>CAXXWC010000001.1:0-590089 GCA_963668645.2 Desulfobacterales bacterium
ACGAACTGCGGCCTTGCCCCGTACAAATCGCAAACCCGGCGCAGGGCGCCGCAGGACCTGTGCCATGTGGGTTCCGAAGACCCCCCCTGAAGCTGTGAACCTCGTCGATCACCACCAGCTCCAAGGCCCGCCAGAAGGCGGCCCATTTATCGTGGTGGGCTAAAAAACTCGACAGTCCAAAGTTCTGGCCCCCCCAGACAAAGGGCAGCAGGTACGGTCCGACGAATTACGTACCTGAGACAGATCGCTATACAAAGATAAAGATCAACAATAACAGGCTTATATAAGAATTCAGACGGGTACGTAAAAAATTACTTGACATACCTACAGAGTGCCTGTATCCTCCTTTCAAACCAACTATGAAAGGAGGTGCCCTATGGACCAATTCGAAAAGTATCTTCAATTCCAAAAGGAGGTTGCGCAAGCTACGATCAAGGTTGTCGAGCCGCTTCCAGCAGCCAGGGGAAGAACGGCTAAAGAGGCGTACGTCTAATATCGATATCGTGCTGGACGTACTCCAAACCGCCGGCCGCCCCCTTGCATGTCACCGAGATTATTGACCTGGCCAAGCAGGACCACGACACCGAACTCAGCCGAGACTCCATCGTCTCGGCCTTGTTGAAAAAGGTCCATGCCGGCCTGGGTGTTGTACGAACAGCCCCCAATACCTTCGCGATGGCAAAGGAGGGGCCATGATCGGTCATATCAGCCGCATCCTGGAAGCCTTCCGGCCCTGTTTCACGCGCCAGGCAGCCTATCACTGGTTCGGTGACCGTGGTACTGGGCTTTATCGTGCGCATCGACCACTGCGGGGCCAGTTCCTTTGTCCGCTGGCTCGCGATCCGGCCCTCGCTGTACACGGCGATGCTGTCGTTTTTCCGGGCCCGGTCCTGGAAGCTCGGCCCGATCATGCGCCGCTGGTGGCAAATCGTGTTGGAGCGATGCATTCCAGTCAAGATCGACGGTCGCCTTGGTGCTCGCCGGCGACGGTATCAAGGTCTCGAAGGAAGCCGAAAAGATGCCCGGCGTCAAACGGCTTCATCAGGAGTCGGACAACTCGGGCAAAGCCCCGTACATTTACGGGCACCACTGGGGAGTGATCGGTGTTCTTGGCGGTTGGAGTAAAAAAAATCTTCTGCATCCCGCTTTGTGCCGAGCTCCATGAAGGCGTAGAAACGCTTCGCCGCTTCCAAAAAAAGGCCGATCCGCTGGTCGACGGCCAGCCCAAGGTCAGCATCACCAGTTTGATGGCGGCCATGGCGGCAAAGTCGGTGCCGGCACTGGGCAGACGGTGTCTGCTGGTACTTGACGCCTACTTCGCCGTGGGACCGGTGTTTGCAATCCTCAAAACGGTGCGCGATGCCGCCGGCCGCCGCCTGGTGCATGTGGTGACCCGCGCTAAAAGCAACGTGGTGGCCTACTCCGATGCACCGCCGCCAACCGGACGCCCCGGCCGGCCACGGGAATACGGTGAAAAGCTTGCGCTGATCGAACTGTTCGATAAGCGCAGGGCATCTTTCGAACAGGCCCGCATCGAGCTGTACGGGCAGGTCAAAGACGTGGCCTTTCTGTGTCTGGACCTGCTCTGGAAGCCGGTCGGAGAAAAGATGCGTTTTGTATTGGTCGCCGACGGCGACGAGCGGTTCATCCTGATGGGGTCGGATTTGACCCTCGGGGCCCGAGACATGATCCTGGCCTACAGTTACCGGTTCAAGATCGAGGTGAGCTTCAAGGTCCTCAAACACTTGATAGGCGCCTTTTTCTACCGATTCTGGACGACTGCCTGGCCCCGAATTGGAAAAGCCAACAACAGCGATCTTTCAACCGTCAACGACGACCGGAGCCAACGGCTGATTGCTGAAACGACCGACGCCATCGAGGCCTTTGTCAACTTCGGCTGCATCGCCACCGGGATTCTTCAGATCCTGGCGCTGAACTGCCACAAAACGATCTGGGGACAGTATGCGGGATGGCTGCGAACCGTCAGTTCTGTCATCCCGTCCGAAGAGGTCGTTCAGTCGGTAGTCCAGCAGGAATACTTCCATAATTTTCGCGATTTCAGCAATGACGCGATTTATACGATAATTATTTCAAAGAGCCGCAGCGACCAGCAGGACGGTGTCTGTCAAGGTAGATGTCGCCTTTTTTGGAAAAACATTCTCAAAGCTGGCGGCCATGTTCCACATCATCTGCGCGGTAGCCTCCAGCCTTGGCAATGTCAAGGGTCAAGATGAACGCTGCGCGCCCTTGACATTGCCAAGGCTTCCGGCTCGTGGGCTCATATCGAGATGATTGGCATCATCTCGATTTTTCAATCGCTCTTTGAAAATCATTTCTCATCACGCGGCCTTTGAACAAGCCGATACGTTGGGTTGTCCGTTGTCCGGGCAGTTCAGCCAGACTTGCCGGATCGGTTCCCAGTTGCGCGTTGAGCCGCTCCACCGATCGTGCCGACGTTTTTTGGCCTGTTCATAGATCTGGTGGCGACTGGCAAGGATCTCGATGTCTTTTCCCGTATGACGCTGGTCGGGGGTGACATATCGAATCGCGCTGTGGCGGTGTTGCTCGTTGTACCATTTAACGAAACGGTCCACCCACTGCCGGGAGGCTTCAATGCTTTCAAATCCCTTGACCGGATATTGCGGACGATATTTGAAGGTGCGAAACAGCGCTTCCGAGTAAGGGTTGTCATTGCTCACTCTCGGCCGGCTGTAGGACGGGGTTACACCCAGCGCCTCCATTTTCGCTTTCATGGTAAAGCCCTTTTGAGCACTCCCATTGTCTGCATGCAGCACGGGCGGATCAAGCAGGCACCCCTGGGCCATAACCGCCTTGTGAAGCAACGATGCGGCAAGGTTGGCGCTTTCCATCGGTTGGACTTCCCAACCGACGATTTTCCGGCTGTAAACATCCACAATCATGTACAGGTAATAGAACATGCCCCGGATTGGTGATGGCAGCCACGTTATATCCCAACTCCAGACCTGATTCGGCCCTGTGGCGCAATAGCCCGCTGGGCGCTTATGGTGATGCGGTTTGGCACTCCTGCCGCGGTGATGTTGTTCATCGGCGTCACGAAGGATCCGGTAAAAACTCGATTCGGACGCGATATAGATACCCTGATCGGCCAGGATGGGCACGATCTGGCCTGGGGCCAGACTGGCATATTCAGGCTGGTGACAGACATCCAGAACTTGCTGCCTTTCTTTTAGTGTCAGTTTATTTGCCGGTTCCGGCCGCGCGATGGTCGAACGGGTGTCCGGTTGGACTTCTCCGCTTCGGGTCCAGCGCTGGTAGGTTCGGATACTGATATCAATTACCCGACAGGCCTGCGCCAAGCGGGCACCATCGCGGCACGCGTCATTGATCAGCGATACAGTTTTACGGCGATCAGCGGTGCTGATCATTCGTCCTCGGGGGCCCCCCAGATCGCCTGGACTTTTTTTTGCAGCACCAGCAGGGCTGCCGCTTCGGCAAGGGCCTTGTCCTTGCGATGGAGTTCTTTTTCAAGATCCCTGATACGCTTACGGTGGGTATTCTGCTCGGCCTTGAGTTTAATGTTGGCCTGTCTGTCCCAGTCGTTGGCATCTTCACAGGCCCTGCGCCATTGTTCCAACTGATGTGGATAAATGCCTTTTTGTCTACAGTATTCGGCCGTTTGCTGTTCGTTCAAAGAGGCGCTTTCCATGACAGCCGCGAACTTGTCACGGGCATTCCAGCCCTCGGGACCGGCATCGCCGTCAGGCATCAAAATCCCTTTCGTCCGGGCTTGCTGGCGCCAATTGTATAACGTGGCTTCACTTATGCCTTCTTCGACAGCCAGATGTTTGATCGTTCGGTTGTGCGGCGGCATCATCTTTTTGAGAACCGCTTCCTTACGCTCTGGTGAATATCGCATGCATGAACCTCCTGCGCCCCTCTTATAAAGGATCTCAGTTCATGCGACAACTATCCTGACACAGGGGGAGGACTGGATGCCGCTGGCCGCCTGAAGGCGGTAAAACTTCGGACTGTCGAGTAAAAAAGAGAGATGCAGCATTTCCGGATTGGTCAGCACCAGATTGGGCGGCGCCTCCCGCACCCGGCGCCGCCGCCAGGCACTCAGATCCCCGTCGTAGATAGCGGCGCCGGCTCCATCCATCCCGCCAGCCGCGGCCAGCCGCTGCCAGGCCCGGAGTTGATCCTGGGCCAGGGCCTTGAGCGGATACACCAGCAGCCCGCGGGCCTGGGGGCGCACGGCGATCCGCTCGATGAGATCGAGCATGTAGACCAGGGACTTGCCGCTGGCCGTGGCCGTGGCCAGCACCAGGTTCTCTCCTCTTTCGATCACCGCCAGAGCTTCACGCTGATGATCGTAGAGGCGCTCAATCCCGAGCCGGCGGCAAATCCCGGCAGCCAGAGTCGCGGTACGGGGCGCCGACCCGATTCCGGTCATGGCGGCCCGGGACTGCCAAAAAAACTGATCCGGTCCCCAGTCCGCCTGGATTCGTGCCAAAAGATCGTAAACGACCCGCCGGGCAGCTGCCGCCGGCCGCTTTGTCGAGCCGTTGTTTTCAGGGGCTTGCAAAGTCAAAAAAATTCCCTATAATTAAATGGATTTCATCAACCAGACGAACGCGAAATAGATGCCCGAAGACAACCAAGAGCAGCCCCCCCCTTTATCCAACACCCGTAATCCGTACACGCCGCCGTTGATCACGGCAACTTTCGGGATTCTATCCACCTTTGCCGAATCTTGCGCCCGTGCCTGGCATGGAGGGCGAACACCGGCGCATATCGCTTTTGTTTCAGGACCCGATTCAAGATGGTAACCCACATTCTCGTTCTATTCGTTCTGCTGTGCCTTTCCGGCTTTTTTTCATCGGCCGAAACCGCCCTTTTTTCCATCAGCCTGACCCGGGCCAGACACCTGGCCAAGAGCGGCCTGCGCAGCGACCGTCTGATCTGGAGGCTCAAAGAAGACCCTCACCGTCTCCTGACCACCATCCTGATCGGCAACAACGTGGTCAACATCGCCGCTTCATCCCTGGCCACGGCCCTGGCCATTCAAGTCTTTCCGAACTACGCCATCGGGCTGGCCACCGGGGTGATGACATTACTGATCCTGGTCTTTGGCGAAGTTTTCCCCAAATCCCTGGCCACCCGCAACAACCTGATGATCGCGCGCCTGGCCATCGTGCCGATCCATTGGTTCTCGCTGATCCTCTATCCGGTGATCCTCTTTTTGAACTTCATTCCCCGGCTCTCGGGCAGAATCGACAAGCCGCCCACCGTCACGGAAGAAGAACTGATGACCTTCGTGGAGGTCGGCGAGGAGGAAGGCAATATCCGCGAGGAAGAACGCGAACTGATCTCCAACATTTTCGAGTTCGACGACACGGCCGCTTCGGAGATCATGACCCCGCGGGGAGACATGTTCGTGGTGGATGCCAACCGCGAGCTCGACCTCCAGGATTTCATCGAATCCGGCTTCAGCCGCATTCCGGTCACCGACGGGGATATCGATCATGTCATCGGAATTCTCAACATCAAGGACCTGTTTCGCCAGCATGTGACCCATAACGGCGTCGTGGCGGTACGCGAACTGATGACCGAACCCTACTTCGTGCCGGAAAATATCAAACTCAACATGCTGTTGCAGCAATTTCGGGAACGCAAGCAGCATATCGCCATCGTCATCGACGAGTACGGCGGGGTTTCGGGTCTGATTACGCTGGAAGACGCCCTCGAGGAGCTGGTGGGCGATATCACCGACGAAACCGACAAGGAAGAGCCGCACATCGTGGCCCTTAAAGAAGACACCTGGATCGTGCTGGGCAAGGCGGACATCGAAGAAGTCAACGCCATGATCCCCATGCAGATCCCCGACACCCGGGATTACGACACCTTCACCGGATACGTGCTCTATCTCATCGGCCGCATGCCCGAGCAAAAGGAAACCCTGACCATCGGGGACTGGGCCGTGACGGTGGACGAGATGGAGGGCACCCGCATCAACCGCTATATCGTGCGGCATCATCCCCAGCCGGCTTCCTCTGCCGAAGGCCCTGGCCATGCAGGTGACAGCCCCGTGGCCTGACGGCTGCCACGGAGCCTTTCCATCCAAAGATCTGGCAAGACACGCCGTCTCCCCTGGAGTCTTCGGACGATGCGTGCCTGTGGCTGTGTCGGGACCGGCCGCAGGGCCGCTGGCCGGCTCGCAACGCTTCGACCCGGCGCTGTCTCGCGTCCATCCATAAACGGCACCTTTCGGCCCCCGGCGGCGTTCTCGCTCGGGCCTTGCCAGGAACCCAAAATCACCATTTATGGACGGACACGATCACGCAAACCGGCAGGCAGAGGCCGGCCGATTTCGTATTGGCCGGGAACTGGCGGCGGCGCCTATCCCTTGACGCGCTCCACGTACTGTCCGGTGCGGGTATCGATGCGGATCTTTTCCCCGGCTTCCACAAAAGGCGGGACCTGGATCACCAGGCCGGTTTCGAGGGTCGCCGGCTTGCTGTCACCCGAGGCCGTGTCGCCTTTGACCCAGGGGTCGGCCTGCTCGATACGCAGTTCCACGAAGTTGGGCAGGGTCAGGCCGATGGGTCTGCCGTCGAAAAAGAGGATGTCGCAGACGGTGTTTTCCTTCAACAGCCCTTTGGCATCCCCCACGTGGTCGGGGGTCAGAAACTCCTGCTCGTAGGTGCTGGTGTTCATAAAGCAGTAGTTGGTGCCATCGAAGTAAAGGTACTCCATCTCGTGTTCTTCGAGATCGGCCTTGTTGAACTTTTCGCCGGAGCGAAAGGTCTTGTCGAACTGGGCACCGGTGACCATGTTTTTCAGCTTGCACTTGTAGAGGGCCTGCCCCTTGCCCGGTTTGACGAACTCGAATTGGGTTACGATGTAAGGATCGCCGTCGATCTCGATCTTCAGCCCCTTGCGTAAGTCTGAACTCTCATACATAAAATTATCACTCCTTAAAGAAGATTGTAAAAAACGGATCGGTTCAGAAATTTTTTCCGCCAGGATCGGTCTCGGCCCCTCGAACAGCTTGTACCAGGGCTTCAATCTTCGTAAAGTCCTTGCGAAAGCGGATGGGGCTTCCCGCGGCGTCGACCGCGTTGGTGCCCGTGCAGCTGTCCACCCCCCAGGGTCTGACCCGCCGTAGCCCGTCGCTGGCGTTTTCCGGCCCGATACCGCCGGCCAGAACCACCGGCAGGGGGCTGGCTTGCACCAGCAGGCGCGCCATATCCCAATCACAGACCTTGCCGGTGATCCCCACGAAGCCGGAAACAGGCTGGTCCGCCGCCTCGGACCCGCCGACCAAAAGAGTGTCGGTGAGAAAAATATCGCTTACCGGCGTGAAGCGTCGGGCCAATTCGAGGGTTTCCACCCAATGAGCCTGGCCCGGCGGGCCGATGGGAATCGAACGCATGATCCGTATGCCGGGGAAAAGGCGCCGCACCTCGCGCTGCAAAATCACCAGGCTGTCGAGCCGCTGCGGATCCAGAGCCTCACAGAAATGGACGATATCGGGCCGGTACCGGTCCAGGGCCTCGATCACCTGCTCGCGGGCACTGAACAGGGGGATCAGGCTGCTCACGGCACCGGCCCGGCGTACCGCGGCGATGGTCTCGGCCACAAGGGCATTAGAGGGCGCCGCCGCATCGGGGAGCAGCACCGAACCGATATGATCCACCCCCAGGGCCACGAGCTGCCGGGCCTCGGCGGGATGTTGCACCTCATAGATCTGGCAGATGAAACGCGGCACCCGAATCGCTCGAATCTTCCGCCGTATCGGTTGGTTGGGATCCCTCAAAGCGGATAATGGGTTGACTTTTGGGCCGCTGTCTAACATATTCAATCCGTTTTCGCAAACCACAATAGCGTGGACCGGCAACCGCCACCAGCGGCGGCCGGTCCTTTCGTTGGCCCCAGGCGAAAGGACGCTTGCGTCTCATGATTCTGATCATCGATTTCGGCTCCCAATTCAACCAGCTCATCGCCCGCCGGGTGCGCGAACTGCGCGTCTACTGCCAGATCGAACCGCCCGACATCACCATCGACCAGATCCGGGCCCTGGCCCCGGAGGGGATCATCCTTTCCGGCGGTCCGGCGAGCATCTACGCCACCGACAGCCCGCGCGTCGACCCGGCCATCTTCACCCTGGGGGTGCCGGTGCTGGGGATCTGCTACGGCATGCAGTTTATGGTGGACGCCCTCGGGGGCTGCGTCGAGTCGGCCGCCAAGCGCGAATACGGTTTTGCGGCCCTGGAAGTGCTGCGTCCCGAGGGGTTGCTGGAAGGGATCACTTCCTCGACCCGGTGCTGGATGAGCCACGGAGACCACATCAGTCGTCTGCCGCAGGGCTTCGACATCCTTGCCAGGACCGAAAATTCGCCTTTCGCCGTAATTCAGGACCCGCAGCGGCAGTTCTACGGGCTTCAGTTCCATCCCGAGGTGGAGCATACCGCCAAGGGCAAGAAGATGCTCGCCGGCTTCCTTTTTGCCGTCTGCGGCTGCAAGCGCCGCTGGACGATGAAATCCTTTGCCCGCGACGCCGTGGCGCGCATCCGCGACCAGGTGGGGGACGGCAAGGTGATCCTGGGCCTCAGCGGTGGGGTGGATTCCTCGGTGACCGCCCTGCTCCTCCACCAGGCCATCGGCGAGAGACTGACCTGCATCTTTGTCGACAACGGTCTGCTGCGGCAAAACGAAGCCGAACAACTCAAGGCGACTTTCAAGGAGCATCTGAAGATCAATACCCGCTTTGTGAACGCCGGACGCCAGTTTCTCACCGCCCTGGCCGGGGTGAGCGACCCGGAACGCAAGCGCAAGATCATCGGCAAGGTCTTCGTGGACACCTTCGAGGCCGAGGCTAAAAAAATCAGCGGGGCCCGTTTTCTGGCCCAGGGCACCCTCTATCCGGACGTGATCGAATCGCGCTCGGTATTCGGCGGCCCTTCGGCGGTGATCAAATCCCACCACAACGTGGGCGGTCTGCCCAAGCACATGAAACTCGAACTGGTCGAACCGCTCAAGTATCTTTTCAAGGACGAGGTGCGGCGTCTGGGCCTGGCCCTGGGCCTCGAGGAAGGCATGGTATGGCGCCAGCCCTTTCCCGGCCCCGGACTGGCGATCCGGGTTCTGGGGGAGGTCACCCGCCCGCGCCTGGAAATCCTGCGGGCCGCCGACGCCGTGGTGCTCGACGAAATCCGCCGCAGCGGCTATTACCGCAAACTCTGGCAGTCTTTCGCCGTCTTGCTGCCCATCAAGAGCGTGGGCATCATGGGAGACGGGCGCACGTATGAAAACATCCTGGCGGTCCGGGCCGTTACCAGCAAGGACGCCATGACGGCCGACTGGGCGCGTCTGCCTCATGCCCTGCTGGGAAGGATCGCCAATCGCGTCATCAACGAGGTGCGCGGGGTCAACCGCGTTGTTTACGACATCAGCTCCAAGCCACCGAGCACCATCGAATGGGAATGAGGTGGTGACGCATGAAATTCGATGCCGGCCCGCCCGAGATGGGAAATCCTTACCGTGAAGAACTCACCGAACTGCGCATCGACCGCCTTGGCCAGCGCGTGACCCTGTTCAGCGTCCTGTTGCCGCTGCTTCTGGCCGTCATCCTCGCCCTGGGCTATCTCGACCTCAAGAGCCGGGTGACCGGCCTCCAGGATACCGGAACGACCCGCATCGAGCACCTGGCAGAAGACCTCGAATCGCGCTTCTCGTCCCTGTCGGTCCGGGTGGCGCAGCTCGAGCAAACCCTTTCGCAGCGCCTGGCCGGTCTTGAAAAAAACGATGCGGACCTTTCCACCCGCATCACCCCGATGGCCGAGGATCTCAAACGGCTGGAAGCCGCCAAAGCCGGTCGCAAGGATCTGGAACAGGCCCTGACCGGGGTTGAAGAAAAGATCGCTCCCCTCACCCAGGCCCTGGCGGCCGGGGAAAAGGCCCTTAAAACCCTCAAAGATCATGTGGACGCAAGCACCGCAGACCTGGCAAAGAGGATCGAAGCGGGCAAGAACGAACGCGCCGGTCTCAGCCAGGGCCTGGACGGCGTAAAGAATCAGGTCAATGCGCTTTCAAAGGATATGGAAGGGATGGCGCAGGTTCATCGGACCATAGAGGCCCATGCGGCTCGCCAGCAACAGATCGAGGCCGATCGCAAAACCCTGGAGACCGAATTGCGCCGTGAACTCGAAACCGTACGCGGCCTGGCTCAAAAAAAGGCCGACTCCCTGGATCAACGCATCGAACGGCTCACCCGGCGTATGGATCAGCTTCAGCGCAGCGGACCCGCAACGCCCGGCAAGGCGGCCGCCGCAGCCCCCCAGGCAAGCGACCGGGAGGCCTCCATCGCCCTGCCTGCCGAAACCGGATCGCCGCCAAGGGCCACTCCCCAGCCGCAACCGACACCGCAACTTAAGCCGGGCCAGATCATCGAAAAACCGCTCAATTGAATCCGAGACGCGAAACACGGAAAGTCCCGGCCGGCGACGGCAGCGGCGTTCGCCTAGATGTTCCGCCAATGGCGCCGCAATCGATCGAGGTCTTCGGGACAATCGATTTCCGGCGAATCGAACTCGGTCACGATGACCCGGATGCGATAGCCGTTTTCCAGAACCCGAAGCTGTTCGAGCTTTTCGAGCGCTTCCAGCCGGCCGGGGGGAAGATGCCGGTAGATATCGAGAAACCACCGCCGAAAGGCGTAAATTCCCAGGTGTTTGTAGGCCTTGAAAGCGGCGGCGCCGGCGCCGGGAGAAGGGAAATGCAGTCCGTAGCCGTCGCCCGAGGCGTTGAAATGCCATGGTGCGTCACGGACAAAGGGAATCGGGGCCCGGGAAAAATAGATGGCATGGCCCTGGGCGTCGAACACCACTTTGACGTCCTTGGGATGAAACAGTTCGGCCGGATCACGGATCAAAAAAGCCAGAGTCGTCATCTCCAGGGATTCATCGGTCAAAAGGGGTTCGATGGCCGCCGTGATGCTGCGCGGATCCACCGCCGGCTGGTCGCCCTGGACATTGACGACCAGGTCCGTTGACTTCAGGCCGAGATGGGCGGCTACCTCGGCCACCCGGTCGGTGCCGCTGCGATGCTGCGGATCGGTCATCACCACCACAGCGCCGAAAGCTTCCACGGCTGCCTGAATCCGCCGGTCGTCGGTGGCCACCACCACCTGGTCGATCCCGGCCGCCTGCCCCACCCGTTCGTAAACGTGCTGGACCAGCGGCTTGCCTTCAAAGGAGATCAAGGGCTTGCCCGCCAAACGGGTGCTGGCGTAGCGGCAGGGAATGACCGCAACGATTCGGGGCATGACACGATCCTCTCGGTTAAACGGGTGATTGCTGCAAATTTTCGGTCGCCGCAAAGCGTCCCAAATCCCGGTAAATGGGGCTTGGCGCTTTGCGGTTCATGCGCGTTTGCCAACGCCGCGTTCTTCAAAACAATGGGTTGCGGGCCCTGCGGCCGTGCCCGACTTCAAGCCAGCAAGAAAGGTCGACACTCATGGACTCACAGCGCCTCGAACGGTTGCTCGAACAAGTGGCCCGGGGAACCGTCACGGTCAACCAGGCCGCCTCGGCCCTGCGCCACCTGCCCTTCGAGGATATTGAATTTGCTCGTATAGACCACCACCGCAGCCTGCGCAAGGGCTTTCCGGAGGTCATTTTCGGTCAGGGCAAGACGGCCGAACAGATCGATGCCATCCTGGAGCGCATGTGCACCGAAGAACGGGTGGTGCTCGTTACCCGCCTCGATGGGGCCAAGGCCGAGTATGTAGCGGCGCGCCACCCGCAGGCGGTCTACCATGCCGAGGCGCGGATGCTGATCTGGCAGCAGGGGGAGATCCCCATCAACGGCCGGGGCACCATTCTGGTCCTGGCGGCAGGCACATCGGACCTGCCGGTGGCACGCGAGGCCGGCCTGACAGCCGCCGCCATGGGCAACCGCGTGGAAACCATCATGGACGTGGGGGTGGCCGGGATCCACCGCCTTTTTGCCCATCACGAGGCGATCATGTCGGCCGCGGTCCTGGTGGTGGTGGCGGGTATGGAGGGGGCCCTGCCGAGCGTGGTGGCCGGGATGGTGGACCGCCCGGTGATCGCCGTTCCGACCAGCGTCGGCTACGGCACCAGCTTCGGCGGCCTGACGGCCCTTCTGGCGATGCTCAACAGTTGCAGTTCCAACGTGGCGGTGGTCAATATCGACAACGGATTCGGGGCCGGCTACATGGCGGCCACCATCAACCGGACCTGAGTGATCTGCGGCCCGCCGAGCGGCGCCGGGGCCAACGGCCGGTCGCTATCCCTTGCTGACCGGGCCTCCCAGGTAGGCCGCCAACACATCCGGATGGCGCTGGACCTGGCGGGGCGTGCCCTGGGCCAAGAGCCGGCCCTGGTCCAGGACCACGATGTGGTCGCAGATGCGCATGGTCAGGCCCATATCGTGCTCGACCATCAGTACGGTGACCCCCCGGTCGCGGATCTGGAGGATCAGATCTCCCAGCCGTTCGGATTCCACCGCGTTGAGACCGGCCGCCGGTTCATCCAGCAGCAGGAGCTTGGGTTCGGCGGCCAGGGCCCGGGCGATCTCCAGCAGCCGCTGCCAGCCGAAGGGCAGCTCTCGGCTGGGGGTGGCGGCCTGCCCTTCCAATCCGACGAATTCGAGCAGGTGCCAGGCGGCGTCCCGCGCCGCCCTTTCTTCCCGGCCGACCCACGGCAGGCGGGTCATGGCCCCGAAAAACCCGCAACGGGTGCGCACATGGCGGCCCACCAGAACGTTTTCCAGCACGCTCATCGAGCCGAACAGTTCCACGTTCTGGAAGGTTCTGGCGATGCCCACACGCACCAGATCGTGGCTCGGCCGTCCATCGACGCATTTACCGTCAAAACGGATGGCGCCCCGATCGGGCCGGAACACTCCTGAAACGAGGTTGAAAAGGGTCGTCTTGCCCGCCCCGTTGGGACCGATCAGGCCCTGAATCCGTTCCGGGGCCACCTCAAAGGAGATATCGGTCAGGGCCTGAACCCCGCCGAAGGCCTTAAAGACCGTTTCAACCTCAAGGAGTGCCCGTGGTTCCGGGCCTCCGTCGTCGTAATCGTTCATAAGCATCGACCAGACCGCGGGTCAGTCCCTGCGGCAGGAAAATCATCACGCCGATAAGGATCGCCCCGTAAACGATCATTTCAAAATCGGCAAAGGCGTGCAGCCATTCGGGCAGCAGGGTCAACAGGCCGGCACCCAACAGTGCCCCCCAGACGCTGGCCATCCCGCCGATGACCACCATCGTCACCAGGCGCACCGAAACCATGAAGTTGAAGGACTCCGGGCTGATGAAGCCGATCAGATGGGCATAGAGAAACCCGGCCAGGGCGGCCATGACGGCACTCATCACGAAGACCTGCAACTTGAAGCGATGGGTATCGACCCCCACGGCCCGGGCCGCCTGCTCGCTGTCGTGAATGGCGCGCAGGGCCCGGCCGACCCGAGAGCCGATCAGCCGGCGGCAGATGATCATAAACCCGAGCACCAGGCCCCAGACCAGGAAAAAAAAGCGCTGGGGTTCGCCGAGATCGATGCCCCATACGGCCAGAGGGGGGATGCCCACCAGGCCCGAAGCCCCGCCGGTCAGCGAGCCACATTCGCGAAAGACGATAAACACGATCATCCCGAAACCGAGGGTACCCATGCCGAGGTAGTATCCCGACAGACGCAGGGTCGGCAGCCCCACCAGCCAGGCCACGGCACCGACCAGGACCAGGGCCGCGGCCAGCGCCAGCCAGGGCGACCACTGATAGTGGACCGTGAGCACGGCGCTGGCATAGGCCCCCAGCCCGTAAAAGGCTGCATGGCCCAGCGAGATCTGCCCGGCGTAGCCCATGAGCATGTTGAGCCCCAGGGCCAGCAGGGTGTTGATTCCGATGAAGATCAGCACCTGCAGGGTATAGAAGTTGTTCACCAGCAGGCCGGTGACGGTCACCGCGGCGGCAAAGGCCAGATACGGCAAATGGGTTTTAAGCTGCATGGCGCTCCGCTTTCAGAACCGCTGGACCTTGGCCGTGCCCAAAAGCCCCGAGGGCTTCAGATAAAGGATCAGCAAAAGCAGGATAAAGGCGATGGCGTCCTTGTAACCCGATGAAAAGAACCCCACCCCGGCCGACTCGAGGATCCCGAGCAAAAACCCGCCCGCCAACGCCCCCCAGAGGCTGCCAAGCCCCCCGAGCATCGCGGCGCAAAACCCCTTGAGACCGAGCATGGTGCCCATGTCGTAGCTGCACATGGTGATCGGCGCGATGATCACGCCGGCCACGGCCCCGGTGCCGGTACTCAGCACGAAGGCCAGCAGGTTCATGCGGCCGGTGGGAATTCCGATCAGCCGGGCCGCCTTGGGATTGACCGCGCAGGCTTCCATGGCCTTGCCGGTCAGGCTCTTTTTGAAGAAAAACTGCAAGGCCAGGAGCAGTCCGGCGGTAATGAACAGAATCCACAGGCTCTGGGGCAGGAGCCGGGCCCCCATGATGTCCAGCGGGGCATGCGCGCTGAAGGGGGGCACGCTGTGGGAATCCTTGCCCCAAACGATCATGGCCAGGCCGCGCAGCAGGATCGAGGCGCCCACGGTGATGATCACCAGCACGATGGGATCGGGCCGTCGCACGGTGCGGATCGCCAACCGCTCGAAAAGGAATCCGGCTCCGGCCCCCACCCCCACGGCGAGGAGCAAGGCGACCGGCAGGGGCAGCCCGACCCCGCTCCAGAATGTCACCAGGGCCAGGCCGCCGAGCATGGCGAACTCGCCGTGGGCGAAGTTGATCAACTCGGTGCTGTTGTAAAGCATGGAAAAACCGAGTGCGATGACGGCGTAGATGGCACCGTTGGTGATGCCGGAGAAAAAATACTGCAAAATTTCTTGCATGGTCGATCCGCCGCTCTGTCCGGGCGTTGCGTGAAATCGGGCCGGTCCGATGGTTGGGTCCCATCGGACCGGTCCGGGTTGGCGTCTACCGCTCCAGTTCCCAGGTGCCGTTTACGATGCGCACCATCACGAAGGCGTCCGGCCCCAGCCCGTTGTGATCCTGGGCCGAGAAGTTGAAAACACCGCTGATCCCGGCATGGTTCTGCAGCTTCTCGATGTTGTCGCGGATCTTCTGGTGGTCCCCGCCCGTGCCGGCCAGGGCTTTGGCCAGCATCTGCATGGCGTCATAGGCGTAACCACCAAACCCGGATACCGGCATGTTGAACTTCTTTTCATAGCGGCTGATATAATCGCCCAGGGCCGCCTTCTGCGGATCGGTGGAAGGCAGCAGATCGGCGACCAGAATCTTGCCGGTGGGCAGGTAGATCCCCTCGGCAGCATCACCGGCCAGTTCGATGAATTTGGGCGAGGCGACCCCGTGGCTCTGGTAAAGGGGCCATTTGATCTCGAGCTGTTGAATGTTTTTGGAGACCACCGCCGGTCCGGGATTGGTGCCCCAGCAAACAATGGCATCCGGTGCGGCGCTGCGGATCTTGGTGAGCTGGGCGGTCATGTCGGTATCCTTGCCGCCGAAACTTTCCACCGCCACGATCTGCAGGCCGGCGCCGGCGGCCTGCTTTTCCAGCTGCTGTTTGCCGCTTTCGCCGAAGGCGTTGGCCACGGTGAGCAGCGCGATTTTCCCGATGCCCAGTTTCTTCATGTGCCGGTAGATCGTGGCCACGGCCAGCACATCATTCTGGGCCGTCTTGAAGGTCCAGGGCGTTACGGGATTGGTGATGGCGATGCCTGCGGCGCAGCTGATCAGCGGCATCTTGGCCCGCTCGGCAAAACTCTTGACCGCCAGGGTCGCCGGGGTGGTGCTCGGCCCGATAACGGCAACGACCCGATCCTTGTTGATCAGCTTGTTGATCCCGGACACGGCTTTTTGCGGATCGGCTTCCGTATCGTAGATGACCGTCTCAAGTCTGTGCCCATCGATGCCGCCGGCGGCATTGATCATTTCGACGGCCATTTCCAGGCTGCGCTTTTCCGGGTCCCCGAGAAAGGAGGCCGGGCCGGTTACGGAAAAGATGCCGCCGATCTTGTAGACATCGGCCGCCTGAACCGGTGCGGCCAATATAACGGCCAAGAACGCCAGCCATCCGATCCGAATCGCCTTGCGGTGCCACGAACCCTTTTCAAAAGCCATTGTTCCTCCTTTCGGCCGGCTCTGTAACCGGCGCTCCACGGTTAGGAAATTGTGCGCATGCCGCCGGCCCCATCATCGGCCGGAAAAAGCCGGCCGCGCGGCTACATGGTGTAAAGTTTGTCGCCGTCGATCACATTCAGCCCGTCGGCCTGCAGTGCTTGAACGGCCGCATCGGTCTGGTCGAAGCGGAAGATCATCACCGCATTGTTTCCGCTTTGCTGGACAAAGGCGTACATGTACTCCACATTGATGCCGGAGCGATCGAGCAGGTCGAGGATATGATGCAGCCCGCCGGGCCGATCACTGACCTCCACGGCCACCACCCGGGTTTTGCTGACGGTGAAGCCCCCTTCCTTGAGCGCCACTTCAGCCTTCTGGTTGTCGTTGACGATCAGGCGCAGGACACCGAAATCCGAGGTGTCGGCCAGGGCCAACGCACGGATGTTCACCTTTGCCCGGGCCAGAATCCCGGTCACCTCGGCCAGCCGGCCGGCCTTGTTCTCCAGAAAAATGGAAATCTGTTCGACACACATGCAAGCCTCCTTTTAAATTTTTCGCTTGTCGATGACGCGCACCGCTTTGCCCTCGCTGCGCTGGATGCTGTGCGGTTCGACGAGAGCCACCTTGGCCGAAACCCCGAGCGTCTCTTTGATGTTCTTGCTGATCGTGCCCTCGAGTTGCTGCAGGTGGCGCACCTCGTCGGAAAAAAGTTTCTCCCCGATCTCCACGCGTACGGTGAGCGTATCAAGGTTGTCCTTGCGGTCAACCACCAACTGGTAGTGCGGGGCCACTTCGCTGGTCTCCATCAGCACGCTTTCGATCTGGGACGGAAAGACGTTGACCCCGCGGATGATCAGCATGTCGTCCGAGCGGCCGCTGACCCGATTCATGCGCACAAAGGTACGCCCGCAGATACAAGGCTCGGGATTCAAACTGGTGATGTCACGGGTGCGGTAGCGGATCACCGGGAAAGCCTCTTTGGTCAGGGAGGTGAAGACCAGCTCGCCAATCTCACCATAAGGTAGCACCTTACCGGTATTCGGGTCGATGATCTCGGCGATGAAATGATCCTCGAAGATGTGCAACCCCTTTTTGGCCTCGCGGCATTCGATGGACACGCCCGGCCCGAGCACTTCGCTCAACCCGTAAATATCCACCGCTGAAATGTTCAGGTTCCGTTCCAGTTCCTGGCGCATGTTCTCCGACCAGGGTTCGGCGCCGAAGACACCGTATTTCAGACTCAATTCGCCCATGGCAACGCCCATCTCCTTGGCCACTTCGGCCAGGTGCAGCACGTAGCTCGGCGTGCCGGTGATCACGGTGGGCTTGAAGTCGCGCATGATCATGATCTGGCGTTTGGTGTTGCCGCCGGAAACCGGAATGACCGAGGCGCCGAGCTTCTCGGCGCCGTGATGGACACCGAGGCCGCCGGTAAACAGGCCGTAACCGTAGGCATTGTGGATGATGTCCTTCTGGCTGGCCCCGCCGGCCACCAGCGAACGGGCCATGAGGGTGGCCCAGGTGTTAATGTCGCGCGCCGTGTAGCCGACCACCGTGGGCTGCCCGGTGGTGCCCGAAGAGGCGTGAATGCGCACCACGGTATCCATCGGCACGGCGAACATGCCGAAGGGGTAGTTGTCACGCAGGTCCTGCTTGGTGGTGAAGGGCAGGTTTCCGAGGTCTTTCAGGCTCTTGATATCGCTGGGGGTGATCCCGGCGGCTTTGAAACTGTCCCGGTAAAAAGGAACCGTTGCATAGGCCCGATCCAGGGTTGTCTTGAGGCGTCTAAGCTGGATGGCTTCCAGAGCCTCGCGCGGCATGGTTTCGAATTCGACATCGTAGATCATCGTATCCTCCTTCAAGGTTGAATCGATCGCGCCTCTACCGCCGGGATGAAGGGAAAGCGGCGGTTGGGGCCCATAAACGAAAAGGGGCTGCGGGTGATCCCCGCAGCCCCTGAAACAAGAAAGCCATGGGTGCCACCCTTTGGCGTCTACCCATGGCTTGGTCTCGGTGTTTTGTCCGTCTGCCTCTACCGTGCCGGCCCATGGGTAGACTTGCTAAAGAAGCCCCCAAAAAAGCCGCTAAAATAAAAGCCCTGCACAGGAAAAGACATGATCGTGTTCTCAAACGCTGAATGATGTTCAAACGTTAAACGATGAAGTTTGATAACGGAAGACCGGCTCGCTTGTCAATCTTTTTTTTGAGGGGAAACAATAACAGCCCCTTCTCCCCCAAAATGATATGGCAATTATCAGTCCTCGTAGCCGCCCGTAAAGGCAGCGGGGCGTTTTTCCAAAAAGGCCTGGGTCCCCTCCTTGGCGTCCGGACTGGCCAGGCAAAGGGCGAAGGCGTCCACTTCCAGGGCGCAGCCGGTGGTCAGGTCGACGTCCAGCCCGCGGTTGACCGCCTGCTTGGCGGCCCGCAGCGAAACCCGCCCCTTGGCCGCGATGGTCCGGGCCGTCTCGAGCACCGCCGCCATCAGTTCCTCGGGCGCACAGACCCGGTTGACGATCCCCAGGCGGGCCGCCTCTTCGGCGCTGATCATGCGGCCGGTGAAGATCATCTCCTTGGCCGCATTGGCGCCGATCAATCGCGGCAGGCGCTGGGTGCCACCGAACCCGGGGATGATGCCCAGGCTGATCTCCGGAAGTCCGAAGCGGGCCTTTTCCGAGGCATAGATGAAATCGCAGGCCAGGGCCATTTCCGTTCCGCCGCCCAGGGCGAACCCGTTGACCGCACCGATCACCGGGATTTCAAGGGCCGTCAGACGGCTGATGGCCGCCTGCCCCCTGGCGGCAAAACGCTTGGCTTGCAGCGAAGTGAAACGGGCGATCTCGGTGATGTCGGCCCCGGCTACGAAAGCCTTGTCGCCGGCCCCGGTGAGCACCAGGACCCGCACCGTTTCGTCGGCGGCCACCTGATCCAGGGCCGAGCCGAACTCTTCGATCAGCTCACGGTTCAAGGCATTGAGGGCCTTGGGCCGGTTGAAGGTAATGGTCGCGATACCGTCCGCTGTCTGATAAATGATGTTGGTGTAAGTCATCTTCTCTTCCTCTGCTGAGTTTAAGTTATCGCCGCTTGTCCCTGCCCTGTGCCCTACCCCGTCCGGCTGCCGTTATGGAGCAATGCGGTGGGGTTTGTTTCGCGGATATAGGCCTCGATCCCTTTGACGATCCCCTCGCAGATATGCTCCTGGTACTTGGGGTTGATCAGCCGCCGGCATTCGCGTTCATTGCTGATAAAGGAGGTCTCGACCAGAATGGCCGGCATCTGGGCACCCAACAGCACATAGAAGGGTGCCTGCTTGACCCCCTTGTTGCGAATCTGGCTGTAGCGGCCCTGGAGATGCTGGTGCAACGCGTTTTGCACGTATCCCGCCAGGCGGCTCGACTCGTTGATCTTTGCATTTTGCATCAGATCGAGGAGAATCGCCTGCAGGTCGCTGATGTTTTTTTCACTGGTGGCGTTTTCCCGCGCAGCCACCAAAATGGCCTCGTTGTCCGTAGCCAGATTGAGAAAGAAAGTCTCGATCCCGTAGGCCCGCTGGTTTCGGGCCGCATTGGTATGCACCGATACGAACAGATCGGCATTGCGGGTATTGGCGATGGCGGTGCGCTCCTCCAGGGTCAGGTAACGGTCCGTGTCGCGGGTCATGATCACCTCGCAGCCGAGCTGCCGCTGGATCATGTCTGCCAGGCGTTTGGCGATATCCAGCACCACCTGCTTTTCGTGCACCCCTTTGAGGTATCCCGGAGCGCCGTAATCCTTGCCGCCGTGGCCCGGATCGATAATGATGCGCCGGACCCCCAGGGCCAGCTGTTTGGCCAGAGCGCCGGCGGGCAGTTTGCCGGCATCGGGCACTTCGATGCCTCCCGGGGGCTGCGGGCCGGCCGGTGCCGCCGGCTTCGCGGCCGTCTCGGCCATGGCGGCGCCCTCGCCCCAAAGGTCGATGACGATGCGGAACGGATTGCGCAGCGAAAAGAGTTTATAGGTTTTAAAGGACTTGATATCCACCACCACCCGTACCGTCTCGGTGTCGTACTGCCCGGCCCGGGCGTCGAGGAGCAGATCATCGTTGATCGGCACCTGCCGCTGCAAATCCTTTCCCAGGCGGCTGCCGGCCAGGTCCACGAACAACCGCTGGGGCTTTCCGATCTCGGGATCTTTTTTAAGCAGGTGGTGGCGGTATTCGGTGGTCCCGTCCACGTCGATCACCACGCGGGTGTAGTTGGGGTTGGACCAGAAGCGCAGGCCGCTGACCACGGCGGGGCCTTGAGCGCTTTGCGGTAAGGTTCCGCCGGGGCTGTCCGCCTTTTGGTAGGGCCCCTTTTGCTCGACGATCAAGCCGTTGATCGCGTCTTTGGACTTGTCCGGCGCAGGCTCCGGTGCGGGCGGCGCAACCGTCCCGGCAGCACCGCCCATGGCGACCAGATCCGCCTGCGCCTGGCGGGCCCAGGAACTGCCTGCAAAGCTTAGCACAACTTGTTGCAGCAGCTTCTGGGCCTCCCGGCGATCGGCTTCCAGAAACGAGTAGCCGGCCAGTTCGCCATAGAGCTTGCCCGCCATGTAAAGTCCCTGGGCAGCGAGAGGTCCGGTGGGATTGTGGCCGAACACCGCCTGATACTTTAGGATGCACGTCAACCAGATGTCCCGGTGTTTGGTGCGGCGGGGATTTTTTCGCAGCCGGGTATGGCAACTTTCCGCGGCCTGCCAGAGCGCGCGCTCTTTGGGATCTTCAGCAGCCTGCCGTTTTTCGGCCCTGGCGTCGTTGGCGGTGCTGGCCGCCTGTACGGGCAAAGCTTTTCCGAGCAATGCCTCGGCGCGGCCCTTGTACGCGCTGGCAGGAAAGCGCCGCACCACCCGCTGGAGGCGGTCGATCCCCTCCTGCCGGTCGCTGCTCAGACCGCTGCGGCGGGCCAGTTCAAGATAGAGGGCCCCGGCCCGGTAGAGGCCGGCGGCGGCCCAACGACCGTCGGGATCGTCGCTGTATACCGCGTTGAATCGTTCGATGCAGCGCAGCCAGTGATGCCGGAAGCGCTGTCTGGCCGTATCGGCCTCAAGTTCGCGCTGGGAGGCCTCGGCCTTGAAAAAACGTTCTCCGATCTGATCGGCGCAGGCCGCCGGCTGCGGACTGGAAAAACTCGCCAGCAGGCAAACCAACCATCCGATTATCGTCCACAGGACTGTGCTGCGGCGCAGCGAGCCGCCGCCCACCGGGCAAGGGTGCATCTGAAAATCGCCAATCCGCCGAAAGTGCAAGTTTGACCGCCTCCGTTACCAGGGGCAAGATACAGGTAGAAACAGTTGATCGCAAGTCACAGTTTCATCCCTTCAAACTCGGACGGCCTACTTCAGCTTGGCTTGCAGGCGGCTCAGCGCGTTGAGCGCCTCTAAGGGTGTCATGCGCCTGATATCGAGAGCCCTAAGGGCGTCGATGACCGCCGAGCCGTCCGCCGGCTGAAAAAGCCCCATCTGTACCGGGCCTGATCGCGCCGCGGCCTCCAGGCCCGCATCGTCCGGTGCGCTACGGGTAACCAGTGCCTCGCCGTTTTCGATGTTGAAAAGTATCTTTTTGGCTCGCCGGATCACCGAGGGCGGAATTCCGGCCAGACGGGCCACCTGGATTCCGTAACTGCGGTTGGTGCCCCCGGGGGCCAGTTTGCGCAGGAAGATGATCTCGTCGTTCCATTCCTTGACGGTGATGTGATAGTTCCTGACCCGCGGCCGGCTGCGGGCCAGCTCGGTCAACTCGTGGTAATGGGTGGCAAAAAGGGTCTTGACGCCTACCTGCTTCAGATCGTGGAGGCACTCGGCAACGGCCCAGGCGATGCTCAGACCGTCGAAGGTACTGGTGCCTCGGCCGATTTCATCCATGATCACCAGGCTGCCGGGTCCGGCATGGTTGAGGATGTTGGCCGTTTCCTCCATCTCCACCATGAAGGTGCTCTGCCCCTGCACCAGATTGTCCAGTGCCCCGACCCGGGTAAAGATCCGGTCGCAAATCCCGATGGTGGCGCTGCGGGCCGGAACGAAGCTGCCCACCTGGGCCAAGAGCACGATCAGCGCCACCTGGCGCAAGACGGTGGATTTACCCGCCATGTTCGGACCGGTGATGATCAACACCTGGTGCTCGAGGTTGTCCATCTCGATGCTGTTGGGCACGAACCGCTGCCCGCTGACTGTCTTTTCCACCACCGGGTGGCGTCCATCCTCGATGAGAATCCGCCCGTCCCGGGTGATCTGCGGCCGGTGGTAATCGTTCTGGGCCGCCACTTCGGCCAGTGCCAGCAGACAATCGATGCGGCCCAGGTCCGCCGCGATGCACTGCAGCGCCTCGCCCATGGCGGTAATCCGGCGGCGCAGCGTCTCGAAGAGCTCGGCTTCCATCTTGGCCCGCTGCTCTTCGGCCCCCAGGACCCGGGTCTCGAAGGATTTGAGTTCATCGGTGATGTAGCGTTCGGCATTGACCAGGGTCTGCTTGCGCACGTAGTGCAGCGGCACCTTGTCGCTATGAATTTTGGGGACTTCGATGTAGTAGCCGAATACCTTGTTGTAGCGCACCTTGAGCGCTGCAATCCCCGTGGCCTGCTTCTCCTGGGTTTCCAGGCGCACCAGGAATCCCTTGCCATCCCGGGAAAGATGAATCAGCTCGTCCAGTTCGGAATCGTAGCCTTCCTTGAAGATCCCCCCCTCGTTGATCACCGGCGGGGCGTCCTCGCGCACGGCCCGCTCCAGTATATCGCCCAGTTGCACCAGGGGCGCGGGATCTCCTTCTAAGCGCAGCAATGCGGCACTGTATGCCTCCAGGGTGGTTTCGACCTGGGGCAGGCTCTGGCAGGATCCCTTGAGGGCCAGTAAATCGCGCCCGTTGGCATGGTTCAGTGCGATCTTGCCCCGCAGGCGTTCCAGGTCGGCAACGGATTTGAGCAGGGTGCGCACCTGGCGGGTGATGTCGATGCGCCGCAGGGCTTCTTGTACCGCGTCCTGGCGGGATGCGATCTGCTCCGGGTCCAGCAGCGGATAGCGCAGCCAGTGTTGAAGCAGCCTTCCGCCCATGGGGGTCACGGTGCGGTCGATAACGCCCAGCAGGCTGCCCTGGCGTTTGCCGGTGCGCGCATTGCGCAGCAGATCCAGGTTCTGGCAGCTCAGCGCGTCGATCACCAGGTAGGCGTCCAGGCTGTAGGTTTCCAGTCCCGTGACGTGCACCATGTTCTGTTTCTGCGTCTGGCTGACGTATTCGATCAGGGCGCCGGCGGCCTGCACGGCCGCGCGCCGGCCCTCGCAGCCGAAGCCTTCCAACGAGAGCGTGCCGAACTGATCGAGCAGGCGCTGGCGCGCACGGCCGTATTCAAAGGTCGCATCGGCGGCATAGGTCACGGCGGCACCTGCCGCCGCCTGGCGCAACCGGTCTAACCGCGGGGCGCTGCGGGCCGCTTCGGCAAACAGCATTTCCCGTGGCGCCACGCGCCGGATCTCGTCGATAAGCGCGTCGTCATCCTCTGATTCCGTCAAGCGGAAGATTCCGGTGGAAATGTCGAGGTAGCCGATGGCGGCAATGCGATCGTCTGCGGCCACCGCCATGAGAAAATTGTCGTTGCGTGCATCGAGCATCTCGTTTTCGACGATCATGCCCGGAGTGACGATGCGCACCACGTCCCGCTTGACCAGCCCCTTGGCCTTGCCCGGATCTTCGATCTGATCGCAGATGGCAACCTTGAATCCCTGCTCGATGAGCCGCGCCAGGTATCCTTGCACGGCGCGATAGGGCACGCCGCACATCGGAACGGGATCCGGATCGTTCTTGTTGCGCGAGGTCAGGGCGATGTCCAGGGCGGCCGAGGCGGTCTCGGCGTCCTCGAAGAACATCTCGTAAAAATCGCCCATGCGGTAGAACAGGAGCGCATCGGGTTGCTGGGCCTTGATCGCCAGGTACTGTTCGATCATGGGGGTGGTTTTGGGTGCCATGGCATCCGAATGTCAGTCGAGTTTGATAAAAAGGCGGGAATCGGTCCCGGTGCATGAAAAGCACACCAGGACCGGTAAACCGGAACAGAACGTCGTTTAGGCCTCGGCCGGCTGGGTGGGCGGGGTGGGATCGGTCTGGATCTCATGCTCGGGCGGCAGCGGCGAAGGAACGTTTTCCAGCTTGGTGCGCAAGGCGGCGATCTCTTCGCTCTGGGCCGCGACGGTTCCGTTGAGGTTGCGGATGGTCTTGTTCTGCTTGTAGTTGCCGTAAAGGCTGTAAAAATACGCGATCAGCAAGCCGGAAAAGAAAAAAACAACAAAGATCAGCACATTCGGTATTTCCGGCGTGTTGTAAGGTCCGGCAAGATAGAGATTAAGCTCAAAGCTCTGGCGCGCCATGAAAAAATTGCTGTTCTGATAAATGAACAGTGCGATGAATGCGAACAGAACCAACCAGAAGAAGATCTTGACTTTTTTCATGCCGTTGCTCCCTTAAAGCCGCCGAAAAATGCGGTTCCACCTGGCCGCGGACCCGCCGGTCCATTCAAAATAGTTATTAGATACAGCAGATTACTCTTTAGCTTGTCAAAACTCAACCCCTATTTTGGCCCGAACCCGGACTCAGCCCGCCCCCCGTGGTGCGGCCCGCCGCGACGGGGATCAATTCCACCCGCCCCCAGGCGCCGATCCGGGTGCCGCAGACGATCACCAGCCCCTCCACCCCTTCGATCCGGCGCCCGAAGGCCAAAGCGGCGTCGATGTCCGCCGCGCCGCCCACACGGTTGCCCACCGCCGTGGCCGCGGCATCGGCCGTGGCCGCGTCGGCGCTGACAATGCAGACCGCATCGGCCCGGCCCAGGCTCAGACTGTGACCCACGGTTCCCGAGGAGGTGCACACCGCCATGGGCCCCGTGCGGGTATCGAGCTGCAACCCGACCTTGAGGCTCAACGGACTCTTGCCGGCGTGCAGGGCGATCAGCGATGGATCTTCGGTTTTGAGGAAAATATCGCCGCCGTTTTCTACGATGACCTCGTCCGAATGGCGCAGCAGCACCCGGCCCACCGCCTCGGCCACGGCCCCGGCCACCGCCGCCATGGGCCCCACCCCGGCCCGGCGGCCGGCCTGGATCATGGCCTGGACCAGCGGCGGTGCCGGTGCGCCGTCCTCCCAGGGCGCCAGGGTAGTCAAGAAGTCGGGATGCTGGCGAATGAACGCTTCCAGATGGCCGCGCACCTCCAGCACGGTTTCCCGCACCAGTTCTGGCATGGTGCTGCGGCTGTAAAGCTGCAGGTCGGTTTCGCGGACCCTTACCCGGTAGCCTGCCAGCATGCCGGGGGTCACCAGGCTGCGGTAAGTGCGCTCCTGGGCCGGCATCGTCACCCTGCCCGGCTGTCGGCCGCCGGCCAGACCCGTACCTGGGGCCGCAACCCGGCCGGACATTGCTCCAAAAAATAGCGATCGGTCATGCCGGCAATGAAATCGCGCACGATTTCAACCGGCTTATGAGTTTCGCAGTAGGCCGGGGCCATATCCTCGAGAAAACGGGTAAAGACCACCGAGTCGCGCCGGTCGGCTTCCAGGTCGTCCAGGTAGCGCTCGAACATCAGCCGGAAAAGATCCTCGATCTGCCCCCGCTGGCGCTTGATGTCCGGGTTCAGGTAGATCCGCTGCAGGTTGAAATTTTTCAATCGCTTCAGGGCGTCGGAGACCTCGGGGCTGAAGCGCATGTAGGGCCGGTCATGGCTGTTGGCCACCAGGTCGGTGACCAGGGTATAGACGATGGTGCCGTTGGTGCGGCCCAGGATACGCGCGCAATCATCCGGGATTTCGCCGCGTTCGAGCACCCCGAGGCGGATGGCGTCCTCGATGTCCCGGCCGATGTAGCTGATGGTGTCAGCCATGCGCACGGCGCACCCTTCCAGGGTCATGGGGGTCAACCGATGTTGGGGCGCTTCACGTTTGGCGGCCATTTCGGCCTCCAATTGGTTGAAATCCTTTTGTGCACAAGGGGCCAGCTGCCTGTCGTGGACCTCGCCGTCGTGGCACAGGATGCCGTCCAGGGTCTGGAGGGTCAGGTTCCAGCCCTGGCCCTTGCGCTCCACGCGATCGAGGAACTGCACGCTTTGCAGGTTGTGCAAAAAATAGCCGATTCCGTGTTCGCGGCACAACTCGGAAAGGATCCGCTCGCCGTCATGGCCGAATGGGGTATGGCCGATGTCGTGACCCAGGGCGATGGCCTCGATCAGATCCTCGTTGAGTGCGAGAAAGCGTCCGATGGTGCGCGCGATCTTGGACACCAGCTGTACATGGAGCCCGCGGTGGGTGATATGGTCGTTTCGGATCAGGTAAAAGACCTGGGTCTTGTCGATGTAGCGGGCATAGGCCAGAGAATGCAGGATGCGATCGGCGTCCACGGCAAAGGCCTGCCGGTAGTCGCCTTCCATTCCCGGCTCGGTGCACCGCCGCCGGCCCTGGCGGTTCAACGTGGCCCGGGGCGAAAGCCTTTCGGCCTCCTGCCGTTCCAGGCGACGGCCCACCGGCAGAAGCCGCTCCTCCAGTCGCTTCAGATCAAATGAGGCCATCGCGAATCAGCTCCTCCATCATGGCATGGTAGTCCAGGCCGGCCTGGCGAAAGCCTTCCCGGCCGTATTTCATGTTGGCTTCCAGGACGTAAAAACGATCGCGGTGCAGGCAGATATCCAACCCGACATCGTTCCAGCCGCAGACCCGGGCCGTATGAAGCGCCAGATCGATGGCCGCTTGCGGCACCGGCTCCAGGACGATGCACCCGCCGAGGGCCGCGTTGGCGCGAAAATCACCCGGCCTGGAAATGCGCCAGTAGGCATGCATCACCCGCCCGCCGACGACCACGACGCGTATATCGCGGTCCACCGGCAGGTAGTGCTGGATGTAGGCCGGGTGGCGGCAGCGGCAGTAATCGGCCAGTTGCGACGCGTCCCGGATCAGAAATACCCCCCGCCCCCTGGCCGACCCCCGGGGGACCTTGGCCACAAAAGGAAAATCGAAGTGCTCCAGTATTTTTTCCTTCTGGCGCCGGCCGAAGAAAAAGCGGGTGTACGGATGGGGGATTTCCAGCAGCCCGAACAGGGTCGTCTGGCGGATCTTATCCTGGGCGCAGTGATAGTTGTTGGCCGAAGGGAAAATCGATTTTCCCATGGCAACGAACAGCTCGGCGTAATAAGTGCTGGGATAGTAGATTTTTTCGGCCTGCCGAATCCGCTCCTGATCCGCGGGGCCATAGTCTTCCAGGTTCGGTCTGACGCCCAGGGTGATCACGCTGGCGCACCGGCCCAGGCGCCTCTCCAGGGCCAAGACCGCCAGCGGCTTGGGGCCGCCGGCCCCAAGACCCGGCTCATTTCCCGTGCCGGTCATCGGAAGCCGCTCCGGAAAGGGTCTGGACCCGATCCCGGTTCCGTGGTCCGGTCAGGATAAAAATGCCTGCGTCCAGGGGGGCGTCGACCCAGATTCTGTCGACCCGCAGTGTACAACTCTCGCTTTCATCGGCGATTTCGATCCCGGCCGGAAGCCGGTAGGGCGGCACGCTGCGATAGTCGCTGTAGGCCACCCGCCAGCTCAGGCTGCCGTCCGGGGCCACCATCTCAACCCGGCTCAACTCGCGGCCGTCCGACGAAACCACCACTCGCACTCCCCCCCCCCAAGGCTTTTCAAAAAAGAGCATCGTTTGCTCTCCCGTCCCGAGAATGCTGGCGCGGACTTTGCCGTTGGGCAGGTGCGGCGGGCGGCCGGCCATGATTTGCAACAGATCACCCACCGTCACATCCAGCCCCAGGATCGGCTCCAGGCTCGGATTGCTTGCCGTGCGCGATCGCACCTGCCCGGAGTTGTTCTCGCGCAGGTAGAAGTGCCGCCCGTCGCTGGCCAGACTGGCCGAGGGCAACAGCCCGGCGAGAAGATCGATGCGCAGCCGATCGGGCGGCGCCATGGCCCATGCCACGCGGGCCGTATATTGCCCCTGGGCCCCGGCCAGATCGAGCCGCCCGATCAACTTCAAGGTGCCCAGGTTCAAGTTGATAGCGTCGAGCCGCGCGCGCCAGGCGGCGCTGGCCTGAGGGGCGAGAGCCGGGGCCCGGGTCTGCAAGGGCGCTGCGGCACAGCCACAAAACCAGGCCAGAGCCAGAAAAGCGATCCCGGTCCGCAGCCAGGGGCGCTGTCCGGCACTTTTCAGGACCGATGGGCCTTTGCGTCCGCAGCCGTCACTTGGCTCCGGATCAATCCGGCGCGCCCCCAGCCGCCTCATGTTGCGGCATCCGGCGTCAGGGCGCATCGTGGCCGAGAGATCGAATTTTTTCCATCAGCGCCTCACGGTCGTTTTTCTTGGCCTCCAGGGCCCGCCGGTAGAATTCGACAGCTTTTTGGCGCTGATCGAGCCGGTGGTGGACGTCGCCCACGTGCTCCATGATCACCGGATCCTGCGGCGCCAGACGGTTGGCCTGATCGAGGATCTGCAACGCCTTTTGGTATTCGCCCCGCTTGAAGTAGACCCAGCCCAGACTGTCGGTGATATAGCCGTCCTGCGGTTTGCGGTCCAGGGCCCGGCGGATCAACTCTTCGGCCTTATCTAATTCGATGCCCATTTCAGCATAGGTGTAGCCGAGATAATTCAACGCGTTGGTATGATCCGGATCGAGTTCGATAACCCGTTTCATCTGGGCGATGCTGTCGGATTTGTGCTGCCACTTGTCATATACGACCCCCAGACGGAAGTGGAGCTTGACGTTTTCCGGTGCAACTTCAATCCCCTGGAGCAGAGCCTGTTCGGCCTCCGGAAATTTCTCCAGCTCTTCGTAAAAGGTGCCGAGAAACAGGTAGAATTCCGGATTTTCGGGCCGCTGGCGGATCGCCTCATTCAAAAAGGGGATCGCTTGGGCCGTTTTTCCGCCCTTTTGGAAAAGATACCCGGCGTGAAGCACAGCGTCATCGTAAAACCGCGAATCGGTCCCCACCCGCTGGAAGTACGCCAGGGCCTGGTCGAAGCGTTCCAGCCGATCGTAGACGATGCCGGAAAGATAATTGAGATCGCCGCTCTCGGGCAAAATCCGGCACATTCCGTCCAGCAGATAACGGGCCGCCTGCGAATCATTGTCCTCGCCCAGGTAGAAGCGCACCAGGGTCTGCACCACCGCCGCATCTTGCTGGCTGCGCCTGGCGAAACGCTCGATCAACCGTCCGGCCTGCTCCTCGTCCCCCCGGGCGTGGTGCCAGAGGGCCAGGGCCAGGCCTGCGCGAACGTTGTGGGGATTGGCCTCCAGCAGTGCCCGGTACTGGGCGGCGGCATCGTCGGAACGGCCCATTTTCTCGTAGAGCCGGATCAGCTCGTAGCGCGGATCCTCCCTGTCGGGGGCCAGGGCCACCGCCTTTTCGTAGGCCGCCACGGCCTCGGCATAACGCCCCAGGGCCTCGTAGGTGCTGGCCAATAAAAAATGCCCGATAAAGCCGTCGGGAAAATGGCGCACATACTGCTCGAAGATGGCCAGGGCAGCCGGATGATTGCCATCTTCATCATAAAGACGCCCCAATAGGAGGTAGATCTCATTTTGTTTCGGATCGAGGCCCAGGGCCCGCTCATAGGCCGATCTGGCCGCATCCCGGTTTCCGCCGCGCTGGTGAAGGCGCCCGACCAATATCCACCCTTCGGCGTCCTGGGGGCGGCGCTTGAGATAGGATTCCAGAATTTCGAGGGCCTTGTCCGCATCGCCCCGGCGCATGTAGACCATGGACAGTTCCCGGTGCAGGAAGGACGAATCCGGATCGCAGCGCAGGGCCTTTTTAAGCGAGTCGGCTGCCTGCTGCCACTGGCCGCTCTTTTCTCCCAGCTGGGCCATGAGGTAGTTCAAATAGAGCCCCCGGCAATGGCGCGGCGCCTCTGGCTGGACAGTTCCTGCGGCCCGGGGGGAAGGCGGTGCGGCGCACCCCAGGAGCAAGGCCAACGCCAGAACCGGCACCAGGGCCCACCGATCACCCGTTCGCCGGGATTTGCGGCCGTGGCGCCGGCCTGCGTTGCGCGGGTCAGTCACCGCGATCATTTTCCGTATAAGCTGCAAAATCGGGAATCTCCTGTTTGAAATAGGCCCGCATCTTGCGGATGATATTTTTTTCCAGCTGCCGGACACGCTCGCGGGAAATGCCGTAGCGGTCCCCGATCTCCTGCAAGGTGGCCGGACTGTCGGAAAAGATGCGCAGATCGAAAATCTCCATTTCCCGCGAAGTCATCGATTCGCGAAAAGCGGCGATCTTGTTGTGCAGCATCGACTCCATCTGCTTGTCGGCCACCGCGTCTTCCACCGAAATGCTGTCGGTGCTGACGAACTCAATCCGCTCGGTGTCCGAGTCATCCTTGAGCGGCGCGTCGAGGGACACGTCCCAGCCGTCCAGGCGCTGGTCCATGTCGACGATTTCCCGCTCGGACACCCCCAGCCGCTGACTGAGCAGTTTCGGCTTGGGATCGAATCCCTGTTCGATGAGCCTCTGTTTCTCCTTTTTGAGCTTGAAAAAAAGCTTGCGCTGTCCCTGGGTGGTGCCGATCTTGACCAGGCGCCAGTTGTCCATGATGAACTTGAGGATATAGGCCTTGATCCAAAACGAGGCGTAGTATGAAAACTTGACGTTCTTGTGAGGGTCGAATTTCTTGACCGCCTGCATCAAGCCGATGTTGCCTTCCTGAATCAAATCGAGCAGATTCTGCATCCAGACGCGTTGGAACTCCAGCGCGATCTTGACCACCAGGCGCAGATTGGCCGTAACCAGCACCATGGCCGCATCGGGGTCGTTGTCGTCGCGCACCCGCCGGCCCAGATCCTGCTCCTCTTCGCGCGTCAAGAGACGGTAGCGGCTGATCTCGGCCAGATACCGCTGCAGCGGATCGTACTTGACCAGGGCTTTGGCCGCCTCATCGGCATCGACCTGGTCTTCGGGTCCGGCCTCGAAATCCTTTTCAAAATCTTCTTTGCGTTCGTTGTCGTCCATCATCTCTCAGATCAACGCCTTTTGGCGTTAGGCTTTTTTTAGGAGAATTGGCATTCACGCCGCCACCGGGCCGGCAACCCGGGGTTTCTGGCTGCCGGTCCGCTTCGATCGCCTCTTGCACTCGATCGTGGGCTTATGCTAACCATTGTTTCCCGCCGGTCGTACGCGCCTGTAGCTCAGTCGGATAGAGCAACGGCCTTCTAAGCCGTGGGTCGCAGGTTCGAATCCTGCCAGGCGTACCACCCCTTCTTCGACACGCCGACCGCAATCGAAAATAGATATCACACTCGCCGTATTTTTCAATCCATCGGCGCAACCCGCGCCACAAAGTCTCCGATGACCCGGTAGACCCTCTCGGCCCCCGGCCCGAGCAAAATCCCGTGACGCTGGAATTGGAAGACGAAAAATTCTCTGTTGTCGGTGGCGATGCGGTTGAAAAGCCGCCAGGATCCCTTGTAGTCGACCACCGGATCGCCCAAAGATTGGACCACAAAGGCGGGAATATCGATCGCGGCCAGCCGATCTTCCAGATCGTCCATCAACCGCGTCAGTTCGTGCACCCCGCTGATGGGGTTGCGGTGGTAGTTAATATGCGGATTTTCCGGCTTGTTTTCAACGAATGCCTTCTTGGCCGCGCCGAGGCCGACCCGGTCGGCCAGCTTGTTCCACAGATCCACGGCCGGCACCAGGCGGGTGGCGAAATCCTGGAGCGAAAAAGGCGGGCAGACGGCGAAAACCCCGGCCAGCGGGACCCCCCGGCTGGCCAGATCCAACGCCAGCCCCGCCCCGGTGGAAAAACCGCCCGCCACCACCTGGCGGCATGAGTTGGCCAGCAGTGCATAGCCCTCGTCCACCGACGCGACCCAGTCTGCGTATCGCTGCTGCGCAAGGTCTTCCGGAGCGGTGCCGTGCCCCTTGAGACGCGGCGCGTAGACCCAGTAACCCCGCGATGCCAGGGCGTCGACCAGGCCGGCTACTTCCATCGGGGCGGCCATGTACCCGTGAAGCACCAGCACCCCCACCATGCGCCGCGGGCCGCGACTCAGCAGGGGGCACCCGACCCCCTCGGCGCTGCGATCGGCGATATGGGCGAAACGCTGCCAGTCTTTCAAGTAGCCGATCCGTCCGTCCCGCTCCAGAAGGCGTCCGGTTTCAAAACGCAGGCGCGCGCGGGTCATGCGGGCGATGTGGCCCAAATCGGCTATCAATTCTTCCAACGGCTCGATCTCGTTGAAAATCACAGCTACCGGTGCATCGACGCGGACCCGATGAAACGGCGGCTGGCCGTTTTTCTGGGCCGTTTTGATCAGCAGGCCGTCCTCCCCGCGGCGCACCACCCCGCTGGCCTCGGCGATCTCGATGAAATCGGCTCCTTTCCCGAACCGGTCGTCGGTCATCAGGTGGGCCTGATTTTCCGTCAAGCTGGGGTGGCGGTGGATGCCCATCTTCTCGAAGTCCAGGGCGGTGGCCAGAAAGACCCGGCGCCGCAGTTCTTCGAGACCGACGGCGCCCTCCGGGTGCAGCCCGAGGATGGCGGCGAACAGATGGTCGTGGTTGACCGTGGTCATCCGGTAGATGGCGGCCATGTAGCGGTGCATGATCCTGTGGGCCGTTTTGGCCAGCATGGGCCGCGACGCGATGGGTTCGTCGAAATCGATGGGCCGCCGGGCCGTGATATCGGCTTTCACTATCCGGCTCTTGAGGTAGATCGCCGGGTCGATCGGCTGGCCGAAGCGGATGTCCATATCCACCCCGGAAAGGAGCATCGTGCCCTCGGTCATGATCTCCTCGACGAGCCGCTCGGAGATGTCGTCGACCAGGAGCCGGGCCAGCTGGCTGAGCGCATTTTCACGCGCCCGCATCGGGTAGTAGGTCACGTTGACCGGAACGATCCGGGTTGCTGTGGACGACACCGCCGCGGGTGACGCCAATTGATAAAGATCGGCCAGGCGCCGGGCTTCCCCGGGCATGGTGCACGCCATCATCTTGATGCGCTGGCGGTAGAATTCGGTTCGCAAGGCCAGGGTGGCCGCACCGGTGTGCGGCCGCTGGCGTCCGTTTTCATCCACCAGTTCGAAGCGTCCCCGGGGCTGGTCCGGAGTGAAGATCTTCTTGTTCTTGACCATGTGCCCTTCGGGAAAGACGATCCATGAAGCCTCGCCGGCGAGCAGGGAACGGACGATGAGCCGGTCCCGATCCGGACGTTCGGTGGACACGGCCCCGTTGGCTTCCAGGAAGGTGGCCAGGGCTCCCCTGAAAAGTCCGCCATCGGCCAGGGACCATACCGGTTTTCCGGTCAACTGGAAGATGTGGTAGGGCAGCAGCAGGGTCTCGATGCGGGTGAAATGATTGACGACAAAGATGATCCCGCCCTCCGGGAGGCCATCCGCGTCGTGGAGGCGTACCCGGGCCCGGGAAAGGCCGGCAATCGCCTTGATGGCCAGGCCTGTGGTCAGATAGGCGGATCGGTTCATGTTTTTGCGGCCTGCACGTGTTGGCGTCTTATCGAATCTGAGCTTGAAGGCTGACGACTTAAGACCTACGGTGATCTTCGCAGTAGTGGTTGACAGGCGCCCAGGTTGGGGGTAATTTACAATTTTTTTTAAAAAAATAAAGGTTTTTTAAAAAAACTGCCCTGTTGCGGAGGTTGCAGTGTACTCCAAAATCCTGATTCTGAGATTTTCCGAGACGTCGGCCAAAAAACCGATTGTCTGCTTTTTGGCCCGTGATTACGACCTGACCTTCAATATCCTCAACGCCACGATCCTGCCGCGCCAGGAGGGCATTCTGGTTCTGGAGCTGAGCGGATCACGCAAGAACTTCAAGGAAGGGGTCCAGTATCTCAAAACCCAGGGCGTGCATGTGCAGTACGCCAGCCAGGAGATGACCCGCGATACGGCCCGTTGCACCCACTGCGGGGCCTGCACGGCGGTCTGCCCCACCGAAGCCCTGTCCATCAAACGCCCGGAGATGAAGGTCCAATTCGACGAAAAACGCTGCAGTGTGTGCGAGCTGTGCATCCCGGCCTGCCCGACCCGGGCCATGGAGACACGGCCGGTACAGCAGAAGTTCATCTGAGCGGTTCCCGTATCCCCCATGCCTTGCGGCAAAACGCCCCTTACCGCCGTAGCACTCAGCGGCGGCGTCGACTCAACGATGACCGCCATGCGGCTCCAGGCCGTCGGCACGCACTTGGTGGCGGTCCATTTTCTCACCGGCTATGAATCGGAAAAGGGGCCCGATAGCCCCTTGGTCCGCACGCGCCGGGTTTGCGCTCGCCTGGGCATCGCACTGGAGGTGATCGACTGCCGTGATGCCTTCCGGCGTGCAGTGGTCGAGCCGTTCGCCGCTGCCTACCGTCGCGGATTGACCCCCAACCCTTGCGCGCTTTGCAATCCGCTGATCAAGTTCGGCGAAGTGTTGCAGTACTGCCTGGGTCTGGGGGCCGAGCGCCTGGCCACCGGCCATTACGCCCGCCGCATCCGCGACTGCCAAGGCCGGGTGCACCTGATGCGCGGAATGGACCGGGTCAAGGAGCAGTCCTACTTTTTGGCCCGGCTTACCCCGTACCAGCTCGAACGGTCCGTATTTCCGCTGGGTGATCTGACCAAGGAGCGGGTGGTCCGGATGGCATTGGAAGCAGGCTTGCAGCCGGGAGTTTCTGAAAGCCAGGACGTCTGTTTCGTGCGCCAGGAGGGGTATGCCGGCTTTCTGAGCGCAGCCGGGCTGATCGCGCCCAGGCCCGGCCCCATCGTGGATGTGCACGGCCGCCTTTTGGGCCGGCATGAAGGGCTGCACCGTTTCACCGTGGGCCAGCGCCGCGGCATCAACTGCCCCGGCCCCCAGCCTTATTACGTGGTACGGCTGGAACCGGATGCCCACCGGCTGGTGGTGGGTTTCAAATCCGATCTTTTTGCCGGCGGCTGCCGCGTAACGGATCTTAGCTGGATTCAACCGCCGGACGCGGACCGGTTCCCGGTTCAGGTGCGGCTGCGCTACCGCAGCGCGGCCTGCGCGGCCCGCATAAGGGTCGACGATGAGGGGGCCGATATCCTTTTTGAGCAGCCCCAGCTGGCCGTCACTCCGGGGCAAAGCGCCGTTTTTTACCGTGACGACGAGGTCCTGGGAGCCGGCTGGATCGAGGCGGCACTGCCTGCTTGAGGCGTCAAGCCTGGCCGGATAAATCGATATTACGGTTTCAATAGTTTTTATTTTCTTTTTGATTATATATAGATAAAGATCAGACTAACTCCATGCCAACTTTTGCCATCATCACCCTGGGCTGCAAGGTCAACCAATACGAATCCGAATCTTTGGCCTGCGCCCTGAAAGAAGCCGGCTGGACCGCGGCGGTCGATTCCCCTGCCGATCTGGTGATCGTCAACACCTGCACCGTAACGGCCAGCGCCGGACGCCAAAGCCTTCAAGCGGTACGCCAAGCCGTGCGCCGCCACCCCGGGGCCAGGGTGGTGGCCACCGGCTGCGACGCCCAGATCGAACCCGAGCGCCTGGCGGCCGTCGACGGCATCTCGCTGGTGGTGGGCCAGGCCGACAAGGCGCGCATCCCGGAGCTGGTTTCGGCAATGGACCGCAAAGACAGCCTGTCGCCGGTTACCCTCGTTTCGGCCCTGGATTGCAAAGGCACTCATTTACCCCCCCCGGGACATATGGTTGCCGGGAGCCGTACCCGCCCGTCTTTGAAAATCCAGGACGGTTGCGATGCCTTTTGCACCTATTGCATCGTTCCTTATACCCGCGGGCCGTGCCGCAGTCTTCCCGCCGATCAGGTGCTGGCGCAGATTGGCGAACTGCACCGGGCCGGCTATCACGAGGTGGTGCTGACCGGGATTCACCTGGGCCGCTACGGTCGCGATCTTGCCCTGCGCCGATCCCTTTCCGGCCTGCTTGCCGCCATCGAAGAAACCAGGGCCATCTCCCGGGTGCGCCTGAGCAGCATCGAGCCGCTGGAATTCGATCCGGCCCTGATCGGCGTTCTGACCGCATCAGAGCGGGTCTGCCACCATTTTCACATCCCCTTGCAAAGCGGCGACGACCGGATTTTGAAACGCATGGCCAGGCCGTACAACAGCGCCCGGGTGCGCCAATTGGTCTCCGAGTTGACCCGGGCCATGCCCCGGGCCGCCATCGGCATGGATGTTCTGGTGGGCTTTCCCGGTGAATCCCAGGCCGCCTTCGAAAACACCTATCGCCTGGTGGCCGGCCTTCCTTTGGCCTACCTGCACGTCTTTCCCTTTTCGCCCCGCAGCGGGACCCCTGCGGCGACTATGCCCGATCAGGTCCCCGCAGCGGTGGTCAAACAGCGCTGTGCCGCGCTGCGCCGCCTGGGCCGGGAAAAAAGGCAGGCCTTTTACCGGCGCTTTGTCGGCCAGTGTTTCACCGCTCCGGTGGAAGGCCGCCGCGATCCGCCCAGCGGGCAGCTCAAGGCCGTCACCGACAACTACCTGCCGGTGCTCTTTTCAGGCCCGGACCGGCTGATGAACTCGGTGGTGCGCCTGCAGATTGAACGGCTGACCAGCGACGGGCGGATCGAAGGGCGCTGCATCGATTGACACCGCCCGGGCGGCGCCCTATAGTAATTAATTCGATCCGGTGATGTAAGCTGCTGGAAACGCTGGCTGAATTTATCGATCAGGCCCTCTGCCGAAAATAATCATGCACTCAAAGAAACGGGTAAAGGATTCATGGCCGACCGATCCCATTTCCTGATCCGCCGGGCCCCCCAGGACGGCGCCGCCTGGTTCGATATCGGGATCTATCTGGTGTTGATGGCCTGCCTGGCCTGGCTCCTGGTTCGCGGCAGCCAGAACCTGGGCTACCATTGGCACTGGTACCGGGTTCCGGCCTATTTGGTGGAGACTGAAGGCTCCGGACTGCATCTTGGCCCCTTGCTCAAAGGCTTGATCGTGACCTTGAAGATTTCGGCCCTGAGCCTGGTACTGGCCTTTGCCCTGGGTTTGATCACCGCCCTTTTGCGCCTTTCATCTTCGTTTCTCGGCCAACTGCTCTCCCGCGCCTATCTCGAGACGGTACGCAACACCCCGCTTCTGGTGCAGCTTTTTTTCATCTACTTCGTGGCCGCCCCGATCCTGGGAATCGAAGCCTTTACTTCGGCCGTACTCGCCTTGAGCCTCTTCGAGGGGGCCTATGCATCGGAAATCTTCCGCTCGGGCATCGTTTCCATTTCCGGCGGCCAGTGGGATGCGGCGCGCAGCCTCGGGCTTTCTACCTGGCATATCTACCGCCACGTGATCCTGCCCCAGGCCCTGCGCCGCATCCTGCCGCCGCTCACCGGTCAGGGGATTTCCCTGATCAAGGACTCGGCCCTGGTGAGCACCATCGCCATCTACGACCTGACCATGCAAGGCCGCGCCATCATCAGCGAGACCTACCTGGTCTTTGAGATCTGGTTCACGGTGGCCGCCATTTATCTGGCCTTGACCTTCAGCCTCTCGCTGGTGGTGCGGCGGTTGGAAACCCGGATACGCATCGGCTGAAGACCGCCATTGACCGGCCCCAGGATGCCGCAAGATGTTTAATAACGCTAATCATCATGAACCCAAGGAGGTGGACATGAGTATGAAACGCAGGTCGATCGTTGTGATGGGATTAGTCCTGGCCCTTTGCATGGCCGCCGGTGCAAGCGCCGGCCAATTGCAGCAAAAACTGACCGACGAAAGCACCCTGGAAGCCATCATGGCCCGAGGCACCCTCAAAGTCGGCATGGACACCTTCGTTCCCTGGGCCATGAAGGACAAAAACGGACGTCTGATCGGCTTTGAGATCGATGTGGCCACCCGCCTGGCCGAGGACATGGGCGTCAAGGTCCAGTTCGTGCCGACCCAGTGGGACGGCATCGTCTCGGCTCTGCAGACCGGCAAATTCGACGTGATCATCGGCGGCATGGGGATCGTGCCCAAGCGCAACCTCAAGGTGAATTTCACCGAACCTTACGACTACACCGGCATGAGCCTGGTGGCCCACCGGGAATTGGCCAAAGGATTCACCTCCCTGGACGATTTCAACCGCCCGGAAGTGACCCTGGCGGTCAAGATCGGCGCCACCCCGGTCATGGCGGCTCAAAAATACATGCCCAAAGCCCGGCTCAAGCAGTTCAACTCAGAGGCCCAGGTCTATCAGGAGCTGCTCAACGGCCGGGTCCACGCCGTGGTGGCGTCGTCACCCACCCCGGCCTTTTACGCCCTGCGCTACCCGGACAAGCTCTTTTTGCCGCTTGAGGGCACCTTCACCCGCGAGCCGATCGGTTTCGCCCTGCGCAAGGGGGATGTGGATACGCTGAACTTTTTCAACAACTGGATCCGCGTGGTGGCGGCCGAGGGCTGGCTCCAGGAGCGCAAGCACTACTGGTTCGAGACCCAGGAATGGGCGGGCCTGGTCAAGTAAGGAGGGCGGATGCCGTGGCCCGATCCGGCCGCCGGCCGCAATAAACGTACCCAGGCGCAAGCCGCCAGCCGCAACGGCTTGCGCCTTTCGACAGCGAGTTATCCTTGACGTTTTCCAGATCCCGCATCACCGTCCTGGACCTGATCATCGGCGCAGCGCTGCTCCTTGCCGCCGGGTATGTGGGGTACCGGGTGCGGATCCAGCTCAACTACCACTGGGAATGGTCCGCCTTGCCCCAGTTCATCGTGCGCTTTGACGAGGTCACGGGCCGATGGGTGCCCAACTACCTGCTCAAGGGGCTTTTGACCACCATCCGGCTCAGCCTCTGGGCCACGATTCTGGCGCTGATCGTGGGCACCCTGGCCGGCCTGGCCCAGGTGAGCCGGAAGCTGCTCTACCGCCTCTTGGGGCGTACCTACGTCGAACTGGTGCGCAATTTGCCGCCCCTGGTGCTGATCTTCATCTTCTATTTCTTTCTCAGCGACCAGATCATGCCCCACCTGGGCATGGACCGGCTGGCGGACTGCTGTCCGGCGGCGGCCCGGGGGCTGATCGCCATGCTGCTGGCGCCGCCCGAACAGTTGGCCAATTTCGCTTCAGCCCTGGTCACCCTGGCCCTTTTCGAGGGGGCTTACATCGCCGAAATCGTGCGCGGCGGGATCGAATCCATCGAAAAAGGCCAGTGGGAAGCCTCTGCCGCCCTGGGCTTTTCCCGGGGCCAACGCATGCGCCATGTGCTGCTGCCCCAGGCGGTACGCCGCATCCTGCCACCTCTGGCCGGCCAGTTCATTTCGACGATCAAGGATTCGGCCATCGTCTCGGTGATTTCGATCCAGGAGCTGACCTTCCAGGGCATGGACCTGATGGCCTCGACCTATCTGAATTTCGAGATCTGGATCACCGTGGCCATCTTTTACCTCTGCCTCACCCTGCCCTGCTCGCTGGGCGTGGCGCGCCTGGAGCGCGCGTTGACCCGGCACTGAGAAGCGCCGAGCAGTTTTTTACGCACGGCACGCGGCCCGCGGTTTATACGCTAAAAAGGTCCATCCGGCGGTGCTGCAGGGCGGGCAGCTTGCAGCGCACGGCTTCCAGGCGTTCGAGGCCCACCTCGGCCTCCACCAGGGCTTCGGCTTCGCCCGCACCCCCCAGAAAGACCCCGAAAGGGTCGAACACCGCGCTTCGCCCGCAAAACAGCGATCCGACCAAATTGCACCCGGCCACGTAGAAGGTGTTTTCGATAGCCCTGGCCCGCAGCAGGGTCAGCCAGTGGGTTTCCTTCATCGGCCCGTGGTACCATGCCGAGGGCACCACAACGAGCTGGGCCCGCCGTTGGGCCAGGTAACGGAAAATTTCAGGAAAGCGAAGGTCGTAGCAGATGGCCAGCCCTACGCGGATCCCGGCGATCTCCACCACCGGAGGTGGTTCGTCTCCGGGGGACATGATATCGGACTCGCACACATTCAGCGCGTCGCAAAGATGCAGCTTGCGGTAAGCGGCCACCATGTGACCCGAAGGCGCCATGAGGCAGGCCGTGTTGTACGGTCGTTTTTCATCCGGTCCCGGGGTCCAGCAGCCGCACAGCACGAAAAGTCCGGTATCGGCGGCCAGCGCAGCCAGTGCGCTGGCAAAGCTTCCCTTGTCCTGCGCCACAATGGCCGCCGGAGGCCGGTCTCTTTTGGGCAGGCCCATGTACATTTCCGGAAAAACGAGAAGGTTTACGCCCCGGCCGGCGGCCTGGCGGGCAACTTCCCGTGCTTTTTCCAGATTGGCACTGGTGTCGGGAGTGGTTTCGAGCTGGGCCAATGCGATCTTGAGCACCGCGGTCATACGGGATCTCCTCTTTGACGAGATTAGCGCCGGATCGGCCCGGCCTTGCCCTGATCGGCGGCATGCCACAGCGCCGGGTGGCCCCGCTCGTACTGGCGTGGATAGACGGCGGTCTGGCCCAATTCCCGGGCCGCCTGCCAGGCCCAGTGGGGGTTGAAGAGCATGGCCCGCCCCAGGGCCACCATGTCGGCCTGACCCGAGCGCACGATCTGTTCGGCCTGAAAAGGGTCGGCGATCAGGCCCACGGCGATGGTGGGCATACCGGATGCCTCGCGTATCATCTGGGCAAAGCGGACCTGGTAGCCGGGCCCGGCCGGAATGCGCGCCGCAAAGGCGATCCCGCCGCTGGAAACATGGATGTAATCGCAGCCGCGGTGGGCCAGGATTTTGGCCAGACGGGCCGTTTCTTCAGGTGTCCATCCACCTTCGATCCAATCGGTGGCCGAGACCCGCACCCCCATTGGCTTGTCGTCCGGCCAGGCGGTACGCACCGCGTCGAAGACCTCCAGTGGAAAGCGGATGCGGTCCTCGAAATCCCCACCGTAGGCATCCGCCCGCCGATTGGTGAGCGGTGACAAAAACTCGTGCAGCAGGTAGCCGTGGGCCGCGTGCAATTCCAGGAGCGCAAAGCCGGCCCGTTCGGCACGCCGGGCCGAACCGATGAAGGCCTCGCGCACACGGTCCATGTCGTTGCGGTCCATGGATCGGGGCAAGGGCCAGTCCGGCTCCAATGCAAGACCGGATACCGAAAGTGGCTGCCAGCCGCCCTGTTCGAGTGGGGCTGCCGGCTCTCGGCTCAGGGGCGGCCGGGTGGAGGCCTTACGCCCGGCGTGGCCGAGTTGGATACCCGGTGCCACATGCCCGTAGCGGTGGAAAAATTCAATGATCCGGCCCATGCCCTGCTCCTGGGCGTCGGTGTAAAGGCCGAGGCATTTATCGGTGATGCGCCCTTCGGGGCTTACCGCAGTGGCCTCGGTGATGAACAAACCCGCCCCGCAGACCGCAAACTGGCCCATATGCATCAGGTGCCAATCGTTGGGATTGCCCTCTTGGGCGCTGTACTGGCACATGGGTGCCACGACGATGCGGTTGTCCAGGGTCATTCCGCGCAGGCGGAGGGGAGAAAAGAGTATGCTGTCCACGGATGGATCTCCTTTCCGGATAATCGTTGGCTCGGGGAACCCTCATACAACGATTCGATGGCTGTCGCAAACGACCGGATTCGATCTTTTGGATGCTGCATGGTGTTGTGACCGCCGCATCGAGTCCGTCCCCGGCTGCTCGGGCGTGTAAACTTGACTCCTGAGCATCCTCTATCTTACACTAACGTCAACGTTAAGTTTGAAAACAGGAGCACGCTCTTGCCTGCTGACCGATCCCGCACCGAATACTTCAGCATCTCCGACCTGGCGGCCGAATTCGACGTCAGCCCCCGCACGATCCGTTTTTACGAGGAAAAGGGGTTGCTGGCGCCGGCGCGGACCAAGGGCAACCAGCGGATATACAACCGGCGCGACCGGACCCGGCTGCGACTGATCCTGCGCGGCAAGCGATTCGGCTACCGCCTTGACGAAATCGCCGCTATGATCGGCCTGGACGAGATCGACATGAACGAGGCCGACCAGATCCGCCAGAGCCTGGCCTACGGGGGCCGCAAGCTGGCCGAAATCCGCGCCCGCATCGATGAACTGAGCCTGTTGGAAAAAGACCTGCAGGCCGTTGAGGTCAAACTGCGCCGGCGCCTGGAAGAGATAGAAACAGCATCCGCCGCCGGCAAATGACCCATACATAAGGAAGGTTGCCATGTTCGACTATCTGTTATCCGAAACGTCGCGCCGGTTGATCGACGAAGTGCGCGACCTGGTGCGCTGGGTGCCGCGGGAGATGATCCTGGCCATGGATCGCGATGAAATCCGGTTTCCAAAGGAATTTTTGCAGGAGGCGGGTCGGCGCAACCTCATGGGTTGCCGCTATCCGCGCCGGTGGGGCGGCCGCGATCTGGACTGGGTCAGCACCTGTGCCGTGATGGAAGAGGTCGGCACCCTGGGCTACATCTTCGCCTGTCTGTTCGGCGTCGGCGCCGAACTGGTCTGCGACGCCATCATCCTGCACGGCACGGACGACCAGAAGGAGCGGTACGTCAGGCCCCTGCTTGGCGGCGAGATCTTTGCGGCCGAATGCCTCACCGAGCCGCGCGGGGGAAGCGATTTTTTCGGCACCACCACCATGGCCGAGGACCGCGGCGACCATTTCGTGCTCAACGGCCAGAAGCGTTTCATCGTCGGGGCCGAGGGAGCCGACTTTTTTCTGGTTTACGCCCGCACCGATGCCCAGGCCCCGGCTCACCAGGCCCTGACCTGTTTCATCGTCGACCGCGGCCCCGGGGTGGAAACCGCCTATCGCTACGGCCTGATGGGCTGCCGCGGCGGCGGGGCCGGCCGCATCGTTTTCCGGGACGTCAAGGTGCCGCGGGAAAACATCGTGGGACGGCTCAACGGGGCCAAGGCGGTCTTCGATACCATGATGATACCCGAGCGGCTCGGAACGGCGGCCATGACCATCGGGGCGGCCCGTCCGGCCCTGGATGTGGCCACCGGCTACACCACCCGGCGCAAGGCCTTCGGCACCACCATCAACCAGTTCCAGGGGGTCAGCTTCCAGGTGGCCGAGGCGGCCATGCTCCTGGACGCATCCCGCGCGATGATCTACACCACGGCCCGGGCCGTGGACAGCGGCCAAAATCCTTACCGGGTTCGCCGCCTGGTCTCCGAGACCAAGAAATTCGTTACCGAATCCTGCCAGCGCGCGGCCCACAACAGCATGCAAGTGATGGGGGGAATCGGCTATACGGATGTTTTTCCGGTGGAAAGGATCGTGCGCGACCTGCGCCTGGCATCGATCTGGACCGGCACCAACGAAGTCATGTCGATGATCTCGGCCCATGAATGGTACCGCGAGTACGCCATGCGCAAGGCCGGCCAGATGCCGCGCGACCACGAGGCGGACGCTGCTTCGGCCGATGCGGTGGACGAAAAGATCTACCAGTAGCCGTGAACGTCGTTACACGCGAAAATTACGGCCCGGTGACGGCCTACAACCTCGGTTTCGGCCCCCTGGGGCCGCCGTGGATGACGGTGCGCTGCTACCGGCTGGGCGGCCTGCTCATCGATACGGGCCAGGCCCACCTGCGGCGCCGGGTGTTGTCCCTGCTCGCTTCCCGACCGCCGGGAGCCGTGGTCCTGACCCACCACCACGAGGATCACAGCGGCAATGCGGCGGCGATTCGAAAAAGCTTCGGCCCTCCGGTCTACGGCCATCCGCTGACGGCTGTAAAGATGCGCAGCGCCTTTTCCATTCGTCCTTACCAGCATTATCTGTGGGGCCGGACCCAGCCCCTGGAGATACTCCCCCTGCCGGCCTTACTGGAGGCGGCCGGCCGGCGTCTGACGCCGATCCATGCGCCGGGCCACAGCAAGGACCATACCGTCTATCTCGTAGCGGACGAAGGATGGCTCTTTTCCGGCGACCTGTTTCTCGGCGAACGGATCAAGTACTTTCGCTCGGACGAAGACTTCGCCGATCAGATCGCCTCACTGCGGCAGGTATTGGCCTTGGATTTCGAGGTCCTTTTTTGCGCCCACCGGCCGGTGCTGCACCAAGGCCGGGCCGCTCTGGGCCGCAAGCTGGCATTTTTGGAGGACTTGTACGGCAGGATTTCGGACTTGCACCGCCAGGGCCGCGGCGCCCGGGCCATCGTAAGGGCACTGGATCCGGGCCGCGACCTCACGGCGCGGGTTTTGACCCTCGGCAACGTGAGCTTCGGCTGGATGGTCCGTTCGGCCCTCAAGTCGATGGAGGACGGCGCTACTTGATCCCCCGCTCGCGGCAAATCGCCTCGTAGGCTTCCTGGATCTCGCGGAACTTCTCCTCGGCAAAGCGGGTGAACTCCTCGGGCAGCCCTTTACCGGCGATCTTGTCGGGATGATACTCGTTCACCTTTCGGCGATACTGGTGTTTGATGGCCTCGTTGGATTCGTTCGGATCGACCCCCAGAATGGCGTAGTAGCGGTCCACGTCTTTCTGGTAGCGGGCCCTGAGGCGGCGCAGCTGCTCCGGGCTGAATCCGAAAATCGAGGCCGCCTCCTGGATCAGGGCGTCCTCGGCCGGCAGAATGCGGCCGTCGGCCACCGCCACCCGCAGCAGGATGTCGAGCATCAAATCGAGCAGTTCGGCGCGGTGGTGGAAGCGGGCCCGGAACTGGCGCGCGAAATCGCCGAAGGACTCTGGGGCCTGCAAGGCGGTATTAAAAATGTTCATCCCGATACGCTGGCTGTCTGGATCCAGCCTGAGATCCTGCACCATGAAACGCCCCACCGAATCGATCTCGGCCTGGGTTACCGGACCGTCGGACTTGGCCATCTTGGCCAGCATGGAAAAGGTTGCCACGAAAAAGGTGAACTGGTCCGTATCGACGGTGGAAATGGTCCGATGATCTTCGATCTGGGCCGGGTGATTGTTGACGTCAAAGGCATGACCGAACGCCGCTCCGGCAATGGCCCCCAGCGGTCCACCGATGGCAAAACCGAGGGTCCCGCCCACGATCTTTCCCAATACTCCCATAGAAAATCCTTTCCGCGCGCACCGGCGTGCCGTTTACTCAGGGTGCTGGTCTGCACGCTCCGTTACCGGAAGGCGACCGGCAGGGCGCCGTCCGGTTGCGAAACGGTGGTTACTATAACGCAATTGCCCTCCAGTGCAACCGCCTTGTACTTCAAAAAAGTGTGCAAGGGTGGCCCGGTCCGGCCGCAAAGCGGCCCGGGACTGCTTCATGCTTTGTGCTGGTCATTTACCGGTGTGCCGGTGTAAAATCAACTCGCCATGAAAGGAATCTCCCAGCGTATGAGCCCACCGGCGTCCTCCCCTTTTGCGGTCAACAACGTGCGGCGCTTCATCGCCTTTCGGGTAGCGTTCAACTGCCGCTTCTACTACCCGATTTTCACCGTCCTGTTCCTCGATTTCGGCCTGAGCATGGCCCAGTTCGCCATCCTCAACGCGGTCTGGGCCGCCACTATCGTGCTGGCCGAGGTGCCTTCCGGGGCATTGGCGGATATCGTCGGCCGGCGCCGCCTGCTGCGCTTTGCCGCCATCTCCATGCTGGTGGAAATGGCGATCCTCTGTTTTGCCCCCCGGGGCAACCCAACCTTGCTCTTCGGCCTTTTTCTGGTCAACCGGATCCTTAGCGGACTGGCCGAGGCAGCCGCCAGCGGTGCGGACGAGGCCATCGCCTACGACGCGCTTCAGGCCGCAGGCCTAGCGGACCGCTGGGGGCAGGTACTCGATGTGCAGATGCGGCTGCAATCGGCGGCCTTCATTTTCACCATGCTGGCCGGTGCGGCGGTGTACGATTCTCACCTGATGACCCGCCTGGCCGCGATTCTCGGCTTGGACCAAGGCTTTTCCCAGGTCCAAACCCTGCGCTTTCCCCTCTACCTGACCTTGGGCATGGCCCTGTGCACCCTGGCTGCTGTCTGGGGCCTGGATGAAGTCTGCCCCCGCACCGGGGCCGGTAAAGCCTGCCGGCCCCGGGCGGGCGTTTCTGCCGTGGAAGCCTTCCGGCTGACTTTGAACACCGGCGCCTGGATTTTCAGGACCCCCTTTGTCCTGGCGGTGATCGTTGTCGGTATGCTGTTGGATTCGATCCTGCGCATGGTCATCACCCTGGCCAGCCAGTACTACCGCATGGTGGCCCTGCCTGAATCGATGTTCGGGGTTCTCGGGGCCATGACCGCGGTGGCGGGTATCTTCATCCCCCGGCTGGCCCGGCGGGTTGCCGAAAGCCGGTCCCCGGCCTTCTGCCTGGGGTCCACCGCCGCCACGGCCCTGGCCGGACTGGCAGGCATGGCCTTCTTCTGGCCCTATCTGGGCCTGATCCCGGCCCTGGTGGTCTTTTCGGCCCTTTCCATGGTGGGTTTTTACGTAAGCTACTTCGTCAACCGCCGGACCTCGTCCGAGCGCCGGGCCACGGTCCTCAGCTTCAAGGGCGTGGCCTACAACCTGGCTTACGGCCTGATCGGGATTGTTTATGCCGGGGTTCTGGAGGCCAAAAAGGCGGGTCTCCAAGCCGTTGCCGCATCACCCCAAGCCGTGGAAAACATCGTATTCCGGCAGACCTTCGGCTGGTTTCCTGTGGGGCTTGCCCTCGGGCTGGCACTGGTGGCGGCCGTGGTGGGAGGCTACCGCATTGTGTCGCAAGGGCGCCGATAACCTGAAAGACTTCTCCAAGCGAAGAATTATGCCCCCTATGATCCGGATCGATTCGAGCCTGAAAGCAACTGCTTCGATAACCCCGCCAAGCGCTGGGAAAGGGGTTTTTCAGGGTGACGTGGCCACCTGCCATACACCGCTGCCGTTTTTGACAAAGGCTTGGCCCCGGCGCATTCGGCAACTCAAACGATAGCTGCGGCAAAACAAATGGTGAGGTTTTGTGTCTCTGGATTCACGCGTTTTCTTTCAATATCCGTTCAGCCTCCTGAACCGCTGAGATGGCGTCTTTGGCGTATCCGTCCGCGCCGTATTGACGGGCAATTTCCGCCGACAGCGGTGCACCTCCCACCATGACAAGGACGTCCGGCTTTTCAGACTTGAGCATTGTGATCACCTTGGGCATTGCCATCATACTGGTGGTCATCAGCGCTGAAAGCGCAACCATGTCCGCTCCGGTGCTTCGCAGTGCTTCTACAAATCGCTCAAGCTTTACGTCTTTTCCAAGATCGCAAATTTCCCAGCCGGCCGCCTCGAACATGGTTTTCACCAGTGTCTTGCCGATGTCGTGGATGTCTCCTTCCACCACCCCCATGATGATTTTTCCAGTCGCCCTGTGAGCGCCGACTTTCACATGAGGCCGAAGTACTTCGAGCCCGGCGTACATGGCATCGGAGCATAAGAGCAGTTCGGGAACGAAATATTCTTGTTTTTCATATAAATTGCCCACCGCGTCCATGCCTGCGGCCAGCCCGCTCATAATCGCATCATAGGCGTCGATACCGGTCGCAAGGGCCTTTTGGCAAAGGTCGGCGGTCTTTTCTTCCTCAAATTCCACCACCGAACATTTTATCTGTTGGAGCAAAGCCTCATTTTCTGCCGTCATGATCTTCTCCGTGGGTTTTGGATCGAAAACGATATGTTCGAAACAGGCACGAAAATCAACGATGCCTATCGGCGCAGCAGTGTTTCTTTCGCAGCGGCGACCATGGCACGCATGTTTTCAGGCGGCACATTGCCACTCAGTCCGCAGCCTCCGCTGACCAGAAGGTGTCCGTCTTTGCCGCCCTTTGAAATCACCTGCCGGGTCGCTTCTTTTACCGCCTCGGGGCCACCGACGGCCATCAGCGAAGTGCTCACGTTTCCCATCAGACAGTATGACGGCCCTAAAATCTTTCGGGCCAGTTCAAAATCGACCGCCTCATCCAGACTCAGACAGTCAACGCCGGTTTCTGCCATGCTCTCCAGCCGGTCCAGAGTATCGCCGCAGATATGCAAAATGGTCTTGACGCCCCCTCTTTTGAGGATGTCCACAAGCCTCTTTACGTACGGCTGTCCCCACTTCATCCATTGCGGCTTGGATATGGCACTGCCTGAGGAGGTCGGATCGGAGGTCAGGATGATATCTGCTCCGGCACTGATCACGGCAACCGCGTAAACCACGACACTATTGAAGCAAAGCGCCAAAAGCTCCTGCAATTTTTCTTTATTCTTAATCATGTCACGCATGATGTTTTCAGGACCGCGAAGCATCGCTGCATGCCGGAATGGGGCCTGGACATATCCGATGACGGGCACTTTGCCGGCAAAAAGCTCTTTTAGCCGCCTGATCTGCTCCAAGTAGGTGGACAGCCGCTTGTTGGTGTAGGGATCAAAAAGTCTCAGCTTCGGCAGATCCCGATCATAGTCTTGCACTGCATACGTTTCCACGTAGGGTTTCGCCCCTTTGGTGATTTTCAACCTTGATCCCATGGCCTCGGATTCAGAATGGCGCGAACCGATGTCCCATACACAGTCATATCCGAACTGCACAGCACAGTAGCTTTGGGAGAAAACGTGTTTTTCGACATTAATGAGTTCATCGGTAAACTCAATTCCCGCCTGAAGGCTGCACCACTCTGAAATGATTGGAACCACCGGGCTACGATCGGGCATTTGACCGTTCAATACGCCCATAACTCGGTCATACGAAGTCAGTTTCTCATCCATTTCACTTACTCCCCGGTCTATCCGTTTTTGCACAACTTTATGTTTTCCTTCACTCATTTCGATACTCGGACAAGCTGCTTGCATCAAAATTTCATGCACCGACACTTATGATGTTGCCGCGTTCTTCACGGCCTGCGTTTCGAATCTCACCTTCTTTTTCTGATACACTGCCACGCCGATGCAAAGTACTAATCCAATCCCCGCTTTTATCGGACTGCAGGTAAAACACAAAAGGGCTCCAATAAAGGTTATACCCCGGGCTATCCAGTTCAGATTTCCCAAAAAATACCCCATGGTACCTGCCGAAATCATGTAGGCACCGACCGAAGCCATAAAAAGTGAACTGATGACCTCTGTCCGGGTTCCAATGGACAGAATCGAAAGATTGTAGATGAAGATAAACGGAAGAATATATTTCACGATACCTAAACGGATGGCGACCCAGGCTGTTTTAAGCCAATCGGCACGGGCAATGCCGGCTGCAACGTACACTCCGGCGCATACCGGCGGTGTCAAAGCGGAAAGGATCGCATAGTAAAAAATGAACATATGACATGCAATCGGTTCGAATCCCATGGCAACTAAAGATGGGGCGATTACCGAAGCACCCAGAAGGTAGGCAGCGGGAGTCGGTATTCCCATCCCCATGACCATGGTGACCAGGCCGGCCAAAACCAGAGCCATCACAATGTTGTCTCCGCTGATGCTGATCAGCAACTCTGAGATGTTCACGCCGATACCGGTAAGGCTGATCAAAGACACAATAATATTTGCACAAACGAGCAGCGGAACCACCTTCACCAGTGAAAGTCCGATATCATACATGCCGGAAATGAACTTGATTGCGCGTGCCTTGATGCCCTCGCGGTCGAAAGTGGAAAACGTGTAAAAAATTGCAAATGCAAATATGGCCCAGAATGCAGCGCTTTCAGGTGTTCTCCCCTTGAACATGAGGGTGAGTAGGATGATAATCGGTATAAAAAGCGGTAATGATCGCTCCGGCTTTATAATTTCCCTAAGGGGTTTGATCTTATCGCTCGGCATGCGGCCGATCTGGTTTTTCACGCTTTCAAAGTGGACGGCGGCAAGGATTGAAAGATAATATAAAAAAGCAGGTATAATAGCGCAAACGGCCACCTTGATGTAGGGCACCTCTAAAAGCTCGGCCATCAGAAAAGCCCCAGCGCCCATGATGGGTGGGGTGATCTGTCCGCCTGCCGAAGCGGTTGCTTCGACCCCTCCGGCAAATTCACTCCGGTAGCCAAGCTTTTTCATCAACGGGATGGTAAAATTCCCTGTCGTTGCGACATTGGCAACCGCCGAACCGGACATCATCCCGAAAAATCCACTTGCCAAAACAGCGACTTTTGCTGCACCGCCATAAAATCGCCCTGTAAACCAGATGGCGATGTCAATAAACGTCTCGCCGACTCCGGTGCTTAACAGAAACCCGCCAAAAATGATAAAAATAGCCACCAGTGTGGAAGAGATTCCTGTGACGAAACCCCATAGTCCCTGATCACTCATATACATGACCTGGACGATATGAGATAGGCTGAATCCCCGGTGTCCCCAGTATTCCAGATAGCCACCAACGATCGGAATTTCAGTAATGTAGCTACCCATCAAGGCGTACAAAATGAAAAAAATCGTCATCAATGGAAACAGGATACCCACCGTTCTTCGCCCCGCTTCCAGCGCCAGCAAAATACCGATGATTCCAAAAACCATGCTGACCGGAGTCGATTCGGCATGATGCTCCATGATCCAGTTATAATGGACGATAATATAGCCGCAAACAAGCATGGAAAGACCCACGAGCGCGGCATCCAAAAAGGGCAAAAGCGGATGCTCCCGCTTTATGCCGCCAAGGGCGAAGGGCCTGACCAATGCAAAGGTAAGAAAAAGCGCAAACCCCACATGCACAGCCCGTTGCCTAAGGTTCGGTAGAGGGCCGGTAAAGGCCGTATAGATATGAAACGCGACAAAGGCCACGGACACCAGGACCAGTAATATTTTCCAAGCTCCGGCCGGGCTACGTTGCTTTGCATCCTTTTCCGTTGATTCTGTTTCTTTATTTACTTTTTTCTCAGTCGCAGTTTCCATCGTCGCCTGCATCGTTTCAGTCGCTTTCTATGCTGAAAGCTGCCCCGGTAACGACTGTACCGGAGCAGCGACTCTTTTGATAGCGAATACGCATCTGGACGCAGCCGCGATCATCTATTTTGCCTCCGGCGGAACGATTTCCGACGGTATGGATTCTGCACCCAATTCCCGGTAGGCCTTCACGGCACCGGCATGGAGCGGAACCTTGCAAAGGGTTGTGGTGTCTTTTACGAAATCGACGAACTTACAGGCAGGAAATGCCACTGTCTGAAATTCACGTCCTTTCACAATGGCTTTCACAAACTGATACGCCTTTTCTTCGGGCAAGGTCTTCAAACATTCCACAACCGTAGGCATTCCCCAGCTACTGTAGTCAGGCTGCTCTGGCATGGCCTTGATTTCACCCTTTTTAACGGTAATGATGGAGACGTAAGGCAGGGTTTGAGAAATTTTTACAATGTTTTTTTCACTTAGCGGAATAAGACAAACTTTAGTCAGCGTCATAATATCCAAAGTTGACGCATCGAGTTGTGTACCTATTCCGGTTTTCACATAGCCAACGATACGTCCATCTTTAAGTGCTTTGACCGCATCTGAAGTCCCGCCGATATGATAGTCCGGTTTGACCCCCAAAATTTCGAATATCTGTTTCGTAGTACTTTCGGTGGCAGAACCTCTGATTCCGGGATTGAACTTTTTGCCGTTCAAATCCTCCAGTTTTTCAACACCACTATCGGCTCGAACCACGATGTAATCGATGGTTTTCGCATATACCCACAAAATCCGAAGGTCCGGGTAAGGACTCTCCTTCCACCTGCCTAATCCTTTCCAGGCTTCGTACATGACCTTATGGCCGCCAATGCCCAAATCGATTTGGCCGGCTCTCAGCCGCTTGAGATTATCGACACTGGCGCCGGTTTCCACCACGTTGACCTTAACGCCTTTTACGTAGGTGTTTATCGCTTTTGCAGCCCCAACTGAATAGGAGTAGTGACTCGATGAGGCAGAACTTGAACCAAGCATCAGGTAATCAGTTTTTGCAATTGAAATGCCAGGTGAAACCATCATCATGGCAACAACTAGAAGAATAGCTTTCCATCGGTTCCGCATCACTCCAACCTCCTTGGTCAAAAAACGTGAATGATTGTGGTACGAATTACAGCCGATTTTTCGCGTACTAACAAAATTTACTCCGGCCGATAGCAACTCGTTTTGAGCTCTTTTCATACAATCATCATCTTTGACGAAAATCGGTTTAGAATTTCGTGACCTTTTTCGTTTACCAATACCATGTCGCCAAGCGCTGCTGCAGCTTTTTCAGGAACAAACAGGTTCGGATGCAGCTCGAAAAGCATTCCGGTCTGCACCAAAATTTCGTCTTCGGCCGAAGCCGGGTTACCGCTTTTAGACAGATCCTTTTGCTTGCTGTAAGGGTTCGGAAAAATATTCGATAAAACCGGATCTGAATAATCCAGCCCCAGGCCATGGCCGGCCTTTAACCGGTACCAGTCTTTTCCGATGTAGTTCGGATAATGCCTGCATGCGACTCTTTCAGATGCTTTCCAAATATCGCTCACTTTATTTCCCGGCGCGACCTGCGCAAGTGCGGCTTCGTGCATTTGCGCCACGACATCAAACACGGACCGCTGTTCCAGACTCGGCGGCCCTACTGTCCCGGTTCGAATCGCGTGGCCCCAGTGGCCTTGGTACATGATGAAAAGAGATAGAAGATATTGGTCTCCCGGTGCAGGATTGCGATTGCATTCTTTTAAATAGTACCGCGGTCGATCGACAACCGGTCCGATGCTAAAAAAAGTCGATGCATATTCGCATCCCGCATATCTTGCAACATGTTCAATGTCTGCCTGAATTTTATAACCGGCCTTTGCCTTTTCAGTTTTCAAGATATGCTCGAAAGCTTCGAACATATCATCGCAGATTTTTGCCGCACGACGGTGAAGATCTATGGCGCCCTTATCTTTTATCATACGCAGCGGATCGATCAGATGACGTGCATCCACCAAATCGATTCCGATCAGACCGTGGATAATAGTGTCGTAAACCTTGAAAGGTGTCTCGTCCTGTCCGATATAGCCGACCTTGTCTTTTGAACGGAGAATCGGTTTTAGAATCGAAGCGATCTCATTGCCGAATTCAAGGACCGGTACGGCCCGTATATCATTGAACCACAAAATCTCTTTGGCAAATAGTTGTGGAGACCGTGCAGGGACGAGAAGAGTCGGTTCCCGACCGGGAATCAGAATCAAGGCGGCAAATCGATTCAATGGATCCCAGTCGCAAAGATATCGAAGATAGCCGTGAGTGGTACTTGCAAATCCGATGCTACTTCCGGAAGAAAACACCACAAGGGCTTCAAGCCTTTCACTTTCTACCATTTTCAATACTGTTTCAATGCGTTGTTTAAATATTGGCATGGTCACTTTCATTGTATTTTACCTTTTTAATATTGAAAACCATGACGGAGCCCCCAAATTTTCAGAGGAGACCCTTTGCAGCTATACCCTTCAATCTTTTGTTGATGTGTAATCGCAGCCTTTCTTTGGCAAGCTGGTAATCATTTTTTTCAAGCGCATCACAGACCAGTCGATGCTCTTCGATCGCCTGGTCAAGGCTTCCGGAAAGGCGCAAATGCTTAAATTGATAGCGGGCCAGGTTCAAAGAAATCGTTCCGTAGAAGTAAACCAGCTTCGTATTATCACTTAATTCTATTAATCTGGAATGGAAGCCGGACAGCGCCTTATGAAATAGCAAATATTGATGGGGATCTTCGCCGTCTAGCGTGGTCAGCTTGGCAGCATCCAAAATGGCCGACTTTAATGGGGTCAGGTCCGTATCATTCTTTTGAGAGATCAAGTCGACGGCATAGCATTCGATCATTTCCCTTGCCTGGTAGACCTCGATCATGTCCTTGGTGGACAGACCGGTCACATACACTCCTTTTCTAGGTACACTATAGACCAGTCTTTCGCTTTCCAGGATCCGGAACGCCTCACGGATCGGATGCCTGCTGATTTCGAGCTTTGCAGCAAGATCGTTTTCGTTGAGCCGTTTTTCCGGTTCAAGCTCCCCGGTAATGATCCGGCTGCGAAGGTGCTCCAATACGAGAGCGGTCAAGCTTTGGGCTTCCATATAGATTCCCCTTTCCATTCTGTTGACAGTCAACTGTTGACAGTTCACTGTTAACACTGCTGGGCGAACGGGTCAACCATTTTATATTTCAGGATCGCCGGAGGCGGATCGCCCATTGTGGGAAGCGGCTGTTCAAAACAGCTAATTGGGCGCTGCCGTCAGACATCGGGGCAAATCTGAGCCAAGGCGGATACAGGTGTTGCTTGCCTCTTGAGCCAACCTTGCAAGATCAGGTAATGATGGGAAAAAGATACTTTATGTCTGCGGTACAATTATGATATCAGCAGTTTCGGGCATATCAGGCTATATTTTACCCTATGGAACCACAAAACGGTTGGATTCTGTAAAATCAGTATGTTATCCGATTATTTTTGCCATACTTGATCATATTTTGCGATTCTCAAGGAGCCTGTGCTTTCGTTTTCCGGGGTGTCGGCTTTGCGTCTAACTCATAGAAAACACATGTAATGATTGTCATTTACGATAGATGGCTATCCTCTTTTTCGTTCTTGTCAAATCGTCCATTTCTTGATAATGTATTGCATATATGCCCGGTTGCGGCGATAACCTGCAATACTTTATCGGGAGGGCGATATGGATGGTTCGACCGAGGTTTCCCAGCGTCTCGCGGTCCTGTTCAAGCAGCATCCATGCTGGATGATCGGGCCGCTGAGCCAACAGATGGACTACTCGATTCCATCAACCCGGCGATTTCTGGCCCAGAACGGCTACTACAGCAGTTTTACGCACAACGGACGATGGTATACCCTGCGTTCGATTCCTCGCTTTTCGCGCGAAGGACTGTGGTTTTACCACGACATCGGCTTTTCCCGGGCCGGCAGTCTGACCCGTACGCTGGTGGCCCTGATCGATGCCAGTCTGGCAGGGATGAGCGCCGAAGCGCTCGGCCAAAAGTTGCGCTGCCGTTGTCATTCGGTTCTGGTCGGGTTGTACCGCCGCGGTCTTGTCCAGCGCCAGCGCCAGGGACGCGCGAACGTTTACCTGGCCAGCAATGCCAGGACCGCCGAGGCGCAACGTCGTGTCCTGGAAGCGCCCGTGGCGGCGGTGCTGCCAGCCGAGATTGCAGTGATGGTGCTGGCCGAATTCATCCGCAAGCCGTCAGCCGAGCCGGCCGAGTTGGCCCGCCGGGTGTCGGCCCGGGCCGCCGTGCGCATCAAGGCCGACCAGATCCGGGCGCTGTTTGCGCAGCACGGTTTAAAAAAAATGCTGCCGTTGCGGCCATCGGCCTCCTGAGCCGCCTCAACGAACAACTGCACCAGGAGGTGCGCCCGTCGGCGTTGTTCGCGCAGCCGCCGGTGGTCGATTTTCGCTACCCGCACCGGCAGTGCTCCTGCGGCGGTGCCTTGAAAGTCCAAAAGACACAAACCAAGCGCGTGGTCAGTCTTTCGGTCACCTATATCGCCCGCCGGACCGTGCAACGCTGTACCCGTTGTGGCCGTGTCTGGGAAGATCCGGCCCTGCGTCAGCGGGTGGCGCATCGTTGCAATACCGCTTGGGACGTGCTGGTCTTTGTCGGCCGTCGCCTGTTCGAGGACTGCCACAGTGTCGGGCAGGTTCGCAACGAGCTGCTGGCCCGCGATGTGGTGCTGTCCGATTCTCAAATCACCAAACTCGGCCGCAAGTTTATCCTCTTGCTGGCTCTGGCCCATCGGCGCGCCACCCCGCGCATCAAGCAGGCCATGGCCAGAAGCGGCGGCTATATCCTGCATCTGGATGCCGTGCATCAAGAAGATGCGCCCGCTCTGATGTCAGGCATCGACGCTCTGAGCCGCCTGGTGTTGGCCAATGTCAAGGTGCCCAGTGAACACGCCGCTCAGATCATCCCGTTTTTGGAAAAGATCAAAGACGACTATGGCGATCCGATCGCCTGTGTGCATGACATGGGCACAGGCATCTGCAAGGCGGTCGGGGCCGTGTTCCCCACAAGCAAAGACTTTGTCTGCCACTTTCATTTCTTGCGCGATGCGGGCAAAGACCTGATCGAGCCGGCCTACCGCGAGCTTCGTGGCTGCCTGCGTCGCCATGCGTTCAGCACCCGGTTCCGTGCGTTGGCCCGCCACGCCCGTCGGTTACTGGCCGAGCCGAACGCCCTGGCGATGTATCTGGCGGGCACCCAAACGGCTGCCGATTTGAGTCTCACGACCCCTGCGGCGGTCTATGCACTATCGCTGTGGAGCTTGCAGGCCAAACACTGCGGCGATGGCTACGGCTTTCCTTTCGATCGCCCCTTGCTGGTACTGGCCGAACGGCTTATGATCCTGCTCGATTGCCTGCCGCGCCTGCTACAGACACTTCCCGGCGACAACGTGGCCGGCAGCCGCTTGTTTGTCCACCTGGCACGAAAGGTGATGGATGTCGTCGCCGATCCGGTCTTCGAAAAAAGCCTCGACTCGTTACGCTGGCGTTGCCGGCTCTTTGATCAGCTTCGCCAAGCCATGCGCATCGCACCTTCCGGAGGCCGAGACGGCCTCAACGATGATGGTGCCGCACCCGCGATGGAAAGTATCCGCCAGAGCGTTGGCCAATTCCGTCACCGTCTCGATGCCGAAGCAAAGCTGGCAGCCGATCCGCTGTGCCGCAAACTGGCCGAACAGATCGACAAGTATCACGACAAACTGTTTGCCGACCCGATTGACGTGCAGACCCCTTCGGGGCCGCAGGTGGTTTATCCCCAGCGGACCAACAACATCCTGGAACAGTTCTTTCGCAGCTTGCGCCGGGATCATCGCCGCCGTACCGGCGATAATCGCATGCACCGCGCGTTGCAAACCATGCTGGCCGATACCCCGTTGGTGAAAAATCTGTCCAACCCCGACTACATGAAAATCCTGCTCGACGGCCGGCCCAATATCGAAGCCCTGTTTGCTGATTTGGATCGAACCTCGGCTTCCGAGGAGCTGATACCGGCCGCGGATGCCGATCGCATTCTGCCTGGTTTTAAAGCACTGACAAAAATACCGGATCTTCCCGTTCGAATCTCACAGCGCGCTTCTGCGGCTTTATCCGGGGCAAAATCCAACCAAATTGTGTGGCCATAGATTTTACCTTTGGCATTGCGCGGATAGCGACGAACGCGCGTCCACGGCGCCCCACCCCGCCGTTGGTGAGCGATAGGGATACCGGCATGACGCCATCGGAACAGGCCATGAGACGACGCCGGAAAGATAATTTTCGAAGTGCACCCGTGTCGCCAACAGGAACTGCAAGCCATGAAAAAAACCCAAAATAAGATTTGGTTCTCTGCAATGAAGTATGGTATCGGATGGGGACTTCCCACCGCTTGGCAAGGCTGGGTGGTATTATTAGCCTACATAGTTCTTGTACTGTCCGGGATTCGAATCCTCAGAATTTCTCCAGGCTTCATAGTGGTTTTTATTCTTTATGTGTTATTTTTAACCGTAATACTTTTTTTGATATGCTGGAAAAAAGGAGAAAAGCCGGAACTGCGGTGGAAAGGCAAGCCGTTATGAATGAATTTAAAAGAAAGGCGCGCAGTACAATTTGAATTGCGGCCGGACCATTGCCCTGGCCCCGCGCTATTCATAACCATTTGTAAAATCAATTAAAATTCCGGTATGCTTGTGGACCACAATGGGAAATGTTGGATCGCCATGCGGAGATAAAAATGAATTTATCACTCGATATTCATGACGGATCCGGCTATCTGGCTTGTACGGCAACCGGCAAATGGATTACGGAAGAACTGAAACAGTTCATAGATGCACTAAGCACCGATTTGGGCAAAGGTGGATATACCCGTCTGCTGGCGGATCTGTCTGGGGTCACGGGGCCTCCACCGGAGATGGATCGTTATTATATCGGCGAATATATCGCATCTGTGCTTCGCGGCATCAAAGTCGCCATAGTGTATCAAAAGGTTTATACGAATACTTTTTTTGAAGATACAGCCGTCAATCGCGGTGCATATTTAAAAGTCTTTCCCGACAAAGACAGCGCCCGTAAATGGTTGATGGAAGATTAACGCCGGTTCGATCGTAAGCCTTTCAACGCATCCCGGCGGCTGTTGTGCCGGGATGCGTGCATACCTCGGATAAACAGCGGTTAGTACTTCAAGGTGATGCCGGCGAAAACCGTCCGGCCCTCGTTCTGATAGTATTCGTAATAATCCTCGTCGAACAGATTCTCGGCGCACACGTATACTTCCACCCATTTTACCGGAGTCACGGTGATTTTTGCATCAAGGAAAAAGGCGGGTTCATAGGTACCGTAAACACCATCCTCGGTGTCGGCGTTATCCGAGTCGTTATAGATTTTGCTGAAATATCGGCCGACGATGCTCCCCTTGAACCACTTGTACCGCGTATCCAGGCCGATATTGAAGGCGTTTTCAGGAATACCGGTGACCTGTTTGTTCTCACTGGCCGGGTCCGTATCGTTTTCGGTGATTTGGGCATCCGTATAAGTGTAGTTGCCCCATAAGGTAAGCCAGTCGGTCACCTTATGGGAGGCCTCCAGCTCCAGCCCATAGGTGCGCGCTTCTCCGGCGTTGCTTCGCAGTTTGGTCGATCCGATCACCTGATAGTAAATCAGATCCTTGATGTCGTTGCGGTATCCGGTCAACGAAATCTTGGTGCGCTTGTCGAAAAAGTACTGGTCGACCCCCATCTCATAGGTCCAGACGGTTTCGGGATCCAGGTCCGGATTGCTTTGATAAAGCGTCCCGTAGGATGTCCATGTTCTGAAAAGTTCATAGAGATTGGGGGGTCTGAAGGCGTGTCCCACCGAGGCCTTGAGGCTCGTATCGTCGAGAATGCGCCATACGGCGGACACCTTGGGACTGATTTCCGATTCGGTGTTGCTCGCGTAATAGCTCTGGGCTCCCGGATCGCCCGAGGCGCCGTCATATACCTTCCACGAATCGTAGCGCAGGCCCGCGTAAATGGTCAGCGGGTCGAGGATGCGCCACTCGTCCTGGATGAAAGCGGCCCAGGTCTTGGAGCTGCCTCCGGAGTAAAAGGTGCTCGCCCCCTTGCCGGAAAAGCTGCGATAGAAGGGAACATCATAATCGTTGGTATCGGAGGTATCCTTGCGATAGGAGGTGCCCACGGTCAACGTATGTGCCCGACCGACAGGCAGATCGGCACGCAGTTCGGAAAACCAGCTTTCGTTTTCTGTCTCCTTCAGCGTCCCCGCCGAATCGTCGTAGTCTGCCAGTCCGCTACCGGACTCGGTGGTGTACCGATCGTCGACTTGCACCGTTCCGATCTGGGCGTTGACCAGTACCGGGCCGAAATACTCTTTGAAAGACATTGAATAGACTTGGGTCTCGTTCTCGCCGATTCCCGTGTAGCTGATAAAATCGTTGGGGCGAAACCGAACTCGCTGATCAGTGCCGGCAATGGCATAGGTGCTGTTGTCGCCGAAGGTGCCCATGTAACTGTTGGGCCTGCCGTATTCGTATTCATGTTTGCCCGAAACGGCAAGCAGCGACAGTTGTCCCGTGTCCGAAAAATCGAAGGTCAACTTCCCGTTGAAGCTGGTGTGCTCCGCGCTGTTGTCCCCTCTGTCGCCGACCACCCAGCGGGTGGGGTTGCCGTGTTTATCGTTCATGGCATAACCGCCGGTGACATTCCCGTTGCCCGATGAGATCGTACTGGCCACGGGCGTGGTCGGATATCCGTCCGTGCTTTCATTTTCGTAGCCGAGTTGAATACTGAGCCTGTCCATGTATCGATTACCGGCGCTGAAATGGTATCGTTTTGTCTGGTTGGTGCCGTATCCACTGCCCGCTTCAAGGGTTAGTTTTTCGGGAGTACTGGTGATGATGTTGACCACACCGCCCATGGCGTTGCCGCCGTAAAGGGCCGAGGCGGCGCCGCGGATGACTTCAATCCGTTCGATGTTGTGCACCGGGATGGCGCCCCACTCCAGGCCTCCGGTGTAAGCGTCATTGAGCGGTTGTCCGTCAAGCAGAATCAAGGTGTATTGATCGCCGCTGAATCCCCTGAATCTCACTGAAGCGGTCGAATCCATCATCCCCTTATTCCGTTTTACGAATACTCCCGAAAGGGTGTCCAGGGCGTCATCTACGGTCTGAATATTTTGACTTTTCAATTCCTCCTTGCCGATAATCGTTACACTGCCGGGAACCTCATCTATTTTCTTTTCGGTTTTGGTGGCGGTCACCACGATCTCATCCAGTGCAACAGCACCGGAATCCGGTTCCGCTGCATGAACCCGCTGGGCTGATGCCAGGCAGAGACCTGACGCAATGATGACGGCAATCCATTTATTTCGAAACATTTTCATACACTCCCTCCTCTCCGGTCGATATGGTTGTGCCCGTGCAGTCACCGGCGGACGGGGTGATGCGTGCTTTTCGGATAGAGAAAAAAAGCCACGCCGGCGCTACAGTGCAGTTGCTGTAAGCCTTCGTGGCTCGGGATTGTTAATTATTAGCTTGTTGCTGGGGTGGCGGGTGGCACGCTTTTGTGCGATCACGGGGGCCTTCTCGGCCTCAATAAAGAACAAAATTTTTTACCTTTCGCAAGGTCTCCTGTCAACAGGTTTCTGTTGGTCAGGTTTTTGTTGCACCGCGCACAACGCTTGACAATGCCACGGTCTTTGACTAATGACGGAACGCATCGACCGCCTTCTTCAAAAGACCCGCAAGAAGCAGGTGCCGGGCGGCGAACCGATAGATCAAAAATAAAAATCCTTTTGATGAACAAAAGGCCTTTGCTCCCGGGATGCATACTCAACCCCGGAGGAAAGGCCTTTTTTGTGTTCCGGAGGCCTGGTTGCGGAAGAAACTCTTCGCTCTATTCGTGGCGTCCCTACTTGCAGCCACGCCGGTCTCGGCCCGGACGGTGACCGTGACCGACGCTCTGGGCCGGCAGCGCCCCATCCGCTTGCCGGTCGAACGCGTGGTGGTCCTGACCAGCGACGCTCTTGAAGCAATGCGCATCCTGCGGGTCGAGGATCGCATCGTGGGGATCAGCAACGCCCTGTCTAACGAGCCCGAGTTGTGGCAGAATTTTTTGCACCTGCCGGTGGCCGGGGCCTGGAATGCCCCGAGCTATGAACGTATCGCAGCCATAGCCCCCGACCTGGTACTGGCCTACGGCCGCCGGCCCGGCCCGGAGATGGAAGCCAAGCTCGACGCGCTGGGCATTCAGTCGCTGCGCCTCGATCTGTATAAACTCGACACGCTGCACCGTGATCTTCTTGCCCTGGCGGCGGTCTTTGACGCCGAGCCGGCGGCGAAGTCCTTTTTGAAGTGGCACGATGGCCACATGAAGCGCATCAAGGACCTGTGCGCCGCTCAACCCGAGCGACCGGCGGTCTACATCGAGGCCTACTCTCCGTACAAAGCGTTAGGCCCGAACACCGGCGGCGGTATGCTGGTGGCGGCCGCCGGTGGCCACAACCTGGCGCAGGGGATGGCCGCCGACTATCCGGCCATCGATACCGAGTGGCTCGTGGCCCGCAATCCGGATCTGATTGTCAAGACGATTTCGGCCCTGAACACTTACGGCGCCCAAAACGACCAGGACCTGGTCCGGCGCCGCGACAAGATGATGGCGCGGCCCGGCTGGCGACTCTTGCAGGCGGTGCGGGACCGGCGTTTCTACATGCTCAGTGCCGATGTGGCCGCCGGCCCGCGGGCCGTGGTAGGGCTTGCCTATCTGGCCGGCTGGTTCCATCCGCAGCTCGCCGCAGAAATAGATCCGGTCAAGATCCACCGCGAATATTTCGAAACCTTCCAGCGCATGCCGTTAAAGGGCTGTTATGCCTTCCCCGATCGGCGCTAGCCCCTCGCCGGCAGCGGCCGTGACCGCCCCCTACCGCCGCCTGTCACGGCGCAAGGGCGGCTTTCTGGTCCTGGCGTTGCTGGCTCTGGTGGCCGCCTCGGTTCTCGGGTTGGGCTGCGGGGCCGTGCATCTTTCGATCCTAGACTGGTTGAGGGTGCTTTCCGGTGACGGCGGCCTCCACGCCGCCGTACTCTGGGAACTGCGGCTGCCGCGCATCGTCATGGCCCTGTTGGTCGGCTGGGCCCTGGGTATCAGCGGGGCTCTGTGCCAGGCCCTGCTGCGCAACCCCCTGGCCTCCCCGTTTACACTGGGGGTCGCTTCCGGGGCCGGTTTCGGGGCTGTGCTGGTCATCGTGGCCGGCGGCGGGATGTCCATCGGGATGGCAGCGGCCGGGGCCTTCGGCGGGGCCGTGGGGGCCGTGGGGATCATTCTGGCCGTGGCGCGCATGCGCCGGGCCTCCACCGAGACCTTGATCCTGGCGGGGGTGGCCGTGATGTTCTTCTTTTCGGCGGCCACCTCTTTTGCCCAGTATCTTGGCACCATGGAGCAGGTCTACGAGGTGGTCTTCTGGTTTTTCGGCAGCCTGGGAAAGGTCGGCTGGTCCCAGATCGGCATCACGGCTGTCATGGTGGCCCTGCCCACCCCCTGGGTCCTGGGCCGGGCCTGGGACCTCAACCTGGTGATGACCGGAGACGAGGCGGCCGCGGCCCTGGGGGTCGACGTGGGGCGCCTGCGGGTCCGGGGGGTGGTCACCGCGGCCCTGATGACCGCCGGCGCCATCTGTTTTACCGGGGTGATCGGTTTCGTCGGTCTGGTGGCGCCCCATATCACGCGCATGATCATCGGCTCGGACCACCGCTACCTGCTGCCCGGAGCCGGACTGATCGGCGCCCTGCTCATGGTCTGCGCCGACACACTGAGCCGAACCGTTTGGGCCCCGCATGTCGTGCCGGTGGGGATCGTAACGGCCTTTCTCGGGGTGCCGTTTTTTTTCTATCTGCTCGTGCGCCGGCGCCGGGAGTTCTGGTGATGCTGGAAGTCGCCGACCTTGAAGTGCGCATCCATAAGCGCCGGATTCTCGATGCGGTCAGCCTGGCGGTGCCCGAGGGGTGCATCGTGGCGGTAGTCGGTCCCAACGGGGCAGGCAAGACCACCTTGTTGCGCACCGTCCTGGGAATGCAGCCCCCAGCTGCCGGTCACATAACGGTGGACGGACGCCCCCTTGCCGGCATCCCGGCCCTGCAGCGCGCCCGGCTTCTCGGGTATGTGCCCCAGGCCGCCCCGAGCCGTTTTCCCATGGCGGTCTTCGACGTGGTCCTGTCCGGGCGCCGGCCCTATATCGGCTGGCGCCCGTCTGCCGGCGACCTGGCGCAGGTCGAAGCCGTGCTGAGACAGATGGGACTGTGGCACGAGGCCCTGACCGATTTTGACCGGCTCAGCGGGGGCCAGCGCCAGAAGGTCCTCCTGGCCCGGGCCTTTGTCCAGGAAAGCCGCTATCTGGTTCTCGACGAACCGACCAGCAGCCTCGACCTGCGCCACCAGCTCGAGGTGATGGACCAGGTACGTCGGCGGGCCACCGAAGCCGGGGTCGGAACCCTGATCGCCGTACACGACCTCAACCTGGCCCGGCGCTGGGCCGACCAGGTGGTGATCCTCGATCGCGGCCGGGTGCGCGCCGCCGGGCCGCCGCAAGCGGTGATGACCGCCGAGAACATCACCGCGGTCTACGGAGTGGTGATGACCACGGCCCACGGCGAAACCGGAGAGGTGCTGGTCCCATTGAGGATAAACGATGGTTAACCTTTGCCACGGATGGTGCAATGCTGACCGATAAATCCCACCTGCCCCACCCCACAGCGGCACCGCCAGCAGTATGCCCGGCCCGGTACGGGCCGGAGCCTTCGGGGAGATCGCGCGGCCCTGCTCGGATCTATCCCTTCAGCGCTTTGGTGGGTCAGGCCGACATGCGCCTGGCCCTGGTCCTGGCCGCGGTCAACCCGGCCGTGGGCGGGGTGTTGATCCGCGGCGAAAAGGGCACGGCCAAGTCCACCGCCGTCCGCGGCCTGGCCGCGGTCTTGCCCGAGATCAGGGTGGTGGACGGGTGCGTCTACGGCTGCGATCCAGATTCACCAGGAGACTGGTGCCCGCACTGCGCCCGGCGCTACGAAGTCGATGCCGCGCCGATGGTGCGCCGGCCGGTGCAGGTGGTGACTCTGCCGCTCAACGCCACCGAGGATCGGGTGGCCGGCGGGATCGATTTCGAGGCGGCCCTGCAATCCGGGCGGCGCCGGGTGCAGCCGGGGCTTCTGGCCGCGGCCCACCGGGGGATTCTTTATGTAGACGAGGTCAACCTGCTCGATGATCACATCGTCGACGTGATCCTGGATGCGGCCGCCGCCGGCCGCCACCGGGTCGAACGCGAGGGGGTGAGCCTCTGCCATCCGGCCCGTTTCGTGCTCGTGGGCACGATGAACCCGGAGGAAGGCTCGCTACGGCCCCAGCTTCTCGACCGCTTCGGGCTTTGCGTGGATACCGGGGCCGAGCGCGAGCCGGCCCGGAGGGTTCGCCTGCTGCGCCGCCGCGAGGCCTTTGACGCCGACCCGGCGGCCTTTTGCCAGCTTTACCGGCGGGCCGATGCGGCCGTGGCGGTGCGCATTGCGGCCGCCCGCCGCCGACTGGCAAAGGTGGCCATGCCAGGACGCATGCGGGCATTGGTCTGCCAGATCTGCACAGGGGCCAATGCCGCCGGCCATCGCGCCGAGCTGGTGATGGAATCTGCCGCCCGGGCACTGGCGTCCCTGGAAGACGCCCCCGAGGTGACCGCCCATCATATCCGGCGCGTCTCGCCCCTGGTGTTGAGCCACCGCCGACGGGAACCGGCCCCGCCGCCCCCGCCGCCAGCCGAAAATCATCACCAGGACCCGCCCCCGGAGCAAAAGCCCCCCGCCCCCCCCGAGGACGGCGCCCAACCGCAGGACACACCGCCCGAAGGCAGAGACCATGGGCCGGACCCTGCCCAGCCTTCGCAAGACGGCCAGGCCCCTCCCGAGGCCGGTGAGGGCGACGTCGCCGACCGGGTCTTTGCCGTGGGTGAAACCTTCCGCGTGCGGCGCATCGAGACGGTGCGCGACCGCCAGCTTCGCCGCGGCTCGGGCCGGCGTTCGCGCACCCGCACCGCCGGGCGCCAGGGCCGCTACGTCATGAGCACGGCCCGGCGACGGTGCAACGACATCGCCCTGGACGCCACGCTGCGGGCCGCGGCCCCCTTCCAGCGCCAGCGGCCCCGGTCTGCCGGCGGCCCTTGCGTGTCCATCCGCACCGGCGACATCCGCGAGAAGATCCGCGAGCGGCGCACGGGCAACTTCATGCTCTTTGTGGTCGACGCCAGCGGATCCATGGGGGCCCGCGGGCGCATGGCCGCCTCCAAGGGAGCGATCCTTTCGTTGCTGCTCGATGCTTACCAGAAGCGGGACCGGGTGGCGATGGTGGCTTTTCGCCGCACCGGCGCCCAGGTGGTGCTGCCGCCCACCGCCTCGGTGGAAACAGCCGGCAAGCTGCTTTCTGAGATGGCCGTGGGCGGGCGCACCCCTTTGTCGTCCGGGCTGTTCAAGGCCGAAGAGATGCTACGCGCCCAGCACCGGCGCGACCCGGCGTCCCGGCCGATCCTGGTGGTAATCACCGACGGGCGCGCCAACCTGGCCCAGACCGAGGCCAAGCCCCTGGACGAGGCCCTGGCCGCCGCCGCACGGCTGGCCGCGCTGCAGTCTGCCAGCCGTATCGTGGTCGACACCGAACCCAAGGGTCTGGTCGCCTTCGGCCTGGCGCGGCGCCTGGCAGTGGCCATGGAGGCCCGTTATTTTAAAATCGAAGATTTGAGGGCCGATCATCTGACGGCCATCGTGCAAAGGACCCGTGCATGACCGCTTCGCCCAACTATCCGTTTGTCGCCATCGTCGGCCAGCAGAGACTCAAGCTGGCCCTGATCCTCAACACGATCAACCCGACTCTTTCCGGGGTGCTGATCCGTGGCGAGAAGGGTACGGCCAAGTCCACTGCCGTGCGCGCCCTGGCCGACATCCTGCCGGCCATCCGCGTCTTTGACGACGACCCGTTCAATCTTTCCCCGGAGACCGAGGCGGATCAATACAGCCGCATCCAGGAAGCCTGCGGCCGCACGCCCGGTGACAGTCTGCCGCCGGTGCGCGACCGCAAGGTGCCGGTGGTGGAACTGCCCGTGGGAGCCACCGAGGACCGCGTGGTGGGCACCCTCGACCTGGAGCAGGCCCTGGTCAAGGGGCAAAAACGGGTCGAGCCGGGGCTGCTGGCCGCGGCCCACCGGGGGATCCTCTACGTCGACGAGGTCAATCTGCTCGACGATCACGTGGTGGATGTGCTGCTCGACTCGGCGGCCATGGGCACCAACACCATCGAACGGGAGGGGATCTCCTTTTCCCACCCGGCCCGTTTCACTCTGGTGGGCACGATGAACCCGGAAGAAGGCGAACTGCGGCCGCAGCTCCTCGACCGTTTCGGGCTCTGCGTCCAGGTAGAAGCGGTGCGCGAAGCCGAAAGCCGGGTGGCCATCATGGAGCGCCGGGCTGCCTATGAGGCCGATCCGGCGGCCTTCTGCGCCCGCTGGCAGAACGAGTCGTTGGCCCTGGCGCAGCGCATCGAGGATGCCATGGCCCGCTGTCCCGGGGTGACCGTGGATCGAGCCATGCTCTTCGAAATCGCCAACTACTGCCTCGACGTGGGCGTTGACGGCCACCGCGGCGATATCGTGATGCTCAAAGCCGCCAAGACCCTGGCAGCCTTCGAAGGCCGCGACACGGTCACAGCCGAGGACATCGCCACGGCCGCCGAACTGGCTCTTCCCCACCGCGTGCGGCGCCAGCCGATGCAGGAGATCGGCAGCGACGTGGCCCGGCTGCGCCAGGCGGCCAGCCGCCCGGCGGTGGGTGGACCGTGATCCGCATCCAGGGGCTTACCAAGCGCTACGGCAGCGTAGCGGCCCTGAAGGGGATCGATCTTTCCATCGCGGCCGGCGAAATCTTCGCCTATCTCGGCCCCAACGGGGCCGGCAAGACCACCACGATTCGCATCCTGGCCGGCCTGACCCGGCCCGGTGGGGGCCGCTGCACGGTCAACGGCTGCGACGTGGTGCGCCAGAGCCTCGAGGCCCGGCGCGCCGTCGGTCTGGTGCCCCAGGCCATCAACCTCGACCGCGAGCTTGCGGTGGCCGAAAACCTCGAGGTCCACGGCCGTCTCTTTGCCATGCCGGCGGCTGCGCGGCGCCGGCGCATCGCCGAGCTGCTGGACTACGTGGGGCTGGCCCAACGGCCCCACGCACTGGTCAAGACCCTTTCGGGGGGGCTTCAGCGGCGGTTGATGATCGCCCGCGCCCTGCTTCATGAGCCACCGGTTTTGCTTCTCGACGAGCCGACCGTGGGCCTCGACCCGGAGATCCGGCGCCGCATCTGGGCCCTGGTCAAGAAGATCCAGGCCGGCGGAACCACCGTTTTGCTCACGACCCATTACATCGAGGAGGCCGAGTTTCTCGCCGACAGGGTGGCCTTTGTCGACGAGGGGAGCATCGTGGCTCTGGACACGCCCCGGGCACTGATGGCAACCCAGGGGGCCTGGGCCATCGACCGCTTCGATGGCGGCGGACTTGAAACGTCCTGTTTCGCCGATCGCGAGGCGGCCCAGGCGTTCGGAGCGGCCCAGGCCGACAGCTTCACCGTGCGCCGGGTCAATCTCGAGGACGCCTTTCTGGCCCTGACCGGCAAGAAGGTGGCTCCGCAGCGCGGGGAGCACTGATGGCCACTTCGCCCGGAAGCGGACAATCAAAGGATGGATCCGTATATGCAGGTTGATCGTTTCATGCACGGCGCGGCGGCCGTCTACTACCGCGAACTGTTGATCCTGCGGCGGCGCATCACCCGCCTGATCCCATCCTGGTCGGTGGCGCCGACCCTCTACCTGGTTGCCTTCGGCTACGCCGTGGGACGCCACAGCGCCGTGGACGGACACACTTATCTCGAGTTTCTGGTTCCCGGGTTGGTAGCCATGAGCAGCATGACCCAGAGTTTCGCCGTGGCCAGCGAGATCAACATCGCCCGCTTTTACTGGCACATCTTCGAAGAGATCCAGGCCGCCCCGATCAGCGCCGCATCCTATGCCGCCGGTGAGGTGGCCGCCGGCATGACCCGGGCACTGGGCGCCGTTGCGGTGATCCTCGTACTGGGGCTGATCTTCGGTGTCCGCATCTGCTGCGGGCCGTGGTTCTGGACCGCCATCCTGCTCAACGCCCTGGTCTTCGCGGCCCTGGCCGTGGCCCTGGCCATGCTGGTCAAGAGCCATGCGGACCAGGCGATGATCAACAGCTTCGTGATCACACCGATGGCCTTTCTCGGCGGCACGGTCTTTCCGGTGGACCGCCTGCCGGCCTGGGCAGGAAAGCTTGTCGGGCTGCTGCCCCTGACCCACGCGGCCCACGCCATCCGCAGCGCCGCCTTCGGCCAGGTCCCGGCAGCCGCCGACCTGGCGATCCTGGCTGTCACCGGCGCGGCATGCTTCGTTTTGGCCGTTTCCTGCGTGCGCCGGGCTAAAGATTAGCTAGGCTGCGACGGTCCGTGTTTGTCCGAAATCTTTCAACCCTAGCGGCCATCGGCCGCCTGAAACGAGGAAGCCTGCAATGCCCCAGCCCGTCGATCCCGTCTCCATCGTGGCCGTGATGTGGAGTTCCTATGTGCCGACCTTCCTGGCCGCGGCCGAAACCGATCCTTCCCTGACCCTGCGGATCTTTTCACAAAAAGCCCTGGAGACCGACGTCGACCAGATCGATGCCTTTTGCGACCAGGCCGCCACGGCCCGGGTGATTCTGCTCTACCGGACCAACGACGGGTTCTGGAGCGAGGTCGACGCACGCCTGGAGACCCTGGTGCGCCCGGACCAGAAGGTGGTGGCCACCTCCTTCGATCCGACCCAGTGGGGCCAGGGACCAGGAGCCAACCCGGCCGCCGGGGCCCGGGTGCATGCTTACCTGGCGGCCGGCGGGCTGGAAAACACCCGCCGCCTGCTCAGTTATCTCGCCTCCCTGGGAGGAGCGGGCGCGACGGTCGAAGATCCCGAGCCGCTGCCCTGGCAGGGGCTGCTCCATCCGCCCGACCCCCAGGTCTACCCCAGCGTAGCGGCTTACCGCGATGCCCATCCGGCCCGAGGGCAGGCCACGGTGGGCCTGCTCTTTTCTCGCCACACCCTTACCAACACCGACGGAGCCCTGGAAGCGGCCCTCATTACGGCCCTGGAGGCCCGGGGCCTCGACGTGCTGCCGGTCTTTTCCGACGGAGTTCCGGATGCGGCTGCCGGCTCCCTCGGACCGCTGGGGGCCGCGGCCCGCTATTTTTGCGATCCGGACGGCCGTCCCGTGATCCAGGCCCTGATGAACCTGCATTTTTTCTTCCTCGGACGCCAGCCCGAGGCGGATGTGGCCGAAACCGGAGTGGCGGCCCAGACCGTGGCCTTTTTCACCAAGCTCGATGTGCCGGTTTTCAAGCCGGTGGTCAGTTACTCAAAAAGCGCGGCCGAGTGGGCCGACGACCCCCAGGGACTGATCGGCGAGGCCACCTTCGGCATCGCCATGCCCGAGTTCGAAGGCAACATCGAGCCGATCATCATGGCCTGCAGCCGCAAGGTCGAGGACAGCTCCAGCGGCGCGACCTACGAGGTGCGCGAACCCATCGCCGAGCGCATCGAACGGATCGCTGCGCGAATCGCCCGCTGGGTTCGTCTGGCGAACAAGCCAACCACCGAGCGCAAGGTGGTCTTCGTGCTGCACAAGAACGAATGCGCCGGGCTCGAAGCCGGGATCGGCGGGGCCGGGGGGCTCGACAGCGGCCAGAGCATCGTGGCCGTGATGCGGCGCATGGCCGCGGCCGGCTACCGCGTGGGACCGATTCCCGAATCGGGCGAAGCCCTGCTGCAGACCATCCTGGCGCGCAAGGCCATCGCCGAGTTCCGCTGGACCACGGTGGACGAAATCATCGCCAAGGGCGGGCACCTGGCCCTTCTCGACACCGAGACTTACAACGGCTGGTACGCCCGGCTGCCCGAAGCGGCCCGCCGGGCCCAGACGGCCGCCTGGGGCGAACCTCCGGGCCAGGCGATGAACGGAGTGCCGCCGGCCATGGTCTACGAAGGCAAAATCGTGATCACCGGCCTGGATTTCGGCAACGTGGCCGTGATGATGCAGCCCAAGCGCGGCTGCGCCGGGGCCCGCTGCGACGGCCAGGTCTGCAAGATCCTCCACGACCCGGACGTCCCCCCGCCCCACCAGTACATCGCCACCTACATGTACATGGACCGGGTCTTCGGCGCCGACGTCATCGTGCATGTGGGCACCCACGGCAACCTCGAGTGGATGCCGGGCAAGGGGGCCGGGCTGTCGGCGGCCTGCTGGCCGGACATCGCCGTGGGCGATCTGCCGCACCTTTACATCTACAACGCCGACAACCCGGCCGAGGGCGTGGTGGCCAAACGGCGCAGCTACGCCGTACTCGTCGACCACCTGCAGACCACCATGACCACCGCCGACACTTACGGCGGCTTGCAGGATCTCGAAGACCTGCTCGGCGAATACCGGCGCTGCGACCAGGACCCGGCCCGGGCCCACCAGCTTGAGCATCTCATCCGCCAGGCAGTGGCTGAAAACAACCTCCAGAATGCGGTCGACCGCCGGCAGCCGGCGGATTTTTCCGCCCTGGTCACCGCCTGCCACGAGATTCTCTCGGCCCTGCGCAACAGCCAGACCCGCATCGGGCTGCACGTCTTCGGCGACCGGCCCGAGAAGGAAAAACTCGCCGAGCAGATCAACACCATCCTGCGCTTCGACAGTGCCGCGCCGCTCAACACCCGCCGGGTGGTTTTCGGGCTGTGGGGCGAGTCCATCGAGCACGCCCTCGAAGCCCCGGCAGACCTGGCTGCCGACGGGCAGACCTGCGGCGAGCGGCTCTATGCCGCCGACCGGCTCGCCGTGGACCTCATCGGACGGTTGCTCGACGGCCAGAGCCCGGCCACCGTTCTGGCCGAAGTCATGCAAACACCCCCGGCGGCCGCGTCGATCGAGCGTTTCGAACATTTCGCCGCCCTGGTCAAAGAGATCGCCGGTCGTTTTTCCCGCTCGGACGAAATCGGGGCCCTGCTCGGGGCTTTTTCCGGGGGCCACGTGCCGGCCGGCCCCTCGGGTTATCTCTCGCGCGGGCGCTACGATATCCTGCCCACCGGTCGCAATTTTTACAATGTCGATCCTACCCGCATCCCGACCCGTGCGGCCCACCGGGTGGGGGTGCGCCTGGCCGAAGCACTGCTGGCGCGCTTCATGAAAGAAGAAGGTCGCCATCCCGAGACGGTGGGCATGGTCTGGATGGCCTCGGACATCATGCGCGCCGACGGCGAGCAGATCGGCCAGATCCTCCATCTTCTCGGGGTACGCCCGCGCTGGCGGGCCAACGGCCAGGTGGACGGGTTCGAGATTATCCCGGCCGAAGAACTGGGCCGGCCGCGCATCGATGTGAGCATCCGGGTATCGGGGATTACCCGCGACTGTTTTCCCGACCAGGTGCGCTACGTGGACCAGGTGGTCCAGGCCGTGGCGATGCTCGACGAGCCGGCCGAGGTCAATCTTCTGCGCGCCCATCTGCTCGAACAGGCTGCTGCGGAAAACGCGGGTCCCGAGGAAACCGATGTTTTCCGGCGGCTGAGCTACCGCATCTTCTGCGCCCAGCCCGGGGTCTACAAGGCCGGGGTCAACCTCGCCGTGGCCGCCTCGGCCTGGAAGACGGACCAGGACCTGGCCGATGTCTATCTTTTCTGGAACGGCTTTGCCTATGGCGGCGGCGCGGACGAGGCCAGCTACGGGGCACCGGCTCATTCGGAACTAATGGCCAACCTGGCACGCATCGAGGTGACCTTCGACAAACACATCTCCGACGAGGGAGACTTTCTCAACTGCTGCGGCTACTACGGCAGCTATGGTGGAATGACCGCCGCGGCCCGGGTCGCGGCCGGCGGCCGCCAGCCCAAGACCTACTACGGCGACACCCGCGATCCGGCCAACGTGGCGGTGACCGATTTCGCCGAGGAACTTGAGCGCGTGGTGCGCGCCAAGCTGCTCCACCCCAAGTACATCGAGGGGCTCAAGGCCCACGGCTACAAGGGGGCCGGCGACCTGAACAAACGCATCGGCCGGGTTTACGGGTACGGGGCCACCACCGGCGAGGTCGAAGACTGGGTTTTCGACGAAATCGCCGACACCTTCGTGCTCGACGCCGAGATGCGCCGCTGGTTCGAGCAGGTCAACCCCTGGGCCCTGGAGGAGATCGGCCGGCGGTTGCTCGAGGCTGAGGGCCGAGGCATCTGGAAAGCCGACCCCGAGCGGCTCGAACAACTGCGCGAGGCCTACCTGGAGGCCGAAGCCCGCCTGGAAGAAACCGTCGACGATGTCACCGGTGACTTTCAGGGCGGAGCCGTGGACGTGCTGACCGCCGACGATGTGGCTGCCTGGAAGGAGGCCATGGCTCCGCTGCGCCAAGTGAAGGCAATGCCAGGAAAAAATGAAAGGAATGAAACCACCGGATAAACCCGCCCGCCATAAAACAGCATGCATTCCGGACGGCCTGGCGAGGCGGGTCAAAAAAAATTATTGACACCCAATTGAGTTTTGGATATCTAACTTTTTCCGATTCGGCCCACCGTTCTACCAAAGGTTCGGGGACCCAAATTTTGCTGATAAGTGCTGTTGTGGCACTTTTTTTAAAACCCTATGAGTTAGATATATTTAACACATAAAGAATTAGCTATCCATGCTATACCCATCAATGACCGATGACGAGAGGAAAACGCCATGAGCGCAAGCTTCAGATTGAAAACCGAGCACAACGGCAATGAGTTGAACGTCCTTCTATCGGGCGATTTCGACGGCGATTCGGCCTGGGAGCTGGCCAATCTGCTCATGCTGAAAAATCCCGCGGCCGCCGTGGTGTGCGTCAACACGCTCCAGGTGCGTACGGTAGCCCCCTTCGGGGCCGCCCTGTTGAAAAACCTGCTTTCGCTACGCATCATCCGCAGCGGCCGGATCTTTTTCGACGGTATGGCCGCTGCCCGCGCCGTGGAGGGAGAACACCGGCTTTTCGCCGACAACGCAGTCCAGGCAACGGGTGCCGGCTGCCACAGCCACGCTTCAATCCGATGATTTTTGTGCGATATGGATCCCACCGATAACAGACTGAAATTGGCAAGACGGCATCGGTTCGGCCGCCTCGGGCGCAACCGGCCTTGCGGAAACGAAATTGACTGCGATCTGCTGGCGGCCCTGAATGAAAGTGCCGGCCGGTTGTGCATGGAGATCGAACGGCATCGTGCCCTGGTGAACGAGGCCCTCCAGGACGATCTTGATCCGGACCGGCTGCAGGCCGTAACGGCCGGGTGCCCGCGAAGAACCCGGGAAGAGAAGCTCAAAACCGCTATCCAGCAAGCCATTGAGGTAATCGAGGCCAGCCGCAGGGCGTTCAAGTCAAAACAGCTCGAGGCGCTGCGCAAGCATCTGACCCAGGTGCTCATCGACGCCCGATGAAATCCGATTCCGAGTAAGGGTACGGTTTCACCGGTCGGCGACAAGGCACAGGAAAGCGAATCGCCAGCCTGTCGCGCGGGGCCCTGGTCCCAGCCGTTTAGCCTGGCTGCACGGCCCGGAAACAATTTTTTACGGTCTTACGGTTTTCGCGGCTTCGGCCGGCGGGAAAAGTGAAGGTGGTAGCCCGTTTTGCGGATGAAACGCGGGCGCCACCTTTCTTTTTGGGGGAGATAACGGCGATGGGTAACAATGCCTTGGCCGAAAGGCAGGTGGATGGAGACGATGGTGTTTTGCGTTGGAGCGACGGCGGCGTTGCCTTGTGGACGCTGGATTCGGTCAGCCTGGCGGACCGGCGGCGGCGCGAGATATTCCCAGCCGGAACCGCCCGTCTGGTCTTCTGCCTGGAAGGCGCGTTCACGCTCTCCATGCTAAGCCCCGATGCGCCGCCTGACTGCCTTCTTTCCACTGATCGAGGGGTGCTGCTTTACTATCCGGCAGTTTGTTGCGGGTACGCGGTCGTCAATGACGGCCCGGCCCGGGGCCTTTCCATCTGCCTCGCCGGCCGGCACCTGCCGGCCCTGCTGGGGGACGGGGGCTTGGAATGCGATCTTAAGACAGCCATCCGCGCCGGCCGGCCCCTGTCCCTGCGCCGGTCTTTGGACCGCTCGACACACCACTGCCTCCATCAGGCGGTGGATATTCTCGATTCCGGCACCGGTGGCAATCTGTTCCTCTTGTCGCGGCTGGCAGAACTTGCCTGGCAGTTCTCAGGACGCTCGCAAGCTCTGAAAGCCGCCGGCATCTGCGGCAGGGACCGCAGGGCAGTTGAAAAGGCCTGTGCGCTGTTGGCCGCCGACCTGGCCGAGCCGCCGCCTCTCAGGCACCTGGCCGCCGAGGTGGGTGTCAGCGTCTCCAAACTCAAGGTCCTCTTTCACCGGGTCTGCGGGGTGCCGCCGTTCGGCTACCTGCGCCGGATACGACTGGAAAAGGCGCGCGAGCTGCTGGTCTACAGCCGCATGAACGTCACCGACGTCTCCCTGGAAGTCGGCTACACCAGCCTGAGCCATTTTTCAAAGGCGTTTGCCGGACATTACGGAGTGAGCCCCTCACAGATGCGCCGTGACCGATCGGCCGCCATTTCCAATGCATGACGCAGATCCGCCTGTCACGGGCAAGGTCGAATATTGGCTTTCCGGGCTAATTTTTTGGCCTCTGCCGTTAGACAATTAAAACATTTGTAGGTATTTCATACTTTCTCGGGTGCCTCCAGGTTGAGAATTGAGATCAGTCTTCTGCCAAGATCTAATTATGCGAAGGAACCATCAATTGACAAAAAACAGCGCCATATACCCAACCAGCCTGAGCGCCGAACATAGACCGATCCTGGAGAAGATTGAGGACCTTTATCGCGAGCTGTTCGTGCACGATGGCTTTGGCGAGCTGAGGGTAACCCTGCGATTTTTGAAAAAAGGCCAGAAAGAAGTGGTGATTGCCTGCGGCAAGGAATTTCGCTTCGTGGTCGACTATCCCGGTTATGCGGCGCGCTGAGCGCAACCTGGGCCTTCGACCATGGACCCTCCTCCTCCTCTCCCTTCAGCGCCCCTCCCCTTTCCGGCTTCCTCTACGGAGGAAGACGGAAGGGCGGGATGAGGAGACGGGAAAAGAGAAAATCACGGAAAAAGGATCAATCCAATGCATCTCACGACACATCGCAATGACAAACGATTATTCCGGTTGAAAGCGGCATCCTTACTCTTGCTGTTTTTCAGTATAGCGGCGGCTCCGGTTTCGCCGGTGATCGCTGGATGCGCGGCACCGGCCCTGGAACGGCTTTCGCTGGTGGTCATCGGCGATCAGATCGCCTCTGTCTGTTACCGCCTCGGGGTGGCGCCGGCTGCCTGGGTGGGACGCAAATCGCTGATGAACAACGGCGATGTCCTGGCCGCGGCCGCCGAACCGCTCGGCTGCCCCGGAGTCTTTTGCGGCCCCCGGCAGGCAGCGGCCTTGAAGCGCATCATCGATCTCAGGCCTGAAAAGCTGCTGGCAACCCCGCCGGCCTGCCGCTACCGCCCGGACCTCTCCTATGAAAAACCCCTTGCCGCCCTGAAAGCTGCCGGTATGGCACCGGTTTTCATCGACTTCAACGACGGACCGGCCCCGGCGGTGCGACAAATCGCGGCCGAACTGGGGCGCAGCGAACAGGGCGAAAACCTCATCGCCGCCTATGAAAAGGAGATGGCCCGGGCCCGCCAGCGCATGGCCGCCCTGCCCCGGGGGCTGCGGGTGGCGTTGGTTTCCGGCACTTTCCAGGCGCAAACGGGCAAGTCCTTCCTGCGCCTGGAGGCGGCCGGCGGCTACACCGACGAGCTGATTTTGAAGCCCATGGGCGCGGTCAACGTGGCGGCCGAGGTCCTGGCCGCCGACGCGAAGATCAGCAAGGGGCACGCGGTCCTGCGGCGGCTGGACAAGGTGCTCGAGGCCCGGCCTGACATCATCGCCGCCACCGGCGATGCCCTGGCGGTGAGCGCGGCGATCGCCGAGACCTTGTCCCGCCGGCCCGAACTGGCCCGGACGCCGGCGGTCCGCAATGGCGCCATCCACGCCCTCCCGTTTTACGCCGAAACCGATCCGCTGGCCTGCCCGGAAGTGCTTCTGCGATGGGCTGCAGCCCTGGAGAATACGGTCCCTGAAACGAAATGATGATGGCCGGTGCGGGCCCGGCATCGAATGCAAAAGGATGCAAATGCACCAGCGGCGACGCAGCGCTCCGCGGGGGAACGGCGGCGATCGCGGAAAGGAAGGGTAGAGGAGAGAATGAGACAGGCAAGAACACGAAGAGGGAGGCGTGCGGGTCAGGAGGGGTTCACCCTGTTGGAGATCCTGGTGGTGCTGACCATTATGGGCTTTCTGATCGCCATGGTGGCCCCGCGGTTGGGCTTTCTGGGCGACAACGCCAGCGAGGTGGTGTGCAATTCGAACAAGGGGCGCTACCGCACCTATGTTTCCACCTTCAGCAGCCAGCACAACGGGCTGTTTCCCAACCGGCTGACCAACTTGGTGGCCATGGACGGCAGCGCCGGTACGGCGTATGTGGTACCGGCCTCCGACGAGGATCCGGATACCGGCAAAGAGGTCCTCTCCAAGGGCCACAACATGATGTACAAGTTCATGCCACACACCCTCAACGCCGCCGAGGCCGAAGAGCTCAAATCCCTGGGCGTCGACACGATCTTCAACCTCAACGACTACACGGGTTTCGACTACGCAGGAAAGACCAACCTGACCAACCACAACATAGCCAACTACCCGGACGACATCACCGACCGTGAACCGTACATGCAGGAAGTCGATGTTATGGCTGGCACTCAGGTGGTTATGGCCGGCTGCGGCGCCAAGGAGCAGACCGGCGACTTCACCGCCGTCGGCCCTCTGCCCAAAATGGAATCCAAGTGGGCCTATCGGGATCTTTTCGCACGGATTATCTTTTCCATCGGTCCGGAGAGCGAACTGGTCACCAAGGGCATCATCAGCAACGCTGCCCATTGCCCGGGAAGCATCATCAACTCGGACAACTTCACCTACGGAGAGTACTACCTGATCCTGCCGCGGCTCAACGCCACCATCGTTCGTTTCACGGTTGAGACCGGTGCGGCGCGCCTGGTGGGGGATACCGGGATTTCGCCGGGCGTCGGGACCCGGACGGCCGCCCAGCTTCAGGCGGTTACAGGCATCTCCACCTCCCGCACCGACACGGTGGCCACCGGGTACAGCACCGCCACCAACGACAGCAATTACCGCATCGAAACGGTCAACCTGCTCGCCGAGCAGGAACCCTGGGAGTTTCTCACCAGCCGTGATCGCGACGACCCGGTCTGGTATTTCGATTTCAACGGCAACAACACGATCCAGGTGCCGAGCAATTAGCCCCATAGGCTCAAAATGAGAAAGGAGGTGATACGCCACAACTATCCAATTGCCGCGTTATCCGCGCGGCCCCCTGTCGCGGCGAGGCGCCGGAAGGGATGAAGAATCGATCGCGAAAACAAGACTCAGTCCCGGCAGACCCTGAGGGAGGGTTGCGGGCTAAAAACAGCCCAACATTTAGCACCTCAGGAGACAAATAATGAAAGCATTGAGCATGAAGCGTACACGCAAGTTTACCGGTAACCAGAAAGGTTTCACCCTTCTCGAGATCCTGGTGGTACTCACCATCATGGGCTTTCTCATCGCCATGGTGGCCCCGCGCCTGGCCATGGTGGGCACCGATGCGGTGGACACCGTGTGCGACACCAACCAGAACCGCACCGTGACCTATCTGGCCACCTATTTCCAGAAGACCAATGGCAGCCTGCCCAACCACCTGACCAACCTGATCACCAGGGACGGAAGCGCGGCAACGAACTGGAAAGTGCCCACGATTTCAGACGAAGATCCGGACGACGGCATCAAGGGCGTGCTGTCCCAGGAATTCGGCCTGCGCAACAACCTGTCGATCCATTTCCTGAACGCCGCCGAGGTCGCCGAGCTGGACGGATTGGGCATCACCGACGTGTTCAACCTCAACGATCCCGAAGACAAGCGCAGCGACGCTCCTTTCATGGATGAAGATGCCATCGGCACTGACATGGCGGTTGCCATGATCGGAATGGGGGCGGCAGACAGCACGGCTGACTTGGCCCTGACAAGTGGCAACCAGATCGAAGAGGATGTTGCTACGACCTCACTAGTGGAGTACGGCTGGGGCGAGCCGGAGAAGCTCGGCCGCATCGCCTTCGGCCTCGGGCCGGAGAGCGACCTGATCAAGAGCGGCATCGTCTCCAACGCGGCCCATTGCCCGGGCGGCCTGCAGAACAGCGACAACGTCAGCTTCAACGACTACGTCCTCGTCGTGCCGCGGCTGGCGGCCACCGTGGACCGGCTGCCGAGTACCAATATCTTTGGCGGCACCGGAACAAAGCATACCACCACCGCCATCGGCTACATGGACGGCGACCTGGTGGAATCGACCACCCCCTACGACCTGTCTAACAACGCCGGCAACTTCATGAAGCGCACCGTCAAGCTGGTCGCCCAGGAAGCCTGGGAGTACCAGACCCAGTGCCCCGAGGGACATGTCTATCCGGAAACCATGGACCACTGGGCCATCGACCTGAATGGCAATGGCAGCATCGCAGATGTCAACACTACACCCTAACTGACCTGACAACCCGCGGCGGGGAGGGCGACCTTCCCGCTCGTTTACCCTCCGTCGCGCACATATGCGCAACGGAGGTCATGTAGGGGCGGGGTTTATCCCCTCCCGCAGGATTTCCCGTTTCATTTCGGCCGGATGCCACGGGCGGGGATAAACCCCGCCCCTACAGGAAAACCGGAATCAACCCATTTCGAAGAAACCGACGAAACGGCCCATGGTCACCAGAACAGACGACAACCTCGGTTTTACCCTCCTCGAAGTGCTCATCGTGCTCTTCATCATGGGCATGATCGCGGCCATGGCCGTGCCGGCCATGGGGATCCTGGACGACCGGGAGCGAGAACGGATCACGCGGGACAAGATGGAACAGATCCGGCGCGCGATCCTGGGGCCGGACGACCGTTTCGACAGCCAGGGGCGGCCGGTGATTGGCGGGTACGTGGGCGACCTTCATGCCTGGCCGGACCTGTGGGAGCCGCGAGCCGAGATCAATCCGAATTTCACCGGCACCGGGTGGGACAATCCTGATTCCATGTCCGCCGGTATGGGCCAGGGACCGGATTACACCGTGGATCCGGACAAAATCTTCTTCCGGCCTTCAGGCCGCTTCGTCAAGGGACGCTGGCAGTGGTACCGGCCGTACCGCAAACTCTACGACGATGCGACCAACAACCAAGACCACATCGGCGGGCTGGAGACGGAAAACGAGGGCCAGCCCCGGGGACTGTGGACCCGGTACCCTGAAGAGCTGCCCTTCGACATCGGCACCCACAAGGCGCCGGGAGAAGATCTGGGAGAGGCCTGGATGGGGCCTTACCTCGCCCCGCCCATCGCCGAAAACCCGTCGGACAGTGGTCATCTGGCCCGCAGCGACGAAGAGTACGGAAAACTCGCGCCCGTGCCCAAGGTCACCTGGGACCCGGTCAACAGCGTCTGGCTGCCGAGCTGGGAGGACGGGGACTACAACCCTTCCGCCGGCCTGGGCGAGCACTTCGACGACCGCGAGGCTTTCCGCACCCTCCAGACCGAGGGCCGCTTCACCGATGGATGGGGCCGGGCCCTGCGCTTCTTTATCACCGCCGACCCGGATCACACCGGCAGCACGATCTTCTGGATCCTCTCGGAGGGGCCGGACAAGGAGGGGACCTACCCCGCCAAGGGGACATGCAGCGGCCATGCCTGGAGCGTGGATACCGACGACACCATGGGCAAGGCCTATGACGAAGAAGATCCCTACAACCGGGACAACATCGTTTTGAAGCTATTTTCCCGGGACTGGGAGGCGCTCATCGCCGCCGAGGAGAAAGACAAGGTCGCCGCTACCGAGGCGACCCTCGAACGGATCCGCGAGGCCCTGATCGGCGAATCCCCGGCGGGCCGCAACACCGGCTTTACCGGCGACCTGGCCCGCTGGCCCGGGCTCTTTCGCTGGGAGGACAACGGCACCCCGGCCGACCCGAGCGACGACCACTGGGACGACCAGGACGGCACCTCGACGGCCTACACCAAGGGCCAGCCCCGGGGGCTGTGGACCGACAGGCCCAACACGGCCGACGCCGGCGACGATCTTCCGGTCTCGGTCTGGGGCATCGGCTGGCGCCATGCCTGCATCGGCGCCCCGGCGGGTGCCGGCGCGGACAACCTTCTCACAGACGCCTGGGGCCGGGAGATCCTGTTTTTCAAGGACGATGCCAACGACCGGCTGCTGGTGCTGTCCCGGGGGCCGGACGGCAGGTTCGATTTCGCCACGACCAACGCGGACAAGACCGAACCGGAAGATTTCGTGGAGGTGCTGGACCTTTCCGCCTACGACCCCGGCGCGGCCCTTAACGCGGACAACCGGCACCTCGTCGTGGCCGGCGGCGACTGGGTGCCCGGCTTTTTCCGGCTGCTGAAATTCACCGTGATCGACGCCTATCTCGGCGATCCGACCCACGGCACCACAAAGGCCCGCTTCTTCCGGGCCGGCGGTGCGCCGGTGTCCGGGATCGACCTGCTGGCCCCGGCAACCCTCACGAACGAGGACGGCGATCTTTCCGTCGACGACTGGGCCGCTGGCGACGCAACGCCGGCCGACCCGGCCCTTGATTACGACGATACCACGGCCCAAAAAGTCCCCACAGGGGCGCGCTACCTGGTCTTCTGGAACGACGCGGACAACAACGACAAAATCGACAGCGGCGAGACCTACCGCCGCGTCGTTTACAGTGTAACAGCCAAAGCCGGCAGCGGGCAGTACGAGGCGATCACCATCGATACGGACGATTTCGTCGCTTTGCCCTAGATTTTTGCCGAATGAAAGAGTTCGGGAGGCATCGCAAGTTATCCGTCATGCCGGACTCGATCCGGCATCCATTTCCATCAAGACGGAATCAGACCCGAGGGCAACCTTTGATGTTTTTGAGGATAATCAAAGCGGCGCTCTGAAATGGATTCCGGGTCAAGCCCGGAATGACAACAAGGTGGAAGATGAAAACCGGAACGACAACAAGGCGGAGGATAAAAAATCGTTCCCCCAAAACACAAAAAGTTCCGGATAGCCTTGATGAGCGCCAAAAAGGGAGCCTGACGCGAGTTGCTGCTGATTGAAAAGACACTGCTGGCCGTGGAAACGGCCGGCGAGGAAATCCGCGCGGCGGTGGTGCGCCGGCGGGCCAAACGCTTCGAGATCGTCGATTTTGCCGCCATGCGGCGGCCCGACCCGGAAGACGACCTGCCGTCGGTGGACGCGGTCAAGGCCCTGGCCGAGCGGCTGGGTCAGACCGGCGGGCCGGCGGTCTTCGTCACCCCCATGGCCAGGGCCTTCGATCTGCTGATGGACCGGCAGAAGGCCGCCGGGCTCAAGCATTACCAGCTCGCCGAGGCGGTGCGCTGGGAAGTGGAGCCGTACGCCGGCATCACCGGCGCCAATGCCCTGGTGGGCGTGGAAGCGGCCCTCCGGCCCGAGCCCCTGCCCGGCGAGGTGGTCTACGAAGACGAAGATGACCAGGCCACCTTCAACGTCTCGGCCATCGAGCGCAACGTCTACCGGGCCATCCGCGAGCGCTTCCGCGCCGCCGGTTTCAGGCTGCTGCGCATCTACCCGCCAGATGTGACCTTCTACATGCCGCTGCTGATGGGGCCGGCTGAAATGGCCCGGGCGATTCTCGAGGTAGGGCCGGACTATTCCAACTTCGCCCTCGTGCGCGGCGGGATGCCCGAACAGATCAACACCCTGAGCCTGAGCATCGAAACGATCCGCGCCCACCTGGCAGGAGATGCATTATCCCGGGACCTGGAAGAGTCGATGGCCTTCACCGGACGCCAGGTGCCGGGGCCCGAACCGCTGGTGATCTCCGGACCGGGGGCCGCCGACGAAGCGGTGGTCGACTTTGTGGCCGGTTTCTGTGCCTACGGAGCCCAGCCTCTGGAACTGTCGCGGTCCGCAGGCATCGCCGACGCCCGCTCCAACCCGGCTCACGCGGCCTACGGCACCGTGGTGGGAGCCGCTGTGCGCGAGCTTTCCGGACGCAGCGGCCGGCGGCTGGGCATCGACGACCGGGTGGCCCTGGCCCTGCGCCTGAAGAACAGCGCCTACATCGCCCCCCTGGCCACCGTGATGTTTCTGGTGGCCCTGCTCTTCGGCCACTATTTCTGGATGAAGCACAAAGACCAAGTTTACCGCAAGCGGATTGACACCCTCACCGCCCAGGTCAAACAGCGAAAGGCCGAAGTAGACAAGTACGAAGCCCTGATCAAGGAATCCGAAAAAATCCAGAAGCAGATCACCTTCGCCCAAAAGCGCATCGCCTTCATGGAGGGGGAGGCCGACACGGTCCTGATCCGCACGATCGAGACCCTCAACGGCATCGCCCGGGCCGTGGACAGCGGCATCGTGCTCACCTCGGTGGTCCAACCGGCCCGGCAACCTAAGGGCGAGCGGGTGGACTATGGGCTCTGCGGCCTGGCCCGGGATCTGGCGGCGGTGAGCGGACTGGCCGAGCGGCTCCAGGCCGAGCCATGGTGCGAGGCGGCGGTAATGCGCAAGCTGGCCCGATCGCAGGCCGGGGGAGTCGATTTCGAGATCGCGCTGACCCTGCGTGGCGAGGCCGGATGAGAAAGCTGACCCGTTTCGAGAAGTTCGGCCTGATGGCGGCCCTGATCGTGGCTTGCACCTTCTTTTACGTGAAGCGGGTCTACGAACCCCAGGAAAAGCGCCTCAAGAAGACCGTGGCCATGCTCAACAAGGTGGTCGGCGAGGTCAACAACCTCAACCAGTCCCCCTCTGCCGCCGCGGTGGAGCGCACCTTGAAACAGCGTGAAAAGCGCCTGGCTGACCTTAATGCCCAACTCGCGCGCACCGCGGTGCGCACCGGCGCGGTGCGCGAGGTCACGGCCCTGCTGGCCGACATCAACCGCCTGATCGAGGATCACCGCCTGGTGGTGGACACCGTGGTCCCCAAGGGAACAGTGAAAGGCGAGCTTTTCGACTGGAACGTGTTTGCCGTCGATATGCACGGGACCTTTTTCGACTTTGTATCTTTATTGGAAACCCTCAGGGACCTGGAGGACCCGGTTTGCATCGAAGCGATCCGCCTGGAGGCCGCGGGCGAGCCGGGACTGCACATTACCCTGAACCTGATGATCTGAATCCGGAGGTATGTCCTGTCATGATGCGGTGGGTATGGCGGCCGTGGGCCGCGATGATACTGGTGACGATGCTTGCACTTGGGCCGGCCCCGGCGGCCGCGGGCCAGGAGGCTAAACGCAGCCCCTTTCAGGCTCCGCCGCAACAGAGCGCCGATGCACCGCGCAACTTCGAGCAGGCCATCCGCATGGTGAAGCTGCGCGGCATCGTGGACACGGAAGACTTCAGCCGGGTTCTGGTACAACTCGGCCCGGAGCCGGATTTTGTCGTTTTCGCCCCCGGGGACCGCATCAGTCTGGATTTTACCGGGGTCCCCCACGGCTTCACCGTTGAACGGATCGGCGCCCGGAGCGTCGTGTTCAAGGACGCCAGGGGTGAAACCCACGAGGTCGTACTGCCATGAAAAAATCTTTTCTCGTCTGGGGGGTAGCCGCGGTCCTGGTACTGGCCGGCTGCACTTCGGGCCTCCAGGACCGCCTCAAGCCCCTCGATCCCGGGTTTGCCACCCGACCGCCAGCTCCGCAAACGACCCTGGCACCGATTCCGGACGACGGCCCGCCCCTGGTGCGGATCATCAAGGGCACGACTGTGGAAAGCATTGCCGAGGCCGAACGGCTGGTGGCCGAGAAGGCCGCGGCGACGACCCGTCCCAGGGGTTTGCAGACCCGCCTGCGCAGCCTGGTGCTGCGCGGCGTGCCGGTGCGCCGCATCGCCGAACTTCTTACCGAGACAGGCGGGATCAACGTGCTGGCCACCGACGCGGTGGCATCGCGGCCCATCGATATCCTGCTGCGCAACATGCCTCTCCAGGATGCCGTGGACGCCATCTGCCGGCTCAACGATCTGTGGTACCGGCAGGGCGAGGGGATCGTAACCCTCATGAGCCGCGAAGAGTACCTGCACGATCTCACTTTGCGCCGCAGCGAGCAGACCCGCGCCTTTAATGTGCGTTACACCAACGCCGCCGACATGGCCAAGGTGATCAAGGCGGCCATGGGCGACCAGGTGCGACTGGCAGTGATCGAAGACGAGAAGATTTACGGGCATATCGACCCCGAGGAAGAAGCGGAGGTGGACTCCGCAACGACCAAAACCGGCCAGAGCCTGGCCGTTTCCGTAGCCGATGAGGCCGCGTCGGTGATTCCCCGCGCCGGTGCCGCTAAAAAGACTGCGGCGAACGACGAGAAGCCGACCCTGGCGATCCTGACCGTCTTCAAGCGCAACAACTGCATCGTGGCCCGCTCCCTGGACGGGGCACTGCTCAACGAAATGGCGGGAATCGTTTCCGCCCTGGATACGCCCACCAGCCAGGTACTGCTCGAGGTGCGCATCCTGCAGCTCACCTTGGACGACGATTTCCAGAGCTTTTTCGAATTCGGCCACGACGAATCCGGCTCGAGCGGGGTTACCGGTTCCTACACCACAGGTCTGGGGTTGCTGGATGCGGGCAGTATCAGCTCCACGAGCCTCGACTTCGTTCTCGACGGCGCCAAGCTCGACGCGCGCATCGCCCTATACAAGAAGCTGGGACGTGCCGAGATCATCTCCACCCCCTTTCTTATGGCGGCTAACAACAGCAAGGTGGAATTCTTTGTAGGCACTGAAACGCCCCTGCGCGACGACGTGAGCACCCAGACTGTGGCCATCGGCGACACCGGTGAGACCATGACCACCTTCGACGTGGACATCAAACGCGAGGAGCTGGGCACCGATGTGGAGATGACCACCTTCATCAACGAGGACGGCACAGTGACCCTGGAGATCGAGGCCGAGATCTCCACGGCCAGCCTCAACTTCTCCACGGTCCAGGTGGTCAACGAAATAACGGGCCAGGTTCTCGATTTTCCCATCGATGGGGTCGACAAGAGCGAAATCAAGTCGATCCTCTCGGCGCGTTCGGGCCAGTCCATCGCCATCGGCGGGATCATCCGCGAAACGGTGGACGACAGCGAGACCAAGGTACCGGTCCTGGGTGACCTGCCCCTGATAGGCGCCCTGTTCCGCAAAACGGGCGACACCAAGCAGAAGACCGAGACCGTCATCATCCTCACCCCCCATGTCATCGCCCATCCGGCCCTGGCCGGGGATGTCTCGGACCGCTTCCTGGGCCGCAAAAGCTCCCACGGCCAGATCGTCGAGGGCAAGGAGAACATCATTGGCGACTGAAGCCGGCCACGCCTGCGACCGCCCGCTGCCGGGCGGAGCGCGACCCTCCAACATGACCGCGCTGTTTCGCGAGACCCTGCGACGCAAGGCCTCGGATCTGCATCTGACCGCTGACATGCCGCCGGTGTTCCGGGTCAAAGGCGAACTGACCTTCATGAACTGCGACCCGTACCGCCCGGCCGAGATCGCCGGGCTGCTGGACGAGATTCTCACCGCTCGGCACCGGGAGGTGCTCGATCGCAACAAGGCTGTGGATTTCGCCCTGAGCCTGACGGGTGTGGGGCGCTTTCGCATTGCGGCCTTTTTTCAGCGCGGGGCCCTGAGCGTGGCGGTGCGCCTGCTGGCCGACGGAATCCCGAGCTTCGCCGGCCTCGGCCTGCCGGAAACCATCGCCGAGCTGTCCCGGCTGCGTGACGGGCTGGTGCTAATCACCGGGGTGACCGGCTCGGGCAAGTCCACCACCCTGGCCACCATCGTGGACGACATCAACGCCCGCAGCCGGCGCAACATCATCACCATCGAGGACCCCATCGAGTACGTGCACCACAACAATCACTGCGTGATCCACCAGCGGGAACTGCACACCGACGTGCCCTCCTTTGCCGAGGCTCTGCGCGACGCGCTGCGGGCCGATCCGGACGTGATCCTGGTGGGCGAGATGCGCGACCTGGAAACCATGCGCACCGCCATCATGGCCGCCGAAACCGGGCATCTGGTTTTTTCCACCCTCCATTCGCGCGACTGTATCTCCACCGTCAACCGCCTGGTGGGGGCCTTTCCGGCCGGCGAACAAGCCCAGATCCGCCAGCAGCTCGCCGCCACCCTGCGGGCCGTGATGTCCCAGCGCCTGCTGCCCAACGCGGCCGGCACCGGCCGGGTGCCGGGCGTGGAGATCATGATCGGCACCCCGGGGATCGCCAACCTGATCCGCCAGGGCAAGGACGACATGATCTACTCGGCCATCGAAACCGGCGGACAATTCGGAATGCAGACCATGGAACAGTGCCTGGCGCGACTTATCAGCGAGGGCAAGATCGGCATGGACGCCGGGCTGGCCGCGGCCCGCAACGAAAACCTGCTGCGTCAACGCATGGCCGGGCGGCGCGGCGGCCTGCCGCAGCCGCTGCGGACCGAAAGGCGCTAGACGACCCGTGGCACGCATGGAACGCTTCGGAGAATTCCTGGTGGACAAGGGAGCCATCACCCGCGAGACCCTCACCCGCCTGCTGGCCAACCAGCGCATGGTGCGCGAACGGATCGGCACCCTGGCGGTGCGTGAAGGGCTTCTGGACGAGGACCAGCTCACAGCTCATCTATCCGATTTTTTTGGCATTCCCCTGTTCACTGATGCGGTGGAGCAAATCGAGAGAGGGATCATTGCCGCCATCCCGTCCAAGATTGCCCTGAAGGTCAATGTTCTGCCGGTGGGCAGCGGGCCGGCCGGCGAACTGCTCCTGGCCTGCACCGGTCCCCTGCCCCGATCGATGATGCAGACCATTTCCCGTCTGGCCAAGCGCCAGGTGCGCCTGGTGCTCACCTCACCGCGCAAGCTGCGGCGGATGCAGCACCTCTTTCTGAGCCGCCAGTTCGACACCACGATCCACCTCGATCGGCGCATCGAGGTGGAGGAAACCGGTTTCATCGTGGAACTGTTCGAAAAGCTCATGGTACGCGCCATCAACCAAGGGGCTTCGGATATTCACCTGGAGCCGGAAGAAGACGCCCTGATCGTGCGGCTGCGGGTTGACGGGATGCTGCGCCAGACCGAACGGCTGCCCGCCGATCTTGGCCCCAAGCTGGTCTCACGGGTCAAGGTGGTCAGCGGCATGGATATCGCCGAACGGCGCAAACCCCAGGACGGCGCCTTCCGCTTCGCCCCCCAGGTGCTGGATATCGACATCGAGGGGGTCAACGTGCGGGTCAACACCCTGCCGACGGTCCACGGCGAAAAGGCGGTGCTCAGACTCCTGCCGCCCCACGACGAGGCCATCTCCCTGAACGGCCTCGGCATGGCCCCGGCCGCACTCGAGGTTTTCACCACCCACCTGAAGCTTCCCTACGGGATTGTACTGGTCACCGGGCCCACCGGTTCGGGGAAATCGACCACCCTGTACGGCGCTTTGCAGATGCTGCGCAACGAGACGTGCAACATCACCACCATCGAGGACCCGGTGGAGCTGACGGTCAGCGGGGTCAACCAGACCCAGGTGGACACCGGCGAAAAAATCTCCTTTGCCGCGGCCCTGCGGGCCATCCTGCGCCAGGACCCGGACATCATCATGGTGGGCGAGATCCGCGACGGCGAGACCCTCTCCATCGCCCTGCGGGCTGCCATCACCGGCCATCTGGTGCTCTCCACCCTGCACACCAACGACGCTTCGGCCGCCTTTTCGCGCATGACCGACATGGGCGCCGAACCGTACCTGGTGGCCGCTGCGGTGCGCGCCGTGCTGGCCCAGCGTCTGGTACGCGTAGTATGCGCCGAGTGCGGCCGGTGGCAGCCGATCACGGCGGCCGAGATGCATATGCTGGGCATCGGCCCCGGGTCTTTCGACGTACGGCGCGGCGCCGGCTGCGAGCACTGCCACCTGGGCTACCGGGGCCGCCGGGGAATTTTCGAGTTTCTGCCGGTGGACGACGCCCTGCGCCAGCTCGTGATGCAGCGCGCCTCCCTGGACGAACTGCGGCGTTTTGCCCTGGCCCGCGAGGGATTCGTCTCCCTGCGCGCCGACGGCCTTTCCAAGGTGCGCGAGGGGATCACGACCCCCGAGGAGATCATGCGTGTGACCCTCGATTAGGCGGGGCCAATGGGTCAATCATCCGTCCCTTTGGTCCCTTATGTCCTTTTAGTCTCTTATGTCATTTTCAGCTTAACGAGGAACCGCTCACCAACCCATGCCGACTTCTAGCTACACTGCGGTCAACAGCGCCGGCCGCCGGATCAAGGACCGCCGCGATGAAAGCCGGACCTTAACCTGGCGCTCGGTCTCCAATCGCGACCGGATTCTGTTCTTTCGCATGTTCGCGGCCCTCGTGGCCTCGCGCATCCCCATCTCCGAGGCCATCGGAATTCTTTGGACTCAGGCCCAAAGCCGGCGCTTCAAAAAGGTGCTCTTCGATGTCAAACGCCGCATCGAGGGAGGCATGCCGCTGAGCCAGGCCATGGCGGCCCACCCGCGGATTTTCGGGGAACTGTTGACCAGCATGGTGGCGGCCGGCGAGTTGGGCGGGATCCTGGACACCGTGCTGGAGCGGATCTGCGACTACCTCGAACGGTGGGCCGCCCTGCGTGCACGATTGATCACCAGCATGATCTACCCCACCGTCGTGGTGGTGGCTGCCACGGCGGTGGTGATCTTTCTGGTCACCTTCGTGATTCCCAAGTTCGCCATGATCCTCGGGGGGCGCAAGCTGCCGGCCAGCACCCAGTTTCTGCTGGACGCCTCCGGTTTTATCACCGGCAACGCCCTGTCTCTGAGCGTCGGGGCCATAGGAACCGTGGCGGCGCTGATCATGCTGATGATGATCCCCGAGACCCGGGTGGTAATCGACCGCTACAAGATTCACGTACCGCTGGTGGGATCGGTTTTCCGCTTCGGAGTGGTGGTTCAGTTTGCCACCACCATGGCATCCCTGCTGGAAAGCGGCATCACCCTGGTGGACGCCCTGCAGGCTACGGCCCAAACGGTGACCAACCTCTCGGTGCGCAGGCAGGTAGAGCGGGTCAACGACCGGGTGCTGGCCGGCGAACCCTTGTCCTCGGCCTTGTCGGGCGACCGCTTCTTTCCCCCCATGGTCATGGCCATGGTCCAGGTGGGCGAGCACTCGGGGTTGATGGACCAGGCCTGGGCCACGGTGGGCCGCATCCACGAAAAACTGCTGGAAGACAAAATCTCCCGCCTGAGCGCCATGGTCGAACCGGCCCTGATCATCGTGCTGGGCGGCATCGTCGGCTACGTGGCCTGGGGACTGATCGCGGGGATGCTGGCGATGTATGCCAGCCATTAGGCGGGAAAAAGCGGGGCAGGGTTTGAACGGCCCCGGCTGAACACTGCGCCGACGGCGTCCTAAGCCATGGTGAGCCCTTCAACCTCAGAATCATTATGGGAGATGAAATGAAAATGTCGAAAAGATGGATGTGGGCGCCCCTACTGGCGTGCCTGGTGCTGCCGGCGGTTCCGGCCGGCTGTGACCGGGACAGGAACGCCGACAACGTGGTAGCCCGCTTCGAAGGCGGCCTGCTGACCATGGAGGACCTGGCGTTCCACCGGCGCAAGATGGGATTGGAGTCGCGCTTTCGCCAACAACCCGGCATGCTCGAGCCGCGCAACGTTTTCGATCACGCCGTGAACATGGAACTGGTCATCGCCAAGGGACTGAAGGAAAAGCTCCACCTCGACCCGCGCATCCGGGGGGAGATCCACGCCTTCATGGCCGATCTCTTTCTCAAGACGTTGCAGGACCGCCTGGTGCCGAAAATCGACAAGCAGTCCTTCACCGAGGAGGAAGTCCGGACCTACTTCGACGCCCACCCTGAGGTCTACCGCGGCCAGGATTTCGAGGCCCGAAAGGCCTATGTGCGCAACGACCTGCTCTACGCGCGCTACCGCGACGCCTGGCAAACGGTTTACGACAGGCTTAAAGCCGAATTCGAACTAAAAGTGGAAGAAGAGAAGCTGGCGCGCTTTCTCGAGGCCGCGCCGGCTCCGACCGACACCAACCCTCGCCAGACCAAGGAGGCCGGATGAAATTTCGCCGTTGGACAATCGCCATGGTAGCCTGTCTCATGGCCCTCATGCTGGCTGCCCCGGCCTGGGCCCACAGCACCAAGGGGCGGGTCCGAGTCCCGCTGCAAAAGGCCGTGCTCGAAATCGACGATGTGGCTTATTTCTTCGAGTCTTACGTTCACCAGGAGTTCTACCGGGATCGCATCGAACCGAGCAGGCGCCGTTTTTATGTCAAGAAATTTCTTCGCATCGACCAGGACGGGCCGATCGCCACGGTGCACTTTCTGACCCTTGACGTAAAAGAAAAGCGCGACTTTCCCGACCGGATGGAAATCCGCCGCGGCAATGACGACGTGTGGAGCTACACGCCGCCGGCCGCCGGGGCACCGGTCCCGCTGTACACCTACGTGACAAAGTGGGGCTATTACTATCACAAGGTCGTCTTGCCCGTTTCGATTGCCGGCATCCTGCTGGCGGCGGCCCTTTTCGGGTGGCTGCGCTTCGTCCGGCGCCGGCCGCGGCCGGCCGGCGAAGGTTGAAGAATGGGGGGCGCCATCGGGATGTTTCTGTGATGATTCCACCTTCCTTGCATCACGGACCGGATCACACAAGGACCGCCGCCAGGCCGTCAGAATATCTCAACCGGATCGGCAGCGGCCCGCTGCTGGCCTTGCTCTTCGTGGTGCTGTCGGCCATCTATGCCAACAGCTTCCACGGGGCGTTCATTTTCGACGACTGGTTCAATATCGTCGAAAATCCGGGCGTACACCTGGAAAGCCTGGACCGCAAAAGCCTGGCCGGGGCCATGCACGGGCTTCGGGGCCGGATCGAGCGCCCCCTGGCTTACCTGTCCTTCGGCCTCAACCACTACGTTCACGGCCTGGACGTGTTTGGCTACCACGTGGTCAATTTCCTGATCCACGTCCTGACCGCCCTGGCCATGTACCTGTTCATCCTGCGCATCCTGCGCCTGCCCCTGGCGGGCGGGGGCTGCGCGGACCGGGACAGGACCGCAGCCTTCCTGGCCGTGCTGCTCTGGTCCACCAGCCCGATCCAGGTCACGGCCGTGACCTACATTGTCCAGCGCATGGCCTCCATGGCGGCCCTGTTCTTCATCCTGGCCATGCTCTGCTGGCTCCTGGCTCGAACCGCAGCGCGCCCGTGCCGCAAGGCCGGCTGGTTGGCGCTGTGCCTGCTCTCCGGGCTGCTTTCCCTGGCCAGCAAGGAGAACGCGGCCATGCTTCCGCCGGCCCTGTACCTCTTCGACCTGCTGCTGGTTCAGGGCCTGACAAGAAATAATTTATGGCGCCATCTCCGGCTGGCGGCAGCCCCCCTGGCCCTGCTGGCCGGGGCCGCCTTCCTGCTGGCCGACCCCGTCCAGATCCTGAGCGGCGGCGGCTACGGGGAGCGTGACTTCACCATGTGGCAGCGGCTGCTCACCCAGCCGAGGGTTTTGCTCCTCTACCTGTCCCAGATGCTCTACCCCATCCCGGAACGGTTCGCCCTGATCCACGAAATCGAGTTGTCCACCTCCCTGCTCCATCCGTGGACCACCCTGCCGGCCGTCGGGTTCTGGCTCGGCTGGTTGGGACTGGGGCTGTACCTGGCCGGCCGGCGGCCTCTGATCGCCTTCAGCCTGCTCTTCTTTCTGGTCAACCATGTGGTGGAAAGCTCCATCCTGCCCCTGGAGCTGGTCTTCGAGCACCGCAACTACCTGCCCTCCATGCCCCTATACCTGCTGGCGGCCCTGGGCATCGTAGCCCTGGTCCGGGATTGCGGATTCAAACCGCTGGTCCGGTACGCGCTGGTCCTGGCCGTGGTGGTGACGGTTGCGGTCCAGGGCCACGCCGTGATCCGGCGCAACGCCCTGTTTGCCGATCCTCTCCGGCTCTGGGCCGACAACATGCTCAAAGCGCCGGGCACGAGCCGGGTGCACGTCAACCTGGGCAACGAGCTGTATGCCAGGGGAATGATCGATAAGGCCGCGCAGGCCTATGCAACAGCCCTGGAAGTCAACCGGTATCATCGCCGGAGTCTTCTGGCCGTGCCCTTGAACAATCTGGGAACTCACCATCTGCTCCTGGGCGACGTGGAACAGGCCCGCGCTTACTACGAACAGGCCATCGAGGCCGACAGGGGGCTGATCAAGGCCAGGATCGGCATGGTCGCGGTCCTTTTGGCCCGCAAAGAGCTGGACGCAGCACGGAACTTTCTGGAGCAGTCCCTGGAGTTCGCGCCGCACGACCTGAGCCTGCTCACGCTTCGCAGCCTGATCCGGCTAAAAAAAGGCGACCTGCCTGGTGCCATCTGCGCCGCGCGGGTCGTCTTGCGCAAACACCCGATCCCGTCCCCGGTCTACAAGGTCCTGGGCGAGACCTGCCGGCGGCTGGGCGACTACACCCAGGCTCGCCGCTACTGGGTAAAGTACGCCAATGCCTTCCCCGAGGACCTGGAGCCCGGTTTGGCCCTGGTGCAAATGGCGGATCGGCTGAACAACCGCGAGCTGCTGGGCCGCGCCGCCCGCCGCCTGGCAGGGGCCAAGGGCGAACGGAGCTGGCAGGAGGTCTTTGAACTGCTGGACCGGCTGTACCGGCTCAACGACCTTGTGATCCCCGGCGATCCCCGGGACATGGTGCCGCTGATCAGCAAGGGGATCGGGGGACAAGGGATAAAGGCGGATCTGAACGAAGACTCGACCCACGACGCGACATGAGGGCCGGATGAACTTTCGGCCCGCAATTTCTTGCAATACACAACCGTTTGACCTCGCTTAGGCTTCCTGGCATGGTGTCAGGCGACACCGCAGCGGGATCAAACAGCCATGAAGAGCCGTCAAAACGTCACATTCCACCGCCACCCGGACCTTTCCGGCATCGAAGTCTGCCGGGTGGTGGACAGCGCCCATGCCTTTCCGAACCATGCCCATGAGCGGATCTTCGCCATCGGCCTGATGGCGGCCGGCGGCTCTTTCTGTCTCGGACCGGGCCGCCAGGAGGGTTTCGTGGCGCCCGGACGCATCGCCCTGATCAATCCGGGCCAGGTCCACTCGGGCGTCCCGCGCATGGATCATCCAGCCACCTACCAGATGATCTATATCGAAGTGGCCCGCATGACCGACACGGCCTCGGACATCTGCGAGATCGCCGGCACCCTGCCCGAATTCGAAGCCATCGTGATCCAGGATCCGTTGTTATACACCCACTTGATGGGCTTTTGCCGGGATCTGGCGGCCGGCGGGGAGCCCCTGTCCCTCGAAACGGCCTTGATCGAGGCCATGGCCCGCCTGGGGGCCAATCATGCCGGGATCCGCCCCCCAGCGGGCAGACCGGAAACGGCGCCCCGGCTCATCCGTGAAGCCAAGGACCTTCTGTCCGGCGATCTGGAAGAGCGCATTACCCTGGAGGCGGCCGCCAGCCGCCTAGGCATGAACCGCTACCGGTTCCTGCGCGTCTTCAAACGCGCCACCGGCCTTCCGCCGCACACCTACCGCACGCTACGGCGCATCGAGCAGGCCAGGGAACGGCTGCGCCAGGGAACGCCTTTGGCCCAGGTGGCGCTGGAAACCGGTTTTACGGACCAGAGCCATTTTACCAATGCCTTTCGCCAGTATATCGGCGCCACTCCCGGTCAATACCTGTCTCTTGGGGCCCGCGACCATCCACGGTGAATTTGTTCTATGCCCGTGTTGCGGTCGGCCGGCAGTTGTCAGTCATGGCCAGATAGTCGAAGACCAAGCGGACGTTGCGAGCCAGTTGGCGCATTTTTTGCGCCACGCTGCGCACACCTTTGGATTTAATTGCGCTTACGGCAAAGCGGCGCAACCGGGTGATATTTTCAGGCCCGTGGCCTTTGCGGATACGGCTGCGGTCTTCGTCGAAGTTCCAGTCGATGATGTAATGGCATTTGTTTTCGATGCACCAATGGCCGCGGTTTATGGCCAGCAGGCATCGGGCGTCGGCCTGCTCGGCAGGTCTACTGGTGATACCGTAAGCAATCTCAAATGATTGTTTGCCGCTTTTTTTGTCCGTGCATCGGCGTTCGATGACAAAAGCTTGTTGGACGTGAGGAAAGTCGAGAAACTCGTTGAGTTCGGTGGTGGTCCAGATCTTGCGCTCTTCGATGCGGCCGTGGTCGGGCGGGTCGCAAAGGATGAAATCGGGTTGGCCGCGGTCTTTGAAGTACAGACCGATGTCGTCGAACAGTCCGGGCTGGTTGTTTTTGACGGTGAAGTGGTAGTGGGCGCCGCGCTGCTCGACGATGTATTCGGCGAACTTTCTCTGTGTCAGCAGGGCATCGGCGGTGATGTCTTTGTTTTCGATCTTGATGGCATCGAGCAGGGGCTGGGCGGTCTTGATTTCGTTGGTGCGCTTGACCTTTTGGTCGTCTACGGCCAGGTTGCCGACTTTTTTTGGGTGTAGCAGGCACTGGTGGTATGGCCGACAACGCTCATGATGTGGGTCTGATAGCCTTGATCGTCAATGGCGTTGCACATGGTTTTGCCATCGATGGCCAGGCATTGGTCGCAGCCGGCGTGGATGCTGTTCCATTTTTGCAGGGCGTCGTCGAGGCGTGCCGGATCGACCCGGATGAGCACATCGCGGATGATCGACAGACTCGGCACGCTGTAGTGGCCGTTTCGGTAGCGGCATTGGAAGCGCCGGCGTGCTTTTTGTCCGAGGCTGTTGGCCCAATCGGAGATGGCCTGGTAGCCGCGCATGCCACACAGGGTTGCTGCGGCGGCGATGGCCAAAACGGTTGCCAGACGATGGCGTCGGCCTTGGGGGCGTCGCGGATCGGGGATGTCGGCGAAAAATCGGGGCAAAGATTGCATATGTTGAGCCGGCAGCATGATTTTAGGATCTCCTGTTTGATAAAGCGGTGGCAGCATGGTCTGTGACAAGAGGGTTTGCGCATCGGGGCGCAACGGTTTGACAAAAACCATTTTGGGTGAGTCGGCCGTGTCGCTGTATCCTTTGGCGTGCCGATGAAAACCTTTGGAGTTTCCGACCGCAGTCCAGTTGTCGGCTTTATAGATGGTTCCCTTGAAGCGCGCGGGATCGACGAAGGTTTCGAGCAACAGCACGGGATGTCCGAAAGCGGCTTGCCAGTCGGCGGGCAGTCTTTTTCGGCACAAGGCCAGGATGCGCGAGGCCATGTTTGGCAGATGCCAGTCGGGCAGGATCAGAAAACGGCTGTTGTTGGTCAACAAATTGAGCCGATCGAACTGATGGTTAAAGGGCCAACCGATCCACTGATCGCGAGCAGCACATTTGAGGGCGGGAGCGGAAAAGCTGACCAAGCCGACCCATTGATCACCGATACAGGCCGCATATCGCAGGGTTTCACCGATTTTGGGCAAGGCGCCCAAGTAATGATGCCGGTGCATCAAGCTCTGGAAGCGCTGATCTTGATTCCGGCGAACTAACCGAACAACGACTTGTTTGAGATACAACACATCGCCCCCCATTAACGAAAGATGACCTGCCGGGGAGCTATATAACTGAATATCAAGGGGTTGTCCAGATGTTTTGATAACCACTTGGAGTTTAATGGCTTATCGAATCAGCACGAAATCACCATGCGCGACCATCGCGGCCAGGGGACGGCGTGATCCGACAGCCGTGACCGCTTTCGGCCGGCATCTTCCCGGAGGAATCGAGTGAAAACGTCAGCCATGAGTATTGCCGCCGCCGACAGGATCGTTAGCGAGATGCCGCAACGGCGCGAGTACACCGCCCTTGCGGCCATCCTGGCGGCCACATTGCTGTGGGGCGGATCGTTTCCGGCCATGCGCGTTGCGGTCCAGGCCCTGAGTCCCTGGTCGGTGATGTGGCTGCGCATGGTGACGGCCACGGTGCTGATGCTGCCTCTGGCCGGGAGGCTCCGGCCCCGGGGAATCTACCGCCGGGGCGACTGGCGCCTGCTGGTGCCGATGGTGCTCTTCCAGCCTTGTCTCTATTTTTTCCTGGAATCGTATGCCCTCACCTTCACCACCAGCTCACAGGCCGGGGTTATCGCCTCTTCCGTACCGTTGTGGGTGGCCGTGGGCGCCGGGATCTTTCTGGCCGAAACAATCTCACGCCGGACCATGATCGGCCTGGCGGTCTCCATGGCCGGAGTCATCGCCCTGACCCTGCTCCAGGCGGTGGATGAGTCTGCCGCCAATCCGCTGCTCGGCAACCTGCTCGAGGTGCTCGCCATGGCCAGTGCGGCGGCCAACATGCTCATCGTCAAGCGCCTCAGCGCCCGCTACAACCCCTGGAGTCTGACCGCGATGCAGATGGCCGTGGGAACACTCTTCTTCTCACCGGGCCTGCCGCTGCTGATCCGAAGCGGGGCGGCCGTCTGGACGCCGACCCTGATTGGGGCGATGATCTTTCTCGGCGCCCTGGTGACCCTGGGCGCATTCGGTCTCTACAACTGGGGCATGAGCCGCATCCCGGCCAACCGGGCGGCGGTCTTTATCAACCTGGTGCCGGTTTTTGCCGTGATCTTCGGCTGGACCCTGCTCGGGGAGGGACTCAGCGGCCCCCAGCTCGTGGCCGCCGCAGCCGTTCTTGGAGGGGTTTGGTACAGTCAGACGGTTGGCAGTAAATAGGGGAGCAGTTGTGAAAAAATTCAAACTGTGCTGATTTTTTCAATCTGGATGACGATTATTGGCAGATACGAATGGCAACCATGCCCAAAATGGTTCATGATTCTTTTTTCAATTTAAAAATTAACCAGGTACCCTTTCCGGCACGGCATCCTTTAGCTCTTATCTGGCGATATTCACTGGAGTGACAATGCCATCCATTGGTGGCATATTGATTTAATAAGTCCTGGAATTGCTTGCGCCGCTCTTCACTCCAGCCTCCATCATTTGCATCACAACCAGCAACTTTTGAAACGAAGGCTTTTACCATATATTGGACTGCCATCCGCATCTCCTTTAAACAAAAGAGTTGGTTGGATTTTATCAGCAATGATGGACAGAGTAGTTTTCCGATTATTGCCTATATATCATTTTAAATTCTCCATATATCAATACGCTGACCATGGATAAAAATTTCGGATTTTCTCCACACATAAACACAGATCTATAATTCAAAAATACTCTTGTCTGGTTTAATATCGAGATATTGACAGGCCATCGAGCAGGCCCAGAGCACTTGACAAGATAGGTTCGAGTGCTTCAGCAGATCAAATCATTGTGGAATATACATAAAAATTGCATAAAGTTCAAGTATTAATTAAGGAGACGTTTCCCCCTACCTATCCGATAGGCTTGCCTCCTGCATTCCACTCATCACAAAAACCTCGAGAGAGCATCTTGGTCCCCACATTCCAGGTCCGGGATCAGATCGGAATAATGCCTGATCTGGGTGGCAGGTAAGTTCAACATCGCAGGCACCGCTTTCGATGAATCTGAAACGCCAACTGATGTCCATCCCTACCGTCATGGAGCAGACCGCCGCTATGCAGCCAGGCGGCTGAGCGTCTTAAGCCCCCGGGCGATATCTTCCGCAGCCACGGACGGAAATGTCAGCCGGACGTATAGTCCGGTAGCGCGCCGGGCATCGCTAAAGTCCGGGGCCACCGCCGGCCAGGCAGCCGCAATGGCCACCCCGGCCGCCTTGCTCCGGTCGATGAACTGGGCCTCGCCGTCCGCGCCGATTCCGGCCAGGGTCAGGGCGGTGAAGAATCCGCCGGTCACCGGGGCACCGGCAGCGCCGGGAAAATGGGTGGCCAGAGCCGTATTGAGGGCCTCCATGCTTGGTCCCCGGCGAGATCGTCTTGGTGAAACTGCTCATCAGCACCGGTCCCCAGGCGTCCACCGCAATGGGCAGATTGGCCGTCCCGTCGTAGCGCAGCGCCTCGTAGCAGATGTCCCAGATGCAAAACAGCCCGCGGGCGCGGCAGATGCCTTCCACCGCCAGGCGGTTTTCCTCCGTGTAGGTGATCCCCGTGGGATTGTGGTGAAAAGGGATCCCGTAGAAAGCCGCCGCCTTGCTGCCCGCCGCCAGGGCTTCGAAACGTTCCAGATCGAGGCCCTCGGTTCCGAGGGGCACCCCTATCAGACGGTGGCCGTAGCGCAGTGCGTCGGTAATCACCCGGTCGTAGGTCGCCTCTTCGATGAGGATGGTGCTCTTTAGCGGCAAGGCCTTGAAGAATAGCGAAATCATCTCCATGCCGCCATTGCCGGCCACAACCCGGCCGGGAGCCACACCGTGGCTGGCGGCGAGAATTTCGCGCAGGGGGCCAAAGCCGAGAAAATGGCCGTACTGCAGCACGGCAGCGCCGTGGCGGTCGATAACCTCGGCATAGCCGTTTGCCGCCATGGGTACCAACCGCTCCATGGCCTCATCGGCCGGCACCCCCCGCAGGAAGCTGACGGATGCGATCTTGTCGTTCATGGTATATCCTTTTGAAAAAGTAAAATACGGCTCGCCAGGCGTCCTTTCAACCTTCCTCTGACGCCGGCGGCAGGTGCAAAAACGCGAGGCTCCCGCTGCCGGAGCGCACCAGGGCTTCCTTCTTGGGCTTGGCAAGCTTCTTGACGCAGCGCTCGGCCCTGAGCGCCAACCCGCGACTGCCGATACGCTCGCTGAAGACCAGTTCGATGGGTCCCCGGCCGCGCAGGTACTTGGCCCCGCGGCCGGCCCGGTGTTCGGCCAACCGGCGGGCTACATCGCAGGCAATGCCGGTATAGAGACTGCCGTCGCGGCATCGTACCATATAGAGGTACCAGTCCTTCATCAGGCACCGTCGCCGCGCCTGTCCGCCCGGCAGCCGCGAATCGTTCCGGCGCCCATTGCGCAGCGGCCAGAAATCATTTCTCTTCCCGCTGGGCGCCTTGAATATCCGGCGCAGCCACCGAACCGCCCTCGCCTCCCGCACGCAGCGTTACGTGCAGGATCGCCCCCGGCCGCCACAGCCGCATGCGCGGCCCCCAGGTGCCCGTTCCTCGGCAAACGATGACGCGCATCCTGCCCACCGTGTACGGACTTTCGAACAGCGGGTAATAGCGGCGCACAAGATAGCCGAAAGGCCAGATCTGCCCGGCGTGGGTATGGCCGCAGAGCATGAGCCCGACTCCGGCCCGCGCAGCGCTTTCGGCCCCCCAGGGGGTGTGTGAAAGAAGGATCGTGGCGCCGGCCGGGCGGTCTGCAAGCGCCGTGGCGACAGGGTCCCCTTGCTGGCGGCCGCGACGATACCGGATGGTCAGATCGTCCACACCGGCCAGCACCAGGCCGGGTCTGACTTCGGCCCAGGCGTCGCGCAGCAGCCGGATGCCGGCGCTATCGAAAAGGCGTGGATCGATCCCCCCGTAATATTCGCGATTGCCGAGTACCGCCCAGACGCCCAGAGGCGGGGCGAACCGCCGCCAGGGTGCCATGAGATCAGAAGACGGCGGGCCGTGCCCCTCGACGATGTCCCCGGGCAGGGCCACCATGTCCGGCTGCAGGGCCTCGACCTGGTCGATGCGGGCCGACAGCCAGCCGGCGCCGATCTGAGAGCCGAGGTGGGTGTCGGAAACGGCGACGATCACCGTGCCGTCCAGGTGGCTGATCTTCCCCCAAATTGGTGGACACCTCGAAAAGCCCAATGTATACGGGCGTCAGGAGGTGTTCCAATGGCACAGAAAAAGAGAAAGAACTACTCACGAGAATTCAAGGTCGAGGCTGTGAACCTGATTACCCAAAAGGGATACAGCATTGCTGAAGCCTCGCGGAATCTCGGCATAGAATACAGCGTGTTACGACGCTGGAAGTCAGAACTCGCGAAAGATTCTCAGCATGCTTTTCCTGGTAAGGGAAAACTTGCCGCTCCGGATGAGGAAACGCGTAAGCTCCGCCGTGAGCTGGATCGAGTCAAACAGGAGCGTGACATCCTAAAAAAAGCGCTGGCCTACTTTGCGGAGGATCAGAAATGAAATTTCGATTCATCTCTGAACACGTGGAGACGTTCACTGTAGGCCGCATGTGCAAGCTGCTAAACGTCTCCCGCTCCGGCTTCTATGCCTGGACAAAGCGTCCGGAGAGCCGCCGGAGCCGTGAAAACCGGGTGCTGGAGGATCGAATCCGACTGTCGCATGCAAACAGCCACGGTATCTACGGAGCGCCGCGGATCTACCAGGATCTGAACGATGACGGCGTGCGTTGCGGGAAAAACCGTGTCGCCCGTATCATGCGCAATGCCGGTATCCGATCTCGTACGAGAAAGAAGTTCAAGGCAACGACGAACTCTCGGCATAATCTACCAGTTGCACAGAATTTACTTGACCGGGACTTCAACGCAAAGGCTCCCGACACCGCATGGGTCGGCGACATAACCTACATCTGGACCGACGAGGGCTGGCTGTACCTGGCCGTGCTGTTGGATTTGTACAACCGCGAAGTCGTCGGTTGGTCCGCTGCCAGCCGAATGACACGGCAACTGGCCATTGATGCCCTGGAAATGGCTCTTGGTAAGCGGCAGCCGGAACAAGGGCTGCTACATCATACGGACCGCGGTAGCCAGTACGCTTCGGCCGATTATCAAAAAATTCTCAAAGAGCGTGGCATGGTCTGCAGCATGAGCCGTAAAGGCAACTGCCATGACAATGCCGTGGCGGAAAGCTTCTTTGGCCGCCTTAAGATGGAATGGGTCAACCACGAACGGTACCACAGCCGGTCGGAAGCGATCCAAAACCTATTTTATTACATAGAGGTCTTCTACAACCGAAAAAGACGCCACTCATCGATTGATTACGCAATCCCGCAAGAATATGAGGGTTTCCTACTTGCGGCTTAACCTCGTGTCCACTTTTTCGGGGCAAGATCAGGCAGGCTTGCCAGCCGCACCACATAGCGCTCCACCACCGGCGGCCGCAGCCCCTGGACCAGGGCGATCAGTGCCAGCACCAGGCCCGCTGCGATGGCTGCACCGCGCAGCAAAACCGCCAGACGGGGCATCACGATCCCGAACAGGGTGACCAGATCCACGGCCAGAAGCAGGACCACCGTCAAAAAAAGCGTTCCCAGCCAAGTCATCCCGAGAAACTCGATCACCGCGGCCCAGGCCCCGGTTCCGTTGTGGCCCACCACACGCCCCAGCAAAAAGACGCCCCAGAGAATCAGTGCCGCGGCGAAAAGGCCTTTTGCCGGCAAATGCCGGATCACCAGCGGCAGCGAAGCGGCGCGCCAGAACAGATAGGTGTGCATTGCGGTGAAAATCAGGATGAAAATGGTGTTGAACATCGCCCCCGCCCGAAGTGTTGATCGCTCAAGTGGCCGGCCAGCAGTACCGTCCGCTTTTAGCATAGTGTCCATCCATAAACGGCACCTTTCGGCCCCCGGCGGCGTTCTCGCTCGTTACCAATCCTCGATATAGCGGGCTATTGCTCCGGTTGAAAACCCGCTCGGGCCTTGCCTGGAACCAAAAATAACCATTTATGGACGGGCACTATAACTTGGGTTTGGGATTTGTAGGCAAAAAACACCTCCGAAATTCGGCTCTTCCCAAATTCGCACCTAATAAAAACAATTAGTTACAAAAAATCGAGCCGTTTTTTGAGCCCAAATGCTGTAGGCACACGAATTCGCGGTTTAGACCTTGACATAAAATATTTCAAACGCTATGTGGGTAAGCATGTACCTACGAACCACAAAGCGCACCAATAAGGACGGCTCAACGGTCGAATACTTCCAACTGGCCCACAACGAGCGCGATCCCAAAACCCGCAAGCCGGTCGCCAAAATCATCCACAACTTCGGGCGCACCGATCAACTCGATCGCGCTCAGCTCGTGCGCCTGTGCCGGTCCATCGCACGGGTCTGCGGCCTGACCGTCACCGATCCGCTCGAAAACGACCAGGCGGTCTCGGCACTGGCTGACAGCCTCAAAATTCAAGAAACCCTCGCCTTCGGCTGCCCGCTGGTTATCGAAACCCTCTGGGAACAGTTGGGGCTTCGAAAGACCTTGGCCGACATCGTCAAGGCCAAAGGGGTCCGCATCAACTACGAACGGGCCCTATTGGCCATGACCGCCAACCGGCTCTGTGAGCCTGAATCCAAGCTGGGCGTCTGGGATCGCTGGCTGTCCACGGTTTACCTGCCGTCATGCGACGGGCTGAAGCTCGATCACATGTACGAGGCCATGGATCTGCTCCACGAACATGCCGCCGAGATCGAAAAAAGCGTCTTTTTCCATACCGCCAACCTGTTCAACCTCACCGTGGATCTGATCTTCTACGACACCACCACGGCCTCGTTCCATGTCGACCGGGAAGATGACGGCGACCGGCACGCCAACGCCACAATGCGCAAGTTCGGCCGCAACAAGGAAGGCACCTGGTCGCCTCAAGTCGTCGTGGCCCTGGCCGTGACCCGCGAAGGCATCCCGGTGCGCAGTTGGGTGCTGCCGGGCAACACGGCCGATGTGGCCACTGTCGAAAAGATCCGCACCGATCTGCGAGGCTGGAATCTGGGGCGGGCACTGTTTGTCGCCGACGCGGGCATGAATTCGCAGACCAACCGCGAAGAATTGGCCCGGGCATGCGGCAAGTACCTCCTGGCCTGCCGGATGGCCAGCGTGGCCGAAATCAAACGCGATGTGCTGAGCAAACGCGGCCGCTACACTGTCATCCGAGACAACCTGCACGCAAAAGAAGTCATCGTTGGCGACGGCGAAAGGCGCAAGCGCTACATCCTGTGCTACAACCCCAAGGAAGCCAAACGCCAGCGGCTACACCGTGAAACGATCGTTCAGATGCTCGAAACCGAACTCGATCGGCACCCGGACCCATCGGCCACGGCCCAGTGGGCGATCGAGCTGTTGGCCTCGGCGCGTTTCAAGCGGTATCTGCGCATCACCAAGGGCAACCAGGTCCGAATCGACCGGGCGGCCATCAAGGCGGCGGCCAAGTACGATGGCAAATGGGTGGTGGAAACCAACGACGATACCATCAGCCTTGAAGACGCCGTCTGCGGGTACAAAGGGTTGATGGTCATCGAGCGCTGCTTTCGCTCGCTCAAGCGCACCCAGATCAAGATGATGCCGATGTACCACTGGGCCTCGCGGCGCATTGAGGCCCATGTGAAGATCTGTGTGCTGGCGCTGATGATCGAGCGGGTGGCCGAACTCGAATGCGGCCTGCCCTGGCACCGAATTCGCCGGTCTCTGGACAAGCTGCAAGTCACAAAACTTTGCAATTTAAATTACCGTGTGCTTATGCGCAACGAGATCCCCGTGAAAACTGCCAACATACTGAAAGCGCTTAAAATCAAATCTCCGCAGCAGGTCCTTTCACTGGAAAATCGGCCCTAAAAAGGGGCGAAAATTGTAGACACACGCTGAATTTCATTCATCGCCACAGATGCGCGTCAGATAAGGGTTTGCTCCAATTCCGTGTTCCTACGTTTCCCAAACCCAAGTATAATAGGGGCCGCATGCAGCGCCAGGCGGAAAAAAAACCTGCGACGATCGGACGAGGAATGGGCTATCGGCCTCACAGGCAAATGTAACAAATTTTCAAGCCCTTTAGAAGATGTGGTGGCCCGGAGGCTTACCTTGCTGATATCACACCTCTTCCACAATAATCGGAACATTAATAAGAAGAGGATAATGATCTGAAACTCTAATTGTATCAGTTTCAACTCTATTTCGCCTAATTCGTCCTTTAGCATCCTTCGGTTGGATAGAATAATACAATGGGCCAGCAAAGGCATAATCGACTGTCAGTGTAGGGTCTTCTTTTAATCCTTTAGCTTTTGTTTCGCCTTCACATAAGTTTAAAAAATTTCGCTTGATTATGTACTCAAATTCGGTAGATTGAGGAGTAAAATTAAAGTCACCAGTTACTATCCAAACTGGTTTATGACGGTCTTTGGTTTCGTATTCCTTGTTCACTGGGTAGTCCTCATCTCTCAATTTATAATCTTTTTGTTGCTTCCACGAGTTATATCTTGAAATTATGTCATTAAAAACGATTTCAAGCTGTTTAAGGCGACGTTGTCCGGCTTTTTCATCAATTGCAGGAATTCCTTCTCTTTCATGCGATAATGTAGTTAAATGGAGGTTTATAATGAAAAGGTCCAGTGGTGATTTCAATGAGTCTTGTCTGCTCGTTTTTTTCCCATCAAGTACTAAATGAGTGACAATTGCTGCGCGTGGCTCAGTATTTCGATCGCCAAAATATAACCCCTGTTCAACAAATACGACCTCTGAAGCATATTCAATATCTCCAACATTTCCTGAATTGATTGTTTCGAAAGCACTACTGTTGTCATTTTCACAAGTATCGTCTATACCTATCCCATCACAGCCTTTTTGCATTTTCTTAAATTCATCAAGTGTAATATTAAGTTTAGGGATACTCCAGACTGGAAAAAGTGCGAGGTCGTCTCTCACCAAGATGGCATTTCCTTGTGCAAAATATGCCTTCCGGCTCCAATTTCCAACTCTTTGAATTTTATTCCATTTGGCTCTGGCTGAAAATTTTGTAGTATTAATGAGAGGGAAAAAATGAAATTTATAACCCATCTTTTTAAAAAACTCTTCCGAAACAATATCTTTAGGATTCTCAAAATCCCCATTTTCTTCAAACTGGACAACTTCTTGTAATGTCAAAACATGTGGTTTGGGATAAATTGTTTCAATTAAGTTTTTTAGGGCATTTTGCAATCTAAACTGAAATTGTTCTCTACAATGAAATAAGGAATCATTAGTATTGCCGAATTCATTAATGGGAGGCTTATAGTCAGGAACGCTTGGCAATTCAAAAAATTTTGCTCCCCCAACATTCCAATTGATTAATTTAAAATCCATACTAATTGAACGCTTTATCCGGTTCATTCTCAACCTCCTTGCGGCATATTTTCAAACACATGACCACTCGAACAAATACGGAACTCTACTTTACGATATGCATTCTTCAGAATAGAATTAAGCTCTTTGAATTTTATTGGATCTGGACAAAATACTAAAACATCGCCTCTTCCTCCTGCTCCCAAAGGAAAAGACTCAGCACCAAATTGCTCACACTGACCTTGAATTTCCTAACAAGGCTTACACATATAATCTTCACATAATTTAATCCTTATCCGTCGATATTCTCTGATAGAAAAATTTACACGATCCCAATCTTTTGTCCTTAAGCCCTCTCTGTAATCATATGCCGTCTTTAATTTTTTTTGACGTAGATTCAATCCAGAGTGATCCATTAATTTTGACAAGCTCATAAAAAGTCCAAAAAATGCCATTTTCCTAATTTTGGACTTAATGATTTCAATGTGTTACAGCGATGAAAATTTCAAAATCTGACTTTTTACGAACGAGTCAATTTTTGTCGCCATACTTCATTTACATCGGAACTGTTTCTTGATTTGTTACTGTGATAAATGGCCAAGCGTTTCTCAAGCTCTCCATGATCTTTCTTTTCTATCAAAGTATCGCGAATCGAAGTGCCATAGCTACTTGAATTACCGGGGGTCCCCCATGGAAACCATATATAATCAGTAACTCCACCATAAAGCACACAAGATTGTTCTTGTGTACCAGTTATACTAGTTTCCGTCCATAAATCGCCAAAATCAGCCGCCCGAGGACCCTGCAAAGAGGCGGCAGGCGAATAATCTCGAAAGAATTTAGCAAAAAACAAGCCCTTAACAGCAAATGTTACTATTCACCCTAAAATCCGGGAACACCTCACCTGTTGGCTTTACGTGTCGAACGGGTGCCGTACCGTCAGGCCAACTGTTTGCGGGCAATCGTAAGCAGGTTGGCCGAAACGATCGACGCCCAAACATAACTCTGGAACGATCGCCATCCTTTCCAGGTGCACCGATCCAGCCCCAGACTGCGCTTGAGCCAGGATATGCCCGCCTCAATGCCGGCCCGGAAACGACGAAGGCGCTTGTACACATGCTGGCTGCGGCACATCTTCTCCGGTTCCAGACCGCGTTTTTTGGAAAAGCAAACGTCTTTGATTCCTTTGTCCTTGGCGGCCTTCAGATTCGCCTTGGAAGCAAACCCTCCGTCCAGGGCGACTTTGAGCGGGCAGCGCCCATAAATTATTTCTTGCCGATCGAGCATCGTCTGGGTCAAAGTCGCAGCGGATGGACACTATACTAATCCCCATATCCTGCTCAAGCATTAAAGCCATCGCAACAATTTGGTCAACCGTGAAAGCGAAAATGGAGGCGCTGGGCGTAACCGCGTCCTACAAGCCGGCCGAGAGTGAGCAATTATTCTAAATATGGTCACCGGGCTTGTCTAACAAACCGTTCAAATTGTGGTTCGCTGCGCTCACACAATCTAACCTTATTCGTTATGTCACTACTTTTTGTACCAAGAACATCCGTTTGTTTAAGACTTGGGCTAAGAATGGAAGCCCCTACCTTTTGAGCTCTAAACAAAATACAAGGAAGGGTTTTGTGTAATTGGTTTTTACAGAACAATTTGGCATTTTTCTTTACAGTTGGATTAATCCTGGCCCTGCCATCTCCTAACAAGGAAAACATTCTTATTCCTGCAGTAACTCCTATCGTGTGACAGCCTCCAAATATCAGGATGGATTTTTTTTGATTGTTTGGGCTAATAATTCGTTCGATGTATCCATAATCAATTTCTTTATTGCGGTCATAATACTCATTATCATTAAATTTATCATAGATGGTTATCTCGTCAGGGGCATCTAATGATTTATCTCCAAAAAATGGACTTCTGTAGGTAAACCGTGTCTCTCCCATCTCTAATATTCTTTTTGTCATTAAATTGTAATCAGGACCACCGACAAATATCATATTGTCTGTGAAATCTAGTTTAGAAGACATAGCTTCACCAGATGACAAAAATTTTAAATCGATATTTGGGTATATTCTTATAAGCGTAACTGAGAGTTCAAAAAATGCATCGACATCACCGTATTTTAATAGATAGATAAATTCTCTTTCCTCTGGCCACTGCCTTTTCTCAGGGTCATCACCTTCCGAACAGACAATTATTACAGTCTCCCCGTCTTTGTATTTCCAGAATTTTCTCAACTTTCTATATTTAAAAAATCTTTTTAATCGAAATGAGGCTCCTATTGCACTAGAAATAGATAATACTACCGCATAAGCGCTAACGATAAATGCAATTATTTCTAGCATATCTTATAATTCTTTCTATTAAATCCATAAAAATTACAAAAAGTTATTACAAAACGAAAAAATTTGATTCTTTTAGCTTACCTCTCCAATTCTTATAATGGCAAATCTCATTAAAACCATAAGCAATATGAAAAGAAGGAAGGTCTTTCGATAACACTGAACCTGCACAAACATATGACTTTTTACTGAGTCTTATCCCTCCCAATAGGGTCGAATTAAAACCAACAAAAACATCATCCTCCAAAATAGGAGGGGATTCAGCAGCTTCATCTGCATCCCATGGCACGCTTGGATCAATATGAATATGAGCAAAACCACCAAATATACGACAACGATTTCCTATAATTGCTCTCTCACCAATAATCGATGCAATAATGCAATCATCACCTACTTTAACCTGGTTTTGTAATAATGCTCTATTCATCAGAATTGTATTTTTACCTACCACTACATTGCATTCGATTTTGCAAAAATCATCTATTTTACAATTTTTATCTACAATGGATCCTTGTCCGATTATACAAAAGTCTCCAATATGAACATTGTTTTTAATAATTGTGAGTGTATCAGCCTTAATACTTCCTTCAAAAAGAGGCCGAAATAGCTTACCTATAATTGCTGATCCACTAATTTTAGAATCTGGAGCTATTTCGCACTTTCCTATTACTTTAGCCATAATCGTATCATTGCATTCAAAGCATAATTAATCGGTTAAAATTCTTGCAAAGCGTTTTCTATTAAAATATCAAATATTTGATGTTTATTTTTTAAAGATACTTCTGAAGTACCATCGGGGTCTCTAATCTCCATAAATCCATGATCCATATTTTCAATTTGGAACAGCTTGATGTTTTTTAAGTTTTCAATCGCTTTCTGAGAAATTTCAATTGGCACAATTTGATCCTTTGTTCCATGTATAATCACAGTTGGCTGAGTTATTTTAGAAAGAATGTCTTTTGGTTTAATGAGCTTCATCTCTTCTATAAATCTAATATCTAGCCAGATTTGTTCATCAAAAAGTATCTGTCCCGTTCTAAACATATTTTTTTTTGTCACTTCATTATAAAACGTGCATGCAAATTCAGATTTTCCCATTAAAAGTGTTTCTTCAAAATCTAATCCGGGTGCAAGTAGACCGATACTTCGTATTTTTGAAGGGTAACTTTTTGCTAATGATAGGGCACTACAGGCACCAAAACTTGTCCCAATAACATGTATTCCGTTATATTTACGGCAATTTTTTAAAAACTTGTGTATCGATTTAACGACTGTCTTTGAGTCAATAATTGATCCAATTATGCTTATATCTCTAGAATTGCCATCGCTTTTGCCATGTCCACGCAAATCGAACCTAATTGATGCAATATTTTTATCAAATAAAAACTTTGAAAACTCTAAATATAAATTTAAATATTCGTTTTTATCCACGGATAATCCATGTATAAGTAATAATGCAATTTTTGACGAAGCTGGCTCAGTTACTTCAACATCTAGGGAAAAGCCATCTGGTGTGGTAACTTTATAAAAAGTTATATTGGAATGTTTCATCATATTGGTTCCTTATGAATTAGCTTAAATCTTATGCGGTATCGATTGTTCTTTTTAAAATCGTATTATCAACTGGTGTAGAGTCGCAATATCTTATCCAATCCTTATTATCCATTTCCAATTTTTTAATAAATTCCACACATTCATATGCTGTTACTGATTTATTTATTTTTAGAGCCATATCAATATTTTTTTTATTTTGTAATCTGAAAATAGATCTAAAAATTCAAAAAGTTTTTGCCTTCTGGATCGGATAAAATTATCCCAAACAGCCAAACTATTTCGCAAATGATAAAGCTTATTCCAGATTAAGGCATATAGACAATCGGCGATTATTTCCCCGAACTCTTGAAAAGCGGCTCGGTGTGGATTTGAAAACGGATCATACTCTAGTTGCTGTATATTTCCAAATGAACAAATATCCTTTTTCAAAATGAATGGTAACATAAAAAGCCAATCTTCATTATATATTTGTGGAAAAAATGAACATATATTTTTAGTAGTCAAAAATAAAAAGCTACCGCTAATAAATGTTTGAACAGGAATATTTGAAGCGCGTTCTAAGTGCCCAAAAATTGAAGTGTCTGGGTAATCTTCTACAAAACAGCCTGCGACGGAATAATAGTCAAGACATCTGCAACCCTTTTCTAATACTTCAGGAGAAATTCCCCTTATATCATCATCTATCAAGACTATTTTTTGGAAATTATTTAACATGGAATAATTAATTGCATAATTGCGTTTAATTGGTAGATCCCAATTTGAAAAGGAATCTTCTATAAATTTATATCTAGTTGTTTTAAACTCATTGAATAGGTGACTCACCTTTGAATAAAAAGGATTAAGTATTTCAATGTCCATGTTATTTGCAAAATCTATTTTATAAATATCTGATACATCTGATGGCAAAAGATAAATCTTATCCTGATACCATTTCATCTGATTTAACAACTCATTTACATTGCTATAATTACTTTTAAACGGGATAAAAAGACCGTCCAAGTCTATCTGACCATAACTATCTATTCCAGATAGAATATTAATTAATAGCCGTGGATTTTGTATCTTTTTTATCATTTTACAAGCTACTATTTTCCTATTTAGTCTATCTCTTCAACATAACTGCTTGTTTACCATCCGGGGACACAATGCGAATGTTTCTTTTAACTACGTCGAACTCGGTATGGCCTATAAAAAAGGCCTCCCCTGGTTCCCGGTCGAGTGTGTAACAAATTGTTAATTGTCTGTCTCTATTCAAATCTTTCTGCATGCATTTCAAGAAACTTTTTACATTCTTCTGAATTCTTAAAGCGATCATTTTCAAATTTTTTTATTCTTTTATCTGGTTATGCAGCTCGCTCCAGCTAATTTGCCAGCGCTGGATGCGCCGCTTCCCATACGATCTGGCAACGCGGCCTTTGAATCGATTTTGCAACTTAACCAAACTGCATAACCAGATTCTTTTATTACATCCAGGGGAGCACCTTTCTCATCCGAGCCAAGGCTATGATTCCGTATGTAATCATGTTGGACTACCGCTCCAGTTCATATGTACTTTAAATCGAAATTGGCGGTGGTCGCAATACCTCATTTGCTATATTCGCCAACTGATCTACCCTTTAAAAGATGTCTAATTCCAATTTGCATTCAAGCCGATGGCAAAGATTTGGTAAAATACTATAAAACAGAATAGTTAAACTTTATTTAGAAATCATCTCGGTCGCAAATTGGAATAAGCAGCCAAGTGACGCCATTTACGGCGTCCATTTGCTCCTCTTTTATTGCAAGTATTCGATGCCAGAAGCCTCTAAGACAACAAAAAGCCATCAACCGGTTCTCTTGACGATTGGAGTTTTAGGGCAAACCTTGCCATGGCTCCTCCAGTTTTTTATTTACTTAAGTTAACGAGCCATAGCAAAGCCACTTAAAACCGTCAACCCATATTTTAACAACAGGTGATAATTCGAATGTCCTGATCGCGGATTCAATCCGCTCTCACAGCCTTGAAAGCCTTGTTGCCCTTCTTGTCCTTTTGCCCGACTAGGGAATTGATATTGTTGTTTTTCTCTGTGCCCTCTGTGTCTCTGTGGTGAAACTGGTTCTTTCCAGCCCTTGTCCTGCCGCTGTGCCAAAGTGATGATCCTCCACTGACTCTTTGATGGAAATCCGTTTGATTTTTCTTTCTCGATCTTTTATTTTAGGATACAGCGTCAGAATAAAATAAAGACAAACCATATTTTAGGTTCGAGGCGGGCAGGATGAAGCGAAAACTTCAAGGCAGATACGTGACCATATCGACGGCGGGGGAGAAGGCCAAAGCCTTCGTGCCTGCATCACTGCCGCCGCGTCCACCCATCGACTGGATCCCGGAACTGCGCGACAAGTTCGATCAGGCGCTTCTGGCTCTCGGGCGGCTTGACAGCGTTTCGACCCTGCTGCCGGACACATCACTGTTCCTCTACATGTATGTTCGCAAGGAGGCGGTGCTTTCCTCCATGATCGAGGGAACCCAGTCCTCGCTGTCAGACCTGCTGCTGTTTGAGCTGGATCAGGAGCCCGGCGTGCCGCTGGATGACGTGCGGGAAGTCAGCAACTATGTCGCCGCCCTTGACCATGGTCTGCGCCTGCTGGAAAAAGGACTGCCTCTTTGTCTGCGCTTGTTCCGCGAAATCCATGGCGTGCTGCTGACCAAGGGCCGGGGCAGCCATCAGACCCCGGGCGAATTCCGGCGCAGCCAGAACTGGATCGGCGGCACCCGGCCGGGCAACGCGGCCTTCGTTCCGCCTCCAGCCGAAGAAGTCCTGGAGTGCATGAGCAAGCTGGAACTCTTTCTGCACGACCAGCCGAAGCCGACTCCGGTGTTGCTCAAGGCAGCGCTGGCGCATTTACAGTTCGAGACGATCCACCCGTTCCTCGATGGTAATGGCCGCCTTGGGCGTCTGTTGATCACCCTGTTGTTTTGCGAGCAGAAGGTGTTACGAGAGCCGATGCTCTACCTCAGCCTCTACTTCAAGTCGCACCGGCAATATTACTATGAGTTGCTCAACACCGTGCGCATGACCGGCGACTGGGAAGCCTGGCTCGATTTCTTTGCCGAGGCGGTGATCGTTACCGCCACTCAGGCGGTGGAAACCGCTCAGCAGCTTCTCGACCTGTCGAACCAGGATCGCGACAAGATCAGCGGCCTGGGCCGAGCGGCGGCCTCCACCCTGCAGGTCCACCGGGCACTCATGGAGCACCCCATAGCCACCTCGGACTCGCTGGTGAAAAAGACAGGGATTACCCCGGCAACCGTCAACAAGGCGCTCGGCCATCTGGAACGGCTCGGCATCGTCAAGGAACTGACCGCTCGGAAACGCAACCGCCTGTTCAGCTACGCAGGCTATATCAAAATCATGAGTCGCGGTACGGAACCGCCGGGCAGGTAGGTCGATTCCGGTTCTCAAAATCGAACCGGCGCCCAAAAAAAAAGCGCGTGATAACGGCGGGCTCCTCGATATTTTTCCTTCTTTCTCTGTGTTCTCCGTGTCTCTGTGGTGAAAACGGTTTTTCCAGCCCTCGTCCCGGTTGTGTCCGTTTTTTTATCTCCGCGCCTCAGCGCCTCTGCGGGAGTCCAAACATATCCCCACACCAACATCATCCCCACTTTGCAACCCTCCGCTGAAAGCGGTTGCCAGCCGATCCGCGCCGGTGCTATAGGGTTTAATTTACTACAAACGCCAATGAAGTTCGCTCCAGCCAAGAGCGTCCGACGGAAGCGAAAAAATGCCCGATGCACCTGAAAACCCACCCGTAAAGGAATACCTGCGCCGCCTGCCCGGAATCGACGTGCTGCTCTCGGCGCTCGGCGGCCAACCGTCACGCGATGAGGTCCCCCCGGCCCTGATCACCCGCATGGCCCGCCAGACCGTGGCCGAACTACGTCAGGAGATCCTGGCCGGAGAGATCCCGGACCCGGATGCAGCCCTGACCCTGGACGCTGTGGCACAGCGTGTCCGCCACGCCCTCACCCTGGCCCTGCGCCCCCGTTTGCGGCGCACCGTCAATGCGGCCGGGGTCGTGGTGCACACCAACCTGGGCCGCAGCCTGCTGGCCGAAGAAGCCATCGAACGGCTCTGCGAGGTGGCCCGGCGCTACTCCAACCTGGAATACGACCTGGAACGCGGCCGGCGCGGCTCGCGCTACACTGCGGTCCACGATCTTTTGTGCGAGATCACCGGGGCCGAAGCCGCCATGGTGGTCAACAACAACGCCGCCGCGGTGCTGCTCTGCCTGGAAACCATGGCCGCCGGACAGCCGGTGGTGGTCTCGCGCGGCGAGCTGGTGGAGATCGGCGGCGCTTTCCGGATTCCGGACGTGATGGCCAAAAGCGGGGCCCTGTTAAAAGAAGTGGGCACCACCAACCGCACCCACCGGCGCGACTACGTGCAGGCTATCACCGACGAGACGGCCCTGCTGCTCAAGGTGCATACGAGCAACTACGCCCTGGTGGGTTTTACCGCCGAAGTGCCCCTGGCCGAGCTGGTGAAAATCGGCCGGGAGCGCGGTATCCCGGTGATGAACGATCTGGGGTCGGGTAATTTCATCGACCTGACCGCCTACGGGCTCCAGAGCGAACCCACGGTCCAGGAGACCGTGGCCACCGGGGTGGATCTGGTCACTTTCAGCGGCGACAAGCTGCTGGGCGGCCCCCAGGCCGGCATCATCCTCGGGCGGGCCGAGTATATCGAGCGCATCCGCAGCAACCCCATCAACCGGGCCCTGCGCATCGACAAGCTGACCCTGGCGGCCCTGGAAGGGACCCTGCGCCTCTACCGCGATCCGGCCAGGGCCGTGGCCCAGGTCCCGACCCTGAGGATGCTCACCGAACCGGTCGAATCCATCGAACGCCGCGCCCGCACGCTGGCCCAAGCCCTGGAGGCCCTGAATGCCGCCGAGCTGCAAGTCTCGCTCCACGACGGGGTTTCCAAGGCCGGCGGCGGAGCCCTGCCCCTTCTCGATCTTCCCAGCCGGCTGGTGGGGGTGCGCATGGCCGGCCTTCCGGCCGAATCCATCGAGCGCCGCATGCGGGCCAGCGACCCGGCCATCATCGGGCGCATGGAGAACGACCTTTTTCTCATGGACCTGCGCACCGTGGCCGAGGACGAAATCCCGATTATCGTGGCGGCCATTAACACATTGATCCAAGGCGAGACCGATGACTCCTGACACCCAACCGCTGGCGTTGCACCGCAGCTCGGCGCGCGACTTTCTCTACTGCCAGCCCGACCCGAGGCAGCCGCAGCGCACCACGGTCTTTCCGGATCCGCAGTTTTGCGGCCGCCTCGACGGGGTCGCGGATCTTCTGGTGGGATCGGCCTTTATCACCCGGGCCACGGCCCTGCTCGAACCGCTGGCCGGATTCGCCACGGTGGTCCTGCGCCTCGACGGCAGTGAAGACAGCCCTGCGGAATCCGAACCGCTCCCATCCATGGAGCCCCAGCGGATCCTGGCCGAATGCCTGGGCGGCCGGCAGTCCGGGACCGATCAGCTCTGGGGCTGGCTCGACCGGGACATCTTCGGCTGGATCCTGCCCCAAAGCGGCGGCACCGAAGCCCTGGATCAGTTCAGCCAAATCCAGGCTTCCCTGGCGGCCCGATCCAGCACCACGGTCTCGGCCGGAGTGGCGGTTTACCCCTGCCTGAGCTTTTCCAAGTCCCAGATGCTCGAAAACGCGCGCAAGGCCCTGGACCACGCCGCCTTTTTCGGGCCGGGCCAAAGCGCCCTTTTCGACGATGTGACCCTGAATATCAGCGGCGATCAGCGCTACCAGCATGGCGACATCAACGGGGCCATGGCCGAGTTCAAAAAGGCCCTGGCCCTCAACCCGGACAACGTCAACGTGCACAACAGCCTGGGGGTCTGCTACGGGGTCCTGGGGGCCTACGATTCGGCCCTGCACTGCTTTGAAACGGCCCTGGAAAAGGCCCCCCAGGACCTCATGGCCTTGTACAACGCCGGGCTGGTGCACCGGATCCTCGGCGATGGCCAACGGGCTTTGACCTTCCTTCTTGCGGCCGGCCGCATCGGCGAACCGGTCTTCGAGGTGGCATTCCACACCGGCCGCCTCTACATGGAAAACAAGGGGGCCGCAGAGGCCCGGCCCTTTCTCGAGTCCGCCACCCGGCTTTGCCCCCAGTCCGGATCGGCCTGGCGCCTGCTGGGTGAATGCCTGCTGAATCTGGACGCTGTCAGCGAGTCTGTCAGCGCCTACAAGCGGGCCGTCAAGCTCAACCCGGGCGACGCCGAATCGCTCAGCGCCCTGGGCTGTCTTTTCGACCGCCAGGGCGAGAATCCGGAAATCACCACCATCTTCTGCGAGCAGGCGGTGGACATCGCCCCGGAAAACGGCCTGTTCCACCACCGGCTCGGGGCCCTCTACTTCAAGCAGGAGCGCTACGACGAGGCCCTGCGCGCCTTCAGGCGGGCCGCCGAACTCGGCTCCCCGGCCGCGGCCGAAATCGAAGCGATCACTAACCTGGGCATCACGCCTTTAGATGATGATGAGGTCAAAAACTGAAATGAGCGACCTTTGCGATCTGGTCCTGGCCGAGGCGGAGCAAAGCGCCACCGTCAAACGCCGCTTTTTCGAAACCCATGCCCGGAAAATCGTGGAGGCCGCCGAACTTCTGGCCGCATGCCTTACCGCCGGAGGCAAGATCCTGCTTTTCGGCAACGGCGGCAGCGCGGCCGACGCCCAGCACATTGCCGCCGAATTCGTCAACCGCTTTCGCATCGAGCGCCGCCCCCTGGCCGCCATCGCCCTGACCACCGACACCTCGATTCTGACCAGCATCGCCAACGACTACGACTTTGAGCAGATCTTCGCCAAGCAGGTGCGCGCCATCGGCCGCAGCGGTGACGTGGCCGTCGGCATCAGCACCAGCGGCAATTCACCCAACGTGCTGGCGGCCCTGGAAGCGGCCCGGGACCTGGGGCTGCATACCATCGGCATCGGCGGCCCCGGGGGACGGATCAGCACTGCCGCCGATCGGATCTTCGCTGTGACATCCGAAAGCACGGCCCGGATCCAGGAGACCCACATCACCCTGATGCATGTGCTCTGCGAGCTGGTGGACCGCATCCTTTTCGCCGCACCGCCGATCGCGGATGGAACCGCCCCATGAACGATCCCATCGAACCCATCGATCTTGGCCCCTTAAAGACCTATTCCATCTCGGAGCGGCCCAGCAAGGTCTCCCTCGAGCACCTGGGCCGGCCCTGGAGTCCGGGCGGCTCGCTGGCGGACTTCCTGCAGCGGCTGCCCGCCGTCCTGGCGGCCGGGGATCTCAAGGCTGCCATCCAGGCCCTGGCCCGGGCCGCAGGAAGCGGGAAGATGGTGATCTTCGGCATGGGGGCACATGTGATCAAGGTGGGGCTCAGCCCCCTGATCATCGATCTGATGGAGCGCGGCGTCATCGGCCTGCTGGCCCTCAACGGAGCCGGGATCATCCACGACCTGGAACTGGCCTTGGCCGGCAAGACCAGCGAGGATGTGGCCGCAGCCCTGGACGACGGGCGTTTCGGCATGGCCCGGGAAACAGGCCTTTTCCTCTCGACCGCCATCGCCCGCGCCGGCCGGGACAAAATCGGGCTGGGTGCGGCCGTGGGCCGCGAAATCATCGAGGCCGGCCTGGCCCATGCCGATGCGAGCCTGCTGGCGGCCGGGGCCCGGCTGCGGATCCCGGTGACGGTCCACGTGGCCATGGGCACGGACATCATCCACATGCACCCGGACTTCGATCCGGCCGCCGCCGGGGCTGCCAGCCACCTGGATTTCCGGCGTTTTGCCGCCGCGGTCACCCGGCTCGAAGACGGGGTTTACCTCAACCTCGGTTCGGCCGTCATTCTGCCCGAGGTCTTTCTCAAGGCCACCAGCCTGGCGCGCAACCTGGGCCACCGCATCGACCGCATCACCACCATCAACATGGATTTCGTGCGCCACTACCGGCCGTTGACCAACGTGGTCAACCGGCCCACGGCCCGGGGCGGGCAGGGCATCAACCTGGTGGGCCACCATGAGATCATGCTGCCTTTGCTGGCCGCGGGCATCGTCGAAGCCCTCGCCGGTGCTGGGCAAAGTTGATTTTCGGCCAAAGATCCTTATTTTTTTTCGGTGCCTGCCCAAACCCAGGCCCGGAACACAACCTTAAAGACCAACCTCGAACCCGGAGCCATTCCAATGCCCATCTATGAATATCACTGTGATCAGTGCGGCAAAAACTTCGAATGCCTGGTCTTCGGCAGCGAAACGCCCACCAGCTGCCCCCATTGCCAGGGCGCCAACGTCCAGCGCCTGATGTCGGCCTGCGGTTTCGTGAGCAAATCGACCGGGGGCCAGACGGTGAGCCGTTCGGCCGGCGCCTCGTCCTGCAGCGGTTGCAGCGCCACCAGTTGCAGCAGCTGCGGCCACTGATGGGACCGACCCTGACCATCGGCACCCGCGGCAGCAAGCTGGCCCTCTGGCAGGCCGAATGGGTGCGCGACCGGATCGTTCAATTGCACCCCTCCTGCCGGGTAACCTTGCAGATCATCAAGACCCGGGGAGACAAGATTCTGGATGTCCCCCTGTCCCGGGTGGGCGGCAAAGGCCTTTTCGTCAAGGAGATCGAAGATGCCCTTCTGGACGGGCGGGTCGATCTGGCCGTGCACAGCATGAAGGACATGCCGGCCGAACTTCCCGACGGGCTGTGCATCGGCCCGGTTCCCGAGCGGGAGGACCCGGCCGACATTCTCGTCTCGCGCCAGGACCGGAAACTGGATGCGCTGCCTTCCGGGGCTCGGGTGGGCACCAGCAGCCTGCGCCGGGCGGCCCAGCTCAAACACCGGCGGCCGGACCTGGCCATCGTGCCCCTGAGAGGAAATCTGGATACCCGTCTGCGCAAACTCGAAGACCCGGACCAGGCCCTGGACGCCATTATCCTGGCCGCGGCCGGGATGCGCCGCCTCGGTCTGGCGGCGCGCATCACCCAGCGGCTCGAACCGCAGGTTGTTCTGCCGGCGGTGGCCCAGGGAGTCCTGTGCCTTGAAATGCGCCGCAACGATCCGTTTACCGCCGCCTTGCTCGCGCCTCTGGATCATGGCCCGACGCGCATCGCGGTGCGCGCCGAACGCGCCTTTTTGCGCCGCCTGGAAGGCGGCTGCCAAGTGCCCATCGCCGGGCACGCCACGGTGGCGGACGATACGGTCCATCTCAACGGCCTGGTATCCGATCTGGACGGTGCCACCGTGATCCGGCAAACCCTTTCCGGGCCGGCGGCCCAGGCACCGGTCATCGGCATCGCCCTGGCCGAAGCCCTGCTGGCGGCCGGCGCCCGAGAAATACTGGAAACCCTCAATGCCCAAACATGCTGAAGTCCAAAAGGGAAAGGTCTACCTGGTCGGCGCCGGCCCGGGCGATCCGGGTCTGATCACCCTGCGCGCCGTGGAGTGCATCCGCCAGGCCCAAACCCTGGTCTACGATTACCTGGCGGCCCCGGCCCTGCTCCACCATGCCCCGGCCGGCGCCGAAATGATTTACGTGGGCAAGAAGGGCGGCGACCATACCCTGGGCCAGGAGGGGATCAACGATCTGCTGGTGCAAAAAGCCGGTGCGGGCCGCGTGGTGGTGCGCCTCAAGGGGGGCGATCCGTTCATCTTCGGCCGCGGCGGGGAGGAAGCCGAAGCCCTGGTGGCCGCCGGCATCGACTTCGAGGTGGTGCCCGGGGTCACCAGCGCGGTGGCGGCCACCGCCTATGCCGGGATTCCCCTCACCCACCGCCAGTTCACCTCCACCCTGGCCTTTGTCACCGGCCACGAGGACCCGACCAAGGCCGACACCAGCATCGACTGGGCCGCCTTGGCCCGGGGGGTCGGCACCCTGGTTTTTTACATGGGTGTCAAGAACCTGCCGCATATCGTTGAAAGGCTCGTGGCCAACGGCCGGGCGCCGCAGACCCCGGCGGCCCTGGTGCGCTGGGGCACAACGGCCCGCCAGCGCACCGTGACCGGGACCCTGGCCGACATCGTCCAGCGGGTGGCCGCCGCCGGGCTCAAGGCGCCGTGCATCATCGTCATCGGCGAGGTCGTGCGCCTGCGCGACACCTTGCAATGGTTCGAGCAGCGCCCGCTTTTCGGCCGGCGCATCGTGGTCACCCGGGCCCGGGAACAAGCCTCGGACCTGCTGGCCCACCTGGAGGCCCTGGGGGCCGAATGCCTCGAATGCCCCACCATCCGGGTCACTGCCCCGGCCGACGCCGGCGCGGCCCTGGACGGGGCCATCGAGCGTATCGGCACCTACCAGTGGATCGTTTTTACCAGCGTCAACGGTGTCAGCCGCTTTTTCGAAAGGCTCTTTGCCAGGGGCCGGGACGTACGCGCCCTGGGCCGGATCAAGACCGCCGTGATCGGGCCGGCCACGGCCCAGCGCCTGGCCGATTTCGGGCTTTCGAGCGACATCGTACCGCAAAGCTACCACGCCGAGTCGGTGGCAGAAGCCTTTGAGGGGCTCGATCTGCACGGCGTGCGGGTCCTGCTGCCCCGGGCCGCCGAAGCCCGGCCGGTGCTGCCCGAGGCGTTGGCCCGCATGGGCGCTGCGGTGGACGAGGTGGTGGCCTATCGCACCGTGCCGGATGAATCGGGGCGCGAGTCCCTGCTGGCGGCCCTGGAAAACGGGCAGGTCGACATGGTGACCTTCACCAGCAGCTCCACCGTGCGCAACTTCAAGGCGTTGCTGCCCGCAGCCCAGGCCGCAGACCTGATGCACGGGGTCACGGTGGCCAGCATCGGCCCCATCACCTCCCAAACCGCCGGTGAACTCGGCCTGCAGGTGGATCTGACCGCCGCCACTTACACCATCGAAGGCCTGGTGGCGGCCATCCTGGACCATTTCAGGATACCGCAGGACAAGGGCTAGGCCGCCCTGCCGGCTTTGGTCCTGGAACGGGGCGCCATGGCCCCGGAAGTTGAAGTCGGATTTTAAGCCGAAGCGCGGGCCGGGTCGGTTGGCCCGCCATTTTATCATGGCGTATTTTCAGACATCCGGGGCGGCAAACGGCGCGGCCCCGGCGGATCTTTTGAAACCGAGGCGGACCGAATTTTGATGGATCCGATCATCTCCCAAATGCCTGGATTTGTGCAGGCCATCGAAGCGATTCGCGAACTGGTCCTGGCCAACCTGCTCCTTTTGGGACAGATCCCGGCGCCCACCTTCCAGGAGCAGGCCCGCACCACGGCCTTTCTCGAACGGTTGAGCCAGGCCCAGGTGGACGAATGCGCCACCGACGGGTACCGCAACCCCATCGCCATCATCCGGGGCACGTCCCCGGCCCTGGCCCCCATTTTCGTCGTGGCCCATCTGGACACCCTTTTCGGCCGGGAGATCGACCACGATTATTCCGTGAACACCGCCGAAATCGTCGGTCCGGGCGTGACGGACAATTCGGTGAGTGTGGCGGTGCTGGCCTCCCTGCCGGAAATCTTTCGCCACTTGAACCTGAGCTTCGCCTCGGACATCGTTCTGGCCGGGGTGATCCAATCCATCGGCAAGGGAAACCTGCGCGGGATCCGCCACCTGCTCAAAACCTGGCCCACCCCGATCCGCGGCGCCGTGGTGCTCGAAGGGATCGAGCTGGGCCGGCTCGACTACTATGCCGACGGCATGATCCGCGCCGAGATCGATTGCCGCACCCGCAGCAACCACGGTCACGAGCCCAGGTTCCGTGCCAGTGCCATCTTAGTGCTCAATGAAGTTCTCAACCATATCCAGGAAATCCGCCTCCCCCAACGGCCCCGTTCCCGGGTGATCGTGGGCCGCATAGAAGGCGGGGTCAAGCACGGCACCCTCCCCTCGCGGGCCACCCTGGGCCTTGAGATTCAAAGCACGGCCTACGAGATGGTCAAATCGATCTACGACGACATCCACGACATCGTCACCGGCATCGGCTACGAGAACGAAGTCGATATGGAGATCAAGACCATCAGCAACACCAAGGCGGCCCGGCTCCCGTACAATCATCCTCTGGTCAAGAGCGCCGGGCGCATCATCTCCGCCCTGGGCATCAAGCCCACCCTGGCCCACAGCGAATCCGAGTTGAGCATCTTCCTGTCGCGCCAGATCCCGGCCGTCACGCTGGGACTGACCCACGGCGTCAATCACAACCAGATCGATGCCCGCATGGAGATCGCCCCCCTCTCGCGGGGTATCGCCCAGGTGATCGGGGTGCTGCTGGCCATGGATAGCGGGGTGTGCGATGGCTGACACCTGGCTGCGGCGCAACACGTTCCATTACGCCCAGTTCAAGGACCTGGAGCATCTGGTGGAAGTCAAGGTCCAAAAGGGGCTGACCGTTTCCATCTGCCTGCCGACCCTCAACGAGGAAAAGACCATCGCCAAGGAGATCATCATCCTGCGCTCGGAATTGATGACCCGCTTCCCGCTGGTGGACGAGATCGTGGTGGTCGATTCAGGCTCCACCGACCGCACCGGCGAGGTGGCCCGGGCCTACGGCGCGGCCTTTTACCGGGCTGACGAGATCCTGCCCGACCTGGAACAGCGCCGCGGCAAAGGCGAAAACCTCTGGAAGGCCCTCTACATCACCCGGGGCGACATCATCTGCTACTTGGATGCGGACATCAAGAACATCCATCACCGTTTCGCCTACGGCCTGATCGGGCCGCTGATCCTCTACGACGGGATCAAGTACGCCAAGGCCTTCTATGACCGGCCCCTGGCCGTGGGCCGCAACGTGGTGCGGCCCACCGGCGGGGGCCGGGTCACCGAACTGGTCATCCGGCCCCTCTTTTCCCTCTTTTTTCCCGAGTTGACCCAGATCCTCCAGCCCCTTTCCGGTGAATACGCCGCCTGCCGCGAACTGCTGGAGCAGATCTCCTTTCCCATCGGCTATGGGATCGAAACCAGCATGATCCTCGATATCTGGCAGCACTGGGGGCTGGATGTGATGTGCCAGGTGGACCTGGAAAAACGGGTCCACCGCAACCAGGACACCAAAGCCCTTGGGAAAATGGCATTCGTGGTCATGCAGACCTTCTTCCGGCGCCTCGGCCGCCTGGACCGGCTGACCCTCAAACGCGAGATGTTCAACCAGATGATCCAGTACCGGCTGGCAGGAGAAGAGTACGAATCGGATCTTTTCACCTATGGCGGCCACGAGCGTCCCCCGATGATCCAGATCCCGGCCTACCGCCAAAAATTTCAGCGCGACGAGCCAAACGAGCCGCCCCGGAAGGATTCCCCTTGACCGTTGACCTGTTATTCTGCCATCTGGGGTAATCATCAAGGACGTGTTCCAGGAGCATAGAGTGACCACCGAAGCCCTTATCGACCGCTTCCAGCGGCATCTGAACTATCTGCGCATCTCGATTACCGACCGCTGCAACCTGCGTTGCATCTACTGCATGCCGCGCGAATTGATTCCCAGGCTGCAGCATGCCGATGTGCTGCGCTACGAGGAGATTATCCGGGCCGCGGCCGTAGCCGCCCGGCTGGGCATCACCAAGCTGCGCATCACCGGCGGCGAGCCGCTGGTGCGCCGGGACGCCTGCGATCTTTTGGCCCGGCTCACCGCCCTGCCCGGAATCCGGGAAGTCTCGCTGACCACCAACGGGGTTCTGCTCGCCGAACGGATCGAGGCCATCCGGGCCGCCGGGGTGCGGCGCATCAACGTCAGCCTCGACAGCCTCGACCCCCGGCGCTTCGCCGCCATCACCGGCGCCGACCATTTTCAGCGTGTCTGGGACGGGCTGCAGGCCGCCGCGGCCAGCGGGATGCACCCGGTGAAAATCAACGTGGTGGCCCTGCGCGGAGTGAACGAAGACGAGCTGGCCGATTTCGCCCGCCTGACCCTCAGCTACCCGTTCCACGTGCGCTTTATCGAGCACATGCCCATCGGCCAGAGCGACTTCAAGCCTTCGGCAGCCCTGCTGACCCCCGAGATCCAGTCCAAGCTGGCGGTGCTCGGGCCCCTGGAACCGGTTCCGAGGTCCAGGGACGACGGTCCGGCCCAGCGTTTCCGCCTGCCCGGGGCTTTAGGCGAAATCGGCTTTATCAGCGCCTTGAGCCACCACTTTTGCAGCCGCTGCAATCGGCTGCGGCTCACGGCCAGCGGCCAGCTGCGCCCCTGCCTGCTCTCGGACCGCCAGGAGGATCTGCGTACCCCGCTGCGCGCCGGGGCCTCCGATGAAGTCCTGGCCGCCGTCTTTTTGAGCGCCGTGCGCCACAAACCCGACGGCCATCACATCGGCCAAAAGATCCCGGAGGCGGTCTGCGGGCAGATGTCGGCCATCGGCGGCTGACAGGAAAAACGGATAGCCCGGCGATGAAGATCCTTGCCGTCAGCGATGTGGTTGAACCTTCGCTCTACAAAGACTTTGATCCCGGCCGGTTTCCCGGGATCGACCTGGTATTGGCCTGCGGCGATCTGCCCCCCGAGTACCTGCGCTTTCTGGCCAACGCCTTCAATGCACCGATCTACTATGTGCACGGAAACCACGACATCCGCCATGAGCGCAATCCGCCCACCGGGGCGATAAACATCCACGGGCGTCTGGTGGACGTCAGCGGACTGCGGGTATTGGGGCTCGAAGGATCGCGCTGGTACAACGGCGGCCCGTTCCAGTACCGTGAGCGGGAGATGCAGGCCTTGATCCGCCGCCTGCGCTTGCGCATCTGGCTGCGCGGGGCGCCGCATATCGTCGTAACCCATGCCCCGCCGCTGAACGTGGGCGATGCCGAAGACCGCTGCCACCGGGGGTTTGAAAGTTTCCACGGTCTGATCAAGCGCTACGCCCCGCGCTACCTGCTCCATGGGCATATCCATCGTTTTTTTGAAAAACCGCAAGATCGGATCACGCGCCTCCATCAAACCCGGGTGGTCAACTGCTATGGCTATTTCGTCTTTGATTACTAGGCTGCGGGCCCGCTGGGCCGCCAGAGCGAAGATCGCCGCAGATCGATCGCCGATGAAAGACTTCCACGTCGATCAGCAGCGCGAAGGGGCCTTCGACGCCCGTGAACGCGGCTTGCGGGCCGTGCCCCTGGACCGCATCGTGGGCAGTGTGGGCCGCTATCAGGACTTTGACGCGCGGTTTCGCTTCAAGGGCACCTCGCCTTCCGAGCGGCTTCAGGGCATCCAGCAGGCCATGACCCAGGGCAAGGCCCTGCCGCCGGTGCGCCTCTACCAGATCAAGGACGAATACTACGTCTTGGACGGCAATCACCGCATCGCCGCCGCCAAGCAGCTGGGCCACGACGACATCCTGGCCCACATCGTCGAGCTGGTCCCCTCCAAGGATACCCTGGAAAATCTCATCTTCCGCCAGCGGGCCGACTTTGCCGACCGGACCGGTTTGACGGTCGATATCCGGATGACGGAAGTAGGCCAGTACGACCATCTGCTGGAACAGATCGAACAGCACCGCCGCCATCTGGCCGAGAGCCGCTCCGGCGATGCGGACACCAAGGCAGCGGCCCAGGACTGGTACCGCACCATCTACCGGCCCCTTTGCCGCATCATCGAGCAGGCCGGATTGATGAGCCACTTTCCCGGCCGTAGCGTATCGGATCTGTACGTCTATATCAGCCGTCACCAGTGGCAGGAGGGCCGCCCGCGTCACTACGGGCTGGACATCGACCGCCTGATTCCCAAGGACATGGAGGCTTTTCGCACCATGATGGCCGAATGCAAGGAATCCAACGACTATCCGGAAATGCAGCGCACCATCACCGCCTTCATACTGATGACCGTCCAGGGAAAGCATGAAGCCAAGATCACGCAAAAACTCTTCGATTTGCCCGAGGTGGAGGAAATTCACTCGGTGCACGGAGATGTGGACCTGCTGATCAAGGTGGTGCTGCACCGTGACCTGCTGGCCTCCGACGCCGAGGTCATCAGCCATTTCGTCACCGAGCGGGTCCGCCTGATTCAAGGGGTCAACACCACCAAGACCCTGATTCCCGGCTTCTCGAAGGTTAAACCGATTTCGCGCGTGCGGGCAGGAGCGGAGTAGCATCTTTTGCGCTCCGCAAGACGCCATCGAACAGAAAACGGCCCCCAGGTTCTGGGGGCCGTTTTAAATTCCCACCCGGGCCGCCCCTGCAAGAGGCTACATCCACTCTGACAGGATCGAAATGCGGCCGGGGATCCGGTCCGGCAGCCGGTGCTGCCTTTCCGTGGCGGTTCGTGGCCTGGGGAAAGGCTTCGGCGGGCCGAAAAACATGGCAGGCTTGCGTAGCAGATTCACCGCACGCGGTCAAGCGATTCGTGCCTGTGGCTCAACGGATCAAACCCGGCAGACCGGTGACCACCCAGGGGCAGAGCATCAGGATCAGGGTACAGATCAGATAGGCCGGCAGAAAGTAGGCCACTCCCCGGAACACGTCCTCCAGGGGCACATCCTGGGCCATGCCGCCCACGACGTAAGTGGTGGCGCCCACCGGCGGGGTGACAGCCCCCATGGTGGTGATCACGGTGATGGTCACGGCGAACCAGAGCGGATCGTAACCCAGTTCGAGGGCCACCGGAAAAAAGACCGGTATGGTGATCAGCAACAGGGCCAGGGCGTCCATGACCGCGCCGCCGATCACGAAAATGCCGAAGATCAGGGCCATGATAAAAACCGGGGGCACCGGCAGCCCCACCACCCAATGGGCGATGTCGAAGGGGATGCGCGTGACGGCCAGAAAGCGGCCGAAGATGGTGGCACCGGCCACGATCATGATCACCATGCACGAGATGCGCAGGGTTTCCTCCACCGCGGCCAGGAATCCACGCCAGTCGAGCCGGCCCTGGACCGTCCCGATCACAACGGCCAAAAAGCTGCCCGCGGCACCGGCCTCGGTGGGTGTAAAAACGCCGAAGTAGAGTCCCAGCATCACCAGGGCGAACAGGAGCAGCATCTCCAGGGCACCGGTCAGGGAACGGAGCCGCTCGGAGATCAAAAACCGCGGACCGGCCGGTCCCCAGTCCGGGTGCAACCGGCAGATCACGGCCACCGAAAGGATCATCAGCACGGCCAGGACGAGTCCGGCGCCCACCCCGCCGTAAAACAGCCGGGCGATGGACTGCTCGGTGGAAAGCCCGATGACGATGAGCACCACACTGGGGGGAATCACCACCCCCAGGGTGGACCCGCAGGCCACCGCACCGGTGCTCAGCTTGGGGTGGTAGCCGTACTTTTTCATCTCCGGCAGGGCCACGGTGGTCATGGTGGCGGCCGTGGCGGCGTTGGAGCCGCAGATGGCGGAAAAAGCACTGCAGGCCATCACGGTTGCCATGGCCAGGCCGCCGCGGATATGCCCCACCCAGTAGTAGGCGGCCCGGTATAGTTTCTGGTTGACCCCGGAGTGAAAAGCGATCTGCCCCATGAAGATGAAAAGGGGAATCACCGTCAGCCCGTAGCTGGAGAAGGTGTCCCAGAGGGCCGAGCCGAACATGTTCAAGGCGGCCGGCAGCGACACGATGTAGCCGAAGCCCACCACCCCCACCAGCGCCATGGCAAAGCCCACCGGGGTGCCGAGAAAAAAGAGCATCCCCAGCAGCACCGCGATCCCCACCATTCCGATCGCGGCCAGACTCATGGCTCGACCTTTCCGGCCCCCGGTTTGAGGGTCTGAAAAAATTCGCCCAGCAGCACCAGGGCCAGCAGCAAACAGCCCAGGGCCACGACCAGGGCAAAGGGATAATAGACGATGCGCAGCGTCTCGGTCACCTCCCCGCTGGCGCGCAGCACCAGGGCCTTGACGATCAACTGGCGCGCCGCCAGGCCGAAGAGAACCAGGCAGATCAGCCCGTTGAGCCCGTTCAGCACCCGCTGCACGCGCCGCGGCATGCGGGCCACGAGGACATCCACGGCGATGTGCCCCCGCCGCAGCTGGGTGTGGGCCAAGGCCAGGGCCGCCACCATGGCACCGAAATAGCCCATCAACTCATAGGTGCCCTGGATCGGCACCCAAACGATGCGCAGCAGGATGTTGGCGCAGGTCAGCAGGGCCATGCCCGCCAGGCAGACCCCGCCCACAGCGACCGCGCCCCGGTTGATCCAGCGGTTGAAACGGTCAAAAAAGTTCATGAAACCAACTTCCTAAGGCGTATCGAATCGAATCTCATCTTATTGGTCTGATATCGTTTTGAAGCGGACCACCCATTGGGGCGACGGGGTCCAGCTTACTGCTTGCGGTGCTTGGCGATCAGGCTCTTCAAATCGGCCAGGATCGCCTCGGCCGGAACCCCCTTCTTACCGGCATCGGCCACCCATTTGTCCGTCATCGGCTGAAGCCGGGCCTCCCAGCGGGCCTTTTCCCCTGCCGGCAGTTCGATCACCTCGACCTGGTAGGTCGCCTTGGACCATTGCACCGACTCTTTGACATGATCGTCCATATAATTTCCCGTCCACTCGCTTTGCTCCACGATCATGCCTTCCATGACCTTTTGGATCTCCGGGGGCAGGCTGTTCCAGCGATCGAGGTTCATCACCACGGCAAAGGGATAGATTACCGTGTCCACCAGGGTGACGTAGCGGCAGGTCTCGGCGAATTTGAAATCCTTGAGCACTTCCAACGAGGAGAGCAGCCCCTTGACGACCCCTTTTTGCAGGGCCTCGGGCGTGTCGGACATGGGCATCCCCACCGGGTTGGCTCCCAGGGCCCCGAGCACCGCCGCCGCCGGGCCGCTGCCGCGCAGGCTCAGCCCCTGGATCTCTTCCAGGCGCCGCACCGGCACCTTGGACATGATGTTGGACTGGGCCGTGGTGAACATGGCCAGGACCTTTACCTTGGCGAACTCCTCGGGCTTGTACTTGTTGTACAGATCCAGCAGCGCCAGGCTGCCGGTGCGGGCATCGGGGATGCCCACCGGCAGGCCGGTGGCGTTGGTCACCACGAAGCGCCCGGGTTGATAGGCCATGCACAGGCAGCCGATATCCGCCTGCCCTGCCACTACCCCGTCGAACATCTCCTTGGCCCCCAGCAGCGTTCCTCCGGGAAAGGTGTTGACCGCCACCCGGCCTGCGGTGCGTTTTTCCACCTCGGTCTTCCAGCGCTCCATCTGAACGCAGGGAAAGGTCGGCGCCGGCGGAAAATTGGCGTAGCTCAGGGTGATGGTCTCGCCCCAAACCGCCGTCGGACCGGCGATCGGGACCGCCGCCAGAACGGGCAGGACCAGCAACAACAGGCTAAAACGAATGCGCTTCATGGTCGACCTCCTCTCGGCCCTCGCCGGGCCGCAAGCGGGGCTTGCCGGAGCGTGGGTCCCCATCAGACCTTGCCCGGGTCGCCGTTGCGATGATCAAAGACGCGTTGACTCTTGCGCTGGGTGCGCGGCAGGGTGCCCGGATCGAGGATCTCCACCGCGCTGCGCACCAGGATCTTGCGCCGCACGGCGGTAACGATCTGCTCGGCCAGGGCCGCATCGTCGTCCGCCGATCCGGCGGGGTCCCGCTCCACCCGGATCAACATCAGGTCGCGGCCGTTTTCCCGCTGGCGCAGGTGGATCTGGAACTCGCTGCCCGTGCCCGGGATCTGGCCCAGCAGATGGTCGATCTGGCTCGGATAGATGTTCACCGCGCGGTAGATGAACATATCGTCGGTGCGCCCCACGATCTTTCCGTGCCGCGGAAACGGCACCCCGCAGGCGCAGGACCCGGGAATCAGGCGGGTGATGTCATGGGTCCGATAGCGGATCAGGGGGCTGCCTTGCTTGCACAGGGTGGTCACCACCAGCTCCCCGGTCTGGCCGGGCGCCAGGACCTGGAGGGTCTCGGGATCCACCACCTCGAAGATGAACAGATCCGCCCAGTAATGGATCCCCTCGTGCCGCAGGCAGTCCAGGCCGGTCCCGGGCCCGTAGACCTCGGTCAAACCGTAGATGTCAAAAATATGTTCCACCCCCAGCAGATCGCGGATCCGCTGGCGCATCGTCTCGCTGCACCGCTCGGCGCCCAGGATCACCTTTTGCAGCCGGATCTTGTCGCGCAGGCCGCGCCGCTCGACCTCCTCGGCCATCAACAGGGCCATGGAGGCCGTGGCGCAAAAGACGGTGGTTTGCAGGTCCACCAGCATCTCGCAGTGCATCTCGGCATTGGCCGGGCCCACCGGCACGGCCATGGCGCCGAAGCGCTCGCAGCCGGCCTGGAATCCGACCCCCGCCGTCCAGAGGCCGTAGCCCACGGCGATCTGAACCCGGTCGTGGCGGGTCAGCCCGGCCAGTTCGTAGCAGCGGGCGAACATGTCGCGCCAGACATCCAGATCCTTCTGGGTGTAGCACAGAACCTTGCGCTTGCCCGTGGTCCCGGACGAGGCGTGGATGCGCACCAGGTCCTCGAAGGGAGCCGCGCGCAGGGGAAAGGGATAGCCGGCCTGGAGCTGTGCCTTGCCGACAAAGGGCAGTTGCCGAAGGTCGTCCAGGCTGCGGATTTCATCCGGGCCGCCCAGCCCGGCGTCCGCCAGGTGCTGGCGGTAAAATGGCGAGTTGTCCCAGGCATGGCGCACGGTCCAGCGCAGCCCTTCGAGCTGGATGCGCGCCAACCCTTCGGGGGTCAGGTCATGGTCGATAAAGGTCATGAAACCACTCCTCTATTCGGAATCTCGAATCTCAAATCTCAAATATCGAGTGCGGCTGCCGCACCGGCCGCCAGGGCCGCCAGGGCGCCGTCCATCAGCTTGGGCCGCGCACCGAGGGTCTGTCGAACGGCCCGGGATACATCTTCGGTGCTGCAAAAAAGCAGGGGCCGCCCCGTTGCGCCCTTGCTGGCCAGGGCAAAGCCGAGCAGAATCAGATTCACCGCCCTGGGGTTGCCCAGATCCCGGGCGATGGCCTCGGCATCCAGAGCTCCGGGAAGATCTCCGGTGCCATTGACCACCGTCCATCCATCCGGGTTGAGAAAGGCACCGTGGGCCGCCAGATTCTCGGCCTTGAGCGCCAGCAGGCCGTCGGCCTGGCCCGGCCGGATCAAGGGGCTGTGAAAATCACCGACCTTCAAATGGCTCAGCACCGTTCCGCCCCGCTGGGCCATGCCATGGGTTTCACTGGTAAATACCGGCAGGTCGAGGCTCATGGCCGTTTCGGCCAGAACCCGGGTCACCAGCAAGACCCCCTGCCCGCCGACACCGCTGACGACTATCTGCTGGGATGTTTCGCGCTTCATAAAATCTCTCCGCATCGGCGCACCGGCTCAGGCCTCGGCCGGCACGATGGATCCTTTGGGACAAACCTGGATGCAGACCCCGCATCCGCTGCACAGGGCCGAATCGATGGTCACCGGTTCTTTTTCCCCGCCGGGCACCAGGGCCGGGCACTCGAACTGGGTCACACAATAGCCGCATCCGTCACAGGTGTCCGTCACCTGCGGCGCAAGACCGGCCGGCCCGCCCCCATTGCCGGAGCGATCCAGCAGGCAGGGCCGCCGGGAGATGACCACCGCCGGACCGTTCTCGCGGGCAAAGGCCAGGGCCTCCTTGAGCAGGGCGATGGTCCCCTTGAGATCGTAGGGATCGGTGGTGCGGCAAAACCGGACACCGCAGCCGGCCACCACCGATTCGATCTCCACCGCCTGAACCATTTCGCCGCCGGCCCCGATCCCGGAAGCCGGGGTCGGCTGGTTGCCCGTCATGGCGGTGGTGCGGTTGTCCAGGATCACCAGCACGAAACGCACCTGCTGGACCACCGCATCGATCAGGGCCGGGACCCCGGCGTGAAAGAAGGTCGAATCACCGATGGTGGCCACCACGGGCGGCGGCTTGGGCGTGTCTTTGAAGGCATGGTAAAACCCGGCGGCCTGGCTGACCGCCGCGCCCATGCAAAGGACGGTGTCCACCGCGCCGAGGTTCATCCCGAGGGTGTAGCAACCGATGTCGCTGGTATAGATCCCTTTTGGGGCGGCCTTCTTGACGGCGAAAAAGCTCGCCCGGTGGGGGCATCCGGCACACAGGGTCGGCCGGCGTCCGGCAGCGGCGGGCAGGCGCGGCACCTCGACGGCCCGCCCGCCAAAATCGGCCACCAGCCCGGCCACGGTCTCGGGCAGCAGCTCGCCGACCCGCGGCACATGGCCCGATTGTTTGCCGCGCACACGGTTGCGGTCGGCAAGCTGGATCTCGATGATCCCGGTGGTTTCTTCCAGGACCAGGATCTCGTCGTAGGCGGCCAGCAGATGGGCGATGAAATCGGTGTGCAACGGGAAGGGCTGGCGCACCTGGTAAAAAGGAAGGCGTTCTTCCAGCCCGAGAAAGGCCAGGGCCTCGCGCGCATGGGCTGCGGCCACCCCCGAGGCCACCAGGGCCCGCCGGCCGCCCGCGGACGGGTTCAGGTGCAGCGGGGCCGTGCTCGGATCGGCGGCGATCTTTGCCAGCTTGGCTTCCAGCTCACCGTGAAGGGTAAAGCGGAATTTGGGCGTGGCGGCCCAGCGCATCGGATCCTTCCGGAATGAGGCAGGTCTCGGGGCCGCCATGACCTCACCGGGCGCCACGTCCTGGCGGCTGTGGCAGACCCGGGTGGTGGGACGCAGCATCACCGGGATACGGTAGTTTTCAGACAGGGCAAAGGCCAGCCCCACCATTTGGTGGGCCTGGCGCGGGCAGTCGGGGTCGAGGACCGGGATCTTGGCCATCATGGCCATCATGCGGCTGTCCTGCTCGGTCTGGGACGAATGGGGCCCCGGATCGTCGGCGCTGATCACCACGAAACCGCCCGCGGTTCCCATGTAGGCCGCGCTCATCAGCGGATCGGCGGCCACGTTGAGCCCCACCTGCTTCATGCTCACCGCGGTGCGCAGGCCCGCCTGGGAGCCGGCATAGGCGATCTCGAAGGCCACCTTCTCGTTCACGGCCCACTGGACGTGCATCGAATCGGTGCGCAAGGTCCGCCAACGGGCCACGGCCGCCAGAATCTCCGAGGACGGGGTCCCCGGGTAGGCGGTGGCCAGGCTGCATCCGTTTTCCACCAGGCCCCTGGCCATGGCCTCGTTACCCATCATCAGTTCGCGTTTGGCCGAAGCCATCTTATCTGGTCCTCCATGATCGAGCGGTTGCCAAAAAAAGCCGGCCTCCCGCAGAGGCCGGCTTTCGATTGTCAATGGCCGTGAGCCGCTGGGGAATCTGCCAAAAGCCTCTCACGGCAAACACTTGGTTGTCTGTCGTGCCAGGCGGCAAGAAGCGTCAGGCCCACCACCACCAGCAACGACCCTCCATACAATCCATACCTTCATGATCTTTAACGCTGCTCATCATGGTTGGGCTAATACCCGAACCCGGCCAATTTGTCAAGACAAGTTGACAAAAAAGTTAGCACTCCAGCGCCTCTATTAGAAAACATTCCCAGCAAGTTCTTTTGCCCCGCTGCCGCAGGTGACGGCTGCCTGCCGGGCATCACGCCTAAACCCCTCCGATGAGGGGTGCAAATTACTTCTTATGGGGGATTGTGAGCGCAATCGATTCCAGTTTAATCTTTAATCATAGGAAACTATAAAAAATATCACCCTGTGCCTTGACAACTTTTCTGACTCTTTTTTGCGGCTCAAGCCGCCGGAAAATCCGATTCGTCCGGTGAAGCAGTCTCTCTTTCTTCTCTGCCAACTGACACACGCCACTCTGGTGAGACACCCGGCGGCCGTACACCAAGGCCGCGGAAGGTGGCCATCAACCCCTGAAACAAATAGAGCAGGAGGTAACTCGGTATGGAACCCTGGAGTCTGAACACATTACTGGTTTGTTTTGGCGGTGGCATTCTCGGCGCTGCCTTGGGAGGATTGTACGCCTTTGTTCTCTGCGGGTTAATTGTCATGGTGGGCTGTGCGATGGTGCTGTGCGGGGGATCGGACTTCATCCTGCTGCAGGTCGGTCTTGGTGCGGCCTTCGGCCCCCACGTAGGCGGCTTTTCTGCCGGCATCGTAGCCGGCACCTATGCGGCAGGCATCAAGAAGAACCATCCTGGCGGTGCGGCCAAGGACATCCTCTCGCCTCTCATGGAAACCTCCTGGGACGTACTGCTCATGGGCGGTATCGGTGCTTTGGCCGGTCACTTCCTGCTCCAGCTGATCGTCAAGATCCCGGTGGTCAACATGAGCGACTGCCTCGCGCTGACCGTGGCGATTCTTTGCATGGCCTCCCGGTTGATTTTCCAGAAAGAAATGCCCTGGGGCGATATGGAATCGATTAAAAAAACGGGATATTTCAACACGGACAGCTGCGCCATCTCATGGTGCCCCTGGAACGCGACCTGGGGCCGGCTGATCGTCTTGGGACTCGGGGTCGGCCTGGTCTCCGGAGCCATCGCCCTGGGCACCCAGCAGGTGCTGGCGCCGTTGGTCGAAAAAGGCACGGTTTCTCCTTCGGCCTCCTTTGTCGTCTCTTTGATTCTCGGCTGGTCGCTTGCGGCCATCAGCCTGACAGGCCTGACTTTCGGCACCGGTTCGATCCAAAAGTTTCCGGTCTGGCACTGCCAGGCCGTGCTCGGCGCGCTGGCCTACCTGCTGTTCGGATCGCTGCTGCTGTCAGGTATCATCGGCATTCTGGCCGGTGTGCTGCAGGAAATCATGGCCCGCATGTTCTGGAATCACGGCAGCAACCACATCGACCCGCCGGCATGCGCCATTGCCCTCGGCACGCTGATGCTCAACATCATCAAGCAGGTCATGGGATAGTCTGCGGTTTTTTGAAAAGAAAGGAAAGGGGCGGCTTTTCTTCAAAGCCGCCCCTTCCTTTTTTGGCGTCCTGCGTGGTTGAAAATCCAAGACCGCAGTCAGATGACCGGCCCCACCATATAGATATCCATGGAACTGGTGTAGCCGGAAATTTCCGCCTTGGTCTTTTTCCCCGAAGCGACCCGAAGTATCTCCTCAAGCAGCCGTTGGCCTGCCGCTTCCAGGCTCTCGGTGCCTTCCATCACCGATGAGACGTTAAAATCCATATGGTCGTTCAAGTTCTTCCAGGTCTTCTCGTTTCCGGTCAATTTGATCACCGGCACGAAGGGAAAGCCCTGGGGCGCCCCCCGGCCTGTGGTAAAAGCGATAACCGTGGCCCCGGCCGCGGCCAGCCCGGTCAGGATTTCCGGCTCGCGGCCCGGAGAATCCATTACCACCAGCCCTTTGACATCCGGTTTAACACCGTACTCGTAAACGGCCTGGATCGGGGCGCTGCCAGCTTTTGCTATCGCACCGAGCGATTTTTCCTCGATGGTGGTCAGCCCCCCCTTGATGTTTCCGCCCGTGGGCTGCCCGCCCCGGATATCGAATCCCATCTGAACGGCACGGCCCTCCATCCGCTCCACCAAAGCCAGCACCTTGGCTGCCGTTTCCTCGTCTTTGGCGTGTTTGGCCAGCAGGTGTTCGGCGCCGATAAATTCGGTGATTTCCCCCAGGATGGAGGTCCCCCCGGCCCTGACGACCAGATCGGAGAGGATTCCCACCACCGGATTGGATGAAAGCCCCGAAGTGGTGTCGGAGCTGCCGCACTTGAGGCCGAGCACCAGTTCACTCACCGGAAAAGGGGCCCGCTTCTGCTCGCTGGCCTCGGCGGCCATCGCCTGGGCCAGCAGGATCCCCTGGGCCGCGGCCCTGGCAGCACCGCCCACTTCCTGGATAACGACGGTTTCCACCCGTTTTCCGGCCGAGGCGATGGCATCGGCCACCTGGCCGACGTTCGTGCTCTCGCACCCCAGACTGACCAGCAGCACCGAGGCAAGGTTCGGATTTTTCCCCAGACCGGCAAGCACCTCGTTGACGCGCCGGATGTCGACAGGGGTCTGGCAGCATCCCTGGTGGTGCAAAAAGGCGGTCGCCCCGCCCACCTGCGAGGCGATGTTGGAGGCCACCTCGTTGGCGCAGATAACGGTGGACAAGACCCCCACGTAGTTCCTGGCGCCGACGCTGCCGTCTTTTCGTTCATATCCGAAAAATTCCATTTAGGATGCCTCCTTGCCTTTCAGATCGCCCCTGCCCCTGAGACTCTCGATGTTCTGGATATGGGCATGGGCCCCCTGCAGGATATCGGCGGTCGCTCTTCCCATCACCTCGCCGTACTTGATGATATCCGTTCCTTTGGCAATATCGACGACAGCGAACTTGTGCCCGTAGACGATCGCCTCTTTCAGGCGGATGCTGCGGGTTTCTTTTCCGGCCAGAAAATGGCAAACCTGCCCGGCCTCCAGGTCCTTGAGGGCCGTGGCGACGTTATCCCGGTGGCCGATCATGATGGCATCGTGTTTCATGCACCCGATTCCTTCCTGCTTTTGCTGGGGTTATCGATCGAGGCGGTGATCTCAACCTTCCTGCAATCTATCGATCAGTTCGGGGAGAATCTCACAGATATCGCCCACGATGCCGATGTCGCATACGTCGAAAATCGGAGCATCGGGATCGTTGTTAATCGCCACTACCATTCCCGCCTTGGCAAAGCCGGCGGCATAGTGATTGGCCCCGGACGCGCCGATGGTGATCATCAGCTTGGGGCTGATGATCTTTCCGTTTACCCCGATCATGTTGTTTTCGGGAATCCAGCCCTCATCGAGGGTGGGCCGGGTGCCGCCAAGCCCGGCACCCAATATTTTCGCCAATTGCGCCAGCGGCTTCATCCCGCCGAAGGCCTTCATGCCGTATCCGCCCGAAACGACGATATCCGAATCGTCGATTTGAATCCCCTCGGGCAGTTCTTCCACCATCTCCAGGGTCCGGGCCCTGAAGTCATTTTCATCCAGATTCACATCCATGGTGATGATTTGGCCGGTGGCCTTGTCGGATTTTTGCGGCTTTTCCGCGACGCCGGGGCGCACCGTCGCCATCTGGGGCTTATGGGCCGGGCAGATGATATTCACGATCATTCCCCCGCCCCATCCGGGAACCGCCGCGATCAAACGGGGATTTTCCCCGCTCTTATCGATTTCAAGGCTGCAACTGTGGGCGGTCAAACCGGTTTTGACCCTCGCGGCCACGCTGGGGGCCAGATCCATACCGACCACCGTGGCGCCCAGGAGCATGATTTCCGGTCTTTTTTCAGCCACCAGCTCGCTGATCAGCCGCGTATAGGCACCGCTTTGGTAATTGGCCAGGCGCGGATCACAAAACAGATAGACCTTTTGGGCGCCGTAGGCCGTCAGCTCCTCTGCAAGCGGGTACGCGTCGTCTCCGATCAAAACGGCAGTGGTGCTTGCGCCGATTTCGGCGGCCAATTCAGCGGCTTTGCCAAGGACTTGCAAAGAGACATCCAAAAGCCGGCCGTTTCGCTGTTCTGCCCAGATCCAAACCTCATTGTCCGTGCTCATCTTTGCTTGCCCCCTTTAGATCAACTCTGCTTCCTTGAGCTTTTCGACGGTCGTGTTCACCATTTCCTCGGGTGAGCCTTCCAGAATCAGCCGCTGGCGTTCCAGCTTCTGGACATAGACCTTGTCCACCCTTGTCGGCGAACCGGTAAGGCCGATATCCGTCTCATCGACTTCGATGTCTTTAAGGCTCCAGTTCTTGTAGACCTTGTCCATGAGGGTCAAAATCCCCTCGGCGGTCGCCTTCCTGGGCTCGTTGATTTCCCTTGCAACCGATACCAGGACCGGCAGCTTCGCCTCGATTTTCAGATATCCGTATTCGATGCCCTGTTTGGCGACCACGGCATTGTCTTCTTCATTAAAGACGAATTCTTTGACATTGCTGATATGGGGCCATCCGAGAAGTTCGGCGATCTGCGGCCCGACCTGCTGGGTGGCTCCGTCCGCCGACTCGTTTCCGCAAAAGATGATGTCTACAGACCCCAGCGCCTTGATACCAGCGGCCAGAACAGAGGCCGTGGCCAGTGAGTCGCCTGCGGCAAAGGCCCGGTCGCAGAGCAGTATCCCCTGGTCGGCCCCCAGGGTCATGGCCCACTCGAGGACCTCCTTGGCATGCGGCGGTCCCATGCTGATGGCCGTGATTTTTCCGGACACCTTGTCGCGCAGCTTCAATGCTTCTTCGATGGCGTTTTCGTCCATGGGATTTAAAATAGACGGCACCTTGTCACGCTGGATCGCACCGGTTTCCGGGTCCAGCGTAATCTGCGAGAAATATTTCGGATTTGCCACCTGCTTGATACAAACAACGATATTGAGGGACATCTTCGCTTTCCTCCACTGTTTTACATATTGGCCCTTTTATGCATGCACCGGCTCCGTTTCGAAAAAATTCATCAGCAGATCCCACTTCATCTTGTCGAACCCGAACTGGATCACGTGCATATTCTCATCCAACCGATTATCCACACTTTCAGGCAGATGATCTCGGGCGAAAATAAAAGTACCTTTTAAGGGATTTAAAATATCGTGAGCCAGGCGGATGCTTTCCATTTTGCGCACAACCCGCTCTTCTTCAGAATCAAGCTGATCCAGAAAAAACACCGCCACATCCGGGCGGCATAGTTTTTCACAATCGGCCACCAGGGATACGTCTTCGAGCTTGTCGCCGATATAAAGCAGCAGATCGGGCTTCAATTGCGCATATCCGTATTTTTCGAGCAAAGCGGAGATGACAAACCATTGTCTCTTTTCACTGTGGTAGGAAGCCCGCCAGAGGGCTTTTCCCATTTCCGTGCGGAAGGCCACATACCGTTCCAATCTTTTGCTGCGGACAATAAAGTCGGGGGCCAGCAGAATGTCTTTTCTGTCCACCTCGAACTGTAACGTATCCGTTTCGCGGGGAAACGGAACATTTGTCCGGACATCGTCACGGTGCTTGATAAGCTGTTTGGATGTGGGTTTGGGCAGCGGGACCTCGAAGATTTTCTCAGGATCGACGTACTCGACCAGGTTCAGGATGAACCACTTGACATAGCCCCTCTGATAAAAGTCGCGAAAAGACGCCTGAACCCTCTCCTGTGCCTCTTCCTCGAATTGTTCGATTTCAATTTTTCCCTGGAGCAGCTCGAACAGCGGATCGAACAGATCCCTGACCGCCTGGTGCATCGGATCGGACAAAAACCGCTGAAGGGCGACGGGCATCATGACCGCCTTGAGCTGTAGCAGCTGGCGCAGCTGAGCTTCTATCTTTCCATATCGGGCACTGAGAAATTGGGCCTCATCGAGCCATCCGGAATAATGCTGGGCCAGAAACGCCCTTCTCACATCGTTGAATTTTCTGTAAAATTCATCTCTTACCGTCTCGTCAATACTGACGATGTTTTCCTCGATCTCCACCAGCGGCTGAGCGTCGACGAAAGCGCCCAAGGCCTCATAACGGCTGCGCCATGAATTTGACAAAACGGTCTCTCCCCCTTGCACATGTTCCTGTGAATTGCGGCCGGATCCCTTTCTGCGGTCGCTATCTTCGCTATCTGCCGCAAATGGAATCCGGCCGCGGTTCAGCCTGCCCTATTTTCAGAGCGCGGCGACTACTTGCATGCCAGCAGGGTCTGCTTTACCAGCCCTTTGGCGATCTGGATTTTGTACTCATTCATGGCCAGTGGTTTGGCCCCCCAGATGGCGGCCTCACCGGTGGTCTGGGCCGTCTCTTCATCCAGCGGCTTGCCGACGAGGTATTTTGCCGCGCGCTGGGGCACATACGGCTTGTAGTGCACCGCGTTCAGGCAGATTTTCACATCCTCGACCGTATCCCCGTTCATCTTTACGGCGCTTGCGCAGTTGACGATGGGAAAGTCGATGGACTTGCGGATGGCGAATTTCTTCCAAGCGCTTTTCATGCCGGCAGCCGGGGCCGGGATCTGGAATTCGGTGATGATCTCGTCATCTTCCAGGATGGTCATCCGCTTGCAGTCCTTTTCCGGGAACATGTCGGCTACAGCCAGGGTCCGCTTGGTGGTGACCGCCTTGGCGTCGAGCACGATCAAGGCCGGCAGCGTATCGCTGGGATTGACCGCCAGGCAGTCTTTGACATCGCCGAAAATGGAATGATACCGGTTGTCCCCGTCCGCAGCGAAGCATTCATCCCCGCCTTTGCGGGCGCAGGCGAACCGGTTGTTGGGGCACCGGTAATACCAGCACCTGGAATTCTGGCAGACGTTGCCGCCGATGGTGCCCATTTCACGGATATGCGGCGAGGCGGCATAGCGGGCGGCCATTCCCAGGGCCGTGTATTTTTCCCGGATCATGGCGTCGTGGCCGATATCTTCCAGCTTGACCAGAGCGCCCAGTCTGAGCACGCCGTCCTCTTCCTTGATATCCTCCAGACCGGAAATGTTTTTGATATTGATCAGTGCCTTGTAGGGCGTCTGGAACACGTTGTCCTTGTATAGCCCGATAATATCCGTGCCACCGGCGATGACCTTGGCCTTGCCTTCAAACTTGGCCAAAAGGGCTGTGGCCTCCTCTACCGTTGAAGCATCAAAATGCTGGAATCTGATCATTTTAGATGACCCCCTTCTCTTTGGCTTTGGCGATTGCTTTGATGACCTTGTCCGGTGTCATGGGATGATCGTCGACCCACTCACCGATGGCGTTGTGAATCGCATTTCCGATCACAAAGGGAACGACCGTGGCGCAATCTTCGCCGATGCCCACCAGACCGTAAGGCCCGTAGCCCAAGCCCGTCTCCACCAGGATGTTGTCCGTGGCTTTGATGTCTCTGAAAGTCCAGACCTTGTAATCGACCAGGTTGCCATTGAGCTTGACGCCGGTCTTGGGGTCATAGATCACTTCTTCGGCCATGCCTCTGCCGGCCCCCATGTAGGCGCCGCCGTACTGCTGGCCGTTGCAGGTTTCCGGGCTCAATGCCTTGCCCACATCGTTGACGTTGACAATCTTGACAATCTCGACTTCACCGGTGTCTGGATCGACTTCCACTTCCGCAAAATATCCCTGGCGGCAAAGCCGGTGACGGCCTTCCTCACAGCCGTAGCGGCCCTGGCGATGGTAGGCCCACTCGAACAGAGGTGCCCGGCTGCTGCTCTGGTTCAGGGTCGTGCGCTTGACCACCTCGGCCACCGGCACCCTGTTTTCCGGATCGGCCTTGACGAAGACGAAGCTGTCTTTGACGTCGAGGTCTTCGGGTTTGTGGTCCGGGAAAGCGGGCGGGTATTCGATTTCGATGAGCTTGATCGGGGTGGTGGCATACTCGAGCAACGTTTTTTTGGCCTTTCTGGCCATGTTGCAGCTCACGTAGGCGTCCGTGCACAGATTGCACGATCCGTCCGGGGTCATCATCTGGAAGCCCACATCCTCGAAAAAGCGCCAGTTGACGTCCTTGAGCTTCAGTCCCAGCTCTTCGGCGACGATCTCGCAGTTGGTGGTCATCGGGTTGACGCCGTCGTCGGATTTCTGGGACAAAATGTCCACCGTGCCGTCGCAGTGCATGATCAATCCCGCGCTGGCCGCACCCCGGTTGTCATCCCATTCGTGATCCCAGGTAAAGCCGATGCCGTGCAGTTTGCCGTTGGGAAGCACTTTTTTGCCCGGTTCATGCCATTTCTTGTCCCAATCGATGGCGGCCTTTCCTTTTTCGATCACCTCGGCGAGGCTGTCGCGGTCCGGAAATCCGTGATCCTTCTTGAACTTGGAAAGGTACTGCATGTCCTTTCCGTCGGCACCGTCGTTTTTCAGGGCCACTTCGGTGGGATCCATCCCGATGGCATCGGCCACATGGGCGAACACGGCACTGAAGCAGAAACTGTTGTGGTTCTGCTCGCAGCGGAACCACCATGCCGGGGCCATGTTGGCCTGGGCCTCCACATAGTTGAGCAGGAGGTTGGGAATGCGGGTGTTGTCCTCGAAGTGGTCGATGCCGTACTGGCCCATTTTGGCGGTGATGTTGTCGATCTTGACCGCGGTGATGGTGCCGTCGTTTTTAAAGCCCACCTTGAAATGGGTGTTGGAGTCCGCATCCTGGGACAGAGAATAGAAGTTGTCACGCCGGTTGTAGACGGTCTTGACCGGCCGGTTGGTCCGCTTTGACAGAATGGTGCTGACCACGTGCAGGCCGTGGGTATGGTGCATCATCGGGTTTCCACCGCCGCCGAAGTGGCAGCCCTGGTACGGCACGTGGAGCTTGATCTTGTTGAGCGGAATCCCGGTCACCGCACTGAGCAGGCATTTGCCGTCGTAGGCCTGCTGCTGGTGGGCCCAGATCTCCAGGTTGTCGCCTCTCCATAGAATAACATCGCTCATCGGCTCGGCGTCGGCCACCGTATAGGGGCGCCGGCGGATGTCGAACTCGATGACCTTGTCGGCCTCCTTGAACCCCTTTTCCACATCGCCGTGTTCGATTCTGACCTTCCTGAGCAGGTTGGTGCTGTCGTTTATCTCCGGCGCCGCGGCCGGCGCACCCGGCTTGAGGGCCTCGATGGGATTGAGCACCACGTCCCGCTCCTCCCATTCGACCTTGACCAGGCGGATGGCGTCCTCGGCGATCTGGAGCGTCTCGGCGGCGATGGCCACACCGGAATGGGCCCCTTCCCACCACGCGAAACCGTCAAGGACCCTTCCGCCGCCCTGGATCCACTGCTCCTGGGTAACGGCCAGCTCTTCCTTGCCCTTGTAAAAAGCCTGCCCGTCAAAGGGCATATGGCCGGCATTGAACTTGGTGTTGGTGCCCAGAAGCGCCTTGTCCTTCAATTCAGGGTCGTCGAAGCGCAAAATGGCGCGCACCCCGGGCAGCTTTTCCGCCTTGCTGGTATCCAGGCTCTTGATGACGGCGTTTGCATAGGGCGAGGTCATGATCTTGCAATAGAGCATCCCCGGCAGCTTCACGTCCCGGGTGTACTGTGCCGTCCCGCCGGCCTTTTCCCTTCCGTCCATTCGGGATATGCCGCGCTTTCCCAGATACTGGAATTCTTCCGGTATGTAGCGATCCCGAACCAGCGGCTCATATTCCATGATCTTTAGATCTTCAGACATTTAGTCGCCCTCCTTGTCCATTAATTTCCTGGCAGCTTCCTGCACCGCGCCGATGTGCGCCGGATATGTGCCACAGCGGCAGATATTGCCTTCAAGAGCGGTAATGATCTCTTCTTCCGAGGGGTCCGGATTGCGGTCCAGCAGGGCCTTGGCCGTCACCACAAACCCCGGGGTGCAATAGCCGCACTGCATGGCGTGATTGTCCGCATAGGCCTGAACCAGGGGGTGTTCCGTGCTGTTGATCTCTTCGATGGTTTCAATCCGATGCCCGCCGCATTCGACGGCCAGCATCATGCAGGACAGAACCGGCCTGCCGTCCATGATCACGGTGCATGAGCCGCAGGCGCCCCGGTCGCACATCTCCTTGGTGCCTGTCAAACCGATCCTGTCCTGAAGCACTTCTCTGAGGGTCTCCTGTGGCTCAACCATCAACTGGTGCTCATCGCCGTTGATATTCAGCGTGACCAGCCTGGCGCCGCCTTGCTCTTCTGCGTTAGCCATAATGTGTTAACCTCCCTGCATCATGAATGAGTAAGTTCCGTCTCGCCGGAAAACAGACACCGTACCCGCATGCCTTTTCCGGCTCTGGCCGTTGCCGCAGGGTCAATGGATCGGGAAGATCCCCGCGTTACCGGCGGCCGCTATTCTGCCTGATTTGAGCTAACTATACTGGGTTGAAAACAGGGGTGTAAATCGCGCGAATGGGGTAAAATCCATCCCTCGAAAGGGGGATTTCAGGAGGTTTATCTATTTATTTTCATTTTGAAATAGAGCGTTTGACAGCGCAGCCGCCCCGGGCGAAACGGGTTCATCCCCCCGGGGCCTGTCAGCGGCGGTCGCGCAGATACTTTTTCTTGGCGATCTGGACGGCCTGGACGCGGTTGGTAACGTTCAGTTTGCGGAAGATATGCTTGATGTGACTCTTTACGGTTTCACTGCTGATAAACAGGCTTTCGGCGATCTGTTTGTTCCCCTTGCCCTCTGCGATAAACTCGAGCACTTCCCTTTCTCGCAGCGTCAGCAAGGCGTCGGGGCAAGCGTCGGTCTCTTCTTGTTCATCGGCAACCGACAAGTTGAGCAGGTAGGCGGAAAACACCAGCTTTTCCCGGCAGAAGCTATCGATGATATGCACCAGCTCATCCACTTCGATGCTCTTGAGCACATAACCGTCGGCGCCGGCCCCCATGCATTCGCGAACGCAGGCATCATCATCGTGGTGCGATAAAACGAGAACCTTCAGGTCAGGCCGCGCCTTTCTAAGCATGCGAATGGCGCCGATTCCCGAAAGGCCCGGCATGTCGACATCGATCAGCGCGATATCGGGCTGTTCTTCCAGGATCTTTTCAACCGCCTCAAATCCGTTTTTAGCCTCACCGACGACCTCGATGCCCTCCCTCTCATTGAGGCTCATTTGCAAGCCGCGGCGAAAAAGCGGATGGTCATCGCAGATAAAGACCTTTGTTTTGGTTCCGCCCAGCATCCTCTGCTCCTTAAAACTCCATACCGATCGCCTCGAAGCGGACTTTCACATCCGCCGGCAAAGCGAAATAAAAGCAACTGCCGCTTCCCTTGCCGGTCTTAGTCTTATCCTGCACGACAGGCGATTTGACCCCGATACAGCCACGATGCGCCTCGACGGCCAGTTTGCAGAACGCAAGCCCAAGGCCGATGCCGCACCGGTTGTTTACGTCCGAGTGGCGCAAGGTCGTAAACTTGTCGAAGATGGTCGTTTCAAATCCTCTTTCAATCCCCGGCCCCTGATCGCTGATCTGGGTTATGGCATATCGCTGATTCAGCGATGGCGGCGGTATTCGCACCCCTGGCTGATCCGGGCCGATCTGGCAGTCAAGCTCGCTGCCATCGATATACCGTGTTCTGATATCGATGGTACCGCCGTCCGGGCTGAAGTTCACTGCGTTGGCCAGCAGGTTTAGACAGATGCGGATCAGGCGCATCCGGTCTCCCATCACGTTCAGCTCCTCTTTTGGCGGATCGTATCGGATCGATACCTGCTTTTCTTCGGCGATCAACTCGATCTGTTTGACGCTCTCTCTGATAATGCTGCGTATGTCGAGAAGCTCCTTGCGAAGCCGCAGCTTTCCGTTTTCATGGCGGTAGATGTCCAGATAGTCCATCACCATGCTGGAAAGCTGGCTGCTGGTCTTCTCCGACAGCTTGATCAGTTCGCCTTGGCGTGCGTTGAGCGGTCCGAGCAATCCGCTTCCCAGCAACTGCAAAGCCTTGCGGATCGAAAATATCGGATTTCGCAGATCGTGGGTCATCATTCCGATCAAATCTTCTTTTAACGATTCGATCCTCTTTTCTTCTGACACGTCCCTTAGAACCGCCACATACGAGGAATTCTCGTCCCCATGCCCGTCTTTGTCGAATGACACGTGAGCGTCAATTTTTCGGTCGCCGTCACCTGCCAGGGTGATCGATGCCCGCCCGTGGCCATTTTGATCCACAAACTGAAGAATCTTGCGGTAGGCAGCAAGAGAGTCTTTGCCGGATATATATTCGGAAAAATCCTTACCGATGATCCGGTTTTTGCTGAATCCGATGGCGTTGGCAAAGGCATCGTTGACCATCGAAATCTTTCCACCTGTGTCTATCGATATGATGCCGTCGCTGATCCGGTTGACGAGCCTGTCCAGATAGCGCTGGGATTGTTTGGAGGTCACGTACTTATTCCAGGCCAGTTCGCTGATCGCCTTGGTCACCGTCTCCATGAAATCCACAATGGTATCCAGCCGCTCATGGCTGATAATCGGAACGCTTCGCAAGGCTTGAAAGTATTCGTCGATGTTCTCGATGCCGATGCTTTCGGCATGTTTTCTGGCTGCAGATTTATCGATGGGGCGGTTAAGGACCTGGCCACACATGACGCTGGCGATATGATAGTTGCCGACAATGATCGGTGACGTACAGTCGACCAAACCGGCGTTGAGGCAGGTATAGCAAACGCGCCGTTTCAGCTTGGCCGACATCTCGGCCCCGTGGCGGTCGCTTTTGTAGCAAAGCTGTTTTCCTTTTTCCGTTGACCGGCAAAAATCGCTGCACAGCCGGGACCAGTTGTATTCTTGGCTGATCGGCCTGCCGTCGGGGCTCACGATAAAACTTGAAACTCCGGTGATTTTCGTAAAGCCGTGGAGGATCTCATCAAGGCGGTCTTTTTCCACCAACTCCAGAAGCTCATGATCACCATCCATGCCAAGGCCTCCATTTCCCGTTGTGATTAGAGAAAAAAACCAGGGCCGGTAAGCCACCACCTTTGATGATTTCGGGAAAAATTGAACTTTACGATTCTTGCCTCCGTAATCAATTCGTATTACTCATTAGCAGATTGTAAGAATGCCATTAGCTTTTTTGCGAGCTTGGCGCTTTTCCAGCGCAAAGGCTCAAGTATCACCGTATCCATATATTTTCAAGTTCCGCTAATATTCCGGCCAAAGCGGTAATTCGTCCCGAAACCGGCACCTGCGCGCAAAACCTCGCATCTACTTCCACAGACCGGCAATCCCCCCCCCATAATTCCCCATTTTGGGGGACTCCAATTCCTGCCCCCGGGTGATTTCTCCGCCTGCCGGCAAGTGGGATAAAATAGTGCATCAACAGTGTGTTCGGAAAAGTGGCCACTGTTCGCCTGGCAGCGAATATTCTCAAGCGATCCAAGGAATTTGACGATGGTTCTGTTTTTTTTTGACCCGCCTATTCTCATTTGGAATATTTCAAAGTGGACCATGTCCATCGATGAGGAAAGTGTCGCATGAACAGCCGCAGGGCGACCGATTATGTTCTTCTAGGCGTATTGATGGTGGCACCGACGCACGGTTATGAAATTCGGCAATTTTTGGACAATTTCCTTGAATCCAAGTGGCATATCGGAAGCAGTCAGATGTATTCACTGCTCAAGCGGCTTGAAACCCGGCAGATGGTGGAGTCATTTCTATCGCCTCAAGCCAAAAGACCGTCAAAGAGAATCTACTGCCTCACAGCCCAGGGCAAGGAGGCGTTTCTTGTATGGATCCAACAGCCGGTCATGCACGTGCGGGATCTGAGAATCGAGTTTATCGCCAAGCTGTTTTTCATCGACCGGCTGTCGCTGTCCTGCGGCAACCGGTTGATCCAAAACCAAATCGATGCATTGAACCGTATCAAGAAAACAATCACTAACGCGCAGTCATCTCAGTGCGCCCCCTTTGAAACCCTGTCCCTGAGGTTTCGCCAGACTACGATCGAAGCCTGCATCAACTGGCTAAAATCCGATGCCGTCGCATTTGTCGGCCAGATCGGAGCCGGCTGAAGACAGCCCCTGCCGCCGTCAAGACTTTTCGGATGCGGCCTGAGGCAAGGCACGGAAAAATGGGGAAAAATATGCTCGGCTCTAAACAATCGCTTCACATTTCAGGAATTGTCCTGGCCGCGGGCGCCTCCTTGAGGATGGGACGCACCAAACAGCTGCTGCCGGTTGCCCGCAGCAGCATGCTGGGCCAGGTGGTTGAGAACGCGCGCCGATCGGATCTGAACGATATCGTCGTTGTGTTGGGCCATCGCTCGGACCAGATACGGGCGCAGGTCGATCTGAGCGGCACCACCGTGATCCTCAACCCTGATTATGCCCTGGGCCAGAGCACTTCGGTAAAAGCCGGCATCGCCCGGGTGGCGGACGATGCCGATGCGGCCATGATTCTGCTCGCTGACCAGCCCCTGGTGGGCGAGGAGGTTATCAACTGCCTGATTCAATCGTTTCGCCATAGCCGGGCGCCCATTGTCGTCCCGGTTTTTCAGGGACGCCGTGGAAACCCGGCAATCATCGCCCGGCCCTTGTTTAGCGAACTGATGACCTGCCTCACCGGCGATACCGGAGCCCGGATGCTGTTTTCGAACCATTTAAATGAAATCCAGCGTGTCGCGGTTTCAACCGACGCCGTTCTTTTCGATGTCGATCGAATGGATGACTACCATCGCTTGCTGGCCCGATCCGAGGCGGGCGACGGCGCCATCGCCTTGACCGATCAAACGGCGGCCCGAACCGAATAACGACCAACAGCCGGTTGCGTTCTGCGCCGGTGCGACCAGGACCGAAGATGCAGCGCGACCCTTTCAGCGGATTCAAACAGACGGCGGAGTGTGACAATGGGAGTTTTGAAGAAGATAAAGGTGGAAGATGCAGTCGGATTGTCTCTGGCCCACGACATAACCAGAATCGTTCCCGGAAAATTCAAAGGGGTAGGATTCAAGAATGGACATGTGATCCGCAAGGAAGATATTCCCGAACTGCTGAAAATCGGAAAGCGGAGCATCTACATCATGACCCTGGACGAAAATCAGATTCACGAGGATGACGCCGCCTTGCGGATCGCTCCGGCAATATGCGGCAAGAATCTGAGGTGGACCGATCCAAAAGAGGGCAAGTCCAACATCGTCTGTGAAATGGACGGCCTGCTGCGGGTTCGGGCAGACGCCCTGCTTTCCCTCAACATGATCGGGGATATCATCGTTTCCACAATCAAAGACGCAACCCCCTGCTGCAAGGATCAGATCGTTTGCGGAACGCGGATCATCCCGCTGATGATCGACAAGGAAAAAATCGAAGCCCTGGAAGAAACGGCCCGCCGCAATGGACCGGTTCTGGAAATCCTTCCCTATCTGAAAAAACGGGTCGGGGTTCTGGTCACCGGGTCGGAACTCTACCATGGCCTGATCAAGGACGAGTCCGATACCTATATCGGCAACAAACTGAAACAATACGGATGCTGGATCGAAAAAAAGATGGTGGCCAGCGACGATCCGGTGATGATCTCAGATGCGCTGTCGGCGTTGAAGGCGGCCGGCTGCGAATTGATCATCGCCACCGGCGGGCTTTCGGTGGATCCGGACGACGTGACCCGCAAAGGCGTTCGAATGGCCGGCGCCGAGATCATCTCCTACGGTGCCCCGATCCTGCCCGGGGCCATGTTTCTCAACGCCCGGCTGGGAGAGGTTCCCATCATGGGACTGCCTGCCTGCGTCTTCTACCACAAGCGCACGGTATACGATCTGATGCTGCCGCGCCTGCTGGCAGGGGCACAGCCAACCGCCGAACAGATCGCCGCGATGGGCCATGGGGGCCTGTGCATGAACTGCGAAGTATGCCATTTCCCGGCCTGTCCCTACGGCAGGTAAGGTGCAACCCATGATCGAAAAAGCTCAGGAGTGGATCGCAAACGGCAACGAAGTGGCGCTGGCCACGGTCATCGCCACCTGGGGTTCGTCATCGCGCCAGGCGGGAAGCCAGCTGGTGGTCGACACATCCGGCAGGTTCGAGGGCTCGGTTTCCGGCGGCTGTGTCGAAGGCGCCGTGGTGGAGGAAGCCCTTGCGGTGATCCGCGAGGGAAAACCCAAGCGGGTGTTTTTCGGCGTCACCCGGGATCAGGCCTGGGAAGTGGGACTGGCCTGCGGCGGAGAGATCGAGATTTTCATCGAAAAGGTCACCTGGGCTGCGGACCTGGACCGCCTGGCCGCGCTTTGCGCCGCAAGCCGGCCCGTGTGCCTGATCACCGATCTTGACGGCGGCCAGAAGCGGCTGGTGTCCCTGGATGAACCCGGTGCCGTCGAGGCCCTTTCTTCGGATATGCGGCCCCACGTCGAACGACTCATCCGGGGCGGGCGCAACACGGTGGTCGAAGCCGGCGGGCGCACCTTCTTTCTGCACCGATTCTATCCGCCACCCGAACTGATCGTCGTCGGTGCGGTTCATATCGCAAAGCCCCTTTGCCTGTTTGCCCGAACCGCCGGTTACAAGGTCACCGTCATCGACCCTCGCAGCGCATTTGCCAATCCGGACCGCTTTCCGGACGTGCCCTTCAGGGTGCAATGGCCCGATGAGGCCATGGAACAGATGAACCTTCATCACGCAACGGCGGTGGTGGCCCTCTGCCACGATCCCAAGATCGACGATCCGGCGCTGGCAGCGGCCCTGAACTCCGACGCATTTTATATCGGCGCCCTGGGCAGCCGCAAAACCCACAAGGAACGCCTCGAACGCCTGGGTTCAGCCGGCTTCAGCGACGAGGCACTGAAACAGATCCACGGTCCTGTCGGCCTTGACATCGGCGCCCTCAATCCGGAAGAGATCGCCATCGCCATCATGGCCGAGATCACCGCGGTGCGCCGGAATGGAAACGGGTCATAAGCGGCCGGGACGCGATTTTACGGTTTTCCGGCAAGAATCAGACGGAGAAAATGATGCGCTTCGATGCGGATCAACTCGCATTACAATTCAGCATCTTGAAACGGAAAGTAAACGACCGGCCGCTTCATTACCTGGACAATGCCGCCACATCCCAGATGCCCGACTGCGTCATCGAGGCCGTCGCGCACCATGACCAAACCCGCCGGGCCAATGTGCGCCGGGGGATTCACCACCTGTCTGAGCAGGCCGACGCCGCCTACGAGGCTGCACGGGAGGAGGTTGCCCGCTATCTGGGGGTCGGGTGGGCCGACGAGGTCGTCTTTACCGGCGGGACGACCGCAGGCATCAACCTGCTGGCATACGGCCTGGGCGCCGCCCTCAAGCCCGGAGACGAGATCCTGATCTCCGAGCTCGAGCATCACAGCAACATCATCCCCTGGCAGCTTCTCAAACACCGGCAAGGCATCATCTTGTCCTATCTGCCGGTCACCGAAGACGGGCGCCTCGATCTGAGCGATCTTGACCGGTACATCAGCAAAAAGACAAAGATCGTGTCGCTGACCCATGGGTCGAACGTGACCGGGGCGGTCAGCGACGTATCCCGCATCGCCGGCGCGGCCCATCAAGCCGGGGCCGTGCTGGTATTGGACGGGGCCCAGACGGCCCCCCACGGCCCGCTGGACCTGCCGGCCCTCGGGGCTGATTTTTACGTTTTTTCCGGCCACAAGGTGCACGGCCCCAGCGGCATCGGCGTGCTGTGGGGACGAAAGGCGCTGCTGGACCGGATGCCGCCGGTGTTCGGCGGCGGGGAGATGATCGAATCGGTCAACCTTAAAGAGAGCTTCTTTCTCCCGCCCCCGCACCGCTTCGAAGCCGGCACCCCGCCCATCACCCAGGCCGTGGGGCTGGCAGCGGCCCTTGCCTGGTTCGCTTCCCAGGACATTGCCGGAATCAGAGCGCATCTGGATCAGCTCAGCGGCCGGATCCTCGACGGACTTTCCCGAATCGACGCCGGCCGGGAAACGATCCGGATCTTGGGCCCCGAAAAATCCGAGAACCGGTTGCCGCTCGTCTCATTTGCCGTTCGGGACATCCATCCCCACGATATCTGCCAGATCCTCAACGACCGCCACGGCGTGGCCCTGCGGGGCGGCCACCACTGCGCCCAGCCGCTTCACGACCGTTTATCGCTGGACGGCACCACCCGGGCCAGTCTTGCCGCCTATAACCGCCAGACCGACGTGGATGCGTTTCTCAACGGAATCGAGGACTGCATCGAAAAGTTCGGACGATGAGGATTGATAAAAATGAGTACCGATCTTTACAACGCGCAGATGCTGGCTTGGTCCGAGCAGGACGACCACGCCGGATCCATGGCCGATTTCGACGCCGAGGCGACTCTTTCCAACCCCCTGTGCGGCGACCGGGTGACGATCCGGCTGAAAATGGACGCAGACCGGATCGCAGATCTTCGCTATCAGGTCAGGGGGTGCCTACTTTGCAAGGCGGCCTGCGCCCACATGGCTGAGCTGGTGCGGGGGCTGGATCAACCGGGACTCAAAGCGCTCAGAGACGAATTCGAACGTTTTTTACAATCGGCGCCCGGTAACAGGCGGGCAGTTTCAGTCACCCATGAAATCTTTTCGCCCGTGCGGCCCCGCAAAAGCCGCCACCGCTGTGTCCTGTTGCCCTACGAAACCGCCATCAAGGCGTTACAGATACTGGGGTCCGCTTTTACTTGACGCCATCATCGTTTTGCCAAATTGACAGCCGTTTTTAATCCGGAGCAGAAAACCATTCTTGAAGTATGCTTTTCAGCTTCTGAAAAGCGTCGTCCGTACAACGCCCGAAACTAACGTTCCGCGCCAGACGTCCATAAATCGAAGAGGATCGCGGCATGCGCGCACGACGAAGCGCAGCCTCCATGGCTTCTTTGGGGTGGGTCGGTTTGATCTGCCCGGCCGCGAGGAAGTTTTGTTCCTCAAGCCATATGCGTAGTGGTGGGAAGTCCCGCTTCCAACCCATAGCAGCGTCGACTTCAGGAGAATCGCTGAAAACCCAATTTTCCAGTTCAGGATCAATAACGATGGCGGCCGCCCGAGCCGCCCATCCGGATCGAGACAGCGTTGAGACAACCTGAAGCTCGAGCTCTGCTCTCGTTCTTGTATCTTTTCCGCAGCCCTCGCGATCGAACATGACGATTGCATGAGCAAATCGTCTAGCAAAGGGACGAAGAAAAGCATCGGCGTGCAGCAGGCAACCCGGGTCGCTCTCTGGATGGATATAAAAAACGGCGGAAAGAGGACGAAGGGCCAGGGCTTGAGGCCGGCTTAGCAGCCCTTCCATGGCAAATTTCATATTTTTATCAGCCGTTAGAACCACCAGATCAGATTCATACGCACACGCGCATTCATTCATCCCAGCACCCCGCCTGCGAATAAAACACCTAAGTTCGCTTCCCCTTTCCAATCCCTAAGGGCTGGGTGTTCATCGCCTGCAACAATATCGACGGCTCCCTGCTCTGTTCGTGCAAAACATAATACGCTCTCGGGTTTCACCAGACTGAGAACGACCGGAGAATGCGTTGCTACAAGAATCTGGGCATCATATACCGATGAAAGGGATTGAAACATCGTATCAACTGCTCGCGGATGGATGCCGTTCTCCGGCTCTTCGATAAGATAGATGCCTGAAAAATTGGGAAGGTAGGCCAGGATGGAGAGCGCCATCAACCGCAGCGTCCCATCCGAGGCCATCCAGGAGGGCACGCTGAGACCGCCGGCGTACTCCAACATCAAGTAGCGGTGCCGATCGTCTTGCCGTTCGATGGTGCGTATGTTTTCGAGATCCGGCAAGGCAGTGCGCAAATGAGATATCCAGTTGGCAAAGCGATCCTCATCGGTATTTTTTAATTGGTCGATCACCCAGGGCAAGTTGGAGCCGTCGGCTCTAAAATTACGCCCTTGACCCGGCGGGCTTGCTCGGCGAATCAGCAGGCTGTTGAGCATGAGTTGGGTAACATTTTCGGTCAACAGGCTTTTCAGCCAGGATGTCACCGGAAAGTTGGCCTCATCCGCCGGAAGGTTGGCTAAAGCGGATTTCTGAGGGCCAAGCTTAAATGACGGTGCCCAGCCCTTGCCCTTTTCACGGTAAACTTCGGAGTAGAAGTTATCATTGCCGTTGGGCACCTTATTGACAATAACCGACGTGCCTTTTAACCGGGCCGGGGTAATGATCGTATCAGGAGGATTCTTCTTTACAGGAAAGAGCGACCGCTGAGTAATCGCCGGTTTGTTGTCCATTATTTTCAGAAGCACCTTTTCCGTCCGGATTGAGATCTCCTGGCTGTCTTGATCCAACTGCAAGGCGATCTCATAGCGCACCTTTTCACATTGCGGGTCACGCAACATGCCCCTCATGTTTTCTGGGATGGCCGCTTCTACAGCCAGCTCAAATCCTTCGCCCACTCTCCACCAGAGCAGGTCCTGGAAGTTTTTGGTTCTTTTACCGACTGCCGCCAGCGGTCCTTCTGAAACCAGATCCCCCAGAAAGGAAACGACATCCAAAAAAGTGGTTTTGCCGCTAGCATTCGGACCGACAAGCACATGAAACGGAGCAAGGGCCTGCCGAACGTAATACAGGCAGCGATAGTTTTTGGCTTCGATGAGGGTGATCATTATGTTGCCCCTGTGCTCATTTGATTCGTGATACTTGGGTTTCCCCGATCCGAGCGAATCTGCCAGAAGAGCGCCTTTGCACAGAAGCGAATTGAAGACGAAACAAGCGGCATCAATCTGACGAAGAGTAGGCTCGACCTGGGCGCCGGCAAAGGCCGCAATGATTTTTCAACGCTGGACGGCGGAAAACGCCGGTTCAACATGTGGGGTGATGTTATAGCAGCTGATATAATTGAAGCAACGAAAAATTACCAGTTCCGAGGATCATCCGGGCATCCGGAGACAACCTGCGACCTGGCACCGCCTTTTCGGACGGCGGCAGGTTTTTTCTGTTACCATTGAAATTGTTAGATTCTTAACCAGACATACCAGAGAGTGGCTTGGCCCAAGCTATCCGGTTGACTTCCCCACTGCACTCGTTTACAGATAGTGTCGTTTTGCAGTGCGGTCACTGACGCCTCTGCCCCATCCATTCCCCCGCTTTTGTTGCACATCATTGCCCCCAGGCGCCGGCCGTGCTGATCGTATTCGGGTCCAAGGATCGAGTAACGCCTGAAACGCGGAGGATCGATGGCCCAGTGCATCCTGCTCAATGCGGACTATTCATTTCTCAATATCGTCAGCTGGCGGCGGGCCATGTGTCTCGTGGCCAAGCAGAAGGTGGAAGTGTTGAGCTATGCGAAGCGGTCGGTGGGATGTGTCGCGGGGATTCGCCGCGCCGTGCCGGCCGTGATGCGCCTGATCAAGCTGATCCGCACCATCTACCGTGCCAGGGTGCCGTTTTCAAAGCGCAACGTGCTGATCCGCGACGGATTTTGCTGCGCCTACTGCGGGGCCTCGGGAAAACGGCTCACCGTCGACCATATCGTTCCACGATGCCGGGGGGGGGCCAATGATTTTGACAACTGCGTGGCCTGCTGCCAGGCCTGCAACGCGCACAAGGGCGGTCGCACCCCGAACGAGGCCCACATGAAGTTGCGCCGGCGCCCCTACCAGCCGACCATCTCGGAATTCATCCGCCTCAAGTTCGCCTCGTTGAATATCGACGATGCCTTAGCCGAGGTGCTACGATGATGTCTGCCCGAAAACGGCATCTTTCAGCCCCTGACGGCGTTCTCGCTCGTTTTCAATCCTCGAAATAGCGGACTATGTCTCCGGATGAAAGCGCGCTCGGGCCTTGCCAGGAACCAGAATCTACCATTTCCTCACGGACACTGGGCTGACAAGGCTTCGCAACCCGGGCTAGGGCTTCCCCAGATGGCGTGCCATGCACGCCTGCCACAGGCCGGCATCCAGAATGCATACGTCGCCGCCCTCATCCCGGGTGGCCACCACCACGCCGAAATTTTCGGGAATCGGTGCGTCGCAGGTCTCCCCTTGAATTGCGGCGAAATGCGGCACCGGTGCGATGAACTGGCCCATCACCCCGGCGTCGACCACCGCCGCACAGCCTGTTTCGGGAATCACCAGAAGGTTGCGGTCCTGATCCTCATCGTGGACAAAATAGGCGATCATAGGGCGGTCTCCTTGGTCAAAGCGCAACGCCGGCCGGCGCCCCGAGGGCATCACCGGCCGGCAGGCGGGTCAAACGCTCAAGTGCTGGAACGATCAAACCAGCGTGTAAATGATCAGCCCCGCATTCAGGGCGACAACGGCTGCAAAACCGATATTGTACCAGTGATGTTTGTTCATGGGCGCCTCCTTTTTTGCGGCAGGGGCAAGGGCCTTCGACTTTCCGGCCCGGCTGCGATCTTGATCCAAGATAGCAACGGCGCCCGGTTGGTCAAGCACGCAAGGTGGCAGTCAGGCGCAGCGGATTGCGCAGCAGGTCCAGCGCATCACCGACCGAGCGGCAGACCACGTCGGCCGCCGCCAGGCTGACCGCCGCGGCGCCCTCTTCCAGGATCACGGCGATTCCCAGGGCCGCGGCCTCCAGCATCATCCGGTCGTTGCGCCCGTTGCCTATGGCGCAGGTGCGGCCCGGTCCCAAACGCCGCACAAAATCGAGTTTGCCCTGATCCTGGGCCCCCGGCTCCAGAATCGTCACGTCGCAAGGCACCGCGCGCATTCCCTCGCGGACCTTGCCGAAGGTGTCGGCGGTCAGAATGTGGATCTCCAAATCCCTGGACAGCCGGGTCAACCGCTCGGCCACCCCTTCGCACAGGATTCCGTCCACCGCCAGGGTGCCGTTGTAATCCAGCACCAGGTGGTCGAGTTTCAACGGTCCCCAACCGGGGATATCGACTTGGATCATTCGCTTTTTCTCCTATAGCTGGCCTTGTATGTCATGGACCCACGGCATGGCGCAAAAAACGTCGGCTGCCTCGTTCCCTTTTCACCGATGGCCTCTGTCCGTCCTTACAGATACGGTGCGAACAGCCACACCGCTGCATCGCGCAACTTGACGGGCAAGGGGCGCCGGTCGAGTTCTCCGGCGGCAAGCCGCGAGCAGCCGGCGATGGTCTCGTCGATGAACGCCTCGATCCGGCCGGCCGTCCGCGGGCCGAAGATTTCCAGGTTCATCTCGAAATTCAGCCTCAGGCTGCGCGGATCGACATTGGCCGATCCCACCTGGACATAGACCCCGTCCACCAGAAAAAGCTTGCTGTGGGCAAAAGGGGCCGGCTGCAAATAAACCCGTCCGCCCCACTTGAGTATCTCCCACAACATGTTGCGGGTGGCCCAATCCACGTAAGGCAGGTTGCTGTGCGCCGGCAGGATCACATCCACCTCGACCCCGCGCAGAGCCGCGGTCTGAAGCGCTCCGATCAATCCGCGCGGTGGTAGAAAATAGGGCGTCATCAAGGCGATGCGCCGGCGGGCGGCCCCGATGGCCCCGCCAAGGATGCTGGACAATTTATCCAGATCCTCGTTGGGACCCTCCAGGATGGCGCGGCACAGGCAACCATCCGGCAGGGGATTGCAGGCCGCCGAAAGGTCGAGGCGCCGGCCCGTGCAAAAGCGCCAGTCTTCGGCGAAACACTGTTCCAGTTGGCGAATGATCGGCCCGATGGCCTTAAAGTGCAAATCGCGCACCGGGTTGCGGGTCCGGCCCGGATCGTTAACCAGATGCCGGTCGCCGATGTTCATGCCGCCGATGAATCCGATGCACCCGTCCACCGCCATCAGCTTGCGGTGGTTGCGCAGGTTGAAGTTCACGGACGGCGGGAAAATCCGCGGCGGCAAAAATCTGGCTACCGGCACCCCCCGCAGGCGCAGGAGCCGCCCGGCCCGCGGCCAGTTGTATAGCTCGCCGACCCCATCGAGAATGACCCGCACCTCCACCCCGCGCGCCTTGGCCGCTGCCAGGGCATCGATGAAGCGCCGTCCGGTGCGGTTGGTCTCGAAGATATAGGTGGTCATGAAGATCCGGCGCTGGGCCCCCTCGATGGCTTCGAGCATTGCCGGGTAAGCCTGCTCCCCATTGCACAGCATCTCCAGCGTGTTGCCGGCCGACAGGGGCATCCCGGTGACGGTGCCCGAGACGCGCGCAATGGCCCGCAAGGCATCGGGAAAATCAAGGTTGTCAAGATGCAGGTCGTCCCCGCGGTCCGGGGGGCTGAAGTCCGGTGAATGGATTCGCCATTGGGAGCGCAGCCCGAGACGTTGGCCCCGGGTCTGCACCCGGTTGATGCCGAACAGAAAATAGAGCAGCGGGCCGGCAAAAGGAAAAAGGAAGCTCACGGCGACCCAGCCCAGCGCGGCACGCGAGTCACGCTTGTGCAGCAAGGCGTGGCCCACCGCCAAGAAGGTCAGAAAAATCTCCAGGGGTAGCAGAAAGTAGATCGGCATCGCACCAGGCTCAACCGGCTTGATGAAAGCGTGCTTGGATACGTCCGTCTTGCGGCGCTCAGCGCACCGTCAAAACGGACCACGGTTAGTCATTCGAAGGACCGAACCCGTCCATCCGGATGATCGTGTTTTCCAGCGCGTTCAAATATTCACTGTAGCGATCGAGGTAAAAAGCCAGCGCTTTGGCGAAATCGCGCCCCAGGACACCGTTGACGAACAACAGGCAGACTTCCTCCTGCTGCCGCAACATGCGCTGGGTATAAAAAAAGATCCGCCGCTCCTGGGCACTGAGCCGCCCCAGTTCGATCCTGAGCGCAACACGCCCGCGCGGCTGGTACATGTAGAAGTAAAGCAAGTCCAGGGCGTGAATGGCAAGGATTTTGCCCAGATCCGCGATTTCCGGCAGGCCGGCTTTCTTGAAGCGTGTCGGATCCTGGAGCAGATCCATGGCCGGAACCTTGGGAAGAAGCAGCTCGAGCCGGGCGTAAATGGTAAACAGGGCACGCAGTTTCAAGCGGCAATCCCGGCAGCGCTTGCGGATGTTATCGGCCCGGTCGGCCGTCCCCTCGATCACGCCGGCGACACAATCCGAGGCGGTCTTGGAAATCACGGCGGCCCACTTTTGCAGCACCCCGTTGACATCGGCCGCTCCGGCGCCGCCGAGCACCAACCCGATGAGAAAATTGAACAGAACCGCCAGAGGGATCGAAATCAGGCTGCGGAAAAAATTGCCCACGATCGCCCCCCGGGGAAGGCCGCGAAAGGCGTTGTGGCTCGAAATATAAATCCCGTTGGCCAGGGCGATGGCCGCATAGAGCACCGTGGGTGCCGTGGTCGTGGTGATCCCCGCAACCCGGTCGAGCAGCACCGTTTTGACCAGATAATCGAGCAGCGGCACCGAAAAGCCGGTATAGAGCAGCGAGTCGGTGATACGCGTCCAGCTCACGTAGTCGTTCCAGCGCAGCAGCGGGCTGCGGCGCAATCCACCGCCGCCGAGCACCGACTGCAGGATGTTGCGCAACCCGGTGATGCCGAACCAGATCAGGGCCCCACCGTAGGCCAGCAACCACCAGTCCTTGGTCAGGGCGAAAGTGGCAAAGGCCGGAATGAAGCCCACCGCCACCTTGATAACGTTCTTGATCTGGCTGTTGAGATGCGCCCACCCCACGACCTTGGCCGCCGCCGGTTCAGGCGACGGCGGCTGGAGGCTCAGGCCGTTGTCTCCGCTCGGCCGGGTGCCGCCCAGGGTCATGACGTTGCCGTGGACCACAAAGCAGGTCTGCTCTTCTTGAACGTCCCAGTCCCACTGGTGCCGGTAGCCGAGCCATTTCAATCCCGACAAGCGCCGCAGCAGCCGGTAGCCGGCGTCAATCCAGCGGTCCGGACTCTGGCGGGGAATGCCGGTGGCCCGGGGATATACCGGCAGATGCAGCGGCAGGACTTGACGCCCTTGGCGTACCAGCCGTCGCTGGGCACCTTGGGGCAGGGTTTCGCGCACCACCAGCCCCATGCCCGGTATCCGGCGCGACTGGCCGGTGGAATCCGAGCCGATACGGGCCTGGAGCGGGCGCATGCGGTAGGCGTGGATCAGTGAGTCGATATCGAACAGAACCGCATCCAGGGAGGCGGCCCGCAGGCCCCCGTCCGGACTGGCGGATTGGGCCAGACGCCGCTGCACACCGCGCACCAGCTCTTTTAAGCTGATGGGGTTGCCTTCGTTGATCGCCTGCTGCAAGGCGTTGATTTCAGGCAGTTGATCCGTCTTGCCGGCGACATGATCCTTGAGGTTGAACAGTTCCAACCGGTCGATGAGTCCGCCGCAGTCATGCAGCAACAAGATGACTTCGGCCGTATCCAGGCCGCTGAGGTTGAGCGTGGTGGCCGCCTCGGGGTGCAACCGGCGCAGCCGTCCGAGCAGGCCCGGGGCGTCGAGCGCCATCAGGGGTGAAACGATCTTTCCGCTGCCGGGGATCTCGGGATCGGGCAGCTCCGCGTTGCAGCGGCGGCACAGGTAGTCGTCCACCATCTGCTGGGAATCGAAGCGGTTCATCTCGGTGACGGCCGCCTCCATGGCCCGACGCCCGTCTTCGTCGGCAGCGGCCCACGCCGGCCTGAGTGTCTCGACCCGGGCGCTCAGCAAAGGCACCAGAACGGCGTGCAGGTACTTGGCCAGGTGCAGCAGCGAAGGCTGGCCCGGGGCCACATAGGCCAGAAAATCCTCCTCGCTGGCCTCCTGCATATCGATGCCGAAACGCCGGTTGAGTTCGTGCCGGTGGACGGCGTTGAAGCGCCGCAGCACGGCCAGGACATACTGCTTTTGGGCTTCGCTCACCGCCCGGCCCTCGTCCATCAGGGCGCTGACCTCCGGTTCGGCCAGAAAGCAAAGAAACGATTCGGTATCTGAAAATCCCCGCGGCACCCAAATCAGTTTGACATAGCGCCGCCCGAAACGGGCCGAGAACTCGATGCCCAGGCGCAGGTCGATCCCCATGATCCGGGCCGCTTCGAGGATCTCCAAGGCCGAAGCCGGGCTGATGTAGTTGTAGTAGACCACCCGCAGCCGGCGGATCCCCTTGATCCAGGCATCCATGATCAGGTGGGTGGCCGATTTGCGGCCCTTGGTGTTGACGTCGTGGACGTGGTGATCGAAGGCGATCTGGTTCCAGGCCTCGGGCATTTCCACCAGGTGGTAGCGTTCCAGCTGGCGCCGCACGACGCGCGGCTTTCCCGAAGCGGTGGTGCGAAAATCGTGGGCCAGGGCCAGCTGCCGCTCCTCGTCGCCCTGGGCCCGCACCAGCTCTTTCATGATCTGCAGCAAAGCCCGGGCCGTATTCTTGGGCATGGGCCCTTCGGCGGTGTTGAGCACCTCGTCGCGAAGGGCCTGGAGGGCCATCAGGCGCTGCTCCATGTGGCCGCGGCCCAGAGAGGCCAGCAGGTTGACCGTGGCGTAAGCGATGCGCAGCCCCTTGGATTCGACCAGCTCCTTGATTCCCAAGGGATGGAAGTGGGGGTAGTAGACCTGGCGTAAATATCCCGGAGAGCTGTGACCGCTGTGGACCTCGTGAACGATGTTGAGCAGTTCCCGGTCCCGTCGATCGAACATCAAACGGGCGATACCGATTCCCATGGACGGATCCCAACCTACAGGGGGCCGGCGCTTTCGGCCCCGATTCGACTGAAGTCCGCAGCCCGTCTTAGGCTGCAACAGCAGGAGGCGGGCTGCGGCAAGGCGCGGGTTGGTGAGTATATGCCTTTTTTAACAAAATCAAAACAATTTTCGGGGGATGAAAACGGCGGGATGAAAACGGGGGTAAGGCGCCCTGGCTGCCAGCGCCCGAGGACCTTTGGCGCCCCGGCCGGCGCCGCAGTGGCGGGTCCGGCTTGACGGCGTTCAGCGGTACAACGGCGATCAATCTCGCCATCAGGGCGGGGCGGCCTCCAAGCCGCGCTTTGCCCGCCCGCGGCCGATTATGGAATCCTCTCCGGCTCCCGGAATCGGGCCGTGCAAAAATCTCAGACGGCGTTTTCCGGCGCCGGGGTCTGGCGCCCGGTCTTGTTGACCGGACACTCGGCAAAAGGGCAGCGGCCGCATTCGCAGCGGCGCACCGTGGCGCCGAAAACGCCTGCCGAAAGTAGATAAATGGCCAAGAGACCGGGATTTTCAGCCAGCCAGGCCAGCGGGAAGGCGAAGAGTGTCAAGGCTGCGGCCAGCGCCACCAGCTTGTCGCTCCACTTGAGAGGGCCGGGCCGGGCGCGGAAATACTTGGGCAGCCCCCAGAAGAACATGCACTTGAGCCGCTTTTCATTCCTCCCATAATGCGGGCAGTGGGTGCAAAAGAAAAAGAAAATCAATCCGGCGGCGGCAACCAGCACGATCAGATAGCAAACCAAGCCGAAAACCGACTCCGGATAGATGGCCACGGCGCCGGTGAGCAGGGGTACGGCGGCCATGGCGCTGTAAAACAGATAGTCGCCGAAACGGTATCGGGTCCGCGTCAGGGGTGGATGGTCGTCCATGTCAAGCCCTCCTTCGTTCTGGGAAGAAATGGAGGAAAAGCCGCACCCGGAAAGATGCTTTTCAGTGGGCCAGGCGCGCACAGGTCTGCGCTACCGTCCAGGCGAAGCCTTCCTTAAAGCGCGCTTCGGCTTCGCCGCGCAGCGCGCCGAAATCGAAACTTCCCGCCCTGCGCAGCAGATCGAGCAGGCCCACCAGGCGGGCTTCCACCGCCTCGGTCAAATCCGGCGGCAAACCGTTTGGCCCGCCTGCATCGCCCTGCAAGGCCTCGCAGACTTCCGGCAACACCGCTTCGGTCAGGCGAAAAACCGCCTCCAGAGGATCGAGCCCCAACCGCTCGGGGCGGTGAAGATAGCTGAACTGCGTATGCAGGGGCAGATCGGCCCGGCCAAGGGCCGCACAGCGCCGGAACCACCATTCCGTATAGCGGACAGAGGCCGAGGGAGAAGGCTCTGCGCGCGGCCCCAGATGTTGCCAGGCCAGCCCGGACAGAACCGCCGCAGGATCCTCTTGCAGGGTCTGGGCCGCGATGCGGCACCCCTTTTTGTAAAGATCGACCCCGGGGGCTTTGTCCGCCTGGGCCATTTCGGCCGCCAGCAGCAGTTGGGGATCGAGGGGGGTGGCCAGCAGCAAAAGCTGGGAGAGATGCCCGGGCGCGCGTCGCAGGGATTTGCCCTGGGATGGGGGGTCGAAGTGCACCGACAGGTTTGGTGGCAGAAAAACCCCCTCAGCCTCGGGGGGCAGATCCAGGCGTGTGCAGAGCAGATCGAAAGTCCGCTCTGCCGGCGGCTCCAGATCGGCGCAGGTCACGATTCGGCCGGGGATCAGATGATCACGCCAGGCCTCCAGGGCCGCGGCCAAGGCCGCATGCCAGCGTGCTTCGGCCGGATCAGCCCCCAGGGCAACCCAACTATGAATGCGTTCTTCCGGGGTGATGATCCGCCGCTCTTCGATCATGGCCTCGATCCTCTCTGTCAAGCCTGAACCCGGCATACCGACCATGGCTTGATTCTATCTTAAGACCTGTCTGTTGCTCAATGTGGGAAAAATATCCGGCAATCGTCCTGGGTCGCTGTAACATCGGGCCATGACAGCGTCAAGCCGTTCCGGTGAGCGCTCTGGCTGAACCCTGCAATGGCCGGCGTCTCGGATTCGCCGGGAATTGCTGCCCAGCCATCGCTTTCTTGCCGTCACTTCACCCGGGTGATAATAGAAAAGTGATCCAGCGGCATGCTCGGACGCCCTCGCAAGGCGCCAAGACGCGACAACTCCAGAAAATGTACGTGCTGCTCTTCGGAGAGTCTCATGGCCCACCACCTCTGCCAGGTCGGATATACACGGCTGATCGATCGGCTCAACCGCGCCCCCCAGGGCGCACCGCCATCCCACCTGCTCTACCGAATCTTACGCCTGCTGGTCTCCCAAAGCGAAGCCGAGCGTCTGGCGTGTCTGCCCGTCTGGCCCTTCGACGTGGCCACGGCGGCCAGGGCCTGGAACCTGCGCACCGATCGGGCCAGAGATCTTCTCGATCGCCTGGCCGGCCGGGCCCTGCTGCTCGACATCCACGCCGGCGGCCGCACCCTCTACGTACTGCCGCCGCCCATGGCCGGCTTTTTCGAATTTTCCCTCATGCGGGTGCGCGGCGATATGGACCAGCGCCTGCTCAGCGAGCTGCTCTATCGTTACATCAACATCGAATCGGATTTCACCACCGACCTCTTTCTCGGCGGCCGGACCCGCCTCGGGCGCATCTTCGTGCGAGAAGAGGCCCTGGAGCTCACGCCCACCTTGCAGGTTCTCGATTATGAGCGGGCCACCAGCGTAATCCGCCAGGCCGATGCCATCGGCGTCAGTCTCTGTTACTGCCGCCATAAAATGAGCCATCTGGGCCGGGCCTGCGATGCCCCCCAGGAAATCTGCATGACCTTCAACAGCGTGGCCGCCGCCTTGATCCGCAACACTTTTGCCCGCCCGGTGGATCCTGTCGAAGCCCTGGAGCTGCTCGATCAGGCCCGCCGGCACCGGCTGGTCCAATTCGGCGAAAATGTGCGCCAGCGGGTCAATTTCATCTGCCATTGCTGTTCCTGCTGCTGCGAAGCGCTGACCGCCGCACGCCGCTTCGGTTTTTCCCAGCCTTTGGCGCCGGCGCCGTTTATGCCCGAGGCCATCGCCGAGCGCTGCAACGGATGCCAGCGTTGCACCGCGGTCTGCCCGGTATCGGCCGTCCGGATGGAGGCCGGCGGCCGTCCTCGGGTGGAGCCTGACCTGTGTCTGGGATGCGGCATCTGCGCCGCGGAATGCCCCCAGCAGGCCATCGTCATGGAGGGCCGGCCGAGGCCGGTACTGACCCCGCTCAACACGGCCCACCGCACGGTGCTGATGGCCATCGAGCGCGGCCGGCTGCATCATCTGCTCTGCGACCGGCATATCATCGGCCAGCATCGGACATTGAACACGATCCTGGGCGCCATTCTCAGCCTGCCGCCCCTGCATCGGACCCTGGCAAGCCGCCAGCTGGGGTCGCGCTGCCTGGAAAGGCTCATGGCGCGCTACAACTATTGAACCACGCGGCCAGCTGCCCGGAGGGCCGCGCCTGGGAGTCGAAAGTCATGGAAAACAATCAGCTTTTCGAAAACTGGGGCATCTTCAAAAAACGGATGGACCCCACCGGCATCCAGCTTTCCTTCGCCACCCACCTGGAATATTCCCTGTCCAAGGACCAGTATACCGCCACCGGGCGGGATCTGTACACCGCCATCGCCCTGACGGCCCGAGACCGTATGGTCGAGCGCTGGATCAGGACCCAGCAGATCTATCACAACCGCGATGTCAAACGGATCTACTATCTTTCGGCCGAGTACCTCATGGGCCGCGTGCTGATCGGCAACCTTTTGAATCTGGGAATTTACGCCCAAACGCAAAAGGCACTGGCCGAACTGAACATCGAGCTGGCCGATCTGGTCGAAATGGAACCGGACATGGGGCTGGGCAACGGCGGCTTGGGCCGTCTGGCCGCCTGCTTTCTCGACTCCATGGCCACCATGGAACTGCCGGCCCATGGCTACGGGATCCGCTACGAGTTCGGCATCTTCGATCAGGCCATCCGCGGCCTGGGCCAGCTGGAGCTGCCCGAAAACTGGCTTAAATTCGGCAATCCGTGGGAAATCGCAAGACCGGAGTACAGCTTCCAGGTGGACTACAACGGCTTTGTCAAGCAGACCTACCTGCCCGACGGCAGGCTGGCCGCCGATTGGACCGGCACCAACCGGGTAATCGGCATCGCCTACGATGTGCCCATCGTCGGTTACGGCAACAACACGGTCAATACCCTGCGCCTCTGGTCGGCCCGGGCCAGCAACGAGTTCGAACTGAAGTATTTCCAGCACGGCGATTATCTCAAGGCCGTCGAGGAAAAGAACATCTCGGAAAACATCTCCAAGGTCCTCTACCCCAACGACCAGATCTACGCCGGCAAGGAGCTGCGCCTCAAGCAGCAGTACTTCTTCGTCTCCTGCTCCATCCAGGACATCATCCGCCGCCATCTCAACGAACATCCGAATTTGGACAACTTCCCGGACAAGGTGGCCATCCAGCTCAACGACACCCACCCGGCGCTGGCCATCGCCGAATTGATGCGCATCCTGCTGGACCGCTACGAGATGAGCTGGGACAAGGCCTGGGACATCACCCGGCACACCTTCGCCTATACCAACCATACTCTCCTGGCCGAGGCCCTTGAAAAATGGCCGGTGTCGATGCTCGAAAACCTGCTGCCGCGGCACCTGATGATCATCTACGAGATCAACCGGCGCTTTTTGCGCGACGTGGCCACCGTCTATCTCAACGACAGCGACCGGCTGCGGCGCATGTCGCTCATCGAAGAGGGGCCGGAAAAAATGGTGCGCATGGCCCATCTGGCCATCGTCGGTTCCCGTTCGGTCAACGGCGTGGCCCGGCTTCACAGCCGGCTGCTGCGTGAACGGGAGCTGAAGGATTTTTCGGAGATGTTCCCCGAACGCTTCAACAACAAGACCAACGGCATAACCCCCCGGCGCTGGCTCCTGGCGGCCAATCCTGCCCTTTCGAGCCTGGTTGAAAGCCGCATCGGCCGCGGATGGATCACCGATCTGAACCAGCTCGAACGCCTGGAACCGCTGGCCGGCGAGGAAGGCTTCATCCACCAGTGGCAAGGGATCAAGCGGGCCAACAAGGAGGTGCTGGCCAGCCTGACCCGGGACCTGACCGGCACCACCGTCTCACCGGACGCCATCTTCGACGTCATGGTCAAACGGATCCATGAATACAAACGCCAGGTGCTCGATATTCTCAACGTGGTTTATTGCTGGCTCAAACTCAAGCACGACCAGGATTTCGACCTTTATCCGCGCGTCTTTTTCTTCGGCGGCAAGGCGGCCCCGGGCTATGCCCGGGCCAAGCTGATCATCCGGCTCATCTGCCACGTGGCCGAAATGGTCAACCGCGACCTGCGCACCCGGGACCGGCTCAAGGTCGTCTTTCTACCCAACTACCGCGTCTCGCTGGCCGAGCGGATCTTTCCGGCGGCCAACGTCTCCGAGCAGATCTCCACCGCCGGCTATGAGGCTTCGGGCACCAGCAACATGAAGTTCGCCCTCAACGGGGCCCTGACCGTCGGCACCCTGGACGGGGCCACCATCGAAATCATGGAGGCCGTGGGCCACGACCATATCTTCATTTTCGGCCTGACCGCCGAAGAAGCCCTGGCCATACGCCCCGATTATCATCCCTTGGACTTCTACAGCGCCGATCCGTTGCTCAAGGAGGCCATGGACCTGATCGGCAACGGTTTCTTCTCGCCCGAGCAGCCCGGCCTGTTCCGGCCCCTGATCGATGCCCTGCTCAACGAGGACCGCTACCTGGTGCTGGCCGACTTTGCCGCCTACCACCAATGCCAGATGCAGGTCGATGCGCGCTACCGCGACCGACGGGCCTGGACCGCCAGCGCCATTCTCAACGTGGCGCGCATGGGCCGCTTTTCTTCGGACCGGACCATCGGTGATTACAACCGGGATATCTGGGGATGCAAACCGATTAAAATCGTGCAGGATTAAAAGACGAGACGATCAGCCGCGCCCCCATGGGGGGATGGGACCGTTGGCGACTCAGTCCACCACTGCCAGCGCCTGCAGATCGAGCGGCACATGGCCGGCGGCCCGCCGGCGCAGCACGCCCAGACTGCCGATACGCGCCTCGGAGACGAAAAGGCCCGAGCGCAGGGCCAGACGATAGATATGATAGGGGGCCTGGCCTCCCTCGGCCGGATCGGCGAAGATATCGTGGATCAGAAGCCAGCCGCCCGTCATAACATGGCCGGCCCAGGCGTTGTAGTCCCCGAAAACCGTTTCCAGGGCGTGGCCCCCGTCGATGAAAAGCAGGGCAAGTGGCGTGGCCCAGCCGCGGGCCACCACATGGCTCGGCCCGACGATGGGCACCACCGTCTCTTCCAGGCCGGCTTCGGCCAGGGTGCGCCGCAGGTGAGGCAGCGTGTCGATGGAGCCCTGGCGCTCGTCGAAGAGTTGCGCGTCGAAATACTGCTGGCCGGGTTGCTGTTCTTCGCTGCCGCGGTGGTGGTCGATGGTAAAGAGGATCTGCCTGCACCTTCTGCAGGCGCTGCCCAGGTAAAGGGCGCTCTTGCCGCAATAGCTGCCGATTTCCAGGCACGGCCCCATCCGCCCGGCCGCCATCGCGGCCTCGTAGAGGGCCTGGCCCTCGACCGGATCGAGAAACCCCTTGGTGCGTTCGATGAGGGACTGGGAGATATCCATACAGTTGCAGATTCTAGGTTGTGGGTTGTTGTCAAATAGGTCGGATTGACGCAACTGCTTGCGACTCGCCCCGCCCTCAAGGCTCCTCATGGCTGCGTACCAGCACCTCGCGCGGCTTGACCCCGTCGGCCGGTCCGATCACCCCTTCACGCTCCATGGTCTCGATGATCCTGGCAGCCCGGTTGTAGCCGATGCGCAAGTGGCGCTGGACCATGGAAATCGAAGCCTGACCGCTGCGGGTCACCAGGGCCACGGCGGCGTCGTAGCGCTCGTCGTATTCCGTATCCTCGCCATTTTCATCCCCTTCGTCCTGCACCGGCTGGGCCGTCACCCCATCGAGGTATTCGGGCGGCTTCTGGGCCTTGAGAAACTCGACCACCGCCGTGAGTTCCTCCTCGCTGATAAAGGCCCCGTGCACCCGCTGCAGCTTCGCCGTGCCCGGGGGCAAGAGCAGCATATCGCCGTTGCCCAGCAGGTTTTCGGCCCCGCCGCTATCGATGATGGTGCGCGAATCGGTGCGCGAAGAGACTTGGAAGGTCAGTCGGGTGGGGAAATTAGCCTTGATGATCCCGGTGAGCACGTCCACCGAGGGGCGCTGGGTGGCCAGGATCAAATGGATCCCCGAGGCCCGGGCCATCTGGGCCAGACGGGTCAGGGCGACTTCCACGTCGCGGCTGGCCACCATCATCAGGTCGGCCAACTCGTCGATGATGATCACGATCAGTGGCAGCTTCTCGGGCTTTTTCCCCTCGGCATCCGGTTCGGCTTTCTCAACTTTCTGGTTGTACTGCTTGAGGTTGCGCACCTTCTGGATCTGGAGCAGGGCGTAGCGCCGCTCCATCTCGTGCACGGCCCAGAACAGGGCGTTGGTGGCCTTCTTGACGTCCGTGACCACCGGCGTGATCAGATGGGGGATCCCGTCGTAAAGCGAAAGCTCGATGCGCTTGGGATCGACCATGATGAATTTGACCTCTTCAGGCCCGGCCTTGTAAAGAAGGCTGCAAATCATGGCGTTGAGCCCTACGCTTTTGCCCGTGCCGGTGGCCCCGGCGATGAGCAGGTGGGGCATGCGCTCCAGTTCGGTCACCACCGGGTTGCCCACGATGTCCTTGCCCAGGCACAGGGTCAGCTTGGACTTGGATTTTTCAAAAGCGCTGGAGATCACCACCTCTTTGAAACGCACCAGTTCGCGATCGACGTTGGGGATTTCAATACCCACGGCCGCCTTGCCCGGAATCGGCGCCACGATGCGGATGCTCGTGGCCCTCAGGGCCATGGACAGGTCATCGGAAAGATTGGCGATACGGTTGATCTTGACCCCCGGCGCCGGTTCGTACTCGAAGGTGGTGATCACCGGCCCGGGCAAGACCGCCGCCACCTGCCCGTGGACCCCGAAATCTTCGAGTTTCTTTTCCAGAAGGCGCGACTGCATCTTGAGGTTTTCCTTGTCCACGGCCACCGGCCGCGGCTCGGGATCGATCAGGAGGCTGACCGGCGGCAGCTTGAACCCGTTCTCGTCGCGCATGAAATCGAAGACTTCCTGCTTGGGTGCCGGTTTGGGCGGGATCGGCCGCGGCGGGACGGTCTTGATGGTCAGGGGCGCAGGGGGCCGAGCCGCCTGTTCCTGCAAGTGCTTCTGGCGTTTGACGGATTTGCGCTTGCGCTCGCGGCGCTTGATCATGACCGTGCGGATCCGCTCGTTGACAAAGGCCAGGGCCGTCAACACGCGCCGGCCGAAACGGACCAGTGAAAATCCGGTGGCCAGGATCAATCCCACCAGCCACAGAAGGACCAGAATGATGGTGCCGCCGGTGGAGTTCATGTAGCGCAGGGTAAAATTCTTGACCGCTTCGCCCAGAAGACCGCCTGCGGCATAGGGGCGGGAAAACAGGATCAATTCGACCTGGGGGGCCGCCCAGCGGCTGATGAGGCTGCCGGTGATCACCACCAGCACCAGGCCGCCGACCAGGGTACATGCCAGGGCCTCCCGGCTGTGGTGGCCGAAAAAATGGACGCTGACCACCAGGAGCAGAATCGGCATCCAAAACGCACCCAGCCCGAAAAGACTGATCAGCGCACCGGCCAGGTGGGCCCCGGCCACACCGAAGAGGTTGGCCACCCGATCGGTGGAAACGGCATGGTTCAGGGAGGGATCCCCGGGATGAAAGGAAACCAGGCTGATGAGGGTGAAAATCACCAGAAAGAAGATAAAGATGCCTGCGATTTCCTTGCGCATGGAGGCCTTCGCGGTTAAATCTCCAGGATAAAAGGCAAAATCACCGGGCGCCGCTTGATGGTGAATTCGAAGTACTTGCGCAGCGCGCTGCGCACTTCGTTGCGCAGTCTTTCGGCGCGATTGGGCACCTGGGTGCCGATTTCCTCGACAACCTCCAGCACCACGCAGACCGCATCGTCCAGGATGTGGCCGGTGCTGCTCTCGAAGACAAAACCCTTGGAGACGATATCCGGCCCGAAGACGATGATCCCGGTCTCCTCATCCAGGGCCATGTTGACGACCACCAGGCCGTCCTCGCTGAGCAGACGCCGCTCCTTGAGAACGCTGCGCCCGACGTCCCCGATCCCCTTTCCGTCCACCATCACCCGGCCGGTGCCCACCGGCTCGCCCAGACGCCCCCCTGCCCCGTCAAAAATGATGGGACGGCCGTTTTCCGCCAGCAGGATCCGTCCAGGGGCGATCCCCACCGATTCGGCCAGCCGGGCGTGCAGCGTCAGGTGGCGATATTCCCCGTGGATCGGCACGAAAAAGCGCGGCCGGGTCAGGTTGATCATCAACTTGAGCTCTTCGCGAAATGCGTGGCCCGATACGTGGATGGCCGAAATTTTCTCGTAGATCACGTCCGCGCCACGCCGGTAGAGCTGGTTGATGATCTGGCCGATGGCGCGCTCGTTGCCGGGGATGAACTTGGAGCTGAGAATGACGGTGTCCCCCTGGTGGATCTGGATCTGCCGGTGGTTACCGTGGGCCATGCGCGCCAGGGCGGCCATCGGTTCGCCCTGGCTGCCGGTGGTGACGATGAGCACCTCTTCGTCGGCAAGATCGTCGAGATTGGCGATGTCTTCCTCGATGCTCTCCGGTACGCTCAGGCAACCGAGGTCCTTGGCGATGCGCACGCTCGTCTCGATGCTGCGCCCGTTGAAGATCACTTTTCGTCCGGTGGCTTCGGCCGCCTGGACCGCCTGCTGGATGCGACCAATGCTCGAAGCGAAAAGGGCGATGATCACCCGTCCGCCGGCATCGGCGGCGATGCGCGTCAGGGTCCGGCCGACCTCGCGATCAGAGAGGGTGTAGCCCTCCTTTTCGACGTTGGTTGAATCGGAAAAGAGCGCCAGCACGCCGTTTTCACCGAAACGGGCCAAACGGTTGACATCGGTCCTGAGGGCTTCCTCCCCGCTGTGATCGATCTTGAAATCACCGCTGTGAATCACCGTCCCCAGGGGGGTGTGCACGGCCAGGCCCACCCCGTCCACCACGCTGTGGGCCACGCGGAAAAACTCGATGGCAAAAGTCCCCAGGCGCAGGTGGCTTTCGGTCGTGATGGTGTGGAGCACTGCCTGGTGGCGAAGCCCGTGCTCCTCGAGTTTTTGGGCCACGATGCCCAGGGTAAAAGGGGTGCCGAAAACCGGCAGGTTGATCTCGCGCAGCAGATAAGGCAGGGCCCCGATGTGGTCCTCGTGGGCATGGGTCAACACCAGACCGGCCAGTCGCCGCCGGTTGGCACGCAGATAAGCGAAGTCGGGAATCACACAGTCGATTCCCAGCATATAGTCTTCGGGGAACATAAGTCCGGCGTCCACCACAAAAAGGGTGTCGCCAAACTCGAAAGTCATCATGTTGAGCCCGATTTCACCCAACCCGCCCAGGGGAACGATTTTCAACATATCGTCCGGCCTCGCTCGGCGCAGGTGACGGCCTCGGTCAAGGATTGCCGTACCAGGTCCATCAGCAACTCTTTGTGGTCGCGATCGTATTGCCGGGTATCGATGGGCGGATGCAGATACAGGACCACCGGTCCCGGGTCGAGAAGCAACCGATTCTTGGGCAGGATGCGACGTGTCCCGTGAATGCCGATGGGCAAAATCGGCACCTCGGCATCCACCGCCAGCACAAAACCCCCTTTTTTAAACTGCTGCAACCGGCCGTCCGGACTGCGGGTGCCTTCGGGAAAGATGAGCACCGATACCCTGCCCCGGATGGCATCGGCAGCCTTTCCGATGCTGGCGAAGGCCGACTGGCGGTTGGATCGATCGATGCTGATATAGCCGCAGCCGCGCATGGCGCACCCGAAGATGGGAATCTTGAACAGCTCGGCCTTGGCCAGCCAGCGAAATTCGGTATCCAGGGCCCCGAGCAGGACCGGAATGTCGAAATGGCTCTGGTGGTTGGGCATCAAAATTGCGGATCCGGCCTCGGCCAGGTGTTCGGCCCCGATCACGGTGACCTTGACACCGCTGGCCCACAAGATCGACCGGGCCCAGTATTGGGCCAACCGATGGCCCCAATGCCGCGCCCGTTCGGCAGGACGCAACAGGACGGTAACCACGATTGTCAACACCCCTACGAACATGGTGCTGACCAAAATCCAAGGGTAGAGATAAAGGGTTTTGAATAGCTTACGGGTCATACCGGATCAGATTCAGATCTTGATGTCCAGGCCAGCGAGGATATCGTCCAGGGTATCCATGATCCAGCCGCGCTGCCGGCTGTCGGCGTAGCCCATGCAATCGCAACGCATCCGCTGCCGGGTACGGATCAGCAGTTCGCAAACCAGACGTTCCTCGCAAAGCTCCAAAGCGACGCAAAGCGGGTGGCAGTCCTGGTGCGCGGCCTGCAACGGGTTGAGCCGTTCACCATCCAGGGGCAGCCAATAAATTCCGCCCAGATCCGGCGCCCCGAAGCGCGCCTCCAGTTCGGCCTGCAACCGCACCCGGTCTTCAGGCTGGATCTGATCGATGACGTATTGTTTCATAAGAATCTGAATTATCAAATTGTTTTGTATAGAGCAAGGCGCAGCGAAAAAAAATCCCCCGCCGGGCGGGCCGGCGGGGGATATCGCAATCCTGTCAGACGAAGATCATCAAGTCTCTTCGACGGTGATGGCGTCCGCTTCGCACACCTCGACGCAACTCTCACAGCCCAGGCACTCTTCGGCATTCACCGGAACACTCTTGCCGTCTTGCATTTCGAACACTTCCACCGGGCACACGTCGACACATTCTTCACAGCCCTGGCATTTTTCTTCGTCAACGATGGGATTAAAAGCCATTTTGCACTCCTTTCAACGCAGTGATTTAAGGGATAATCGAAAAGCGGCTTCATCTCTACCGGGCAAAGTCCTTATACCATCATGCGCCAATGCGTCAAGCCTTGACCTCTTTTTTTAGCGCCATCCCAACCATTTGTTTTTATTTGAATAAAATAGACAGAAAGCCCGCTCAGGCCAAGGGTCCGACAATCAGCAGATCGCCGGTGGGGCCGGCGGCCGGCTCCACCGGCGATCCGTCGACCAATCCATGGCAAAAATCCGCAAAAGAGATATCCAGCGCCGAGACCTGAAGCGACGATCCGCTCGCGGCTTCGGGGGATCGGGCCGGGGCCTTTGCGTTCAAGGCGTCCTGGATCGCGGCATAGAAGCTATCGGCCCAGTGGCGGTCCGGGCCCGCCATTCCGTCCGCCGGCCAGTTGAAAACCGGCCTCATGGCCGGAAAAACGTCGCGCACCGCCTCGAAAACGGCGGCGCTGTCGGTGACCAGGACCTCCGGTGCCACGGCCAGTGTCAGGGCCAAACGGGCCCAGGCGCCCAGACGATGACCGGTCAGAAAGGACCCGGGATCCTCTCCGGCCGGTTGCGCCGATGCGGCCTGCCCGGCCTCTGCCGCCTGGCCATGCAGCTGGCGCATCATTTCCTTTTCCATGGCCGCCAGGGCCTGCCAGGTCCCGGCCAGTTCGGACCGCTCGCGGTCCAGTCCATGAGCGAAACTGAGAAAAACCCGGGCTGCCAGCAACGGATCCTGCCCGGCCTGCGGCGGCCGCCCTCCGGCACGGCCGCGGATGTCCTGGCGCAACCGGCTGATTTCAGGGGTGGCGAAAAATGGCGCCTCCTCGGGCCGGGATGCCAGCAGGGCCGTCAGATCGCTCCCGGCATGCACCGTGGCCCATTGCCGCATCTGGGCCTCGATCCGTCGAAGCGCCGCCTCATCGTTCTGGTGCGGATACAATACCCGCCACGGATCGGCATCGACCCCCGGGGCCAGGCAATCCTTTTCCTGGTCCGCCGACGGCACCAGCAGGCAGATGGTTTCAAAGGCCGCGGTGAGCCACCCGGTCGCCGGACGTACGAAGGTAAAGGGAAAATAGAGGGCAATCATAAAAGGTTCGCCATTTCTCCGTTGGGTAAGGGCCGATGGGGCCGGGCGCATCGTAGCGATCCATCGGCGCGCAGGGTTTATGGCTTTGCGGGGGCCTTGCCGTCTCGCACCACCACTCCCCGCTGGGCCAGGGTTTCCCGCAGGCTGTCGGCCAAGGCCCAATCACGCGCCGCCCGGGCCGTCTCCCGGGCCGCCAGGAGCTGCTGCACCTCGGGATCATCCATGGCATCCTGAAAGTCAAAGACCCGAATGACCCGGTCGATGGATCGGAAGGCCTCTATGATCCGCGCCGCGGCGGCCCGGTCGATCCGGCCTGAATTGAGCAGCGTATTGACGCGTTTGATGATCTGAAAAACAGCGGCCAGGGCCCCGGAAATGTTCAGATCATCGTCCATGGCGGCGCTGAATCCGCTCTTGAGGTCGTAAAGCAGTTGATCCAGATCCGTGCCGGTCGAGACGAGTGCCGGGGCCTGGCGCAGGTTGCCGACAAAGACGTCCAGCCGCGCCAGGGCCCGCCGCACGTCATGCAACCGCTGGGTCGAAAGGACGAGCGGTTTGCGATAATGTCCCCACAGCAGCCAGAAACGCAGCTCGCGGCCGGTAAAGCCCCGGTTGATCAGGGCTTCGAGGGTCAGCGGACCTTCATGGGCCTCGGCCTGCTTGCCGTCCACCGTCACCGGATCGCAATGGACCCAGAAGCGTGCCGGCGGCTTGCCGGTAAGCGCCGTTGCGATGGCCATGATGTTTTCGTGGTGGGGAAAGATCAGCTCGCGGCCGCTGGTGTGGATGTCATAGCCTTCTGCAAAATGCGCTTCGGCCATCGCGGCGCATTGCAGATGCCAGCTCGGGCGTACGTTGCCCCACTCGCTCTTGATGAAAATTCCCCGTTTCAGTTCGGAAAGGCGGGCCCTTTTGAGCAGGGTGAAATCGCGCGGGTTATCCTTTTCATATTCGTCCAGATCCACGGTGGCTCCCAGCCGGATCTTGTTCAGATCGATTCCCGAAAGCTGCCCGTAGTTGTCCAGCCGTGAAATGTCGAAGTAAAGCGAGCGCAGCTTCTCATAGGCGAATCCCTTGCGGGCCAGGCGTTCGGCCATGGAGAGCATCGGCTCGATATACGCCGAGGCGCGTGGATACGCCGCCGCCGGGTGCACCTGCAAAAGGGCCAGGTCGGCCATGAAGCCCTCGATATGCGCTTGGGTAAACTCATCCAGGGGTTTGCCGGCCCGCTCCGAACCGCCGATGGTCTTGTCGTCGTAGTCGGTGATGTTCATCACCTGACGCACCTCGAAACCGCGATAGGCGAGGTAGCGGCAGAGCAGATCGGCCACCACGAAACGCCGGTATTCGCCCAGGTGCGGCCGGGCATGGGCCGTGGGCCCGCAGGTATAGACCGACGCCCTGTCGGCCTGGCGCGGCACGAAGGTTTCCTTGGTCCGGGTCAGGGTGTTGAACAATTGGAGCCCCACCGTGATCCGTTCGGTGAACAGGGAGGTGGACAGGTAGCGTTCACCGCTGTCGGGCAAAATCACCACGATGGTCCCGGACGGGATGCGCCGGGCCAGGTCCACCGCCACCGCCATGGCGGCCCCGCTGCTCATGCCCACCAACAGCCCTTCCTCGCGGGCCAGTCGCCGGGCCATCTCGAAGGCGTCCTCATCGTCGATGTTGATCTTCTCATCCAGCCGGTGCTTTTCGAAGATTTCGGGCCGGTAGGCCTCCTTCATGTTCTTGAGCCCCTGGATCTTGTGTCCCAGGTAAGGCTCGACACCCACGATCTGCACCTCGGGGTTGTATTCCTTCAAACGGCGGCTGATGCCCATCAGTGTACCGCTGGTGCCGATGGTGGCCACCACGTGGGTCACCCGGCCCCCGGTCTGGTCCCAGATCTCCGGAGCGGTCCCCTCGTAGTGGGCCTGCCAGTTGGCCGGATTGTTGTACTGATCGGCCATGAAGTAGCGCTGCGGATCTTCGCGCACCAGGCGGTAGACCTCTTCGATGGCCCCGTCTGTGCCCAGATGCCCCGGGGTGAGAAGAATTTTCGCGCCGCGCGCCTCGAGGATCTTGCGCCGCTCGACACTGACCGCTTCACTCATGGCCAGCAGCAGCGGATAGCCTTTGACGGCGCATACCATGGCCAGACCGATCCCGGTGTTGCCGCTGGTGGCTTCGATCACGGATTGCTGGGCTCCGAGTTTGCCGCTGGCCTCGCCGTCCCGGATGATGGCCAGGGCCGCGCGATCCTTGATCGATCCGCCTGGGTTCATGTACTCCAGTTTGGCCAGCAGCTTCACCCGCGGGTTGGGATTGAGCCGGTCGATGGCGACCAGCGGCGTGTTGCCGATGCTGTCGAGAATCGAAAATCCCATGGTTCAGCCGTTCTTCGTGCCGTGGCCCGGCACGCTTGGGAAAAGAGGCGCCAGGGCGTCGAGAATGTCACGCCCCACGGCCTCGGGGGTCTGGCGGCCGTCGATGATGCGAAAGCGCTCGGGCTCGGCGGATGCCAGGGCCAGGTACCCGTCGCGCACCCGCCGATGAAAAGAGAGCGCTTCGCGCTCGAAGCGGGTTTCGTCCGCTCGGCGCGCCCCCCGGTCCACTGCGCTCCAGGCCCGCGCCAGACCGACTTCGGCCGGCACGTCGATGAGCACGGTCAGGTCGGGCGTCAAATCCCCGAGCACCAGCCGGTGGATGGCGGCGATGTTTTGATGCGCCAGCCCCCGGGCCACTCCCTGATAGACCGTGGTGGCGTCGGCAAAGCGGTCGCAGATCACCGCCTGTCCGGCCGCCAGGGCGGGCCGGATCACCTCCCGCACATGCTGGACCCGATCGGCCACGTAAAGGAGCAACTCGGCGTTGGGATCGATATCCACGTTGGCCGGATCGAGCAGCAGGCGCCGGATCTGCCCCCCGAGACGCGTTCCTCCCGGCTCCCGGGTGACGACGCACTGCCGGCCCCGGGCCCGCACGAAACGCGCCAGCGTATCGATTTGGCTGGTTTTGCCGGATCCTTCGATGCCTTCCAGGGTGATGAACATGACTGTGGACGGCCGCTCTTCGAACAGATGTTAAAGGTTAATCGGCGTCGATCTGCCAACCGCGAAGCTGATCGAAAAGATCGTCGTCGGTCATGTCGCATTTGAGCGGCGTTATGGAGATAAACCGCTTCGAGAGCACCTGCCCGTCTGCCTCAGGCTCCCCGTCAAAATGCTGGGCATCGGTGCCGGACCAGAAATAGGGCCTGCTGCGCGGGTCGCGGCGCTTCTCATAATAATCGGCCAGCCCGCCAAGCCCCTGCCGGCTGATCTTGATCCCGGCGATCTCGGCCAGGGGCAGATCCGGCAGGTTGACATTGAGCAGGGAGCCGCGCGGCAGCCCGTGGTGTTGAATCTCGGCGGCCATCCGAAGGGCGAAACCGGCCGCGCTGTCCAGATGGCGGCACTCCGGTCCCTGCAGCGAGACCGCCAGGGCCGGGACCCCGCACAGGGCGGCTTCTTTGGCGGCCGCCACGGTTCCCGAGTAGTTGACGTTGACGCCGACGTTGGCCCCGGGATTGATTCCCGAAACGACCAGGTCCGGCCTCTGTTCCAGGACCTCGATGAGGGCGAACTTGACGCAGTCGGCCGGCGTACCGTTGAGCGCCACGGCCTTTTGGCCGCCGTTGACGGTCACCGTAGCGGCGCGCAGGGGCCGGCTGAGGGTAATGGCATGGCCCACGGCGCTGCGCTCGCGGTCCGGGGCCACCACCGTCACCTCGTGAACGGTGCTCAGCCGCCGGTAAAGGGCCCACAGGCCGGGGGCGTGGACACCGTCGTCATTGGTCAACAAAATTTTCATGATCGATCACATTCTCCGGCAATCCTGAAAAACAGCGGGCATCGCTCCGTGGGCCTATCCATAACCCAACCGGTGGCCTTTGAAAAGGGGGATGGGGCGGACCGGCTTTTCGAGATACTTGCTTTTGTCCGCCTTCGAATTGTATAGGGGCCTTGTCGAAAGGTCGCGCCACCCCAGACCGTTTTCGGATACGATCCCCTTTGCAGGCGGAATGACAGTGACGGATGCTTATCCAGCGAATCGAGGTTGCTATGAGGATCAGAGGGCAGGTGGGGCTGTGATGGCCCGATCAGGCACCCTGACCGCCGCCGGTTTCGGCGTCCTGACAGGCCGTGCGGCCGGCCTGGTGATTTTTATCGCGACGGTCTTCGCCGTTTTGGTTGCCAGCGGTCTGGCGGCCGGAGCCGAGAGCCCGTCGCCGCCCTGGCACATCACTGCCGACCGGTTGGAACATGACCACCTGGCGGATCGCTACCTGGCGGTGGGCAATGTGGTCATCAGCCGCCAAGCGATCCAGCTCAGCGCCGATCGCGTTTTGCTGGACCGCAAGGCCATGCAAGTTGAAGCCGAAGGCCATGTGATGGCCACCTTTCAAAACGACGTCATTACCGGCCAGCGACTGACCATGGACCTGGCGGCCGAAACCGGGACGATCTATAAGGGAACGATCTTCCTGTCCGAAAACCATTTTTACATCCGCGGCGACCGCATCGAAAAACTCGGGCCGGCCACCTATCAGGCCGATCCGGTGGAGGTGACCACCTGCGACGGCCCGAATCCGGACTGGCGCATCACCGGGCGCCGCCTGGACGTAACGGTGGAAGGTTACGGCAAGTTGGACCATGCCACCTTCTGGGCCCGCCGCCTGCCCCTGGTCTATACCCCGAAGCTGGTCTTTCCGGCCAAACGCCAGCGACAAACCGGGTTCCTCCCACCCCAGATCGGCCTTTCGGACCGTCTCGGCGAGGATCTGACCCAGCCGTTCTACTGGGCCATCGACGAGGATCAAGACGCCACCTTCTACCTGCGCCATCTGGGAAAGCGGGGGGAGATGCTCGGTGCCGAATACCGCTATGTCCTGGGTGAAGGCTCCCGCGGGACCCTGATGGCCGATTTTCTGGAAGACCGGCGCGTCGACGACGGCACGGCCGCCAGCGACAACTGGGCTTACAGTGAAACCCCGACCCGCAGCAACAGCGACCGCTACTGGCTGCGCGGGCGCATCGACCAGGATCTTCCCGGCCAATTCAAGGCCAAACTCGATCTGGACATCGTCAGCGACGCGGATTACCTGCGCGAGTTCAGCAGCGGGCTCAACGGATTTGCCGCCACCGACCGGGTCTTTGCCGCCACTTTCGGCCGCGAGCTGGATGAACTGGAAGACACGGTGCGCGCCAACCGGCTCAACATCAGCCGCACCTGGGACCAGTACAGCCTGAACATGGACACCCAGTGGCTCGACGATCTCATCGGCCGCCGTCAAAAAGGGGTCAACGAGGTTCTCCAGCAGCTTCAAAGCGTGACCTTCGACGCGGTGCGCCAGCCGCTGACCGCCACCCCCTTCTACTTCGATCTAGCCAGCGAGTATCGTTATTTCTATCTGGAAAACAGCCGCCGGGCCCAGCGCCTCGATATTTATCCGCGCACCTACTGGCCGCTGCGGGCAGGACGCTTTCTGGGCATCGAGCCTTCCGTGGGTCTGCGGGAAACCGTCTGGTATGTGGAGAAAGACAACCTGGGGGACGAATCGCTCAACGAACCGCTGGCGCGCGAGATGATCGACTTCAAACTGGATGCCAGCAGCGAGGTCTCCCGCGTCTACTACCCGGCCCTATGGGGCATCGAAGCCTTGAAACACAGCATCCGGCCGCAGCTGGTCTACCAGTATGTGCCGCCGGTCGAACAGGAACGGTATCCGAGTTTCGACACCCTCGACCGGCTGGATGAGGTCAACCTCATCACCGGGACCCTGACCCAGACCTTTACCTCCCGGGCCCGCCCCGCGCAAAGCCGCGCTTCGCGAACCGGAAATGACCCGCAGGCTGAAGCGGCGCCCATCTACCGCGAAATCGGCTACCTGGAGATCTCCGGCGGCTACGACATCCTCGAGGCGCGGCGGGGCAATCCGGAGCTGAATACGGATCCAGACCGGCGCCAACCTTTGACGCCCATCAGCGTGGAAGCTGAATTTTCCCCTTCCGATGCCCTGCGCCTGACCGCCGACGCCAGCCGCTCTCCGTATAGCGGCCATTGTGAAACGCACAATATAGCCTTACAATTGGCCGATTCACGGAATGACGAACTCTATGTCGAGCACCGCTACACTTACGAGAGCAACGAATCGCTTTTTACCCAGCTCCTGGTGCCCTTGACCGAAAGTCTGACCACTTACGGCGAATGGGAGCGCAACCTGAAAGACGACCGCCAACTTGAAGTCAGTGCCGGGCTGCTTTACACCACCCAGTGCTGGGCCCTGGATCTGGGCTATACCAAGGAATACGGCAGCGGCAAGAGCCTGGCCTTTATGATCCACCTCTACGGCCTGGGAGGGCTGGGCCAGGAAAGCGTCATAAAACGGCGCATAACCGATCCTTTCGAGTGGCGCGATAGCCGGCTGGATTGATCCACCCGGCTATCGCCGAGATATGACCATCGATGGTTGAAGACCAATTCATATACCGCTGGTATGTCCTGCATACCCGCAGCCGTTTTGAAAATGTGGTCCACGAAGGGCTGCTTAAAAAGAGCTTCGATGTTTTTTTGCCCCGCGTCCAGGTGCGCAGCAAGCGCCGGGACCGCCGGCAGCTGATTCATGTTCCCCTTTTCCCCGGATACATCTTCGTCAACAGCGACCTTAATCCGTACCGTCAGTTGGAGATCGTCAAGACCGCAGGCGTGGTACGCTTGGTGGGCAACACCCACGGCCCTTTGCCCGTGGATGAGCAGACCGTCGCCTCGCTGAAGATCATGGTTCAAAGCGAGCAGGAAATCCGCACCGGCCGCCGCCTGAGCCGGGGCGAAGAGGTTATGGTGGCGGCCGGTCCTCTGGCCGGTGTGGTGGGCACTTTCGTGCGCTACCGGGGCCAGGACCGGGTCGTGGTCCACATTCAGGCCCTCGGCCAATATGCCGCGGTCGAAGTGGACACCGCCGATGTGGAGCCGGTTTCACGTTTGCACCGCCTCAATCCCGGCTAAAATCAGGAGGCCCCATAACTCCTTGACTTTTTACCCGCTTTCCTTTAGGAAGAAGCCCAAACATCGGTCGTACCCGCAAACGGCTTGGCGCCCCTCCGGACGCCAGAGGCATAAACCGGGTTGCGAATGTCACAAGGAGGTTCGATGAACAAGTTGGAACTGATCTCCGCCTTGAAAACCGAGGCCAAAGTTTCCAAAGCCGAGGCAGCCAGGGTGGTTCAAATTTTTTTCGACCGCATGGCCGACGCCCTGGCAGACGGTGAGCGGGTCGAGATTCGGGGGCTGTGCAGCTTCTTCGTAAAGGAGTATAAAAGCTATACCGGCCGCAATCCCAAAACGGGTGAAAAAGTGCTCATCCACCCCAAAAGACTCCCATTCTTCAAATCCGGCAAGGAACTTAAAGAACGCGTCGACCTCCTCGATCCGTCGGATAGCGCCTGATTGACACCGAGCCGAACGTGACCGGATTTGACGCCATCCTGGGGCAAGACCGGCCGTTGCGGATCCTGAGGGCACTTCTGGCCAATGGTGCGGTGCCGCACGCCCTGCTCTTTACCGGAATCGAAGGGATCGGCAAGGCCGCGGCAGCCCGGGCCATGGCCATGGCCCTCAACTGCCGGCAAAAGCCGCTTGCCGGGTGCGGCCAATGCCGCGATTGCCGGCGCATCGAGGCCGACACCCACCCCGATTTTGTGCGGATCTTGCCGGCAGGCACCTTTTTCAAAATCGGCCAGGTCCGTGAGTTGCTGGCAACCCTGGCGATGAAGCCCTACGAAGCACGCCATCGGGTGGTGCTGCTGGTCGACGCCCACAAGATGACCCCTGCGGCGGGCAACGCCCTGCTCAAGGTCCTGGAGGAGCCGCCGCCGCAGACGATCCTGGTGCTCACGGCCCCCCAGGCATCCGATCTGCTGCCGACCATCGTCTCGCGATGCCAACATCTGCGTTTTCAGCCGCTGAGCGACGCGCGCATCGTCGAAATGCTGGTCGGTGGCCACGGTCTTGACAGCGCGGATGCGGCTGTTCTGGCCGCGCTGGCCGGGGGCAGTCCGGCCAGGGCCCTGGCCCGCCACGAGACAGCGGCCCAATGGCGGAGGCGCCGGGACTGGCTCGCCGACCAGCTCGACGGGATCCAGCACAAGGGCGCGGCCCTTTGGCTGGCCATGGCGGAGCATCTGGCAAAAGACGGCAAAGGGGTCCACGACAGTCTCGAATTGGCCAAATCCTGGCTGCGGGACCTGATCGTGGTGCGCCACCGGCCGTCGCTGGGGATTCACCAAGATCGGCTTGAAACACTCAAAAGCCGGTCCGCCGGCGTGGATGTTCAGTGTCTGGTGCGACAGATCGTACACCTTCAGCAGGCCCAAATGGCCCTGAAGGCCAACGCAGCCGTCCGGCTGACCCTTGAAACCCTTTTTTTCGCCCTGGCCCGCGAAGCCGGCGCTTCCGCGCCAAAAGCTTCCGGCCCTTGAAAAGGGGGGCGGCAGAAAGTTGAATGAAGATGTACAGAGTTGTGGGCATTCGATTCAAACCGGCGGGCAAGGTCTACGATTTTGACTGCGGTGCCTTCGTACTGAACATCGGCGATCCGGTGATCGTCGAGACCGAACGAGGCCTGGGGTTCGGACGGGTGGCGGTGGCGCCGCACAGCGAGGAGGCCCTGCCTGGGGACAAATCCCTCAAGAAGGTCCATCGCATGGCCCGCGAAGAGGATCTGACCCAGCTCGAAATCAACGCGCGCCTGGAAAAAAGCGCCTACGAGATCTGCCACCGGTATATCCGGCAGCTGAACCTGCCCATGAACCTGTTCAGCGTCGAGTCCACCTTCGATGCCAACAAGTTGACCTTCTTTTTTACCAGCGAGGGGCGCGTCGATTTCCGCCAACTGGTTAAAATGCTGGTCAAGAAACTGGGCACCCGCATCGAGATGCGCCAAGTGGGAATCCGCAACCAAGCCAAAATGTGCGGCGGCCTGGGCCGCTGCGGGCGCGAGATCTGCTGCACCGGCTTCATGGAAAAATTCGGCCCGGTTTCGATCCGTATGGCCAAGGAGCAGGGGCTCTCGCTGAATCCAACCAAGATTTCCGGCCTCTGCGGGCGCCTGATGTGCTGCCTGACCTTCGAATTCGAAACCTACCGCGACCTGAAGCAGGGGATGCCGAAAATCGGCAAGACTGTCACCACTGCCCAGGGCAAAGGCAAGGTCGTGCGCCACAACACCCTCAAACGCCGTCTGGCGGTGCGCCTCAGCGAAGGTCCCGAAATCGAAATCGAACCCGAAGAGCTGATCACCGAAAAAGTCGCGACGGAAAAGGATGCACCCCGATGAAAACACCGTTTTATATAACCACCCCCATCTATTACGTTAATGCACAACCGCATCTGGGCCATGCGTATACGACCATCATCGCCGATGTTGCCCGTCGTTTTCATGAAATGTGCGACCAGCCGACCTTCTTTCTCACCGGCACCGACGAGCATGGCGACAAGATCGTGCGCGCCGCGCGCCGCGAAAAGATGAGCCCGCGGGCCTACGCCGATAAAGTCAGTGCCCAGTTTCAGGCCCTCTGGCCCAAGTTGAACATCGACTTGAGCCGTTTTATCCGCACCACCGATCCGGGCCACCAGCTCGTGGTGAAGCAAATTCTGCAAAAAATCTATGATTCCGGAGACATCTACTTCGCCGAATACGAAGGGCTTTACTGCTTCGGCTGCGAGCGCTTTTACAACGAACGCGAACTGGTCGACGGCCTCTGCCCGGATCATCAGACCGCTCCCGAGTTGATCCGCGAAGCCAACTACTTCTTTCGCATGAGCCGCTACCAGCAGTGGCTCATCGACCACATCACGGCCCATCCGGATTTCATCCGCCCCGAGCGCTACCGCAACGAGGTGCTCGCCTTTTTGCGCGAACCGCTCGAAGACCTTTGCATCTCCAGGCCCAAGAGCCGGCTCCAATGGGGCATCAGCCTGCCCTTCGACGACCGTTATGTAACCTACGTCTGGTTCGATGCCCTGATCAACTACGTCAGCGCTCTGGGCTATCCCGACGGGGAGGACTTCGCCACCTTCTGGCCCCAGGTCCAGCACATCGTGGCCAAGGACATTCTCAAACCCCACGGTATCTACTGGCCGATCATGCTCAAGGCGGCCGGAATTCCGGTTTACCAGCATCTCAACGTCCATGGATACTGGAACATCGATCAGAGCAAGATGAGCAAAAGCCTGGGCAACGTGGTCGACCCGCTGCATCTCAAAGACATTTACGGCCTGGACCCGTTCCGGTATTTCCTGCTGCGGGAGATGAATTTCGGCCTGGACTCGAGTTTTTCCGAAGAGCAGCTCGTGGCGAGGATCAACGCAGATCTGGCCAACGACCTGGGCAACCTCTTTTCCCGGGTCACCGCCATGGCCCACAAGTATCACGGCGGGCGCATTCCGGCGCCGGATCCCGCGGTTGAAGCCGACCTCAAACTTTCATTGCAGGCCGAAGCCTGGAAGACCATCGAGGCCTACACCGCGGCCATGCACGAATTCGCCTTCCACCGGGCCGTTCAGATGGTGTGGGATTTTATCAGCCAGATGAACAAGTACATCGACGTCACCCAGCCGTGGGTCCTGGCCAAGGACAAACGCGCCAGGCCCCAACTGGACGCGGCCATCTACAACCTGCTCGAAGGGCTGCGGGTCGTTTCCGGTTTGATCTATCCGGTCATGCCCGACACCGCCGCCAGCATGCAACGTCATCTGGGGCTGGATCCGGCCGAACGGTTTTACGACCTCGAGGGGCTGAAGGCCTGGCGCGGATTGCCGCCCGGCAGTGTACTGCCCAAGACCGTGGCCCTCTTTCCGCGCATCGACTGGCCCCCCAAGCCGACGGCGACCGCTGCGGCGGCGGACACGCCGCTTGCTGCCCCGGCCTTCAAACCGCAGATTTCCTATGAAGATTTCAGCCTGCTCGATCTGCGAGTGGCGACGGTGCTCAAGGCCGAAGCCGTGCCCAAGGCTAAAAAGCTTCTCAAGCTGGAAATCGACGTCGGCGAAAGGCGCACCATCGTGGCCGGCATCGCCGGCAGCTACGCCCCCGAGGACCTGATCGGGGCCCAGATCGTGGTCGTGGCCAACCTGAAACCGGCCAAACTGATGGGGGTTCTTAGCGAAGGGATGCTGCTGGCGGCAACCGGAGAGGAGGTCACGGCCCTGGCCACGGTGACCCGTCCGATGCCCCCGGGCACGCCCCTGCGCTAAACAGACCGATGTCATTCAAAAAGCGCAAGAACGAACTGGATCGATGCTAAATCGTAAACCGCCGCCTCTCGGATCCGGATCGCAACCGCCAGCCTGCGATTGGCGTGAATATCAGCGCCTGCTCCAACGCGACACCCGCCGGGGCCGGAGTCGGCGCCGCTGGACGGGGCTGATCCTGCTCATTGCAGCCGGTATGCTGATCGGCATCTGGCTCGCCGTTTCTCCCACATCGCGGCAAGGCTCGGATGCGACGGCCAGCATCGCGCCGTCCACCAAGGCGCCGGTGCCGATCTTGGACCGGCAGCGGCTGCAGGCCCTGATCCAGCCGAAAGATCTGATCAACCGCACCTCATCGCGTTTCGCAGTCAAGGAGGCCCCACCGTTCCCTGACGGTGGAGACCACCTTGGACGTTTCGCTGCAGCAAAAGCTGATCGACACCCTGAACACCGCCCACGCCCGCTCCATCGGCATCGTGGCCCTTTCGCCATCCAGCGGCCGGGTCCTGGCCATGGTGGGCTACGACCGGGAAGATCCAAGCGCCAATCCTTGCCTGGAAAGCCGGTACCCGGCGGCCAGCGTGTTCAAGATCGTCACGGCGGCCGCAGCCATCGAAAAGTGCAGCTTGGACACGGACAGCACCCTGACCTTCAACGGCAACCAGTACACCCTTTACCGCAGCCAGCTCAAGGAACAGGTCACCCGCTATACCAACCGCATCCGGTTGCACGACGCCTTTGCCAAATCGGTGAACCCGGTATTCGGCAAGCTGGGTGCCTTGAAGCTGGGACGCGAAAACCTGAAAACCTATGCCGAGGCTTTCGGCTTCAATCGATCCTTCGATTTCGAGGCCAAGTTCTCCCCCAGCCATTTTCAGGTCAACGACGACCCTTATCGTCTGGCGGAACTCGCCTCTGGCTTCAACCGTGAAACCACCCTTTCTCCCCTGCACGGGGCGTTGATGGCCGCCGCGGCGGTCAACGCCGGAAACATTTTCACCCCACAGGTGGTCGAACGCATTGTCGATGGGAACGGGAAGGTGGTCTACCGCGGCGAACCGGATCTGTTCACCCGGGCCATGACCGCCGCGACCGCGGCCCAGATCGCCGCCATGATGGAGACCAGCGTCACCAGCGGTACCTGCCGCAAACCGTTTCGCGGTCTGAGCCGCCATCCGGTGCTAAGCCGGCTGGTGATCGGCGGCAAGTCCGGCTCCATCGACAACCGGGAGCATTCGGCACGCATCGACTGGTTCGTCGGGTTCGCCGCCGAGCGCGAGGGGAGCCAGGCCATCGCCGTGGCGGCCGTGGTGGCGCACGAAAAGTATATCGGCACCCGGGCCGGAGAATACGCCCGCCAGCTGATGGCGGATTATTTCGGCCAGATCTTCGCCGCCCGCCGATCAGCCGGCCCCAAAGGATGAGCCAATGCCCCCGGCCGCTCGATTTTGCAATGCATTCGAACGGTCTTGGTGGTAATAAAATAGGCGATATTTTTATGATAACCGCAGATACGAAGCATCGAATAAAGGAGAAAAACCGTGCCCGGATTTGAAATCTTCGGTGAAGAGGAGCGCCGTGAAGTCCAGGACGTGCTGGCCACAGGCGTCCTTTTTCGTTACGGATTCGACGCCGCGCGTCAAAACCACTGGAAAGCAAAGAGCTTCGAGACCGAATTTGCCCGCCGCCTCGGTGCGGCCCACTGCCATCTTTGCAGCAGCGGCACGGCGGCCCTGAGCACCGCCCTGGCCGCCTGCGGCATCGGCTGCGGCGACGAAGTGGTGGTGCCCCCGTTTACCTTTGTGGCCACGGTGGAGGCGATCCTGCAGGCCGGTGCGGTGCCGGTCTTCGCCGAAATCGACGATACCCTGTGCCTTGATCCGGCCGGGGTGGCCGCCGTTGTCGGAGATCGCACCCGGGCGGTGATGCCGGTACACATGTGCGGCAGCATGGCGCGCATCGACGAGCTGGCCGACCTGTGCCGCCGAAACGGTCTGATCCTGATCGAAGACGCCTGCCAGGCGGTGGGCGGCACCTTTCAGGGCCGGTCCCTGGGCACCTTCGGCAAGGTGGGCTGTTTTTCTTTCGACTCGGTCAAGACCATCACCTGCGGTGAAGGCGGCGCCGTGGTCACCGACGATGCCGATACCTACGGTCGCGCCCACCAGTTCGCCGATCACGGCCACGATCATATCGGCGGCGACCGGGGGGCCGAGAACCACCCCATCATGGGCCTCAATTTTCGCATCAGCGAACTGAACGCCGCCGTGGGGCTGGCCCAGCTGGGCAAGCTGGACGGGATCCTGGCGCGCCAGCGCCGGGCCCAAAAAGTGCTTCAGGACGCCCTGGAAGGCTGCCCGGCGATCCAGTGGCGGCGGGTCCCGGATCCGCAGGGCGATACGGCTACCTTTTTGAACTTTCTGCTTCCCGACGAGGAGCGAACCCGCCAGGCGGCCCGCGACCTGGGGGCAGCCGGGGTGGACGGATGTTTTTACTGGTATGACAACAATTGGCATTATCTGCGCCGCTGGGACCACATCCGGGAACTGAAAACCGCGGCCCGCAGCTGCCAGGCCGCCATGGGCACCTGCCCGGATTACAGGCAGATCAACCTGCCCCAATCCGACCGGATCGTGGCGCGCACCATTTCCATGCAGATCAAACTCGGCTGGACCGACGACCAGATCGCCCAACGGGCCGAAATGATGGCCGCCGTGCTCCGGAAAATCTGAATCTTTATAGAGGTGAACGATGCATCGCAACTTCAAGCTTGTCTCCCACGTGATTTTCGGCCGCGGCTGCTTTGACCAGCTCGACGAGATCCTGGCCCCCCAGCGCCGCCAGGCCGAAGATTTCACTGTTTTTCTGCTCGACGACGTCCATACCGAACGCCCCCTGCGCCAGCGCGTCCCCCTCAAGGCCCAAGACCAGCTGCTGCTGGTCAACGTGGCCAAGGAGCCGTCCACGGCCTACGTCGACGCGCTGACCGGGCAGGTGCGCGCGTTTGCCGATCGCCTGCCGGCTGCCGTGGTGGGTATCGGCGGCGGAGCCACCCTCGATCTGGCCAAGGGCGTAGCGCTCATGCTGACCAATCCGGGCTCGTCGGCCGACTACCAGGGGTGGGACCTGATCCGCCACCCGGCCGTCTACCATGTCGGGATACCGACCCTTTCCGGCACCGGGGCCGAGGTATCGCGGACCACGGTGCTCACCGGACCCGAGAAAAAGCTCGGCCTCAATTCGGATCACACCGTTTTCGACCAGATCGTTCTCGACCCGGAGCTGCTGGCGGGCGTGCCGACCGAGCAGTGGTTCTACACGGGAATGGACTGTTATATCCACTGTGTCGAATCGCTTCAGGGGACCTTTCTCAACGGTTTTTCGCGCGCCTACGGCGAAAAGGCCATGGAGCTGTGCCGCGAAGTGTTTCTCCAGGACCCGGACGACGGAGACGAGAAACTGATGATGGCCTCCTACTGCGGCGGCATGAGCATCGCCTACAGCCAGGTGGGGATCTGCCATGCCCTCTCCTACGGGCTAAGCTTCGTGCTCGGGCTGCACCACGGGATCGGCAACTGCGTGGCCTTCGATTATCTGGAAGAATTCCATCCCAAGGAGGTTGCAGAATTCCGCCGCATGATGGCCAAGCACGCCATCGCCCTGCCCCGCGGCCTGACCGATCAGCTGACCGATGACCAGATGGAAAAGATGATCGACGTGGCCCTGGGACTGGCCCCCTTGTGGGAAAATGCCCTGGGGCCGCAATGGCGCGAAATCATGCCCCGCGAAAGGCTGCGCCAACTTTACCGCCGCATGTAGCTTTGGAGGACTGCCAGCATGTTTTGCACACGCATCCCCAGCCGCTTGGGCCGGACCCTGAAAAGATGGCTCTGCATGCCGGTCTACGCCGGCCGCTGCCCGGGAAGGATCGCAGGACCGGGCTTGATCTTCTTTCCCGTTGAGATAAATCGCATCTGCTGCGGCCTGGCGGGAATCGTGGCCTTCAAGGCGGGAACGGCGGACTCTGGGGTGTTGGATCTGGCCTCCCTGGAACAGGCCGCCGCGCATGCCGGCGCCGCGCGCTTGGCCACCAGTGAGAATCCACTGCACAAGGGCCATCTCGGATACCTCGGTGCGGATGCCGGCATCGAGGCCCTGCGCCGCGCCATCAATGGGCTCAAGCGCAGCGGTGCGTTTTATCGCATTTTGACCGAACCCGCCGTCCGGTCACGCCTTGAAACACTCAGGGACCGCCTCGACCGTTGGGCCCGGGAAGAAGATCAGTCCCTGAGCCGCCTGGCCGGAACGATGGCGGCCGATGCGGTAGATGGTATCACCCAAAGCCTGGAGCAGCTCAAGGACGCCGCCTGGAGCCTCGATCGGGAGATTCTGGCGGGAGTCGGGCAGATCTTGAGGCTGATTCCTGAAGACGCCGAATTGCCGGGTGCGGAAACCGCCGGCTTGTACCAGCATCTGAACACCGTGCTGAACAGCCTGGACCGGCTGGAGGTCCGCGGCCGGGATTCGGCCGGGATCTCGCTGCTTTTCGAGTTCGATACGGCGGTCTACCAGGACTTTTGCCGCACCCTAACAGCCGAACGGCTCGACGAGGTCCTGGAACGGCGCCATTGTCCGGATCTGCTGCTCAGCGGCGCCATCAGCCTCAACCCGCAAAGCGGTGCAACCGATGACGCCCGTGTCGCCTTGGCCCTCACCTACAAGGTGGCAGCCGAAATCGGCAGCCTGGGCGACAATGTGGCTGACCTGCGCCGCCAGATCCATGACGATGCGCTCTTGCACCGCCTCATCGCCCTGCCCTGCCGCCACGTGTCCATTTCGGCCCATACCCGCTGGGCTTCGGTGGGCGCCATCACCGAAGCCAACTGCCATCCGATGGACAACGGCACCGCCGGCCGGCCCGCCGGCCCCGGCGGCATCGTGCACGCCTGCCTCAATGGCGACATCGACAACTACCTCGCACTGCGCCAGGACTACGAGAAACGCTACGGGTCGATCCCGCCGGCGATCTCCTCCGACACCAAGATCATTCCGCTCCAGATCAGCCACTACCTCAACCAGGGGCTGGCTCTCGAAGAGGCCTTTCGCCGGGCGGTTTGCGACTTCGAAGGCTCGCACGCCATCGCCATGCACAGCGACCTGGCCCCCGGCCGCCTCTTTCTGGCCCAGCGGGGCAGCGGTCAGGCCATCTTCGTGGGCCTGGCCCCGGAACTCTACCTGGCCACCTCCGAAGTCTACGGCCTGGTGGAAGTCACCGATCGTTACATCAAACTCAAGGGCGAAAACCAGGATCAGACAGGCGGCGGGACAAGCTCCTGCCAGGGCCAGATCTTCATCCTCTCGTCGGATACGACCGGTGGCCTGGCCGGAATCCGCGCCATGGACTACGAGGGACGGCCCATCCCCCTCACCGAAGCCGACATCAAAAAAACCCCCATCACCACCCGCGACGTGGACCGCCAGGGGTTTGCCCATTACTTTCTCAAGGAAATCCACGAAGCGCCGGCCTCGGTGGCCCAGACCCTCCACAACCGCTGGAAGATCCATCCCCGGCGGCCCGACTGCTACACCGTGGCCCTCGACGCCCAGACCTTTCCGGCCGCCGTCAGCCATGCCCTGACCGAAAAGCGCATCCGGCGCATCTTCTTCGTCGGCCAGGGCACGGCCGGTATCGCGGCCCAGGCCTGCGCGGACATTCTCAAACATCATCTCGATGATCCGGCCCTGGCGGTGGCGGCCATGAAGGCCTCGGAACTGAGCGGTTTTCATCTCGGATCGGACCGGGAGCCGGAAAGTCTTTGCGACACGCTGATCGTCGCCATCAGCCAGAGCGGGACTACCACCGACACCAATCGGGCGGTGGACATGGCCCGCGCCCGGGGCGCCATGACCCTGGCCATCGTCAACCGCCGCGAATCGGACCTGACCTTCAAGGTCGACGGGGTTTTTTATACCTCCAGCGGACGGGATATCGAGATGTCCGTGGCTTCGACCAAGGCCTTCTACGCCCAGATCGTGGCCGGAAGCCTGCTGGCCTTGCAGATCGCAGCCGTACTGGGGCGCAGGGACGAAGGTTATCTGACCCGTGAAATCAATCTGCTTTTAGGTCTCCCGGACAAGATGCACGCCATCCTGGGCATGCAGGCACAGTTCGCCGCATCCGCGCGGCGCCTGGCGGCGGCCAAGACCTACTGGGCCGTGGTGGGCAGCGGCCCGAACAAGGCCTCGGCCGACGAAATCCGCATCAAACTGAGCGAGCTGTGCTACAAGACGATCTCCTCGGACTTCGTGGAGGATAAAAAACACATCGATCTTTCCAGCGAGCCGCTGATCATCGTCTGCGCCGCCGGCACCCGGCCCGGGGTGCTGGGAGATATCGTCAAGGACACGGCGATTTTCAACGCCCACAAGGCGACTCCGGTGGTCTTCTGCGACGAGAGCGAATACCGCTTCGATCCTTACGCCGCCGATGTCTTCCGCCTCCCCTCGCTGCCGGAGCACCTGGCGCCCATCGCCAACACCCTGGCGGGCCATCTGTGGGGCTACGGCGCGGCCCTGGCCATCAACGAGGGATCACACTTTTTGTACACGTTCAGCCAGGACGTGGCCCGCATCGTGGACCGCTGCAGCCGGCAGGGGATGGATGTCTACGAAATCGTCCTGGAAAAAAACTTTCGCGAAAAGATCGCCGCCTTTTACCGGGAATTTCGCAGCCGGGGCAAAAAAGCGGTCCTGCCCCGGACCATGGCCGGGGCCCCGGACCTGACCCTGCTGCTCAAATACCTGGCCGGCCGCCTGCCCGTGCCGGATTTTGAGATCGATTTCGAAGTCAAAGGCACGGCGCGCAACATGCTCGACGCCCTGTTCTCCCAACTGGCAGAGGCCATCAATCTCATGGCCCGCCCGGTGGACGCCATCAAACACCAGGCCAAGACGGTCACGGTGGGCACCAGCCGGCTCCCGGAGCGTGTGGACGGCCTGCTCTTCGAGGCCCTGGCGGCCCACCGGCTGGACGTCTCGCGCCTGACCAACCGCAACATCCTGGTAATCCGCAACATCCAGCCGATCATCGAACACATCGAGGGCGCGATCCTCTATCGCCTGCAGGATTTGAACCTTCTGGGTGAACCGACCGAATCCACCACCATCGAGGTAGTCGCCAAACAGGGCATTCTCGCAAAAATTCCTTCCCGCGTGGAAACCGATTCGAGCCTCAAGGGGACCAAACGCATCATCGCCCGCGAGGGCAACGTCTACATCGGCAAGGGGCGCAAGGACGACCGGAACATCATCGTCATTCCGGTACTGAGCGGCTCTGTGGAAAACCCCCAGGCCATCGAACACCTGCTGCTGCTCAACATCGCTTTTCGCGGCGAGGTGGCCCGTGAGGACAAAGCCAAGGCTCTGGGCGGCAAGCTGGAACGGCTCAAAAACATCGTGCAGGAGACCAGCATCTCGTGGCGGGACGAATTTCTCGACCGGGTACCCATCGAGGAGCTCTTCGGCCTCTCGGCGGAAAAGATCGCCGAAATGATCGCGGCCGGTGAGACGGGGTAAAAAGGGAGGCAACCCCGACTATCAACAATACACTTCCGGCACCCTCGACCTAATAGGCACTCGAATCGGGACGCCAGCTTTTCCGGCCATAGGCGATCCCGAGTCTGTTCATGCGTTTGCGCAGCGTACTCGGGTTGATTCGCAAAATCTGTGCCGCCCCACCCGGTCCGTGAATCTTGCCCCCGGCTTTCTCCAAAGCCCGCCGGATATACCGGGCGTTCATCTCATCCAGCGACACGAAAGGTGCATCCGGGCCCTGATCCCGGCTTTGCCCCTGGGCCACCTTGTCCGGCGCCGCCATGGGAAGGAGCGCTTCGAACGAGAGCCGGTCCCCTGCACGGTGCTGTATGAGGGCCCGCTCGACGGTGTTTTCCAGTTCCCGCACGTTGCCCGGCCAGTGGTAGCCGATGAGCCTGTCGATAGCATCGGCGGCCAGTTTCGGTTGCTGGCCGAGCTTGAGTTCCATGGACTTGCGCTGGACGAAGTGATGCACCAGGGATGCGATATCGCCTTTTCTCTGTCTCAGCGGCGGGATCATGATGGGAAACACATTGAGGCGGAACCAGAGGTCTTCCCGGAATTGCCCGGATACGACCATCTGTTGCAGATTCCTGTGCGTGGCCGATACAATCCGGATGTCCACCGGTATGGAGCGGGTTCCCCCGACGCGCTCGATCTCTTTTCTTTGCAGGACGTGCAGCAATCTCACCTGAGCCGGGGCCGGAAGCTCTCCGATTTCGTCAAGAAAGATGGTCCCTTTGTCGGCCCGCTCAAAACGCCCCCGCTTCTGACCAAGGGCGCCGGTGAAAGCCCCCTTCTCGTGGCCGAACAGCTCGCTGTCGAGAAGCGTCTCGGGAATGGCGCCGCAGTTGACCTTGATAAACGGCCCGTTTTTGCGGGGCGAAAAGCTGTGGATCGCATTGGCGATGAGCTCTTTTCCCGTACCGGTTTCACCGAGCAGGAGCACCGGGCTGTCAAGGGGGGCCACCTGCTCGACCATGCTCATGACCATGCCCAGGCCGAAATCGGCGCCAACGATTTCATCCCCCGAAACCGAACGCAGCTCATCCCGCAGGTACCGGTTGTCATCGGCCAGCATCTGCTTGAATCGGATGACCTCCTGGTATTGCAGCGCATTGGCCATGGCAATGGACATCGGATCGCGCAGCAGTCGAAGCAGCCGGGCATGTTCATCGGTATATTGATTCACCCCGTGTGCAAACAATCCCAGGTTCCCGATTCGGTTACCTTCGAGTTCCAGGAGCATGCTCATATATGAGATATCCTCTTTAAGGCCGAGCCGTTCGAGTATCTGCGGGCTTACCTTGTTCGGATCAGGCTGGTTCACGATTCGGATGACCTGGCCGGCTCTCCAGAAGGCCGCCCCTTCGCGCCGCCCTTTTGCGGGCAGATGCAGAATTTGCTCGCCGCCTTCCGGCAGGCCAGCGCCGGCGACTGCCACAAACCGCAGAACATTTTGTTCAAAATCCAGCAGATGCAGACTCATCTGCATCACCGGAATGAAAAGCCGGATGTATTCGTAGCAGCGTTTCAGACCCGCTTCGATATCGAGGCTGCTGCACAGGCGCAAGGTCGCTTCGCGAAAAAAAAGGTTCTGATCTACGCCCACCGTCTTTCCTCCCCTGCGCCATTTTCCCCATGACAAGACTCGCCGGTTTTTCGTACCATAGCGCATAATCGTCCCATGGCGCAATTTATTTCGCCCCACAGGACGAAATCCCCCTCCCCTGGATGATCGCCTTTTGATAACACACTGAAAGTATATCATAAAATCACCTGGCACGCCTGTTGCCAAGCCATGGGAAACGCGAAGGAGAATCACCATGAAATGGATTGAAATCATCACGACCCGTTCCCCTGAAAAAACAAACAGGCAACTGGCCGATGAACTCTTGCGCCAGCTTATCCGGCACAAGCAGTCGGGACTGGCCGCCTCGATAAGGGTTTATCGCTGCCCGGCGGTGGGCACGGATTTGAGTATTCACATCCATTGGGAAACAGAGATGCAAGATCCGTGCAAAAGCCCTCTTGGGCAACAGCTTTCATATGCGCTCAAGCAACTGGGGCTGCTCAGTTATTCCATTTGGGTGGAAACCGCGGCCGTGGAATGATCTTCGGTGAACCCACCCATGCAACCATGAGGACAGAGGCGCTCAACTTTGGGTTCGGACAATAGGAGTGGCGTAATGCGATCCACATTAACGGTCTTTTATTTTCTGGCTTTCCTGTTGCTGGTTTCCTGCTCTCAGGACAAAGGCGGTTCGCCGCCCGCCGACGATGCGATACCGGTCAAAACGGGAAAGGTGCACCACGTGCAACAGCGTGAATTCGTATCGGTGAGCGGCACGGTGACATCGCCGGACGCTCCGGTGTGGGTTTCCTTTCTGGTCTCGGGGAAAGTGATTCGCGTGATGCCGCGGGAGGGCGATTCCGTGGAAAAGGGGCAACTCTTGGCGGCCATCGACCCCATCGACTACACGCTGGCGTTTCAGGCCGCCTCCGCCCAGGTCGAACAGGCCAAAGTCGCCCTCGATCGCAGCAGGGACGAATACGCCCGGATGGAATTCCTCTATCTGTCCAGGAGCCTGGCGGAAAATGATTTTGAAAAATTCAAGGCAGCCCGGTTGGGCGCCAAACATCAGGCCGATCAGGCCATCGCAAATCAAAAGCTTGCCCGAAAGCGCCTGGGCGACGTGTCGCTTTACGCCCCGACCGACGGCTATATTTCAAGGCGGTCCATCGAACCGGGCCAGAGCGCAGGCCCCGGGGCCCCGGTTTTCGAAATCGTGAAGCTCGATCCGGTGGAGATCAACGTCGGCGTGCCGGAGACCGACATCCACCTTGTCAGGGTCGGAGATACGGCAACGGTCACGATCCCGGCTCTGCGGGCGGCGCTGTTCGAGGGCAAGGTGCGGGTCATCAACGTATCGGCAGACCCCAATACCCGGACCTACATGACCCGGATTACGGTGCCCAATCCCGCCCATATCCTCCTGATCGGAATGGTTGCCGAGGCCAGGATTTACGGAGACCGGATGGTGGACCGGATGACCCTTCCGGCCGAGGCCATCTTACAGGACCCCCAGGGGGCGACGATCGTTTTCGTACACTACCCCGAGCAGGGGCGCGTCTATGCCAGGCGGGTCGTGACGGGATCCGCCTACGGCCGGGAAATTGCGATCAAAAGCGGCCTTTCAGGAGATGAGGCCGTGGTTTTTGCCGGCCAGGGAAAGCTCCGGGACGGAGCCATCGTCTCGCTGGTGGATGGAACCGCTGCCGGGCAGCCCCAGAACCGGCCTGAAGAAAAAGAGGTGCGGTGATGGACCCGGTAAAGTTTTCTCTTCGTTATCCGTCAGTTACGCTGATCCTTACCGCCATGGTGGTGGCGGTCGGACTCTATTCCTTTTTCAACATGCCACGCACGGAAGACCCGACCATCACCATTCGCACCGGCCTGGTCATCGCCCTCTATCCGGGCGCGACTTCCGAGCAGGTCGAAAAGCAGGTCACCAAAACCATCGAAAAACACATCTTCAAATTTCCGGAGATCCGCAAGGAGAAAACCTATTCAACCAGCCGCCCCGGCCTGGTCATCATCAGCGTGGAACTTGAAAATGACGTCAAAGACGCCGACATCGTCTGGGCCAAGATCCGCCACGAGATGAACGAGGCCCGTGCCCTCGATCTGCCCGAGGGGTCCGCGGCCCCATCGTGAACTCGGATTTCGGCGACACCGTGGCAATGTTGCTGGCGATCCACGGCAAACGCTATGGCTACCGCGAGTTGCGTGACTACGTGGACACGATCCAGGACGAGCTGCGCACGATTCGTGAAGTGGGCAAACTGGCCATGTACGGCGAGCAGCAGGAACAGATCTGGATAACGAGCGACTTGGAGCGGTTGTCGCAGTATTTCGCCGACCCGTTTAACGTGTTCCAGGCCCTGAGGCAGCGCAATGTAATAGAAAGCGCCGGCCATTTCGAGGCCGACCGGACGAAGCTTCCCCTGCACACCACCGGGCTGTTCAATGCCGAAAAAGACATCGAAAATGTGCTCGTGGACGTCTCGCGAACCGGGCAGCCGGTCTACATCCGCGATTTTGCCGAAGTGCAGCGGCGATACCAGGACCCGATCTTCATGGTGCGCTATGACGGCAGACCGTGCCTGCTGTTGTCCGTTGAAATGCAGAAGGGCAAAAATATCGTCGAACTCGGGGAAAGTATCCGCGACACCTTCAACCGCCTCAACGCCCTGCTGCCGCCGGACGTGCAGGTCGATCTGATCGCGGACCAGCCCACGGTGGTCAAGGAGCGCATCACCCATCTGAGCCAAGAATTCATGCTGGCCATCGCATCGGTCGTGCTCGTCACCATAATCCTGCTGCCCATCCGGGTGGCGGTGATCGCGGCGCTGGCGATCCCGATAAGCATACTGATGACCCTCGGGGCCATGAACGCCATCGGTGTAGCGCTGCATCAGGTCTCCATCGCGGCACTCATCGTGGTGCTCGGAATCGTCGTGGACAATGCAATCGTGATTGTCGACAACTACGTCGATCTTCTCGACCGCAAGGTCCCGCGGCAGGAGGCGGCCTGGCGCTGTGTTGCCGAAGTCATCGTTCCGGTCCTTACCGCAACCGCCACCATCATCTTTTCTTTCCTGCCGTTGCTGATTCTTACCGGATCGGCCGGCGAGTTCATCTGGGCACTTCCCATAACCGTGGCCATCGCCCTGGTGGTGTCGACCATCGTGGCCGTCATGCCGACGCCGATCTTCTGCCGTTTCTTCGTCAAAAAGGGGCTCCACGACAACGAAAACGGCAGCGCCACCCCGGGCAAGGAAAAATTCAACTTCCTGAACTTTCTCCAGTCCGGTTACAGGGTGGCGATCGCCTTTTTCATGCGCCACAAGCTCCCGGCCATGGCCATGGGCGCAGGCGCCATCGTGATTGGGCTGGTCCTTTTCAGATCCGTGCCGCAACAGTTTTTCCCGTCGGCCGAGCGCAACCAACTCGTCATCGACGTCTGGATGGCCCAGGGCACGCGCATCGAGGAGACGGACGCGGTGATGCGCCGGATGGAAGCGTACATGCAGGCAAGAAAGGAAATTGCGCACTTTGCCGCCTTTATCGGCCAGAGTGCACCGCGGTTTTACTACAACGTCAACCCCCAGCAACCGGATGCCGCCTACGGACAGTTCATCGTCAACACCCATTCGGCAAACCAGACCCCGGCATTGGTGACCGATCTGCGCAGGTCCTTTGCATCGCTGGCCCCCGAAGCGCTGGTCATCGTGAAGGAACTGCAGCAGGGAATGTCATTGGAGGCCCCTGTCGAGGTGCGCATCGTGGGCGAAGACATCCGGGAACTGAAACGCATCGGTGCCCAGGTGGAAGGGCTGCTCGTTCAGGTCCCCTTTTCGCTTTTCGTTCACCGCGACTATTTCAACGAATCTTGCATGCTGGACGTAAACGTCGACGAGGAACTTGCGAACCGGCTCGGGGTCACCCACGCTTTGATATCCAAGCAAGTGGACGGCGCATTCAACGGACTGCCGGTGAGCACGTTCTGGGAAGGCGACCGGGCGGTGACCATCCTACTGCGTCTGGCCCAGACCTCCCGTTCCTCTTTCAGCGATGTGGGCGATGCCTACATCAGTTCTCAGTTGACCCGTGCCAGAGTGCCGCTGCGGGCCGTCTCCACGCTGGCGCCGCAATGGCAGACCAGCCGGATCGTGCGCCGCAACGGCGTCAAAACCCTGACGGTTCGCGCCTTCGTGGACAGCGGCCACTATGCATCGGAATTGATCGAGACGGTCCGGCCAGACATTGAAAAACTGCCCCTCCCGCCGGGGTACAGGATCGATTACGGCGGCGACAAACTCAACAGCGACGAGACATTGCCCGAGATGCTGACGGCGCTGGGCATAAGCCTGGTCGCCATTTTCCTCACCCTGCTGATCCAGTTCAGGCAAGTATCGACGGCCCTGATCGTCATGTCCTCGATTCCCCTTGCGCTGCCCGGTGCCGTCCTGGGACTGATCGTTACCAGTAATCCGTTCGGGTTCACCGCTTTCATGGGACTGATCAGCCTGTGCGGGATCGTGGTGCGCAACGCCATCATTCTCATCGACTACATCAATGAGAAGATGCGCCAGGGACAAACCCTGCAACAGGCGGCGACGGAGGCGGGCGAGCGCCGCCTGCGGCCGATCTTTCTAACAACCATGGCCGCCGCCGCGGGGGTGTTGCCCATGATCCTTTCCGGGTCGAGTTTGTGGAGTCCGTTGGCCAGCGTTATCGCCGTCGGGCTGATCTGGTCCATGTTCATCACCCTGCTCGTGGTTCCGGTGTTGTTCGTCATCGTCAAGTCGCGCATGTCCAAGGCATCTTCCGCGGCGTTGACGGCGATGCTCGTCGTGGGGTTGTTGCTCACGGTGAATCCGGTCGTGGCTGAGGCCCGGGACCTCACCCTGCCCGAGGCGATCGAGCTGGCCCTGAAAGAAAATTCGGCGATAAAAATCGCCCGCTTCAAAGTGGACGAAAAGGCAAAGCGGGTCGCTTCCACAACCGCGGACTACTATCCGCACCTGTCCAACGAATCCCGCTATATCGGGATTTCCGACCAGCAGCTCATCTCCATTCCGGCCGGCGCGCTGGGAAACGTCCCCGGTCTGGGGCCATGATGATTTCGTGCTGATTCGATAAGCCATTAAACTCCAAGTGGTTATCAAAACATCTGGACAACCCCTTGATATTCAGCTATATAGCTCCCCGGCAGGTCATCTTTCGTTAATGGGGGGCGATGTGTTGTATCTCAAACAAGTCGTTGTTCGGTTAGTTCGCCGGAATCAAGATCAGCGCTTCCAGAGCTTGATGCACCGGCATCATTACTTGGGCGCCTTGCCCAAAATCGGTGAAACCCTGCGATATGCGGCCTGTATCGGTGATCAATGGGTCGGCTTGGTCAGCTTTTCCGCTCCCGCCCTCAAATGTGCTGCTCGCGATCAGTGGATCGGTTGGCCCTTTAACCATCAGTTCGATCGGCTCAATTTGTTGACCAACAACAGCCGTTTTCTGATCCTGCCCGACTGGCATCTGCCAAACCTGGCCTCGCGCATTCTGGCCTTGTGCCGAAAAAGACTGCCCGCCGACTGGCAAGCCGCTTTCGGACATCCCGTGCTGTTGCTCGAAACCTTCGTCGATCCCGCGCGCTTCAAGGGAACCATCTATAAAGCCGACAACTGGACTGCGGTCGGAAACTCCAAAGGTTTTCATCGGCACGCCAAAGGATACAGCGACACGGCCGACTCACCCAAAATGGTTTTTGTCAAACCGTTGCGCCCCGATGCGCAAACCCTCTTGTCACAGACCATGCTGCCACCGCTTTATCAAACAGGAGATCCTAAAATCATGCTGCCGGCTCAACACATGCAATCTTTGCCCCGATTTTTCGCCGACATCCCCGATCCGCGACGTCCCCAAGGCCGACGCCATCGTCTGGCAACCGTTTTGGCCATCGCCGCCGCAGCAACCCTGTGTGGCATGCGCGGCTACCAGGCCATCTCCGATTGGGCCAACAGCCTCGGACAAAAAGCACGCCGGCGCTTCCAATGCCGCTACCGAAACGGCCACTACAGCGTGCCGAGTCTGTCGATCATCCGCGATGTGCTCATCCGGGTCGATCCGGCACGCCTCGACGACGCCCTGCAAAAATGGAACAGCATCCACGCCGGCTGCGACCAATGCCTGGCCATCGATGGCAAAACCATGTGCAACGCCATTGACGATCAAGGCTATCAGACCCACATCATGAGCGTTGTCGGCCATACCACCAGTGCCTGCTACACCCAAAAAAAGTCGGCAACCTGGCCGTAGACGACCAAAAGGTCAAGCGCACCAACGAAATCAAGACCGCCCAGCCCCTGCTCGATGCCATCAAGATCGAAAACAAAGACATCACCGCCGATGCCCTGCTGACACAGAGAAAGTTCGCCGAATACATCGTCGAGCAGCGCGGCGCCCACTACCACTTCACCGTCAAAAACAACCAGCCCGGACTGTTCGACGACATCGGTCTGTACTTCAAAGACCGCGGCCAACCCGATTTCATCCTTTGCGACCCGCCCGACCACGGCCGCATCGAAGAGCGCAAGATCTGGACCACCACCGAACTCAACGAGTTTCTCGACTTTCCTCACGTCCAACAAGCTTTTGTCATCGAACGCCGATGCACGGACAAAAAAAGCGGCAAACAATCATTTGAGATTGCTTACGGTATCACCAGTAGACCTGCCGAGCAGGCCGACGCCCGATGCCTACTGGCCATAAACCGCGGCCATTGGTGCATCGAAAACAAATGCCATTACATCATCGACTGGAACTTCGACGAAGACCGCAGCCGTATCCGCAAAGGCCACGGGCCTGAAAATATCACCCGGTTGCGCCGTTTTGCCGTAAGCGCAATTAAATCCAAAGGTGTGCGCAGCGTGGCGCAAAAAATGCGCCAACTGGCTCGCAACGTCCGCTTGGTCTTCGACTATCTGGCCATGACTGACAACTGCCGGCCGACCGCAACACGGGCATAGAACAAATTCACCGTGGGTCTGGGGCAGTTTCCGGTTGAGAAAACCACCATCGACCAGGGATCATCGACGCTTTTGCTCAGTGTTACGACGCTTCGTCAACCGCTGACGCAGCTCATCAAGATTCACCATGCCGCGGAAATCGCGCGCTACGACCGGAAAATGGCCAGGGCCGAGGCCAGGCAGACGGAAAATGACGTCATCCTTGCCGTTCACCAGCTCTATTACGGTCTTCTGGCGGCCGGAAAACAAAAGGAGGCGGCCCAGGCCGGCCTGGCAGCGGCCCTGGAACTCCTGCGCGATGCCGAAAACGCGGTCCGTTGCGGAGCCGCCCTTGAAGTGCGCCGCAACGAGGCCCTTACGGCCGTTCTGCAAAACAGGCAGTCGCTCATCGCGGCGGATATCCAGATCGCGGACGTCAATTGTGCCCTGAACGAAGTTCTGGGGCTGTCACTGGATACGGAGCTTGAACTTTCCGACCCCGGCCCGCCGGGCGGCGTGATTGAATCGTGTGAGCACTACCTTCAGGCGGCCCTTGACGGCAATCCTGAACTCGAAGCCGCCAAAGCCGCTGTGGTCAAGGCGCGCAACGGCGTAAAAGCGGCCTATGACGAATACATTCCGGATGCCGGTCTTTTTGCCAGCTATGCGTACCAGGACGGGGCGCCGTTTCTTACCAGCGATGTCAGCACGTTCGGAATCATGATGAGCTGGAATATCTGGGACACGGGCAAACGCCGCGCCGTGGTCGGTGAGCGCAGGGCCCGTCTTTCCCAGGCCGAGGAAAACCTCCGGAGGATCAGCGATCATGTGACTGTCGAAGTGGGAAAGGCCTACCGGAAGCTTGAGCGCACAAAGAGCATGATCGACGTTGCCAAAGAGGCGCTCGCCCTCCAGCAGGAAAGACTGCGCCTGATTTCAAACCAGTTCAAAGCCGCCACCACCAGTCTTTCTAAATACAACGAAGCCGTCGCGGCGGCCAAAAAGACTGAATCGGACGAACTTCAGGCACGCCTGGGCTACTGCCTTGCCATGGCCGAACTCAATCGCATTGTGGGAAAAGGCGCAATTTCGTGCCCCAGCAGCGATTCCGACGCAAAAAAGCCCCTCGGCGGCACCCGAAGGGCTTCTTATTGATCCACTGGTTTACTGTGATTTCTTGCTGGTGCTGGAGGTGAGAATCGAACTCACAGGATATCGAACAGGCCCACAAGAAACTGACAACAGAATCAGATTGATCGCGGTGAAAAACCGCTTCTCAAGGCTGGAGGGTATGAATCCGGGACGCTCACAGATCCTGGTCATGGCGAAGCATTTACCAGGCTGGAAAGTAGTCAGTACCAAAATCCGATTAAATGCCTGAGCCTATCGTGACGGAAAATAGACTGTAGGCCTCCAAATTCCGGTTTCCCGCCGAAGGCGTTGTCCAAAGCCGCAATTATTGTTTGAACCATCCTCACCATTCTGCTATAGCGATCCTGTCCCGATCCCCCCAAAAACAGGTTGCGACAAGACGTCCCCCACGTCCACCGATCCGGCCCACGCGCCAGCCGGCATGCCCATGCCGTAAACGCCGGCCCTACTTATGGAGGTGTCATGACAGTAATCGCCAAAGACATCATGGTAGAGTCTTTTGACACGATCGATGAAAACGCCCCCATCCACGAAGCCCTGAATATGATGTTCAAAGGCCGGGTCCGTGAAAACGGTCAAAAATCGAGCAGCCTCCTGGTCGTCGACGACTGGCAGCAGTTGACCGGCGTCATCACCATGTACGATGTGCTCTACCATCTGCGCCCCGACTTCCTCAATCACGGCATCGACGCCGACGTGCTGCCGTGGACTGGTCAGCTCAAGACGGTGGTCGCCCAACTGACGCGCAAGACGGTCAAGAAAGTCATGAGTCGTAACGTGACCGGCGCCGGCATGGAGGAGCACATCATGGTGGTCCTTGACCGCATGATCAAAAACCGCTACCGGCGCCTTCCTGTCCTGAAAAACGGGATCCCCATGGGCGTCATTTATCTTTCCGACATCTGCTACCATATCTTGTGCTGAGTACAGCGAAAGTACGAAGGTTTTAAGCTGTCCGCCCTGCGTCGAACCATGCGGCTGAGCGGCATTCGGCCAAAGTGGATGGCTCTAATAGGGCGGTATCGATCAGGACCTGTTCGATCAGATCGGTCATCCGTTGCGTTTTGAGGTCTTTGATCGTTTCCTCATCCATGATGTTTTTCATCGTTTGTCTCCGGATCGCTCAGATCAGTTCGGTGGCCGCCAGGCGCACGTGTTCGGCGCCGACAGTCAGTGATCTTTGTTTGGCGGCCACGATCAGCGCGCCGCGGGCCAGGTGGTTGGCTTTGCGCAAAAGGCCGCCGGAGCCCTGGTGCAATGGCGATGACGGCCGGATCGTCAAACGGGTTGTGCTCAAGGCCGGCGATGGCCAGGTGATGGACGAGGTACTGTTTCATTTCCTGCAGTTTGAGGCCTTCCAGATAGCTGCGGGCCACGACGCGCGAGACCAGCTATCAGGTCGCATTCCTCTTTCGTAGGGCAAATTGGATCCACAGTGTCAAACAGTTACGGGGGGGCGTTTCATTCGAAGCCGCCGCGGCCAAGCTCCGCGAAGATGTAAAGCACGTCCGTCAATCCGATAAGGCCGTCCCCGTCCGTGTCGCCGGCAAGGCGTATGGGGAACGGAGTTAGCCCGGACATGACCTGCAGCCCGATGATGAGATCCGTCACCTTGATATCATAGTCACCGTCCAGGTCTCCCAAGAGAGGTACCACACCCCGACCTGCAAGAAGAACGGATAAAACGGGGGTGGCGGGATCCGCACTCGCAACCGAGATGGCGGCCGACTTGGTTCCGGTTGAAAGGGGCCTGAAGGAGGTGGATATCGTGCAGCTTGCACCAGGGGCGAGGGTAGCTCCTGCGCAGCCGTTTTCGGTTATTAAAAAGTCTCCGGCATCCTCGCCTTCAACCACTCCGCCTATCACTACCAGATCCGCTCCCCCGGTATTGGTGATCTGGGAGGACAAAACGGCAGATGCTTCCCCCACCTCGACCGGGCCGAAGTCCCTGGCGCCGTAAGGCCCCCCTATGGCCGCGGGATCGGCCGGCGCCACCAGGGGTTTGGCGTCGTATGTCTGGGCTTCACGGAAATATCCCGTTTTCCACTCTTCCAGGGGATGATAGGCCGATTCGCCGAACCCGTCACCGTCCGAATCTTGCCCTGTGTAATCGCCCCAGAAATTCCCACCCACCGAAACGCCGCCCAATATATTGGGGCCGGGCCCTGTCCTGTCCCAGGCATTGTCCTGGCCCGTTCCGTTGTCAACGGCGTTGATGGCGTTTTCCCTGATGCTGTTGTTGTAAACGATGTTCTGGGAGGTGTCCGGTCCCAGCTCGATGCCGAAGGTGGTGCATTGCTCGATGACGTTTTCGTGAAAGTCGTTCCCCGTGGAGGATCCAATGACCTCTATACCTTTGACCGCGCCCTTTATATGGTTGAAAAGGACTGAATTTCCACCATCGAAGCCTGCATGTTGCAGGAACACCCCGCTTCCATTCGGGGCGTACAGAGAGTTGAAGGCCACGGTGTTGTCCGAGCCGGAAGATATTCCAAGCCCGGGACCCCGGTTCACCGAGACGGCGTTTTCCCGCACAGTGCACTGCATGACATAACCCAGCAAGATTCCTCCATGGGGTGCGAAATCGGGGGAAACGCACGCGGACTGGGCGGTATTGCCTTTCACCGTTATGCCGCTGGAGGGGGTCAATCCGTCCACTTGGCTCACCGCTATTGCGGCCCCTTCGAACCTTTCGGCCGTGTTTTCCATGATCTGGTGGTCCGCGCCGCTTGCCCAGAACGCGTAGGGGACGCAGTGTCCGTCGACAACGAAGTTGTCCCGCACCGTGTGGCCTGTTCCCGTAACCGTAATCATGGCGTTCGTGAGCAGGTTCGCCCGCACAGTGCTCCCTTGCCCGGAGACCGTGATTTCGCAAGTGATTTGCTCGCAGGACACTTCACCACAGTCGATGACGTTTTCTTCAACAAGGTCGCCGTTCCCCTTGACGGTCATCCTGCGGGCCTTGTTACCGCGGATTACATTGGCAGTGGGCTGATCTGGATTTACGTATGTCATGTCCATCCGGTTGAAGGTGTTGCCCTCGACAAGATTTTCACGCGAGTTGCCGTTGATCTTGATGTCGTCGCCAGGGTGAGCGGAAAAGGTGTTTTCCTTGATGAATAATTTCTCGCAATCCACGAGAAAGAGACCCACTCCGCCAAACACGCATTGGTCCACCCCCTGGCTTATCGCGGCGAAGTCGTCTTTGAGGTAATACAATGAAATGGTAGCGGCCGGGTAATCGTTGGCGTGGGTAAATGTCGCACCCTTGAAAATGATCTGTGCTGGGCTGAAAGCCGCTATTCCGGCGCCTTCCGCCCGGTCGAACGCCACCTCCGTGCCGGGGCTGATGAAAAAACGTCCATCCCAGACGTTGACGTTGGCCACGTGGTAGGTGCCGTTTGAAGGGCTCCATGTGACTTCGCCCCTGCCGAGCTTTTCCTGCCATTCATCGCTGTTGTGCAGTTCCCCTGCCGCATATTCCGTGTCTGCCGTGGCCTGCTGGGTTTCCATGAGAACCCATTGGCCCTGCTCGTTTTTTTGGTAGCCCTCCAGTGCGTAGATATGGGTTCCGGGTGAAGCAATGGCATCACTCAGGTAGTCCGGAACTTTGCAGTTGGGGTCATCCGGGTTCTCGATCGTGCAGCCGGACCACCTCCTCAGGAGTATGTGGTTCCGGTACAATTCGAGTTTCTGGTTTTCGCCGAACCATGTAGATGCACTCAGGCTCAAGTCGACGGTTTTCTGGTCGTGGTAGATCACGGAAAGAGACAGGTTTTCGGCCTTAACGGCGTTGGCCGTGCACCAGCAGGTCAAAACGAGAAAAGCACAGGACACCGCTGATTTCATTCCCATGGCCACCTCTTATCACCGATTTTCACGCTCCTTTAACCGTCACAGCGGCATAGGAATTTGGTATCGTCGGATCATTTGAATTTAAGTTCAAGATCAGCATCGCCGAGCCAAGAAATTTTCTTCGGCAACCGATGCCATGGCGCATTTCGGAGGATCGGATTGTGCGCCCTACGAGGAAAGTTGACGGTCATCCGGCCAGCGTCGAACCGCACCTGACCTTTGCCTTTGACAAAATGACGGTACACCTTGGCCGCACATCATTCCTCTCCGTCGTGGCTGACGATCATGCCGGTCTCCAGACCTGGTGGCCCATCGATTTGAGATAGCCCGTCAGATTGTTGATCGAGTAAAGGGAAGCTGTGTTGTCCACCAGCCAGTGAGCCAGATCGCTCACTGCGTCTCTGCGCCTCCGCGCGAGCTCTTATGATGGCTGAAAACATGCCCCAGTGAATCCTGTGGCGATGCTTGCCGCTCACGGCACATTGATCCCGGCGCTGATCTGCAGCGCCCGGATCGCTTCCACCAGCCCAACCTTGCCGTCGTCATCCGTGTCCCATTCCAGCATCTGATTGACCACCAGGTCCATGTCTTCCTGGGTGTAAAGGCCCTGGGTACCGGGGCACCCCTGGTTGTCGACATAGGAAGCGGCGGGGGTTTCCGGGCAGGTGTCCCAATCGTCCGGCACACCGTCATTATCCGTATCCGTGCAGGCACAGCCGGTTTGCCCGCCATTTTCGCTGTAGATGCCGGCCACCTCATTGGCTGTCAGCACCCGGTTGTAAAGCCGGACTTCGTCCAGCGCACCTTCAAAATAATTGCCCGCACTGGTGTCATATTCCTTGCCGATAAAGACGGCATCGGATGTTTGATCCGGTGTTGCAGTGATTGCATAGGAGTTGACTTGCTGGCCGTCAACGTAAAACGTCATGGCACCATCACCATAGGTGACGCATAAATGGGACCATTGGTCGGCAGGGATCGGCGGCCGGGGATTTGAATCGGATGAATGGTATTGGACCCAGTGCCCCCCGATCCAGATGGCGCCTTGAAATTTCATTTCCAGGAAAATGCCCGCGCTGAAAGAACCCTTTTTGCCTAAAATGTATCCGCTGGCATCCGTCACCGGGTTCACCCATGCACAAATGCTGAAAGTGGTCAGGTTATACGCGGATGAGGTCCCGATATCCACGGCATCTTCGTCGCCATCCAACTCTATCGCCTGGCCGACAGCGCCGGTGACAAACGACGGATCTCCCACAAGCGTTCCGTTGTGCCCGTTGCCGCTGGCATCGTTGGCGTTGCTTTCAAAAGGATAATACCCCACCAGCCCATCTGTTATGTCTGCCTGAACAACGCCGCTGGCCAAAAGCAAAAACAAACCGGTCATCACGAAGATTGCCTTTTTCATCGACTTCCTCCCGGCAATTTTTAGTTAAAATTTTAAACAAAAACAAAGATAGGAGAAGGGATTGAAGTTCCCCTTGCAACCTATCCAGGCCTGATTGTGCTGTCAAGTCAAAATCCGGACAGGGACAATCCTCGGTTGAACCAAAACAAAACCGGATTCACAAAAAAAATTGCTTCCAGGCAGACCGGGCGCGGGGGGCTGCTTGCAGTCGTCAAATCCGGGTCAGCAGAGTTTTGAGTTCAGAGGAACCGAATCGCGGGTTATGAAACGATCCGCCCGAAGCGCTTTTCCAGTTCGCGCAGATCGATCAGAATCCAGGTGGGCCGGCCGTGGGGGCAGTGGTGGGGTTGCTCGCATGCGTCGAGCTGGGGCAGGAGGGCTTTGAGTTCGGCTTCTGAAAGGCGTTGGCGGCCGCGCACGGCATTGTGGCAGGCCATCAGCTTGAGGCTGTTGTCGATCACCACGTCCAGGCCGCCGCCGGAGCCGGTTTCGGCGGCCTGCTCGGCGATCCGGCGCAGCAAGGGTTCCATGGGCTGGCCGGACAAAAAGGCCGGCACCGTCTTGACAACGAAAGTGGTGCCGCCGAAAGGCTCGATCTCCAGGCCGCAGCCGGCCAGGCGGTCCACCAGCGGTTCGAGGGCCGCGGCCTCGCCGAAGCCCAGATCAACGGCTTCGGGCATCAAAAGGGCCTGGGCCGGGGCCCGGCGGCCGGCCGCAGCCCGGCATAGCTGCTCGTAGTGGACCCGCTCGTGGGCCGCGTGCTGGTCGATGAGCACCAGCCCGGCCTCGCTCTGGCACAGCAGGTAGGTGCCGTGTAGCTGGCCGAGCACCTGCAGATCGGCAAAGCGGTCCACGCGCCACAAGGCATTCTGGGCCGGGTGCGACTTTCCGGGGGCATCGATCCGCGGCCCTGCACCGGCTGGCCCGGGTGTTGCCGGTATGGAGGGTGCGGCCGGTGCCGGTTGGATCTTCGCTGCCGTTGGGGCCGGTTCGGTGCCATGGCTCTGTTTGATCTTGGGCGGGGCCTGATATTCGGATTCCACCGCCGGTGCATAAACGGCTTCCGGCTCCCTGATACGTTTGTGCACCGCGGCTTGACCCGTGTCCTGGGCATCCTTCCAGCGAGGCCTTTCAAAACGCGCCAGCGTGCGTGATACCCCCAGGACCACAGCATCGTGCACGGCCCGCGGCTCGGCAAAGCGCACCTCGTGCTTGGTGGGATGCACATTGACATCCACCTGATCGAAGGGCACCTGCACGAAAAGCACCGCCGCTGGAAACTGCCCTTTCATCAGGCGCTGACCGAACCCGGCCATCAGACCGTGATGGATGCCGCGGTCGCGTACCCAGCGGCCGTTGACGAAAAAATAGATGCCCCGCGGGGTAGTGCGCGTTTCGTCCGGCGTCGCCACCCAACCGGAAACAGAGACCCCCTGCGTTTCATAAGTCACGCAAAGGAGCCGATCCTGCAATGAACGTCCCAGGACATCGGCGGCCCGGACCACCGGTTCGGAGACCGCCGGCCACTGGCGCATCAGCCGCCCGTCATGCTCCAAGCGAAATCCGATCTTCGGGTGGGCCAGGGCCACGGCGGTCAGGGTGTCGGCGATGTGGGCCAGTTCGGTGGCGATGGTTTTTAAAAACTTGCGCCGGGCCGGAGTATTGTAAAAAAGCTGGCCAACACTGACCAGGGTGCCGGGCGGCGCACCGGCGGCGCGCACGTTTTTAAGTGTCCCGCCCTCAATGCGCACCTCGGTGGCCTCCTCGGACCCGGTCTCCCGGGTCACCAGGGCAAAGCGGGAGACCGCCGCGATGCTGGGCAGGGCCTCGCCGCGAAACCCGAGGGTGCGAATGGCGAACAGGTCCGGGGCCTCGCGCAGCTTGCTCGTGGCGTAGCGCTCGATGGCCATCAGGGCATCATCACGGCTCATGCCGCAGCCGTCGTCGGCCACCTGGATCAGATTGCGCCCCCCCTTTTCCACCGCCACCTGGATGCGCCCGGCCCCGGCGTCCAGGGCGTTTTCCACCAGTTCCTTGACCACCGAGGCCGGCCGTTCGACCACCTCGCCGGCGGCGATCTGGTTGGAAAGCACTTCGGGTAGGATGCGGATCCTGGACATGGAAACGCCCTATTCCGCCCTGCCGGCGATAAATTTGGCCAGGTACTCGGTTTCCAGGGGATTGAGGTTGAAGCGCAGACAGGCTTCGTCGAGCAGCTCGCGATCCGACGGGGGCTGGGCTGCCTTGCGCGCCTCGTCGATCCATTTGATCGCGTTGCGCAGGTTGTCGCCTTTGGGCATCACGGTGGTCATCTGGATCCTCCTCAAAGGGGCGGCTTGCGCCGGTGAAAATCGGTGGCCTGTTCGAAGTGGTAGCCAAGCCGCAGCAAGGTGGCCTCGTCGAAATGGCGTCCGAGCAGTTGCATGCCGATGGGCAACCCCGCGGTCGAAAAACCGCAGGGAATCGTCAGTCCGGGAATTCCGGCCATGTTGGCCGACAGGGTGTAGATGTCCGAAAGGTACATCTGGAGCGGATCTTCCACTTTTTCGCCGATGGCAAAAGCCGGGGTTGGGGCTACGGGTGCCAGCACGGCGTCGCAGCGCTCGAACGCCTTTTCGAAATCCCGCCGGATCAGGGTGCGCACCTGGCTCGCCTTGCCGTAGTAGGCGTCGTAGTAACCGGCCGACAGACAGTAGGTGCCGATGATGATGCGCCGCTGGACCTCGGGACCGAACCCGGCCGAACGGGTGTAGCGGTACATCTCGGAGAGCTGCTCGGCGCCAGGGTCCCGCAACCCGTACTTGACCCCGTCGTAGCGCGCCAGGTTGCTGCTCGCCTCGGCCGGGGCGATCACATAGTAGGCGGCCACGGCATAGGACGAGTGCGGCAGCGAGACCTCCACGGTCTGCACCCCCATCTGCCTCAGGGTGGCCACGGCCCCTTCCACCGCTGCGGCCACCTCCGGCGCCAGTCCTTCGAGGCTGAAGTATTCGCGCGGCAGCCCGACGGTCATCCCCTCGATGCCGGCTTTCAGGCTTTCGGTGTAATCCGGCACGGACTGGGGCATGGAGGTCGAGTCGCGCCCGTCGTGGCCGGCGATGACGTTCATCATCAGGGCGCAGTCGGTGACATCCTTGACCAGCGGTCCGATCTGGTCCAGCGAAGAGGCGAAAGCCACCAGGCCGTAGCGTGAGACCCGCCCGTAGGTCGGTTTTAGCCCCACCACACCGCAGTGGCCCGCCGGCTGGCGGATGGATCCGCCCGTGTCCGATCCCAGGGCTCCCAGGCACATGTCGGCAGCCACGGCAACGGCCGACCCGCCGCTGCTGCCGCCGGGGATACAGGCAGTGTTCCATGGGTTGCGCACCGGTTTGAAGGCCGAGTGCTCGCTGGTGGATCCCATGGCGAATTCGTCCATGTTGGTCTTGCCCACCATCACCGCGCCGGACTCGTAGAGGCGGGTCATCACGGTGGCATCGTAAGGTGGAACGAAATTTTCCAGGACCCGCGAGGCGCAGGTGGTGGGCACCCCGGCGGTGCAGATCAGATCCTTGATTGCCACCGGAATGCCGGTCAGTGCACCGGCCCGGCCCTCTTTCAGGGCCTTGTCGGCGGCATCGGCGCTCTCCATGGCGTGATCTTCGGTGACGGTCAGAAAAGCGCCCAGCCGGTCGTCCAGGGCTGCGATACGGTCCAGAACGGAGCGGGCCAACTCGCGGGCCGAGATCTCGCGCCGGGCGAGCAGGTCTCGGGCCTCATGCATGGTCAGGGCATATAGAGCCATCGAACTTTCCTTGAATGCTCGGGTTGCGTCGGGTTACCCCACGATTTTGGGAACAAGAAAACAACCGTCCTCCTGGGCGGGTGCATTGGCCAGGGCCTGATCGGTTTCCAGATGGGGCCGGCGCTCATCGGGGCGAAAGGCGTTGTCCAGCGCCAGGGCATGGGCCGTGGGTGGCACGCCGGTGGTGTCGACCTTCTCCAGCTGGGCCACATAATCGAGAATATCGGCCAACTGCTGGGCATAGGTGTCCAGGGCCGCCTCGTCCAGATCGAGGCGCGCCAGGTCGGCCACGTGAATGACGTCTTGACGCGTAATGGGCATTTAAGAGGCTCCTTGACGATCGCGGCTCATTGATTGACCACGATGGGTTTGTATTTCAGTTTCATCAACCGTTCGCGGGCTTCCTGGGTCGCCTCGGGCGTGGCGAAGGGACCGACCCGAACCCGGTACCAGGTGCCGCGGCCCTCGACCTGGGCCTTGACGATACGCACGGTGAATCCCTGGTCGCGCAGCCGGCTCTCGACCTTCCTGGCCGCCTCGGCTTCGCGCAGGGCTGCTACCTGCAAAACCACCGCACCTTGGACCGGGGTGGTTTCAGGTTTGGCCGCTGGCGCAGGCTTGGCCGCAGGTGGCGGCGGTTTGGGTGTCGGCGCGGCCGGCTTGGAGACGGTATCGGGGCCGGGCAGCGGCTTTCGCAGAGGCCCGTCCTGTTTCAACTCGTGGTAAAAATCGAGGGTCGAACGGTCCCCCTCGCCTTCCATGGCGACGCGAAAACGTTTTATTTCCGCTTGCAACTCGGCGTCGCGCAGCCGGGCCAACTCGGTCTCCAAGGCCTGAATGTCGAAGTGGATCGGCGCAGTACCGCGGCCCACCAGCAACCCCAGGACAAAATTGAGGGCCGCCACCAACACCAGCAGGGCCAGCCACTTGCGGGTGGATCCGCCGCTTCGGCGAGCCTCTGGCGGGGAATCTGCCGTTTTGGATTCCTTGGCGCTCACAGCCAACCCACCTGCCGTTGATCTGGCGCGTTACATTTGTTCGGGCGCGGTTACGCCCAGCAGACCGAGTCCATTGGCGATAACCTGCTGGACGGTGCGCACCAGGCAAAGCCGGGCCCGACCGATCGCCTGGTCTTCGGCCAGGACCCGGTGACGATTGTAGTAGGCATGAAAGGCGGCGGCCAGATCCATCAGAAAAAAGGTCACCCGGTGCGGTTCGAGGCTTGCGGCGGCGGTGGCCACCACCTCGGGAAACCCGTTCATCAGCTTGATCAGTTGGATCTCCTCGGCTTGCTCCAGTACCCCGGGCTTTGCGACGGCCTCGACATCCACCGTGCCGATACCGTATTCATCGGCCGCCTTGCGCAAAATACTGGCAATCCGGGCATGGACGTACTGCACGTAATAGACCGGGTTGTCGTTGGTCTTCTGTTTGGCCAGCTCCAGGTCGAAATCCAGCGGACTTTCATAGTGCCGGGTCAAAAATATGAACCGGGCCGCATCGCGTCCCACCTCGGTCACCACGTCGGCCAGGGTGACGAACTCGCCGGCCCGGGTGCTCATGGCCACCGGCTGGCCGGCGCGCATCAGGTTGACCAGATGGACCAGGATCACCTGAAACTGGTCCCGGCGCCGGCCCGAGGCCTCCACTGCGGCGGTCATGCGCGGGATGTAGCCGTGGTGATCCGCCCCCCAGACATCGATGACCCGCTCGAAACCGCGGGCGTATTTTTCCTGGTGATAAGCGATGTCCGAGGCGAAATAGGTGGTCAGGCCGTTGTTGCGTACCACCACGCGGTCCTTTTCATCGCCGTAGTCGCTGGTGCGGCACCATTGGGCGCCTTCCTTTTCATACACGATGCCGCGCCGGGTCAGATCGTCAATGGCGGCCTCGACGCGGCCCTCGTCATAGAGGCTCTGCTCGCTGAACCAGCGGTCGAAGCGCACCCCGAAGTCTTCCAGGTCTTTGCGGATTCCGGCCAGGATGGTATCGGCGGCATGCCGCGCGCAGAGGGCCACGGCCGCTTCTTCGTCCTTTTCCATCAAGGCTGCACCGTGGGTCTGGTACATCTGGTCCGCCAGGTCCCGGATGTAGTCGCCCTGGTAGCAGTCCTCTGGAAATTCCACCGTCCGGCCGCAGATCTCCTGATAGCGCAAAAAGACAGACCGGCCCAGGGTGCGGATCTGGCGCCCGGAGTCGTTGATGTAGTACTCGCGCTGGACCTCGTAGCCGGCCGCCGCCAGGATGTTGGCCACCGTGTCGCCCACCGCCGCCCCGCGGCCATGGCCCACATGCAGCGGGCCGGTGGGGTTGGCGCTGACGAACTCGACCTGGATGCGCTCTCCGCGCCCGGCCTGACTGCGCCCGAAACCTTCGCCGGCCAGGTGAATATCGCGCAGCACCGCGGCCCAGGCCTCCGGCCGGATAAAAAAGTTGATGAATCCGGGCCCGGCGATTTCGGTGCGGGCCACCAGATTCTCAGGGTCTTGCAGGTGTGCCAGGAGCAGTTCGGCGATCCGGCGCGGCGCCATGCGCTGGAGCCTAGCCGAAACCATGGCCACGTTGGTGGCAAGGTCGCCGTGGGACTCGGTTTTGGGGATTTCCACCACCATGTCGCCCGTCTCGGCCGAGGCCAAGGCCCCTGCCGCATGCGCCCGGGCCACGGCTGAAACGATCATCTGGTAAATTTTGGTTTTCATCTGAAAGTTCGGTCAACCTCCGGCTTGCGGCCGATCGCAACGATCCGCCGAGCATTGGATTAAATGCTGACGTTTAGTGGGTTTTCCCGCTCAAGTCAAGCTGTGCGGAAAGCAACAAAACCGTTGACACAAGCACCGTCGTCTTCTACTGGTAAGAACCGAAAGGTCATGGCGTGCATGAAGTGCGCCGCATCGCCTGCAATTTAAAAATCCGCTATTTTTACCACAACTTTTTGCCGAATCAAGCCGCGACGGCTTGCGTACCCGCAAGATGCGCATCCGAGCGGTTTTTTGTTGCAGCCGATCCGGTCCGAGGCACTTTGCAACTTGACGATAAACGCGAAAGGTTTTTAATTCTAAATGCATATCTCCGAAGGGGTTCTATCCGCACCGGTTTTGATCACCGGTGCAACGCTGGCGGCGGCCGGTACCGTGGTCGGGCTTCGCCGCCTCGACTACGACCACATCGCCGGAGCGGGCCTGATGGCGTCGGCCTTTTTCGTGGCCTCTTTGATCCACATCCCCCTGGGCCCTTCAAGCGTCCATCTGATCCTCAACGGGTTGGTCGGCCTGCTTCTCGGCTGGGCCGCCTTCCCTGCCATTCTGGTAGCCCTGACGCTGCAAGCGGTCTTTTTTCAGTTCGGCGGTCTGACCAGCCTGGGGGCCAACACCTTGATCATGGCCTTGCCGGCCGTGGCCGCGGCCGCAGCGGTGCGCAAACTGATCGGCCGCGGTAAAAAGTGGACCCTGGCCGCCGGTTTTGCCTGCGGTTTTCTTTCCGTTCTCGGCGCCAGCCTGGTGGCGGCTGTGGCCCTGGCCCTGAGTTCGGAGGGGTTTTGGGCGGTGGCCTACCTGCTGGTGGCGGCCCACCTGCCGGTGATGATTATCGAAGGGATCATCACCGCCTTTTGCCTGGCATTCCTGGTCAAGGTGCAGCCGGACCTGATTCCCGGGCTTGACACGGGCCTTTCATTCCGCAGCTGAACGGCGTCCCGGGTCCCCATGGGGCCCGCAGAGCGCCTCGACAACGGCGCACAACCCGTCATTGAGGAAAAAACGACCATGCCCATCCGGTCCCAGAGCCAACTTGCGGCAGTGATCGTCACCGCGCTGATCCTGATTGTGCTTTGCCCGGCCCGGCCCGGCCTGGCCCACAAGGTGATCATCTTTGCCTGGGTCGAAGGCGACACGGTCCATAGCGAAAGCAAATTCAGCGGCGGCCGTCCAGCCCGGCAGGCGGCCATCGAAGTGTACGACGACCAGGACAACCGCCTGCTCACCGGCCGCACCGGCGACGACGGAAAATTCAGTTTCAAGATCCCCAAGGCCTCTGCCCTGCGCATCGTGCTGCTGGCCGGCACGGGCCACCGGAACGAATGGCGCCTGGAGGAAGCCGAAGTCCGCCGCGGTCTGGAGGCGGGCCGTGAGGCGGCGCCGAGCCCTGCGGCCGAGGCCCCGCTGCCCGCGCCAGAGCCCGCCAAATCGACGACCTGCACCCCAAAGACGCCTCCGGCCGCGCTGAGCGCCGAGGCGGTGGAGCAAATCCTCGAAAAAACCCTGGACCGCAAACTCCAGCCCATCGTTTCGATGCTGGCGCAAACCCGCCAAACGGGCCCCTCGCTGCAAGACATCCTCGGCGCCATCGGCTATATCATCGGCCTGGTCGGCCTGGGCGCGTATCTGAAAAGCCGGCGGCGATGAATTTCGAACCCTTTGCCGTCGGCCGTTCACCGCTTCACCGCCTCGATCCGAGCTGCCGGGTCATCGGAGCGGCTCTTTTTTCGGCGGTCGTCGCCGTTCTCCAGCAGCCTGCAGCCCTGGCTCTGGGCCTGGCCGCGGCTTTCGTGCTGGTGGCCGCGGCCAGGCTTCCGCTGCGGCCCCTGGCCGCGCGCCTGAGCAGCGCGGCGTTTTTCGTGCTGATGCTCTGGGTCGTACTGCCCCTGACCCATGGCGGGCCGGTCCTGTGGCAGGCCGGCCCCTTTGCCGTCTACGCGGACGGCCTGGCTCTGGCAGGACGCATCAGCCTGAAGACCGCCGCCATCCTTCTGGCCTTCACCGCCCTGGTGGCCACCATGCCGGTGTCCACCTTAGGCCACGCCCTGGAGCGGATCGGAGTGACACCCAAGCTTACCTTTTTACTGCTGATGTGCTATCGGTATCTTTTCGTGCTTGAACAGGAGTACCAGCGGCTGGCGCGGGCCGCCCGGATCCGCGGATTCAAGCCCGGCACGAACCGGCACACCTACCGCACCTACGCCTATCTGGTGGGCATGCTTTTCGTGCGCGCCGCGGCTCGGGCCCAAAGGGTGCACCAGGCCATGCGCTGCCGCGGGTTCGACGGCCGTTTCCGCAGCATCCAGGATCTGAGCGTACCCGGCTCCGCAGAGGTCGTTTTCTGCCTGCTGATGGTCCTTACCACCGGAGCGATGGTGCTGTTCGAAGCCGGGCCGGTCCTTTAGCCGGTTCGCCCGTCTATTTTTCGATCCCTGCGCGAAAAGGATCATCCGTGAGCATACCCATCGTCATGACCGCCTTCGGAACCCGTGGTCCGGCCCGGGCCACATACGACCACCTCGACCGTCATCTGCAGGCGACTTTCCCTGAAAATCCCTTGCACTGGGCCTGGTCTTCGCGCATCGTGCGCCATCTGGAAGAGCGCCAGAGAAAACCCCGCCTGCCCGGCCCGGCAGAGGTTCTGGCAGATCTGGCGGCCCGGGGCCACCGCTGGGCCGTGCTCCAGTCGACCCATCTGCTGTGCGGCCACGAGTTCCATCGCATGCTGACAGCGGCCCGCCGCGCGCCCCTGCGCACGTCCGTCGGCCTGCCCCTGCTCACCGATCCGGCCGATTTCGACTACATGGCCCGGATCCTGGCCGATATTGGGGACCAGACCGAATCGCAAGCCTCGGTCTTCGTGGGCCACGGCACCGACCACCCCACCTGGATGGCCTACCCTCTGCTCCAGTACATGCTGAAACGAATCGGCGCCGGCCATGTCTATGTCGGTGCCCTGGAGGGGCCGCCGGGGGTTGACGAGATTGTGGCCGAAATCGTCCGGGCCGGAATGGGCAGGGTGCGCCTTTTGCCTCTGCTGCTGGTGGCGGGCAATCATTTTCATCAAGACCTGATCGGAGACGATCCCCAAAGCTGGCAGTCGCGCTTTGAGGCCGCCGGTCTTTCAGTCCAGGCCGTGCAGCAGGGGATCGGCCTTTTGCCCGGGGTGGCAGACCTGTTCTGCCGGCACATCCGCGAAGCCCTGGACGTGATTCCCGACAGCCAGTAGTGCCGGCGGCGCTGTGGTACGGCGCGACTTATCAAGCAACGGAAAGGCGAAATGGCGGTTTTTCAACCCGAGAAGCCCATCATCCGGCTCGAAAAAGTACGCTTTGCCTATGCGGGAGGTTCCCCGGTCCTGGACGGGCTCGATCTGACCCTGGGCCCCGGTGATCGCATCGGGCTGGCCGCTCCCAACGGCAGCGGTAAAACCACCCTCTTCCACCTGATCATGGGCCTGCTTCGACCCACGGCCGGCCGCATCGAGATTTTCGGCCGACCGGTAAGCAGCGAAAAGGATTTTACCGCGGTGCGCCGCCGCATCGGGATGCTCTTCCAGGACTCGGACGACCAGCTGTTCAGCCCCACGGTGATCGAGGATGTCGCTTTCGGTCCTCTCAACCTGGGCCTGGATCGCAAAGAAGCCCTCGCCGTCTCTCGCCGTACCCTGGCCAGTCTGGGCCTCGAGGACTTTGAAAACCGGCTCACCTTCAAACTTTCGGGCGGCGAAAAGCGCCTGGTGGCCCTGGCCACGGTCCTGGCCATGAACCCCGAAGTCCTGCTCCTGGACGAACCCTCGGCCGGCCTGGATGAAAACACCAAACAGCGGCTGATCGAAATCCTTCAAGGCTTGGAGCTGGCTTACATCGTCATCAGCCATGAGTTCGATTTTCTGGCCGCCACCGCCGATCCGATCTATACCATGGAAAAAGGGCGGATTCTGTTCGACGAACGGCTCCAGGTCCATTCCCACCAGCATGCCCACCGGGTGGGCGCAATCCCCCATCGGCACGTGTGAGCATCCATCCGGATTGACAAGCCGCACCGGGTCTGCCTATAAACCTTGGCCAGAGGTGCACGACGCTTAATAGGGAATCCCGTGCAAATCGGGAGCGGTCCCGCCGCTGTAACCCCCGCCGGCCCCATTCGGACCGGCAGACGCCCTTCGGCCGTTGATGCCACTGATCCGCGCTAGCGGGTTGGGAAGGTTGCCGAAGGAAGCGGGGAAGTCAGAAGACCTGCCTCGTCCATCGTCCCGAAACGACTCCGCGGACCACGAGGCACGGGACGGACATACGCCAAAGGGCCAAGTGAAACTGGGTGCAGCCCTTCAGACCGCAAGGTTTGAAGGGCTGTTTTTTTTCGGATGCTTTTTGTTTCACCGGGGGCAGTATCGCCCCGGCCGGGCCCATGGGTGGCAGCGGGACCGCCGTACGTGCATAAAAGGAGGTGATCGGCACCTTCGGCAAAACGGCCAACGGATTGAATCCGCCGGCGACGCGAAATTCCGCTGCAAACCGATGAAAGGATGAGGTGATGAAACGCATTTTCGCCATAGTGATCGTAATCGTTGCCTTTTTGACCCTGCCCGCCGCGGCTCTGGCCGGCGCTCATGGCAAGACGGGTTCCCCCAAGAAAGGAATCCTGCTGGTGGCCTTCGGTACCAGTGTGCCCGATGCCCAAAAAGCCTTCGCGCGCATCGAGGCCCGGGTCAAGGCCGCCTACCCCCAAATCCCCGTACGCTGGGCCTACACCTCAAGGATTATTCGCCACAAGCTGGCCCGGCAAGGTCAATCGCTCGACTCTCCGGAAATGGCCCTGGCCCGCATGATGGACGAGGGGTTTACCCATGTGGCGGTCCAATCCCTGCACACCATCGCCGGAGAAGAATTCCATGACCTGCAGCGCAATGTGACAGCCTTCGGCAGCATGGCCGGCGGGTTCCGGCAGATAGCGGTCGGGCTGCCCCTGCTGGGCACCGAGGCCGACCTGCAGCGCGCAACAAAGGCCATGATCGGCAGGATCCCTGCCGACCGCCGGCCCTCAGAGGCCGTGGTGCTCATGGGGCACGGCACCCCGCACCCGGCCAACGCCTTTTACGCGGCCATGGCCTACCATTTCCAACAGCAGGATCCCAACATCTTCGTGGGCACGGTGGAAGGCTGGCCCACCATCGAGCAGATCCGCGATGGGCTCAAGGCCCGCCGCATCACCAGGGCCTACCTGATCCCCTTCATGTCGGTGGCCGGCGATCATGCCATCAACGACATGGCCGGAGATGAAAAGGACTCCTGGAAATCGATCCTCACCACCGCCGGCATCGAGTGCGTACCGGTGATCAGGGGCACGGCCGAGTACGACGAAATCGTGGACATATGGGTTGACCATCTGGGCCGCGTGCTGGCACAGATGGAATAGAAACGCAATAAGACGGGCAACGGCGGAGATTGCTGAGAAACGTGCATGAACCTTGAACCGAAACCGAGACCGAGACCGCGGCGCCCCCTGGCCCGCTTCGCGCTCTGGGCCGGCCTGCTCGGAGCGGGCCTGCTGGCCACCGTGGTGGTGGCCAGCGGCATGGGCTTCGTCAAGGTCACGGCCGCAGAAATATGGCAGGTCCTGGCCGCCCGGCTGCTGGGCAATCCGTCCCTGATCGGCTCGATGGATCCCCTCCTGCCGATGGTGGTCATGGAGGTGCGCCTTCCCAGGATCCTGACCGCAGCGGCGGTGGGTGGATCCCTGGCCCTGTCCGGGACCGTCTTTCAGGCCATCTTGCGCAACCCCCTGGCCGATCCCTACACCCTGGGCGTCTCGGCCGGAGCGGCCTTCGGGGCGGCGGTGGCCCTGCTGCTCAATATCGGAGCCCTGGGTCAATACTGTGTGCCGCTGTTCGCCTTTGCCGGAGCCGGGGCCACATTGGCTGCCGTGATCTACCTGTCGGCCTCCGGCGGGGGCTTTTCATCCAACAACCTGATCCTCTCGGGCGTCATCGTTGCGGCTATCCTGGCCGCCGGACTCAGTTTCCTCAAGTACCTGGCCGACGAGCAGGTCTCGGTGATCGTCTTCTGGCTCATGGGCAGCTTCGCCGCCAAGACCTGGGCCGAAGCGGGCCTGACCCTGGCAACCACCGGCGCCGGCCTGCTGGCGGTCCTCTTCTTTGCCAGAGATCTCAATCTGCTGGCCCTGGGCGAACGCAGCGCCGCATCCCTGGGGGTCGAGACCCGCCGGCTGACCTTGATCCTGCTGGCCATCGCCTCCCTGATGGCTGCGGTCTGCGTCTCGGTGTCGGGGATCATCGGTTTCGTGGGCCTTTTGGTGCCCCATATGATGCGCGCCCTGGCCGGACCGGATCACCGCGGCCTGCTGCCCCTTTCGGCCCTGGCCGGGGCCCTGCTCATGCTGGCGGCTGACACGGTCACGCGGGCGGTGCTCCCCTCGGAGGTGCCCATCGGGATTCTCACGGCCCTGCTCGGCGGCCCGGTTTTCTGCATGATCTTCCGCCGGCGCCAGATGGCAGCAATCGGAGGATCGTGAGCTTTCGTATCGAGAATCTCACCTTCGCCTACGGGTCCAAGACGGTCCTGGAAAAAGTCGATTTTTCCCTCGAGCCGGGCCGGGTCTATGGCATTGTCGGCCCCAACGGCTGCGGCAAAAGTACACTTCTCGACCTTCTGGCAGGCCACCGTCGCCCGGGCAAGGGCCGCATCCTTTTCAAGGCGAAACCGCTTTCGGCTTATGGGCGCCGGGATCTTTCCCGTGAGTTCGCCCTGGTGCCCCAGGATTTTTACATCAACTTCCCCTTCCGGGTCGAAGAGATCGTCATGATGGGCCGCTATCCCCACCTGGGGCGGTTCACCCGTGCCCGCAGCCTCGATTGGCAGATGGTGGACAGGGCCATGGCGCTGACCGGCATCGAGAATTTCCGCGGCCGCCTGGTGACCGAGCTGAGCGGCGGCGAACGCCAACGGGTCGTCATCGCCCGGGCCCTGGCCCAGGACGCGGCCTGGCTTTTTCTCGACGAAGCCACTTCCAACCTGGACATCAACCACGCCCTGGCGATTCTCGCGCAGATGCGCCGCAGCGTGCGCCAAGCCGGCAAGACAGTGGTGGCCGTGCTTCAGGATCTCAACCTGGCGGCCCTCTTTTGCGACGCGCTGCTGCTGCTCAAAGCCGGGCGACTGATGACCGCCGGCCCCACGGCCGAGGTGCTCACCGCCGCAAACCTGCGCGGCCTCTTCGGTGTCGAGGCCCGGGTAATGCGCGATGCGGCCAGCGGGAGCCTGCACGTGGCTTTTCAGGTGGCATCATGAAACGTCTGCTCTTAACCGTCCTGCTTCTTATCTCGGGGCTGGCCCCCGCACCGGCCGCAGCCGGGCCTGGGACGATCCGGATCTCGTCGGACACGTCCATCATGGATCAGGCCGGCCGGCGCATTGTTGTTAAACGGCCATTTTGCAGGATCATCGCCCTTTACGGGGCCCATACGGAAAACCTGTTCGCCCTGGGCCACGGGGATCTTCTGGTGGGCGTCTCCCCCCATTCGGACGATCCTCCTGCAGCGGCTCGCATTCAGACCTTTTCCTACCGCGACGATCCGGAAAAATTTCTGGCGGCCCGGCCGGACCTCGTGCTAAGCCGGCCCATGATCGACCGGGCCTACGCCGGTCTGCTCCAACGCCTGGAACGGGCGGGCATCGTCGTGGCCACCCTTCAGCCGGCCGACATCGACCAGATGTACGTTTACTGGGAGGCCCTGGGTGTGCTGGTGGGCGACCGGGCCGGCGCACAGGCCCTGGTGGCGCGCTTCCGGAAGGAAACGGGCGGGATTTCCGACCGGATCAGGCCGGTGGAAAAGCCGCCGCGGGTCTTTTTCGAGTCCATCCACGAGAAGATGAAAACCTTTTCCCCCGGGTCGATGCCGCTTTTCGCCCTGAGCGTTCTCGGAGCGGTCAACGTGGCCGAAGATGCCGCACCGAGCCACGGCACCAACATCGCCAACTACGGCAAGGAGCGGATCATGGCCCGGGGCGAGACCATCGACGTTTACCTGGCCCAGGTGGGCCCCATGAATCCGGTGACTCGCCGCCAGATCCTGGACGAGCCCGGATTCGAAGCCATCCGGGCCGTACGCCAAGGGCGGGTCTTTCTGGTGGATGAACGGCTGGTGGCCCGCCCCACCCCGCGCCTGGCCGAAGGGATCCGCCGCATCGGCCGGATCCTCTACCCGCAGCTTTTCCCCGGGGAGCCGGCGCCGGACGGACAGCCGGCGGCCACAACAGACAGGAGAGACGATGGGAACCGATAAAAATGGCGTCTTGTACGGCCTGGGCGTCGGGCCGGGCGATCCGGAGCTGCTCAGCCTGAAGGCGGCCCGGGTACTCAACAGCGTCGATGTGGTCTATGCGGCGGCATCGAGCAAAAACAGCTACAGCCTGGCGGTGAGCATCGCCAAGGCCCACATTCCGGACCTGACACCGATCCACATGCTCAAGTTTCCCATGACGGCCGATGAAAAGGAACGCCAGGCCGCCTGGACCGACAATGCACGCAATGTCATCGATCAGGTCGAAGCGGGTCGCAAAGTGGCCTTCATCACCCTGGGCGACAGCATGACCTACTCGACCTACGGCTATCTGCTGCGCGAAGTCCAGCGGCTGGCTCCCCACCTGCCGGTGATCAGCATTCCGGGCATCACCAGCTACCAGGCCGCGGCCGCCGCCCTCAACACCCCCCTGGTGGAAGCCGAAGAATCGCTGCTGGTTCTCTCCGGGACCGCCGGCGGGGACCATCTGCGACGCTGCGCGGTGGACCCGGACACGGTGGTCTTTCTCAAGGCCTACCGCAATGTGGACGACATCGTAGCGGCCCTGGACGAGGCAGGCCGGATAGAGACCAGCGCCGGGGTGACCCGTTGCAGCCTGCCGGACCAGCAGGTGACCCGGGACGTGCGCGAGTTTATCGAGCGGCGCGCCTCTTACTGGACCCTGATTCTGTCCAAAAAACCCGCTTCCCATGAACCGCCCCAGGACTGACCGGTCCCGGCGCGCGGCGGCCGTCAGTCTGGCCGCTTCCATGCTCCTGCTGGCGGCGGGTCATGCCATGATCCCGGAGCTGACGGCGGCCGAGACGGCCCGCCGCCTGCTCTGGCCCCTGGCCCGGCTCATGGTGGTGATCGCCGCCGGCCTGCTGGCGGGCCAGGTGATCGAAGCCAGCGGCTGGGTTCACCGGCTGGCCGTGGCGGCGCGCCCCCTGTTTCGCTTCGGCCGCCTGGGAGACTATTGCGGTGCAGCCTTTACCACCGCTTTTTTTTCCGGTACGGCGGCCAACGCCATGCTGCTCGAATTTTACCGCCAGGGGCATATCGACCGGTGCCGCCTTTTTTTGACCAACCTGCTGTCCCAGTTTCCGGCCTATTTTCTCCACCTGCCCACCACCCTTTTCATCGTCCTCTCACTCACCGGAAGGGCCGGGATTCTCTACTTCGTGCTGACTTTCAGCGCCCTGGTGCTGCGCTGTGCCGCGCTGCTGGCCTACGGCCGGGTCTTTCTGCCGGCTGCGCCGCAAGGCGACCCGCCCGCCAGGGCGCAAAAAGGGTCCCGCTCCGAAAAAAAGGACTGGCCCCGGATCCGGGCCGAGGTGGCCCGGCGCCTGCCCGGGCGTCTGACCACGGTGGCGGTATGGGTGGTGCCGATCTACATCGCGGTCTTCCTGCTCAATCGTCTGGGGCTTTTCCGGGCGGCCGAGGATCTGCTCACCGGCACCCTCATGACCCGCCTGGTGCCGGTGGAGTCCCTCTCCATGGTGGTGCTCGGATTCGTAGCCGAATTCACCTCGGGCTTTGCCGCCGCCGGGGCTCTGATGGAGGCCGGGGTGCTGAGCCTCAAGCAGACCACCCTGGCCCTGCTCATCGGCAACGTGGTCGCCTTTCCCATCCGCGCCCTGCGCCACCAGTTGCCCCACTACATGGGCATCTTCACCCCCCGTCTGGGCGCTGCCCTGCTCCTGGCGGGCCAGGCCTGCCGGATCACGAGCCTGATTCTGATCGCGGCCCTGTACGCCCTGCTGGGCTAGCGCATCGATGCCAGGGCTTCTGCGATGTGCAGCACCTTCAGCGAGATTCCGGCCTTCCGGGCGCCACCGCGAAGCTGCATGACGCAGCCGGGACACTCGGTGACCAGGATCCCGGCACCGGTCTTGCAGGCATCGGCCAGCTTGAGTTCCAGAATCTGCGAGGAGATGCGGGGAAACTTGCTCGAATAGGTGCCGCCGAAGCCGCAGCAGGTCTCCTCTTCGGCGGCCGGAACGAATTGCATGCCGGCTGTGCGGATCAACGCCTTGGGGGCCTGGTGCTCGTCCAGGCCGCGGCACAGGTGGCAGGGGGCGTGGTAGGTGGTCTTGAGCGGATCGCCGGAGCCGAAATGGTCCGGGCCGATCTTGACCACTTCGCTCAAAAAGCGGCTGAAGGGGATCACCCGGGCGCCGAAGGCCTCGCTGCGCCGCTTCAGTTCAGGCATGCCGTCAAAGAGTTTCGTATAGCCGTGGGTCAGATGCGAGGCGCACGAGGCGCACAGGGTGACGATATAATCGCAGGGCACGGCCTCCATGGCGTCCATGTTCTGCAGCGCCACCCGGCGGGCCGCCTCGCGCTCGCCCATCATCTGCACCGGAAGGCCGCAGCAGCTCTGGGCCATGGGGAATTCTACCGCCACTGCAAGCCCTTCCATGGCCTTTAAGCCCGCCTCAAGTTGTTCCGGATAGACGAAATCCTGGACGCAGCCGGAAAAGAGAGCCACGTGCCAGCGCGGCCGTTCCACCCGGGGCCGCAGGCCCGGCCAGCGATCCCGGAACGGCACCTCGGCGATGGCCGGCAGGGCCCGGAAGTTGTGCTCCCTGGCAAAGATCATCGGCAGGTGCCGCAGGTAGGGACCGCCGCCGGTAACCGGCTTCTGGGCCACCTTGGCGGCCCGCAACAGGCGGTGGAACAGACCCCGGTTGGCCAGAACCTTGCCGAGCAGCGTGCTTTCCAGCCCGTGGCCGGTTTCGTCCTGGATCCGGGCGTGGATCTCCTTGATCAGGTAGGGCAGGTCGATGCCCGCGGCGCAGACCGCCTTGCAGGCCCCGCAGTTGATGCAGTTTTGCACCAGGTTGCGGGCCCTGTCCCGGCCGTGAAAAAAGTAGGTCAGGATCAGCCCAATGGCACCGATGTAGATGTGTCCGTAGCGGTGGCCACCCACCATGCGGTAGACCGGGCAGACATTGGCGCAGGCCCCGCAGCGCACGCAGCGCAGTACCTGGGAAAAGACCGGATCCCGGGCCAGGGCCCGGCGCCCGTTGTCCAGCAGGACGACGTGCATCTCCTTGCGTCCGCCGGGAGCGGCGGCGCATTCCACCGGCCCGGTGATCCAGGTGACATAGCTGGTGATCTTCTGGCCGGTGGCGTTGCGCGGCAGGGTCCGGTTGATGTGCAGGGCTTCCCTGACGCTGCCAACGAGCTTGTCGATGCCCACCAGGGCCAGGTGGATCCGCGGCAAGGTGGCCACCAGCCGGGCGTTGCCCTCGTTGGTGACCATCCCGATAGCCCCGCTATCGGCCAAGGCGAAATTGGCCCCGGTGATGCCCATATCGGCTTCGACAAACCTGGCGCGCAGTTCGCGGCGGGCCACCTTCACCAGGCGCTCGATCTCGGCGTCCTGCCGGGCCCGGGTCACCTGGCTGAACAGGTCGGCCACCTGAAAGCGCGAAAGATGAATGGCCGGCAGCACCATGTGGCTCGGTCCCTCGCGGCGCAACTGGACGATCCACTCACCCAGGTCGGACTCCACCACCTCCAGCCCCTCGGACTCCAGGCAAGGGTTGAGCAGGATTTCCTCGGCGGTCATGGACTTGGACTTGACGATGCGCCGCACCCCACCCTGGCGGGCGACACCGGCGATGATGCGCCTTGCGGCGGCTGCATCCCCGGCCAGGTGCACATGGATGCCGCAGGCTTCGGCATGGCGGGTAAATTCTTCCAGCAGCGTGTCCAGGCGTGCCAGGTTGGCATCCTTGAGGGCCGCGATCTCGGCTACCAGGGCCGGCACATCGATGCCTTCATAGGCTTTTTGGCGGCCCAAGGGATAGGCCACGGCGAACTTGTCCATGGCCGCGCGCAAGAATTCGTCTTCCAGAGCCGCATCGAGGTCTTTTTTGTAGCCCTTCATATCACGTGCGGTCTGCATCGCCGGCCTCCTCGAGGATCAGGATGTGCAGGGCCAACGGGCCGTGGACCCCGATGGCCAGGACCCGCTCGATGTCCGCCGTGCGGCTGGCGCCGGTGATAAAGGCGGTGAAGTTGCCCGGCCGGGCCAGGGCCTGACCCAGAGGATCAGCCAGGTCGTCGGCCGCAGCCACGATCCGGCCGGCCGGCAGGATGGCCACGTGCACCTCGCTGATCATGGTGGCCAGACGGATCTCCTCTCTTGATGAATCGATCACCAGGGTGCCGGTCTCGGCGATGCCGTAATCGGCGAAGGTCAACCCCACGTCGATCCCGCCCAGGTGTTGGCGCAGGCTGTTTGCGGTAAGCCGGATCCCGTGTTCCCGGCAGCGCCGGTCCAGGCCGGCGCGCAAATCGTCGCTAAAACCCGGCGCAGCCAGGGTCTTGGGGATCGCGGCGGTGCAAAGGTCGCCGGCCGGGGTCGAGAGCGGGGCTTCGCAGCCGGAAAGCAGCAACTGGCAGGCCTCCTTGGCGGCGCACAGATCCACCACGTGGTCCAGGGCCGCATCCATCGAGGCCACACAGTGCACCAGGGCCGAAACTTCCTCGGCCCGCGCGGTGAAAGCTTCCACAAGGTTTGCCATGATCAGTCTCCTCGAAAGGCATCCGGGATCAGTTTGCCGCGGGGCGATCAGCGCAGCGTATCGGCGTAAAGCTCCACCGGATGGCGCACCGCCACCCGGTCCCCGGCCTGGGAAAGCATGTCGGTAAGCTGCAGCATGCAGGCCGGGCATCCGGTGGCCACCACCTCGGCACCGCTGGCCGCGATGTTGTCGCGCTTGTGGCGTCCCAGGCGGCCGGAAAGATCGTAGTGCAGCAGGTTGAAGCTGCCGCCGCAACCGCAGCAGGCATCGGCGTCCTTCATCTCCACCAGTTGCACCTGCGGGTTGAGCCGCACCAGGGCCCGCGGCTGGGCTGCGACTCCGAGGGACTTTTTCAGATGACACGGATCGTGCACCGTGACCTTGATCCCGTTCTGGACCGCTCCGGCGCCGGGGGTGACCTTCAGAATATCGATCAAAAAGGCGTTGATGTCCAGGGTCCGGGCCGCCAGGGCCGCAGCCCGGCCGGCATCGGCGGCGGCAGCCAGCGACGGCCAGAACTTGACGATGGTGGCCGTGCAGGTGGCGCAGGGAGTGACCAGGTAGTCGAAATCAGCCGCACCAAACAGGTCGAGATTTTTTTTGACCAGCGCCTGGAAGCTGTCCTGATCGCCGCCTGCCAGGGCCGGAATCCCGCAGCAGGCCAGCCCCTGCGGCAAAAAAACCCCGATGCCGTGGTGGTCGAGGACCTTGAGCACGGCCTGTCCGATGCGCGGAAAGACCTTGTCCACCAGGCAGCCGGGGAAAAAGGCGACCTGCGGCCGGCCGGGACCCGCAACCGTATCGCGCCGGGGCACGGTCTGGTGCAGCGCTGTGGCGGCCAGGGCCGTAAAATGGCGCGGCCCCAAAGCCGCCACCGGAAAACGGGTGCACGAGGAGCCGACAAGCGGATCCACCGGCCGCACGAAGAGCCCCTGGAAGCGGGCTCCGAGGGCCACGGCAGCGTCGAAGAACTGCGGGTGCAGCAAAAGACCGCGGAAGATCAGGCGCTGGAGCGGCGACAGCCCCTGGTAGGCGGCCAGGGCGGCCCGGGCCCGCAGAAAGATGTCCAGCACCTTGACCCCGCTGGGGCAGTTGGCGGCGCAGGCGCCGCAGAGCAGGCAGGTTCCCAGTCGCTCCCTGACTCCGTCGACGTCAACGATCATCTTGCCGGCCAGGTGCTCCAGCAAAGCGATCTTGCCCCGCGCCACCAGAGCCTCGCGCCCGGTCTCGGCGTATACCGGGCAGACCGCCTGGCACATCCCGCAGCGCATGCAGGTGGCCAACTGGTCCTCGATCTGCCCGAGCAACCGGTGCAGTTGTATCAGATCGGCCATGGGTTCACTCCTGCCCGAGGATTTTGCCCGGATTGAGAATGTTCTTCGGATCGAGCACCTGCTTCAGGCGCCGGCAGTAGCGGATAGTGCCCGGACTGGTCTCTTTTTCCAGCCATTTGGACTTGGCGATGCCGATTCCGTGTTCGCCCGAGAGGGTGCCGCCCATGGCCAGGGCGGCAGTGAAGATCTCGTCTACGGCCTGCTCGACGCGGGCAAACTCGGCCGCGTCGCGCCGGTCGGTGAGGATGGTCGGATGCAGGTTGCCGTCGCCGGCATGACCGAAGGTGCCGATGGTCAGCCGGTACTTGGTCGCGATGGCGTCCAGGGCCCGCACCATGTCCGGGATCTTGCTGCGCGGCACGGTGGCGTCTTCCAGGACCGTGGTCGGACGCAGCCGGGCCAGGGCCGACAGGGCCCCACGCCGGGCCTCCCAGACCTTGTCGCGCTCCGCCGCGCTGGCGGCCACGTGCAGTCCGGTGGCGCCCATCTTGCCGCAGATCGCCTCGACCCGGGCCGCCTCGTCGGCCACCTGGGCCGGATGGCCGTCCACCTCGATGAGCAGCAGGGCCTTGGCGTCCACCGGCAGCCCGGCCCGGGCATAGTCCTCGACGCTGCGGATGGTGAAGTTGTCCATGAATTCGAGGGTGCACGGCACGATCTTGGCCGCGATGACGGCCGCCACGGCCTGCGAGGCCCGCTCGACGTCATCGAAGAGCACCATCATGGCCTTGTTCGCCGCCGGCGGCGGGACAAGCTTGAGGATGATCTGGCTGAAAACCCCAAGGGTTCCTTCCGAGCCGACCATCAGGTCTGCCAGGTTCAGTCCGGTGACGCATTTGAGGGTCCGCGAGCCGGCCACGATGCTCTGGCCGGTGGTGTCGAAAAAGCGCAGTCCCATGACGTAGTTTTTTGTCACGCCGTACTTGAGACCGCGCAGGCCCCCGGCGTTCTCGGCCACGTTGCCCCCGAGAGTCGAAACGGCCTGGGAGCCTGGATCGGGGGGGTAAAAAAGCCCCTCGGCTGCCACCGCGGCGGCAAAACGGGCCGTGATGACCCCCGGTTCGACCACGGCGTACATGTCCGCGGCGTTGATCTCGATGATCCGGTTCAAGGCGTTGGTCAGCACCACGATCCCGTCACGTGGATCCGGGATCGTACCCCCAGAAAGGTTGGTGCCGGCCCCGCGCACGGTGAGGGGCAGTCCGTTTTCACCGCAGAGGCGCACCACCCGACCGAGGGTTTCGGTGGTCTCGGGCCGCACCACCAGGGCCGGCACCACCGGTTGGAGCACGGCGGCGTCATAGGCGTAGCAGTGGCGGTCAGCCTCGTTGTCCATGACGTTGGCCGCACCGGCGACCTGCCTGAATTCCTTTATCAGTGTTTCCTTGAGCATGACGGCCTCCTTTGGCCGACGGCTCTGCGCGGCCCGGTGCCCCCAGGAGAGGAAGAGCCCCGGCCACCGGACGCGACAAGCATTGCGGCAGCATCCAGGTAAACACGTAAGCCTTGCAGCAGGGTGAGCACCGCCACTGCCAGCACCATGGCGATGGATGTAAAGGGAGCGGCGCAGTACGCCGTTAGAGCAGCCCTTCGAAAAAATCGTTCCCCTTGTCGTCCACCAGGATAAAGGCCGGAAAATCCTTGACCGTGATGCGGTAGATGGCTTCCATGCCCAGCTCGGGGTACTCGATCAGCTCCATGGCGGTGATGCAGTCACGGCCCAACCGGGCCGCCGGGCCGCCGATGGACCCGAGGTAAAAGCCGCCGTGCTGCTTGCAGCTGTCGCTCACCACGCGGGTGCGGTTCCCCTTGGCCAGCATGACCAGCGAGGCGCCGCGCTCCTGAAAGATCGGCACATAAGGATCCATGCGGGCCGCGGTGGTGGGCCCGAAGCTGCCGGCCGCATGCCCGGGCGGGGTCTTGGCCGGACCGGCGTAGTAAATGATGTGGTTCTTGAAGTAATCGGGCAGGTCCTGGCCGGCGTCCAGGCGCTCCTTGAGCCGGGCGTGGGCGATGTCCCGGGCCACGATGATGTCCCCGCTCAGGCGCAGGGCCGTGGCCACCGGGTGGCGGCTCAGCTCGGCGCGGATCTCGGCCATGGGACGGTTCAGGTCGATGGAAACCGCAGCACCGCTTCCGGCTGCCGGTTCAGGAAGGTAGCGGGCCGGATCGGTTTCCATCTGCTCCAGAAAGATACCGTCGCAGGTGATCTTGGCCTTGATGTTGCGATCCGCCGAGCAGCTCACCCCCATACCGATGGGGCACGAGGCCCCGTGGCGCGGCAGGCGGATCACCCGCACGTCGAGGCAGAAATAGCGCCCCCCGAACTGAGCCCCCAGCCCCAAGTCCCGTGAGGCGGCCAGCAGTTCGGCCTCCAGGGCCAGATCCCTGAAACCGTGGCCTGAAGGGCTGCCGGCACTGGGCAGGGTATCGAGGTAGCCGGCCGAGGCCAGCTTGACCGTCTTGAGGTTGAACTCGGCCGAGGTGCCGCCGATGACGAAGGCCAGGTGATAGGGCGGGCAGGCCGCCGTGCCAAGGGTCTTCATCTTGGCGGTCAGGTAAGGCACCAGGGTCGCAGGGTTGAGCACGGCCTTGGTTTCCTGGAAAAGATAGGTCTTGTTGGCCGACCCGCCCCCCTTGGCGATGAACAGAAACTTGTAGGCGTCTCCGTCCGTGGCATAGAGTTCTATCTGGGCCGGCAGGTTGCAGCCGGTGTTCTTTTCCTCGTACATACTCAGCGGAGCGTTCTGGCTGTAGCGCAAGTGGGTGCGGGTATAAGTGTTGAAGATCCCCCGGCTGAGGGCCTCTTCGTCCCCTCCCCCGGTCCAGATCCGCTGTCCTTTTTTGCCCATCACGATGGCCGTGCCGGTGTCCTGGCACATGGGAAAGACCATCTCGGCCGAGATCACGGCGTTTTTGAGCATTTCCAGGGCCACGAAACGATCGTTGTCCGAGGCCTGCGGATCTTCGAAGATCTGCCGCAGCAGCTTGAGATGGGATGGGCGCAGCAGATGGGACACATCCCGAAAGGCCTGTTCGGCCAGCAGGGTGAGCCCCTCCGGTTCCACCTGGACCAGATCCCCTTGGGCAAAGGGAACGACGCTCACGTGGCCGGCGGTCAGTCGGCGGTGGGAGGTGGGGTCCGCGCCAAGGGGCAGCAGTTCGGTAAAAGCGAATTCAGCCATGATGAAAGCTCCCGTATTGTATGTCAGTCAAAGCGAAGGGATGAACTCTATATCAATCTGGCGAAGACTCTTTTTAGGGGGCCGGCGCCGGTCTGTCAACCCGCCAGCAAGCAGCCCCGGTAATTCACGGCGAGACAAGATATGATGTTGCGACCGCCGCCAGCCCCCGGCTGCCGGCTGGCTTGGAGCGTTGGCAACGGGCTATGGAAAAGGGCAAAAATGGGGCAGCTGCCGGATAGCGCATTCACCAAAAAATCCAGCAAACATCCACAACGATGGGTCAGGGTACCCAAACGCGCCGCTGCCCGTCCTGGCCAGGGGACAAAAACGGGTGCACCCGGACAGCCTGGTCCGTAAAGTGCACGAGGACGGCCCCGTCCCGGTCGGTGCGCCACAGATCGATGCCCCTTTGGCCGAGACGCTGAATCACTTCCCGGTGCGGCAATCCATACCGGTTGTGCCAGCCGCATGAGACCACCGCCATGGCGGGTCTGACCGCATCCAGAAAAGGGCCCGTATTGGAAGAGCGGCTGCCGTGGTGGGCCAGTGCGAGCAAATCCGCCTTTAACGCCGCCTGGTTGCAAGCGATCAGCTCGGCCTCGGCCGGGGCCTGGATGTCTCCGGTCCATAGCATCGACCGGCCGGCGGCGCTGATTCGCACCACAATGGAACTGTTGTTGCCGCGGCGCCAGGGCTCGCTGGTGATTCTTTCAAGAAAGTCCGGGGCCGGATAAAGCAGCTCCACAAGGGTCGGGCCGAAAAAACGACTGCGCGCCAGGGCGTCAAAACAAGGCCAGTCAATTTTCCGCCGGGCGACGGTTTCGGCCATCGTCCGGTACCCGAGGGTATCGGACGCCTCCCGGTTGCTCCAGAATGCCCCCACCGGAAAAGTGTCGAAAACGTAGAGCAGCCCGTTTAGATGATCGGCGTCCGCATGGGTGAGCACCACCAGATCGAGGGTGCGGATTTTCTGATAGCGCAAAAATGGGGCCACGATGCGCCGGCCCACATCGAAGACCGCGTTGTCGCCAAATCCACCGCCGTCCACCAGGAACACCCGCCCGCCGGGAGCCTCGATCACCGCTGCCGCCCCCTGACCGACATCCAGGATCGTGGCGCGCAGATCCTGGTGCCAGAAACGCCGGTGCCCCCAGTAGAGGCCATCGGCCGTCAATCCTGCGACCACCAGGACGCCAGCCGCCACGAGGGATCGGACCCTGAAAGCCTGCCGGTGGCGCCAACAGACGAGGATCAGGGCGAGCACGGCATAGTAGAGTCCGATTTCCACCGGCCGGGGGGTAAAGGTCGATATCGCGCTTGGCGGCCAATCGGCCAATAAGTACATCAACTTCAAGGCCGGATCCAGGATGACGGCACAGATTTTGAAAATCCACAGGGAGGCCCCAGGACTGATCAGGGCCGTGAGCGCCGCGCCCAGGCCCAGAGGCACCACAAGCATCCCGATCCAGGGCACAAACACGAAGTTGGCGGCCAGGCCCACCAGGGAAACCTGGTTAAAGGTCTGCATGACCAGCGGCAGGGTTCCCAGAACGGCCCAGAACGAAACCAGCAAAAACTGGCGGGCCCAGCCTCCTATCCGCCGGACCGGACCGCACCCGGCAAGCTTCAGGGAGGGACGCACCCCAGCCAGAATCCAGCCCACGGCGGCAAAGGAGAGCTGGAAGGAGACCGAAAAAAGAGCTGGTGGATGAACCGTGAGGATGATCAGCGCCGCCAGGGCCAGGGTACTGGGCAGGTCCGGGTCGCGCTCCAGCAGCAAGGCCGCCAGATAGGCGCTGGCCATCATGGCCGCCCGCTGGGTCGAAGGCGCAAATCCGGCCAGCAGACTGTAGCCCCAGACCGCAGCGGCGGTAAAAAGCGCTGCGCTTTTGGCGCTCCAGGCCCGTTCCACCATCAGCGGCCACCAGACCAGCAGGCGGATCGAAAAGCCGTAGACCAAGGCCGCCACGATCCCCACATGAAGCCCTGAGATGGCCAGCAGATGCCCCACGCCGGTTCGGTTGAAGGCGTTGCGCAGGGCCTGGAAAACCTTGCTGCGGTCGCCGATGGTCAACGCGCGCAGCACCGCAGCCGTGTCCGCCCCGCTCGACTTATCGATCAAGGCGCCGATGCGGTTGCGATAACGCTCCCCAGCGCGATGCATCCCGGCCGCTGGCGCAGTATGAAGGCACCGCACGCGGTCCGCCGTGACATAGGCCGAAACCTGCACACCTTGCAGATAAAGATAACGCCGGTAGTCGAATCCTCCCGGATTGTTGAAATTGCGAGGACTGCGCAACCGGGCCGTAAAGGCCAGCGTCTCGCCCTGGGAAAAAGCCGGGGTCAGCCCCTGGACCGTGACCCGCACCAGACCGCGAAACGGTGCGTCTTCAGAGCGGCCCTCGGGTTTTTGCAGGGATAGGGTGAACTTCTGGCGTCCGGCGGTCACCCGCGGGGTTTCGTGCACCGTACCCTGTATGGGCACAGCCTGTCCGCCGGCGTATCGGGCCGCATGACCCGGTTGCTGGCGGGGAGCCAGCCAGGGCTGCAAGGAGAGATAGCCCAAAGAGAGGATCAAAAAAAGCGGTGCGGCTGCCTGGCCGCGTCCTTGAACCATCCCGCGGATCAGCGCCAGTCCGGCAACGGCAGCCACACCCAGGCCGGCGGTGCATCGCCCCGGGAACACCGCCCCCAGGGCGATCCCGGCGGCCAGAATCGCGGCGATGGCCACCATCGGCCGGCAAATCGGCGCTTCGGACGCCCGATCCAGGCCCGGGGCAGCTGAAGGCGGCTGGACAGGGCCGCATTGGGCCCCCGGGGAGATGCGTGCGGATAAATTCGTTTTGCATGACGGCATCTTTTTTCCAAGGTCCTGGCAAGGGGGAATCCCGATCGGGTCCACGCGCCGGAAAAACCGAGGAACGGATGCCTGGGGCCGGTCGCTCTGTCCTTAGCCGCAGACCTCCCCGTCCGCTGGGACGGCATCGCTTCCGGGTTCACGCCGGATGCATGCCCCCAGGTCGGCCAGCTTGCGGTCGAGATGTTCGTAGCCGCGATCGAGATGGTAGACGCGGTTGACCACGGTGGTCCCTTCGGCCACCAGGCCGGCCAGCACCAGCGAGGCGCTGGCCCTCAGGTCGGAGGCCATCACCGGGGCCCCTGAAAGGGGGCCGTTGCCCTTGACCACTGCGGTATTGCCGGTCACCTCGATCTCGGCCCCCATGCGCCGCAGTTCGCTCACATGAATGAAGCGATTTTCGAAGATCGTCTCGCTGATAATGCTCGAACCGCCGGCCACGGTGGTCAGCACCATGAACTGGGCCTGCATGTCGGTGGGAAATCCCGGATAGGGTTGGGTCTTGATATCCACCCCCCGGATCTTGCCGGCCCCCACGATCCGGATCGAGTCCACCCCGGTTTCCACCGAAGCTCCGGTGAGTCGCAGTTTGTCGATCACCGCTTCGAGATGGTCCGGCCGGCACTTTTCGATGACCACGTCGCCCCGCGTCAGGGCCGCAGCCACCATATAGGTTCCGGTCTCGATTCGGTCGGGGATGATGGAAAGGGAGACCGGATTCAGGGATTTAACCCCCTCGATGGTGATCACCGCGGTGCCGGTGCCCTCAATCCGGGCGCCCATGGCCAGCAGGGCTTCGGCCAGGGACACGATTTCCGGCTCCCGCGCGGCGTTGCGCAGCACGGTGCGGCCCTCGGCGAGCGCCGCGGCCATCAGCAGATTTTCGGTGCCGCCCACCGTCGGCATGTCGAAGGTGATGTCCGCGCCGTGTAGCCGATCGCAGGTCGCTTCGACATACCCGTGCTCCAGTTCGATGGCCGCCCCCATGCGCGCCAGGGCTTTTAGATGCAGATTGATGGGCCGGGCCCCGATGGCGCAGCCGCCCGGGAGCGATACTCTGGCGCGCCCGAGACGCGCCAGAATCGGCCCCAGCACCAGGATCGAAGCCCGCATCTTGCGCACCAGATCGTAAGGGGCCTCGGGGTCGGCGAATCCCTGCGGGTCGACCACGACCCGGTGGTCGGCCATCTTTACCCGGGCGCCCAGGTGGTCGAGAAGCTGGCAGATACTGTGAATATCCTTGAGATCCGGCACGTTGTCATAGGTACAGGGGCCGTCGGCCAGCAGGGCCGAGACCAGCACCGGCAAGGCGGCGTTCTTCGAGCCGCTGGCCGTTACGCGTCCTGAAAGCTGCCGGCCCCCTTGGATGATGATTTTGTCCATTCGAAACGTTCCGTACGATGAGTAGGATTGATGATTGATCTAGCGCCGTGCGCTAAAAACGACTCGCCCGGAGCACGCAGACGTGGCCCGGGCGAGCGCATAAGTGTCTTGAAGGCCGATCCTCAGTGGTGATGGGCACCCTTTCCCTGCATCGTGTCCACCACAGCCTTGATGATGCAGTAGGTCATGCCCAAACCGAGAATGGTCAGCGCGTACCAGAGGCCGCCCATGAATACCATGTGCGACATATCCCAAATCCATTCGAAACCAAAGGGAAACATCGATCCCTCCTCTGCAAGCTCGGGTTAGGCCTGGGCCGGGGCGGCTTCGGCCGGCAGTTCTTCTTCGATCGTTTCCGGCTCTGCCGGCGGGGCGTTCAGATCCACCTCGTTGGGAAACACCGGCAGGTAACGGTAGCTGAGGCTGACCAGGATGATGCCGTAGGCCAGCGGCAGGATCGTGGTGGCCACCTCCTGCCAGCTCGGATAATACAGGGCCCAGGTGTCGAAGGGCATCACCGGCACCGCCATGACCTGGAGCACCATGACCCAGCGGTTGACCGACACCCCGATCACCCCGAGCAGCGTGGCCAGGAAAAGGGTTTTCGGGTTCTTGCGCCCCTTTTCACTGACCAGGATCAACGCCGGGATGAAGCCGCCGATGACGATCTCCACGATGAGCCAGCCGAAGTTGTAAAACCAGTTGTCGTAGAAATACCCGAGGCTGAACCCGGTTCCGGGTGCCGTCTGGGCGGCCCACCAGATCGTATCGAGGCTCTTGGCGATGATGTAGGTCAGCATCATCCAGCCGGAAATCTTGGCCAGGAGCCATACGGTGCTGTCCTTGACCAGCTTCTTGGCGGTGATCTTCTCGGTGATCTTGAGCAGGAAAATGGTAAAGCAGGGACCGAAGGCCGCCGCCGACCAGGTAAAGAGGAAAAAGGTCCAGGGCCAGATGAAGAGCCCCTCGCGGAAGGAAAAGGGCCGGCCGAAAAGGACCCCGGCCACCCCGCCCAGGCTCCCCTGGTGGAAAAAGGACAAAAAGGCGCCGGTGGCGGCAAAGACCGCCATGACCTCGTGCATGTTGTGGCTCAGGTTGTGGAAAAAGGGCACCCTGTCGATCTGGCGGTTTTCCAGGATCAGGGGGATGTATTCGATGGTCAGGACCCCGAAGTAGCACGAGAGGCAGAAGGCCACCTCGGTGAGCATCGAATGGACATTGGCGTGCCAGAAGATGAACCACCCGCGAAGGGGTTGGCCGATGTCGATGGCCAGGATCAACAGGGCCGAGCTGTAGCAGATGAAGCCGATGAGCACGGCGAAGTTGATAATGTTCTTCAGATCGTCCTTGCCCACGATGTAGCGCAGAAAACCGGTGAAAAAGGCGCCACCGCCCAGGGCGATCACCGCCAGGTCGGCCCAGATCCACAGGGCGAATCCGTAGTAGTCGTTCATGTTGGTCTGGTTGAGGCCTTTGAACCAGCATAGCAGCATGGCGTAGACCCCCCAGAGCAGCACGAGCCCCACCGCACCGATCCACAGGACGAATTGCCACGTCGGGCAACGCTTGACGCCTTTGGGAAACAAAGCTGAATCCATTTTATCTCGACTCCTGAAAGGTTGGGTTGGTCATCGGTTCCTGCCCGCCTTCAAGGACTAATGGCCGGCGCCCTGGCGCCCGAAGTTGTACTGGTCGCACATCTTGCGCACCCATTCACGCTCGGTCAGATAGTAGACCTTGGGATTGGTGCCGAGCTGCTCCAGCAGACGAAAAGCCTTCTTCGAATGCCCGGTGAAATGATGATGGGAGTCGGGCTGGACGATCCGGGCCACCTGGTGTTCGTGATTGTTCAGGTCCCCGAAAACGATGGCCCCGGCCGGGCAGGCCTGGGTGCAGGCCGTCTGGTATTCGTCCTCGGCCACCTCATCGCGCTTTTCGTAGATCGCCTTTTCCTTGGCCAACTGGTAGCGGTGGTAGCAAAATGAGCACTTTTCCACCACCCCGCGCATGCGCGGCGACACGTTGGGGCTGAGGTATTTTTCCATCCCGTCCGGCCAGACCGGATCCCACCAGTTGAAATAGCGTGCATGGTAGGGGCAGGCGGCCATGCAGTACCGGCAGCCGAAGCAGCGGGTATAGATCTGGCTGACGACGCCGGTCTCCATGCTGTAGTCGGTGGCCGTGGCCGGGCAGACCGAAACGCAGGGGCTGTGGCCGTGCTGGCCTTCGCAGTGCATGCACGGCCGGGGCAGGTAGCAAACATCGGCATCCGGATAGGATTTACCGTTGGTCAGCTTGTAGACCCGCATCCAGGTGATGCTGTCGCGTTTGTTGGATTCATCGACCTTGAACGGGACGTTGTTTTCGGACATGCAGGCCACCATGCAGGAACCGCAACCGGTGCATTTGTCCAGGTCGATGACCATGCCAAACTTGTGCTGCTGAGCGTTCATTTCCATCGAAACCTCGTCGTCTCTTTAGGCTTTGGCAAGCTTGGCCTGGATGCCCCAGGCCGCGTCCAGTCCAGAGGCCGGATCGTCCACCGGTCCGAGCAAGGCGTTGACATTGGCGCCCTTGCCGGCCAGGTAAACGTCGAAGGCCGTATGCCCCAGCCCCCTGGGCATGGCCACCAGGCCGGGTCTCACCCCCCCGGCCAGATGGACGCGCACCCGGGCCTTGCCCCGCGGGGTACTCAACTCGGCATATTGGCCTTCGCGCAACCCCAAACCGTCGGCCGTTTGGGGATTGACATCCACGAAGATGTCGGTTCCCTTGAGGGTCTCGTCACCTACGGTCTTGGTCATGAAAGGGGTGTTGGCCGCCGCGCCGCCGGCAAGACGCAGTGAATCATAAGCCACCAGCACCAGCGGATAGGCCCCCTTGTCCCCTTCGATCTGAATCGGCCGATAGGTCCCGGCGAATTCGAACTTGCCCGAGGCCGTAGCGAAGGCCCCGGCCCAGCTCGCCGGGGAGATCGGCCGCGCCACGTAGCCGTTTTCCACCAGGTCGTCCCAGCCGTCGCCCAGCGTTTCTTCCAGGCAGCCCTCGAAGCTTTCCCAGCTGAAGGCATCGGCAACGGGTGCGCCCAGAGCCTGGGCCAGCGCCAGGATCACATCGCCGCTGTGGCGGGTGCGGCGCTGGGGAGCGACCACCGGCTGGGCCAGACCGATCAAGGCCTGGTTCAAGCCGGCCGGCGCGGCCACGTCCTCGTAACGTTCCAGGTAAAAATGGTTGGGAAGGATCAGGTCGGCGTAGGCACTGGTTTCATCCTTGAGGCTCGAAAAGCTCACGATGAAGGGAATCTTTTCCAGGGCTTTTTGGACCGTTGCCGTATCCGGTTGGGTATAAAGCGGATTGGCTTCGAAGACCAGCAGGGCCTGCACCGGGTCGGCCTTGCCCTCGGCCACCGCTGCAAAGAATCGATGGGCCAGGCTATGGGCATCGGCAAAGGGCGCCTTTCCCGCGCCGTCGATGCGCGCCTGCTGCAGTCCGTCGGCGGCCGTCGCGTCGATTTCGGCCTCAGGCCATTGAATGTAGTCGATCTCCGGCAGGGCCCAGACCCCGCCTTTGCGATTGACGGCACCCACCAGGGCGTTGAGGCTGTGGACCGCCATGGCTTCTTCCACGCTTCCGGCAGTCATCCCCCGGCCCCTTCCGCAAAGGGCCACCCCGGCGCCCGCCTTGGCAAACTCGCGGGCCAGACCGGCAATGACATCCTTTTCAACCCCGGTGATCTGCGCCACCTTGTCCGGCGTAAAATCGGCCAACACCATATCGCGCCACGCCTCGAAACCGGCGCTGTAAAAGGCGACGAAGTTGTAATCATACAACCCCTCGCTGAGGATCACGTGAGCCATTCCGAGGGCCAGGGCCGCTTCGGTGCCCGGGGCGATGGCTATCCAGCGGTCGGCCTTGGCCGCCGTATTGGACAGGTACGGTTCAACCTGGACCAGGGGCACCTTGCGCTCTTTCCAGAGGCTGCGGGTGCGGATCATGCGTACCGGCGACCCCCATCCCTCGATGATGCCGCTGCCGAAGCTCAAGACGAAGTCGGCGTTCTCCAGATCGTACCCGACCATGGCCTGCTGGCCATGCATCCGGTAAAGGGCCATTTCGTAAGCATCCACCGCCGAAGCGGGTCGCATCAGATTGGGCGATCCGTACACCGTCATGAAGCGCTCGAGCAGTGCGGAGAAGGTCCCGCGGCCTGCGCCGTTGACGGCCGCCACCGCCTGGGGCTGGCCGGCTTCGCGCAGTCCGGCCAATTTCTGCGCCACTTCGGCGACGGCTTCATCCCAGGAGATGGGAATCCAGCGGCCCTCGCCCCGTTTTCCGGCGCGCTTGAGCGGCCCGTCGACGCGGCTGGGACCGTAAAGCATCTGGAGGCCGGAAAGCCCCAGCGGGCAGATCCCGCCATCGTTGACCGGATGGCCGGCCATGCCTTCGATCTTCACGGCCCGCTTTTCCACCCGGCGCACCTGGATCCCGCAGCCTCCGGGGCACAGGGTGCAGGTGCTGTTGGCGTAGGTGTAGGCACCGTCGGGCGGCACGGGAGTCCATGGCCACATCTGGGTCCAGATCGAAAGATCGTCCGTCAGCTTCCAGGGCAGGGGCGTCAACGCCGTTCCGGCGGCCCCGCCGATCACAAAGGATAAAAAGCTTCTGCGGTCCAATTTCATCGATATTACCCCTTCGAGTTAAACATCCTGGCTCGGCGCGTTTACTTGTGGCAGACAAAACAGGCGTCGCGTTGGGTCTGGACGCTCGATCCGACCGCCGCCCGGCGGTCCAGCGGATAGATCATCGGTGCGATCTCCTGGCGGAAATGGCGCGTTGCCGGGCCCATGGCCTCGGCCAGATGGGCCGATTCCACCGCCTTTTCGTGGCACTGGGCGCAGTCGTCCATCTTCATGCGATCATACGTGTTGGATTTGAAACCGGCGATGCTCTGGCCCCAGATGTCCCGGCTGTAACCGGTGATACGGTTTTCCTGGTAGGGTTTGAGACTGGTGGAGGTCCCCACGTCGCCATGGCAGGTTTCGCAGTCCATCTGGCCCTTGATCACATGGGCCGCGTGGGAGAAGAAGACACAGTCGGGTTGGCGCGAGTAAACGTGCCAGGGCACCTCGCGCTCCTTTTGAACGTACTGGGCCACGAAAACGGCCTCGTCTTCGCTTTCGCCCATCACCTCCTCGTGGCAGTCGGTGCACTGGGCCAGACCCGGCACTCCGGAAAAAGTGCCGTCCTCCCTGAAGAAGTGGCAGCTTTCGCAGTCGCCCACTTCCACGGTGTGCAACGCATGATTGAAATCGAAGGGCTGGGATTTTGTCGAGTAGAGCAATTGGGGAAAGATGACCCATCCGAGGACGATGCTGGCCGCAAACCCGAGAATGAAGAACAAGAGGATCGTTCCGCCACCCTTTTTCTCGGCGGCGGCACCGGAAGCCGCGTGCGCTTTGTCGTTTTTGATGCTCATGGAAACTCCGTCATCGGTGTTGGGGCCGCCGCCAAAGGCGCTCAATCGGCCGCTGAGATGGACATCACCCCGGAACCCGGGAAGCTTGTCAGGCCGGCACGCCCCGCAAGCCGGTAGGGGAGAACGGCGGGGTCCAGCAACCGCCGAAAACGGGGCTATCCGGACGGCACAGTGCCTTTCGCCGAAATGCGGCGATGCGATGTGTCGCGCCGTGTGGTGTCATGCCTGCCATCGCACGTTCAATTGTCAACATCCTGTCAGATCGCTCTCAGGGGTCTCTGCTGACCGGCGTTAGGCGGGGCACCGGTTCGTCTTAAGCAGAAACCACTTAAAAAGAAACAGCGCTGATGTATCCTGTGCGCCGGGCTTTGTCAAGTAGAAATGCCCGTCCGCCAGGCCAATTTAGGGCTATATTCCAAGCACCTACAATCCGATAGGCAAAATGGGAAAATCGCTGCGAACGACCCCTCGGAACCCCTCGAACCGGCTATTGCCCCATGGCCCCGTAGCTGTGCAACCCGGGCAGGAGGTTGACGCCGAAGTAAGTGAACAAGACGGCCATGAATCCGAGAATCGACAGGTAGGCGATGCGCCTGCCCTGCCAGCCGCGCATCAGCCGGGCGTGCAGCAAGGTGGCGTAGACGAACCAGGTGATCAGGGACCAGGTTTCCTTCGGATCCCAGCCCCAGTAGCGGCCCCAGGCCGAATTGGCCCAGACCGCGCCGGTGATGATGCCCGCCGAAAGAAAGACGAACCCGAACATCACGGTCTGGTGGGTCATCAGATCGATGAGCAAACTGTCGGGAAAGCGCATAAAAATACCGGCTTGGAGCCGCTCGTGGCGTCCCACCAGCCAGGCGGCCAGGTCGATCAGGGCGGTCAAGACGGCCGCCGCGGCCAGGGCCGGCATAAGGTGCCACCCCAGGATGAAACGGGTCAGGATCAATCCGAGTCCCAGCAGGTTCAGTTGCAGTACCAGCAGGTCGCCCAGCCGGGATCCGGTCCCGGCAGAGCGGTCGGTGTGCATCCGCTCGACCAGGTACATGATGCTCAGGCCGAAAGCGACCGCGAAGGCGGCATAGCCGATAAAGCAGGTGATCACGTGGGCAATGAGCCAGTTGCTCTTCAGGGCCGGAATCAACGGCTGGATCCGATCGCTGACGTTGGGCGACAGCGAGGCGTAGGCCATGGCCAGAGCGGCCATGGGCAGGGTAAAAGCCCCGATGATGCGGTTGCGGTGGCGCGCTTCGATGATCAGGTAGGTCAGAGTGACCGTCATGGAGAAGAAAACCAGCGATTCGTAGAGATTGCTCAGCGGAGCGTGGCCGAAACCGAGCCGGTAGGACTCGATCCAGCGCAGAATGAATCCGGCCCCGTTGCCCACCAGGCCGACCATGGATGTCCAGGTGGCCACGCGGCCGGGCAGATCCCGGTGAAAGATCCAGCCGGCCAGGTACAACACGGCGGCCAGCCCGTATATGAAGGTGGTCAGGGAAAGAAGCAGTGAACTGGTCATGAAGGGTTCCCTTGCCCCGCACTTTCGACGGCAGTGCCCGCGGCGGCGGCTAAGTCACGGCCCAAACCGTCCAATCGACGCTGCAGGGCCATCTTGTTTCTGTGGGTCGTACCGTAAAGAGTTACCTCACTGCCCTTCCGGCGAGCCTGGATTTCAACGCAAACCTGCTCGTGGGCCATGAAAAAGGTCACCAGACAGCCGAGAATCATGATCACGAATCCCAGGTAGACCACGGCAACCCCCGGATCGCGGGTCACCTGCAGTCCGGTGTAGTATCGCACGGCCTGCATGGCGGCCTCGGCCCGGGCCGCGATGGCCACCTTGCCGCGGCGCATCTTGTCGAAACCGGGAAACCGCAAAGGCAGCACCACGCTCTGGGGGCTCTGGCCCGGATGGACGATGGTGGCCGCAACGGCCGGTCCGATGGGCTGGCCCATGAAATCGGCCATGGGCAAAAATCCGTCGACGGTCACCGTGCCCAGATCGTCGGGCAGGGCCACCGTATCGCCGATCCGGACCTGTTCGCGCACGGCGTTTCCGCTGCCGGCGGCGGAAATTTCCAGCTCGATCTTGTCCGGCGCCTTAGCCCCGGCCGCGTCAAGCCGCGGGGGGAGCTTGCCGTAGCTCGACTGGAAGATGTTGATCCCCTCGAAACGCAGCGGATCGTTGACGATGATCTCTTTTTCCCGGATCACCGTCCCGTCGCGCACCAGGCTGAGGCTGGAGCGATACTCTTTGGGTGTGCCGTTGGGGTACACCGAAAGCTTGAAGTCATTGCAGCGGATGGCGAAGGGAAGCTTCAGTGACGCCTCACCGTGACGCAACACGATGGTGTCCACCGTTTCGCCCTCCGGAATGTTGACGTAGCCCTCGAACCCGAAGATCGAGCCGATCAACCCGCCGAGTACCAGGATCACCACGCTGGCATGCACGGCGTAAATCCCCAGCCGGCTCCAGCGCCAGCGCTCGGCGAAGATGCGCCGATCCTCATCGGCGGCCTCGACCTGCATCCGCCCGTAGCGCCTGCCGATGACGACCGAGAGCGGATCGGTCAGGGACGCCGGTTCGATCGGGATCTCGAAGCGCACCTGATGGGTACTTTTGCGAAAACGCTCGATGCGGTATTTGGGCCGGCGGGTAAAAATAATGTGGGCCGTGCTCGAGAGCCGGTCGATGGAGCAGACCACGATGTTGGCCACCAGCATGAGCAGCAACAGCTGGAACCACCAGGCATGGTACATGTCGAAGACGTCCAGCGCCTCAAGAAGCCGATAGCGAAACGGGCCGAAAGCCCGCAGGTAGGCGGCCGGACTCTCGTTTTGCGGAATCAGGGTGCCGATAATGGAAGTGGCGGCCAGGGAAAGCAGCACGACCACGGTCAAACGGACCGATGCCAGAAACCGCCACAATGCGTTCACTGGTCCCAGAAGGCACCTCCCGGAAAGAGGTTGTTCATCTGCCTGCATCGTCTCATTTTATAAAATAGGATGCCGCCCCGCTTGCGATTGAGGACCTGCAGGGCGACATGGCGCCCTTGTATAGCAGATCCCCCCCTGGGGGGCAACCGGTCGCAACCGGGGTCAGCAAGGCAGCGGCAAAGGGTCTTGCCCTCACCCCGCAAAGAGGTGATCGGGCCCCGGCCTGCCTTTTCCTTTCCCTTTTTGAGCAGCGCGGCAAAACGAACTGCTAGCGGGGCGCTTTCGGCACAATGCGCACCAGCGCAGAACGCTCCGGTACGAGGTAGCGGGCCGCCAGGGCCGAAAGTTCGCGCGCCTCGATGGCGGCATGATCCGCCAGGATATTGCGGCTCCAGTCGATCTGCCGGGGATGCCGCCAGGCTCCGGCCAGCACGGTATCGAACCAGTATTCGTTTCTTTGCAGCAAGTCCTTGATGCCGGTCAGGGCCGGTTCGCGCGAGCGCAGGAACGCGTCGGCATCGATCCCCCTGCGGGCCAGATCCGAGGCGATGCCGTCCACCGCTTGCACCACGGTTTCGACCTGGTCCGGAGCCACCTGAATGAAGGCCGACATCAGCCCGTAGCCCGCATAGGCCCGCGACGCCCAGGGATAGACCGAAGGACTGTAGCTGACACCGAGCTTTTCACGAATCTGCTCGCGGAGCCGATCCTCGAAGACTTCGGCCAGCATGTTCAGCCGCCTGGTGCGCTCGATGTCCCACAGGTCCTCGGTGGCAAAGGCCACCACCACCAGGGCCTTATCGATAAGGCGGGTTTCGACGTCCAGATCGAGATGCTCGCCGCGCGGAAACCGCGGTTCCGCACGCGCTGCGAAAACCGGCGGCCGGCGCTGCGGCAGGGCACCGAAATAACGTGCCGCTAGGTCGATGACCGCTTCCAGGTCGAAGTCGCCCACCACGGCGATCTCCAGGGGCGCCTGCTGAAGGATCGGCTCGGCCCAGTCGCGCACCGATTCCAGGCTCAAGGCCTGGAGCCGTTCCAGGGGCGGCAGGCCGAAGCGCGAATCCCCGCCGGCCAGAAAGCGCCTCCCCTTCAGCATCATCTGCCCGTCGACGCTGTGGCGCCAGTCGCCATAATGCTGGGTCAGGCGGGCCATGGCCAGATCGAACTCCGCCTGGCGCCATCCCGGATCCAGGAGCCGATGGCGCAAAAGATCGAAAAGAAGGGCGACCTGGCCGCGGACCGTCTCGCCTCTGAATCGGAAGCGGTCTTCTCCGACACTCAGCCGGGCGCTGACGTTGGCTCCGGCCAGGGCCCGATCCAGTTCCTCTCTCGTCAACCGGCCGAGTCCTCCGGTGTTGAGAAATTGCTCGGCTACCTCGGCAAGTCCCGGTGCCTGGGCCGGTTCGGCCGAGCGTCCCGGCCCGAAATCGATGCTGATCAGGACCTCGTCGGCCTTGAAATTCGTCGGCTTGAGGCTCAGGCGCACCCCGTTGTCCAAAGCCACCTGGGTGATCCCCAGATCCGCCTGGGTCGTACGCTCGACCACGCGCCCCGGCGCAGCCGGCAGCGGCAGATAGGGGAAGCGCACCTTTTCTACAGCGGGCGGGGCCTCGACCGGCCGGGCGTAGCTGGCGGCGAAAACCCTTCGGATCGTTTCTTCGGGCGGCGTTGGGGCAGCGGCCAGATCCAGGTCGCCGACCACGCTCACCAGCCGGTGACCCGCAGACCAGACCCGCTTCAGGGCCTGGTGCAGATCGGCCGGGCTCAGGGCGTGGATCATGGGAGCCAGAAGATCGCGTTCCGCCCCGGGGGCCATCATCACCCGCCCGGCGTTCAGGTTGCGGATGATCTCCCGGGCCAGGTTGGGGCTCAGGCGCGTGGAGGCCTGGTCGGCGGCCCGGTCCAGCTCGGCCAGCATTTCGCGCCCGACCCGCTCCACCTCGGCGTCATCGAATCCGTACCTCAGGGCCCGGCGCAGGGCGGTTTCGATTTCCGCAAGGGCCTGCGACCAGTTCTGTGCGGACGTACGGGCGTTGATCTGGGCGTATTGCAGCCTCTTGAGAAAGAGCCCCGATCCTGCCGCGGCCCCTGTAAACGGCGGATCCGGACGCGAAAGGACGGCCTCCAGACGATGGTTGAGGATCCGTGCGGCCATGGCTTCGGCCAGTTCGCGCCGCTGCCGGTCGATATTGTCGCCCTGCTCCGCAATCTGGCGCACCTGCTGGATGCTCACCCCTACATGACCCAGCTCCGGCTCCGGGTGGTAGAATACCTTGAGGCCGTGGTGCTCCAGACGGCCCAGGGGCGGATCGGGCAGCGAAGCCCCCCGGGCTTTGAGGCTGCCAAAGCGCTGGCGGATCAGCTCCGCCATGGCGCCGGCATCGAAATCGCCCACCGCCACGACCACCATGCGATCGGGCCGGTACCAGGTGTCGTAAAAGTCCTTGACCAGCCGGCGATCGGCCTTTTCGATCACCTCGCGCTGACCGATGGGCAGGCGCCGGCTCACCCGCAGCCCCTCGAACTCGAACCCCAGGCCGGCTTTGAACGTCCTGTAGCCGGGGGAATCCCGGGTACGCATCTCGGCGAGCACCACCTGGCGCTCGCGGTCGAGTTCGGCCGGATCCATCAGGGCGCCCTGGGCATAATCGGAAAGCACGAGCAGGCCTTCGTCCAGGGTTTGCGGCCGGCCGTCGGGGAGCAGGACGTGGTAGACGGTTTCATCAAAACCGGTGTGGGCGTTGACGTCCGCGCCGTAGGCCATGCCGATGCGCTGGAAATACTTGACCAGCTCGCCGGGCGGAAAGTGGGTGGAGCCGTTGAAGAGCATATGTTCGATGAAATGGGCCAGACCCTGCTGGGCCTCTGTTTCGTTGAGGCTGCCGACCTGGACGTCCAGGCGCATGCTGACACGGTCGGCCGGGGTCTGGTTGACCATCAATACGTAGCGCAGCCCGTTGTCCAGGCGGCCGAAGGTCAGGGCCGGATCCGGTTTCAGGTCGCTGCCATCCTGGGGCCAGGGCAAAGCCGCAGCCCCGCCCACGGTGGCAAAAAGCAAAACGGCAGCCAGGCCCAGCGCGAGACGGGCAGTGGCGCGGCGGCCCGCAGCGGCCCGCTCGGTAAAACGTGATGGCATGAATCGGGGCATCCTTTGACTCCTTTTATGGATTTCGTCCGCCGCGGACGGGTGCGCCGGCACCGCAAGGCATCATGGGCGCCGGCCCGGCCGGGCAATCGGTTCCAGCAACATAATTCGACCTCGCCGTCCTGGCAACCGCAAGCGGCCGATCTTCTCCCGGCCCCCTGCGATGGTTCGGGCCGGCAGGCCATTTGGAAACGGCCGAACTTCTGCAAGCGGCGTTGACATCGGTCCGAGGCCCGTGCAAGATGGCCCAGCCGTGCCGCCAGGCATTTTTCAACGCCAGAAAAAAACGGAGTATTCCATGCCGTCCAACCAAAATCCGCAAGCCATTTCCCAGCCGTCCGGGCTGCACTACATCGAGAACCTCAACCCGGCTCAACGCGAGGCCGTCATGCACGAAGATGGCCCGCTGCTGGTCATCGCCGGAGCGGGCAGCGGCAAAACACGCACTCTGACCCACCGGGTCGCGCGCCTGATTGAATCCGGCGTGCCGGCCGGAGCGATACTGCTGCTGACCTTCACCCGCAAGGCGGCCCAGGAGATGCTGCGGCGGGCCGCCCTGCTTCTTGACGAACGCTGCGCCGCGGTGGCCGGCGGCACCTTCCACGGGTTCGCCAACGGTGTTTTGCGCCGCCATTCGGCCAGGCTCGGGTTCGACCGGCCGTTTACCATCATCGACCGGCCCGACGCCGAAAGCCTGGTGGGCGTTATCCGCAAGGAAATCAATCCGCCTGTGCGGGCCTTTCCGACCAAGCGCACCCTGATGAACATTTTCAGCCGGGCAGTGAACAAGGCCCAGACCATCGAAGCGGTGATCGACGAAGGCTATCCCCATTTTTTACAGTTTCTGGACGCCATCCGCGAAATCGAACAGCGTTATCAGGCCCGCAAGGAACTGCACCGTTTTCTGGACTACGACGACCTGCTGGTGCGTCTCAAGGACCTGCTGTCCGCCGATGCCGACCTGTGCCAGCGCATCGCCGGGGCCTATCGCTTCATCATGGTGGACGAGTACCAGGATACCAACCAGATCCAGGCCGATATCCTGCGCCTGCTGGCGGGCAGCCGGCCCAACCTGATGGTGGTCGGCGACGATTCCCAGAGTATCTACGCCTTTCGCGGGGCCAATTTCCGCAACATCATGGCCTTTCCGGACCAGTATGCCGGCACCCGGGTGATCCGGCTCGAGGAAAACTACCGCAGCGTGCAGCCGATCTTAAACCTGACCAACGCCCTGATCGCCCAGGCGGCCGAAAAGTTCACCAAGCACCTTTTTACCAACCGCAGCGGCGGGGCCCTGCCGCGCCTGGTGCGCACCAACAGCGAAAACGAACAGTCCCGCCTCGTGGTGGACGAGATCCGCAGCCTGTTGCGCCAGGACGTGGCCCCGGGCGACATCGCGGTGCTGTTTCGCGCGGGCTACCACGCCTTTGACCTGGAAATCGAACTGGCCCGGGAAGGCCTGTCCTTTGTCAAGGTCGGGGGGTTCAAGTTCATGGAAGCGGCCCATATCAAGGACCTGCTGGCCCATCTGCGGGTCATGACCAATCCGACGGACCGCATCTCGTGGCACCGCATCCTGCTGCTGGTGGAAAAAATCGGCGCCAAAACGGCCCAGACCATCTTCGACGCCATCGTGGAAACCCGGGCCGGAACCGCCGGACTGATGGATCTGAAGCTGCCGCCACGCCTCGAACCGCGCCTGGCCCCGCTCAAGGCCCTTTACCAGCAGATGGGCGCCAGCGACCTTTCCGTGGCACAGATGGGCGAAGCGGTGCTGGCCTACTACCTGCCCGTACTCAAGGAAAACTACGAGGACCACCCCAAGCGGGCCAGGGATCTGGAACAGCTTCTGGCCATCATGGAGCGCTACGGACAACTGGACACCTTTTTGGCCGACATGGCCCTGGAGCCGCCGGACAACCTGGCCGAAGGCGGGTTGCACCTGCCCCAGCCCGGCGATGCCCGCCTGACCCTGTCAACGATCCACTCGGCCAAGGGGCTCGAATGGCACAGCGTCTTTATCATCTGGGCCCTGGACGGACGCTTCCCTTCCTTGCAGGCCATCGAAGACCCCGAACAGCTCGACGAAGAACTGCGCCTGATGTATGTGGCCGCCACCCGGGCGCGTGAAAACCTTACCTTCGTCTGCCCCATGCAGGCCTACGACCGGGCTACCGAGATGGTTTTGGAACACCCTTCGCGGTTTCTGGACGATCTGCCCGAAGAGATTTTGCAGCGCGTCGGCGAACCGTCCGACGCCGGCTCCTACCGCTGGCCGGCAATGGGCAGATCCCTGACACGATACTAACCGAAACCTAACAATTTACGTTGCACTCCCCGCGCCCCCATGATATCCCCGGGGCCACTTCGCCCAGGGCAAGGTTATTGGAAGCCCCGCCCTGAGCAAAGACTTGGCCCAGGCCGCTTCACCGAAAGCATCCCGGCAGGATCGCCTACGGATCGTGGCAAAAAAGTGCCACTGGGTGGGTGATCCCTGGCAACCGTTCTTCCAAAAGGGGGAGGCAAAAGCCGCTCGTTATGCCGACCGAATACCTGGTCCTGACCACCGGCTATATTTTCGGCTTTTATATGGCCTGGAACATCGGGGCCAATGATGTGGCCAACTCCATGGCATCCGCGGTGGGGGCCGAAGCCATCACCATCCGCCAGGCGGTTTTCATCGCCGGGATCCTCAATATTGTCGGAGCGGTTTTCATCGGTGGACACGTTACTGAAACCATCCGCAAGGGGATCGTCAGCGCCGAGGTGTTGAGTGATCCGCACCAGGCCCTCCTAGGGGCTTTGGCAGCCCTGCTGGCCGCCGCATCCTGGGTCAGTTTTGCCACCTGGAAATCGCTGCCGGTCTCCACCACCCACTCCATCGTAGGGGCCATGATCGGTTTCGGAATCATGGCCGGCGGGGTATCCTCGGTCAACTGGGGCAAACTGGGGGCAGTGGCGGCGAGCTGGATCATCTCGCCGGTTTTCAGCCTGGCGATCGCTTACGTGGTCTTTAAGATCATCATCCGCCTGGTCATATCCCGGCGCGCCTCCTACCAGGCGGCGGTACGCTGGTCGCCCCTGTTCACCGGGGCCACGATCTTTGTGGTGGTGCTCTCTTTTCTGTTCAAGACCCCCTTGGGCAGCAGCCTGGCCATCGGCGCTCCCCATGCCCTGATGCTCGCCTTTGCGGCGGCGGTGCTCTGCGGCCTGGCCGCCCGCCGTCTCCTGGCCCGCATGGTGGGCCAGGATGAAAAAGGCAACGGGGCCGAGCAGATTTTCCGCCGCATCCAGATCGGCACTTCCTGCTACGTGGCGTTGGCCCAGGGGGCCAACGACGTGGCCAATGCCATCGGGCCGCTGGCGGTGATCTACTTTCTGGTCAAAACCGGCAGCATCGGCGACAAGGTGCCGGTGCCGACCTTCCTTTTGCTTTTCGGGGGGCTCGGCATCGCCTGCGGGATCGCCATGGCCGGCCACCGGGTGATGGACACCATCGGCAAGCGCATCACGACCCTGACCAACACCCGCGGTTTTTCGGTCGATTTCGCCGCCGCCACCACGGTCCTGGCGGCTTCCAAACTCGGACTGCCCGTGTCCACCACCCACGCGGCGGTGGGCGGAGTGCTTGGGGTCGGATTGGCCCGCGGCCTTGAGGCGGTCAATTTCGGCATCATCTTTAGAATCATTGTCTACTGGGTGCTCACGGTTCCCGCCGCGGCACTGACCAGTATGCTCTATTACAAGATCCTGAAGATCATTCTTTAGATGGGAGGCGGGTCATGCGGTTGCCATTCTTGTCCATGTTCCAAACGTCCCCTTTCGACGATCTCGAAGAGCATGCCGAAAAGGTCAAACAGTGCGTTGGAGCTTTCCAAAACGCATTTGAATGCCACCTTTCGGATCAGTGCGTCTCTTTCGAGCAACGCCGCGAGGAAGTCCATCGGCTTGAAAACGAGGCTGACGCCATCAAACGGCGCATCCGTGGACACCTGCCCAAGGGGACCATGCTGCAGGTGGACAAGTTCCAGCTCTTTCGCTACCTGCGCGAGCAGGACAAGGTGATCGACGCGGCCCAGGACTCTCTGGACTGGCTCTCCTATCGCAAGGAGCCGGGCATTCCCCAAGCTTTGCATAAGGATTTTTTGATCTTTGTGGACTCGGTCTTGCAGCCCATCGAGGAGCTGGATCACATGGTGATCGAGGCGCGCCACTACTTCAAGACGTTTCAGGAGGATCAGCGGGTCAAGGTCAAGCAGATCATCCGCGAGATCCGGAGCATGGAGCACGAGGCCGACAAGCTGGAAGACGCCCTGAAGCGTCGCACCTTCAACATGGACCTGGATGCGGTGACCATTTTCCACATGGTGCGGCTGGCCGAAACCATCGGAACGATCGCCGACCATGCGGAAAACGCCGGGGACATGATGCGGGCCATGGTAGCCAAATAGGCCGCCAACGCCCCTTTACTTGCCGAAGGCCCAGACAAGATAGGCGGCAAGCACGGCCACGGCCAGGATGGCGATGAGATAAGATTTGAAATTGACCGGCTTCTTGGCCACCCCATAGGGGCTGGACGGTCCGATACGCCGATTGCAGGCATCGCAGCGATCGGCGTTTAGTTTGACATAAGTTGAGCAGTAGGGGCACTTCTTGGTGGGATCCAACCCCTGCTTGGGTGTTTTGTCTTTGGGCTGTCCCATGGTCCCTCCTCATCCGTATCAGAGCATGTCCTTTTTTACCTCGATGCTGCTCTCGGACCGCAGCCGCGCCAACAGGGCTTCAAAGGCCTCATACCGTTTTTGCTGTCCCAATTGCGTCATGATGCGCTCTTTATCCTGCTTGAACTTATCCTCGGGCGGCGCCTCACGCTTGTCATAGCGCATCACGTACCAGTTTTGATCCACTTCAAAGACAGTCTCGGGGAAAGGCGCGGTCCCGTTGAGATCAAAGGCGGCAGCGGCCATCTCCCGGGCCATGCCGACTTTTTCGATCATGCCCTGGCGGCCGAAAAGACCGCTGTGGGCAACTTCCATCCCCCGCTCTTTGGCGGCAGCGGCAAAATTCTGGCCGCCGCGCACGGCGTCCAGCATCGCCTGGGCCGCCTGGCGGGCCTGCTCGCGCTGTTTGGCTTTCAACGCATCGGCGCGCACCGCTTCGGCGATGGCATCCAGGGGGGGAATCTCGGCGGGGATCTCTTCGTTCACCTGGAGAATGTAGTAACCGTCGCTCATTTCCAGCACGTCGCCGACCGTACCGGGCGTCAAGGCGAAAGCCGCCTCGGCGAACTTGGCCCTGTCGGCCACCAGACCGTCGGCAGGCCCTTTGCGATCGAAGCGTGGGGTGGTTAGCAGCTTCAGCCCCCGGGCTTGGGCCACGGGTTTGAGATCGTTGGCATCGAAGGCCGCATCCCAGGCTGCTTCGGCCCCTTCCCGGGCCAGTGTCTTGGCATCTCTGGCCCGCAACCGGGTACGGATCTTTTCGGCGACATCTTCCAGGGTGGGCGTCACGGTCGGATAGATTTTTTCCAGTTTGATGACATGCCAGCCGAACTGAGTCCGCACCGGATCGCTGATCTGGCCGGGCTCCATGGAAAAGGCCTGATCGGCGAAGGGCTTGACCATCTCACGGCGCGTGAATCGGCCCAGCTCGCCGCCTTTGGCCGCGCTGCCGTCCTGGGAGTATTCTCGCGCCAGCTCGGCGAAATCCGCACCGGCGCGGGCCTTCTGGGTCACCTCAAGGGCCTTCTTGCGTGCGGCCTCGACCGCCTCGGGCGAATCATCTTCTTTCGCACGGATCAACACATGGCGGGCCTCGACGCTGGCATCCTGGCGAAATTCGTCCTCGTGGTCCGTAAAGTAATCGCGCACCTCGTCCTCTGAAAGGACGACTTTATCGGCAAAGGCATCGTTGGCAAAGCGAAGGTACTGGACGCTGCGCAGCGGAGCGGTCTTGTAATCTTCCTTGTGCGCCTTGTAATAATCGGCCACATCCTTCTCGGCAACGGTCAGATCCTTGTACTGTTTGGGATCGAAGCGGACGTAATCCACCGCCACGCGGGCGTTGACGTAATCGTACCAACGGCGCGCTTCACTGTCACCGACCTGAATCGTGTCGGTCACCATCTCGCGCAGCTTGCCGATGAGCATCGCTTTGCGTTGTTCCTGTTCGAAACTTTCCGGCGTTATCCGATTGGCTTCGAGGACCCTCTTGTAGCGGTCCGGAGCGAAATGTCCGTCCCGTTGAAACACATCGATGGCCCCGATGGCCCGGGCCAGCTCCTCATCGGTCACGCCCAATCCGAGGCGTTTGGCTTCGTTGGTCAGGAGCCGGTCGTTGACGAGCTGGTCAATGGCCTGCTGCTTGAAATTGAGGGCATCGATCATCTCGGCGTCCAACTTGCCACCAAAGCGCTGGCGCATCTGATCCACGAGGCGGTCGTAGGTCGCGCGATACGCTTCGAAGGTGATGATCGTGTCGTCGACCGTGGCGACCGTGGACAGCCGGCGGGCGTTGAAGCTGCCGACTCCCCAGAAGGCAAAAACAACGATGATGGCTGCCAGAATGAACTTGATCATCCACGAGCCGGCCTTTTTGCGCATCAGATCCAGCATCTAATAATTCTCCTCTTTGCTGCCCTTTTCACGGGGCGCCCGCATTTTCCCTGCCCTGCTGGGCGGAACGAATCCCGGACAACCCTCTTCTTCTGGCCATTAAAAGTGTGCGATACTATTTGCAGGGCGCCGATTTGTCAATAGCGGCGCATGGTTCGCGCAAGATACGGCGGGCGGAAACGATATCCGGCAACCCAAATGCCCTCCCCGGCCGAAGGGACAACGGAAGATCGCATGCCGGGGCACGATGGTAAAGAGCTTTTTGGCTGGGGCCGGGGCACGTGATTTCCAGTACGGCGGTTTTTTCGGTTGACACTTCCCGTCCGGCTCTGTTAAAAGCCCGTCTCACCTCGTGGGGCTGTAGCTCAGCTGGGAGAGCACTTGACTGGCAGTCAAGGGGTCAGGGGTTCAAGTCCCCTCAGCTCCACCAAAGAAATCAAAAAGGTTCCGGAACTTCCGGAACCTTTTTTGTTTGAATTTTCGAGCACTCCGGAAGCCGGCCCCGGATGCGTGCTTCCCGCCCAAGCTGGGCAGCTGCTTGCTGGGCAGGCATTTCCAAGCCATGAAAATACAAGATCACAGCCGGCAACAGAATATGGGAAAAAAGGCGGCGTTATGAAAAAGATTCTTATCGTTCTGGTCTGCTTCTTGATGTTTGCCGCTTACGGGCATAGCCAGGAACAGACCCCAACGACCGCAGGCGACACCGATCAGGCCAGCACCCAAGATCAGAACAAAGCTGTACCACCGCCCGCGACCCCTGGCATCAAAGGGATGGCTGCCGAGGTGAAGGAAAAATCGGTGGCATCGGCAAAGCAGACCGGATCGGCCGTCAAGGAAACGGCCGTGGTCGTTAAGGACAAATCCGTCGCCGCTGCAAAAAAAATCGGGCCGGCACTCAAGGAGTCGGCTTCCGAGTTCAAAAAAGAGGTGAAAAAACTATTCAAGTAGCCGCCTGATGAAGATCCCGGCCCTCCGGCGGTCCCAGGAACCCCGGTGGATCAAGGCCGGCACCGCCACTGCAACGGCGGCGGGACACCCGCTGGCAACGGCCGCCGCTGCCGGCCGAAGTCAGCATGGCTTCGATTTTGGAAACCCGGGTTGACAAAAATCTTGACAAAGTCAAACCTGAAGCAGAATTTAAACCGCACCTTAAAAAGCCTGTACCGCTCGACCAACGACAACCCCTGAACAGATAACTGCGGATCCTCCAACGTGACCGAATCGCCCGTTTCCTCCACTATCTGCGTAAAAGCGCCTGTTCGCTCCGACCGGTATCGCGATTGGCTGGTCCTGTTGGCTTGCTTCGGGCTCACCCTCACTCTGGGAGAGACCTTTTGGAGTTTCGGTGTATTTTTCAAGCCGCTGCAGCAGACCTTCGGCTGGACCCGGGCCGCAGTCTCATCCATCTTCACCTCCTTTTTGCTCGGATATGCCATATCGGTAATCACGAGCGGGCGGCTCGTTGATCGCTACAACCCGAAGCCCGTGCTTTTGGGCAGTGCCCTGCTGATCGTCTCAGGTCTCTGCGGCAGCAGCCTGGGCACTGCTGCCAACCATTTCCGGATCTGCCTGTTTTTTGTAGGTCTGGGATCGGGGGCGACCTGGTCTGTTCCCAACACCGTTGTTCAACGTTGGTTCCACGGCAAGAAAGAGGCCGGAATGGCCCTGGGCATCGTCACCTCCGGGGTGGGCGTGGGTGCGCTTGTCTTTGCCCCGCTGATCAATTTCCTGATTCAACACTACGGGTGGCGAACGACTTTTCTCATCCTGGGGATCCTTTTCGGAGCCATCGTCGGTTTGGCCACCCTCGTTCTCAGATCCGTCACCGGCCCTATGGCCGCCCGGCCCGCGCACCTTGCCGGCGCCAATCCGCCCGCCCCGGACCTGCAAGTCCCGGAACAGCCTCGATGGTATGCGTCGTGGTCCTTAATTGCCATCATGTTCGTGGTCGTGGCCGGCATCTTCACATTCCAGATCCTTTCCACCCACCTGGTTGCGCATGCCACCGACCTGGGCATTTCACCGGTCGCAGCCGCCGCGGCCCTCGGCCTCATGGGCGGATTTTCCATTTTCGGAAGGTTGCTGTCAGGGTTCTTTTCCGCCCGGCTGGGATGGCACCGCCTCATGTCGCTGGCCTGCTTCGGGACGGCTGCGTCCATGGCCTGCCTCTGGGTGCTGAAGGATATCTGGATGCTCTTTTTTTTCGCTTTCTCCTATGGGATATTCCACGGCGCACGGGTTTCGGCCCAGATCGGTGTGATTCCCGAAATCTTCGGCATGAAATCTCTGGGGGTGATAATCGGCATCACCACGGCCGTAGGCCAACTGATCGGCGCCCTGGCACCCTATGTCGCAGGGGCGCTTTTCGACGCCACAGGCAGCTATTCTCTTGTTTTCGTCTCGATTGTCCCCATCCTGGCGATCGCCGGGGTGGTGGCAGGGATGCTCAAGCCGATGGTCGCCCAACCGGCCTGACGGTCTGGCGGGTTTGAAGCGAGCCTTTCAGTTTCTGCGTGATGCCGATCAGGAAGGACTTGGCATTGGCAGGCGAGCCCCTTTCGACATGGGAGGCTCACCGGCCAAAGGTTGGAGGTTGGAGGAGGTCAAGGTGTTACAGGTCATCGACCCTGCCAGCCATCAGACCGCATCAGGCTGGGTCAGGCCGCGCATCCTTCCGGCTGCCGCGTCGGCAATTAGCGCCTCATCGGTCTCCAGGGCTTCGAAATAGGCCGCCTTGACTTGCTCGTCCGGGGCATGCTCGGTCAGCAGGCTGACCACCACCATAACGACCAGGCACGACAGATATGCGGGTATGGCCTCCATCACCCAGGGATTGCCGGCCAGATACCACACCACATTCACCACGGCGCCGGTGATCATCCCGGCCACAATGCCCTTACGGGTAGCGCCCTTCCAGAACATCAGGGCAAAGAAGGGAAACAGGGTCGCAGCCCCGCAGGTTTTGACGATCATCAGATACATGGGGATAATGCCCTTGCCGTAAAGAGCGATCACCAGGGCCACCAGGGACATGAACACCACGCTGATGCGGGCGATCTTGAGCATCTTTTCCGCCGAGGCCTCCGGGTTGAAGTACTGCTGGTAGATATCCCGGGTAATACTGGCCGACCCCATCATGATGAAAGAATCACCGCCGGACATGAGGGCCGCGGCCAGGCCCATGGCGATCAGCCCGCCGATCAGCGGATGGAAAGTGGTCGAAATCGCTGTGGTGAAGACCATGTCCGGGGCCGTCTCCAGGGGCAGGTAGCCGCGGGCCATGATCCCGATCAAGAACGAAAAAGAACTGGCAAGAATCGCAACGGCGAACCCGAAGGTAAGGCCCCGGACCGCGACGCTTTCACTTTTTGCCGCATACACGCGCTGCCAGGTGCACTGCCATACCATGTAAAAGCTGCCCACGGTCAGCGCCAGGGTGATGAACTTGGAAAAAGATTGCCCCCCCAGGGGATGCCAAAACTTGCTCGGGGTAATCTCCATGATATGCTCGGCACCTCCGGCATAATCGAAACTGAACACCAGAAGCAGGAAAATACCGACAAAAAGAATGACCGTCTGAATGGCGTCGGTGGTAATGGTCGACGGCATGCCGCCCATGTAGGTATACACGAAGATGAGTGCAAAGCCGATCAGGATGCCGGTCTGCAGGCTGAAGCCGAAAAAGGTCTTGAAGATGGTGCCCATACCGATGAACTGGAGGGCCAGCACCGGAATCGCGTAAATCAGAATCTGAAACAGGGCCGGCACCACCGCCATGGACTTGCCGAAACGCAGGGCAAAGGCATCGGCTATGGTGTAGCGCTGAAGCCGCCGCAGCACCCGGGCAAAGCCCACCACAAAAACGATACTGAAGACCGCGCCGGGCAGCACCCAGAAGAAGAATCCGGTAACCCCCGAAGTGAATCCCATGCCCACATAGCCGATAAACACCGCCGCACCGCACCAAGTGGCCACGGTGGTACCGGCAATCTTCCAGAACCCCACTTTCCAGCCGGCAATCAGGTACTCGTCCACCGTTGTCATTCTTCGCGCGTGGTAAAAGCCGACACCGATCATGAAAGCAAAATAGCTGCACATATAAACCGCATAAATCAACACACTGGTCTTGTCCATCGTTCCTCCTTGTTCATGGGTTGTCTGACCATCAAAAATGCCAAACGGCATTCACGGTTTCAGGCGTCGTGTCGATAGACACTTTTCCCCGCCAGGACGGTTTCCTCAACGGTGATGGATTTCAGGTTTTCAGGCGCGACGGCCATGGGATTTTCGGACAGCACGATAAAGTCCGCCAACTTGCCCGTCTCAATGCTTCCCTTGCGGTCTTCTTCGAAGCTGCATTTGGCGGCGTTGCGGGTGTAGGTTTTCAGAGCCTCGTAGACCGGAATGCGCTGGTCGGCGCCCAGCACCTCTCCTTGCCGGGTGATGCGGTTTACCGCCGTGTGGATGCTGAATATGGGATCAGGCGGGGTCACGGGCATATCCGAATGCAGAACGAAATCCAGCCCCTGGTCCAGCGTAGTTTTAAGCGGATCCATGCGCGCGGCCCGTTCTGGCCCCAGAAAAATGGAGCGGTGCCGGTCGCCCCAGTAGTAGATGTGGTTGACGAAATAATTGGGAATGACACCTATGGCTTTCATCCGCCGGATCTGATCGTCCGAAGCCGCCTGGCAGTGGATGATCATATGGCGTCGATCGTTTTGCGGGCAAAGCCGATAGGCGTTCTCAAAAGCCTGGAGAACCGATTCGATGGCCCGGTCGCCGTTGGCGTGCAGGGCCACCTGGCAGCCGGCGCTGTGGTATTTGGCGACCATTTGATCGAGCACTTGCTGGTCGATGAGCAAATCCCCGCAAAAATCAGGACGGCTGTGGTAGGGCTGGCCCAAGGCGCCGGTATAACCCTGGATGGAGCCGTCCTGCCAGGATTTGACCGACCCGACCCGGAGCATGTCCGAGCCGAAACCGGTGCGAATACCTTTGGCAAAAAGATCGCCAAACAGGGTCTCGATCAGGGTCATGTAGACGCGAAAAGGCAGACGCCCTGCCCGTTCCAGGGCACCGTAGGCCTCGACAACCTGGCGGCCGTGTTTGAAGTAACCGATGCCACCGTCGTGAATTCCGGTGATCCCCACCCGGTGAAGATCGCCGGCCGCCTGGAGCATGGCGGTCTTGACCTGATCCGTGCTGAAAAGCGGAACATGCCCCATGACCATCTCCATGGCCCCCGGCTCAATCAGCAACCCGGTGGGGCGCCCCAGCGCATCCTTGTGGATTTGGCCATTTGCGGGCGACGGCGTGCCGGCCCCGATGCCGGCGATTTCCAACGCCCTGGAATTGACGTAGGAAAAATGAACCGAGATATGAAGAATCTGGACCGGGTTGTCGGGGGCCGCCTCGTCGAGATCTTCGCGGGTCAAATGGCGCTTGTCTTCGATCAGAGAATCGTCATAACCGTACCCCTGGATCCATTCACCCGGCGCGGCGGCCACGGCCCGCGACCGAATCCGGTCCTTGAGTTCGGCGATGCTCCGGTTGGCCCCAACTGAACAGTCCACCCGCATCAGATTCATGGCGTAGGCCGAAAAATGATTGTGCGGTTCGATAAAACCGGGCAGAACCGTTCTCCCCCCCAGGTCGACCACATCCATCGTATCGTTGATAAATGCTTTGATTTCATCATCGTTTCCCACCCGGACAAACCGCCCCGCCCAGGTCATAAAGGCCGTGGCGGTCGTACCGGCCGGGTCCATCGTCAGGACGTTGCCGTTGATATAGGCTTTCCATCTGTTGGGCATAAGGATCCCCCGCATGTCGGTTTCAGATGAACAATCAAAAGAGCAATGGGTGTGCCAGAGAGCAATGGGTGTGCCAGCAGGCGCTTACCAAGTGGCAGGACGCTGATATTTCATGAGATCAGGCAAGCGGAAAGGCCAGTTACCCTCCGGCTGGAGGGTCAGGGGAAGCGGTCGATGTTTCGCGGCAGGAATCATATGTTCACCGCAAGTGAACGGATGATTCCCGAAAATGAAGGTTCGGAAAAACAGTGGCAGTCGCGGGAGGCTTCCAGGATGTTAAATTCTGGCGGGATGAATGGAGGCTGTCAAGCAGGCCAACCGGTCCTGGAAATGTTGTATTTTTTTAAAAGCAGGTAGAGTCGCGTTCGGCCCAGATCGCTGATCTGGCAGGCCTGCTTGAGGTTGCCTTTCGTGCTCATCATCAGATGGCGCAGATAGGTTTCTTCGGCCCGGGCGATGGCGTTGTCGCGAAACTCCCGCAAGCTGGGCAGCGCCGCCGGCACCTCCGGCAAAATTTCCGATACACGGATATCATCACCGGGGACGGCCGGCTTTTTAACGGCCGAACGGGTGACGTTGATACGAATCTGCTGGGGCAGATGCTGGGGGTAGAGCACCGAATCACTGCCGGCGTGATGGACCGCATCCTCGATGGCGCTGATCAGCTCACGTGTGTTGCCCGGCCAGTTGTAACGACGCAGGGTCTCGAAAAAGTCCCGTGAAAACTCCTTGGGCGCCAGGCCATAAAGATTGAAAAATTGGCGTGCATAATGGCGGGTCAGGACCTCGATATCCCCCACCCGTTCCCTGAGAGGTGGAATTTCGATGGCGATCGTACGCAGCCGGTACAGTAGATCCTCCCTGAAAGTCCCCTCGCGGACCATTTGGTCCAGATTCCGATTGGTGGCGGATATCAACCGGAAGTCACTCTTTTGCTCTTTTTTGCTGCCCACCGGCCGGAAAGCGTGTTCTTGCAGGACCCGGAGAAATATCTTCTGGCTGTCCAGATTCAGCTCCCCGATCTCATCGAGAAAAAGGGTGCCGCCGTCGGCCAGCTTCACCAGCCCCTCGGCCGAATACTCCGCGCCGGTGTAGGCACCTCTTTCATGCCCGAACAAAACACTGGCGGCCAAAGACGTGGCCAGGGCAGCACAGTCGACCACCACGAATCCCGCCCCGGCCCGCGGGCTGTTTTCATGCAGGGCCCGTGCGAAAAGCTCTTTTCCGGTGCCGGTTTCACCGGTGACCAGAATATTGGCCGTGGATCCGGCCGCCCGCCCCATGGCCTCGATGCATGCGATCAACTGCGGGCTCTGGCCGATGATCCCTTCCCGTTTGAAAGCTGCAACGCAGGTATCTTCGGTTTTAAGCTGGTCCCGATACTCCAGAACGTTGGTCAGGGGCAGTACGATGTTTTTGGGAGAAAGGGGTTTTTGGATATAGTCCCAGGCCCCGTTCTTGATGGCCAGCTCGGCACTATCCGGATCGCCTGCGCCCGTGATGACGATGATTTCCGGCTGCGAGGGGGCTTCCTTGATCCGCTGCAGGGCCTCGATGCCGTTGCCATCCGGCATCCTGACATCCAGCAGCACCAAATCAACATCTCCGGTTGCCGCCGCTTTTTCTCCGGCCGCCAGGCTCAATGCGTAGCATGCATGGTAGCCGATGCTCTCGATCAGTTCGCTCAGCACCTCACAAAGAGATTGGTCGTCATCAATAATCAGTACCTTCGCCATGGTCCGCCTCATATTTTTCAGACTGTTGCAGCTCGTCGATGACGATGTCGGCCAGTTCGTGAGCCCCCAGCGGTTTTTGCACGAATCGCCGCACCCCCGCCTTTTTCATGTCGCTTGTCAATGAGGAAGGGTTGAAACCGGAGCAGAGAATGATCGGCAGATGGGGGCGCAGCGTATGGATCTCTTCGGCCAGCTCCATACCGGTCAGCTCCGGCATGGTCAGGTCGGTAACCACGAGATCGAAGCGGTCGGTGTCCTGCCAGAAAACTTCCAGGGCTTCTACGCTGCTGGATATCGCCGTAACGGAATGTCCCAGGTGGCTCAGGGCCTCCTCGGCAAGTTCAGACAAAAGCGACTCGTCGTCAACGAAAAGAATCGATGCCTTTGCGCCGGCCCCGGCCGTCCGGGGGGCCTTCGAGGCCTCTGGCAGCACCCCCTGGTACTTAGGCATAAATATCGTGAACGCGCTGCCCCTGCCCGGTTCGCTGGCCACCTGGATGGTGCCACCAAGATCACGGACAACCCCGTGCACAACGGAAAGTCCCATGCCGGTGCCCACACCCCGCTTTCTGGTGGAAAAAAACGGTTCGAAAATATGCGGGATGATTTCCGGCGCCATGCCGTAACCGCTGTCCCGGACCGAAATGGATACATAGGGGCCCGGAAGGGGATCCATGATCCGGTCCGGCGCGTCCGGCAGTGGTTCGCAGTCCGATAGGATGATCCGGAGGCTGCCCCCATTGTCCTCCATGGCATGAGCGGCATTGGCGCACAGGTTCATGAGCAGCCGATGAATCTGGATGGGATCGGCATAAACGACATCGTCAGTGGTTTGGTAGCGTTGGACGATAGAAACGGTGGCCGGAAAAGAAGCCCGAATGAAATCGACAGCCTCCTTGATAATCGGCGTCAGCGCGACCGGCAGTTTCCGGGACCCGGACTTACGGCTGAAGGTCAGGATCTGCTGGACCAGCCCCTTGGCACGGTAGGCGGCTTTCAGAACTTTTTGCAAATGTTTCTCAGCGCGCGAACCTTTTTCGATATCCAGCATTTCCATCAGCTCGCAATAGCCGATAATCGATCCCAAGGTGTTGTTGAAATCATGGGCGATCCCACCCGCAAACGTACCGATGGCTTCCATCTTTTCAGCCTGAAGCAACTGGCGTTCCATTTTCTTGCGCTCAACCAGCTCCTTTTGCAGCTCGGAAGTCTTCTGGGCCACCTGGACCTTCAGGGTGCGGTTCCAGAACAGGACCGTCAAAATACCGGCCAACACCAGGATCATCATCACCGCGGTGCCATACCAGAACCGTTTATCATAAATAAAAACACTGCGGTCCAGACGGATCCATTTTCTGTAAATGGCTTTTTTTTCCTTGTCCGTTATCACGGCCAGCCCCTTGACCATGATCCGGTTAAGCACCGGCAGGTCCTTGCGGGAGGCTAAGCAGAGCCGGTTGGGTTTGCCGGCCACACCGGCCAACCGCAAATTGGTCAACCCTTCGGTTTCGATCAGATAAGAAGCCGTGGCCAGGTTGATGATCATGGCATCGGCCTGATGAAAGGACACCAGACGCAGGCCGGCCAAGTCATTTTCCACTGGCTGCAGCAGGAGGTGAGGGAAATTTTTCCTGAGATGTTCCTGGATGGCATACTTGTTGACGACTGCAATGCGCATCCCGCCCATGGCCTCAGGTCTCAGTTCCCCTCGTACTTCCTTGCGCACGATAATAGCATGGGGAATATCGATATAGGGTTCTGTAAACAGGAGAAATTCGGATCGTTCCGGTGTTTGCTGGAAATTACACTTGAGGTCGATACGATCCTTTCGGATTTTTTGAAGAATCTCGGCTACATCATTTTCCGGAACCCGTTTGAACCGGAAATTGAGCCGCTGTTCGATGAGCTTGATATAGTCGCTTGATATACCGGACCATTCACCATTTTGGTCCAAAAATTCCATAGGCGGAAACCGATCATACTCGGCCAGCACGATCTTCCCGCTGTTTTCCTTGAGCCATTGGCGTTCTTCCGGTGAAAATTTGACCTGAGGAATTTCATCGCGGCAGGCGGACAGGCAGAATATCAGCACAACCATCAAAAAAAACCCGGCAACCAATCGAAAAACGCCCTGGCCCCCTGGCATTTGCCCTCCAAAAATCATGACGCTCTATCAAACACAGGATCCTGGCAAAGGCAAGTATCAAGATCTGAGGTGAATGATTTAGCTCATCTTTTGTCGGTGCCGGCAAATTTTACTGATCGCATCCCTCCACGCCGCCGCAGTCAAAATCCTGGCAGTCCATAAATCCGTCACCATCGTTGTCCAACCCGTCCGTGCAGGCCGCCGGCGTGTTCTCCTGACCGCATCCGCCAACGCCGGTGCAATCATAATCCTGGCAGTCGATAAAACCGTCGCCATCGTTGTCCAGACCGTCGCTGCACGTCTGTGCCGTGGTCTCCGTGCCGCATCCCTCCACCCCGTCGCAGTCAAAATCGTCGCAGTCGACAAACCCGTCGCCGTCGTTGTCCAGACCATCCGTGCAGGTTGCTGCCGTGTTCTCCGGAACGCAGCCCACAACACCGCCGCAGTCAAAATCGTTGCAGTCCACAAATCCGTCACCATCGTTGTCCAACCCGTCCGTACAGGTCGCCGGCGTGTTCTCCTGACCGCATCCGCCAACGCCGGTGCAATCATAATCCTGGCAGTCGATAAAACCGTCACCATCGTTGTCCAGACCGTCGCTGCACGTCTGTGCCGTGGTCTCCGTGCCGCACCCCTCCACCCCGTTGCAGTCAAAATCGTCGCAGTCGACGAATCCGTCGCCGTCGTTGTCCAGACCATCCGTGCAGGTTGCTGCCGTGTTTTCCGGAACGCAGCCCACAACACCGCCGCAGTCAAAATCGTTGCAGTCCACAAAGCCGTCACCATCGTTGTCCAACCCGTCCGTGCAGGCCGCTGGCGTGTTCTCCTGACCGCATCCGCCAACGCCGGTGCAATCATAATCCTGGCAGTCGATAAAACCGTCACCATCGTTGTCCAGACCGTCGCTGCACGTCTGTGCCGTGGTCTCCGTGCCGCACCCCTCCACCCCGTCGCAGTCAAAATCGTCGCAGTCGACGAATCCGTCGCCGTCGTTGTCCAGACCATCCGTGCAGGTTGCTGCCGTGTTTTCCGGAACGCAGCCCACAACACCGCCGCAGTCAAAATCGTTGCAGTCCACAAAGCCGTCACCATCGTTGTCCAACCCGTCCGTGCAGGCCGCCGGCGTGTTCTCCTGACCGCATCCGCCAACGCCGGTGCAATCATAATCCTGGCAGTCGATAAAACCGTCACCATCGTTGTCCAGACCGTCGCTGCACGTCTGTGCCGTGGTCTCCGTACCGCACCCCTCCACCCCGTTGCAGTCAAAATCGTCGCAGTCGACGAATCCGTCGCCGTCGTTGTCCACACCATCCGTGCAGGTTGCTGCCGTGTTCTCGGAGACCATCCCCGCCACGACCTGCAAAGCATGAATCGCTTCTTCCAAACCGATTCTCTTGTCACCGTTGATGTCGTTGGCCATAACAGTTGATGCGTTGAGAACGGTAAAGGTGAGAAAGAATCCGAGCAAAAAGGACCTACCTTTCATTTCATCTCTCCCTTCAGTTTGGAAATATAGAAGTGGAAAACAGATTCGCGAAATGGTCTTTCTTCAAAATACTATTGGCAAAAAATGGACGCCGATTTGCATTAATGCAAAATCCTAAAGATGTTCCAATTCATATTGTTTTTCCTTGATCAGCCTGTCAACGGCATCAATCTGATTTCTCCAAAAACCCTTTCTCCTGGATGTCTTTGATGTATTCTTATTCCGATTGTATTGATTTTTTTGAGCCTCCAAATGTTTTATTTCATTTTTTAAGCGTGATTTTCTTTCTTCGATTTCTCTATTTTGTGCTTCATTTTTCTGCTGTTCTATTTCCTTCTGGTCATCATGCGAATTATTCCCGCCCGGGGACTCCTGTTCACTCGGGCGTTGGTACTTCCGAGGAGAGGTTTCCTTGAATTTCAACTCGTCCAGATCGGAATCATTGTGGCTGTTAGAAGGGGGGCGGTCTTCCATATGAACCACCCCGTCTTTATCGGTCCACATGTAAACGTTCTGACCGTATCCTGGATGAACGATAAACGCTGAACAAAGAAGGATGATCACTCCCCGGCAAAATGATTTCATCTCGCCTCTCCTGTTTCAATTCCCTAAACTTTTCATAAATTTCAAGGATATCGGGGCCGATTCATCGAATCCTGGTAATAGGCTTCAAGGCCTTCTGCTCTGATCTTTTCGTTGACTTTCAGCCAGACCGTATTCAGCCTTTGGTCGAAATTGGTCTTGGCACATGGAAATTCACTGCACTGGAAGCAAAAATCGACCTGCTTTTGCTGGTGGCAGACGCGCACCCCGCAGTCCTTGAACAGCCTGCACTGCTCGTTGCGGCAGCCGCTGCAATTCGAAGAAGCCAAATAGTCGATCATTTCCATGAAATTCGGATACTTTTTGAAAACCGGATCGCCGATCAACGTTTCGAAGCGCTTGGCATAAGCCTCGAAATTGCCAAGCCCTTCCTTGAGTTCCTGGCTGAGCCGGCGGATCTCGCCGTTGACATGGGCGAAGCATTTCACGCAGTTCAACCCACACGGTGCCAGGGCGGCCTTGATCTGTTCATAGTTCATGTTGTCCCCCATCTACTCAAAAATGATACCTTTCTCATTGACAAGAGTGCAAAAAATGTGTCTAACGATGAAGATATTGCCGGTATGCATTTTAACACAGAAATTTTATGTTGTATATTTTTTTGAGGTCTTTGGTCCGGATTGAATCGATCTGTATTGAATCGAAAGGATAGCCGATGCCTGCCAAACCCACTTATGAGGAATTGGAGAAACGAATCAAAGTCCTTGAAGAAATCATTAAAGGTGAGTCAATACAGGCGGCTGTGGACGCTTCAGGTGTTGCGATAGGTATTTCGGACATCGAAGGATATCATTATTATCACAACAAATCACATGGCCGTATGTTCGGCTACACGATAGAAGAACTTTCCCGTTTGACTCCACGCATATTGTTCAGCCAGAAAGATGAATCGAATGATATTTTCGATACAATTATGTCCGGCGGTTCATGGCAGGGTAAAAACGAAATGGTTGCTAAAAACGGGCGCCGTTTTCCCGCACAGCTTCGAGTAGATGCCGTAAAAAACAGCAGCGGGAACGCTATCGGAATGATCGGAATCTACACCGATTACACAGAAAATAAAAAAGCTGAGCAGGCGCTTAGGGACAGTGAGAATAAATTCAGATTGATATCCGAACAATCATTGGTAGGGATACAGTTCATCCAAGACGGCCTGGTAAAATATGCCAATCATGCCTATTGCGATATGACCGGATTTTCCATCGATGAAATCATGAACTGGAAACCCTATGAGCATTTAAAACTGGTGCATCCGGATGATCGCGAATTTGTGATAAAAAATGGCCAAATCAGACAATCTGCCACTTCCGATGCACCGTCTCAGTATGAATTCAGAGGAGTTACAAAAAACGGGGAAGCGAAATGGATCGAATTGTACGCCACCACCTTTTTATACCAGGAGAAGAAAGCCACCCTTGTGATGTATATCGACATCACCGAACGCAAGAAAGCGCAACAGGCCCTGCAAGAAAGCGAAGAGCGTTTTCGCCTTCTTTCGGCCGCAGCCTTTGATGGCATCATTATTCACCAGGGGGGCATTCTCATCCGCGCCAACGATCAATACTATAAGATGTTCGGCTACGAAGCCAAGGAACTGAGAGGCAAGCAGGTCCTGCCGTTGACAATTGCGCCCGAGGCACTGGGGGCCGCCCATAATAAGATCGCCGCCGGAAGCATGGGACCATACAAGGCCACGGGTCTTAGGAAAGACGGGACCCGATTTCCGGTTGAAGTTCGGGCGCGAGACTGGGAACACGAAGGACGCCAGGTCAGGGTGGCAGCGATCATGGACATGACCGAACAGAAGCGGGCCGAAGAGATGCTTCAATACTACAACCGGCGTCTGCAAATTTTGCACCAGATCGACCGGGACATTCTCATTGCCCGCTCCCCGAAGGAAATCGTCAATGCCGTACTGCAACACATCCGGGGGCTGGTCCCCTGCTGGATGGCCAGCGTGGCGCTTTACGAGCGGGAAACCGGACAAATCATTGTCCTGGCCAGCGAAGTCAGCGGCGACACGATGATATTGCCCGGCGCGCAGATACCCGCCCCAGCCGAGTGGGTGGACCGGATGTTGACGGAAAATTGCCATTTCGTGGAAGACATCGGCACACTATCGGAACCGATCTCGCCCACCGTCCGGATCGCACTGGACGAAGGCATCCGCTCCTATCTGGCCGCTTCACTGGTGGCCGAAGGAAATCTGATCGGAGAACTGATGCTCTCGCGCAAGATCCCTTCGACCTTTTCACCGGAAGATCTGGAGATCGCCGGTGAGGTCGCCGATCAGCTCGCCATCGCCATCAACCAAGCGCGGATGAAGCAACAGATCGAACAGCACGCGGCCGAACTGGAGCAAAGGGTCGCCCAGCGTACGCTCGAACTTCAGGAAATCAACGCCGAGCTGCAAGCTTTCACCTATTCCGTTTCTCACGACCTCAAAGCCCCCTTGCGTGGCATTGACGGCTACAGCCGGTTGCTGTTGCTCGATTATGTCGACAAACTGGACGAGGAAGGCCAAACATTTCTGCACACCATTCGCGGCGCCACCCAACAGATGAACCAGTTGATTGACGACCTGCTGGCCTACTCCCGTCTCGAGCGCCGGTCCATGAAAACCGCCAAACTTGACCCCCGTTCCCTTGCAGAGATGGTAATCGCCGAACGGGCGGACGAACTTCGAGACCGCCGGGCGACGATAGACTTGGATATCCCTTGTACGACCGTAACCGCAGAAGCCGAAGGCCTGGTCGTGGCGCTTCGCAACCTGCTGGGAAACGCCCTGAAATTCAGCCGCGACCTGCCGGCGCCGCACATTGAAATCGGAGGGCGGGAAACCGACAACGCGTGTATTTTGTGGGTTCGCGATAACGGCATCGGATTTGAGATGCAGTACCATGATCGCATCTTTGAAATCTTCCAGCGCCTCCACCGGGCCGAAGACTACCCTGGCACCGGAGTGGGCCTTGCCATGGTGCGCAAGGTGATGCAGCGCATGGGCGGCCGCGTCTGGGGGGAGAGTACACCGGGCAAAGGCGCGGCATTCTATCTGGAGGTACCGAAATGAAAAATATCATCCGCCCGATCCTGCTTATCGAAGACAACCCGATGGATGTCGATCTTACCCGCCGCGCCTTTTCAAGACGCAAACTGGTAAACCCGCTTGAAGTGCTGCGAGACGGAGATGAGGCCCTTAATTATATTGGAATCTGGGCGGCCGATGCACCGCTGCCCGTCGTCATCTTGCTCGACTTGAAACTGCCCAAGGTGGATGGGCTGGAAGTTTTGCGTCAGATGAAGGGGCATCCTAAATTTTGCACCGTGCCGGTTGTCATTCTTACCACTTCTTCTGAAAACTCGGATATCCAAAACGCATATCAACTGGGGGCCAACTCCTATATCATCAAGCCGGTGGATTTCGAAAAATTCATGGAAGTCGCCGGACATATTGAGCTATATTGGAACGTTCTGAATAAGCCGCCAAGTTGACATGGAAGTTGAAAGATACGTGTAACGATTCCGGGCCGCAGGTTTCCAGAAGTTCACAAAAGGCAAAGCATGCGCATTTTATACGTAGAAAACGACCCACTCGACGCCGATCTGACGCGCCGCCAACTGAGAAAAACGGCGCCCCATTTAGACCTGGAACTGGTCGGCACCCAGAGGGAAGCTCTCGCCCGGCTGTCCGGGCCGGAAGCTTCGCGTTATGATCTGGTTCTTTCCGACATGCGTTTGCATGACGGTGATGGTCTGGCCATTTTGACCCACATTCGCGCGCGCGAACTGCCGTTGGCTGTGGTCCTGATCACCGGGTCAGGCGATGAAGAGACCGCCGTCGCCGTACTCAAGGCAGGCGCCAACGATTATGTCGTTAAACGTGGTGATTACCTGGCTCGCTTGCCGCTGGCACTCGAGGATGCCCTGCATCATTACCGTGCGGAGGTGACCCGCCAAACTCGCCCTTTGAACGTGCTGTACGCCGAACATAATGCCGCAGATATTGATCTGCTGCGCCGCCACCTGGCCACCCGCGCCTCCCATATCCACCTGGATGTCGTCGGCACTGCCACCGAAGCGCTGCAACGCCTTCCCGAGCGTGGAATCGTCTATGATTATGATATCCTCCTGCTCGACTACCGCCTTCCCGGACTCAACGCATTGGAGATGCTCAAGGAATTATACCAGATGCGCAGGCTGCAGATACCGGTCGTGCTGGTAACCGGCCAGGGTGACCAGGAAGTGGCATTGCAGGCGCTGAAGTTGGGTGTTTCGGATTATGTTCCGAAAAATCCCGGCTATCTCCACCAGCTTCCGAGCGTACTGGAAAACACCTTCCACCGTGCCCAACTGGCCCGCGACCAGACGGCGCTGCGGGAAAGTGAAAGCAAATACAGGACACTGGTTGAAAATATTCCCCAGGGGATATTCACCAAGGACACGAACTCGGTCTATGTGTCCTGCAATGAAAACTTCGCCAAAGCGGTGGGCATCCGAGCGGATCAAATAGCCGGGAAAACCGACTATGACTTTTTTCCGAAAACGTTGGCAGACAAGTACCGCGCAGACGACAAACGGATCATGAAGGCGGAAAAGACGGCAGATTTCGAGCAAAAATTCTTCCACTCCGGAAAGGAGTCCTGGATTCATACGATTAAAACCCCTATCCGGCAGCCGGATGGAACGGTTACGGGCATCCTGGGCGCCTCCTGGGACATCAGCAAACGCAAGCAGGCTGAAGCGGAAAGGGAAAAGCTCCAGTCGCAGCTCATCCAGGCCCAGAAGCTGGAAGCGGTCGGGCGGCTCGCGGGCGGGGTGGCCCACGATTTCAATAATATGCTGGGGGTAATTCTCGGCCACGCGGAATTGGCCCTGGATCAACTGGACCCGGATCAGCAGGTCTATGCGGACCTGGTCGAAATCCGCAAGGCGGCCGGCCGCTCGGCCGACCTCACCCGCCAGCTGCTGACCTTCGCGCGCAAGCAGGATATCACCCCCAGTGTGCTCGACCTGAATGAAGCGGTAAAGGGGATGTTCAAGATGCTGCATCGCCTGATCGGCGAAAACATCAATCTTGTCTGGCTGCCCGGCGAGGCGCTTTGGCCGGTCAGGATCGACCCGTCCCAGGTCGACCAGATTCTGGCCAACCTGTGCATCAATGCCCGCGATGCCATTGCAGGCGTGGGAGAAGTGACCATCCAGACCCAAAAAATGATCCTTGACGAGACATACCGCACCGATAACCCCCAGTTCGTCCCCGGCGAGTACGTCATGCTCACCGTGAAAGACAATGGCTGCGGAATGGACAAAGAGACCCGGTCCCATCTGTTCGAGCCCTTCTTCACCACCAAGGACGTGGGTGAAGGGACCGGTCTCGGACTAGCCACGGTTTTCGGCATCGTCAAACAGAACAACGGATTCATCCACGTTGACAGCGATCCGGGATCAGGCACGTCCTTCAAGCTCTATCTGCCGCGGCACGTGGCCTTGACAGAGTCAACGCCCCCAAAAAGCACGTCAGAACTGCCGCCCCAGGGTCATGAGACGATTTTGCTGGTGGAAGATGAGCCCGCGATTTTGAACATGGAAAAGCTGATGCTGGAAAAATTCGGTTACCGGATTCTGACCGCCGCCAGACCGAGCCAGGCTCTCCATGTCGCCAAGGCACATACGGGCCGGATCCACCTTCTGATAACCGACATGATCTTGCCCGAGATGGACGGGCGGGATTTGGCCAAAAGCCTGATCTCCCTGAACCCGGAACTCAAGTGCCTGTTTACATCCGGCTATACGGACGCCATCATTGCCCGTTACGGCAAATCCGGCGAGGAATTCAACTTCATCCAAAAACCGTTTTCCAAGCAGTCCCTGGCGGTCAAGGTGCGCGAGGTTCTCGATCAGAACCGGAGCTGATGCGAACTCCCCTTTTCCCGGAGACGGTTCAGTCTTTTTGAAGCGTTTTTGTTGCCGTTCACGATCTGCCTGCGCGCAAGGCCTTCTCAAGATCAATTCATTCCATCCGCTTGTCACATCGGGTCGAGGCCTGCGGGTCGGTCCGGCATCCGCCTCCCCTCCCTTCGCAGGCCTCACCCTCCGCCTGGCTCCGCACCCTTCACTTGACCTGCCTGCTCCTCTGGCTGACCTGGGAGGAAGACGAGCCGGAACCCGACGTACAGGGCGCGGCGGCCGGGGCCGCGCCTGCCGCGGGACGCCGACCGGCAGGACCCGGCCGAGTAGTGCCAGGAACCGCCCCGCAGAACCCGGTCCGAGCCCTGAGCAGGACCTTTGGGATCTACAACCTCATTTTCGTCAGCATAGGGAGCGTACCAATCTTCGCACCATTCCCATACATTGCCGTGCATGTCATAAAGCCCCCAGGCATTGGGCACTTTCTGTGCAACGGGGTGGGTTTTACTCTTCGAATTCTCCCTAAACCAAGCGTAGGTGGACAGTCCGGCGTCCTCATCGCCAAAATGGTATCGGCTTCTGGAGCCGGCGCGACAAGCATACTCCCATTCGGCTTCCGTGGGCAACCGGAAGCCAACCCCAGGAACATTCCGGTTCATGCGCCGGATAAATTCCTGGGCATCTTCCCAGGAGACAGTCTCCACCGGGCAACCCGGCCCGCAACTCTTGAAGTGTGAAGGATTGTCCCCCATGACGGACTGCCACTGGATCTGGGTGACCGGGGTCGATTGTATGAAAAAGCCGCGGGTCAGCTTGACAAAATGGGTTGCCTCTTCATCAAAACGGTCTTGCTCTCTTTTTGAACTGCCCATAATAAATGATCCCGGCGGGATGAAAACGAATTCCGCATTGAGGGGGCCAAAATCGGCAACGATTCCCTCAAGGGCATCCTGGTTCCAATCCATCAAACCGGTATCCGTCAGGCTGATCCGGGTTTTCTTCAGCGAGGCCCGGTTGAAAACCGCGCCCTCCAGGTTCGCACCCGAAAGGTTGCATTCAGTCAATTCCGCTCCTGTGAAGCAGGCCCCGCTGAGATCGCATTTCGAAAAATCAATGCGGGTCAGTACGGCTCCGGATAGATTCAACGCCCTCAAATTCCGCCCATTGAAATTGCCATTTGAATGTCGAATGCCCCTGCAGTCCAGCAGGTGAGGGAAATTGAGAGCTTTGTCAGCCTGCGTGACAAGCTTAAAGATAAAGTCGGTCACCGGAACCCGACCCTGGGGCGTGTAGGACGTGTTCTCCATGAGCAGCAGCCGGGCCACCAGAAACTCCTGGATACTCGAATGGGCGAAACGGTAGTCTCCATCGGAATTACGGTTGACAAGAGAACGGCCTTTCAGGTCAAGTGACTTGATGGGGCTGACGTCCGAGATCTCCTCGATGAGGGTGTCCAACTCACGCTCGCTGATCTTTCGAAGCTTCATGACCTGGAGATGGGTCGCCAGGACGACAGAGGCTTCCAGCAGGTCATTTCTGCGGATGCGCCCTCCCTTGGTCTCCTCCCTTTCCAGCCAGCTTTGCACCAGGGCCTCGTAAATACGGAATTCGTCATCTTTCTCACCGATGAAAGGAGACTTCATGAGGTCTTCGATATAAGCCAACAGCATCGGTCGGCAGCGCAGCGAGCCCATTTTCGCGATGATCGCCTTAGCCTCCCGGATCTTTTGCTCGTTGGGAAACAGGCGGAATTTCTTTGGGAAGCGCTTGTCCAGATAGGCCTTCACCTTCTCTTCACTAAAAAACGAGAGGAATTTCACCGGACAGTTGAACCCGCCGATGGAGATGCGCCCCAAACGATCCATGGGATCTTTTTCGGTTTCGGGAAAAAACTGAGTGCGGCAGGTTACGATCACCCGGAAAAAGGATTTGGAAGCCTTCAGGATCTCCAGCAACCGCTCCCGGACCCGCCCCAAGGCAACCGGATCTTCGTCCAGGGAATCCAGAAGGAGGATGGTCTTTCGTTTGTTGGGATTGGCCTCGATTCTGCCCAGGGTGTCCTCACCCAGCTTCTCCAGGACGCAATCCGTGCTTTGGGGCCAGAACGAGGTCAGGTGCATCAGTTTGAGCATGTTCAACAGGGCGGTCTTACCCATGCCCGCATCCGAGAGCACAAACATCTGGTTGAAGCCAGGCCGGTCGCCATGGCCCGGTTTAAAATAACGGTTCAGAGTGGTCATCACCGGATCGCGGGCCAATAGGAGATCGTCTTCTTCCCGGTCCGCCGGATTGCGGTCCTGGCAGTCCGGCTCCACGTAGTATTTGGCAATCTCAACTGGATCGCCGTAGACCACGTTGTTGATCTTTTCCAGTTCATCCAGCCGGTTTTTGCGGATGGGCTGGAGACTGCGCCACAGCTTGGGTATCCACTTTACACCAGTGGCAAAGGCGTCCAGTTCCATAGGCATACATGAAGCTCCTTTTCAGCGAAGAGATTCAGAGCCAGCCAAAAGGCGGCCGGTGCGGAACCGTCGGCGGGAATCCTCGACCGCCTACCAGCCCCGCACCGGCCTTGCTTTTCGCCCCGGCCAAGGCCGGGGACGGGATTCCGTCCGGGTCAGCAGGCGGGCTCCGCCGCACCTGGTGAGCTGGGAGGAAGACGAGCCGGAACCCGATGTTCTGGTTGCGGTTGCCGGGGTCGTTCCTGTTGCGGTACGCCGACCGGCAGTTCCTGGCCGAGTTGTTCCAGGAACCGCCCCGCAGAACCCGGTTCGAGCTTCAGGACGGAACCCCAAAGCGGTTAATGATATCTCGACGGAACCCCTTGCATGCAGCGTTCCGGGTAAACTCGATCAGCGGCTCCATATGCCGGACCAGCTCCGCCTGGGACCAGACGTCTTCCGAATATCGTCTTTCGTATTCCCTGAACTTCAGAACGAAACGCCGCCGGCTCCGGGCCGAAAGCCGGATAACATAGGGAAAAAGCCGGAAGCCGAGAAACGGAATCCCCTGACGGCAGTGGTTGAGCTGTATGTTTTCTTTCAATTCCAGGGCCAACTCATGATCCAGAAATTTCCGGATGTTTCTCAGTTCTGTGCTCAAGTAGGACCTGCATGGCCCGAAGCACAGGATGTCGTCCATGTAGCGCACGTAGCCGGGAATTCTGCGCTCCTCTTTGATCCAGTGGTCGAAACATCCCAGGTAAAAATTGGCCAAATGCTGAGAGATCAGGTTCCCGATGGGCATGCCCTTGCCGGATCGGGTGCAGTAGGTATCCAGAAGTCTTTGGAAGAGGCCGAGCAGATCCTTGTCTTTGAACCGGCGCGCGAGCAAGTTCTTCATCACAGTGTGATCGATGGAATCGAAATATTTCCGGATATCGAGCTTCAAATACCAGGGTAACTTCCTGGCATACGCCTGTACTCTGTTCAAGGCTTTGCGGTTCCCCTTGCCCTTTCGGCAGGCGTAGGAGTCGAAAATGGCGTAGCCCTCCAGCACAGACTCGCACTCGTTCATGACGGCATGGTGCAGCACCCGTTCCGGAAACGATGCGGCGCAGATGTTCCTGGGTTTGGGGTCATGAACCTGGAAGAAGCGGTAGTGGCCAATGTCCGGCGAATGGTCGACAAGGTCGCGCCGGATCTTGTCGATATTGGCATCGAAGTCTTTCTGAAAGGCGATCACGTCGGGACGGTTTCGCTTGCCTCGCGCGGCTTTCCAGAAAGCCAACCGGAGGTTTTCAGCGTCGCAGATCCGTGGATAAAGGCCGCCGGCCCGTTTCATTCCTCCACCTTATCGACTTTTTGCCGACCTTCCCGGGACAGGATATCGAGAACGGCCTCGCCATATTTTTCGACCCGACCCTCCCCGACACCTTCGATTTCCATGAGCTCCGACTTGCTCGTCACCCCGCGCTCCACCATGGTTGCCAGTTGGTGGTTGGTGAAAACCTGATAGACAGCCACGGCTTCCTCGGCAGCTTTTTGTTTCCGCCAGTCTCTCAGCGCGGCGAAAATAGCGAAGTCCTCCGGAGATAGAACCTCCTTGTAATCCACACGGCCCCGCTGTTTTCCACCTCCAAACGGCCCGGTCTGAGCGGAATCTCCTGCGAGGTATTCCACAGCGATGCTCCAGAAGGAATTATCCCCCTGCCCGACAAATTCCCTGTGGATATGAACCACGCGCACACCGCTAAGAAAACGGTTGAGCTCTTCTTCGGATTCCCGCAGGTCACGCACGGGAATCATGAAGAACTTCATCTGAACGGACATCGCTTTGGACCGCCTTGTTTCTTTGGAACAAAATCAGTTCATTTTTAGCAGGGCACTGAAGGGAAACGCCCTACCCCACTTCGGGTCGAGGCCTGCGGGTCGGTCCGGCATCCGCCTCCCCTCCCTTCGCAAGCCTCACCCTCCGTTTCGCTCCGCACCTTTTACCTGACCTGCTTGCTTATCTGGCTGACCTGGGAGGAAGACGAGCCGGAACCCGAAGAGCCGGGAGCGGACGCCGGGGACGCCCCTGCAGCGGGACGCCGACCGGCAGAGCCCGGCCGAGAGGTTCCAGGAACCGCCCCGCAGAACCCGGTTCGAGCCGTCTGTGTTATCCAACCAAGCCCTGCCATCGTCCGGCGCCTCTTTATAACTACCGTGCCATAAATCTTCGCACCATTCCCACACGTTTCCGTGCATATCAAAAAGTCCGAACGCATTGGGCTCCTTTTCCCCGACAACGTGGAGCCTTCCACCGGAATTCTTTTCATACCACCCTGCCCGGTCAAGATCGGTCTCAGTGTTTCCCGTATGGTAGCGGGTCTTCGTACCCGCCCGGCAGGCGTATTCCCATTGGGCTTCCGAAGGCAGTTCCAACCCGGCCCATTCGGCATATTTCTTCGCCTCATACCAGTCAACCCCAACCACAGGTTGAGCGGATTGGCTGAACTGTCGATCCCCCCAGAATGCCGGCTCCCTTGTTCCCTTATTTTCCGCCAAAAACCGCCCGTATTCCTCATTGGTCACTGGATAGCGGCCCATGTAAAAATCCGCCACGGTGACCACATGCTGAGGGCTTTCGTCTTTATAGCGTCCATCTTCTACATCCGGTGATCCCATAAGGAAATCTCCGCCGGGGATCCGTACCATTTCGTATCCACATTGAGACGATTTAAACACTTCCGGCATGTCCTCGGCGAACCGGGTCTTCATCCACTGACGGATTTTGTCGTAGGGATGGCTGCGAAGCGCGGCTGATAGATGTTCGAGGGATTCACGGTCCAGAAGCTCGACGATCCGGAGGGCGGCAAGCTGGCGTTCCCACAGCCGGTCCGGATTGCCAGCGGGATCCAGGGTCAGCAGTTCTAAAAAGGGCATTGCAGTCCGCTCGGCCGTTTCATCCAGGCACATTTCGAACAGGCCCGAATGCTCCAAGAACCCGGCCTGCCGGACAACTTCCCGCATAAAGGGCTCGAACAGGCAGCTATCACCGCCCCGGGCCAAAAGAAGCAAAATCACTTCCTGCCACCATCCCTGTCCGAACTTGGCGGCCAGCTGCTTCAACACGTCAGTTTTTCCGAGTTCTGAAAAATAAAGCCGCTGAATCTCGCGCGCCGCCAAATATTCCTGAAAACCCAGGTGTATGAAACCGTATTGCTCATGGCTCCAGCCGGTTAAAAGCCCACTTTCGTCACGAACAGCACGGAGAAAATCAGCGGCCGATCCATCGCTCCAGTTTACGGCTTTCAATGCAGGTTCGATCACGGCAGATAGCTCAGTCGCCGAAGCGCGTGTGCGCTTTTCTTCCTGGTGCAGCCAGTAAGCCGCCGGCTGGAGAACCCTTCGTCCGGTTTTGGCCATCACGCGGGGCTGGTATCCGATGGCGCCGCGCCATTTTTCCAGAAGCACATCGAGGCACTCTTCATAAAGCATAGACCGGGTGTGAGGCAGGTTTCCCCGGCTCTGGTGAACGAGGCAGATATTGGTGAGCAACAATGGATTGCGGGTCATCTCGAATACCCGCTGGGACCGAAAGTCTGGTTCCCCGAGCCGCCCAATCAGTTCATCGGCTTTTTTCGTGGCCAACAGTTCAGCTTGACCCTTCTCGGAGGCCAGGCCCGTTTCCACAATCCGGTACCAGTTGCGGATAAAGGCCTCGGCCTGCTTTTCCTCCATGGGCCTGAGGTGCATTTCCAGAAAATCCGCATCCAGCCGGGCTTCATCCGTGTAGCCCGCAAACCGGCAAGTGACTACAAACCGGCAATCGGGGTAGATCTTCAAGGCCTTTTCAACCCATCGGGAAACCTGTCGCCGTTGATCCGGGTCCGCCACCTCATCCAACCCATCCAGCAGGAAAAGCAGGTTCCCGCGCTCCAGAAGCCGACTGCCGAAACCTTCAGGCGTATTCAGAAGCGGATCACCGAGTTGCTCCTGAATGAAATCATCCAACCGGCTGTCGGGGCCATGGAACTCCCGGAAAGGCAAGAACACCGGTATCATGTTTTCCGGAAGCCCCAGTTGGACCGGACCGCCTCTCAGGCACCAGAGCAGCACCCGTTTGAGATGCGTGGTTTTGCCCGAACCCGGATCTCCCAAGATGACGATGCCACGGCGCGGCCTCGCCATCTTTTCCGCCTCTCTGAAGGCATCCGGAATGGAAATCTCGCAGTCCTTACCGTGAGCGCGCAAACATTTTTCCGCGTCTTCCGAATCTGCATAACAAGATCGGCCCGTAGCCCGCAGATCCACCATGGCCCGAAGGGGCACATAAATATCCGCGATATCGATGATCACCCTGAGATTGGTCTTGAATCCGATAAGCGGCAGCTTTTCATGCAGGGCCTCGACCTTTCGGCAGTATGCGCTTATTTCATTCTCCAGGACCGGATCGGGGGTCTTCGTCTGAGATCTTTCCGATGGGATGAATTTTGGGGTTCCTTCCGTTTTTTTCAACCGGATGTCATAGTATGGAAGGTTCGAATTGCCTTTGCCCTGCCTCCACAGATGATCCGGTTCCCAGGTGCCGTTCTGCTCGATGCGGCGGCGGGTCTCTACACGAAGCACGCTACCATCAAGCCTGAGCAGGTTGTATTGCAGCGGATAACCCGGGGTCCATTCGCGGCTCGGGGCGCCGAAAGTCCCGGCGCCGATGATGTGGACCTTCTGGCCATCGGGGATGTCATACCGATACAGGCCGGCCTCGGCCTTGTGGATATGTCCGTGCAGACAGACGCTGAAACCGGATGACGCCAGCCATTGCATGAAGCCGCGATCCCTGATCCGGTCATCATCCTGGCTGTCGAGCGGGTGATGCCAGACGGCGAATTTCAGGCACTCCCTGAAAGCCGCCTCTTCGCGAAGCTGTTCAAGCGCGTAAGCCAGTGCGTCCGGATTGATGGATACCCGCTTTGTGAAATGGTGGTCCACCTCCCAGCAGGAATTGAAACCTACGACGACGAGGTTGAGGCCCGGAAGATGGTGCAGCGTGATCTGTTTTTTGGGATCCACCGGATACGGGACGCCGGTAACGGTTTCGTAAAATCGGCAGAAGTTCTGAAAGCGCATGCGCCAGGCATCTTCATCCCGCAGCCGGATCACGTCATCGGTGACCCTGATAAAGTGTCCCTCTCTCAGAGGCCCACCATGCGCCTCCACATCCAGCAACCGGTATCCTTGTTTCGACAGGCCCCAGTTCAGGTCGTGATTCCCGGGGACGAGTACCACCCGGCTGGCTGACAACCCGAATTTAGCGCAGACCTGTTCAAAAAAGGCCTCGGCAGCCCGGTATTCCTCCGCGGTTGAAAAATTGGCGATATCGCCGGAGACAACCAACCCGTCCAGACGCTGGCAGGAAAGCTCCCCAATAAGGTCGTCGGCCAGTTGCCCGTACCATCGCTTCGCATCAGCCCCCGGATCCCCATCCGGCCCTGCGCCGAAGTGAAGATCGGACAGGTGGAGGATATGGGCGCATTTGGCTGGATCGGGCGGGCTTGTCTTTTGCTCTGATTCGGTTCCTTCCGGTTCTTCTGTATCGGATACAATGTCACCGGAAGTGTGGTGATGGTGGAAATGGAGGCCTCCCTCGATCCTGGCATTATCACCGACGACACCCACCTGGGATCCTGTGATATGCGTCGATTTCCCCTTCCCCCTGCTCACCTTCAAGGCCTCCTTTTCCCGAAGTGGATCTCGCCTACCGTTGCGCCGTCTCCGATCACCCCGACCTGGCTGTTTTGGACGCTTACATGATGCGTTGAAATCACCTCCCGCCCCTCGGGCATTTCTTCCAGCACCTTCTTCAGCAACCTGGCAGCATCGAGAATTTCATCGAGCTTATCGGCACCGGCTTCTTTGAGTTCATCCTTAAGGGGTGCTTCCCAAACCCGGGGCTTCTCTTCGTATTTCGCGAGCGCTATCTCACCCTCGGATTTTTGTGTTTCGACAAAGCGTTTCAGAATCAGGGATTTCAAGCCGGCATAGGCATCCTTCACCGCCTCGGAAGCGGTCTCTTTGGCTGCGGCCGCAGCGCCGGCTGCGAGAGCTCCGATGATCAGTGCAGAGGATTCCATGGCAGCCTCCCAATGGTATGTATTGATGGATGCGCTACAATAACAAGAGCGCTTTACCCGATCAATAAATAAAGAAGGCCCTACAAAATAGACAACGTATGTTGTGTACAATGAAAACTTGACCCTTTCGTAAAAAGCTCTGAAACCGTCATGCCGGACTTGATCCGGCATCCAAAAGCCTCTGTAATTACTGGATTCCTGCTTTCGCAGGAATGACGTACGAAAAGCAAATCCGACTTTCTACGAGGTAATCAAACTTCGCCGGAGAACCGGGGATCGGATCCGATTGGATAGCCGGCAATAGCTGCCCATGGCCGTAAAGGGACGGAATTTTCGGATAGAAGCAGCCGGCACATGATGGCCGTGGATTGGCGGGGATATGGCTGGCTTGGCCGGTTCTTGCGGCGCATCAAGACGCCATTACAGCCTCGTGCTGCAGGCTGACCCACAGGGCCACGTGGGGTTTTCGGCCTGAAAAAAGGTACTCGGCCAGGATGCACGAACCGATGGAATCCTTGCCGGGGGCGGTCGATACCAGGGTCCCGGTCCCGTTGAGATGAAAAGTCACCTGGCGCATCTCCACCTGGCTTGCCAGGTCCTCCAGGGCATTGATGATGTGCCCCAACTGCCCCTCAGGACTGCCGACGTCGCGCTTGAGGGCATCCAGGCGGCGGTTGATCTCGGGCAGGGTATCGGCCGCGGCCCGGGCCGTGGCATCGTCCCGGCTGGGGTCCCGCTCGGCCACGTGCACCACGAACTCCAGCAGTTCGTGTTCCTTTTCCAATCGCTCCCGGTCTTCCTTGAGTTGGGTGATGCCGTCCAGGGCCTGGAGAAAAACGGTCTGGAGGATGCGGTGGATCACTTCGGTGCGCACGGTTTGCGGGTCGGCCGCCGGGGCCACCAGCCGCATCTCTTCGAACATCGAGGCCTCAAAAGGCACATCACGGCGCACAATCTCCCCGTCCTGCTCGGTGATGAACATCCGGTGCCGGTGGTGGCGCCCCAAAAGCAGCGCGAATAGCGTCCCGTCCTCTCCGGCCTTGTCCGCCGCCTGCAAAACGCCCTTTTGGGTCTCGATCCAGGTGCGCATTTCCTGCGGGGAAATAAATAGCGCCCGCAGCGCCATGTCGGTCTGCCAGCGCTCGGGGTCCAGGGCCACCGGCCCGGGGATCTCTTCGATGATCTGCCGTGCGGTCCCCAGGGCCTGTGCCAGGCTCGGGGCCAGGCGCCGGCGGTAATCTCTGGCCAGGAGCAGTCTGGATTTTGTCTCGCCCGCGATACGATCGATTTCAGCCATGACCGCCTGCTGCGCTTCGGACTGCCCCCCAAACCACTGCCGTAATGACGACCACCAACCCTGCTGTCCCATCTTGCGACCTCATCAGCACGTTCCGCTTCGAACCGGCGCCCTGCGCTGTCCTGACCGTTGCCACGCCGGCCATGCCCTGCCAAGAGGTGTCCGCGGCCAACTGATGGTTCGTCCGGCCGCCTCCTCTCCCCTCGATTCCAGGGGATCAATTGATCGCTCACTTTACTCCCAACAGTCTTCTGGGTAAAGAAAACTCCGGTTGCCAAACGCATTGGCAACCCGGCCCTGAAATGCCCCTCCGGCCTCCGGCCTGAAAAACGACCCGGATCCGGGTGCCGATGCGCTCTTTTCCTGCGGGATGCTCCAGATTGACGTGGGTGATGGGGTTGTTGGCTGTTTGGGTGGCTTCCTTCGATGTTTGCTGCCTGACTTGCAGATTCCTCCTCGCTGGCGCTCGCCTTTACAATCCTTGACGCTGTACGCTTGTTGTACTAACAATTGTTGTGCGCCAACAAAAGTGAGGAACCCCCATGCCAACTTCACAAACAAGTCCAAACCGGGAAACGAAAACAGCCAGACTCGGGCTGCGCGCCACGCCGGAGCAGGAAAGGCTCCTTCGCCGGGCCGCCGAGGTGAGCCGCAAATCGCTGACGGAGTTCATTCTGGACAGCGCCTATAGGGCGGCTGAGGAGACCCTGCTGGACCAGCGCCTCTTCCTGGTTGGCGGCGACCGCTATCAGAGCCTTCTGGAAATCCTGGATCGTCCGCCCTCAGAAAACAGCGGTCTGCGGGATCTGTTCGCCAAGAAAGCCCCCTGGGACGAAAAGTGACCCCACACCCGCCAGTGCCGCTGTCGAAGGAGCACCGGCTCGAATCCTTTGACTGCGGAAAGCCTATCCTGAACGACTGGCTACGGCGCCATGCGCATACCGCCGGTGCCAGTAGGTCAGCCAAGACTTTCGTGGTAACGGCAGATGAGGATATAGTGGTCGGCTATTACAGTCTGACCGTCGGTCAGGTGGAACCGGCCGTGGCGCCGGCGCGTCTGTGCAAAGGCATGGGACGGTATCCGATTCCCGTGGTTATTCTGGCTCGGCTCGCGGTTTCGCTCGAATGCCAGAACCGAAGCATCGGCCGGGGCCTTCTCCAGGATGCAATTTTACGCACGCTATCCATCGCGGACCACGCGGGGATACGCGCCTTGATGAATCATCCCATGGACGATTCGGCAGCGGCCTTTTATCTCCGTTTCGGCTTCATCCCTTCACCACTGCAAGAAAGGCAGCTTGTGCTCCTGTTGAAGGACGCCCGCCGTTTGCTCTCTACGGCGACCGGCCACGCTTGAAGGATCCAGCGGCGATTTCATCAATCGCGGAACAGAGCGGTTTCTTGTCCCAATATCCGGGCACGGAGCAGAAACGGGCGGGCAATAAAGCAAAAAAGCCCTGCAACCGGTTAAAGTTGCAGGGCTTTTGGTTTCTGGTGGCGATGCAGGGAATTGAACCCCGGACACTGCGGATATGAGCCGCATGCTCTGACCAACTGAGCTACATCGCCGTAGATCGGGCTGGAGTGAGAGAGTCTCCCGACGCGAAAAAGGCCTTTTAGCAGGCGTAACGAATGGCGTCAAGCCAAAAGCATAAAATTCCTTTACTGGGAGCGGGCCACTTCGATGGTAAATTCGTCCAGATCCGCGGGCAGATTATGGAAAACCACCATGAAGGGGATCACTCCGCCCGGGGGGACATTCAGGTTCGACTTGTTGGCACCGGTACGATTGTCGAGTCGCTTTTGAATCTGCGCCAACGGCAGGTGCGCCAGGTCCAGATCCGCCAGCACGTTGCCGCATGAAACCGTCTCAGTCGCCACCATTTTTTTGCCCTTCTGGAAAATCTTGCCCTGGACCTGGATGAAACTGTGCGGCTGGGGATAGTCGTTGCGCACCTTACCGGTGATCACAAAGAGCCGGCCCGCCTGGGAATTGTCCACAAAGCGGCTGTTGATATCTGAAGTGGAAATCTTCAAATTGCCCAACTCGTCCTTGATGACCTGGGGGGCCAACATATCGGACACGAAAGGAATTCTGACCCCCATCAGGTGGGCCCCGTAAACACCCCCGCCCAGCAACAGAAGAATCAGCAACAGGACCAACAACGGACTCGGCCCCCTTTTGATTTTCGGCTCCGGCGGGACCGAACCGGCCGCCATTTCCGCTTCCTGGCCTTCTCCCGGCTCTCCCAACTTGCCGAAACGAAGGGTCGCCTGGCCGTCAAAGGTCTGGTCGTCCACGAGGGTCTCGGCCTGGATTTCTTCGAAGAGGGCTGTGACCTGGCCCAAATCCTGGGTGCTGACCAGATCCAGGTCTTCCTCCTGGGTAGTTTCCTTTTGCGTCGACGATTTCGTGGTCGAATCCGGGTCGGGTTCGTCCTCGTCAAACCCTTCATCGGCTTGCAGCATCTCTTCGATTTCGCTCAGATCGAGTTCCTCATCCACGCCCAGGGCTTCGTCCGCAGTCTTATGGGACTCGGCCTCGGCGTCCTGATCGTCCATTTCCAGATCGAGGTTGAAATCAAGGTCGAGCGCTTCGAGTTCCTCGTCTCGCTGAGGCATGGCGATATCCAAAGCCTTTTCGAGCTCAGTCAGATCAAGTTCCTCTCCCGGAGCTCCGTTTTCTCCGGGTTCGACCTCTATTCCGTCACCGGTTCGGTCCTCTGCTGCAGCCGCGACAGGCTCTTCCAGCGTCGGATCCTCTTCGAGATCCAGATTGAGATCCAGGCCCAGGTCCTTATCGGAATCGGATTCGTCCTCGTCCGGCATCTCTAAAAAGGCAGGCCCTTTTTCAATATCCAGATCGAGATCCAAGTCCAGCCCCTGACCGGATGGGCCTGCCTGCGGCGCCTCTTCCAGTACCAGTCCCTCTTCGAATTCCAGATCCAGGTCCAGCTCCAGGTCCTGACCCGATTCGTCCGCATCCGGCGCCTCATCCAGCACCGGCTCCTCTTCGAGATATAGATCGAGATCCAGGTCCAGGTCCTGACCCGATTCGCCCGCATCCGGCGCCTCATCCAGCACCGGCTCCTCTTCGAGATATAGATCGAGATCCAGGTCCAGGTCCTGACCCGATTCGTCCACGTCCGGCATCTCTTCCAAGGCCGGTCCTTCCTCGACATCCAGATCGAGATCCAGGTCCAGGTCCTGACCCGATTCGTCCGCGTCCGGCATCTCTTCCAAGGCTGGTCCTTCCTCGATATCCAGATCGAGGTCCAGGTCCAGGTCCAAATCCTGAGCGAATTCGGGGTCCGGATCAGTCTCCGCTTCAGCCGTCCGCTGCCAATCAGAATCCGGCGCCGCATTTTCCTCGAATAGCGCCCCTGAATCATCGACGTCTGGATCCAGGTCCAATTCCGAGCCGAATTCTTGGGTGCCGCCGGTTTCATCCCGGGAGTCATCCGCGTCCGGCATCGCCTTCTCATCGGTGGCCTGGGGCGCCTCCTCGGCAGGGGCAGGCTCCGCAACCTGGGCAGGCGGCGAAGGATAGGCCACGAACAGGTTGCCGCAGTTGCTGCAACGGACTTTGGAGCCTCCTGGCGCCAGAAGTGTTTCATCCAATTGGTAGCTCGATTTGCAATTCTGGCAGGTTATGATCATGGCGCACCCTTTTGGTTGAGTTTAAGGTGGTAGATTCCCGGCAGTTGCCGGTACTGTTCAGCGTAGTCCAAACCGTACCCGACCAGGAATCCCTCGCCGATTTGAAATCCACTGTAGGCAATCGGCACCTTCTGCTGGCGCCTTTCGTGCTTATCGATCATCGCGCAGATCCGAACACTGCGGGCCCCCAGGGCCTCGAAATGGGTAGTCAGATGGGCTAGGGTCAGGCCCGTGTCCACGATATCCTCGACCAGCAATACGTCTTTGTTGCACACATCGAGACCGGGATCTCGGGTCAGGGTGATCGTTCCCGAAGAAACGCTCTGAGAACCGTAGCTGGAAGCGCCGATAAAATCCACCGTCACTGAAATGGTCAGATGACGCACCAGATCGGCCATAAAAATAAAAGCGCCCTTGAGCACGCCGATCATTACCAGATCACCGTCCTGATAATCCTTCGAAATCAGACGCGCCATCTCAGCGACCCGCTTTTCGATCGCCTCAGGGCTCAACACGGGCAGGAGTTCAGACATAGGCTTAGTGGACATTCATCACAATGGGGTGAGATCGCCGAATTTGAGCAAGCGGGCCCATCAATGGCTGCAAATCTATCTCTTGGGATTTATCTTGTCAATAAATTTAGCTTGTTACAAGCCGCTTTGCGCCAACTCATCGACCAACCGGCGCTGGTCGTCGGTCAGTTTCTTTGGCATAATCACATGGATACGGACGAACAGATCCCCTTTCCCTTCCCCCCGGGAACGGGGTAATCCCTGGCCTGCCAAGCGCATGCGGGTTTTGTGATTCACTCCCGGCGGCACTTTGAGACTGACCGTCTTGCCCTCCAGGGTGGGAACCGTGACGCTGGTGCCCAGCAAGGCCTCGCTAAGACGGATATCCCGCTGCACGGTCAAATCGCTGCCTTCGACTTCAAAAACCGGATCCTTGAGAAAGTAGGTTTTGATGTACAGATCGCCCGCCGCTCCACCGTAAGGGCTCGGCTCTCCCTTGCCGGCCAGCCGCAGCTTCTGGCCGGAGCGAACCCCCCGGGGGATTTTGACCTCCACCCGTTCGATGCGGTCCCCATGTTGGAGGTTCACCGTCCTGGTGGTCCCTTCGGCCGCCTCTTTGAGGGTCAAGCCCAACTCGTAAATAAGGTCCGATCCTTTGGGCAGGGATTGCCGCCGGGTGCGCCCGCCGAAAGGCGATTGGTTGCCGCCAAAGGAGAAACGAGCATTGCCGCCCTTGCCGCCGAAGCCGAATTCCTTGAGAATTTCACTGAAATCAAACCCGCGGAAGATATCTTCCTGGCTGAATCGTTGCTGAAACCCGGCGGCGCCGAACTCGTCATACTGTTTGCGCTTTTCCACATCGCTGAGCACCGCGTAGGCTTCACTGATTTTTTTGAACTTCTCTTCGGCCGACTTGTCATCCTTGGCGTGATCCGGATGGTATTTCATTGCCAACCGGCGATACGCCTTCTTGATCTGGTCGGCGGTGGCACTCTTTTCGACCCCTAATTCCTTATAGTAGTCCATCTTAATCTTTCCAAGCCGCCCTTGATATCCCGGCATTCCGATGTGGCAGCCGGTGCGGGCGGCGTTTGACAACCACGTAAACGGCTAAAATAAACGCTTAATCGACCCCTAAAAATAGCGCCGATGGCCTTCAAGTCAAGGCACAGGCCCGCAGATCCAGGGCCCTGTCAAAGTTGGAATCCGTTTTCTTTGGGTGTCGGATTTTTAAATTGTCACCATTTCCCGCCTGTCTTCTCAAATGCAGGTTCCTCTTTTCGTCATCCCGAGCCCCTCCTTCCTTGTCATCCCGAGTGACCACGAGGGATCTACAGTTGAGAAAGAACGGCGGGGAAAAGAGTTCGTCAGAATGACAGCCGGAAAAAGAGCTCGCCGGAATAAAAGCCGGGGAAAGAACTCTCTGGAATGACAGCGGGGAAAAGTGTCATCCCGAGCAGCCCCCCTCCCCTGTCATCCCGAGTGGCCACAAGGGATCTGCAGTCAGAAAAACCGGCGGAACCAAAAACCTCCAGGCAGAAAAAATCCCTCTCCATGAAGTCATCGCAGGACTTTGATGGACCGTGCCGCAGATCATCCGCCTCCTGCAAGGCCCGGCGCCTGGCCCCGCCACCTCAAACGGATCCGGCCGGGCGGCGGTCTCCATAAAGCCGGTCCGCCCGGTGTTGATAAAATCATGGGGGCCCGTTGCCTCGGTCCTGCCCAAAACCCGATGCGCCGGGCAACCGGCTGCGTTCCTCTGCCATGGATCGCGCCTTGAGCATGACCATCAGCACCGAAATGGCCGCCGGGGTCATGCCGTCGATGCGCGAGGCCTGGCCCAGAGAGGCGGGGCGTACCTCGGCCAGCTTCTGGCGCAGCTCGTTGGAAAGCCCCTGCACCGGTCCATAGTCGAAGTCGTCCGGGATGCGGATCTTTTCCAGATGCTGGAAGCGATCGATCTGTGACAGTTGGCGTTCGATATAGCCGGCGTATTTCACTTCGATTTCCACCTGCCGCACCACCCGCGGGTCCAGGGCCTGGGGGTTGGGATCGATGCCTGTCAAGCGGCCGTAATCGAGTTCCGGGCGCCGCAGCAGCTGTTCGAGGGAAACCCCGCTGCGGATAGGCGGCGACTGGCATCGCGCCAGGTGCGCATTGGCGTCGCCGGGTGCGACGACCGTGGCGCGCAGCCGCTCCATTTCAGCGGCGATGGCCCGGCGCCGGACCTCCACCTCGTCCGCCGCCCCAGCATCGGTCAGCCCCAGCTCGCGGCCGATGGCCATGAGGCGCAAATCGGCGTTGTCTTCGCGCAGCATCAGCCGGTACTCGGCCCGGGAGGTGAACATGCGGTACGGTTCGCGGGTGCCGCGGGTGACCAGGTCGTCGACCATCACCGCCATGTAGGCCTGGCTGCGATCCAGGATGAAAGGCGGCCGTTTCTGGATTTGGCAGGCGGCGTTGACCCCGGCCCACAGCCCCTGGGCCGCGGCCTCCTCGTAGCCCGAGGTGCCGTTGATCTGCCCGGCGAAATAGAGCCCGGCCACCGGCTTGGTCTCCAGGGTGGGCTTTAGCTGCACCGGATTGATGTAGTCGTACTCGATGGCGTAGGCCGGCCGCATCACCTCGGCCGCTTCGAGCCCTGCCACGGCCCGCACCACCTGGAGCTGAATCTCCATCGGCAGGCTGTTGCCCAGGCCGCTGGCGTAGATCTCCTCGGTATCGAGTCCCTCGGGTTCGAGAATCACCTGATGGCTTTCCTTTTGCGGAAAGCGGACCACCTTGTCCTCGAAGCTCGGGCAGTAGCGGGCCGAGACCCCCTTGATCACGCCCCCGTAAAGGGCCGACAGGTGCAGGTGCTGCCGCACGATGGCGTGCACCCGCTGGCTGGTGCGGCCGATATAGCTCGGAAGCTGGGGCAGCTGGATCCCGGAGCTGAAGCAGGACAACGGCACCGGCGCGGCGTCGACCTCCTGGGCCTCGAAGCGCGAAAAATCGATGCTCGACCGCTTGAGCCGCGGCGGGGTTCCGGTCTTCATGCGCCCCAGGGTGAAGCCGAGCCGCTTCAGGTCGCCGGCCAGCGCCTCGCTGGCAAACTCCCCGGCCCGCCCGGCGTGGATCGTCTTGAAGCCGATATGCACCAGCCCCTTGAGGAAGGTCCCGGTGGCCAGCACGACCGCATCGGCGCGGTACCCGTAGCCGGTGGCGTCCTCGACGCCGGCCACGGCCCCGTTTTCCACCACCAGGCGCTCGACCATGGCCTGCTTGAGTTCCAGCCCGGGCTGGGCTTCCACGATCTGTTTCATGGCCCGGTGGTAGCGCTGCTTGTCGTTCTGGGTGCGCGAACTTTGAACCGCCGGCCCCTTCTTGGTATTGAGGGTCTTGTACTGAATCGCCGAAAGGTCCGAAACCCGGGCCATGGCCCCGCCCAGGGCATCGATCTCCTTGACGAGCTGGCCCTTGGCCATGCCGCCGATGGACGGGCTGCACGGCATGGCGGCCAGCTTGTCCAGATCGATGGCCAGCAGCAGCACGCTGCAGCCCATGCGGGCCGCGGCCAGGGCCGCCTCGCAGCCTGCATGGCCGGCGCCCACGACGATGATATCGAACTTGCGCGGATAAATGCTCATGGATAAAACCCGAAATCCGGAATCCGGATTTGATGCGATGCCTTCGTTTATGGCCTTTGTCTCTTTTTGGTGATCAAAAGGGCCACGCTTCCTTAATCCTTTAACCGCCAACCTGCAACCGGCCTCTTGCCAGCGGCCGGAAAATCCTGATAACCGATATTCCAAACCCGGGTCAAGCGAGGTCCCGTGAACGACAAACCCTATTACGACCTGAACAGCTTCCTGCGCCGGCATTTCGGGATGCGGGTCCAGAAAATCACCGTGGACGCCGGCTTCACCTGCCCCAACCGGGACGGCACCCTGGGCACGGGCGGGTGCATCTACTGCAACGCCCGCGGCTCGGGAACCGGGGCCTGCGGCCGCGGCGTCTCGATCCGCGAGCAGCTCGAAGCAGGCCGCGCCGCGATGGCCCGCCGCTACAAGGCCAAGGCGTTCATCGCCTATTTTCAGGCCTATTCAAACACCTATGCCCCGGTTGAGATCCTGCGCCAACGCTACGATGAGGCCCTGGCCGTGCCCGGAGTGGTGGGCCTGGCCATCGGCACCCGGCCCGATTGCGTCGATGAGCGCGTCCTGGACCTGCTCGGCGAATACGCCCGGCGCACCATGGTCTGGGTCGAGTACGGCCTCCAGTCGGCCCACGACCGCACCCTGGCGGCCATCGCCAGGGGACACGATTTCGGTGCCTTCTGCCGCGCCGTAGAGGCCACCCGCAACCGGGGGATCTACACCTGCGCCCACGTGATCCTCGGCCTTCCCGGAGAAACGGCCGCCGACATGCGCGCCACGGCCCGGGCCGTGGCCGGGCTGGGCATCGACGGGATCAAGCTGCACCTGCTTTATGTGGTGAAGGGCACCGGGATGGAGCGGCTCTTTCGCCGGGGCGATTATCAGTGCCTGGCGCAATCCGAGTATGTGGAGCGGGTCTGCGATGTGCTCGAACGGCTGCCGCCGCAGATGGTCATCCAGCGCCTGACCGGCGACCCCCACCCCGATGAGCTGGTGGCCCCGGACTGGTCGTTGCGCAAGCGCGAAACCCTGGACCAGATCCACGCGGCCCTGGCGCGCCGCCAGACTTTTCAGGGGAAACTGTATCGCCCGGGACTGCTTGTTGAATCAGCCCCCACCGCCGCACCCCGGCCTGGCGTGGAATGATCCGGCCCTGCCGACCTCAGAGCATGGTCAATCCAGGGGCACGAACCGCTTGGCCAGAGGCAGGCGCCGCCCCTCGCCAAAGGCTTTGGGGGTGATCTTGAGCCCCGGGGCCGCCTGGTTGCGCTTGTATTCGTTGCGGTCCACCCGGCCGACGACATCGACCACCGTATCCCGGTCGAATCCCTCGGCTGCCAGGCGTCCCACGCCCTTGGATTCTTCCACGTACCCTTTGAGGATGCGGTCGAGCAGGTCGTAGGGCGGCAGGTCGTCCTGATCGGTCTGGTCCGGCTTGAGTTCCGCCGAAGGTGCCTTTTCCAGGATGCGCGAGGGGATGATCTCGCCCTGGCGGTTGATGTAGCGCGACACCTCATAGACCAGGGTCTTGGGCACGTCGCTGATCACCGCCAGGCCCCCGTTCATGTCCCCGTACAGGGTGCAGTAGCCCACCGCCAGCTCGCTCTTGTTGCCCGTGGAGAGTACCAGGGCCCCGTCGCGGTTGGAAATGCCCATCAGCAGGGTGCCGCGAATGCGGGCCTGGATGTTCTGCTCGGTGATCCCCGGGGCCGCCGGATCGAAGTCCGGACTGAGCTGCCGCACGAAGGCGGCGAAGATCTCGTCAATCGGCAGCACCTGGTAGCCGATGCCGAGGTTGCGTGCCAGCGCTTGGGTGTCGGTGTAGTTGTCGGCCGAGGTGTAGGCCGAGGGCATGAAGACCGTCTGGACGTTTTCGGCCCCCAGGGCCTCGGCGGCGATGCAGGCCGTCAGGGCCGAGTCGATGCCGCCGGAAAGACCCACCACGGCCCGGGCAAACCCGCATTTGGTCACGTAGTCGCGGGTCCCGAGCACCAGGGCCCGGTAGGCCGCCTCGGCCGGCGAGGCGCTCGGCGTGCGCCGCTCGCCTGCCATGACGGCGGTGTCGAAAACCACCAGGTCCTCGGCGAAGTCGGCCGCCCGGGCCGCGAGCCGCCCCCCGGCGTCAAAGGCGGCGCTGGCGCCGTCGAAGATCAGGCTGTCGTTGCCCCCCACCTGGTTGGCGAAGACCACCGGAAGGTGGTGCTTGCTTGCCGCGGCGGCGAGCATCCGCTCGCGAAAGGCCGGTTTTTCGAGATCGAAGGGCGAGGCGGCCACGTTGATCAAAAGATCGGCGCCGGCCTCGGCCATGGCTGCCACCGGGTCGATGTGGTAGAGTGGGCGGGAGAAGATGTCCTTGTCGTTCCAGACGTCCTCGCAGATGCTCAGCCCCAGCCGGTACCCCTTAAACTCGACCACGGCGTTTTCCGTACCCGGCTCGAAGTAGCGGCTCTCGTCGAACACGTCGTAGGTGGGCAAGAGCCGTTTGCAGGACCGGTGGAGTATCCGGCCGTCTTCAAACAGCGCCGCGGCGTTGAAAAGCGGCTTGCCCCGCTCCTCGGGATTGCGGTCCACGTAGCCGACGATCATGCCGATGCCGTGCACCGTGTCGACCAGATGGTTGAGGGCATCGAGGTTGGCCTGGATAAAATAGTCCTTTTCCAGCAGGTCGCGCGGCGGATAGCCCGAGAGCGCCAGCTCGGAAAAGACCGCCAGGTCGCAGCCGCGCTGCCTGGCCTCGGCCGCCCGGGCGGCGATCTTGGCGGTGTTGCCCTTGAAGTCCCCTATGAGGAAATCTGCCTGGATGATAGCGATTTTCATGGTGATAGCGTCCCTGTTAGGCGTTCGTTCTGGCGACGATCTACTATAGGGCCAGTTGTGAAGTCAATGCGAGATGGGAAAGGGAGGTCGAGTTCCGGAAAAGTCCTGCGACGACTTCATCGAGAGGGATTTTTTTCTGTTTTGGGGTTTTTGTCTTGCCGGTTTTTCTGACTGCAGATCCCTCGTCCTGCCTCCTCGGGATGACAATCGGAGGGGGCACCGGGATGACAACCTCTCTCCCGCGTCATTCCGAACGGCAGTGAGGAATCTGCAAGTTGAGAAGATCAGCGGGAAACGGTGACAATTTAAAAATCCGACCCGCCAAAAGAGCGGATCCCTGGCGATCTATTTCTATCGTACATACGGACGTCCGCCTCTCAATTAGAGCCCGAAAATGCAATCAACGCCGCCAGGGTGAATGGCGATGGTCCCGAAACAGTCTCCCAGCAGGCTCCATTCCCGCCGGCCGTAGAAGACGTAGCACGGTTATCGGGCCTCTGCTTGAACGTCGATCCTCCATAGAGCGAAAGCGCCCCAGAGGTCAGAGGCCGGGGGCGGCGGGCCGAAAACCGGTGTAGTTGTCCCGGTTGTGGGGGGAGTAGATGTTGCGAAAGGCGCAGCGCACGAACCTGCGGTCGTCGAAGAAGCAGCCGCCGCGCAACACCCGCGCCGCGTCACCTTCAACTTCATCCAATACTTTGGCTTCGGCTTCGTACCCCTGGTAATTCTTGTGGGATCGGCTCAGGCACCATTCAAAAACGTTACCTGCCATATCCATCACACCGCACTTCGCCCTGCCTAATGGGAAAATCCCGACTGCCGATGTTGCGCCAATGCCCGTATCACCCATGTTACAGCGCTGCGGATCAAGCTCATCGCCCCACGGAAAGATCCGACCGTCTGTATGGCGTGCGGCCCGCTCCCACTGGGCCTCGGTGGGCAGCGTCACCGCAAAACCGAGTTTCTCTGCCAGCCAGTTGCAGAAGGCCATCGCCTCGTACCAGCTCACTCCGACCTGCGGGTGGTTCAGCGTTTCAAAAAGGCCACCGATTATCCTCGGTCCGTCGATCTTTTTCTCTTCCCTCCACTTCCAGCCCGCATCATTCCAGTAATGCCTTTCGCCATACCCCCCCGCCTTTGTGAACAACCCGAACTGGGCCACTGTCACCGGGTAACGGGCAATGCGATACGACACATCAATCAGACGGCACTCGAACTGAGGCAGTTCGTAATCATACGCCTCATTATCCACCGCCTTGTCGCTGCCCATAATGAACGGGCCGGCTGGTATGCCGATCCAGTCGATATCGGGCAGGCCACCCTTCACGCCGACCCCCGGCCGGTCGTCGCCAAGTTGCCCGGCTACCCGGCCGGCCCCAGCCCTGAGATTGGCCGGTACGCGATCCTGGTCGATCATCGTTCGGAAAAGGGCTTTTTTAACTCGTTGCGCGGCCTTGGAAGTCACCCCCTGGGGGCCTGCATCGACCACCGCATTGCCGGCCCAGACCACGGCCTGGCCCGGAGGACCGGGCACTTCCTGCACCAGGCGGGCCAGCAGTTCTCCGGAGGCCGCCTCGCGCTGCTGGATGATGCCGATGTAGGCCACGGTGAGCAGAAAAACCTCGTGCCAGTTGTCGTCGCCCATGCGATCGGCAAAATAATCGAGGATCGGGCCGATTTCCTGCTGGCCCTTCTGGGCGATGGCCACCGCCGCCAGGTACTCCTGGAAGGTCAGGTGGATGAAGCCGAACTCCCTTGGGCCGCGCAGCACCAGAAGACCGGTGTGCATGCGGATGTCCTCGACGAATCGGACGGCAGCGTCCTGGGGGTCGCCCTCGCCGCGTTCGGCGAATATGGCGGCCAGGGCTGTTCGGGCTTCGGTCTCCGGCACCCGGCCCACGCCGGGGCTGGTTTCGTGCATCCACAGGGCCAGGGGCGCCAGGATACGCTGGGTGGCCACCACGTCCATGTCCCGGGCCCCGCCCCTGTCCAGCCCCCGGGCCAGGTTCCAGTGCTTGATCAGGGTTTCGACGTATTTCTGGTACAGCTCCACCCTCCGTTCGGGCAGGGTCACCCCCTGGCGCTTCATCAGGGCCAGCACGGTGAGCAGCAAGGGATTGGCTGCCAGGCGGCGCACGCCGGGATTGCGGTTGACGGCTTCCAGCAGCTCTCTTTTTTCCCGCTCGGCCTCCTGGGCGGCGAACCGGGTCCGGCCGGAGGCCGCCCTTTCTATGGCCGAGGTCCACTTGCCGGCAAAGGCGGCGATCTCCTCGTCGTCGAAATCCACCAGGGTGCACTCGGCCAGTCCATCGAAGGCCGCCGGCCGCAGTTCCTTGTAGCCCACGATGCGGCTGGTCATGATGAACTTGTTGCCGTGGCGGCGCTGGACGGTGAAAAACTCCATGGCCCGGTCCATCACCTGGCGCCGCCGGATGCCGTCCCTGACCTCGTCCAGGCCGTCGAGCAGCACCAGGGCCTGACCGTTTTCCAGGGCTGACTTCATCAGCCGGCCGGCACCGTCAGCGATGTCGCGGTTGCCGTAGTAGTCTTCGATGAAACGGCCGATGGACATGTCACTGCCGGCAATGGTGCGGGCATAGGCCGCCAACGGCAGCAGGATCGGCAGGCGCGGCGCCATACCGAGTGCAACGGCGCTGTTCAACGCCTGATGCAAGGCCACGAACTTGAGAAAGGTGGTCTTGCCGGCGCCCGGGTCGCCCAGGACGATGAGGCCGTCATGCTTTTTCAGCAGCTCGATCAGCGGCACCGGCTCGCTCAGCCGCCGGCCCACCGCCTCGGCCTCGTCGGAAGCCAGCTTGCGCCCGGCCAGGCGCAGGTCCCGGGCCCAGGTTTCGCCTTCCGGCACTTCCACGCGGGCCTTGAGGGGTACGTACATATCGCGCAGTTCGAGCCTGAGCGGCACGCGGTCCGAAAACCCCATGCCGCGAAAGTCGAGATAGCGAAACTGATCGATGAGATAATCGAGATAGGCTTTGCGGCAGGTGTCTTCGGTGTCGCAGGACAGGACCGGCGGTTCCCCGGCAACCGGTTCAACACCGGCTTCTTTTCTCTCCAATGCGAACACTGCGGCGGCAACCAGAATGAATGCGACCGCCAGGAAGTACAACAGCGGTGGGTTCTGTCGGATAGCCGGCGGCATGGTATCCGCCAGGAGGCTACCCAGGACTCCTCCCGTCAGGGATACCACTGCGGCAAGCACGAGGACGACGACAAACGTTCGCTTACGACCAGGGTCCATTCAACCCTCCTAAAAGCTGAGCTATTCTATCCTTCCGCTGGCTCACTTTCTTGGCAGCCCTGAAGTACTGCGCCATGTCGGCCGTACGCTACGCATCTGTCTTCCTGTAGTACGGGGCTGCATCCCTGCCGCGCTGATCACCCGGCGCTTGGGCTCCTTGATCACGAAGCTGGTATATTTGCCCGGCCGGTAGGATTCATAGGCAAGGTCCTGTTGAATCTGGACCAGGTATTCCTCCAGCCGGTACTCGAACAGGGCCGTCGACTCCCTGCCGCGCTTGCCGCGGGCTGCGGCTCGGTAGGCTTCGTAGAGGTTGTCCCAGTTACAAACATCTTGCAGGGTCCCGGTCACGTGGGTGATCATGGATCTGTACCCTTAATGCATTCGCCGGTCGATGAACAATTCTGCCTGCCCCACCATGAGCGCCCGGCGCCGGCCCCAGAGGTCAGAGGCCGGGGGCGGCGGGCCGAAAACCGGTGATGAAGTCCCGGTAGTCGGGGGAGTGGTAGTAGCGAACGGCGCAACGCACGAACCTGCGGATGAAGTAGAAGCAGCCGCCGCGCAACACCCGCGCCGCGTCACCCTCGACAACATCGAGGTCCTTTGCTTTGGCCTCGTAATCCTTGTAGTCCTCAAGCCATCGACTCCGGCACCACTCCCAAACGTTGCCGGCCATGTCCATCGCGCCGCACTCGGCCTTGTCCTTCGGGAAAATACCCACCGCCGAGGTCGAGCCGATCCCTGCCTCGTCAAAATTGCAACATTCTTGCTTGAACTCGCTCCCCCACGGATAGATCCGCCCGTCCGTGTGCCGCGCCGCACGCTCCCACTGGGCCTCGGTGGGCAGCGTCACCGCAAACCCCAGTTTCTCGGCCAGCCAATTGCAGTAGGCCATCGCCTCGTACCAGCTAACTCCGACTTGCGGGTGGTTTGGTGTTTCAAACCGTTCTCCCCAAGCTTCCGGCCCATCGATCTTTTCTTCTTCTCGCCACTTCCATGCCGTATCGGTCCAGTAACGCTTCTCTCCATAGCCACCCGCCGCCACGAACAGCCCGAACTGGGCCACCGTCACCGGATAGCGGGCAATGCGATACGGCACATCAATCAAACGGCACTCGAACTGGGGCAGTTCATCTTTATACGCATCATCGTGCTTCCCCTTATCGCTGCCCATGATAAAAGGCCCGGCCGGCATCTCGATCCAGTCGATGTCCGGCACGCCTTCCTTGACTCCCACGCCGGACCGAGTATCGCCGAGGGTGCCCAACACCACACCGGCCTCGGCCCGTTCGCGCGGGGAAAGCAGGCCGTTGGACACCAATGTCACCAGACGCTCCTGGAGCCTGGGCTTGAGGGGAGCGGCCAGTTCCACACGGGCGGCGCGCTCCGGGCCGACTTCCATGTAGCAGAGCCCGGCCAGCCAGACGCGCCGCCAGGCGGCGGCATCGTCAAGGAGCGGGTCGGCGCCGGGGCAGAGCCGGTCGATGAGCAGCAGCGGTTTGCCCAGGTCCCCGCCGTGGTGTACCAGCCGCCCTGTGGCCAGCAGGATTACCTCGCGCCAAAAGGCGGCCTGGCCGGACAGGTTGAAGGTCGTGTCCACGAAATCCGGCAGGTTGCCCAGGTGGCAGGCGGCCAGGTATTCCTGGAAGGTGCGGTGGGGGAAGGTGTAAATCCCGGGCTTTCTCTCGGGGATCAGGCCTGCACGCAGCTTCATGATCTGGACCATGGATTCTGCCCAGCCCAGATCGTTTTGCGGGTGCAGCCGGCGCAGGGTCTTTAACAACACGATCTCGTCGATGTCGGCGGTCCGTTCCTTTTCGCCGTCCGGCTTCATCTGCCCATGGGCATTGAAGGCCAGTTCCCAGAGGGCACGCTTTAAGTCGATGTCGCTGAGGTCCGCCTGGCGCATCAACTGCCGCAGGCCGGTTTCCCTGTCGTCCTTGAGGCGCAGATTGACCGCCTCCCAGCGCCACAGGAGGATATCCACCACCTCCTCGTAGAGCAGGGCCCGGGCGTCGGGCAGTTCGCCCTTATGGGTGTGCACCAGGGCCATGACGGTGAGCAGCAAGGGATTGCCCGCCATGCGCCACAGATCGGGCCGCCGCACGGCCCCGGCCAGCTTGCCCCTCATGGCGGCGGGATCCGAAACCACGGCAAGGGCGGCCAACTGGCGGTACCAGGCATCGATGAACCAGTCGATCTTCTCCTTGTCCAGCCGTGCCAGCTCGAATTTGCGCCACGGGGCGGCGTCGATGCGCCAGCGCGGGTCCTCGTAGCTCATGACCCGGCAGGTGACCAGGACCGGACAGCGGCGGAAGGTCTTTTGCACGTCGACGATCATGGCCTTGACGGCGTCGAGGATGTCCCCTTCAGCAGCGATTTCGTCCAGTCCGTCGATGAGAAGAAGGCAGCCTCCCGCGTGGAGCGCGGCCTCGAACTCGCCGGCAATCCCGGCGATACCCTGGCGCACCAGCAGTTGGCGCAGGTAGTCGAGAAAAAGCCCGCTGCTGCCTTTCGGCCTGCCTTTACGGCCGCCCAGCCAGGCGGCCACCTCCCGCAGCACGATGGGCAGGGGGACGATGTCGCGCCATTTTTCCGGCCATCCGGCAAGGCGGTCGCGCCAATCCTCGCCTGATCCGGTCCGGTATCGGGCCAGGCAGAGACAAAGATGGTTGACAAAGGTGCTCTTGCCGCTGCCCGGATCGCCCACCAGCACGACGGGCGTGTGGTGGACCAGGGCTTCCAGGGCCGCCAGCGGCCGGGTGTCCTCTTCCGGCCCGGGCCGGGTGCGCCGTTTGTTCGACGCCTTTTGCCCTTTGTCTTCGGTGCGCGCCGTCGTGTCCAGGGCGACGTAGACGTCGGCCAGGCGCATCCGATCGGTAGCGCAGGTGCCGGCATCGGCCGTCTTGATGTCGAGCCCGAGAAGCGCCAGGGACCCGCAGTCATCGCAGATGCGCTCGAAGTAGGTCCGCCACAGGGGCGACAGGTCCGGGGCCACCTTTTCGGCCAGGCGCGTGACATTGTCGCGGATCTTCTCCTGGGTGGCCCCCAGGGCGCGGATTCCGTCGGCGATGTCCTTGAGCCGGTGAAGGGCGACCTGGCGGCCGAGTTCGGCGGATTTCTCGGCCTCCTTGCGGAAAGCGTCCACCAAGTCGCCCAGCACGGCCTGGAACGGGACCCGTCGGGCCAGCCACTCGGCGGGAAATTGCAGTGCGTCGTAGGAGGCCTCAAGGGCGGCGGTATCCGGTGCGGCGGTAGGATCGAGGAGCACCGCCATCTCGTCGGCCACCTCCTCGCGGGCCAGCCAGGCGGTGTAGATCCTGAGGAAATGCTCGCGGTTGTCCGCATCCTCGGCAAAGTGCTTTTTGGCCAGGGTATCCAGGGCACGGGCCATGGCGCGGTCCAGGTCCGAGCGGGCGGCGGGCGGTTCGAATTTGCGGCGTACCTTGCGGCCCACGGCCTTCATCAGGGCCGTGGTGACCTCGGCGGCGGCACCGCCGAGAAATTCGCTGGCAACAGCGGAGGCGAACGGATCCATGGCAGGTGCTCCTCTCTGCCCATGGCGGTCGCCGGTGCACAAACGCCGGTCGCCGGGGGCAGCGGCCTGAAGCCGGCGTTCATCGGCGATGGCCGGGAACGGCGGCTTTGTTACGGATCGTGCGACAAACGGTCCTGGCGAAAGCAAAAACGGTCTGGAGATAAATCGTTCGACGGACTGATGAAAGGATCAGCAGGCAGGGTAAACGATGGCTGCAAGGCTGTCAATGCGTTCCGATGGATTCACAACGGCCCTGTCAAAGGCCTGCGATGAGATCATAGAGAGGATTTTTGTCTTGCCGGTCTTCCTGACTGCAGATCCCTCGTCGTGCCTCCTCGGGATGACAACCTCTCTCCCGCGTCATTCCGAACGGAAGTGAGGAATCTGCAAGTTGCGCAGATCGGCAGGAAATGGTGGCAAGTCAAAAAGCTGACCCCGACTTTAACGGGACCCCGAAGCGCCGCCTTTCAGCCCTTTTCGGAAGGGGCGTCCACGTGGCCCATCAGCATGAGCAGAATGAGCAGGATCAGGTAGAGGCCGGCGCCGACGAAGTAAATGGCGCGCAGCCCGTAGCCCGAGGCTACCAGGCCGCTGATCAGCGGGGCGGCGACCCAGCCGATGGAGCGGGCCGTGGCGGCCCAGCCGAAAACCGCCCCGCGGCGCTCGGCGGCCGTGACCCGGGCCAGCCAGGTCTGGAGCACCGGTTCGATCCCCCCGCCGCAAAAGGCCATGGCGAAGCGGGCCGGGAAAAGAGCGGCAAAACCGCCGGCCAGTCCCTGGGGGATCATGAACAGCCCGGCCCCGATGATCGAAACCCGGGCGATGCCCACCGGTGAGAAGCGGTCGGCCAGCCAGCCGAAAACCGGAGCGGAAAGGAAGCCGGCCACGGCAGCCACGGCCGATACGGCCCCGGTCCAGAAGGCCGCTCCGGCGATGCCGCCGTTGATATCCTGGACCAGCAGGGGGAACAGGGCGTTATCGAACTGGCGGCAAAAGGCCATGGCCACGATGAGCAACAGCAGCGGAATCGCCCCGCCAAGGGCCAGGCGCGCGGCCGGCAGCGACCGTTCTCGTTCCGAGGCCGCAGGCCGCACGAAATCCTCGCGGCTGCCGAACAGCACCAGCAGCCCGGCGATCAGAAGCAGCAGGCTGGCGGCCCAGAAGGCGTGGCGGTAGCCGAAATGATCGGCAAAGATGCCGCCGGCAAAGGTGCCGACCATCGAACCGGAATAGACCGCGGCGCTCAGGGCCCCCAGGGCCGTGCCGTTGCGGTTGGCCGGTGTGGCGGAAAGCACCATGGCCTGGGCCGCGGTGACCGTGCCGGAAAGCAGCCCCTGGAAAAGCCGCAGGATCACGAGGGCCTCCACACTGTGAACCATGCCCATGAGGGCCAGGATGGAGGCGGCGCCGAAGTTTGCCCTGAGCAGCATCATGCGCCGGCCGTAGCGGTCGGCCAGAACCCCCCAGATGGGCGAAAAAATAGCCAGGCTCAACGGGGCCGCCGCGCCGAAGAGCGCCACCCACATCTTGAGGCTCACCGGATCGTGCACCCCCAGGTCCTGGATGTAAAACGGGGCAAAGGGCATGGCAAAGAAAAAGCCCATGATCGAAAGAAACTGCGAGGCCCAGACCACCGCCAGATTACGCTTCCAATTAACCATCATCCTCACCGCCGATACAGACACCAAGGGCCGGCAGCGGGCACGATGCCAGCGGCCGGCCCTGATTATTCAGGGGCTATGGGATAGCACTTTCCTTCTGGCTGATCAACGCGGCTTATGCAAACTGAGTTTGCGTCTTGCGGCAGCCGGGTCGTCCGCAAGCATCGTGCGTCCTTCCGCTCCCTGGGAGCGCCGGGCCCCAGCCCGGCATTCTTCTCCGTTCGCCACATAGGTTCCAAGGCTTACCCTGTTTTTCAAATATTTCAATTTTCATGTGTCTTTTCAATGCTATCTACCAACACCCCGAACCGGCCGGCAGCCTTCCGGGTGGTCCCGGCACAGCGACCGGAATTACTGCGGCAATCGCCGCTTCGCTTTCCATTTGAACAAAAATATCATAGAGATTACGGATTTGATAAAAGATTCGCAGCAATGACGCTAACCCAGCAGTTGGAGTGCAAACATGAAGCCGATCCCGCGCCCGGCGCCTATGGCCAATGTCGCCGGTGAACCGAGTCTTTCCTACAAGCTTTTTCACGAATTGATGGCGCGCAAGGTGGCCGACATCCTTCTGGTATCCAGCCCCTACGACGCTTTTATCATGGAGGAAGAAGGCCGTCTGGCCGAGCGCATCATCCTCGAATACAGGGGCTTGAACCTGTCCCGTCCGCCCCGCCTGACCTGGGTTTCCACCGCCCAGGAGGCCATCTCGGCATTGGCCGAGAAAAAATTCGACCTGGTGATCACCATGCCCCAGGTGGACGACATGGATGCCAACGATCTCGGGCGTACCCTCAAGTCGCGGGCTCCGGACCTGCCGGTCTTCATGCTCGGCCACACCAGCCACCAGGCCATGCGCGACACTCAGGGGACCGAATCGAGCGGCATCGACAAACGCTTCGTCTGGCTGGGCAACTGCGACCTGCTGCTGGCCTTGGTCAAAAGCGTCGAAGACCGCTGGAACATCGCCTACGACACCCGGCGGGCCCAGGTGCGGGTCATCATCATCGTGGAAGACTCGCCGCTTTACGCCTCATCCCTGCTGCCGATGCTCTATAAGGAGATCGTCGGCCAGACCCAGCGGGTCATGGACGAATCGCTCAATGACGAGCACCGCCTTTTCCGCATGCGCGGCCGGCCCAAGATCGTCACCGCCGAGACCTATGAGGAAGCCCTGACGCTCTGGGAACGCTACAAGCCTTACCTGCTGTGTGTCATCTCGGATGTGCGCTTTTCACGGACCGGTAAAATCGACCCCGAGGCAGGCTTTACACTGCTGAAAAAAATCCATGCCGAACGCCCGGACCTGCCGCTGCTCAACCTGAGCAGCGATGAAGAGAACCGGGCTTTGGCCGAGGCGGTACCGGCGGTTTTCTGCAACAAGAACTCATCGACCCTGATGGCCGAAATCCGCGATTTTTTTATTCAGCATTGCGGGTTCGGCCCCTTCGTCTTCCGCGATGAAGCCGGCAACGAGGTCGGCCGCGCCGAGAACCTGCGGGCCATGGAAAAGGTGCTCGCCCAAATCCCCGACGCCGTGGTCCGGGCCCATGCCGGCCGCAACGATTTTTCAAGCTGGCTCATGGCCCGCGGCGAAATCCTGCTCGCCACCCATCTGCGGCCCATCGCGGTGGACGACTTCGCCTCCATCGACGGCCTCAAACGCTACCTGATCGAATGCATCCGGTATCGACGCAAGGGGCTTCAGCGCGGGGTGATCACCGAAATGGGCGCCGCCGGCTACGATCCGGATGTCGATTTCGTCAAGGTTGGCAAGGGCTCCCTGGGCGGCAAGGCCCGGGGCCTGGCATTCATCTCCACCCAGATGCAGGGCATGGAGCGGCTCCAGAAGCATTTCACCAGTATGGATATCCGGATTCCCAAGACGCTGGTAATATCCACCGAAGGATTCGATGCCTTCCTTGCGGAAAACGAAATCACGGGAATGGCCGACTGCGATCTGGAAGACGATTCCATCAGCGCGCGTTTTGCCGCCGCCAGACTTCCGGACTGGGTCGAAAAGGCCCTGGCGGCCTTTTTAGAACAGGCCGACTACCCCTTGGCGGTGCGCTCTTCGAGTCTTTTGGAAGACGCCCTCTTCCAGCCTTTTGCCGGCATCTACCACACCTACATGCTGCCCAACTGCCACCCGGACCCGTCCCAGCGCCTGGAGCGCCTGGGGCAGGCCGTGCGCCAGGTCTATGCCTCGACGTTCATGCGCCGGTCGCGGGCCTATGCCCGCAGCACCATGCACCGCACCGAGGACGAAAAGATGGCGGTGATCGTCCAGCAGCTCATCGGACGGCGCTGCGGCGACTATTTTTACCCCGGATTGTCCGGCGTGGCACGCTCGTTGAATCACTATCCGGTCGGCCCCATGCGTTCCCAGGACGGGATCGCGGTCATCGCCCTGGGGTTGGGCAAAACCGTGGTCGACGGCGGCCAGGCCCTGCGCTTCTCCCCCCCCTACCCCCAGTATCTGCCCCAGTTTTCCAACGTGGAGGACATCCTGGCCAACGCCCAGCGGCGCTTTTACGCCCTGCACATGGATGACTTTCCCGAGATCCTGACCGGCGATGACAGCACCCTGGTGAGCCTGGAAGTGGATCAGGCGGCCGACCATCCGGCGGTGCGCTACCTGGCCAGCAGTTACAGCCCGGCCGACCACCGCATCCGTGACGGTATGGGCGGCCGCGACAACTTTCCGGTCATCACCTGCGCCCGGCTGCTCAAGTACCGCGAGTTCCCCTTGCCCGAACTGATCGGCGATTGCCTCGAACTGGGCCGCCGGGGCATGGGCGGCCCGGTGGAGATCGAGTTTGCCGTCAATCTTCCCGCAGAGCCGGACCTGCGGCCGGAATTCGTCCTGCTCCAGATCCGGCCCATGGGTACGGGACGGGGGGGGCAGGAGGTGCAGATTACGCCGCAAGACATCGAAAAAGCCTTTTGCCATTCGAGCCAGGCCCTTGGAAACGGGCAGATCGACACCATCTCCGACATCGTCTATGTGCGTCCAAAGACCTTCGATCCGGCCCGCACGGTGGAAATCGCCGCCCAGATCGGTCTGCTCAACGGCCGGCTGGCCGCCGAAAATCGCTCCTATCTGCTCATCGGCCCGGGCCGCTGGGGCACGGCCGACCGCTGGCTCGGCATCCCCGTGGACTGGCACCAGATCTCCGCCGTGGGCGCCATCGTGGAAACTCGCCTGGACAACCTCAAACCAGACCCGAGCCAGGGATCGCATTTCTTTCACAACATCACCAGCCTGGGGATCGGCTACGTCACCGTGGCCGACAGCGACCAGGGCCGCATCGACTGGTCCTGGCTGGAATCCCGGCCGGCGGTGGAAGAAACGGCCTTCCTGCGCCATTTGAGGTTCGAAGAGCCGCTGACGATCAAGATCGACGGCACATCGTCCCAGGGGGTGATGATCGCTGGGCGGCAGGATTCAACTGAAGGGCTCTGAAACCGTTGTCAGACAAGTCCGGTGAATGTGGCCTGTCCGGACGGCCTGCGGGACATCTTCAAAGATCACTTCCTTGGAGAAATGCCTCGATCTGCGTCAGCAGCAGATCGAGGTCCTGCGGGGCCGTCCAGCGGATCTCGGGGTCGGCCCGAAACCAGGTGAACTGGCGCTTGGCAAAGCGGCGCGTATCGCGTTTGAGGGTGGCCACGGCCTCCTGCAATTCCATGTGCCCGCCCAGCCAGGCGCACATGTGGCGGTAGCCCAAAGACTGCATCGACTTTAAATCCGGGCTGTAGCCGCGCGCGAGCAGGCCGCGCACCTCGGCTTCCAATCCTTGTGCCAGCATCGTATCGACCCGCTCTTCGATCCGGGCATAGAGGGTTTCGCGGTCCATCTCCAGACCGATCTTGAAGCAAAGATAGGGCGTATCGGCAAAGCCGTGGCGCCGATGGTGTTCACTCATGGGGCGGCCGCTGAGGCCATGGACTTCCAGCGCCCGCACGATGCGCAGCGCATCGTTGGGATGCAACCGGTCCGCCGTAGCCGGATCCACCTCTGCCAGCCGCCGATGAAGGGCCGCGGAGCCGAGAACCGCCACCTCCTCTGCCAGGCGCTGGCGCAGCTGCGGATCGGACGGGGCTTCGCGTGCCAGTCCATAAAGCAAGGCCTTGATATAGAGGCCCGTTCCGCCGGCGACGATGGGCACCCGGCCCCGGGACAAAATATCCGCGATGGCGCTGCGGCCCGAACGGGCAAAGCAGGCTGCATCAAATGGCGCATCCGGATCGACCACGTCCACCAGGTGGTGCCTGGCCAGGGCCTGCTCGGCGGCCGTGGGCTTGGCCGTGCCGATATCCATGTAGCGGTAGACCTGCATGGAATCGGCGTTGACGATCTCGCCGCCGAAGCGCCGGGCCAGGTCGATGGCGGTGCGGGTCTTGCCGGCGGCGGTAGGGCCGCATACGACGATGATAAGGGGTTTGGCCGCCAACGGATCTCCTCGCTGTGAAAACGCCTTTATCCCGGTTTGAGGCGCGGTTGATGAAAACAAGAGGCTTTGTAGCCGGCGGCAACTATGCTATGCAAGCAAAAAGGATCGATCGGGTCGGCAAACCGGAGGGGCCATGAACATCGCGATGGTCGGCGGCGGCAACAGCTCCATCCAGTTGATGCGCATGATGGAGCGCCACACGTTCACGACCTTCGATCCGGAACCGCGCATCATCGCCGTGGCTGATCCCAACCCCAACGCGCCCGGCCGTAAGATGGCCGAAAAACTGGGGCTCTTCAGCACTCACGACTACCACGATTTTTTCGCCCGCCCGGAAATCGATCTGATCATTGAACTGACCGGTTCGATGGATGTCTACAACGATATTCTGCGCCGGAAACCCTCCCGGATGCATGCCATCTCCGCACTTACCGCGAGGCTTTTCTGGGAAGTGGCCGATACTGCCAGCCGGGCCAGCCAGACCAACCAGAAGCTGAAAAAGACCCGCCATCTTTACGAAGTACTGATCAACGAACTCGTCCAGGAAGAGGTCGTGGTGATCCGGGCCGATTTCCGGATCCTGGATGTCAACGACACCCTGACCCGGCGCCTGGGCGTGCGGCGCGAGGAGCTGATCGGCCAATTCTGCTACAAGGTCACCCATCACCAGGACCATCCCTGCGGCGGCGACCAGCACCCCTGCCCGCTGGTCGAGACACTGGCCACCGGAAAGCCGTCCCAGACCACCCACATCCATACGGATGCCACCGGGCGCGAAACCTTCGTTTCCATCTCCTGCTACCCCCTGTTCGAAAACGGCCGCGTTTATGGGGCGGTGGAGATCTCGCGGGACATCACCGGCGACATCAACCTTCAAAAAACAATGATGCGCCAGGAAAAGCTCGCCTCCATCGGCCGCCTCTCGGCCGGCGTGGCCCATGAAATCAACAATCCACTGACCACCATTTTGACCCGCACCCTGCTGATCCAGGAAGACCTCGATCCGGGCCACCCCACCTATCCGGAGTTGAGTCTGATCGCCAATGAGGCGATGCGCTGCCGCAATATCGTCTTGAGTCTCCTCGACTTTGCCCGCCAGGTCGAACCGCAAAAAAAACGAGAATCGGTCAACACGGTTGCCAGGGCCGCCATCACCCTGACCCAGAAGCAGGCCGAACTGCGCCATGTGACCATCGAGGCGACCTTCGACGAACGGATCCCGCCCATCTACATCGATCCGCAGCAGATCCAGCAGGCCTTGATCCACCTGATCCTCAATGCCGTTGAAGCCAGCCCCCCGGAGACCGAGGTGGCGCTGAGCACCCGCCTGGCGGCCGATGCAGGCATGGTGGAGGTCGCCGTGGCCGATCATGGCCGCGGCATGAGCGATGTGGAACTGGACCGCATCTTCGATCCATTTTTCAGCACCAAGGAACTCGGTACCGGCCTGGGGCTGGCCATTACCCACGGCATCATCGAACAGCACGACGGGGTGATCAGCGTCAACAGCCGCAAGGGGCATGGCACCACCCTGACATTTCGGCTGCCGCTGGCGCCGACAAATGAGCATTAACTCATTATGACGACTTTCAATTTCTTCTCTGACCCATTTCCAGCGCCACTCCAGAAAGGTACCGAAACGCCGAATTTTATTGACAAGATTGAGGTCACCCGATAGGAAGACGCTTTATTTGGACCGGCCCGGTGGGTATCGGTCCGCCTCGCGCTTTGACCGCGTAATCATGTTCACTGAATTCAATCCCAAGGAGTTACACCATGTCCAAGGATGTCATTGGTTCGGTTCTTATCGTCGGCGGCGGCATCGCCGGGATGCAGTCGGCCCTGGATCTGGCCAATTCGGGATATCATGTTTATATGGTTGAAAAATCCTCGGCCATCGGCGGCGTGATGGCCCAGTTGGACAAGACGTTTCCGACCAACGATTGTGCCATGTGCATCATGTCCCCCATTCTGGTGGAGGTCGGACGGCACGTAAACATCGAGATGATCACCTGCGCCCAAGTCGAATCGATCCAGGGCGAGGCGGGTCATTTCCAGGTCCAGGTCCGCAAGCAACCCCGGTTCATCGACCCCCAGGTCTGCACCGGCTGCGGGGATTGCGCCACCGTCTGCCCCATCCAGCGCCCCAACGAGTATGAGCTCGGCATGGTGGAGCGCAAGGCCACCCACCGGCGCTACGCCCAGGCGGTTCCCGGCGCTTTTGCCATCTCCAAGAACGGTACCGCCCCCTGCCGGGCCACCTGCCCGGCCCATGTGAGCGTTCAGGGGTTTATCGCCCTGATCAACGACGGCCGCTACAGTGAGGCCATCGAGCTTTTCAAGCAGGACCACCCCTTTCCCGGGGTTTGCGGCCGGGTCTGCACCCATCCGTGCGAAAGTTCCTGTACCCGCCAGACGGTGGACCAGCCCCTGGGGATCATGAACCTGCACCGCTTTCTGGCCGACACGGACCGGGCCAGCGGCAATCCCTACGTGCCGGTCAAAAAAGCCCAGCGCGACGAAAAGATCGCCATCGTGGGGGCCGGGCCGGCCGGGTTGACCTGTGCCTATTTTCTGGCCATCGAGGGCTACCAGGTGACCGTTTTCGAGAAGCTGCCGGTCCTCGGCGGCATGCTCAGCGTGGGAATCCCTTCATACCGGCTGCCCCGGGATGTGATCGATTCGGAAATCCAGATCATCAAGGATCTGGGCGTGAACTTCAAGACCGGGGTGGAAATCGGCAAGGATTTTACCATCGGTCAACTGCGCGACCAGGGCTACAAGGCTTTCTTCATCGGTATCGGGGCCCAGGAGTGCAAGCGCCTCGGTATCGAGGGCGAGGATTACCAGGGCGTCTTTCCCGGGGTCGACTTTCTGCGCGAGGTCAACCTGGGCAACCGCATTCACCTGGGCGACCGGGTGGCGGTGATCGGCGGCGGCAACGTGGCCATGGACTGCGTGCGCACGGCCCTGCGCACCGGCTCCAAGAAGCCTTTTATCATCTACCGGCGCGCCATCGAACAGATGCCGGCCAACGCCGACGAGATCGAAGAGTGCCACGAAGAGGGCATCGAGCTGATGACCTTGACCAATCCGACCCGGGTCATCGCTGAAAACGGCCGCGTCACGGCCATCGAATGTATTCGCATGGAACTGGGCGCACCGGACGCCAGCGGCCGGCGGCGGCCCGTGCCGGTGCAAGGTTCGGAGTTCATTATCGAGGTCGACGCGGTGATCCCGGCCATCGGCCAGGAGACGGACTGGGCCTGCCTCACCGACGAGTGCGCCTGCACCCTGAGCGACTGGGGCACGATGAAGGTCGATGCGGTCACCTTGCAGACCTCCGATCCGGACATCTTTGCCGGCGGCGATGCGGTCACCGGCCCTGCCACGGTGGTCGAGGCCATCGGCGCCGGCAAGGAGGCGGCGGTTTCCATCGACCGCTTCATCCGCGACGAAGCGCTGGACACCGGGCGCAAGACCGACTGGACGCCGGTCCAGGACGTGCCCACCGAAGGGGTGGCCAGCGCCGCCCGCCAGCCGATGCCGTTGCTGGCCGCCGAGGTCCGCACCACCAACTTCAACGAGGTCCAGCTCGGCTACGACGAGCAGACCTCGCGCGCCGAGGCCGGCCGCTGCCTGGAATGTGCGGTCTGCTGCGAGTGCTACCAGTGCGTGGCGGCTTGCAAGGCCGGAGCCGTGACCATGGAAACCCACAGCCAGAAGCCCGAAACCGTGACCATCGAAACCGGTGCGGTGATCCTGGCGCCCGGGTTCGAACCGTTCAATCCGTCCGGGTTCGACAGCTACGGCTATGCCACTCATCCCAACGTGATGAGCGCCATCGAATTCGAGCGCATCCTGGCCGCATCGGGTCCCAGCGAAGGCCACCTGATCCGCCGCAGCGACCACAAGGAGCCGGAAAAGATCGCCTGGTTCCAGTGCGTCGGATCGCGCGATCTGAACCGCTGCGACAACAGCTACTGCTCCTCGGTCTGCTGTATGTACGCCATCAAAGAGGCGGTTATCGCCAAGGAGCATTCGGCCAAGCCGCTGGACTGCGCCATCTTTTTCATGGACATGCGCACCCACGGCAAGGACTTCGAGCGCGCTTACAATGACGCCCGCGACAAACACGGGATCCGCTTTATCCGCAGCCGGGTGCACACCATCGATCCGGTGGGCGACAGCGGGGACCTCTCGCTGCGCTACGTGACCGAATCGGGTGAGATCAAAACCGAAACCTTCGACATGATCGTGCTCTCGGTCGGTCTCCAGACGCCGGCGGAAACCATCGACCTGGCCAAACGGCTCGACATCCAGCTGACCCCGGGCAACTTCGTCAAAAGCGAACCGTTTGCCCCGATGGCCACCAACCGGCCGGGGATCTTCGTCTGCGGCGCCTTCCAGGGACCGCGGGACATCCCCCAATCGGTGGTCGACGCCAGCGCGGCGGCGGCGGCGGCCGGCGAGATCCTGGCCGAAGCGCGAGACACCCTGACGGTGATTCCCGAAAAAGTGCCCGAGGTCAACGTGTTCAACGAACGGCCCAGCATCGGGGTTTTCGTTTGCCACTGCGGCATCAATATCGGCGGGATCGTGGATGTGCCCGGGGTACGCGATTATGCGGCAAGTCTGCCCTATGTCGAATATGTGGCCGACAACATGTACACCTGCTCCCAGGACACCCAGGACACCATGACCCAGGTGATCAAGGAAAAGGGGCTGAACCGGGTGGTAGTGGCGGCCTGTACCCCCAAGACCCACGAACCGCTTTTCCAGGAAACCCTTATCGCCGCCGGACTGAATAAATACCTTTTCGAGTTCGTCAACATCCGCAATCACGATTCCTGGGTGCATCGCAACAACCCGGATCTGGCCACCAAAAAAGCCAAGGACCTGCTGCGTATGGCCGTGGCCAAGGTCGCCTTGATGCAGCCGCTCGAAGAGGCCCAGCTCGACGTAAACCAGACCGCGATGGTCATCGGCGGCGGTATCTCCGGCATGGCTGCGGCCAAGAACCTGGCGAGCCAGGGCTATACCACCCATCTGGTCGAGCGCGAGAGCGCGCTGGGCGGCCAGGCCCGCCACCTTTTCCGCACCCTGGACGGCAAGCCGGTGGCCGACCAGCTCGAGCGGCTGATCGCCGATGTCACCAGCGATCCGAACATCCAGCTCCATCTGGGCAGTGAACTGGCCGCCGTGGAAGGATTTGTCGGCAACTTCAAAAGCACGGTGAAAAACCAGACGGCCGAGGAAACCTTCGAGCACGGAGTGGCGATCATCGCCACCGGCGCCAAGCCCCTGGTGCCCACGGAATACAGTTACGGCCAGGATCCACGGGTCATCACCGGCCTGGAGCTGGACGCCCGGCTCAAAGCCGACGATCCGGCCCTGGCAGACCTCGATACGGCCGTTTTCATCCAATGCGTCGGCAGCCGCGAACCGGACCGGCCCTATTGCAGCCGGGTCTGCTGCACCCATTCCATCGACAACGCGCTGGCCCTCAAGGAACGCAATCCCAACGCCCGCATTTACATCCTCTACCGCGATATCCGCACCTACGGCGAACGCGAGTACCTTTACCGGGAAGCGCGCGAAAAAGGCGTTATCTTCATCCGCTACAGCCTGGATACCAAGCCCTGCGTCGAGCTGGCCGACGGCCGGATGCTGGTCACCGTCACCGACCCCATCCTGGGCAGGCCCGTCATCATCGAGACTGATCTGTTGACCCTGGCCACCGCCATCGTTCCTTACCCCAACGATGCCCTGGCCCAGTTCTTCAAAATTCCGGTCAATTACGACGGCTTCTTTGCGGAAAAACACGTGAAACTGGGGCCGAGCGATTTTTCCACCGACGGGGTCTTCCTCTGCGGCATGGCCCACTATCCCAAGCCCATCGACGAATCGGTCAGCCAGGGCAAGGCCGCGGCCAGCCGGGCCGTCACCCTCCTGGCGCGCCGCAACATCAGCACCATCGGCCAGGTGGCACGCGTCAACCCGGCCCTGTGCAGCATGTGCGGTATCTGTGTTTCCGTCTGCCCCTACTCGGCCCCCTCGTTCCGCGCCCCGGATGAACGCTTCTGGCCGGAACGGGCCGAAATCAACCCGGTGCTGTGCAAAGGCTGCGGCCTGTGCGTGGCTTCATGTCGCAGCGGTGCGATCCATCTGAACGGGTTCGATACCGATCAGATTTTTGCCCAGATCGGCGCCTTTAACGAGGCTGTGTAACCCGGAGCGCCGCACTGCTCGTGGGAGTGGTGCAACGTCAAGGAGATGAAAAATATGGAACAATGGGAACCTAAAATCGTCTGTTTCTTTTGCAACTGGTGCACTTATGGAGCCGCCGACTTGGCTGGGGTTAGCCGTTTCGAGCACCCATCCAACACCCGGGTGATCCGGCTTCCGTGCTCCGGGCGCGTCAGTCCCAAGTTCATCCTCGCCGCTTTTCGCGAAGGCGCGGACGGCGTATGGATTTCGGGATGCCACCCGGGAGACTGCCATTACATCGAAGGCAACTACTATGCACGGCGCAAATTCACCCTGCTGAAATCCCTGATCGAATACATGGGCGTCGAGCCGGACCGGCTGCACTTTTCATGGATATCTTCGGGTGAAGCGACCAAGTACGTCCAGGTCGCCAAAGAGGTCATCGAGAAAGTCCGCGCCCTTGGTCCAAACCAAAATTTCACCAAAAAAGAGCTGAAGGTGGCCTGACATGGGAGCTTATACGGATAAGATTCGCGAAATCGCAGGACGCCTGCTCAAGGACTGCCAGGTCGAGACCGTCATCGGCTTTCGCAAAGGGTCGATGCCGATGATGAACGAGCCTTGCTTCGTCAGCCGGGCCGATGCGGTCGATCAACTTGTGTGGGACGGCAACTGCGGCGTCAACCTGGCCAACTACCTCACCAACCGCACCGAATCCAAGATCGGGATCGTTGCCAAGGGGTGCGACAGTCGCAACATCGTCACCCACATCATCGAAAACAAGATCAAGCGCGAGCAGTTGACCATCATCGGCGTCCCCTGCACCGGCATGATCGACAAAAGGCGTATCAAGAATCTGGCCAGCGGTGAGGTCCTTGCCGTCGAGGAGCAAGATGAGCGCGTGGTGGTCAGGGGAGACGGCTTCGAGACCACCTACTCGCGCCAGGAAGTGCTTCAGGCCAACTGCGCCGTATGCCACCACCGCAACCCGGTGATTTACGACGAACTGGTGGCCGATCCGGTCGTCGAACAGACCGAGGTGGACCGCTATGCGGACGTGCGGGCCCTGGAGGCGCTCTCGCCCCAGGAAAAATGGGACTATTTCGAGGAGTTGCTGGCCCCCTGCCTGCGCTGCTACGCCTGCCGCAATGCCTGCCCCCTCTGCTACTGCCCCACCTGTTTCGTGGACGAATCCATGCCCCAGTGGGTGGGTAAAAGCCAGAACCCAGTGGACGTGCGCACCTTTCATTTCCTGCGGGCCTACCACTGCGCCGGGCGTTGCACCGACTGCGGCAGTTGCGAGCGGGCCTGCCCGGTGGGCATCAACATGCGCCTGTTTACCAAGAAGCTGGAAAAGGAGGCATACGAGGCGTGGGGCTGGGAAGCCGGCCTGAGCGTGGATCAGCGCCCGCCGCTGGATGCCTACCGGCCCGACGACCCGGAACCGTTCATCAAGTAATCCAATCGACTTCTCCAGATAGAGGCAGACTATGACCTGCATCAAGATCGACAAACAACAGTGGGCTGAAGGGCTGGCAGCGGCCGAGAAGCAATACCGGCTCTTCGGGCCGGTCAAGCAGGGGGCCCTGTACAACTTCGAGGCCCTCGCCCCCGGCCAGAGCCCGGATCTGGACTGCCCCAATACCCGCACATCGGCCCGCACCGTGGTCTATCCCCAGAGCGAAGTCCTTTTCGAATACAACCTCGACGAAAAGGCGGCCGATGCCAACATCCTCAAAGAAACCCCGGCCCCGGCTCCCCGGGCGGCCGTAGGGGTGCGCCCCTGCGATGCCTACAGCTTTGTGCTGGTGCGGCGCAACTTCGACGCGCCGGACGTCCAGGACACCTACTGGATGCGCAACTACGAAGCGACCACCTTCGTGGGCCTGGCCTGCGACCGGCCGTGCAGCACCTGTTTTTGCACCAGCGCCGGCTGCGGCCCCTACCACGAAGAAGGGCTGGACGTGCTGCTGGTCGAGGAAGAAGACCATTACCTGGCCAAGGTGATTACCGACAAGGGCGCCGCCTTGCTGGCCGCCGCCGGATGGGAAACGGCGGCCGATCTGGATGCCGAGGCGCGCATATCCGGTCGCCGGGCAACCGCCGAAGCCCGCGTCGCTTCGAAAGTGCCCACGGACCGGTTGGCCCAGGCCTCCCAATTGGATCTTTACGGAGCCGGGTTCTGGGAGGATATCGCCTTTGCGTGCATCAACTGCGGCACGTGCACCTTCTTGTGCCCGACCTGCTGGTGCTTTGACATCCAGGACGAGGCCCGGGGCAAACAGGGGATTCGCGTCCGCAACTGGGACAGCTGCATGTTCCCGCTGTTTACCCTGCACGGCTCCGGCCACAACCCGAGGGGCCAGAAGGTCCAGCGGGTGCGCCAGCGCTTCATGCACAAACTCAAGTACTACGTCGACAAATACGGCGACGGAATCCAGTGTGTGGGTTGCGGCCGATGCGTGCAGTATTGCCCGGTGAACATCGACATCCGCCGGGTCTGCGAACTGATGAACGGCCTCGGCCAAGACGCCGCTTGCAAGGTCGCTTGACAAAGGGGGACCCCGTGCAGCCAAATCCTTATCTGCCCTATCCGGTTCGCATCGACGACATTGCGATCGAAACCGAAGACAAAAATCTGAAAACCTTCAAGTTCTGCTTTCTCGACCCTGCAGACGAAGAGAAATTCGCCTACCACCCGGGCCAGTTTGCCGAGCTTTCCATCGCCGGCAAGGGGGAGATTCCCATCGGCATCGCCTCCTCGCCCACCGAGAAAGGGTTTGTCAAATTCACCGTCAACAAGGTCGGCCTGGTGACCACCCATCTGCACAAGATGAAGGTCGGCGACGTGATGGGCATCCGCGGCCCGCTGGGCAACTGGTACCCCTGGCAACAGCTGGAAGGCAAGAACGTGGTGATCATTGGCGGCGGTTTTGCTTTCACCACCCTGCGCTCGTCGATCGTCTACATGCTGGAAAACCGGGACAAGTTCGGCGATATTCATGTCATCTACGGGGCGCGCAACCCGGGAATGCTGCTATACCGCGATGAGCTGGCCGCATGGGAAGCGCGCGACGACATTCACATGCACATCACGGTGGACGCCACCGATGACCCGAGCTGGAAGTACAACGTGGGCTTCGTGCCGACCATCACCGATCAAAAGGCGCCTGAGGCCGATGAGAACACTTATGCCATCATCTGCGGCCCGCCGATCATGATCAAGTTCACCCAGCCGGTCCTGGATGCGCGCGGCTACGGCCACGATCGCATCATCATGAGCCTGGAAAACCGCATGAAGTGCGGCATCGGTATGTGCAGCCACTGCAACGTGGGCCAGCATTTCGTTTGCAAGGATGGTCCGGTCTTTACGCTGGCCCAATTAAACGGGATGCCCAAGGAGTATTAAGCGCTGAACAGAGTCAAATTGATATTGACTTCCATTGACAATTCGGTTAGAAAGAGTTTTCTATACCCGGCACCAAAATCCGAATAACATAGGGCGGTAAGCCATTAAATTAACTCTAGACTGAAGGAGGATGTTGTCATGCCGCAAGTTGAATTCTCTGGGAAGACTTTCAACGTCGACGAAGACGGTTTCATCGACGATTACACCAACTGGTCCGAAGAATGGGTACAGTACGTCAAGACTGAGGAAGGCATCGACGAGCTGGGCGAAGAACATCGTCTGGTGATCAAGACCCTGCGCGAGTATTATGAAAAGAACGGCATCGCCCCCATGGTGCGGGTGCTCTCCAAGGTCACCGGCTTCAAACTGAAGCACATCTACGAGCTGTTTCCCTCCGGACCGGGCAAGGGAGCCTGCAAGATGGCCGGTCTGCCGAAACCGACCGGTTGTGTCTGATTCAAGACCGCCCGTTACAAAAAAGCTCCACGGTTTCACCCAAGGCCCTGCCACCGATGCAGGGCCTTTTTTCATTTGCTGCACCGATGATCCTTAACCTCACCACCCATAGACGAAGCGAACTGATCGACATCACCGCCGAGGTGCGCCGGGCGGTGAGCCACCTGCTCGCCGGGGGCAGCGGGCTCTGTCTGATCTACGTGCCCCATACCACCGCCGGGGTGACCATCAACGAAAGCGCCGATCCAGATGTGGCCCGCGACATCCTCAAGATGCTCGAAATGCTGGTGCCTTACGAGGCCGGATACCGGCACCGCGAGGGCAACTCCGCCGCCCACATCAAAACCTCATTGGTGGGCACATCCCAAACCGTGGCCGTGGAAGACGGCCGTCCGGTCCTGGGAACCTGGCAGGGCATCTTCTTTTGCGAATTCGACGGCCCGCGCTCACGCAAGATCCTTTTGAAGTGTATCCCGGCCATCGAAGATCGGCACCCCTGATTGAACCCGAACCCAAACGAACGGACTTCGCCGATGGCCACAATGCCGGATCTCGACGACACCGACCGTGCCCTGCTCAATCGCATCCAATCGGACTTTCCGCTCACCGAACGTCCTTTTGCCGCCATCGGGGCTGAACTGAACCTGTCCGAAGCGGATGTGCTGGACCGGGTTCGGCGCCTGAAGGACCAGGACATCATCCGGCGCATCGGCGGCAACTTCGTCCCCGAAAAAGTGGGGTTCGTTTCGACCCTCTGCGCGGCCCGGGTCCCCCAAGACCGGATCGAGGCCTTCAGCATTGTCGTCAATCGCTACGCCGGGGTCACCCACAACTATCTGCGCGATCATCAACTCAACGTCTGGTTCACCTTTATCGCTCCGTCCATGGAAGAGATCGAAGCCCATCTGGCCGCCATCCGCCGGGAGACGGGGGTCGAAAAAATCCTCAATCTGCCGGCCACCCGGGTTTTTAAAATCCGGGCGCACTTCGACCTGGATCAAATCGATATCTGAACATCGATCTGCCGACCAAAGATCGGCTTGGACCAACCGATGAAACGCACTCCACCCGCGCCCAGGTATGGCCGCGCTGATAGTAGTAATCCTGCGCCACGGTGAAACCCGATACATGGGCGAAGCCCGGCGCAGATGGGGTGGGCAGCAGCCCGGCATCCTCGATCATCTGGTCGTAGGGACACTTGACACAGTTGTAGCCATGGGCGCAAAGTTTGTAGGCCACCCGGCCGCTGAGCATGTGCCGGCACTTGAGATCCTTGACCAGCATGCGCAGCCGCGGCGGGGTATGGTCCTGGGCCGCGGCGCCGGGGCGCTTTTCTCGGGCCTGAAAATCGCGCTGCACCTTCTGGTCGAAATCGCACCCGAGGCAATCGAAGGCGTTCATGCATTTGACCGGCTTGATCACCCCGGCCTGGCTCCAAACGCACTGATCCTGGATTGTCTGATAGACCACCGGACGACTGTTTTGCTTTTGAGCTGCCATGACGGCCTCCTTTCATTGCGTTGATAGGGTGGGACTTCGAAGGGGATGTTTGAATTGCAGGTCTTGACCAGGCATAAAAGCAGAAATCGGGCCAGGGTTTTACACAGGGCTGAAAACAATTTTATCCAATTGATTTTTAACCAGAATCAATTTAACCCGCAATCCTTGCCGGCCCGCTGCCACCCCCGGAAAAATGAGGCGAAATGCGTCACACGATTCCACCGCCGGCTCATCCTGGAAAAATAATTTTTAATAACAAATGGTTATAAGAATGATGCAAAATACACCAGGGTGGCGCAAATTACCGCGTTTTTCGTAACAAGGCCTTTCTGGAACGGATTTTTTGCAGCAATGATCCGGCAGATCATCGAGACAAGAATGGAATTTTGCCATGAAAGATATCCGCATCGCCGTTGCCGTCAGCCGCTCTCCGCTGGGGCAGATCGCGTACAACCTGGAGACGGTTCAAAAGATGACGATCCGGGCGGCCCGTCATGGAGCGGCCATGGTCTGTTTTTCCGAACTCAACGTCACCGGCTACGGTCTTGGCCAAGCACTACGAGACGCGGCCCTTTCAGCGTCGGACCCGGTGCTGGATCGGCTGGCCGAAACCGCGTCGCGAAGCGGTGTGGTGATCCTGGCCGGCCTGGCGGAAAAGGCCCCCGGCGCCTTGGTCTATGCGGCTCACTGGGTCTTCTGGCCCGACGGGCGCCGGCAAGCCTATCGCAAAGTGCATATCGCGCCACCGGAAAAGGGGGTCCTCACCGGCGGCGACCGGGCCCCGCTTTTCGAAGCTGCAGGGGTGCGCTTCGGCATCCAGCTCTGTTACGATGCCCACTTCCCCGAGCTGTCCACCCGCATGGCCCTGGACGGTGCCGAACTCATCTTCGTTCCCCATGCCTCACCCCACGGCACGGTACGGCAAAAAAGAGATTCCTGGCGGCGGCATCTTACCGCTCGGGCTTTTGACAACGGGGTATTTGTGGTGGCCTGCAACCAAAGCGGGGAAAATGGGGCCGGTTTGAGCTTTCCGGGCCTGGCCATGATCATCGGGCCGGACGGCGCCATTCTGGCCGGCAAGAGCGCCGCCGGTGACAGCCTGTTGATCGCCGATCTTTGCGCCGAATCCCTCTGCCGGGTCCGGGAGCACCGCATGCGCTACTTCCTGCCGCACCGGCGGCCTGAGGTCTACGCAGGAACGAATAAGTTGAACCCCCAACCCGACCCATGCCAACAGTAGACCGCCTCAGGGCACGGCAGACGCCCGCCTCACCTGCCTCCGGATATCAGAAGCGGCAGCACGCTGGTGGCCAAAAAATCACAAAGGCCGTGCACCATGATGTTCAGGGTCAGGTTACCCTGCCAGAGGTAAAGAAGGGTCAGCACCGCCCCCAGCGGCAGCACAACACCCAATGCATGAACGGCGCCCGCGTAGGGGATGTGGGAAAGACTGAACAGAAGCAGCCCGGCCAGGGCCCCCGGCCAGCGGAGGCCCAAAATCCGGTCGCTGCGCGTAATCGGATAGGCCCGGAAAAGGATCTCCTCGACGAACCCGGCACGCAGGCTGGTGGCGAACCGGGCCCACAGCGGCCATTGGGCCACGGTGGTCACATCCACCATGGTCCTTGAGGCCAGGTGGAAAATCCGGGTTTCAAAGTCCCACAGCAGCGCTATCATCAGGCACATCCCCGCCGCAAGGCAGACCCCGAGCACCGCTTGGCGCAGCGAAAGGCGGCCGAGCCCCAACGCGCCGAGCCCCTCGCCTTCCAGGTAGCGCACCACCAGGAGTACCGCCAGGGCCAGGTCCCAGAAAAAGACTTCGTTGGCCACGAAGGCGGCCGCCGGATCCATAAACCGCTGGGACAGGATCCGCAGCACCCGGGCCCAGATCACCGGGGCCCCCAGGGACAAAGCGAGCACGGTCAGGGCGATGATCAAAGGGGGGCGACGCAATAATCTGCTCTTCAAAGCGGATACCCACTCCCTGGGATCGGATGGGCCAAAGGGCACCGGCAGCAGGCGCTATTCGGGGGCGGCGAAAAGGCCGGCCCCTTTCTTGAAGCGCCCGATTTCCACCCCCAGAGACCTCAGCACCAGAGTCAGAGGGCGGCCGAAGACGAAATCGAGCAGCCCCTCGACCATGCGGCGCTTTTCCACCAGCAGGCGGCGCAGTTCGAGATCGTAACGCACCTTTCCCATCAGCTCCCGTTCCAGGGCCCGGCTTCCCTGCCCGTTGCAGCGCCAATCTTCGGCCAATGCCGTCACCTGCCAGACACTGCAACGCCGCTCATGGTCGCTTACCAGATCCCAGAGTCCCTCCACCTCACCGATAAGGTCACGCCGGCAGAGGCGTTCACGATCATAGAGGGCTTCGATGGCGGCGGTTTGCCGGCAGTCAAGGACCCGGCATTCCACCGGCCGGTGCATATAGATGGTGCAGGCATTGCCCGGCGGGTCGAAATAGATGCAGCCGCGTGTCCCCGGACGGCTTCGAATCTTGATGATATCCTGGCTGCATACGGTCAGCCGGTCTTGCTTGACGTTGTCGCGCACCGGTTCACCGGGCCGGATGGTATAAAGCCGGTGGGCGGGGATCCGACCGTCGTCCACCAGGGGCCGGTCCTGGCGGTGCAGGGCCGGTCCGCCGTTGCGGCAGCAGGTGCCGCAGCGGCGGCAGGTGCCGCGCAGCCGGTCATCTATTTGGGAGTTTTCCACCATTGCGGCAGGCTACCGGATTCCGTGCGTCATGGCAATCGCCCGTCGCCGGCGTAAAATCCTCGGTGAGGTTAATACTTGGGGGGCATCGGAACCCAAGATCGCGCCAACCCGGCCTCTGAACCTTTCTCATCCACCGGGTGAATAACCCATCAAGCGGGAAATTTCCTTTGCCGCGGCGACAATTTGGGGAGCAATCTGCTCAAAGGCCTCACGCTCCGGGCGCCGGCTCGTCGTCCATGCGATGTTGGTGGCGGCAAAGGGGATGCCTCTGTAATTGAAAATAGGCGCCGCCACGGCTCTCAACCCTATTTCCAGCTCTTCGTTGTTTACGGCAAAGCCCTTTGCCCGGATCTGCTCAAGCTCTTTGAGCAACGCTGCACGGGAGACGATGGTGTTGCCGGTTCTCGGCTTGAACTCGATGCCGGCGATGATCTTTTCCAACTCTTCTTCCGGCATAAAAGCCAGGATCACCTTGCCCATACTGGCGCAGTAGACCGGCAGCCGTTCGCCCACCTCGACGTTGGCGTTGACCAGATAGTCGGATACCACCCGCTCGATGTAGACGATTTCCGAACCGCTGAGCAGTGCGAGGTTGACCGTTTCCCGGGTCTGGTCCCGCAACCGCCTCAGGATGGGCAGGGCTGACCTTCTCAGGCTGATACCCTTGAGTGCGGAAACCATCAGGGCCGTCAACCTCGGTCCGTATTGATATTTCTTGGTACCGGGAAACAGCTCGAGAACCCCGAGGGTCTGCATCGTCTTGAGCAGGCGAAAGCAGGTGGTTTTCTTATAACCGGTGGTCCGCGAGATTTCTTCCAGAGTCAGCAGATGATCGCCGCTGTGGAGACAATCGAGGATGTTAAAACACTTCTCGATGGATTGGTTGTGGTCTCTGCCGGGCACGGCTTTCTCCTTTGCACCGCAATTTTAGCATGAAAACCGATTAGATACTGAATCCGCGAAGGCGGATTTTTCTATCATCGGCGCTGGTTGCACGTCAAGGAGGTTTGCAGCCGTCCGGCAATTCCCGGTCAATCCGAGATCAGTTGATTGGCCCAAAGAATGAAAGCATTGGACTTGCGATTTTTGCAAAACGGTGCCGGCGGCTCGGGGTCTGAGTTTGCACGCCCGGGCCGCCGGGGCTGAAATCAGGCCGCAACGGCCGGCGGAACAGACTGCGCGAGCAAGTTCCGGTTTATGGCCACCGGCATCGTCAGCAGGGCCTGGGAAAGGGTCTTGCCCTGATTGTCCAAAAGAAGCGACACTGTCCCGCCGCCGTCCAGGGCGTTCTCGAGAACGAAGTTGACCGCCCGCAGATTGTCCAGCCGGTAGCGCCGCACCGATCCGCGAACATTGGTGTTGAAAAAGGCCGCCACCTTTTCACAGGTCAATTCACGCAACAGTTCAGGATAGAACCGCTCCTCCAGCGCGGCCACACCGATGTTGCAGCAATCGCCCTTGTCCCCGGAGCGGGCGTGGGCCACGCGTCCGAGGGGCACCTGAACCGTTTCGCCGTCCGGCCGCTTTCCCGTTTCCACCGGCTCCGGCGGCAGCAGAGGCTCCCCGGCCGGGCCGGCGTCGCAATTGAAGAACGACTCTTCACCGTTTACCCGCAGCCTTGCCGTGACCGCCTGCCGGGGGATCAGGGCCGGCCAGAAACCGTAGGCCGGCTGGACCTGGGGCCGGCCGCCGAAAACGGTCACGCCCGGCGGGCCGGAAAGGATCAGCCCGGCGATTTCCCGGCTCATCCTGACCAGGGGCGCCTTGTCGGCGGCCCGGGCCGCAAAACGCAGGATAATCTCGCTCGGCTCGACTCCGGGGGCGGCCGACTCGCCCCAGCAGGCCGTGTAGCCGACAAAATCGGTGCGCCGCTCGCTGAATCCGCCGCCCACCCGTTCCCAGAACATCTTTGCGAAGCATTCGGCCTTGGCGATGACATCCGGCCCGCTGACCACCAGCATGGCCACGGCTTTATAGCCGGCTTCGTAAGTCACGGAGACCTTGAGCCGGGGTGGGGGCTGGCGGCCGCGCACATCCTTGACCAGGACCCGGTCCGGCCCGGCCTGAGCCAGGCTGAGGGAGGTAAAATCCGCAGCGACATCCGGGCAAAGATATGCCCGTGGATCTCCGATTTCGTAAAGGATCTGTTCCTTGGCGGTACGCACGCTGACCAGGCCGCCCGAGCCCGGGTGCTTGGTCAGGTAAAACGAACCGTTTGCATGCACCTCTACCAGGGGGTAGCCCATGTTGGAAAACGACGGCACTTCCTTCCAGAGGGTATAATTGCCGCCGGTGGACTGGGCGCCGCACTCGATAAGATGCCCGGCGACCAAAGCGGCCGCCAGCCGGTCGAAATCGTCCCAGGCCCAGCCGAATTCATGAACGATGGGCGCCACCACGCTGGCCGCGTCGTAAGTGCGCCCGGTGATGACGATACGCGCCCCCTGCTCCAGCGCCGCCACGATGGGCCGGGCCCCGATGTAAGCATTGGCGGAGATGACCTTGGCGTCCAGTGATGCCAATGGGGCGCCGGTATCCAGGTGGGTAAAGTCACATCCTTGTTCAATCATTTCCGGCAAACGGCCCGTAAGATCGTCGCCGTCGACCACGGCCACCGGCAGGTGCAGGCCCTGGGCGACGATCTGTTCCTCGAGGGCTGCTGCGCAGGCGCGCGGGTTGATACCGCCGGCGTTGCTGATGACGGTGATGTTCTTTTCCGCCACCTTGTTGAGCACCTTGGTCAGAGCCTGGACGAAATCCCGCGCGTACCCGGCCTGTGTATCCTTGGCGCGCTGGCGTGCCAGAATAATCATGGTGATCTCGGCCAGGAAATCACCGGTCAGATAGTCGATCGGCCCACCGTCCAGCTGGCGTTGGATGGCCGCGACCTCATCGCCCCAGAAACCGCTCGCATTGGCAATGACAATACGCTCTCGCATGAAAAGTCTCCTCTGTATCCACCGCGATGAAATCTTTTGACCGCCGCCGGTCAGGCCACCGCTTCGGCCTGCCGCAGGGCGGCGACCTCATCCGCTTTCAGGTTCAACACCTCTTTGAGCACCGCATCGGTGTGCTCTCCCAGCAGCGGGGCCGGCGTTACGACCTCCGCCGGGGTTTCCGACAGGTTGACCGGCGAGCCGACCACCTTGATCATCCCGGCAACAGGATGTTCGATCTCCCGGATCATCCGCCTGGCCGTCACGATATGCTCGTCCTCGACGACCTCCTTGACCGTGTACAGGGGCGCGCAGGGAATCTTTTTGGACAGTAGGAACTCGACGATCCGCTCGACCTCCTGCTCTCCGGTCCACGCTTCGACCAGTGCCCTGACTTTCTCGTGGGCCTTGACCCGGTCGTAGTTGTCCAGGTAGGCCGGATCGTCCAGCAGTTCGGGTCGCCCGGTGGCGTGGCAGAACTCCTCCCAGAGCTTGTTGTTGCCCACGGCGATGATCACCCAGCCGTTTTTGGCCTTAAAGGTGTCGTAGGGGTAAATGAACTCGTAGCGGTTGCCGGTGCGCTGCGGGATCCGCTTCTCCACCAGGTAGATCTGAATGATGGTTTCCATGGCCGAAACCACCGAGTCGACCAGGGCAATGTCGACCTTCTGCCCGGGCCCGCCGCGCTGGACGGCGAGCAGCCCCGTAAGGATGCCGACGCAGGCGTTGAGCCCGGCGAGCACATCGGCGATGGCCGTGCCGGTGCGCGTCGGCGGGCTTTCCGGCCAACCGGTGACGCTCATGATCCCGCCCATGGCCTGGCCGACGATGTCGTAGCCGGGAAGATGCTTCTTCGGCCCCGAATGGCCGAACCCCGAAATGCTGGCATAGATGATCTGCGGGTTGCGCGACTTGATCGTCTCGTATCCCACCCCGAGTTTCTCCATGGTGCCCGGGCGGTAGTTTTCCAGCACCACGTCCGACTTTTCCACCAGGTCGAGAAAAATCTGCCTGGCCTGGGGCTTTTTCAGGTCGAGCACGATGCTCTTCTTGTTGCGGTTCAGATTCATGAAATAGGCGCTCTGGTCACCGATAAACGGCGGATAGCGCCGTGAATCGTCCCCCTGCCCCTGCATTTCGATCTTGATGATTTCCGCTCCCATATCACCGAGCAGCATGGTGCAAAATGGTCCGGCCAGGACCCGGGTCAGATCGAGCACGCGAATGCCCTTCAAGGCCCCGCCTTTATCCGTAGTAGCCATAAAAATCCTCCGTCGGCGGTTGATTCATGCCGTGGTTGTCACAAGCCGTGTCTTTGTCCGCCTGCGAAGGGCATAGAGCCCGATGGTGATCGCCAGGGCGACCAGCGAAGTCCACATCCCAGGCAGGATGGCCATCACAGCCACGATGAGCCACAGCAGTTTGTCCAGTACAGGTTTCGCGGTAACTTTCAGCCCGCCGAAGAGATTGGCGAACGAGAGAACGAAAATGCCGCCTGAAAAGGCTGCCCGTAAAAAGCCCGCCACGCCCGCCTGGGCCAGCATGCCGGGGTAGATGATAAACAGAAACGGGATGACGTAGGTGACGGCCCCCAGGGAAAGGGCATACTTGGCGGTCTGGGTCCATTCGGTCTCCGCGATTCCCGAACCGACAAACACGGCGATGCACACCGGCGGCGTGATCACCGATAAGGTGGCGTAGTAAAAAACGAACAGGTGGGCCACGATAGGCGCCACCCCCATCTTGATCATCGCCGGTGCCAGGACCGCCGCCACCAGCACGTAGGCGGCCGTGGTCGGGATCCCCATCCCCATGATCATGCAAACCACGGCGACGATGATCGCCACGATGAAAATGCTGTCCCCGCCCATGGTGACGATCAGCGAAGAAAGGGTGATGCCGAGACCGGTCATGTTGATCATGGCCACCATGATCTGGGCCCCGGCCAGCAGGATGCCGATGATCAGCAACCCCTTGGAGGCATCCTTGAAGGCCCGGATCAACTGCTTGGCTGCCGGGCCCAGATCGGCCGCGGATCGGATGCGGGTGATCGGAAAGACGATCAGGGCCGCGGCCATGCCGAAGAAAGCTGCCGTCTGGATGGCGTTGCCCCGGAATATGCCCACGAACAGGGCCCCCAGGGCGGCCACCACCGGAGTCAGGCGGCGCCAGTAAAGGATCTCCTTCCAGGCCGGCACTTCGGCGTCGGGCAGGCATCCGAGGTTGTGTTCCTTGGCCATGACATCGATGGTCATAAACACGCCGGCGTAGAATAAGATCGCCGGCAGCGCGGCGGCCACAATGATCGAGAAGTACTCCACGCCGATGATCTCGGCCATGATGAAGGCCGCGGCCCCCATGATCGGCGGGGCGAGCTGGCCGCCGGTGGAGGCCACCGCCTCGGTGCCGGCGGCCATGGCCGGCGGGTAGTTCAGGCGCTTCATCAACGGAATGGTGAAATTGCCCGTGGTGGCGACGTTGGCCACCGCGCTGCCGCTGACCATGCCGAAGAGCCCCGAGGCGATGGTGGCGATCTTGGCGCCGCCGCCCGGGGCCCGGCCGCCCAGGCGCATGGCCAGGTCGATGAAGGTCTGGCCGCCGCCGGTGTTGAGCAGGATCCCGCCAAAGAGGGTAAAGGCGGCGATGATGGTGGCCGCCACCCCCATCAGCATCCCCCACACCCCCAGATCCCCGAGAAACAGGGTCTCGGTGACAAAATAGACGTCAAAACCGCGGTGGCCGAGACGTCCGGGCACGTATTCGCCGAACAGGGCATAGACCAGGATGATCACCACAATGGTCGGAAAAATGTAACCGATGGCCCGCCTGGCGATCTCCAGCACCACCAGCGACAGGGCCGCGGTCATGAAAATGTCGTAGGATTGGGCCATGGGCAGCGTCGTCATGATCGTCTCGTAATTGACGATGACATAGGTACAGGCGGCCAACGACACCAGCACCATGCACAGATCGATGAAAATTCCCGCCTTACGCCATCGTGTGTCCCCCCAGAGCGGGTAGTAAAGAACGCCCAGGCAGATCAGAATCGCCAGAAAAATGGCGCGCTGAATAATGCCCTCGAAAGGACCGGTGCCGCAGGTGTACAGCACGAACAGGCTCAACAGAACGGACAACAAGGCGATGCCCTTATGACGCAGTCCTTCTTTTTCCGCACTCACAGCGTTCATGCCTCCCCCGATTCCATGACGGTTGAAAGATTACACTTCTTGCCGGTGGGCGCCGGGCGCCCACCGGTTGTTGTCTTATCGTCGAACTCGGGTTCCATCCGGCGTTACGGTTCGATCAGACGATCCGGAATCCGGGCACCGATCTCCTTGAAGTAGCGGATCGCTCCCGGATGAAGCGGCGATGTGGCGTATTTCATGGTCATCTCGACAAAGTCCGCCCCCTTGACACTGGCCATGGCCGAGGCCTGCAAGGTCTTGTCTTCGCAGACCGCCTTGACAATCCGGTAGGCGACATCTTCATCCAGGTTCAGCGAGGCGCTGCAGCCGACGGCAAATCCCCATGTCGTGTAGGCGCCGATGTCCGGGCCGGCACCGGCTGGCACATCGACAATGGACAGCTCGGGCAAGGCCTCCCTGATGCGACCGGCCTGATCCTTGTCCAGCGAGAGAATGGTGACGGGCGTAAAGGTGGAGATATCGCGGGATGAGGCATCGATCTTCATCCCGGCGCCGGACTTGACATATCCCCTGATGTGATTGTCCTTGACGGCGGTGACGATGTCGGTGGTCGAACCGCGCACGTAATCCGGTTGGATGCCGAGCACCTTGAATACGGCCTCGGTGGTCTTTTCCGAGGCGGATCCTTTCAGCCCCGGATTGAAACGCTGGCCCTCGAGTTCGGTAAGGCTGCTCAGTCCCGCATCCTTGCGTACAATGGCATTCTGGGGAGCGATGACGTAGACCCACAACAGCTTCGATTTGACCGCGCGTCCCTTGAAGCCCTCCTTTCCAAAGTAGGCCTGGGACAACACGTTGGTGGTGGCCAACCCGAGATCGATCTGATTGCGGGCGATGCGGCGCAGGTTATCCACCGCGGCCCCGGTCTCGACTACCGAGGAATCTACGTCGGCCACTTTCTGGTTGATCACCTGTGAAACGGCGACAAAATAGCCGTAATGGCTCGAGGATGCCGATGTCGATCCGATGAGCAATTTTTGGGCTGCCATCGAGGGCCCGGCCAGGACGATTGCCAGCATGAAGACGGTCCACAGCGATAGATTGACGATCCCTTGCTTTCCTTTCATGACCTCCTCCTCTCTTTTGTCCCTGCTGTTTTTTCTCCACTGAGCCGGCGGCAAGGACCGGCGCATCAACCTTTCAGGCGGGAAACCCGCATCAAACAAGAACCGGCTACACTCCTCGGCCAATTGTTTTTGCCCTTGCTGACTTTCTGCCTCCTTTCCCGCTCGTTCACGCCCCTTTTTCGTTGCCTGGCCCTCTTATCGGCGGGGTGTGCGAGACGATCGTGGTGCCGATCATGAGCCCGAGGTGGAGAACGGCACAGCCTGGACCACTCGCTTTATGGATCGGCTCTGATCTTTGGCGGCCATCGTCCTCTTCCTCCCCTGCTATAAAATTCCGTATATCGGAATATTTCTTTTATTTATTTCGTTTTTCGGAATTCGATACCAACACAAAACCCGCATGTCAAGCATTTCTTTTGCCACCGCCTGACCGGTGTCGCCTCAGGCCGTATCGATAGACACATCCATTTGTTAACAAAGCGGATTTTGAGAAAATCACCCATCGATTGCCAGGCGGTGGCAGGGCTTTCCGGCAAGGGTCGCACGCGAAGAAGCGGCGCTTTTCATTTGAGCCGTTTCTCTGAATGGGATATCATTGGCCACAATGAATCCACGAACGGTCAACCAGGCGGTTGTTGTACTGCTGGTGGCGCTGATCTCGGCCATCTTCCTGGCCATGGTACGCCACTTTCTCATGGCCTTGCTGCTCGCGGGCATCTTCTCGGCTCTGGCGCGGCCCGTCTACCGCCGCATCCAACGCTGGTGCGGCCAACGATCGAGTCTTGCCTCGGCGCTGACGCTGCTTCTAATGGTGCTGGTGGTGTTGCTGCCGTTGACAGCCCTGCTGGGCATCGTCACGGCCCAGGCCATTAAGGTCGGCCAGTCGGCCACCCCCTGGGTGCAACAGCAGATCCACCAGCCCGGTGCTTTTTCCGAGATGTTGCGCCACCTGCCCTTTTACGACCAGGCATCAGAGCTGATTCTGCCCTACCATGAAACCCTTTTGCGCAAGGCCGGCGAATTGGTCGGATCCCTGAGCCAGTTTCTGATCGGCGGTCTGCGCTCGGCCACCTTGGGTACGGCCAACTTTTTGTTCATGCTCTTCGTGCTGCTTTACACCATGTTCTTCTTTCTAATTGACGGCGACCGGCTCCTGGCCAAGATTCTCTATTATCTGCCCCTCGAAGACCGGGATGAGCGGCGCATGCTCGACAAGTTCACCTCGGTCACCCGGGCCACCCTGAAGGGAACCGCGGTCATCGGCCTGCTCCAGGGCACTTTGGCCGGGACCGCCTTCTGGGCTGTGGGCATCCCCAGCGCCGTGTTCTGGGGCACGGTCATGGCGGTCCTGTCGATTATTCCCGGCATCGGTACCGGGCTGGTCTGGGCACCGGCGGCCCTGATCCTGGCCGCCAGCGGCAACTGGATCAAAGCCGCCGGATTGGCGGCCTTTTGCGGGCTGGTGGTGGGCAGCGTGGACAACTTCCTCAGACCCCGCCTGGTCGGCAAGGACACCCAGATGCACGAGCTGATGATCCTCTTTTCGACCTTGGGCGGAATCGCCATGTTCGGGGTTCTGGGGGTGATCATCGGACCGATCATCGCGGCCCTTTTCGTCACCGTTTGGGAGATCTACGGCGTGGTTTTCGCCGATTTTCTACCCGCCGTCGGCAGCGGCGAAAAAGCCCACCAACCCGCATCACCCGATGCCGAGCCGGAACAAGACCCACCGTCAGACGCCGAGGCCCTGTGAATCTTCGCTTGCCGCTGCCCGGCAGCCCCTTGCACAGAATCGTCAGGTGTGGCAAAAGAGCCGGTATCTCAATCTCGCCTTGCAGTAGGAACCACGCATTTTTACGGACTCATTGAACCGGTAAGTAAACCGGAAGATCGAAGGAGAATTTAGCCCGGACAACCGGCCGGCCGGTCGCAACCCGTTCCCCAAAGGAGATGAAGATGACGCAACCCCTGTGGCAGCCTTCGCTTCAACAGATCGAGCAGGCCAACCTGACGCGCTTCATCGGCTATGTCAACGGCCGTTATGGCAAGGATTTTAAGGACTACCGGGATCTTTACGGCTGGTCGGTCAGCGAAATTGCAGATTTTTGGGCCGCACTGTGGGATTTTTTGCCGATTCTTCACTCCCGCGGCTACGACCAGGTGGTGGACGATCCGTACCGCATGCCTGGCGTCCGATGGTTTGCCGGTGCCGAACTGAACTTCGCCCAAAACCTGATGCGCTACGAAGATGATGGCACGGCGCTGGTGTTCAAGAGTGAAGCCAAACCGGCAGTGAGGCTCAGCTATGCCCAATTGCACCGGCAGGTCGGACGCCTGGCCGCAGCCCTGCAAGGGGCCGGGGTGGTCAGGGGGGACCGGGTCGCCGGATTCATGCCCAACATGATCGAAACCGTCGTGGCCATGCTGGCCACGGCCCGTTTGGGGGCTGTCTGGTCATCCTGCTCGCCGGATTTCGGCATCAAGGGCGTGCTGGATCGCTTCGGGCAGATCATGCCAACGGTTTTGTTTACCGCCGACGGCTACTATTATAACGGCAAGTCTTTCGACAGCCTGGACCGCATAGCGGACATCATCGGCCAACTGCCCGCCACCCGAAAGGTCGTGGTGGTTCCCTACATCGAAGCCAAGCCGGATATCCACCGGGTCCCGGGCGCGGTTCTGTGGGATGATTTCATGGCCGGGGCCGGCCCTCAGGTGCCCGAGTTTGCCCAGGTGCCTTTCGGCCACCCGCTTTACATCATGTATTCATCGGGGACCACCGGCAAACCCAAGTGCATGGTTCAAAGTGCCGGCGGGATTCTGATCAATCAGATGAAAGAGCACGTTTTACATGTGGATCTGAAGCGAACGGACCGGATCTTTTACTATACCACCTGCGGTTGGATGATGTGGAACTGGCTCGTTTGCAGCCTGGCGGTGGGCGCCACGGCCGTACTCTACGACGGCTCGCCCTTCCATCCGGACGGCAACGTGCTCTGGCAGCTGGCCGAATCCGAACGGGTGACGGTTTTCGGCACCAGCGCCCGTTACATCACCGCCCTTGAACAGAGCGGGGTCCGCCCCGGCGCCCACTTCGACCTCTCGGCCTTGAGGGCCGTGCTTTCCACCGGTTCTCCGCTGCCGGCCGACGGTTTCGCTTACGCATACAGGGAAATCAAGTCCGACCTGCAGCTCGCCTCCATCTCGGGAGGCACGGACATCAACGGCTGTTTTGCCGGCGGCAATCCCATCGGCCCCGTATACCCCGGGCAGCTCCAATGCCGGCAGCTCGGCATGAAGGTGGCCGCCTACGACGACAACGGCCGCGCCGTGGTGGGCCAGACAGGAGAGCTGGTTTGCGAGGCGGCTTCTCCCTCGATGCCGATCTATTTCTGGGATGACCCGCAGGGTGAAAAATACCGCAAGGCGTACTTCGACAAGTATCCGGGCATCTGGTGCCACGGCGATTTTATCCAGATCACGCCCCAAGACGGGGTCATCATTTACGGCCGCTCGGATGCCACCCTCAATCCGGGCGGGGTGCGCATCGGCACGGCGGACATCTATTCGGTGGTCGAAACCCTGCCCGAAATCGACGACAGCCTGGTGGTGGGTCAAGATTGGCAAAACGACGTGCGCATCGTGCTCTTCGTCAAGCTGGCCGAAGGGCATACGTTGAACGAAGCCCTGGAGGCCAGGATCCGCAAGGCGATCCGCACCCAGACTACGCCGCGCCACGTGCCGGCCAAAATAATCCCGGTGGACGATGTGCCTTACACCATCAACATGAAAAAGGTAGAATTGGCGGTACGCAACGTCATCCACGGCAGACCGGTAACCAACAAGGACGCCTTGGCCAATCCGAGAGCCCTGGACCTGTATGCCGATCTGCCAGAACTGAAGATTTAACGACAAGGATCCTCATGGCATTTCATCTCCACGACTGGCACTGGCTGGTGCTCGGCATGCTGCTGATCATCGCCGAACTTTTCTTGCCCAGTTTCACCATTTTCTGGTTCGGACTGGGCGCCCTGGTCGTGGCCGCAGGCCTCTTTCTGGCCCCGGGCATGCCCCTGAGCACCCAGATTTTTATCTGGGCCTGCGCCTCGGCGGTGTTTACCTTTCTCTGGTTCCGCCTGATCCGCCCGCGCATGAAAGACCGCACCAAGGCCGGAATCAGCCGCGAAGCGGTGCTGGGCGAAAGCGGCCAGGTGATCCGGACCCCGGAAGAAAACCGCCGCGGCACGGTACGCTTCGCCACCCCGCTGCTGGGGGCCGATGAGTGGCCCTTTATCTGCGAAGAATCCGTGGCAACCGGCGATCGGGTTTTCGTGCGCGACATTTCGGGGAACACCCTAATTGTGGAAAAACGCTGAAGGACTTGCCGGGTGCAACATGCGGCGGTAAATTAATGCTGGATTCAACCAAAAGGCAGGTAGTCCATGAACGGTCTGATCGTTGTAACCGTGTTCTTCATTCTGGTGGTTGTGACCATCTTCCTCGGGGTGCGCATCGTGCCCCAGGGCAGCAAACATGTGGTCCAGCGTTTAGGCAAATACAGCAAAACCCTGGGCCCGGGGCTGAACCTGATCATTCCCTATGTTGACACCGTGGCCTACAAGGTAACCACCAAGGATATCGTTCTGGACATCCCCAGCCAGGAGGTCATCACCCGGGACAATGCCGTCATGGTCGTCAACGCGGTGGCCTATATCAACATCGTCTCGCCGGAAAAGGCGGTCTACGGGGTGGAAGACTACAATATCGCCATCCAGAATCTCGTCCAGACTTCCCTGCGCTCCATCGTCGGTGAGATGGATCTCGACGATGCGCTTTCATCCCGTGACCAGATCAAGGCCAAACTCAAAGCGGCCATTTCCGATGACATCGCCGACTGGGGCATCACGTTGAAAACCGTCGAAATTCAGGATATCAATCCCTCCCAGACCATGCAAAAGGCCATGGAGGAGCAGGCTGCGGCCGAACGGGCGCGGCGGGCCACCGTGACCCGGGCCGACGGGGAAAAGGCCGCCGCCATCCTCGAGGCCGAAGGCCGCATGGAAGCGGCCAAGCGCGACGCCCAGGCCAAAGTGCTGCTGGCCGAAGGCACCCAGCGTGCCATCAGCAAGATCACCGAGGCCATCGGCGCGAACGACCTGCCGGTGATGTACCTATTGGGAGAGAAATACGTCGAGGCGGTCCGCGCCATGGCGGTTTCGAATAACGCCAAAATCGTCCTGCTGCCCGGGGATCTGCCCCAGGCCGTCGGCACGGTGCTGGGCACAATGGGAAGGAAGTAGCCGGAAAGGAACACATTCCATGAGCAGTGAACAGTGGACCGGCCGCCGCAAGAAAGGCGGCGATATGGCCAAGCTGGACCGGGTAATCGCCGAGGCGCGCCGCTCGCGCAGCGAGCGCGAAGGCGGCTACCGGGAGCAGTCGCTCAAGATTCATCCCTGGGTCTGCGCCCGCTGCGGCCGGGAGTTCGACCGCACCAACCTGCAAGAGTTGACCGTTCACCACAAGGACCATAACCACGACAACAATCCCGCCGATGGCAGCAACTGGGAAAATCTTTGCATCTATTGTCACGAAAATGAACATCGCCGCTACCTCGACCATCTGGCCGGCGGGCAAACGGATACCCAGGATGAGGCGAACCGCCTGACCCACAATCCGTTTGCCGGCCTGGCGGCCCTTCTGGCAAAGAAGACCGATCCGGACAATGCCCGGTGACCCGCCGGGTCCGAGCACGGCATTCGCCTCTGGATTTGTGGCCTGCAGAAAATATCCGCAGACGAAAAGATGGGAGCGCCTTCCGGGCGCGTTCTTTAAATCTTAACCCGGCGGTTTTTCACCCACTTTACAACCTACCGTTTTCGCGAATATTATTTACACTTAAAAAAATTGTGATTATTTTTTGATTGAATTTTTCCCCCGATTCCGATAAAGGCAGATCTTTGATCGACAGCAAAACAATACTGGGAGACACAACTTATGATCGAGATTCGCTTGCACGGCAGAGGCGGGCAGGGTGCTGTCACATCGGCCGAGTTGCTGGCCCAGGCGGCCATCCAGGGTGGTAAATATGCCCAAGCATTTCCGAGTTTTGGGCCGGAGCGGCGCGGTGCACCGGTGGTGGCTTTCTGTCGCATCAGCGACGAACCGATCCGGCTGCGCACCAACATCTACACCCCCGACCTGGTCCTGGTCCTCGATCCGTCGATCCTGCGGCTGGTCAAGGTCGGTGCCGGCCTCAAGCCGGACGGGATACTGGTGACCAACACCAAGTACAGCGCGCTGGAGCTGCGCAAGGAATTAGGTATCACCCACAGCCTGGTGACGGTCAATGCCACGCAAATCGCCCAGGATGAATTGGGACTGCCCATTACCAACACCACCATGCTCGGAGCGCTGCTCAAAGCCAGGCAAGTCGTGCCGGTCCAATCCCTGATCGGACCGCTGGAAAACCGCTTCGGGCGCATCGCGGCCAAGAACATCAAGGCGTTTCAGCGCGCTTATGCCGAGGCTGAAATCGATCATCCCTGATCCGGGCCGGGCCGCGGCCATCATCGTTTTGAAAAAGGAGACCTTCCGTGAAATCAGAGGAAGCGCTGAGTTGGAAAGACCTGGAGGTCGGATGCGTCGTCAGCGAACCGGGCAATGCCAGTCAATACCGCACCGGGGACTGGCGCTCCATGCGGCCGGTGGTCAACCGTGATCACTGCGTCCGTTGCGGCGTCTGCTACATTTTCTGCCCGGACATGGCCATCCGCAAGACGCCGGAGAGCTACTTTGAGGCGGATTTATACTACTGCAAGGGATGCGGCATCTGTGCGCAGGAGTGCATCACCGGGTGCATCTCGATGGTGCCGGAGGAAGAATAATGGGAAAAAGAACCGGAATCGAGGTGTCCATAGCGGCGGCCGAGGCGGTCAGCAGCGCCAACGTGGATGTGATCGCAGCCTACCCCATCACCCCTCAGACCCACATCGTGGAGCACCTTTCCGAGTTGGTCAACAACGGTGAGCTGGACGCCGAGTTCATCCCGGTCGAGTCCGAGCACTCGGCCATGAGCGTCTGCTGCGGATCATCGGCAGCCGGGGCGCGCACCTTCACCTGCACCAGCTCCCAGGGTTTGGCCCTGATGAACGAAATCGTTTTCATCGCCGCCACCCTGCGTCTGCCCATCGTCATGATCCTGGCCAACCGCAGCCTTTCCGGCCCCTTGAGCATCTGGAACGATCATACGGATGTCATGTCGATCCGCGACTGCGGCTGGATCCAGGTCTTTGCCGAAAATGGCCAGGAAGTCTATGACCATGTGATGTTCGCCTTCAAGGTGGCCGAAAACCCCAAGGTCTCGATGCCCGTGATCCTCAACATGGACGGCTTCATCCTGACCCACGTCATCGAGCCCATCGAGTTCTGGGAGCCCGAGCAGGTGAGCCGCTATCTGCCGCCTTTCCAGCCGGTGAACGCCCTGGATCCGGACCGGCCCACCACGGTGGGCGCCTTCGGCATGCCGGGCATTTACACCGAGGCCAAAAAGGCGCAGGACATGGCCCTGATCGAGGCCAAGCCGGAAATCATCAAGGCTTGGGAAGAACTCGGGGAGGTCACCGGTCGCCATTACCAGCCGGTGGAGACCTACCAGGCCGAGGGGGCTGAAACCCTCTTTCTGACTATGGGCAGCATCGGCCAGACCGTGGCCATGGCCATCGAGTCTTTACGCGACCAGGGCGAGGCGGTGGGCCTGATCAAGCTGCGTTTGTGGCGCCCCTTTCCTTTCGAGGAACTGCGCCAGGCGGTGGGCAGCGCCAAGCGGATCATCGTCATCGACCGCGCCATCTCCTACGGTGGAACGGGTGGACCGGTGGCCAGTGAGATCCGCGCCGCCTTTTACGGCGAGGAGAACATGCCGGTGGTGACCAATTTCATTTGCGGCCTGGCCGGACGGGACGTGACCCCCGACGACTACATCGCCATGTACCAGCGTACCTGCCAGATGGTCCAGGACCGGGTCCGCCAGGAAGATTATGTCATGTACGGCGTCCGCGAATAACCGGATCCGCCCTCTTTTTGGTTCGCATCCGGCTGAAAAAACGGAGATCGACACATGGAAGCTTTGAATGTATATGCCGCGCGCCTGCTGGAGAAAAACGAATATTTCAGTCCCGGCCATCGCGCCTGCCAGGGGTGTGCCGAGGCCCTGGCCGTACGCCTGGTGGCCAAGGCCCTGGGCCGCAACGCGGTAGTGGCCAGCGCCACTGGTTGCATGGAGATCATCTCGTCTCCCCTTCCCTTCACCAATTGGCAGGTCCCCTGGATCCACGTGGCCTTTGAAAACGCCGCGGCCGTTTTGTCGGGGGTCGAATCGGCTTTCAAAGCCCTGGCACGCAAGGGACGCATCAAGGATCGGGGCACGGTCTTTCTCGGCATGGGCGGCGACGGCGCCACCACCGACATCGGGTTCCAGGCCCTTTCGGGCGCCTTCGAGCGGGGCCATGACTTCGTCTACGTCTGCTACGACAACGAAGCCTACATGAACACCGGAATCCAGCGCTCTTCGTCCACCCCCTTCGGCGCCAGCACCACCACATCCCCGGCCGGCAAGAAGATCGCCGGCCAGGTGACGTGGAAAAAGAACATGGCCGAGATCGCCGTGGCGCATAACGTCCCTTATGTGGCCACGGCCTGCGCCAGCTACCCCTTCGACCTGATGGAAAAGATCCAGAAAGCGGCCAGCACCCCGGGCCCGGCCTACGTTCATATTCTTTCGGTCTGCCCCACCGGGTGGCGCGTGCCGCCCAACAAGGCCATCTGGATCGGCCGCCTGGCGGTGGAAACCGGCGTCTTTCCCATCTACGAGGTGGTCGACGGCCGCTACCGCATCACAGTCGATGTCCCCGAACTGCGCCCGGTGGAAGAGTACCTCAAGCCGCAGGGGCGCTTCAGGCATTTGACCCCGGACCTGACCGCCCAGATCCAGCAGCGGGTCACCAAGGAATACAAGAAGCTGGTGGCCAAGACAAAGTTTACCTACTAGCCCGCCGTAAGAAACGGCCGGGGCTATTTTCCCGAGGGTGCAACGTATGGAAGCCAAAATCGCCCAGATCGTCAGCAAGTATCAATCCAACCCGGGCTTTCTGGTCCCGATCCTCCAGGACGTGCAAAAGACGTTCAATTACCTGCCGTGCGAAGCGCTCCAGGAGGTCGGCACGCAACTTGACATTCCCATCAGCCGTATTTTCGAGGTCGCCACCTTTTACAAGGCCTTCAGTCTCACCCCCCGCGGCCGTCATCAGATAAGCCTATGCATGGGGACCGCCTGCCATGTGCGCGGGGCCGCCATGATCGGCGACGGCATCGAGCGGGTCCTTGATATCAAGGCCGGCCAGACCACTGCGGACCTGGAATTCACCTTCGAGACGGTCAACTGCCTGGGCGCCTGCGCCCTGGGACCGGTCCTGGTCGTGGACGAGGAATATCACGGACAAATGACCCTGGCCAAGGCCAATAAGATCCTCAAACAGCTGGGGAAAAAGGTAGTCAGCGATGAAGAAGAAGATTGAGTCTCCCGCGGAGTTGACCCGTCTACAGGCCGAACTCAAAGGCCGAATCGACCCCCAGCAGCCGTGCATCGCCATCTGCGCCGGTACGGGCTGCATGGCTTACGGGACCCAGAAGATTATCGATCGCTTCAGGGAGGAACTCCAAACCCGGGGCCTGGATGGGAAAATCGTCTTTCGCACCACCGGTTGTCACGGCTTTTGCGAAAAAGGCCCCATGGTGGTGATCCATCCCGATGGCGTCTTTTACCAGCGCATCGGTATCGATGACGTCCCGGACATCATCGAAAAGACCGTTCTGGGCAAAGAAGTCATCGAGCGGCTGCTCTACAAGGATCCAGTGACCAAAAAACGCATCGTGCACGAGCACGAGGTGCCTTTTTACAGCCGCCAGATGCGACTGGTTTTCGGCAACAACGGGCTGATCGAACCGACAAGCATCGAGGATTACCTGGCCATCGGCGGCTACAGCGCCCTGGCCAAGGCCATCGCCGGCATGACTCCCCAGGCGGTGATCGACGAGGTGATCAGTGCCAAGCTGCGCGGCCGTGGCGGCGGCGGGTTTCCCACCGGCTGGAAATGGGATTCGACCCGCAAGGCCGAAGGCGATCCCAAATATGTGATCTGCAACGCCGACGAAGGCGACCCGGGCGCCTACATGGACCGCAGCCTCTTGGAAGGCAACCCCCATTCTGTCCTGGAGGGGATGATCATCGGGGCCTACGCCATCGGCTCGAGCCAGGGCTACATCTACGTTAGAAACGAATATCCCCTGGCGGTGCAGAATATCACCCTGGCCATTGAAAACGCCCGCAAGCTCGGGCTTCTCGGCCAGAATATCCTCGGCAGCGACTTTTCCTTCGATATCCTGATCAACCGGGGCGGCGGCGCCTTTGTCTGCGGCGAATCGTCCGCCCTGTTCGCCTCCATCGAAGGGCGCACCGGAGAGCCGCGCGCCAAGTACGTGCATGCCACCGACCGGGGGCTTTACGACAAGCCCACCAGCCTGAACAACGTCGAAACCTGGGCCAACGTGCCGCTGATCATCGGCAGGGGGGCGGACTGGTACGCCGGCATCGGCACCGAGAACAGCAAGGGGACCAAGATCTTTTCCCTGGTGGGCAAGATCAACAACACCGGCTTGGTGGAAGTCCCCATGGGCATCACCCTGCGGGAGATCGTCTTCGATATCGGCGGCGGCATCCCCAAGGGCCGCAAATTCAAGGCCGTCCAGACCGGCGGCCCCTCGGGCGGGTGCATCCCCGAGGCCCATCTGGACAGTCCGGTGGATTTCGACGAACTGACCAAACTCGGCTCCATGATGGGCTCGGGTGGAATGATCGTCATGGATGACCGGACCTGCATGGTGGATGTAGCCAAATACTTTCTGGCCTTTCTCGAAGGCGAGTCCTGCGGCAAGTGCACCCCCTGCCGCGAAGGGATCCTGCAGATGCGCAAGATCCTCGAACGCATCTGCCAGGGCGAGGGCAAAATGGAAGACCTCGACACCCTGGAGTGGATGGGCCAAGCCATTGCCGACGGCTCTCTGTGCGCCTTGGGCGGTTCGGCCCCCAACCCGGTACTGACCACCATCCGTTACTTTCGCGACGAATACGAAGCCCACATCCGGGACAAAAAATGCCCGGCCGGGGTCTGCAAGGCGCTGATCACTTTCTCGGTGGATCCCGAGACCTGCACCGGATGCCACGCCTGCGCCCGGGTCTGCCCCACCGAGGCGGCCACCGGCAAGAAGAAGGAAGCGCATTCCATCGATAATGGTAAATGCATCAAATGCGGGGCCTGCTTTGAGGCGTGCAAATTCGACGCCATCAAGATCGCCTGAGAAGCAGTCAGCCGAGCCGTCATCCACAGCGAGGCGGTTCTATCAAGGGAGAACACGATGTCGGAAATGGTTACTCTGACAATAGACGGCCGGTCCGTGCAAGCGCCCGCCGGCACCACCATCCTGGAAGCAGCCCGCAGCATCAACATCGATATTCCCGCTCTGTGCAGCAACCAGGAGCTGACCCCTTACGGTGCGTGCCGCCTGTGCATGGTGGAGATCACCCACGGCAAGCGTACCCGTCTGGTGGCCTCCTGCATCTACGAGGTTCAGCAAGACCTGGTGGTGCAGACCGAGACCGAACGGGTCAACAACGTACGCCGGCTGGTGATCGAGCTGCTGTTGAGCCGCAATCCCAAGCACCCCCGCCTGCTGGCCATCGCCGAACGGCTCGGGGTGGAAAAAAGCCGCTTTGACGTCGAAGTCAAGGGCTGCATCCTCTGCGGCCAATGCGTGCGGACCTGCCGCGAGGTGGTGGGCGTGGCAGCCATCGGCTTCGAGAGCCGCGGCACCCAGCGGCGCATTTCGACGCCGTTCAACGAAGCCCCGCCCGACTGCATCGCCTGCGGGTCCTGTGCCCAGGTCTGTCCGGTGGACGTCATCCCCTTCAAGGAAGAAAACGGGGTGCGCACCATCTGGAAGACGGACTTCGCCCTGGCCAAGTGCGAAAAATGCGGGCGCGAATTTGCGCCGGTACGCCAGCTCGAACACTTCAGCCAAATTACCGGACTGCCGCTGGACCACTTCACCCGGACCTGCGTCCATTGCCGGTAACGGAACGGGGCGATCGGGGAAAGGATAGACACATGACTGCCACGACCGAAGCGCGCATCGAAGCCCTTGAGGTTGCGCTCAACAACGAAAAGCAGGAAGCCGCCTTCTACCTCAAGCACGCCGAACGGACCACCGATCCGCTGGGAAAAAAGATGTTCCAGACCCTGGCGGCCGACGAAGAGGAACACTACCAGCGCATTCAAGTCCTGCACCAGAAGCTCAAGGAGGGGGGAAAGTGGCCGGAAACCCTTCCCCTGACGGTCAAGGGCACCCGGGTGCGCGATGTGCTCAACGCGGTGGTCGAGGCCGTGGCCCAGGCTCCGGAAGCGCGCACCAGCGACATGGAAGCCGTCCAGATCGCCATCGAATTTGAGGCCAAGGGCGAGGCCTACTACAAGAAGCTGCGCCAGGCGGCCGACGACCCGGTGGAAAAGGACTTTTACGGCCTGCTCGAAAGCATCGAAAGAGAACATCGCCTGTCGCTGGAAGACACCTACGAGTACTTCAAAGATCCCGAAGGGTGGTTCCAGCGCATGGAAAAGCACGGTCTGGACGGGGCCTGAAGCGGTCCCTGCCCGCACGGCCCGATCCAAGCGCAAAATGTTCAAAACAAGCGGGGGATGACCTAAGAGGCGTGTTACGTACACCCCTGGGGTCATCCCCCGTTTTTTGTTGGAAGCGGGCTATTGAATCTCAAGCACCTTGGCGCCAGGATCGAAGGCGCCGGCCTGGGCGTAAACCGCCTGCGCCTGGTAGGAACTGCGTACGAAGGGGCCGCTGGCCACGGCTGAAAAACCTACCGAAAGGGCCGTGTCGTGCCAGCCGTCGAAATCTTCGGGCGGCAGATAGCGCACCACGGGAAGATGGGCGCGGCTTGGCTGGAGGTACTGGCCCAGGGTGAGGATGCGCACCCCGGCGGCAAGCAGATCGTCCATGGCCTTGCGGATCTCGGCGTCGGTTTCCCCCAACCCGAGCATCATCCCCGATTTGGTGGGGATTGCCGGATGGGTGGCCTTGCTGCGGGCCAGCAGGCCGAGGGACTGGCGGTAATCGGCTTCGGGCCGCACCGCCGGGTAGAGCCGGGCCACGGTTTCCAGGTTGTGATTCAATACTTCCGGTCCGGCGTCCAGGACGATTTCCAGTGCCTGCGGATCGCCCTGGAAATCGGGAATCAAAACTTCAATCCCGATACCGGCTATCCTCTGTTGCAAGGCCCTGATGGTGGCGGCAAAATGCCCTGCCCCACCGTCGGCCAGATCGTCGCGGGTCACGGATGTGACCACCACGTAGCGCAGCCCCAGTCGCTCGGCGGCTTCGGCCACGCGCCGGGGCTCGTCCGGATCCGGCGGCCCGGGCTTCCCGTGGGCCACCGCGCAAAAACGGCAGTTGCGCGTACAGTGTCCGCCGAGAATCAGGAAGGTGGCTGTCTGCCGGGCGAAGCACTCGAAAAGATTGGGGCATTGGGCTTCCTGACAGACGGTGTGCAGCTCTGCCCGGTGCAGCAGCCCGCGCACCTGCTCGCAGCTCGAACCGCTGGGCAGGCGGCGGCGCAGCCAGGCGGGTTTGGGCAAAAGGGTTTGTGCTCCCATCGTTTATTTACTCCAGCCGATCGAGGGGTTCCCAGGTCAGATCCAAAGCCTCGGCCAAATGGGCCGCCAGGGTCTTGCGGGCCGCCTCCATCGTCACCGCCCGGCCCCCGGAAGCCGCCACCGATGTCATGGCCACCCCGGCCATGCCGCAGGGATTGATCCATTCAAAAGGACCCAGATCCGTGGTCACGTTCAGCGCCAAACCGTGGAAACTGACCCCGCGGCGCACGGCCAATCCGATGCTTCCCAGCTTGGCGCTACCGACCCAGACCCCGCGATTGCGAGGATCGCGCCCTGCCCGGATGCCGAACTGCGACGCGGTGCCGATCATGGCGGCCTCCATGGCGGTCACCAGGGCGTCAAGCCCCAGCCGTCTCCGCTGCAAATCGAAAATAAAATAGGCCACTAGTTGTCCGGGACCGTGATAGGTAACCAGCCCGCCGCGTTCGGCCGCCACCACCTCGATGCCCGCTTGCGCCAATTTTTCGTTCGGCACGCGAATGTCATCGCGCCCCCCGCGCCGGCCCAGAGTAAAGACGGCAGGGTGTTCGAGAAAAAGCACCAGATCCTGCTCCAGTCGCCCGTCACGGCGCATGGCCACCAGCCGATGCTGCAGATCCAGGGCTTCGGCATAAGGTGTCAGAGGCAGATCGAGGCGACAGCAGCGGTTCATGGCGCCGCCTTCAGGTCGTGCGGCGCCATGGTTCATCCGGCCAGGCACGGCTTGCGGGCCGCGCGCACTTCGTCCAGGCGGCGCACCTTGGTCCGGTGGGGAGCGCTGCGCACCGTCTGCGGATCTTCGTGCGCCTCTGCGGCGATGGCCTGCATGGCGGCCACAAAGCGGTCCAGATCGTCCTTGGATTCGGTTTCGGTGGGTTCGACCATGATCGCGCCGGCCACCACCAGCGGAAAATAAATCGTGGGCGGATGAAAGCCGTAGTCCATCAGCCGCTTGGCCATATCCAGGGTCGTCACATGTGCGGCGGACTGGAAACGGTCGCTAAAGACGCACTCGTGCATGCAGGGCCGGTCAAACGGCAGATGGAACTGATCCTTGAGCCGGCAGCGCAGGTAGTTGGCATTGAGCACCGCCAGGGTGCTGGCCCGGCGCAGCCCATCGCCGCCCATGGAGCGGATGTAGCAGTAAGCGCGCACCATGACCCCGAAATGGCCGAAAAAGGCCCCCATACGGCCGATGCTCAAGGGCCGTTCGTCCGCATCGGCCAGGCGGAATTGCTCCCCGTCGCGCACCACCCGCGGCACTGGCAAAAAGGGCGCCAGTTCCTGGGTCACGCAGATCGGCCCGCTGCCCGGCCCGCCGCCCCCGTGGGGGGTGGCAAAGGTTTTGTGCAGATTGAGATGGATCACGTCGACCCCGATGGCCTTCATGTCCACGATTCCCATCACCGCGTTCATGTTGGCCCCGTCACAGTAGACCAGCCCCCCCTTGGCATGTACGATGGCGGCGATCTCCCGGATATGGGTTTCGAAAAGCCCGAGGGTGTTCGGGTTGGTGATCATGATCCCTGCGGTTTTTTCGTCCATGGCGGCGGCCACGGTCTCGGGCAGCAGGATCCCGTCCGGACCGGAGACCAGGGGAACCGGTTCGTACCCGCAAAGGGCCGCCGAGGCCGGGTTGGTGCCGTGGGCCGTGTCCGGGATCAGGATGCGGCTGCGCGCCGCCTTGCGGTGCGCGTGGCAGGCGTGGATTACCAGCATGCCGGTCAGCTCGCCGTGGGCCCCGGCCGCCGGCTGGAGCGAAACCGCCTCCATACCGGTGATTTCGGCCAGGGCTCGCTCCAGCTCCCAGATCAGGGCCAAGGCCCCCTGACTCAGCGATTCGGGCAGCAGGGGATGAGCTGCGGCAAATCCGCTCAGACCCGCCTGGCGCTCGTAGGTCTTGGGATTGTACTTCATGGTACACGAACCGAGCGGGTAAAAGCCGGTGTCAACCCCGAAGTTCCAGGTGGAGAGACGGGTGAAATGGCGCACCACGTCCACCTCGCTCAGATCGGGAAAATCGGGCCCGTCCCCGCACAGGGCCGCATCGAGGGGACTTTCGGGAACGTCGGCCGGCGGCAGGGCGGCGCCGCAGCGCCCCTTGCGCCCGCGCTCCCAGAGCAACGGTTCATCGAGAATCAGTCCGGTGGTGCCGGGCGTTGAGGTCATGACGACACCTCCTTGACCAGTCGGTCCAGATCCTGGCGGCTGGCGGTTTCGGTGGCGCAAAAAAGATAGCAGCCTTCCAGTTCGGGGTAGAACGGGGCCAGGGGCAGGCCGGCGACGATGTGCTTGTCCTGAAGTTGCCGGTGGGTGCGGGCGAAACCGGCCGGCATGCGCACCACGAACTCGTTGAAGGTCGGGGCGGCAAAGACGAGCGCGTGGCCGGCGGCCGCCAGTCGGCCCTTGAGATATTCCGCCTTGTCGTGATTGAGACGGGCCAGGCGGGAGAATCCCTCACCGCCCAGGGCCGCCATGTAGATCACGGCCCTCAGGGCGCAGTGGCCGTTGTTGGTGCAGATGTTGCTCGTGGCCCGCTCGCGGCGGATATGCTGCTCGCGGGTGGCCAGGGTCAGCACGAAGCCGGGCCGGCCCTCCTGGTCCACGGTACGCCCAACCAGGCGTCCGGGCAGGCTGCGCACCAGGCTCTGGCGGCTGCCGAGCAGTCCCAGCCCCGGGCCGCCGAAGGATTGGGACAATCCAAGGCTCTGGCCCTCGCCGCAAACGATGTCGGCCCCCAGCGAACCTGGACTGCGCAGCAAACCGTAGGCCAAGGCCTCGGTAAACCCGGCCACCAGCAGGGCGCCCTGGGATTGGGCCGCGGAGGCGGCCGCGGCCAGATTTTCGATGCAACCGAAGAAATTGGGCGACTGGAGGGCCACGGCCGCCACCTCCCCGGCTCCGTCCAGCGCGCTAAGATCCGTGGTGCCGTCCGCACCTGCGGGCAGATCTATGATCTCGTAGCCGGTAGGGTTCAGGTAGGTCGCCGCCACCCGGCGGTAATGGGGGTGAATCAGGCGTGAAACCGCCACCCGGGGCCGGCCCGTCTTGCGGATGGCCATCAGCAGGGCTTCGGCCAGGGCCGTGGCCCCGTCGTAGTGTGAGGCCGTGGCCACCTCGGTGCCCATCAGGCGGCAGGCCAGGGTCTGATATTCGTAGATCGCCTGAAGCGTCCCCTGGCTGATTTCGGGTTGATAGGGCGTATACGCGGTCAAAAACTCGCTACGCCCGGATAGATAGGAAACCACGGCCGGGATGAAATGCGGGTAGCTGCCCGCACCGATATAGACTTGTCCCGCAGGGCCGGCCGCGTTGCGCGCGGCCAGCCGGTCCATGTGGCCATCGAGTTCCCATTCACTCAACGCGGCCGGCAGATTCATGTCCGCCTGTCGCCGGCAGTCGGCCGGAATGCTGGAAAACAGGTCCTCTAGACTGTCTATCCCTGCTGCGGACAGCATCTCCTCGACTTCCTGGGGTGTATGAGGCAGATAATGCATGGTATCCCCCGCTGCTTGGGTTGTTCTTCTCTATCTATCCTGCCAGGGACTTCAGGTAGGTGTCACGATCCATCATGGACTCTGTTTGGGCCGGATCGGCGGCCTTGACCTCGATCATCCACCCGTCCCCGTAAGGATCCGCGTTGACCTTTTCCGGCGCTTCCTCCAGACCGGCGTTGACCGCCACCACCTCGCCGCCCACCGGCATGTAAAGCGAGGAGACGGCCTTGACCGATTCGACGGTGCCGAATTCCTCGCCCCGTTCAAAACGGCGGCCCACCTCGGGCAGCTCAACGAAAACGATATCGCCCAACTGGTCCTGGGCGTAGTCGCTAATACCGATACGGACCGGATCGCCCGGTTTGACCCACTCGTGATCTGCGGCGTAGCGCAGGCCCTCAGGAAAATTCAACTCATCGATTGCTTTCATGGAATTTTCTCCTTTTGCATTTCACGATTTTCAATCCGAGGCCGGGTGTCTGCACCTGCTTGGCAATCCCGGGCCCCATTCCCATTGTCAGATCGGCAAAAATCAATCCCACATCCGGTCCATCGACCGGCGGGCCGTTCGATCCGGCCGGATCTCATTTACCACGACCACTTCGATGCATCTGCGCCCGTCGTCCAGACTGAGCCGCGTGCCGGGAGCCAGGGGGCTGTCCACCCGGATAAAGCCGCAGCTCAACCCTTTGGGATCGAAACCGGCCGGTTGCTGCGGGCTGGCGATGCTCATCACCGTGTCTTCCAGCCATCCGATGGCCGTGTCCGTGGCGCACGTCAGAACGACACCGATGGGCCGGCCCTGGGGATCCAAAACCCGGGTTTGGGGACCGGCGCTGACCTTGCGCTGATCGCGTCCGACAAAGGCCAGGGTATGGGCCGCCTTGCCGGCGGCCTGGGTCAGGGCCGCCGCCCCGACGAAATCCTTGGTAAAGGTTCGTCCATCCGGACCGTAAGGCAGGGCAAAGGACCAGGGATGATGGATAAACGGCCAGTCTCCGATATCCTGATGGCTAAGCGGCAAAACCGCCCCGCTGCGCAAAGAGTCGCGGGCGGCCAAGCCGCAGGCCAACAAGCCGTACTCTGCACCGGCATCCAGGATCCGATCCCAGATCATGACGGCCTTCTCGGGCGCGATGAAGATCTCGAATCCGAATTCACCGGTGTATCCGGTGCGCGAAAGGAGCAGCGGTGTTCCGTCATCCAGGCGCACCGCGCCGGCATCCGGATGCTGGGAATCGAAATGTCCCTTGAAGGAAAAATAGGCAAGGCGGTGGAAAACCGTTTGCGGGTCCGCCAGCAGCCTGCCGAGAATTCGTGCTGCGGCCGGCCCCTGCAAGTCGAGCTTGGCGATCTTTCCGGTCATATCGACCACGGCGGTCTCAGATGAATCGGCATGCCCGAGCAGGTGGGCCGCCACGATGGGTCCCATCCCGGCATTGACCACCACGAAATAATCCTCGTCGCCCTTCCGATAAACGATGGTATCATCGATCAGATGCCCGTGGGAATCGCAAAAAGCGCCGTAGACGCAGCGCCCGGCGGCCAGGGGTCGGTCGGCAGGACCGACGCGATCCAGGTCTTTGGTAAAGGTCCGTTGCAGCATCCCGCGCGCCCCGGGGCCGGCGACGGTGATCAGCGCCATATGGCTGGTATCGAAAAGTCCGGCCGCGCGAATCACGGCGCGGTGCTCCTGGCGCATACCGGCCGGATACCAAAGCGGCATGCGGTAGCCTCCGAAATCGCCCATGTTGGCGCCGGCTGCCTGATGCCGTGCGAACAAGACAGTCGTTAACGGTTCTGGGTTCATCGCCACTCCTTGCAGCGCAACGTTATAGGATATAGGGCACTTTTAAATTGTACGCCTTGTAAACGACGAAGGTTTCCACACTCTGGACCCCCTCGACCCGGGCCACCTCTTCCGTGTAAAATTCCAGCAGACTGAATCCCTCTTTAAGGAGGACGACCAGAATCAGATCAAAGCGTCCGGTGACCACGGATACGGACACCACTCCACGCAACTGGCTGAAGTCCTGTCCTTTTTTGACCAAATCCATGGTTGCCAACTTCACCCCCACGATGACGGTGCAATGGCCTGGAAGGGCTTCCGGATCTACAAGGCCGCAGATATCCAGTACCCCTTCCTCACGCAAGCGGTTGACCCGCGCCCGAACGGTGTTTTCGGACAGGTCGAGAGCAGTGGCAATGCTTTTCAGGGAAGTGCGGCCATCTCGCAGATGCTGGGCGATGGCGATGGTCTGGTCGTCGATTTTCATGGCAAAATCCGATCTGCAATCTATACCGATGGAAAACTGAGTTGACAAAAGCCATAAAATTGTGGAGATGTCAAGAACAACCCTGATTATTTGCGTTTTTAATAAAAAGAACTAAAATATTTGAGGTAAAACGAAATGGACAAACGAGTTGTCATTTTAGGCGCAGGACCGGGCGGCTACGCGGCCGCCTTGCATGCAGCCCGCCAGGGGGCCCGGGTGACCCTGGTCGAACGCGATAAGCTCGGGGGCACCTGCCTGAACTGGGGCTGCATCCCCTCCAAAATCCTCAAGTCGGCGGCCGACGCCTTGATCGCAGTGCGCGCCGCCGGCCAATTCGGAATCCGCTGCGGCGGTGAAGCCGGGGTTGACATGAGCGCGATTCTTGCCCGCCAGCAGCGCATCATCGAGATGCAGGCCCAGGGCATCCGACATCTGCTCGAGAATGCAGGGATTCGTCTGGTGACAGGGACCGGACGGATCACGGGGCCGAACAACGCCACGGTGACCGGAGCCGACGGCACCAGCGAGACCCTGGCCTGGGACCGGCTCATCCTGGCCACCGGGAGCAGGCCGATCTCCATCGGTGCCCTGCCTTTCGACGGCCGGCGCATCGTGTCGAGTAACGAGGCCCTCTTTTTCGAGGCTCTGCCCGAGCGTCTGCTCATCGTCGGTGGTGGGGTCATCGGCTGCGAATTTGCCGGCATCTTCGGCGCGCTGGGCACCCGTGTGACCCTGGTGGAGGCCCTGGACAGGCTGCTTCCCCTGCCGGGGACGGATCTGGAAGTTTCCCGGGTCTTGCTGCGAGAGATGAAAAAGCGGCGGATCGACTGCCGCCTGGAGACCACCGTGACCGGTTGTGAATCAACGGATGCCGGTGTTCTGGTCACCGTGGCGCCCAAGGGCGGTGGAGTGGTTCAAACCATCACGGCCGACAAGGTCCTGGTCTGCGTCGGCCGGCGGCCGAACAGCGAGGATTTAGGCCTGGAAAATGTCGGTGTTGAAACCGCAGCGGGTGGATGGGTAGCGGTGGATCCCTGCCTGCGCACCACCGCCGAAGGCATTCTGGCCATCGGGGATCTGCTCGGGCCCTCCCACGTCATGCTGGCCCACGTGGCCAGTGCCGAAGCCGCCGTGGCGGCGGACAACGCCCTGGGGGCGGACCGCCGGATGGACTACCGGGCCGTTCCCGGTGCGGTATTCACCATGCCGGAAGTGGCCCAGGTGGGACTCACCGAACTTCAGGCCAAAGAAGCCGGCCTGGCGGCCGAGACCGCCACGGTCCTGTTTCGCGCCCTGGGCAAGGCTCATGTGATCGGCGAAATCGCCGGTCTGGCCAAGGTGGTCTACGAGGCGCCCGGCGGGCGGATACTGGGCCTTCATCTGATCGGGCCCCATGCCACGGACCTGATCGCCGAAGGCACCCTGGCGGTGCGCCAAGGCGTCACCGTGGCCGAGTTGGCCGCCACGATCCATGCCCACCCGACCCTGGCTGAAATCATGGGCGAAACGGCTCTCAAGGCCGCCGGCACACCGCTGCATGGCTGAATCCGGCCGGAAGCCGGATTCAGCCCCCGGATCAGACCGTCTCCAGGGCGCAGGCCATCGAGACCCCGCCACCCCCGCAGAGGGTGGCCAGGCCCAGATTCTTGCCACGGCGGCGCAGTTCATGGATCAAGCTCACCATGATGCGTGCCCCGGTGGCGCCCACCGGATGGCCCAGGCCGATTCCCGAGCCGTTGACATTGGTGATCTCGCGGTTGAGGCCCAGTTCGCGTTCGCAGCCGATGTATTGGGCGGCAAAGGCCTCGTTGACCTCGACAAGTTCGAAGTCGGCGACGGCCAAAGCGCTGCGTTTCATCAGGTCCGCCACCGCCGGCACCGGAGAAAGCCCCATGACCGACGGATGGCAGGCCCCGCGCCCCACGGCCCGTATCCGCGCCAGGGGCGCGATTCCCATGGCCTTGGCCGTATCGGCCCCCATGATGACGATTGCGGCGGCCCCGTCGTTGAGGCCGCTGGAGTTGCCGGCCGTGACCTTGCCGGTCTTGGGCACGAAGGCCGGGGGCAGCTTGGCGAGCTTTTCCATGGTCAAACCGGGGCGAAAGTGCTCGTCGCGCTCGAAAATAATGGGCGGCTTCTTGCGCTGGGGAATCTCGATGGGAACGATCTCTTCGGCAAAGGTACCGTCGGTGGCAGCACGCTCGACGCTACGGTGACTGCGCAGGGCCACCTCATCCATTTCTTCCCGTGTAATTCCAAGGTGCTGGGCCACGAACTCGGCCGTATGGCCCATGATGTACGGCTTGCCGGCAAAACTCCTCAGCGGCTCCTGGTTAGCGTCCACCGGCCCCTGTTCGGGATGGGGCAGCAGATGGGAGCCGCAGTGCAGGCCCCGGATCAAGCCGTCGACAAAGGTCTGGTCCTGGAGCCGGCACCCCCATCGGGCCGCCGGCGCCTCATAGGCCACCCCGGACATGTGCTCTACCCCGCCGGCCAGGATGGTATCGGCCATCCCGGCTTGGATCATGGCCATGCCGCTCAGGACGGCCTCCATGCCGGAGATACAGACACGGTTGACGGTGACGGCGGTCACCTTGTCCGGGATATCGGCCATCAATGCCGCAACACGGGCCACGTTCATCGTATCCGAAGGTTCGATGCAGCAGCCGAAACGCACGTCATCGATGGCGGCCGGTTCGATTCCGGCCCTCTGGACGGCGGCGCGCATGGCCACGGCCCCGATGCGAGCCGCATGACTGTCTCTCAAAGTGCCGCCAAAGGTGCCAATGGCCGTGCGGCAGGCTGAAACGATTACCACATCACGCATGAAAGACTTCCTTTCTGGCTACAGGTTGTTTGAGTTTGCACGTTGCACCGGGCCGAAAAAAAGCGCCCTCATCAACCGTCGGACCAAACCAGCGGTATTTCCGAAATCAAGTTTTCGTTTTCCCGTCAAAGCCCGCCGAAGGCCTTTTCATCCATTTCGGTGGGACTGGCATCGGCATTGATGACGGCCTGGATCCGGCCCCGGGTTACCGGCAGGATGGCGCGGATGAAAAAGCGGGCCGTTTTGAGCTGGCCGTCGTAGAAAGCGGCTTGGCGATTGCCGGCCACGACGGCGGCCAGATCGCTGTTGCCGCCGGCCAAGGCAGCCAGTTGGGGCGTGGCGGTGACCGCCCGCCATAGGTGCATCCAGGCGATGATCGTGTCTCCCACCGCATCCAAAAAAGGAGATGCATGGGCAAAAGCCACCTTGAAACGCTGGCTGTTGGCCTGCCGGGTGATCTGCAAGGCCCCGTTCTCCAGTTCACCGACGACCTCGTCCAAAGCTTCGGCCAGGTCCGCTAATCCTTTTATCCGGCGGGCCTCGGCAACGGTCTTGCGCATGGCGCCGATCAGGCCCATGAACACGGCGCCTTTTTTCAAAGCCAGCTTGCGGCCCAGCAGATCCATGGCCTGAATCCCGTTGGTCCCCTCGTAGATGCTGGTGATCTTGCAGTCTCGGGCCAGCTGTTCCACCGGATATTCACGGGTGTAGCCGTAGCCGCCAAAAACCTGCATGGCCTGGACGCAGACCTCGAAACCGCGGTCGCTGCAGTAACTTTTGACCACCGGGGTCAGCAGGTCCACCACCCCCCGCCAGTAGTCCGCGATGGACGGATCGGCGGCCGTCTCCTTGCGGTCGAAGGCCAGCGCCACGTAGTAAAGGAAGCTGCGCATTCCGTCCACGTAAGCCTTCATCCACATCAACATGCGGCGCACGTCGGGATGGCGGATGATCCGGGCGGCCGCGGCGTTGGGATCCTTGCCGGTCTCCAGATCCCGGCCCTGGCGTCGCTGGCGGGCGTAGTCCAGCGCATACAGGTAGGCGGTGGTGGCGTGTGCAAACCCCTGGAACCCCACGTCCAGGCGGGCCTCGTTCATCATATGGAACATGATCTTCATCCCCTGGTTGACCTCGCCCAAGAGCCAACCGCGGCATTTTCCGCTGCCACCCAGTGTCAGACTGCATGTCGGGCTGCCGTGAAGACCCATTTTTTCCTCGACCCCGGTACAGACCACATCGTTAAAGTCACCCATGCTTCCGTCCGGCTCGACCCAATACTTGGGCACCAGGAATATCGAAATACCCTTGGTGCCGGCCGGGGCCCCCTCGATGCGCGCCAAAACCGGATGAATGATATTCTCGGTCAGATTCTGCTCGCCATTGGTAATAAAGATCTTGGCTCCGCTGATGCTGTAAGTGCCGTCGGGGTTGGGGCGCGCCAAAGTGGTCAGGGCCCCCACGTCGCTGCCGGCCTCCGGCTCGGTGAGCAGCATCGATCCACCCCATTGCCCGGTGTAAAGCTTGTCTAAAAAAAGTTTTTTTTGCTCGGCAGTGCCGAAAAGCTCGACCATCTTGCCCGCACCGTGGCCCAGGGTGGCATAGGCGGTAAAGGCGAAGTTGGCCCCCACAAGGTACTCGTTGGCCGCCTTGGCGATCACATGGGGCAGCCCCTGGCCGCCCAGCTCCGGATCCTCGGTCATGGCGATCCACCCGTTTTCGACAAAGACCCGGTGGGGCCGGCGGAAGCACTCGGCCACGGTGACCTTGCCGGCCTCGAAGTGGACCCCTTCCCGGTCCCCGGCCGCGTAGGTCGGCAGAATCTCCTTGATCCCGAACGTGCGCGCCTCGTTGATGACCATGTCGCAGGCCTTGCGATTCAAATCGCCGTAGCGCTCGCAGGCGAACAGATCCTCGATTTTAAATTGTTCGTAAAGGACGAAATCGATGTCGCGCCGGTCGGCGATGGTCTGGGCCATGGCATGCTCCTTTGGCTGCTAAGGGGTCTGCGACTGTTGAGCGGGAAAAAGCTGTCTAGTAAATCTGAAGTGTCTTCAAATGATTCATAAGGGATTCACCGTTGACCTGTCAAGATGCTCGTGTCCAACGGTGGCAAAACGGTCAAGATACGGCCAAATTACCGGCACCTGCACCGAATACGTCCACGACGGCTGGCTGATGTCAGCCTGGGTTGGAATTGAAGGAAAACAGCCCTTGATTTGCATCTCTCGATCACCATGGTATAGACTTTCAGCCGCTGGAGCAGTACGCCAGCGGTGAATAAATTTAAAGCCGAGGTTTTATTTCTTATGGAAAAATACAGCAATTTCAATCAACTCGAAAAATCTGTACCCGAAAACGGTGGCTCCCTATCACGCAGTGCCCAGCGCCGGCAGCGCGAACGCGAGCAGCGCTACCAGACCATTCTGCGAGCCGCCGAAACCCTCTTTGCTGGCGAGGGATACCACAAGGCGGGCATGGAGCGCATCGCCGACATGGCCGAGGTTTCGGTCGGAACGGTCTATTTTTATTTCAAAAACAAGGAAGACCTGCTGATCCAGCTGCTCGACGAGATCGGCTATCAACTGCGCGACCTCCTGGGCCGCGCCTTTCGCCAGGCGGATATGACCCTGGCCGGTTTCGAGCGTGCCGGAAAGGTTTTTTTCGAAGAATTCTGCCCCCATCATCCAGAACGGCTGGCCATCATCTTTCGCGAGTCGGTGGGCCAGAGCCCTTTGGTGGAAGAACACCGCAAAAAGATCTTTGACCGGCTGATCACCGATGTGCGCGACGCTTTGGAGCGGTTCCAGACCAATACCAGGGTTTCTTTCCAAAGTCCGCTGTCCACCGAGGTCATGGCGGTGTGCATTATGGGAATGTACGAACGGCTGGCCTACCAGTTCCTCATCTGGGAGGACCGCAGCACCGATCTGAAGACTATCGGCGATGACGCCGTGGCCTTTATCATGGGTGGGGTCAAGAACCTCTGCCATTGAGGTGTGAGAGGCAATGAACACCCTGACCGCCCCCATATCCACCGGCCCCCTGCTCGGCGCCCATTTTTCCGTCGCCGGGGGCCTGGTGCGGGCCCTGGAGACGGCCGCGGCCTACGGCTGTCCGGTGGTCCAGCTCTTTACCAAGAACGCCGCCACCTGGAAGGAGCGCGAGATCCTGCCGCAGGAGGCCGAAACGTTTCGCAGCCGTCGCAAGGCCCTGGGGATCAGCTACGTTGCCGCCCACTCGGCCTACCTGATCAACCTTGCGGCCGCCGACCGCTCGAAACGTCGTCAAAGCATAGCGGCCCTAAAAAATGAGCTGCTGCGCGCCCAGGCCCTGGGGCTGGACGGGGTGGTGCTCCACCCGGGAAGCCACATGGGAACCGGAGCGGCCCAGGGAATCCGGCACATTCAGGAAGGAATCGACCGGGTCCTGGGCGCCCTGCCCCGTGACGGCTGCCGCCTCTTGCTGGAAACCACCGCCGGTCAGGGCAGCGGGATCGGCCATACCTTCGAGGAACTGGCCTGCATCCGAGACGGCATCGCAGCCCCCGGGCGAATCGGCTTCTGCCTGGACACGGCCCATGTCTTTGCCGCCGGCTACGACCTGAGGGACGCGCCGGCCCTCAAAGAGACCCTGACGGCCTTTGACGCCGTTCTGGGTTTGAATGACCTCGACCTGATCCACCTCAACGATTCACTCAAACCTCTCGGTTCGCGGGTAGACCGGCACGCCAACATCGGCCGGGGCCATATCGGTGCCGAGGCCTTCGGCCGCATCATGTGCCACCCGCACCTGGCCACGATCCCCAAGATTATCGAAACCCCCAAGGCCGACCCGGAAGGCCGGGACATGGACCGGATCAACCTGGCGCTGCTGCGGTCCTTTTGCACCCCGCCGCGGTAAACCCGGCCAGTCAATCCTCGAAAAGCTTCAACTGGCCGTCGCGCTCCGGTTTGGCTTTCTCCTCGACCATCTCGGCCGCAGCAGGTGCCGTGGTCTGCGGGCCGGTTTCAGGGGCTTTCAGGGCCGGGCACGCCAGTCCGTCTTCGGCCTGCAGGTCCGCGATGGGATGGATAAATCCGTGTTCGTCTTCTGCAAATTGGAAAAAACGGGTGATGTGGGGGGCGCAAAAGCGCTCATCGTCGTGGAACAGATCGAGGGCCGAACGGATCTTCTGGGCCTTTTGGGCCACGGTGGTTTTCTTGACGCCGAACCAGCGGCACAGTTCGTCGCCGCTGAGGTGGTTGGGGGTTTCCACGGAAAAAAGGAAGTTGAGCTGGGCGATGGCATAAACCATGGCCGCGGCCCAGATCTCGGTGCGGCCTCGGTTCAGATTCAGCTCGGCGCATGATGCCGCCGCATGGCAAAGAGCCAGGGTGTATCCGGTGTACGTCTCGTTGAGCCTTTGCTCGCCAAAGGCGGCCACGAGGGCTTTGATTCGATCGAACGGTTCGGTTTCCCCGCCAGTGCCGCCTTCACCCGGTGTCGGGCCCAACCCGAGGCGGCGGCGCACATCGGCGATAATCTCGCCTTCAATTTCCAGGCGCACCGGATCCTGGGCGGCCGCTTTTTCTGCATCGCGCAGCAGGGCTTCCACCGCCTCACGGCCGTCGCGCCTGCACACGGCCTGGCGCGGGGTTGCACCGCCCAGGGCCGGTAAGCGCTCATTTACCCATTCCTTCCAATGAACCCGGATTATTTCGTATAAGTGCCGATGGATTTCAGGGTCGTTGCGAACTTGCGCCTCGGCCCCGGAAAGTCCTTGCTCGGGCTCCAAGGCACCCGATTTTCCCAGCATGGCCCCGGGTTGGCTGATCTCGTCAAGTCGCAGCTGCGCCCCGTCCCCGAGGCGTTTTTCGATCTCGGTCTTGACGGCCGCGGCGCGCGCCGCCGAGTTGACCGATATCGTCATCCGGCCATCCTCGATCTCGATGTGGGCCAGGACCGTGGCCCCCATCGCCTTGCCGGGCCCCTTCCTGGGCACCCGATTCCAATCGAACACCGCCGTGACGATGCGGCCGTCCTGGTCCTTGGCAGCCGCTTCACGCAGTTTCTTGAGGGGGGTCGAGCGGCACAGGGAGGCGAGCCGGTCGACCGCCTCGTCGGCCGAGGCGATGTCATAGATCAAACGGTGAAATTCCAGGGGATCGCCGTCGCTGTTCTCAAGCTGCGGAGGACTGAAAAGGACCTGATCGATCTGGAAAAAAAACTGGCGGATCTCCAAATCGAATTCGTAGAGCAGATCCGGGGTGGCCTCCTGCCCCCCGCGGGTAATAAACTGCCGGAACTGCATGATTTGCGGCTTGATGCCCGGAGGGATGATAAAAGCGCTCAGACCGAGGAACATGCCGGTTCCGTCCACCGTGACCGCCCGGCCGAAAAGGATGTCTCCCGGCGCCATCGTCTGGGAGCCGGTATGCTCCTCTACGGTCGTTTCGGACCCGATCAGCAGATCGCGCACCGTCACGGAGCGTCCCGGCTGGACCGCCAGCACTTCCAAAAAACTGTACTGCGCGCGGTTGACCTGACTTATCAAACGGCCTTCCGGCGACTGGGAATCCACCTTGCCGGTGGCCAGAAACAGCTCGGCGATGGTGGTCTCTTCGGGCCCATCGAGCAGCTTCTTTTCATCCTCGATGCGGCTGTACTCCCAGTTAAAGACGAACCACGGCCAGAATAGGAGCTCGGCCCGCTCGATGCCGGCCTCATCCGGCGGCTCACCTTCCTCGGGCCAACCCAAAAACTCGCCCATGGCCAGATCCGGCGCTGCTTTTCCGAAAATCGAAACCCCGTGTTCGACCAGCAGCGGCACGACCTTGTCAAAAGCTCGCGAAAAACGCCGGTAGGCCAGGGTTTCCGGTGCACGGGTATCCTTGTCAAGGCAACAGTGCTTGTACTTTTTGCCACTGCCGCAGGGGCACGGATCGTTGCGGCCGACTTTCATGTGATCCCTCCGGAGCGAACGAGGTTGAAATTCAGGCATATCCTTACATGATGGCAGGCCACAGGACAAGAGGCTCGCATCGGGCAAAAGGCAAGGAGGCATCGCGACCGCCGTCAGCCTCTTCGCCGTCCCTGGCGGCTCGGGTGCGCAGACTCGGCCACAAGGTGTGTAGGCAGTGACACTGGATCCGGCCATTTTTACACAATGGCATGGTTTATCGACATTATTCAACGCGATCGAAAAACGGGCAAAAACCACCTTGTCACGTCAACGCACCCTAAATCTTCGGACAGTCTAGGCCTCTCGCTTTGCCGGGACCGCCCCTGCGGCCGCCGACTGGCTTAACGCATTGAACTGTAGCTTTAAAAAAACGTCTAAATCATTATGATTACGGTTACCTGTAGCCTGATTTTTCGGGCGCGCTCCAGGATTATTCCCGGGTCGCCGTTTTTAACCCGAAGATCCGCCTTTTTTCCGCCCTTTTGGGGAGATTGCCAAATCGCGGATTCATTGAGCATTGCGGCTTCGGCATATCGGTACTTAACAAGCTCTCCGAAATCAATTTATTTTGATATGCAAAAAATCATTTCGCTATTCGAAATATACAGGTTCGCCATGAGATCCAGACAATTCATCCAGCCCATAGAAAAGGAAGTGGTCAACTGGGACATCAACGTCGGTGTTCAGAAACGGCCAGGTCGAAAGCGCTTTCGGCATTTCCTATGCCGTCAACCGCGCCGGTGAAAAGGAAGCGGTTTTTCCCACGTCGCCAGCACCGGCAACGAGATGGATCTGGATGCGGCCGATTTCATGGGCTTCATGCCGGATGATGAACAGACACGGATGGTGTTTGCCTACCTGGAGGCGGTCCGTGACGGTGCAAAATTCATCCGCCTGGCGGACAAGGCGCTTCGGGCGGGCAAACCGCTGGTGGTGCTGAAAGTCGGCAGGTCCTGGACCGGCAGCCTGGCGGCGGCGTCCCACACTGCGGTCCTGACAGGCTCGGACGAAGTCTGCGATGCCTTTTCCGCCAGAAAGGCGTGATCCGGGTCGACGATATCGAAGGATTCATCGATCTGGCAACCGCGATGAGAGGAAACACCTCTATACCCAGGGGCCGCGGTTTGGGCATCGAGAGCATTTCCGGCGGCGGCGTGCTGTGCGCCGACACGGCCGAGGCTTGCAGTCTCGGCGTAACAAGCCTGAAACCCAAGACCAGCGCCGTAATCGCCGAGAACATCCCCTCTTTCGGCTCCCCGGACGACCCGGTGGATGTCACGGCCCAGACCATCAACACGGCGGACGGTTTTGCCAACGTGATCCAGGCCATGCTGGCCGATCCCGGCGTGCACGGACTGGTGGTGGCCACCATGATCGTCGGCAAACCGGGGCTGCGTACGGCAAAAGACATAGTCCGCCTCGACCAGGCGTCCGCCAAGTCGATCACAGTCGCCTGGACCGCCGGCCCCCGGTTGGATCAGCTTGATATCAACCCATTGATCGTCCTACCGCAAGGCCAAGGGGTCAAGGTGACGGTGCCCGAAGATCCTCAAGACGGATCGCTGCCATCGCATAGACGTATAATTGAAACGATGATTGAAGGCGTTATTTCAGTTATTAAACCATGCATTATATTGCTTTATCATAAGTTATTTCAGCACTATATGTTCTTACAATATATTGTTGACATATTTTAATTATATCTGTTAAATAGTGAAAAAATATTTTGATTATCCATTTTTCAAGCCATCAAGGCGGTGCAAAAATCGGATCCAGCCCACCCACTGGAGGAGCCTATGCCGGTACGTGGCAACAGCAAACAACGCTTGGGGGAAAAAGCCTATCAACAGATTCGTGAACGGATTATCACCACCCGGTTACGCCCCGGCGAACAGATCGACGAAGGGGCGCTTGAGCAACAGCTCTCTATCGGGCGCACCCCAATCCGCGAGGCATTGCAGCGCCTTGCCGGCGAACGACTCCTCGAATCAGTGCCCGGCCGGGGCTTTTTCGTCAGGCCCATCAGCATCGATGACGTAAAAAGTCTTTTCGAAGCGCTCACCACCATGGAACGTATCGCCGCCCACCTGGCGGCCCAGCGCATCGGAAAGGATCAGCTCAAACGCCTGGCCGAGGTCAGCGACCGGCACAAGGCCGCCATGGCGCGCCAGGACTTCTTCAAGGTCACCTTGTTCAACAGTGAATTTCATCACATCTTCTACGCGGCCACAGGCAACATCTTTTTACAAACGGCCCTTGAAGGCATCTATCACCAAGCCGATCGGCTCGGTTTTCTAACCTACACCAAGGAGGCCCATCCCCAAGGGATGGAAGTCTTCAACCAGAAGGCCGTCGAAGACCACGAAAGTCTGATCGAATGCTTCACGGTCGGTGACGCCGCGCAGGCCGTAAAGATCATCACGGATCACTGTCGGCGTTTTTTCCTGAGAATCTGCTACTACATGGAACCGAAGGTCCACCCGATAGAAACCTTTCTCGACGACGATTTGTCGATGAATAAGGTCGACCCCGAACGGAATGGCATGCCTTCGAATCCGGAGGTGAAACGATGAACACGACCGTTTTGACCAACGTTACCATCATCGACGGCACCGGTGCCGATCCACTGGAAAACGCCACCCTCGTGATCGAAAACTCACGGATCAGGGAGGTGTACCAGGGGTTGGCCGGAGTGCTGCCTGCCGGGACCTGCGTGATCGATGGCCGCGGCCAGTATCTGATGCCGGGATTGATCGACGGCCACGTTCACACCGGGTCGATTGAGTCGAGCATCGGCGAGCAGCACCGCCGCTGCCTGCCGTCCTATACCTTGCTGCGCAGCTTGAAGGTCATCCGCGAAACCCTAGATCAGGGGTTTACCAGTGTACGCGACTGCGGCGGGGCCGACGCCGGGCTACGCCAGGCCTTGGTCGAGGGAATCGTCGACGGACCGCGGCTTTTCATATCCGGCCGGGTCCTGTCGCAGACCGGAGGGCATGGTGATTTCCGTCTGGCCGCCGAAATGTACACACCGCTGGAAGGCGTCTGCGGCGTAGCCTGTGGAATCTATGACGGGGTCGACGCCGTGCGCCGTGCAGCTCGCGAGCAGCTGCGCCAGGGGGTCGACTTCATCAAGTTAATGGCCGGCGGCGGTTGCGCCTCGCCAGCCGACGAAATCACCAGTTCCCAATACTCGCCCGAAGAACTCCGGGCCGCGGTCTTCGAGGCTGAATCGACCGGCAAATATGTAGCAGCCCACTGCTACGCCGATCGCAGCATCATTCTGTGCGCCGAAGCCGGTGTGCGCACCATTGAGCATGGCAACCTGATGACCGAGGTCGGGGCCGAGGCCATGAGACGGGCTGGTGCCTACCTCGTGCCGACCCTGGTGACGTACGAAGTCATGGCGCGCGACGGTGAAAAATACGGACTGGCCGATTTCCAGCGACGCAAGACGGCCATCGCCCTGGAGCGCGGTGCCGAAGCCGTGGCCCTGGCCCAACGCAAGGGCATCCCGATAGGCTCTGGCAGCGATCTTCTCGGCCCGATGCAGATCCACAAGGGCGAGCAGCTGGCCCTGCTGGCGCGGGTACTGGGACCGATGGGCGCCATCGTGGCAACGACCCGCACCAACGCCGAGATCATCGGCCAGCAGGATCATCTGGGGACCATCGCTCCAGGCAAACTGGCCGACCTGATCCTGGTCAACCGCGACCCGCTGGCAGACATGACCGTATTCCAAAACTACCGGGAAAACATCACCCTGATCGTGCAAGGCGGCAGGATCTACAAAAACATACTGTAGCGCGGCCGCATTAAAAGACGTGCTGGAAGGTTGATCCTACAACGACAGGAGGAAAGCATGAAAACGCGTAGTCGGGTATTGGTGGCATTTGTGGTCGCGGCGGCCTGTTGCCTTGGACTGACCGTATCGTCAGCCCTGGCCAAGGAGTTCATCGCCAACACCTTCTTTCCGGACAAGCATCCGCTGGCCAAGTACTGCTATATCCAATGGGCCAAAGACCTGGAAAAAGCCTCTGGCGGCAAGCTCAAGGCCAAGGTCTTCACCGGCACCGTTCTGCTCGAACCGCGCGCCAATCTGAGCGGCGTGCGCGACGGCGTGGCCCAGGTGGCCTACCAGGCGGCCATGTACACTCCGGCAGACCTGCCACTGGCCAACGCCTTGCAGGAGACCGGTTTCGCCTACTCCGATCCGCTGGTGGCCATGGTGGCGGTGACAGAGTTTTCCATGACCAACCCCCAACAGCTGGCCGAGTGGAAAAAGGCCGGGATCGTCTACGGCGGCGGCTACTGCACGCCAGGCTACTGCCTGATGTGCACCCAGCCGGTGCGCGACATGAACGAGGTCAAGGGCAAGAAGCTGCGCACTTCCGGGGCGGCCAACAGCCGCTGGGCCGAATCGGTGGGGGCCGTGCCGGTCAACGTGCCGTCGAGCGAAATGTACACCGGCTTGGAAAAGCGCAGCATCGACTGCGCCACCAACGTGGTCAGCGACCTGAAGGACCGCAGCCTCTGGGATGTGGCCAAACACACCACCTTGATTTCTCTGGGTATGTACTGGGGCGGCCCGAAATGGGGCTGGAATCGCGACTACTGGAACAGCAAGCTGACCGCCGAAGAGCGCCGCATCATCTTCGATGTTACCGCCCAAGCCATGGCCAACGTTTATGTCGGATACCAAAAAGCCATCGACGAGGCGCTCAATCAAAGCGCCGAGCACAAGGTGAACATCTACGAACCTGGGGCCGATCTGCTCCAATCGCTCGATCGCTTCAACGAGGCCAACCGCAGCGAAGTGATCAAGATGGTCCGCGAAAAATACAAGATTGAAGATCCCGAACCGCTGTTGGCAGAGTTCGCGGCGCTTAACAAGAAATGGCACGAACGTTTTGCCCAGATAGATCGCAAGGATGCCATGGCCATCGGTAAAATCATCAAGGAGGAACTCTACGACAAGATCGATGCGGCTACTTACGGACGCTAATCTCAGCAAGCGTCTGGCCTTTGGGTGGTTAACCACGGGAGAGCTGCGGCGACGGCCGTTCAGTCCGTCTGGGCCGGAAGCCCATAGACGCCCTCCTTTCGACCCGGGAGCGTTGTGATCATGTTTGCTAAATGCGTTACCACCGCCAGCCGTGCCTTCATGGTTATGGCTGGGGTCTTTCTGGTCCTGATGATGGGGCACGTCACCATCGACGTGGTGGCCAAATACCTGTTCAACGCCCCGATCACGGGCACCGTCGAGACCGTCACGTACTACTACATGGTAAGCGTCGTGTTCCTGCCCCTGGCGCTGGTCGAACTGCGCAGCGAACATATCTACGTCGATCTGTTCATCCGCCGGCTGCCGGCCCGGATTCAGATGCGGATCTACGTCTTTGCCTGTCTGTGCGGCATACTCTATTTCAGCGGCATGGCCTACCAGACCTTTCTGGATGCCGTCCATTCCACGGTCCAGCAGGAGACGGTGATGTCCAACTACATATTTTATGTCTGGCCCAGCCGCTGGGCCCTTCCCATCGGCATGGGGGGCATCGTGTTCGCCCTGGCGGTCAACATCGGCCGGGCCCTTAAGGCCGGCAGGCCCATCGAGGCGGGAAAGGAAGAGGACACGGCGCAATGAGTTCAACAATGATCGGCTTAACCGGCGTGATCCTGACCCTGGTGCTCATCGCTCTGCGGGTGCCTATCGCAGTGGCCATGGGGCTGGTTTCCTTTTTCGGCATCGCGGCACTGACCAGTGCCAAGGCGGCCTGGGGGATCATCACCGCCACGCCCTTCAACTTCATCGGCAACTGGAGTTTTACCGCAGTACCCGGCTTTCTGATGATGGGCTACATCTGCACCACCACCGGCATGACGCGCAACCTGTTCCGGTCGATGCGCATCCTGCTCTCGCGTCTGCCCGGAGGCCTGGCAGTGACCAGCGTAGGGGCCTGCGCCCTGTTTGCCGCCGCCTCGGGCTCCAGCGTGGCCACGGCCTCGGCCATGGCCCGCATTGCGGTGCCCGAGATGCTGCGCAACCGGTACCATCCGGGCCTGGCCAGCGGGGTTATCGCCGCATCGGGCACCTTGGGGTCGCTGATTCCACCGAGCGTCTTGATGATCCTCTACGGGGTATATGCCGAGGTGTCCATCGGCAAGCTGTTCATGGCCGGCTTTCTGCCGGGGATACTCTCGGCGGCCATCTACATGGCGATGATCATCATCCGGGTCAAGCTCAATCCGTCTCTGGCACCGCCGGTTACCGAAGCCTACTCGCGCCGGGACGTCTGGGGGGCCATCCACCAGGTTTGGCCCCTGCCGGCCCTGGTAACCTTTGTTCTCGGAGGCATCTTTACCGGTGTCTTTTCACCCACCGAGGCCGGGGCCATCGGCGCCTTCACCGCCACCCTGATTGCCTTGCTGCGCCGCGCCCTGACCCGCGAAAATTTCTTTCAGGCCCTGGTCAATACTGCCAGTTCCACCACCAGCATCTTCATCATCCTGGTGGGCACGATGTTCATCACCACCTTTCTGGCCCTCTCCGGTCTGCCGACCTACCTGGCCGAGGTGATGCTGGGGGTGAGCACCTCCAAGCTGTGGATTCTCTTTGCCGTGGCGGTGCTCTACGTGTTCATGGGGATGTTTGTCGAGACGATCGGACTGCTGCTGCTCACCTTGCCGTTGATCCTGCCGGTGGTCAACGGGGCCGAGATGAATCTGATCTGGTTCGGCATCGTGGTGATTAAGCTGCTCGAGGTGGGTCTGGTAACACCCCCGGTGGGGCTCAACGTCTACGTCATCAAGGGAGCGGTCGGCAACCTGGTGGCCTTGGAAGACGTCTTCCGTGGCGTGCTGTGGTTCATCGCAATGGACGTTTTGACGCTGATCATCATCATCGCCTTTCCCTGGTTGTCGCTGTTTTTGCCGAGCATTATGAGCGGCTGAGCACGCATCCGACGGCTATGGTTGTTGCGCCGGCGGCCGCATTGCGGCCGCCGGCGTTTTTTTGACCCACCGCGCACCTCTTCCCGCCAGGATCAATCTTCGAAAAACTTCAACTCGCAATGCGAAATAGAAAAGGCCTGCTCGGAGCGAGGTGTGGCCGGCAACTGATGCGGATATAAGTTTTACAAAAAAGAACGGATAAAACGCCGCACCGCCTCTTTGCCCTTGATCACGCCGAAATGCCCCTCACAGAGAATATCGGCTTCCAAGGCGGCCATCTGCTCAAGGCTGCGGCGGTAGTCGGCGCGGTTGGAGCGCAGCCTCCGGTCCAACGGCCCGTGGACGTCCTGGCCGAAAAGGACTCGCAGGCCCTCGGACTCGACGAGGTAAACCAACGAGCCGGGAGAGTGTCCGGGCATGTGCAGGGCTTCGATGAGACGCGAACCGAGCGCGATGGTCCCCCTGGACTGGTCGATCTTTCGGTCCACCGTCACCGGCGTCAGCGATGCCCCATACCAGGAAGCGGCACTGATCTCATCGTCGCCGCTCTCCATGACTTCGGCATCCAGACGATGGGCCACCACGGACAGGTTCAGCCGGTTTCTGAGTTCGGCCGTGCCGCCGGTGTGGTCGTAGTGACAGTGGGTGATGAGCAGCGTTTCGATCCGTTCGGGTTCCACGTTCCAGGAACGCACGTTTTCCATCAGCCGGTCGTTCCGGCCGCCGCAGCCGGCATCCACCAAGGCCGCACGGTCCTCCCAAGCCAACAGGTATACCGCAGCATCCCGGGGCGAGGTAAGCCCTTCTCCGCCCACCTGAAAAATTTCATCGGTGATCTGCATCAATGCCCTCCCTCTTTCAATGGCCTCTGCTGCGGCGCTTATCGACCACGGGGGTCGACAATTACCACATTGAACCCTTTTTCTCTGAGGGCCCTGGCCACCCAGTTCGCATCCTTTTGAGTCTCGAACGCCCCGATGCACCCGTCCGGGTAGGTGGACAGGCCGATCCATGGGAATTTTTCCGGAAAAGCGGGCGATCCTTCGACTTGGACCAGGCTCCATGGACGGTGCACGAGGATCGCGTCTTTAAAACGCCCCTTTCTGATATGGCGAAGTGCCTCTTCGGCCTCTGAGTAGCTCAGGTAGCGGCCTAAATAGATGCGATACCAGGTACCACGCCCCGGGATTTGAGCCGGTGCACAAAAAGCTGGATCCCCTTTCGCTTTCAGATTGCCGACGAGCCTGATGGCCTTCTCCGGGGAGTTGAAGGATGCGATCTGAACGCTATACGGCGGCGGGGCAGGCACCGTCCGGCCAACGGCCGAACCGGCAGCCGAAGAAGCATCCGATGCGGGTGCGCTGCGAGGCGCACGCTTTTGCCCGTCGGCAGAGGACCGCTTCGCCGGGGCCACCGGCTCGGGTGCGACGCTTCCGGTCGGGGCCTGCGCCACAAGCGCCGGAGCGCCTTCAGGACTGCCAGATGCGCTTTTTTCAACCGGCTGGAGTTTGTGATATGAGGGCTGGCGCCAGGCCTGGTTGCTTTCATAAAGGGCCAGGCGCTTTGCGTAAACCGCTTCTTCGGCCTGAGCCCCCTTGGCACGACTCATCTCGATGACGCGTTTCTGAATTATCCGTGCGATGGCAAATTGACCCAGTTCCGCGTAGGCCGCCGCCAGAGAATCGAAGACCGCCATCTCCCGGCTCAACTCCGACGCCCGGCGGGCCAGCGCCAAAGCCCTCAAGCCGTCGCGCAATTCATCTTCGGGGCAAGTGGCAAAAAACCAGGCCAACTGGTTGAGCAGGACCGGATCTTCCGGGGTCAGGTCAAACGCTGCCTGCAAATCGCCCAGGGCGGCATCCCAACGCCCGGCACCTTGGTAGACCTTGGCGCGCAGCAGATAGGCGCTTGGATCTTCAGGGGTCAGCGCCACCAACCGATTGCAATCCTCCAGGCAGCGAGGATAGTCCTCCAGATGAAACAAAACCGTGGCCCGCTGGCGATACACCGTGGGGTGATCTGGAGCGGCGGCTGCGGCCCGATCAAAGGCCGCAACGGCCTCCTCGAAACGCCCCTGGGCCATCAGTTCGGTGCCCAGATGAAGGTCGTCCCCGCTTGACGCCGGCTTTCCATCGGTGGGCCAGATGGATAAAAAAATCACAAGGATAAAGCAGGTCGTCGTTCGTTTCAGAAACTCGGCATAGTGGTATTGGGGTCCCACTGGGCGGCATCATCCTGGAAATCGGAAGGATTCACCCCGTATCCGGGGCGGGGTGCTTCTGCGTTCGGCAAGGGTGAAATTGTCCCCGCAACGGTCGGATCACATCGTTCTGGCCTTTTGAAAAACCGGCCAGCGGCATCCCGCAGGCATTGGCATGAAACCGCTGTGGTGCCCGGGACCGGGATCGAACCGGTACGGTGCATTGCACCGAGAGATTTTAAGTCTCTTGCGTCTACCTGTTCCGCCACCCGGGCAGCGTGTCATGTTTTCTTATCTGCGTGTCAGTGCTAAAAATTTTATATTAGGCCCTGCAAATTTTCAACGGATGATTCCGTCGTTCATTCAAATCAGGCAATTCCTATATCCCAACCGGCCTTAAATTTGAACAAAAATCAACGCGCCAGGTGCATCAGGATCTTTGCACAAACCGCCACATCCTTTCGCCGGTCCGAAACGCCGCCGTGTTCAGTCTCCAAGAGAACAGCACCGTGGCCGGAATCACGCCGATCACGCCCGAAAACCTGCCAGCCGCCAGGTTCTTTGCGACCTGACGCCACCATTTTGGTTTCATCAAGATTTGGAGACCGGACGCTCATTTTTTTCTCTGCCCTGCCCGAGATGTTCACCTTGTTTGCGACCGGAGCCGGAATCTGAGGCACTTGTTTCGCGAGGGATCTGACTATATGTTGAAAATTACGGTTACCGGTGACCGGAACCTGAAAGCTGTGGTTTTCTCGGCCCAAGGGAGGTGCGCATGAATCAGATTAAAAGTTTGTTCTTCGATGTTGGCGGAACGGTCTTCGACTGGAAAAACACGGCCCGCGAGCAGATCGGCCTGCTGGTCGCACAAAAGGGGGAGACCATCGACGCCGGGGCGTTCGCCGACGACTGGCGCCGGGAGATGTTCAAAATCCACAACCAGGTGCGCCAGGGCAACCTGCCCTGGATCAACTCGGATGCCATGCACCTGCGGGCCCTCGACCACCTGTCCGGCACCTACCCGTTGCTGGCCGCCGTGGATCGTGCGGCACTCGTCCGTTCGACCTGGCATCGCCTCAAGGCCTTCGACGGCGCTGAGGCTGCCATCGAACGGCTGCGCAGCCGGTACATCGTGGTCGTGCTCACCATTTTAAGCTGGGAAAGCATCGTCGCCAGCTCGAAGGCGGCCGGTGTCCAGTGGGACGGCATTTTATCCTGTGAGTTCCTCGGCTACTACAAGCCTTCGCTGCAGGCCTACCTCAAGGCGGTGGACCTGCTGGGGCTCAAGGCCCGGGAGGCCATGATGGTCGCCGCCCATGAGGGTGACTTGGCCGCGGCCCGGGCTGCGGGGCTTCACACGGCTCTGGTCGCCGTTCCTGAAACGGATCAAGTCAGCGCCGGATTCGACGTCGCCGAGGACGCGGCCGATTTCGATATCGAGGCCCCGGATTTCGAATCCCTCTGCCGCCAGCTCGGGGTTTGACGATGAGCACGGCTCAGCCGGGTCCCTGGCGTGCCCGCCATCTTCTAAAGGGGCCCAGGATCTCTTCCAGGACCGGGATCAGAGGTCGATTTCCCCTTTTTTAAGCATCTGGACAAACGGCAAATCGGCAGGCGCAAACGCATAGCCATCCAGTTCATCGGGCAGGACCCAGCGCATCTCTGCATGGTCTTTGAGCACCAGCCTTGCCGAAAGCAGCTCAACCCTGAAGGCCGTCAACTCGATGGTGCCGAAATCGTAGCGATGGATGTTGGTGCCAATTTTTGCACCGACCCGGACATCGGCCTCAAATTCCTCCCCAAGCTCCCGGCGCAGGCACTGGCGCGGGGTCTCACCGGGCTCGATTTTGCCGCCGGGAAACTCCCAGAGACCGGCGAGCCGCGCGGTCGATTTGCGCTTGGCAATGAAAATCTTGCCCCCATCGCTGATGATGGCTGCGGTGACTCGGACCATAAGCTGTCACGTCTCCTTCATGCCGGCCCTGTTTGTCCGCGCCGGACCGGGGTGGTGTTCCAACGCCTTTTATTCACGATGGGTGATAGTGCCTGCCAGGGTGCCGGGCGAAGCCGCCTTGCAGGTTCCTTCCAAGGGGCAGGCAACCAGAATGAGGTACCGGAACACCGGGCAACCCCCAATGATGGCGGCCATGTCCTTGTCCTGTCGAGATCCTGCGGTCGGTGTCTATGGAGGTGGTTGGGAAGCCTGTGGGATCCAACACATCGAAACCGGCCATCGGGTGATGCTCCTGGTAAAAGGCATGGTTCGTGCGTTTCACCTGCAGACCCCATTGCCTGCGACAAACTGAGGCGCTTTGGGCGCACGCTTAAACTACTTGGCGCACGCTTGTCAATGGAGATGAAATCCGGCGACTGCCGCCTGCAAGTCTTGGGTCCGGTCGGCGGAACCGGCCCACCCTTTTCCTACTTTCGAGCAAAAGGCCCGTCAGGGATGTAGCCGAGCATCTTTTCCACCAGCGGCTTGATCAGGGATTCGCTGGCGGTCGGTTTGTCAATTTCCACGTCCACCTTGCTGCCATGGTATTTGAAGTTCACCCTCAACTGAAGGATGACCAGGGCGGCCGCGATGAGGCCGATGGTGGCCCCGGCGTCGAAGGATCGCGTTTGCGGGTCTTCCATGTAAACGACTATCCGCTGGGCAGCCCCGGGCGATTCGGCCGCCAGTGCCAGCGCCATCCTGGCGATGTCGCCTTCCGAGGCCGGGGTCCTTTCCGGCTCGGCCCCCAAGGCTTCCTTGAGTGCCTCTTTGATCTCCGGGCGCCACGCGGTTTCATAGCCATCCATGTTGGCCAGGGCCGCTGAAAGCTGCTTGAGAAGGCCCAAGGCCTGCCGGTCGCTCAGTTGTTCGATCCTGACCTTGAGGTCCACTGTACTTACTCCCGATTCTGGTCAGATAGCTGTTTTTCGATTGTCGCTCTTGCCTTGTCCCATTCGCCGAGGCCGGCCCTGTTAAACAGCCCGGCAAGCTCTTGGCCAACCTCTTTGGGGGCCGCCTTCCATGTTCGGTAGAAGCCTAATACCGCCGTTTGCGCGCTATGAGAATCAATTGTTTTCGTAAAAAGGGCTATGGCCTTGATGGAGTAATCACCTGATACGAGCCAACGCCCCTGGTGTCGGAAAATCAAGCCGAGTTGGTGATAAGTGATCGCGGCGCCGTGCTCGTTGCCTTGCTTTTCTTCAATCTCGAGGGATTTTCGATACCATTTTTCAGCGGCGTCCAAATCGCGCCGCTCTTGGGCGATGCTCCCGAGTTGGTGATAAGTGCTCGCGGCGCCGTGCTCGTTGCCTTGCTTTTCAGATATCTCGAGGGATTTTCGATACCATTTTTCAGCGGCGTCCAAATCGCGCCGCTCTTCAGCGATTCTCCCGAGTTGGTGATAAGTGCTCGCGGCGCCGTGCTCGTTGCCTTGCTTTTCAGATATCTCGAGGGATTTTCGATACCATTTTTCAGCGGCGTCCAAATCGCGCCGCTCTTGGGCGATTCTCCCGAGTTGGTGATAAGTGCTCGCGGCGCCGTGCTCGTTGCCTTGCTTTTCCTTGATCTCGAGGGATTTTCGATACCATTTTTCAGCGGCGTCCAAATCGCGCCGCTCTTCAGCGATGCTCCCGAGTTGGTGATACGTGATCGCGGCGCCGTGCTCGTTGCCTTGCTTTTCCTTGATCTCGAGGGATTTTCGATACCATTTTTCAGCGGCGTCCAAATCGCGCCGCTCTTCAGCGATGCTCCCGAGTTGGTGAAAGGCGCCGGCCCTCGCTTCGTCGTTTTTCGTTGCGAAGGGTGTCTCGGACAACCTCTCGAACAGAATATGAGCCGGGTCGTAGTTGTGGGTATTCTGGGCATAGGCGGCCAGGGCCTGCAGCAGATGGAATTCCTCCTCGTGCATCTCCGAACGCGCCGCCATCTCCAGTGCACGGGAAAAATTGGCGCCGTTAAGAAAGAACACCGTACGCTGCTCGTGGGCCTCCTTCGCCGCATATTCGCCGGCCAAATGGGCCATCACCGTTACGAAGGCCCTTTGCCAATCATCGGCGCCTTTGGGCGCTGCCGCCTGCCGGGCGCGAAGATACGTCCCCAGGGCCGGGTGCATCTCGTACACGCCCCATTCGGCGAATCGCAGCCGCAACAATCCCATACCGGACAGCGCCCGGCAGAACGACTCGATCCGGCCCCTGTCCCACGGCTGTTCGGCGGCCTTGGTGATGCTCTCCAGATAATCGATATCCACGAACCGCTCGTGGCAGGCCAGCGGGACGAGCAGGGGCCGCAGGTCGGCGGCCAGCATCTCCTCGGCCATGCGCAAGGTGGCGAAGAACCGCTCGGCTCCCCGGTCGTTCACCGCCCCAAGGCCGGCGAGACTCGAATCGTAGAGCTTGAGCAACGCCCCCGGGGTCCGGTCCTCGATCATCGGCAGCACCACCTGCATGGCCAGCGGATGGCCCCCGAGCCGGTCCACCAGATCCGACAACGCCTTGTCGGCGCGGTCCACGCTCAATCCCAGGTCGGTGATCACCCGGTCGAGAAACTCCCAGCGTTCCTCGCCGTCCAGGCCCCCCACGTCCACCTTGACCCGGTTCTCCCGGCCCAGCCAGCTCTCGTTGCTGCGGCTGGTGATGATCACCTTGGTCCGCGAACCTTTGATCCCTTCCACGAATCGGCGCAGCAGCGAAAACTGTCCCTCGGCGAGGCTGGCCTTGATCCCTGTCCCCTCGATCCCCGCAGCCAGCTCGAAGTTGTCCCAGACGATCACGAAGGGATGCTCCCGGAACACCCGCACGAGCAGGTCCACCTTGGCCTCCGCGTTCAGCATTAAAAACCGATCGCCGAGCATGGCTCCCATCCGGTTGAGCATGTGATCGGCCGTGCGGATGTCCTCGCTAAAACGGATCCAGATGCACCCCATGCCGAGGCCCTCGGTGTCGTGCAGCCACTTGACGAAACCCTGGGCCAGGGTGGTCTTACCCACGCCGCCCAGCCCGTGGATCAGAATCCCACCGGGCCGGCGCCGCATGGCCCGTTCCAGGTCCAGCAGCAGACCGTCGCGGCCGATGAACCCGTAAGGCCCCTGCTCGCGCGCTTCCTCGGGTAGCTGAATCCGTTTTTCATCCTCCGCCTTTGCGGTGCCGTGCTCGCCCAGAAAATCGAAATCGAACGGCTCCTGCTGGTAGGCCACCGGCACCAGCCAGTCCTGCAACGGGTACGGCCCCCGTCGCGAGACGCGCTCGGGCCGTGCGTACATCTGCTGCCGGCCCCGGCGGACCGCCTCGGTCGCCTTGCCCGTGGCGAATAGCTGCCGGTAAAACTCCGGCAAAAACTGCTGCGCCCCGCTCACATAAAGCGAGTAGGCCATCGCCACCACGTTGCGGATGCCCGCCCGCAGCAGGCTCGCGGCCACCGACGCGAACGGGTCCTGGGCGGCCGCGTCCACCATGGCGCTCTGGCAGGCGTTGAGCACCACCGTGGGCACCGCGTGCTCGCGCAAAAGATCGCTGAGCTTCTGGGCCTCGATCGGATCGGGCTTGCCGTCCTCATCCTCGAACACCAGGTGTCCCTGGGGTGAGGCCTGGAGCGCGTGCGGGCTGACCGTCACCTCCGGCCCGCCGCCATCCCGCCGCACCCCGTACGCCCCGTGCCCGTCGAAATGCAGGATATGGTAGTACCCCGGCCTTTCCTGAAGATGCTCCCGCAGCCGCGCCAGGGTCGGCGGCCGCAGCAGGTGGACCCGGGCCGGAAGGTCCCTTTCCCCGATCAGCTCCACCAGCCGCCGCGATATGGATCGAAAACGCACGTCCCCTTCGTACGGCCGCGCCGTCACCAGCAGGATGTTCACCCGGTCGTGCGGCAGACCCACCGGCACCGCCACCGGGTCCGGCGCAGCGTCGATACGCCGCTCCACACGGCAGGCATGGCCCAGCTTGCACCCGGCCGTGGGATCGGACAGCGCCTCCCACGGCCAGGCCAGCACCGCCGGATCGTTGCTGCGCACCTGCACCGTCAGTTCCCGGTGGCCCGCGCCGGTGGCGCCGTCGAAAAACGCCCCGCACTCGCGGTTGTCGAACAGCGCGTTGAACGCCGCCCCGCCCCAGGCCGCGAGCGCGTCAAGCACCCGTTCGGCCGTGTACGTGTCCGGATCGAAGGGATAGTCCAGGAACTTCTCCAGGTACCAGCCGAGATCTTGCATCAGGTCGCTGCCCGGGCGCCCCTCCACCGGGTAGCCGTAGGGCGAGGGAACCTCGAACGGACCCAGCGTGCGGCCGTCGGGCATGCGGGTGACGTTGAACTTCGTGCCGTCCAAATGGCGGATCGTCAGTGCCGGCATCAAGCCCTCCAATCTTCGCTTGTTGATTCGAGAGGCGACTATGTTCGGAAATTTCAAGCAGGAAAGAATTTATTAAAGGCTGTAGCCAGGACTGTCAAACGATTTATCCATTCCTCAAAAACCCATCACCGGCTGGCTGATCGGATCTACCCTGTCATCGTACTTTCCCCACTCGCTTCAAGTTTTCGCACGCCGGGTCGAGAGGCTTCCACCACTCCTGTATCTGCCACTGACCCGCCAAGGGACCATTCCCCCCGGATGGACTTACCTCGTTTTCCTGGCTGCATGTTGGGGATAAAGTTGGGTACGCGTTTTTTTGACACGAAAAAAAGGGGCTACGATTTTCATCGTAGCCCCTTGATTTTGCTTGGAGGCGGCATCCGGATTTGAACCGGAGAATAACGGCTTTGCAGGCCGTTTCTTTTTATTACTACTCAATTCCTGCTTTTTACCTTAAGCCTATTTTTTTAAGTAATTACAGCTTGACATGATTAACCTTGACAGACTTCATTTTACCTCTAATATGGTTCCAGGTGTGGGGACCTGTGTGGGGACCTTGAAATTAAGGGGGATCGGTCAATGGCGAAATACAAGAGACAGGAAACTGGCAAAGATGGTGTTTTTTTCATCACAGGAAAAGGTGCCAGAGGAAAACCCGAGAAAATTTATTACATTCGTTATCGACGTAACGGGAAAATGGTGGAAGAAAAGGCCGGACGGCAATATCGCGACAACATGACACCGGCTAGAGCGGCGCTTATCCGGGCAAAACGTATCGAAGGGGATGAGTTATCGAATCAGGCCCGACGGCAAGCCAAACGGGCGGCCAAGGAAGCCGAGGCCGGCAAGTGGACCATTGACCGCCTATGGGTCGAATACAAATCACAACGGCCATGGACCCGATCCGTCAAAGTGGACGATAACCGTTACCAGAACCACCTAAAGGCCCCCTTTGGCACCAAGGAGCCGGCTGAATTGATACAACTGGATATCGACCGGCTACGGATCAACCTGTTGAAGAAGCGGAGCCCCCAAACCGTCAAGCACGTTATGGCCCTGTTGCGGCGGATTTGCCGTTTCGGTTCGAAAAAGGGGTTGACCCCTGCCCTGCCCTTCTCAATCGAAATGCCTAAGGTGGACAACGAGGTCACCGAAGATTTAAGCCCTGAGCAGCTTCAAAGGCTGCTGGCCGTGATAGACGCCTATCCGGATATCCAGGCGCAGGGAATCATGCGGATGGCGCTTTACACCGGGATGAGGGCGTCAGAAATCTTTCATCTTGAATGGTCTGACCTGGACTTCGAGCGGGGCTTTATCACCATACGCAACCCCAAAGGCGGCCGGGACCAAAAGATTCCGATGAATGACGCGGCCCGCGATCTTCTGAAGGAGCATCCCAGGTACCGGGCGAACCGGGGCAAGGGGCCAGAAAGTCCGTTTGTTTTTCCTGGAAAAGGCGGCCGGCGCCGGACCACGATTCAACGGCTGTCAACCGATATCCGGGAAAAAGCCGGCTTGCCGAAGGACTTCAGACCGATGCATGGGTTACGGCACGTTTTCGCGTCAATGCTGGCATCAAGCGGTAAGGTTGACCTTTTCACCCTGCAAAAGCTGCTGACCCACAAAAGCCCGTCAATGACCCTGCGCTATGCCCACCTGCGCGATGAGGCCCTACGGGCAGCTTCGAGCGTTGCAGGCGATATCGTTACTGAGGCAGCCGCAAAGGTTGGGGAAGTGATTGACATGAAGGGACGGGGAGCGAAATAAAATGAAACCTGAATTTCTTTCAACAGCGGAACTGATGCGGCGATGGGGGACCGAACAAGAACGGTCAATCCTTCATGCAATCGAAAACGGCTTGCCGGTTTATGAAGAAACGCCCGATGTCGGCCTAATCGGACTTGAAGAGCTTGCCCCGGCGGATGTTGTGGAGCGTTATAACTTCAACGGTAAAGATATCTGCAAACCAATCAACTTTCTTCGCTTGATATTCAAGATCGAAGACGTTGAACGGTTCGAGACCGAAAACGATGAATCACCCCTTGATGACAATGTAACCAAGGCACAGCACAAGAAATTGAAAAACGACTATCAAAAGCTAAAGGGGCGATTTGAAATAGCGCTGGATGTTGCCACTACCCTATCGTTCAGTATCGCTATAAGATACGAACTAACCGGAGCGAAAATAACGAATAAACAATTTGTCGAATGGGGGGAAGAATGGTTTCCAGACGCCCCTAAACAGATATTCAAAGATCTTTGGAAAATGGTCCCGAAAAGGTACAAGGACATCCCGGAAACCGACGAAAAAGACGTTTAACCCCTTCGCTCATTGACCACCTAAAACAAACTTCAAAATTTTTTCGACTTTTTCCTTAAAGCCGCGACCCACAAGGGTTTGCGGCTTTTATTTTACCCCTTCGGCCATTGAACCCGTCAATTACCGAAGCCCCCTACCCTGCTTGCCGATGCTTGACAGTGGGTAAATGTGGGGTGGAATATTGGCGCAAAAGTAAGGCAAGCGATGAACAAATTTGCACCGACCGAAAGGGGGAACAAGATGGGAAAATTCTTGAACGACGTTGAAACCGCAGAACGCCTCAACTTGGCAGTTCAAACGCTCCGGAATTGGCGTTTCGAGGGTAAGGGACCGGCCTATAGAAAATTTGGACGGGCGATCCGGTATTCGGAGGAAGATCTCCGGGCTTTTGTAGAATCCTGCAAAATCCAACCTAGCGCGGAGAGCGCATAAATGATCAACCTTTCGCAAGCCCCCCCGCAACGCCTGGAACGATACCGCCCGGAACCAGAACGGCCGGCCGATGACCCGGTAACGGCCTTCATTGGCGCCATGGTGGCGGCCGGCTTGTCGCCTGATGAAGTGGCAGCCGATGGCCTCTTTAGGCGTCATGCAACCGTTGACCATCCCAACAGCAAAAACGGCTGGCATGTCCTTTACCCGGACCCGCCGGCTGGCGCGTTCGGCAACTGGGCAAGCGGGCTTTCCGAAACATGGAGCCTTGGCGGCGAACCATTGCGGGAAGCGGATCGGCGGCGGTTGCAAGAAGAAATTGCGAAGCAAAAGGCCGAGCGTAAGGCGAAGCAAGCCGAGGCGGCAGAAAAGGCGCGGCAATACCTGGCGACCCTACCCCCGGCCGACGACTCGAACCCCTACCTATCCCGCAAAAGCGTCAAGCCCTGCCCGGGTCTACTGGCCGATGGCGATCTGCTTGTGGTGCCTATCCCGGGGGCAGACGGCCGGCCGATGAGCTATCAGCGGATCACCTCGGATGGATCGAAGCGGTTTGCGCCAGGCTGCCCCGTAGCCGGCGGTTGTCTTGAAATCGCGGGTGACGGCACCGGCCCGTTGCTGATCTGCGAAGGCATCGCAACCGGCTTAACCCTTCATTGGGCGACCGGATACACGGTTTTGGTTGCCCTCAGCGCGAACAACCTGGCGGCCGTGGCGACGATGGCCCGGAGCCGATACCCGGCCCGTCAAATCGTTTTGGCGGCCGACAACGACATTCGAACCGAGGCCTGCACCGGCCGAAACCCCGGTATTGAGGCTGCGAAAGCAGCGGCGGCGGCCGTGGGTGGGTTTGTGGTGGCTGCCGATGCGGGCGACTTCAACGATTTACACCAGGGCCAAGGGCTTGAGGTTGTCAAGCGGATCATCGAGGCGGCGCGACCCGTGGAAATTGTAGCAAGTGTAGCGGGAATAGCAGTAGCAACTGGCGAAGACTGGCCCGACCCCCTGCCCCTAACCCCCGAAGAGAAGGCCGAGCCCTATCCCATGGAGGCCCTGCCCGGGTTGATTGGCGATGCCGCGGCCGAGGTTGCGGGTTTCGTTCAATGCCCCGCAGCCCTGGCGGCCTGTTCGGCGCTGGCAGCGGTTTCGACCGTTGCGGCCGGCTTGGTTGACGTTCGAAGGGCGAAAAGACTGGCCGGCCCTGCGGCACTCTTTTTCATAGTCTTGGCTGAATCGGGCGAACGGAAAACCACCGCCGATAATGCCTTTACCGATGAAATCAGAGCATGGCAGGCCCGACAAGCCGAGGCATTCAAGCCCGATCTGCAAGCCTGGCGGGCGGCCGAAGCGGCATGGATCGCTGAACGAGACGGGCTGATAACTGCGATCCGGGAAGCGTCGAAGCGTGGGAAGGACACCACCGAACTGAAGGAACGGCTTGCCGATCTTGAAACCCGGAAGCCGGAGCGGCCCATGGTGCCACGGTTGCTATGGGGGGACGCCACCACCGAGGCCCTGACCTGGGGGCTTGCCCGTCGATGGCCGGTTGCCGGTATTCTGAGCAGCGAAGGGGGCGCGATCCTGGGCGGGCATTCAATGCGGCCCGAGTCGGTAATGAAGGCCCTTGCGACCTACAACAGCTTGTGGGACGGCCTACCTCTGACCATCGACCGGAAAACGAGTGATTGTTACACGGTAGGATCTGCCCGGCTGACCCTGGGGGTGGCTGTTCAGCCCGAAACAATGCGTCAATTTATAGACGGCACCCGGGGACTTGCCCGTGGGTCTGGATTCTTGGCCCGGTTTCTTGTTTCGTGGCCCGAATCGACCCAAGGGCGCCGGATGTTTCAAGAGGCCCCGGACCAGTGGGCGGCCCTGGCCCGGTTCCACCGGCGACTGGCAGATCTGCTGAACCACCCGTTAGCCTTCGATGACTTGGGGGCACTTTGTCCCGTAGTTTTGGACCTGGACCCTGAAGCTAAGGTCGCTTGGATCGATTTTCACGACACGGTTGAAGCCGAGCTTGCACCAGACGGCGAAATGGCCGAGACCCGGGACGTGGCGAGCAAGGCGAGCGACAACGCGGCCCGCATGGCGGCGCTTTTCCATACGTTCGAGCATGGCCCGGCCGGCACTATTGGATCTGACCATATGCGACGGGCAGCACGGATTGTGGCATGGCACCTATTCGAAGCGCGGCGGTTCCTGAATCAAATTGCGACCCCTGAGGCCGTAGCCGATGCCATGGCCCTTGAGACGTGGCTTGTGGACTACTGCCGGCGCGAACGACTGGCCGTGGTGCCATGCAATCGTGCTCAGAAGTTCGGCCCCAACCGCACCAGACGAAAGGCGGCGCTTGACGCTGCTTTGAATGAACTCGAAGGCGCCGGCCGGATTCGGCGGGGTACCGAGGGGCGCAAGGCCGTTATTATCCTCCACCCTGAAATCAGAGAGAGGCAATGATGGCGCTACGTGATTGGGTATCCGGGGCGGTTGCTACTGCTACAGTCGCTACAACTGCTACAAAAGCGACCCCGAAAGACCGAAGTGTAGCAACTGTAGCGACTGTAGCAGTAGCAGAACCCAGAAAAAGGGAACCAGCACCCACCCCACCCCGAACCATCGAGGCCCCGACCGGCGGGTGGATTACCCCGACGACAGTCTACCAGGGCCACCCAACCAAGGCAGCCGTGGACGTGGCCGACGCGATCTTAACCCATTTGGCTAACCAGGGACGGCCATGCACTGAAGCCGAGATCATTCAAACCGTGGGGGGCGATCCTCGAACCGTTGGGGCGATCTTACGGCGTCTGGCCGAGGACGGCATCGTGGAACCCGTACCGGCTGGCCGGTATCGGCTTCCAGAATACCCACCACCACCGGGAACCAGCCCGGGGGTTGCAACAAGCGGAGGCAAAAAATGAAACGACCGACCTTAAACGAGATCGACTTGGAGAGGGCTATTGAACAGATCGGGCGGCGACCCGGTTTGATTCTGACCATGGCACCGGATCAATGGGATTGCCTCTTGTCGTGTGCCTATGACAGGGGTGCTCTTCTCTTAGAAGCCAAAGGCGCCGGCACAGTGGAAGATCCTCTTCAGGTATTCAGGGCATATCGAAAGGGAGCAGTCCAATGATAGCCATGGGGCTTGCCGGGCCACGCCAATGCGACGAAGCGGCGGGCGGATACCCAGCAAGGGCCGGTCGAAAGGCTGCGAAGACATGCCGATAGCACCACCTAAACCTTGCCGTCGATGCCGACGGCCAACCCGCAACCGTTCGGGCCTGTGTGATACCTGCGAGACCAGACGCCAGGCCCGACGGCAAGCCATTAAGCCGAAGAAAGAAACGCGACCCTTTTACGGATCTGCAAGGTGGAAGGGGGTGCGGAACAGCTATTTCCGAAGGCATCGCTTTTGTGAACTGTGCGCGGCCAAAGGTATTGCGAGGCTTGCGGATCTGGTCGACCATGTTCGTGAGCTTGAGGACGGCGGAGCAGAGGTTGCAATAGACAACTTGATGAGCCTGTGCAGACGATGCCATGCCAGCAAGACCAAAAGGATGGCGGCGGCAAGAAAACACGGCTACGAGGCGATTAGCGCCCTTGTAGACGAATTGAAACGGGCGACGGGGGGAGGGGGGGTGTAATTCTTCAGGGCGCTTGCTTCCTCCACCGTAGCGGCAGGCTCTTTCTTGCTGTGTCAAAATTGAGGCGTTTTTTATGCAGCAGTCTTATGAGTCCGAACTCGGAAAAAGGGGCTCTTCGAGTATCTTAGTGTTTTAAACAAAGTATAATGGGGGGATCAAATGCGTAGCGAAGAGGATAATTTTGTAGTATTTCATCATTATGCTGATTTATGGACGTAAAAAATATTATAATACTTCACTGATACAACTGCAATAGAAAATGAATCGATTTAGAAAATATGTTTTTTGATCCATTTCCGTAATAAATATTTTTTGCATATATTGTTGGAGAATGTCATTTAAGATATACGTCTTTATCCTCCAGTAGTTAAACAACGGTTTTCGAAAAAGGATTCCTGTTCCTCGTGGCCCTGCTTTTTATGTAAGAAGCGGGAAGCCCGATCTCTGAAAGCAAGCATATTACCAGCAAGTGCTTTAGTTTCTCTGTCATGTAGTATAGATCAACTCCGGTCTTGACCTGCCCTTCAAGACTACCATCTTGGTGTATCATGTGGTTCCTGGTGTCAACCACGTCTTTGGCAAACAGATTGATCTGTTTTGTATCGATGCTGATAATCTCCCGGTGCCTCCTGAGGATATCGAGAAGCCGCTTACGAAGGGAGAACTCATGCAGGTACTTCATGCGAAGCTGGATGCTATTTCTGAAGTCTTTCGGGAGATCGGCAGGAATGTTGGCAAGTAAATGATTATAAACACCGTTCCGAAACTCCTCGTCAGTCTGATACTTTCCTTGTAAGCGTTCACGGGGTATCCCGGAGTTACAATTCCGAAGTCTAACGTGCTGAATTCACAAGAGAAAGATACATTATGACATAAAGTATTGAAATTGTTAAAAAAATCTAGACATTCGTTTTCTAGTGTGATAGGCTCTTTTCCATGGAGACGAAAAGACCCTTCACAGACCTTGAATGGCATCTTACGCCGGAACCTGTCCGGCACTATATCCTTTACCTCGAGCAGGCTTTGCATAATCTGCAGAAGCAAGTTGACGATTACGGCAAGCGAATCGAAAAGCTGGAGGTGAAGACCCGGGAAAATTCTCGAAACTCCAGCAAGCCGCCGTCATCCGACAGCCCGTTTGACCGATCCGGCCGGAAGAATGGAAAAAAAGGAAGTCGCCCCAAGGGCGGCCAGAAAGGCCATAAGGCCTACAAGCAGCAAATGCTGAGTCCAAATAAATCTCATGCGTTGATGCCCGAACGCTGTCGTTGCGGCAACACCGACTTCGGAGGAAGCCGGATGGAACCGTTTTATACCCATCAGCATATCGAGCTGCCCGAAATCCAAATGGAGATCAGCCATTTTATACTTCACCGCTGCGACTGTCCCAGCTGTGGGAAAACTGTCAAGGCCGTGCTGCCCGAGCCGGTTCGCTATGGATACGGTCCGCGATTGAGTGCGTTGATCGCCGAGTTGAGCGGCATCAAGGCGATGAGCCGAAACGATGTCAAGCATATATGCGAATCGGTTCTGCGTATGCCCATCGCCACGGGCACCATTCAGAAAATCGTCGACCGGGCTTCGGAGGCCATTACTCCGGCATACAAAGCCATCGGGGACGTGGCCCGCAGTTCGCTGTGCAATTACATTGACGAGACGTCCTGGTTTAACCAAAACGGCCTTCAGTGGCTGTGGGCCATGGTCAATGATCGGGTGGCCTTCTATCGTATCGATGCCCACCGTTCCAAGGATGCCTTCAACCAGCTGATCCAGGATTGGCGAGGAATTCTGGTCAGCGACTCCTACGGCCTATACCGAAACTGGGTTCATGGGCGCCAAACTTGTCTTGCCCATCTGATCCGCAAGGCCGATGCCTTGTGCGAGAGGAAAAAACCTGATCTACGACGCTTCGGGCACATCATGGCATCCTTGCTTCGGCAGTTGATTCAATTTGCCAAAGATCCACCGCCGCCGCGACAATGGCAGCAGTATTACGCACAACTGTTGTTCGCGCTGTCTCTGTGGGAGCCCGATAAATCCGACGCTGGCCAGCTGGCTCGACAGATTTTACGCGAAATCGACTCGCTTTGGTTCTTCATCGAACACGAGGGCGTGGAGCCGACCAACAACCGGGCCGAACGGGCGCTTCGCTTCGGGGTTTTGTGGCGAAAGCGCAGCCTCGGCACCCAAAGTGAAAAAGGAAATCGCTGGGTAGAACGTATCCTCTCCCTGAAGGAAACTTGTCGGTTAAAAGCGAAATCAACCTTCCAGACCCTGGAACTCTGCATCGAATCGTTCTTCAACAACGACAAGCCCGATCTGTCTTGGATATAGCTCAGACCACGGTTTCCTTTACCCCGTGAACGCTTACCTTTCCTTTATACATCCTTCGATGGTAGAATTCGATTGCCCCGATGAGGTTTAGGAATCGGTGCTCAACGTACAACTTTTGAGCATACATCGTTGAAAAAAAATAATCCATTACCGGCTTGAGTTGGTCGGCTTTCTCGTACCAGTTGGCAAGGTATCTACCTATGTCATGGGAGATATCTGCATATGGTACGAGCATATCGTAATAAGAGCGTATTTTTGCTGTATCAGGCTTGGTTGCCAGTTGATAGTACCACTCGACCTTTTGATGGGTATCCTTTTCACCTTCACAAAGTATCGGCTCTGCTTCTATGACCGTTGGATAAATTGGAGAAAGAGCTGCCAGGGAAAGAAAATCCTGAAACCTTCCATGGACTTCGAGCCAGTCGAAGAAGCCCTTTGGCTCGTTCTTGGATTCAAAGCATACCGTTGACTTCTGCGTGATAGTGATTTTATCCAAGGCCAATATGGGACTTGTTACGCCAAATTGAACGGTTATGGTTAAATCGCTGAGATTTGCAAGTTCAATGGACTCAGGGCTTTCGTATTCAACGCGCAATTTGCCTTTTTCGGCGTTGCTCTTTACCTGAAAGCCAGAAACATAAAGCCACTGATCAAAGTGTAAATAGCGAACATGTATCTTGCAGAACCGTATTTCGTCCTTACTGTTGTAATGTCGCCCTGTAAAAATGAATTGTGGAGAAAATTTTTGGATATACATCCCCGGGAAGCTCATACTCGCGTTAGTCGATATACATTTGTAAAGTGTGACAGTTTTTCCATTAGAAGTGAAGCCGAGTATGATATCCTGCCCTTCAAAGCGAAAAAGCCTATTCTCCATAGAATCGAGCGATCCCGTAAGCTCAAGCTGTGCTCCTTCGGACTGGTTGACCTTCAAGGCCCCGGGGACTTTGTTATCTGGGTTGTCAGGAAGCCACCAATACCCGTTGAGATCGAATTCCTTGAGCATATTGTTCTCCTCCCTGTCGACGTGCAATATGGTTAGAAGGATACAATATAAAACAACACGTTAACTTGCAAGGAGGCGGGGGATGTTATCGAGGCCCCTCGCTGTTGCAGGGCCTCATTGATAAGCCGCGAACAGCGGACCACCCCTGAAAACAGCCGGTAGTCGATCGCGATCTTTACCAAAGCTATCACCGGTCGGCTTCGGAAATCGTGACGGGGCCGGATAGCCGGATAGATGGACAAACCGGTGGCCACAGGGTGGGCGATTATAGGAGCCGTTGCCGCTAACAGAACAAAGGTGCCGGCTGCCTTTGCTGGGTCGATCATAGGCCGGCTCCGGGTCTTGTCACCGGCCCGGGTGGCGGGGCCAGCGTCAAACCCGTAAAGATATCCGCCGGCTTTGGCTGGCGGTCCTACTTCAGGCGATCCGGGACGCCTTGCTCTGACGCAAGCTGCGGGGGCAGTCGGCCGTCGGTTGTCGGGCCGATCTTCGGCGGCGGATCTACAAGGAAGCCTACGATTGGATCGAAAGCCTTGACGAAGGCTTCGTCAACGTCTGCCAGGTCATCGGCCGTGCCCCGGAGCAGATCCGGCATTACGTCGTTGAGAGCGGCACGGCTGAGGATTATTCAGCGCACCTGCGAGGGGTGGACAAGGCTGCCTGAATTTTGTTCCCATTTGGGAACCATTTCTGGAAATATAGTATCATTTCAAGTAGTTGTTGACATGCCGCCTTGATCGGTTTAGGCTTCCCGAAACCATAACGGAAAGGACAAAGCATGTACCTGAACACGGCGAACACCATTGACGAAATCTTGACCCATGGCATCGGCCCGGCAATCGAATTTCTTGACATGGCGCAGGACGAACGCGAAGCCGGCAACGATGACCGAGCTTCGATGCTTGAGCTTGAGGCACGCGGCAAGCTGTACGTCTGCCGTGAGCGGCTGGACGCGATCCGGCGGGCTGGGCGGATGACGGGTTGACGGGTGGGCGATCACCGGGCGGCCGTTCGGCAGGTTGACGGGGCGATCCACCCGGCAAGCACTTGGAACGGTTCAGGGTCTTCGTGGTCCGGGCCGTTTCGCCTTCATGGGGGCCGACACCGGGACCGGTGGCCTTGTGACACCGGCGCCAGTCTCCGGGAAATCGGGCGGTAGGTTAGCGGCCGAAGTTGAACGGTATTTTGAAACGCGGGTGAATCCGGGAACGATTTACCATCGAGCAAGGCGGATTGAAGGCGGTGCAAATGTACCGGCAAGGCAACCAACCGAAACCACAACAGAAACCCCGAAATCAAACGAAATCAAACGTGAACCCGCCAAAGACGGGACTATGCGCGGCGGCGCCAGGGCCGGGGCGGGACGGGACGGCGGCCACCTCGAAGCCACCCGGCAACCGGCCGCCCGACGGCGGGTGATCATGGGGCGAACGTCAGCGCCAGCCGGCAGGCAATCACCCGGCGATCAGGCCGGCGGCCAACGGGGAGGGGCAGGCGAACCACCCGGCAACCATTCGCGCCCCGGCCGCCGGCACCGGGCCGGGCTTCCAGCCGTGGGGCCGTGGCGGGACCGTGGGCGCCGATCAACCGGAAACCGATGAAGGCGCCGGCCGTGGGCGATCACCGGCCGGCTTCGGTGCCGAGAGGGCCGTGTGGGTGTAGGGCCTATGGCGAGGCTGGGCGGGCTTGTGAGCTGGACCGATCACCGGGCGACCGTGGGTCTATCATCGAGCGGACGCCAGGGAGTCGAGGGGCGCCAGGATCGAGCGGCAAGGCCGGGCGGCGGTCATAGGTCGGGTCACCCTTGTGGGGGCTTCCAGGGGCGTGCAAGCCGTCCGGGTGGCCGGGTGGCCGGGTGGGGGTGCCCTGCGCGGCAGAGAAAAAAAACCGACGGTCTTCAGTCGGTGCCATTAAAGGCTATCTCTTTACCCTGTTTTGCCTTCAAAGTGTGGGGAATAGCGTGGGGACCAAAATTTATATGCATAAAAAAAGGGGCTACGATTTTCGTCGTAACCCCTTGATTTTGTTTTGGAGGCGGCATCCGGATTTGAACCGGAGAATAACGGCTTTGCAGGCCGCTGCCTTACCACTTGGCTATGCCGCCGTGGAGCGGGAAACGGGATTTGAACCCGCGACTTCGACCTTGGCAAGGTCGCACTCTACCACTGAGTTATTCCCGCGCTGCAAGAATCGGCATAATTAAATAATCGGACCGTTTTGTCAAGGCCCAAAATGCGCAGCCGCTTCAGGTAAACTGCATCAGACGCCGGAAGCGCACGAAGTAATCAATCCCCGACCAGAGGGTCAGGATCAACGCCAGCCAGAGAAAGACGTCCCCCACCTGGGTAAAATCGATCCCGAGAAACGGATAATGGATCAACAGCGGGATGATGGCCGCAATCTGAAAGCCGGTCTTGTACTTGCCCAGACTCGAGGCCGAGAGGTCCTCTTTTCCCTCGGCCATGAAGTTGCGCAACCCGGTCACCGCCAGCTCCCTGCCGATGATGATGCAGATCATCCAGGCCGGCACCCAGCCCAGGCCCGTGAGCATGATAAAGGCGGTGGAAACCAGCAGCTTGTCGGCCAATGGATCCATGATGCGGCCGAAATTGGAGACCATCCCGTGCTCGCGCGCCAGATACCCGTCAAAAAAGTCCGTGATCGCCGCGATGGAAAAAATCACCGCCGCCAGAAAACTGTTCAGGCGGTTGGGAAAAAGCATCAGCACCACGATCAGTGGAACGGCGACGATCCGTCCCAGGGTGAGAAAGTTTGGATGCAAGATCCAATGGGCCATCTTTTTCATCGCAGCAATCCTGCACCCGGCTATTTCTGGGCCTTTTCCCAGTCGGCCAGAAAGGCCTTGAGGCCTTTGTCCGTCAACGGATGGGCCGCCAGCTTGGCCAGCACGTTGAAGGGAATCGTGGCGATATCGGCGCCCATCAGGGCCGATTCGAGCACGTGCAGCGGGTTGCGTACGCTGGCCACGATAATCTCGGTCTCAAGAGCGTAGTTGCTGTAAATATCCACGATCTGCTCGACCAGCTCCATCCCATCCTGGCTCACATCGTCCAGGCGCCCGACAAAGGGACTCACGTAGGTGGCGCCCGCCTTGGCCGCCATCAGGGCCTGGAGCGGGGAAAAGATCAGGGTCACGTTGGTTTTGATCCCTTCGGCGGCTAGTATCCGCACCGCCTTGAGCCCCTCGACCAGCATGGGAATCTTGACGACGATGTTTTGGTGAATCTTGGCCAGTTCCCGGGCTTCGCGCACCATGGTGTCACAGTCCGTGCCGATCACTTCGGCACTGATCGGACCGTCCACAATCTGGCAGATCTCGCGGATGATGGTCTCAAAGGGGCGGCCTTCCTTGGCGATCAACGAGGGGTTGGTGGTGACCCCGTCGACCATTCCCATCCGGTTGGCTTCCTTGATTTCTTCCACATTGGCCGTGTCGATGAAAAACTTCATGTCCAAATTCTCCCTGGTTGGTAACTGGTCACTGTTCCTTGGTTACGGTTTTTTGCTCATTGGCATGGGTCAACGGTCGCCGACCGCTGAGTGCTTCCCCGGCAAGTCTGCAGGTGGTCTTTGCCGACTTGCCGGTTTCGGATTCTTGATCTCAGATCGCCTCCACGGCCTGGTCAGCCAGGGCCGGGTCGGCCAGGAGGGTTGCCATGGTCTTGTCCAGTAAGGGATGACGTTCCCCTGGGCCTATATCACAGAGCGGCTGCAATACGAAGCGCCTTTTGTGCATGCGCGGGTGGGGCAGAATCACGGGGCCGCTCTCCAGGATAATTCGATCATAGAGCAGAATGTCAAGATCAAGGGGTCTGGGGCCGAAACGCGGCCCTCCGCAGCGCCGGCCCAGGGTCTGTTCAATATTCTTGAGCCGAGCGAGCAGATCTTCGGGCCCCAGGCGGGTTTCGATGAGGGCGGCGGCGTTGACGAACCAGTCCTGCTCAGCATAGTCCTGGGGGGCGGTCCGGTAAAAGCGGCTCAAGGCCAGGATACGTCCGCTTCCGCTGCTTTCGATGGCCGCGAGCCCCTGCCGGCAGGCGGCCAGCTTGTCACCCAGATTGGCGCCAACACCGATATAGGCGCGGTGCAGCGCCCCGGCCTGCGTCATAATCAGCGCATCTTCAGTTCTGCCAGGCATCGACACCGAGCTTTCCGCTGCAAATCAGACGGGCCTCGCCCTGAAGTTTCACCTGGTCGAATCCGTCGCCGGTGACGATAAAACCGATGGTCAAACTGCTCCCGCTTTGGGTATGCGCTGTTATCGGCCCCGTCCAGCCAAAACGCGCCGAGGCAGCCAGGGCCGCCGCCGAAGCGCCTGTCCCGCAGGCCAGGGTCTCGATCTCCACCCCCCGCTCGTAGGTCCGCACCGCCAAAAGTCCCGGGGAAAGCACCTCGGCGAAATTGACATTGGTGCCCGCCGGGACAAATTGCGGATGCCGACGGATCCGGCGGCCGATCCCGGCCACGTCGATTCCGGCCAGATCGGAGACAAAGATCACCACGTGGGGCACACCGGTATCGATGGCGTCCATCACGACGGTGCGCCCGTCCAGATCCAGGGCCAGGTCCATGACCAGCGGGCCGGGCCGGGTAAGGGCCACTTCCACCTGATCGCCTTGCATCTCGGCCTCGATGATCCCGGCCAAGGTCCGAAAACGCATCCGGGGGCCGGCAATCCCTTGCATAAAGGCAAACCTTGCTGCACAGCGCGCCCCGTTGCCGCACATCTCGGCCGTGCTCCCATCGTCGTTGAAAAAGCGCCAGCTAAAATCGACCTCGCCGTCCGCCTCGATGAGAATCAGGCCGTCGGCGCCCAGCGAGACCCGGCGGCGGCAAAAACGCCGAGCCATTTCGGCCGCCTGTGGACCGATCTTTCCATCCCGGTTGTCGATGAGGATAAAATCGTTGCCGGCCCCACTCATCTTGGCAAAAGCCAACGGCTTCGGCGCCAGAGTCATGCCAGCCTCCACAGTGCAAGGGTCAAAACGGCACGGCAGCAAGGTTCGAATCGGCAATACGCCGCCGCCCGCGAAAGGATGTCACCTTGTAGATGCAGCGTCCCGCCGGCGTATCCGGATCCCGCCACGTCAGGCGCCACGGCTGCTGGATGGGCCGGTCGGCGGCATTCAGGTTCAGTCGACCGATCTTTTGAAACAACAGCGGGCATCCCTCGCACGATTGCGGCCCGAGCCAGGCCCGGTAGATAACAAAGCTTTCGGGCAGCAGGTCGCCCGAAGTTTTAGACAGGCTCCAGGCAAGAACCGCCTCTTTTCCCTCAATGCGCGCGGTCAAGTCGGCCACCGGCGGCAGAGGAAGGTCCTGAGGCACCACCGGCGGCCCCTTGCGGCCGCATCCAACGGCCATGGTGCAGGCCATCGCTGCCATGAGTAGGATCAGCCGGATTCGATATTGCATGGCCAAGTTCCCTGTTTTTCCCATTACCGGAAGGCGATATGATGAATGTTTTCCTTGATGGTCGAGCAATGCACCGCTTTCAGGACGGCTCCGGCCCCTCTTCCTGGGCCAGACATTCCAGGGCCCTGGCGATGGCCGCTTCGACCTGTTCGGTGGCCGTTCCGCCGTAGGAACGGCGCCGCGCGATCATCTGCTCGGGACTGAGCAGCTCGAAGACCTCCTCCCCGATTCCGGGAGCGAACCTGCGCAGTGCATCGAGGCTCAGCTCGTGCAGCTCTTTGCCCTGGCTCAGGGCATAGGCCACCGCCTGACCGGTAAAAGCGTGGGCCTTGCGGAAAGGCACACCGCGTACCACGAGGTAGTCGGCCAGGTCCGTGGCGTTGAGAAATCCGCGCGTGCAGGCCTGGCGCATCCGCTCGCTGCGCACCTGGAGCTGGGGCAACATCCGGGCCGTAATCTCCAGGCAGGCCTGAAGGGTATCCACCGTGCGAAACAAGGGCGCCTTGTCTTCCTGCATGTCCCGGTTGTAGGCCAGCGGCAGGCCCTTCATAAGGGTCAAAAGCGCCATCAGATCGCCGAACACCGTGCCGGCCTTGCCCCGAATCAGCTCGGGAACGTCGGGGTTCTTTTTCTGGGGCATAATGCTCGATCCGGTGGCAAAGGCGTCCGGCAGGTCGATGAAGCCGAACTCGGTGCTGCTCCACAACACCAATTCCTCGGCCAGGCGCGAAAGGTGGATCATGGCGATGCTGGCCGAGGCTGAGAATTCAAGGATGAAATCCCGATCGCTGACCGCGTCGATACTGTTGTCCGCGACCCGGGAAAAGCCGAGCAGCTCGGCGGTATAGTGCCGGTCGATGGGATAGGTGGTTCCGGCCAGGGCCGCAGCCCCCAGGGGCATCACATCGATTCGTTCCAGCGCATCGGAAAAGCGGTCCTGATCGCGCGAGAACATCTCGTAATAGGCCATCAGGTGATGGGCCAGCAGAACCGGCTGGGCCCGCTGTAAATGGGTATAGCCGGGCATCACGGTGCCGGTATGGCCGGCGGCCAGTTCCACCATCACCCGGCGCAGCCGACGGAGCTGGGCGATGATCTGGCGGGTCTCGGCACGCAGGTACATGCGGGCATCCAGGGCCACCTGGTCGTTGCGGCTGCGGGCGGTGTGCAGCTTCTGGGCCACCTTGCCCACGTCCTGCAGCAGCCTGGACTCGATGTGCATGTGAATATCTTCCAGGCTGTCGGAAAAATCGAACTGCCCGTGCTCGATATCCCGGCGGATGCGCCCCAATCCCTCGATCAAGGCCGAAGCATCTTCTTCGGTGATGATCTCGGCCCGCGCCAACATCCGGCAATGGGCCACGCTGCCTTCGATATCGAAGGCAAAAAGGCGCCGGTCCACGGCATGCGAGCTGGTAAAGGCTTCCACCACGCGATCGGTTTTCTCGGTAAAACGGCCTTCCCAGGGCTTTTCGCTCATGTCGGTCTCACTGATGCAATTGTCAAATCTGCAAAGTCGGTCGGATCAGGCCGACCGGTCCGATCCGTCTGATCCGTCCGATAAATGGTCCCTTCCGCCTGCGCTTATCCCTGCACCATCTTGGCGATTCTCAACCTCAGGGCGTTAAGGCGGATGAAGCCCTCGGCATCCTTCTGGCGATAGACCTCGTCGGTCTCGAAGGTGGCGAAATCCTCACGGTAAAGGCTCAGATCGCTCTTGCGGCCGTTCACGCGGCAGTTGCCCTTGAACAGCTCCAGGCGCACCACTCCCGAAACGTTGGCCTGGGTCTGATCGATCAGCCCCTGGAGCAGTTTCATCTCGGGCGAAAACCAGAATCCGTTATAGATCAGCTGGCTGTACTTGGGAATGAGGCTGTCACGCAGGTGCATCACTTCCCGGTCCAAAGTGATGGACTCCATGGCCATGTGGGCCGCCCTCAGGATGGTGCCGCCCGGTGTTTCGTACACCCCGCGGGATTTCATCCCCACAAAGCGGTTTTCCACCAGGTCGACCCGCCCGATCCCGTGCAGGCCGCCGAGCCGGTTCAGCTCGGCGAGCATGGCCGCAGGCGACAGCGGCCGCCCGTCAAGGGCCACCGGGTTTCCCTGGGCAAAGGTCAGTTCGATGGTTTCGGGCTTCTCGGGGGCCTGCTCCAGGTTGCAAGTGCGCACAAACATATCGGGGTCGGGTGCCATCCAGGGGTCTTCCAGGATTCCGCCCTCGAAGCTGATATGCAGCAGGTTGGCGTCTGTGCTGTACGGCTTTTTACGGGTCGTGGGGACCGCGATTCCGTGCCGGCGGGCAAATTCCATCAGGGCGGTGCGCGAGCTAAGATCCCATTCGCGCCAGGGGGCGATGATGCGGATCTTGGGATCGATGGCCAGATAGGCCAGTTCGAAACGGACCTGATCGTTGCCCTTGCCCGTGGCGCCGTGGCTGACGGCGTCGGCGCCTTCGGCTGCGGCGATCTCCATCTGGCGCTTTGCAATCAGGGGCCGGGCAATGGACGTGCCCAGCAGATACTGCCCTTCGTAAATGGCGTTGGCCCTGAAAGCGGGAAAAACATAGTCGCGCACGAAAGTCTCTTTCAGGTCTTCGATGTAGACCTTGGCGGCGCCGGTCTTGCGGGCGTTGGCCTCGATGTCCGCCAGCACGTCTGGCTGACCGATGTCGGCCGAGAAGGTGACCACCTCACAACCGTAGGTTTCGATGAGCCACTTGAGGATCACGCTGGTATCCAGACCGCCGCTGTAAGCTAAAACGACCTTATCGACTTTTGGTTTTGTGTCCACGTTGCGAAACTCCTGAAAAAATTTATAAATTGAAGGTCCGAAACGGTATTCCCCTCCGGGCCATGGCCGCTTTTATACCCTGCTCAGGGCAGGACAATGTCAAGACATTCGATCAGGGCATCGATCTCAGTGCTGGTCACGATCAGTGGCGGAGCAAAACGCAGCACCGTATCCTGGATGCAGTTGATCAAAAATCCTTTTTCCAGGCAGGCATTGACGACGGGCGCGCCCTCGATGTCCAGCTCCAACCCGAGGAGCAGGCCCCGGCCGCGCACCTCGCGGACGCACCCATGCCGTTGCCCCAACCCCTCCAAGCCCTGTTTGAAATGGGCCCCCATCTGCCGGCAGTGTTCCACAATCCCCTCACCTTCCAGGGTCCGGACTGCCGCCAGAGCCGCGGCCGTGACCAGAGGCGTGCCGCCGAAGGTCGTGGCGTGGGATCCGGGGGTGAAGGCTGCGGCCACCGCCTGCCGGGCGCACATGGCGCCGATGGGCAGCCCGTTGGCCAGAGCCTTGGCCAGGGTCATGATATCCGGTGCGATGCCCTCGTGTTCGTAAGCGAAAAGGGTTCCGGTGCGGCCCATGCCGGTCTGGATCTCGTCGTAAATCAGCAACGCGCCGGCCGCATCGCAGATCTCGCGCACCCCGGCCAGGTATCCCGGCGGCGGGCAGTGGACCCCGCCCTCGCCCTGGACCGGCTCGAGAATCACGGCACAGGTGTCGCTTCCCACCGCGGCCCGCAGCGCGTCAAGATCGCCGAAGGGCACGAAATCGAATTTTTCCAGCACCGGGGCGAATCCCTTGCGGATCTTTTCCTGGCCGGTGGCCGAAAGGGTCCCCATGGTACGCCCGTGAAAGGACTGTTCCATGGCCACAACCCGAAAGCGCCCGGACTCCTGGCGATCGTTGAAGTATTTTCGCGCCAGTTTGATGGCCGCTTCGTTGGCTTCAGCGCCGGAGTTGCAGAAAAAAACCCGGTCGGCGAAGCTGTGGTCCACCAGCCAGCTAGCCAGTTCCACCTGGGGCACGGTGTAGTAGAGATTGGACACGTGGCACAGGGTCCCGGCTTGCCGGCAGACGGCCTCAGTCACCGCCGGATGGCAGTGGCCCAGGCTGCACACGGCGATGCCGGCGATAAAGTCGGTGTAAGACCGGTCCTGGTCGTCCCAGACGGTGCAGCCCTGGCCGCGGGTCAGGACCACTGGAAACCGTTTGTAGGTCGTGGCCAAAACGGTTTCGGCCTGATGCATGAGATCGTTTTTCATAAGGTCACTTCCGTTCCGATACCGCTGTCGGTAAACAGTTCGAGCAAAATGGCATGGCGCCGTCGTCCGTTTATGATCGGCACCTTCTGGACGCCTCCGCGAAGGGCCGCCAGAGCACACTCGATCTTGGGGATCATCCCCCCGCTGATATGGCCGCTTTCGATCATCCGTTCGATGGTGTCCCGGTCGATGGAGGAGATCAACTCGCCATCTGCACCCTTGACCCCGTCCACATCCGTAATCAGGATCAGCCGGCCGGCATCCAGCGCCGTTGCGATGCGCCCGGCCACCAGGTCGGCATTGATGTTGTATGTTTCGCCGGCCTCGCCCACCCCCACCGGGGCGATAACCGGAATGTACCCCTGGCGCGTGAGGGTGCTGATGATGTCCGGATCGATGGCGGTCACGTCTCCCACCAGTCCCGGATCGATGATCTCGGGCGGCATCCCGGCCTCGGTCTGGCGCACGATGCGCATCTTCTTGGCCTGGATCAGCCCCCCGTCCTTGCCGCAAAGTCCCACCGCCCTGCCGCCCTGCTGGTTGATCTGGTTGACGATGGCCTTGTTGACCTTGCCGCCCAGCACCATCTCCACCACATCCATGGTGGCCTCGTCGGTCAGGCGCATGCCGCGCACGAACTGGGGCTGGATCCCCATGCGGTCCAGGACCTGGTTTATCTGAGGCCCCCCCCCGTGCACGATCACCGGGTTGAGCCCCACGAACTTGAGCAGGGTCACGTCCTGGGCGAAATCGGCCTTGAGCTGCTCGTCCACCATGGCATGGCCGCCATACTTGATCACGATGGTCATGCCATGAAAACGGCGAATGTAAGGCAGGGCCTCGATGAGGATGTCGGCAACGTTGGGGGTCATGACGGCGGTTCCGGCTCTCAAGGATTGAAGCGTTCGGACGGATCCGACCGATCGTTTCAATCGGTTCAGGGTCAAGGCAGTTTCAAAGAATGTAGCGACTCAGGTCCTCATCCTGCTGGATCTTGCCCAGTTTCTGCTCCACATAGTCCCGGTCGACGAAGACCTCCCGGCCCTCCAAATCCGGAGCGTCGAAGAGCACCTCTTCCAGCATGCATTCCATCAGGGTATGCAAGCGCCGGGCACCGATATCGTCCGTGGCCTGGTTGACCTCTTCGGCGATGCGCGCCAGGGCTTCCACCGCCGTATCGTCGAAATGCACTGCGACCCCCTCGGTGGCCAGCAGGGCCGCGTATTGGCGCAGCAGGGCGTTGCGCGGCTCGGTGAGGATGCGGGCGAATTCCGCCCGCCCCAGTGAATCGAGTTCCACCCGGATCGGAAAACGGCCCTGCAATTCCGGAATCAGATCCGAGGGCTTGATGGCATGAAAGGCCCCCGAGGCGATAAAGAGGATATGGTCGGTGCGCACCGGGCCGTACTTGGTGGTAACCGTGCTGCCCTCCACCAGGGGCAGCAGATCGCGCTGGACTCCTTCGCGGCTCACGTCCGGTCCGGTGCCGCCGTTCTTGCCGACGATCTTGTCGATCTCGTCGAGAAAGACGATTCCGGACTGTTCGACCTTTTCTTTGGCCTCGGCCACCACCTGGTCCATATCCACCAGCCCCTGGGCCGCTTCCTGGGTAAGCAGGTCCAGGGCCTCGGCCACCGTCACCCGCCGGCGGCGCGTCTTTTTGGGCATCAGATTGCCGAGCATGTCCTTGAAGTTGATGCCCAGCTCCTCCATGCCGGCGTTGGAAAAGATTTCCACCATGGGGGTCTTGTTTTCGCTGGTTTCCAGCTCGATGGTGCGCGCGTCCAGCTTTCCTTCGTGCAGCATGCGGCGCAGCTTTTCACGGGTGGCACTGTTGTCTTCGAGGGCCTCAACGCGACCGTCGCTCGATCCGCCACCGGGCAGCAACAGGTCCAGGAGCCGCTCCTCGGCCTGGACCCGGGCCTTTTCCTGCACCGCGGCCTGCTGCCGCGTTTTGCCTTCGGCAACGGTCAGTTCGACCAGATCGCGCACCATCGACTCCACGTCGCGGCCCACATAGCCGACCTCGGTGAATTTGGAGGCTTCCACCTTGATCAACGGCGAATCGGTAAGCCGGCTGAGACGCCGGGCGATTTCGGTCTTGCCCACCCCGGTGGGGCCGATGAGAATGATGTTTTTCGGGGCGATCTCGTCGCGCAGCTCATCGGAAACCTGGCGCCGGCGCCACCGATTGCGCAGGGCGATGGCCACCGAGCGTTTGGCCCGATCCTGGCCGATGATGTAGCGGTCCAGTTCGCGCACGATTTCCGATGGTTTCAGGTCGCTCATCTTACCATCTCACATCTGGGATCATTGCCGGCCAAAGCCCTTACAGTTCCTCAATGGTGACATTGGCATTGGTGTAGATGCAAATCCCGGCCGCCACGGCCATGGCCGCCTCGACCACTTCCCTGGCCCCCATCCCGGTGTGCGCCAGCAAGGCTTCGGCGGCGGCCTGGGCCGCCGTGGCCCCCGATCCGATGGCCAGCACCGGGGTGTCCGGTTCGATCACGTCTCCGTTGCCCGAGACCAGCAGGATACGTTCGTTGTCGGCGGCGATCATCAGCGCCTCGAGGCGCCGTAAAAATTTATCGCTGCGCCAGTCGCGGGCCAGCTCCACCGCGGCCCGGACCAGATTGCCGTTGAAACGCTCCAGCTTGGCCTCAAGCCGCTCGGAAAGGTTCAGGGCATCGGCCGTCGCTCCGGCAAAACCCACGATGATCTGTTCATTGTAGATCCGGCGCACCTTTCTCGCCCGCTGTTTGACCACTGTGTTGTTCAGCGTCACCTGCCCGTCGCCGGCCACGGCCAGCTTGCCGGCGCGGCGCACGGCCAGGATCGTGGTACTGCGGACCTGAATGGAACCTGGGTTCATCTTTGATGGCCTTTTAGATCCAACATCATTGTCGAATTCAGAACACCTCCACCGGCCTGCCGCTGCCCTGCCGCTTGCCGCCTAACGCCGTGGATGGGCCTTGTCATAACTTTCCATCAGCCGATCGATGCTCACATGGGTGTACTTCTGGGTCGTGGACAGGTTGCGGTGTCCGAGCAGTTCCTGCACGGCCCTCAGATCGGCGCCTGCATCCAGCAGATGGGTGGCGAAGGAATGGCGCAGGGCGTGAGGCGAAATGGGCACCGCCAGAGCACACTGCCGCACCAATCCATCCAAAATTCGCTGGATGCTGCGGGGCGTCAGACGCCCCCCATCGCGGTTGAGAAACAAGGGGCCGTCGGGGCGCGCATCCCGGGGAACCTCGGTCTGCCATCGCCGCAGGTAGCGGTCGATGGCGCCGAGGGCCTGCCGCCCGATGGGTACGATGCGTTCCTTGGCCCCCTTGCCGGTCACCCGCACCAACCCGGCGCCCTCATCCACATGGCCTTGATCCAGCCCGGTCAGTTCCGAGACCCGCAGGCCGCAGGAATAGAGCGTCTCGAAAATCGCCCGGTTGCGAAGGTCAAAGCGGGTGCGCTGCCCGATCCCGTCCAAAAGCCGGAATGTGTCGTCCACCGTCAAATAGGCCGGCACCGGCCGCGCCTGCTTGGGCGTGAGCACCATGTCGGCCGGATTGATGGCAACCCGGCCATCTCTGACCATCAGACGGTAAAAGGATCTCAGCGCCGCCAGCTTGCGTGCCAGGGTCGTCTTGGCGTTGCGCTTCTGATAAAGCGATCCGAGATAGGCCCGAATGGTGACCACATCTATGGCCGCAGGATCGATGGACGCCGGATCGGCCACCCCCAGATAAGCGGCGCAAAAGGCCACAAACCCCTCCAGGTCGCTGCGGTAAGCCTTGCAGGTATGGGATGAAAATCCCTTTTCAGCCGCCAGGGTCTGGATGAACCCTTCGATGGCCTCCGGCAAGGTGGCCGCAGCGCTCATGCCAACCCCATCAGCCCCGCCAGTTCGGGCCATGATCCAACCTCCAGAAAGGGATGGGGCTGGCGATTCCACGGCTGGCGATAAACGATGGGTGTAATCCCCCCCCGGGCAAGGTCGAAACAGGTCTCGAGCCGGTCCTCCACAAAGACGGTCTTGCCGTGTTCGAGCAGCACCTCCAGCTTGGTGTCGAAATCCCCGGTGGCAATCACCCGAATACCGTTATGCCCCTTTTGCAGCACCCCGGCAATCCAGGGCTCGATGAAATTCGGGTCCGGCCGGGCCGTGACAAAAAGGACCGGACCGCAAGAGCGGCTGATACGCGAAACGACTTCCGCAGCGCCTTCCATAGGGCACAGCGGCTCGCGGTGGCTGCCGTCGAGGATTTGCGCGATGGCCCCGGAAAGCACCTCCGGCGCCAGATCGAGGCATTCGTCCAGGGCGTAGGAAGTGATATCCTCATAGCGCAGATCAACATGCCGGAAATCATCGCGCACGATCTGAACGAAAAGCCGCATCGTGTCGGCAAAGACCCCGTCGATATCGAAGGCTATATTGGCCGGATCAATCCTTGGGGCCGGTATCCGGTCCGATTCGCACCTCACCGGATCACGCCACCCGGCGGGTTTTTTTCTTCAGCCGGCCGATACGCCGACGCAGGATTTGGGCTTGGCGCGTCTCGTCCTGGGACAAGGCGGTCTCCTGCTGGCTCCGCAGGGCGCGGATCTTCTGCTTGAGCTCGCGCACCGAGCCGTTCTTTTTTTGAGGGTTGTCGTCCACGATGCCGCGGGCCTTTTTGACCGCGCCGATCAGTTCGAGCTTATTCATGCCGTGGACCCCGGTAATTCCCTCGATCCCTTTGGCCAAATCGCGCAATTCGGTGGCCGTCATTTTTCCCAGCGGTTTTTCCTTGGTTTCCTTCTTCTTGCTGCCCATGGCGGATGGCAACTCCTTTTGGTTAAAAGTTCCCGTTTCCTGAAAAATCTTTCTTATATGCTCGACCGGACTTCATTGTCAAAGGATTTCAGTCGTTATTCGAAACAGGCAGGCCATGGTCCGGTACCGGGGCCAGAGCCGCCATCAACTGCTGCACGTCCTGCCACACGGCGCGCTTCTTTTCCGGATAGCGCAACAGATAGGCAGGATGATAGGTGGGCATGAGCCGGATCCCGCGGTAATCCTGAAAACGTCCCCGCAACCGCCCGAGAGGGTCTTCTGTCTCAAGCAGGGCCTGGGCCGCCACGGCGCCCAGGGTACAGATGTACCGTGGACCGATCGCTTCAATCTGGCGCCTTAAAAAAGGCAGGCAGGCGCCGATTTCATCCGGCTCCGGATTGCGGTTGCCCGGCGGCCGGCATTTGATCACGTTGCAGATGTAGACCGCTTCTCGCTTGAGCCCCATGGCCTCGATGATGCGCGTCAGCAGCTGCCCGGCGGCGCCTACGAAGGGAACGCCCTGGCGGTCCTCCTCCTCTCCGGGGCCTTCTCCGACGAAAACAAGGTCAGCCCGCGGATCGCCCTGCCCGAAAACGATGTGTCGCCGCTGGTGGCACAGCTTGCAGCGCCGGCAATCGCCCAGATCGGCGGAGATTTGTTCCAGCTTCTCTTTGGGGCGGGATGGCGGCCGGCTCCAGGCGTCGAGCCGCTCCATGGTCTGGGGGGCACACTCGAAACCACCCCACCCGCTTGCGGCCAGATGCCGGAGGCTGCGTTGAATTTCGCCGATCAGATCCTGTGGGCGCTCAGGATCCGAAATCACCGGCGGGCCGGTATGGTCGTCTGGCATTGAGGGCACTCGGGTTCGGATTTCACAACCCGCCGATTTGAACAACACGGTCCAAGATGGCGTGAGCCAGGGCTCCCTTGTCCATGCCCGGCAAATCTTCGCGCCGGCCATCGGGATAGAAAAGAGAGACGGTATTGGTCCGGCTGCCGAATCCGGCTCCGGGTTGCCCGACGAGGTTGGCCACGATCAAATCGAGTCTTTTCTCCTTGATCTTGGCGGTCGCATAGGTCTCCAGATTGCGGGTCTCGGCGGCAAACCCGACCAGAATCTGGGCCGGTCGCTTGCGCCGGCCCAGTTCAAGCAGGATGTCGGGATTGCGCGTCAGGGTCAGGACGGTGTCTTCGCCACCTTTCTTGATTTTGTGTTCGGCTGCCGTCACCGGACGATAATCGGAAACAGCGGCGGTCTTGACCACGATTTCGGCCCGCTCGGCCCAGTCGAGCACCGCCTCGGCCATCTGGCGGGCCGTGGTGACGCGCACCGTGGTGACGTTGGGCGGATCGGGCAAATGACTCGGGCCGCTGACCAGGATCACCCGAGCGCCGCGGTATTCCGCGGCCCGGGCCACGGCAAAGCCCATGCGCCCGGAGGACGGATTGGTCAGAAAGCGGACCGGGTCGAGGGGCTCATGGGTCGGGCCGGCCGTGACGAGAACCTGACGGCCGGCCAGGTCCTTGGGGCTGAGCATGGCCAGCAGGCGATCGAAAATAATTTCCGGATCCGGAAGCCTTCCCGGACCGCTGTCGCCGCAGGCCAAAACTCCCTCGTCCGGCGCCAGCACGGTATGCCCGTCGGCCGCAATCTGCATCAGGTTGCGCTGGACCGCCGGATGCTGAAACATATGGGTGTTCATGGCCGGGCAGACCATCACCGGGCAGGTCACGGCCAGTAGCAGCGTGCTCAGGGCGTCGTCGGCGATTGCGCCGGCCAGCTTGCCCACCAGGTTGGCTGTGGCCGGAGCCACCACCACGGCATCGGCCTCCCGGGCCCATTCGATATGGCGTATGACCGCTTCCTGGCGGCCGTCGAAAAGATCCACACAGACCGGCTCGCCCGCCAGCGCGGCGAAAGTGGTGGTGCCGACAAAGCGGGTGGCGTTGGCGGTCATGATCACCCGCACCCGGGCGCCGGCAACGCGCATCAGGCGCAGCAGCTCGACGCTTTTATAAGCGGCGATGCCGCCGGTAACCCCCAAAACGATGGTCTTGGCTTCAAGCGACGGAGTCATTCAGATCCTTTCCAAACGGGCACTGCTGCCGCTGAACTGGCTTTGCCCGGACCGACCGGCGGCAGCTACTTCAGCAACCGGGTCTCGGCCTGCCGCAGGGTCGGGGCCACCCACAGCTCGACGTACGTATAGATGCTCTCTTCGGTGATATTGATCACGCACCATCGATTCTCCTTGTAAAACATCATCAAGGAGCGGGTCGAACGGAAAAATCCCACCAACTGCCAGTTGTCGGCCTGCATTTGGGTCTGGAAAAAAGAGATCAGGGAGTTGACCTCGACTCGACCCCGCAGGGTGATGACCCCGGCCGAAAAAGTCCCTGTCTGCATGAAAAAGGTCTCGTTCTTGATCTCCTTGAGCTCCCGCGGCAGACGGATATCCTGGAAATCGGAGGTCAGCGGGCCCGCGTCCGGCGCGATCTGGGTATCCATCGCCGGCTGGCTTTCCCCGCCGCTGAGACTCGAGCAGCCCGCGCAGACAACCACCAGCGCCAGCGCCGCTAGCAGTTTCCCGGTCATACGGACCGCACACTTCACCTTGGTCTTCATGGGGCCTCCTTTCTTTCAGGCATGGCCGGCTGATCCAGCAGTCGCCCGTCGTTTTCCGGCATCACTCGCAGTGGTTGTAGACCTCGAATCCTTCTTGACTGATCAGGGCATCGCGCCGGGCCGATCGAAGGTCGGCGGTCACCATCTCCTTGACCAGACTTTCGAAGCTGATCTGCGGCACCCAGCCGAGCTTTTCGCGGGCCTTGGCCGGATCTCCCAGCAGGGTGTCGACCTCGGTGGGCCGAAAATAGCGTGCATCGATTCGCACGATGGTCTTCGGCCCTTCCGGGGATTGCCAAATCCCGACCTCGTCGCGGCCGCTGCCGCGCCAAAGGATCTCCATCCCGAGGCTGGCCGCGGCGGTTGCGACAAACTCGCGCACCGTGTGCTGCTCGCCGGTGGCCACGATATAATCCTCCGGTTCGGGCTGCTGGAGCATCATGTGCATCATGCGCACGTAATCCCGTGCATGGCCCCAATCGCGCCGGGCGTCCAGATTGCCCAGGTAAAGGCAGTCCTGTAATCCGAGCAGAATCCGGGCCATGGCCCGGGTGATCTTGCGCGTGACGAAGGTCTCTCCGCGAATCGGGGATTCATGGTTGAACAGAATCCCGTTGCAGGCGTAAATCCCGTACGCTTCGCGGTAATTCACCGTGACCCAGTAAGCGAAAAGCTTGGCGGCGCCGTAGGGCGAGCGCGGGTAAAAAGGCGTGCTTTCCCGTTGGGGTGTTTCCTGGACCTTGCCGAACATTTCGGAAGTCGATGCCTGGTAAAAGCGGGTGCGTTTTTCCAGCCCGAGGATGCGGATCGCCTCCAGCAGCCTCAGAGCCCCCAGGGCGTCCACATTGGCCGTGTATTCCGGAGCCTCGAAAGAGACTTTCACATGGCTCTGGGCACCGAGGTTGTAGATCTCGTCCGGCTGGGTCTCCTGAATGATGCGTATCAGGTTGGTCGCATCGGTCAAGTCGCCGTAGTGGAGAAAGAACCGCACGTTCTCCTCGTGAAAATCGCGGTAGAGGTGATCTACCCGGCCGGTGTTAAACGAGGAGGCTCGCCTTTTGATGCCGTGGACGATATAGCCTTCAGCAAGCAGATACTCGGCCAGATAGGCACCGTCCTGCCCGGTAATACCGGTGATCAATGCACTCTTCATCAAATATTCCTTATCATCGTGAACGCCGGAGCTAAGACCTGTCAGGATGGCGCATGCGGGTCCCCTGTACCGTTGGATCGGTGGGATGCCGACGCTTGAGACGGTTGCGCAGTTTCACTAGACGGTCCAGCCGGCCCGCCCCCAGCGTCAGTTCGGCCCACTCGGTCAAGGGGGCGACCAGTTCGTAGGGATCTTTGGCAGCCAGCTCAGCCTCGACCTGGGCCAGGGCTTCAACAAGATCCTCCTGCTGCGGATTGCGGCGCAGCAAATAGCGATAAATTTCTGCAGACCGGGCCAGGCACCCCTGGTCGGCCATCATCCTGGCCATGGTCGCGGTGTAAAAAGTCCGGTCCGTTTCGACCATTTTCAGGAATCCTTTCCTCCGGCCGGTACATGCGGCAGGGTAATCACGATTTCGTTGGGGCCCACCATCAGCAGCTCCTCGCGGGCCACACGTTCGAGATAGGCCGGATCGCTTTTCAGCCGTTCGATGCGCCGCAATAGAGAAATGTTGGCCCTCTCCTGGCGCTCGTTTTTTGCCAGCTGCCGTTCGAGGGTACCTCGCTGGCGATAAAGGTCGATCAATCCCTGATTTCCGAAAACGATTACCAAGGCAAAGCCCAAAAGCCCGAGCAAGACGCAACACGTCACTATTTTGGGAGCGACTCTCACCGTCTAATCATCCCGGCCGGACCACTGCAAGATTCCCGGAGCATGCGCCGGTGCGCCATTGCCGTTTCAGGGCATGGATAGCCAAAGTGGAAATAGCCGCCAAACGTTGACAGTCGCTGCCCGGCTGTATCTGAGGCGGCATCTCGGCTGTGACCATAACCAAATCGGTGCTGCCCGTCAATCGAACCATGACGGCCGGCATACCTTGGAAAGGACCGGGCTGTATTTGCCCGATTCGATCATAAAAAGACAAAAACAGCCTTGACAATGAAGGAATGATCGAGTATTCAGCCGCTTTTACGTTAACAGTGACATTCGCAATCGGCGAAAGGAGTGTATATCGTGGCCAACCATAAGTCCGCCATCAAGAGAGCCCGCCAGAATGAAGATCGACGCCTGCGCAACAGGGTGGTTAAGACCCGCGTCAAAAACGTGACCAAAGCCGTCATCGGCGCCGCAGCGGAAAACACCGACGAAGCCCGCCAGCATTTGCAGACAGCCCAGTCGATCATCGCCAAGGCAGCCAAGAAAGGCGTAGTGCACCGGCGCGCCGCGGCGCGCAAGATTTCACGTTTGGCCCGCCGGGTGAACGCCCTCGCAAGCTGAAACTCTACGCCTGCCCCCTCCCCTTCGGCCGGTTCACGATTTGCGCCTTTTTCTTTTTCAGGCCTGATCGTGAACCGGTTTTTTGCGGCTAGAAATCGTCAGCTATCGACGCGATGACCTTCTCGGCCAAACGATGGGCCGCTTTTTCCAAGGCCCGGCGCCGATTTTGATCCGTGGTCAAGCGGTCGCTCGCCACCGAATAAGTTTCGGTGGCATAGACCGACCGGCGCGCCCACAGGGTTTTGTTTGTTTCCACCGCGCGCAACTCGAGCATAGTGGTGATCCGCACCCGGCGTTCCACCGCCGTAGCGGTGGTTTGGCGGGCGATGGTCTGGTTGGCCGATTCGACGATCTCTCCGGAAAGAACGGCATCCGCCGCCTCCGCGCCTCCGGCCACTTCGTGTCCGCCGCGGACAATTTCGTAACGCAGGGCGCCGGTCACGATCCCCTCGAGTCCGCTTTCGCTGGTCCTGTTGTTGAGCATCGGCACGAAAACCCGCCGCACTCCCCCCGGCAAGGGACCGCTTCCGGAAAAGCGATACCCGCACGAAGCCAGCAGAACCGCCATGGCCATCCAGGCGGCCAAAATCGCGGCCGCTGCGGTGCGCTTGCGCCGTCGCTGGATCATAGGCCTGAAATCTCCTTTATCGATCCTTTTACCGGACCGCTCCTTTTCACACCACGATATTCACCAGTTTGTCCGGAACCACAATCAGCTTGCGGATGGGCCGCCCGTCGATAAAGCGGGCGACCTTTTCGTCGGCTAGGGCCAGACGCTGCAAGGTCGGATTGTCGCTGCCGGCCGCCGCGGTGAAGCGGCCTCGCAGTTTCCCATTGACCTGGACTACCACCGTCACGTTTTCCACGGTCAGGGCGTCTTTGCGCCATACGGGCCAGGGGGTTTCGACAACACTTTGCCGGCCGCCCAGGACCTGCCAGATCTCCTCGGCAAAATGCGGCACCATCGGCGCCAGAAGCAGGACCATGGCCTCGGTGGCCCCCCGCAACACGCTCAATGCGGTTTGATCCAGCGCCGAGCCAAGCTCCAGGGCCGACATCTGATTGACCAGCTCCATCACGGCGCTGATGGCCGTGTTGAAATGGAAGCGGTTTTCGATGTCGTGGGTCACCCGCTGGATCGTCTGGTGCGTCTTTTGGTAAAGTCCGCGCCAAGGCTCTGGCAGATCGGCCAGGGCCCCGGCATAAGCGCTCACCTCTGCCAAACGCGGCTCCAGTTCGAATACCAGCCGCCAGACCCGGTTGAGGAAGCGGGAACTCCCCTCGACCCCCTGGGCGCTCCACTCCAGATCACGCTCGGGGGGGGCGGCAAAAAGGCAAAAAAGGCGCGTGGTATCGGCACCGTAGCGGTCGAGCAGGGCGTTGGGGTCGATCACGTTTTTCTTGGACTTGGACATCTTCTCGACCCGTCCCACGACCACCTCCTGGCCGCAGTGGCAACAGACGGTCCGGGCCTCGTTCTCCACCAGTTCTTCGGGCAGCAAAAAGCCGTGCTGCGGGCAGCGATAGGTCTCTTTGCAGACCATACCCTGGGTGAGCAACCGGGTGAAGGGCTCCTTGTAGTCGACCAGTCCGAATTCGGCCAGCACCCGGGTAAAATAGCGCGAGTAAAGCAGATGCAAAATGGCGTGTTCCACCCCGCCGATATACTGGTCCACCGGCATCCAGTAAGCCACCGCGGCCGGATCGAACATTCCCCGGTCGTGGCGCGGGCTGCAATAACGTTCGAAATACCACGAAGACTCCACGAAGGTGTCCATAGTGTCGGTGTCGCGCCGCGCCTCGCGAGAGCCGCAAGCCGGACAGCGCGTCCGGGCGAATTGGGGCAGCCCGGGCAGGGGGCTGCGGCCGCCTTCCAGCAGATCGGCGTCCTCGGGCAGCACCACGGGCAGTTGATCCTCGGGGACCGGCACCAGCCCGCAGTCCGGGCAGTGAACCATGGGGATCGGGGCGCCCCAGTAACGCTGGCGCGAAATCCCCCAATCGCGCAGGCGGAAGCTGACCTTGGGCGCCGCCATGCTGCGGGCCGCCAAGTCGCTGACGATGGCCTCGATGGCGGCCTTGTTTTCCATGCCGTTAAAAGCACCGCTGTTGACCATAAGGCCCGGGCCGGCATAAGCCTCGGTCATCGTCTCTGGATCGAGGGATGTTCCTTCGGGTTGGACCACCACCACCACAGGCAGGTCATATTTGCGGGCGAAATCAAAGTCCCGCTGGTCATGGGCCGGCACCGACATCACGGCCCCGGTCCCGTATTCCATCAGAGCGAAATTGGCGGTGTAGATCGGCATGCGCCGGCCGTTGGCCGGATTGATGCAGTAGCGGCCGAGAAACACGCCTTCCTTTTCGTAGGTCTCGAGAGCCTTGGCGCTGCGCTCCTGCAAGGCCACGCGTTCGATGAAGGCCGCCACGGTCCCGGCCTGGGGTGTACCGGCGGCCAGGGATTCCACCATGGGGTGTTCGGGCGCCAGGCACATGAAAGTCGCCCCATAGACGGTATCCGGCCGGGTGGTAAAGACCGTAATCGGCGACTGTCCCTGTTCCACCTCGAACCGAATCTCGGCCCCCTCGCTGCGCCCGATCCAGTTCTTCTGCATCGTGAGCACCTTTTCGGGCCATCCGGGAAGCCGATCGCAGTAATCCAACAAATCATCGGCCGTATCGGTGATGCGCAAAAACCACTGGGCCAGTTTTTTCTGGCGCACCGGCTGGCCGCAGCGCCAGCAGGCCCCGGCCTCGACCTGTTCGTTGGCCAGTACCGTGGTGCACGTCTCGCACCAGTTGACGTACGATTCCTTGCGATAGGCCATCCCTTTTTCGTACATCTTGAGAAACATCCACTGCTCCCAGCGGTAGTATTCCGGCCGGCAGGTGGCGATTTCCCGATCCCAGTCGTAGGAAAAACCGAGCCTCTGCAACTGGGCCCGCATGGTGTCGATGTTCTGATAGGTCCATCGCGCCGGGTGGGTCCGGTTGGCGATGGCGGCATTTTCAGCCGGCATGCCGAAGGCGTCCCAGCCCATGGGATGCAGCACGTTGAAGCCGCACATGCGCTTGTAGCGGGCCACCACGTCGCCGATGGTGTAGTTGCGCACGTGCCCCATGTGAATCTTGCCCGAAGGATAGGGAAACATCTCCATCAGGTAGTACTTCGGCCGCGAGGGGTCCACCTCGACCTTGAAGATATCCTGGTCCTGCCAGGCCCGCTGCCATTTTTTCTCTATCTGCTCCGGTTCGTAACGTTCTTCCATCTCAAATCCACCTCATCCGGCCTGTTCACTCATCGTCATGCGGATCCGGCCGCGGCCGGCCGATATACGTTGTCACTGCTGAAATTGTTGCCATCCGATGCATTGCACCGGTCGGCCCCCCTCATGACACAAGAGCCGTTAAATGGCAAGGGTCCGCAGCCGGTGCGCCGGGTGCGGCAGCATCGCCGGGCCCCGCCCATCGCTGTGTAAAACGGGCTGCGGCGCATTTGCCGCGGCGGAACAAAGGGTTTGACTTGCGGCCGACAATCCCCTATTGGTGCGTCACGACAACATGTTCTTGTCTTAACCTGCCGCCAGAGCCGGATCGGCCCAGGCGACCGGGCCGCATCAACATATCAAGGGAACCACCATGAGCAGCAAGATTCTCATCAACGCCGTCGAATCCGAAGAATGCCGCATCGCCAAGGTCACCGACAGCAAGCTGGAAGAGTTTCACATCGAAAGCGCCGCGCGTGAGATTACCCACGGCAATATTTACAAGGGCGTGATCACCCGTATCGAGCCGAGCTTGCAGGCGGTTTTCGTCGATTATGGCGCCGAACGCCATGGTTTTCTGCAAAAACAGGAAATCCATCCCGACTATTTTCAGGAACACCGCGAAGGCGACACGGCGATCCATCATTTGGTCAAAAAAGGCCAGGAGATCATGGTTCAGGTCGAAAAAGACCCCATCAACAAAAAAGGGGCCATGCTGACCACCTTCATCTCCCTGCCCGGCCGCTTCGTGGTCCTGATGCCCGGCAGCGAAACCCGCGGCATTTCGCGCAAGATCGAGTCGGAAGAAGAGCGCGCACGCCTCAAGGAGATCGTTTCAGGCCTCAAGATACCGGAAAACTTCGGTGTGATCGTCCGAACGGCGGGCGACGGCTGCACCAAGACGCTGATCAACAAGGACCTGAATTACCTGCTGCGCCTCTGGAAAACGATCCACGACGCCGTAATGCAAGTGCCCACTCCGGCTCCGCTATACAAAGAACGCAATCTGGTGCTGCGCTCGCTGCGCGACTATTTTACCCCGGACGTGGACGAGGTGCTCATCGACGATCCGGCCGTCTACCAGGAAGCGCGCAATTTCATGAAGGTCATCTCGCCCAAACAGACCCAGATCGTCAAGCTTCACAAGGGCGCCAAACCGATCTTCACCCGCTTCCAGCTCGAAGAGCAGATCGCCTCGGTGTTCGAAAGCCGCGTGGCCCTTAAATCCGGCGGATCGATCGTCATCGATCAGACCGAGGCGTTGGTGGCCATCGATGTCAACTCCGGCAAGGCCACCCAACAGCGTTCCATCGAGGAGACCGCCCTGAAGACCAACCTCGAAGCGGCCGAGGAAATCGCCCGTCAGTTGCGCCTGCGGGATCTGGGAGGGCTGATCGTGCTCGATTTCATCGACATGCGCGAGGTCAAAAACCGCAGCGCCGTCGAACGCGCCCTCAAGGAGAATCTCAAGTCGGATAAGGCGCGCACCCGCATCGGGCGCATCTCCAAGTTCGGCCTGATGGAGATGAGCCGCCAGCGCATCCGGCCTTCGATCGTCTTCGGGGGCTACACCACCTGCCCGCGCTGCGGCGGCCGGGGGTTGACGCCGACGGTGGAAACCATGGCGGTCGCGTTTCTACGGCGCTTGAGTCTCCAGACCCTCAAGCCTGAAACCACCGGTGCCCGCTGCCAAGTCCCGATGGCCGTGGCCAGTTACCTGCTTAACCGCAAACGCCGGGAACTGATGGACCTGGAGCAGCACCGGGAGATCTCCATCACCATCGAAGCGGTGATCGACATGGAGCCGGGAGCCAGTCAGATCCAAATCGAAGCACGCCCGCCGAGTGCCTAAGGCAGTTTGACAAGGCCCAGGGATTCGGCTATCAGGAGGGGCGGTCCGGGGTCTGCGGGTGATCCACGGGGGTGGCCGCAGGCGTGTCCAGGCGACATCAGCACGAAAACGACAAATCTATGCACGAGCAATCACCCCCCCGCAAGCGGCGCTATCTTTTTCCGGGGGCCGTGGCATTATTGACACTGCTGCTGGCGGCGGCATGGTTGGCGTACCGGCAGGCACCCGCACCTTCGACAGCGCCGCGTTCGACCGAGGCGTCTTCTACCGAGACGCCCTCCGCGGCGCCTTTCAAAGTACGCCTGCCGGTCAAGACCGAGCCGCAAATCCACTACGATGAGCTGAACCAGGATCCCGCCGTCCAAGAACTCATGGACCGGCGCGGGCGGCAATACGGCCTGAAGGAAGGACTCGACCTGATCGTTGGGCGGGATGAAAGCGTTCGCATCGGTGATCAGACCTTTTCAATGGCGGAGATTGAACGGCTCATTGCGCTGCGCGAAGGGCGCATCGTCGAAAACGCCATAGGTGAGAACGGTGCGGCGCCGTCCACGGCAACCAACGGACTTTACGGCATCCATGTGGTCAGGCCGGGAGAGAACATCTGGAACATCCACTTCAAGCTGCTCCAGGGATATTTCAGGCAAAAGGGGATCTTGCTTTCCAGGTGGGCGGACGAACCGCAGTCCAACGGATCGAGCAGCGGCGTCGGCCGGTTGCTGAAGTTCTCCGAGCATATGGTCTATGTTTACAACCTTAACGAGCGCCGGTTGGATCAGGAAATCACCCTGATTCAACCCCTGAGCAAAATCGTCATCTACAACATGGACCGGGTTCTGGCCTTGCTCGAAGGGATCGACTACCGGCGGATCGACCAGATCCGCTTTGACGGCGAAACCCTCTGGTTGCCGGCCGCCCAGTGACCGAACGGTCCGCGATCGGCAAGAATCATTTGACCCGCCAGGTGTTTTTCAGTATACCAGCGCGGACTTTTAATCGAAGATCCGGTTCAGAGGCGGACATTCAGCCAGGGGCGTTTGTGGCGTCATTTGACCGAATCATCCGCAACAGGAGGTAATAATCTTGATTGACATCGCCTATGCCATGGGTCAGGGAGGGGGCGCCGCTGCGGGCGGCGCTGGTGGATTCTCCTCGTTCATCCCGCTGATCTTGATGTTCGTGATTTTCTACTTTCTGCTGATTCGCCCTCAGCAAAAGAAGCAAAAAGAACATCGGGACATGATTGCCAGTCTCAAAAAGGGAGATCGCATCGTCACCAGCGGCGGGTTGCACGGCCGCGTCACCGGATTGGACGAGAGCACCTTGACCGTAGAAATCGCCGAAAAAGTCCGTGTCAAGGTCAACCGCGGGAATGTCGCCGCCGTGATGCGGGCCAACGCTGCCCCGGCGCCGGCCAAAAAAGACCCGCCACCGGCCAAGAAGGACAAAGAGGGAAACGACGAAAAAAAAGAGGATTCGGACACCAAGTAGCAATCGTTTCTTCATTTTTTGCCAGAACATCGGCCCTCGGCCGCACCCCTGTTGCACCGGGGCCCGGTTGTAAGTGTGCCCGCATCCCCGACCTGCCGCACCCAAAGCACCATCCGGGCCTTTTGGCGTCCGGCAGCGGCAGTTCGCTGGACCGCGGGCACGGCTGTTTGACTTAATCCGTGATGATGAAAGGACAAGTGGCTTGAAGCGCATATCCTGGCGTCTGATTCTGATCGTGGCGGTCATTGTGACGGCCCTGATCTACATGCTGCCGACCCTCCGTCCGGGCACTTGGCCCCACAAACGGATCAACCTGGGTCTCGATCTGCAAGGCGGGATGCATCTTTTGTTCAAGGTCGATCGCGAAAAGGCCGTCGAATCCGCAGTCAATCGCACCGCTGAAGATCTGCGGGTCGAATTGCGCCGCCAGCGGGCTCAGTACCAACAATTGGAGGTTCGCGACGGCCGCCTGATCGTGGTACAGCTCGACGGGGAAAAAAACATCGACGCCTTTCAGCAAGTGCTCGACAAGGATTTTATCGGTCTGCGCATCGTGGAGGACCGTACCGCCAACGGCGTCCGGACGATTTCCCTGAGCCTGCCTGACAAGGAGATCACGCACATCTATCAGCTTGCCGTGGCTCAGGCCCTGGAAACGATCCGCAACCGCATCGATCAGTTCGGGGTCAGCGAACCGGATATCCGCCGCCAAGGTGAAGACCAAATCCTGCTCCAGTTGCCGGGTGTCAAGGACCAGAAACGGGCCAAAGAACTCATCGGCCGTACGGCCCTGCTGGAGTTTCGGATGGTGGACGACGCCCACAACCTGGATGCGGCTTTGCGCGGGGATGTGCCGGCCGGCAGCGAGATCCTTTACGAAATCAATCGCGACCCGAATACCAACCGCAGCGTCAAAACGCCCTACCTGATCAAAAAGCGGGCTATGCTGACCGGGGAATATCTCACCGATGCCAGGGTCCAGATCGACTCGCGCTACAATGATCCGTATGTGTCCATCGACTTCGATCCCAAAGGGGCCCAAATCTTCGAGCGCGTCACCGGTGAAAATGTCAAAAAACGCATGGCCATCGTTCTGGACGGCAATGTTTACAGCGCCCCGGTAATCCAGGAACGCATCTCGGGGGGCAAGGCCCGCATCACCGGCAGTTTCACCACCGAGGATGCCCGCGACCTGGCCATCGTGCTGCGTTCAGGGGCTTTGCCAGCCCCGCTGATCTTGGAAGAAGAGCGCAGCGTCGGCCCGTCCCTGGGCGCCGAATCGATCCGCAGCGGCATGATCTCGATGATCGTCGGCGGGCTGCTGGTTGTGGCCTTCATGCCGCTTTACTACCGCGCAGCCGGCCTGATCGCCGATGCGGCCCTGCTGGTGAACATCCTGCTCATCGCCGGCGGTCTGGCGGCTTTTCAAGCCACTCTGACCATGCCGGGTATCGCCGGGATTATTCTCACCATCGGCATGGCGGTTGATGCCAACGTACTGATTTTTGAAAGGATCAGAGAGGAAGTGGGGCTTGGCAAGCCGCCCCGGGCTGCCGTGGACGCCGGATTCGACAGGGCCACCCTGACCATCCTGGACGCCAATGTTACCACCCTGATCGCCGCCCTGGTGCTTTTCCAATTCGGCACCGGACCGGTCAAAGGCTTCGCCGTCACGCTGAGTCTGGGGGTTGTGGCCAGTCTCTTCACGGCCCTGATCCTCTCGCGGGCTATCTTCAATCAGATCATGGCCGGCCGCAAGGTCGTCCGTTTGAGCATTTGAGGGAAGGAAAAGGACATTCCGCCATGCAGTTCATCAGACCTGACATCAACATTGATTTTATCGGAAAAAGACGCCTGGCGTATCTTCTTTCAGCCCTGCTGCTGCTCGTCACCGTCATTACCCTCATCTGGCACAACGGACCGCGCTACGGCATCGACTTTGTCGGCGGCACGGTGGTTCAAATCAAGTTCGACCGGTCGGTGCCCCTCGATGCCGTCCATAAGGGTCTGGCAGAGGCCGGCCTGGGCCGGAGCACGGTGCAGCGCTTCGGCGATCACGCGGACAACGAATACCTGGTCCGCAGCGACCGGGCCGAAAACAGCGACGGTTTAGCCCAGCAGCTGAGCCAGGCCCTCGGCCGGACAACCAATGCCGGGGTCGATGTCCAGCGCGTCGAGATGGTGGGCCCCCAGGTGGGCAAGGATCTGCGCAACAAGGCGCTTTTTGCCATCTTCTTTTCAATGCTGTTTATCGCCATTTACATCAGCGGCCGCTTCGAGCAGCGCTGGACGGTGGCCGCCCTCATCGCCGGCGCCCTGATCGGTGCGGTATACGGTCTTTCCCTGTTCAACGTGAGCATCGCAGGACTTATTTTGGCCGGCCTGATCGTCACGCTGGTCCTTTTCTGGTTTCTCGAGCTGCGCTACGCCATGGGGGCCATCGTCGCGCTGATCCATGATGTGGGCATCACCATCGGTGTCTTTTCGCTGATGGACAAGGAATTCACCTTGCCGATCATCGCGGCCCTGCTCACCATCATCGGCTATTCGCTCAACGACACGATCATCGTGTTCGACCGGATTCGCGAAAACATTCGCAAACACCCGCGCAACCCATTGGAATCCACCGTCAACCGAAGCGTCAATGAAACCTTGAGCCGCACGCTGCTCACTTCGGGCACCACCCTGGTGGTCGTGATCGCCCTTTTCGTGCTCGGTGGCGGGATCATCCATGACTTTGCCTTCGCGCTCTTGGTCGGGATCTTGGTGGGCACCTACTCGTCGATCTACGTTGCCAGTCCGATTCTGCTGCTCTGGCAGAGGCGCACCCGACGCGCCTGAGTCCCGGCCGGGCCGTACTCCCCGGCAACCCGACCCGCCGATCGACCGGGCAAGTCATCCGGAGGCGGCATGGACGCACTGTTGCCCTGGTTCACGCTGAAATCGGTATCGGGCGTCGGACCGCATCTGTTCAAACGCCTGCTGGAGCACTTCGCCTCGCCGGCCGCCGTGCTGGCAGCACCGGCGGCCGTGCTGGAATCGGTCCCCGGCGTCTCCCGGAATCTGGCCAGGGCCATTGCCAATCAGCGGGAAGCGGTAGATGTCAGAACCGAAATTCAGGCCGCCGCTGCCGCCGGAGTGCGGATTCTGACGATGGATCATCTGGAGTATCCTTCGTTGCTGCGAGAAATTCCCGATCCGCCGCCCTGGCTCTACGTAAAGGGGCAGTTGCTCCCCTGTGATCTGCCCATCGCCATGGTGGGGGCCCGCACCGCCACCAATTACGGCTTGACCACAGCCCAGGGGCTGGCCGCGGATCTGGCTGCCAGCGGTGCGACGATCGTCAGCGGGCTGGCCCTGGGAATCGATGCGGCCGCCCACCAGGGAGCCCTGCAGGCCGGCGGGCGGACCGTGGCGGTTTTGGGCAGCGGGTTGGGTTGCATCTATCCACCGGAGAACCGTGCGTTGGCCGAACGGATCGCAAACAGCGGCGCCTTGATCAGTGAGCTGGCGATGCACAGCGGACCGGATGCTCATCATTTTCCGCGTCGCAACCGGATCATCAGCGGAATGAGCCGTGGAACGGTGGTGGTCGAGGCCGGACTGCGCAGCGGGGCCTTGATAACGGCCCGCCTGGCGGCCGAGCAGAATCGCGAAGTCTTTGCCGTGCCCGGCAGCATCCGCTCGTATAAAAGTGCAGGCACGCATCATCTGATTCGCCAGGGAGCCAAGCTGGTGGCCCATGCGCGTGACATTCTCGAAGAGTTCGCCCACTGGCCGGCTCCCTCCAGTGCACCGCCGGACAAGACGGCCGGCCTGTCCATTGAGGCAAAAACGGTGCTGGCAGCCCTTGAGGTCTACCCGGTACACATCGACGCTTTGGCACGGCGTCTCGATCTGCCGGCCGGTACGCTTGCAGGATATCTATTGGAGCTGGAGATCAACGGGTTGGCAGTGCAGTGGCCCGGCAAGCGTTTTGCCCGGCAGACTTGACGCCAGATGCCAGGATCGCCATCTTGCCCCCCATCGACCTCGATGATCATGCCGAATCGAGGCTGAAACAGACCCCAAGCCGTGAATCCTTTGGGTCAGAGGCCCTTGGAGTCATTGACGTGGACCCGAACATGAATATCGGAGCTTTATCGTGACCAAACCGCTCGTCGTTGTTGAATCGCCCACCAAAGTCCGCACATTGAAAAAATATTTAGGTAAAGACTTTAACGTAGCCGCCACCGTTGGCCATATCAAGGACTTGCCGCTGCGCGAAATCGGCATCGACATCGAAAACGGATTCACCCCGGTCTACCAGACCATCGCCGGCAAGCAAAAAGTGATCGGAGCCCTTAAAAAGGCCGCCGGCGATACAACGGAAGTCTATCTGGCACCGGACCCGGACCGCGAAGGGGAGGCCATCGCCTGGCATACCGCCGATGTCCTGAAAAAAAAGGGCCGCCAATTCCACCGGGTCCTCTTTCACGAACTGACCGGAGGAGCGATCCGCGAGGCCATGCACCGCCCCCTGCCGCTCAACGCCGCCAAATACGATGCCCAGCAGACCCGGCGCATCCTGGACCGGCTGGTGGGATACCAGATTTCCCCCCTGCTCTGGCGCAAGGTCAAGGGCGGTCTGAGCGCCGGGCGGGTCCAGTCGGTTGCCGTGCGTATCATCTGTGAGCGTGAGCGGGCCATCCAGGCTTTCGAACCCCAGGAATACTGGTCGATCAGCGCCGATTTGGCGGCAAAGGCAGACGCTTCTTCCGGCGCTGATGAGACGCTCTTTTCAGCCAAGCTGGTCAAAAAGCTTGATCGCAAGATCGAAATTCCCGATGAGCAAAGCGCACTCCAGATCCTCAAAGAATTGGACGGCGCCGCCTTTACGGTGGCCAAGGTGGTCAAGAAGACGGTGCGGCGCAATCCCCTGCCCCCGTTCATCACCAGCAAGCTCCAGCAGGAAGCGATCCAAAAGCTGCGTTTTTCTGCCAAAAAGACCATGAGCGTGGCCCAGCAACTCTACGAGGGAATCGACATCGGCGACGGTGAGCCCGAGGGGCTGATTACCTACATGCGCACCGACTCGACCAGGATCTCGGCCGAGGCCGCCGCCGAGGCCCTGACCCTGATCCGTGACCGTTTCGGGGAGCGATACACCATCGCCAAACCGAGGGCTTTTCCCAACAAGAACAAGGCCCAGGACGCCCACGAGGCCATTCGCCCCACCTCGGTGGCCAACACCCCGGAAAAGCTTGCCCCTCATCTGAATGCCGACCAGCTGAACCTCTACCGCCTGATCTGGCAGCGTTTCGTCGCCTCCCAAATGGCCCAGGCACTCATCGATCAGAATTCGGTCACCATCGCTGCCCGTGATTACCGATTTGCCGCCAGCGGTTCATCCATCCGCTTTGCAGGCTTCATGGCCCTGTACCTGAGTGTCGAGGAGAGCGACGCCCAGAGCCGTGAGGGGCAAGGCTCGATGCTGCCCGAACTGACCGAGGGCCAGGCCTTGACCCTGCGCCGCCTCGACCCCAAACAGCATTTCACCCAGCCCCCGCCCCGTTTCTCCGAGGCCTCGCTGGTCAAAGAGCTGGAGGAAAACGGTATCGGCCGCCCCAGCACCTATGCCGCCATCCTGGGCACGATCCGGGAAAAAGGGTACGTGGAAATGCTCAAGGGCTATTTTCGGCCCACCGAACTCGGATTCATTGTCAACGATCTGCTGGTGGCCAATTTCACCGATATCTTCGGTGTCGATTTCACCGCCCGCATGGAGGACAATCTGGACCGCATAGAAGCGGCTGAGATCAACTCCCTCAGTGTACTGGAGGGGTTTTACGGCCAGTTCAAGGACGATCTGGGCAAGGCCGCCGAAGGGATGTTGAGCATGCGCGGCATCGGTATGCCGGTAGACCTGACCTGTCCGGAATGCGGGCAGGGGCAGATTCACATCAAGGTGGGCAAAAACGGTGAGTACCTGGCCTGCGACCGCTACCCCAAATGCCGCTACACCCGCAACTACACCCGCGATGAAAAAGGGCGCATCCAGCCGGTGGATCCGCAGACGGATGCCGACTCGGATGCGGTTTGCGAAAAATGCGGCCGGCCCATGCGCATCCGCGAAGGCCGATTCGGGCCTTTTCTGGCGTGCAGCGGTTATCCCGAGTGCCGCCATACCGCATCACTTAGCGGTCCGGCTAATGCGGCCGCCACCGGCGTCGCCTGCCCGCAACCGGGCTGCAGCGGCGAGTTGGTAGGGCGAAAATCCAAACGCGGCAAAGCCTTCTACGGTTGCAGCCGCTACCCGGATTGCGACTACGCCATCTGGGACAAGCCGGTCCCGGTCGGCTGCCCCGTCTGCGGCGCCCCCTTTCTGGTGGAGCGCACCACCAAGAAGGACGGCACCTTTCTGGCCTGCCTCAACCGCAGCTGCGGCCATCGCCAGCCCGTCGAGACACCTTCTGCCAAGGACTGAGGGCAGCTCTGGAGCCCACGGTCGGTTGCCGGGACGATTGCCCCAATCCGCCGCGGCGTTTTCGCAGGCCGCCTTTTTATGGATCGAGATTGGACAGGCGCGTCAGCCCGTAACGCTGGCGCACCTCGGCGTCCACCGCCGCCTGATTGCCCGGATCGAGGTAGATCCGAAAAGGCGGCTGGTCGATCTCGATGCGATGAAACCCTCCCAAAGGGGCCTCTAACGCCGGGGAGACGTCATCGAGACGATGGATGGGCCGGTCGTTAATCCGGACCACCACCGCATTGGCGATCTGCTCGTAGCCGATGGTGGCCGAAATGGGCAGCACGGCATTGAGCACCACTATCTTTTCACCGGCCGGACGCCGCAGGGCATACTGATTCTCATAAAAGTAAAGCAGATGGATCGGTGCGTTGACGATCCAGTCAACGCCGAAATCCATTAAAAAGGGAACGGATAATTCCTGCAGGACCAGGCCGCTGAGCACGTAGTAGCGTGGCGGCCGGTCATGGCGGTAGGGCGGCACCAGGAGGTCTTCGCTTTGCGGGTGGGCCAGGCGCACAAGCACCTGGTGGGGGCGCCCCTGGCGGCTCAAGGTAAAACGCACCACGTCACCCACCTGGTAGCCGCAGCGAATCAGATGCGTGATCCCGATACGCCCCAACTGTGAATCGAGGTAGAACCCGCGGCTGTCCACGGCATGATCATCGATGGCGACAAGCACGTCGCCGGCCTGAATCGCGGCCCGATCCGCCGGGCTGCCCGCCAAGAGATTCTCGACCATGACCCCGCGGCCATCCTGTGGCAACCCGGCCCAGCGCCGCAGCTGGGGATCATCGGTGGGCACCGAACGGATCCCGGAAACGGGAAATCCGTCGTAGCGGCCGTCGGCGATATCGTCGAGAAAATGAGTGATGAGGGGCGCCGGGGTCGCATCCAGGGTTTGGCCCCGGTCCTCGCCGGGTCTTAACAGGCCTGCCAGCCGCCCCGCACGCACCACCGGCAGGGTCAGATTGCCCTGCCGGTCGAGCGTCGAGCCGTTTAGGCGGTAAACCAGGAACTGGTTGCCGTACGGGTAGTCTCCCAACTCGATGTTCTCGACTGTGGCCGAACTGGCGATGATCCGCCCTCCGGGCTGAACTTGGAGCACGGAAAGCCGGTCTTGCAGCTGAATCCTCTCTGCCACGGCCAGGCCATGCATACCGTCCATGAAACCCGGCTCTTTGCAGGCCAGCAGCGCCAGGTCCGCCTCGTAGTCCACCGCCACCACCGCAGCCCGGCATTTGACTCCGCTGTCGATCTTCTCAAGCTCGACAAAACGGTGATCGGCCACCGTTCCGGCGCTGACCAGCACGCGGCCATCCAATAGAACCGCCCCCACAGCCGAAACGCTCTGGGTCGGTTCAGGCTGCCAGGGCCGATGGTTGTAAAAGGCCTGGCGGGTAACGTTGACCCTCAGCAGGCAGCTTTCCAAAAACGGAGGCGCACCGCCTCCCGAACCGATCATCGCGGTCCGGCAACAGGCCGTGGTCATCAGCACCAGCGATGCCAGAACCAACGCCATGCCCTTTTTCACTGGCATCGAGTGGGACTCTGTCATGGGTGCGTCCCTCCTTCGGCCCAGGTCTCCGGTACGATTCCGTCCACCAGGCGAACCTCCCCGTGAATTCCGTATTCCTCGGATATGCGTTCGCGGCTGGCGGCAGCGGCATCCGCGTCGACGACCAGCGGCCGCCCGTTGCCCAGCAGGCGAATGACATGCGGATTGACCGGGGCTTCGAGAAGAGCCTTGAGCTGCGCCAAGCCGCGCACCGGATGGCCGTCCACCGAATCGACGATCCCATGTGAAAATTGACTTAAGTAGCGGTTGGCCGGATCGGTGAGGACCTTGCCAATCACCACCACCTCGGGCCGCTCCAGGTAGAGGTCCCGGGTCAGAAACTGGCTGTAGTAGTAAAGCAGGTTGATATCGCGGGTCTGGGCCGAGAGCATGAAGTCGTGGCTCAACGGCTGGAAAACGATCCCGGCCCAGATCACATATCGCGGTTTGACCCCATAGCGCCGGGCCTGCATCAAATAGGGCCAGGGACTGTTGAGCGGCACCTGGACGGTAAGCCGGCGGCCCTGGCGCAGAATTTCAAGCTCGACACTGTCGCCTTTGAACTTGCGTTCCACCACCTCATTGAGCAGAACGCGCTCTGCGTCCATGAGCACATGCCCGTCGGCGAAAATCGGTAGGCCGTCGATGGTCAGAAGCACATCTTCCGGGCGCAGCAGTCCGTAGGCGGTCGAAGCGCGCATCACCCCGGCCACCAGTACCCCTTCGTGGCCCGGCCCCAGCCCGACGGCGCGTCGCAAGGTGGGATTGATCAAGGGGAACGAATAGATGCCCAGATCGACGTACCGATCGTAGCGACCGTCGGTCACATCGCTAAGAAAGCGTTGAATCACAGGAGTCGGAATCATGTAGCCGACGTTCTGGGCCGTCTGGCCCGTAAAGACCTGAAACGCCACCCCCACAACGGATTGATCCTGAAGTACCGGCCCGCCGCTGTTGCCCGGGTTGATGGGGGCATCGATCTGGATCGCCAGGTGGGCGTCCACCCCGGAGTGGCTGTAAGTCTGGAAATCGATGCGCGAAACCACGCCACGGGTGACCGAAAGGCGTTCCCCGCCGATGGGATACCCGATCACACCCACGGTGGAATTCAGGGCCGGCACTCCGCCAAAGCTCAAGGGCAGCGTATCTTGAAAAAATTGTGGGTCGTCGACGGCCAGCAGCGCCAGGTCGCAATCATGGGCGATAAATTCAACCCGCGCCTCGTAACGGCGCGGGTCGCCGTCCTTTTCTATCACGATCATCCGGGCGTCGCTGACGACATGGGCGTTGGTCAATATCCGGTTTTGGGCGATAAGAAATCCGCTGCCCGTTCCGCTGATGATATCTCCCGGGCCCCATGGGACAGCGTAGTTGGGTTGCTGGCTGATCACGTTGACGCGCACCAGGGCTTTGCGAACCTGGCCCATATCTAAAGGCTGCGCACCGGCCGAAACAGCCGTCATGCCCGTGATACAAAGGATACCGATCCAGACCGAAATACGTTTCATAGACACCATCGCCAGACGTTGAATCTTGCCGGAACTCTCCACTTGGGTGCCTTTCTCTTTACTACGCGCTTGACCGCCGGACAAGAGGCCAAGCAGTAATCATGCAAGCGTTTGACAGGAACCTGGCTTTTGCCTAAGCTAAAGTCGTTTATTTGTATCCACCCGCTTTTGCGGACTCGACAACCACAGCCCGACTCGATCCATTGAGCCGCCATCCCCAAGGAGATGTACCATGGCAGTCAAAAAATCCGCCAAAGGAACCCGCCCGACCCAGGTCAATGCCGGCATCGATGCATTGCGCCGTAAAGGCAGCCGGATCGTCACCGAAGGGGCCCCCATGCTGCCGGCGGCATCCCTGATCAAGGCCTCCGGAGCAATTCGCAAGTTCGCGGATCTCAAAAAGCCTTTCGTCACCGTCGTCAACAGCTACACCACCCAGATCCCGGGCCACGCCCACCTGCATCACCTGGGAGAAGTCGCCTGCCAGGAACTGCGCCGTCAAGGGTTCAACGTCTGGTATGCCAACATCGGCGGTGCCATCTGCGACGGCATCGCCATGGGCCATTTCGGCATGAAGTACTCGTTGCCGAGCCGGGAGCTGATCTGCGACCAGATCGAAAGCCTCCTGACGGCCCATCCTTGCGACGGGTGGCTGGGGATCGGCAACTGCGACAAGATCGTTCCGGCGATGTACAACGCCATGGTACGCATCAATATTCCGGCGGTTTACGTCTCGGGCGGTCCTATGCTGGCAGGCGCCTCCGGTGCGGACCTGATCTCGGTCTTTGAAGGTGTCGGGGCCCATGCAGCAGGCAAGATTCCGACCAGTACCCTGCGCCGGTTGGCCGAAACCAGCTGCCCGGGCTGCGGATCCTGCGCCGGGATGTTCACCGCCAATTCCATGAACTGCCTGGGCGAAGTGGTGGGTCTGGCCCTGCCGGGCAACGGCACCGTGACCGCCGAAATCTGGGCCGACCGCCAGCGCACCCGCACCAAACCCAACCCGCGCCGCGAACGGATCGTGCGTGACGCCGCCCGCATGCTTAAACGATGTGTCAAAGGCGGACTGCGGCCCCTGGACATCGTCAACCGCCAGGCGATTGACAATGCATTTGTGGCCGACATGGCCATGGGGGGCAGTACCAACACCGTGCTGCACACCCTGGCCCTGGCCGCCGAGGCGGGAGTCGCCTACGACCTTGAACGCATCAACCGCATTGCCGCCCGCACCCCGTGCATCTGCAAGGTTTCGCCGTCACGGCCCGAGGTGCACATCGAGGATGTTCAACGGGCCGGAGGGCTTCCCACGATCCTGGCCGAAATCCATCGCGGCGCCCAAAGCGGCCTCGACCTGGATACGCGTACGGTTTACGGCCGGCTTAAGGATGCGGTGGAGTCCGCCCGCGCCCCGGACGGCGACATCATCCGGCCGGTGGACCAGGCCTTCAGCCCCAACGGTGGGCTGGCGGTCCTCTTCGGCAACCTGGCGCCGGCCGGGGCGGTTGTCAAAACCGCCGGGGTAGCCGAGGACATGATGCACTTCGAAGGGCCGGCCAGGATTTTCGAGTCCCAGGAAGCGGCCCTCAAGGGCATCCTGGGCGGCCGGGTCAAAAACGGCGACGTGGTGGTGATCCGTTTCGAGGGACCCAAAGGCGGTCCCGGAATGCAGGAGATGCTTTCGCCCACGGCCGCCATCCAAGGTGCCGGCATCCGTGCGGCCCTGATCACCGACGGCCGTTTTTCAGGAGGTACCCGCGGGTTGTGCGTCGGTCACATATCGCCCGAGGCGGCCGCCGGCGGACCTCTGGCCGCCGTTTACGAGGGGGATCTTATCGTCATTGACGCCCAGCAACGCCGGATTGACGTCAAGATTCCCGAAGACGAACTGGCCGCACGGATGCAGTCCCTGCCGCCCTTTACCCCTAAAGTGGCACGCGGCTGGCTGGCGCGCTACTCACAGCATGTCACCTCAGCGGATCAGGGAGCGGTGTTGGCCGTTTAACCCGGCTTTTGGATTTAGGGCTTGACTCGACTCGCACCTTTGCACTATAAGGGGCATTCAAACTTGATTTTTTGAAAGGTAAACAATGCTCGGTCTTTCCATTATCATCCTCCTTCTTATTGGCGTCCTCGTAGGCATTATTAGCGCCTGCGAGGCACACCGGGGGCTGATAATGGCGTAGCAACCCATTACCCGAAAAACAAAAGATCCGTTAGCGGCCCCCGAAACCGCTAACGGATTTTTTTTTGCACTTAACCGAACAAAAGGGTGGGAACGAAACATGGATGCCGCGAGGACGGAAACTTATTCAGCGCCCCTGGAGGACTCGAGTCCACCGTTGATGAGCGGGGCGCAAATTCTGATGGCGGCCCTTAAGGCAGAGGGCGTCGACACGATTTTCGGCTACCCGGGCGGGGCGGTCGTCGATCTTTACGATGAGCTGGCACGCACCGACCTTCGCCACGTCCTGGTACGCCACGAGCAGGGCGCCGTGCATGCCGCCGACGGATATGCCCGCGCCAGCGGCCGCCCGGGTGTATGCCTGGTCACTTCCGGTCCCGGCGCCACCAACACCGTCACCGGAATCGCCACGGCCTATGCCGACTCCATCCCCCTGGTGATCCTGACCGGCCAGGTGCCGACCAACCTGATCGGCAACGACGCCTTTCAGGAAGTGGACATCGTCGGGATTACCCGGCCGTGTACCAAACACAATTACCTGGTTGCCCGTACCGAGGATCTGGCCCGCATCATCCAGGAAGCCTTTCATGTGGCCTGTTCCGGAAGACCCGGACCGGTGTTGATCGACCTGCCCAAGGACGTGGTCAACCGGCGTGTCCCCTACGCCCCGTTGACCGACCCGATCCGTTTGCAGGCCTACCGGCCCAATTACCGACCCAACAAAAATCAGTTGCGCAAGGTTATGGCTCTGGTGGCCGAGGCCCGCTGCCCGGTAATCATCGCCGGCGGCGGAGTGATCCGCTCGGGCGCCAGCGCCGCGCTCACCGCCTTCGCCCGGGACATCCAGGCCCCGGTGACCGCATCCTTGATGGGATTGGGGGCCTTTCCGGGGTCCGATCCGCTCTGGCTCGGGATGCTCGGCATGCACGGCACCTACCGGGCCAACATGGCTGTGAGCCACGCCGACCTGCTCATCGCCGTTGGCGTGCGCTTCAGTGATCGAGTCACCGGCAAGACCGACGCCTTTGCCGCCCAGGCGCGCATCGTTCATATCGACATCGATCCCACCTCGATTCGCAAAAACGTACCGGTGACCATTCCGGTGGTGGGCGACTGCCGCCTGACCCTCGAAACCCTCAACCAGATGATAGCTGATTTGAGTTCGGCTGATCCGTCCGTCGACCGCGGCCCCTGGATCGAGCAAATCAGAGAATGGCAGCACGCCCATAAGCTGGCTTACTGCCAGACCGACACCATCAAGCCGCAATTTGTGGTCGAAACCCTGCACCGGCTCACAAAAGGCAGTGCCATCGTCACCACCGAGGTCGGCCAGAACCAGATGTGGACCGCTCAGTTCTATCATTTCGACCGGCCCGCCCAGTTCATCACCTCCGGCGGACTGGGAACCATGGGGTTCGGTCTACCGGCGGCCATCGGAGCCCAGATCGCCTTTCCGGATCGACTGGTGGTGGACATCGCCGGTGACGGCAGCATCCAGATGAACATCCAGGAGCTGGCCACCGCGGTTCAGTGCGGCCTGCCGGTCAAGGTGGTGATTCTCAACAACGGGTACCTGGGCATGGTGCGACAGTGGCAGGAACTGTTTTACGATAAGCGCTACGCCTGCACCGGGATGGATCATCAACCGGATTTCGTCAAACTTGCCGAAGCATACGGTGCCGTCGGGCTGCGCGCTACCCGTCCCGAGGAAATCGAGTCGGTTCTGTCCCAGGGTCTTGCAACCCCGGGGCCGGTGCTGATGGACTTTGTCGTTGAGCGCGAGGAGTGCGTCTATCCCATGGTGCCGGCCGGGGCGGCGATTACCGAGATGCTGCTGGTCTGAAAGAGAAATTTTCGGCTAAGACAGCCCCCCTGCTGACGAATACCGATCCGTCGGACAGCGGATCGCACGAAACGAACATCGAAATCACGAAACGGACCGAACATGACTGCAGAACGACACATCTTCACCATGTTGGTGGACAACGAACCGGGAGTCCTCTCGCGGGTGGTGGGGCTTTTTTCCGGCCGTGGCTTCAACATCGAAAGCCTCTGCGTGGCCGAAACCATCGATCCCGATGTTTCGCGCATCACCCTGGCGACCATGGCCAATCCGCCGGTGATCGAACAAATAGAAAAGCAGCTCAACAAACTGATCAACGTCATCAAGGTGCGCGATTTGAGCGGTGACGACGCGGTCAAGCGCGAGATGGCCCTGATCTGCGTCCAGGCCAAACCGGAACACCGCGCCGAGATCCTGCGTATCGTAGACATATTTCGCTGCAAAGTGGTGGACGTGGGCCTGGCCCATTACATCATCGAGGTGACCGGCACCGAGGGCAAACTGGCAGCCCTGCTTAACCTGCTCAAGCCGATGGGGATCAAAAAGATCGCCCGCACCGGTACGGTGGCCCTGCTGCGGGAACCGAATTGAGCCGGCTGGAAAACGGGGCAGACAAAATCGGAAATCCGGGTCTGCATTAGGCAACCCGGGATAAACGGTGATATTTTTTCAACCATTCAAGGAGAAAAAGCAAATGGCACAGATCGATTTTGGCGGCATTGTCGAAGAAGTGATCACCTCGGAAGAATTTCCTCTGGACCGGGCCCGGGAGGTGCTGGCCCAGGAAACGGTCGCCGTTTTGGGCTATGGCGTGCAGGGACCGGGGCAGGCATTGAATCTGCGCGACAACGGAATCCGGGTCATCGTGGGCCAGCGTGAAGGCGGATCCTCCTGGCAGCGGGCGGTGGATGACGGCTTCGTGCCGGGAAAAACCCTTTTTCCCCTCGAAGAAGCGGCCCGGCAGGGCACGGTGGTCCAGTACTTGCTCTCGGACGCCGGCCAAGTGGCGGCCTGGCCCCGCATCTCCCCCTGTCTCAACCCGGGCGACGCCCTCTATTTCTCCCACGGATTCGGCATCGTCTACAAGGACCAGACCGGCATCGCCCCTTCAGCCGATGTGGACGTGATTCTGGTCGCCCCCAAAGGTTCAGGCCGCACGGTGCGCACCAACTTTCTCGAGGGCAGCGGCATCAACTCGAGCTTTGCCATCCACCAGGATGCCACCGGACGGGCCCGGGAACGGACCATCGCCCTGGGGATCGCCATCGGATCGGGATATCTGTTCCCCACAACCTTTGCCAAAGAGGTCCACAGCGACCTGACCGGCGAGCGCGGGGTACTCATGGGTTGCCTGGCCGGGGTCATGGAGGCCCAGTACAACCTTTTGCGCCGCCATGGCCACAGCCCCAGCGAGGCCTTCAACGAGACGGTCGAGGAGCTGACCCAGAGCCTGATCCGGCTGGTGGCCCAGAACGGGATGGACTGGATGTACGCCAACTGCAGCACCACGGCCCAGCGCGGGGCGCTCGACTGGGCACCGAAATTCCGTGATGCAGTGGCGCCGATCTTCGACACCCTTTACGAGAACGTCGTAAGCGGAGAAGAAACCCGCCGCGTGCTGGCGGCCAACAGTGCGCCGGACTATCGCGCCCGCCTTGAAGATGAACTGGCTGTTATCGGCAACAGCGAGATGTGGCGCACCGGCGCGGCAGTACGGGCTCTGCGCCCGGAAAACCGGCGCGTATGATCCGGAGGCGCGTGCGCCTGCGCGGCGCACGTGCTGGACAAGGGAGACGATGATCATGACACCACCGGTATGGATCTATGACACGACCCTGCGCGACGGCACCCAGGGCGAAAACATCAGCTTTTCAGCCGATGAAAAACTGATGATCGCCAAACGCCTCGACGGGATCGGGATTCACTATATCGAAGGCGGGTGGCCGGGCTCAAATCCCCGGGACATGCAGTTTTTCGAGCTGGCGCGCCGGGAGCGGTTCTGCACGGCGCGCATCGCTGCCTTCGGCGCCACCCGGCGCCCGGGCATTGCCGTCGACCAGGACGCCAATCTCCAGGCCCTGGTTGCCAGCGAGGCGCCGGTGGTTGCCATCTTCGGCAAAAGCTGGGACCTGCACGTGGAACGGGTCATCGGCACCGATCTGGCCGAGAACCTGGCGATGATCAGCGAATCGATCGCCTGGCTCAAGTCCCAAGACAGGGAAGTGATCTACGACGCGGAGCATTTTTTCGACGGCTACCGGGCCAACCCGGATTACGCCCTGGCGACCATCGCCGCCGCGGCTGCCGGCGGGGCCACCCGGGTGGTTTTGTGCGACACCAACGGGGGAAGCCTTCCCTTCGATATGGAGGCCATCATCCGGGCGGTGGCTGCCGCACTTGCCGGGCACCCCGGTGTCGGCATCGGGATCCACACCCACAACGACAGCGGCCTGGCCGTGGCCAACACCCTGGCGGCGGTGCGGGCCGGTGCCGACATGGTCCAGGGGACCATAAACGGGTACGGCGAGCGCTGCGGCAACGCCGACCTGACCAGCATCATCCCCCTGCTCTGCCTTAAAATGGACTGCCCGGTGGTCTCCGAGGAGAGTCTGCGCAAGTTGAAAAAGCTTTCACGCTTCGTTAGCGAGACGGCCAACCTCGTGCCCCTCAACAGCCGCCCTTTCGTGGGCCAGAGCGCTTTCGCCCACAAGGGCGGCATCCACGTGCACGCCATCATGAAAGAGCCCCGGGCCTACGAGCACATCGCCCCCGAACTGGTCGGCAACAGCCGCCGGGTGCTGGTCTCGGATATGTCGGGGCGCAGCAACGTCACCTACAAGGCCCAGGAACTGGGAATCGACCCGAACGGCCTCGACAGCCGGGAAATCGTGCGCCACGTGAAGGATCTGGAGCAGGCTGGCTGGGAGTTCGACGGAGCGGACGGATCCTTCAAGATCCTGATGGAAAAACACCTCGACCGGTTCGTTCCCCACTTCGAACTCGAGTCGTTCCGGGTCACCATCGAAAAGGACCAGGACCAGCCCTGTTCGGCCCGCGCCACCATCAAAATCGATGTCGACGGGAAAAAAGAGATCACCGCCGCAGAGGGCCTCGGCCCTGTCAGCGCGCTGGACAACGCCCTGCGCAAGGCCCTGGACAAGTTCTACCCCGAGATCGACGGCATGCGTCTGGTCGACTTCAAGGTGCGGGTCATCGACGGCCGGGAGGGGACCGCCGCCCGGGTGCGGGTCTGGATCGAATCGCGCGACCACGACGATATCTGGCAGACCATCGGTGTCAGTGAAGACATTATCGAAGCGAGCTGGCAGGCCCTGGCCGACAGCTTCCAGTACAAGCTGGCCAAACAGGCCAACGGCAACGCAGAGGCTGAAAAAAGCTGTTCTGCCCTGTAACCACACTACTCTTGACCAGCAACAACCGATCAGAGGTGAATCATGAGGTGCCGAGGAGGTTTTAATGCCACAGGACACCCCCATCCGGGGCACGTCCTGTGGCCCATGCTCACGCCGCAGGCCCATCCGGTCCGAATCCGGGATTGAAAAAACCGCAATTACAATGGACGCAATGATTGATATCGCACCCTGCGGGGCAAAAAACGACGGGAGCATACGAACCATGAACGACAAATTGATCATCTTCGATACCACCCTGCGCGACGGGGAGCAGTCCCCCGGCGCCAGCATGAACACCAACGAAAAGCTGCGCCTGGCGGTGCAGTTGGAAAAGCTGGGCATCGACGTCATCGAGGCGGGATTCCCTGCGGCCAGTGAAGGCGATTTCGAGGCGGTCAGCCGCATCTCCGCCAAGCTGGAGAAGAGTCAGGTGGCCGCCCTGGCCCGGGCCAACCGCAACGACATCGACCGGGCCTGGGCCGCGGTGGGCGGTGCGCGCCACCCGCGCATTCACACCTTCCTGGCCACCAGCGATATCCACATGCAGTACAAGCTCAACATGAACCGGGAGCAGGTTCTGGCCGCCGCCGTCGATGCTGTGCGCTACGCCAAAAGCTTCACGGAAAACGTCGAATTTTCAGCCGAGGACGGCTCGCGAAGCGACCGTGACTTTCTGTGCCAGATCTTTGAGGCGGTCATCGAGGCCGGGGCCACCACGGTGAACCTGCCCGATACGGTGGGCTACGCCATTCCGGAGGAATTCGCCGGCCTGGTAAGCTACGTCATAACCCACACGCCCAACATCGACCGGGCCGTATTCAGTGTCCACTGCCACAACGACCTGGGCCTGGCCACCGCCAATACCCTGGCGGCTGTCGGGGCAGGTGCGCGCCAGGCCGAAGTGACGGTCAACGGGATCGGCGAACGGGCGGGCAATACCAGCCTGGAAGAGGTGGTGATGGCCCTGCACACCCGGCGCAACTACCTGCCGCTGGACTGCGCCATTCGCACCGAGGAGATCCACCCCACCAGCCGGCTGGTGAGCATGATCACCGGCATCGTGATCCAGCCCAACAAGGCCATTGTGGGGGCTAACGCCTTTGCCCACGAGGCCGGTATCCACCAGGACGGGGTCCTGAAAAACCCCATGACCTATGAGATCATGCGCCCCGAAACGGTGGGGCTGAACCGCAGCGCCCTGGTCCTGGGCAAACACTCAGGACGCCACGCACTGCGCGACCGGCTCAAGTCACTCGGCTACGAATTGTCCAGTGAAGAACTCAACCTGGTTTTTGTCAAATTCAAGGAGTTGGCCGACAAGAAGAAACACGTGGTCGACGAGGACCTGGAGGTGATCGTCACCGAGGGGATCTTGCGCACGGCGGACATATTCCGCCTCGAATACCTGCATGTCACCGCCGGCACCACCGTGATGCCGATGGCCAGCGTCAAGCTTCGGGTCAACGACCGCGAACGGCGCGGGGCCGCCTATGGCAACGGCCCCATCGACGCGGCCTACAACTGCATCGCCCAGCTCGCCGAGACCGACAGCGAATTGCTGCGCTTTACCATCAGCGCCCTGACCGGCGGCACCGATGCCCAGGGCGAAGTCACGGTGCGGCTGCGTGAAAACGGGTTGGTGGCCCTGGGCAAGGGGGCCGATCCAGACATCATCACCGCCGCCACCAAGGCCTACATCAACGGCCTGAACCGCCTCGAATATCTCAAGGCGCACCCGGTGGATAACCGGGGGGTCTGACGTTTTCAGATCGAGCCTGATTCCCACTCGTTGCGGGCGGATGACCCATGGGCCATCCGCCCCTTTTATTTCGCGGCTGCCCCCCCGGAAGTGATCCCGCCACTTCGCCTTTTACCGGCCATGACGCGCCTTGCCCTTCCATCGCCATGTACGGCGGCATATTGATTTATACCACAAGCGTGGTCATCGTTGCTTTGACACGAGACGACTGGCCGAATCGGCAGCAGCGCATACCGGCGTCCGAGCGTTGCTTGGGCTGCATGCCGAGCAGTTTCTCCGGCAGGCGTTAAACAGCAAAGCATCCAAACCAGATACCGTGGAGGAATCACGATGAGCCATACATTACCCCAACTCCCATACACCTACGACGCCCTGGAACCGTTCTTCGACGCACGGACGATGGAAATTCATCACACCAGACATCATCAAACCTACGTTGACAAGCTCAACGCGGCGCTCCAAGGGCAAGACGCACTCCAGCAGAAAGGAGTCGAGGAGCTTCTTGCCGACCTGAATGCCGTTCCGGAAACGATCCGCACGGCGGTGCGCAATCACGGTGGAGGGCACGCCAACCACTCTTTCTGGTGGCCCATGCTGAAAAAGGACGTGCCCTTGGCCGGACCGGTGGCCGAGGCCATCGGCAGTTCATTCGGAGGCTATGAAAAATTCAAATCGATGTTCGCCAACACCGCTGCCCTGCTCTTCGGCAGCGGCTGGATCTGGCTGGTACTTGATCAGGGAAAACTCGAAATTATCCCCACGGCCAATCAGGACAGCCCGATCAGCCTGGGAAAGAAGCCGATCCTGGGCATCGACGTCTGGGAGCACGCCTACTATCTCAAGTATCAGAATCGGCGCCCGGATTATATCGAGGCATTTTTCAACGTCATCGACTGGCAACGGGTCAACGAGGTCTATACCGCCGCCCGTTGAAGTTGAACCGGCTTTAAGCCGGTGCTGTCGTGCACCAGGCGGCGATGCCTGCGGGCATCTTGACTGGAAGGCGACAAGAAGATGAGGCGTTTCCCGGGCGCGGCCAAACGGCCATGTCCGGGAAACGCAATGACTTGCGGGTCAATCAGGTACGCAGGCTACTTGTTTTGCATATCGACGACCAGTTGGACTAGAGACTCCACCTTGTCATCGGGCACTCGGCCGCGCACAATGGCCTGGCAGACACGGTTTTTGTCCAGGATGATGATGTTGCTCGTGTCCTTGGCCAGGCCCCAGGCGCTGCGCAGGACGGCGTCGTAATCGAAGAGGATCGTCGTCTTGTATTTCTTGGCCTTGTTGCCGGCAATGGCCCGGATGGCGATGTTCGGCTTCCAGGTGGCCGCGCAATCGGCGATGCCGAAGCCCTTGTACCCTGCGTCGGTCAGCCGGCCCTCGTCTTTGGCTTTTTTGAGCGCGTCGGTAAAATGTTCGTTGAGGTCCGATTCATCCGGGTCGACGTAGGTGATACTCAACACCTTGCCGGCCCAGGTTTCCATGGTAAACTTTTTCCCGTCGGCATCGGTAAAAGACCAGTCCGAGGCCTTCATGCCCACCTTGAGTTCTTCGGCCCAGGCCGGTCCGGCCGCAATGATGGCCAACATCATCAGCGCTGCAAATCGTTTCATCGCTCTGCTCCCCTTCTCCGGTTCAATCCCCATTAATCCCCCATCTTGGCCATGTAGTCGTCATACATACTTTCCAGGGCAAGCTTGTGTTTGGCCTCCTCCTGGCAAAGGATCTTGAAGATTTTGCGCTGCGCATCGCCGGCAGCCTTGACTTGAAGCAGGTTGTAGAGTTTGAGGGCCTTTTCCTCGCGCTTCATGGCCACCAGCAACAGCTCGTGATACCCGAGACCGGGCCGATAGGCGATCTCCTCCACATAATCGCTGCGCCGGATGTCGGGAATCCACTTGAAATCATACTCCGGCAGGGCTGCCGAAGCCCCTTGGGCTAACATTTTCTCCAACATGTCCTGGTGCTTGCGTTCCTCGGCAGCAAAATCGAGAAGCATCTGCCGGCTCCCGGAAAAGATTTCCTGCCCGGCGCATTCAACATAAAAATCTGCCGCCTCTTTTTCCTTTTCGATGGCAAAGCGCACCACTTCTTCGAAATTCTCAAAATCCATGGCTGCAATCCTCCTGGAGCGTTGTTCCGTCTTTAGAAAGCATCGTCGATCCGCAGTGTCCCCACCAGATCCCGGATCCGCGTGATGCCGTGACGGCGCAAATAAAGAGCGATCCCGTCGACAATTTCAACCGACACCGCCGGATTGATGAAATTGGCCGTGCCGATCTGCACCGCCGTAGCGCCGGCAATGAAAAACTCGATGGCGTCGGCGGCGTTGGTGATGCCACCGATGCCGACCACCGGCACGCTGACCGCACGGGCCACCTGCCATACCATGCGTACGGCCACAGGCCGGATGGCCGGGCCGGACAGGCCGCCGGTGATGTTGGCCAGACGGGGCCGGCGGGTTTCGATGTCGATGGCCATCCCTGTCAGGGTGTTGATCAGCGAGATGGCATCGGCGCCGGCCGCTTCCACCCGGCAGGCGATGGCCGCGATATCGGTAACGTTCGGCGACAATTTGACGATCACGGGCAGGCCCGTGGCCCGGCGAACCGCGGTGACCACCCGTGCTGCGGCATCCGGATCCACGCCGAAAGCCACTCCTCCCGCCTTGACGTTGGGACAGGAAATATTGACCTCCAGGCCGGCGATCCCCTCTTGCCCGTCGAGTCGCTCGGCCAGCTGGGCGTACTCGTCGACGCTGCGGCCGTATAAATTGGCAATTACCGGGGTGTTCAGGTTGCGCAGAAACGGCAGTTTTTGAGCGATGAAGGCATCGAGCCCCACATTTTCCAGCCCGATGGCGTTAAGCATACCGCAAGGGGTTTCCACGATGCGCGGCGGCGGATTACCCGATGCCGGCGCCAGTGAAAGGCCTTTGACGACGATGGCGCCCAGACGGTTCAAATCGACCAGGCCTTGGAACTCCCTGGCATAGCCGAAGGTTCCCGACGCCGTCATCACCGGGTTGGCCATGCGGATTCCGCCCAGGTTCACCGACAGGTCGAGGGGCGCAGAGTCATTTTCCGGTTCGCGCTGGTTTTCGTTCATCAAGTTTTGGTCCCGTTGCCATGGCGATGGCCATGAAGCTTGAGAATGGTGAGATTTTCCTGATTACCACACTTGGCAGACCTTGGCCAAGACCTGGTTGACATAAGGATCTTGAACAAAAGGAGGGGCCGGTGTATGAAACGGTTGGCTTGGCGCAGTCAAAGCGGGGCGTGGCGCCCCAAGGCGCCGGCGTAACTTCTTCCAGCCCGGATCGGTCGGTCTGCCGGCATTCCATGGAGAATTCAGCGTGAACACCCAGACCTTAGCCGTAACCATCTTTACCCTTTGGCTGGTGATGGGCCTCGGTTTTCTGGCCACCTACACCAAAGGCCGCAAGGCGGACCGCAACCTGCTTAAAAGCCTCGGAACCACCGAAGGCCTGCTTTTCGTCGCCAGCGTGGCCGGCTCCATCATCTACTTTTTCGCCGCCCTTTAATTCTTTCGCAACGCCTATCACCCCTCGCGGTCTGCCTGAGAATTTTCAGCGTCACCGGCCACCAACGGTTTCAAATCGATGATCGGGGTTCCGTCGAACATGTCCAGACCGCGCACGCGCAGGATGTTTCTCCGCACGTGCAGCACCTCGACCACACTCATGCCGATGGGATTGGGCCGGCGTGGCGAGCAGATGGAAAATACGCCCATCTCGGTGCGGTGATGCGGCGGCCGCTGGACAAGCAGACCGGGTTCAAAAGCAGCGCTGCGATGGAAGTGAAACAGGACCACGATCCGGTCTCCGGCCTGCATACTGCACAGCCCTTGGCTGTAAATCGGATCGATCACCAATTCCCCCTCAAGGTCGGATACCGACCAATGGCGAGGTACGCTGGGCGCCTCATGGCATACGCGGCCGATGGGCGTAAAACAGATCGTATCTGAAAGGGGCTCTTTCATAGCGCTTTTCTCCGAAAGGCGTTCAGGGCCGAGATTGCCGACATCATCATCCATGCGCCTGTTTTTCCAACCGCGCCACGGCCTCGATATGAAAAGTATGCGGAAACATGTCCACCGGCTGGACTTCCTCCACCCGATAACCGTCTTTGAGCAGGGCCAGATCCCGGGCCAGCGTGGCCGGGTTGCAGGAAACATAGACGATCCGGGGCGGAGCCAGTTCCAGAAGCCGGCCCACCACCTCGGGGTGCATCCCGGAGCGGGGTGGATCGACGATCACCAGTTCCGGCCGCTCCTGGAGGCCGCCGAACACCGCACGGATATCTCCCTGGACAAAATGGCAATTCGTCACCCGGTTGTGCGCGCAGTTGCGCCGGGCATCGTCCACCGCGGAATCCACAATCTCGACCCCGACGATACGGCGGGCCGCCGGAGACAGGAAAATGGGAATCGTACCGATACCGCTGTACAGATCGAACACCGTCTGGGTCCCGTCCAGGCCGGCATAATCGAAAACGGTGCGGTAGAGCCGTTCGGCCCCCCGGGTGTTGGTTTGAAAAAAGCTGTTGGCCGAGATCTCGAATTCCCAGGGACCGATTCGGTCGGTGAGCACCGCGTCCCCGGCCAAAAGACGTTCGTATTCACCCACCGCGATGGCGGCCGGCCGGCTGGTGATGTTGTTGACCACCCCGGCCACCTCGGGGTGGTCGGAGATCAACTCTTCTGCCAGGGGCTGGACGGCGGCCCTATCTTCGCTGGCCGTGATCAGGTTGACCAGCCACCGGTCCCGTGCCACGCTGTGGCGCAGCATGACAAAACGCCAGAACCCTTCGTGGCTGCGCAGTCCGTAGGGGGGAAGGCCGGACTGGCGCAGATGGCTGCGGATCTTGGCAAGCAGGGTATTGCCCAAGTCCGGCATCAAGAGGCAGGTCTCTGTATCCAGGACCCTGTCGAAGGTTCCCGGAACATGCAGTCCCAGAGCAAACCCGCGCTCGATATCCATGTCCCCGAGCTCTTCGGGCATCACCCAACGCCGGTCGGTGCAGGAAAATTCCATTTTATTGCGGTAGCCGAAAACAGGCTCGGCCGCCAGCACCGGATGCACCGCAACCTCGCCCAAACCGCCGATGTGGGTCAGGGCTTCGCTCACCTGCTGGTGTTTGTAGACGAGCTGGGCCGCGTAGGAAAGGTGCTGCCATTTACATCCACCGCAAACCCCGCTGTAAGGGCAAGGCGCGGCCACCCGGTCTGGGGAAGGCCGCAGCAGATCCACGACACGGGCTTCGGCGTACTGCTTCTTGCGCCGCACGATGCGCGCCAGAACCCGGTCCCCGCCCACGGCGCCGTCCACGAAAACCACCATTCCTTCGACCCGGGCAAGCCCCTTGCCTCCCAGGGCCACATCCTCGACTTCCAGCTCGATGGTCTGGCCTTTTTTAACCGTCACAGACCCTCCCTGTGCAAACAATTTGCAAATTCTCTCCGATTTGGCATAATTAACTGCAAAAGGGAGCCTATAGCCTCATCACCGTTCAAAGTAAAGCATCTCTCCGGCCCGTCATCTCAACGGCTTCTCTGAGGATAGCACATGGTCAGGCCTGTAGATACGCCAGCCGAAAGCGGCTGCGGCAGACTCTGCTTTACGGCCGACGGCCTGGAATTGGCCGGATGGCTGCATCGGCCTGGATTCGAGAAGTTTCCGGTGGTAATCGGGGTTCACGGCCTGCTCAGCAACGCTTGCTCGCCCAAGCAGCAAAGCCTGGCCGAGGCCTGTTGCCGGGCCGGAATCGGATACTTTCGCTTCGATCACCGCGGCTGCGGTCAAAGCCAGGGAGATATGGCGGCCACCACGCTGGAGGCACGGGTCCGTGATCTGCTGGCTGCCGCGGCTCGAGTGCAAGAGGCCGTCTCAAGCGACAGCCCCATCGGCCTGTTCGGATCGAGCCTCGGAGCTTCGGTCTGCATCGCAGCGGCCCGTGATTTGAATCCGGTCGCCATGGTCGTTTATGCTGGCCCCCTCAAGAGCCGGGGCATCGGTGCGGCGGCGGCCGAGGCTCACCCCCAGCTTGCCGGCCTGGATCTTTCTTTCGACCTGAGCGATCGCATAGAGGGGCTGCACCACCTGCTGGTGGTGCACGGCACCGACGATAAGATCGTACCGGTGGCCGACGCCGCTAGAATTCATGACGCCGCCGGGTTTCCCAAACGCTTGTGGCTGCAGACGGGAGGTGACCATTTGATGAGCGATCCGGTCCACCAGCAGCAGTTTCGCCGGCAAGCCCTGAACTGGTTTCAGACGGCATTTGTTGCATCATGACAACGCCATTACGAAAAACCGACACCCGAAACCCCAAAGGAGCGCCCATGACCGAACCGAGCCCCGGCAAACTGGTCCGCAGGGCCTTTGTCAAACGGGTGCTGCGCCGCACCCTGGCCCTGGTCACGATCATCAGCCTGATTTACGGCCTGGCAGCGGCAGTCTATTCGACCCGCACCATCTTCAAAGTCAAGATGAACTATGCCGTGGTCCTCGAAAGGCTCAACGGCGAGCGCATCGCCGTCACCGATGTGGGCTGGCACGCCCGGCTGCCTTTCTTTACCCGCATCGAGCAGGAAGTCACCCTGATGAACCAGCGCCTCTTTCTGGGCGGCACTGTGGAACCGATGCGCATCATCTCCAAGGAGAACGTGGCCTTGTGGACCTCGGCGGTGCTCACCTTCCGCATCCGTAACCTGCACACCTGGGCCATCGAGAACAAGGATGCCATGAGCATCCTCCAGGGCGACTATGACGGCATCGTCAAGGACATCCTCCAGGCCCAGGAAGTCAACCGCCTGATCAGCGACCGCGAATCGATCAAGGAAGAGATCTTCACCGCCCTGTCCTCGAGGCCCATCAACATCGGCGGGCCGACACTGGCCGGCAAGTACGGGATCGAGGTGGTCAGCTTCGTGCTCAAAGAGACCCATTTCGGCGAAAAGCTGGTGGAAGCCACCGAGGAAAAAAAGCGCCGCGAGCTGATCGCCGAGGCGGAAAACTACGCCGCCGACCAGGAGGCGAGCCGCATCCGCAAGCTTTACGCGGCATACCTGGAAAGTATCCAAGCCCTGCAACAGGCCTTGGGCAGACCGGACGGCTCTACCGACACGGCCCTGCTCGAGTTCCTGGTCCAGCAAAAATGGGCCTCGGCCTATGAAAAGAATGAAACTGGCCAGAACACGGTGGTGATCCAGAATACATCGTCAGCCCCGTCGCTGACCCTGCCCATGCCGTCGCCGGCCGCGGGAGAAAATCATGGCGCGAAGGTTAACCCGTGAGATTCATTACGTGCGGCTGCCAGAAGGACGGCTGCGCGAAATAGAAGCCCTGGTGGCGGCCTGGCCATACGAGACCAAAGCTTTCATGCGGGCCCGGCTCAATCAATACCGCCCGCCGTCGGACTGGCTCAACAACTTTTTGGATGCCTTTCTGTCCCTTTTTTTCGACGCCCCCCAGAGGCATTTCCAGATTCTCAAAGACCCGGCGATTCTCACCGACTGGCAGAAACGATTCGAACTCTCAGGGCAGACCAACCCCCAGGAAGCCTGGCACAAGATCCTTGAAAAAGAGGTCTCGGCCCGGGACTACCGCTATCTGCTCTCCTTGCTCGATCGCGAGTTGACCGACGTGCATGTGCCCGAGGAGCTGGCCGAACTGTTCGAAAAGGTTTACCGGGCCCACATCCGCAAAGAGTATTTCAGCGACCCTTCCGTGCCCAAAGCGCCCTTGCTCCTAGTGGTGGGCCCCAGCGGCAGCGGCAAGACCGCCACGGTGACCGAGGCGGTGGAAAAGGTCATCTTCCGCAGCGAGGTGTGCCCAGAAGTCGATCTGAACCACAAAAAAGAGGAACTGCTGGCCACCGAGCCCTTCTGGAAGGGCATCGAGGAAATCGATCCGACCCTGGCGGCTGAAATCCGGCGCCAGCAAAAGCTGCGCTTTTACAAACGCCTTTCACACCTGCCTTTGGTGAGCAGACTTTTTAAGCGGCGCATCGGCAAGCACCTTTCCGACCTGGAAGAACAGGGCATCTGGGTCGATTATGCCATGGTCACCCCCAACGACTACCAGACCGCCTTGGCCGGAGAGCCGGGCAACTACTTCAAAAAGGCCCTGGGCGACCCGCGTAAAACCGCCATCCGCCATGTGGAGGAGGCCCACAGCGCCTTCGGCAAGGCCGGCGGCCGGGACGGCGGACCCGAACGCCAGCAGCGCACTCTCATCGACACGTCAAACATCGTCATCGACGAGATCATCAGCGGCCGCCGGGACTGTCTGCTCATCGCCACCACGGACCAGCCCGAGCGCTTCGATGCCACCATCTACCGGCGTTTTGTGGAAAAGGGGCGCATCGTGGACATCAGCCGGTTCTGGACCAACCCAGCCAACCTGCACGAGCTGGTACGCCTGGAACTGCTGCGCAACGACATCCGCCAGGCCGTGGCCCCTGATCCGGGCTGCGCCTGGGCTGCACGCTGTCTTTCGCCCGAGCGCATCGATGCCGCGGTGGACAAAATCTACCGCATCTTCGAAGAACGGGCCCTCAAGGTGATCCCTTCCTATGTGCGCAAGCTCATCGGTTCGGTGATCGAAATCAAGGGCGACTTCGAAGCCGAGCACCTGGACGACGCCCTGCTGGTGCGCCAGGCCTTCGAACTGGTGGCGCGCAACAGCTACGGCGACCTGTTCAACAGGGTGGTCGACCGCATGGACCGCAAGGTGCTCTGGGAATCTTACGTAGGCGGGATCAAGAACACCTTCTCGGAGATGATCAACAACTGCCTCTATTACGGGGTGGCCGACGAAAAGGGAGTGGTGCTCAACGGACCGCCGGGCTCCGGCAAGACCTTTCTGGTACGCGCCTGGCTCAGCGAAAACAAGACCGTCCACGACATCAGCACCAGCCCCACCGCCTTGCAGAATCCGGCCAACCCCATCGACGGGGCGATCGAGAATCTTGAAAAAGTCTACGATATCGCCAAGATGATCGCTCCTACAGTGGTTTTCTTCGACGAGGGCGACGCTTTGGCGCCGCGCCGCAGCCCCTCGGGGGGCAACCCCTCGGACAAGCTGACCAACCGCTTTCTCAACCTCATCGACGGCGAGGTACCGCTCAACAGGGTCTTTACGGTTTTGACCACCAACCGCATCGACATCCTCGATCCGGCCCTGATCCGCTCCAAACGTCTCAAGGTGATGGAGGTATCAGGCCATCTGACCCGGGAGGACATCGCCGACATCGTGGCCAAGGCCCTGGAGGGGATCCCGCTCCAGGAAGGACTCCAGCCGGCGGACATCGTCGAAGCGGCCAAGGGGATTTGCAACACCCCGGCCGACTATGCCGCCTTCGTGGAAAAGGCCTGTGCCCTGCGCAGCACTGAATATGAAGTCATCCAGCGCTTCAAAGCCATTTTTGACAAGGGGCCCACCGCCCTGGAAAACTTCGTCAAATTCAACTTCAAGACCCTGAGCGGGATCCTGGACGCCATCGGTGCACCACAGAGCCTCAAGGGGGCCATCAAGGGTGATGCAGGCCTCTTTCTCAAGCATGCCGAGGAGGTGATACCGCTAGTGGTGCCGGTCAATCGGGCTGCCGGCTACCCGCTGATGCCATCGCACCTTCATTCGGCCCGCCACGAAATTTCCGGCAGCCCGGTTAAAAAGGGCAAGGTGCAGCTCGATGAGTTTCTCGAAGCCGAATTAAGCCAGGAGCCCCAGATCGGATTCATTATCGGCGTGGGCGCCAGCGACGTCAGCGGGGTGCTGCTGCCCATCGCCACCAGCCTGACCTACAGCCTGGGACCCGAAAAAGTCCTGGTTACCGGTGCGGTCTCATCCTCGGCCCCGGCGGCCGCCGAGATGGATATGGCGGTCAAAATGACCCAGCAATCGGCTCAGGAAGCCCTGACCATGGTCAAGAACTATCTCCAGCAGCTGGCCCCCAAGACCAGCGTGGCCAAGCTGCTGGGCGAATTCCTGGGCCAGTATACCATCCATCACCAGTTGCTTTCGGCCTCCTATAACGTGGGCGGGCCTTCGGCCGGCTACGCCCTGGCGCTCAACACCCTTTCGGCCCTGCTCCACATCCCGGTCTACCACGACTTTGGCATCACCGGGGCACCCTGGACCAAAGGGGTCAAGACCGGCGAGGTGGGCGGTTCGGTGCTCATCGGCGGGCACAAGAAAAAAGCCGAAAAGGTTCTCCAGTACCTGCGGCGCATGTACATGCCGCTGCAAAACTACAAGGATCTGGAAATCGAGTTCCTGTTGGCCTACTGGGCCCAGAACAAGGATGTGCTGGGGGTCAGCCACTTCGGTGATCTGGTGCCCGAAGTGGTCTGGCTCGGGCCGGATTATGAGAAAATCCTGCTCGAATTGGTCGAGCGTCGCATTCAATACAAGATCGCCAAGCACCAAGGTAGCGTTCCCTCTTCGGCGGACAAACAAAAGGTCATCGATCTCAAGGCAATTTTACGCGAAAAGCTGGAAGAGGTAATCACGGTGCGCCTGGATGCCATGCGGGCCTACCAGCGAAACCCCATGCGCGATCCCCACATGTCGCTGAACGAGATTTTTCGCATCTACAGCAAACCCCACCAGCGCATGCTGTCGCCGCTGTTGGGCCGGATACGCCAGCGTATAGCGGCCCTGCGCGGTCCACGGGATGAAGAATGAGGAAAGGCCGGAGGACCAAAGGCGCAGGACGCGGTCGAGCACCGGCTTAAATCTTCTCTATTCCCCGTTCTCACGGGGTCTTCGCGGTTCCATCGTAGACCATACGACCGTCCACCACGATGGCTGCCACCCGCTCCAGGCTCCCGGGAAGATCCTCGGGCGTTCCGGAAACGAGAATGAAATCGGCCTTCGCTCCCGCCTTGAGTTCGCCGCTGCGGCCGAGCCCAAGCAACCGGGCACCGTTGACCGCCGCGCAGCGGATCGTTTCGGCGATGGAATAGCCGGCGATCCCCATCAACTTCATCTCAACGAGCATCCCCCTGCCATGACGCACACCGGGACTGCCGGCATCGGTGCCCAGAGCCAGCGGAACCCCCAGGCAACGGGCCCGCGAGATCTGATCCAACTGGTGTTCGAGATGGCGCCGCGCGCCTTCGGCCTCGGGGCACTGTTCCGCTACACAGCGACCGTAACCCGCCATGGTGCCGCAGGTCGGCACCCAGACGGTACCCCGCGACGCCATTACGGCCAGGTTGGCTTCGCCCATGAAGAATCCGTGTTCGATGCTGTCGCACCCGGCGGCCAGGGCTTCGGCCACCGGGATCGGTCCGTTGGCATGCACCATCACCCGAAGCCCCCGGCCATGGGCAGCGGCCACCGCATCCCGCAGCTCATCCGAAGTGAACTGCGAGCGGCTCGGTGCTCCGAAGCGGGTCAGATGGTTGATCCCGGAATGGATGATCTTGACATGATCGATGTCCGGGTTGCCGGATTCAAGCGCCTGCGCCAGAGATTGGCCGGATTGGGGGGTGCGCCCGAAGGTGCGCCCGTAACGCCCGATCTGATGCCAGGCCCAACCGCAGGTCCGCAGCACGAAACCGGGAGGAAGCCGGTAGGGCTGCGTGCGGGCCAGATCCCGTACCTGCCCCGAGGCGTCGCCCCCATCGCGCACGGCCAAGACCCCGCGGTAAAAATGGCGCCGCATCCGCATCCCCATCTCGTCAACATTCCTCTCGCAGTCAGCATCCAATTGGCGTTGGCGCAGCAGTTCATCGCAGCGGCCGGAAAGATGAAAATGCACATGCGCATCGACCAGCGGCGGCAGAATGGTGAACTGTCGCCGGTCCAACAGTCCGGGGGCACCTGGATTCAATCCAGCCGGACGGATCCTTTCGATCCGCCCGGCTGCGATGTCCAAGACCATGCCCGGCCTGGGGCGACGGCCACTGCCGTCGATGAGCCAGCCGCAATGAACGGCCCACGCATCTGATCGCTTTTCGCCCGCAGCGGCTGTCATGCCCAACTCTTGTCCGGTGCATCCGAGCCTTTGGGTACCGTCCCGGAAGAGTTTTCGAGCAGAAGCGGTTCAGCCCAGATCGGCCTGGCCCGGGCGGCCAAATCCGGTGTCATCCCCTGCTCCAAAACGATTCGCAGCAGGTTCAAGGCCGTTGCGGCAAAGGCCCTTTTGTTGGTCAAGCGGTCGTCAAAGGCGAACCGATAGGCGAACGAATCTTCTCCTTCGGGTCCGGCGATGCCGATACAAATGCTCCCCACCGGTTTGGCGGTGCTTCCTCCCGCCGGGCCGGCAATACCGCTGGTCGCCAGCCCGTATGTCGTTCCGGCCAAGCGGCGTACCCCGGCAGCCATTTCCCGGGTAGTGCGAGGGTGAACGGCCCCCCAGCTGCCCATCGTTTCAGGCCTGACCCCGAGTACGGCCTGTTTGGCAGCATCGGCGTAGGTTACCGCCCCGAGCCGGAAATAATTCGAACTGCCCGCCACGTCGGTGATCCATGATGCCAAAAGCCCCCCGGTGCAGCTCTCGGCCAGGGCCAGGGTCGCCTTCTGCCGTGTCAGTTCGTGTCCCACGACCTGGGTCAACGACAATCCTTCGATCGACACTACCTTGGTGCCCAGCCGATCCGCCACCCAGGCGGCAGCCTCCTGCTCACGCCGGTTAAGATGCTCCTCGTCGCTGCCGGCAAGATAGAGCCGCACATGGATCTCCGGAAAATGCGCCCTCAGCCCGAGCTGAATATCGCTGAACTGCTCCTCGAATCCGGCCAACCGATCGTCCAGGGTGGATTCGGGTAGGCCGAAGGTGGTCAGCACCCGTACCCGTCGCAGCTCATGCGAAGCCCCGCGCCGCAAATCAATCTGCGGCAGCACCGACTCGGCCAGCATACGGCGCATCTCGCGGGGCACCCCAGGCAGAAAGTAAAAGCGGCAGCGTCCCAGATCCATTGCGAAACCAGGTGCCGAACCCACTGGATTGTCCAGACAAACGGCGCCCTTGGGCAGTCGCCCTTGTTTGCGATTGGTGGCCGTCACCGGGCGGCCGCGGCGGTGAAAAAAACCTTCCACCACGGCCATGGCCTTTGTATCGTCTATCAATTCGAGCCCGGCGGCCCGGGCTGCAGCCGCTGCGGTGACATCGTCCCCGGTCGGCCCCAGTCCACCGGTCACCACAGCCACATCGGCCCGGCCGCCCATTTCCTGCAGCACGCCGGCGATGGTTTCGATCCGGTCGCCGACGCAGCAATGCCGCACAACGGTCAAACCGGCGCCTTCCAGAGCCGCGGCGATATAAGCCGCATTGCTGTCGACCACCGCACCGGTGCGCACCTCGTCTCCGGTGGACAAGATCTCTGCGATCATGATAAATTGCCTCCATACGAACGTAAGGGTATCCCAAAAATCACAAAGATGCATTTTTCAGACAAAACCGGAAGCAGGTCAAGCGGAAGATGCACGCTGCCGTCCCTGCGCACCCCAAGCAGTGCGGCAGCGGCAGTTTGCTGAAAAACGGCACCCTAATGACCGGGCCGGGAATTCTTCACAGAATCGGTGTCATTCGGATCACTGTGATTGACGCCGGTCTAAGGCATCCTACAATCGAAATCAGCCTCGCAGCAGGTGGCGAAGATCCGGATCAAAACTGCCAAGCGAACAGGCGCGTAACGGCGCGACAAACCTCAAACCCTATTGTGCTTTAGACCAAAAAAGCTTATTCTTCATAGGTGATGACCGGCAGTTTCGAGCCGGCACCGTAAAACCAAACTAAAAGGGAGGGAGACCATGAAAAAGATCGCCATCATCGCAGTCGCTATCGTATTCGTTTGCACCGGTCTGGCCATGGCCCAAAGCAATGTTCAGGGCGCCGTGGTCAACAAGTCGGATGTTAAGGGCAGCGCCAATGTGGCCGCCGGTGTCGGCAATGCCGCTAACATGGGCACCACGGAAATCGAACAATCCAACGTCAAGGGCGCGGTGATCAACAAATCCAATGTCAAAGGCAGTGCCAACGTGGCCGCCGGTGTCGGCAACACCGCAAACATGGGCTCCACCCAAATCCAGCGCTCCAACGTCAAGGGTGCGGTGATCAACCAGTCCAATGTCAAGGGCAGCGCCAACGTGGCCGCCGGTGTCGGCAACACCGCAAACATGGGCTCCACCCAGATCCAGGGCGCCAATGTCAAAGGGGCGGTGATCAACAAGTCCAATTCAAGGGCAGCGCCAACGTGGCTGCCGGTGTCGGCAACACCGCAAACATGGGCTCCACCCAAATCCAGCGCTCCAACGTCAAGGGTGCGGTGATCAACCAGTCCAATGTCAAGGGCAGCGCCAACGTGGCCGCCGGTGTCGGCAACACCGCAAACATGGGCTCCACCCAGATCCAGGGCGCCAATGTCAAAGGGGCGGTGATCAACAAGTCCAATGTCAAGGGCAGCGCCAACGTGGCTGCCGGTGTCGGCAACACCGCAAACATGGGGGCAGTCCAAATCAAAGGCGGTACGGTCAAAGGTGCGGTGATCAATCAGTCCAATGTCAAGGGCAGCGCCAACGTGGCCGCCGGAGTGGGCAACGAAGCCAACATGGGCTCTGTTGTCATCAAGTAAGCCTGGGCAATATCCACCGAGGCCGGCGGCCCATGGCGGCCGGCCTCCCCAAACCGCCTGGGTTTCAGGAGGTTTACCATGTTCACCAAAATCCGCAAATGCACATGGCCCTTGCTGGGCGCCGCCTTGATCTTCTCGTCTGCGGCGCTGGCCAACGATCTGGACGACGGCATCTCCAAGCATACCGACGACGCCGTCTCGGGATACGATGAACTGGGCAGCAAGGATCGCAACATAACATTCATCAAGATGAACGCCAAAAGCCAAGCCAAGGTAAAATCCAAGGGCGGCACGGTAACGGGTACCAGCAGCGGCACCAACATGAACAGCGTCGTAATGGGGGCCGGTTCGAACATCAAGGGTGATATCATTATCATCGATGAATCCAAGGGCGATAAAACCATAATTTCCGATTAGGAGAACCGGCACACACCCTGCATTGCCCTGTTTGACACCATTGCCGCAGCCCAACGACGGCAACCCGCAACCCGCGAAATTAAGGACGAGTGCACAGATGGAAAACAACGCAAAACCCAGATTTTTTCATGGTGGTTTAGGCATTGTGTCGATCCTGATGACCGCGGCATTGATCCTGACGGGTTGTGTCGGGGATCCGGCCAAGGTGGACGTACAATTGGAAGAGACCGCCCCCGAAGTGAAAGTAACCTCTTACACCGTGGCCCTGGATCGGCTCGGCTTGATGACCGAGATTTACGATACGGGTATCGTCAAGATCCAGAGCCAGGGCATCGGGGACGACACCGGTACTGCGGCTACCACCGGCGGTGAAATCCAGCGCGATATCACCGAGATCATGAAAAGCACACTGAACTCGATCGGCGGAAACGTTCAGTTCATCGAATATGATCCGGCCTTCATTCAGAATCAAATGGTCACGGGGTACTCGAACTTCGAAGGAAAATTGATCCCGGACGTGGTGGTCACCGGCGGCATCACCGAGTTCGACCGCGGTTTGGAGACCCGCGGTCAGGGAACGGACGTGGGTGCAGAAGCCGAATTCACCGGGATGCCGAGCTGGCTTCCATCGCAGTCGGTAGGAGTCGAATACGGCAAAGACAACAAGCAGGGTAAAGCCCGGATCACCCTCGACTTTAACTTAAAAGATTTCAAGACGTTGGCGGCCATCAAGAAAATGACCACCACCAACTCCATGGTGGTCAACAAAGCCATGGCCAACGAGGAGTTCGGCATCACCCTCTTCGGGCCGACTTTCGGCCGTAAAGGATCAATCAAGAAGGTTCAGGGCCGCCACAACGTGGTGCGTTTGCTGGTTCAGGTCAGCATGATCCAGATGGTGGGCAAATACCTCGTGCTGCCGTATTGGCGCCTGTTGGGCGAAGATGCGGTCGCCGATGAAACGGTGATCCGACATCTGAACCGCAGCTTTTTTCAGATGAGCCCGCCGGAACAGATCCTCAAATGCCAGGAGTTGCTCTATCTGTACGGGTACGATATCCCGCTCACCGGCACCCTGGATGCCACCACGGTTGCCGCCTTGCAGCAAAAGGCGCCCAACTTCAACCCCGGAGCCGGAATTGTGGATCTGGACACCTTTGTCCAACTCTACATCAATGTACCCGTAGATCAGACCTGCTTGGGTCGCCGCTTCCAGTTGGCCCGCCTTTATCCCCAGGGAACCGAATACACCGAAATCCTCCCTTCGGGCAGAACGGTCAGCGCACCGACTGTGGTCGCAGCTCAACCGGCCCCGCGAAAGACCGTAGCCGCGCCGTCCCAACCGGCGGCTCAGACTGCCAAAGCAGCCCCCAAGCCTGCGCCCAAAGCCACGGAACAGACACCATCCCGGTCCGCGGCCCAGACGGCCGCAGTCAGTTCAGCCCCCGCATCCAAAACCAGCTCTTCGACGACGTCTTCCAAGCGCAAAAAAGGGATGGTCGGGCGCATGCTGAGTGATGAGGAATGGTAAGAAGGCATCTGACGGCAACCGGTTTGACGGTCAAACCGGCCGGATTCCATCAAAGGGGTATCGCGATATGAAGCGCAAACAAATGTTTCGAATTTTCGTATGGATTGCCGGCGCCTCAATGATTTTGGCAAGCTCAGGTTGGGCCGGCAACAAAAAAATCATGAGCATCCGTGCCGCCAAAGTACTGGCTGAAAGGGCACTGGTCGAGTCGATGTACGGATTGAAGCTACGCGCCGCCGAAGAGGTCCAGGATCTTGTGGCTTCGAGCTTCGTGGGCTCCACCGAAAGCAAAACCTCTGCCACCATCAGCGGCATCAAGTTCGAAGAGGTAGTCTACGATCCGGACCGGGATATTGCCAAGGTGACCGCTTCGGCATCCTTGAACAGCATCACCAATATCGACGGAGACACGATCGATCTGCAAGGGAAGGTATTCCGGCGGGTGGCCTTCGCCACCAGTACACCGAGCAGTGCCGGGGCACTTAGGGCCATGCGGGCCGCCGAACTCGACGCTTACCAGCAGCTCGTCAAACAGATTGTCGGCTTTACCCTCGAAAGCCAGACGTCGGTGGAAAATTACATATTGAAGTCCGACTTGGTGAAAACCAAGGTTCTGGCCACCATGTACATGGCCGAGGTGACGGAATACGGTTGGGACGAAAACGGCGACGCCTTCGTCAAAATGGTTTTGGATGTGGCAAACATCGGCAACATGTTGGGAGAACAAGTGGTCTCCGGTGAGCAGACCGTCGAAGTCGAGGGGATGGGAGCGGCCACGGACGATTTCAGCAGCGCCAAGGCCGGTCAAAAATAAGTCCGGCATATTTTTTTCGCCGGCCATTGTTCAAATCACGGTTTCCGCTACCCTGTGGCCTTTTCTAAAGCCCCCCATCCCCTTCCCGCATGGCACGCCGCAACGGTGAAGGGGATTTTTTTACCCTTCTTCGACGCCTTGAAAAGATTTAAAGGAGGTTCCATGAATACCAAAATAATCTGGCGGGAACGGCTACGGTTTTTCCTTTTGGGAATGCTGGTCCTTACCGGCTTTTTGATGCTTACCGGCGGCGTGGACAACACGCCGCCCATCAATGCCGGCCGCTATCAGCTCAGTGCCTGGTCCGGGGCGCTGGGGTCCCAGGGCGGCGGGGTGGGGGCATTCGTCATCGATACGGTAAGCGGAGAGGTCCGAACGGCCTACAGCCGTATTTACGGCGCTCCCGGTGAAGGGGAACTGATCAAAAACAATCTGAACAGGCCTTTCGCTTCGATGAACTAGCCCGGCACCAAGGAGGGTTTTCATGCTCAGGACGGCAACCATCATGATCGGCCTGCTGGCAGCGACGATGAGCGTTTTGGTGCATCAGCCGCTGGCCGCCGGCAGCGTGGACTGCGTCGAGGGCAGCGGGGTGGCTCATCAGGAAACCCGGGTTCTGGCGCCTTTTACCCGCCTGTCTGTCAACGGGGTATACCAGATGAGGCTGAAGATCGGCCCATCGCAACGCCTGGTGATTCGCGGGGATGACAATATCCTGCCCCATATTCTCACCGAGGTACGCGATGGGATGCTCACGGTACACTGCGATCGCTCTATTTGCATTAAGACGGATCTGCGCCTGGAGATCGATGTGCCGCAACTGGAAGCCTTGGAATCCGGCGGAGCGGTGGATTTGGAGGCCGCAGGGATCCATGGTCGCCGTTTCGAGCTGAAACTCGACGGCACCAGCAATGCGCTTGTGTCGGGCCAATGCGAGCGCTTCGAAGCCGCGCTTCTGGGTACCAGCGAACTTCAGGCCGAAGCCCTGCGGGCCAATGACGTCATGATCCGGCTGGAAGGCGCAGGAAATGCAGCCGTATATGCCGGCCGCCGTCTGGATGCGGTTATCAACGGTTTAGGCACCGTGACCTACGCCGGCCACCCAGTGGAGATCAACCCGAATATCAGCGGTCTGGGGGAATTAATCCCCCGCTAGCCCCGTGGCTGTTGCGTCACAAGCAGGGAGTCATGTCCGGGGCCGCGATGCGGGGCCGGAATTACTACTCCCCACATGGTACATATCAATAGAGCCTTTGCCCTTGACTTCGATTTTTCCTCGATAATCGCAGTGAAAATGGCCGCGCACCAGGTCATAGGTATAAGCTGAGATGTTTACCCGCCCCGGCTGGGCGGCCGTTTCCATACGGGCGGCGATGTTGACCGCATCGCCCCAGATATCATAAGTGAATTTTCGCTTACCCACTACGCCAGCGACAACCGTACCCGAGTGGATGCCGATACGGATGCGCCATTTTATGGCCGAATTCCGGTTGCGGGCCTCGATAAAGGATATCATTTCCAAAGCGGCACACACGCTCACCACGGCATGATCCGGCCGCCACTGGGGCAGTCCGGCCACGGCCTGATAGGCATCACCAATGGTTTTGATCTTTTCCAATCCATGCCGCACGACGATATCGTCAAATGCACCGAAAATACTGTTCAACTCATCCAATAGTTTTTTGGGGGGAATGGTGCCGACGATGACGGTGAAACCGACAAAATCGGCAAACAAGATGCTCACTTCCTCGTGACGCCGGGGTGTTGTCTGACCGTGGAGGCGCAGTTCACGGGCCACTTCGCGGGGCAAAATATTGTACAGCAGCCGTTCGGTCTCCTCCTGCTTTTGCTGGAGTTCTGCGGTGCGAACCGCGACGCGCTGCTCCAGTTCACGATTCTTTGCATTGACCAGTTCCTGTTCAAAACGTACTTTTTCGACTTCTTTTTCCGCCAGGTGGCGCTTCAACCGGGCGATCCGATCCGCAATGCCCAGAGAAAAGAAGGCGACCTGGAAAACGATTCCCACCTGGGCCATATCACTGAGCCAAACCTGGCCCGGAACCAGTTCGAGTACACTCAGGCCGTAACAGAATCCGCCGATACAAAAAAGGGTATGCCCGGCCAGATAAGCCCGTGCCGGCCCGTAGCCGCGACGATGGCAGATCGAAGCGAGCACGATCACGGTCACAAAAACGATCAGGGCCAGAGACGTATTCCAAATAATCGCTTGCTGGCGCCAGCCTAAACCGATGATCGGTGCACCCAGCATGGGACCGACCACCAACAAAACCGCCAGCAGGCTGAGCCAACGATGGCCGCGGGGAACGTTTTCAGCGGTGCAAAGAAAGCGTTGTGTAAAACCGATGAAGACCTGGAGCGTCACCATGACCAGAATCCAAGAAAAGATGCTGTCCCACCTGGGCCAGGCGGGCCAGAATAGTACGAGGAAATAGTCTTTGACACTCAGGGCATAAAGCGCGGCAAGGATCCCGTAGAGAGCGAAGATAAGGTGGGTTCGGTCGTGAATATAAATAAATAGTGCCAGGTTGTAAGTCGCCAGGCTGAGGATCAGCCCGGTCAACAGGCCGTCGCTAAAAGAGCGGCATCGGTAAGCGATTGCGCCTGTTTCAGGCGCCCCCCGGGAATCGAAATGCGAACCGGTGCCAGGGGCGGACCCACCGGTCTGCCCCATCTCATTATCCGATGCAACGGCCGCTTGAATGACCACCGGCAGTGCCAGTGCTCCGCAAATGATAACAACCGCCACAGCAGCCGCCAACATCCCGTAGACCGGCGACGATCGGCTTCTGGATCGGCGTACCAAGGCTTTATTTCCCTGCCGAATTAAAAATTTAGTGAAAGCAAAGAACTTTGGGTCTGTTCACCGATACATTGACAGCCTTGCACAATAGAAGCATTCACGCAAGCGCTATTATTATTTTAGCATTTATTAATTGACGCGATTCGATTCAGACCAGAAGCGCTTTTGGGTCACGTAAGCGGCGGGGATAAAAACGTGGAAACCGGTCTGCCTGGCGATCAGAAATCCCGGCCCGGAATGACGATGCGGGAACTTTCTTTGGCGCTCTCGGGGGTCTCTTTCCGGACCTGCTCCAGTTCGGAAATCATTTGCTGCAGTGCGACTTGCATCGTATAGGGATAGGCATCGAGGGCTTCTTTAAGGTTGTTGGCCTGCAAAGGAGCCTGTATCGGCAACGCCCCTTCGGGAGTCAGAATCTGGGTCGTTCCGATAAATATCGGTGTGCGGCTCGGATCCGGACTTCCGTCGGCATGCACCGGCACAAGCCGCCGTACGGCTCCGGATTGCAGATCGGTATAGCTCTCCTCGATATAAAGATTCTCGGTATTGAGCGTGAAATTTATGTTCTCGGCAGGATCTTCTTTCATCGGTTCACTCGCTTGTCTTTGGGTTTGATGGGACACGGCCGCCAAGTGCCGGCCAGAAATCAGGCATCACAGTGTGGCGCGTTAAGACCGGTCGCCCGACCGGCCCAGTGCAGAAAATTCATGGAATCCATCGGCTGATCTGCTCGCCTTGGGCCTCGCTTAACGCTTGGAGGTTCTAAATTTTCTCAGATTCAAAAGGATATAGCCGCGGTGCAACCAGATATGGATGCCGATGGCGACCAGAAAGAAAAAAGCGCCGGTTCGATGAATGTTATGCAATAAATGGCGCAATCCCTGCACCGCAGCCCCGCCCCCGTGAGGCAGAAGCCATGCCGCGACTCCGGTCAGCACCAGCAGAAGCAGAAGGATAAAGCTGACCAGATTCACCAACCAAATCTCCATTCCCCCTTTCATGGAAAGACTCCTTTCAGATGTTGCGAATCTGAATCACTCTGTGCTCCAGCGATTTCAGGTGCCGCTGCCAGAAACGGCAATCAGCACCCATTTTATCAAAGACGACCTGTTACACCGGGTAAAAAAGCCCTCCGGTCTTGTTCACCGGAGGGCTTCCAATTTTAGAGTACGATGGCAAGATCCTGATTAAAGCTTCTGGACGTTTCGGGCAGCCGGGCCGCGTTCGCCATCGACGATGTCAAAGCTGACGCGATCCCCTTCGGCAAGCGTCTTGAAACCGCTGCCGTTGATAGCACTGTAGTGAACGAAGATATCCCCCTTGCCATCTTCCTGTTCGATGAAACCATACCCCTTCTTGTCACTGAACCATTTCACAATCCCATTGGCCATCTTACTACACTCCTTTCATGGTGGTTCCACTGCCTTTGGCAGGCACGCCATCATACGCAATAAAACCCCAATTTTCAAAGAGCCCTACCTTCTGCTTTCTTAAAGCCGAAGCAGCGTATGATGGCCCTGCAGCGCCAATTAAAACGCTTTATTGGCATTTGCGTATCATATACCATTCGCGGAGGCAAAGCAAGACTGGAGTTAGTCCGTCGGAAGGTCGTCGGAAGATGCCACCAAGCTGTTGTACAGTCGACTGACCGATTGCGGCCGCCAGCGTCCTTTTCCCGAAAGCGTAGGAATGTCTTGGTCGTTCAGATATTGTGCGATCTGTTCGAAACTCTGATCTTGATCGCGTTGCGCGATGATCAGCTCGCCGGCTGTTTGACGCGGATTGGGTTTTCCAGGCGCGTCGGCCACGGCATCACTATCATTGGATGCTTCAAGATCCGGTTCATCCGGTTCCGTCTCGATTTCCACAGTCCCGGCCGTTTCTGCTGCTTCAGCCGAGACATCTTGGGGCGTATCTTCCACGACCGCGTCTGTCGGATTGAACTGCCTGGCGATGGATTCAAGCGCTTCTGCCTGTCGTTCGGCAGCTTTGGTCGAACGTTCACCAAATTCCACCAAACGCCGCTGTTGTTCAAGCAGTCCCTCAAGCAGACGTTTGATCGGCTGGAGCTGGTCGGCGTCGCTCGTTTTGCGCTGGGGGGCACCTTTGCGATCCCTTCCAGCAAACCGGTCGTTGGGCCGGTACTGATTGTCGAACGGCTTGTTCCGGTTGCGATCGAAGCGTTTGTTTCCTTGATTGCGTAAATTGTGTAAAAAATTGTCGGTCATCCGGTCCTCCTACCTCTCTTCTTATTTCGTATATTTTCGTAAAACGGGTGATGCACCCTGTCATCTTCACGGGGTGGTGACAATCTCCAAAGTCACGGCGCTACGAATCGATCTGTACCTTTTCGAGGGTCGTGAAGCCCACCTTCATTCCGGCCGGACAACAGCCCGCAGCACGATCGAGGCGACTGATGGTCAAGGCTGGTCCGGTCAGCAAATCAAATCACGATGGAAGGTGGCAAAAACGAACGATCTGATCTGTCGGTACGGCCTTTTCGGAGTGGTGTGCGACGGCAGAGACGAAAAGCTTGCCGCCAATACGCACTACTTCCGTATCGAAGGGAGGCAAGAAAGTCAAGGCGAATCCAGCCCCGACTTGCCATACAAATGGCGATGGCCCTTTTGCCGATCCTGTTATCGGTATGCAAAACCTTTGAAGCCATAAAACTTTATGGTATCCTCGCCCGACTGACAACGGCAGCCCGGACCGATGGCAAGATGTCCGCATCGCGCCGCAGCCATCACAGAGCGGCGGGTTGTGACACAAAAAAGGGTCGCCCCAGCAGACAGAAGAAAGAAAAACATGGCAAAGAAAGTAAACCCTAAGGTGGCCGATGGGCCCATCGTGGTGTAAATACCTGCCCGATTTCGGCCCCCATCCGATCGGGCTGATGGCCGACAGCCACGGCGATCCGCAGGCCCTGGTGCGGGCCATCCGGCGACTTATCCAAAACGGATGCCGGAGCCTCTTGCATCTTGGCGATATCTGCGATTCGGCCCTTCCCCAAACGGCCGCAGCCTGCGTGGATCTGTTGGCACGCCATGAAGTGCTGGCCGTATGCGGCAACAACGACCAGGCCCTGATCACCGCAGGCGCTGCAGTCCCCGACAGTGCACTGGCATGGCTGACCTGCCTGCCGCTGGCAATCGAAACCCCGTCGGCTGTTTTCGTTCACAGCCGCACCGATATCGACCGGCTCGGAAAGTCCGCCATGGTTCAAGACATGGACGATGAAACGGCTCTGCGATTTTTGAAACACTTTCCAAAGCGCCTCCTGTTTCGCGGCCATGGCCATCGCCCAAAAATCATGGGCCGTTCCGGCACCCGTCTGACCCAATCTCCCCTTCCGATCCTCGATGGCCCGCCTGCTGTATTGGGGCAAGGGGCCGTGATCACTTGTGGAAGCCTTCTCGGGGAAGGATCGGTCTGGGTCTGGGACCGGCCCAATACAACGCTCAGGCTCCTGTCACCCGGTGCAACCCTGTGAAGATGATCCCCAATGTCGCCGACGCTGCAAACCACCGGGATTCACAATGCCCGGCGTTGCATACCGATCCGGGTGTACTATATTTAGATGTTTTGATACTTCTGGACCATCAACCAAGTGTTAACATCCTAACAAATCTGCGACAGAAAGGTCTCGATGGCGATGAAAGACGCTCGTGGTCTCTACTACTACCCAAACCCGAGCAACAAACAAGTGCGCACTTATGTGCGCCGTACCCAGGGAACCATCTGGTTCCGGCTCTGGAATGCGGCGGACCCCGAACTGTGGGAGGCCCATGGCTGGATCCCCTGGACCTCGATCCAAAAGGCTGCTGAAATCTATGAAGGTAAAAACTTCGATCCGCGCCAGGCCTACGATTACGAGTTGGCAGTGGCCCTGCTGCGCGAAGAATCTTAATCCGGCGCAGCCTTTTAACTTTTCAGGCTGACGACCGGAAGGGAGCCGATGATGAAAGAACACGTTCTGCTCCATCAGATCCCCATTTTTTCCTGCCTGGGGGAAGAGGAGCTTGACCGCTTGGCGTCGGTGGCCTTGCGCAAGCGTTTTACACGCAACACCGTTCTGCTCAACGAAGGCGACATCACCGATTCGCTCTATGTCATTCTCAGCGGCAAGGTAAAAACGGTAATCACCGACGAAAACGGACGTGAAATCATTCTGTCCATTTCCGGACCGGGAGAATATTTCGGCGAGATGGCCCTGATCGACGGCGAACCACGCTCGGCTACCATCATCACCCGCGAACCCTGCCAATTGCTGATCTTTTCAAAAGAGGAGATCAAAGAGGTACTGCGCGCCAATCCGGATATGGTTTTTACCCTCCTGAAGGGATTGATAAAGCGGCTGCGCGAGACGGACAAACAAATAGAAAGTCTTGCCTTGATGGACGTTTATGGCCGTATTGCCCAACTCTTGATGCAAATGGCCGAACCTGAAGGAGAGGTGCTGGTGGTCAACGAACCGCTGACTCACCAGGAAATCGCCAACATGGTGGGCGCTTCCCGCGAGATGGTCAGCCGCATTCTCAGTGAATTGATCCGCGGCGAATTCATACGCGTAGACAAAAAAATCATCTCAATCCTGCGCAAACTCCCCTACTCCTGGTAATCTTCGATGATTGCCGACCAAAGGCAAAAAAATCCCACCCTCTATCTGAACCTTATTCAGGTTGCTAATCCCCATTTTTCCCGTGACATCGCCTTGAGATTGGGATAGTTAGAGGCCCTTTTTGAGTCATCCGCCCGGGCCAAATGGGTGAGAACAGACCGGCCGTTTTCATGCCGGTTGAACGACCAAAGCGGGTATTCCCCGAAAAAGGGAGAAAGACACAATGCGAACGCTGATCGGCCTCATGATCTTTCTGCTGAGCCCGGCCGCGGCCCTAGCCGCCGAGGGACATGGAACCGCCGCCGTCGACCTGACGGCAACGGTGTACGGATATCTCGGTGTTCTGATCTTCGTGGCGGCCTACTGTCTGGTGCCACTGGAAAACAAGATCCACCTGAGAAAAAGCAAACCCGTACTGATGGCCGCCGGGCTCATCTGGATACTCATCGCCGTAGCCTACATCGGTCTGGGAGATCTGCACACGGCCCATGAGGCGATCAAGGCCAGCCTGCTGGAATACGCCGAACTGTTTTTGTTCCTCCTGGCGGCCATGACCTACATCAATGCCATGGAGGAACGCAACGTATTCCAGTCCCTGAGGGCCTGGTTGGTTTCGCGCGGTTTTTCTTTGCGCAGCGTATTCTGGATCACGGGCCTGTTGGCTTTTTTCATCTCTCCGGTGGCCGACAACCTCACCACGGCCCTTCTCATGGGAGCCGTGGTCATGGCAGTGGGCGGCGACAACAAAAAATTCGTGGCCCTGGCCTGCATCAACATCGTCATCGCGGCCAATGCGGGCGGAGCCTTTTCCCCGTTCGGCGACATCACCACCTTGATGGTCTGGCAAAAAGGCAAAGTCGACTTTCATGAATTTTTCGATATCTTCCCGCCCTCGGTGGTTAACTGGCTGGTGCCGGCCATATTCATGAGCCTCGTGGTGGGCAACACCCCTCCCAAGCGGCTTGAAGAAACGGTGTCTTTGAAGTATGGCGCCTGGGGCATCGTGGGGCTCTTTCTGTGCACCATCGCCACCGCCGTGAGCTTTCACAACTTCTTGCATCTGCCGCCGGCCACCGGAATGATGCTGGGCCTGGGATATCTGGGCATTTTGTCCTACCATATCAAGCGGCATGAAGGCCGCGTCGAGCGCTATGATTATATCCTGGGGGCCCGCGGCGGAGAATCGATGTACCCCCTGACCTGGATCGTCAAAAGAAAGCGCAAGCTCAATCACATCATCGAACAGATCCCGGCGGCGGTGTTCGCCATCAACACCGATCACATCATCACCCACTGGAACAAGGCCATGGAGAGGCTGACCGGTGTGCCGGCGTCAGAGGCTATCGGCACCAACCGGCACTGGTATCCTTTTTACAAGGAGGCGCGTCCGGTTCTGGCCGACCTGATCCTCAACTACATGCCCGGGAAAGAAGTCGAACGCCACTACCACGACGAACATCGCAAAAGCCCCCTGATCGAGGATGCCTACGACGCCACCCACTTTTTCAAGGAAATGGGAAAAACCGGCCGTTTGATTTCATTTTCGGCCATGCCCCTCAAAAATCTGGATGGCGAAACCGTGGGCGCGGTGGAAGTCCTGGAGGATTTTACCGACCGCCAGGCAGCGGCGCAGCACTTCGATGTGATGAAAAACATCGCCCGCGCCGAATGGGACACCCTGCTCTTCTTTTACGGGGTGATCCTGTGCGTGGGCGGGCTGAGCCAGTTCGGCTACCTGGCGAAGATTTCCACCTTTTTTTACCTGGATATGGGACCGACCTTTGCCAACACGATGGTGGGGATTTTGTCGGCCATCGTGGACAATATCCCGGTCATGTTCGCTGTCCTGAGCATGGATCCGGCCATGAGCCACGGCCAATGGCTGCTGGTAACCCTTACGGCCGGGGTGGGCGGCAGCCTGCTGTCCATCGGTTCGGCCGCCGGGGTGGCCCTGATGGGCACGGCCCGGGGCACCTACACCTTCGGGGCGCATCTCAAGTGGACCCCGATCATCGCACTCGGCTACGCGGCCAGCATCCTGGTCCATCTTTGGTTCAACGCCAACTTGATGTAAAAAAACGGGGGACTGCCCGGAAATTCTGCGGGTAGCCCCCCCGTTGCCTTTCAAATCACCCGTTCAACCTTTCTGGTTCGGCCCGGCCACGGCCAGGCTTTTAGGAAAAAGGCTGGCCACCTGCCCCTGGTCCTCACCGTAGAACCCCAGGCCCAGCACGCTCTTTTCGAAGCGCACAAGCACATAACCTGTGCCGTCGCAGGCCGCCAGCTGTTCGGCGGCCGGGGTAAACGGCGCACGGCTCAGGTAGGCATGACGCTGGTCCGGGGTCAAGTCGATGACATTGCTGGTGGCCCACGGGCCTAAGGCTGCGGCGGCCCCTGTGGTCATGATGGGAAAACGCGGCCTCAAGTGCATAAATTTAAGGCCGCTGGTTTGCTCTGGGAGGTGGGGCGGGCGGTGGCCGGAAACGGCCAAAAATGCAATCTGAGCCCCGTTTTCGATAACTTCCAGCCCCTCCAGGGCCGACGCCGGGATCCCGAAACGCCGGGCCAGCACCTCCAGCATCTCATGACGCCGCAAAGAGCAACGCTGCAAGGGGCCGACCGGTGAACCTTCGTGGCGCTCACCGATTGCCGACGGCAAATCAAGGGGTTGTGCTTCCCCGACCCTTTCAAGCAAAGCGATGTAAAAACCGCCCGAGTCGTTGTGGTGGGGCCAGATTCTCCGGGTGCGGCTCAGGGTGGAATCAAACACCTGTCCGTCCCAGCCGGTCAACCCGGCAGCAGTCTGCAAACCAGGCAAATCAAAGGGGACAACACGCAAGCGCCCACCGAAAACCTTGAGCACCGCGTCCACCACCGCTTCGTTTTCCTCCGGTGCATAGGTGCAGGTGCTGTAGACGATCCGCCCCCCCGGCCGGCAGCGTCGAACCGCCTGGCAAAGCAGCAGGATCTGTTTACGCTGGAAACGCCCATAAGGCGCGCTGCAACGCTCGGCAAAGTCTTTATGGCGCCGGCTGGTCCCCTCGCAGGAGCAAGGCGCATCAACCAGAACCCGGTCGAAAAGCCCCCCGCTAGCCGGGAAATTAACCCCATCGTGGCAGGTAATGGTCACGTTGAAGAGCCCGAGCCGGTCGACGCTTTGGCGCAAAGGGCTCAACCGGCCACAAACCAGATCGTTGCCCACCACCGTGCCCTGGTTTTGCATGGCCACGGCGCACTGCACGGTCTTGTTGCCCGGAGCGGCACAAAGATCGAGGACCCGCTCACCCGGCTGAGTCCCCAAAACCTTGGCCGGTATCATGGCACTGGCTTCCTGGATTTGGAAATGGCCCGCCAAATAAGTCCAGTGACGCCCCAACCCCTGCTGATCGGCCGGAATCCGGAAAGCGGTGGCGTTCCATGGCAAAGGCCGCGGGTCAAAGCCGTCGCCCCGCAGTCGTTCGATCAGCTCTGCCGGCCGGGTGCGCAGGGTGTTGGTCCAAAAAAAATGGGCCAGGGGCCGCAGGCTCGCATCGGCAAAAGCGTCCAGATCATCAACGATGCCCGCATAACGGGCCAGGCTGCAAGGAAAATTCATGGCCGTGGCCCATACCACCACCCCGGCTTTTGTTCAAGGTGGACTTTGACGGGTCTGGCAGCACACCAAGCGCGTATCGAGGCTCGACTTGCCATTGGCGCAATTTCTGCTATCTTCAACGGGCAGTTTTTTCATCAAGTAGACATGGCGCGGCAGCCCGAACGCCGCGCCCCCGTGAAGGAGAACGGCACAAATGAACCTTCCGCGCCCCATCTACCTGGACTACAACGGCACCACCCCCCTCGACCCGGCGGTAATCACCGCGATGCGCCCCTTTTTGGAGACCGAGTTCGGCAATCCCTCGAGCAGCCACTGGTATGGTATCGCGCCCAAGCAAGCGGTGGAACAGGCCCGGCGTCAGGTGGCCGACCTGATCGGCGCCGCTGCCGAAGAGATCGTCTTTACAAGCGGCGGCACCGAGTCGAACAATCACGCCATCCGCGGCATCGCCCGGGCGCTTAAAGACCGCGGCCGGCACATCGTCACCTCGGCCGTAGAGCATCCGGCCGTGCTGGAGGTATACAAGCGGCGGCACCGAGCCGCCATTTGCGGCATCGCCCGGGCGCTTAAAGACCGCGGCCGGCACATCGTCACCTCGGCCGTAGAGCATCCGGCCGTGCTGGAGGTATGCCGGGACCTGGAGGTCCAGGGAGGAGAAATCTCGGTGGTTCCCGTGGACCGCCATGGCCTCGTAGATCCTGCGGAGGTGGCCGCAGCCCTGCGTCCCGACACGATCCTGGTCAGCATCATGCATGCCAACAACGAGGTGGGCACGATCCAGCCGATCGCCGAGATCGCTGCCCTGGCCCATCGGCACGGCGTCCTGGTGCACACCGACGCGGCCCAGAGCATCGGCAAGATCCCGGTACGGGTCGACGACCTGGGTGTCGACCTGCTCAGCGTGGCCGGTCACAAGGTTTATGCTTCCAAGGGCATCGGTGCACTCTACATTCGCCGGGGGGCCCTTGTGGAACCTTTCTGCCGCGGCGCCGGTCAAGAGGGCGGACACCGGGCCGGCACCGAAAACGTGACCCAGATCGCCGGCCTGGGAGCCGCCTGTGCGCTTGCCGCCGCCCAGATGATGGAGGCCCCGGCCCGCTTGCAACAGCTTCGAGACCGGCTGTACGAAAACATCGCGGCCCAATGGTCTGAAATCCGCCTCAACGGCCATCCCCAAAACCGTCTGCCCAATACGTTGAGCCTCGCCTTTCACGGCCTGGAGGCCGATCGTATCCTTGAAGAGATCGGTCTCGAAGTTGCCGCCTCGGCCGGAGCCGCCTGTCATTCTGATGCGGTGCAGCTTTCCCATGTCCTGGAAGCCATGCAGATCCCGGTTGAGTGGGCCAAGGGGACCCTGCGTTTTTCCGTGGGCCGCATGACCACTGACGACGACGTCGATCGCGCCGCGGCGGTCGTCGTAAAGGCTGTACGGCATCTGAGCACGGCCGGACTCGATTAAGTGATGGATCAGTGATGAAAGCCTTTCAATCCACGGCCCTGATCCTCTGCCGACCCAGAACCTCCCTGGATCGAACGATCTCCACTTTAGAAGAGCGGGGTTACGCCATCCACCGGATTGCCCAGGCCCGTGCAGGGCGCGAATGCCTGCCTGCCGATCCCCCGTCCCTGATCCTGCTGGAAGCCTCCTTGCCAGGGGCCGCCGAAGCGGCTGCGGAAGCCGCTGCAAGGTGGCCGCATCTGCCTGTGGCCATTCTCTGCTCACGGAGGGTCCTTGACCGGGTGGCCACGGATTTCAAGGCCTGGGCCCTCGAATTTCTACCCCTGCCCGAAGACCCTCTGGCGCTGCGCCTAGCCCTGCGCAGAGTGCAGCGCCAGACCCAACGTCGGCAGGAAACGGACCAACGCCTGGCAGAATCGGAAAATCGCACCGCCCGGCAGGTTGACGACGAACGTTCTGCAGCCGTCGAGCAAATCGTAGACAAAATGGCGACCTTTATCGCCAAGATTGCCGCCGAGGCCCAGGGCGGGGTGCAATACTTCAACGAACTGCCCTATTTCGTATCGGTTCACAGCCACCGGGGCGAAATCATGGCCGCCAACTCGGCCTATGCCATGCACTTCGGTTCCCCGCTGCCCCGCTATAGCTGGGAGGTATACAGCGGCAAGCAGGCCGGGGCCCGGAACTGCCCGGTGAACCTCAGCCTCGATTCGGGCGAAGCGGCCACCACGCATGCCGTGGTGCGCTATCGAAGCGGCCTGCGCGTTCCGGTGATCGTGCATACGGCACCCATCTTCGACCGGCAGGGCCGGGTTGTGCTGATCATCGAGGTTTTTGCCGGAACCCGGGAAATCGAACTTTTGGCCCGCGACATTCACACCACCCAGCAGCGCTATCAACAGCTTTTCGACGTGGTTCCCTTTCACGCCACCGTGCTGGACCGCCGCTTTAACATCACGGCGGTCAACCGGCGATTCGAGAAAGATTTCGGCAACCCTGTGGGCGAATCGTTTTTCGATGTGTTGCGGCCGGCCAGGTTCCCACCCTATCGCGGACCGATCACCCAGACCCTGCGCGACGGCCAGCCCCACCAGGGAGAAGTGGTCATGACCGACCGCCGGGGACGCCAGTACAACATGATGGCCTGGACCTCGCCAGTCACCACCCAGGCCGGCAAGCTGATTCAGACCCTGGTTATCTTTACCGACGTCACGGCCCAGCGCCGCAGGGAGGACGATCTTGCCACCCTGGGGTTGACGATCAGCACCCTGGCCCACAATCTGAAAGGCAGCCTCACCGGCCTGGAGGCAGGGCTCTATCTGATCGAAAAGGGGTTTTACCGCAATCACCAGGGCCGGATCGAAGAAGGCCTGGATCTGCTCAAGATGATGGCCGAAAGACTGCGCAGCATGGTCACCGACATTCTCTATTCGGCCAAGGATCGGCCGCTCAAGCTGGAACCGGTGGACGTGTTGCAGTTTGCCGGAGACCTGGCCGCCAATATCGAGCGGCGCATGCGCGGGGCGGCCGTGACCTTCAGATGCCACTTCGCGCCCGATCCGGGTGTTATGCTGGCCGATGCCAGTGTACTGCGGCCGGCTTTGAACAACGTGCTCGAAAACGCCCTTGAGGCCTGCATCGAGGCTCCGGCTGGCCGCCCATGCCAAGTCGATTTCGCCGTTGGCGCTGATCCGGATACGATTACCTTCGAGATCGCGGACACCGGATCGGGCCTGACCGCAGAACAGCGCGACCACATCTTTTCGCTCTTCTATTCGTCCAAGGGCAACCAGGGCACCGGGCTGGGCCTTTATATCACCCGCAGGGTGATCCAGCGCCATGGAGGAGAGATCGTGGTTGACGCCGAGCCGGGTCAGGGCGCCCGCTTTCGCATTCGCCTGCCGCGGCGACGAAAGTTCGAGCGGTTGAAATCCGCTTGAAAAAAGAGGCGAAACGGTTCAAAAAGAAATGCCTTTTCACAGTCGTGTGGCGGCGGCAAGCCGATTCCGATCCGACTAAAAGAGAACGACAATGAAAGCCCTGGGTATTTGCCTTGGAGCCTCCTCGGTGACCGCCGTGGGACTGGTTCGCACCGCCGAAGGCGCTTCTCTGATTATTGAGCGGCAGGTCCACGCCCACGAGGGCAACCCGCGCCAGACCCTGCTGGCCGTGCTCGAAAGCCTGGCGCCGCAAACCTATGACCACATCGCCGTCACGGGCCGCAAGTTCCGCCACTTCGTCGACCTGACCACCATCGGCGAGCCCGAGGCGGTCGAGGAAGCCTATCGGCAGGTCAAACCGCTCCACCGGGACTGCCCGGCGATTGTCTCTGCCGGCGGCGAGACCTTCATGGTCTATGTCCTGGATCGTCACGGCCGCATCGGCAACGTGGTTACCGGCAACAAATGCGCCTCGGGCACCGGCGAGTTCTTCTTGCAGCAGCTGCGGCGCATGAACGTCTCGCTTGAAGAGGCCGCCCAATGGGCCGCCGACGAGCCCCCCTACACCGTATCGGGCCGCTGTTCGGTATTTTGCAAATCCGACTGCACCCACGCCACCAACAAGGGCATACCCAAGTCCCGCGTCACCGCCGGCCTGTGCCGCATGATGGCCGACAAGATCATGGAGCTGTTAAAGCGCGTCCCCCATCGCGACATCATGGTGGTGGGTGGCACCACTCAGAACCGGACCATGATCGACTACCTGAAAAAGGCCATCGAGGGATTGATCATCCCCGAAGAGGCGGTCTGCTTTGAGGCGATGGGTGCCGCGCTTTGGGCAATGGATCACCCCACCGCCCCCTGGCGGGGCACGGAGGCGCTCTTCCGGCCCGAGGCGGCAGCCTTCGACCGCCTCCCGCCCCTTTCCGGCGCGGCCGACCAAGTGACCTTTCGCGACCTGCCCCGAGGCCGGCTGGTGGCCGGGGATCAATACATTCTGGGCCTTGACGTCGGTTCCACCACCACCAAGGCGATCTTGCTGCGCACGAGGGACAACGCCCTGTGCGCCGATGTCTATCTGCGCACCAACGGGGATCCGGTGGGCGCCTCGCGGCGCTGCTATGCGGCCATCGCCGAGCAGATCTGCAGCCAGGTGCCAGGGGCGGTGGCGGCCGGCATTTCGATTACGGGATTGGGAGTCTGCGGTTCGGGACGCCAGATCGCCGGCCTGCACGCCATGACCGAAGGGGTGATCAACGAAATCATCGCCCACGCCACCGCGGCAGTCTACTTCGATCCCGAGGTGGACACCATCTTCGAGATCGGGGGCCAGGACGCCAAGTATACCTACATCACCAACGCGGTCCCCTCCGATTATGCCATGAACGAGGCCTGCTCGGCCGGCACCGGCTCCTTTCTTGAAGAATCGGCCCTGGAAACCCTCGGCATTCCCATGACCGGAATCGCCGACATCGCCCTAGCCGGCCAGGCCCCGCCCAACTTCAACGACCAGTGCGCCGCTTTTATCGCCTCTGACATCAAAAATGCGGTGCACGAAGGGCTCTCTCGCCAAAATATCGTGGCCGGGCTGGTCTATTCGATCTGTATGAACTACACCAACCGCGTAAAGGGAAACCGGCCGGTAGGCGCCAAAATCTTCATGCAAGGCGGGGTCTGTTACAACCGCGCCGTCCCCCTGGCCATGGCCACCTTGATCGGCAAGCCGATCGTGGTGCCGCCCGAGCCCGGCCTGATGGGGGCCTTTGGCGTGGCCCTGGCGGTCAAGCAACGCATCGCCGATGGACTGTTAAAACCGCAGTCGTTCGATCTGGAACAACTGGCAGCCCGCGAGGTGAACCACGGCCGCAGCTTTGCCTGTTCGGGGGGGCGCCAGAGCTGCGACCGGCGCTGCACCATCTCCCTGGTGGAAATCGATGGGCGCCGCTATCCCTTCGGGGGGGCCTGCAACCGCTATGAAAACCTGCGCCGCCGGATCCGCCACGACACGGCCCGCCTCGATCAGGTACGCCAACGCCAGCGGCTGGTCTTCGAGGCCTTTGCGCCCCGCAGCGAACCGCCTGCCGGCGGATGGCGCGGCCGCATCGGCATCAACCGCAGCTTCCTGGTCAACAGTCTCTATCCGCTCTATGCCCACTTTTTTGCCCAATTGGGCTTCCAGACGGTTCTTCCCGGTCAGCCGGCCGCCGAAGGCATAGACCGGTGCAACGCCCCGTTCTGCTACCCCGTCGAACTGGCCCACGGCTTCTTTCACACCTTGTTGGAAGAAACCCGGGATCTGGATTTCATTTTTCTGCCCCATCTCAAATCGGTTCCGGCTTCCGCCGCTGGCACGCCGGCCCAGCTTTGCCCCCTGGCCCAGGGTGAGACCTTTTACCTGCGCTCGGCTTTCCGCGACCGCCTCGGCAGCGCCCAAAAACTCCCCACGATACTGGCCCCGCGTCTCGAATTGACCGCAGGCTTCGAGCAGGCCGAGCCAGCACTGGTCGAAATGGCCCGTAAAATAGGGATCGACCGGCACGAAGCGCGCCGCGCCGTTTCCACGGCCATCGCCTGGCAGCGGCGTTGCCTGGCGGCCATCCGGCAAATGGGCGAGGATTTTTTAACCGCTCTGGAGCGAGAACCGTCCCAGCCGGCCGTGATCCTTTTCGGGCGCCCGTACAACGCGTTTGCCGCCGAGGCCCACATGAGCATCCCGCATAAACTGGCCAGTCGCGGAGTTCCGGTCCTGCCCTGTGACGCCCTGCCCCTGGATAAGGAGCCGGGCAAGCGCCACATGTACTGGGGCATGGGCCAGACGATTCTCAAGGCGGCACGCTTTGTCGCCCGCCATCCCCTTCTTTTCGGCACCTACATCACCAATTTTTCCTGCGGGCCGGACTCCTTCGTGGTGGGCTATTTCCGTTCGATCATGGGCACCAAACCCTCCCTGACCCTGGAACTGGACAGCCATACCGCCGATGCGGGAATCGATACGCGCATCGAGGCGTTCCTCGACATCGTCCAGGCCTATGTCCAAAGACAGGCCGCTGGGCAGGCAAAGACGGCCCCTGCCGGCCGTTTCCAGCCGGCGCGGGTGCAAAGCGGAAACGGCCGTCTGACCGTGGTGCGTTCCGACGGCACCACGGTGGCGGCCAGCGATCCGGCGGTCACCCTGCTGTTTCCATCCATGGGCCGCTTCGGCAGCGAGGGTCTGGCTGCGGTATTCAAAGGGCTTGGATTTCACGCTTTGGCCCATCCGCCAGCCGACGAAACGGTGCTCAAGCTCGGCCGGGGCCATACGAGCTGCAAGGAGTGCCTCCCGCTGATCCTGACCACCGGCACCCTGTTGAATTACCTGAAAAACGGCCGCCGCCAGGAGGAAGCCGTCCTCTATTTCATGCCCACGGGCAGTGGACCATGCCGCTTCGGACAGTATTACGTCTTCATGGAGGATCTGATCCGTCGCCTGAAGCTCGCCGACGTGGCGATCCTCAACCCTTCCTCGGACGATTCCTACGCCGGCCTGCCAAGGTCTTTTTCCCGGCGCGCCTGGTGGGCCGTGGTGGTCTCGGACCTGATGGAAAACCTGCGCAGCCGGATCCTGGCGGCGGCCGCTGACCCCGCCACGGCTATGGCCGCTTTCGAAAGCCGATGGCAGCTGCTGCTGAAAGCACTCGAAAAGGATGACCTGGACGAAATCTGCGCCACGTGCCGCGAGGCGGCCCGCGTCATCGCCCCCTTTTGCCACCGGCCGGACAACCGCCCGGTGCCCACCATAGCCCTGACCGGGGAAATCTTCGTGCGCCGCGATTCCCTGTCGCGGCGCTATCTGATCCGCCGCCTGGCCCAACTGGGCTTTGCCACGCTCTGCGCCCCGGTGGCCGAATGGATCCACTACACCAATTTCCTGGTCGACCAGCGCCTCGACCCCTGCCGGCTCGATGCTCTGGGACGGCTGCGGCTACACCTGCGCAACCGGGTGATGGAACACGATGAAGGCCGCCTTAAAGCGGCATTCAGTCAAGACGGCCTGCCTCTCACACCGGCAGTGGACATCGGCCACATCATATCCCATGCCGCCCCCTACATCTCGGCCCATCTTACCGGCGAGGCGGTCTTGACCGTGGGCAGCGCTCTGGCCGAAATCGTCGACACGGTCTGCGGGGTAATCGCCATCGGGCCCTTCGGGTGCATGCCCAACCGGCTCTCCGAGGCCCTGCTCACTGAGGCCATGACCCGCGAGGGGAAAATAGCCGCCGGCAACGCTCCGTCCCATCTGGACATCCTGGCCGAGATCGACCACCTGCCCTTTTTGGCCATCGAAAGCGACGGCTCGCCCTTTCCACAGCTCATCGATGCCAAACTGGAAACCTTCTGCCTGCGGGCCCGGCGGTTGCATGACCTCATCAACGGCAAATAAAGCCGATCTATAAATACTGCTTGCCGTCTCAGCGCAAAGGGTGCCGCGTGGCATCCGGTTGACATGAAGAGGTGTTTCCTATTAGGAGGCTTCCAAGGCATGCCGGCAATGCCCCAACAAGCCGGAGACAAAAATGGAAAAAAAACCGAGCCCCCTCTCTTTTCACCCCCTGCGCGTTCTGGTGGTCGAGGACGACCCGCATATCGCCGCCAACATCGGTGATTTTCTCGAAGACAGGGGGCATGTGGTCGACTTCGCCATGGATGGGATATCCGGGCTGCACCTGGCGGTCACGCAACCGGTGGACGTGATCGTTCTGGATATCCTGCTGCCGGGCATTGACGGCATCACCCTCTGCCGCCGATTCCGTGACGACAGCGAAAAAACGACCCCGATATTGATGCTCACGGCCAAAGACACCCTCGAGGACAAGCTGGAAGGCTTCGATGCCGGAGCGGACGACTACCTGATCAAGCCGTTTGCCCTCGAGGAACTGGAAGCCCGCCTGCAAGCGCTCATCCGGCGCTCGGCATCCAACTTGTCGCGCATCATCACGGTCGGCCCGATAACGGTAGATACGGGACAGCGAAGTGTGACCCAGGCAGGGACCCCGATCCGGCTGAACCGGACATGTTACCGGATCCTCGTTGAACTAATGCGGGCAGCCCCGGACGTTGTGACGCGCGATGATCTCGAGCACCTGCTTTGGAGTGACCGGAGACCGGCAAGCGATGTTTTGCGTAGCCACATTTACGACCTTCGCAGGGCGTTGGACGTCTCGGGGAAAAACTCGTTGATCGAAACCGTCGTCGGTGTCGGGTTCAGGATGAAATCCGTAGAATGAAAGCCCCCGGCAAACTGCGATCGCGCATCGTCCTCTATTTTTGCGGCTACCTGGCCATACTGCTGGCGGTCTATACGGCGGCCCTGTCCGGAATGCTCAAGTTGTCAGAAGACCTGGCCTTCAATCGGCAAATCGCGGAGATTGCCGCCAGAATCGCACGGCACCTGGAAGAACATGGAAAGATCCCCGCTTCTTTGCCCATGCATGTTTCCGCCTATCCGGATCTTTCGCAGGTGCCTGCGCGGCTGCAGCGCTTCGTGGCCGGCCACGGGCCGGGGGTCTTCGAAATCAACGCGGATCGTCTCGACTACCACGCCGCACTCGTACCGAACCTTTCCACAGGCCGGATGCTCTACGTGTTTTATGATGTGGCCTCGATCGAATCGACCGAACGCTTTCAATCCTTTATGACGTTTGCCCTGGGCGGTATAGGGCTTGGCGTGCTGGCGATGGGCTGGCTCCTTTCCAGGGCCCTGGCCAATCGCATCCTCAACCCCGTTTCCGAACTGGCGCGAGAGGTGCAATCGCTTTCGCCGGATGCGGGTCCGGTTGCGTTGCAGACCGCCATCACGCCGGATGAAATCGGCACCCTGGCATCCACCATCAGCCAGCTTTTGGGGCGCATCGCGGAATTTACGCGCCGCGAACGCGAGTTTACCGCCCATGCCAGCCATGAGCTACGCACCCCGGTCACCGTCATCAAGGGGGCGGTCGAGCTTCTCAAAAGCCGAAGCGATGCAAACGACGCCCGGATCCAGCGCCCCCTGGCGCGCATCGAGCACGCCGGCAAAGACATGGAGATGCTTATCGATACATTTCTATTGCTGGCCCGCGAGGGGCAAACCCCGCCAAGCGATGCAACCTGCCATCTGCCAACCATCGTCCAAGAGGTTGTGGCCGCCTATCGGCACCTGTTAGAGACCAAGCCGGTAGCCGTAACCGTGCACACGGAACACGGGGGCCTGCTGCCCGTCCCCTGCTCCCTGGTGACCATCGCCCTGGGTAATCTGGTGCGCAATGCCTTCCAATGTACGCTGCAAGGAAAGGTGGAAATCCAGGCCTTCTGCGACCGTGTAAGCGTCTGCGACAGCGGTCCGGGGTTCGATTCCTCACGCAGGGGGACAGGGATCGGACTGACCATCGTAGAGCGCCTGAGCGAGCGGATGAACTGGCGCTTTGTCATCACCGGCGCATCGGGCGAGGGGACCCGGGCGGAATTGATTTTCACCTCCCAGGACACCTGAAAGAAGCCCGGCGGCCGAACGGCGGGCCGAACCCGGCATGCCCCCATCTCCTTTGTATTATCGGTTGTTGCAGGGAATTTTCAGGGCCATGGCAGGCCGTTTGAACCCAGAATCCAAGAGATGGATGCAGACCAATCGTCGCCCAGGCTCAGGGCACAGCAGCAGTCGAGCCACAGGACAGCGACCGCGCAACCGAGGAGGATTTTCTCGACCGGGGACATCCGTGCCGAGTCCGTATGGCAGCCGGATCCGGCAGCGGGCCGGCCCGGAGGGGCAAGTTGCGCCTGTGGCGCGGCAATGCCGCTGGCCGGAATCAACACGCCTCACCTCTCGTGCGGCACACCCACAGCAGGGCCGGCATCAGAACCAGCGTAATCCCGGTCCCGCAGGCGAGGCCGAAGCTGATCGATACCACCGCGGGAATCAAAAACTGCGCCTGCTCGGATCTTTCCAGCAGCAGCGGCAGCAGGCCGCAGCAGGTGGTCAGCGACGTAAGCAAAATGGGACGGAAGCGCTGGCAGGCGGCCTCCACGATCGCCCCCCGATGATCGGCGCCCTGACCGCGGTGCCGATTGTAGGTGGTGACCAGTACCAGTGAGTCGTTCACCACCACCCCGGAAGTCACGATGATGCCAAGCATCGAGACGATGGACAGATCGTAGCCCAGCAGGATATGCCCCCAGACCGCCCCGATGAGGCTAAACGGAACGACGGCCAGGACGAGCAGCGGCTGAATATAGGAATTGTAATGCAGGCCCAGGAGCAGATACAAGGCGCCCAGAACGATCAAAAAGCCTTTTCCCAGGGCGGTGAGCACTTCGTCGACCTCCTCTTGCTCACCGCCAAGGCCCACCGACACCCCCGGAAACTCGGCGGCGATCACAGGCAGGATCTCTTTTTCCAAGGCCTCTTCCACCGCATCGTCGTCAATCCCGATCGATATGTCGGCGCTAACAGGATAGATGCGCTTGCCGCTACGCCGGGCAAGGCCGGTGAATGAACGGGTCGGGGTAATATCGGCCACTTGCGTCAGCGGAACCAGATGTCCGGAGGGGCTCTTGAGCAAAATCGCCTCCAGCGTGCTGCGTTGCTGGCGCTCTTTTTCCGTCAGGCGGACCATCACCTTGACCTCGTTGCCGTCGCGCACCAGCCGGAGGGCTTCCGCGCCGTAGTAACGATGCCGGACCTGGGTTGCCACATCCTGCGCCGTAAGACCCAGGAGCAATCCACCGGCCTTCAGGGTCAGTTTCAACTCCGGCTTGCCGTAGCGGATGCCGTCATCGACCGAGGTCAGCCCGGGGCAGTTGCGCAGGCGTTCTCCCAGCCGCAGCGCGGCCTCACGGGCCACCGCCCCGTCCGGATGGAAGACTTCCAGTCGTAGCGGTTCACCGCCGGTCACTTTCGTCTCTCCGGTGAAGTGTAGCGCTTCCAGCTCGCCCGGATCGCCGAAGGCATCTTGCCAGGCACGGGCGAAGGCGCGCCCCGGCAGGGTGCGCCCCTCTTGCGGCGGCAGGGCCATCAGCACCGAAATATAGTGCGATCCGGTCAGCGTCTCCACCTCGACCTCCCCCTCCTCCAACCGCGTACCGATCAGCGAGAAAATCCCCGGCGACGCCATCCGGTGGTCTTGCAGCACGCGTTCGGCCGTCTCGACCAGGGCCTGCTGGACGGCGATCGATTGCTGCCTGGGTGTCCCATAGGGCAACGTGGCCTGGGCGATGACGGTATCGGACTCGATGGTGGGGACAAAATCAAAACCGAGCAGGCCGCCGCCAATCCCCCCCGAGGTGACAAGCAGCAGTGACATGGCGGCGGCAAACAGGACGGCGGGCCGATTCAGGCAGGCCTGGATCAAGCGACGGAACGCCCCCTGGATGAACCGCTCCAGCCTGGCATTGATCGCCCGTTGCGGGCGCGCGAGCCATCGCAGCCACGCGCGCTCCGGGCGGTCCCGGGCCAGGTGAGCGGCCAGGATGAACATCGATTCCACCAGCGACACCGAGAGCACCGCCACCATCACAGCCGGAATCTGCCGGAAGACGTCCCCCATCGCGCCGGGAACGAAAAACAACGGCATAAAGGCGATCATGGTGGTGGATGTGGCCAGCAGGATCGGACCGCCCATCTCCTGCAGGCCTTTCACGGCCGCCCGAAGAGGATCGAGACCCTTGGCGCGCTGGACGAAGATGGCCTCGCCCATCATGATGGCGTCGTCCACCACCACGCCGATGGTCACGATGAAGGCAAACAGCGAGATCATGTTCACCGAGGCGTCGAAGAGGGGCAGCAGCAGTAGCCCGCCGAGCAGGGCGGTGGGAATACCCATCATCACCCAGAAGGCGAGCTGCGGCGTGAGAAACAGCCCCAGCGTCACCAGCACCAGTACCAATCCGGCCAAGGCATTGTCGATCAGCAGCGCCATGCGGCGATGATAGGCTTCGGCCTCGTTTTCGAATACGACCATCCCAACCCCCGGGTAGCGCTGCCGGGCGAATGTGTCGAGATATCCCCGGACCGCCGCACCGACCGAAATCGGCGTCTCATCGCCCACGGCGAAAACGTCGATCTGAACCGCGGGTTGGCCGTTGAACCAGGTTTCGATGGCCGAGGGGCCGAAGCTGTCCTGCAACGAGGCGATATCGCTCAGTCTGACGGGGATGCCCGCCGACGTCCGGGCAACCACGATACCGGCGAAACCATCCGCCCATTCCCGGCGTTCGGCGGTGCGCAGTGCGATATCGCTACGCGGGTCAAAGAGTGTGCCGCCTGCCATGTCCAGTGCGTTTTCCCGGATTTGGGCGGCCACATCTTCCAGTGAGAGTCCGTATCGGCGCAGCGTGTCCGTAGCAATCTCGATCGCAATCTCAGGCTCGCGCGGGAAGGCCAAGGCCACTTTGGTCAACCCCACCCGGATGCGCAGATCGTCGCGTACCGCCTCGGCCGTCTGCTGGAGCCACAGCAGCGGCTGGTCGCCGTACACGACGATGGACAGCGCTTTTTCGGTCACGGCGGGAACGGTAACGGCCGGCACCTCGGCATCTTGCGGCAGGGTCGGGATGCGGTCCACCGCTTGCTTGATGTCGCCGAGTACCTGTTGCAGCTCGGCACCCTCCAATAGGGTGACGGTGACGACACCGATTCCTTCACGTGCCTCGGCGTCGATCCGTTTAATCTGGTCGAGCCCGCCGACAGCGTTTTCGAGCGGAACCAGGATGGCGGTCTCGATCTCCTCAGGGGAGGCACCGGGTAGTTCGACCGACACCTCGACCCTGCGCTCTTTTTGATCGGGCATCAGCTCCTGCCGGATGGTAGCGGCGCTAAGCAGCCCCCCCACCAGGAAAATCCCCATCAGGGCGTTGGCAAACACCCGCCGTTGCAGCAGTGCATAAAGGAACGTATTCATTTACCGCGCACTTTCTTGCCGGTCCTGTCCGCCGGAGCCGGCACGATCGGCGGCGTGCGGCGCAGGTCCATTCCCTGCAACGGGCAGGCAATGTGCGAAAGGATGACCTCCTCGTTGCCCGCAATCCCCTCGCCGATAACGGCGTTGTCCATATCCTGGGCAAGAATTGTCACCGCTCGGATTTCCAGCTTCCGGTCCGGACTGAAGACCCAGACGGTGCTCCCGGAGCGCAGCGCCTCCTTCGGGACCACCGTCACGTTGCGGAAAAACGGGCCGTGCAACGTCAGCTTGGCATAGGCGCCCAGGGGCACCTGCACGCCGCACAATTCCACCAGCGCCTGTTTCTGCCGGGTTTCCAGGTCGATCCCGGGCAGTACGGCCTTGACAACGCCTTGGTACCGCTTCGAACCGATCTCGACCGCCGCCCCGCTCCCCGGATCGAGGAGATACTCGGGTGAGAACAGAGCCAGGATGCGATAGCCATCCGTGCAGGCGAGCCGGGCGACCATGGTCCCCTTTTCCAGCACCTGCCCCCTGGCGAGATCCTCGGTGAGAATCACACCGCGGCACGGCGCCGCAATGCGTGTCCGTTCCACATCCAGGGCGGCCCGAGCCTGCCGTGCAGATGCCATTCGCACGGCGGCCTGCTGCGCTTTGTGCTGCGGGGCGCGCAACACCAGGGCATTGTCCCGGTCCTCCGGCCAACCGCTGTCCACCAGCCATTGCCATTCCGTCCTGGCAATGGTCTGCCGCCCCTTTTCAATCGCCAGCGCCTGTCTGGCCTGCTCGGTTGCGGCCACCGCTTCGGCCAGCGTGTTGCGATAGTCCCGCGCGTCGATGGCGAACAGCAGCTCGCCCTGCACCACTGGGGCGCCACTGAATATATGGTCCGGCACCTCGACGACCCTTCCCGGCACCTCCGGCCGGATGTCGATGGTTTCGCGCGGCGCGACGAATCCCCACGCCGCAACCCGGACCTGATAGTCGCTCGGCCGGACCCGTAGCGTTTCCACGGACAATGCCTGTATGCCGGCAGCCACAAGCGGCGTTCGCTCTTCCCGGGCCATCAGCAGCGCCGTTGCCGCACATCCGGCCAGCACGATCAAAACGGCATGCCAGGCTCCCTTTTTAGAACGCTTCACAGTTCCGGCTCCATTCGGCGCCCAGCGCCTTGAGCAGGTGGACCCGATTGATCAGCATGGCCTGTTGCAGCATGATTTCGGTCTGCTGCAGGACCTGCAAATCGCTTACGGCTAAAAGAACCGCCAGATATGACGCCTGCCCGTTGACAAGACTCAGTTTGGTTTTTTCCACCGTGTCCAGGGCGATAGCGATCTGGCGACGTAGCCGCGTGCATTCGTCGAGCAGGGCTTGTTCCCCGGCAAGGGCATCTTCCACCTCGCGGACCGCGATGCGCGCGGTCTGTTCGAATACGGCCAGCAGTTCGCGCGCTTCGGCCCGGCGCTGGTTGGCCGCCGCCGATAGGCGTCCTGCATCGAAGACGGGTGCCAGCAGGTCACCGGCGGCGCAGAAAACCGAACCATCGCCAAGGTGGGAAAGGCCGCTGCCGCTTTCTTGGTACGACAGTCCGACGGACAGGCTCGGCAGCCTGTCGGCCACGGCGGCCGCCGTTTGGTGGTCCGCGGCCTGCAACGCCAGCAGCGCCGCCCGTGCGTCCGGGCGAGCAGCCAGCAGTTGATGTGGGGTGGGCAGCGCCAGCAGCGGTTCAAGGACGGGCCATACGTCTTGCGGCAGATCGCCGCCGTCGGGAAAACGCCCGGCCAGCACGGCGTAGGCATCGGCCGCCCGGCGCTTTTCCGCGGTCACGGCCGGCAGGGTCCGCTCGCTCGCGGCCAGCCGCCCGCGCTGCTGCAAAACCGCCAGGGCGCTGCCCTGTCCCTGGGCGCAACGCAACTCGGTCAGGGACAATAACTGTGCGTTGGTTTTTCGCTGCGCGGCCAGTACCCGTTCCAGCCTGCGCGCCGCATGGTGAGCGATCCAGCTTTCCACCAGCAGGCTCTGCAAATCAAGGGCCGTCTGATCGGCCAAAGCCCGCTGCTCGGCGAGCGATAGGGCCGCCGCCCGTTTCCTGGCCCTGAGGCGCCCCCAGAGATCCGGCTCCCAGTGCAGGGCCGCCTGGAAAGCGATGGTGTTGCGGGCAGTGATGGCGTCATCCTCATCGTCGTCCCTAATCCGCGAACGGTCCAGGTCCACCTGCCCGTCCAGTGCCGGGATCAGCGCCGATTTTACGATGCCGTAGGCGCAGGCAGCCTGCGCCACACGGGCACGGGCCGCCTCCAGCTCGAAATTTTCTTCGAGCAGCGACCGGACATCGGCCCTGAGATGTTCCGAAGCAAAGCTTTCTTGCCAGAAAATGGACATCGCCGGAGCTGTCGCCCCGTTGCCGAACCGCCCGGGCAGCGCTGCGGGAATGTCGCCGCGTTGCCGGACAGAAAACGCCGTACAGGCGCAAAGTGCCAGAGCGCACCCCAGAAGCCAGCCATGCCTTTTCCATCTGCGGCGTGTCGTCCCTGCCATGATCCGCTCGTCCCGACCGACCTTCTCCTTGTTCGAAACCGTCCGCCAGTTCTCCGCCTGCAATCGCTCTGGTTAACCGGTTAAAAGGTGTACATCACCCCCAGGACCCCGTGGATCGCATAGTCTTCGTCCACCAGCGGGCTGTCGGTGATGTCGCTGCCGAACATGTCGATCCCGAATATGCCCACGATGGTCACATCTCCGAAAACAGGCCGCTGAGCCATGAGTTGTGCCCCGATCGCAAAGGATGATCCGGGTGAATAGGCCAGACGGTTCGGGCGCATTTCCACTGCCGATACCCCGTAAAGATAGTCGATCGTCTTTTCGCTCATCCAGGTGAGGTGCAGCTCTGGATGCCATTCAAAGCCGGCGGCCGTCCACGGATACCCCAGAGACAGTTCCACCTGCTGGCCATCGTGTTCACCACTGATATCCTGGAGTATCTTCAGGCCGACTTCCCATCCCGCGTACTCCCCTTCCATCCCCAGTCCGGCCCAGTACAACGGGTCGAGTTCGTCCATGCCTTTGAGAAAATCGCTGTCGTCCCGGTCGTACCCCTCCTCTGGCGCAATGGCGCCGATCACGCCGGCCGAGAACCGTTCGGTTCGGTAGAAGGCGAAACGCGCTTCGATGCCGCTGGTCGCCTGGATCTCCAACGGTCCGTTCTCGTACATGAAAAACAGGGCCGGTTGATATTCCGTATCCACCCCCCGGTAGATGTCCTGTTCTACGGCAAGCCCCAATCCGAGCGACAACTCGCCGCCGATCCATGGCAGGCCTTTTTCCTTTTCGACGCTCAGAATGTCCCCGCCCGGCGAGATGATAACCTCATAGTCGCCCCCCTCCCTGGAAGTGACCTCGACTTCGGTCACCTCCCGGCCATGCCACAGGTCCTCGCGTACTTCCGTTATGGTGGCCCCGGGGAGCCGCTTGGCGATCGCCCGGCGGACGATCTGCGGCACTTCGCCGGCCCGGACCCCGGATATGGTCCCCAGAAACAGACCGAGTCCCAGCACCAACATCGTTTTCCATTGCGCCGATATGACCCGAACCATTTTGCCTCTCCTTTTTCTCCTTTGGGGTTTTGGATTGACGGACGTGGCCACCGCCTTTTTCCGGTCACCTCCGGATTCCCGGCGTTACGGCGGCAGCGGCCAGCGCCTTGGGCCGGACGTCGAAACCGGCGCGCATCCTGGCCGGTCATCATAGTGCCTTCGACGTGGGAACAGAGATAGCAAAGCGGTTGTGAAAAAAACGTCGGAAAAGGATCAAAACGGTGTGAAAAGCGTATGCGCAAACAGCGCTTTTCTGATGTGGGAAAAATTTCGCTGATTCACTCCAGAGGCAAAATGAATGTGCAACGTGCTCGCGGGCGGCAGAACGGTCGCCCACGGCTATCTTCCGGAAAAAAAATCAGTGGATGAGATTTTCTTTCTGAAGTTTCCCAGTTTTTTCGGTCGGGCAGCCGACCGGCATCGTCAGACTCCTGAACGCACTGAGTGATAACTCGACGCAAATCAAAAACCTTTGTAAAAACAAGCAATTAGAAAAAAATCGGCAGCCTCGCAACCTGCTGAAATTATTAGATATATCGAACCGCTGTTTTTGCTGAAAAGATGCTTTATGCAATTATATCAGATGTTTAAACTTGAATGCGAGGCCCGATCATGGTATGTTTGTTCAGCCAAAACCAACAATACCGTGCAAGGAACCTCGCATGCTCATCTTACACGACATCCTCGCAAAGCTCAAAGATCAATTCGCCGATTCCCGAAAAGCCGACGAACGAGGCATCTGGTTCATCTACACCATCGTGGCGATCATCATCCCGTTTACCGGCTCGAAAACATCCAATATCCGCCGATGCCTCACAACTCTTTTCGGCTTCCGACACATTGCCAAAAAACGCTTCTACACCTTCATGGCCTCACCGAAGGTCCCCTGGCAGCGGCTGTGGTCTGCACTCTGGAACATGATCCCCGAGCCGTTACCCAAGGCCGGTTGCTGCTAGCCCTGGACGACTACATAAACCCCAAAACGGGGCGCAAGATTTTCGCGTGCGCCAAGACCTTCGACCATGCCGCCAAGCAAAACCAGACCCAATACCCCTGGGCCCAGAACGTTGTGGCCGTCGGCCTGTTGAAGATCATAAAGGGGCGCTGGGCTTGTCTGCCGCTGAGCTGGCGGTTCTATCATTTGAAAACGAACATCTTTGAAGATCAACCGGGCGCAAAACCGGGTCAGGATCGAATTTGAGACCAAACTCGACCAGGCCGTGTCCATGATCGGCCGGATCGCCACAGTGTTTAGTCACGCTCACGTTACAGTGGTTGCCGACTCGTGGTTCGGCAATAACGGCCTTTACCGGCCGCTGCACAAAAGTCTTGGCCCGCGCTTGAGCCTGATATCGCGACTGCGTTCCAACAGCAACGTCTTCGCCCAGCCCGGGCAACGTCAGAAAAAGACGCGCGGAAGACCCGCCAAGTATGGTAAAAAGCTGGGCGCGGCATCGATGCTGGCCGAACAGTTCAGGCCGCTTGCCCGCTCGTACGAGGTCAACCTCTACGGCCGGGTGCGAACCGTTAGCGCCTATGAGCGCCAAGTGATGCTCAAAACGACCAAATGCGCGGTCAAGGTGGTATGGGTCTATCGGGCCAACCACTACGTGGCCCTGTTTTCAACCGACACAAGCCTTGGCGTCCAACAGATCATCGAGTACTATGGCGCCAGGTGAAAAATCGAAGCGGCTTTCAAAGAGCTCTGATGCTGGTACAGTTTCGAAATGCAACTTACGGACGCTGAGGGTTTTAACGTGCGCCGAAGGCAACACAGAAGCATTCGTTAGTGGCGAGAATGTGGAGGTCCGCCGGAGTCATCAGGCCGTGGCATGCAGGAAGAGATGCGTTGGAGAACTCGGGAAGCCCCAAAGGTTCCAGGGAAAAGGACGAATGGTTCACTAAAGTGCTGAAATGCTGAGCCCAAAAACCTGGTGGGGGGAAGTCGGCCATCCGATGGGCCTCTACATGCTGATGGGGTGTCTTATCAGGCATACTACTCGGAGGTGGGGAAAGCCCACTACATGTGGAAGGACCTGACGGAAGTACGTAGCCCGCAAAGGGAACTCGTACCGGACAATGTAGGGCTGGGCGAATACGAGCAAACCTCACTGCGGGGAATAGCAATCTTACGCGAAAGCGAGTACAACCGAGGAACCGGATGCGGGAAAACCGCACGTCCGGGTCTGTGCGGGGGGCACTGGGTAACCGGAGTTCCTACCGCGAGATACAAAGAGAGGTATTTCTAATGTATGGAGTTCAGAATTTTGAATTGTTTTGCCTTTCGGCAATAATTCTAAGCGTTACGCCAGGACCTGATACTTTATATATTTTGGGAAGGACAATTTCTCAGGGAACTAGTTCGGGAATTGCATCTGTGCTCGGTGTAAGTACAGGAGTTCTTATTCACACCATTGCTGCAGCCGTTGGCCTTTCTACAATATTAGCCACTTCAGCTTTGGTATTCAAAATTATTAAATTAATTGGAGCCGCCTATCTGATTTACCTGGGAATTACACTGATCCTTGCGTCAAAGGATACTCATGCTTTAAACAAGAATAACTTAGCCTCAAGCAATCTTTGGAAAATTTATAGACAGGGAGTTATAACAAATGTTCTTAATTCAAAAGTTGCACTGTTTTTCTTGTCATTTCTTCCTCAGTTTATAGATCCAAATCATGGTAACGTAACCTCGTTTATTTTTCTTGGTATTACGTATGTTTTTACCTGTGCTATATGGTATTTAGTTGTCGCTGTTTTTTCTTCAGCAATAGCTATGATTTTTCAAAAAAATACATTATGGATTCGCTCCATAAACAAAATTTCAGGTATTCTTTTTATTGGACTTGGTTTAAATCTGGCGTTTTCTAAAGCCGATTGAGCCATATCGGATATTACATAAAAACATAATGTTACTAATATCATTTTGTATAACCTGACGCTTCACCAGACAAAAGAACGCAGGCGCGTTTTTTTGTCTGGTGAGCTTACCGTTATACAACAGGGTGAAATATGTCGCTGCTGATACAAGAAATTCCGACTACTGATGCGCCAATGAAACTTCTATTACTCGCGGATCCTTCGGAGGTGAAGATTCGCTCCTATTTGCCAGAATCAAGGTGCTTTGTCGTCATGAGTAATGAGATTGTTATGGGTGCATGCGTAGTCAAGCCCCGAGGGGCTGGTGTGCATGAACTTATGAGTATCGCGGTACACCCAGATTATCAACAATCCGGCAATGGTACCGCACTTCTGAAATGGGTTATCGATTTCTTTCGGAGAACTGGCGCCAGCCAGTTGGAAGTGGGCACAGGTACATTTGGTTACCAACTTTCTTTTTACCAAAGGCAAGGCTTTCGGGTCACAAGCATTGACCGAGACTTTTTTCTTAAAAACTACGACGAGCCAATATTTGAAGATGGTATTCAGCTTATGGACATGTTGCGTCTCACCATTAGGTTTGACAACGATATTGTATAACAAGGCTTTTGCTCGCGCCCAGCGAAGCCCGAATCGTTGGGAAGCTCCATAAGGAGGTGAAATTTGATATTGTTGATGCTCTCGTAAAAAAGTCGACGTTCGAATCAAGCCTGGTTATGAACATATGTTCGTAACATGAGCCTCCCGGCGATCCGAGAAGTAGTTGAACCGAAAAAGCCGCCGATTCGCTCTTTGAAAAGTCGAAAAACACGGAAAAGACCCCGGTTACGGTCGGGATTGGCCCCTTTAGCCCGCATTCGGGCATGGCGGGCCCCCAGAGCCCGGGCAAGGTTGACCGCCGTGGCCTTCATGACCGCAGCGAAGCGTACCGCTTTTTTGCCTCGCACCCTGAGTCGTTTGACGCCCGTTATCCGGTCGTATTGGCTCATGGTCGCCTCGACCCCGGCGCGCCAGCGGTACTTTTGCCGGAACGCTTCGGTCTGCTCATGCTGCAGATGTCGATGTTATTATTCCTAAACAAATTGTCGCATGTCGAATTTTTTGAGGCTGCAAAGTTTTGGATGAACGCATGGATAACTCTATCAATAGCGTTTCTGACACTGTTTACAGTGGCGTTAACAGGTATGTGTATGATTGATCGAGAAAGGTATGGATGGAGTGCAATACCTGGTTACCTCGTAAAAAGCCCGATTTGCCTTTCGTACGTCATTCCTGTGAAAGCAGGAATCCCGTAATTACAGAGGCTTTTGGATGCCGGATCAAGTCCGGCATGACGGTTTCCGGACTTTTTACGAAAGCATCAATACCTGAAGAGACTCAAATACTTGCTATTCTATATTCAATAAGTGCTATCTGGATGTTGGCAGCTGGCTTCCTGTGGTGGCCCAGCATGAATCGCTCGCTCATCCGTAGGATTTTCGACTACTCCGGCTCGCTACCGTCCTCTTCATGATCGGCATACTTCAAGGCAATCTGATGAAATTCATCGTGCAACGCCTTGAATGCTTCCAGGATATCCGGATCGAAATGATCCGGCTCCACCCGGCCGTCGCCTTCGGTAATGATCTCAACCGCTTTTGGGTGGGGGTAAGGGGGCTTGTAAACGCGCCGGCTGATCAGTGCATCGTAGACGTCGGCCATGGCCACCAACCGCCCGGGCAGGGGTATCTCCTCTCCTTTCAGCCCATCGGGATATCCCGAGCCGTCCCATTTTTCGTGGTGGCTGTGGGCGATCTCCTTGCCGACCTGAAGGAAAGTCGACCCTCCCCCGTTTGCACCCAGTGCTTTTTCGGCCCGCATCAACGCGTCTCGGCCGTAAATGGTATGTCTCTTCATTTCCTCGAACTCTTCTTTATTCAGAGGTCCGGGTTTGAGCAGGATGCTGTCCGGTACCCCCACCTTGCCGATGTCGTGCAGGGGAGTGGACTTGAAAAGAAGCTCGATCATCTCCTCGTCCAGATATTCCCTGAATTTGGGCTTTGATGCCAGATGCCTGGCAAGGGCGCGGACATAATGCTTGGTGCGCATGATGTGGGCGCCGGTCTCGTTGTCACGATACTCGGCCAGCACCGCCAGCCCGAGAATCGTCACATCTCGGGTGTAGACGAGTTCTTTGGTCCGCTGGCGCACCTTTTCTTCCAACACACGATTCTGGTTGTGCATCGCCAGGTGGGTCTCCACACGGGCCTTGACCAGTGGCGGGCTTATGGGCTTGGTGATGTAATCGGCGCAGCCTGCTGCGAAGCCTCTTGATTCATCCTCGATTTCATCTTTTGCGGTAACGAAGATCACCGGTATCTGTTTGGTGTCGGCCCGTGACTTCAACTGCTGGCACACCTCGTAGCCGTTCATTTCGGGCATCATGACGTCCAGAAGGATCAAATCCGGCGGATCGTTACCGGTGGCGATCCTCAACGCCCGCTCACCGTTGATGGCCGCCTTTATCCTATAGTCGCTGCCCAGGATACCAACCAAGACATCTATGTTTTGAGCGTTGTCATCCACGACAAGTATCGTCTGCTTTTCAAGTTGTCCCGGCATGGCCGCTCCTTTAAAAAATTTCGGATCCCACCGGATGGGCTTCGGTTTTTGAATCAAACGGCTCAATTCATTTTTTCATGACCCTGTCCAGTTCATCGAGGGCTCTTTTGAAATCGTAATTTTCCAGACGCCGTGCAACCTCCTCCAATCCCTCCCTTACATCGCTTTGCTCGATGCCGTCCTTGACTTGAGCCAGGTAATCCAGTGCAGCCGTATCATCATTTCCCAGCAGGACGCGAAGTTCGCCAAGTGCTGACATTATCCCCGACCTGTCCGGGGCGCTGCCGGATTCCCCGATCTTCTTTTCTTCTTGCAGCCCTTCGATGCCGGCGATTCCGGAAAGAACCGTCTGTAGACAGCCCGATAGACGCCCCACCAAGTTGTCGACCCCTTCTTTCCGGTCGATGACGGCCCGTTCGAGTTGTTTTGCCGCCTCATAGAGCTCACGAGCGCCGATGGTTCCGGAAACCCCTTTCAGGGAATGGGCGAGACGAGCGGCCGTTTCGAAGTCCTGCGCGGCCAGAGAGTCTGAAATCGCCCCGGCAGCCCCGGCGTATCCTTTCTCGAACTTTGCTAGCAGGCTTTTCAACAGATCCACGTTTCCGTCGACCCGTCTCAGGGCATCTTGGATGTCGATGCCCGGCAAGAACGCGGGCAGCGTCTCATCGGAGATATGGGATTGTGAAGCCGGGGTGCCATCAACCGCTCCCGCAGGCCCTCCGTCCGGTGGAGAAGCCGGCAGGTCGGCGTCTTCTTTTCGGGGCTGGATCCATCGAATCAGGGCTGCAAGCAGCACCTGGGGATCGATGGGTTTGGTAACATGGTCATTCATCCCGACGTTCAGGCTCTTTTCCCGGTCACCCGCCATTGCGTGGGCGGTCATGGCGATAATGGGAACCGGCGACGGCCGGTTGCCGGCCGGCGGCCCGGAAGCCGGACCAGGCTGCCGGCCCGTTTCCCATTCACGAATTCGGCGTGTGGCCTCAAACCCGTCCACTGCCGGCATCTGGATGTCCATCAGGACAAGGTCGAAGACCTGGTCCTGGAAAATTTCAAAGGCGATTTTTCCGTTCCCGGCGACGACAACCTCCATTCCGACCTTCTGGAGAATCTCGCGGGCGACCTGCTGGTTGATTTCGTTGTCTTCTGCCAGCAGGATTCTGGCGCCACGGATCTGTCCGAGGCCCCTGAGATGGGGCGCGACGAATTTCCCGGTTGTCTGATAGGGAAGCTGCTTTTTGCCGAACACTTCCTTGATGGCGTTGAATAAAACGGACGGGTTGACGGGTTTGACGATAAAGCCGGCCGCATTGACCTCTTGGGCCGCTCTCATCACTTCGTCACGATCATGGGCAGTCACCAAAATGATCTTCGGCAGGTGATTCCGTCTCGGATTCTGGAAGATACGCCGGGAGGCTTCGATGCCGTCCATTTCCGGCATCTTCCAGTCCATGATCACCAGTTGATAAGGGGCACCTGCCTCCGACGCGCGGTCCAGTTCCATCAAGCCTTTTTCACCCGAACCGACCGTGGTGACATCAAAGCGCATCGATTCCAGGATTTGCTTCAGGATCTGTTGGGACATGAGGCTGTCGTCCACCACCAGGATCCGCATTCCACCAAGATCTCCGACTTCCCATTGGGGCTTTACCGCCACCTTGGCATTCAGTCCGAAAATCACGGAAAAAGTGAAGGTGCTCCCTTTTCCCGGCGTGCTTCTGACACCGATCTGCCCCCCCATCATCACCACCAGGCGCTTGCTGATGCTCAGGCCGAGGCCCGTCCCCCCGTATTTGCGCGTGGTGGAGGTATCGGCCTGGGAAAACATCCCGAAGAGCCCGGCCGCCTGTTCCTCAGTCATACCGATCCCGCTGTCGGTGACCGAAAACCGGATGACGGCCTTTTCTCTCAAGCGTTTCTGCAATTCCACGGCGATGACGATTTCCCCCCGATCGGTGAATTTGACGGCATTGCCGGTCAGATTCAGCAAAACCTGCCCAAGCCGCACCGGGTCCCCGACCAACGATAAGGGCACGTCAGGGGCGATGTCGATCAGGATCTCCAACCCTTTTTGCCGAACGTTGATCAGCAGCGTGCTGACGATCTCTTCGAGCACTTTTTCAAGCTCGAAATCGATGAATTCGAGATCGAGCTTTCCGGCTTCGATTTTGGAAAAGTCGAGAATGTCATTGATCACCCTGAGCAGCAATTTGGCCGATCCGTCGATTTTTTTCAGATAATCGACTTGCTTGGGATCGAGGCTGGTCTGCAGCGCCAGATGCGACAATCCGATGATGGCGTTCATCGGCGTGCGGATTTCATGACTCATGTTGGCCAGAAAATCGCTTTTGGCCTGATTGGCTTTTTCGGCTTCCTTCTTTGCTTGGGCGATTTCCGACCATCTCAGGATGCGCATCCAGGCATAGTTGATCTGGCTGCAAAAAAGATCAATCAGCGCCTCTCCGGCGACAACGGCCGCATCTTCTCCTTTCTGGGCATCCCGGATGGTCAATGTGGCAATGACTTCGTTTTCCTCCGAAAAAACAGGCCATGTGCCGCAACTGAAAAAATGGCCTGATTGGGCAGTTTCCCGGCACAGGGCATAAGCCGGCTCGTCGACCACGTTGGGATAAACCAGTTTCTGGCCGGATGCGTAAACGGCCTGCGGGCATTCGGATTGTTCAGCGCCATCCAGGAAATCCGGGGAACTGCAAGCCAGGGGCACCATGCGCCCCCCCTCCCTGGCCACACTCACCCAGGCCGAATGCGCGCCCAGGTGCATCACCGGAGCCTGGGCCGCCGTCAGGGCCAATTCGTCGATGGTCCGACAGGCCGCAAGCCGCTCGCCGGCTTCGTGCAGCCCCATCGCCCATTGGGACCTCAGCTTCAAGGTATTCTCGGACCGCTTGAGATCCGCCACTGCATTTTCTGCGATCTTGCGTTGCTCGTTGATGTCCTGCATCAGACTCAGCGCCGCCCGCTTGGAGGCGTTTTCAGCCTGGGTACGCACCCGGATCTGCTCTTCCAGGTGGAGTTTTTGTGAGCTGATGGACCCTGCCATGTCGTTAAAGGCTGCCGCCAGAAGGCCGAATTCGTCTTGCCGTTCAACCATCGCTCTTGCTTGCAGATCGCCGTTTTTGAATCGCTCCACGACACCGAGGAGCATCATCAGGGGGCGCATTATGCTCCGTGCGACGGGCCACATGAAAAGCCCCAGCACTCCGGCCATAACCATTATCGCCACAGTAACGGCTCCGACGATCCGCGGATCGAACAGGGACAGGTCGATCGCAGCGGCCGGAAGATCGGCACCGAAAACCAGATACTCGCTTTCTTTGGCCCAGAGACGGGAAAGCGCCACTCCCAGTATCCTGTCGCCTATCTTCTCCATTGGCGGCGTCGCACTGAGCAGCGCCGCCCAATGCTCCGGATAATCCTTTTTGAGGCCCTCACCGGTGTCAAGGTCCCGGGGACCGCCCCATCTCTTTTCCGGCGCCCTGTCATTGTGCAGATAGTATCCATCGGCATCGGTTATGAAAATATGGTCCGAAATATCGTCGTGCCTTTCGAGTCCAGACTCAATCATGCGCGAAAAGAGCATGTCGGCGACTACGATGCCCTGGAAGCGACCAGCCTTGTCGAAAAACGGGGTGGCCAACTGAATGACGGGCTTGTAAGGTTTCTTAATCTCACCCCGTTCCCGATTCAGATCCACGGAAGAGATGTAGATCTGATCTCGGGAGAGCATCGCCGCTTCGGTAAAATAATACTCGTTGTTCCCGCTGAGAAGCTGCTCTGGCGGCACGGCAACGGCGCGATCTTCCCCAAAATTGACGCGCACGATTTCCATGCCGTGCTTGTCCAGGATCCGCAGTTTGTCGTAGATTTTTTTGGTCTCGATCAGTGCCGAAAAGATATGGCTCATCCTTTCGCGCCACTGGGCTTCCGTGCTGTTTTGCTCGGGATCAAGGCCCCGGTTGGCCCACGCCCGCATGAGCCCCAGCGTGGGCGGGCAGGCAGATAAAAATCGGACATCTACCTTTGCCGATGCAACGCGGTCTGCCAAGACCGCGGCCGCTTCCTGCAAACTGACCGAGACCTGGTCGCTGCGGGCCCGCTCCACTTCCTGCTGAATGACGTGAATCGCCACAGCGATGCCGATCAGGAAAATCGGCAGAACAACGGCCACAACCATCATGTTCAACCGGTGGCGATAACTCAAATCACGGCGGTTCTTCATGAAAAATTCTCCGCAAAGGGACCGGTTAGGGGCTGTCGTTTTTCACATCCATGTTCTTCCACAGGGGCGGATAGGGTTGCTTACGCCCCAGTTCGGCACTGAGCCGATTGACTTCTTCCTTGAGTTCGATGAGTCTGCCCTCCCTGCCGGTCAGGATTTCGTTGATCGCGGCGATTTCAACCACCCGGGCCTTCAACTCCTCCTCGGACCGCTCATACCTGCCGATATGAGCTTCCAATTGACGATTCTTGTTCTCGAGTGAGATCGTCAGACCGCGCAGGGCAGCGGCCTGGCGGTTGGATCGGGCGATGATGAGGAACAATCCCGGAACGAGAAGGCTGATCAGAAGCCCCAGAGACAAAATGATCTTGCTGTTTTTCCTTTCGGCCGATTCGATAACGTCGTCATAAGCCGCAAAAACAATCAACCAGTTTTGACCGCCGAATTCGATGACGGACCGGCGGCTGAAAAGTGGTGTGCGCTCCTTGCCGGCTTGCTGCGACGCCGGACCGCCGTGGTACATCAGGGCGTCTTCTCTGGGCTGGATACCGGAGTAGATTTGGATTCTGATTTTATCGAGGCCCTTGGGTAAAGCCTTTTCTATGAAGTTGTTCATCCGAAACGGGCTGTACACATAACCCCAGAGGGCATTGCGCCGCTGTTCGCGGGTTTTGGTTTCGGCATGCCTTCGGTAAACGGGCACATAGATCAAAAAGCCCGCCTGCACGTCCTTTCCCGTTTCCTGAACCAGAATCACCTTACCGCTCATGGATGTCAGTCCGGTATCCCGTGCCATTACCATCGCTTCGCGACGAGTGGGTTCGGAAAACATGTCGTAACCGAACGCACGCTGGTTGCGCCAGTCGAACGGCTCCAAGAAAACGATGGCAGAATATGCGGGCCGGTCTCCGTCCGGATAAACCTTATAATCGGGAAACCCTTCCTGGCGAATCCGCCGGATATGCGCCTCTTTTTCCGACGGAGAAAACCACTCGGAAAAACCGAACCCCTGGATGCCCCGATAGGCTTGGCTGAGGTTTAAGTTTTCATAATAGGTTTTCCAGTCCTGGCGCGAAACCTCTTTGGATGCGGCCAACATCCCGGCACCGCCTCTGAGCATCAGTTCGCAATTCAGCAGATGATCTTGAATGGCCCTTTCGGATTCCCTGGCCCGGAACAAGAACTGTTCCCGGGCCCTGGTGAAAATTCCGCCGTAAACGAAATACCAGGCGATCATCGTCGCTGAAATACAGACCAGCAACACTAGGCCGGCCACCCATTTCTGCCATGAAGATCTCTTTCCATGCGCACCCGGGACAACCGAATCGGTGCCGGCATGAAGGGGAAGGGACGGCAGCGGAGCCTCTTCGGCTTTTTTGTCACTGGCGGATCCGTTGCCGGTTACCGTATCCGGGCCCACGGATGAAGTGGAAAAATCCGGCTCCTTGCCGCGTTCGCCCTGAAGCCGCTGGATCTCTTCTTTCAACTCGATGATGCGGGTTTCCCGGCCCAGCATGGCCTTGTTGAAGGCTTGCAGCGACCTTGACTGGGTTTCCAGTTCCTCCTCGTACCGTTTTCGCCGGCTGATGTCCTGAACAACCGATATGAAATGCTCCGGTGTGCCCGAGGAATCGCGTACCAGAGAAACCGACAAATTGATCCATACCGTGGCGCCGTGCTTGCGAATGTAGCGCTTGTCCATGCTGAACGTTTCAATCTCGCCGGCCAGCATCCGGTTCACTTGAGCGATGGTGGGCTCCAAATCGTCGGGATGGGTGATGCCCTGGAAAGTCAGGCTTTGAAGCTCTTCGACCGAATAGCCGATGATTTCACAGAGCCGCCGGTTGACCCGAAGCCAGCGGCCATCCAGTCCGACTTGAGCGATGCCGACTGCGGCATGCTCGAACGTGATGAGGTAGCGGCTTTCACTCTTTTCAAGCCTACGCTGCAGTTCCCTGTTGTACAGCGCGGTATCGATAGCGGCCTTCAATTGCAGTTCGGTGAACGGCTTGAGCACATAGCCTGCCGATGCGACCTTCTTGGCCTCGGCCAGCGTGGCGGCATCGCCGTAGGCGGTCACGAAGATGATGGGGACATTATGGTGGTCCTGGATGCGGCGGGCCGCGTCGATCCCGTCAATATCACCATCGAGCACGATATCGATCAGCGCGACGTCGGGTTTTTCAGCATTGGCGGCGGCAATGGCATCAGCGCCCGTGGAAACCGGACCGACAACGCTGAACCCGATCCGCTGGAGTTGCATCTCCATCAATCTTGCCAGGCTGTCTTCGTCTTCCACGATCAAACATTTTACCCTTTTCACGATCCGCCTCTTTTTTCCGGGTGATGGGAGTGCCCCTGAACTCACTCCTTCGGACCCGGCTTCCACTGTTGCCGTTTGAAAAAAATACTGTCCCGACCGGCTGCGACCATTCATCGGGATGGCCGCACTGAGTGATCTTTAAAGCAGATCAAACGAGAGGGACGGGGGAATCAGAATCGGGAATAAGCGTTTTCTTGGTCCGACGAACAGTCTTTTTCTCTAATGGCTGAACGCGGTTTTGATAGTGTAGCCCCTCTAGCCAGGGTCTGCCAGTTATTTTTTTCAGTTGTTTCTATTTCGGTAGGATACCGGCGGTTGTGGTCACTGCGGATTTTGCACCCGTGATTTTTCTTGGCAGCAGGGCCTCCTCCAAAGGCGATCGTTGCCGCCGTGAGCAAGCGGGGAATCAGGTAATCATCGGCGATGATGCACCTTCTAACAGCCGGTGGGCAACAACGCCCCCTGCACACCTCCCGGCGCCCGTATGCACTGGGCTTTTCGGGGTGTCCACTAATTTGGAGCAAGATCAGTGTCCGTTTTTACTTGACCACAACACCTCGGGAAGGACGACAATCTCAGAAGCAACCCCCCAGTTGCCCCCCATGTGAACGGCCCGGTAACGGGGAAACTGTTGGGATGCAAGACATCCATGGGGAGCGACGTTAACCAGAAAGCAGATAAAAAGGCACAATGAAATAAAACGGAAAAAACCGTTCATTGCCCATCCCTTGACGGACAGGGATCTGTCATATCCGAAAATGATTTTATGGCCTGAAATTCGAGGGAATAATAGCGCGCAAAGGGTTGGCAACCCGGTTTTCAAAAATCGCTGTGAGTTCAGATTCACTTACCCGCTCTTTGGCAGCAGTCCACAATATTTTTCCCATCTACTAAAATATTTTGCGCACCCTACCCGCCATCCGGCCGGGTGTCAAGACTCCTTTGACCGGATTTCAGGGCCCCGTCAAAAGTGGGGATCCAATTTCTTTGCGTGTCAGATTTTTAATCTGTCGCCGTCTCCCGCCGATCTGCGCAACTGCAGATTCACTGACCTTCGCAATGACGAGGGATCTGCAGTCAGAAAAACCGGCCGAACATGGCATGCCAAACAGGAAATCTCTTTTACCGTTGTCGCCCAGCGATCGCGCAAAATCGTTATAACTATTTTTTATCATTAGTTTTTTTTAAGTTTTAATTGTCAATTCACGGCTCTCGGGTTACTATTGTAAATCCACTGGCGTGGATGTTTTCAAATCTAATTCAGCTTTAAAGGGTTATCCATCCAGGCTGCAAGGAGGCGCCGAAAGAAGCAATATGCCGGCAAAACACGACTCGAAAAGGCATCTCTGCATGCGGGCTATGATAACAGACCTCTTGCTGATCTTGATTTCAGGTTTTCCCAATCTGCTTGCCGGTTCCGGCCAGTCTTTTTCAGCATCGCCACCAGTCGTACAGACGTTTTTTTCAGCGGCACCACTTGATGGGGTGACGGCAACCGCTGTGCCCGCGATGGATTTCTGGCCGGCGCATCGCGCCAAAATCCTGCCCGATACGCCTGCCGTTTTCTTCGATATCAATGCTCCTGCATTGCAGCGCCACCCCATCCCGTTGTCTGAACTGCCGGCGGAAACTGTCATCAAAAATCGTCAATGCACGCTTTGGGATCTTCACCGGCTGCAAATCATCGGCGTCGCTATCGGCTTTCTGGTGCTGATTTCGGGGATTCTTATTCTGGCAGTCCTGAACCGCAAATTGAACCGCACCCGCAACGAACTGAGCCGCCTCAATGAAGATTTGGAGACCAAAGTATCGGAACGTACGGCTGACCTGAGCCAAACCAACCGCTGGCTTTCGATGGAAATCGCCGAACGGGTAAAATCAAACGGGGAACTGAAGGCCAGTGAAGCCCAATATCGCCTTCTGGCGGAAAATATGCTCGATGTCGTCTGGACCATGAATCCGGAGGGAAAATTTACCTATGTCAGCCCTTCGGTGGAGAACCTGCGCGGATATACACCCCAAGAAGCCCTGGCCCAGTCTCTTGCGGAGGCGCTGACTCCCGAGTCCCTGAAAATAGTACGGGATCTGATTGCAAAAACGATTCCCCAGGCCAGAAAAGGGGCCAGGCATTTCGCATCAAGCCCACTGCCTTATGAAATGGAGCAGCCCTGTAAAAACGGCTCCACCGTTTGGACCGAAGCGCTGGTAAGGGTGCTGTTTGATGAAGATTGTGAATTTATCGGTTTTCTGGGGGTGACCCGGAACATCAGCGAGCGCAAAGCTGCCGAAGCGGAACGGGAGCGGTTGATCAGGGATTTGCAGGAGGCTTTGGGCAGGGTCAAACAGATCGAGGGGATTCTTCCCATTTGCAGCTTCTGCAAACGGATCCGGGATGAAGATGGCCACTGGCACCGGCTGGAAAGCTACATCTCCGAGCATTCTGAAGCCCAATTCACTCACGGCTTTTGCCCGCAATGTGGCCGCAAGTATTATCCCGATTATTTTGATGAACCGGACTAAAAACAGAAAGATGGCCTGCCCATCTTCCAAAGCCTTCGACACACCGAAGCGCCAGGATATATGGTGAATTTTTCATAGTTTCGCAGTGAAACAGAACCATGCCTTGCCCCATGATTTCAGGTAGGGCTCGATCAACATCTTCTCCTCCTCATTGGTTGCGGGTCACCTCAAGGGTGGCCCGGCGTCGTTTGATCCATATGTCAGTCCGAACACCGTATCCGTCATCCAGCGCTTGAAACCCGCGTTGTCCATGAACTGCTTGAACAGTTCGGTGTCGTCCTTCATCACCGCGGTCATCACCCGCAAGAGGGCCTTGTCGTGCTCAATGCGGGCATTTTGCTTGTCCGAGTACTGCTGCGCGTTGCGGTAGGCCGTGTCCGCGGCCACCCGGGCCGGAATGGTCTCGGTGATCAGCCGGCGCACCCGGTCGGCATCCTGCCACCGGATGTCGCCGAAGTGTTCGTTGAACACCCGGATGATGTTGGAGAGCCTGTCCAGTTCGGGCTCAGCGCGGTGCCCGCCGCCGCCGGCCGGCACCGGCTCGATTTCGGCATCCTCGTCCGGCAGGATGATCCTCTGCATGGCCCGTTTTTCGACCCGGTAGCTGTCCATGTCGATGGCGTCGAGAATCCCCTTGGAAAGATCCTCCTCCTTGGGCGCCGGGAGCTTCGGGATCAAAAAGTTCAAAAAGATCGATCGCTTTTCCCAGCCGGCATTGTTGTAAGGCAGCACCGCGGAAAGAAACGCGTAGGTGCGCACGAAGGCCTTGGCCCTGCCCTTGAAACCCACTTGGCCATCCTCGTCGAGATCGCCGAGGTAGACTGCCACGCAGGCGTCGAGGATCGGATCGAGACGCTCGCGCTCGGCCCCGCCGAGGTAGAGCCGGACGAAATCCTCGACCTGACCAGGCGAATAGACCTGCGCCCCGTCCAGGCCGGCTTGGAGGTCGTGCAGCTTGTCGGGGTCGGTCTCGTCGGCCAGGATCGTGGCCCGGTAGAACGGGGCAAAGGCGTCGCGGATCGTATCCGCGTCGTTCATAAAGTCGAGCACAAAGGTGTCGTGCTTTTTCGGATGCGCCCGGTTGAGCCGCGAGAGGGTCTGCACCGCCTTGATCCCCGCAAGGGTCTTGTCCACGTACATGGTGTGCAGCAGCGGCTCGTCGTAACCGGTCTGAAACTTGTCAGCGCAAACGAGAAAGCGGTAGGGCTCTTCGCGGAACCTGGCCGCGATCTTGCTCGACGCAAAGCCGTTGAGCGCGGTTTCGGTAACCTTGACCCCGCCGTACTCAGGCTCGCCCGAAAAGGCCACCAGGGCCTCGGCCCTGCTCTTGCGGGCCTTGAGGTAGTCGCGGATGGCATGAAAGTACTGGATCGCCCTTTGGATGCCGCTGGTGACCACCATGGCCCGGGCCTGGCCGCCGAGTTTGCCCTGGGCAAGCACCTGATCGTGGAAGTGGTCCACCATGATTTCGGCCTTGAGCCGGATGGCGTGCTCGTGCCCCTCCACGAAGCGGCGCAGCTTCTTTTGGGCCTTGTTGACGTCGAACTCCGGGTCGTCCTCAACCGTCTTGGCCAGCTTGTAGTAGCTTTCCACCGGCGTGTAGTGGGCCAGCACATCCAGGATGAAGCGCTCCTCGATGGCCTGCTTCATGGTGTAGGTGTGAAAGGCGCGGTGTTTGATCTTCCCGTCGGCCTGGGGGTCGGGCGCCCCGAAGATCTCCAGGGTCTTGTTCTTGGGGGTGGCGGTAAAGGCGAAGTAGCTGGCGTTGGAAACGAGCTTGCGCGCCTCCATGAGACGGTTGATCTGATCCTCGAAGGTCTCCTCATCGCCCGCTTGTCCCGCCTCGCAAAGCGCCTGGGCCATGGCCGCGCTGGTGCGGCCCCCCTGGCTGGAGTGGGCCTCGTCGATGATGATGGCAAAGGTCCGTCCCCGGTGTTCGCCGCCGATCTCGTCGAGGATAAAGGGAAACTTCTGGACCGTGGAGATGATGACCTTCTTGCCTGCCTCGATGAACCGGCGCAGGTCGCCCGAACGGTCCGCATGTCCCACGGTGGCCCCCACCTGGGCATACTGGCGGATGGTGTCGCAGATCTGGCGATCGAGCAGGACCCGGTCCGTGACTACGATGATCGAATCGAAAACCGGGACGCCGCCTTTTTCGAGCCCGATCAACTGGTGGGCCAGCCAGGCGATGGAGTTGGACTTGCCGCTGCCCGCCGAGTGCTGGATCAGGTAGCGCTGGCCCGCGCCCCTTTCCCCGGCGTCGGCCAGTAGCTTTCGCACCACGTCGAGCTGGTGGTACCGGGGCCAGATCTGGACCCGTTTTTTCCGGCCGGTCCGTTCATCCTTCGAGGCCACCACCTGGGCGTAGTTTTCCAGGATGTCGGCCAGGCTCTCGCGGGTGAGCACCTCGCGCCACAGGTAGCCGGTCTTCAAACCGTCCGGATTGGGCGGGTTGCCGGCCCCGTCCCTCCAGCCGCGGTTGAACGGCAAGAACCACGAGGCTTTCCCCTTGAGGTGGGTGCAAAACTGCACCTCGCTTTCGTCCACGGCAAAGTGGGCCACGCAGCGGCCCAACTCGAAGAGCTTCTCGCGCGGGTTGCGATCCTTTTTGTACTGCCAGACCGCGTCGTCCACCGTCTGCTTGGTGAGGTTGTTCTTCAGCTCGAAGGTGAAGACCGGAAGACCGTTGATAAAAAGGACCATGTCCAGGGCCAACTGGGTCTCGTCACGGCTGTAACGCACCTGGCGGGTGACAATGAATCGGTTCAGATCGAAGAGCGTCCGGGCCTTGTCGTTGCCCGGCGACGGCGTGCCGTAAAACAGGTCCAAATCATGGGCCCCGTGCCGGATGCCGCCTCTTAACACGTCGATGGTGCCACGCTTGCTGATCTCTCCTTGCAGCCGGGCCAGGAACTTGCGCCGCGCCGGGCCGTCCTCGTCCAGGGCCAGGGACTCGGCCGCCCCGGGCTGGGTGGCGTTCAAAAAGGCGGCCAGTTGCACCAGATCGACGCAGTACTCGCGGTCGTAGTCGTGCGGATCGCCGCAGATCCATCCCACACCGCCGAAACCCGGCAGGGGTTCGGCCACCCCTTCGCCTCGGGAAGCTTCGCAGGGATGTCCCGTGAGGGCCGTGCAGATCAGCCGTTCGAGACCGCGTTCGGAGGTGTCGGTGGTCATGGCGGCTCCTGTTCACAGATCAGGTGGGTGGTTATCCGGGTATGCAGTTCCTTTTCCGCGGGGCGGCTTTCTGCGATCATCAGGGCCTTGGAATTGATCTAACAGCCGACGGAGATAATGGCGTCGTGAAGTGCTCGACAGCCCGTTTGACCTCCCGGTCACCCTCGGTTTGAACTGTTGCATATTTTGCAACAGTTGCCTCGCGATCCAGTTTCCCCTCCTTGAAAAGCTTGTTCAAGTGCCGGGAAATCAACTACTTGTCGCGTTCGAACAGGACGGCAGGCCAGAGAGTTTCCTGCTCCAGGCGCACATCCAGTGCCACGCCGCCATCCGGGCCATGATAGATGACGATCTCGCCGCGCGCCGGATTCACGAAGGCGTTCATCCACCACCCTCCTCCGCCATTGCTTCCATCTCGTCGAGGTCGGCCTCGGCGTCGCCGTCAAACATCTCGTCGGTCTCGTCGTTTACTGCCAGCGGATCCACCTCGGGCAACGCGGCCGCCGCCGCGCGCACGTCTAGCTTGCCGGTGACCACGTCAGCGATCAGGCGGGTGCGGTATTCGTTGAGACGTTCGATTTCACATTGCGCATTAGCAATCAGTTCAGTGAATTTGCTTGTTGATTGATCAATTTGTTTGACTATCGCATCCTGTTCAGGCTTCGGCGGAAGTGCAAGCACGTAGTTCCTGATCGTCGAAATATTCACGTGGGGCGCTGTTGCCCCCATTACATCCTGGCTGGCCTGTGCATAGACGACTGGACTATTTAACAGCCACATTACGAAGGCCGGGTTGTTTTCAGATCGAATGCGAAAGATCATCATTCGCTGCGAGATACACAGTTTCGTATTCGGTGGGACACAGGCCGCAATTCCAAAACGTTCGCCCTCACGCGAATAAAGTATGTCTCCAGTTTCCGGTTCAAGACGTTCCGTCCAAAGGTGATATTCAGCCTCTGACAAACGGCGAGCGCTGGATAGGTGAACCACGCCTGCTGATATGTCGGCAGTTCTAATTGCAGGAAAAATCCCGTGAGAAGAGTAACGGGGTGTAGCATGCAGGCAGTCGATTATTTTAGAGGCTACAAACTTAAGCCGGGTCACCCCCCAATGCGCCGGCACCTTCCCCAGCCACTCGACGCCGGAATCCTTAAGGGGCACATCCGGGTCGAGACCCCGGGTGACGGCGCGGTGGATGATGGCCTGCTTCTGCTCGGCGAACAACGCGATCAGCTTGCGCTTCGCCTGCACCAGCCGCCGCACCCGCCGGTCCATATAATTCAGATACTTCACTATGGCGTCTTGTTCCGACGCCGGAGGTAGAGGAAATGGGGCACACAAGAATGAATCATCTGTCATCTGGAGTCTGGAAGTCCAAACCCCCTTCGATCGAACCCGAAGTTCCCACTGAAAGGGTGAAGATCGAACAAGCTCATGAATAAACCCTGGATCTACAGAATTGAGCGGGCGATAGACACTATACGCAGTACTAATGATTCCATGGTAGTTTGATACCCCGAGACCACCAGCCCATGCCCAAAGACTGTTAATTACAAGGTCGTCAGGCCAACAGAGTTTGTGCCCACTATATGATTCTGCTTTAAACATAGTAACATTCGCTGTTCGGCGAGGAAGAACCCCTCGATTTGACGAGACGGTAAGCAATTCTTCTTTTCCCGTCTCCGAGCGAACATCGATACACTTGAACAGGCATTTCCCTCGCTTTATACACCAATGGGCCGGCACCGCCCCCAACCACTCGACGCCGGAGTCCTTCATCGCATGATAAGGTTTGAGGTCGGTTATCATGAAAGTACCTCAAACCATTCCTTGATTCGGAGGGCCATCAAGCGGCGCCGTTCGATGAGAAACGTGTCGTAGTCCGGCACCTCACCGTCGATCAGGCCCGCTGGAAGGCAGTTCTGGGCAAAATTAGCCTGCAACCGCTCGCGATCCACGATGCCGCCGTAACGCTTCGGGCCGCCGTTGGCCTGGTCGGCGATCTCGGCGAAGTAGGTTTCCGGCGCCTTGTCGCCGATGGCAATGTTGATTTCACTCTGGGCGAGGACGAAGTTGGCGATCTGGTTGTAGCGGCCACGGCTCAAGCCCTGCGACTTGAGGTGCTTGCGCGGAAAGACGTGATGTTTGTCGCCGCGGTTGAGCAGCAGGTCCCGCACGGTGATATCGGTGGACAGGAACCCCTTGTCGCCGAGGCGCGCCTGGGCCGCCTGGTAGGCGATGAAATAGGGACTCTGGGCCGATGACGTGTCCATGAGCTGGGGCAGCATGCCGGTCCAGAAGGTGTCCGCCAGCTCGTTTTCGATAACGGTCTCTGCGTAGCTCCTAAGACCCTGGCTCTCGATCTGGCGGATGTCTAAGTCAAACGCGGTTTCCGGGCTGCCAGAATAACGCCCCGTCAGGATCGACATGGCATACCAGCGACGCACCAGGCGTTCGAGGTCGTCAGCGGGCAGGCCCTGGGTCCGGCCTCGGAGATAGACGATGTAGGCGAAGTTGACGGCGTTCTGGCTTCGGATCAGGGCGCTCGTCAAAAACCCGGACGACCGCAGGATCATGGTCAGACGGTCGAAGTGGGTCTTGTTGATAAAGGCTTCGATGCCTTTTTTCAGCTTGGCGAAGGAGTCCTCGGCGATGGCCTCCTCGTACTCACGGGTTTCGAAGTTGCGGCCCGAGAGCAGGGCGACCAGGTCCTGGAGCTTGCCACGCCCGAATTCCGAGGTGAATGCCACGCGCAACATGTCGGTGTAGGTCGGGTCGTAGAGGTCCTCGTTGGCGGCATCCTTCAGCCATTTCATCCTGGGCCAAAAATCGGACGCCACGAAAGCCGGGTCGCCCTTCTCGATCTTTGAAAAATACTCCGGTGCGACCGCAAGGTGGCAGAAATAATCGATGGCCTTGCGCAGCACGTTCCCACCGTAAGTCTCGTTGACGGCGATCTTGGACATGGCAAAATCCGCCTGGGACAGCTCGGCGCCCGCCGAGTTCACGCGGATAAAAATCTCGGTAACGGTCTCGATGTCGAGGTCTTCTGCAAGCTCAATCAGTCCCACGTGATTGTTGACGATCTTGCCGACATTTTGCAGCACCTTGCCGACGGCCTTGCGGTCGGCGCCGTTGTTGCGATCGACATACTGTTCGACCAGCTCGATAAGGTCCGCATCCGGATCGAAAATATTCTTAATGTCGTCGATCCAGGCCTTGTCCTTGGCGATGGCCGGGTTTCTGACCTCGAATCGTTCTTCGACGGGATGAAAGGCGATTCGGATGTTCACCGTCTCGTAGTCCTTGGTCAACACCTCTTGACCCAGCAACGCCGCCATCAGGGCTGTGATCCGTTGCTGGCCATCGATCAGGATACGCTTGCCCGCTGACGGCGTGCCGTCCTTGAGTTTGACTGTTGGGTTGCGCCATGAAATCAAGTAGCCCACCGGGTAACCATGGTAGAGAGAATCGAGCAGATTGCGGACCTTGATGGCGTCCCATACAAAGGGCCGTTGGATCTCGGGAATGGCGATCTCACCCGACTTGACCCAGGTCAGCAAGGTCTCGATGGGGTGCGGGGTAACCGAATAGCGTTGGGTAGCCATCAGTATGGTTCTCCGATAATCTCGTCCAGCAACCCTTCCGTCTCCTTTTTCAGGGCCAGGATTTCGGCGCGGATCTCGTCGAGAGTCCGCATGGGTTGCGGCTTGTAGAAATAGCGGGTGAAACTGATCTCGTAGCCGATCTTGACGCTTTCGGGCACGTACCAGGCATCCGGGGCATGCGGCAGGACCTCGCGCTGCAAAAAAGCCTCGATGCCGCCGTTTTCGGTAAGCGGGATCTGCTCGGTGTCGCGCAGATCGGTGTCCGGTTCGTACTCGACCACGGCGTTCTTGCCGTTCACGGCGGCCCAGTACAGGCCGCGCAGGGTATCGGCCTCGGTGCCCCGCTTGTGGATCTTTTTGATGACCCGCGGGGCGTCTTCACTGCGGGTGCCCGTCTCCTTGAGTTTTTTGATCTCGGCCGGCTTGTAGGCCCGATTGGAATCGGCGCCGACGATGCGCAGCGGCCGTTCGACGGTCACCTTCCAGTAGCCGAAGTCCTCGTTGTCGAAAATCTTGCTCTGTTCGGTTTCCTCGAAGGCGAGAAAAACCTCGCAGATGCGCTGGATGTCGGCTTCGCCCAGCTCGCAGTTCTTCTTGCCCAGGTTCTTGCGCAGGGGCTGGTGCCACCCGGTGGCGTCGATGAGCTGCACCCGCCCCTGGCGGTGGACCGGCTTGCGGTTGGTGAGCACCCAGATGTAGGTGGCGATGCCGGTGTTGTAGAACATGTTCAGCGGCAGGGCGACGATGGCCTCGAGCCAGTCGTTTTCGATGATCCAGCGCCGGATGTTGCTCTCGCCCTGGCCGGCGTCGCCGGTAAACAGCGAACTGCCGTTGTGGACCTCGGCGATGCGGCTGCCGAGCTGGGTTTTGGGCTTCATTTTGGAGAGCATGTTGGATAGAAAGAGCATCTGGCCATCGCTGGAGCGCGTGACCAGCGAGTATTCGGGATCGCCGGCGTGCTCGATGACAAAGCGCGGGTCGCGCATCTCCTTTTTGCCGCCCATGCGCTCCAGGTCGGTCTTCCAGCTCTTGCCGTAGGGCGGATTGGAGAGCATGAAATCGAACTCGTGGGACGGAAAGGCGTCGTTGGAAAGGGTCGAGTGCTCCGGGCCGCCCACGATGTTGTCCGCCGCTTCGCCCTCGCCCTTGAGCAGCAGGTCGGCCTTGCAGATGGCGTAGGTCTCGGCGTTGATCTCCTGGCCGAAAAGATGGGTGGCCACCTCCTTGCCGTGCTCTTTGGCGAGCTGGTGCAAGGTCTCTTCAGCCACGGTCAGCATGCCGCCGGTACCGCAGGCCCCGTCGTAAAGGAGATAGGTGCCCGATTCGATCTCGCTGGCGATGGGCAGAAAGATGAGGCGGGCCATCAGCCGCACGGCGTCGCGCGGGGTCCAGTGCTCGCCGGCCTCCTCGTTGTTTTCCTCGTTGAACTTGCGCACCAGTTCTTCGAAGATCGACCCCATGCCGTGGTTGTCGAGGCCGGGGTGTTTGAGAGCGCCGTCGCCGTTGAAAACCGGTTCCGGACTCAGGTTGATCTCCGGCGAGGTGAGCTTTTCGATCAGGGTGCCGAGGGCGTCGGCCTTGGACAGTCGCGGGATCTGGTTGCGAAACTCGAAGTTGTCGAGGATGTCCTGCGCGTTGGGGGAAAAACCGTCGAGGTAGGCCTCGAAGTCGGCCTTAAGCTGCTGGCGGTTGGCGCGGGCCTTGAGGTCGCGCATGGTGAACCGGGAGGTGTTGTAAAAGGCCTGGCCGGCCGCGGCGCGCAGGGCCGGGTCCTGTTCCACCACACCGGCCTCGTCGAGGGAGGCCTTCATATGAAGCACGGCCTGTTTACTGCCTTCCAGCACGGCGTCGAAGCGGCGCAGCACGGTCATGGGCAGGATGACGTCGCGGTATTTGCCGCGCACGTAAAGGTCGCGCAGCACGTCGTCGGCGATACCCCAGATATAACCGGCGATCCAGTTGAGTCGGTTTTCTTTCATGGTACTTCATGAACGGGGATGTATGTTGAATTCACCGTTATTGGGCAAAACAAAACCCCACCATCGTGCAAAAGAGCAGGGTCTCGTCGGTGACCTCACATTGAAGCGCTCCTGTGTTTTCAGTTAGCCCTAAGAGCTACCAAAGGTCCGCCAATGTGTCAACCACTTGAGTTTTGCAGCAAGGTCGTCATAATGTGACCAGCCTTGGCACCTGATCCACCAAGCGCCGGATGGGTTGCAGGTTAAAGAATTTTTTATTTTAAACCGCAGGCCGTTCAACAGCTATTGTGTTATCAATTAATTTGTTTTACATTTTTGTTCAAGTCATAGCACCTCCGGCAGAGCCGGAGGCTTGAATTTGTGAACCGCTCAAAGCGGTTAGTTCATGGGCCACCTCAAAGGTGGCAGGCTCTTTACTTGAAAATCGCCAATTGTTCTAACCGGCGATCTTCACTTTCCTGGGCCTGGATATACTCGCGGACAGTCTGCTCGTCTCGGCCGACTGTGGACACATGATATCCTCTGGCCCAGAACTGCTGACCAGTAAAGTTCCGCCGACGGCCTAAGAAGTTGCGCGCTATGTGGATCGCGCTCTTTCTTTTATGTAGCCGATCACCTGCGCGACCGCATACTTGGGAGGTATCGAGATGAGCATATGCACATGGTCCAGCATCAGGTGTCCTTCGAGCACCTCGCTCTCCCGGGCTTTGGCCAATTCTCGAAAAACCGCGCCAAGGTACCTGCGCACCTCGCCGTATAAGCTCTTCTTGCGGTACTTGGGAATCCAGACCACATGGTATTTGCATTCCCATCGGCTGTGGTTTAAGCTTAAACTGTTGTCCATGAAAGCCTCTCCTTTGTGAATTTGAGCGGTTCACATCTGGAGGGGCTTTCATTTGTTCCCGTAAATGTCAAACACTGCTGAGTCCCCCGGCATAGCCGGGGGTTTACCTAAGGGCAATTAAAAAACCAAAGGGAGGCAATATGGAATGGCTTCCACCTGGTGCAATTATTTTCTTTGGTAGCCTGTTTTGGCAAGTCAACAACTGGCTCCACACTTGGGAGAGAGTATCTTTCCGACAAACAAATGACCTCACCGATGGAAAAAACGTCAAAGGAAAAGACATCAAAGGTGAAATGCCTCGTGACCACCTTATGGGAGTTGCCACATTAATAGCCCTATCTCCGCTGGTTGTGGTGCCACTAATGCGGATCGGAAACGCATTGGAAGCAGTAATATATTCAGGATACCCAGTTTTAGCCATGATAGTACTAGGCCAGTGGCGTGGAAGGAAGTCTGTTAGCGGAATGCTGTTTTTCGGCGCCCACGGCTTTGAGATGTCGCTGTTATCATTCCTAAACAAGCTGTCGCATGTCGAATCTTTTGAGACTGCAAAGTTTTGGATGCACATGTGGATAACTGTATCAATAGCGTTTGTGGTAGTGTTTGCAGGGGCGTTAGGAGGGATGTATAGGATTGATCGAGAAAGGTATGGATGGAGTGCAATGCCTGAAGAGACTCAAATACTTGCTTGTCTATATTCAATAAGTGCTATCTGGATGTTGACAGCTGGCTTCCTGTGGTGGGGCCTACCCGCGATACAGTTGGTGATGAAACTTCCTCCTATCATATGATTTTTCTATCCACAAACGGGTGTTATTCATTTGGCTGCCAATAGACATTCAAGCCACCAAGCAAATTCTTCCAGATTTCCTCCCGGGCCTTGTTGATGGCATCCAGCGGCAGGTCGACTTCGATGAGTTTATTACGACTTTAGATGTCCATGCGGTTCACTTCTTCATTGGATGCGAATTTCGTAATGCGTTCCGCGCCCCGCGCCTTTGGCCTTTGACAGAGCCCCCATTTCGATCAAGGCCAGAATGTCCCGGTAGGCCGTGTCCTGGGAACACTTGGCCAGTTTGCCCCACTTGCTGGTGGTGAGCTTACCGTCAAATCCATCGAGCAGGCGGTTGAGCACCTTTATCTGTCTTGGGTTCATCGGGCTGGCGGCGAAACGTTCCCAAAAACGCGCTTTGTCCAGCACTACCGCCAACATGCCCTGGGCTTGGGATATAGCGCGCTGGAGGCATCCTAAAAACCACATCAACCAATCGGTTACATCCATGTCGCCCTTTTGGGTACGCTCCAAGACGGCATAGTAGTCTGAACGCTCTTTTTGAATCTGGGCCGACAGGCTGTAGAACCGCTGCACGGTCCGATCCGATCGCGCCAGGGCCATATCGCCCACCGCACGGGCTATGCGCCCGTTGCCGTCGTCGAAGGGGTGCAGGGTCACCAGCCAAAGGTGTGCCAGCCCCGCCTTCAACACCTCGTCAATCTCGCCGGCACCTTCAAACCATTTCAAAAAACACGCGATTTCAGCATCCAGCCGGTCTGCCGGAGGTGCGGTGTAATGCACCTTCTGGCGGTCGATGCGCCCCGACACGACTTGCATCGGCCCTGTAAGATCGTCGCGCCAAACACCGACTCGGATTTTTGACAGTCCGCTACGGCCGGTGGGAAACAACGCCCCGTGCCAGGCGCACAAACGCTCGGCGGTCAACGGGCGCTCATGATGGCGGGTGGCATCGAGCACCACCTCCACGATACCGTCCACATGGCGGTCCGCCGGCGCCAGGGCTCCGATATCCAGCCCCAATTGACGCGCAATGGAGGAGCGCACCTGTTCGGCGTCCAGGCTTTCGCCCTCGATCTCGCAGGTCTTGACCACATCCCGGGTAAGGGTCGCCAGCCAAGCCTCATCGCGCAGCTTGAATCCGAGCGACTCCAGCCGCCCCAGCAGCCGCCCCTGGTCGTGCCGCACCTGGGCCAGCGGCGCTGCCAGCCGCTCAAGACCATATCGCAAGGAGGGCCAATCGGGATGTTGCCAAATGTAATGGGGCATTTTTATTCTCCGCAGATATTGCGGATTTTATCACCTCTATTCTCCGCAAATGCAAGCGTTAATCGCATGGCGTCCGGCGCCCAGGCGATTTGGAGGACCCAAAAAAATGAAGGGGCCAGCCGGAAATCCGACTGACCCCTTCTATATTTTGGCGTCCCCAAGGGGATTTGAACCCCTGTCGCCGGCGTGAAAGGCCGGTGTCCTGGACCGGGCTAGACGATGGGGACGAAGACGGCCGTTTGATGGTGGGCCGTGTTGGACTCGAACCAACGACTCTCTGCTTAAAAGGCAGATACTCTACCGACTGAGTTAACGGCCCGCGCCCAGTAAAAAGACGCTTTTAGCCGCCATCGGATGCCTTGTCAAGGAAAATCAGCACCTACTTGCGCCAAAATTCCGGCACGAGCAAGATCAGCACGGTAAAAACCTCCAGCCGGCCCAGCAGCATGCACCAGATCAAGAGCCATTTGCCCGCCATGGGAATATGGGCGAAATTTTCCACCGGGCCTACCGAACCAAACCCGGGGCCGATATTGCCAAGGGTGGCGGCCACAGCGCCGAAGCTGGTGATGAAATCGACCCCCATCCAGGCCAGCACCACGCTGGCCAAGGCGAAAATACCCACGTAGAGCGCCAAAAATCCCATCACTGAACGCATCACGTCCTCCGGGACCGCGCGCCCGGCGATCTTGACATGCGTCACCGCGTGGGGGTGCACCAGGGTAAACAGCTCCCGGTAGCAGTACTTGAAGCAGAGCATGACCCGCAGGCACTTGATCCCCCCCCCGGTGGATCCGGCGCTGGCCCCGATGAACATGCACAGCAGCAGGATGAGCTGGCTCATGGCGGGCCATTTTTCGTAATCGGCCGTGGCATACCCGGTGGTGGTAAGAATCGACACCACCTGGAAGGCCCCGTAGCGCAGGGCATCGCCGACTCCCTGGTAGACCTCGCGCCAAAGATCGAAGCTCACCAGCAGGACCAGCAGCGACACCGCCGCGAGAAAGAAGCGGCACTCCGGATCGCGCCAGAAGGCCAGCGTCTTGCCGCGCAAGAACTGATAGTGCAACGAAAAGTTGATTCCGGCCAGGACCATGAAGATCAAAATCACCGCATCAATGTAGACGCTGTCATAGCCGGCCACCGAAGCATTGCGGGTGGAAAAGCCGCCGGTGGGCATGGTGGTGAAGGTGTGGCAGAGAGCGTCGTAGAGGCTCATCCCGCCCATAAGCAGGCAGACCACCTCGGCGGCACTGATCAACAGGTAGACCTTCCACATGATCCGGGCCGTGTCGCGGATCCGCGGCTTGAGCTTGTCCGGCACCGGGCTGGGCACCTCGGCCTTGTAAAGCTGCATCCCGCCGACTCCGAGAAAGGGCAGGATGGCCACCGAGAGAACGATGATCCCCATGCCGCCGAGCCACTGGATCAGGCTGCGCCAGAAGAGCAGCCCTTTGGAAACCGCCTCGATGTCGGTCAGTACGGACGAGCCGGTGGTGGTGAACCCGGATACCGATTCGAAAAAAGCATCGGTGAAGCTGTCGAACCCGTCGCCGAAGTAAAACGGCAGGGCACCGAAAATCCCCGCCAGGGTCCAGCCGATGGCCACGATGGCCATCCCCTCGCGCTGGCTGATGGTCTCCATGCGGCTGCGGCCCACGGCCAGATACATCAACAAGCCGGCCCCCACGGTGATGGCCATGGCCTTGATCAGAGCCTCAGGACTCGGGTCGTGGTAAAAGAGACCCACAGTGAGCGGCAGCGCCATGCTCAGCCCCAAAAAGACCAGCAGCAGGCCTACCACGTTCAGAATCGGGCGCCAGCGCACTAGAAGTACTCCAGTTTTACGGAGAGAATCTTCTCGATCTTGGAGATGGCCTCACGCCGGGCAAAGATGATGATGCGGTCATCGGGCGCAATCACGCTTTCGCCGGTGGGAATGATGACCTCGTCGCCGCGGATGATGCCCGTCACCAGACTCCCGCGGGGAAAGTCGATCCGGCGCAGCGGCTGGCCCACGATCTCCGAGGTCTCCAGGGCCACGGCTTCCATCACCTCGGCCTGTTCGCCCTTGATCGAAACCGCCGAGAGCACCTTGCCGCGGCGGATATGCTGGAGAATGGAATTGATGGCCGACAGGCGCGGGCTGACCACGTGGTCCAGGCCGATGGCCGACATGAGCGGCAGATAGCTGAACTTGTTGATCAGGGTGATCGTTTTTCTCGCCCCGAGGCGGCGGGCCAGCAGCGAGGATAGGATGTTGGTTTCCTCGTCGCCGGTCAGCGTGATCACCAGGTCGATATCCTGGACGTTCTCCTCGGTGAGCAGGGCCTGGTCGCTGCCGTCGCCGTGCAGCACGATCACCTTGTTGAGCCGTTCGGCCAGCACGCGGCAACGCTCGGGATCGCGCTCGACGATCTTGGTGTAAATCCCGTTTTCCTCCATCCGCCGGGCCAGGCGCATCCCGATGCGCCCGCCGCCGATGATCATTGTGCGCCGGATCGGCTGGGCCCGTTTGGCGAAGATTTCCAGAGTCTGGTGCAGGACCTGCTCCTCGCTGATAAAGTAGACCAGATCCCCGGCCAGCAGGCGATCGTTGCCGCGCGGAATGATCAATTTCTCTTCGCGCACCACGGCGGCGATGAGCAGCCGCCTTCCTTCGAGGATCTGGGGCAGATCGATGAGCCGCGCCCCGGCCAAAACCGAATTGGCATCCAAGGGGATGCCCACGAACTTGACCCGTCCGTCGGCGAACTCGTTGACGTCCACCGCCCCGGGGACCTTCATCATGCGCTCGATGGTCTTGACGACCTCCACCTCGGGGTTGATGACGGTGTCGATATGCGGCGAGTGGTCGCGGAAACGGTCGGTGAAGGCGTCGAACCCGGCCCCGCGGATGCGGGCCAGCTTGAGGGTCGAAGGCGAGATCAAGTCGGCCATGAGGCAGGCCACCAGGTTGGTCTCGTCGCTGTTGGTCACGGCCAGCAGGATCTCGGCACCGTGGATGCCGGCCTCCTCGAGAGTCACCGGGCTGGAGCCCGAACCGACCAGGACCTGGACGTCGATGCTATCCGACACCCGCCGGGTCGCCTCGGCCTTGGCATCGATCACCACCACATCCTTGTCTTCCGAAGCCAGGTGGCTGGCGATGTGAAATCCCACCTCCCCGGCGCCCACGATAATGATCTTCACGTCCGACTCCCTTTCGAGATCACTGTTGGTGGCCCATTTGCGCGCCGGTAGGTCTACTAGACTCCCCCATACGTGTCAATCGATGGAAGCGGCCCCAGTCTTCAACGTCCCTGCGGGCGGCCGAGAGGCCGGTCCCGTTTCGAGCCCAAGGCATTGTTGAACAACCATATTTAACAGGAGCGGCAAGATGATGGCCTTCGGCCCGCAGTTCAGGATAGGGTCAGCTTTTTGCTTGAATCCTGAGTGCCCGAGGCCAACTGAGACGGCACGCCGGCCCCCTTACAGCAAGACAGCCGCAAGGCAGGCCAATCCGACCGCTACGATACAGGCCGCGTCGCGAGCGGTGGCTTCCAGGGGGGGATCGACCCGTTCCTCGGTGTAACAGCGGGCCTCCATGGCCAGGGTCAACCGGTCGGCTCGCAGCAGGGTGCGGCGCATCAACCCGATGCTGAAAAGCGACAGGCGCCGGACCGGATTGCGGCACGCCTCGATACCGCGTGCGCGCTGGGCATCGCGGGTTTCGGCGGCCTGCTGAAGAATCTCGGGGATAAAGCGCACCAAAAGGCCCATCATGGTGGCGGCCCGGCGGGCCGGAATCCCCGGCATGGGGCCCAGACACCAGGCCACCGCGGCCCGCACCGCCCAGCTGCGGGTCGTGGCGGTGAACAGCGCACCACCCAACACCACCACCAGGATGCGCCAGACAAAGACGCCGCCCTCGACAGCGCCTTGGCGGCTGAGGCTGAACCAACCGGCCGAAAAAATGGGGTCTCCGGGAATCATCCAGGCGCGCACCAGGGCCACCAGCCCCAGCATGATCAGAAAAGGGCCCAGGGCGGCAAGCAGGCGTCCCAATTCCAGGCGAACATCCAAAACGGCCGCCAATATCAGCCCCGAGAGCAGGATCAGGCCGGTGGGCGCGGCCAGGCTGGCGGCCATGCCCACCAGGGCCAGGGCGCCGATCTTGAAGCGCGCATCCAGCCGGTGAAGGCGGCTCGTACCCGGACGAAACCCGATGGGATTCAGCTCAGCCACGATTCCAGCCCTGCTCCCATGCGCACGCTGCAGGGCCGGCGCACCCCATAGCGCTCGATGTCTTGCAAAAGTCCGAGAGGCGCGCCGTCGCCGACGATCCGACCGCGATCGAGGATCACCAAACGGTCGGCGTGGGCCACCACCTTTTCCAGGTCGTGGGTGGTGACGATGAGGGTCTTGCCGCCGGCGTGCAAGGCCACCATGCGCCGCAGGACCGAACAGATCCCGGGATAATCGAGGTTGGAAAACGGCTCGTCAAAAACGATGACCGCCGGCTCCATGGCCAGTACGCCGGCCACGGCCAGGCGGCGCTTTTCGCCGCCGGAAAGCAGGTGCGGCGGCACGTCGCTGACGGCCGCCAGGTTCATGGAATCCAGGGCTTCTGCGACTCGCAGGTCGATCTCGTTGCGCCCCAGGCCCAGGTTTTGCGGCCCGAAGGCCACGTCGTCGGCCACGGTTTCCCCCACGATCTGGGTGTCGACATCCTGGAACACCATCCCCACCCGGCGCCGGGCCCGGGCCGGATCGCGGGCCACATCGATCCCGTCGATACGCACCGTCCCGGCCGAGGGGCGCAACAGCCCGTTGAGGTGCCGCAACAGGGTCGACTTGCCCGAACCGTTGGCTCCGGCGATCACCAGCCACGTGCCGGCCTCGACCTGCAGTTGGATCTTGTCCAATCCGAGGGAGCCGTCCGCGAACCGGTGGGTCAGATTTACGATCTCGATCAGAGCCATTGCAAAAACCAGGGCGAATGGATCAGCGTTGAAACCGGGATTGATTTTAGGGGTTGAGCGCACCGGACGCCCGTTGGCGCCGCAAGTCCTGTCCCTCAACGATGGGCCGCAAGGTGCGCGCGATGGGCATGGCCGCCGCGATCTTGACGGCATCCCCGGGCAGGAAGGGGAGCATTCCCACCATCACGGCCTTGGACCAGTCCATGGCGGTGACGGTCTTGAGCCAGGCTACCCCGAACAGATAGACAATCGACATGGCCAGCACAAGGACGCCGATCTGGAATAGCGCGCGGTGCCGGAAGCGTTGGCAGACCCAACTGACCAGCAGCACGGCCGGCACATAACCGACCAGGTACCCTCCCGTGGGTCCCAGAAACCGGCCGATTCCGCCGGTGGCGCCGGAAAATACCGGCAGCCCGAGGGCCCCGGCCAGCAGGTAAACACCGATGGCGCTCCCGGCCCAGCGCGGCGCCAGCAGCAATCCGGTCAGCAGCACGAAGAGGTTTTGCATCACGATGGGCACCGGGCCGATGGGAATTACCACATACGCCCCGGCGGCCATCAGCGCCGCCATCAGCGCCGCCACCACACTCATGCGCAGATTTTCCCTCGTATCCATAAGTTCCTCTTAAGAAACCATTTTTCTTTGGTTTTATAAAAAGGCGACTTTTGCCTTCTCGAAACATTCAAGCCAGGAAACAATCCCCATAAATCACCCGGTGGCGAACGCCGTTGTCCAGATCGAGCAGCAGGGCTCCCGTGTCGTCCACATCCACCGCGGTCCCTTCCAGGCTTTCGCGGGTCGTCACCACCCGTACGCGCCGATTGAGGGTCATGGCGCAGCCGCGCCACTCGGCCACCGCCCGGTCCAGAGGCCGGTTGCCGATCCGCGCTTCCAGTTCGCCGAGAAAGTCGGCCAGCAGGTCGCGCCGTGAAACCGGCCGCCCGAGGAGCTGATGCAAGGCCACCGCTCCGCTTTCCACCTCGGGGGGATCGTTGTTGGCGTTGATGCCGATGCCGATATTGACGAAGCTCACCTGGTCGCCTTCGGTCTCCATCTCGGCCAGCAGACCGCAGACCTTGCACCCTTCGATGAGCACATCGTTGGGCCATTTGACCCGGGCGTCCAGTGCGTAGCGCCGCTGCAGGACCCGGGCCAGAACCGCCGAGGCGGCGAAGTTGACCCGAAAACCGAGCTGGGGCGGCAACGGGGGGCGCAGCACAATGGTAAAATAGATCCCGCCGGTTTGCGCCACCCAATGGCGCTGGAGCCGGCCGCGGCCCCGGGTTTGGCGTTCGGCAACCACCACGGTAAACGGTTCGCAACCGTCGCGCGCCATCTGGCGGGCCGTATCCATGGTGGAGGAAAGCTCCTCGTAATGGTGAATGCGCGCCTCCCAGCCGGGAAACTCCCACGGCAGCAAGGCATCGGGCGCCTCCAGCAGCCGATATCCCTTGGGAGTGGATTCAATCCGGTAGCCGCACGACTGGAGCTTTTGCAGGTGTTTCCAGATCGATACCCGCGAAACGCCGAGCCGCGCACTGAGCGCCTCGCCGGAGATCACATCCGCCCGGCCCCGCAAGATTTCCAAAATCCGTCCTTTCATGGCCCCTCTCGTTAACCATGTTTCCAGCGGTGGTTAACCCATCCGAAAAAGCCTGTCAACGCTTTTCCCAGTCGACCACCGGTTATCCAAGATTTTGCAGGGTATTGTCTTCTCGTGACACCGGGAGTTGTGACCGCTGCCAGCCCCATGCAGTTGGCTTGCACGTTGAGCGACAGCTGTAAAAGACGGCAGATAGCAGCAAGCAACAGCCAATATCGCCAAACCCCACAGCTTGCCGGGTTGCCGGTCCCCATCCAAGCTCCGCCCTTGTTCCGCCCCCCTGCAAAAAACGAAAACCGGCAGATCTCGGATTCACCGAAAATTGCTGCATCTTCCTGTTGACTTTAGGACCTGCGATGGCCCAAAAAAGATGAACCGTTTTGGGTCGTACCCCACTGAACTCAAAGCACCTCCAACCGAATCAAGCGCCCATCGAAGGGAAGGAGTACCCATGTCTCTTAACGAAACCGTAACCCGCGCCAAGGCGGCGTCCCTGGAGCTGGCCGTTGTTGCTGCCGCAGCGAAGAACACCGCCCTGCAACGCATGGCGGAAGCGTTGCGGCGCGCTGCAGGCCTCATCGAAGCCGCCAATCGCGCCGATCTTGAGGCCGCGGCCAAAGAGGGTCTGGCCGCGCCGCTGGTCAAACGCCTCGGCTTGGACCGCGCCAAGCTGGAGGAGGCCTGCCAAGGGCTCATGGCCCTTGCGGCCCTGCCCGATCCGGTAGGCCGCACCCTGCGGGCCGTGGAACTGGACCGGAGGCTGGAGCTGTACCAGGTGACCTGCCCTTTGGGTGTTGTCGGGGTCATCTTCGAATCCAGGCCCGACGCCCTGGTCCAGATCGCCGCCCTCTGCCTGAAAAGCGGCAACGCGGCCCTTCTCAAAGGCGGGAGCGAGGCGGCCAATACCAACCGGGTCCTGGCCGACACCATCATCGCCGCCACCCAAGAAGCCGGTCTGCCCTCCGGATGGATGGCCCTGCTGGAAAGCCGCCAGGATGTAGCCGATATTCTGCAATGCGACCGGCAAATCGACCTGATCATCCCCCGGGGCAGTAACGCCTTCGTGCGCCACATCATGGACAACACCCGCATTCCGGTCATGGGGCATGCCGACGGGATCTGCCATGTGTACATCGACCGGGCCGCCGACCCGACCATGGCCGTCCAGATCACGGTAGACAGCAAGGTCCAGTACGTTGCGGTGTGCAACGCGGCCGAAACCTTCCTGGTGCACCAGAAGGTAGCCGACGCGGTGCTGCCCGCACTGGCCCAGGCCCTGGCTTGTCACGGGGTGGAGATCCGCGGCTGCCCGCAGACCGCCGCACGCATCGCCGCCGTACCGGCCAGCGACGCCGATTGGGGCACCGAATACCTCGACCGCATCGTCTCGATCCGGGTGGTTCGGGACCTCGATGAGGCCGTGGCGCACATCAACCGCTACGGCTCGGGCCATACCGAGGTGATCGTCACCCAGGATACGCACCGGGCGCGGCGCTTCATGGACCGAGTCGACGCGGCCGACGTGTTCGTCAACTGTTCGAGCCGCTTTGCGGACGGGTTCCGCTTCGGGCTGGGTGCCGAGGTAGGCATCAGCACCCAGAAGCTCCACGCCCGAGGACCGGTGGGCCTCGAAGGGATGGTAACCTATAAATGGCACCTGCTGGGGGACGGCCACATCGTGGCCGACTACTGCGGTCCGGATGCACGGCCCTTCACCCACCGGCACCTGGACAAATCTTACGAGTAGGAAGAGCATGGACACCCATCAACGCAAAGAGCTTTTTTCGGGCGTCAGACGCATGGTGCTCAAAGTGGGCAGCGGTGTCTTGACCCGCCGCAACGGGTTGAATCTGAATCTGATCGACGATCTGGCCGCCGATATATGGCAGCTGCGGCGCAGGGGAATCGAAGTGATCCTGGTCTCTTCAGGCGCCATCGCCGCCGGCATGCGCAAGATCGGCCTCAGCAAGCGCCCTGCGGCCGTCTCCCAGATGCAGGCCCTGGCCGCCATGGGCCAGAGCCGTCTCATCATGGCTTATGAGGAGGCCTTTGCCCGCTACGGCGAAAAGGTTGCCCAGGTCCTGCTGACCCGTGACGACCTGACCCACCGGCGCCGCTATCTCAACGCCCGCAACACCTTGCTGACCCTGCTGGGCTGGAAGGTGACGCCGATCATCAACGAGAACGACACGGTGAGCGCCGACGAGATCAAGTTTGGCGACAACGACAACCTGAGCGCCATGGTGGTCAGCCTCACCGGGGCCGAACTGCTCCTCAACCTGACCAACATCGACGGGCTTTACGACCAGGACCCGCGCGAGCACCCCGAGGCCCGGCGCATCGAAATCGTGGACCGGGTCGACCGGCGTATCCAGCAATACGCCAGCACGATCCCCGGATTTCTCGGCACCGGCGGCATGGCCAGCAAGATCACCGCTGCGCGCAAGGCCGCTTTGGGGGGGGTGGCCACCGTGATCGCCAACGGATTGGCGCCCGGGGTGATCCGCGAGATCTTCGCCGGAAAATCGGTGGGCACCCTCTTTTTGCCCGAAGCGACCCATCTGAGCCGCAAGAAGCAGTGGATCGCCTTTACCAAGACCACCAAAGGGACCTTGGTGGTCGATGCCGGGGCACAAAAGGCCCTCTGCCAAAACGGCAAGAGCCTGCTGCCCAGCGGTATCCGCCAGGTGGTGGGACGCTTTACGGTGGGCAACGCCGTGGCAGTGGAAAGCGAGGACGGCCGGCGCCTCGGCATCGGCTTGGTCAACTACGGATCGGAAGCGCTTAAAAAAATCGCCGGCGCCAAAAGCGACCGCATCGAGGCCCTGCTCGGCTTCCGAAACGATGACGAGGCCATTCACCGGGACAATTTCGTGCCTGCGGCCGAACTGGATCAGTAAAAAACAGGGGGCTGGAAAACGCCCCCTGTTCTCTGTTTTTAGGCAGACCTGCGATTTTCTGGCCAAGCCGTCAAACGTAGCCGCGCTGGCCCAGATATAGCAGTACCTCCTGGGCCGCTTCATCTGGAGTCAGGCCCTCGGTGTCGATGCGCAGCTCCGGGGCCTCGGGCGCTTCGTACGGGTCATCCACCCCGGTAAAGCCTTTGATCAACCCGGCCCGGGCCTTTGCGTACATCCCCTTGCGATCACGCTTCTCGCAGGTCTCAAGGCTCGTGCTGACATGCACCTCGATAAAGCCGCCGTAGCCTTCGATAAGGCGCCGGATCTCGCTTCTGGTCACCGCGTAGGGGGCGATGGGCGCGCAGATGGCGATCCCCCGGTTCTTGGTGATTTCGGAAGCCACAAACCCGATGCGCCTCACATTGATGTCCCGATGTTCCTTGGAAAAATTCAGCTCGCTGGAAAGATGGCGGCGCACGATATCCCCGTCGAGCAGGGTCACCGGCCGATCGCCGATCTCCAGAAAACGCGAATACAACACCTTGGCGATGGTTGATTTGCCCGCCCCGCTCAGCCCGGTCATGAACACGGTAAATCCCTGCTGGCGTGGCGGCGGCCAGGCCCGCTGCAGCTCGGCCACCACTTCGGGAAAAGAGACCCATTGGGGGATATACCGGCCGCCTCGCAGCCGGGCGCGGATCTGCGAGCCGCTCAAGCGCAGGGTCTGGGTGCCCTGCGGGATCTGATCGGCGAAGCGATACTCGTCCTCGTAAGGCAGGTAACACATCTCGGGGAAGCTTAAGATCTCGATGCCGATCTCGGCGCCCATGGCCTCGGCCAGCTCCCGCGTCTGGCGGCAGCCGTAAAAGGGTTTCCCCTGGCGGTCGAGGCCCGGACTGCCGTGGTCGCGGCCGACGATAAAATGGGTGCAACCGAAGTTCCTGGCGATCACGGCATGCAGCAGGGCGTTGCGCGGTCCGGCGAGGCGGACGGCCAGGGGCAAAAGGTTGAGCAGAACCGACTCGGGCGGGTAGTGGTGCAGCACCTCCCGGTAGCAGCGCACACGGGTATAGTGGTCGATATCCTCGGCCCGCGTCACCCCGACAAAGGGCAGCAGCAGCAGATTGGCCCGGGCCCGGCGCATGGCGGCCAGGGTCATTTCGAACTGGGGCCGGTGCACCGGATTGCGGGTTGCGAAAGCCACCACCCGCTGCCACCCCAGCCGCCGATACTGATCGTGCATCTCGGCCGGCGCCAGGCGAATCTGCTTGAAGTCGTAGTGAATCGGCAAACTGACCACTTCCAGCGGACCGCCCAGATAAAAGTGGCCCGCCCGCCGCAGCAGATAATCGACCCCCGGATGGGACCTGTCGAGGGTCCCGTATACGGACCGGGCTTCATCCTCTACCGCCGCCGGCCAGATATCGGCTAAATGCATTACCCCGAGCAGAAACCCCTCGGGATCGCGCAGCGCCACGCTTTGACCGGCTTCCAGGCCCCGGCCGCGGGTTTCGGACACGTCCAGGCAGATCGGAATCGGCCACAAGCTCCCGTCGGCAAGGCGCATGCGGTCACAAACCGCGGCATAATCGGTTTGCGTCATGAAGCCGGTCAAGGGTGAAAAAGCCCCGGTGGCCAGCAACTCGAAATCGCACATCTGGCGTTCGTTGAGCACGATATCGGGCAGATCCCGGGCGATGCGGCGCAAAAGTCCGGCCCGCCCGGCATCGACTCGCAAATCGACCAGAGTACCGCCGCGGAAAAGCGGCAGAGAATCGTCAGGCATGCAAAGACCCTTTCGCAAAAAAGGAGAACGGGATTTCTCCCGCAAAACCGTGGAATAAAATAACAGGCGAGCGGCTTTGCCAACCTTAGCTGCGCATCACCCCGCTCACTTTTGCCGGATCCACCTCCGGCCCCAGGGCGATGAAGCCCGGATTGACCAGGTCCTGGCGGTTGTAGTCCAGGGGCCGGTCCGTGCCCCAGATCAGGACCCGGCCGCCGATGGCTTCAACGAGGCACTGGCCGGCGGCCGTGTCCCATTCCATGGTGGGGGCCGGGCGCGGATAAAGCGCGGCCCGTCCCTCGGCCAGAAGGCAGAATTTCAGGGCGCTGCCGGCGGCGGTGAATTCGAGGTCTTGATAACAGCCGCGCAAGCGGGCCAAAAATTCATCCAACGCCGGATTGGCGTGGCTTCGGCTGCCCACCACCTTAAAGACGCGCCTCGCATCCGGCGGATCCGGCAGGGGCTCGGCAACCGCACGCCAGCCGGCCGCCGCTTTTTCACGGTCCAGGGCGCTGGCCGCCCGGATGCGCCAGGCCCCCTGCCCATGGAGGGCCAGATAAAGCCGGTCGGCCACCGGCGCGTAAACAATGCCCAGGATTGGCCGGTGGTTTTCTACCAGGGCGATGTTGACGGTAAATTCACCGTTGCGCGACACGAACTCCTTGGTCCCGTCCAGCGGATCCACGATCCACAGCCGGTGCCACCGACGACGCTGGTCGTAGGGTTGGTGGCGCCCTTCTTCGCTGAGCAGCGGCAAGCCGCTGGAGGCCAGGACCCTGACGATGGTCTGGTGGGCCCGGGTATCGGCGGCGGTCAACGGGGAACGGTCGGCCTTGGCACGGACGGCGAAATCCGATGCATAGACCGCCAGAATCTCGCGCCCCGCAGCCAGGGCCGCTTCCAGAGCCATGGCCGCATAGGCCGGGATGCCGGGGTCAGTTTCCATGGACCGGCTTTCCTTGCGCAGAGTCGGGTGGCGAGTAGCCGTGGGGGTGGGTCCGATGCCAGTGCCAGGCGGTTTCAACGATCGCTTCCAGATCCGGGTACCGGGGCCGCCAGCCGAGCTCATCGGCCGCCTTGCGGCTGCTGCCCACCAGCACGGCTGGATCCCCGGCGCGCCGCGGCGCCACCACCGCCGGGACTTTCTGCCCGGTGACCCGGCGGGCCGTCTCGATGACCTGGCGAACCGAATAGCCCGCGCCGTTGCCCAGGTTGTAGATCCCGCCGCCAGCCCCATCCAGAAGCCGCTCCAGGGCCAGGCAGTGGACCTGGGCCAGATCGGCGATGTGGATGTAGTCTCGGATGCAGGTACCGTCGGCCGTATCCAGGTCGTCGCCGAAGATCTCGATATGGCCGCGCTGGCCCAGCGCGGTCTGGAGCACCAAAGGGATGAGATGGGTCTCCGGGCGGTGGTCTTCACCGATCTGCCCCTCCGGATCGGCTCCGGCGGCGTTGAAGTAACGCAGCCTGACGGCGCGCAGGTCGTAGGCCGCGGCAAAGTCGTCCAGGATCTGCTCGACCATCAGCTTGCTGCGCCCGTAAGGATTGATCGGCCGCAGGGGGTGATCCTCGGCTATCGGTATGGCTTCCGGTTCGCCGTAGACCGCGCAGGTGGAGGAAAAAATAAAGCGGTGCACCCCGGCGGCCCGCATCGCATCGAGCAGCGCCAGGGTGGCGGCCAGGTTGTTGCGGTAATACTTGGCCGGCGCCGTAACCGATTCGCCCACGTAACAGTTGGCGGCAAAGTGCATGACGGCTTCGATGCGATGGCGGCTGAAGATCCCGGCCAGCAGATCCGCGTCCGCCATCTCCCCTTGAATCAAGGGCCCGTAGCGCACCGCAGCACGATGGCCGGTGCTCAAATTGTCCAGCACCACCGGTCGATGACCGGCCGCAGCCAGATGCTTGCAAAGAAAGCTGCCGATATAACCGGCCCCGCCCACCACCAGGATGTCCGCCATATCCGGGTCCTTTTCTACAGCCGCCGTCGAAACGTCATGGATAGCAAAACGTCTCTAGAAAAACGCCGTCAAGGCCTGTCTTGGCACCCTACGGTGAATAACCCCGGCTGTCAATTGACCCGGGACCGGACTCATGGGATAAAGTCTTGAACCCAGGCCCGGTTCTGCTATGTTAGCAAGGTTTAGCAAGGTTTGAACGCAGATCAAGGAGAAAGATGTGCCATGAGCGATTCGTTATCCGGCAACCCCTTCGTATGGGTCACGCTGATCGATCCGGGTCCGAACGAGCAGTACCTGGGGCTCACCGACGAAGCCACCCGGTTGGATTTCATACCCATGTTCCGCGACAAGGAAGATGCCCTCAAATGTTACCACCTCATGGCCCGGGACCGGGATCACAAGTACGAAATTCAGGCGGTGCACCTCTCGGAGCTGCGCAAGAGCGCGGCGGCCGGCGGATTCCTGCTCTTTTTGCTGGACGGCGATGGCCGGGTTCTTGAAAAAATCCCCCCCGCGGCCCAATGAAACAGATGCCAAAACCTCTCGGCCGCAATCAGTCCCAGGGCTGATTCCGGCGACGATTTTTTTTCAGGAGCCGCGACATGATCGATCGTCGCCGCAGTCAAGGCCAGTTGCCTTCAGTGCGAAGACCACTGCGTATATGCCTCCTTAGCTACCGCAGCAATCCCCATTGCGGCGGCCAGGGCGTCTATCTGAAAAACCTGAGCCGTGCCCTAAAGGACCTGGGCCATCGGGTCGAAGTGGTCTCCGGGCCGCCCGACCCCGGCCTGGACAGCGACATTCCGGTTCACCGGCTCGAGTGTCTCGATCTGTATAATCCGGCCGATCCGTTCCGCATCCCGACCCTCGGCGAGCTGCGCCGGCCGCTGAACCTCATCGAATGGATGGGGGTTTCCACTATGGGTTTCCCCGAGCCGTTCACCTTCGGATGGCGGGCCTTCGCCTTCTTGCAGCGCCACGGCCGGCGCTACGACATCGTGCATGACAACCAGAGCCTCTCTTACGGGCTGTGGGCCATCAGCCGGCGCATTCCCACCGTGGCCACCATCCATCATCCGATCACGGTGGACCTCAAGATCGCCCTGGCCTCGGTGCGCGCCCCGTGGAAAAAACTCAAGCACCTGCGCTGGTACTCGTTTATCGGCATGCAAAAACGGGTCAGCCGCACCTTGGCGCGGCTCATCACCGTTTCGGCCTGCGCCCGGGACGACATCTGCCGGGACTTCAAGGTTCCGGCAGACCGCTTCCGGGTCGTGCCCAACGGGATCGATACCGGCCTGTTCCGCCCCCTGCCGGATCTGGCGCGGGAAAAAAACCGCATCATCGTGACCAACAGCGCCGACACCCCCTTGAAGGGGCTCTACTACCTGCTCCAGGCGGCGGCCCAGGTGCTCGAACGGCGGCCGCTGACCCTGGTGGTCATCGGCACGCCCAAAAAAGACGGCGGCATCGTCAAGCTGATCCGCCGCCTGGGAATCGGGCGCCACGTGGTCTTTACCGGCCGGATTTCGGATGAGGCCCTCGTAAGCCAGTATGCCCGGGCCACGGCGGCCGTGGTGCCGTCGGTCTATGAAGGTTTCGGCCTGCCTGCCGGAGAAGCCATGGCCTGCGGCGTACCGGTGATCAGCACCACCGGCGGGGCCCTGCCCGAAGTGGTGGGCGATGCCGGCCTCCTCGTGCCGCCCGCCGATCCCCAGGCCCTGGCGCGGGCCATCGAGACCCTGCTGGACAACCCTGATGAGGCTTGCAGGCTGGGAGAAGCGGGCTACCGGCGCGTGCAGCGGCATTTTACCTGGCGGCGGGCCGCGGAGCTGACCGTGGCGGCCTACCGGGAGGTGCTGGGATGATCACGGTGGATTTCAAGCGCCTGTCCATCGCATACGGCGCCCGCATTCTGGACGTGGGCTGCGGCAGCGGCCGCCATACTGCGGCAGCCTACGGGATTGAAAGGACAACGACCGTGGGCGTGGATGTTTGCCACGCCGACCTTTGCGCCGCCTGCCAGCGCCTGGAGTTTCACCAGCGGGTCGGCGCCGGTGCCGGGGGTGCCTGGGCCTTTGCCTCGGCCGACTGCCGGCACCTGCCCTTTGCCGACGCCACCTTTGATCTGGTGATCTGCGCCGAAGTGCTCGAACACATCCCCGACCACCGCCGGGCCGTAGCCGAACTGGTCCGGGTGCTCAAACCGGGCGCCGACCTGGTCGTCAGCGTGCCGCGGGCCTGGCCCGAGCGGATCTGCTGGCGGCTGGCGCCGGATTACAGCCACGCCAACGGCGGCCATGTGCGCATTTACCGGCGCAGGGAACTCGTCAGACTCCTTGAAGGCGCCGGCTTGAAGCCCTGGGCCTGCCACCATGCCCACGCGCTGCATGCCCCTTACTGGTGGCTCAAGTGTTTCGTCGGCCCCCAGCGCACCGACTCGGCCGCCGTCAACCTCTACCATCGTCTGCTGGTCTGGGATATGATGAAAAAGCCGGCCCTGACGCGCTGGCTCGAACGCCTGCTCAATCCGGTTGCCGGCAAAAGCCTGGTCGTCTATCTGCGCAAAACAAAATAGGAAAGGTGGTGGGGTGTCGCCATGAAGATCTGGAAACGGCTGCCGGCCAGCCATATCTTTCTCGACCAGGACCTGGCAGACAAAGAGGCGCTGCTCCATTTTCTGGCCGGCGCCTTTTTCAACGTGGGCGTCGTCAAGGATGCCGAAACCCTCTACCAGGGGCTGCGCACCCGCGAGGAGACCATGAGCACCGGCATCGGCAACGGCCTGGCCCTGCCGCATACCGCCAGCGCCGAAGCTGCCGCGGAGTCTTTGACCATGGTCCGCCTGGATCGGCCCATGGACTATGGCGCCCTGGACCGCCGGCCGGTGGACGTGGTGATCGCCCTGGTCGTGCCGGCCGGCAACCGGGATCTGCACCTGCGCCTGCTGGCCGCCCTGTCCCGGATCTGCCGCGAGGCGGGTTTCATGGACATGGTCCGCCGGGCTCCGAGCCCTGAAGCGCTCTGGCAGCATATCCGGAAACTGGAAGAGCGCATCCCGTTTCACTAGACTCTGGCCGCAACGATCCTGTCAGACACCACGGGCACAGCGGAAAATCAGCAGGCGGAGGCCGCCAGGGGAGAAGAGACCGTGCAGTTGTTGATCGTCATCATCGATAACGAAGATATCCTGGGGGAACTGCTCACCGGTTGGCTCGACATCGGCGTTACCGGCGCCACCTTGCTCGATTCCACCGATTCGCTTCAGCTCCTGAGCCATCATGTGCCCCTTTTTGCCGGCTTCCGGGGCCTGTCCGCCGGCCATGGGCAGCATTCCAAGACCCTCTTGTCGGCCATCGAATCACCGGCGGCCCTGGAGCAGGCCGTCGCCTTTCTCCAAACCCTGTGCGCCCGCGAGGAATCTGCCAGCGGCGGCATCTATATGGTGGTGCCGCTTTCCGATTGCGGCCGCCTGGGAGACCGGCCGCACCGGCAGGCCGGGACAGGGCCCGCCTGACGCGGCCTTATCAGCGGCGCCCCGATTCGCCGGCCAGTCCCAACGCCAGCTTGAAGCCGATAGGGCCCAGGACCTGGTTGACGGTGATCACGGCCAACACGATGGTCGTCAGGTAGACGCCGAGCTGCGGCAGTTGGCGGGCGGCGAGTTGGGCCAGACCGATGGAAACCCCGGCCTGGGTCAGGTAGGCCATCCAGGCGATGCGCCCGTTGCGCGGGGGATCCCCCGCCAGGCGGGCCGCGCTCCAGGTGGCGACAAAAATGCCGCACGCCCGCACCCCGGCCACGGCCAGGGCCAGGGGCCAGCAGCGGGCCAGGGCCTCCAGGTTCAACGAAGCGCCGGCCATGGTGAAAAAAAGCAGAAAGATCGGCAGGGCCAGCCGATGCAGCCCCTCCATAAACCGCCGCCCGGCTTCGGAATCCAGGGTCCGGACGCAGAATCCCGCGCTCATGCAGATCAATAGCGGCTCCAGGCTCAGATGGATTTGCATCGAGGCCTGCATCCAGAGGTTCAAAGCGGCCGAAGCCTTGGCCACGGCAAAAGCCATGAAAACCAGGAAAAGCGGCAGGTCATGGCCCACCCGCCGGATATAGACCACGATCCCGGCGCCCAGGACCAGCCCCCCGCCCAAAGAGACGGCCACCGCTGAGAGCATCGACAAGGCGGCCCACGGGTCGAAGGCCGTACCGTGCAACAAAGCCGCCACCGCACTGAGCGTCACGGTAAACAGCACGATGATCAGCACATCCATGGCCACCGTGACCCCCAGCACCGTCTCGGTAAAAGGACCGGCGGCGCGGCACTCGTCGATGATGGCGATGGCCGAAGAGGGCGAGCGGGCCACCGAGATGCAGCCCAACAGCATGGCCAGGGCCAGCTGCGCTGCGCCGTCCATCTGCGCGATCAACGCGAAGCGGGAAGCGGCCGCCATGACGAAACCACCCACCATGCCCAGCACGACCACCGTCAAGAGTGCGATGTTCCAGGCGATGGCCCGACGTCTCGGGAGCAGGCGCGCCACGTCGAGGGCCCCTCCCGCCGTCAGGGCGATAAAACTCAGGGCCAGATCATCCACCAGACGCAGCCGCACCACCATGGCCGGATCGAGAAATCCGCTGGCAAAGGGACCGGCCAGAATCCCGGCAAAGATATAGCCGCTGATCAACGGCAGGCGCACCAGGCGGCAGACCTGGCCGGAGAGGTAGGCCGCCAGCATGACGAATCCCAGGGCGAACACGACCTGCCCGGTGCGCTGCCAGTCCCCTCTGATTTCAAGCCCGCAGGTCCACAAGGCCAACAAAATCAGGAGGCTGCCGCTCAGCAGGCAAACGACCAGTTCTCTTCTAGCGGGCGTCAACCATCGCATCGGCTGTCTTTCTGCCCAGGGCCCGGGCCGCGATCCATGGGCTGACCAGGTCTGTGGCCAGCACCCCGAGAACACCCAGGTGTACCACGGGGGCCAGGGCAACCCCCCATTGGCTGAACTGAAGATCGTAAAACATCGCCATGGGAAGGGCTCCGGCCGGCGCCAACAATCGCCACAGGCGGCCCGGCTCCTTTGCGTCCCCACCGGGGGCAACCGGCCGCGCCGCCCACACCCCGGCCCACCTGCCGGCCAGGCGCAGCAGGCTCCAGGCCCCGGCGGCCCAAAAAAAGCACGCATCACCGGGCCACCACTCGATCCCGAGAAAAAGTAGCAAAAGCAGGTAGAACGGTTTTTCCAGGGTTTCAAGAAGGGCCCCGATACGGTCGCGCGCCCGAGACAGGTTCACCAGCCCGATTCCGATGGCGCAATTGACCAGCAGGGGGGAAAAATCAAGGATCATGGCAACGCCGCCGCCCAGTACGGTCAAGGCCAGCAACATGAGGGTCAGCTCGCGGCGGTTGGGGCGAAGGCTGAGAAGGAGCGAAAAAAGCAGCAGAAGGGCCGCGCTGGCAAGCACACTCAACCCGGCGCTGCGGCCGAAAAGTGTCCACGAGAAGCGGCCGGGGGTGCCGCAGGGGTGAAAACAATAGACCAGGCCGAAAACCAGCAGGGCTGCCAGGCTGTTGACGCCGGCCAGGACCCCGACCCGCCGCAAAACCGGATAGGCGGAACCACGCCGGGCGGCCAGCAGCGCCAGGGTCAGGGGAGAACTGCTCAAAGCGGCGGCCCCCAGGCAGAGGACCACCGGCCAACGCTGGGCATCACCCGGTGCCAGGAGCGGTAAGATCCACAGATCGGTGCCCAGGGCCACAACGGCGAAAGTGACGGCGGCCACGATCAGGGCCGTGAAGATCGTCCCGGGTTTCTGGCGTCCGAGCTGGCGAAAATCGAAGTGGAAACCGACCAGCATGCCGAGCCAGCCGAGCAAAAAGGCGCTCAGGGGGGCCAGCCCGCGCAGGGTGGCCGGATCCACGACCCCGAGCAGCCGCGGCCCCAGGACGACGCCGAGCAGCAAAAATTCGGTGCCGGTCAGCAGCGGGCGCCACGCCGCGATGGGCGTGGACAAGGCGCGGAAGCTCAGACGGTAGCCGGCAAAGGCCAGCGCCAAGATCAGCAGGAGTACGAAAAAGACATTCATGCCGAAGCGGCCGCGGCGCGATCCACGGCCGCCGTCAGGCGCTCGAATTCCTGCCCCAGCGTGGCGCCCTGTTGGTCCAGAGCATTGAGCGCTGCGTCACGCTCTGCCACGTAAGCGCTCAACGGATCGATCCGGCGGCGGATCTGGGCGTAGCGTTTTTCCACCTCGTCCGCCATCCGTGCTTCAAGCTCCCCGGCCAAACGGGTGCGGTTCTCCTTGAGGCCCTTTTCCAGCTCCCGGCGCATCATGCCGCGGCGCGCCGCCAGGACCCCGCCGGTCAGGATCAACCCGACGCCGGTGAGAACGCCGCCGGTGACGTCCAGCAGCGGCATATGGGTCGTGGCCAGCATCAGGGCCCCCACCAGGGTCATGGCGCTGCCCCCCACCAGGGTCGAGCCGGCCCGCTCGGGAGTGGTGGCCAGCCGATCGGTGAACAGGGCCGCCGGTTTGAGGGCTTCGATGTTTTGCTGCAGTTCGGTAAACAGGGTTTCGCGGCGCTGCCAGAAATCGATGTCCGGTACCTCGGGGCGGTCTGCCGGATGGCGCACTGCGGCCAAAGAAGCGCTCAACTCCCGCACAAAGGTTTCGATATCTGCCAAAAGTTGGCCGCCATGGCGCTCGACCACTGCGCCGGCTTCCCGTTCCAGGCAGTGGTTGAACGCCTCTTGCAGGCCGTTCATCCACTCGTGCAGCCCTTTTCCGCGTCTTACCACCGCGCCCACCGAACGGCGAAAGAAGGTCGGCACCGAAAGTCCGGCCCAGAAATCGGCCAGCAATTTTTCGGCGCAAGCGTCGTAGCGGTCGAGCACCCTATGGACCATCAGCGCCACCTGCTCGGTGCTGCGGCGCAGCCCGTCCTCGGTACGGCCCGTGAGACTGGCGCTCAGACTGCGGTCCGCTTCGAGCTGGACCCGGGCCCCCTCCAGCGAAGTGGCGATCTTTTCAAAAAGCGATTCGCTGGTGTCCAGCGTGGCGCGCAGCTTGAGGTAAAAATGGCGCCCCCCGGTGACCGTGTCCCGGATGTAGCCGCGTACGGCCGCAAAACCGCTTTGCGGCTGGCCGGCCAATTCCCTTGCCGCGGAGGTGGCAAAGATCTGCGGCTCTAAAATCCGGCGCTGCCGGGCGTATTCGGCGACCTTGGCCGTGTTGACCGCCAGTTCCTGTTCCGTGGCCAGGTCGGCCTGCTGGAGGACGAAAACCACCCGTTTGCGCCACTCGTCGCTCACGGTTTCGAGCAGTTCCCAGGCCGATCGGGTGTGGGGGTTTTTGGCCGGGAAGACGAAAATCACCAGGCCGCTGTTGGGAATGTAGCGCTGGGTGATCTCCTGGTGATGTTCGATGATGGTGTTGGTGCCCGGGGTGTCGACGATGGCGATGTCTTTGAGGATTTCCACCGGCACGCCCACCCGCCTCAGGTGGGGACCGATCTCTGTGTCCAGCGCTTTTGCGGACCAGACCATCTCCTGGATCACGTCGGTGCAGGGGGCCGGATCGACCCGGCAGATCTCAGCCCCCAACAGGGCATTGACGAAGCTGCTCTTGCCGGCCTTGATTTCCCCGACAACGACGAAAAAAAACGGATCGAGAAGCGTGGTGCGCAGTTGGCCGATCACCGGCGGCAGGTCGCTGTTGCCGGCGTCCTGAGCCAGGGACTGAAGCCTTTCGAGCAGGTGGGCCAGCTCCGAACGCAGTTTGGCGAACCGCTCGTCTATGAGCCGCTTTTCTGAATTTTTCATTTCATCGCGCCCATCGAGAAACATCAAAGCCCGCAGCGGACTTTTTCAGGTCTGAATGCGTGCCAGCAGGGCCTGGTAAAGGCGGCTTGCCAGAGGCCCGACGCACCCGTCTCCGACCGGCTTGCCGTCGACGCGGGTGATGGGCAGCACCTCGGTAATCGTGCCGGTCAAAAAAACCTCGTCGGCCGCGGCCAGTTCGCTGCGGTCGTAAAAGCGCTCATCCACCGCGATCTTCTCGTCGCGGCAGATGTCCATCACCACCTGCCGGGTGATACCGGGCAGGATGCGCTCGTTGAGCGGGTGGGTGATCAGGCGTCCGTTCTTGGCGATAAAAAGGTTGGAGCTGGTCCCCTCGCGCACGATCCCCTCCGGCGAAACAAAGATGGCGTCGAAGACCCCGGCCTCCAGGGCCTGCTGCTTGGCCATGCAGTTGGGCAGCAGCTGCACGGTCTTGATGTCGCAGCGGCCCCAGCGGATGTCGGTCACGGTGATGGCCGAGGCGCCCTTCCGGCGCATCTCCGGCGGCTTTTCGTGCACCGGCCGGATGGTCATGAAAAACTGCAAGGGGGTGCCGGCGGCCGGATATGCGTGGTCCCGGGGGGCCACGCCGCGTGAAATCTGGATATAGATACCTGCCCGGGCAATGCCGGCGCCATCGAAAAGCTCCAGAATCGCTCCCCTCAATGTCTCCCGGTCCAGGGGGGCGAAGGCCAGCTCGCGCAATGAGCGCTCAAGCCGGTCGAGATGTTCCTCCAGACAAAAGAGCCGGCCGTTGTAGCTGGCTACGAATTCGTAGACCGCATCGCCGAAGTTGTAGCCCCGGTCCTCGGCGGGAACCATCGCCTCGCCGATGGGCATGATCTTGCCGTTCAGATAGGCCAGTTCTGGCATCTCTTATCTCCTTGTTCGGTGGGTGATTTAGAATATGCGGGATGAAATGATTCATCCATCTGGTGATCATTCAACAGCTTATGGCAGTTGCGATCCGTGTTGCGCCCTCCGGCTCAATCCCGGGTCAACTGCCGGTACTTGATGCGATGGGGCCGATCGGCGGCATCGCCCAGCCGCCGGCGCCGGTCGGCCTCGTAGTCCGAGTAGTTGCCCTCGAACCAGACCACCCGGCTTTCGCCCTCGAAAGCCAGCATATGGGTGGCGATGCGGTCCAGAAACCAGCGGTCGTGGCTGATGACCACGGCGCAGCCGGCAAAGTTTTCCAGAGCTTCTTCCAGGGCCCGCATGGTGTTGACGTCCAGGTCGTTGGTCGGCTCGTCCAGCAGGATCACGTTGGCTCCGGCCTTGAGAACCCGGGCCAGGTGAACCCGGTTGCGCTCCCCACCCGAGATCATCGCCACCTTCTTTTGCTGATCGCCGCCCGAGAAGTTGAAGCGCGCCACGTAGGCCCGCGATTTGACCGCCACCCCGCCCAGGTCGAGCAGGTCCTGCCCCTCGGAAATGACTTCCCAGATCGTCTTTTGCGCATCGAGGGCCTCGCGCGACTGGTCCACGTAGGCCAGGGCCACCGTATCGCCCAGGCGCAGCGTGCCTTGATCGGGCTTTTCCTGGCCGGTGATCATGCGAAAAAGGGTCGTCTTGCCGGCCCCGTTGGGACCGATGACCCCCACGATCCCGCCGGGCGGCAGCCGGAAACTCAGGTTCTCGAACAGCAGCCGGTTCTCGTACCCTTTGGCCAGTCCCTGGGCCTCGATGACCACGTTGCCCAGACGCGGCCCGGGCGGAATATAGATCTCCAAGTCCCGGGGGCCCACCTCGCCCTGCTGGCTCAGCAGCCGCTCGTAGGCGCTGATGCGGGCCTTGGATTTGGCCTGGCGGGCCTTGGGGGCCATGCGGATCCACTCCAGTTCGCGCTCCAGGGTTTTCTGGCGCTGGCCCTCGGCCTTCTCCTCGCGCCTGAGCCGCTCCTGCTTCTGCTCCAGCCAGGAAGAGTAGTTGCCTTTCCAGGGGATTCCACGCCCACGGTCCAGTTCGAGGATCCAGCCGGCCACGTTGTCAAGAAAGTAGCGGTCGTGGGTCACGGCGATTACCGTGCCGGCATACTGCTGCAGATGGTGCTCCAGCCAGGCCACGGTCTCGGCGTCCAGGTGGTTGGTCGGTTCGTCAAGGAGCAGGATCTCCGGTTTTTGCAACAACAGCCGGCACAGGGCTACCCGGCGCCGTTCGCCGCCTGAAAGAACCCCCACGGGGGTATCGCCCTCCGGGCAGCGCAGCGCGTCCATGGCCATTTCCAGCCGGGCATCCAGGTCCCAGGCGTCCAGCGCATCGAGGCGCTCCTGGACCTCGCCCTGGCGCTCTATAAGCCGGTTCATGGCCTCGTCGTCCATCGGCTCGGCGAATTGTTCATTGATGCGGTTGAATTCCTCCATCAGCGCCGCCACCTCGGCCACCCCTTCGCGCACGATCTCGCGCACCGTAAGGGCCGGGTCCAGATCCGGCTCCTGGGGCAGAAATCCGACACTGTAGCCCGGAGAAAAAATCAACTCACCGTTGAAATCGCGGTCCGCTCCGGCCATGATCCGCAACAGCGAACTCTTGCCGGCCCCGTTGAGTCCCAGGACCCCGATCTTGGCCCCGTAAAAGTAGGACAGGGAAATGTCTTCGAGCACCGGCCGTTTCTGGTAGTATTTGCTCACCCGCACCATCGAGCAGATGATCTTGTTCGGCTCCTGAGCCATAGCGGTGTTCCTCCTAATTGATATGCAGCATAGGTTACGGCCGCGGAAGACGACCCATCGCCCATCGAGGCTGCAACGGGTGATGATCATACGGAATGCCGGCTGCGGGGTCAACTGGCGTGAGCAATTCCCGGTTAACCCGCGGGGGTTATCCCCGGATCGCCGTTGCTCGCCCAAAGCCTCGTCTTTATCCGGCCATCTGGCCGAATTCGAAGTCCAACCCTTCCTTCCATCCCCTGGCAGGGCCAACAGATCTCTGATCCACCAAGAATTGCCCACCTGGCGTAAGGCGCTTTGACATCATCCGCGCGATGCGCTACTTTGTCCAGACGGTACATGGACGGTCTTCCCGCTGCGGCTTGCGGTTTTCAGCTTGCGCTTCACTTTACGGAAACCGGCTTGGGAGCCGGTTGAATTTCGGCCTTCCCGCCACCGACGCCGATTTCATTCACCTTTCACTCTTTTAGCCGGGCGGCGGCAGCCAGCCGGCAGCGGACCGATTTTTCGATTTCAGCGTCTACCTCATGAAAGGAGATACATCCTAATGCCCGAAGGACGCGTAAAATGGTATGACGACAAGAAAGGCTACGGATTCATCGAGACCGAGAGCCAAGGGGACATTTTCTTTCACAAGAACGGCATCAAGGATCACGGCTACTTCGGCGTCCAGAAGGATGAACCGGTGAGCTTCGAAATCCGCACCACCCCCAAAGGACTGCAGGCCGTCGATGTGTGCATGAAATAACCGCCCGCCTCCCCGGCACCGGCCTTGGCCCGCGGCCGGTCTCCGGCCGAGTGAGCCCCTTCGACTTCCCGCAGCGATTCTCTCGGTTTTGGCTTCCTTCGTCACGCCGACCGTCAAATAAAAAGCCCGATGCGTCTCTCGAGGCGCACCGGGCTGCAAGTCTCGGCCAAATGGGAAGTATCCCCGTTGCTGAAACGGATCAGAGAAACTTCTCGATCTTGGCCTTTTTGCGCAGGTTTTCCACGTATCCTTTTACCTGCTCGCTGATCTGCTGCTGCTTGAGGTGTTCGAGAATTCTCGGCTTGGCGTCCTCGAAACTTAAGGTTTCGGCGGCCTTGTGCTCGGTCACCTGGATCAGGTGATAGCCGTATTCGGTCTCCACCACCTCGCTGATCTGGCCGGACGCCAGGGCAAAGGCGGCCTCTTCGAAGGGCTTGACCATGCGGCCGCGGCCGAAAAGACCAAGATCCCCGCCCTGTTCTTTACTCCCCGGATCTTCGCTATGGGCTTTGGCCAGAGCGGCGAAATCGCCTCCGCCCAGGACTTGCTGGCGGATATCGGCCAGGCGCTTTCGGGCCGCATCGCGCACAGCCGCTTCGGCATCCTTGTCCGCACGCACCAGGATGTGCCGCGCCCGCACCTGTTCGGGGCGCAGGAATGCGTCCTGATGGGCTTCGTAGAACGCACTCGCCTCGGCATCGGTCACCTTGACCTGCGGGATGATGCGGGCCTCGATGAGCCCCTCGATGGCCCCCTGGCGCCGCATGCGTTCGACAAGTTGGTCAAGCGATATCCCAGCGGTCCCCAGCGCCCGGTTAAAGGCCTGCGGATCCTTGAAGTTTTGACGCATGGCGGCTAACTCTTGCTGGATCGCCGCCTCATCCACCGCAACACCCTGCTTGCGGCTGTCCTGGTAGAGCAGCTCCTCTCCGATAAGGTGATCGAGGACATCGGCGCGCATCTGGCCCAGGGCCTCATCGGGCGCCCTCTGTCCCTGGCGCGCCATATGACGCTGAATTCCGGCCACGGCCGCTTCGAGCTTGGCTTCATCTATGGTGGTGCCGTTAACGGTGGCGACGGTCTTGGGGGCATTGGGCGATTGATCCGCGGCGGGGGGCTTTTTGGCGGTTTCGGGGGTGGACTGGCTCCATGCCGGCGCGCTGTTTAAGATCATCATCGCCAACGCCGACATTCCAAGAACACGTAAGACGCGCATATCGATTCTCCTATTTATGTAACAAGGCCCGCCTTGAGCAGGCGGGCCGCTTCAAAACGCCATTGATGGTTTCGGGCCAGAGCCTAATTTAGAATGGCAACGACATGCAATAGAAATTGTCCCCCACTTTACCAAAGTGGCTCACGATGTTAGGATACGAAGTATTTGCTATGATTATTACCATCGGTGAAACCCTTTTCGACGAATTCCCCGAACGGCACCGCCCAGGTGGTGCACCGTTCAATTTTGCCTGTCATATAAAACGTTTCGGACTCGACACAACCCTGATCAGCCGTGTGGGAGACGATGGTGCAGGCCGGGAAATTCTGACACGCATGGCCGGCATCGGCCTTGACACCGGAAGCGTTCAAATCGATCCGGTCCATCCCACCGGAAGGGTCCGGGTCACGTTGGACGCTTCAGGCCAGGCGCATTTCGAGATCCTGCCGGACATGGCCTACGACCATATCGCCATGGACGATCCGGTTCAGCGACTCATGGAGGCCGATGTGCATCTGATTTACTACGGCACCCTAGCCCAGCGCACCGCAGCGGCCCGCCGCCGCATCCAGGATCTGCTGCAATGCCGGCCGGCCCGGACCGCTTCTTTTTGCGACATCAATCTGCGTCCGGGCCAGTATACCCCTGCCGTGGTGCAATCCTGCCTGGAACAAGCCGACATCCTCAAGCTCAGCGATGAGGAGCTGGCCGTGGCGGCCGCTATCTTCGATCTTGCCGGCCCCCTGCAGGGGCAAGTGGAAACATTGATGGCGCGTTTCCGGATCGAGACGGTGGCGGTCACCTGCGGTCAGCAAGGAGCGGCCATCTATCGGGGCGGCCAATGCCACCGCTGCCGGTCCCGGATCCCCGGCCGCCTGCAAGACACGGTGGGAGCCGGGGACGCGTTCAGCGCCGTGCTGGCCGCCGGGATCCGGCTCGGCTGGCCGACCGCGCGAATTCTCGACCGCGCCATCCTGTTCGCCGGGCGCATCTGTACCGTGAACGGAGCGGTCCCCGACGAGTTGAGCCTCTACCGGGGGATCGTCCGGTAAAACTGATCGATCAACCGATTTTCGAAAGGAACTTGATGACACGAAAAACGACGGACGGCGGCGAGCCACTCTACATCCAGATGTTCAGCATTCACGGACTGGTGCGCTCCCGGCACATGGAGCTGGGCAGCGATGCGGATACCGGCGGCCAGATCAAATACGTCGTCGAGTTGGGCCAGGCCCTGAGCCGCCTGGAAGGGGTGGCCGGGGTCGATCTGTTTACCCGCCGCATTGATGATCCGGCGATTTCAAGCGACTATGCCGTCCCTGTCGAGCAGGTAAACGAGCGCTTCCGCATCGTGCGCATCCGTTGCGGCGGCGGCAAGTACATCCGCAAGGAACGGATCTGGCCGCACCTGGACGAATTCGTCGACAAGACCATCCGCTATATCCGCCGCCAGGGCCGCCTGCCCCACGTGGTGCACGGCCATTATGCCGACGCCGGCTACGTTGCGGCCCAGTTAAGCCGTTTTTTCGGCGTGCCCTTCGTGTTCACCGGCCACAGCCTGGGCCGTGTGAAACAGGAAAAACTGCGCCGCGACGGAATGCGGCCCGAAGAGATGACGCGGCGCTATCGCATCGACCATCGCATCGCCACGGAAGAAGAAATCCTGCGCCAGGCCGATCTGGTGGTCACCAGCACCCACCAGGAGGTCGAAGACCAGTACGGTGGCTACGACCACGGAAAACGGCCGGATTTCAAGGTCATTCCGCCGGGGCTGGATGTGGATATCTTTTATCCTTACTACCACGACCTGCTGCCCGAAAGCGAACGTGACGAAGCGGCCCTCTACGCCCAGGCCTCGCTGCTCAAGGAGCTCAACCGTTTTTTCACCTACCCGGAAAAACCGCTGATCCTGGCCTTGTGCCGTCCGGACAAACGCAAGAACATCGCCGGCCTGATTCAGGCCTACGGGGAGGATCCGGCTCTCCAGACCATGGCCAACCTGGCCGTCTTCGCCGGGATCCGCAAGGACATCAGTCAGATGGAGGACAACGAGCGTGGAGTGCTCACCGACATGCTGCTGATGATGGACAAGCACGATCTTTACGGCAAGATGGCGATTCCCAAGCGCCACGATTTCCAGAGTGAAGTGCCGGAGCTTTACCGCATCGCCGCGGCCCGGCGGGGCGTCTTCGTCAACGCGGCCCTCACCGAGCCCTTCGGCCTGACCCTGCTCGAGGCGTCGGCCGCCGGCTTGCCCATCGTGGCCACGCGCGACGGCGGGCCCCAGGACATTATGGCCAACTGCGAAAGCGGAATCCTGGTGGAACCGACCGACTCCAATGCCATCGCCGCGGCCATCCGTGCCATCATCGGCGACCAGACCGCCTGGGAGCGCTACTCGAAAAACGGGATCATGAACGTCCGCCGGCACTATACCTGGATCCGCCACGCGGAAAACTATCTCGAGGCCCTCAAACCCCTGATACGCGGCGAACGGCGCCCGGATCTGTCCCCGGCCAAAGCGACCGACGCCGTGGGCCGGCGCCTGACGCGCCTGGAGTACATCCTGGTGACGGATATCGACAACACGCTGATCGGAAAGGACAACAGCCGGCTGCCGGAGTTGGTAGAAACCCTCACCCGGCAGCACGAGCGGATCGGTTTCGCCGTGGCCACGGGCCGCCATCTCGATTCGGCGGTGGAAATCCTGGCGGCCCACCGGGTGCCGGCCCCAGACGTGATCATCGCTTCGGTGGGCAGCGAGATCTACTACGGCGCCGGGCACCAGTACAGCAACGGATGGCAAACCCATATCGCGGCACGCTGGCAGCGCGAACGTATCGTGGCGGCCCTGGCAGACTTCGATTTTTTACGCTACCAGGACGAAACGTCCCAGCACCCCTTCAAAATCAGCTACGACATGGACCCGTCCAAGAACCGGCTGCCGCTGATCCACGAACGGCTCCAGGCCCAGAGGCTGCGCTACACCCTGATCTATTCCCACGAACAGTACCTCGACATCCTGCCCTACCGCGCCAGCAAGGGTAAGGCCATCCGCTATCTGAGCTACAAGTGGGAGATCCCCCTGGCCCATTTTCTGGTCTGCGGCGACTCGGGCAACGACGAGGAAATGCTGCGCGGCGAGCCTCTGGCCGTCGTGGTGGGCGATCACAGCCCGGAACTCGACCGGCTGCGCGGGGCGAGGCGGATCTTTTTCGCCCCCAGCCCCTGTGCCGGCGGGATCATCGAGGGGATACAAAAATACGATTTCATCGCCAAAGCCGGTCGCGAGGGAAAATGACGCTTCAAAACAAGGTCCAACTGATCACCTATCCCGACAGCCTCGGCGAAAACCTCGTCGAGCTGCACTACATGCTGCGAAAATACCTTCAAGAGGCCATCGGCGGGGTCCATATCCTGCCATTCTATCCTTCCTCGGCCGACCGCGGTTTCGCCCCTCTGACTTACGACCAGGTCGATGCGCGTTTCGGCACCTGGCAGGACGTGGAGATGATCGGCGCCGACTTCGATCTGATCGTCGATTTCATGGTCAATCACATCAGCCGCCAATCCGACTTTTTCCAGGATTACCTGGCCAACGGGGCCGCCAGCCCCTATGCGGACATGTTTCTTTCCTTTGACAAGCTGGCCCCCGAAGGCCAGATCAGTGAGGCGGACCTGGCCCGGGTCTATACCCGCAAACCCCGACCTCCTTACGACATCATCCACCGGGCGGATGGGTCCAGGGAAAAGATCTGGACGACCTTCGATTATGAGCAGATCGACCTGGACTGGCAGTCGCCGGTTACCCGCCGCATCATGCGCCGTTTTCTGCTGCAACTAGCGCGCACCCGGGCCAAGCTGATCCGCATGGACGCCTTTGCCTACACCACCGTCCGCATCGGAACGGACTGCTTTTTTCTCGAACCGCAGATCTGGGAACTGCTCGAATGGCTGGCCGACCTGCTCTCGCCCTTCGGGGCACAGATGCTCCCCGAGGTGCACGAGCATTACCGCTATCAGATGAAACTGGCCCAGCGCGGCTACTGGGTATACGACTTCGCCCTGCCCATGCTCGTACTGCACACCCTCTACCACCACACCCACACCCGGCTCCTCGAATGGCTGCGCATATGCCCGCGCCGCCAGCTTACCACCCTGGATACCCACGACGGGATCGGGGCGGTGGACGTGGCCGATCTGATGTCCTCCGAGGAAATCGAGCGCACTGTGAGCGGACTCTACGAAAAAGGATCCAACGTCAAACAGATCTATTCCGGTCCGGCCTACCGGAACCTGGACGTTTATCAGGTCAACTGCACCTACTATTCGGCCCTGGAAGAAAACGACGATGCCTATCTCGCGGCGCGCACCCTCCAGTTTTTCGCCCCGGGAATTCCCCAGGTCTACTACGTCGGACTGCTGGCCGGGCCCAACGACGTCGAACTGGTCGAACGGACCATGAACGGCCGCGATATCAACCGTCACAACTACAGCCTGGAAGAAATCGCCACCGAAATACAGCGTCCCGTGGTCCAGCGGCTGCTGCACCTTATGCGTTTTCGCAGCCAGCATCCGGCCTTCGGCGGGGATTTCAAGATTCAGCAAACACCCGAGGACCAGGTTGGACTCACCTGGACCCGCGACGGGATGCACGCTTCGGCCAGGATCGATCTGCAGACTTATGCGGCGCGCATCGACTACACGGATCCGCAAACCGGGCAGGATTGCTCATTTGAGGTTTAACCCACCGGACAAGAAAGACCGCCCGGGAACGGCACCCCTTACCGGCTTTCCTTGACAGCCGAGCGGATATGTTTAGTTTCCAACAATTTAATTTTGCCGTACGGGGCAGAGTCTATTCTTCAGTGACGATCCGGTGCCCTGGCCGTGAACCGGCGGCATGCTGCCGCATCGTCCTCGGCCCAACGGCTCAACCCCAAAAGGAGTGTATCATGGAGCGTGTGGAAAACGGAGCCTATGTCAGCGTAGCCTATACCGGCACCATGCAAAACGGAGAAGTCTTTGACACCAGCAAGGATCGGAAACCGCTGGAAGTCCATATGGGGGCAGGAAGCATGATTCCGGGTTTCGAGGCTGCGTTGTTGGGTATGGCGCTCAACGAGAAGAAAACCTTTACCCTCGAGGCCGAGAAAGCTTACGGCCTGCGCGACGAAAAGCTCATGCGGGAAGTTCCCCGCAGCGCGGTTCCGGACGAACTGGTTCCTGAAATCGGCCAGCTTGTGGCCCTCCAGACACCGCAGGGGCAGCAAATCCCTGCCAAAATCACCAAAATCGACGAACAAAACATCATGCTGGATTTGAATCATCCCCTGGCCGGGGAGGCCCTGACCTTCGAAGTTGAAGTCGTGGGCATCAGCCCGAATCCGACCCAGGTTCAAGAGGGATGTGGCTGCGGCTGTGACTGCTCTTCCGGCTGCTGCTGACCCCCCGCCGTTGCAACACTTCCGGTCCCGAATCGTTAAAGCCTACAGCCCGATCGGGACCGGAATGCCTGCCTGACGTCCCAGCCCGCAACCGGCAATATCGCGGGGCCCCAAAAACCGAACCCCGGCCCAATAACCAGGCCCGAACGGCCCTTGCCGGCGGTCAGACGTTAGCAGGGCTGTCTTCCAGCCGCACCAGGGTGCGCCCATCGCCCGTAAAAGGGAGCGAATAGGTGTGCACCGACACCCGCATGAGCCGTCCACCGACGATCCGAAACTCAGCAGAGTGGCCGGGGGCGGGGGCCAAGGCGGTGATCTCCGTATCTGCCTGGGGCCCCTTGTAGGCCAGAATACGCCCGCCATCACAGAGCAGGACCGCGGCGGTCGGAACCCATCTGCTAAGGGCTGCCACGCCACGGCATACCACTGCATCGAAGAGCGGCGGCGCAGCCTTGCGGGCCAGAACCTCGAGCCGGACGTGATGGGCCTCGATCCGGTCCAGCCCGAGGACCCGGATCACGTGGGAAACGAAGGAAATCTTTTTGCGCACCCCGTCTATGAGGGTCAGGTGCAGATCCGGGCGCAGGATTTTCAGCGGAATACCGGGAAATCCGGCCCCGGTGCCGAGATCCAGGATCCTGGCCCCGGCCGCAAACTGATCGGCCGCGGCCAGGCTGTCGACGAAATGCTTGAGAGCCACCTGCCTCGGATCGGTGATGGCCGTCAGGTTGACACGCCGGTTCCAGTCAAACAGTTCGACGGCCATGCGGCCCATGCGGGCGGCCTGGGCCGGATCCACAGCCACTCCAAGCCGGGCGGCGGCCGTGATGACAAGTTCCTGCCATTGGAGGTCGCCGGCGTTCAAGGCATCGCCTTGGGGACCCGAACGGCAATTTTCATCGACAGGCGCAGGCATCGGCCGAATCCGTTCCGCCGGTAACCGGCCCTTCGCTCACCGCATCGTCGAAATCCATGACGATGGTAATGTCGCTGCCGCCGCCGGTCAGGGTGCGCGCATGGGGGTAGCGGCGTTTGAAGACCTTGAGCATGGCGCCGTTCTCGCGCAAGACGGTGGCCGAAAAATGGCGATAGCCGTTTTCCTTGGCGATCTTTTCCAGAGCCGCGAGCATATAGGAGGCCACGCCCATTCCCTGAAAATCCTCCCGCACCACGAAGGCCACCTCGGCCTTATCCTCTTCTTCCATGGCATAGGAGCCGATGGCCATGATTTCCTTGTGGCCGCGGTTTTGCACCCGCCCGATGACGGACATGTTCTTCTTGTAGTCCACGCTGGCCCATTGCTTTTGAGCCATCTCGTGGGGGAACACCTTCATCTTGTAAAAGAAGCGAAAATAGATGGTTTCTTCCTTGAGGCTGTAAAAGAAATTGCGATAGTTGAATTCGTCCGAGGGCAGCAGGGGGCGGAACTCGATGGTCTTGCCGTTTTGCAGTCTGACGTTGCTCTTGTAGTTTTCCAGAAAAATCAAGTCCTGGCGGGTGGGTGGAAGCTGATCGGCAAAGATGTAATGGTGCTTTTTGGCCACCTCGATCAACTCGTCGCGAAACCTTGGATGGGCGATCTGGGCCAGCTCCATGACCCGCTGGTAGATGCCTTTGCCGGCCAATTCGGCGATCCCGTATTCGGTGATCACGAAGTTGACGTCGCCGCGGGTAGTGGCCACGCCGGCCCCTTCGCTGAGGCTGGGCACGATGCGCGACACCTTGCCCCCCTGGGCGGTGGACGGCAAAGCGATGATGGCAAAGCCTCCCTTGGACATGGCGCTGCCGCGCAGAAAATCGACCTGGTCGCCGATCCCGCTGTAGAACAGGTGCCCCACCGAGTCGCTGCAGACCTGACCGGTCAGATCCACCTCAAGGGCCGAGCTGATGGAAACCAAATTGTCGTTGCGGGCGATCACCGTCGGATCGTTGACGAACTCGGAGGAGCGAAAATAAAAGGATGGATTGTTGTCCACGTATCGGTAAAGCCGCTCGGATCCCATGCACAGGGAGGCCACGACCCTCCCGGGCAGCAGGCTTTTTTTCTTGTTGGTGATCACTCCCTTTTCGAAAAGGGGCAAAAAGGCATCGGTGATCAGCTGGGTGTGGATCCCCAGGTCCTGCTTGTTGTCCAGATACTGGAGGATGGTGTAGGGCAGGTGCCCGAAGCCGATTTGCATAGTGGCGCCGTCGTCGATGAGCTGGTTGACGAAAAAACCGATACGCACGGCCACCTCGTTGTCTTTAACCTCCGGGAGGATTTCCACCAGCGGCTCTTCATGCTCGACGAAAAGATCGATGTCGTTGACGTGAACGAAGCTGTCGCCCCAGGTGCGAGGCATGCGAGGGTTGACCTGGGCGATGACCCGCTTGGCGTTCTCCATGCCGGCGCGGGTGATGTCCACTGAAACCCCGAGGCTGCAATAGCCGAAGCGGTCCGGCGGGCTGACCTGGATCAGGGCCACATCCAGTCCGATGCGCCGCGATGCGAAAAGCTTCGGGATCTGCGATAGATAGCTGGGGATGTAATCGATCTTGCCCTCGAAAGCCGCCTTGCGCATCCGCGAACTGATGAAAAACAGCTTCAGGGCGAAGCGGCGCAGAAAATCCGGATCGTCCACGTAGCGGGCAAAGGTCCACGAAAGCATCTGGAAGACCATGATATCCTGCAGGCTGCGGGTCTGCACCATGGTATGGATCAGGTGCTGGGGTTCGCCGCAGCCGGTACCGATAAATACCCGGCTGCCGTTCTTGATGGTGCTCACCGCCTCTTCGGCGCTGACTACCTTTTCAGGACAATGCTCCATCAGGTCCACGCGTTTCCTCCTTGCCCTTGCGGGCTGTATAAGCTGTCGTAAATGGTGCGATCTACTTTGCCCTGAAGGACGCACGACGTCAAGACGAAGCCGTGGCAGCCAGCAATTCTGTATGCACCCGAGCGATGGACATCAAATTTTCCTAAGCTTTTCGAACATTATTTAAATCCCCTGTGCTGCCGCACGAAAACAACTTACAGCATAAATCTGCTTCATTATAAATAGTTACAATCCGATCCGATCAAAACGGAATCCGTCCCATCGGAGGGTGACCTCCGGCCTAAAAAATCTTCTTGACAAATATGTCGAAGAGAGTATTTTTACGAGATTCGTTTAGGTCAGTCGGCCGCCATGCTGCTGGTTCGATCCGCCCCGATCCCTTCAATTTCTATGGGATCTTCTTTTATCTGCACGCGATCCACCCTGAAAGCCGGCCTTAAATTTAACGCAAACCAAACACCGGTCAGACAATCCAGTCTTAATCAGGAACAAGACGGACCTCCGGCGGGCGTTTGGCCGTTCATCCGGAGAGCAAGGCCGCCGGCCCCGCCTTCAGGGGGCAGGCCGGAAACACCATTCAACAAGGAAAGCCGTAATGAAGTCCGACATTCAAAAGGTTCGCAACATCGGCATCAGTGCCCATATCGACTCGGGCAAGACCACTTTGACGGAACGGATACTGTTCTACACGCAGCGGATCCATGCCATTCACGACGTCAAAGGAAAAGATGGGGTCGGCGCCACCATGGATTCCATGGAGTTGGAAAAGGAACGCGGCATCACCATCGCCTCGGCCGCCACTTACTGCCAATGGAAGGGCCACCAGATCAACATCATCGACACCCCGGGACACGTCGATTTTACCATTGAGGTGGAACGGTCCCTGCGGGTTCTGGACGGCGCCGTTCTCGTGCTGTGCAGCGTCGGAGGGGTCCAATCCCAGTCGATCACCGTTGACCAGCAGATGAAGCGCTACCGGATTCCGTGCATCGCTTTTGTCAACAAATGCGACCGTAGCGGCGCCAATCCCCGGAGGGTGCTCACCCAATTGCGTGAAAAACTCGGACACAAGGCCCTGGCCATGCAGTTGCCCATCGGCCTGGAGGCGGACTTCGAGGGGGTGGTCGACCTTCTTTCCATGGAAGCCCTCTACTTTGACGGCCCCAACGGCGAACAGGTGCGCCGCGAACCGATCCCCCAGGCATTGCAGGACGAGGCCCAGGCCCAACACGAGGCCATCATCGACGCCGCATCCCTCTTCAGCGACGAGTTGACCGAAGCGATCCTCGAAGGGGGCGAGGTCAGCCACGAGCTGATCGTCCAGGGACTGCGCCAGGGGGTCCTGGCCCGGGAAATCACCCCCGTTTTTCTAGGCTCGGCCTACAAGAACAAGGGGGTGCAGCCCCTTCTGGATGCGGTCACAAGCCTGCTGCCCTGCCCGGCCGACGTGCCCAATGAGGCTTTGGATCTCGATCATGACGAAGCCCCGGTGCGCCTCACCAGCCGGGATGAAGAGCCCACCGTAGCCTTGGCCTTCAAGCTCGAAGACGGCCCCTACGGCCAGCTCACCTATATCCGGGTCTACCAGGGAAGCCTGGCCAAGGGCGACACGGTGGTCAATGTGCGCACCGGCAAAAAGATCAAGATCGGCCGCCTGGTGCGCATGCATGCCAACCAGATGGAAGACATCGACCGGATTGCGGCCGGCTTTATCGGTGCACTTTTCGGCGTCGACTGCGCCTCTGGCGACACCTTTACCAGCCCTGAACTGCGCCTGACCATGACCTCGATGTTCGTGCCCGATCCGGTGATCTCGCTGTCCATCGTGCCCAAGGACAACAAGGCCCAGATCAACATGTCCAAGGCGTTGAACCGGTTTACCAAGGAAGATCCCACCTTCCGCAGCTTCGTGAACGATGAGACCGGCGAGACGATCATAGAAGGCATGGGGGAACTGCACCTTGAGGTCTATGTCGAGCGCATGCGCCGCGAGTACAAGGCCGAGGTGATCACCGGCCAGCCCCAGGTGGCCTACCGTGAAACCATCACCCAGACAGCCGAGTTCAACTATACCCACAAGAAGCAGACCGGCGGCGCAGGCCAGTTCGGCCGGGTGGCCGGCTTTATCGAGCCGACCAGCGAGGCGGATTTCCTCTTCGACAACAAGGTCACCGGGGGAGCGATTCCGACCCAGTATATTCCGGCATGTGAAAAGGGATTCCGCAACTGCATGGCCAAAGGACCGCTGATGGAGCTGCCCGTCACCGGCATCAAGGTGACCATCAACGACGGGGCCTCCCATTCGGTGGACTCTTCCGACATGGCTTTCCAGGCCGCAGCCCGGGGCGCCTTCCGGGAAGGGTATCACAGGGCCAAACCGGTGATCATGGAGCCGATCATGAAAGTGGCCGTGGAAACCCCCAGCGAATACCAGGGATCTGTGATGGGACTGCTCAACCAACGCCGCGGCATGATCATCGGTGCCCAGGACGAGGGCCCGATGTGCGTGGTGGAAGCCCAGGTGCCCCTGGCCGAGATGTTCGGCTTTTCCACCGTACTGCGCTCGGCCACCCAGGGAAAGGCCCAGTTCACCATGGAATTCGCCGCCTATCGCCAGGTGCCCCAGCCCATCGCCGAGGAATTGATCAAAAAGGCGGGGGAAAAAAAGAAAAAAGTTGCCTGACCGCGAATTACGCACGACAAACAGATAGACACGAGTCATGTAAAGGAGCCGCTAGATGCTCAAAAACGATCTGACACTGCGCAACCCGATGCGCCTCTTGGGCCCCTCCGGGGACGCCCTGCTGCCTTCAGGAGGCTTGGGCGCCGTACTGGCCCGCGCCGGGGTCGGCAAGACCGCCTTTCTGGTCCAACTGGCCCTGGACAACCTTTTGCAGGGCCGCAAGGTGCTTCACATCAGCCTCAACGACCCGGTGCAAAAAGTGGCCCTTTGGTACCGGGAGGTGCTCGCCACCACCGGTGCCGGCAAACCCTCTGCGGGCGCCATTCCGGTTTGGGAGACCCTCCAGCCCCATCTTTTCATCATGACCTTTCGCGTGGAAGGCTTCAGTGTTCCCAAGCTCGAGGAACGGGTGACCGATTTGACCGCCCAGGGGATCTTTGCCCCGCAGATGGTCCTGGTCGACGGCCTGCCCTTCGAGGACGCTGCCGGCGCGGCAGCGCTGCGCGAGTTCAAGGACCTGGCCGAAAGCCTGGAGGTGCCTGCCTGGTTTGCCGTGCGCACCCATCGCCACGAGGCCCCGGGCGCCAGTGGACTGCCCCTTCAGGTCGAGCCGGTCGCGGATCTTTTCCAGGTGCTGCTGCAGCTCAAACCGGAAGGCGCCAGCATCCGGGTCGAAGCCCTCAAAGGCGGTCCCAAGGGCGCGGGCCAACTGCCGATAGTGCTCGATCCGACCACCATGCTGGTCCGCGATCCAAAGGCCTGACGCGGCAAAGGAGTTCTTGGCCCGTTGCCAACGTCTGAAAACGCTTCACTTTCAGGTTATCGGCCCGTCTGGCAGGAATCCATGGGGGCCGTTGACCAGGACGGCTGGAACCGGCTGGCCCTGGCGGCAGCGACGCCTTTTCTCGAATGGGAATGGCTTGAACTGCTTGAATCCTCGGGAAGCATCGCGCCCCACCGAGGCTGGAGACCCCAGCATCTTACCGTCTGGCGCCACGACCGTCTGGTGGCCGCGGCTCCTTTTTACATCAAACAAGACAGTGAAGCCGAATTTGTTTTCGACCAACCCTGGGCCGAGGTAGCCGCTCACATCGGGGCCGCCTACTATCCCAAACTGGTGGGCGCGGTTCCTGTAACCCCCCTCGGCGGCTACCGCTTTCTAATCGCTCCCGAACACGACGCGGCCCGGCTGACCCGGCTGATGGTCCACTGGGCCATGGAGCGCTGCCGGGTCCTGGGCCTGGGCGGATGCCATCTGCTCTTTGTCGATCCGGACGCTTGCGCCCCGCTGACCGAAGCGGGTTTCCAGGCCTGGCACCACCACGGCTTCGTCTGGCAGAATAAAGCCTACAGCAGTTTTGAGGACTTTCTGGAGCGCTTCACGCCCAACCAGCGCCGCAATATCCGCCGCGAACGCCGTCGCCTGGCCGCATCGGGGATCCGGGTGGCCACCTATCCGGGCCAGGAGATCCCCGAGGAGTTTTTCTCCCGGATGCACCAATGGTACGTTCATACCAATGAGCGCTACGGCCCTTGGGGCGGACGCTATCTGACCTCGGCTTTTTTCACCGGTTTGGCCCACCGATGGCGACACCGGCTGCTCTTCACGGCCGGCAGCCGCACAATCGATCCGACCGCCCCGCCTTTGGGCATGGCCATGCTGGTCTACAAGGGAAAGCGGCTCTACGGCCGCTATTGGGGTGGGGATCCACGCGTGCCCCTGCTGCACTTCGAAGCTTGCTACTACCTGCCCATCGCCTGGGCCATCGGCGAGGCCATCGAAACCTTCGATCCGGGCATGGGCGGGGCACACAAGCTGCGCCGCGGCTTTGTTTCCCGTCCGACCCTGAGCCTGCACCGGTTCACCGATCCGCGCCTGGAGGCGGTCATGGCAGCCAACATCGACCGCATCAACCGCCTCGAAGACCGGCAGATTGAAACCCTCAACGCATCGATGCCCTTGCGGGCATAAGAACGAAACCGATGGTTTCGCTTTTATACCTAACATACTGATTATAAAAGTTGATTAGGTGTTATAAATCTGGAACACCGGCAGGATTGAGGCCGTTGCTGGGATCGCCTTCGGCCATCATTTCGGCCAGCAGCCGTTGCTCGCGCGGGCCGGGGACCAACCCTTCCAGCGCGGCCTCGGCGACGGTCTGGCCGTCCTGATTGCGAAAAACCGCCTCGGCCCTGGCGCGATAGCGGCCGGATACTTCGACAATGGTCATATGGCAGATCACGGTGTCACCGGGATAAACCGGCCGGCGGAAGCGAAAATCCATACCGGAGGCCAGCCATCCGATCTGGCCGCCGATTTCGGTCAGCAAGCTGCCGACCAGCAGACCGTGGCAGACCGGCCCGGCAAAACCCTTCAGAGCGGTCCAGCGGGACTCGAAATGCACTGGGTTGTAATCGCGGCTCAAGGCTGCAAAGGCCTTAACCTCGGCCGCACTGAAGGTCCGGCGCACCTCGAAACTGTCCCCGGCGCATAACCCCTGGCTGGTGCGCATGCGAATGGTGGTCATCATCCTCACTTTCCGGCCAGGGCTGCCCGTGCCGCACCGAGCAGCGTGGCATCGGGCACGGTGCAGACCTTGACCCGTACATGCCCCAGTTCGTATGCCTCGAGCAGTTCGTTCAATGTCTGCACCAGGGTGCCAAGGTACTCGCAGTGCCCGGCAAGACGGCCCCGCAACAATCCGCCTACAGCCACCACCCGCACCGTATCGATCGGAGCGGTCCGGTGACGCAAATCAACGGCCGCAGTCAGCAGGGCGGCCGCGATCTGGGCCGACCGGCGCACCAGTACGCGCGCCAGGTGCAGCATCCCGGCATCCGGTCCTTGCGGGACCGCATCTGCCAGAGATTCGAGCATAGGCGGCGGCCCGCCGCCCCGGGCGGTGCAGATTAGGGCCAACATCCGGTTTAAGTACATGCCGGATAAGACCTTTTCCAGCCTCTGGCGTCCGGGGTTCTCCGAAGCGGCGTCCAGATCGGCATCCCATTCGGTCAGATGCGGCAAAAAAAAGTCGCCCGATTCCATGTTGAGGGCTGCCTCGCTGTCCGGTTCGCCCCCGGCCGCCGTACCGGCCGGCCAGGCCAGGGCCAGGTTGGTTCCCGTACCCACCACCAACCCCATGCGCATTTGGGCCGCGTCCCGCCCCTCATCGGCATACAGTAAAGCCATGCTGTCGTTGAGGACGCGCACCGGCCCGCAACGGATCCGGCCGCGCGCGGCAATGTGCTGTGCAAGAAGGCGGCCGACCCTGCGGCCGATCATTGCCGGCACTTCAATCCCCTTGGTCCAGCGGATCAGCCTGGCGTCGCCGTCGCCGGCAGGCCGGATGGGAAAGGAGAAAGCGTATCCCAGGGGCAGCCCCGGCTCCGGCGCCAGGTCTTCGATCAATTGGGCCTGGAGTTCCAGAAAGCGCTCCATCGGAAAGGGAACGCCCCGTTGCCAGGGCATCCGCACCACCAGCGGCCCCTTTTCGACCCAGGCCCCGGTCTTGCCCCAGCGCACCAAGGCGGACCGGACCCGGCTGCCCCCCAGATCCAAGCCCAGGGCCGCGTCGGCCAAGGGAACCTTGGGGCTCAAGGCCGGATCCGGCCGGCACTCCGGATCGGCCAGGAGGCGCTCCAGTTTTCGGGCGAGCTGCGCCCTGAGACTATCGAGGATCTCATGCAGCCGGTTTCGGCTCAACGTCAGGCAGCACGTCACGTGGGTCATACAACCCTTGATCCGATCCTGGGCACCGCGGCTCTAGTCTGCCGTGCAGGGTTCTATATCATCGCAAATCCAGGACTCGAGCAAATCGCGCTCCTCGGGACTCAGATCGAGTTGGGCATCGGCGCACAGGTTGATCACGTTCTTGCGGAACACGTCGGCGAATATTCCGGCCCGATCCTTTTCCGGCCGCAGGCCGAAGCGATGCCCGCCGTATGAAATACCTCGCAGAATAAAGGAAATGGTGGCCCGGCTGATGCTGTATCCTTTTTCAAGGCAGCGGTCCCGGACCATCTTGCTCGTCCCGGTAAAATGATAGCGGCAGCTCTGGAGGACTTCTTCCAGCGATTGAAAAACGTCGGCGTACTCTTCGGGAGTCAGATCCGGTGTGTGTGTCAAGTTGTGGATCCGCTGAATCAGGCCGGTCAAGCTCGGAGGCAGGTCGGCAAAGCGGCACCCGGCATCATCCTGGCTCGGCGGCGTGTGCCGGTCAGGATCGAGAAGGTAGGCCGGCAGGCCTGGAGCGGTAAAAATGGCGATACCGCTTTCGGGATAGCTTTCGATCAGGGCTTTGAAGGTGCCGGCGCCGGCCCATTGGCTGGTCAAGACTCCTTCCCCCAAATCGGCTACCACCTCCTGGGCCATCTTGGCCATCAGCAAGGGCCGATCGGCCTCTTCGATCCGCCCGCGCACAAAGTCCACCACCCGCCGGGGCAGAACCTCGTCATCATCATCGCCGGAAAAATCGGCGCCTGCCGCCGAAGCGCCGGCCGATGCAGACTTGCGCCGCTCACCGGCCACCGGCATGGCCACCACGACCTTCCACGGGTCGCTGTCGAGCAGGGCGAGGTCCGAACGGCATGCTACCACCGCCTGGGTCAACCGGCGCAGCGAACCGTACCCGAGCCAGTCGCTACTGCTGCGAAACACATCGAATTCGCCGTAGATTTTGGGCAGGTTGGCCGCCAGAATCTCACCGTCGGTGCTGGCCCGCTCGTAGACCAGGTCGGCAATGCGCGCAAGAAGCCGGGGAGAAATCCCGCCATCCCCCTGCCCGGGGTTGGGGCCGCCCGAAAAATCGGTATCCACCCCGCTGACGCCCAAAGCGAACTCGATAAAGTTATCGACGCTGATCAGATAATCACAAGCCGACTTGTACGCCTCGCTGGCCGGACCGACCGCCAGAACGGTGGTCCGGCGATCATAGGCGCGCAGCCGCTGCAAAACCGGGGTGAAATCGGCGTCCCCGGACAGAATGATATACTCATCGAAGCGGGTCTCGTGCTTGAGGGTGTCCAGTACGTCCATCACCATGCGGATGTCGCTGCTGGTCTTGCCTTTTTCCGTCAGGGGGGGGCAATCGACGATGGTAAAGGCCGACCGGGTGAAATAGGGCCTGAACCGGTAAAAGGTGCGCGGGTTGAGGTAACAGTTGCGGATCAGCACCGACCGCTGCCCGCCGGGGGCGTCCTGGCAGCTGTCCAGGGCAGCCGGCATCCCGTTCTCGATCCATTCGAGCCAGCCGGCCGGGTTGCTGCCGAAACTTTCAGCCGCCTGGCTGTCAAGACTGTTCAGGCCGATATAGATGTTGTCGAAATCGACGAAAAGGGCCGCTCGGGGGCATCCGGTACGGCGCAACCCATTGACGGGTGATCTGGTTTTCATGGCAATGCTGCTCTTGTCCCTTTTGAGGTTATTCATATCTCCAGCACGATGCCCACCGGGCAATGATCCGAACCGAAGATATCGTTGTCAATAAACGCCTCGCGCAGCCAGCCGCGGGCGACGATCTCCGGGGTAACAAAAAAATAATCGATGCGCCACCCCACGTTGCGCTCGCGAGCCTTGAAGCGATAGGTCCACCACGAGTATTTAACCGCATCGGGATAAAGATGGCGGAAGGTGTCGATATAGCCGCGGGCCACGATGCGATCGATCCAGTCGCGCTCGATACGCAAAAAGCCAGATGTTTTTTGGTTTTCCTTGGGGTTTTTGAGGTCTATTTCGTTATGAGCGGTATTGTAATCACCGCAAATCACCAAGGCGCGCCCCTGTGCGCGCAAAAGGTCACAATATGCAAAAAAAGCTTCGTAGAATCTCAGCTTATAGTCAAGCCTTTCGTCGCCGGTCTGCCCATTGGGGAAATAGACGTTTAAAAGGATGAAATGCTCCAGATCCAGAGCAAGAATCCTTCCTTCATCGTCGAATTCGGGCACTCCGATTCCTTCAACGGCCCGAACCGGCGCCATGCGGCTGTAAATCGCCGTTCCGCTGTATCCTTTTTTAACCCTGCAAAAGGACCAGTAAGGCCGGTAGCCGGCGATATCCTGCATCGCCGCGGTCAGTTTACTCTCTTGTAGCTTTGTCTCCTGAATGGCCACCAGATCGGCGTCCAGCCGGATCAGGGTCTCGGCAAAGCCTTTGTTCATCGCGGCGTTCAGCCCGTTGACGTTCCAGGAAACCAGTTTAAGCCGTCGCGTCATAAGGCAGACTCCAAACGGAAGAAAATGAATTACGTACCAGGTTCCAACCCACTCTAACGATTGCGCCGCACTCCCACCCGACGACAAAGGTCGGATACCGGACAACGGCTGCACCAGGGGGACACCGGATGGCAGAGGGTCTGCCCGAAGGCGACGAGAATCTCGTTGTAGTGCACCCAGTAGCGCCGCGGCAGCTTGCGACGCAGGCGCATTTCGGTCTGTTCCGGGGTTCGGGTGCGCACGTAGCCCACCCGATTGCTGATACGATGGACATGGGTATCGACACAGATCCCGTCCAGGCCGAAACCTTCCACGCGCACCAGATTGGCGGTCTTGCGCCCCACCCCGGGCAATTCCAGGAGTTCTTCAAGCCCGGAAGGGACCTGGCCCTGGTAGCGTTCGAGCAGCACGGTACTGATCTGCTTGAGCCGGCGTGCCTTGGTCTTCCAGAAACCGACCGGGTAAATCAAGGCTTCGATGGCAGCCAAGTCCAAGGACAGGATCGTTTCAGGGGTCCGGGCCACATCCAGGAGCCTTTGAGAAGCCTTGATTGTGACCGGATCTTTGGTGCGCAGCGACAGCAGGGTCGACACCAGGATCTCAAAGGGCGAGGACCCGCGCTGGGCGATGAGGGTGATCACCGGAGCCGACCAGGCGGGGTAATTTTCCTCGAGGACCGCCATGAAACGGTCGATGTCGAATCCGGGGCGGCCCATCCTTGTCAACGCATTATCGACCTGAAGTGAACGCTCTTGGCCAACGGTTCGGATCTGGAACCGTTGGCGCGAGAAGGGCCGGGACTCAACGCGGATGGCAAAGCACACAGCCGGTGGGGCCGGTCTTCAACTGCACCGTGGCCAGGCTATTGGCCTTTTCAGCGGCCAGATTCCGTTTGGCCGTAGACTTGTGGCAGCCTAAGCATGATCCGTGGTAGGCGTTTTTGAAGTATCGATATGCCGGCAGTCCACTCTCCTTGGTTGCAGGTTCTGTCAAATCATGGCAACCGGCGGTACCGCAGCCGATGTTCTCCGCAGCACCGGTCCACTTGTGATGGCATGCGACACAGGCCAGTTCCAGATGCTGCCCGTGGGGGAAATCCACAGCGCTGCGCATGGCCTCGACACCGGCGGGCGCCTCAATCGTCAGCGTTCCGAGGGGCACGCAAAGACTCTCTTCAGAATCGCCGGCCGAGGCTATGCCAACGGCCATGCAAGTGCACAGAATCATCCCCAGGCTCCAGAACCATCGCTTGTCGATCCGCATCCATCTCCTCCTTGGTGGCCGAAAGGATTTTCGCCCCGGGCGGCGCCGCACCAATCACCGCCTTCCAGGCGCCGCCATGGCCGAAGTATAGCTTTAGCTTGAAACGCTATTAGCACAACGGGAACAATCGAAAAAGATCACCGCACTACTATACGATACGCCCGATTCGTGCAACCCTATTTTCATCGGCCGCACCCGCGTTGCAGTCATACCAACGGATCCCAAAGCATCATTTACTTTCCATCGCCGCTCGCCTATAACGACTGAGTCAAACTCAACCCCTGAGCCGCAATCGAACTGCGGCCCATCGCGCGGAGGTCATCATGGGAAGCAACAATCTCGTTTTCCTGGAAAATCTGGAATGGTTCGACCCGACCGGGGATACCCTGGTGCAGCGCCTGCCCGCCGAGGGGTCGGGGGAGATCAAGTGGGGCGCGCAACTGACTGTCCGTGAAAGCCAGGCAGCGGTCTTCTTTTATAAAGGCAAGGCGGTGGAGGCTTTCGCGGCCGGCCGCCACACCCTCAAAACCGGCAACATCCCGATCCTGACCAAGTTGGCCAGCATTCCCTGGGGACTGACCAGCCCCCTGCGCGCCGAGGTCTATTTCGTCAACCTGAAGGTGTTCACCAATCTGAAGTGGGGCACCCGCGATCCGGTGGCCTTTAAAGACGCCGAACTCGGCTTGGTGCGGCTGAGGGCCTTTGGCGTGTTCAACCTGCAGGTCGTCCAGCCGATCCTCTTTGTCAACCGCCTGGTCGGCACTGAGGGGATTTTCACCACGGAAGCGGTGGAATCCTATCTGAACCAGGTCATCGTATCGCGTTTTAACGACTTCATGGGTGAGACCATCGACACCATCTTCAGCCTGCCGGCCCGCTACGACGAATTGTCAGGCGCCCTGAGCCAACGCTTGCAGGAAGACTTGAGCCACTTCGGCCTGGCGTTGACCCATCTGTATATCAACGCCATCACCCCGCCGCCCGAGGTGCAGCAGGCCATCGACGACCGCAGCCGCCTGGGGGCCCTGCCCGACCTGGACCGGCTCATGCAGATGAAAGCCGCCATGGCCATGGAAAAGGCCGCCGGGACCCAGGGAACCACCGGCGAGACCATGGGGGCCGGCCTCGGGTTGATGCTCCCGGCCATGTTCGCCCGGTTCATGACCGGCGCTGCCGGCCCGTCGCCGGCGCAAGAAAACCTTGCCGCCTGCCCTGAGTGCCGCCAGCCCATCCCGGCGCAAGCCAAGTTCTGCCCCTTTTGCGGGCACCAGCAGGTCGTCTTCGGCCAGTGCACCCAGTGCGGCAAGAACCTGCCGCCCAATGCCCGTTTCTGCCCGCGCTGCGGCCAGCCGGCCGATACCAAACCGAACCCCTGGCACTGCATCCACTGCGGCACCCAAAACATAGCCGGGGCACTGTTCTGCAACCAGTGCGGGGAGAGACACCACCCCGAGTGACCGCCGGGAGGCTTCCATCGACCTGCACATCGATCATCAATGCCCCCAGTGCGGTGCACCGGCGGTCCTGGCGGAAAGCGACCGCCTCTATTGCTGTAGCTACTGCAAGGTCCAGTCCTACCTGCTGCCGCGGGATGTGCCGCGCTATCTGCTGCCCAACCGGGCTCCGGCCACTCAGTCCCTCACCTATGTGCCGTATTGGCGATTCAAGGGGATGGTTTTCACCTGCCGGCCGGACGGAATCGGCCATCGCTTCCTCGATTTGAGCCGTTGCGCCCTCGGTGGGACAACCTTGCCCGCCAGCCTGGGGCTGCGTCCCCAGGCCATGCGTCTCAAACCGGTCACGCCCGGGATTGCAGGCCGCTTCTTGACGCCGACCCTGGCGCAGCGCAGCATGCTGGACCGCCTGGAGAGCATCACATCTCCCGGCGATGAAAACGAGGTGTTTCTGGAGTCGCAAATCGGCGAATCGTTGAGCCTGATCTACATGCCGGTCTACCAAAAGAAAAGGCTGTACGATGCGGTGCTTGATCGCCCGTTGAACGGACCTGAACAAGACCTGGACCTGGATGCTTTGGACGGCGGACCGGCACAGGGTTATTTTCGCTTCGTGCCGGCCATTTGCCCCCAGTGCGGCTGGAACCTGGAAGGCCGCAGGGACTCGCTGACCTTGGTGTGCCGCAATTGTGACCGGGTTTGGCAGGCGCGGCGCCGGGGTCTCGAACAGATCCGCATCGCCCATGTGCCCAATTCCGGCAACGGGTCGATCTACCTGCCTTTCTGGCGCATCAAGGCCGATATTGAAGGCCTCGCTCTGGCCAGCCGCACCGATCTGGTTCGCCTGGCCAATCTGCCCCAGGTTCCCCGCCCGCAATGGCATAACGAGCCATTCCGTTTCTGGTTTCCCGCTTTCAAGGTCCGACCGGCCACCCTGCTCAGCCTCGCAAGCGGCCTGACCCTGAGACAACCCCGGACCGCCTTGGTGGACCGGCTTCCGTCCAGCGACCTCTTTGCCGTCAATCTGCCTCTCAGTGAAGCGGTCGAGGGCCTGAAGATGCTCCTGGCCGCCTTTGCCAAACCGCCGCGGCAGATCTACCCCCGCCTGGCCCACCTCCGGATCACCCCCCAGGCCATGCTGCTGGTCTACATCCCCTTTTCCACCAGCGTTCACGAGTACCTTCAACCCGATTTAAAACTGGCCGTAAACCGCAACCAACTCTCGCTGGCCGGGAATCTTTAGCCTCCCGGTTGATTGACAAACCCAGGCCCCTCGTCTATGTCATACATGGTTGAAGGCGATGCTGCAGCGGTGCCTCACGCCGATAAACCGGAAATCGCGCCTCGACGCAGAGAGGAGAAGATCATGGGTCCGGACAGTCTGCTTTGCCCTGAATGCGGTTTCGAAAATCCCCTGGACGCCGAGTACTGCGGAGGCTGCGGCAAACACATCATCCAGGAAGCGGTCGATCTGGCCACACTTTCGCGATCACCTTTGGACGCTGAAGCCTATACGGTCGCCTTTGTCTGCCCCAAATGCGGCCACCCCTCCGACCTGGCAACGCCCGACTGCTTGAAGTGCGGCATTATCTTTACCAAGTGGTACGAGGGGCTCGATGACCTTTCAGTCGAAGAAGCCGAACAACTTGCCCGCTTGCGCGAAATTCAATCCGAACGGGAGCGGGCTGCCGAAGCCGAAAACCGGCGGATCGAGGCGCAACGCAAAGCCGAACTGGAACGTCAGCGCGAGGCGTTAAAACGCCGCAAGGCCCAGATCCAGGCCCAACGTGAGGCCGAGGCAGCCGCCCGGCAAAAAGCAGAAGAAGAGGCCCGGCAGCGCGCTGAGGCAACCAAACGGCAACACGCCGAAAAAGACGCCCGCTTAAAGGCCGAGGCAGAAAAACGCCGCCAGGCCGAGGAGGAAGCCCGCCAAAAAGCCGAAGCAGAAGAGCACCGCCGGGCCGCCGAGGAAGAAGCCCGCCAAAAGGCCGAGGCAGAAAAACGCCGCCAGGCCGAGGAGGAAGCCCACCTAAAAGCCGAGGCAGAAGAGCGTCGCCAGGCCGAAGAAGACGCCCGCCAAAAGGCCGAGGCAGAAAAACGCCGCCAGGCCGAGGAGGAAGCCCGCCTAAAAACCGATGCAGAAAAGCGCCGGCAAGCCGAAGAAGACGCCCGCCTGAAGGCCGAGGAAGACGCCCGCCAAAAGGCTGAAGTCATTAAACAGGAAAAGACCTTCAGCATGCAGCAGATCCTCAAGGCCCTGCGCCCCAAGGGACGCCTGAGCGACCTGCTGCGCAAATACGAAAATCGCTCGGTGGGACTGAAACGCGGTGCCGACAAGCCCCTGGAGGCCCTGACACTGCTCAGGACACTTGAAGATTATATGGTCTTGCATGCCGAGGACACCTCACGGCTGGTCCACATCCCGCTTGGCCGCATCGATCGTCTCGAAGAAAACCTCGACAGCCAGAACGGTACTTCGGAGGCCAATGGAACCCTTGTGATCGTTCTGATCGGCTCTGCCTGAGACGGCCGGCGGATCGTCATGCAGACTTACCTCTTTTACGACCTGGAAACCACCGGACTTAACCGGGCCTTCGACCAGCCGCTACAGTTTGCCGCCATCCGAACCGATCTGCAGCTCGCGGAGTTGGAACGCTACGATCTGGCCATTCGTCTGCGGCCGGACATCGTCCCTTCGCCCCTGGCGGTGCTGACCCACCGCTTGGGGCCCAAGACAATGGCCCGGGGACGCAGCGAATACGACGCTGTGGGCCAGATCCATGCCATTTTCAACCGCCCCGGCACCCTGAGTATCGGGTACAACTCCCTCGGTTTCGACGACGAATGCCTGCGCTTTGCTTTCTACCGCAACCTGCTGGCGCCCTATACCCACCAGTTCAAAAACGGCTGCGGGCGTATCGACCTGCTGGCATTTACCGCGGTGTATCGACTGTTCAAGCCCTCCGGACTCCAGTGGCCTGTCCGCGACGGCCGGGCCTCCCTGCGCCTGGAGGATCTCAATGCGGTCAACCACTTGAGCACCGGGCGGGCCCATACGGCCATGGCCGATGTGGAAGCCCTGCTCGCGTTGGCCCGGCGGCTGCGGGCCGAAGCCGAGACTTGGGCCTACCTGAGCCGGCGTTTCGACAAAACCGCCGATCGGGATCAGATCCACCGGATACCGCCCGTCATCACCGCCGGCCGAACCGACTGCCGCCTGGCCCTGTTGGTATCCAGTGAATTCGGCGCCTCGGCCGATCACATGGCCCCAGCCTTGGGCATCGGCCCCTCGCAAGCCTATGCCAACCAGCGTCTCTGGCTGCGCCTGGACCATCCGGACCTGGCCCGGGCCACTGCGGCCGACGTGGCGCAGACCACCCGCATCGTGCGCAAAAAATACGGCGAACCACCCCTGGTCCTGCCGCCGCTGCCGCGCTACTGGAACCGGCTCGACCCGTCGCGGCGCGAGCTGGTCAACGGCAATCTGGACCGTCTGAACCGCGATTCGGATCTGCTCGAAGCCCTGATCGCTTATCATCGCGCCTGGCAATATCCCGACGTCCCCAATGTGGATGCAGATGCCGCCTTGTACCGCGAGGGCTTCTGGAGCGATGAAGACCGGCGCCGTTTCGACCGATTCCATCAGGCAGGCCCTGTCGAAGGGCTGGCCCTGGCACCCACCTTCAGCACCCCTTACGCCCGCAGTTTGGGGTTGCGCATCGTCTTCCGAAATTTCCCCGGCCCCCATCCGCCGGAAGTCTCCCGGGCTTGGCAGGATTTTTCCCGCCGCATCGATCCGACCAGCGACGATCTGGTCCCGGTGGATCACCGCGGCTGCCCGAGGCGCACGCCGTCCTCGGCCCGCAGCCAAATCCAAACCCTGCTGGCAGAACCTGACCGGTCGCCAGAGGATCGCCGCTTGCTCGAATCCCTGGATACTTTCATCGCCGGGCGCTTCGGTATCGGAGCTGATCCGCATGCAGTCGTCACAGATAACGGAGAATGTTTGAATAATGGTTGATTTCGACTTCGACACCCCCATCGATCGGACCGGCAGCGCCAGCCTCAAATGGAGCCGCTACGCCGATCCGCGGATTCTACCCATGTGGGTGGCCGACATGGACTTTGCCGCTCCCCCGGCCGTTACCTCAGCGCTGGCCGAACGATGCCGCCATCCGGTCTACGGCTACACCGTGGATCCCGAAGAATTGGCCGAGGCGGTTTGCCGCCATCTGGCAACCCATTACGCATGGACCATCGATGCGGCTTGGATCGTCTGGCTTCCCGGTCTGGTCACCGGCATCAACCTGGCCTGCCGGACCGCAGGAAGACCCGGAGATGCCGTGCTGACCTGCGTGCCGGTCTACCCGCCTTTTCTGACCGCTCCCGGCCATTTCGGCCGGACCCTTCAGACCGTTGCCCTGGTGCGCGGCGAAAATCGCTGGCACCTCGATCTTGAACGGATCGAAGCGGCCATCGGTCCCCGGACCCGCTTGCTGCTTTTGTGCAGCCCCCACAACCCGGTGGGCCGGGCCTTTACGAGCGAAGAACTCTCGGCCCTGGCCGAAATTGCCCGGCGCCATGATCTGATTGTCTGCTCGGACGAAATCCACTGCGATCTGATCCTCGAAGCGGATCGGCGCCATATCCCCTTTGCGAGCCTCGATGCGGATACCGCCGCACGGACCATCACCCTGATGGCGCCGAGCAAGACGTACAATATTCCCGGGTTGGGATGCGCCTTTGCCGTGATCGGTGATGAGGGCCTGCGACGCCGCTTTCGCCAGACCATGGCCGGAATCGTCCCCGACGTGAACCTCTTCGGCTATACCGGGGCACTGGCAGCCCTGACCCAGGGAGAAGCCTGGCGCCGGGCGGCTATCGCGTACCTGAGGGCCAACCGCGACCTGGTCGCCGCGCGCATCTCATCCATGCCCGGACTTGAGACCACCCCGGTGGAAGCCACCTACCTTGCCTGGATCGACACCCGTAGGCGGGGACTGACGGCGCCAGCGGCCTTTTTCGAACGCGCCGGCGTGGGCCTGTCGGATGGCGCCGAATTCGGGGCTCCGGGCTTCGTACGGCTCAATTTCGGCTGCCCGCGCCGGATCCTCGAAGAAGCCTTGAACCGGATGGAACAGGCCCTGAAATGAAAGGGGAATCAAAGACAGACCCGAGGCCAAAAGACGAGTACCGATATCTGGATCCCGTTCTCCGTGCTATCCAACCGCTGACCACTGATTCAGGAGTTTGCCGTGAGCCAAACCAAGATCACCCTTACCTCTGGGATTGCCGACCTGGACCGCCTTCTGGGCGGCGGCATCTTCCTTGGAGACAACGTCATCTGGTATGACGACGCCGGCAGCCTGGCTCCGGTTTTCTGCCTGAATTTTATCCGGTTCGGACTCGAACAGAAAAGACCCATCGTTTACGTCGACTTCGATCACTCTGTCACGCACCTGATCGAACTGCTCGGCCCGCTGGCCGACAGCCCCCATCTGACCATCCTGGACGCCTTTACCCACGGCAAGGGCGATGGGGCCGATATCTTCCTAAAATTTTACAAGGAAAAGGGCTCCCGCCCCGCCGGTCGGGTTTTGAAGATCGAGACGCCGCGGGACATCGATGCCTTTACCGCCGCTTTGTACCGGCTCCAACGGGAACTGGCCGGTCATGTGGGGCTGGTTTTCGACAGCCTCACCGGAATGCAGGCCTTGTGGGGCGGCGAAGAGACGCTCTTGCAATTCTACTCGCGGGCCTGCCCCCGGCTTTATGAATTGAATACCATCGCCTACTGGATCATTGAAAGGGGCGCCCACAGCCAGCGCCTGCGCTCTCACCTGAACCAGATCACCCAGGTGGCGGTGGAACTTTCGGTGCGGCGCGGCAAGACCGCTTTGACCCTGCTCAAGGCGGCCATGCACGATACCCAGCGGCTCAACACTCCCCTGCCCTATCGGTCCCGCGGCCTGGAAGTAACCATCGACGCCGACAGCCACACCCCCGGCGCCATCGACCTGGGCAGCCGCATCCGCGTTCTGCGCACCCGCCGGGGACTTTCACAGACCGAACTGGCCAGGGGCGTCGGGGTGACCCCCTCGACCATCAGCCAGGTGGAGCACAGTCAGATCTATCCATCCCTTCCGGCGCTCTATAAAATCAGTGAAATGCTCGGCGTGGAGATGGGCGCGCTCTTCGGAAAGACCGGTGACCAGCGCGCTCCCACCATCTTTGCCGCCAGTCAGGCCAAGGTGTTAAGCTTGGCGCCGGCCTGGCGCGGGGCTGCCATGATCCGCCGCCTGCTGCCAGCGGGCTTCGAGACGGCGGCAGAGCTATTTTCGGTGGAAATCTCAGCCGGGGCAAGGGTCGGAGAGCACTTTCTGATCCACAAAGGCGAGGAGGCCGGCTACCTGGAAAGCGGTGAACTGATCATGCGCCTTGACGGCGGTGTCCAAACCGTGCATCCCGGCGACCTGATCTATCTGAAGCGCGAAACGCCTCTCGGCTGGGAGAATCCAGGCCCTGAAACGGCCCGCATGATCTGGGTAACCATCGGATAGGCCGCGGCGACCTCTGGACGCACCAACCCTTTCCGCTTAAAACAAGGACGGCCCGGGAAGATCCCCGGGCCGTCTCGATGTGCATCGTAGCTGTATCCTGTTTTCTCTGCCAGTCCGGTCACATCAACCGGCCGGCAATGCCAGAACCGATCAAACCATCACACCAACCCCTGGTCGAGCATGGCGTTGACCACCTTGACGAATCCGGCGATGTTGGCCCCGACCATGTAATTGCCCGGCACCCCGTACTCGGCAGCGGCATCCAGGCAGGTCTGGTGAATGCTGCGCATGATGATCTGCAGCCGGCCGTCCACCTCTTCACGTGGCCAGTTGATGCGCATGCTGTTTTGGGCCATCTCAAGACCCGAAACGGCCACCCCGCCCGCATTGGAAGCCTTTCCCGGAGCGTAAAGGATCTTCTTGTCCAAGAAAACATCGATGGCTTCCGGCGTACTGGGCATGTTGGCCCCTTCGGCCACCAGAAAAACCCCGTTGTCCAGCAGATGCTGGGCATCCTGGGCGTTGATCTCGTTCTGGGTGGCGCTGGGAAAGGCGCAGTCCGCCTTGTGATTCCAAAGCGGATTGTAGCCCAGGGTCGAATCGGACTCGGTGTAAACCGCCTGGGAGTACTTGTCCACGTACTCGGCGATCCGGCCGCGGCGGATGTTCTTCAACCGCTTGACAAAATCGAGCTTATCGGCGTCGATCCCCTCGGCATCATAGATGTATCCCGACGAGTCGGAGAAGGTCACCACCTTGCCGCCCAGTTGAATAATCTTTTCTGCGGTGTACTGGGCCACGTTGCCCGAACCGGAGACCAGGCAGATCTTGCCATCGAGGCTCATGTTGCGGGTATTGAGCATCTCGGCGGCGAAATAGACACAACCATAGCCCGTCGCCTCGGGGCGGATCAGACTGCCGCCCCAGTTGAGACTCTTGCCCGTGAGCACTCCGGTAAATTCGTTGCGCAGTTTCTTGTACATACCGAAAAGATAGCCAATCTCCCGGGCCCCGACCCCGATATCGCCCGCCGGCACGTCGGTATTCGGTCCGATGTGGCGGGACAGTTCGGCCATGAAAGCCTGGCAGAAGCGCATCACCTCGTTGTCCGACTTGCCCTTGGGGTCGAAATCCGATCCCCCTTTGCCGCCGCCCATGGACAGGGTGGTCAGGGCGTTCTTGAAAACCTGCTCGAAGGCCAGGAACTTCAAGATGCTCAGGTTCACCGAGGGGTGAAAGCGCAGCCCGCCCTTGTAAGGGCCGATGGCGCTGTTCATTTCGATGCGCAATCCTCGGTTGACCTGGACTTCACCCTGGTCGTCCATCCACGGGACGCGAAACAGAATCACCCGCTCGGGCTCGGTGATGCGTTCCAGCACCTTCATTTTACGGTATTCTGGGTTACGATCCAGAACCGGTTTGACCGAACCGATCACCTCCTTGACCGCCTGGTGAAACTCCTTTTCGCCAGGATCCCTGGTTTCGACCAGTTTGAGAATGTCGGTCATCGAAAACCTCCTGTCTGAAATGAAATTTTGATGTTGGAATTCAACCCTTCCTCACGTTGAGCAACACTGCCTTTTTGGCGGGCCGGCCTTTCTTACCGCCCTCACCGTTCCGGCTACTGTAGCATAATAGATTCCTAGGGAGGTAATCTTTTGACAAAAATGTTTCCCCGAAAAAATCGACCTAACATAAAGAATTTTAAAAGGGGCGGGAAACACCTCAGGGATCGCGGAAGTTTTTTTGCCATGACAATCCCGTGCGGATGAACCGCCGCCACCATCAGCCCAGGCAACTCCGAATTTATAGCATTCCATACCGGCCTGTATGATGCGGCGGTCCCGGAAAACTCCGCACGCTCAGGCGTCGATGACCGCCAGTGCCTCTTCGCGGTAGGCTTCCATCACGTAGGGAATGCCGGTAATCCGAGCACACTCTTCGGTCAGCGAAAAGATATCGCGCCGTGAAATGTAAGGCACCGCCCAGTTGCGTGAACCGGCCATGATCTGTTGCAGACCGACCTTGATCTTGTCCACTGCGCTAAAAAGGCCGATGGCTCCAAGAGGCAGCCGATTGACCTCCTCGCCGTATTTTTGCCGCAGCACTTCAAAGCTCATGAAGATTTCTTCCTTGGTCGACCCGAAGCGCGACACGGTTGGCGGCAGGCCGCCGTCTTCACCGCGCAGCCAGCGCTCGGTGTTCTTGCCCACCATGCCCGGAATCATCAGGGCCCGCCCCATGCAGACCGCTTTGCAGTAAGGCGCGCCCAGGGCCAGGGCCTTGAAGACATGGTCTTCGGAAGAGAATCCGCCGGCAAAGGCAATGTCCGGCACCGGAAGGCCCCGCCGGGCCAGCCGCTCGCAAAGTTCGTAAGCCATCGAATGCAGGTAGATCGACGGGATGCCCCATTCGGTCATCATGCGCCAGGGACTCATCCCGGTGCCGCCCGGTGCCCCGTCGATGGTCAACAGGTCGATCTTGGCGTCGCTCGACCAGCGGATGGCCATGGCCAGCTCGCGCATCGGGTAGGCCCCGGTCTTGAGCGTGATCCGTTTGGCGCCCAGCTTGCGCAGCCGCTCGACTTCGGCCATGAATCCTTCCTGGTCGATAAAGCCCAGCCGCGAATGGCGCTCGAACTGCTTGAGGGGACCGGCCTTGAACGCCGCCTGAAAGGCGGGGTTCTCCGGGTCCGGGGTGACGATGTAGCCGCGCTTTTTCAGCTCGATGGCCCGCTCGATGGAGTTGACCTTGATCTCGCCGCCGATGCACTTGGCTCCCTGCCCCCATTTGAGTTCGATGGTTTCAACCCCGAGTTTTTCGATCACGTACTCGGCCACCCCGTTGCGGGTGTCCTCGACGTTCATTTGCACCAGGATGTCGCCGTAGCCTTCATGGTAACGCCGGTATTCGGCCACCCGGCGATCCATCTCGGGCGACTTGGCCACCTTGCCATGGGCGTTGAACTCCAGCCCAGGGTCGATGCCGCAAACGTTCTCCCCACAAACGAGGGAGATCCCGCTGATGGCGGCTCCGACGGCGAAATGCTGCCAGTTTTTGCGTGCGATCTCCGTGCTGCCCAGGGCACCGGTGAAGATCGGAACCCGCATCTTGACCTTATCGGTAACCCCGAAGCGCGTCTCGGTGTCCACGTTGGGGAAAGTGGCCTGGTCCGGGTCGGCTTCGATCCCCTTGGCCCCCATGGCATATCCCATGATGTTCAGATGGGAGTAGTCAACCGGGTAGTCCTTGTCGGCCCCGGCGGTGATGCTCCCGAAGGGCTGGGGGTAGAGCAGTTCGCGGCCTCGGAAAGTGGCCCGGAACATGTCGCAGTTGCCCTTGCAGCCGTCGATGCAGCGGCTGCAAAGGCCGGACTGGGGTGCGACATCCCGTGATCGGTTCTTGGTTTCCAGCGCGTCGTTGGCATTCGGTCGGTGCAGATTCATCTCGATGTCCCATCCTTGTGTCGAGGGGTGATGATTTGGGACACGCCGCCGCTCGTAGGATTTCGAGCGCACCGCGCGTCGGTTCGCAAACTTGCCGTAAAGTATGCGGGCACGGCGTCCTGCTGAACCGATCGATCACCTGCGGCGACACCGTGCCTGCAAAAAAGGCGCCTTTCCACTTACGTTGGGGATCGGACGCCTTTGTCACGAATGCGGGCGACAGCCACACCATTGTGTCAATCGCGCTAAATTTTTCATTGAATTATTAGCTAAACTAATTTTACATGTCAACCTTTTGATGGAACACCGCAAAAAAACGGCGCCTTCGGACCTTGGGTGCGAGTGGGGTCGCGGTCCAGGGCCTTCAGGCGCCGAAAAGGGTGCAAACGCCGGGTGTGTAAAGTGGAAACTGGGCTGAGGACTATTTTTCCAGGCTGTGGGGAATACTCGAATAATAGCCGAGATCTTCGCTGAGCAAAATCGCCTCGGCCACTTCGCGCATCGATTTGCGGCTGTCCATGCTGCGCTTCTGGATCCAGCGGAAGGCATCCTCTCCGCTCATGGAGCGCCGGCGCATCAGGATCTCCTTGGCTCTTTCGACCCGCTTGCGGGTTTCGAGTTCTTCTTTGACCAACTGGGCCTTGAGCTTCAATTCGGTGTGAAGGATCGCCGCGGCCGCCTGGTTTGCCACGGTGCGGATCAGATGGATCTCGGCTTCGGAGAATGTATGGGGCTGGGCCGTAAAGCAGTTCAGAACACCGATGATCTTGCCGTCCTGAACCTGAAGCGGTACTCCCAGCATCGATACCAGTCCGAGGCGGCGCGCCATCTCCTTTTCCTTAAAGCGCGGCTCGTCGAGCACATCTTCGACCACCAGCGGTTCACCTTGGCTGGCAACATACCCCACCACCCCCTCGTTGAAGTTGAGGGTGCGGTCCTGGAAATAAGCCGGATCGATGGACTGGGATGCTTTCAGGCGCAGCTTGCACGGGCTCGGATGCTCTTCGAGTAGCCACAGGGAGCAGATTTCAACCCCGGTGACCCGGGCCGTAACCATCACGATCAGCTTGAGAATATCCTCGATATACAGATCGCTGGTCACCGCACAGCTGATGTCCATCAGGGCTTTGAGGTAGGCCTCCAGGTTTTCGCCGTCGCGGTGATTCATCAAAAGGCCCGCAGAGGGGTTGGAAGGTAAAAGACGCCGCGTCACTCTATTAACACCGGCACCGGGACAGGGTCAAGCAAACCGGTCGGGCGGCTCTTGCCAGGGCTGATAATCGTCCACGATCTGGTGCAACCGGACCTTGATCGCACCGGCGTCCTGGGCCTCGGCCAGGCGAGTCAGATCGGCAACGGCCTGGTCCAGAAGCTGCGGGTCGAATGCTCGGGGCTTGAGCACCAGGATCTTCTCGTGGCCGGTGGGCAAGATCCCCTCGCCTTCGGTGATCAGTTCCTCGAAAAGCTTCTCCCCCGGCCGCAGCCCGGTGTATTCGATGCGGATATCGATGTCCGGCTCGAAGCCGTAGAGCCGGATCAGGTCCCGGGCCATGTCGTCGATGCGTACCGGTGTTCCCATGTCGAGCAGGTAGATCTGGGCACCTTGGCCGTTGGCCAGGGCGCCGGCCTGTAAGATAAGCTGGCAGGCCTCGGGAATGGTCATAAAGTAGCGCGTCACCTGCGGATGGGTTACGGTTACCGGGCCGCCATGTTCGATCTGGCGCCGAAAGCGCGGCACCACGCTGCCCACCGAGTTGACCACGTTGCCGAAGCGCACCGTCATGAAACGGGTGGACCGTTCCTCGCCACTGACACTGCTCTGGACGATCATTTCGGCCAGACGCTTGGAGGCCCCCATGACATTGGTCGAGCGCACGGCCTTGTCCGTGGAGACAAAAACGAAACGCTCGATCCGCAAGGCCACGGCGGCCTCCACCAGGGTACGGGTGCCGAGCACGTTGTTCAATATCGCCTTCCAGGGCTGCAATTCGAGCATCGGCACGTGCTTGTAGGCCGCCGCATGAAAGACCACTTCAGGGCGGTGGCAACCGAGGGCCCGTGAAACTTCAGCCCGGTCCTGTATATCGGCCAGCACCGGAACGACCTCGACGGTATTGAAATTTTCCCGCAGCTCCAGTTCGATTTCATACAGCGGGCTTTCGGCCCGTTCGTAAAGCACCAGCCGCCGCGGTCCGAAACGGCAGATCTGACGGCACAGCTCCGAGCCGATCGAACCGCCCGCACCGGTCACCAGCACGCATTTACCCGCCAGATAAGCACCGATGCGCTCGGCATCCAGGTGCACCACCTCACGTCCCAACAGGTCACGGTAGGAAACTTCGCGCACCGCGGCAAAACTCACCCGGCCATCGATCAGTTCACCCATCCCCGGCACGGTGCGGAACTTGAGACCGGTTGCCTTGCAGTTTTCCACAATGCGGCGCATCTGGCCGGCGCTGGCCGAAGGGATGGCGATCAAAATTTCGTCGGCCCTGGCGCCCAGGGCAATCTGCCGGATCTCGGTCACCTTGCCGAGGACCGGAACGCCGTGGATCTTCTTGCCGATCTTGTCCGCCCGATCGTCCAGAAAGCCGACCACCGCATAGGGCAGCTGAGGATTGTCATGGACTTCACGAAAGATCTTCTCGCCGCAATCGCCGGCCCCCACGATCAACAACCGGCGCTGCTCGCCGCGCCCGCGGCGCCAAATCGCCGGGACCAGCCTCCGCCAGGCGCTGCGGAAGTCGAACTCGGCACCAAACTCGAAACAAAGCCGGATCGCCAGGCGCAGACCTCCGACCAAAAGAACCGTAAAGCAGCCATCGATGAGAAAAACCGAACGCGAATGGCCCGCCAGACGCTCCAGAAAGGCGATGGCAGCGACAAAGAGCAGCGAACTGACCGCAGCCGCCTTGATCACGTTGACCAGATCGGTCAACCCGATGTAACGCCACATGCCGCGATAAAGATCGAAAAAATAAAAGACCGCGAGCTTGATGGCCAGGGCCCAGGGCAGGCTGCGCCAGAAAAGGGCCATGAATTCGGGCGGCACGGCAAAATCGAAGCGCACCAGGTAGGCCCCGTAAAGAGACAGGACCATCAGGAGCAGATCGGCGCCGACGATGAAAATTAGTTTGGGATTCAATCTATCCGTCTATCTTTCGCGTCTCTGGGGCGTCTGATGGACATGGCGGCGAACCCGCACCGTCAGCCACAGAAAGCCGATGGATGGAACGGCCACAAGGACCGGTAGTGCCGCCGGCCGGAATTTCAACGCAACCAGCAGGCAAAGGCCGACGATCAGTTGGCCCAAGGCGTAACCCAGCGATATCCGCCAGTGGGCGATGCCCATTTCATTGGCCAGCAGCTGATAAAGATGGCGCCGATGGGGTCGAGTCAGGGACTCGCCGTCTCGCAGGCGCAGAACCATGGTGGTCAGTTCGTCGAGGTAAAAGGGGAGCAGAAAAGCGGCATGGACGATAAATTGAAGGATGCTGCGGGCGCCGAATAGAGCCAAGGCTGCGAAAAGAAAGCCGAGCAGCAGGCTGCCCGTATCACCCATAAAGACACGGGCGGCCGGCAGATTGAACGGCAGAAACCCAAGGCAGGCCGCTGCGCTGCCGAGGGCCAGGTGGACAAGGTGTAGATCCCCGCCACTTGATCCGATGCTCCATGCCAGCATCCCGAAGCCCACCGCCCCAGTCAAACCCGCGATCCCGTTGATGCCGTCCATGAAGTTGAAGAAATTGGCCGTACCTACCATAAAGACCGCCGCCGACACCGCCCAAATCAAACATCCGGCGCCTGAACAGGGAAGCCCCGGGGACAGCAGGAGAATGCCGGCCAAGATGAACCCCGTCAGGAGACGCAGACCGGGCCGCACATCGAAACGGTCGGCTGCCAATCCCAGCAGCGAAATGCCCAGGGTCGGGGCCCAAAACAAAAACGGCGCCCCAGACAGGATGGCGCACCCCCCCACCCCGGCCGCAATGCCGATCCCGCCCCCCTTGGGGGTGGCCCTTTGATGGGAACTGCGCGCCGTGGGCGAGTCGATGAGCCCCATGGCATGCCCCCAACGGGCCACGGCCCAGGCGCCGAACAAGCCACACCCGAGACCTGAGACCATCATGATCCATACCGATGTCACGCCAAATCTCGCGCCTTCTCGTAGCGGATGGATTCCACCACAGAAACCCCTTGCCGGGACCGCCTCGCACTCAAAACGCTCATCATGAAATCAATTTCCGGATCGGCACGATTTGGATGGCATTGTCGAGAACAGTGCTGTCGTCCCAGGCTAAAATGGTACCCGAACCGATATCCCTATGGCCACAAAATTTGGTTGGATTTTACCCCAGGCGGCGTTGTTGAGGCAATCTCTGACATCCTGACATCCGGTAGGGCAAATCCACCATTTTGGTCGATGCTTTTAATCCCGGCAGAATACGATCGGCATCCGTGGATGCGGTGTAAACGTTCCTGCTAGCGAGGGGCGATCCTATGAAACCGTTTGTACCGGAGACCCGTATCTTCATCCTATCTCTTTCGGCAACCGTCTCCAGTATCTAATGAAATAGCGAAACATACTTGTTGCATGCCAAAGCATATGACGTGGATTTCTATGACTAGCTCTGCGGGCGTCATGCACGATCTTGACAGATGGGCATAGCAGAATCGTTTGGCCAGACTTCCACATACGCGCGCATAAGTCAACATCCTCATAATATAAAAAGTAATCTTCATCAAAACCGTTCAGATTGGCAAAGCCATCACTTTTCAATAGCATGAACATACCCGCGACCCATGGGACAGCTATGCACTTAGCACCGGCATTATGGGTTAGTCGCCCATCATCATGTTTTAAAATCTTCAGGAGGAGACCTCGAAATGTAGGAAAACTTCGAACGCTATCCTCTAGCAAGCCTTGTGAATTTACCACGGAGGGTGCTGTCAACCCAGCCCCTGTCTCTTCATGGCACCTTATTAGCTCCGGGAACACATTGCCACAAAATCGTATGTCTGGGTTAATTACTGCAAAATAAGGCGTTTTGGCATACAGGAAAAAAGCATTATTATGATTCGCTCCGAATCCTTTGACATGCTTGTTTTTCAGAATCACAAGACGATCAAGTCGATCAATACCATAGTCTGGCTCTGGAATATTTTGGGTTATTACAATCTTCTCAACCTCTTGAAGTTCATAAAGCTCTTTAATTAAATTCGGCAACAAAAATCCATGACCATGGCTAACAACTGATACAGTGACTGTCCCCATATTTTCTTCTTTCGGTGCTAACGAGAACGGACCCACCTTTGCCAATCAAAAATGATGCGTTGTAGAGTAGGGAAGGAGTCGCCCCTTCCCCCTCGTCAAACCGGACGTGCGGATTTCCCGCATCCGGCTTACCCTTGGACTTCACCACAAAGCACACGCAGGACGTCAGTTCATGAAGCAATTACAGATAAATCAGCCCCAGTTGCTTCAGGTGCCGGTAATGGCTTCGCCCTTTCGGAGGGCAAAAGGGCCGCTGACTGCGTCGCCGCAAATGACCAATCAGACGAACCAGAACATACCAGTTGATCTTCCGCATGGCCTTGCGCGGATTGCCGAACGAAAAGTAATTCGCCCATCCCCGCTGCTGCCTATTCAACCGGTCGATCAGCTCCGTGAGCGGCATACTTCCAACCCACCACCTCGACACTATCCCACAGCTTCAGTTGTTCCGTAGGGGAAATGGCATTTTTCGGACTTTTTACGAGCTTGTCAAAAATACCCCACCAGCAGTCGCGTGAATAAACCTTCAAATCGTAAGCCGTCTCCATCCGAGGTCAGAGCCGGTCGAATTTACCTATAGCCGCTATACTGGAACGTCCTGATTGAAGCCCTTAATAGGAAGGTCCCAGTGAGCTGCCGCCACAAGTGGTGTGGCCGCCGATTCCGGCGCCGTCCCCAAAATCCGGATCAACAATACTGCCATCGCAAGCCCTGTCAGCGTTGGCAATTGTGGGCCCGTTTTGATTAGTGCCGGAGTCTCTCAAGGACGTAAAAAAAGACCGTACAAGCAATACTGTGACAACCTCTCAGCCAACCATCTGCTTCTCACCGGCATATGGAAGGAATCTATCTTCTTGAACGATGCCTTGGCAGCGACAGCAACCAATTCAGCCTCGTCATAGAAAACCTTGTGATCCGGATCACATGCGAACCCCTTTTTCCCAGGCACGCCCACAAGAAATCTTCCTCCATGCACGATAACACGATGAATCTCATTGAGCAGGGGATCTGAATCGGATAAATGTTCCAAGACGTTGTCCAGCATCACACTCTCAAAACTCGCATTATCAAAAGGCAATCGATTCGGTTCCATAATTCGTGCGTTCAAACCATTATATCGGCACCAGGCCACCGTATGAGGATTGATATCCACACCGACCGTTCCGGTTCGAAAAGACAGAAAGTCGCCGATCCCACATCCCACATCCAGTACTCTCCCAGGCAAGTGTCTTGTGAGTCGTGGGTAAAGCCAGTACTTACGGTAGAGTTGTCCGGAAAATCGCCTACGCCGCAAATAGTTGAAGTACTCCTCCTGACCGGATAACTGAAATGACCTACCATCATTCATACGGATACGATCATTCCTTGTATGAAGGAAATTTAAAAAACCCACTCTTTTTCGAGCACGAAAATCTGCACCGCGAAAATTGCCATATAGTATGTGCTTGTTGCTACCGCCAATCCTGCCACACCCCAAAAATAAAAAGCGACCACCTTTGCTGGAATATAAACCGTATAGGCGGTCATGTAGATTCGCGTAGGGGTGACTGTGTTGCCGGCAGCATAAAACGATGAACTGGAGATTTGCCCCATTGCACCACCGGCAAACAAGCCCCCAAGCCAAATCATGATCCACCAAAGTTGCGTCACGTCTCCGGCGTTTATGTTCCAATGACCGACCAATAGATTGAGCAAGATTCGGCCGAAAAGTGCAAAGATAAAAAGACTCCCAAAACTGATCGCCCCCATCTTCAACAAACTTTGGCGATAGGTGCGTCGGAAATTCCCTCTGTTCCTTTGTTTACAGAGCATGCTCAGTGAAGGCACCAAAGGCACCGTGATGGCCTTGTTGAGTACTTGGCAACCTGCCACGTATATCTGGTACGCCAAGTAATACAACGACAAACTACCTCTGCCGACCATAGACAGCAAAAAACGATCCACCAAAGGGTCTGTCTTATAATACACCGTCCCCAATAACAGCGGTTTTATGCGTTGCCAAGCGTATCGGCTGACTTCGCTTTTAATGTTGGGGTGAAACGGGCGCTTGAGCATGCCCGGAGCTAGCAGCAAAGTTTCTATCCCGATTCGCACGACTGCAACCCACGCGGCCGCCATCACCCCGAAGCGAGGTAGAGACCATATCAACAAAACCAAGGCTACGACACCGGCCAGAACCGGTGCCAATTCTGCCCACAGAAATCTCTGGCGAGCCCGGTATGCGGCCCATTGCACTCCGTTGATGCCAACTAACACCATGCCCATACACTGAATCCGTGTGAGATCCACCGTCAAAGACACGCCAGCATCGTCAAAACCCGGAACGGTAAGCGGCACCCACCACGGCGCACCGATATATAGCAAAATGAACAGAGCCCCAAAAAATCCAGCTACCAGAAGAAGCAATCCCCACGCATCATTGATAAGTTGGCTTTCCTTTTCTCCTGCCAGAATCGGAACCAGCACGTTTATTAGCGATTCGTTGATGACTGCGAGCACAAGCTGGGGCACTGTCATGCCGGCAAACAGTGCATCGGTTTCCATACCCGGCCCTATCCGTGTCACCACATACCATAAAAACAGCATGGTGATGCAGATATTGGTCGCCGAAAGGGCGCCGAGCTGGAGGGTTTGCTTCATCCGCGAAATCCCTCCGCCGTCCAGATCAATCCTGGCAACCCGAAGACAGAAATCGTGCCGGATATGGACGGCGGCCTTTTTGCCGCAGGGTTCAAGACCGTCATCGAATCAGCGCATGGCGGCGACGACGGCTTCCTGTTGCGCCGGGGTCACGTAGGGCGACATGGGCAGGCTCAGGCACCAGGCGGCGATTTGTTCGGAGACCGGAAAGTCTCCGGCCTTGTACCCGAGATCGGCAAAGGCCCCCTGGAGGTGCAAGGGGTTGGTGTAGTACGCCACCGAGGGGATGTCGGCGGCCTTGAGTTTTTGGCTTAAGATGTCGCGGTCAGCCGCCAGGATGGTGTACTGGGCGTAAACGGACGTGTTGCCGTCGACGACGACCGGCGGGCGGATGCCAGGGATGCTCGCCAACAGGGCATCGTAGCGGCGGCCCACTTCGGTGCGCAACGTGCACTCTTCTTCAAAGAGGGTGAGTTTTTCCAGTAAGACGGCGGCCTGAAGGGTGTCCAGGCGGCCATTGATCCCCACCAGCGGATGCTGGTGCTTGACTTTTTGCCCGTGGTTGCGAATCTGGCACAGCTTTTCGGCCATACCGTCATCGCCGGTAAAGACGGCCCCGCCGTCGCCGTAACAGCCCAGGGGTTTGGACGGGAAAAAGGAGGTGCAGCCGATCAGCGACATGCCGCAGGCCTTTTTGCCCTGATGGATTGCGCCGAAGCACTGGGCTGCGTCCTCGATGACCGGGATCTCGTGCCTGGCGGCAATGGCGTTGATGCGCGTCATGTCCGCACACTGGCCGTAGATCCCCACCGGCATGATGGCCCGGGTAGCCGGCGTGATGGCCGCTTCCAGCTTGTCCGGATCCATGTTGAAAGTGTCGGGCTGGATATCGACAAAGACAGGTTTGGCCCTGAGCAGGGCGATCACCTCGGCCGTCGAGATCCAGGTGTAGGGGACGGTGATCACCTCGTCACCCGGACCGATGTCCAGCGCCATGAGCGCCATGAGCAGGGCGTCGGTGCCCGAGGCGCAACTGACGCAGTGCTTGATGCCGACATAGGCGGCCAGCCGGGTTTCCAGATCTTGAATCTCCGGGCCCATGATGTACTGGCCATGGTCCAGGACGCGGGCGATGGCGGCCTCGATCCTGGACCGGATGCGGGATTGTTGACTTTTGAGGTCTATGAATTGCATAAGCAAACTCCGGGGTCTGGGGATGGCGTTTCGTGTTTCAGGTGTCGAAGCGGCTTTGGTGAAACCTTTGGTCCCGGCTTACACCGCAATGCCGCGTCGCGGTATAGCTCCGCCTGGCGGCTTCGCTCTTTTTTTGAAGCCCAACTACTTGATATTTAAATATTTTAATAACAATCGCTCCTTTTTTGTTCGAGCATTGAACCCTATCGGGGGGCTCCGGTCAAGGGAAATGTCGTGCGGGTCCAGGCCGCGCGGTGCTGCACGGCGGAACTCATCGATCCAAGGCGTAGTTGCGGGTTCCCATGGCATAGTATAGATCCGCCAGGGCCAGACGATAGTCGTGAATCGCCATGTTGCGATTGGCCTCGGCGCGCGTCAGCCGATCCTGGGCGTTGAGCAGGGCTTGGATGGTGCCCACCCGACTTTCCAGCCTTGTCTTTTCCATGCGGAAGCCTTCATTGGCGGTATTCAGGCTGTAAGCGGTGGCTTCCACCCGGCCGCGGGCCTCTTGAAGCCGCAAAAAAGCGCTGTTGACTTCCGTGCGGATGTTGGCACGGGTATCCTCATAGAGCCGCTTGAGGCGCTGGATCTCGTTTTCCATGCTCTGGCGCCGGTAGTAGTACTCGCCACCGTTGAAAAAGTTCCATTCCACGCTGAGACCCGCGGACCAGTATTCATTTTCCGTATCCCGATCGTAACTACCAGTGAACATACTGGTTCCGGGTTCCTTGTAGTCGCGGTCATAATCGGAGGTCACGACCTGCAAGGTCACCCGCGGCAGGATTTGCCCTGTTGCGATCTGCTTGTCCTTCTGCGTGATTTGAATATTGGTCTCGATCTGCTTAAGATCGGTTCGCAATTCCAAGGCGGCCTGTTGGCAATCGGCCAAATCGAAATCGCGGCTCAGATCGATGTCGGCCAATGTCCCGACATAGACGACCGTCGTTGCCGCATCGATGCCCAGAATGTTGTCGAGACCGATCTGATGAACGGCCTCGCTATTCTTCACTTGGCTCAGTTTCTGGAGTGCATTTTCAAGATCGACCTGGGCCTGCAAGACTTCCACATAAGGGGCCATCTGCTGGGCCACGAAGGCACCCGCGGCATCGCGGCTGACCTTGAGCCGCTCGACAGTCTGCTCCAGGCTGCGCCGGTCCTCGCGAGCTTTGAGCAACTGCAGATATTCTTCCTGAACGCGCCGGATCAGCCGCCTCTCCTCGCCTTCTTTTTCCAGGAGCGTTCCATTTTCCTGGATCTGAGCCCGGCGGTAGCTGTTGAGGATTGTTTTGCCCGCATAGAGTGTCTGCTGCAGACTGACACGCCAGCTTTCCTGGATCTGATTATTGTAATCATCGTCCGAAGGGCCGTTGGTATAGAGGCTCTCAAGTCGAGTCTGGCTGTAACCAGCCGAAAGATGGGGCAAAAAGCGCCCCCTGACCGATTTGGTATCCGAGCGGCTCCGCTCGACGGCAAACTCCATGGCCTGGATTTTGGGATTGTTCTTCAGGCCCAGTTCGACTGCGCTTTGCAGATTCAATTCCAAATATTGGGGCCTGTCGACGGCTTCTTCGGCACCCGCCGCCAATCCGGGCAGCCAAAGCAAGATCGCGGAAATCATCGCCACCGCCGTGGAAAGGGCCTTACGCTTTGGATTCATTTTACTTCTCCCTCAGGGCTCGATTCATGCTTTCGGTGATGGGTGACAGTAGATAGTCGAGAATCGTCTTGGCCTCGGTCTGGATGTAAACTTCGGCCGGCATGCCCGGGGTAAGCCGGGCCACATCCTTGATGGCATGGTGAAGGGATTGGGGATCCAAATCCACGAAGACCAGATAGTGAGGCGGGATATACTGGCTTTGCGGAACCACCCTGTCGGCGGATACATAAGTCACCGTTCCGTCCACCTTGGGCGTATGGCGCGTAGGAAAGGCTGAAAGCGAAACGCTGGCGCGCTGGCCGATCTTGACCTCGTCTATCTTGTCGGGCGCCACCATGGCCGAAATGATCAACCCGCTGTTCTGCGGCACGATCTCCATCAGCGGATGTCCGGGTTGGATCACGCCGCCCTCGGTGCGCACGTTGAGGTTGACCACCACCCCGGCCTCTGGGGCGGTGATCTCCAGCCGGCGGCAGGCGTCCTCGGCGGGCCGCAGACGCTCGCGCAAGTCCATGATCGACTGGCGCGTCTCGGCCAGTTTGGTAACGGCTTCGTCCACATAGGAGGTATCCAGATCTTCGATTCTCATCCCCAGTTCTGCAATCCGCTCTGTGGCCAGGGTGATATCGGACTTCAATTCGTCTTCGCGCATCTGTTGAGTGTTCAAGGAACGTTCGAGTTCCATGATGTGCGAACGGTCAAGGTAGCGACCTTCGAGCAACGGCTTTTTGGCTTTGATCTCATCGCGCAAAGAGGCGATGGTCGCCTGGATCAAATCCTTTTGCTGGGCCTGCCCCTCGATCTGGGAATGCAACTGCTGAATCTGCGCCCGGTAAAGTTTTTTCTTGCTTTCTTTGGTCGCCAGCCTGGCGGCGAAAACCTCCAGTTCGGTCTTCATGCTCTCGGCCACTTCCGGCACTGCTGCGCGCACCGTCAGCTTCTCGGGCCATAGGATGCTAGGTTTGCCGTCCTTTTCGGCCATCAGGCGGGCCTCCCGGGTCAGCAGGACATCCATCTGGCCGTGATACAGATCCCGGGTGGCCTGGATCCGCTCTCCGTCCAGACGGATTAACACCTGCCCCTTTTCGACCAGGTCTCCGTCACGAACCATGATTTTCTCGACGATGCCGCCATCGAGATGTTGTACAAGTTTGCGGTAGCTTTCGACGATGACTTCACCCGGGGCGATGACGGCCCCCTGCACCTTGGCCGTGGCGATCCAGGTCCCCAGGCCTCCGAAAAAAAGCACCACAAAAAACAGTCCCAACAGGATCACATTTTTCGAAGAAGTCGGCAGATCGATCTGCGGCGGAGTATTTGGCCCGGCCTCAATGGCTTTGATATCATTGGTCATGGGTTATCCTTCTGTGATCATTTTAACGGGCGCAGAGGCAATAGCACCGGGTTCTTCCCGCGTGATACGGCCTTGTTCGAGGAATAAAATCCGGTCGGCCGCCTTGGCGATCTCCTGGTTGTGGGTAATGAGAATCGTGGACACCCCTTTTTCCTTGAGCTGTATCAGGGTATTTTTCAGGGCCTCGCGACCGGGTTGATCCAGGTGGGAATCGGGTTCATCCATCACGATCAGCCACGGATCGCCGTACACGGCTCTGGCCAAGGCGATGCGCTGCTTCTGGCCCCCGGAGAGCATGATCCCGCCCCGCCCGATGGGGGTGTCGTAGCCGGCGGGCAGGGAAAGGATCATCTGGTGTGCCCCGGCCACAGTTGCCGCCGCCACCTGGGCTTCGGGATCCGCCTCCCCCAGGCGGGCGATGTTCTCGGCCACCGTGCCGGTGAACAATTCCACCTCCTGGGGAATGTAACCGATCCGGGGGCCCAACAGATTTCTGTCCAAGGCATGGATGTCCTGATCTTCAAAAGCGACACGACCTTCATCCGGCCGCCAGAGTCCGAGAATCATTCTTGCCAGAGTGGACTTGCCTGCACCGCTGGGGCCGACGATGGCCAGACGCTCTCCCGCGTGCAGCGTAAAATCGATCTCCTGCAAGACCGGCTGGCCGTTGATGGTATAGCTGAGCCCTTCAACGTGGAAGCGGTCAGGCTTGTTCTCCAAAAACAGCCTCCCCTTTTCTTTTTCTCCGGCCATCAGGTCTGCGAGCCGCTGGTAAGCCAGCCGCGATTCGACCAGACTCTTCCAGGCATTGCCGAGCATTAAAATCGGGGAAAGCGCACGGCCCATGATCATGGATGCGGCCACCATGGTGCCGATAGTAATGTTGTGAAGAATCACCAGGTAAGCCCCAACGGCCATTTGCACAGCGCTGGTGGCCATCATGGTCGCCTTGGCGCTGTTCTGGAAAAAACCGGTCCGGGCCGTCAGTTGACCTTCATGGTAGACATCGGCACGATTGTAGGCTTTCCAGTAACGGCTCAAGGCCGGCAGCATCCCCATGGCATTGATACTTTGGACATTGCGCATCGTCGATGCGAGGAACTGATCCGTGGCGATGGAGGACTGCACCCAGGCGGCGCGCATGTGGCCGGTGAAGATCTCCTGGCCCAAGACGAGCAGCACCAGAACGATGGCACCCCCGGTCGCCACTCTGCCCAGCCAGGGATGAAACAGATACATGATGGCCAGATAGATCGGCACCCAGGGGGTGTCGAAAAAGGCGAAGATACCCGCCCCGCCGAAAAAATTACGGATAGTGTTCAGATCTTTCATCCCCTGGGTGTGCATCGGCCCTGCAGCAGCCACCGATTTATCCACCATACGGGCGAACAAGGGCTGGCCCACCACCCGGTCGAATTGGACCCCGACCCGGACGAGCAACTTGGAGCGGATAACCTCAAAAATCGCCATGATCAGATAGGCCCCGATGACCCCAATGGTCAGGAACGTAAGGCTTTCCATGCTGCGGCTGACCATCACTTTGTCATAGAGCAGCCGCATGTAGAGCAGATATGAAAGCTGCAAAATATTGATAAAGAGACTGAAAAAAAACGCGCAGCTGATGTGGGGCAGGAATTTGATCAAGTACTTACGCATGAGATTCAGACCATCTCCGCCATCCGGTTCTTCGGCTCCCCCTGAAAGGGAAGGATCGCGGACCAAATAGAAGGGATTTTGAAAGAATGTATGGTGCCCTCCGGCGATCGACGCGGCATACTCAGTCTAACTCGGAACCTGGGCCATCGGTTTGGAGGGCGGTGACATGAGCTTTTGCAGCACCTCTTGAGTCGAACCGTAAAGACCCACCTGTCCTTCTTTGAGCATTAACAACTTATCGGTCAGCAAAAGCAGTTTTTGGCGGTGTGTCACCAGGACCAACGATACCTTTGCCTCCCGGGCTTTTTGTATCGCCTGCTCCAGGGCCTGCATTCCGCTTTGATCCAGACTGGCGTCCGGTTCGTCCAGAATAATCAGACTGGGATCGCCGAACATGGCCCGGGCCAGGCCGATACGCTGGCGAAAGCCGCCGGAAAGATTCTGGCCGCGCTCATCGAGCACGGTGTCGTACCCACCGGGCAGCCCCATGATGGCTTCATCGACCTGGGCGAGACTGGCGGCCTGGTGCACCTTTTCCAACTCCACGGTCTGAAACCGCGAAATATTTTCGGCGATGGTACCGGCAAAAAGCTCGACATCCTGGGGAAGGTACCCGATGAAAGGGCCCAATTTGTCCTGATCCCACTGGTGCATGTCGGCACCATCCAGGCGTATAACGCCGTTTGTCGGGCGCACCGATCCGGTAATCAGTTTAGCCAGGGTCGTCTTGCCGGCGCCGCTGGGTCCGATGATCCCCAGGGTCTGGCCAGGTTCAAGATCGAAAGAGATCCCCCTGAGGATTACCTTGCCGCCTGCGCCGAAAATAAGCGACTCGGCCTTGAGTTCTCCTGCGGGCCGCGGCAGCTCGAGTTTAGGTGCCTGGGCTTCTTCTTGCAGTTTTTTCCAGAAGTCTTTGAGACGATCAAATGCGTCCCGGGCGTTTTGGTACTGCTCCCAGCCGTCGATCACGACCTGAGTGGGTTGAATCACCCGGCCGGCAATGATTACGGCTACGATCATCAATCCGGAATGGATCTGGCCGGAGATGATCAGCAAAGTGCCGACCCCCATGAGCAGCACTTGCAAAATCCAGGTTTGGGACTTGATCAGAGCCGAGTGGATCCCCGCCTTGTCGCTGGCCACGCTCTGATTGGCGAGCATATCATCTTGCAGTGAACGCCAACGGGAAGCCAGTTGAGTCTGCATACCCATGGCCTGAACGGATTGAGCGTTGTGGAGGCATTCCTGGGTAAAGGCGTTGGCGATCCCGAAACGCTGGTTAGCGTTGCGCAGCAAGGTACGGATGGATTTGCGGCCGAACAGTTTGGTGCCGATGATGACCAGCATGCCGGCAAGTGCCAGGAGGCCCATCTCCGGGCTAATGATAAAGATGATGACCAGCTCCAGGGGAGAAATCAGTGCATCAAGAAAAGAGGTGGCGATGGGCGACTGCAAGAAGCCGCGCACCTTGGACAGATCCTCCATGGCCACCGAGGATTCGCCTCTTTTCATCTCGGCCCGATCTTTGAACATGCCCAGCAGGATATGTTGGCCCAGACTTTCATTCAGATAGACCGACAAGCGGCGCAGCAGGGCCGAACGCAACTGATCGAAAATCAGCATGAAGACCAAAGCCACCAGCGCAGCGGAAGTTACCACACGGATGGTGGGGATGCTCTCGGCAGGAATCACCCACATATAGAGCAGCATCATGTTGGCGGACATGGAGAGGGTCAGCATGACCACCAGCACGCTGAGGATGGCAACGACGATGACTGCTCTTTTAAGTTCCTTCTCCATGATCAAAATCCCGGCAAAACGTTTTTGGGGTAGCGGCGGATGCCCGCCGTTTGCTATTCTGTCGGCCGGATCAGGATCGGCAGGCGGGCCGCGGTCTCCCACTTGGCGTTCTGCTTGAACTCCAGCAGGAGCGCATAAGATCCGAATTCGGCCAGGGTCAGAGTGCTGAGGCGAAACTGCAGCCGATGCCGGAGCCGGTCCAGGATCACCGGCCTGCTCTGGAGAATCGCCTGGCGCCTTTGATCCGGGGATTCGAGGACTACGCGAAAGGTCACCGTCTCCGGGTCAACGCCGGTTTTCTCCCAAAGCGTCCCGATATAGAGCGGACCGATATGAACCGGCAGATTGGCGGCCGCGCCTTCTTCAATACAGCGGATATAGGTAACCGCGTTGCTTTCCTGATCGATGATGATGTCCCTGCAAAGTACAGACCAGACATTGCGGATCATGGCCGCCTCTTTTCAAGACAAGAGATTCAGGTGCTTATTGCACGAGGATGCTTGTACCACCTGTGCTGCGCCAGGTCAGGCCGCTCGGGTCGGGTTCGTCACCGACACTCATATTAAGGACTATGTCGTGGACCTCACGGACCGTATCGCGCAGCTGCCGGGCATAGAAATCCGAGGCCTCTTGCCACGCGATCTCCTGGCTGTGGCGGGTGCTGAGCAGATAGAGGATATAACTGTTCAGGGAAACGCCCTGGACCTTTGCCTCCCGGGCAAGGTCGGCATGCAACGCTTTGGGAACCCGCAATCGAAACTGCCCGCTGCTTTCCGCTGCAACAGATCGGACCACCATGGAATTTCCTCCCTGGTAAATGGGACAAGCACACAATATCCTTAGCTCATCGGAGGATACGGAGGGCATGGTACCACATACGGAACCATTGTCAAGAACAAAAAGCGCTCCGCAATGGAGCGCCGGCACAGGTGATTGATGAGCGAATACGGTCTGATTGCGTTTGGAAAGCAACCGATGGAAGAATATCTCTGGATTATCGAAGCACCGCTCGAAATCCTGGACCGCTTCTGCAGGATAGCCGGACTCGAGCGCGACAGCGCCATCCCCTTGGTCTTTACCCTGAAACCGGATCGCTTCGCCGATGCCCGTCTGACTTACCCGAGCGCTAAATGTACCCGGCCTGAAGCATGGCTCCATGTAATGGCGCTGCTTTACGTGCATCATGTATCTTTCAGGCTCTATCAGGCGACCGGCCACCAGGAAGCCATCACGTCCATAACCCTTCTGCGGCCTTCTATCGACAAGGAACTCGAAGACCTGCTGGGGCTTGCCGCCCGAGGCAAGATCGCTCAACTGCGAGGCTATACGAAGCTGTTGCAACGGGTGTTCAAACGGTTGCAAGATGCGGCGATCATAGAACCTGAATATTAAGGGAGCGGCGTGTGGTCTGGCAGGCTGCAATCTACGAGCACCACGATCAAGGCGAGGCGCCGGCGGAGTCTTCCCCGCCAGCGCCTCGAATTGATTGCAATTGACCCGGATCGAGCCACCCCAAAAATCACCAAAAACCCGCAAAACGGCCGAGTTAAAAAACTTTTTTGCGGGATCATGGGCGGACGCGAAAGGCTTACTGCTTGGTCTGTTCCTCTTGCTCCTTGCGAGCCTGCTCGATGCGTTCCTGAAGCTGCTTGCCCGCCGCTTGCATGCCGCCGGCGACCTGTCCATACTGGACAGCTGGAATCACCAGTTCGCCAGTGACCTGTTCCGTACCATCGGCTCCTGTAGCGATGCATTGAATCCGCACGACACCGTTTCGTAAAGATACCGAGCCGAGTTTTTCAATCATGATAAAATTCATAACTACCTGCCTCCTTTGTCTCCCCATTTATTTGATGTTCTTACCCAAGCCGAAGCTCAACCCTTCCGCATCACCTTGGCTGCAAACTGTCAAGCATCCGTCTTACGGCGGCACTTCGGCCTCTGCCGGGTTCTTCGGCAGATCATGTACGCCGCTGCACTTAACACAAGATCCGCCCGGATTCAAGCAGCAGGTCGCATACCGAACGTTTCTTGCGGCGTAAGGATATTACACCGGCACAGATTGCCAATCTTTTTTGAGGAAAGAAGGATGGCGGCTTATAAAATTTTCAATCCGGGTCAGATCTGTTTCAGGGAAAGACCTGCCTGGGATTTGCGGATCTCAAAAGCGTCTTCCACTTTAAAGCCGAAATGCTCCACTACGTCCTTGGGGATGATAAGGCTGCCCCGTTTACCGACCGAAATCGTCGTGTTCAGCACTTTTCCCTTGCCGCCGCGACCAGTGGCCAAAACCGGCGCCTGACCGGTCTCCATAAGGGCGTTGGCGTATGCAACCTTGAGTTGGGTCGAGGTTTTGAATCCGAACTTGGTCATGATTTCACTCTGGGGCACATTGTCTTTTGCCATTTGAATCAAGGCGGCATAATCGATCTTCTTTTTCCGAGGCATAAGATTCTCCTTTGTTTAGTTTGTGGTTGAATTATTGAATATCAGGCATTTCAATATAGCCGCAATACACCGGCTTTTTGATAATTTCAAGAGAAAATTTTCAAAAACCAACCTTTTGATATCGATTTAAGAAAATTTAATTTAGATTATTTTCCCCATCTTGACGTCATCAATTTTCAATGCAACCCCACGGTACTTAAATTTAAAAGCTTGGGATTAGGCTCGACTTGTTCACAGAGCCGTTGCTCCTGAATGGCACCCGCAATAATCATTCCCGTAATCACGAAACACAGCACTGCGCAAGATCCGCCTATTCTAAAAAAAGAAAAGATAGGGTCTGCATCACTTTGATACTTGATCGGAGATCCATTTGGAACTGTTTTCAACAACGTTATGGATCCGTTTTTCTTGGACGGGACAGTCGAAGCAATCTTGCCGATGCCACTCTAACCTTCGAAATGCACCGCCAGCCAGATCGTATCCTGGTTGGGGTCGGTGAAGACCACCCGGTGGCGCACATGGGCATCGATAAGAAGATGGTCCCCCGGTCCCATATCCACCGGATGCGAATGGTCGGCGAAGACCAGGCGTCCCCGGCCCTGGACCACCATCACCCATTCGGGCCAATCCTGATCGTACCAAAACCCTGGCGCCGTGGTATGCCCCCGGGAAACGATCCGTTCGATGCGCACCTTGCCTGCCGCTGCGATCACCGCCACAGATTCCTCGGGCATGATTTGCGGAATGGCATCCAGAATGTTTTGCACATTGATCCCGTCTTTCATCTTGCCTCGCCTTGCGTCTGCCACCCGCGTGATCGCCGCGGCGACCGATCGAAGTTGTCGTGCCAGTCCATACCTCACATAACGCTCGGCCCTGTCCGGCTCGAACCGCCCTACTCTTCTTTTTGCGGCAAAGAAGAAGCAGATCCGGCCAAGGATCGATGGGCCGCTACCATTTCAAGCAGCTCCGTAGCATAACGTTTCCCCTTCTTGCCGCCCAACCCCTTTATGGTGCGCAGTTCTTCGCTGGTCGCCGGCAGTTGAGCCGCGACGGCCGCCAGCACCTTGTTGGGCAGGATCATGAAGGCCGGCAGATCCTCCTCCCGGGCCTTGGCGTTGCGCCAGTCCTTGAGCCTCCGGTAAAGCTCGGAATTTTCGATCTCTGCGGTCTTTTCCAGCGTCTTGGCGGCCGGCTGCGACTCGGGGGCCGTTTCCTGCAGCAAGGCCCGGGAGCGGGCCTTGAGATAATCGCCAAAAACGATCCCTTCGCGGCAACTCTCAAGACAGAAGCGCTTGGTCTGCGCCTCTTTGCAAGCGGCCGTAATGGCTGCCTCAAGGGCCTTGGCCACTTCGCGGTTGTCGGTTTCAAAAGTCACGCCGTTCATGGGCCCGAGCACCAGCAGCTCGATTTGGCCAGCGAAATAGACCGCGGCCTTGCCGACCCGCTCTTGAAGATATGCACAGTCCTGTGGAATTTCGGCCGTCCGGGCGATGGCGTGCCGCTGGAAGCCGAATTTTTCGGCCACCAGGGCAACATGGAGATCGACCGCATCGAGAATCCGCTGAAAAACGTCCGCTTCCACGCCAACCAGGATCGATCGGTGGGCGCCGGCGATCTTCAAACAGGTCTTCAGAGCTCGTCGCAGCGCGGAAAAGTCGAAAAGCTCGTCCAGCAGGGACAGCTGGTAATCGCGCCGGGCCCGGCGAAGCCGTTCCTCGTCGGGGGCATCACGGGCCATCATCCTGTTGAAAGCCGCCACTTCGGTGTTGCTTTTTATACAGCGCCGTTCCAGAGGCGTGCTGAGCACCAACCCCTCAAGGGTCGTGCAGCGGCTCAGCGCCACGTAGACCTGTCCATCGGCGAAAGCCTGGGCTGCATCGATGATGGCTCGCTCGAAAGTCAAACCCTGGCTCTTGTGGATCGTGATGGCCCAGGCCAGCTTGAGGGGGTACTGGGTGAAGGTGCCGGTTACGGTTTCCCGGATCTCGCGGGTTTCGGAATCAAGCGTGTACTGGATATTCTGCCATTCGGCCGTTTCGACCTCGATAGGCGCGCTGTCTTCGGGACATTCGACGATCAGCTTGTCCCGGCCGATGCGCACCAGCCGCCCGATCTTGCCGTTGAAGTAACGTTTTTCCGGGGAAGGATCGTTTCTGACAAACATCACCTGAGCCCCGGGTTTGAGCACTAGTTCATCTACCGTGGGGAAGGCGTGGGCAGGAAACTCCCCCTGCACCGCCGCCTGAAAACGCTTCTCGCCACCGGGCAGGGCCTTGAGGCGGCTGGCGTTGATTTTTTCCGCCCGCTGGTTGTGAGTTGTCAGGGTGATATATCCGGGCTGTCCCTGCTTGGCAAAAGCCGGATCCCAGCGCTGGTTGAGAGCCTCCAGGGTTGGACCGTCGATGCGGTTTTCGCGCACGCTTGCCAGCAGGTCGATAAAATCCTTATCGCTCTGGCGATAGATGTGCTGCAGCTCGATGCTTACCATTCCGCTTCGGGCCAAGGCGCGGCTTCCGAAGAAAAAGACCGTCTCATAATGGTTGCGCAGCAGCTTCCATTCGTCTTCCTTGGCCACCGGCGCCAGTTGATGCAAGTCGCCGATCATTAACAGTTGGACCCCGCCGAAGGGGCTGTCACCGGGTCGAAATCGGCGCAGCACGGCATCCACGCCGTCCAACAGGTCCGCCCGCACCATGCTGATCTCGTCGATGACCAAAAGATCGAGGCTGCGGATGATATCGATCTTCTGGCGGCTGAAACGAAACTGGCGGCCCGGCGGACGGACCGGTTCCAGCCGGTTGGCGGCCTCACTGCCGGGAGCCAGAGGACCGAAAGGCAATTGGAAAAAAGAGTGGATGGTGACCCCGCCGGCATTGACCGCCGCCACCCCGGTGGGGGCGACCACGATCATGCGCTTGGGCGTGCGTTGCTTGAGCGTGTGCAAAAATGTGGTTTTGCCGGTACCGGCCTTGCCTGTAAGAAAAACATGGCGCCCGGTATGGGCGACAAAATCGTAGGCCAGGGCCAGCTCCCGGTTCTCGTCGGTCATGGTTTTACCTTTGCAATTTGCCCGCTGCTGAATTAAGCAGGCGCATCGGATGATGGGTGCGGATCCTTTCCCGGATGGAGGCACTTATGCAGTATACCCAGGCCATTACCCGCAAACCCGGCGCAAACTTTCACCAGGGGATCACCTCGATCCCCTGGGACCGGAGGCCGGACTACGCCCGAATCCTCGAACAGCATGCCGCTTATGTCAAGACGCTGGCTGACCTTGGCGTGGTTGTAACGGATCTGGCGCCCGAGCCGGATTTTCCGGATGCCTACTTCGTGGAGGATACGGCCGTCATGCTGCCCGGGGCCGCCGTAGTGACGCGTCCGGGTGATCCGTCACGCCTGGGCGAGGCGCAACGGATCGCACCGGTGCTAAAAGCGTTTGTCAATCTGGATTTTATCCACGAACCGGGTCTTGTGGACGGCGGGGATGTGCTGCAGGTGGAGGATCATTTTTTTATCGGACTGTCCGGCCGCACCAATGGTGAAGGGGCCCGCCAACTGGGCCGAATTGTGGAAAAGCATGGTTTTTCTTGGTCCACCGTAAAAGTAACGACAGCGCTTCATTTGAAAAGCAGGGTCAATTGCGTGGGCGACCGCACGCTTCTGCTCCAGGCCGCCTATGCCCGGGCGCCGGTCTTCGCCGACTATCGAAAAATCGTCGTCCCCTCCGAGGAGGCGCCGGCGGCCAATGTGCTGGCCATCAACGGCACCCTGCTGACCCCGGAAGGATTCCCCCGCACTCGAAAGGCACTTGAAGTGTTGGGCCGGCCCATTATCGAAATGGATATCAGCGAGGTCATGCTTATGGACGGCGGGTTAAGCTGCCTGTCGCTGCGATTTTAATAAGAGACCATGGTCATCAGGTGCCCCCGGCACCGCCACCACCGCCGCCGCCTGCGCCACCACCACCTGGGCCGCCACCGGCACCCCCCCCTGGACCGCCGCCGCCACCACCACCTGAGCCGCCCCCGGCACCACCACCGCCGGAGCCTGAACCGCCTCCTGAACCGGCGGCACCGGAGCCCTGCCCGCCTGCACTGACCTGACCGGCGCCCTGGGCTGTCCCGGTGCCTGAATGTGCGCTCTGTCCGAAAGCCTGGGCATACCCCCGCGCCAGCGCTTCAGGATTCGAGCCCGCACGCCGCGCGGACATCGCCTGGCGCGCCTGGCGCAGGGCATCGGCGTTGAGCCCCTGGGCCACGGCCCGGCTGACCACCTGAGCGATCCGGTCCGGCGCAATCCCCTGGCGGGCCATATCGCGTGCGGTCAACAGGGTCTCACGTGCCAGCAGCATCCCTTGCTCCGACTTCATTTGACGCGCCCGTGTTTCCAGCCGATCCACGACCATCGCCATGTTCTGATGGGTCAATCCCGCGGCCATCCCTGTAACCATGATGTTTCCCAGAGCAGCCCGCTGCCGGTCGTCCGCAGTCAGACGGTGGGCCGTGGTATAGGCAAAAGCGTAGCGGTCGGCGACGTGATCCACGGCCCTGACCATCATGGCAGCGGTCGCCTGCTTGGCATATCCTTCCATCAGCTTGGCCGCCAGGGTCTCGGTAGGCAGCCCCTGCCGGTGGGCCGCAAGGATGGTTTGGTTAACGGCCTGCATCTGTTTGGAGCTGAAATTCGAGCGGATCATGGTCTGAACCGCTTTTTGCGCAATCTCGGGCGCCAACCCGGCCGCCACCAGCCCCTGAACCTGATTCTGTACCATCTGGCCATCCTGCTGGGTACCGTCGTCCGCCGCACCGGCACCATACAAGCCGGCAGGCAGCATCAAAATTCCTAGCACGAGCATCAAAGCCATGTTTTTCATCGATCGAACCCTATCCTCAAAGCCGCAGTTGGTATTGTCCTTTACAACGCAACCGAGCCGCGGAAGTTACAATCCCGTCTCAGGGCTGATGAATGCAGTTTTGCATCCCGAAATCGTCCGCCTGGCGGTAGCGGCAATCGGGCTGATAAACCTTGCCGTCGACAATATAAAAATACTGGAATTCCCCGGTGGAAGGGACGCTGGCCGTCCAGGTCCCGAAAAAGCCCGGCGAGGCCGGGTGGCGCCGGAAGTCGTCCACCGAGGCGGCGATTTCGACCTCGTGCGCCTCGGGTAGATAGAGGTAAAGCAGCGTATCCCCCGATCCAGTGGAACGATCTTGGTGGGTGGCGCATCCTAGCAGCCCGGCACCGAGCAGCGCGGCAAAGATCAAATTTCGGATCATACGGCCTCGTCGATGCGGATAATGGTGTTTTCTCCGCCGAAATCGTCCTTTTCCCTCGAAGCAACAGTTGGATCGGGCATCTGACGGCCATCTCCGGCAACAAAGCTGTAGCGATGCTCTCCGGCCGGAAGATCGACCGTCAGGGACCAGTAGCCACTGACGCCGGTCGGCTGCATGGGAACCGGAACCCACTGGGTAAAGGACCCCACGAGCTGAATCTGGCGGGCCGTCGGGTCGAACAAGACAAACCGGAAGGGCCGCTGCACCGCTGCGGGCGCCTTCGGATACAGCCCCCAAACTGCAGCTACGGAGATCATCACCACCAGGGTCAGGACCGCAGCGAATCCGGGCCGCCACCACCGCCACCAGGGGACGGGCCCATTCCCGAAAAAGGACTGCCGGCCCTGCTGCATGCCCGGGACCGGCATCGGCGGCAGGGTAGCGACCGGGTCCTGGCGCAGCCGCTTTTCCTGGTTGAGCAGTGCAACCGCTTCGTCTTTGAGGACCACGTTCCCATGGACGGTTTGGACAAAGTCGATTTTTTCATCCAGATCGAGTTCATCGTCGATAAACAGGCTGATCAGATAATCTTTCATGGTGTCTCCGCATCCAGGATCGCTCTGAGTTTGAGCCTTGCCCGGTGGACCTTGACCTTGACATTGGCCAGGCTGTTGCCGGTTAGCTCGGCGATCTGCTGGTAGGAAAGTCCGCTGGTGGCGGCCAGTGACAGAATATCCCGCTCCTCAACGTCAATCCGCTGCAAGACGGAAAGCAGGCGGCGGCATTCATCACGCGCCAGGAGTTGGGCCTCTGGATCTTGCCCATCTGCGTGGTCGTTCTCCTTGAATTCGGCGCCCTCTTTACCGCGGCGCACATGATCGTAGAGCAGGTTACGGCCGATAACGAACAGCAGCGGTGCACTTGGTTCCCGCTCTGCATATCGTTCCAGATAGCGGGTAAAGGCCTCCTGGGTCAGGTCGGCCGCCAGCGGCGGATCTCCGGTGCGTCGCAGCAGGTACCCCATCAGCCGGCGGCCTTGGGTTTCGTAAAATTGGCGTAAATGCTTCACCTTAACCCGGAAACGGTTTTCAGCCGTTAAGGTTACGTCACGATGAAAATATTTTTCCCAAAAAGCCACTTGGGCTGTAACCATCGACTTGGCTGAACGTTATCAGATCCAAACGCCACTGATGCATCGGGGCAACACTCGCTTTCGGTTTCGCAAAAACATTCAACCCAATGGAGGACAACCATGCAACTCAAGACAAGACTGGTCAAGACCATCATCGTTCTTTCGGCGCTTCTGCTGCTGGCGGCCCCAGCCATGGCCGGCCATGGCCGGGGGCACGGCTATGGACCGGGCGACGGCACAGGCAACGGCGGTGTCGGGCCGGGTGACGGCACAGGCAACGGGCCGGGGGACTGCAGCCTGATCCAACCTGACAACGCACCCGCACTGCTGGCCCGCGGCGGAAACGGCAACGGTGGAAATGGACCGGGCGACGGCACAGGCAACGGCGGCGTCGGGCCCGGGGACGGCACAGGCAATGGGCCGGGCGACTGCAGCCTGACCCAACCTGACAACGCACCCGCACTGCTGGCCCGCGGCGGAAACGGCAACGGTGGAAATGGACCGGGCGACGGAACGGGCAACGGCGGCGTCGGACCCGGGGACGGCACAGGCAATGGAGGACCGGGCGACTGCAGCCTGGCATAACCGGATCGAGCACTCAACCACCGGCAGTTGCGGTGCGCCTTTTGATGGGCGGATCGCTGACGGCGGTGGGCCGTTTCATGTCCAACGCGCCCACCGCCGGCCCGGCCGGCTTGCGTCACCTTTTCAGAACCCCGTCTGGTTTGTCGGTTATGAAATTAATCTGGAGGCGCTGCAGGACTGCTGGTTTGTCGCGCCATGTAATCGTCCAGGGCCGCCCGCACGGCGGCGGCGGCCAGAAAAGCGCAATGCTGGTCGTCTTCCGGCAAGCCGCCTGTGCGTTCCAGAATCTGTTGACCTTCAAAATCGGCCAGATCTTCAAGGGACCGGTCCCAGACCATTTCGGCGGCAAACGAGCCGCAAATGACGCTCGGACCGCAGCCGTCGGTGACAAAGGAGGCCCGCACCACCCGGCCTTCAATGATTTTTAAAAAGATCTGCATCGTATCGCCGCAAGTCCCGGTGACCTGTCCGTGGGCGTCGGCATCCTCCATGGCTCCCATCCAACGGGGCGTCTTCCAGCGTTCGAAGGCTTCGCGCCCGTAGTCTTTCAGGGCCTGGGCATCGATCTCGGCCTGCAGGTTGTTGATAAAATCGTCCAGGCTCATCCGTAACCTCACCGATTCATCGCCGTTCGATTATGTTTTGTTTTCGTCTCGATCAATTGGGAAGGACTTTTCCTGTTGCCGACGCTCTGGCTCGTTTTTCCCTCCCGACCCCAGGGGGCTTTTCCGTGCGCCAGGGGTATATTCGTACCGCAAGCGCGACTGCCGCTCAGATGTCGGGTGAATACCGGCGGTGTTGCAAGTAGCGCACCTCTCCCTGCTTGGTCAGAGGGATGATGTGGGCCGCGTAATAATCTCGCACCACCCGGGGTTCGATGACATGGCGCAGCTTCGGATCGACCGATACCTGTAAAGAAGCGACTTTTTGGGTTACCCGGGCCAGGATTTGCGCCTCCACCTGCGGTCTGGTCAGCATGCGGATCAGGCCCGCCTCGTCGTCTTGCGCCAAAAGCTCAAGGTACGCGGCGGGATTGGAGCGATATTTGCTCTCAGCCACGTAAAGGCTCCCGTAATGGATACGCCGGGCAATGGCCTGGATGGCGTAGACGTCGTGCTCGACGCTCGAACCGTACTGGCCGTCGTCTCCTGGGCGGCAGATCTTCTCCACCAGGGGCATGTAGCTTTCCAGGATCCTGTCACAAAGGTTGACGCGGTCAAAATCGCCGATCCGCAGGCAGTGGGGCGGCAGCCGAACCTGCCGCCGCGAGGCCGGCAGCCCGCGGTTAAAGGGGCGCTCCTCCGGGACGCAGAATCTTCCGAAGTAAGCGTCCATCTCTTCCTGGTAGCGCAGTCGCAGGGCAAAAAGACTCAGCTCCGGTTCGCCTTTGAAACCGCTTTGTCCGGGCTGATAGGCCGTCGGATTGTGGTGAAACTGAGCCCGGTCGATGAGACGCAAAATGATCGTCTCTTCGAGGCTTTCAAGGTCCGCGGCGATTTGGGCCAGATCGGGTACCGGCAATGAATATCTCCCTATAAGCCGTAGTGGAAAATCCCAGGGTTGAGTTAGTATCCGTCCAGAAACGAGTTAGCAGCATACCCGGCGCCATTTCAAGAGGGCTTTGGGGCGCATGTAAAAAAAAGCGATTGCATCTTCGCCGGCTCTGAGCTTATTCAATGGCTCGTATACGCCATTGAAACCGCTAAACGAAAAGATCCCATGAACGACTCAACCACGCACCTGCGCCGCGACGTGCGGGCCATCTTCGATGCAGGACTGGCGGCCGTAGACCCCGAGGCCGCCGTGAGCCGCCACCTCGTGCGCCGCGGCGCGCAGCTGCACGCCGGCGGCCGCACCTACGATCTGGATGCCTTCCGCCACGTGGTGCTCATCGGCGCCGGCAAGGCCGGTGCCCCCATGGCGGCGGCCGTCGAAGCGGTTGTCGGAGACCGTATCACCGGCGGTGCAGTGGTGGTCAAATACGGCCACGGCGCGCCGTTGCAGCATGTAAAACTCATCGAGGCCGGCCATCCGGTGCCCGATGAAAACAGCGTGGCCGGAGCCGACGCCGTCCTCGCCGCGGCTGCCGGCGCCGGGCCGGACAGCCTGGTGATCGGCCTGATTTCCGGCGGCGGCTCTTCCCTGCTGACACGCCCTGCCGCCGGTCTGACCCTGGCCGACAAGCAGGCGACCACACGCGTCCTGCTGGAATGCGGGGCCACGATACACGAGATCAACACGCTGCGTAAACACCTGTCGGCCGTCAAAGGCGGCCACCTGGCCCAGGCCGTTTTCCCGGCCGTCATGATCACGTTGATCCTCTCGGACGTGGTGGGCGATGATCTGGACATCATCGCCTCGGGTCCCACCGTACCCGATGCCGGCACATTTGCCGACTGTCTATCCATTGTCCGGCGCTACGGGATCGAGACGCGACTGCCCGCCACGGTGCGCCGATACATCGAGACCGGGGCCGCCGGCCACCACTGCGAAACCCCCAAGGCCGGCGATCCTGTTTTCAAAGCGGCCCATAACATCGTCGTGGGTCGCAACCTCGATGCCCTGACCGCGGCCCGAGACAAGGCCGCAACCCTCGGGTACCGGCCGTTGGTCCTCTCCTCGCAAATCCAGGGCGAAACGCGCCAGGTGGCCGGCGTGCACGCGGCCATAGCCCGAGAGGTTTGCCAGAGCGGCCAGCCGATCCCCCCGCCGGCCTGCATCCTGTCCGGCGGAGAGACCACGGTGACCATGGATTACCACGGCAAGGGGGGCCGCAACCAGGAGTTCGCCCTGGCCGCGGCCCTGGACATTGCCGGATGGGCACAGACCGTGATCCTCAGCGGCGGCACCGACGGCACGGACGGTCCCACCGATGCGGCCGGAGCCGTTGTGGACGGAACTACCGTGGCACGGGCTGAGGCCGCCGGCCTCGACGCCCGCAGTCACCTGGCCGGTCACGACGCCTATCCCTTCTTCGAAAGGCTGGGAGACCTGCTGATCACCGGCCCGACGCGCACCAACGTGATGGATCTGCGCGTGATGCTGGTGGGTGGCCCCGGCAGGTCGTCGCATTTGCCGGAGGCATGAGCCGCGGGCCGCAACCCGGCACCGCGCATGAATTCAGGAGCCCATGCAAGACTATCCCCAATTCAAACAGGGCAATCTGGTCGACCAGGTATTCGAATCCCTGCGGACCGAAATCGTCTCGGGCCGGATGCAGCAGGGCCAGCGCTTTCCGCCCCAGGACATCCTGGCGCGCAACTTAGGTGTTTCGCGCACCGTGATCCGGGAGGCCCAAAAAAAACTCTCGTCTCTTGGCCTGGTCAAGTGCGAACAGGGCCGGGGAACCTTCGTCTCTGCCCCCGACTCACACCAACTGCTCGATCCGATGCTCTCGTCGCTGACCCTTGACAAGGCCTCGACCCGCGAGTTGCTTGAGGCGCGCTACCACATGGAAAATGTGGTCGCCCGCCTGGCCGCGTCCCGCGCTACAGCTTGCGACGTGGACCGATTGGAAAAAATCGTGGCAGCGATGCGCACCAGCGCCGAGGACGGTGACCTGGCAGCTTTCTCCCGCCATGACAATGCCTTTCACCGGGAGCTGGCCGACATTAGCAAAAACGGATTGCTCAGACGCATCCTCAGCACCCTGTGGGATCTGAACTACTGCTTCCTGATGACCTTCACCCGCACCGCCGGTGCCATCGAAAGGGCCATCACTTATCATCAGTGCATCCTCGACGCCGTTGCCAAAAACGACCCCGCCCTGGCCGAACGCCAGATGACCAGCCACATGCAGGACATCATCAAATCGGTAAAACGCCATTACGATCTCGACATGGAAATCTGACAACCCGAACCGTGCGCTGGAAGATCCGGAGAAAATGCTTGACAGGTTTTTGACGGAAGATCATACATCATACGTATGATGAATAAGTCGCGACCCAGACGGGTACCATTTGCCATTTCCGCATGTCGGCTTTTTGTTCAAGCCGCATGGCGTCGCCGTTCGTCACTGCCATGAACGCAGGAGGTTTTATGCTGATCATCGCCGAACGTATCAACGCCTCGCGCCGGGGAATAAGACCGGCGATCGAAAGCCGCGACACCGCCTTGATCCAGGAAGAAGTCCGGCGTCAGGCAGCGGCCGGTGCCGGTTACATCGACTTGAACGCCGGTACCCTGCCTGCGGATCAGGAAGCAGGCGGTCTTTTCTGGCTGGTGGAAACCGCCCAGGCGGTCTGCGACCTGCCCCTCTGCCTGGACAGCCCCAACCCCGAGACCCTTGCAGCTGCAGCGCCGCTCTGCCGCCAGCCGCCGCTGATCAACTCCATCACCTTGGAGTCTCAGCGTTTTGACGGGATCGTGCCGTTGCTGGCCGGATCCGAGATGCCGGTCATCGCGCTGTGCCAGGATGAAGGCCGTATGGCCGTCACGACCGCCGACAAGATCGAGTTGGCCGGACGCCTCATAGCCCGGCTCGGCGCGGCCGGCATCGGGCCGGAACGGATCTACATCGATCCGCTGGTCTACCCCCTGGCCACGGACCCCGAATCCGCGGCCGCGGCCCTTGACGCCATCGCCGCCATCATGGTGCGTTTTGCCGGCGTGCACACCGTCTGCGGACTGACCAACGTCTCCTATGGCCTGCCGGCCCGCCGTTTGGTCAACCGTACCTTTCTGGTTGCCGCCATCTGCCGGGGGCTCGACGCGGTGATCTGCGACCCGACCGACGTGGAACTGGTCCAGGCCCTGCATGCGGCCCGCCTGGTAGCCGGCCGCGATGCTTTCTGCATGGATTTCATCCAGGCCTTCAAGGAGGGCCGTCTCGGTTGATCGCCGCCCCACCATGGTCGGCGGCCCAGGAAAGGAGGTGGCAGCAAGATGGTCCCCCGGAGTGGTGTCCGGATCCGCTCCGATGCAAACACACGGTGTGACGACGACCGCCGGGCGCCACGGCCCGCGGCGGCGGCACCAATTGAGCCGACAAAGGACGAAGGAGAGACGCAATGAGAGGAAAACGCATTTTTCGCACTGCCTTGTTGAGCGCCGTAGCTTGCTTCTGGATCGCTGCGGCGGCCGCGGCCGCCCAGGACAAACCCATCGTTCTGACCTTGGGCCATTTTGAGACCCCCGACATCCAGAACACCATCGAACACCCCATGGCCGTGGTGTTCAAGTCCATCGTCGAGGCCCGCACCAACGGAGGGGTTAAAGTCGAAATCCACCCCTCCAACACCCTGGGCAAAGAGCGCCAGATGCTCGAAAGCACCCAGATGGGATTGATCCAGGGCTGCATCATCGCCGAGGGGACTGTACCGGTCTTCTACCCGATGGTCCAGATTTTCAGCGTACCGTACCTTTTCGCCACCGAAAGTATCGGCTGGGAGGTAACGGACGGCCCCTTCGGCCAGCAACTGTTTGAAGACATGCGCAAGACCACCGGCCTGCGGGTGGTGGCCACCGGCCGCGGCGCCTTCCGCAACTTCACCAACTCGACCCGCCCGATCAAAAGTCCCCAGGACATGCAGGGGATGAAGTTCCGCACGATGCAGGTGCCGGCCCACATGGCCATGGTGCGCGCCCTGGGGGCGGCGGCCACCCCGATATCCTGGGCCGAAATCTACTCCGCCCTGCAGACCAAGGTGGTGGACGGCCAGGAGAACCCGGTGGGCGTGATCGTCTCCGGACGCCTCTACGAGGTCCAGAAGTACCTGACCCTCGACGGCCACGTTTACAGCACCAGTTTCATGATCCTCAACGATCAGTGGCTCGACAGCCTGCCGCCCGAATACCGCAAGGCAATTCTCGATGCCGGGCGGGCAGCCACGGTGACCGGCCGCGGCGTAAGCCGCCTGCAGGACGCCGTGGGCCTGGACAAGCTCATCTCGGCGGGCATGGAGGTCTACACCCCCACGGCCGCAGATCTGGCCCAGTTCCGCAAGCTCTCCCAGCCGGTGGTCATCGACTGGCTCAAGGAGAATGTCAAGGGCTCCGGCCCCTGGATCGAAAAGATGCTGAAAGCCACCACCGAAGTGGAAACCAAGTACGGCTATCGCTAAGTATAGACCGGCCGGGGAAGGTCGCCGCCGCTGACCTTCCCCGCTCCCCACACCCACTGGAGAAAATCCTCAGAGTGGAGGCCCTATGGCCCGGATCATCACCCGTATCGAGGCGGCCAGTTGCCGGCTCGATCAGATTGTCGGATGGCTGTGCATTTTCCTGGGCACGGTCATGACCGTCATCGTTTTCGTGGCGGTGGTATTCCGCTACATCTTCAATGCCCCGCTGGAGTGGTCCGAGGAGCTTTCCACCTTCATGATGGTCTGGTTTGCCATGCTCGGCGCCAGCATGGGGGTTTACCGGGGACGCCATGTCGGCGTGTCATACGTAGTGGAAAAGGTCCCCTTCTTTCAGCGCTGGCGGCGGGCCATCGCCATCGGCAGCAACCTGCTGATGCTCATCTTCGTGGCCGTGCTGCTGTGGCAGGGGGCCCTGCTGGCCGAGTTTGCCTCCCGCCAGCAGTCACCGGCGCTGATGATCTCCATGTTCTGGCCTTACTTCGGACTGCTGCTGGGCGGAGTGGCCGTGGGCCTGCAGCTCGTCTTTCAGATCTTCAGGGCCGCCGCCGGACGCGACATCTACGTGATCGACGCCTGTGCCTACCAGGAGGAGACGCCATGACGCTGATCATTCTGGCCTTGGTTTTCGCCGTAACCCTGCTCATGGGGATTCCCATCGCCTTTTGCCTCGGTCTGGCCTCGCTGGCGGCCCTGGTGACCATCGGCAATCCGCTCTTTTTGCGCCTGGTGCCGCAGATGGTCTTTCAGGGCATGAGCATGTTCTCGCTGATGGCCATTCCATTTTTCATCTTCGCCGGCGAAATCATGAACAAAAGCCAGATCACCCAGACGATCATCGGCTTTGCCAACGCCCTGGTGGGCCATGTGCGTGGGGCACTGGCCCACGTCAACATCGTATCGAGCATCTTTTTTGCCGGAATCACCGGTGCGGCAGTGGCCGACACCGCCGCCCTGGGCACGATCCTGATTCCGGCCATGGTGCGCGAAGGCTACGAAGAGGACTTCAGCGCGGCGGTGACGATCTCCTCGTCGGTGATCGGCCCGATCATCCCGCCGAGCATCGTCATGGTGATCTACGGCGTGACGATGAAAGAGTCGATCGCCGCCCTGTTCTCCGCCGGCTTTGTACCGGGCCTGTTTATCGGCCTGGCGCTGATGGCTGTCAGCTACGTCATCGCCCGGCGCAAGGGCTACGGCCGCAAGACGCGTGCCCCGCTGGGTGAGATCCTGCGCCAGGGCCGCCGGGCCATGGTCGGTCTGATGATCCCGATCATTATCCTCGGCGGAATTATCACCGGAATTTTCACCCCCACCGAGGCGGCCGCCGTGGCCGTGGCCTACGGGATCGTCGTGGGACTTTTCGTCTTCAAAACCCTCAAGCTGAGCGATTTTCCGCTGATGCTCAAGCGCACGGCCATCACCAGCGCGGTGGTGCTGCTGATCATCGGGGCGGCCAACATCATGGGCTGGGTTTTGGCCTTCCAACGCATGCCGGAGATGATGGCCAGGATGTTCCTCTCGGTGACCGACAACCCGTACGTGATCCTGCTGATGATCAACCTGCTGCTGCTTGTCGTGGGCATGTTCATGGAAATTTCGGCCTCCATCGTGCTGCTGGCCCCGATCCTGGCCCCCCTGGCCCAGACCCTGGGCATCGCGCCGCTGCACTTTGCCATGGTCATGCTCGTCAACCTCAACATCGGTCTGATCACCCCGCCCCTGGGCCAGTGCATCTTCACAGTCTGCGGCATCACCAACCTGAAAATGGAACAGGTGGTGCGGGCCACCTGGCCTTTTTTACTGGCCGAACTCGTGGTCCTGGTCCTGATTACCTTTTTCCCGATCATCACCGAGATCGTGCCGCGGATGCTCGGCTACCTGTGATAGCAATGAAGACCGCCCCGTTTCCAAAGGGACTAAGAAAGGCTTAGCCATCCATGAAAGAATCCGGATTCAACCGCTTCATGTCCGCCCTGTTCAACGGCCGGCGCGCCGGCCGGCCGCCGGTGGGCAATCCGACTTCCATCGTTTGCCACGGACTGATGGACGCCGCCGGCGTCGGCTTCCCCGAAGCTCATCTCGACGCGGCCGCCATGGCCGAGCTGGCCCTGGCAGGCCACGAGATCGTCGGCTTTGACACGGTGATGCCCGAGTACTCGGTCCAGCAGGAGGCCGCTGCCCTGGGCTGCACGGTGGATTGGGGCGACCGCAACACCATGCCCGACGCCAAGAACTTTCCCCACCAGGACTTTTCCGATGTCCAGGTGCCGGAAAACATCCTGGAAAAACCATCGATGCGCGTAGTGCTCGATGCCATCTCGATCCTGCGGCACCACGTAGGCGGCAAGGCAGCCATCATCGGCAAGGTCATGGGCCCCTGGACCCTGGCCTACCACATGGCCGGCACCCAGAACCTATTGCTCCAGATCGGCCTGGGCGAGGATGAGAAGGTGGTGCGCATGCTGCGCCAGCTCATGCCGGTGCCGGTCCTTTATGCCAACGCCATGTTCGCTGCCGGCGCCGATGCGGTGGTGCTGGCCGATCACGCCACCGGCAGTCTGGTCAGCTCGACCCACTACGAAAAGCTTCTGCTGCCGATCCACCAGGAACTCATCCCCCAGATCTGCGGTCCGGTGATCCTGCATGTCTGCGGCGACTGCAGCGACCGGCTCGAACTGTTCGCCGCCTCGGGGATCGACGCCTACCACATGGAATGGCAGGTCGACGCGGCTGAGGCCGTACGCCGGGTGGGCGACCGCATCTCGCTGATCGGCAACGTCAACAACACCCGGGTCCTTTACCAGGGCACCCCGCAGGACGTTTACCGGCAGGTGCGCTATGCGGTGGCCTCCGGGATGAACATCATCGCGCCGGAGTGCGCCATCCCTCTTGCCACCCCCGCTGGAAAACCTCAAGGCGATCGTGGCGGCGGCCAGCGAAGGATACAAACAGCCCGCCGGCGCCCCGGTGAGCTGAGACTCTATTTGGGAACCATGGAGGTTCGAATCGAGATGCACACGCTTTTGGAAACCATCAAACAGGCAGTGATCGACGGCGGCCACAAGCAGATCGAAGCGCTGGTGGGCCAAGCCGTCGAGGCCGGTCTGCCCCTGGAACAGATCATCAATGAATCGCTCATCGACGCCATGGACGTGGTCGGCCAGCGCTTTTCCAAAAAAGAAATCTACGTACCGGAAATGCTCGTAGCGGCCGTAACCATGAAAAAGGGGCTCGATGTTGTCAAGCCCCTGATGGCCTCCACCAAGGCGGTGCGGCGCGGCACGGTCATGATCTGCACCGTCAAGGGCGACATCCACGACATCGGCAAAAACCTCGTGGTGATGATGCTCGAAGGGGCCGGCTTCGAGGTGGTCGATCTGGGGGTCGATACCACGGTGGAAAAGGTCATCGCCGCAGTGCGCGAACAGCGCCCGGACGTGTTAGGCCTCTCGGCCCTGCTGACGACCACCATGCCCGAGATGGCCCGCGTGGTCCAGAGCCTGGCGACTGCCGATCTGCGCGGCCAGGTAAAGGTCATCGTGGGCGGGGCGCCGGTGGACGCGGCCTTTGCCGAAAAGATCGGTGCCGACGGTTACGGGGCCGATGCGGCCGAGGCCGTCACCCTGTGCAAGACGCTGGTGGCCAGTTGATGATGCCCGGAAAATCGCGGCTGCGGGGCCGGAGTGCCCCTTGAAAGCGCTTCCGGCAGCAGTCGGCCCGATGCAATCGCCGCGGCCACAGATCCGCTTCGAGCCTTCGGGACGGGCAGTTGACGCCTCCGGCCCCCTTCTCCTTGCTAGAAATCGCACGAAAAGCCGGCATCCGCATCGCGGCCGACTGTGGCGGAGCCGGCCGGTGCGGCAAGTGCCGCGTACGGCCGGTGCCCGAAACAGCCGCAACCCCGCCCACGGCCGCCGAAGAAACCCTTCTCGGCCCGGCGCTCCTGGCGGCCGGCTACCGCCTGGCCTGCCAGACGGAGCCTCTGGCATCCATGAGCGTGGCGGTGGTCGAAGCCCAGGTCCAGACCGCATTCGACGACGAGGTGCTGCAAGTCTTGCCGCCGGCAGACCCGCCGGCCGTTTCAGTGACGGATCTGCCCGCCCCGGCCCCGGGCCGCCCGCCGGCGCCAAGTTTGTGGGAAGAGATCACCCGGGCCGCAAGCGCTGCCGGCGGCCCCAGACTTGGTCCACCGCCGCCGGCGCTTTGGGCCGAACTTTTCACCCCGAGCCGTTCTGGGTACCGGGCGGTATGGAGCGGCGATCGCCTTCTGGGCCTGGCCGCCGCCGGCCGCCCGGTCTTAGGCCTGGCCGTGGATCTGGGCACGACTAAGGTGGCCGCGACCCTGATGGACCTGGCCTCCGGCCGCTGCCTGAGCCGCGCGACCGCCATCAATCCCCAGGTGAACTACGGGGCGGACATCATGACCCGCATGGCCGCAGCCCTGGCCGACGAGACGGACCGCGACGCCCAGCGCCGCGCCGCCGCCGGTGCCATCCAGGCCTTGGCCGAGGACCTGTGCAGGGCCGCATCCTGCCCGTCCTCCGTTACCGGCCCGCCGCTGGGCCCCGCAACAAGCGACATCTTCGCCGTGGTGATCGCCGGCAACAGCGCCATGCACCACCTGCTGCTCGGTTTGCCTGTCGATCAGTTGGGCCGCACCCCCTACCGACCGGTTCTGCGTGCCGCCCTGGATCTTCCCGCTCCGGCCGCCGGTTTAGACCTGGCGGCCGGAGCGCGGGTCTTTTTTCCGCCGATCATAGCCGGTTTTGTCGTGCAGACCACACGGCCGTGCTGGCCGCCACCGGCTTGATGCACAGCCATGGTGCGGCCCTGGGCATCGACATCGGCACCAACACCGAAATCAGCCTGGCACGGATGGCCGCCTGTGGTGCTGCTCGGCCGCCTCCGGCCCGGCCTTCGAAGGGGCCCGGATCACCGACGGCATGCGTGCCGGGCCCGGGGCTGTCTTCAGGGTGCATATCCGGAATGAAGCCCTGGACCTGGATGTGATGGGGGGTGGGCCTGCGGCGGGCCTCTGCGGATCGGGCCTCTTTTCGGCCGTCGCTGCGCTTCGCCGCTACGGCTTTCTCGACGAGATGGGCCGCTTCAGCCGCACAGCGCCCTTCATCGACGGCCAGAACGTCCTGCTGGCACCGGCCGCCCACACCGCCCACGGCCGCGACATGATCCTGTCGCGCCGCGACATCGGCGAACTGCAGCTTGCCAAGGCCGCCATTCGCACAGGGATCGACCTTCTCCTGGCCGAGGCCGGGATCAGCCCGCGGCAGATCGACGCGGTGCTCATCGCCGGGGCCTTCGGCACGGCCGTGGCCCCCCAGGACATCCTGGATCTTGGGCTGCTGCCGGACATCGCTCCGGCCAAAATCCGCCAGGTCGGCAACGCCTCCCTGGCCGGCGCAATCCGGGCCCTGCTTTCCCTCGAAGAGCGCCGCAACATGGACGCGCTGGCCGGTGCGGCCCCGGTACCTCGAGCTGGCCGGCCATCCCAGTTTCGCCCAGGGATTTGCGCTGGCGACCGGTCTTTGCCCCTGATCCACCATTTTCCCCGGATCGGAATCTTTACATGGCCCCCGTAGCCGCATCGGTGAATCGTCAGATACTTTCATGGGCCGTGCGGTTAATGATTTCCATCTGGTGATACTGGTCAAGATCGACAAAATAGTCGCTGTAGCCGGCAACCCTCACCAGAAGGTCCCGGTAATCATCCGGGTGCTGCTGGGCATTTTTCAACGTAGCGGTATCAACAACATTGAATTGGACGTGATGCCCGCCGAGTTTGAAATAGCTTCGAACAAGAAGGGCCAGCTTGTCCAGGTCCTCTTCACTTTTCAGCACCTGGGGAAGGAACCGCTGGTTTAAAAGTGTTCCGCCTGACTTGGACTGGTCCATTTTTCCAAGCGATTTGATGACCGCGGTAGGTCCTTTCCTGTCCGCACCATGGGATGGCGATGTCCCGTCGGACATGGGCATTCCTGCCAACCTTCCGTTTGCGGAGGCCCCCAGCATCTTGCCGAAATAGACATGACAGGTGGTCGACAGCATGTTCAGATGATATCTTCCGCCCTTGGTATTGGGATACCCTTCAATGGCATTGTAAAGGGATGCATATATCGCCTTCATGATGTTATCGGCAAAATCATCGTCATTTCCGAAAAATGGAGTCTTGTTCCAAAGGCGCATCCTCAAGGGTTCGCAGCCCTCGAAGTTCTTTACCAGCGCATTGAGCAGGTCGTCCATCGAAACGGACTTATTTTCAAAAACATGCTTTTTAATGGCGGAAAAACTATCGGTTACCGTTCCGATTCCACAGCATTGAATATAGTTGGTGTTATAGCGTGGACCTGAATTGTAGTAATCTTTGCCCTTTTGGATGCAGTCGCGGATCACTACGGACAGAAAAGGCGCCGGCACGTTTTCGGCGAACATTCTTTCAATATAGTTGTTAACCCTTATCTTCAGCCCAACCACATGCTGCAATTGTCTTAAAAATGCCTCAAAGAGCTGTTCATAAGTCGAAAAATTCCTGGGATCGCCGGTCTCTATGCTGATTTTCTTTCCGGTCATCGGATCCGTGCCGTTGTTCAAAGCAAGCTCCAGCAGTTTTGGCACGTTGAGATAACCGGTCAAGATATAGGCTTCTTTTCCGAATGCGCCCGTCTCTATACATCCGGAGCATCCGCCTTCCCTGGCATCCTCAATGGTCTTGCCGGCACGGACCTGTTCCAGGACGACCCCATCCGCATTAAACAGTGACGGATATCCATAACCTTTCCGGATAACCCTGCAGGCCGCCTTCAACATTCTATGCGGCGTTTTTTCACTGACCTGGAGATTGCACTGGGGCTGCAGCAGCTTCAGTTCATCAAGCACCTCCAGAATGATATAGGAGATCTCGTTGGACCCCTCGTCTCCGTCCCGGGTCAGGCCGCCCAAGTTGATATTTGTAAAATCGTTATACGTCCCGCTTTCTTTTGCCGTAACGCCGACTTTCGGGGGGGCGGGCTGGTTATTGAATTTTATCCACAGGCAACTGATCAGTTCCTTGGCGGTTTCACGATCCACGATACCCGATGAAAGATCTCTTTCATAAAAGGGATAAAGATGCTGATCCAGATGTCCCGGATTCATGGCATCCCAACCGTTCAACTCGGTGATTGTTCCCAGGTGGACAAACCAGTACATTTGAATGGCCTCCCACATGGTTTGGGGCGCATGGGCCGGAATCCTGTCGCACACATAAGCGATTTTTTCGAGATCTTCTTTTCTCCGGGAGTCTGTCTCGGCATCCGCCATTTCCTTCGCCAGCCGGGAATGCCTTTGGGCAAAGAGGATCACGGCATCACAGGAAATGTCCATCGCCTTCAGTTCTTCGGCCTTTTCCAATGCCTGAGGGTCATGGATAAAATCAAGCCCGTCGAGCCTGGCTTTAATCTCTTCTTTAAAGTCCAGCATCCCTTTCTGGTATATGATACCGTCAAGGGTCGTATGGCCCGGTGCCCTTTGTTCCATGAATTCGGTGAAAAGACCGGCCTGGTAAGCATCTTTCCATTCTTGAGGGACGTGTTCGAATACCCGGTCCCGTATGGTTCGTCCTTTCCAGTAGGGGATCACTTCTTCCCGGTAGACACGGATGTCTTCAGGCACAATCTTAAAAGATGTCATGGGACGGCTGTTCAGTGTTTCCAAGTCCTGGACGGAGTGGCAGGTCAGTTCCGGAAAAGTGGAAGTGGCCTTCGGGAAGGGACCGCGCTCGCCGACAATCAGTTCTTCTTTGCCGATATAGATTTTTTTTCTTTTGCATAAGTTCTTGAAATTCAACGCCCGCAACACCGGGATGGAACATTTGCCCAGGTTTTCACGGTAAAATTCAGTGGTTAAAACGGCCCTTTCAACCGAAATTGAAGGAACAGCCTTGAATGATTTTTCTCTCAACACTTGTATTCTCTTATTCATTTCACTGTTTCCTTTCACAATCCCTTTTAATACCAAAACAAAAAGGATCTGACGGATCTATAATCAGGGTGCTTTCTCCAATGATGTATGCAGATCCTTTAATACTGGGAAAAAGCCTGCCTTCCTTTTTTTTCAGACTGCCTTCAAAGATACTTCCTAAAATGCTCTCCTGGCGCCATTTCTGGCCAAGGGGTAAAAGGCCTCTCTCATACAGGCAGGCCATTTTGGCACTGGTTCCGGTACCGCACGGCGAACGGTCATAGGCATTCCCGGGACATAGGACAAAATTGCGACTGTCTGCCGCATCTGTACCAGGCGGCCCGAAAAGCTCTATATGATCTATAAGTTGCCCGTCATCTCCAACTACGTTATTTTCGATCAGGGCTTTGCGGATTTTTGTGGCACAATCCGTAAGCTGGGCAATATTTTCCAAAGCTACTTTCAGGCCATGGTGCTCAACCAGAAAGAACCAGTTTCCTCCCCAGGC
>CAXXWC010000002.1:0-149023 GCA_963668645.2 Desulfobacterales bacterium
TCGGCCGGCAATCATGCCCAGGGAGTGGCCCTGGCGGCGCACCAGGCCGGCCTGCCGGCGCTCGTCGTGATGCCCGCCTGGGCTTCGATCAGCAAACAGCAGGCCACCGCGGCTTACGGCGGCCAGGTGATGATTCACGGCCAGTCCGTCGGTGAATGTCTCGAGAAGGCGCTTGAGCTGGCCGGCCAGGGGCGCACCTTCATCCATCCCTTCGACGATCCGGCCGTGATTGCCGGTCAGGCAACGGTGGGGTTAGAGATCCTCAAGGACCTTCCCAACGCCGATCAGATTCTCGTGCCGGTGGGCGGCGGCGGTCTGGCCGCCGGGATCGCCGTTGCCGTGCAGGCGCTGCGGCCCGCGTGCCGGGTCGTGGGGGTCCAGGCGGCAGTCTGCCCGTCGATGAACGCCTCGCTGGCCGCCGGGGCGGTCACCACGGTGGCGGGCACCGGCTCCATCGCCGACGGGATCAACGTCAAAACTCCCGGCCGGCACACCTTCGAAATCCTGCGCCACGCCGTCGAGCGGGTGGTTCTGGTGGCCGAGGACGAAATCGCCGCGGCGATCCTGATGCTCCTGGAACGCAAGAAGATCCTGGCCGAAGGAGCCGGTGCCACCCCCCTGGCGGCCCTGCTATCAGGACAGATCGCCTGCGCACCGGGACGCAAAACCGTGCTGGTGATCAGCGGCGGCAACGTGGACAGTCCCCTTCTGGGGCGCATCATCGGCAAGGGATTGATGCGCGGCGGCAGGGTGCTGCGCCTGCGGGTGGTCCTCGACGACGTGCCCGGATCCCTGGCCGCGCTGCTCGGGCATGTGGCCCGCACCGGCGCCAATGTGCTTCATATTCACCACGACCGGGGATTGCGCCAGCTGCCCATCGATTCGAGCCGCGTTACTCTGGAACTGGAAACCCGCAACGCCGATCACGGCCGCCAAATCGTGCACGACCTGGAACAGAGCCGGTACCGCATGATATCCGATTGAACCGCCTCCCGGCCATCCTGCCGTTGAATCCCACCGGTCCCCCGGCATGCCGCTACCGCCCCGATGGGACCTGACAGCGTTACCTCCCACGTCGCTTGAAATAGCCACCAGGACCGGCACACCACCGCAGAGAGGCGAATATTCATTCAAGATCAGACTCGGCAAGTGATGAAAAACATCCAGTATCTTGGGCATTTATGCCGAAGATGCAGGAAATCGGCGCCGGGCTGATCCAGAAGGCCCTGGTGGTCGTCGACACTTACGATGGAGCCCTGGAGGAAAGTGGCGATCTCATCGTGCCCATTGAGGCCGGCATCTACAGCAAGGCACGCATCCATGCCGATCTGGCCCAGATCATCGTCGGCCAGAAGCAGGGCCGCCGCGATCTGGAGCAGATCACTCTTTTCGAATCGGTGGGGGCTTCGTTCGAGGATCTGGTGACCGGTGAACTTGCCTATCGCCGGGCTTGCGAGGCCGGCGCCGGCCTGAACTTCGATTTTCACTGAGCCGGGCGGCGCTCCGTTGCGGCAGATGGGTGGCAAGGCGCTGCCGGCCGAAACGCATCGGCAGAAACAGGGCCGCCAGGCACAAAGCCAGGGCCAGACCGAAGGCTGCTGCGGTCCAGACGATGAGGCCGCCGCTCAAGGGGCGATCTTTCAGACCGGCCATGAAGATATGATACACCGGGCCGGCCTGGAGCAGAATCACCAGCCCGATAAAACCCGCCGAGAGGATCATGAAAAGCACCCCGCCGAAGCTGGTCACGGTCTGAGCCGGATTTTCCGAAGTGAAATCCGGATAGGCGGCCCCCAGTCCGACCCCCAAGGCCACGATGCCCGGAGTCATCAGAAGCAGCGACACGGTGGAAAGCCCCATCATGAAAGGTGTGACGTGCAGCAGCAGGTTGGTGGTCACCACCAGGATTTCGGTCAGCACCAGCAGGGGCAGCAGGTAGATGGTGAATTTGATCCACAGAAAGGTGGAAATGGAAATGGGTGCCGCGCGCACGATCCAGAAGGCATCTCCCTCGATGCTCACCGAGGGAAAGGCGAAGCGGGCCGTGACCGCCGTGAGTACGAAGGCCGCCAGCCCCATGTTGAGAAAAGAGAACAGGTTCTGCAGGTAGACGGTCTTGATGGGGGCTTTTTCCAGCGGCAGCACGTGAAAATTGTACAGATAGACAACCACCAGGGCGGCGAGCAGGAAGAGCTGGCTCCACTGGGTCTGGTCGCGCCAGAAGGTCCTGATCTCCTTGATCGCAAAGGCCCGGGCCGGCCCCTTCAGGGGGGCTAAAAGCCGCCGCAGGACATCGCCGCTGCTGGTAAAGAGGCGAACCATGGCCGCCTGGGTTTTTGAAAAACCGCGAAAGTAGAGGCTGCGTGCCGCGCCCAGGGCCAGGCACAGGGCCGCACCGGCTCCGGAAAAGGCCAGGGCGTCGTGGAAAAGGGACGATGCCACACGCCCCTGCAAGGCCGCCTGGAGGCTGTCGAAGGCCCAGGTGCTCGGCAGCAGGGGAGAGGCCGGCGTGCTCATCTGCTGCAGGTACCCGAGCACCGTGGCGAAGGCCTCAGGATCCACCAGCCGTTCGGGCCGCAGCAGGCGGAAGGTGACATAGAGCCCGATGAGTGCCGCCAGACCGAGAAAGACGAAGATGCTGCGTACCCGGTTGGCCGGCAGCAAAACGACCGCCACGACCACCAGCAGGGCGCTTACGGCCGAGGCCGTGACACAGATGGGCGCCAGCACCAGGACGATGTTCAGGTAGTAGAATGCGCCGGCCCGGAACACGATCCCATAGGCGATCAAGACGGGGAAGGTGTAAACCAGCACCATCCAGGCGCTGTCAAAGGTGCTTTCGATCCAACGGGCCGTAAAAACGGTCCGGCTGGGCACCGGCAGGCTGTGGACCAAGTTGAGGTCCCGGCTCAGGTAAAGCTTGCTCAGGTTGGTGAGGATGGCGCTGAACACCAGCAGGCAAAAGAAGGTCAACAGCACCATGGAAAGAAGCTTGTAAGCCAGAATCTCGCCGAAATCTTCCACCGAGCGAAAATAGCGCAGCACCCGGTGGGTCACAGCGAAGATGCCCACCCAGAAACCGGCTCCCACCAGCGCGAAGAGCCATAGTTTCAGGCGGTTTCCCGCCTCGTGGCTGCGGTGCTTAAAAGCGAGCAGGCGCGGGCGGATCAGCGCGAAGAGCCGTTTCACGGTCGTTTTCCTCTTGGGTTAATGCTAGAAAGGCGGATTCAAGATCGGCGTCCCCCACCCGGGCGGCCTGTTTGAGCTGGGCGATGTTGCCGGTGGCCACCAGGCGTCCCTGGTGGATGATGCCGATGCGGTCGCAAAGGTCTTCGGCCAGCTTGAGGGTGTGGGTCGACATGAAGATCGCAACCCCCTCGCGGGCCAGCCCGCGAAACAGCTCCCGCACCATTTTGATGCCCCGCGGATCCAGGCCCACCATCGGTTCGTCCACGATGACCACCGGCGGCCGGTGCAGCAGGGCTGCGGCGAAGATCAGCCGCTGGCGCATGCCGTGAGAGTAGGCCTCGATCAGTTCGTCGCCCCGCTGCTCCAGATGAAAGAGTTTCAGGACGGCCTCGGACCGTTCGGCAAATTCGCCCGGCGGGACCTCGTAAAGATCGGCGGTGAAGCGTAAAAATTCTCTTCCGGTCAGTTTTTCGTAGAGAAAAGGACGGTCCGGAACCAGACCGATGCGCCCCTTGGCTGCTTCGGGATCGACGCAAATATCGATCCCGTCGATCAGCACCGTCCCGGAGCTGGGGGCCAGCAGACCGCCCATCATGCGGATGGTGGTGGTTTTGCCGGCTCCGTTGGGACCGATGAAGCCGAAAATCTCCCCGGCCGGCACCTTCAGATCGACGTGGTCGACCACCGTGGTGCGGTGGTAGCTTTTGGTAAGGCGTCGCAGTTCGATCATCACTCGATGACCTCCAACCGGATCTTGCCGATCATACCCATCAGATCGACGGCCTGGTCCGGCTCGCCGCCGGCCAGCCGGATGTGGGTCACATCGGCGGGTATCTGGTTCATCACGGCGTCCACCGTGATCCAACGGTTCAGCCAGACGCTGTTCCAGGCGTGGTAGTAGAAGGCGCCGTGCTGGTAGACCAGCCCGGCTTCGACACGGGTCGGGATCCCGGCGGCCCGGGCCAGGGCCGCCAGCAGCACGGCGTGCTCGTTGCAGTCGCCCATGCGCCGTTCGAGCACCTCCAGGGCGTTGGGGATGGAAACCACCGGGCGCTTCTTGAGATTTTTATGCACCCAGGCGACCAGGCGCTGCACCTTTTGGCCCGGTCGCTGCGCATCCGCCACGATAGTCTCGGCGGTTTGCCGCATTCTGGGGTCGTCGCTTTGGATCAGGACCGAGGCTTGAAGATGGCTCTTTTGGCCGGTGATATCGAGAACCGGTGGATCCGGCAGGCTTTCGCGTTCGATGGTGAGCAGGCCGCCTGCATACTGCTGCCGGCCCCCGTCAAGGCGGGCCGGATCTTCGAGTCCCGAGATCCGCAGGCGAAGGCGCGCCAGCGTTTCCGGGGCTTCGATGGGGGCCTTGATCGCTACGGCCGCCAGGCCGGTCAGATCGGCGGCCGGCGCTGCATCCAGGTCGGCCAGGGCCTCTTGGCGGGTGGTGCGGCGCAGTTCGATGCCCATCAACCCCTTTTCCCGCACCACCCGGCCCTGGGCATCCATCCATGCCAGGCCGGCTGCACCGGCAAATTCGATGCGCAGTTTCTGGACCGGGGTGGGCCGGCCCATGACCTCGATGGTTTCATCTGCCACCGGGGTAACCGTCACGGGACGCCGGCTCAAGGTGGTGGGATCGAAAACCGGGAAGGTGCGGGGGCCGCTGAACCGCATGCCGTGGAGGATTCCCGAAGCGAGGTAGACCGGGCCGTCCAGGGGGATTTCGGAGGTCTGCGGCCCGACGGTGACCCGCAGGATCCCGGCTTCGACCGTGCCGTGGGCCTGGAAGGCGAACATGTCCGATTCCAGCCGGAAATCGAAGGCCGCCAGGCTCATGTCACGGCGCAACTCGCCGCTGGTCTGCATGTGCACGTCCTGCACGCTGCCCATTGCGTTGATGCGCATGAAGGTCTCTTCGCTGAGACGAAACCCGCGCGGTGCAGGCTGAAAACGGCGGTGGGAAAAACCGATTTTGGCGCCTCCCTGATAGATGCTCATCCAGCCTTCCTCGGCCGCCGCCGTGCGCGGTTCGGCCTGGAGGATCCGGTCGACCCGGTGGATCGGGTTCAGGCGCAGGGCCAGGAGCACGGCGAAAAGCAGCACGACGGCGCTGGCGGCAAGCCAAAAGTACGGTATGCGGTGTGGTCTGCGGGGCATTGAACGGCGTTGGAGCATGCGCAAGATGCGCGTTTGCGGTGGATGCCAAGGGGGAGGCAGCCCCTGAAAATGACGGCTCCCGCCCCGGCAGTGGGTGCAGCGCCGATCCATTCCGAACCGGGTGCGGAAAAAAACGCTGCCCGGTGCCGGGGAACCTTTTATCCCGGCTGCACGTCCTGTGCACAAGCGCCCACAACGAGGTTTCGACCGGCCGTCTGGAAGCGTTGGGCCAGGTCCGGGTCGCGGCGCACGGCCCCGCGGTCGAAAAACGGCTGGACCGCCAGCTTGTCGACCACCTTAAAACCCAGCGCCTCCAGGGGCAGTTGCATCGCTTCGAGTGCAAAGCCCACGTCGGCGGGGTCCGGCTGCTCGGCCACGGTAACCACCAGGGCCGTGCGCGAGCGGCCCGCGAGGCGGCTTGTCCAGCGCCGCGGTCGATGGTCGCTGAAATCGTAGTAGCAGTATAAACGGTCGATAAACGCCTTCATCCAGGCCGTCACGTTGTAGTGGTGGGTGGGTGAGGCCAGCACCAGGGCCGCGGCTGCCTCGATCTGCGGATAGAGCAGTTGCATGGCATCGTACTGGCCGGTGCAGATCTTGTCCCTGCGGCAGCGTTCGCAGCCGGTGCAGGGCTGCACCTGGTATTGGCGCAACTGGATGGTGGTGGCGACCCCGCCCGCCGCTGCGACCCCCTGGCCGATCCATTCGAGCAGGATATCGGTGTTGCCGTGTTGGCGGGGGCTGGCGCCGATGGCCAGCACCCGCTTGGGGGAGGAAAGCGAGCCGTTCATTCGAAGCCTCCGTCTGCTTCAAGATCGACGAACTGCACATCGATGCCGGCCTCTGAAACGGTGAGCAGGGCCACCGAGGCGCTTGCACCGCCGCGGGGCATCGAAGCGCTGCCCGGATTGAGAAAGAGGATCCCGTTGTGCTGTTGCATCTCGGGCCGGTGGGTGTGGCCGCTGATGACCACGCCGAAGCCCGCCGCCACTGGATCGAGATCCATATCATAAAGAATATGGCGCAGATAAATGTCGACCCGGCCGCAGCTGATCGTTTCGGCGACCGGCAGCCCCCTGGCCCAGTTGCCGCGATCCATGTTGCCGCGCACCGCCGCCACCGGTGCGATGTGGCGCAATCGGGTCAGAACTTCCGGGGTATCGAGGTCTCCGGCGTGCAAAATCAGGTCGAGCCCGGTAAAGGCCGCGGCCGCAGCGTCCGGAAGGTGGCCGTGGGTATCGGAGATGACGCCGATGCGCCGGGTGGAGGCGGCGTCCTCGGCAGGGGGCAGGGGAGGGCTGGGCATGGGATCTCGCTCTTTGCAATCGATATTCTGATAAAAGTCCTAATATCCTAATATAGGTCGTAACGGGCCAGACGGCCGTCGAGGCCTCCGCTGGGCAGGGGCTTTTTCCATGCCGGGCGAAGTCCGATGTGTTTGATAAAACTCCGGTCTCCAAAATAGATCAAGACGGTGGACCCCTTGCAGCGCTGTTTGAAAAAATCGCCCAGGCGGCGGTACCAGTCCCCCAGGTCGATGCTCCGCGCCAGGCGGATGCCGTAGGGCGGGTTGCAGAGGATCACGCAGTCTTCCATTTTCGGCCAATCGAAAATATCCCGCTTTTGCACCGCCACATCCCTTCCGTGGGGCAGGCGGGACAGATTGGCACGGGCCATGGCCACGGCCTGTGGATCACGATCGGCCGCCTGAATCCGGCCCCGAGGCAAGGGGCACACCAGGCGGTCCGCCTGGCGCTTGACCTCGGACCAGAGCCAGTTATCATAGTCGGGCAGAAATGCAAAACCGAACCTTCGGCGCCGGTAGCCGGGCGGAATGCGGCAGGCCGTCATCAACGCCTCGCAGCTCAGGGTCCCACTGCCGCAAAGCGGATCGATCAGGCGCCGCTCGCCCATCCAACCCGAGGCCCGCACCATGGCGGCGGCCAGGGTCTCCTGAATCGGTGCTTCCATCTTCAGGCGCCGGTAACCGCGCCGGTGCAAGGAGCCGCCCGAGGTATCGAGACTCACCGTGGCCCTCTGGCCGTCCACGTGCAAACCGATCCACAGATCCGGATTTTTCGGGTCGACGTCGGGCCGGCGCCCGAACCGGTCCCGGAAGCGGTCCGCCACAGCGTCCTTGAGCCGCAAAGCGGCGAATCCCGAATGGCGAAAGGCATCCGAGCGAACGTTGGCAAAGACGGCGAAGGTCTGCTGGAGGTTGAAAATCTTTTCCCAGGGCAGAATCCTGGACTGATCGTAGAGATCCTGGGGGCCGCCGCAGTCGAATTCAACCAGGGGGGCCAGAACCCGGGAAACCAGTCGAGCCTGGTAGTTGATGCGATAGAGCCCTGCCTGGTCGGCCTCGAAATCCACCCCCCCGCCGGCGGGCCGGGTGCGGTGCGCACCGAGCTCTTTCAATTCGGTCTCGGCCAGGTCCACCAATCCGGGGTTGGCCTGGGCAAAATAGCGCTGGTGGCGCTGATATTCGAACATGCACGGTATCCTGATTATTGATCAGTAACTTTTAAAAAATCCCATAACAATTAAATATAGTTGGCTTTAAACCTTGGATCTACAGGCCGGTCTTAAGGCCGCCTGAACTAACGGCCCGATCAGCCGGCACATCCTCAGCTTCTCTGTTTGGTGCTGCGGCGCTTCGACCCCGTGAGAACCGATTTTTGCGCGACCCGGGCTTTGAGTTGCCGTTCGACGAAAAGCGGCTCCCCTGAGTCCGGATCCAGGCCCGTTGCGTACATCAAGGTGGCGCGGGTGCCCGGAGTGGGGGTGAAGATCTGAACCTGTTCGGGCCGCAGGCGCAAACCGTGCCGGGCGTAGTGCTGCAGCGCCTGCATGTCCTGGTGCCGGCAGCCCGGGTGCGCCGCCATGAAATAGTAGGTCAGAAAGCAGCGCCGGGCGCGGGCCGCCGCAGTTTGCCCGAAAAGCGCCACGAACCGCTCCAACGCTTCCACCGGGGGTTTTCCCATGCAACGCAGCACCTGCGGCACCACGTGTTCGGGAGCGATCTTGAGCTGGCCCGAGGCATGGTGGTTCACCACCTGGCGAAGATACGCCTCTCCGTTGCGCCTGTCGGCCAGTACCAGATCGTGGCGCAGGCCCGAGGCGACAAAGACATGGCGCATCTTGTCCACGGCGCGCAACCGATCAAGAAGCGCTGCCTGGGGGCCGTGGTCCGTGTTCAGATGCCGGCAGACCTGCGGATAAAGACAGCTGGTGCGCCGGCAGATCCGGCCCGGGTCCGGCCGGGTGCAGCCCATGGCGTACATGTTGGCTGTGGGGCCGCCCACATCGCTGAGGATGCCGCGAAAATCCGCGTGCCGGGCCAGGCGCCGGGCTTCGGCCTCCAGGGAGGCCGGGCTGCGGCTGACGATCACCGGTCCCTGGTGTAGCGCGATGGCGCAAAAGGCGCAACCGCCGAAACAGCCCCGGTGGCTGACCAGGGAAAAGCGGATGGTGTCCAGGGCTTTTACCGGCCCGCAGGCCAATTCGCTCGGATGGGCCGCACATTCAAAATCCATTTCGTGCAGGGCGTCCAGATCGGCGGCGTCCAGGGGGAGCGGGGGAGGATTACAGACCAGGTAGCGCGTGTCCTGAAGCTGGCAGAGCCCTTTGCCGGAGCCCGGCGTGGCGTTGCGCCAGAAGCGTTTGAAGGCCCTGAGCAGCGCTGACGGGTCACCGGCCACCTCCTGGTGGGATGGCAGCGTGTCAAAACCCTCGGGCCGGGTGTGGCTTATGTAGCAGATCCCGGCAATGCCGGCCGGCGACCGTCCCGCCGCCAGGGCCCGTGCCAGGGCCACCACCGTGGCTTCGCCCATGCCGTAGACCAGGTAGTCGGCCCGGGCGTCGAAGAGGATCGATCGGCGCACCCGGTCGCTCCAGGCGTCGTAGTGGCTCACGCGCCGCAGGCTGGCCTCGATCCCGCCCAGCACGATGGGCCGTTGCCGGCTGCTCCAGCGCCGGATCAGGTTGGTATAGACGATCACGGCCCGATCCGGACGGCGGTCGTTGATCCCGCCGGCCGTGTAGTCGTCGTGACGGCGTTTGCGCATCCCGGCGGTGTAGTTGGCCACCATGGAATCGACGGCCCCGGCGCTGACGCCCCAGAACAGTTCCGGCTCGCCCAGGCGCATGATGTCGCGGCCGTCCCCGATAGAGGGCTGGGCGATGACGCCCACCCGGAGTCCTTCGGCGACCAACACTTTGCCGATGACCGCAACGCCCATCAGCGGGCTGTCGATATAGGCGTCGCCCGTGACCAGCACGACATCCAGCGCGTGCCAGCCCAGGCGGAGGCATTCTTCTCGATTGGTGGGTAGAAACATCGGGGCGGGTCTCAGATGCGGGAACGGGGCTTGGCGTTCATTCCAGATCCGCCAAACGCCGGTTGGCCGGGCTTGCGGCCCGGTCGGCGTTCATGGTTTGCATGGCTTGCCAAAGGGCCTGGCGTGCCGGCGTGCCGGCGCCGGGCAATCGGTTTTCGCCCCGAGCTTCCAGGGCTTCCAGTATCCTGGCGATGGTGTAATGGCCGGCGTCTCTGGACGGCTGGCAGGCCGCCTGGCCCGAACCGGCCGGCTGCAGGTAGACGAAGAGACCGGAGGCCACCAGATCGTCCACCAGTCCCCACGTCAAGACCTTGGGCAGACCCAGTTCGACGGCCAGCGTATCGGCGGTCGGTGCGGTCCGGCCTTCGGTAAATCCTTTGACGATCCGCTGGGCCGTTTCGAGGCGTAGCAGTTGGCGCTGGCGATGATCAAGCCGCGCGGCGGCATCGGCCCATTCGAAGCGCGAGGCGTTCTGGATCGCGAAGGCGAATTCGGCCCCGGCCAGCACGATCAGCCAGCTGAGCTGGAGCCAGATCAAAAAGAGGGGCAGGGCGGCGAAACTGCCGTAAATTGCATTCTGGCGGGCCACACCGACCTGAAAAGTGATGTAGCCCCATTGGGTGAGCTGGTAGACCGTACCGGCCAGGATGCCTGCCGCCAGCCCGGCCCCGAGGCGCACCCGGGTGTTGGGCATGGCCAGGTACACGAAAGAGAACAGGATCCAGATCAACACGTAGGGAATCAGCTTGAGACCGAAGTGGATCAGGGGGCTGAACATGCCCAGCAGAGCGATGCGCGCGGTAATCTGCTGGACCTGGGTGGTGATGAAAACGGTGGCCGACCCGGACATGATCACCAGCAAAGGGCAGATGAGCATGATCGACAGGTAGTCGGTCAGCTTGCGCACCGCGTTGCGGGCTGAGGCCACCTGCCAGATGCGGTTGAAGGCCGCCTCGATCTGCGACAGGACCTTGATTACCGACCAGAAGAGCACCGCCACGCCGATGCCGGCGATCATCCCCCCTCGGGTGTTTTCCAGCATGGCCCGGGCAAAATCGACGATCTGTCCGACCACGGTTTGCTGGCTGGGAAAGTGTTCAAGAAGCTGCGTTTCAAGAAGCTTTTCGAACCCGAACCCCTTGGCGATGCCGAAGGCCATGGCGGCGGTGGGCACCACCGAAAGAAGGGTGTAAAAGGTCAGGCTCGAAGCCCGCAGCGGGCAATTGTCCTCTCTGAACCCCTTGAAGGCCAGCTGGAAGATGCGCACCAGACGCACGCCGGCAGCCTGATGCCGGGGCAGGTCGTCGAGCGGCAGTTGCCACAGCCGTTGGCTGAAAAATGTGTGCAGGCGCTCCAGATGGCTTCTCAAGGGGGTCATGGGTGTTATCAAGGCACCCTATGGCAGAAAAATCAAGTGCCGCAGCAGTGTTTGAATTTGCGGCCGCTGCCGCAGGGGCATGGATCATTGCGGCCGATCTTGGGCTGGGGCCGAACGTATTGGTTGATTTTGGGTGCATTGCCGTCGAAAAAGTACCAGCGACCGTCGATTTTCTTGAAATGCGCCAGTTCGTGATGCCGCTTGCGGACCTCTTTTTCCGTGTAGCGGGCGATAAATTCGATCCGGCCCAGTTCGTCATCCAGGCCGCCGGCCTGGACCTCGATGATCTCCAGCCCCTGCCAGGTGGCGTTGCGGACCCAACTGCGGATGGTGCTGGGTTCGTGCTGGTGGCGCTGGCTGGGCGCCACGGTTGCCAGAATATAGTCCACCTCTTGATGCACGAAAGCGCTGTAACGTGAGCGCAACAGGGTCTCGGCCGTATCGGCCTGGCGGTTGCCGAGGATAAGCGGTTCGCAGCAGTCGGTATAGGGCCGGCCGCTGCCACAGGGGCAGGCGTCGTCTGCCATCGATCGATCTCCTTTCCAGCGTGTGGTTGCCTGATCCTGCGCATATGTCCCATATTACAGGCCTTGTCAATCTCAAACGATGTAAGAGAGTCTTAAAAAGGCCTACCGGCCCAGCAACCCCTTGACGATATTTTCCAATTGACGCACCGGATCGTTGCCGGCCGCAGCAGACGGCGGAGCCTTTGCCGATTGCCCGGAAATCGGCTTGCGACCGCTACGGGCTGCCTCTATGGCCGCTGCGCAAGGCGCCTGATCAGGCGAGGCCCTGCCGGCCAGGGCCGCCCCGGCACCGGCCGGGCCCAGAAGAGCCGCGCCGCCTAGCGCCTTTCCCAGGGCCAGGGCTGCCTGGGAAGTGTCGACGGCCAGGGCCGGCTTGGCCAGGGTGCCGCCCAGCTTCACGGTCCGCGTCAGTTCACCGAGGCTCATGCTCAAGGTGCCGAATCTGCCGGCGGTCAATCCCTGTTTGGGAGTCGGCTTGAATGTCAGGTCGAGCCTTTCGCTTCCCAGATCCACCCTGCCTTGGCCGGTGAGCGTCATCCGGGGCGTATCGAGCATCAGTACGGTGACGTCGGCGATGCCGCCGGTGGCGTCCAGACGCGCCACGGCACAGTTGACTGCGGTGTAATCCGAGTCGCCGGCGGCCGGATCGAGGATGCGCAGCAGACCGGAGGCGAGGTCGCCGCCCACCGGATCGAAAAAGGTTTTGTGCAGCCGGCCGCCTTTGGCCACGCCCCCCGCATTCCCGTTCAGACCGGCCATAAGATCTGCAACCGACGCACCGCTGGCCTCCAACTCGGCCCAAAGGTCGGCCTCGCCTTCCACCATGTCTGTGAGCTGAAGCTGCTGGAGGGTGCGGCCCAGGTCAAGGGCGTCGATCCGGACCCGGGCCTCGAGTCCGGTGCTGCCGCCGCCTTTGGCAGAAAGCGCCAGGCGGCCTTTCAGGGTGCCGCCGCTCACCAGGGCCTCGATGGGGTCGAGGGTCAGGCGTCCTGATTTAAGATTTGCCGCCGCGTGTACCTGTTCTGCAAGGATTTTGGCAAAAACCAACTCTTCAACCCGCAGGGAAACCTCGGCCTCGACGGCATCCGGAACCTTGAAGGGCAGGGGCGTATCGGAAAATACCCTGCCAGCCTTCTTCTTTCCTGCCCTTTTGCCGGGGCCGGGGCCGAGACCTGCGGCCGGAGCCAAGGCCCCAAGGTCGAGGTGCCGGGAAGTCAAATCGGCCGTCAGCCGCGGCCGGGAGGACGACAGGTCCAGGGCCAGGCGCCCTTTGACGTCGCCGGGAGCCGCTGATAGTTCAAAGGGCTGGAGCAGATAGGCCCCGGGGCCTGTATCGCGGAGCCTGCCGGCTGCATGCAAGGGACCGACAAGGGGCAGGTGCCGGCCGGTGACGGCCTCCACCCGGGCCAGCCCATCGGCGTTGATGGAAAAATTGAGATCGATCCCCCTGGCTTGCTGCGGATTGGCGATGGTGCCGTCCAGGACCAGATCGAAATCCAGGGCCTTGGCCTCGAGTTTGACCGGCCACGGCACGGCCGGATCAAGGGCCGCCGCCGGGGGGCCGAGCCTGCCGTCCAGGGTGAAATCCTCGCCTTCCCAAGCGCCTGAAAGAAAGATGGCCATGGGCTGCTGCGGATCTTCGAACGACGCGGCGGCCTCGTGGAGGGCCACCCGGTGCAGCTTGCCGCCGGTCCCGTTTTGAAACTCGATCCGGCCGCCTCGAATCTTGAGCGCTCCAAGGGTAAAACCGGCGAACCGTTCCGAAGATGCCGCATTTGTGCGGGCGACCTTTTCAGCCGAGGCCGGGGCCGCCGCGGACCGGCCCATGGGCGTGAAATCGAGGTTGGAGCGGCCCTTGCCGTCGGTTTCGATCAGGATCTGCGGTTCGATCAGAACGAAGCGTTTCACTTCCACCGTTCCGCCGATCAGCGGCAGCAGGGCTACCTGGATCTCCAGGCGTCTCAGCTGGAGCATGTCCGGCCGGCTGCCCCAGGCTGCATTGGCCAGGTGCACCTTTTCTATGACCAGGGCCGGAGAAAGTCCCAGGGCGACCCCGATATTCCCGTCCAAGGTCAATCGGCGGCCGGTGGCCTTCTCGACCGCCCGGGCCAGCGGCACCTTGAATCGGTTGAAATCGTAGTTCAGGATCACCAGGGCGATGACGGCAAGTCCGGTAACAATGATCCCGACCGCGACAAACAGGATTTTTTTGATCATGGTACGCGCCTCAGGGTGAATCTTCGTGGCGGCGGTGCAGCAAGGTCCGGTAGACTTCGGTCAGGCGCACGAAGCGGGCCGGATCACCGCCCTGGTCCGGGTGCAGGCGCAGAGCCGCGCGCCGGTAATGGCGGATCAAATCCTGCCGGCTGCACTGTTTCAGGGTTTCGGGCGCCAGGTCGAACAGGGTTGCGGCCTCTTGCAAAGCGACCTTTTTGAAACTTTCCGGCCACTGGAAGCGGCGGCGCTGGTCGATGTACTGGTTGAGCATGTCTTGGAGGATTCCGGGAGGGCCGAAGTCGCCGTCAAAGAACATGATCGCGTAGCGGATCAGGTAGGGATTGAGGTTCTCGCCAGTCGCCATCCCGTTCCAGAAGTCGCCGTCCCCATGCAGGCGGCAAAGCGCTTCTTCGAATTGGTCGTCGAGCCGGCGGGCGTCGATCCACTGGGGCACGCTGCGGCCGAAAAAGGTGCAGATCTCCTTTTGAAGATCGAAGACCTGGAAAACGTAGCGCTTCAGTTCGAAGGCCCGCAGCTGTTTTTCCATGGCCAGGAAAAGCTGTTCGCGTTCGTCGCGCGATTTTCCGAGCAGGGGTCGCATCAGCCGTTCGGGAACGCGGCCGATGCGTCCCGAAGCGGTCGGCCCGCAGCGCAGGTAGGCCATGCGGCGCTGGTCGAAAGGGTGGGGGATGTCCCCCTCGGGCTTCGAGAGGGGCCGGTGCCTTCCGCGGTCGCGAAAGTAACCCACCGCATGGCGGACCTGCGGGTCGACGAATTCCCAGAGCAGATCCTCGATTTCATGGATGGCGGGTTGCGCGCCGTTGGCCCTGACCGTGGTCTCCACCGATTCATTGACGTAAAAGGCGTTGCCTCCCGGGTAACGGATGTAGCGGTCCGGATGGGGGCCGAGATCGAACAGGTCGCGGCAGAGCAGATGCTCGCCCTCCGCATAGGTCTCACGGATCACGTAATGGGGCCGGCCGTTGGGATGGATGTTGGCCAGGTACATGGTCACCGATCATTTTCGAAGGGTTCCACACGGAACGGCGTGCAACGGATGCCCACGGCCCCCTTGCGGATCCAGATGCGCACCATGGGCAGGGTCTGGTCGTCCAGGGTCACGATGCTGGGCAGGTCCTGGACATAGCCGATATCCAGGGCGTCGAACTCGTAGTAGAAAGTGTTGCTGCTGAATGGATCGGCCACCAGGATGATCTTGTCCGGGTCCAGGGGATGCTTCTGGGGCCATCCGCTGTAGGGCACATGGGTCTCGGCCAGGGCCTTGGGATCCTTGGGGCGCTTGTAGACCTGGATTTCAAATGTCTGGGCGGTTTGAAGCAGTTTGCGAATCGGCATGGGGCACTCCTTCTCGCTGGCAGGGGATGCCAGGGAACGCCGGCCGGCGGTCTGCCGCCGCCGGTCCGGCTCAAGCCGCCGGCGGAAGGTCGCCGAGCGAATGATTTCGGGCCTGAGTGCTGAACCAGGCCTTGACTACGGCGTGAAAAAGCGTGGCCAGGGGGATGGCGAGAAAAAGCCCCCACAAACCCCACAGGCCACCGAAGACCAGAACGGCCACGATGATGGCCACCGGATGGATGTTGACCACCTCAGAGAGCAGCAGCGGCGCCAGCAGGTTCCCGTCGAAGATCTGAATGATCCCATAGGCGCCCACCGCGTAGATGAATTCCTTGCCGATGCCCCACTGGAAAAAAGCCACCAGCATCACCGGAAAAGTCATCACGGTGACCCCCACGTAGGGGACCAGCACCGAAAGGCCGGTAAACAGCGAAACCAGCATGGTGAAACGCAGCCCGAGCATGCGGAAGGTGACGTAGCTGATGACCCAGATAATCAGGATCTCATAGATTTTGCCCCGGATGTAGTTGCCGATCTGCTGGTTGACTTCGTCCCAGACCCGGGTTGCCAGTCCGCGGTCTTCGGGCAGGTAGCCTTTGAACCAATTGAGAATCGAATCCTTATCCTTGAGAAAGAAAAAAACCATCAGCGGCACAAGGATCAGGTAGACGAAAAAGGTCATGACACCGCGCACCGAGGCCAGCGAAAGGCTGACCGCCTGCTGGCCCAGACCGGTAAGGGCCGTGGTGACATGCTCGAGAAAACGGTTGATCTGGGCCGCCGAGACGGCCTCGGGGTATCTTTCCGGAAGCCTGAGCAGCAGCTTCTGCCCGGAGTTGAGCATGGACGGCAGGTCTTGAATGAACTGGGCCACCTGGCGCGAAAGCATCGGCAGAAGCCAGACCAGCAGCAGGATCAAACAGGCCAGAAACCCGATAAACACCAAGAGGACCGCCGCCATCCGCGGGGCGCGGTGGCGGCGAAGCCAGGATACCCCCCCATCGAGCACATAGGCGATCATCACGGCGATAAAAACCGGCACGAGCATCTTGCCCAGCCAGAACACCAGGGCGAAGCCCACCAGCAGCAGGCCCCCGAGGATCACGAGTTGGGGATCGGCCAGGTAGCGGTTGATCCAGTTGCGAAAAAGGGCGATCATGAATGATCTCGCAGAGTGATTCGGTAAATGGGATTTTTCGTGCGATCGGTATAGCACAAGGCCTTGCAGGGGTAAACCGAACTCATGAGAGTCGCGGCGATTCGCCGGATTTGGTTTTTTCGGTGGTACAGGGTGTTGTGACCGCCGTTCGGGCGCCACCCAACTCTTGAGCTTTTTCAATCCCTGGGCTAATCTGGGGCCATGTCGCTGATCGCCAAGACCCTGGGGCAATCATGGCGCGGGCGTTTTGCGTTTCGCCTGGCCACCACCAGTTTTATCTTGCCCGAAGATTATCTGCCCAACGTTCAGGCCTTGGCTCCCTTGTTCGACGAGGTTGAGCTGCTCTTTTTCGAGGCCCCTGAAAGATCGGCCCGGGCGCAACTGGTCCAGGCCCTGGCGGCCATCCGTCAAGAATCAGGCATCGGCTACAATGTCCATCTGCCGGTCGACCTGCCGGTTTGCCATCCCGAGGCGGGCGAACGGTGCCGCGCTGCCGCCGCCATGGCCGAGGTCATTGCCGGGACCGTTCCGCTTGAGGCCTCGACCCTGACCCTGCACCTGCCTTACACCCCGGTCGATCGTGATCCGGCGGCGCGCCGTCGATGGTTGGAATGGGTCGACGAGAGCCTTGCGCGGATCTGCGCGCTGGCCCGGATTCACGGCTCGCGCCTTTCGGTGGAAAACCTCGACTACCCTCTCGAATGGCTCGAACCGGTGATCGCAAAGTTCGACCTGCGCGTTTGCCTGGACATCGGCCATCTCACCCTGGCCGGCATTGAAGCGCGCGCCGCGTTTCATCACTGGGTACAGCGTTGCACCCTGATCCACCTGCACGCGGCGGTGGACAACCGCGATCACCTGCCGCTCGATCGGCTTTCTCCGGCCCAGGCCGATGGGGTGATGGAGATTTTGGCGGAATTTGACGGCACGGTTTCGCTGGAGGTTTTTTCCCTCGATGCCCTGCACCGCTCATTGGCGTGGCTCGAACGGCGTTTCGAGTCAGCGGCGGCGCCCATACGGGACGCGGCAACCCTGTAACGCACAAGGAGGAGGCGATGGAGGTGCAGACCCATGAACGGATCGATACCGCGCTTTGCGGCCGGGTGACGGCCCTGGGCCACGGCACCAGCCGGGTGGAGATGACCGCCCCGGCGCAAATGGCCGTGGACGACCACGGGCTGGTGCATGGCGGGTTTATTTTCGGATTGGCCGACCATGCGGCCATGGTGGCGGTCAACCACCCGAACGTCGTTCTCGGTGCGGCCGAAGTCAAGTTCCTCAAGCCGGTGCGGATCGGCGACACAGTGGTGGCCGAAGCCGGCGCCGTCCAGGTGGAAGGCAAGCGGCACATCGTCCCGGTCACGGTGCGCCGGGGGGAAGAGACGGTTTTCGAAGGGCGTTTTACCTGCTTCGTACTCGCCCGGCATGTCCTGGATTCTGATAAGACTTGACCAGGCCGTGGCCGATGCATTTAACTAGTGTCCATCCATAAACGGCACCTTTCGGCCCCTGGCGGCGTTCTCGCTCGTTTCCAATCCTCGCAATAGCGGGCTATTGCTCCGGTTGAAAACTCGCTCGGGCCTTGCCAGGAACCAAAAATCACCATTTATGGACGGACACTAACTATTTGATTTTTAAAGTCCCTTGAGGAGGAACATCATGACCCTGAAAATCGGCGTGCTGCTCTCCGGGTGCGGTGTCTACGACGGAGCGGAAATCCATGAAGCGGTCCTGACCCTGCTTTTTCTCGACCGCCAGGGGGCCGAAATCGTCTGCATGGCGCCCAACCAGGACCAGCACCATGTCGTCGACCACCTCAGCGGCCAGGAGACCGGCGAACGGCGCAATGTGCTGGTGGAATCGGCCCGCATCGCCCGCGGCCAGATTCGCGATCTGAAGGATGTCAAGGCCTCGCAGATCGACGGGCTGATCATTCCCGGCGGGTTCGGCGCCGCCAAGAACCTGAGCGATTTCGCTTTCAAGGGAGCCGCAGGGCAGGCCAATGCGGAAGTCGTGCGCCTGCTGCGGGAAATGGCCGAGGCTGGCAAACCGGTCGGGGCCGTATGCATCGCTCCGGCCACCTTGACCCTGGCGCTGGCCGACCGGCGACCCCAGGTGACCATCGGCACGGATCTGGCCACGGCCCAGGCCATCGAGGCGGCCGGCGGGATCCATCAAAACCGGCCGGTGGACGAGATCTGTGTCGACGAGGCCAACAAGCTCGTCACCACACCGGCCTACATGCTCGGTCCGGGAATCAAGGATGTGGCCCTAGGCATCGAAAAGCTGGTGGCCCAAGTGATGGCCATGGCCGGCTGATCTTTTTTCAGGACGTTTTTCCATGACGGCATGGGATTCTCCCCGAGACCTGCGAGACTACGGGCGGCGGTTTATTTCGCTGCGCTTCACGTTGTTGGGGTTGATGTGTTTTGCGCTGCTGCTCAGTGAGCTGCGCTTCGACTGGGGCGAACGGCTGCTGGGGACCTATCTGTTGACCACCAACGACTGGCGGCCGGAATCCGGCCTGATCTGGGAGGTGGGCCAGCACGCCCGCAGCGCCCATCAGACCCTGGACCGGATCCTTTCGGACCGCGTCGCTTTTCAGCGCGAAGCCCGCGAGGCCAACGGTCTCAACGACCTGGCGCAGCGCCTGGAGCCCGGCCAGGGCGTAATGCTGTCCGCCGAACATTTCCGGCGTCTCTACCTGGCCCTGCCGGAGGAACCGGCCCGGGAATTGATCTCTCCTTTCCGGCTGCTGGAGATCTTCGGGAGCCATAAATGCGATCGGGTTTATCTGAAGAAGACCGCCGAGAAAAGCGGCCTGATCCTTTACCTGCTCAACCGCGACAACCGGGTGCTCGAAGCCCTGGACATCCCGGACCGGCTGCTGCGCCTGAGCCTCACCGGCACCGGCATATACAGTGGCCAGCGGCTTGAGGAAGACCCGGGCTTTGCCGGCCGCATCTATTCGGCGGACCGGTTTTTCAACGTCCTGGCAACCCTGCCCGAGGATGTCCGCAGCGCCGTGGTGCCCAATCCCGAACGGCTTCTTGAAGTGCAGGGGAACATTATGCGGGTCGGCATCGGCAACGAGGTGCTCGATGGTTCGATCCGCCTGGGCTTCGAGGTGCTGGACGGCGAAAGGCCCCTGGTGGTGCTGATGCAGGGCCAGGAATGGGCCGTGTGGCAGATCCACCAGCGGCTCGAGTCGACCGGCGTTTCCGTCCCCGTCCCCGCTTCGGGAGGCGACCGATGAGCCGCAGCGTCTGGCTGCTCCGGCGCCTGGCGGGCCTCTTTTACCTGCTGCTGATCGTGGGCGGTATCGGGGCTGCGGCGGCGACCGGGTTGATCTTCGTGGCCACCCAGGATCTGCCCCGGGTGCCGAGCCCCCTGGGCCGGATCATCGAGACGCCCCCGACGGAGATCTTCGCCTCCAGCGGGGAGCGGGTGATGCTCATCGGGGGCCGGGAAGCCGTGGCGCTGAAACAGGTGGCGCCCAGTTTCATCCAGGCCGTGGTGGCCACCGAAGACCACCGGTTCTGGACCCATCACGGCATCGACAAGCTGCGCACCGTCAGGGCCTTGTGGATCACCCTCTTCGAGCCGGGAAAGATCCAGGGGGCCTCGACCATCACCCAGCAGCTCGCCAAGAACCTCTTTTTCAGCTTCGAGCGCAGCTGGATGCGCAAATTCCGCGAGATGCTCGTGGCCCTTCAGATCGAATCCCAATACGATAAACGGGAAATCCTGGAGGCCTATGTCAACCAGATCCCGTTCGGGGCCCGGGCCTACGGCATCGAGCAGGCCGCGCGCACCTATTTCGACAAGCCGGCCATCGCCCTGACGCTGGGCGAGTCGGCCCTGTTGGCCGGGCTTCCCAAATCACCGACACGCTACAACCCTTACCGCCACTTGGAGCGCGCCCGGCAGCGCCAGCGGGTGGTCCTCGGGCGGATGGTCGCCGCCGGGTACATCACCCCAGGGCAGGCCGAGACGGCCGCCGCCATCCCCCCGGTGCTGCGCCAGGGAGAGGACCACCTGCGCAGCGGCAGCTACTTTATCGATTTTGTCATCAAGGAACTCGAAGCGCGCTATGGGCCGGAAGTCGTGTATCACGGCGGGTTGCAGGTCACCACGACCCTCGATCCGCATTTGCAGCAGATGGCCCTGGAGGCCGTACACGGCGGGCTGACCAATTTGGACCAGGTTTTGGGCGACGACCGGGAGGAGATCGACAAGGAACCGGTCCAGGCGGCCCTGGTGGCCGTCGAAAGCCAGACCGGGGCCGTCAAGGCCATGGTGGGCGGGCGTTCCTACCACGAGACCGAATACAACCGTGCCGTGCAAAGCCAGCGGCTTCCCGGATCGGGCTTCAAACCTTTCGTCTATTACAGCGCCCTGGAAAAATTGGGCCTCAATCCGGCCAGCCCTGTCGTTGACCAGCCGGTCCACATTCCGGTGGTGGGTGCCCCGGACTGGCGGCCGCGCAACTTCAGCGGCAGGTATCACGGCCCCATGATCCTCAAGCAGGCCCTGATGAAGTCGATCAACAGCATCGCGGCCCAGCTGGTGGCCCAGGTGGGGCCCGAGGCCGTGATCCAAAACGCACGGCGTTGCGGCATCACCAGCGATCTGGCCCCGGTCTATTCCGTGGCCCTGGGCACCTCGGGGGTCAGCCCCCTGGAGATGGCCGGGGCTTTTTCCACCTTTGCCACGGACGGCGTCCGCAATCAGCCCTTCTGGATCCGCCGCGTGGAGGACGCCCGCGGCCGGATTCTCGACGAACATATCGTCAGCGGGGAACGGGTTCTGGATCCGGTGCTCACCTACCAGCTGGTGGACATGATGCGCGGGGTGGTGGACCATGGCACGGGCGCCGTGGTGCGGCGGATGGGTTTCACCATCCCGGCAGCCGGCAAAACCGGCACCACCAACGATTATAAAGACGCCTGGTTCACCGGTTTCACCCCCACCCTGTGCGCCTCGGTGTGGGTGGGCTACGACCACCAGCGCCAGATGCGCGACAAGCGCGGTGTGGGCATCACCGGCGGGCGGGCCGCCGCTCCGATCTGGGCCGATTTCATGCTGCGGGCCACCGAGGGCGAGCCGTCACGGGATTTTGCTGTGCCGGACCAGATCCATTTCGAAATGGTGGATCCGGTCGACGGCCACCGGGTGGACATCGCCGGACCCGACGCGGTGCGCGTGGCTCTCGGCCCCGGCCAGCAGCTGGGGCCGGACACCGGCGCACCGGAGGTTCGAGCACCTTGACCCATATGAAGAAGACGGGTTTCTCCTGAGTCCGATGGTACACCTTCTCAAACATACGGCCCTGCGCCTTTGGTTGAGCCTCGTGATGGGCTGTCCGGCGGGGATCGCGCTGCTCGCCGTGCTCAACGAGCCGCCCGGATCCGCCTGGCCCCTGGGCCTGATGGCCGCCACCCTGATCGGGATGTTCCTCCTGGTCGGTTGGTGCGGCAACCGGATGGGCCAGGCCGCCATCGCCCGGCACCTTTCCGAAAGCGGCATCCTGGAGCGGGCCGGGCGTACCAAGGCGGCCGAAAGCGCGCTGCAAAAGGCCGTAGCCCTGTATGACAGCTTCGTGGTGTCGCCCCTGGCACGGCGCCGGATGGTTGAACCGCTCGTGGAACGGTTGGCCCGGTTTCACCTGGGGCGGCCGGACCGCAGGGCAGAGGGCCTGGACAGCGTGCGCGCCTACCTCGCGGCGCATCCCGAAGACCGGCCCATGGCCGAGGCCTGGCTATACTGGATCGAGCAGCAGGCGCGCTTCGAGCCGGGCGACGAGGATCTGGTCGGCCGTATCGCCACGGCCCAGCCGGACGATCCGGTCGTGCAACAGATGCTCGGGCGCCACTGTCTGGCCAATGGCCGCACCGATTTTCAGGCCCTGGAAATCTACCGCCGGGTCATCAAGCGGGATCCCCAGGCGGCCCAGGAGTGGACCCGCCGCCTGGCTGTTTTGTTTCTCAATGAAGGCCGGGCCGACGAACGGGCCCTGGAAACCTACCTGGCGGCCTGGGATGGGGCGGGGGACCGCGACGGTTTGCGCCGGGGGCTGGCCGCCTGCCTGGGCTTCCTGCCGGAAAGCGATGAAAATCGACAGCGGCTGGCCCGGGCACGCGAACACCTGGCAGACCTGGATCCGGTGGATCTGGAGATTCTCAGCGAGGGGTTCAAGGATCCGGGCCGGGCCGCACGGCCCAAAATGGCCCGCCCCCCCCGCCAGTATGGGCGCAGCCTGCGGATGTTTGCGGGGCGCGCCGGCCTCTGGTTGAGTCTGACCTCAGCCCGGCTGCGCCAATCCCGGGCCGCCCGCCGCGGGCTGGTCTGGTTTGCCGGCGCCGGCGCCGCTGCCGCAGTGGTCTTCCTGCTGATCAACACCATGGGCCACCTGATGGTGCCCGAGGTTCCGCCGGCATCGCCGGTCAAACCCGAACCCCAGGAGATCGCGGCCCCCGATCCGTACACTATCCAGGTGGCCGCCTATCTGAAAAAAGAGCATGCCGAGCGCTTTGTGGACGATTTGCGCACCCGGAAAGTCGATGCCCGCTGGAGCGAAGCCCAGGGCAAGAACAAAACCTGGTACCAGGTCCGCGTTTCCCATTTTCCAGACAAGCAATCCGCGGTGACTTACGGGGAGGCGCTCAAGCGCCAGGGGTTGGTCGACGATTTTTATGTCGCCAACAACGAAACCCAGCGATAAAATAATTTGCTTTTTCTTGCAAAACAGATTATGAAGCTCTATTTCCTGCTCATGGAGAGCAGGACGATTTTGCACTGAAGAGGCCGGCACCCGATGCAGCGTCCTCCAGTATGAGATCAAAGCGTAACCCAAAATTAAAGGAGGATGTTGTCATGACTCAGGGAATCGTCAAATGGTTCAACGACAGTAAAGGTTTTGGATTCATCGAGCAGGAGAATGGACCGGATGTGTTCGTGCACCACTCGGGGATCAATGCCAGCGGCTTCAAGTCCCTCAAAGAAGGCGACAAGGTCACTTTCGACGTCAAGCAGGGCCCCAAGGGCCCGTCAGCTGAGAACGTCACCGTGATCTGAGCCGCAACGCCATTGTGCGGATTCAAAAGGCGCCCTTCCATCCGGAAGGGCGCCTTTTTTTGTCTTTTACTTCCAGATCTTCAGTAGACCTTGCGGTGTGAAAATCCCCTGCCGAGCACGTTGAAGGTGTTTTCCACGATCATGAAGGCTTCCGGATCGAGGTTGAACACCAGTTCTTCCACCCGCTTGAGCTGGTAGTTGTTCACCACGGTGAGCAGCACGTCTTTCTTTTTTCCCGAATAAGCCCCGCGCCCCTCCAGGTGGGTCGCGCCGCGATGGAGGCGATTGAGCACCTCGGCGGCGATGATCTCGGATTTTTCAGAGATGATCAGCACCATCTTGCGCTGGTTGAAAATGCTCAGAAAGTAGTTGATCACCTGGCTGGTGATAAAGCTCATGGCGAGCGAAAAGAGCACTTGATCCAGCGGGAGGCGTCCCATGCTGAAGGTGAACAGGCTGATATTGAACAGGAAAAAGAAGGTGCCGATGCGAAAGTTGAACTTCTGGTTGAGGATAATGGCGATGATGTCGTTGCCGCCGCCGGATCCCATGCTGTTGAGGATGATCCCGGACCCGGTGCCGACCAGAGTGCCGCCGGCCAGAACGGCCAGAATCGGATCGGAAACCGGGATGGTGAAACGGACTATGTCGATGACCACTGTGGTTACGATCATCCCGTAGAGGCTGTAAAAAAAGAAGCGGCGGCTGACGAACCACCAGCCCAAAATGAAGATCGGCAGGTTGAGACAGAAGTACCACACGCCCGGTGATAGCAGGCCGGTCCAGTAGTAAACCAGCAGGGCCACGCCCGAGATGCCGCCCGTGATCAGTTCGTGGGGCAGGGCGATGGCCTTCAATCCGATACTGAAGATCACCGATCCGACACTGATCAGAAAAAGGTTGTACGGCACGTTGTAAGTGAAGTTGCGAAAGGTGCCTTTCATGGAAAATTCCTTTGGGTGTCCCGGGATAAGGGTTCGTACGATGATAAGCTGGGTTCAGGAAGCGTTTTTCGTGTTATCACAATTTTGGGCGCTTGCCGCAAGGCGGCGCCGCAATTGATTTATACCGCAGTGACATGAAGCGCGAAAGCCGAAAGCGATCCTCGGTACAGTCGAAGAATCCTGTTCACGTCATTCCAGACTCGATCCGGAATCCATCTTATTCAATGGATTACAGATTTCTTCAAATCAGCCAAAGAAAAAGTCCCGATATCGCCATCGGTTAAACGTTCAATATTTTGCTGTTTCGGCCCTCTGCCAGCCTACCGCTCCGGCAAGGCGGCGCAATTTAGCAAGCGTTTTGAAAAAATCAACCAAAAAAAGAATGACGGCTTTTGATTGTGCGTCGCCGATGGTTGCGGCGAGACCTCTTCCCCGCTGTCATTCCGGCGGGACCTTTTCCCCACCGTCATCCCGGCGAGCTCTCTTTCCCGCTCTCATTCCGGCAGGACCTCTCCCCCGCTGTCATTCCGACAAGCGCCAGCGAGGAGGAATCTGCATTTATGAAGATAGTCAGAAAACAGCGACAACCGGCAATAGATTCCCGCCTGCCACGCCTCGGGATAACCATCAACAACCCAACGTCAGCCGGCCTGATTCGGACTTTTTCAAGGCATTGATCCAATGCAGACAGCTTGCTTGACCATTTTGTCCCTATCCGCTATCGAAGACGTCGCATGCCGATATTTTAGCGGTCGCATCGATTTTGCCTGACCAGTTGTCCCGACTATAAAAATGTGGGCAGGCAGCATCGGCAAATATTTCCCCCATCCATTTGAACGACGGCCTTGTAGAACAGGGCTTCAACCGTGCTTTTCATCAGAAACGGTCCGTTGTCACTGAAGCCCTGATCCGCAGCATGGCCATGCTCTACGCCGACCATGGAGCCCCCATGACCGATCAGAAAAGGAAAGCCCCCAAGCCGGTACGGATCATCAGCGACCACCCCGTGTACGACAGGCCGGTCTTCGGGTTCGACGCCTACGCGCGCACCCTGGCCGGCCTCATCGCCGGAAAAGACAACGCCACGCCGCTGGTCATCGGCGTCTACGGTCCCTGGGGTTCGGGCAAGACCAGCCTGATGCAGACGGTCCGCGCCTACCTTTCAGACGGTGCGTTTTCAAAGTCGGCTGAATTGCGCCCGTGCAAGACGGTCTGGTTCCAGGCCTGGAAATATGCGGATCAGGACGAGATCCTGGCGGCCTTGATCCGGTTGGTACTGGAGGCCGTCAAGCAGGATCAATCGATCCTCAAACAACTTAACGCCTGTATTGAACAGGCTGTTGACAAGGTTGATGTGCTGGGGGCGGTAACAAAGCTGGCCAAAAATTTTATCGGGATGGATGTCGGTGATTTCCTGAAAGAACTGCCGCATCAGGGCAAACTGGCCTTCTATGACCACTTTTCCGAGTTTTTCGACCGCCTCGTCTGGACCTACACCCGCCTGCGGCCCCAGTTCACCAGTGCCGAAGAACCGGACGACGCCAAAGGTGCTCTGGTCGTTTTCATCGACGACCTGGACCGCTGCCCGGCGGGCCGGATCGTCAAGGTGCTGGAAACCGTCAAGCTCTTCATGGACAGGAAGGGGTGTGTCTTTGTCATCGGTGCGGCCGAACCGATCATCCAGGCGGCCCTGGAAAAACATTACGAGGGTGAAAACGCCCGCCACTTCATGGACAAGATCGTCCAGGTCACTTTCAACCTGCCTCAACTGGAAGAAGCCGATTTCGGTGCGTTTCTCCAGTCTATAGATCCGGCGGCCGTCGGACGCATCGCCCCCCACCTGCCGGTGATCGTGGCCACGGTCCAGAAAAATCCGCGCCGTTTCAAGCGCTTTCTTAACGACCTGGCACTGCTGGAAGGACTGCACCGCAACAAGGAGACCGGGGTCGAATACAACGATCTGCTATACTGGAAGCTGCTGGAGTTCGAATCGCCGGAGCTGGTCGAGCAGGTCAGGGAAAACGTGGCCACCTTTACCATCATGCTGGAGCTGATCAGCAAGCACGCCGAAAAAGACAAGGCCACCGATTTGCACGCCATCCCGCCGGAGCGCCTCGAAACCATCCCCCAGAAGTCCCTGGTCCCGTTTCTCCAGGGCCCCCGCCTGGTTAATTTGATTCGCCAGTCGCCACTGACTGCCGAAAAGGTCCGGGCCATGCTCTCGCTGGTGGGGATCGTGGAGACCGAGCCGATGACGTCAGATACGGAGCCTTGTGAGATGGCCGAACCCGAGGTCGAAGCGGGGATCATGAAGGAGGCCAAAGCCGCGTCAAGGAGGGAGGCAAAGGCAGGCCCCAGGTTGCAGGCTAGGATGCGAATGCGCCCGGCAGAGTCGTCTGTTGGCGTCGAAATGGTCCGAATACCGGCCGGAGCTTTCGAGTATGGCGATAATAAAGAGCCCGCACAAATCGGAAAACCTTTCGAAATCGATATTTATCCGGTGACCAATCGCCGTTTTGCCGAATTTGTGGCGGCAAAAATGTATGAAAACGATGACGAGGAGATCTGGGCGTCAGGGGGCCTGAAATGGCGCAAGAAAGAAGGCATCCGTTTTCCGGATTATTGGGATGAAGAAAAATGGAATCAACCGGATCATCCGGTAGTGGGGGTAAGCTGGTATGAGGCCGTGGCCTTCTGCAACTGGCTGACCAAGCTCCGCAATGATGGCCATAGCTATCACCTGCCGGATGACAAGCAGTGGGAACGGGCGGCCCGGGGAACCGACGGCAGAAAATATCCCTGGGGTGATGAATTCGACAAGGAACGCTGCAATACAAAAGAGTCAGACATCGGCCGGACCACGCGGGTCACGCGGTATCCCAACGGCATCAGTCCGGATGGCTGCTATGACATGGCCGGCAATGTCTGGGAATGGACATCCAGCGAGTTTAAGCCTGGATATACGCTGCGGGGCGGCTCGTGGAACTACCCGCGTGATTACGCCCGCTGTGCGGCCCGCAGCAGGGTCCTCCCGGACGCCCGTTACGTCAACTTCGGTTTTCGTTGCGCCAGGACTCAACTATAACCCTTTGATCTTTTAACCTTTTACCCTTTGGCGGGCCATGAAATGCTCCATCCCACAACCCCATTTCAATCCGGAACCATACAATGAAAAGCATCCAGCAATACCAAGTCTTTATCGCTTCGCCAGGTGACGTGCAGCCGGAACGGGAAATCGTTCGGGAAGTTTGTGCGCAGCTTAACTGCGATCCGCTATGCGCCGGGAGTGGAGCATCGTTTTCCGCCACCGGCTGGGAGGACAGCCTGCCGGCGGGGGGCGAGCCGCAACTTCTCATCAACCATCTGGCGAAGGCCTGCGATATTTTTGTCTGCATTTTCCACAAGCGCTTCGGCACGCCCACCGGCCGGGCCGCTTCGGGCACTGCAGAGGAATTCTGGCTGGCCTACGATTTGTGGAAAAACACCCAAAAACCGCACATCCTCTTTTACTTCAAGGAAATTCACATCGCTTCGGCAGCGGAATTCCAGGACCCCCAAATCCAGCAAGTATTCGAACTAAAGGAAAAAATCGAGCGGGATCGTCTGCTGTTGTTCAGCCCCTTTTCCGACACCGATCAATTCAGGGATCTGCTGACACTGCATTTGAAGCAGTGGTTGGCGCAAACACCGGCGGCCTCGCCGATAACGGATTCCGGCTGGATGGAATGCGTGCCGGCCGAAATTCCTGAAAATTACTGCCGCTGGATCGCCGGCAACTGCGCCACCGTGGAAGCCGAAAAACTCTACGGCAAGGGGGAAGCCTTTCCACTGCGACTGCCCGAGATTTTCATCCCGTTGTATGCCGACGATCCCGGGGAGAAAAAGCGCATCCGGCCGGGCCGCGTCAAAGCGGACGGCGAAAACTTCGGCATGGCGGAAAAACAGCCGCCGGTGGATCTTGAAACCCTCATCGGACGGTACGAAAGCCTGCTCATCGAAGGGCAGGCCGGATCCGGCAAGACAACCCTGATGAAACATCTGGCTTGCGGCCTGTCTGGACAGGAAGCCGAGGTCAGGCCGCCGCCAGAGCTGGAGGGTTACCTGCCGGTGCTGATACTGCTGAGGGACATCGAAAGGTTTTTCCGCGATGCCGAGGCCGGCGGCAAACGTTCACCCACGGGCAAAGAGGCCCTTGAGTGGTACTTTGCCCTTCAAATGGAAAACCTGCTTCCCCTCGATGTGTTGGACCGGTTCCTGGATGCCGGCCAGGTGATCTTTCTCGTGGACGGCCTGGACGAAATCCGGCTCACCCACCGGGACGCCATGGTCCAAACGATCTCCAACATGGGGTTGAGACACCGGGGCAACCGGATTGTCCTGGCCGGCAGGCCCCACGGACTGGAAGGTGCGGTGCTGCGAAAATTCGGCGACCGCCGCGCCCGGATTCATCTCCTGGCCATGGAACAGGTGCACCTGTTCATCCGCAAATGGTTCGATTACCTCTATCCGGGGGCCTATGCTACCGGCCGCAAGGACGCCGAAGCCATGATCGCCGACGTCAAGTCCCACCCGGCCACCGAAACCCTTGTGCACAATCCCCTGATGCTCACCGCCGTGTGCATCCTCTATCACGACAACAAGGAGTTGCCCGACCAGAGGGCCGAACTGTACAAGAAGTTCATCGACAACATGCTCTACCGGCGGTTTGCCAACGACCCGGAACCGGTGCACGACTTCCTGGCGACACTGGCCTTTGACATGCACACCCGCCGTGCACGAGCCGTGGATCGTTCCTTTATTCTGAGCGTGATGCGCGCGGTTTATGCACAAAAGCAAGGGGAGAGCGAAAAACAGTACAACAAACGCCTGGCGCAAACCTTCGAAGACTTGGAGCCCCGTTGCGGCCTGCTGCGGCCGGAAAAAGGGCAGTATGCCTTCTGGCACCTGACCTTCCAGGAGTTTCTGACCGCTGATTACCTGGTGGACAACACCCCTGCAACGGAGCTGGTGGCCGTAGTGGAACCTTACTGGACCGACGAGTGGTTCCGCGAGGTGGTGGAACTGTACGTCGGATACCTGTGTTTAAACAACAAGCAGATCGCCAATGACGTGGTCACCGCCGGCGCCGCTGCCGGAGACGGTGCGCCGTTTGCCCGCTGGCGCCTGGCCGGCCGGGCTCTCATCGATATTCCTGAAAATCGGAGGTTGAAACCAACCGAAAAGGTGGTTGTCCAACGTATGCTGGAGATCATTGAGGCCGCGGCGGAACCCCTGGCCCTGGCCGATGCCGGTGAGATATTGGGACGGCTTGGCGATTCGCGGAATCTGAAGGCCTTCATCGATGTCCCAGGCGGCAGCTACACTTTCAAGGAACGGGGAAAGCTCGATGTTGATCCTTTTGCCATCGGCAAGTACCCGGTCACCAATGCCTGGTTTGCCGAGTTCATCGCGGCGGGAGGATATGCTGCGGAACGGTTTTGGACTCCGGAAGGCCGCAAATGGCTGAAATATACCGGCGCCACGCATCCGCAATTCTGGAACGACCGCAAGTGGATCGGTCCCAACGCGCCGGTGGTGGGCGTGTGCTGGTACGAGGCGGCCGCCTTCTGCCGCTGGCTCACTAATACGTGCAAAAACGGCATCTACGTTCTGCCGGATGACAACCAGTGGGAGGCGGCCGCCGCCGGCAAGAGGGGCCGCGAGTATCCCTGGAAAGCCGGATGGAAGGACGGCATCTGCAATACCAAAGAAAGCAAGATCGCAAAAACCTCGGCCGTGGGCGTATTTCCGGCCTCCGATACCCCTGAAGGCGTCTCGGATCTGGCCGGAAACGTGTGGGAGTGGACCCGAACGGATTATTCATCGAAGAAAGTAAGAAATGATTTTGAGTTCGATCCTGAAGTCCAAAAGCTTTTCGACCTTTGGTACGCGACCCAGGATAAAAATGAAGAGGATGAAATCGCTAATAAGATCCGGTCCCGATGGAAGGAACGGAAGAGTCAAATGCCTGCGCTGCGGGGCGGCTCGTGGTTCTACCCGCATGGCTTCGCCCGCTGTGCGGCGCGCTTCTGGAACGGCCCGGACTTCCGTATCTTCTTCGTGGGTTTTCGTTGCGCCAGGACTCAATTATAACCCTTTGTCCTTTTTACCTTTTACCCTTTGGCAGGCTATGAAACAAAACTCAGGTGAAGTCGATGCGGTGACAAAACTTTACGATCTTCTGCTTTGGGCCGTACCGAAGCTCGAAAAGTTACCGCGCGGCCAGAAGTTCCTTATCGGCGACCGGATCGAAAACCTGCTGCTCGATATCCTGGAGCTGCTTATAGACGCCGCGTATTCCCGCAGCAAGGGGGCACTCCTGCGCCAGGCCAACCTAAAGCTCGAAAAGCTGCGCTACCTGGTGCGGCTGGCCAAGGACCTCAAACTGATCAACATGCAAGCCTACGAGCAGGCGGCCCGGCGCATTGACGAGGTGGAAGGAGGACTTCAATCATGACGGCAGAACGAACGATTTTGCTTCATCTATCCGACCTCCACATCCGTGACGACCAAGAGGAGTGTTTTGACCGGAGTATCGTTCTCGATCCGTTGCGATCGCGCCTTGCAAAGGATCGAGAGGCAGGAATTGTTCCGGAACTCGTGGTCGTCACCGGCGATATCGCCTTTAGCGGGAAGGAGAACGAATACGCCCTGGCCGGAAAGTTCCTCGACGATGTCCTGAAGACCCTCGATTTGCCCAAGGAACGACTGTTCATCGTTCCGGGCAATCACGACGTCAACCGCAAGAAGTACCCGCCGAGCGAAACCATCCGGTTCGAAAATGTCCGCCAACTCAATGCCGAACTGGCCAATGACGATTACCGGGCTAATCATCTTAGGGGAATGGTGGACTATTTCGCCTTCGCACGCCGCTACGTTCCCCATCTTTGCCCCATCGAGGAGAACCTGGTTCCCTTTGTCGCCCGTCTTCCGTTGGATTGCGGCCGCAACCTTGAGATCATTGGTCTCAACTCGGCCTGGATGTGCCGCAAGTCGCCCGACGAGAGGGAAATCGCTATTGGCGAATACCAGATCAAACAGGCCCTGACAGCCTGCAAGGAGTTCGTTTCGCCGGACTTCAGGCTCTTTGCCTGCCACCATCCGTTGCAGTGGCTGCGACCGGACGACCGGCAACGGGTTCGGGAGCATCTCAACGGTGCCATGATCCTTTGCGGCCACCTGCATGATGCTGTCGGCGGACTGTACCATGAGCACCAGGGGCGGTTGTACCAATTCCAGGCCGGAGCCGCTTACATCGGCAGCCAATCGGATAGACCCAACCGGTATCAGTATGTGACCTTCGACTGGTCCGCAGGAAAGATCGAATTGACCTTTCGTTCGTTTTCAAAGACCCGGGCTATCTGGGTGCCGGACAGTGAAACCGGCGAGGACGGGCGTGCAGTGTACGATCTCGTGCGGCCCGGGGATACCTCATGTTCTGTGCCTGCCGAAAGCATCGATATCCCGGAATCCTACCGTGAATGGCTGCGGGACTTCTGTTCCTATATGGACGTGGGCCGTCTCGAGGTCGAAGGGAAACCCATCCGCATCGACCTGCCGGAAGTCTTCATTCCGCTTTATGCCCAGGACCTGGAGGTGGGAAAAAAGAAAGACCCGAAAAAGGAGCTTGAGCGGGAACGGCGCGTCGACGTGCAAACCCTCGTTGCCCGCAACGACTATCTCCTGGTGGAGGGCGACCCCGGCGGCGGCAAGACCACGATGCTCAAGCATCTGGCTTATCACGTGGGCGTGGAAGGGTGCGTGCGTGAGGATCTGGCAACGCTTCAGGGATACGTGCCGATCCTGATCTTCCTCAAGGACATCAAGGAATTGGAAACCCACACACTTTCTGAGACCGGTGGGCGGTTGTCCATGGACGAAATCATCCAGTGCTGGAGCCAAGCCACGGGAGATGTGCTGCCGCAGGATCTGATCGCAGATATCTGCAAGAAGGGCAGGGCACTGTTTCTGTTCGACGGGCTCGACGAAATCCCCCCGGAGCTGCGCCAGGCAGTCGTCACGGCCGTGGCCACGTTTCGCAGCAAGCACAGCCGCAACAAAATCGTCTTTTCCGGAAGGCCCCACGGCGTGGCAGGGCCGGCAACGGACCATTTCGGCAAGAAGCGCGTAGAGATCATGCCTCTCGGCCGGTCCCAGGTGGAAGCCTTCATTCGTAAATGGTTCGCCTGCATGTACCTGAAGAGCGAACCGTTGGGCAACAAATCCGCCGCAGGGATGATCAGCGAGATTCGGGAGCATCCGGCCACGGATGAACTCGTGGAGAACCCGTTGATGCTCACGGCCATATGCATGCTCTACTTCGGGGGCCGCGAACTGCCGGGGCAGAGGGCCGAACTTTACGACAAGTTCATCGACAACCTGCTTCACCGGCGCTTCCGGGAACCCGAGTCGATCAAGGGATTCTTGCAGGTCCTGGCCTTTGAGATGCACCAAAAGGGTGCGCGCGGCGCGGACGAGGTTTTCGTCAAGAGGGTCATGCGGACCGTTTTTCGAAAAGGAAAGGGCGAATCCGAAAAGGATCACGAAGCCAGACTCGCCGCCCTGTTTTCCGAAATCGAACCACAGTGCGGCCTGATGCGGCTGGGGGAAGGGCAGTTCGAGTTCCGTCATCTTTCCTTCCAGGAGTTTCTGACGGCCCTGCACATCGCCGATACCAGCACTGATCTGAAAAAGGCGGTGGACGGCTACTGGGAAAAGGAGTGGTACCGGGAAGTGGTGGAGCTCTACGTCGGCTTTTTGAGTATCAAGAACCGTGCCCTGGCCAACCGGATCGTGGCTGACGCGCTGGAGTCGCCGGACGAGAAGCCTTTCACCCGCTGGCGCCTGGCCGGTAGAGCCCTGATGGATGTCCACCAGAAGCGCCGCGATCTGGATGTGGTCGATGCGGTCACGGAGAAGATGCGCATCGTGATCCGATCAGAGGCAGCGACGAAGGACAGGGCCGAGGCCGGGGAGATTCTCGGGCGCCTTGGCGATCGCCGCGACCTTGAAGCATTTGTCTCCATTTCAGGCGGCAGGTACAAGATCAAGAAAAAGAGTGTTGCTTTAGAGCCTTTCGAGATCTCCAAATATCCCGTCACCAACCAATGGTACCGTAAATTCGTCAAGGCTGAAGGATACGAAAACGCGAAATTCTGGAGCGAACAAGGCAAGCTCTGGCTTGAACGCACCACAGCCACGGCGCCCGACGAATGGCGCACGTATCGCTGGAACTGCCCCAACGCGCCGGTGGTGGGCGTGTGCTGGTGGGAGGCGGATGCCTTCTGCCGGTGGCTGACCGTGAGCCGGAACGACGGCTCGATCTACCGGCTCCCCACGGATGCGCAGTGGTATGCCGCTGCTGCGGGTAAGCAGGGGCGGGAATATCCGTGGGGCTCAAAGTGGATAGACGGGGCCTGCAATTCAGAGGAAACCAAGATCGAAAAAACCACCAGTGTCGGGATTTTTCCAAGGGGAGACACCCCTGGAAACGTGTCGGACATGGCCGGCAATGTGTGGGAATGGACCTGCACGGATTACCACCGCGACAAAGATCTGGCGGATTTTCAATTCGATCTGAAGGCTCTGCGATTTTGGGAAAACAGAGAAGTCGAAAAATGGGCTAAATATACAAAAGACAAAGACAACCAGATTCCATCGCTGCGGGGCGGCTCGTGGATCTTCCCGCGTGATTTCGCCCGTTGTGCGGCCCGCAACAGGAACTACCCGGACAACCGCTACGACAACGTGGGTTTTCGTTGCGCCAGGACTCCCAAATAGCCCTTTATCCTTTTTACCCTTTTACCCTTTGCGGCAATTTTCGCAGGCGCGATCCATCCAGACCGCACCTCACCCCGCCGCCTCGATGCGCACCACGGCCCGGATCGGGCGGTGTCCCGAATGGCCCTGGCCGTAGCGGCGACAGTAGTCCTGATCGTCGATGAAGAGCAGGTCGGATTTCACGTTCCAGTGTTTGGCCGGGCCGGTGACGAAGATAAAGGACTGGATCCGGTCCAGGGCCGGATCGCATTGGCTGCCCGTGGCCGGGCAGTCTCCGCGCTCCAGGCAACCGGGGACCACCCATTTGAAGATCGCGTCCTGTTGCATGAGGTTGAAGGTCGAGTTGCCTTTACGGCGGCCGAGGCGCCAGTCGAAATTGTAGACGCCCACCGCCACCACCGGCAGGACCTGGCTGCGGGCCCAGGCGCTGAATTGGCGCACCTGCCGCTCGCGGATGCGGATCCGGTTGCGCTGCAAATGATTGACCGCGAAAAGAAATTTCTGGCCGCTGGAGCGCAGCACGAAGCGCGCCACCAGGGGTTTGCGGGACCCCTCGACGTGTTGCAGTTCCTTGGTGCCGACCAATTCCAGGACATCCGGGTTGAATACGATGGCCAGATTGTCGTCCGGAACGCCCTTGTAATCCCCTGATTTACCCAGGATGGTGCGATACTGGGATCCGATGGCGGCCGCCAGAACGGCCAGGGCCTGGGGGCCGTCCACTTCCTGGAGTCCCCACAGATCGCTCGGTTCGATTCGGGCGATGTCCTGGGCCACCTTGTCCGGGTCGGTGTGGTCCCCCGAATTGACGTTGAAGCTCACCACCGAAAATTCGACGGCCGCCGCCGGCAAGGCAGCGGCCAAAACCGCAAGCAATCCAATCCACCCAAGCACATTGGCCCGCAACCGGGGCAGCGAACCGTTTTTCATTCCCTCTATGCCTCCGAAAAAGCCGCAGCAGGATGATTTCAGCGCAACGTCAAAAACCTCACATTGGGCCTATTCTGCCAGATGACTTCGGCACGCCTTTTATCACGGGATCGGGTGCAACGCCATCGATTAAACCGTTGCAGGCTCCTGCCGCTCTGAAAACCATTACAGCCGGTTTTTCGTGTGTTTTGGCACAAGTCAAGCCTGTCTTGCGCGGTCCTGCCAAAGCCCGGCGATCACTTCATCATCGGAAAAGCACCTTTCTTCCTTTCTGCAGTTCTTTCCAGCCTTTTTTCCCAACTGCAGATCCCTCGTGGTCACTTCTCGGTATGACACGGGAAGAGGAGCCTTCTCTGGATGGCACTCCTTCTTGGTGTCATCCCGGCGGGCTCTTCTTCCCGCTGTCATGACCGAACTGGATGGCACCCAAAGACAGAACGGGTATGTCATCCCACTGGCCGCCATCGGCGGCTATCGCAACCAGTTATTTCATGGAGCCGGAGCAGGCGGCGGTGATGGCATCCGAGATCGGCATGCATCTTAAGCGGGTTGCGGGGTAATCGACGCCTCGTTCATGAGGCAATCCCTGGCAGGGTTTTGGAAGGATGCGGCGGTCGCCGGACTGGGGGACGGTAACCCCGATCTGCCAATCCGGCAGCCACCTGTTATCTTAGGCATCAATGCCAAAAACTGAACAAATCACTTTCACAATCCCTGCTTTGCCATATAGTCCGCCAGGTCGGCCACACGGCACGAATAGCCCCACTCGTTGTCGTACCAGGCCACGACCTTGGCCATGTCGCCGGTAAGGACCTGGGTGAACTCCATATCCACGATGGACGAGCAGGGGTTGCCCTTGAAGTCGCTGGACACGAGTTTTTCGTCCTCGCAGGCCATGATGCCGGCAAGCTCGTTGGCCGCGGCCTCGCGCAGGGCTTCGCGCAGCGCCTCGGTGTCGGCCGGCTTTTCCAGCAATGCCGCAAAATCGACCACCGACACGGTGGGGGTCGGCACCCGCAACGCATAGCCGTCGAAGCGGCCGTCCAGTTCGGGAATCACCAGGGCCACGGCCCGGGCCGCGCCGGTGCTGGTGGGGATGATGTTCATGGCCGCGGCCCGGGCCCGGCGCGGATCCTTGTGGGCCAGGTCCATGAGGCGCTGGTCGGCCGTGTAGGAGTGGACCGTGGTCATCATGGCCTTGCGGATCCCGAAGGCGCGGTGGATCACCAGGGCCGGGGGAGCCAGGCAGTTGGTGGTGCACGAGGCGTTGGAAACGATATGATGGTCGCCGTGGCGGTACTTGCTGTGATTGACGCCCATGACCACCGTGATGTCCTCTTCCTTGGCCGGGGCCGTGATGATCACCTTGCGCGCTCCGGCTTCCAGGTGGGCCTCGGCCTTGGGGCCGGTGCGAAACAGCCCGGTGCTCTCCACCACGATGTCGATGCCTTCCTCGTCCCAGGGAAGGGCGGCCGGATCGCGCATGGCAAAGCTTTTGACCGTCTTGCCGTTGACCACCAGGGCGTCCTCGGCCACCTTTACCTCGCCGGGAAAACGCCCGTAGTTCGTGTCGTGCCTGAAGAGGTTGGCGTTGGTTTCCACGTCGAAAAGGTCATTGATCGCCGCCACTTCGAGGGTGTCCGGGTGACGTTCCAGGATCGCCTTGAACACCTGGCGGCCGATGCGCCCGAAACCGTTGATGCCGATGCGGATCATGAAACCTCCTTTAGAACATTTTGGCGAATTTTCGATTCACAAATGAAGATTTTTGTCCAATGGCAAGGAAATCAAGCCATTACCTGACGCCCGGATCGGACAAAAAGACCATTTGTGGCTCGTAAAATCAGTTGTCGTCGATCCTGTACTCATAGGCCACCAGCAGCTCGTAATCGCGTCGCAAGGCCTGGTGGAGGCGGGCGTTTTCCAGGGCGATGGCGCTCAGGTTGGCCACGGCCTCCATGAAGCGGATCTCGTCGGGCGAAAAACTGCGCTCGTCGGCCGCATAGGCCCGCAGCACGCCGATGGCTTTCTTTTCCACCATCAGCGGGACCACCAGCACCGAGCAGATCCCTTCGGCCCTGGCCTTTTCCGGATACTGCCAGCCCGGATCGGTCTGGGCATTGGCCAGGTAGAGGGTTTCGCCCTTCAAGGCCTGCCGGTCCAGGGCGCTTTCCTTGACCAGCACCGGCCCCTTGCGGATGTAGCCCTTGGACAAGCCGGTCTGGGCCCCCATGATAAGCCGTTTACGCCGGGTGTCGAGCAGTCTCAGGGAGCAGGCCTTGACCTGCATGCTGCGGGCCACGCAGGCCACGATCTGTTCGAGGACCTGCGACGGGGCGAGCGAGGCGTTGACCACCCGGGCCACCTCGTAAAGGGCCGAAAAAAAATCGGTCTTTGTCGGCATGACATACCTCCCAGTTGGGTTAACTCGTGTCCATCCATAAACGGCACCTTTCGGGCCCCGGCGGCGTTCTCGCTCGGGCCTTGCCTGGAACCCAAAATCACCATTTATGGACGGACACTAACTCATATGGACGCCGGATCGGCCGGCCGTTTTCAGGCAATGGACGCCGTCCGATTTGAAGCCGAAGTTCAAAAGCAGACCGTTTATGCATAGTGTGATCGGCCGCATCGTGGCAAGCCATATCTCGATTGCCGCCGCGATTCGATCCTTTCGCTTGTCTGCCGGTTTTCCAACCGCTATCATCCTGGGAGTTGGACAGACGTTGAATAACGATTCGCCGAGACTGCCCGATGCATCTTCACCTGGACGACTTTTTACCCTTTGCCGGCTGGATGCGCAGCTATCGCAGGCGCTTTCTCAAAGCCGACCTCTTTGCCGGGCTCACCGTGGCCGTGGTGGCCCTGCCCCAGTCCATGGCCTATGCCATGATCGCCGGGCTGCCGGTCCAGTACGGGCTTTACGCCTCTATCGCACCCACCATCATCGGATGCCTGTGGGGCAGTTCGGCCCACCTGATCACCGGGCCGACCACCGCCGTTTCCCTGGTGGTCCTGACTACCCTGAGCCCCATGGCCGCGCCGGGCAGTGCGCAGTACATCGAACTGGCCTTCGCCCTGGCCCTGGTGGTCGGGCTGATCCAGGCGGCACTGGGACTGGCCCGCCTCGGGGCCCTGCTCAACTTCGTTTCCCATGCCGTGTTGCTCGGTTTTACCGCCGGTGCGGCCCTGCTGATCGCCTTCAAGCAGGTGCCGGCCTTTCTCGGGCTGAAGCTGGCCTCCAGCGGCGTGCTGGTGCGCCATTTGTACACCGTGGCGGCCAACCTGCACCTGACCCACGGCATCACGCTGGGCCTGGGGCTGCTCACCGTGGCCGTGATCGTGGCGCTGCGCAAATGGCGCCCGGCCTGGCCCGGCACCCTGCTGGCCATGATTCTGGTCGGCACCCTGGTGGGGGTCCTGGATCTGGACCGGCGCGGCGTGGCCCTGGTCGGCGCCATCCCGCAGCGCCTGCCACCGCTGCACCTGCCCGACATGGGGGTTTGGACCCGCATCGGGGACCTGACCTCCGGGGGGCTGGCCATCGCCATCCTGGGTCTGGTGGAGGCGGTTTCCATCGCCAAGGCCATCGCCGATCAGACCCGCCAGCGCATCAACATCAACCGTGAATTCGTGGGACAGGGGCTGGCCAACATGGCCGCGGCATTTTGCAGCGGCTATCCGGGTTCGGGCTCCTTTACGCGCTCGGCGGTCAACTTCCGCTCGGGCGCCCGCACGCCGCTGAGCGGCATCGTTTCGGGGCTTGCGGTGGCTTTGACCATTTTGCTGGCCGCGCCCCTGGCCTCCCTGCTGCCCCTTTCGGCCCTGGCCGGGGTGTTGATGGTGGTGGCCTGGGACATGGTGCGTTTTGCCGACATCGCCCGCACCGTCCGGGCCACCCGGGCCGATGCGGCCGTGCTGCTGATCACCTTTGCCGCGACCCTGCTGCTCAACATCGAATTTGCCATCTATGCCGGCGTGCTGCTTTCCATCGGGATGCACCTGGCCGCCACTTCCCATCCGCGGGTGGCGCCGGTGGCCCCGGACCGGCCCGGCGGCAAGATGGCGCCGGCCGGAGACGAAACCGGCTGCCCCCAGATGGAGATCGTCGCCGTGGAAGGATCGATCTTTTTCGGATCGGCCGCCTTCCTGCTCGACGCCATCCAGCGGCGCTGGCGCAGCCGCCCCGAGCGCCTCGATCTGATCATGCGCATGCACCGGGTCAACACCATGGATGCCAGCGGGGTCCACGCCCTGGAAATCCTGCTGGACGAGATCCGCGCCAGGGGCGGGGATCTCTATCTTGCCGGAACCAATCATCGGGTTTTCGAGGTGTTGAAAAACTCCGGATTCCTGACGCAGATCGGCACTTCGCGGGTGCGCCGGACCACCGGCGCGGCGATCCGCCAGGCCATGCGCGAGAATTTCTGCCCGGCGGTCTGCGGCCGGTGCGCAAAGCTCGTGTTCGAGGAATGCAAGGCGTTGAAACGCAGCGACTGGGAAATCTTCGGCCCCGGAACCCTCCCGCCGGACTGCCGTGCGCCGGGAGGGCAGGGGGTGCAAGGCGGATCATGATAAAATTGCTGGTTTATACCGATGGGCGGCCCGCCGCCCGCCGCGCCCTTGAGTTCGGTGCGGTCTTTGCCCGGCGCCTGAAAGCCGGGCTAGGGGTCGTGACCGTGCGCCGGGGAACCGGACCGGCCGAGGACCCGCTGCCGCTGGGGACCGACTTTCCGATTTCCGGGCGCTCCCGCCTCTCTGCGGGGTTGAATCTTCTTTGCACAGCGGCCCTGCAGCTTGTCGACCAGGGGCTTTTGGCGCCCCTGGATACGATCCGGATCTACGACGGCCCGGGCGGCCCCTATTTCAGGTGGCCTTCGCCCGAGGGCCGGACGGTCCTTTTCACGGAACGCTTCGGCCATTTTATCGAAGCGCTCAACGGGTTGGTGGACGAGGCGGACTACGATCTGCTGGTGGCGGCCCCGCCGCGGCGGCACGGGCTGCACCGGCTGGTGCTGGGCGAAACCTCGCGCCGGTTGGCCCTGGATCTGCACGCCTCGCTGTTGCTGGTGCGCGGCGGGGGACCGGACAGCCGTTTTTTGCTCTGCGCCGACGGCTCTGCGTCTTCCCAACGCCAGATTTCCATGCTGCAAGCTTTGCTGCCGGCCGTGCGAAAGCCGGTGGACCTGATCTGGGTGCGCCCGGCCGGCATGCCTCCAGAGGCGCTGGCCCCGGTGCGCGGGCGCATCCACAAGGTCGGCCAATGGCTGGCCACTTGCGGATCATTCGGGCGCATCGACGAGATCGAGGCCGATTCCCCCCTGGATCCGATTCTCGAAGCGGCCGGCACCGATGCGGTGATCGTCATGGGCGCCAGCCTGCGCCACGACGTCTACCGGCGGGTGCACGGCAGCCTGCCCATCCAGGTCATGGCCCGCACCGGGGCCAGCCTCCTGCTGGTCAAGCTGCCGCCCGAAGCCGGCGGCGACGATCTCGACGATCCCTTGCATTGTGCGGCCGGCGGTTGACACGCAAGCCCCGTTTATCTATGACCAGTGACGGAAACGACCCGCTTGCGGGCCGCGATGCCGATCGTGAATCCCATGCTGAACCGCCAACAGGAAGAACCGATGCAACTGGACCGTATGACCGCCATTTCGCCCGTGGACGGCCGCTATCGCGGCGCCGCGGAACCGCTGGCCGCCTATTTTTCCGAAAGCGCCCTGATCCGCTACCGCTTGCAGGTGGAGGTGGCCTATTTCATCGCGTTGTGCCGTTTGCCTTTGCCGCAGCTGTCCGCCATCCCCGAGGACAAGCTCGACGCCCTGAACCGGGTCGTGGCGGATTTCTCCCTTGAAGACGCCCGGCGCGTCAAAGAGATCGAGGCCGTTACCAACCACGACGTCAAGGCGGTGGAGTACTTTCTCAAGGAACGCTGCGATGCCCTGGGGCTTTCCGAATACAAGGAATTCGTCCACTTCGGCCTGACCAGCCAGGACATCAACAACACGGCCATGCCCGCCATGCTGCGCGATGCCTGGCGCCAGACGGTGCGCCCGGTCCTGGACCAGGTCGTCGACCGGCTGGCCCGGATGGCCGAGACCTGGCGCGACGTGCCGATGCTGGCCCGCACCCACGGCCAGCCCGCATCGCCAACGCGTCTGGGAAAGGAACTTTTCGTCTTTGTCGAGCGCCTGCGCAAGCAGCTCGCCCAGGCCGACATGGTCCCCTTCAGCGCCAAGTTCGGCGGGGCCACGGGCAATTTCAACGCCCACCTGGCGGCGTATCCCGGGATCGACTGGGTCAGCTTCGCCAACCGCCTGGTGGCCGAGGACCTCGGATTGGTGCGCTCCCAGGTCACCACCCAGATCGAGCACTACGACAACACCGCCGCCTTTTGCGATGCCGTAAGACGCATCAACACGATTCTCATCGACCTGGACCGCGACCTGTGGACCTATATCTCCCTCGATTACTTCAAGCAGAAGATCAAGCCCGGCGAGGTCGGCTCTTCGACCATGCCCCACAAGGTCAATCCCATCGATTTTGAAAACTCCGAGGGCAACCTCGGCCTGGCCGATGCGATCTTTTCCCATCTGGCCGAGAAGCTCCCGATCAGCCGGTTGCAGCGGGACCTGACCGATTCCACCGTTTCGCGCAACCTCGGGGTCCCCCTGGCCCACAGCCTCATCGCCTATCGTTCGCTGCTGCGCGGGCTGGAAAAGCTTTTGCTCCACCCGGAGCGGCTGGCCTCCGACCTGGAGGCCAACTGGGCCGTGGTGGCCGAGGCGATCCAGACCATCCTGCGCCGTGAAGGGTATCCCAATCCTTACGAAGCTTTGAAACAACTGACCCGTACCCATACAACCATCGACCGGGACGCCATCCAGGCCTTCATCGAGGGCCTGGCGGTCTGCGAAACGGTCAAGGCCGAACTGCGCGCCATCACCCCCCACAACTACATCGGCCTGGCCCACTTTTAAGCGGCAAACGACGGCCGGGCCGCCCGGCCGTCAAAACAATATTCTCGCTACCCGTCTAACCGCAAACAGGTATCGGTCTGCCCGGACAGCCGGCGCCGCCTGGCTGTTTGGGAGGCGGTTTGCTCAGCTGCATATCCCCGGGCTGCCCAGGCCGTGACCAGACGGCCGATGCCCATGGAGGCGCAGATGGACGCCATCCTGTGTGCCATCGATTTTTCTCCGGCCACGGCGCCGGTGATCGGCTCGGGCGCCGGTCTGGCCGAGGCCCTGGGCGCCCGCCTGATCGCCTTCCACGCGGTCCATTTTGCCAGTGATCCGCTCTATGCCACCGACTTTGCAGACCGCCGGGCCCGCACCCGGCGTCTTTGCGCGGCGGCCGGGGACCGGCTGGCCGAATGCATGGCCGGGGTGGACCAGCCCTGGGAACCGGTGGTGGTACGCGGTGATCCGGTCGAGCAATTGGCGCATCTGGTCGCCCAGCGCCGGCCGCGCCTGGTGGTGACCGCCAGCCGCGGAATCGGCATGATCCAGCGTCTTTTCACCGGCACGGTGGTCGAGCGCATGGTCCAGCAGGTACGCTGCCCCATCTTGATCCTTCATCCGCCAGGGCCACTTCCCGAAGATTGCGCGGTTCCGCTGAGGCGGCTTCTGGTGGGCTGCGACCTGCAGCCGCCGGCCGTTCCTCTGGAGGCGGCCTGCCGCCTGCTGGGGCATGGCGCCGCTGAAATCCATCTGCTCCACGTCAGCGAATCCCCCCTGGACCCCGCCCTGGTGGAAACCGAACACGGACCGGCCGGCCAGAGGTTCGAAATCCTGGACCGGAGCCTCCGCCGGCGGCTTGAGGCCGCTAGTTCAAATGCGTGTGCCGCAGGCCTGCACTTCGAGGCCAAGATCCGGCCCGGTGTTCCGGCCGAAGTGCTGCGCGAATATGCCCGGGAGCACCGGATCGATCTGGCGGTGGTGGGCGTGCACCGTACCGGAGCGTTCAAAAGGGCCTTGATCGGTTCCACGGCCCGGGACCTGCTGCGCGACGTGCCGTGCAGCCTGCTCACCATTCCCCAGCCGGATGGCACGGCGGGTGAGGGGACATGAAAACCACCGGAATCGTATGCGATCCCTGTTTTCTCGATCATCTTATGCCGCAAGGGCACCCGGAGCACCCGAGACGCCTGCGGGCGGTGATCGACCGGCTGGCATTGGAGGACCGGCTCGGGCGAGAACTGATGCCCATCGCCCCGCGGCCGGCCACCCAGGGGGAAATAGAGCGGGTCCATCAACCCGGATACTTCCGCAAGATCGCCGCCACCGCCGGGGTCGAACGCAGCGCCCTGACCGCTGACACCTTTGCCAGCGCAGGATCCTACGCCGCCGCCTGCCTGGCAGCCGGCGGTTTCTGCGCCGCCATCGCGGCGGTGCTGGAAGGGAAGGTGAAAAACGCCTTCGCCCTGGTGCGCCCGCCCGGGCACCATGCCGAGGCCAGCCGGGCCCTGGGCTACTGCCTGTTCAACAACACGGCCCTGGGGGCGGCCTTTGCCCGGGACCAATTCGGCTTGCGGCGGATTTTGATCGTGGACTGGGACGTGCATCACGGCAACGGGACCCAGCACCTGTTCGAGGCCGACCCGGGGGTGCTCTTCTTTTCGACCCACCAGCATCCGCTCTTTCCGGGCACCGGACAGTACACCGAGGTCGGCCGGGGAAGGGGAGAAGGCTTCACCGTGAACCTGCCCCTGGCCAAGGGTTACGGGGATGCGGAATATGCCGCCATCTACCGCAGCCTGCTCGTGCCGCTGGCCCAAGCCTACATGCCGGAGTTGATTCTCGTATCGGCCGGTTTCGACACCCACCGGGACGATCCGATGGCCGGGATGTGCATGACCGAGGAAGGTTTCGTCGCTCTGGCTCGGATCCTGCTGGATCTGGCCGCCGCCTGTTGCCAGGACCGCCTGGTGATGGTCCTCGAAGGCGGTTATCACCCGCCGGCCCTTGCGGCCAGCGTGGTTGCGGTACTCTGCGAGATGGCCGGGCTGACCCATACCCCGGAAACCGGCCACCGGACTGCGGACCGGCGCAGGCTGGACTACGTCCTGGCGCGCAGTCTGCCGGTGCTGCGCCCCTACTGGAGCTGCCTGGGCTGATGGCGCCGGGCGGTGTGTGCCGGAGCCCGGCCATTTTATTCAAAGGGAAAGGCGATGAACAAAATCAAGATCATGAAGGCCTCGGTGGCCAAGTGGGAGCGCATCATCGCCGGCAAGAGCGCCGACGGCGGGGTACTGGACTGCCCGCCGTGCCGGATCTACTACCTGCTCGTGTGCATCGGCTGTCCCATCGCCGAATACACCGGCAAGAAATTCTGCCGCGGCACCCCTTATCCGCGCTGGTACTGGCACCATGTCAACGATCACGAGGAGCTGCGGCGCAAGGTCTTCTGCCCCCAATGCCTGGAGTATGCCACCCAAATGCGCGATTTCATGATCGAGGTGCTCGAGGCCCTCAAGGCCCGGCAGGCAGAGGACCAACCGGAAAAACCCTTTTCCCCGTGACGGAGCGATAAAGCCTCTTGACGCGTTTTTTGCACGGCCTTCTCGTCATTGCGGCCGCCGGAGAAATCGCCCTGGTGGCCGCCGCGGTCCTGACCCGGCTGCGCCAGGCCGGTCTCTCCCTGGCCGAGGCCGGGGTCTATGCCCTGGTCGGCACTCTGATGCTCCTTTCGCTGGTCTTGCAGGTCGCCTTTCTGGCTGGATTTCCCCGCGCGGCGTTGTTCTGCGAGATGGTTATCCTGGCTGCCGCCGCCGCCGATCTGATACGCCGCTGGCGCCTGCTGGCCGGCGAAATGCCCCTCCTGGCGGATTTTGCCCGCCGTAATCTTCTTTTGTTCTACGGTTTGACGGTGATCGCCGCTCTTTTGCTGGTGCTGCTGGTGATCCTGCCTCCCCTGGATGGGGCCGGGGCGGTCCAGGCCTGGAATCCGATCCCCGCCGTCGACACCATGAACGCTTACCGATCCTCCAACCACGGGGTGTTGGTCGGCTTTTTCAACCGTCTTTCGGAAGGCAGCGGCTTGCTGGGGCTGATCGCCTATCTTGTCGTGGCCCTGGCCACCTATGCCCTGGCCCGGCGCTACGCGTGGCCGCCTGCTGCGGCCACGGTGACCCTGGTGGTCGTCAGCCAGCCGCGGCTATTTTACCAGGCCCTTTCCCCGGGCGCCGAAATCCTGCCCGCCGCCGTGGGACTCTTCTGCCTGCTGGCCCTTTACCGGACCGTGGAGCATCCGCGCTTTGTCGACCTGATCCTGCTCGTGCTGGGGCTCTCTTTTGCCGTGGCCGAACAACCCCTGGGCGCGGCGTTCCCCGTGATCCTGGCCCTGCTGGCGGCGGTAACCCTCTACCGGCGCCACGGCGGGGCGTTCTGGTGGTGGCTGGCCCGCAAACGGCCGGCGGCAAGCCTGGCAGCCCTGGCCGCGGCACTGGTATTCGTTCAGGCTTGGCGCTGGGTGCCGGGCGCCGCCGCCAAATCCCCGCCTTTTCATGCCCCGCCCAACACGGATGGAATCCTGGGGGCCGCGGCCAATTTTGTGCGCTACCTGCTGCAGAGCATCGATCTGATGCCGGCCGGCGAGCATCTATGGCACTGGGTATTCGGAACAAACCTTGAGCAGATCCTCGATGATTTCTATCTTGGCCTCGTCGCGCCGCTGGTGGGTCAAAGCGGCGCCGCGGCCCCTTTTGAACTCGCTTGGGGATTCGATCCGGCCACCGCATGGTTCGGCCCCCTGGGGCTGGTCCTGGTCCTGCCGGCCGTGGCCTATGCGCTGCTGCGCGGACCGCGGCGGCTCAAGGCGGTGGCCGTGGCCATGGCCGGTTACGGATACCTCGGCTGCCTGATTCCGGCCTGGACCCCATACAACGGTTCGATCTTTATCCGTTTTTTCGCCTGCGGCGGTTTTATGATCGCTTTTCTGCTGCCGCCCTGGCGCTTGCGCAGGCGGGATATGATCGGGATCCAGATCTTCTGCCTGCTCTTGCTTTGCTACGCGGCCCTGGGCCGCTGGGGATGGATTATCGGCGGTGGATGAACGCGGCGTAAATTTCTGAAGCGGGATGAAAGCGCTGCTTTCCCTGTGTTTTCGAATTCTTTGCGGTTAGCGGAGCATGCTTCAAAAAAGCATCGGTGTTAGAAGGCCCCCAATTGGCAGGGTTTGATCTTCAATCCCAGTTTTTCACAGGCCCGGGCCACAAGGAAGCGCTTCACGCCGAAGGCGTCCGCGATCTCCCAGCATTGTTCGCATGAGATTTTTCGTTCACAGGCGTCCCGTTCCAGCGCTTCGGCCAAAAGCGGCGTCACCTCCGCGGCCGGCTCGACGATCTTGCCCTGGGTGCGGTAGCCGAACAGCCCCATCTGGCAATGTTTGATCCTTTTTTCCAGTAAATCGATGGTCGTTCCCACCTCTGCCGGCGCAACCCGTAAATCCGTGGCGATTTGATGCGCATCCCGGCAGGTCACTTCGCCGTTATCGGCCTTGGCGTTTACCGCTGCAGCGATTTCCGGATCGGCAGTGCTTCCCGGCGGATGTTTGGCCGCGTAATGTCCGGCATCTTCATGCCCCATGGTTCACCTCATCATAGTTGGTCATAAAATTTCATCTTCTACCGATAAGTCTCTACTCGACTGGTCGATCAAGGTCAAGGACGGATGGGCGAAGCGTGAAATCGGTAGCCGGCGCTGGACGTTCAACCAGCTGTTGGCGTATAACCGGATCAAATGACTGCACTGCGCCTGAAAACTCTCGGATGGATACTGCTGGCGGCCGCAGGGCTGATCGTGGCCGCCGCCCTGATGACCCCGCATCTGCTGGATACCGACGCTGCACGCCGCACGATCGCCAGTTTTCTGGAAGCCCGGTTGGGCCGCAAGGTGGTCATCGGCGGCCGCTTGCGCTTTACCCTGATGCCCCATACGGGCTTTGTGATCGAGGACCTGCGCATCTCCGAAACAGCCGCTTTCGGCGGCGGCGAGGCCGCCCGCCTCCAGACGGTGGAAGTGGCCCTGGACCCGCTGCCCCTGCTGCACCGCCGCCTGGTCCTGGAATCGATCCGGATCCGCTCGCCCCGGCTGCGCCTGATCCGCAACGCCCGGGGGGAAACCAGCTGGGATCAACCGGGTGCCGGCGAGGCCAGTCCGGTGGAAGGATTGGGGATCGGCGGCGCCAGCGTGCTGCTCGAATTCAATACGCTGCAGGTTCAGGACGGACAAATCGAATTCATCGATTTGCAGCATCAACGCCACTTTCGGTTTTCCCGCATCGACTTTCTGCGCAGCGGGAAACAGGACCACGATTTTTCGCTTTCCGCCGAAGCCGCCTGCGACGGCTGCGAGACGGCCGGATTGGATCGCTTGGCCGCCCGCCTGCAAAGTTCCGGGCACTGCCGCTTGTCATTGCAAGAAAGGCTTTTGACCCTCGAAGGGGCCGACTTGAAAATCGATCTTTTGCGCCGCACCCCGTCCGGCGCGCCGGCCGACCTGGCCAGCCTCAGTGGTCAATTGAGCGGGGCCTGGCCTCAAGGACCGATCCGTCTGGAAAAGCTCCTGCTCAAAACCCCGGGAGGCAGTCTTCACGGCGAATTGAAAGGTCTTTTGAACCAAGAGACATGCTCAGCCACCGGTCCTCTCAGAATCAAGATCGACGATCTGAAACGCCTTGTCGAAAATTACGGCGGCTCACCTCCGCCTTTTTTCGAAAAATGGCTGCCCCGGGCCGATATCGCCTTTGACCTGTCCGCCGCTGCCGGAACCCTTGCCCTCGACCGCATCCAGGGGCAGCTCGGCGCAGAGCCGATCAGCGGCAGGATGACCTTCGCGTCCGGCGAACCGGCCCTGATCAGCGCTGTCTTGAAGACTGGCGAGCTCGACCTGGACAGATTCATAACCCCTGACGGGGCGTCGCCGCCCTCCGGTCCGCCGCTTGCCGGGCTGATCGGTGCGCCGATAGGCCTGGACCTGGTCCTTGAGGCCGATTCCGTCGCCTGGCGGGGTGAGAAATTCACCGCCCCCCGCATCGAAATCCGCGGCCGTCCAAAGTCGGGTTGGGACCTGGACTCCGCCACCGCGGTCTGGCACGATGCGTCTTTGAGTATCAACGGGAGCCTGCGGCCCGAGGAGCGGAATGTCCGCACGGCGCTGAATATCGCGGCCCTGGGCGTTGAAAGCGGGCGGCTCTGGAAATTGGCCGGCGCCGGCGGCGAAGTCAGCGGCCCCATGGACCTCGCCATCCACCTGCAGAGCCATGGCGCCGATTGGGAATCCCTGGCACACAACCTCGCCGCCAGCACTTCCATTACCCCCCGCGGGGCTCTGAAGATCGGAGGAGCGGAACACCCTGCCATCTCCGGAACCCTCCACGCCGAAACCGGTCCTGAAGGGGCCTTGCGGCTGACCTCCGAATGGGGCATCAGCCAGCCGGCCCTGCACGGTCGATTGACCCTGGAAGGCACCCGTGCCCCCGGGTGGGCAGGATTGGAGGACGCCCGCCTGCAAATGGACATCGAATCCGCCGACCTTCCCGAGGCCCAAAAACGATTCGAGCTGGAGGGAAGCCTCTCCCTCACGACCGAAAAACTGAGGCTCGACTACCGGGTCGAACGGTTCAGCGCCTTCGGTCTCCAGGGACAGGGCCGGCTCCAATGGCCTGTCGCCGGTGATCTTAGGAGGGTGCAGGCCAGTTTGGATGTCCCTGCCTTCCAGGCCCGGCCCTGGTTGGCCCTGATGGGTATGAAACTTCCGGCCGGCACCAGGGCCGAAGTCTTGCAGCGGCTGGGATTTTCAGCAAGCCTCGATCTGGCCCCGCCCGACCTGGCGGTCCGGGACCTGGTCCTTGTCGTGGACGATACCACGGTCCGCGGCGGATTCGACCTGACAGATGATACGCCGCTGAAATTGCGCTTCACGTTGGACGCCGATGACATCGATCTGGATCGCTACCGCCTTTCAGAGACGACAACCGAGGCTTCGGGCGAAAATCCGGCTGCAAGCGTCCTCGGGCGCATCGATGCACAGGGAACTTTGAACCTCGATCGGCTGCACCTGCTGGGATGCGAGGCCTACGACATTTCCAGCCGCATTCGAACCGCCGAAGGTCGGATCTACCTCGATTCTTTCGACGGGAACCTGTACCAGGGCCGGATAGATGCCGATGCCATGCTGGCGCTGGACGGATCCGATCCGGCCTGGCGCCTCAAGGCCACCTTGCGTCAAGTCGCCCTCCTGGAGCCGCTGCAACAGATCTTCGAGGTCCCGGTCCTTTCCGGGCTGGCCGATATCGATGCCCAGCTTTCCGAACGGCGCCGGGACGATGCCGCCTCGCGAGTCGCCGGGCTTTGCGGCCAGATCGACTGGGTTCTCAATCAAGGGGCGATCCATGGCATCTGCATCGTACCCCAGAAGGCTCCGGAGACGGCCGGATCCGCCGACTGCGGTCCGGCACCTGACGATCAGAGACAACCTTTTGACGAAATTCGGGGCAACTGGCAGATCACCGACGGCGTGGCGGCCACCCAATCCCACCGGCTTACCGCCGAGGGCCTCTTCATGGCGGTAGCCGGAAAAGTGGATCTGGTGCAAAAAAGGCTGGATGCCACCCTTGCGGTGGACATTCAGGGCATGCCGACCGTCTATTACGGGCTCGCCGGTCCCTTTGACGGCATCCAGGTCGAAATGGACAAGAGCCGCCTGATGATCGACGGGGCCAATCAAATCGTGGGGTCGCCTTTGGTCCTGGGCCGCGGGGTCCTCGGTTCCGGAGCCGATATCCTGGAAAAGGGGCGCCAGACCATCGGCGACGACAGCGGCCTCCAACGCATGGGCCAGGGGGCTCTGGGGGCCGGCAAAGGGGTCCTGCGGCTGGGCCAGGGGGTGCTGGAGATCGGAAAAGGCACCGAAAAAGTGGAAGAAGGTCTCAAGGATCTGGGCCAGAGCGCCCTGGATCTGGGCAACGGCGCGATCGGTCTGGGAACGGATGTCGTCGGTGTTTTCGAAAAGGTGGGGCAGAAACTCGGCAATCTATTCGGCGGTGCCGCTGTGCAAAAGGAACCGAACGATACCACGACAAAGCAGAAAGCCTCGGATTGAAAAAAAACTCCACCCCGGTTATAGCCATATCCCCAGTGAACAACCACCAATGACCGGCCAAGGCCGGCCAAACCATGGAGACTGCTGATGATACGTACCGTCATTCGCGGCACCGGCCGCTATCTCCCCCCGCGAGTGTTGACCAACGACGACCTGACCCGCTGGATGGACACCTCCGACGAATGGATTCGCCAGCGCACCGGTATCGAACAACGGCACTGGATCGACCCGGAAAACCCCCAGGGTGCTTCCGAACTCGGTCTTGAAGCGGCCCGGATAGCGCTGGAGCGGGCAGGTTGGCAGGCGACGGACATCGACCTGATCATCTTTGCGACCCTGAGCCCGGACGTCTTTTTTCCCGGCTCCGGTTGCCTGCTGCAGAACCTGTTGGGGCTCGAAACCACGCCGGCTCTGGATATCCGCCAGCAGTGCACCGGTTTTCTCTATGGCATGGCCACGGCCGATGCCTTCATCCGCAGCGGCATGTATCGACGCATTCTGTTCGTGGGGGCCGAGGTTCACTCCACCGGCCTGGACGTCTCCACCGAGGGGCGGGACGTTACCGTGATCTTCGGTGACGGGGCCGCGGCGGTCTGTTTCGAGGCTTTGGAAACCGACGCCGCTGTCGGGGTATTGGGCCAGCGCCTGCATGCCCAGGGGGAGTTTGCAGAGAGTCTCATGGTCGAGGCGCCGGCTTCACGTCTCTGGCCGCGGCTCGATGAACGGATGATGCGCGAAAAACGACATTTCCCGCGCATGAACGGAAAGTTGATTTTCAAGCTGGCCCTGCGCCGTCTGCCTGAGGTGACCATGGCGGTGCTGGCCGACGCGGGTATCGGCAAGGATGATGTCGATCTTTACATCCCCCACCAAGCCAACATGCGCATCAACCAGTTTTTCGAAAAGCAGATGGAACTGGCTGAAGGCAAGGTCTACCACAACATCCAGCGCTACGGAAACACCACCGCGGCCACGATTCCGCTGGCCATCGACGAGGCCCTGGAAAACGGGCAGATCGGTCCGGGCAGCACGATCTGTTGTCTCGGCTTGGGGGCCGGGGTGACCTGGGGCGCCTCGCTCTACCGGTTTCCGGACTGAAAAGGGAGCCCCTGCTTGAAAAGGGTTTCCAGGTACCAGCGGGCCGTTGCATCCAGATCCTCGGAAAAAGGCCGGCCGCCGTTGCGACCGGCCATCTGGGTGCGAAGGCCCGTGGCCATGGTCTTGCCCAGTTCCACGCCGTACTGGTCGAAGGGATTGATGCCCCAGAGGAAGGCCTCGTAGACGGTGCGCGCCTCGTAAAACGAGAGCAGCCGCCCCACGTTGTAAGGGCTCAGGTCCTCCATGAGCAGCGTCGATGAAGGCCGGTTGCCCTCGAAGCGGCGTTCCGGTGGTCCATCCGGCTTTCCCACGGCCAGGGCGTGTGATTGGGCCACCAGGTTGGCCCAGAGCTCCTGGTGGTTGGTCACCCCTTTGGTGCGTACATCGTCATGGCTGTAGCGCGGGCGTACCACCCCGATGAACTCGATGGGAAACGGGCGTCCCTGGTGGGCAAGCTGGAAAAAGCTGTGCTGGGCGCAGGTGCCCGGCTCGCCGAAGACGATGGGGCCGGTGGTCACCGGAAGGGGCCGGCCCTCGATATCCACCGACTTGCCGTTGCTTTCCATGTTGAGCTGCTGCACATGGGCCGGCAGCTTGGCCAGGGGCTCGGCGTAGGGGATGATTCCCAGGGCCGGGTAGCCGAGAAAATTCGTGTTCCAGACGGTGAGCAGGGCCGCCAGCAGGGGCAGGTTGCCAGCTGCGGGGGCCTCGGCGGCGTGGCGGTCCATATCCGCGGCGCCGCGCAGCAGTTCTTCAAAGCGCTCGTAACCCAGATAGAGGCTCAGCGGCACCCCGCCGACAGCCGAGGTGAGACTGTAGCGGCCGCCGATGAAATCGAACATGTGAAAGGCGGCCAGTACGGGCCGCGACGGATCGTCTCCCGGGCTTCCCTTGGCGGTCACCGTGACGGTATGCCGGGCCGGGTCCAGCCCCTTGGCACGCATGAACTGTTGGGCCTGCACGGCGTTGGCCATGGTCTCGGTGGTGGTATAGCTCTTGGAGATGACCACCCACAAGGTAGCCTCCGGATCGACGGCAGCGGCCACGCGGCCGAAGTTGTGGATGTCCACGTTGGCCAGAAAATGCAGCCGCATCCCGGCCAGGGCGTCCTCAGCCAAGGCGTGGGCCGCAAAGGCGGTGCCGAGGTAGGAGCCGCCGATGCCCACCACCACGATGTCGCGAAACCGTTTGCCGGTGGATCCGGTGATGCGCCCGGTCTGCACGGCGGCGGCAAAATCCCTGATTTTTTCGCGTACCGCCTGGATTTCGGGCATCACGTCATGGCCGTTGACCGACACCGGAGCATCACCGAAGCGGCGCGCAGCGGTGTGCAGGGCGGCCCGCTTTTCGGTGTAATTGACGATTTCACCGCTGATCATGCGCCGGAAGGATCCGTCCAGATCGCGCTGGGCCGCCAGTTCCAGCAGGGCCGTGATCACCTCGGCGGTCACGCGCTGGCGCGAAAAATCGTAAAACAGGCCGCCGCCCGAGACGCTGAAGGCCTCCAACCGGCCAGGGGCCTGGACCAGATGGCGCAGATGGCGTTCCGGGCTTTGCATGCGGGCGGCCAATCCGCCTAGAACGGGCCAGGCGGCCAGGCGGGTAAGGGGAGAAAGCGACATGGCGTCACCTCCAGAACGGAAATGTTTTCAAGGGGGATTCAAGCTCGGCGCTGGCAGGAAATCGTTTCGGCCAGGACCTCCTGGATCCGGTCGATGCGCTGGCAGCCATCTCGGCAAGCCGGGAATTCCACCTGCCGGGCGCAGTCCTTGCAAGGACTCTTGACCAGATAGCCGACTTCGAAATCGAAGCGTGAACGAAAGCGGATATAGCGAATCTTGGGTTTCATCTTGCCTGCGCCAAGCCGGGCGCCAGGCCCGACAGGGGACACAAGCACCGGGACGGTTGCATCGTTATGCCGAAATGATTAGCATACCGATTCCCGGTTCTCAAGATCAAACCCATTTAAATACCATGATAGCAGGTGCCGATCCCATGCCCAAGAGCCAATCCAGACCGACTTCTGGCAGCGACCATCGCCGGCCTTCGCCCGGCGTCCTGACATTCACCCGGGTCATTGTCCTGTGCGGCGCTGCCGGAGCCGGTGCGGCCCTGTTCTGGGTTTTTCTTGATGCCGCCGGAGCCTTGACCGCAACGGCGCAGCAGGGGGCCATCTTTTCCTGGCCGTTGCAGGCCGCAATCCTTGCCGGGGCCCTGGCGGTACTGGTTCTCGCGGCGATTCTGCTGCGCCGGGCCGCGCCGAGCGAGCCGATGCCTGCGGTCAAGGCCTCACCCGCCCCGAGGGTCGATCCCCAGGCCCGGGCCGCAGCCCAAGCCCGTGAAACGCGGCTTTTTGTCCATCTGCTGAAGCGCCTGCAGCGCGAAGGCCGGTTGATGGACTTTCTGGCCGAGGACCTGGAGGCCTACGACGACGCCCAGATCGGCGCCGCCGCGCGCAGCGTGCATGCCGGCTGCCGCCGGGTGGTGGAAAAACTTTTCGCCCCCAAGCCGGTGATGGCCGAGGCCGAAGACGCCCGGGTGATCCTGGGCGAAGACTACGACCCGGCCGCCATCACCCTCACCGGCCGCGTGGGCGAGCGGCCGCCGTTTGAGGGCATCGTGCGCCACACGGGCTGGCGCGCCGCCAGCATCGAGATTCCGCTGCTGGCCGAGGAAACCGATCCAGCGATCATCGCCCCTGCCGAAGTCGAAGTGGTGGATTGACCGCTCAAAGGAGTTCACTTGTCCCAAGACGCGCGTTTCATCGTCGGCATCGACCTGGGAACCACCAACAGCGCCCTGGCCTATATCGATCTGCAGGCGGAACCCGAAGACCGGCGGCAGATCCGGATCTTCGAGATCGCCCAGCTTACCGGTCCGGGCGAGGTGAGCCGGCTGCCGGTTCTGCCCTCCTTCCTTTATCTGCCGGGCCGTTTCGACATCGCTGCGGAGGCCATCGGACTGCCCTGGGCCCGGGCCAGCGACCGCTTCGTGGGCGCCTATGCCCGCGATCACGGGGCCAAGGTTCCGGCCCGGCTGGTCAGTTCGGCCAAAAGCTGGCTCTGCCACGGCCGGGTGGACCGCGAGGCCCCCATTCTGCCCCGGGACGCCGGGGACGACATCGCCAAAGTCTCCCCGGTGACCGCCACGGCCGCCTACCTCGATCACCTGCGCCAGGCCTGGAACCACCACTGGGGCCAGGATGAGGACCTGTACCTCGAACACCAGAACCTGGTCATCACCGTGCCGGCCTCCTTTGACGAGGTGGCCCGAGATCTGACCGTCAAGGCCGCGGTCCTGGCCGGGCTGCCGGGCGCCGTGCTGCTCGAAGAACCCCTGGCCGCCTTCTACAGCTGGCTGTCGGACCACGAAGAGGACTGGCAGGCCCATGTGGCCCCGCAAGAGCTGGTGGTGGTCTGCGACGTGGGCGGCGGAACCACCGATTTCACCCTGATCACCCTGAGCCCGGCCGACGGCGGGCCCCGCTTCGAGCGCATCGCCGTGGGGGATCATCTCATCCTGGGGGGCGACAACATCGACATCGCCCTGGCGCACGAGGTCCTGCACCGCATCGGCCGTTCGGCGGCCTCGGTGCCCATGGACCAGTACAAGTCGCTTTGCCATCAATGCCGCCAGGCCAAGGAGCGGCTTTTGAACGGGGAGGTCGAATCCTGCCGCATCACCGTGGCCGGGACCGGCCGCCGTCTCATCGCCGGAACCCTTTCCGCCGAACTGAACCGCGAGACGGTGGTCAGCATCGTGATGGACCAGTTTCTGCCGGCCTCGGGCCGCTCGGCGGCCCCACCGGTGGACAGCGAGGGGCTCCACGGCCTTCCTTTTGCCGCCGAGCAGGCCATCACCGGCCACCTGATCGACTTTCTCCAGCGCCACCGGCCGGATGCCGAACGGATTCTCAACCATGCCGATCCGCGCCCCGACCTGATCCTCTTCAACGGGGGCTCGCTGAAATCGATGCCGATCCAGGATCGGATCTGCCGGGTATTGGCCGACCGTTTCGGGCCCGAAACCGGTCCCCGGGTGCTGGAGAATCCGCGCCCGGATCTGGCCGTGGCCGCCGGGGCTGCCTACTACGGTTGGGTCAAGGCCGGCCGGGGGGTGCGGGTCGGCTCGGGCAGCGCCCGGGCCTATTATCTGGGCGTGGCAGGACCGGACGGCGGCAGCGACGCTTCCCAGGCCGTCTGCCTGGTGGAAAGAGGGCTGGAGGAGGGAAGCCGCATCGCCCTGGACGCCCATCGGCTCGAGGTGGTGGCCAACCGCCCGGTGCGCTTCGATCTGTTCTCCTCCAGTTACCGCAGCGGCGATCGGTGCGGCGATCTGGTGGCGGTGGACGAAACCCTTTCACGGCTGCCGCCCCTGGAAACGGTGGTCGCCTTCGGGCGCGGCGGCGAGGCGCGGCGCATCCCGGTGCAGGTCGAGGCACTGTACAGCGAAACCGGGACCCTCTCGCTCTGGTGTGCCAGCCAGGCCAGCGATCACCGGTGGCAGTTGCGTTTCCAACTGCGCGGCGCCTCCACCAGGCCCGATGTCCCGGTGGAAGCGGCCATCGACGCCCAGGCCCTGGAAACGGCGGTGCGGGCTGCCGCCGCCGCCTTTGAAAGTGAAGATCATCGCAGCATCGACGAACTGGCCGCCGTTCTGGCCGGGAAGGTGCAGATCGACAAGGAGCAATGGCCGTTGAGCCTCTTGCGGGGCGTGGCCGATGCCCTGCTCGACGTCGATCGGTGCCGTCGCTGCTCCCCGGTCCATGAGGCGCGCTGGCTCAACCTGGGGGGATACTGCCTGCGGCCCGGATTCGGCGACGGGGCCGACCCCCACCGCCTCAAACGGTTGTGGCGGATCTATCTCCAGGGCCCGCAATTTTCCGGCAAACCCCAGGTGCGCAGCGAATGGTGGATCGTCTGGCGGCGTGTTTCCGGCGGACTCAGCGCCGGCCAGCAGCGCCAGTTTCTCCAGGACATCGCCGGCCAGCTGGCCAGGGAACGTTCCGGATCGGCGGTGCATACCGAGATGTGGATGGCCCTGGCCAGCATGGAACGCCTGCTGGTCAAGGACAAGATCAAGCTGGGCCGCAGCCTGCTGGAAAGCCTGTCTCCCCGCAAGCCGGTGCCCCAGCTTTTCTGGGCACTGGGACGCCTCGGGGCGCGCGAGCTGCTTTACGGCAGCGTGGACCGGGTGGTCCCTGCCGGAGAGGCCGCCGTCTGGATCGAGCGGCTCACAGGCACTGCCTGGCGCAACCCCAAACCGGTGGCTGCTGCCGTGGTGCAGTTGGCCCGGCGCACCGCAGACCGCACCCGGGACCTTTCCCCGGAGCGTTTGGATAAGGTCTGTCGCTGGCTTGCAGACAACGGGGCCGGCTCGCGGCAGATGCGTATGGTCGAGGAGGTGGTGGACCTGGCGCCGGTGGAGCAGGGCGCTCTATTCGGCGAGGCCCTGCCGGTGGGCCTGGTGCTGAAGAGCTGAGCCCTGGCCGCCTAAAAAAGGCTAACGCAGCGGATGCATAAATCGGTTAAAGTCCATTTATATTGAGTTGTTGTATATAGAATGGGATGCCGGTCGGTTCAGTCGTTTGCCGCTTCTTGTTTGTACCTTTCGTATTCCACCATCCGGGCCAAGGCCCGCACGGCCCGCTCCGGGGTTGGATAGAAGACGGCTCGCAGGCTCTGGTCCTGCACCGGATAGACGGTGCGGGCCGCAGCGTCGGTGAACAGGCCGACGCCCAGAATCGGCTTGGCATAGCGGGTCATCAGCTCGACACAGTGGGCGATGAAGCGCGTTTCGAAGTCGTCGATGATGGCGATGGCAGATTGGATCTGACTGTCGTCGTCCTGGGGATCGGATCGTTTGAGGGCCCCGGCCATGCGGCGCAAAAAAATCCGCCGGCCGAGAATTCCCAGATTGATCACCGCATCGCAGCCCTCCCAGGCCATGAGGCTTTCCAGGACCGTCATCGGCAGGCTCGGATCGGTTTCCCCCACCAGGTCGATGGGATTGGCGCGGCTCCAGTAAGCGGGCAAAAGGGCATCGAAACGCTCGACGAGCTGCGGGTCGAGGGAAGGCAGGTCCAGCCCGTTCTGGGCGCACAGGTCGGCGCCGATCACGCCCCAGCCGCCGCCCAGGGTCATGATGGCCACCCGGTTGCCCCGGGGCAGGGGCAGCGAGTCGAAGGCGGCGGCCAGATCGAGAAGGTCCATCGGCTGGTCCACCTTGACGATCCCGGCCTGGCGGCAGACGGCGTCAAAGACCCGCCGGTCCCCGGCCATGGCCCCGGTATGGCTGGCTGCGGCCCGGCGGCCGGCCTCGCTCTGGCCGCCTTTGAGCAGCACCACCGGTTTGCGCCGGCCGACGCGGCGGGCGTTCTCGAAAAAACGGCGCCCGTCCTTGACGCTTTCCACGTAGAGCAAAACGGTGCGGGTCAGCCGGTCCACTGCAAACCCCTCGAGGTAGTCCTCGATGGTGATCATGGCCTCGTTGCCCGACCCGCAAAAGGCCCGGATCCCGATCCCCTGGTCCTCGGCAAAGGCGAGCAGCTGGACCCCCATGTTGCCCGACTGGGCCACCATGGCGGTGGCCCCCGGTTCGGGCTGGACCGCCGTACCGGTGCAGTAAAGACGGATGTGCGGATTGCAGATTCCCATGGTGTTGGGGCCCAGAAGCAAGACGCCGGCCTCGCGGGCCTCGCGCACCAGATCGGCCTCCAGGGCCTTTCCGGCGTCGCCGGTTTCGCCGAATCCGGAGCTGATCAGGACCGCGTAACGGATCCGGCGTGCCGCCAGTTGCGGGATCAGGGCCGGCACGGCCGCGGCCGGCACCGTGATAATCGCCAGATCGATCCCCTCGGGCAGGTCGGCCACCTGCCGGATTACCGGGCGGCCGAAAATGGTCCCCCCCTTGGGATTGACGAGATAAATTTCTCCGGTGTACCCGCCGCCCAGAGTGTGGGTGACGAGCATGTGCCCCCATTTGCCCAGCTTGGCGGAAGCGCCCACAAAGGCGATGCGCCGCGGCTGAAACAAGGCGCCAAGGTCATCCGGGGCCACCGGCCGGTGCGATTGGACGGATACGGATGGGGTTGCCAGCGTCACCACGGCATCCACGGCTACAGGGATGCCGTCCGGTGTGATCAGGAGTGGGTTGAGATCGATCTCGGCCACCTGCGGGTACTGTACGGCGATGGCGGAAAGGGCCATGAGCACATCGACGAGACGGTCTGTCGCCACGGCGGCCTCGCCGCGAAAGGCGCCGAGCAGACGCCGGGCGCGGATTTCCGCCAGCATGGCCCTGGCATCGACGCGGGTCAACGGTGCCAGTCGCAGGGCAACGTCGGCCAGGGCCTCGGTGAACACGCCGCCCAGGCCGAAAAGGACCACCGGTCCGAACTGGGCGTCGCGGGAGATGCCGGCCACGAACTCCCGCTTTCCCGTCAGGTGGGGTTGGACGAGAAATCCTTCCGGCGCCCGGTCCGGTTGCGCCGCCATCTGGGCCGCGGCCGCCTCCACCGCTGCGGCGCTTGCCAGCCCCAGGCGGACCATTCCCTGTTCGGTTTTGTGAAGCAGATCTGCGCCATACCCCTTGAGGACCACGGGAAATCCCGTTTTTGAGGCGGCCGCACCCGCCTCGGCCGGGGATGCGGCACGGATTTCGGAAACCAGCGGGATGCCGTGGGCGGCCAACAACTGTTTGGCGTCGGCATCTGCAAGGGCTGTGCGGCCTTGGGACAGCGTCGTGGCGATAAGCCGCCGGAGGTCGATCATTTTTTCAGGCGTCCTTGTTGTAGGTGGATGCAGCCGTTAGGCATGGATGTAGTCGTTGAACGATATTTTTTAAACGGAACCTCTAATTTTCCCGTGCGTTTGTCAACCGCTTTGTGCGCCAAACAGCGCGTTGGCAAGCGACGGACGATGTGGTAATGGCAACGGGCATGATGCGCATCGGCATGGGATACGACGTTCACCGGCTGGTCGCCGGCCGGCCCCTGATTATCGGCGGGGTGCAAATCCCTTACGAACGCGGCCTGCTGGGCCACTCGGACGCCGACGTGCTGGTCCATGCGGTATGCGACGCCCTGCTCGGTGCGGCCGGGCTGGGGGATATCGGCACGCATTTTCCCGATACCGATCCTTCCCTGGCGGGCATCGACAGCCTGGTCCTGCTGGAACGCTGCGCGCAGATGGTCACTTGCCAGGGTTTTGACGTGGCCAATCTCGACGCCACCATTTTCGCCCAGGCCCCGCGCATGGCGCCCCATCGAGAAGCGATGGCGGCCAACATCGCCCGTGCGGCCGGCATCGATCCGGCCCGGGTCAACATCAAGGCCACCACCACCGAGGGGCTTGGCCCCTTTGGCCGGGGCGAGGGGATCGGGGCCGCCTGCGCGGCGCTGCTGGTGGCGGTGAAAAAAACAGCAGCCGGGAATAATCGGACCGATCCGTCAGATCCGTCAGATCCGTCGGATCCGTCCGATTTTTAAAACAACAAAAGGAGCCTTTCATGACCATCCGCGTCTACAACACCCTCGGCGGCGAAAAGCAGGTTTTCGAACCCACCGAAGCGGGCAAGGTGCGCATGTACGTTTGCGGCCCCACCGTCTACGACTACTGCCACATCGGCCATGCCCGCTCGGTGGTGGTTTTCGACGTCATCGCCCGCTATTTGCGCCAGAGCGGTTTCGACGTCACCTACGTGCGCAATTTCACCGATGTGGACGACAAGATCATCCGCCGGGCCAACGAAACCGGCCAGGATCCGGGGGCGGTGGCGGCCCGCTTTATCCAAGCCTTCTACGACGACATGGACGCTTTGCTGGTGCAACGCGCCGACCACGAACCGAGGGTGACCGAGTATATCCAGCCCATCATCGAGCTGGTCCGGCGGCTGGAACAGCGCGGCCATGCCTATGCGGTGGATGGCGATGTCTACTTTGACGTCACCACCTTCGACGGCTACGGCAAACTCTCGGGCCGGCGCCTGGATGACATGGAGGCCGGGGCGCGCATCGAAGTCGATGCGCGCAAGCGTCATCCCCACGATTTCGCCCTGTGGAAGGCGGCCAAGCCGGGCGAGCCGGCCTGGGACAGCCCCTGGGGACAGGGACGGCCCGGCTGGCACATCGAGTGCTCGGCCATGAGCAGCTCGCTTCTCGGGGATACCTTCGACATCCACGGCGGCGGCAAGGATCTGATCTTTCCCCACCACGAAAACGAAATCGCCCAGAGCGAGGCCGGTTCGGGGCATCCCTACGTCAGGTACTGGCTGCACAACGGGTTCGTGAACATCAATCACGAAAAGATGTCCAAGTCCCTGAACAATTTCCTGATGATCCGCGACGTGCTGGAGCATCACCACCCCGAGGCGGTGCGGATGTTTCTGCTTTCCAGCCACTACCGCAGCCCCATCGATTTTACCCCCGATGCCATGGCCGAGGCATCGGCCAAACTGACCCGGATCTACACCCTGCTGCGGCGACTGGCCGGTAGGACGCCCGCCCCGGCCGGCCAGGTCGAGGCCTGCTCCTTCTGGGGCCGATTCAGCGCTGAAATGGACGACGACTTCAACACCGCCGCCGGCATCGGCACCCTCTTCGAGGCCGTACGGACCACCAACCAGCTGCTGGATGGCGCCGATGCCCCGGACGCCGAAATTGCCGTCCATCATGGCGCCATCCTGCGCATGGGGGCGGTGCTGGGGATTGTCACCCTCGACCCGGAGGCCTATTTCAAAACCCAGGCGCGCGGTGTGGATGCCGCTGCCATCGAAGAGCTCATCGCGCAGCGGACCGCAGCCCGCAAGGGGCGCGACTGGGCCGAGGCCGACCGGCTGCGGGATGAACTGACCGCCTTGGGGGTGGTCATCGAGGATCGTCCCGAAGGCACCGTCTGGCGCGTGGCGGATTGATGGGACTATTTGACCTCGTTTCGGATTTTACCCCCAAAGGTGACCAGCCGGCGGCCATCGAAACCCTGAGCGGCTGGATTGCAGAAGGCCGCCAGCACCAGGTGCTGCTGGGCGTCACCGGTTCTGGCAAGACCTTTACCATGGCCCAGGTGATCGCCCGGGTGGAAAAACCGACCCTTGTGATCGCACCCAACAAGACCCTGGCGGCCCAGCTCTACAACGAGTTCAGGGGTCTCTTTCCCCACAATGCGGTGGAGTATTTCGTCAGCTATTACGATTACTACCAGCCTGAGGCGTACATCCCGGCCAGCGACACCTATATTCAAAAAGATTCGTCCATCAACGAGATGATCGACAAGCTGCGCCATTCGGCCACCCGTTCGGTCCTCAGCCGCCGGGACGTCATCGTGGTGGCCAGTGTGTCGTGCATTTTCGGGCTGGGGGCCCCGGAAGATTATCTGGCCATGCGCATGGAGATCGGTGTGGGCGACGAGCTTTCGCGCGAAAAGCTCATCGCAGCCCTGGTCAAGATGCACTACGAACGCAACGACGTCGATTTCCACCGGGGGGTATTCCGGGTCCGCGGCGACCGGGTGGAGGTCTTTCCGGCCTACGAGGAAGAGACGGCCCTGCGCATCGATTTTTTCGGGGACCAGGTGGAGGCCGTGGCCGAGATCGACCCCCTGCGCGGGATCCAGATGCGGCGTCTGCCCCGCACCACCGTCTACCCGGCCAGCCATTACGTCACCCAGCAGCGCACCCTCAAACGGGCCTTTGACTCGATCCTCGAAGAGCTCAAGGTGCGCATCGCATTTTTCCGGGAACAGAACCGGCTTCTCGAAGCCCAGCGTGTGGAGGAACGGACCCACTACGACCTGGAAATGCTCCAGGAACTGGGCTACTGCAACGGGATCGAAAACTACAGCCGCCACCTCACGGGCCGGTCGGTGGGTGAACCGCCGCCGACCCTGCTCGACTATTTCCCGCCCGATTTTCTGGTCTGCATCGACGAAAGCCACATCGGTGTGCCCCAACTGCGGGCCATGTACAAAGGGGACCGCTCGCGCAAACAGACCCTGGTCGAGTACGGTTTTCGCCTTCCCTCGGCCCTGGACAACCGCCCGCTGCGTTTCGAGGAGTTCACCGCCCGGGTCTGCCAGGTGGTCTACGTGTCGGCCACTCCGGCGGAATACGAACGGGGGCTGGCCCGCGACGCCGTTGCCGAACAGATCGTGCGGCCCACCGGCCTGATCGATCCGCAGGTCGAAGTGCGTCCGGCGCGCCACCAGGTGGACGATCTGCTGGCCGAGATCCGCCATTGCACGGCCCGCGATGAGCGGGTGCTGGTGACCACCCTGACCAAACGCATGGCCGAGGATCTGACCGAATACTACGCCGACCTGGGATTGCGGGTGCGCTACCTGCATGCGGACATCGACACCCTGGAGCGGATGCAGATCATCCAGGATCTAAGGTCCGGGGCCTTCGACGTGCTCATCGGGATCAACCTGCTGCGCGAGGGCCTCGATCTGCCCGAGGTGGCCCTTGTGGCCATCATGGATGCGGACAAAGAGGGGTTCCTGCGTTCGGCCCGGTCCCTGATCCAAACCTTCGGCCGGGCGGCGCGCAATGCCGGGGGGCGGGTGTTGATGTACGCCGAGACGGTCACCGCAGCCATGGGCCAGGCCCTGGAGGAAACCGATCGCCGCCGGGCCATCCAGGTGGAGTACAACCAGCGCCACGGCATCACGCCGCGTACAGTGCAAAAAGCGCTGACCCCGGTCTTCGGCGATGCTTCACTGCCCCAGTCCAGGGTGGCTGAAACGGTGGCGCCCCTGCCCACCTCCTTTTCCACCGACCAGATCGAGGCCCAGATCCAGAGTCTGCGCCGCGAAATGGCCGCGGCGGCCAAGGATCTGCGCTTCGAAGAGGCCGCATCCCTGCGCGACCGCATCCGTCAACTGGAAAAAGCCCTGGTTTTCGAAGCCCGGATCCACCCGGGGGCGGTCTGATCCCATGCCTGAGGCCACGGAAGAATACCCGGTTCCCGAGGCGATCAAAGCCCGGCTGGATCAGGTCGACCATCGACCCGGCGTCTACATCATGCGCGACGCCCGCAGCCGGGTCATCTACGTGGGCAAGGCTCAGAATCTGAAGAACCGCCTGGCCAGCTACTTCAGGGCCGCAGGACCTTTCGACGCCAAAACCACAGTGTTGCGCCGCCACATCGCCACCCTGGAAACCGTGGTGACGGCCTCGGCAAAAGAGGCCCTGATTCTCGAATCGAACCTGATCAAACGCCACCGGCCGCGCTACAACGTGGTGCTCAAGGACGACAAGCGTTACCCGTCACTGCGCCTCGATCCGCGCCATGCCTACCCCAGATTGACCATCGTCCGGCGCACCGCACCGGACGGGGCCTTCTATTTCGGCCCCTATGCCTCGGCTTCCGCCGTACGCGCCACCCTCAAGCTCATCGACCGGCTCTTCAAGCTGCGCAAATGCCGCGACCGCGAATTTGCCCAGCGCTCGCGCCCCTGCCTGCACTATCAGATGGGGGCCTGCTACGGTCCCTGCTGCCTGGAGGTGGACAGCGATACTTATGCCGCCGCGGTGCGCGAGGTCGTTTTGTTTCTGCGCGGTCGCACCCCGCAGCTGCTGCGCGGAATGCGACGGCGCATGCAGGACGCGGCCGCCCGGGAAGATTTCGAAACGGCCGCCATGCTGCGGGACCGCATTTTCGCTCTGGAAAAAACCCTGGAAAAACAAGTGGCCGTAACCTGCGACTTCATGGACCGGGACGTGATCGCCGCGGCCCGCGGTCCCATTGCCGATGTGGTGACCCTGCTCACGGTGCGCGGCGGCTTCCTGGTGGGTACGCGCCACTTCGAGCTGCCGGCCACCCCCATGGACGAGAGCGAACTGCTGGCCGGCTTTATCCGCCAGTTCTATGGCACCGGTCCGACTCTGCCCCGCGAAATCCTCCTGGCGGCCCAGTCCGAGGACAAGGCCCTCATCGAAGACTGGCTGTCGGATATCAAGGGCCGGCGGGTCAAGCTGCTTTGTCCCGAAAGGGGCGAAAAAGCCCGTCTGGTGGCCCTGGCCTGCGAAAATGCCGCCGAGGCGCTCAAGGCCATGGGAGCCGACTGCGAAAGACGCACCGAACTGTTAGCCAGCCTTCAGCGGAGCCTGCAGATGGACCGGCTGCCAAGGCGCATCGCCTGTGTGGACATCTCCACCACCGGAGGCCGGCAGAGCGTCGGGGCCATCGTGGTCTTTCATGACGCGGTTGCCGACCCCGGGGCTTACCGGCGCTACAAGATCCGCGGTCCCATCACGGATCCGGACGATTATGCCGCCATGGCCGAGGTCCTCGGCCGGCGTTTTCGTGACGGTGCCGAGGCGGAAAACATGCCGGATCTGCTCCTGGTGGATGGCGGCAAGGGACAGATGAACGTTGCCCGCCGGATCCTGGCCGAACTCGGCTTGTCCTCCAGCCTGGCCCTGGCGGCCATTGCCAAGGCCGATCCCCAGCGCGGCGAAACCGAGGACAAAATCTTTCTGCCCGCAAGGGCAAATCCGGTCTCCTTCGGCCGCCATCCCGGCCCCCGCCTTTTGCTCCAGGCGGTGCGTGACGAAGCGCACCGTTTCGCCATCGGATTCCACCGCCAACGCCGGGCAAAGGCGGCCGTGGCTTCACAACTGGACGGTATTCGCGGCCTCGGACCGCGCCGCAAGCAGCGCCTTTTAGCCCGATTCGGCTCGGTGGCCGGCATCCGCGCGGCCTCGGTGGATGAGTTGGCCGCCGCGTGTCTGCCTTTGGATCTGGCCAAAAGGCTGCACATCCAGCTCCAACCATCGGCGCCCTTGGATGGGGGGCATGGTAGCGATGCCGCCGGCAGTCCATCCGGCACGGATTTCAGCGAGAGCCTAAGCCCCTAAGTTGTTGACTTTTCCGGTTCAAAGGGGTTAGTTTTACACCTTGAAGGACTGCTTACCAGGCATTCGGCCGAAGGTGGCCGATCCGACACTTTAGATTTGCATCGCCGACGAGGGGTTCATGGATCTGGCCACAAAGCTCAAATCCTTGATCAAAAGCGCAGAAGTTTACCAGACGCAGGGATTGTTCAGCGAAGCGCGCCAGCACTACGGCAAAGCCCGCGAAATGATCGCAGCCCTTCCCCAGATCAAGAACCAGGATGTGCTGCTGAGAAATCTCGACCAGAAACTCAACCGGCTGGATACCCAAATTAAAAGGATCGAGCGCGCCCCCCTGACACCTGAAATTTCTCCCGAAAGTCAGACCCTGATCAAACGCCTCTTCAGCTTCTCGGCTTCCGAAAGTCCAGAGAACGCCGCTCTCCAGGGGGCCCTGGCTCTGGTTCAATTCGGCCAGTACAACCGGGCAATCCGGGAATTCGAGGCCTTGCTCGACAGCCCGGGCATCCGTTTTGCGGCTGCCAAAAACATTTTGCGGTGCGCTTTGAATACCGATGACCCCCGCTCCGCCGTGAAGCATTATCAACAATGGATCGGCGGTAGGCGGTTCGATGCCGAAATGATGGGCAAGCTCAAACGATTCCTCGAGAATCTATTGCCCCAAAAGGGTATCGCCGCCGACTTGGCCGAACCGGAACAAGCCACCCTGGGCATCACCCTCATCGAATTGCCGCAGGAAGTGCCCGAGGAAGAAGAGGTGATCGACATCACGGCGGTAAGTTTCGATTTCGTCGGCCGTGACCGCAAGAAGCAGCGTCTTGAATACGAGGTAAGCTTTCAATCGAGAAACTTGATCAGCATCCTGCTCACCGAACGTGAAAAGGAGGTTTTTGAAGCCCTGCAATTGGGAGAAACCATTGGTGAGGTTGAATTGACATCTCCGATAGCCATTTTCAAAGGGACTGCCAAGATTATGGAAAAGAACCAGATCAAGGTCGGGCCCCGTAAGGGCTGTTTCAGCGTAGGACTAAAGATTGCCAGCATCTGAGCCATTCGGGCCGGATCGGAGTTTCTGACAAATGGCTGTTTTCAACGTCAAAAAGCGTGAAATCGAATGCAAACTGGTCTATTACGGCCCGGGGCGCTGCGGTAAAACCACCAATCTGGAGTGGATTCACAGAAGCTTTACCAAACAAATCTCCGGTGAGATGGTATCGATCAATACCGAGGGAGATCGGACCCTCTTTTTCGACTTTCTTCCGATGGGGTTGGGAAAGATTCGCGGCTGTGACGTACGCATGCAGCTTTACACCGTTCCGGGGCAAGTCAAGTACGGATCCACCCGCAAGCTGGTGCTCAAAGGGGTTGACGGGGTGGTATTCGTCGCCGATTCGATGGCGGTGCGCCGGGAAAAGAACATCCTCTCGCTCAAGGACCTGGCGACAAACCTGAAAGAATACGGGCTGAACATCTTTAAGGTTCCCCTCGTCTTTCAATTCAATAAACGCGATCTGGAAGCCGAAGGAATCCCGGTGATGCCCATGGAACAGATGCACCGGGAATTGAACCGCCAACTTAAGGCGCCGGTGTTCCCTGCCAGCGCCATTCAAGGTGAGGGCGTTGCTGTGACACTCAAAGAGGCGCTTAAGTTGACCTTGCAATACCTTCAAAAAGAAATGCATTGGGCTGAACCGAAATGAGTGCGGAAACCGTATTATCCGGCGCCTTGACATTCCTGAGTCTCGCGGACTTGTTGCAGCTGCTCGGCGGCAACGGGTCCAGCGGCATTTTGCGCCTGCGCAATGAGCAGAATGTTGAACCGGGGCTGATCTACTTCAACAACGGGAATCCCGTGCATGCGATTTGCCCTTCCAAGACCGGCCTGGAAGCCCTTTACACCCTGTTTGGCTGGGTGGTGGGCGAGTTCGCTTTCAGCCGCGAGAAATTCAACGTTCCCCAGACCATCCAGCAAAGCCGTATGGAGATCATTCTCGACGGTCTGCGCATGCTCGACGACGGGGAAGTGCGGCGGATCGGATCGGCCGCCGCGGTTGTTTCCGGCAAGGCCCGCAGCGCATCGACCGGGATGGTGCGGGGCCCGCTGGTCGATTATTTATCCGTGGTCAACGAAGAGCACTTCGCGACCGGATCGCCCATCGTGCATGAAGGCTCTTATGGCAATTGGATCTGGGTTATCCTGGAAGGGCAGGTGGACATCTTTCGTCAAACCGCGGATGGCCCGAGCAAGATCATGAGTCTGGGAGAGGGCGCCTTTATCGGGAGCCTTTCCGCTTTTTCGATCCACGGCCATATCCGCAGCGAGTCGTGCGTGGCTGCCACCAAGGTGGTTTTGGGGGTCCTGGACTTCCAGCGTCTGGCCACCGAGTACAGCCGCATGAGCCACGCCATGCGCCGTGTGGGCGTGAGCCTCGATCAACGCCTGCGGCACCTGAACGATCTGATCGTCGGGGACCAACTCGGTCCGGATCTGCTTAAGGATTTGAAGCCGTTAACCTACGGACCTAAGCTTCCGGCAGAAGGTCTTTACCTGATCACCGAAGGCCGGGCGGTGGTGGTTCGCGACAGGGATCCTCAGCGGATCGTACTGGCCAGGCTGGAATCCGGAGATGTCTTCGGCCTGATTCCTTTTGCCGACATCGGCCATGAACCGCACGCCGCCACTGTTTGGGTCGACGACGCCATCAAACTGACGCGCCTGGACAGCGCCGCCCTGGAAAGTGAATTCGAGCGCCTGTCCACCACATTCAAGAATATTTTCGACAATCTGGTGATCGCCATGTCCGTTACCACACGCATGGCGATCCAGGAAAGTCAGCGAAACAACTCAAATTCCGACAAGGCGGGCAAAGATCAACGCCGTCATATACGCTATGACTCCCTCAACCTGCTTCATTTTTCCCTGCCCAGCGGTGCAACACCGGAAAGGCAGGGCATGGGAAGGACCTTGAATGTTTCCCAGTCCGGAATCCTGCTTGAAACCCAGGAAGCCATCCCGCCCGGGGAAACCATCGCCTTGACCATCGGACTGGAGGAGGATCTGGTTACCATCGAGGGCGAAACCGTACACTGCCAGCCGACGGCGGATAAGCGCTTCACTACCGGAATTCATTTTCGCCAGATGAACGACAGCACCCGGACTGTGTTGACACGCTACATTCAACTTTTTGAACAACACTAACGATACCGATAGGATAAAGATAGAATGGATCAAGTTGTGCGACAGACCGATTTTCCTGATTTGAAGCTGCTGCAGCGCGGCAAAGTCCGTGACGTTTACGATCTGGGGGATCGCCTGCTCATGGTGGCCACCGATCGCCTTTCGGCCTTCGACGTGGTTCTGCCGGATCCGATTCCGGACAAGGGCCGGGTGCTGACCCAAATCTCCCTGTTCTGGTTCGAGCAAATGCGGCCCCTGGTGGAAAACCACGTGATCACGGCGGACGTTGACCAATACCCCGAAGTCTGCCGGCCGTATGTCGATCAACTTCGCGGCCGCAGCATGCTGGTCAAAAAATGCCAGCCCCTGGCCATCGAGTGCGTGGTGCGCGGATACCTGAGCGGCTCTGGATGGAAATCGTACCGCCAAAGCGGCCGGGTATGCGGCATTGCGCTGCCTGCGGGGCTGAAAGAGTCGGACCGGCTGCCCGAGCCGCTTTTTACCCCTTCTACCAAGGCCGAGGCCGGACAGCACGACGAGAATATCGACTTCGCAGCCGCCGCCCGGATCGTGGGCGCGCAATTGGCCGAACAGGTCCGTGATCTTTCGCTGAGCATTTATCGACGGGGGGCGGAGCTGGCCGATGCCAAAGGGATTATCATCGCGGATACCAAGTTCGAGTTCGGTCTGCTGGACGGCCGCTTGATTCTCATCGACGAAGTCATGACCCCGGATTCCTCCCGCTTCTGGCCCAAGGCCGGCTATCTTCCCGGCGGCGTCCAACAGAGCTTCGACAAACAGTATGTGCGCGACTATCTGCTGACCCTGGAATGGAACCAAAAGCCGCCCGCACCGGCTCTGCCCACCGAGGTGATTCAAGCCACCCGGGCCAAGTACCTGGAAGCCCTCACGCGTCTGACCGGAACGCCGGCATGATCAGTGAGCTCGGCCCGCTTCCCATCGCGGCCATCGACTGCTCGGATGCGACCTTTCGCATCACCACCGAAGAATCCATCGACCGGCTTCGGGACTCCATCGGCAAGATCGGGCTGGTCAGCCCCCCGATCCTGAGGCCCCTTAAAAATGGTTTTGGCGTGGTCAGTGGATTCCGCCGCCTGGAGGCTTGCCGCTGCCTCGGGTGGTCGCATGTGCCGGCACGCCGGGTTGCGGATGCGGCCGGTCCATGGCGTTGCGCCCTGCTGGCCGTGGCGGAAAACCTGGGGCAACGGAGCCTGAACCCGCTGGAAACCGGCCGGGCGCTGAGGCTGCTTGGCCACACCGCCCCTGACGACAAGCACTTGCGTGAGGCCCTGCATATCTTGGGGCTGCCGGACAACCCTGCGGCCGAGCGGCGTTTTTCGTCGCTATGCGAACTTCCCGGCACGATCCAGGTTGCCGTGGCGCGAGGGGAGGTGGCCGTGTCGACAGCTGAAAACCTGGGCCGTCTGCCTCGTCAAACCGCCGAACCCCTTGCGGCGTTGATCGTATCCTTGCGCTTGGGGCTAAACAAGCAGCGTGAGATGGTGGAACTGCTCCTGGAGATCGCCCGTGCCGAGGGGCGGACGCCCGAGGCGGTGCTGAAAGAGCCTGCTCTGGTCGAAATCATGGCGGATACTCAGGGTGATCGGGCCCACCGGGCGCATCGGCTACGCCAACTGCTGCGCCACCGCCGCTTTCCCAATCTTAGCCGCACAGAGGCGCGATTCGAAACACTGCGCCGCCGCCTTGCGCTTTCACCGGATGCCGATCTAGTCCCGCCACCCGGCTTCGAAGGACGCCACTACCGCCTGAACCTCTCCTTTGCCAGCCGGCAGGATCTTGCCCGCCATCGTGAAATGCTGGATGCCCTTCTGGAAGACCCCGATCTCGAAGCGATTCTTGCCTTGGGACTTACATCTTGAGCAGGGGATCGGCGATCATTTCGATGAAGATGTAGACCACAAAACCGATTACCAACGCTACCGCGACATATACATAGTAGTTGTTGAGCCGATGTCTGCGACGGTGCCGGTCCGAGTAAAAGACCTTCTGGCCGCAGGCGGTACAATAATGGACGGGTTTGCCAATCCGGTACTCGGCGCCGCACTGGCAGGTGACGCTTTTGGTTTCCAGGGGCATGGTCGGTCTCCGTTGGAGTAAATCTGAGGTTCAGGGAATCAAGAGGGAATTTTCTTGCCTTAATCGCACCTTATCCGCCATTTGCCGCGTTTTTGGGAGATCCACTAAAAAACGCCTTTGCCTCCCGCCCCAGAAGCAGGTAGGAGGCCGCTGCGAAAAGAGTGATCACCGCCAGCGCCAGGACGGCCAGCCCTGGGCGGGACTGGATTAAAAGAAAGGTAAAACAGGCATAGAGGATGATAATCAGTGCGTTGCACATCAGGCAAAGGGGACGAGCCCATTTTTTAGCCTGGTAGAGGAAGTACCCCAAAAGCACGACGATGATCAATTGTTGATAGAACATCTTTTCGGGAACGGTGCCTTGAGACAGGCTGAAAAAAAGATAGAAAAACAAAAGATGCCCCCCCCACCCGCCGATCAGGAGCAGGAAAGCATAGCCCACACTTTTCGGAAAATCATTTAAAAACGGTATATTAAAATTCATTGGAACCCCTTCCTGGCATTCTGTTGAACCTGCGCCGCCACCGATTGTTATGAAACCCTAACAGTAAATATTATAAAATTACAATATGATTTTTTTTTACTTGACACAGTAAAGGACATCAGGTAAAGATGCCTGAAAGAACTAAATTCCATTCAGAATCTTATGGGCATCCAGGAACGCAAGGAGCGGGAAAAGGAACGTCGACGCCAGCAGATCATCGTGGCGGCAAAGCGTGTCTTTTCCGAAAAAGGTTTCAGCCGGGCGACCATGGAAGATATCGCCCAGCAAGCCGAGCTGAGCCCCGGTACGCTCTATCTGTACTTTAAGAATAAGGATGAACTCTACGCCTCTCTGTCACTGCGGGTCCTGCAATACCTCAACATACGCCTGAACCACGTGGTCAAAGAAGAGGGGCTGGACCCCAAGCAGCGCATCGAAGCCCTCAAAGAGGCGATGTACGATGTGTATAAGTTCGATCCGCTCATCCTTATCAACATGTTCCATCTGCAATCAAGCGAAACCCTGAGGAACTTATCGCCGGAACTGTTTGCGGACATACGCAAACTTACGCGCCAATCACTGGCCGCCATCACCGTCTTGTTCGAGGACTGTATGCGCTCGGGGGGGGTGCTGAAGCTCAACCCGGCGGCGCTGGCGGATATCCTGTGGGCTCTGTTCTCAGGAGTGGTGCTCCGGGACGAGAGCAAAAGGATCATCGAGGAAGAGCCGAATCTGCTCCGGGAAACGTTGGAGTTGGCCTTCAACATCTTCCTGCGCGGCATCCGCAGCGAAACAAACACTCACTTCGAATTGCCGCAAGAACTGCAGGCGATGGCCGGCACGCCTGGTTCGACGATGACCGCCGCCCACGGAACCAAACGCAAACCCGAAACCAAGGAGGCCGAAAACCCCGTCGACGGAAACCCGCATCCCCTTTAAGGACTTTTCTGCAACATCATTTTCAAGGAGGAAGAGATGGCCGAAAAAGAAATCGTCGAGACTTCCGAAGCTGAAATCGCAGTACATTGGCAGGAAGAAGGGTATTTCCACGCTCCGCTGGAATTCATCGCCCAGGCCAACATGAACGACCCGGCGATCTACGAGCGCTTCAGCCTGGACAACTTCCCCAACTGCTTCAAAGAGTACGCCGACATGCTCGACTGGTACGAGTACTGGACCGAAATTCTCGATACCAGCGACGCCCCCTGCTTTAAATGGTTCAAGGGCGGCAAGATCAACGCCAGCTACAACTGCATCGATCGCCACCTATCCAAAAATCGCAACAAAACGGCCATCCATTTCGTTTCCGAACTCGAGGAAGAGAAAGTCGAACACATCACCTATCAGGAGCTGTGGGTGAGGGTCAACGAGATGGCGGCCCTGCTGCAGGACTACTGCGGCCTCAAGGCTGGCGATCGGGTGACCTTGCACCTGCCCATGGTGCCCGAACTGCCCGTCACCATGCTGGCCTGCGCGCGGCTGGGCGTGATTCACAGCCAGGTATTCGGCGGGTTTTCCGGCAAGGCCGCCGCCGACCGGATCCTCGACTCGGGCAGCGATTACCTGATCACCATGGACGCCTACTACCGGGGCGGCAAGCTGCTCGACCATAAAGTGAAGTCCGACGAGGCCTGCGCCACCTCCGAGGCCGCCGGCCACAAGGTCAAGAAGGTACTTATCTGGCAGCGCTATCCGGGCACGTACTCCGCTGCCACGCCGCTGGTGGAGGGGCGCGATTTTATCGTCAACGACCTTCTGAAAGACTACTACGGCAAGCGCATCGACCCGGTGCCGATGCCGGCCGAGGCGCCGTTGTTCTTGATGTACACCAGCGGCACCACCGGCAAGCCCAAGGGCTGCCAGCACGGTACGGGCGGATATCTGGCCTACGTCACCGGCACGAGCAAGTACGTCCAGGACATCCATCCCGAAGATGTCTACTGGTGCATGGCCGATATCGGCTGGATCACCGGCCACAGCTACATCGTCTACGGGCCGCTATCCCTGTGCGCTTCCAGCGTGATCTACGAGGGGATTCCCAACTATCCGGACCCCGGCCGTCCCTGGCGCATCGCCCAGAACCTGGGGGTCAACATCTTCCACACCGCGCCCACCGCCATCCGGGCCCTGCGAAAAATCGGACCGGACGAGCCGGCCAAGTACACCTATCATTTCAAACACATGACCACCGTGGGCGAACCCATCGAGCCCGAGGTCTGGAAGTGGTATTACAACGTGGTCGGCAAGGGCAAGGCGGCCATCGTTGACACCTGGTGGCAGACCGAAACCGGCGGCTTCCTTTGTTCGACCCTGCCGGCCATCACCCCCATGAAGCCGGGCAGCGCCGGGCCGGGCATGCCGGGGATCCATCCCATCATCTATGATGAGGAAGGCAAGGAACTGCCCAAGGGGGCCGGCAAGGCGGGCAACATCTGCATCCAGAATCCCTGGCCCGGAATGTTCCAGACCATCTGGGGCGACCGCGACCGCTTTGTGCACCAGTACTTCGAACGCTACTGCAAAAACCCCAACAGCAAGGACTGGCGCGACTGGCCGTATCTTACCGGCGACGCCGCTGTCCAGGCCCCGGACGGCTACTATCGAATCCTGGGGCGCATCGACGACGTGATCAACGTCTCGGGTCACCGCTTGGGCACCAAGGAACTCGAGTCGGCCGCGATGGTGGTGCCGGAGGTGGCCGAGGCCGCCGTGGTGCCGGTAGCCGACGACATCAAGGGTAAGGTGCCCGACCTCTATGTAGCCCTTAAACCCGGTTATCAACCCAGCGCAGAGTTGGAAAAGCGCATTTCCCAGGCTCTGTCCACCGAGATCGGTCCCATCGCCAAACCGCGCAAGGTCTGGATCGTGCCCGATATGCCCAAGACGCGTTCGGGCAAGATCATGCGGCGCGTACTCGGCGCCATTTCCAACAAGACCGACGTGGGCGACGTGATGACCCTGGCCAATCCTGAAGTGGTCGATGCGATCACCAAGATGGTTCAGGGATGATTTGTACCATGCCCCGGACCGCTTTCTTTTGAATGAGGAAATCGTTCCGGGGCCACAGTGAAAAATGGCCTGCCATGGTTTCAGCATTTTCAAACATCCGAAATTTGCGAAGGGAGGTGATACCCCCATCGATGCAGCGCCGGGAAGGGGAGGGGCTTCTTTCCGGTTTCACTCGTAACCTGTTGAGGTTGCTCACAGGAGGGCATTATGAGTGGTAAAACTTGGGTTTTTGTCATGTTGGGTATTTACATTGTCTACTGCTTCTACTGGGGGCTGAAGGGGTACTTTACCGAGAAAACCTCTTCGGGCTACGCCATCGCCGGGAGGTCGATTCCCTTTTTCGCCTTCCTGCTGGCCGCAACCGCCGCCTCGTTTTCCGGATGGACCTTCATCGGGCATCCAGGGCTGATCTGGCGTGACGGTCTGGCCTACGCCTTCGCCTCGTTTTACGTTCTCACCATTCCCATTACCGGGACCTTTTTCAGCAAGCGCACATGGCTGCTGGGCAAGCGCTACGGGTTCATCACTCCGGCCGACATGTACTGCTACTACTTTAACAATGAAGGTCTGCGCTGGCTGGTTGTGATGACCGCTTTTCTCTATTCGATGTTCTACTCTGCGGTGCAGCTCATGGCCTCGGCGGCCCTGTTCCATATCATCGCCGACGTGCCGGTGACCTTCGGTGCCATCTTCATGGCTTTCATCGTCTGGTTTTACGTCTGCACCGGCGGCCTGAAAGCCTCGACCTGGGTCGGCGTGATCCAGTTTCTGCTGCTCGTCGGCGGCATCGTCATCCTCGGCTACTACACGATCACGGCCCCGATCTTCGGCGGCTGGTCGGGCTTTTCCGCGTCGGTGGCCAAGCTCGATGTCAAGTTCCTCGAGGTGCCGCGGGTGATCAACCTGGTCGACTACCTCGGCGGGGCCCCGGGTGAAACTGCCTGGACCGCGGTAATGGTCCTGACCTACATGTTCGCCCTGATGGGCATCCAGTGCTCGCCGGCTTTCACCATGTGGACATTCGGCATCAAGAGCCCCAAGCCGCTGGCCTGGCAGCAGGCCTTCATGTCCACCTTCGTAGTCGGCTTCGCCCTGTTTTTCTTCACCGCTTTCCAGGGCATGGGCGCCAAGGTGCTCCAACTGGCCGGCAACCCGAACTTCCAGACTCTGGGCAACGCCACCGTTGTACCGACCCTGATGAAGGAATTTCTGCCGCCCGCCATGCTCGGTCTGGTCTTCATGGGGGCCATTGCCGCCATCCACTCCACCGCGGCCCCGTACATCGGCACCGGCGGCTCGATCCTTTTGCGCGACGTCTACTGGCGCTATATCAAGAAGCAGGAAGCCAGCCACAGCGAGCAGATCTGGGTCAACCGGATCCTGGCCACCTTCCTGACCATCGCGGCCCTGGCTGTGGGCCTGACCTCAACGGCGGCCCTCGTGATCCTGGGTGCCCTGGCCACGGCTTTCGGCTTCGTGATGTACGTGCTGCTGCTCGGGGTGATCTGGGGCTTCAAGTTCCCGAGCAAGGGCGCCTTTCTCGGGGTTTTGGCCGGCATGATCGCCGTATTTCTGACCTACTACGTCTGGCCCAACCCCCTGTCGATGCACTGTGCCTTCTGGGGCACCTTCTCCGGGTTGGTCGTCGCCTATCTTTGCAAGGCTTTGGGGATCAAGGACAGCGAAGAGACCCTCAAACGCCAGGCCGAGATGCGCAACTTCCTTGACGACATCGACGCGCCCAGCGAGTCGGGTGCCAAGTGGCGTTCGATCATGAAGATCGGTGTCCCGGTCTGGTACTTCTTCGCCATCGGACCTGCCTGCATCCTGGGCAACAGCGCCTTTTCCTTTTCCGGATTTCCGCCCCTGTGGTCATGGCAGATCGCCTGGTGGATCCTGGGTATCGTGATGATGTGGGCATTGTGCTTCAAGGCCGAGATGTCCACCACCAACGCCACCCAGATCGAAAGGGCCGAAAAGGAAACCATGATCGTGATCAAGGAGGCCTGATCGGCCTCGAAGGGAGAAAAACATTATGAAAAAGGAAGACCTGTGGATGATCGGCCTGGTAGCCTTTTCCATCCTCTTTACAGCCTCATTCGGTTGGGGGGTCTGGGGATAACCCGGTTCCCGGCCTGAACCCGGGTCCCGGGCGCCCGTCATCGGATCCGCTCCGGACCTGCCGACCGAACCACACCTTTTGAAAATACTCCCATGCACCTTCGGGTCCATGGGAGTATTTTTTAGGGTTGTGGACATCCCCTGCGGATTCCGTTAAGATCCGTCCCATCCAAACCATAGCGGGAATTCAACGAATTGGAGACGATCTGGACATCCGGAGACCAGGGACCGCTCCTGGCACCCAAGGCCGGCGTCCCGGGCGCCAGGGGCACCCTTCTGGTCTCCACCAAACGCAACCGTTTCTGGTGGTTCGTGGCCTTCAGCCTGGTGCTGACCGGGATCATCGCCTTCGGTTTTGCCATCCTTTTCTGGCGCGGATTATCCCCTCAAGACCAGCAAACCCTGATTCGCATCGCCGCCGGCAACGCCGGCTATCTTTTCGGGGGTCTGATCCTTCTCCTGGCGGCGGTTTTCGCCGGTCTGGACGGTATGTTCAATATTTACATCCTCCCCCTGGTGCGCCTGATTGAAGAGTTTGCCATCCTGATCAACGTCAACCCGGCTCACCGGGTTCAGCTCGAAGGCGGGCGCGACATCGTGCGCCTGGCCAACATGATCAATGCCGGAGCCGATCGCTTCGAGGCCCTGCAAAAAGGGATCGACGATCGCATTCGCCAGGTTCGGGCCGAAGCCGAGTCCGAAAAACGGATGCTGGCCGCCGTACTGGCCGAACTGCCCCAGGGAGTGCTGCTCTGCAACACCGAGGGGCAGATCCTGCTTTACAACCGCCTGGCCCGGCAGTTTCTGGCAGGAACGGAAAAACCGCCTTCTGAAGGCGCATCGAGCGAGTGCTACCTCGGACTGGGACGCTCGATCTTTCGGCTGGTGGGGCAAGCATGCCTCAGGGAGGCGGTCGATGAGATGACCGAGCGTCTCGATCGTCATCCCGAGGGGGATGTGGGGGCCGGATTCATCCTCCAGGGTGCCGGCGGACGGCGCCTCTATGCCCAGACTGCGCCCATCCTATACGACGATGGGCGCTACGGCGGCTTTATCCTCCTGCTCAAGGACATCGAAGCGCAAATCGGGTTCGAACAGCGCTGCATCGGCCAATGGCGGCGCTGGCGCCGGCGCACCACCGACCTGCTCCGTGGACTGGATCGAGACCGCGAAGAGATTGAAGATTTGCAGACCCTCAAACAGCGCTTGATCGATGAGCTGTCCGCCCTCAATGAAACCCTGGACGAGCCCCCCCCTTTGGCGGCCGCCGGTCTCTGGCCTCTGGAGCCGACTCCGGCGGGTGCCTTCCTGGGCGGGCTGCGCCACCGGGCCGGGCAACTGATTGCCGCCGATCTGGACGTGGATTCCGCCAGCGCCACGGTCAGCCTCGAGTTGGATGTCGCCTTGATGCGCGAGACCCTGGTCTGTCTCATGGTCCGGTTGCATGAACAGATCGGCATGTCGGCCATGGGGTTGAATTTTTCGGTCCACGGCCGTTGGGCCTGTCTTGACCTGATCTGGAGCGGACCGCCGGTGGGCGAACAGTGGCTGCGCCACCAGCTCGGCCAGGCGGTGCAATCCGAAGAGCGCTTCCTTCCCCTGACCATCCGCCAGGTCCTCGACCACCACCGGGCTTCGATCCGGCGCCGCGAGATGCCGCCCGGGGCGCCTATCGCAGGGCTGCATTTCGAATTCCCGGTTTTCGACGATCAATCCTTTTCTGAAACCGAGATGCGCGGGGCGGCTATCATCGCTCCGAGCCGACCGGAATTTTACGATTTCGACCTGTTCGGCCAACCGGGATTGAGCGCCGATCAGGGCAACCGGCCCCTGGGGGAACTGACATACACCGTCTTCGATACCGAAACCACAGGTCTTGATCCGATGCACGACGAGATCGTCAGCATCGGGGCGGTGCGCATCGTCAACGGACGGATCCTGCGCGAAGAGTGCTTCGACCAGCTTGTTGATCCGCGACGATCCATGCCGGCCGAAGCGGTGAGGATCCACGGCATCGCCCCCGAACGCCTCGTCGGCCAGCCCACGATCGAACGGGTCGTGCCGGCCTTCCAGCGCTTTGTCGAGGACACGATTCTCGTCGGCCACAACGCAGCCTTCGACATGCGCATGTTCCAGATCAAGGAAGCCCTCACCGGGGTGCACCTGATCCAGCCAGTTCTCGACACGATCCTGCTTTCCTCGGTCGTCAACCCCAACCTCAAAGACCATGACCTGGACGCCATTTCCATGCGCCTTCTCGGCCGCCGGATCCATCAGCGTCATTCGGCCCTGGGGGATGCCTTGGCCACGGCCGAAGTCTTTCTCAGGCTTTTGCCACTGTTGGCCGAGATGGGTATCACAACCCTCGACCAGGCCCTGGTCGCTTCACGCAAGACCTACTATGCACGCCTCAAATACTGAACCGACAATCGAAGGCCTCTACGTGGACGCGGCCCTGGCCGACCTGGCTGAAACGGCCGCCATCGCCGCACATCTTGGTCTGACCCCGGAGCCGATCACGAATCCGAAAACGATTTATGAGCGGATCGCCCGGGCTGGCGACTCGGTCGCGGAAGGCAAAAGAATCCTTTGGCTAACCGCCAACCGGGGAGCCTGGGTTCGTCCTTGTCCAGGTACCCGGGAATACACCTGCTGCGGCTATGAGATATTGCATATCGGCACCTTCTGTACCCTGGACTGCGCCTACTGTATCTTGCAGGCCTACTTTCATCCGCCGGTGCTTCAATATTTTCTCAACCGCGAAGCCATGATGCAGGAACTCCAAGCGCGCTTCCAACGGCCCGAGACGGGCCGCATCGGCACGGGCGAGTTTACCGACAGTCTGATCTGGGAACCGTGGACCGATCTCAATCCGGCGCTGATCCGCCGCTTTGCCGGCCAGGACCGCTGCGTGCTGGAATTGAAGACCAAAACCGTGGCGGTGGAGCGTTTGCTGGAACTGGAGCACCGTGAAAAGACGATCCTGGCCTGGTCCTTGAACACCCCCAGGGTGGTGGGCCGCGAGGAGCGGCGCACCTCGGCCATCGAGGCCCGCCTCAAGGCCGCGGCCCGCTGTGCGGCGGCCGGCTATCCGGTGGCGTTTCATTTCGATCCCATGATCCTCTACCAAGGGTGCCAGGAGGAGTATGGCCGGGTGATAGAAAAGCTATTCGACCGGGTGCCGGCCGAACGGATCGTCTGGATCAGCCTGGGCACCTTTCGCTTCATGCCGGATTTGAAGACCATTATCGACCAGCGCTTCAAGGACTCTGCCATCGCCTGCGGTGAATTCGTGCGCGGCCTGGACAACAAGATGCGCTACTTCAAGCCGCTGCGCATCGCCCTCTACCGGGAAATGGTCCGCCGCATCCGGGAGCTTGCACCCGGGGTCTGCGTCTATCTGTGCATGGAAGCCGACGAGGTCTGGCAGGAAGCCTTCGGTTTTTGCCCCTCCGAACGCGGCGGGCTGGCGCGCATGCTGGACCGGAGTGCCGCTGTGGTATGCGGGATCCGCGAGGGATGATGGCAAGGCGCCGGCAGGGCCGCTTCATGCAGGGCCTGGCCGTTTGCGGCTTGCTTGCTGCCGTGCTGGCCTGGACCGCGATTTGCGGCGCCGGGGACCGGGTCCGGGTGCGCTGGGTGGCCGACGGCGACACGGTGGTCCTGGCCGACGGCCGGCACATCCGCTATCCGCGGATCAACTGCCCGGAAACGGCCCACGCGGATCGACCGGCCGAACCCTTCGCCGATGCGGCCCGGGACCTGAATCGGCGCATGGTGGCCGGGCGCACCGTTCGCCTGGCGCCCGCCGATCCGCCAAAGGACCGCTACGGACGCTATCTGGCCGATCTGGTCTTGGAAGACGGCACCTCGGTCAGCCATGCCCTGTTGGCTGCCGGCCTGGCCCATGTGTTGCCCGTGGCGCCGCTCGGCTCCAAGGATACGGCCCTGCTCGAGGTCCAGCGCCCGGCCATGGATCAAGGCAAGGGGATCTGGGCCCGCTTGGACCGCCGCCCGAGATCGCTGCTGGGCAACCGCCGCTCGAAACGCTTTCATCGGGCCGATTCGATTTGCGCCAAAAAAATCGGGAAACGCCACCGTGTGGCGTTTCCCGATTACAAAGAGGCGTTCTACGCCGGCTATGCCCCTTGCCGGCGGTGTTTTCAGCGGCTCGAAACGCTGCTTACTCCTGCTGCTTTTTAACCTCTTCGATCACCTTTTCGGCCAGATGGGCCGGCACCTCGTCATAGCGGGTGAACTCCATGGAATAGACCCCGCGCCCGCCGGTAATGGAATTGAGATCCGGGGCATAGGTGAGAAACTCGGCCAGGGGCACCTCGGCGTTGATCACCTGGTTTTTGCCGTGGCTGTCCATCCCGAGCACCCGGCCGCGGCGGCTGTTAAGGTCGCCCATGATATCGCCCATGAACTCCTCGGGGGTGATCACGGTGACCTTCATGATCGGTTCGAGAAGCACCGGGGCGGCCTGTTCCCCGGCCTTTTTGAAGGCCAGCGAACCGGCGACTTTAAAAGCCATTTCCGACGAATCCACTGCGTGAAAGGAGCCGAAGTCTAAGGTGGCCTTGAAGTCGATGCACGGGAATCCGGCCAGGACACCGCGCTGGGCCGACTCGATGATCCCTTTTTCCACTGCCGGAATGTAGGTCTTGGGGATCACCCCGCCAACGATGGCATCCACGAATTCGAAGCCGCTGCCCCGGGGCAAGGGTTCGAAGGCCACCCAGCAGTCCCCGTACTGGCCGTGGCCGCCGGTTTGCTTCTTGTGCTTGCCCTGGACCCGGATCTTCTTTTTGAAGGTTTCACGATAGGGGATTTTGGGGATATGCAGCGTCACCTCGACGTTGAATTTGCGCCGCATGCGCTCCACGGTGGTTTCGATGTGCACCTGGCCCAGGCCGGACAGGACGATCTCCTTGGTTTCCGCGCGCCGTTCCATCTTGAGGCCCGGATCTTCTTCCATCAACCGGCTCAAGGAGGTGTAGATCTTGTCTTCTTCACCCTTGTTCTTGGCTTCCAGGGCGAAAGAAATGAGGGTCGGCAGTGGTTCGGCGAACTGGAAGCGGACCTTGCGGCCGTCATCGCAAAGGGTGTCTCCGGTGGTGGTTTCCTTGAGTTTGGCCACGGCCACGATATCACCGGGCCCTGCGCCGGGCAGCGGCTTTTGTTCCTTGCCCATGATGGCCAGAAGCTGGTTGAAGCGTTCCTTGGCCCGCTTTTTGGGATTGTAGAACGTTCCGTCACTGCCCAGCCGGCCGGCCAGCACCCGAATGATGCTCAGACGTCCGGCATAGGGGTCAGAGATGGTTTTAAAAACCAACCCGGCAAAAGGTGCATCCGGATCGGGTGCGATCGTTATCGCCGCTTCGCTGCCGTCGTCCACCGCCGGGCGGGGATCGCGGTCGACCGGGGAGGGGAGGGCGGCCGCCAGAAAATCGCAGAGCAAGTCGATACCGACGTTGCGCACCGAAGATCCGCAGAGCACCGGCGCGAAGGTGCGGCCCAGTACGCCGGCCCGCAGGGCCTCGCGCAGTTCGTCGTCGCTCAGGGCTTCGCCTTCAAGATATTTTTCGATCAGATTGTCGTCCGCCTCGGCGATGTTTTCCACCAGTGCCTCTCGGGCGGCCTCGACTTCATCGGCCATTTCCGCAGGTACCTCTACGGTCGACGGTTTGCCGTTGGCATCGTAGGTGAACGCCTTCATCCGCAGCAGGTCAACAACACCCGAAAAACCGGCTTCCTTGCCGATGGGCAGCTGCAAGATCACCGGTTTGAGGTCGAAGCACTGTTCCGCGTCGGCCAGGGCCCGGGAAAAATCCGAGCGATCCTTGTCGAGCTTGTTGACAAAGATGGCGCAGGGCATCCCGAACTGGCGGGCAAACTCCCATGCCTGTTCGGTTTGAACCTTGACCCCGTCGACCCCGTCTATGACCACCAGTGCGGCGTCCGCGCCTTGCATGCACAGTTTGGTATCGGTGAAAAAGTTCATATCCCCCGGAGTGTCCACCAGAATGAACCGGTGCTTTTTCCAATCGAACTGGTGGAAGCCGGTGGTGATGCTCGCTCCACGCTTGACTTCCTCAGGCTCGAAATCGAGCACCGTATTGCCCTCTTCGATGCGCCCCAGGCGGGTGGTGACACCGGCATCAAAGAGCATCGCTTCTGCCAGGGACGTCTTGCCGGCGCCGCTGTGGCCGACCAGCGCAAAGTTTCTTAGTTTGTCAACCATGTGCGTCCTCTTTGCTCCTTCCTCAGTCAAATGGTGGCGCCGCGTTCCAGCGCGGCCTTCCGGGGATTGGTAAATTGGCTTTTTTAACGTTTCAAGACGAAAAAAGCAAGGCGATGATAAATTCGCGGTTGCCCTTGGGGCCGAGAATGGGCGAAGGCAGGACCTTTTCCACCGTCAAGCCGCAGCCCACAAAGAAAGTGGACAATTCTTCGATGACGGTCTGGTGCAAAGCCGGTTGGCGCACCACGCCGCCTTTGCCCACCTGGCCGCGGCCCACTTCGAACTGGGGCTTGATCAAAGCCAGGATCCGTCCTGCGGGTCTGAGAAAACGCAGGGCCGCCGGCACCACGATGCGCAACGATATAAAAGAGGTATCGATGACCACCAGATCGACCGGTTCGGGGATGGCATCGGTGGGCAGGTAGCGGATATTGGATCGCTCGATGGGCGTAACCCGCGGATCCTGGCGCAGTTTCCAGGCCAGTTGGCCGTAACCCACGTCCACCGCGTAAACCCGGCGCGCCCCGTTTTGCAGCAGGCAGTCGGTAAAACCGCCCGTCGAGGCGCCCACATCCAGGCAGATCAGATCCGCCACGGATACCGGCACGGCCTGGAGGGCCGCCGCCAGCTTGATTCCTCCGCGGGACACGAACGGATGGTCCTGGCCCTGGAGGGAGAGGGCACTGTCGGCGGGTACCTTAACCCCGGGCTTGTCCAGCAGACCGGTACCCACTTGCACTTTGCCGGCCATGATGAGAGCCCGGGCCCGCTGGCGGCTTTCAACCAGGCCCCTGTCCACCAGAAGCTGGTCCAGACGGACTTTGGCGGCCTTGGGGCGGGTTGCGGCCGGCTTATCCATCGGCCAGCAGCCCGCGGGCCGCCTCGGCAATGGCGGCGGCATCCAGGCCGTAGCGGGCGCGCAGGATCCGCTGGGAACCATGCTCGACAAAGGTGTCGGCCACTCCCAGGCGCTTGATTTTCCAGCCGCTCAGTCCCGCGTCTGCCAGGCATTCAAGAACCGCCGAACCGAACCCCCCCTGGCAGGCATGCTCTTCAACCGTAACGATGCGCGGAATCCGGGCCGCCAGCTCCAGGATCAAGCGGCTGTCCAGGGGCTTGACAAAACGTGCATCCACGATGGTGGCTCCGATCCCGTCGGCTGCGAGCTGTTCGCCGGCCAACAGGGCCTCGCTCAAGGGCCGGCCGATGGCCAGGATGAGTACATCCGCGCCGCCGTCGCGGCGAATGGCGGCTTTGCCCAAGGCAAGAGGTGCGATGGGATCGTCCAGAGCGCATCCGGTGGCCGCGCCCCGGGGGTAGCGAAGGGCGATGGGGCCGTCGTGGTCCAGGGCGGTACGCAGCATTCGGCGCAGCTCGTTTTCGTCGCTGGGAGCCATCACGGCCATGTTGGGGATATTGCGCAGATAGGCGAAATCGAAGAGTCCCTGATGGGTGGGACCGTCCTCGCCCACGATCCCGCCCCGGTCGATGGCAAAGACCACCGGCAGGGCGTCGAGGCATACATCGTGCACGATCTGGTCGTAGGCCCGCTGCAAAAAGGTGGAATAGATCGCCACCACCGGCCGGAACCCTTCGGTGGCCAGACCGGCGGCAAAGGTCACCCCGTGGGGTTCGGCGATGCCGACATCGAAAAACCGTTTGGGAAAGCGGCGGGCGAACTCGGCCAGACCGGTACCTTCGGGCATTGCGGCGGTCACGGCGATCACCCGCTGATCCGCGGTGCCGAACTCGATCATCGTCTGGCCGAAGACTTCGGTATAGCTCGGCACCTTGCGTCTGGAAAGCGGACAGGCACCCGTTTCTATTTCGAAGGCTCCGCAGCCGTGGAAATATACCGGATTTTTTTCCGCCGGCGGGTAGCCGCGTCCCTTGATGGTGGTCACATGCAGCAGGACCGGTTCCTGGATGTGGCGGATGTTTTCCAGGATGTCGATCAAATGTTCGAGGTTGTGGCCTTTGATCGGGCCGAAATAATCGAAGTTGTAGGCCTCGAAGAGCATCCCGGGGGTGACGAAGGTCTTGAAGGATTCCTCGCTGCGCTTGGCCAGGTCGTAGATGTCGGTGCCGATCCCGGGCAGTGCTTTGAGAAACGATCCGAAGTCCTTGCGCCATTCCTGGAGGCGCTTGGCGGAGAGCTTGCGGCTGAGAAACGAGGAAAGGGCCCCCACATTGGGCGAAATCGACATGTCGTTGTCGTTGAGGATGACCAGCAGGTTTTCTTTTTCCTTGCGCAGGTCACCGGCCTGATTGAGCCCTTCGAAAGCCAGTCCTGCGGTCATCGATCCGTCGCCGATCACGGCGATGGTCTTGCGCCCGTCGCCCTTGAGGCGCTTGGCGCAGGCGACGCCCAACCCGGCGCTGATGGAGGTCGAGCTGTGGCCCGTGGAAAAAGCGTCGTAGGGGCTCTCGCCGCGCCGGGTGAATCCCGAAATGCCGCCGTCCTGGCGCAAGGTTTCGAACCGCCTGCGCCGTCCGGTGAGCAGCTTGTGGGCATACGCCTGATGGCCCACGTCCCAGATCACCTTGTCCAGGGGCGTGTCAAAGACATAGTGGATGGCGATGGCCAGCTCGACGGCGCCCAGGCTCGGTGCCAGATGGCCGCCGTTGTGCGAAACGACCTTAACGATCTGTTGGCGGATTTCCTCGGCCAGAAGCGGCAGTTCGTTGCGCGCCAGTTTTTTGAGATCCGCTGGTGAATCGATTTGCGCCAGAAGACTCAATCTTCTCCTCCCCGATTGCGACTATCGGTTGCGCTCGATGACGTAGCGGGCGATGGCCCGCAACGGTTTTGCCCTGTTATCAAATATTTCTATGGCTTGCAAGGCTTGAGCCACCAGCCCCCTGGCCATCTCGCGCGCGCTTTCCAGACCCAGCAGGGCAGGGTAGGTAAGCTTGCCGCGGGCCGCATCGGTACCCACGGCCTTGCCCATCAAAACCGGATCGCCGGTCACGTTGAGAATGTCGTCGGCCACCTGAAAGGCCAGCCCCAGACAGGCGGCGTATCGATCCAGGTGGTCCAGGTCGCCGGGCGAGGCTCCGGCCAGGCGCGCTCCGATGCTCACCGCGGCCCGGATAATGGCGCCGGTCTTGAGCCGGTGCATCGCCTCGAGGCCCTCCAGGCTGGGCGGCGCCTTTTCGGCTTGCATGTCGCGCATCTGGCCTTCGATCATGCCGCCATGGCCGGCCGCTGCGGCCAGTTCGAAAACGATCTGGCGCCATACCTCGGCTTCCACTCCGCGGACCGCTTCAGGACGGCTCAAGATCTCGAATGCCAGGGTCAACAGGGCGTCTCCGGCCAAAATCGCCGTGGCCTCGTCAAAGGCCACGTGGCAGGTGGGCCGGCCGCGCCGGGTGCAGTCATCGTCCATAGCGGGCAGATCGTCGTGGATCAGTGAATAGGTATGCACCATTTCCAGGGCGCATGCTGCGGCGGTGAGCGCCTCGTCAGGGGCGCTGCCGACCGCTTGGGCCGCGGCTCTGCACAGGATCGGCCGCAGGCGCTTGCCGCCGCCCAATAAAGAGTGGGCCATGGCTTCGACGATCCGCGCTTTAGGCTGCGGGGTTTGCAGGTAATTTTCCAAGGCCCCATCGATCCGGGCCGCCGAATCGGCCAGATATTGCTTGAGATCGAACGGCTCAGGACTCTTCAAGGTCATCCTCGGGAGGTTGCATCGGTTTTTCGGTCAGCTGTCCGTCCTTGTCCATCATCAGAACACCGATCCTTTTTTCGGTCTCGTCCAGCTTTTGGCTGCAAAACCGCGCCAGACGCATCCCTTCCTCGAATTTACGGATCGCCGCCTCGAGCGGCGGATCGCCGTTTTCCAGTTCGGCCACGATCCGTTCGAGCCGTTCCATGGCGGATTCGAAATTCTGTTGGGCCATGCCGTATTCCCCGTTAATTGGATTGGGAGCGTTAAAAAAATCAAGATCTTTGGAATCGTTGATGCGGCGCTAGATCACGCGCACCTTCAGCCGTCCCCGGGCCAGGAGGATCTCCAAGGTCTGATCAGGAGCCGCCTCGCCGGCCTGCCGCACCACCCGATGATCCGGCAGGGTGCGGGTGATGCTGTAGCCGCGCTCCAAGACCGCCAAAGGGCTAAGGGCCGTCAAACGCGCGGACAGGGGCCCAAGGTGCTGGCGCCGCATCGCGAGCCACAAGCGCTGAGCCGCCCAAAGCCGGTCCAGGCAGCCTCCCAGCTTCTGCCGCGCCCCTTCAAGCCGGCGCTGCGGATGAGTCGCGTTCAGCCGGGCGCCGAGCCATTGCAGGCGGCTGTGATTCTTGTCCATACGCTTTGCGACAGCTCGCCGCAAGCGGGCCTCCAATTCGTCGATGCGCAGACGGGCATCGTCGATGCGCCGCCGCTGTACCGCCAGATGGGCGGCAACAGTATTGATGCGGGCCCGGCGCAGGGCCGCATAGTTTCTCCACCAGGTCTCCAGCACCCGGGTCAGACGCGCCAGCCTGGCGGCCAGCTCGATCCGGTCCGGGACGATCATTTCAGCGGCCGCGGACGGGGTCGGCGCCCGCAGGTCGGCCACCAGGTCGGCGATGGTCAGGTCGGTTTCATGCCCCACGGCTGAAACCACCGGCAACTGCGACGCCGCGATGGCCCGGGCCACCGGTTCGCTATTAAAGGCCTGCAGGTCTTCAAGGCTGCCGCCGCCGCGCGCCAGGATGATCAGGTCGGCGCTGGCGTCCTGATTGGCCGATTCGATGGCCTGCACCAGGTCCGAAACCGCCGCGGCCCCCTGGACCGCAGCCGGTACCAGCTGAATGGCCAGGCAGGGAAAACGCCGCCAGGCGACTTTGCAGATATCGCGCCATACGGCGCCGCTCAAGGAAGTGATGACGCTGATCTTGCGCGGCAGCGGCGGCAGCGGCCGTTTTCTTGACGCCGCAAAAAGGCCTTCGGCGGACAGGCGGGCCTTGAGCGCTTCGAAGGCCTGTTGCAAGGCGCCGGCGCCGGAAGGTTCGAGGTATTCAAAAATCACCTGGTAGGTGCCGCGCGGTGCGTAGACCCCGATGCGGCCCAGTCCCATGACCTGGTCGCCGTCGCCGGGGGAAAATTTGAGGGCCCTGAGCTGGGGGCGGAACAATACAGCTCCGATCTGGGCACCGGCATCTTTAAGGGTAAAGTAGGCATGGCCTGAAGCGGCGATCTTGAAATTGGATATCTCACCGGCAATCCAGATAAAATCAAGAGAATCTTCAAGTATGAATTTTATTTTTTGGGTCAGGTCCGAAACCGTTAAAATCTGTCGCGCCTCGGGCTTCGAATTCACAGGAAAGATGGTGTTGCGATTGCTGACCATGAGATCGGGCCCTTAACGACCTTGACGGCATGCTGCGACCGGTGGCCGGCCTGGCGCTGGAAAGGTCCTCTCCTGGAGTCGGCTTGAATGTCGCATAAGATATATTATGTAAACTTTATCGGTCAGCTTCGGATTCGCCGGGCATCCCGTGCTTTTTCAGCAGGTCCCTCACCGCCGGCACCATGAAGACCGCTTCGCTGTCCAAAGCGGCCAGGGCCTCGGCCAGAAGCTCTATCTTTTCGCGCATGGGGCAGTGTTTGTCCATGATAAAATAGATTCTTCCACGAATCCTGCACATACCGCTGCGGGCGCGGACCCCGGTGGCCTTGAAGCTGTGTTCGACCACCGTCACGCCGAGCCGTTCGGCGGCATTTTTGAGTTCCTCGTATAGGTGAAGGGCTTTCATGTTGAAATTGCACAACCCTGTGTTATATTTGGGCCGTCACTTTTGAGAGGTAGATTTAAATGCGTTCAACCCAACTCGGCTCATAGGAGGCACAATGCGCAACTCGGCACCTTTTCTGTCAACGACCCAAGCCCAAGTCCAGGTCAACGCGTTCGTGCGCGGGGTTTACAACTGGATGGCCATCGGTCTGGGCCTGACGGCGCTGACGGCCTTTTTTGTCGCGGGCAGCGAAACTTTGCTGCGTTTGATCTTCGGTAACCCCGTCGTCTTTTTCGGGCTGATCATCGGCGAACTGGCCCTGGTCTGGTCCCTGGCCGCCCGGGTGCATCGCATGCAGGCCGGTACGGCCACCAACCTTTTTATTCTTTACGCGGTGCTTAACGGGGCGACCTTGTCGGTGATTTTCCTCCGTTACACCATGTCTTCCATCGCCTCAACCTTCGTGGTCTGCGCGGCCACTTTCCTGGCCATGAGCATCTACGGTTGGACCACTAAAAAAGATCTGACCTCATGGGGCAGCTTCCTTTTCATGGGGCTGATCGGCATCATCATCGCCTCGCTGGTCAACATTTTCGTTCGAAGCAGCGCCATGGCGATGATCATCAGCTACGTCGGAGTGCTGATCTTCGTGGGGCTGACCGCCTATGACACCCAGAAAATCAAGGCCATGGCAATGGCCCAGCCGGCCGGCCTCGACGCCGCTGTGATCCGCAAGGGGTCGATCCTCGGGGCTCTGACCCTCTACCTGGACTTCGTCAACCTCTTTTTGATGCTGATCCACATCTTGGGCGGCAGCCGCGACTAAAACCAACTTGTTGTTACAACTCCTGTTTACGATCCCCGGCGCCCTTCGGTCCGGGGATCGTAAATTTTAACCGACCGCCTGGCGCACCGCATCGGCAATGCGCCGACACATCGCCGCGGTTTTTCCGGGGTGCGGCCCTTCCACCATGACCCGGCAGACCGGCTGGGTGCCTGAGTAACGGACCAGCACCCTTCCCTGCCCTTCGAGTTCCTTTTCCACCGCCGCAATCTGCCTCATCACCGCATCCAACTCTTCCAGGGGCGGTTTGGTTTTCACGTCAACGGTCATCAGAACCTGGGGACGGACGGTCATGACCCGGGCCAGTTCGGACAGCGGCTTGCCGCTGGAGGCCACCACGCCCATCAATCGGAGCCCGGAAAGGATCCCGTCGCCCGTGGTGTGCAAACCCCGCAGGATGATATGTCCCGAATCCTCGCCGCCCAGCACGGCGCCGGTGCGCTGCATGACCTCCATGACCCGGCGGTCGCCCACATCACTGGTATGATGGACGATGCCGAGACCTCGCAGCGCCAGGCCCAGTCCCAGGTTGCTCATCACTGTCGTCACCACGCTGCGCGGAACGAGCGTTTTGCGCCGATCCATGTCCCGGGCCAGGATCGCGATGCTCTGATCCCCGGTGAGCACCTGCCCGGTTTCATCCACCGCCACCACCCGGTCGGCGTCCCCGTCAAAGGCCAAACCGGCGTGGGCCCCGATCTGTACCACCTTGCGGGCCAGGTCCCGGGGATGTTCCGAACCGCAGCCGGCATTGATGTTGCGCCCGTCAGGATGGGCCGCCATCACTGTCACCCTGGCCCCCAGGTCGGCGAAAACCAGCGGTGCTAAGCGGCTTGCGGCGCCGTTGGCGCAGTCGAGAACCAGATCGAGACCTTCCAACATTCCTGCGGCCCTGCCGGCCTCGACCAGAAAACGGCGGTAGGCCTCCAGCGGATCCTGGAGCGGGAGGGACATTGCGGCCGGTTCGCTGGGCCGCGCCGGCGGTCCGGTACTGCCGTCAAGGAGATGGTTTTCGATCTCGTTTTCCAGCCGATCGTCGATTTTCATTCCTGCAGCGTCAAAAATCTTGATCCCATTGTCCTCGTACGGATTGTGGGAAGCCGAAATCATGATCCCCAGGGGCGCACCGGTGCTCGCCACCAGATGCGCCACGGCGGGCGTGGGCAACACCCCCACGCGAACAGCACCCATCCCGGCCGCTAGAATTCCGGCGGCTGCGGCCTGGGCCAGCATATCCCCTGAAATGCGCGTATCTTGTCCGATGACCGCCGGTGCAGCGGCATCCGCGGCCCTGCTTCCCATCACCTCAGCCGCGGCGCGGCCGACGCGCAAGGCGGTTTCGGCATCCATCGGATATCGGTTAGCCAGCCCTCGAATGCCGTCGGTTCCGAATAAACGTCCCATCGCAACTCCTGAAAATCGATTCTATCAATCACCGTCCAAGGGCGCCCGCGGTGCCCCGGAGACGGAAACCTGGGCCATGGCCTTTTGCACCGTCCGATCCACGATCCGCTGCAGCCAGGTCCGGCCCGCGCTGCGGGTCTCCTCGGGCAAGGTGCGGATGGTCCGGAGATACTCGCCGGCACAGCCATCGCTTGCGGCTGCCAATGCTTCCAAAAACCGGTTCTTGTCCCCATCTTCGCAAGGCGGTTCGACCCGCAAACCGGTCAGGGTCTGCACCAATGCCGGCCAGCCCCGCTCATAGGCCGGATCAGGGCCCGTTTCGTCCGGTGCGGGGAGGATTTTCGTGCCGAGCTGCTCCAGGCGCCGGATCCGTTCGTCCAGGGCCAGATCGAGGGTTTCCATCAGGGCCTGCCATACGGGCATCGGCAGGCGCGGTCCGATGAAGTCGCCGCGCACCTGCCGGTACCAGTCCCTCAAGGCCAGCAGGTTGCCGATATAGGTCAAGTTGTTGATCAGGATCCGGCGCAGGCCCTTATACGCCCCCGGCCGGTAGGCGATGTTTCCCTGATGACCTGGGCCGCCCACCAGCAGTCTGCCGCAGCGCAGTTCGTCCTTGCGGATCAGTGTGCCTGCCGCGGCCACGGTGCCGAACCCCAGGCGGCAGGGGCCCACCATCCCCCCCTGGCCACCGAGAAATATGGCTGGCCGGTCAAGCATGACACCCGCCGGAACGTCGCCGATCAGCGAGGGGGTGGCCTTGTCCTGGTGGGGCGTGAAATTAAAATGGATATAACTGCTGCCCACCTCGCTGTGATTGTCGGGGCCTGTGCCGCCGGCCATGAGGCAGTCGCAAAAATTGATCAGGCTGCCGAGCGTCACGAAGGGGAACAAGATCGTCTGCTTGAGTCCCACCGCGTGGGCCGTGCGCGCGCCTTCTTCCAGGATGGTTCCTTCGCGCACGTGGGCGTTGGCGCCGAGGCTGGCTCCGGCCAGCAGGACGGCCCCGTGACAGTATCCGGAACAGACCGCGGCTCCGGGTCCGAGAGCACTTTGCGAAACAGTTGCCGGCCCCTCGGTTCCGATGCGCGCACCGGCGCCGATATAGGTCCGGTCTCCGATAAGGCGGGTTCCAGGATACAGAATGGTCCCCGGTCCTTGGATGCGATCAGGATTCACCCGAGGATCGATCCAGACCTGGGCCGGATCCGGAATCTCCACCCCTTGGTGGGTGAGCCGGTTCAAGTCGAAGGCGGGTTTCATAGATTGATGACCTGTAAGTAGGGGGTGCGTTTAATCCGGCACCAAGTCGTAAAAATAGAGCATGGCGTCCGAGCGGGTCACAATGCCGATGATCCTGCCGTTGTCCACCACCGGCAGCCGCCCCACATCGTGCTTGACCATGACCCGGGCAGCCTCCAGGGGGCTGGCGCCCGGTGCGATGGTCTGAACCCGGGGGCTCATGAACGCCTTGACCGGAGCGTCGTACTGCGAATCGCGTTTGAGTTTGCGAAAATCGCGCCTCGAGATCACCCCCACCAGGGTTTCGCCGTCCACCACCGGCAGGCCGGTGCAGCCCTTTTCTTTCAGGATATTGGCAACCTCGCGCATGGGGCAGTCCAGCGCAACGGTGTGAACCGGAAAGGACATCATGTCGCTCACCTGCACCGATGCGCGCTGGTTGCCCCGGATCAACTCGAGAATCATCTCCTCTACCACTTCGGGGTTGACATCGTGCAGGACAGCGGATCCGGCTCCCGGATGGCCGCCGCCGCCCAGAGCCTGCATGATGCGCCCGACGCTCAGTCCGTCGACATGACTGCGGCCGATCACCATGCACCGGTCGGCGTCCGGGCTGGTAAAGATGCCGAAGGCCGCATCCACGTTGATCAGTTCACGGTACATGCGCACCACCACGGCCAAGCCGTCCACATGCCCGCCCACATCCTGGCGGTTGACGCTCACCGTGTAGCCGGCCACCCGGGTGCGCCGGGCGCTTTTGATCATCTCGAAGAGGATGTTCTTCTGTTTTTCTCCGTAAGCCGGGCGCAGAAAAGAGCCGAGAACGTTCAGGTCGGCGCGCCGCTCCATCAGCCAAGCGGCGGCATAGGCGTCCTCTGGCCGGGTCGAGGGAAAGGTCAGATGGCCGGTGTCCTCGTGCAGGCCGATGAGAAACAGGGTGGCTTGAATGGGGGTGATCAGTTGGCGCCGGACACGCAGTTCCTGGACAAGCAGGGTGATGGCGGCACCGGTTTCGGCCTGGTAGGCCTCGCCGGCGGCGATGTTGCCCCCGTTGCCATGGTGATCCCATAGGATGATGTCCAGGCCGCTGCGCTTTTTCAGCCGTCCAAGCCCTTCGAGCCGCTCCCAGCGGTTGGTGTCCACCACTACCAGGCGGCCGACCTTCTCAAGATCAATATCCTTGGCCAGCCGGTAGCCGAACATATCCTTGTGGATCGACAAAAAGGCGCGCACGTTGGGGTTGAGGCTGCGGGGCAGCACGGCCAGCGTCCCGGGGTAAAGCAAGGTGGCGGCCATCACCGATGCCAGGGCGTCAAAGTCGGTATTGCGATGGGTGGCGACAATCTGCAGTGAATCGGCGCTCTCCTTCGCGTTTCCTGCCGGACCGGCATCCTGGATGCCGCCGTTGAAATGATCTGTAGGTATCATCTGTCTTGGGAGGTGTCGTCGGCCTGCCAGGCCGCTGTAATGGCCGGCGGAGCATCGGGCGGCGGGAGCAGCCCCCGACTCTCCGGGCGGTTTTGGTACTCGAGTTGGAGCCGATACTTTTCCACTTCGACCCGGCTTTCAATGGTTCTGCGTGCCAGCAGATAACGCAGATAGACGATCCAGGCCACGAGACCGAATCCGAGAATCGCCGCGCCGAGAAAAAACCACTTGAAGCGCAGGATGGTTTCGAGCCCCATCCGCCCGATGTCGAGAATCAGGTTGGGAACGATCCAGTAAGCCAGAACGGCCATGAGAATCAAGGATCCGATTACGAAAACGTTGAAGCGCGAAAATCGGTGCACGAAGCGTTCGAAACCGGTTTCATCCTTTTGCGGCAAATCCGCCGCGGCCCCCGAAGCGCCCGGCGTATGCTCGACCTCGGTGCCGCACAGCCGCTGATAGACGCGCACCAAAAAGACAAAAAGCATGATCAGGCCCACCGGCAGCCCCACCGCCGCCACGAACCAGGCACGGAAGGGAAAGGGGCGATCCCGGCTGGTGAGGCGGACTTCGTAGTTTTCCAAAGGCCCGAATGTTTTTTCGAAGTAGTAGCGATTGAATTTGCTCAGGTTCTGCCCGTCGGTCTCATAGATCAGGCTGCCTTGCGGGCTGTAGACCTGCAGCCAGGACTGGCGCCCGGACTTCATGGCAGCCAGGGCAAAGATTTCCAGCTCGATCAAAAGCAGTCCGACGAGCACCAGGGCAAAAAAGGTTTTATGCTCCCGGAAAAGGGTAGAAAAGTGGCGTGATTCGCTCATCGTCATCCTGTTGGTTTGAAATGACCGCTACGGCACTTGAATTAACATAAGCGGGGCTTGCCGCTCAAGGCACAAAACCGCGAGGACTTGCGCCGTATCTGCCTAGACAGGCACAGCGATCCGGACCAACGGGCACTAACCGCCTCAGACAGTTCCGGACCGGCCGCCAGGATCACCCCCGGGCCGCCTCGTTCAAACCTGGCAGACCGTGGGGTTCAGGAATTTTCAACGACTTTTCCGATTTCTGCCACTTTCCTGTCGCTATTGATCAACGCTACGAGCCAGCCGGCGGCCTTCCGGGCGGTCCCGGCACAGCGACAGGCGCGCGCTGCCTGAAGACCTTGGGCACGTTGCCCCCGCTATCGCTTGCAGTCGCCTGCCAAAGGGGCTATAGGTGCCACTGGCAGTTCAATCCGTTTTTTGGGAAAAGAATTTGATCATGAACAAAGCCATCATATCCGTTTTGGGAAAAGACCGGCCGGGGATCATCGCCGCCGTTTCCGGCGCTCTGTTGGAAGCGGACTGCAATATCGAAAACGTCTCCCAGACCATACTGCAATCCGAGTTTTCGGGGATCTTCATCGTATCCTTGCCCGAAACGATGAGTCTGGATGACTTGCATACGGCCCTGCAAACCCGCCTGGCCCCTCTGCACCAGCAGATCCATGTCAAACCGGTTTCGGAGCCAAACGCATACACCGCACCCCCGGAAGCCTGCGAGCCGTTCGTGATCACCACCCGCGGCCCGGACCGCAAGGGGCTGGTGGCCGGCATCACTGCAGTCATCGCCGGCCACGGGGTCAATGTCACCAATCTCCAGGCGGTTTTCAAAGGCGGCCAAGCACCCGTCGACAACATCATGATCTACGAGGTGGATGTGCCGGCCGGGGTGGATCAGAAGCGGCTTCGCAGCGACTTGCGCATCCGGGCCGCCGAACTCGACATGCAGATCAGCATCCAGCACCGGCACATCTTCGAGGCCTTGAACCGCATCTGAAGGACAATCATGCTTCATCCACAGGAAATACTCGCCACCCTGGAAATGTTGCGCCAGGAACACCTTGATGTGCGCACCGTCACGATGGGGATCCATCTTTTCGACTGTGCCGGCCCTGACCCCGAACAGACCTGCGCCGCCATGCGCGCCAAGATCCTGCGCAATGCGGCCGATCTGGTAGCGGTCTGTGACGAGGTGGGCGACAAATACGGCATCCCGGTGGTCAACAAGCGCATCGCGGTCAGCCCCATCGCCGTGGCCGCGGCTCCCCTGAATCCCGAAGGCATGCTGCAGGTGGCCCACACCCTGGACGAGGCGGCAGAAGCCTCCCGGGTCGATTTCATCGGTGGGTTTTCCGCCCTGGTGGAAAAAGGATTCGCCGCCGGCGATCTGGCCCTGCTGGACGCCCTGCCCCGGGCACTGGCCGAGACCCGCAGGGTCTGCGCTTCGGTGAACGTGGCCTCGACCCGGGCTGGGATCAATATCGACGCCATTTTGCGCATGGCCGAAATCATCAAGGCCGCTGCGGATCTCACCGCAGACCAGGACGCCCTGGCCTGTGCCAAGCTTTGCGTTTTCGCCAATATCCCCCAGGACGTGCCGTTCATGGCGGGCGCCTACCTGGGCGTCGGCGAGCCGGACGCGGTGATCAACGTCGGCGTCAGCGGACCGGGGGTGGTCAAGCGGGCGGTGGAGCGGGCTCTGGCGGCCGATGCGGATCTGGATCTGGGGCGGATTTCGGAGCTGATCAAACGCACGGCCTACAAGGTCACCCGGGTCGGGGAATTGATCGGCCGCGAGGTGGCCCAGCGGCTCAAGATCCGTTTCGGGGTGGTGGACCTTTCCCTGGCCCCGACCCCCAACGTGGGCGACAGCGTGGGTGAAATCTTTCAAAGCCTCGGGTTGCGTGCCATCGGGGTGCCGGGCAGTACCGCAGCCCTGGCCCTGCTCAACGATGCGGTCAAAAAAGGCGGGGCTTTCGCTTCTTCCAACGTGGGCGGACTTTCCGGAGCCTTTATCCCGGTCAGCGAGGACCTGAACATCTCCGACGCGGCCCGCCAGGGGTTCTTGAGCCTGGAAAAACTCGAAGCCATGACCAGCGTCTGCTCGGTGGGCCTGGATATGGTGGCCATACCCGGCGACACCAGCGTCGAGACGCTGGCCGGGATCATCGCCGACGAGATGGCCATCGGCGTCATCAACAAGAAAACCACCGCCTGCCGTCTGGTGCCGGTCCCGGGCAAGGGCGCCGGAGAGCACGCCTATTTCGGCGGCCTGCTGGGCGAATCGGTGATCATGGCGGTCAACAACGCCACCGGGGCCAACCCGTTTGTGCGCCGTGGCGGCCTGATACCGGCGCCGATTCACAGTCTGGTCAATTAGTCGTCCATCCCCGGCGGCATGCCGTGGTTTCTGAAGGCGCCGGGATTTACTTGACCGTCAGAACCGGGCACGGGGCCTTGAGGATCACGTACTGGGCCGTGGAGCCGAGCAGCAGTTTGGATACCCGCGACAGCTTGGTGATGCCCAGGACGATCTCGCCGGCGCCGTTTTCACGGGCAAACTGGACCAATTGTTCGCCAACCGTGCCGACGCCTTGAAGCAGGCGCGCTTCCCCCTTCACTCCGGCTTCCCGGCACAGCGTGACGGCGTAGTCAAGATCGTGGTGCAAGCGCGCCTCCTGTACCGGGTCGGCCTCCAGGTGCTGTTCGCGAACGCAGACGAGATACAACCCGTCCCCTATTCTTTGGGCCCGTTCGATGGCTACCATCAGGGCCGCCTTGGACGACCTGGATCCGTCGTATCCGACTATCATTTTCATTATCGACTCTTGCAGTGAACTATGCGAGGGCCGCGATGACCGCCCGCATGAAAACCGGCAGATCGTCCGGGGTGCGGCTGGTGATCAGCTTCCCGTCGATTACCACCTCTTGATCCTCCCATTGGGCCCCGGCGTGGATCAGATCGTCCTTGATGGCGAAAAACGAGGTTACCCGGCGACCGTCGAGGATCTCGGCCGAAGCCAGCATCCAGCCGGCATGACAGATGGCGGCCACCACCTTGCCGGCGGCATGCAGATCCGCCACCAGTTTGACCATGGCCGGATCACGGCGCATCAGGTCAGGGGCGTAGCCGCCGGGAATCACCACGCCGTTAAAATCCTCGGCCCGCGCTTCGCGGGCGGCGATGTCCGCCTTCACTTCGGTGGCCGGCTTGCCGGTAAAGGTTTGGCTGCGCCCGGTACCCATCACAACCACCTGGGCCCCAGCTTCCTTGAGCCGGAAAAACGGGTACCAGAATTCAAATACGTTGAACATGTCCTCGACCAGAATGGCCACGCGTTTTCCTTCGAGTTCCATCGAGTGCCTCCCTTGCATGATGTCGATCAAAAAAACACGGCTGCACAACGCCGTATTTGCCTCAAAATCCATAATGAATATAAAATACGCCGGGTTCTTATGTGCATGCCCGCCAGCTCCCCTGAAAATGCCTACTCAACCGCACCGGGGACTATTTCAACATTTTTCCCGCACTTGTCAATTTGTACGCCACTTTTTCTCGTTGCCACTGTTTCCATATGCGCATCGGCCCATCGATTGACATCCGCCGGGCGGCAAGAGTAGAGATAAAACAGGCTGGCGCCGGCTCCGTACCTGGTTGACGTCCACCGATAACTGTTGTGGTTTGTTTTCCTGTCGATCATCAATCGTCTAATGGCAAGGAGGACCACGATGAGAAAAGCAGTTTGGCTCGTCAGCCTGGGATGGCTGGTCTTGTGCATTTACGTTTCAGCCGCCGCCGAATCTTTCGAAGAAGGGGCGCTCTATCAGGCGGCCCAAAAAGAAGGCGAAGTCAACATCTACTCCTATTCGTCGCGCGTTTTCAAGTTCGGCAAGACATTCGAAACAAAGTATCCCGGCGTCAAGGTCAACGGATTCGACATGGATTCGCCCGAAATCGTGACCAAGGTCCTGGCGGAACAGACGGCCAAGAATTACGTCGCCGACATAATCTTCCTCAAGGACCCGGCCACGGTGATCCATGAGCTTTACGACAGAAAACTTGTTTTCAACTATATTCCCCCGGACCTGGGCAGCCTGATCCCGGCCCAATATCAGCGGCCGCTGCTCGTTCACCACGCCAGCGTGGATGCACTGATCTACAACAACGAAAAGATGAGCGCCCCGCCGGTCCGGTCCCTCTGGGAACTGACCAAACCTGAATGGAAAGGCCGCGTCATCTTCCCCGACCCCCAGAAGATGTCCGAGTTCGTCGAAGTCCTGGCGACCATCGTGCAGCATGCCGGCGAAATGGCGGCCGACTACGAGAAGGTCTTCGGCCAGCCCATCGCGCTGAGCGCCGGGGTGGAAAATGCCGGGTATGAGTGGATCCTGCGCCTGCTCGACAACGACCTGATCATCCAGGGATCGACCAACGACGTGGCCAAGGCCGTCGGGCTTTCAGACCAAGCCGATCCGCCGGTGGGTTTCACCGCCTACTCGCGGCTGCGCGACAAGGAGAAAAATCCCAACCTCAAATTCGATGTCATGGTCGACGTAGCTCCGGTGATGGGCGTTGCCACCAGCGTGGTGGTGGCCATGGTCAACCAGGCCCGGCATCCGAACGCCGCCAAGCTGTTGATCCACTGGATGATGGGAGACGAGAAAGGCGGACAGGGGTACGACCCCTATTTCGTTCTGGGAAATTTCCCGGTGCGCACGGACACTCCGCCGCCTGAAGGCTCAGCAGCCCTGTCGGACTTGCAGCTTTGGTCGGCGGATCCCGCCTTTGTCTGGAAAAACGGACAGAATGTGCTCGACTTCTGGGTGGCCCATCTAAAGTGAAATGGGCCCCACGCATCGTCTCCTGGCCTTCCAGCACGCCAGCGGGCACTGCCCCGGCGTACCCCGGCCGGGGGTGGACGCGACGGGTGGCGTGAGCCCCGCGGCGCGCGCGCTTCACGCCACCGTGTCACATAACGGCCAGGTGACCGTGCGACGGCCGGCGACGGAGTAAACATGCAATCAATGAGCTTGCGCCTCAATCGGCTCAACAACTTCCTGCGCCGCCCGCACATCCTCATCTCCTTGATTCTGCTTGCAATCCTGCTGTTCATCGTACTGCTGCCCTTTGCCAAGATGATCAAGGACTCTTTTGTCTGGCAGTTCGCCGACATCCGGCTGTCCCACGACGCCCAGCCCGGCCAATGGACCCTGTTTCACTGGCTGCGGGTCTTTTCCAGCCCGCTGACCCACAACACGCTTCTGCGGCCGCTGTTGAACTCGCTTGCGACGTCCCTGAGTGTCTCGGCCTGCGCCATGATCATCGGATCGTTTCTCGCCTGGCTCGTGGCCCGTACCGACCTGCCCTTCAAAAGGACCGTGGCCACCGTGGCGGTGCTGCCCTATGTCATTCCTTCCTACATTCACGCCCTGGCCTGGCTCAATCTGTTCAAGAACGACCGCATCGGCGGAGCCGCCGGCGTCTTTCAGTATCTGACGGGCATCGGTCCGGCAGACTGGATTTCCTACGGGTATCTGCCCATCGTGGTGACGCTTTCGCTGCACTACTTTCCCTTCACCTTCCTGCTGGTGTCGGCGGCGCTGAGCAGCATCGATTCGCGCCTGGAGGAGTCTGGAGAGATCCTGGGGGCATCGCGGGCCCTGATTCTGCGGCGCATCACATTTCCTTTGGTGCTGCCGGCGCTTTTGTCCAGCTTCATCCTGACCTTCTCGCGGATCCTGGGCACCTTCGGCACGCCGTATTTTCTGGGCACGCCGGTGCGCTACTACACCCTGTCGACCCAGATTTATGCGAACATCATCAACCGCGTGCCCTCCACCGGCTACATTCTGGCTTTCGTGCTCATCGCCATCTCGTCACTGGTCATTTATGCCAACCAGCGCCTCATCGGCAGAAACAAGAGCTACGTGACCATCGCGGGCAAGGGATTCCACATCACCGCGACCCCGCTGGGCAGGCTCCGCTATCCGATCCTCGCTGCAGTGGTCCTGCTGTTTTGCGTATCGGTGGTTCTGCCGGTGGTCCTGATCGTGTGGCAAACGCTCACGCTCTATCCGGACGACTACTCCCTGCGGCACCTGACGACACTCTTCTGGATCGGTGAGGGTGGCACGGACTTTGCCGAGGGGGAAGCCGGCATCCTGCGCAATCCGGCCATTCTCGGAGCGGCCTGGAACAGCGTACGGCTGGCGCTGAGCGCCTCGATCGCGGCAGGCCTGTGCGGCATCTTCATCGGATACGCCGTGGTCAAGGGACGCGGCACCCGGTTGTCCCATGCGGTGGAGCAGATGTCTTTTCTGCCCCATCTGGTGCCGGGGATCGCCTTCGGCGCGCTGTACCTGGCCCTGTTTTCACACCGCGTGGGACCGATCCCGGCCCTCTACGGCACCTTTTGGCTCGTGGCCCTGGTGTGCGTGGCCAAGAACCTTCCTTTTACCGGACGGGCCGGAATCACCTCCATGCTGCAGATCGGCGGCGAGTTGGAGGAGGCCGCCGAGACCCTCGGTGCGCGATGGGCCACACGTTTTCGCCGCATCATCCTGCCCCTGTCCATCCAGGGGGCCGTCTCGGGCTTCGTGCTCGTGTTCATCACGGTCATGCGGGAGCTTTCGCTGATCATCCTGCTCGTCACGCCGGAAACGCGCACCCTGACCACCATGACTTTCCGCTACCAGGAGCAGGGCTATTCACAGTTTTCCAGCGCCATCAGCGTCCTGATCATCGTGATCGTGGTGGCCGGGGAATTGCTTTCCCGGCGCCTGGGACGCAAAGGGGCGATATGAAACCGGGCGGCACGGTGGCGGCCCCCATCATCCGGCCCCCCCTGGCGGCCTGACCAGCGCAACGGAATCGGCCTATGGAAGCGCCCATTATCGAAGTCAAGCACCTGACCAAAGTATTCGGGGACGTCTGTGCCGTCGACGATGTGAGTTTTGCCGTCGGCGAAAAGGAGTTTTTGGTTCTGCTGGGCCCCTCGGGGTGCGGCAAGTCGACCATCCTGCGCATGCTCGCAGGTCTGGAAACGCCTACCGAAGGCGAGATCTTGCTCAAGGGCAGGTGCGTCTTTTCCAGCCGCCGCGGAATATTCGTTCCGGCCCGCGACCGCCAGGTGGGGCTCGTCTTCCAGAGCTACGCCCTGTGGCCGCACATGACGGTGTTCGAAAACGTCGCCTTCGGCCTCAAGGTCAAACGGGAGATCCCCGCAACCGTCGCCCAGAAGGTGGACGACATCCTGGCCTACATGCAGCTTGACGGCATGAAGGCGCGCTATCCCCAGGAGATGAGCGGCGGCCAGCAGCAGCGGGTGGCCCTGGCGCGGATGCTCGTCAACCGGCCGGACATTCTGCTCATGGACGAGCCGCTGTCGAACCTGGACGCCAAGCTGCGCATCGAGATGCGCGCCGAGATCAAGCACATCCATTCCCAGACCGGCGCCACCACGGTCTACGTGACCCACGACCAGGTCGAGGGGCAGACCATGGCCAGCAACATCGCCGTGATCAACAAGGGCCGCATCGAGCAGTACGCCCCGCCCAGGACCATCTACCAGCGCCCGGCCAACCTCTTCGTGGCCGATTTCATCGGCAGCCCGACGATCAACACCCTGGCGGGACGCACCGGCCGGCCGGATGCCGGCGGCGTGACGGTGGACATCGGCGATTTTTCCCTCAAGACCGCCTATACGGACCTTGCCCCCGGCCGCCAGGTCGTGGCGGCCATCCGGCCGGAGCACATCGTTATCAGCGCTACCGGCGGGGTGAACACCATCTCGGGCGAGGTGCGCACCGTTCTGCCCTCGGGACCCGAAACCGTCCTGCGCGTAGGCCGCGGCGCCCATACGTTCAGCCTGCTCACCGCGCAACCGGTCGACCTGCCCCCCGGGGCCACGGTCCGCCTCTTGCTTCCGCCCGAACACCTGCTCGTGTTCGACAGGGAGAGCGGCGTGCTGTTCCCCTTGCCCAACTGAGGATTGACGAATGGCAGATTTCAACGCACTGAATGCCGAAATCGACCGGGCCGCCGCCCTGCTGGCCGGCACGGCAGGCAACCTGCCCGCCCCGGTGACCGTGGTCCACCACAACGACGCCGACGGGCTGGCTGCGGCCGCGGCCTTGTCCTACGCACTGGATCGGGCCGGCCTGGAGGGCCGGCGGCTGGCGGTGGAAAAGATCCATGAGCCGATCCTTCCCATCATCCACCGTACCGAGGGACCCGTCCTGTACGCTGATTTGGGCGGGCAGTCCGCAGGGATCATCGAGCGCCACGCCCTGCACACCCCGCTGGTGATCATCCTGGACCATCACTTGCCCGATTCTCAGGTTTGCAGGCATCTGGTGCACATCAACCCCGAGCGCTTCGGCATCAGCGGCGACACCGAGGCGTCGGGGGCTGCGGTCAGTGCATTGTTTGCCGGCGCCCTGCTGGCCCGGCGGACCGCCGGGCTATCGGCCCAGGACAAGGCCCTGCCCGCCCTGATGGGGGTGATCGGCGCCGTGGGTGACGGACAGGCGCCCGGAGGTGTTTTCAGCGGCATCAATCGACCTCTTTTCGAAACCGCTCGGCAGCTGGGGGAAATCGCACCCGGCGGCGAAGATGGCCCCGTAATTCCCCGTTTTGGTCGTCGGCCCGTAAGCGCCATCGTCGAAACGCTGAACCTTCTCGGGTCGGTGGGATTTTATTCGGGCCATGCGGAAACCGCAGTGGCATTTCTTCTCGGGCAAGACGACGGCCAGGTGCCGGCGGCCGCTGCCCGGCGTCTCGACGAGCTGAAGCACACCCGTTTCGCCGCCGAGGTCGGCACCATCTCCCGCCGGGGGATGACCGTATCGCCGCATTTTCAGTGGGTGGATGTGGCAAACCGCTTCGCCCCCATGGGGGTCAAGGCCATCGGTCTGTTTCTCGAGGCATTGATCCACCAGGGCTTGGCGGCCCAAGACCGCTACCTCTTGGGGTTCCAACACATGCCCGACCAGATGCCCGGCATCGGCCGGATCCCCGGCTCACTGACGAAGGTGTCCGCCCGAGTCCCCCCGCAACTGAAGGCCGAGATAGATTGGGGGCGGCATCCGGATTTCATGACCCTGATTCCTCAGGCCAGCGCCCTGGTCGGGGGCAGCGCCGACGGGTGCCATCGTTTTGCGGCCGCCGCACTGATCCAACGGGGGCGCGAAGCCGCCTTCATGCAAACCATGGAGGAGACCCTGGCCGGCTGGCGCCGCGACCGGCCCCAGATTGGCTAGCCTTCTTCTTATCGGCCGGAATTCGACGGCATGAGGATTTCGAGGTTTTTGTGACGTTAATTCAATGGATGGTGTGAGGGCTGCCTTGCTCCGGCCCCCCTTCACATTTGGACAAAACAGCAGCATCTTCCAGAATCACCACGCAGTTTCTACCCATGCCCTTGGCCCGGTAGAGGGCTTGGTCGCTTCGCTGCACCAGTTCGTCGAGGGTCTCACCGGGCCGGTACCGCGTCACCCCGAAGCTTGCCGTTACCCGGCCGCCATGGGCAAAGGTGCTTGACTCGATGAGGTCGCGCAGTTTTTCAGCCATGGCCGCCATCCCGCCAAGGTCTGTCTGGGGTGACAACAGCAGGAATTCCTCGCCCCCCCAACGTGCGAACAGGTCGCTTTTGCGCTTGTTCCTGCTCACTATCCTTGAAAGTTCGATCAGCACACTGTCTCCTATGTGATGCCCATAGGTGTCATTGATCTTTTTAAAATGATCCAGGTCTAAAATGGCCAGCGACAACGGCGTCCCGTGGCGGTTGGCCCGATCGATCTCCATGCCGGAAACCTCCTGAAAATACCTGCGGTTGGCCGCCTTGGTAAGATGATCCTGCATCGACATCTCTTCGAGTTGCCGGCGCTGCCGGTTTATGAGCACTTTGTTTTTGAACCCTTTGACATGGTAATAAAACAAGATACGCGACAGGGTGATGGCGATGAGCGTAAAGGCGAACACATTGATCATCTCTATCCGAGCAACACCATACTGGGCCGGCGGAACCGTCAGGAGCAGAATCTCCATCAACGCCATGTTGGATAGGAACAGGATCAGGCAGGTTGTGTTGTACATCAAAAAAATGGATGCTACGGAAAATACCATGCCAAGGTATGCAGCAATCGAGCCATCGTTCAATACGTCGGCGATGGTAATGAAGGCCATGTTGGCCATTACCAGGAAAAGGCCGGTGTAGACAACGGCTGCGTGGATGGGACCCGCCGCATTGGGTGCTTTGAGGGGTTTTTTCCAACTGAAGATCAAAAACGCGGCGAACACCCCGAGGATGAGGCAGTGGGAATTAAACAGCAGCCGATATCCCTGCTGGCGGTTCCAGAGCCCGATCATGCAGTTGTGGATGTCCAGCGCCGTCAGCAGGCCGATCAACAGCACACAGAGCGCCCCTATGATTCTGGCGCGGGTATGGTTGATGTAGATCACTTCCCGGACAAAAAGCCCATAATCCGATCCCATCGCTTTCCGGAGATGTCCCCTTGACGATTGGCGCAGAAACTCCCCTACCCCTATGTTGGAATATATTTGCATGCTCGTTAACGCTTTCGGCTTCTCGATTCAAGGCGCCGGATTTTGGATCAGTTGCAACGAGTTGGGCTCAACAACATAGTCTACACTCAACTTGCGCTCCAAACGAACGATTCTGCCGCGCATTTTGCACCGTTACACTCAAAGTCGTCAAGTTGTTATGGCTCTCTTTCCCCTCCTTTCAAGATCTTGTAGAGGTGCCAGGGACGCGGCAGCCGTCACCGGTTCCAGCTTCCAGTCAAAGAGCCACAAGGTCGGTATTGTCTATTTTCTCGATGTGGCAGCCGCGGGTAAAGAGCTTTCCTGCTCCGGGGAGGGTCAGAATTTTCCGGTTTCCCGGGCCATGTTGTTGCGCCCGGTTTTTTGATCAGACAGGCGCTTGCGCTCTACCAGCATCCTGTTGCTCCAGTGATTGTGCATGTAGGTGATTTTCAGGGAGGACATGATTTTTTCGAGGCGGATCGTAGCCTGATCTCCAGCCGTCCACAGATATGTTAGCTTGAATCCAGTCGCCCATAGGAACGTTTCTTCAGGGATTTTGCCTTTTCTAAGCAAAGGTGTCGGTTTTCCGTATTTTTCTGAGAGCACCTCCATGCATTCGTGATAGGCTGCCTCTTTCTCTTCTTGAAGTCGTGGGTAGATGCCGATTTCGATATGGGCCAAGTGCCTGGAAACCGGCGAAAATAAGAGAGTGATATCTGCAGGATATCCCATCAGATGGGTTTTGTAGGTAAACTTGGAGTCGGTAAACATGTACTTGCGGCACATGGCTGGGTTAAAACCCTTGTTGATCGAAATCAGCCCGGCACGATGCAGGGGGATGTTGTTCAGCTCGGCGATGTCCATGGCCTGGCGGATATGAATGCCAAGGGGCCAGATGTCGAACTTGACAGCATCTTTTTCTGCCTTTTCGCCGCCATCATCTCCTTCGATCCGATCGACCAGGTTTTTGGGAATGCCGACGATCGCACCGAATTTACGATACTTGACCTGATCACCGTCCTCCCAAACCGCGGCTGATTGGATAACCCGGCCGTCTTTGAGAAAAATCGTGTCTGCTATACAAAAAGTCGGTGCAGTAAAAATAAATAACGATATCAAGATAATATGAAACATTTTTGCCTCATCGGTTAAAACTCTCTGATATCCGAGTGACCCGTTGTTCCAAATCCTCCGGTTCGCGATAGGGCAGCACGGTGGTGGCAAGGCGACACAGAGACACGGGGACTCGGCGACGGGGAGAACGCAAAGCCCTCTTTGACCGTTTTATACTTCTCCTCCTTTGGTCTGGATCGACGTTTGGCGCCCACGGCCCAGTCATCCGGGTGCTCAACCATTCGGATGAGCTGGCCGAGAATGATTTCGTAGCGTCCGTCCAAGTCCGCTGCATCCGTAGCCTCCAGGTATCCACAGCGCAGAGCCAGTTCGATCCATGTCTGAGACTCGGCCGCCTCCCCTTCGGCGTCGTTGAGCTTGCTCACGAAAGCCGCCGGATACCGGCGCTTGCGCCAAGCCTCGGAGATGTTCGCCGCCACCGACCGCGACGAGCGCCGAAACTGATCGGTCAGGGAATACCGCTCTTCCACCGGAAACCTCTTGGACAGCTCGAATACAATCATGGCCGCATCGACCGCGTTCTGCCAGACCCGCAATTCCTTGAACGATCGAATATCCCCCATCTCCTGCATCCCCCTCTCCGCGTCTCCGTGTCCCCGTGTTTCGCTCTTCCACCCATCCCCGAGTCACCGTGTCTATCCCTTCTCGATCTGCGCCGACTCCGGATCCTCCGGTTCGCGATAGGGCAGCACAGTGGTGGCAAGGCGACACAGAGACACGGGGACTCGGCGACGGGGAGAACGCAAAGCCCTCTTTGACCGTTTTTTACTTCTCCTCCTTTGGTCTGGATCGACGTTTGGCGCCCACGGCCCAGTCATCCGGGTGCTCAACCATTCGGATGAGCTGGCCGAGAATGATTTCGTAGCGTCCGTCCAAGTCCGCTGCATCCGCAGCCTCCAGGTATCCACAGCGCAGAGCCAGTTCGATCCATGTCTGAGACTCGGCCGCCTCCCCTTCGGCGTCGTTGAGCTTGCTCACGAAAGCCGCCGGATACCGGCGCTTGCGCCAAGCCTCGGAGATGTTCGCCGCCACCGACCGCGACGAGCGCCGAAACTGATCGGTCAGGGAATACCGCTCTTCCACCGGAAACCTCTTGGACAGCTCGAATACAATCATGGCCGCATCGACCGCGTTCTGCCAGACCCGCAATTCCTTGAACGATCGAATATCCCCCATCTCCTGCATCCCCCTCTCCGCGTCCCCGTGTCCCCGTGTTTCGCTCTTCCACCCATCCCCGAGTCACCGTGTCTATCCCTTCTCGATCTGCGCCGACTCCGGATCCTCCGGTTCGCGATAGGGCAGCACAGTGGTGGCAAGGCGACACAGAGACACGGGGACTCGGCGACGGGGAGAACGCAAAGCCCTCTTTGACCGTTTTTTACTTCTCCTCCTTTGGTCTGGATCGACGTTTGGCGCCCACGGCCCAGTCATCCGGGTGCTCAACCATTCGGATGAGCTGGCCGAGAATGATTTCGTAGCGTCCGTCCAAGTCCGCTGCATCCGCAGCCTCCAGGTATCCACAGCGCAGAGCCAGTTCGATCCATGTCTGAGACTCGGCCGCCTCCCCTTCGGCGTCGTTGAGCTTGCTCACGAAAGCCGCCGGATACCGGCGCTTGCGCCAGGCCTCGGAGATGTTCGCCGCCACCGACCGCGACGAGCGCCGAAACTGATCGGTCAGGGAATACCGCTCTTCCACCGGAAACCTCTTGGACAGCTCGAATACAATCATGGCCGCATCGACCGCGTTCTGCCAGACCCGCAATTCCTTGAACGATCGAATATCCCCCATCTCCTGCATCCCCCTCTCCGCGTCCCCGTGTCCCTCCGTCCCCGTCCCTGGGTCTCGCCCTTCCCCGTGTCCCCGTGTCTCGCTCTTCCACCCATCCCCGAGTCACCGTGTCTATCCCTTCTCAATCTCCGCCCACGCCGGATCCTCCGGTTCGCGATAGGGCAGCACGGTGGTGGCATTTGGGAAAGGCCGAGCAGGCCAGGATCGTCTTTCCCGCATGCGGCCCCTTCTTGACGATCCGCTTGACCATCGGGGCGCCACATTTCGGGCAAGTCCCAAAATCTTCAGCCGGCGGTTTCGACGCAACCGGCTTCGGCGACGTGTCGGCTTCCACCTTATCCACTTCCGATGGCGCGTCGATTCAGAAAACATCGTTTAGCGCCCGCTTGACCTCGCCTACCCCGTATGAGCGTTTGGCAGCAAAATGGATCAGCGGGATACCTGCACTGGCCATGGCCTTGTCGATGAACGCATCGCGATCCTGCCGGTCTGAACGACCGTGACTGCTGTCGTCCAGTTCGAGGGCGGCGGCGATGGTAACTTTTGCCGTCGGCGGCAGTTCACTGCCGGCAAACACATTTTTCAAGTGATAGTTGATGGTGTGGGTCGCCACGTCATATAGCACGCCCATCATCTTCTGGGTCAGCCAGATGTTCTCATCGGAGCGTTTGTTACCCAATTCGTTCCCCAATTCATTCGATATTACCCAATTTCCACTCGGCGGTTTTTTGCCACCGAGCGTTCTGGCCGCGTCCAAGACACTCAACCTGATCTTTTACGCGCAGACTTTTCAGGACACGGCGGACCATATCCACGCTGACGTTCGTGCACTTGTTTTGGATTTCCGCCACGCTGAAAGGGCCGAGAGCACTGTCGATTGCGTGAAGAATGTCGCCGTCTTTTTCCTTGTATTGACCGGCATCCAAAATGTCACCACGCGCCAGACGGTGCAGTTGTAAAACGGTTTCTTCCGATATCGACAGTTCCGCGCCACACTCATGAATCCATGTCAGGGCTTGCCGGTAACCCCTGATCTCCTCCTCGTCACGATCTTGAAGAAGTGGCTGCCCGAAGATGATGGTACCGATTCGGGATTGATCGACTTCAACCCCTTCGATCCGGTTGGATGAAACGGCGCTCTCGATTAGGGCATGCTCCCGTAAAACCTTGAGACGTTGCGGCGATTGGCGGGTAAACAATTCCTGCCTTCCCCTCGCCTCGCCAAGATCGGCGAGATACCAGGATGTGGATGCAGGCACTGATTCGAACTTTCGGGTAAACAACTGCAACGTCATCATGGTTTGTCCCCCTATCGGGTTATCATAACCGCAGTATTAGCCAATGAAAACCTCCCGCCGATGCCGCGTCAGATTCTCTCGCGCCGGCCAGCACGGTGGTGGCAAGGCGACATGGAGACACGGGGACTCGGCGACGGGGAGAACACAAAGCCCTCTTTGACCGTTTTTTACATCTACTCCGTTGGTCCGCATCGACGGCGTTCTGCCAGACCCGCAATTCTTTGAACGATCGAATATCTCCCATCTCCTGTATCCCCCTCTCCGCCTCCGTCCCCGTCCCCGTCCCCGTGTCTCGCCCGTCCCCGTGTCCCCGTGTCTCGTTCTTTCACCCATCCCCGAGTCACCGTGTCACCGTGTCTATCTCTTCTCGATCTGCGCCGACGCCGGATCCTCCGGTTCGCGATAGGGCAGCACGGTGCGGCATTTGGGAAAGGCCGAGCAGGCCAGGATCGTCTTTCCCGCATGCGGCCCCTTCTTGACGATCCGCTTGACCATCGGGGCGCCGCATTTCGGGCAAGTCCCAAAATCTTCAACCGGCGGTTTCGACGCAACCGGCTCCGGCGACGTGTCTGATATCCGCTCCGTTTCCGGCGGCGTGCTGAGTCCCAAGGCATCGCTTATCGCCTGCCTCACCTCGCCGACACCGTATGCGTGCCTGGCACTGAAGCGGATGATCGGGATGCCTGCACTGGCCATGGCTTTGTCGATAAACGCATCGCGATCCTGCCGGTCGGAATGGTTGTGGCTGCTGTCGTCCAGCTCGATGGCCGCCGTGATGGCAATATCATCTGCCCTGCAGAGGACGAAATCAACGTGCTTGCGGCTGATCCGGTTGAAGGCGGTCTGGCGCGACGAAGCCTTCAGCCCGCTGCCGACCTTGATCAGATCTGCCAGCCTCACTTTTGCGAAAATGCGGTGTCCATCCGGCACGGCCATGTCCAATACCCCAAGAAAGGCGCGTTCGGCCGGAGTGCAGAGGGTGTCGCAGGAATTGTAAGAGATTTCGACGGCAGAGGATCGGCGTGCGGTCAGTCTGATGACCAATGTGACAACAAGGATGAAGATCATCAGGAGAAAGAGCAAAAAAATGGAAGTCATGCCGGTTGTCTCCGATAGTAGTTATCATCATGCAGCCCACGGGGCCGGTGACTGGGTCGACTCCCCTTTTCCCGATCTCCCAAACATGGACGATTTCGGCCTCAAAAAACTCGATATAGGTCGATTTTAGGGCCTAAATTTTCAACTATTCTGATTTGCAATGATGGGTTAGTTTGGTGCGACCCTATAATCCCTCGGCGTGTTGCATTGATCGAGGAAGGTGACCTCTGGAAACCGCTTTTTGAGCTTCTCGGCGCCTTCGCTGACGATCGACAGCGCCTCGGTGTTCTTGACGCCGATCTCAAACTTCATGTTCTTGCGACGGGCATAGGCCCGGTAGCTCTGGTACACGAGGCTGTCGATAGTCCGGATCTCCACCTTGCGCTCCGGCGTGCCGAATAGGGATTCGAAGCTTTTTCCCTCGGTGCTGCTGACCTTCTCGTAGAGCCTGGCCATGTAGCGGATCAGCGTCTTGGTGTAGGTCACCAGCAGAATGGCTTCGTCCCTACCGAAGCAGTAATTGCTCAACAGGAATGGAATCCGGTAGATGCCCACCGTGGTCTTGCCCGAGCCTGCCACCCCCTTGAGCAGGGCATGGCCCTTGGGCGTCTGGAAAGCGATCCGCTTCTGCTCCGCATTGAGATCCATCGCACCTCCGTTCTGAAACCCGTCGCAATTATCGCTTACCGATTGGTATGTTGTTTAGCGGCCTCTCAAACCTGAATGGTAAGCCTTTACGAACCGCCATGCCACTCTGTCAGGCGCATTTATACGGCTTCTTTGAAAAGTTCATATCGTCGCTGCAAAAATTCACCGTTTGGCCGCATCACTGACTGGCGCGGTAGAATGATGCGCTGGCCGTGAAGCGCCTGTAGCCCGTGGATTAGCATCGGGCCATCGGTTTCTTTCAGGATTTCCGGCCGGACCTCAATGCGATAGTCGTCCCGAATGCCCACGAAGTGGTGGTCGAAGGCAGCGTGATGGAGTTTGCACAGTGAGAGGCCGTTAGAAACTACCGGCTCGCCTTCCGGGTCGCTGTCCGGCAGGATGTGGGCCGCGTCCAGCAACTCGCGGTGGCGTAGCCGGCAGAATGCACATTGTTCATGGTAAGCCCGCAGGACCCTCTCCCGGAATGAACTCTGGTGGAGCCGCTGGCGGAAATTGCGGGTTGCATAGGCGCGCCGAAAATGCTCTTCGATCCACGCCTGGTTTGGTTCTCTAACACCGATGAAGGATGAAGCTGCTTCCTGCCTAATCTCGTCGACGGCTACCGTAAAAGTCAGCCCATCCTTGTCATCGGCCACGATAAACGCTGGCCATGCTGCTACGTACTTTCCCCTCATAATCCTGTGGAAATAGACCAGAGGTACAACCTGAGTCATGGCCTGTCGCAACCCTACGTTATCGCGGTGCTCCGGATCTGTTCCGCGGTAGCGATAAAGCAGCAACCCCTCACCGGTGAAGCTGTCGGCATAAGGCCCGGACGGAACCGTTGTAATGGAAAGCGGCAATTCCATACGTTTCGGCTTGAAAATTCCTTGCGGTCCCAAAAGCCGGATCTGCTCGCCCTCCATAAGAAAGCCCTTCTGCAGAATCTCGCGCGGCAATGCGTCGCCGTATATGGCCCGCTGCGCATCGAGCCATTGGAACGCTTCCTTTCGGACCCGGAGATCAGACAACATGGGATCAGGCTTTCTTTAGTTTGCCGTCATCCGTAAGAGCGGGGGATCAATATTGTTCCGAGCCCCCCCGCTTCAACCACCGCTTCTCCCAGTTTTTGACTCTGCCAGCATTCGACCACGAAAAAACGCTCACCGATCCTCCCGCCTGCCTTAGGCGTTCCCTATCAGGCTGTTTTTGCCAGCGAAAAAGATCATATAGACATCTTTTCAGTTGTGGGAATTACGACTTTCCCTTTCTTTCATATTCTTGATGTGGTGCGACACCACCCTGATGTACCCCTTATCTCCAATTCGGGTTCCTATGCGCAAGATTTTCCCCCTGAAAAGCGAGATATAGGCAGGTTTTGAGGGGACAATCATCGATTTTTGCCCTTTATGTCATAAGGTCGCTTTGGTCCGACCCCATTACTGCCATTACTGCACAGATTCACTCCGGCTGCCATGCACAATCTGCCCAGTGCTCTTCGTAGCGTTTCACAAAATCTTTCATCTCACGGATGTTGGCGGCAGGTTCGCGGCAGGCCCGGGCACAGGTAAAAACGACATCCCGGTAGAACTTCGGAGCTACAGCCCTGATGCCGTCATAATTCATAAGCAAGTCCGGAAGACGCTCCGCGATTTTTGCTCCGCGAGGTGCCATCACAATGCTCGGGGGTTCTCCATACGTGTTGATCAACACGTATCGCCAACTTGGATCTGCGGCTCCCTGGCGAGGGACAATCTCACAGGGACATGCATCTCCGCCGCCGGAAATGCCTTCATAAACTTCCTTGATGGCCAGTGGTTTGTTGGCCACCAGGACATAAGGTCCGGCCTCTATATATCTGCCCACGCTTTCGTCGTATTCGATGCCAAGCAAGGTTTCCAGGTCAAAACGCGTATGTCGATCAAGAGACGCCTTCCCCGAGGTGAACCATTTAAGTTCCCGCAGGGTGATCCCGGCACACCTGGCAATCTCTGCTGGCGAATTGGGCCAGCACGCCACGAGGTTCTTGGCGATTTCGGCCGCGTTGTCATAGTCAGTGTCGGCCCAGAAATCATCATTCTCCACGATGTCTTCCGGTGCCTTCTCACCTGTCAGTAGCCAGGTGTTGCCATCAAACCCGTCGAGGTTGAAATATCTGGGCTGATCGGGCGGCAGGGAGGTCTCCCAGGATGACAGCCATGGACCGGGTTCCCAGTCGAGTCCACCGGGCACTGTTGGCACCGGCACTTGCACCGGTAAGGTCAGCCACTGCTGGATTCTGTCTTCAACCTCGCGACTGTTCGCGCCTCTTTGATCATCCCTGAGACGAAAATCGTGGTCAACTTGAGCGTATCGGCAAAGGGCCTGGATGGACCCGGCAAGAGACCGGTCATTTCCGTCGTGCTTCCTCAGCAACCACCGGCTGGAGTCCTGGGCCGAGCGCAGGGAAGCGGGCAGGGATTTCTCCTTGGCATCGGCTACCTCGACCTGAACTCCGATTTTTGCCATTGCCCCTGCCAGTTCAGGGCTGGCCGTCGCAAGGTGGCGGTTGACCCGCAGGATGTCCGGTCGGCCACGCAAGCCCTCGGCGTTACACCACGCATCCAGAAGAACATCCCGGAAGGCACGGGGTTGATCGACTGCAGTGAAGGTCATCCACCGAATAGGCAACCCGGCAACGGTCAATCCATAGAGCATGAGGGGGCTGAGCCCGTATCGCTCTGCATCCCTGATCTTGATAGGGTCCCGCGCTGATACGACGCCATGCTCCGGATGGTGGAAAAGGAACTTGGCAATCGAAACGTAGAAATGATGCTCTCTTGGTGATGGCTGTGTCTGCTGATTCATGCCCCCTCCTGGGGAAATGCCAGCTTTCCCCGAAAACTATCGTAGGCTCCGCGCTCCGCCAACAACCGGGCCAACAGCAGAGCGCAAGATAGTTCGGATCGATGATCTGGATTTCTACTGCAGGAGTTCATTCATCCTCTCCTGAAAATAGGCTGGGTATTTCTCCATCACCACCCTGGCTCCGTCCCGGTCATTTTTCAGCGCGACCTTGGGGTCGCACCAAGACAACCCATTGTTAATATTGTTCAAACGACTCCTACCGATGGCCAAAATAGCCCCATATCACTATTTTGGCCCTTAAAATCGTTGTTATAGCGTACCATGTTTTTTTTGCGTGCATCGCCGGCATGGCCCCGCGACGACCGCAGGCCGGCCGGAGCATTATTTCTCAGTCCCGCTCCACAACCCTCGCCACACGCGCACCACAGACAGCGCAGGTGCCGTGCAGGACAAGCCGACCCTTTTCGATCTTCCCGCTCAGAAGCACCATGTCGCCTGCTTCCCGGCAGAAACGGCACCAGACGTTGCTGAGCAGCATGGCCTGCAGCTTGGGCGGGATCCGCTCCCACCGTTGCCCGGCCTTCGCTGTGAAGGTCGGGGACGATGCCGTCGCGATCTCGCCGTAAGGCTGCCGCTTTTCCCTGGCCGTGAAGCCGATCTTGCGAGGCGGGCTGTCCTCGCCCTCGAGGAGCTGGCGCAAGGCCGCGAACACGGCTTCGAACTGCGCGTCGTAGCGCTGCTCCAATTCCTCGATCTTGCGGCGTAACGCATCGTGGACGCCGGCCATGCGGCGAAGTTGGGTGAACGTGCGCATGATTTGGATGTTGACCTGGATGGCCTGCTGGCTGCGCAGCACACTCGACAGCATGGCCACCCCCTGCTCGGTGAAGGCCATGGGCCGATGGCGCAGCCCCATCTTGTCTGCGTTGGAGGTCACAAACTGTGACCTCCAATGCTGAAATTCCTGAACCGTCAGCTCGAACATGAAGTCCTCGGGAAATCGCTCGGCGTTCCTGCGTACAGCCTGCTTGAGGGCCTTCGTCGCGACACCGTAGAGCTCCGCCAGATCCCGGTCCAGCATCACCTTCTGCCCCCGGATCGAGTAGATCCTTTCGCAAATGGCCTCTGCAGAAATGATTTCAGCCATGGTGCGGCCCCTTCTCCTTACGAATCCTTGGCCTTGGCCTCCCACCAAGACAACCCACTGCGAACATTTCCTGTCTGGTGATACGCGGTGCCGTGAGAGGACATCCGTTCCGAGCCTTGAACCAATCATACCACCGGATTTTGCCAGATGGGGACAAAACCGTCCCGAAAAAACAGCAAAGCCCGCTTCGCAAGAACGTAACATTCTCGCAAGGCGGGCTCTCTACGGACCGGCTATCCACCAGTTTGCTGCCACAATGCCTCTCCCTTTGGTTTGGGGGTCAACGGCTGGTGCAGATTACTATAGATGGCCCTAAATTTCAACGAGCCCTTTCCGGGCGGTTCACAAGAGAAAGGACCCAAAGGACATCAGGGACAAAAGGGACCCGAAGAACGATCGGGGCTTGTTTTTTCGTCCTTTCAGTCCTTTTGGTCCCTTTGGTCCTTTTTGGATGTCTGCCGGAGATCGCTTTTGATGAGGCATTTTTTGGAAGATAGCTTTCCAGGCACCATCATTTTTTCGCCGGCTTAAAGCCGTCCGGTTCTCTGCCGCGCCGATTCCCTCGCTGCCGATCACGGTGGTTCAGCCGTGCGCGGGTCATGCGCTCGCTCAACCCGCCCTGCGCCACAAACGCTTGTTCCAGTTGGGCGATCTGCCGGTCGAGCAGGTAGGTGGTCACCTTGACGAGGCCGATGATCACATTGGCGGCGATGGCCGGATCTTCGTGTTCGATGCCTTTGCGGAAAGTATCGTACTCGGCGTCGGGCTGACGATTCAGCTCGCGCAGTCGCCTGGCATAGGGGTGGTCCCGGCCCCACTCGGACAGGCCGCGTGAGCGCAGAAAATCGCGGTAGTCTTCCAGCAGTTCGCCCAGGCTGGCCCGGGCCACATTGGTCAACTTGATCTCGGTCTTCTTGGAGGTGGCGGACGCTAGGCTGCCTTCGATGATGTTCTGCTTTCCGGAGCGCGCCGCCTGCACCATCTGGTCCACCGTGCGGTCACGCTTGTTGAAAAAGCGCGCGCAGAATCTGACCGTGGCGTCGTAAACGATCCTGGCCTTCTGGTAGGAGAGCAGCTTTTCGTAACCCCCGTGGGGCGGGATGAAGCCTTCGGGCATGGGGTGCTCCTGGGGAAAGAGAAAAAGACCCAAAAGACAACAAGGACATAAAGGACCTGGGTTGCGGCCGCCGTCCTTCAGGTCCTTTAAGTCCTTTTGGTCCCTTTGAGATCAGCCAGGAATCAGACTTACCCTATCCCCCACCTCAGCCAATGTCAAAGCCGCGCGTCACCAAACCGCCCACCACACTGCCAAAAGAGCCGCCAGCAAGGTCGTGAGCACCATCAGGTGGCAGGCGAGGCGGATGTCGGCAATGGCCACTTCTCTGAATTCTTCGCCGATAAACGGTTTTTCCACCAGCTGCCCGTGGTAGTGGTTGGGGCCGCCGAGGCGCACCCCAAGGGCACCGGCAAAGGCGGCTTCGGGGAACCCGGAATTCGGGCTGGCGTGGCGCCGGGAGTCGCGCCGGCCGATGCGCCAGGCCTGCCCCCCGCGGCGGAAGCCGAGCCGGGCAGCGGCAACGATCAGCGGCAGGCTGAGGCGCGCCGGGATGAAGTTGGCCGCATCGTCCAGGTGGGCTGCGGCGCGCCCGAACTCGATATAGCGCGGGCTGCGATAGCCCACCATGGAATCGAGGGTGTTGACCATCTTGTAGGCCATGGCCAGGGGGGGGCCGCCCAGCAGGGCGAAGAAAAGCGGGGCAACAATCCCGTCCACCAGGTTTTCGGCCACCGTCTCCACCGCGGCCCGGGCCACGGCGGATTCATCCAGGCGGTCGGTTTCGCGGCCCACGATCATGGACACCGCCTTGCGGGCCGCCTCCAGGTCGCCCTGGCGTAGCGGGGCTTCGACTCCCATGGCAGCAGCGTAAAGAGAGCGCGCCGAAAGGCAGGTCCAGAGCATCACGGCCTGCACCACGATGCCCAGCAGCGGATGGATCCACCCGGCCAGGGCTGCCATGATCGCTGCCAGGGCCCAGGTCCCCGGGACCAGGATCAGCACAAGCAGCCGTCCGGCGTTGGGCACGGAAAGCCGGCTCGCGCGCAGGCGCGCTTCGAGCCGCTCGACGGCCCGTCCCATCCAGCGTACCGGGTGGGGCCAGTGGGGCGGGTCGCCCAGGGCCAGGTCGAGGATAAAGGCGGTGGCAATCACCCAGGCCAGAGGGTTGCTCATCACAAGGTTCAGCCTTTCAAAAGTGAGAAAAGACAATCCAGGGCCCGGTCGTTGACGGCCCGCTTCTTGAGCGAAAAACGCACGTATTGCGGTCCGAGGCCGACGAAGTTGGCGGCGTTGCGGATCAGGATGCGCTCCTGGGCCAGGGCCTGCCAGACCCGGTCTGCGGTAAACGGTGGATCCAGCCGGGCCAATATAAAGGAGGTGCCGCTGTCAAAGGTCCGGATCTGCTCCAGGCCTGCCAGGCGTTGAAAAAAGTGGGCTCTTTCGGCTTCCAGAAAACGGCGCGTCTGGTCCACAAAGGCGGCCACCGCCTGGGGCTGGGCCCCGATGAATTCCACCGCAGCCTGGGCCAGGGCATTGACGCTCCAGGGGATGCGCAAGGCGGCCAGGTGCCCGATGAGATCCGGGTCTCCGGACACAAAGCCGATGCGCAGCCCGGGGATGCGGTGGATCTTGCTCAGGGAGCTGAGTACCAGCATGTTTGGCGATCCCCTGCCGGCCAGGGAAGAAGCCGCCCCGACAAAGGGCAGGTAGGATTCGTCCACCAAAAAGGTGCAGCGGCGATGGGCCGCGGCCAGTTCGAGCAGGGCCGGCCCATCTATCAGTCGGCCGGTGGGATTGTTGGGATTGCAGATAAAGACCAGGTCCCCGTCTTCCAGGTCTGCAGCCAGGCGCTCCAGCGGCGGCCGGAATCCATCATCCGGTCCGGCCAGGACATGGTGCAGCGGGGCCCCGGCCAGGCGGCAGGCATCGGCATAGTCGGCGTAGGTCGGCCCCAGGATCACGGCCCGCCTGGGGCGCAGGGCCCTGGGCAGCAGGTAGAGGATCTCGGTGGAGCCGTTGCCGGCCAGGACCTGTTGCGGCAACAGGCCGCAGGTCTTGGCAAAGGCGGCCGTCATGGCGGCCGCATCCACCTCGGGCAGGGCCCGGATCCGTTCCAGGCGGTGTTGCAGGCAATCCATCAGTTCGGGCATGGGACCGAGGGGATTGACGTTGCTGCTCATGTCGTCGATGGCGTCCGGATCGCAGCCTAACCGGAGGGCCAGTTCGTGGATGTTGCCGCCGTGGCCGCGGATCATGGGACACCTCCCGCCAGGGCGACGAAAAGCAGCGCTTCGCAAACCTCGTTCAACGCCCCGAGCATGTCCCCGGTGATTCCGCCCATGCGGCGGCGGTAATAGGGAATGGCGATGGCCAGGGCCGCGGCCCAAAGCCCCCAGAGCAAAAGAGCGCGCCACCCGAGCAGCAGTGAAAGGGCCAGGGGCAGCAAAAACGCACCAAAATGCCACGGCCCCAGAGGCGCTTCGAAAAAGGCCTGGCCCGTGCCGGAGCTGCGGGCGTAGGGCAAACGGTCGATGGCCACCATCATGGCGCAGCGGGCCATACAGGGGACCAGCATCAGGCCCAGGATCCGCTGGTGGCTCAGTGTGCCGATGGCCGCGGCCTTGACGATGAGCACCACGGCCACGGCCACCAGCCCCATGGCCCCTACCCGGCTGTCCTTCATGATTTCCAGGGCCCGTTCACGCCGGTGCGAACCGAGCAGGCCGTCGGCCGTGTCGGCCAGCCCGTCCAGATGCAGGGCCCCGGTCACCGCGGCCAGCAGGGCCACGTCCAGCGCCGCTGCCACCGGGGCCGGCAGGAAAAATCCCGCCAGATAATCGAAGGCCGAGACCAGTGCCCCGATGACGAGCCCGGCCACCGGGAAAAAGACAAAGACCGGCCCCGGCGCAAACCTGGCCGGCGGCCCCAGGGGCAGGATGGTGAGAAACTGCAAGGCCCCCACCAGGCCCTCGAAAAGGGAAGGCTTGGGCAGAGGATTTTGCACAGAGTCATAATCGCTCATCGAAACGCTTTCTATTCGCCGCTTGGCGCTTGTTTGACGGTCACACCGATCCCGGCCACCATCCAGACCACTTTTTGACAGGCCGTGGCGATACGCTGGTTCACCAGGCCGGCCAGGTCCCGGAAGCGGCGCGCCACCTTGTTTTCAGGAACGATGCCGCCGCCCACTTCGTTGCTCACCAGGATCACGCGGCCCTTGGCGGCCGCCAGCAGCCGGGCCAGGTCTTCCGCACGGGCTTCGATTTCGGCGTCCTCGAGGTCGGCGGCCATCAGGTTGCTGGTCCAGAGGGTCAGACAGTCGACCAGGATCACCCGGTCCATGGCGTCCTGCCGGCTCACCACCCCGGAAAGGTCTAGGGGTTCTTCCAGCGTCTGCCAGGTATCGTCCCGCTCGGCCCGGTGGCGGGCCACCCGGGCGACCATCTCTGAATCGTGGGGCACACAGGTGGCCACAAAGAGCCGCCGCCCCTCACCGGCCCGGGCCAGTTCCAGGGCCTGGCGGCTCTTGCCGCTGCGGCAGCCGCCGATCACCAGGATCGCGCTCATGGCGCCTCCTTTTGAAGTAGAATCGTGAACGCATGAAGATGTGGAATCAGCATCAAAGCCCCATGAGTGCCATCAGGGCCGGCACATCCACGTGGGCCTCGAAATGGTCGGCCAGCCGGTCGTAGGCCCGGTCCCGGGCCGCCGGCCCGTAGGACTGGTCCGCCCCCAGGTGACCCAGCCCAAGCCCGGCCAGATAGCAGCGCACCGTTGCCGGCGAATCGAAAAGGCCGTGCAGGTAGGTCCCCAGGATGCGCCCGTCGCCGCTGCGGCACCCGTCCTCCTGATGGCATGCAACCCCGTTGCGGGCCGAGATCTGCACCAGGGCCTCACCGCCGGTGCGCCGGGTCTGGCCCATGTGGATTTCATAGCCTTCCCCCTGGGCCTCGCCCCACTGGAAACGGGTGCGGGTGGTGGTCTTGGGCGCCTGGAGAACCGTTTCCACCGGGAGCAGGTCGAGGCCGGGGCTGGTGCCCGGAGATCCTTCGTGCCCGTGGGGATCGTCCACCTGCCGGCCGAGCATCTGGTACCCGCCGCAGACCCCGAGTACATGGCCGCCGGCGGCCGCATGGGCCCGGATCTTGCGGGTCCATCCGCGCTGGTCGAGCCAGGCCAGGTCGTGGCGTGTGTTCTTCGATCCGGGCAAAATCACGGCCGCCTCCGGGGGCAGGTCGGCCGGATCTTCCGCGTAGGCCAGGCCCAGCCCGGGAATATCCTGCAAGGGCTCGAAATCGGTGAAGTTGCTGATATGGGGCAGGCGCACCACCACCACCTTGGGGGCCGGGCCCCGGGCCCCTTTGGCGGGCCGGGGGGCCTCGATGACCACCGAGTCCTCGGCCTCGATGCGAAAATCGCTGTACCAGGGCAGGACCCCGAATACCGGCTTGCCGGTGCGTTCCTCGATCCAGCGCACCCCGTCTGTGAAAAGAGAGATATCGCCTCTGAAACGGTTGACGATAAAACCGGCGATGCGCGCGGCCTGGTCAGGATTCAGACAGGCCAGGGTCCCCACGATCTGGGCAAAGACCCCGCCCTTGTGGATGTCGGCCACCAGGACCACCGGGGCCCCGGCATAGGCGGCCATGGGCAGGTTGACCAGGTCATGGGCCATGAGGTTGACCTCGGCGCAGGAGCCGGCCCCTTCCAGAATCACCGCCTGGTACTCCCGGCGCAGGCGATCGAGGGCCTGGCGGGCCGCCTGCTCCAAACCTTCCTTTTGCCGGTGGTACGCGGCGGCCGAGCTATTGGCATGCACCTGTCCCAGGAGCACCACCTGGCTGCCCACATCGCTGGTGGGCTTGAGCAGGATGGGGTTCATGTCCACCTGGGGAGCGATGCCGGCCGCCTCGGCCTGAACGATCTGGGCCCGGCCCATCTCGAGGCCTTCGGCCGTGACCCCGGAATTGTTGGACATGTTCTGGGCCTTGTAGGGGGCCACCTGCACCCCGCGGCGCACCAGGACCCGGCACAGGGCCGTGGCCACCACGCTCTTGCCCACCTCCGAGCCGGTTCCCAGCACCGCCAGGCACCTTGCCGGTGCTGCGCTATTTTTCGATTCCCTGCCTGGCATGGACCCCTGCCTCGTAGTAGTGGCGCACGGCCTTCATTTCGGTGACCAGGTCGGCGACGGCCATCAGTTCCGGACTCGCCCCCCGTCCGGTCAGGACCAGCTCCACCGCAGCCGGTTTTTCCTTTACCAGAGCGAGCAATTCGTCGACGCTCACCAGCCCCATGGCGGCCGCCACGTTGGCCTCGTCGAGGATCACCAGGTCGTAGTGCCCCTCTGTGAGCGCCTGCCGGGCCGCTGAAAGCCCCTGGGCCGCCAGGGCCCGGTCCTTTTCATCGGGACGGCCGCGGATCAGGCGCCCGCTGCCGAACTGGACCACCGTGACCCGGTCCCCCAGGGCCTTGAGGGCCTGGATTTCGCTGTAGTCGCCGTTTTTGAGAAACTGGCCGATAAAGACCCGCAGTCCGGCGCCGGCGGCCCGCAGGGCAAGGCCCAATGAAGCGGTGGTCTTGCCTTTGCCGTCGCCGGTATAAATCTGAACATACCCTTTTGAAAGTCCCATTTTTCCCCTTTCCGAACAGGAGGTTCAGATGGTGTATTTTTGCCCGTAGCCCCTGGGGGTGACCATGAATTGGCCATAGTGCACGGAGGCCCGTGATCCGATGAAAACGATGGTCTGCATGTCCACCGGGGCCTGGTCGAGTTGGGCCAGCGTGATGATCTGCACGCGCTGGTTCTCGCGGCTCGCTCCGGTGACGATTCCGGTGGGGGTGGCCCCGTCGCGGTGGCGCATGACGATCTCACGGGCCCGGTCCAGGTGGCCGGTGCGGCGCCGGCTCTTGGGATTGTAGAGCACGATGACGAAATCGGCCCGGGCCGCGGCATCCAGGCGGGTTTCGATGGTCTGCCACGGGGTGAGCAGATCGCTGAGACTGATCACGGCAAAATCGTGGGTCAGGGGGGCCCCGAGCAGGGCCGCCCCGGCGCACAGGGCCGGAATCCCGGGCACCACCTCGATGCGCAGCCCCTGGTCTGGGTCGCCGTCGGGGCCCACCACCGCCATCTTGCGGTGCGCGCAGATTTCGAACACCAGCCCGGCCATGGCGTAGATCCCCGGATCGCCGCTGGAGACCAGGACGCAGCGCCCCCCGGCCGCCGCGGTCTCCAGGGCCGTCTCGACCCGCTCGACCTCTTTCATCATGGGCGTGGCCAGGACCTGGCGCGCCCCGATCAGGGGGCGTATCAGATCGATGTAGGTGGTGTATCCCACCACGGTATCGGCTGCCTTCAGGACGGTGCGGGCCCGTTCGGAGAGGTGCTCTTCGGCGCCGGGTCCGATGCCCACGATGTACAGTCCCTGCGGGCAATCGCTGCCGTGGCGTTGGCCGTCTTGTGTTTGGGGACGATCAGGCGTCCCCCCCGGGCTCCCAGAATCGCGGCTGCTTCGCATACGCTGCTTACTCCCACATGTTTTTGCACCACCGCCGAGGGGTTGGCGACACCCTCCACCCGGGCCAGTTCCTCCCGGCGGTAGACGCTCAGGCCGAGGCCCAACCTGGCGGCCGCTTCGCGCAGCCCCGGTTCGTCGGCCTTGATATCGATGGTGGCCAGCAAGGCCAGGCTCAAAGGCGAAATTCGATGCCGGTCCAGGACCTGGTGGATCAGATCGAGAATTTCACTCGCCGCGGTATCCCGGTTGCAGCCGACCCCGGCCACCAGGGACGGGGGGCGCAATACCAGGATTCGAGACGGCAGGTCAAGGCACCGGTCGTCGACCCAAACCCCGGGACGGCCGGCATTTTCGGACGCAAGCAGACCGGCCTCCTGCCGCGGGATCCGGCAATAGCAAGAAGATGGCAGGGCCCCGTCAAACCATCCGTGCGGGTCGAAAAGATCGATGGTTTCACCGGCCAGCAGGGCCATGCTCACCGCCTTGATGGCCCCGGGGTTTTCGATGGCCAGCCCCCTTTCCACGGCGATGGCATCGACGGCCGGCAGGCCGCGCACATCCGTGGCGGTGGTGATCACCGCTTGGGCGCCGCAGATGCGGGCCGTTTCCTCGGCCAGGCGGTTGGCGCCGCCGATGTGTCCGGAAACCAGGCTCACGGCCCAGTGCCCGGCCTCGTCCACCACCACCACGGCCGGATCCACGCTCTTGTGGCGCAGCAGCGGGGCGATGAGGCGCACCACGATCCCGGCGGCCATCACGAAGACATGCCCCCTGTAGCGGCCGAAGGCGCCGGTGACGGCCGATCGCAGCCCGTCGAAGGGCTGGCAGCCGTCCACCGCGGCCTGGCGCGGCGCGAAACAGTCGGCCCGGCCCAAACCGATGGCGATGCGGCGGGCCAATTCCACCCCTTGAGGTGTCAGGGCCCAGACGGCGAACTTTTCTTTCATCCCTGCCCTACCCCATCTTCTCGGTTCCTTTCCGGTACCCATGACTGAAGCCCGCGTCGTAGAGCTTGGAGCGCAGCTCCGCACCGGTGCTGCGCGCCTCCAGGGCCGGGCTGATGACGATCAGGGCCTGGCGCTGGATCCCGGACTGGCGCACCGCTTCGGCCAGACCTGCCGCCGTGGTGTGCAGGATCCGTTCGTCCGGGTGGCTGGCCTTTTGGACCACCGCGCAGGGGGCATCCGGGCCGTAAGCCTCGGCCAGCACGGCCCCCACCTGGTCGATCATGGCCATGCTCAGATAGATCGCCATGGAGGCCCGGTGGGCGGCCAGGGCGCGCAGACTCTCGGCCTCGGGCACCGGGGTGCGCCCGGCCATGCGGGTCATCACCAGGGTCTGGGTCCGTTCGGGCAGGGTGTATTCGATGCCCAGGGTTGCCGCGGCGGCAAAGGCCGCCGTCACCCCGGGAATCACTTCGAAGGGAATTTTTTTCTTTTCCAGGGCCTGGAACTGCTCGTGGATGGCGCCGTAGAGGCTCGGGTCCCCGGTGTGCAAACGCACCACCCGGCGGCCGGCGGTCCAGGCGGCGGCCATGCGCTCCACGATCTGATCCAGGTTCAGCCCGGCGCTGTCGATTTGCTCACAGGCTTCATCGGTCCACTGGAGCATGGCCCGGGGCACCAGGGACCCGGCGTAAACCACCAGTTCGGCCTGCTCCAGGGCGCGGCGGCCCTTGACGGTGATCAGTTCCGGGTCCCCGGGCCCGGCGCCCACAAAGAGGATGGGGTTGGCAGCAGCACACACATCGTCACCTTAAAATTTATTGTTCATTGTTTAAGGTTCATTTCCCGGCCGAAAATCGCGTTTTTATGTTGTGACCGGTGCTCATAGACCGGCACGCACCCCGCGAAGGATCCAGACCGGATTTTCAGCCTCCAGCCGCAGGTCTCCGGCCGTGGCCCGGCTGCGGGAGATCTGGACCTGCACCGCATCCACCTTCAGTCCCATCTGCTCCAGGACGCGGCGGGCGGTCTCAAGGCTCGCCAGCAGGACCGTGTTGACCACCACGATCCCGTTGGCTGCAAGCCGTGCGGCCGCCTTTTCCAGGATGGGGGCCAGATCCTTGCCCCCGCCGCCCACGAAGATCCGGTCCGGATCCGGCAGATCGTCCATCCCTTCCGGCAGGCGGGCCTCGACCAGGTCCACGTGCCAGCGCCGCAGGCGCCGGCGGTTGTGAAACAGGGCGGTCAGCCGATCCGGATTTTTTTCCACCGCCACCACCCTCCCGCTCCAGGCCAGTACGGCGGCCTCCAGGGCCACGCTGCCGCTTGCGGCCCCCAGGTCCCAGACGGTGTGATCCGGCGCGATGCGCAGCAGGCCCAGGCTCACGGCGCGCACCTCGGCCTTGGTGATCAGTCCCCGGGAATGGTCGAACTCGGCCTCCGCGGCCCCGATGGCACCGGGGTCCGGTTCGGGCTGGACGATCACCACCAGGTTGGGGTCGGCAAAGCGCCTGGACCCTGCCTGGCTCACCGAAAGGCGGCTTATCCGCTCATCATGGCTTCCCAGCCGCTCCATGACCCACAGGTGCGCGTCCTCCAGCCCGCGAAGCGCCAGTTCGGCGGCGATGGCTCCAGGATCGGTCACCGGGTCGGTGAGCACGGCCGCCACCGGTTCGCGCGCCAGCACGGCCAGCAGCCGGTGGATTCCGCCCGAGCGGCCGTGGCAGCTCACCACCGGCACTTCGTTCCAGGAACGCCCCAGCCGGGCGAAGGCGGCCGCCACAGAAGTAACGTTGGGCAGGATGCGCACCATCTGGGGGCCGAAACGCTCGGCCAGAAAGCGTCCGATGCCGAAAAAAAGCGGGTCCCCCGAGGCCAGGACCGCCACCCGCCGCCCCTCGGCGGCCCGCCGGGCGATGGCTTCGGCCAGCAGCGAGAGGCTTCCGGTGATCTCGATGCGTTCGGCCGCCAGATCCTCGAAACCCGCCAAGTGACGCCGCCCGCCCACCAGGACCTGGGCCGTACGGATGGCTTCCAGGTGGCCCGGTGCGAGATCCTGGGCGCTCATTCCCATGCCGACGATGGTTACAGGTGCCGTCATGCCGCCTCCTTAAAGATGGGGCGGCCCTCGAAGTCGAAAATCACCGCCCCCACCACGACCTTGTCCAGGCCAAGTCGCCTGCCGGCCTCGATCATGCGCCGGCCCACGGATCGGACCGCCTCAGGGTCCCGGACCATGATCCGCGCCAGGGCCTGGCGCGCCGTGTTGGCCTCTTCCACCTCTTGCGCCAGTGCTTCATCGCCGGTATCTTCGCGGATCCAGGCGCCCAGGGCCGCGAGGGTCATGGGTGCCGAACGGGCATGGGTATGGGCCAGGCCCTGGGCCATCTTGACCGCCTTGCCGAAAAAGACGGCCAGCACGGCGGACCGCACCCCCAGTTCCGCTGCCGTTTGAATGGCAAAACCGAAAAAATCGCCGATCTGGACAAAGGACTGCGGCGAGCGCTGGGGCCAGAGTTCCTGGGCAAAACGCTCCGAGCGCCGCCCGGTGGTCAGGATCAGGTCGTCCACCCCGCCGGCCCTTGCCACTTGCATGGCCGCACGGATGGTGGCGGTGTAGGCCTCGTGGCTCATGGGCCTTACGATCCCGGTGGTGCCGAGGATCGAGATCCCGTCCACGATCCCGAGCCGCGCGTTGAGGGTGTGCCGGGCGATCTCCTCGCCCCGGGGCACGAAGATCTCCACCTGCACGTGCCAGCGCCCGCGCTCACCTGCCAGGATATCGGCCACCGCCGCTTGAATCATGCGCCGCGGGCCGGGATTGATGGCCGCCTGTCCGGGAACGATTTCAAGCCCGGGCAGGGTCACCCGCCCGACCCCGGTTCCGCCGCGGATTTCGAGTCCGGGATCCGCCGTCAAACCGCACGCTTCCAATATTACCCGGGCCCCGATCTCGGCACCGTGGGTGGCGTCCGGGTCGTCGCCGGCGTCCTTGATCACCGTGCAAACCGCCGCGTTGCCACCCTCGCGCCGGGCCGTGTGGACCTTCACCTCCACCCCGCCCTGGCTCAGAAAAGGCACATGCACGGATTCCGGCGTCTCGCCGTGCGCCAGCATCAAGAGAGCCGCGCGCACCGCCGCGGCCGCCGCGGCCCCGGTGGTGAATCCCGAGCGCAGCGTCTTATGAGTGGTTTGCCGATTCAAAGAGACATTTGAATCCGTTGCAGATTCTAAATCATCGCATCCGATATTACAGACATCTGCCTTGTTATATTAATTATTCGAGCGAAGCGAGAATAATCAATGCATTGACCACGCTCGCGGCCAGATTCGATCCCCCCTTGCGCCCCAGGTTGGTGATGTAAGGGACCTGGCGCTCCATGAGGGACGCCTTGGATTCGGCCGCGTTGACAAAGCCCACCGGCAGCCCGATCACCAGGGCCGGCCGGATCCGGCCGGCGTCCACCAGCTCCAGCAGGCGCAGCAGGGCCGTGGGCGCATTGCCCACCGCCAGGATCCCTCCCTCGATGCGCTCTGTGGCGGCGTCCACAGCGGCTCTGGCCCGGGTGGTCTGCTGCCGGGCGGCGATTTCGGCCACCTGGGGATCGTCGATGAGACAGACGACCTCGCCGCCATAGCGGGCCAGGTCCTTTTTCCGGATTCCGGCAAGGGCCATGCGGGTGTCGGTGACGATGCTCGCCCCGCGGTGGATGGCGGCCAGCCCGGCATCGATGGCACCGGGAGAAAAGCGCACCGTATCGCGGTATTCGAAGTCGGCCGAGGTGTGAATCATGCGCCGCACGATCTGCCACTCGGGGTCGGAGAATCCGTGGGGTCCGGCTTCGGCGTCGATGATCTGAAAGCTCAGTTTCTCAATCTCTTCGGGTTTCATCGCTTCTCGACATTCCCCGCGGCCGGGGCACCGCCAGCCACGGCTTTAGAGTGTTTTTCTTTCCATGCGGCGCAGGCGTCCACAAAGGAGGCCGCCGCCTCGGGACAAGAGCCCAGATGCAGATGAAGATAGCTGCCCAGGGTATTGCCCGCCTGAAACCCCTCACCGCGATCCGCACCCTGGCGGTCCGAGACCCGGTAGGCAAGCGGCACTTCACCGGTATTTTCGACCAGCTCGGAATAGTGAAACTCGTGGCCCCGTACCCGCCGTCCCGGGCCGCCCAGCAAGGTGGGACGGGTCAGCACCGCCTCGCGGTAGCCCAGGGAGCGCAACTTCGGGGTCATGCGCGTGGCCAGAGGAAAGCAGCCGGTCATCTCGTGGCGCCGGCCTTCGGCGTCCTCCAGATCCCGGCACAGGTACATGAAGCCGCCGCACTCGCCGTAAATCGGCATCCCGGACCGGCTGGCGGCAAGAACCCGGTCCCTCAGTACCCGGTTGCGGGCCAGGGCCTCGGCGTGAAGCTCCGGATACCCGCCGCCGAAGTAAAGCCCGTCCAGATCCGCGGGCAGGTCAGGGGCGTCGATGGGTGAAAAATAGACGATGGAGGCCCCGTTGGCTTCCAGCAGTTCGATGTTTTCCGGATAGTAGAAGCAAAAGGCGCGATCCTGGGCCACCCCGATGCGCACCGCGCGGCGTGCGGGCTCGGGCAAAGGGGGCGCTTGCGCCGCGCGGACGGGCGCCAGGCCGGCCAGCAGCGCGTCGAGATCACATCCCCGGACCACGGCTTTTGCCAGGTGGGAAAGCGCCTCCTGGTCCATCGGCCGGTCCTCGTCGGTCACCAGCCCCAGATGGCGCTCGGGCATGGCGATGCGCCCGTCGCGTCCCAGGGCGCCGAGGCAGGGCATGGCCACGTGGCCGTCCAGGGCCTGGCGCAGATACTCGAGGTGGCGCGGGCTGCCGACGCGGTTGAAGAGTACCCCGGCAAAGGTCAGCTGCGGATCGAAGCGCTCGAAACCCTGGACCAGGGCCGCGGCACTGCGCGCCATGCTGCGCGCATCGACCACCAAAAGCACGGGCAGCCCCAGCCATTTGGCCATCTGGGCCGTGGACCCGGCCTCGCTGCTGCCGTCGAATCCGTCAAAGAGCCCCATCACCCCCTCGACCACGGCGATGTCGGCCGCGGCGGCCTGGCGTGCGAAGATGCGGCGGTTGGTATCCCGGTCGAGCATCCATCCGTCCAGGTTGCGACTGGCCCGGCCGCAGACCCGCCGGTGGTGGCCCGGATCGATGAAATCCGGGCCGACCTTGAAAGGGGCCACCCGCAGCCCCCGGCGGCCCAGGGCCGCCATCAGTCCCAGGGCCACGGTGGTCTTGCCGCTGCCGCTGTTGGGCGCCGCCACGACCACGCCGCGCAGGGAGCCGTTAGCATCGCTGATCATTGAGAGCATCTTCCTTCCCGAGGCCTTTGGATTCGATCAAGGGGGTTAGATTAGGCGCCGCTGGCGGCTCTGTCAACCGGCTTGACAAGCGCGTATCGATTCGCTACTGGTACGGTTTCAAAACAGGCCAAGGCCTGTCGGTGTCGGGGACCGGCGATTGATCCAAACCAGTCCCGGACGAAGAGGGAAACCGGTTCAAATCCGGTGCGGTCCCGCCGCTGTGAGTGGGGACGCCGGCTGCGACATGCCACTGTGCCGTCATGCAAACGGCATGGGAAGGCGCGGCCGGACGGTTGATCCACAAGCCAGAAGACCTGCCGACAGACCGCCCCCCGTGGTGATGGCAAAGCCCCGGGCCGATGATGCATATCGGCGCCGGGGCTTTTTTATTGCAACCCGGGAGGGCCCCAGGATGCCGTCACCTTTGAGCACCGAACTGCCGGCCTTGATGCACGCCGTAGTCTTAGCAGGGCCGGGACGTCTGGAACCGGCCGCCCTGCCCTGCCCCGCCTGCCCGCCGGGCGGAGTGGTGGTGCGGGTACACGCCTGCGGGGTCTGCCGCAGCGATTTCAAGATGGCGGTCGAGGGTCATCGCGCCCTGGTTTATCCGCGCGTTTTGGGCCATGAGATCGCCGGTACGGTGGCGGCCAGCCGGACTGCGGCCTCCAGGATCGGGGACCGGGTCCTGGTGGCGCCCGGACTTCGCTGCGGCCGCTGCTGCCACTGCCGCCGGGGCACGGACCAGCGCTGCGAACAGCGCCGCATCATCGGCTTTTGCGTGGACGGCGGTTTTGCCGAATATCTGGCCGTCCCGCTTAGCGGAACCCCGCGCGGGGCCCTGATCCCCCTTCCCGACCACCTCGAATTTGTCGCCGCCACCCTGGCGGAACCCCTGGCCTGCTGCATCAACGCCCAGTCGCGCCTCCGGCTCGGCAGGGCCGACCGGGTGCTGGTGATCGGTGCCGGAATCCTCGGGCTGCTCCATCTGATCCTGGCCCGGCGGTGCAAGGCGGCCTCGGTCTGGGTTGCCGAGCCGCGGCCCGAACGGCGCGCCCTGGCCCTGGAGCTGGGCGCCGATCTGGCCTTTGATCCTTCGGCCGTTGATGACCTGCCCCGCTGCAGCCGGGACGTGCTGATCATGGCCGCCGGGCCGGTGGGACTCGATCCGCCGCTGGCGGCCTTGCTGGCGCGCGGCGCGCGCATCAGCCTCTTTTCGGGTCCGGGCACCGGTCCGGCCGGGCTCCCGGATGGGCCCGCGATTCACTACGAAGAGTTTCTGATCAGCGGCAGCTACGGCTGCGCCAAGAACCATATCCGCCGGGCCGCCGATCTGCTGGCCCAGGGCACCATCCCCGCCGGCCGGCTCGTCACGCGGCGCACCGACCTGGCCGGCCTGCCGGCCCATCTGAAGACCGGCCCGCAAGATCTTAAAACCGTGGTGGAGGTTTAACAATCGATGGATGACGTGTTGAAACCCTTCGGCGCCCTTATCGGGCGTCTCATCGCCGGTGATGACCTGTCCCGCGAGGAGGCCTGCGCGGCCTTTACCGAATTGCTTTGCGGCAGCCAATCCGGGATCCATCAGGGGGCTTTTCTGGCCGCCATCACGGCCAAGGGGCCGACCCCCGAGGAGATCGCCGGGGCCTGGGCCGCCATCCTGGCCCGGGACACCGCAACCGTCGCCGTCCCCTCGCCCATGACCCTGGTGGACAATTGCGGCACCGGCATGGACGGGGCCGGCACCTTCAACATTTCCACCGCCGCGGCCATCGTGGCGGCCGCCGGCGGATCCCGCCTGGCGCGCCACGGGGCCCGGGCCGTCTCCTCGGCCTGCGGCACGGTGGATCTCTGCCAGGCCCTGGGGGTGGATGTGGACTGCTCGGTGCAAACAGTCTGCGAGAGCATCCGCACAACAGGGATCGGCCTTTTCAACGCCATGAGTCCCCAGGTCCATCCGGGGGCCCTGGGCCGGATCCTGGCACGCCTGCGCTTCGGCAGCATCCTGAACATCGCCGCCTCGCTGGCCAACCCGGCCCGGCCGGGCCTGGGGGTCCGGGGGGTCTATCGCCCGGACCTGGTCCTGCCCATCGCCCGGGCCATGCAGGCTGTCGGCTACCGGCGGGCCCTGGTCTTTCACGGCCGTCTGCCCGACGGCCGCGGCATGGACGAACTGGCCCCGGCAGGGGAAAACACGGCGGCCGAACTGCATGCAGACGGGCGCATCACCGCCTATCGGATCGATCCTGCCGGGCTGGGCCTGGCCGGCGGTGATCCGGCAGCCCTTACCGGCAGCGGCGACGCCGCAGCCGAGGCCCAGGCCCTGATAGGCCTTCTCAGCGGCGATGAGAACGGGATCCGGCGCCAGGCGGTCTGTCTCAACGCGGCGGCCGTCCTTTACGTGTCCGGGCAGGCCGGGGATCTGGCCGAGGGGGTCGCCCTGGCTTCACGGCTGCTGGCGGACGGCAGGGCCCTGGCGGTTTTGAACCGCTGGGTCGCGGCCCAGTAGGAGGGGGCCAGGCCGGCCTGAAACGGATTTCGTAATCCTGCTTTCCGGCGGCCACCGGGAAATGACAATTCCATTCAAGGAGAAGAAAGATGAAAACGCTCGAACAGATGATCCAGGACATCCAGCCGGTTTCGGCCCAATGGCAGGCCCGGGCCGAGGCCCGCACCGCCAGTCTGGTAATGCCGCCCCGTGCCCTGGGCCGGCTCCATCCCATCGCCGAACGGATTTGCGCCATCCGGTGCAGCCTGGAGCCCTCCATCGGCCGGCGGGCCTTTGTGGTCATGGCGGCCGACCACGGGATCGTGGCCGAGGGCGTGAGCGCCTTTCCCCAGGCGGTCACCGTGGAGATGATCCGCTGTTTCCTGCGCGGCGGGGCCGGCATCAACGTGCTGGCGCGCCAGGCCGGGGCCGAGGTTTTTGTGGTGGACGTGGGGGTGGCCGGCGACGTCGATACTGCCGGCCTTCCCGGGGCCGATTGCCTGCGGGTGCGCAAGGTGGCCCGGGGCACGGCCAATTTCGCCCGCCAACCGGCCATGGACCGGGGCCAGGCCCTGGAATCGCTATCGGCCGGCTTCGAAGAGGCCTCGGCCCTGCTCGATGAAGGCTACGAGATCCTGGGCACCGGCGACATGGGCATCGGCAATACCACGGCCTCGGCGGCCATCGGCGCCATCCTGGCCGGGGCTTCGCTGGAGCAGATGGTGGGCCGCGGCACCGGTGTCGACGATGCCGGGCTGGCCCGCAAACGGGATGCCATCGAAAAGGGGATCACCCTCAACCGGCCTGATGGGTCCGATGGCCTGGACGTGCTGGCCAAGGTCGGCGGCTTCGAAATCGGTGCCATCGCCGGGCTGATCCTGGCCGGGGCGGGCCGGCGCCGGCCGGTAGTGGTCGATGGGTTGATCTCCACGGCCGGGGCTCTCATCGCCCAGGCCCTGTGCCCGGCCAGCGTCGACTATCTTTTCGCGGCCCACCAGGGCGAGGAGCCGGGCCACCGCCACATGCTGGCCCGGCTCGGACTGACCCCGATCCTGGACCTGGGGCTGCGCCTGGGCGAAGGCACCGGCGGTGCCCTGGCCCTTCACATCATGGAAGGGGCCCTGCGTATCTTCGGTGAGATGCTCACCTTCGACGAAGCGCAAGTCTCCGGATCGGACCAGTGAAGGGCTGAGTCAGCCGTTGGCAGGGCGGGCATCGAGGGCCTCGATGACCCCGTGGCATTTGCAGGCGGTGGCCAGCAGCACCGGGCCGGAGGCGGCCCGGACCCGTGCCAGGGCATCGTGCAGGTCGGCCGGCCGGAACCCGCCCACCCCGGGAGCAAGCTGCCGGCTGCGCACCACCACAGGAGTGAAGCCGGGGATCGCCAGCCGGGCAAGATGGGTGTACATCACCTGCGGGCGCGGTTTCCCGGTCACGGTGCACAGGGCCTCGGGCTCGGGGCAGTCATCCGGGCACCAGAAGTCGGCGTTGCTCACATAGAGCTGGCCCTGGGCGCCGCGCATGGGATTGGGCACCCGGCTCAGCAGGGCCTCGGGTATCGCCAGCGGTCTTCCCCGGCCCTCGGGGGCCAGCTTGAGGCCCACCCATCGCCCGGCCACATGCACCGGCACGGCCGGCACGATCCAGTCGGTCCCTGCATCCAGATCTTTCATGGCCGCAAGATAGGTGCCCGCTTCGGCGGCGATGAAGCGGGCTCCGGCCCCGTCAAGAATCAGATCCGCCGGCCGTTCACGGTCCACCATGGTAATGGCCGCCTTGGGCCGGCGCCGCTGCAGGCGTTCAAAGGCCAGGCGGCCGAAGCGTCCGGCCCCGAGAATCAAAACGCGCACATGATCGTTTCCGATTTCCATCCGGCTCTTATCCCAATGCCCGGATAAAAATTCAAGCGCCTTGTCAAGCCCCCGGCCCCATGTTAAGGGAGCCTCATGCCGCCGGCCACCAACCATACCCGCATCATCCTTGCCTCCGCCTCGCCGCGGCGGCGCTATCTGCTGGAACAGGCCGGGCTGCGTTTCGAAGTGATCCCCAGCAAACTGGATGAAAGCCTCAGACCGGCGGCGGCACCCGAGGAGCATGTCCGCTCCCTTGCCCAAGACAAGGCCCTGGAAATCGCCCGGGCCCATCCCAAGGCCTGGGTGATCGGCGCCGATACCGTGGTGGTCATCGAGGGGCGCATCCTTGGCAAGCCCGAGGGGATGGGCCAGGCCCGCCGCATGCTGGGCCGCCTCAGCGGCCGCAAGCACCTCGTGCATACCGGATTTTCCCTCTGCTGCCTGGCCCGCGAACGGCAAATCAGCGCCGCGGTGACCACTGCGGTCGAATTCAAGTCCCTCTCGGCGGCTGAAATCGAGTGGTACCTGCAAACCGGCGAGCCCTTTGACAAGGCCGGGGCCTATGCCATCCAGGGCATCGGCACCTTCCTGGTGCGCCGGATCAACGGTTCCTACACCAATGTGGTGGGCCTGCCGGTCTGCGAAGTCATTGAGGTGCTGATCCGCGAGGGTGTGGTGAACTACGCGGTCCGGTCCGCCGAGAGTCTGAAAAGCGAGAAATAGATCGATGTCCATCGCCGAAAATATCCAAACGGTCCGCACACGGATCCGCCGGGCCGCCGAGGCCGCCGGCCGCGATCCGGCCGAGGTCGAACTGGTGGCGGTCACCAAGACCCACCCGGCATCCGTGGTGCGCCAGGCCTGGGAGGCCGGCATCGGGGTGGCGGGTGAAAACTACATCCAGGAGGCCCGGGAAAAGATCACGGCCCTTTCCGATTGCACCCTGCGCTGGCATTTTATCGGCCACTTGCAGTCCAACAAGGCCCGCCATGCCGTAGACGGCTTCGAGTTGATCCACAGCGTCGACTCGCTCAAGCTGGGGCGCGAAATCTCTAAGCAGGCCGCCAGGATAGGCAAGATGCAGCCGATCCTGGTCCAGGTCAACATCAGCCGCGAGGCGACCAAGTCCGGCACGACCCTGGAAGCGGCCGTGGAACTGGTCGCGGCCCTGGGCCGGCTGGAGAACATTCAGGTCCGGGGCTTGATGACCATGCCCCCTTTTTTCGACCAGCCCGAGCGCGCCCGACCGTATTTCGCGGCCCTGCGCCAACTGCGCGACCGGATCCGGGAGGCAAGCCCGGCCGGGGTGGTGATGGCGCATCTTTCCATGGGAATGACGGGTGATTTCGAGGCGGCCATCGCCGAAGGCGCCACCCTGGTGCGCATCGGCACGGCCATCTTCGGCAAACGCTAGCAGGAAAACCGATGCCCTTTGGCCGCCGCCCCTGAAAACCGGCAGGTAGTCTATGCAATCCGGCAAGCTGCAAAAAATTCTGATCCACATCTGCTGCGGTCCCTGTGCCATTACTCCGGTGCAGGCCCTGCGGGACGAGGGCGCCCTGGTGGTGGGCTTTTTCTACCGCCACAACATCCATCCCTTCACCGAAATGCAGCGCCGCGCCCAGACCCTGGCCGAGTATGCCGAGGGCATCGCGCTGAAGGTGATCTTTCAGGAAGGCTACGATCTGGAAGGCTTCATCCGCCGGGTGGTCTACCGCGAGGCCAACCGGTGCCCGGTATGTTACCATGACCGGCTGCTGGCAGCAGCCAGGCTGGCCCGCGCCAGCCGCTTCGACGCGTTTACCACCACCCTTCTCTACAGCAAATTCCAGCGCCACGACCTGATTCGCGAAATCGGCGAGGCGGTGGGCCGCGAGGTCGGCATCCCCTTTGCCTACCGCGATTTTCGCACCGGCTGGAAGGCCGGCATCGAAGCCTCCAAGCGATTGGGCATGTATCGCCAGCAGTACTGCGGATGTATTTACAGCGAAAAGGAGCGTTATGCACAGAAGGCTGGGCAAAGTCAGAATTCCGATGTCAGAAGTCGGAACGTTCTTTAAAGCAGCCTTCTTTTCGTATTTCGATCATGTTCGGAAATTTCCTCTACTTCATCGTCGTACTGCTGATCTACAGTACCTACCAGCCGCCTGAAAGCCCCCTCCTGCCGGTCGGAGAGGCCCTGGCCGGGGCCGTGGGCCTCTTGCTCTTTTTCGCCGCCTACGCCCTTCTGGCCTTCGGCCGTTTGGGAAAAAAACTGGAACGCCTGGGGCCGGCGGCGGCCGATGTGCGGCACTCGGCCCTGGTCACCCGCCTCTGCGTGCTGGCCGTGGCCCTGTTCGCAGTGGATGTTTACGGGCTGAATCTGCCGGCCTACCTCTCCGGTCTGCCCGGCCTGCGGGTCCTGCCCACCCTCCAGGCCCTGCTTTTTCTCGTGCTGTTCATCGGCTATCTGGCCATCGGGTGGGCTGCCGCCCATCCGACCCACGACCGGATTTTCCGCACCCGAACATCCCGCCGTGGATACGTGGCCGCCAATATCGCCTTCGGCATTCCGGTGATTCTGCCCTGGCTGGTCCTCTCGGGGGTGGCCGACCTGATCGAACTGCTCCCTTTTGAAGCCCCCCGGCGCTGGCTGACCTCCCCGGCCGGAGAGATGGGCTACTTTCTGTTTTTCCTCATCCTGGTGGCCGTCACCGGCCCGGTCCTGATCCGCCGTTTCTGGCGCTGCCGGCCCCTGGCCGAAGGACCCGATCGCCGGCGCATCGCGGCGGTCTGCCAGCGCGCCGGTCTGCGGTTTGCCGAAATCCTCGACTGGCCCCTCTTCGAGGGACGCATGATCACCGCCGGGGTCATGGGCCTGGTGCGCCGCTTTCGCTACATCCTGGTCACCCGGGCCATGCTGGCCTACCTGGCCCCCGAGGAGATCGAACAGGTCATCGCCCACGAGGTCGGTCACGTCAAACGCCACCACCTGACCTTCTACCTGCTCTTTCTGACAGGGTACCTGGTTCTGGCCTATGCCGCCTTCGACCTGGTGATCTACGCCCTGCTTTACGCCAGGCCGATCCATTGGCTGTCGGCCGCCGGTGCCAGCGATCCGACCCGGTTGGCTTCGATACTGCTCAACGGCTGCATGGTGGTCCTTTTCCTGCTCTATTTTCGTTTTATTTTCGGCTATTTCATGCGCAACTTCGAACGCCAGGCCGACCTGTACGTCTACCGGCTCTACGACGATGCGCGGCCGCTCATCGCCACCCTGGTCAAGATCGCCGCAACCAGCGGCATTGCGCCGGAAAAACCCAACTGGCATCACTTTTCCATCCGCCAGCGCGTCGACTACCTGCTGCGGTGCCAGGCCGATCCGGCCTGGATCAACCGCCATGACCGCAAGGTACGCCGCAGCCTCGCCGTCTATCTGACGGCCTTGGTCCTGGTGAGCATCACGGCCTGGCAGCTCAACTTCGGTGCGGCGGGCCGCCAACTCAACCGGCACCTGCTGCAGACCATCGTCAGCGAAGAACTGGCCCGCGATCCGCGCCAACCCGACCTGCTGGTCCTGCTCGGCGATCTTCACTACCAGCACCATGACCTGAAGCAGGCCGCCGAAGCTTACGAGCAGGCCGTGGTCCTGGACCCGAACCATCCCCAGGGGCTCAACAATCTGGCCTGGCTTTACGCCACCGGTCCCGTACCGGATTTGCGCCACCCGGCCCGGGCCCTTGAACTGGCCCTGCGGGCGGCGGCGCTCGACCCAGCCCCCCACGTTCTGGACACCCTGGCGGAAAGCTACTACGTCAACGGGCGCTATGCCGAGGCCGTGGCGGCGGGGCGCCGGGCGCTTGAGGCCGCCGAGGAGAAAAATCGGGCCTATTTCGAGAGGCAGTTGGAGAAGTTTGGCAAGGCTCGGGAGGGGGCTAAAGAGTGAAAGCGGAGAGTAAAAGAAAACCGGAAAACAGCGTCAAATCGGTCAGATCAGACCGATCCGTCAGATCCGTCTGATCTGACGATGCCTTCCTTAAAGCGTCACCTTGCGCACCTGGATCAGATCCAACATCCCGCTGAAAATCTTTCCGATCCCGTCCTGGCGCAGGATCGTCATGCCATCCTTGATGGCCTGGTTGCGGATCTCTTCCATCGGTTTGACCAGCTGGATCAGTTTTTTCATCGCCGGGGTTCCCATGAGCAGTTCGTGAATCCCGCAACGGCCGCGATAACCGGTGTTGTTGCACCGATCACAGCCAACCGGGCGGTTGAGGCGCAATTCATTGTTCAGCGGCAGGCCGAGGTGCTGATCGAAGGCCTGCTGGCCGCCGTATTCGCGCACCAGTTCATCATACTCTTTCTGGCCCGGCAGGTAGCTCTCCTTGCAATCCTTGCACAGGGTGCGTGCCAGACGCTGGGCGAGGATCCCGAGAATGGCGTCGGCGAAATTGAAGGGGTCCATTCCCATATCGAGCAGGCGGGTGATGCTTTCGGGCGCACTGTTGGTATGCAGGGTGGAAAAGACCAGATGGCCGGTAAGAGAGGCTTCGATGCCGATGGAGGTCGTCTCCTTGTCGCGCATTTCACCCACCATGATCACGTCCGGGTCGGCACGCAAAAAGGAGCGCATGGCCATGGAAAAATCGAAACCGATCTTGGGGTGAACCTGGACCTGGCGCAGGCCGCGCTGGGTGATTTCCACCGGATCCTCGGCGGTCCAGATCTTGGTCTCGGTCTTGTTGATTTGTCCCAGGGCCGAGTGCAAGGTGGTGGTCTTGCCCGAGCCGGTGGGGCCGCAAACGAAAATCAGGCCATAGGGGCGATTGATGATGTTGGAGAATTTTTCGTAGTTTTGAGACGTCAGCCCCAGCTTGTCCAGCGGGATCGGCTCGCCTGCAGCCAGGATACGCAGGACCACGTCTTCCATTCCACCCTGGGTCGGCACGGTGGCGACCCGCAGCTCCACGTCCAGCCCGCTGTATCTCTTGAACCGGATCTTGCCGTCCTGGGGTTTGCGCCGTTCGGCGATATCCAGGTCGCTCATGATCTTGATGCGCGACACGATGGCATTGCGAAAGGCAAAGGGGATGGTCTGATAGACCTGACAGGCGCCGTCGATGCGAAACCGCACCACCGTGTTATGTTTGCCCGGGTAGGGTTCGATATGGATGTCCGAGGCACCGCGGTTGTAGGCATCGACGATCATCTTGTTGACCAGCTGCACCACGGCGCTGTCTTCCTCGCCCACCCCGGTCTCGGCCTCTTCGATTTCAAGCTCCTCGGCCCCGAGCTGGCTGAGGATTTCATCCATGGATGCGAGTTCCCTCTCATCCTGGATGAACAAGGAGATATACTGCTCGATGTCTTCGCGCAGGGCCACCGCGAAAGCCAACTGTTGGCCGCTGAAGAGCATCCGGATGTTGTCGGCTCGCTGCAGGTCGTGGGGATTGTCGATGGCCACCAGGACCTTGCCCTCTTCGACCCGCAACGGCACGAACGCGTTGCTTTTCATGAAGAGGACCTTGACCTTGGAGAGCAGCTCGCCGGGGATGGGGGCGTTTTTGTTGTACTCGATGAAGGGGACTTTATAAAACTTGCTCAGCGATTTGCCGATTTCATACTTGGGAACCTTGAAGTCGGCCATCAGGATTTTTTCGATCGGTTCGCGCCGTTGGCGGGCCTCGGCCACCGCCTTGTCCAGTTCCTTCTGGGTCAGGATATGGTTTTCCAGGATATAATCGAACTTGGTGGGCCGGCTGCGCGCCATGCGCTTCTGGTTGTACAGGGCGATACCCAGGATCTTGGCCACTTCCTGGACGGCCCGTTCATCCTCGTCGACAAACCGGTCCACCTCCCCGGTACGGTTGATCAACTGGATGGCACCCAGCAAAAACTGCCTGTAGATCACCGGGCAGACCAGGACGGCATGGGTCCGGAAACCGGTGCGTTCATCCCAGCTGTGGTCGAAGCGCAACTGGGGGTCGACCTGCTTCAGGGCCCTGTCGTCATAGGCATCCACGATGTTGACGATCCGCTGTTTGAAGGCCGCATATCCCGAAAGGCTGCTGGGTGTGATGGGCACGCGGATCTCGGCCACTTCGTCGCCGGATTTGAAGCGTGACACCAATTCGCGGCGCTTGCCGTCCACCACGTAAATCGTGATGCGCTGGGCTTCGAACAGACCGGTGATTTCGTCTTTCAGATCGATGAGGATTTCATCGAGGTTCTTGGCGGCGTAAATCTTGTTGCAGATATCCTGGAGCAGGGTGCGGTATTCGACCTCTGACTGAAGGTTCCTGACATCGTCATTCGGGCTGTCTGCAAGGGCAGCAGTTTGGGTGGCTGGTGGCACCGTCATGCGGGTAACCTCCTAGACGGGCTGTCGGTTTTCACCATCGGGCGCCTGAGCGGCAGAATCCGCCCCGCCGATATCGCCTGGCACCAGGCGCGTTGGTGTCATCAAACAGACACTCAATCCTCGGCAGAAGGCCGGTATCCGGTCCGGCAGTGGTAATAAATTTTGCGGGCTCCACCGCCCACCAACAGGACCCCCATCAGGTAAAAACAAAACTGAATGAAACCGGAAATGGCCGCAAACGATTCAATTTCTAGAATGCGGGGCATCACCTGGGGAATGCGAAAAAAGACGCCGATCCCCGCCGCCAGCAGGGCAGCTCCCCAGACAAGTTGAAATGTGGCTTTAGGGTCCGCCATTTCACGACTGCTAAGGGATGTTGAAAAAATAAACCAGACCCGCCGTTCGTCCCGGTTGGTCTGCCTGTGAAACGGCTTTGACCCTAACGCAAACCGGCCTTATCTGTCAATGCGCACCCAACCCGCACCCAAAAGGCCCAAATCGGTGTGCCCGCTCCTCAGGCGGTTGTCCCGTCCGGGAAGCTGGAGCGCTCCTTGAGGCGCACCGTCACCGGAACCCCCAGCCGTTCGTGCAGATGGTCGGCGACGGCCAGCATCCGCTTTTCAAGCATCTTGATTTCGTCGGAAAAGAGCCGATCGTCGACGCCGATCCAGACCTCCAGCAGCCGTCGTCCCTGCTGGCGGTTGACGAACACCTGCTGGCGGTCCGGTGAAAAACCGAGGGCCGCGGCGATGTGGGCCGACACCTGATCGCGGTGCAGCTTGACGCCGCGCAGCACCATGAGTTGATCCGTGCGCCCGTCGAGCCAGTCGATGCGTACCCCGTCAGCGCCGCAGGGGCACGCATCGGCCACCAGCCGGGCCCGATCGCCGGTGCGAAAACGGATCAGGGGCATGGCGCGGGCCGAGAGCGTGGTGAGCACCAATTCCCCCTCGCTTCCGGCCGGCAGTCCCCGGCCGCTTTGGGGGTCGATGATCTCGGGCAGAAAATGCTCGTCATGGACGTGCAAGCCGTTGTGTTCGGCGCACTCGTAGGCCAGGGCCGCTCCGGGAACCTCGGCCAGCCCGTAATGAATCCAGGTGGTCACATGCAGCTTTTCCTCCAGGCCGGCGCGTGCGTCCGGGTCGGGCGGCTCGCCCACCAGGATCAGGGTTTTGAGCGAAAGCTGGGTCGGATTCATGCCCGCCTCGTACAGATGCTCGGCAATTTGCAGCGCGTAGGCCGGGGTGGTCACCAGCACGCTGATCTTGTAATCGCGCAGCACCATAAGCTGCTTTTCGCACGAAATCAGGGAATTGGGAACCACGCTGGCCCCCAGGGCCTCGGCCCCGCTCTTGTAGTCCCGGCCCCAATCGTTGAGCCCCGGATCCAGGCTGATCTGCAAAATGTCGTCGCAGCACAGTCCCGCCGCCGCCAGGCTGCGCGACACCATCTCGCTCCAATGGTTCAGATCCTGGGCCGTGTAGCCGCTCACCGAAGGATTCAGCGAGGTGCCCGGCGCGGTGTGGATCCGCACGATGTCCCGCAGGGGCACGGCAAAAAGACCGTAGGGATAGTTCTCCCCGAGATGCCCGCGGGTCATGAACGGCAGCCGGTCAAGATCGGCCAGGGACTCGATGGCGGTGGGATCAACGCCGTTGCGCCGCAACCGTTGCTGGTGAAAAGGGACGCTACGAAAGGCGCGGTTCAGGGTGCTTTGGAGGCGCTCCAACTGCCGCTGGGCCCGCTCTTCAAGGTCGCCGGATGGCATGCTCATTCCCTCCCCTCGTAAAACGCTTCGTAGTCCTTGCCCAGATAGGCCCTTTTGACCTCCACGTCGTTGAGAAGATCTTTTGCCGGCCCATCGAGTACTACCTGCCCGTTTTCAAACACGTAGCCACGATCGGCGACTTGCAGTGCGGCCCGGGCGTTCTGCTCCACCAGGAGAATCGTCAGCCCTTCGGCGCGCAGCTGCACCAGGGTATCGAGGATCTTTTCCACCAGCATGGGCGCCAGTCCCATGGATGGCTCGTCCAGGAGGAGCAGCTGCGGCCTGGCCATCAGCGCCCGGCCGATGGCCAGCATCTGCTGCTCGCCTCCCGAGAGGGTTCCGGCAGCCTGTTGGCGCCGATCGGCCAGGACAGGAAACAGGTCCAGCACCCGCTCCAGGGTCCTTCGGGCCACGTCCTTTTGAGACTGGCGATAGAGGCTGTAGGCGCCCAGTTGAAGATTGTCCATCACGGCCAGGCTGCCGAAGATCTGGCGTCCCTCGGGAACCAGACTGATACCCCGGCGCACGATCTGGGGCGGCGTCAGCCCTTCGAGGGATTTTCCCTCAAAGATGATCCGGCCGCGCCAAGCGGCGCCAAGCAGGCCGCTGACCGCGGCCAGGAGCGTACTTTTGCCGGCCCCGTTGGCGCCGATCAGGCTGATCAACTCTCCCTGGCGCACCGAGAGACTGACCCCCTTGATGGCCATGATCCCGCCGTAAAAACATTTCAAGTTGCGAATGGTCAGCATACCGAACCTGCCCAAGAACCGTTTTGAATATGTGCCCCGCCTGGGGCGCCGATGGGATCCGCCCCCTTGTTCAAGGCCCGGCGCAAGCGTTGCAGAAACGCTTCGCGCCGCATCTCCCGGGCCCCGAAGCGCGCCAGATGCGCGGTGGTCACCTGGCAGTCGATTAGCGAGAAGCCCAGGTCGGCCAAATGCCGCACCAGGTAGACCAGGCCGGCCTTGGAAGCGTCGCTGGTCCGGTGAAACATCGATTCACCGAAAAAGCACCCGCCCAGGGCGACCCCGTAAAGCCCTCCCACCAGCCGCCGATCCTGCCAGACTTCCACCGAATGGGCATAACCGGCCTGGTGCAGGTGAATATAGGCCGCGATCATCTCGGGCACCAGCCAGGTGCCGCTCTGGCGCCGATCCGCAGCGCAGGCGTGAATCACGGCGATGAAATCACGGTTCAGGCTGAACCGGAACCGGCCGCCATTGAGGATTCGCCGCAAAGACCGGGGCACGTGCAAGTCCCCTGGAAGCAGCACCAGGCGCGGATCCGGCGACCACCAAAGAATCGGCTCGCCCGGCGAGTACCAGGGAAAGATGCCGTTGCGGTAGGCCAGCAAAAGCCGCTCCACCGTCAGATCGCCGCCGACGGCGAGCAATCCTTCGGGGAGCGCCTCTTCCACCGGCGGAAACCGCAGGCGCTGATCAAGCCAAAAAACCGGCATTCCGTCCTCCGGCCAAAGCCGTTTGCTGCCGTCCTGGAACCGTTTGCACCGATTCCCGGGCTGAGGTATCATAGCGGCGATTGAACTTGCCTGCAACGGCCCGGCCTGCGCCGGGCGGAATCGAACCGCCATTCTTTTACCATGCGCATCGCATTTGTGCACTACCATCTCAAGCCGGGCGGGGTGACCACCGTGATCCGCCGCCAGATCGAGGCCCTGGAAGGGGCGGCCGAGGTCATGGTGCTCAGCGGCGAGCCGGTTCCGGAAGGATTTCCCGCAACCGCTGTCCACGTGCCGGGTTTGGCCTACGATCGGCTGCGCGATCCGGCCTGGACCGCCGGCCGCCTGGCCGATGCCATGATGCGGGCCGTTATGGACCACTGGCCCGGCGGCTGCGATCTGATGCATGTGCACAACCCGACCCTGGCCAAGAACCGCCTGCTGACCGAAACCCTTGAAAGACTGAAAAACCAGGGCGTTTCCCTTTTTTTGCATATCCACGACTTTGCCGAAGACGGCCGTCCCGAGGCCTATGGGGCCGCCCCCTACCCGGAAGACTGCCACTACGCGGTGCTCAACCGCCGCGATCTGGACCTGCTGCGCCGGGCCGGGCTGACTGCCGAGGGGGTTCACCTGCTGCCCAATCAGGTGGCGGCCCCGGCCCCGGCTGGCCCGCACGGCGCGCTCGGCAGTCATGTGCTCTACCCGGTGCGCGCCCTGCGGCGCAAGAACATCGGCGAAGCCCTGCTCTGTTCCTGCTTTCTGCCGGCCGAAACGGTCCTGGCGATCACCCTGGGGCCCAACAGTTCCGCCGACCGGGACCCTTACCGTTTCTGGCAGGACTTTGCGGCCCGCCATTGCCTGGCGGTGGTTTTCGAAGCCGGTATAAACCACGATTTTGCCCATCTGATGCAGACGGCCCGCTTTCTGATCACCACCAGCGTCAGCGAAGGATTCGGGTTCGCCTTTCTCGAACCCTGGACCGCGGGAAAGCTTCTTTGGGGACGGAATCTGGGTGTTTGTGAGGATTTTGCCGCCAACGGGGTCGATCTGGACCATCTTTATCCCGCCCTGAAGGTCCCCACCGAATGGCTCGACTGCAGGGTTTGGCAGCGGGCCTGGATAAGGGCCTGGAACCGTTCGCGGACCGCTTTTGGACGACCGGCCGACCCCCAGAGGGCTGAAGCGCATTTTCAGGCTTTGGCCGCAGCCGAGACCGTCGACTTGGCGCTTTTAAATGAACCGCTGCAGGCCGGGATCATCGTCCGATGCCGCCAATCGGACCATGACCGGGCCGAGTTGACCGCCCTCAACCCTTTTCTGGCCCGCCCCGGGAAGGTGCCTCAAGCCGCAGCCCTTATCGCGGCCAACGCCGCGTCCGTGGCCCGCCACTACGGCCGCGAGGCCGACCGCCGCCGCCTGCTGGCGGCCTACGACCGGGCCCGACGGCCGGTGGTGCACCGGATCGACCGGGACCGGCTGCTGGATGCCTTTTGGGCCCAAACGCCGTTCAGCCTGCTGCGATGGGGATCATGGACCGATTGAAACAGATCCTGGCCCAATGGCCTTTTGCGCCCCTGAGTCCCCTGCCCACCTCGCTCGGGGCCGGCGGTCGACTGCGCCGGCCGATCCGGGCCGTGCTTTTCGATGTCTACGGCACCCTGCTGATCAGCCGTGCAGGAGAGATCTCCCTGGCGCAAAACGAGGTGCTCCCGGCCGCCGCAGATGCGGCCCGGCTGCCGTCCCGCCTGGGACTCGATATCCCGGCGGCGGTGATCGGCCGGCGCCTGAAATCCCTGATTCTTGACCGGCACACATCCCTGCACGCCGCGGGCATCGACGTGCCCGAGGTCGAGATCGACCGGGTCTGGATGGCCTTGCTGGGCGCCGGCAGCCGGCAGCGCGCCCGGGAAGCGGCCCTGGTCTGGGAACTGACCGTCAATCCGGTCTGGCCCATGCCCGGGGCCCCCGAGATCCTGGACGCCTGCCGCCGCGCCGGGCTGGTGCTGGGCATCGTCTCCAATGCCCAGTTCTTCACCCCTCTGGTTCTGGAACGCCTCCTGGGCGCCAGCCTGGACGAGCTGGGCTTCGACCCCCGGCTGCAGATTTTTTCCTACCGTCTGGGCCGGGCAAAACCCTCGCCGGTGCTTTTCGAAGCGGCCGCCGGGGCCCTGCGCTGCATGGGCATCCAGACCCCGTCGGCCCTCTATGTGGGCAACGACATGCGCAACGATGTCTGGGCCGCGGGCCGGGCCGGCTTTCAGACGGCCCTTTTTGCCGGTGATGCCCGTTCGCTGCGCACCCGCGACGAGGGCGGCCTCTGCGGCGCTTGCCCCGATCTGGTGGTCGACGGTTTGAACCGGCTCTCGGACCACCTTTCGAGCCTTTCCAAGGAGCTTTGACCATGACCTCCGACAAGGATTCCCACCCGTCCCGCTTCGTCTACCAGCCCGGGCTCAACCCGGAAATGGACGCCTGGTTCACCGCCTTTTTCATCGAAAACCACCTCGATCACCTCTCGTATCCAGACCTGGCCGCCAGTCCGGAACAGATCCGGTTCATGGTCTACACCGAGGCCGATGAACGCTACTATCCATGCTCGGACCGGATGTTCAGCGCCATCATGGACCGCACCCAATCGGCTTTTTTGCAAAAAAGCTACAATGCGGTGCTCCAGCGCCTGCTGGCCATAACCGAAACCCAGATCGAAGACGAGCGTGACCGCGAATTTCTCGACGCGCTGGTCATTACCAAGTTCAAACATGAAACCCGCGATGAAATCATGATCCCTTCGCGGGTGGAAAAACGCCTGCTCAAGATCTTCATTCGCCGCACCCAGATCGAGGATCCGTTCCACCGGGAAAAAGCCGTCCGCAACCGGCGTGCGGCCGCCGTTCTGGCCAATCCGGTATTTCGCAAGGCCCTGGACCATGTCGACCCCAAGGAGATCGCCGCGCCCCTGGACAACCTGAGCACGATCAAACAGATGGCCGATGCCCTGCAGTTGCGCCGGCTGCTGTGCGCCACGGCCCAGCGCCGGCTCTGGGAAACCGGGAACGGCAACGGACTGGAGACCGCCGAGGTGGTGAACCTGTGCCGCCAGCCGATCACCGGCTCCGGGGTGGAGGCCTTTTTCGACATGGTCGGGGTGCGCACCGACGGGCAGGCCCCCATGCCCCGGGTGCCACAGAAAATACTCTGGCTGGCGGATGAAGCAGGTGAAATCGTGATGGATTTTGCCGTCATCCGCCACCTGGCGGCTCTGGGCCACAAGGTGATCTTGGTCTTCAAGGGCGGGCCGCTTTTTTACCAAGGCGGACATTCTGAGCACCCGCGAGGATCCGGCCCTGCGCAGCGCCATTTCCGGGGCCTTTTTTATCGAGGACGAAAAGGTGAGCAAGAACGACCTGGTACGCATGCTGCGCAGCGACTACCCCATCTTTTTGCTCGGCGACGGGACCAGCGAGAGCCTCAACCTGCTTCTGGGTATCCACCACTTTTGCCCGCTGCTTCAAGGAGGTCAACGCCGTGGTGTCGTCGCGTGGCGCGGATCAAAAGCGGCGCTTGTTCGAGACCCACTTTTGCTTCACCCAGGATCTGTTCAATATCGCCAACCGGCATCGACGGCGGGCTGGTCATCGACTACAAGCCGCGCCACCCGGCGGTGGTCAAGTTTTCCCACGCCGACCTGGAGGCCAAGGCCCAGCGCATCATCGACCAGATGGCCGGGGCCAAAAGCCAGGGGATGACGGTGATGTTCTACAGCGGAATCATCGGTTCGATCCCGGGCAGGATCGACGTGGCCAAACAGATCATGTCGACCTTCATCGGCCACCTGCGCGATCAGAGCGCCCAGACCTTCATCATCAAACCCCAGCGAGTAATTACGAACCGGGGATGGACGCCGATGACCTGATGTACATGTGGGAAATCGTCCAGCGCAGCGGCTACATCGATATCTGGCGTTTCCAGAGTTCCGAGGACATCGCCAAGGCCTTCGAGCTGCTCGAACGCCAGATCCCCCCGGAATGGGTCGGCAAGGACGCCACCTATTCCACCGGATGCACCAAGGAGATGAAGATCGCCCTGGACGTCCAGCGCCACAACACCCGAAATGCAGATCATCGGCCCGCCGGCCGAAAAATTCATGCGCCGCGCCGAGTACGGGGTGGGCCGGATGTATGATCGGCGCCTGGGGCCCGGTACCGCGGCCGAAGTCTGAGGGCGGATCCCGGCCGGCAGGGCCTTGCCGCCCGGCGCCTGCTCATTTCGGATCTGCCGCGGCCCAATCGACCGGAATCCGGACGGCGTGGCCCCGCCTTGTTGCGGAAAAGCAGGTAGCCGTGGATCCTGCCGAAAAGGAAAAGATCCCGGGTGATGGCCACATCCTTGCGGCAGTAGGCCACCACCCGGTCGACCAGACCCGCCTTCCACCAGCGCAACGACTGGAGCCCGTCACCGTCTTTTGGCCGCCCCCAGGGTTTCACGGGCCAGGTGGGCCAGCGAGAGGCGAAATCCGAGGGTTAGCGGTGAACGGTTTCAAGGATGTCCAGGGTACGAAGGTTCCGGCCGCACCACGGGCCGATACCCGTCCAGCACGCGGTAATCGAAGCGCTTGACGTTGAAGCCCACCACCAGATCGAGGCGTTCGAGATGGTCCATCAGCCGGTTCAGGTTCTCTTCCAGATAGGTGTGGAAGCGGTCGTCGGCGCTGTCGTAGACCACGGCGCAGGCCACCCCCATGCGCGAGGCCAGATGCCATCCCCCCACCTCTTCGGCGCTGCGCCGGGTCTCGATATCCAAAACCCCGTAGCGCAGGTCTGGACGGGCCGGGACAGAACCGGCCGCGCGGACCGCCGGTTTTGAAGCAGGGGCCGCTGCCTTGTCATCGCCCCCCCGGGGCCGGTCCCCGGCGGCGGGGCACGGTCCGGCGGCCGCGGATCCGCCGCCCAGGGCCAGGCATCAGCTCCAGAGCGCCGGACTTGTCCAGAGGGCGGTTGCCCGAACCGCATTTGGGCGAATGAACGCATCCGGGGCATCCATTGGCGCAGTCGCAGCGCTCCACCTGCTCGGCCGTGGCGGCCAGAAGCCGCTCGAAGCACCGGAAAGCTTCGCGGCTCAGGCCCGCTCCGCCCGGAATCCCGTCGTAGATGAAAACCGCCGGCTGGCCGAGCTGGGGATGAAAAGTGGTCGAGATGCCGCCGATGTCGTTGCGGTCCGCCAATGTGACCAGGGGTAAAATACCGATCAGGGCGTGCTCCAGTGCATGCAGGGCGCCCATAAAATGCCGCCCCGGGGAAAGAGCCTTTTGCATTGCGGCTGGAACGGTAAACCAGAGCCCTTCGGTGTCCAGGTCCTGGGGCGGCAGATCGAGGCTGTAGACCCTGGCCGGACCCCGTGCCGTACAGGGGGCGCTCCTCATAGCCGGTGACCTGCTCGGTAACGCGCAGTTCGCCGCGCCAAAGACGGGATCCGCCGGCGGTGCGCTCCTCGTACGTGGTTGAGGATCATCGTTCTCCTTATGGGTCTGCACGCGGGTATAGACGCCGGTTCCCTGACTGGCCGCCACGTGTGGACCCGGCCCTGAACGGTGTCGAGGTTCACCACCCGGTAGATGCGCCCCGCATGCAGGTAGACCGCTCCGGGGTGGGTTTCGCGAAAGGCCCGCCATGCATCGATGTCGCCCAGGACCCGGTCATCAGCATCGACGATGCGAAACCGCCGGCCGGCGCCCCGCAGGTTGACCAGGCGGTGGGCAAGGCGGTTTCTGGGAAAATAGACCTCGCCGCCCGCTCCGGCCCACAACTGCCCCGGCCTCGACCATCTCTTCCAGGGCCCGGCGCGCCCCCTGGCTTTGCAGCAGGATGTCCCGGGACCCCGAGCGGCGCCTCGATGGCGGCGCAGGCCAGGTTGCGGCCCCACGATCTGGGGATTTTCGACATTGACCACCACCGCTTCGGGCTTCCCGTCGAAAAGCGCCTGGGGATGGCGCAGAAAAGTAGCGATCCAGGGCGTCTTCGCCCGCCACCACCACCAGGGCCGATTCCCGGCCGCCGCGCCCGACCCGTCCGGCCCGCTGCAAGGTGGCGATCACCGATCCGGGATAGCCGACCAGGATGCACAGGTCCAGATCGCCGATATCGATCCCCAGTTCCAGGGCGCTGGTGGTAATCAGGGCCAGCAGGTCGCCCCGGGCCAGCCGCCCTTCGATGCCGCGCCGCTCATCTGGACGCAGTCCGGCCCGGTAGGCGCCGATACGCGATGCCAGTGCCCCGGCCCCCCGCGCGGCCCAGACGGCCAACAGTTCGGTGAGTTTGCGCGACTGGCAGTAGACGATGGTGCGCAGGCCGCGGCTTACGGCCTCCCGCAGCAGATGGATCACGCCGCCGACCAGCCCCTCGGGCGGGTCGGCCAGGACCAGATGGCGCACGGCGCGCGGCGCACCGCTGCGCGTCACGGCCCGCACCGGCACGGCCGCTCAGAGCCTGGCAGAGGCGGCGCGGATTGCCCACCGTGGGCGCTGGTAAAGACGAACTGCGGCCTTGCCCCGTACAAATCGCAAACCCGGCGCAGGCGCCGCAGGACCTGTGCCATGTGGGTTCCGAAGACCCCCCTGAAGCTGTGAACCTCGTCGATCACCACCAGCTCCAAGGCCCGCCAGAAGGCGGCCCATTTATCGTGGTGGGCTAAAAAAGAGAGATGCAGCATTTCCGGATTGGTCAGCATCAGATTGGGCGGCGCCTCCCGCACCCGGCGCCGCCGCCAGGCACTCAGATCCCCGTCGTAGATAGCAGCGCCGGCTCCATCCATCCCGCCAGCCGCGGCCAGGCGCTGCCAGGCCGGAGTTGATCCTGGGCCAGGGCCTTGAGCGGATACACCAGCAGCCCGCGGGCCTGGGGGCGCACGGCGATCCGCTCGATGAGATCGAGCATGTAGACCAGGGACTTGCCGCTGGCCGTGGCCGTGGCCAGCACCAGGTTCTCTCCCCTTTCGATCACCGCCA
>CAXXWC010000003.1:0-487500 GCA_963668645.2 Desulfobacterales bacterium
GCTCCGGTGAGACCGAAGACCCGATCATCTCGGACCTGGTGGTGGCCCTCAACAGCGGCCAGATCAAGACCGGTATGCCAATCCGCGGTGAGCGCACCGCCAAGCACAACCGGTTGCTGCAAATCGAAGAGGAACTCGGCGCTGCGGCCACCTATGCCGGGCGCAGCTTTTCCCGTCCCAGCTAACCGACGGCAATGATCGCCCGCCGCCGGCACCTGCCAACGGCGGCGGGCGATCCATCCGGATGATATCGGACCAGACCATGACCTATATCAAGAACCGCAATCAGCTCTTGTCCCACGGTAGAACCGCCCTGCGCCAAAAGGCCCTTGAAATCATCGAATACGCCCTGGCCCAGGCCGATCCCTACCGGGCGACCCGCACGCGGGTGCACCTGAACGGCGACCTGCTGACGGTGGACGAAGCCGTTTTCGAAACTGGACCGCCGGCCCCGGATCTTTGTCATGGGCGCCGGCAAGGCGACCTTTCCCATCGCGGCGGCCCTGGAAGACATCCTGGGTGATCGCATCAGTGACGGCCTTGTCATCTGCAAGTACGGCCAGCAGGGTCGCCTGGCACACTGCCGGCTGCATCTGGCCGCCCATCCGATCCCCGATGAGGCCGGCATGGCCGGGGCCCGCGACATGATGGCCCTGGCCGGGTGCACCCGACCCGGCGATATCGTCTTCGGGTGCATAACAGGGGGCAGTTCGGCCCTGCTACCCGACCCGGTGGCCGGCATCAGCCTGGACGAAAAAAAGGCGGTCAACCGGCGACTGCTGACCTGCGGGGCCAACATCATCGAAATCAACGCGGTGCGCAAGCATCTGAGCCGCATCAAGGGCGGACGGCTGGCTATGGCGATCCACCCCCAGGCCCACCTGATCAACCTGACGGTCTCGGATGTCATCGGCGATGCGCTCGATTACATCACCGATCCCACCGTGGCCGACACGTCCACCCTGGCCGACGCCCGGGCGAACCCTGGACAAGTACGACCTCTGGTCCCGCCTGCCGGCCAGCGTAACGGCTTACCTGAAACAGGCCGGACCCGAGGCCGAAACGCCCAAAGCGGCGGATTTTGCCGGCCGCAGTTGCCGCGACATCATTCTCGTACCCAGCGACGCCGCCTGTACGGCGGCCGCGACCAAAGCGGCGGATCTCGGTTTGCAGACCATGGTCCTGTCGACCATGCTCGAGGGAGAAAGCCGCGAACTGGGGCGCACTTTTCTCGGCCATCGCCAAGGAAATCCGTCTAAACGGCCGGCCCGTCAAGGCACCCTGCGCCATCATCGGCGGCGGCGAAACGACGGTAAAATTCGACGGCGACGGCGGCCACGGCGGCCCGAACCAGGAGTTCGCCCTCGGGGCGGCCTTCGACCTTTCCGGGATCGACGGTGCCCTGGTGGCCGGGATCGACTCGGACGGCACCGACGGGCCCACCGAGATCGCCGGGGCGATCGTCGACGACCAGACCATGGCCCGGGCCGCAGCGGTGGATCTCGACCCGTTCGCCCACCTGGAACGCCATGATGTGACCCCGTTTTTCAAAACGTTGGAAGATGCCATCCAGACCGGGGCCACCGGCACCAACGTTAACGACCTGAAGCTGATGCTCCTTGTGCCCCAGGGGGGATAGCCGGTTCGCAAGGCCGGATCTCACGACGGAGGGGACGGCCGGCAGATCACCAGGAATCCGGGAGAGGCAAATGACAACCGTTTTGATTTTGACAGTGCTGCTGATAGCCTGCCTGATTATCAAGGTACCGGCCATTTTCGCTCTGGCCATCGGTCCGGTGGCCGTCCTGCTTTACATGGGCGACTTCCCGCTGGCGACCGTCCCCCAGAAGATCTACGAGACCATCAACAGCTTTCCCCTGATGGCCATCCCCTTTTTCGTCATGGTCGGCGTGGTGATCAACCGCACCCACCTGGCCGACGATCTGCTGACCCTGGTGCAGGACTTTCTCGGGCATCTCAAGGGCGGCCTCATCTATGTGAACATCCTTGCCAGCATGGTGTTCGCCGGCATGTCCGGCGCGGCCCTGGCCGATATCGCCGGCATCGGCGCGGTGGAGATGGACCTGATGCGAAAGGCCGGTTACCGCAAGGGGTTTTCCGCCGGGCTGGTGGCCGCCTCGTCGCTGATCGGCCCCATCATTCCACCGAGCATCGCCTTTGTCCTGTTCGGCGCCATGACCGGCACCTCCGTGGCCGACCTGTTTATGGCCGGAATCACCCCGGGCATTATCATGGCGCTTTCCATCGCCTTTTACGGCCGCATCGCCGAAAACCGCAATCTCCCCCCACCCCTGCCGCGCAAACCGATCGGCCAGGCCTCCAGGAGCTTCGTGCGCAGCCTTCCGGTACTTCTGCTCCCGGTGTTGCTGCTGGTGGGGATCACCGCCGGCATCTTCACCCCCACCGAGGCGGCCTGCGTGGCCATCGTCTACGCGCTGGTTTTGGCCATGATCTATCGCAAACTGACGTTCAAGGGCTTTGTCATCATCCTCAAGGAGACGGTCTACAGCTCCGGGGAGATCATGGTCCTGACCGGCGTGGCAGTGCTCTTCGGCTACGTCATCGCCCTGGAGCAGATCCCCCAGGCCATCGCCGAGTTCACCATCGCCCACATCCACAGCAAGATCCTCGTGCTGCTGGCTTTTAACCTGATCGTGCTGGCAGCCGGCTGCTTCATGGACAACGTACCGCTGATGCTCATCCTGATTCCCACCTTCACGCCCCTGATGAAGAGCCTGGAGGTGTCGTTTATTCACTGGGGAGTCATCCTGGTGGTCGGATCCTATATCGGACTGCTCACACCACCGGTGGGGCTGTGCGTCTATGCGGTGGGGAAAGTGGCCGACCTGCCGTTGCACCAGGCGATACGGGTCACCTTTCCGTTCATCATTCCGCTGTTTCTGGTGCTGTTTCTGGTAACGATCTTTCCGGAGCTGTCTTTGTGGCTGCCGGCGCTGGTCAAACAGTGATTCTTTGTCCGGCGGGGGAAACGGCATCCGCCGGTCGCGCAAAGATACGACGGATACGCAGGAAAGGAGGGGGGCAACCGAAAGGGAGAATCGCCGGAACTTAGCACTTGTTGGATTTGCACAGTCTTCTTGCAACCGCAGTATATGAAACGACGAGGAGCCTTAAGATGACATTGAAAAAGAACCACGCCAACATTTTGATCCTCTTTACCCTGGTCGCGGCCCTGCTGCTGGCCACCCCATTTCAGAACGCGGCCGAGGCCAAGACCGTCCTCAAGTTCGCCAACGTGGCCAGCAACACCGACCTGCAGCAAGCGGCCAGCAAGTATTTCGCCGAGCAGATGAATGCCAGAACCAACGGTGAGGTCGAAGTCAAGATCTACCCCTCGGGCCAGCTCGGCGGCGGTACCCTGGACCACGTCGAGGCGGTGCGCATGGGCTCCATCGACATGTTCACCGAGGATTTCACCTGGTACTCGGTCTACAACAGCAACTTCTCGGTCCTCAACACCCCCTTTCTGATCAAGGGGCAGGACAACCTGCAAAAAATCCTGGACGGGCCCATCGGCCAGCAGCTCGAGAAAAGCCTGCACAAGAACAATCTGGTGGTACTGGCCCATAACTGGTCCTACGCGCCGCGCATAGTGGTTTGCAAGAAACCGGCCACCTCGCCGGCCGACCTTGAAGGCATCAAGCTGCGGGTGCCGGAGATGGAATCCTACCTGGTCGCCTGGAAGGCCATGGGCGTCAAGGCGACCCCCATCGCCTGGACCGAGTTGCTCTTCGCTCTGAAGCAGGGCGTGGTGGACGCCGCCGAACCGCCCTTTGACGCCGCCTACACCGAACGCTTTTTCGAGGCCGCCCCCTACATCATTATGACGCGGCACCTGGAGACCACCGCCAGTGTGGTGATGAACAAGAAGAAATTCGACAGCCTCTCGCCGCAGATCCAGAAGCTGCTCTTCGAGGTCGCCAGAGAAGCTGGCATCGAAAAGCAGAAACTGCTCAAAGAGGAGATGAAGGTCTACGGCCAGAAAATGACCGAAGGTGGTGCAACACTCATCGAAGTCGACGCCAAGCCGTTCATGGAAAAGGTCAAGAACGTCGGCTACGAGCTGGAAAACAAGGGCCGCTGGGAAAAGGGCCTGGTGGACAAGATCAAAGCCGGACAGCAGTAACCTCTCACGGGTCCTGCCCGCCCCGCCGCCGGCGGGGCGGCCGGCCAAGCCCTACGGAGCTCCACCACGATGAACGCCTTTGAAAGAATCCTTGAAATCGTCGAGTACACGGTCGCCTCGCTCTTCGTGCTGACCATGGTGGTGAGCATTTCTCTGGAGGTGGTGTTCCGCTATTTTCTCAACATGCCGCTGAGCTGGTGCGAGGAACTGGCCCGGTTCGCCACCATCTGGATGTCGTTCATCGGCACGGCCATCACCTACCGCCACCGTGACTTGGTGATGATGGACGTCATCGACAAGGTGGTCTCCAAACGCATCGGCATCCTTTGCAACCTGCTGGCCACCGTGATGGCCTTGGGATTTTTCGCCGTTCTGATCTACGGGGAGATCCAGCTCCAGTCCATCGCCGCCGCATCCCGCAGCCTGGCGCTGGGAATTCCGATGAACGTCTGGTCGATGGTCATCCTTTTTTCCGGCTTCTCGATGATCATCAGCGCAGTGCGGCACACGGTCACGGACGTCCGGGCGCTCATCGCGCTGCATCGCTGACGCAAGAATGCGCCGCCTGCAGCACCGTGAAATGCATCGCAAAAGGAACGAATCCTCATGATGACCAACCGACAACGGATGCTGGCCACGGCCCGGGGAGAAACGGCCGACATCATCCCCTATGTCCCCCGTCTCGAGATCTGGTATAACGCCAACCGCTACAACGGCACCCTGCCCCCGCAGTACCGCACCGCCACGATGGACGAAATCGCCCGGGCCGAGGGCTGGGCCCTGTACAAGGTGATCCCCGAAGACTACGACCGCAAGCGCGACAGCGACTACGCCGTGCACCGCGCCCTGGGCCTCTATGCCATCCCCGAGGCGCCCTATCGGCTGGCGTTTCCATCCAACATCACGGTCGAACCGGTCCTCGACGGAAACTGCCTGCAAGTCACCTACCATACACCAGTGGGCCAGGTACGCACGCGCACGCGCTTTACCGAGGAGATGCTGCGGGCCGGGACCACCGAATCGTGGATCGAGGAGCCGGCCATCAAGTCGCCGGAAGACTATCGGGCGGTAGCCTATATTTTCGAACACCTCGAGCTGGTGCCTGACTTCGAGGCCCACGGCCGCTGGCAGGATGCGGTGGGCGAAGACGGTCTTGCCGTAACCTTTGCCACGGCCGCCTGTTCGCCCATGCATCATATCCAGAAGGTGCTCATCGACCCCACGGCGTTTTTCTACCAGTACAACGACCACCATGGGGAGATGACCATCCTGGCAAGCTGCCTGCAAAACTTCTACGATCAGGTGCTGGACATCTGTGCCCGGGCCCCTGGGCCGGCCGTGCACTGGGGCGAGAACGTCGACAGCACCCTGACGCCGCGGCCCTATTTTATCCGCGACATCCTGCCCTGGCTCCAGAAAGCCACCGATCACCTGCACAGCAAGGGCAAGGTAGTCTTTAGCCACACCGACGGGGAAAACCAGCAGTTGATGGACCTGATCCCCCAAACCGGTATCGACGTGGCCGAATCGATCTGCCCCTACCCCATGACCAGGGTACCCATCGCCTCGTACTACCGCCAGTGGCACGACCGGCTGACGCTGATGGGCGGCATCCCCTCGGACATGCTCATCGCCGAGGCCACCAGCGATGAACAGTTCGAGGCATATCTGGACCACCTTTTCAAGGCGGCAGCTCCTGGCAAGCGGATTATCCTGGCGGTGGCCGACAACGTGCCGCCGGCCGCCGAATTCGACCGGCTGGTGAGAATCGGCCGGCTCGCAGCCGAACACGGCCGCCTGCCGCTGCTAGGCGGAACCTGTCAGACCTTTTTCGACAAGGCCCAGGAGGTATCGGCCGAGGTACCGGCGCCCTCCGACCCGGCCGTCGAAGCGGTGGACGACGAAGCCTTGGCCGTCATTCACCGGGATGTCTTTGACGGCGACGATGAACACATCGCGGACCACGTGCAACAGGCCCTGGCCAAGGGGCTTTGCGCCGATACCGTCATGCAGCAGGGCCTGGTGCGGGCCATGGAGATCGTCGGCGTACGGTTCAAGAACGACGACATGTTCATGCCTGAAGTGCTGCTCTCGGCCCGGGCAATGAACGTGGCTCTGGAACTGCTGGCCCCGCATCTGGATGCCGAGGCGCAAAAAAGCAGCGGCAGGATCATCATCGGTACGGTCAACGGAGACGTGCATGACATCGGCAAGAACATGGTGGTGATGATGCTCCAGAGCGTCGGCTTCGAGGTGCGGGATCTGGGCATCAACGTTGCGGCAAAAGATTTCGTTGCCGCCGTGCAACAGGATCGGCCCGACATCCTGGGCCTGTCAGCCCTGCTTTCGACCACCATGCCGGAGATGAGAACCGTAATCGGGGCCCTGGATGCAGCCGGAATGCGCGACAAGGTGGCCGTGATGGTCGGCGGGGCGCCGGTATCGGCGGCTTTCGCGCGCCAGATCGGTGCCGACGGCTATGCTGAGTCGGCCGGCGAGGCGGTGGATCTGGCCAAACGCCTGATGCAGTCCCGGCAGACCGGGACCATCTCGGAGGGACTATGATTATCGTCGGAGAACTGATCAACGCCAGCCGCACCAAGGTGGCCGAGGCGATCAAGATCAAGGACGCCTATACCATCAAGAAGCTGGCGCTGGATCAGAAAACCTGCGGTGCCGCCTATATCGACGTCAACGCCGGCGTCTTTGTCGGTCAAGAGGCCCACTATCTCGCATGGCTGGTCGAGAAGGTCCAATCGGTGGTCGAGGGCCCCTGCTGCCTCGACAGTCCGGATCCCAAGGCCATCGAGGCGGCCCTGGCCGTGCACGCCGGCACGGCCATGATCAACTCGATCTCGCTGGAAAAGAAACGGCTTTCGGCCCTGCTGCCGCTGGTGGCCGGCAGCGACCTGAAGGTGATCGCCCTTTGCATGAGCGATGCGGGCATGCCGGAAACCGCTGATCAACGTCTGGTCATCGCCGACCAGCTCATCAATCGACTGGTGGCCAACGGGGTGCCGCCGGAAAACATCTTCGTAGATCCTCTGGTCCAGCCGGTCTCCACCCAATCGAACTACGGCCGTGAGTTTCTGGCCGCCGTGGCCCGCATCCACAGCGAGTTTCGCGGGGTCCATACCGTCTGCGGCCTGTCCAATGTCTCTTTCGGCCTGCCCAACCGGCCCTTGGTCAACCGGACCTTCATGGCCATGGCAGTGGGTCGCGGCCTGGACGCGGCCATCGTCAATCCCCTGGATCGGGACATGATGGCGTCGGTTACGGCCGCCGAGGTGCTGGCGGGCCGTGACAAATTTTGCAGCGGCTATCTTCAGTTTCACAGAAGCGGTCGCTGAAGCAAAAAAGAAGCCGGCAAACGCTTCAACCGGCCAGCTCCTTTTTGGTCTTTTCGGATTCAGGGGTATAAATAACGGCCAAGGTTCTGACAATTCCCAATGAAAGAATCAGGATGGCAAAGCCTATGATATTTTGCCATACGGCCTTCTCATGGGTATAGAGGATTACGATAATTTCCCTGACAACAAAGATGATAAAAGGGTCCATCATGGTGTGAAGGCGAAAGCGTTTTGCCTTGAAATATCCGACGAACCCTCTGAAAAGTTCGAGAACCACCAGAAATGACAGTATATCTGTAATTATATTATTAAATCCATCGGAAAAATGTTCTATATGGACCAGGCCTTTTATCGAGTATACCGTCTTTGCCAGCCCGAGAATCAGCACGATAATTATAAATATAATAAGCGTATTGACGATAATTTTTAATGACATACTAAACAACTCATCGATACTTGTCTCTTTGATGGAAATCATCATACTTCCCTTTTATTTTATCGGGATGGAATCGGTTTGAATATAAGAGGGTTCTATAGGATGAAAATGTTGGCGTGTTGTTCCGTTTTCATTAAAATATAACTATACCCGTCGACACACTTTTACAATTCGGACAACTTCTCCCCGAGGTGCTTCATGGGCGGCAGCATCGGCGGTTTGTAGAGCAGATAGCTTTGCACCGGATAGCGTGATCCTTTCTCGTGGGTCCTGGCCAGACCGTCCGCAAGCGTGTCGCAAAGCGCCGCCGGTAAGGAAAGGAGCATTTCTCCGGATTCAGTGCCGGCCAGAATCCGTTCGCCCCGACCCGGATGGACAAAAGCCGGCTTGCCGCTGAAATACGGGCTGAGGGCCGAAAGGCAGGAAATGCCGATCGTGGTGCGCGATTCGATCATCTCCCCGTAATGATAAAGATAACCTGCCGCCAGGCGGGACATCTGGGCCGGATTACCGTAAATCAAGACCAGGTCCGGTTCGACGGGCGCCATGTGCAGCGGGAAAAAGCAAAGTGCGGCCAGTTGGCCCGGCTCCAGGGCTTCCAGGTCCTCGACCGCTTTTCGGGCAAGTTCGATGCTGTGAAAATATCCCATCTCCATGAAATAATCACCGAGCGCGGTCGCTTCCGTCATCCGCTGGAGACCCAAGGCCGCCAGGCACGGGGTACAGTTGATATCCTCGGCGGTGGCGCCCAGAATACGCCCCCAGCGCCGGGCCATCGTGGTCCATTGGCAAAGCGAGATCTTGAGCCCGTATTTGGAGGGCCGCACCGCCTTTTCCGGAAGCCGGCCCACGTCATCGAGCAGTTTTACTCCGATGGGATAGGATTGGGGCCTGATCAAACGGGTCAGTTCGCCGGAAAATGTCTGGCAGTCCATCGCAGCCTCCTGGTGGCGTGGGGTCAATTGCATGTGCCGATCCATTCCGGTTTGGAATCTATCACAGATTTGTCCGTTTTGCCCTACCCTGGCCGATAAACAGGAATTTAGCCCGGCGATCCGTTCCATCGGCCCGGATCAAGGGAGGCACCTTTACTTTGACACCAGGGGGGCTCCTCGGCGCCGATATGGATCGGGAAAAATTAAAAAAGAATCAGTAATTTCCGGTTAGATTTTTGCATATAACTATTTGAAATGATATTTGAAAACGCTCAACTTTTTACTTGGCAAATGGCAACCAATGTGAATTGTATTTTTGTATAGCCTATAAATACAGCAGGTTATACACAATGCGGGCGCCAGTCCCGAAACGGTTACCAAAGTCTGTTCATTTTGACCAATTTTCACAACCCATTGTTAGCACTATGGAAAAAACATAAGCCAAAGTCAAATCCATTTAAGATTAGTCGGTTATGAGGTCGATCGGGTCAAATACGGGATCGCCACCAACCGCTACGATCTTACCGCTGAACAGATCGCCGAGGCTTACAAGCTGCGCTGGAACATCGAGAATTTCTTTGCCTGGAGGAAAAGGCACCTGAAAGTCTATCACCTGATCGCCCGCAGCGCCTATGGCCTGATGGTCCAGATTGTGGCCGGCCTGATCACCTATCTGTTGCTGGCTATACATTGCCAAAAACACTTCAAGGAGAAAGTGTCCATACGGCGAGTCAGACAGTTGCGGACCGCTATTGAAAACGAGTTGCGCTGGCTACCGGATGATAATGATGTGGACTCACAATATGTAAAAGAGCAAAAATTGCACTTTGTTGATGCAAAAACCTAACCGGAACTTACTGAAAAAGAATGGGATTTTTATCTGAATCGACCAGGTCAGATTTTGGATTTATCCTCAACCACCAGATCAAGCCCCAGCAGGACCTTATCGGTGACGGACAAATCTCCGATGACCCGATGTGAGGGTTCGGGCAATACCTTGACCAGCGTCGGGGTGGCGATTATGCGCTCTTGTTCGGCGACCTGGGGCTTCTCCAGAATGTCGATGATTTCTAGATGATAGTCTCCGTCAAGTACGTTTTCGCAAATCGATCTGACGTTTTCAATGGCTTTTTGCGATTGTGGGCTGAATCCGATAATGAACAGTTTGAACAAATACTTATGGCGTGACATGTCTATCATTCCTGTTTTCGATTAAACAGCGGCTGATCTCTTGCAGCCAGCCTTGCCGCACATGCCATAAGGGCGCTTTCAGCCACTGAAAAGCACTTATTTCCACGACAATGGTGAATTTTATAGTAATGATGGACAAAATATCAAATCAGTTCAATTCAAATTAAGTGGCCCCGATGCTCACATAGAAAAACCGGGGGGTATCAGCGACCAACATAAATTCTATTCCTTGGATTATCGAGAACAAAACCCCGTCTATCGCAAGTGACGCAAATTTTTTTCGGTTTTTAACGGAATTTTCAAACTGGATTCATTAACTTTAGCAATCAGTATACTAGGGAAAATTGGATTGTCAAACAATTTTCCAGGAAAATAAGATCGCACGGGCCGGCTCAAAAACCCGTCTCCGGCCACGAACGAGGCTTGCTGCCCTAAACGGGTTCTTTATGCCTCGGTCCCTGCGGCAACGATCGAACGAAAAGGCCGAGCCGTCACGATTACCTGCCGCGAGCATGTTGAGTCCGGTTCTTGCTGCGGATGTGCACAGGCAAAATCCGGTTTTTCAAGTCAGTCTAGTGTCTATCCAGAAACGTTAGATTTTGGTTCCTGGCAAGGCCCGAGCGAGTTTTAACCCGAAGACATAATCCGCTATTTCGAGGATTGAAAACGAACGAAAACGCCGCCAGGGGCCGGAAGATGCCGTTTCCGGACGGACACAAATTAATAAAAGGTCATGGTCTCGAACAGGGCCGGACAGCGCAACCGGACCTGGGGATGGATCCTGCGGATGCGCGAGGCCAGCGCCTGCATCCTTGCAAAACGAAAAGACACGACCAAGCCGTCCGGTCCCAGGGGTTTGAAAAAGTTGTCGTGATGAAAAAGGACAACGGTGGAAGGCCGGGTTGCGGCGATGATCTTCTCCGGATAGCCAAGGTCCGGTTCCATCCCGGCACGCAAAGAAAGAGCACATCGCAACGCTGGCCGGCCAAGGTCCGGTCGAAAAACCCGGCGCTTCCCACGTACAGAAAAACCCGGATCTTCGGCGCATAGACCTGCCCGACGCGAAAATCGGCGGCCTTCATCGGCGGCGGGGCCGGGAAACGATCCTTCCCGGATAGGGAATTCGGCCCAGCATCATCCGGCCGTGGACCGAGGGGAGCATGGTGATATCCAGCCGGTGGTCGATACGGATCTTTTCTCCTGGGGCACAGATGCGTACCCGATCCTTTAGGCCGTGGGCATCCATCAGGTTGGCCAGGCTCTGGCTGCCCAGCACCGGTGCACTGCACCGGGCCGCCACTGCCGACACATCCAGGGCGTGGTCGAAATGGGTGTGTCTGACCACGACGGCCTTAATCGGCTTCATGGCCCGGATATGCTTTTTGACCGCGGCGCAATCCGCCGCAAGGCGCCCCAAAAAGATCTTTCGCATCCCGGGCCGTGAAAAATAGGGATCGATCAGCACGGTGGCGTCCTCGCCAGAAAATTCAAGCCCGGCCGCACCGGTCCATCGCACCTGGATCATGGAGGGCTCCTGAGTATTTGAAAAAGATCCGTACCCGACTCCCGATCGCTGCAGACGTAACTGAAGCCGGATTTCATAAGCACCTTGACAGACGCAACGTTGGCAGGGGTTGTGTGGGCGACGATACGCTGTACGCGTGTGCCAGCGAACGCATTGGATACAAGGGCCTTGGACATTTCAGTCGCATACCCATGCCCGCGTGAAGATGGCATCATCGAAAAACCGATTTCGAGCTCGCCCTTTTCGTCTGGTGGGCCGAAATAGCCCCCTGCCCCCACCAATGTTGAGAGTTGGCTATCTTCTTTTCGCCGGACCGCGTACCAAACATACCACCCGACAGCCGATTTGCCGCATTCCTTCAGACGAGAGCAGAAAAACTCCTGTGCCCCCCGGTCATAATCCCCAGGCGGCCATCCTGGCTCTACCCGCGTTCCCAACAACCGCGCCAAATGTTGAGGGGATTCCATTTCTGCACAGATGTGCTCGAATGTCGCGGCGGTTAAAACAAGCCGGTTCGTCTCAAGTCTGCCACACTTCCGTTCTTCCACTCTGCATTGTCCTCTTGTCGATCTGTGACTGATAAGATCGATTCGGTGGTGTTTGGCTTGAACACCGCACATTACAACAAATCCATTGGCGTTCCTATCAGGGGGCCTTGGGAAATGCGTTGATGCGAGCCAAGGTTTCACACCTGCCGCTGAAGCCAGACCACCCGGCCCAGGATCCGCACGCTGGCCGCGGCCGAATCGATCAGCACCGTCTCGTAGGCCCGGTTGTCGCTGATCAGGGCAAGCTGGCCAGGACGCTTTTCCAGCCGTTTGACCATGATGGTATCGTCGATGCCCACCGCAAAGATCCCGCCGGCTACTATAGCGGTCTGGCTCTGGTCGATCATCACCGTATCGCCGGCCCTGATGCCCGGTTCCATGCTGTCGCCGGAAACCTCCATCATCACCAGGTCCGCAGCCGGCCCGAGCCCCTGGAGCTGGGCCCGGCTGAACGGCATCACATCTTTGGCTTGGCTGCCGGTCTCGAACGATCCTCCCCCGGCGCTGAGTCGGGCCTCGACCCGCGGGATCCAGATCAGATCGTCCCCGCCCATCGAGCGCGGATCGTTTCTGCCGGTCATCAGCCAGTTGGCATCCAAATCAAAGGCTTCGGCCAGCTTGTAAACCCACTGGCGCGGCACCGCTCCTTTGCGCTTGGCCTGGCTTATGGCCGAACGGTGGATGCCCAGGACGCCGGCCAACTGGTTCTGCGAACCGATGCGTGTGCCCTTTTCCACCCGCCGCATAAAGGCGTCGAAACTCATCCGATCCTCTCGATCCGAGACCATCTGTGGCTCCTTTCTACGGAAATGGTGTTGATCGACCTCAACATCCTTGCCCTGCAAGTAACGGCACTCCATGAGCCGCAGCCCCGCTCCGTAGAGCAGGCCCGCCATCAGCCACAATAGCAACCAGTGACTAAACGGCGTCTCAGCCCGCCATGCGGCTCTGCAACCGGTTTCAAAACTGCTCACACATGCACCAATATGATGCGCTTTTCGAAATCTGCCGCGCCTTGTATGCCAACCCGATGCTTGTTTAACCGATGGCTGATTAGTGTTGAAAATTTGCCACCAAGTGTCAACTTTCACCCAGGAGAGCACCACTGGCAATCTTTGTGGCCTCTTGGCCCGTTCGGAACTGATTTTCCCCTTGATTTCCATATTAAGGGCATGTTTGTATTAGGAACATAAGAGCGAAAAGCGGCCTGATTCTGGGTAGTGGCGGCACCCTGGCCCTGCACATCCAGAGGGGGTCAGGAAACGTTCGACTTCCGCAGTGCCCATGCCCTTGGGGTGCTTTTTGCCATAAAACAGAATATAGCGCCTGATCCAGTCAAAGTAGCCTTGTTACGGGTCGAATAATGTTTTCTCCTTATGACATCTCTTCCTTGATCGACAAGCTGTTGTGGAGGTCGACCCACATGGTGGACCGCCTTGTTTGATGATTGCAGTAGCGAAAATAGTGCAACATATATAAACGTCATGTCAACATGTATTTTGCAACACCTCAATATTTATATTTGCTTTACAAGCATCATACTCTATATCTGGCTCATCACTTGTAGGATATTTTTGAAATCGCAGCCTTTATCGAAGCCCGGTATAACCCGACAAAAGTGGCGGCTTAACCTATCGATTTAATGGCATGTTCGATTGGCAGCCATAAATATTGTGGAATCCCAACCCAATAGCCGTACGCGCGGTGCAAAGATGGCGTCGACTTCCAGGCCGCTGTTACCCTCAGCTCTCTTACCGATCAGCGAAAGCAAACAGGCGAAAAATACCCTGCAGGAGTCGGAAATGAAATACCGTTCACTGGTGGATCTATCGCTTCTTGGCATTATCATCGTCCAGGATGGATGCATTCGTTACGCGAACAGGATGATTGCAGAAAAGGGAGGCTACAGCACCGATGAGTTGATGACCCTGTCACCAGCCGAAGTAGTCCAGTTGATCCATCCCGAGGACCGGGAAATCGTCTGGAACCGTATGCTGAGTCGTCTCTCCGGGAAACAGGAGCCGGCACGCAACGAATGCCGTTTATTGGCTAAGGACGGTACGGTCTATTGGGTCGATGTGCATACGAATATCATTGAGTATTCAGGCAGGCCCGCCGTACAAATGTGCATCGTCGATATCACCGAGCGCAAGCTGGCTGAGGAAGCGCTGCGTCATAGTGAAGCGCAACTGTCCAACGCCATGAACATCGCGAAGCTGGGATACTGGGAGTACGATGTAGTCGAAAATATGTTTAATTTCAACGATCACTTTTACGCGATTTTTCGCACGTCGGCTGAGAAAGTCGGAGGTTATAAGCTGTCGCCGGATCGTTACGCTGAACTTTTCTTGCACCCGGACGATATGCCGATAGTCGCTGATGAGGTAAAAAAAGCCCTTGAAACCACCGATCCCCACTACAGCCGTCAGTTCGAGCATCGCATTATCTATGCCGACGGCCAAGCCGGTTACATCTCTGTACGGTTCTTCGTTGTCAAAGACAATCAGGGACGCACCATAAAAACCTACGGCGCGAATCAGGATATCACCGAACGCAAGCAGAGGGAGGAAGCGCTGCGCGAAAGCGAGAGTAAATACAGAACCCTGGTTGAGAACATCCCACAGAGGATATTCACCAAAGACAAAGACTCGGTCTATCTGTCGTGCAACGAAAACTTTGCGCGGGACATAGCCATCACACCCGATCAGCTCGCCGGGAAAACCGATTACGACTTTTTCCCCAGGAAGTTGGCGGACAAATATCGCGCAGACGACAGCCGCATCCTGGAGACGGGGCAGACGGAAGCGATAGAGGAAAAGTACTCCCCCGCCGGACAGGAAATCTGGATACAGACGATCAAGACCCCCATTCGGCAGGAGGATGGGAGGATTGTTGGCCTGTTGGGCGTCTTTTGGGACATCACCGCGCGCAAGCGTGCCGAGGTGGAAAGGGAGAAGCTGCAGGCGCAATTGAACCAGGCCCAGAAGATGGAAGCTGTAGGACGGCTTGCCGGTGGGGTAGCTCACGATTACAACAATATCCTCAGTGTCATTATCGGTTACTCCGAACTGGCCATGGACAAAGTGTTAGCGGAAGATCCGCTGCGCAAAGACTTGAATGAAATCCATAGCGCCGCCAACCGCTCAAAGGACATTACGCGGCAGTTGCTGGCCTTTGCCAGAAAGGGAACCATAGCGCCAGAAGTTATGGATCTGAATTCAACCGTGAAAAATATGCTCAATATTCTGCGAAAACTCATCGGCGAAGACATCGACTTGGTCTGGCATCCGGGAAAGGTTCCTGGGCCGGTGCTGATGGACCCGTCCCAACTCGATCAGATTCTGGTCAACCTGTGCATCAATGCCCGCGACGCCATCACCGATATCGGCAGGATCACCATCGAAACGGGCACGGCGACCATCGACGCAGATTATTGTGCCGAGCATGCGGAGTTTATACCCGGCGAATTCGTCCTCCTGGGTGTCAGCGACGACGGCTGTGGAATGGACCGCGATACGGTGGAGCATATCTTCGAACCGTTCTTTACCACCAAGGGCGTGGGAAAGGGAACCGGCCTTGGATTGTCTACGGTTTACGGCATTATCAAGCAAAACAATGGATTCATCAATGTTTACAGTGAGCCGAACCGCGGCACGACGTTCAGGATCTACCTGCCCAGACATTCGGGCGATATCTCCGAAAAACCAAGGACAATCGATGAGCAAATTGTCAACGGCGGCGGTGAAACGGTGCTGGTGGTCGAAGACGAAATAGCGATCTTGAAACTGACCGGACGAATCCTTTCGCGTTACAGCTACAATGTGTTGTTGGCCCAAAGCCCTTCAGAAGCACTCAAAGTTGCCCAAGCACATTCAGGAAAAATCTCCTTGCTCATCACCGATGTTGTCATGCCTGAAATGAACGGCCGGGAATTGGCCAACCGATTGAAAATACTTTACCCGGAGATCAAGTGCTTATTTATGTCCGGTTACACTGCCAACGTCATCGCGCACCGGGGTGTGCTCGACGAAGGCATAGCGTTTATCCAAAAGCCTTTTTCAACCAAAGACCTGGCCGTCAAAGTCAGGGAGGCCTTGGAGAAGTAAATCGGGGAAGGGAGAAGTTTCTCTATCCCCTCAGCAGACCACATAGCATGCGGGTCTACCCCAAGGGCACTTCCGATGGGCGATAGGCGGTTCGCAATACTTACCGGGTCGTGAAAAGTAATGATCGATCAGGACGGTGGCATCATCGTATGAAAATTCAAGCCCGGCCGCGCTGGTCCATCGCACCTGAATCATGTCGACACTTTTTTCGTCATTCCGGGCCTGACCCGGAATCCATTTTTCAAGCCGCTACAGCCCAATCCCCTCACACCCGCCGCTGAAGCCAGACCACCCGGCCCAGGATGCGCACGCTGGCCGCGGCCGAATCGACCAGCACCGTCTCGTAGGCCCGGTTGTCGCTGATCAGGGCCAGCTGGCCGGGCCGCTTTTCCAGCCGTTTGACCATGATGGTATCGTCGATGTCCACCGCAAAGATCCCGCCGGCCACCACCGCGATCTGGCTCCGGTCGATCATCACCGTGTCGCCGGCCCGGATGCCAGGCTCCATGCTGTCGCCTGAAACCTCCATCATCACCAGGTCCGCGGCCGGCCCGAGCCCCTGGAGCCGGGCCCGGCTGAAGGGCATCGCGTCCTTGGCCTGGCTGCCGGTTTCGAACGACCCGCCCCCCGCGCTGAGCCGGGCCTCGACCCGCGGCACCCAAATCAGATCGTCCCCGCCCATCGAACGCGGATCGCTTCTGCCGGTCATCAGCCAGTTCGCATCCAGGTCGAAGGCCTCGGCCAGCTTGTAAACCCACTGGCGCGGTACTGCTCCCTTTCGCTTGGCCTGGCTGATCGCCGAACGGTGGATGCCCAGGGCGCCGGCAAGCTGGTTCTGCGAACGGATGCGGGCGCCCTTTTCCACCCGCTTCATGAAGGCATCGAAATTCATCCGGTCATCCCGATCCGAGACCATCTGCGGCTCCTTTCACCTGAAATGGGTTGCACCACATGCTGATGTTGATAAAAGTCAACATCTTTGACCCGCAACCGAACGCATTCCATCAGTCGCAGTCCGGCACCGTAAAGCAGCCCAGCCATAAGCCAGTAAATGCCCTTAAGGTGGACCATCACCTGATCGACCTCAGCCCTGGAAAGCACCATCGGCAGGCGTTTGGGCCGCTTGGCGCGCTGGGCGTCGATTTTTTGGTTGATTTCTAGGTTCAAGACGTGCTTATAGAGAAACACCAAAGCGCAGAGAGCCTGATTCTGGGTGGATGCCGCCACATTGCCGTCAACCGCCAGATAGGTCAGGAACCGCTCGATTTCCGCAGCTCCCATGTCCTTGGGGTGCTTCTTGTCATGAAACAGGATATAGCGCCTGATCCAGTCGCAGTAGGTCGCCTCGGTGCGGATGGAGTAGTGCTTGCGCCGGACGGTGTCCCGGACCTGATCGAGCAGTTTTCGGGGAGGTCGTTCCATGGAGTGCCTCCTTTCTTATCGGATAGTGTTTATGAGCATCTGTACAAAAGATCAACAATATGTCAACAATTAAGTGCATATCTGCTTGATATATCTATCTATACAAAACATTTCGTCGGTTCCCTGAACCTCTTACAATGCATGACGGCTAATTCATTGGGGCCGGCAATTGACGGCCAAATCGCTACCGGCGCCAAGAGACGCCTAATTCGATACGCACGAACAGCATATCCCATTGATATTTTGTGGTATGCTGGCGTTATCGGTGAAGACACTCTAAAATGGACGCCAATTGGCGTCCAATAATTGTTAGGCAAGGAAAAAAACTATGTTTACAAAGGCATTATACTATCCTTGGATTGACATTCATAATGAAGACTGGCTCAAAACTGCTGCTCTTTATTGGGCAAAGCTTCACACTATAGTTCCAGAATCCATAGATGCTCCTTACACTTCTGACTCTGCGAAGATTATGCAAGATGCAAAAATTTTAGAACCGATACGCGTCCATTCGCGAATGCGTGAACTGGAAGATATTGTTCCAGAGGTTTTAGGCTATTTAAAAACTGATGAGGGATTACGAGTGTTAATGTATGACCATCAAGGTCGATCATTAATTCACCCTGAAAAGCTTTCATACGCCTTACGAGACAGATTGGACATTGGTAGACTTCATCCTGATAAAATGAATTATGAATTGCGCGAAAATATAACAAGGGATCTACCATACGCAAAAATTTCAAAAGACGGTTGGTTAGAAATGCCTACTGCGTTTGCAAATTTTTATATGACGCTACTTGCCAACAAACTTTGTGCTACAAAAGGTTTCGCTGTTGTTTCAGATTATTCACTTTATGATCAATTCACACTAAGAATTAAGAATGGGAGGACACCTGCAAATCATTTTCTTAGTTGTCCAAGCTGCGGTATGCATTTTAGTGAAAATGAAGATATGTATATTGCCTTGGAGGGAAGATGTCCTCAATGCGGTGAAAGAATAATGCGACGGAGTGGACCTTGGAATAGATTGAAGAGGCGATATTTTGATAGGCATGCACCTCAAACTGAGGCATTGGCTGATGGAATTCTGGCGCAAATAGTATTAGGTAGTGTCTGCATTAGGAGCGATGTTCGAATAGATAGAATAATTGAGTTCAGAGAAAAACATAAAGATTCATTTGATGGTTTCAGAGGGGCTATTCAAGAACTGGTGACCACACTTTATGAATCTAATAACATCGAGACATTGGAGGCTTTAAGAGAAAGACTGAAAAGCATACATACGAATAAAATCAAACCTCATATTGAAATGATAGAAAGAAAACTGAATGAAAGTTTAATCTCAACAGTTGCAGGAGATTTCTCCATTTCCGGCATGGCTTCCATGTTGGGTCTGGGTTCTGGGGTTGCTACATTTCCAATTATTGGACACTATGCTTTATTGGCAGGGGCAGGCATTTCTGTTGTTGCTGGAAGTTACATGTACTCAAAACGTAAAAGAGAGCTTCGGGATGATCCTTTTTCGTATGTACTCTCAGTTAAAAGTGAATTGGGCTATGCCTAACAAGGCTACTGCAGCCGAAGCAAAAAGCCGCGCGGCTGAGTAGCAGCGTTAGCCCAATTATAGGAAGATTCTAAGTGAAAAATCGTTATTTTTATTTCAATATATTCTTTGTTTCTCACAACATCGCTAAGATATATCACTTAATGGATATTTTTGATAGGCTTCAAGTTCCCTTGAGAACATATAAGTCTAAAATCAGAGAATATAGCGAAAGTTATAACAAATCACCAGATGAGGCATTGCTCCATAGTATAGAAGCCGTTAAAAGTGACTTGGGTCACTTAGGAATGTTTTTTATAGAGGACAGCACGATTACTATAAATGCGTTATCTACAAACACAAAAACAATTCCTGGGTTGGCCACAAAAGAATTTTTTAAAAAATATGATTTTGATAGCATTGACAGAATGATCAAAGCGCATGGTAACGACAGAACGGTCACAATAAGCTCTAAACTATGTTTAAATATTCCAGGAAGCGTTGAGCCGGAAATATTTTCTGCTACATTGGATGGAATATTTTTAGAAAATCAATATCAAGCAACCACAGAAGAAGCGCCAGTTTGGATCAACAATACACCATTTGCATCATATTTTGTCCCAGACGGGAAGGACAAACCTTTTATTCAGCTACCGGAAAAAGAGTTATATGAGATTGATATACGGTTTGAGGCTGCGAAAAAACTCATTTTCAGATTAAGGCAGTTTTCTGCAATTTATGAAAACAGATTACTATTCATAAGAAACAAGACGGTAGTAAAAGAATCATATCAAGGCAGACTATTCAAGCCCACACTTATAATTATTAGTGGATATTCTTCATCTGGAAAGACAACAGTAAGTTCATATTTAAAAACAAAATTTAACCTTGATCATATAGAAGAAAGCTCCGTTGTGACTTCAGAAATATCGTTGTTTTCGAATCAAGAACGGAAAACTTCTATAGATAAAACTATCGAAAAATTCGGCCCGTTGCACTTTATTAAAAAGGCATTAGAAGGCATACATCTACATAGAAACAACCCATTATGCATATCAGGCGTTCGAACATTAGTTGAAGTTGACTATATAAAAAAACATTATCCATTCTCGGTGTTGTTGTATATCGACGGCCATCTTGAGTTATTTAGCATGAGGCACCGAAAAAAATGCCTGCGCAATAAAAACCTTGAAGGTGATTATCAGAAGCTAATTAAAAATGAATTTCAATGGGGAATGGAATCGATAAAACAAAATGCAGACTACATTATTAACAATAATTGCAACTTTGAGCTTCTTTTCTATCATATAGACGAATTTTATAATTCTATCATGGGATAAATAATGAAAAGAAAAGATATTGTTATTTATTTTCTTCTACAAGTATTACTGATATTTTTCGGTACTATTTTAATGGTTTGGCAAATTCACGAACAAGGTGAAGCAACTATAGATTTAAGATCTATTGGTGGATCTATTATTGCAACAGGAGTAGTAGGTTGTTTCATGTTCTGGGCAACGTATATTAATACGAATAAATCCCTACAAAATCAGAAAATATTAAACAAAATAGAAGACTGTGGAATACAAAATATATTTAATAAAAGAATATTACATGAAGAATATAAAGCTCAAAGAAAAAAGACAAAAAAGAATTATGATATAATGGGATTTGGTTTGCGAACGTTTATTGAAGATAACATATCCTACCTACCTGAGTGGTCCAAAATTTTTGAGATCAGAATATTGCTTATAAACCCCACACATCCAATGTGTGATCAACGAGACTACGAGGAAAACGATAAGATAGGAAAAATCAAAGAGGATGTTATTTTTTCGACAAAAAAGATTTTGGCGCTAAATACTGATAGAGTCCAAGTTCGCTGGTATACGGCTACCCCTGTTACGAATATTTTGAGAATGGATGATGTCATGTGGGTTGGTCCATATTTTATGAAGAAGAGGAGTCGAAATGCCTATGTTCTTGAATTAAGAAAAGGGGGCAAATTATTTGATCAGTATTTAGAACACTTTGAGACTGTTTGGGATGATCCGAAACTGTCATGTACCCCGAAATTGAAGAGGAAATAAATGGAAAATATATTCTTTAATCCAGGCGAAAACATTAAGCTATTAGGAAATAAAATCAAACCCAAATTAGCATATAGATCAGTGGCCTGCAAATTTCCAATCCGTATTCATATGACACCAGTTGATTGCAATAGGTTTGCGTATGGAAAGCCGGGAGGTGGAGGAATTGGATTCGCTGTAAATAGCGATAACTATCTAAAGATCAAATTTTCGAACGAACAAAAGATCAATGGTCCAAAAAATAAACTAAAAATTATCGAACATTGCATCAAAATTGCTCAAGACCTCTTCAATACAGATATTAATTTTTCAGTTGACTTACAGTTTGATCCAATAATTAAGGAGCATAGCGGCTTTGGCTCTTCAGCGATAACTATGACCACAATACTATCTTGTTTCAACCAATTATATGGCAATCCATTGGATAATAACATGCTAAGAAGGTTGATAGGCAATAATTTCGTGGAACAATCCGATAACATGTTGTCGTTAGGATTAGAGACAGGGGTTGGACCGCAGGTTGTATTACATGGTGGTATTGCAGTCCTTACAGACGATCTCAGAGTTATCTATTCTGGAAGTTTTCTCCCAGAGTATCATGTCGCATTAGTTGATTCGATGGGGCAAAGACTACCGTTTGACGGACCAGAAAGAGATAGCGAATTGTCAGATGCATTTTACCAAGATTCGTCATTTAGATTTATAAAATCATATATGATATTGATGGATCTTATTCCAGCTTTGTACAGGAATGATGTTAAAGATATTTCTAAATTTTTATGGCCCATTCAATTTGGAGGATGTCATATTAGTATGTTGTCTGATTATATTGACTTTGGATCTGAAATTTTAAGTACAATGACATTTTTTAAGCAAAACCATATTCATTTGGTAGGTATGAGTTCGGTAGGGCCAACTATTTACGCGATCCACGAAGACAAGGAATACCTTAATTCAATTTGTGAAAAGATAGGCAAACCTCATATGATATCTAAGGTGAATAATGCGAAACTTAAGATTGAAATACTACAGGAAGATAATTAATGAAAGTATTTACTAATATCTTTGGCTAACCATACCTTCCAGTCCGACTCGCTTTGCTCGCGGCTGAAGGCCACGTTAGCCATCAGGAATTAAAATCATGCCTATAAGTAAGGAGTTTATCAAAAAAGTAAGAGCCTTTTTAGATGTTTACCCTAAAAGCCACTCATTAAATTCATTGAGAAATGCTTTAAACCTACTAGATAAGGCAAAAAAATATCAAGGCAATGACGATAATATCTCTCTGTTTTGTGCAATAACAGCAGTAGAAGAGGCTGTAAGTTCAATTTTCCTCGCGCTAAAACACCTTCATTATGATTCTTCAGACAAAATAAATCATTACAACCATATACATAAATCAGCCTTTTATCCATTTTGCAAAGCTCTTGTCTTTTCTTTTGAACTCTTCAATAAAAATAAGCCACAATTAGGGATCGACAAAAATAGTCAGCACCCAAGATTACTGATCAGGTTCTTTGTTGAAAATTTAAATGGTGAGAGTTTGGTAGCAACTTCAGACTTGCCCTTTGGATTTACAATTAAAAATGATAGCGGAATCGATGATTTCGAGAGCAACCTTAAGCACTACTTTGGCAAAGAATATGAAGGGTTAAAAAAATGGTTGGAAAAAGAAGCAAACTTACGAAATAGAGTTTTATACGCATCACCTAATGGTATTCCTAAAGTTGAAATTACGGACCCCGAAAGATACCTCTCCGATTATGAACAAAAAGTTAACACAATAATGTTGTTGTACTTTCTAATTGCACCATACAAAGAAAAACAAGTTTTTGTTCAGCAAGCACTGCATGCTTTCGTAAAAATGATTGGGAAAATTCCCAATGAAGATAAATTGCTAGAAATGATTGATGATATAGAACCGGCACCAATAGCGTGTGAGGTCAACCTAAACACAGGTAAAATGGTAGGTGTTCAGATAGATGGTTCAGTCATCAAGGAAGTCGAGTACAAAGAAAACGAAATAAAGATAAAAATTGGCTAACCCGGCGCTGCACTCGGACTCGCTTCCCTTCGGTCGCGAGCCGGTGAGCTTGTTATGCGCAAACAATCTGAGCGAGTATAGGAGGCAACATGCCTGATTTTCAACATAGCATCAACGATCCTAATGTTTTATTAGCTTTAAGTTTGTCCATTCCAAACGAAGGGGAGAAGACCAAAACGCCAAATGAGTTTACAGTAAAAGCATTTCCTGGCACTTTCCAAATAAATATACCATATTCCAACACCCCGTCAGAGACTAGTGCAAAACTTTTGGCCTCAAAAGAGACAATAGCCTTTGCGTTGTTATTATTGTATTTATTCGAAACTCGATTTGAAAGAGATGAATTCAGGTTCGAGGAATTTATGCGTAAATCCGCGCATGAATGTTATCAAAGTCAAAGGCTTATTGAACGATCCTACATTCAAAGCAATTCGGACTCGCAAGAGAATATTAGATCACGATTTATTATAGATTTTTTCGAACATCTGGATGTAAATGAAAAATTAACTTATGAGTTCGATGAATTAACGCATCAAGTATTGGAATATCTCGAAGATGAGGGATTAGTAGTAGACCCGGCCGTTACCGCGAGTACTGGATTGATGGTGTTGGCGGGGCTGATTCCAGTACGGTGGTCGGTGCGCACGCCAAAGGGGCAAGAAGTCTATCGTGAAATCAAAATAAGGGCCGGACTATGGACTTTGGATATACAGCGTAAGCGACGTGGGCCTAGAAAATTCACTGACTGGGACTTTAATTTTCGCGGAGTTCGTGCGGTTAAAAAGGTGCTAAGAGCTTTTGCTGAGGATTTTCTTAGTGAAGAAGAAGAGGATAGAAGCCTGCGTGGCAAACCGACACTACCGCCACCAGATAAATTTGAAGATGAATAAGCGCATAACAAGGCTTTTTCAGCGGATCGCAAAAAGCCGCGCCCGCTGAAAAGCAACGTTGTGCTTGGGAAAAGGGTACTTTAATGAATTTAATGAGAGGCTACATAGTTTCCGTTTTCGGTGTTTTTATAACTATTATTGTTGTGATTGTAGGTTTAAGATTTTCCGGTGAAGCTGCTTTTATTACGGGAACTTTTTCCGCCTTGATAACACTCGCTATTACAAGTTTAAAGTTTGAAATAGATGACACAATTCGAAAACTTGAAATAATTATTGAAAACAAGAAAAAGGAAGTAATAATTGAGAATCGATTATCAAATAAAGCATTTGCTCCGATAATAGACTACTTAAATGATGAACAAATAGTCAATAAATATCTCGAATTCATTTCTGACCTTACAGAGGGAATTCTCCCTGAATATATTGCCAAAGTTAGAAGAATAGAGCTATTGCCAAAAGTGAAAAAAAGTATTTGTGCTTCTGCATATCATCCAACACTTGATAGCCTGAAAAGATGGGATTTCACATGGTTAAAAGACTGGGAACAAAGGACATGCAAAATAGCCAGAATAAATAAAGAAGTGCTGGTTGAGCGCATTTACTTGTTGAATCAATCTCAAATTATCCAAAAAAATAAATGTGTTGAAGAAGCTTACAAAATATTTGAAAGGCAAAGTGCTTGTGATGTGAAAGTAAGGATATTATGGTTAGACACAACTCTAAAATTCAGTGATGATCATACTCAATTTCAGGAACTTAGACGAAACTTTACAATATTCGACGGAATCGAAGTTCTTGAGACACATGATAGCGGCCAACTAATGTTCCGAAATTCATCAAAAACAGAAAAGTTTAAAGAATACTATAAAATACAACGTATGTTTTCCAAACCCTGGAATGATGCAATAGATGAGGTTGCTGACATCAAAGTAGCACAATCGGCTCGCCGGGGACTGACCCAGTAGGCCAGCCCCGGCTGCCACACCACCGTACGTGCGGGTCCGCATACGGCGGTTCCGATCAGACCCGGGCTTTTGGCCCGTAGTGAAGAACAATCCATGACGTGCGCATGTCGGGGACACCTTGCGCATGGAGCCAGTCGTTGGTCAAGGCCCGTTGGACGATGCTGTTATGGCTCATCCGCCAGTACCCTTTTCGACTGCGCGTCGCCATCCGGACCTCGTCCTTGGGGATCCCCAGGGCGAGCAGGTGGCGGCGACGTGTGCGGGGGCGTTTCCATTGCTTCCAATAGTACAACCGCACTCTACGGCGAATCCACTCGGCCAGCGCCTGCTTGACAGAAGGAACCATTGGAACCGTTTTGGAACTCCTCGCCATTCGCAAAGTCGTTGACGCCCTCCTCCGCAGACTGGATCCTCCAGAGAAACTACCTGTGAACCTGTCAAAGGAGGAAAGGCGCCATGCACAAGCAGATGACCCTTTGGCCCAAACCCGAATCGGAGATTTGGCCACAGGTCCATCCCGACACGCGGAAAATTCTTATCAGAACTCTGGCCAGACTCATCGTGAAAGCGCTCCGTCCGAAGAGTCCCAGCGAGCGCAAGGAGGTCGGTCATGGGTTCCAATGAAAAAATAAATGCAACTCATCTCCAGCGCTTCGCTTATGTCTACGTACGCCAATCCAGCACCGCACAAGTCCAGCACAACCGCGAGTCCACTGAGCGCCAGTACAACTTGGCCGGGCGGGCTGCCCAGCTCGGCTGGCTCCCATCACAGGTGCAAATTATCGACGACGACCTCGCCCGCTCGGGCTCTAACGCTACTGAACGAGGCGGCTTTGCTAAAATGACCACCGAGGTGGCCCTGGGGCATGTGGGCCTGATCCTTTCCATCGAGGTCTCCAGGGTGGCTCGCAATAACGCCGATTGGTATCGACTCCTCGACCTGTGTGGGGTCACAGATACATTGATCGGCGACGAGGATGGCATCTACCATCCCGGCCTTTTCAATGATCGCCTACTCCTTGGGCTCAAGGGCACCATGGCCGAGGCGGAACTCCATGTCATCCGTGCCAGGCTTGAAGGCGGCATCCGCAACAAGGCCGCCCGCGGCGAGCTGCGCCGTGGCCTCCCTGTCGGCTTTGCCTGGGGAGAAGGTGACGGCGAGGTGCTCTTCCATCCGGACCAAGCTGTCACCGGGCTCATCCACTCCATCTTCGAAAAATTCGCCGAGATGGGCTCCGTGCGTCGGGTATGGCTCTGGCTGCGCTCCGAGGATCTCTTGTTCCCTTCTCAGTCCGTTGCCGGAATCCGGTGGATTACACCCACCTATACCGCGGTCCATCATGTGCTCACCAACCCTGTCTATGCAGGGGCCTATGCTTATGGTAAAACGCGCCAAGAACGATTCATCGACCCAATCGGACGGCTCCGAAAACGCATACGTCATTTGCCTCGAGGGGAGTGGTCCGTACTGATCATCGAACACCATCAGGGCTTCATCGATTGGGACACTTTCGAGATGAACCAACGGCGCATCGCACAAAACACTCGTCCCACCCCCCATCGGGCCACCGGTGCCGTCCGCGAAGGCTCCGCCCTCCTTCAAGGTCTCGCCTCCTGCGGCAAATGCGGTCGCAGGCTTCGGGTCTACTACCAGGGCCGCTACTCCACCCCGGGGTACTATTGTGCGGCCAGCAGTCCGGTAAACAACAGGGGACTTTACTGCATGCGCGTTGGAGGGGTCCAGATCGACGAAGCTGTCAGCAGGGCCTTCCTTGATACTGTGGCCCCGGCCGGAATCGATGCTGCTCTCCTGGCCGAAGAACAACTCCAGATCGATGAAGACACCGCCTTGAAACAGTGGCGTTTGCAGCTCGAACGTGCCCGATACGAAGCCGAGCGCGCCGAGCGCCGGTACCGCGCCGTGGAACCCGAAAACCGCCTGGTGGCCCGTACCCTGGAGGCTGAATGGGAGAACCGCCTGGCTCAATTGGCCGCTGCTGAAGCTGAACTCACGAAACGGCAAAGCAAGCACCCGAATCGTTTGACCGAGGATCAGCTCACTCGACTTCGTTGCCTCGGCACCGATCTCCTCCGGGTGTGGGAGGCCTCGACCACCACCGACCGCGACCGCAAGGAACTCCTGCGAACCCTCTTGGAGGAGGTCAATATCACCTTGGACAAAAACAACTCCCTGAGCCATCTCATTATGCGCTGGAAAGGAGGGGCCATCTCCAAACTCGACATCCCCCTCAAGCGCCACAACGCCCCGCCTATCCGCACAGACGAGAATACCGTGGAACTCGTCCGCCGCCTTGCCCTTCATTACCCCGACGGAGTCATCGCAGGCATCGTCAACCGCCAGGGGCGGCGCACAGCCTACGGAGACCGGTTCACCGCCAACAGGATCGGCAACCTCCGCCGCTATTGGAAAATCCCTCGATTCGATTCCGCCACCTCCTCCCAAAACGGAGAACTGGCCACGGTCAAAGGGGCCGCGCAAATACTCGGACTGGCCCCTTCCACCCTCCACCGCTGGCTCGCCGACGGTTTCATAGCCGGCGAGCAGGTTACCCCGGGTGCCCCTTGGCGCATCCGGGTTGATGACGAGTTTCGAGCACGCTTCGTCCAACAAGCCCCCGAGGGCCATGTCTCCATGCAGGAGGCCACCAAACTCCTCGGCCTCTCCCGACAAGCAGTGTTGCAGCGTGTAAAGCGAGGTGAGCTCTCCGCAGTCCATGTGTGCCTTGGAAAAAGAAAAGGGTTGAGAATCAAGGTATTAGCGACACAACCAAGTCTCTTTGACAACCTTTCATGAAAGGAGTGCAGTATGAAGGGGTCTCCAAGAAGGATTTCAGGTCACAGTCCACCGCAAAGCGGCGTCCCTCCTGCCAGCCGGCCTCCACTTCCCGCACCGCCTGATGGGCGTTGCGCCCTTCGCGGAAGCCATAGCTGTGGTTGCTGAACCCGCCATCGAACAGCGGGGTCAGCACCTGTGCCAGCGCCTGCTGGATCACGCGATCCAGTACGGTCGGCACTCCCAGCGGGCGTTGCGACCCGTCGGGTTTGGAGATGAACACTCGGCGCACGGACGCCGGCCGGTACATGATTTGTTACATCATCAAGCTTGTTTCCAGCTTTCAAATTCCTGTCTGGCTTCTGCCTTTACCAGGAGGACCTGAATGAAAGCACCCCTCTCTATCTTAGAAGATCAAGCTGTTTTTTGAATTCCGACGGAGTCACGCCATATAAGGCTTTAAATTTTTTATAGAAGTTACCGATACTTGAAAACCCGCTTTCCAGTGCGGCTTCCGTAATACTTTTTTCTGTTTTCGAAAGCAGGGCCCCTGCTGTCTGCAGCCTTCGCATGGTCATGTATTCAACAATACTGATGTTTGTGACTTTTCTAAATTCCCTGGTAAGCAGGCTTCTGGACATGCCAAACTCGGATGCGATCATATCAAGGGTGAGATGTTCTTCCAGATGGTCATCTATCCAACTGCAGATACGATCCACCTTGTCTCCATGGCGCCCCTGGCTGTCCATGTCGCTTGCTCCCTGGTTTTTGAAATGAATGGCCAGGATCAGACCGATTCTGCCCCAGATAATATCAAGGTTCTTTTTTTCAGTCTCCCCGAGCGCGTCCGGGATTTTGTCAAAAAGGGCTGAGAACTCACTGTCTTCTTCATGGTCGGAAAAAACCGCCGGAGTGTTTTTAATATTTCTGAGCCAGTTTGATAATGCGGAGGAAAGATGAATGGCAGAATCCGCAGCCGTCAAGGCAAAGGATTTTTAAATCCGCCGACTCATCCTGTCCGAAAAGAAATCGATGCCTGTTTTCCGGCAGGATGAGGATGAAGCGACCGTTCTGAAATGGAATATCCTGATTGTCAAAAACGATATGTCCCCGCCCTTTTCGGCAGTACAGCAACTCATATACTTCATGGGAATGCCACCCTAAAGATTCCTTAAGATTCAGCGTCATGCTCCAGTACATAATAATTTACCCGATTTGATAGTGATTGTAGCCAATAATGAAAGATCGTACAGAACCATTCTGCTATCATGCTTTCATCATAGGGTATGATATACCCGAAATGATAATTTATCAATCTTTAAATAATGGAGAATCAAAATGGCAGAACAGAACACACACGTTATCCACGCTTTTAGGCAGATGTGGGGCAACTATCCGGAATTGGTCCTTCTGCTGAACCAAAAACATGAGATCGTTGCCGTGAACAAAGTGGCCCAGAACCTTGGGATAGAACCCGGCATCAAGTGCTTCTCCCTGAACGAGACAAACCGGATGTGCAAGGGGTGCAAAGCCCCGGTGATGCGCAAGCAAGGCAAAGCCCAAAGGTATGTAGTCCACAATGACACCCTTGGCATTGTGGATTCATACTGGATCCCGGTGGATGACAGTGACGGCCTTTACGTGCATTTCGGCAACAATATTACGCAATGGGCGGATCCCCAAAAAGTTACTGGGGCAGAGATGTGTGACGTGGAGAAATAAGGGGTGCCAACAACAGAATAAAGAAAACATCCGGGGGTGTTAATGCTTTATGCCTGCATCCCCGGACCACTTCATAAAAATTTCTAAATGAAGAAATTTAATATGGATAAACGCTTTTATGATTTCTTGGCTGTCAGCCTGCAGGGCAAAACGGTCAGTACGAATGTTTACCGGGGAAAAGCGGTGCTTGTGGTCAATACGACCAGGAACTGCGGCTTGCCCCCCCAGTACAAGGGGCTGGAATCACTCTACCGGGAATATAGGGACATAAGCCTGGTCATCCTGGGGGCCCCGTAGAACCAGTTTGGCCACCCGCCAGGAACCCGGGAACGAAAAATTCATTTCAGAAGGGTGCCTGATCAATCACGGCGTCAGTTTTCCCATGTTCTCCAAAATTGATGTGAATGGCAGACATGCACATCTCCTTTATATTTACCTCAAAAACGAGTTGGGCGGGGTGATGGGAGGTGCCGTCAAGTGGAATTTCACAAAGTTCTTGATTGACCGGCAGAAAAATCCGGTAAAACGATTTGCACCGGTGGTCACCCCTAAAAAAATTGCAGAATGGATTAAGGCACATCATATTTTGGATGGCTCGCCGAATCATGAATAAAAACCGCCTGTCAAGATCATTGAACAACCGGGGAACACCGGGGTGCAGGGCTTGATCGTTTATGAAAGGAGTAAATCGTGAAAAAACATAAAATAAATCCGGTATTATTGAAGGCGACCGCCTTGACCTGTTTCATTCTGGCCGGGCTGACCCTGATGCCCTGGTCCCATGCCCGGGATCTATCCGTGTTGGGTTACCGGGCATTATGCCCGTTCAGTCCCATCAGCACTGGCCTGATGTGTTATGCCGGCATTATGGTCAACGGGCACCGCCGCAGAGTCCGATAACTGTTTTTCCGTATGGGATTCCCATTTTTTTCATTTTTACCCGCAGGATGCTCGGGTGAACACCAAGCAGGTGCGCGGTACCATCTTGGCCCTTAATCTTTCCTCCTGCTTCAGTCAGCGCTTTTTTAATGTGGGTGGTGATCACCTCGTTTAGAGGGAGGACCGAGTCGGATGACGAAGCTGACTACTCCATGAGAGCGGTGGGCTGATGGTGTAGATGAACCAGATGCCTCGTTCGTCGGCTTTTCGGGAATCGGCGAATTGATCTTTGAGCTTTGCGAGGATGTCGTGTAAGATGAGCATGCTCAGCAAAAACGGCGGTTCGATATATCGAATAATTTCAGCAGGCTGCGAGGCCGCCGATTTTTTTTAACTGCTTGTTTTTACAAATGTTTTTTATTTATGTCGAGTTATCACTCAGTGCGTTCAGGAATCTGACGACGCCGGTCGGCTGCCCGACCGAAAAAACTGGGAAACTTCAGTTTTATGAATAAGCATCCTAAAAAAAAGACTCAAGCCATGAAACAGTTTAATCTGAGTTCTCTTGTTTTAATCTCCCTGATTTTCTTTTGTTTAATACCTCTTACCATTTTCTTTTTATTCACCCAAAAAAAAGTTGTTTCAGAATTAAGAGCCTTAGAAGAAGAACAACAACTCCATCATATGAAAGATGAACTTGGAATGCTGGAATCAAAAATTGCTTCTTACAAGAACATGATTGGTTTCGTCTCTCAGTTACCTGCTGTTATTGAAATATTAGATAAAGGGGATGAATTGGCAGGATCGATCAGTCAGAAGACAGCCTACGAACGTTATGCAGGTGTTTTAAATAGGGCTTTCCAAAGGAATAATGATGTCATTAGTATTCATATCCTAAATCTAAATTCGAATGTTCAATTTTCATTTTTGAAAAATCAAGAAACTTCTCAATATCATCAAGTTACTGACACAAATCAAAATTTTGATCCAGCCTTTTTGAGCGAAACACTTCAAATGAAGGATAAGAGTTTTTTGATTAGCCCGCTCCTCTTATCCGATGAAAATTTGAGTAAAGATAAATCTCCACTCAAACTCCTTTTCCGCATTTTCACGCCAATTTTTTTAAAGCATAAAAAAATAGGGATATTTTGTAGCGACATTGACATTAGTATCCTTACTCACTCATTTCCAGAAATCCATTGGGTACTCAACGATGGCTCATATTTAATTCCCGAAAGAAGTGACGAAAATGCTTTCGCAAATTTTCCAGGACTACGAAACATTTTTCTTGCTGATAAAGCAGGGTTGTGGAGAAACGATCGAACTATGATGGCATGGATGCCGGTTTTTAAAGGTAAAGATGTTTCTCTTGCCCTTTGGGCTGGGAAAGAAATAGCTCTTCGTACTGTGCAGGACACTATACAAAAAATGCTTATTGAGATTTTGAAGGTTTTCCTTGTGTTATTAGCACTATTCTTTTTAATATCATTTTGGCTTTCAAAATACACAAAAAGAGTTTCCGCAAAATTTTTCGACGATTTACGACAATCCATATTTAATCAACAAAAAGTATTCCCAGGATCGAAGAAAAGAATAAGGGAATTCTCCGATTTTTCTGAAAATCTTGCCTATATTCTCGACCAAAATACTAATTTAGAAAAACAACGCCAACAGACACTAACGGAGCTAAAAAAAGCCCTTGATGAAATTAAAACCTTACGAGGAATTCTCCCTCTTTGTTCATTTTGTAAAAAAATTCGTAACGACAGAGGATACTGGGAACAAGTGGATGTTTATATTCACAAAAATTTTGACGCAGATATCAGTCACAGCATATGCCCTGATTGCATGAAAGGTAAGCGTTCACGGGGTATCCCGGAGTTACAATTCCGAAGTCTAACGTGCTGAATTCACAAGAGAAAGATACATTATGACATAAAGTATTGAAATTGTTAAAAAAATCTAGACATTCGTTTTCTAGTGTGATAGGCTCTTTTCCATGGAGACGAAAAGACCCTTCACAGACCTTGAATGGCATCTTACGCCGGAACCTGTCCGGCACTATATCCTTTACCTCGAGCAGGCTTTGCATAATCTGCAGAAGCAAGTTGACGATTACGGCAAGCGAATCGAAAAGCTGGAGGTGAAGACCCGGGAAAATTCTCGAAACTCCAGCAAGCCGCCGTCATCCGACAGCCCGTTTGACCGATCCGGCCGGAAGAATGGAAAAAAAGGAAGTCGCCCCAAGGGCGGCCAGAAAGGCCATAAGGCCTACAAGCAGCAAATGCTGAGTCCAAATAAATCTCATGCGTTGATGCCCGAACGCTGTCGTTGCGGCAACACCGACTTCGGAGGAAGCCGGATGGAACCGTTTTATACCCATCAGCATATCGAGCTGCCCGAAATCCAAATGGAGATCAGCCATTTTATACTTCACCGCTGCGACTGTCCCAGCTGTGGGAAAACTGTCAAGGCCGTGCTGCCCGAGCCGGTTCGCTATGGATACGGTCCGCGATTGAGTGCGTTGATCGCCGAGTTGAGCGGCATCAAGGCGATGAGCCGAAACGATGTCAAGCATATATGCGAATCGGTTCTGCGTATGCCCATCGCCACGGGCACCATTCAGAAAATCGTCGACCGGGCTTCGGAGGCCATTACTCCGGCATACAAAGCCATCGGGGACGTGGCCCGCAGTTCGCTGTGCAATTACATTGACGAGACGTCCTGGTTTAACCAAAACGGCCTTCAGTGGCTGTGGGCCATGGTCAATGATCGGGTGGCCTTCTATCGTATCGATGCCCACCGTTCCAAGGATGCCTTCAACCAGCTGATCCAGGATTGGCGAGGAATTCTGGTCAGCGACTCCTACGGCCTATACCGAAACTGGGTTCATGGGCGCCAAACTTGTCTTGCCCATCTGATCCGCAAGGCCGATGCCTTGTGCGAGAGGAAAAAACCTGATCTACGACGCTTCGGGCACATCATGGCATCCTTGCTTCGGCAGTTGATTCAATTTGCCAAAGATCCACCGCCGCCGCGACAATGGCAGCAGTATTACGCACAACTGTTGTTCGCGCTGTCTCTGTGGGAGCCCGATAAATCCGACGCTGGCCAGCTGGCTCGACAGATTTTACGCGAAATCGACTCGCTTTGGTTCTTCATCGAACACGAGGGCGTGGAGCCGACCAACAACCGGGCCGAACGGGCGCTTCGCTTCGGGGTTTTGTGGCGAAAGCGCAGCCTCGGCACCCAAAGTGAAAAAGGAAATCGCTGGGTAGAACGTATCCTCTCCCTGAAGGAAACTTGTCGGTTAAAAGCGAAATCAACCTTCCAGACCCTGGAACTCTGCATCGAATCGTTCTTCAACAACGACAAGCCCGATCTGTCTTGGATATAGCTCAGACCACGGTTTCCTTTACCCCGTGAACGCTTACCATGAAAGAGCATTATCCTGAAGAATATGAAGCAATTGAATCAGATAAAAATATGGAATAGCCGAACCCATCATTCCAGCGGACGGTATGGGCTTCCGCTTTGCTTCAGCCCACGCTGCCGCTGAATTCGTCGGTTAGGAACAAACATAAGGAAAAATCAAGAGATGCTTTCTCAAAAAGAATCTATGCAACTTTTAGCCGAATATGGTCGAAATTCTGCTTGGACCAAACACTGCTTTGCCGTCGCAGATGCAGCAGTAAGAGTTGGCCATATTTTTGAGAAGACTTGTGCAATCAATTGTTCCTTCCTCTGGTCAGCAGCACTGCTGCATGACATCGGACGATATAAAACACACGACCCATTGCTGCATGGCGTTGAGGGGTATAGACTCTTGTCAAAATTGGGACATGATCAAGAGGCCTATGTTTGTGCGTCACACATTCTTTATGGTCTCAAGGCAGAAGATGCCAAGCAGCTGGGCTTACCTAATCAAGATTTCGTACCACAAACAATTGAGGAGAAACTCATTCCTCTCATCGATTACCTGATTGAATTTGACAAACGGCGGTGGTCCCCAAAAACTGGACAATGGTGTAAGCTCTAAGTCAGACCGAAAAAGGAGGATCTGACCATGAGTACCAAACGTCGACAGTACAAACCCGAATTCAAGGCCAAGGTCGCCTTGGCTGCCTTACGCAATGAGCAAACACTGGCTGAGCTGGCCAAACGCTTCGATATCCACCCGACCATGATCAGCACCTGGAAAAGGGAGCTGCTCGACGGGGCCGCCGACATCTTCGAGAAAGGGCGCAGAGGCAAGCAGGTCACTGATGTCCAGGTCGGCGAACTGTACCGCCAGATCGGCCAGCTTAAGGTGGAAAACGATTTTTTATCACGCAAGCTCGGCTCCTGAAGCGCGACCTGCGCCGTGATATGATCGATCCATCTCACGAGAAGCTGAGCATCGTACGCCAATGTGACATGCTGAACATTTGCCGTTCCTCATTTTACTACAAATGCAAGCCGATCAAGCCCGAGGACTTGGCGCTGATGCGCCTGATTGACGAACAGTTCCTCAAGACACCGACCTGGGGCAGCCGCAAGATGGCCGATTGGCTCTGGCGGCATCATGGCATGAAAAAGAATCGCAAGCGGATCCAGCGCCTGATGCGACTGATGGGCCTTAAGGCGATCTACCCGCGGCCACGAACCACACAGCCTCATCCCGGGCATAAAGTCTATCCGTACCTGCTGCGAGGTGTGGCCATCGAGCGGCCCAACCAAGTGTGGTCGGCCGATATCACCTACATCCCGATGCGCCGGGGCTATATGTATCTTGTGGCCATCATTGACTGGTACAGCCGAAAGACGCTGTCCTGGCGCGTGTCGAATACGATGGAGGCCGACTTTTGCGTCGAGGCCCTGGAAGAGGCCCTGGCGCGCTATGACAAACCGCAGATTTTCAACACCGACCAAGGCTCCCAGTTTACCAGCACGATCTTTACTGAACGGCTCAGGGACCACCAGGTGGCCATCTCCATGGACGGCCGGGGCCGCTGCCAGGATAACATCTTTATTGAACGACTGTGGTGGACACTGAAATACGACTACATCTACCTACACGCTTTTGACAACGGAAACGAACTTCGCCGGGGGCTCGATAAGTGGTTCTCGTTTTACAACCAGGAGCGCCCTCATCAAAAACTTGACGGCAGAACACCGGATGATGTTTATTACGGTTTGCCTGCCACCATGGCTGGGGCTGCCTGATGTCCGGATACCAGAACCGGCTTGGAGCTTATTCTACCAACCAGGCTGTCCAAATAATTGGGTCCACCGCCAACCTACTACTCTAATCAATAGATTTTCATCATTGCGCAAACGAAATGACGGCAACTTATTCTTTTTGAGTAGGCTTGAAAAAGCACACAAAATCGCAAGCGTATTTATGGCGCAAATCGAAGAGAAGATTGGTGAATCAGTCGAGAGGATTGTTGATCTTCCTCCAAATAATGGATGCCGACCTTGAAATTAGGAGAGACAGAAGATATAGATTTTTCTTCAATTATTTTAAATGGTTGTGGAAATGCATAAATGTCGTTTGATATCAACTCGTTATGCCTGCTGGCGGTTATCTCGCTATACCCCGTGAACAGGTACCACTTTTTCGGGGCAAGATCATGTCCGCCTCTATCGTTCCGAAACGCTGCATGATGGCCTGATAAGCCGGTTAATTTAACTTCGCACTCTTAACCTGCCGCCGGTGTATCCAATAGCTCGACGATGCTCGTATAAAATCGATAGCGGCATAGCCGCCTGCGTTGGCGCTGGTGCATCCGCCGCAGGACTTTTTTGCAGGTAATATCATGCCGAGGCAGAAAACATTTTAGCAGTTTTTTGAAGTCCGAACTTGGAAATCAAAAGCTTTTCCCCTCTAATAGGGTACTGATCAATCTCTGTTGATAGAATGATTTCTCTTTCAACCCAGCATAGGACGCCGGAAAATACAGAAAGGAGACATGCGCTTCATTCTTTTCCTTATCGATCTCATCCAGCACAACGGCATATCTTTCTTTATCCGAAAGAAACGTGTTTTCTGCCAGAGGAAAGTCAAAATAGCCAAGCCAAAATTCTGCAATATTTGCACCTGATCCATTTATGTCTGCATTTTTCTCATTTTCTGTTTTCTGGACTTCTACTTTAATTCGTACTTGGCTCCAGAGAGGATATGAATATTTTACTGTTACTTTGAATTCTCTTCTGAAATCATCATTTAACTTCATTGAAAAACGATACACCTCTCCTTCCGTTTTATCATCACACTCTTTTAGCACTGATTCGGTAGGGCAAGCGTTTTGACATGTCTTAGACAGATCGATGGTTAACCTGTACCGGCTTTGAACACTACTTAGACTTTCCATCTGTTTTTTGGTGATACGTCTGGCGATTTTAATGAGTCGATCTAATTTCTTTATCATCATTGTCTTGGTAAATTCTTCCCAATCCATATCCTCTGACATAAGCTGGTAGAGTGCATAAAATCGTTCATTTTTAAGTGGAGCGGGACTTTCCTCTTTCCCGTATAGCTTGGTGGCAGGTCTCGGAAGATTATGAATTTCACGTACAATTTTGAGCAACACATGTAAGAACAGCGGCTCCATATCGAGCATTTCATGAAAATTTCTGGATAGTAATTCAAGGCGGAGAAGGTCATCGTCTATTTGATCAAGTATGCACTGTGAATCAGGCTTTTCTGTAAGGAAAGAGGAAAGAACTTGCTCGAACATGTCTTTGCGAACGGCACTTTCAGCATTTTCCCGCTGACTCATTAACTGAGTGTAAAGTTGAGCCCGGGTAGACAGAGTCTGCTGGTTGTTGATGACATAAGAACCTATGGTGCCGATAATTGCAACCACAATAGCGGTAGCGATACCTCCGGCAGAGCGAAGTTTATACCAGATGTCTACCGGCTTGTTGACGTCGCTCGATTCCTGTGTTCCATCGCCAGAATTATCTTTGCATGTCATGAGAGGATCCTCCTTTTTAAAAAGTGTTCCTCTACAGTGGCAATCACCGCTCAACCATATGTTTTTTGGGGTATCTGCTTCTCCTTTTTATGGGCTACCGCATAGGCGAGCACAATGAACGAATCCGAAACGGATTTATATATTCACTGTCTATCATCAGCCTATGGTTGAGCATTATCATGCACAGGACTATTTAACCGCGACAGAATCTACAAATCGATATCAGGATATAGCCTCTTGGCGCAATCCGGACAAATGCCATGGCTGAATTCAACCCCGGCATGGTCTCGAATATAAACGTCAACCTGATGCCACCCGCCTTGATCATCCCTTATCTTTTTGCACGCTGAGCAAATGGGCAACAACTGACTCAGCTGCTTGACTTTGAACAAGGCGGCCTTTAACTTTGCAACGCTGACTTCCAAAACTTGAGTCCGCTCGTGTACTCGCAACTCCAATTCCGAATTCAATCGTTGCAACCCCTCTATAGCCTGCTTCTGCACAGTGATGTCCTCGACAAAAAGTATAATCCCTCCTATGTCATTATCACTATACCATGGCTGAATTTCCCAGCGCAGCCATAGGACGCTGCCGTCTAAACGGATAAACTTGTCCTCCGGCACTGAAATGGCTTCTCCATTCAGCCCGCGTTGGTGAAATTCCCGCCAGCGATCGGGGATTTCCGGAAACACCTCGTAGTGCGAAATCCCTGCCAATTGACGATCCCCGAGATTGTAATCACTCATCCATCTTTTGCTAGCTGCAATATACTTCATTTGACGGTCAAAAATAGCAATGGCCAGCGGGGATTGTTCGATAAATGTCAGCCAATTTTGATTGGTTGTCTTCTCGATGTCCATAATGAAGCTCCGAATGCATCAATATGTTCACCATGTTCACCGCGTTCTGCTACGGCGGCTGTCCGCCAGCGCAATCGTCCGTCTGACACCAAACCCAGAATTGTCGATCCGCTGCAGGCCGGGAAGATTTTCAGGTCATCACCCGTCATACCGGAAGGAGAAAATGGCCATGCAACAACACAGAGTTACGGTTATCGGTGATCCCTGTGCGCCACGGCCGAAAACCCGCCACCTGTTCAGGAAAGCAAGGTTTCACCGGCCGTCGCTTGATTTAGCTAAAGCTATAAATAAGCGGATTGTTCAAATTATATTAAGCCAGATAGCAAGAACCTTCGATATGGTCAATGTTTTTCCCTTTTCAGTCAGCAGAAAATCTTAAACCGATAGCAGATGGCTTTGCCCCATTTGGACCCAATAAACGCCAGCGGGGGGGATTACAGCTGGCGGCCGTTCTGGCGTGAAAAAAAATCCACAGCGCCCGGCGCCGCCATCACGAAAGCCGAAAACCGCGTTAAAGATTTTTCAGATACCGTTCCCGGAGCACCGCCGCCATTTGCTGCACCGCCCCGAAGGCCCGCTCCACCGTCTTTTCCTTGTCCGGGTTGACCAGGCAGCAGGTGGCCGGCGAAAGCATGCTCTGGGCCAGCATTCGCTCCCGGTCGACCCCCTTGGCCCAAAGGATCTTCCAAACCGTTTCGAGCCGCCCGATCAGGGAAGGCATCTTCTCGCGACTGAAGGCCTCGAAGCCGGTGGGCACGATCCCCCAGACAATGACGGCGTCCCGGTCGAGAAAGCGGCGGATCGACGGCGCATATGAGGCGAAGACCTCGGCGTTGGTATAGACGTCCAGCGAAAGCACGTCCAGATCGAGATTGAGCAGGAAATCCCAGTCCGGATTGCCGCACAGGTGAATCCCCCGGGGACGGTCGACCTGGGCGAAAAATGCGTCCATATCCGCCTTGGCCTTGATATCCCCGTAGCCGGCCAGGGCCGAAAAGATGAATTGCAATCCCGGCTCGTCCACGAACATGAAGGCCTTGGGATTGAGGGTCTTGAGCCGGGAAAGTTGCACGTTGAGGCGCCGGGCCATGAAATCGAACATGAAGGGCCGGACCGTGTCGTCGAAGAGAATGGGCCGCTCGTCCTGGTCCAGCACGTTGAAGCCGAAGCTGATGGGGCCTTCGAGCTGTCCCCGGATGGCGGGCCGATCGGCCAGATCCAGGCTCAGGAAGCGGTGGTAGACGGCCGAATAGGCCGGACTGATGTCGAAGACGGCCGGATCCTCGAAGCGTGCCAGAACATCCTCCAGTTCCTGGACGAACTTGTCCATGGAAAAGCGCAGGGTGCGTTTTTCCACCTCCAGCAGGATGCCGGGAAAATGCTCGGCCGCCTGGACGTACATGTCCTCGTAATAGCTGTAGTTGGGAAGTTGCGGCCAGAAGGGCACGTCCAGAGACAGGGCCAGCTCCAGAGCCCGGTTCACGTCGCTGTGGGGCATCACCGCCATGGCGGTGGTCAGCAGATTTCCCGGCATCTGTGAGGTCATCACAATCCTTTCACCGGCAGCGGTTTCAAATGGTCACCGCCCGGTCGCGGCATGCTATCCGAGGTTGACATCCGATCGCCGGGGCTTTACACCCGGAACGCCAATTCACTGCAAATGCATCACAAGGAGACTGCCAGACCATGAACCCGAAAGACGAACAGGTGATCGTCGTTGATGCCGCCAACCGGGTGACCGGCGAGGCCCCGCGCTGGCGCATGCGGCGCGACAACCTGATCCACCGGGCCACCTATATCCTGGTTTTCAACACCCGCGGCGAGATCTTCGTGCACCAGCGCACCTTCACCAAGGACGTCTACCCGGGGTTTTACGATGTTGCCGCCGGAGGGGTGGTGACGACCGGCGAATCCTACGACGAATCGGCCCGCCGCGAGCTGGCCGAGGAACTGGGCATCACGGACCGGCCCCTGGAACCCCTTTTTGACAGCTACTGGGAGGACGAACGGTGCCGGGTATGGGGGCGGGTTTATCGCTGCGTTCATGACGGACCGATGGTCTTCCAGCCCGAGGAGGTGATCGGGGGGCGCTTCATGCGGCCCGAAAAGGTGCTCAGCGACCTGCCGGCCGAACGCCTGACCCCGGACGGCCGCCAGGTGCTGGCCCGTTTCCTGGCAGCGACCGCCCGGGATCCAGACAACCGGAATTGAGATTCATCGTCGCAAGCGCCGCAGCATAACCTGAACTGTCTACGGTTTTTTGGGCGACAGGATCAGAGTGCGGATCACATCCCCAGCCGTTGGATGATCTCTTTTATGCGCGCTTCGGCCTGCTTTTCCACGACCACCATGCGGTTGGCTCTGGCCTCCTTGATCTTTTTCTCCAGGGCCTTGATATCCGCAGGCTTTTCAAGAAAATCGGCCGCCCCCAGCTTCATGGCCTCTACGCTCTTTTCGATGGTGGCATGACCGGTGAGCAGGATGATCTGGGCCTCGGGACGCTTGGCCTTGATCTCCCTGAGGGCCTGCATCCCATCCATGCCCGGCATCATGAAGTCGAGAATAACGGCGTCGAAAGTCTCCGCCTTGATTTTTTGCAGGGCTTCTTCGGCCGACTTGCAGGTCTGCACCGTCATCCCCCGGGCCTCCATGCGCGAGGCCATAGCTTCCAGAAAATCCTCTTCATCGTCGACGAGCAATACCTTTTCGGACATAAACAGCACCTCCTGATATCGGAATTGTTTTTTGGGTGATATTCAATTACCAAGCCCCCTGCATCCACGTCAAGACGCAACCCGGCGCACGGCCCGCCCCCTGCTCCGGGACGAACCCTAAATACTGCGACAGCCTGACGGGACACGGGTCGCCTCCATATAGTGGCACTGCGTACGGCTAAAGGCAACCGGGAGTCGTTGCATGCAGCAAGCATATTTTCGGTTGAGTGCCACGCCCGAATTCCTTAACATGGTTTTCGAAAGGAAAACCGTCCTATGTCCCAAGACCCGCAGAAACTACCGGAAAAGGCCGAGTTGCTGGAACGCCTGCACACCGCGGGCTTCAACGTACCGTCGTTTATCTATCTGAAGCCGGAAGACTTCAAGCAGGAGCGCTTCGCGGCCCTGGAAGCCTTTCTGGCGGCCCATTGCGACGGCTACAAGGTCATCGCACGCAGCGCCCACGCCCAGGAACACCAGTTCAAAAGCGGTACCTTCGATTCCATCGGCACTTACGCCGACGTGGGCGGCATCCAGTATGCCCGCAAAAAGATGATCCGCATGGCCCGGACCACCAAACGGTTGTCTATCCTGCGCCAGCAGCATTTCAACCATGCCCCCCAGATCGACTTGGAACAGATGGGTGTCATCGTCATGCCCTATATCGAGGGCACGAGCATCATGGCCAAGATGATCGCCAATCATTGGGAATTCGGCTACTGCCGCAACAGGTCGCGCAAGCTCCAGAACGAGCCGTGCATCACCCAGATTCCCCACGACCGCAATCTACTCCAGCTATCCCAAAAAATAGAGGAAACCTTGGGCTTTCGCTGTGAAATCGAATACGTCGTCTCCAACCAGGGAGAAATCTTCGTGGTCCAGGCCAAGGACATCTCGCATATCGAGATGCTCGAGCCCCGCGAGAGCCAGCGCAGCATCCGCCTGGACGGGGTGCGCCGGGTGCGCAAACGCCGCAACTACCGCGAGCGCCCCCTCTACGTAATCAACAACCGGTCCTTTTACATCAAGCTCATCGGCCTTTGTGAGGACATCCTTTCCGGATCCGTTGACCCGCACCCCGGCCTGGACATTGCGACCCGCACCATCCATGACTACGAAACCGACATGGAGCGCTTTGCCCTGCGCCACGAGCGCTTCGCGGTCCTGGGCCTCTCCATTCAGGACGCCGAGGACCTTTTTCAGATTGCCAGCCATTACCTGGACGAGACCCCCGACTTGCACGCCCCGCTGGCCAAGGCCCTCAACGGACTTCAGTACCAGATCGACATCTTCATCGCCGAAGCCGACACCATGATCGCCCGGGACCGGCTGCGCATCAATCTGGGCAGCCACGACGCCTATGGCATCAACACGGTGCGCTATCCGGTCTGGTCGGTCTACTGGCAGACGGAGCGGCATGAAGCCGTGGTCAGGGAATTTATCCGGATGGGATTCAAAACGGGCGATACGGCGGCCATCGAAATCGATGCCGAGGGGCTCCCCACCGTTTTCCGGCTCTGAACCGGGTAATAAATTTTCTTCACTTCCACCTTGACGACTAAGCAAAAATTCAATAAGGGGAACCTTACATAGTGGAGTAGTACTTTCAGGTGCTCATCAGAGCTTAATAGGGAACCCCGTGAAAATCGGGGACAGGCCCGCTGCTGTGACCCCTGCCGGCGAAAAGACACGCCGGACCCCGAACGCCTTCGTGTGCCACTGTCCAATCGGATGGGAAGGCCGCGGCCGGGGAGGGAAAGTCAGAAGACCTGCCTGAAATGTCGGGACGTGTATTCCGGGGAGGGAAACACGCCCCACCATGATCTTGTGGATAAAAAAGGGAAATCCCCGGATCGAATCGTTGATCGGTCCGGGGATTTTTGTTTTCCCCGGACGAACCGGCTTCCATTTTTCATTCCAAGGAGGGTTCGCGATGAAGCGGCAAAGGTGCGTCCGATGGGTATTGGCGGGGTTGATGCTGTGGGCTGTGCCGGCCTTTGGCCAGGATAGCGACAACACCCGAAAGGAGGCGGTCTACGAAATCGATACGATGGTAGTGACCGCCGGGAGGATCGAGGAAAAAATCGAGGATGTGACCAGCAACATTACCGTGATCAACGAGGGAGAAATCACCCAATCTTCGGCCCATGACCTGGGCGACCTGCTTCAAGAGCAGGGCTTCATGGTTCAGGAATACCCCAACTCGATCGTTGCAGTGGATGTGCGCGGCTTCAAGACCGACATCTACGATTCCGATCTGGAAGGGTACGTGTTGATTCTCATCGACGGGGTCCGGGCCGGCACCGGACTGCTCAACAAGATCAACATCAATAACGTGGAACGGGTGGAAATCATCCGTGGCCCCGGGTCCGTGCAGTACGGCGCTTCGGCCATGGGCGGGGTGATCAATGTGATCACCAAAAAAGGCCGCGGCAAACCGTCCGTCTATCTGGAACAGACCCTGGGAAGCTGGGATTTCGAAAAAACCGCTGTCGGAGGCTCGGGAAAGATCAAGGCCTTTGATTTTTCCTTCGCCGCCTCCACCGAATCCCAGGGCGATTATTCCACCGCCGACGGCGATACCTATTACAACACCGGCTTTGATTCCAAGGAAAGGATCAGTGCCAATGCCGGCTGGACGTTTATGCCCAAAAACCGTTTCGGTGTGACCTATACCGGCTACAAGGCCGAAGATGTCGGCAATCCGACCTATTTCAGCAAAAACGACAAGACGGACAAGATTCACACATCCACCAACAGCAAGGTGGATCTGGATTATCACGGAGAGACGATCGACGGCTTCTGGGCCTGGAATCTGAACTACTTCAATGGCGAGAACAAGCGCAACTCCGATCGCGCCAACAAGGCGCCAAAAGATGAACAGCAGGGCGGCCAAGCCCAGTTGACGGCCAATTGGTCGCCCATCCAGATCACCGGGGGCGTCGATTGGACCCACTATGAAAAGGCCAACACCTACGACAACCCGGCGGCCTTCTTGTTGACCAAGACCAAACTGTTCGACGACCGCCTGGTGATCTCCGCGGCCCTGCGCTACGACGAGTATGAAATGGAAGACGACGCCGGCAAGAGCACCGACGACACGAACTGGACCCCCAGCGTGGGCGTATCCTTCAAGATCATTCCAGAACTGCGGGTGCGGGCCAATTATGCCGAAGGATTCAAGGTGCCCACCGCGGAGCAGCTTTTCAGATACAATGACTACGGCTATGCCGTGCTGGAGGGCAACCCGGACCTTGTCCCCGAAAAGAGCAAGACCTACGAAGTCGGCCTGGATTTCAACAAAGGGTCCCTTCACAGCACCCTGACCTATTTCGACACCTCCTTTGAAGACAAGATCAGCTATGTGAATCCGACGGCCGGCTACTGGACCTATGAAAATATTCCGGGCGCCACCATTTCCGGGCTCGAGGGCAACATGAAGCTGGATATCGCCTCGATCTTCGACTGGAACGTTCAACTGGCCCCCTACGTCTCCTTTACCCACCTGATCAAGTACGAAAATGACGATACCGGCGAAGACCTCTACTACAATCCCGAGTGGAAGGTCTCCTATGGCCTGTGGTTCGCCGTGCCGGATATGGGTTTTGTCTCCAAGCTGAACTTCGCCCATTTCAGCGACCAGTTGATCACCGACTACGAGGGCACCGGGCAGACCAGCCTGGACGGGTATACGGTGGCCGATCTGACCATCTCCAAGACGCTTTTGACCACCGAAAAATACGGTGAAGTCTCACTCAAGGCCGATGTGCGCAACCTGTTCAACGAGGATTACGCGGTTATCCAGGGCTATCCGTCGCCCGGCCGGACATTCTTTGTGGGACTCAAGTACCAGTATTGACGGGGGATCCAATGCGATCGCTGCGTTTTCATCTGCCGCTCCTGCTGGTCCCGGCTTTTTGTATGGCGCTGATGCTCCCGGCGTCCGGCCGGGGCGCGGATTTTCCCCTGTCGCTGACCGATGCGTTGGGCAGGCGGGTCTGCTTTGCGGCCCGCCCCCAACGGGTCGCCTGCCTTGCGCCGTACGTCACCGAGATGCTCTCGCGGTTCGGCCGGGACCAGACCCTGGTGGGGCTGACCCGCGAGGATCTGACCCTCAACAGCGCCCTTCGCAAAACCAACATCGGCTCGTATTTCAGCCCGGACATCCAGGCCGTGATCCGATGCCAACCGGATCTGGTAATCGCGGCCCCCTCCCATGAAACGGTGATCCGGCATTTCGAAAAAAGCGACTGCCCGCTGATGGTCATGGCGGCCGGCACCATCGAAGAGGGCTTTGCCCATATGCAGATGATCGGCCGGCTCTTTGGGTGCGAGGCCCGGGCCGCGGCCGTGGTGCAGCGCAATCGGGAGCAGCTTTCTGTGGTGGCGGCCAGACTGGCTGCTGTGCCGGGCCTGGAGAAAAAGCGGGTGGCGCGGGTGATGGCCGCAGAGACGCTGTTTTGTCCGGGCGATGATTCTTTTCAGATCCAAATGATTGAAGCGGCCGGCGGCCTTGCGCCGCGCTGGGGCAAGAACGGCTTTGCCGTGCCGGTAGACCCGGAAGCCTGGCAGCGGTTCAATCCCCAGGTCGTCTACGGATGCCATCTGAACGAAAAAGCCGTCCAAGCGATCCTGAACCAGGACGGCTGGAAGGATGTGGATGCGGTGCGCAGCGGATCGGTGGCCATGTTCCCCTGCGAGCTGACCTGCCGCGTCTCGGTCCGGACAGGGGCTTTTGTCCAGTGGCTGGCCGCTGTTCTCTATCCGGATCTTTTTGCCGACCCCGGCAAGGCCGTGCTTGAAAACACGGTCCTGGCCCGAAAGCCGCTGGCGCTGGACCTGGATTATATCAAACAGGCCGGGGTGGTGACCCACCGGGTGGCCGACGCGCAATACAAATCCCTGCTGGTCGAGTTCAAACGGCCCATAGATGTGCTTTCGACCCTCGAAGGCGCCCGGCCCGGCATAAAGGCCGTGGGCAACACCTATGTGCCCATGCACGCCAGCCTGGGCCACATGGCCCGCGGCATCGCCCAGGTCCAGGGGGCCATCGCCGAAAACCTGGGATTCGAGCCGGCCGCCTATGCCGGCCTGATGACCGGGGCCGACATGGACAACCTCTCCGTGCAAACCAGGGCCTTCAAGGATCTGAAGGTCACCGCCCTGGTAACGGCCGGGGTGCGCGGCAATGCCCTGCGGGTCTCGGAAGAGTTTGCCGCCCACGACAAGCCGGGAACCATCAACATCATCGTCTTGACCAATCGCCGGCTTTCGCCCGGCGCCATGGCCTGGACCCTGGTGATTGTCACCGAGGCCAAGGCCGCAGCCCTGGCGGATCTGGATATCCGCAGCACCCACCGGCCGTGGGAACGCCAGGCCACCGGCACGGGCACCGATACCGTCATTGTGGTGCAAGGCCAAGGACCGGCGGCCCCGTATGCCGGCGGGCACACCCGGATCGGCCAGTTGATCGCCAGTGCGGTGCATGCCGGGGTGACCGAAGCCATCTCGAAGCAAAACGGCATCAAGGCGGACCGGGACCTGTTTCAGCGGCTCAACGAACGCAGGATGGGCCCTGAACAGCTCGCCGGGCTCTATGAGGTGAAGATCGACAGACAGGTTCTGGCCTCGAAAATCGATTATTGGCTGGCCGATCCGTATGTCGCCGCCTTTATCGAATCCGCCCTGGTGCTCAGCGACGCGTACCGCAAGGGACTGGTCAAGGATCTGGCCTTTTTCGACACCATGTGCGCCGCGGCGACCGCCCGGGTGAGCGGCGGGACTGGAAGCCTCCCGCCGGACCTGTCTGCCGTCCCCCTGCCGGTGGTGATGGCCAAGGCCTTCGGCGCCCTGGTCGCCGGCATCACGGAGCAAGAATCTGAAAGGAGCCGGCCATGAGCACCGCTGCTGCCAAAGGTGCCCGCATCTGGGGGCTTGCCCTGTTTTTCCTGCTGCTTTGCCTTTCCCCGGCACGAGCCGCGAAACTGGCCATCCTGGAAGTGGACATCTACGGCTATCAGCTTTACCAGGCCATCAAGGGACTCAACCTTCCCGAATCCATCGAGACGCGCATGTTCTCGGCCCAGGAACTCGAAAACGACCCGCAGGCCAAGGCCTACATCGCCGATTGCACCGTGGTCCTGGTCGACGTGATGGCCGAGGAGCTGGCCGATTACATGATCGACAACCATCTGCTCGAAGGCCGCACCGTCTATGCCCTCAACCACGGCGGAGACCCCAAAAAGCTGACCGAAGAAGGCTTCGTTTTCGACCGGGAGATCATGAGCTATGGCGGGTGGCACCTTGAAAACACCATCAACATGATCCGCCTGGCGGTTCACCGGCATATCGATGCCTCGGTGACGTACGCACCGCCGGTGAAACCCAAGCGCCAGGGGCTGATCTACCATCCGGCGGCCTCCGAAAAATTCACCGATACGGCCGCCTACAAGCAATGGAACATGGCCCGCAGTGATTACCACCCGGAAAATCCCTGGGTGGGAATTCTGTTTTCGGTGGACAGTCTCGGGCCGGGGCAGACCCAGGCCACGGACAAACTGATCCGCAAACTGGAAGACTCGGGCTTCAATGTTCTGCCCACCGTCGGCTGGGAAAGCCGGGCCATGGCCGAGGTGTTCAGGCCGGTGGACGGCAAACCGCCGGTGGACATCCTGATCACCTTCTGCATGAAGTTTGCCTCCACCATCACCGACGAGATCCGCCAGGGCCTGGTGGAACTGAATGTCCCGGTGATCAACGTCATCCGCCCCTATCTTGAAACCATCGATCAGTGGCGCCGGAGCGAAGTCGGCTTCGGGCCTTTTGAAACGGTCTGGGCCGTGGCCACCCCGGAATTTTCCGGCGCCATCGAGCCCACTCCCCTCATCGGCAAAACCCAGATCCTTGATCCGGACACCGGACGCCGCCTGATGGTCCACGCCACCATCGATGAAACGGTGGATTACCTCATCCCCCGTCTGAAAAAATGGGTGGCCCTGCAGCGCAAACCGAATGCACAGAAAAAAGTGGCCATCCTTTACTACAACCACGGCGGGGGCAAGCAGAACATCGGGGCCGCCTACCTGAACGTGTTTCGCAGCCTTCAGATCATCTTGAAGCGCATGAAACAGGAAGGCTACGATGTCAAACAGATGGACAAGCTCACCGAAAAAGGCATCAAGGAGCTGGTGATGACCAGCGGCCGCCATGTGGGCTCCTGGGCCCCGGGAGAGCTGGAGAACCTGCTGCGATCCCCGGATGTGGAGCGCGTCACGATCGAGGAGTACAAGACCTGGTTCGATACCCTTGCCGAAGCGTTCAAGCAAAAGGTGATCGAAGACTGGGGCCCGCCCGAAGACTGCACGGTCATGGCGGCGGACGGCAGGCTGTTTATCCCCATGGTCAAGCTGGGCAATATCGTGCTGATGCCCGAGCCGTCCCGGGGCGGTTCGGGCGGCTCTTCGCAGGACGAGGTCAAGCTCTACCACGATCCTTACACCTACCCCACCCACCAGTACATCGCCGGCTATCTCTGGATCGCCAAGAAGTTCGGGGCCGACGCCGTGGTGCACCTGGGCACCCATGCCACCTATGAATGGCTCCCGGGCAAACAAGCCGGTCTGGCGCCCTCGGATCCGCCCGAGATCATGACCGGCGCCATTCCCAACATCTATCCCTATATCATGGACGATGTGGGTGAAGGCATGCAGGCCAAACGCAGGGGCCGCGGCGTGATCCTCGACCACCTGACCCCGCCCATGAAGGAGGCCGATCTTTACAGCGAGTACCGCCAGATCCACGACCTGTTTCACAAGTATCAAATCGCCCGCGCCAACGGCAGCGAGACCGCTCCCGAGTACATGCGAACCATGCGCGATCTGGTCGAGACGACCGGAATTGCCCGGGACCTGCGCCTGACCGAGATGAACGACGAGGCCATGGAGCAGATTCATCTCTACCTGCACGAAATCGACGGCAACAGCCTGCCGTACGGGTTGCACACCTACGGCAACCCTTACAAACCTGAAGCGGCCGAGGAAACGATCCGGCTGATCCTCAAGCAGAACCCCGAGGCTGCGCCGGACCGGGTCGACAAAGACCTGAATCTTTCCCCGGTCCAGGAAATGACCAATTTCATCCGGGGGCTCAACGGCGAATACATACCGCCGGGCGAAGGCAACGACCCGCTGCGCAACCTGCCGGCCATCCCCACAGGCCGCAATTTTTACGGCTTTTCCCCGGCCAAGGTCCCCTCCAAAGCCGCCTGGGAAGTGGGCAAGAAGGCCGCCATCCAGATGATCGAAACCAAACTCAAAAAGGACGGCAAGTACCCGCAAAAAGTGGGCGTGGTGCTCTGGGCCATGGAAACCACCCGCAACGAAGGGGTCAATGAGAGCACCATCCTCTATCTGATGGGGGTGGAACCGGTATGGGACGCCGTGGGCCGCGTCAAGGGGAGCCGGGTGATTCCCGGACCCCAGTTGGGGCGCCCGCGCATCGATGTGCTGATCAATCCGTCCGGGCTGTACCGGGACGTGTTCGGCAGCAAGCTCGTCTTTCTGGACGAGGCGGTGCAAAAAGCCATGGTCCAGACGGATATCGAAAATCTGCTGGCCCAAAACAAGGCGACCATCAAACAAGCCCTGATGGATGCGGGCATGAACGAAAAAGAGGCCGAAACGCAGTCGCGCTTTCGCATCTTCACCGAAAAGGTCGGATCCTACGGCAACGGCGTCAGCGGCAGGGTCCACGCTTCGGCCATGTGGGACTCGGATGAAGCCGTCAGCAGCACCTATCTGAACCGGGTCCAGTACGCCGTTGGCCAGGGCAAGTGGGCCGTGCCAGTCAAAGAAGCCTTCACGGAGAATCTGCGCGGGGTGGATATCGCCGTGCACTCGCGCTCCAGCAACGTGATCGGCATCGTGGACAGCGACGATTTCTACGAATACCTGGGCGGCATGACCCTGGCGGTCAAGCACGTCAAGGGCAAGGCTCCCGATGCCATGGTCACCATGCACCGGCGCAAGGACGAGATCATGGTGGAAGACGTGGCCAAGACCATCGGCCGGGAAATACGCACCCGCTATCTGAACCCCCAATGGATCCAGGGCATGAAGCAGGACAACTATGCCGGGGCCCGGGAGATGTCGGAATTCGTCGAAAACCTCTGGGGCTGGCAGGTCACGGTGAGCGACGCCGTGGATGCGGCCAAATGGCAGCAGGTCTATCAGGTCTACGTGGAAGACAAGTACGGCCAGGACCTCAAGGCCTTCTTCAACCAGCACAACCCCTGGGCCTACCAGTCCATCACCGCGCGGATGCTGGAAACCATCCGCAAGGATTACTGGAAGCCCGACGAAAAGACCATCAACAAACTGGCGGTGGATTACGCGCTCAACGTGGTGCAAAAAGGCGTGGCCTGCTGCCATCACACCTGCAACAACCCCATACTCAACCAGATGGTATACAACATCATCTCCCTGCCGGGGATCATGTCGCCGCAGATGGCGCAAAAATTCAAACTGGCCATCGAAAAAATGGCGCAAAAGCCCCTGGAAGAACAGACCGCCGAGCGCGAAAAGCTGGTGGCCAGGCTGGCCAGAATGGACCAGAAAGCCCCCGGCAAACAAAGCGATGCGGCCGGGGCGCAAAAGACCATGGACAAGGCACCGGAAAAAGCAGCCGGCACATCCGAGGCTCCCAAAACGTCCAAAAAGGTGGAAGGCTACAAAATGCAGGACATGGACAGCCAGGATGAAACCAGCGTCCTGACATCCTCGGGGGTCCAGTGGGCCGCGGTATTGTTTGTCCTGCTGGTGCTGGGCGTATTCGCCTGGGGGGTCCGCTCCCGGAGGTAAGCATCTTATGATTTATAAAAGCCTTATTCTCGGCGTGCTGTTCAGCATCGGTATTTTCGCCGTCAAAAGCGGGGTCGGTTTTGCCTACGTGCTGGAGCGGCGCAAAGGTCTGCGGGCTGCGGCCGCCGTCCTGATCTTTGCCTCTGCCTATGGGCTGATCTTCGGCCTGGCAGCCCTGTTCCTGAAAAGGTTCGATCCGGTGCGTTTTTTACCGGCCTTTCAAACCTTCATTCAATCCGGGATGCTGGTTCATGTGGGCATGGCAGCCTTGATGATGGTCTGGGGCTGGGCGCTTTTGAAACGCCCCCGGTCCCGATCGGCGCAAACCAGGGGATGGCTGATCCTGGTGCTGCCCTGTCCGGTATGCGCCACGGTGGTTTTGCTGTCCTTGGGCTTCTTGCTCTCATTGCTGCCGGATCATTTTGGGGGGGTTGTCTGCGGCCTTTACACCGCCTTCATGCTGCTGAGCATGCTGGCCGCATGGGCGTTGCGACGATCCCAAAAGGCGCTGGACCAACCGTCCGAAACCCTCCTGGGTGGCGCCATGCTGCTGATCGCAGCATGGTTTTTACTGTCGGTGACGATCTTCCCCCAGTTTGCCGATCTGGATAAAATCTACCGCCTGGCCACTTACCAATCCGGCAGGCAGGCCCAGACCCCGCTTACCGGTCTCTGGCCGGCGATCCTGACCGGAGCATCCTTTGCCCTAGGCTACGGGTTCACCTACAAAAAAATAAGGAAACTCTCGTAATGGATCTGGGTGCACTGCTCAAAACCTTCATCTATCTCGTGTCATCCTCGCTGCTTTACCCGGTGCTGCTGCTGCTGGCCGTGCTGGTGCTGCTGATCATCGCCTATGCCGGCTCGTTTTTCGCCGAGTGGCTGGAAAGGGTCAGGCTGCAAGGCTGCCCGGCCCAGGATCTGCCGGCTTTGCTTAGAACCGGCGAAGCTGCCGGCGTCTTTTCCCACCGGGTCAACCGCTATATCCAGGCATTGCGCTCAACCAGAGAAAACGCCGCCGGCGACGAGATCGCCGTAGAAAATCTGTTTCAGGACACGACCCTGAAGCTTTGGAAATCCATGGATCGGCTGCGGATACTAGTACGGGCGGCGCCTTCCCTGGGCCTGATCGGCACGCTGATTCCCATGGGCACCGGGCTTGCGGCCCTGGGACAGGGCGACATGACCAAATTGACCACCGACCTGGTCATCGCCTTTACCACCACGGTGGTCGGTTTGGCTGTCGGCACATCGGCGTTTTTCTTTTACACGATTCGCCGCCGCTGGATCGAAGAGGACATCAAAAACATGGAGCTGGCCACCGAATTGGCCATGAACGCGAAAGAGAAGGCCTGCGATGAAGTATCTGCAACAACGACGAATTAGGAAGGCAGGCCGGGCCTTCGGCGATCAGGCGTTCGCAGACGATGATCCCATGACCGGGGTGGCCAACCTGTTTGATATCGGCCTGGTGTTCATCGTCGGGCTGCTCATGACCCTTTTCAGCGCCTACCATCTTCAGGACCTCTTTGATAGAACGTCGCAAATGACCATCATGAAGCAACACAGCTCCGGAGAGATGGAAATCATCGTCAAAAAGGGGACCCAGATCAAGGCCACCAGAGTGACTCAGGATACGGCCAAGGGTCGGGGCAGCCGTCTGGGAGTGGCCTACCGTCTGGAAGACGGCTCCATGGTTTACGTGCCCGATGAAAATGCGCCGCGCTAAGGAAAGAAACCGCCAAATGAAAAACGCAAAAGCCCCAACCATGAATTCGAGGCAGGAAAACGGATGCTTTTATCGAAGAGCAAACCCGTTCCTGCCTGCTATCCTGTGGGCGATCGTGTCCGTTTTGCTGACTTGCCCTCCCGGGGCATATGGGCAGCATCACGATGCGAACGATGAGGCCCCGCTAGTTCTGGATACCATGGTGGTCAACGCCGAGCGGATCGAGGATTACGTGCAAAGCAATCCCAACCAGGTCGTGGTGCTGGGGCGTGACGAGATTCTGCAACGCAACATGCTCAGCGTGGAGGAAGCCCTGGGCACCATGCCCGGGGTGGACGTGAAACGAAGTCCGGGGATCGGGGCAAGAATTTCCATCCGCGGCTCCGGCAAAAGCACCGGGGTGCGGGTACTGCTCAACGGCAGGCCCCTGAACAACAGCCAGTACGGCGGGGTGGACCTTTCCGTCATCCCCATCGACATGGTCGCCTCCATCACGGTGTTCAAACCGCCGGTGCCGGTATGGCTGGGCCCGGGGGCCAGCCAAGGGGCCATCAGCATCGTGACCCGGACCTCAACGGCAAAAGACAAAGACGAGAAAAAACACACCACCCGAGTCCGCACCTCCGGCGGCTCCTACGGCCTGACCGAGACAAGCGCCAGCCACCGGGCCAAGCTGGATTCGGGCTCGCTCATGGTTTCGGCCTCCGCAAATCACCGGGACGGCAAACGGACCAACAACGACAGGGACAACGGCAACGCGACCTTGCATTATGACAAAGAGATCGCCGCAGTCCACCGGCTGGAGTTCGACGCCCGCTATAGCGTATCCGAAAACGGTTCGGTCGGCCCCCTGGACAACCCCACGCCGGACGCCCGCCAGTCTTACGACAAGGGCTCCATCGACAGCCGGATAAGCGGCATCTTGGGCGACAGCGGCGATTACGCCGTCAACCTGTACGCGGATACGATCCACCTGGAAGATGAAAGCCAGTCCGGTTTCACCTCCACCCTCGACGACGAAAAGTACGGGCTCAAATGGGAATACAACTGGAGCGACGCCCAGGCCCTGTGGGCCGTGCGGGCCAACGGCCTCCTGGAGCACGACCAGCTGGACCATACCCTGTCGGGCCGCCATCACCGGGACAGCGCCGGATTGGGGGTCCAGGCGGACCGCAACTGGAAAACGGTCACGCTGACCTTCGGCGCCAGGGGCGACGATACCAGCGGGTTCGGCTTCAATCCGGGCTTTTCCGCCGGCCTGAGATACGCTTTGGCCCGGGACTGGTCGCTGAAGGTCAACGCGGGCTACACGGTAAGCATTCCCAGTTTCGGCCAGCTCTATCAGCCCAGCCACGGCAGCATCGACCAGGTCAGGGGCAATCCGGACCTGGCCAAGGAGAAAATCTATTCCACCGACGCCACCCTGGAATTTCGCCCGAACAAGTCCCACCTCTTCCAGGTCACCTTTTTCCGCAGCGATACCCATGACCCGATCCTCTACCGGCGCGGTTCCGACCTGATCTTCCAGCCCACCAACGGCGACCGGTCCTGGCGCCACGGTCTGGAAGCGACCTGGAAATATGTCCTGGACACCGGTCTGAGCATCGATGCCAACGCCATCGTACAGGATTCGCAGGTGGAGGAGACCGGCAACGAACTGACCTATACCCCCAAGGTGCGGGGCAAGCTCACCTTCCAGTATACTTTCAAAAGACCCGGCACCCGCCTGGAAGCCGCGATACGATACTGCGGCGAGCAGTTCAGCGAGATGGAAAACCGGGAATCCCAGCGCCTCGACGATTACATCACGGCCGATATCAAGACTGTCCAGCCGTTTACAATCAAACAGATCGCCGCCGAGTGGTTCCTGAACGTCGACAACCTGTTCGACAACGGCTACGAGGTCCACTTCGGGTATCCGGACGACGGCATCCGGTTTGTCTCGGGTCTGAATCTGACGTTTTAAGAAGATGCAAAAAAAGTGAATCGAACGCTTTATCTTCTCAGCGCCTGGTGTCTGCTGGCCGCCGTCTGCCCCTTTGAAAACCACCCAGTATCGGCGGCCGATGGGTGTCCTGCCTACCTGTGGATCGCTTGCGGCGACCAGACGCGGGAAAAAGACGGCTCCGTTACCCAGCGCTACCAGATCCTCACAAACGGCGGGTCCTGGCCGGATTGCCGGTCGGACGCCGGCCTGCATGCCGTTTACACCGCCGCCGGCCGGTATTCACCGGCAAAAGGCTACCACGGAATGCCGGTCTACCGCCGGGTACCGGTCGTATGCACCGGGGACGAGGCCTACCTGGATATCAACGCCAGGGCGAACACCCTGATCGACCTGTATGTATATGGAGTGTGCGGCGGCAAACGCTTTATGGCGCAAACCAATCATCCGCTGTACGGCAGGGCCTCGTCCGAAATCCGCCCTTTAGAACAGCCCGCCGCGACCCTGCCCGGGGACATCCCCCGCCTCCTGCTGGAACCGTCGCGGCGCAGATACCACATGCAAACAGGCCAGACCTACCGTTTCACTTACACGGGCGGGGGCCGTGCGGTGCAATCGGCGACAATCATTGAAGATCAAAAACCTGTAGAACAGATTGCCGTTACCCCGGCAGGAGCGCTAGAATACACCCCTGCCCATGATCCCGACCTGGACCGGTCCGGGGCCTATGACACCAAGGAGGCGGTGGTGCTGGTCGAAGAAGCCGGCGACGGCGGCGGCCGCTTCGCCACCACCTTTACCTTGCTGCTGCACCGCTCCATCTACGCCCATTCCAGGCTGTCACCCGGACTGGCGCTTTTCGCCGCCACCGCAGCGGCGGTTCTGGTTCTGGTCTTGGCCAATAAAAGGAGGCCCTGGTACCGGTGATGGTGTCTCGATTACGGGTTGCCACCCAGCATCTCATGTTTCTGGTACTCACTTATGGCGGCAGGGTCGGCATCGGCCTGGGATATGCCCTGCCCTGCTTTTCCTGCCCCTTTGTTTTCGGATGCGGCGGCGGCTGCTATCTGATGGCCCTGCAAAGCAGTTGGTTGGGCCTGCAGATGTCATGGGCCAACATGGCCACCGACATGGGATTGGAAGCGCTGCGGTATGTGGGACTTTTTTTCCTGCTGGCCGCTTTGCTGAACAAATTCTGGTGCGGCTGGATCTGTCCTTTCGGCCTGGTCCAGGATTGGCTCACCTTTTTGCGCAAACGGCTGGCCATCCGTGAAGCCGGCTTCAGTTGGCTGACCCGGGACCGGCTCAAAGCGGTCAAATACGTGCTGCTGGCCTATCTGCTGATCGTGCCGTTGTTGATCGCCCATGCGGGGCTGCATTCGGATTTCAATCTGCCGTTTTGCCGCATCTGCCCGGCCAAGCCGCTCATGCCGCTGTTTGTCGGCGATACGCGGCACCTGGCCCTGGATTTCACCAATTCGGTCACCCTGGGGTTCACGGTCCTTTCGGTGGCCATCGCCGGCGGCATGCTGGTGGGCATGTTTTTCAAGCAGCGGTTCTTCTGCTATTTCTGCCCTCTGCTGATATTGATTCATATCGTCCGCAAAATCAGCCCGATACGCTTTGAGAAAAATGTCGACGGCTGCACCGGCTGCGGCAATTGCCAGCGCATGTGTCCCATGGATATCCGCGATGTGCATGAACAAAAAACGCACCAGGACGTACTCAGCGAGGACTGCCTCCTGTGTATGACGTGCACGGAGTCCTGCCCGGCAGACGAAGTATTGAGTGTTCGTTTATTCAAATGGCCGCTTTTCAGCTCATCACGCGATTACGTGGCGCGCCGTTTTATCAAGAGAAAGCCGAATCGTGAAAGACAGCCCCCCGTCTAGCGCAAAACTGCGTTACCAAAGGTTGTTGCAGAAGATCCGGCGGGAAACCCGCCAGGAGTTCGAATCGGCCCGATCCCGGCTGGGCCAGCGCGCCGATTATGATCCGGTCTGGGCGTATTTTCTCGATCTGCTGATGCGCTCGGCGGCCCCGGACATGCTGCGCCAGGCCATCGGCCGGCCCCTGGTGGAGCATCTTTGCAACCAGGCTCCTTTTGAGCTGTTCCATGCCATGGGCGTTCATCCGGTCCGCTTGGGCAGCGGCTGCCATGCCGTGGGACGCTTGTCGGCTTCCGGATTTCCCGTGCTCATGTGCCCCATGCTGAAAGCTACCGCCGGGATGATGCAGCTGCACGACAACCGGGGACAATCCGGTGAGACGCCCCGGGTGATCCCCACGACCTGTGACTGGGTGGTGCAATTTCCGCAATTGACCAATGGACAACCCGGAAAGGACTGTTTTCTCGAACTGCCCCATCTGCGCCAAAGCGAAAAAGCGCAGGAGCGATGGTTGGAGGAAGTCTACGGTCTGGTCCGCTTTCTGGAAGAACGGACCGGGCGCCGGTTGAAACGCAAAGCGCTGGCAAACTCCATTCGCATCTTCATGGACGCATGGCAGGCCCTGGGACACATGATCGAAGCCAGAAGAAAGGGGGCTCTGGCCGCGGTCTGGTTCACGGCGGTGGCCAACAGTTTCATGCTCGACCCGATTGAGGTCTGGACCGAACACGTCTTAAAGGCGCTGGAAGCCATCCGGGCTGCTCCCCATGCCTGCGGTGGCAATGCGGTCTTTTTGGCCGGCGCGCCCATCATTTTCCCGAACTTCAAGCTGCTCGAACTCGTCGAGGCGGCCGGCATGCAAATCATTGCGGACGATCTGTGCACTTGCGAGCGCATCTTTCCCGGAGCGGTCTGTTTTGACGATCCTTCGTACCACGGGATGCTGCGCGCCCTGGCGCAACGTTATCATGAGGGGTGCATCTGCCCCACCTTTGCGGACAATGAACGGCGCATCAACAGCATCCTCAATACCCTGCGCCAGCACCCGATCCGCAGTGTCATCCACCACGTGATCAAAGGGTGCCATCCATTCGATATCGAAGGCTTTTGTCTTGAGGAGAGGTTGAAGCTGGAGGGATACAACTTTTTGAAGATCGAAACCGATTACGTCCAGGAGGATAGTCAGAATCTGTTAACCCGCCTGGAGGCCTTCGGACAGATATAAAGGATACAAAGAGGTGACTGAAGTGGAAGCAGGTGGATTGACTGTCGGCATCGACTTGGGAAGCACCGCCATCAAGCTGGTATTTGTGGAAAATCGGGAACTCGTATGGAAAAAGGCCGTAGCCACGGTGCCGGGGCAATCGGAAATCGCCGACCGGCTCACGGCCGAAGGACTCGAGGCCCTGGGGCGCAGACCGCGGCAGATCCGGGCCGTGGCGGTCACCGGATACGGCAAAGGCCTTGTCCGCTGCGCCCATAAGGTCATCGATGAAGTCAGCGCCAACGCCCTGGGGGTGTTTCTGCTCAGCAGGAGCAGGGCCCGCACGGTGATCAACATCGGCGGCCAGGACGTCAAGGCGATCCGGCTTTCGGACACCGGCAAACTGATCGATTTCAGGATGAACGACAAATGTGCCGCCGGAACCGGCCGCTTTTTCGAAGTGGCGGCCCGCATCCTGGACACACCGGTGGACGCTTTCGGCACCCTGAGCCAGGATGTGACAGACCCTGTCAACATCAACAGTACCTGCGCGGTTTTTGCCGAAAGTGAAATTGTCGGCCTGATGGCCAAAGGGATCGCCAAAGAACGGATCATCCAGGGGCTCCACGAGTCGGTGGCGCGGCGCATTGCCAACCTGGTCGGAAGCCAGGATCTGGAGGACGATTTCTACCTGGATGGCGGCTCGGCCAATAACCGCGGCCTGGTGACCGCCATTGAAGATGAACTGTTCCGCGAGGTCCAGGTACTGCCTTTGCCGCAGTTTACCGTCGCCTACGGGGCGGCCCGGTCCCTGGAAGCGCGATGATGGATGGACACGCTCGAAAACCAGAACCCGGCCCCGGCATCCCATATCGATTGGAATGCAACATCGTCTCGATATCGGCTTGCTGAAAAACAGACGGAAGAGAGATCCAACCCCATGACGCCCCCTATCATCGTGGCCGCCTTCGGTACCACCAGCCAGGCCCGTGCGGTCTATGACCGGGTCGATGCCCGCTTGAGGCAGCATTTCGCCGATCATGAAATCCATTGGGCCTTTACTTCGCGCATCGTCCGCCGGCATCTGAAAACCCACCGGATCGCTACCCGGTCGCCGGCCGAGGTGCTGGCGGGCCTGGCGGCCCAGGGTCATCGCTGGGCCGTTGTGCAATCACTGACCATGATCTGCGGCCATGAATTCTATCGTCTGGTCAGCGAGGTCCAACACCCGACCTGCCGTGTCAGCGTGGGCCACTCCCTGCTGTGCAGCCCCCACGATCACCATGCCGCCGCCCTGGCCCTGGCACCTGTTCTCACCCGGGATGAATCCGAAGCCGTCGTGCTGGTGGGCCATGGCACCGACCATTGCGCCTGGACCACCTATCCGGCCTTCTATCAGCGCCTCGGGCAGATGTACGGCCAGAGGGTCTTTGGCGGCATGATCGAAGAGGGCTGGCCCGACCGGGATAACATCATCGGCAAGATTGTGGACGCCGGTTTTCACCGGGTGCGCCTGGTGCCCTTCATGCTGGTGGCCGGCGTTCACTTCCAGGAGGACCTGGCCGGCCCTGAAGACTCCTGGAAGACGGCCCTGGAAGCCCAAGGCATTCAAGTCGTATTGGAAAGCGAATCGCTGGGTCCGCGCTTGCCGATTATCGACATATTTGCCGAACATATCCGCAGCGCACTGGAGGTGATTCCGGAAACAGAAGGCCCCGGGGAGCAGTAGCGCCCCCCTTCACGCGGCCCAGACCCCAGGGATCTGTGTTCCACAAAATCGGCAACACCCGGCCTCCATCTCGTTGCGGGTAAGAAAATAGCCGCGCCGTTCGATGATCATCCTGCCGCAGTGGTGGCAGTAAGTATGGTTGCCTTCGTGGCCCGGCACGTTGCCCACGTATACGTAGCGGATCCCCATATCCATGGCGATGCGCCGCAAGCGGCTCAAGGTCTTTACCGGGGTGGGAGCCAGGCGGTCGAGCTTGTACTTGGGAAAAAAGCGGGAAAAGTGCAAAGGATGATCCGGCCCCAGGCGGTCGAGGATCCAGCGGCACATATCGCCCACCATGCCATCGTCGTCCACGTAGCCGGGCACCACCAGGTTGGTCATCTCGAAATGCACCCCGGCTGCGTGCAGGGTTTCGAAGGTGTTCAGAATGGGCTGCAACCGGGCGCCGTTGAGCCGGCGGTAGATGGCGTCGCTGAAGGATTTGAGGTTGACGTTGGCCCCGTCGATGACGGCGCATAGCCGGCGCAACGGTTCGGGGTTGATATAGCCCGCCGAGATCAGCAGGTTGCGTATCCCGGCGGCCCGGGCCCGCTGGGCCGTATCGTACATGTACTCGTAAAAGGTGATCGGCTCGCTGTAGGTATAGGCGATGGATGTGGCCCCGGCCGCCGAGGCGGCCTCCACCACCTGGTCGGGAAAAAGTTCGCGGTGGTGCACGTCCTCGGGCCGCACCTGGCTAATCTCCCAGTTCTGGCAGTTGAGACAGCGCAGGTTGCAGCCGGCCGCGGCGATGGAAAAGGCCCGGGTGGCCGGCAGGAAATGAAAGAGTGGTTTTTTTTCCACCGGATCGAGGTTCACCGCACACGGGTTGCCGTAGCTCAGGGAAAAGAGCCGCCCCTCAAAATTGACCCGCGCGCGGCAGATCCCGCGGTCCCCCGGCGCCAGGTTACAACGGTGGGGGCAAAGCCCGCAGACGACCCGCCCCGCATCCAGGGGCCGGTAATCCATGGCCTCCCGGGACCACGGCCAGAGCGCTTTGGGCCCGTCGCCGCGAAAGACCTGTCCGCGAATATCGTCCTGCGCAGCCCAAACCGCCGCCGGCGCCCCTGCAAAACCGGAAATGGCCAGGGTGCCCAGGGCCGCGCCGGAGCGGCACAAGAAACGCCTGCGGGTCAGGTCTTCCATCTTCGCCCTCCGGTGATCACCAGGCTGGACAGCTTGACGGCCACGAGCAGGCCGGCGGCATGAAAAAGCCCATAGTAGGGGATCAGGACCACACTGACCAGCAAGGCCCCCAGGGCCGCGCCGAGCAGATCGGCGCCGAAGGCCGAAGCCGCGCTGGAAAGCCGGTCCCCCCCCAGCCGTACCGCCGCGGGAAACTGTAGACCGCAGGCCGATGAGAGCAGGAGTCCGAAAGCGGCGAAAACGGCAAAGGGAAGATCTCCGGGCTCCCGGGCCAGCAGCCAGACAAAGGCCCCCATCAATCCGATGAGGGCCAGATCCCCGATCAGCAAGAGACGCCAGGGGTCGACCCGGGTGCGGTTTGCCCACCAGGCGCCCGGGAGCAAGCCGGCCAGAAAGACGGTCACGATGAACCCCAACTGGTGATAGATATAGCCGAACACCACCTGGAAGGCAAAAATCGTCAGGATCATGCCACCCATGAGCATGGCGCCGGTGGACATCAAGACGTATTCGGCCGCACTCATGCGTACGGCCCAGGCTGCGGCCAGCGCCAGCACGGCCAGGGCGAAGCCCAGCGGCGAAGTGGTGAACTTTTCGAACCAGGCGTCAAAGAGGATGCGCACCAGGTGCGGCCTCATGTCGCTGTTGATCGGGGCTTCAGGGCAGAGCCGATCGGCAAGCGACGCGATCCGCCGGGGGTCGATTTCGCCGTGAAAATAGGGACCGACATAAAGCGTATCGATCCCTTTGGCCGCCAGGCGCTCGGGGATATCCAGCGCGATGGAAGCCTGGCGGCAGAGAAAGTGGACCTGCTCGCCGGGCAGGGCCCGGACATGGGTGAAATGGCGCCGGGCGGTGGCCCGGAGCACCGAAAGCTTCAGGCGCTGGGCATCGCTGAGGTAGTTGGCATAGCCTTGGACCGAAAACCCCAACACCCCTCCCGGAGCAAGGCGTGCGGCGGCCAGTTGGAAAAATTGCTCCGTGAAGAAACGGTTGACCTGGAAGGTATCCGGCTCCGGCATACTGACCACGATGGCGTCGTAGGGTTGCCCCCCGGCCGCCAGATAGGCCCGCCCGTCCTGGTAGATGGTGTTCAGCGGTGCGATGGGGCGCAGCAGGCCGAAGGCGAAATGGACCCGCGCCGCCTGCGGATCGATCTCCAGGTAGTCGACGCTTTCCAGGTGGTACTTGTCCAGTTCGGCCAGCATCCCCGCCTGGGCCCCGATCAGCAGCACCCGCCGGGGCCGCTCGCAAAGGGCCAGGGGATAATGCACGGCCGCTTCGGCCGCGGCCGGATCGTAGGAACTGGCGCTGGGCCGCCCGTCGCGAAAGAGGGTCACCTGGTCCTGATCGCGATAGACGGTCAGGCGCCCGAAACGGGTTTCTTCGTAGTGCACCAGCCGGCCCTGTCGATGCGCCAGGGAGCCTTGCTCCCAAACCAACCCCGCGGCGAAAATTCCCCCAACCAGCCCTCCCGCGATCAGCATCCCCGGCAGACGGCTTCCCTGCAGCCGCATCAACCGCAAGGAAGCGGCCAGCAGGGGCACTCCAGCCAGGACCAGGGCGGTCAGCGGAGAGGTCCACCAGACCAGCACGAAGGCAAAAAAAAGGCCGCCGATCACATCACCGGCGTTGTCCAGAATATAGGCCCGGGCCGCTGACGTGGCCGGCTCCATGCCCCGCAGCACCCCCAGGGCCCGGGGCACCAGGTACCCGGCGGCAAAGCTGTAGGGCGAGCCGGTGAGCAGAATAAAACCCAGGGTCTGATAGAATCCGACACTGCTGCCAGGCAGGAAAAGCCGCTGGCGTAGCAAACGGATGGCCAGAATCTGGATGACCGGCAGCACCGCCATGATCAGGGCCAGAAAGCTCAGGCGAAACGCATCCTGCTGAGGGCGCGCCCTGCAGCCGGCCAGCCGGGAGGCCCAGGCACCAAGCCCGCCGGCCCCGAGCCAGCCGAACAGATTCAGGGCAATAACGAACTCGTTGCCGCTGAACTGGGCCAGAAACTCGCGGGTCGTCACCAGTTGCACAACCGTGGCGCCGATTCCGGCCGCAAGGATGACAGCTTCCACGGCGCGCACGGATTTGGCCTCAAACATGGCGATGGGTGCTCTTCGTGGTTGTGGGCCTCCCGCCCGGCAGAAACGCTATCCCCGGTTTAATGGGCCTTCGATTCTTCGAAGGCCTTCACCTGATAGGTCTGCACGGTCAGGTCGCCCCGGCGCCAGGCATCGGCCGCCATTCCGGCCTTGCGGCAAAGGTGGGACAAGAAGTCCTCCACCCGCGGCAGCTGTTCCCAGACCTGGGGCAGGAAGGTGGCCCCTTGATTGCCCTTGCGGATGATCAGACCGTCGATTCCCGGGCGCAGCAACACCTTGAGTTCATCGGCATTGCGGTATTCCAGCGGTGCCGGAGGGGTGAGAATGCTGACTTCGACCTGGACTTTTTCCAGCTCCTCGGCCTTCAGGGGTGAAAAACGCCAGTCTCGAAAGGCGGCATTGATGGCGTTGCTGCGCACACTTTTGAAGATGGCTTCGCGCGGTTCCAACGACCCGATACATCCACGCAACTGGCCGTTGATCTTCAGCGTTACGAAAGTGCCGCTCGGCCGCTTCAAGGCGGGATCCGCCGCAGCCCGTGGGCCGGCATCCTCATCTGCCAAAGGCTGATCGAGGTGCCGGGCGATGGTTTGGCGGGCCAGTTGAATCAGCAGGCGCCCCTGCTCCTCGCTCAGAACGTCGGGCGACCGGTTCGGACGGATGGGTTCATTCATGACATCATCTCCATAAAAAGCCACCGCGGCATATCCGACCACCCGAGCCGGATCTCCGGCCGTATCGGCGCTGGTGGCGTAGTTGACGATCATCGGGTGCCAGTTTCGCCTTCTGGCGATAGTCACCAGTACCGCCAGAGGAAAACGGCCGCAGGCGGAGTTGTCCCTGGCGACCAGGGCCGTGGCATCCAGATCGACCAGACTCTCCAGGGTCTCACGATCATGCCGGTGGGCCTCCCGGTCCGGCAGGTAATGGGAAAGATCGCTGCTGACCACCAGCAGCGTACCGGCATCCAGGATCGACTCCAGGACCCCGGCCAGGGCGTCGACGTCGCAAGGCCCCATGATAACCGGGACCAGAGCGAATTCGGGCAGCGCGTACTGCAAAAAAGGGAGCACCACTTCGAGGCAGTGCTCCCGGCGGTCCGCATCGGCTGGCATGGCTGCGAAAAGCGGCGAGCGGCAAAGGCGCCGGGCATCGGTATGAACCGGCACCGTCCCCAGGGGAGTCTGCCAGGCATCGGCTGTACTGACGGCAGCATCGTTCAATCCCACCCGATGGTCGGGTCCGATGAGCAACACCTTGCCGTAGTGCCGGCCCCGGAGCAGACGGGCACCTTGCGCGGCCACAGGCCCGCTGTAAACGAACCCGGCATGGGGCATGACCAGGGCCCGCAAGTGCGACTCGGGGGGAATGGACGCCTTCGGGCCGGCATCCCGGGCCATCAGGTGATCGAGCAGCGCTTTGAGTTCGAGGGGATCAGCAGGGTAAAAACCGCCGGCCCACACCGCCGGTCGCATCTCATCGGCTGGAGCTGGTGCCGCTGCGCCCGAAACAAGCGCCAACGCCAATACGGCGGCCAGAAGGCGTGGGGTGAACAGATCCATGATGGGAAAAGGCCGCTTGCCATCCAGCGGCAACGCAACCCGCCTTTCCGGGCAAGCATCTATTTTGACGATGACTTCTTTTGTCGCGGGGTGCTGAGTGGGGTCGGCTTATCGACGAACTCCACCGAGACGCTGGCCACGCCCGCGAGCTGTTCGATGTTGGCCGTGGCCTCGAAAGAACCGGCCTCACCGTGGCCGAAAACCTTCTTCTGATTCACCTCCGCTTCCATCGCGTGAAGCGGTTGGTCATTACCGTCGCGGTAGTAGATGATCACATACCCTCTGACCGGCGCATGGCTGCGGTTGCGGATCCGGCCGCTGACATAGATCACTCGCCCATCGGCCTGGAGTTCGGCCCTCAGATCCTCCAGCTCGTAACGCGGGGCGGCGAAGGCCAGCGGCTGTTCGCTGACCTGCCCCGCCTCAACGATCAGGGCGCTAACCAGCAAAATACTCGACAATACCAGGCAAATTGCGCACCGTTGTGGCATGAAGTCGACTCCTCACTTCCGCTCGATGGATCTTCGTCGACGCCACCCTTTGGTTATATATAAGAGTGGCATCACTATAGTGGCAACCGTCGGCAAAGTCAAAAACAATGGAATAGAGTCGATCCTAAGGCAACTTGAACGTCATCGACTCGGGAATCTGCCCGCCCGGATTGACGAATTCGGGAATCACGGCCGCCCGCTTCGGATCGCTCAGTCCGGAAAGCCAAACCGGCGGGCTGTCCCGGCCCTGGGCATCCACGTGCGCCAGAAAAAGTTCGGTGTATGGCGTATTCACCTTGGAGGTAAACACGACCCAGCGGCTGTTGGGCGACCAGCTGTGCCAGGAATTGTAAAAAGCCGTATTGCAGCGCATCAAACGGGCCTGACCGCCGCCTGAGGCAACGATCATCAAACGGCTGTCCGGCTGGCCGACCATGCCGGTGGCGCTTTGGGTAAAGACGATCCAGCGGCCGTCGGGGGACACGCGCGGAAAATAGTTGCTGTAGCCGTTTGCGCTGGCTCCGGCCAAGGGTTCGGGAATCCCGCCACGGCCGCCGGAAAATGGGACCTGGTAGATGTCGAAACGGATCCGGTACTGGGTGTTCAGGGTCTGGATATCGGTTCCCGGAGCCACGGACAGCAACCGCCGGTCTCCCATTACGGCATGCAGGCGAAAATCCAGGGGCGCGCGCGCGAAAAAGACCTTGGCCCCATCCGGGCTCCACTCCGGGCTGGCCTGGACAAAGCCGGCCTCGTCTGCCCCCGCCAAGAGCGCCATCTTGCGCGTGACCCGGTCATACCAGGCAAGGCGCCCGCTGATGGGGAAAAAGAGCTGGGAAAAATCGACGTGATCCAAAATGGCCATAAACGGCTTTTCCCCGACACTGGCCAAGGCATAGCGGCCGTCGGGGGAAAGTTTGGTAAAAAGGCCCATGTTGGGCAGGTTCCGGGTCACCTTGAGATCGTTCCAACTGATCACGTCTTGGGCGCTCAGTTCCATCCTGGACGCCGTGGCTGCCATCAGGTAGCCGCCTTTGTCGCCGTGGTAGTCGATATCCAGGCCGAAGGTCCGCCCATCGGCTGAGAAGGCGTGGCACAGGGCGCAGGTGGGTGGATTGCTCAACACGACCCGGGCGGACTCCGGGCGGCTCAAGTCGGCCTTGAGCCAACGAAACTGGTCCACATGTTTTTGCGCATAGGCGAACGGCAGGGGAATCTGTTGAAAAAAGACCGGTGCGCCGACCGGATCGGTGGAAGTTCTGAACTCCACCGCAGCCTTGGAAACGACCCGTGAAAGATCGCCGGCAACCCCATAAACGCTCACAGCGGCCGGAGCTTCGAGGCTCTGGGCCTTGATCCATTCCCACAATTGGGCAGGCGGCTGCCAGCGGGGCCGGCCGCAAAGCACTCGGATCTCGCGTTCGCTGCCCTGCACCCGCAACCGCACCAGCCATCGGCGTACCCCGGGCGATTCATCTTTCCAGACAAAATCCGGCGGCGCCAGGTCTCGGGGAAAAAGTGCACCCTGGACAGGATGCTGGAAGGTAATGGCGCGGGCCGGCGCCTGTTCCCCGGCCGCCCCCATGACCGCATCTATACGAGCGGCCACCTCTTGCAGGGCCCCATCCCGCCACCCCAACCCCTCTGCCTGAATGAAATGACCCGCGATAATGCCTTGGGAAACCGGAGGCGCCGCACAACCGGTCCAGCCCAACACCGCAAGCACCAGGAGCCAGAATCCGGCGGCGGCGGTAGCGCAAAAACCTTTCCCGGCAGCACCTGGAGACAAGATTCGCTCCATCAGTTCAAGTGGCAGTCGACCCGTTGCGGGGCAAAATCGGTGACATCCATGCGCCGGGTGCCGACGGTGATTCCGTCAAGGGCCATCGCCAGTTCTTCACTGGTTCCCTTGAAGCGCAGATCGAAGGCTAAAATTCCTCCGGCCTTGTTCCATCCTTCCTTGGTGCTGCTGGTCACCTGTTCGAGGCTTTCGATGCGCTGGCTCACCGCCTTGAAATCGGCAAAAGATTTCACGCCGGTAATCTGGAGCTTGACCGGGAGGCCGTTGTTGAGAAAATTCTGGAACGAATCGGTAATGGCGTTGACCAGATAGTCCTCGCCGGCCCTCTGGGCGGCTTTCTGGAAGGCGTTGGTGGCCCCGGTCAGGGGGCTGATATGGGCTGCGACGGTATTTTTCACCACCGACCCGATTACTGCCGCCGTCTGGGTCTGGATTACCCGAAGCTGTAAACTGGCCTGGATCGATCGGAGCCCGGTGCCGGCCACCGCCTCGCCCGCATCCTGGGCCACCGCCTTGCCGACCACCACGTACTGGGCCCCGAAATTGGCGCCAAGGGCCGCGGCGGCCCCGTCGTTGCCCGCCAGGGCCTGGCGCGCCTGATCCTTGGCCAGCACCTTTTGCAGCTGGGCCTCGTCCACCAGTTCGAAGCCCTTGGCCCTGAGCAGGGAACTCATCTCGGTGGCGGCGATCCCCATGCCGAGGTGGTCCATGTTCTTGTAGTCCTCCTCGATCAGCACCAGAAGTTTGGGGCGCTCCATGGCTTCAAGGAGCACCTTCATGGCGATCAAGTCGTCCTTGATCTTGTCCAGCGACACCCGGGCCCGGATTTTGACCTCGAAGACATCCCCGGCCTTGCGGTCCACCAACAGGTCATAACCGCGCACATATCCCTCGGTGTGGGAAAAAACCCGGTCTTTGACCAAGGCAAAGTTCTTCACCTCGGTTTCCGATTTCACATATACCCCGACCCCTTCCTCCACGGCCGCCCGCATGGCCTGGCGAATCGCATCGGAGCGCGACACGCTGCTCATCCCCTCGGTGGTGACGACCTTTTCCTCGGCCCCGGCGGCTCCCGCAAAAAGCAAAAAAACCGCCAGCATCCCTAAAGCGAAGGCTCCTTTCATGACCTCACAGCCCTTTCACGTTGGCCACCTGCTTCTGGTAGTTGGAATCCAGGGCCACGGCCCGGTCGAAAAGCCGGCGCGCCTCGGCCTTGTCACCGTGATCCAGGGCGTCCAGCCCCTGGGAAAAATAGAGTGCCGCACTGATATCGCTGCCGGTACCGGCCGCCGGCGGCTGGAGGGTAATGCGCAGGCTGCGGCCGATGCGCCGCGCCAAATCTTGTTGCAGGCCGATAAACTCGTTGCTGCGGCCGGCGATGGATTCGGCCATGAGCATCTCGCTGGTCTCGACCTTGACGATGCGAACGTCGATGCGCACCTGATCCATCAAGACCATAAAAGAGCCGAAAGCGATGGTTTGAGCGCCGAGAATCCTTCCCACCCGCACGGCGGTCTCCTTGTCCACGCTGCCGCTCTGGCCCAGGGCCACTTCCTTGAGCAGGGCCTGGATCTTTTCGCGTTCGATGATCTTGACCGTGGTGCCGCTCTTTTGCAGATCGGTGATCAGCATAGCCGCCAGCCCCCGGGTCAGCGGCTCGTAACGCGCGGCGTCGGTGACCGAATTGTTTTCAAAGGGCAAGATCGCCAGGGTTTTGGGAATCTCGTCGATCACCGGCCCCGAGGTCACTTCCTGCGGCCCTTGAGCGACGGGCGGCGCCACACAGGCTGCCAGGAACGCCGCGGCGGCGAGCATCACCGTCCCCAAAAATCTGGCGCGAGTCTTGATCATGGAACAAGGGTAAACCATTTCCTCATTTCCTCCGCAGTGAAGGGAATCACAGAATATCCGTGCACTCGATGAATGGCGCCGCTCATGTCCCTTTAGTAGCCACCGCCGCCGCCACCGCTAACAGCGGCATCCGCCGCATCGGCCGCGGCCTGCGCCGCTTCGGCCTGGCCAATGGCCGCTTCGAAATGGGCGATCAACTGGGTCATGGGCATGGCGGCCAGTGCGGCGGGCGCCGGGGCATCGTTGCCCGGGGTCGCATCGAGCCCCCGGCGGGCCAACTCGAATTCCGGATCCTCCTCCAGCGCCTGGAAGAAGAGGTTGCGGGCGCTTTCGTAGCGGCCTGCATCAAGGGCTTCCAGGGCCTGGCCGTAGTAGGTGAACGCCTTGAAGTTTTTGGTATGGGCAACGCCGATGGCAGCGACTTCCGCAGGACTCAACACGATCCCGGCGATGTCAGCCATCGCCTTGATCAAACCGGCGGGAAGCGCATAAAACGCTTCGGTAGGCACCGACATCTGGGTTGAGCCGACCACCGCGGCCCGGGCCGTTGATGTCAGGCTCATGGCCGTCTGGATGCTGCCGCCGGCCAAGGAGCCGACCATCAGTTTTTCCGCACCCAACAATCGGCCCACCCGCGGCGCACTCTTGGCATCTATGATCCCGGTCTGTCCCAGCCGCATTTCAGACAAAAGCGCCTGGAGGCGCAAGCGTTCGATCACCTTGAAATATTTCACCTTGCCCAGGTCCGCAGTCACCATGGCGGCCAGGCCTTTTTGAAAAGCCGCCAAACGCCTGTCCGGGGTCAGGTCGTCGAAATAGCAAACCGCCACGGTATTCGGCGCTGCGGGGAGCGTTCCGAGGGCCGCTTCCTGAGCCAAAGCTGCTTGGGCCATCTTGTGGCCGTGGGCGATCTGGACCAGGGTCAACTGGCGCCGGATTTCAGCCTGCACCAAGGGCTTGCCCGGATTGGTGTAGCCCTGCCAGACCTCGATGGCCCTGCCGACCTGGTCCTTGGCGGCATAGGCCATGCCCAGATACAGGGTCGCCAGCGGTTCCCCAGGATTTGAGGCAAGAGCCTTCTCGAACTCGGCGATGGCCGGATCGATCTGCCCGGTCTTGTAAAGCGCAAAACCGAGCTTGGCCCTGGCAACACAGTCGCCCGGATTGGCGCTCAAGGCCTCCTGAAAAAGCGCAATCGCTTCGGGATACTGCTGATTCTGCAACCGTAAATCACCCTGGACCATTTGAAGCTGCCCGGCGCAACCGGTGATCAGCAACAAAACCGTCACCCCGCAACACCGAAGTATCCACCCTCGTTTGTTCATTCCAAGTATCCTCCTGAAATCAAGGTTCATACCACCGCGGCACGGGCAAACGATCCGTGCCGCGGTGGCTTGGTGATGAAGACCGATAGTTGTGCCACTCAGCCAGTGTCAAGGTACAATGGTCTGGATTGATTGGCAAGAAACTTTAAGTGGAACTAACCGCCCGCGGATAAGGCTTTCCGCAACCAAACCGCGCCCGAACAGGGCGTGCGCCAGGCCCATGCAAAAGGGTCAGGAACTCAATCGTCTCATTCGTGGCAAAGGGCACCGGCGGCGCCCGAGTCGGGGTCTGGCGAAATTCTGGAACGGGCAGGCTTTCACCGGCCCGGGGGCAGTTCGGGTCAGGGCTTGAACGCGCCGGCCGGGGTTCGGGCGGAAGAATTGAACAAAAAACGGTGGCGCAGCGCCAACAGTCGATCCAGGACCCGGTTGCGGGCTTCGAGGCTTAAGACGCAGATTCCCTCGTCGGGGCGCAAGGATTGGGGCTCCACAAGAAGATCGATCATATCGAAAAACAGTTTTTCCGGAATCTGAACTTCCAATTGAACACCTCCCGGGTATGGTATTTTCCCTCTTCGGCCCTTGGGGTTCTCCGGGCATCCGTTAAATAAGGCATCAAGTTTGAAAGCCGCCCCAGGAACACCTTAAAAGAAAAGTACGATAAACGAAAGGCCAAGGTGGTGTCAATCCATATTTAAATGTACCCTAAGGGTGTGCCGAGGACCGGATCAGGGCAAACAAAAACCCAGTGTATGGGGGTAAATTTCAATTGACATACTAGATGTAGTGTGGCGTACTGGTTTATCCGTTTTGGACCGGATCCGTTTGATCCCGTTGTGCAACACTGCTGCCCGCCCCGGTGATGGGAGTACCGCCATGTCTGAACACGCAACTGATCAACCCGTTGAATCCCGTCAACCTTCCGATCATCCCCGAAAATTGCCGCATCCTTCTGAAAAGCCGCATTCTGCGGAACAGGAGATGGAATTGTCGGCAAACGCCAAGGCGGTGCTGATCCGCCGCTACCTGCGTAAAGACGACGAGAACCAGCCCCTGGAAACTCCGGCTGACATGTTCCGCAGGGTGGCACGGCATATCGCCCAGGCCGAAATCCCTTTCGGTGGAGAGGCGGCTGCACACCGGATGGAAGAGCGGTTTTACGCGCTGATGACCGAACTGAAGTTTCTGCCCAACTCGCCAACCCTGATGAACGCCGGCCGCCGCTTGGGCCAGTTGGCGGCCTGCTTCGTCCTACCGGTTGAAGACAGCCTCGATGGGATCTTTGAAACCCTCAGACATGCGGCCATCATTCACAAGACCGGCGGCGGAACCGGCTTTTCCTTTTCGCGCCTGCGGCCGAAAAACAGCAAGGTCGGCACCACCGGCGGGATCGCCTCGGGGCCGGTTTCGTTCATGAAAATCTTCAACACGGCCACCGAACAGGTCAAGCAGGGCGGAACCCGGCGGGGGGCCAACATGGCCATCCTGAGCGTCGATCACCCGGATATCATGGAGTTCATCCACTGCAAGCGCGACAACGGGTCCTTGAACAATTTCAACATCTCCGTGGCGGTAAGCGACGCTTTCATGGCCGCCGTGCAAAACGACACCCCTTACGATCTGATCGATCCGCGCGACGGGCAGCCCAAAGGAGAGCTTCGGGCTGCGGAAGTCTATGCGGCTCTGGTGAACCAGGCCTGGGAAAACGGCGATCCGGGGGTCGTTTTCATCGACCGCATCAACCGTGACAACCCGACTCCCGAACTCGGCGTTATCGAAAGCACCAACCCCTGCGGTGAGCAGCCCCTGCTGCCCATGGAAGCCTGCAATCTCGGGTCGATCAACCTGACCCGCTTCGTTATCAACACCGATCAGGGGCCGGCCATCGATTATCCAGCCCTGGGGGAGACCACCCGCCTGGCGGTCCGTTTTCTCGACGATACCATCGACATGTCACGCTACCCGCTGGCCGAAATCGAACGCACGGTCAAGGGCAATCGCAAGATCGGCCTGGGGGTCATGGGTTTTGCCGACCTGCTCTTCATGCTCAAAATCCCCTATCACAGCAAGGAAGCGCTTGACTGCGCCGAGACCGTAATGCATTTCATCCAGGAAACATCCCGGGAGGCCTCACGCGAACTGGCCGCCCAACGCGGCGTCTTTCCCAACTACGACCGCAGCATCTTCAAGGACCGGCCTGAATGCGCCTTTCGCAACGCCGCCACCACCACCATCGCTCCCACCGGCACCTTGAGCATCATCGCCAACTGCTCCAGTGGGATCGAACCCCTTTTTGCGTTGAGCTTCGTGCGCCGGGTGATGGACGACGACCGGCTGCTGGAAGTCAATCCGCATTTCGAAGCCGAAGCCCGCAAATTCGGATTCTACAGCCCGGAGCTGATGCAGCAGGTGGCCCGGGCCGGGAGTATCGCCGATTTGGCTGAAATTCCCGAGACGGTGCGCCGGGTCTTTGTCACGGCCCACGACATCCCGCCCGAATGGCACGTACGCATGCAGGCCGCCTTCCAAAAACACACCGACAACGCCGTCTCCAAGACTGTCAACCTGCCCCGGGAAGCCACGGCGGACACGGTACGTCAGGTCTACGATCTCGCCTTTTCCCTGGGCTGCAAAGGGGTGACCATTTACCGCGACGGCAGCAAACAAAACCAGGTGCTTTCCCTGGCCCCGGTGGCCCGACAAAGCTCCGGATTTTTTGCCCTGGTCAAAAGCCGTCCCGAGACCCTGGAAGGCTTTACCACCAAGATGGCCACCGGCCTGGGCCAGCTCTATGTCACGGTGACCGAAAGCAACGGCCGTCCCTTCGAGGTCTTCGCCACCATCGGCAAGTCCGGCCGCAGCACCACGGCCAAGACCGAAGCCATCGGCCGGCTGGTGTCTCTGGCGCTGCGCTCGGGGGTAACGGTGGACAAGGTAGTGGATCAGCTCAAGGGAATCGGCGGCGAGCATCCCATCTTCCAGGAGGGGGGGCTGGTGCTCTCGATCCCGGACGCCATTGCCCGGGTACTGGAAAAGCGATATCTTACCGACCGGCGCATCCGCAGGCCCAACGGTACACCATCCCTCATGGGGGAAACCTGTCCGGATTGCGGCCAGACCATCAGTTTCGAGGAAGGATGCATGACCTGCCACTTCTGCGGTTTTTCCAAGTGCGGCTGACCTGAGGCGATCCGTGGGATCCGACGCTTCATTATGGGCCGACGCCTACCGCCGCAAGATTGACACCGCCACCGGCGCCATCGCCCGCATCCGTCCGGGCCAGCGGGTCTTTATCGGCGCTTGCTGCGGCGAACCCCAGCACCTGGTCCAGGCCCTGTCCCAAAAAGCCAGGGGGCTCTCGGACATCGAAGTCGTACGCCTGCTCTCCCTGGAGCGGACCTCCCTGGCCCAGATCGCCGACGAAACGGACGACCGCAGCCTGAATATCCGTTCCTTTTACAGCGGATCGGCAATTCCCAAACGCATCGCCCAGGCCATGCGCCATATCACCCCGCTCAACCTGGCCGACATCCCTCGCCTCTTTGCCGCCGGCAGGCTGCAGATCCAGGTGGCCCTGATCCAGGTCGGCCCGCCGGACGATTTCGGCTGGATGAGCCTGGGCGTATCGGTGGACATCACCCGCGCCGCCGCCCTGAGCGCGGGCCTGGTGATTGCCCAGGTCAACACCCGGATGCCCCGGGTTCTGGGCAACAGCTTCATCCACGTCAACGACGTGGATCTTGTCGTGGAGCACGACGAACCCCTGATGACGCTGGCCGCCCCGCCGATCAGCACCGCAGCGCGCACCATCGCGCAGCACGTCGCGCGCCTGGTGGATGACGGGGCCACCATCCAGACCGGTCCGGGAGAAATTCATCATGCCGTTCTCGATGCCTTGGCAGCCAAAAACGACCTGGGGGTACACAGCCAATATCTGACCGACGCGGTGATGCACCTGGTGGCCCGGGGCGTGATCAACAACCGCTGCAAGGGCATCAACGAGGGCAAACTGGTGGCCAGCAGCGCCATCGGTTCAGATACTTTTTATGAATTTCTCGACGACAATCCGGCGGTGGAGTTTCACCCTTCGGACTATGTCAACGCCCAGCAGGTGATTGCGGCCCACCCGCGCATGGTGTCGATGAACGTTGCCATGGTGATGGACCTGACCGGCCAGGTGGCCAGCGATGCCCTGGCCCACAGCCGCTATGCGGGCGTCAACGGAATGCTCGATTTCGTGCGCGGCGCGGCCCAGGCCCGGGAGGGCAAGTCGATCCTGATGGTCACCGCCGCCTCATCCGACGGCACCCAGAGCCGCATCGTGCCGCTGCTCCACGACACGGCCGTCGTCGTGCCGCGCACCGACGTTCACTATGTGGTCAGCGAGTACGGTGCGGTCAACCTCCACGGCAAGAGTATCCAGGAGCGGGCCATGGCCATGATCAGCATCGCCCACCCGGATTTCCGCGAAGCCCTTTTCAAGGCGGCCAAGGAAAAAGGATTTCTGGGCCGGGAGCGCAAACTGAGCGAATCGATCACCGGCATCTACCCCTTGCACCTGGAAGATTCCCTGGAGATCGAGGGCGTTCCGGTGACGCTGCGGCCGGCCAAGCCTGTAGACCTGCGCCGCATCCAGGAGCATTACTACGGGCTGGACAACGCGGACATCTACTCGCGCTTCATGCATGCCCGATCCCATTTTTCCCGCGAGGAAATCGAGGGCAAGGCCCAGATCGACTACGTGCACAACCTGACCATGCTCGTGCTGGTGGGCGAGTTCGGTTTCGGCCAGGTGGTCGGTCTGGGGGAATACCTCTGCGGCCCGGGGAGCAACATCGCCGAGATCGCCTTTTCGGTAAGCCGTCCCTGGCAGGGCAAGGGTCTGGGCAAACGCATGCTGGCCAAGCTGGCCCAGGCGGCGCGGGAAAACGGCATCGACGGGATGACCGCCTATACCATGCCGGAAAACCGGCGCATGATCGAGCTTTTCAAGAATCTGCCGTACAAAGTCCAAACCCGCTTCGAAGACGGCGAGGTAGTGTTGTCCTGCCGCTTCGACGCCCCGGCCTGAGGCGGCAGGAGGATTTTAGATGTTCAGTCTCAGTGAAATCATCGATATCGCCATCCGATTCGAAAAAAACGCCGTCGCGGTCTACCGCCAGGCCATTTGCCAGGTCGACCATCCCGAAATGCGGGTCCTCCTCGAATGGATGCTGGCCGAAGAAGAAGAGCACTGCGCCTGGTTCGAGGCGCTGCGCCACAAGGTGACCGGCCCTTCTCCGAGTCCGCTTCTGCAGGCCGCCAACCGGGAAATGATCGCCGGGATGATCGGGGCCCAAAGTTTTTCCCTCAAACAGGTCGACTTCGCTTCCCTGACCGGGCTCGGAGACCTCATCGACGTGATGGTGGAATTCGAAAAGGACACGATTCTCTTTTACGATTTGCTCGCATCGTTTATCCCCGAGCCTGAAACGCGCGCCCAGCTTCAACAGATAGTGGACGAGGAAAAGACCCATATTACCCGCCTGGAGGCCCAGCGGCCGGCATCGAAAAGCGTCCGGAAGTCGCACTTCCAATCCCAAGAGTAACAGTCCCCTCCTCCCCTGCCCCGACCGAATCCCACATAAACACCTGAGATATCAGAATATCAGCCTTTACCGGGACGGCTCCGCCCATCTTTCAAGGCGGAACCGCCGATTCCGCGGATAAATTCGCAGACGGCCGGGCATGGTGCCGCAAAAACCGTTAATCCTTTAAATTCTACAGGTTGAATAGAATGGCACGGCTTTTGATAAACCAAGCCGGCTGCCAATGGCAGGACCGATACCGACAACCGATTCAAGGTTCACGATGATTACCGCACTGATCGACGAGATTCAGACCCTCTATGGAGAGATCGACCGCCAGGTGGCCACCTTTCAACTCGCCAGCGGTCTGCGCTGCCGCAACGGCTGCGGCCAATGTTGTCCGGGGGCTCCGGTACAGGCCACGGTAGTGGAGATGCTCCCGGCCGCCGCGGCCCTGGTCCGGGCCGACCTGGCCGGCCGGTGGCTCGAAAGACTGGCCGCGGCCCCCGATACCTGCGTCGGGTACTCCATCGCGGCGGTGTCCGAACAGGGAGGGCACTGCCTTCTTTATGCCTATCGTCCCTCTGTCTGCCGGCTCTTCGGATTCGCCGCAAGGCGCAGCCGGTTGGGGCAGTTGGAGCTGTCGGTCTGCCGGACGATCAGGGAAGATCTGCCCGAAGCGGTGAACCGTGCCGCCGCTCTGCTGGCCGAGGGTTGGCTGAGCCCCTCCCTCACGGCGCACCAGGCCCGGATCTTCGGTCTCGACCCGGGTGGGCGCCTGATGCCGATCAACCAGGCCTTGGGCATCGCCCTGCAACGCTGTGGCCTGGCCGCGACCCTGGACAGGCTGCCGGCCCCGGCGGATCTGCCCCGGGCCGGATGAGGCCGATCTGAGTTTTTACAGACTGATTTGATTACAGGAAAACGGCAGGGGCGTGGCGTTGTCTGGGGGCCGGATTGCGGCCGCACCGGAATGCTTGCCTGAACCCCAGAACCGTCAATACGGCGGCCCGCAAAGGGGCGTCTGCCCTCGGACGGCGGGTGTTTCCGCGGCCCGGTAGGCACGCGCGACAAGATCGGGGCGGACCGACCGGAAAAGACCGCTGCTCGTGCCGAAGATGAAACCGCAACCATCTCCGGCGGCCGCAACCACCTCTTTCACCTTGGCCTCGACTGCACCCGGCTCCAGATTTTCAGTCACAAAGACCGGATCGAGGTTGCCCCATAGGCAGAGCCGGGGCCCGTGATCCTGCCTGACCCGCGCCAAGTCCATACCGGCGGCCTCCTCGATGCATTGGAGCCCGTCGAACCCGGCGGCCACGACATCCCCAAGGGCCTGGTTGAGGTTGCCGTCCGAATGGAAAAAGGCACGCAAGCCGAAGGCGTGGAAGCGCTGCACCTGCCGCGCGATGGCAGGGAAAAAATCGCGGCGCAGCATCTGCGGCGAAATGATCAGTCCGTTATTGTAGGCGATGTCGTCGGCCAGCACCACCCCGGCCGCTCCGCGGGCGGCCACCCTCTGCGCGAGAGTGGTGTTGAGGGCCTCGACCTGCCGGTTGAGCGTGGCGATGGCCGGATCCTTCTTGGCCACCTTGAGCACGAACTGCTCAAACCCCCAGCATCGCACCCCCCAGCCAAAGGCGCCATCGACGAGGACAAAGACGAAAAAATCGGTCTCCCGGCTCCAGCGATCGATATCGGCAAAACCGACCTGGTCCGCATCGGGCAACCGGTCGAACCGGCACGGTTCCGGGTATTGGGCCGCAAGGCAGATCAGGTCCATCCCCAGGTCCTCGGCAAACTGCCGGCGGTGGTGATGTTCTGTAACATCGATACCAAGCCATGCGCCAACGACCCGATCGTCGATGCACAGTTCCCCCTTGGGCACCCGGTCCAGCGGCTGGTGATCGATGGCCCGCAGGACCCGTCCTTTGCGACTGAGATGATTCATCCGCTTGCCTGAACTTCTATCGATTAACCGGCAAAAAGATATCGGTCCCGCCGGCCACGCGGCCGATCAGATCCTGGTAAATGCGCGCCGCTTGACAAACCTGATCGAAAGAAACGGCCTCGTCGGCCGTGTGGGCCGCCTCGAGTTGACCGGGGCCCAGCACGATGGGACGCATACCTGCGCCCCAGAGCCGATTGGCATCCGAGTGGCTGATGAAGGCCCCGGGGTGCCAGGCCAGCCCCTGCCGGGCATAGACCGATTGCAAAGACTCCACCAGCGGGCCCTTGGCCGGCAGACTGTAGCCGGCGTCAATGGTTGCCGTGCGAAAACGCACCTCAACCGTCTCTGCTCCGGTGCCGGTGCAGTCGGCGCAGACCGCTTCGAGTTCGGCCAGCAGTTCCCCCACCGGCGCCGCCGGCGGCAGGTGCAGATCGAACCAGGCCTCGCATTGCTCCGCCACGGCGAACCCGGCCCGGGTGCTGAAAAGATCGCGAATGTTGTAGGTCACTTCGGGGTGAACCGCGGCCATGTGTTGGGTCAGTGCCAGCATGCGCTGCAAAAGCACCTCCACCGCCCCGGGATCGCGGCCGGCCAGCGAGGCGTGGCGCCGCGGACCGCGGCTGGTCAGCTGAACCTCGACGTACCCGTAGCACTCCAGGCAGGGCACCAGATCGGTGGGTTCGCCCACCACGGCCCAGGGAAAATGGAAACTCTTGACCAGCCGTTCGGCTCCGTCCCCGGTTTCTTCCTCTCCCACCACGAGGCAGAGGGCCACCGGGGCCCGGGCTCCGGCCCCCTTTTCCCACAGCCCCAGAAAGGCTTCCACCATGGCGGCGCAGCCGCCCTTCATATCCGCGGCTCCCAGGCCCTGGATCCGGTCTCCTTGCTGGCTGACGCCGAAGCGCTCCAGGTCGTAGGCCGTGACCGTGTCCAGATGGCCGACCAGGGCCAACTGGACTTCGGCGTCCGGGGGCAGGACGAGCAGGTTGTAGCGGTATTCGTCGACGGCCTGGACCGTGACCGGTAGCCCTCGCCGGCGCAGATCCGCGCGCACGAATTCGAGCACCTCGCGCTCCTTGCCCGAGGGGCTGTAAATATCGATCAGGCGGTAGAGGAAGCGATGCAGCCGCTCGGTCTGGATCGAATCACCCATGACGCGTCATTTGCCGCCGTTTTTCTTTTTCTGGCGCCGCTGCCGTTCGGCGACCAGGTTCATGGTCAGATAGGTGTGCTGCTGCGGATGACCGAAACCCATCTTGCGGAAAAAACTCAGGGCGGGTCTATAGCCGGCCTGGGTGTCGGCCATGAGCATGCGCGCCCCGTTTTCCAGAGCCAGTTCCTTGAAGCGCCGGAACAGTTTTTCGGCCACGCCCTGCTTTTGGTATTCAGGGGCCACCCCCAGCCAGATGAGGTAACCGTATTTCCAGGCCGAATGGGTCTTGGCGATCAGATCGCCCAGGGCAAAGCCCGCGATATGGCCCCCGCTCTCGGCGACCAAACAAAAGTCGCCGCTGCTCTGGAAAAGCCCCACCACCTCGTACGATTCCCAAGTCCTATAAAGGTTGGGCGTCTCTTCGGCCTTGAAGAGCGACTCGCCCAGATGAAACACCGGGGCCAGGTCGTCGATATCCATCTCCCGGATCTTGATCGTGCCGTTTTTCTCGGACGGCTTGCCTTGACTGTCCAAAAATCACCTTTTCAGTTACAGATTAACTCCATCATCGCCTCCCGCTGCATCCTGCGAGAAATTGTGCCCAGATATTAAGCGTCCTTGATGGTCCTTTCAAGGGCCAACCGCCGTCTTCGCCAAAACGACCGCTCCCGGGATCCGGCGCAGCGCGCAGCGTCAAGGGCCCGGAAACGAAGCCCTGGACGATGAGGCCGAACTTTTCCGCATCGAAGAACGCAACGCCGAATCGCGTCCCGATTATCGATATCGAACCCGACTCCGGCAAGCCGGGGTGATAATAGCGAAAGAGCTATCACGCCCTCCACGACTGTGATAGAAGCTTGCACCGCCAACGGAGACTCAACCTTGCCAAAAATATGAAGGGGGCGGTTGAAAATGGACCCGTCGACTCTGATGCTCGGACTGCTGATCTTCGTATCCCGTGTGGTGGATGTCTCGCTGGGGACCATCCGCACCATCTCCATTGTTCAGGGCAAGACCCTGGTGGCCTTCGTCCTGGGCTTCATGGAGGTGTTCATCTGGATCAGCATCGTGAGCGCCGTGGTCAACCGCGTCGCTCAAACCCCGATCCTGGTGCTCTTTTATGCCCTGGGATTCGCCACGGGCAACGTGGTGGGCATCGAAGTGGAAAAACGGCTCGGCTTCGGTGCGATTATCCTGCGGGTGATGTCCCGTCCCAAGGGGATTCAGATCGCGGCCAGGCTGCGCAGCCTGGGGCAACCGGTCACAGTCTTCAAGGGTGAAGGGATGCACGGGGAACTTCCCCATCTCTATGTGGCTTGCCGCCGGCGCGACCTGCGCTGGATCCTGCCCATCGTCAAGGAAGAGGATCCCGATGCCTTTTACATCACCGAGCAAGCCCGGGACGTGAGCAAGATCCTCAGGCCCTTTGCCTCTCCGGTGACCGGGTGGCGCTCGCGGTTCGGCGGCAAGTAGCACTAACGGCTGGCGCCATTTGAAATTTCAATTCTCAAATTTGAGATGCGGCAGCACCCCGCCTTTTTGCCCGATCGGTCGGCCGGGCCGCCAGCGGATCTTCGGGCCAGGGATGTTTGGGGTAGCGGCCGCGCAGGGCCTTGCGCACCTCGGGATAGCTGGTGCTCCAAAATCCGGCCAGATCCTGGGTGATCTGAACGGGCCGGCCGGCCGGTGAAAGCAGGTGTATGAGCACGGGCTGCCGGCCGTCGGCCACGGCGGGCGTTTCATGGCAGCCGAACATCTGCTGGACCCGGGCGGCCAGGACCGGCACTGGGCCGCTGTAATCCAGGGGCAGGCGCGCCCCACTGGGAACGACCAGGTGGGTCGGTGCGAGCCTGTCGAGCAGGTGCTGCCGGTGCCTGTCCAGGCAGCCTTTGAGGGCCGCATCCAGATCGATCTGTCCAACGGATCGGACCCCTGCCAGATAAGGCTCAAGCCAACTCTCCAGATTGGCGGCCAGGGTCTCGTCGCTCAGGTCCGGCCACCCGTCTTGCGGCAAAGCGCGGTGCACAAACGCCACCCGCTGTCGCCATCCTCTTAGCGCTCCGGTCCAGGGCAGACGTTTGATCCCCAAACGCCGGATCCCCTCGCACAAGGCGGCCGCCACCTGCTGCGGATCCGGCCTGGCCGCAGGCTCCCGATGCAGGATCAAGGCTCCGAAGCGGATCTCGCGGTGCGCCGCCACCATCTGCCGGGCCTGATCCCAGGCTACCGTCTCTATCATCTCACACTGATCGCCGAACTGATTTTCTAGACTCTCGCGGTCATAACCGGCCGCCATGAAGATCCGCCCCCGGGGCCGTTCACCATCCATTTCGGCAATGACCAGGTAAGGGCTTCCGGCCAGATGATCCCGGCCGTCGCAGACTGCCTCGCGGCCGTTGGCCAGCACAAACCGGCCCCGAGAGCCGTCGCGCAATTTTGCGATGCGGTCCGGATAGGCCCGGGCGAGCAGGGCGCCGGCTGAAAAATCGCTGCTCGCCTTTGCCGGGACCTTGAGGCGCCGTGCAAAAAAACGCGCCAGCCGCTGCAAACGCCCGCCGGCCATGTCTTGACCGGCGGCGGCCATTTCGATCCGATCATGGATGTCGATGTTCGCCGGCCCCGGCATGGACCGCAGCGGATCAGGCTCGCTCAAGACCGCGGCCAAAAGGCAGGCGGCCCACCCTTCTCCCTGTTCCCGGGCGCAAAGAAGCATGTGGGCCAGGCGCGGATGCACCCCGAGCCGGGCCATGGCCCGGCCGTGGGCGGTGATCCGGCCGCCGGCGTCCAGGGCTCCGAGACGGTCCAGCAGACGGCGCGCGGCTTCGAAGGGCGCCTCGGGGGGCGCATCGAGCCAGGCCAGGCTCCGCGGGTCGGTTGTGCCCCAGCAGGCCAGCTCGAGTGCCAGTGCGGCCAGATCGGTCTCCAGGATCTCGGCCCTTCTGCTTTCAACAAGCCCCCCATTTTCGTGGGCGGACCAGAGGCGATGGCAAACGCCCGGGGCCGTACGGCCGGCCCGGCCCCGCCGCTGGTCGGCGGTATCGCGGGACACCGGGAGGGTGACCAGGCGGGTCATGCCGCTGGAGGGATCGAAGCGCGGCCGCCGTTCCAGTCCGCTGTCGATCACCACCCGGATCCCCTCGATGGTCAGGCTGGTTTCGGCGATGGCCGTGGCCAGCACGATCTTGCGCCGGCCGGCCGGCGGCGGGGGAAACGGCCAGATCCTGGGCGTGGGGGTTGAGAATTCCGCAAAGAGGCGCCACGATCCACTCAGACCCCAGCCCGAAGCGATCGAGCCAGGCCGCGGTGCGCCGGATCTCGGCGGCCCCGGGTAAAAACACGAGGATACTCCCCTCTTCCTCCAGCGCCGCGCGGGCCACGGCCCGGCCCACCGACTCTTCGAGGGGGAGGCGACGGTCCGTCGGCCGATAGCACGTTTCCACGCTGAAACGGCGCCCTGCGGCCCGGATCACCGGGACATTGCCCAGCAGGGCGGCCACCGGTTCGGCGGCCAGGGTGGCGCTCATCACCAGCAGGCGCAGATCCGGGTTCAGTACCTGCTGAATCTCGCGGCACAGGGCCAGTCCCAGATCCGATTCGAGGTGGCGTTCGTGGAACTCGTCGAAGATGACCAACCCCACATCTTCCAGGCCCGGATCCTGCTGAAGCCTGCCGGTGAGCACCCCTTCCGTGACCACTTCGATGCGGGTCGAGGCGCCGACCCGCCGTTCCAGACGCACCGCATAGCCCACCGTCCTGCCGACAGGCTCGCCGAGCAGATCCGCCATGCGCCGCGCGGCCATACGTGCCGCCAGACGCCTCGGCTCCAGCATCAGGATGCGCCGCCGGGCGAGCCAGGCGGCATCGGCCAGCCCCAGGGGAACAAGGGTGGTCTTGCCGGCCCCGGGCGGCGCCTGCAGCACCGCAGCCCCCTTTTGATTCAAGGCCGCCGATAGCTTCCCCATGACGGTTGCCACCGGCATGGTGTCCAAGGCCTCTTGAACCTGCCCGGTTGGCAGGCAATTGCAGGATGTGAATCCTTTTGACTTTTCGCCGATCATTTCTTACACAGAATCAGATTGATAATCGATCTCATGAACCTGCTTAAAGGAGAAGATCAATGGCCGAATGGCTGACCAGCGCCCAGCAACTCATATTTCAATACGGTCTTCAGATCCTATATGCCGTCATTGTACTCATCATCGGCCGCTGGGCCGCCAAATTCGTCAGGCGCATCATCGAGCGTTTGATGGAAAAGGGTGGCCTGGATCCCACCATCGTCAAATTCACGGGCAATCTGAGCTATATCGCCTTGCTGGCCTTCGCCGTTTTGGCCGCCTTGAACCAGCTCGGGATCCAGACCACCTCCTTCGTGGCCCTGCTCGGCGCCGCCGGCCTGGCCATCGGTCTGGCCTTGCAGGGATCCTTGTCCAACTTCGCCGCCGGATTTCTCATGATCCTCTTTCGCCCTTTCAAGGTGGGCGACTACATCGAGGCCGGCGGCACGGCCGGCACGGTGGAAGAGATCCAGATTTTCACCACCACCATGAAAACCCCGGACAACAAGATCGTCATCGTGCCCAACAGCAAACTGACGGCCGACAACATCATCAACTGGTCTACCCGGGGGACCCGCCGGGTGGATATGGTCTTCGGAATCGGATACGGGGATGATATCGACAAGGCAAGGTCCGTAATTCTGTCGATCATCGAAGCCGATCCCCGGGTGCTCAAGGATCCGCCCCCCCAGGTGGCCCTCTGGCAACTGGGGGAAAGCAGCGTCGATTTCGTGGTCCGCCCCTGGGTCAAGTCCGGCGATTACTGGAACGTCTGGTTCGAGACCACCGAGAAGGTCAAGAAAGCCTTTGACGCCGAAGGGATCAGCATCCCCTTCCCCCAGCGCGACGTGCATGTCTACCAGCACGACGATTGAAAAGTCCCTGATTCGACTCTCGATGTTGGCGGCCAATAACCGGCATGCAGCGCGGCCAGATGAAACATGCCGTTGTGTGGCGTTACGGCATGCACCGGAAACCGAGTTGTGCGCTGTTGGGCACCCGCCAGGCTCAAGAAATATCCATCACGGTCACCGCGACTTGCCGCGAACGTCCTTCACGCTCCACGGTCAGGTTCACCGGGTTGCCGATTCCGACCCGTTCGAGGATAGCGGCCAGATCTGAAAGATTGGCCACCGGCTGACCTTCGGCGGCCACGATGACATCCCCGAACCGGTGTTGGAGCCGATCCATCGCCTGGAGTCCGACCCGCTCGGCCGAGCTGCCCGGCAGGACCCGCTCGATCACCACGCCGCGCAACCCCAGTCTAGCCGCGGCCTCTTCGTCCAGCACCACGATTCCCAATCCGGGCCGGGTCACCCGGCCGCGCCGGATCAGTTCCGGCACGATGCGGTTGACCGTATCCACCGGCACGGCGAAGCCGACTCCTGCGAAGCTGCCCGATTGGCTCAGGATGGCGGTGTTGACCCCGATCAGGCGGCCGGCCGAATCGAGCAGGGGGCCGCCGCTGTTACCCGGGTTGATGGCCGCATCGGTCTGGATCACGCCGCTGATCTCGCGTCCGGTTCCTGCCGGCAGGCGGCGTCCCAGGGCGCTGATCACCCCTGCGGTCAGGGTCCGGTCCAGGCCGAAGGGGTTGCCGATGGCGAAAACGGCCTGGCCGACCTTGAGATCGGTTGCCGTGCCGATGAGGATGGGCGCCGGCAGACTGCGGCTGGCTGCCAACTGGATCACGGCCAGGTCGTGGTCGGCCGAACCGCCCACCAGGCGGGCATCCACCGCCTCGCCCGAATCGAGGCGCACCCGGATCCGGGACGCGTTCTCCACCACGTGGAAATTGGTCACCACGTGGCCGGCCCGGTCCCATACGAATCCGGAACCGGCGCCCCGCACATGCGCCCCACCACCCGATGGCGACCAGCCCGCGCCTTCGGTGAAGATGTAGACCACCGAAGGCGCGGTCTGGGCAAAGATGGTGATGGCAAGCGTCTCGAATTCGGCCAACTCGCCGCGGGCCGTCACGGCCCTCGGCTGGTTGGCGCTCCACCAAAAACCGCGGATCAACCGGTCGCCCAGGTAAACCACCGCGATAATGGCCGTCCAGAGGACGAGGTAGCGAAGGGTGCGGGAAGACACGGCTCCGCCGTCAACCGGCGCCCAGGCCCGCCAAGGCCTTGAGCACCGCGGGAACCGTGTTCTTGGGGCTGATCTTGTACCAGACAGCAGCGATGCGTCCGGTTTCATCCACGAGAAAGGCACTGCGCACCACCCCCATGAAGGACCGGCCGTAGAGCTTCTTTTCAGCCCAGACGCCGTAAGCCTCGGCGGTCCGGTGCTCAGGGTCGCTCAGAAGCGGGAAACCGAGATTGTGCTTGTCGTCGAAGCGCTTCTGGGCCTGGGGCGTGTCGGGACTGATGCCCACCACTGCAGCGCGCCGCTCGGCCAGCTGTCCAAGGGCATCGCGCACCGCCTGGGCCTGGGTGGTGCAGCCGGAGGTGCCGGCCCTGGGGTAGAAGTAAACCAAAAGCATTCGCCTGCTGAAATCCTCAAGGCTGACCGGCTGTCCATCCTGATCGTCGAGGGTAAAGCAGGGGGCTTTGTCACCGGGCTTCAGTTCGACCATGTCGCCATCCTTTTGCATGCGTCCTCTTGTCAGTCGTCAAGAAAGAGCCAAAACCGCCCCGGCGTTCAGCGCATCAACCAAAGCGCCACCTGAAAATAGATTGCGATTCCGGCCGCATCGATGATCGTGGCGATAAAAGGGCCGGCGGTCAAGGCCGGATCGAGTCCCAGCCTCTTGAGCAGCAAAGGCAGCAAAGAGCCCACCAGGTTGGCGGTGAGCAGGGTCGCCAGAAGGGCCGTGGCCACGATGGCGCTCAGAATCAGGTTGCTGTCCTGAAAATAGACCCGCAGCCAGGCCATGATGCCCAGGGCCGCTCCCAGGGCCAGCCCCATGAGCAGCTCGCGCCAGAAGACCCTGCCGAAATCCTTGGGCTGGATTTCCCCCAGGGCCATGGCCCGCACCACCATGGTGGCGGACTGGGTGCCTGCGTTGCCGCTGGCGCCGATCACCATGGGGATAAAAAAAGAGAGGGCCACCATCTGATGGAGTACCGCGGCGTTGTATTCCATCACCGAGGTGGAAAGGATCGAGGTGAACAAAAGGATGGCCAGCCACCAGAAGCGGTTCCAGAAAAGACGCACCAGAGGCCAGCGCAGGTACTGCTCTTCGAAGGGTACCACGGCCGAGATGCGCTGAAAGTCTTCGGTGTTCTCGTCGCGCAGGATGTCCATGGCATCGTCAAAGGTCACGATCCCCAGCAGCCGCTGCTCGTGGTCCACCACCGGCAGGGCGATAAAATCGTACTTGGCCAGCTGCCGGGCCACCTCCTCGACACCGGTGTCGTGAAACACTGAGATCACGTCGGTGGTCATCACCTCGGCCAGACGCTGGCGCGGGTTGGACATGATCAAATGCCGCAGGCTGATCACGCCTTGGAGCTGCCGCCGTGCGGCGGTGATGTAAACGTAATAGATGGTTTCTCGGTTGGGTGCCTGGAGCCGAAGCTGGGGCAGGGCCTCGCCCACGGTCAGTTCGGCGGGAAGAAAGGCATACTCGGTGGTCATTTCCGCCCCGGCGGTCCCCTCTTCGTATTTCCAGAGGCGCTGGGTGGCGTTGCGCTCGGCCTGGGCGATAAGGGGCATCATGGCCTCGCGCACGTCCTCATCGACGCTCTTGAGCAGGTCGACCCGATCGTCGGGCTCCATGTGTTCGATGAGCTGGAGCATGCGCTGGGCGCTGCCCGCTTCGAGACAGGCCTTCTGGGAGGCCATCGAAAGGCGGCTGAAGGTCTCGGCCGCCACGGAATTACCGATGGCCCGCAGCACCTCTATAAGCTGCACCGGGTCGAGAGCGGCCTCTTCGAGTTCGTCGGCGATGTCGGATGGATGGCGCTGGCGCAGCGATTCGACATCCACCGGCAGCACAACGGCCTCGGCCGGCGCGGACGGGTTGGGTGAAGGATTGGCGTTGGGGTGGCTGGGGCTGCTCACGGCGCGCCTCCTTTTCGCAATCGTTTTTCACTGTCGAAAACCGTTGCGAACCGGGGCGCCCGCGCGCTCAGCGGATCAGGCGGAACGGCACGGCGGCACGGCGGCAGGGCTCTGCGACAGCGGGAAACCGGACAGTCAATGGGACAGGGTCGTCCGGATCGTCGAATTGTTGGGGACTAGTACCAGGGTCTCCGTCCATGGGGTACCTTTCCTAAGTGTTACCGGCCAAAGCCCGGACCGTGGTAAAAAACGATCGGCCAAAACTGGTCCAGGACCATTGCAAAATTCCGAGGCACTTTAAGCCCACCGTATCGTGGCTGTCAAGACGCAAACGCCGGGGCCTGCGATTCTCGCCACGCCCCAGGTGGCAGGGTCCGGATCCAGAGGACAACGGGGCATCACGAACGCCCCCTGGGTAGCCCCGCAAGCAGGAGAAAATCCTTCGCATCGTTGTGAGAATTTGATTGATTTTGAAAAAATACGACCCCGGCCGGTTGCCATCCGGCCCGGGACGCCTTATTAGTGCCGGCGCACCCCGTCGCACAATCGGCCGGGGTGCGCCTGTTTCCAATCGCCGCCAAAAGCCGCTGGACGGCACGGCGCCGGGCTTTTAAACTGAAGACGACCGACTCACGCAAAGGAGAGCAACATGACGGATCGCGGGCAAACGACCCTTTACAGCGGCGGACACAAAGGAGCCGAGGCCGAGTTCGGCCGGCTGGCCGAGCAGTGGGGGCTGAACGAAGTCAATTTTTCTTACGAGGGCAACGTACCGCAACGCATGCGCGGCCTGCGGGTACTGAGCCTTCAGGAACTCGACAAGGGCAACGTGAGCATGGAAATCGTATCGACCCGGCTGGGGCGCACCTTTTCCAAAGCCGAAAAGATCCGCAAGGTCATTCAGGCGATCTTCCACATGGTCAACAACGGCTACCATGTCCTGGCGGTGGGCTGGATCCAGACGGACGGCACCGTCAAGGGGGGCACCGGCTGGGGCGTCGAACTGGCCAAGCTCTTCAATCGCCCGCTCCATGTCTACGACCAGGACCGCCGGGCCTGGTTCGCCTGGAAGAACAACTCCTGGGTGGCCGAAACTCCGGTCCTGGCGCATAAAACTTTCGTCGGCACCGGCACGCGCAACCTCAGCGACGAGGGCCGGCGGGCCATCGGCGACTTTTTCGAAACCAACTTCGGTCCGGCCCGCTGAAAGGTTTGGCGGTCATCCCGCTGAGCAGGGATGGCGGTCACGCTTTTTCATCTTTCCGGCCGCGTCTTGCCAGCGAGGACGCCTGCGCCGGGCCCCACCGGGGTGCTACCACCGTGGTGCCAGGGTTCACTCCCGCTCGGAGATGTCCTTTACGTGCTCTGGTCCGGCGGCATAGGCGCGGATCATCTCGATCTCGTTTTTGGGAATGCACAGGGCCTGAAGAAAGCGCAGGTGCTTTTGCGGCGCCCGGCGCTCGAACTCCCGGTGCCAGACGAGCATATCGTCCTCGCTGAACCCCGAGGCGGCGAGCAGGTCAACCCAGGCAGCCTTGTCGAGCATCCCGTCTTCGGGGAGACGGCCGGCGCCGAGCAGTCCGAGAATCAGCCTCTGCTGCTGGCGCAGGGCCTGGATCTCCTGGCTCAGCTCATCAAGTCGCGCCTCCAGGGTCCGGGCCAGGCGGCTTTCCGGTGCCTCCAGCACCCTGACGATGGCCCCCAGGCCAAGGCCGGCGCGCCGGTACGCCATGATCTGGCCGAGGCGTGCAGCGTCGGCCTGGCTGTATTGGCGGTAGCCACCCGGTGTGCGTCCCGAAGGCCGCAGCAGGCCGATGCGGTCATAGTAGAGCAGGGCGGTACGCGACAGGCCGTAGCGGCGTGCCAGACGGCCGACGGTGTATCCGGTCCGGTCCTTCATGGGGGATTCCATTTTTTCTGCACCTTTGAAGGGCCGTCCGGTTTATCCCGGCTCGTCCATGTGGGCAGATGCGGCGCCCAGGGCCGCATCCAGCGTCAACCGGGCACCGGTGGCCAGATAGTGGTTGAGCATCCGCTCCAGGGCCGCATGCTGGGCCGCATAGGTAGCCTCGTCGATCCCCGCCAGCAGCCGGGCGCCCTTCTCGTCAAGGGCGGTGTAGACCCGGGTCCAAACACTGTTGCACCCGCCACCGCCAGCCTCATCAAGCAAGATGCTGAGCCGGGTGACACGATGGGCGCCGACGATGACGTAGTCGATGCGCCGCGGCGGATCGTAGCAGGAGCAGGTCCAGGTCTCGGGGCCGCCGTTTTGCGCAAAATCGGTCTTAAAGACACAGTCCAATTCGGCGACCCCGCTGGCGGAATGGATCAACATACACTGCCAGGGTTCGATCCAGTCGTACTCGCGTACCGGACAGAGCAGCGCGAAAACGTCGGCAGCCGGGGCGCGATGCGCGGCCCGGTAGTGGCGCACGATGCGGGTGGTGGTCGATTGGTCCATACGGTTCCTCCAAGCAGTTCGGGTTAGGTTCGCTTCACCGCCCCTCGCCTGCACTATGAACCGGTAGACAGGTCAACTGAAAAAATCGCCGCTATCACCGTCAGGTTTATCACCGCCCGGTCAGGGAATCGTGTCCATGGCCGCAAAACGCGGCTCGTGCAGCGGAATCAGGATGTCGGCCATGTCGCGCACCCGGCGCAGGATATCGTAGGCCTGGCAGGGGTTGACCGGGGTGCCAGGAGGAATCACTTCCATCTCCATGGCCCGGATGGCCGCCGGGGGATCGAAGTTTTCCGCGATGACGCAAAAACCGGTAATCACCGCCAACCCTTCGGCGGTATCCACCGCCACGCTCATCCCGCCTTCGGTGTGGGCCGGGGTGTGGATCATGCGAATCCCGGGCATGATCTGGGTGTCCCCGGTCAGCGCTGTGATCTGGCCGTTTTCCTCCACCTCCTCGATGTAGTCTTCAAGGTAGCGAAAATCGAGGGGATGCGGATCGTGGATGTGCTCCAGTTCCTTCTGGTGGACGTAGAAACGGGCGTTTGCGCACTTGTAGTCGTTTTCGCAGTGGTCGTTGTGAAGATGGGTGTGAATCACAACGTCGATCTCTTCGGGCTTGAGGCCCCAACGCGCCAGCCCCTCTTCGAAGGTGTAGATCGGCCCACCGATGGTCTTTTCGCGGTCCGCGCTGCGGATGGGGCTCATCTCTCCGCTATCGACCAGGATCTTCTTGTCCCCGCCCTCAAGGTACCAGCAGTAGATGGGAATGGTGTACGGCCTGCCGTACTCGTGCTGGTAGGTCATCATCCCCTTGTCAAACACCTTGGTGCCCATCACGATGGGGTGGATGCGATAGGTGTCCATGAAGCATGCCTCTCCAAGCCCCGGAACGTGCGTTGCGTGCACCCTGGGGCGGCCCGTCGTTTAAAAACTGTTCCCCTCCATTACCGATCTTTGGTTCGGGTTACAATCCGAAGAAGCCCTTGGCAAATACTTTCTGACGATATCGATCAGGTCGTAGGCGCCCAGCGGCTTTTTGACAAAGGTGCGCATCCCGGCCGCCGACACGTCCTCTGCCGACAGCCCCGGACTGTAGCCCGAACACAGCACGATGGATACATCCGGACGGATCGCCAGCATCTTGGAGGCCAGCTCCATCCCCGTGATCTGCGGCATCACCTGGTCGGTGATCACCAGATCGTAGCGCCCGGGATCGCTACGGAATATCGCCAGGGCCTCGAATCCGCTGGTGCTCACCTTCACCTCGCAGCCCAACTCACTCAAAATATCCCGGACAAAATCGGTCTGGTCCTGATCGTCGTCCACGAACAGCACCGCTCCGCGCAGCAGCGGACCGGCAGCCGCCTGCTTCTCGATCCTGGCAATATCCCCGCTATAGCGCGGCAGGTACACCTCGAACACGCTGCCCGCACCCAGCCGCGTCTCAACCCGGATCGTGCCCCCCAGGTCCTTGACGATCCCGTGAACCACCGAAAGCCCCATCCCCGTGCCCGCCCCGGCCTTCTTGGTCGTGTAAAACGGCTCGAAAACATGTTCCAGCGTCTCGGGCGTCATCCCGCAGCCCGTGTCGCTCACCCGGATCAGAATGTACGGACCGGACCCCGGCTCCAAAATCCGGTAACCCCCGGCCGGCACCGCCCCGGTCTCCGAAAGCCCCACCTCCAGCCGCCCCCCCTTGGCTCCCATCGCCTGGACCGCGTTGGCCGCCAGGTTCATCAGCAGCTGATGAATATGGGTCGGATCGGCATACACCGCATCGGCACCGCAACTGTTCGTCTTGACGATCTCGATGGTGCTCGGAATCCCCGCCCTTAAAAAATCGAGCGTCTCGCGCACGATCGGATTGATGAACACCGGCAGTTTCTCCTGCTCGCTGCGCCGGCAGAAGGTCAGAATCTGGCGCACCAGTCCCTTGCCCCGGTACGCCGCATTGAGGATGTGCGTCAGCCGCTTTTCGCTGCGACTGCCGGTTTGTGTGTCGAACATCTCCATCATCTCGGCATAGCCGATGATCGTGCCCAGCGTGTTGTTGAAATCGTGGGCAATGCCGCCGGCAAACGTGCCCAGCGCCTCCATCTTCTGCGTCTGCAACAGCCGGTGTTCCATCTTCCGGCGTTCGCACAGCTCGCCTTCAAGCTGACGCGTGCGCTGCGATACCTGGCGCTTCAACACCCGGTTCCACAAAAAGACGAACCCTCCCGAAACGAAAACCAGAATGCCGATGGTGGATAGAACATACAGAAATATACGATTGAAAAGGAAAGAGCCGTGACTCAGGCTGAACCACTTGCCGAACACGGCCCGCCGTTCCCTGAGCGTGATCTGGGCCAGGGCCTTATCCAGTATCCGGTTGATCTGCGGGGCATTGGCGTTGGTGGCGAAGCATAGCTGGTTCGAGGGACCGGCGGTCCCGGCCATGCGAAGGTTGGTCAGCCGGAATTTTTCGATCAGGTAATTGGCGGTCGCCAGATTGCAGATCATGGCATCGGACTGGTGCCGGGAGACTTTCTCGAGCCCTTCGATCTCGTTGCTCACCAGATCGAGAGGCAGGTCCGGGTATTTCTTCTGGATGAAATGCTGAATCGCAAAATCCTGGACGACCGAAATCTTCATTCCCGCCATCCTCTCCAGCAAAAGGTCTCCTTTGAAATCCCTTCTGGTGATGATCGCGTGGGGAAAGTCGATATACGGGCTTGTAAAATTCAAATACGGAGTACGTTCCTCGGTATTCTGGAAGTTGCATTTGATGACGATTACCTTTTGCATCAACTTGATGGAGTCGCTGAACACCCAACTGGCCGGGAGGGGAAGCGGTTGAAAGCGGACCCCTAGCTTGGATTCGATCAGGTCGATGAAATCGGCGGAAATCCCGTCCCAAACGCCGCCCTTGTTGAAAAACTCGAGTGGCGGGCTGGAATCGAACTGGACGACCCGAATCCGGGGCAGATTGTTTTCGAGCCAGCTCTGTTCCCCGGCGGTGAGAAAATCCGGCCTCTGCCGGCACCCCGAAAGGCAAAACGCCACCACCCCCAAAACGAACAGGCGCACCACTCGCCGGATCGTTTTATCACTGCTGGTCATCGTCATACCACCCGGTCCGTGAGACGTCACACTTCTTGAGCAGGGTGTACAGTCGTGTCCGGCCCAACCCGCTGGTCCGGCAGGCATCTTTAATGTTGCCCCGGGTACTGGCCATCAATTTGCGCAGATAGGTCCTGTCCGCCGACGCCAGAACATCCTCACGGTAGCGTTTGTACGTCGGCAGCTCCCGCGACAGGGAATCATCCGTTTGATCCGTTTCGCAGGAATCCCGAATCTGACGGTTTACCGATACTTTTGTCACCTCTATGCGGATATGCCTGGGCAGGTGGTGGGGGAAAACGACTTTCTCACTCTGGGCATTGCAGATGGACTCTTCCAGCGCATTGATCAGCCCCCGGATGTTTCCCGGCCACTTATAGGATTTCAGGGTCTCTAAAAATTCCGCCGAAAGCACCTTGGGGGCCATCTTATAACGGCTGAATATCTGCGCCGCATAGCAAGTGGCCAGCATCTCGATATCCGCCACCCGCTCGCGCAGCGCCGGAATCTGGATCGATATGCTCCTTAGCCGATACAGCAGATCCTTGCGGTAGAGCCCCCTTTCCACCATCTGTTCCAGATCGCGGTTGGTGGCGCAGATCAACCGGAAGTTGCTTTTGATCTCTTGTTTGCCGCCGATCGGGCGGAAGCTGCGCTCCTGCAAAACCCTGAGAAAAACCTTCTGCTGGTTCAGGCTCAGTTCACCGATTTCATCGAGAAACAGCGTGCCACCGTCGGCCTGCTTGACGAGCCCCTCGACATTCTGCTGGGCACCGGTAAAGGCGCCCTTTTCATAGCCGAAAAGTGAACTTTCGGTCAGACTCTCCGGCAAACTGGCGCAATCGATCACCACGAACGGCTTCGAAGCCCGCGCGCTGTTGAGGTGAAGCGCTCTCGAAAACAGCTCTTTTCCCGTCCCGGTTTCCCCGACGATCAAAACGTTGGCGTCACTACGGGCCGCCCGCTGGATGGCCCCCAGGCATTGCCGCAACGCCGGGCTTTCACCGACGATGCCGTCGCGCCGCATCCCTTCATCGGCCATGGCGCGGGCCTTCAATTTCTTGCGATACGCCAATCCCTGACTGATCGGCTGCATGATCCGCTGAGGCGATATCGGTTTGACGATGTAGTCCCAGGCCCCGTGCCGGATGGCCTGCTCGGCGCCTTCCGGGTCACCGGCACCGGTGATCACGACGATCTCCGGGCTGCAGTCGGCGCTACGGATGGTCTGAATGACATCCAGACCGTTTCCATCGGGCATCTTCACATCCAGCAGGACAAGATCGAAGTTGTTGGATTCAACCGCCTTGATACCGCCTTCGAGGGTCAAGGCATATTCGGAACTGTGATTGATGCTCTCCATAAAATCGCAAAGCATCTTGCACATGGCCTCGTCGTCGTCAATGATCAGGACATTGCCCATTGCGGTTCTCCAATATATCGGGTTTTGCAAGATACTTTCTGACCGTATCGATCAGGTCGTAGGCGCCCAGCGGCTTTTTGACAAAGGTGCGCATCCCGGCCGCCGACACGTCCTCGGCCGACAGCCCCGGGCTGTAGCCCGAACACAGCACGATGGATACATCCGGACGGATCGCCAGCATCTTGGAGGCCAGCTCCATCCCCGTGATCTGCGGCATCACCTGGTCGGTGATCACCAGATCGTAGCGCCCGGGATCGCTGCGGAATATCGCCAGGGCCTCGAATCCGCTGCTGCTCACCCTCACCTCGTAGCCCAACTCGCCCAGGATGTCGCGCGCAAAGTCGGTCTGGTCCCGGTCGTCGTCCACGAACAGCACCGCCCCGTGGGGCATTGGCGCGGGTAACGGCGCCTTCCTTTCGCTCCCGGAGATATCGCCGGTGTAGCGCGGCAGGTACACCTCGAACACGCTGCCCGCACCCGGCCGCGTCTCGACCCGAATCGTGCCCCCCAGGTCCCTGACGATCCCGTGAACCACCGAAAGCCCCATCCCCGTGCCCGCCCCGGCCTTCTTGGTCGTGTAAAACGGCTCGAAAACATGTTCCAGCGTCTCGGGCGTCATCCCGCAGCCCGTGTCGCTCACCCGGATCAGAATGTACGGACCGGACCTCGGCTCCAAAATCCGGTATCCCCCGGCCGGCACCGCCCCGGTCTCCGAAAGCCCCACCTCCAGCCGCCCCCCCTTGGCTCCCATCGCCTGGACCGCGTTGGCCGCCAGGTTCATCAGCAGCTGATGAATATGGGTCGGATCGGCATACACCGCATCGGCACCGCAACTGTTCGTCTTGACAATCTCGATGGTGCTCGGAATCCCCGCCCTTAAAAAATCGAGCGTCTCGCGCACGATCGGATTGATGAATACCGGCAGCTTCTCCTGCTCACTGCGCCGGCAGAAGGTCAGAATCTGGCGCACCAGTCCCTTGCCCCGGTACGCCGCATTGAGGATGTGCGTCAGCCGCTTTTCGCTGCGACTGCCGGTTTGTGTGTCGAACATCTCCATCATCTCGGCATAGCCGATGATCGTGCCCAGCGTGTTGTTGAAATCGTGGGCAATGCCGCCGGCAAACGTGCCCAGCGCCTCCATCTTCTGCGTCTGCAACAGCCGGTGTTCCATCTTCCGGCGCTCGCACAGCTCGTCTTCAAGCTGACGCGTGCGCTGCGATACCCGCCGCTTCAACACGCGGTTCCAGACTACGGCAAAGGCATTTGCCGCCACCAAAATAAAACCGCAGGCTGAAAGCCAGTACCAGAATTCTTTCCTGAAGTATAAAAAATTCCGGTCCAGATGAATCCATTTATTGTGGATTTCCTGGTGTTCTTTTTCCGTAATCTGTGAAAGTCCCTTTTCAATGATTTTATACAGGGTCAACAAGTCTTTCCTGGTGGAAAAACAAAGCTGAATCGGCTTCCCGATGGTGCCGGCCATCCGTAGGTTTGTAAACCCCTCTTTTTCGATTATATACGAAGCGGTCGCCAGATTACAGATCATAACATCGGACTGGTGAAAGGCGACCTTTCGCAACCCTTCCAGATCGCTGAATACCGTATCAAGATCGATTTCAGGATGCTTGTCTTTCAAAAGCGTGTGGACATCTCCGCCGTTGACCGCGGTGACCATAAGCCCCGTCAGATCGCTGAAAGACATGTATTTCCGGGTTCCTTTTCTGACAATGATGGCATTAGGAAGCTCGATATATGGGGAAGAGAAGAAACGTTCCGGATCCCCATCGTTCGAGTTTTTAAAATCACATTTTACATTGATTTTATCAAAAATTGAATCAAACCAATTGGTTGATCCACGAGCAAACCTTCTATCAAACGCAATGCCTGTTTTTTGTTCAATCAGTGAAATGTATTCACTCGAAATTCCGATCCAATTCCCTGCCCCGTCAAAGAACCCGATCGGAGGCGGGGCATCGCAAATCCCGATGGTGATTTTTCCACTATTTTCACTTATCCACTGCCGCTCTTCAGCGGTCAGCAGTGGCATACGACTGGGGAAAATAAAGGATATGGTGGATAATGCACAGAGCGGCAAGACAATGCAGATAAGAACACCGAAAATAAAGGGAAGACGTTTTTTCGTTTTCATCGGGCAACAGCAATAATAAGTGTCGCGATTTTTAATAATTATGCCTTTACTATCCAATCACTGTCAACAGCGATTGTGCCTGCTGTCTGCTCCCTTCCCGCAATCCGAAAAAGTTTTAGGCCAGTGTAATAAGAATGCACGCCATCCCCCTGAATTCGGTTTTCAGGGGGATGGCGTGCCGTACAAGGGACGATTGGGCACTACGATGATGCTTGGCTAGTACACCGGCTTGCCCCAGAGCCGGAACACCTTGAGCAGAATCAAACAGCCCAAGGCGGTGGCGGCCTCAACCCCTATCAAGGCCGCAACGCTCAACGTGGTCGGCGCCGGGACGCCGCCGACCAGGAAAATGAGATGGGTCGCGGTGAAGGTGGCAATCAGGTTCATCAACCCGACTTCCATGGCCACCGGTGTTTTGAATTCCGGATCGACGATCCGCAGCAAGAGCAGCCCGCTGGCGGCCGTTCCGGTGCAGTAGCCGAACAGGGCCACCATCCGTTCAAAACTGAAGTCGGCGATGCGACGGCCGAAATACATGATGATGATCAGCGTCAGAATGGCCACCACGACACAGACCAGGGTGAGCTGGACGATGTAGGTCAACACGACCGTCAGCTTGACGGCCATCATGGTGGCCACGATGAGAAAATCGACCGTGGTGCCGGTCACCCGCCGCTGCACGTTATCGTCGATCAGATAGGCAATCTTGAGTTTGCCCATGACAAAGCGCACCACCATCGCCACGAGCAGCCCCCAGAAAAAGATGAACCCGAAGGCCATCGCCTGCATGGGACCTTTGAACAGATAGGTCTTGAGCAGGTAGCACACGATGTAGGCCAACCCGTAGGTCAGCCCCAGGATCGCCATGTGGATGGCCATCGTATCCACATTGGCCGGATGGGTGGTCAGTTTCCCGGCGCTGTGGGACGTGTTGCGATCCAGGATGCCGGTGAGAAACTCGTTGGGCAGATCCTTGGGCGCGTTGGTGGCGTATCCCTTGCGCACCCCCCAGTTGGCCAGCGGGACGCCGACAAAGGCCGCCACGAAAAAGCCGGCGGCCGCAAAACTCAGGCCGATGCTGATCGCATCGGGGATCTTGAAGGTGTTCTGCCATACACTGGCGATGGCCAGGGTCTGGCCGGGCCCCTGGGTGTAGCCGTGACCGACGAGAAACCCGAGACCGGCATAGATCGGATCGAGAACCTGGTTGATCCCCATCACGACCCCGGCCCCGGCGATGGACTGGACACACAGCGAGACCGTCCAGACCAGGCCCATCCAGACCGAGCCCTTCAAAACGGTCTTGCCCAGGCCCTTCATGTTGCCGCCGCCGGTCAGACCGACCGAGACGAACCCGATGCTGAACAGGTGAAAGGCGATCAAGGCGAAGATGTTGTAACCGACCTTGATCCAGCCCAGGCTCATGACGACAAAACCGAGCACGCCGCCGATGAGGCAGGCCGGGAAAAGAAATTTCTGGAAAAATTTGATGCGCGCCCGCAGAAAAGTGCCGAGCAGCATAAAGCCCGACATCCAGGCAAAGGCGATCAACAGCGGCATAAATGACGCTTCAAGATTCATGAAAGGTTCCTTTTTGTTTTGAGTGACACCCGCCGGAGCGGCCCCGTGCTGCGGCCGCTCCGTAAGAGGGTCGGATTCAGTCCACCCGATGGACGGTTTTCCCGCCCATCACGGTTTGAAGCACCTGAATGTCCTTGATTCGCTCGGGTTCCACCGTGAGCGGATTGTCGGAAAGAAGGGCGAAATCGGCCAGTTTGCCAGGTTCGATGGATCCCTTGAGGTGCTCTTCGAAGCTGCAAAAGGCCGCATCGCAGGTGTAGGCCCGCAGGGCCTCCAGGGGGCTGATGCGCTGATCCGGGCCCAGCAGGTAGCCTTCGCGGGTGATCCGGTTGACGGCGCAGTACATCGAAAACAGCGGACTGGGGGGCGTAACCGGGTTGTCGGAGTGCAGGGTAAACTTCAGTCCCTGGTCCAGCGACGATTTCAGCGGGCTGATCCGCTCGGCCCGCTGCGGGCCGAGGAAGAGCTTGCGATGGCGATCGCCCCAGTAGTAGACGTGGCTGACGAAGTAGCTCGGCACCGCTCCGAGTTTTTTCATCCGGCGGATGTGATCTTCGCTGGCCGTCTGGCAGTGGATGATCATGTGACGGTGATCGGCGTGGTAAAATTCGTCCTGGGCGCGTTCCAGGGCGGTGATCACCGACTCGATGGCCGCATCCCCGTTGGCGTGGATGGCGATCTGCTGCCCGTTGCGGTGGGCCTGCGCCAACTGTTGGTCCAGGGTCGCCTGGGGCACGATCAGTGCCCCTTTCCAGCCGGGCTTGTTGTAGTAGTCATCTTTCAGTGCCCCGGTGAGTCCCTGGATGGAGCCGTCCTGAAAGTACTTGACCGATCCGATGCGCAGGATTTCGTCCCCGCTGCCGGTGCCGAAACCGAGCTTCTCGATGGCGTTGAACAGCTCGGCCATGATGGTCATGTAGACCCGCACGGTAAACTTTCCCTCCCGGGCCAGTTCCCGATAGGCGCGAATCAGGCGCGGCCCGTGGCCGTCATGACCGATGGCTGCATCGTGCACACTGGTGATCCCGTCGGCGTTGTAGCGGGCCATTTCCCGCACAAAGGCGGACTTCATCTGATTGAGGCCGAACGCCGGCACATGCTTGATGACGCTCTTGATGGCCATCTCCTTGAACAGCCCGGTGGGATTGCCCTGAGCGTCCTTGTCGATTTCACCGTCGGGCGGCTGGGGGGTGTCGCGGTCGATCCCTGCGATGGCCAGAGCCCGGGAATTGACATAGGCCAGGTGGGCGCTGATATGCATGATGATCACCGGCAGGTCGGGGCAGGCCGCATCCAGATCCTGGACCGTCAGGTGCCGCTTTTCGGCCACCGCCGTATCGTCGTAGTCGAAGCCCCAGACCCACTGATCCGCGGCCGTTTGGACCGCCCGGGCGCGCACGCTCTCGATGACATCGGGGATGGAAGGGCAGGCCCGCGCCGAGCAATCGGCCTTCTCGCCGTTCATGGCGGCCCACGACATGTGGCAATGCGTTTCGATGAATCCGGGAACGACGGTCCGCCCTTCGAGGTCGATCGTTTCCGTATAGTCGTCTGACAGCCGCAGCAGTTCCTCACCGGTGCCCACCGCGATGATCCGGTCGCCGAGGGTCGCCAGGGCCGTAGCCTGGGTGTCAGCCGGGTCCATCGTCAGCACAAATCCGTTGAAGTAGATCTTTCGGTCATCCATGATGGAAAATCCTCTCGGCGGACAGGCCGCAATCGAGTGTGAAACCGGTCGGCGCTGTCCACCCTCAAGTGCTGTGATCACGCGTTAGAAGTAGAAACCGAAGTCGATTTTAAAGGTCGTGGCCCAGTCGTCGGAACCGGGAAAATAGGGGTTGGCGTAGTAGGCACCGGCAAACCCGTCGATCCCGCCGCCGCATGTCGGGAAGTTCTTCTGGCGCATGTAATCGATAAAAACCAGAAACTTGCCGGCCACCAGCATCATGCCCGTGGCGTTCATCTGCGAATCAGGCCAGTCATCGCGGTCCTTGACCATGATGTTGTAGTCGTTGTGGAAGCTGATGTGGGTGATCGGCCCCAGATCCACAGGCATGGTGTAGGCGATGTTGGCCGTGTAGAGATTGGCCCTGGTGGCGACGTAGAAGATGTCGAGGATGCCGTGGTACAGGATGGCGTCGTCGGAGGCCCCCTCCTGGTTGTTGGGGTTCAGATCATAGCTGACCGCTTCGAGCTGGATGTTCCACGGTCCGTAGTTGCCGTTGATATGCCCGCCGACGGCCCACCGGTCGCCGGTCCCTCCGTTATAGTTGTTGTAAATCTGACCCCACATGCCGTAGGCGCCGAACTCGGTGCGGTATCCGGGTTTGTGGTTCCAGGTATATGTGGCCTTGAGGTTAAACTGGTTCTCCTCTTCGTTGTTTTCCGACCCGGACGTATTGTACATGTTCGCTTTGGTGCCCGTTCCGGTCCTGTCGCCATTCATCCAGAAGTAGTAGTTGTGGTAGGTGTCGGCATACGACATGCTGGAGATGTCGTAGCTGTACCGGTCGTGGTTGTCGGGCCGCTTATACTCGGTCGTCTTGAAAAAGCCGGCCTGTAAAGCCCAGGGTCCGGTCCTGTACTCGTACTTCACGCCGGTGTCGACATCGTTGTTGAAACCCAAATAGCGGTTGATGCTAGTGCCGATGTTGTGAAAATCGTACGGCTCGATGCCGAAAGGCACCTGGGTGATGCCTAAAGTGAGTTTATGGTTGTTCTTCTTGTAGCCGAACTCGGCGACCTTGATGTACTGGGTCTTACGCTGCTCAGCGTACTTGGCATTGACGAAGGTGCCGTTGTCAAAGTCGCCCTTGAAGCCGATGGAAAACATCGTAAAGTCGAAGGTGCCGTCCCGCTCGTCCCAGGCGCTGTAATGGGCAACTTCCCCGGCGCCGATCAACTTATCCACATGGGTGGCTTTCACGTCGTTGTAGTCGTAGGTAAAACGAATGTCCCCTGTGAGTTGTATATTATCGTTGATGTTGATGGCGTTGCCGGCGGCAGGAAACACCAGGGCCCAAGCAAAAAAAACAATTGCAATCCAACTCAAGTTTCTGGCCGATCTCATTGCTGTCCTCCTCACGATTCTCCTTAAAAAATGTTTTGCAGATAGCTGCCTTCGCCGAAGCATCTGGGCCACAACTGCAGCAGATGCCGATGCGGTGCCTGTACAAATTGTGTGCCATGTTCCGGCCGCAAGCCGGCTCGAAGGGACGGCCAACCGTTGCGAACCGATGCGCCGGACAGAGGACCACGAAGGGGGCACGGGGGACGCTTTTCGGAAATATCAAATTAAATTATGGCGCTTTCCGCCCCTGGCGACACAGACCGCCACCGGCCGGTTGGCGCCCTGCCGCGAAGACAAGCGGAAAGTTGAAAAATGACGATCCGGCCGGATGCAGGTTGGGCCATTGGGTTGCGGTTGGATTCGCTAAAAACGGACGAACGTCCACATAAAACGAACGCCCGTCCGATAATAGCGAACCGCCGGCCAACACCTCCGGTAAAGACAGCGGTATAAAAACAGGAAAAAGCGCAGGCGGGATTGAAAAACACAAAAGGGTTGAGCGCGGACATTCACGCTACAGCCCAAAACCAGCACCTATCTTTTTTAGTGATGTCGAAAAAAGGAACACAGGCTCGCAGGCCCAAAAATGCGCCCCACAGGACAATCGGCCGGGAACCGTGAGGGCACACCGGCCGAGGTCAACGGGCTCTGCCGGTCCGTCCCCTCTGGCAACGGTCCGGCGACCGGTTATCACCAGTCGTTCTGGGCCCTGGCATTCTTCAACTGCTTGACGATCCGGTCTCCGAAATTCAACAATTCTGCCTTGATCGCATCGAGATCGCCCCTGGTGACCGGAGGCGACATCTGATCCTGTTGATAGTAAACCCCAGGATCCTTTTCCGGGCAGAAAATTTTCAACTCATTGAAAATCAGACGAAATTTTTCACTCTTGACATCCAGCCGCATCGTGAAGCCGACCTCCCAGTCGTTTTTAGAAATACAACTGAGGCCTTCACAGGGGTAGCGCACCTTCCCTTTTGCAATCATCACCCCACGGGACCTGTCATCGACTTCGATAACCGCCTTGGGAGACCGCAAATTGTCGGTGATCCAGATCTCGGCCGCATCGAAGATCTTATCCTTCTCAAATCCGGCGGCGTCGAAGACCTTCATGAAGGATTGATCCTCTCGGCTGACCCGATCCAGGCTGGCGCATCCACCGATAAACATAAAAATAACTGCACTTATAACAAGATATCGTTTTGCCATCGATCCCTTCCTTTCACGCTGTCGCTTACCGTCTCTTTTCCACGTCCACGGATCGCGAGGGCGACATCTTAAGGCCGCCATGAACGATCAGTGCCACCCATAGATTAAGTATTGACTTAAATTGCTACCAGGCCTCCTTTCCTATGTCAAATCCTTTGCATCGCCAATCGTCGCCATTGATCGACGTTTCAATGCGCGGCGCCGTCCGTCTCATCTTTCAGGCAAGCATCTTCCGCGCCACTTCGGTTTAATGACTTTCGCTATCCTCAACGTTCGAGCCGGGCGTGAACACGCAAAGGGGAAAATGGGCAGGATCCGGGATGTGCAGATATTGGGTTTCTTGTATAAAATGGGCGCACCCGACCCGGTTTAGGCCGGGGCTTGAATATCGGGATCGGTGTGGGCACCTGCCGATATCCGGTCCGCGCGCATGATTACCAGAAACGATTGAAGTATGTGGCTTTTTTTTATAAGCGGATGTAAAGCGGCGCCGGCGGCCGCAAATCCGGGCGCAGGAACAGCTGCGCCGCACTCGCGGCCAGGTCCGTGGCAGGTCAATAGCGCAGAAAAACCCGATAGAGAATCCGGGTTTCACCGGCTTCGGTGGATACGCCATCCTCGAGGGGCTGGGCCACATCGACACTCATATCGAGGTATCCTTTCCAGTTCCAGCGCAGGCCGATTCCGACGCCATAAGCCTCCTGGCGACCATCTACTCCCGTATGGGGCCGACGGCGATAAACCTGGCCGGCATCGGCGAACAGTACCAGTCGCGAATCGAAGACCAGGGGTGGGCTCCAGGCCTCGAGGCTGGCCTGAACACCGCAGTCGCCGGTTACTTCCCGCTCTTCATAGCCGCGCACCGAGGCGCTGCCGCCGATCCCGAACTGCTCCCCGGGGATCAACGGTTCGTCGCTGTACTGGCCGTCGATGTGGGCCCGCACCTGATAATCGCCGGGCAAGGTCCAGCGCAGATCCCCCCCGCCGTTGAACTTGTTCCAGTTGGCATCGGCCCCTTCCCGGTTGGCGAGGTAGTTGGCCGAATCGTTGCGGCTGCCGAAACCGGTGTTGAACCCCCAGGCCGCATATCCCCCGAGGCTCAGGTTCTTCGGTTCGTAAAGGAAGCTGTAGCGGAAGCTCACCGGTGTGGAGCGCACGTCCGGAAGCAGCAAGGTTCCCACGAACTTGGTTTCGTTATCGAAAAATCGGTCCTGATATCCGACGGCAAGCTTGTGATTGAAGACGCCGATGGGCGTCAGGGTATGGGTGGCGGTCAGGCCGTAGAACTGACCTCGCCCACTGACGTCGAAAAAGCTGCCGATGCGCCCCTGGTCAACTTCCGAATAGGAGTAGAAGGCCTCCAGTTCGGTGGCAATGGCATAGAGCGGAAGCCGATAGTCAACGCCGTACTGGTTGACATCATGCACGCTCTCGGGCGATGTCGTATAGGTGGCGGTCAGGATATGGTCCCGGTTGAAAAGGTTGCTGTACTGCACCCCAAGCGCCGCACGGGTGCGCGCCGGATCGCGGGTGCCGGTATTGTTCAAACTGCCGAACATGGTGTAGGGCCGGGCATCTCTCACCACCACCCGGGCATCGATCCCCTCGCTTTTTGCCGCCTGTTTGACGAAGACCGCCACCCGCCTGGCCGGATGCTGGTTGGCGAATTGCAGCGCCCGTGCCACGTCCAGGGTGCTGGGCGACCGGCCGGGTTGAAGCGGGGGCAGACTCCGCAAAATGTTGGGTTCATCGAAGTGCTGATTCTCTTCGATGCGGATCTCTTTGAGTGGGTACCCGACAACCCTCAATTGGACCCGCCCGTCGACGATCCGCTGGGGTGGCAACAAGACCTTGTGAAACGGGTAGCCCGCATCCAGAAAGGCGGACTGAAGCGCCCCGGCCGCCGCTTCCAGGTCGGCAAAAACCAGCGGCCTTGCGGTATAGGGTTTGAGTGCTTTCTCGACTTTGCCAGCAGCGATGGGACTTTGGCCGTCGATGATAAATTCTTTCACCGTAAATCGGATTGCACCGTCATCGGCGCAGGCGGGGAAAAAGGGCTGAGACAGGACCAACAAAACCCCCAGTGCGAGGATCCAGGAGATCCGACCGTTATTCAGGTTCAGCGAATTTCGCACTCGGTCTCCTTTCTGGTGCCGGCATCTTGGAAATCTTCGAACAACCGCTCGCCCGTGTATCCCGCATCCTCACCTGCCCGGGCTGGGCTCGGATACGGATCGAGAATCAGAAACAGGGGTTGATTGGCCAGCCTTACCGGCCGGCCGGGCTCGAAAGCCGCGAAACCGGCCTCCCCTTTGCCGATAAAGACTTCGCCGAACGCGTTGGAAAGAACCACGTCCCCGTCATACACCCCGACGTAAAGACCGGGCTGGCTTCCGGCCAGGGCCAGGGCCTCGAAAAGCCGATCCAGATCCACCGGCACCCGATCCGGCCGCGGGGCCGGGCTCTGGCGGATAAAGACCGGCGGTGATGTCATCCGCTGCGGGGCCTGGGCCCCACCGTCGTACCGGTAGGTCTCGCCCGCCCGGACAGAAAGGGTGTGGTCGCCTGCGGTGGTCAAAATCACCTCGCCGTCCCAGGTGCTGAGAATGAGAACGGGCGGTTGAGCCTCATACGGCGCAAAGCTGGAAAAAAGGCTTTCAAGATCCACGCTCAACTGATCGGGACGCGGCGCGGGCAGCTGATCCAGGATTGGCGGAGCCTGGGGCAGCAAAACCGGCGCCAGGCGGAACGAGGCCACCCGGGCGACCTGCCCGGCTTTGACCAAGGTCTCGCCGCTGGCGTTGGTCAGCGAGATGACACCTTCCCATACCCGTGCTATCAGGCCTGAATTTTCGTTGCCGGCCAGTCCTTGGTTGCGGGGCCCCGCCCCCTGGTCGGAGCGGCAGGCACCGGTGCACAACAGATCGAAACCGGTCCCCCTCACCCCGAGAACCGCCGTTGCCGTCTGAACGGTAAACTTGCTGGTCCGCTTGGCCAGCCAGCCGGTGAGCATCCGCGCTCCCCCGGATAAAAGCCGAAAGACGCCGGTCTCTTCCCGGCCGCCGGCATAATGGTACTGACTGACTTCAAACCGTGTTGCGGGTTGAAGCGAAAGCCTGCTGTCGTCGCGGAAAACCACCACCGCCACCGCGTCCGGCCCGGTTTGCAGGATGTCCCCGGCCAGAATCCCGTCTCCTCTTTGCAGGCTGCGGGAAGGGTGGCCGGGCTGCTCGGCGCTCATGGCGCCCTGCAAAAGGAGTAGGCGCCCCACCATCGGCACCGGCTGATCGGTGGACGACTCACACGGGACCTGGCAGAGGTTGAGGTCGAAACCGGTCCCGCGCACACCGGCCACTGCGGTGGGTGTGGCGACCCGGAACCGATCCGGCCGGCTCTTGGCGATGGCGCCGGTGAGCATGCGCATACCGCCGCGAATCAGCCGTAAAAAAGAGCTTTGGGTCGAGGCGGGATCTTCCTTGCGGTAGGCGTAGTCTTCGACGAAAAAGACCGTATCCGCCTGGAGGGTAATCCGGCTGTCATCCTGGAATGCCACCACGGCAAAACTGTCGATCCCGGTTTCCAGCCGATCCTTCTGGAATACGGCCGCACCAAGGCTCATGGAACGCGCGCGCCCGTCAGGCTCCACGGCGGCCAAATGCCCCTGAACCTGCACCACTCTGCCGATGGTCAGCGCTCCCGGACGGGCCGCCGGAGTTCGCCCCGGGGCTGTTTCGCCGCTGCAATCGCCCTCGCAGATCCGGGCATCGAACTCGGTCCCCCGGATGCGCATCTCGGCCAGCGGCGTCACCAGTCTCAGGCTTTCTCCTTTGGTCTGCCTGGCCCACCATCCGCGGACAGACCGAATCCCTCCGCGCAACAAGTGGCCTGCAAGCAACGGCGTTCGGGATTCGGAGACGAGTCTTTTCAGTGTGAAACGGGTCCCCGGACGCAGTGTCATCCTCGAGCCATCCGCGAGCCCGATCTCACCGTAGCCGTGTTCTCCGGTCACCAGGGTGTCGCCAAGCCGCAACCGATTCCCTGCCCCCAGAACATCGATGGATCCGTCGGGATGCACGGCACTCATCAAACCGCGAACCGCCATCACCTTGCCGGCATCACCTTGATTCGAATCCGCCGCTGCCAGGACAGATCCCCATGCGGCCATACAAACCACCGCCACGGTTACCATCACCAGAGAAAAAAACCTATTTTGAGGGGCCATGGTCTCTTTCACCCGAGGGGTCCCGGCCTTCGCGTTATCCTATCGCTTGGGGCCGATGGTTGCCGTTGCGATCCATCCACCGCCTAGCGGCAGATCAACCGGGTTTTCCTGAACGTGTCCTCGTCCTGAATATCCTGATCGGAGCGCTCGGCCGCATCGAAAGGTGAATTTGCCGCGGCCAGGGATCGCTGCTTCTGCTGTTCGAGATTGAGAATCTCGCTGATCAGATAGCCGTTTGTCAGTGCGGTGAAAATCGGAGAAAGGGTGTTGACCACCACGTAGCCGGAAACACCGGCAAGCCCGTTGTAGGCGAATCCGCCGTCGGCCGTGATGGTGGCAAAATCCCCGGACAGGCCGCCGTTATAGGTCATCACTTCGAACCTGTCGCCCACATTGCTGATAAAGCCGCCGTACTGGGTCAAATCCAGGGTACCGTCCAGAGTCGCCGCGCCGGATACCGCCAGGTGGTCAAAACCGTTTCCCGGCACGAATCCTCCGATTTCCATGCTCAAAACGGCGTCAGTTCCCTGGATGTAATCCCCTCCTACCGCCAGAATGCCCGGCGAGGCCCCGGGCGATACCGTGCCGCCGAGGTTCTCCAGATTGCCGGACAGTATGCCTTCTCCGGAAAGCAAACCCCCGAGGAGGGTGAAATCCCCGCTGAAATCTCCCCCGGCCAGTTGCGTGAGGCCGCCGGTCTGGGTATAGCCGGCCGAAAACGCCATCGTTCCGCTGGCTGAGACGACACGTTGCCGCTGTTGCGTTACCGCAGCGCTGAACAAAGACGCCCCGCTGCCACCTGTCTTGGTCAGCGTGCCGGCATTGATCACTGCGACCGAAACCGGCACATCGCTTTCCAGTAAAAGCGCAGCATCGGCCGAAATGCCCAAGTCACCCCCGCCGCTGACGGCACCGCTCCCCCCACCGGCTGCGGTGATGCTGTGCGGTGCGGCGCCGGTCAACTGGAGCAGCCCCCCCGGGGCGATGACGTACTGCCCGCTGCTGTTCGATCCGCCGGCCAGCGTGAGGCTTCCGGTGTCGATTCGGACCGCCCCGCTGTTGGACAACGGCAGCGAGACAAGCGAATCTGCCGCCCCGGCATTCTTTTGCAGCGTACCGGCGTTGACCAGGCGACCGCCGCCCCCATCGAGGATATCCAGATCACCTCTGACTTCCATCTGCCCCGGGTTGTTGAAAAGCGCACCGGCCACGCCGCCCACGACAAAAGAACCGCTGCTGAAAACCAGATCGCCCGTGTTGTTGAGCGTGATCCCGTCCAGGGTCAGGGTTGAGGTCCCGGAAAAAGAGGAAGTGCCCGCAAGGTTCAAAATTCCGCTGCCCCCACCGGTCACCGCCGAGGCACCCTCAGGATTCCAGGTAAACGTCCTGTCCACCGCGGCCGTTCCGTCCAACTGCAGCGCGCCGCCGCTGTAGGCCAGATCGCCGATGCCGATAGAAACGCCGTTTGCCACAGCCAGGGTTCCACCGGCCAGGGACAGGCTGTCGGCCGTCGATACATCTAAAATCGTCAGGGATCCGCCGGCAACCGAAAGGGCGTTGCCCGCCGCCACGGAGAGGATACCGATCTCATAGCTGCCGCTGGACAAGGTCACCGTGCTGGTGCCGTCGACAATGCGCACATTGGTCCCGCCATCGGGAACCGTGCCCATACGCCAGTTTTCGGCCACGTTCCAAAAATCGCCCTCCCCTGCCCCGGTCCAGACGTTGTAAAAATGGACCAGGGAAATAGAAACCGCCTGGGATCCATAGCCGGTGGCGAAATCGAAACTGTCCGAGTAGTTGACCGTCGAAAAGGCTCCCGAATCCCCCCCGGATCCGGCTGCGATCAGGGTAAACGCGTCCCCCTCGGCCGCGTTGTACCCATCGAGATCGATAAGGTTCAGCGTCCCGAAATCACCGCCCTCACCCGACAAGATCCCCGTCACCTGAACCTGATCGTATCCCGTGCCCGGCGCCAGGCCGCCGATTTCGATGTCCAGGACGCTGTCCCCGGTTAATCCGAGGTCGCCTTCAATGACGAGGATTCCGGTCGAAGATCCCGCAACGATGGTGCCGGCGCCCATGGCGACATTGCCGCAAATCGTTCCGCTGCCGGTCAAACGGCCACCGTCGATGGTAAGATTTCCGGCGATGTCTCCCCCGGCCAGTCGGGTAACTCCGCCCGATTGCGTGTAGCCTCTGGAAAAGGCCAAGGTGCCCACATCGCTCCGAACGTCTCCGTTGTTGGCAAAGGGCAGATCGAATCCGGCCGTGCCGGTACCCAGCGTTTTTTGTACCGTAGCGCCTGCAGCATTGGTGAAATTGCCGCCGGTGCCGCCGGTTATGCTCAAATCCCCCTGAAGGTCAAACAGGCCCGCATTGTTGAACTCTGCTGCCGAGCCGGAACCGATCTGCAGCTCACCGCCGGTGTAAGTGACAATCCCCGTATTGTTGACCGTGATGCCGTCCAGGTACTTGGTCCCCGTCCCGGCAAGGACCGTCGTGGTTTCCAGGTTCAACACCCCGGTACCCAGCCCGTCCAGGGTCGAATCGCTGTCAGCATTCCATTCGAACAAGCCGCCGACGGTTGCCGTACCGCCGACCTCGAACCTTCCGCCCGTAATCCTCAAATCACCCACTGAGATCGTGCCGGGCAGGGTCAGGGATCCGCCGGTCAGTTCCAGATCCGCGACACTGATGCCGCTGTTGATGCTCGCCGTGCCGCCGCTGAAACGATACGTCCCTTGCCCGTCAAAACGGGTGCCCGCTTCGAATTGATGCACGCCGCCGCCGAATACCATCGCCGTGCCGGTTTCGGCCGTGAAACCGCCCATCTGAATCCCGCCTCCGTTCAAGGCCAGAGTCCCCGCAGCGACGCGCACATCACCGCCGTTGTCAAAGGGCAGATCGAAATCGGCCGTACCGCTGCCTGCCGTCTTTTGCACCGTGCCGCCGGCCGTGTTGGTAAAATTGCCGCCGGCGCCGCCGGTCACGCTCAAGTCCCCTTGCAAGTCAAAGGTGCCCGAATTGATGAGCTGTGCCGCTGCGTCCTGGCCGATCTGCAATCCACCGCTCAGACAGGTCAGGACACCCGTGTTGTTCACCGCGATCCCATCCAGGTACTTGCCGCCTGTGCCCGCCAGCGTGGTCGTGCCGGCCAGATTCAATACCCCGGTGCCCAAACCGGCGAGCAGCGATTGGCTCTCTCCCGGGTTCCAGTCGAAGGCCCCGGCAACCGAAATCGTGCCGCCCACCTCCAATAATCCACCCGTATACGACAGGTCGCCGATCGAGAGGGTCCCCGGCACCTTCAAGGTCCCGCCGATCACCTCCAGATCCGCGACACTGATACTGTCGTTGACGCTCGCCGTACCACCGCTGAAACGATACGTCCCTTGCCCGTCAAAACGGGCGCCCGCATCGAAGTGATGGACACCCCCGCCGATGACCAGTACCGTCCCGGCCTCGGCCGTAAAACCGCCCGTCTGGTTCATGCCCCAGCCGTTCAAGGCCAGGGTCCCCACGGCAACGCGCAGATCACCTTTGTTGTCAAAGGGCAGATCGAAATCGGCCGTACCGCTGCCTGCCGTCTTTTGCACCGTGCCGCCGGCCGCGTTGGCAAAATTGCCGCCGGCACCGCCGATCACGCTCAAATCCCCCTGGATGTCAAACATGCCCGCATTATTCAGCTTTGCCGTTGCGCTCTGACCGATCTGCAACCCGCCGCTCAGATAGGTCAGGACACCCGTGTTGTTCACCGTGATCCCATCCAGATACTTGCCGCCTGTACCTGCCAGTGTCGTCGTGCCGGCCAGATTCAATACCCCGGTGCCCAAACCGGTAAGCAGCGATTGGCTGTCGCCCGGGTTCCAGTCGAAGGCCCCGCCAACCGAAACCGTGCCGCCCACCTCCAGTAATCCACCCGTACACGATAGGTGGCCGATGGAAAGGGTCCCTGGCACCTTCAAGGTCCCGCCGATCACCTCGGCATCCGCGACATTGATACTGTCGTTGACGCTCGCCATGCCGCCGCTGAAGCGATACGTCCCCTCCCCGTCAAAACGGGCGCCCGCATCAAACTGATGGACACCCCCGCCGATGACCAGCACCGTGCCGGCCCCGGCCGTGAAGCCGCCCGTCTGAATCCCGCCCCCGTTCAAGGATAGGGTTCCCGCAGCCACGCGCAGGTCACCGCTATTGTCAAAGGGCAGATCGAAATTGGCTGCGCCAGGGCCGGCCGTCTTTTGCACCGTGCCGTCCGCCGCATTGAAAAAGGCGCCCAAGTCTCCGGAGACCTGAGTGAAGAGCGCATCCGACCGGATATCGAAAACGCCGACATTATAGATGGTCGCGCCATCGTGGAAATCAATCTGATCCGCGCTTAGCGTCACCGTCGCCGCGTTTTCCAGGGTGTAGTCCCGGAGTGCCTTCTGGCCTGAGTCAAGGATGCTCAATCCACCGGCCACCACCAAGCGACCGCCTCCTGACCCCAAGGTGCCGCCGGACCATGTCGTTTCCCGACCAGCCGTCAACACCCCCAATCCGCCGATATCTCCTGAAGAGAGGTTCAATGCGCCGATCTGTGAATCAGCATTGGCCACAAGCGAACCGCCGGTAACCGACAAGCTGTCGATCATCGAGCTGTCTGAAATGGTCAAAGAGCCACCGCTGATCGAAAGGGCGTTGCCCCCTGCCACGGACAAGATGCCGATTTCATAACTGCCGCCCGACAAATTTACCGTGCTGCTGCCGTCGACAATCCGCACATTGGTCCCGTTGTCCGGAACCGTTTCCATTCGCCAATTTTCAGCCACTCCCCAAAAATCACTCCCCGCTGCTCCGGTCCAGACGTTGTAAAGATGGATCAGGGAAAGGCTTACTGCCTGAGGCGCATAGGCGATTTCAAAATCGAAGCTGTTAGAGTAATTGGCCGTCGCAAAAGCCCCCGTATCCCCACCGGATCCGGCCGTGATCAGCGTAAATCCATCCCCTTCGGCCGGGCTATAGCCGGCAAGATCAATGATGTTCAAGGTCCCGAAATCACCGCCCGCACCCGACAGGGTCCCGGTCACCTGAACCTGATCGTAGTCAATGCCCGCCGACAGGCCCTTGATCTCGATCTCCAGGGTCCCGGCATTGCTCAGCTCAAGATCGCCGTCGATCACCAAGATTCCCGGGCCCTCATCGCCCGGAGAGATCACCCCCTGATTGACCAAGCCGGTGGCCGGCGTGCGGATCGTGCCCGTGCCGCGAATCAGACCGTCCGCACTGTTGACAAGCCCCGAACCCGTCGCACTGAATACCGCCCCTTGGGCCACCGCGAGGGTTCCCGCATTGGAAAACGCGCTGGCCGTCTCCAAAATCCCCGTGCCGAGATCCACCAATCCGCTGTTTTCAAAGGTGCTGGTTCCGATCCCGAGCGTATCTGCCGCCCCGGCCAGATCCACGTTCAGGGTCCCGCTGTTGGCAAAACCGCCCGCACCGTTGATTTCATACCCGCCCGCAGAGGCTGTCAGGGTGCCCTGGTTCTCAAACCGGCTCGCCTCGGCCACAACGATGTCCCCGGCCGACCAGTCCGCCACTGCCGTGTTCACCACCTGGCGCGTGCCGGACAGCACCTTGTCGGCCGCCGTATCCAGCGTCAACCCGCCGGCAAACGTGGTCACGCCACTGCCGCCCTGGACCCCACCCTGCCACAGACCGGCACCGGTTACCGTCAACCCGTCCGTGCCGCCCAGGATGCCACCGCTTTGCGTGTACCCCTCAACGCTCAACCCAGTGCCGTTGCTCAATTCCAGGCTGCCGCCGCTGATCTCAAGCTCGTTGCCCAGGTTGTTGATCAGGGCTCCGGGAGCAAAACACACCGCCCCTGCGCTCACCCGCGTCGCTCCGGTAACTTCATAGGTGGCTCCGGATTCAAACGCCACCGCCGCCCCGTCGAATCGGACCGCATCGCCTGTCAGCGACACTGTCGAGGATAAATCGTAATCGCCGGCCACAAACCGCAGCAGCGCACCGCTCGCATCAAAATCCCCGCTGTAGGTCCCGCCTGTCGCACGAAGCTCCAGAACCCCGCTTTGCACATCCACCAGGCCGCTGTGATCAAAGGTGCCGGTTCCGATCCCGAGCGTGTCTGCCGCCCCGGCCAGAACCACGTTCAGGGTCCCGCTGTTGGCAAAAACGCCCGCACCGTTGATCTGATACCCGCCCGCCGAGGCTGTCAGGGTGCCCTGGTTCTCAAAGCGGCTCGCATCGGCCACAACCATGTCCCCGGCCAGCCAGTCCGCCACTGCCGTGTTCACCACCTGGCGCGTGCCGCCCAGAACCTTGTCGGCCGCCGTATCCAGCGTCAACCCGCCGGCAAACGTGGTCACGCCGCTGCCGCCCTGGACCCCGCCCTGCCACAGACCGGCACCGGTTACCGTCAACCCGTCCGTGCCGTTCAGAGTACCGCCGCTTTGCGTGTACCCCTCAACGCTCAACGCAGTGCCGCTGCCCAATTCCAGGCTGCCGCCGCTGATCTCAAGCTCGCTGCCCAGGTTGTTGATCAGGGCTCCGGGCGCAAAACTTGCCGCCCCTGCGCTCACCCGCGTCGCTCCGGTGACTTCATAGGTGGCTCCGGATTCAAACGCCACCGCCGCCCCGTCGAATCGGACCGCATCGCCTGTCAGCGACACCGTCGAGGATAAATCGTAATCGCCCCCCACGAACCGCAGCAGCGCACCGCTCGCATCAAAATCCCCGCTGTAGGCCCCGCCGGCTGCACTCAGCTCCAGAACCCCGCTTTGCACATCCACCAGGCCGCTGTGATCGAAGGTGCCGGTTCCGATCCCGAGCGTGTCTGCCGCCCCAGCCAGAACCACGTTCAGGGTCCCGCTGTTGGTAAAAACGCCCGTGCCACCGATCTCATACCCGCCCGCTGTGGCCGTCAGGGTGCCCTGGTTTTCAAAGCGGCTCGCCTCGGCCACAACCATGTCCCCGGCCAGCCAATCCGCCTCTGCCGTGTTCACCACCTGCCGCGTGCCGCCCAGAACCTTGTCGGCCCCTGTATCCAGCGTCAATCCGCCGGCAAACGTCGTCACGCCACTGCCGTCATGCGTCCCGGCTTCCCATTGGGCCGCTCCCAGCACCGTCAATCCACCGGCTCCCGTCAACTGGCCCCCGGAAAAACGCAGCGCCCCTTCGAGCTGTGAATCGTCCCCGATGGACAGCCCACCGCCTTCGATCACCAATCCATTGCCCGCATAAAGCGAAATCTGCCCGATCTCATAAGACCCCTGGTCCAGCGTCACTGTGCTGGTCCCGTCCTTGATCAGCGCGTTCTCGCCCCGGTCCGGAACACGGCCCAAACTCCAGTTGCCCCCCACACCCCAAAAACCGTCGCCGCCCAAAATCCATATGTTGTAAAGATCCGCCAGGCTCAACGCCACTGCCGCCGGATCGTAGACCGCCGCAAATCCGTAACTCTCCGGTTGCAGGATCGTCGCAAAAGTCCCCGTATCCCCACCGGATCCGGCCGTGATCAGCGTAAATCCATCCCCTTCGGCCGGGCTGTATCCGGCAAGATCAATGATGTTCAAGGTCCCAAAATCACCGCCCGCACCCGACAGGGTCCCGGTCACCTGAACCTGATCGTAGTCAATGCCCGCCGACAGGCCCTTGATCTCGATCTCCAGGGTCCCGGCATTGCTCAGCTCAAGATCGCCGTCGATCACCAAGATTCCCGGGCCCTCATCGCCCGGAGAGATCACCCCCTGATTGACCAAGCCGGTGGCCGGCGTGCGGATCGTGCCCGTGCCGCGAATCAGACCGTCCGCACTGTTGACAAGCCCCGAACCCGTCGCACTGAATACCGCCCCTTGGGCCACCGCGAGGGTTCCCGCATTGGAAAACGCGCTGGCCGTCTCCAAAATCCCCGTGCCGAGATCCACCAATCCGCTGTTTTCAAAGGTGCTGGTTCCGATCCCGAGCGTATCTGCCGCCCCGGCCAGATCCACGTTCAGGGTCCCGCTGTTGGCAAAACCGCCCGCACCGTTGATTTCATACCCGCCCGCAGAGGCTGTCAGGGTGCCCTGGTTCTCAAACCGGCTCGCCTCGGCCACAACGATGTCCCCGGCCGACCAGTCCGCCACTGCCGTGTTCACCACCTGGCGCGTGCCGGACAGCACCTTGTCGGCCGCCGTATCCAGCGTCAACCCGCCGGCAAACGTGGTCACGCCACTGCCGCCCTGGACCCCACCCTGCCACAGACCGGCACCGGTTACCGTCAACCCGTCCGTGCCGTTCAGAGTACCGCCGTTTTGCGTGTACCCCTCAACGCTCAACGCAGCGCCGCTGCCCAATTCCAGGCTGCCGCCGCTGATCTCAAGCTCGCTGCCCAGGTTGTTGATCAGGGCTCCGGGAGCAAAACTTGCCGCCCCTGCGCTCACCCGCGTCGCTCCGGTAACTTCATAGGTGGCTCCGGATTCAAATGCCACCGCCGCCCCGTCGAATCGGACCGCATCGCCTGTCAGCGACACTGTCGAGGATAAATCGTAGTCGCCGGCCACGAACCGCAGCAGCGCACCGCTCGCATCAAAATCCCCGCTGTAGGTCCCGCCGGCTGCGCGAAGCTCCAGAACCCCGCTTTGCACATCCACCAAGCCGCTGTGATCGAAGATCCCGGTTCCGATCCCGAGCGTGTCTGCCGCCCCGGCCAGAACCACGTTCAGGGTCCCGCTGTTGGCAAAAACGCCCGCACCGTTGATTTCATACCCGCCCGCTGTGGCCGTCAGGGTGCCTTGGTTCTCAAACCGGCTCGCCTCGGCCACAACGATGTCCCCGGCCAGCCAGTCCGCCACTGCCGTGTTCACCACCTGGCGCGTGCCGCCCAGAACCTTGTCGGCCGCCGTATCCAGCGTCAACCCGCCGGCAAACGTGGTCACGCCGCTGCCGCCCTGGACCCCGCCCTGCCACAGACCGGCACCGGTTACCGTCAACCCGTCCGTGCCGCCCAGGATACCGCCGCTTTGCGTGTACCCCTCGACGCTCAACCCAGTGCCACTGCTCAATTCCAGGCTTCCGCCGCTGATCTCAAGTTCGCTGCCCAGGTTGTTGATCAGGGCTCCGGGCGCAAAGCTCACCGCCCCTGCGCTGACCCGCGTCGCTCCGGTAACTTCATAGGTGGCTCCGGATTCAAACGCCACCGCCGCCCCGTCGAATCGGACCGCATCGCCTGTCAGCGACACCGTCGAGGATAAATCGTAATTGCCGGCCACAAACCGCAGCAGCGCACCGCTCGCATCAAAATCCCCGCTGTAGGTCCCGCCGGTCGCGCTCAGTTCCAGAACCCCGCTTTGCACATCCACCAGGCCCCTGTGATCAAAGATCCCGGTTCCGATCCCGAGCGTTTCCGCGGCCCCGGCCAGAGCCACGTTCAGGGTCCCGCTGTTGGCAAAACCGCCCGCACCGTTGATCTGATACCCGCCGGCCGTCGCCGTCAGCGTGCCCTGGTTGTCAAAACGGCTCGCGTCGCCCAGTACGATGTCGCCCGCCAGCCAATCCGCCTCTGCCGCGTTCACCACCTGACGCGTGCCGCCCAGAACCTTGTCGGCCCCTGTATCCAGCGTCAATCCGCCGGCAAACGTCGTCACGCCACTGCCGTCATGCGTCCCGGCTTCCCATTGGGCCGCTCCCAGCACCGTCAATCCACCGGCTCCCGTCAACTGGCCCCCGGAAAAACGCAGCGCCCCTTCGAGCTGTGAATCGTCCCCGATGGACAGCCCACCGCCTTCGATCACCAATCCATTGCCCGCATAAAGCGAAATCTGCCCGATCTCATAAGACCCCTGGTCCAGCGTCACTGTGCTGGTCCCGTCCTTGATCAGCGCGTTCTCGCCCCGGTCCGGAACACGGCCCAAACTCCAGTTGCCCCCCACACCCCAAAAACCGTCGCCGCCCAAAATCCATATGTTGTAAAGATCCGCCAGGCTCAACGCCACTGCCGCCGGATCGTAGACCGCCGCAAATCCGTAACTCTCCGGTTGCAGGATCGTCGCAAAAGTCCCCGTATCCCCACCGGATCCGGCCGTGATCAGCGTAAATCCATCCCCTTCGGCCGGGCTGTATCCGGCAAGATCAATGATGTTCAAGGTCCCAAAATCACCGCCCGCACCCGACAGGGTCCCGGTCACCTGAACCTGATCGTAGTCAATGCCCGCCGACAGGCCTCCGATCTCGATCTCCAGGGTACTGTCGCCAGTCAGCGAAAGGTCGCCGTCGATCTTTAAAATGCCCGTTGACGCTCCCGGTGCAATCGTGCCCGCGTTGTTGACCACATCGCCGAAGACCGTCCCGCTGCCGGTCAACATTCCGCCGTCCAGCACCAGGACACCAGAAAAATCGCCGCCGGCCAACTCGGCAATCCCTGCCGACTGGCTATAGCCTCCGTCAAAAACCATCCGCCCGCTGCCGGCGATCACGCTCCCGCTGTTGCTCACCGCGCCGTTGAATGTCGATGCCCCGCCGCTCCCGGTCTTGGTCAGGGTTCCTGAATTGGACACGGCCACCGACAAGGATCCATCGTTTTCAAGCGCCAGTGTCGTGCCGGCGAGGATACTCAGGGTCCCGGCCCCGGTCACGACGCCTTCAGCGCCCGTGATCGTGTGGACCGCAGCGCCGCTCAACTCCAGGCGCGCACCGGATCCGATGGCGTACTCGCCGCTGCTGCTCGATCCGTCCCCGATCGTCAGGCTTCCACTGTCAACCGCTACCAGACCGGTGTTGGTCAGCGGCAGCACCAGACTCGCATCTCCCGTACCGCCACTCTTTTGTACCGTGCCCGAGTTGACCAGACTCCCGCCGCCACCACCACCGGCGTTGATGTCCAGGTCCGCCTGAATCTCCAGCAGCCCGGTATTGTCCAATACGGCGCCTCCGTCCACCACCAGCGTCCCGGCGCTGTAAATCGCATCGCTCGTGTTGTGGACCGCAACCCCGTTGAAGGTCTTGATGCCGGCGCCTGAAAAAAGAGTTGTACCGGCCAGATTCAAGACCCCGGTGCCCGCGCCCGAGATCGAGGAAGCGTTGACCGGATTCCAGCTGAAGAGCCTGTCCACCGTCGCCGTACCGACCAGTTGAAGCGAACCGCCCGTGTAAGCCAGCTCACCAGCGCCGATGCCCACGCCTGCGGGCACCACCAGGGTGCCTCCGGAAAGCGACAGGCTGTCGATGGTGGACGCGTCGGAAAGCGTCAACGACCCGCCGGTGACCGAAAGCGCATTACCCCCCGCCACCGATAGCGATTCGATGGCATAGGTGCCGCCTGTCAAACTCACCGTGCTGGTCTGGTCGATGATCCGGACCTTGTCCCCGTCGCCGGGAACCGTCCCGAAACTCCAGTACCCGGGGACCGCCCACGAACCGTCAGTCCCATGGATCCAGGTGTTGTAGATGCCGGCAAGATTCAAAATGATGCTGGTCGAATCGTAGACCGGAAGAAAATCGAAGCTCGCCTCCTGCGCGATGGTGGAAAAAACGCCTGAATCGCCCCCGCTGCCGGCCGTTATAATGGTAAAGGTGTCTCCCTCAACGGCGCTGTAGCCCGGCAGGGTGATGATATTCAAGGTGCCGAAATCGTCGTACGCCCCCTGGCCGGATTTCCCGGACAAGGCACCGGTTACCTGAACCTGATCGTATCCCGCCGTGCTTTGGATCTCTATATCCAGGGCGCTTTCGCCGCTCAGGGAAAGATCTCCATCAATGACCAAAAGACCCGGCGACGCTCCCGGGGCGATCGTGCCGGCACTGACGGTCACGTTGCCCGAGATCGTACCACTGCCGGTCAACAGCCCGCCGTCGATGGTCAATTCGCCGGCAAGATCTCCTCCGGCCAGCTGGGTGATCCCGGACGACTGGATGTAGGTGCCTTGCTCAAAGGAAAGGGTCCCGGCTTCAACACTCACGGTCCCCGAGTTGTTGAAAATGGCCTCGATGGTCGAGGTGCCTGCACTGGTGGATTTGATCAGGGTACCGGCGTTGTTGATGGTGGGCGGAGAGCCGGCTCCAACTTCACCTCCTCCCACGACAAAAAGATCGATATCAGCGTCATTTAAAATCCGGATAAGCCCGAGATTGGAGTTTTCGATAACGGCACCGGTGCCGGTCAAGATATTGCCGGTGCCGGACCAGGTCAGGACGCCGTTGTTCACCAGTGTTCGGATATAGAGCGTCTTTGCCGCCTGGCCGTCTATGTTCAGCCCGCCGTTGAATATCGCCTGCCCGTTGCCCCGTAAAACACCGCCGGTCCAGTCGGCACCGCCGGATACGGTAATGCTGCCCGATGTGGATGCGCTCCCCCCGCTCAGCTCCAGCGTGCCGACGTCCATCGCCTGGCTGGCACTCAAGGCTCCGCCGCTGACCTGCAGGTCGTTTACCGAACTGGGCGCGTTGATTGTGACCGTACCCGAGGCCGCATCGATATTGAGGGTCCCGGCCTGGAAATAACCGCTGGTTACCGATGGCGAGTTGACCGTATCGACCAGACCGGCCCCGCTGACAGCGTAAAAGACACCGCTGCCGTTGTTAACGCCATAGGTGCCGGAAGCGGCGTTACCCAGGGTAACCCCTGTCCGGGCAATAAGTTGAATATCCTCGCTTTGAGAGGAAAAATCGATGAAGCTCGAAATTACAATCTCGTCGCCAAACACGATCAGTTGATCTGCGGACAGATCGGCGGACGTCAGGGGCGTGATGAAGGATACGTTGCCCTCCATCGTGTTGTCGCCGATTTCCAGGTTGTCGGCGGTTACAAGTTGAAGTTCGGCGGGCGACAGCTTGAGGCCGCTGCTTTCCGTGTTCCCGATGTAGGTATTCACAGTCTGGTGCAAGGGCCGTATGATAACCGATCCCCCGTCCATGGTGCTTTGCACCGGATAACCGATATCGAGGCTGTCGGTGACGATCCGTATGCTTTGACTGGAGGTCACCGGACTGTCTGGAAACTCCACCGCTTCGCCCCAGAAATCCAGGGCGACCGATGCACTGATAGCCTCATTACCCCCGACTTCCAGATAAGAAGTGGTATTGCCGAAGGGGGTTGTGCCCAAAGTCAGGGTTCCGGCGCTGATCAGGTCCAATTCATCCTGGTTGACATCCAGGGTTTCAAAGCCACCGACGCTCATGGAGGGCGGGTTCGGATAGGTACTCATCGGCCCGATCCACACCCTGTTGGTCCCGGCATCGATCGGTTGATAGATGCCGATCTCGTCGGCGCGCAGGGATACCTCACCGCCCGCGATGATTCCCGAATAGTCCGTTCCGTCAAAGGCCTCGACGGTTCCCACCTGCAATGGGTCTTCACCGGAGGTGGAGTCGAGATAGACATTGCCGTTGGTGTTGGATCCGGCCACGATGGGCCCGGAGTTGTTGGCGATCCATACATCACCGCTGGTGTTGTGAAACAGTATCGATCCACCGCGGGTTTGAAACGCCCCCCCGCCGTTTTTGCCGATACCGGTAGCGGCCTCGATTTCAAGCAGGCCGATGGTCCTGACATCGAAGCCGCCTTCTCCGCCGTCCGTATTGGGATTGCCCAGCACGCTGCCGTTTGTCGATTTGAGCAAAATCCTGCTCGAGTCTGAATTGGCATAGATGTTCGTGGATGCAGTGCCGAGAATCAGATCTCCGCCGGCCACGATCTCGACATTGCCGGACGAAGTGGCAATCCGGCAAAGCCGGATGTCCGCCTCCCCGCCGGTGATGATGGTGATGTCGCCCGGTCCCTGGCTGTAAAGATTGAGGCCGGCCCCCGAGGTCGAGCCGGTCAGATCGATGCCTCCAGATCCGTCGCCCGGATTGTTGCGGGTCTGAAGGGTGAGGCTGTAGCCGCCCGCACCGCCAAGGTTATTCAACGGGTCGACAGTCAGTTCGTTTCCACCGAAGGTTCCGGACACGGTGATGCTGTCGGTGGCCTCAAGAATGATATCGGCCTCATCGGCCGTCCCTTCGATTTCACTTTCGTAAATGACGAACGGCACCGCGCTGTTGCCAACGTCTTCATACAAAACTTGACCGAGGGTCCCCCCATCACCGCCGATCTGCCCCACATCGCCGTTGGCATCGGAGCCGTCCGTCTCGCCACCGTTGTTGCCCACGATTTCAATACGCGCCGGATCATAGAGCAAGGTGCCGCCCCGGCCTTGAGGTGCGGCCAGACTGACCTGATGTCCGCCGGTATCAAGGTCGAGCTTCCCGGAAATCTCGGCGAACCCGCCGTCGCCGCCCAGGGGACCGCCCCGGGCGCTGAGGCTGCCGTAAAAGCCGGTCTTTTCATCGGACCAGACGATGATCCGGCCCCCGTCGCCCGCCTGGGTGGCATCGGCCGCAATCGTCGCTTCGTGCCCCACATAGGTGCGCCGGGCATTTTTGACAGCAGAGTTGTTTCCCTGGAAATCGCCGCCGATCAAAACCGTTCCACCACCCTGCGCGCCCGAAGCATCCACCCGGGCCGCATCAATCACGCCAACCCGATCACCCAGCAAGGTGATGTCACCGCCTCTTTCTTCGATCCCAACGGCCGAAATCAGCCCTGAATTCAAGGTGGTGCCCTGATCGCTCTCGATGTGGATGCTGCCTCCGGAAGAACCGTCGGCGATGATCCGGCCAGCGGCGCCCAGGGTGATGTCCTGGGCTGCATGGAGCACCACAGCGCCGGTTTGGTCCAGGCTGGCGCCCCCGGCCCGGATCTCTCCATCGTTTCGCAGGGTCCCTGCGAAAATGCCCGCGGCTCCGTTTTCGGCCAAAATCCGGCCCAGGTTGACCACCGCATCATCCGGGGCCTGGATTTCGAAGTGCAATCCCTGGACGTCCATGCTGGTGATGATGATGGATCTTCCGGCGGCCAGCAGCAGATTGCCCCCTTCGGTGTACAGGGTTCCGCTGTTGACGATGTTGGGCGCGATGAGCAGGATATCGCCGTTTTTGCCGGCGGTGACAAATCCCTGATTGACGATCTCTCCGGCGGCATCGCCGCCGGTGAATTCCAGCCGGCCCCGAAGGAAATTCTCGTCACTGATGTTGAGGGTTGAGGCCGTGAATCCGGCCGTATCGATGACCGCGTCGGGGCCGAAAACCATTCCGTTGGGATTGATCAGAAAGACATGCCCGTTGGAATGGAGTTGGCCCATAATGGCCGAAGGGTCTGCGCCCACCACCCGGTTGAGCACCGCGCTGGCGGCCGAGGGCTGGAGAAAGCGCGTGATTTCATTGACCGGAATGGAGAACTGGCCCCAGTTGATGATGGCGTTGGCGCTGTTGGTGATCTGGAGGGTTTGGGGATCGGGGTGGGCAAAGGCGGCTTGGCCGCTGACCACCTGGGGAGCGGTCGGATTGGCATGGGGGGATCCGGGGCATACCAGGATCAGTGCTGCCAGCAGAATCGGTACGGCCCTTCTGGTCATCGCACAAACCTCCCGCGTTTCGATCGGATCGGCGGAATCGTGGCAACCCGGGCAAAAAAAACGAACCGCGAAGGTTTCGTCTTACCCCGTCATGCGATTATCGGGAATAAGGCTGGAGTAAAAGACATGAAGCATCACCCGGCAATCCCATGCCACTCACCCGCCGACCGCATTTGGGTCATGCAGTCAAAGTTGCTGAAACTGTTTTTCTGCACAAGATAAGGAAGACCCTGCCGCCTGGGCAGGGAGGTATCTGAAAGGCGGAGTCCTTAGGTTTACAAAAATTTTCCCATTGAAGAAAAATCTTGTCAAGTGATTTGTTGGAAGGTCATTGCCTGTTCCAGGCAAGATTCCCGCAGGTGGTGTTCCCTATCGTCGGGCTATGATCGAGACTTTCCCAGGATCACCGCAACTGCCTCCGGCCGACTAGCAGCCAGTCCCCGTCGCGATAGTCACATCACACCCTTCTGCTCGAGAAAAGCCATGACTTGGGCGGTCTTGGAAGAGGCCATGGAGCCGCCCAGGCCCACCGCCACGGCCAGAGTCTCCAGGACCTCCTGGCGACTGGCGCCGAGTTCCAGGGCCGCCTCCACCTGAAATAACATGCATCCGGTGCATCCGTTGGTCACGGCCACGGCCACGGCCATAAGCCGCTTGTGGCGCGCGGAAAGGCCCCCGTCACGGTAGATTTCCTCGTTCAGGGCGTTGTAGTGCCGGTTCATTTCGGGAAGCTGGTCGCGAAATTTGCGTGCCAGACGGGTAATTTCTTCCAGGCAATAGGCCTGATTCTGCATAGTGTCTCCTTTACCGTTTACACCAGTGCGATGGCCTGTTCCGGGCAGATCTCCTGGCAGCAGAAACAGGCGATGCAAAGGTCCCGTGCCACCTGGGGCAGGTCGTCATCGAGGCTCAGGGCGCCCACCGGACAATGATCCACGCAGGTGCCGCAGCCCGTGCAGCGGTCCGCATCGGCCTTGGGCCGCACCTGGGTGCGACTGGCAAGCAGATCCTGCATGCCGGTGTTGCCGGCGATGGCTTCGCCGCCCAGGGGGGGCAGCTTGAAATCGGCAATCAGCGGCATAGTGCCGATCACCTCGATGTCGCTCTGCCGGTAGCTGCCGAGCCCCTCGGCGGCGGCGCGTTCGAGAAAGGGCAGCAGGGACGGGTCGAGTCCCATCATGCGGGCCATCACGGCGTCCATGGCCACGGCGTTGTCCGCTGCCAACAGACAGCCGATGGTTCTCAAGTCGGTGGATGCCGGGCCGTTGCCCTCCATACCGACCACCGCATCCATGATGAAAAAGTCGGGCACCCGCAGCTTGAACACATCCAAAATGGTGTCGTGGAACGGCCGCGGCGCCCCGGCGGCCCGGTGGAGCATCGCCTTCTGGGCCCCGGGCAGGATCCCGTAGCTATTCTTGACCGCCCCGGTGATCACCGTCAAGCCGTGGGTCTTGAACTTGGGCAGGGAGATGACCGTTTCGGCCTCCATCACGGCCCGCGAGACCCTCACCGAGCCATCGAAGCCCGAAGTTTTCAACGGGACCTGGATCGTTTCGGTTCCGATATTGCGGTAGTAGCCGCAGGCCGCCTCTTCCAGACCGGTGGCGGCGAATGCCGACTCGTTGGCCCCGTAACTGAAAAGTCCGGGGTTGTCTCCCACCATGATCTCGGCCGGATCACGGCGCTCGACCTCGCGCACCACTGCCCGGAGCACCGCCGGGTGGGTGACCACGCCTGCGTCGGGGGCGGACGAGCGCAGCAGGTTGGGCTTGATCAGAACACGCCGGCCGGAAATGGCCGGATTGAATCGTTCGAAGGCGGCGGCCACCGCTTCGTGGCAGCTTTCGTAACTGGCCGGATGAATCAGGACCGGATGCATATTGTATTTTCCTCCGTCTTGTGGGGCCCTGGTCCTCGGGTGCCGGGACCGGGCGGTCAAATCCAATTTTCTGCCAACGGCAGCGCCGGCCGGTTGGCCGATTTACACCGTTGCATGACAGGATAGCGCCGTAGCGCATTCGGGGTCAAGATCGGTTGCGGTGCGCTTCGAATCTGGATAAGATCCTGCCATATCCCTCATCACGCCACTGCCAGTGACAACGGAGGATGCCATGCGCGTAAATCTGGATGCCATAAAGGATAATGGGCTGAAAACCGAGTTTGAACTCGATCCGGCCCAAGACGAGGGATTGAGAGCGGTGCAACAAAGCGGGGAGGTCCAATTCCTGGGGCCGATCCTGTCGCGCCTGGAACTGCGCCCGATAGCCGATACCATCGAAGTCCGCGGCCGTCTGAGCGCGCGGTTGCGGCTGACCTGCGCCCGCTGTCTGGCCAAATTCGAACAGGATCTGGACCGCGAACTGCACTGTACCTATGCCCCGCGCCCCCCGGAAAGACGCGATCCCAAGGCCGGGGATCTGGAGCTGAGCGCCGACGACGTGGGCCTGATCTTCTTCGATGGGCGCACCATCGACACGGCCGAGGCGGTGCGCGAAGAGGTCCTTTCCGCCATCCCCCTGCGTGCCCTGTGCCGCGAGGACTGCCGCGGGCTATGCCCGCACTGCGGCACGGATCTCAACACCGGCAATTGCACCTGCGCCCAAAAGGCGGCCGACCCGCGCCTTTCGGTCTTGACGCAGCTGACCGGGAAGTGATGTCAAACGCGGGCATCGCGCCGGCCGCTCTTCATGCCACGTTGGCCCGAGGCCTGTTGTCCGGCTGCGGCAATTGATACAGCGCGCAGCGCAAAACGAGCGGTCAGATGTGGCCGATAAACTCGCTTAGCAACTCGCTGAACTGTTTTAATTGCTCTGCAGAAAAGCCGGCGGTGCACTCCTTGACCAAATCAAGGTGGAAGGCTGAGTGCTGGGCGTAGTGCTCGAATCCTGCATCGGTGAGGCGAATCACATAGGAACGCCGGTCCTCGGGATTGTGCACCCGCGCCACCAGCCCTTTTTTTTCCAGGTTGTCGACCATCACGGTGAGGGTCCCGGTGGTCACCCCCATCTTGGCCGCCAGGTCTTTCATCTTGATCAGGTTGTTGCCCCCCAGGATTTCGATGGTATGCATCTGCGGAAGGGTCAGGCCGCTTCCGGCGACAACCGACTGCTCCCAAGACGAGAGTTTCTCATAAAATTCGATGATCAGATCGGACAGGGCTTTCATCCCTCCTCCTCGCCGTTTTCAGAATCCCGGGTCAGTACGATGCAAAAGGACAACATGACAACCATGACCGAACCGATGTTGTGAACCACCGCGCCCATGATCGGCGAGAGCAGCCCCATGGCGCCCAAGCCGACGGCGATACCGTTGATCATAAAACTGAGCGCGATGTCAATCCGGATGATGCGCGTCATCCGCCGGCTCAAACGGACCAGAAAGGGAAGCAGCGCGATCTTGTCGTTCATCAACACGATATCGGCGGTATCCAGGGCGACTTGCGCCCCTCTGGAGCCCATGGCGATACCGACACCGGAACTCTTCAGGCACGGCGCGTCATTGATCCCGTCGCCGGTAAAAACCACGCCTTCGAGAAGCTCCTTTTTGAGGATCTGCTGTTTTTCCTCCGGGGTCTTGCGAAAGTGGTATTCGGAGATCTGCAAAGCGGCAGCCACCTTTTCAACCGCCGCTTGGCAGTCTCCGGAAACGATGGCGATTTTTTCCGCGCCAAGGTCTCTCAGGCCATTGATTGCCTGGGCCGCTTCGGGCCGGATACGGTCGAAAAAGTCGATCTGGCCTGCCAGCACCCCGCCCGCCGTCACCCGTACCGTGGTGTGGCCTCCGCTGCCGCCGGTTTCACCGGCGGAAACAAAAACGGCCTCCCCGTCCACTGTCCCGCCCACGCCCCGGCCGGCCACAACTGCGATATCCTCGGCCGCCATTGGTGCGGCTCCGATTTCAGCCCCTTTGGCGGCAATCGCCGCGGCGATGGGGTGGGTGCTGCCCCGCTCCACGGCCATGGCCAATTCGAGGACCCGTTCGTCCGTAGCCCCCGGCGCCGGGCGGATTGCCGTGACCACCGGCTTTCCGGCGGTAAGTGTGCCTGTTTTGTCAAAGTAAAAGGCCCGGGCCCGCGCCAGGGTTTCCAGGTGGATCCCCCCTTTGACCATGATTCCGGCTTTGGCGGCCCGCCCCACGGCGGCCACGGTGGAAACCGGCCCGGCCAGGAGAAAGGCGCAAGGGCAGCCCACCACCAGCACCGCGATCGAACGGCCGACCTCGCCGCTGAAAAGATAGGTCATCACCGCGATGGTGAGGATCACCGGGGTGAACCAGGCGGCGTAGCGGTCGACGATGCGGGTGCTCCGGCCTCTGCTGTTTTCGGCCTCGGCCACCAGTTGGATGATCCTGCCGATAGTGGCGTCCTTTCCGGTTTTTTTAACCTCCAGGCGAAGATATCCGTCTATGTTGAGGGTGCCGGCGCTCAGATCATCCCCTTGGGTCCTGAAAACCGGAATCGGCTCTCCGGTGAGCACCGACTCGTCGATGGCGCCGCCGCCCTCGATAATGCTGCCGTCCACCGGTACGATCTCGCCGGCCTTGACCACCACCACATCGCCGACCTTGACGGCATCGATCTTGCGCAGGATCTGCTGGCCGTCGGCCTCGACCAGAGCGGTTTGCGGGTTGACCGCCACCAGCCCGGCGATGGCCCCCCTGGCCCGGTCGCTGACCGCCTCTTCGATAAAGGCGCCAAGGACCATGATGAGGCTGATAAGGGCCGCCTCGAGAAGATTTCCGGTCAGCAGGCAGGCGACGATGGCGATGCTGACCAGTTCGTCCACGTTGACCTTTTTTTCGACGATCCCCCGTATGGCGCCGGCGATGATGGGAAGACCGTTCAGCGCCACCGAGAACAACAGCAGCAGGCTCAGGGGGGTAGTCCCCTCGAAAAGAGCTCGCAGCGGCCCGGGAATGGAAACGGGCAGCCCGCCCCCATCGACCCCCACCAGCCAGTATCCGGCCGGGATCAGTGCTGCACCGACCAGAATCCGAGCGAAATCCCGCGATTTGAATATCTCCGTGTAAACAGACAGATCTCTGAAGCGTCCAACCATTCCCCTCTCTCCTTGCCGGCAATTGTTTTGAGTTTCGTTTATTTTGAGACTCAAATTATCCAGACACCAAACATCTGTCAACCATTTTTTCACCACGGCTCAATTCCCACACGCCGAATCCCGGCCAGGCTTCCGTTTCCGGTCCTGCGTTGATTTTGGCAAAAGTTTTGCGCAACCGCTGCCGGGAAGGTGGACTGCTTGAGTTTCGACTCCAGGTCATATACAAGATAGCTTTCGCAAACGTTCCGATACGGAGTCCGAAATCATGATCACCCTGCTTGACTACGGCGCTGGCAATGTCCGCAGCGTCATCAACGCCATCGAAAATCTCGGCCACAAGGTGCGTCTGGTGCGCACCGGCCAGGACCTTCTGGAAGCCGAAAAACTCGTTTTCCCCGGGGTGGGCGCCTTTGGCAGCATGATGGAAATCCTCCACCAGCGTAATCTGGTGGAACCTTTGAAGCGGTATCTGGCCGCCGACCGTCCGTTTCTCGGGATCTGCCTCGGCATGCAGGCCCTGTTCGCCGGCAGTGAGGAAGCCCCCGGCGTTCCCGGGCTGGGCCTGCTGCCCGGCCGCGTGAAACGCTTCACCGTCGATCTGGCCGTACCCCACATCGGCTGGAACGGGGTTCGCGCCCGCCAGGCATCCAGGATCTTTGCCGGGCTTGAGGGAGACGAAAAATTCTACTTTGTCCACTCCTATCACCTGGAGGCCGACGAATCGGTGGTGCTGACGGTCACGGATTACGGCTATCCGTTTGTCAGCGCCGTGCAGCGCGGCAACATCATAGGCACTCAGTTCCACCGGAAAAAAGCGGTGCCGCCGGGGCCCGGCTCCTGGCCAACTTTCTGGAAAACGACCGGCCCGCTGCGCTGCCGGCCCGCATTCCCCAACGGACCTGCCTGGCCAAACGCATCATCGCCTGCCTGGATGTACGCGCCAACGACCAGGGCGACCTGGTGGTGACCAAAGGGGACCAGTACGACGTGCGCCAAGACGGGGCGGTGCGCAATCTGGGCCGACCGGTGGATCTGGCCCGGCGCTACTATGAAGAGGGGGCCGATGAGATCACCTTCCTGAACATCACCGGATTTCGCGACTTTCCCCTTCAGGACATGCCGATGATCGAGGTGCTGCGCCAGACCTCGCGCAACGTCTTCGTGCCTTTGACCATCGGCGGCGGGATCCGCGACTTTACCGACCGTGAAGGCAGGCACTACTCCGCCCTGCAGGTGGCCGGCGAGTATTTTCGCTCCGGGGCCGACAAGGTTTCCATCGGTTCGGATGCCGTGGCTGTCGTTGAGGATTTTCTCGCCGCAGGAAAGGCCACGGGGAAAAGCGCCATCGAGACCATCGCGCGGGTTTACGGCAACCAGGCGGTGGTGATCTCCATCGATCCGCGGCGGGTCTATGTCGATTCTGCCGGGAACATGCCTCACCACGTGATCGAAACGGAGATTGCCGGACCGGCCGGCGAACGTTTCTGCTGGTTTCAGTGCACCGTGCGCGGCGGGCGCGAGGGCCGGCCGGTGGATGCTGTCACCCTGGCCCGGGTCTGTGAAGAGTTGGGCGCCGGTGAGATTCTGCTCAACAGCATCGACCGTGACGGGACCAAGAGCGGCTTCGACCTCGAGCTGATCCGGGCCGTCAAGGCGGCCGTCACCATCCCGGTGATCGCCTCCTCGGGAGCCGGATCGACGGCGCACTTCGAAGAGGTCTTTACCCGTACGCCGGTGGAATCGGCCCTTGCCGCCGGGATCTTTCACCGCAGTGAAGTGCCCATCGGGGCGGTCAAGGCCGGCCTGCAAGGCAAGGTAGAAATCCGCCTCTGAGTTGACACAGGAAGGCTTGAAGCCTTAAAACAGGGCGGCAGGCAAGCGATACGTCCACACCCGGCGCATCCGGACAGGAGTGCGGCATGGACGACAAAGCCCGGCTTTTTCTGACCCCTTCCCAGGCCTTGAGAGCGATCCGCCTCGACTTTGATCAGTACGCTCCCCAGACAAGTCTTTTTTGCAACCTCGTGCCCAGCGTCTGGGGGGTGCAGGCCCTCATCGCCCCGGGAACGGGTGCAGGCGAATTCTGGTTGCGCACCACGCGATCGGGCCCTTTACGGCGGGTATCGGACCGGACGTTGCGAGACCTGATCCTGCTGCGTCTTGAAGCCGATCCCCCGCCGCCGGAGGGTCTGGCCGCCATCTGCCGCCAGGTTTTCCGGACCCGGGCCGTTATCGGGTCGCACGGGGGGCGGGCCGGACTATGGATTGAAACCGGCATGGAAGCATTTGCCTGCCGCCGCTGCGGCCACTGCTGTTGCACCCTTTTTTTCCGCAATGCCGGAACGGCGCGCGACTACAGGCGCATTGAGCGGGCGGGCCGGCCGGATATCCTCGTACGTATGGCACCGGTGCGCCGCAGCGGCAGGATCGTATCCTGCCGCCTGTGGATCGAGCCGACTACGGGCGCTTTCAGTGAAATCTGCCCCTGGCTGATTGACGAGGCGGACGGAGGCCACTCCTGTGCGATTTACGATCTGCGGCCGCAGATCTGCCGCGAGTACCCCGGCAGCCGCAAGCACGCCGAAATGACGGGCTGCGCCGGATTCCGTTCTTAGCCGGCAGGGCAAAGACGCGCGGGGCCGCAAGCAAGAGGTACAAGCAAGGTGGAGGAAAAGATGCCCGATGCCCGATTCGAGAAGGTCCAGCGTTCAGACACCCCCCTTTACGGGCCGCGCAAGATGGTGCTGTGCGGATTCGGCCGCGAGACCCAGCCCAAGTTCAAAACGGTGATCGAAATGGCCGGTCTGGCCGGCGTCCCGCTGGTCTGGGCTTCGGCTGCAGACGGTCCGGCACTGCTCGCCGAGCTCTTCGACCGGCCGGCAGGCAGCGGCGAGGGGATCGGATCGGCACTGCCGCGGGCCATCATCATGGCCGGAATTACGGAAAACGAACTGCACCGGTTAATGAATGTCTGCAAGCGCACCGGAATGCGCAATGCCCTTTGGGCGGCCCTGACCCCGACATCTGAAACGTGGCCTCTCGAAGCGCTGTTGGCCGAACTTTCCGCCGAAAGACGCCAGCTCGACCAGCGTGCAAAATAGGAACGGCCGGCTGGTCGAATCTGTTTTCCGATCCCATCGGAATTACATCTCTCACGGTCAAGGGGCCACCTGTCATGGCCTGCCGAAAATCAAAAAGTAAAAGGTAAAAGCCCCGCCGTTGACGCGCACCGTCAGGTCGGCGCCGCGACTGGCGGCCCAGACCACCCACGGCGGCCGTGGATCAGCCCCGCAGCGCACCGGAGGGCCGAACGCATCGGTGCCCCGGTCGTGCCATGAGAGCAGCACGGCGTTGCGGTCGATTTGCCGCGCGCGATCTTTGGCCTCATTCTTGACCGTCTCGAAATCGAGCCGATCCTCGTCAATCAAAATCTCAAGCAAATCGCCAAGAATCGGGTCCTGCACATCTTGGGTCATCTCGCCTCCATGTCTTGAAACTGTCCAAGGTCCAGCGGCGGCACCCCCGCCGAGGCGCCAATGCACCACCAGTGCAAGAATCCATCCGGCGATCAACAGGGTCAATCTTAACCCCTACGGCCAACGGCTCAGTTTTTGCTATACTTTGCTTGGGCGTTCAGGTATAGCGCCGGGCCGCTTAATTCGCAACGCCGGTGCCAGACAGGCTATTTCTCCTGAAAAGGATAGGTTTAAAGTACCAATTGACCGCGGCTGAAACTTCCGAATCGGAAGCCCGGCCGGCGGTATCGGAACCCGGATCTCTCACTGCGGCGTGCCGCCGGCCCTTTTAAATCCGGCCGATGGGGCGCCGGCCTTTTTGGAAATCATGAAAAAGCATGCCACCATCTTCGCCGATCTACTCATTGCCATCGCCTTTGCGGTGGTGACGTTCAGTCTCTGGGCCGTTTTCAATCGTCCGGTGAGCGGACCGCCCTGGCCCCAGCGCATCCAGGGCTTTTCGTTTTCGCCGCTGCATGCCGAACACGACGGCATCGCCCGCATTTACCCCACCGAGGAACAAATGGACCGGGACCTGGCCCTGCTGGCGGGCAAGACCCACGCGGTGCGCACCTACACCGTAGACGGCAGCCTGCATCGGATCCCGGCCCTGGCCGCCCGTTACGACATCAATGTCGCCCTGGGCGTCTGGATCGGCGATACGCCAGAGCGGGATCGCGAAGAACTTAATCTGGCAAAAACCCTGGCGTACACCTACCACAACGTGGTGCGGTTGATGGTGGGCAACGAGGTGGTCCTGCGAGGGGAATTTCCCCGTGAAAAACTCTACGCCTATCTCGATGAAATGCGCGCCGCGGTCTGGCAGCCGGTGAGTACCGCCGAGCCGTGGCACGTATGGCTCAAGCACCCGGAATTGGCGGCTCACGTGGACTACCTGGCCGTTCACCTGCTCCCCTACTGGGAAGGCATCGATGTCGAGGAAGCCGTCTCCTACTGCCTGGACAAGGTGGATCTGCTGCACCGCACCTTTCCCAACAAACCGATCGTCATCGCCGAAGTCGGCTGGCCGAGCCACGGGCGGATCCGCAAGAGCGCCGATGCCTCGCCGGCCAACCAGGCGATTTTCTTGCGCCATTTTCTGCGCGAGGCCGAAAAGCGCCAATTTGTCTACTACGTCATGGAGGCCTTTGACCAGCCCTGGAAAGCCGCCAGTGAAGGCGCCGTAGGCGCCTACTGGGGTGTTTACGACGTATTCCGCCAGCCCAAATTTCCTTTCAGTGCCCCTTTGGTGCGCATCCCCCACTGGCAGGTGCTGGCCGGGCTCTCGGTTCTGGTTTCCCTCATCATCCTGACCCTGCTGCTTTTCGACAGCCGCGCCCTGCGCAAACGCGGCCGCAGCTTCCTGGCCATCAGCGCCTTTGCCGCCAGTACCGCCGCCGTATGGGTGGTGTACGACTACAGCCGCCAATATCTGACCCCCTACCTGCTGGTCGTCGGACTGCTGCTCTTTACCGGACTGCTCGGGGTGATTCTGGTGATACTGGCCGAGGCCCATGAATGGGCCGAGGCCAACTGGGCACTTTACCGCCGCCGGCTTCCATCCATCCGCGCCGTCATCGGCCCCCTGCCCAGAGTATCGATCCATGTGCCGGCCTACAACGAACCGCCGGAGATGCTCTGCGCCACCCTCGACGCCCTGGCGGCCCTGGACTATGCGGACTTCGAAGTCCTGGTGGTGGACAACAACACCCGCGATCCGGCCGTCTGGCGGCCGGTGGAAGCGCACTGCCGCCGGCTGGGACCCCACTTTCGCTTTTTCCACGTCGATCCGCTGTCCGGCTTCAAGGCCGGAGCCTTGAACTTCGCCCTGCGCCACACCGCTGCCGAAGCCGCGGTGGTGGCGGTCATCGACAGCGACTACCAGGTCGATGCAAACTGGCTCAAGGACCTGGTCCCGCTTTTTGAATCACCGCAAACAGCCATCGTCCAGGCTCCCCAGGATTACCGGGATGCCGGCGGCAACGCCTTCAAGGCCATGATGCACGCCGAATACCGGGGTTTTTTCTACATCGGCATGATTACCCGCAACGAACGCAACGCCATCATCCAGCACGGCACCATGACCCTGGTCCGGCGCCGGGTCCTGGAGGAGGTCGGCGGATGGGCCGAGTGGTGCATCACCGAAGACGCCGAACTGGGGCTGCGCATTCTGGCCCGGGGCTATGACGCCTTCTACCTGCCGCACAGCTACGGGCGCGGCCTGATGCCCGACACCATCGGAGACTTCAAAAAACAGCGCTTCCGGTGGGCCTTTGGCGCCATGCAGATCCTGCGCCGCCACCGCGGCGAACTGCTCGGTCCGGGGCGGTTGCGCGCCGGCCAGCGCTATCATTTCATCGCCGGCTGGCTCCCGTGGATGGCCGACGGCTTCAATCTGGCCTTCAGCCTGGCGGCCCTGGGCTGGTCCACCGCCATGGTCGGGTGGCCGACCAGGGTGGATCCGCCCTCTATGACCTTTGCCGCCCTGCCCATGGCGCTGTTCGGATTCAAGGTCGTCAAGCTGGCGCATCTGTACCGGACCCGGGTGGGTGCCGGCCTGCGCCAGACCCTGGCCGCCGCCCTGGCTGGGCTGGCCCTGACCAACGTTATCGGCCAGGCGGTCCTGTGGGGTTTGGTAAAGCGCGAAAAAGCCTTTTTCCGCACCCCCAAGATGGCCGACGCCCAACCCATGGCGGGGGCACTGGCGGCCAGCCGCCAGGAGATCCTTTTTATGGTGTCGCTCTGGCTGGCGGCCTTTGCCGTCGCTGGATTCACTCCGATGAACGGCCCGGACGCATACCTGTGGGTCATCATGCTGCTGGTCCAATCCCTTCCCTACACGGCCGCCACCCTCGTCGCTATGGTCAGTGGGCTGCCCGGCATCCCAGCCGCCATTCTGGGCCGCAGCACGGACATGGAAAATGCCGTCAAGGGATTGCTGATCCCCGGTCCCGGGACGGCCGTCCGGCACCAGGGCAAGAAGATGCAAGGAAAGGGGTCCGATCCTCCCGGCCACGATCTGGCGGCCTGAACCGTCCATCGTGCTTAGGGCCACAGACGGAGGCCCCATAGCACTTTCCATGCCATAATTTCGAATATCGATTGACAATGGCCTATGGGTACTGATAGTAATGCACCTGTAATAAGAAGTTTCCCGGTTAACCGAAGAAAATGTGTGAGCCCCGGAACTGCTTTCCGGGGCTTTTTTTATGATCGTTCAAGTAAAAAGGACTCTATGGACTTCACCGATTTTTCGTTCCACCCGCAAATCGCAGCCGGTATCAGGGCTGCGGGTTATACTCAACCGACGCCCATCCAGACCCAAGCTATAGCTCCGGTCCTCGCAGGCCGCGATGTCATGGGACTCGCCCAGACTGGTACCGGCAAAACCGCCGCTTTCGTACTGCCCATTTTGCAGCGGATGATCGACCGGCCACGCAAAGGAACCCGTGCCCTGGTACTGGCCCCCACCCGTGAACTGGCCGAACAGACGCACCAGGCCATCGAGACCCTGGGCCGCAAGACCGGCCAGCGCAGCGTCACGGTCTACGGCGGGATCAATATCAACCGCCAGATCCAGGATCTCAAACGCAAAGCGGACATTGTGGTGGCGTGTCCCGGCCGTCTGCTGGATCATATCGGACGCGGCACTGTCGATCTTCGCAGCATCGAGGTACTGGTCATCGACGAGGCCGATCAGATGCTCGACATGGGCTTTCTACCCGACATCCGCCGCATCCTCGGCCGCCTGCCGCAGCGGCGCCAGAACCTGCTCTTTTCGGCCACCATGCCCAAAGAAATCGGCACCCTGGCAGCTGAAATACTCACCGACCCGGTGCGCGTCCAAGTCGGCACCGTGGCCCCGGCCCACACGGTGAGCCATGCCCTCTTTCCGGTGGCGGCCCATCTCAAGACCCCCCTGCTGCTCACCCTGCTCGACCGGACGGCCACCGGATCGGTCCTGGTCTTTACCCGCACCAAACACCGCGCCAAACGGTTGGGCGAACAGCTTGCCCGGGCCGGCTACAGTTCGGCCTCACTCCAGGGCAATCTTTCCCAGAACCGCCGCCAGGAGGCCCTGGATGGATTTCGCGACGGCACTTTCCAGGTCCTGGTGGCTACGGATATCGCTGCCCGCGGCATCGATGTGGCCAAAGTCTCCCATGTGATCAACTATGACGTGCCGACCACCACCGATGCCTATATCCACCGCATCGGCCGCACCGGCCGCGCGACCCGCAGCGGTGATGCCTATACCCTGGTCACCGCGGAAGACGAGGCCATGGTGCGGGCCATTGATCGGATCCTGGGCCACCGGATCGAGCGGCGGACCGTTGCCGATTTCGACTACCAAGTGCCCACGCCTCGACGGGAAACCGAATTCGCCCGCCAACCACAGCCCGGCAGGAATTCACAGGCTCGGCGCACCCAAGGCAGCCAAAAGACTCAGCCGAGTCGCAAGGCTCGCCCGGTCCAAAATGCCCGTGACAGCCGGCGTCCCTTTCAGGCCTCGCGCCGCAGCGCAGGAACCGCCGCCTGAAACCATTTAGCGACGGCACCTTCAAATGGGCCGTCGATCCCCGGGGAACGGCTGCAAACCGTTCCCCTCAGCGGCCCGATACCTTCCCTGGCTGCCTGCCCCTGCGATACCGGACTCTCCCATCTGGCCAGCTTATTCGCCTGTTTTCAAAAAGTTCCGTTTTGCACCGGGTTCTCCTATTCGGGGTCCCTATTTTGATCAAGCTGGCATTTGCCAAAATCTTTTGCTATGGAATCATCGTGGTACAAACTGAAGCGGCCCGTATGGAACGCTTGGCATCGGCTGCGGGGACGCCCCAGTCGACACCATGATCGCCATTAATCCAAATCATCCGTCAAGAAAGGGGGGAGACCACCGGAACCGTAGCATGATGCCCGCGCGGCAAATCTTGTAACATGCCAACCTAACTGAAAGGTCTATACCAACGAGGAGGAGATCCCATGATGACACGCAGGAAACTGGCGACTATCTTGACACTGACCCTTGTCATCACCTTTATGCTCACCCCGGCCTGCTTCGCCGGCAAGACCTTTTTCGCCATCGCTACCGGCGGCACCGGCGGCACCTATTACCCGCTGGGTGGCGTTTTGGCCCAGGCCCTGACCACCAAGGTTCCCGACGTGATCGTCACCGCCCAGTCGGGCAACGCCTCGACGGCCAACCTCAACCTGATCCGCTCGGGCGACATCGAGTCGGCCTTCGTGCAGAACAACACCGCCTACCAGGCCTACAACGGCACCGACCAGTTCAAGGACAATCCGGTCAAGAACGTGCGCGGCATCGCGTCTCTCTATCCCGAAGTGATCCAGGTCGTCACCCGCCAGGCCGCAGGTATCAAGACCATCGCCGATCTCAAAGGCAAGAGCGTCATCCCCGGCGACCGCGGCAGCGGAACGGCGGTAGATGCTGAAAACATCCTCAAGGCTGCCGGCATGAGTTTCAATGATTTCGGTCAGCTCGACTGGCTCAGCTTCGCCGGCATTTCCCAGCGCATGCAGGACAACCAGGCCGACGCCGGGTTCATCACCGCCGGGATCCCCACCTCCTCGGTGATGGAGTTGACCTCCAGCACCCAGATTAGCATCCTCAACCTCGACGACGCACTGATCAAGAAGGTAACCGACGCCTACCCGTTCTACGCCAAGGTCGTCATCCCGGCCGACACCTACTCCGGCCAGACTGAACCGGTGAGCACCGTGGCGGTCATGGCTCAGTGGGTTTGCTCGGCCCAAGTTGACGCGGAGCTGATCTACAAGCTGACCCAGGCTCTGTGGGAACCGGGCTTTCACGTCCTGCGCAAAAAGGACGGCAAACCGGAGCCGGCTCCTTCCGGGGCCGCAATCATGGCCCAGGCCCACGCCAAGGGCAAGGACGTGACCCTGGACACCGCCCTGGCCGGCATGGCGATTCCGCTGCATCCGGGCGCGGAGCGCTACTACAAGGAAAAAGGTCTCATCAAGTAGCCTAAAATTGCAACTTGTCCTGTTTCCACGGGCGCCGGATTGTGTCCCGGCGCCCGTTTGTCGCTTTTTCGGATGAGCCATCGTATCTTTCGGCCCACGGCAACGGCCCTTTTGCTGGCCATCTTGGCGGGTGGAGCCGCCCTTTACCCGCTGCATGCCCTGGTGATCGACAACTATCGCGCCGGCAAGCCGGTGTTCGCCCGCCTGGTGTCGCCCGGTGAAACTTTTCTGCTGGGCTTCATGCACTCGGTGGAGCATTGCCCGGTCCATGACCGTCTGCAAATCGGCGCGGACTACGGCATGCTGGTGGTGGAAACCGAGTTTGCCACCAGCCGCACCGGACTGCCTTACGCCGCCTTTGGCGACGAGGTCTATCACCGGGAGGCGGACCGCTTCCGGATCACCAACATGAACCGGCCCGTGGCAGAAATCTTTCAGTGGGTGAACCGCCATTATGACAACACGCTGCAATTCGGCGACGGAGCACCCATCCGCCTCGATTCGCTCGCCGGCGACACCTTGCTACGACTGCGCATCCAGAAAATCTCAGCCCTGACATGGGGTTGGATGAAAGCCAGGACGTATTGGCACCACAGGAGCAATGAACATGGCTGAACGGGACACCATCACCGCCCCGGCCGATCTCAAGGAAGATCTCGACGAAATCTCCAAATACGATCCCGAACTGCGTTTCCGGCAGGCGACGGGCATCACCCTCAAACTCACCTTCTACATGACCCTGATCCTGTCGTTGTTTCACATCTATACGGCCGGGTTCGGGGTGCTTCAGGAATGGCGCCATCGGGCCTTTCACCTCGCCTTCGTCCTGCCGCTGGTCTTTTTCCTTTACAGCATCCGTAAAGAGGCGGTCACCGAGGCCAAGCATTTCGTCTATGACATCATCTACGCCCTGATCGGCGCGGCGATGTCGGCGGTCATGTTCGGCGAACTGTTCAACCTCTCCGGGATTTTGACGGCGGGATGGGCCATCGGGACATTCGCTCTGGTTTTTTATTTCAAACGCCGTTGTTTCTGGACCCACCGGTTTCTGGCCTACCTGGATTTCATCGTTTTTACAGCCATGATCGGACTCATCGGCTGGGGTGCCCTGAAACTGAACCAGGCCATCGATTTCAGCACCGTGTTCCACGATCCGAACAAGACCCTGATCTTCTGGAGCCTGTTTCTGTTCGCCATCTGTCTGTGCATCACGACCCTTTTTATCATCCAGTGGCTGCGGGCCGCGGCGGGGATCTTCTCCGGACGCTTCAACTACATGCCCGACGAAGTGCCTTACTTCGACGTGTTTTGCGCCCTGCTGGCCTCGGCGGTCTCGGTCTACATCTTCCTGGAATTCAACGCGCTGGTCTTTCGCGCCGGGATGCCGACCCACATCGACATGGCCATGGGGGCTCTGGCCGTTTTGCTGGTGCTCGAAGGCACCCGGCGCAGCATCGGTGCACCTCTGGCGGTGATCGCCGTCATCGTGCTGATCAACTGCCGCTACGGCCCTCACTTTCTCGACATCCCGGGACTAAGCTTCTTTGCCCACCGCGGCTACTCGGCCGAACGGATCATCGAACACATGTATCTGGGCACCGAGGGGATCTTCGGCATCCCTCTGGGGGTGGTGGCCACCTTCGTCTTTCACTTCGTGCTCTTTGGCATCTTCATCTCCAAGACCGGCCTGGGCCAGCTCTTCATCGACCTGGCCCTGGCCATCGCCGGCGGCACGGTGGGCGGCCCGGCCAAGGTTTCGGTGATCTCTTCGGGATTTCTGGGCTCCATCAGCGGCAGTTCCATCGCCAATACCGTGACCACCGGGGCCTTTACCATTCCGCTGATGAAAAAGGTCGGCTATAAACCGACCTTCGCCGGTGCGGTGGAGGCGGCCGCCTCCACCGGGGGCCAGCTCATGCCGCCCATCATGGGCGCAGCGGCCTTTATCATGGCCGAATTTTTAAGCATCCCCTACATCAAGATCGCCGCCTGCGCCATTATTCCATCCTTTTTGCACTTTTTTGCCGTGGGCACCATGGTCCACTTCGAGGCCCTCAAACAGGGGCTGATCGGGCTGCCGCGCGAATCGCTGCCGCGGGCTGGCAAGGTGCTGCGCGAGCGCGGATTGCTGGTCACGCCCCTGGTGGTGATCGTCTATCTTCTGATCAGTGGGTCAAGCCCGTTTTTAGCAGCCTACTGGGGGATCATCTTCTCGGTGGCCATCGGCCAGATCCACCGGCGCACCTGGCCGCTGCTGGTCACGATCTTTCTGAGCATGCCCTGCGTGCTGTTCTGGACCAACCCGCTGACCTACGCCGTTTGGACCCTGGTGTTGTGGGCCGGCGCCGGGCTGGCCGCGATGGGCTGGCTTTTTGTCCGTTGCGAGCGGCGCGATTGGCTCTTCGGCGCCGTCACTGCGGGTTTGCTCACCGTACTGCTGGCCTTCGGCGTGGAGGCCGACCTGGCCTCCTTTTTCGCCATCATGGCGGTCATTGCCATAGGAATCACATATCCGGAAAGCAAGATGCGCTTTCACGACATCCTCGACACCCTGGAGTGGGGTACCAAGAACGCGCTGGCCATCGGCGCGGCCTGCGCCTCGGTGGGCTTTATCGTGGGCGCCACAACCCTTACCGGACTAGGCCTGAAATTCGCCTCTGCAGTCATCGAGCTGGCTTCGGGGGTGGCAGAATTTGTCAACACCATCGACATCTTCCATCTGGCCACCCTGGACGGCACGACCCTCTTTTTCACCCTGGTCTTCACCGCCATCAGTTGCTTCATTCTCGGCATGGGCATTCCCACCACGGCCCAGTACATCATCGCCTCGATGATTGCGGCCCCGGCACTGATGCAGTGGGGCATCCACCCGCTGATCAGCCATATGTTCGTGCTCTTTTACGCCGTGCTGGCCGACGTCACCCCGCCGGTGGCCCTGGCCGCCTACGCCGCATCCGGGATCTCGGGAGGGGATCCCTTCAAGGCCGGATTCACGGCCTTCGCCCTGTCGTCGGCCAAGATCTACGTGCCCTTTGCCTTCGTCTATTCGCCGATCATCCTGTGGATGCCGCGCATCCTCGATCCCAGCGTGCCGTTCAACTACGGTGAGTTTATCATCGTTTTTGCCACCGTGGTGCTGGGCGTGGTCTTTCTCGGCTCGACCATCATCGGCTACTTCAAGGCTAAATCGACCCGCATCGAACGCTTGTTTACCGGCGTGGCTGCAATATGCATGCTGGTCCATGAGCAGACATCCTCGATTGTCGGCGTGGCCATCATGATCGTCATCTACATCCTCCAGCGCAAACGAAGCCGTGCCTTGAAGACCGCATCGGCCTGAATTCGAACCATCGTTTGCCCAAAGCCCCGGCCGGCATGTCCGACCGGGGCTTTTACGTTCCGCGTCCGGCCTTCATTCTTGCCAACTTTTCCGGTTTTTGCTACATGTCCGGAATATCGGACATCCCTTCCGGAAAAGGAGACTCTTCATGCCCGAGTGGCTCAGCGGAACCTTCAAGGCCCTGATGGACGACATCTCCTCGGGGATCATCATCTGCGGCGAGGATCTCAAGATCCTCTACATCAACAAGTTTTACGCCCACCTGCTCGGAACCACGCCGGAACGGGCCGTGGGCGGAGATATCCGCGATTTCTTCCCCGACTCGCGCGTCCCCTACGTGCTGCGCAGCGGCAATCCCGAGCTGCGCCAGCCCTGCCATCACCGCAAGGAGATCATCGGTCACGACACGGACATCATGCTGCTGGTCAACCGCCTGCCGGTCAAACAGGACGGCCGCACCGTGGCGGTGGTCATCGAGACGATCTTCAAGGATACCTTGCAGGTCAAGGACTTCATGCTGCAAAACAACCTGCTGCGCCAGGAGGTACGCCACTACCGGCGCCGGCTCGACAGCGCCCTTTCGCCCACCTATACTCTCGGCGCCATCCTCGGCGGCAGCCGCCCCATCGCAGAGGCCCGAAGCTCGCTGAAACGTTTTGCCGACGCCGACGGCTCGCTGCTCATCCTCGGCAAGACCGGCGCGGGCAAGGAGCTATTCGCCCACGCGGCCCATGCCGAAAGCCGGCGCCACAGCCAGCCCTTCGTCTGCGTCAACTGTGCGGCCATCCCCGGCGAACTGCTCGAATCCGAGCTGTTCGGCTACGAGTCCGGGGCCTTCACCGGCGCTCGCCAAGGGGGTAAAGCCGGTAAGGTGGAAATGGCCAATGGCGGCACTCTCTTTCTCGACGAGATCGGCGATCTGCTGCCCAGTGCCCAGGCCAAGCTGCTGCGCGTGCTGGAAACCAAAACCGTCGAACGGCTGGGCGGCACCAAGTCGATCCGGGTCGATTTCCGCCTGATCAGCGCCACCCATGCCGACCTGGAACAGATGATCGCCCGGCGCGAGTTCCGCGAAGACCTTTACTACCGAATCAGTTCCATGGTGCTCACGGTGCCGTCCCTGGCCGAACGGCGCGAAGACATCCTCCCGCTGGCCCACCACTTTTTAGCCACCGGCCGCCACCCGCAGGCCCGGATTTCAACGCCGGCCGCAGCCCTGCTCAAACGCTACGACTGGCCGGGCAACGTCCGGGAGCTGAAAAACGCCATTGAGCAGGCGGTCAGCCTGGCCGACGGTGCCGAAATCGGCCTCGAACACCTGTCGGCACGAATCCAGAGCAGCGGCAAACGCGAATCGCTGCCGGCCCACCCGCCGGGTCAGCCCCTGGCCGCGCGAATGGCCGAATTTGAAAGCCGGGTGATCACCGAGGCTCTGGAGGCCGCCGGCGGCAAGCGGATCGAGGCCGCCCGATCCCTTGGCATCTCCCGCTCCACTTTCTATGAAAAAGCCAAGACCCTGGGTTTGATCTGAACGGACCGCCCATCGGGCCCAAATCGTCCGGTGATCCGGACACGTCCGAATCACCGGACACCCCCAGGTGCCGGCCGCGGAGGGCAAAACTCCATACAAATCATTTAATTACAAATAATTACGCCATAGCCAATCCGATCCGCAAGGTGGCAGGGTATTTGCTTAACATCTTCTCAAAACGCGCTCGTCTTAACAGCGCATCGATCTTTTCAACCGATTGTGAGTGCAAAACAACAGGAGGATGTAATGGCAAAGCAGAAGATGACCCCCAGCGAGGCGTTGGTCGAAAGCATGGTCGCCGAAGGGGTGCGGGAAGTTTTCGGTATCGTCGGATCGGCCTACATGGATGCCCTGGATCTGTTTCCGGACGCCGGGATACGGTTTATTCCGGTGGCCCATGAACAGGCTGCGGCCCACGCGGCCGACGGCCTGGCCCGGGTCAGCGGCAAGCCGCAGGTCTGCATCGCCCAGAACGGTCCGGGTGCTGCCAATTTCGTATCGGCCATGGTGGCAGCCTACTGGGCCCATTCCCCGGTGGTGGCGATCACTCCGGAAACAGGTTCCATGGGCATCGGCACCGGCGGCTTCCAGGAGCTGGACCAGATGGCGATGTTCCAGCGCCAGACGGTCTACCAGGTGCGTGTCAACCGGCCCCAGCGCATGGCCGAACTGACCCGCCGGGCTTTTTACATGGCCAAGAACTTCAACGGTCCGACCCAGCTGAACATCCCCCGCGACTATTTTTACGGCGAGTGCAACGACGAAATCTACGAGACCCCGGTGATCCGCCGCGGTCCGGGCTCCATGGAGGATGTGGCCGAGGCCGCCCGCATCCTGGCCGAGGCCAAGTACCCGGTGATCCTGGCCGGCGGTGGCGTCTCCCAGGCCGACGCGGTGGCCGAGGTCGCCGCCCTGGCCGAGTACCTCAGCGCCCCGGTGGTCAACAGCTATCTTCACAACGACAGCTTTCCGGCCAGCCACGCCCTTTCCTGCGGGCCCATCGGCTACTGCGGCTCCAAGGCCGCCATGCGCACCATCAAGAAGGCCGACGTGGTCCTGGCCCTCGGCACCCGCCTGGGTCCCTTCGGCACCCTGCCCCAGTACGACATGGCCTACTGGCCCGACGGCGCCAAGCTGATCCAGTGCGACACCAACGTGGCGGTGCTCGGCGTGGCCAAGCGCGCCGACGTCTACAGCTGCGGCAACGTCAAGGAGTTCGCCGCCCTGCTGCTCGATCGCGTCAAGGGCCTGGCCCCCGGCCTCGGTCCCGATGCCGCTCGCCTGGCCGATGTCGCCAAGGAAAAGGCCGTCTGGGATGCGGAGATCGGCGAGTGGAGCGCCAGCGGCCAGTCGAAACCGATGCACCCGCGCCGCTTCCACCAGGAGTGGACCCGTGCCCTGCCCAAGGGCAGCATCGTGACCACCGACATCGGCAACAACTCGTCGATGATCAATGCCTATCTCAAGTTCGAGGGGGTACGCCAGCACATCAGCGCACTTTCCTGGGGCAACTGCGGTTTTGCCTACGGCGCGGCCCTGGGCTGCAAGATGGGCCGGCCCGATGCGCCGGTGATCGCCTTCCAGGGCGACGGGGCCTACGGGATCAGCGGGGTGGCCGAGGTGATGACCGCCGTGCGCGAAAACATCCCGGTGATCGCCATCGTGGCCTGCAACTACGAGTGGGGCGCCGAGAAGAAGAACCAGATCGACTACTACGACAACCGCTTCGTGGGCGCCAACCTGCCCACCAATCCGGACTACGCCAAGCTGGCCGAAGACATGGGGGCCCTGGGCTTCCGCGTCGATCACCCCGACCAGGTCGGAGACGTAATGAAAGAGGCCATCGCTTCGGGACGGCCCTGCGTGATCAACGCCATCCTGGAAGGTGGAGAACGCGTATTGGCCGAGCCGTTCCGCCGCGATGCGCTCAACATGCCGGTGCGCCACTTGCCCAAATACGCCCACCTCAACGCCAAGTAGAACCTCTGCCGGCTGCGCACCGGGGGGTGCCCCCGGTGCAGCGGGCATGACAACCCGCCGGGAAAAAGCCGCACGGCCCGGATTACGGCCGGCGCTTTTCCCGGCGTTTATCCAAGGGGGCTGCTTGACCTCACTCTACCGCCGGCTTAACCGCGCCGGCTACGTCTGTTCGTCCGCCTTTGCTTCGGCCGTTGCAGCCACCCTGGCCACCCGCCCGGTGGCCGGCGCTATCCTGGAGGGACCCATCGGCACCGGCAAGAGCTTCCTCCCCCAGGTGCTGGCCGGCGTGCTGGAAGCCGAGTTTTTCTTTTACCAGTGCTTTCCCGGGACCCGCGAAGAAGACCTGATCCTCAAGATGCTGCCCAGCGAGGACACCATCAGCGGCATCTGCATCGAGGAAGGGGTCCTGGTGCAGGCCGTGACAGCCACCGGCAGCGCGGATCGGCAACCGGTAATACTGGTCCTGGACGAATGGGACAAGACCCGTCCCAGCGCCGACGCCTTTTTGCTCGATTTTCTGCAAAACGGCCGCATCGCCCTGTCCGGTCGCTCCTGGCAGGCCGATCTGACGCGTCTGGTGGTCTTTTTAACGGTCAACAACGAACGCGAACTCTCCGAGCCGCTGCTGCGCAGGCTGCCCAAGATCGCGTTCGCGCACCTGCCGACGGCCTATGCCCAGCGCGCCCTGGAAGCCACCCACCCCGACCACCCGTTTTTGTTCAGCGCCCTGGTGCTCTACGAACGCTGCCTGATGGCCGGGCTGGCCAAGCCGGCCACCATCCAGGAGCTGCGCCAGCTCCTGGACGCCGCCACCACGCTGGGCACCGCGGCGGACTGGGACGCACTGGTGTTCCAGTTCGTCACCAAGAGCGAGGAGGCCCACACCCGGCTTCAGGCCACCGAGGCGGAGCCGGCCAGCTGGCAGCACCGGTTGCGCGTACGCCTCGATCCCGGGGCCTACGAACTGAGCCAGCGCCGGCCCGGGCCGGCTGAAGGCGAATGGGAGGACCTTCGCATGCCGCGCCTTTGCCAGGCGCGCCGCTTCGATGATGCCATCGTGGCCGAGGCGGCCACCTTCGACGCCGCAGCGGCCAGCGGCATCGTCCAGCTCACCGATGCAGCCTACGACGCGGCCGTGCGCCAGGTTGCCCGCCCGGAACCGTCCGCGGCCCGCATCGGCGATTTCGCCCACGTCAGCGGCGATGGATTTCTGGTCATCGACCGGCCGCTAAGCCTGCGCGACCTGCCTCTTTTAGAACGCTTCTGGGGGGAAAACGGAGAGGTCTGCTTCGTGGAACCCCGGGCCACCTGGGAGGATGTCAAGGCCCTGCAGCAATGGGCACCCATGGCCATCGTCAAGTTCTCGCGAGACGAAATCCTGGCCAGGGCCGCCGGGATCGATCTTCGCTGGACCCCGCAGCGCGGTGCCGAGATCATCGTCGGCCTCGGGGCCCGCGATGTTTTCAACCAATGCTTCGGCCGGGCCTGGGGCGCCTTGGGCGAAGGACGCTGGATCGGCCGCAAGGGGCTGATCTATCAGCACTACGCCCCGCAAGAGGAAGTCCATGGGCCTGCCGCGTCTTGAGCGCGCCTGGCGCGCCCGGATCGATCCGATCGAGGCTCCGGAACCGGTGGCATCGGCAGCCGGCAGGCCTGCGGCGGGCGATCCGCGCCGCATCGCCCGGCACCGCATCGCCCATGGCGATCGGTTGCGCGACACGGGCCGTACCCGGCCCATCCCGGCCCACATCACCCCGCTGGCCGAAGATCCGGGGGACGAATTTACCGCCGCGGCCACGCGCAACTTCAACAAGGCCTTCGATCTCGAAGCGGCCCGCTGCCGCAGGCTGCAATGGGCCCTGGCAACGGTGGTGGCCAAGATCGCCGAAGACCTCGGCGGCTGGCCGGTGCCCGGCGATGCGCAGTGGGATGTAGGGGCCCTGATGGCCCGCCGCCTCGACCGCCGGCCCCTGCTCCACTGCCGCCGGAGCATGGAAAAGACCGCCTTGGTGATGGCCCTGGACAGTTCGGGCTCCTGTCTGGCCCAGGCCCGCTTCTACGCCCGGATGGCCGCCGCATCCGCAGCACTGGGCGACATCGAACTCTTCGATGCCCCCAACGCCGGCCTGCGCGCCCGCTACCAGCGCTCGGGCTGGCAGACGGTCCCCGATCCACGCTGGGACTTCAAGCGCCGCACCATCGTCTTTTGCGGCGACTTCGACGGCGGCGACCAGGTGGTCAAGGCCAGCCGCACCAATACGGTCTACTGGTTCTGCAGCGAAAGCCGCTACCCCAGCATGCACCTGCATCCCTGGTGCACCCTGACTCTGGCCGATTTCAAGGGGCGGTTTTTCGTCTGCCGCAACGAAAACGACTTTCTGCATCTGATGCGCACGGTCCGCTGATCCGAGCTCGTGCGACTTGCTTCATGCATCCAGTCGTTTCAAACATCGAGCAGCGGCTTTCCCTGGCCCTCCCCGCCTTTGACAGACCCGTCCAGCACCTGCCTGACCTTTCTTGCCAGTCCCACGGGCGTAAAGGGTTTTTCTAGAAACACCAGACCCTTGTCCAGGACACCGTGGTGAACGATGGTGTTGTCCGTATAGCCCGACATGAAAATGACCTTGACCTCTGGCCGCAGCAGCTTGATCCGGTCCGCCAGAACCTTGCCGCCCATGCCGGGCATGACCACGTCGGTGATCAGTAGATGGATCGCCCCCTCATGTTCCTGGCAAATGCGCAGGGCCGCCGGGCCGTCCGCAGCGCCCAGGACCTGGTAGCCGTACATCGTCAAGCCCTTGATGGCCAGGTTCCGAACCATATCTTCGTCTTCCACCAGCAGAACGGTTTCATCGCCATCCAAGGTCTCCTTTACAGGTTTGGAGCGCTCTTCCTTACTATCGACCGTCCCGATGATTCGGGGCAGATAAATCTTGAAGGCGGTCCCCTTGCCCGGTTCGCTGTAAACCCAGATCAGGCCGTTGCTCTGCTTGACAATCCCATAAACGGTGGACAACCCCAGTCCGGTCCCTTTACCCTTTTCCTTGGTGGTGAAAAAAGGATCGAAGATCTGATCCCGCACTTCCGCTGTCATGCCGATCCCCGTGTCGTTGACCGCCATCATGACATACGGACCCGGCGTCGATCCGACATGCATGCCCGCATAGACTTCATCCAGATCCACGTTGAGCGTCTCGATGGTCAACATCCCGCCCCGGGGCATGGCGTCACGGGCATTGACGGCAAGGTTCATGATCACCTGCTCGATCTGCCCGACGTCGGCTTCCACCGGCCCCAGGTCCGGATCCAGGATCGCCTTCAGCTCGATATCCTCACCGATGATACGCCGGATCATTTTGTCAATTTCCCCGATGACATGGTTCAGATAGATCACCTCCGGTTGAAGCACCTGTTTGCGGCTGAAAGCCAGCATCTGGCGAATCAGGCTGGCGGCCCGCTCTCCGGCCCCCATGACCTCCTGAATCATCTCGCGAAGCCCGTCATTGATGTCCATTTCGGCAAGAGCCAATTCCGCATTTCCGAGCATCGTCGTCAACAGGTTGTTGAAGTCATGGGCGATGCCACCGGTCAGCCGGCCTATCGCCTCAAGCTTCTGGGCTTGCAGCAATTGGTTCTGTAATTGCTGGCATTCTTCCGCCGCCATCTTGCGGCGGGTCACATCTCTGAAGGCGCCGAGCAGATAGCGGCGCCCTTCCAGCTCCAGCGGGGCCGCGTTTATGTCGGCGGGAAAGACGCTCCCGTCCTTTCGCGCTACCGGGATATCCTCGGCCAGAGTGAACTGGCCACTTAACTGTTTTTCAAATTGGGATCTGACCTGGTCCAAAAGCTCGGGCGGATGGATGTCGGCAACGCCGATGGTGGTGATCTCCTCGTCACGATAGCCGAGCATTTTACAGATCATGCTGTTGGCCATCACAAAACGGCCCGATTCGGCCTCCGCCAGCAACAACCCGTCGCTGGTCGTCTGAAAAATGGTCTGAAGAAAGCGTTCGGATCGCTGGCGCGCGGCCTCGACTTCCATCGTATGCAAAGCAAAGCCGAGGTCCACGGCGGTCTCGCTCAGCAGGAAGGCCTCTTCAGGATCTGCGGCAAAAGCCTTGGATACCGAGACGCCCAGATAGCCAAAGACAAGGTCGTCATATTGCAGCGGAACATTCATGGCGGCATTGCCGGTATAAACCTGCGCCAGGGGACAGCCCCGGCAGTCGTTCCTCGGGCTGTCAACCACGGCCAGGCCGCCGGCATTCCAACTGAGCCGGCAGCACAGGGGCATCTTGCCGGTCCGCAAAGGCTCAAGCAGCGCTTCGAAGAGACGCTTTTCGAAGCCTGCGCAAGCGCCCTGCATCTCGCCGGTGGAGCCGGCGTTCAAAACGATCCAGGCCCCCGAAAAGCCGCGTGAGGCGACCAGACTGTCGCAGGCCCCCTGGATGAGGGCCGAGGGCCGCTTTTCGTGAACGATGAGCTGATTGATATCCCGGATGGAGCGCAACACCGCGTTGAGGTGCCGTTCCCGGGTCCGGATCCGCTCGCGCTCGATCAATACGCCCAACTGCCGGGCAATGTCGTCCAGCAGCGATCGTTCCTCTTCGCTGAATGGACCCTCATGCGGCCCTGACCGCTCTTCGAGGTAGCCGACCTCCACCAGACCGGCACGGTCACTGTGCAGCACGATATCGGCACGCTGTTTCCACGGGGTGTCCTGGAAATTGGCGGTTGAAAATTCATCCGCGCCAACGATGATGCGTGCCCAGGCGATCTCGGGATAACGCCAGCCTTGTGGTATGAGTGCCACGGCCTGCTCCAGAGCCTTTTGGATGGAGCGACATGGGGCCGCTACGAGGTTGGAAATGGCGTACAGGCATCGGATCTCATTGACCCGCGCGCTCAGCTCGGCGGTGCGCTCCCTTACAAGGTCATCCAAGCGGTCGCGATGGCGTTGCAGCTCCTGGCGATATCCGTCGAGTTCAAGAAACAGATTGACTTTGCATAGGAGCACCTCGGCGGTGTAAGGCTTGACAATGTAGTCGATACCACCAGCGGCGTAGCCGTCGAACATATGCCGTTCGTCGGCACAGAAAGCCGTAACGAAGATGATCGGTATGGTCCGGGTTTTTTGATCCCGGCGCAGGTGTTCGGCCAGTTCGTATCCGTTCATCTCCGGCATCATCACGTCCAGGATCGCCACCGCAAAATCGTGATCCAGCGTAGCGGCCAGAGCCTGGTTACCCGAAGTGGCCTCGATGAGGTCGGCGTCCAGGCGAGAAAGGACCCGCCTCAGGGCAACCAGATTTTCCCTGCGGTCATCGACGATCAGAATCTTCTGGCGTTGCTCCATTTACGCACCCTTTCAGATCGGCTCCCATAAGGCTGGGGTTCTCCCGCAGCCGTCCGGCAGCCAACGCGTGCAGCGGGGATGGAATATTTCTGCTTTCTCAATGGCCATTATCGATAAAGCCATAGGCGTATCATGGACGTCAGCCGATGGAGCCCACCGGTTTCGGCGGATAATCGTTCGCTCCGGCAGAGCGATCAGGATTTTGATCAGAGATCTAAAAATTGCTGTGGTTTTATTTGAATTAAGCCATGTTATGAACATATATCCAGATCAATCGGAAGCGCAAGCGGGAAAAGCCTCTCGGCCTTGGCGGCAAACGAGTCGTTCTCCGGCCCGGCGCACAGGGCCAGCCAGCCTTACATCTTCACCGGCGTGCAATCCGGCTCCAGGGCGTAGTTGCCCGCCAGAAAGCAGGCGGCCATGCTCTCGACCAGGTCCTCGTTATGCATCAACATGTCCATCTGGCGGGTATAGATCAGCAGCCGGCCGAGTTGATCGAGCTTTTCCAGCAGCACGGAAGTCTCCTGCTTGGCCAGGCGCGCCGCGACCCGGTCGCCGGTGGTGTCAACGAGAAAATCCATGGCCGTCAGCACCCGCTCGATGACTCGCACGCGCCGGTTGCGCCGGGTATCGTCCGCAGCGCCGCCCTTGAACTCGAAGTTGATATAGTTCTTGGCCGTGGTCTCACCGCAGTAACTGTCCAGAATGCTGTAATGGTATCCGACCCGGGAGCTGAAGTTCATGTAGACATCGCTGATGATGGCGTAGCTGCGATCGCCGAAGCGCCCCCCTTCAAGCTGGGGGCTGTCGAGCATCTGGCGGCTCATCACGCTTAAAAATCCCCCCAGATTCACCGGCCGCGGCTCCCGGCCGCGCAGCCCCTCATGGAGCATCCCCTTGAGCAGGGCTCCGAAAGGCGCCGAAACCACCGCTTCGGCCCGCACCGCAGCCACGGCCGTGGCATCCACGTTCAGCCCGCCGCCCAGATCGATGAGAAACAGGTCGATGGGAATCGCAGCGGCCAGGCGCACCGAGAGCTGGCCGCGCTCGGTGACCAGGTCCCCGAGCTGGAAGATCTCACCGTAGGACTTTTCATGGATGAACCGGATGATATCATGGATCGTGCGGCAATTTTCAGACTTGAAGCGGCTCGATTTCGGATCCACAAGGTATAGCGGTACGATCAGGTCGGCACGCCGCCTCAGGGCCTGATATTCCGGCGTGCTGCGCAGCGGTGCGCCGCGGCCCGTGTCCACTTCATCGAGCAGGGACTCCACCCGGCCCTCGTAGATCCGCCCGCTGTAAGCATCCACCGTCACCACCCCACCGGGGGCCAGGCAGCGCGTGACATCCTTGAGGTTCAAGATGGTCGGCACCATGTACTCGCGGGCCAGGGATGCCATGTGCCCGGCCAGGTTGCCGGCATCGGCCACGATGGCGCGGGCCCGGTCCATCACCATCACCAGTTGCGGCGAACTGTGAGCCGAAACCAGCACGGCCCCGTCTGGAAAAGCGAGCAAGTCCTTTTCTGTGCGCACGGTAAAGGCCGGTCCGGCCCCGACCCCGGGGCAAGCCACCTCGCCGCCCTCCATCAGCACCGGGTATCCGGCCACCGGCGGCCTGCGCCGCCGCAGCTCGCCGCCGGTGGCCTCGATCCGCAGCGGGCGGGTCTGAAGGATCACCAGATCCCCGTTTTCAGCCAAGGCCCATTCCACGTCCTGGGCCACCCCGAAATGCGCCTCCAGGCGCAATCCCCACCCGGCCAGAAGCCTGGCCTGGTCCTGACTCAGACAGGGACGGGCGCTCTGGTCCGGGTCCACCGGAATTTCGGCCACGTCCCCTCCATGGTGGGCGCAAAGCTGAACCGCCTTGGCCGTCACGGCCCAGTCTTCCAGCGGCAGGTCCGAAGTCTTGCCGAATACGTAGCTGTCCGGCGCCACCACCCCGTCCACGGCATAGGGGCCCAAGCCCCAAACCGCCTTTATGATGATGCGCTCTTGCAGTCCGTCCAACGGATCGCGGGTATACATCACTCCGCTGGCCCTGGCGCCGATCATCTCCTGGCAGGCCACGGCCATGGCCGCGGCCTGGAAGGGAAACCCCATATGCAATCGGTAGGCGATGGCCCGAGCCGAAAAGAGACTGGCCACGATCTCCTTGTAAGCCTCTAAAATCCGTTCCTGCGGAACGTTGAGCCGGGTCAGGTATTGGCCGGCAAAGGAAAGGGAGGAATCCTCGCCGATGGCCGAGGAGCGCACGGAAAAATGGATGCCCGTCCCGTTGCCGGCACCGCAGAGCCGATCCACCGCCGCTTGGATTTCACCCGCCAGGTCCCGAGGGATCTCGGCATCCATCAGCTGGCTCCGGATTTCTTCACCCACCTGAACAATGGTCTCGGTCTCGTAGATATCGAGCTTCTGTTTGTGGCGATCCACCGCTTCGGCCAGGCGGTTGTGGTCGATAAAGCGGTCGAAGGCGGTGGTGGTGACGGCAAACCCGTTGGGGGTGTTCAATCCCAGACGATTGCGCACTTCGCAGATATTAGCGTTCTTCGGGCCTACCGAGGCAGCCATCTCCCGGGTAATCCCATCGTAGTCCAGGACCAGCTCTTCGACCCGCGCGACCCTGGATTCCCCTTGGTCGAGCTTGATGGCTTCCTGGATCCGTTCCAGGACGCGGTGCAATCCGGCTTGAGGCCGGTCGGCCATCGCTTCGAAGCACTGGATCATGCGGCCGGCATGGAAGATGGCGCGCATCGAGGCCGCTTCGATATAGCCGGCGCCGAAAACCATCTGCCCGCGCAGTTTGGTCTCGATATCGGCGATGATCTTGAGCAGCTCGGCATTGGATTCCAGGAGGATTTTGAAGTTGGCATACTTGGCGCGAAACGCCGCCATGAGTCGCTCACGCCGTTGCCCGGCCGAAGCCCGCGGCTTTTTAAACCACTTGCACACCGCCCACGCCATGATCTGTTTTCCCGTAGTGGCCCGCTGTTGCGGGGTTAAGCCCAGGTCTAAAGGCGCCGTTGGCCGCGCCGGTGGCAAAACGTCAGCCCGACTGCCCCCCCGGCGCATCTTCGCGACCTCCGGGTGAGACAAGCACATACCGGGTCGCCGGTCCCCGACCCACGCGTTGGAGCATCCCTTTTTTCACCAAATCCGACAGATCGTAAACTGCCGTGCGCCGCGGCACGTTGCCGGCCAATCGCTGGTAGTCGGCCCGGGTGATTTGCCCGGCCTCCTGAATCATGGACCAGACCCGCGACTGGCGGGAATTCAGGCCGACGGCCGACAGATCCGAAGGTGGCCTGTATTCCCGGGGGCTGGGTGCTGCCACCAGCGGCAGATCTTGCAGGGCCGCGACTTCAGGCGCCTCCGGCACATCGCCTTCCAGGTAGACATCCCCGGCCTGGATTACGTTGGTTTCGGCCATCACGGCCGCTCGCAGCATGCAATGCTTCAACTCCCGCACGTTGCCCGGCCAATCGTAGCGGCGCAGCTTCTCCAGGGCCCCCCGGCTCAAAGTCAGCCCCTGGATGCCCCGCGCATGGGCCGTCTCCTGGAGAAAATGACGCGCCATCAAAGGGATGTCTTCCTTGTGGGAACGCAGCGGCGGCGTCTCGATGGTGATCACCTTCAAACGAAAATAGAGATCCTCACGAAATCGCTGGGCTTCGATAAGGGCCTTGAGATCGACATTCGAAGCCGCCACGATGCGCACATCCACCGCAAACTCCCGGTCGCTGCCCAAAGGCACGATGCGCCGGGCCGCCAGTACCCGCAGCAGGGCCTGCTGCACCCTGGGAGAGGCGGCTTGAATCTCGTCAAGGAAGAGTGTGCCGCCATCGGCCTCGAGAAACGCACCCTTGCGATCGGTGCGGGCCTCGGTAAAAGCGCCCCGGGTATGGCCGAAAAGGGTATCCAGCAGCAGGTTCTCATCCAGGGCGCCGCAGTTGATGGCCACGAAGGGCCGGTTGACACGCCGGCTCAAGCGGTGGATCGCCTCGGCGGTCAGCTCCTTGCCCGTTCCCGTTTCGCCCAGAACAAGAACGTCCACCTCGACTTCGGCAGCCTTGAGGATTTCCCGCTTGAGCCGTTCGAACAGCGCGCCGCTGCCCAGCAGATGGGATAACGGATCGTTTTCAGCCGTGGCGCCCATGATGCTGGCTTCCAGCTCCCAGGCCACCTCCTTCATCGTGGCATGGGCGATGGCCTGGTCCTTGACGCGGATCTCCTCCATCTGGGTCTTCAAGGTGCCGATCATCCGATTGATGGCGCTCTGGAGCGCTTCGACTTCCAGCCCCCTTACCGGCACTGCGATCGGCACCATCCTTCCGGACTCCTGGATCGATTGCACTTCCTGTGCCAAACGCAGCATCGGGCCGGTCACCGTCCGGCCGAGAACAAAAATCAAAAGGGCCACCAGAAAGGCGGAACTTACCGTAATCAAAAAGATGATATCGACCTGTTTGTAGCCGGCCAACAGGGTCAGACGGCTCACATCCACGTAGGCCAAACCGGCGTAAACCACCGGTGGATTTTCAGCCCGGGTGTAAAAGCGGATCGGGGTGTAGGCCAGATAGTGTTCCTTTTGTCCCCGCGGTAAATCCCCGGGTTCTTCGGGCCGCTTCAATCCGAACTGCCCGTCGCGCACTTCACGAATCATCTTCCAAAAATAGCCGTAGCGGGCCGCGGGTCTGAAGGCTTCGGGCAAGCCCGGCCGCCCCAGCGTGCCCTCGATGCCGGTGCGGGCCTGGTAGGTGGACAGCTCCACTTCGGGTCTGGCCGGATCTTCGCTTTGAAATAGAATCCATCCGTCCAGATCGAACAGGTAGCTGTAGCGCACTTCCGGGGTGCGAGGATAGGACCAGATGGGTGACTGGGGGCTGTTGTAGAGCGAAAGCAGGTTGCGAACACGGCTCAAATCCACCGCCAACAGCACGTAACCGGAAAAAGCGCCGTCCGGGGACCAGAGCCGGGTCGCCAAGACGATGATGTGCGTCAGGATCTTGCGATTGGGATTGTCCGGGGTCGGAAAGACATACTGGGCCTCGTTGACCGGCGATATCCACACCTCGCCCGGATCCAATTGCTTGAAACGGTCCAGCAGGAGGAATGGATCCGGCCGCATTTGCGCGATTCCCTCTGGCACAACCTGCACGATCTCGCCTTTTTCCGCCACCCAAAAACGATGCCCTCCCCCGGATTGCGCAATATAGCCGATAGCGCGGTATTCGCCCCCATCGGTTCGCGCCATCCGGCTGAGTATCTCTCCGAAGCGGGGAAGATCTTCAGGATTACGGGCAAAATAGAGCAAATCATGGCGATATCGGGCCAACGTCAATTCCACATCCCGAGCCATGGCGCGCGTCTGAAGTTTGACGGAGCGTTCGAGGGCCGTACCGATAAACTGGTAGGAGACCATGTGGGTCAGATACCCGGTGATCATGATGATCACCATCACCGGCGGGATCACCCATAGGACCAGCCTGGAAGTCAAGCTATTGGTTTTAAACCCACTTTTTACCGGCATAAAATTCACAAGACGTCGGTAGGACTCTAGAATCGACATGCCGTGCCTCCGGTTTAACCGGTTGGGAAGTCAGATCCACACGCTTTTCATTCTCACATCACGGGCCGGATTGGCAAGCCTTAATCGCGCAAATTCAGGCATGGCATCTTTCTTGCTGTAACAACAGCCAACAGCATACGTGACGGTTGCGGCGAGATACAAGGTGCCTGCTTGCGGCAATCGCGCTACCGAAAGATGGTTGGCAAAAGACATCGTTAAAACAAAAGGAGAGAGGGGACCGATGAAAAAGCCGAGCAAAAAACTGATGACCGGCCTTATCCTGATGTTGCTCCTGGCCCCTGGCCTGGCCTGGGCAGGAGGTGGCGGCGGTGCAACCGAACTGGTGGTGGTGGCCGACACCCGGGTGATCACCAACGACGCGTTGCGCTACTTTGCGGATCTTTACAATACGAATGTGACCCTCTTTGCGGGCTGGGCAGTGGTCTTGACCGCGGCTTACGGAGCCTTTCTCGGTTTTCTGATGGACGCGATCATGAAACGTACCGGCATCGATTTGAGCAAGCGCACCATCGTGGAACATTGACGCGCAAACCGGAAGTCTTCCGGCCGCGCTGGCGCGGCCTCTAATCGACAAGGAGAAGATATATGGATACGGCAAGCTGGCTTTATATGTACATGCCCATCGCCGGGGTGAACATCTTCTGGCCCGGTCTGGTGCTGATCGGTTTTTCGGTGGGGGTCATCGGAGGCTTTTTCGGCATGGGCGGGGCCTGGATGGTCACCCCCGGCCTGAACATCCTCGGCTTTCCCATGGCGTTCGCCATCGGTACCGACATCGCCCACATCGCGGGCAAATCGATGATTTCCACCATCCGCCACAGCAAATTCGGCAACGTGGACTACAAGCTCGGCATGGTGATGCTGGTGGGCACGATGATCGGCATCGAGTGCGGTGCACAGATCATCATGTACCTCGAACGGCTGGGCAACGTCGGTTCGGTGGTCCGCTGGGTTTACGTCGGGTTCCTGGCCCTGATCGCCTGGATGGTATTTTACGACTACTATAAGGCGGTGTCCAAGAAAAAGGCCGGAGTGGTGGACGGCGAGCACGGCACCGAGGGGATCACCTGGTATAAGACCTTGCACAAGATCAAGATACCGCCCATGGTGCACTTTAAAAACGCCGGGTTTGTCTGCTCGGCCTGGCTGCCGATTTTCGTCAGCTTCCTCACCGGCGTCCTGGCCGGTTTCCTCGGTATCGGCGGCGGGTTGCTGCGCATGCCGGCCCTGGTCTATCTGATCGGCTGCCCGACCCATATCGCGGTGGGTACCGACCTGTTCGAGGTCATGATCTCGGGCCTGTACGGGGCGTTCACGTATTCGCTCAAGGGGCGTATCGAGCTGGTGGCGGTCTTCGTTATGCTCACCGGCGCGGCCATCGGCGCCCAGATCGGCACCGTGGCCACCAAGTACGCCAAAGGCTACGGGATCCGCATCGCCTTCGGAATCGCGGTGCTGTGCTGCATGATCTCCATTATACTGAAGCAATTCGGCTTTTCAGCATCGGCGGCCGTCTTGATCCTCGGCACCATCTCGGTGATCTGCCTTTACATCATGAAGATCATGTTCATGGGGGCAGCAGAGGAATTGCGCGAAAAGAAGAGCCGTGAACAATCCGGTGCCTGACGCCATCGGCCCGCTTACCCAGCATAAAGGAGCGAATCGACCATGAAAACCAAGACCCTTGCACTCATAGCGGCCCTGTTGGCGGTCTTTTGGCTGGGCTCCACGGCCCTGGCTTCGGAAGTCAGCCAGGGCAAGACCCTCTTTTTCGACGCCGCAGGAAACAAGATCCAGATCGAAGAGTACGACACCAATTTTTCCCCGTCGGCCCCCTACGGGGAACCGACCGGGATCGTGAGCGAATACGACCTGTCCAAAGCCAAGGTCGGCATCCATCCGGACAATGGGGATGTGGTGCGCATCGCCTATCGCATCGACGGTGACAGCAAGATGGCGCTCAAGGTGATGAACGTTTCCAAGCAGGACCTGCGTAAAAAATAGCTTCATCGTCGCGCTGGACTCAACGGGGCGGGTAACGGCCGGCCGGTTTCCGAAAACCGCCAAACGCGCCCGCCCCTTACCCCCAACCTACCCGGAGTGAAAAACCATGACCGGTATGAATCGCAGGCAAAAGATGGTCGTCTTGGCCATGGATCTTTTGCTGCTCGTGGAACTCGGTTATAGTATCTACTGCGGCCAGCAACCCGGGGCCGACCTGACGCTGGTCTTTTTAACCTACTTCGTCCCCTCGCTGATCGTCACGGTGGCCCTGGCGCGCCGTCTCATCCGCCGCTGGCAGGACGATACGGCCGTATCATTGGCAGACTCCGCCGTGGAAAGGCAAAGGGCGGTTTTGCCCTCGAGCTGAAGATGGAATCCTTACGAACCCGATTGACCCTGCCGGTCCTGATCATCCTGCTTTTGGCAATGGGCGATATCCTGATCGATGCGGTCTTCGACCGGGGCCATGTCTTCAAGGTCGTGGCCGGAAGCAAGGCGTTGATCAGCGGCAAACTGATGGGTTCCATCAAACCGTATACCAACAAAAACGCCATTTTCGGCAACCAGGTCAACGATCCGGCCCTTTTGGACGAAATCCTGGTGACCGATCCTCCCCACCAGGCCTTTCGCATTCGCTTTCTGGAGCTCAAGGGCCGCGTGTGGCGGGCCGAACTGCTCACCGACAGCGGCGGGGCCCCTGGTGACTATCCGGTACGCATCTTTCAGCGCAGCCTGGGCCCGGATCCCGACATGCCGGTCCTGCGAGTACAAATTTTTCCCGACCCCGAGTCCCTGCGGGCCAGCCAAAAATCGTTGTTCCGCCGCTATCTGGGTATCCCGCCGTGGATCGTGGCAGGGCTTTTGGCCCCTCTGGTGGCCCTGATCCTGTACCTGACTTATCGCGCCTCGGACGGCAGCATCAGCGCCTTGCAGGCCCGGGGTATCGGTCCCATCTACAAGATGGCCTACCGCAAAACCGGATGGGAGATTCTCTACGGTCTGGGCACGGCCCACGGCCTGCGCATCGGCGACCGGCTCGAGCTCATCGATGCACGCCAACGGCCTACGGGCTACCATATCGTGGTCGAACAGGTGGGCGGCGAGTCTGGCGAGGCGATCCTCGACCCTTCCGTTCCCATGCGGCCCGGATGGCTCGTTGCGCGCTGCGAACCGGTGGATCAAGACAAGATCGATTCCACTTCCCGACCTGGCTGAACCTCAGGCCACCGGTGGCCGCTGGCGGATCCTGGCGTTGCGGATCTTTTCTTCGTGCATCGCCTTTTTGGCACAGGCCTCGCCGACTTTTTGCATCAGGTCTTCCAGCTTCACCGGCTTGAGCAGGTACTCGAAAGCGCCCAGCTTCATTCCTTCGACGCTGGTCTCTACCGAAGCGTGACCGGTAAGCAAAATCACTTCCACCAGCGGCTGTTGCCGTTTGATCTCGCGCAGGGTCCGGATCCCGTCCATACCTCCGGGCATGCGGATGTCGAGTACCACCACGTCCAAGACCCGCTGGACAATCATCTCGATCGCCTTCTCACCGCTGGTGACGCCCACAGTGTCAAGGCCGCGACTTTGCATCCGTTTGACAATGGCCTCGGTAAATTCGGCTTCGTCATCGACCACCAGGATACGGCATCGGGTCATAAAAGCTCCTCGTCCATCGTTGGACGAATCCGGCATCACCGCCCTCGAAGATCCAAACGGCTTCTTGCATGCGGCACCTGAGGACGCCGGCGTGGATTCGGATTGTGCTGGGGAGAAATGGACCTTTCGTCCAGCCGTACTTGACAAAGGAAAATCCGTCAAGGGAAAGGCACCCGCCCCCGGAAAGTCCCGGTGATCCCGAAATGGCTAAAAACAGTTGACAATCCCTTCGGTCCTATTGTCTGCTGAATCCGTCGACGATCCGCCCTGAACAGCGCACAATTGCGGCACGACCATCTTCCGGCAACATCCCCACGAGGCGCCCATGGACGACAAAATCTTCGCCTTAAAAACAGTCTTTGCCAGATGCCCCATTTTGCCTTCATTCCTGAAGATGAATTGCGCCAAGTAGCCGAAACGGCACGGGTTCTGGATCTCAAGCCGGGCACCTCTTTCGCCCGCCAGGGAGAGACCCGCATCGACGATATCCTCGTCATCGCCCGGGGGCAGTTCTCCCTTTTCGATGAACGCGGCGGTGAGCGCCGTTCCATCGGCCACATCAAAACCGGCGAGGTTTTCGGCGGCATTACAATCCTGATGAACGCACGCATCTCGCTGCGCACGGTGCAAGTCGAAACCCCGACCCTGGCCTATGCCGTACCGGCCGACGTTTTTCAGGATTTATGCAACCGCCACGAGGATTTTTACGAGTATTTTCTTAAAAATTTCAGCAAGAATCTTTATGACGAAGCCCTGGCAACCCTCATCGAAGCCGGCCAAACCAGCAATTTTCTCAGCCGTGTAGCGCCTTTTTCATTTCTAACCGAAGAGGCTCTGGACCAGGTCGCGCAGCAGCTTTCCGTTGTGCGCTACAATGAAAAGGCCGTCCTTTTCGTCCAGGGCCGCAGTCGCGTCGGCCATCTGTACATCCTCCAGAAAGGTTCTGCCGAACGCTACTTCGAGGAAGGCGGCCGCAAGACCCTGCGCAGCCTGCTCGGTCCGGCAGACGTGTACGGCGGCATTTCTATGCTGCTCAACGACGGGATCTCGGTGCGCACTCTGATGGTCAACGCCGGCACTTTTTTCTACGTACTGCCCAAAAAGCCGTTCCTCGAGATCTGCCAGGCCCAACCGGCGTTTCGCGATTATTTCACCGACACCTTCGGCCGGCGCATGCTCGACCGCTCTTACGCATCGATCATCGCCCGCACGCTTCAACCCTCGGAGGATTCGATCCAGCTTTTCAACCAGACCGTGGAAACCATCTACTCGAAAAAAGCCGCCATCGGCGAAGCCGGAATGTCGATCCGGCAGGCGGCCGAACAGATGCGCCAGGAAAGAACCAGTTCCATCATCATCCCGGCGGCGGCCGGTCAACCGGCCGGGATCGTTACCGAACGCGACCTGGCGCGCCAGGTGATCGCCGAGGCTGCCGACATCCAGGGACCAGCAGCCGGCATCATGAGCGCCCCGCTGCAGACCATCCCCATGGACGCCCTGATTTTCGAGGCCCTGATACAGATGATGAAATCGGATATCCGCCACCTGGCGGTGACCGGTGCTGAAGGGCAGATCGTCGGCATCCTCTCCCACCGTGAAATCATCGCCGCCCAGGGCCAGACCCCTATGTTCATGCTGCGCGAAATCGTCGAAGCCGAAAGCATCGCAGAGATCATCGACAAGCACAACCACCTGCCGCGCCTGGTGCGCAACCTGATCACCAACGGGGCCAACGCCCGCAACGTGACCCGTTTCATCACCACCATCTCGGATGCGATCCTTAAAAAGATCATGGCCTTTACCGTCAGCGAACTCGGTCCTCCACCGGCGCGCTTCGCTTTCATGGTGCTGGGCAGCGAGGGGCGCAACGAGCAGACCCTGAAGACCGACCAGGACAACGCCATCGTCTTCGAAGACGTGCCTGGCGAGAAGGCCGCGGCGGCGGCCGAATATTTCCTGCGCTTCGGGCAGCGGGCCTGCACGTTGCTCAACGAATCCGGCTACGATTTTTGCACTGGGGACGTGATGGCCCAGAATCCACGCTGGTGCCAGCCGTTGAGCCAGTGGCAGCGCTACTTCGACAACTGGATCCATGCCGGCGAAGCCGAGGATCTGCTCCAGGCGAGCATTTTTTTCGATTTTCGCCTCGGCTACGGTGATGCGAAGTTGATCGGCGCCCTGCGGAGTCATCTGATGGCATCCTTGCAGGGCTGGGCCGGCTTTTTCCGCCACCTGACCGAAAACGCGCTCAACTTCAAGCCGCCCCTGGGCTTTTTCGGCAATTTCGTCGTGGCCTCCAAAGGCGAGCACCGCAACGCCTTCGACCTGAAACAGGCCATCATGCCCATCACGGATTTTGCCCGCATCTATGCCCTGAACAAGGGCATCGAGGCCACCAACACCATGGAACGCCTCTCCCAACTGCGCCTGATGCACGTGCTCTCCCAGTCCGAGCACGAGGAACTCGAAAAGGCGTACGATTTTTTGATGCAGCTGCGCTTCGTACGGCAGGTCACCGCCGTGATCGACGAGCAGGGCAAACCGGACAACTACGTCAATCCCAAAAGACTCACCAGTATCGAACAGACCACACTCAAGGAAATCTTCAAGCGCGTCGAAAAGTTTCAGGCTAAGATGAACTTCGATTATATCGGCATCGCCTGAGACCAATCCCACCCGCCACGCCATCCAAACAAGGCCCGGTCCGGGGCCAAACCGCTTGAGCCGCTCGTGCAAAGGCCTCTTCGGCCCCGTTGCGGGAAATACGCCCGGCTCTGAATCCGCATCCCGTGGGCTGCGACAATCCGGAGCTTAAAATTGACAAAAATAAGTTGAAGCAGCTTTATGATTTGAAACGTCGTAAACTCGGTGCTATACCGGTCAGCAGGTTTTTTGCATTTTTTCAGGATCGTCGAGGAGACTCTGCCATGTCCAGCCGCAATCCTTCGCTTTTCACCGTCCTGTTTTTCTGCTTGGCGCTGTTTTTGCCGGCCGCCCTATCAGGCCCTGCGCGGGCCGCGCAAAAGGGCGCCGCCATGCCCCCGCCTCTGGTGACCGTGGCGCCGGTGACCGAAGCCGAGGTCAACCCGCCGGTGGAATATGTCGCGCGGGTCGAGGCCCTGCGGGCGGTAGACCTGCGCGCGCGGGTCGAGGGGGAACTGGAGAAGGTGCGCTTCGAAGAGGGGGCCACCGTCAAGGCCGGCGATCTGCTCTACGTCATCGAGCAGGCCACCTACCGGGCCGAGGCGGACGCGGCCCGGGCCAGGGCGGCCCAGGCCCGGGCCACCCTGGACAAGGCCGAAAAATACGTCAAACGCCTGGAATCGGTGCGCTCTGGAGGGGTTTCGGCTACCGACCTGGAAACCGCCCAGAGCGATGTGGCCCAAAGCCGTGCAGCCTTTCAGGCGGCCGAGGCCGACCTGGTCCAAAGCGAGATCAACCTGGGCTATACCACCATCGCGGCCCCCATCGCAGGGCGCATCGGCAAGAACGTCTACAGCCGGGGCAACCTCGTCGGCCCGGATAGCGGCGCTTTGGCGCGCATCGTCCAGGTCGATCCGATCCGGGTCGTCTTTTCCGTAAGCGAAAACGATCTTCCCGCCATGATCCGCAAGCGCCGCAGCATGAGCGAGGAGGAGCTGGCCCTAAGTGGAGTGATCCGCCTGCGCCTGCCCGACGGCACGGCTTATCCAAAGATCGGCCGGCCCGATTTTATGGACAACGAAGTCGATCCGGCCACCGGCACCATCGCCCTGCGGGCGCGCTTCGACAATCCGGAAGGGTTGCTGGTCCCCGGCCAGTACGTCACGATCCTGATCAGCCTCAGCGCCCCGCTACGCCTGCCGGTGGTCCCCCAGGCCGCCGTACTCGAAGACCGGGAAGGACGCTACGTCTTTGTGGTGGCCGACGACGGGCGGGCCGTCAAACGGCGCATCGAAACGGGCGATCCCCTCGGAACGGTCTGGGCGGTGAAACAGGGGCTGACCGTTGGCGAAACCATCGTGGTCGAAGGGGTGCAAAAGGTGCGTCCGGGCCAGCCGATCCAGCCCCAGTCCGCCGGGCAGACCGCTAAAGGAGCCCAGCGATGATCTCCCGGGTCTTCATCGTCCGCCCGCGCCTGGCCATGGTGATCTCCCTGGTGGTGGTGCTGGCCGGCCTGCTCGCCCTGCTCAACATCCCCGTGGCCCAGTATCCGGACCGCATCGCGCCGCCCGACATCCGGGTCTCGGCGGTCTACCCCGGGGCCAGCGCCCGGGAAGTGGCCGCCACGGTGGCCGCCCCCATCGAGGCCGAGGTCAACGGGGTCGAAGACATGCTCTACATGTCCTCGACCTGCAACAACAACGGCGGCTACGATCTTTCGGTGACTTTCGCCGTCGGCACCGACCCGGACATGGCCCAGGTCAATGTGATGAACCGGATCCAGCAAGCCCAGGCCAAGCTTCCCACGGCGGTGGTGTCCCAGGGGCTCAGCGTGCGCCAGCGCTCGACGGATATCCTTGGGCTGGTGACCTACTATTCGCCTGAAGGTACCCGCAACCGGCTCTTTTTGAGCAACTGGGTCACCATCAACATCCGCGACGCCCTGCTGCGGGTCGAAGGGGTCAGCGAGGTGATCGTCTTCGGGTCGATGGAATACGCCATGCGCATCTGGCTGGATGCCGAGCGTCTGGCGGCCCTGGCCATGACCCCCGACGACGTCGTCGCCGCAATCCAGTCCCAGAACATCCAGGCCGCGGCCGGCTCCATCGGCACGGCGCCGGCCGGCGACGACCAGCAGTTGCAGTACATCCTCCAGGCCAAAGGACGCCTGGACAGCCCGCAGGAGTTCGAGGCCATCGTGGTGCGCACCAATGCCGACGGAGGGGTGGTGCGGCTGCGCGACGTGGCCCGGGTCGAACTGGGCGGCAAGAGCTACGCGGCCGACAGCACCCTCAACGGCCGGCCTTCGGTGCAGATCGGGATCTATCAGAAGCCCGGGGCCAACGCGCTGGACACCGTACGGCGCGTCGATCTGGAGCTCGACCGGCTCGCCGCGCGCATGCCGGCCGACGTGGCCTACGAGCTGACCTACGACTCGACCCGTTTCGTGGCTTCGGCCATCGAGGAAATCGTCTTCACCCTGGGGTTGACCTTCCTGCTGGTGGTGGGGGTCACCTTCTTGTTTCTCCAGGACTGGCGCGCCACCCTGATTCCGAGCCTGACCATCCCGGTATCGCTCATCGGCACCTTCGCCGTGCTCTTTGCCCTGGACTATACGGCCAACACCATCACCCTGTTCGCCCTGATTCTAGCCATCGGCCTGGTGGTGGATGATGCCATCGTGGTGGTGGAAAACGTTCAACGGGTCATCGAGGAGGAGCACCTGGACGCGCGCAGCGCCACCATCCGTTCCATGGAGCAGGTCACCGGCCCCATCGTGGCCATGTCCCTGGTGCTGCTCTCGGTCTTTGTGCCGGTGGGGTTTTTGCCCGGGATCACCGGCCAGCTTTACCGGCAGTTTTCCGTCACCATCTGCGTGGCGGTTCTGCTCTCGGCGGTCAACGCCCTGAGCCTGAGCCCGGCGTTGTGCAGCATCCTGCTGGGCCGGCCGCGCATTGTGCGCCGCGGCCCCCTGGCCTGGTTTCGCCGGGCCCTGAACGCATCGCGCAACGTCTACGTACGCTCGGCTGCCTGGCTGGTTCGCCGCACCCTGGTGGCCGGCCTGATCCTGGTGCTGGTGTGCGCTGCCACCGTCCAGCTGTTCAGGACCCGCCCGACCAGCCTGCTGCCCAACGAGGACCGAGGGGTCCTGATCATTGATATCCAACTGCCCGATGCGGCCGCATTCGGCCGCACGCGCCAGGTGATGGCCCAGCTCAGCCAGCGCGTGGGGAGCATCCAGGAGATCGATTACATCATCGCCGTGATGGGCTACAGCCTGATCAGCGGTCCGGGTGAAAACGTCGGTTTCGCCTTCGCCGGGCTGCGCCCCTGGGCCGAGCGCACCGGCCGTGACCAGCAGATCGGGGCCGTACTCGACCGGATCCGGCGTGAAGCCGCCGCGATTCCCGGCGCCCGCATCAACGCCTTCACCCCGCCGGCCATCTCGGGGCTGGGGGCCTCGGGCGGCTTCGACTTCCGGCTCCAGGCCCTGGCCGGCCAGTCCCCCCGGGAGCTGGCAGCAGCCCTCAAGGCACTGGTGGTCGAGGCCAACCAGGATCCCAATATCGCCGCGGCCTTTTCCACCTATTCGGCCGACAGCCCCCAGATCTTCGTAGACCTGGACCGCACCAAGGCCGAGCTTCTCAAGGTGCCGGTCAGCCGGGTTTTCGCTACCTTGCAAAACTACCTCGGCGCCCGCTACGTCAACGACATCAACCTTTACAGCCGCATCTTCCAAGTGCGTATCCAGGCCGACGCCCCCTTCCGCGATACCGCCGGCGATATCCGCAGGCTCTACGTGCGCAGCGACACCGGGGCCATGGTGCCGTTGTCCAGTCTGGTAACGCTGCACAGCATCCTCGGCCCCCAGACCATCAGCCGCCACAACCAGTTCGACGCGGCCACGGTCTTCGGATCGGCCCGCCCCGGGGTCAGCTCGGGCGACGCGATGAGCGCCATGGCGCGTCTGGCCGCCGGGACCCTGCCCCAAGGCTACGGCTTTGAATGGGCCGGTCTAAGCTATCAGGAGCAGGCCAGCGGTGGCCAGGGCCCGATTTTGATCATGCTGGCCCTGGTCTTTGCCTACCTTTTCCTGGTGGCCCAGTATGAGAGCTGGACCATTCCGCTGCCGGTGATCCTCTCCATCTCGGTGGCGGCCCTGGGCGCCCTGGCCGGGCTCTGGGTGGCGGGCCTGACCATGAGCATCTATGCCCAGATCGGCCTGGTCCTGCTGGTGGGCCTGGCGAGCAAAAACGCGATTTTGATCGTCGAGTTCGCCCGCGAGCAGCGCCGGGCCGGATACTCGATCCCCGAAGCGGCCGCCGCCGGCGCACGCATCCGCTTCCGGGCCGTGCTGATGACTGCCTTTTCGCTGATCATCGGCGTTTCGCCCATGGTGGTCGCCACCGGGGCCGGCGCGGCCAGCCGGCGCGCCATCGGCACCCCGGTGTTCGCCGGGATGCTGGCGGCCACCTTGCTGGGCATCTTCCTGATCCCGGCGCTCTTTGCCGCTTTCCAGGCCTGGCGCGAAAGGGCCGGCACCTGGCGCCGGCGGGTGTTCAAGCTGGGGTCAGACGACGAGCCGTCCCGGCGCTGAGCCGAAAAGGACAGGACGGCTCACCCGCTCTGCCCGGCGCCAGGCCCTCGACGGGTTTGTAACCGTCCGGGGCCGGCGCACGACTGAAGAATGAACATCAAAAAATCTGAACGCCGATACGATCGGCCTTACGGCAATGCCGCCCCATAAAAGAGGCCATTTCCCATGAAACGCCTTGTATGCCTTAAATCATTTTCCGCCGCTGCGGCCTTTTTCCTGCTGGGCGCCTGCGCCGCCGTGGGACCGGACTACCAGCCTCCGGCCCTTCCTGCGCCGGAGGCCTGGAATACCTCGCTGGAGGACGGCCTGCAGGCCGAGGCGGTTGCCGCCTCCCAGCTGGCGGTCTGGTGGCGCAACTTCGAGGATCCTGTGCTGGACGAACTGGTAGGCAAGGCCCTGACCGGCAGCCTCGATCTGGCCCAGGCCAAAGCGCGCGTACGCGAGGCGCGTGCCCGGCGCGGCCTGAGCCAGACCGACCGCTATCCGACTCTCGATGCCGGCGCTGCGGCCAAACGCAGCCAGAGCAGCGGCGGCGGCCAGGCCCGCAACCTGTACAGCGCTGCCTTCGACGCCGGATGGGAAATCGACGTTTTCGGCGGGGTGCGCCGCGGCATCCAGGCGGCCCAAAGCGATCTGGAAGCGGCCGAGGCCGGGCTGGACAGCGTTCTGGTATCCTTGACCGCGGAAATCGGAAGCAACTACATCGAGGCGCGCACCTACCAAACCCGCCTGGCGGTGGCCGCCGCCAACCTCGATGCCCAGCAGCAGACCTTCGAGTTAATCCGCTCGCGCTATGAAGCCGGATTGAGCGACGAGCTGGCCCTGCAGCAGGCACGCTACAATCTCGAAGCGTCCCGCAGCCAGATCCCGTCCCTGCGTAGCGGCCTGGCTGCGGCGCGCAACCGCCTGGCTGTGCTGATCGGCGAATCGCCCGGCGCGGTGGATCGGCTCATGGCCGAAAAACGGCCCGTACCCTCCACCCCGCCCACCGTGGCAGTGGGCATCCCGGCCGAGGCCCTGCGCCGCCGGCCGGACATTCGCCAGGCCGAACGGCAAATCGCGGCCCAGACCGCCCGCATCGGGATGGCCGAAGCCGAACTTTACCCCAAGTTCCGGCTGGCGGGCAGCATCGGCCTGGAAGCCTTCAACACCAACGATCTTTTCGAATGGGCCAGCCGCACCTGGAGCGTCGGCCCGGGCATTTCCTGGAAGGTTTTCGATGCCGGCGCCGTCAAGCGCAACATCGAAATCCAGACCGCGGTCCAGGAGCAGACCCTGGCCGCCTGGGAGGCGACGGTGCTGGGGGCGCTGGAGGAAGTGGAAAACGCCCTGTCCACCTACGCCCAGGAACAGGTGCGCCGCGACCATCTGGCCGCGGCGGTGGATGCGGCCCGCCAGGCTGAAGTCCTCGCCAGTCAAAAGTACCAGGCCGGCCTGGTGGATTTTTCCAGCGTCCTGGACGCCCAGCGGTCCCTGCTGAGCTACCAGGACCAGTTGGCCACCAGCCAGGGAACGGTCACCGCGAATCTGATCAAGCTCTACAAGGCCCTGGGTGGAGGATGGCAGGCCGCACCACCGGCCTGATGCCTGCCGCCTCGCAGGGGATATCGCGGCGGAACCTCATCCAGACCGCCCAAGCCGCGATCAGCCGGCCGTCTGGTCGCCCCCCAGGACGATGCACCGCCGCCTTGGCCGTGGCGGATCGGTTCCAGCCCTCTTCCTTCCCTCCGGAATAAGCCCGGCCGGCAAACCGCCTGTGGCGATTGCCTTGGAAACAGTGTACTATTGCCTACTAAGTAGAAATCCAAACAGTGAACGATAACGCCCTTGATTCCCGATGCCGATCGGTGTGCACCGCCCGGCTTCATTTAAGCACGGACGGACGACCATCCATGCCTACGAAACGAATCTTTCCCTTGCTCGTCCTATTGGCGGCCTTCCCGCCGCTTTCCACCGACATGTACCTGCCGGCCATGCCGACCTTGCAGCGCATCTGGCACCAGCCCGTGACCATGGTCAACCTGACCTTGATCGTTTTCTTCGTGGCGTTCTGTTTCGCGCTGCTCTTCTATGGACCGGTATCGGACCGCTATGGCCGCCGGCCGCCGCTTCTGGCCGGCGTGAGCCTTTATGTCGCGGCCAGCATTGCCTGTGCCGCAGCCCCGGGGGTGGAATGGATGATCGGCGCCAGGGTGCTGCAAGCCCTGGGCGGGGCCAGCGCCGCGGCCCTGTCCATGGCCGTTACCAAAGACATCTATGACGGCCTCAAGCGCGCCCGAATCATCGCCCATATTGCGGTGGTTCTGGCCCTGGCCCCTATGCTGGCACCAATGATCGGCGGCTGGCTGCTCTCATGGACGTCCTGGCGGGGGATCTTCCTGGTCCAGGCCGCCATGGGGCTGACCGCCATGATCGGCGTCTGGCGCATGCCCGAAACCCTGCCGGTGGCAGCGGCAGCAGGGGTGGGAAAGGTGGCGGCCGGCTATCTGCGGCTTTTTAAAAACCGCCGCTTCAGCAGCATCACCTTTTCCACCTCGCTGTTGGCGCTGCCGGCCTTCGCCTTTATCGCCGGCTCGGCGGACATCTACATCAACCACTTCGGGTTGACGCCCCAAAAATTCAGCTATTTTTTCGGCTTCAACGCCACCGGCCTGATGCTCGGCCCCCTGGCCTTCACGCGCCTGTGCCGGAAAATGCCCACCGCACGGTTGATCACCATCGGCTACGCCGGCATCTGTCTCGGCGGGCTGTTGATGCTGATCGACCCCGGCGCCGGCGGCCCCTGGCACTTGGCCCTTTGCAACTGGGCCATGGCCTTTTCCTTCGGTTTGTGCCGCCCGCCGGTCAACAACCTGGCCCTTGAGCAGGTCCACCAGGACGCCGGGGCCGCCTCCTCGCTGCTCGTTTTCACCTACATGTTGGTGGGTGCGGCCGGGATGGGGCTGATCTCTTTGGACTGGAGCGACAAGGTCGCCTTGCTCGGATGGTTGGGCCTGCTGGCCGGTGGGGCGAACTTTTTTTTCTGGTTGCGCTTTAAAGACTGCTTCCGCCCGCGCCGCCCCCTGCCGGGGCCGTGATTTTGAAAACGCACGCCGCAGCCTCCTTCCTTCTCATGCCCGGGGCCGTGGGGGCCAGATGCCAGAAGCGGGATCCGGCTAGCCCTCCAGCGCCGCTTTGACCTGTGCGGCCAGCGCCTCGCGCGAAAAGGGCTTCTCAATGAAATGGACCCCGGCATCCAACACCCCGTGGTGAGCGATGGTGTTGGCCGTGTAGCCGGACATGAACAAGACCTTGAGTTGCGGATACATTTCATGCAGCCGGGCCGCCAGGTCCCGGCCGTTCATTTCGGGCATCACCACGTCGGTGATCAGCAGATCCACCCTGCCGCCATGGGCCTCGGCCAGGCGGATCGCCTCGGCCGGACCGCCGGCCGACAACACCGTATAGCCCAGCCCCCCCAGAATGATCTGCGCCAGCTTGAGCACCGACACTTCGTCTTCCACCACCAGGATCGTCTCGCCCCGGCCGGCAGCTTCCTGCCCCGCCGGAGGAGCCTCGTGCACCTCGACCTTGCCGGAGTGGCGCGGCAGGTAAATCCTGAAGGTCGTCCCTTGCCCCGGCTCGCTGTAGACGTTGATAAATCCCTCGTTCTGCTTGACGATCCCGTACACCGTGGCCAAGCCCAGACCCGTGCCCCGGCCCATCTCCTTGGTGGTGAAAAACGGCTCGAAAAGATTGGCCAGGGTTTCCTGGTCCATCCCCCGGCCGTTGTCGCTCACCGCAAGCATCACATACTCGCCGGGCACAAAACCCGGGTGGTCATTGCAGTAAACCGCGTCGAAGACCGCATTGTCCGTCCCGATGCCCACCTTGCCCACCCCGTCGATGGCGTCCCGGGCGTTGACCAGCAGGTTGGCCAGAATCTGGTTCAGCTGGCTCGGATCAATCTTTATCGGCCACAGGCCATCCTCGGGCAGCCACTGCAGGTCGATGTCCTCGCCGATCAGCCGCCGCAGCATTTTAAGCATCCCCTCCACCGTGTCGTTCAGATCCAGTACATGAGGAACGATGGTCTGTTTGCGTGCAAAGGCCAGCAACTGACGCGTGATGTCGGCCGAACGATTCGCCGCGGCAAGAATCTCGTCCAGATCCTCCACCAGCGAATCATCCGCCGCGATCTTCTGCTTGGCCAGTTCCGTATAGCCCATAATCACGCCGAGCATGTTGTTGAAATCGTGGGCCACTCCGCCGGCCAGGCGGCCCACGGCCTCCATCTTCTGGGCCTGGTGCAGCTGCTCCTGAAGCTTGATCTTTTCCTTTTCGGCCTGCTGGCGTTCGGTGACATCCACCAGCACCACCAGGTTGAACTGCCCGGCGGCGGCCATGCGAAACTCGACCTGGCGCACGCTGCCGTCCTTGCAGGTTACCGGGTGTTGCATCGGCTTGATTTCCGAGAGGGAATTTCTGGCCCGGGTTACCGCTGCTTCCCACTCCTGGCGGAAACGATTTCTCAGTACGGGGTCCGGATAGGCAAGCTGCCACCACTCCCTGACCGAGGGCATATCCAGAGCGGTATAGCCGAACAGGGCCGAAAACTTCGGACTGGCATAAATCACCCTTTCTTCCAGATCCGAAATCACGATCGCCACCGGCGCCAGTTCGGCAAACTGCCGGAATCGCAACTCACTTTCCCGCAGGGCCGCCTCGCTCCGCTTACGATCGGAAATATCCCGCGTTGTCCCTTGAAGCGCCACGGCTTGACCGGTCTGGTCATAGATAACCTTACCATGGATTTCGATCCAGAACGCTTCACCGTTCTTTTTGAGCATTTCGGTTTCGAAAAAGGCACCCGTACCTTCCGGCCCCTTTTCCATCTCGGCAAGGATCACGCCCACCGTGTGAGCAAAACTTTCTTCGTCGCAGTGGTCCGAAAGGGCCGATCCGATCCACTCCTCCGGCCTGTGGCCGGTCATGGCGAAAACGGCCGGGTTGACGTAGGTGAACTCGAGATCAAGATTCATGGTCCAGATAACGTCGAGCGTGTTTTCGGCCAGCAACCGATAGCGGCTTTCGCTTTGGCGCAACTCCTCTGTCTGTTTGGCCACCTGGCGGCGTAGCGTCCTAGTCCAGACGAACAGGGCCAGTACAACCGCCAGCAAAGGCAGAGCACCCAAGGCGACGGCCCGTAGAACCTGATTCAAATTTTGCTGCGAGGGCTCGTAGACGCCCAGCCACCGATCGTAGATGCGCTGGTACTCGCCTTTTTTTTCAAGAACCTGCAGCCCCTCGCTGAGGCTGGCCAGCATGGCCTTGTGGCCGTTGGGCACTGCATAGCCGTATCCGGGCGAAAGCAGCGGCCGCTGGGCGACCATAAGGTTGTGCCAGCCGTGCTTTTCGATCCAGTAAAAGGCGGTGAGTCGCGACACCAGGGCGCAATCGTGCTTGCCGGCAGCCAGCTCCCGAAGCGCCTCTTCCTGGGTTGCGACAGGCACCACCCAAGGGCCCAGTCCGTTGTCTTCGGCGAAATCGTGCATGATGTCGCCGCGTTCGACCACGAGCCGCTTGCCGGCCAGTTCCGGCACGCTCGACGGCGGCGCAACCTGTCCCCGGCGCACCACTGCGACACAGTGATTGACGATGTGAGGCGGACTGAAATCGAAGGTCAAATCCCGATGGGGCGAGTAGAACATCCCTTGGATGGCGTCGATTTCGCCCTTTTCCAAACCGTTGAGGATTTCGGTCCAGGGGCCGAGCCGAATCTCGATGTCCAGTCCCATCTCAAGGGCGATGGCCCGGGTCAGTTCCACGTTGTAGCCCGCCGGCCGGCCCTGCCCATCCAGATATTCGTAAGGCGGATAATTCTCGTCCCCGCCGATCACGATGCGCCGGTTGACCGGCAGCTCCAGGGCCGCGAACCACTTGGCGTGCAGGTGCCGGTAGGTCCCGTCGGCGGTTACCAGGGCCAGTCCCTCGTTTAAAAGTGCCAGGGTGTCGCGGTCGCCTTCGCGTACCGCAAAACAAAAATCCTGCCGGAAGTCTTCGACGGGCCGGTTGATCACTTTCAGATTCTTCAGCCCGGTTTCCTGGATCAACCGCACGGCCACCAGACGCTGCACGAACACCGCGTCATAGCTTCCGGCGGCCAATTGCCGCAGGGCATCTTCAAAGGTGGCAGTGGTGTGGATCTGGATGCCCCGTTTTTTGCGACTTAAAAACTCCTCGGCGGTATCGCCTTTCATCACCGCCACCGATCTGCCCCGCAGATCGGAAAGGACCTGAATATCGCTGGTCCCGGCGCGCACCACGATGGCCCCGCTCTGCGACATGTAGGGAAAAGTAAAATCGAAGATCGCATCGCGCTCCGGTGTTCGCCCTACCAGGGGCAGGGCCTGCACCTGGCCGTGTTCCAGCCACCCTTTGACCTCATTCCAGGGACCGGTGCGAAAACTCACCTCACGGCCCATGGCCTTGAGCGCGGCTTGCATCAGCTCCACGGAAAAACCTCCGACCCGGCCGCTGTCATCCACGATGCAAAAGGGCGGATACGCGATTTCACTGGCCGAAAGGATGGGGTCCGCGGCGCTGACGCGGCTCGGGAGCGCTACGGCAAAGGCCCAAAAGGATAGAATCGACGCCAGGATTGCAGCGCGCTTCATCCCTGGTCGGAACCCTTGCGGATGTCGGGGATGCCTGCTCATGAATATCTTTGTCGACGGCCAGCCATAAAAAACGCTTGGCTTGGCGATTGTGGAATGGAGGGATTGACGCCGTTTACCGATACCGGACCGCAAACCGCCTCTCAACCATCCATGCGTCCGATAGCCCGGTATCGCGGGGTATGTGCCATGCCGGACTATCTTGAGAGGTGAGTCTAAAGCTTACCATGAGTATGAAAAGATAGCCAGAACCGGGTGGTTCATGATGCCGGTACCGGTAAAAAGGGTGCGAGCCGCGGTCCGCTAAATGCCGCAAGGCGGTGGGAGGGTAAAACGGCCGCTCTGCTTACCGAGGGTTGTTGGAACGATGGGAGGATGGGAAAGCCGCCAAGGCGCGGTTCGCCCCTGCCTTCCCATCCTCAAAGGCAACCTCAAGACCGGCCGGGAAAATGGTGCAGTGTAGCCCCGCAGGGGAGCGTCGATTGTCCATTGCGTTCCCGCAAGGCCGGGCCGAACCACTTCATGCCTTGTCCCATCCGCCGCCGGCCCGTGCCTCGGCCACCTCTTGGCCCGCCTGGTCCTTGAGCCGCACGTAGTCGGTCTTGGCCACCCGATTGAGCGGCATTGCGCCCGATTCCATAATCACGTAGAGCGAAGGGCGCATGTAGGCGGCGATCCCCTTAGCGTGGGCCTTGAGTTCCGCCTCGGTCAGCTCCACCCCCGGCCGCTTTTCCACGAAGAGCACCACCCCCTCGGTAAACAGGTCGTGGGGCTGGCCCACCGCCGCGGCCGAGGCCACCTTGGTGGACAGGGCGCAAAAATGGTCTTCGATCTGGGCCGGATGGACCTGGTAGCCCTTTGACTTGATCACCAGCTTCGAACGCCCGGAAAAGTGCAACCCCTTTTCGTCCTTGTATCCCAGGTCTCCCGTGTAGCAGATCCCCTCGCGCGAAACGGTCCGCCGATAGGCTGCATCGTTGTTCACGTAGGCGATAAAGACCTGGGGACCGGAAAAACAGATCTCGCCGACCTGCCCGTCGGGCAACTCCTCGCCGGCCGTGCCGTCGTCGCCCATGGGCCGGCGGATCGACAGGGGGCTGATCGGCATGTCGTAGCCCACGCTGGCCAGGATATCGTCCACCGTGCCGTCCAGGGGCGAATAGGTGCAAAAGCCGCTCAGTTCGGTGAGCCCCAGGCCCGTGCCGAACTTGGGCGCCATGCGCGCGAGCTGATCGAGGAACTGGCGCGGCACCTGCTGGCCGCTGTACACGGCAAAGGTCAGCGAGGACAAATCGAAGTCACGGTAGTTGGGCAGGCGCCACTCCAGGGCAAAGAGAGCCGGGATCTGGCCGAGGCAGTTCACCTTGTAGTCATGGATCGCCCGCAGCGACTTTTGCGCGTCGAAAATGGGCAGCAGCACCACCGTGGCACCGCAGAAAAAGGGGGTCATGAGCTGTTCAGCCTGGCCGCCGACATGCGACGGCGGCAGGTTCAACAGCACGCGCGCGCCCGCCATGACGTCGAAAGCCCCGACCAGGCACATGTTCTGCACGGTGATGTTGCGGTGCGACAGCAGGGCCGGCTTGGGCATGCCGGTGGAGCCGGTGGTGTAGATCACCTGGGCTCCGTCGTTTTCGCCCACCGCGGCTATCGCCGCCTGATATTCGTCCAAAATCGGCGCCCGGGCCGGATCGGAAAGGGCCGAAAGCGCCTCTTCGGCCGCCTCCTGGGCCAGGGTGGCGGCCGGGATGGCAAAATCGAGGGTCTCGTCGGGTGGAGCGAATTGAATGAATACCTCCACGAACGGACAATTTTCCTTTACCGCCCGGCCCAAGGCGGAAAAATCAGCCACCGGCGTGCGGCCCAGAAAGGCGAACCCCTTGGCCCGGATCAATCCCAGTGAACGGATCACCTCGGGCGCCTTGAGCCGCAGGTCCAGAGGGGCATGAATCACCCCGATCTTGAAGCAGGCGTATTCGAGAAAGATGTGCTCGGGCAAAAACAAGAGGGAGGTGGCCAGGAAATCACCCTTGGTAAAACCGAGTTTGAGTAGCTTGAGGGCCAGGGCCGTGGTGATCTGGTCGAACTGCTGGTAGGTGTATTCTTTTTGGGTATCGACGTCGATGATCGCCAACGCCTCTGGTTTTTCGGCGGCCCATTTGGCGATAACGCCGTGCAGCAGGTGCCGGTCGCCATAATCCTTCTCATAGTGATCCAGAGTATATTGCGGCACGCCGTTGCGATAGGTCAGTGAAGTCATGAAACCATACCTTTGTGGTGAATGTTGACACAAAGCGGGCATTCCGCCCGCCGGTTCCGCAAGGGTGCCGGATACGATGCCGGCTGGTTTCTGTCAAGAAACTTACGCGCGGCAAATCCAAAATTCACATTAGAATCCGCCGTTATGGCAATCGATGATCGTTTTCAGATTTCATGACGCCTGGCAAGACGCACAGATCATGCCTGCGGAAAAACTCATCGGAAGCCCTGATTCAGCGCGGGGGGCGGCCTAACGGACCAAAAAGACGAAAAGGGCACGGAGAAGTTTCAAGCCACGCTCCCACATGGGTGGCGACACCCCAGGAACGCCAAGCCCCAACTTGGCAAGACGTTTCAATCCATGCCCAGTGTGTGCGGGGAAAGCTGATGATATAGCTGCTACAGATGATCAAGAGTCGGTTCATCCCCGCGTGTGCAGGGAACGCGTGGTCACCATATGGGACGATGAGCAGGAGCGCGATTCATCCCCGCGTGCGCGGGGAACGCTTGGTGCGGATGGCGTCCATGCACCGCTGCGCCGGTTCATCCCCGCGTGTGCGGGGAACGCTTAATCATATCGCCAGCGGTATCGGATTCGATCGGTTCATCCCCGCGTGTGCGGGGAACTCACCTGCCCGGGTCCGCCGGGTTGATCTTGCCGCGGTTCATCCCCGCGTGTGCGGGGAACGCTCACGCACCCACCGTCCAGGGTGGCGGTGCGACGGTTCATCCCCACGTGTGCGGGGAACGCGGCACGTGGCCAAGACCGGTCAGCTCCGTGATCGGTTCATCCCCGCGTGTGCGGGGAACGCAATTCAAACTCCCCCGGCATTTCTTGACGAACCGGTTCATCCCCGCGTGTGCGGGGAACGCATAGTCCCGGGCCCGGACCCCGTACATGCCGTCGGTTCATCCCCGCGTGTGCGGGGAACGCAGCTCAGAAATAACCCAGCCGTTCGACCCCGTCGGTTCATCCCCGCGTGTGCTGGGAACGCTGCACCACACCCAAGACCTCAAGCCGCTGGATCGGTTCATCCCCGCGTGTGCGGTGAACGCAGCCTAACAGCCACTTTGTGAGGAAATCCACCCGGTTCATCCCCGCGTGTGCGGGGAACGCATACGGACATAGGGGTCGCCCTTACTCCCGGACGGTTCATCCCCGCGTGTGCGGGGAACGCGACTTAGAGACCTCTTTAACGCCCTAGTCTCTAGGTTCATCCCCGCGTGTGCGGGGAACGCTCCAGATAGCGGGCCACCTTGTCGTTGAAGGCCGGTTCATCCCCGCGTGTGCGGGGAACGCGTCACTTAAACGATTGTAAACAGACTCTACAAGGGTTCATCCCCGCGTGTGCGGGGAACGCATGATTATAAGTCCTTTGTTAATGATGGTCAGCGGTTCATCCCCGCGTGTGCGGGGAACGCACTCGCGGATCTTGTCCTCGGTCGACAACTGACGGTTCATCCCCGCGTGTGCGGGGAACGCAAAAGGCGTCCGGCGACGTGCTGGAGGCGGATCGGTTCATCCCCGCGTGTGCGGGGAACGCTCATAGATGTTCCAGCACGAAAACTGCCAGGGCGGTTCATCCCCGCGTGTGCGGGGAACGCCCTGCCATGTTTCGTTTCGGGGGGTTATGATCCGGTTCATCCCCGCGTGTGCGGGGAACGCCAGAAGCCCATGACTCATTAGAGATAGAACGCCGGTTCATCCCCGCGTGTGCGGGGAACACGCCGGTGATCACGGCCGACAAAAGCCCGCTATCGGTTCATCCCCGCGTGTGCGGGGAACGCCAAAGTTTGTTCGTCGAGAATTACCGGAGCCGCGGTTCATCCCCGCGTGTGCGGGGAACGCAGCATGTCGTCGACACCCCGCGGCGTGCGCTCCGGTTCATCCCCGCGTGTGCGGGGAACGCATGCTCTACGACCCGTATGATTTCGAGGGTAGCGGTTCATCCCCGCGTGTGCGGGGAACGCAGCGCAGGTGCCGTTCCGGCGGCGCCGCTGCCCGGTTCATCCCCGCGTGTGCGGGGAACGCTTGGTGCCTGCAAGCATTCGCCCGAAAAGCGCCGGTTCATCCCCGCGTGTGCGGGGAACGCGACCATCATTCCAATGCTCACGATTTTGTTTACGGTTCATCCCCGCGTGTGCGGGGAACGCCGACGCCTGCGACGCGTTCGACGGCGACGAAACGGTTCATCCCCGCGTGTGCGGGGAACGCTGCCATGGGAGCGTAAATCCCAAGATTGTCGTCGGTTCATCCCCGCGTGTGCGGGGAACGCGGAATCGCGTCCAGCTCCTCGCGCATGGCCGCCGGTTCATCCCCGCGTGTGCGGGGAACGCATCCGCAGGTCCAGCAGGTTCTCGCATATGGTCGGTTCATCCCCGCGTGTGCGGGGAACGCTTGTAGTCCTGAGCGTCGGCGTCCCAGGCGAGCGGTTCATCCCCGCGTGTGCGGGGAACGCACCCCGGCCACCTTGTCGGGCGACGTGCCCATCGGTTCATCCCCGCGTGTGCGGGGAACGCAGCCCCTGGACCTGCGAGACCTCCAGAAAATCCGGTTCATCCCCGCGTGTGCGGGGAACGCTATGCCATCGCTCCTGCGGCCAGCGCGGTATACGGTTCATCCCCGCGTGTGCGGGGAACGCTTCTTCGGGTCGCTTTTGTCCTTGGCGTCCTTCGGTTCATCCCCGCGTGTGCGGGGAACGTCCGTGCCTAAAAATGTTCCGGGACAAGCACGACGGTTCATCCCCGCGTGTGCGGGGAACGCTGTCGATGGGCTTTGGCATTCCGTATCCGGTTCGGTTCATCCCCGCGTGTGCGGGGAACGCCAATATGCCACCGATCTTGATCACCATTAAATCGGTTCATCCCCGCGTGTGCGGGGAACGCTTACTGCATTTAGCCGTGGCGTTATTGACAGCCGGTTCATCCCCGCGTGTGCGGGGAACGCAGTGGATACTCGCTCACCTGGCCGCCCTCGGCCGGTTCATCCCCGCGTGTGCGGGGAACGCGTGCGGGCCTGGACAACCGCATCGAGATCCGCCGGTTCATCCCCGCGTGTGCGGGGAACGCCTGCTGGCTGACGAAATTATCGATGAGGTCGGCGGTTCATCCCCGCGTGTGCGGGGAACGCATGCGCCGCATGGTGTTTGGCACCAGCGGGCGCGGTTCATCCCCGCGTGTGCGGGGAACGCTGGAGGGGCATGAGCTATGGGTGCCAAGGGAACGGTTCATCCCCGCGTGTGCGGGGAAACGCCCGATGCCACAGCCTCTGAATTTTTCTCCATGCGGTTCATCCCCGCGTGTGCGGGGAACGCTATAAGATTGCCGTACTTTTCTTCATCCAAACCGGTTCATCCCCGCGTGTGCGGGGAACGCTGCTGCCCGGGGGCGCGTAGCGGAGTATTTTTCGGTTCATCCCCGCGTGTGCGGGGAACGCCCCCATCTCTTGGGTTACGGACGGACATAACGCGGTTCATCCCCGCGTGTGCGGGGAACGCCAAATCGTGTTTCCTTTCCCGTCGAAGACGGCCGGTTCATCCCCGCGTGTGCGGGGAACGCGTATTCACTAAGCGCCTGGCTTCTTAGCCGGGCGGTTCATCCCCGCGTGTGCGGGGAACGCGTGTTCGACGAGTTCCCGCGGATCTATATTAGCGGTTCATCCCCGCGTGTGCGGGGAACGCGCGCCGACAACTCGCGCCCGTCGGTAAACGACCGGTTCATCCCCGCGTGTGCGGGGAACGCTCCTGTCCGTGCCTAACAAGTAAAAACAAGCACGGTTCATCCCCGCGTGTGCGGGGAACGCTGGCGCGGCAGACAGGTTCGATGCCGATTTGGCGGTTCATCCCCGCGTGTGCGGGGAACGCATTCCATTGATGTTGTCGGATCCTGGCCGCACCGGTTCATCCCCGCGTGTGCGGGGAACGCCCAAATTCCAACGAATTGATTGCCCCCTGAAACGGTTCATCCCCGCGTGTGCGGGGAACGCAGACCATCTATATTAGTATAGACGACACGCCCCGGTTCATCCCCGCGTGTGCGGGGAACGCGTTGGCCGTGCTGGCCGCGGCCGGATTGAGGCCGGTTCATCCCCGCGTGTGCGGGGAACGCCCAGCCGTCCCGGAAAATCTGGCCCACGTGTACGGTTCATCCCCGCGTGTGCGGGGAACGCACGGATCTTGGCCGAAGGACAAGGGTGAGGACCGGTTCATCCCCGCGTGTGCGGGGAACGCCTTTTGGCACCCATAGCCGGTGTCCTCTCAGGCGGTTCATCCCCGCGTGTGCGGGGAACGCGGTGGCACCCTGCGCACAGACGGCCTGCGGCGCGGTTCATCCCCGCGTGTGCGGGGAACGCGCCAAAGGCCAGCGCTCCGGAACAGATATGTTCGGTTCATCCCCGCGTGTGCGGGGAACGCATCTTCTCCCAGCAGGAACCGATCAATCAGGACGGTTCATCCCCGCGTGTGCGGGGAACGCCTGGTAAAGAGGTTTGTCCGGGACACCAGGAACGGTTCATCCCCGCGTGTGCGGGGAACGCCCGCCGGTTCTGCTGTGTCGCGAACACCAGCTCGGTTCATCCCCGCGTGTGCGGGGAACGCCACCCCCATGCCCACCTCCCGTCTCTTTCGTCCGGTTCATCCCCGCGTGTGCGGGGAACGCTATACGGGCTGACGGGTTTGGGGATGCGATTTCGGTTCATCCCCGCGTGTGCGGGGAACGCATATCAATAGCAAGGTCGAGAATCTCAGAAGACGGTTCATCCCCGCGTGTGCGGGGAACGCATCAGGGTAAACTAAATCAGAGGAAGGGGAACCGGTTCATCCCCGCGTGTGCGGGGAACGCTCCAGGGGTCACTGTTCACGATTCTCTACCTGCGGTTCATCCCCGCGTGTGCGGGGAACGCTGCTTACCTGGAGGTTTCCGCATGACCGCGACCGGTTCATCCCCGCGTGTGCGGGGAACGCTGCGCCATGCCAGGCATGGTCACCGAGCACATCGGTTCATCCCCGCGTGTGCGGGGAACGCGTTGGAAATAATTTTCATCATCGTCAAAATTTCGGTTCATCCCCGCGTGTGCGGGGAACGCCAGCCTCGTGTCAGTATCCGTCATTGATCCGCCGGTTCATCCCCGCGTGTGCGGGGAACGCCCGACACGGTGGACGCGGAGCTGATCTGCGTCCGGTTCATCCCCGCGTGTGCGGGGAACGCTCCGGTTTTTCTAATTTTGCCTGTCGTTATGGCGGTTCATCCCCGCGTGTGCGGGGAACGCAATAGCTGGTGTTTTTCTCCCTGATCCGGAACCGGTTCATCCCCGCGTGTGCGGGGAACGCTAATTTATCAGTTGTCAAGGAATCTAATTTCCCGGTTCATCCCCGCGTGTGCGGGGAACGCTCCACCTTGGCCACCCATGGCGGCCGGCACGTCGGTTCATCCCCGCGTGTGCGGGGAACGCCGGGCCTGCTGGACATTGACGGTAGGTTTTTCCGGTTCATCCCCGCGTGTGCGGGGAACGCTCGAAAATAGCAAAGGAGGACCCATGAAAAAGCGGTTCATCCCCGCGTGTGCGGGGAACGCCTTTTCTCAAGACGACCCAGTTCCGGGGCAACCGGTTCATCCCCGCGTGTGCGGGGAACGCGCGCTGGCGGGCAAAGAGGCGCTCGATCATCGCGGTTCATCCCCGCGTGTGCGGGGAACGCAGCTCTGGCAGATGGATCCCCAGGGCCAGCGTCGGTTCATCCCCGCGTGTGCGGGGAACGCATATAATTATCGGAGACGTCATTTTAGGTGCGCGGTTCATCCCCGCGTGTGCGGGGAACGCACTTGGAGTTGATGAAACGCATCTTGCACCCCCCGGTTCATCCCCGCGTGTGCGGGGAACGCTGTATCAGACCCTACCCTGTAAGGCCTGCCATCGGTTCATCCCCGCGTGTGCGGGGAACGCGGATATTCCAGCACCGGCCGCCGCATTTCTGGCGGTTCATCCCCGCGTGTGCGGGGAACGCAACTGCCGGTTGTCTGCGTAGCGCAGCACGGCCGGTTCATCCCCGCGTGTGCGGGGAACGCAACGACGGAACGAATTGCGAGCTTTTGCACACCGGTTCATCCCCGCGTGTGCGGGGAACGCTGCGGCTGTCAGCCCCATCATCGCCATGATGTCGGTTCATCCCCGCGTGTGCGGGGAACGCATTACATGATTTGTACCAAGCCCTCGAAACTCCGGTTCATCCCCGCGTGTGCGGGGAACGCCAGCTAGGGCTCTGATGAACTTGATGCCAGGGCGGTTCATCCCCGCGTGTGCGGGGAACGCTGTGTTTTTTCCCCTATTGTTATTTTTTGCACCGGTTCATCCCCGCGTGTGCGGGGAACGCTTTGAAAATCTGCGCCCAACACTACCAGCCACCGGTTCATCCCCGCGTGTGCGGGGAACGCTGCCGAGGACGGCAAGGACAAGATTGTGGTGCCGGTTCATCCCCGCGTGTGCGGGGAACGCTCGAAGCTGGATCCGACGATTTCGGCAAGTGCCGGTTCATCCCCGCGTGTGCGGGGAACGCCAAATCAGGACCAATCATATTGATACACGTGTCGGTTCATCCCCGCGTGTGCGGGGAACGCTTTGTTTCGGAGGCTTTGGTTTCGAGCTGCGTCGGTTCATCCCCGCGTGTGCGGGGAACGCTCCGTAACACCGCCAATGGCGGCCTTGCCGGCCGGTTCATCCCCGCGTGTGCGGGGAACGCATGGTGTGCATGCCGCGTTCTAGGGTGGCGACCGGTTCATCCCCGCGTGTGCGGGGAACGCCAAAAGAGATTGAGCGCGGAGAGGTCGACGTACGGTTCATCCCCGCGTGTGCGGGGAACGCCAGATCTGGCTCTTGGATGCACGTGCGAGCAGCGGTTCATCCCCGCGTGTGCGGGGAACGCGGCTGACCATTAAGCTTATGCAGGGGATCAATCGGTTCATCCCCGCGTGTGCGGGGAACGCTCGCGTGCGCCTGGTCAACAACGTGGTGCCGGCGGTTCATCCCCGCGTGTGCGGGGAACGCTATTTGAATGGTGCTATCATTGATGCAGGTACCGGTTCATCCCCGCGTGTGCGGGGAACGCTGATGACCACCGGCGCGGAGTGGGTCCTGTTTCGGTTCATCCCCGCGTGTGCGGGGAACGCTTACGGATACCAAGACTGCCGTCAATATCGGGCGGTTCATCCCCGCGTGTGCGGGGAACGCTGGTAACTCCGAAATCTTGCATGGTATCCCTCCGGTTCATCCCCGCGTGTGCGGGGAACGCCGCCGGGAGGGACCGTGGACGGGGCTTTGGAGCGGTTCATCCCCGCGTGTGCGGGGAACGCTTTCAGAACGTTTATCAGGCGGTGGTTGCCGCCGGTTCATCCCCGCGTGTGCGGGGAACGCCGAGCTCGGCGTTGATTCGGTCGAGCACGTGACGGTTCATCCCCGCGTGTGCGGGGAACGCATGTCGATGCCTCCGGCCAGCGCCGTGCCGGCCGGTTCATCCCCGCGTGTGCGGGGAACGCAGATCGTCGCGCCGCCGATGATGCTGCAGGACCGGTTCATCCCCGCGTGTGCGGGGAACGCGGTGGCGTACCAGCTCGATGATTTTTCCATGCCGGTTCATCCCCGCGTGTGCGGGGAACGCCGCAGCACCTCGTCGGGCTCCATGCCCAGCTCCGGTTCATCCCCGCGTGTGCGGGGAACGCCCTCGACGCCATCGGAGCGATTCATGCAGCCGCGGTTCATCCCCGCGTGTGCGGGGAACGCGGATCGTGATCAAGCGCAGGCGCATGCGACTGCGGTTCATCCCCGCGTGTGCGGGGAACGCCTTGACCGTCCGCTGAAATTTAAGAAACCAAGCGGTTCATCCCCGCGTGTGCGGGGAACGCCCGGCGCCACCGGCGATTGTGGCCACTAATGCCGGTTCATCCCCGCGTGTGCGGGGAACGCCCTGAACGTGCCCGCGCAGCATCCATCCAACGCGGTTCATCCCCGCGTGTGCGGGGAACGCCAGGTGTCCATGGGCTCTACCAAATATGGCGTCGGTTCATCCCCGCGTGTGCGGGGAACGCGATAAACATGATCGTGTTATTGTCCAGGAAAAAGGTTCATCCCCGCGTGTGCGGGGAACGCAACTCAATAAATACCGAATCCTGCTCACTGGCCGGTTCATCCCCGCGTGTGCGGGGAACGCGTTCCGTTCCGAGTTGTTCAAAGCGCGTGCTTAGGTTCATCCCCGCGTGTGCGGGGAACGCTAAAATCATGGCGTACGACGCTGCGCCACCACCGGTTCATCCCCGCGTGTGCGGGGAACGCGATCTTACATCGTGGCTGATCCTCTATGGGTACGGTTCATCCCCGCGTGTGCGGGGAACGCCCGGCCAGAAAAAACCTACCCGAGCGCGGCGCCGGTTCATCCCCGCGTGTGCGGGGAACGCAGAGAGTGTCTTGCCGATATGAGCTATGACAGCGGTTCATCCCCGCGTGTGCGGGGAACGCGAAACTCGTCAGCCGCCAGTACCGCGTGGCGGTGGTTCATCCCCGCGTGTGCGGGGAACGCCGATGCGCCGACACGGTGCCGCGTGTACGCGACGGTTCATCCCCGCGTGTGCGGGGAACGCTTGAATTCCCCGGAACTCAATCGAACACCCTTCGGTTCATCCCCGCGTGTGCGGGGAACGCAATTTATCCAATGAATGTATCGATTAAATATTCGGTTCATCCCCGCGTGTGCGGGGAACGCACTAATTCTATCGCTTCAAAATTATTAAATTTTCAAAGAGCTGAAAAAGTTACCGGCAAAATCATGCTCGCTCGTTCTCATCCGGCGGTATTTCAGGCGGCCTATCAAGCGGCAAAAAAGAAACAAGTTTCAGGCCATCCAACTCCAAGGGGATTCGCCTGTTCTCCCCGAACGTCTCGAAATCGAATCCGGCTTCGCTGTTGGTGGACCACGCCAAAACCGCATTTCCACCTTCTATGCCGAGATTGACCTGGCTCCATATCATTTCGCGAATGCGGCGCGAATAGTTGCCGATGTAGACTCCGGCCCGGACTTCAAGAAGCCATACGGCCAGCCGGCCGCGCAGGCGCGGCGGCGCGTTTTCAACCACGATGACCAGCATCACCCAGATTCTCCTTGTTCGGAATGGCGATCGCGACCGCTTCCTCATGCGCTTTCGGCACCGCCACCTCTCCGGCGGCCAGCACCTGCTCGATGGTTGGGATGATGCGGTGCAAAAGGCGCGTCTGGCGGAAGCTGTCGCGGCAGGCAAGCCGTACGTCACGTTCGGGGTTCATCGGTTTGCGGGCGGCGATCCTGAACGCCATCGGCACCACCGTTTCGAACTTGAACATGTCGGCGATGTCGTAGACGAAAGACTGCGGCTTTCCGGTGTGGATAAAGCCCACGGCCGGCGCATATCCGGCGGCCAGAATGGCCGCCTCGCAGATTCCGTAGAGGCACGCGGTGGCGGATGAAAGGCATCGGTTGGGTACGTCTCCGCTGCCCCATTCGCTGTAATCATAGTTGCGGTTTTTCCAATCGACCTTGAACTGGCGGGCAATCAGTTCGTACATCTTGCGCACCCGTGCGCCTTCGATCCCGCGCAACTGCTCGACGCTGCGCCGGGCAGGAGGCTCTTCCTTGAAGCGCAAGGCGTACATTTTCCGTACGACCTTGAGACGCGCAGCATCATCCAACGCCAGTTTGGCCTGGTAGAGCAGCCGGTCTGCCCGTGCGCCTCCGGGCTGTCCGGCGGAATAGAGGCGCACCCCGGCTTCACCGATCCAGACCAGCAGGCAGCCGACACGCGCCGCCAGGACCGCCGCGGCATGCGACACCCGGATGCCCGGCTCCAGCATCAGGCAGGCCACACCACCGATGGGGATATGGGTGCGCACACCGTTTTTGTCCACCAGGACAAAGGCCCCATCCAGCACGTCCAACTGGCCGCGCTCGACAAACAGGATCGACTGGCGGTCCTTGATCGGAATCGGCTTCAATGGCGGCAGAATCGGCTCGGTCATTCAATTTCCTTCGGCGCTTTGCAGCGCAAGCGCTTTTTGCCTTCCGGCGCTTCAAGGTAATTTTCGGGTGTAACGACCTTGGAGCCGGTCTCGATCTCCAGTTTTTCACGGGCATCTCCCGCGATTCGTCCCCCTTTGCGTGCTGCAATCATGTTTTCACCCACGCCCTGCGCATCCTGCTTTCGTGCAATTTCAGTGGTGGCCGCCTCGCCCAGCATGGAAAAAATCAGCTCCAGATCGGTCATGTGGTCGCGCAGGCTTTCCCTCTCCGGCCTTTCAGGTCCTTGTATTCGGACGGCGTCAGCCCGAAAGTGGCCTTTGAAATTTCGGCCGTCAGGATAGCGTATTCGGGCTCTTCCCCAACCCCTCGCTTCTTCCACTCGTCGGTCAGTTCGGCCCGCACTGCAATCCCGCGCATGCGTTTTTCGATCCAGTCGTCGGAATAGCCCTTGGCCCGGTAGAGCGCCCGGGTGCGCTTGGAAGCCAACTCCGGGTCTTCTATCTCCTGGACCCTCTCGTAGCCTACCTTGGCCAGCCAGCGCTTGAACGGTTCGGCTCTATGCGAGGGGATGGACTGGATGATGCGGAAAAGGCCCTCGGTGTTGGCACAGTTAGTCCTACGCAATTTCCCGTCAGGCGCCAGGAGTTCAAGGGGGGTACAAATTGTACCCCAGTTATTGCTCAACTCTGCATCGCGCCGCCTCATCTTCTTTATGTATTGCTTCGGATCGGCGCTATCCGCCAACACTTCCACTACATCGGTAACGGAAAACCACCATTCATTATTATGCGACGCGGGCCGAATTTGTTTGCCTTTGAATACGACCAACTTGGTCTTCATCAATCCCCCTGGCAAGTCACTTAAAACAGCCACCTGGCGCCACCCGTCCGGGGGCACCATCATAATGTGCTCAAGTTATGGGAACGACCGACATCAGGCCCAGGCCCATGGCCTTTCCGTGACCGATACCGAATTCCAGGGCATCATTGAACTTGCCTGCGTCGGTTACCGAGAGAAGGCCTTCATAAAGGACCGCGAAGAGCCGTATCGCGTTGCCGCCATGCTGCCTTCCCCGGAGCATCTGGTCTTGTGATATCCGCACGTCAATCCGCGTTAGCGAGGAACCTTGAAGATCAGCGCTTTCGGGGTCCCATCCTGGAAACCCAAATCCGTGCAGCCCGGCCTTACGCACAAGCCATGACATCTGCTCGTCGAACCGAAGCAGCCCGATGCGCTTTCCTTTGCGGCACACGCAGGGATTGGCGCGCAGTCTGAAACGAAATTTCCGGCCGGCCGTGAGCAAATCCAACTTGAGCCGAATCCTCAGGTCAATGGGGGGATCGGCCCCTGCGAGCCAGCCTCTCACGCCGATCCCTTTCCAGTCGGGCCTCGAACGGCTCTGAACAAGAACCTGGGCAAAGCCGGATCGATCCGTTTCCGGTTCGATGCGCCACAGAAATTGGCCGCTTGGGCATTTGCGATCCGGGGGGTTGAATGCCCGGCAAAGCGTGGCATGCAACTGGTACGGGTCCGCCAGGTCGCGCCGGGCTTCCCGGCACCGCGGGTCAATGTGGATCCTGTTCAGGAACATCGGATACCTCCTGGGGAAAGGGGATCCACGCCGAACGCACGAACCGTGCGCCAAACCGCCGCTCGGAAAAGGACGACAGCGGCTGATCCATTCTCAAAACGCCTGATCCGTCATCGGACTCGAACGAAATCAATAATTTCTCAGGTGCTTTTTCCCATTTGCGTTTTGTTGCGATCCATGGCCACCGCGTCAACACGTCCAGCGCGAACTCGTCCTTCAGGCCATCTTCCACCGCCACCGGTTCGGAGGGCACATAGGATTTGCGCCCCAGGGCCAACGGCCAGAAAGGATTTCTCAGTGCGGCGTCAAGGTTTTCGAGAAACGCGAGGTCATTTCCTTCCATGCTGACAAGAAAGGCCGCATCAGCGAGATAGTGGCGCTGCGAGACCACACCGTCTTTTGAAAGGCTCCCATCCGCCTTGATGATCCTGTCTGTGGCCGCGCACCCTGCCGTCTGGTAATCCCGCTTGGGAATCCCCGGCCGGTCATGGCGCACCGCCATCTTCAATTGCGCGATCGGTTCCAGATTTTTCCAATTGTCCCGGTCGATTCCCGAGGCAGCAGCCAAAAGCCCGACGACACCCGACTTGCTTGGTTCTTTGCCGGTATCGCGCTGGTCGAATCGGCTGGTGGTTCCCCAGGATTGCATTGGGCCCGCCAGGCGAAGCAGCAATGTGGGCATGGCTCACTCCTTTGCCGCTTGCACCGCGTTTTCCAGCAGCGCATCCAGGGTAGTCTCAACCTTGGCTCCCGATCCATCGATCTGCGCGTCCGCGAGATTCAAGATGAACGTCTGCCCGGCGCCCCCGTAGGCGGCCTGGAGCGCCTTGGCTTTTCGGGCGAGCAATTCGGCCGATTTTCTGGTGATGGACTCATCTTTTCCTACGCGCACTGAGATCTCGAAGGCATTGGCGAGACTTCGCGGTGCCGTATCGCGGCGCACGGCGATAGCTACGAATTCTGGTGGATTGTGGGCCGCAAAGGTGTTCTGTTTGCCGGTCGGCTCGGCGACCACGAAGGCCTCCAGAAAGGCCTTCAGCCCTTTTTCTGCGAGATCGGTGTCGCCTTGAAGGTTCCCGACGAGCTTTTCCCAGTCCACGAGCGCATACCGATAGAAACAGGCCGAATTGAACTCGACAGTTCCCATCATGTCCGCGCCGGCAGTGTCTTCCGGCTTGAGATCGTCCACGGCGGTATAGAAATCGAATTCACGCTCGACGGCATGGGTCGATATTGCGTGAGCCACCTGGCAAGCGGCATCCTGGTTCTTTTCCGGCATGTCGGCCAGCATGCGTCCGAAAAAAGCCACATCGACCGCTTTGACGCCGTCAAGGACCTTGTCGAGGGCTACCTTTAATTCTGGGTCGGCGTCCTGGGCGGCCTTTTTCTTGGCCTTGCCGGCCTTCTTCCCTTCCACCGACGCCGCCTCACCAGAAACGATACGATCCCAGCGCTTGTCGATGATATCGGCGATTTTCGATATCTCGCGTCGTCCGACAAACAACAGGTACTCGGTTTTCCCGTCATCCTTTACCGCAAACCCCATGGTTTCCAATGCCGTCTGCGCTTTTCCAGTCGCTTCATCCACGTTGCGTCCTTTTTCTGCCAGGGCCGCGGCCAGAGGCTGCAAAAGGCGCTTGGTCCGAACGGCGATATCTTCAGATGACAATGCGTTCTTTTTTACCAATCCATTGAAGTGCTGCCTTACCGCCCGCTTGAAACATTGGCTGGAGACACGGGCGCGGCGGGTGCCGCCGAACAGGGCGTCCTTGGGCGCGCCGGTGTCATCCCGGTTCAGGTTGGACGGGGCAAAGTTTTGCAGCGCGTGAATCTCTACGATGGTTTTCATTCGGCGACCTCCTGGTTGGTTAAACCGTTCGATATCGTACCGGATTGGGATCGATAGTAGTCTCGCGCCCAGGCGTTCTGGGTGCGTTTCTGATCGTCGTTCCAGTACAGCAGACCCTTCAAGACGGATTCAAAGTCTATGGGCTGGTCCTTGAGCAGCGCGACCATCTGGCGCAGCCTGTGGGGCAACTGGTCTGCGTCGGAATCCAGCAGGTTGATAAAACGCCTCTCGACACTCGTCGAGCCGCTTGCCGATTGAAACGCCGCGCAGGCTCTGCCGAGCGGCAGCGAAGGTTCCCGTTGTCCCTCTCTCCAGTGCCCGGCCCAAAGACCGGCCACGAGGTAGTGGACCTTGCGCCGCCACGCCGTTTCCGCATCCTTCACGAAGGGTTCCACGTAAGGAAAGGCAGGCACGAATTGTCCCGGGTCGAACGCCAGGCTCTGGCGCAGGACTGCGCGCACCTTGGTGTCTTTTTCGTTCAAACGCTCAAGCCATTCGATATAACCGCTCATTCCCCCTCCTTGTTCGGTTCGAGCTTCATAATCTCGTTACTCAGCACGTTCAGTTTGTCCCGCACTGGTTTTTCGGCTTTCACCAGAGCGCGTATAGCCCACGCATCCCCCATGGCGACCGAGGCGCTGTGCTTCTCCCAGGCTTTGCGCAATGCTCCGCGCACCGATTCGAGCCATTGGCGCCGGATATCATTCTCGTCTCGATCCAGACTGTAGTCTCGCAAAATTTCATGGAAATGGGATTCCATCGCGGACCAATACCAGGCGATCGCAGGCATCTGCTCCACAAAGTTTTTGACATCCTTCGCTGCCGGTTCACGTCCTCCACGGCCCAACAGTTGCCGTGCAAATGTACGACAGGCCTGCCAAAGAGCACTTTGAGCATCTTCGGCGTCGGATAGAAGCTGATGGATTTCCGTACGGATAAAACGGTCGGTGCCCAACGCTTCGGGTAAGGCGAATCGTTCCATCCGCCAATACTTGATCTTTGCCTTGTCGTTGGCCTGACCGAGGACAATTACCGACTTGGGAAATCGCCCCCGATCTGCTCGGGTTAAAATCGTTGCATGCTCGATAACACGCGGTGCCAGGCGCGATTCATCCGGCAACAAGGAATCGAAGTCACGCCAAAGCCCTCGATCACGGAACTGGACCGGCAATTTTCCTCTTTTTTCGTCGATCCGGTAACCGAGCATGGGATCGACATATCCTTCCAAGGAGCACCCAATACCGGACGCGAAAGTCAGTTCCGCAATCGAAGCGTCGCCCCCCTGCGGATTGAATTTGATGGATCTCGTCCTCCAAGTATATAGATCCGACCGTCCCAAAACGGCTCTTTCTATGCCTTTTTGGAGAGATGCGAGAGAGTCCGGCGCTCTTTCCCAAACAGGAACGTCTGTTTTGAGTATTTCCCGGTTTTCAGGAACCAATGAAAAAAGAAGAGTGTCTTGAAGGGTTATGCCCAATGGAAGCGCCATTGCCGTAGCGGCTGAAGGCCCGCTCTTGGTATATTGGAAATCGCTTCTGCCACCGCCCAGCGCAAATGTTTGAGAAGCGATCAGCCAGCGAACCGCCTTCTTGGCGGGGATCGATCCTGCCTGCCGAATGTCGAGGTGATCGAAAAGGACCTTGGCATTGTCGGCATTGTGCTCTGCAGCGATTGCCGCCCATGAACGCCACCGCTTCTTACCGCCTTTTTCTTTTGGCTCATAATCCGGAATCTGAAAAAAGGGATATTCTTCGTCAAACAACCAGAACCGGCTCCGCCATTTCTCCAGATAATCGGCGATCCGCTCGTCGGGCAGACCGCTTTTGAACAAAGCCTTGGCCTGGTCGATGCCGGTCGGCCCTTCCAGCGCACGGTAAAGCACCGCCAGCAGGAAACGATGCAAGGCGGCGACCACCAGGGGCGATGGATCCTCGATGGCGGAAATCTCCAAGGCGCGGCGCAGCGTGTCGCGGATGCCCAGTTCGTCGCGGGATCCGTCTGGAAACCGCACCGGAATCCATTTCTCGTCGATCAGGTTGAATCGGCTCATTCGGCCTCCTTTGGTTCAAACACCAACCCCAGGTCTTCATCCAGGCGCACGGACGGATCTTCCACCCACTGGCCGTCCGGTCTCAGCACGAGCGCAAAGCAGTTGCGCAACAACGACGATTCCCGCCATCCTTCCGGAATTCCCTGGGTTTTGAGTCTTGCGACGACGCCTTTGCGCGACAGGCTCACGGCCCGCTGGAACCATCGCTTGGCCGTTGCGAAATCCGGCGCGTCGGCCGGCTGGAATCCATCGGCCGCAAACAGGGGAATAGCCACCACGGAATCCTCACCGAACCGGGTTCGGGCCATGAGGGTTCGATGCACGCCCGGGGCATCCTCGTCGTAAAGCACGAACCTTGCCGGATCATTCCAAGACCCATCGTCCGGAAAGCCCACGATCGCATGGTGGGCCATCGCCTGGAATGCGAGGGCGTCGCCATCTGCCTTGATCCGGGCGCTTTCCAGTCGTTCCTGCAAGGCTTCGGTGACCTCCACCTCGTCTTCGTACACGGCCTGAACCAAGGGGTCGATCTCGTCCGGCAGTGTCAGGGTCGGCCGGTCTTTCAGCAGGCTCCAGGTGCGCAAGAGCAGATCTTCGCGATAAACGGAATCCCACCACAACGGCTTTCCGAAGGATGGCGGCACTTCGCTATCGAGTCCTGAAACCATCAGAATCGGTTCGGCCACGGGCCTCGAATCCGCAGCATGCCGCCACAAGCGCCCGGCCCTTTGAAGAACGAGGTCGATGGGCGCCAGATCGGTCACCATGATGTCGAAATCGAGATCAAGGCTCTGCTCGGCGACCTGGGTGGCGATGAGGATCTTGCGGCCGGACCGAACGCTATCCTTGCCGAACGCCGCGAGCGCATGGTCCTCCCGAACCTGCCTCCAGGAGGCCGGAAAGCGCGCATGGAAGAGGAACACCTCCGTGCCGTCCTCAAGGCGCTTGCCGACTCGGCGGTTCTGGCACACCACAGGCTCGCCCTCGGGAGACAGCCGGTAGAGGTCCTGGGCGCGCTGCACCGTGTTGACCAGGGCCAGCCCCGTGCCACCTCCGGCAAGATGGGCCTCAAGGCTGGCACGGATAACCGATAAATCGGACGGGATGCCGACGAGCCGCAGCACCCGGCGGCGTTTCGGGTCCGCCTCGAAGTGCGTTTGCGCCACGCCCTCTTGATTGAAAACCGTCAGACGCGGATACCCCGGTTCTCGCTCCAGCTTCTCCGCACCCACCACCGCCGCCAACTTCCGACGGATCGATGGCGACAAGGTGGCCGAAAGGAGCACCACCGAAGAGCCAAGCGCCAGAAGCCATCGCAGCAGGTGGACCAGCAGGGTGCCGGTGTAGGCGTCGTAGGCGTGGATTTCGTCCAGCACCACGACCCGGTTGGCAAGTCCCCACAGGCGGACGAAGTTGTGGCGAACCGGCAGGATCGGCAACAGCGCCTGATCCACGGTCCCGACCCCGTATTCCGAGAGCAACGCCCGCTTCTTGTGGGTGAACCATTCGCCGGCGCGGATTTCGCCCCCCGATTCAGGGTCGTGTATCCCCGTTAAGCGCAAATCCTGAAAGCTGTCGTTGAGCAACGCCCCACCGTGCAATAGCTGCAAGTCCAGCGATCGGTCGGAGATCTGGCCCGTCAGGAAATCGCGCGTCCGGGCGAACATTGCATTTCCGGTGGCCTTGGTCGGCAGCGCCACGTAGAGGCCGCGATGGCCGAAACGGCGTTGCAGCTCCAGGTACGCGTAAAAAGCGGCCTCGGTCTTTCCTTCGCCCATGGGTGCTTCCACCAGCAGGATGGCCGGCGCCGGCACTTTTGTTACTATGTTTTCCACAGCCTGCTGAAGAGTACGAGGCCTAAGGCCGAAAACCGATTCAAACGACTCCGCTTCTTTAGAAAGCGGATCCCTTCTCTGCCAACCGAGGCTGTCCAGGGCATGATCAGCAAACATCCTGCGCTTTGCAAACCAGGCTTTCAGGTCAACACAATCTTCTACGGTTCCAAACGGGAACCAATCGACGTTTGAGCCAATCCAGTCGGCAAAGCTGGTCAGACCGGCCAACAGCATAAAATCCTGCCCTGAAAGGTTCTGTGTTTCAGGTAGAATTCCTGTGCCTAAAACTTCAAATACGGACTCCATGATGTCGCGCCGGGCATCGTTCCATTCCTTTTTTCCAATGGCGCGTTGATCTCCACTTAATCTATCCAGAACTGTCGGGTTAGCTCTCTCGCCATGGTGGCAACCAACCGCATCCGCGGCCGACTCCGCCAGATCCTCGGACCAGCCTTTCTCCACAAGAAATTCTGTCAAAGCGATCTGGCTGACAAAGGCATGATTGATATTGGTGTTCGGACTTCTGGGAAGCTCCAAGCCGGTACCGCTGGAAAGCCATCCGAGCCACTTGCACTGGAACCCCGGGCAGGCTTTGCCCAAATCATGGCATGCGGATAGGCTTAAAATCCAAGACCGTGCCATAACCCATTTCATACCCAAAATCCCAGAGATCAAATTCCTTGTTGTCTCCGGCTCTCTTGCCAATATTGCATCCGTACAGGCAGCCACATCCAGAAGATGAAGAATAAGAGGATGCCATTTTGCTTCCCCACTGCTCTCTGTTTTAGCCCAGAGGCAAGCCAAACGCTTTTCCACCGTTTCCCCCCCTCGATCCTTCAGTATTCTGTCATAACGTAGCATTCCGGTCCGAAATTTTTAGCCAAATTTTCCCCACAGCCCGTGCATCGTCCAGAGCCCGATGCAGCCGCAACGCCTCGGTCTCCCCAGGAACCAGATAGAGGTCGCCGCCGATAAATTGACGAAAGTAATCAAAGACCAGCACCGGTTCGGGCTGGCCGGCGAACATCGCCTCGCTGATACCGTGGACCTGCCTTGCACCGGGTGTAACTTTCCGGCCGCAGTCGATCATGCTGTGAAACGCCTCACCCGGACCGGCGCCGGATATGCGCACCGTGGCGATTTCGATCACCCGGTGCCCGCGTGCCGGCGACATGCCGGTGGTTTTCAGGTCCACCGCCCCGGCTGGTTTCAGTTTTCTTTTGCCCAATTCACACCTCATTTCAGGGGCCTTGTACCCCTGCATTGCGGATAATCGGAGCAACCCCAGAACCGGGTGCCGGCGTTTTTCCCGTAGCGGGCGGTTCGTTGCTTCATGGGCCGGCCACACTTGGGGCAAACCGGGGGTTGGGTCGGATCGGCCTGATCGGACTGATCCGTCGGATCGGACCGATCGGAAGACAGTTTATTGCAACGCCGCTCGGCCAGGCGGGCCGCCAGGAGATTTTCGCGATAGCCGCCCTTTTCGATAACGGCCCGTTCCAGAGCCGTAATCTGGCGGTCCAAAAGAAAGTTAGCCTGGTGGATCAGGCAGATCAGGGTATTGGCGACGATGGCCGGATCGGGATTTTCCAGCCAAAAGGCGTATTTGGAATAATCGGAGGCATCCGACGGATCGGTCGCATCCGTCGGATCAGACATGATTTTGCCCAAACACCGCACTTCCGAGGCCTCCGGGCCGTCCTTGGCCCATTGGGGAAGATGGCGCTGGCGCAGGAAATCTTCATAATCCAGCAGCAGTTCATCCAGGCTGGCACGGGCCACATTGGTCAGGCGGATTTCAGAGGCGCTGCTGGTCGCTCCGGCACGGCTTCCTTCGGCGATGTTTTGCCGGCCGCTACGTGCCGCTTGCACCATCTGGTCGTGGGTGCGCGAGCGCGGATCGACAAACCTTCGGCAAAAGGAGATTGTCCCATCGTAGATGATGGTTGCCGTTTGAAAACTGCGCAGCTTGCGGTATCCGCCGCCGGCCCTCAAACGCTGCGGTCGATCTTTCCGGTCCGGCCGGCCTTTTATCGTCGGTCCGTCGGGCGACACCCTCGCTTCTCCCTTGTCTATTGGGGATAACGGCTATGGCAAAGTACTGAAGGCCAATTCAAACCGCAAAGACAATCGCAATCAATTGGTTTAACGAAATATATTAATATTTTTACCTGGCACCGCTTCTTCGGAAAACGGGAAGGTGCACAGGGGCTTCAATCCTCCTTTGACGGAATTTTCAAAAAGGCTACCACATGACTTTGTCAGATCAGGACAAAACCGAGGGGAAAAAAGTCATGGCTTGTTTTTTTGGGGGCTTGATTTACCCTCTGCTCCCTTCGTGCCAAAGAGATATGTTCTCCGCCGTACGGCTTTCGATTTGCGAGTCCCCCACATCCTGGACCTCCTCCAACGGTTCAGGCCCGTATTGGCGCAAGGCTTCAACCATATCCCGGCGTACCGCCTCGCGCAGCTCGACCGGCGCCGCCACATAGGCCTCGGGGCCCAGACTCAGCACCCACTGCTTGATCTCATCAAGGCCGGCCACCCGAAAGGCGATCTCGATGCCGCCATCGATCTGCTTCTGGATCGACTGGCTCGCATGCCAGATCCTTCCGGCGACGTACCTCGCCCAAGCCGGGCTGATACGGATACGCACCGCGTAAATCTCGTCGCTCATCACCTTGAAGCTGTTTTTGACAAAATCCACGAAACGGAAGGTATCCGGAATTGTGAAAAAATCATCGGTGGACTGAAGCAGACTTATACGGTCCACTGCGAAAATGCGAACCGCCGCGCGCAGATGGCAGTAAGCCACTAGGTAGATGGTGCCGTCCTGATACCAGACCTTGTATGGGTCGATACGCCGGCGAACCCGTTCGCTGTCGCGCAGGCCCTGGTAGGCGATCTCCAAGGTGCGTTTCTCCACGGCGGCCGCCGCCACCTGGCTGACGATGCCCGCATGGCGGCCATGATCGCGGCAGGGGCCGAGGCCGGCGCAAACGGCATCCTTCAATCGGGCAAGGTAGTCACGCGTCTCGTCCGGCAAACCGGCTTCGACTTTCTGCAACAGTCCTGACAGCGATTCGTGGAACACCGTTCCCCGCAGCCCGTCCATCATCGCCTCGCTCATCCGCAAGGCCATCAGTTCGGTGGGTTGCAAGGGCTGATCCACGGTAAAACGGTAGCCTTCCATCAGCCGCCAGCGCTTGCGGCCCCCGACTTTATCGGTATAGATGGGAAACCCGGCCTGTTGCAGGTCTTCCAGATCCCGGTAGGCCGTGCGCTGGCTCACCCCGGCAAGGGCCTTGATCTGGGCCACGGTGCACCCGGTCCGGGAGGCTTCAAGCCGTCTTAGAATCCGCCATTGCCTGGAAAGCTGGTCTCCGCGCATGTCCCCCATCCTTTTTATAAATCGTTAAACGGCAACCATGCACAGGCTGGTCCAAAATCGGTGTCTGCCTGGGTGAATCGACAGCTGCCGGCAAAAGCGCTGAAACTTCACTCGCATGGACCATTCAGCCTGTTGAGTTTGTGAAAAACGGCAAGTCCGGATCCCTGTCCTGTGGTATACCAAAGAAGTACTGGAAACAATGCCCAACGCGAGGAAAAATTCAGGAAAGCGGCGTTTCCGACAATATTACAGGAAACGGCTGCGCGATCTGCTGCGTTTGTGGCAGGTCAAAATCAGACTGATCGAGGTGATCTATGCTGGAACCCACGAGGCGCATCAACTGCCCGGTGTCGGTCTGACCAGCGCACGCCACCGAGAGGGGTTTTCCCAGCGCAAGTCGGCCGAGCTGACCTGCATTTCCCAGCGGCACATCTCCGAGATGGAAACCGGCAAACGCACCATCGGCAAGGAGCGGGCCAAGGGCACTGGACACCGATTACCGGGGGGTTTCTGTAGTGGACCATGTACGTTAGGGCACATCATGATCGAGGGCTGCGGCTGGAAATACGGTTGGAAGCAAATCTTGACGGCATAAAAAAGGGGGCTGCGGAATCAACCGCAACCCCCTGTTTTATTTTTTGGTAGCGGGGGACGGATTCGAACCGCCGGCCTTCGGGTTATGAGCCCGACGAGCTACCAGACTGCTCCACCCCGCATCAAAGAAACGAGATAATAAAACCTTGTTGCATGGATGTCAAGAGGAGACCAGCTTGCGGAGAATAATTTTTTCCAGTGCCTCTCCGGCCTGGCCGGCCGCAGGGCGCACCAGGATCCGTTTGTGGCGGCTGGCCTGGCCGGAAACGATTTCCAGGTTGGACTTGGCAAGGCCCAGAGCCTTGGCCAGAAAGGCGATGCACGCCTTGTTGGCCGCCCCTTCCACCGGGGGGGCGGTCAGGCGCAGCTTGAGCGCCCCTTCGTGCAACCCGGCCAGTTGGTTCCTGGCCGCACGGGGCTGGACCAGAACGCTGACCACGATGCCTTCGGGCGTGCGATGATAAAATTGATCCGCGTCGGTCATGAAAGATTTCCCCAGCAAGCCATCAGCTCTGCCGGATCTGCGCGATGACCCGGGAGGCCGAAACCCCCTCGCTGATCGGAATCAACGCCACCCGCCCCCCGTGGGCCTCGACCCGCCGGCGGCCGACAACCTGATCGGGTGCATAATTGCCGCCCTTGGTGAGCACGTCCGGCTTGACGATGTCGATAAGCCGCTCCAGCTCGCGGGTGGCAAATACCACCACCATATCCACCGACTCCAGCGCGCAAAGGGTGCGCACCCGTTCGCGGGCGCTGATCACCGGCCGACCCGGTCCCTTGAGGGTGCGGACCGACTCGTCGTCATCGATGGCCACCACGAGCAGGTCACCGAGCCGTCGCGAAGCGGCGAACAGATGCAGGTGCCCGGCGTGCAAAAAGTCGAAGCAGCCGTTGGTCATGACAATGCGCTTTTGCTGGCGGCGCAGTTCAGCCACCCGCTCGCCAAGCTCCTTGAGACCTAAATGCTTGTGGCTCTGGTCGGGACTCGGGGGCTGGCAAGCCAGGGCCAGCTCCTTGCGGCTCACCGTGGCGGTGCCGACCTTGCCCACCACGATCCCCGCGGCGCTGTTGGCCAGGGTGGCGGCCTGAAACGGATCGGCGCCGGCCGCCAGAGCCAGGCCGGTCACCGCCAGGACGGTATCACCTGCCCCGGAAACATCGAAGACCTGCCGCGCCTCGCTTCGGATGAACCGGGACGCGTGGCCGTGCGCAAGCAGGACCATCCCGTCCGCGCCGCAGGTGATCAATAGCTGTTCCAGTCCGGCCTCAAGCATGATCTTTGCACCCGCCCGCTCCAGAGTCTCATTGTCGACGATCTCGATGCCGGCGGCCTGGGCCGCCTCTTTGCGGTTGGGAGTGACCAGGGTGGCGCCGGCATAGCGGGTGTAGTCCGCCCCCTTGGGATCGATCAGAACCGGCTTGGCATGCCGGTGCGCCTCGGCGATGATACGGCCCAGCAGTTCCGCCGTAAGCAGCCCCTTGCCGTAATCCGAGACCAGCACGGCATCGGCCTGGGGGATCTCGGCGGCCATCCACTCCACCAGGGCTGCAGCGGTCTCGGGAGCCACGGCCCGCCGGGTTTCCCGATCGATGCGCAGCACCTGCTGGCTTGCGGCAATGATGCGCGTCTTGCGCGTGGTGGGCCGCCCCGCTTCGGCCACCACCCCGGCGGTGTCGACCCCCAGGTGCTGAAACCGCTCGGTGAGCAGGGCCCCGTGGCGATCGGCACCCACCACGCCGGCCACCGCCACCCCGGCCCCCAGGGCCACCAGGTTGGCGGCCACATTGCCTGCCCCGCCCAGGGTAAAATCCTCCCGGCGCACCGCCACCACCTGGACCGGGGCCTCGGGGCTGATGCGCTCCACATCGCCCCAGACGTATTCGTCCAGCATCAGATCGCCGATGACCAGCAGCCTGCATTGGTCGAAGGTCGCCACGTCGATCATGGGTCGCTGCTCCCTGAAAAATCGGCCGTATTTTCCGCCTCGGCCACCTTGCGGCGGATAAACTCGCGCAAAAAGGCCGGCGGCCTGACCGCCCGCCCGGTGCTGTCGATGCAGGCATGGCGGGTGTAGCCCCTGGCCACCGGATGCGCCGGGTCTTCGGTATAAAGGGTGTACTCGAAGCGGATCGCGGCCTTGGGCGCCGGGTCGAGCCGGGTTTCGATGGCCAGCAGGTCGTCGTAGTGCACCGGAGACAGAAACCGGCACCAGGCCTCAGCCACCGGCAGGGCTATGCCCTCGGCCTCGATGGCGGTATACGGCAGGCCGAGGTGCCGGAACATTTCGGTGCGCCCCTGCTCGAACCAGCGCAGATAGTTGCCGTTGTAAGCAAACCCCAGCGCGTCCGTATCGCCGTAGATCACTCGGCAGTATATGCGATGGCAAAGCATGGAAGAAGGCAACGCGGCATGGCTCAATTGGCCAATATCCCCTCGATGATCGCCTTAAGCTCCGCGTAATCGGTGGTCACCGGGAACTGGGGAAACTCGTCGATGACGTTTTGTGGCGGCCTGAAGAGCACCCCGTGCTCGGCGGCCTTGAGCATGTTGATGTCGTTGTAGGAATCGCCCATGGCGATAACACGGTAGTTCATCGACTGGAGCGCCTCGACGGTGCGGCGTTTGGCATCTGCCTGGCGCAGGTTGTAGTCGCAAATGCGGCCGGCCGTGTCGATGGTCAGGGTATGGCAAAAGAGGGTGGGCCGGCCCAGCTTGTTCATCAACGGGGCGGCGAACTGCTCGAAGGTGTCCGACACGATGATCACCTGCGTCTCACCGCGCAGCCAGTCGAGAAACTCGACCGCGCCGGCCAGCGGCGACATGGCGTCGATGGCGGCGGTGATGTCCTGGATCTTTAGCCCGTGGCGGTCCAGGATGGCCAGGCGGCGGCGCATCAGCTCGTCGTAGTCGGCGATGTCGCGGGTGGTCAGGCGCAGTTCGTCGATGCCGGTGCGTTCTGCCACATTGATCCAAACTTCGGGGGTGAAAACGCCTTCCAAGTCGCTGCAAACGATAAACATGAGCACTCCAAAATGCAAAGAACCCCGGCTTGACGGGATTAATCGCTGTCGTTAGGATCTTCGATACGAATCAACGTGGGCGGCTCGGCCACCACATCCAGGCGCGTAATGCGATCCAGGGCCTTGCGCACCGCTGCTTCTTCGGCCCGGTGGATAAGCATCACCACCGGCACCGGACCGGTGCTCTGGCGCCCCTTCTGGGTTACGCTCTTGATGCTGATCCCGTGCTCGCCGAGGATTCCCGAAACAATGGAAAGCACCCCGGGCCGGTCGGCCGCCATGATGCGGATGTAGTAGTGGGTGCGCAGCGTATCCATGGACAGCACCGGGATCGAACGGATCCGCTCTGGCTGATAGCCGAATAGCGGCACCCGCCTGGGCCCGCCGCAGATCAGGTTGCGGGCGATGTCGACGATATCGCTCACCACGGCGCTGGCCGTGGGCATCATGCCCGCGCCCCGGCCCATGATCATCACGTCGCCCGTGGCGTCCCCGGTCACGGTGACGGCGTTGACCGCACCGCTGACGCTGGCCAGGATGTTGTCAACAGGAATCATGGTCGGATGGACCCGCGCTTCGATGGCGTCGCCCCGGTCCTTGCTGATGGCCAGCAGCTTGATGCGGTACCCGAACTCATCCGCGTTCTGAATGTCCAGGGGGGTCAGGCGGCTGATCCCCTCGACGTAGACATCGGCCAGATTGACCTGCATCCCGTAGGCCAGAGCCGCCAGGATGGTGACCTTGTGGGCCGTATCGAACCCTTCCACGTCCAGGGTCGGATCGGCCTCGGCATATCCCTCGGCCTGGGCCGCGGCCAGGGCCTCGGCAAAGGTGCTGCCGTCCTCGGCGATCTTGGTCAAAATATAGTTGCACGTGCCGTTGAGAATCCCGGTCATCGAACGGATGCGGTTGCCCACCAGCGCTTCGCGCAGGCTCTTGATGATCGGCATGCAGCCGCCCACGCTGGCCTCGAAGCCCAGATCGACCCCGCGCTGGTCCGCGGCGCGGCAGATGGCGTCGCCCTGGGCCGCCAGAAGCGCCTTGTTGGCGGTCACCACCGGTTTGCCGGCGGCGATGGCGGCCATTATCAGATCCTTGGCCACGGTCTGGCCGCCGATCATCTCCACGATGATATCAATGGCCGGATCCTCCACCAACGAAGGAGCGTCGCTGGTCATCACCCCCTCGGCCAATTGGAGTCCACGATCGCGGTCAACGTCGATATCCGCGATGCGACGCAATTCGATGCGCGCACCGACCCGCTCGGCGATCAAGTCCGCGTTTTCCAAAAGCAGCCGGGCCACCCCCGTTCCGACGGTGCCGCAGCCCAAAAGTCCGACGCCTATCCGTTTCATCGTTGACTCGCTCCCGAAGCTACATGATCTTGCGTATACCGCGAATCCCCTGGTTGATGCGCATCTTGTTTTCGATCAGGGCAAAGCGGACGTACTCGTCACCATACTCGCCGAAGCCCAACCCGGGGCTGACCGCCACCTGGGCCTCGCGGATGAGAAACTTGGAAAACTCCACCGATCCCATGTGCCGGTGTTTTTCTGGAATTCTGGCCCAGACGAACATCGTCCCTTTGGGGCTGGGCACTTCCCAGCCGACGCGCCCCAGGCCGCTGATCAGCGCGTCACGCCGTTCTAAATAGGTATCGCGGATCTCCTGAACGCATCCCTGGTCCCCTTCCAGGGCGATGATCGAGGCGATCTGGATCGGCTGGAAGATCCCGTAGTCCAGGTAGCTTTTGATCCGCTTGAGGGCGAAAACGATCTCGGGGTTGCCCACGCAAAACCCCACCCGCCACCCGGGCATGCTGTAGCTCTTGGACAACGAGAAGAACTCCACCCCGACCTCCTTGGCGCCTTTGGCCTGCAGAAAACTGGGGGCCTTGTACCCGTCGAAGGTCAGATCGGCGTAGGCGAAATCGTGGATCACCATGATGTCATGTTCCTTGGCGAAATCCACGATCTTCTGGAAAAAATCCAGATCCACCACCTCGGTGGTGGGATTGTGCGGGTAGCTGATGATCAACACCTTCGGTCGCGGCCAGGTCTGGCGCGTGGCGTGGAGCAGGTTGTCGAAAAAGTCGTGCTCCGGCCCAACCGGAATCCCGCGCACATCCCCGCCGGAAATGATCGCCGAGTAGGGATGGATCGGATAGGTCGGGTTGGGGGTAAAGACCACATCCCCGGGCCGGATGGTTACCAGGACCAGATGGCTCATCCCTTCCTTGACCCCGATGGTGGCGATGGCCTCGGTTTCCGGATCGATTTCCACCGCGTAGTTGTCACGATACCAGTTGGCAATCGCCACCCTCAGCCGGGTGATACCCATGGAGGCCGAATAGCGGTGGTTGTGCGGCTTTTGGGCGGCTTCGACCATCTTGGCAACGATGTGATCGGGCGTACCCAGGTCCGGGTTGCCCATCCCCATATCGATGATATCCTGGCCGGCCCGGCGCGCTTCCATCTTGATCTGGTTGACCGTAGCAAACACATAGGGCGGAAGACGATCGAGTCGGGCGAAACGGGTCATGGTTTCCTCTTCGGGTTGGCGAGGGGTTGAAAATTTTAGTTTTCCGCGTTCGTGGTATTCGCCGGTTGAGGCGTTTACCCCGGGGCCTGCGCTCCGCGATAGCGGGCGTTCCCGGCCCCGAGACTTCCTGCGGCGGTCGGGCGCAAATCCGTAAAACCGGATTAAGCATGGTAAACTACAATAGGCCTCGGGGATTGTCAAAAAAATTGTTTTGACTTTTACCCGGAAACCGTTTAGTTTCCCTGCGATCTAATAATGTTTGAAATTTCAGGGTATTGTTATGAACGAGGAGATGCGTGAAAGCATAACCTACGCCGATGCGGGCGTAGACATCGAGAAGGCCAACCGGTTGGTCGGGCAGATCAAGGAGATCGCCAAGAAGACCCACCGGCCTGGAACCATGGGCGAAATCGGCGGGTTCGGCGGTCTTTTCTCCCTGAACACGGCCAACTACGACCAGCCGGTCCTGGTCAGCTCCACCGACGGAGTCGGCACTAAGCTCAAGATCGCCTTTATGATGGACCGGCACCACACCGTGGGCATCGATCTGGTGGCCATGTGCGTCAACGACATCGTCGTGCAAGGCGCCCGCCCGCTGTTTTTCCTCGACTACCTGGCCACGGGCAAGCTGGACAACCGGGTGGCGGCGGACGTGATCCGCGGCATCGGCGAAGGGTGCCAGCAGGCCAAATGTGTCCTGATCGGCGGGGAAACCGCCGAGATGCCCGACATGTACCAGCATGGCGAGTATGATCTGGCCGGCTTCGTGGTGGGCATCGTCGACAATGCCAAGATCGTCGACGGCTCGGAGATCCGTGTCGGTCACCGCCTGATCGGTATCGCTTCCGACGGGCTGCACAGCAACGGCTATTCGCTGGTGCGCAAGATCTGCTTCGAGCGGCTCAATCTCACGGTGGACAGCCATGTGCCGGAACTCGGCGAGCTTCTGGGCGAAGCCCTGCTCAGGCCCACCCGCATCTATTCGGAACTGATCCAGGGACTTCTCAAAGACCTGCCCATCCACGGGCTGGCCCACATCACCGGCGGCGGCATCAGCGAGAACATCCTACGGGTCATCCCCAACGCCTGCAGCGTGGTGATCGATACCGCGACCTGGAAAGTCCCGCCTATTTTCGAGTTTTTGCAGGAAGCCGGAAAGGTGGCCGACGAGGAGATGCGCCGCACCTTCAACATGGGCATCGGGATGATTGCCGTGGTGCCCGAAGAACGGGCCCAGGAAATCCTCGAACGGCTCAAGGCGATGGACGAGCGGGTCTACCTGATCGGCGAGGTGGTGGCCACCAAACAGCCGAACAAATCGCGCATGATTTACACGTGACCCGGATCGGCTGAGCAGCCCCCGTTGTGGTAACAACCGGCACCCGGTGCCCTTCGATGGGCGGGTGCCTTTTTTTATGCGCCCTTGGCCGCCTTCCAGGGACGCGGATCGGATGGCGGATGAAAATCCTCGGCATCGAAAGTTCCTGCGATGAAACCGCCGCCGGCGTGGTGGCAAACGGGCACACCATCCTCAGCTCGGTGGTCGCCTCCCAGGTGGACGTACATCGCCCCTATGGGGGAGTGGTGCCCGAGTTGGCCTCGCGCCAGCATATCCAGGCGGTGGTGCCCGTGGTCACCCAGGCCCTGGCCGAAGCCGATCTGAAGGCCGCCCAGTTGGACGGGATCGCCGTAACCCGCGGTCCAGGACTGATCGGCTCTTTGCTGGTGGGGTTTTGTTTTGCCAAGGCGTATGCCTGGGCCCTGGACCTACCCTGGGTCGGCGTCAACCATCTCGAAGGGCACATCCATTCGGTGTTTCTTGGCGCCGCCCCCCCGCCGTTTCCCTTCGTAGTCCTGATGGTCTCCGGAGGGCACACCTGCCTCTATCATGTCACGGGGCCAACGGTGATGGAGATGATGGGCCAGACCCGGGATGACGCCGCCGGGGAGGCCTTCGACAAGGTGGCCAAGATGCTCGATCTCGGCTACCCAGGCGGGGTGGTGATCGACCGCCTGGCCATCGAGGGCGACCCGTCGCGGATCAGGTTCCCGCGCCCGTTTCTGGACCGCAACGGATTCGATTTTTCCTTTTCCGGTTTGAAAACCGCCGTGCTGCGATACCTGCAAACCCATGAGACGCCATCTGAGCAGGACACGGCCGACATCGTGGCCGCCTTCCAGGAGGCGGTGGTCGACGTGCTGGTGCTCAAGGCCCTGGCCGCGGCCCGGGCCAAGGGCTGCCGCCATCTGGCACTGGTGGGCGGGGTGGCGGCCAACCGCCGCCTGAGGCAGCGGCTGCGGGCCGAGGCCGAGGCCGAAGGGATTACGGTGCACATCCCGCCGGTCTCCCTGTGCGGCGACAACGCCGCCATGGTGGCCGCGGTGGGCTACCACTATCTTGCGGCCGGCCGGGCCGCGACCCTGGACGACGACGTCTTTTCGCGCAACCGGTTTTAGGGTTGACGGACCAGGATCAGCCGGGGGCAGGTGCACGATCGATTCAGGCTGGAAAATGGGCGAGGTCTTTGAAATCCAGGGAAAACTCTTGGATGCCGGAGCCGAGTTCAGAAAGGTTCGTGCCATTGCCAGTCGTCTGGCTTCAATATTCCCGCAAAACCCGAAATATACCGACGCCGTCACAGTGGCCGACGAGCGGCTTCAGCGTTTAGAGAGGAAATAGGCGCTGGGCGGCCTTCCTGCCTCGTGCCCCTCACAATTTCAGGTCTGCTTTCCCCGGCCGAGCCAGCGCTGCTTGACCAGCCGCATCCGCTGCCAACAGATCCCGGCGCGCCGGTTCATGGCGGGGTCCTTTTCAATCACACGGCAGATCGCTCCATGGGCTGCCTCGATGGCCGGACCGGCATGGCAGATCAGGGCCAGGTCGACATCGGCGGCCAGGATCCGATCGACGGCCGTCTCGATGGTAATCGCCGGCCGGATGGCCCCCATGTCCAGATCGTCGGTCATCACCAGCCCGTCGTAACCCATCTTGCCACGCAAAAGGTCACGGACCACGGCCGCCGACAGACTCGCCGGCCAGTCGGGATCGAGAGCCGGGTAGCGGATATGGCTGAGCATCACGCCGGCGACGTTGTGGGTAAAAGCCCGGGCAAAGGGGGGCAGATCGAAGGCGGCGAGGCTTTCGGCCGAGGCATCGAGCACCGGCTGGACCTTGTGCGAATCGGCCGTGGTGCGCCCGATGCCCGGAAAGTGCTTGGCCACCGCCATGATCCCTTCAGCCTGCAGGCCGTCGATCACCGCCGCGCCCATGGTCCCCACCCGCTCCGGATCGGCCCCGAAGACCCGCGGGGCCATCACGCTGTTCATGCCGGCCGGGGCCACGTCGAGGACCGGGGCCATGTTCATGTTGAATCCCAAATCGCGCAGCATGCGTCCCATGGCGCGGGCACCGGCCTCGGCCGCGGCGGCATCGGGAATCTGCGGTGCGGCGGGAAATTCCTCGAAGTGCGGCTGGCGCAGGCGCGCCACAGTTCCGCCTTCCTGATCCACGGCCACCAGCAGCGGCGGCCGGCCGGTGGCCGCGGCGCAGGCCTGGCAGTCGCCGATCAGTCCCCTCACCTGCTCCGGGGTTTCGATGTTACGTGCGAATAGAATGACACCGGCCACTGCCAGATCGGCGATCAAAAAACGCAGCTCGCTGTCCAGGGCCGTTCCATCGAAGCCCACCATCAGCCGCTGGCCAGCCAGGGCCTGGATATTGATTGCCGTTTTGAACCGGTCCATGTGCTACCGCCCCAGTTGATAGCGGCGTACCGCCAGCCGGTGTTCGGCGTAGGTGGCCGAAAACTGGTGGGTGCCGTCGTTGCGCGAAACAAAGAACAAATAGTCGCTGGCGGCCGGGAAAAGGGCCGCCTCTAGGGCCGCGGCCCCGGGGCTGGCGATGGGCCCCGGCGGCAGCCCTTTGATCAGATAGGTATTGTAAGGCGTCCGGGTGGCCAAGTGGCGGCGCGTCAGGTTGCCGTCGAAATCCTCGATCCCATAGATCACGGTGGGATCGGTCTCGAGACGCATACCGCGCCGCAGCCGGTTGTGGAAGACCGCGCTGATCAGAGGGCGCTCGGACGCATCGCCGGTCTCTTTCTCGATGATCGAGGCCAGGGTCACCACCTGGTGCACGGTCCAGTCCATCTCACGGGCACGGGCCCGCCACTGCGGACCGAAGACCTGGTCGAAGCGGGCCTTCATTGCCAGGATCATGTCCTGCGCCGCGGCGCCCCTGGCAAAACGATAGGTGTCCGGGAAAAGATAGCCTTCGAAGCTTGCGGCCGTGATCCCGGCCCGGGCCGCCAGTTCCCGGTCATGGGCTGCCGCCTGGAAAACGGCGGCCTGGGCCAGTCCCGCATCATCCAGCAGGGCGCCGATCTGCCTCAGGTTGTACCCTTCCGGAATGGTGACGCGATGCAGTTGCACCTTGCCGCGCACCAGCGCATCGAGCATCTCCAGGGGTGTCATGGCCGGAGAAAGCAGGTACTCACCGGCCTGCAGCAACTTGTCGCTCCCCTTCAGGCGGGCCAGAAGCCGGAACTTGAGCGGCGCACGAATCAGCCCGGCGCCGGCCAGATCGTCCGCGATCCGGCTCATCGCGCGACCGTGGGCGATCTGGACGATCCGCTCGGCGCCGTCCCTGTCGGCGGGCTGCCGGGCGTATTCCCAAAGGTCCAGGCCGACGGCCGTCAGCCCGCAAAAAGCTACGAAGAAAATCAATAAAACGGCGGAAAAAAGTTTTCGTGCCAAGAGCCACTCCGGTGGGTTGACCTGTCGCCGGGGCAACGGTCGGACTGTAAGGTCGCGCCACACTATAGGGCAGGCACCGGCCGGTTGTCAAAAACCGCAAAAAAAACCGAAACGCTTTTCCTTGACATTCACGGACAAAGCCAATAAGGATCCCCGGTAAGGCAAAACCCTTGCAAAACGAGGGGTTGTAAAAAATGCCGTAGATTTATTGAATGAATCATTCTTTAATTCGGGCCACTGGTGCGGCCCAAAACGGCGAGGGAAAATCGCATGGTCGAAGCCCAGAAAAAACCCAAGTTGAAGGAGCACAGGATCAATCAGGCCTGGTGCAAGGGGTGCGGTATCTGTGTGGCATTTTGCCCCAAGAACGTACTTGAACTCGACGACAAGGAAAAGGCGGTGGCAGCCCGGCCCGAAGACTGCATCGCCTGCAAGCTTTGCGAACTCAGGTGTCCTGACCTGGCCATCGAAATCATCACGGAGTAAAGTGCTGCGATGAAACCAAATGTCAGATTTGTTCAGGGAAACGAGGCCTGCGTGGAAGGGGCCCTGTATGCCGGGCTGCAATTTTTTGCCGGCTATCCCATCACGCCGTCAACGGAAATCGCCGAGGGTCTCTCGGCCCGGCTGCCGCAGATCGGCGGCAAGTTTATCCAGATGGAGGACGAGATCGCCTCCATGTGCGCCATCATCGGGGCCTCGCTCACCGGCCACAAGGTGATGACGGCCACCAGCGGACCGGGATTCTCCCTTAAACAAGAGGCCCTGGGCTATGCGGTGATGGCCGAGATCCCCTGTGTGATCGTCAACGTGCAGCGCGGCGGGCCGTCCACCGGCAACCCCACCCACGTGGCCCAGGGTGACGTGATGCAGGCGCGCTGGGGAACCCACGGCGATCACGCCATCGTTGCCATGACCGCCTCGAACCACCAGGACGTATTCGCCGTCACGGTGGAGGCCTTCAACATCGCCGAGACCTACCGCACGCCGGTTGTCCTGCTGTTCGATGAGGTCGTAGGCCACATGCGCGAAAAGCTGACCATTCCCGAACCGGGAGAAATTGCGCTGGTCGAGCGGCTGCACACCTCGTTGCCCGGGGGGGTGGACTACCACCCCTATCTGCCGCGCGAGGACGGCCGGCTGCCGATGAGCGATTTCGGCGGGGTGCACCGTTACAACGTCACCGGACTGTTTCACGACATGTGGGGCTTTCCGTCGGACAACCCGGGAGTAGTCCACGGCCTGATGCGCCACCTGGTGGACAAAATCGAAAACAACACCTACAAAATGGCACGGTACAAGGAGTATTTCCTCGATGACGCCGAGACCGTGTTCATCTCCTACGGCAGTTCGGCCCGTTCGGCCCTGCACGTGGTGCGCAACCGCCGGGCCCGGGGCGAACGGCTCGGGCTGCTCGAACTGCAGACCCTGTGGCCCTTTCCGGCCGCCATCGTGCGCGAAAAGTGCAGCCAGGCTCGCTCGGTGGTAGTGGCCGAGATGAACACCGGCCAGATCATGCGGGAGGTCAAGGCAGCCGTGAGCGAACCGGAAAAGGTCTTTTTGGCCAACCGCATCGACGGCACCCTGATCACGCCTACCGATATTCGCAACATCCTGCGGCTCATCCAGGGGAGAGGAGTCTGACCCATGGCTGTCAAAGATTATATTCGTGAACGGTTTTTTCCGCACATCTGGTGCGCCGGCTGCGGCCACGGCATCATTCTCAACAGCCTGCTGCGGGCCGTGGAATCGCTCGGCATGAGCAAAAACGAAATCGTGATGGCCTCGGGGATCGGCTGTTCGAGCCGCATCTCGGGGTATCTCGACTTTCATACCCTGCATACGATTCACGGTCGGGCCCTGGCCTTTGCCACGGGGGTCAAGCTGAGCCGCCCGGAGCTGAACCTGATCGTGCCCATGGGCGACGGGGACGCGTTGGCCATCGGCGGCAACCACTTCATCCACGCGGCCCGGCGCAACATCGACATCACCGCCATCGTGATGAACAACCGCATCTACGGGATGACCGGGGGCCAGTTCTCTCCCCTTTCGGGTTACGGGATCATGGCCACCACGGCCCCCTATGCCACCGTGGACCAGGGCTTCGACGTGGTCGAGCTGGCCCGCGCGGCCGGGGCCACCTTCGTGGCCCGTTCGACCACCTACCATGTGCAGCAGCTGACCAAGCTGCTGCGCGAAGCGATCCTGCACGAAGGCTTTTCGGTGGTCGAGGTCCTGACCCAGTGCCCGACCTATTTCGGGCGGCGCAACAAGCAGGGCGGGGCGGTGGAAATGATGAACTGGCTCAAGGACAACACCACGCCGGTGGGCTCCAAGGCCAAGGCGGAAAACCCGGCCCTGATCGAACGCGGCGTCTTCGTACAAAAGGAGCTGCCCGAGTACTGCAAGGCTTACGACCAGGTCATCGAACGGGCCCAGAAAGGAAAATAGCCATGGAAAGATGCAGAATCGTATTTTCCGGCTCCGGCGGCCAGGGGGTGATCACGGCGGCCATCCTGCTGGCCGAGGCGGCGGTGATCGAAGAAGGGCTCAACGCGGTGCAGACCCAGGTCTACGGCGCGGCGGCCCGGGGCGGGGCCACGCGCTCGGACGTGATCGTGGCCGAAGAGGAGATCTTCTTTCCCAAGGTGCTCCAGCCCAACGTGCTCGTGTGCCTGACCCAGGAGGCCTATAACAAGTTTTATCCCATCATCCGGCCCGGGGGGCTGTTGATCACCGATCCGCGCTACGTCCAGCTCGAACGCAAGGTGGACGCCCGCCAGCGCCAGCTGGACATGTTCCGCACGGTGATGGATCGCATCGGCAAGCCCATCGTGTTCAACATCTGCATGCTCGGGGCGGTCATCACCCTGACCGGGCTGATCAAGCCCGAATCGGTGATGAAGATGCTCGAACGGCGCCTTCCCGCGGCTTTTATCGACATGAACCGACAGGCCCTGGAGATCGGCATCGAACTGGCCGAGGCAGCCTAGAGCATCGCGCGATCCTCTTGCCAGCGCCACCCTGCCGCGGCAGGGTGGCGCTTTGTATTCCCGGCTATGGCTTCTGGAACCGAAAACGCCGCCGGCATCTACATTCACCTGCCGTTTTGCCGGCGCAAATGCCCTTACTGCGATTTTTATTCGGTGCCCGGCAACGGCTCAGGCCGCCGGGCGTTTCTCGATGCGCTGCACCGCGAGTCGGCCCTGCGCGCCGCGCCGCGGCTCAACCCGGACACCCTCTACTTCGGGGGCGGCACCCCTTCCCTCTTTACCCCCTGGCAGATCGCGGGCCTCATCGAAATGGTGCGCGCGGACTTCGGTCTGGCCGCCGGGGCCGAAATCACTCTGGAAGCCAATCCCGGCACACTTCGGCCCGAGAACCTGATCGCCTATCGCCGCGCCGGGGTCAACCGCCTCAACCTCGGGGTCCAATCCTTTGATGACCGCTGCCTGGCCTTTCTCGGGCGGATCCATGATGCGGCCCAATCCCGGCAGGCGATCGACCAGGCCAGGGCCGCCGGCTTCGAAAACATCGGCATCGACCTGATCTATGCCCTGCCGGGCCAGACAGGCAACGCCTGGCGGAGCGAACTGGCCATGGCCCTGGAACGGACGCCGGCCCATCTCTCCTGCTACATTCTGACCTATGCCCCGGGAACCCCGCTGGACGACCAGCGCCGGCAGGGCCGGGTGCGGCCCCTGAACGACACCCAGGTGGCGGCCCTGTTTGAAACCACGGTCGAAACCCTGATCGGTGCCGGATTCGTCCATTACGAAATTTCCAATTTTGCCCTGAACGGCCACCCGCCCCTCTGGTCTTGCCACAATCGCAAATACTGGAACGGCAGCGCCTACCTGGGCCTCGGTCCGGCGGCCCATTCCTTCGACGGGATCCACCGCAACTGGAACGATGCGGATCTGGACGGCTATCTGGATGCCTTAATACACGGGAAGCGGCCACCGGGGGGCGTGGAAAGCCTGACGGTGGAGCAACGGATGAGCGAGGCACTTCTTCTCGGCCTGCGCCAGACCGAGGGGATTGACACCGCCCTTTTCGAGGCCCGCTTCGCAGTCGACTTCGAGCGTCTCTTCGGCCCGGTACTGGCCGATCTGGCCGAATCCGGGCTGGCCAGGACCGAATCGGGCCGCCTGCGGCTGACCCGGCGCGGCCTGCTGGTGGCCGACGCCGTGGCGGTGCGGATGGCGGGCTGCTTTTGAAAAGGCGCAGGGCAGAAGGCCTGGGGCAGAAAACAGAAGACGGCCCCTTCCCCAGCTGTTCTCTGTCTTCTGATCGCGGTTGAAAACCGCTTCCACTGTCCCGTTCTCTGTCCTCCGCCCTCTTTCTTTTCCGTCCTCCGATCCTCTCAGGTCGACAAGGTCTTGATCAGCACACTGAGATAAAAACGCGCGTGACTGATGGGGGCCGCCATGTTGGCCCGGTGGTTGGCCAGAATCCCGCTCAGGCTGCTGTTGGTGATCACGATGGGATCGATCTCAATGGCATGGTGGCACGATTCGATGGCGTGGTGGAGCACTTCGATGCCGCGACGGGCCTCGATGGTGGGGTAAAAGTCTTTTTCAATGGCATGTAAGATTTCGTACAGGGCGCTGGCCACTCCCTTGGCGTAAAAGAAGTAGTCGTCCGCGGCAAAAAAGCTCACCTCGGTGCCATCATCTTCTTTGGCCTTGACCAGGTTTTCATCGCAACTTCCCAGCAGGTCTTCGTAGGCCACCAGCAAAGGGATGAGGTTGTCGGTGCGGGTCCAGAAGCGCGCCTCGCCCCGCTTGAGCCTATCCCGGTATATGGCCAGTTCCTTGAGCCCGTCTTTGTACTTGCCCTCCGGTGAGGGGAACCAGTAGCGATCGGCCGAAACCATGAACCAGTTCATGGCGTTTTCCAGATTCTTGTCGAAGGATTCGGTGCTGCCGGCCCGGGAAATGCGTTCGGCCAGGGTCACCGCCGTGCGCCGGGTCACTTCCAGAACCCCGAGCTGGTAATTGTTGACGTTGTCGGTAAAATCGATGATGTCGTTGGGCCGCCAGCCCCAGAAGCGATCATACAGTTCGTGGTGCATCGTCTTGATGACCGCATCCACAAAGGCCACGCCTTTAACCGATGGGGCGCCTTGCGCAGCCCCATGTTCGCCCGCAACGCTATGAGCGGCAACGGGATGGGATGGCGCAGAGGCCTTGGCAGCGGTGTGCGTGGCCGGCGCATGGGCTTGTGGGGCCGCCGCCGTCTGCCCCTCGTCCGCATGGGAAGCCGGACCATGGGCGGCTGCCTCGGGCTGTTGGTGGTCGGCGGACGCATGCGGCTCAGCGCCGGCATCATGGGCGGCCGCAGGAGCCGGGGCCTGTACATGAGACGCTTCGCCGGCCGGCGTATGGTCACCGGTGGTGTGGGCCGCAGTGGCGGTTTCGTGGGCGGCCGGTGTCCCGGTGGTGGCATGCGCCTCCTGGCTGGTTACGTGAGCCGACGGCGCCGGTTGTGTCTTCCGGTCCGACACCCAACCGGCCACGGTGGCCGTGACCCATAACAGCGCGATGAACAAAACGATGACCACCGCCATCCGTTTGGTGGCAAAACGCTTGAAGTCCGATGGGTTCTCCGGCGCCTGATCCTGTCCAGCTTCGGTTTGGTTATCCATATCTGCCATGGCTCAATCTTTCGTATTGATGGGTTGATCGCCGCCTCAAGGACAGCGACTAGCTCGAACGACGCAGCTTTCTGACCTCGCCGACACGAATGGTGACGTTTTGCCCGTCGAAGTATTCGGCCAAGGGGATCAGATACTTGCGCGAAACCCCGGTCATGTCCTTGAACTGCGGTGTGCTGATGTCACCGTTGGCTTTGAGAAAATCGACCAGGCGATCCCTGAGGGCATCGATGACCCGGTGATCGAAATAAAGGTCTTCCTTGACCTTGATCAGTTCTCCCGCATTGACCAGAAGCAGGAGCACATCCTTGGCCTGGGCAGGGGGGACGCCGGCCCCCTGGACCAGCTCCTTGAAATAGGGCGGCTGCAATCCGCCACTTCGGTAGGCCTCCAGGAACCGCCCCTGCAGCTCGCTCTGGTCGGCGGCCAAAGAGATGCGGTGATCGGCCAGGCGCACCGCATCTTCCTCGATCACCAGGTCCTGTTCCTTGCCCATCTGGTTGAGCACCAGGGTAAAGAGCTTGGGGCTGGCACCCCTGGGAAACTTGCTTCGAAGCTCCTCTTTGGGCATTCCGGCCTTGAGAGGATTGGCCTTGTGATAACGTGCCAGCACCGCCCGGCACTGATCCCTGAGGGCCTCGAAGCTGTCGCTATGGATGTATGTCTGCGGATCGCGGTCGATGAGCAGGGCTGCACGCCGGGACATGAGTTGGGCCAACACGCTTTCCAGGGCCTTGTCGGTCAGATTGGTCATCAATCGCAGGTGGCCCAGGCTAACCCCCTTGAAGGCGGCGGCCGCCAGACTCTGGGTCACCACGGTTTCGGCAGATCCCCCGTTCAAGGCGCCAAGAGCGGCCGACACCTCAACCCGGCCCCGCTTATGCTTGGCCGGAATGGGATTGAGCACCTTGCCGCCGGCCACGGTGCGTACCGGCGAATAACTGCGCAGCACGTAGCGGTCGTCCTTGACCAGGGCCACCGGCGTGTCCAGGCGCAGTTGGGCCATCGCCTGTTCGCCGGGTTCGACTTCGTCGCGATCCAGCAGCACCAATACGCCCAGCACCTCGCTGGTGCCGGTGTGAAAGCGCACCCGGACGCGGTTTTTGAGCGCCTTTTTGTTGCTGGCCAGGCAAAGCAGGGAAACGTCGACCATGTAGCTGGACGCCAGGGCCCCAGAGGTCGAAACCACCTCCCCGCGCTCCACGGCCGCCTTTTCCAGGCCCTGAAGATTGATGGCGGTGCGCTGGCCCACCAGGGCCTCTTCCACCGCAGCGTTGTGCACCTGGATCCCGCGCACCTTGCTGGTGAGCCCGGAAGGATAAAGCATCACGCTGTCGCCCACCCGCACCCGGCCGCTGCTCAGGGTGCCGGTGATCACCGTGCCGAAGCCCTTCATGGTAAAAACCCGGTCCACCGGGAGGCGGAACAGCCCGGTGGGTTCGCGTGAGGGCACATCAGTCGCCAGCCGGTCCAGGGTGGCGATAAAGTCCTCCAGCCCCTGGCCGGTCACCGCCGACACCGGCACGATGGGGGCCCCTTCAAGGAAGGTGCCGGCCAGGTAGTCCCTCACGTCCTCCTGGGCCAAGTCAAGCATTTCCGCATCGACCATGTCGATCTTGGTCAGGGCCACAAATCCGTGGTGTACCCCGAGCAGGGTGCAGATCTCCATATGCTCGCGGGTCTGGGGCATCACGCCTTCGTCGGCAGCGATCACCAGCACCACGATATCGATCCCGGTGGCCCCGGCCACCATGTTCTTGACGAATTTTTCGTGGCCGGGCACATCAACGATTCCGATACGCAACCCGCTGGGAAGATCCAGGACGGCAAAGCCGAGTTCGATGGTGATGCCGCGCAGCTGTTCTTCCTTGAGCCGGTCGGTGTTGATCCCGGTCAGGGCTTTGATCAGAGAAGTCTTCCCGTGGTCGATATGTCCGGCTGTGCCGAGGACGATCCGTTTCATGAATTTGATTTCGGCTCCCGGTCCCGATCCTGTCGCTTGCGACGCCAAGCCTCGGTAATATAGGCCATACCCACCAGAAAAACGGCCAATCCGATGGCATAGCCGATCCCGGCGTGCGGATAGAAAAAACGCAGGAGCAGCACGGCAAAAACGACGCCGAGAACTGCACGGATGGCAAAGATCTGGTAGTGCATCAACAGGTCCGTCCCGTGCGGCAATGCCCGCGGGCCTAGGCATCTTCATAGGATCGCCGGCCCGCATAAGCGGTTTAAGATCGAAAAATACTGTCGGATCTTATAGTAGGATGACCTCCGGGGTCAATACCGAGAGGGCATGAGTTTTGCTCTTGCCAGTTTCTTCAGGGTCTGCTACAAGACCATTTTCGCTTGTGGTGGGTGTAGCTCAGTTGGTAGAGCACCGGGTTGTGGCCCCGGTTGTCGTGGGTTCAAGTCCCATCACTCACCCCACTAAAAGCAAAGCCCCGGCAAGACCACGGTCCGAAGACCGTGGTCTTGCTTTTTCCTCTGGCGTGGGTTAACAGCAACAGACATTGAAAATCGGGACGGGTTCCTGCCCATCCCCCCCCCTTAGCGCCCGTAGCTCAGTTGGATAGAGCGCCGGACTTCGAATCCGTAGGTCGCCCGTTCGAGTCGGGCCGGGCGTACCAGAAAATCAAGCGGTTACGGCATCACAAGCCGTAACCGCTTCTTTGTTTTCCACCCTGTGCGACCGTTACAAAAAACGGCATCTTCCAGTTCTTGGCGGCGTTCTGGTGTATTTTCAATCCCCGAAATTGCCGACTATGCCTCCGGTGAAAAACTCCATTGAGCCTTGCCAGGAAACAAAATATAGAATTTCCTAACGGACATTATATATACTGCCATCGCAGGTCCTCATGCGATGTTGCAACCGATTTCAACTGCTCCCATATGCTCGAAATGTCCTGCTTTTCGCGCAGAGCAGCTATTCAATTCTTCCCGCCGTCCGACCCAATTTAAAGTCCAACGCTTTACGTCCTTTTGGTGAAATCAGCAGATCTTGGGTTCACCGAGAATTACTGTCCCATCTTGCCTTGAAGGGCCAAATACGATATAAATCGCCTTCTTTTCACAAATCCCACATCTTCGGGGTGCTTCTGGCCATGAAACAACCGATAGCGAAAAATTCAGCAGGATTTCTCGGAACTCGGCACATTATAAAGGTAAAACGGTCGAATGGGGTCGGTGCCAGCCTGCATATCGAGCTATTTGGAGGTCGGCAGAGCCCCTACCACCGACCGCTGCACGAGTTGTTTGACCGGATCGGAGGTTCTCGCAAAGCAGATAGTTTCGGCGGCCATCCTATTATCGCCTGCTTGATTTGCACTATATCATAATAGCGTATTGTACGCTGGGCCGTTCCAGGAGAAAATGAATGCCAGAAAAAAAAGAAGCAATTAAGGCAAGAAGAACCCATTTGGATATGAAAATTTCAATCTTTGATGTCCCACCATGTGGGGATGTTTTGGTTCTCGCAAAACATGCACCTGTCGGTCCCAAAGCCGCTCAGAAAATGATGGACACAATATGTCCAGGGTTATTTGAACTTGTGGAAATAGATGATGACATCATTGAGGCGCTTATCGTTAAACGCCAACTGTTCCTTATGGCTGACAAGCAATCGATAGTTAGCGCGATCCTTGAGGAGACAAAGATCTTTATGTCTCCACAATTAATGGCCAAAATTGAAGTGGATATTAAAATATTGGTTTCCAAAGCCATATAGATAGACAAGTATGCTCAAGGCTATCGACATCGCTATCAAAAATATCCCTCGCATTGAATCCGATAGTTCGGTCGTTGATGCTCTCGAATTGATGCTACAAAGCAATACAACGACATTATTTCTCTACGATGCAAAAACGTTTAAAGGTCCAATTTGCCGTGGCAATTTATCCGGTTATCCGCTCACCCGCCTTCTGATGGACTGCCCTTGCTCTCCTTTCGTCTCCATTAAAGATAATGAGCCGTTCTCCAAAATAAAAGATATCTTTCATGAAGTTGGGAAAAAGCACATAATTGTTAAGGATGATTCCGAAGAACCATTAGGCCTGGTTGAAACCTCATTTCTGCTTTCGAATCTTTTTAATCCAAATAGCGATATCTCTGAAGCTATCCGGTCAGATTTAATAGATACCTTATACAGATCAGCAGAAAATACGCAATCAGTTTCAAATGCTTTAGATCCATTTTCCGATAAAATCAACTCACTTGAAAAACTGGCTATTGCAGGACAAATCTCCACAGGTATTGCGCACGATGCAAACAATCTTCTCACCGCAATAATGGGAAATACTGAACTTGCGCTACTTGAGTTTAATGACAGCTTTTCAAAAAAAGACACCCCCCATTTCAACGAATATTTAGAGACTATATTATCTTCTGTTAATCAATGCATAAAACTACTCAGGTCTTTTATTTCCATATCAAAACCATCGAACGTATCCATTCCCGAAGAGATAGTAAACGTAAACGAAATATGCTTAGAAACAATCAGTCTACTTTGTTCTTCGATAAAATACTCTTCTAATATATCATTTTCACATCGTTTGAATGCATACAGACCCAAAATATCGTGCTCTAAAAGTCGAGTTCTGAATTCTCTTATAAACTTATGTTTAAATGCACGCGACGCATTGCCAGCAGGAGGAAATATAGAACTGGCCACTTCAAATATAATCCTTAAAGAGCCATACAATAATGCCTATGGATTTTCCATTACTGAAGGCTCCTACGCCATTATTTCGATTTCAGACAATGGGAAAGGCATTCCGCACGAGTCTTTGGCATCGATTTTTGAGCCTTATTTTACAACAAAGCCAACCGGAACAGGGTTGGGGTTGTCAAATATCCGGCAAATCATATCCGAACTAAATGGCCTTATTGACGTCGAAAGCACTGAAGGTTCTGGCACCACATTTAAATTATACATCCCTACTGTTTCTGACAGATCTGGTATTTAGAAGAAGAGATTATTTGGCTACCCTATCATCTTTGCCGGATTGGCTTTAAATTTCTCTGGAAGAAGCCGCACCATGACCATTCACCCTCTCCCTCAGTTTGCGCGAGCACCGGAACACCACCACGCGACGAGCGCTTAGTGTAATCTGCTCTCCTGTCGCAGGGTTCCGCCCGATCCGGGGCATTTTGCCTTTAACTTCGAACTTGCCGAAACCTGAAACCAGAAGGTCCTCTCCAGCCATGAGGGTCTCCTTGATGATCTCCAGCAGGGCCTCGATTATCACCGCTGAGCGGCTACTGTCACAACCGAGAGACTGGGCTACGACATCGGCAAACTTGGTCTTGGTCAGGGTCCCCATATTGTTTATCCTCAGGAATTTTATAACAGTAGTTTTTATTTAAATGCCATTACTGCGAATGAATGTCAAGCAGGTACTTTCCCATTGATTTCAGTGATTTTTTCCTCCATAGCTGTTCACTGACCCATACCGGACAGCACGCCGGAATTGGCCATGATAAAATTTTCGACGGCGCCAGGATTCAGCAGGATTTTTTTAGCGAAAAACTCTCTTCGAGTCGGCCATGAACCTGGGACAGGAGATGCTCCAGGCCTTGTTCCTGGCCGGATCTTTTTGAAATGATGAAAGATCTGTCATATCTGGAACTGAAAGACGAAGTTCGAATCCTGCTACTCTGCCCCCCTGTGTCAGGATATTTGTCGCATGAACTTAGATCATCTATAAAAGGAGCGAAAAAGGTTCCTGCGTGCGATTTCACCAGAACGTAAATGTTGAATTACTGCGTGATCGGTCTTGAGGGGCCGGGTCGGTTGAGCTTTTCAGACTTCATAGCCACAGAACCGAAACGCGCGACTCCACTTGTTTGAATTCACGATCTCCGGTAACGATGGTGGACATGCTCTCCGCGGCAGCTGCCACCACAAAGGCATCTGCATAAGAAAGCGGATACTGCGCCTTGATATCCGCAGCTGCAAGAACGCGTTCGGTCCCGGCATCCAACAGCTCCACCGGAAGCCGCAAAATGTCCTCCACGATGGCCAGGGCGGTTTCTTTGCCCCTTTTGCGAGTCACGATGTAGTAGATCTCCCCCAGGCTGATCACCGAAAGCAGCACTGAAGCACGGCGGGCCGACGCCTCTTTCAGGATCTGGCGGACCTTGATCCCGCCTGCTTCGGCCTGGAAATAGGCCAGCAGGGCGTAGCTATCGAGAATGAAGTTTGTTTTCTTCACAGGTGCGATCTTCTTTTCTGGCCTCCAGAATCGCCGCAGTCAGCGATTCGCCTCCAGCCAGTTTCCCAAAAAAGGCATCCACGGGATCGACATCCTGGGGCGTCAGGACGATTTTGCCATCAACTTCGGTGACCACCATCTTCATGCCCGGCTTCAATCCGATTTTTCGTCGCAGCAAAGAGGGAATGACCACCCAGCCTTTCGAAGAGACCGTCACTGTGGAAGAATAGGCCGTCACCATGAACCCTCCAACCGTTATACGATTTTTGCATAAACGTATAACATCTGCTGAGAGGTGTCAATCCAGCTCTCGCAGCACGGCTATGGGCTCCGCCGGGTGAGCAGGATGACTGCTGGAGAAAGTGTAGACAGCCTGGAGACGGCCATCGCAAGTAGCCGCCTGTGCGGCCGTTGTTACCCCATATATGCCCAAGGCATGTATACCAGGTCCCACGGTAAAACATACCCAACCTCCGGTTGAGATTCTTGCCTGATCTGAACCGCTTAGCGACAGCGCCCGGAAGAAAGAGTCGGCTGTTTGCCGGCAACCCCGCCAGCACCCTGGCCGCTACGACGATTCATGGCCTGATCGAGACGGCTCAGGGTCAACGGGATCAAGTCGATAAATTACGTTGCCTGACATACAAAAAATATGGCAAAAGCGTTGTTTTCAGACCTTTTCGCCCAGTATCCTTTTTGGGAGGTTTTGGCATGTTTGATTATCCGGCCTATTTGAAAAAACTCACCTCAGGTGAGCCTGTGGACAACCCTTTTCTTGATTTTCTGGGGATCACCGTCGAGGAGATCCGCCAAGGTTATGCTCGATTCAGCATGGCCATCCGGCCCGAGTTTCGGCAAGGGGCGGGAATTCTCCAGGGCGGGCTCTCCATCTCGCTTTCCAGCGAAACAGCCGCTCATGCCGTGATGACCACTCTCGCCCCGGGTGAAAACCTGACCACGATCGAGCTGAAAAACAACTTCCTGTCCATGGCCTCCGAGGGACGCTTGATTGCTGAAGCGACTGTGTTCAAACGCGGGCGCATATTAGTTATCGTCGACTGCATCGTCCGCGATGATCGGGGCAAGGATATTTCCCGGAGCAGTGCCACCCTGATGGTGATTCGAGAGCAAACCCGTTCGAAGTGAGCGCTGATCACAATCAGCCTGCACAATTTTGGGCACAGCGGCCCTTCCAAAAGAGAAAGGGGTTACCCCAACTAAGAGTAACCCCCTTTTCTCACTTGCTTTGTATGGTGCCGAGGGACGGAATCGAACCGCCGACACGGGGATTTTCAGTCCCCTGCTCTACCGACTGAGCTACCTCGGCAAACCAGCATCGGGTGGGTCAAACGAAAGCGCATTCATAGAGAAAGCCGGCCGCGATGTCAAGCCCAAAATGCAACTGCTGCGGTCCGCAGTACGGCTTGAAGCCCATTTTCAACATTGCCGCCCCAAGCTTCAGCTGCCCTGTCAAAGGTCTCCCAGCCGGTGCTGCACCAGGGCGCAGGCCGCCACGGTGGCGGTTTCGGCCCGCAGGATACGCGGTCCGAGACTGGCGACCTGAAATCCCGCCTCCCGGGCGGTGGCAATCTCCCCGGCTTCAAAACCGCCTTCCGGGCCCATTAAAATGGCCGCCGATACCACCGGAGGCGCTGCACCGGCCAGAATTTCGCTTAGATTCCGGCCGCCTTCTTCCCAGAAAACGATTTTCAGGGCGCATTGCGAGGCCAGCTGAAAGGCCTCTGCCACGGTGCAGGGTCGTTCGATCGAGGGAATGCGCCCTCGCCGGCACTGCTTGAGCGCTTCAGCCGCGATCTTTTCCCAGCGTTGGATACGGGCATCAATCCGCCGCCCTTCCGGACGCGGCACGCTACGCCGGGTAAACACCGGCACGAAGCGTATCACGCCCAGTTCGGTGGTCTGCCGTACCAGTTGGTCCATCTTTTTTTCCTTCAAAAATCCCTGCAACAGAATCAACGTCAAGGGCGATTCGCTACAGCTCGCTAGCGTAGCCTCGATCAAAACCCTGACCACTCCGCGATCGACGGCGACAACCCGCCCCTCGTATTCCATCCCCCTGCCGTCATATAAACGCACCGGGGCTCCGACTCCCAACCGCAGCACCTGTACCAGATGCCGGCCGTCCTCAGCCGAAAGAGAAACCGTTCGCTGGCCTCCAGCCGGCGGATCGATATAGAAACGACGCATCCCAAAACCTTGCTAAAGACAAAACAATGAGCCACACCCGCAGTCTCAGGCAAAGGGCCGACCACCGGCCCACGACTCATCACTATCGCCTGGAAGGCCTTACGACAACTTGTTTTTGGATTTCGAGAATCTTCCAAAGCGCTTGACACAAGGCCATCGCCATGATAAATCCTAAAAAATTTAGATGGTTGGATATAAGTCCCGAACATTTGGGACCTAATCAAGGGAGCGCAGGCCAATGACCCAAACTCGCAACCAGATGAATGGCGCCGAGGATGAATCGTCGGGACCGATCATCGAACTGACCGAACGGATCAAGCCGCAAGACCTGGAACAAGGCCCAATAATTGAATTGACCGCGCCGATCCAGAGCCAAGCGGAAATTACGCCTCCAGGGATAGAGCCGTACACCGAGGAGCGCCACGACTTTCCGGACACGGCCTTCGTACTGGACGAGGAAATCGGCGAAGACATCGAAGCCGATTATTTCGTAGACTCTCTGGGCATCGAAATCCCGGCAGTCCAGGAGCCTGAAACCAGGCCCGAAGCCGAAGAAGTGATTACCGAAGCCGACGCAATCGCTGCGACGGACGCCGCTCCGGTGCTGACTGCCGAGAGGATCGAAGCGACTCTCGAACGGGTAGTGGAAAAAGTATACACTGAAAAGATCGAAGGCGTTCTGGTAGAAGTCATCGAACGGGTAGTCGCCCGTGAAATCGAACGCCTGCGATCTTTGCTTAGCGGTGAGAGCGATTCAGACGCGTAAGCGTTTGCCTTGGCAAACCGACGAGAATCGCTAAAATTATTGCCATAAGACCAGATCGGGGAGGATTGAAGCTTAATCCCCGATCTTCGCTTTTTGCAGGAACCCTCCAAGGAGCCCTATTCGCATGAACGACAATGACCAATCTATGCTGGCCAAAGGGTATGAACCAAAAGACGTCGAAGACCGCTGGTACGCATTCTGGGAGCAGAATCAGGATTTTGCCGCCGAAGATAGCAGCCCGCGGCCGGCCTTCAGTATCGTCATCCCTCCGCCAAACGTCACCGGGGTGTTGCACATGGGCCATGCCCTGAACAATACCCTCCAGGATATTCTGTGCCGTTACCGCCGCCTTCAGGGCGACAACGTATTGTGGATGCCCGGTACGGATCATGCCGGTATCGCCACCCAGAATGTGGTGGAACGGGACCTGGCCGCCAAGGGGCTCGACCGCCACAGCCTCGGCCGGAAAAAATTTATCGAGGCCGTCTGGCAATGGCGCGAGCGCTACGGCAGCGCCATTATCAACCAGCTCAAACACCTGGGCGCCTCCTGCGATTGGCAGCGCGAGCGCTTCACCATGGACCAGGGGCTTTCCGAGGCCGTGCGCCGGGTGTTCGTGGAACTCTATGAGGCCGGACTGATCTACCGGGGCCACTACATCATCAACTGGTGCCCGCGCTGCCATACAGCCCTGGCGGACCTGGAGGTGGAGCACGAAGAGATCGAAGGCCGGCTCTATCACATCCGCTATCCGTTCCCGGGACGCGAGGATGGAATCGTGGTAGCCACCACCCGGCCCGAAACCATGCTCGGAGACACGGCCGTTGCGGTGCATCCGGAAGACGACCGCTTCGCCGATCTGCCCGCCAGTACGGTGATCCTGCCGCTGATGGAGCGCGAGATCCCCATCATCCGCGACACCTACGTGGACCGCGGGTTCGGCACCGGCGGACTCAAGGTAACCCCGGCCCACGATCCCAACGACTTCGAGCTGGGCCGCAAGCACGACCTGCCCGCTATCAAGGTGATCGGCGATGACGGGTGCATGAGCGCCGAAGCCGGCCCGTATGCCGGCCAGGACCGCTTCGCCTGCCGCCGCCAGGTGCTGGCCGATCTCGAGGCCCGGGGCCTGCTGGTCAAGACCGAAAAACTGCTCCACAGCGTGGGCCACTGCTACCGCTGCAAAACGGCAGTGGAGCCGAACCTGTCCCTGCAATGGTTCGTGAGTGCCCGCCCCCTGGCCGAAGCGGCCATTCAGGCCGTGGAAGACGGTCGCACGAAGATCATCCCCGAGGCCTGGTCCAAGACCTACTTCGAGTGGATGCACAACATCCGCGACTGGTGCATTTCGCGCCAGATCTGGTGGGGGCACCAGATTCCGGCCTGGACCTGCCAGGGCTGCGGCGAGTTGACCGTGGCCATAGAAACACCGACGACATGCCCCAAATGCGGATCCGGCGACATGGAGCAGGAAACCGACGTGCTCGACACCTGGTTCAGCTCGGCCCTATGGCCGTTTTCGACAATGGGCTGGCCCCGGCAGACCGATCTGCTCAAGACCTTTTATCCGACAAGCGTGCTGGTCACCGGCTTTGACATCCTCTTTTTCTGGGTGGCCCGCATGATGATGATGGGCCTCTATTTCATGAAGGACGTGCCCTTTCGCAACGTCTACGTCCATGCCCTGGTGCGCGACGAAGACGGCAAGAAGATGAGCAAGTCCAAGGGCAACGTCATCGACCCGCTCACGGTGATCGACGAGTACGGCACCGACGCTTTCCGCTTCACCCTGGCCGCCTTCGCGGCCCAGGGCCGCGACATCAAGATGAGCCTCAAGCGGGTCGAGGGCTACCGCAATTTTATCAACAAACTGTGGAATGCGGCCCGATTTTCCCTGATGCACCTCGAACGGCCCTATCAACGGATAACCGGCGTACTGGATCTGCCCGAACGCTGGATCCTGTCACGCCTGGCCTGCACAACCCGCGATGTGACCCTCGCCCTGGACGAGTACCGCTTCAACGATGCGGCCGGCACGGTGTATAACTTTTTATGGCACGAGTTCTGCGATTGGCATCTTGAGGCGAGCAAGGCCGACCTGTACAACGATGCAGACCCCCAGCGCCAGCAAACCGCCCGCCAGGTGCTGTGGCGGGTTGTGCACGACAGCCTGGTGCTGCTCCATCCGTTCATCCCTTTTATAACCGAGGAGATCTGGCACAAGCTGCCCGGCACCCAGGGCTCGATCATGCACGCCGCCTGGCCCGGAAAGCAAGAGGACGCCGCCGTGCGTATCGACGCCGAGGTCGAATCCGCCATGGGCCTGGTGATGGGTGTAATCACCGGAATCCGTAACATCCGCGGCGAAATGAATATTTCTCCGGGCATGGCCCTGGCCGTCCAGGTTCAGGCCCCTGAAGCCGCCACCCGCAACCTGATCGAGGGCCAACGCAACCTGATCATGCAGCTCTCGCGCCTTTCCGACCTGGCCATCGCCGAAGCGGGCGCCAAACCACGGGCCGCGGCCACCGCCATCGTGGACGGCGCCGTCGTGTATGTCTCGCTGGCCGGCGTCATCGATTTCAACAAGGAGATCGAAAGGCTGGAAAAAGAAATGGCCAAGCTGGGCAAGGAACTCAATGCCATGGCCAAGAAGCTCAACAACGACGATTTTCTGGCCAAGGCCCCGGCAGAGGTGGTGGCCGGCGTGCGCGAAAAGCACGCCGCACTCAGCGACAAACAACACAAAATCGAAACCACCTTGGAACGGATCCGGGAGATGGCATAACACCATGAATCCTATCGACCGCCTCATCGATTTGGCCTTGGACGAAGATATCGGACCCGGGGACCTGACCACCGATGCACTGCTGCCCTCCGGGACCAATGGACGGGCCGTGATTCTGGCCAAGCAGACGCTGATCCTGTGCGGCAATGAAATCGTCTCCCGGGTCTATGAGAAGATCGATGGGGCCGTGGTCTGCCGGTCGCATGCTTCAGACGGAGACCGCATCGCGGCCGGCACCACCGTGATGACCCTCGACGGGCCGATGGATGCGCTGCTGCGCGGTGAGCGTACGGCGTTGAATTTTTTGCAGCGGCTTTCGGGAATCGCCACCCATGTAAACCTTTGGGTGGCGGCCCTGGGAGAGGGCCGGACCCGGCTGGTGGACACGCGCAAGACCACCCCGGGTTGGCGGGTCATAGAAAAATACGCCGTGCGTATCGGGGGTGCCGCCAATCACCGTATGGGGCTTTACGACGGCATCCTGATCAAGGACAACCACATCGCCGCCTGCGGCGGCATCCAGGCGGCGGTGGCTCGGGCGCGTCGGCACGCCTCACACATGGTCAAGATCGAAGTCGAGGTCAGCGACATGAACCAGGTGGACGAAGCCTTGGCGGCCGGGATCGAAGTGATCATGCTCGACAACATGAATCTGGATCAGGTGCGCACCGCAGTGGCCCATATCGCCGGCCGGGCCATAGTGGAGGTCTCCGGCGGTGTTGCCATGGGAAACCTCAGCGCCCTGGCCGCTACCGGGGTTGACCTGATTTCGGCCGGGGCCCTGACCCACCAGGCCCGGGCTGTGGATTTGAGCATGCGACTCGAAGCATGCTGAACAGCACCACAAGAAAGCATCACCAAGGCCTATGATCCCCATCCGCGACACCCAGCCGGCCGAACACGTGGCGGTGGTCAACAGGACCCTGATCGCCATCAACGTGGCCGTGTTCCTGGTCCAGCTGGCCCAGGGCGGAGAGATTGCGCGGTTCAACTATTTCTACGGCCTGGTGCCGGCGCGCTATACGGTGGACCATATCGGCCACTACTTTTCTCTTGGCCAACAGGCGCTGGCGCTGCTCTCCTTCATGTTCCTGCACGGCGGATTCTGGCACATTCTGGGCAACATGTGGTCGTTGTACATCTTCGGCGACAACGTCGAAGACCACCTCGGCCCGCTGCGTTATCTGGCCTTTTACCTGGCCTGCGGATTGGTTTCAGGCATCACCCATGTGATCTTCAATCCCTACTCCAACATCCCCACCGTGGGCGCCAGCGGGGCCATCGCCGGGGTCATGGGGGCTTATTTTCTATTGTATCCGCGCGCCAAGATCCTCACCCTGGTGCCGATCCTCTTCTTTCCGCTCTTTTTGCAGATACCGGCCTTTATCTTCATCGGCCTCTGGTTCGTGTTCCAGGTCATCAGCGCCGCCGGCAGCAGCGGGGCCGGCGGCATCGCCTGGTGGGCGCATATCGGCGGGTTCCTGGCCGGCGTGCTGCTCTGCAAGCTTTCGGGCCGCTTGCCCGGCGCAGGATTCACCCGGCGCCTGGATCCCGTGATCACCCGCCGGCGCACCGACCGCCTGCAGATGGTGCGGCCGGCCCCGAAAGCCGACGATCCCCACCTTTACGGCACCATCTCGGTGACATCCGGCGAGGCCAGCCAAGGAACCACCAAACTGGTCAATGTACCCTGGGGGCTTCACAAGCGTCTGATCCGCGTCACTATCCCGCCGGGCATGGGCGACGGCAGCCGCCTGCGGCTCAAGGGATTGGGCCGCTGGACCCCTGAAGGGCTCAGGGGCGACCTTTACCTCAAGGTGGTCTACAAGGGATAGGGACCCGGGCGGCATCCCCTCGCCGGGGGGGATCATTTGAGGGTCAGGGAATAGCTTTTAACCATTTCAATCGGATGGTAGGAGCGTTTGGCTTGGGCCAGGCCGGGCAGCGACATGTCGCTTTCCTTGTTGATCAAAGGTTTGCCGTCGAACAGCTCGCGGGCACAGGCCCGGTCGAAGTACTGGTAGAGGCCTTTGATGTCGGGAAAGGCCTTTTCGAACATCAGCACCCCCATCTCGGCGGTGAGCGGGCCGGACACGGCCATGGCGCTCACCTTGCCGTCGACGCGCACCAACAGCCCCCGCCCCTCTACCTTCGAAAGATTCTCCAGGCCGTTGACCGCAGCGAGTTTTTCGCAGGTCAGATCGTCCTCATGGTCTTCCACCCCACAATCGCGCATTTCGCACCAGCGATCGAGAAAGGCGATGCACTCGGGCACATCCTCAGGGCGGATCGGCTCCAGCCGGCTGCGGCCGGTTTGCACATAAACCTCTTCAAATTGGTGGATGAGGTTGCGCTTTTTGTGAAAATGCCGCCCGGGCAGCTCGGCCAGATCGCCGCGCCGATAGATGTAATCGTGGAGCCCATCCTGTTCGCTGACCGCAAAGTAGCGCTCCAGCGAAGAAAGCCCCTGGAGTTCAACATAATCCTGGGGCACGAACCAGAAGGCATCGAAGCCGACCCGTCCGGCCAGCCGATGCAGTGTATCAGGATCCGGCACCTTTCCCGGGCACAGCGGCAAAAGCAGATGGCGCCTTTCACGGTGTTTGAAAAACTCGGCGGCCACCACCAGCCAGCCGTCTTCTACGGCAAACTGAGGTTGAAAAAAACAGGTCTGCCAAGCGATGATCGAAGGCAGGCTGTAGGCACAGAGCCGGTGGGCCTGGCCGTCAAAAAAAGGCTTCAGACGCGAATAATATTCACAGGTCAATGGTTCGAGAGTCATTTCAATGTCGCGTTGTGAGATGTTGCTGGTTGTGTTGTCGGTTCATATTCGAACGGCGTCGCCTTCCTGCCGGCCGGACAACCTGTTCTTGGTCATGTTGTTTTTCTCCGCATGGGAAGCGCATCGGCCATCCCTTCGAAGCCGAGGGGACCATAGAGGGGGGACGTGTTGCGCTCGGCCACCAGCCCGATCCACACCAGGCCGTCGCTTTCCAGTCGCGCCACGATCCGCCGCACGATCCCGCTGCCGATTCCTCTGTGGCGAAAATCCGGGCTTACCGTCACGTCCTGGATCCACGCATCGCTGGCCCGATCGCTGATGGCCCGTCCCATCGCCACGATGGACGGGCCGTGGCGGGCCACCACGAAGCAGTGGCTGCCGACGACAATCCGCCGCACAAGCTCCGGATCGTCAGGACCGGTTCCCCACCAGTCCGCAGCGCGGTAAAGCGTAATGATTTGCCTCAGGTCGGCGGCATCCGGATTTTGAAGAAAACTGAAGACAATCATAAATGCAGGATTGGTGTTGCCATCAGGCTTAAAGCAGGGTTACCCGGTTGCGGCCGCTTTGCTTGGATGTGTACATGGCTTGATCGGCCCGATGAACGAACTCGGATCGTTTCTCACCCGGGAGATACTGGGTTACTCCGATACTGATGGTCAACTGGACGCTGTGGTCCTCAATGGGATAAAAACGCTTGGCGTGAACACTGTCCTTGATCCGGTTGGCCACTGTCATTGCTTCCGAACCGTTGGTTTCCGGTAAAATCACGGTAAATTCTTCTCCGCCATAACGGAAGGCCGCATCCATGTGCCGCAGGCATTCATTGATCAACTGGCCGAAGCAGATCAAGACCTTGTCACCTTCCAGATGGCCGTAGTTATCATTGTACCCCTTGAAATAGTCAATGTCCATCAACAACAGGGCCAGCGCGTGTCTATAGCGCATGCAGCGCCCCACCTCAAGCTCCAACTGGTGGTAAAAATGGCGCGAGTTGTACAATTTCGTCAGCCCGTCAGTAATGGCGAGTTCCTGGAGCTTTTGCACCATCTGGTCCCGCTCATGCCTAAGGGCGCGTTCTCGCAGGACCCGCCTGATCCGCAGCAGCAGCTCTTGGAAGCGCACCGGCTTGAAGACAAAATCGCTGGCGCCCTTGCCCACGGCCTCCTCGTAGGAGTAGTCACCGCTGTATCCGGTCATCACGATCACATCGCTATCGTGGTGGCGCTGGATCTGGTCGGTCAATTCCAGTCCATCCATGCCAGGGAGCATGATGTCGGTGACCACCAAGTCCATGGGGACGGTGCGCAGCAGATCAAGCGCTTCTTCAGCGCTGCCCGCCGAATAGGAAGAATAGCCCACCCTTCGAACCAGCTCCTGCATCGAAGCGCGAATAGCGTCTTCATCGTCGACGATCAAAACATTGCCGCGCTCACTGCCGGCGGACTCAGAGAGAATTTCAGTCATTTAATCGGTGGCTCCCGCATCTATTGCATATGCATAACGGACAGGATATCCTTGACACATTCTAACGGGATCTGTTAGAAGTTTCTGTTTTTACAATAATCAATTCAAATGACTAAGAAACATATCGAGAAAGATTACCGCTGTCAACCGGCCTTTTCATGACAGTTTTTATAATATATGGTCAAAGCCGGCGCTGCCTTAATGAATGGCGTTCTGCCGTGGATTTCAAATGAAACACATACGCAATTTTTCGATCATCGCCCACATCGACCACGGCAAGTCGACGCTCTCGGACCGGCTCATAGAGCGTAGCGGCATCATCAGCGCGCGCGAGTTCAAGGACCAGATCCTCGACAGCATGGACATCGAGCGCGAACGCGGCATCACCATCAAGAGCCAGACCGTTTGCCTGCCCTACAAAGCGGCCGATGGCCAAATCTACAACCTCAACCTGATCGACACTCCGGGGCACGTGGACTTTGCCTACGAGGTCTCGCGAGCCCTCAAATCCTGCGAAGGGGCACTACTGCTCATCGACGCCAGTCAGGGAGTCGAAGCCCAGACCCTGGCCAATCTTTACCTGGCACTGGAGCACGATCTGGAAATCATCCCGGTGATCAATAAAATCGACCTGCCGGCGGCCGATGTTGACAGGGTTCGCCAGCAGATCGCCGACGATCTGGGACTGGATCCGGAAGGGGCGATTCTGGCATCGGCCAAGGAAGGGATCGGCATCGATGCGATTCTCGAAGCGGTGGTGCACAAGCTGCCGCCGCCGGCAGGTGACGCCCAAAAGCCTTTGCGCTGCCTGATCTTCGATTCGCACTATGATCCGTTCCGGGGCACCGTGATCCATTTTCGGGTCTTCGACGGCTGCATCCGGCCCGGCGATGTCATCCGCTTCATGTCCAACAACGCCATCTACAAGGTCGAAGAGGTGGGCGTGTTCCAGATCGAGCGCAAGCCGCGTAGCGAGCTGAAGGCCGGGGAAGTGGGATATCTGATCGCCGGCATCAAGACGGTGAGCGATACGCGCTGCGGCGATACCATCACCCACGATCGGCGCCCCTGCGACCGGCCACATGGCGGGTTCAAGGAAGCCAAGCCGGTGGTCTTCTCCTCGATCTATCCGGTGGCCTCCGACGACTACGAAGAACTGGCCATCGGGCTGGAAAAACTCAAGCTCAACGATGCCAGCCTGATCTATGAAAAGGACAGCAGCGTGGCCCTCGGATTCGGGTTCCGCTGCGGATTTCTCGGGCTGCTGCACCTGGAAGTGGTCCAGGAACGTCTCGAACGCGAATACGATCTGTCGCTGATCCTCACCGCCCCTTCGGTGCGCTACGAAGTGGACCTGAAAAGCGGCGACACCATGGTGATCGACAACCCGTCCCTCTACCCGGACCCGACCCTGATCGAAGCCACCCGTGAGCCCTTCATCAAGGCGGCCATCATCACCCCGGACCGCTACATGGGCGCCATCATGAAGCTCTGTCTGGACCGGCGGGGAATCAACAAAAACTATCAGTACCTGACCAGCAGCCGCCTGGAGATGATCTTCGAGCTGCCTCTGGCCGAGGTGATCTACGACTTTTACGACCGGCTCAAGTCCATCACCCAGGGCTACGGGTCCTTCGATTACGAGATCACCGACTACCGCCAGACCGATCTGGTCAAAGTGGACATCCTGATCAACGGCGAGCGGGTCGATGCCCTGAGCCAGCTCGTACACCGCGAACGGGCCGTGGAACGCGCCCGCCACGCCTGCGAGAAGCTGCGCGAGGAGATCCCGCGCCAGATGTTCAAGATCGCCATTCAGGGCGCCATCGGCGGCACCATCATCGCCCGCACCACCGTGTCTCCCTTTCGCAAGGACGTGACGGCCAAGTGCTACGGGGGAGACATCACGCGCAAGCGCAAGCTGCTCGAAAAACAAAAAAAGGGCAAAAAGCGCATGAAGATGGTGGGCAAGGTGGAAATCCCCCAGTCGGCCTTCCTTTCGGTGCTGCGCACGGACAGCGATTAGCAAAAAGCCAAATCGCTCGGTATCGGCGATAATAGCCGAAGCCAGAGTGAAAGAACCCGCAATCGTGATTTTTTGCCTCGCAGGCCCGAGGCCTGCGATTTGGAGCTGAAACCCCATGGGAAAAACCATCGCCCGCAAAATTTTCGACGCCCACCGCATCGACCGGCCGGCCGAAGGGATCGAGATTATCCGCCTGGATGCGGTTTTCTGCCACGAAATCACCACCCCCATCGCCATCAACGACTTGGCGGCCAAGGGCAAGGACCGGGTCTTCGACCCGGCCCGCATCAAGGCCGTCATCGACCATGTCAGCCCTGCCAAGGACGGCAAAACCGCGGCCCAGGGCAAGGTGCTGCGCGACTGGGCCCGGCGCCACGCCATCGAAGATTTTTTCGACATCGGCCGCAACGGGGTCTGCCACGCGCTCTTTCCGGAAAAGGGTTTCGTGCGGCCGGGCATGACCGTTATTATGGGTGATTCGCACACCTGCACCCACGGCGCCTTCGGCGCCTTTGCGGCCGGGGTGGGCACCACCGACCTAGCGGTGGGCATCCTCAAGGGGGTCTGCGCTTTTCACAGCCCCGAGACGATCAGGATCGAGATCGCCGGCACCCTGCCGGCCGGTGTGTCGGCCAAGGACGTCATATTGTCGATCATCGGCCGCATCGGCGTCAACGGGGCCACAGACCGGGTCATCGAATTTGCCGGCCCGGTGGTCGAAGCCCTGAGCATGGAAGGGCGCATGACCCTTTGCAACATGGCCATCGAGGCCGGGGGCACCTGCGGGATCTGCCGCCCAGACCAAGTCACCGTGGATTACCTGTGGCCCTTTATCAGTGATCAATATCCCGCCCCCCAGGCGGCCCTGGAGGAATTTAAAAACTGGTGGCCCGACCCGGATGCCGCATATCAGCAAACGATCGTTCACGATGTGAGCGATCTTAAGCCCCTGTCGACCTTCGGCTTCAAGCCCGACCAGGTGCGCCCGGCTGGGGAGATGACCTCAGTGGCGGTGGACCAAGTTTACATCGGGTCGTGCACCAACGGACGCATCGAGGATTTGCGAGCCGCGGCGGCTGTACTAGCGGGCCGGACGATCCATCCCCGAGTGCGCGGAATCCTCTCGCCGGCCACCCCCGGGGTCTATGCCCAGGCCCTGGCCGAAGGGCTGATCGAAACCTTTCTGGCCGCCGGGTTCTGCGTCACCAACCCCACCTGCGGGGCCTGTCTGGGAATGAGCAACGGGATTTTGGCCGAGGGCGAAGTGTGTGCCTCGACCACCAACCGCAACTTCGCCGGGCGCATGGGCAAGGGCGGGATGGTGCACCTGGTCAGCCCGGCCACGGCGGCGGCCACTGCCGTCGCCGGGCATATCTGCCCGGCCGGAGCTTTATGAGGTTTATCAAAGGTATCCGAGCCGCGCTCGACCAGAAGATCGATACTGAGCATTAATACCGGAAACGTTTCAACACGCCACGAAAACAACAGCCGATAAGGCTCACCGAACGACAGGAGCACCGATGAAAACCTTCGGCGGCAAGGTTCTATTTCTGGACCGTAGCGACATCAACACCGACGAGATCATCCCGGCTCGTTATCTGACAGAGATGACCCGCGAGGCCCTCAAGCCCTATCTGCTCGAAGACCTGGAGATGGAAGAATTCGACCCGGCGCGGGATCTCGGCCAGGCGGGCGCCATCCTCACGCGGGCCAACTTCGGCTGCGGATCGAGCCGCGAGCACGCCCCCTGGGCCCTGGAAGTCAACGGAATCAACCTGGTGATCGCCGAGAGTTACGCGCGCATCTTCCGCCAGAACATGTTCAACTGCGGCCTGCTGGCCGTGACCCTGGCCCCCGAAACCATCGGGCGCATCTTCGAAGAGTTCGCCGCATTGCCCACCACGGTCAGCGCCGATCTGACCGCCGGTCTGCTGCGTTTTAACGCCGACGGCCTGCAGCAGGAAATCCCCTTTGCCACATCGCCCTTCGACCGGGCACTGGTGGAAGCCGGCGGATGGGTGGACTACGCCGACGGGCGCTACTGATTCTTCAATACCGCATTCGCAGAGTACCACTGCGAGGTGATGTTCGGCATCATCGGTTTTTCGAAAAGGGTCCGCAACCCACACCCAACCTTAGTAATTCTCGGTGAGGCCCAGATGGTTGGTGCCAGTTTCGAAAGGCAGCAGGGTTGCGACCGCCGTCAGCCCCCCGGCGGCCGGCTGGATCGGAGCGTTGACAAAAAACTGCAGAAAAGCGGCAGAAAACGAAAGAATCCCGCGGATATTGTAAACCCCAGCAAAATGACGCGCACGCAAGAGGCGGCCCGGGGATAACCCTTGCGGCTGACCGGAACTGTCTGAGGCCATTAATGCCCGTTGGTCCGGACCGCTGCATTTGCCTGCGGTAAATCCTCATGATTGCGGGCAACTTCGATTCGATGGTCCAACGACGGGACCGGTCCGGTCCTACGGGCACTTGGGGCCGAGTTTTTCGGGCGGACGCGAGGGTTATCCCCGGGACGCCGTCTCCCCCTCTAAGCCCCTTTCCTTTCTTCCGCCATTTTGCAGGGTTTGGTCTTTTCGATGGTACGAGGTGTTGTGACCGCCGTCAGCCCCGCCCCGGCCCCGGCGCCTCGGGCGCGCGACCTCAGATCCAAGCATGCGTAAGTGTGACTGTCTAACCGAAAACTTTGCCATGCGGTCCATCGCCTGATTTACCGCCGGGGCGACGACCTACCCTTCGGCCACCACCCGGTTGCGGATGGCGCCGATCTTTTCGATGGCGCATTCGACCACACTGCCGGCGGCCAGCAGCAGCGGCGGATCACGGAAGATCCCGACCCCGGCGGGGGTGCCGGTGGAGATGATGTCACCGGGAGCCAGGCTGATGTCCTGGCTGATGTCGGCGATGATGGCCGGGATATCGAAGAGCATGTCGGCGGTGGTGCCGTCCTGCATGATGCGGCCGTCCACCCTAGCGGTCAGGCGCAGGCTGGAAACGTCGCCGATCTCGTCGGCGGTGACCAGTGCAGGTCCCATGGGGGCGAACCCGTCAAAGGATTTGCCGCGAAACCATTGGCTATCGGCGAACTGGGCCTGGCGAGCCGATACGTCGTTCATCACCATATAGCCAGCCACAAAATCCCAGGCCGCAGCAGCGGTGATACGCTTGCCGATACGTCCGATCACCACGGCCAACTCCACCTCCCAGTCGACCTGGCCGCTGCTGCGCGGCAGCACGATGGGATCGAAGGGACCGTTGACCGTATTGATCGTCTTGCAGAAAAGCAGGGGCCGTACCGGTCTCTCGAAGCCCCCCTCGCGGGCATGCTCGGCGTAGTTCTTGCCCAGGCAGATGATCTTGCCGGGCCGTGATACCGGAGGGCCGAGGCGTACCTCCATGATCTTTCCCGGATCATCGATACCCGCCACCCGGGCCGGCCATCCATCGGCAAAAAAACGCTCGCCGATCTCCGGGATCCGGGGAAAATGGCGTCTGAGATCCACGATGCGCCCCTCGCGCAGCAACCCGGGGCATTCGGCCCCCTTGGGACCGAATTGAATCAGTTGCATTTCAGCGCTCCTTAGGCCGCCCCTGGCAGCCGTCCTCGTAACATTTGCGCCCGTACCAGTCCGTCTGGCGGCAGATGCCGCGGATAATGGCCACATCTCGCGCCTGGAGCTGGATGCGGGTAAAAAATTGACGGATGCGCGTCATCCAGTACTCGGGATTGTCGTGGCTGATGAAGCTGATCCGCACCAGCAGATCCCGCAACTGGTCGTACATCGCATCCAGTTCGAAGCGGGTAGCCAGCCGCGGGTTGAACGTCGGGGGTTGGGACATGGCGGCCCGGTGCAGTTCGTAACAGAGGATCATCACCGCCTGGGCCAGGTTCAAGGATGAAAAATCGGCGGTGGGGATATTGACCAGGGCGTGGCAAAAACGGATATCGTCGTTGCTCAGCCCGCGGTCTTCCGGACCGAAGAGAACGGCGATGCGGTTTTGTTGGGAGATGGGAATCAGCTCTTGGGCCAGAGTCTCGGGCCGGCTGTAGACCCGCCGCTGGCCTCCGAGCCGGGCCGTGGTGCCCACCACGAACTGGAATTCGGCCAGGGCCCGCGGCAGGTCGTCAAAGACTTCCAGATTGTCGATCAGATCGCGGGCCCCGTGGGTGGCGAGCTTGAGGGCCTTTTCGGCCTCGTAGCGCTCCGGGGCCACCACCATAAGCCGCGCCAGTCCCATGTTGCGCATGGCACGGGCCGCGGAACCGATATTCTCCGGGTACCGCGGCCGGTGCAAAACGATGGCCAGGTTGGCCAGGTTGATTTTGGCGGGATCAGGAGACAAACTCGAAGCAGTTGAAAAAGTAGCCGATTTCAAAGGCGGCGGTTTCAGGGGCGTCAGATCCATGCACCACGTTGCGTTCGATGTCGGTGGCGAACTCGGCCCGGATCGTACCCGGGGCCGCATCCTTGAAGTTGGTGGCCCCCATCATCTCCCGCCAGCGGGCGATGGCCTCTTCGCCCTCCAGGACCATTACCATGGCCGGACCGCTGGACATAAAGGCGGTCAGACTTGCAAAAAAGGGCCGTTCGCGGTGCACGGCGTAAAACCCCTCTGCCTGGCCAGGCGTCATGGCCACCAGTTTGGCCGCCACGATCTTCAGCCCGCTGGCCTCGATCCGTTTGATCACCTCGCCGGCAAGCCCCCGGCCAACTCCGTCAGGTTTGACGATCGCCAACGTACGCTGCATGCTGTTTTTCCCTTTCCGAAAATCGATGCGCGTTGCGCATCGACTATGAGTTTGTTAAAATTCGGATTTTTCGCATCGGCTGTCTTTTGCCGGATGCGACGATAAAGTTGCCGGTGCCATAGCAGAAGGCCCCGGTCAAGTCAACGTGCATCGATCTTAATCAAGGTTCTCCGCTGCCTACGGTTTCCCCGCAAACGGAGGCCGCCCGCACCCATCGGTTGCCACCGGATCGCCAGAACCTTGACAACCGTCCGGAATGTCATTTAAAAAGTGTTCAATCGTGCTTTAAGGAGATGTGAAACCATGCCGATCTACGAGTTTTTCTGCCCAGAGTGCAATACGATTTTCAATTTTTTTTCCCGCAGCGTCAACACTGCCAAACGCCCCGATTGCCCTCAATGCGGCAGGGTAAAACTGACCCGCCAGATGTCGGCCTTTGCCATTGCCGGGCGCGCCAAAGAAGATGAAGGGGCCGAGGATCTGCCCATCGATGAACACAAGATGGAACAGGCCATGCAGACCCTCTCGCGCGAGGCGGAGCGGATCAACGAGGACGACCCGCGCCAGGCCGCGGCCCTGATGCGCAAACTTTCCGCCATGACCGGAATGGAACTCGGCCCCGGGATGGACGAAGCCATCCGCCGCATGGAGCGCGGCGAGGATCCCGAAGCGGTGGAGGCCGAAATGGGCGATCTGCTCGAAGGTGAAGACCCGTTCATCCTGCCGGCCAAAAAGGCAGGCGGCGGGCGGCGGGCGGCTCCCCGGCATGACGAAAATCTGTATGATCTGTGAAAGGACGAGGGGCAGAGCCTTGTGGGAGCGCTTTGTAAGCGCGATCGGACAGACGCAAACAGCCTTCATCGCGGTTTAAAACCGCTCCCACGAGAAACGCAGGGGTTGAATCTGATCAAGGCAGGAGGTCGGCGACCCCCCTCAGGGCATATACGATCTCGGGTAGGCCAATTGCATTATCGCCGCTGATATCCGCATTGCTGTGGAGATAGGCGCCGCCGTCGATCTGAACCATTCCTTGAAGGGCAGCGATGGCATCAGCCAGATCCACGTTCTGATCGCCGTTGACATCTCCCATTACGGGGGGAAGGAGCGTGGCCAAAACCACCCCGGCGCCGAGGTCGTCATCGAGATCCAACTCTCCGAGAAGTTGCTGAAGAAGTTCCTCGTCGGGATGCTCTTCTTCCAACAGGTCGCAGTTTTGCCTGGTGTTGTCACACTCCAAGACAAACCCACTGTAGGGGATTTCCCTCGGGGACAATGTCAGGGCGCTGGAGCCCGTCTCCTTGCAGCGGAATATCACCCTCCCCAACCGGATATTGTCGCCGGATAGCCCTGCAAGACGAAATCCGAATATTTCGAGTTCTCCGATTTCATTGTTGACAATGACGAATATACCGGTCGGATTCGATGGGTCCTCCTGCTCGGACGGCCAGTTGTCAAAGTCAAGGTTCGCGTACTCTACCTCAAAAATGCTTGCATCATATGCCAATTTGAAGCCGATGGTCAAAAGCCCTGGGGCCGGCACGTTAGACACGTAAATATCCACCGTGACAACCTCGCCGGCAATCATGGGCCATGAATTTTCGTAAACTCCGTCCCGGGCAAAATCCGCGTGAAACTCCATGGCGGCGTAGGTCTGCGAGACGCCGGCCAAGGCGATGATGACGGCGGCCATCAGGATGGTGACGCGTTTCAGCACATGAACCTCTTGGGGGGAAAATGGATTCCGGACCACGCCCGGAATGGCACAACCGAAGAATTCGGTCTTTTTATGAAACCATCCATACAGCGACATCCCCGGATTCTTCTTCCGTGTCGGCATCCATCAGGTTTAGGGTTGTTGCCGCAGGTTGCCACGGATTCAGGGACGCCGTGGTATCTGCGCTCATCCCGGCCGACCCCGTCGAAGGAAATAGCGTCCCTGTAGTCGCCATCCTGATATACCAGAAGGTGGGCACCTTGCCGGAGACCGGATCGGTCGATGGAACCGAGGGCAAGGGGTCGGCTTCCTCGGTTTCATCCTGGGTGTCCGCTGCCGCGGGAAGATTGGAATTGACTACGGCACTGGTCGCGGTAACCGCTTCCACCACCATCACAAGCAGGGAATCGGCGTTGTAAGTGCCGTCCTCATCAGTGGCCGTGGCCGTGATCGTCACCTGGTAGGGCTCCCAGCCGATGTGGCCGAACACGCTGGCAAAAAAGGCCAGATCGTTGTCATCCACCTCGCCCAGGCGGTAGCGCCGCACGAAGCGCAGGGCGTCTATGCCGTCCACGTCGCCGTCGCCATCCGAATCCCAGGGCGAGGTGGCATAGGTGTGAGTGGCCGAATCCCGATCGCCTGAAACTTCCAGCACCGTGCCGTCTCCCCAGTCGATGGTCCAGCGGTGGATCGTGTCCTGCCCGGGGTCGAGGGTGGTCGAAAGTGAAAGTTCGTACACTTGCCCGCCAAAGGCCTGGGCTTCACCCTGGATCACGGGTGCGGGCGACACGTTGTTCACCGTTATGGTGACGGTTTCGGTATCGAAAAGCGACGGCGCGTCGTTATAGGTCGCACGCACCGTGACCGTCGCCGTCTGCGGTCCGTCGGCCGGGGTCCAGGTGAGCAGGCCGGTTTGCGCATCGATGGCAGCACCGGCCGGTCCGCTGTCCAAAGAGAAGGTCACCCCCCTTTCGTTCGGATCGCTGGCGTTCACCTGGATGCTCAGCAGGCTGCCTTCGTCCACGCTGCCGGGGCTGACCGGATCGATCACCGGAAGATCGTTGATCGTCAGTACGGTTTCATCTTCGGTGTAGGCATCACCGTCGAAAACTCGCAGGACGATCGTGTAAACCCCGTCCCTGCCGAGCCCGAGCCCTTTGAGAACGGTCCAGGAAACGCTCGGTGCAGCGGTCAGGGCATCGCTGAAATCGCCGTCCTGATTCAGGTCCCAGGCGTACTGCAAGGCTGCTGCATCCGCCGGGCTGACATCGCTGCCGGACCCGTCCAACACCAGAGCGTAGCCGGCATCGATGGTGTAGGGGCCGCCGGCATCGGCCGTAGGCGCCACGTTGTCCACCGCGGCCAGGGTCTGTGCCGTTGTGCTTTTGCCCGTGTCGTCCGTCACCTGGACGCTGATCGGATACCCGCCGACGACATTGTCCGGATAAAGATGGGTAAAAGTGAAGCTTGTGCTTCCGGGCGGACGGACCTTAGTCTCGTCGGCCGAACCATCTCCCCAGTCGACCACTGTCACGACGAAGGCCCCGGTTGAATCCGGATCAGAGAACGAGCCCTGCAACGTAACGCTGCTGTTTTCAGGTGCCGGATCGGGGGTCACGGTCAAGGATGAAATGACGGGCGCGTCGTCGGTCCCCGTGACCGTGATGGTACCCTGGCCTTCGTCCTGGCCGCCCCGGCCGTCGGCGACGGTGTAGGTAAAGACGAAAGCGGCGCTTTGACCATGGATCAGGTTGTCAAATCCCTGGCGCGGATCGAAGGTAAAAGTACCATCGCCGTTGTCGACCAGCGTGCCGCGGGTTTCGACGGTAGTGACGGAAACGATGCTCAAGGTGTCGCCCGGATCTGGATCGCTGTCGTTAGCCAACAGCTCGGCGACGCTGATCGTAAGGGTCTGGTCCTCGCTGACGGCGAAGGTGTCGTCGCCGGCCACCGGCGCCTGGTTTTGCGCCAGGATCGTCGCCTGCCCGTCTTCGAGGGTCAGCACCAGTTCTCCTTCGTTGAGCTGGCTGGCTTCGTTCAAATCGAGGACCGTGGCCCCATAGGGGGCATCGGCGCGCACGTGCAAGTCGAGTTCGGCAATGCTCCCGGTGCTGCCGGCAGCCAGGACATCCAGTCCGAAAAGGGAAACGATGACCCGCCCGGCCGCCTCGTCCACGTGGGCGTAAACGGTCCAGCCTTCAGTGAGCTGTCCGGTGTGCACTTCGCTCTCGCCAAGGTCGAAAACAGCCGTGTCATAGTACAGATAGATGTCAGCGGCGAGCAGACCGGCGGCGTTATCCAGAATGGCGAGCGGTACGGTCAGGGTGTCTCCCCGGTAGGCCGTCAGTTCGCCGGGAATCCCAAGGAGCGGATCGCGGCTGCTGTCCGCGAGGGGCACCAGGATTCCCGCCAGATCGGGAATCTGCGGCACGCTCAGCCCCACCGCCTTGCGGGCCGTGTAGGCAGCGTCAAGACCGCTGAGGCTGCCGTCGCCGGTCACGTCCCCGATGAGAACCGGGTCTTTCATGCGGTACACGGCGGCGAAACCGGGATCCAGGCCGCCCCCCACCCGGGCGATATAGGCGGCATCCAGACCGCTGTAAATCTGGTTTCCCGTGGCATCGCCGAGGTAGGCGACGACCTGCACGGCGCTGTCGGTCCGCCCGCCGATGGCGCCCTTGTTGAGTTTCAGCGTTTCCAGGCTCAGGACGGCGGCCGAGGCATAGGGGGCGTCGACCGGCACGGATGCCCGAACATCAAGGAGTTGAACCGCACCTGCGGCCAAAGGCGTCTTTCCGGAAAGGGTGATGGAAATGTGTCCCGGATTGCTCAGATCATAAACCAGACTCCAGCCGCCAGGCACGTTGGCACCCTTCAGGATCTGATCGACATGCAGCAAGGTCGGATCATAAACCAGAACCACAGCAACCGACTGGATCGCGGTCCCGTCGCTGAGGCTCACCGGGATTCCGGTGCCCGTGGCCGACAGGTTGACAGCCTGTCCCGGTCCCCGGGTGAAATCCGGCAAGGAGACGAGTCGAACTCCACCGGCGGCCACGGTAAAGGTTGCTTGATAATCGCCGCCGCCAACGGCATCGCCATCGCCGTCCAGACGATTTCCAAGCATATCGGTGAACCCGTCTTGGGCTCCGCTCAGGGTCAAGGTATAAGCATCATCCGCCAAAACCCCGCCGGTGCGCACAAAGGTGACGCTTCGGGCTTCCGCATCGTAGATCAGAGACCCGGTGACAGCCCCGGAGGTCTCCCCCACCAGGGTAAGATCGGACGCACCGTAAGTATTGCGCAAGGTGTCATAGAGATTGAGACGCTCCGGATCGAGCGGATAGTTGAAAAAGATGGTCACACCGCTGGCAAAGGGCACGACCTCGGTCACCCTCAGCAGCGGCACGTCTGAAATGACTGCCAGTTCGTCCACCGTGGCGTCGCTGCCCGCATTGCCGGCCGCATCGACGGCGGTCACGGCCACATCGTATGTACCGAGGGCCAGGGCCGGGCTGATGGTGTCGTCTGGCAGAGTCCAGGTCCCATCGCCGTTGTTCACGCCCGTGTAGACCCGGTCATCGACCACCACCCGGATGGTCGCCGCAGGGTCATTCACCGTTCCGGTCAACCTCGGGGTGGCATCATCGGCTTCAAGAAAATCGATGGTCACCACCGGCGCCGTGCCATCGACGGTCAACTCATTTGAAGTCTCATCGACGCTGCAATTACCCGCTTGGTCGTTGGCCGCAGCCAGCACCTCGTAGACGCCGTCGGCCAGAGCCGGAGAAAGGGTGCCGGCCGGCAGGGACCAGCCGCCGGCGCCATCGTTGACCGCCGCGTAAGCGATGCCGTTAACGGTCACCGTCACCCGGGCTGCGGGGTCGTCCACCGTACCGGTCAAGGCCGGCGACGACACACTGGCCAAAACGCTGTCCACCGTCTCCACCGGGGCCGCGCGATCAAGGAAGAACTGGACACCAAGATTGTCGCCATGGTTGAAGGCATTGCCAGCCTGGTCGACTATAGTCGCACGCAGGAAGACGGCGTAGATCCCGTCACTGCTCAGCGGGGTGTCGAAGTAGACCGACAGCACGTCGCTGCCCCATCCTTCGATACGCGAAGCCGTGATCTGTGCGCCGACCGTATCGAGGATCCGCAAATCTGAACTCTGGCCGTAAACCGGCTCGATGAAGGTAAAAATCAGGGTCGGTGTGTCGTCGTTGGTCAGCCTGTCGCTCTGGTCCGCACCGCTGTCGGCAGACAGATGCCAATCGTCCAGGACCGGCGTCACCGCATCGATATATACCGTCACCATGGCTGTGCTCAGGGCACCGCTGGCATCGCTGATCGTATAGGCGAAAACGTCAGTTTCCGACTGGCCGGCCAGAAGCCATTCATACCTTCCACCCGGATCGTAGCTGAAAGTGCCATCGCCGTTGTCCGTCAAGCTGCCCAGTGTGTCGTCCGTCGGCGCGATCGATACAATGGTCAGGATATCGCTGGAGTCAGGATCCGTGTCATTGGCCAGCAGGTCGGCGGCGGTGAAGGTAATCGGCGTGTCCTCGTCCGTGTTCAGTGTATCGTCGACTGCCGCCGGGGCCTCGTTGCGCCCTTGGATCACGATGGTCACCGTCGCCGTGGAGGTACCGCCGGTGCCGTCGCTGATGGTGTAGGTGAATTGATCGTAGGCCTGCTCCCCGGGGGCCAGGGCCTCGAACTGGCCGTCCGGGCTGTAAACGTAGGCCCCGGTCAGATCCGAGTAGGTCAAGCGACCGGCCAGGCCGGTGGTATCCACCGCGATGATGGCAAGCACGTCGCCCAGGTCCGGATCGCTGTCGTTGTCCAAAAGGTCCTGCGGCGTGATCGTCAGCGATGTGTCTTCGTCGGTGACCAGTTCGTCTTCGGATGCCACCGGATCGCCGTGGACCGTATCGGAGGTTCCGCCGACAGACCAGGTGGCGGCCGCACCGCTCACGCCCGCGCTCAGGGTGAAGATGCCGGCACTGTAATAGGTGTGCTGGATCTCGACCTGAGCGATCACCGGCGACGGCAACGAGAGCGGGCCGCCGGTATAGATCGAAATGGTGCTCGGGTCGTTGAATGCGTAGCGCGCCCAATCTCCCAGGACCACATCGTCATACCCGTCGGCGTTGAAATCACCCCCGCCGATGGTTCCGGGAACATCATCGAAACCGATTGACCTGGCCGTGCCGGCCGGGAATTGGACCGTCACCGGCGAGACGCCATCGGCCGATCCCAGATAGAGCAAAGCCTGGCCCAAGGCGCCTTGCCCGTCCTCCGGGGCGCCGGCAAGGACCAGAAAATCATCGTAGCCGTCGGCGTTGACATCTCCGGCCGGGGCCAGATCCCACCCGAACCAAGCGCTGACTGCCGATTGGGGCACCTGGATGGATTGCGGCGTTGGGTCGAACCCTTCAGCAGTTCCGTAGTAGGCATATACCGCACCCAACTCTTGGACATACGGATCGGCCTGGGTCTGGAAAGGTGCACTGACGATGATGTCGGGCGAGCCGTCTCCGTTGATATCCCCCACCCCCGCGGCATCCCAGCCGAATCCGCCCGCATTGGGCGCTTCCAGGGTCTGAAGGGGCGCACTGCCGAGCCCTGCGGCGGTGCCGAGGAAGACATACACCCGGCCGTCCATGCTGCCTTTGCGATAGGCGCCGACGATCACGTCATCGAAACCGTCTTCATTCAGATCGCCGACGGCCGAAACGCTGGTCCCCACCAGTTCGTCGGCCTCCTGGCCCTGATAGGTCCAAACCGGACTTTGGGTCAGACCGTCGGACGAACCGAGGTACAACTGGACTTCACCTGCATCCACCAGTGTCGTGAATTGCCCGCTGGCTGGATCGCGTCCGACCACATCGGCTGCCGGCACCCCCACCAGCACGTCGCCGTAGCCGTCGTTGTTCACGTCTCCGGCGGCCACGGCTGAATACCTGAACGGTGTCGATGCGGCCAGACCGTCAATGCGCCAGACCGGGCCGGCAAGCCCTGCAGGAGCGGCGGCGCCCTCAGTGCCGAAGAAGAGGAATACCGCCCCTTCGACCGAATCGGTTTCATAGGCGACGCTGCCGTCCTCCATGACCACCGGCCGCTGGATCTGGACCACCTGATTGGGCGAAATCACCAGCACATCGTCGCAGCCGTCGTTGTTGACATCACCGGCCGGAACGACGGCAATGTCCCTGGCAAAAGACTGGAAGGACTGATCATCGGCCCAGAATCCGGAGATGATCATGGACGGTTCGGCGCCGAGGCCGTCGGCCGATCCCAGATAGACCACCAGCCGGCTGATGCCCGTGGTGCCCGTCTCTGCGTAGTAGTAGGCCGATTCGGCCACCACGATGTCGTCATAGCCGTCGTTGTTCAGGTCGCCGACAGCCACGGAGTTGGCGTCGCTCATGTCGTGGCGCAGCCACCACTCGAGGTCTCCCGGGTGCGGTTCCAGCACCAGCGAAGGCTCGTCCCAGACCAGGGGTTCGGGGGCGATGTAATCCAGATTCAGGGTCTGGATCGGGCTGCCGTCGCCGAAATCGATCTCCACCTCGACCTTGCCGTCAACCGTCGGCAAAAAGCTGTAACCCGGATCCCGCACCACCACCCGGATGGTGGTGGGCTGGCCCGTGTGGATGAACTCGTCGACGAAACTCGGTTCGACCACCACCTGGTCTCCAACCGAAACGAATCCCGCCCCGGCCTGGATATCGACATCGACCAGCTGGCCCACCAGAACCCCGGACACGGTCCCGTTGCCGCTTCCCAGCGCCGGCGAAACCGCATCGCTCAGGTTGTTGTCCAGAAGCGACTGGTTCCGGGTCACCGGGGAACCACCGAAGGAAACCTGCCCGGCCGCGGAGAAAAGGAGCCGGTTGGCATAGCTGTCGGTCCGGAGAATGACGCTGCGCGCATCGATACTGCCAGCTGAAGTGACCTCCAGGTCGCCGTCCATCACATCGATACCGCCCAGCAGGATCGAGCTGCGGGCGTTGATCTTCAGATCCCCCGGTCCCTGCACCTGGGCGTGAAGCTGCTGCACTTCGGCAAGCAGATCGAAACCGTTGTAAGCGGTGGCCGCAAGGATATCGGCGCTGATCAGCGTACTGCTCCCGCCGACGATGGTCATGGCGCTCAGATTGACGTTGATCGCCTGGATCGTCGGCGCACCGATCCCGCTCGCGGCGGCCGTCCCGGCTGTCGGATCGAGAACCAGAGACTTTCCGGCATTCAGATAAACGCTGCCCCCAGTGCTGTCGATGGCCCCGTTGGAAGTGAAGATGATGTTGCGCGGGGCATACAGATAAAGTCCTTCGGTAGCGGTGATGATGGTGTCGATAATGATGTCGCGCGCCACTTCTTCGCCGATATTGAACGAACCGGTATAAGCGTCATCGATGAGCACGCTCAGGTGCGGGCGCAGATCGGCGCTGCCCTCGGGCAGGGCCCAGAGTTCTTCGGAGACGAGGTTGTCCAGGCCGCTGAGGGCCGTGATCTCGGTGGCGCCGGTGATCGAGGCGGTCACTCCGGCGATGGGCCGGATCTGGCGCGCGGCATCCAGCGTGATACTGCTGGCCCAGACCTGAAGGGCGCCCACTTCGATGCTGCCCGCGCCACCGGCAGTCAGGGTAATGTTGCTGCCCGCCACCTCTTGGGCGCGCAGGGTCCCGCCGCCGGCCACCGTCACGGCCCCGCCGTTGGCTACCACATAAGTCAGATCCACGACCTTGTCGCTGAATTGCCAATCTTGACGCTCAACGCCGGCAGTGAAATCCCAGCCATTCTGGTCGATGCCGTAGTCGCCGTCGTCGATCCAGATATTGCCCGCCTGGTTCTCCACGACATATTGCTGCATATCGGCGTAAACCGCGACCTCGCCGAAAACATCGACCACCAGCGCATCACCTGCGATCAGGCTGCCTTCGGCACCGAAGACCGACCCGGCGACGGAAACCAGTTCAACCGTGTCGGCATTGAGCAGCGCGCCCTGATCCAGGTAAAGGTCGCCTGCGGTCTCGATCTGGATCAGGTCGACACCGAGCAGGCTGCCGCTGATGTGCAGATCGGCTTCACTCTGGATGTGAACTTCCCGGGCCGTAAAGGCCTGGCCGAAATTCAGGCCGCTGATCCCGGCAGGGGCGATGATGTTCAGGATCCCGGAAGCGCTCAGGGAGATGCCCTCGAGGTTGACGAATCCGTCCTGCACGGCCTCCACCGGCTTGACCAGCTGGCCGTTGTAAATCAGCTCGGTGTACAGGGTGGGCAAGGCCTCTTCGGGCTGGTATTCCTTGTCGGTATATTCGGCCACCGGGTCGACGAAGGTGAAATCACCGTTTGAAAGCCGGGTGTAAGTCGGGGTGAACTCGGTGAACTGGACCAGGACGTCCTCACGCTCGATGTCCCCGCTCAGGCTTTCCCCCGGACCGACGATGACGGCCTCATCCCAGTCAATCCCCTCTTCCTGAAGCAGCAGATCCGCCAGCCCCACCGCCGTCAGGGTGACAGGATCGAGAACATAGACGTCGACGTTGTCCCAACTGAAATCGGCATCCAGCGGATTGGGTGCCTCGGGATCCGCGCTGGCGATGATGATCGGATAATGATAGTCGTTGACCTCGAACAGGTCATGAGTAAGCTCTCGCCTGATGGTCTGCTCCTTGCCGTCCTCGTCCAGCCGGATTTCGTCGTGCCAGGTGGTGGTGGTGCCGGCCAACTGGCGCACGAAGAAGGAAACCTCGCCGGGGTAGACGACGGCGGGAACCTCCCCGAACAGATCGACCGCGTAGAGCCGATCGTCGCCCTGATCGTCCGGGGTGCCCATGATGTCACGGTAGTACCAGGTCCCACCGTTTTGCTCCAGGGCGACCTGCCAAGTGTAAAAGGCGTCGTCGGTGTTGTCCTCGACGTAGACCGGTTCACCGGTTTCCGGGTCCGTGGCGCCGGTCAATCCTTTTACGTCACGATAATAGAGTTGGCCGGTGACGGTGTTCTGGTAGAGGTGGAACCCGGAGAACGGATCCTGGGCCACCAGCACCCCTTCGGTTTCCGGATCGCCGCCGGTTGTCTGCTGCCCCAAAGCCTGAATCATGATGGAAGTGGTCTGCGGCGCGGCAAGTTGTACAGTCTTAAGCTGCTGTTCGAGGACCAGGTACTCGGATTTCAGGCTGTCGAGTTGGCCTGAAAGAAGGGTTGCTTGGGCCTGATTCTGGGCCAGGTTGGCGCGAAAAACATCGGCCAGGTTGCTGAACCGCTCGGCCCCCTGATCCACTATCAGGCTCTGGGCCAGCAGCAGGATGTCGGCCTCGGTCTGCTGGGCACTCAGATCGACGCCGTACAGATCGAAACGCTCGGCCCATTTCTGGGCAACAATCACGTATAGGTTGAACTGCATCTGTTCTTCGTAATCGGCCAGAACCTGAAGATCGGTCTGTTTGAGTGCGATCTGGCTTTGCAGCCCTTCGTTGTCGTTGATCAGGGTATCTCGCTGTGCCGTATAGTCGGTCTGATCGGCGGCCAGGTCCTGTTCCAGTTGCTGCATGGCCTGGATGTCCTGGGTGATGTAATCATAGGTGACGATAAAATCGTTCATCTGGGCTTGGAGCTGATTCGCGAGGTTGGCGAGTTCCTCCCGTTCGTTTCCGACCAGTCCCTGCCCCTGGCCCAGGAGATTGGCAAGTTGCCCCATCTGCGTTTCGACGGTGTTTTTCTCGACCACCAGCGGGTCGATGTAGTCCTGCAGGGCGGTCTGCTGCTGATCGAGCAGGCTTGGGGTAAAGCGGTTGGGCCGTCTCCAGGTGGCGTCGATATGACCGATCAGGGCGTCCCGATCGGCCTGGGCCGCAGCCAGGGCCGGCTCCAGTTTGTCGATGGCCTGCATACAGCCGTCGAAGTCCTGGGGCAGATCGGGGTTGAGTTCACCGCTGTACCCGGCCTCACGGAGCCATCCGTAGGTGAAGCTCAGATCGCCACTCGACTGGTAATATTCTCCGCTCTTGTTTCCTTTGCCCCATGATTCGAGAAGGTCGGCGCGCAGCTCCAGCATCCTCGAATAGCTCAGTGCCCAGATGTCTTTGTCGTTGAGCTCTGCCAGACTCCAACCGGCGGGGCCGTATGGGCCGTCGGTGATGTTATAGTAATCCCAGGGCACTTCTTTGCCGTCGTTGGGAAGGTAGAAATATCCCTCCCGGGTGTTGAATTCGATGGTCTCGTTGGTCTCGGAGAACCTCGGGGCCGTAATGTAGCTGGGGATGTATTTTTGATTGAGTTCCCTGAGGAAAGAATCGACCCTGAACAGCCAGTAATCCACCTGGTCGTAATAATCCCGCTGATCGCCAATATACCGTACCGCCACGTTGCCGAACTGCTGGTCCAGCGCTGCCAGCCGGCTGTTGATCAGAGTAATATCGTTTTCAATCTCGCCGTAAGGGGCATAGCCGACGATGGCTGTAAGCTCGGTCCCCAGGGCATCGATCAACAGCCCCTTGCTGGCCAGATACTCACTGTACTCGGCCAGCGATCTGAGATCCTGGTCGAATTGGGTGTAGTAGACCTGACCTGACTGGGCCTGCTCGATCAGGCCGTTGACGATATCGAGGATCGTATCGATCTGGCCGATCTCGGTTCCCAGATCGTTGTACTGGCTCTCCAGGCCGGCGTAAGTGGTCTCGGCAAATTCACCGGTGGTCAGATCGGCCACGAAGTCGTTCATCGCCTGGGTCAGAATATCGCCATAGTCCGCCAGGCTGCAGAAGCGGGCATCCAGATCCGCATAGGCCATATCGTCCATGCCGGCGAGGATCTCCCAGTCGAGGTAGTTGACCCGATCGAGGGTCGCATTCAGCGCCAGGTAGTCACTCACGACCCCGAGGGTCTGTTCGACGGTGGCCAGTTCACCCTGATTTTCGACGATCTGCAGTTGGAGCGTCGTTTTCTGGGTATTGAGCGAATCCAGGGTCTGGACCACATCGCCGTCCAGGGCGGTCAGGTTCAGGTACAAGGTGCCCAACTGATCGTTGCTCAGGGTTTTCAGATCAACCGTTTGGGCAATGGACCCGATATCGCGCACCTCGTCCAACCGGCCGATACCGCTGGGAGGCGTGTATTGCCGCAGGCGCATCTCAGACTGCACACCGGCCAGCAGCGATCCCAGGTCTTCCCGGTAGGTGCCGGTAACGGCGATACTGTCTTCGACGACATCCAGCTCGGTAAGGTACTGGGCATTGTCTCCTGCGATGTTTACGATCGTCAGAAGGTTTTGCTCGATCTGGTACTGGAGGGTGTCGATGTTTTGCAGCAGCGATTGGCGCTGGGCTACCAGGTCGGTGTAGGCCAGGATCTGGCCGTCACCGATATCCAGGGTCATCTCTTCGATGGTATCCGGCAAGGGTGCCTGGATGTCGAGAAGCGCTTGCAGGTTTTCGTATTGCAGTCTGAACTGCTGGGCCTGGACCTGGTAGGGCAGGTTGATGACCTGGCCCAGGTAAAGGTCTTGCAGGATGGCCAGGACGTCTTGCTGGCCGATCTCGAGGCTGGCGACCGTCCGTTCCAGGGCCGCCAGATCGATGGCGAGCTGGGCCTGCTGGCGCAGGTTGTCCTGCAGGGCCTGCAGGACCTGCTGCTGCTCGGCCACGGACTGCACATAGACGTTGAACCCGTTGCGGCCCTCGATCAGCTCCCCGTCTTCGCCCACCTGAACGGTATCGTCCGCCAGGTTGACGTTGCCGCCGCTGATGATCTGGATTCCGCTCAATCCGGTGACATGGCCGCTCAAGGTGGCGCTGCTGCCCACATCCATCGAGATGGCGCCGATCTCCAGCAGGACCTGCTGGCCGAAGGTGGACAGGCTGCCCCCCGCGACGAAGGAAAGCGTTGCCGGGGTCACCAGATGCCCGGTGACGGTGAGGTTGCCGGCCGCTTCGAGGTTCAACCCGCCCTCTGAGATCAGGCTGCTGCCCGTCTCGCGCACGAAAATACTACCGGTACTGGACTTGAAGGTCAGCCCCTGTTCCGATCCACGGCTGTGGGCGTCGTTGAGGATCAGTCCGTTGAGGGCGCTGACCGTGATCGCCCCACCTTGGGCGTTCAGCACTTCGGCGCCGGGCGACAGCTCGCCGATCCCGTCCACATCGGCGACGTCGATGGTATCGTCGCCGGTGGAAAGGATTTCGCTCATGCTGTTGACCGCCATCTTCAGTCCGGTGATGGATTGGCCGGCCGCAAGGTTCACGTCCCCGGCCACGATGCCCACGGATTCGCTGCCCGGACCCACGATGGCGCCGTCGGCATCCAGGGTCACCTTGCTCTGGGAGGTGAACCCTTTGGTCATCCCCAGCAGGCTGGTGGTCTCGGAAAAGACATATTCAGTGCGGTTCTGACTCCAGGCCGGATCGGCGTCGGGCATAAAGGAGGCTTCGTAGCTCACGCCCAACAGATCGAGCAGCTGCGTGTAGAGCACGAAAGCCACATGCCCGCTGATGGGCGAAAGCGGATCGATGGTCACGAAATCGGCTTCATCCAGCAGATAGGGATCGTCTTCGGGACCGATGGCTGCCAGGGCGCCGGCGATGATGGCCGCCAGGTCCTCGGCCTCGTCCATCTCAAGATGCACCCCGATGACCGGATCGCCCTGCGGATTTTCGGAGTAGTCGAGGATCGGGTTGCCCTCTTCATCCAGGAGCGAATCGCGCAGGACCGCCGGGATGTCGGCCAGCGGAATCGGCGCGACGACCGGATCGGCTTCCGGATCGCCGTCCAGGTCGATCCGGCTCAACTGAGCGTTGAGCAGGGCCAGGCGCAGTGCGGCGGCCTCGGCATCGTCGGCGGCGTAAGTGCCCCCGCTGATCTCGCCCACCGTGATGGTGCCGCCGCTGCCTTCGACGGTGCGCAGGATGATCTGGTTGGCCTCAGGCGTCTCACCGGTGGTATTCCAGTCGGTCTTGAGCACGATCGACTGGGCGTACAGGTCGCCGTTGGAGGTGATATCGAGGCTGCCATTGGCCAGGGTGACTGCCGTGAGGGTCAGATCGGCGCTTGAATTGTAAAGGTAGAGATTGCCGTTGCCGCTGATCTCGAGGGTCAGGGCGTTCACGTCGGTATTCAGCGGCGCATCCGGGGCGCCGACGTCGCCGAAAGCCTCCACGGTGGCTTGGTCTGCGACGATGGTGGTCCCCGGATCGACGATGGTGCCTTCCACCGTCAGGATAACGTCCGCGTCGCCAGCAGCGTAAATCTCGCCGATCTCCACCACCACTCCGCCGGTTCCGGCTCCGCGGGCGCCAATGGTGATGTCGTCCTCGTCGGCACCGGACAGGGAGGCCACGTCGGAGATGATCAAATTATCGGTGATAACCGCGATGGTGATCGGCCCGGCGGCGGTCCGGATTTCGGTCAGAGTCACCACTTCCGGCCATACCGGCGTCCCTTCCTCATCGAGGACAAAGCCGACGTTGTCGATTTGCAGGGCGCCGCTGCCGGTCACCTCAGCCTCGATGCTGGCGGCCCAGACGTTTTCCAGGGTGATGCCGCTCAGGGACTCGACCACCAGCGTGTCTTCGGCTACCAGCAGGCCGCCGCCGGTCGGCTGGTCGGTTTCTTGCGCCGGTTCCTCGCCGCTGGTCTGGTCGATGATGCCGGCCGGGGCCGACAGGACCAGGGTATCGGTGCGGACATCGGCGTCGAACAGTGAGATGTCGCCCGCCGTATCGCCGGCCCGCAGTTCGATCCGGCCGCCCTCGCCCAGGGTTTCCAGGGTGCCGCCCAGCGAGAGCCGTTGGCTGTTCTCATCCAGTTGATCGACGGCATCGCCGGTGGCCTGGCGGTGAACGATGACGCTCCCCTGCACGGCTGTTCCCTGGCCAGCGGTGATTTCGATGGTGCTGCCCGCGGCGCTGATGATCCCGGTAACCGTGGCGTCGGTGGCGGCGCTGATCTCGATCGTATGCCGGCCGAGGATTTCACCTTCGACCGTCACCGCACCTTCACCGGTACTGATCGCGATGTCGAGTTCACCGGGCACCGGGACCGCGTCGCCGGTGGTGGTCAGGGTGGCGGTTTCGCCGATGGTCACGTCGCCCGCCGCGATGATCTCGATGGATTTAACGGCCGAAACGGTGATCATGTCGTCGATGGTGGGCTCCACGGGCATGTCTTCGCCCACGGTGACATCGGCGGTTTGCGATTCGATGTAAACGGCGCTTTCTTCACCGGAAGCCGCAATGCCAGCCTTGACCGTGACCTGGCCGTGGGCCGTGATGGTGATATTGCCCGTGGCGCTCAGGGTATCGAGATCGAAGATACCCAGATCCAGGGGACCGTCCGGCGTCACCGCGCTGCCGCTCCAATCGAGCTGCTGTTCGGTCACCGGCACGTACTCCCAGTTGGTGACCTGCTCGAACTTGATCACCGGCACTTCACTGGTCAGCGTCTCGTAGCGCGGCCGCTTGTCCACGATGTCGTGGGCCTCGGTGAAGATGCGGTAGGTCAGGTCGGAGCGGATGTCGCTGATCGGCTCCCAGGCCGTCTTCAGCTTGTAGACGAAATCCTCGTAGGTCTCGCCGTTGACTTCCGGATCCATCCAGTAGGGATCGACTTCCCACACCGCGTAGATCTGGCTGGACCCGTCCAGATCGTTCCAGGTGCCGCCGGGCCACATCATCAGATGGTCTTCGCCGTTAAGGTCGTTGGGCTCGCCGGAGGCGAAGTTGGTGTAGACCTCCTCATCGGTCCGGTAGACCGTCTCGCCGGTGACCCACTTGAAGGCGTACCATGTCTCGTGGCTCGTGCCCCAGACATCGTAGCCACCCAGCCAGACGCTGTTGCTGCCGATCCAGTCGGCGATGAATTCGTTCTCATCCTCGTCGTTGATGACCACCAGGTGGGCATGCTCCGGCGAGGCGGCCTGGGCCTGGGCCCAGGTATAAAGCGTATTGTTCTTGATATAGTAATGGTTCGACAGTTCCTGGTGCTTGCCCACGTAGGAAACCCAATGGGTCCCGTCGGAAGCCACCAGCTCCAGCGTGGCCCCGTTCTGGGCCACGTTGAGCTTCCCGTTGCCCACGTCCTCCTGGGCGAAAACCGCGTTGCCCAGCGCGTCGTAGCCGAAGTTCCAGTTGTTGCCGGTAAACACGGAGTAACCGCCGGAGCTTCCCACCGCCACGGCGTTTTCCATCGGATCGGCCCCGCCGGCCCGGCTGTAGTCGCCCCACAGGGTCCGGTAGAGTTGGCCGCTTCCGTCCTCGAACCAGAGCACCCCATCCCCGAAGTCCCCGCTCCCGTTGCTGCCCGTATAGCGAACGGTCCCGGCATCGCCCAAGTCCCAATCGGCCGGCATCCACTCCACCTTTACCGACCGGTCGATTTCGGTCAGGGTGTAAACCAGGTCGTTTGCCAGCTGCATATCGTTGAGGTAGAGCGTATCGGTTCCCAAAGCCAGGGCCAGATCTTCCAGGGCCTGCATCGAGACGCCGCTGTCAACGGCGTACATCAGCTGGACCAGTCCGATATAGAAGTTCTGCTGCACGTAGGGTTCGGTCGGACTGATCTCCCGGCCGTCGAAGATGCTGTACTGGGTAAAGGCGGTGTACTCGTCGGTCCAGGCCGAGTGAGGATCTTCCCGGTAGGTGACGATGTAACGCGCTTGGCTCTGGTCATAATCCAGCATACGCCACCAGTCGCCCGGAGAAGGATCGGCCGGTTCACTTTCCAGCTGATGGCCGGACCAGGCCTGGGTGTATTCGAGCTGGGCCACGTTGCGGGCGTAGCCCACCGTCTCGTCGTAAGTATTGACATCGCCCACGTACTGCAGGGTCTTATCGTCCGGATCACTGCGGTCGTTGCCCAGGGTGGTCATCTCATAGTTTTCCCACCATTCCACCGGGACGCGCAGGAAGATGTCGGTGCCGTCGTCCAGCTCGTAGTAGACCACGTCGCGCTGGGCGTCGCTGAAATCCAGATCCCAGAAAGTGGCGGTGGGAACACCTTCATAGTTGCGGTTGATCCGGCCCAGGCCCTCGGTGGCCGAGTAGATCTTGTCCCACCGGTCCCCGGCCAGGTCGCTGCTCAGAATGGTGTCCTCGCGCTCGAAGAAGCTGGCGATGTAAAGATTTTCGTCCGGATTGCTCAGGCGCCAGTCGTAGTCCACCCCGGCGATGAAGAAATCGTCGGCGATGGCGGCGATCGCGTCTTGGATCAGGTTGTAGACGGCCCGGGCCACCTCGCGGGTCATGTACTGCCCGTCGATTGCGTAATCGCTGCGAACGATCTCGGCGAACTCGGCGGCGTATTCCGCCGACATGGCCAGCTCCCCGTCCACGAACAGATCTTCGGGAACCGTCTGGTTGGGGTCCAGTGTATCCAGCTCGGCCTGCAGGGTCGCCGGGGTGATGCCAGCAAAGGCCTCGTTTAGCATCTCGGTGGGCGGCAGGAAATGGGCCCGGGCCGCCTCGGCCTCGGTGTCGTAAAGGTCATGGTTCCAGTGGACGGCCGGATCGAAGGGCACGAACTCGGAGAACCAGAAGTCGAAGTAGTGCTTGGTCACCGTGTAGGTGTAGACTTCCATATCGAGGATGCTGGCGATGTCGGCCATGGCGACCTGGGTGACATGGAAGACATCGTTTACCCAGACACCGGCGACAAACTGGTTGTCGATCACCAGCCCCTCGAAGGTCGGCGAGGCTGCATCCGTTTCGCTGAAAGCCCAGACCCCGTCGCTGATCTCGGTGAGCACCGACCCGGCGGCGGCCTGACTGATGACACCGTCGGCGGCCGTCTTGAACTGCATCCCGGCGTTCTGGACAAAGGTCATCCCGCTGGCCAGGGCATCGGCTTTTTGCAACCCGTCCACCAGATCATAAATGGACGGAAGAGTGGCGATGATGATGGGATCGTCTTCCTCACCGACGGTTACCGTCTTTTCGAAGGCCGAGATGAACTGCATGTCGAACAGCTTCTCGTAGCCGAGGAAATCGAGAATCGCGTTGATGCGTTCGGTATCGGTCAGGTCGTCCCATTCCTTCCATTCGCCTTCCTGGGCGTGGATCATATTGGAGACGTCCATGAAGGTCTTTTCATTGTACCACTGGGATTGTGCGGAAACCTGCGCAACCGCCTCCTCAAACGCCATCTGGCTCATCCCGCCGATCTGTTCGGTGACAAAAAGCTGCGGCATGGATTGGATGAAAAGCTCCGAGACCGCCGTCTCCATCACTGTTTGCGATATGCCACCGGCCTGGACATAAGGGACATCCGGGTCCACCGGAACTCTGTAGTTGACCACCTGCTCGACAAGCTGTCGAATTATTATGGCCTCTATGTCCATGTCCTCTGGGTTGACCCAACGGCCCAATCCATCATTGAGCCATCCCACGAAAATCGCTTGCTGCCAGGGGTCTTCCTTCCCCGGCCAGTCGAGATCGGCCACCGTGTAATCCACGCCCGGAATGAAATACTCGCGGAACTGGTCCGCCTTGGCCAGTTCCCCGACCCCGTAGACCGTATCCTGGATCAAGACCCGGTTCAAGCGGGCCAGTTCCACCCCGCTGAGCTCGTCTTTGGCCAGGAGGGCATTGGCTTCGCCGCTCAGGGTTACGCCGCTCTCGAAGGCCGCCGCATCATACAGCGACACCCCGCTGGCCACGATGGTGTTGAAATCGTCGATCAGAGCCTGCTTCAGGGCGGTGGACGGCTCGTTGGGATAGGTGTAGCCCAACAGCATGGACCTGGTGGCAGGGCTCAGGGCGGTCCAGACGCGGTTGACCGCCGTGCAGTCAATCGGTCCTACCGTCTTGAGCCAGTAGGCCGCCAGATCCGGACTGGCGCCATAGTCAGGATTCAGATCGACCATCCCGAAACCGACCTTGTAATAGCCGTCCTGGAACAGGCGGGTCTCCACACTGCCGAACTCGCTGCCCACCTTCACATCGTCGAAACCGGTCTGCTCGGTTGTGATGGTGGGGATCCAGTGGACCACCGGCTGGAGAACGAATCCGGCCTCCACCCGGCGGTAACCGGTAACCACATCCACATAGACCGGCTCGTAGGTGATGTAGGCCGGGGCGAACTGCAAGTCGTCGTTAAGAGTGTCCTCGTAAGCCTGGAGGATGACCTCGCCTGTGGCGGTCAGCACGATATCCCCGGCTGCCTCGGCGCTATCCTCGGTGCTGTCCGTATACCCCGCGGCGATCTTGCCCTCGGCCGAGACCGCGATGTTCCCCTCGCTGACGCCTTCGGTGCCGGCGCTGACCTCCACATCGCCCCTGGAGATGATCTCGCCGCGCACCATCACGTCATACTCGGCATCCAGTCGCACCAGAGACGGATCGAGCAGGCCTTCGGTCCGATACTCGCCCTGGACCTGGACCGTGCCGTAGACGCCGATGTTCTCGCCGATCAGCTCCACCATCCCCTGGGCCGCTACCAGGGCACGGAAGTAGTAGATCTGGCTGCGGGCGACATAGACGTTGCCGTCGTCGCCCGTGCCGGTGGCTTCCAGACGGGTTACGGAATACGGATCGCGGGTGATGATCACGCTTTCGCCCATGGCCCAGACATTGAGGCCCTGCACCTCGATCAGATCCCGGGCGTTGGTCAGGGCGTCGCCCCAGAAATAGACTTCGTCGGGCGTGGTGATCTCGACTTGGATGACATCCACGGCGGCAAGCGGCGCGTCGCCGTCATCCAGATACACCTTGCCCACCATCCCGTAGATCTCGATCCGCTTGCCGCCGGTGATGGTGATGGTGCCCTCGGGGCCGGTGGTGTTGAGCACCCCGCCGCTTTCACGTGCCGGCAGACCGACCAGGATCGGCCCGCTGGTGGCCATGAACCCGGGCCCGGGCTGGATGCTGCCGATGACCACCGGCTCACCGCCGTAAACCGGGTCCTCGATGGTGCCCGGATCGGCGACCGGCACCCCTTGGGCCTCGACCGGATCTTCCAGGCTGGTCAGGGGCACACCCGAGGCGTCAACGAACTCGCCGCGGTAATTGATCAGGACGTATTGGCCGCCTTCTTCCACGATCAGTTCACCGGCGTCGCTGACCAGATTTTGGTAACGATCGGTGAGATAGAGGGTGCCGCCGATGTCAACGGTGCCTCGCATGGCGCCCACGCCGTTGAGCGGATCCGCGCTGCCGTCGATCAGCAGACCGTCCTGGTTGATGCGATAGCCTTCGGCGTCGATGAGGGTCACGTTGTCGGCGGCGATAAGATTGCCGTAGATGTCGATCTGCCGGCCGTAGGCGTCGATGGGATCGCCGCCGGAATTGACGAAGTTGCCGTAAGCGTCGATAAGATAGCCGAACGCGTTGACCAGGACCCCGCCCACGCCCAGCAGAATACCGTCGGCGTTGACCACCATCCCGTTCTCGTCGAGCAGTTGCCCGATTTCGTCCACCCGGAAATAGCGTCCGGCCTCCTCCACCAGGGCATAGCCTTCCTTGTCCACCAGAACCGGATTGTCGCTTTCGTCATAGGTGACGTAGACCGCCCCTTCACCCAGCACCGGGTAGCCGTTGGCGCCGATGACCTGGAACGGGTTCCCGTCGCCGTCCACCAGGACGTTGCCCAGGTTATCCTGCTCCAGCAGGAACCCAGAGGCATCGATGGGCTGGCCGAAAAGATCGATGGTGAACTCGGCCGTACCGGCGGTGGCCCCGTACAGGGTGGAAAAGGCGGCGCTCAGGGTTTCGTAAAAGAGCTTGTCCACCACCACGCTCACCGCTTCGCCGGACAGGGTGTCGGCACCGGTAAGCGTCAGGGCGCGGCCCGCTTCCACGTAGCCGCTGACTTCGAGCAGCCCGGCGCCTGAATCGAGGGTCACATCGGCATCTGGATCGATGGCCTGGATCACCCCCTCGATGGTGATGCCCCGCTCGGTGGTGACCGTGATGTGACCCGATGCACCGCCGGTGGGCATGTCGATGGGCGCGGCATCGGTCTTGATAAAGCTCGATGCGTTGATTTCGAAGAACGGTGCCAGCCCGCCGCTCACCAGGACGGTGATGGGTCCGGTGGCCTGGGCCGATCCGCCCCTGACAATGGTTTCACCTGCCGTATCGGCCAGACCGAGAAGCAGATCCAGATCGGTGGCGCCGTTGACGTCCTCGCCGCCGAAGCGGACTATCTCGCTTGCCGCGATCTCGATGGCGGCATCCGCGGCCGGCGAGGTTTCCCAGTCGATACCCGGATCTTCACCCATCAGCACCCGGCCCGGTTGGCCGCCGGCGTAGAGGCTGCCGAGGATCTCCACCGATTCGGCCTCCACGCAAATCAGGCTTCCCGCATGGCGTACGATGATCTCGCTGGCGTTTTGCACCTCGACAGTGCCCGGGGTCACCAGCTGGATCAACCCGGAAGCCACGATCTGGGCACCCAGTGGATAGGTCTCGCCTTCGGCCAGGTCCGGGCTGGTGTCCTCGTCCGTGCCGTCGGCGCCTTCTGTTCCGGTGCCGCCGTCGATGGTGATCTGCGGCGCCTCGATGTGCACCCGCTCGTCGCCGCCGTCCACAAAGGTGCGCGTCTCGGTGATGAAGTGGAAGGTCTCCAGACCGCCGGCTTCCAGGGACCCGGCCAGGGTGAAGGCATTGGGTGCCACGATGAGAATCGAGCCCAGGGCGTCCACGTCGCCGGTGATCTGCAGGTCGCCGGCCGGGGCGATGACGATCTCGTAGTTTTCCGCGACCATATCGCCTGCCGGGGCCGGTGCGCTGGCGCTGCCGTTCTTGAGCACGCCGTAAACTGCGATATCCTCGGCCTCCAGCACGATCCGGCCGTCGGTTTCGATCCAGCCGGAGCGCTCGGTGATTTCGATGCCGCCCTGTGCCGAGGCGATCAGCACATCCCCGGTCATGCGCGGATCATCGTCCTGCAGCGAGCCGATGGCCCCGTCCACGACGATATCGTTGTAACCGTCGATGCTCACGTCGCCTTCGGTCGGTGAAAGCGGATTGGTGCGGATCCAGGCGGTAGGCGCGATAATAACGCTCTGCTCGGCCGGGGTACCGGCGGTGATAAAACCGGCTTCGATGTCCACATCGCGATCGGCCAGGATATGCCCGTTGAGGGTGAGGGTGTCGGCAGCCGTGAGAATGACGTCGCCTTCAGGCCCGCCGGCGATCAGATCGCCCTTGAGGAACCCGTTTTCACCCAGATCCAGCACGATGGGACCGTCGATGGTTTCCAGCAGGGCTGACCAGTCGAGATCCAGGTCGGTGTCCGGCCCTTCCACCAGGCTGATCTGGTGGTCGGAAAGTACCGATCCGGCGATGTAGATCCTTGCTGCCGGATTTTCGGCCGAGCCGAAGATCACTTCGGACCCGGCTCCGGAGGCGATGATGTTGTACGGCCGCGAGGATGCGGCCTCGGTCCCGCCGGCCACCGTATCCAGTCCAAGCAGCTCGACGTTGACGCTCTCCAGAAGGCCGCCCGGGTTGGCCGGATCCGCGAAGCTGCCGTAGAGGCGGATCTCGTACTGGCTGGCAAAGAGGATCTTGCCGTTCTTTAGCTTGATCTTGACGATGGGGTCGGCCACACCGCCCACGCTCACCGGATCGTCGGCGAAGTTCTCGTCGTGGGGCTGGCCGTCAAGCAGTCCGTTGCCATAAAGGTCGCCGTCCAGGTTGACATAGGTGGCGGCGTTGACCGCGGTCTGCAGGTCGAGCACCAGATCCATGATCATGTTCTCGGTGTCGTTGCCCGCGGTGGTTGCGGCGGTCAGCGTCACCTGGCCCACGATCTTCTGATCTCCGAGATTGATCCACAGTACGAAGGTCACATCCTCAGGCAGGACCCCGTCGTTGGAGGAGCGGTTTGCCTCGATGTCGCTTTCGTAGGAAAGCTCGCCGAACCCGAGCAGCGTCTCGTTTTCCGACTTGTACTCGAGATCGAAGGGATAGGCACTCTCCAGGACGATGAACCCGTCTTCTTCCACGGCCCAGACGTCGGCGGTGACCGCACCCATGGCCAAGTTGAGGTCGTCGATGAGATCGGCCAGGCAGGTGTTGTCCGCGGCCAGGGCCGCCGGGACGTAGACCGTGTAATCGCTCACCGGGCTGATGGAGATGCCCACGTCCTCGGAGGTGTAGTCATAGACCCGCAGATCGAGTCGCACCTGATCGGTCAGCCCGTAAGACGCTGGCAGGCCGATGCGCTCCTCCAGGACCGAATCGTAGGGGAAAAGCTGATGCCCCGCCGCCGGCTGGACCGCCGTGACGTCGACGCCCGAGGCCACGGTGGCAAGCCCGAGCTGATCGGCGTCGCTCGAATTCAGCCCGCTGATGGTAAACGCGCTCGCCCCGGCCAGCACCAGCACTCCCGAACGCGAGCCGACGGTGATGTACTGGCTGGCATAGGACCCGGTGTCTTGGGCACCGTCGTACACCGAGGCGGCGGTCAGGGCGTTTTCAAGGTCGACGAGCAAGTCCTCCACGCCGGTGTTGGTGGCCGTGTCGCTCCAGGAGACGGTCACGGTGGTCTCCAGGGTGCCGCCGGCCCCGTCATCGATGGCGATGACCAGGGTGATGTCGGCCGCCAGGATTCCACTGGACACCAGGGCGTCTTCGGCCTGGACCTCGAAATCGGGTTCGGAAAGGGCCGAGGTGAAGGCGCCGGTGGTAAATCCCAACTGGTCGAGGTGGTCGGCCGGCTGGCTGTCCAGGGTAAAACTTTCGTCGCTGAAAAGGATCAGGACCCCGCGTTCGTCGCGGACCCCGATCACCGTGCTGAAATAAACCCCGGGATGGCCGGGGATTTCCACCGCCTCCAGAGCCGCGTTGATGTCGGCCACCAGATCGGCGATGCCCGTGTTGGCGGTGGTGCCCGAGTCCGTACCGTCGGTGGCCGAAGCGGGCACGGTAATCTGGGCGCTGGCCCCCGAGTAGAGGCCGCTGCCAATGGTCACATCCAGCACGATATCATCGGCCAGCACGCCGTTGACCATGCTGTCGTTGGCCGTCACGCGGTAGGTTTCCGGATCGCGCTGGGCCAGGACCGCGCCATCATCAACTGCGCTAAAGCCGATCAGATAGCCGTTAAAGGCCGGCTCCTGGCGGGTGCCGGCAACCGCGTCCCCACCTTCCACCGTGTCCAGTCCCAGAGAGCCGGCGTTGACCGAAGTGGCCAGGATCGAAAAATCGTAGCGGCTGTAGAAAGCCAGGGTATCCCGGTCCAGGCGCACGTAGACCAGATCGTCGGGCAGGGCGTCGGCAAAGGCCTGGCATACATCTGCGTAGAGCTCGTCGATGGAGGTGTTGAGCGCGTCGGGCGCGATGTGCACCGCGGCCAGGGTGGGACCGCCCGGGGTTTGAACGCTGAGCTGGAGGGTCACCGCCCCGCCGGCAGTGCCGGTATCCGGCAGGACCCCGTCGGCAGGCAGGGCTTCCTCGGCCGTGATCAGGGCCTGCTCGCCGTCGATTTCAAAGACGTGGGCGCTGGCCAGCACGACCTGATTGGACCCGTTCAGGGAAGCTTCGATGTCGCGGAAGCCGCCGCGGACCAGGGCGTCGTTGATGTCGTCGATCAGGTCGGCCAGGCTGGTGTTGTCCAGGGTGTCGTCGCGGTAGATCACCACCGTGCCTTCCACCGTGTCGCTACGCTCCCGGGAGCCGGCCGCGGGCAGATCCAGGTCCGGGCTGGAATGGGCCGGATCGTCGTTGGGATCGACGGTGGACATCACCACGTGAAAGGCGATGTTGTCCGGCAGGATCCCCGTAGCGGCCAGATCGTCCTCGGCCACCAGCTCGAACAGCGACGGATCACGGCTCGAAACCTCGGGCGTCCCCGCAGCCGCGTCCAGCAGCCCGAGCAGATCCGCGTTTTGCGAATCCTCGCCGATGGTGATGTCCAGGGTCTCACTGGCAAAAACCAGAGTGCCGGCATCTTCAAAAACGGTGATGTCCAGGCCGGCGGCTTCGAACAGGGCGTTCAGATCGGCGATCAGATCTTCGATGCCGAGGTTGTCCAGGGTCTCTTGACGCGACAAGCTGATGGATGTGTTGGTGGTCAGATCGTCGCTGTCGGTGGCCTCGACTTCCAGGACCAGATCCTCGGCCAGGACCCCGGTGGTGGGGATGGCGTTGGCCCCTGCGACCTCGAACTGGGCCGGGGCCCGGGTGGAAGAAACCGCCGCAGCACCCAGGTAGCCGAGGTTGACCGAGGTACCCAGCAGTTCAAAATCATAGAGGCTTTGGAAGATCAGCCGGGTGCCGTCCACGTCCACCCGGAGATCGGCAAAACCGGCGATCATCAAGGCGGCGTTGATGTCCGCGGCCAGGTCCAGCAGGTTGGCGTTGGCACCGTCCACCGGGATGAGGGCGGAACCGGCAACGATCTCCCCGGGCCGCTGGATCTCGAGATCCAGGGTCACCGGACCGGGCAGCACGGGCACCGCCACCCCGGGCGCACCATTAATATAGGCGTTGAAAAGGACGTAGTCCGCCGTCAGGTCGATCCCTGCGGCCATCCCGAGCAGGGCGAGGTGGCGCGAAGCGCTCTTGACCTTGAAATCATGGGTCCCCACCAGCACCAGGGCACCTTCGCGCTCCTCGGCGGTAATGTAATCGCCGAAATCAAGGCCGGCATAACGGGGGATGGCCGTGGCGGCCAAGGCCGTATTGAGATCCTCGATTAGGTCGCTCAAGCCGACATTGGCGGCGGTACTCGCCGCGCTGAGGGTCACCGCCCCGTAGAGGACATCGTCCAGGTCGGTCTCGTCGATGCGGATGACCAGGATCACATCGCGCACCATCTGCCCGGTGGTGGGCAGGGCACCGCTGGCGGTGAGTTCGGAAAGTTCCCGGTACTCCACCGTCTCCCGGTCGCCGCGGAACCCGAGCAGGTTGAGGTGCTCGGATGCGTCGAGGACGACAAATTCATACCCCAGACTGCTCAAAACGAGCTTGCCGTCCACCAGGGCCGCATCGATGGGTGCAAAGGCCGTGGCGTCCAGGGCCGCGTTGATGTCGGCGATCAGGTCCTCACGGCTGGTGTTGTCCGCCGTGGCGGCCGCGGTGACGGTCACCGTACCGCTGACCGTTCCGCCCATCAGATCGTCCATTTCCATGGCCAGGGTCACGTCGCTGATCAGCTGCCCGGTCAGGGGCAGAACCAGATCCGCGGTGACTTCGGCTTCAGGGTAATAGACCACCGAGTGCAGCATCGGGGCCAGCCCCAGCAGGTCGATATTCTCGGACTGGTCGGCCAGGATGGAAAAATCATAGCCGTAGCCGGTGAGCATCAGGTAGCGGCCCTCCTGGCCCACCTCGATGTCCATGAAGTGGTCGCTGCCGTTGAAGATGGTCTTTATAAACAGAAGGAGGCCGGCGTCCCCGCTTTCGCCGAAGAAGATCGAGGGGATGACCACGTCTTCCTCGACCTCGGTTTCTACCGATGCGACCGGTGCGAGCGCCGTATCCACATCAGTCATCCCCAGCACGTCGACGTTGCTGGAGGTCTCGTCGATTTCAAAGGCGTAAGCGCAGCCGATCATCAACCGGCCGCCATCGGTGGGGGCCACATAGAAATCGGCCAGGTCGGACGAAAGATTGAGCTGGGCGTTGATCGACTCGATCAGGTCCGTCACGCCTTCCTGGTCAAAGGGCAGGCCGGCGGTGACGGTAAAGGTGATCTGGCCCCACAAATCACCGTTGATGTCGTTGAAGACCAGGGTGACCGATTGATCCGATCCCGGCGGTGTGTAGGCATCCGGGGCGGTATAGGCGTCGATGCGCTTCCACATGTGCAGGGTCACCTGCGAAGGCAGGTAGCCCGAGAGCATGAACTGGCCCTCGGCCACGATGCGGCCCAGATCCCCCTTGACCCAGGTATCCGGTTCGATCTCCTCGAAGTGGGTGGCGGTCATCACTTTGATCTCGTCCGGCCCGTCGAGGATGATGCGGCTGTTCTCGCCCCAGGTTTCCAGCAGGGCCGATCCGTAAATCAGGACGCTGGCATCGGTGAAGTTGAAAACGTCGTCCGGATCGCCCTGGAAGGGATCGTCCCCGCCGGTGAGCTGGATCAGCCCCCCGGCCTTGATCAGGGTGCCGATGCGCACCTGGTGCTCGGCGCTGATGACGATTTCGGTCTGTTCCGCCTCGGTGCCGAAGTCGTGATAGACCGAGCCGATGTAGCCACCGGTTTCCGCGTCGCGGATGTTTTCCACCTCGCCGCCGGCGATCAGGTGGCCTTCGATTTCGGCGTCGTACCTGCTGTCGATGCGGATGGCGCTCTCGTCGTTGTGGGTCGTGATCTCGCTGGAGCCCTCGATGCGCACCCCGATCTCGGTGCCCACATACGGATGGGCGGTACTGGCCACGTTTTGCAGCCGGATCTCGTTCTTGGCCGCAATGTAGCCGCCCGTATCGAGCACATCGCCGTAAAGCGAGTTGATGGCCCGGGCCTCGTAGGTGGATGGATCACGGCCGGAGACCTGGGTGCTGGCGGCCACGCCGGTCAGACCCAGAACGGCGACGTTGTCCGAGGCCGCATCGAGCCGGAAGTCGTAGGCGTTGGTAAAGACCAGATGCCCCGTGTCGTCGGACATGACCCAGAAATCGTTGAGGACCGTATCGTCCAGGGCGTCGTTGAGCAGGTCCACCAGGTCCTGGAGAGCCGTTGCGGCCGGGATATTCAACGAAACCTGGCCCCAGGCGTCGCCGTTGCTCTTTTTGACCACCAGGGTGACGCTTTCCGCTCCGACGGGCGGGCTGTAGGCGGTCGCGGCCGTGTATTCGGCGTCGGCCACCATCTCCGAGGCCTGGTTGTTGCCGCTGCCGAACCCGATCAGGTTCAGGTTCACCGAGGCCGAGGAGAGGGTGAAGGGATCGTCGCTGTAAAAGACGACCCGGTTTTCTTCGGCCATGACGTTGATCGTGCCGCCGAATTCGTGGTCCAGGGCGTTTTGGATATCCTCGATCAGATCGCTCAGGTAGTGGTTGTCCGCCGTGTCGGCGGCCGAGACCACCACCGTGGCGCCCAGGGACGTGCCCCCCGGCGAATCGGTGAAGCGCAGTTCGAGATCACCGGTGAGCACCACCTCAGTGTCCATGTTCAGGGTCCAGCCGCCGATGAAGACCTGGCCGGGCGACTCGATGGTCACATCCCCGCCCACGCTGGTATCCCAGTCGATCATCTCCTTGATCAGGTTGCCGGAGGCGTCCCAGAGCAGGGTCTTGTTGGCCCCTGAATAGATATGGCCCATCATCTCGATGCCCGACTCGCCGTAGATGTAGGCCAGGCCGGGGCTGCCGTCCGAGGTGCGCCCGGCCGAGGTCAGGCCGCCGGCCGTGTCGATGACCACGCTCAGGCGGCGCTGTTCCTGGACGGCGGCCGCATCTCCGGCAAGATCGGTGAAACCGAGCAGTTCGGGGTGGGTGGAGCTGTCCAGGACCGTGAAACCGGTGGAACTCTTGAGGCTGATCCGGCCGCTGGGCCGCACCACACTGATGCCCAGACCCGGGTCTACCGTCTCGGACAGATCTTCAACCGCCGCCAGGGCCAGGCCCTGGGTTTCGAATTCGGCGTTGAGCAGCCCGATGATCTCGTAGAGGGTCAGGCTGTTGTCGACGCTGATGGTCACCGAGCCCGAATTGCCCATGGCATCGGTAAATTCCAGGATCACGGCCTGGCTCACACCCTCGCCCAGACCGGTGTTGGCGGGCTCACCAGGAGCGGTGTAGGCGTAAGACCCGTCGGTCTGGGTGCCGATGGTCATGTCGTCGCTGCCCGCAGCCCCGCCGATGAGCATCACCGTATCGCTGGCCAGGACCCCGGAGTCGAGATAGAGCTGCTGGCCGGCCGTGATCACGGCCCGGGAATCGGTCCCGGACCAGATCACGCCGGTGGGTCCGATGGCCCCGCCGGCTACGATGGACCCGAAGATATCCACGTCATAGGCCCCGGTGATGTGGATGTCGCTGCCGTTCTGGAAGGAGGTGATCACCGCCGTGGCTTCCACCAGCACGCTGCTGCGCAGCGGATCGCCGTTCTGGTCGAGCAGGTCGAGGTCGATGTTCTCGCCCCCGGCGATGACATCGATCCCGTCTTCGACCTCCACGAAGGAGGTGGCGAATTTGACCCGCTGATCGTAGGACTCGATGTAGAGGCCCGAATTTTCCCCGCGTACGAAAATACTGCCTTCGATGAGGATGTCCTGGGGGCCTTCCAGGCGCAGGAGGCTGTTGTCGGCCAGAGAGGTGAGCTGGCCGGTCAGATGGATGCTGGCGCTCACCGCATCGCGGTCGTTGTAGTCCTGATCGATGAGGCCGACCAGATCCATGACGTCGGTGGAGGTAATGGCCCCGTAGATCCGCAGCTCGTGCGGGGTGTGGACGATGACGTCGGCCCCGTCGGCCACCTTGGTCTTGACCCCGCCGATCCATTCGGCCCCGGCCAGGATCTCGCCGTTGATGTAGACGGCTTCGGGGGCCTCGATGTGGATCAGGCTGTCCTGGCCCGGGGCGTACATCCCGCCGGCGATCTGGACCAGCTCGAAGAAACTGCCGGGGAAGATCTCGATGCGGGCCCCGTCGCCGTTGACGTAGGTGCGCCCTTCGAGAACCACCGACTCTGCGGTCTCGATGTGGATCACCCCGCCGGGCTTGTTGGTCCTGAGGATTCCGGCCACGCCCTGGATGAAGTTGTTCCGAAGCTTGCTCTGGTCGACGGCATCTTCCATCATCGGCGAGACGTACACCTCCCCGTCGCCCGGAACGTCGATCCAGATATCCCCGTAGTTGGTCACGATCCAGCCGTCGCAGATGATCCGGTCCTGGACCCCGATCAGGTCGAGATAATCGCCGGTGATCCCCGAATCCGTGCCGCCCAGCGGGTTGTTGATGTTCTTGGATTTGACGTGGAGCCGTTCGGTGTTCATCTCCACGTGGACCAGGGGCCAGCTCTGGGCCTCGACCTCGCCTTCGATGTAGATCCGCTCGGCGTTGAAGACCACATCATCGCGGAAGGACGAATCGCGCTCGCGCGCCGAACCGTCCTTCTTGATCGTCTCCTGGTCGTAGGCGTCGCCGAAGACGATGCGCTCCAGGTCGTATCCCGAACCGAAGGTGATCAGGGTGAAGCCGTCGGCCAGGGCGGACAGATCGGTGGTGGAAAAGTGGGCCGTATCGATGAAGAGGGTCCCGTCGTCGGCGTAGGTCTCCTCGCCTTCTTCGCCCACGAAGGTGCCGCCCACATGGTCCGGATAGTTGAGGAAGGCGGGATATTCGTCTCGGATGTAAGTCCAGTCGTTGCCCAGCGGGTGCTCGGCCGAGGTGCCGATGAGCATCCGGGTGGCGTGGGAGGTAAGGATCGTCAGCTGGCCGGTTCCGATCACCCCGCCCACTTCACGCTCCGGATCGGCATCCCTTCCAGGAGCGGATGTCCAGAACTGGAAGTCGTCGGCCGTCAGGGTGATATCCCGTCCCGCCGTGCGGGTGATGATGCTGCCCGAATCCAGGGTGAGCCGGGCGATCTCGGATTCCTGGGTGGCGACCATCCCCTCGCAGGTCACGCTGATGATGCCGTAGGCGCTGGAAAGGCCCACCGGATCGGCGCCGGGCGGATCGAGCAGGTCGGTCAGACCGTAAACCACCAGGCTGTCGGTCTCCTCGATCACGATTTCGGTGCCCTCGGCCGGGTTGCCCTCGTTACGGGTGAGCACGGTGATCCCGCCCACCGTGGTTTCGATCCGGTTGGACGAGGCGTAGTGATCGTTGAAGATGTTGTCGCCGGCCAGGACCAGGTGGGCGCCGGCCCCTTCGAAGCGCATCCCGTTGTCCAGGTGGATATCACCCTGGGCCACGAAACGCATGGTCCCACCGCCCAGCCGGTCGTCGTTATCCGCGGACCCGGAGGTGACATCCGCATTCAGGGTGATGGACCGCTGGTCGGCCGGCGTGGCCGTGTTGACCAGCACGATGATGTTGCCGTCGTTGATGGCATTGATCCGGGCATTGACCGTAAGCGAGCTGACCCGGATGTTCCAGTCCATGTCGTGGGCGTCGATGTCGTGTTCGATAGTGCCCAGGCTGTCGGCGCTCTCGCGCACCAGGGGCGAGGCCGAGGATAGAACCGCGCCGATGCTGTCCGCCTCGATGTAAAATTTCCCGGTGGCGTGCACCGAGGTGTCCAGGACACAGTCTTCCACCACCGCGATGACGATGTCGTGGGCCGCCAGGTGCATGCTGCCGCCATCCGTTGCCGGCCGGATGCTCAGGTTCTTGGCCGTTATGTGGATGCTCGCTTCGCCCAGGTCGGCCGTGCCGGTGGTGGAGCTGATGGTCAGGTTCATCGGGTAGAAGACCGCCTCGGCGTCGTCTTCCATCAGCGAATACTCGCCGGCCAGGGTGAACTGCTCCACGCCGTCGGTGAACTGGAACACATCCCGGCTGTTGACGATGGTGCCACTGCTGTAACGGCCGCTGCGGATCTGGTGGTCGTTGATGACGATGATGTCGTCCTGGCTGGCATCCAGGCCGTCCACGGCGGAATTCATCTCGATGCCGGCGCTGTTGGCCAGGATCACCTGGTCCAGATCCTCGTCCGCATCGACAAAGGAGATGATCCCGTCCGCCTTGTTGGAGGTATTGCGGCCAAAGGTGAAGGTGGTGGTGCTCGGACCGCCCGAATCGACGATCTCCAGGGTCCCTTCGGGCGGATCGGAGATCAGCAGGGTGTCGCTGCCGGTGCCCAGGATCAGTTGGGTAACCTTGGCCTGCCCCAGGCGCAGTTCTTCATTGGGGGTCAGGATGGTGATGGCACTGCTGGAGATGGTCACCGTCAGCGGATCGGTGATCGAACTCAGGTCGATGATCGTATCGCCCTGGGTGTCGCGGAAGCTGTCGCTGCCGAATCCGTTCTCGAAATAGTAGGTATCGTTACCGCCCATGCCGGACAGGGAATCGAGGCCGGGACCGCCGGTGAACAGGTCGGCCCCGTCGCCGCCGGTCATGCGGTCGTCACCGTCCCCGCCGATCAAGGTGTTGACGGCCCCGCTGGTGCCGCCGGTGATCCGGTCGTCGCCCGCACCGCCGTCGATATAGACGGCGCCGGTGGCGTTGGCCGCGTTGAGGGTGTCGTTGTCGTCACCGCCGATCAGGGTGGCGGCCGCGCCGCTGCCGGCGGTCAGGGTGTCCTTGCCCTCGCCGCCGTCGAACTCCACCGCCACTCCGCTCAGGCCTGAGGCGTCCAGCTTGTCGTCGCCCTTGCCGCCGTCGGCGACGACCTTGGTAAAGGACCCGGTGTAGACCTGGGACCAATCGTCGAAGGCCACCGTGATGGAACCGGAATTGCCGCTGATGGTGAAGTTTTCGCCGCCGTCCTCGTAGTTGAGGTACTCGCGGTCACCGGCGAGCTTGCCGGAATGGATCACCAGGGTGTCGCCTTCGGCATGGGCCAGCACCGGCTCCACCGTGGGGGCCCGATACTCCCATTCGGCCAGGGTGATGTCGAAGATGGTCCAGTCCACCACCCGCTTCATGATCTTGCCGATAAAGGGGATGGAGATGCCCACATCCACGAAGACGTAAGCCTCGAAATAGACCCGGCCGTCCAGGTTGATCAGGTTGAGCAGGCCGCCCGGGGCGTCGTTGCCCGTGTAACGCCACATCTCGGCGAACTCGGTGGGATGGATGCGCCCGTCGTCGGGTGGAATATCGGCCAGATCGAGGCCCATCTCGAAGCCCACCACCCCGCCCAGGCCGGCTTCCACCAGCAGCAGCCAAAGGGTCGCCTCCAGGCCGATCTCCAGGCCCACGGTGAACTCGGGCTTCTCCTTGCCGCTGGTGATGCCCCAGTCGGCCACGTAGAACCCGTCGAAGACGTACCAGTAGTTGCCCGTGTCGATGGCCTTGCGGATCCCGTAGGTGTCGTAGCCGAAGCCCAGATCGGCGGTGAATTCGAAGTTGCCCACCGCCGAAACCTTGATCACCGCCGGCCCGGCTGTGATGGTGGCGATGTCCTGCTTGAAGTTGAGGGTGTACTCGAACAGCGGCAACTCGTAGGTAAACAGGATGGCGTCACCGCCGGTGATCAGCTTCATCCAGTTGCTGATGTCCAGCAGGTAGTCGAGGATCTCGAACCCGCTGCGCTCGGTGGAAGACCCGCCGCTGGAGAAGCTGTTGCCCGAAGAGGCGGTCATCCCCATGCTGCCCGTGTTCAGCTCGTCCATAAAGTCGCTGAGCCATCCTGGCAGATCGGCGCTGTCCTGGCGGGCGCTGACATTATCCGTGCCCAGGCCCATGATGTCGCCCAGGAAGATCTCGCCTTCCCGGCCGATCATGGCGTCCACCTGGTCGACCACGTCGATCATGGTGCGCACGGCGTTGAAGAACTCCACCGGGATCTCGCTGTAGCCCAGGGTGCGCAGGATCAGGTTGACCAGCCCGAGCAGGGTGGGCGGATCGCAGATCACGTCCAGCCCGGAGACCTCGGTGGTAAAGACCTCCACGATGGGCCGGAACGGATCCAGGACATCGCTGATGTTGTCCGTGATCGGCTTGAGCACGTCGGTGACAAAGGTGCCGATGTCGATGCGCAGGTTGTAGAGGCCGAACTCCGGCTCGCCAGATCCGCCGTCCAGGCTCCAGGACCAGGTGGCGATGAAATCGGCTTCGAGCCGCGGCAGCCCCACATCGCCGATATCCAGGACGATGGTGGTGTTGAGGGTCGCCTCGACCCCGAAATCGATGTCGAAAAGGTCGTCGACGGCCGCGGTGATCAGGTGGTTGAGGGTCACCCGGCCGGTCTCCGCATCGCCGAGAATATCCAGATCGAGGAAACCGAAGACCCCCGAGGGCTGGAACCCGGGCTCTCCCTCGTCGCGGTCGACGTCCTCCACGCTGATGACGAAAAAGAGCAGCTTGCCTTCGGCGTAGAAAGGGGTCACCGTGGCGTTGTTGAGCGGCTCGCCGTCGAGAAAGGCGCCGATTTCCACCTCGAGTTCTGGATCGGCCGGAGCGCTCAGATCGTTGGTGCCCAGGTAGAAGCCGTCCTCGACGCTCAGGCCGAAGGCCAGATCGAAGCTCCAGGTCAGCTCCACGGCAAAGCCGCCGTCCACGTTGAGGGCGAAGGCGGGCACGTCGATGTCCAGCGGAATGTCGATCCCGGTGCCGAAGGCCACCCCGCCCAGGGGGACCTCGAACTGGATGGCATCGGCGTCCTCGGCCAACTGCCACTGGCCGGCTCCGGTATTGGGAGTGCCCGAGTCAGCCACGTAGTTGCCGTCGGCATCATAGATGTACCCGGCCATGGGCACCCGTTCGCCTTCAATCCAGTCCTTGATGCGGTTGCCGTCCGCATCGTACCAGCCCACGCCGATGTCGGCCGCTTCGATACGGCCGTTGTCGTCGCGATCGGTAAGGATGTTCAGCTCGTCCGGGCCGAACACATCCCACATGGAATCGCGGATGAACTCGATGGCCTTGCCCGGACCGTTGAGCTTCTCGCGCAGGTCGGCCAGAAACCCGGTGCGGATATCGGTGAGAAAGGTGGCGGCCTTGTAAAGCTTGTCCCCGATCAGGGGGATGTCCTGGGCGAAGCTGGAGCCCAGGGCATCGCCCACGGTGCCCAGGGCCCAGTCGATCCCGTCCAGGATATAGGTCGGATCGTTGAGGATGTTCAGCAGGCCGAAGTCCGGGGCAGTAAAGGTCGGCAGATCCACGATGACCGCATCGGCCTCGCCGCTGCCGGCCCCGCCGAAGAGCCGGTCCAGGGCTTCGAGCAGGACCGTGTCCCCGTAATCCTGGTTGTTGGTGTAGATATGGACCGGTTCCAGGCCCCAGAATCCGGGGATCTCGATGGGCAAATAGATGTCGAAGCCGCCGGCCAGCTCGTAGAACCAGTTTTCGGAGAGGGTCTCGTCGACAAAGTAGAAGCGCCCGTCGTCGTCTCCCGGATTCTGGCCTTCGATCCCCAGGGTGAAAGTGGCGTAATCGACGTCGCTGACCGTCGCCCCTTCGGTCCAGTAATCGATCGAGCTGCCGCCGCTGTAAGTCAGGCTGCCCAATTGGGCCGAGCCGCCCACCACCCCGATGCCGAAGGGGTTGAACATCAGCTCCAGATCGGTGCCGTTGATGTACAGGCCGATCTGGATACGGGTTCCGTCGCCGGTCCCCTCGTCGTAGTCGTAGAGGAAAAAGTCGAGATCGCCGCTGAGGATGTCGGTAAAATCGATGCCGAAATCGAGGACCATCTCCACCCGGGCATCCCATTGCAGATGGGCACCGGCCGAGACCAGCTCATTGACCCAGTCCCAGCTCGACCCGAAATCGCCGCCGGTAAACAGGCTCAGCACGTCGCCCAGGTTCAACGCGAAGCTCAGATCGGTGTAGTCGTCACCGATGATGTCCGAAAGGACCTTGTCCCATTCCAGGTGGATCTTCAGGGTGGTGCGGCCCCCGGCATCGTCCAGCTCCAGTCCGAAGGTGCTCGTGTCGCTGATGCCCAGGGCATCCTCGATGAGGGCTTCGACTTCCTGGATCACCGCGGCTGGATCCTCGGCGGCCAGTTCGATCTTGTCGAGCAGGTCTCCGATAAAGTCGAAGGCGTCGCTGACCCTCTGGTTGATGATGGGGATGTTGGCCTCGTAAAAGGAGGTGCTTTCCAGGGCGCTTTGGATGAACTCCACCCCTTCACGGATGGCCTGGATGATGGAGGCGAAATCCAGCTCGCGGAAATTGAAAAGGTCGTCGAAATCCGGGTGGACGATCAGGACATGGTCCTGGGCCAGGTGCTGTTCGCGCTGGGCCTGGGTCAGTTCGCTCTGGGCGAAGACCTCCACCACGTCCCAGTTGAGCAGATCCGGGATGGTGATGGAAAGCTCCATGCTGTCGAATCCGGTGGTATCCAGCCCCGGGATGGCCGGATCGATTTCGATGCCCACCAGTCCGGCATAGGCGTAGCCGGTAAAATCGAAGAGGAAATGGTCGATGAGCCCGCCACTGACCAGGTCGGTGAAGCTGAACCGGCGGTCGTTGTCGGTGGACAGATCTCCGTCCTCGTCCAGGGTGATGACCGCCTCGGCCAGCAGGTTGAGGCTCGATTGCGCGTTGCCGCCCACGTTGAGCTCGACGAAGCCCAGGCGTGCGGCCAGTTCGAGGTTGTCCAGGGTCAGCTCTGCCCGTCCGGCCACCCGGGCGTTGTCGATCAGGAAGGTGATCCCCTCGGTGCCGGTGGGGCCGTCGAAATCGATCATCCACTCGAAGCCGGCCTCGACGGTCACCAGGACCGTGGCCAGGCTGCTCAACTCCATGGCGAAAACATCGCCCAGATCGAAGCCCAGATCGATGGGCCGATCCACGATGTTAAGCAGGTCGTAGCTGAAATCGACGATCCGGTTCAACCCGTCCAGGCCGAACATGCCCAATCCGGCCAGGTCGTAAAGGTCGAAGCCTTCGAAGTTAAGATCGCTGCCCAGCACATCGCGCAATCCACCGAGGATGTCGGCCCCGCCTAGCAGCCCCTGGGCCACCAGGTCCATCACTGCCACGTCCACCAGGTCCGAAGCGAGCAGGTCTTGCAGGGAGATGTCGCTCACCCCGAGGGAATCCAGGGCTCCGGCGGCGATGATGCCGGCACTTTCCAGGTTGGCGATGGAAAGCAGGGTCGCCGGATCGAAGCGCCCCAGGTCGGCACTGTCCAGGATCCCGGCACCGAGCAGATCCAGGACCGTGATGCTCACATCGCCAGAGTCGAGCAGGTCGCCGAGGTAGATCAAGGCGTCGCCCAGCTCGTCCTCGGCAATCAGCCCGGCATTTTCGAGCGCCACCGGATCGATCTGGGTCAGGGGGTTGAACTCGCTTGCGGAGACGAAGCCCATATCGATGATGCCGGAAAGCGAATAGGCATCGATAGCGAGCAGATCGCTCAGGGACAAATAGTCGGCGTCGGCCACCTGCTCCACGGCCTGGGTGACCGCGCCGATCAGTTCGGCCGCCGCCAGGTCCTCAAGGCTCACGTCCACCAGATCGCTGGCGAGCAGATCGCTCAACGAGATGCTGGCGGTCCCGAGGGAATCCAGGGCACCGGCTGCGATGACCCCTGCCGTCTCCAGATCGCTGACCAGCAAAGTGGCCTGATAATCCAGTCCGTAGAGGGTAATCCCGGCCGCCGTAAGATCGGCGATGCTCAGCAGGCCGGATTCGATAAAATCCCGGATATTGATCATCACGCCCGAGGCGAAATCATCCGAATCGAGCAGATCGAAGTTGAACAGGTCCTGCAAGCCGACATTGACCAGCTCGGAGTTCAACAGATCGGCCAGTGAAATCGTCCCGGCCCCCAGGACCCCGGCCTCGACGAGGTCATAGGCCTCCAGATCGGCGATGGACAGGGTGATGCCCGGATCGAAGGCGTCCAGATCGATCAGCTCCCAGCGCGCCAGCTGATCCAGCGGGGTGGCGAACATGTCGAGCAGGGCGCCCAGGATGGTGTCTTTGCTGAAGGTGTCGCCGGCTGCGATGGCCCCCAAATCGAGAAGCTGCTGGTAATCGACCTCCTCCAGGTTGGCCAGGTCGCGCAGGTTGAGATCGTTGAAATCGAAATCGAAGTTCACCGGCAGGCTCAAGGCGTTGGTAGCCGCGTCGTAGACCATGGAGAGGCCGGGAGGCAGGATGCCGGCTTCGGTGAACTGCTCGACGAAATCCTGGATGGTGTTGATACGCTCGAAATCGATATGCGAGACGACCTTGTCGGCAAAAGAGGAGGCGAAATCGAAGATCTCGCCCACCTGCATGTCGATCACCGGGATCTCATAGGTCATGAAATCCAGGTCGGCCATACTGGTGAGCCAGTCGAGGGTGCTTTGAATGATGGAGATGAGGGAACCGAGATTGAAATCGCTGAAGTCGAGGAGCTGCTCCATGTTTTGGTGGGTAAAGCCGATCTCAGGAGCGCCGCCCCCCTCGGGGAAGATGGTGCCGGTCAAAGAGAGGCTCGGTGGGTCGGTACCCGAGCCGAAGCCGTATTGGCCCAAAGAGGCGTAAACCGGCAGGTAGGCGTCGATATAGTTGCTCCCCGTGGGATCGAAGTCGAAGACCCCGTCCACATAAGACATCTCGGCACCCAGATCCAGCGAGAGCCTCGCCTTCTGGTACTCGTCGCTGCCCAGACTCACGCTCAGCGGCCCGACGGCCGCTGCCACCACGATATCGTCGGCCGAGGCATGACCGCTGAAATCGAGCTGCTGGATATCGAAATCCACCGTATCGTCGCCGGTGCCGGCGTCCGTGCCCCAGTTGAAGGTCAGGCTCATGGCCAGCTCGATGGCGACCTCAAGATCGATCTCCACCTCGCCGTCCACCGTCAGACCGATGGCTTCCACCTCATCGCCGAAATTGAGACTGAACTGGCGCTCGAAGGTCAGATCCTGGGCAAAGGTCACCGTAATGCCCACGATTTCGCTGCCGCTGGTGATCGTCTCCCAGGTCAATCCGCCGGCTTGGCCGCCCAGGGTGGGAATCCAATTGGCCTCCAGATATGCGAAAAAGCCGCCCAGGGTCGGGCCGCTGGGGCCGTAATAGTTGGTGCCGCCTTCGCTGGTGCCGTCGCCCAGGGGGATGGCCGGATCGCGGGTAAAACCGGTATCGTCCAGCTGGGGCCGCAGGTAGTGGCGGATATAGGTGCCCAGCTGGAGCAGGCTGTCGAGTCCCAGCACGTTGTTCAGGGAGATATCGGTGCCCGGGATGGTGCGGGTGACAATCTCGCTGCCCGCACTGAGCACGCTGCCGTCGGTGTCGTAGATGGGAACGATGTCGCCCCGGACGCTCTCGATCTGCTCGCCGAGCATGTCGAGGACCAGGTAGACGGCGGCATCGAAGATCCCCTCGATGTCTTGCAGGTTGACGTCGAATCCCGGATCGAGCACCCCGTCGTAAAAATCGCTGTCGGCAAAGGTCAGATTGCCCAGTTCGACGCCGCCCCCGCCGATGGTCAAGGTCAGCGGCAGGTAGAGGGAGAAGCTGTTTTCAAAAGCCACGTCCCCGGCTTTGTTCTGCTCGTGGTTGAAAACGAAGGTGCCCCCATCCAGGTAGACGCTGCCGCCCAGGTTCAGTTCGAGGTCCCCGTAGTCGCTGCCGACATGGGTGGTCAAAGAGACGGTGTCCTGGTAGGTCAGGGCCAGTTCGATGTCGTTGACCGCCACCGCGGCGCTGACGAAAAACTCGCCGAAGTTGAAGGCGCTGTTCTCGCCGGAAAGGTCAATGCTCAAATCGAAGGCCAACCCGGTCTGCAGATCGAAGGCGAAATCCAGGTCCCCGGAAACAGCCAGGCCGCTGTCGCCCAGGTTCGTGCCGAAATCGATGGGGATCGTGTCGGAGATGGTGTAGGGGATGTTCACCGCCACGGTCAACAGGTCGCCGGCGCCGCCGATGGTAAAGAAGCTCGGGTTGCCCTGGGCGCCGATCCCGGGCAGGGTGACCATCCAGTGGTCGCGCAGAAAATCGACCAGGCCGGTCCAGATCTCGGAAACCGTGACCCCGCCGTCGGCCACCGAGCCGGCGCCGATCCAGTTGACCGTCTTGAGGTATTCGAGAACGTAGGTATCGATATCGAGCAAGGCTTCCAGGCCACTGGCGGTGGGCACCCCGGCAAGGTCGTTGTCGGCGACGGCCGCATCGTCGATGACGCTGCGGATGCTCACCGTGGTGCCCGGGATGGTGGCATCGAGAAAATCAAGATCGAGGAAGCGATCCTTCAGGTCTCCAGCAAGCCCGGCCAGCTCCTCCAGCAGGGTGCGGATGACGCTGTCGACCAGGTTGCCCAGCAGACTTTCCACATCCGGGGCCGTGACGAGGATCGGATCTTCGGGGCCAGCGCCGCCAAGGCCGAACAGATGCTGGAAGATCTGCTCCAGACCGTCGTTGGCGGGCGTTCCGTCGCCCGCGTCATAATACGGGTTGGTGCGGATCCACAGCGGTGTGGTCAAGTCGGTCTCGGCGCCGAAAACATCCACCGTCAGGGGCATGAAGAGTTCGAACCCGCCGTCCACCCCTGCAAAATCGAGGCTGTCGAGGAGGTTTTCGCTTCCGAAGTGGAAACGTCCGTCGTCTGCCCCACCGGATTGCTGATCGAGGACAAAGGAGACGGTGACGAAATCGCTGCGATCTTCAGGATCGATCAACTCCGGATTGGTGGTGGCGTCCCCGTCGGCGTCGATGGTGGCGTCGGTGGTGTAGAGCACGCCATCCAGGCCGCCCACCCCGTCCCGGTCATAGTCGAGGCCGTCGTCGTTGGTGTGCAGGCCGATAGAATCGAAGACTTCAAAACCCAGCGAGATGTCCCGCGCCAGGAGTTTGAATCCGGCGACGACCCGGGTCCCTTCCTGGGTCCCTTCGTCCCAGTCGATCAAAAAGACATCCACCGGAAGATCGCTGGCACGGGGGGCGACGTCTACTCCTGCCTGAATCTGGATATCGGCAAAGGCCTTGAAGTTGAGCGTGCCGCTTCCCTCGAGAGCGATCAGATCGTCGATGCCATCCAGCCCCGGAATGCCCCCCACCAGCCCGCCAAAGGCGGCAAGATCGAAGTTGAAGGGCACGTTCTTCTCGACCTCTTTTTCAAGGCGCATGCTCAGGACCAGGGCCCCGGCCTGAATGCCCACCGCGAAAAGATCGCCGTCGGTCTCAAAGTCCAGCCCAAGGCTGTCCATGATAAAACGCACCAGCTTTTGCAAGTCGTTTTCGGGATCACTCAAGGCCCGCTGGACCCTTTCCACCGCCGCCTCGATTTCGTCGATGACATCCAGCAGCTGGCGCGGCGTCATGTTGATCAGCGGGATGGGGGCGTCGCCGAGCAGCTCGTAGAGCGGACTGTTGGGATCCGTGACCCAGAAGGGAAGCTCATCAAAGGCCTGGAAGACGTAGTTCTTGGCCCTCAAAAAAGCCGACATGAGATCATCCAGACGCAGGTACTGGTAAATCTCGAAAACGGCCGGCAGATCCTGCATGTTGACGGTAAGGTAGTCCGGGGCGGACTTGGACCGGCTCGCATCGGCCACTTCAAAGGTAAAAACGGCGGCCGGCCCGGCACCCAACCCGCCCAGACCGGTGTTGACCTGGATCCCGTAGAGGGTAGCCTCGGCCGTACCGGTGACCGTGGTCAAGAGAAGATCCGTGGCCTCGGGCCCCATGATCTGGGCGAAGGTAAAACTCCGGTCACCGGTGGTGAGGGTCTCGCCGTCCCCGTCCAGGATCACGGTCTGGGTCAGGGCTACGTGCACCGGATTGTCCAGCTCCGCTTCGGTGCCCAGGCTAACCCCGATGAAACCGAGACGGGCCGCAACGTCGGTAAGCAAGGCGTCGAAGGAGACCTCGGCCGTAAGGCTGAAATCCGTCAAGCCCCAGCCCGATTCGGCGGGCAGATCCTCCAGCGCGACGGTCAGATCGAAAGCGCCGTTGATCAGGGCCTGGAGATCGGCCAGGGTGTCGCTGACCAGGCCCACCAGATCGAGTCCCTCATCCCCGGACAGGGTGACGGTGTGACCGGTAAGCCCGAAAAGGTCGGGAACGTACGTGTCGTCGCCCACCAGACCGAGGGCGATGAGCAGATCGAGGTCCGCCAGCTCGCTGAACGGCAGGGCCCCGCCGTCGTTGAGGGCCTGAAGGTCGAGAATGCGCGAGGCAGGCAGGATGTCCGTGGCGGCAATCAAACCGGCGTCGAGCAGGGCGGCAAGATCGGCCAGGCCCTGGTCGAGCAGGGCGTCTTTGTCCACCGTCGTGCTGTCGGCCAGGTGGGCCGGGGTGACCACTTCGTGCTTGACCAGCTCGGCCAGGGTCGCCAGGGGGCTGCCGCCCGCGTTGAGCAGGGTATCGCCGCTGGCGGCGGTCAGAACCACCGTGTCGTCGACCACCAATCCATAGGCGTCGATGAGGGCCTGATCATAGATGTCGGAGCGGTTGATGCGATCCAGGGTCACCCCGGTGACGCTGCCCGTGTAGTCGCCCGCGTCCACAAGCCCTTGATCCACCAAGTGCGTCAAGGAGACCAGACCGGAGGCCAGCAAGGGATAGAGTCCCACCGTGCCGTCTTCGATCAGGTTCAGTGCGTTCAGGTCCGCCGTGGTCGCCAGGCCCGCCGCAGTCAGAGCGGCCGGGGAAAGATCGATATCCTCGAAACTGCCGGCCGTGATCAGCCCCGCCTCGATGAGGGCGGCCAGTTGGCCCGGGGTGGCGCTGTTGCGGATGATCAGATCGTCGGCATCCAGGGCGCCCAGATCGACAAGCTCGCCGATGTAGACCCGCTGGATCAGTTCATGCAGAAAAACCTGGTGGGCGCTGATGTAGTTGTTCAGGTCCCCGTATTCGAACAGGACCGAATACTCCAGCTCGCGGATGTCCAGATCGAGGTTGGCCGCATCGGTCAGGCCGGATGCATCGAGGTAGCCCTCCTCGATCAGGCCGGCCAGGCTGATCTGTTCGTAATCCAAGGCGATGAGGCTGTAAAGGGGCACCGTGGCGGCATAAGCGTCGTCGATGTCCACCGAGAACCCGGCTTCGAGGGCGGTTACATCCAGATCGAGATTGTCGAAATCGTAGACATCGACGAATTCCCCGGTCACGTATTCGGCCAGGGTGACATCATATAAAATGGAAGAAAGCAGGGTCTCCAGGTCCACCGTGCCCACGTGCACGATCTCGTCCAGGTCCCCGGATGTCATTCCCAGAAGGATCTCGATATCGCTCTGTTCGAAAATCTTGTCGATGAAGCGCTCGCCGCGCAGCAGCCCGCGGTTCACCATCTGAGCGAAGGGACTGTATGGATCGAGGAGCAGCACCTCGATGGGGATGATGTCGCTGGTACGCGGGTCGGGGAGGGTATCCCCGTCGTCTGGATTTTCATAAAGATAGGTCGGAAACTGCTCGGTGACATAGTGGGTGCTGACCACGTCCGACTCGAGCAGCAGATCCAGATCGACGAAGGCGTCGGCAACAAGATCGGCCTCGCCCATCAGACCGGCATCCACCAGTTGGCGCAGACGGACAGGACTGTCATCCCAGAAATCGGCCGGATCGACCAGGCCGGCGGCCACCAGATCGTTCTCGCTGACCAGTCCGGTGGCAAAGAGGGCTTCCAGATCGATATCCGCGCCGGCCAACCCGGCATCAGCCAGGGCGCTGCGGCCGACCACGTCTGCGGCGAGGATGTCGGCCAAAAGAAGCACCGAGGTCGTCAGATGGACCGGCGTCACCATGCCGGAATCGGCCAGGTCGGCCAGCCCGGTCAGATTCAGGGCCAACAGATCCTCCAGGGCGACGAAATCGGGTGCTCCCGCCTGGACCAGATCGTTGTTCTCAAGGTCGCTGGCCGGCACCAGACCGCTGGCCAGCAGATCGGCCTCGCTGACCGTTGCCCCGGTCAAATCAAAATCGGAACTGTTCAACAGCCCGCTTTGCACCAGTGCCCCGAGGCTCAGATAGGCCAGCGCAGCAAGGTCGGCGACGGCCACCACGTCCTTGCCCTGGAGGTTCTGGGTGACAAACGCATCGAGAATCGCCTCTTCAAGCAGATCCGATTCCAGAAGCGCTTCGGCACTGACCGTTCCCTGGACGAACAGGTCGTCGAGATCGACCGGGGAAAGATCGTCCTCAAGATCACTCTCGGCGATCAAGCCGGCCAGTCGGAGGTCGGCCAGGGTGACGCCGGTTGCGGCCAGCAGGTCGGCCAGATCGACGCCGGTGCCGTGCACGAGATACCCGTCTTCTTCCAGGGCCTCGATGGCGGCCGCGGAAAAGCCGAAGGCGTCCAGATCGGCCAGCGGCAGATCGACCAGATCCGACTGATCAATCTGACCCAGACCGACGAGGTCGGCGATGGTGAGGTATCCGTCCTCCACGACCCCGGCCGCACCGTAGCGTTCCAGGAGGCTGGCGTCGATGACATGGGCACCGGTGATGGTATCGGCCTCCACCTCTCCCAAAGGACGCACGTCGTCGTGATCGATGATGCCGAAATAGATCAGATGGTGGAGTTTGACCGGAAGATCGGCATCGGCCAGCAGGGTGTCGAGGTCGATGATCGAGCCGGGGCCGATCAGCCCGCCGGTGGAAACGATCTGGCCGTAAAGCGAAGCGGCCTGGGCCGCGACATCCGAAGCGAGCAATTCATCCACCGCCATCTGCGCCGGTCCGATGAGGTTCTGGCGGGCAAGATCGCCCAGATCGGCCAGACCCGATTCGATCAAGGCGGGGATATCCAACTGATCCAGGCCCAGGTCGGCCAGATCAAGCAGGGCACCTGCGACCAGATCGCTCAGGGAAACCAGGCCGCTGTCCACCAGGGCACCGAGGTCATCGAGGTAGCCGCTGGCCAGATCGTTCACGTCCACCAGGGCTGCCGCCGCCAGTTGGTCGATGCCGGCGATGCCCGATTCAAGAAGGTCTGAAAGCCTGAAGGTAAGATCCGCCGCCAGATCGCCCGCATCGACATCACCGCTGCCGATGAGTTCATCGAGGGTCACCACCCCGCTGTTGACCAGGTCGTGCAGGGACACGTTGCCCAGCCCATCGACCAGATCCGAAAAATCGAGTTCGAAGGCGCTGGCCAGCCCGTCGGAGATGAGCCCGGCCGCAGGAAGGGCCAGGTCGATGAAATCGTCCACCGTCAGAAGCCCCTCATCCACCGCCGCGGCCAGATCCGCGACCCCTTGGCTGAAAAAGTCGTCGGCATCCACCGCCGTGGTGGCCACGAAGTCGGCGGTGGCCACCAGCCCGGCGTCGATCAGGTCGCTCAGATCTGCGGCGGTGGCGGCCACCAGGTCCGTGATGTCAACCATCGCCGTGGAGAGGAAATCCTGGATACCGATCAATCCCTGGTCCACCATCTGCTGCAAGGAGGCGATGCCCTGATCGACGATATCGCCGATGCCCAGTGCATCGAGGCTGATATCTCCCAGGTCGAACAGGCCGCTATCGAAGAGATCTTCCAGCAGGTTCTGGGCCGTATCGATGCCGCTTGCCAGGAGTGCGTCGAGATCGACCAGATCGGCAACCACGGTGGCGCCGGCCAAGTCCGCGGCCATATCGGCCACGCTGGTCGCCGCCAGGTTCACGTCCCGGATGAAACCGAGGTTGGCGGTGATTGAGCCCACGGTGATGATCCCGGCCTCGGCCAGCGCACCGAGGGTGACCAGTCCCGAATCGATCAGATCGTCCAGGTCAATCCGGCCTTCGGTGTCGATCAGACCCAGCGCCGCCAGGGCCGCCGGGCCGATGATCCCGGCCTCGGTCAGATCAGCGGCATCGACTCCGGACCAGTCGGCCACCGAATCGGCACCCAGGACCCCGGCGGCCGCCACAGCGGCCAGATCGGCGAATCCGCTGGCGAGCAGATCGTCGGGATCGACATAGGAACCGATTTGAATCAATCCCTCATCTACCAGAAGATCGAGATCGACCCATCCCAGGGCATCGAGGTCACGCAGGGTGAGTTCATCCAGCTGGAGCTCAAAGGCAAAAGGGATCGTAAGGGTCGCTGTGACCGGATCGTAGGCGATGGCCTGACCTTCGGCCAGCAGGCCGGCGGCGCCGACGGCCGCTTCAAAGTCCTGCAGGCTCTGCATGCCATCGAAATCGAGCCGGCTCAGCACCGCCAGATCAAAGGCGGCTCCCAGATCGAGAACGTTGGCCAGGCGGGCGTCGATAAAGGGGATCTCGATGTTGAAGGGCTGTGACACCTCGAGCCGCGGCAGGAATGTATCGCGCAGGGCCGAGAGTCTGCCCTGGAGTTCGGAAAGGGTGAGACCTGTAAAGGCCAGCAAGGGGTCGAGGTTGGCCCCGGTCCCGCTCACGGCCGCAAGGCCCTGGCCGCCCTGTGTCGAGAGGAAAAGATCCCCGCTCAGGCCCACAGTCGCCTGGGGGCCCGGGTTGACGTCTATGCCGGCCAGAAAGGCGTAGATGGGCAGGTAAAGATCGAGGTGCGACACCGGATCGCCCACCGGATCGTAGACCACGGCGTATTGATCCGCCCCGGCCTCATAGGCGATATCGAGGTGGACCCCGAAATCCATCGTTGCTGCATCGTGTCGCGGATGGCCGGCGGCAGCTTCCAAGTCGCCTATATTAAAAGGTATGATCAGATCCAGCGCATTGAAGGCCGCATCAAAGTCGAGCCGGCTCACCTCAAAGGCGTAGACCGCGCCGGTGGAGTCGCCCCAGCCCAGCGAAAGGGTGAAGGCGAAATCGGCATCGATGGTCACATCCCGGTCGACCAAAGCCGGCCCGAGCCCTTCCACCGTCTGGCTCAAACCGACCGGGACCGACTCGGCCCAGGTCGCGGTCCCTTCAAATTCGATGGAGATCCCGCTGATCCAGTTCTCATCTCCGCTGTAGGTCAGCTCGGAAAAATCGAGGGCGTAGGCAGTGCCGCCCAGAAGATCGTCCAGCCAGGTGGATCGCAGGGTGGAAAGAAAGGTTTCAATCTCGAAGCGCTCCTCGGATCCGAGCACCTGCATCGGTTCGAGGTAGGCGCGCAGGGCAGGACCGAGTTCGAGATAGCGCTCAATCCCGAAAAGTCCGTTCAGTGTCAGGCCCGTGCCGGGCAGGGTGGCAGTAGTGAGGCCCGGATCGGCCAGGGTCAGATCAGCCCAGAGGCGATCGGCCTGGTCGGCCAGCCCTTCGAGGGCGTCTTCCATCCGAAGGGTAGCGGCTGTGGTGGTGTGCAGGGCCTGGCCGGTGGGGATCTGGGCCACCACCAACTGCATCCGGTCGGCCTGGGTGACAACCTCGAAGCAAAGATCGCCGGCACCGAATCCCAAGGGGCCTTGCACCCCGTGGAAAGAACCGGAAACCGACCCGAACGTCATGAAATCAAAGACCTGGCCAAGACTCGGGGCGAACCCGTCCAGAAGGACGATCTCCAAGGTCCCGCCTAAAACTGCGGCTCCAGCCACCTGGACTTGGTCGTATCCGTCCGCTACGCCCGCTGCGCCGCTGCCGGCGATTTCGATCCGGGTAACGCTGGAAGCCTCTAGCGTCAGGTCGCCGAATGCTTGGATCCCGGGTGAATTGCCGGGACTGAGGGTGCCGGCCACCTGCACCCCGCCTTCGATCTCCCCGCTGCCTGCAAGGGTTGCGCCGATCTCGATAAGCGCCACACCCTCAGGGGGATCGGTGGCGTCGGCGAAATGGTCATAGACCGAAACTGCCAGCCGGGAATCCAAGACCACGTAAAGCCCTCCCGAAAGCAGGGGGGCCACGGCGATCCCATCCTGCCCCGGAAAATCTTCCGATGGGAAGATCTCCACCGCATCGTCCTGGCGGTCTGTCCCATCGAAGATCTCATCTTCGGCCGTAACCGTATCGTCCGCCGCAGCGGCGAGCGGTTCGACCGCCATGCCGGAAAACAGATCCGGAAGGTTTTCTCCGGGGTTGTAAGGTTCCTGCCTTTGTTGGGAGGGACTGTCTTGGCTGGTATAGAGAATTTCCTCGGCCGGAAGGCTTATTTCGATCAGGTCGGGGGCGACCGCGCAAAGACCTCCTGCCAGGGGATCGCCTGAGAGGAGAATCCGCGGCTCCAGAGTTTCAACCCTGAAGTTATCATATGGCGATCGCTTTTTCACTCAGACCAATCCCGTTTTGGTAAAATCCAGTGAAAGGCCGCGCCGTACGGATGATCGATCAATAAAGACAAGCTATCGTGGTGAGGCGGAACTACCCTTACGACATACTCAAACCACCCCAGATGAAACCAGGCGCCTGGTGTGGTGTATGCGCGCACTCTGGACGCCCTCAAAAAGAAAATCCATTTTGTGAGATGTCAATCATTGTTTTTCTGAGTGGCCAAATTGTCAAGCAGATTTTTTTGCGATCCGGTCTGAAGCCGCGCCAGACGGCGATTTCTTGCAACGGGAACAAATAGCTGTTATTTTTATTACCGTACCAAGGCCGCTCTCAACCGGAACTTTCTCAAGGAGCCTGCCATGTTTTCAACAGCTTTGGAGCGCATCCATATTCAGCACGGCGACATTACCCCACTTGAGGTCGATGCCATTGTCAATGCGGCCAACACCACCTTGCTGGGCGGTGGCGGGGTGGACGGTGCCATCCACCGGGCCGCCGGTCCTGAACTGCTTGCCGAGTGCCGCACCCTGGGCGGATGCCCCACCGGCGAAGCCCGAATCACCAGGGGCTACCGCCTGCCGGCCCGTTTCGTCATTCACACCGTAGGGCCGGTCTATTCCGGCCGGGCCCGGGATGCACGGCTGCTGGCGGACTGCTATCGCAACAGTCTGAAACTGGCACTGGACCACGGCTTGGCCAGCATCGCCTTTCCGGCGATCAGTTGCGGAGTTTACGGATATCCCATCGCCGACGCCGCCCGCATCGCCCTGGATACCGTCATCTCCTTTCTGAAGACCACCGATGGCATCACCAGGGTCGTCTTCGTCCTTTTTTCAGACTCCGATCTGGCGGTCTACCAAAAATGTCTCTCGGATCTGCAGGCCCGGTGATCTGCATCTGAAGGTTGATCCAAAATCCAGCAGCAAAGATTGCCGCAATCAATCCAGGGCAGACAGGCCATTGACAAGACAAATTATGGGCATTAGGTTCAGCCCGTTTTTACACTGCTGTCGCGTATAACTACGCCTTTTTGCAAGGCTAACCTTATCTCTTAAAGGAGGTTTAAATGTTCGAGGTAACCCCTGCAGCGATCGAACAGATCGCCGAATACTTCAAGGGCCGGGACCCTCAACCCATCCGCGTCTTTCTCAACGAGGGAGGGTGAGGCGGCCCTTCGCTGGCGATGGCTCTGGATGAGCCGCGCGATACGGACGAAACCATTGCGGTCAACGGTTTCACCTTTTTGGTCAACAAGGATTTTCTTGACAAAGTCCAGCCGATCAAGGTTGATTTCACCGGCTTCGGCTTCAAGCTCGATTGCGGAACCGAGTTCGGCGGCGGAGGAGGAGGCTGCTCGGGCTGCGGATCTTCACAAACCTGCGGCTGACACAAAAGCCGGCACAAGACTCGAACAAGGGGCGCTTCGCAAAAAGGCGCCCCTTGTTGTGTTAAATCGTTTTCGGAGGTTTCCATGCCCCCTGCTCATCTGGTGTTGCGCGATGCTCCGAAGGGTTTTTTCGCCGATGTCGAAAAACTCGTCTCCCCCGAGGAGACGGTGGCCCGTTTGCGCCAGCGACTGCGTACCCTCGATCTGGATATCCTCAAGGAGACCAAGCGCATCGACAATGGGCGGCTCGATATTCCGGTCTTTTTCAGCACCTGCGGCCGGGATGCCCAGCGCACCATCGGCAACCGCAAACAGATGGGCAAGGGTGCCACCCCGGCCCAGGCTGAAGCCAGTGCGGTGATGGAACTGGCCGAACGATTCAGTCTTTTCAGCTTCAGGCAGGACGAAACGCGCTTTACCACGGCCACAGCCCGGAATCTGGGATCTGAAATGATCGCCACGGATCTTCTGGCCCGGTCGGTTCACGACGGATCGCCCGAAGGCGAACTGGCCTTTCAAATCCTCGCCGACCTGCCGCTGCGCTGGATCTGGGCCTATGACCTGACCGGAGGCCGCCCACGGCAAATACCCTTCGACTGGTTTTATGCCATCAATGCCTACAACGGGTCGGCAGCGGGAAATTGCATCGAGGAGGCTATTTGCCAGGGGATCTGCGAGGTGGTGGAGCGAGATGTTTCGGCCCGCATCGACCGTTGCCGGCAGCCCCTGCCCGCCATCGATCCGGACTCGGTGACCGATCCGGTCTGCCGCCAGTTGATCGACAAATTTCAGCGCAACGGCATTGTCTTATACATCTCCGATTTCAGCCTCGATACGGCCATTCCCACCGTGGGAGTCCTGGCCTGGGATCCGGCCACTTTTCCCCGGCGCAGTGAAATCGTCTGGACCGCCGGCACCGCCACCAGCCCCCGCCGCGCCCTGAGCCGCACCTTGACCGAGGTGGCCCAGCTGGCCGGAGACTTCGACAGCGGAGCCAATTTCGAGGCCAGCGGCCTTCCCAAATTCAAGGATCTCGACCAGGCCGCCTTCGTCACCGCCCCGGCGACCCGCCGCCGCCTGGAGGATCTGCCCGATCTTTCCGACGCCAATCTCAGGGTGGAGGTCGAGCGGTTGACCCGGACCCTGGCCGACCGGCAGATGCCGGTCCTGCTGGTGGACGTCACCCATCCGCGCCTGCAGGTGCCGGCCTTCTACACCATCGTTCCCGGGGCCCGCTTCCGGGAGCGGGCCTCAAACGCCAGTGTGGGCCTGATCACGGCCAAACTAATCGCCGAAACCCGGCCCGCCGAAGAGGCCTTGGAACGGCTGGCGCATTTAGACCGGTTGTTGCCGGACCGGCATTTCATCCATTTTTACCTGGGCACCTGCCTGCTTGGCCTGGATCGGATCGATCCGGCCCTGGCACATCTTCGCCGGGCCGCGGCCATGGCCCCGCCGGCCGAGGACCTGGCCAGCATCCAGGTCTACCTTGCCACGGCCCTCAACCGCTGCGAGCGCTGGCACGAGGCGATCGAGACGCTGGAGGCCGCCGCCGCACTGGACGGCCGGCGCACCGAGGTCTACAACCTCATGGGCTTTTGCCATTTTAAACTGCGGGACCACCGCAGGGCGATCGCCTGTTTTGAAAAGGTATTGGCCCTCGACCCGGGTTCGGCCATCGATCATGCCAACATCGGTGTGAACTACCAGGCCCTGGGCGAGACTGAACGCGCCGTGGAGGCCTACCAGACGGCCCTGTCCCTGGATCCGACCATCGATTTTGCCTGGAAAAACCTCTTGGCCTTGCAGCATGATGGAAAGGTGGAAGATTGAGCAGCTTTTGAATCTCCTCTCCGGCCCCTTTCACTCCGGGGTTGCAGGCCCGAGCCCCAGGCGCCGCCCCAGCTCCCCGGCCAGGGCGAGGTAATCCCGGGCTCCGGTGCTCGAAGGCTGGAAATAGACCACCGGCGCACCGGCATCTGTGCTCTCGGCGATGGTGGTGTTGACCCGGATCACCGCATCGCAGATGAGGTCCCGGGTACGTTCATCCTCTTTGAGCTGGCTCAACACGTGATTGGAGACCCGGGTGCGCGCATCGAAGAGGGTCGCCACCACCCCGGCGATGGCCAGATCCGGGTTGATCTCTTCGCGAATGGCCCCGATGGTGTCGAAAAGCTCCGCCAGCGCGTTGAAGGCGTAAGGGTGGGTCTGGCAGGGCACCAGGACCTGCCCGGCGGCGGAAAAAACGTTGACCGTGAGCAGGGAGAGGCTCGGCGGCGTATCGAGCAGGATCAGGTCATAGTCGTCCAGCAGCGGCGCCAGCCCCTTGCGAAGCCGGTTTTCGCGGCCGTATTCACCGGCCAGTTCGATGTCGGCCCCGGCCAGATCCGGATGGCCGCCGATCAGATCGAGCCCTTTCCAGGCCGTGGCCGCCGCCGCTTGGCGCGCTACAGGCTCCTTGTGCCGCATAATGACATCATAGGCGGAAGGACGTCCATCCCGATCGCGCATCCCCAATCCCCAGGTGGCGTTGGCCTGGGGATCCAGGTCCACCACCAGCACCCGCTTTCCCCAGCGGCTGAAGGCAGCCGCCAGGTTGATCACCGTAACGGTCTTGCCTACCCCACCCTTTTCGTTGGCCACGGCGATGATTCGGGTTTCGCGTCCTGCGGTCATTTGGGCCTCCTTATAGTTTACGTGGACGGCATGCGATCTTCGGTCTGTTCCTCGGTTACCAGCGAGGACAAGCTTTGCTGGAATGTTTCGAATGCACGGCCCAGATCGGCCGCCTCTGTTTCCACCGCTTCCAGCCGCAAGGCGACTTGCTGGCTGCCGGCCCCCTGAAACTCCACCTTTCCCGCCATCTGGGAAAGATCCTCTCCGTAGGCCCGCAGCTGGTCGCAAATCGACTCCTGGATACTCACTGCCGCCGCATCCAACAACTTGAAAAGATACTGGAACTTTATGTTTTCGCGATGGCTTTTAAAATGGAACTCGATGACTTTGGCCGTCTCGTGCTTAATGCGCGGCAAGGCGTCCATCAGGGCACGCACGCCGCGCTGTTCGAGACCCGGGTTCCTCCCCCTTTTAAATGTCCGCCGTACCCACTGAACCACGGTATAAAAGCCGAAGCGGGCCACCGCTTCCGTGCGGATACGCGCCGAAAAACGCAGCGGCGCGGCGGCCGAAGGCGCCTTGAGGCCGGCAAACCGTTTGAGGCCGTCCGCATCAAGGCGGGACCCGACGGCCGCAGCAGACGCCGCCAGGGGAGGATTACTGTCGTCCAGATCGGCCAGGGCGTCCTGGGTTATGCCAGCAAAGGGTTGGGCCACGCCCTCGAGCCGGGCCAGCATCCAGGCTTCGATACGATTGAGAAAGTTCAATATCTCCGGGGTGACGACCTCGGCCAAATAGGTTTCCAGGTCTTGGCGGAAATCCTGAAAGACCAGGTAGAGGGCGCTGGAAAAACCTGCGGCGGAAAGCGTTTCCCGGTACCTGTCAGCCTCGGGGCGGTAGCGGTGAACATATTCCAGGGTTTCGCCGACAAGCGTCCCGGTCCCGGGGCTCAGAAAACGGTCCACCTCACGGCGGATCTCCCCCCGAAGCTTATTGACGGCGCCGTCAAGGGTATCGCGCACCATCCCCTGAACCTGGTCGATACGCTGGCGCTGGCGGTCGATGCGTGCGGCCTGGACAACGGTCTGATCCGCATCCCGATCGATCGCCTCACGGTGCAGCCGGGCCCAGCGTTCCACCCCTGCGGCCACCACGCCCATGCGGGCGATGTGATTGCCCAGGAGCAGCATCCGCCTTTCGTTGATCATTTTGCGTTGAAAGACGGCTTGGAAACGGGCCATTTCCCCCTCGGAAAAGGCCACCAGGTCCGATTCGCCCTGCCAGTGGGCCAGCATGGCCCTGTCCCTGGGTGCCAGATCCTCGGGCACTTGCCTGCTCAAAAGATGGTAAAGAGCACTGAGGGTAAAAAGCTCCGGTTGCGGGTGAAAGGCGGTTAATTCCTGGCGGATACGATCCACCAGACGTTTCAGATCCTCCAGGGAGCCATGCTCGTTGAAGTCGCAATTGAGCACGAACAGCATGTTGGCGGCGATGCCCATCTTGCGAATGATGGACAGAAAACGGAAATCGGCCTGCCTCAGCCCCGTGCGGGTGCTGATGACGTAGACGATAAAGTGGGTCTGGAGCATGTAGTCCTGGATCATGGCCAGGTGGTGGGGGTTGGGTGAATCACTGCCTTGGCAGTCGGCGATCTCCACTCCGGGGTCGATGGGACCGCCGTCGATTTCCAGCTCCACATCGTTGAGAAAAGCCGAAAGCCGATCCTCGCCAACAAAGTCCCGGTGCCGGCTGAAGTCTTCGCCGCGCAGGCGCATGATGCCCTCCTGGCCTGCAATCAGCGAGGCCACCTGGGCATAACCGTCCAGGTAGGAGGCGATCAGCACACTGTGGGCATTCTGGGTCCCGTCGGCGATCAGGGCCGCCCGGTTCAGCTCCGCAAAGGCTGCCGCCAGCTCGTGGCGGTCCCGCTCGCGACGGATATCGAAAGACTCGCGGGCCTGCATGGCCGGCAACAGAACCATGGCCTGGGTCAGATCGGCATTGATCTCCTCCCAGGACTTGAAGTGCAGACGGGCCTCGAGGGTATCACCGCGGCGGATGCGGGTGACGATGGACGTGACGATGCCGGCGCCGCGCTTGAGGTAATCACGACCGAGAAGGGTATTGGTGAAGGTGCTTTTGCCGGACTTGATCGGCCCCACCACCGCCACCCGGACGTAGGCATCGGTGAGCTGGCGGTGGCTCTGGCGGCAGGTGCGCTCCCAGTCGTCGAGGGCCGCCGCCGAGACTCCCGGCACCTGCCGGGCACGACCCAATAGATCGAGCAACCCGACGGCCCGATCAAGAAGTTCGGATTTAAGTTTTTGGTAATCTTGCATGATATAAGGGCGAAAAAGGAAGAAAAGCCATAGCGTCCCCCGGATTCGGGAAGGATGCAGACACGCGTCGCTTATTACACGTAGCCGGCACGATTGTCAAAACCGGTGGGATTCAAAGGTCAGGCGTACCCGGCCTCGGCCGAAAGCCGGTTCGGGTCGATGCCCAGCCGCTCAAGGGTCGCCTCCCAGCGACGGGCCAAGGGGATTTCGAAAAGAATCGCCGGATCCATGGGGGCCGTCAGCCAGGCGTTCTGGCGGATCTCTTCCTCCAACTGCCCCGGCCCCCAGCCGGCGCATCCCAGACTGATGGCAAACACTTGAGGGCCCTGCCCTTGTCCGATGGCGTGCAGTATATCGATACTGTTGCTCATGGCCAATGAGTCCGAGATGGAAAAGCTGCCCTGCCATTGCAGGGGCGGCCCGTGGAGAATGAAAAGTTCGTTGGCATGCACCGGCCCTCCGATAAAAAGCGGTTGGCTGGCGGCCTTTGGAATGCACTCGATCTTCAATTCCTCAAAGATCTCACCGGCCGTGAGATATTCATGGGCACGGTTGATCACGACGCCCATGGCCCCCTGATCGTTATGCTCGCCAAGACAGGTTACGGTCTGGTGGAAATTGGGATCAAGCAGGCTCGGCATCGCCACGAGCAGTTGCCCTTTCAAAGATGCGAATGGGTCCATCATATCCTCCCGGCCGCGTTTCGCTTTTCACCGCACCGATGCAACGGCCGAAAGGCCGGATCGAAAAATGAGCGGGGACTATTTCAGGCCACCATAGTCAAGGGCACGAAAGCCTGTCAAGCGATCCGATGCCGCACTTTTAGCGCCCGCCCTTGGGGCCGGATTTACATGCCCGATAAGGGGTTCTTGACAAAGCCCGCAGCGGCATCATACACGGAGGTGCCGCCGCTTTTGATCAGAGGTTTTCAACCAGCGCCTCGGTCCACAGCGGGAGCCTTTCCCGGCGCCAATCCTTAACCGAACGTGACGCCAGGCGTTCAGGATTGCCTGGCCTGCCATTCGAGGTCCATTATGCACTTTACTTTCGAACCGATCGACCTGCAACGCCAGCAGGAGTATCGCCGCCGGCTGGCCGCCTGCCCGCAGATCGGCTCCGATTACAGCTTTGTCAATTTATGGGGATGGGCCGAAGCCTATGGCCTGGAATGGTCCTGGGAGCAAGACCTGGTATGGATCCGCCAGAGCCGGCCCGAACCCCGCCTCTGGGCCCCGGTGGGCGACTGGAACGCCGTGGACTGGCCCCGGCGCCTGGCATCCTTGGATGCCGATCTACACCTGGCGCGGGTGCCCGAAGTCTTGGCATCACAATGGCAGAACATGCTGGAAGGCCGGGTCCGGCGCAACGAAGCCCGAGGGCAGTGGGACTATCTTTATGCCGCCCGGGACCTGATCAATCTTAGCGGCAATCGCTACCACAAGAAAAAAAACCTGGTGAAACAGTTTCGCCGCGCCTACCCGTTTGACTATGGGCACTTAAACGCCGATCTGGTCGCCGAAGCCCTGGGGCTTCAGGCCGACTGGTGCACCTGGCGCGACTGCGAAGCCGTCGACATGCTGGCGGCCGAGAACCGGGTCATCCTGCGGATTTTCAACCACTGGGATTCCCTGTCCGGAATCTGCGGCGGTACGCTGCGGGTCGAAAACCAAATGGCCGCTTACACCGTCGGGGAACGGCTCACCGCCGACACCATGCTGATCCACTTCGAAAAGGCCGATCCGCGCTTCAAGGGCGCCTACCAGATGATCAACCAGGCCTTTGTGAGCGCCAACGCCGAAGGCCTAAAATGGGTCAACCGCGAACAGGATCTGGATGACGAAGGGTTGCGCCAAGCCAAACTCTCATACCAACCCGCCGATTTCGTGCGCAAAGAGACAGTGGTCATCCACCCCGTGAAGCCTTGAAACGGTTTTTCCCGTTCCCATTTCCCCACTTGCGCTGGGCTGCCGGTTCCACCGGTGAGCAGACGGTCTCCAGGGCTCTGTAGCCCAGCAATCCGTTCACCGCCCGCGCCAGGCGTGGACTGGCCCGCACTTTGAACGCATCCGAGGGGGCCACCACCGCCTCGGCCCGGCCGGGCAGCGACAATCGCAACCGAACCGGGCAGTCTCCCTGATGGCGGCCGAAAACCTCGGCCAGCTGGTGCAGGTGCGAGGATTCAGTGCGTTCCAGGTCAAGGTTGACTTCCACCCGCGCCGTCCAGACCGCCTCGGCCCGCTCCATGGGAATCAGGTTGTCGGCCAGGATCTTGACCCCGTTTTCTTCGCGCTGGACCACTCCCTGCACCAGCACGGCGGCATCCTCGACCAACAGCTCCGAGGCCTCGGCATAGACCGAGGGAAAGAGGACGACCTCCATCTGGCCGTTGAGGTCCTCGATGTTGACAAACCCCATCAACTCCCCCTTGCGGGTACGGATGGTCTTGGTGGCTTTAACCAGGCCGCCGATGCGTACCGTTTGGCCGTCGGGAGTCTCCTTGAGTCCCTCGGCATCGCAGGTGGTATATTTGTCCAGACGCCCTTCATGGCGCCCCAGCGGATGGCCGCTGATGTAAAACCCCAGCGATTCTTTTTCCATGACCAGCATTTCGTGCTCGTCGAGCACAACGCCGGCCGGCATCTGGGGCCGATCCAGGGGCGGCCCCCCGTCCTCACAGGCACCGAAGAGGTCCATCTGGGGATCGCAACGCTTCTTTTGCACCCGTTGGCCGTAATCCAGCGCTTCTTCCAAAACAGCCAGCAGCGCTGCCCGTGAATCGCCGGTGGCGTCAAAGGCGCCGCAGCGGATCAGGCTTTCCACCACCCGCTTGTTCACCTTGCGAAGATCGACCCGTTCGCAGAAGTGGAACAGCGAATCGAAGGGGCCGTTGGCCCGCCTTTCCTCCAGAATCGCTTCGATGGCCCCCTCGCCGACATTCTTCACCGCCACCAGGCCGAAGTGGATCTTGCCTTTCGCCACGGTGAATACCGTCTCGCTGCGGTTGATGTCCGGGGGCAGAACCTCGATTCCGTGGGACCGGCATTCGGCGATGAACTTGACCACCCCGTCGATGGCGTGCATCTCGCTGGTGAGCAGCGAGGCCATGAACTCTACCGGGTAATGGGCCTTGAGAAAGGCGGTCTGATAGCTGATCAGGGCGTAGGCCGCACTGTGGGCCTTGTTGAAGCCGTAACGGCCGAATTTTTCCATCAAGTCGAAAATTTCGACGGCCTTTTTAGGCTCGATGCCGTTGGCGTCGGCTCCGGCCAGAAACTTCTCCCGGTGTTTGGCCATCATCTCGGCGATCTTCTTGCCCATCGCCTTGCGCAGGCCGTCGGCGTCGGCCATGGTGTAATTGGCCAGGGCAGCGGCGATATTCATCACCTGCTCCTGGTAGACGATCACCCCGTAGGTTTCCTTGAGAATCGATTCGAGCTGCGGCAGCAGATAGGTCACCGGCTTGCGGCCGTGGCGCCGCTGGACGAACTCTTCGACCATCCCGCTGTCCAGCGGGCCGGGGCGATAGAGGGCCACCAGGGCCGTGATATCGGCGAAGGTCTCGGGCCTCAGGCGCACGAGCAGATCCTTCATGCCGCTGCTTTCGAGCTGAAACACGCCGGTGGTATCCCCGGTGCCGAGCAGTTCGAAGGTCTTGGGATCATCCAGCCTCAAGGTGGACAAATCCGGCGCCTTGCCTCCGGAACTATCGATCAGGTTGAGGGTGTTTTCGATGACCGTCAGGTTGCGCAGGCCGAGAAAATCGAACTTGACCAGTCCGATCTTCTCCACACAATGCATGTCGAACTGGGTGACCACCTCCCCCTTCTTGCCGCGGCACAGGGGCAGATACTCCACCAGCGGCCGATCGCCGATCACCACCCCGGCCGCGTGGGTCGACGCATGGCGCGGCAGTCCTTCAAGGGTGCGGCAGATCCGGATCAATTCTGCGATCTTGGGGTTTTCCTCCGCCTGGCGCAGGATTTTCGGCTCCTGGATCAGAGCCTCGTCCAGACTGATGTTGAGCTTGTCGGGTACCATTTTGGCCAGGGCGTCCACTTCGGCCAGGGGGATGTCCAGAGCGCGGCCCACGTCGCGGATCACCGCCCGGGTCTTGAGCTTGCCGAAGGTGATGATCTGGGCCACATAATCGGCGCCGCCGTAATGATCGAAGACATAGCGGAATGTTTTTTCGCGTCCGTTGATGCAAAAATCGACGTCGATATCCGGCATGCTGATGCGCTCGGGATTGAGAAAACGCTCGAAGATCAGTCCGTGGGCGATGGGATCCAGATCGGTGATCCCCAGGCTGTAGGCCACGATGCTGCCGGCGGCCGATCCCCGGCCGGGGCCCACCGGCACCCCGTTCTGGCGGCTGTAGCGGATAAAATCGGACACGATGAGAAAATAGCCGCAAAATCCCATCGTGCGGATCGTGTCCAGCTCGTACTCCAGGCGCTGGCGGTAAACCGTCTCATCCAGCTCTTCCTGCCCCTGCTTGAGCATCTCCAGCCGGTGGGCGAACCCCTCGCGCACCTTCTCTTCGAAAAGATCGTCCACCGGTTTTTGATCCGGGGTGGGAAACTGGGGAAAATGGTAGTCGCCGAACTGAAAATCGACGTTGCAGCGCCTGGCGATGTCAACGGTGTTGGCCAGGGCCCCGGGGTAGTCGCCGAAATAGGCCTCCATTTCCTCCGGGGACTTGAAGTAGAGCTGATCCGTGCCGAACTGGAAGCGGTTCGGGTCGCGAATGGTTTTGCCGGTCTGGATGCAAAGCAGTACCTCGTGGGCCCGGGCATCGCCGGCATCCAGATAATGACAATCGTTGGTGGCGACCAGGGGAATCGACAGGCGCCGGCTCATTTCCCGCAAAGCCTGATTGATCCGCTCCTGCTCGGGAATCCCGTTGTGCTGGACTTCGAGAAAGAAGTTGCCCTCTCCAAAAAGCTGCTGGTAGTAGCGGGCCGCACCGTCTGCCAGATCGATGCGCCCGGCCAGGATGTGGCGCGGAATCTCCCCTTGCAGGCAGGCCGACAGGCCGATGAGACCACCGCTGTGTTCTTCCAGCAGGGCTTTGTCGATGCGCGGTTTGTAATAAAATCCGTCCAGCTGCGCCCGGGTGGCCAACCGGCACAGGTTGCGATACCCCTCCTGGTCGCGGGCCAGCAGCACCAGGTGGCGCATCTCCTTGCCGTCCATGGGGGTCTTGTCGGTCATTGAGCGGGGTGCCAGGTAGCACTCGCAGCCGATGACCGGCCGGATCCCGGCCTTGCGGGCCATCTGGTAAAATTCCAGCACCCCGTACATCGTGCCGTGATCGGTAATGGCCACGGCCTCCATGTTGAAGGCCGCCGCCCGTTCGAAAAGCTTCGCAAGGCGGATGGCCCCGTCAAGCAGGCTGTACTGGGTATGGACATGCAGATGTACGAAAGGGGAGGATTGGGAAGCCATGGTCAAATCACCTTGCAATGCTTCCAGGTGGCCGGGATTTGCCTGGGCAGGCATTACGCTGGCGGAATTCAGGCTGCCGCACGGTCCGCATAGCGCTTATCCGAGGAAATCTCCCGGCCATCTAATGATGTTTAACAGGCAGAAGGGTGATCCGAAAATAAATGCGCCCTGAAAGCGCATTATTCGATGCGGTAGTTGGGGGCCTCCTTGGTGATGATCACGTCGTGAACGTGGCTTTCGCGCATTCCGGCGGCGCTGATTTTGCGGAAGCGCGCCTTTTCGCGCAGCTCCTCGACGGTACGGCAGCCCACGTATCCCATGCCGGCCTTCAGGCCGCCCACAAGCTGCAGGATCGTCTCGGACACCGGTCCCCGGTACGGCACCCGGCCGACGATCCCCTCGGGGACGAGCTTGTCCGGGGATTCGTTTTCCCCTTGGTAGTAGCGATCTTTGCTGCCCTGGCGCATGGCCTCCAGGGACCCCATGCCCCGATAGACCTTGTAGGTGCGACCCTGGAACAGGATCAACTCCCCCGGACTCTCCTCGGTGCCGGCCAGCAGGCCGCCGATCATCACCACATGGGCCCCGGCGCCGATGGCCTTGGTGACATCGCCGGAATACTTGATTCCCCCGTCGGCGATCAGCGGCACCCCGCTCTTGCCGGTAATCGAACGACAGTTCATGATGGCGGTCACCTGGGGGATGCCGACCCCGGCCACGATGCGCGTGGTGCAGATCGACCCGGGACCGATGCCGATCTTGACCCCGTCCACGCCAGCGGCGATCAGGTCTTCGGCCCCTTTTGCGGTGGCCACGTTGCCGGCGATCAGATCCATCTCGGGGAAGGTCGCCTTGAGGGTCTTGACCGCCTCAATGACGTTGCGGGTATGCCCGTGGGAGGTGTCGATGCAGATTACATCGGCACCGGCGGCCAGCAGCGCCTCGGCCCGGGGCAGCATTTCCGGCCCCACCCCCACGGCGGCCCCCACGCGCAGGCGCCCGAGGCGGTCTTTGCAGGCATTGGGGTACTTCTTGATCTTTTCGATATCCTTGATGGTGATCATGCCGGTGAGCCGCCCGGCCTTGTCCACCACCAGAAGCTTCTCGATGCGGTGCTGGTGCAAGAGGCGCTTGGACTCCTCCAGGCCGATCCCTTCGCCCACCGTAACCAGGTTCTCTTTGGTCATCACTTCGGAAACCGGGCGGTCCAGCTCGATTTCGAAGCGCAGGTCGCGGTTGGTGACGATGCCCACCAACTGCCCGGCCCTGATCACCGGCACGCCGCTGATGCGATACTGCTCCATCAGGGCCAGGACCTCGCGGATCGGCCGGTCCGGATCGATGGTCACCGGGTCGATGATCATGCCGCTCTCACTTTTTTTGACCTTGCTGACCTCCAGCACCTGGCTTTCGATATCCATGTTACGGTGGATAAAACCGAGGCCGCCTTCGCGGGCCATGCTGATGGCGGTGCGCGCTTCGGTCACGGTATCCATGGCCGCACTGACAATGGGAATGTTCAAGGATATGTTGCGCGTCAGACGCGTACGGGTATCCACCTCCTTGGGCAAGATATCGGAATAGTTGGGGACCAGTAAAACATCGTCGAATGCATAGGCCTCTTCGGGCGGAATGCTCATCATGTAAAATTCCTCCACAAGATTGTCGAACAAAGATCCGTTTTCGGGTGCGGGCAGGCTCGAGGCCGCCGGCGGTTGACTTCGCATAGCAGATGCCCACCGCTATGGCAACCTCAAGCCCGACCGTTCTTGGCGGGCCCGGACCATGGAAATCGTGCACCATATCGTTTTACGGCGGTATAGACAGCAATTCCCGGCAAATCCGAAATGCACGGCATCTTGGGTTCACCGGGAATTGCTGCGGTATACGGGCCGCGCTTGTCAGCCGCAGATGAATGGGCTATAAGGACCCTTCTTGCCCCGGTTGCCATCGAGGATGGGGCCGTCCATATGATCCGAGTCCGTAAAACCGATGCTCATCGAAATCAATCCCGATAATCCGCCCGAGCGGCTGATATCCCAGGCGGTGGAGGTGCTGCGCCGCGGGGGGATCATCGCCTATCCCACCGATACCCAGTACGGGATCGGATGCGACATCATGAACAAGCGGGCCATCGAAAAAATCTACCTGCTGCGCCAGCGCGACAAGAAAAAGCCGTTCAGCTTTATCTGCTCTGACTTAAAACATATCAGCAACTGGGCCAAGGTATCCAACTACGCTTACAAAACGATGCGCCGCCTCCTGCCCGGTCCGTATACGTTCATCCTGGAAGGCTCCAAGCTGGTGCCCAAAATCATGCTGACCAAGCGCCGCACCGCCGGTATCCGGGTCCCGGACAACGACATCTGCCTTGCCCTGGTCCGGACCTTGGGCAACCCGATCATCTCCACCAGCGCCAAAGCCCCCGAAGGGGAGCTGTTCGACGACCCTTCCCTGATTCACGACTTTTTCGCCAGCCGCCTGGATTTGGTCATCGACGGGGGCCGGGCTCCAGGCCAACCCTCCAGCGTCATCTCCCTGATCGACGATGAACCGGTGGTCTTGCGTGAGGGGCTCGGCGATGTGAGCAGCCTGTAAGGGGCCTTTTGGTCTTTGGTAGGCCCTCATCGCCGGCCTTCGATTGCGCTCCTTTGCGATCCGGTGGGGCATGCCGAAGTTTAATACGCCTGGGGCACCAGCGCCGCCGGCCGTCCCTGGACGAGCACTTGCAGCATGTTCCCGAGCCGGGTCTCCATCAGGGACTCCACCCACGAAAAACGTTCCGGACGCGCGTAGACCGCCTCTGGCGGCCCTTCGATGCCGCCGAGTTCCCCGGCCCAGGCGATGGCATCTTCGAGGTTTCCCAATCGATCGACCAGCCCCAGCGCCTTGGCCTCCTCGCCGGTGTAAATCCGCCCGTCGGCCAGGCCCGCCACGCGTTGCAGGTCCATCTCGCGCCCCTGGGCCACGTCGCGGATAAACTGCCGGTGGATCCCGTCGCTGAGCCGCTGCAAGACTTCCCGTTCCCCAGGGCGCATCTCGCGCACCGGTGAGCCGAGATCCTTGAAATCCCCGCTCTTGATCACCACCGGGGTCAAACCGATCTTTCCCAGCAGTTCACTGAAGTTGGCAAACCCCATGATCACGCCGATACTGCCGGTGATGGTACCCGGGTTGGCCACGATACCATCTGCCGCCGCAGCGGCGTAGTACCCTCCCGAGGCGGCAACCGCACCCAAGGAGGCCACCACCTTTTTCGCCGCGCTGGTCTTGCGCACCGCGCGGAAAATCTCCTGGGAGGGCGCCACCACACCTCCTGGTGAGTCGATGCGCAACACGATGGCCCGGATGGCGTCATCCTGGCGCATCTTCTTGAGGTCCTCCAGGATCGGCCCGGCATCGGAGATCATTCCGGAAACCTCCACGATTCCTACCTTGGGGCCGTCGAACCTGGCCGGATTCAGGCCACGCCCCAGGGTGAAGGCCACCAGCAGACCGGTTACCGTGACCGTCACGGCACCGATAGCGGCCAACACCAACATGAAAAACAGATACGGATGACGGCGTGCAAACATGGCAACCTCCCTAGGCAGTCCGCTCCAGACACGACGACCGATGCGGCTCTGGGCCGCACCGGTCGTCGTTACGATCGGATCGATGATCGAAGGAAAAAAGTGTCAGGCGTGATCAGTCGTCCCGGTTCCCGTTCTGGCTGTTGCCGAGCTTCTCTTGCAGGTTTTCACGCAGCAGTTCGCCGAAGGTGGAAGTGGCCGGTTTCATGCTGCTGACGTATTCACTGAGCAACGCCTGATCATCTTCCATGTCGAGGCGCTTGATCGACAGACCGATCCGGCGCTCATCGCTGTTGATGTTCATCACCCGGGCGGTGATGACATCCCCGATATTGAACATCCCCACCGGGGTCTTTATCTTTTCCTTGCTGATTTCCGAGACGTGAACCAGCCCTTCGATCCCCTCTTCCAGTTCGATGAAGACACCGAAGTCCGTCAGGTTGGTCACCGTACCGGTGATCTCCTTGCCCACGTCGTAGCGCTGGTTGACCGTTTCCCACGGATCGGACTGAAGCTGCTTGATGCCCAGCGAAAAGCGCTCGGCCTTCTTGTCGATATCGAGCACCACGGCCTGCACCAGGTCGCCCTTCTTGTAAATCTCGCTCGGGTGCTTGATCCGTTTGGTCCAGGAAAGATCGCTGATGTGCACCAGGCCGTCGATCCCCTCATCGATGCCGATGAACAGACCGAAGTCGGTAATGTTCTTGATGCGGCCCTCGATGGTGGTGCCCACCGGGTATTTCTCGTTGATCACATCCCAGGGATTGGGCCGGGCCTGCTTCATGCCCAGGGAGATACGCCGCGCGTCGGGTTTGATGTCCAGCACCACCGCATCGACCTCATCGCCCACCGCCACGACTTTGGACGGGTGCCGGATCTTACGAGTCCAGCTCATCTCCGAAACGTGGATCAACCCCTCGATGCCTTCTTCCAGCTCCACGAAGGCCCCGTAATCGGTCAGGCTCACCACGCGGCCCGTGACCCGCGAGCCGACCGGGTATTTGTCCACTGCGGTGGTCCACGGATCGGCGGTCAATTGCTTCATCCCCAGCGAAACGCGCTCCTTCTCCAGGTCGAGGCTCAAAATCTTGACCTGAATCTCGTCGCCGATGGCGAAAAGATCCGACGGATGCTTGACTCGGCCCCAGGAGATGTCGGTGATATGCAGCAGGCCGTCGACACCGCCAAGATCCACGAAGACCCCGTATTCGGTGATGTTCTTGACCACGCCGTCCACCACTTTCCCCTCTTCGATGGAAGACAGGGTGGCGGTGCGTTTGGCCTCGCGCTCGGCTTCAAGTATCACGCGCCGCGACAGCACGATATTGCTGCGCTTGCGATTGTACTTGAGAATCTTGAATTCAAATGTCTTGCCCACCATCTCATCCAGATTGCGGATGGGGCGCAAGTCTGCCTGACTGCCGGGCAGAAAAGCCTGGACACCGATGTCAACTGAAAACCCACCTTTGACCCTCGATGTGATGGTCCCCTCGATGGTCGAGCCGTTGTCGTAGGCCTCCTTGATTTCCTCCCAGACCTTGACCTTTTCGGCCTTCTCCTTAGAGAGGACTACGACCTCGTTCTCGTCGTCCCACCATTCGACCATGACCTCGACCGAATCGCCGACCTCGGCCTGCAGTTCTCCGTTCTCGTCCCTGAACTCGTTGATCCGGATCTGCCCCTCGCTCTTGTAGCCGATGTCGACCAGGACGTGGTCCTTATCGACGGAGATGATCCGCCCGTTGACGACTTCGCCCTCGGCGAAACGCTTGAAGCTCTCCTCATACATCTCCATGAGGTTCTCCATGGTTTCGCCACCGACGGCAGATTCGTCTACCTCCGGTGTTTCGCCACCGGCGGCAGATTCGTCTACCTCCGGTGTTTCGCCATCGGCAACAGCTTCGCTCGCCTCCGGCATCACCTCCAGGTCCTGGGCTTCTTCGGTGGTTGTGGCATCGATTTTGTTATTGTTTTCCATTAAATGCAGCTCCCCCTCGGCCTTAAAATTCGCGGGGACCGACCTGCGGCCCCCGAGTACAACGGCAGTCCATACCAAAGACTGAGTTAAAAGACAACAAAGAAAATGGCGCCTATACCCCGCCTTAAGGCGAAGCGGTTTGCAGCGGGCCGCCGGCACGGGCCGCGATGTAGGAAAGCATGACCGTAACGACGCCTTGCGGGCTCAGGGCGGTGGCATCGATGGACAGCGCATCGGGCGCCGGCCTTAGCGGCGCCAGGTCCCGCTGTGAATCGTTGCGGTCGCGCCTTTCGATCTCGGCAGCCACTGTCTCCAGCGAAGGCCGGTCCCCAGGATTCATTTCCGCATACCGCCGCCGTGCCCGTTCACTCAGGCTGGCATCCAGGAAAAACTTGATCTCCGCTTCGGGAAAAACCACCGTGCCCATATCTCGTCCCTCGAACACAGCCCGCTTTTGGGCCCCCAGGCGGTGCTGCAGATCCAGTAAAAAATGCCTCACCGGGGCGCGTGCCGACGCGGCCGAGGCCATGGCGGTAACCTCCCGGGTGCGAATCCGATCGGTAATATCCGCTCCATCGAGAAGCAGGCGGCTGCCTTGCTCCCCGGCGACCAATTCCAGCCTCAAGCGGCGGCAAAGAGAGGCCAACGCCTCGTCGTCGTCAGCCGCCACTCCCGTCTCAAGGGCCGCAAGGGCGACGGCCCGGTACAGGGCACCGGTGTCCACGTAACGGTATCCGAGGCGTTGGGCCAGGATCCGGCTCACGGTGGTCTTGCCGGCTCCGGCCGGGCCGTCTATGGTCACGAGCAGGGCAGAAGATGTCATGGTCAACGAAAAGTCATTCTTATCTTTTCGGATTCAGGCCTCGGCGGCCATGCGGCCCTTTTCCAGGGCTTCCTGGTTGATCTGCTGGACCTTTTTGGGCTTGGCGGCGAATTCTTCCTCGACACAGCGCCGCAGCAGGGCGAAGTCGACGATCTTGCTGCGGGCCGTAAAGGCTCCCAACGCCACGATATTGGCCGCACGCAGGCTGCCGGCGGCAATGGCCAGTTCGTTGACCGGCACGGCCAGTTCATCCACGTCGCTGCGCTGCGAACCGATGGGTACCAGCGACTGGTTGATCAGGATCACCCCTCCGGGCCGGATCGTGGCGGCGAACTTTTCCAACGAAGGCCGGTTCATCGCGATCAGATGCCCGGGATTCTTGATGATGGGCGAGCCGATGGGCCGATCGCTGATCACTACGGTACAGTAAGCCGTACCGCCGCGCATCTCCGGTCCGTAAGAAGGGATCCAGACCACCTCGTAGCCGGCTTCCAGGGCGGCGTGGGCCAGGATCTTGGCGCTGAGCAGGATCCCCTGACCGCCGAAGCCGGCAAACTTCACTTCGCTTTGCATAAAAACTCCCTTATGGTCCGTATCGGACCGGCCGTAATCAATCCTCAGGGGTTTTCAGATCCCCAAGCGGGTAGTAGGGGATCATGGTATCCCGAACCCAGCCGACCGCTTCAACAGGGGTTTTGCCCCAATTGGTCGGACAGGTGCTCAATACCTCCACCAGCGAAAAGCAGCGTCCGGCGACCTGGTATTCGAAGGCGCGCTGGATCGCCTGCTTGGCTTTGCGGATACTCTTGGGGTCGATCACCGTCTGGCGGGTGATGTAGGCCGGAGTCTGAAGCGCCGCCAGCAGTTCGGCCACCCTGATCGGCATCCCGACCTCATCCACGTTGCGCCCTGCCGGCGAAGTGGTGGTCCGCTGGCCCGGCATGGTGGTGGGGGCCATCTGCCCCCCGGTCATGCCGTAAACGGCGTTGTTGACGAAAATGGTGGTGATTTTTTCCCCGCGGTTGGCTGCGTGAACGATTTCGCCCATGCCGATGCTCGCCAGGTCGCCGTCACCCTGATAGGTAAAGACCACCAGGTCGGGCCGCACCCGCTTGATGCCGGTGGCCATGGCCGGGGCCCGTCCGTGGGCCGCCTCCTGGAAGTCGCAATTGAAGTAGTTGTAGGCCATAACGGCGCAGCCCACCGGGGCGATGCCCACGGTGCGTTCCATGATGCCCAGCTCGTCGATCGCCTCTGCCACCAGACGGTGGATGACGCCATGAGTGCACCCGGGGCAGTAGTGGGTGTACTGGTCTGTAAGGGATCTCGGTTTGGTGAATGTCTTGGCCATAGGTTGTTCACTCCTTGCCGCAGGTGCAGCCGGGCGTCCGGCAGCCGCCGGTGTCCAGGTCGCGGATCACGTCCATGATCTCTTCCGGGGTGGGCACGTCACCGCCGCATTTGCCGTACCAGTGGACCGGACGGATCCCGCGCACCGCCCGTTCGACGTCCTCGACCATCTGGCCCATGCTCATCTCGATGCTGATCACCGCCTGGCACGACGGCCGAGCTGCCGCTTCGCGCACGGCCAGTTCGGGAAAGGGGAAGAGGGTCTGGGGCCGCAGCAGGCCGACCTCGAGCCCTTCGGCCTTGAGGTTGTCCACCACAGTGCGGCAAACCCGGCTCATCGTTCCGTAGCTGACGATCAGAAACCGGTAGTCGCCGTCAAGGTTGTACGCCTCGTAGCGCACCTCCTCGCGTTTCATTTGATCGTACTTGGCCTTGAGCAGCAGGTTCTGATCGTTGAGCGCCTCCGGATCGAGAAAGAGGCTCTTGACCAGGTTGCGGGTGGCGCTGCCGCGGGTGCTCATCCCGCTGGAGGCCCAAGCGCTCTTGTCGCTCGGTTCGCTGCGCAGGTGGTCCGGAAACTCCACCGGCTCCATCATCTGCCCGATCAGCCCATCGCCCAGGATCATCACCGGATTGCGGTACTTTTCGGCCAGCGGGAAGGCCCTCATGACCATTTCGGCCGTCTCCTGGACGCTGGCCGGGGCCATCACCAGAAGGCGGTAGTCCCCGTGGCCCCCGCCCTTGGTGGCCTGGAAGTAGTCTCCCTGGCTGGGCAGAATCCCGCCCAGACCGGGGCCGCCGCGAATGATGTTGACAAAGACCACCGGCAGCTGGGCTGCGGCAATATAACTGATGGCCTCACTCATCAGACTGATGCCCGGGCTGGATGAGGTGGTAAAAACCCGCTCGCCCGCCCCAGCGGCACCGAAGAGCATGTAGCCGACGGCCACCTCGCTCTCTCCTTGCAGGAAAACCCCGCCGGCCTCGGGCATGCGCCAGGAGAGGTACTCGGCCACCTCGCTCTGGGGGGTGATCGGATAAGCGAAATAATTGAGGCAGCCGGCGCGGATGGCGGCTTCGCCGATGGCCTCGTTGCCTTTCATGAGAATCTTACCCATGGTCTTGCCTCCGCTCAACACGCCCCGCTCGGGACGTCTTCGCATTCGGTGATGGTAATCGCCACGTCCGGGCACATGGTGCAGCACAGGGCACACTTGACACAGTCCTCGGGCCGGGCCTGATAGGCGGGAAAATATCCCCTGGTATTGACGGTTTCTGAGATTTCGAGCACGTGCTTGGGGCACACGGCCACGCACAGGCCGCAGCCCTTGCAGCGCTCGGCATCGATCTTGTGTTGATGGGCCATCGGGGTTGACTCCTTGTCTCGACTTGGACCCGCTAGGGGGCCGGGGTAAGCGGTAAGGGGCGGCGCCAGGGCGGCACGAGTTGTCGCTCGATGGGCAGCAGCGGGCAGATCCAATCTTCGCTGGGCAATCCGGCCGCCAAGTGGGCCGGCGCCGTTACGCAGCGCAGCGGCAGACCGCTGCGCTCGGCCAGGGTCTGCACGAAACGGTAACCTTCGATAATCTGTTCGGGCTCGGTCTCGTCCATGAGGTTGGCGTTGCCGATCCAGCCGGTGACCGGAAGCCTGGCAGCGGCCTCAATCTGAGCCCGGATGCGCTCACAGCCTTGATGGGTTTCGGTAAAGGGCCGAAAGGGGTTGACCACCTGGAGCATCTCGACGCTGGCCTCGGCCAGTACGTGGTGCAACGCCGACAGGACCTTGGCCCCCACGTCGTTGCCCCCTGCATCGAGAATCGTCACTTGGCTGGGACGGCGGATCAATCCGGCCACCGCAGGATCGAGAATCGGCAGATCGGCATTCAGGTAACGCTCAGGCGGCAACACGACCCGGACGCCCAGGGCCTCCAGAGGAAAACGTGCCTCACGGGTCCGGAAATAAGGATTGACCAGATCCAGGTCCGCCACACTGACTGCGAAACCGGCCCGCCGGTGGTGCACCGCCAGATTGATGGCCACCTCGGTTTTGCCGCTGCCGTAGTTGCCGACGATCACCACAATGCCTTTGAGTAACAACGCCAACCCGCCCCCTCTCAATGGTCCGTGCCGCAACGGGTCGCGGGCCGGTGGAAACTTTTTCCCTATTGCGCCGAACGGCCATTGTCAAGGTTTTTGAAATTGGCCGTGGCTGCCGAATATGATAAGACTGCTTTGAAAAAAGGCAAAAACAGCTCAACTGCATTGATGCAACAAGGCCTGTCGCTGAGCGTCAAAACGCATTGGAGGCCCCATGCCCCGCGTCATCAGCGGGCTCGAAGCCCTGTTGGCCGCCCCGCCCAAATGGCTGCGCGGCCAGAGATTAGGATTGCTTTGCAACCCGGCCTCGGTGGACCACCGCCTGGTCCACGCGCGCCTGCGCATCTTTCGCCGCCTGCCGGGCCAACTGGCGGCCCTCTACAGCCCCCAGCACGGTTTTTTCGCCGAAAAACAGGACAACATGATCGCTTCGGCGGATATCCGCGACCCGCTCCTCGATCTGCCTGTTTACAGCCTCTACGGTGATACCCGGGTGCCGACGAGCGAGATGCTGGCCCCCATCGACCTGCTGCTGGTGGACCTTCAGGACGTGGGCTGCCGGGTTTATACCTTCATCTGGACTTTGACTCACTGCCTTGAAGCCGCCGCCCGCTTCGGCAAGCCGGTGGTGGTTCTCGACCGGCCCAATCCCATCGGCGGGCGCCGCATCGAGGGGAACCTACTGGCGCCTGAGTGCACATCGTTTGTCGGCCGCCACCCGATCCCGATGCGCCACGGGCTGACCATCGGTGAAATGGCGCGTCTGCTCAACGCCGAGATGGGCATCAACGCCGATCTGAGGATCGTCCCGATGCGCGGCTGGAAGCGGTGCATGGGCTTTGCCGACACAGGCCTGCCCTGGGTGGCGCCCTCGCCCAACATGCCGACTCCGGCCACGGCCCTGGTCTACCCCGGCCAGGTCATCTGGGAAGGCACCAACGTCTCGGAAGGCCGCGGCACCGCTCAGCCCTTCGAGCTGTTCGGCGCCCCATTCATCGATCCCCGGGCCGTCTTGGCCGTGCTGGATCCCAAACGGCTGCCCGGTGTCGTACTGCGGCCGGCAGCTTTCGAGCCGACCGCCAACAAGTGGCAGGGGCGGTTGTGCAGCGGTTTTCAGTTGCATGTGACCCACCCGCAACGCTTTCGCCCCTACGAGACGGGTATGGCGATGCTGCGGGCGGTGATGCGAACCTGCGGGGAGCAACTGGAATGGAAGGCGCCGCCCTATGAGTATGAATACCGGCGCCGGCCCATCGACCTGATCGTCGGCGATGGCCGGATTCTCCAGCGCCTGGCCCAAGGGGCGGACTTGGGGGAAATGGCGCCGGATTGGGCCGCGGATTGCCGCCGCTTCAGGCGCCGTGCGAAACGGTGGCTTCTGTATGCTTGAATCCGAACCCTGGCTTTGGCCCCTCCCGGACAACCAGGACCGAAGACCCGGCCTCTGAAGGCGCCAATCGGACCTGCCCCATCCGATCCCCGCAGAGCCGGTACAGGCATAGGACCCATGTGCCCACCGGAGATTCCCTGGAAAAGGATGCACTTTCGCGGTGAACGGGTCTGGGTCGCCGTGAATCCCGACGGCAGCCCCCGGATCCACGACGCCAAAGTGGCCGTCAAGTACCGGCTCGAAAGCAGCGCGCAATACTGGGTGCGCGCCGATGCCGTACATCCCATCACTGCAGGGCGGGGCCCGGATGCGGCGGCCCAGATGCCCATCGATTTTGACGGCCCGGCCCTGGAAGGGTGCAGCCCGGGAACGGTCTGCGTCTTTGCCGAGGGCGTGGCCCTGGGCAACCCCGGACCGGGCGGCATCGGGGTCGTTCTAAGCTACGACGGGCGCGAAAAAACCCTGGCCGCCCCCATCGGCATGATCACCGAGGCGGCTGCGGCCGTCGAAGCCATCGGCCGCGGCCTGGCTGAAATTCGCTCCCCGGCGCATCCGGTCCGCATTTACAGCGGCAGCGGCTATGCCTACGGAGTCCTGGCCCTGGGCTGGAAAGCGGTGCGCCACGCCGGCCGGGTGGCAGCGGTGCGCCGCCTGATGGCCCGCTTCAGCGACATCCGCATGGTCTGGCCCACCGCCCATCCCGGAATCGGACCGGCACACCGCGCTCGGGATTTGGCACGGCGCGCGGCTGAAGCCTCGGGGAAGTCTTCTGCGGGCGATGGCACCGATGGTGCTGCGGCCCCCGGCGGCCACTGACCGAACACCAAAAAAAGAACCCGCACCATCCGGGTACGGGTTCTTCATCATTCGAAGCAAAAACAGCAGAATAAAACGCCGAATCAGGCTTTCTCGGTCTTGAGGGATTCGAGTTCCTTTTTGAGGCTTTCGATTTCCTGCTTGTATTTGTCGACGTCCTGGGTCTCGGCCGCAGGCTCCACGGGCTCGTCCTTCTTCCAGGTGTCCTTGAGTTCGTCAAAGCCGAGGTACAGGGCCAGCCCACCGCCCAAAAGCAGCATGATCGGCAGAGCACCGGCAAGGATCTGCAAAAACTCACTGAACCATACCGAAAGGCCGATCAAGCCCAGAACCGCTGCAACCGCGCCGCCAATTAACGTTTTCATAAACCGTACCCCCTCCTTCTGGTTTGAAATTAAAGTATTGGCTGAGGTTTAAGGCGTCGCGCCATCCGTGCCGACCACGGCACGGCCGCCATTATATCCTGTTATTTCAATGGGAATCGTAGTGTAGGAGCCATCCCCAAACTAAATCCGACCTACCATAACCCGAATGGGAACACAAGCCTAATTTTCCATGGACTCCGTTTCCCGCACTCAGTTGTGACGCACCGATAATATCCCGACAGGGCCGATGCGGCAAGATCCTCCCGTTTCGATAAATCATCTTTTCCCGCCAGGACGGATCTGCTATTTTTTAAAGTTCAATCGATCCGGGCTGAAAGTCGCCGCGAACCGGGGATTGAAATACGAAAGACAAACCGAACGCTTCGAAAACCCCCATACAGACCTGGCTCCGCGGCAGGTCTGCGACAGGATAGCCGATAATGGATACTGAGACGGAAACCGATAAACACCGCCCCGTCTGGCTCGATCGCTGGCTTCAGGGCACCGGACACCATTACAGCTTCATTTTTCCCCGGCACCCGGGCCGCTTGGTGTCGCTTCTGCTGCGGATTTTTTACTCGGGCCTGGTATTGGATGAGATCCAGCAGGCCAAGATTGCCGATCTGCCCCGGGACGGCATCATCGTATACATTTCCAAGCACAAAAGCCGATTCGAACATCTGTTCTACCATACCCGATACGCCCAGTGCGACCTTCCTGTCCCGGAGCTCAGCTTCGATCATCGCTTTATGCTGCTCCAGCCGCTTTCACGGCTGATGCGCATCGTTATCGCTGGCATCGAACACTTTCTGAGGCATTTTTCCCTGCCCAACCTTTTCGAAAACGGCTATGCCGCCCGCTTTCTTCAGCAGGGCGGTTCGGCCCATCTGGCCCTGGTGCGCCGCCGCGGCTTTTACCAGCGTTTTGTCAAGGCCGGCATGGATCCGCTGCGCTTTCTGGTCGAACTCCAGGCGGCCACCGCGACCCCCATTCTGATCGTACCGCAACTGATGTTCTACGGCCGCAACCCTATTTCGACCATGCCGAGCATGATCGATGCGATCTTCGGCAGCGAGCAGAATCCCGGCCGACTCCGGCGCCTCGTGGCCCTGTTCCGGAATCCGGGGCGGGTCTTCGTCGAAATCTCAGAACCGCTGGACCTTAAGCGGTTTCTGGCCAACCCCGAACTGAACGGCCGAAGCGCCGAATACCAGGCCTTGGTGCTGCGCCGGCATCTGCTGCACCAGCTCGACCGCCATCGTCAAAGCATCATCGGGCCGGTGCTCAAGACGCGCCAGGAACTTAGGGAAAGTATCCTGACCAGCGACACGATGCGTGCCTATCTGGCCAGATACGCCAAAAAGGAGGAGATGCCGCTGCATGCCGCACGGCGCAAGGCGGACAAATACCTGAAGGAAATCGCGGCCCGCTACAGCTTCCTGTCACTCAAATGCTATTCGGGGGTCGTCACCTTTCTTCTGAAAACCATGTTCGACGGAATCAGCGTCAACCGCGAGATGCTCGATCGCATCAAGGACGCTTCACGCGGCGGCCCCCTGATCCTTATCCCCTGCCACAAGAGCCACATCGATTACCTGCTGCTGAGCTACCTCCTCTTTCACAACAACATGCCCTGCCCCTTGATCGCGGCGGGCAGGAACCTGTCTTTTTTCCCCATGGGACCGCTGTTCCGCAAAGGCGGGGCCTTCTTCATCCGGCGCACTTTCAAAGGCAAGCCGCTCTATAAGGAAGTCTTCAGGTCCTATGTCGCCAGGATCCTCCAGGAAGGCTTCAACGTCGAGTTTTTTATCGAAGGCGGCCGCAGCCGCACCGGTAAGATGATCCTGCCCAAAATGGGCCTGCTGTCGACCCTGATCAAGAGCTTTCGTGACGGGGCCTGTGAGGACCTGGTCTTCGTACCGATTTATATCGGCTACGATCGGGTCCTGGAAGAAAGTGCCTATCTCAACGAGCTGGAAGGCGGCACCAAGGAACCCGAGAGTCTGCTTCAGGTGATCCGGGCCCGCCGCTTCCTTAAAAAACGCTACGGGCGCGTCTATGTGCGTTTTCAGAAGCCCGTTTCCTTCAACACACTGCTGGCCCAACACGACATCGATCTGGCGCAGCTCAACCCACCGAATCTAGCGGCCCTTTGCCGCAACGTGGCCTTCCGGGTGATCAACGCCATCAATGCGGTGACCATCATCACCCCCCACTGTCTGGTTGCGGCCGCGGCCCTCAACCTGCCGCGCCGGCGCTTCGGCCATGAGGACCTGCTCCAGACCATCGAAACCTATCTGACCTTTCTCGAAGCGCAACAGGCCCCTTTGGCTGACACGCTGGTGATGGACCCGTCCCGGGCCATCGAGCAGGCCCTGGAGGCCTACGTCCAGCGGCGCTTCATCGAGCGTATCACCCTGGGCAAGGAGAATCCGGCGGCCGATCTGCTCTATACCGTCAACGAAAACAAGCGTCCGAACCTCGAGTACTACAAGAATAACGGCGTTCATTTTTTCGTGCCGGCAGCCATCACGAGCCTGGCCATCCTGAAGCGCGAAGCGTTCCAGTTCGCATCCACCGATCTGCACCTCGACTACCGGGAGCTGCAAGAACTGTTAAAAAACGAATTCGCCTACGATATCGACCGGCCGCCGGAATACTATGTCCGCAAGGCCCTCAAGGCCTTCATCGACGATGCCCTGCTCATGCCCCATCCCACCCTGCCTGACACGTACAACCTGACGTCGGCCGGATACCGCAAGATCAAGCTCTTCGGCGCGTTTTTGCAGACCTACCTCGAATCCTACTGGATCGTGATCAACCATTTCCGGCGCGAACCGGAACCGGAAATGGATGCCAAAGAGCGGCTCAAAAAAATCGAATCGCTGGGCAATCGCATGTACAAAAACGAAGAGATCGACCGCAAAGAAGCCCTTTCGCGGATCAACTACCGCAATGCGGTGGATTTTTTCATCAGCCGCGGCCTGGGCCAGCACAAAGCCGCCGAGACGGCCGAGGCCTATGCCGCCAGGATCCGCCGCTACCTTGATCTGATCGCAGGCTGAAAAATGAAGGCTCTGGTGCTGGCCGCCGGCCTGGGAACCCGGCTGCGCCCCCAAACCGACCGAGTACCCAAACCGCTCTTTCCCGTCGGTGGACGCCCCATGCTCCACCGCATTCTGAGTCAACTGGAGGCCGCCGGATGCGAGGCGGCGGCCGTCAACACCCATCACCTGGCCGACGCCGTGAAACAGAGCGTGGCGTGCTTTGCCGGCAAAATGCCGGTGATAGTGCGCCATGAACCCCATCTTCTGGGCACGGGGGGGGCCATCCGCAATCTGGCCGATTTCTGGGACCGGCGACCTTTCATGGTGATCAACGCCGATATCGTCTGCGATGCCGATCTGGCGGCGGTCTATCGCTTCCATGCCGGCCACCACGATCCGGTCACCCTGGTGGTGGTGGACTATCCGGACATCAATTCGCTGCGAATGGACGCCGCAGGGTGCATCGTGGCCCTGCGGGACCAGGAATCCGGCCCGCTTCCCGACTCCCTGCAGCGCAGAACCTTCACCGGAATCCAGGTCCTCGATCCTTTGGTGCTCCAGTTCCTGCCGCCCGGCCGGTTCGCCGACAGCATCGAGGCCTTCGAAAAGATGCAGGCCGCCGGCCACCGGCTGCAAACCTACGAGATACACCGTGCCGACTGGATCGATGCCGGCACCCCGCAGCGCTATTGCCGGGCCGCCGCCGCGGCCCTGATCCCCCAGGCCTTCCAGCGGGCCTGCGGCCGGACCATGGCACCGGAAAAGATCCAATGGCAGCCCCTGGCCGGCGACGGATCGGACCGGCGCTGGTTTCGCCTCCAATCCGGGGCCGGCACCCTGGTCCTGGCCGATCACGGCCTGGCCGCCGGCCAGGGTCCCAGCGAAACGGATGCCTTTATCGCCATCGGCCGTCACCTGCACCGCCGCGGGGTCCCGGTGCCGGTCATCCAGGCCGCCGAACCCTTTGCCGGCCAGGTCATCATGGAAGATCTGGGCGACGTCCACCTCCAGACGGTCGCGGCCCGAACCCCCGATCCCTCGGCCCGCCGCGGCCTCTACAACCGGGTGATCGCCGCCCTGGTGCACATGAGCCGGGCCGGCACCGGCGGCTTCGATCCCGGCTGGTGCCATCAGGCCCCGCGCTACGACCGGCAGACCATCGTCGAAAAAGAAGGCGGCTATTTTCTGGAAGCGTACGTACGAGGGGTGGTTGGTATTGCGGTGGCCACCGAAAAGATCCTGCCGGCCCTGGAGCACCTGGCCCGGTGCATCGAACCCCTGGAAGCCGGGTTCATGCACCGGGACTTTCAATCGCGCAACATCATGATCGCCCAGGACCGCATCGGCATCATCGATTTTCAGGCCGGCCGCCTGGGGCCGGTGGCCTACGATCTGGCCAGTCTGCTAATCGATCCTTACGTGGATCTGCCCGCGGACCTGCAGCAGGCCCTGGTCGACGATGCAATCCGGCACCTGGGCCTGTCGGCCCCAGTGGCCGAAGGCTTCAAGGCCGGCTACGGCTACTGCGCCCTGGCGCGCAACCTGCAAATCCTCGGGGCGTTCGGGTACCTGTCACAGGTCAAGGGCAAGACCGGATTTGCCGCCTATATCCGCCCGGCCCTGACCGGTCTCAAGCGCCGCCTGGACGCGATGGCCGACCCGGCCCTGGCGCCCTTGCGGCACCTGGTCCAACGCCTGTAGGATGAATAACCGACGATTTAAAACCAAAGGAGGTTTTCCATGCCACCGATCCCTGTCATGATCAACGGCCTGCCCGGCAACGTGGCCCGCCTGATGCTGGTGCACGCGTTTAGCGATCCGCGATTCCACGTCATCCCTTACAGCCTTACCGGCCCGGAAATCAGTGCCGGGTGCTTCGAGAGCGCCGGCGGCGAGGTCACCCTGCTCAAACCCGAACAGCGGGACCAGACCATGCCGGAAATCATCGCGGCCCACGGCACGCCCATCGCCCTGGACTTTACCCACCCTGCGGCCGTCAACGCCAACGCCGTCTTTTACACCGCCCACCAGATCCCTTTCGTGATGGGCACCACCGGCGGGGACCGGGCCGCGCTTCACGCCACGGTCGAAAACTCGGCCATCGCGGCGGTGATCGCCCCCAACATGGCCAAACAGATCGTCGGATTCCAGGCCATGCTCGAATATGCCGCCGACACCTTTCCCGGCCTTTTCGCCGGCTACCGGCTCCAAGTGCGCGAAAGCCACCAGCGGGGCAAGGCCGACACCAGCGGTACGGCCAAGGCCGCGGTGCAGGCCTTCAATCGCCTCGGGGTGGCCTTCGAGATGGCGCAGATCGAAAAGGAGCGCGACCCGCAGGTTCAAAAAGAGGTCTGGGGGGTTCCCGAGCCGTATCTGACCGGGCACGGCTGGCACACCTATACCCTCGACTCGCCCGACGGCACGGCGCGGTTCGAGTTTACCCACAACGTCAACGGCCGGGACATCTACATCCAGGGGACCATGGACGCCGTGGCCTTTCTGGCGGCGCAAATCGCCGCCGGAGCACACGGCCGGGTCTTTTCGATGATCGATGTGCTGCGCGGCTGATGCACTGCCCGAGCCATGGCGGCCGATCCGATCTTCGAGCCCTTCCGCTGCGGCGCCCTGAACCTGGCCAACCGCCTGGTGGCCTTGCCGGTCTTTACCGGCTATGCCACGGCCGACGGCCGTGTCAGCCCCCTGCTCAAGAGCCATTACCGGCGCCTGGCGTCTTGCGGAGCCGGGCTGGTCATGGTGGCCAACGTGGCGGTGCGCGCCGATGGGATCACCTCGCGCTGCAACCTGCGTCTGGATAACGATCGCTATATCGCCGGCCTGGCCGATCTGGCCCGCGTGATCCACAGCGGCGGAGCCCTTGCCGGGCTGCAGCTCAACCACGCCGGGCGCCTGGCCCTCACCGATCAGCCCCTGGCGCCGGCCCCTCTGGACGGGGCCAACCTGACTTTCAACATCGCGGCCCTGAAGCGCTTCATGGAGTTTTTTCCCTTGCCGGCGCGCTTCGCCCTTACCCGGCGCTTCTGGCGCCAGGCCGGGGCCTGGCGCAACGCCATGAGCATCGAAGCGCGCCAGGAGGTGATCGAAGCCTTCGCTCGGGCCGCGAACCGGGCTGCCACGGCCGGCTTCGACCTGGTGGAGATCCATGGCGCCAGCGGATATCTTCTTTGCCAGTTTCTTTCGGCCTTTACCAACCCGCCGGTAACCCCGGATGATCCGGATGACCTGGTCCGGCGCCTGGTATTTCCGCTGACCCTCTTCAAGCGGGTCCGCGACGCGCTGGAACCCGGGGTGCCTCTGGGATGGCGCCTGATGGTCAGCGAATTCGTCCCAAACGGGATCGACCTCGACCAGGCCAAGGCCCTCGGCCGGGAGCTGGCCCGGGCCGGGGCAGCCTATCTGTCGGTATCGGCGGGCACCTTCTATTCCCTGTTCGCCGATCAAGTGCGGCGCGTCACCCGCCGTCCCGGCTATCTGGGGTCCGCTTGCGCCGAACTGCGCCGCGAGCTGGCGATTCCGGTGGTGGCCGCCGGGCGCATCGTCACCCCGGCCGTGGCCCGGCGTATCTTGGCTTCCGGCCAGGCCGACCTCATCGGTTTGGGCCGGCCGCTGCGGGCCGATGCCAGATGGCCGCAAAAGGCGCGCCAGGGGCGATCGGTGCGCGTCTGTCTCGACTGCAACTGGTGTTTGCGGCGGGTGGTCCTCGACCAGGGGCTGGGCTGCGTGCACTGGTCCCGGCCGCGCCTGGAACGCATCGAGATGACCCGACGCGCCATGGCCCGGCTCGGCTCCTGGCTCTGGATCGTCGCCACGCCGGACGACATGCGCCGTTACCGTGAACTGGCCTCCATTTTGGACCTCGGCATGGCGGACGAGCCGGCCTCAGCCCCTGCCACTCTCCTGTTCCTGTATCCGGCCGTCGATGGGCAGGCGCGCAACGAATTTTGCCAATGGGTGTCGAATAACTTCACCCCCGGCCCCCGGCAGGCCGCGTTTGCCCCGGCACCGGGCAGCCGCCCGGCCGACGCCTTGGTGGACCTGGTGCGACGCGAGGCTTTCGGCGGGGTGGTGTTTTGCAGGGATACGGCAGCCAACCAGGGCCGCCGGCTGCTCTACCGGCCCCGCGGCAAGGTGGTGACCCTGCTTGGCCGGGCTGCGGGCGACGGACCGGTTCTGGTGCCGTTGGATTTTTCCGATGCGAGTCTGTTGCAGCTTTTCCTGGTGCGGCGCATGCTGGCGCGAAAACCGGATCTGGAAATCGATCTGGTCCATGTCTGCCAGCAATCCGGACTCGACGTGCAGCGGCGCTGGACCGCGGTGCGCCGCCTCACCGGCTGGCCCCAAACCGTGTCCCTGAACATCGTACCGGCCAGCGGCGGCATTGCCGCGACTCTGATCGCGCGGGCGCGCGACCGGAAAACCCGCACGCTGATCATGGGCAAGCGGGGGCTTTCAGGGGTCAAAAGGCTCCTGCTCGGGAGCGTTTCGGCTGCCGTAATGGCCGGGCTGCCTGACGCCACGGTGGTTCTGGTGGACTGATTCGAAAGGCGACGGGGAGTTGTCGACGGACTACATTTATCGCATCCTCGAACTGCAAGCGGTGCTGGCCGGGGCCGATCTGGTAAGGGTCCGGTCGGTCGAAGGCGAAAAGTCCCTGGCCGAATTTCTCGAGGCCATGTTCGCCTACCGGCCGGGCCTGGTGCGCCTGCTCTATCGCCTGCGGGCCTTTTTGATGCCCCTGATCGGCGTGCGCCAGCTCCCTTTGCCGACCCTTGACGAGTGGCTGCCCCCGGACGTACCGATGCTGGCCTGCGGCAATATCTGGTTCTTTTCCGTTTCCCTGGCCGACCCGCAGCGCTACTGGATCGGCTGCTGTCCCGACGAGCGCCATCTGACCGGCTACATGGGCGTGGTGGCCGAGCCCCTGGACCGGGGCCGGCAGCGCTTCCACCTGCTGACCATCGTGCACTACAAACACTGGACCGGGCGGCTCTACTTCCGGCTGATCACACCTTTCAACCGTTTTTTCATGCACCGGCTGGCCCGCGCAGGCCTGGCCGGGAGGTGCTGAGGGCCGGCAATCATTTCGCAAGGGGGCTACGGTGATACGCCGCAGCCCCCTTGCCTGCTCACGGTGCAAGGCCAGAGTTGAATGACGACTTTAGGCCAGGCGACTCGTTTACCCGTTGCGCTTTTCAAAATCCTTCATGAAATCCGCCAGCGCCTCGATGGCGTCCATTCCGGTGGCGTTGTAGATCGAAGCCCGGCAGCCCCCCACCGAACGGTGCCCCTTGAGCCCGCCCAGGCCATGGGCCAAGGCATCGGCCACAAATTTTTTCTCCAGCTCCTCGCTGGGCAGACGGAAGGTGACGTTCATCAGCGAACGGCTGTCCGCATCGGCCGTTGCGCGGTAAAAATCGCTCGAATCGATGGCCTGGTAGAGCAGTCCGGCCTTTCGGCGGTTGAGTTCGTCCATGCGTGCCAGCCCCCCAACGGTCTCTTCGAGCCACTTGAGCACCAGTTGGATGATGTAGACCGTGAAGCACGGCGGGGTGTTGTACATCGAATTTTTGTCCGCGTAGGTGTCGTAGCGCAGCATGGTGGGAAGGGTCTTGGGCGTGCGTGCCAGCAGGTCCTCGCGGATGATCACCAGGCAGACCCCGGCCGGACCGATGTTCTTCTGGGCCCCGGCGTAGATCAGCCCGAAGCGCTCCACCGGGATGGGCCGGCTAAGCATGTCCGAACTCATGTCCGCCACCAGGGGGACGGCGCCAGTATCGGGAAACTCGGCCCACTGGGTCCCTTTGATGGTGTTGTTCGAGGTGATGTGGGCGTAGACCGCATCGGGGGTAAAGGCGATATCCTTGGGGATATAGCAGAAGTTGCGGTCATCGCTGGAGGCCGCCACCCGGATCGTCTTGCCCTGGATCTGGGCTTCCTTGATCGCCTTGGTCGACCAGGTGCCGGTGTTGACGTAGTCGGCCTTGTCCCCCCCCCCGGAAAGGAAATTCATCGGGATCATGGCGAACTGCATGCTGGCCCCGCCCTGAACGAAAAGGACGCGGTAGCGCTCGTCTAGTCCCAGCAGGCGCCGGGTACGCGCCACGGCGTCGTTGATCACATCATCGAACCACTTGGAACGGTGGCTGACTTCGCAGATGCTCATGCCGCTGCCATGGTAGTCGAGAAGCTCGTCCTGGACCTTTTCCAGGACGGCCAGCGGCAAGGCGGCCGGTCCGGCGTTGAAGTTGTAAATGCGCTTTGACGTCATGGTCTCCTCCATGGTCTGAAATTTGGCCGCCGGCCCTCAGCCGGCAACCGGCAACCGGGGATTGAAAGGTTGATTCTTTCGTTAAAAACCTGCAAAGGTTATTCAGAGCGATGTATGCCCGCTCAAACCGAAACAACCACTCAAGTATCTTCGTCTTTCAAGAATCCTTGGGGGCGCTCACCTCTGAAAGAAGGAGATGTGAAGCGACTTTTGACGATCGCATGAAAAAGTGATTAGTTTTGAGAAAAATCCCACAACTTGTCAACGGGAATTGTGGGATCAAAGCGATGGACCGCCCATCCAACCCAAACCCGCCGTTGCCCGTTTTTTAGGCCTGATTAAACTCAAGAAATGGGCTGCGGTTATTGACAATCCATTGGATATTGAATAGTTACAAAAATTTTAGGGCCGGCCGCGGCCGACTGAATCACAGCCTGCTTCGGCCCATTTTATCGAGGATTCAACGGCATGAAAATATACACCTACCCTTCCCGCCAGGCCGCGACGCGCCTCAAGGCCATCGTCTCGCGGACCATCGAATTTCGCAAAAAGGATATTGAAACGGTGCGCCGCATCGTCGAAGACGTTCGACGCCATGGAGATGGGGCCCTGATCGGGTATGTAAACCGCTTCGATGCACCGCACCTGACCATTTCCGACCTGAAGGTTTCCCGCAAGCAAATGGCCGAGGCTGCAGGCCAGGTAGACGCGGATTTCCTGCAGGCCATGGAGCGGGCCTGCACCCAGATCGAAGCCTTCCACCGCCACCAGGCCCCGCGCAGTTGGGTCGATACCCCCCGCCCGGGCACCTTTCTCGGGCAGCTTGTACATCCGGTGGATGCCGCCGGGGTTTACGTGCCCGGGGGCAAGGCCGGGGGGACACCTCTGGTCTCATCGGTGCTCATGGGAGCCGTTCCGGCCAGTATCGCCGGCGTCCAGCGCATCGTGATGGCCACCCCCCCCATGGCCGACGGCCGCATCGATCCACACCTGCTGGCGGCCGCGGACCGGGTCGGGGTCAACGAGGTTTATCGCATCGGCAGCGCCTGGGCCATCGCAGCCCTGGCATACGGCACCGAAACCATCCAACCGGTCGATACCATCGTAGGTCCTGGAAATGTCTACGTGACGCTGGCCAAGAAGCTGGTCTCCGGCACGGTGGGGATCGATATGCTCGCCGGACCGAGTGAAATTTTGGTGATCGCCGACAGCTCCGCCGATCCCCGGGCCGCAGCCGCCGATCTGCTCAGCCAGGCGGAGCACGATCCGCTGGCATCAGCGGTGATGCTCACCGACGATGCCTCGATGGCCCGGCAGGTCTGTGACGGCCTCTACCACCAGTTGGAGCGCTTGTCCCGGCGCGAGATCGCCGCCGCGTCCCTGAAACGCTTCGGCGCCATCATCGTCGTGCCGGATATGGACACGGCGTTGGATCTGGCCAACCGCATCGCGCCGGAACATCTCGAACTGCTGGTGGCCGAACCGTTTTCGTACCTGGGCCGGATCCGCAACGCCGGGGCGGTGTTTCTCGGTCCCTACACCCCGGAACCGGTGGGCGACTACATCGCCGGGCCCAACCACGTGCTGCCCACCGCCGGTACGGCCCGCTTTTCCTCGGCCCTTTCGGTGGACCATTTTCTCAAGCGCACCAGCGTGCTCCACTATGATCGCAGCGCCTTTACCCGCGAGGCTGAAGACATTCTGCGTCTGGCCGGCATCGAAGGGCTCGACGCCCATGCCAATGCGGTGCGCCTGAGACTGAAGGAGATAAGGAAAACAGCAGGAGATCCATGAACCCTTCCGACTGGACCGTCCTAGTGGTCGATGACGAGCCCGATATCCGTGAGGTGCTGTCCCTCTCGCTGGAGGACGCCGGTTATCAGGTGGTGACGGCCGGCGACGGGTACCTGGGCCTGGAGATGTGCCGCCAGGCCCACCCTCAAATCGTGCTCACGGACGTGCGCATGCCGAACATGGACGGCATCGCGCTGCTCGAAGCGGTCAAGGCCTTTGATGCCACCATCGAAGTGATCGTGGTAACCGCCTACGGCGAAATGGATATGGCCATCGCCGCCCTGCGCCGGGATGCCTCGGACTTCATTACCAAACCGGTCAACCACGAGGCCCTTCATCTCGCCCTGGGCCGGGCGGCCGACAGGTCGCTGGCGCGGCGCCGGCTGGCCGAGTACACCGCCTCCCTGGAACGCGACATCGTCGATCAGGCGCGCATCCTGCACCAGGACAAGATGATGTCCCTGGGCCGGCTGGCGGCCAGCGTGGTCCATGAAATCAACAATCCCCTGGCCGGCGTTCTCAACTATGCGCGCCTGATGCTCAAAATCCTCGATCGGGGAGCGTTGACGGCCGAGGCCCAGCAGCGCTTCCGTGAATATCTGAACCTTGTGGCCCGCGAAACCGACCGCTGCAGCCGCATCGTATCCGGGCTGCTCGCCTTTTCGCGCAAAACAGCGCCCTGCTTCGAAGCCGTAGATCTGACGGATCTGGTCGAACGCTGCGTCAAACTGAGCCGGCACAAGCTCGAGCTTTCCAATATCCGCCTGGCGGTGAAAATCGAGAACCAGCTGCCGGTGGTGCATGGCGATTTCAACCAGCTCCAGCAGTGCCTGATCAACCTGATCTTCAACGCCATCGATGCCATGCCCCAAGGCGGTGATCTGTTTATTGGCGCGGCACCCGGGCCGACGCCCGGGTGGGTGACCATCGCAGTGCACGACACGGGCTGCGGCATCGCGCAGGATGACCGCCCGCGGCTGTTTGAGCCGTTTTTCACTACCAAGGAGGAGGGCTGCGGTACCGGACTCGGCCTGTCGACGGCCTACGGAATCTTGCAACGGCACGGCGGCCGCATCGAGGTGGACAGCAAGCCGGGCAAGGGCGCGACCTTCACGTTGGTGCTGCCGGAAAACGGAGGCAAGCCCGAAATGAACACGTAAGCCCCAGGCCCAGGGCGTTGCCGAAAAGTATGTTGAAAAGACGTCTGGCTCAATGCCAGGAAGCTTCGTGGGCTAACGGAGGCGTGGATTCGACAGATCGATGATACCATCGGGTATCTGCTCACCGGCATCCGGGGACAATAGTCATCACCGGGACCAGCGACCGGTTGCGATGATTGGATGCTTGCCGGCTAGAACACATTTTTCATGACGACTCTGAGCAAATGGTTTCCGAAACCGTTATCGGCATCGACGACAGCGTCGTCCTGAGCTGGCAGTGGCTCGACCTGCTCGACCGGCTCAACATCGGCGCCTTCACCGTGGACCTGCAGCGGCGCATCACCGCCATCAACCTTTCGGCGCGCACCCTGATGGGCCTCGAAGGTATCGAGTTGATCGGCCGCGAATGCATCGAAGTGTTTATCGGCGTCCCCTGCCTGATGCGCTGCCTGCCGCTGGACGAGGAATGTCCCGAGGTAGAAAACCTGCGTCTCGAGATTCCCGAAGACCGCCGCGAGTTCGTGATCCGTCTCTCCACACCGATCTACGGGCTGGACCGGCGTATGGTCGGCTGCCTGACCCTGCTCCACGATCATTCACCGCTGGCGGATTTGATCAACCGCATCGATTACGAAGAACGCAGCCTCAAACTCATCCTCGAAAACCTCGACGTGGGGATTTTTACCGTCAACCGGGGGGGCCACATCACCTTTTTCAACAAAGCTGCCGAACAGCTCACCGGCTACGACCGGCGCGAGGTGCTTGGAAAATCGTCTTTCGCCATCTTCGGAGACGATACCCTCAGGGCACTGGACGAACTGCGTGGGTCTTTGGCCAGGGGGCACCAGCGAAGCTCGATCAAGGCGCACCTGACCGGGCGCGACGGGGAAAAGATACCGGTACGGGCCGACTACATCCCGCTGAAAAACGAACAGAACCGGGTCATCGGCGGCCTGGCCACCCTTCACGATCTGACCCTGGTGCAGCAACTCGACGCGGTGATCAGCGAACGCTACACATTTCGCAACATGATCGGCCGCGATCCTTCCATGCAGCGCATCTTCGAGATGGCCCGGGTCGTGGCCGAGTCGGATGTCACCGTGCTGATCGAAGGGGCCACCGGCACGGGTAAGGATCTTCTGGCCAAAGTGATCCACTCGTCGAGCCGCCGGGCCGAGAAACCCTTTGTCAAGGTCAACTGCGCTGCAGTGCCTGAAAATCTGCTCGAATCGGAATTTTTCGGTTATGTGAAGGGGGCCTTCACCGGTGCGGAGCGCAACAAGCCGGGGCGCTTCCAGCTGGCCGACGGCGGCACGATTTTTCTCGACGAAATCGGCGATCTGCCCCTTGCGCTTCAAGCCAAGCTGCTGCGGGTAATCGAGGAGCGCGAATTTTATCCCCTGGGAAGCCGGCAGACCGTACGGGTGGATGTGCGCATCCTCTCGGCCACCAACCAGGGCCTGGAGCGGCTGGTGGCCGCCGGACGGTTCCGCGAAGACCTCTACTACCGGCTCAATGTCATGCGCATCGAGCTGCCCCGCCTCGCAGAACGCCGGCCGGATATCCCCCTGCTGATCCGCAGCATCCTGCGGCGTTTGGTGGCGGTCCATGCCAGCCGCACCCGGCGCATCTCCCAGGATGCCATCGAAGTTATGCTCAACTACGACTACCCCGGCAATGTCAGGGAATTGGAAAACATCCTGGAACACGCCCTGATCGTCTGCCGTGAGGATACCATCGGACCCCAGCACCTGCCCGAGTATGTCTACCGGCGCGGCTTGCCGGCGCCCACCGCGCCACCCGGCGCCATTGCCCGCCAGGGGGTGGATGCGAGCGAAGCGGATCGGATCCGCGCAGCCCTGGACCGCCGCAATGGACACCGCAGGCAGGCGGCCCGGGATCTGGGAATCGATCGGACCACCCTATGGCGCAGGATGAAACGTCTGGGGATACTTTAAAGTGATTGCAACGTGTTGCGCAACACGTTGCGCAACACGTTGCAACAACATATCAATTTGATTTCAAAGCTAAAATACACACCAATCCTACCAAGAAACCGTCGCTCCGGCCCCTACCAAAGCGCAACTCGGGGGCCGGCGCCTTCCAGCCAACGCCAGACACCAGTTTAACACACTGATATCAAATCATATTTTTATATATCAGAGTTCTGGCACGATAACTGCTGCAAAGGCCCCCATAGCCTTCGAAGCACGCCAACGCCGAATATTTAGAGTAGCTCCAGCGATGCATGAAAGCGGCTGTTTGGTTGCCGGAACGCTTGCGTGTCCGGAATACACTTGCAGCGGGCCGCCCCATGGCCTGCCCCTGATCCGGAAGGACCATGCCTTTGGATCCAAGGCGCCACCCCATCCTGATCGTAGACGATGACCCCGACATGCAGGTCTTTGTGGCTACCGTGCTTGCCGAGGGTGGTTTTCTGCCGTGCTCGGCAAGCGCAGAGGACGCCTTGCAGCTGGCGCGGACCATCAAGCCGGCCCTGATCGTCTTGGGCGCGCCGATTCACTGCTCCAGCGGCGACGATTTCTATCATCTGTTGCGCACCGATCCGGTTTTAAACCTTGTTCCGGTGATCCTGCTGTCCACCATTCCGCGCAAAAGCTATCTCCATTACCAGCGCATGCAGGAAAGCCGGAAAAGCCAGCCCTTGCCGGAGCCGGACGACTTTCTGGTCAAGCCCCCTGAGGCGGAAGAATTGCTGCGTCGAGTCGCGCGGCTGACCGAGGCGGTACCCGCGCTTAACGCCACCCAGGGCCAAGACCGTACCGACGGTCGAAGGACACCAGCGCGCCGACACCTGGTGGATCAGCGGACTCTTGCCAAACCGCCCCAGGGAAGCCTCGGCCCCCGAGGATAGGCCGATCCGGGCCAAACGGCACCAAGGAGGATTTATGGCGGTTCGTATCGGGTTTTACATCTGCCATTGCGGCATCAACATCGCTTACCGGGTGCGGGTCGAAGAAGTGGCGGCTTTCGCCCGCCGCCTGCCCAGGGTGGTGGTGGCCCGGGACTACAAGTTCATGTGCTCGGACCCGGGCCAGGCGATGATCGAAAAAGACATCGCCGAAATGGGCCTCACCCGGGTAGTAGTGGCCTCCTGCTCTCCGCGGCTCCACGGCAAAACCTTCATGGGGGCGTGCCAGCGCGCCGGGCTGAACCCTTATTTTTTCCAAATGGCCTCTGTGCGCGAACAGGTCTCCTGGGTTACGGCCGACCCGGACGAGGCCACCGACAAGGCCAAGAGTCTGGTGGCGGCCGCCATCCACCGGGTCAACTACCACGAACAGCTCCACGGCCGGCAGGCCCCGGTGCATCCGGACATGCTGGTGGTCGGCGGCGGGATCGCCGGGATGCAGGCCGCCCTGGACATCGCCGAGTCGGGCCACAAGGTCTACCTTGTGGAACGCGACACGACCATCGGCGGCCACATGCTCCAGTTCGACAAGACCTTTCCCACCCTGGACTGCGCCGCGTGCATCGGCACACCCAAGATGGTCGAGGTGGCGCAGAATCCGAACATCGAGCTGCTCACTTTCAGCGAAGTCGAGGAGGTCAGCGGCTTTATCGGCAATTTCACCGTGCGCATCAAGCGCAGGCCGCGCTATGTCAAGGAAGGGGTCTGCACCGGGTGCGGCGAATGCGCCAAGGTCTGCCCGGTGACCATTCCCAACGCATGGGACGTGGGCCTGGGCACCCGCCAGGCCATCGGCCGCACTTTTCCCCAGGCGATACCCATCACCTTCAACATCGAAAAAAAGGATCGGGCCCCCTGTACGACGGCATGCCCGGCAGGGATCAACGTCCAAGGCTATGTTCAGTTGATCAAACAGGGCCGCTGCGATGAGGCCATCGACCTGATCCGCCAGCGCCTGCCCCTGCCCGGGGTCCTGGGCAGGGTCTGCCCCCATCCTTGCGAATCCGCCTGCCGGCGCGCTGAGATCGACAGCGCGGTGGCCATCCGGGACCTGAAACGCTTTGCCGCCGACCAGGTGCGCGGCCGGAGGCCGGCACCGCCGCCCATCGAAGAGCGGACCGAGCGGATCGCCGTGGTCGGATCGGGTCCGGCCGGTCTCACCGCGGCGTATTACCTGCGCCTGAAAGGATACCATGTCACGATCTTCGAGGCTCTCGACAAGCTGGGCGGAATGCTTCGGGTCGGGATCCCCGACTACCGTCTGCCTCCTGAGGTCCTCGACGAGGAGATCGATCAAATCGTGAACCTGGGCGTCGAAGTGCGCACCGGCTGCCTTCTGGGGGAGGATTTTACCCTGGCCGAACTCAAGACGGAGGGTTTTGCGGCGGTGTTTCTCGGCATCGGGGCCCATGCCTCGCTGCGGCTCAACATCCCCGGGGAAGAGGACGGCGACGGGGTGGTGGACGCCATCCGCTTTTTGCGCGAGGTCAACCTGGGCAGCCGCCACCTGCCCGGCCGCCGCGTGGTGGTGGTGGGCGGCGGCAACGTGGCCATCGACGCTGCCCGCACAGCCCGGCGCCTCGGGGCCGAGTCGATCACCGTGGTCTACCGGCGCAGCCGGCGCGAGATGCCGGCCTACGCCGAGGAGATCACCGGAGCGATCGAAGAAAAAATCGCCTTTGAATATCTCACCGCCCCGGTCCGAGTGGTCCTCGGAGACGGCCGGGTAACCGGATTCGAATGCATCCGCACCGAGCTGGGCCCGGCGGACGCCTCGGGCCGGCGGCGGCCGGTGCCGGTCAAGGGTTCGGAGTTCGTCATTGCCTGCGATTGCGTGATTCCGGCCATCGGCCAGACCACCGACACCCGCTGGGCCGAGAGGATAGACGACCTGGCCTGGTCTTCGCGGCACACCCTGAGAGTGGACCCGGCCACCATGCAGACCTCCATTCCCTGGGTGTTCGCCGCCGGGGACGCCGTCAGCGGCCCGGCCACGGTGATCGAGGCCGTAAGTGCTGCCCACCGGGCCGTTACAGCCATAGAGGGCTTCGTCGCCGGCCAGGATCTGTCCGCCGAGATCCGTGAAGCGCCGCCAACCCCGGGACAGGACTGGGCGCCACTTCCGGTGGATGTCGAACCCCGGACCCGGGCTGCGGCGGCCCATCTCCAGGCGGACATGCGCGCCACGGACTTCCAGGAAGTCGAGCTGCCTTTTGAAGAGGACTCGGCCCGCCGGGAGGCCGAACGCTGCCTGAACTGCGGGGTCTGCTGCGAGTGCATGGCCTGCGTGGCAGCCTGCGAGGCCAAGGCCATCGACCACGACATGCCGCCCACCGAACGCACCGTCCAAGTGGGCAGCATCATCCTGGCCACCGGCTATGATATTCTGGACCCCACCTGCCTGCACCCCTACGGATACGGCCGCTATGCCAACGTCTTTACGGCCCTGGAATTCGAACGGCTCAGCAACGCCACCGGCCCCACCGGAGGCAGGATCCTTACACGGGATGCTTCCGGCACCTTCGGCCCGCCGCCGCGCAGCGTGGCCCTGCTCCACTGCATCGGCAGCCGCGACGACCGCTACCATCCCTACTGCAGCCGGGTCTGCTGCATGTACGCCCTCAAGTACAGCCACCTGATCAAGGAAAAGGTGGGCCACGACACCCCGGTCTATGACTTTTACATCGACATGCGCTGCTTCGGCGAGGGCTACGAGGAATTTTTCCGCCGCTGCCAGGAGGAAGGAACGATCTTCATCCGCGGCAAGGTGGCCGAGATCCGCCAGCAAGCCGGCACCGGGGGGCAACCGCCGCAGTTGGTGTGCATCGGCGAAGACACCCTGCTGGGGCGCAGGGTCGAGGTGCCGGTGGAGATGGTGGTGCTGTGCAGCGCCATCCAGGCCCGGGCCGACGCCGGTCAGGTGGGCCGCATCTTCGGGGTCAACCAGGGCGCTGACGGCTTCTTTCTCGAGGAGCATCCCAAGCTGGCGCCGTTGAACACCGCCACCGACGGGATCTTTCTGGCCGGCTGCTGCCAGAAACCGATGGACATCCCCGATACCGTCTCCCAGGCCTCGGGTGCCGCGGCAAAGGCCCTGTCCCTGGCCACCCGCGGCAAGGTGGAAGTGCCGCCGACGATTTCCTGGATCGATCCGGACGTGTGCATCGGCTGCCAGGTCTGTATCGGACTGTGCCCGTATACGGCCATCGAGTTCGATGCGCGCCGGGCCGTCTCGGTGGTCAACAGCGCCCTTTGCAAGGGATGCGGCAGTTGCAGCGCCTTTTGCCCCAGCGGTGCGGCCCGCAGCGAGCACTTCAAGCCCCGGCAGATTTTTGCCGAAATCGACGGCATCATCGATGCCATTCACGCCATCGGCCGATAGAGAGCACTTCAAATCTCAAATTTGAAGTGCCCGGAGGGACAGTAGATGAACGCTTTCGAACCGAGCATCATCGCCTTTGTCTGCAACTGGTGCACCTACACGGCGGCCGACCTGGCCGGCACCTCGCGCCAGGGCTACCCGCCCAACGTGCGCCTGATCCGGGTCATGTGCACCGGCATGGTCGATCCCCAGTACGTACTCAAGGCTCTGCTGGAAGGGGCCGACGGGGTGCTGATCAGCGGCTGCCACCCGGGTGACTGCCATTACATCAACGGCAATTACAAGGCCCGGCGCCGCATCAAGCTGCTAAAAGCCCTGCTGCCCCAGTTCGGTTTCGCCCCCCAGCGGCTGCGCCTGACCTGGATCGGGGCCAGCGATGGGATCGAATTCGCCCATGTGATGCAGGAACTGGTCGAACAGGTACGGGAACTGGGGCCCAGCGAGGCCAAGACAAAGATGGTTATCTAGAAAAATCAGGAGGTCCGCTTCATGGCCAAAACCGCAATGATTCCCATCGAAAACGGCGACCTGCTGGCCGGCCTGCGCCGGTTTTTGCGCAAGGTGCTCGAACTGCCGCAAATCCGGGCCCTGCTCGTGCCTTGCCAGCTGCCGATGAAGGCCGTGGTGATGCCGACCCTCGTGACGGACCCGCAACGCCTGGCAGGGGCCAATCCCCTGGCGCCGGCCTTTCCCCTCAACGCGGCCAGAATGGTCTCGCGCCTGACGCGCAAAACGGCCGGGGGCACCATTGTGGCCGTGCTGCGATCCTGTGAGATCCGCGCCTTTGTCGAACTGGTCAAGCTCAAGCAGGCACGCTGCGAAGAGCTGGTGCTGATCGGCATCGATTGTGCCGGAGCGTATACCAACAGGGATTTTTCAAGATGCGCCGACCAGGACATCGAGGCCCTCACCGCCCGTTTCGTGGAAAGCGTGCTGGGCGGCGCGGACGAGGAGGTGGACGGGATTGCTCCGGCTCCGGCCTGCCAGGCCTGCGACGCCCCCCTGCCCGAGGGCGCGGACCTGGGCATTTTTCTTTTCGGTGCCGCAAAGGACCGCGGCCTGCCCGTATCGGCCCAAAGCCAAAAGGGCCAAGAACTGCTGGAGCGGCTCGATCTGCCCGGCGGGCAGATTCCGGAGTCACGCCAGACGGCCGTGGCGGCCCTGCTGGAAAAACGCCTGGCCCAAAAAACCGCCATGATGGAAGAAACCCGGACCCTGACCAATTCCATCGAAAAACTGAGCACCTACCTGGCCAACTGCATCAACTGCTACAACTGCCGCGTGGCCTGCCCGGTCTGCTACTGCCGCGAATGCGTCTTTGTCACGGATGTCTTCGACCACGAACCGTCCCAGTACCTGGCATGGGCCGGCCGCAAAGGGGCCGTGAAAATGCCCACCGACACGGTCTTTTACCATCTGACGCGCCTGGCCCATATGGGTACGGCCTGCGTCGGCTGCGGCCAGTGCACCAACGCCTGTCCCAACGAGATCCCTCTGCTGGAGCTATTTCGCACCGCCAGCACCCCGATCCAGGAGGCCTTCGGCTACCACCCCGGCCGCAGCCTGGAGGAAAAGCCCCCCCTGGCCGAATTTCGCGAACGGGAGTTCGAGGAGATCGTCGGAATCGGGTGAAAAATCAAAATTTTTGCGGAGAGGTTCCAATGAAACACAAAATCGGTAAAGCCCTCGTCGTCGGCGCCGGGATCAGCGGGATTCGCAGCGCCCTGGACCTGGCCGAAACCGGTTACGGCGTCACCCTGATCGACCAGGCGACGCATATCGGCGGAATCCTGACCCAGCTCGACCACCAGTTTCCCACCAACCACTGCGGCATGTGCCGCATGCTGCCACTGGTCGAACGCGACGCCGGCAGCCAGTTCTGTTTGCGCAAGGGCTTGTTCCACGAAAACATCGAGATCCTGCCGGCGACCCGGATTACCGGCATCGAAGGGGAAGCGGGCCGCTTCAAGGTCTCGTTGCGCACCCAGCCCACCTGGATCGATCCGCAGCGCTGCGTGGGCTGCGGGGCGTGCACGCCGGTCTGCCCGGTGGACGTCACCGATGCCTTCAACGCCGGTCTGGGACGGCGCAAGGCCATCTTCCTGCCCGTACCCCACCAGGTGCCCAACGCCTATGTGATCGACATGGCGGCCTGCACCCGTTGCGGGGCCTGCGAGGCGGTCTGCCCCTGCGGCGCCATTCGACTTTCGGAAGCCGATCGCAAGGATTTCCATATCCTGGTGGTCGACGACGAACAGATCCTGCGCGAATCGCTTAAGGCCTGGCTGGAAGACGCCGGTTTCGCCGTTTCCTCGGCCGCCTCGGGCCCCCAGGCCATCGAGAGGTTGGCCGCCGGCAGTGTACAGCTCATGCTCACCGACATCAAAATGCCGGGCATGGACGGGGTAACCTTGCTGCAAAAAGCCAAAGAGATCCAACCCGAACTGGCCGTGATCATGATGACGGCCTACGCCACGGTGGACACGGCCGTGGCGGCGATGAAGATCGGGGCCCTGGACTATCTGGTCAAGCCCTTCGATCCGGAATCGATCCTGCCCATGGTCATTGATGTCCAGGAAGCGGCCCGGGCCGCTGCGGACCGTCAGATCGAGGTCGGGGCCATCGTCCTGGCCGGGGGCACGGGCTTCTGGGACCCGCGCCAGGGGGTGAATACGTTCGGCTATGGCGAAATGCCCCAGGTCGTCACCAGTCTCGAGTTCGAGCGCATCCTTTCGGGCAGCGGCCCCACCGGTGGACGGCTCGTGCGGCCCCACGACGGACGGCCGATCAGCAAGATCGCCTGGCTTCAGTGCGTCGGTTCGCGAGACGTCCAGTGCGAAGCGGATTTTTGTTCGTCCATCTGCTGCATGTATGCCGTCAAGGAAGCGGTGCTGGCTAAAGAAAAGGTCGGACCGGATCTGGAGGCCACGATCTTTTACATGGATATGCGCTGCTTCGGCAAAACCTTTCAGCGCTACCGGGACCGGGCCGAGGCCGAATTCGGGGTGAACTTCCGGCGCGGCCGGATCCATTCCATCACTCCTGCCGCGGAAAGCGGCGATCCGTCCCTGCGGTTCGTGGCCGAGGACGGCACGGTGCACCAGGAAATCTTCGATCTGGTGGTCCTGGCGGTGGGCCAGCAGCCGGCCCGCGGGGCGGCGGAAATCGCCCAGATGACCGACCTGCCCCTCAATCCCTGGGGATTCATGGCCACCGTACCGCTTAAAGCAGTCTGCACCGAACGGCCCGGAATCGTTGTGGCCGGCTCCTTCGGCGGCCTGAAGGACATCGGCGAATCGGTGCTGTTCGCCTCGGCCGCGGCGACCGAGGCGGCCCGGGTGATCCATGCCGCCGGCGGCAGCCTGGCCGGCACCGGACCGCAGGCTCCCGTCTACCGGGACGTATCCCGGGAGCCGCCGCGGGCCTTGGTGGCCCTGTGCACTTGCGGCGAACGGATCTTCGAGACCGTGGACCGCAAGGGCTTGGCCAGGGATCTGGAAAACGACCCGGCCGTTGAACAGGTGGTCTTCGTGGAACGCGTCTGCACGGCCGAAGGCTGGCAGAAGCTAGGCGAGGCGGTCGCGGGCCGCCAGCCGAACCGGGTTCTGGTGGGGGCTTGCCATCCTTATGTTTTCGTGCGCCGGTTGCGCGGTCTAGGCGCTCAGACCGGACTCGATCCGGCCCTGATGGATGTGGTGGACCTGCTCTCCTTGAGCCTGGCCTCATCAGAGGCCGGCGAAAAGGGGCGCGATAATGATCTGCGGGCACGCCTCGGCATGGCTCTGGCCCGGCTGCAAGGGACCGGAGCGGCCCCGGCCGACGGCGTGGCCGTCTGCCGGCGGGCCCTGGTGGTGGGCGGCGGCATTGCCGGCATGCACGCAGCCCTGGCCATCGCAGAACGCGGATACCCGGTGGACCTGGTGGAAAGCGGTTCTCGGCTGGGCGGCAACCTCGAATGGATCGGCCGGACCCTTGACGGGCAGGACCTCGTCTTGCTGCTGGAAGAGACGCGCACACGGGTCGAACGCCAGCCGCAGATCACGGTTCATCTGGAAAGCCGGGCCGCAGGGGCCTTCGGCCAGGCAGGACAGTTTTATACCACTATCGAAAAGGCCCAGGGCGATCCGGAAACGGTGCAACACGGCGTTGCGATACTGGCCACGGGCGGGGGTGAGGCGATCACCGGCGAATACGGCTTCGGATCCCATCCGCATATCGTCACCCAAAAAGGCTTTCAGATCGGCTTGGCCGAGGGCCGCTTCGACCCGTCCGGCCTCAAAACGGTGGTGATGATCCAGTGCGTGGGCTCCCGCGAGGAGCCGCGCAATTTCTGCAGCCGGGTATGCTGTGCCACGGCCATCAAACAGGCCCTGGCACTCAAGGCGGCCAATCCCGACACCCGGGTGGTGGTGCTCTACCGCGACATGATGACCTATGGATTTGCCGAGACCTACTTTACCCGGGCCCGCCAGGAGGGGATCCTCTTTGTCGCCTACTCGCCGGACGATAAACCCGAAGTGAGCTGTGACGACCCGCAGGGGCCGATCACCGTGACCGTCACCGATCCAATCCTCGCACGACCGCTTTCCATTGCGGCCGACCTGCTCGTGCTGGCCAACGGGCTAACCCCGGGCCTGGCCCCCGATCTGGCGGCGGCCTACGGGGCCGAGGTGGATCGGGACGGATTTTTCGCCGAGGCGGAAAGCAAGTGGCGTCCGGTGGACAGTCTGCGCGAAGGGGTTTTTGCCTGCGGTCTGACCTTGGGCCCGCGCAACGTGGAAGAAAGCATCGCCAGCGCCGGAGCCGCGGCCCAGCGGGCTCTGCGCATCCTGGAGCGCGAATGTCTGCCGGCCGCCCGTCTGAGCGCCGTGGTGCGGCACAGCCTCTGCGCCCGCTGCGGCCGGTGCATTGAGGCCTGCCCCTACGGCGCGCGCAGCCTGGACGAGGAGTTGGACCGGGTTCTGGTCAATGCGGCCGCTTGCCAGGGCTGTGGGGCCTGCGAGGCGGTCTGCCCCAATGGCGCCGCGGTTCTCAACGGCCTGAACATGTCCCAAATCTTTGGCATGCTCGACCGGGCTCTTGCTTGACGGATCTCAACTCTCAGTTTTGAGGTCTGAAATTCTCAAAAGGGAGTTCTTTATGGCTACGGCCCCCGACACAACGATCCACCTGCCGGCCGCTGACCGGGCTCTGGACGAAGTGCGCCATATGGTCCAGGCCTGCATCCAGTGTGGCACCTGCACCGCCTCGTGCCCCAACGCGTTCGCCATGGACCTGCCCCCCCGCCAGGTATGGCGCCTGGCGGCGCTGGGACAGACGGACGCGATCCTCGGATCAAAGACCTTCAGCCTCTGCTCGGCCTGCTACATGTGCACCCTGCGCTGCCCACGGGGCCTGTCCCTGACCGAGGCCATGGGCCGGCTCAAGCAGTTGGCCGCTCCGCGGCGGCTGGATCACCTGCGCAGTGCGGACCTCTTTTACGCCGATTTTCTCGAAAGCGTCAGGCGCCACGGCCGGGTGCGCGAGATGGAGTTCATGACCCTCTATTTCGCCCATATGATGGATCCGCGGCTTCCGCTGCGCTTCGCCTCGCTCGGGCTGCGCCTGATGGGCAAGGGCAAGGTCTCGCTGCAGTTTCCGTCCCGGGGCAGCGGACGCCTGGCGAAGATTTTCGCAAAGGTACGGGAATTGGAAACGGAGGAGCGCCGATGAAATACCTCTACTACCCCGGCTGCTCGCTGGAGGGCACGGCCCGCGAGTACGACCGCTCCACCCGCGCCCTGCTGGCCGCCTTAGGGGTGGAATTGACCGCGTTGGCCGATTGGACCTGCTGCGGGGCCAGCGCCGCCGAAGCCGCCAGCCGGATGCTCTCGCTGGTGTTGCCGGCGCGCAACCTGGCGCTGGCCGAAGCCCAGGAGCCGGACCGGGATCTGCTCGTGCCGTGCAGCGCATGCTACCTCAACCTCAAACGGGTCGAGGAAAAGGTGCGCACCGCGCCCGATCTGCGCCAGCGGATCAACACCGTCCTGGCCGAAGACGGCCTGACCTGCAAGGGCCAGACCCGCACCCGCCATCTGCTCGACATTCTGTCCCGCGATGTGGGGGCTGCGGCCGTTGCGCGACGGGTGGTGAGGCCGCTGGCCGGGATGCGGGTGGCGCCCTACTACGGGTGTCAGTGCCTGCGGCCCTATCCGGTCTTCGACGATCCGGAGGCTCCCCGGTCGATGGAGCCCCTCATCACGGCCGCCGGGGCCCAAGTCCACCCATGGACCATGGGGGGGGCGTGCTGCGGAGCTTCGCACATGAACACCAAGATGGACGTCGGACTCGAGCTGGTTGCCGCCCTGCTCGCCGCGGCCCAGGGAGCCGACGCCATCGCCACGGTATGCCCCATGTGCCAGATGAACCTGGAAGCCTACCAGAAAAAGGCGCTTCCGCGCGCCGCCAACACCGCTCCGGTCACGGTGGTCTACCTGCCCCAGCTTCTCGGACTGGCCCTGGGACTGGATCAGCAGGCCCTGGGACTCGGATTGAACCTGGCATTGACCAAGTCTTTCCGCCAAAAGCTGCAAAACGCTCCGGCGGCGGCCTGATACCGATTGTTACGGGCCGGCCTCCGGCACGGCAGAGGTGCAGCCCATGAACCGCGCTCGGCCACAACCCGCCAAAACCCGGTCCCCTGCGGCGGCCGGCTCCCAGCCGATCAACAACGGTCAGGGCCTGGCGCTCAAACTGGCCATCGTTGGCGGCGGCAGGGCCTGCAAGTTCTTTCTCGATATGCTGGACAAAGAATCCTTATCCGGTCTGGACATTCGCATTTTAGGGGTCTGCGACATCGACCCGGAGGCGGAAGGTCTCTGTCTTGCCGCGGCCCGGGGCATCTTCACCACGGCCGACTTTCACGATCTTTTCTCCATTCCGGGACTCAATGCGATCATCGAACTGACCAACCGCCGCGATGTCCTGCTCGAACTGGTCAACCACCGCCCCAAGGGCCTGGGGATCATCGAACACAACATCGGCCGGCTGATCCGCCATTTTTTCCTCACCGAGGAGCGGCTCAAGTCCACCGAAGCCCAACTGGCCGGCGAACGGATGATCTCCGATTTTCTCATCCGCCAGGCCCGCCAGCGGATCATGGTGCTGCTGCCCGACTTGACCATCGACGATGTCAACAGCGCTTGGCTTTCGGCCCTCGACCGGCCACGCGAGCAGGTGGTGGGCCGTCCATGCCACCAGATCATCCACGGCCTGCAAGCGCCGTGCAGCCATGCCCTGTTCGGCTACGAGTGCCCCCTGCTCGAAACCCTGCGCACCGGCGAGTCGGCCCACGTGATCCACGAAGAGCCGGCCGTGACCGGAGCGCCGCTCTACAGCGAAGTGGTCACCTACCCGGTCAAGAATCCCGCCGGCGAGGTGGTGCGGGTTATCGAAATCTGGCGCGACATTACCCGGGCCATCAGCCAGCGCTGGGAGCACCGCGAGGCCCGCCTCAAGTCGGATCTCAACCGGCTGGTCCAGGAAGACCGCATGATCAGCCTGGGCAAGCTGGTGGCCTCCTGCGTGCATGAAATCAACAACCCGATTCAGGGGTTGCTCACGTTCAGTCATCTGATCCAGGCGGCGGTGGCCGGGGACACCCTCGGACCGGCCGACATGGTGCAGATGCGTGAGTTTTCCGCCCTGATGAGCGAGGAGCTGGCCCGCTGCGGGCAGATCGTATCCGGCCTGCTCTCCTTTTCCCGCGAGGCGCCCACGGTCTACCGAGACACGGACTTGGGTGCCGTGCTGCAGGGCGTGATCGCCCTGACGCGCCACAAGATGAAGCTGCAAAACATCGATCTGACCGAAGACCTGGACCCCGGACGGCTCATTGTGCGCGGCGACAAAAACCTGCTCCAGCAGTGCTTTTTGAACCTGATCTTCAACGCCCTGGAAGCCATGCCCACCGGCGGACGGCTGGCGGTGAGCGCCCGCGCCGGCACCGAGGGCTGCAACGCCTGCATCCAAATCTCCGACAGCGGCGTGGGAATCCCCGAAGATGTGGTCGAGCACATCTTCGATCCCTTTTTCACCACCAAACCGGCCGGCCAGGGGACCGGGCTGGGCCTGTCCATCGTTTACGGCGTGGTCAAGGATCATGGAGGCCGGATACGGGTGACGAGCCGGCCGGAGGAGGGGACCCGCTTCGTGATATATTTTCCTTTGACCGCCCGGATCCCGGCCCAGGGCTCGGACCAGGAGGCGCGCCATGGCCCATAAGCTGCATATCATGATCGTCGACGACGAACGCATCGTGCGCGAATCGTTCCGCCACTGGTTTGCCAAGACCGGCCATGCGGTGGGTACGGCCGCCTCGGCAGCCGAGGCCCTCGATCAATTGGAAAACGAAGCCTACGACCTGCTCTTCGTGGACATCAAGATGCCGGCAATGAGCGGCCTGGAGCTGCTGGAGCGGGTCAAATCCGAATTTCCCGAGACCACCGTGGTGATCATCACCGCCTACGGCTCCATCGAGTCGGCCGTACGGGCCATGAAGAGCGGCGCCAGCGACTACCTGCTCAAGCCTTTCCAGCCCGAGCAGCTCACCCTGGTAATGGAAAAGGTGGCCCAGCAACGTCAACTGGCCAACCAGTATCGTTATATCAAGGGCGCCTTGGAGCAAATCACCCGTTTTGACGACATCATCGGCCGCTCGGCTCCCATGCAGCGACTCTTCACCCTGATCCCGGAGGTGGCCGCCAGCGATGCTGCGGTCCTGCTCACCGGCGAGACCGGCACCGGCAAGGAGCTGGTGGCCAAGGCAATTCATGCCAAGAGCCGCCGGGCCCATTTTCCCTTCGTTCCCATCAACTGCGGGGCCATGCCCGAATCGATGCTGGAAAGTGAGCTGTTCGGCCACCAAAAAGGCGCTTTCACCGGGGCACAGCAGGCGCGCAAGGGATTTTTGGAGGTGGCCGAAGGCGGGACCCTCTTTTTGGACGAAGTGGGCGAAATCAGCGCCAAGATGCAGGTCGATCTGCTGCGGGTCCTGGAAGACCGCAAGGTTACACGCCTGGGCAGCCGCCAGCCGGTGACGATCGACTTTCGGCTGATTTCAGCCACCAGCCGCGATCTGGTGCGCCAGATCGCCGAAGGGCGATTCCGAGAAGATTTTTTCTATCGGGTCAACGTCATCCAGATCGAGATCCCTTCCCTGCGCCAACGCAAAGAGGATATCCCACTGCTTGTGGCCCACTTTCTGGAAAAACTCGGCCACCAAACCACCAAGCGGGTAGACCGGGTTTCGGAAACGGCCCTGGCGCTGCTGACGGCCTATGACTGGCCCGGCAATGTCCGCGAGCTGGAAAATGCCGTGGAACGGGCCGTGGTGCTGGCCAAATCCCGCACCCTGGGGCACGCCGATTTTGCCTTTTTACAGGCCGGGCCGAACCTTCGGGCAGGACGCACCACCTTGCGCCAGATGGAAGCGGACTATGTGGTCGAGGTGCTGCAAAAATGCGAGGGCAACGTCAGTCAGGCAGCCCGGATTCTGGGCATCAACCGGGTCACGCTTCATAAAAAGATCAACCGGCTCGGGCTGCGCAGCGGCGTCCCAGCCGAGGATGCGCCGCACCATGACCCTCAAACAAGAACCCGGCCCTCGCCTGGGCGTGGCACCGATCGGTGAGTCGACTATGCTCGCCGCCAAGGTGATCGCGGCGCACATCGAAGGATTTTTGGAATTGCCCTGCGCCATTTTGCCCGGGTTTCCGCCGCCGGAATTCGCCTTCGATCCCGGCCGGTTGCAGTACGATGCCGGCCGCATCATCGAAGGCTACGAGACCCGCGAGCAGGGGGGCTGCAGCAAACTGGTCTGTGTGATGGCGGGGGACCTTTTCGTACCGATCTTCAGCCATGTTTTCGGTGAGGCCCGTCTCGGCGGGCGGGTGGCCCTGGTTTCCCTTTACCGCCTGGGCCGAACTGGCGACGGCCGGCCCCTGCGGTCCGAGCAGCTTCTGATGCGAGGTGCCAAGGTGGCCCTCCATGAACTGGGCCACCTCTTTGCCCTGACCCATTGCAGCGATCCGGGTTGCCTGATGTATTTTACCGGCGACTGCAATGAGCTGGACCGTGTGCCGCTGCTCTTTTGCCGTTACTGCCGTCAGTTTCTGGCCGATGCTTGCAATCGGCATCAATCCGGAAGGGTCGAGCGGGTGTGAAGAAAACGCTCGACCAAAGTCGCCCAGTCGATATGGGCAAAGCGGCCATGGACGTCGTTCACGATCCGGCCGCCGGTGGCCGCCAATCGATCGTAGGACGGGTCCACCAACCCGAGCAGGCGGTGCTGCTCTTCGTCCATCCAGCGCAGCGCCTCCCGGCCGAAGTAGAGATCCTTGAGGTTGCGTTTGGGTTCGTCGGGCTCCACGATGAAAAGCCATCCATGGTGATAAGGCGCTTCGCGCATCATCTCGGGATGTTCCCAGAGCCGGTGGTTGACCGCCAGTACCCGGCCAGTCACCGGCGCAAGAAAGGCGGCGCAGTCTTTTTGGCGGGTCAGGCTCCAGCCCACCTGCCCTTGGGCGATGCGCTCACCCAGGGGCGGCAGTTCGGCCGGCCGCAGATCACCGAAAACGCGGCCGACAAAATCGTCGCAGCCGACCCGCACCCGGCCCGAATGCTCGAAACGCGCCCAACTGTGGCCCAGGTGGTAGTAATACCCGTCGGCCATCTGGATCCCGGCCACCGGCCGCAGGCAGGGCGCGTCCATCTCGAAGCATAGATCGAGATCGTCGAGCATCTGGTCAAAGGCGCAGTGGTAGCATTCGTAGTCGTGGGGGCAGGCCTTGGGTCCCTCGATACGCCCGGTGAGCATGTGGCGGCAGGGACGCTCGGCGCCGTCGTAGCGGCGCTTGAGGTGGGCGACCCAGTGGGGCGCGTCGCTGCGGCTGTCGCCCCGGGCGGCCAGGTCCATGGCCCGGCGCATGCCCCGGTCGAACGCGCAGGTGGCACAGTCGAAATCGTTGTCGCAAAGCCGGAAATTGATAACCCCGGCCTTCATCCAGATGCATTCGTTTTCCAGGACCTTGAAGCCCACGATGCGCTCCTTTTCGGTTTTGGGTCTTGGCTTTGACATGGCGCACCTCCTTGGTGAGCGGGTTTGCCCTTACAGTTTAGCAAAACTGGTGCCAATGGCCTGGATTAAAAGCAATATATTTATAATCAAGACGTTACGTAATCTTAAAGACCGATATGGCTTAAAAGGAATCTGTAGCCGAAAACGACAACCACCTTGACGAAAACGTCCGCGCAGGCAATAAAAATAAATGAATTAAAGTAGATAAAGAGAGTGTAGCCAAATGCGAGGGGCCTGTTGCTGAAATCAACACCCCTGGATTGTGCCGATGCGCGGCCCGAAAGGCGGGAAACGATGATCCGGATCCGTCATAGCCTGATTTCGAAGCTGGTCTTTTCGGTGGGCACGGTGCTGCTGATCTCCATGGCCGTCTGGGCCTATTTCGATATCCAGTACGAACGGCGGCGGGTGATGCAAAATATCGTGTCCAGCACCGACCGGCTGACCAATACGGTGCGCCTGGGCACCCACTACGCCATGATGCTCAACAGCCGCGATGATATCAACCAGATCATCAACAACATCGGCCGGCAAAAAGAGATCGAAAATATCCGTATCTACAACAAGGAAGGCCAGATCAAGTTCTCCAACCGCCCCGAGGAGGTGGACCGCACCACCAATATCGAGGCCGAGGCCTGCTACATCTGCCATCGCACCGATCCGCCCCGTGAAACCCTCGGACTCGACGAGCGGGTGCGCATCTTTCGCGCCCCGGACGGGCATCGCCTGCTGGGGGTCATCACGCCCATCGGCAACGAACCGGGCTGCGCCACCGGTGACTGCCACTTTCACCCGGAGGGCAAAAAGATCCTCGGCGCCTTGGATCTGGTGGTCTCTTTGGCCGATATCGACAAGGAGATCGCCCGCACCCAGCGCGGCAGCCTGGGGCTTTCGATGTTCGTCTTCCTGCTGACCTCGGCCGTGATCCTGGTTTTTCTGCTGCGCTTCGTGGTGCATCCCATCCGCAAGCTGATCGGCGGCACCCGGTCCATTGCCCAGGGCGATTACGCCGTTGCGCTGGATGTGGCCCAGGATGACGAGATGGGTCAACTGGCCCGGGCCATCACCCGGATGAGCCTCCAGATCGGCGAGAAACAGGCCGAAATCAACAAACAGCGCGACGAGTATCAGAACCTTTTCGAACGGGTTCCCTGCCTGATCACCGTCCAGGACCGCAACTACCGGTTGCTGCGCTACAATCGGCTTTTTGACCAGCGCTTCAACCCCAAGCCGGGGGACTTTTGCTACAAGGCCTACAAAGGACTGGATCGCAAATGCGATGTCTGTCCGGTGGAGCACACCTTCGCCGATGGCCTGTCCCATTCGACCGAGGAAAGCGGGATCAACCGCGACGGGACCCTGAGCCATTGGATCGTACGCACGTCGCCGATATACGATGCCGAAGGGCGCATCGTGGCCGCCATGGAGATCTCCCACGACATCACCGAACGAAAGCTGCTCGAGGTGGAACTGGAAAAGTCAGAAGACAAGTACCACGCCATCTTCGACAGCATCCCCAACCCGGTCTTCGTTCTCGATCCGCAGACCTACGAAATCCTGGATGTCAACCAGAGCGTCACCACCGTCTACGGGTGCCCCCCCGAAACGCTGGTCGGCGGCTCCTTTTTCGACCTCTTCCCCGAATCCGAGCAGGCCACCTACATGGATCGTCTGCGGGCCATGACCGCCATCAACCGGGTCCACCATCGCCACCAGAGCGGCCGCTGGATCATCGTCAATATCCGCATCTCGCCGGCGGCCTACACCCAACGCCAAGTCCTGCTGGTCACCGCCAGCGACATCACCAAACGCCTTGAGGCCGAACAGCAGCTCATCCAGGCCGGCAAGATGGCCACCCTCGGGGAGATGGCCACCGGCGTGGCCCACGAATTGAACCAACCGCTTTCGGTGATCAAGACGGTCAGCTCATTTTTCCTCAAGAAGCTCGACAGCAGCGAGGAGATCAAACCGCGGGTCCTGGACGATATGCTGCGCAAAATCGACAAGAACGTGGACCGGGCTGCCAAAATCATCAACCATATGCGCCAGTTCGCCCGCAAAAGCGATCTCGGGTTGGAATCGGTGGCCATCAGTCAGGTCATCGAAAACGCCTTTGAGATCTTCAGCCAGCAGCTCAAGGTCCGCGGCATCGAGGTCGAACGGGACCTGGCCGACGGTCTGCCGCGCATCAAGGCGGATCCAAGCCGCTTGGAGCAGGTCTTTATCAACCTGCTGCTCAACGCCCGCGACGCCATTGAAGAGCGCGCCGCCGGCCAGACAGACCCCCATATCGAACGGCGTATCCGGCTGACCACCCGCCGGGCCGGGGACCGGGTGATATGCCAGGTCTGCGACACCGGCATCGGCATGCCCCCTGAGATTGCCGAAAAAGTGTTCGAACCATTTTTTACCACCAAGGAGGTGGGCAAGGGGACCGGCTTGGGGCTATCGATCAGCTACGGCATCATTCAGGAGTGCGGCGGCACTATCCGGGCGCTCTCGCTTGCAGAAGGCGGCGCCTGCTTTGAGATGAATTTCCCGGTGGAGGAAAACCCACATGACCACGACCGCGATTGACCGTACCATTCTGTTGGTGGACGACGAGCCGGACATCCGCGACGTCCTGCAGCTTTCTCTGGAGGACATGGGCTACGCGGTGCACACCGCCGACAATGGCGAAAAGGCCCTGAGCCTCTTCCATGACCTGCGGCCGCCCATCGTGATGACCGACATCAAGATGCCGGTTCTCGACGGCATCGAACTGCTGCGGCGCATCAAACAGATCAATCCGGAAACAGAGGTCGTGATGATCACCGGCCACGGGGATATGAAGCTGGCCATCGAAAGCCTTAAAAACGAGGCCACCGATTTTATCACCAAGCCGATCAACATCGACGCGCTGGAAATCTCTCTCAAACGCGTGGCCGAGCGCATTCTGGTGCGCCGGCTGCTGCGGCAATACACCGAAAATCTCGAACGGCTGGTACGTGAAAAAACCGAACTGCAGGACCACCTCTCTTCTTTGGGCCTGATGATCGGATCTATCTCCCACGGGATCAAGGGGTTGCTGACCGGGCTGGACGGTGGGGTCTACCTGGTGGACGCCGGCTTTCGCCGTGACGACCTCAATCAGGTGCGTGAGGGATGGGGCGCGGTCAAATCGGTGGTCGAACGCATCCGGCGCATGATCAACGACATTCTTTTTTACGCCAAGCGGCGTGAACTCAAGTGGGAGCGCATCGACGCGCAGGCATTTGCCCAGGAGATCGCCGCGGTTTTCCAACCCAAGGCCCAGGCCCAGGGGATCGAATTCGAACGGCGCTTCGATCCGGCCGCCGGCACGGTGCAGATCGATCCGGGCTACGTCCACTCGGCCCTGGCCTGTATTCTGGAAAACGCCATCGAGGCCTGCCTGCGCGACGACGGCAAGCCGGCCCATCGCATCGTGTTCGGCGTACAGGCTGATCAGAACGAGGTGCTTTTCTCGATCCAGGACAACGGCACGGGGATGGATCCCGAAACCCGCGAGAAACTCTTCACTCTCTTTTTCTCATCCAAGGGCAAGGGTGGAACGGGCCTGGGACTCTTTGTGGCCGATAAGATAGTAAACCAACACGGGGGGACCATCAACGTGGATTCGGTCCTGGACCGCGGCACGCGGTTTGTGGTGCGGATTCCCCAGGCGTCGGCGCAAAGCGCGGCGCAGGACCGGCCGCCACCGCCCGCCGAGAATTGACGTTTACAGGCAACCGCCGGCCTGCAGACCATCTTCGGGTGTATTGGGTGCATTTTCGTGCAAGATCGAAATGATCTGCCCCAGGCAGGCATCGGCCCGGGATGCATCGATATTGCACCCGCCCGCCCCGCGATGCCCCCCCCCTTCGAAAGCCGATAGCATCACGCCCACATTCACGTTGCAGGTCCGATTGAAGATGCTGTGCCCCACGCTGATCGAAACCCGCTGCGGGTTGCGTGCATCGCGGCGGGCCTTGACATGCACCGAGCACTCGGGGAACAGGGAATAACTCAAAAACCGATTGCCGTCCGGCGCATCAGGGTGCGATCGCATGTCCGTGACGGCCACATGGTCGTAAAGTTTGGTGTAGGCCAAAAGAAAATCGCGGTAGCGCTGATTGTTTTCCACCACCTGCCGACAGCGGTCCTTGACCGGCTCCAGGGCCATCACCGTCTCGATGGATCCCGTACCCAGCTCGTCGACCAGCAGATTCCAGTAAGGCTCATCCTTGCGCTCCCGTCCCGAAATCGTCATCGAGAGCAGGATGTAAGGATAGCGCTCCGGACTCTGGACCTCATCGAGGGTCAATTCGGCGGCATCGATCTTGTCGGCCTGGCGCACCAACTCGCTGAACCGGGACTCCAGCCGCTGGCGATAAAAATCGTGGATCACGCCGGCCGCCGAAGGCGCCAGGCGCCAGGCGCCGCGGAAGGAGGTCTGGATCTGATTGGAAAAATGATGGTCGAACCAGAGGCTGCAACGCGGGTCATAGGGCAGATTGGCAAGGATATCGCCCTGGCAAATCTGCGCCGTGCCCTTTTGAATTTCGCTCGGTTCGACCCAGTAGATGGGCAAGGTGACGGTTTCGGCCGCCTGGAGCAGGACGGCGCACACAATACCGTCAAAATCGGGTCGGGTAACGATTCGCATCGTTTTTCAATAGCGGGAATGCGCCCCCATTTCAAGAACGGATTCGACCCGTTGGTATCATTTGACAGGCGCCCCCCCTTCCCCTATGGTTCCAGACGAAACCTTGATCCCCGGATTCATTCCCATAAGGAGCGCCCATGATCGAAATCGATTCCCTTCAGATAAAAAAAGCGGCCCTGGAAACCTTGGCCGTCGCCGTCTGTGAAGACAAGGACCTCAACCAGGGGCCGGTGGCCGCACTGGTGGAAGCCGCACGCGAGGTGGAAACCGTCAAGGGCGAAAGCGGCGAAATGATCGTGGTGCACCGACCCGCCGGTTTTCGCCTCCAACGGGCCATCTTCGCCGGTCTGGGCAAGGCGGGCGCCATCGATGCCGAGGCCTTGCGCAAATGGTCAGGCAGGGCGGTCAAATATGCCATGGAGCGCCATCTTGCGGCCATCGACATCGCCGTTCCTGATCCGGCTGCCCTGGCCCTGGATCCGGCCGTGGCCATCAAAGCCCTGGCCGAAGGCGCCGGCCTGGCCAACCAGGTTTTCGATCTTTACAAACAGGAACAAAAGCTTCGTCCCCTGGAGAGGATTCGCCTGCTCACAACCGCCAAGCTGGCAAAGGCGCATGCGCCACTGATGGAGCAAGTGACCACGATTTGCGCCGGCAGCGCCATGGCCCGCACTTGGGTGAGCATCCCTTCCAACGACAAGGTTCCCCAAGCCTTTGCCCGCACTGTCGCCGATGCCGGACGGCAAGCCGGCCTGAAGGTGACCGTACTGGACGAAAAGGACTTGGCCCAGCACGGATTCGGTGCCCTGCTGGCCGTGGCCGCGGGCAGCCGCAACCGCCCGGCTCTGGTGATTTTGGAGCACCGGCCGGAAAATGCCCAAAAAACCATCGCCCTGGTGGGAAAAGGGGTCACCTTCGACTCGGGGGGGATCAATCTCAAGCCCTCGGGTTCCTCCATCGAAGAGATGAAGATGGATATGGCCGGCGCGGCGGCCGTGGCCGCCACCCTGATCACGGCCGCGCGCCTCCACAGTGCGGTGAACATCATCGGGGCCTTGCCGCTGGTGGAAAACATGCCTTCCGGCACGGCCACCCGACCGGGCGACATCGTCAAAACCTACGCCGGCAAGTCCGTAGAGATCGGCAACACCGATGCCGAGGGCCGCTTGATCCTGGCCGACACGCTGGCTTACGTCATCGACAAGTTCAGGCCGGATCGGCTCATCGATCTGGCCACCCTGACCGGGGCTTGCGTGGTGGCGCTGGGCGAAAAAATCGCCGGGCTTTTCGCCACCGATGAAGAACTGGCCGAACAAATCCTTGCGGCCTCTGCGCGTACCGGAGAGCGCTGCTGGCGCTTGCCGCTGCCCGAGGACTATAAAGAACAACTCAAGAGCGAATTCGCCGATCTGAGCAACATGGGCGCCACGCGCTGGGGCGGGGCGATCACCGCGGCCCTTTTTCTTGCCGCTTTCACGGGAAAATCGCCCTGGGCCCACATCGACATCGCAGGGCCGGCCTATGTCAAAAAACCGGCCGATTATGGACCGGCCGGCGGAACGGGCTTCGGGGTACGGTTGCTGCTCGATCTGATCGAAACATTATAGAGCCGTTTAAAAACTCATGAACCTGTTGATCATCGTTATCGCCGTCATTCTGCTCGCCCTGACCCTTTTTTTCGAAAATCGCGGCCAATGGCGGCGTTACCTGATTTTCAAAAGCATCCTATCCGGGCTTTTTATCACCGTTGCCCTTGTCCAACCCCATCCGCTGGCCAGCTATTTTCACGCCATTCTGGCCGGCCTGATCCTATGCATGGCCGGCGACATGCTACTGGCCGTCCCCGGCCAGAAGGCCTTCCGGCTTGGCCTGGTTGCCTTTTTGCTCGGCCATCTGGGATACGTCCTGGCATTTGTACGCGTTTCGACCCCCAGAGGGTTGATATTCTGGTCCGGGGCGGTGGGGATACTGATCATCAGCGCCTTTGTCTTTCACTGGCTGGAGCCGTTTTTGGGGCGCATGCGCAGGGCCGTGCTGGCCTATGTGGCGGTGATCAGCCTGATGCTCATCACCGCCCTGGCCGTAGCGGTCAATCCGGGCCTGCAAGCGGCGGGACGAACGCTGATTCTCACCGGCGCCGGCCTGTTTTACGTCTCGGACCTATTCGTGGCCCGCAACCGTTTCGTCAGGGCCCAGTTCAGCAACCGCCTCTACGGCCTGCCGCTCTACTACGCAGGCCAGTTCATGCTGGCCTTTTCAGTGGGCCTGATCCTGTAAAATCATCCGGCTACCATCCGAAGATGCGCACCACGGCGCGCGGCAAAAGAAACCGAAAAGTGGCCGCCTCAGTGTCGCTGATGGGGCATCGGGCCTTCTTGTCGCCCCGGCTCATGGCCATGAAAAAGCCGAAGTGCTCGCCTTTATTCAGCTGCAAGACGCTCTTGGGCAGGGTGCCCGGCGTACCGTCGCCCCGCGCCTTGTTGGGATCATGGACAATCTTGCACACATCGCCGCGCAAACCACCCAGGATCTGCTGAATATCGGCTTCGGATAATTTCATCGAAACCTTGTTGGCCCAGTCGTATACCGTGTTGCCGCGGCTGTCGGTACCGCCGGTGGCGTTGGCCATCTCCAGCATCAAATATCCTTTTTTAAGAACCCGAACCTCTCCGCTCTGAGTGGAAAAACTGACCCCGGCAAAGCAGGCCGGCTGCAAGGTCAACTGGAGCGATCCGGTACGGTTGTGGATCTTGAACGCGGGATATTGGACTTGAGGACGAAAGTCCATGGGAGGCGCCTCCTTTGGGGTTTCGGGCCAAGTTTGATGCACCCGTTAAATTATTCGCTCAAGGGCCCGTCGAGCAAAGGTCCTTAGGCCGCAATGGCTTGGATGGCACTAGCAATTTTCATACCGCGTGACGGCCGGCGACCATTCGGTGGTATCCGGCCGCTCCAGCCGGCGGAACACGGTGGTTTCCAGTACTGCGCAAGCCGCAGGCAGGGCGGCCTGCGGGACCTTCAAGGAAGAAAGTGCACATTCCAAGAAGCGCCAAACGCACATCCGGCGTGCAAACGCGGATAGTCGCCACAAGGTCTCCAACACGGGATCCACCTGCCGAATCCCGTGTCTTTCCCTTTTGTTCTGCCATGATTTTTCCCGAATTGGCCCGATCTTCGGCATGGGGGTTTGACCCTGGCGCCGTCTCGTAGTAAATACGGTTCGCTTCCCCTAAAAAAACCTTACGAACCGACAGGAGTGGCCCTCATGGACGATCCGTTGTTGTGTACCTGGAAAGGTTGGACCGGTCAGTTTGGCACCAAGAACCCCGGGCGTACCGGCGAAAATACCGATTCGCCGCCTTTCAAGGCCCTGCTGGGCTGGAAAGGGCTCGTCGTCTGGGATGAAGACATCGATCCCGTGGACTTGCTGCGGGCCTATGTGGAAAAAGTCAAAATGGAATCCTGTGGGCAGTGTACGCCCTGCCGTGAGGGAACCGAACGCCTCGATGCCATCATGGAACGGATCTGCGCCGGCCAGGGGCGGCCCAGCGACCTGGAAGAGATCCCGGTTCTGGCGCGCTTCGTTTCAGACACGGCGCGCTGCGACGTCGGATTGAACCTTGCCCGGCCGACCATCGAGATCCTGAATCATTACCGCGGCACGTTCGAAGCCACCATCCGGGAAAATCGCACCGTGGCTCGCGGACAGTACGAAGCCACGGTAACCGCACCGTGCATGAGCGCCTGTCCTTCCAACGTCGATATCCCCGCTTACATCGAGGCCGTGCGTATGAACCGGCTGCAAGAGGGGCTGGCCGCCGTACGCCGGGATTGTCCCATGCCGGGCACCATCGGCCGCGTTTGTGTGCGCCCCTGCGAGGCGAACTGCCGCCGCGGACGTCTGGACCACCCCATCGCCATTCGTTCTTTAAAGCGCTTTCTGGCCGATCATGAAATGCGCACCGGTGCCCTGCCGTCACTCGAATCCATCCCCCAGCGCGAAGAGCGGATCGCCGTGGTCGGTGCCGGCCCGGCCGGAATCTCCTGCGCCTACTATCTGGGTCTCCAGGGGTACCAGACCACGATTTTCGAGGCTCAGGAAAAGGCCGGCGGCATGGCCTCGTTCGGCATTCCCTCATACCGCCTGCCCCGGGAAATCATCGCCTACGAGGTCGCCCTGGTGGAAAAACTCGGTGCCGAAATCCGCTACGGCGTCAAGGTGGGCGAAGACGTGAGCATCGAGGAGTTGGGCAAGCAGGGCTACCGGGCGGTCTTTCTGGCGGTCGGGGCTCCCGAGTCGTCCAAGATGCGCTGCGAAGGCGAGGATGCCGGCTACGAATGCTTCATGACCGGAATCCACTTTTTGGGTGAGGTCGCCCGGGGCCGGCGCCCCGTGGAAGGCAAAAAGCTGGTGGTTGTGGGCGGCGGCAACGTGGCCATGGACTGTGTGCGCTCGGCCCTGCGCATCGGCTTTACCGATGTCAATCTGCTCTACCGGCGTACCGAAGCCGAAATGCCGGCCGACCCGCAGGAGATCCACGAAGCCCAGGAAGAGGGCGTCAAGTTCCATTACCTGGTGGCCCCGGTAAGCATCGTCCACAAGGACGGAAAGGTCAGCGGGCTGGAGTGCCAGCGTATGGCCCTGGGCGAGCCGGATCGCTCCGGAAGGCGGCGTCCCATGCCGATTGAAGGCTCGCAGTTCGTGATCGATTGCGACGTGATCATCCCGGCGGTGGGCCAGATCTGTGTGGTGGATTGTGTCCTGCCCGAATCCGACGCGCTGACCGCCTGGAAGACCCTGGTGGTCGATCAGATGACCTTCCAGTCCAAAACACCGGAGGTTTTCGGCGGCGGTGACTGCGTCACCGGCCCCTCGACCCTCATTGCGGCCCTGGCCGCCGGCAAGAAGGCCGCGCGCCACATCGCCCAGTACATCGAGCACGGCGCCGCACAGCCCACTGCCAACGAGATGCTGCAAACCCTGGTCAACGCCAGCGGGGTCTTCGAACCGCAGGAAACCTTCGCCTTCCAGGGCATCACAGACCGGGCCGAGCCGCCCGTGATGGACCCCGAAACGCGCAAGACGAATTTCGAGGAAGTCGAAAGCGGCCTCGGGCTGGCCCAGGCCACCGCTGAAGCGTACCGCTGTCTGCGCTGTTATCGCATCGCCGTGGCGGCGATCTGAACGGCCGGGACATCGAAGATATTGCCTGGGGCCTGACTTGGATCAGCGCCGGTCACGCGGTTGGCCTTCGACGTCTTTCGGATGCTTCGGTTGCAGCGGCAAATCCCATTTTTTCATATATTTCCAGACCGCGGTGCGGCTGATGCCCAGGCGTCGGCCGGCCTCGGCCTTGTTCCAACCGCATTCATAGAGAAGCTCGAGCAGGCTCTCGCGGGTCAGGTCCCGGCCGGGCCGCCGCCCCGGGGACGGGGCATGAACCGGCGCCGTGTGCTGGCGCAGCTCCACCGGCAGATCCGGGACCTCGATCTGATCGCCGCGGCAGATCACAAAGGCGTGCTCGACGGCATTTTCCAGTTCGCGAACGTTTCCCGGCCAGTCATGATCGAGCAGACGGCGCATGGCCGCCTGGCTCACCCCGCGGATCCGCTTGCCGGTCGCATGGTTTTGCCGTTCGATGAAATGGCTGATCAACAAGGGGATATCCTCGCGCCGTTCGGCCAGGGGCGGCAGGCGAATAGGAAACACCTTCAACCGGTAGTAGAGGTCCTCGCGAAAAGTCCCCTGCCGCACCAGGGCATACAGGTCGCGGTGGGTGGCGGCGATCACCCGGATGTCGATCTTGCGCCGCCGCGAATCGCCCACCCGCTCGATCTCCCGCTCCTGAAGCACCCGCAGCAGCTTGACCTGGATAAAAGGGCTCAGTTCACCGATCTCGTCGAGGAAAATCGTTCCGCCGTCCGCCTCCTCGAACCGCCCCAGGCGATCGCGGTGCGCCCCGGTAAACGCCCCGCGCACATGGCCGAACAATTCACTTTCCAATAAAGTTTCGGACAGGGCACTGCAGTTGACCGTGACCAGGGGCCGGTCGGAGACATCACTGTTGAAATGGATCGCAGCGGCCACCATCTCCTTGCCCGTCCCGCTCTCGCCCTGGATCAGAACCGTGGCGCGGCTGGCGGCCGCAGCCCGGATGGCGTCGAAGACATCCTGCATGCGGCTGCTTTTGCCGATGATGTTGGCAAAGCGGAAACGCTCGCCCAGGCGCCGCGTCGCCTCGTCGGCCGCCAGACGAGCGCGTTTGAGTTCGGTCAGATCGGTGACCGTCTCCACCGCCCCGATGATTTTGCCCCCTTCGTCGCGCACGGCCCGGGCGTTTTTAATCACCGGCACGGTGTGGCCGTCGCGGTGGCGCAGCAGGCACTCATTGTCCTCAGCCCGCCCATGGCTGAGCAGGCCGCAGGCCTCCTGGTCCACCGGGCAATCGCGGCCGAAGCAGCGGCTGCAGTTCAGGATGCGGCAGGCCCGGCCGAGCGCTTCGGCGGCCGAATAGCCCGAGATCCTTTCCATGGCCGGGTTCCAGGAGGTAATGCGCCCCTGGGGGTCGAGGGTGAAGACCCCGTCGGCCATGGACTCGATGATCTGGGTCAAGAAGCGGGTATTCCACAGGGCGTGGATCGTTTCGGACATCGCAGCCTCCGGCTTGGGGTGGATCCGCCAAAAAAGGCCCGGCACGCAGAAACGTTACAAGGCGTTACCTGCCCACCATAAGTAACGCAAAAGGGATCTGTCAACGGATCACTTTTCCCGCACCGGTTTAGCAGCGGGGTCTTGCCGTGGTATATGGCACCAAATTCTGTTATAAAACGGGACGAAAAGGAGCGACCGGTGGACAAAAAGTGGATCGACGGCCCAAAGGAGTATCTCGACTACCGCGAAGATTGTTGAAGCGGATTTCTGGACGTAAGTTTACGTCTGCGCCAAGCCGGCCCCGGAAGCACCCTTCGCTTTGTCATCACCCCTGCCCAGGAAGGGCGGATGCAAAGAGTCATCGCCCATTGCCACGGCCGGATCGGGGCGCGGGAAGTACGCCCCGAGGGGATTTTATACACCGTTCACCGCGATCCGGGCAGATCTTGAAAAAAGCACGCCGTACAAGGCGGCATTCTCCTTTTCCGATCCAATCAATCTTCGTACAACTGAGCGTTAACCGTCATACGGAAAGTAACGTCTTCTTGTTCAGTCGCGCTTGAATTCCCCTTTGGCCCGCTGTTCCATCCATCCCAAAATACCACCCAACCTATTGATAAATAGATGTTTATCTATATTTCCCGAAACAGGATCGCCGTCATGGCATCGATAATGCAAAAAACCTCATTGAGATCATCTTCTCACCGAGGCGCCCAGGGGATTGAAAACCCTTGTTTCCGTTATTGAAAGGTAAAAAGTGGAATGTCGCAAGTTCTGCCCATCTTAAAGGGAGATGCCATCGACCGGATCCTGCAGGGCGCCAACGTGCCGGTGATGTTCGTTTTCGGCGCCCCATGGAGCGCGGCGTGCCGCCGCCAGATGGCTGACGCTCGGACATTGGCAAACCAGATGGCAGGCCGCGCCGAGGTGTACCTCGTGGATATCGACGCCAGCCGACCGGCTGCCAGCCACTTGGGCATTCACAGCATTCCCACCGTGATCATCTTTGACAGGGCCGTCGAGCGCGTCCGTTTCATCGGTGTGCAATCGATCCGGACCCTGGCCGCGGCCCTGGGCCAACGGTCCGGCACCACCGCTTTTGCGGGTCTTTTGCGCCCAGAACCGGCACCCTGCCCGGCTGAATCCAGGTTCCGTCCCTGTAACCAGACCGGACCTGCGAGGCTCCAAAGAAAATGCAACATTTGACAGGGTTGAGCTGCCCGTGTAGGTATTCCCTCAGTCCGCATGCACCGGGGAGCAGGCCCAAAATCCCAAAGGAGAAAAAGCCATGAGTGAACATCTGCTGGAAGTAACCGACCAGGATTTCGAAGCCACGGTCCTCAAGGCCGCCGACCCCGTACTGGTGGATTTCTGGGCTCCGTGGTGCGGCCCTTGCAGGGCACTGGGACCGGTGGTGGACCAGTTGGCTGCAAAGCACGCTGAAAAGGTCAGATTCGCCAAAATGAATATCGACGAGAATCCTGCGACTCCGGGCCGTTACGGAATCAGGGCCATTCCCACCCTGCTCTTTTTCAAAGGCGGCAGGCTGGTGGACCAGATCACCGGCATGGTTTCCGCGGGCCGTATCGAGGATACCATCCGCAAGATCGAGGCCGGCGAACAGATCGCAGCGCCGTTCCAGATGCAATAAAGGAGACCGCCGTCATGGGTGAATGCCTCTGCCATCCCGAAAAAGAGACCGCCTACCAGTGCATGAAACACAACGTCTACCTGTGCGACGAATGCCTGAAATGTCAGGACCCGCACATCTACTGCAAGTTCCGCTCGTCCTGTCCGATCTGGTTTATGGACAAGAAGCGCTTCAAGGACGAGGAGCCCGCCACGGTCGAGGTGACGTTTTTGCCGGAGGAAAAATCGGTCACCGTGCCCACGGGCATCACCCTTTTGGAGGCGGCCCTCCAGGCCGATGTATACATAAACGCCTCGTGCAACGGCAAAGGGGCCTGCGGCAAATGCAAGGTGATCGTGGAACGCGGCACGGTCCACACCCAGACCACCACCTTGCTCAGTGAGCGTGAAAAGGCGCGCAATTACGTCCTGGCATGCCTTTCCACGGTCACCGAACCGGTGACGGTGAGAATTCCCGAAGAGGCCCTGGAGCGCAAGCTCAAGGTCGCCGGGATGGGTGAAGCGGTCACGGACCGGCTTCAGGGCAAGGTGGCCCGGATCACCCCGATGATCGAGGAGGTCGCTCTGGAGCTGGCCGAACCGACCCTCGACGATCCGGTCAGCGACCTGGACCGGTTGTACCGCGGCCTGCGCAAGGCCGGAGTCGACACCGGCCGGATGAGCGTGGGCCTCAAAGTCATGCGCGAGCTGGCGGCGGCCATGCGCGACGAGAACTGGCGGGTGACCGCCTCGATTCTGCACCGGCGGTACTCGGATCAGCTCGTGGAGGTATCGCCCGGCAACGGCGCCAGCCCCCTGCTCGGTCTGGCCATCGATGTGGGCACGACCACCATCGTGATCTATCTGGTGGACATGCAAGACGGCCGCGTTCTGGCGGCCACCAGCGGCCACAACCGCCAGGCCGCCTGCGGCGACGACGTGATCAACCGTATCGTCTGTGCGGAGAAAGACGGGGTCGCCAAACTCAGCCGCATGGCCCTGGCCACCATCAACGCCCTGATCGGCGAAGCGGTGGACGCGGCCGGTGTAAAGCGCGAAAGAATCAAGAACATCGCCATCGCCGGCAACACGACCATGATCCACCTGCTGTTGGGCATCGAGCCGCGCTATATCCGCCGCGAACCCTACCTGCCGACGGTCTCGGACTTTCCCACCCTCAAGGCCGGTGAAATCGGCCTCAAGGCTGACCCGATGGCCGGCGTCTTCATCCTGCCCGGTCCGGCCAGCTATGTGGGCGGCGATATCGTCAGCGGCATGATCTACACCGGTTTGCACCGGGAGGCGCCCATGACGCTGTTTATCGACATCGGCACCAACGGCGAGATCGTGCTGGGCAACAACGAATTGCTCATGACGGCCTCGTGCAGCGCCGGACCGGCCTTCGAGGGCGGCGGGGTGCGCTGGGGCATGCGCGCCGAGGAAGGGGCCATCGAGAAGGTCGGCATTGATCCGGCCACCAAGGTTCCGACCTGGGAAACCATCGGCGGCCTGGCGCCGCGGGGAATCTGCGGCTCGGGGATGATCGACCTGATCAGTGAACTGCTGATCACCGGCGTGATCGACCCGCGCGGCAAGTTTCAACTCGCCGATGATCATCCTCGCCTCAAGCCCCAGGACGGGGTGCCGGCCTACGTGGTGGCCACGGCCGATGAGACGGCCATGGGTGAGGATCTGCTTTTTTCCGAAACCGACATCCACAGCATTATTTTGAGCAAGGCGGCGGTTTACGCCGGCTTCACGACCCTGCTCGATCAGGCCGGAATGGACTTTGCCATGGTCGACCGGGTCTGGATCACCGGAGGTTTCGGCCAGTACCTGAACTTCGAGCGGGCCATCAGCATCGGCCTGTTGCCGGATATCGACCGTGACAAGTTCGCCTATCTGGGCAACTCGTCGGTGGCCGGCGCCTACATGGCGCTGCTTTCGGCCGAACTGCGGGCCGAGGCCCGCCAGGTCTCCAACTCCATGACCTACATCGACTTTTCCAGCAACAGCCGCTTCATGGACGAGTTCACCTCGGCCCAGTTCCTGCCCCACACCGACATGAAGGCCTTTCCCAGCGTCAAGATCGGACGGCCCTGATGAAAACCGATTCCCGCCAAGCGATTCAGGAAGGCCGGCGCCGTGCGCGCCGGCTTTCCTGGTGGCGGCGCCTGCTGGCCTGGATCTCACGGGCAACGGCCGCTTCCGGGAGTGCTCGTTCCCAATGTCCCACCTGACGCATCAAGCATTGAGGCGGCAGGGTGCCGCCCGAAAAGAGCAGGCCGCAACCAATGTAACGCTACCTTTCGAAGCAGTAACGCATCACCCTTACCCGCCGTGCGCCCTTGCCGGCAATCCACCATGCCCCTGAAATCTGCCATTTGCTGACGGAAACGCGTTGGCACGCCCGGCACCGGCCCCCATTACCTCCTTGGCACGGATCTTGTTAATCAATCCTGTCCAAAGACCATTTCAAAGAACTGGTGCACCGAATCGCTCAGACCCCTAACAAGGAGGGCCCCGATGATGTTTCGAATCCTTTCGCTGCTGCAAAAAAATCTCGTTTGGGCCATACCCGCCGCCATGGTGGTGGGGCTGGCCTACGGCAACTTCTTCGATGCTCGTCCGCTCAAGGGCTGGATCATCCCGGTGACTTTCGTCATGGTTTACCCGATGATGGTATCCTTGAAGTTCAAGGCGATGTTCAAAGGCGGCGATGGCCGGCTTCAAGCGGCCACCCAGGCCATCAACTTCGTGCTGGTCCCGATCCTGGCCTTTTTCGTCGGCAAGCTTTTTCTCGGCGGCGGAGAAGAAAAGTACGCCCTGTGGGCGGTGGGCCTGTTTCTCATCGGCGTTCTGCCCACCTCGGGAATGACGATTTCATGGACCGGTTTTGCCCGCGGCAACAAGGAAGCGGCCATCAAGATGGTGGTTTTCGGTCTGGTCCTCGGCAGCCTGGCGGCTCCGCTGTATACCAAGGTCTTTATGGGGGCCACGGTGCAGGTCGACGTGCTCCATATGTTCCGGCAGATCGCGCTGTTTGTTTTCGTGCCGTTCTTTGCCGGCCTGGCCACCCAGGCGCTCGGACGCCGGCGTTGGGGAAACGAGGTTTGGAGCACCCGGATTCAGCCAAAATTCCCGCCCTTTTCGGCCCTTGGCGTGGTGATGATCGCCTTTGTCGCCATGGCCCTCAAGGCGCGCGGGATCATCTCCAACCCGGGCGACATCCTGCTGATCCTGGCGCCTTTGGCTGTTTTCTACCTGGCTTCCTACATCCTGCTGACCCTGATCGGCCGTCTCTTCTTCTCCCGCGGTGATGCCGTAGCCATGGTTTTCGGGGTCGTGATGCGGGATCTGTCCATCGCCTTGGCGATCGCCATGACCGCCTTCGGCCCCCAGGGCACCACCATCGCCCTGCTCATCGCTCTGGCCTACGTGATCCAGATCCAATCGGCCGCCTGGTATGTGCGCCTGGTGGACCGCCTCCTCGGTGGGCCGGCCCCGGTTAAAAGTGCCGGTTCCCCGGGGCCCCAGCCCCAGCGCCTCCCGGCCGGCGGGATGTGGATGCCCCGGATTCGACGGATCCTCTATGCCACCGATCTTTCCCAGACTGCCCGCCATGCCGTGGGGTACGCCTGCACCCTGGCCGACCGTTTCCAGGCCGAGGTCACCATGCTGCACGTCATTGCGGACAAGGTGGAGGAAATTTCCGCTGGAGCCGGCATCGACATAGTGGATCGCCTGCCGCGGGGCGGGCACAGGGCCTTCAATAAAGAACAGATCGGCCATGCCGAAACTGCTTTGCAGCAGCGCGTCGCGGAGACGACCGCGGCGCTGAAGAACCGGATGCCGGTCTGCCCCCTGTCAAGCGCCAGGGTCCAGGTCGAAGTGGGTGATCCTGTGGAAGCGGTGGTGCGCGCCGCCACCGACGAAAACTTCGACTTGGTGGTCATGGGAACCCATGGTCACGGCGGGTTGGAAGGCAAGCTGCTCGGCAGCGTGGCGGCCGGTGTGGTGCGCCGCTGTCCGGTGCCCGTGATGGTGGTAAGGTTGCCGGAGGGTCATTCTTCGGCGCGACGGCTCGCGGCCTGATGGCAAAAAAAGTCCGGGAGGCGGCAGATTGCGCCGTTCTCCCGGACGATTCGGTCCTGATCATTCGCCGGCAGGATCGTTCAGCACCGGCCCATCGAATCAGCCGCGCGCCACTATGGTATCGGCAATGGCGCTGAAGGCCTGGGCCACGGCCGAGTCGCTGTCGTGATCCTGGATGCAGGCCCCGGCATCCCCGCAAAGCACCACCTTGGGATCGAAAGGCACACTGCCGAGGAAGGGAATGTCCATCTGTTTGGCCGTGCGTTCTCCCCCGCCGGCACCGAAAAGCTCGATCTTCTGGCCGCAATGTGGGCAGGCAAAGCCGCTCATGTTTTCGACAAGGCCGAAGATATCCATCTTGACCACACGGCAGAAGTTGATCGACTTGCGCACATCGGCCAAGGCCACCTCCTGGGGGGTGGTGACGATGATCGCCTTGGCGTCAGTCACGGTCTGGGCCACGGTGAGGGGCTCATCACCGGTGCCCGGGGGAGAATCGATGATCAGGTAATCCAGGTCGCCCCACTCCACGTCGGCGATGAACTGGCGGATGGCCGAATACTTGATCGGGCCGCGCCAGATGATGGCGTCGTCCTTGTCCGGCGTCAGGGCCTCGATGCTCACGGCCTTGAGGTTATCGTTATACTTGAGCGGGTTGAGCTTACGATTGGCGCTGACGTCGTGCATCCCTTTGAGTCCGAGCATGCGGGGCACATCCGGGCCGTGCAGGTCCACATCCATCAGCCCCACCTGAAGCCCTTTTTTGGCCAATGCCACGGCCAGGTTGACAGAGGTACTGGTCTTGCCGACCCCACCCTTGCCGCTCATGACGATCAGCTTATGCTTGATCTGGCCCAGAGCACTCTGCATGGCTGCATCCTGCTCGGCCTGTTGTTGACGCTGCTTGTCCTGGGGGCTCATGCTTTCTTGAATCTGTACCATGATATTTGACTCCTCTGCTTGTGCGTGTCGGTATGAGGCGATAGACGATTTTCAAACAGGCGGGCCGGTATCCTTCGGCACGTCTCCAGCTGAGCGACTCGACCGGAAGAAGTTTTGCCCGCCACACTCTGGGCAGGTCTCGGGACGCCCCGTACCGGCAGGCTCTTCCCACCAATGGCCGCAATCGGTGCAATGAAAATGACGGGTGTCGGCCACCATCCGATAGTTGCCCCCCTCGACACGAATGGCTTTGCCGCTGATCAGGGCATCGGCCACGATGCGGCGGGCCCGTTGAATAATCCTCCCGAAGGTGGCTCGTGAGACCCCCATGAGGGCTCCGGCTTCCGCGTGGGAATGCCCGAGCATGTCGGCCAAACGGATCGCTTCGCGCTCGTCAACCGTCAATCTGATTTCGCTAAGCTCGATCATGGGGATTCCGCGAGGTTTGAAATAGCTGACCTCCGGCTTAAAAGAGACCAAGCGGTTCTTGCGGGGGCGTACCATGACCCTCCTTTATGAGTATATGCCCAAATTAAAGAGGACTTTAGTGACTGGCACCCCCCTTGTCAAGACGCCGGCATCAATGACCGCAATTTTTTTCAAATCTTCCGATTTTTCCTGCGGCAGGCATAGAAGCGGGCCGGAGCCAGAAAACCTCCGGGATCAAAAGGGGATGGAGGCACCTGTCAGCCTGTAGGGATACAGTCATCAGCCCGCCGGCTGAAGCGCAGCCGATTTCGAAAAGTCCCGCTTGGGCGTATATGGGCACTCTTAAAAAGACCGTAGCACCGTTCGGCGGCCCGGGACATCGTCTCGTCACAGGCCGCTATCCGTCAAGCCGGCCCCAAAAAGACGTTGAAGCATGTCGACCTTGTCCGCCAGTGCAACGGCCGTCTCGTCTTTGGTGCTGATAGCTTCGATCGTCATGCCCATACGGTAAAGCGGCAGCCCCTCCGACTCGGCCTCAACGCACCAGACCACTATACCCTGGAGCGTAAATCGTTCGTGGCCGGCGTCATCACTGGAGATGGCCACTCTTATCCCAGGCATGATTGCCTGGCGAGCCTCGAATCCCACCCCCCCCTCGCCGATATTGAGGATAACCAAAGTGGGATGCTCTCCAGAACGCTTCAGTCGGCCTTCCAGGCGCAAAGGATAACGAGGATATCTACGTCGCTCCGATTCGGTCATGGCGATTGGCCCCCCTGGACCGCTTTCCATCCGATATATGCTACCGCCGGCTCGATTTGTCAGGGACCGACCAATCCCCGGACCGCTATAGTCGAATTGAGCTTCTTATGTCAAACGCCAATAAGCTTCTGCTGCCACCGTTGAATGCCATGGCTGCCCTCAAAGCGGTGCGTCCAGGACCCGGTTAAGGCTGCCGGGTATATATCCTTCGAGATCCAGCGTTACAAAAACAAAACCCAACCGCTTGATTACGGAAACCAATCCATGGCGGACCTCGTCCTCCAGGATGGCCGTATAGTGCGCCGGGGCCACCTCGATGCGGGCCGTATCGCCATGGTGGCGCACCCGCCCGCCTTGAATCCCCAAGCGTGCCAGTTCAGCCTCGGCTGCGGCGACCTGATCGATTCGCTGCCGATCGATGGTCAGCCCGTAGGCGATACGCGAAGCCAAACAAGCCTGGGCCGGCCTTTGCCAGGTCTCCAGCCCCATGTCTCTCGATAGGCGGCGGATCTCATCCTTGCCCAGTCCGACCTCCACCAAAGGGGCCAGGATCCCCATCTCGTCGGCTGCGCGTTGGCCGGGGCGGTAATCCGAAGCGTCATCCACCGTGGCCCCATGGGCGATGTGTACTAGCCCATGCTCGCCGGCAAGAGCGCGCAGACGCGAAAAAAGTGCGCGCTTGCATACATAACAACGATCCGCACCGTTGCGGGTGAACGCCGGATCGGACAATTCATCCGTATCCAGGCACAGGTGCCGTACTCCAAGCCTTGCTGCAAAGCCACGGGCATCGGCAATTTCGCGGGACGGATGAATCGTCGAAACGGAGGTAGCGGCAACGAGATCCACGCCCAGAACACGATGGGCTTGAGCCAGCAAAAAGGTTGAATCCACACCTCCGGAGAACGCCACCATGAGGGGCCGATGAACCGCAAACCACTGCGCCAAGATTTCGGCTTTATTGCTGTCCGTATCCGGATCCATCGGTAGTCCCCAACCGCTGCACCGGCCGACGGAAAAGACGGCCGCCACGGGTTGACCCGTCACGTAGCGAGAGGATATTAAAAATGTTTACAAAATCAGACCGGTTCGTTATAAACTGTTGTGTATCCGCCATAAAATCTAATTATATGTCAACCGACCATGGATCGCAAAGGGGTTTTTCATGGGCAAGGAAAGCTTGACGAAGTCCACGACCAAGAAGAAAGCTACGACCAAGAAAAAGAAAACCGGAGCGAAAAAGGCCGTTGCCGCAACAAAAGCCGCTGCTCCAAAAGCCCCGGCAAAACCGAGCCTGAAGGAATTGTTGGCCCGCAAGTACGCCACTGCCCCGGATCAGCCACTCTACGCCCCCCCTGCTCCCGAACGCCAAACCAGACCGGGTGCCGCCTCTCCCTTCTACCAAGCCAGGGATGAAAAAGACGCCCAGCGTATAAGAGCGTTGCTGGAACAGAAATTCTCCATGGAGGAGATCCGGGCCGCCGCCGAAGCAAAGGCCAAAGCCGAAGAAGAGGCACGCATCAAGGCCGAAGCCGAGGCAAGGGAAAAAGCCGAGGAAGAAGCGCGCATCAAGGCCGAGACCGAAGCAAAGGCCAAAGCCGAGGAAGAGGCACGCATCAAGGCCGAGGCCGAAGCAAAGGCCAAAGCCGAGGAAGAGGCACGCATCAAGGCCGAGGCTGAAGCAAAGGCCAAAGCCGAGGAAGAAACGAAGAAACTCGCCGCAGAGCGGGCCGCGGCCAGAGAAGCCGCCGCCCAAAAGGAGCCCCAGGTGTCTGTGACCTACGACAAGCTAGATTCCGATAAAATCGACGCTCCGCCTCCTGCTAAAGCACCCATAAATCGCGAACGACTCCTGGTTATCGGTCTTGCCGGCGGTCTGGCCCTGCTCTTCTTGTTGATTATCGGTGCCAGCCTGTCCAACTCAAGCAAGTACTATCTGGCGCAGTCGACCCGGGGATTGGAGATTTGGCAGGGCAAGTTCGCCCCGCTCGGCAAATGCAAGATTCTCTCCCTGCCGGGTGTTCAGGGGCCTGAAACCTTGCAGCCCACTTATCCCAAGGCCGAGGTCATGGGGTACGCGGTGGCCTATTATCTGGCCCAGGCCGATGCCCTTCTGGCCAGCCAGGGGCTGCCGGATTTCGAGAGCATCAAGGCCAAGCTCAATACGGCCCTCGGTTATGCCACCAGCCGCGAGGAGCGTGAACGGATCCAACTGCGCCTGGATGGTATCGAGAAAGCGATCCTGCTTTACAGGGCTCAGGTGGCCGCCACCCAGCAAACGCTTGAAGGGCTTGATCAGGCCATCGACCACCTGCAAAAGGCCCTTCACCTGACATCGGATCCCATTGAAGTCAAGGCCATCGAGGCCCAGATCGCCGCGGCTGAAAAGAACTATGCCGACATCGAGGCGCGCCTGGCCGAAGAGGCGGCTCAGGAAGTGGCAGCGCCGGAAGCCAAACCCGCCTCCTGATCCCAGATCCGAAACAATGAAGCAAAAGGGGCGCCCCCGAAACGGGGGCGCCCCTTCAATTCAGGGCTCGATCCAATCGAAAGTCCGCCCCACGGCCTTTTGCCACCCTTCCAGGCAAGCGCGGCGCCGGGCGGCCGGCATGTCCGGCGCCCAGACCTTGTCCTGGGCCCAGTTGCGGCTCAGATCCGCCATATCGTCCCAGAACCCCACGGCCAGACCGGCCACATAGGCGGCCCCCAAGGCCGTGGTCTCGGCGACCTGAGGCCGAATCACGGGGACATCCAGGATGTCCGCCTGAAATTGCATCAGCAGTTCGTTGGCCACCATCCCGCCGTCCACCTTGAGCCGGGTCAAAGCGACCCCTGAATCGCGGTTCATGGCTGCCACGATGTCCGCCGTCTGATAGGCCACCGCCTCTAACACCGCGCGCGCCAGGTGCCCCCGATTGACGTATCCGGTCAGGCCGACGACCACCCCCCGGGCGTCCGCACGCCAGTACGGCGCAAACAGCCCGGAAAAGGCGGGCACGATGAAAGCCCCGCCGTTGTCGGCGACGCTGCGCGCCAGTTCCTCGATCTGGGGCGCAGCGTCGATCAAACCCAGGTTGTCGCGCACCCACTGTACCAGGGCGCCGGCGATGGCGATGGAGCCTTCCAGGCAGTAGACCGCCTTTTGACGGCCGATCCGGTAGGCAACGGAAGTGATCAGACCGTGGTGGGAGGCCATCGGCGTTTCACCCGTGTTGAGCAGAAGAAAGCAGCCGGTGCCGTAAGTGTTCTTGGCATCGCCCGGTGCAAAACAGGCCTGCCCCACCAAGGCGGCCTGCTGATCGCCCAGGGCCCCGCATACCGGCACCCTGGCGCCCAGCGGTCCGTCGATGGCGGTATGGCCCCAGATTTCAGGATCCGAAGACGCGACAATGCGCGGCAGCATGCGCCGGTCGATGTCCAGAACCGAGAGGATCTGCGGGTCCCAGTCGAGACGGTTAAGATCCATCATCAGGGTTCGGCTGGCATTGGTCACATCGGTGATATGGGCCCCGCCGTCCGGACCACCGGTCAACCACCAGACCAGCCAGCTTTCCACGGTGCCGAAATACGCGTCGCCTGCGGCGGCGGCCGCCCGCGCCTCGGGCACGTGGTCGAGGATCCAGCGGATCTTGGGACCGGAAAAATAGGTCGCCACCGGCAGCCCGGTCCTCTCGCGGAAGCGGTCCTGGCCGCCTTCGGCCGCCAGCCGGCGGCAGATCTCGTCAGTACGCGTGCACTGCCAGACGATGGCGTTGTAAAAGGGCCGCCCGGTCTTACGGTCCCAGACGATAGTGGTCTCACGCTGGTTGGTGACCCCCACGGCGGCCAGTCGCCGGCCGTCGATGCCGATCTTTTTCATCGCGTTGCCCATGACGGCAAGGGCATTGTCGCGGATTTCGAGCGGATCGTGCTCGACCCAACCGGGGCGGGGGAAAATCTGGGCATGCTCGCGCTGGTCGAAACCGACGACACGCCCGGCGCGGTCAAAAACGATGAAACGGCTACTCGTGGTTCCCAGATCCAACGCACCGATACAGTCGGCCATGGCTCGATCTCCCCGATAGGAATGGACAAAATTGCACTCCGGATATGGACGGCAACTTTGCTTCACGCCATCTGTTCGAGCCGCATCTCACCCGCCCGGTGGCAGGCCACCTGGTGGGTTTCATCCGGACCGGCAACCGCCAGCAAGAGGGGTTCCTCGTGACGGCAGCGGTCGATGGCGATGGGGCAACGGGTATGAAAGCGGCAGCCTGGGGGTGGATTGATCGGCGACGGCACATCACCGCCCAGCAATGGACGCATCTTGGCGCGGGTCGGATCGGCGACCGGAATCGCCGATATCAGCGCCACAGTGTAAGGGTGCAGCGGCCGCCGATAAAGTCGGTCGGCTTCGGCCGTTTCCACGATCTTGCCCAGATACATCACGGCGATACGGTCCGATACATGTTTGACCACTGCCAGATCATGGGCGATGAAAAGATAGGCCAGCCCCATGTCACGCTGCAGATCGAGGAGCAGATTGAGGATCTGGCTCTGGATGGAGACATCCAGGGCCGAAACCGGCTCGTCGCAGACGATGAGCCGCGGGTTGAGGGCGATGGCCCGGGCGATCCCGATCCGCTGGCGCTGCCCCCCGGAAAACTCATGGGGAAACCGGGTCGCCGCCCCGGGGTCCAGCCCCACCCGTTCGAGCAGTGCAGCGGTCCACTCGGCCTGCTGCTGGCCGGTGCCCATCCCATGGATCTGAAACGGCTCGCGCAGGATCTCATCTACCGTATGCCTGCCGTTGAGCGACTCGAAAGGATCCTGAAAGATCATCTGCAGTTCGCGGCGGATGGCCTTGAGCCGGCCCCCGCCCGCCGAGGCCAGATCCCGGCCCTGGAAGCGCACCCGGCCGGCCGTGGGCCGGTAGAGGCGCACGACGCAACGGCCCAGCGTGGTTTTGCCGCACCCCGATTCGCCCACCAGCCCGAGGGTTTCGCCCGGCGCCACGGATAAGGTCACCCCCTCTACGGCCCGCACCGTTGCCACGGGGCGAAACAGTACCCCGCCCCGGACTGGAAAATGCATGGTCAGGTTTTCAATCTCGAGCAGGGGATCGGCCATGGGGCGTTCTCGCGCGGTAAAGGTCACGTTGGGCATTAACAGACTTCAGTCGCTCATTTCCTGCGTCTCATACAAATGGCACGCCGCCGTGTGCTCCGGCGCCAGAATCTGCAGGGCCGGCGCCTTGTCCCGGCAAAGGGGCATGGCATGGGGGCAGCGATTGGCAAAGCGGCATCCCGCGGGCATTTCCCCCAGGGTCGGCACCATGCCGGGAACGGTGGCCAGCGGCTTTTTGCGCGGGCTGTCGAGCTTCGCAATGGCGCGCAGCAAGCCCCGGGTGTACGGATGCTTCGGCGAGGCAAAAAGCCCGGTGACCGGGGCATCTTCCACCACCTTGCCGGCATACATCACCGCCACCCGGTCGCTGATCTGGGCGATCACTCCCAGGTCGTGGGTGATAAAGAGCATCGCCATGCCGGTCTCCTGCTGCAATTCCTGCATCAGGGAGAGGATCTGGGCCTGAATGGTCACATCCAGGGCCGTCGTCGGCTCGTCGGCGATCAGGATGTCCGGCCTGGCGGCCAGCGCCATGGCGATCATCACCCGCTGGCGCATCCCGCCGGAGATCTGGTGGGGGTATTCCACCATTCGCCGCCGCGGATCAGGGATCCGCACCCGGTCGAGCATCTCCACCACGGCCCGTGCCACGGCGGCCCGATCCATCTCAGACCGGTGCAGCCGGAAGGCTTCAGCCACCTGGACGCCGATGGTCTGCACCGGGTTGAGGGCCGTCATCGGCTCCTGGAAGATCATGGCGATGCGATTGCCCCGCACCCGGCACATGGCCTCGGCCGGCAACCGGAGCAGATCTGTCCGGCCGAGCCACACCGATCCGGCCTCGATGCGAGCGACCGGCCGGGGCAGCAGGCGCATCAGCGCCAGGGCCGTGACGCTCTTGCCACACCCCGATTCGCCCACCAGCCCGAGGGTGTGCCCCCGGTAAAGCTGCAGGCCGACATCTTCCACGGCCCGCAGACGGCCCTGCTCGGTGGCGAAGCTCACCGCCAGGTGCTCGACGCTCAGCACCGGCTCACCTGTGCGCTTCATCGGATCGACGCCATCTTGTAGGTTTTATCCACGCGGGTGACCGCCTCATAGCTGCGTCCGGCCTTCATCGCGGCCCGGGTCTCCTCGTAAGCCCGCGCGTCGAACCAGAACAGCCCGCCGGTCGCGCTGTTGAACGGGTCGAAAAGATCGGTGCTGTGGCGTGTGCCGGCCGGGTCGGGCAGGCGCCACCAGCACCAGAAGGCCTGGCGCACGTAGGGGACCATGAAGGTGGGCACAAAAGGCCCGATCTCGTGAATCCGCACCTGGATTTGGCGGCTCAGACGCGCCCGCGTGTCGCTGTCGAGCGAGTCGCGATACGCTTCGATGAGCCGGTCCATTTCCGGATCGTCCGTGTTGGTGATGTTGTTGGTCTGGGGTTTATGGGCGTTGAGCGAGTGAAAATGCTCCCAGTACTGGGGCCGCAAAGAGGTGCTCCACCCCATCCAGGCCACGTCGTGCTTCTTTTCGAGCACCTTCTTGTAGGCCGCGGCCGGATCGAGGCGCCGCAGTTCAAGTTCGATGCCGGCCTTCTTGGCCTCCTCCTTGAGCACCACCAGCCGCGGGGTGTGCTCTTCCAGGGAGTAGGTCACTTCCACCGCAAAGCGCCGTCCGTCCCGGGTCCAGATCCCGTCCTTGCCGCGCTGCCAACCCGCTTCGGTCATCAAGGCCGCCACCTTTTTCAGATCGTAGCGCCGTGCCCGGATATCCGGGTTGGTGTAGGCCCCGTACCCCATGAAACCCTGTTCCAGCCGGAAGTAGTCACCCCTCAGGACCTTTTCGATCACGGTTTCGATGTTCATCGCGTGGGCAAAGGCGTAGCGCAGGCGCCGGTCGCGGAAGATGTCCCGGTCGAGGTTGAGCCAGAGTCCCTGGGCCGGCTGCTGGGTGTCGTTGAAAAACCAGATGCGGTCCACGTAGCCGTTCCGGACCACATCGGTGCTGGACTTGACGTGCCAGTAATCGGGCAGGGTCAGGCCGAAAGTGTCCAGCCGGCCCTTCTTGAAATGCTCCCACATCAGGTTATGGTCGCGCACCACGGTGTAAATCACCTTGTCCACGTTGAAGCGGTGCTTGAAATAGCGCAGATCCCCGCCCCACCAGTCCTGCTTGCGCTTGAAGCGGATCTGTTTGCCCTTTTCGAAGTCGCTCATCTGGTAGGGCCCGGTGTTGGGCACGATGCGCCAGTTGTAAGCGCGCACGAAATCGGGGTCCAGCTCCCCGTAAAAATGGCGCGGCGTCGGTCCCAGGGCGATGCGCAGGTGCAGGTCAGGCACCGCCCGGGACGCAACCACGGCCAGGGTGTGGTCGTCGTAGACCACCACCCGATCGATCTCCCGCGAATAGTAGTCGTTGTACCAGGGGGCCACGATGTGCTTGGAGCGCATGAATTCGAGGGTAAAGGCGAAATCGTCCGCGGTCACCGGATAACCGTCCGACCAGCGCGCCTCGGGGTTGAGCTTGAAGTACATGGTCTTGCGATCCGCACCGAAAGCCCAGTGGGTGGCCAGTTCCGGGATGATCTTTTCCGTGTTGGGGTGGATCCCGACCAGGCTGAGCTGGTTGTCCAGGATCGCCGAGCGAAAAGTCGAGTTCGAATCCGGCCCCACGGTGCGAAAGGTAAGCGGGAAGCTGAGCAAAGCTTCGTGCAGAGTGCCGCCCCGCACCGCCTCGGGCGAGGCCCAGATCGGATCGCTGTCGTTGGTGAGCCATACGATCCCCTTGGGCAGTTCGGGTCTGGGGGCGGCCGGAACCACGGCTTGGGAAGCGTTCGCCGCCGGGGCGGTTTTGGTGGTCCCGGCCGCTGGCTCTGGAGCCTTTTCCTCTCCGCATCCGGCAATCAAGAGCAGCACGGCCAAGCACAGTACCAGGGCCAGACGACCAGTGGCGATGTTGTGATTCACGCAAATTCCGTTTCGTTGTCGGTGGAGTGAATCTCCCGGTAGAAATTTTGCCGATCCGACGGATCCGTCCGATCCATCCGACCCGTCCGATTGAAGCTCAACCAGGACCTATATTCCCTTTCCAACCGGCCACAAAGGCGCCTCCAGCCCTCTCTACTCGTAGACCGTGTAGCGCTTCGGGTCGAAGGCCTCGCGCACCGCTTCGCCGATAAAGGTTACGGACACCAGAGTCAGCACCATGGCGCCCACCACCCCCGCCACCATCCACCAGGCGCTCATGTAGGCCCACCCCTGCTGGAGCAGTTCACCCCAGCTCGGAGTCGGGGGCGGCAGGCCGAAGCCGAGATAGTCAAGAGAGGTCAGGGCCACAATGCCCGAAGAGACCGAAAACGGGGCGTAGGTCACGATCACGGCCACGGTATTGGGCAGGATATGCCGAAATACGATCCTTCCGTGGGAGGCGCCCAGAACCCGTGCCGCCAGCACGTAGTCGCGGGTGCGCTCCTTGTAGGTCACCGTACGCATGGTCCAGGTGATGCCGATCCATCCAAAAAAGGCCATGATCATGATCAGCATGGCAAAGCTGGGCACCACGATGGAAGAAACGATGATCACCACGTAGAGAAAGGGGACGTTGGCCCAGATTTCGATGATCCGTTGAAAGAAAAGGTCGAAGCGGCCCCCGAAATACCCCATGGCACACCCGATGCTCACCCCGACGACGTAGTTGACCGCCAGCAACCCCAGGGAAAAGAAGATGGCGATGCGAAAACCGTAGACCAGCCGCGCCAGCACGTCGCGCCCCACGGTGTCGGTGCCCAGAAAATGGCGCTCGCGCCAGCTCGGGGCAAAGGGGGGGAAAGCGTCGTCGCGCAGATCGGTACTGTAAGGGCCGTAGGGCACCGGAGGCATCAGCATCCAGCCCGGGCCACCCGCCGCGGCCAGACGCCGGCTCAGGTCCCGATAATCGGTCTCGTAATCATAGTCCAGATCGAAGGTGCGACCCGGCAGCGGATCGCCGTAAGTCGGACAGTAGAGCCGCCCCTGGTACCAGACCAGGACGGCCCGGTCGTTAACCAGCAGCTCGGCGGCCAGCGAGACGAGGACCATGAAAACAAAGATCCAAAAGGACCAGTAGCCGCGGCGGATGGACCGGAAACGCCGGATCTTCTTGAGGGTCAACGGATTGATGTGAAGGCGCATGGAGCCCATAACTTGCATATTTCAAGTGTTATTCGAACTGCACCCGCGGATCGACCAGCGCCACACATATGTCCGACAGAATGTTGCCGACCAGAAAAAGCAGGGCGCTGATGGCCAGGATGCCCAAAACCACGGGGTAGTCGCGCTCGACCACCGACTCGTATCCCAGCAGTCCCATCCCGTTGATATTGAAAACCTTCTCGATGAGAAACGACCCGGACAAGATCACCGAAACGTTATTGCCGAAGCTCGTGGCAATGGGAATCAGGCTGTTGCGCAGGGCGTGGCGAAACACGGCGCGCCGGAACGGCAGCCCCTTGGCGATGGCAGTGCGCACGTAGTCGGCCGCCAAATTGTCCATCAGGGTGTTCTTCATCAACAGGGTCATGACGGCAAAGGAACCGGACACGTAGGCGGTCAGGGGCAGAACCGTGTGCCAGAGGATGTCGAGGATCCGGTACGCGGTGGAAAAATCGGGAAAGTCTTCGCTGACCAGGCCGCCCAAGGGAAAGATCTCCCACACCGATGCAAAAAGCATCAGCATCAGTACCCCTACGACCCAGCCCGGGATGGCGTAGCCGGTAAAAACGACCACCGAGGTCAGGTTGTCGAACCCGCTCTGGTGGCGCAGGGCCTTGGCGATGCCCAGCGGTATGCACACGCCGTAGACCAGGATCAGGGTCAAAATACCGAAGTAGAGCGAAACGGGAATCCGCTCGGCGATCATCTGCCAGACCGGATCGTAATATCGGGTGGAAGTGCCCAGATCGCCCCCTCAAGACCTTCCCCAGCCAGTGGACATAACTGACGCAGCACCGGTTTGTCGAACCCGTAATAGGCCCGCAGCTGGGCGATCTGTCCCTCTGAAAGGGGCTGCTGTTGCTCGGTGGGGCCGGAAGCCAGCCCCCCGGAACGGACCTGCATCTGGCGCGCTTCAAGGATCATGCGCTCGATGGGGCCGCCGGGTACCAGGCGCGTGATCACGAACACCATGACGGTGATGCCGATCAGGGTGGGGATGATCAAAAGAAAACGCCTGATGAAATAGGCGGCCATAAGCGGTCCTCAAAACCTGTTGGGGTTCAAAAATACGGATGGCGCCGGCCCGGTCCCTTGGGTCCGTAAAAGGGACTACCCGGGTGCGGCGCTTTGCCCAACTTAACTTAGCCCCAATCGTATTTCAAGGTTTGCCGCACGTCTTGACAAGCATGGCACTATTGGCCATTTTGATCGCTCCACACCATTCCCTCTACGAAAGGCGCACCGATGAGCGAAATTCCGCCTGGGACCACCCCCGCCGCTGAGATCGACAGACGCATCACCCGCTTCCAGGCCCATCTCCAGAACCTGGGGCTTTGCGGCGCCCTGATCGCCCAGAACTCGGATCTTTTCTACTTTGCCGGCACGATCCAGCAGGCTCATCTGTACATCCCCGCCGCCGGCCGGCCGGTGCTCATGGTGCGCAAGCACCTGCCACGGGCGGCGGCCGAATCCCCTCTCGAGAGCATCGTCGCCCTTGACAGTCCCCGTCAGATCCCGGCCATGCTGGCTGATTTCAGGATACCCCTGCCCCGCCGCCTCGGCTTGGAGTTGGACGTCCTGCCGGCCCAGCGCTATCTCGGACTCCAGCGCCTGCTGCCCGATGCGCAATTGGAGGACGTCACCGATGCCATTCGCCGGGTGCGGGCCGTCAAGTCGACCTATGAAATCGGTCTGATCCGTGAGGCCGCCCGGCGCGCAGATCAGGTCGCTGCGGCAGTCCCCGCCCTGCTGGAGACCGGGATCAGCGAGGTGGCCCTGGCCGGCCGGATCGAGGCCGAAGCCCGCCGGCTGGGCCACGAGGGCTTGGTGCGCATGCGCCTCTGGGGTGCGGAGCTTTTCTACGGGCACCTGATGTCGGGTGCCAACGCTGCCGAGCCCAGCTACCTGGCCTCACCCACGGGCGGGCGCAGCCTGGGACCGGCGGTGGCTCAGGGCCCCAGCGCTGCCAAGATAGAGTCGAACGTGCCCATTTTAGTCGATTACGTCTTTGCCCGCGGCGGCTACCTGGCCGACCATACCCGCATCTTTGTCATCGGCCGCCTGCCAGAGGACCTGCACCGGGCCCACGCGGCCATGGTAGCCCTCCAGGATGAACTGGCCGCGCGAATGCGCCCGGGCGTCCGGGCCGGTGAATTGTACGACTGGGCCCTGGCCCGGACCGAGCGGCTGGGATATGCCGGGTGGTTCATGGGCGCCGAGACGGACCGCATCCGCTTTGTGGGCCACGGGATCGGTCTCGAACTGGACGAATATCCGTTTATTGCGGCTGGACAGGACATGCCCTTGGCCGAAGGGATGGTGGTGGCGCTGGAGCCGAAGCTGATCTTTCCGGGCCGCGGGGTCGTGGGAATCGAAAACACCCACCTGGTCACCGCCGCAGGCCTGGAGCGCCTGACCCGCTTTCCGGACGATATCGTAGCCGTTTGAAAAGAAGATAAAAAAAGGGAGCGGGAAATTTCCCGCTCCCTTGATAAGTTCGAGGGCCGACCGGTTTAACGTTTGGAGAATTGGAACCGGGCGCGCGCACCCCGCTGACCGTACTTCTTGCGTTCCTTCTCACGCGGATCGCGCTTGACGAAGCCGGCTTTCTTCAGCGGCAGGCGGAACTCGGGATTAATGAGCATCAACGCGCGGGTAATGCCGTGGCGGATGGCGCCGGCTTGCCCGTTGATCCCACCCCCCAGGACCCGGATCTTGACATCGTAAGCCCCCTGGGTACTGGTCAGGCGGAACGGATCGAGCAGCATGGTCCGGGCCGATTCGACCTTGAAGTAGTCCTCCAGGGGTCGGTCATTGATGGAAACCTCCCCGCTGCCAGGGGTCAACCAAGTGCGGGCGATGGCGCTCTTGCGCTTGCCGGTGGCGTAAAAAACGTTTTCCTGTTCCATGAATCTTTCCACTCAGTCGAGACGGGTTGGCGGCTTATGCACGCAATTGAAGCGTTTCGGGCTGCTGGGCGACATGCGGATGATCGCTGCCGCTATAGACCTTGAGTTTCTTGAAAAGTTGACGCCCAAGTCGATTCTTGGGCAGCATCCCACGCACCGCAAAACGCAGTAGATTTTCCGGCCGCTGGGTCTTGAGCTTTTCGGCGGTAACGCTCTTGATCCCCCCCATGTAGCCGGTATGCCGATAGTAGGTCTTCTGCTGCCATTTGGCGCCGGTTAACTTGACCTTTTCGGCGTTGATCACGATGATATGGTCGCCCATATCGGCGTGGGGAGTGAACAGCGGGCTGTGCTTGCCCCGCAACCGTGCGGCGACCTGGGAAGCCAGTCTGCCCAGCACGGCCCCCCTCGGCGTCGACGACGAACCAATTGCCCGGATTGTCACTTTTTTTAGCGCTGTATGTGTATTTCTTCACGGCTCAACACTCCTGTTCGATCTGACGAATTTGGGACTATTAAATAAAAAGACCGCTGCTGTCAAGACCAAAAAACAGTCCTTTGACAGAGGCCGGTCAAAAATGTCATGAACCATTTTCCTGGGCCGGTGCCCGGCTCCGGTAAAGACCATCATAAAGCAGTGGATAATGAACGGATTGGAAATCGAAGTCAAGTTTTTTGTGGACCGTCCGCAAGCCTTGCGCCAGCGGGTCCTGGCCATCGACGGTGCCAGCTGCGGACGTGTTTTCGAACACAACGAAATCTTCGACGACGCCCGGCGCAGTCTGGCCGGCCGTGGCGAACTGCTGCGCCTGCGCCAGGACACGGCCTGCCGCTTGACCTATAAACAGCCGGATGGTGCGCACCAGGACCAGTTCAAGATTCTGCGCGAAATGGAGACCACCGTAGCCGAGGGTCAAGTCCTGCGGGCCGTTTTCAAGGCATTGGGCCTCGAGAAGGTGCTGGTCTACGAAAAATGGCGCGAAACCTTCACCATGGGCACCGTCCATCTCTGCCTGGACGAAATGCCATTCGGCCATTTCCTGGAGATCGAAGGGCCGCCGGCAGACATCCGCCGTACGGCCGATGCTCTGGCCCTGCCCTGGTCGCGGCGCATTCTTGGCAATTATCATCAGCTCTTTGCCGCGATCGCCGAGGCGATGGGACTGCAATTTAGCGATATCACCTTCGAAAACTTCCGGGACCTGGCGGTGGATGCAAGTATCTTTCGACGGCGCTTCGAAGCCGGCGAAAAGCGACACAACGCACCGGGGACGACCCCATGACAGCCCCCTGGCCGGCCGAATACGCCTTTACGCTGGTGAGTCTCAACCTGCGCTTCGGGTTGGCCGATGACGGGGAGAACCGCTGGGATCTTCGGCGACGGTCATGGCCGGCCCTTCTCGAACGGTGTCCGGCCGATTTCTTCGTTTTGCAGGAGGTCAACGATTTTCAAGCCGAAGATCTCGCATCGCTTCTGGGGGCTTACAACTATGTCGGGCGCCGGCACCCGGCGCCCGGATTCTGGCAGCACAACCTGATCTGGCACCGCCGGGAATGGTCCTGCGAGGCAAGCCGGCACTTCTACCTGAGCCCCACCCCGGATCTGCCCAGCCGTTTCCGCGCCAGCCGCTGGCCCCGCCAGTGCACCCTGGCCGTCTTCTCCCGGGCGGGGCGCCGATTGGCCGTTGCCGGCACGCACCTCGACTTCGATCCGCAAATCCAAGCCGCCAGCACCCGGTTGATCCGCCGGCGGCTGGATACCCTGGCCCCGGCCACGGCCACGGTCATCGCCGGCGATTTCAACGCCCCGCCCGAGAGCCCGGCCCACCGCGCCCTGACCGCGGACCCGGCCCCCGGCCGGCCGGCAGGGTCCGGCTTCAAAGACGTCTTTCGCCCCCCCTACCCCGGCACCCACCACGGATTTACCGGCAGCCGCGACGGCGACTACATCGACTGGATTCTTTACCGCGGCGGGCTCACGGTAAAAAAAAGCGGCGTGATCCAAACGCCGCTGCAAGGCCGCTACATCTCCGACCATTTTCCAGTCTGGGCGGCCTTTGACTGGCAGCCGGCAACGGCGCAAGACGCAACACAATAGAGATTTATAACGGACCCGGACGGGTAAGATTCAAAAAAGACGCGGCTGGCCCCTGGACTGGACCTTGATACCGAGGTGGCGCCAGGCGCTTTCCGAGGCCTTGCGGCCCGAGGATGTGCGGGTGACCATGCCGATGGCCAGAAGGTAAGGTTCGACCACGTCCACCAGCGTATCGGCATCTTCCTGCAGCGTGGCGGCGATGGCTTCGATGCCCACCGGCCCACCGCTGTAGTATTCGATAATGGTCCGTAAATAACGCCGATCCAAACGGGTCAGCCCCAGGGTGTCAACCCCCTCCAGGGCCAGGGCGGCTTCCACCGTCTCCCCGTCGATCCGGCCGTCCCCGCGCACCTGGGCATAATCGCGCACCCGCTTCAAGAGGCGGTTGACGATCCGCGGTGTGCCGCGGCTGCGATGGGCCAGGGCCCGGGCCGCCGGATGGTCAATTTCGACCTGCAGCAGGGAAGCCGAACGCAGCGTGATCCGGACCAGATCTTCAAGGGTGTAAAAATCAAGATTGCGCATCAACCCGAAGCGATCCCGCAGGGGCGCCGAAAGCATCCCCACCCGGGTGGTGGCCCCCACCAGCGTGAACCGGTTGAGACGGAAGCGGTGGCTGCGGGCGTGGATCCCCTTGTCGAATACAAAATCCACCGCGAAGTCCTCCATCGCCGGATAGAGAAACTCCTCCACCGATTTGGGGGTCCGGTGGATTTCGTCCACGAACAGGACATCGCCTTCTTCCAGGTGGGTCAAAAGTCCGAGCAGATCGCCGCCTTTTTCAAGGGCCGGGCCGGAAGTGACCGTCAGGTTGCAGCCCATCTCGTTGGCGATGATGTGGGCCAGAGTGGTCTTGCCCAAACCGGGCGGTCCGTGGAAAAGAAGGTGTTCGAGCGGTTCGGCTCTTTTTTGAGCCGCTTGCAGCGCGATGCTCAGCGTTTCCACCAGTTGTTTCTGGCCGATGTATTCGTCCAGCCGCGAAGGACGCAGGCTCAGGATCTCCGGCTCCTGATCGTCAGGCTGGGCCGTACCGGCAGCAATAGACGGCACCTGGTCGAAGCGCTGGGTAAGGATCTGATCGCTCATCGCTGCTTCTCGCCGCGGTAGACTTCGTCAAAAAGGGCTTCCGGGGTATCGATGGCCGGGTTGCGCTGGAAGGCTTCTTCGACCATACGCCGCGCCTCTGCCGGCTTGTAGCCGAGCTGGGCGACCAGAACGTCCAGAACCGGGGTGGCCATATCGCCGCTCTCGGGTTCCGGCCGGTCCTGGCCGCGGATAATGGCGAACTTGCCCATCTTGCCTTCCAGGGTGGCCACAATCTTCTGAGCCGTGCGACCGCCGATCCCCTTGAGCTGCCGGAGGGTGGCCACGTCCCGGTCCTCGATGGCCCGGGCGATCTGGCGCACCGGCAGGGTCATGGCACGCACCGCCTTGGTCGGCCCGATGTCCTCGACCGAGATGAACATTTGAAAAAATTCTTTTTCGGCTTCAAGATGGAAACCGATCAAAAGGGGTTTGGGCTGCCTTTCGGTCTGCTGGTGATAGATGTAAAGCGCGACCTCATCGCCCAGGGACTTGTCCGCCAGACTTTCCATCAGCCCGGCCGGCACCAGCACCTCGTAGCCCACCGAGCCGGCCAAAAGCAGGATGCGATCTTCGTATTTTTGCAGCAGTTTTCCTTCGAGATAGCCGATCATGGGTCCCCAGCGGTGTGCCGTTCGATGAGGCGCTTACAACTCAATTCGGATTTCGTCGCCCAAACCGGTAAAGCCCCACCAGTGCAAGCCCCAAGGCGTCGGAGGCATGGTCGGGTCGAATAACCTGATCGGCGCCCAAAGCTTTGCGCACCGCTGCCTCCAACTGCGCCTTGCCGGCGTTGCCGTTTCCGGTCAGAACCCGCTTGGCCTCGCGCACCGCCACCTGGCACAGCGCCAATCCTTTCTGTTGCCCGGCAAGCTGGATCACACCGGTCACTTTACCCAGGGTCAATCCCGACTTGGGGTAGCGCTCCAGCGAGAAAACCTCCTCGACCACCATCAGGTCGGGGGCCTCCTCGGCCAACAGGCTGCATAACTTTTGAGAGATGATTTCCAGCCGCAGGGCCAGGGGTTGGTGTGCCGCTGTGCGAATGGTGCCGTAGGCGAATCCGTCCACCCGCAGTCCGCAGCCGCGCACCAGACCGATACCGGTGGCGGCAAGTCCCGGATCAACCCCCAGCACCTTGACCGGCTCACCACCTTCGCGCCTCAATTGGTCTCCTTGACCTTTTGCCGGGCGATCTGGGCTTCATTCGATTTGGGATACTTGCGTATCAATTCCTGCAGGATCAGTCGGGCATTGGCTTTGTCGCCGAGGTTGAAGAACGCCAGCCCCTGCTTGAGCAAACTGGCTTCGATCTTGTTGCCGTCCGGGTAGTTCTCGATCACCTTCTGGTATTCGAGGATCGCCTTCTCGTACCACTGCTCACGGTAGTACGTCTCCCCCAACCAGAATTGCGCGTTTCCGGCCAGCTTCTCTTTCGGATAAAGGCTCAGCAGCCGCTGAAAGGCACTTCTGGCGCTATCCAGCGCCCCCCGGTCGAAATCACGCTTGGCCGATGCATACAGCTCGTCCACCGACGGCGGCGCAGGCGGCATCGTCCCACCGGCCGGAACCGCAGATCCGTCCGCAGCTGTCCGGTCAGAACGGGCGCCGGCATCCGAGACGCTGTGGCCGTCAACATCTGCAGGCGGTTCGGCAACTTCCAGGTTCAGGTACTTCTCAATCGCCTGCAACCGGTAAAGGCATCTGGCCACCTGGTTCTCGATGCGCGCCATGCGGCTTTGGTCGTCGGCCTCGGCAAGACGCTTGTTCAAAGCATAATGGTTTTCTTCAATCCGCCCGCGCAACTGGGCCAAATCGGTCTTGATACGCCCCAATTCAGCGTGGCTTTCAGCCAACTCGGCCCGCAGGGCCTGCTCTTGCTGCTTTCCGCTTTGCTCGAGGGTATCCAGCCGCCGCTCCATTGAAACGCGCGAGGATTCATACTCGGCCAACCGCATATCGTGGCGGGTGACCTCTTCCTGGATTGAACAGCCCGCCAGGAGAACCAACCCGAACGTCGCCAAAAGGCTATGGATATACCGTCGTTTTTGATCGCTCATGGCTCTAAAAGAAAGCCCGCCGGTAACGGCGGGCGCGTAAATGCATTCACTCAACGGCGCCCACCCGTTTCGGTGAGCGCCGATCCGATATCAAACCATCTACTGAATCACGAACTGCGCCCGCCGATTTTGAGCCCAGGCTTCTTCATCGTGACCCAGTGCCAGGGGCCGCTCTTCCCCGTAGGTGATGATCGACAGCCGTGAGGCAGCCACGCCCATGTTCACCAGGAAGTCTCTGGCGCTCTGAGCACGCCGTTCGCCCAGCGCCAGGTTGTACTCGTTTGTGCCGCGTTCATCGCAATGACCTTCGATCATTACCATCGTCTTGGGGTTGTAGCTCAGCCATGACGCCTTTTTCTTGAGCACGGCCACCGCTTCCGGCGTCAGGTCGGAGCGGTCAAATTCAAAATGCACATTCTCGTTGAGAAACGCGTCACGGGCTTTGGCCAGTTCCTTTTGGCGGGCTTCTTCAGCCAGCCGCTGGGCCTCTGCCTCAGCCGCCAGACGGGCCTCCTCGGCCGCCTTGCGCGCACGCTCGGCTTCCAATGCCGCCTGGTCCTTATCCGTGGCCTGGCTCACCTCGGCATCGGCCTGAACGGCCTTCTTGGCACACCCGACGGTGAACAGCAACCCCGGTACCACTAACAAGAGAGCCAACACCATCCACCATTTGTTCCGCATGTTCCCTCCTTTTTTCTGTCATTCGACTTATGTTCGCTTTTTTATTGGATTCCCCCAGGAGACCAGCTCGGCATGCTCTGCGCTCCGGGCAGAGTCAAAAGCCGGCGCTGGTCGGTACCGAAGGCGGTCATTACATAGATCCTGGAGGGGCCTTCGCGTGTGGAACTGAATGCAATCAGTGAGCCGTCCGGCGACCACGTCGCGGATTCATTGTCTCCGCTGTCGCGCGTCAACTGAACGGCTTGCCGGGTCTTGAGATCGATGACAAAAATATCGATCCGATTTTTTACCATCCCCGTATAAGCAATACGGTCGCCCTTGGGCGACCAATTCGGTTGTGTATTATAATGGCCCTCGAAAGTCAAGCGCTCCGAATTTCCGGTATCCAAATCCATGATGTACAGTTGGGGGGTCCCGGCCCGTTTGGAGACGAAAACCATCCGCTTCCCGTCGGGCGAAAAACTGGGCGACACGTCGATATCCGGTTGCCGCGTCAACCTCCTGATGATTTCGCCGGAACCGGACAACAGGTAAATATCCTGATCCCCGCTGAACGAGAGCGTGGCACCAAGCTCGAAGCGGCCCGGCACCCACCCCCCGTTGAGGTTGAGCCCGGCCTTAGAGACCACGGCCCCCCGCTTGTCCTTGCGGTGACGAATGTATAGTTCCGCCCGGTCTTTGCGATAGGACGTGTAGCTGATCCACTGACCGTCCGGGGACCAGGTCGGGCGCAGGCTGATGCTCTGGTGATGTGTAAACGGCTGGGGGTCGTATCCGTCGAAGTCACAGACATAAACCTCCTTGTTGCCCGATCCGGTCGAAATAAAGGCGATTTTGCTTTCAAAAGGACCGGCACTGCCCGTCAACTGCAAAAGCACCTCGGCGCAGAAACGGCGCACCAGGCGCCGCAGATCCGCCACCCGGGCGGCGTATCGCTTGCCCACGAGCATCTGCTGCTTGACGGTGTCAAAAAGCCGCAGTTCCATCTCCACCACGTCTTCATCCAGTGCCATCAGGCCCGTGATAAGCAGGTCGCTGCCGATCTCCGTCCACGCCTTGAAGTCGACGTCCGCCTGGGCGACCCCCATCTGGCGGGGGTCGATCAGATAAGCGGCCGGATCGACGACCATGAAATAGCCTGTGAAGTTGAGGGTGTCGCTCATCAGCCGGGCACCTTCGGCCGCCAGCCGGTCTACTTCGGGCCCCGGATTGAGGGCTTTGAACTGCGGAATCGCAATGGGGATTTTGCGCAGAAACGGATTGGTCAGATCGATATAGCCATAATCGGCCGCAGCCGCCCGGAAAGGCGGGTAGAAGCTCCAGGCAGCGAATAAAAGGAGTCCCACAAACAGATAGAAACCGATCGACCGTTGGGGCCGGCGGATTGTTCTGGAAGCTGTCCGGTTCATGATCCTCTCGGTCTTGGGTGCGGGTGGATGCTCACCTCATCGCCATACTCGGCGTCAACGCAGCACCCCTTGAGGTGTGAAGCGCAGGCCGACCGTTACGAAGGGGCGTCCCAATCCCTTCGGGTGGGGCGGCAACGGGTTGGACTTTAAAATGGCCCGCCGGGCGGATTCATCAAGGTAGCTGTTTCCCGAAGGCCTGTCAAACCAGATATCCTCAATCTGGCCGTTGGGCAACACCTTGAAAGCCACCTCGGCCATCAGGTCATCGCGGCCGGCGGTCAGGGTCTCGGACAAGGCCCAGTGCCGATTGACCTCATAGGCGATTTCAAGCCGATAAATATCGATGGGCTCCAGCCCCAGGCCGCCGGCCCTGCCTCCTCCGGGAACGCCCCCGGTGGATTCCTGACGCTTGAGACGCTCAATGGCCTCATTGCCGGCAGTGGTCGACTTGAGCCGTTCGATGGCCTGCGCCACCGTCGAGGGCCGCCCTGATTCGACTTTCTTCTCGATCTTCTCGATGGCCTTTTGAACCGAGGTCTCCGGTTGGAAGGTCTCTTTCTTGAGGCTTTTTTTGACTTCCGGGGGGCGCTGCACCGGGGTCTCGGGCCTTGATGGCGCAACGGATATCACCTTTTCCGGTTCCGGTGCGGCGGGGGCCGGAGCTGGCGGCACCGGAGGTGCTTTGACGGGCGTCGGCGGCGGTACGCTCTTGGTTTTGACCGGAGCCGGGGCGGGTGGGGCCGGGGCCGGGGCTGGGGCTGGGGCTGGGGCTGGGGCTGGGGCCGGCGTCGAGGAGCCGGCGTCTGCGGGCGCCAGTTCGTTGAGTGAAACCATGGTCACGTTGATCACCGACGGCAACCGGCTGCGTTCGGGCGCCCATCGCGGCATGAAAAACACGGCCAGAATCAGCAGCAGATGCCCCAGCACCGATACTGCGCAAGGGATGGCCAGTATCCGGCTCTGGTTTTCTGCCGCTGCAAAAGCACTGGTGGACGAGAGTTGCACGCGCTCGACTCCATCGATCAAGCCGGTGGCGATCTGCGCGCTTTGTCCGGCGGCAGGGTAACCATGCCGAGCCGATCGACGCCCGCATTCTTGATTTCAGCCATCACCCGGACCACCATGCCGTAAGGGATCTCCTTGTCCGCCCGCAGGTAGACCTCACGATCGCTGCGGGTTTCGAGGATCTTGGCCAGCTTTTGGCTAAGAGAGTCGACCGGCACCTCGTAATCGCTGATGAAGACCTTTTGCTGCGCATCGATGGAAACCACCAGAGGCTCTTTTTCTGTGGTGATCTGTTCGGCGGTGACTTCCGGCAGGGCCACGTCGACCCCCTGGACCATCATGGGAGCGGTGACCATGAAAATAATCAACAGCACCAGCATCACGTCCACCAGGGGCGTCACATTGATCTCCGACATCAAGCTGTCGCGACCGTTGCCGGTGTTCATCGCCTTGCTCCTTCGGCGACCAGGATATCGCGCTCGACAATGTTTAGAAAATCAGAGGCAAAATTGTTCAACTCGGTTTCGATGAGACGAATCTTCTGATTGAAATAGTTGTAGGCGATCACGGCTGGAATCGCCGCTGCCAACCCGGCGGCGGTGGCGACCAAAGCCTCGCTGATTCCCGGCGCGACCACGGCCAGACTGGCCGAGCCGCGCAATCCGATGCCGTGAAAGGAATTCATGATACCCCAAACCGTACCGAACAGGCCGATAAAAGGAGTCGTGTTGCCCGTCGTGGCAAGGAACGGCACCAATTGTCCCATGCGCGCCACCTCGCTGTTAATGGCCCGCCTGAGAGAGCGGCGCACATTGTCCGTCCCGGGAAGCCGGCCGCCAAGAGGCGGTACATCCCCCCCCTCTACGGCCCCGGCAGAACGTTGCAGCTTTTTAAGCTCGATGTAACCGACCCGAAACACACGCGCCACCGGACTGCCCATCAACAGCTTGGCCCGGTTGAAGGCTTCGGTCAAATCGTTGCTCTTCCAGAAAAAATCGACGAAATGGGCCGACTCCTGCACCGCACGCCTCAGGTAGCGGTACTTCATGATGATGATCGCCCAACTGGTTACCGAAAAGAAAAAAAGCAGGAACAGCACGAGCTGGACCATCAGCCCGGCATTGAGCACCATGTGGATCAGATCGAGATCGGAAGGCAGCATTCAGGATCACTCCGCCAAAGGCCTTTAAGGGTCAAAACAGGTTCCATGGGCACAAAACGTACTAAAAATACAGCGATTTTTGAAAGTGCAGCGTAATCAAATTCGCAATCGGTGTCAAGGATCTTTCTTGAGCCGGTCTTCTCCGTTGGCCACCGCCCCGCCGCCCTCCCCACACTGGAGCGCAGACGGCTACGATGTGCCGTGGACGATCCAAAATGGCTTGCAGTCTGATAATCGTTGACAGCCTGGATTCAAAACAATAAAAATTGGAGTTTAATCTTAGATTTCGTACGGCCCTCAGGTGCTAAAAGAGAGACGATTCAAAGGGAGGAAACTCGATGCACTGGTTTATGGAGACAATTGGCACGGCCATCGGCAAGAAGGTGTTAATGGCGTTGAGCGGGCTTTGTTTTTGCGGCTTTCTGGCGGCCCATCTGGCCGGCAACCTGCTGCTGGTCAAGGGGGCCGACGCGTTCAACGCCTATGCCGACAAGCTCCAGTCGCTCGGGGCCCTGCTGCGTGTGGCCGAGGCCGGTCTGATCGTTCTGGCCCTGGTGCACGTGGGCACCGGGCTGTACCTGTTTTACCAGAATTGGCGGGCCCGGCCGGTGCGCTACCGGGTCAATGCCACGGCCGGGGGCCAGAGCCTCGGGTCGGCCACCATGCCCTATACCGGTCTTTTGCTGCTGGGCTTTATCGTGTTTCATCTGTTGCACTTCACCTTCGTGGACAAGAGCGCCACCACGGTGTTCGCCCTGGTGGCCGAGGCGTTTTCCCATCCGGTTTACGTGGGGCTGTACATTGCGGCGGTGGTGGTGGCGGCCGTGCACGTAAGCCACGGGTTCTGGAGCGCCTTTCAGAGCCTGGGGCTCAACCACGGCAAGTATTTCGGCCTGGTGCGGGGCCTGGGGCTGGCATTTGCCCTGATCGTGGGAGCGGGGTTCGGCTTTTTGCCGGTCTACGTGGGCATGGTGGTATAGGTCTTATCTGTCCTATCGGTCCTATTTGCGCGCCATAGGACCCATAGGACAAATAGGACTTATAGCGCTTCTTTAAATTTCACGGCAACACAACAGCAGGAGACAGTCATGACCAAACTGGACGCCAAGATACCCGGCGGGCCCATCGACCAGAAGTGGCAGCGGCACCGTTTCGAGCTCAAGCTGGTCAACCCGGCCAACAAGCGCAAACACACCGTAATCGTGGTGGGCACGGGGCTGGCGGGCGGATCGGCGGCCGCCTCGCTGGCCGAGCTGGGCTACAACGTCAAGGCTTTTTGTTTTCAGGACTCGCCGCGCCGGGCCCATTCCATTGCGGCCCAGGGGGGGATCAACGCGGCCAAGAACTACCAGAACGACGGCGACAGCGTGTGGCGGCTGTTTTACGACACGGTCAAGGGGGGCGATTTTCGGGCCCGCGAGGCCAACGTCCACCGGCTGGCCGAGCTGTCGGTGAACATCATCGACCAGTGCGTGGCGGCCGGGGTGCCCTTTGCGCGCGAATACGGCGGGGTGCTGGCCAACCGCAGCTTCGGCGGGGCCCAGGTGTCACGCACCTTTTACGCCCGCGGCCAGACGGGCCAGCAGCTTTTGCTCGGCTGCTACAGCGCCTTGTGCCGCCAGATCGCGGCCGGCAAGGTGCAGATGTTCTCCCGGCGCGAGATGCTCGATCTGGTGGTGGTCGACGGCCGGGCCCGGGGGATCGTGGCGCGCAACCTGATCAGCGGCGAAATCGAGCGCCACGCGGCCGACGCGGTGGTGCTGTGCACCGGCGGCTACGGCAACGTGTTCTTTCTTTCGACCAACGCCATGGGCAGCAACGTGACGGCGGCCTGGCGCTGCTACAAGCACGGGGCCTACTTTGCCAATCCGTGCTTTACCCAGATCCACCCGACCTGCATTCCGGTGCACGGCGCCTACCAGAGCAAGCTGACGCTGATGAGCGAGAGCCTGCGCAACGACGGCCGGGTCTGGGTGCCCCGCCAGTCCGGCGACCGGCGCGCGCCGGGGCAGATCCCCGAGTCCGAGCGCGACTACTACCTGGAGCGGCGCTATCCGAGCTTCGGCAACCTGGTGCCGCGGGACGTGGCCAGCCGTGCGGCCAAGCAGGTCTGCGACGAGGGCCGGGGCGTGGGCGAGACGGGTCTTGCGGTCTATCTGGACTTTGCCGACGCCATTTCCCGCGACGGGCGGGCCACCATCGAGAGAAAGTACGGCAACCTGTTTGCCATGTACGAAAAGATCACGGCATCCGATCCGTACACCAACCCGATGATGATCTTTCCGGCGGTGCACTACACCATGGGCGGGCTGTGGGTGGACTACAACCTGATGAGCACCCTGGACGGGCTCTTCGTGCTGGGCGAGGCCAATTTTTCGGACCACGGGGCCAACCGCCTGGGGGCCAGCGCGCTGATGCAGGGGCTGGCCGACGGGTATTTCGTGATCCCGTACACCATCGGGGGGTATCTGGCCGGCACGCCGCTGGAACCGGTGCGCGACACGGACGCACCGTTTACCGAGGCGGCCCGGGCCGCAACCGAGCGCACCGCCCGGCTGCTGTCGATCAACGGCAAGCGCACGGTGGACGACATCCACCGCGAGCTGGGGCTGATCCTGTGGGACTACTGCGGCATGGGGCGCACCAACGACGGGCTGGAAAAGGCGTTGGGGCTGATCGCGGCCCTGCGCGAAGAGTTCTGGCGCAACGTCAATGTGCCGGGCCGCGGCGACGATCTGAACCAGAGCCTGGAGCGGGCCGGACGGGTGGCCGACTTTCTGGAGTTCGCCGAGCTGATGGTAACAGATGCCCGGGCGCGCCAGGAGTCCTGCGGGGGGCATTTCAACGAGGCCTTCCAGACCGCCGAGGGCGAGGCGCTGCGCGACGATGAGAACTTTTGCCACGTGGCCGCCTGGCAGTACACCGGCGACAAGAGCGCGCCCGAGCGGCACATCGAGCCGCTCGATTTCGAACACGTGCATCTGACCCAAAGGAGCTACAAGTGAGCAGCCGCACCATCGATTTGACGCTTCTGGTCTGGCGCCAGAACGGCGCGCGCGACAAGGGCCGCTTCGAGACCCTGCGCGCGGCCGGGATATCCACGGACATGAGCTTTCTGGAGATGCTCGACGTGGTCAACGAACGCCTGAGCCTGGACGGCAAGGAGCCCATCGCCTTTGACCACGATTGCCGCGAGGGGATCTGCGGCATGTGCGGGGCGGTGATCAACGGCCGGCCCCACGGCCCGCAGCCGGGCACCACGCTGTGCCAGCTGCACATGCGCCACTTTTCCAACGGCGACACCCTGGCCATCGAGCCGTTCCGGGCCCGGGCCTTCAAGGTGGTCAAGGACCTGGTGGTGGACCGTTCGGCCCTGGACCGGCTGATGGCGGCCGGCGGCTACATTTCGGTCAACACCGGATCGGCCCCCGAGGCCAACGCGACCCCCATCGGGGCCGAAGCGGCCGAGCGGGCCATGGACGCGGCGGCCTGCATCGGCTGCGGGGCCTGCGTGGCGGCCTGCCCCAACGCCTCGGCAATGCTCTTTGTAGGCGCCAAGGTCAGCCACCTGGCCCTGCTGCCCCAGGGCCGTCCCGAGGCGGCCCGGAGGGCCCTGGCCATGGTGCGCGCGGCCGACGACCTCGGGTTCGGCAACTGCACCAACGTGACCGAGTGCGCCGCCGAGTGCCCCAAGGAGATCTCCATCGTCAACATCGCCCGGCTCAACCGCGAGTTTCTAAAGGCCGCCTTGTTCTCCAACGAAGTCTAGACTCGGCATTGTTTGCCCGGGTATTGTCATGAACCTGACCCTTTCCGAAATCGCTGCCGGATTGAACGTGACCGAATCCACCGTAGAACGGTGGATTCGGCAGGGGCGGATCCCGGTACAGCGGACCGGCAGCGAGTACCGCTTCAACCTCTCGGTGCTCGAACGCTGGGCGGAAAGCCACAACATGACCTTCGCCCTGCCTGCCGCCCCACCAGAACTGGCCCTGCCTTTGCGCGCAAACCTCGTGGCGGCTATGGCGCGCGGCGGGATCCATCGCGAGATTGCCGGCGAGAACGTCGTGGGCGTCTTGAAAGCGGCGGTGGCGCGGCTGACCATGCTGCCCGAAAACGCCCGGGACGATCTTTACGATCAGCTGGTACGCCGGGAGCGGCTCACCTCGACCGGTATCGGCCGCGGCGTGGCCATCCCCCATCCGCGCAGCCCCATCGAGGGCGTTTCGGACCTGCCGCTGATCGCCACCTCTTTTTTACAAAAACCGATCGATTTCAAGGCAGTGGACGATCAGCCGGTCTTTGTCCTGTTCATCCTCATCAGCGATTCCATCGACAACCACCTGCACCTGCTCTCAAGGCTGGCCTTTTGCCTGCGTGACAACGATTTTCTGGCCTTTTTACACCGCCAACCCGAAGCTGATGCCCTATTGGAACGCATCGCCGCCTTTGAAAAGCGACTCGACGGCCGCCACTGAAAACGACTCATGCCGAGATTCAAACCATGGCGCAAGTTCGCCAACTGGAGTTTTTTTCAAAATGACGACCGGCTCCTGCTGATCTGCATCGCCTTGATAGTCGGGGTTTGCAGCGGATTGGCCGCCGTGGCCCTCAACCGCTCCCTTTCGGCCATCCTGCACTGGCTTCACCCGTACCGCACCCAGGTCTGGGCCTTTGTCCTGCCAGGGGCCGGGGCGGCGCTCTCCTCGATATTTCTCAACAAGATCGTCAACGAAGGGGCCGGGCACGGTGTGCCGGAAGTGGTCTATGCCGTATCGCGCTACGGCGGCTTGATGCGCTTTCGCAGCAGCTACTCGCGCCTGATTTCAAGCTTTCTGACCATCGGCAGCGGCGGCAGCGCCGGTCCCGAGGCCCCGGTGGTCATGAGCGGTGCGGCCATCGGGTCGAACATCGCCAAATTTTTTTCCCTCAACGACCGCCAGCGCATCACCCTTGTGGGCTGCGGGGCGGCCGGCGCCATCGCCTCGATCTTCAACGCGCCCATCGCCGGCATGGTCTTTGCCATCGAGGTCATCCTCGGCGAATGGAGCGCACTGAACATCATCCCCATCGCCATGGCTGCCGTGAGCGGTACCGAGGTCAGCCGCATCCTCCAGGGAAACCAGATCGCCTTCGACCACCGCCTTTTCGACATTCATCTGATCGACATTGTCGCCTCGGCGGGTTTGGCCATCGCCGCCGCCCTGGTCTCGGTGCTGCTCACCCGTACCTTGCGCGGCACCAGCCGCCTGGCCGGCCGTCTGCCGGTACCGCAGGCCGTGCGGGCCGCCATCGGCGGCTGCACCGTGGGCCTGATCGGACTCTGGCTGCCCGTTGTGCTCGGCGAAGGATACCAGCCCATCGACCAGATGATCAGCGGCCACTTCACAACTGGCTTATTGATCGTGGCAGCCGCCTTGCTGGCCAAGATTCTGGCCACGGCCCTGACCCTCGGCTCGGGCGGTTCCGGCGGTATTTTCGCGCCCTCGCTGGTCATCGGCAGCATGGTGGGATTGGCATACCACCACTTGCTGGTCTGGGTCTGGCCGGGTGCCGGCTGGGTCAACGAGGGATGCTTCGCCCTGCTGGGAATGGCCGGACTGATCAGCGGCATGCTCCAGGCCCCCCTGACCGGCATTTTTCTTATCGTGGAAATTACCGGCGGCTATGAAACGATCCTGCCGCTGATCATCGTCTCGACCATCGCCACCACGATGAGCCACTATCTCGAACCGGCTTCCTTCTACCTGAGGGATCTTGTCGAACGGGGCCAGCTCATGCGTCCCGGTACCGACCGGCGGGTGCTTGCCGACATGCGCGTACGTGAACTGATAGAAACCGACTGCATCCCGGTGGCGCCCGAAATGCGGCTGCGCGATTTCATCGAGGTGGTCAAACGGTCGCGACGCAATTATTTCCCGGTCAACGCCCCCCAAACCGGTGCCTTTCTCGGCATCGTCTATCTGGATGACATCCGGCCCTACCTTTTCGACCCCCTTCTCTACGACGCGGTGGTGGTCGGCCAGATCATGCATAGCGATGTCGCCGTAGCCGCACCGGACGACGACTTGAGCGATATCCTACGCCGGATGGACGCTGGCCACCTCTTTTCCATGCCGGTGGTTTCCGACGATGTCTTTCTGGGCATGGTTTCCAAGGCCACCCTGCTCGATCGCTACCGCCGGGAACTGATGGTACAAACCTATTGGCAGCAAGGAGCCTGACCATGGAAAATCGATTGCTGCACATTTTCCGCAACACCCCCCTAGGCCGTGAAAGTCTTTTGCAGTCCATCTATTTTTGCAGCCGCATCGGCGCCCTGATGACCGTATACATCCCGGTGTCGACCAAATTTCTGATGTACTTCGAAAACGATGTGGTGCAGGTCGACCTCGACAGCTCATACCTTACCGATCCCGAGACCGCCGAGGCCCACGCCCGGCAGCTCATCGAAGAGGCCGGCGTGCACGCCGCCTTCTACGCGCCCAAGTACTTCACGGCCTCGACCCTGCCGGACATTCCCACCGACTTTGATTTCATGTGCTGTCCGCGGACCATCAGCGACCTGTCGAGCAAGATCGGTCTGGGCTACATCGGCCCCCGCGTGCGCCGCATCGTAGGTGCGGCCCGCTACCCGGTGCTTGTCTCCAATGCGGCCTACAAACCCTGGCAGAGCGTGATCGTTTTTTTCGGTGGATCGATTAACGCGGTCAAGGCGCTTCGCCTGGGAATGACCATCGCCCGCCAGAGCGGTTTGCCCCTGGATTTATTCACTCAGGCGGAGGGACGTACGCAAGCCGACTACCGGCAGGGGATAGAGGACGCCGAGCTGGGGCAAGCCTTGGATGAGAACGTTCGGCAGTGGCATTTCTTCGAATCGGGACGCATGGAAGAAAACCTCTACAGTGTCCCCCACGACGCCCTGGCCGTAGTGGGAGCCTTCGGCCACGGACTGATCCGGGACCTTCTCTTCGGCAGTAAAATGGAAGTGATACAATCGATTCTGCCCAACAACCTGCTCATCGTCGGGCCCAAATACAGCGCCCGGCTTTAGCAGGGGCTGGGTCTAGATGCGGATTTGCTCCAGTACCGGGCGGCGCTTGAGCAGGGTCCGTGCGCAATGCAGAACAGCTGGGGTCAAATCGGTCACCTCGATCCGGCAGCGGTCCTCACAGACCGGCTGGTCCGGCATGGGCGCCAAATGCTGATCCAGAATCGCCGCGGCGCAGCTTATGGGGTCGACGAGCCGCACCTTGCTCCCGATCTTGCGCTGCATCAAAGGGGCTAGGGCGCCATAACGGTTGCCGGCCATGATCAGGGTATCCACCTGGCGCACCTTGAGCCGGTGAAGATGTTTCTTGACGATGGACCGGGCCTCCGGCCTGTGCTGCCAATCGGCGTCCAGCAGGGCTGACACCAGCGGCGCGGCCATGCCGTGGACGGCGGCCCCGGGGCGCAGGGCCAGAATGGCCTTGGGATAGGCTTCACTGGCAATGGTGGCGCGGCTGCCGATCACCCCTATCCGCCCGCTGGAAGAGGACTCTGCCGCAGCCGCGGCCGCCAACTCGAGGGGATTGATCAGCATGGTCTGGACCAGCGAAAGATCCGCGTGCCCGGCGGCCCGGGCTGCCATGCTCTGGCTGGCGATCAGCACCGCTTCGGCGCCCCGCTCACACAGGTATGCCACACCTTGCCTGAGTCGGCGGTCGATCAATGCATCGCTGCGTTCGCCGATGGGACTATGGGCCGTATCGGCCAGATAGACGATGGATATCCACGGCCGGTTGGCGTTAAGCGCCGCCACGAGCGCCAACCCGCCCAGATCGGCGTCCAGGATCCCCAGGGTCGATACGCGCCGGTCCAACAATGTCATTGTGCCTTCTGGCATATATTCGCCAATCGAATGCCGGCCACCGAGGTGCCCCATGCCCGATCCGTCTTTTCCGCCGTCCATGAACCGGAAAATTTTTGAACTCGCCCTGCCCGTGGAAACCGTGTCCGCCTACCTGCTCTGCTGCGCCCTGGCCCAGGAGGGGCAACCGGTTGGCCGCCAAAACCTGCTGGCGGTCTGGAACGCCGCACCGGCCGCTCTGGACACGGCCCTGGCCGAGCTGCAGGCGCGCAACATCCTTGCACGCCTGGAAACCGGCACCGCCGGCGAGCCTGAATTTCGTCCCCAACCGGCCACGGCCTGGCGCGGCCCATGAGGCCTTTTTTCACTTGAATCCGGCTCCGCCTTCCAGTTCGGCCGCCACCCGCTGCAAAATGGCTTCATCCGGCAGATCGGTGCGCATCCCGGGGCAGGTCGTGGCCATGGCGCGCCAGTTGGCAACGTCCTTCAGCACTCCCGGGATATAAGGCCACAGGCGGCACATGCGCGGCTTGACCGGATGGATGGTGCACAGGTCCTGCCAGAAAACGCAATAACCATCCGCTCGCTGGGCCAGCAAGAGCCGGCCGCAGGAGGTCTGGCAGTATTGCTCGGTAAATTGTGCGGGGCTGCAGCCCAGATAAGCGGCGATGGCCTCGATGTCGGCCGCATCGAGGTAGGTCCCCCCGTACCCCCGGCAGCACTGGCCGCAACGCTGGCAGGTAAAAATATCCTGACCGTCACAGGGCATGGCGGCCATCCAGGGACCGTTTGAGAGTGGCCTGGTCGATGAATTTGAGGTCCCCACCGATGGGTACGCCGCAGGCGATGCGGCTGATGCGCACCTTGAACTCTCCGAGCACCTGGCGCAGGTAGGCGGCCGTGGCATCACCGGCCACACTCGGGCTGGTGGCCAGGATCACCTCTTCGATCCCGCCGGCCGACAACCGCTGGCACAACTGGCGGATGCGCAGATTATCCGGCCCCACCCCGTCCATGGGGGCCAGGGTCCCTTGCAGCACGTGATAACGCCCGTGAAATGCGCCGCTCTTTTCGATGGCCACCATATCGGTCGCCTGTTCGACCACGCAAAGCTGGCCGTTGTCGCGGGCCGGGTCGGTGCACAGGCGGCACAACTCGTCGTCGCTCAGGCAGAAACATTGCCGGCAAACCTGGGTCTTCTCCTTGACCGCCAGCAGGGCCCGGGCCATCTGTTCCACCTGGGCGCGGGGGACCGACAGCAGATGCAGGGCGAGACGTTCGGCGGTTTTCTCACCGATCCCGGGCAGTTTGGCGATCTGGCGAATCAACTCGATCATGGTAGGCGGATAGTAGCTCACCAGGTGGTTCTCCCCTCTACCTCAAAACCCCGGAATCTGAAGCCCGCCGGTGAGTTTACCCATTTCACCAGAGACCATCTCCTGGCTCTTTTTGAGCGCGTCGTTGACGGCCGCCAGGACCAGGTCCTGGAGCATTTCCACGTCCTGCGGGTCAACGACTTCCTTTTCGATGGCGATGGAAACGACCCGCTGGCTTCCGTCCGCCACGACCCGCACCATTCCGCCGCCGGCACTGGCTTCGACAGTCCGAGTGGCCAGTTCCTCTTGCATCTTCAACATCTTGGATTGAAGCTTCTGGGCCTGCTTGACCATCTGGCCCATGTTGCCCATACCTTTCATGACGGCTCTCCTTCTTGTAAAGCGCGCACATCCACCACCTGACCGTCGAAAATCTCGACGGCCTCTGCAACGAGGGGATGGCTGAGGGCTTCCTGTTTGACAAGGTTACGATTCTGGCCCCGGCGGCTCTTGCCGGAAGGTCCGCTGGCGGCCGCATGAACAACCAGGCTCAGCTCCCGCCCCAGTTCGTCCCGGCAAAGCGCTTCGATGGCCTGCCGCTCACGCTGAATCAACTCGGTCTGGAATCCGTTCCCCTGAACCTCGAGGGTAATGCGTTTTTGATCTATCCCCGTTACCCGGCAGTGGGGCAAAACGCCGCTCAACTTGGGGTGGTGCTGGCCGATGGCCTCCAGCAAACGCTGTTCCATCGACGCCTTTGCAGGAGTGGGTGAAACTTCGCGCTGCGCGTCTCCACCCGCAACATCTTCAGCGGCGGCAATCGATTCGACTCGCGCGGATTGAGCCGGTGCGAATACCGCCGGGGCTGAATCGCCCGCTACGGGATGGCGCAAGGCATCCAGCTTGGCCACCAGGGCATCGATGGTCAACGGCGGCGGCACCTGGACCAAGCGCACCAGCACAGTCTCAAGGGCCAGTCGCGGTTGGGGGGCCAGCCGCACGAAGGCCTCTTCGCGCAGCATCACATCCAGGGTTTGGCTCAACCTGGAGGCGGACAATCCGGAAACCTGGCGGCCGATGGCGGAAATCTCCGCTTCCGGCAGGTCCACAAGCCCCTCGGCCGCGTCCACCGAACGGATCACGAGCATATGGCGAAACTGCTCGCAAAGATCCTGGTAGAGTTTTTTCAGATCCAACCCATGGCTATAGGCATTGTCCACCGCATCCAGGACGGCGGGCAGATCGCGATCCAACAAGGCGCCGGCCAGATGCATCAACCGCTGGCGGTCGAGGGTGCCCAGGGCATCCTGGACCAGTTCCGTATCCACCTCGCCTTGGGAGGCAGCCAGAATCTGGTCAAGAAGGCTCAAAGCATCACGCAGGCACCCGTCGGCCTCACGGGCGATCATATCGAGGCTTTCGCCCGCCACCGGCCGCCCTTCCCGCTGGCATAACGCGGCCAGATGCTCGGCGATGGCCCGGGTCGGCACCCGTTTGAGATCATGGCGCTGGCAACGGGAAAGAATCGTCGCGGGGATCTTGTGCGGCTCGGTGGTGGCGAAAAAAAACAGCACGTGCGGCGGCGGTTCTTCCAGCGTCTTGAGCAGCGCATTGAAGGCCGCCACGCTCAGCATGTGCACTTCATCGATGATGTAAATCTTGTAAGGGCTGTGGGCCGGCATGTACTTGAGGTTTTCGCGCAGTTCGCGCACCTGTTCGACGCCGGTGTTCGAAGCCCCGTCGATCTCGAAAACGTCGGCAGCATTGCCGGTGGTGATCTCCCGGCAACTGCGGCATTGGTTGCACGGTTCGGCCGTCGGCCCCTGAGCGCAGTTCATTGCCTTGGCCAGGATTCTTGCGATGGTGGTCTTGCCGGTGCCGCGCGGGCCGACAAACAAAATGGCATGTGCCAGGCGGCCCGCCTGGATGGCGTTGCCGAGGGTGCGGGTCACATGATCCTGGCAAATGACGTCGGCAAAACGTTGCGGTCGGTATTTGCGAGCCAGGACAAGGTATCCCATAGCGCTCACTCGTTTGAAATCCGATGAAATTCGGTGCAATGACCTGGGACGGGAGGGGCGCGGTGGGCTGTCGATCCGCCGCGAAAAACCTGCCGCCGCCAAGCCATCCATGGCATGGGGTGGCAATCCGGGGCAATGAATTTTCTAAGCGGGTCTGGCGGAGAGAGAGGGATTCGAACCCTCGGTGCCGCTTTTAACAGCACACACGATTTCCAGTCGTGCACCTTCAGCCAGCTCGGTCATCTCTCCGCATGGTACGAGGCCGACACTACCGTTACCCGTGTTCAAAACTGCGGCGAGACAATAGCCGCGGCAAAAACTTTTGTCAACGCTTGGCCTCACGTTTATCGTCCCTGCCTGGCAAGCAGCACCGAAAACGGTTCCGGCGCTTGTTTTGCCGGGCCCCGCCTTTCGATTCACCTGTCTTGACCGCCGTCACTGAGGCCGGCCAGGGCCCGGTCGAGGCACTCGGTGATCTGGCGGCTCAAGGTCAGGATCTCCTCAAGACAAGCCGAGACCTCCGGATAGCCGTTGGCGGCGCTGGTTTCAGCCCATTGGCGATATCCATCCAGGTGATCCTCATTGTGATGGCGCCAGTGCTCCAGGCGTCGCGTCAGCTTTTGCGCGAAATCGAGCTTTCCCCCGTCCCGCTCTTCGTGGGAATGGTGGTGATGATGATCGTGGTCCGGGTGGGAATGGGAATGATGATCGTGCATGTTTCACTCCTGATGGCAGAAATTTCCCCGCCAAGGAACCCGGCAGGTATTCTTCCAGTTTAGGTTGAACGACTCTTCGCCCCCCTGTCCTGTTCAACCGCCGGGGGCCGGGACCAGCATTGCAGCGGCCTCCTGAGTATATTTTCCGGAAGCCTGATAAATATAAAGAGGGGGGGCCACATCCAGCGCCGGACCGGCCCCTTTAATGGCCTGCACCAACATCAGCCGGGCGCCGCCGCCCGGGCGGGAATGCACCAGGCGCAGACGCTTGGGCTCCAACCCCGCCTTGCGCAGCGCTAAAAACAGATCGACACCGCGAGAGGCCGGGTAGACCGCCGCAAACCGGCCGCCAGGGTCCAACAAACGGCAGGCGGCGGCGGCAAAATCGTTTAAGTTTCCCAAAATTTCATGCCTTGCGCAAGCCCGCTCGCCGTCCGGGTTGATCCGCCCGCTGCCGGTGGAGCGATAGGGCGGGTTGGCCACCACCAAATCGCCCTTCCCGCAGCTACTGCGTTGGAGGCGGCGCACATCTTTTTCAAGGATCGCAACCTGGGTCTCCAGGCGGTTAAGCGCTACGTTGTCCCTGGCCAAGGCCGCCAAACCGGCTTGAATCTCGACCCCCACCACCTGGCAGGAAGGCTCCCGGTGGGCGAGCAAAAATGCGACAATCCCGCAGCCACACCCCAAATCCACGATCCGCGTATCCGGCCCCGTTTCGACAAAAGCCGCCAGCAGTGCGGCATCGATGGAAAAACGGTAACCGTCCCGGTGCTGGCGGACTACCAATCGGCCGCCGTAAAAACGGTCCTCGGTCAAGGCTCTCATAACGGACCGATCTTGAATCGAATCTCCGAGATCTGAACCTCCGGCAGGCAATGGTTGATCCGGGCGATCAGGTCGGCCCGCAGAAAATCGAGTTCCTGCATCCAGACGCTGCTGGCCACATGAACCAGGAGCAAAGATCCTTTGAGGCCAACGGGCCGGGAACTGGCGGCGATGGCCGGTCCGACAAGGGCCTTCCACTGGTCGCAGAGCCTCTCCATCGGAGCGGCCCGGTTTTGACGCAGATCGACGATCAAATCGCCGAGCAGATCGGCCACATGAACCGGCATGGACATCGGGGAACGGGGCGGCGCCATGAATCGAAGCACTATCGACCGTCGTAGCGCCTGTCAACCATTATTCAACGGCAAGGTATCGGGCGGTTGCCCCTCTGGTCATTTCAAAAAAAACCCTTATCATAATTAAACGTGAAATCCCTTTGGACTTGACTTAAGGTCCACGCTCACATAATTTCAGATCCAATATCAATAACTTCTGGATCCATAAAACCGGATCCAAGCAAGGGGAAGGGTTGACACGCCAAATGAGTTGGGACTGGGAAAAACTCAAGGAACAACAGGAAAAACGCTCGGGCGGCCCCATGCCGCCCCAGATGGATGAGCTGTTTCAGCAATTCAAGAAATTCCGCCTCCCCGGTGGACCGCTGGTATTGCTTCTATTGGCGGCGATCGTACTCGGCTCCTCGATGTTTTATACGATCGGGGTCGACGAAGTCGGGGTCGTGCAGCGGTTCGGCAAGTTCGTGCGAACGACTCAGCCCGGGTTGAACTTCAAGATGCCCATGGGCATTGAAAAGGTCACCAAGGTCAAGGTCCGCCGGGTCTATGCCGAAGAGTTCGGTTTTGCCTCGGGCCAGGAGGAAGGCACCCCACGCTTCGGACCGCTTGAGGGGGATGCATCGGTATCGATCATGCTCACCGGGGATTTGAACGTTGCCTTGGTGCCGTGGATCGTCCAATACCGGATCAACGAGCCATACAACTACCTGTTCAAGGTGCGCGACGTACGCCGTCTACTGCAGGACATGTCCGAAGCCACCATGCGTTTGGTGGTGGGCGACCGGAGCATCAATGAGGTGATCAGCAAACGCGAAGAAATCGCAGTGGAAGCGCGTCAGCTGCTTCAACGCGAGCTGGACAAAGCCGAATCGGGTCTGAACATCGTCACCATCGAGTTGAAGCGGACCAACGTCCCCGGTCCGGTCCAGCCCTCCTTCAACGAGGTCAACCAGGCCGGCCAGGAAAAGGAAAAACTGATCTACGAAGCCCGCGAGGATTACAACAAGGCCATCCCGGAAGCCCGCGGCGAGGCCGAGCGGGTCATCAGAGCGGCGGAAGGCTATGCCCTGGAAGTGGTCAACCGGGCCAAGGGCGACACGTCCCGTTTTCTGGCCGTCTATGAGGAATACGTCAAGGCCAAGGATGTCACGCGGCGCCGCATCTATCTTGAAACGCTCAAGGACTTACTGCCCAAACTGGGCCAGAAGTACATCGTGGATGCCGATCAAAACAACCTGCTGCCGTTGCTCAATATCGGCGCCCAGCCCCAAAAGGATGTCGTCAAATGAAACATCGCAGTCTCTTGATCGCCGCCGTCTTGATAATAGGATTCGTTCTATTCAGCGCCGCTTACATCGTCGACGAAACCGAACAGGTGGTTGTCACCCAGTTCGGACGCGTGGTCGGTAAGCCCAAGGTCGAACCCGGGCTCTACTTTAAGGTCCCTGTCTTGCAGCAGGCAACCTACTTTCCCAAGAACTTGCTCCAATGGGACGGGGATCCGGGGCAGATTCCGACCCTGGACAAGACGTATATTTACGTGGACGCATTCGCCCGCTGGAAAATCGTAGACCCTATCAAGTTCTTCCAGACGGTCAACAATATCACTGGTGCCCAGGCGCGCCTGGACAACATCATCGACCCTGCGGTGCGCAACCTGATTACCGAAAACCGCCTCATCGAAACCGTACGGCTCACCAACCGCAAGCTGGACACCTTTGAAATCGGACGCGAAGAGGAAAAACAACCCCAGGCGGTCTTTATGATCACCACGGGCCGCGAGAAGATCGCCGAAGCCATCGTGGCGCAGGCCCAGCCCAAGCTGGAACAGTTCGGCATTGAGCTGGTAGACGTCAAACTCAAGCGGATCAACTACGTCGAGCAGGTACGTGAATCGGTCTATGCACGAATGACCGCCGAGCGCAAGCAGATCGCCGAAAAGTTCCGCAGTGAGGGCCAGGGCGAAGCGCGCAAAATATTGGGCGAGAAGGAACGTGACCTCAAGGCCATTACGTCCGAGGCATATCGGACGGCCCAGGAGATCAAGGGCAAGGCCGACGCCGAAGCCACCCGCCTCTACGCGGAAGCCTTCGGCCGTGATCCGGATTTTTACTCGTTCAGCAAAACCCTGGAAACATACTCGGAAGCCATGGACAAAAACAGCTCGCTGGTGCTTTCCACCGACACCGAGTTCTTCAAATACTTGAAGGATTACCGCAAGTAGCAGGACTGCAGAAAAAGGCCGGTTTCCGCCCGCCGGAGGCCCCGGCGGGCGGTGTACGTCATCGCCCCGACAAAAAGCACCGTCGCCGTCCGGATAGACGCAACGGTGCTTTTCGCGGCATTATTTGCCTTTGCGCCGCTGATGCCGTGTGCGAGCCAGCAGTTTGCGGTGCTTGTGTTTGCGCATCTTCTTTCTTCGTTTTTTGATAACGCTACCCAACCGATCACCTCCCATGTCGTCAAATGCGCCGGAACGGATCCGGCTGTTTTTGCGTAACCGATGCCAATTAGCACTTTTTTATTTGGCCTGTCCACCCCTAATTTGATATCCATCGGTCCATGGCGCCCCCAAACACCTTCACCGATGAACAGCTGCGAACGGTCAACGAAGCGATGGCCAGAGCGGAAGAAGTCGTCAGCGAAGCTTTCAAGATGTCGGCCAGCCAGTGGCTACGCCACCGTTACGATGTGCGCACCCAGGTCCAGCTGTCCGCCGAAGAGGTGGTTTGCGGCCCTTTTGCCCAGGTGATCCGTTATCAGGGGCAAAGACCCGGAACAAGTCTCGGATCGGGGGCCTATGATTTCTACAAAATCTGCCTTCAGGACCATGCCATCCTGGGACTCTTGGAGCGACGTATCGAACTGCAATTGTTCGCCTTCGTTCTTTACATCGGGGTCCATGAGCTGATCCACATTGTACGCTTCGGGTATTTCCTCCAGGGCTTCGTGGCCACCGCGGCCGAAATGATGGCCGAGGAAACCCGAGTCCACCGTTTGACCAGGGAAATCGTACGTCCCTTGCCAGAGCCTGGAATCGATGCAGTGCTCAACTTTTTCGCCCACTGGCACGCGCCCATCGACGGGTTGATCCAGTAAATCCTCTCGAATCCTGCACGGCGCTTGCTTGACAAGCCCGAAAGCGGTCCTATATTTACCCCGATTCCGGCCAACCGAACGGGATTTCAGGATTTTTTAAAGGAGAGGGAAAATGCCGATCTACGAGTACGAATGTGAAAATTGCGGCCGCGTCGATGAGGCGATCCAGAAGTTTTCGGACAAGCCCCTCAGCCAATGCCGTTTCTGCAACGGGAAACTTCACAAGCTGATTTCCCACAGCGCCTTTCACCTGAAAGGGACCGGTTGGTATGTGACGGATTACGCCGGCAAAAAAGTTGGCGGTACCCAAACGGCTGGCGGCAACGAGAGTGCTTCCAAGTCCGAAGGCGCCTCCAGTGCTGGCAAGGTGACAGAATCCAAAAGCGATTGATCGTGTCAGTATGTGCCCGCCATTGAAGGGTTTAGCTTAATGCGGCTTTATTTAAGCTCAGCCCCTGACCAACAATAGTCCATAGCGCAGTTTACGGCATACCCTTTGGGCGGAAGCCGTTCTTCGACAAGGGGCGGTTTGGTTGAGTTGTTCAGGGCCGGGCCATCGAATTTGCCGAAACATACAGGTCATAGGGAACGCGTGAAAATAAGAAACGCCAGAAAAGGAGAACTTCAAAGATGAACTTGAGACCACTGAATGACCGGATTCTCGTCAAGCGGCTGGAAGAAGCCACCACCACCAAAGGCGGCATTATCATCCCCGACTCGGCCAAGGAAAAGCCGGCCGAAGGCAGTGTCGTAGCCGTCGGCAACGGCAAACTGGGCGAAGACGGCAAGCGGATCCCGCTGGAAGTCAAAAGCGGCGATCGGGTCCTCTTCGGCAAGTACAGCGGCACCGAAGTGAAGCTCGAAGGCGAGGAATATCTGATTCTGCGCGAAGACGACGTGCTGGGAATCGTCCAGTAAAACATCGGTTGCCCCGAAGGGTTTGAATATATTCGGACGACACTACAGTTAGAAGGAGGAAAGCAAACCATGGCCAAGGAAATCAAGTACGATATGAAAGCCCGCGAGGCGATGCTCAAAGGGGTCAGGGCACTTGCCGACGCGGTAGTGGTAACCCTCGGTCCCAAAGGACGCAATGTGGTCATCGACAAGTCCTGGGGCGCCCCGACTGTGACCAAAGACGGTGTGACGGTGGCCAAGGAGATCGAACTTGAAGACAAGTTCGAGAACATGGGCGCTCAAATGGTCAAGGAAGTCGCCAGCAAGACCAGCGACATGGCCGGTGACGGCACCACCACCGCCACGGTGCTGGCCCGTGCCATCTACGAGGAAGGCCAGAAACTGGTGGCCGCCGGCAACAATCCCATGGCTGTCAAGCGCGGTATCGATAAAGCGGTCGAAGTGGCGGTCAAAGAGCTGCAGAAGCTGAGCAAACCCACCAAGGACCAGCGGGAGATCGCCCAGGTGGGCACCATCTCGGCCAACAACGACGAGACTATCGGCAACATCATCGCCGAGGCGATGAACAAAGTGGGCAAAGAAGGCGTCATCACCGTCGAAGAAGCCAAGGGGATGGAAACCACCCTGGAGGTGGTCGAGGGGATGCAGTTCGATCGTGGCTACATCTCCCCCTACTTCGTCACCGATCCTGACAAGATGCTCGCCTCCATCGAAGATCCGTACATCCTCATTAACGAGAAAAAGGTCAGCAACATGAAGGACCTGCTGCCGATCCTGGAGCAGGTGGCCAAGATGGGCAAACCCCTGGTCATCATCGCCGAGGACGTGGAAGGCGAAGCCCTGGCGACACTGGTGGTCAACAAGCTGCGTGGCACGATTCAAGTCGCGGCGGTCAAGGCGCCGGGCTTCGGCGACCGCCGCAAGGCCATGCTGGAAGACATCGCCATTCTCACCGGCGGCCAGGTGGTCAGCGAGGACCTGGGCGTAAAGCTGGAAAACGTGGCGCTCCAGGACTTGGGCAAGGCCAAGCGCATCACCATCGACAAGGACAACACCACCATCGTTGATGGGGCCGGCAGCCGCAGTGCCCTGGAAGGCCGGGTCAAGCAGATCCGGGCCCAGATCGAAGAGACCACCAGCGACTACGACCGTGAAAAGCTCCAGGAACGCCTGGCCAAACTGATCGGCGGCGTGGCGGTGATCAACGTGGGCGCGGCGACCGAAACCGAGATGAAGGAAAAGAAAGCCCGCGTGGAAGATGCTCTCAACGCCACGCGCGCAGCGGTGGAAGAAGGGATCGTGCCGGGCGGCGGCGTGGCCCTGGTCCGTTGCCTGGATGCCCTGGACAAGATCAAGATCAAGGCCGAACAGAAGTTGGGCGTCAAAGTGATCATGCGCGCCATCGAAGAACCGCTGCGCCAGATCGCCAACAACGCCGGCTACGAGGGTTCGGTGGTGATCGACAAGGTCAAAAACAGCGAAGGCCCCATGGGCTACAACGCGGACACCAACGTCTATGAAGACCTGATTGCCGCGGGCGTCATCGATCCGACCAAGGTGGTGCGCTTCGCCCTGCAAAATGCGGCCAGTGTCGCTTCTTTGATGCTCACCACCCAGGCCATGGTGGCCGACAAACCTGATGAAAAGGACAGCGCTCCGATGCCGGGCGCCGGCGGTATGGGCGGCGGTATGGGCGGTATGGGCGGTATGGGCGGCATGATGTAAGCACCCCACCCCGATCCATGGCTAAGGCCTTTCAAGCTCCCCGCATCTATCCATGCGGGGAGCTTTTTTATTGAAATACTTGACAAATCATCAAAAGACGGACTAATTTTTGAGTCGGCCTTTTACACTGTCCGTCCACCATTCAAACAAGCGGGGAATGCCATGAGCCGAAAATCTACTCTGGTCGTCGGAATGGATTCTACAAGTCATTACCGAAGCGACCTCAAGGGGCTTCTGGGCGCGATCTTGGCGCTGCTGGCAGCCGCACCCGTGCTCATGGCCCAAGAGGCGAATCTTCCCGCCGGAGTGGTCGAGCAGGAATCCGGATACTATTATACCGTTCAAAAAGGCGATACCCTCTGGGATCTATCAAGCCGTTTCGCCGATTCCCCCTTCTACTGGCCGAGCATGTGGCAAAAGAACCCTCAGATCCCCAATCCGCACCGCATCTTTCCCGGTGACCGCATCCGGCTTTACCGCAAGAGCTGGACCGACCTTTCGGCCCGCCCTGAAGCGCCATCAGCACCCGGCAGTCCCGCCAAAAGCGCGCCGCAGCCGCCCTACTATCACTATCCGGGCATGAACAGCGTCGGTTTTATACGCAATCAAGCCATCACCCCCAGTGCCACCATCTTCAAGCTTCCCTCTCCCAAAACCCTCAGCGGGCAGTTCGATACGCTGCTGATCCATCCCGCAGCCGATACGGTGCTGCTGGCCGGCCAGCGCTACACCGTCTATCGGATCTGGGATCCCCTCCAGGAGGGTCTCAAAAAGGCCTTTACCGGTTATCAACACCTGATCCTGGGAATCGTGGAAATCACCGAAGTCACCCCTGACCTGGCCACGGCGGCCGTTTTGACCTCTTTTCGCGAGATGCAGGCCGGAGACAAGCTCACGCCCTTCGAGAACCGGCCCTCCCAAATCCCGCTGGTGCCCAGCACCGAGGGAATTCAAGGTCAGATCCTTTGCGCCGAAGAGCATCAAGCCATGGTGGGCGATCATGATCTGGTCTTCATCGACCGGGGGCATCAGGACGGGATCCGCGACGGCCAGCAATACCTGATCTACGATTCTGCCGAACTTTACACCTCCCCCCAAAGCGGCATCGCGGCCCGCCTCCCCCCGACGGATCAGGGGACCTTGCTGGTGCTGCGTACCGAAGCGCAAACCGCCACGGCGCTGGTCACCAATGCAAAGCAGGACATCGCCCCCGGAGCGCTGATCACATCACCCAAATCGCCTTGACGCGCCGCAACGCTGTACTGCCCGGGACAGACAGAACCCGGATGATCGGAAAAGAACCCGGGACAAGGGGCACTGGGGGGCTCCGGCGGTTTTAGTAATCCCAGGTGACCTTGAGCACTTCCTGGTAGGTGGTCTTGCCTTCCAGCATCCGGCAAACCCCGCTTTGACGCAGGGTGTTCATCCCTTCGGCCAGGGCCAGCCGGCGAATGGCTTCCACATCGGCCTGGGATGTGGTAAACTTACGGATTTCTTCTGAAAAAGGCATTACTTCATAGATCCCCAGCCTGCCGAAATAGCCGGTCTGCCGGCAACGGTTGCAGCCGGTACCGCGCTGCAGGGTAACCGGCCCCTGGCCTGGGACGGGCAGCCCCAGGTCGGCCAGATGGTCCCGGCGCATGATCAATGGCTCCGTACAGTAGAGACAGATGCGCCGCACGAGACGCTGGGCCAGGATACCGACCAGGGTGGCCTGGATCAGGTATGCGGGGACCCCCAGGTCCAGAAGGCGGATGATCGAGCTGGGGGCATCGTTGGTGTGCAGGGTGGAAAGGACCAGGTGTCCGGTCAGGGCCGCCTGGACGGCGTTCTGGGCCGTTTCCAGGTCGCGCATCTCGCCGATCATGATGATGTCCGGGTCCTGGCGTAGAATGTTGCGCAGGATGGTGGCGAAGGTGACCTCGGCGGCGGCTTGCACCCCGATCTGGTTGAAATCCTCGTAGACCATCTCGATGGGATCTTCCACCGTGACGACATTCTTTTCCGGGGTGGAGATATGACGCAGGGTGGAATACAGGGTGGTCGACTTGCCGCTGCCGGTCGGGCCGGTCACCAGTACGATTCCGTGGGGCATCTCGACAAAACGCCGGTAGCGGTCGAGATCCTCGATGGTAAAGCCCAGCCCGGTCAGATCCTGAAAAAGAACGTCCGGGTCCATGATGCGCATCACGACCTTCTCACCGAAGGCCACCGGAACGGTGGAGACCCGGATTTCGACTTCCCGGCCCCCGCGGTCGATCTTGATGCGCCCGTCCTGGGGCCGCCGCTTTTCGGCCATGTTAAGGCGGCTGAGCGTCTTGATGCGGCTCACGATGGCGTTATGCACCTTCTTGGGCAGCTTATAGACGGTGTGAAGCACGCCGTCGATACGCAACCGCACCGTCACCTGTTCCCGCTTGGGTTCGATATGCACATCGCTGGCACGCTGGTCAAAGGCATAAACCAGCAGATGGTTGACCGCGTTAACGATATGCTGATCGGTAGCCGGTACTTCGTCGCCGGCCGACAGCTTGACATACTGCTCCAGGTTGCCCAGGTCCGGACCGCTGCCGGAAAACATATCTTCAGCCATGGCGATGGAGCGCTTGAAACCGAAAAATTCGTCGATCAGCTTGAGTACATCGCTTTTGGCGCTGATCACCGGTGCCACCCGCAGATTGGTCACCCGGGTGATGTCGTCCATGACCTCGATGTTGAGCGGCACCGGAGTTGCCACGGTAAGGGTTCTATCCGCGACGGCCACCGGCAAGACCAGATGCTTTTTGGCAAAATGGCGGGGGATATGAGAAGTGACCACGTTCAGGTTGAGCTTGATCGGATCGAGTTTACGATACGGCAGATCCCATGACTCCGCCAGGGCCTGAAAGATCACGTCCTCGTCAACCAGCCCCTTGCCGCCGTCGCCGCGCATTAGGCCCATGGAGACGATCGCGTCCACGATGGTTACCGGCACCCGTTCGTCATCGGATTCGTTGCGCCGCTGCTGGGCGGCCAGGCGCGCCCGGATCCGTTCATGGCCCTCCAGGACATCTTTGGCCTGGGACCGGGTAATCAGCCCGGCCTTGAACAAAATGGTGCAGACGGTTTTAGGGTCGAAAGGGCTGACCAAAGCGTTTGGCATCGAAAGTTCCCCTCACCTCACGGGACCGAAGACCCGGCCGTATTGGGTACGAGCCGCTGCCTCATCTCCTCGTTGTGAGCCGCGACCTCCTGCTCGAAGGCAGCGCGGCGTTTCTGATAGTCTGCCAGTCGCGCATTGAGGGCCTCGACCTGCTGATTGTATTTCTTCTGCTCGGCCTGGGAAACCCGCTTCCCGGGAGCCGCGGCCAATTCTTCGCGCTCTTTTTGTAAAGCGTCGTACTCTTTAATCAACGCTTGCTGCCGCCGGTGCAAGTCGGCGATCAACGCTTCACCGGCCTCCTTCCCGGCGGATTCCGGAGCCGTTTCGGGTTGTGCCGCAACCTGCCCGGAGGCGGCCGGCAGCGCCCGGTCCGCGGCCCGTGCCGAGCCCTCGTATATTTTCAGTTTTTCGCGCTGGTCCGCCGGCACTTCGGCCAGATTGTCGGTAAAACGAATCGCCCCGTTTTTGTCCCTGTATTTGTAAAATTCGGCCGCTACGGGCGTCGCCAGTGACAACACAACGATCAGCGTCAATCCCCACTTGAAGATCATGCCTGCCTCCCCGGTTCAGATGCAGTCAAACGTTATCTTATGCCCCTGTCTCGCACACGGACGCTATCGCAGATCCGCGGGGACCGTTTCGAGCCAAATCTCTTCTATCTTGTGATTCAGGTTAAACCGATACCCCACGTAATCTCCCGGGCGAAAAGCAGCCCTGGATGTGGCCGGCCCCCCGAACCGTGTCCGGAACACCACGTTCGGGGCGAACCCGCGGCACATATCCAGAATCACGAAGCATTCATCGTTGATCCGGTCGATGAACCCCTGGTACATCACGGCGTCTTCGGTCGCCGGCTCGACCCAGTCGCTGATTTCGGTCAGCGGCACCGGATCGATGGGCAGGAGGGCTGCCGGCTCCACCGCCAGCCCCCCTTGCCCGGTCATCACGATGGCCAGAAGGCAGCCGGCCCATATCATTGCATGCCGATGTCTCATTGGATTTTCCTTCCTGCGACGGCCTTGCTCAATCGACTTCACGCCAGTAGACCAACCCGACATCTTCACCTCTTTCCATCAAGTCGATGATCGACCCGGCCGCGGTGCTCATCAGTTTGATTTCTTCCCGTTTTTGCACCGCCATAATAGTGGGATTAAAGACCATGGTCGGATACCAGATGGCCGTCGGTGCGACGTAAATATAGCGATCCACGTCGGACCCGTCGTTCCATTCCGGATTCTCTATTTTTAGCAGGTCCCGTTCATCCAGAATGCCGTCCTGGTTATAATCGAACTGGGGCTCGGTGAGACGACTGCCGCTGGCGGCATCGAGTTCATAGAGCCAAGATTCGCCACCGGCCGAACAAGGATTGGTGTTGGGAATGCTGGAAATCACGATGGCTTTGCCCGAGCGGATCGTCACATCGCGGATGACCCGCTCCTTGGAATCCGGCAGATCAAAGTACCAGCCGACGTTGTTGGCCTCATTGGTGGAGGGGTTGGGCTGCTGGCCGGAATCATCATCGTTCTCCCACAGGTAATTGACCGAATAATCTGTCAGCACCCGTAAATACTGGCCTTCGATGAGCACGTCGAGCAGTTTTTCCTGGTGCAACAGACTCGACATGGAGCTCAGGTTGCTCAGCGTGTTGGTGGCGGTACGCTCGAAAGAGCCCAGATATTCGGTGGGGTCCTCATCGTCACCGAAATCCCAGATCCCGTAAATCGACTGGACCCGAGTGCTGCTAAAATCGGTGGAGCCCAGGTATTTACCCGTGCCGAAGACGACGATGTACCCATCCTGGCTGGTATCCAGAGGCCTCATGACATCCGGCATGGTGGTAATCGGCTGGCCGTTGCCTAAGGCATCCTGGGCGGTAAAAAGCGGCATGGGGGTCCCGCTGCGATCGGCCTCCGTGTTGTAGGTCACCACCCAGTCGTCGATGCTGCTGCCGGTCAGATCGAACTTCCACAGATTCCCTCTCAGGTCGCCGGCATAGGCGTAGTCCACCAGATCGTCGTTATTCACATCGATCAGCACAGGGGTGGAAAGGCCGTTGCAGGCGTCGCCGCCGCTGGTGCCGAAGCCGGTGTCGATCTTCTTTAAAAGTGCCCCTGTATGGGCATCGAGCACGTAAAAGACCGCATTGCCGTTGGAACTGTTGTACCCGTTGCCGAAGATCACCACGTAGCCGATCGTCGAGTTGACGATGAAAGCCCGGCTGTATGAATACCCCAGATCCGGATCAGGGCAGAGCCTACCGCCGCCGCTGTAAGTGCCACTGCCGCTGGTGTTTGCACCGTCTGTGTCTTGCAGGCTGAAGGTGGTGGCACTCAGGGCCGTAACCTTGAAGTATCCGTTGGCGGCGGTATTGCTCTCCACTCCGGAAATTTCCACCCGGCTGTCGGTGCTCAGACCGTGGTTGATGTTGGTGGTAATCACGATGGGAGTGGCGTTGGTGGCACCGGTGATCAGCAGATCGTTTTTGGGATATTCCCACATCACCTTGGTGGCCAGGTCGCTTTCGGAAGTAATTCCCATCGGATGGGTGACATCCAGGGCATAATAGCCTTTGCCCCCCTTACCCAGACCGCCCACGAGATAGGTTTTGCTTTGACCGGAATCGGTCACGAAGGTGACATAGGGGGTCAAGTCGACAAAAAACTGGTGGTTGTAATCCGGATCGGTCAGGTTTTTGAGATGGTTAAAGACCAGCCGCGGCACGTAGGCAAAAACCTCCTGCCCCGTATTGGCGTTGAAGGCGTGCAGCATCCCGTCGTTGGCGCCGGCATAGACCATCTTGTAATCGGTGCCGTTGTAGGTATAGCTGTGGTAGACCGGCGCCGAATGGACGATGTCGCCCAGCTTACTGTCGCGCTTGGTCAAATCGTTGATTTTAAAGTAGCGGGTGCGATACGCCCCGCCGTTCTTGACCTCGAGGCTTGAATCACCCCGCAGATAGTCCACCATCTCCTCGGCCGTGGTCGCATCGGTGCTCAGCAGATCGAAGAGGGCCGTCTGGCTCGAGTAGTAGCGAAACGGCAGTCCGCCGATACCGTTGTAAGTGGCGATCTTGCGTCCGGTGTCCCAATTTTGAGCGTAAAGTTCCTCCTCGGCCGACCAGATATAGCTGGAGCGGATCACCTCGCCGGTTTCCGAATCCAAGGCATAGGCCTTGACATCGCCGCTCCATCCGTCGGTGTTATAAATCGTCTGGTAGACCGTCGAGCCGGTATCCAACTCCTCGCCGTTGATAGTCACGCCGGCCCCGGAACCGATGCGCGCCACCACGTCGTTCATCACCTCCTTGATCATCGCGATCAGTTCCTGGGGGTTCTTAGCGCTTAAAAACTGCCCCCGGCCGTTAATGGCGGCATGGTAGACATCGTCAATCTTGGCACTGGTATCGTCTCCCAGTGGACTGTGCCAGGTAGGGTAGGTGCGGGCATCGACGTCCAAGTTGTACAGGTCGTAGTCATCCGGGTTGTTGTACCCTTCCACGCCGAAGGTGACCCCGTAGGTCACCATATGCTGCCAGGTGGCCTTGTCATAAAAATTGGTGGGCACCTCGTCGGCGATGGCCGGCGCCAGATCGTTTTCATAATAGTACATGGCGATGTCGGCCAGGGTGTTGGGAAAGTCGTCGGCATACGGCGCCCCGTGGTCGCCGTCGATGTTGCCGAACCCTGCCGCCCCGCCGTTCCAGGCCCCGTCGGTCATGATGATGGCAAAGTTCTGCTGGCAGGCCCCACCCGCGTCGGTGGAAAGCGGCGACGTCCTGAGTTCCCTTTCCAGGCTTCCGGTGGTCTCGGTGGTATGAAAGTAGAGGCCGACCTTGTTCAGTCCGTCGCGCAGCGGCGTCGAGGCGGGGTTTCGCACCTGGTGGAAGTTCTTCAGTTTGTTGATCAGATACTCGGCATAATCGGTCTCGCCGGTCACCTTGATGGGCCGCACCGGTTCGTAGCTGTTGCCGTTGATGCTCCGGTAGCCGACCATGACCCCTTGCAGTTCGGGCAGCACCTGGGTAAAGGCCGCCACCGTGGTGAGCCAGCGCTTGCGATAGTACTGGAACCAGTTGGCGTAGTTTTGCAGATCTTGGGTAAAGGTCCGTGACAGCAAGGCTGCGGGCACGCCGGCTTCCTCGACAACGACCAGTTCGTCGTCTTCCACCTTGCTGTCGCCATCGTCGACGTAGCGATAGAACTGACGGGTATCCAGATTCCCGTCGCTGCCGCTGTCGGCAAAGTTCACCAGGTAAATGTCCTCGCCGCTGTCCAGACTTTTGTTTCCATTGGTATCATCCCAGGTCCAGTAATGGGCCTGGGTGATTTTGGCTGTGGCCGAGGTGCCGCCGCCACCGCCGCCACCGGGCCAGAAGAGGACAGCATCGGCGATCGTGTTGGTATTATACGTGCTTTGGTTGTCACGTTTGACGGTGACCCGCACCACATCACCGGTGCTCCAATGCCAGGTGCCCAGCACCTTCAGGCCGTTCTGGGCCCGGCGCATGGACGTGTTCACCCCCGGTCCCCTGACGGTGTAAAGGGCGTTCTGGTCGTAGTAATAGCCGGGCCGGACAAAGGCCGAGACTTCGTAATCGCCGTCGGCCGGAATGGTGTAGGTCCAGGTGCCGCTGTTGTTCCTGGTACTGGTGTACTTATGACGGTTCTGGTAGGCCCCCCAGGCCGAATAGTTGGTGGACCAGTAGTCACCTGTGGAAAAGGCCGGGCTGTTTTCGTCCACATAGACGGGCACGGCCTCCCCACCGCCACCTTCGATGGCCACGTCCACCGTGTAGTAGGTCTGGCTCAGGTCGAAGAGGTTGCTGCTGCCGGTCTTGGTCGGGTGCAGCTTGGGGATCTGCACGTCGGCATCGTTCTCGCCGTACCAGGGTTCGTAATCGTAGGCCGGGTTGTAATACATGGCGTTGAAACCGGACCAGCGCGCTTTCCAGTAGCGCCGGTCGTCTGAGGCGTTCCGGATTTCGCCCAGCACATGCCATGTCTGGCTGGGCCAGAGGTTGTCATCGGTATCAAAAAGGTAATTATATTTTGTATTGTTGAACCAAAGGACCCCGTCGCTGTCCGTGGTCATGAATTCCCAGTCCATCGAGCCCGAATCGTCGATGACAAACATGATGTTGGGCGTGGCGGCATTGAGCAGAACGTCCAGCGGCTTGTCGCCCAGGTTAGTGCAAAGGCCCACCGCATCGCAGGAAAGATCGCCATCGAAACAGTTCTCGTCGATGTTGTTGCCGCAGATCTCCTCGGCCCCCGGGTTGATGTTCGCATCCGAGTCGTCACAATCGCCCATCCCCACGGTCCAGCCGTCGCCGTCGTCGTCCGGGTCATCCACATCCGCCCGGGCCGTGATGACCGCCGTCTTGGTGATGCTCGATCCGTCGCCGTCGGTTACCGTCAGGCTGACGCTGTAAGTCCCGACCAGAATGTAGGTATGGCTCGGGTTCTGCTGGGTACTCGTCTCACCGTCGCCGAAAGTCCAGCCATAGGTAATCGAACTGTCGTCGTAAACCGTGCTCCGATCGGTAAAGGTCACGGTCAGGGGCACCACTCCGCTGGCCGGTGAAACGGTAAAATCGACATCCGGTTCGGCGTCTTGTGCCGTGATCAGAACCGACGCGGTGTCGCTGTCCCCGTCGGCCTCGCTGACCGTCAAGGTGACCGTATAGGACCCTTCAAGCGGATAGGTGTGTTCGACACTGTCTGCCGTGGTCATGGTGGTGGTGCTGCCGTCGCCGAAATCCCAGACGTAACTGGTGATACCGTCGTTGGAGGTCGTCTGGTTGTAGAAGGTAACGGTAAAGGGCTCTGCGCCGCTGCTTTCATCGGGCGAAAAGGCAGCCACCGGATCGCTGTCGCTGACGATGATGTCCATGGTGGCCGTACTTTGATCCCCGTCGGCCTCCCTGACCGTCAGCGTCACCGTGTAGGTACCTTCCTGCGCGTAGGTGATCCCCTCGGGATTCTTCTCCGTCCCGCTCATGGCTTGGCCGTTGCCGAAATCCCACGTCCAGGAAACGATATCGTCGTAGCTCTCGGAGGTATCGATAAAATTTACCACCAACGGCTCAACGCCTTCAGTGGCCGAAGCCGTAAATCCGGCCACCGGGTCGATGTCACCGACGGCCACGGTGACCATAGCGGTGGCAGTGGCCCCGTGCTCGTCAGTGACGGTGTAGTCGAAGGTGTCGGTAACCGTTCCTGAAGCCGCCAGCGCTTTCAGGGCCGCCGCATCGCGCGGGTCGTAGCTGAAACTGCCGTCCGCATTGACGGTCACCGTCGCACCGAGGACGCTGACCGCGTCATACCCGCCGACGGTCAAAACGGCGCTGCCGTCCACATCGCTGTCGTTGGCCAAAAGCCCGGCAGCCGCATCGACGGTCAGCACCTCATCCTCGTTGACGGCGTAGGTATCATCCTCGGCCAGAGGGATATCGTTGACGCCCGTCACCGTCACCGACACCGTCGCCGTTTCATCGAGAACGGTGTCCGAGATGGTATAAGTGAAGGTGTCCACCACTGTCTGATCGGCATCCAGGGCCTGCAAGGACGCCGCACCGGTCGGGTCGTAGCTGTAACTGCCGTCTGTTGCGACGCTCACAGCGGCGCCCATGGCACTGAGGGTGTCATGGGCCGTAACCTCTAACGCATCCCCGTCCACATCGATATCATTGGCCAGCAGTCCGGGGGCGGCACCTGTCAGGAGACTGTCTTCATCCACCGGCCCGACGCTGTCATCGTTGGCCACCGGTCTGTCGTTGACCGGTATCACGGCCACGGTAAAGGTCCGTTCCACCCACAGGGCCGCCCCTCCGGCGCTGTCATCATCGGTTAGCCGCACCGTGATCAAGGCCGTCCCGTTGGCATCGGCCACCGGGGTATAGCTCAGGCTGCCGCCGGCATCTGGGCTGGTATAGGTCACCGTCGGATCCGGGATCAGGGCCGGGTTGTCGCTGGTGGCGGTGATTGTCAGGGTCTGGCTCTCGCCCCCGCCGGCGTCGATCCCGCTCAGCGCAACGGTTTGCTGGCCGGCATCTTCATCGATCGGCGCCGGATCTTCAATCTCGTCCAGAAGCGGCTGATCGTTGACCGGCGTCACCGTGATGGTAAAGGATCGGATTATGGTATCCTGGCCCCCGTTTTCCGTCCCTCCGTTGTCGGTGACGGTTACGGTCATCGTCGCTGTCCCATTGGCGTCGGGCACCAGCGTGAAGTTCAGGGCACCAAAGGTATTCCCCTGTTCGTAGTTGACCAGCGCGGTCATAATCAGCCCAGGATTGTCCGATACAGCCGTAATGGTCAGGTGTTGCATATCTTCGCCTGCACCGCCGCCCTGATCGATACCGCTCAACATAACTGTCTGTTGCCCGGCGTCCTCATCGATCGCTGCCAAGTCGGCAATCGTATCCAGTGTCGGTGCGTCGTTGACCGGGATTATCGTGATGGTGAAGGTGTCGCTGAATGTATCCGCGCCACCGTCGGCCGTGCCACCTTCATCGGTCAAGCTGACGGTTACTACGGCCTCTCCGTAAGCGTTCGCAGCCGGCGTATAGCTCAGGTCCCCGGTGGCCAGATCCACCGTCGGCTGAGCCGTAAACAGGTCGTTGTTGTCGTTGGTCACGGCAAGCGTCAGGCCCTGGCCCGCCTCGTCGGCAGGTCCTGCGCTGAAAACCGTGGCCCATCCGGCCACCGTCTGGGCGCCGGCATCCTCCAGCACACTCTGGTCCGCTCCCTTGATAAACGACGGCGCGTCGTTGACCGGCGTGACCGTGATGGTGAACGTGTCTTGAAAGGTATTCACGCCCCCGTCGGCCGTACCGCCGTCGTCGGTGAGGATAACGATCACCGCCGCCGTGCCGTGGGCATTGGCAGCCGGCGTATAGGTCAGGGTGCCGGTGGCCGGATCCAGTGCCGGCTGGGCCGCAAACAGACTGTTGTTGTCGTTGATTACTGTAAAGACAAGGGTCTGATCCGCCTCGTTGGCAGGCCCTGCGCTGATGTCCGCAGCCCAGCCGGCCACCGTCTGGGCGCCGGCATCCTCCAGCACGCTCTGGTCCGCACCCTTGGTAAAGCTCGGCGCATCGTTGACCGGCGTGACCGTAATCGTAAAGGTTTCACTGAACGCATCGACACCGCCGTTGGACGTTCCCCCGTCGTCGCTCAGGGTGACGGTCACCGTCGCCGTACCGTTGCCGTCATCAGCCGGCTTATAGGTCAGCGTACCACTGACCGCATCCACCGCCGGTTGCACCGCGAACAAGTCGTTGTTGTCGTTGGTGACAGTAAAAGCAAGCGTTTGGCCCGCCTCATCGGCAGGTCCCGCGCTGATGTCGGTGGCCCACCCGGCCACCGTTTGGGCACCGGCGTCCTCCAGCACGCTCTGATCCGCACCCTTGGTAAAACTCGGCGCATCGTTGACCGGCGTGACCGTGATGGTGAAGGTATCGCTGAATTCATCGACACCCCCGTTGGCCGTGCCGCCGTCGTCGCTCAAAGCGACGGTCACCGTGGCCGTACCGTGGGCGTCCGCAGCCGGCGTGTAGATCAGGTCACCACTGGCCGGATCCACCGCAGGCTGATCCGCAAACAGACCGTTGTTGTCGTTGGTCGCGGTAAAAACAAGGGTCTGGCCCGCCTCGTTGGCAGGGCCTGCATTGATGGCCGTAGCCCAGCCGGCCACCGTCTGGGCACCGGCGTCCTCCAGAACGTTCTGATCCGCACCCTTGACAAAGCTCGGCGCATCGTTGACCGGCGTGACCATGATAGTGAACGTGTCGCTGAACGCATCGCTGCCCCCGCCACCCGTCCCGCCGTTGTCGCTCAGGGTGACGATCACCACGGCCTCACCGTGGGCGTCCGTAGCCGGCGTATAGGTCAGGGTGCCGGTAGCCGGATCAACCGCAGGCTGAACCGCAAACAGACCGTTGTTGTCGTTGGTGAGAATGAAGGCAAGCGCCTGGCCCGCCTCGTTGACCGGTCCCGTGCTGATATCCGTGGCCCATCCGGCCACCGTCTGGTCGCCGGCGTCCTCCAGCACGCTCTGATCCGCACCCTTGGTAAATGACGGCGCATCGTTGACCGGTACGACCTTGATGATGAAGGTATCGCTAAATTCATCGACACCCCCGTCGGCCGTCCCGCCGTCGTCGCGCAGAGTGACGGTCACCGTCGCCGTGCCGTGAGCGTCCGTAGCCGGCGTATAGGTCAGGGTGCCGGTAGACGGATCAACCGCAGGCTGGGCCGCAAACAGATCGTTGTTGTCGTTGGTCACGCTAAAGGTAAGAATCTGTCCGGCTTCGTTGGAAGGTCCGGCGCTGATGTCCGCGGCCCATCCAACCACCGTCTGGGCACCGGCGTCTTCCAGAACGCTCTGATCCGCTCCCTTGGTAAAACTCGGCGCGTCGTTGACCGGTGTCACCTTGATGGTGAACATCTCGCTAAAGGAATCGTTTCCCCCGTTGAGTGTCCCGCCGTCGTCGGTCAGGATGACGGTCACCGTGGCCGTGCCATGGGCGTCCGCGGCCGGCGTATACGTCAGGGTGCCGGTGGCCGGATCCAGTGCCGGCTGATCGGCAAACAGCCCGTTGTTGTCGTTGGTCAGGGTAAAGGTGAGGACTTGGTCTGCCTCGTTGGCCGGCCCCGCACTGATGTCGGTGGCCCACCCGGCCACCGTTTGGGCACCGGCGTCTTCCAGCATGCTCTGGTCCGCCCCTTTGGTAAAGCTCGGCGCGTCGTTGACCGGGGTGACCGTGATGGTAAAAGTCTCGCTGAACGTATCCACGCCCCCGTCGGTCGTCCCCCCGTCGTCGGTCAAGGTGACGGTCACCGTGGCCGTGCCGTGAGCGTCCGTAGCCGGCGTATAGGTCAGGATGCCGGTGGCCACGTCCACCGATGGTTGAACCGCAAACAGCCCGTTGTTGTCGTTGGTCAGGGTAAAGGTGAGGGCCTGGCCCGCCTCGTTGGCAGGTCCAGCGCTGATGGCCGTGGCCCACCCGGCCACCGTCTGGGCTCCGGCGTCTTCCAGCACGCTCTGGTCCGCTCCCTTGGTAAAGCTCGGCGCATCGTTGACCGGGCTCACCGTAATCGTGAACGTATCGCTGAATGCGTCGACGCCCCCGTCGGCTGTGCCGCCATCGTCGGTCAAAGTGACGGTCACCGTGGCCAAGCCGTGGGCGTTCGCAACCGGCGTGTAGGTCAGGGTGCCCGTGGCCGGATCCAGTGCCGGCTGGACCGCAAACAGCCCGTTGTTGTCGTTGGTCAGGGTAAAGGTGAGGACTTGGCCCGCCTCGTTGGCAGGTCCAGCGCTGATGGCCGTGGCCCACCCGGCCACCGTCTGGGCTCCGGCGTCTTCCAGCACGCTCTGGTCCGCTCCCTTGGTAAAGCTCGGCGCGTCGTTGACCGGGGTGACCGTGATGGTAAACGTATCGGTGAATGCATCCACGCCCCCGTCGGCTGTCCCCCCGTCGTCGGTCAAGGTGACGGTCACCGTGGCCGTGCCGTGGGCGTTCGCAACCGGCGTGTAGGTCAGGGTGCCGGTAGTCGGATCCACCGCCGGCTGGACCGTAAACAGCCCGTTGTTGTCGTTGGTCAGGGTAAAGGTGAGGACTTGGCCTGCCTCGTTGGCCGGACCCGCACTGATGTCGCTGGCCCACCCGGCCACCGTCTGGGCACCGGCGTCCTCCAGCACGTTCTGGTCCGCTCCCTTGGTAAAGCTCGGCGCATCGTTGACCGGGCTCACCGTAATCGTGAACGTATCGCTGAATGCGTCGACGCCCCCGTCGGCTGTGCCGCCGTCGTCGGTCAAAGTGACGGTCACCGTGGCCAAGCCGTGGGCGTTCGCAACCGGCGTGTAGGTCAGAGTGCCCGTGGCCGGATCCAGTGCCGGCTGGACCGCAAACAGCCCGTTGTTGTCGTTGGTCAGGGTAAAGGTGAGGACTTGGCCCGCCTCGTTGGCAGGTCCAGCGCTGATGGCCGTGCCCCACCCGGCCACCGTCTGGGCACCGGCGTCTTCCAGCACGCTCTGGTCCGCTCCCTTGGTAAAGCTCGGCGCGTCGTTGACCGGGGTGACCGTGATGGTAAACGTATCGGTGAATGCATCCACGCCCCCGTCGGCTGTCCCCCCGTCGTCGGTCAAGGTGACGGTCACCGTGGCCGTTCCGTGGGCGTCCGCAGCCGGCGTGTAGGTCAGGGTGCCCGTGGCCGGATCCACCGCCGGCTGGACCGTAAACAGCCCGTTGTTGTCGTTGGTCAGGGTAAAGGTGAGGGCCTGGCTTGCCTCGTCGGCAGGTCCAGCGCTGATGTCCGCGGCCCACCCGGCCACCGTCTGGGCACCGGCGTCTTCCAGCACGCTCTGGTCCGCCCCTTTGGTGAACGAGGGGCCATCGTTGACCGGGGTCACCGTTATGGTAAAAGTCTCGCTGAACGTATCCACGCCCCCGTCGGCCGTCCCCCCGTCGTCGGTCAAAGTGACGGTCACCGTGGCCGTGCCGTGAGCGTCCGCAGCCGGCGTATAGGTTAAATCGCCGCTGCTTATATCCATCTGCGGTTGCACCGCGAACAAATCGTTGTTGTCGTTGGTGACACTAAAGGCAAGCACCTGGCCGGCTTCATCGGCAGGTCCCGCACTGATGTCCGCGGCCCATCCGGATACCGTCTGGGCACCGGCGTCTTCCAGCACGCTCTGGTCCACTCCCTTGGTAAACGACGGTGCGTCGTTGACCGGCGTTACCGTGATGGTAAAAGTGTCGCTGAACGCATCCACGCCCCCGTCGGCCGTGCCCCCGTTGTCGCTCAGGGTGACGGTCACCATGGCCGTACCGTGGGCGTCGGCGGCTGGGGTATAGGTCAAATCGCCGCTGGCCGGATCCACCGACGGCTGGGTCTCAAACAGGTCGTTATTGTCGTTGGTTGCCGTGAAAACAAGAGTCTGACCCGCCTCGTTGGCCGGTCCCGCACTGATATCCGCAGCCCATCCGGATACCGTCTGGGCACCAGCGTCCTCAAGCGCGCCCTGATCCGCACCCTTGGTAAACGACGGCGCGTCGTTGACCGACGTCACCGTGATGGTGAACTTGTCGCTGAACGCATCCACGCCCCCGTCGGCCGTGCCCCCGTCATCGCTCAGAGTGACGGTCACCGTGGCCGTGCCGTTGGCGTCATCAGCCGGTGTATAGGTCAAGTCGCCGCTGGCCGGATCCACCGACGGCTGGACCGCAAACAGGCCGTTGTTGTCGTTGGTCACGGCAAAGGCGAGGCTCTGGCCCGCCTCGTCGGCAGGTCCGGCACTGATGGCTGTGGCCCACCCGAACACCGTCTGGGGGCCGGCGTCCTCCAGGATGCTCTGGTCCGCTCCCTTGGTAAAGGTTGGCATATCATTGACCGGAGTAATGTTGATCGTGATGGTGGCTTCCAGACTTTCGTCGATCCCGCCGTTGTCCGTTCCGCCGCTGTCCCGGACCACGAATCGAAAGATCTGCTGGCTGACATCATCAAGGGCCGGGGTAAAAAAAAGTTCAGCGTCCGATAGCGTATACGGAACCGTCGCAATCGCAGTCCCGCCGGAAGTCTCGCTCAGGGTGCCGCTGGCCGGCAGGCTGGTGACGACAAAGGTCAGGGTCTGGACCGCATCCGTTTCGCCGTCGTCCCCGGTCAGGGTGACGGCCTTCTCTGTGTCCTCAAAGGTTTCGATGGTTTGGTCATCGGCGCTGGGCGCGTCGTTGATCGATACGACAAAAAGTTGAGAAGTCGTGGAGACATAGGGGTTGTGTGGACTGTCGCGAATCCAGTGCCAGATCGTCCGCGTCGCCGTCGAGGGAGCGTCGCTGGTGTTTTTGAATGTGACAGCCCGCAAGACGCTTTGAAACGCCTCCGGCGACGCGGGACCAACGAAATGAAGATACATGTAAGTCCCGGTGTAATTGCTGTCCACTGTAATCCCCGCAGGCAGCGGGCTGGGCGCGACGAGAATATCTTTGTACGGTTCGAAACCGTCTGAAATCTGCACCCAGGCCTCATAAATATCGCTGTCCGGATCGCTGACGGTGATATTGCCGTTGACGATCTGGGGGGAATCCCCCTCGGTGTACGTCGAGGAACCCGGAGCGGAGATCGTCGGGGAATCCGCCAAGGCCGTAAAGACGGCCAACAGGAGAGCCGCATTGGCAAGCGTCAGCCAGAAGGCAAGCACCTTCTTGTTCACCCTGAACATGGTTTTCATGATAGATGTCCTCGTTCGACCCGATCCGGCGGCAGATGTGAACTGCGTGCACCGATTCGTCTTTTGAGCTGCACTTGCCTCAATGTTGCGCGGCTCATCCTCGAGTCACGTCTTGCGGATCGATTGCCTCGGTAATCAAAAACGCCGCCTGTACCCTCCTGCCACATGGGCCCGGCCCCGTTTTTCGGCATACCCGTGGACCTCGAAGCTGTAGAGCTGGCTGGTGGTGGTCATGGCCAGACTGCTGCCGCTGGCGATGCCCTGGGCGGTAGCGGCAAAACGGGCGGTGTCGGCGTTAACGGCCGAAACGGCGCTGACGTCAGTATCGGCAATAACGGATTGCGAGTCCAGGTTCGTAGCCGTGTTGTGGAGCCAGGTGAAAGTGGTGGTGGTCGGCCTCAGGTTCTGGTTGGATGCGTCATCCATCCTTTGCATTGCTTCCATCATGGCCGCCTCGGCCAGGTAGAATAATTCCTTGTAGTCGCGCTCGTTGCCGGCCACCTGCATTTCAATACCCGTAATCTGGGTGATGGAAATCCCCATCAGGGTGACGAGCATCAGCAACACCAGGGCAATGATGATGATCGAGCCTTTTTGACGTTGGCCGTTATGTCTGATGAATCGCATCATTTCTTGAGTTTCTCCGTCGATGCTACCCGGTTGGTGGCTACCCCCGGGTTATCCGCCTCATAGATTGGCCTTGACGCCGGTAAGATGAACCGTCTGGCTGCGGCCATACCGGTTGTGCCAGACTGCCGTCAGATCGACCTTTTTGGCGCCCGAGACCGGCTCATCGTCCTTGACCGTCCAGGAGATGGTATAGCCGGCCGGCGGGTTGGTATCTAGCTGGGAATCGGTTCCCGTGTCGGCCAGCAGCGGGTCGTCAAAAGGCAGCCCCATCAGCACTTCCATGCGGTCCTGGGCCCAGGTGACCCCTTCGGTGAGTTCCATGGCGTACTGGTTGCCCATCAAGCCGGAGATCTGCATCCGGGCGACAGCCAGAAACCCGACGGCGAGGATGGTCAATGCGATCAACACCTCGATCAGGGTGTAGCCCCCTGCGGTCTGCCGGCACCGGCGGCCGGAACGAAGTCCTCTGAAGCCTTCCGTTTTCATTCCCTCTTCCTTTTTCCGGGGCTAAGCTCTCGCATGATAACGCGCCTGTGGCGTTGGACAGGCGAAAACATTAAATCCCCATATTCCGGCAGCGGATGGTGCTGGTCAAAAGCCGGCGCCGCAAATGATCATTGGCGCTAAGCAGGATATCGCCCTGTTGGTTTCGGTAGACTGTCGTGTTGTGATAGTCTGGATCGGCCTTATCGGTGATGGCCACCATGGTCACCTGGACCGAGCGGATATCCTTCAATCTTGTCGACGACACGTCGCTTCGGCCGGGATTGATGGGGTTGTTATCCTCGTCCATATAAACCAGGTCCAGGACTTCGATGTTTTCGGCCAGGCGCTGGAGCCCGCCGCCCCAGATTTCTCTTCTCAGGTAGCCCGAACTGATTGTGTAGCGAACCTGCTCGTTGGTATCGTTCGTTGAGGCGACCATGTTGCCGTCGCCGTTAAGATCGGCCGTGAACTGCATCTCGTCATCATCTGCGATCAAAAAGCCGGCGCCGGCGGTGCGAATCGGATCGTAGCCGGCCATCCGCAATTCGCGCTCCAGGTGATACATCCCGGCACGCAGGCTCTGCTGCATGGCCGTAACCTGGCTCTGGGCCAGATAGGTTTTTTGCTGGGTCAGATAAGAGGTATAGATGGCCGTCAGCGCCACGGCAAAAATCACCATCGCGATGAGCAACTCGACCAGGGTAAATCCAGCCCAATCATCTTTTTTGTTCGGATATCGCTTTATCATATGAAACTCGATCCGTTCCATTTCATGATATGGATGACTCCAGAGGACTGCACCTGCACTTGGAAGTAGCCGGTTCTGGCCTCATTTGTCAGTCGAACGATCCCGTCGTTGGACAATCCCCTGCTGTTAAACGTGATAAAGGCCGGAAAACCCGAACTGCCATCCGGATTTTTGAAGGTTATCCCACTGCCGTAACCATCAAGGTTGACGGTCTTGGAAAGGCATTCGATGGTATAGCCATCAGCGTCGAAGAGAACCTTGCAGTCCTGCCCGTTGCGAACCGCCGTCATCTTGGCCAGATTCAGATTACTGAACAGCTCATCCACCGCGGATTTGAGCCGGTACTTGGGCAGCCACCCAAGAAAGTTGGGTACGGCGATGGCGGCCAAAACAGCGATAATGGTGATGATGATCATCAACTCCATCAAGGTGAATCCAGATTGTCGGCGCATGATCGGAACTCCGGGTTATCCAATTGAAAAACGATTGATTCCAAAATCTAACAAAAAGCATGCCAGAAATCTTAAGACCGCTCAAAATCTCTTTGCGGCCGTCAGGCAACCCAAAAACATGTTGTATTTACAGGGAATAAAGCAATGAAGAAGCCACAGGCAAGCATGCCTCGGATGGCAACGGACATCCTGGCGAAGGATTCATCTATAAAAATATTTTATAGTTATAAATTTTTTTAATACTGAACCGGTCCCCCAGTATCCATCGCCGCGCGACGGAAAAAATGCCGGTCGCGCCTTTCCGATTCCGATGAAGATGGCCGGTTGGATGCCGCTCAGCACCCTTGAAGATAGGCCACGGCGTTTTGAAAAATCGCCAGCCCCGGGGTCGGGTTCTCCGGCATGGGGGTACCGGCACGCCGGCATCGATCCTTGACCCGGGCCCAGTCCGGATGGTTGGTCCAGTGATGGTAGGCTTCCGGATGGGGCATGAGGCCGAAGATCCGTCCGCTCGGATCGCAGATGCCGGCGATATCCGCCAGCGAACCGTTGGGATTGGCAGGAAAAGCGCCTTGGGCCGGCCGGCCCTGTGCGTCGGCATAGCGCAGCACGACCTGCTTTTCGGCTTCCAGGCGATGGAGGATTTCGGGGGCTGCGACAAACTTCCCCTCTCCATGACGGATGGGCAGTTCGAGATCGGCAAGACCGCGGGTGAAGATGCACGCATTGCCCTCTTCCACCGCCAGATGGACCCAAGCGTCACGGAAGTTGCCGCAATCGTTGTAGGTCAGGGCTACGCATCGAGCGGTGTAATCACCGTCCAGACCGGGAAGCAGGCCGAGGTTGACCAGCACCTGGAACCCGTTGCAGATCCCTATTACCAGCTTGCCGCGGGTAACAAAGGAGAGGATCTGGTCGCCGATCTGGTTTTTCATGCGCACGGCCTGCACCACCCCGGCCCCGTGATCGTCGCCCCAGCTGAACCCGCCGCCGAAGACCAGAATCTGAAAACGGTCCAGGGTCACCTCTCCGCCGATCAGGGCGTTGATGTGGACCCGCCTGGCGCGGGCCCCGGCCATATTCAGGGTGTGGGCCGTTTCATGGTCGCAGTTCAATCCGTATCCGGTCAGTACCAGGGCATCGATGGGTGTCATGGAAGCGGTCTCCAGCAAACGGATGGCCCTTAACGGAAAAAGGGCCATCACAAAAAATGACAGGTTAAATCAGATCATCGAACGGCCGCTTCCAGGTGTCGAGAAGCCGTTCGAGCCCAAGGCGCAGCAGGTCGCCGCCGCCGGTGCGGACCGCCAGCACCGGATCGGCCTGCACCGTGCCGACCCGGGCCCAGGGCAGGTCTTTGAAAAGAGACTCAAAACGCTCGCGGCAAGCCTCGTCCACCGTGACGATGAACCTTCCGGCTGATTCGGAAAAAAGCAGCTTGTCGGGCCGCAGTTGCTCCCTGACGGGAACACGGTCCAGATCGATATCCAACCCGAGTCCGCCGGCCATCGCCACCAGGCAAAAATGCACCCCCAGCCCGCCGCGGTAGACCCCGTGGGCCGAGGCGACCCATCCCTGGCCGATGGCGCGAGCCAAAGCCTGGTATACGGGCCAGAACCGTTCCGGGGCCGTATGGGGCACCCGGCAGCCGGTATAGCCGAAAAGATCGTAATACTCCGAGCCGCCCAGTTCGTCTCCGGTTTCTCCCAGCACGTAGACACCGTCGCCCGGGGCCTTGGCATCCATCGTGGTGCAGCCTCGAACATCATCGATGGCACTGACGACGGCAAACTGAAGGGTGGGCAGGGCGCTGACCTTGTGCCGCTCGCCGAAGCGTCCAGGAAGGTGCCCGTCCACGTACATGCTGTCCTTGCCCGAAAGCAGCGGTATGGCGTAGGCCAGGCAGGTGTCGCGCAAGGCCCAGCAGGCGCGCACGAGCTGGGCCGCCTTGAAGCGGCCGTCCGGATTCTTTTCGGCATCGTACTGGATGCTGGGCCAGCAGAAGTTGTCCACGCCGCCGATGTGATCCGGATCCCCGCCTACGGCGATCAAACGCCGCACGGCCTCGTCGATGGTGCAGGCCACCATGTGATAGGCATCGATGGCCGCATAATGCGGCAACAGGGCCTGGGCGAAGGCCAAACCGCCCTCGGAAGCCAGCACCGGCCGCAGCACGGCCCCATCGCTGGGCACATCACGCCCGACCCCGACCAGGGGTTTGATGACGCTGGTACCCTGGACTTCGTGGTCGTACTGGCGCACGATCCAGTTCTTGGCGCAGATGTTGGGCCTGGCGAGCATCGCCAGCATCAGGCCTTCGTAGTCGGCCGGTTCGGCAAGCACCGGTTCGCTCAACCCGCGCAAGGCCGGAGACTGCCAGTGGGCATCGAAGGTCCACTGGGGAAACCCCGATTCGAGCAGGGACAGGTCCACATAGGCGCAGGTTTTGCCCTCGTAGCGGATCTGCAGCTTGCCCGTATCGGCATAACGGCCGATAACGGTGCTTTCTACCGCGTGCTGCCGTGAAAGGGCGAGAAAGCGCTCGACGTCCCCGGGCGCCACCGCCACGGTCATGCGCTCCTGGGATTCGCTGACCCAGATCTCCCACTGGTCCAGTCCCGCATACTTGAGCGGCACCTTCTCCAGGTCGATCTGCACCCCGTTGGCAAAGAGGGCCGATTCGCCCACCGAGGAGGAGAGCCCCCCACCGCCGTTGTCGGTGACGAATCGGATCAGGCCGGCATCCCGGGCCTCGAGCAGGAAATCATGCATTTTTTTCTGGGTGTAAGGATCGCCGATCTGGACGTGGCCCGCCGGGGTATGCTCGGAAAAGACTTCCGATGAAGCGGTCACACCGTGGATCCCGTCCTTGCCCACGCGCCCCCCGCACATGATCACCATGTCTCCGGGCGAAGTGGTCTTGCTCTCGGAGGCCCCGCCTGCCACCATGGCCGGCATGACTCCCAGGGCGGTAACGAAGACCAGGCACTTGCCCAGATAGCCGGGATGAAAGAGAACCTGGCCGAATGGGGTAGGAACCCCGCTCTTGTTGCCGCCGTCGCGCACCCCCTCGATCACCCCGTCCAGGAGCCGCCGCGGATGGAGCCGGGGCACCAGGTCCCCGGCATAATCATAAGGCCCCACGCAGTAGCCATAGGCGCCCATGATCAGGCGTGATCCGAGCCCGGTGCCCATGGGATCGCGGTAGACCCCCACGATTCCCGTGATCGCCCCGCCGTAGGCCTCCATGTTGGATGGGCTGTTATGGGTCTCGCCGGTGATCGTATAGTAGTGGTCCGCGTCCAGGCGCCCTACCCCGGCGTTGTCCCAGAGCACCGAGACGACCCAGTCTTTTTTGCGCTTCAGGGCCAGGGTCGGAGCTTCGATGCAGGTCTTGAAAAGATTGTCCACCGTCTCGGCCTGCCCCGTCTCCAGATCGAGGTAGCGGTAAAGGCCGCGAAACGTATTGTGGTTGCAGTGGTCACTGCGGGCCTGGGAGATGTATTCGAGTTCGATGTCGGTGGGATCCTGGAGCCCCATCTCCCGGCGGGCCGCCAGCACTTTCGGATTGCGAAAGTAGGCCCGGATGGTCGGAATGTCGTTGGGGTTGAGCGCCAGGCCGCGCGCATCGCTGATCTGGCCCAGCTGGGCATCGCTGTCGATGGGCAGCTCGGCCACCGTGGGAGTATGGTCCAGAATGACCTTGGGAATAATGATCCCGATCCCTTGGGTCGGATCCCACTTGCTGCGGTTGAAAACGCGCCACTGCTGGATGATGTCGTTGGCCAAGAGCTGGCCGGCGATGCGGTCTAGATCCGCGCGCTCCAGCCCGGCGGCACGGATGCAGTATCGCCGGGACGTATAGACCGCTTCATGGGGGGCCAAACGAATGCCTAAACAGTCCTCGATCGCCTCGACCGCCGTGGCGCCCGGGTTGTCCCGCACCCCGGGCCGGTAGCCGACCCAGATGACCCAATCGAACGGTTCGTCCAGCGGGGTAAAGGCCGACACCTGGGTTACCGGGTTGGTGAAGACCTCGCTGCGGACCTGCTCCAGTTGGCTGGGGCTCAGGTCGGCATCGATGGTCAGCACCTGGATGGCACGCACCCGGTCGAGGGTCAAACCGAAATAGGCCTTGGCCTTGCGGCGCAGGGCCTCTCCCTCGGCGTCGAAAAGTTCTGGTTTAAGTGTAATTTCCAATCGATGCGGCATGTCACGCTTCCAAGTCAAGGGGGTGCCCCGCCTTGGGCGGGATTTGTATGGCCATCAAGACAAAAGTCTTTAACGAGGCAAAACAGGGCCGAAACACGAATATGCGTAGACTGGCTTATATCCCAAGGGAGCCCTTGCAATCAAGCCGGAGTTGGAAAGCATGGCGAAACAAGTTGGGCGGCCAGTGGCAAAATGCCGTTCCGATCGGCATGGAGACGGTTGTGGCGGTCTGGGTCAGTTGAAGGCGATGCGCACGATGTCGTTGTAAAACACCAGCACCATGAGCAGCATCAGCAGGAACATCCCGGCCTGCTGGGCCACCTCGCGCACCCGGATGCTCACCGGCCTGCCGCGCAGGGCCTCGATGGCGAAAAAGAGCAGGTGCCCCCCGTCGAGGACCGGGATGGGAAGGAAATTGAGAATCGCCAGATTGACGCTGATCAGGGCAGTAAAAAACATCAGGTTGACCAATCCTTCCCGTGCCTGCTGGCCTGCCATCTCGGCGATCATGATCGGCCCGCCGAGAGTCTTGGCCGACAAGGTCCCGGTAATGATCTTGGCCACGCTGACCACGGTCAGTTTGGTGATGGTGTAGGTCTGGGTGAAGGCCGCCGCGACGGCCGCGAAAGGTCCGACGCGCCGGGTTTCGATTTCTCCGGCGGCCGTGATCCCGATGACGTAGCGGTCCTGGGATTCACCGAAAAGGTTCGGTGTTTGACGCACTTCGGGCTGGATCGGCACCGTCCGGATCTCACCCTCACGCCGGTAGGCCACATCGAGCCGGCGGCCCTGGCTTGCGCCGATCAGACGCGCCATCTGCTCCCAATCGGCCACCGGCGTTCGGTCAATGGCCACGATGCGATCCCCCTGGCGCAACCCGGCCTGGGCGGCCGGGGAAGCGGCCGTAACTTGGCCCACGGTGGGCAGCAGGATCGTCATGCCTGCGATTTGAAAAACCAGATAAAAGATCACGACTGCCAGCAGGAGATTAAAAAAGGGACCGGCACCCACGATGGCCATGCGCTGAATAACCGGTTTGTGGGTAAACGACAGGGGAATTTCGTCAGGATCGATGGGGCTGTCAGGCTCCTCCCCCACCATTTTGACGTAGCCGCCCAGGGGAATGGCCGAAATACGATAGTCGGTCCGCCCCACCCGCCGGCCGGCCAACCGCGGTCCGAACCCGAGAGAAAACTTCTCCACCCCGACCCCGAAAAGCCGCGCCACCAGAAAATGGCCCAACTCGTGAAAGAAGATCAGCACGCCCAGAACCACCACGAATGCCAGAATGCTTACACTCATCGTAATTTTCCGATATGTTCGGCGGTCCAGCGCCGGGCCCAGCCGTCGGCCGCCAGTATTTCGTCCAGATCACTGCCAGAACCGGGCCGGTGGGCTTCAAGGGCACCGGCCACGCAGCGGGCGATCGCGGTGAAAGCGATGCGCCGATCCAAAAAGGCCTCAACCGCCACCTCGTTGGCCGCGTTGAGCACAGCCGGCAGCGTCCCTCCGGCCCGACCGGCCCCAAAGGCCAGATCCAGGCAGGGAAAACGCGACAGATCCGGAGCTTCGAAGGTTAAAGCCTCCATGGCAGCCCAGTCGGGAAGGGCCTGGTGCAACGCCATACGTTCAGGGTAGGACAGGGCGTAGGCGATGGCCGTGCGCATATCGGGAATCCCGAGTTGGGCCATGACGGATCCGTCCCGGAAGGCCACCATCGAATGGATGATGCTCTGGGGATGGACCACCACCTCGATGCGATCGAGGGCGAGACCGAAAAGATGACCGGCCTCGATCACTTCGAGTCCTTTGTTCATCAAAGTGGCCGAATCGATGGTGATCTTGGCGCCCATCTGCCAATTGGGATGGCGCAGGGCTTCTTGGGGCCCGATGGCGTCGAACCGCTCGGCCGGCCACGTGCGGAAAGGGCCGCCGGAGGCGGTCAGCAGGATCCGATCCACGTCTGCCGACCGATTGCCGGCCAGACATTGAAAAATGGCGCTGTGTTCACTGTCGATGGGCAAGAGCCTCACCCGGCGGGCCTTGATCCGCTCCATGACCAGGTCACCGGCCATAACCAAGGTTTCCTTGTTGGCCAGGGCTACATCGCGGCCGGCCTCGATAGCCGCCAGGGTCGGCATCAGACCGGCCGCCCCCACCATGGCGGCCACCACCGTATCGGCCTCGATCCGGGCGGCGGTGCAGTACCCTTCCGCTCCTTGGGCGATCGTCACATCCAGGTCCCGGGGAAGCTGCCGGTGCAGGGCATCGGCCCCCTCGGCATCCAAAACCACCGCCAGCTCGGGTCGAAAGGCAATGACCTGCTGTGCCAGGCGTTCAATGTTGCGGGCCGCGGTCAGCGCCCGCACCACAAAGCGCTCCGGAAAACGGGCCACGACATCGAGCGTGCTCGTGCCGATGGAACCGGTGGAACCGAGGATTGTAAGGCGTTTTGGGGTTGACATGGCCTTATCTGGAAGTGATCAGAATATAAAGGACCGAAAGATGTAGACCACAGGTATGGCGAACAGCAGGGCGTCGATGCGATCGAGCATCCCGCCGTGGCCCGGCAGGATGCTGCCAGAGTCCTTGATCCCGCCGATGCGCTTGAGCATCGATTCAAATAAATCGCCGAAAGGTGCCACCACGCCGACGAGCAGCACCAGCACCAGCGTGGTGTCCCAGGGAAGGCCGGGCAAAAACAGGGCCTTGAAAACAGCCCCCACGATCAGACTGGCGCCCAGTCCGCCCAGGGCACCCTCGATTGTCTTTTTGGGGCTGACATTCGGGCACAGCTTATGACGCCCGAGGTACGAGCCGGCGTAAAAAGCGCCGATGTCGCCGACAAAAACCAAAAAGAGGAGCCAGAAGACCCAGGCGATGCCCGAAGGGCCTTTGCGGATCAGCACGACCAGCGCCAGCGGGAGGGCGATATAGACGATGCCGAACACTTGACGCGCGACGCGGCCGACGGCCACCGGCCGGCCCAGAGCGTATCCCATGGTCTGGACGATGCCCACCGCGATCAGGCTCAAGCCCACGGCGCCGGCAATCAAGGCCGGAGCGTTCAGTTGAGCGCAGAGTACGACGATCGCCCCCAGGGCCAGAACCATCATGGAAGATAGATTGCGATGGGTCCCGGGCGCGTCGGTGGACACGATGCGCAGATATTCGTAGAGGCTCATAAGGCAGACCGCCACCACGAAAAGTGCCAGAGGCAGTTCACCGACCCAGATAAAAAAGATAAGGGCCGGCAGCAACGCTAACCCGGTGATCCAACGCATGCGGTGCATGGGGCTTCAGACCCGGCCAAAACGCCGCTCCCGGCGCTGGAAGGCGTTGAGAATGGCAGTGAATTCGTCGACGGAAAAATCCGGCCAGAGGGTGTCGGTGAAAAAAATTTCACTGTAGGCGATCTGCCAGAGGAGAAAATTACTGATGCGCATCTCACCGCTGGTGCGGATCATCAGATCCGGATCCGGCATGTCGGCGGTAAACAGACGGGCGGCAACCCGCTTTTCGTCGATCTGATCGATGCTCAACTGGCCGCCGGCCACCTCTTGCACCAGGTCCCGGACCATGGCCGTGATTTCGCTTCGGCCGCCGTAGCTCAGGGCCAGGACCAGCGTCATGCCATCGTTGGCTTGAGTCTGCCGGCATACCCGCTCAACGGCGTTGCGGGTGGCGGCCGGCAGCCGCTGCGGCTGGCCGATAACGCGCAGCCGGATTTTGTTTTCCATCATCTGCTGCGCTTCGCTGGCCAGGAAGCGCTCGAGCAACTTCATCAGCGCCTCGATTTCGGCGGCCGGGCGCTCCCAGTTTTCCGTGGAAAAGGCGTAGAGGGTCAGGTACCGGATACCCAGCTCACGGCTGGCCCGCACGATGCGACGCACCGCTTCGGCCCCCTGTTCATGGCCGCGCACCCGGTTGAGCAATCGTTTACGCGCCCAGCGCCCGTTGCCGTCCATGATGATGGCCACGTGCACCGGCAACCGCCCGGCCTCCATATCCACCGCAGCAGCGGCGGTTTGGGGGTCAGAACTCAAGGATTTCCTTTTCTTTGACCTTGATGGTCTCGTCGATGCGTTTGATAAATTCGTCGGTGATCTTTTGGACCTCGTCCTGAGCCTTGAAAGCCTCGTCTTCGCTGATGTCCCCGTCCTTTTTAAAGGACTTGAGCATCTCGTTGGTGTCGCGCCGGATGTTGCGCACCGCCACTTTATGGTCTTCGCTCATCTTGTAGACCACCTTGACCAGTTGTTTACGGCGCTCCTCGGTCAAAGGCGGGATGGCAATCCGCACCACCTTGCCGTCCGAAGAAGGGGTCAAGCCGAGATCGCTTTTAAGCAGAGCCTTTTCGATCTCTTTGATGACGGACGTGTCCCATGGTTGGATGACGATCAGGCGGCTTTCCGGGATTGAAAGCGAGGCCATCTGGTTCAGCGCTGTCGGGGTTCCGTAATAATCGACCCGAATTCCGTCAAGAAGGCTGAGTGAAGCGCGTCCGGTGCGGACTCGATTCAACTCGTGCTTCAACGCCTCGATGGTCTTTGCCATCCGATCCCGGGTTTCTTCGTAGAGTTCCTCAATCATTGCGCGTCACGCTCCTGGTCCGGGCAATCCCCTTGGATATGGATCAGACGCCGGCAGCGGCCGCCCGCCGGCTCTCGATCAGTGTGCCGACCGTCTCACCGCAGACCACCTTGCAGATATTGCCCGGGTTTTTGAGATTGAAGATCGCCAGCGGCAATCCGTTGTCCATGGCCAGCGAGATGGCGGTCATGTCCATGACCTTGAGCTGTTTTTCCAGCACATCCATATAATCCACATGGCGCAGGAAGCAAGCGTTGGAATCGACCATCGGATCCCGGTCATAGAGGCCGTCGACCTTGGTCGCCTTGAGAAGAATCTCGGCGTGAATTTCTTCGGCGCGCAAGACTGCTGCCGTATCGGTGGTAAAGTAAGGATTGCCCGTGCCGGCGGCAAAAATCACCACCCGTCCCTTTTCCAGATGGCGCACCGCCCGGCGCAGGATATACGGCTCGGCCACCTCATGCATGTTGATAGCCGACTGGACCCGGGTCTGAATCCCGCTGCGCTCCAGCGCGTCCTGAAGTGCCAGGCTGTTGATCACCGTGGCCAGCATCCCCATATGGTCGGCCGAGGCGCGGTCCATGTTGTAAGAGCTGGCGGCAATTCCACGGAAGATATTGCCGCCCCCCACCACCACGGCCACCTGCACGCCGAGGCAATGCACCGTCTGGATTTCGTCGGCCACATAGTCCAGAACCTCAGGACTGATCCCGAAATTCTGGTCTCCCATCAGGGCTTCCCCGCTGAGCTTGAGCAGGATTCGTTGGTAGCAGGGTTTATCCACGCTGCCTTACTCCCCGACCTGAAAACGGACAAAGCGTTTGACGGTAATGTTCTCGCCGATCTTGGCAATCAGTTGGTTGAGATAGTCGGCGATGCTGATTTCCGGATTCTTCACATAGGGCTGATCCATCAGGCAGTTGTCCTTGAAAAACTTGCTCAACTTGCCCTCGACGATCTTGTCGATCATCTTTTCCGGCTTTCCCGCCTCAAGGGCTTGGCCCCGGTAGATCTCCCGCTCGCGCTGGATGGCATCCTCGGGGACGTCCTCGGCGCGGATCCCCACCGGATTGGTGGCGGCGATATGCATGGCGATGTTTTTGGCAAATTCCTGAAAATCTTCATTGCGGGCCACGAAATCGGTCTCGCAGTCGATCTCCACCATCACCCCGAGCTTGCTCCCGGTGTGGATATAGCTGTGGATAACGCCTTCGCTCAAGGTCCTGCCAGCCCGTTTGGCTGCGGTGGCCAACCCTTTCTTGCGCAGGTAGTCGACCGCCTTTTCCATGTCGCCTTCACAGGCGCCCAGAGCTTCCTTGCAATCCATCATGCCGGCCCCTGTCTTGGCCCGCAACTCTTTGACCATACTTGCACTGATCGCTGTCATAACGTGATTCTCCCCTCCATGACGCCCGTCCTGATTATGGCCCGGACGTGTAATCTCTTATCATCGCGCCATCCGCAGTTCAGTCTTCTGATTCGGGTGTCTCGGCAAGCGGGGCGCCGCGTTTGATAATTTCGACCACCGGCCCCTGGGTGCCGTCGGAAATCACCTTGCGTTCGCCGGGTTTCATATCGGCGCTGGCGGCGCTCAACGGATCCTCTTCGGGGACCTCCTCCTTGTCCGTGGCCGCCCGCCGCCGTTCTTCGTAAATCTCACGCCCTTCGACACAGGCCGTGGCCATGCGGGAGGCCACCAAGCGGATGGCCCGGATGGCATCATCGTTGCCCGGAATGGGGTAGTCGATCTCTTCCGGATCGCAGTTGGTGTCGATGATGGCCACGATGGGGATCCCGAGCCGGCGGCCTTCGCGCACGGCGATGGCCTCGTGCTTGGGATCGATCACGAACATGGCCTGGGGCAGCCGCGTCATGCTCTGGATCCCGCCGAGGTTGGCGTCAAGCTTTTCCCGCTCCTTGGCCAGCTTGAGACGCTCTTTTTTCGGAAAGAGTTCGATGGTCCCGTCGTTTTGAATATTGTTGAGATAGTTGAGTCGATCGATACTCTTCTTGATCGTCTGAAAATTGGTCATCATCCCGCCCAACCAACGATTGTGGACATAGAACATCTCACACCGGTTGGCCTCCTCGTATATCGATTCGCGGGCCTGTTTCTTGGTGCCCACAAAAAGCAAACTGCCGCCCCCGGCCACCGTATTGCGGATAAAATCATAGGCGGTCTTGAACATGCGCACCGTCTTTTGCAGATCGATGATGTAGATGCCGTTGCGCGCGCCGAAAATGTAAGGCTTCATCTTGGGGTTCCAACGCTTGGTCTGATGACCGAAATGGACCCCGGCTTCCAGCAGTTCTTTCATGGTTACGTAAGCCATCTTGAATCTTTCCTTCCTGTTGGTTGGTTTTCCTTCGCCCGCTTCACTCCGGCATCCGACCTGCCGCCCCGCCAAAAGGGTACGGCCGGCACCGGGAGACCGGTCCACGGACGTGTGAGCTCAATCCATGCCTATAAACCGGGAATCAATACCAAATTCCCAAAACCGGTGCAAGTCACTTTTCGTTTTTTTCTTCGGGGCGGTCAGCCGTTCGGCCATCCCGCCGGCAGCGCAGGCATACCACCCGCTCCCGGCCGCCGTAATCCCTTTTGAAAATCACTTCATCGTAGACGGCTGCGGCCGAAGCCAGCGCTTCAACGGCAGGACGTTGGTCAAAGCCCATTTCCAGCGCCAACCACCCGCCTTGAACCAGATGGGCCGGGGCCGTGTGGACGAGATGACGCAAGTGCGTCAAGCCGTCTTCGCCGCCGTCCAGAGCCAGGCGGGGCTCGAAGCGCGAAACTTCAGGCTCCAGGGCCTCCAGCCCCCCCCGGGGGATATACGGCGGATTGGAGATGATCAGGTCCCAGCGCGCCCCGAGGGCCAAAGGGGCAAACCAGTCCCCCACCAGAAACCGGACCCGTCCTTCCAGCCCCAGACGGACCGCGTTGGCTCTGGCCGTGTCGACTGCAGCGCGGCTGCGATCGGTGGCGGTGTAATGATGCCCGGGACGCTCACTGGCCAAGGCGAGAATCAAGGCACCGGATCCCGTACCCAGGTCGAGAACCCGTTTGGCTTCATTTTCGGCCGGCAGCAGCCGCAGCCCGGCTTCGACCAGGCATTCGCTGTCCGGCCGGGGAATCAATACCGAAGGATCGACGCCCAGTGGCAAAGACCAGAACTCACGCTCGGCGGTGATATACGCCACCGGTTCGCGACGCATCCGCCGCTGCACCAGAATCTTGAAGCGGTCTCTTGCAGCCTGATCAACGGGCTGATCGAAACGCATGTATAGATCGATGCGACGGCATCCCAGGGTATGGGCCAGCAGAATTTCGGCCGTCATGCGAGGACTATCGAGTCCCAGTCGATTGAAATGATCACTGGTCCAGCGCAGGATGGTTTCGACGGTCCATTCAGTCGGCGACGCCATCCGTTCTTTCACCGTGTTGGAGGGCTTCGGCCTGGTGAGAAGCGATCAGCGGCTCGATAATATCATCCAGGGCCCCCTGCATGACGCTGTCGAGCTTGTAGAGGGTCAAACCGATGCGATGATCGGTCACCCGCCCCTGGGGGAAGTTGTAGGTGCGGATGCGCCCGCTGCGATCGCCGCTGCCGACCTGCAGCCGGCGCGTCTCGCTGCGCTTGGCGTTCTGTTCCTGGACCATGTGATCCAGCAAACGGGCCCGAAGCACCTTGAGGGCCTTGGCCTTGTTCTTGTGCTGGGATTTTTCGTCCTGGCAGGTCACCACCAGGCCGGTGGGCAGATGGGTGATGCGCACGGCCGAGTCCGTGGTGTTGACGCTCTGGCCTCCCGGACCGGTGCTGCGGTAGACATCGACCTTGAGATCTTTCGGATCGATGGCCAGTTCGATCTCCTCGGCTTCGGGCAAAACGGCCACGGTCACCGCCGAAGTGTGGATCCTGCCCTGGGTCTCGGTGGTGGGCACCCGCTGGACCCGGTGGATCCCGCTTTCAAACTTGAGCCGGCTGTATGCCCCGCGGCCGGTAATGGTGGCGATGATCTCCTTGAACCCCCCGCCGCCGGTGGCGTGGTGGGTCATCACCTCCACCTTCCAGCGCTTGTTTTCGGCATAGCGGCCGTAGGTGCGAAACAAATCGGCGGCAAACAGGGCCGCCTCTTCGCCGCCCGTCCCGGCACGGATCTCCAGGATGACGTTTTTCTCGTCGGACGGATCCTTGGGGATCAACAGCTGCTTGAGGGTCGTCTCGATACTGTCCTGTTCATCCGCCAGCCGATTGATCTCTTCGCGGGCCATGGTCTTGATGGAAGGATCCGGATCCCGCAACAATTCCTGGCTTTCGTCCAGTTCCGCCAGGATTTTGCGGTACTGCCGGTAAACCCCCACCACCTCGGCCAGCTCGGCGTGCTCGCGGCTGTGCTTCTGATACTCATCGCGATCCGCAATAATCTGCGGGTCGGCCATCAGCCGCTCGAGCAGATCATAGCGCTCGGCGATTCCCTGTAGCTTCTCAAGCAAAGATCAGCTCTTGGCCTGTTGGGCGTCGTCGATCTGTTTCTGGTAATTTTCGTACTTTTTCAAAAACCGTTCGATCCGTCCGGCCGTGTCGATCAGCTTCTGTTTGCCGGTGAAAAACGGATGGCATTTGGAGCAGATTTCTACCCGGATGTCCTGCTTGGTCGAACCGACCTCCAGAACATTGCCGCAGGCACAGGTGATGGTCGTCTCTTGGTATTTGGGATGAATGTCGGTTTTCATAACGCCCTGAAGTTCCTTTCTGCTTTGGACAAGGGATAAATGTTTGGCCTCCAAAACGCCCGAAGGCCGATCAGGCGTTCATAGATTCCAAAAAGTTTTTATTATTTCCGGTTCCCTGGAGTTTATCAAGCAAAAACTCCATACTGTCCACCGGATTGAGGGTCGCCAGCAGCTTGCGCAGGATCCAAACCCGGTTGAGGACATCGGTGCTCAAAAGCAGCTCTTCCTTGCGAGTACCGGACTTTTTGATGTCGATGGCCGGAAAGACGCGCTTGTCCGCCAAACGCCGGTCAAGCTGAATCTCGGCGTTGCCCGTGCCTTTGAACTCTTCGAAAATCACCTCATCCATGCGGCTGCCGGTATCGATCAGGGCGGTGGCGATGATCGTCAGACTCCCGCCTTCCTCGATGTTGCGCGCCGCACCGAAAAAGCGCTTCGGCCGCTGCAGGGCATTGGAGTCCACCCCGCCGGAAAGGATCTTGCCGCTGGGCGGCATCACCGAGTTGTAGGCCCGCGCCAAGCGGGTGATCGAATCGAGCAGGATGACCACGTCCTTCTTGTGTTCCACGAGGCGTTTGGCCTTTTCGATGACCATCTCGGCCACCTGCACATGCCGCTCGGCAGGCTCGTCAAAGGTGGAGCTGATCACCTCGGCCCTGACGTTGCGCTCCATATCGGTGACTTCTTCGGGCCGCTCGTCGATCAGCAGCACAAAAGGCACCACATCCTTGTGGCTTTCGATAATGGCATTGGCGATGGATTGCAGCAGCATGGTCTTGCCCGATCGCGGCGGTGAGACGATCAGGGCCCGCTGGCCGAAGCCGATGGGAATCATCAAATCCATGATGCGGGTAGAATAGTTTTCCGCCTGGGTCTCAAGATTGGTCTTGCGGTCGGGGTAGAGCGGCGTCAGATTGTCGAAAAGTATCTTTTCGCGCGCTGTTTCCGGATCTTCGTAGTTGACCGCCTCGACCTTGAGCAGGGCGAAATAGCGCTCGCTCTCTTTGGGCTGGCGGATCTGGCCCGAGACCGTATCGCCGGTGCGCAGGTTGAAGCGGCGAATCTGGGAGGGCGACACGTAAATATCGTCCGGCCCCGGCAGATAGTTGTAGCTCGGAGAGCGAAGGAAACCGAACCCGTCGGGAAGAATTTCCAGCGTTCCCTCCCCATAAATCAGGCCGTTCTTTTCGATCTGCGCCTGGAGCAGGGCAAAGATAAGTTCCTGCTTGCGCATGCCCGCCGCCCCTTCGACATTGTACTGCTTGGCCAACTGGGTCAGCTCGCTGATCTTCATCGTCTTAAGTTCACTGATGTTCATTCACTGCTCCCCGCTCGTGTTTTCTTGATGTTTGGAAACGATAATCCTTCCTCCTCCGGCACTGTACCGGCCCATCGGCATACCGACTCAGATGGCATCATGCATAACGGCGCCCCACCTCGGGCCAGGTAACAGACCAACCCCCATCAGCGCTCCTGGCAGTAAGGGATGCGGGCCGCCTCGAACACGCGGCAATAATACGGTAGTAAGGGATGAAGTACCATCCGAGGTGTCTGAAAGGGTCTGGATGAATCGTTAGGAGGATGATTTAATATTTTGATTTAGTATGTTGAGTTGGAAAGTTAGCGATTTCGCCTTTTGGCGGGAAATTCTAACTCGCAATCCTCATGACCATTAAATTGGGTAGATTATATCACCCGGTGGGATTCTGTCAAGTGCCGCTGGCTAAAATTTGCTCGCATTTTCCCGGGCCACCCCCTGACGGGGCCATGACCCGGGAAACGATGACCGGTAAAGACCCGGACTATTCCATGCTGTCCAAGGCTTTAAAGATTTGGTCGCGGATCTGGTCGACCTTGCCCACCCCTTCGATGCGGATGTACTTGGGCGCTCCAGCTTGACCGCCGGCCTCCCATTGACGATAGTAATTAACCAGCGGCTCGGTCTGATCATGGTAAACCTGGAGACGATGGCGCACCGTCTCTTCCTTATCATCATCGCGCTGGATCAGCGGTTCGCCGGTAGCATCGTCCTGGCCTTCGACCTTGGGCGGATTGAAGGTCACATGATAGGTGCGGCCACTGGGCAGATGGACGCGGCGACCGCTCATGCGCTTGATAATTTCGGCATCCGGCACGTCGATCTCCACCACCGCATCGATGGGAACTCCGGCGGCCTTCATGGCGTCGGCCTGGGGGATGGTGCGTGGAAAACCGTCAAACAAAAATCCCTTCTGGCAGTCGGCCTCCTGGATACGTTCCTTGACCAGACCGATGATGACCTCGTCGGGGACCAGGCCGCCTGAATCCATGAATTTTTTGGCTTCCTTGCCCAGGTCGGTGCCTGCTTTGACGGCGGCCCGCAGCATGTCGCCGGTAGATATCTGCGGAATGGCGTAACGTTCCTTGATATAGTTGGCCTGAGTGCCTTTGCCCGCACCGGGCCCCCCCAATAGAATCAAACGCATGGCTCTCCTCCTTTTCAAAGTCAATGGTTCGTGCCAGAATGGGTTGTTTCGAGGCGAAAGGTTTGGCCCATGGATATGGCCGAAATCACCAGCCCTGTCAAGTGGCATGGCGAATACTGGTACGATGCGGCTCGCATTTTCTCTTGCTTCCTTTGCCGGATTGGGTTATTTGGTCTCGGTTGTAACGGTTTTTCCAGGAGCTAAATAACCATCGGCCGGCGCCAACACCGGCCATGGAAAGAAAGGGGCGATACGATTGAAGGAAATCCTGGTCAAGGTCGTTGACAACGACCTGGAAAAGGCGATGCGTATTCTGAAGAAAAAAATTCAGAATGACGGCTTGTTCAAGCGGTTGAAGCTGAAAAAAAGCTACGAAAAGCCGAGTGAGTACAAGCGCCGCAAACAGCGCGAGGCATTGCGCCGGCAGCGGATTGCCGCCGCCAAAGCGGCCCGTTACCGCCGCTAAACAGCGCGACATCCCGCGACCCGGCAGAGCCCTGATTTCTGCCGGGTTTTTTTATGGAGCCTTCCATGAAAAGCCCCAGCCAATACGAACAGACCCTTCAGCAGATGTACCGCCTGCACCGCTTCGGCATCAAGCTGGGATTGGAGGTCATCGACGGACTGCTGCAAGGTCTCGGAAACCCGCAAGGCACTTTCAACTGTGTTCATGTGGCCGGCACCAACGGCAAGGGGTCGGTGGCGGCCACCCTGGCGACCCTGCTCCAGACAACGGGAAAGCCGGTTGGACTATATACCTCTCCTCACCTTGTCAAATTCAACGAGCGGATCGCCATCGACGGCAAACCGGTCAGCGACACGGACGTGGTCAAGGCGCACCGGGCGGTGCAAGATATCGCTGGCCGGCTGGGCGGACGGGAACCGACCTTTTTCGAATTTGCCACCGCCATGGCGATGCACACCTTCGCCCGGCGCAAGGTCTCCTGGGCCGTCATCGAAACCGGGATGGGCGGGCGCCTGGACGCTACCAACATCATTGTGCCGCAACTGTCGATCATCACCAACATTTCTTTGGAGCACCGCGCCTACCTGGGACGCACCCTGGCGGCCATAGCCGGTGAAAAGGCCGGCATTATCAAACCCGGGGTACCGGTCGTCACCGGCGCAAGCCAGCCGTCGGTGCTCAAGGTCATCTCGGACATGGCCGAACGCCACCACGCTCCGCTGCGCCGTTACGGAAAGGATTTTCGCATCCGCCGGCGGACAGCGAAGCGATTCGACTACTTCGGCAAGGACCATCGGTGGCCTGATCTGGAATTGGCCCTGGACGGGCCCCACCAGTTTGCCAACGCCGCCCTGGCACTGGCCGCCTGCGAAGTGCTCTGCCTCCTGGAACCGGAATTGGCCCACCGCTCGACCATCGCCGAAGCCCTGCGCCGCACTCGATGGCCCGGACGCCTGGAGATCGCAAGAAGGAAGCCGCTGGTGATTCTCGACGGGGCCCACAACCTGATGGCGGCCCGCAACCTGGGTCGATATTTGGCCAGCGACCTGGCCGGAAGACGTATCACCCTGGTGGTGGGCATCCTGGACGACAAGCCGTATCAGGCCATGCTGCAAGCCCTGGCCCCTTCCTGCCGGCGTGTCATGGTCACCCGCGCGCGCATCGACCGCGCCCTGGATCCCCAGCGCCTCGCCGCCGTTGTGCGAGAATGCGGAGTGGCCGTAAGCGTCTACCCCACCGTGGCCGAAGCCGTGACCGAAGCCATCGATGCGGCCTCCCCAGACGAGGTGGTCTGTGTGGCCGGATCCCTCTATGTGGTCGGTGAAGCCAAAGAGGTGCTTGACACGCCCGGGCACATGGTCTAACAAGAATTTTCTTTTCGCTTGTTGCATGAATGCCTTTTGCGCCCGTGGCCCAGGGGATAGGGCGTCAGCCTCCGGAGCTGAAGATCGCTGGTTCGAATCCAGCCGGGCGTACCAAACATTCAGGGGAGCCGGAATCGCATCCGGCTCCCCTGATTTTTTTCATCCCTTTTAAGGCGGCGATCCACGATCTGCCAGGACCGTCAAGCTTGCCTTTTGCCCCCCCGGTGCTTATGATCCTGCACCATGGCTGAAATGATCGAAAAATTTCCCAGCCCCAAAGAGCTGGAAAAGGAAATCGGCGATTTTCTGTCACGCAAATTCGGCGACAGCGTCAGACTGGTGTCGCCGGTGGTCATGCCCGAGGAGGGGGCCGCAGCCGCCCCATCCGGCGGATCCCCCCTCCAACGGATCCTCCAGTTCGACCTGACCCCCGAATCGCTAATCGCCTATTTGGACCAATACATCGTCAAGCAGGAAAACGCCAAGGCGGTTTTAGCCACAAAGATCTGTACACATTTCAACAGGTTGCGTCGCGAGCTGAATGCCGACGCCCCCCCTTCGAACATGGTCGGGCGCATCAAGAACAATGTGCTCATGATCGGCCCTACGGGGGTGGGCAAAACCTACATGATCCGGCTGATCGCCCGCAGGATCGGCGTCCCCTTTGTAAAAGGTGACGCCACCAAGTTCAGCGAGACCGGCTATGTCGGCGGGGATGTGGAAGATCTGGTGCGCGACCTGGTGCGCGAAGCCGATGACGATATCTCCCTGGCCGAATGCGGCATTGTCTACATCGACGAAATCGACAAGATCGCCTCGGCCCAGAACCTGATCGGTGCCGATGTATCCCGTACCGGGGTCCAGCGGGCGCTGCTCAAACCCCTGGAGGAAACCGAAGTCGACCTGAAGGTGCCCCACGATCCGATCTCGATGATGCAGGAAATCGAACAGTTCCGCAAAACCGGAAGCCGCCAGAAGCGCACCGTCAATACGCGCAACATCCTGTTCATCGTCAGCGGGGCCTTCAACGGTCTGGCCGATATCGTCAAGGAGCGTCTCAGCCGCCAGCAGATCGGTTTTTCCGCCCGGATCCAGACCACTGCAGAAAGCGCCGACCTGCTCACAAAAGTTCAAAGCGAGGATCTGATCCGCTACGGATTCGAATCCGAATTCGTCGGAAGGCTCCCGGTTCGGGCAGTTTTTGAACGCCTTAAAGAAGCAGATCTCCTCGATATTCTAAAAAATCCAAATAATCCGGTCGTGCTCAGCAAACGCCTCGACTTTGCCGCCTATGGTATTGACGTGCGCTTTTCAAACGAGGCTCTGGACCGACTTGCTAAAAGGGCACTGGCGGAAAATACCGGGGCCCGAGGGCTGGTCAGTGCGGTGGAGGCGGCCCTGATGCCCTTTGAATGCAGCCTGCCATCCATGGACCTCGACTTTCTGGCGGTGACCGAGGAGGCCGTCGATTTCCCCCATCGGGTTCTGACCCGGCTCCGCGATCCATCCCGCAAGGAGACCGAAAGGCAGTACCACCGGGCCCTACAGACCGCCGAAGAGGCGTCGGTCCGGGCGCACCTGGCCGAGCACCGAAGCCGCTATGATCAAAAATACGGCCTGGCACTCAGTGACGGGCGCATCGGCCTGGTGGCCGCTTGCAGCACCCGCGGGATTCTCGACATAGACAGCGCCATTGAAAGGGTCAAGAGCCTCAGTGAACAGGTCAAGCAGCTCGAACTCGATTTTTTAAAACGCCACGACATCAATATCGTGTTGGAACCGGAAGCCGAGGAGAGGATGGTCGAATTGCTGCTCAGCGGCACCCAGACCATCTCCGACCTCCGGCAGCGCCTGTCGGCCGATTTCGAACTGGCCCTCAAACTGATCCGCGACAAGACCGGCCGCCAGAGGTTTTTCATCAGCCGCGCCGCGCTTGAGGCACCGCAGACCTATCTGGAAACTCTGATCCGTGATGCGATGAAAACGTCGCCCGAGGGGTCTGACCCGGACCCGCCGCAGCTTCCATAACCCGCTTACATAACCAATCGAGGCTTATCCGATGATCGGCATTTCAAAACTCTACTGCGGCACCGTGGAACCGTCCGACGCATTGCGCTACGGTCGCCATTCGGCCCAGTTGCCCAGCCATCTGCTCCAGTTTTCAGCCGACAAACGGCCCGTGGTGGTCTGGAACGTGACCCGGCGCTGCAACCTCAGATGCGTGCACTGCTATGCACATGCCAGGGACGAGGCCTTCGCCGACGAATTGACTACCGCCGAGGGCCGCGCCCTGATCGACGATCTGGCCTCCTTCGGAGCTCCCGTGCTGCTCCTTTCCGGGGGCGAGCCCCTGGTCCGCCCCGATCTGGCCGAACTGGCCGGCTACGCCGTCAAAAAGGGGATGCGGGCGGTGATCTCGACCAACGGCACCCTCATCGGGCCGGACATGGCCCGCACCTTGAAGGAGATCGGCCTTTCATATGTCGGCATCAGTCTCGACGGCATGGAGGCGGTCAACGACCGTTTCCGCGGTGTATCCGGCGCATTTCAAAAAGCCCTGGAAGGGATCCGCAACTGCCGCCGTGCAGGGATCAAGGTCGGCCTGCGCTTTACGATCAACCGCTTTAACGTCGGCGAGATCCCGGCGGTCTTCGATCTGCTCGAGGCCGAGGATGTCCCCCGGGTCTGCTTCTATCACCTGGTCTACGCCGGCCGGGGGACCGACCTGGTCAAGGACGACCTGAGCCACGACCAGACCCGCCAGGCCGTGGACCTGATCATCGATCGCACCGCCGATTTGCATGCCCGGGGCCTGGCCAAGGAAGTGCTCACGGTGGACAACCACGCCGACGGCCCCTACCTCTATCTGCGCCTGTTGAAGGAAAATCCCGGGCGCGCGGCCGAGGTGCTGGCGCTGCTTAAAATGAACGAGGGCAACAACTCGGGCCGCGGCATCGGATGTGTGAGTTGGGACGGGGAGGTGTACGCCGATCAGTTCTGGCGCCACCACAGCTTCGGCAATGTGCGCCAGCGCCCTTTTTCCAGGATCTGGTCCGAGCCGGACGATCCCCTGCTGGCCCAGCTCAAGGAGAAGAAAAAATGGGTCACGGGCCGCTGCGCCGCCTGCCGGTGGCTCGATGTATGCGCCGGAAACTTCAGGGTGCGCGCCGAGGCGGTCACCGGAGATGTCTGGGCCCCGGATCCGGCCTGCTATCTGACCGACGACGAAATCGCCCCGGCGCCATAAGATTTTCGTATCAATGGCCTAAGAGTGATCCTCGGCCGAGGGGTAGAGGATGATCTTGACCGATTCACGCCTGCGGGCGAGATCCAGGGCCGTGCCCATCTGGCTCAGCGGTAACCGGTGGGACAATAGCGGCTCCACCTGAACCCGGCCCTGGGCCACCAGTTCCAGCGACGCCTGAAAGTCGAGCCAAGTGTAGCAGATGCTGCCGGTGATGCGGATCTCGCGACGTACCACGTCGCCCAAATCCAGCGTCGAAGGACGATGGAAGATCCCCGCCAGGCTCAGCCGCCCCGCCTTGCGCAGGCAGGCCAGACAGGTGGCGGCCACTTCTGCGACCCCGGTGGCCTCGACCACCACATCCGCCATACGCCCCGCGGTCCACTGGCGCACCGCTTCCACCGGCGATTGGGCCGAGGCGTCCACCGTCAGTTCCGCCCCCAGCCGATGGGCCAGCTCCAGGCGCCCACGGTCTCCGGCGGCACCCACCACCGCAACGCGCCGGGCGCCTTCGGCCAGGGCGATCTGCAGGGCGTAAAGGCCGATGGGCCCAGGGCCGAAGATCACCACCGTATCCTGGCTGCCGATGGCCGCCTTGCGCACCGGCCGGTAGGCCGAGGCGATGGGGTCGACGGCCGCCCCCTGCTCGAAGGAAAGCGCATCGGGCAGCCGGTGGAGGGTCTTTTGCGGGGCGACCACATATTCTGCGAAGGCCCCGTCGGTGTGGATTCCGATCTCGTAGATGCGATCGCAAAGCGACTCCATCCCCCGGCGGCAAAAATCGCAGCGCCCGCAGTGGACCACCAACCCAGGCGCCACCCGATCACCAACGGCAAAATCGGTGACCGCCTCGCCCGCTGCGGTCACCACACCGGCGAACTCGTGGCCCGGGATCAACGGGTAGGTCACCGGACGCACCCCCTTGAAAATCGGCAGATCGGTACCGCACAGCCCGACAGCCTTGACCTGAATCAGGACCTCATCGTCTTTGGGGGCCGGCACCGGCACCGACTTGAAAACAAAATCGATTTCGGCACTCTCCTTGACCACGGCCTGCATCATCACCCTCACCTCCTCTGGCAGGCATAGGTTTCCCGATTGACCTACGCCGGCCATGCATCGTCGTTCTTTTTTGATTGTTCCAACAACGTAGCTTCTCCCTGCCCGGATAGACAGGTCACTTCCTGGTGCGTGTGCCCACGGTCATGGTCTCGGGCAGGGTGCTGCCGCCGTCGATGACGATCTGGGTGCCGGTGATGTAGCTGGCCTCTTGCGAGGCGAGAAACGCGGCCAGTTCTCCGACCTCCTCCGGTCGTCCCAGCCGCCCCAAGGGGATACCGGCCGCAATCCCGTCAATGACCCGCTCGGGGTTCTCGGGGTCGGATTCGTGGGCGGTGTGCTCCACCATCGGGGTACGGATATAGCCCGGACAGATGGCGTTGACGTTGATGCCGTCGCAGGCCAGATCCCGGGCAAGCCCCTTGGTCAGACCGATCAGGGCCGCCTTGGTGGTGGCGTAGGCGCTCATCCCCGCATCGACCACCAGCGGACCGGTGACCGAAGAAAGGATGATGATCCGGCCGTGGCCCTGGGCCCGCATCGCCGGCACCAGCGCCCGGGTACAGTTCCAGACGCCGAAAACATTCACCTGAAAATGCAAATCGCGCAGGGTGTCATCCATCTCGGCAAAAAGCGCCAGGCGCGCCACGCCGGCGTTGTTGACCAGGATATCGACATGCCCTTCGGCCGCCAGGGCGGCCTCGGCGGCTTGCCCGCACTGGGCCGGGTCGGTGACGTCCATCTGCCGCGCCGTGGCGGCCAGGCCCTCGGCCTGCATGGCAGCGGCCGTAGCAAAAACCAGTTCGTTGCGGTCCCACAGTTCCACCCGCGCCCCGTGGCGGGCCATGACCCGGGCGATCCCTTCCCCGTTGCCCATGGCCCCGCCGGTAACGACGGCGACGCGTCCGTCCAGCTTTCCCATATCTCCTCCTGCGCCCTTGGCCGGCGCCTTGCGCTCACATGCCCAGATAGGCTTTCTTGACATCCGGATTGCCGAGCAGCTCGCGGCCGCTGCCCTCCAGAACCACCCGCCCGTTTTCCAGGACATAGGCCCGGTCGCAGAGATTGAGCGAATGGTTGACGTTCTGCTCGACAAGCAGCACCGGAATGTTCTGGCTCCGGATCCGAGGAATAATGTTGAAGACTTCCTTAACGAGCAGCGGCGCCAGACCGAGGGACGGCTCGTCGAACATCAGCAGCTTGGGCCGCGCCATCAAGCCGCGCGCGATGGCCAGCATCTGCTGCTCGCCGCCACTGAGGGTGCGCGCCAGTTGTCCGCGGCGCTCGGCCAGACGGGGAAAGAGCTCCAACACCTCTTCCAGGGTCTCGGCCAGCCGTGGCCGGGCACGGCGGTTGTAAGCGCCGACCATGAGGTTTTCTTCGACTGTGATGAAAGGAAACAGCCGGCGCCCTTCGGGAATCTGGACGATCCCGGCCTCGACGATCTCATGGGGGGCAAGGCCGGTCAGCGGTCGGTCTTCGAAAAGGATCTGCCCGGCGCTGGGCGCCAACAACCCCGAGATGGTCCGGATCAGGGTCGTTTTACCGGCGCTGTTGGCCCCCACCAAGGCAACGATCTCACCGGCGTTCACCGTGAGGTTGACGCCGGCCAGGACCTGAACCTGGCCATAGAAAACATCGATATCACGAATTGCAAACAGCGCCATAATCTTCTCCCAGATAGGCTTCGATCACGCATTGCTCGGCACATACGGCCTGAGGGGATCCTTCGGCGATTTTCTCCCCGTGGTGCAATACCGCCACCCGGTCGGAGAGCGACATAACCACTTCCATCACATGCTCAATGATCAGAAGCGACATGTCCATCTCCCGGCGCAACCGCTCGACCAGATCGATGGCCTCGCGCGTTTCGGTCTCGTTGAGCCCGGCCATCACCTCGTCGAGCAGCAGCAGTCGCGGCCGGGTCGCCACGGCCCGGGCAATCTCCAGGCGTTTGCGGTCCGGCAGAGTCAAGCTCTTGGCCAAAGCGTCCTTTTTGGCCAGCAAACCGGTAAAGGCCAGGGTCTCCAGTGCCTGGGCCTCGGCCTCGGCCGGCGTCTTGACCCGCACGAAGGCCCCGACCATCGCGTTGTACAGCACGCTACGGTTCAAAAACGGACGCACCACCTGAAAGGTGCGCCCGATCCCGGCACAACAAATGTCCCAGGGCTTGAGCCGCTCGATGGAGCGGCCGTCAAAGGCTACCCGGCCGCTATCGCTGGGGATGGCACCGGTAATCAGGTTGAATATGGTTGTCTTGCCGGCCCCGTTGGGTCCGATCAGCCCGACGATTTCACCGGGAGCGATCGTCAGGCTGAAAGCATCCACCGCCTTGAGGCCGCCGAAAGACTTGGTCAGGTTTACGATCTCCAACAGGCTCATGGTTCGCCCTCGCGCTGAGGCTGCACGGCCACGCCCCGCAGCCGGTTGACCAGGGCGTAATAGCCCCGCTCGATGGTCTGCATCATCCCGGACGGTTTGAAAAGCATCGCCAGGATGATGATCGTTCCGTAGATAAAAAGGTGAATACCGATAAACTGGCTCCCGGAAAGGTAGATGCGCGAAATCTCGCCGATGGGAACGAGAATCAGGGCGCCGATCACCGGCCCCAATAGGGTGCCACGACCGCCGATGATGGCGATAAAGGCGATTTCAAAGGAAAGGTTGAGTGAGATGATCCCCTGGGGAAAGATGTAAAGGACCAGTTGCGCGTAAAACGTTCCGGTCAGCGCGGTGAAAAAGGCGCTCAGGGCCAGAGCGACCAGCTTGTAGCGCGTCACGTTGATCCCCAGCGACTCGGCCGCCTCCTGGTCCTCGCCGCCGGCCACCAGGTAGTAGCCGATGCGCGAGCGGTGCAGGCGGTAGCTCGTATAGATAATCAACCCGAGCAGGGCCAGGATGGTGTAGTAATACCAGGCCTTGGTGCCGAACTGGTAAAACAGCGGCGCATGCCCGCGCAGCGGCACGAGCAGCCCCTGGACCCCGTTGATCTTGAGGCCCCAGATCTGCTGGGTGTTCTCGGTGATGATGCGCACCGCCTCGACAAAGGCGATGGAACTCAACGCGTAGTAGGCCCCGTGCAACTTGAAGGTCGGGATACCGATGAGCAGGGCCACCACCACCGCCACCGCACCGCCGGCGAGCATCCCGATCCAGGGAGAGATCCCTGCGTGGATGAATAAAAGGGTCGAGGTATAGGCCCCGATGCCGGCAAAAACAGAATGCCCCAGCGGCAGCACACCGGCAAACCCGCCCACCAGGTTCCAACTCGCCGTCAGGCAAGCGTACCAGAGCACGAGGATAAAGACCTGGATGAAAGTGGTGCTCTGGATCACCAGCGGGTTGAGCAGCAGCAGTACGATGAAAAGAGCCGGCAGGTAGACTTCCGGATCGGTCCAGCGCACCTTGCCTGAAGCGATCATGTCTGGCATGGCGGTTACTCCTTATAGATGAGTTCAGTCAGGAATCTTTTTCGAAGCCGAAGATCCCCTGCGGCCGTGAGAAGAGCACCAGCAGGAAGACCAGGTAAATCAGAGCCGCAGACCAGGACATGTTCAGGTACTGGCTGGCCACCGACTCGATAACCCCCACGATGATCCCTCCCAGCAAGGCCCCGGGCACACTGCCCAGCCCCCCGAGCACGACGATGACAAAGGCCCGGATGTCGTAAATGTCGCCGGCAAACGGATGCACATAGAGCATCGGCACGATGATGGCCCCGGCCACCCCGAGGGTGGCGATGCCCACTCCAAAGGCGAGGCGGTATACCCGGTAAATGTCGATGCCCATCAGGCTGGCCGCCTCGCGGTCCTGGCCCACCACCCGAATGGCACGGCCCATGTGGGTGCGCTTGAGAAACAGCGACAACAGTGCCGTGGTGGCCACGCTGATGACAAAGGCGTAAAACAGGGGCCGGCTGATCATCATCTCACCGATCTCGAATACCTGATCGCTGTAAGGCGTCTTGAGAGACCGGAAATTGGCTCCGAAGATCATCAAAAAAAGGTTATTGACCGCGATCCACAGACCGGCGGTAAGCAGCAGCACCCCCACCGGCTCGCGCACGTCCCGTTCAGCCTTGAACACCGACTGGACAAAGACCACCTGGGAAAGATAGCCGATGATAAAGGCTGCCGGCACGACCATCAGGATCGACAGGTACGGATCGAGGCCGCAACCGACGCCCAGGCCGTAGACGATGTACATGCACACCATGAGAAAGGTGCCGTGGGCAAAATTGATTATCTTCATCACCCCGAAGATCAGGGTCAGGCCCAAGGCCGTCAGCCCATAAAGGCTTCCGGTGAGCACCCCGTTGATGAGGATTTCGAGGAAAAATTGCATCGGCTTGCGTCCTTTCGCCGTCCGGGCGGAGGGCCCCGCAGCCAGCGGCCCTCCGTGCCATCTCAATCGCCGTTGCCGGCTCCGACCACATCAATACGTCTATCGCTTGTTCCAGGGCGGCGTCGGCCACACGATGGCGGCGCCGGGCAGGGCCAGTTCGGAAGGATAGACGACCACACGTTTCTGGTTGAGGGTCTGGATCACGACGCCGCGGGCGTGCATGTTCTGCCCCTTTTCGTCAAACTCGATACCGTAGGGGGTGATGATCCCCTTCTGGCCGGGAATCATCTTGATGTTGGCCAGCACCCGGCGGATGTCCTTCGGATCGGTGGATGCGGCGATTTCCATCGCCTTGGCGAGAACGTAGGTCGACGTATAGCACTTGATGCAGTCGTCGCTCATGTCCTCACCGTAAGTCTTCTTGTACTTGGCGTTGGTTTCCCTGGCGATGGGCAGATCGATGTCCGGCGAGGTCTCGGCCAGGTCGAAGTAATAGTTAGACGCTTCACCCACGTTCTGGATAAAGACCGGATCGGCATGCCCGCCGGCGGTGCCCATGTAGACCATGGGGTTGATTTTCTGCTGGGCGATGCCCTTGGCCAGCAGGATGGCATCGGAGGTATACGAGGCGAAAAGCAGGGCGTCGGGTTTGGCCTGCTTGATCTTGCGCACCACCGGATCGAGGGTCGTGGAGTTGGACGGATACGACTCGTCAAGAACCACTTCGAGGTTGAACTTCTTGGCGTACTTCTTCCACAACTCGGCCGAGGAGATGCCCCAATCCGAGTTTTCATAGATCAGGCCGAGAGTCTTGACCGGTTTTCCCGACAGGCGTCCCATCCGCTCCATGAAAGCGATCTGCTCGCGGCCGGAAAGATCGGTGGTCAGACAGACGCGGAAGGTGTACTTGAAGCCGCGCTCGGTGATTTCCGGCTTGTAGCTGGACGGTACGATGTAAGGCACTTCGTACTTTTCGGCCACCTGGGTGCTCGGATAGGTCACGCTGCTCTGGTAGGCGCCCATGATCGACACGACCTTGTCCTTGGTGATCAGCCGCTCGGCCTGGGTCAGGCCGTTTTTGGGGTCACCGCCGCTGTCGGCCACCACCAGTTCGATCTTGGCGCCGCCCAGCGAAGGAATCCCGCCGGCAGCGTTGATTTCCTCAACGGCCATCTTGTGCCCGTTGAGGGAGTTGACCCCGATGGGCGCCGCCGGGCCGCTGAGCGGCAGGAGGATGCCGACTTTGATGGTATCCTGGGCCACGGCGCTCGAGGAAAATCCGACGACCACCGCAATGGCGATCAATAATGCAACAGCAGTCTGCTTCATGCTTTTCATTTCTCATACCTCGCTTGAGTCGCTTGTAAAGGTGAACGGATGTTTGGCTTCGACCACGCTTTAGAAAATCACCCCCCTCCTCCTTTCCGTCTGATTTTACAGGCTAAGTCTCACAATCCGAGATAGGCCTTCTTGACCATGCTGTCTTCCATCAGCGAGGCGGCTGTTCCGCTCAGCACCACCTGTCCGTTTTCCAGGACATAGGCCCGGTCGGCCACCTTCAATGAGTGGTAGACATTCTGCTCCACGAGCAAGACGGCTATCCCTTCGTGCCGAATTTCCTTTACAACCTCGAAGACCTGCTTTACAAGCAGCGGCGCAAGACCCAACGAGGGCTCATCAAGCATCAGCAACCGCGGTCGGGCCATGATTCCCCTGCCGATAGCCAGCATCTGTTGCTCTCCCCCACTCATGGTTCCGGCATGCTGTTTTTTCCGTTTTTCCAAGTGGGGGAAAAGCTCAAAAACCCGCTTGAGGGTCTTTTTTTTCTTTGCGCGTCCCTCAGCGGAAAAAGCCCCCAGCTCCAGGTTTTCCATCACACTCATGAAGGGGAAAAGCCTGCGAGCCTCCGGGATCTGAATCAGGCCCATCTCGACGATGCGGTGGCTCTTTTCGCCGGCGATCTCCTGATCCTTGAAGCGGATCGAACCGCACCGCGGTTTGAAAATGCCGGAAATCGTATTGAGGGTGGTGCTCTTGCCCGCCCCGTTGGAGCCGATCACCGAAACGATCTCGCCGTTGTCGACCCCGAAGGAGACCCCGTAAAGGGCCTGCATATCACCGTAAAACGTGCTGACCCCATCAAGTTTCAGCAGCATAATCCTCTCCTAGGTAGGCTTCGATCACCCGGCGATCGCTGGTTACCTCGCCCGGCAGGCCATCGGCGATTTTCTCCCCGTAATTGATCACCACGATCCGGTCCGACAGGCTCATCACCGCCCGCATGACATGCTCGATGATCAGCAAGGTGACCTTCTTTTGGGAAATCGCTTTAACCAGGTCGATGATTTCATCGGTCTCTTTGGGCGTCAGACCGGCCATGACCTCATCGAGAAGCAGCAGTTTCGGTTCGGTGGCCAGAGCGCGCGCCAACTCCAGGCGCTTGCGGTCCGCGATGGTGAGGTTTGCGGCACTGACGTCCCGGTAATTGCCAAGACCGACGAAATGCAGGACCTCCAGCGCCTTACGCTCTGCATCGCGGCGCCTGGGATACCGCGCAAAGGCGCCCACCATGATATTCTCGAGCACGGTCAGCGACACAAAAGGCTTGACGACCTGAAAGGTCCGGCCAATGCGCATGGCGCAGTAATGAAACGGTTTCTTGCGCCTGCCTGCCGACTTTCCAGCGATCTTCACCTTGCCGCGATCAGGCCTCAAAAAGCCGCTGATCAGGTTAAAGACGGTGGTCTTGCCCGCGCCGTTGGGTCCCAGCAAAGACAGAATTTCATTCTCATGCACATGGAAGGAAACGTCGTTGACCGCCGTCAAGCCGCCAAAACATCGGCTAAGGCCCACGACTTCAAGCAGCCGTTTTGTGCTGTGCCCCCCGGCACGCTGGAGCTCCACCGGCATCCCAGAACGAAGCGAGGATGAAAAACCACGGGTAGCCCCCTCCCGGCTTGCAGCCGCGCCACCGGTCCATTTAGCAAAAAAGCGGCCATAGCCCTTCTGGAGCCCTTCGATGAGGCCTTTGGGCAAGTAGATCACCGCCACGATCAAGACCACACCGTAGATGAGCAGATTCAAACCGGCGAACTGCGGTCCGAGCCAGCCCCTTAACAGCACGTCCACCGGGGTGAGCACGAAGGCACCCAGGATCGGGCCGCCCACCGTTCCCAGGCCCCCGATGATGGAAAAAAGCGCCATGTTGATGGAGACCGAAAAGGAAAAAACCGAGTCCGGATCGATAAAAAGCAGATACTGGGCGTAGAAGGTTCCGGCCACCGAGGTGAAAAAGACGCTGACCCCCATGGCGATCAACTTGTATTTCAGTGTGTTGATCCCCAGCGCCTCGGCGGCCTCCTGGTTGTCACGCAACGCGGCGAAGTAATATCCGATCCTCGACCTGCTGATGGCCCGGGAGGTAGCGTAAACGGCCAGCAGAAAAAACAGCGAGATATAGACATAGCAGGTCTTATCGCGGAACATGAAGTTGCCCAAGCCCTCGCTGAAAGGGATGATAAGTCCCACGCTGCCCTGGGTGATGTCCCTAAAATAGACCGACAAGATGTGAAACACCGATCCGATGGCTACCGTGGCCAGGGCAAAAAAATGGCTTTTGAGCCTGAAACAGGGCAGACCGATGAAGATCCCCACCACCACCGCACCGATCGCACCGACGAACATGCCGATCCACGGGGAAAGGCCGTAGTTTAAAAAAAGCAGGGTAGAGCTATAGGCGCCGATACCGAAAAAAGCGGTGTGGCCCAGGGAGATTTGCCCGCAAAAACCGCCCAGAATATTCCAGGCACCGGCCATGGCGGCATGAAAAAACATCATCACCAGCACATCTTGTAAAAAGGGATTCTTCACCAGCAGCGGCAGCACGAAACCGGCCACGATTAACAAAACGGTCAGATAGACCCTGGGATTTTTAAGTACCACTGCGTCTTGCCTGGAGCTCGACGTCATCAGGTTGCCTTTCTCAAGCAGTTTCTTTATGGCCGAGCAGGCCGGTGGGTCGGACAAACAGGATCAAGATAAAAATAATAAAATATATCGCCTCTTTAAGGTGAGGTGAGATAAAAAAACCGCTGAACGACTCCACCAGCCCGATCAGCAGGCCGCCGATCAGGGTTCCCACCATGCTGTTGTATCCGCCCAGGATCACGACCACGAAAGCCGTCAGGCAAAACAAACCGCCCACGGTCGGAAAAGCGTAGTATACCGGCATGATCGCCGCCCCGCCGATGGCCGTGCAGCCCACCCCGATGCCGAAAGCGATCTGATAGGTGCGGTTGACATTGATGCCCATTAACATCGCGGCCCTTCTTTCCTGGGCCAGAGCCCGGATCGCTTTTCCCGTATAGGTGCGCTTTAAAAAGACGAACAATCCGATGATGACGGCCACGGCGCTGCCGAAAGCGACCAGGCGCGTCAGGCCGACCATCAAATCACCGGACTGCAATACCGTTCCGGAGTAAGCGGTTTTGAGCGTCTTGTAATCCGCCTTCCACATCAGCAGAGCGAAATTTTGCAGAACCAGCGACAGGCCCACCGTGGCAAAAATCTGATTGAGTGCCGGCGCGTCCAGAATCGGCTGGATGATGCAGCGTTGCACGGCCATTCCGAAAAGGAAAAACAGCGGTGCAACAATAACGATGCTCAGATACGGATCGATTCCCATGGTCGTGAACAGGTAGTAGGTGGTATACATACTGAGCATCAGAAATTCGCCGTGGGCGAAGTTGATGATCTCGATCACGCCGAAAATCAGACACAAGCCGATACTGATCAGTGCATAGATGCCTCCGAGCAGGATCCCGTTCAGCGCCAATTGCAAAATGGTCGTCAACATGATCATTTCCTTCTGTCTGCCGCATCGTAACGCAAATAAGGAGAAGCCGGCCGCCACTGTTTCACCGGACCTCGATGGCGATCTAAAAGTGCAGGATCCGCCGGCCGGCTTCCTTCCTTTTCCGTTCTCAGAAAGAAGCACCATCCGCTTGGGGGCGAAACGTCAAGACGACATTCCGCCCGCGGTTTAGCGGATCAGCTGGATGCTTTTCTTTCCTTCCAGGTGGGCAACGGTACGATGATCTCTTTGCCCTTGACGGCGGCCTCGGCCGGCCAGACGGTCCAGAGCTTGCCGTCCTGCCACTGCACGGTGACGAGCCTGGCCCGGGTGTTCTGGCCCGTTTCATCGAACTTCACCCCGTAGCCGGTGACCGTTTGCTGGTTGGGGATGTCGATGGAAAGCGCCGCCCGGCGCACATCTTCGGCCTTGGTGGAGCCGGCCTTCTCCAGCACCTGCCACAGCACCATGGTCCCCATGTAATTGACCGTGGGATAGGCCGAGGTGATCTCATGACCGAACACTTGCTTATACTTTTCCATCAATTCGCTCACGCCCGGCGCGTAAGCCGGGTTGACGGCATCCGAAGGCGGGCAAAAGGAGGTATCCATCAGGCCGGCCACATCGTTGCCCAGCGCTTTTTGAAAATCGCCCATGCTGGCACCGCCGCCAAGGCCGATAAACGCCTTGACGTTGAAGTTGAGTTCCTTGCACTGGCGCCAGAAAAGGATCAGATCCGTCAGATAGTTCGACCCGAGGAGGATATCGGGCTTTGCCATCCTCAGGCGCAGAATCATGGGCGACAGGTCCACGGCCTTGCGGTTGTAAAACTCTTTCACATCCAGCTTCAGGCCGACATCCTTGAGCAGACCGTCAACATCTTCAGCCAGGCTGCTGCCCATCAACGAGTCTTCGAAAATGCCGGCGATCTTCACCTTTTTATGGTCAAGGCCGAGTTTGTCACAAACGCCACCGCGAGCGACCTGGGCCGCCCACTGGGCATACCAGGCCGAACGCGGACAGGTCCGGAAGAGGTATTTGAACCCGCGCTCGGTGATTTTGTTGGAAATTGCCCCCAGTTCCCAGTAGACCTTGCCGTATTTCTCGGCCACCTCGCTGGCGACATAGCTGATGGAACTCGAATAAGAACCGAGGATGATGTCCACCCCTTCCTTGGAGATCAGACGCTCGGCCTCGGTCACCGCCGTTTGCGGGGTTACCGCGTCGCCTTTGACAAAAACAATCTGCTTGCCCCCCACCCCACCATTCTCGTTTTGCACGATCCTGGCCAGTTCGGCTCCCTGGAAGCTGTCGATGCCCAGACGCGCCAGATCTCCACTGAATGGGAACAAGCACCCGATCTTCAACTGCTCTCCGGATGCCGCCGCCGAACCGCCGGCAAGTGTGATGCAGGCCAAAAACGTTACCGCCATGATGAAACCAGACTTTTTCATCTCCTCGTCTCCCCCATCGGTTATGGTTTGGGTGCTGCGCTGTTCGGCCACAGGCCCGCGGATCCGCTCCCCAGGTCAGGAAAAACCGGCCGCCAGCGCCCACCTTGAATTTTCCGCCGCCCGGCGGATCATCCCTGCGTCTCCGCCACGCGGCTGCAGCCGAACATCCGCATGAAATTCAGGTAAATTTCCTCAGCCATTCTAAGTTGCTTGATCGGCATGCTCTCCTTGGCGGTGTGAACGATGAATTCGTCGCCGGGGCCTATGCCGATGGTGGGAATATGAAAATCATTGACGATGTAGCTCGAGTCCAGAGTGAACTGCCAGCTTCGCAGCTTCGGGCTTTGGGCGGTCTTTTGCTCCACAGCCTGTTTCATCATCTGTACGTATGGGGTGTTCGGATCGATGAAGGTCGGTCGCATCCGATCCGAGACCACCTTGAGTTCATACTTGAAATCCGGATTCTTTTCGCCCAGCCCTTCGAGGATCGCCAACAGTTCATCTTTCCGGTCGCTGGGACTTTCGCCCGGGAAGTAGCGGCTGTCGAATGTCAGCCGGCATCGGTCCGGGACCACGCTCAAGCGTCCGGGACTGCATTCGATATTGGTCACGGCACAGGTGGCCCGGCCGAGAAAGGGGTGGCTTTTGGACTCCAGGCTCTGGATGTATCCATCCAGCGCGTTGAGAAAATCGCGCATGGTCAAAACGGCGTTGATACCGCCGTGGGGATTGCTGCCGTGGGAGGTCTTGCCGAAGGTCTCGAGGCAGAACTGGACGTACCCCCTGAAGCCGAGGCAGATGTCCAGGTTGCTCGCCTCGCCGATCACCGCCACCTGCGGTTGGACATCGAGATGCTGCATGGCGTAAGTCGTGCCGGTCCCATTGGCCGGCTCTTCCTCCACCACAGCATGAAATAGGACGTTGGGCGGCTGGGCCAGTTCGTCCAACCGGCTGAAGGCGGCGATATAGGCTGCCAGCGCGCCTTTCATGTCCACGCTGCCACGGCCGTAGAGCACATCGCCCGCCGCGCCGAATTTGGCTCCGTCTTCGATGCGGCCGGAAAACGGATCGGGCATATCCCCAGGATCGACGGTATCCATGTGCCCGTTGAAGAGCACGGTCGGCGCCTTCTCGTCAAAGATGCGCTGCGCGATGACGTTTCCAATCCCGTCGATGCACACCGTATCGAAGAAGGGTTCAACCGTTTCTTTTACCACGGCGGCCAGTTCGGCTTCGTTTCCCGTCGTGCTGGGGATCCTAACGAACCGCTGCGCCAGTGCCACCACGTCCATCGCCATCTGTGCCTCCTTAGGGTAAAGCCCGCGTTTTTTGGCAAAAAAATTTAAACGGCGTGTAAATAAGCCCGGCCGCCCAAAGACCCTGCAAATGCAGGTTTTCGCAGCCGTTGCGGCGCGCCGGTCCGTTTTGCTTCGACGCCTGCCTTTCCGGCAGCGGGGCAGTTTAGGGCTGGCCGACGCGGCACATGCTGTAGGTATCCGCGCCGGTGACCACCCGCAGGTAGCCGTGCAGCTGCTGGTCCAGGAGCGCATCGCCGGTATCCACCACCAGGGGCCGGCCCATCAGGGCCTGAAGTTTGCTCTGGGTGGCGACGACGATGATGTTCTCTCGGCCCGCGGCCCGGATGACGGATGGACTGATCTGCTGGTTGCCGCGCCCGAACAGATACCCCTGGCCGCCGATGATGGTCACGACGATCTTGACCGCGTGCTTGCCGACCCACTCCAACAGGGTGCGTTCATCAGCGTCCTTGGCCACCAGGCGGCCCTGCCAAACGACATCCACACCCAGAAGGGTGCCATCGATTCCGGCCTGACGCTTGATGGCATGGGTTGTGGTGCCGGGGCCGATCAGATAGACCCAGGCCGGATCCTGCAGCTGCCCCGCGACGACATGGGCGATTTGCGCCAGCTGTTCGGCTTCGGAGGCGCCTCCGGCCATCTTGGCGCCCTGGATGAATTGAGCCAGATCGGGCACCTGCAAACAGCCATAAAGACGGGCGCGCACTTCTCCGCGCCGGAAGGCGTCCTCGTCGATGTCCATCACCTCGGCCTGGCGACACAGGAAACGGTGCTGCTCCAGGAAAGCCCTGGCGGCCATGCCGGCGTGTTTCGGTGTAAGGCCGAAAACGGCTGAATGGATCTTAACGCCGGCCGGCACGCCGAGCACCGGCAGCCGTTCTCCCAGCGCCGCACAAACATTGCGCGCCGTCCCGTCACCACCGGCAAAAAGGAGCAGATCCACCTGCCGGCTTTCCATCCAGCGTGCCGCGGCCTCGGTATCGGCCCCGCTGGTGTCGCCGTCAGCCGGTGCCCCCCCGACCTCGGGTGTAAATCCCGCCTGACGGCAGACGGTTTCACCCATCGGTCCGGCCCAGGTCAAAACATCGAGACGGCTTGCCAGGGGCGTCAATACGGCCAGGGCCTCCTGCGCACGCAAGGGGGCTTCGGACAGGCCCCCTCTTTGCCGGGCCAGCTGCAGCATCTCGGCGCCATCGCTGCCTTTTAGCCCGAGGCGGCCGCCGATACCGGCGATGGGGTTGACGATGACCCCCAGTTTGCGTTTTGGCCTCTGTGTTTGCATAGCCGGCCGGCCGTCTTTATTCCTTGTCCGTAATTATGGACAGGCCCTTTTTGAGGTACTGCCGCCACGTGACGGCGATGCGCACCGGATCGTCGATGAACTGGTCCGGCACCCGGTGGATCGGTGCCCGGTAAGGTGCGTTCTTGACGAATTCGGGATCGTCGTAGGCCTCCTTGGCGATCTGGTGCAGCACGGCGACGTACTCGTCCATATCGTCCCGGGAGTAGGACTCGCACGGTTCCAGGGTGAACGGCTCGGGCACCACCCAGGGGTGATGGCTGGTCCAGTAGTGCTGCAGCCCGAAATCGGCGATGCGCCGCTTGACGTCCTCGGTGCCCACGCCGGTCTCCTCGCGCAGCTTTTCCCAGGAAAAACGCACCTGCTCCAGACGCCGCTGGCCGCTGGCATAGTGCAGCGTCACCCCGGGGATCTTGCGCACCTCGGCTTCCAGGTAGTTGCTGTTGAGCACCGAGCAGATCGCCGCTTCCCGCAACCCCTCGAAACCGTGTTGCAGGATCCAGGCATAGGCCTTGAGCGCCACGGGAACGTTGCCCAGAAAAGAACGGACCCGCCCGATGCTCTGGGGCCGGTCGTAATCCAGATGATAGCGCTGCCCGTCGTAGACGATGCGCGGGACCGGCAGGAAAGGCTCAAGCGCCGCGGTTGCACCCAAAGCCCCCAGAGCCGGCCCCATGCAGCCATGGGGAGCGGAAAAGGTCTTATGCAGATTGAAATGGCAAAGATCGAAACCGGACTCGCGGGCCCTGGCGATGCCCAGCACCGCATTGGCATTGGCCTGATCGTAAGCGCAAAGGCCGCCGACTCCGTGCACGGCCTGCACGTAGGCATCGATATTGGGGTTGTAGATGCCGGTATCTTCCGGATTGGTGATGAAGAGCCCGGCCGTGCGTTCCGAGACGGCCGCCCGCAACGCCGCCAGGTCAGGCAGTCCGTTTTCATCGGGCATCAGGGTGATCACCTTATACCCTGCGGTGGCCGGCGCAGCCGCGTTGGCCGGATGCGAGAAGATGGTGGTAACGATTTCGTCGCGATGGGTTTCGCCGCGGGCCCTGTGGTAGGCGCGCATGATGGCGGCATTGGTGAAAATGGCGTGGGCCCCGCCCCCCGGCTGGAAACAGAAGTGGTCCAGCCCCGATATCTCGCGCAAAAAACGTTCCAACTGGTGGAGGATCTCAAGGATGCCTTGAATCGTTTCGGCCGGCTGCAAGGGGTGGACTTCGGTCAGCCCCGGATGCCTTGCGGCCACGTGCTCCTGGACCTTGGGACTGTACTTCATGGTACAGGTGGCCATGGATATGTCCGGGGTCACGTCGACGCCCAGGGTCTCCTGGCTCAAACGCGCGTAATGGCGCACGATGCGCGGCTGGCTCACCTCGGGCAGGGCCGGCGGTGCCTGGCGCCGTAAGGAGGCCGGGATCAGCGACACCCCGTCGCCCACCGCCGCAGCCACCTCCGGTTCGGCCCGGGGTACCAGGACCCCGCGCTGGCCGGACTCGCTCAGCTCGTAGATGATCTCCTCGTCCCAGCGGGCCTGGTGGAATCGACGCAGTTTGTCCGAACGCCGTCTCGCCATTCCGGTGACCTCCTTAAACGTCCGTCCGTGAAGCCAGAATCGTCGTCAATGCGTCGACCAGGGTGTCGATGTCCGCCTTGCGCATCACCTCGGTCACGCAGTAAAGGGCGCTATTGCCCAGCCAGGGAAAATCGGCGCACAGATCGATGCCGCCGAAGATACCCCGCTCCAGCAAGGCGGCGTTGATCTCCGCCACGCGCTGCCCGGTATCGTCGAAGTTGACGACGAACTCCTTGAAGTAAGGACCCGCCAGTCCCGCACGCACACCAGGCAAAAGCGCCAGCCGGCCGGCGGCGTACTGGGCCATCTGCATGATGGTCTGCCCCACCTCGACCATTCCGGACGGTCCGAGAAGGGCCAGGTAGGCACCGGCCGTGATGGACCACAAGGCGTTGGAGGTTCCGCTGAACTCCTTGGCCTTTTCCCGCGATCCGAAAGACGTCCGGCCGAACAGGACGTTGGCGAAGCCGAACTCGCCCGGTTTGACCGTGGGCGCCAGTCCGTACATCTTGTCCTTGAACTCGGCCACATAGCGCATGTCGTCGTGAGTGGCGATAAAGCCGGCCTGGCCGCCGCCGCACTGCATGTGCAGTCCCAGCGGGTGGTAGTCGCCGCAGGCGATGGTGGCGCCGTAGGCGGCTGGCGGGGCCAGAACGCCAAGGGCGATGGGATCGGTGGCCACCACGAACTCAGCCCCGTGGCGCCGGGCCAGACGACCGATCTGCTCCACCCCGGTTTCGATAAAACCGAGGTAGGCCGGATTCTCGACCAGCACGGCGGCCACATCCTCGCCCAGCCGGGCCTCGATGTCAGCCAGATCCATACACCCGGTGGCCGGATCGAAGGCCACAGGTTCCACCACCACCTGGGCCGTGTCCACCCCGGCAAGGTAGTTGTCGACCACCATGCGTGTCTGCGGGGCCAGGGTGGTGGGAACCAGAACGCGCCGCCGCCCGGTCATGCGCGCGGCCATGCGCAAAGAGGTGGCCACGGCCTGGGTCCCGTCGTACAGAAACCCGTTGACCACATCCATATCGAGCAGCTCGGCCATGTGGCTGCAATACTCGAACAAGGCCTGCCATTTGCCGTGATCCGCGTAAAACTCGGCCGCATAAGCGGTGAGAAATTCCCCCCGGCCGTTGACTTCGTCACAAACGGCCGGAACGAAGTGCTGGGCGCACCCGCCCCCCATGAAATTGAGGGTTCGGCCGCAGTGGCGATTACGCTCCAACAGGCCTTCCAGATGGCGGCGCAGCGAATATTCGTCTGCCACCGGCTCGGGCAGATCCATGCGGCCCCGGAACTTGAGCCGGTCGGGAATTTCGCTGAAAAGCTGATCGGTGTTATCGAGGCCGAGCATGGCGAGCATTTCGGCCTTCACCCGGGGGACGGCGTTGGGGATATAGGGATAATCCTTGAATTCGGTGGGCATCCAGGTCTCCGTATGACTTGCCGGGGTATCAGGAATCGCCAAGGGTGCGTTCAATGTCACAGATTCAGAGCAATATGCTTTAACGTTTAAGCGCTTTTGACTGAAAGCTACTAATAATGAAAAAAAATGTCAACTATTTTTTTATTGTATATTTATAAGTAGTTATACATCAAGTCGACCATATCCGCTCAGTCCGCGAACACTTTCCACCAGGGCCGGCTCCGAAAAGGACCGAAAATTCTTGACCTGTTACGCTTTAACGTTTAGCCTTGTTGTCAACGCCTGTGACAATCGATAGCAGAACAGTACCCGGCCCTGCCCGGGCCAACGCCTATGAAAAAACAACGCGTCACCATAAAGGACATCGCCCGGCTGGCCAACGTCACTCCCGCCACGGTATCGATGGCCCTCAACAATCGCCCCCGCATAGGGGCCGAAACCCGCCAGCGCATCCACGCCATCGCCCGTGAGCTCGGCTACCAGCCGGACTTCATCGCCCGCAGCCTGCGGCATCGCCATACCAACACCATCGGCCTGATGATCAAGAACATCGCCGATCCCTTTTACCCCCAGATCGCCTGGGGCATCGGCCAAGCGGCCCAGGCACGCGGCTACAACCTCATCCTTTGCAACGTGGGCGACAACATGGTGGACAAGGCCACCACGCTGCAGATCCTGCGCGGCCGCAGCGTGGACGGAATCGTCTCGACGGTCATCCTGGACCAGGATCCTTACCTGGAGACCGTGGTTGCCGAACGCCTGCCCTTCGTCGCCGTTGTTCGAACCCTCAGATCCTCGCCTCTGGCGGAGATGATCGACTCGGTGACCCTTGACAATTACACGGGCGGCTATCAGGCCATCGAACACCTCTACCGCCTGGGCCACGATCGGATCGCCCTGATCGCCGGCAGCCTGGAGGCGTCCACCGCCGCCGACCGCACCCGCGGCGCTCAGCAGGCGCTTAAGGACTTGGGCATCGAAATGCCGTCCGGGCTGCTGGTCGATTGCCGCTTTTCCAGGGAACGGGCCACGGAGGCGGCCCACCGGCTCATGGAGCGGAAAGAACCGCCGACGGCTATCTTTGCCCAGGACGACAACATGGCCTTTGGCGTGCGCGAAGCCGTGTTCGCGCGCGGACTGCGAATTCCCGAGGATGTGGCCCTGGTCGGCTTTGACGATGTCGATGTCGCCGGCCTGGCCGGCATTGATTTGACCACCATCAACCAGAAGATTTACGAGATGGGGGCGTTGGGGGTGAATGTGCTGCTGGATAAAATAGAAGGAAGAGGACCGCCGAGGGTTCAGAAGATCGTGTTGGAAAGCACGCTGATCATACGCAAATCATGCGGCTACCAGCAGAAGGGGTACGTGCGCGACAGCCCCCGGTGAACCTTTTTCCCGTCCGGCTATAAAAACGGTCCACCGGGGTGCGTGCAGGCAACAACGTTAGGGCTTGCAGGTCAACTCCTGGAAGGGACCGGCTCCGTTCATCATGTGCTTGATCAGAGCCTTGGCGGCATTAACGGCAAAATAGGTGATGATGATATCGGCCCCGGCGCGCTTGATGGATGTGAGGCTTTCGAGCATGTTGCATCTTTCGTCCACCAGACCGATCGCCGCGGCCCCCTTGATCTGGGCGTACTCGCCCGAGACCTGATAGGCCGCCACGGGAACCGGAAAGCGATCGCGCACCGTCTTGATGATGTCCAGATAGGGCAGCGCCGGCTTGACGATGATGATATCGGCCCCTTCTTCGATGTCCAGGGCCACCTCCCGGATGGCCTCGCGGCTGTTGCCCGGATCCATCTGATATCCGGAACGATCGCCGAAAGACGGGGCACACTCGGCCGCTTCACGGAAAGGACCGTAAAAGGAGGAGGCATATTTGGCGGCATAGGACATGATGGGAGTATTTTCGAAACCGCTCTGGTCCAGGGCCTGGCGGATAGCCCCCACCCGGCCGTCCATCATATCCGACGGCGCCACCATGTCGGCGCCTGCCGCGGCTTGACTTACAGCCGTTTTGGCCAGCAGTTCCAAGGTGGCGTCGTTGTCGACGCGCTGGTCCTTGAGCACCCCGCAGTGGCCGTGGTCGGTGTACTCGCACAGGCAGGTGTCGCAGATCACGGCCACCTCTGGCCGCCTGTTCTTTATCTCGCGGGTCGCCCGCTGTACGGCCCCGTCGTCGGCCCAGGCCCGCGAGCCGATGGAATCCTTGTTCACCGGCAGTCCGAAAAGGAGCACGGCCGGCACGCCCACCGAATAGGCCTCCATGGCCATGTCGGCCGCCACGTCCGGGCTGACGTGGCAGCATCCGGGCATGCTTTTGATCGGATCGCGGGTCTGTGGGGGCAGGCTGCCCCGGATAAACAGCGGCAGCACGAAGTCGTGCGGCGTCAGTGAAGTCTCGCGGACCATGTGCCGAATCGTGGGTGTGTTGCGCAACCGCCGTAGCCGATGAGTTGGAAAGGCCATTGATAGATTCCTCGCTGATCGATCCGGAAGCGGCCGGAATTTTCATCTTGGTTCATGCAGAAAAATCAAGCGTCCACATCGAAGCCGCCCCGGGCCCGATGCAAGCTGATACTTAGAGCAAGGGGGGCTGACTTTGTCAAGGAGAATTTAACCCCTCGATTCTCGCGGGGATGTTACATCCAGGGGTGGACAGCTCGGGGCGGCTGTATTAGGTTTTGGGCGAAGATTGACCGCCGCGGCATGCGCCGCGAGCGGGGTATCGAACCCGGAGAAAAACGCCGCCATGACTGACCAGCCCCGCCCCAGCCAAGCGATCCCGCCTCTGCGATTGGTCGCATGGGAGACCACCCGCAACTGCAACCTGAATTGCGTCCATTGCCGGGCCGCGGCCACCTGCGGACCGTACCGTGACGAACTGGACACCACTGCAGCGCTGGCGCTGATGGATCAGATCGCCGCCGTAGGTCAACCGATCGTCATCTTGACCGGGGGTGAACCGCTGTTGCGGGCCGATATCTTTCAGATCGCCCGCTACGGCAGTCAAAAAGGGCTGCGCATGGTCATGGCCCCCAACGGGACGCTGATCGATGCCGACAACGTCCGGCGCATGGTCGAGGCGGGAATTCAACGCATCAGCATCAGCCTGGACGGGGCGGATGCGGCCAGCCACGACAAGTTCCGGGGGGTTACGGGAGCCTTCGAGGCAGCCCTTCGGGGAATCGGCCATGCCCGCGACGCCGGGCTGGAATTTCAGATCAACACCACCGTAACCCAGTCCAACCTGAACCAGATTCCCCGCATCCAAGCCCTGGCCATCCAACTCGGGGCTGTGGCCCACCACATCTTTCTGCTGGTTCCCACCGGCAGGGGCAAGTACATCCTCGATCAGGCCATCGACGCCGGCCAGTACGAGGAAACCCTCAACTGGTTTTACGAGCAGCGCGGCAAGAGCCCCTTGCAGCTCAAAGCCACCTGCGCCCCCCACTACTACCGCATCCTGCGCCAGCGGGCCCGGGCCGAAGGGATCGACGTCACTTTCGAAAACCACGGTCTGGATGCTGTGACGCGCGGCTGTCTGGCCGGCACGGGATTCTGCTTCATCTCCAACCAGGGGGTCGTGCAGCCCTGCGGCTTTCTGGCCCTGGACTGCGGCAAAGTCACCGAAACCCCTTTCAGCAAAATCTGGCGCGACTCTGAAATCTTCACCGCCTTGCGCGATCCGGGACGCCTTGAAGGCAAGTGCGGCCGGTGCGAGTACAAGCGGGTCTGCGGCGGGTGCCGTGCCCGTGCTCACGAGGCCAGTGGCAACTATCTGGCCGAAGAGCCGTTGTGCAGTTATCAACCCGCGCTGCACCAGTAGAAATCGCGATCTTGTCCTGATCGCCCCCTATCCTTTCTTCAGTCCTCCTGCCCAATTCGAAGTCCAGCGCTTGCTGCCCAGCTGGGGCCATCGGACAGATCCCGGGCTCACCGGGCGTTGCGGCTTAGCGCTTGCATCGTTTGTCGAACAAAGCTAAAAAGAGATCGATAGTAGCCATTGCAAAACCTACCGCCAAGAGGTGGATAATGAAGATCAGCGCCCTGATGATTCCCGATCCTATCACCATTGGGGAAAACGCCTCGATCCAGGATGCCATCGAACGGATGAAGATCAATTCGATCCGGCACCTGCCGGTGGTCGACGCCCAAAAACGCCTGCGGGGATTGGTGACCCTGGCCGACCTGAAACAGGGGCTGATCCCCTCGATGGTGGCGAATCTGAGCCTGGTGGATTTGATGATCCGTGATCCGCTGAACGTTTCACCGGACGACGACGTGGAACTGGCGGCCCAGATCATCTACAAGCACAAAATCAGCGGGATGCCGGTGATCAAGGCCGGCAGGCTGGTGGGCATCATCACCGAATCGGACATCCTGCGCGCCTTTATCGACATGATGGGCATCCTCACGTCCAGTTCGCGCCTGGATGTGGCCATGGACGACTCGCCCGAAGCTTTTCACAAGGTACTGCAGCGGATCAACGCCCATGGCGGAGATGTGATCAACGTCGGCCTGGTGCCCCGGGCCGGCGGCAAAAAGCGGGTCTACTATTTCCGTCTTTCGACCTGCAAAACCGCTCCCATCCGCAAGGCCCTGGAAAAGGAGGGCTACCAGGTCCTTGAAGCGATGGACTAGCGCCGCGACTCAGCGATTCAGCAATAAAGTCGAAGAAATAACATCCGGGCAGCGCCGGATGCCATCAGCGACCTCTCGGGTTTACGCTTTCCAAATTCACTACATTTTTCCTGCCAGCGCATTGAGCACCAACGTGATGGGGCGGTTTTCTTCGCTCTCGCCTGAAAATCTGATTGGACCGGGGATGCGGTAATTGTCCGGCCCGGGCACGGCCGCCAACCAGGTTTCACGCAGCCCCTTGACCACCCGAAACGCTGCCGAACCGGTATCCACAACGCTTTTTTCGATCACCAGGGCCAAGCGGCCGCCGCGCTCCTCCAGGTGCATCAGGGGCGCGATGGGCACGCCGATGGGTTCCCAGTGATCGAAATCCTGATCGAGGTTGCGGATGGCGGCCATCTGCCCGGTGGCCCCGTTGGCGATCAGGGAAAAGACGGTCAACCCCAGGTTATAGGTGTAATTGCAATCAAAACGGGTCGGATTGGCACCCCGGCCATCATACCCGTAAAAATGGGTCTGGGTCTTAAACTTGGGAACCGATTTTTGAAAAATCTTGTCCACCGCCGGCGGCACCGCCCCGGCATCGCCCAAGACCCCGACACGCACCAGCTCCTGCTTGAGGGTTTTGACCGAAATGATGGCCGGCTTGACCATTAAAAACCCTTCCCGGGGATACTCGGCAAAAAGCGCCGCACCGAAGCGGTCCGGGTCCAGGCCGGCGCTTTGCATGGTCTTGCGGTAGTAGGCGGCGTCGATGCCGATCTTGTACAGGCCCTTTTCCTTCAGAAAATTGAGATAGTCGGCAACCAATCCCATGATCACCTTATCGGTTTCCACCTGGGAAAACTGGAAGTTGCCGTGGCTGTCGCGTTCGGTGAGCAGCCCTTCCTGGAAGAACGCCGGAATGTCGTTGAACAGGTCGTCATCCCGGGTGCTCCAGACCGGCAGCACGTTTTCTTCCCGGCTGCGCCGGGCCATGCGGCGCAGGTACTCCAGCTTGTCTTCCAGCAATGGGAAGGCGGCGTGAAAGCCGGTGTCGTGGGTCTGGTTGTACTCGGAGATAATCGTGTTGAGCTTGATAATAAAAATCTGGATCTCGTTGATGAACTCCAGCACCCCTTCCGGAATCACCATCACTCCGAAATTTTTCCCCACCGCCGCCCGGCGCACGATGGCGTCGCAGATCACGCGCGACAAATGGCGCAGGGTCATCCCGTAGGCCGTGTGGTCTACCGTACTTTCAGCCTCGGCCCTGGCAATGCGGTTTTTATCCACGTACTCGGCCAGCTCTTCTCCGATAAGGGTGATGTTGGCATGGGTCTGCAAGGCCACTTCAAGGGCCAGGTGGCTCGCCACCCGCCCCATCACCTTGCAGATATGCCAGTATTTGACGTCGCTGCTCGCGTCGGTGCACAGGTTGCTTACCGCCTCGGAAAAAGCACGCGCCGCGGTGTGGAATCCGAAGCTGATAGCGCACAACACCGCTCCGTTGCGGTCGCGCACCTGGATGTCTCCGTCTATGGTTTTCGGCACGCCGATCACCTGCACCCCGTCGACAGCCAACTCCTCGGCCAGAAAGGCGGCATTGGTATTCGAATCGTCTCCGCCCACGATGACCAGAGCATCCAGCTTCAGGGCGGCGCAGGTCTGGCGGGAAAGCGCCATCTTGGCCGCCGTGTCGATCTTGGCCCGGCCGGTGTGGATCATGGTAAAACCGCCCAGGTTTCGGTAAGCATCCACCTTGGCGTCGGTAAGCAAAACCGCCTCGTTTTCGATCACTCCGTCGGGACCGAGCAAAAAACCGTAGATCTCGCTCTTCTGGTTGGCGGCTTTGGCCGCATCGTAAAGACCGGCAATCACATTGTGCCCCCCGGGGGCCGGCCCTCCGGAAAAGACGATGCCGATACGCCGCGTACGCTCGTAGGCTGCACTTTCTTGCGGGTTGAGATCATCGGCGCCGGTGACCTCCTCAACCCGCCGGTCTATGATCGAGGGCAGCAACCGCCGTGCTTCGCGGTCAATTTCGAACACGTATTGATCGCAGGGGGTCAGGCGCGTGTAACGGCAATCGAAAGCCGAACAACGGGGCGGTCGGTAGGAGCGCCGCTCCACGAGTCCGGTGTTCACGTTGGAAACGACCTCTTGAACCGCCGGCAGTTCCAAAAACCGCTTGCCTTGATCGGACATGGTCTCCTCCATGTGGAAAATGATTGATCATCGTAAGGGGATGATAAGGGGATGGGCCAACGGGTGTCAAGATGATCGAAAATCCTTTGGCTCCAGAGGCCTTAGGCGAACACAAAGAGACTTTACATCCACGGTGCTTTAGGCTACAGGAGACAGAATTCACTAGTTCCCCCGTGGCTTTTCATGCCGTTAACTCAATCGAAAAACTTTGCTGCTAAGGAGGACGCCGATGAAAAAATGCTCACTCATGTGGACCTTGGCCGTCGTTATGATGATCATTCTGCCCCTTTCCATCGCCGGCGGCCAGAACGCCAGTGCCGCCGATGTTCGTATGGAGCTGATCAAGCAGTCGACCCTTGAAGAGATCTTGCAGCGCGGCGAACTGCGCGTCGGTTTCGAAGCCGGCTACATGCCCTTTGAGATGACCGACAAAAAGGGACAATTCGTCGGCTTTGACATCGACCTGGCCAGGGATATGGCCAAAGCCATGGGCGTCAAGTTCGTGCCGGTCAACACTGCCTGGGACGGGATCATTCCAGCCCTGCTGACCAAGAAGTTCGACATCATCATGAGCGGCATGACCGTCACCCAGGAACGCAACCTCAAGATCAACTTCGCCGATCCGTACATCGTGGTGGGCCAGGCGATCCTGCTCAACAAGAAACATGAAGGCACGGTAAAGTCTTACAAGGATCTTAACGATCCCAAATACATCGTCACCTCCAAACTCGGCACCACCGGCGAGCAGGCGGTCAAACGCATGATTCCCAAGGCGGCCTACAAGAGTTTCGAGACCGAAACCGAAGCGGCCCTGGAAGTGGTCAACGGCAAGGCCGATGCCTATGTCTACGACCAGCCCAATTGTGTGGTCTTCATGGCCGAACAGGGCAAGGACAAGCTCATTTTTCTGGATGAACCGTTCACTTACGAACCGCTGGCCTGGGCTGTGCGCAAAGGCGATCCGGACTTCATCAACTGGCTGAACAACTTTTTGCGCCAGTACAAAAACGACGGCCGCTACGAAACGGTCTACAACAAGTGGATCAAGAGCACCGACTGGTACGCCAACGTCAAGTAAATCCACGTCTCGGCCGCCGGCGCCCCGGCACCGGCGGCCGTCTTTTTTCCCGTTTCCGGGTTGACTCACCAGGTTCCTCAGGTTCCTATGGCTGCATCATCATCCACTGTTTCGCGCGCCAAACACCCCATGAGTTACTACGGCTGGGCTGCGCTGTTCTTCGTGCTGCTGGCCTGCGCGCTGGGGTTCATCTATTACTCGACCCTGAAAATCGACTATGTCTGGCGCTGGTACCGGATTCCGCAATACTTCCTGTTTCATGACACCATCGAAACCCGGGCAGAAATTCCCGGCGAGGTGCAGAAAATCGAGCGCCAGGATAAAACCGTGCGTGTCGTGGTCTCAGGCGTTGAAGGCAGCGAGACCTACAGCGCACCGGCCGAGCAGGTTCGCGTTTCCGAGGGTGACGTTATCTACAGCGGCGATGTGTTGATGGTCCACCACCGCTGGAAGGCCGGAATCCTGATCCAGGGGCTTTGGCTAACCTTGAAGGTCAGTGTCATCGCCATCATATTCGGGATTCTGATCGGGCTGTTCACCGGTTTGGCGCGTATCTCGGACAATCCGGCCTTCAAGTGGTCCGCCATTACCTATATCGAGCTGATTCGAGGCTCGCCCCTGCTGGTGCAGATCTTTATCTGGTATTTTGCCTTCGGCACCCTGATCAACACGCTGATCGTCAAGAACGAAAGCCTGCAAGGGATGCTGAAAGCGTTGACCGGCAGCCAACAATTGGTCCAAATTCCGCCCCTCTGGTTCGGGATTGCGGCCCTGGCCACCTTCACCGGTGCCTATGTGGCGGAAATGGTCCGGGCGGGGATCCAATCGATCCACCGCGGCCAGACCGAAGCGGCCCGGTCTCTGGGAATGAACTATGCCCAATGCATGGGCCATGTGATCCTGCCCCAGGCCCTGCGGCGTATCATCCCGCCCCTGGCCGGCCAGTTCATCAGCCTGATCAAGGACTCTTCACTGCTGGGCATCATCGCCATCCGGGAACTGACCAAAGCCACCCGTGAAGTGGTAACCACCAGTTTTCAACCTTTTGAACTCTGGACGGTCTGCGCCCTGCTCTACCTGTTTTTGACCTTCACCCTCTCGATGCTGCTCCAGTACGTGGAAAGGAGGACGATCTCCTCGTGATTGACGTACACCACATCTACAAGACCTTCCGCACCCCGCACAAAGTCAAGGCCCTGGTGGACGTCTCGACCACCGTCGCACCAGGTGAAGTGGTGGTGGTCATCGGGCCCTCCGGCTCGGGCAAGAGTACTTTTCTGCGCTGCCTCAACCGGCTGGAACACGCCGACAGTGGCCAGATCCTCATCGACGGGGTCGACATCCTCAACCCCAAAACCGATATCAACAAAGTGCGGGCCGAAGTCGGTATGGTTTTTCAGTCTTTCAACCTCTTTCCCCACAAGAGCGTCCTGCAAAACGTCACCCTGGCCCAGACCGTGGTGCGCCGGCGCCCCAAGACCGAAGCCCATGATCGGGCCATGGCCCTGCTGGGCAAGGTGGGAATCCAGGACAAGGCCAACGTCTTTCCGGATCAACTCTCAGGCGGCCAGCAGCAGCGGGTGGCCATCGCCCGGGCCTTGGCGATGAACCCCAAGGTGATGCTTTTCGATGAACCGACCTCGGCCCTGGACCCGGAAATGATCGGCGAGGTCCTGGAGGTCATGAAAACCCTGGCCCGGGAAGGGATGACCATGGTGGTAGTGACCCACGAGATGGGTTTCGCCCGGGAAGTGGCTGATCGGGTCATCTTCATGGATGCCGGCGCCATCGTGGAGGTGGGCACCCCGGAACACTTTTTCAAGAATCCGAATCACGACCGCACCAAACTCTTTTTAAGCCAGATCCTGTGAATCCGGCCGGTCCGCCGCCGCAGAGAAGGGCCGAACAGCCCCCATATCTGGTAGCCATAGCAAGCTTTTGACACTCCTGGTTGTGCATTTGCCTTTACAACCCAGCCTGCCCTCTGGTATAAAATTCCCCGTAGTGCACCCTCTTTCTGACCATCGAGAAACGCGGGACGATGCGGCTTAAAAAGCTCGAAATCATCGGCTTCAAATCCTTCCACGACAAGGTGGCGGTGGATTTTCCACCCGGCATTTCGGCCGTGGTGGGGCCCAACGGATGCGGCAAGAGCAATATCATCGATGCCCTGCGCTGGGTCATGGGCGAGCAGAGCGCCAAGCAACTGCGCGGCAAATCGATGGAGGACGTCATCTTCGCCGGTACCCGGGGCAAGCCGGCCCTGAACCTGGCCGAGGTCACGCTGACCTTGGCCAACGAGAACGGCAGCGCTCCGGCGGAATTTAAGAATTTCAGTGAAATCAGCATTACCCGCCGCCAGTATCGCTCCGCTGAACGGGCTTATTTCATCAACCGCCAGCCTTGCCGTCTCAAAGACGTTCTGAATATTTTCCTCGGCAGCGGCATGGGCGCCAAATCCTACGCCATCATCCAGCAGGGCAACATCGGCGCCATCACCGACGCCGGCCCCGAGGAACGGCGGATCTTCATCGAAGAGGCGGCGAGCATCACACGCTTCAAGGCCCGCAAGCAGGAGGCGTTGAGCAAGGTCCAGTCCACCGAGCAGAACCTGCTGCGCCTGGACGACATCATCGGTGAAATCAAGCGTCAAATGGGCGGCCTCCAGCGCCAGGCCAAGAAGGCGGCCCTCTACCACAAGCACCAGGAGCGCCTCCGTTTCCTCGACCTGACCCTGGCCCTGCGCCAGCATGAAGCCCTTAAGGGCAACATTAAAGAGATCCAGACTCTGCTCACCGCCCAACGTGATGCCGACCAGGGCCACCTGGCCGCTTTGCACCAAATCGATGCCGCCGTGGCGCGCATCAAGTTCGAGCGTACCCGTGCCGAAGAAACGGTCAACGCCCAAGTCCAGCAGCGCTTCGAGCTGCAGCGCAGCACGGACCGTTTGGAGAACGACCTGGCCCACCGGCGCGAAGAGATGAAGCGGTTGAATCGGGAAATCCAGGAGGCCGGCGCGACCCGGGCCGAGATCATCGGCAAGAACCAAGCCATCGGCCAGGAGATCCATCAGGTGGAATCCGAGCTGGCGGACCACCGGCAGAAAGCCGAAGCCCTGAACGCATCCATCGAGGCCGAACACCGGGCCTCGGAAGCCTTGCGTGTACGGCAGACCGATACCGCAGCAGCGCTCACCGAAGTCAATAGCCGCTTGACGGCGCTGGTGGCCGAGCAGGCACGCCTTCACAATATGCACCTGAGCGCCAGCGGTACTCGCGAGAATCTGGAACGAAGGCTAAGACGCCTCGGCGAAACCATCGGTCTGCAGCGCTCCAAGGTGGCCGAACTGGGCCAATCCGAAAAAACGGCCCGATCCGAAATGGAACAGCTGCGCGCGGATCTGTCCGCCGCCGCGCAACGCATCGCAGAACTTCACCAGACCCTCGACGCCCATAACCGGACCTTGGCCGCCCAAGTGCGCAAAGCGCAGACGATCGAATTGGAAAGCGGCAAACTGCGCACCCGCTACGGTGCCTTGAAAAAAATGGAGGAAAGCCTCGAGTGGTACCGTGACGGGGTACGCACGGTGATGCAGGCGGCCAAAACCGGCGCCACGGGATTCCGGGTGGTGGGTCTTCTGGCCGATATCCTGGTGCCCGATCCCGAATACGCTGTGGCCACAGAAGCGGTAATGGGAGAGGCCCTGCAATACATCATGGTCCCCTCGTCGCAAGATGCGATGGCTGCCATCGGCTATCTGCGCGAAAGTGAGGGCGGCCGCGGCGGTTTCATCCCCTTGGATGGGCCCGAGCCGCTGAACATCCCCTCTGCCGGGCAGGGCGATCGGCTCCTGGATCATGTGAAGGTGGCACCGGGCTTCGAGGCCGTGGCAGAAGCCCTGCTGGGCCATGTCTGGCTGGTTCGGGATCTAACCGGCCAGCAGCGCCCCGTAGAAGATCCCGCTCACCGGCGGATCGCAGTGGTGACCTGCCAGGGGGATACCGTCAGCGAACAGGGGGTGGTGACCGGTGGCAGCGCCCTTGGCCTGTCCGGCATCCTGGCCAAAAAACAGGAATTGCGAGACCTTGAAAGTCATATCGAAACGCTGGAACACCGGCTTGGCCAGGCCCGGGCCCACCAGGAAAAGCTGGAAAAGGACAGCTGCACCCACCAGCAGGTCCTGCAACGCGAAACGGTCGCCAAACAGCAGCTGGCCGACGAAGCCCTGCAAGCGGAAAAAGCCCTCTACCGGGTTGGCGAGGAACTGCGCCAGGCCCGGCGCCATCTGGAGACCCTGGCCCTGGAAGAAGAACAACTTCTCGGCGAAGAAAGCGATGCCAGCGCCCAATTGCAGCAACTGGACCGGATGGCAGAGCAAATCGGCGCGAAAATCCAGGCCCACCAGCAGAAGGTCGCACTGCTGAACGGTGAGGCCCAAGAATCCAATGAGCAGCTCCAGCGTTTCGACCAGCGCATCGTCGAACTCAAGCTGGAACGCACCGCTGCGACCGCCGGGCGCGACAGCGCCCGGCAAACCCTGGAGCGGTTGCAGCGCTTTTACCAGGACGGCGACCAGCGCCTCGAACAGCTGGAGCGAAGCCTGGCCACCAAGATCGAACGGCAGCGTGCCATTGAAACGGAGATCCGCCAGGCGCTAGATGCCCTTGAAATACATCACCGCGACCTTGAACGCCTCGCGGCGGACATCGAAACCCATGAATCCGAACTGGCCGCCATCCAAACCCGCCTGGAGTCCCGGGACGCCGAGGCTGTTCGGGTGCAAAAAGAGCGCAGTGTGGCCCTCGAAAAGATCCGGGTCCTGGAGATGGATCTTTCGCGCAACCAGGTGCGCTGTGATGCCCTGGTGCAGCGGCTGGCCGACAGCTACCAACTGGACATGGCCGGTGCGGCCGCCGAATGCCGCCGCCACGACGATTATGAGTCACTCAGGGACGTGCCCCTCGACACAATGGAAAAGGAGATCGAAGCGCTGCGAAACCGCATCGCCGCCATCACCGATGTCAACCTGGGCGCCATCAAGGAGTATGATCAGCTCAAGGAGCGCCACGAATTTCTGGCAGCCCAGCGCACGGATCTGGTCAAGGCCCTGGACGATCTGCACAAAGTGATTCGCAAGATCAACCAGGTGACCCAGGAACGCTTCAGCCAGACCCTGGATCAGGTCAACGACCGGATGCAGGAGGTCTTTCCCAAATTGTTCGAGGGCGGATCTGGAAGGCTGGTGATGACCGAACCGGAAAACCCGCTGGAGACCGGCGTCGAGTTTCTGATCCATCCGCCGGGCAAGAAGTTGACCCGCATGAGCCTGCTCTCCGGCGGAGAGAAAGCCATGGCCGCCATCGCCTTTATCTTCTCGATTTTCCTGATCAGACCGGCCTCGTTTTGCCTGCTCGACGAAATCGACGCCCCCCTGGACGACGCCAATGTCCTGCGCTATAATAATTTGCTCCGTCTGATCGGAGAAAAATCACAAATCGTGATGATTACCCATAACAAACGCAGCATGGAATTCGCCGACACCCTCTTCGGTGTGACCATGCCCCAGAAGGGGATTTCGAAGATCGTTTCGGTCAATCTGCAAAAAACCGCCCAGGCGGCCTGAAAAACGCCCGGAAGAAGTCAAGCGCCCATGGCCTTTAAGTGGTTGAAAAAATCTAAAGAACAAAGCGACACCCCGTCAAATGATGCTGAGCTGGCACATCCGGCCGCGCCAAAAAGCCCGCAGCCCCCATCCGCCGCGCCGCCGGCCCCGCAAACGGCGCCGGCCCCTGCCGATGATAATTGCAAAGTCGGATTCATGGCGCGCCTGCGGCAGGGATTGGCCAAAACCCGTAACTTTCTGACCACCGATATCGAAGATCTTTTCTCCGGTCGCCGGCAAATCGACGACGAGATGCTCGAAGACCTCGAGGCGCTGCTGATCATGGCCGATATCGGCGCCCCTGCCGCCATGGACCTAGTGGCGACCATTCAACAGGGTGCAGGCCGCATCCAGGATGCCGAAGGGCTCAAGAACGCCCTGAAAGCCGAAATTCAACGCCTGATCCAGGTACCGGCCCCGGCGGCGGGTGCAGCCCGGGGCAAACCGCATGTGATCATGGTGGTGGGCGTCAACGGGGTGGGCAAGACCACGACCATCGGCAAAATGGCAGCCAAGGCCGCCGCGGCAGGCCAGCAGGTGGTGGTGGTGGCGGCCGACACTTTCCGAGCCGCGGCCATCGAACAGCTCGGCATCTGGGCCGAACGGGCCGGGGCCGATCTGATCCGCCACAAGGCCAATTCCGACCCGGCGGCGGTGGCTTACGACGGGGTGGCGGCTGCGGTGGCCCGGGGATCCGACCTGGTGCTCATCGACACCGCCGGCCGCTTGCACACCAACGTCAACCTGATGCAGGAGCTGAAAAAAATCCAGCGTACGATATCGCGCCAGCTTCCCGGGGCGCCTCAGGAAATACTGCTGGTGGTGGATGCCACCACCGGGCAAAACGGCCTGAACCAGGCCCGCCAGTTTCATGAGGCGTTGGGCGTGACCGGCATTGCGCTGACCAAGCTCGACGGGACGGCTAAAGGCGGGATCGTGGTGAGCATCTGCCGCGATCTGAATCTGCCGCTTTGCTACGTTGGGGTGGGCGAGCAGATCGCGGATCTGCAGCCCTTTGATGCCCGGGCCTTCGTCGAGGCCCTCTTCTAACGCCGGATGCCGAAGCCCTGGAACTCGCCGCGATACGGCTGGGCTTCGGCTTGCACCGAGGCCACGCCGGCAAAGGCAGGCCCTCTTCGGCACCAGGCGATGAGGGTCTCGACCGCTTCACGGTTCCCCTCGAACACCCCTTCCACCGATCCGTCGGAGCGGTTGCGCACATAGCCTGCAACCCCCAAACGCTCGGCCTCACAGCGGGCTTCCCAGCGGTAGGCAACCCCTTGGACCCGGCCATGAATCCGCACCCGGCAGCGGATTTTCTCACTCATCGGGTTCCTCCCGGGGCGCTTGTCCCACCAATTGCCAATACTGGTCCTCATCGATCACGGTGGCACCCAGATCCCGCGCCTTGCTCAGCTTGGCGGCCCCGACCTTCGCCCCGCAAACCAGATAATCGGTCTGCCGCCCCACCGCGTCCTGGACGATCATTCCCCGGCTGCGGGCATCGGCCTGCATCTGCTCCCGGCTGCCCCAGGCCATCTTGCCGGTAAACACCACCCGCTTGCCCGAAATCGCAGTGGCCGCGACCGCCTGCTCTTCCTCAGATGGATAGCGCCATTCCAGCGTCAGGGCGGCAGCGGCCCGCAAGGCGGCGTTCTGGCGCGCCAGGCCATCGGCAACAGCACGCCAGGCCATCGGTCCACCATCGGCACCGTGCAGCAGATCTTCCAGATCGGCGGTTTGCACTGCTGCGGCAAGATCCGCCAGGGAATAGCGCGCCAGCAGTGCCGATGCAACCGCCTGCTGGCGGGCGAGTCGATCCTTTTTACGCCGGGCCTGATCCTCGGACAAAGCGGTGAAGACACCCAGGGCCACAAGGAAGTCCGCCGCCGCCGGCACGGTCCGTTCCAGGTTGAACCCTCTTTGTAGCATGGCCCGGATCTCACCGGCCCGGATCTTGATCTCATCGGCAATGGCGCTGCTGGTCAGATCGGCGAATCCGTAAATACGGGCGATCTGTTCGGCCTCGGCGCGCAGGACCAGCTCCAGGGGGATGGCCTGCAACAGCCGCCGGCTGTCACCGGTGCCCAGATGCGGAAGCCCGAAGGCGGCCAGAAAGCGCCAGTCCGCCATGGACTGGGAACAACTGATCTGCAGGGCCTGGATCAGGTTGGTCGACTGGACGGGTCCGAACCCTGCGGCTTCACAGTCTTGGATATTCAGATCGTAGATCTTCGCCAATGTGTCGTGGCCGGCGTCCACCAGCCGCTCCACCGTCTTGATGCCGAACCAGTCGGCATTGCCGATGGTATGGAACCAGTGGCGGATGCGCTGGACGATCTGATCGCGGCATCCCTCGCTGTTGGGGCAGCGGAGAAACGGCCCTTCCCGTTGCAGCAAGCTCTGGCAGGAGGGGCAGCGGTCCGGCAACTCGACCCGCTCGCTGGGCTCTAACACCTTTTCGATCTTGGGGATGACCTCACCGCTGCGGATGATCTCGATTTGGGCGCCCGGGCCGATCCGATCCTGGATCAGTCTTTCGGCATTGTGGGCCGTCACCCTGCGGATGGTGGCACCGGAGAGCGAGACCGGGGTCACTTCCATTACCGGCGTGAGGTTGCCGGTGCGTCCGATCTGCCAGGTGATCCCTTCCACGGTGGTCACGGCGGTCTCCCCACGCCGCTTGAAGGCGATTTGCCAGCGGTAATGATGGGCCGTGGCCCCCAGCGCATCGCGCAGAACCGGATCGGTGGTCTCGATCACCAGGCCGTCGGTGGGATAATCGATCTCGGTCAGGTCGGCATAGATTTCATCGATGGCGGCCACCAGGTCCTGGCCGCTTCCGGTCCAGCCCGCCAAGTCTGCGTAGGGCACGAAGCGTACCGCTCCGTCTTCAAGGGCCTGCTGGGCGTCCTCGTTGACCGCGTCGGCCGCAACGATGCCTACCACCGTGTTGCGCGGATGCACGAAAGCGCCGGTCAGGTGCGCCTCAAAATACGAATTGAGCATCACGATTTCGCCCAACCCTCTGCCCCGGCCGCCTTCGGGGATCACGCCTTTTTCCAGGGCCGAGGTGATGTCAAATCCGAAGATTCCATCGCCACGCGAAGAGAGGATGGTTCCGTCGTCTCTTCCGGCCAGGCCGTCGAGCTTGGGCGTGACCTTGAAGGTCGGATCCTGGATGCCGAGTTCGGCCGCCCTCTTTTGCACGCGGGCGACAAACTGCTCAAGATCCTGAACCGAATACGCCTTTTCCGTAGACAGCATCGGTTTTGGATGACGGATCTGGCGTTTGGCGGGAAAGACCTCCGGTTCAACGGCGGTTAAAAAGGGATGGTCCGGCGCCAGGGCGCGCAAACGTTCCACCAGCGCATCATACTCGCGATCCGTCATCAGCGGCTCACCGCGCCGGTAAGCCGCATTGCAGGCTTCCAGACGCTCGGCGAGGGCCTCGGCGGAAAGGGCAGTCGTGTCTTGGGCCATGGCCGGTATCATTCCTCCCCACAGCAACCCAAAAATCAAAGCGAAGATCCGAACCGAAGAGGGCACAATGCAAGACCTCCTGCCCCCGGGCCGGCCTCTCCGGCCGTGCAGCCTGAGGCGCGGTTGTGATCCACCGGATCAGGAGTCCGCTGGCAAAGAAGGATCTTGCAGCAGGCGGCCGATCCGGCGGCAGAGGCGTTGTCGGGTCTGAACAAAACGCGGTGCGCTGAATCCGGGGTGCCAGCTTCCAGAAGCCAAACTGTCGGATACTACCAGGACCACGGCCATCTGGACCTGTAAAAACTCGGCCGCTGCATAGAGGGCCGATACTTCCATTTCCACGGCCAGTGCCCCTCGGGCAGTAAAATGGGCCACCCGCGACGGCGTTTCGCGAAACACCGCATCGGTGCTCCAGATTGCCCCGCGGTGCATCGGAATATCCGGGGTGCCCACCGCCGACCCCACAAAATCCTGCCAGGGGCCATGGGGTCTGCCGCTCTGGCCGGGGTTCAAACCATAAGCCGGCGAGGTCCCCTCGTCGACAATCGCCTCGGTGGGCAGCAACAGGTCCCCGATATCGAGAGTCTCACTCAAGGCGCCGCACCAGCCGAAGTAGACGATGCGCCGCGCCCCCCAGGCGACCAGGGTTTCCAGAATCATGACGGCGTAAGGTGCGCCGATGATCGGCCCCGTGGCGCTGGGCCCTGCCGGGATACGGGGTGAATGGAAAATCTTGCTGTTTAAAAGTCCACGCTGGGCCAATCCCCCCTGGGGAGCCCATTCCTTGCAAACCCCGGCAAGATCCTGGCCATTGCTGGCCATCATCGCCAGGGGGCCGAGGGCCGGGCTGTTGCGACGACGCACGGGCCGGACAATGGGAGCTTCGATCACGGCAAGCCTTCCCCGTTCTTGTTCAGTTCGGTCCGGCCAGGTCGGTCAATTCATCCTTGATTTCATCGATCGTGTCGTAAAGCCACAAGACGTCTTCCACCGTCAGGCGCCCGGCTTTGACCGGTGCGCGATCCGATCCATCCTTGCGTTTGAGGATGCGCGGGCCAATCTGCAGCTTGGCTTCTCCCCCATCGTACTGATTGATGGAGACGACCAACCCCGTTTCCTCCGAGTGCCACTGTTTGATGGTTTTGTCTTTGTTGGGATCGTAAGGCATATCGTCATACTCCGAATTTTGAGATCTCTGGAGACGTTTTCAAGCCGACAGTCTGGAAAAATCGGCGAAACGGTCGAAAAGCGCCGCCACTTTGCGCAGCAGTGCAAGCCGATTGGCCCTTACGCGGGGGTCCTCGTCCATCACCAGCACCCCCTCGAAGAAGGCATCCACCGGAGCTCTTAAGGAGGCGGTTGCCCGCAGGGCCGCAGCATAATCGCCGCCCTCGAGGTGTTGTTCCACCCCGGCGGTGACCGCGGCCAGGGTCTCGTGCAGGGCGCTCTCACAAGGTGCGCTGAAACGGCCCGGATCCAGGAGGTTGCCTTCCTCGGGATCGGCCTTGCGGATGATGTTGACCACCCGTTTGAACGCGATGGCGATGGGCTCGAAGTCGGCCATGGTCTTGAGCTCTGCCAGGGCCGCGGCCCGCTTCCAGACATCCGGCACCCGGTCGGCGGAAATCCCCAGCACCGCAGCGACCACCTCGCGGCTGTAGCCTTCTTCGCCGAGCAGATATTCCATCCGCTGCTGCAGGAACCGGCCCACCTGCGCGGTCACCTCCTCGGCCGGCAGCCGCCGAACCGCTTCGAAGCGCGAGACGGCATCTTGGATTAGCGTCTGGAGGGAAAGAGGCATCTGGCGCCGCAGCATAATCTGGATCAGTCCGATGGCCTGGCGCCTCAGGGCGTAAGGATCGGCTCCACCGGTGGGGATGAGTCCCACACAGAAGCATCCGCAGATCGTATCCAGCTTGTCGGCAATCGCCAGTACGGCCCCGGCCTCGGTTTCGGGCAGCGGTGCACCGGCGTGCACCGGCCGGTAATGGTCCTCGACGGCTGCCGCCACTTCGGGCGCCTCACCGGCGGCCGAGGCGTAGACCCTTCCCATGATCCCCTGCAGATTGGGAAACTCGTAGACCACCTGGCTGACCAGATCGGTCTTGCAGATCCGCGCGGCCCGCTGCACGGCTTCCACCTGCCGGCTGTCGCCGCCCAGCGCTGCACGGATGCGGCCCGCCAGGGCCCCGATGCGTTCGGTCTTGGCGTACATCGAGCCCAGCTCGGCCTGAAACAGAACGCCCTTGAGCTTTTCCAGGCGCGTTTCGGCGCTTACGGTCAAATCGCCGTTGTAAAAAAACTGGGCGTCCTTGAGCCGGGCTCTGAGCACCCTCTGGTGCCCGCTGGCCACAAGCGCCGGATCCTTGACCTGGGTATTGTTGATCGCCACGAAGGCCGGCAGCAGGTTTCCGCCCTGGTCCACCACGGCGAAGTATTTTTGATGCTCGCGCATCGCCGTGATCAGGATCTGGCGCGGCAAAGAAAGAAAATCCGCATCGAAGGAGCCCGCAGTGGCCACGGGCCATTCGACCAGGTTGGTGACCGTCTCGAGCAGGTCCGGATCCGGAAGGATACGCCCGCCGGCGGTCCGTGCCGCGGCATCGGCCTCCTGGCGGACGCGCTCGCGACGGGTGTCTATCTCGGCCACGACCTTGGCCTGAAGCAACCGGTCTGCGTATCGATCCGGATCGGCCAGAACGATCTTCTGGGGCTGCATGATGAAATGACCGACCGTGCTGCGCCCGCTCTTGACGTTGCCCAGGCGAAAGGGGATCACCCGGTCCCCCAGCAGGGCCACGATACGATGGATGGGACGGGCAAAGGTGATCTTGAGGGCCGCCCAGCGCATGGTTTTGGGAAAAGGGATGGCCAGGATCACCTCGGGCAGCATCTTCTGGAGCAAGGTCCGGGTGGCACGGCCGCGTTCCGTCTTGCGGGCCACCAGATAATTTCCTCGCTCGGTCTGGCGCACCGCCAGGGCACCGACTCTGACACCGGCCTTCTCGGCGAACTTGTGGGCCGCCAGGGTCGGATGGCCGTCATCGTCATAGGCCACCCGGGCCGGCGGCCCCACCACCTCGGTGGTCACGGCGGCCTGTTTGGGGGCCACCGCCTCGACCAGGACCGCCAAACGGCGGGGGGTGCCATAGGTGCATGCCGCGCCATGGCCGATGCGCGCCTCGTCCAGACAGGCCAAAAGCCGGTTACTGAGGGCTGCCAGCGCAGGGGCGATATAACCTGCCGGGATTTCTTCGGTTCCAATCTCGATCAACAAACTGTCCATTCCCACCTCTGATCTTATGCTACGGTCATCCGGCGCCAGGGCCGTCGGGTTCTATTTACAGCCGCTGACGTCGAATCGGTATCAGGCGGCCTTTTTGCCAAGCAGGGGAAATCCCATGGCTTCGCGCTGCTGCAGATAGGTTTCGGCGCAGACCCGGGCCAGATTACGGATGCGGCCGATATAACCGGTCCGTTCGGTCACCGAGATGGCGCTGCGCGCGTCGAGCAGGTTGAAGGTATGGGAGCACTTGAGGGCATATTCGTAGGCCGGCAGGACCAGCCCGGTCTCGATCTGGGCTTTGGCCTCGGTTTCGTATTTTTCGAACATATCCAGCAACATGGACACGTTGGCGCGTTCGAAATTATACGTCGACTGTTCGACTTCCTGCTGATGGTGGACATGACCGTAGTTGACGCGATCGTTCCAGCTCAGGTCATAGACGTTGTCCACGCGCTGCAGGTACATGGCGATCCGCTCCAACCCGTAAGTGATTTCCACCGGAATGGGATCCAGTTCGATGCTGCCGGCCAATTGGAAGTAGGTGAACTGGGTGATCTCCATGCCGTCGAGCCAGACCTCCCATCCAAGCCCGGAGGCCCCCAGGGTCGGCGATTCCCAGTCGTCCTCGACAAAACGGATGTCATGCTCCAGAGGATCGATTCCCAACACCCTGAGGCTCTGTAGATAAAGCGACTGGACATCACAAGGCGAGGGCTTGAGGATCACCTGATATTGATAATAGTGCTGCAAGCGATTGGGATTTTCTCCGTAGCGGCCGTCGGTGGGTCTTCGTGACGGCTGAACGTAGGCCACCTGCCAGGGCTCGGGTCCCAGGGCCCGCAACAGGGTCGTGGGATGGAAGGTGCCGGCCCCGACCTCCATGTCATAAGGCTGGACCAGGACACATCCCTTGCGGGCCCAAAAATTTTGCAGCGAGAGAATCACGTCTTGGAAATTCATCTTCGAATACCTCTTTAGCGATGTAGGCGGAACCGGTCCGCGCGCAGTTTACGCTCACCACTCTTGATACCGAGTATTGAGACCGTCATACTTCGGTCAGCCATCGTTTGCATTGGGCCAAACGATGGCACCGCTTTGAACCTGAAAAGGGATTAAGGCAAATCAGAAGAGACCACAGAAACCTGCAATCCCCGAGAATCGACCCCAATCGGCAGCAGAATTCCGCCGGAAACCGTTGCCAGCGTATCTTGCCATTTTTCCCGCAGCCCTGCAATGGCTGTCTGCTCCCCCAGGGCCCAGATGCACCCCCCACCGCCGGCTCCGGCGAAACGGGCGCCGCAACCGGCGGCGATGGCGGCCTCCACCAGCAATCGGCCTCCCGAATCGAGGACCTGGGGCGTCATCCGGCGGCGCAAATCGGTCTCGGTGTTCATCGCGGCAACGGCCCCGGGCCAATCCTGGCGGCTCCAAGCTTCGATGAAATCATGGGTCAGAGCGACAATCCGGCGCCAATCCCGGCGATGGCGGCCCTTGAGAAATCCGCGCACCCACTGCCCGTTCACGTCACTGGAGTGATGGGGCCGGCCGGCATAGGCCACCAGCAGGCCGCAGGCCGGATCCCGCTGCGCGTGGGGACGATTGAGCCGCCTGCGGCGAAACGGCGAACCCGCCCGTCCATAGTCCCAGTACCAGCCGTTGACACCGCCGTAAGCGGCGGCCAACTGGTCCTGAAGACCGCAGGGCACGCCGGCCACGGCCGCTTCAATCCGTTGCGCCAAGAGTGCGCATCCCAGCCGGTCAAGGGGCTTGCCCGCACCGCCAAGGGATACAAGCCTGGAAAAAGCCCCCACCAGGGCCACGGCAGCCACCGAACTGCCCCCCAAGGCGCTGCGGGGAGGAGACTGCGAGTCGATTTCGATGGCCACCCCTTCGGCCCTGAAATAGGCGGCGATGGCAAACATCAATCCCAAGGGATGATCGAAGGGTGCCTCATCGAGAACAAAAGCGGCCGGCTCGAATCCGCGCGAAGCGACCCTCACCCTTCCGGGCCGATAGGCGGTCAATTTCACCCGGGTACGCAAATCCAACGCGAGGTTGAACGTACAGGGCGCCAGATGGCCCAACGGCATACCGATCGTGGCAATATCCAGTGTGCCGCCAAGATCGATCCGGCAAGGCGCCGAGGCCGTGACCGTGTGGGCGGCGAGCAGTCCTGACCAGTCGGTGGTCATGGCGGATCTTCCCCGGTTGGCGCAGCGGGAGCCGCCGCACGCAGTTGCCGCAGAACCTGAAGGCTGCGCGGTTCACGGCCCAAATGAAACGGGACAAAGGTTTCCAACAAAATCTCCCCTTCATTCAGGGCGTTGGCCGAAAAACGCATCCGCCGGGCTTTGTCCAGATCTCCATCGGCAATCCAAATCAGCTGTTTGATCGTCCCCAGGCTGACCCGGATCCGACCGGTGGCGCCGCAGCCCGCGCAGACCAGCGCCCCGCGGGCCGGATCAAACCCCATTCCGGCCGGCTTCATCGCACTCAAATCCCGGCCGCAATCGATGCACGTGCCAAGCTGCGGCCCCAGTCCGGCCAAGTGCATGAAACGCAGCTGGAACAGCAGGGAAAGCGTCCGGGGAGTCAGCCGATCTTTGTCCAGGGCCGAAAGCGACTCGTAAAAGAGGCGATAGACCTCCGGCTGCGGTTGCCCCTCTTCGCCCCACAGATGAATGAGTTCGGCCCAATAGCTGGCGTATGCGGTCTTGACCACATCGTGGCGTATCCGGTCAAACGGCTCGTGCAGGCTCGCCTCGGACAGAATCGGCAGGTTCCCCCGCCGGCCGTTGTGACAACAGAGCCCCAAAACGGCGAACAGGTCCAGCACCCCACCGAACCGGCGCCGGCTTTTTTGGGCCGCCTTGGCCATCAGGGCAAGCTTCCCCTGGGCCGGCGTGATCACCTTGAGGATCAGATCGCCGTCGCCATAGGCAATGCGCTTGAGGAGAATCGCCGCTGTCGTAAACGCGTTATGGCCGGTCATGATCTGTCATCCGTGCTGCTGCCGGCACAGTGGCCAACGCCGGTGTTTCCTGGGGCCCCCGCCGTGCTCCGGTTGCCTGCCGCCATTTGCACCGATCGGTTCACATCACGGCAGTTTGAGCGTCACGACCTGGCCCCCACGGCCGGGTACGGGCACCCCTTTACCGTTCAAGCTCAGGTGAACACCCGCCGCATTGCCGATGAGCAGGTTAAATCCGTGGCGCGCTTCTACTTGCACCCGCTGGTCCACCTTGAGGGGCATTTGCCGGGGCGGCTGATCGTCTATGATCACTTTCACCCAGGTATTTTCGTTAGCCCGGATCTCAAGCCGGTAAGGCTTATCTGCAGCTGCCGGCGCCGAAGCAGATGGTTGCACCGTGGAAGGATCTTCGGCGGCAGCTGTCGGCTCCCCTCCCTGCAATCGGTCCGCATCGGTGCGACCGGGTGTATGCGGTGCCCGGCTCGCGGCGGCTTGCTTTCCCGGTTGAGCGGGCACCTGGTTCACGGGTGCCGGCGGGGGGGCGAAGATCACCAGCGAAACGCCGATAATAAGGGCGAGCCCGGAGAAGGCCGCAACGAGTCGGAGCCAAAACCGCCGGTTGCTCGGGGCCGGCGCTGTCTTGCAAGGGGTGCGGTCAGCCCCCGGCGTGCGACCGGCCGGCGTGCGGCGAGCCAGATAGGATGTCACGGCGAGATCGCCATCGGCGCCGACTTCTGCGGCATAAGCCCTCAAAAAGCCTTTGACAAAAACATCAGCCGGCAACTTGGCGGTGTTCTCATCCTCGATGTGGTGCAAGACCTCAAGGCTGACACAGGTCGCCGAGGCCACGGCCTCCAAAGAGATCCCCTTTTCGAGACGTGCGGCGCGCAGGTATTGGCCAAAACTGGTTTGAATCGGGTCGGTGGACATGTTACGACGATTTATAGGATGGTACGGATATAGGAGCGCTGGCGCAAGCCATCGAGCCACGAGCGGAATTTGTCATCGACAAACTGCCGGTAAAGCGTGTCTTCGATTTGAGCCTTCACCTCTTCGAAGCTTTTCCCCCCAGCCCGGACGATCTTGTCAAGGTAAAAAAGCTGAGCCCCCTGCTCGGTATTGAGCCAATCGGTATACTGCCCTTCGGCCAGGGGCTGGATGGCGGTTCGAATTTGAGGAGAGAGCCGATCCAGGGGAAACTGTCCCAGGTCGCCGCCATTGGCGGCCTGGGCGGCCTGGCTGTAACGCTTGGCGACGTCTGCAAACGGCGTCCCTCCGGCCAGGGCATCCAGAATTTGCGCCTGCCGGGCGGCCAGATCCTGGGTGTCGGAAGACAGCAGGATGTTGCGCAGATGATAGCGCCGCTGATCGCCGAACTCTGCCGGATGGCTTTCATAGTAATCCTTGGCATCTTCAGCCGTAATCACGGTGCGAGCCTTTATCTCGCGATTGACCAGCTTGGATCGCAGGATCTGCTGGCGGACGTTCTCCCGATATTCAGCCAGGGTGGATCCCTGGCTGGCCATCGCTTCGCGCAGCATCTCGTCGGTGAAAAAATTGGCCTGCTTGACCCTCTCGATGGCGTTATCGACCTCGGCCGGTTCGACGGTCAGCCCCAATCGCCGCACCTCCTGGTCGGTGAGCATCCGATCGATGAGCTGGGAGAGGATCTCCTGGCGAATTTTGAATTTTAGTTCGTGTTCTTTTTCCGGTGCATAACCGGAATTTGCGAGGCGTTCAACGTAAGGCTTGATGGCAACTTCCAATTCGCTGAGTAGAATCACATCGTCGTTGACGACGGCCACCACCCGATCCACCAGTTCAACGGCGCCGGCCGGAGAGGCCAGTACCACCAGCAGCGCCATTGCCATCCGTCTGACCAGGGAGCGCGGCAAACAGCCAAATTTTTTAAAAATCGCCATCAGACCACCTGTTCGATCCGCGACGGGGTGGACCAAGACCACTTTAGCATTTAATGTTCATCGGTCAGGCCCCGCCATCGATCGTGCCCCATAAAGGGCGGTTTAAAAGTCCGGTTTCACACAACACACTGAAATTTCAGCTATTAACACGTAGGCCAATTTCATGCAACAGGTTTTTGGTTTCGACAATGGGACCGAGCCCATCCCCGCGGTCAAGGGTGACCCGCAGCACCTGGTCCGGGCTCAGAACAAAGCGCTCCGGCGCCTGCTGAATCATGCGCACCAGGGCCGCGGGATTCTTTTGGTGCGTTTCTGAAAAAGCCAGCTGCAGCTGCCGGCCGGCCAGATCGAGGCGGCGCACCCCGGCCTGCTCGGCAAGGACCTTGAGCATGATTTTGGCCAGCAGGTGTTTCCCCTCTTCGGGCAAAGAACCGAAGCGATCGGTCAACTCGGCCTTAATGTCGTTGATCTCCTTCAGGCTACGCACGCGCGACAAGCGCCGATAGGTCATCAGCCGCTGATCGATGTCCGGCAGGTAGGTTTCTGGCAAGAAGGCTGTCAGGGGTACATTGATTTCGGGAACCAGCCGCTCGACGCGCACTTCCCCCTTCAGTTCGTCCATGGCCTGTTCCATCAAATCGAGAAACAGGTCGTAGCCCACCGCTGCGATATGGCCGCTTTGGGATGCACCGAGAATCGTTCCGCCGCCCCGGATCCGCAGATCGTTCATGGCGATTTGGAAACCGGCGCCCAAATCGCTGTGCTCCATCAACACCTTGAGCCGCTTCTGGGCATCGGCGGTGAGCAGACTGTCCGGCGGGATGATCAGGTAGGCATAAGCCTGAACGTCCGAGCGACCTACCCGACCTCTGAGCTGGTAAATCTGGGATAGACCGAAACGGTCGGCGCGATTGATCAGCAGGGTGTTGGCCGCCGGGATGTCCAGTCCCGATTCGATGATGGTGGTACACACGAGAAGGTCAATCTCATGGGAGACGAAACGCATCATGACGGTTTCCAGAGCGGCAGCATCCATCTGGCCGTGGGCCACGTCAAGACGCACCTCCGGAACCATGGCCTTGATGCGCCCGGCCATGCGGTCGATGTTGCCGACGTTGTTGTGGACGAAAAAAATCTGTCCGCCCCGGCCAAGCTCCTTGCGAATGGCTTCGGCGATGAGGGTTTCGTCGAACTCACAGACGTAGGTCACGATGGAACGCCGCTGTTCGGGCGGGGTGGAGATCACCGAAATGTCCCGGATGCCCATCAACGACAGATGCAAGGTACGGGGGATGGGTGTGGCGGTCAACGCCAGGACGTCGACGTTCTGGCGCAGTTGCTTGAGCCGCTCTTTGTGGCGCACGCCGAACCGCTGCTCCTCGTCCAGGATCACCAGGCCGAGGTCTTTGAAAACCACGTCCTTTTGCAACAGCCGATGGGTACCGATGACGATGTCGAGCCGGCCGTCCTGCAAGTCGGCAAGGATTTGGCGCTGGATCCGCGGCGGGCGGAAGCGACTCAGGCAGGCCACTTGGACCGGCTGGCGGGCAAAACGCCGCTGGAACGTCTCGTAATGCTGCTCGGCCAGCACCGTGGTGGGTACCAGCATGGCGACCTGCCGGCCGGCGTTGACCGCCACGAAGGAAGCGCGCAGGGCCACTTCAGTTTTGCCGTACCCCACATCCCCGCATACCAACCGGTCCATGGGGGTCGACGACTGCATATCGGCCAGGACCTCGTCGATGGCCTTGAGCTGATCTTCGGTCTCCTCATAGGCAAAACCGGCCTCAAAACTGCGATAATCGCTGTCGGGCGGATCATAGACCTGCCCTTGGATGACGCGCCTGGCGGCGTATAGATCGAGCAGCTCGCCGGCAATCCGTTCCACCGAGCGGCGCACCTTGGCCTTGACCTTTTCCCAGCTGCGGCCGCCCATCTTGTCCAGCACCGGCGCGATGCCATCGACGCCCATGTACTTTTGAATCGTCTCCATGCGGTCGATGGGCAGATAAAGCCGGTCACCGTCACGGTAAACGATCAGCAGGTAGTCGTTGGTATGCCCTTCCAGGCGCAGCTTGGTCAGCCCTTCGTAACGCCCGATTCCGTGATCCACGTGCACCACCAGATCCCCCTGGTGCAAGTCCTGCAGCCCGAGCAGTTCACCGACGCTGCGACGCCGCCCCCTGGACCGCCGGCGCTGCTTTTCCCCGAAAATCTCGTCTTCGGTTATCAGGCCGAGGCCCTCCGCAACCCAGGAAAACCCGGCGGACAACTGCCCCAGGCAGATAAACAGGCCGCGGTCCTTCCTTTGCCGGTATGAAAAGCGATCCAGGCGGCGCAGGTCCAATGCGTAGGGTTCCAGCAGCATATCGAGCCGATCGACCTGGGCACGGGTCCGGCACAACAAGAAAGTGGCCCCAGGCCCTCGGGCGGCTTCTTGCAGGTGTTCGACGAGCGGCATCAGCCGCTGGTGGGGCTCGGAAACCGTCGCCAGGGCCAGTTTCAGCGCCCCGTTGTCGGTGACTTGAAAATGCTGCCATCCGGATTCGGCAAGGGGCCGGTGCGGTGCCTCGGCAGCTTCCGCACCCGTCGCAAACGGGTGGCAGTGCAATGATTGGTGGGCTTTCAAACGAGTTTCCAGCTCTTTCCATCGCATCTGCAGCGCGGCCGGTGATACGCAAAGGCGGCCATCGCGGCGCGCACTGATGTAAGAACGGGCCGTCTGCCGCCATACCCCTTGGACGGCGCTTTTCAAATTCGGCACATCCCAAAGCACCCACAGCGTATCGGGGTGAACGTAGTCGAACAGGCAGTCGAGCTGTTCGTACATCAGACCGATCAGGCTCTCGGCCCCGGGCAGGACCCCTTCCCGGCGAAGGCGTTCACTGAGCTCGCGGACCAGCGAAGGTTTGAGCCCAAGTTGCGCGGCCCGCGCCCTTACCCGTGAGACGACCCGAGGCAAACGGCTCTCATCGAGGATCGCCTCCCGGGCCGGCAGGATCACCGCCTCGGTGCATATCCCTGTCTTGCGCTGGGTCTCGGGGGAAAAGAACCGCAGTTCCTCGACGACATCACCGAACATCTCGATGCGCACCGGTTCGTCGAAAATCGGTGAAAAAACGTCGATAATGCCACCGCGCACCGAAAAATCGCCCGGCTCCTCGGTGATCACGGTGCGCGTGTATCCACCGGCCAGGAGCCGTGAGATGAACCGCTCCGTATCCAGGTTCTCTGCGGGCAAGACCAGATCCAGATAATCGACTAGGGCCGCCTTGGGAACCATCCGCTGCATCAGGGCCATCACCGGCACCACCGTCACGCCAGGCTCCTGATCCGCGATGAGCCGGTAAAGGGTGCGGATCCGGCTGGCGGCAGTTTCCCCGTGGTAGGCCAACCGTTTGTAGGGCAGCAGATTGTAGGCCGGAAATTCGAGCAGCGCGGCCTCAGGCGGCAAGAAGAATCGCAGATCGGTCTCGAAGCTGGCCGCGTTTTCACTGGACGGCAAGACCACCACCACCGGCCTGGCCGTGTTGCGGTGCAGGCGGGCCACGGTGTAAGCCAAGGACGAAGCGGTCAGTCCGGTGGCTTGGATCGTATCCTGCTGCAGAGCCGCTTGCAGGTCATCAAATGTAGCGGATTTCAAATCGCATCTCACAAATTTTATTACAGGCCCATTGGGGCCGTGAAGGCGAAACTGCCAACCAGGCCGCCGCCGGCCATATTCCAAAGACCGTCCGCCCCTTACCATCGAAACAGCGCCAAGTAAAGATGCCCCCTTGCAGGGCTTTTGACCGGCCACAGCGCAACCGGGTCGCCAGCCCTTGCCCGGTTTGGTCCGGAGTGATACAAACGCCACACTGTTTGGGCGGCTCATCGCCGCCCGGGAAATACATCAGGGAGACCGCAGGATTGGATATACTTCATGCGTAAGATTGCCATCGCCATGGCCAAAGGCGGTGTCGGCAAGACCACGACGGCCGTTAATCTGGCACACGCCTTGGCACGGTTGGGACGCCGGGTCCTGCTGATCGATTGCGATACCCAGGGCCAGAGCGCCAAGTTTCTCGGGCTCGATCCATGCCACGGGCTTTACGAATTTGTCACTGGATACGACGAGGGGGGGCAGCGGATACCCAAGAGCGAGGTGGTCACCAGCGCCCGAGAAAATCTCTGGCTGCTGGCTGGTGGCATCAAGCTGGTGGAATTGAAAAATTGGCTTGGCGAACAGCCCCGCGAACTGCGCCAGACCTTGCTCGCCAAAGCCCTGGTACCGAAAAGCGGGGTGCTCGACTACCTGCTTTTCGACTGCGCACCGGGCTGGGATGTACTCAGCGTCAACATCCTCATGGCCGCCGAGGAAGTGCTCTGTCCCGTGGCCTTGCAGGCACCTGCGGTGGAAGGCCTGAAAACCTTTTTCGGCTATCTGCTATCGGCCCAGAAGCTCAACACAAGGTTGCAGCTGCGCTACATCCTGCCGACTCTTTACGATCGGCGCATTCGCCAGAGCGAATCGATCCTGCGCCAGCTGCGCCGCCTGTTTCAGCGTCAGATCTGCGATCCTGTGCACTACAATGTCCGATTGTGCGAAGCACCGGCCTTTGGTAAAACAATTTTCGAGTACGCGCACCAGGCCCGTGGGGCCTTGGACTATCAACAACTTGCCCGGAGAATCGACGCTAATGGCACGCAGTAAAGAAGATCCCAGGTCCGATCTGTTCGAGGACTCGCCGGTGGACCCCATGACCACCGCCACCGGCCCCGCTGCCCGGGGCCCCAACCGTCTGCCCCCCAAACGCAAGGTCGGCTTTTACATCTCGACGGATTTGCTCGATCGGTTCGAACGCAGGTTCTACGAACTCAAGCTTTCCGGTGTCCGGATCGCCAACAAATCGGCGCTGATTGAAATGGCGATCGAAATGGCCCTGGAAGACATGGACCTGGGCGCTGCCAGCCGGCTGCGCAACCGGCTGGGTTGACCCCTCGCAGACATGGCCTGCGGCCCGCCATTCCTTTTGCCTGCAAGTCCCCGATTTCGACTTGACCCGTCGTAAATCCTTGTGCTACAAGCCCATCACCCTTGGGCCGACGTAGCTCATTCGGTAGAGCAGCTGATTCGTAATCAGCAGGTAGGCGGTTCGATTCCGCCCGTCGGCTCCAACCTTGGAGAAACAGTCGCCGCTTTTGCCGTACGCCCGCGCCATTGCACCCCTTTAAGACCGGATCCCACACTTGAGGCATTGTTGCCTCCGGCAGAGCAAAGGACGAGTCGGTGAACTATATCGATGCCATCGAGGGGACGGTCCGCGTCATCATCCAACACCTTCACGCGCATTTTGTCGATGGGAATCAGGACGACTCGGAATACATCCGCGCCATCCGCCTGATCATTGAAGGGGCGGCCTCCTTCGTGGCTGACCACCCGGAACTGATGACCCCGCAGGACGTATTCAAAGAAGTCCTTTACCAATACGCCAAAGGACTGTGGATGGAGACCATCAACGCCATCTACCCAGCCCTGGCCGCAGCCGAACCCCACGATTATCGCAGCTACTACTTTGACTACATTTACGCCCATGGGACCTATCCGGGCTGAGACCCGACGTTAACAGCCGTCTCGATGGTGGCCTTCGGACCCTGGGCAATCGGAAGCCGTCAGCCAACGGTACTGATACGGCCCCAACGGGATGCCCCGGGCCGGCCAGCAGGTACCATCGAGAAGGTCTGTCAGGGGACTGGCGGCCATGGGCAGGGCCACCTGGCAGGATACAGGGCCGACATTGGTCACGGCCCAAAGGGTCTGGTCGGCCGAATGCCGGCGTATACCGAAAACCGACGGCCCAAGGTCCAGAACCTGACAGGCAGCCCGGGGGGCAAAGGCGGGCTGGCAGCGCCGGATGCGGATCAACCGGCAGTAGCGGTGAAAAATCGCAGATCGAAAATCGGACGGATCATCCAGGGCTTTGGCCAGCGACGAAATTTGAAAGGTTTCCCGATTGATGGAGCGCGCCCGGCCGGTTTGCCGCACCCCTGCCAACCAGTTGCGCGCACCGAGAAGACTGGGCAGGTAGGTAGCCGGCACCCCAGGCAAGGCGTACTGGATGCTCTGGCTGGCCAGAAAGCGATCCGCCAGCAGCGGATCATGTGGCATGCCCGGCTGGCGCAACGCGTCGATGTAGGTCACATTCAACTCATAGGGCACCCGTTTCCCGCCCGCTAGATCCCTCATCGATACCTTCCCCTGATTGGCCCGGGTCCGATCAACGAGCCGTGCACAGGCTGCATCGGGCAGGACCCCTTCCAGCGGTCGCACGCCGATTCCATCGTGAGAGGCGGTAAAATTAAGATAGGTCGCTTCGGGGCCAGGGGCTTTAAGCCCGGCGGCCCACCGGGACAGCGCGCTGGCGTCGGCCCCGGCCAGGGTGTGGAGCAACAGCGGCGGCAGGGTGAAGTTGTAGACCAGCTGGGCCTCGTTGCCACCGTCGCCAAAGTAACTGATGTTCTCCGCGTGGGGCACATTGGTTTCGGTCAGAAGAACGACCTGGGGAGCGGCCCGATCCAAAATGGCCCGCAGCAGCTTGACGAGCCGATGGGTTTCGGGAAGATGGATACACGCGGTTCCCGGAATCTTCCACAGGTAAGCCACCGCATCGAGCCTTAAAATGGCGGCGCCGCATTGAACGTAATCGAGCATCAAGGCGACCATGCGCAGCATGACATCCGGATTGGCCCAGTTCAGATCGACTTGATCGGCACTGAAGGTCGTCCAGAGATGGACCGTATGGCCGTCGCTGCGATCGAAGGCGGTCAGCAGCGGCAGGTCGCGCGGTCGCACCACCGCCGAAAGGTCCGTTTGCGGGTCAACGGCGATGGCCAGGTCCGCATAGGCGGCATCATTGCCCAGGTAGCGCCTCACCCAGTCGCTTTGCGCCGAGACATGGTTGAGCACCAGATCGAACATCAGCCGGAAACCACGGCCCAGCACGGCTACATCATCCCAGCCTCCCAGGGCCGGATCGACCCGGGCGTAATCGGTCACCGAAAAACCGTCATCGGAAGAAAAGGGGGAAAACGGCAGGATATGGATGGTATTGAAAACCGCCGCCAGACGCCGGGCGGCGAATTCGGCCAGGGTGCCCAAAGGCGGTTGACCGGGGCACTGGAGGCTGTTGCCATAGGTGATCAGCACCGTATCGGCCGCTGTGAAACGGTAGCGCCCCGCAGCGCCGGATTTCGGCATGCCTGCGATCAAGGCGCTGATCTCAGCACAAAGGATATCGGCCCGTTCAGGGCCGTAAAGCGCACTCACGTGCTGGCGGATCGTGGCATCGCCGTCCATGGCAGTCTCCCTTTTCAGTGTTGCCTGCCGGCGCGCGGCCTGATCCAGCGGATCCGACCGAAAGCCCCCTGCCCCGCCCCCTCTACATCTCGATCCGGTACAATTTCATCTTGCTCAGCAAAGAGGGGTGGCTGATTTCCAGCAGGCGCGCGGCCCGGGTCCGATTGCCGGCAGTGGCGGTCAACGCGCGCATGATCATCTCCCGCTCCAGGTGCTGCCTGGCCTTTTTGAGGGAAAATTCCCCCCGGCCTTCATCCTCCCGCACAGTTGGCCAGCATGTTGCCGGATGCATTTCGGCAGGCAGATCCGCAATGGTCAATTCAGGTCCCTGTGTCAGCACCATGGCGCGCTCGATGACATTTTCCAGCTCCCGCACGTTGCCGGGCCAGCCGTGATTGAGCAGGATCTTCATGGCATCAGGGGCAATTCCGTTAATCCGGCGACCGAGGCGCTGGTTGAAGCGATGGATAAAATGCCGGCATAAGAGCGGAACGTCCGAGATCCGTTCTTTCAGGGAAGGGAGATGAATCTGCAGCACGTTGAGGCGAAAAAAAAGATCCTGGCGGAATCGGCCGGCCTGGACTTCCTGCTCAAGATTCTTGGCCGTAGCGGTCAAGATCCTCACATCGATCCGTTCCGGCTGCAAGGCGCCCACCGGACGCACCTCGCCCTCCTGCAATACCCGTAGCAGTTTGACCTGCAAATTCAACGGCAACTCGCCGATTTCGTCGAGAAAGAGCGTGCCGCCGGCCGCCTCCTGGAACAGACCGGTTTTGTGGCGTTCCGCACCGGTAAAGGCCCCTTTGCGATAGCCGAACAACTCGCTTTCGAGCAGATTTTCGGGAATCCCGCCGCAGTTGATCGCCACCAGCGGTCCTCTGCCGCGGACTCCGGTATGATGGATGGCCTGTGCGATCAACTCCTTGCCGGTACCGCTCTGGCCGCAGATCAAAACAGTCGTATCGTAACGTGCGGCCTTTTCGGCCAGATCGAAGACCGCCTGCATGGCCTTGCTTCCCGCCACCAGGCGTCCGTAACGGTACTCCCCTTCGATCTCAAGGATGGTCTGTTTCAAACGCCGATTTTCGGCCCGAAGCCGTTCGCGCTCCTCGGCCTTTTTAAGGGTCAGGTAAACCTCGTCGGTCTTAAAAGGCTTGGCGATGTAATCATAGGCCCCCCGCTTCATGGCCTCCAGCGCGGTATCCACCGTGCCGAAGGCGGACATCATGATCACCGTGGTCCGTTCAGTGAGGTCCCCGGCAGCCTCTAAAAAAGCCATCCCGTCCATGCCCGGCATCTTGATGTCGCACAGGACCACGTCGTAATTCATCCGGGCGGTCTTGGCCAGTGCATCCCGGCCGTCGACGGCGGTGTCCACCGCATAGCCGGACTTGCCAAGAAGCAGCGACAGCATGTGGCGCATGTTGTCTTCGTCATCAACGATCAGCATCCGCTTGCTGTCCATATGGCTTTCCTATCCTTGCGCTCGTTGGCCCAAAATTCCGTATCAGCCCAGAGGCAAATCGATCTGCATCCGGGTGCCGATCTCTATCTGACTGTGTACGGACATCTTTCCGCCCAGGGCCTCGACGATCATGTAACTGACCGCCAATCCGAGTCCGGTCCCCTGCCCGGGTTCCTTGGTGGTGAAAAACGGGTCGAAAATCTCCTTCAGATGTTTTACTTCGATCCCTGTACCGTTGTCCTCGAAACAGATGCGAATCTGCTGCGAGTGGTTTTGGGTACGGATGGTCAATTGCCCTTGAAAATTTTCACCGCGGGCGCGGATGGCGTCCGCCGCATTGATCATCAAATTGAGAAAGACCTGACGCAAACGATCGGCGTGGCCGCAGACACGGTCTTCAGAAGCGTCTAAAACACTGGCCAGGGCAATACCGGAAGTCAGCGGTTGATAGGCGAAAATCTGGACCGTCTCGCGAATCAGTTCATGGACTTGGGTGGTTTCCCCGTCCTGGTCTACCGGCCGTGCCAAATCGAGAAGTTGACGCAGGATCCGACCGATGCGCTCGACTTCGGCCGCCGCGCGGCGGCCGATATCGCGGCGCTCGGTTGTATCGAGACTGTCTTGCTGCAATATTTCCAGATAGCCGCCGACGATCCCGAGCGGATTGCCAATCTCGTGGGCCAACCCGGCGGACAGCCGCCCGACCGCGGCCAGCTTTTCGGCCTGCAGCACCTCCTGCTGAGCTTGGCGCAGCTGCCGGTTGGCCCCTTCAAGGCGCTCCACCGCTTGGGCCAGCGCCTCACGGTCCCTTTTCATGCGCCCGTAAATCCGGT
>CAXXWC010000004.1:0-2942 GCA_963668645.2 Desulfobacterales bacterium
CGGGTGGTGATGCGGATTTCACCGCCTGCGGGCAGCACGTTGAGGGCGTTGAGCAGGATGTTGAGAATCGCCTGTTTGATCTTTTCAGGATCCAGGCGCAGGGGGGGCAGCCCCTGGGGGGTGTCGCGCACCAGACGGACACCCTGCTGGGTCGACTGCTTGTGGACCAGGAAAAGGGTATGGTCCAGGACCTTGTGCAGGTCCCGGGTTACCCGCCGTGAAGACGGATTGGACGCAAATTCAAGAAGTTCGGTGATGATTTTTTCAAGTTTTTCGATCTCCTCCAGTGCGCTTTGCATCAGGAGCCGTTCATCGGTGCGGTTGGCCATGCGGTCGTGCAGGTCGTCGAGCAGGAGACTGATGCCGGTCAGCGGGTTGCGGATCTCGTGGGCGATGCCGGCCGCCAGGGTGCCGAGGGATACAAGCCGATCGGAGCGGCGCAGGTGGGCCTCCATCCGCTTGCGGGGGGTCACATCCCGGAAAATAAGCAGCACCAGATGGCTGCCGGCCTTGCCCGGACTGCGGATGCAGGCCGAGGCGACCTCCAGGAAGGCCTCGGCGCCCTTGGCGGTTTGAATCTCGACCTGGCTCGAGGTGACCTCATCGCCTGTTATGGCCTTGCGAAACAGGTCGAGAAGCTGGGGGTAGGACTGGAGCACCTCCTCCAGGGTCCGGCCGGCAAGCTGGGACGATGCGGCGCCCAGAAACTGTTCGGCTTTGCGGTTGACCGAGTGGATGCGTCCGGTCGTATCGACCACCAGCAGTCCACTGAGCATGTTGGCGAAGATCGATTCAATAAAATCGCGTTCCTTGACCACGTCTTCCATCAGGCGGGCCCGCTCCAGGGCCAGGGCCGCGTCGTTGGCCACGATGTTCAAGGATGCCATGGCCTCGTCGCTGATCCGGCGTGCAGCGGCGCCGTAGTCGGCCCCGAGCACCCCGATGGTGCGCGCGGCGGCGCGGATCGGTGCGAATGCCAAAGAGACCGCGGCGCTTTCCGAAGCGATCCGGCGGTCCAGGGCGGAAAGGGATGCGTCTTTGTCCACGTCTCGAATCAGCAGCGGCTCTGCGCTGTTGAAGACGCGCACCGCAAGACAGTCGTGGCGGTCCACATGGTAGCGGATCGATTCGGCCCGGGCGGCCAATTCGGGGCTGAATCCATGGGTTTGGGCGCAGCCCAGCGTACGGCTGTCCGGATCGAAGAGATAGATGATGGCCCGGGCGAATCCCAAGCCTCCGACGCAACCGGTCACCACCGCATCCAAAATCCGGTCCCGGTCGAAATTGATGCTGAGCTGATGGCCCAGGGCATGAATCGTCTTGAGAATGTCGAGCTGGTCTTCGAGCCGGTGGGTATGCCTTTCGATCTCTTCCTTGGAGGCTTTCAATTCGTTTACCGAGGCCACCAGGTGGCGCCGGTGCTTTTCCAGTTCATGGCCCATTTCCTCGAAGTTGCGGCCCAGCAGCTCCAGTTCGTCGCCGCTGCGGATATCGACCGAAAAATCGTATTGCCCCTGATGCACTTCCCTGACTTTTTGAGCCAGCAACCGGATGGGCCGGGTAAAGCTGCGAGCCAGGATAACGGCGATCATTCCCACTACCAGGCCGGCGGCCAGAATAATGAAGGCGAAACTCTTCACCGTGCGGCCGATGGCGCCGTTGATGGTTGTGGCGGTTTCGTCCACCGCTTTTTGAAACGTGTCGGTCTGCGCGCCCAGGGTTACCCCGCCGAAAAAGCCGCGCGCGGCATATTCGCCGTGGGGAAAGTGGATGGGGGCAAAAGCCATAACCCGGGCGACCCCGCCCACACTGCTGGTGCGGGTCACGCCGGCGCGGCCGTCGAGAACCTCCAGGGCGATAAAACGGTAGTTGGTGTGGATAAAGGGCACATGCAGCAGGTTGAACGGAGCCAGGCCGGCCTTGAGGCTTTCTTCATTGTATTGCGGCGACTTCGGATCGATCAACACCCCGGTATCCGGGTCGTAGCCGCGGATATCCCAGAATTTTGGATGGGTGATGATCCAGCCCTGGTCGTCGAACAAAAAAGCATAGTTGCCGCTGGTATAGCTCGGAAAGACCACCTCGGCCGAACCGATGGGCAGGACATGCTGGGTGTGTTCCATCAGATGCCGGTGATCCAGAGCCACAGAGGCCACGCCTGCAAAGCGGTTGTCCTGATAGACGGAAATGGCGAAACGGACGATGCCCCGGTATTCGCCGCCGCCGATGGCGGTTTCGACGCTCTGGGCGCCGCGCAACTGCTCTTCGGGGCGCACATGGCGCCCGGTGAGACGCGAGACGTAGAATTCGCCCGGTGAAAGCTCCCGCGCGCACCGGAAGTAGTCCTCCTCGCCGAAGTCGCTGGTAAAGGGAGACGAGACCACCCCGCGGCACGGTTTGAACCCGACCGTCGGTGACCCGGATCCTTTCGATGCCGTCCGCATCGGCCCAGGCCACTTCCCGGTAGAGCGGAATCAGGGGACGGATTTCTCGGGCCGCTGCGGGCTGCCGACGCGGATCCAGATATGGCGCTGGTGGACTTGATGAAAGCGGCGGTAGCGATCCGCGTCGGGGGGGAGCATGGCCAGGGATTTAAGATCGTCGGCCACCCCCAGCAGAAAAAAGCTCCACCTGCTGGGCAATGGCCCGGGCCCGGGCTTCGAGCAGGGACATGGCGTTTTGCGTCAGGGCCTGGCGGCTGCTGGCGACGGCGGTCTGACCGACTTCCACCACCTTATGGCGTGCATAGTAGCTCAAACCCAACAAAGGCAGCAGGGAAAGCAGCAAAAAGGCCGCCAGAAATTTTTTGAGGATTCCGAAGCGCATTTTGAGGCTGCCGGCGTTGACCCGGGGTGGCAGGCGCTGCGATGGCCCCGTGCCGGAGATACCCATTGAGGTCGTTCCGGCCTTGGGAGCGATGTCGTTTTGCGGATTATATCTCT
>CAXXWC010000005.1:0-5858 GCA_963668645.2 Desulfobacterales bacterium
TCCGCCGCGACTTTAGCCGCTTTCGTTCACTCGCATTTTAGGAGTGTTTTCAAGGAGCCGAAACAAATGAAAATTCACGAATACCAGGCCAAGGAACTCTTCGGTCGCTACGACGTACCCATCCCCCAGGGACGGGCGGCCTTTTCGGTGGAAGAGGCCGTTGCCGCGGCCGAAGCCCTGGGGACCTACCCGGTGGTGGTCAAAGCCCAGATCCACGCCGGAGGCCGGGGAAAGGGCGGCGGGGTCAAGCTGGCCCGCAGCGCCGATGACGTCATGGCGACAGCCGGGCAAATCCTGGGCATGACCCTGGTGACCCATCAGACAGGCCCCGAAGGCCGGCTGGTCAAGAAGGTCCTGGTCGAACAGGGGCTCGACATCGCCAAGGAACTCTACCTGAGCCTCCTGCCGGACCGCGCCAGTGCCCGGTATCTGATCATGGCCAGCGAGGCGGGCGGCATGGACATCGAGAAGGTGGCCGCCGAAACCCCGGAAAAAATCGTCAAGGTCTGGGTCGACCCCCTGGCCGGTTTGAAGAGCTACCACCTGCGGGAAGTCGGTTACGGCCTCAACCTGCCTGCGGCCGTGATGAAACCCTTTTCCAAGCTGCTGACCAATCTGTTCAAACTCTTCGTCGACCTGGACTGCTCCCTGGTGGAGATCAACCCCCTGGTGATCACGGCCGACGATCGGGTCCTGGCCCTGGATGCCAAGATCAATTTCGACGACAACGCCCTTTACCGCCACCCGGATGTTCTGGCCTACCGGGACCTGGACGAGGAAGATCCGCTTGAGGTGCAAGCCTCGACCCACCACCTGAACTACATCAAGCTGGACGGCAACGTGGGCAACATGGTCAACGGAGCCGGACTGGCCATGGCCACCATGGATATCATCAAACGGGCCGGCGCGGCCCCGGCCAACTTTCTCGACGTGGGCGGGGGCGCCAGTGCCGAAATGGTGGAAAACGGATTTCGCATCATCCTGTCCGACCCCAACGTCAAGGGCATTTTGATCAACATCTTCGGTGGGATTCTGCGCTGCGACATTCTGGCCCAGGGCGTGGTGGAGGCGGCCAAAAAAACCAACATCACCGTGCCGGTGGTGGTGCGCATGGAGGGGACCAATGTCGAAGAGGGCCGCCGCATCCTGGCCGAATCCGGCCTGAACCTGACCGGAGCGGTGGACCTGAAGGACGCAGCGGCCAAGGTGGCCGGCATCGTAAACTGACCAAGTTCGGAATGACTGAAATGACCGGGATTCAAACCCCGGTGCGCTCGCCCCACCTTTACAACGATGCGCATCATGGTCATTTTAACGCATTCGACATGCATAGAGGAATTTTCCCATGAGCATCTTCGTCAACGCAGACACCCGCGTCCTGGTCCAGGGGATCACCGGCCGCGAGGGCCAGTTTCACGCCCGCCAGTGCATCGCCTATGGCACCCGGGTGGTGGCCGGGGTCACCCCGGGCAAGGGCGGACAACAGATGGATGAGGTGCCGGTCTTCGACACCGTGCGGCAAGCCGTGGCCAAAACCGGCGCCGATTGCAGCCTGATCTTCGTACCGCCGCCGTTTGCCGCCGAAGCCATCCTGGAGTCGGCCGACGCAGGGGTCCCGCTCATCGTGGCGATCACCGAGGGGATCCCGGTGATGGACATGATGCGCGTCAAAAACTTCCTGCGGGGCAAACCGGTGCGCCTCATCGGCCCCAACTGCCCGGGGATCATCACGCCGGGCGCCTGCAAGGTCGGCATCATGCCCGGTGCGATCCACAAGCCGGGCGGGCCCATCGGAGTGGTCTCGCGCTCGGGCACCCTGACCTATGAGGTGGTCCACCAGTTGACCCGCCAGGGGATCGGACAAACCACCTGCATCGGCATCGGCGGTGATCCGGTCAACGGCACCAACTTCATCGACTGCCTGGAAGCCTTTGAAAACGATCCAGATACCCGCGGCATCGTCATGGTCGGCGAAATCGGCGGATCGGCCGAGGAAGAAGCCGCCGATTGGATCGCAACCAAGGGGAACAAACCAGTGGTGGGTTTCATCGCCGGCCTGACGGCGCCCCCGGGCCGGCGCATGGGCCACGCCGGGGCCATCGTCAGCGGCGGCAGCGGTACGGCCCAGGGCAAAATCGAGGCCATGCGAGCCAGCGGGATTCAGGTCTGCGAGGATCTCGGGACCCTGGGCGAAATGTGCGCAACGGTTTTTGGCCGAGGCTGAAATCGCTTTATTTTTGGGCATCCTGCCAGACCGGCCGGACTCGTCGGACCGGTCTGGCAGGTCCGACAGGTCCGGGAGAATCAAACAGCCCACAGCGAAAAGGCTCCCCATGCACGAAATGGGTCTGGCCCTTGAGATCATCGATATCGCTAGCGCCTCGATCCCGGCCGAAATGGCCGGGGCCCGGGTCGAACGGGTCAATCTGGCCGTCGGCAAAATGTCGGCTGTTGTACCCGAAAGCCTGCGTTTTTGCTTCGAGGTGGCCCGCCGCGACACCCCCCTGGACGGTGCCGAGCTGCATATCGAGGAAATTCCGGTGCGGGCACGCTGCAAGACGTGCGATCACCGCTGGACGGTAGACGAACCGGTCTTCCGCTGCCCGGGTTGTAAAGGCACCGCCATTGAGATCGTTTCGGGTCGGGAGCTGGATATTCAATCCATCGAACTCCAAGAACTGGACACCTGACATGCCCTTCCATCTTCTGCGAAACCCCAGCCGCCGCCATCACGACCATGGCCGGCCCCATCACCATCCCCATGATCACGATCATCATCATCACGATCACGATCAAGCCGCTGGCGGCACCGGATCGCGCCAAATCAAAGTTGTACGCCGGGTCCTGGACGCCAACGACCGCATGGCCCAGGCCAACCGCCAGCTCTTTGCCGCCAAAGGGATCTTCGTACTCAACGTGATGAGTTCCCCCGGATCGGGCAAAACCACTTCCCTGATCCGCACCCTGGCGGCTTTGATGCCTGAGCTGCGCTGCGCCGTGATCGTGGGCGACATCTGTTCGACATACGACGCCGATCAGTTGTCGGTGTCCGGGGCCCCGGTGGTCCAGATCAACACCGACGAGTTCGGTGGCGCCTGCCACCTGGCGGCGCACGTCATCGAAAGGGCCGCCGCCGAACTGCCCCTGGACGCGTTGGACCTGCTGATCGTGGAAAACGTGGGCAACCTGGTCTGCCCGGCCGAATTCGACATCGGCGAAGATCGGCGCGTCGTGATCCTTTCGACCACCGAAGGCGAGGACAAGCCGATCAAATATCCGCTGATGTTCCGTGAATGCGACGCGGCCCTGCTCAACAAGATTGACCTCCTGCCCTATTTGGATTATGATCTTGGCCTAGCGTTGGCAAACATCGCCCAGATCCATCCAGAGATGCCTGTATTTCAAGTATCGGCCAAAACCGGAGAAGGCTTCGACGCGTGGATCGTCTGGTTGCGCGATCAGGTGGCGGCCAAACGGGCCTGATCAACTTTCAGATCCAGGCGGACGGATAGCGTCTTCTTGATGCAGAAAGGACTTGTACCTCTAATGAAAGGGAAACCGCATGAACGCTAAAAAAGCAATAGGGATAGCGGTTATCTTGGCCATCGCGCTGATGTTCGCAGGATGCGCCTCGAAGCCACTGCTCAAAGTTGAGCCTTACCAAACCCAAACGATGGATTCCCAAAAGTGGCTGCCCAAGGCCGACAACCTGGTCTTCTTGCTGGACGCGTCCTCCTCAATGGGGGACGCCTACGATATGCGTGAGAAATTCGCCATCGCCAAAGCGGTGATCGCCAATTTCAACGAGACCATGCCCGACCTGCCGATCAAGGCCGAATTGCGCACCTTCGGGCACGAACCGAAACTGTCGACCCAAAGCACGATGTTGGCCTACGGGCCGAGCGATTATTCACGCGCGGATCTGGCCGCGGCATTGGGCAAGGTCGCCCCGGCCGGCGGTCCCAGTCCAATGGAAAAAAGCTTGAACGCCCTCATCGATGACCTTGCCAAGGCCCAGGGCAAGATTGCCATGGTGGTGGTCAGCGACGGCAAGGATATGGGCAAGGCCCCCCTGGCGTCTGCCGACGGCTTGAAAGCCAAATACGGCGACCGGCTGTGCATCTACACCGTGCTCGTCGGGGATGATTCGGCCGGCCGCTCTTTACTGGAAGCCCTGAGCAAGGTCACCGGATGCGGTGCTGCCGTCAGCGCACAGGATCTGGATTCGGGTGCCAAAATGGCCGATTTCGTCGAGACCGTCCTTCTGCTGCCCGCACCGCCCCCGCCGCCCCCACCTGCGGCGCCTGCACCTAAGGTTGAAAAGCCGGTCAAGAAGGCGTCCTGGGTGTTCAGAGACATCAAATTCGAGTTCGACAAGGCGACCTTGATGCCCAGCTCCTATCCGATCCTGGACGGGATCTATGACGCCCTGCGCGACAACCCGGAAATCAGGGTTGAGATCCAGGGACACACCTGCTCCATCGGCACGGAAGAGTACAACCTGGGGCTTTCCAAACGCCGCGCCCAGACCGTGCTCAACTACCTGGAAGGCAAGGGAATCGATGCTTCACGCATGACGGCCGAAGGCTACGGTGAATCCCATCCCATGGACAGCAACAAGACCCGTGAAGGCCGCGCCAATAACCGTCGCGTGGAACTCAAACCGCTCCAGTAGTACAACCCCATTCCCCTTTCCAAAAAGGAGAACAGGGCAGCCCGGCTGCCCTGTTCTCCCGAATCTGCCTCCCTTGCGGAAAACGATTACCAACCACCTCGCGGCCATCTTCCTATCAGCCATCTTGCTGTCAGCCACGCCCGTCGCGGCGGAAACGGGAACCGGGAACAAGCGCTTATCAAGCTCCCAGATCATGAGAATCTCGGGTGAGGCGGGTCTGCAGGACGGCAGCACCTATGCCGGAAATTTCTACAACGGAAACAGCAACATCTTCATTACCGAGATCGCCGTCTACGTGAAGACGACAAAAGGCGGGGAGGTGTTTCCGCGTCTATATTCGTGCAAGGTGCAGATCCCGCCCCTGACGACCATCCCCTTCGGATTCGAAATTATCGTCGGGGATGAAGACTCGGATTACACGTGGGGTATTTTTGAAGCCAAAGGCTACGAGGCCACCCGATGATGACCTCGCACGCCGGCAGTCGGTAAGAGGGTCTGCCGAACGCAGCGAGGTCCCTATCCCTATTCCCGCCCCCGCTTTCACGTCGCCGGGCAGGAAAGCCGCGACGGCCCCTTCCAGAAAGGCGACATCTGCCGCAACCGGTCGATGATCGGCGGCAGCTTTTCCAGCACCAGATCGATATCCGCATCCGTGTTGTAGACGCTCAGGCTGAAGCGGATCGAGCCGTGGGCCCGGGTAAAGGGCACGTTCATGGCCCGCAGCACGTGGCTCGGTTCGAGCGACCCGCTGGTACAGGCCGAGCCGGACGAAGCGCAAATCCCGTACTGGTCCATCAACAGCAGGATCGCCTCGCCCTCCACGGCGTCGAAACCGACACTGGTGGTGTTGGGCAGCCGGTTGTCGGGGTCCCCGTTGACAAAGGCATCGGGGATCCGGTCGAGCAGCCCGGCCTCCAGCCGGTCGCGCAGGGTCCGTACCCGGGTGTTTTCCTCGTCCATGTGTTGGGCCACAAACTCGGCCGCCTGGCCCAGTCCCACGATGGAGGCGCTGTTCTCGGTGCCGGCGCGCCGCCCGCGCTCCTGGTGACCGCCGAGCAGAAAGGGCGCAAACGGCGTCTGGCGCCGCACGTAGAGAACCCCGATCCCCTTGGGGCCGTGCAGCTTGTGGCCGGAAAGGGAAAGCATGTCGATCCGGCTGTGGCCCAGATCGATGGGAACCTTG
>CAXXWC010000006.1:0-220385 GCA_963668645.2 Desulfobacterales bacterium
CCGGTCCAGCCGGCCGGCCCCCTTGAAGCGCAAAAAAAGCGGGCTGTCGTCCGCCTCGGCCGGCCGGACCCGGCTGAGTAGGGCACACTCTTCCTCGACCCAGGCCAGGCGCCCCTTTTCGGCCAACTCTGTGCGCAGCCTTGCGGCCAGCTCAATGAGATAAAGGACGTCCCGGGCCGCATAGGTGAGCATTTCTGCCGGCAGCGGACGCAGGGACCAGTCTTTTTTCTGGAACTGCTTGTCGAGCTGGACCCCGAAATAACGGCGCACCAACGATTCCAGGCTGGTTTCGGCCAGGCCGAGGAAAGCGGCGGCGATCTGGGTATCGAAAAGGTTTTCGATGCTAATGGCGTAATCGCGGTAAAACGAGCGCACATCATAATCGGCGCCGTGAAAAACCTTGCGGATCCGCGGGGACTGGAAGATCGGATGCAAAGGAGCAAGATCCGCCACGGCCAGGGTGTCGATGATGAAACTGCCCGCACCGGCGGCTATCTGCACCAGGCAGACCTTTTCGCGGAAATGGTACATCGAGTCGGCCTCGAGGTCCACGGCCACAAAGGGCTCGTCGGCCAGGCTCTCGGCAAGCGCGGCCAGATCCGCGGGCTCGACGATCAGGCGCCAGCCGGCTGCGCCGCTTGCCGGGGCAGGCGCTGAAGGGGAAACATGGCCGGGACGCCCCGGCGCCGACACGATTTTTGCTTGACCGTCCGTGACGATTCTCCTAAGGGTTAGGGTCTATTTGCTTTCCGGGCCGCCCGGGACTTTCGTGTAAACCAACGGCGGCAAGTGAACCGCCGAAAATGTCCGCGGTTATCAAAACCAACGGCCAAACGCCCATCCGAGCAGGTATTCACAATGATCAGCATAACACTTCCCAACGGCGACATAAAGCGCTTTGAAAACCCGCCCACAGGCTACGACGTGGCCTTGAGCATCTCCGAGGGGCTGGCACGCAACGCGGTGGCCATGGAGCGCGACGGGCACCTGGTCGATCTGTACACCCCCGTTTCAGCCGATAGCCGCATCCGCCTCATTACCACCCGCGACCCCGAGGCCCTGGAGATCATGCGCCATTCGGCGGCCCATGTCATGGCCCAGGCCATCTTGCGCCTCTATCCCGAAGCCAAGCTGACCATCGGACCGACGGTGGAAGACGGCTTTTACTACGATATCGACATGACGCCCATCAGCGAAGAGGATTTCGGCCGCATCGAAGACGAGATGCGCCGCATCGTCAACGCCAAGCTGCCCATCCGGCGCCGGGAAGTATCCAAGGCCGAAGCCCTGGAGTTTTACCGCAACGAACCCTACAAGCTCGAAATGATCACCGATCTGCCCGATGGCACCATCTCCTTTTACGAGCAGGACGGATTCACCGATCTGTGCCGCGGCCCGCACATCCCCCACACCGGTTTCGTGCGCGCCTTCAAGCTGATGAAGGTCTCGGGGGCCTACTGGCGTGCCGACCAGACCCGCCAGCAGCTCCAGCGGATCTACGGCACGGCTTTTTTCGACAAAAAGGAGCTCAAGGCCCACCTGAACTTCATCGAGGAGGCCAAACGCCGCAACCATCGCAAGATCGGGCTGGCCATGGACCTGTTCAGCTTCCACGACGAAGCGCCGGGAATGCCTTTTTTCCACGCCAAGGGGATGGCGCTCTGGAACACCCTGCTCGACTACTGGCGCGAGGAGCATCGGGCCGCGGGCTACGTGGAGACCAAAACCCCCATCATGCTGCGCCGGGTTCTGTGGGAGCGCAGCGGCCACTGGGAAAACTACCGGGAAAACATGTACACGTCGGTGGTGGACGAGGAAGACTACGCCATCAAACCGATGAACTGCCCCGGCGGCATGCTCCTTTACCGCTCCAGGCCCCACTCGTACAAGGATCTGCCGCTGCGCCAGGCCGAGATCGGGCTGGTCCACCGCCACGAAATGAGCGGGGTGCTTTCGGGTCTGTTCCGGGTGCGCGCCTTTCACCAGGACGACGCCCATATCTTCATGACCCCCGAACAGATCCAAGATGAAATCCTGGGGGTCCTGCAGCTCGTGGAACGGATCTACTCGACCTTTGGCCTCGGTTTTCACCTCGAACTGTCCACCCGCCCGGAAAAGTCCATCGGCAGCGACGCCCAGTGGGAGCAGGCCACCGGTGGTTTGGAAAACGCCCTCAAGGCCTACGGCCACGATTACAAGGTCAACCCCGGCGACGGCGCCTTTTACGGCCCCAAGATCGACGTGCATATCCAGGACGCCCTCAAACGCACCTGGCAGTGCGGCACCATCCAGCTGGACATGTCGCTGCCCGAGCGCTTCGATCTGGCCTACATCGGCAGCGACAACGAGCGGCACCGGCCCATCATGATCCACCGGGTGATCTACGGCAGCATCGAACGCTTTTTGGGGATTCTCATCGAGCATTTCGCAGGCCGCTTTCCCCTCTGGCTGGCACCGGTCCAGGCGATCTTGCTGCCGATCAACGACAGTCTGGTCCCCTTTGCCGAGACGGTCCGCGACCGGCTGGCGGCCGCCGGCATGCGCACCGAGGTCGACAGCCGCACCGAAAGCCTCAACCGCAAGGTGCGCGAAGCCCAACTGGCCTACGTGCCGCTGATTCTCACCCTGGGCCAGCGGGAACAAAACGACGGCACCGTCTCGGTGCGCACCCTGGACGGCACCGTGCGCCAGGGGATCGACCTGGAGACCTTCACCCGGCAAGTGCTTGATCTAATCCGGCGCCGCAGCACCGATCCAGATCTTTTCAAGGCCGCCTGACCCGGTCATGAGCCGGCCATACGTCTTTCAGCGCTGGGCCGCGGTGGGCCTTTATCTGGCCGCCATCTTCTTTTTGAGTTCCCTGTCCTCGGTTGCAGGGACGCCTTCCTTGCCCGGATCGGACAAATTGCTGCATGCCCTGGCCTACGGCCTGCTGGCGGTACTCTGGTGCCGGGCCCTGGCCGCCTGGCCCCTGCAGGGCCGGCCGTCGGCGGCCATCGCCGCGGCGGCCGTCATTCTGGCATCGCTTTACGGGATCAGCGACGAAATCCACCAGGCCTTTGTGCCGGCGCGCACCGCCGCTCTCTGGGACTGGATCGCCGACATGATCGGTTCCGGCTGCGGGGCTGGCGCCTGGGCGTTGATGCAGAATTGACAAACCCTGTGGCATTCTATAAGAGTTTGGCATTCTCGATCGCACACCCCCCCCCAAGCACCAAACAACCGAAACGGTTTGAAGGAGATTTGTCGATGGGCGAAGCTCAGCAAAATACGATTACCGTCAATGGCAACCAACTGACCTTCGAGACAGGCGAAACCATCCTGGAGGTCGCCCGGCGCAACAGCATCGACATCCCCACCCTCTGCCACCTCAAAGGGACCACCCCCACCGGGGCCTGCAGGATCTGCGTCGTCGAAGTGGAGGGGGCCGAGGCACTGATGGCCTCCTGCGCCACCCCGGCGGCACCCGGCATGACGGTGCGCACCGAGTCGCCCAAGGTGGTGGCGGCCCGGCGCCAGATCCTCGAGCTGATGCTCGCCTCGGGCAACCACAACTGCACCATCCGCGACGCCGACGACCGGGATTGGAGCACTTTTCAACTGCGGGTCCAAAGCGAAGACCAAGCTGCGGAACTCTGCCCGGTCTGGGGCGACTGCCGGCTCCAGGATCTGGCCTTCCGCTACCAGGTAACCGCCAGGGACCTGCCCGCGGCGCAAACCGTCTATCCCATGGAGACGGTCAATCCGTTCATCGTGCGCGACTTTTCACGCTGCATCCACTGCGGCCGCTGCGTCCAGGCGTGCAACGAGGTCCAGGTCAACAACGCCATCCGTTTCGGCTATCAGGGGGCCAGGAGCAAGATCGTGGCCGCCGAAGACCGGCCCTTGAAAGACAGCGACTGCGTCTTTTGCGGCGAATGCGTCCAGGCCTGCCCGGTGGGCGCCCTGGTGGAAAAGGAGACGCGCTACCAGGTGCGGCCCTGGCAGACCACCCGGGTGCGCACCACATGCAGCTACTGCGGGGTGGGCTGCCAGCTCGACCTGCACGTGGCCGAAGGCCGGGTGGTCAAGGTCACCGGGGCCGACGTGGCCCCCAACCACGGCAGCCTCTGCGTCAAGGGGCGCTTCGGCTTCAATTTCATCCAGGCCCCCGAACGCCTAAAGACGCCCCTGGTGCGCGACAACGACCAGCTGCGCGAGGCCACCTGGGACGAGGCCCTGGAGCGGGTATCCCGGCGCCTGGGAGAAATCCGCGACCGGCACGGTGCCGACAGCATCGGGGTGCTTTCCTCGGCGCGCATCACCAACGAAGAGAACTACCTGCTGAACAAGTTCACCCGGGCGGTGCTCAAGACGAATAATATCGATCACTGCGCCCGTCTCTGACACAGCTCCACGGTGGCCGGTCTGGCCGCCACTTTCGGCAGCGGCGCGATGACCAACTCCATCGCCTGCATCGAAAAGGCCGATGTGATTCTGATCACCGGTTCCAACACCACCGAGAACCACCCGGTAATCTCGACCTTCGTCAAGCGGGCCGTGACCCGCCGAGGGGCTAAACTGATCGTGGTCGATCCGCGGCGCACCAAGATCGCCGGTTTCGCAGACAGCTACCTGCGCCAGAACCTGGGCACGGATGTGGCCTGGATCAACGGGATGATGCACGTCATCATCAAGGAAGGCCTCTACGACCGCGATTTCGTCACCACGCGCACTGTAGGCTTCGAGGAACTCCAACGCCTGGTGGAAAAATACACCCCGGAATTCGTCGAAAGCATCACCGGAATCCCGGCCGAACAGCTGACGGCCGCCGCCCGCCTCTACGCCTCGGGGCGCCCGGCCAGCATCCTCTACTGCATGGGCATCACCCAGCACACCACCGGCACGGACAACGTCAAGAGCCTGGCGGCCCTGGCCATGCTTTGCGGCAACATGGGTGTCGAGGGCGGCGGGGTCAACCCCTTGCGCGGCCAGAACAACGTCCAGGGGGCCTGCGACTTCGGCGGCCTTCCCGATGTGTTCAGCGGGTACCAGAAAGTCATCGACCCGGCGGCCCGGGAAAAAATGGAAAAGGCCTGGAACGTTACCGGTCTGCCGGACAAACCCGGACTCAAGGTCACCCAGATGATCCCCGAGGCCGGCGAGGGCCGGCTCAAGGCGCTGTACATCGTCGGTGAAAACCCGCTGGTTTCCGACGCCGATCTCAACCATGTCGAGCACTGCTTCAAGCACCTGGATTTTCTCGTCGTCCAGGACATCTTTCTCACCGAGACGGCCCGGCTGGCCGACGTGGTCCTCCCCTCGGCCTGCTTTGCCGAAAAGGACGGCACCTTTTCCAACACCGAAAGGCGCGTTCAGAGGGTGCGCAAGGCGGTGGACCCGCCGGGAGAGGCCCGCGACGACTGGTGGATCGTCTGCCAAATCGCCGCCCGCATGGGCTACCCCATGAACTACCCCAACCCGGAGGCCATTTTCGACGAACTGGCGCAGGTAACGCCGTCCTACGGCGGGCTCTGCTACGCACGCCTGGAAAAAGAGGGGATCCCCTGGCCCTGCCCGACCGCTGAACATCCGGGCACCCCGGTGTTGCACAAAGAGAAGTTCACCCACGGCAAGGGGATCTTTTTCGCCATCGAATACGTACCTCCGGCAGAGATGGCCGACGCCGAATACCCCATCTACCTGACCACCGGGCGGGTCCTCTACCAGTATCACACCGGCACCATGACCATGAAAACCGACGGGCTCAACGAACGGGCCCCGGAGTGCTTCGTGGAACTGGCCCCGGCCGATGCCGAGGCCCACGGCCTGGCTCACGGCGACCGCGCCAGGATCAGTTCGCGGCGCGGCAGCATCGAGGTGGTGGTGCAGATCTCGGACAAGGCCACTGCGGGTACGGTCTTTTTGCCCTTCCACTACGCCCAGGCCGCGGCCAACCGGCTGACCAACGCCGAACTCGACCCGATCTCGGGCATCCCCGAGTTCAAGGTCTGTGCCGTAAAGCTTTCCAAGGCGGCCTGAAGCAGCCCGGCGCACCAAAAAATCGAACCGCCCGCCGCAGTCCCCATGGGGCTTCGGCGGGCGGTTTTTCTTTCAGCGGACCGATACCTTGTTGTCCACAGGATGACTGGATCAGGATTTTTGCGCACCGTTGAGTTTGGCGGCGGCGTTTTCCGCGGCCAGCATCACCTGGTAGACCAGGGGTGAGGCGGTCAGCAGGGGGTGGGTGGCGTACTGCATGGTGGCCAGGGTCTCGGCCGTAAGCTTCCCCTGGATGGCAGCGGCCAGAATGTTGACCATGTCGGCGGTGGACTCCCCGCCGCGCACGTGCCCGCCGATGATGCAGCCGGTCTCTTGATGGAAGAGGAGCTTGGCCTTCATGTCGCCCACGCATCCGGGCAGGCCCCCCGGGTGGCGGTTGGGAGCGGCCGCCTCTCCGGCCACGAAGGGGATGGCCAGGGCTTCGGCGGCCCGGCTGCTCAGTCCCGCCGCGCCGATGCAGCAGTTGCCCACGGCGGTGCCGAAGGCCCCCACGGCCCCCATGGTCTTGCGCACCGGGGCCCAGAGGTTGCTCGCTGCGATCATCCCTTCGCTGCAGGCCACCGAGGCGAGGCGGATCGGTGCCGGATCGCCGGTGAAAAAGGAAAACTTGGCGGCGCAGTCGCCGGCGGCGAAGATGTCCGGATCTTCAGTGCCCATATGAACATCGACGGCGATCCCGTCTTTTACATCGGCGGGCAGGCCGATCTGCTGGGCCAGCTCGATGTTGGGCACAACACCGATGCCGACCACCACGGCATCGGCCGGGATCGTTTGACCGCCGGCCAGACGCACGCCGGTCACCTTTCCGTTGCCCTCGATGGCCTCGACCCTGGCGCCGGTGACCACCTCGACCCTCAACCGGCGCAGTTCGTTTTCCGCGTCGGCGCAAAATTCCTGCTCACAGGCGAGCATCAGGCAGTTGGGCAACATCTCGATCAGGGTGACCCGGGTGTCATCGGCCCCGCCGTTGTCCGCCGCCATGCGTGCGATCTGCTCGGCCATCTCCACTCCGATGAATCCTCCGCCGATCACCACCACCCGGCGCGAGCGTTTCAAGGTCGCGAGGATCGTCTCGAGATATTCCGGCTCCTTCCTGATGCCGAAAACGTTGCCGGTCTCGATGCCCGGAACCGGCGGCATGGCCGGCCGCGAACCGGTGGCCAGGATCAGCTTGTCATAGGCGATGCGGGTCCCGTCGGCCAGTTCGGCGGTCTTTTGCCCGCGGTCGATGGCCTCCACCCCCGTGGTGTTCAGGCGGATCCCCTGCTTGAGAAAGTTCTCGTCCGGGATGATGTTCTTATCGACCTGCTTGAGGATTCCGTAGATGTAGGGGATCCCGCAGGGTACCGGGGTCTTGCTCGCCTTGCGTATGATGGTGATCGTTTTTTGCGGGTGGCGCCGTTTGACGGTCATGCCCGCCATGAGGCCGGCAGCCGACCCGCCGACAATCAATACGTCCGTTTTTTCCATGTCCATGCTCCTTGAATTCGCAGACCGGTTGCCCATCGGCCTAAACCGGTTCGGTTAGGTTCCGGGCCGGGAAGGCCCGGCCCCGGGAGATCATGCCCTGCAAGGAGCAATATCGGTGCCACGGCCGCGATCTTTGCAGCCGGCGGCCACCGGGCACTTTTAGATTCTATTAAAATAGGGAGTTGCCTGCCGCCGGGGCTTTCACCGTCGTGTTAAACGTGTTAAAGGCATCTTAACGTTCGTTAAATTTTAGCGGTGAAAACTATGCAGGAAGAAGATCTCGACTTTCACTGGAAGACCGTCGTCGACACCATCCGTGACGGGGTGATGATCGTGGACCGCCGCGGCCGGATCGTTTCGGTCAACCGCGCCTTCGAGACGATCACCGGCTACAGCCGTGCCGAGGCCATCGGTCAGACCTGCCATCTGCTGCGCTGCGACATCTGCGAAGCGGTGCGCAATCCCCGGGACCCGGCCTGGTGCAACCTCTTTCGCACCGGACGCGTCGCTGCCAACCGCTGCACCCTGACGCGCAAGGACGGGCGCCCGGTGCACGTGCTCAAGAACGCCGCCCTTTTCCTCGGACCGACCCGCAAGGTCATCGGGGCGGTGGAGACCCTCACCGATGTCACCGAGCTGGTGCACCGGGAACACCAGATCGAGACCTTTCGCCAGGAGCTTGAGCAGGAGGACGGATTCAGCGGCATCGTCGGCGCCTCGCCGGCCATCTGCCGGGTCTTCGAGCTGGTGCGCAACGCCGCGCTTTCCGATGCGCCGGTGATCATCCTGGGCGAAAGCGGCACCGGCAAGGAGCTGGTGGCCCAGGGAATCCACGATGCCGGCCCCCGCCGCGACAAGCCCCTTGTCAAGGTCAACTGCGCCGCCTTAAACGAGTCACTGCTCGAAAGCGAGCTCTTCGGCCATGTCAAGGGGGCCTTTACCGGAGCCTTCCGCGATCGGCCGGGACGCTTCGAGGCGGCCGACGGGGGGGAAATCTTCCTGGACGAAATCGGCGACTTGCCCCTGCAGACCCAGGTCAAACTGCTGCGGGTGCTCGAGGAAAAGGTGGTGGAACGGGTGGGCGACCAGCGGCCGATTCCCATCGACGTGCGCATCATCTCGGCCACCAACAAGGATCTCGGCGCCCTGGTGGCCGCCGGCACCTTGCGCAAGGACTTGTTTTACCGCATCAACGTGATCCCCATCTCCATCCCGCCGCTGCGCGAACGCACCGATGACATCCCCCTGCTGGCCGAGGTCTATATGCGGCGGATCGGGTGCAAAATCGGCAAGTCGATTCCCGCCATCAGCCCGGATGCCATGGCTCTGCTGACCCGCTACCCGTGGCCGGGCAACGTACGCGAGTTGAAAAGCGCCTTCGAGTACGCCTTCGTCACCTGTCCCGGGGAAAGGCTGGAGTGCTACCACTTCCCCCCGAACATCGTCGGCCAAAAGCCATCCGACCACCCGGACGCACGCCCCGGCGCAAGCCGTGACGAAGCCCAGCGCCAACAGCTCATCACCGCCTTGCAGCAAACCGGGGGCAACCGGACCGAGGCGGCCCGGCTCCTCGGAGTGACCCGTGTGACGGTCTGGAACCGCATGAAGCGGTTCGGCATCCGCCTGACGCCCTGAAAAACAAAAAGGCCCGGTGCGGATCCGCAGATCCGGCACCGGGCCTTTTTATCAAGAAAAGGCGATAAAAAAGCGTGACCCTTACATGGCCGTCTCCGGATGAAAAACGTTGACCTCCTTGAGGTCGTCACGCAGGTACTCACGCTCGTTGGGTCCGAGAATCCCCAGCGACAGGGAGATCAGGGTCCACAGATGCACCACCCCGTAATGGCCCTCGTAATGCTCGCTCAGTTCGTGGATCTGGGCGTGGCAGTTGTGGCACGCGGCGATGCAGTAGTCCGCCCCGGTGGCCTTGATCTGGTCGTCCTTGAGCTGGCCGTAGGCCAGGCGCTGTTCCTTGAACCCGGACTGGAGGAACCCTCCACCGCCGCCGCAGCAGAAGTTGTTGGAACGGTTGGGGTGCATGTCGATAAAGTTTTCCTCACCGACCACCGACTTGACCACGAAACGCAGATCTTCGGCAATGGCATCCCCGTAGGATTTACGCACGATCTGGCACGGATCCTGGACCGTAAACTTGATCTTGAGGTCCTTGTTCCAGTCGCTGTTGACCTTGAGGCGGCCTTCGCGGATCCACTTGGCGTAGTATTCGTAAATGTTTTTGACGACGAAGTTGTGGGGAATGTTGAACTTTTTCAGTCCTGCCAGGACTGAGAAGGTCACGTGCCCTCATTCGGTGTTGAGAAACACCTTGCATCCCAACTCGTCGGCCTGCCTGGCCGATGTGGTGGTGATGTGCTTCCAGGCGTCGTCGTCGGCCAGAAACATGCAGTAGTTCTCGCCGCCCCACCCCTTGGAGCCGTAGGTCCAGTCGGCCCCCACAAGATGCAGGATCTTCCACAACGGCACCAGCTCGTCCGGCTCGGTCACCGGCTCGCGTGAGTTCTGGTTGAGGAAGAATTCGGCCCCCTGTTTGTCGATGGGCGCCTCCATCTCGGCAAACTCCGGCTGGGAGGCGCGATATTCCTCCAGCACGTCCTCGACCACGAACACGAAATCGTCGGGGCTGGTGCCCATGGCCGAGCAGCTCTCGTTGCGCAGGGCCATGTCGCAGGAACCGAGGATCCCCTTGGGCCGGTTTTCCCGCGGCCAGGAGGCACGCGCGTTGTACACCAACTGGGGAATATCGATCTTCATGGGGCAGACGTAAACGCAGCGCATGCACATGCTGCACATCCAGACCCACGGTGTGGTGGTGATCTCCTCATCCATGCCCAGGGCCGCCATGCGCAGAAACTTGCGCGGATCCATCCCCTCCAGGCCGGTGGCCGGGCAACCCGAAGCGCACGCTCCACAGGTCAGACAAAGGTTCAGGTTCCCGCCATCCGGCAGCAACTCCTTGACCTTGTCCATGAAGGTACTCTTCTTTTTCCCTCCGAGTTTGATCATTTCTTCAGCCATAAGCAAAACCCTCCGTCTGGATACCGGCCGCCGGCCTGCATGACGCCTGGCAGGCTTGCGGCCGGGTGCGGTGGTACCGCATTTCGAATCGGGCGCCGCGCACCAGCGCGGCGCCGCTTTAACGCCACTTTAAAGCCGTGTCAACATTTTCCCAACTCCCGTATTTTCTGCTCCATGTCAACCACAATCGTGCGAAAATCACTGCCCATGTTAGCCGCCAGGGTGGCAAAGCGCAACCGTTCGGCCTCCATACCGGCCCCGGCCAAAATCCGTTGGGCGTCCTCGACGCGCCAGCCGGCATAGGTGTTGCCCCGTTCGCTCTTGCAGTTGCCCGGATGGCAGGCCATCACCAAAACGCCGTCAGCCCCTTTGACAAAGGAGTCAAGGATATACTGCAAATCGATTTTGCCCGCGCAGGGCACCTGCACCAGGCGCAGCCCGGCCGGCAGCGGCATCTTGAACTGAGCCGCCATTTCGCCGGCAGCCAGAGCCGAGTTCTGGCAGCAGAAGGCCACGATGGCCGGATCGCCGTTGACATCGCTCAGAGCCTCGCCGATGCGCACCTGGACCTCGTCGTCCGCGTACCCGCCGATCTGGATGGCGTCCATGGGACACTCGCTGGCACAAATCCCGCACCCCTGGCAGGCCACCGGCGAAATGACCGGCTTGTTTTCCGCCAGCCAGTAAATCGCCCCATGGGGGCAGCAGCGGTAGCAGGTCAAACAGAAGGTGCACTTGCCGATGTCCACCACGGCCTTGTCCTGCGGCACGCTACGCTTGCCGTCGCCCAGCAGGTCGCGCACCCGCAGGGCCGCGTTGCGCGCGTCGGCAAAGGCCCAGGTCAAAGAGCGCACCTCGCGGCTGGCACCCACCACGAAGATTCCCTCGCGGTTGGTGGCCACCGGGAAGCGGTAGATGTTGTCGGTCTGCAAAAACCCCTGGGGACCGAGATCGAGGCGCAGCATGGCGGCCATATCGGCGGCACCGTCCGCCACCTGCAGGGCCTCTTCCACCACCAGCAGATCCGCCGCGGCGCTGACCTCCCGGCGCAGCACCGGATCGGCGAACGAAAGTGTGGCGCCGGCATCGGCAACTTCGATGTGCGGGGCTTCCTTCAGCTTGAAGTAAAGGGCTCCGCCGTCGCGTCCCTCGCGGTAGCTGCGTTCCAGCCCGTCGTCGGCGACCTTCAAGTCGCCCACATAGACGTTGACCCCGGCGGCCCCGGCGGCCTGCAGGGCTTTGACGCTGTTAAAAACCCGCTGCATCACCAAGGGGTTGCCGCTCTGGGCGAATCCGACCACGAAGGCCACCGTGCGGCCGGCAAAGGCGGCCGGATTTTCGGCCAAGCGGTTTTCCACCTCGCTTTGGCCGATCACGGCGCTGCCCGGCGAGAGCTGATAGCCCGAAAACAGCGGGGTGACGTTAAACTCGGCAGCCAGCACCACGGCGCCGAACTGCCGTTCGACCACATCCTTGTCCGTGCCCAGCCAGGCGCGAAAATCACCGGCCAGCCCGGCCACGGCATCCACACGCGTACCGGCAAGGACCTCGATGCGCTCGTCGCCGCGCGCCCGCGCGGCCCAGGCGGCCAAGTCCGCACCGCCGGGCAGAGCCCCAGCGGGACGGGATTCGGCCGCCGCACCGATCTCGGTGCCGCTTTCCACCAGGGTTACGGGGTAGCCCAGGGCCGCGACCTGCAAGGCGGTCTCCACCCCGGTCATCCCGCCGCCGACCACCAGTACGCCGGTGGCGATTTCAATTTGCTCCATGGCAGTTTCCACTTTGGCTGTCATCGGCTGGCCCTCCCTAAATATTGCAGAACCGCAGCGGCCGACTGACCGGCATGGGCCATGGCCCCGGCGATGGTCATGGGACCGCCGGCGGTACCGGCAACGAACAGGCCCTGGCGGCCGGTGATGCTGGTGTTCAACAGGTCGGGACGGGCGAAAAAGCCGTCCCCATTGAGATCGATCCCCAACGCTTCGGCCAGGGCCGGGTTGTCGCCCCCCGGCATAATCCCCACCGAAAGGACCACCAGATCGAAGGTGTCATCCACCGGGGCCCCGTCCTCCTCGGTCATGTAACGGGTGCGCACCGCCCCGTCGGCCGCTTCGTACATGTCCACCGGAATGGTGCGCACGAAGCGCAGCGAGGTGCGGCACTGATCGTAAAAGGCGCCGAAGCTGTTGGTCGTGTTCTGGATGTCCATGTAAAAGACGGTGACGTCCATCTCCGGATGCTTGTGCTTGGTGGCCAGGGCCGAACGCAGGGCGTAGGGGCAGCAGACCTGGGAACACCACAGGTGGCCCAGGCGTTCGTCGCGGCTGCCCACGCACTGGATGAAGGCCATACGGGCCGGAACCTGGCCGTCCGAAGGCCGCCGCACATCGCCGAAGACGCGCTTGCTGCGCTCCAGCTCCAAACCGGTGACGACGTTGGCCAGCTCGTGGTGGCGGTAGGTCGGCTTCTCGTCCGGGTTAAAAGGCGTAAAGCCGGTGGCCAGGACGACGGCATCCACCGCGACTTCCCCGGCCGGTGCCACCCGCTGGGGGTCGAACCCGCCGCCGGCTTGATAAAACACGGCGTTGTGGACCGAGTAACCCCGTCCTTCAGCGCAGGCTTGGGGGGCGTCGTCGTATCCATCCTGGCAGGCTTTGGCGCCGGTCGGGGCCGCCGCCCCGCTGGCCCGCAAAGCCACCTTGAACGGACCGTCGCCGCTTACCGAGGCCACCTCGGCGGCCAGGTGAACCTGAATGCGCTCGCATTCGACCACGTTGGCCAGCGTCTTCTCAACACCGCACGCCCCGCATTGCTGGCAGGTATCGGTGGCCTTGCAGGCATATTGAATCGCGTGTCCGCCAAGAAAGGGCGCCTTCTCCACCAGCGCCACCTCGACACCGGCCGCGGCCAGCTCCCATGCGGCCGTCAGCCCGGCGATGCCACCGCCGATGACCATGACCTTTTTCGTTTGGCTGTTCAATTGGGGACTCCTTATCATGCGCAGGGTTGTCGAAATCGTTGACGCCCAAAAGGGCTGCGGACTAGACCGTCGGCCGGGGCAACATCCCTGCCCGTTCGGCGATTTCCGGGACCTTGTGCTCCCACTCGATGGCCATCAGGTGAACGCCGGCCACGCCCTTCATCTCCTTGAACTCGGCGATCTGTTCGCAGGCGATCTGGATCCCCTCGTCGGCCACCTTCTTCTTGTCCACCCCCTGGAGGCGCTTGATGATCTCGTCGGGCACGTCCATGCCGGGGACCTTGCTCTTCATGTAACGCGCCATACCGATGCTCTTCATGGGCGTCACCCCGGCCAGGATGTAAATTTTTTCGGTCAGCCCCATGTCGTTGGCCTGCGCGATCCAGCGCCGGAACTTGTCCATGTTGTAAATGCACTGGGTCTGAACGAAATCGGCACCGGCCTTGACCTTTTTGGCCAGCCGGTGGACCCGCCATTCGAAAGGATCGGCAAAGGGGTTGGCCGCTGCACCGATGAACACTTTGGGCGGCTCGTCGATGTCGGCCCCGCCCTGGAACTTGCCCTCATCGCGCATCATCTTCACCATCTGGATCAGCTGGGTCGAATCGATGTCGTAGACGCTCTTGGCCCTCGGATGATCGCCGAACTGCTGGTGATCGCCCGAAAGGCAGAGCATGTTGCGGATGCCCAGAGCGGACGAGCCGAGAACATCGCTTTGCATCGCCAGGCGGTTGCGATCCCGGCAAACCATCTGGTAGTTCGGCTCAAGCCCCTCTTCGATGAGCAGCAGCGAGGCGGCCCAGCTCGACATGCGCACCATGGCGGTCTGGTTGTCGGTGATGTTCACCGAGTCGACCATCCCCTTGAGGTGCTGGGCCTTTTCGCGAACCGCAGCCACCCTGGCACCTCTCGGCGGCCCCAGCTCCCCGGTGAAGGCGAAATTTCCGGCGCGAAGCATCTTTTCCAGGTTGCTTCCTGATTTCAATTCCATACTCGTCATCCTTCGGTCTGGTTGATGGGTTCCGAATCGTTGCCGCTACCGTTTCATCAGGAAGCCAGGGCCTCCTTGCGGCGGCGGTAACCGGCCTGCACCAGGGTCCGCGGGGTCTGGTTGCGCCATTCGTTGGCCGGATGGATCTCCATGATGTTGGCCAGCCGCCCCTGTTGCGCGAGGCGCTCATGAATACGGTACCAGGCGCAGGGTTGATCGTTGGAGATCTCGCAACTGCCATTGTTGGTGCCGCCGCAGGGGCCGTTGAAAAGCCCTTTGGCGCACATGGTGACCGGGCAGATCCCGCCGGTCATCCCGAGGACGCAGGTGCCGCAGGCCCGGCACTTTTCCTCGTACCAGCCCACGTCACGGTTCGCCCCGATGAAGGTCGTGTCCACCGCCGGAAAAACCGGCACTTCGGCAAAGCGTTCGGCGATGAACTGAATCCCGGCCCCGCAGGCCATCGACAGGATCGCGTCGTACTGGTCCACCTGTGCCTCGAGCGGATCGAGGAACTCCATGTCGCACTGGCGCTCCACGCAGGCAGCACCCAGCTCGATGGGATCCTGGTCGACCTTGCGGGCCAGTTGGAGTTCGGCGTTGAGCACCCCGACCTCCTTTTCTCCGCCAGCCAGACAGACCGCCACGCAAGTGCCGCAGCCCACGGTCAGCACCCGGCGGTAACCCTTGAGCATGGCTTTGATTTCTTCCAACGGTTTTCTTTCGGCAACGATCATGGATTCCTCCTCGCTTCAGTTCCCGGCACAAAAAAGCCCGCCTTAAGGGGGCCACCGGCAATCGGACGTCTGAATGTTTGTGACGCCTTTTCCGGGCCGACCTCATCTTTCGGAGGGCCGCCCTTACCCGGGCACATCGGGGTACGCATGGTATGGCAGATAGCGATTCAAGGTGGTAAGATAATTGAATGTCATTGGATGCCAAAATAACCGGGGGGTGTCAAGAATCGGGAGCAAAAAAAACGCTGTTCATGAAATGAGGAGTAAATACTTATTGTAAATGCCTACTACAAATAAAAACCGCTTGACCGATATCTCAGCAATCCGCCCCCCATCCTCTTCCCGCTGCCCCCGGCCCCGGCCCTCTTACAGCAGTGCCTCGCAGCCGGTTCTGGTGGGCGGCCGGCAAAGGTTCCATCTCGCGGCGCCATCAGCCCCGGAAACCGGAGCGATGAAAAAGCAGCCCCGTAAAGAACTTCCTTGCCCTCCATTTGGGTTGTGGCAGACCGGCTGAAACAGCCTTGCGTGAAAAAGCTTTTGCGCTAGAGCCGTTTTAAAAGCTGGTTGGCCGCCGTAAGCAGCGGATCCCAGACCGGTCCGAAAGGCGGCGCGTACGACAGGTCGCACTGGGCAAAGTCGGCCACCGTCATGCCGGCATGCAGGGCCACTGCCGCGGCGTTGATCCGGTGGGCCGCCCCCTCGCAGCCCACCATCTGGGCCCCGAGCAGACGCCCGGAGCGCCGATCGCCCACCATGTGCACATGCAGGGTGCCGGAGCCCGGGTGGGCGTGGGCCCGGGTGCGGGTGCGGATCGTGACCGTTTCGGGTTCGAAGCCCGCCGCTTGCGCCTCATGGGCCGTCAACCCGCTGCGGGCCGCCTCGAGGCCGAAGACCTTGAATACCGCCGTGCCCGCAATCCCGGGCAGTTCGCTGCGGTTTCCGGTGACATTGTCCGCCACGGCCCAGCCGGCCCGGTTGGCGCGCAGGGCCAGCGGGATCCAGACCCTCCGGCCGGAAACCACATGCAGGGCGTCGGCACAGTCGCCGGCGGCGTAAATGCCTTCGGCCGAGGTTTGCAGTTGCCCGTCCACCGCAATGGCTCCGGAAGGCCCCAGCTCGATGCCGGCCGCAACGGCGATCTCGCTGTTGGGCTGCACCCCGATGGCCGCCACGATCACCTCGGCATCCAGATCCAAAGCCGGCCCCGAGAGGTGCAATCCTCCGTTGCGGGCCTCGATGCGCTCCAGCACCCGGCCGTCGTTCAAGGCCACCTCGTGGCCTTCGAGTTCGGCGCGCACCGCAGCGGCCAGTTCAGGGGCCATCCAGGGCAGCAGACCGGCCCGGGGCTTGATCATGGCCACCGCCATCTGCCGCTGCCGCAGGGCCTCGGCCATTTCCAGGGCGATATAGCCCATGCCCAGGATCGCCACCCGCCGCGCCTGGCGTTCGGCCAGCAGGGCCTTGAGGTGCCGGCCATCTGCCAGTGTCTTGAGCACCGCCACGCCGGGCAGATCGATTCCGGGAAGATCGGGCCGGATCGGCCGGGCCCCGGTGGCGATGAGCAGCCGGTCGTAATCGGCAACGAAGCGATGCCCTTCGGCGGTGGTTCCGGATACCCGGCGCGCTTGCGGATCGATGGCTTCGACCCGGTGGCCGGTGCGCACATCGATGCCCTGTTTGGCGCGGAACACCTCGGCCGGCCGCACCACCAGGTCGTCCATGGCGCGCTGCGCGTCGGCGATGTTGTACGGCATCCCGCAGGCGCTGTACGAGACATCCTGCGACTGCTCGAAGACCACGACATTTAGGCTGGGATCGTTGCGTTTGGCCCGGCTTGCAGCGCTCATGCCGGCCGCGTCGCCGCCGATGATGATAAAGTTCATGACAATCTCCGCAGGTTTTTAGATTCGTTCAACCTTCTACCTTCGCCGCGAGCCGGATTATTCACATCGAGGTCCACCGGCGGTTCAGTGAATCGGCAGATTGCTGTAGGTTACCACTGTCACCGCGGTGTAGACCGCCAGGAGAATGACGCCGAAAGGGCGAGCCAGGCGCTTCGGCGAAGTGAGAACCCCGACGCGGAACACCACCAGAATGATCATCATGGCCGGAAAAAGAAGCCTGAAAAAATGAGCCGAGGCCGCGATCCCATTCGGAGTGACGGCCGCCGCGGCACCGGCCACAAAGAGCACGTTAAGAATGTCCGCCCCGATCACATTGCCCACCGCCAGCGCACCGTGCCCCTTGCGCACGGCGGTGATCGCGGTGACCAGCTCGGGCAGGCTGGTACCGAAGGCCACCAGCGTCGCGCCGATGAGGCTCTCCGGTATGGAAAGACGCAGGGCGGTTTCGCGCACCACGATGATCAGCAACTTGGAAGAGACGACCACCATGGCCGCCCCGAATGCCAGGCGCATCACAGTCCGGCCGGTCTTTAGCGGTTCGGCTGGCGGTGCCGCCGTTTCGGCCGGGTTCTCCTGGCGGGCCCAGCGGATAGAATAGCCGACATACAGGGCCAGCAGGAAGAGAAAAACGAAGCCCATGAACTGGGGCAGGACACCGCCGCGGCTGAAGGCTGCGGCAGGGGTGGCAAAAGGAAAACAGGCCAGTACCAGCAAAACGCCGGCCCCGAGCTGCATCCAGCCCTGGCGGCCGACCAGATGGCGGTCCAACGGCAGGGGCGATATGCAGTTGGCCAAGCCCAGAATCAGTCCGGTGTCGCAGATAATCGATCCCACCGCGTTGCCCAGAGCAATATCCGGCTCTCCCTGGAACGCGGCGGCCACAGAAACGGCGCATTCGGGAAAGGTGGTACCCAAACTGACGATGGTGGCCCCGATGATTCCCTCGGCAATACCCCAGTGACGGGAAAGACTGACCGCCGAGGCGACCATCATGTCGGCGCCGGTTCCTAGAATGAACAGCAAAAAAGCGATTGCAATAATCAGTGCCCACGCCGACTGGGCGGAGGCAATATCGGTGAGCAGGGTTTCCATCGTCATCTTACCATGAGTGAGACCGGACGCATCGCCAGCGAACGGCGCACCTCTGCAAAAAAACCGCCTTGGGCCGGATAACCGCTGCAAACGCCGGCCAGGCCGTCTCTGTTAAAAATCACGGAATTTGTCGGTACGCAACAGTACGGGGCTTCACCGCCCGTCCAAATCGCCGGCCGCTTCCAACGCCGCTCCGGCCGGCAGCGTGCAGGCGGTCCGCTCGCGGCGCCAGCGCCACATCCAGGCCGTAGCGCAGACAAAGGCCACAAAAGCCCCCTGTACCCCGTACTGGACCCACTGGGGCGGGTTGAGCCACCCGGCGACCCATGGATCGGTGATCATCATCTCTCCTCCGACCCGTCCCAGAATCGCCGCTCCGATCCACAGGATGATGGGGTAGCGGTCCATCAGCCGCGAGAGCAGGCCGCTCATCAAAACGACGAAGGGGACTGACAGTACCAGGCCGAAAAGCAGCAGACAGAGGTTTCCGTGGCTGGCGGCGCCCACCGCCAGCATGTTGTCGATGCCCATGCTCATGTCGGCCAGGACGATGACCCACAGGGCCTGCCACAAACCGGCGGCTTGCTTGCACGGATGATCCGCCTCGGAGGCGTCGGTAAGCAGCTTGATGGCGATCCAGATGATCACCGCCCCGCCGGCCAGCTTGACGTATTGCAGCGCCAGCAGATGCGATACCAGGAAAGTGGCCGCGACCCGGACGACCACAGCCCCGGCCGAGCCGAGCAGAATCCCCCAGCGGCGCTGGCGCTCGGGCAGATTCTTGACCGCCATGGCAATCACCACGGCGTTGTCGCCGGCCAGCACCAGGTCGATCACCACGATGCTCAGCACGGCGGACAGAAAAGTCCACGAAAACGAGATATGTCCCAACCAACCCAGATCGATCATGACGCCCCCTCCTGCGGTTCTGCGGCGTTGCGGTTGGCCATGCGGCGCGGGGCGAAAAAAGGAAAACCTTTATCCGCGGCATGGCGATGCATGTCGTGAATAAAGGTCTCGCATTGGGCGACCATGCACATCCGATCGCGTTACCGTCTCCGAGTGGGGGACACCACTGTAATGACGGAGGTCGGGCCTCACTGGTCAGGGCAAGGCTAGCTACTCCCCTTTATCAGGCTCCATTCGTAGCCGAACAGGTACGGAAAGGCAAGCACAAAGGGAAACCGCCGGTCCGATTCAGTGCAGCGCCGTATGGGTGAATCTTCTCCGGCTGGCCTTTTGACCGCCGATGGTTTAAATAGGCGGCGCCATGACGATTAAAGCCATCGACAAGCTGCGCCGGCGTCTGTCCCGGGCCATGGCCGATGAACGGGCCCGGGCCGGCAGGGAGCTGGCCCGGTTGCGGCGCCAGGCCGCAGCAGGAAAACCGGTGCCTGAAGCCCACCTTGAGGCCATTGACGGACGCCTCAAGGCCTCGGCCGCCCGCAAGGCCAGCCGCCGGGCCGCGCAGCCTCGCCCGGCCTACGATGCGGCCCTGCCCATCTGCGCCCACCGCGAGGCCATCATCGACGCCATCCGCCGCCACCCGGTGGTCATCGTGTCCGGGGAGACCGGCTCGGGCAAAACCACCCAACTGCCCAAGTTCTGCCTGGACGCCGGCCGGGGCATCGACGGGCTCATCGGCTGTACCCAGCCGCGGCGCATCGCGGCCCTGACCGTGGCCCGGCGCATCGCCGAGGAGTTGGGCCAGCCCCTGGGCCAGGCCGTGGGCCACAAGATCCGCTTTTCCGACCGCACCGGCCCCGAGGCCTACATCAAGATCATGACCGACGGGATCCTGCTGGCCGAGGCCCAGAGCGACCGCAGCCTGTCGGCATACGACACCCTGATCGTGGACGAGGCCCACGAACGGAGCCTGAACATCGATTTCGCCCTGGGGCTGCTGCGCACCCTGCTCAAACGCCGCCGGGATCTGAAGCTGATCGTCACCTCGGCTACCATCGATACCCGCAAATTCGCCGCGGCCTTCGGCAACGCTCCGGTTATCGAGGTTTCGGGCCGCACCTACCCGGTCACGGTACGCTGGGAGCCCCTGGAAAACGGGCCCGGCGATGAAGCGCCCACCTACGTGGAGGCCGCCGCGGCCGCGGTGGACCGCATCCGCCGCCGCGGGCCCTGGGGCGACGTGCTGGTCTTCATGCCCACCGAACAGGATATCCGCGACACCGTGGAGCTGCTGGAAGCCCGCCGCCGCGGTACCGAGACGATCCTGCCCCTCTTTGCCCGGCTGCCGGCCGCCGACCAGTTGCGGGTCTTTGCCCCGGGCGCCGGGCGCAAGATCATCGTGGCCACCAACGTGGCCGAGACCTCCATCACCATCCCCGGGATCCGCTACGTGGTGGACACGGGTCTGGCGCGCATCTCCCGCTATTCGCCGCGCAGCCGCACCACGGCCCTGCCCGTGGCCCCCATCAGCCAGGCGAGCTGCGACCAGCGCGCCGGGCGCAGCGGCCGGGTGGCCGACGGGATCTGCATCCGCCTCTACAGCCAGGCGGACTACGAAAACCGCCCGCGCTTCACCGCCCCGGAGATCCAGCGCACCAACCTGGCCGAAGTCGTGTTGCGCATGATCGCCCTGCGCCTGGGAGATATCGCCGATTTCCCCTTCATCGACCGGCCGGCGGACAAAAGCATCCGCGACGGGATCCAGCTCCTCGAAGAGCTGGGGGCCGTGGAAGCGGCCAAAAAACCCACGGCGGCCGATGCGGCCCTGGGCAGCCGCAACCTGCGCCTGACCGACTGCGGCCGCCAGATGGCCCGCATGCCCCTGGATCCCCGGCTGGCAAGGATGCTCATCGAGGCCCGCCGGCACGGTTGCGCCGCCGAAATCACGATCATCGCCGCGGCCCTGAGCATCGCCGACGTGCGTGAACGGCCGGCGGAAAAAGCGGCCGCCGCCGATCAGGCCCATGCCGCCTTTGCCGATCCGGGATCGGATTTTGCCACTCTAATCAACATCTGGCAGGCCTACCAGAGCGCTCTGACCACCGAGGGCCGTTCCGGGCGTCTCAAGCGCTGGGCCCAGCGCCAATTTCTTTCCAACCGCCGGCTGCGCGAATGGCGCGACATCCACGGCCAGCTCAACGCCGTGCTGGCCGAACTGGAGGCCGACGGCCATATGGACGCACCCACCGGCCATTCCAACGAGGGCCCTGACCTGCAGTCCGCCGTCCACCAATCCGTCCTGGCAGGATTTCTGGGCAACATCGCCCAGCGCCGGGACAAGAACATCTACCAGGCCACCCGGGGGCGCGAAGTGATGGTCTTTCCCGGCTCGGGGCTCTTCAACCGCGCCGGGGCCTGGATCGTGGCCGCCGAGATGGTGGAGACCTCGCGTCTCTTTGCCCGCACCGTGGCCACCGTCCAGCCCGAGTGGATCGAAGCCGTGGGGGGAGCTTTGTGCCGCCACACCTATATCGACCCGCGCTGGGAGCGGCGCCGCGGCGAGGTGGTGGCCGACGAACAGGTATCGCTCTTCGGCCTGGTCATCGTTGCCCGCCGCCCGGTCTCCTACGGTCCTATCGACCCGGATACGGCTTCGCAGATCTTCATCCGCAGCGCCCTGGTGGAAGGCGACCTGCGCCAGCCCCTGCCCTTCATGCTCCACAACCGGGAATTGATGGACGGACTGCGGGCCGAGGAAGACAAGATCCGGCGCCGGGACATCCTGGTTTCCCCCGAGGACGTATTCCAGTTCTACCACGAACGGCTGCCGGTCATCTGGGACCTGCGCAGCCTCAAACGCCATCTGAAAACCAAAGGCGACAGCCACCTGCGCATGAACGAAACCGATCTGCGCCGCTACAATCCGTCCGAGGACGAACTGGCGGCCTACCCGGACCGGATCCGACTCGGGTCGACCCCCCTGGAGTGCGCCTACCGCTTCGATCCGGGCAGCCGCGAGGACGGGATCACCGTGCGGGTCCCCTCGGCCCTGGCGGCCACCGTACCGGCCCCGGCCCTCGATTGGCTGGTGCCGGGACTGCTGGGCGAAAAGATCGAAGCCCTGATTCGCGCCCTGCCCAAGGTCTACCGCCGCCGCCTGGTGCCGGTGGCCCGGACCGTGGCCGCCATAGTCGAAGATCTGCCCGCAAAGAGCGAAGAACCGCTGATCACCGTGCTGGGACGCATCGTCAACCGCCGCTTCGGTCTCGAGATCCCGGCCGCCGCCTGGTCCCTGGAAGCCCTGCCCGACCACCTGAAGGCCCGCATCGCGGTCACCGGCCCGGACGGCCGGGAGATCGCCGCCGGCCGGGACCCTGCCGTTTTGCGCCATGCACCGGCACCGGCCCCCGATCTGCGGCCTCTGGAAAAACTGCGCCGCCGCTGGGAGCGTGAAGATGTGCAGCAGTGGGACTTCGGCGATCTGCCCGAGGCGATCCCGGTCAAAATCCCCCGGGCGCCCGACTGGGCCGTCTATCCGGCCTTGGTCTGCGAAAAGGAGGGGCGTATCGCCTTGCGCCTGCTCCAGGATGCCGTCGAGGCCGCAGCGGCCCACCGAAAAGCGGTGGCCTCACTCTACATCCGCCGCCTGGGACCCGACCTGCGCCGCTTGAGCCGCCATCTGGCCCTGCCGGCTGAAAAGCGGCGCCTGGCCGATTATTTCGGCGGGGCCACGATCCTGGCCGAAACCCTCTTCGACCGCCTGGTGGAAGATCATCTGGCCCGCAACATCCGCACGGCGGCCAATTTCGAAGCCCACGCGGTCCGGCTGGCCGGCGACCTGTTTCCCGCCGGTCAGCGCCTGCTGGAAAAGACCCTGGCCGTGATCGAGGCGGTGCATGCCGCGCGCCAGAAGATTTTCGACCTCGAACGCCAGTTCGGCGCCAACCCTGTTGTCGCCGCCTTTTTCGAGACCCGGCGCCGGGATCTGGTCCGCCTGGTCCCTGACCATTTTGCCACGCTCTACGACGCGGCACGCCTCGATCACCTGCCGCGTTACGTGCACGCCCTGACCCTGCGGGCCGAACGGGCGGCTCTGGATTTCGAAAAGGACCGGCGCAAGGCCGAAGCCGCCGCCCCTTTCGAAGCCCGGCTCAACACCTGGCTCGAAGGTCTCGGCCCGGCCACCAGCGCCGCCAAACGAAAGGCGGTGGAGGACTATTTCTGGCTCCTGGAAGAATTCAAGGTCTCGCTCTTTGCCCAGGAACTGGGCACGGCCGTGCCAGTCTCTGCCAAACGGCTGGAAAAACTGGCCGCCGAGATCGAGCGTTCGGCTTAAAGGCCGGCCTGACGGTGGTGACCAACAATGAAAAAGAATTTCTGCGGGTACCGGGTCTAAAGATTCAAAATTGGGTTGGATGGATCTGCCGCGGCCTGCTGCCGGGTGTACTTGACCGCCAGGGCCTCGACCGCCAGGGCCTCTTTTTCCCGGCCGCGGCGCCGGCATCCCTGGGCATAGATCGCGCACTTGGCCGCCAGCACCCGCAAGGCGGCCTGCCGCTGGGCCGCGTCGAGAAGACCGGCATCGAGCAGCTTGGCGATGGCCCGGATCCGGTAACGGTCCAGGCCGGGCTGGCGCGAGAGCTGATCCGGGTGCCCGCCGCACTTGACCACCAGCGGCGCGTCGATCAGCCCCACCGGGTGGCGGCAGCCGACTCTCAGCCACAGGTCGTAGTCCTCGCAGGCGGGAAGATCCTCGTCAAAACCGCCGGCAGCCTCGAAAAACCCCCGCCGCAGCATCACCGCCGAAGGGCTCACCAGGCAAAGCTCCAGACTGCGCTCGAAAAAGATCCCGGCCGCCTTGCGGTGGCGCCGTCGCGGATTGACCCGCCGGCCGTCGCGGATCCAGATCTCCTCGGTCTGGCAGATCCCCAGCTCCGGGTGGGCGTCCATGAAAGCCACCTGGGCGCTCAGCTTGCCGGGCAGCCACAGGTCGTCCGAATCGAGAAAGGCGATCAGCGCGCCGTGGCCGGCCGCCACCCCGCGGTTGCGGGCCGCCGAAACCCCGCGGTTTTCCTGGCGGATCACCGTAATCCGGCTCCCGTAACCGGCCAAGACCTCGCCGGTGCCATCGCTGGATCCGTCGTCCACCACGATCAGCTCGAAGGCCACGCCCTCCTGGGCCAGCACCGAGTCCACGGCCTCGGCCACCAGGGCGGCCCGGTCGAAGGTCGGTATGATTACACTGACCCGGGGGATTAGCAGACTGTCAGGAGGGGGCGTCATGTCGGGATTCTGCTTGCGTGTCATATCTTACGTGGGCGTGGGTGAAATGGCGCGGCGGCCCGAAAGCCTGCTGACTTTCGTGGTTGGTACCAAAAAAGTCAATTCACTTTCTCACAGGACTTGCCTGCCGTGCCTCCCAAGATGCGGTTCGGAGTCGCGAGCCGCCTTTGAAAAGCCTTGGGGGCCAGGCCGAAAACGATTTTAAAGTCATGGTAAAAGGAGGAAACGGCTTCATAACCGGATTCGTAAGCGATCTGGACCATCGGTTTTGACGAAGTGCCCAGGGCCACCGAGGCCTCCAGCACCCGCTGGAGCCGCAGATACGCGAAGACGGTCAGGTTGAGATCGGCCTTGAAACGCCTGGCCAGGTGCCGCTGGGAGCATGCAGCCGCCTGTGCGATCTCGGCCATGGTCACACGCCGGGCATAATGGTCTTCCATGAACCGCACCGCCCGGCGGGTTGCATCTTCTCCGGGGACCGGCAACCGGACCAGATCCGCCGGCGTCTTCAGGTCCTGGGCCATGATTTTCAAAAACAGGTCCAGGCATTCCTGGTTGAGGTTCAGGCCGAGGTCTGAGCGCTTCCGGATCTGAATGCGGTTGAAAAGGGCCGCCCCCAGTTCGCTGATACAGAAGATGACGATCCCCTCCGGGCCGGCGGGAAAAAGTTCCGGCGCCAGGTAGAGAGACCGGTATTTGGCCTTTTCTCCGATCACCAGAGAATGATGGGGTAAACCGGCCGGCAGGAAAGCGGCCATATGACCGAACAGGGGCTGCTTTCGCGTCCGGTCCACCAGCAGGGTCACCCCGTCGGTCACGGTGAGCACTTGGTGGCAATCGTGAACATGAAGGTCCGGGGTCGAGTACGCCGCCATCCTTCCTGAGAGCGTCAGGGCCCGCCGCCCCCCGAAAAGAATATCGATCTGTTCAACGGCTGCCATCCCCACCGGACCCCTTTTATGCAACCCAGATAAAGGCCCTGGCCTGGACCGCCCGGAGCCGGCCAGCGACAATGTCTGAATATGATAATAAATAGTCTTTAATCCGGATGCAAGACATCGCTTTTCCCGGTATGAAATCACCATCGACCGGGCCTTTGGCCCACCACAATTTTTCCTGCCAATCCGGCTTCACGAGGAGATCACAAATGGAAAAACGGAGAATCGGTAAAAACGGCCCCCTGGTTTCCGCCATGGGACTCGGATGCATGGCCATGAGCGAGTTTTACGGACCGTCCGACGACCGGGCCTCCCGGCGGGTGATCCTTTCCGCCCTGGACCAGGGCATCACCCTGCTCGATACGGCGGACACGTACGGTCACGGGCACAACGAGGAACTGATCGCCGGGGCACTGAAGGACTGGTCCGGGGAGGTGTTTGTCACCACCAAATTCGGGATCGTACGGGTCAAGGGGGAATACCGGCGGGCCCTCTGCGGCCGTCCCGACTACGTGCGCCAATCGGCGGAAGGAAGTCTTCGAAGGCTCCAGCGGGAAGTGATCGATCTGTATTACATCCACCGCATCGACCCGGATATCCCCACCGAAGAGACCGTCGGGGCCATGGCCGACCTAGTCCGGGAGGGAAAGATCCGGTTCATCGGGCTCTCGGAGGCCTCCGCCGAAACCCTTCGCCGTGCACATGCGGTCCATCCCGTATCGGCCCTCCAATCCGAATACTCCCTGTGGACCCGTGACGTGGAGTCGGGCATCCTGGACGTGGCCCGGGAACTGGGGATTGCCCTCGTGGCCTACAGCCCTCTGAGCCGCGGCGCCCTTGCCGGACGCCTCGACGGCCACAGCATCGACAATGAAGGGGACTTCCGGCGCTTTCTGCCCCGATTTTCCGCGAAGAATTTCGAAGCCAACATGGCCAGGACGCAACACCTGGTCCGCCTGGCCCAGCACAAGGGGATTACGCCGGCCCAGGCCGCTCTGGCATGGCTGATGGCCAAAGGGGACGACATCATCCCGATCCCCGGAACCCGCCGGGAGAAATACTTGCGGGAGAATATCCAGGCGGCCCGGGTGGAGTTGAGCGCCGAAGAGGTGGCCGTTCTCGATGCGGCCTTTGTTCCGGGGGCCATCTGCGGCGAGCGCTATACCGCCGAGGGGATGGCCGGTGTAAACCGCTAGGTGAAAATCGATTTCCCCCCTGATACCTGCTTGCCCACGACCTGATGAAGGCCAGATTAAATCGGCAAGCGCCTCCTTGAAACCGGTCCGGCCGCGGACAAGGCCGGACCGGTAAATTTCCTGCATAACAAAAATGGCCTGGGCCGGTCGAGAGGCCGTCACAGCCTGTGGCGGAACCGAGCCCATGGCCCTGAGCCGTTGTTCGCGGCCGGGAAAAACGGTTTTTTCACGCCGGGCTCCATGTGAAAGCAAACCACATCTTACATATTTGAACAAAAAATCTGTCAAAAATACAATATTGCCGAAATTGGCACAGCAGGCACCTCTCCCCTGACACAATACATCCGCATAATATCAACAGGATATATGATGTATAGACATATGGCACGTTGATTGCTGAGCCATATGCCTGCAAGTCAAGACTGTGCTAGCGCTATTGTTTACGAGGATGAATTGGGCCGCCGCGTCCCGAAGAAAGGAAAACCAGGATCGAATTCTGAAATGAAATGATGGCCGCCATCGATCCGGTTGTCAACGGGACGGAGTAATCCGCAGGCGTTTTTACCTGCTGACCGAAAGTGCCTCCTCGCAGATCTTTTTGTCTGCCCGCCGAAGGTATCTCCTTCACCGACCATCGAACAGACCATCACCGGCGTACCATCACTTCCACCAAAAGGAGAAGACATGGAAACCATTGTTCTCACACATGCCGTCATCGTTGACGGGACAGGCGCGGAACCGATCGAAGACGGGACGATCGTCCTGGAAGGCGACCGCATCAAGGATGTGCTCGGCGGTTCCGCAGGACGGATACCGCAGGATGCGGCGGTCATCGACTGCGCCGGGCGGACCGTACTGCCGGGACTCATCGACGGGCACCTGCACATCAGTGCCTTCGAGGCCGATCTGATAGAGCTGAAAAGAAGGTATCACCCGTCCTACATAGCCGCCCGGACCCTGCAAGTGTTGAAGGGCATGCTGGACCGAGGGTTCACCACGGTAAGGGACTGCGGAGGAGCCGATCCGGGATTTCCCATGATCCAGGCCCAGGGGCTTTTCCCCTCGCCGCGCCTGGTGGTCTGCGGCAAGGGCCTTTCCCAGACCGGCGGTCACGGTGATTCCCGGCTGCCCACCGAAAGGTACGAGCCGGTGCCTTCGGCCATCGGAATGGGAGGGGTCGTGGTGGACGGGGTGGACAATTGTCGCAAAGCCGCCCGGGAACAGCTGCGATCCGGTGTGGATTTCATCAAGGTCATGGCCGGCGGCGGATGCATGTCTCCGGCCGACGAGATCGACACCACCCAGTACAGCCCGGAAGAGCTCAAGGCGATCGTTTTCGAAGCCCGGGCCGCGGGGACCTACGTGGCGGCCCACTGCTATTCCGACCAGAGCATCATCAATGCGGTGGAAGCCGGGATCCGGACCATCGAACACGGAAACCTCGGCACGGACAAGGCGGCCCGGGCCATCAAGGATGCCGGCGCCTTTCTCGTTCCGACCATCGTCACCTACGAAGCCATGGGGGAAATGGGCAAGGAGCTGGGAATTCCGGAAGTGAACCTGAAAAAGATGATCCAGGCCAGGGATGCGGGGATGAATGCGCTGGCCCAGGCCCACGCGGCAGGATGCCGCATCGCCTCGGGCAGTGATGCTTTGGGTCCCATGCAGCTTCTCATGGCACGGGAGCTGGAGATCCAGGCCCGCGTCATGGGGCCCATGGGCGCCATCGTGGCCGCCACCAAGACCAACGCCGAACTGCTGCGCAAACAGGACGACCTGGGGACCCTGGAGCCGGGAAAGCTGGCCGATCTTATCGTGGTGGACGGAGATCCGCTGAAGGATATCACCCTGCTCCAGGACCATGAGCAGAAGATTGCCCTGATCATGCAGGGGGGCGGCATTTACAAGAACATATTCTGAAAGCCCCGGGCAGGTGAGCGCTTGCGGGCCAACGGTTTCCCCGCAAGCGCACGTTCCAACCATGGAGAATGAGATGCAAACCGAAACACTCGTTTTGAAAAACGCGACCATCATAGACGGAACCGGTTGCGATCCCCTTGGTGACGGATGGGTCGTGGTGCAAGGCGACCGCATCCGGGAGATGGGAACCGGCACTCCGGGAGCGCTTCCGCCCGGCGCCACCCAGATCGATTGCAAGGGGGGAACCCTTTTACCCGGGCTCATCGATGCCCACGTACACATGGGCGCCGTGGAGGCCGACCTGGTGGAGCAGCAACGACGTAACAGCTTTTCCATGCTGGTCATCCGTTCCCTCGGAATCCTGAAAGACACGCTGGATCAGGGTTTTACCACCGTCCGCGACTGCGGCGGGATCGATCCGGGATTCCGCCAGGCGGTGGACCAGGGGCTGATCCCCGGCCCCCGGCTTTTGGTTTGCGGCGCCCCGCTTTCACAGACCGGAGGCCACGGCGATTTCCGCCTGGCCACCGAAAAGCAGGCGCCGGCCGCCTTCCACACCGGCCTTCACTGCCAGGTGTGCGACGGCGTGGATGAGGTGCGCCGCGCTGCCCGCGAACAGCTCCGCCAGGGGGTCGACCACATCAAGGTGATGGCCGGAGGCGGTGCCATGTCCCCGGCCGACAAGATCGACACCTGCCAATACAGCCTCGACGAATTGCGGGCGGCGAATTTCGAGGCCCGGGCCGCGGGCACGTACGTCGCCGCCCACGTCTATTCGGTGCGGGGGATAAAAAACTGCATCGCCGCGGGCATCCGCTCCATCGAGCACGGCAACCTGCTGGACGAGGCCGCCGCTGCCGCAATGGCCGTGGCGGGAGCCTTTCTCGTGCCCACCATGAGCACCTATGAAATCATTCCCCGGATGGCGGACCGGCTGGGGATCCCTGCGGTCTACGTGGACAAGATCGTCCAGTGCCGGGATCAGAGCATGAACGCACTGCGCATCGCCAGCAAGGCGGGCGTGAAAATCGCCTCGGGCAGCGATCTTCTCGGCCCCATGCAGGTCTACAAGGCGGTGGAGCTGGAGTTGAAAGCCAAAGTCCTCTCTCCCATGGGCGCCATCGTGGCCACCACCCGGACCAACGCCGAGCTGCTGCACCGGGAAGAGGATCTGGGAACCGTGGCGCCCGGAAAGTTGGCCGACCTCATCGTGGTGGATGGGGATCCCCTAAAAGACATCTCCCTGTTCCAGCGCTACCAAGAAAAAATCCCTCTCATCGTAAAGGGGGGCGTCGTCTACAAGAACACCTTACTTTAAGGCCCTTTAACAACTTAATCGATTGAAAGGAGTACACCCCGTGTTCAAAAACAAGCCAACCTCGATCGTGGTCCTGTCAGTTTTGATCGCTGTTTTCATTTTCGGCTCCGGAATCGTCTGCCAGGCGGCGCCCAAGAAAGGCGGCACCATCATCGAGGCCATGGGAACAGAACCGACCAACCTGGATCCTTTCAAGGCCGCCCGCCGGCCGGAGAACACCATTTTGCACCTGATCTTCGAGCCGCTGGTCGTCATCAACGACAAGCTCACCCTGGAACCGCTGCTGGCCGAATCCTGGAGCGGCAACGATGACAAGTCCGTATGGGATTTCAAACTCAAGCAGGGGATCACCTTCCACGACGGAACGCCGCTGAACGCCGAAGCGGTCAAGTTCTCCATGGAGGCGCACAAGAAAGGCTCCGGGGGAAAATTCATCACAGTGGTCAAGGAGGTCAAGGCACTGGACGAAAATACCGTCCGCTTTGTCCTGAGCCGCTCCTATCAGCTTTTCCCCAACGACCTGGCAAACTTCCGCCTCTGTATCGTGTCGCCCACAGCCGTCAAAAAGGCGGGCAACGACTGGGGCAGCAAGATAATCGCGGGAACGGGCCCCCTCAAGTTTGACCAATGGATCTCCGGCGACCGGGTCATCCTCAAACGCTTCGACGATTATCACCATGCTCCGTCCTGGGTGGCCAACAAAGGCCCGGCTTACGTGGACACCTACGTGATCCGGTTCATCCCCGAGCCGGCCACGCTCATCGCCGAGCTCACCAACGGGGAAGTGGACCTTTCCGACTACGTGACCGGAAGGGACGTAAAACGCGTGCAGCAAAGCGATGCCGCCGAACTCTACCTGGCCAAGTCCACCGCTCCGGCATATCTGGCGATCAATTGCGACAAAAACAACTACCCTTACACCGACGTAAGAGTCCGCCAGGCTGTGTCACTGGCCTTGAACAAAAAGGCCATCATCAAGGCGGCGCTGGCCGGAGTGGGAGACCCCCTTTACACCCCCCTGGCCCCCACGGTTATGGGGTTTGATAAGGAATCCGAAGAGCAGGGCAAAACCGTCAACGGTTACGACCCGGAAAGGGCCAAGAAACTGCTCGAAGAAGCCGGCTGGACCGATACCAACGGCGACGGGATCCGCGAAAAGGAAGGCCAGGAGCTGGACTGCAACTTCATCGCCTTTACCATCGTACGGTTCAAGCGCATCGCCGAGGTGGCCACCCCCATGCTCCAGGCTGTGGGATTCAAGGTCAAGACCCAGATCCTGGAACCCGGGGACCTGTATGAACGAACGCTGAAATTCGAACACGATCTACTGGCCACCTCATCGGTGGGCAGCCAGGGGAACGCCATCGACGATCTGGTATCGACCCTGCACAGCAAAAGCATCGGAACGGTCACCCAGTGGAGCTGCTACCAGAATCCGGAAATGGACAAACTCCTCGACGATGCCCGCTACCAGGCCGATACGACCGTCAGGGCCGAGGCATTGAAAAAGGCCCAGATGCTTTCCGTCAAAGACCAGGTTGTGGCGCCCATCTGCAATGCCATGGAGATCTTCGGCTATAAGAAGACCCTCGGCGGCGTCGATAACTACCTGAAACATCCCTGGTGCTTCAACCAGGTGGATGCTTTCAGAGGCCTGGAACTCTGGCAGAACCGATAGACCAGCACCGTTACAGGGGAAGCCCCTTCAAGCGAGGGGCTTCCTGTACCGCCGCAGCTGCGGTCGCGGCGTGACAACCACACACAACAACGAGGATGTTCGCGGTGATAAAATACGCTTTACGCAGGCTTTTGCTGCTTCTGCCGGTTCTGTTCATCGTCACCATCCTGGCTTCCTCACTGATCTACATGACGCCGGGCGACCCGGTGCGGGTGATGCTCGGCCTGAGGGCGGACCAGGCATCGGTGGACCGAATACGCTCCGAGCTCGAACTGGACAAGCCCATGTACGTGCGATACGGAAAATGGCTCAGTCGGGTGGTGAGGGGAGACCTGGGACGATCCTTGCAAAGGAACGAAGACGTTCTCGACATGATCCTCGACAGGCTTCCCGCCACCTTGGAGCTGGCCGTTTTCGCCCTCGCCCTGTCCGTGGTGCTGTCCCTGCCCATCGGAGTGATCTCCGCTACGAAATCAGGGACCTACATCGACAAGCTTCTTTCCTTCTTTTCCCTCTTTTGGGTCTGCATGCCGGGATTCTGGCTGGCCCTCATTGCGCTTCTCGTATTTTCCATCCATCTGGACATCTTTCCCATCTCGGGACGCGGAGGCCCCATCTGGACCCTAAAGGGGCTCAAGTATCTCATCCTCCCCGGCCTGGTCCTCGGCATCCGCCAGATCGCCATCGTCACCCGGCTGATCAGGGCCGGAATGCTGGAAACACTCAATGCGGACTATGTGAGGACAGCACGCAGCAAAGGGCTTAGCGAACGGGTGGTCATTTACAGCCACGCGCTGCGCAACGCCATGATCCCCACGGTCACCATCTTCGGGCTCCAGATTCCGGAGATCATTTCCATGGGGGTCATCATCGAAATCGTGTTCGCCTGGCCGGGGATGGGCCGCCTCCTGGTAGATGCGGTGTTCAAGTGTGATTACACCCTGGTTCAGGGAATAGTCTTCGTGTACGCCATTTTGGTGATCTTCATGAATCTGCTGGTCGATCTTCTCTACGGGTATATCGATCCGCGCATCAAGACCGAATAGGGATGGGGACAGAGACGATGTCGGCACAGAAAGTCGCTGGTGAAAAAAGCATTTTCAAAACCACCGTACGAAGGCTGAAAAAGGACAAGACCGCCGTAGCCGGATTCCTCATCATTGTATGTCTCGTGTTCTCGGCGTTCTTTGCCCCCTGGCTCACCCCCTACGATCCGGCCAAGCAAAACTACGAAGAGCTGCTCCTTCCCCCGTCCTTGCACAATCCGCTGGGCACCGATCAGTACGGCAGGGACATGCTCACCCGCATCCTGTACGGGTGCCGCTATGCGATCCTCATCGGGGTCGCGGTGGTGGCCATTCAACTGGCCGTGGGGGTCAGTCTCGGACTGACCGCGGGATTCTACGGGGGGATGACCGAATCGATCATCATGCGGTTCACCGACGTGATGCTGGCCATCCCGGGGGTCGTTTTGGCGGTTACCATCGCCGGCATGCTCGGAGGCGGCATTCACAACTGCATCATCGCGGTGGGAGCGATCGGGTGGCGCGCCTACACGCGGCTCGTTCGCGCCGAGGTGCTCTCGATCAAGGAGAGCGTCTACATCGAAGCGGAACGTGCCATCGGGTGCAGCAACGCCCGCATCATCCTGCGCCACGTGCTGCCCAACGCCATCGGTCCGGTGATCGCCTACATGCCTCTGTCGGTGGCAAGCGCCATCATCTGGGCCGCGGCCCTGAGTTTCCTGGGCCTGGGGGCCCAGCCGCCCACTCCCGAATGGGGGGCGCTTCTGGCCGACGGCCGCGAATTCATGCAGGATGCCTGGTGGATCGCCACCTTTCCGGGCATCGCGATCCTCATTACCGTGATGGGGTTCAACTTCTTCGGAGACGCCCTGCGAAACGCCCTCGATCCCAAGACCATCAGGGGCATGGCGCGCTGACAAGGTGGCCCCGTACGCCACCGATATACACCTCCCTGCAATGTGAGGGGAAAAGAGACATGAAGCCTCTGCTGGAAATACAAAAGCTTGTGACCAATTACTATACCGAATACGGCATCGTGCACGCGGTGGACGAAGTCAGCTTTACCATCCCGCGCGAGCGAACCGTGGGCATCGTAGGAGAGAGCGGATGCGGCAAGTCCGTCACCGCCATGTCCGTCATGGGGCTGATTCAGCCCCCGGGTAAAATCGACGGGGGCGCCATCATCTACCACAGGAACGGGAAAAGCGTGGATCTGGCCGCCCTCGATCCCAAGGGCGGTCTGATGAGATCCATCCGGGGCAACGAAATCGCCATGATCTTCCAGGAGCCCATGACCTCCCTCAACCCGGTGTTCACCGTGGGCCGGCAGATCATGGAATCGATCATGCTCCATCAGAACCTGGGCAAGAGCGAGGCGCGACAACGTGCCGTGGAGATGCTCCAGAAGGTGGGGATCCCCCTTGCAGACCAGCGGGTGGACGAATACCCCCACCAGCTCTCGGGGGGGATGCGGCAGCGGGCCATGATCGCCATGGCTCTGTCGTGCAACCCCTCCCTGTTGATCGCCGACGAGCCCACCACCGCCCTGGACGTGACCATCCAGGCCCAGGTGCTCGACCTGATGATGGCACTGCGGGAAGAATTCAAGACCTCGATCATGATGATCACCCACGACCTGGGCGTCGTCGCGGGGATGGCGGACGAAGTCATCGTCATGTACCTGGGGCGGGTGGTGGAGCAGGCCCCGGTCAGGGGCATCTTCAACTGCCCCAAGCACCCTTATACCAAGGGGCTGCTCGAATCGGTCCCGGCCATCACTTCCACCCAGGAAATGCTCCGGTCGATCACAGGCGTGGTTCCCGATCCTTTCGATATCCCCAGAGGATGCCGGTTCGCCCCCCGGTGCAGCGAAGCCTTGGACCAGTGCAACGCTGAAGAACCCCCACTTTGCGAAATCTCCCTGGGCCATATGGTTGCCTGCTGGAAATGCCGATAGGAGGACCCCCACGTGACGCCGAACAAAAATCTTCTGGAAATCCAGGGCCTCAGCAAATACTTTCCCATCCGCAAGGGAATATTACGAAGGGTGGTGGGATACATAAAAGCCGTGGACGGCATCGATCTGGCGGTCCGGGAAGGGGAAACCCTGGGGCTGGTGGGTGAAAGCGGATGCGGCAAGACCACCACGGGCAGGTGTATCCTCAGGCTGCTCGACCCCACGGACGGGCACATCTTTTTCAGGCAGCCGGTCAAGACCGACGAAAAGAAGGGATATCAGCGGCTGGACATCTCCATCGCCACAGGGCCGGCCCTCAAGGCACTGCGCAAGGATATGCAGATCATCTTCCAGGATCCTTTCTCCTCTCTGAGCCCCCGGATGACCGTGGGGGCGCTGGTGGAGGAACCGCTCATCGTGCACAGACTGGCACCGAACAGGAAAGAGCGCGAGGCGAAAGTCGCCCAGATCCTCTCGGCAGTGGGCCTCAAGCCTGATCACATGCGCCGCTATGCCCACGAATTTTCCGGTGGCCAGCGCCAGCGCATCGCCGTAGCCCGGGCCCTGGCCACTGAACCCCGACTCATCGTGGCCGACGAGCCGGTGTCCGCCCTGGATGTGTCCATCCAGGCCCAGGTGCTCAACCTGCTACGGAACCTGCAAAAGGAACGCAACCTCACCTATCTGTTCATCACCCACGATCTGTCCGTGGTCAAACACATCAGCGATCGCATCGCCGTGATGTACCTGGGAAAGATCGTGGAACTGGCTTCGAGCTGCGCTCTCTTTTCTGCCCCCAGGCATCCTTATTCCGAGGCCCTCATGTCGGCTGTGCCCATCGCCAACCCGGACTACAAGACGCATCGCATCCTGCTCAAGGGCGACGTGCCCAACCCCGCGGACCCGCCCCGCGGATGTCACTTCCACCCCCGGTGCCGGTATGCCCGGGAGGTGTGCCGCCAAAAGCGGCCCCATTTGCGCAAAGTGGCAGACGGGCATATGGTGAGCTGCCATCTGAGCGAGTCCCTTGACCTGGCAACCATCCAGTAGGCTGTATTTTTTCTGTAAGGAGCGATCATGATCGAAATCGACGATTATACCGGCTGGGTCTTCGAAACGCTGCACCGGCTCCCCGAGCCTGGCCTGCAAGAATTTGAGACTGCCCGCTTCCTGGCCGGGGAGCTGGAACGGTTCGGCTACGAGGTGACCAGCGGGGTTGGAGAAACCGGGATCGTGGCAACAATGGAAAGCGGGGTTGCGGGACCGGTGCTCGGGGTGCGGGCCGACATGGATGCCTTGCCCTTCGAGGTCGGCGGCAAGATCGAACATATCCATGCCTGCGGCCACGACGCCAACTGCACCATGGTGCTCGCCGCGGCCCGGGCCGTGGCGGCCCGGGGCATCGCCCGGGGCAAACTGAAAATCATCTTCCAGCCGGCCGAGGAAACTTTTCTGGGCGCCCGGCAGATGGTGGCAAGCCGTCTTTTGGATGATCTGGAAGAGCTGGTGGGGATCCATCTGCGGCCGGCGCAGGAACTCGGTTTCGGCCGGGCCGTGGCGGCGGTCTACCATGCGGCTGCCTATCGCATCAGGGCCCTGGTCAAGGGCCGGCCGGCCCACAGCGCCAAACCGCATCTGGGGATCAATACCATTGATGCCGCAGCCCTGGCCGTCAACGCCGTCAACGCCTTGCGGCTCGATCCGCTGGTACCCCATTCGGCCAAGGCCACCACTATCCGGTCCTTGGGCACGGCCCACAACATCATCCCCGACCGGACCGAGGTGGTCTTCGATCTCAGGGCCCAGCGCAACGAGACCATGGACGAGCTGATCCAGAAGGTCAAAAACGCCGTCACGGGCAGTGTCGGCACCCTGGGAGCCGAAGTGGAGATGGAAGATATCGGCGGGGTGCCGGCAGCGGTCTATGATCCGCAAATCATCGCCACCGCCGAGGCTGCCATCGCCGAGGTCCTGGGGGAGGCCGATGCGCCGATCATCAATCCGGGAAGCGAAGATTTTCACGTGTTCACCCTGACCTATGGCCTGAAAAGCGCCTATCTCGGCATAGGGGCTGACCTGAAGCCCGGGCTTCACGACCCGCAGATGTCATTCGACCACCAGGCGTTGCACCACGGCCGGCAGATCCTTGAAAAGGTGGTGGCCAAACGGCTGGGACAGGCCGGTTGAAAATCTGCGCGGCACCGGGGTTGCGGGTTGAATCGAATCGGGATTAAATAACATTAGCTTCTTTCCCGCAACCAAAGGACGGCCCTGGCGTTTGAGCAAATCATCCGGGCCCATGGAGGCCATCATGCGAACCATCCGGCGCTCGACCTTGGCCGCGATCATGGCCATCGCGCTGCTGGCGGGCTGTGAAAAGGAACCCGTCCAGCCGCCACCTTCCACGGCACCAACCGGAACCGTCGTCATTATCGGCACCGGCCCGGTGGATGGGTTGGACTATGCCACCGCAGGCGCCATGGCCGCCATCGCCAACCGGCACCTGCCGGTTCACCGGCTGCGCTTCGTGGTCGAACCCTTTGAAAGTCCCGCCGATGCTCTCCGTGCCGTCCTGGCCGGCGACCTGCAACTGGCCATGGTCGCCGCCGACCTCCAGTTTCAGGCCGTCAAGGGGCAGGCCGAGTGGCAAACGGCAGGCCCCCAGGCAGAGCTGAGATCCTGTTTCGGGCTCTATGACGAGGTGGTCACCCTGGTGGCCGCCGTGGATGCCGGGATCGAAACGGTTCAGGACCTGCGCGGCCGGCGCGTCGGCATCGCCAGCCGGGGATCAGACCAGCGCCGCCATGCCATGGCGGCCCTGGAAGGCGCCGGATTGAATCTCTCCGAAGACATCATGGCCGACGCCGCGGTGATCTCGGCGGCACCCGGCCTGCTCCAGGAGGGCCGGATCGACGCTTTTTTCCTGACCGTCGCTCATCCCCACCAGGCCATTCTCGAGGCCGCCTTCGGGCGCCGCAAGGTGCGCCTCGGAGCCCTGGAGGGGCTCGGCCAAGTCCTGGAAGCCCTTCCTTACTACACTCCCGCCAAAATCCCCGTCAAACATTACCCGGCTTTCGAAAATGCGGCGGATGTCCCCGCCTTCGGCGTCAAGGCCACCGTCGTGACCGCCGCCCGAGTATCCCAAGATCCGGTCTACACCCTGGTTAAGGAAATTTTTGAGAACCTGGAGGTCTTGAAAACGATGCACCCGGCCTATGCCGACTTGACCCGCGAGGGGATGCGCCAGGGGCTCACGGCCGAGCTTCACCCCGGAGCGGTCCGGTATTTGCGCGAAGCGGGGTTGATGGATTGACGGTGGCTTGAAAACGCCACAACATCCTTTACGGCTAATCCCAGATTCCCGTGATAGCCGTGCCGCAGGTATCGCAGCGGCCGCCAGCCATGCGAACGGCCCCCACCTGAAAGCCGCAACGGGCGATCACGGTGCGCCCGCACCCCGGGCAGAGCGTGTCCTCCCCGCCCTGGCCGGGGACATTGCCGATATAGACATGGCTCAGTCCGGCCGCCAATCCGATCTCCCGGGCCGCCAGAAGGGTGGCCACCGGGGTCGGACCCCGGTCGGTCAGACGATAGGTGGGGTGAAAACGGCTCACATGCCATGGCGTCTGCGGGCCGAGGGTCTCGACCAGAAAAGCGGCCAGGGCCTTAAGCTCCCGGGCACTGTCGTTGAGCCCGGGAATCACCAGGGTGGTGACCTCCACCAGGATGCCCCGTTCACGCATCTGCTGCAAGGTTTCGGTCACCCCGGCCAGACGGGCTCCGCAATAGGTGCGATAAAAATCATCCGAATACGATTTGAGATCCACGTTGGCCGCATGCAGATGGGGATGGATCTCGTCCAGGGCCTCGGGCGTCATATACCCGTTGGTGACAAAAACGTTGCGCAGTCCCCGCGCGGCGGCCAACCGCGCCGTGTCGCGGGCGAATTCGAAGAAAACGGTCGGTTCGGTGTAGGTGTAGGCGATGGTCCGGCATCCCCGGGCCACGGCATCGGAGACCACCGCCTCGGGGGTGACCGTCTGGCCGGCGATGGCGCCGCCCCGGTCGGCAGGCAACTGGGCGATATCGGCGTTCTGGCAGAAGCGGCAGCGGAAATTGCACCCTACCGTGGCGATGGAGTAAGACCGGGTGCCGGGCAGGACGTGGAAAAGCGGTTTTTTTTCGATGGGATCCACATGCCGGGCGATCAAGCGGCCGTAGACCAGCGTGTGCAATTTACCCTGGCGGTTTTCGCGCACATGGCACAGGCCGCGGCGTCCCGGTTTGATGTGGCAGCGGTGATGGCACAGATCGCAATACACCGTCTGTGCTTCGCCCTGGCGGAATAACGACGCTTCCATCCTCAGCCTCCTTGGCCACGAAGAACCGGTGCGGTGCTAGCCGGCCACCGGTCGATGCTTGGGCGGGCAGGTCAGCTCCAGCGGGCGCACCCGGAAGCGCGGCACCGGGGTAACCACCACCGCCAGGAAAGCCCCGAAAGGAGAATACTGGATCGGCCCGAGCCCCTCGAACCATTGCAGGGCCCCGCCCGGATAGAGCGAAAATTGGCCCACGCTACGCCAGGCAACCGGCACGTTTCCCAAAAGCTCGCATACGTAGCGCTGGATCTGCCAAAGGGTGTAAGGCCGGGCCCGGTCCAGGGGAGACGGGGCGAAAAAGTGGGCCGCCCGGCGCCACCAGCGATGCAGGCTATAGCGGTTCCAGACCCCGATGAACACCTGGTCCCTGGTCACGCGAAAGGCCTCGGCCAAGGCCCGGGAAGGATCCTCGACATACTCCAGACTCAGAAAAAATACGGTGTGATGGAAGGTATTGTCTTCAAAAGGAAGGGCTTCGGCGGTCCCCCGGCGCAGTTCGACGCGCTTTCCGAAGCGTTCGCCAGCGATGTCGAGCATATACGGCGAAGGATCGATGCCGGTGACATCGCACCCGGCTTCGACCAGGGCCGCCAAATGCCCGCCTGTGCCGCAGCCGATCCCGAGCACGGAATCCAGGCGCCGGGGGGCGAGCATCTCCATCATCAGCCGGGTCTGGACTTGGAGCGCCCGGACCACGGCCGGTCTTTCGGTCCAGCTTCGCCAGCTCTTTGCGTCTTGAAAGTCGAAGACGTAACCCATGTATCCTATGTATAGAGATCGGCCTCCGTTTTCAAGGCCCGACACGGGCCGGTGCCTTGACCGGCGCCGCTGGCAGCCTGCGATAAAACCCAATCCTAACCGAGACCTAACCCTTTTCGAATATGTGCCCAATATGGTACGCACATTTTGCCACGGCAGGAATCTTGAATGCCCGCCGATCCGGGTCGGACCGGCGGCGAAACCTTTCGGAGCCCGAACATGAAAAAAGAAACCATTCTGGTGGTCGACGACGAGGAAGACATCCTGGAACTGATCCGCCACCACCTGCAGCGGGAAGGGTATACCGTGGTCTGCGCCGCTTCGGGTGAAAAGGCGCTCAAACTGACCCGCCAGGAGCCTCCGGACCTGATCATTCTCGATCTCATGCTGCCGGGCATCGGCGGCCTGGACGTAGCCCGCCACCTGAAAAGCGACGCCCGCTGCCGCACCATCCCCCTGATCATGCTCAGCGCCAAGGGCGAGGAGGCTGATGTGGTCACCGGACTGGAGCTCGGTGCGGCGGATTATGTGACCAAACCTTTCAGCCCCCGAATCCTGCTGGCCCGCATCAAGGCCGTTTTGCGCCGCCAGGCCGGTCCGTCCACGGCAGAGGACGAGGTGGTCTCGATCCACGATCTGCTCATTCATCCGGGGCGCCGCGAGGTGCGGGTCTCCGATGTGCAGGTTGAATTGACCTACACGGAATTTCAGGTCCTCTACTGCCTGGCACGGCGCCCGGGGTGGGTCTTTACCCGTTCGCAGATCGTCGATGCGGTGCGCGGCGACAACTATCCGGTCACGGATCGCAGCGTCGACGTACAGATCGTCGGGTTGCGCAAGAAGCTCGGAGAAGCCGGCCGCTTCATCGAAACCGTTCGCGGCGTCGGCTACCGCTTCAGCGAGGCTCCATGAAGCCGCGCCCCCTCGTCTGGCGGATCTTCCCTTCGTATCTGCTGGTCCTGGTCCTGGCCCTGGCGGCCGTGACCACCTTCGGCGCCTTGGCCATGCGCCGCTTCTATCTCGATCAGACCGCATCGGTTCTCGAAGCGCGGGCGCGTCTCGTTTATCAGCAACTCCAACCGCATCTGGTTTCCGGCGATGCGGCGGGCATCGACGCGCTTTGCAAGACCGCCGGCCGCCTGTCCGAGACCCGCATTACCGTCATGAACCGTTTCGGCAAGGTTCTGGGTGACAGCCAGAACCCGCCCGAGGCGATGGAATATCACCAGGATCGCCCCGAATTCATCACGGCCCACGACGGCCGGATCGGAAGGTCGGTGCGCTACAGCACCACCTTGAACCAGACCCTGATGTACGTGGCCATCGCGACCCCCGAAGCGATCATCCGCACGGCCCTGCCCATCTCGGCCATCGATCAGGCTCTGGCCACCCTGCGCTGGCGCATCGCATCGGGAGGGGCCCTCATCGCCCTGATCGCCGCAGGCATCAGCTGGTGGGTCTCCCGGCGCCTGACCCGGCCCATCCAGGAACTGCAAGCCGGTGCCGAGCGCTTCGCCGGGGGCAACCTCGAACACCGGGTGCCGGTCTATGATACGGTGGAACTGGCCACCCTGGCCCAGGCCATGAATACCATGGCGGCCCAACTGGCCGAACGCATCGAGCAGGCCGTTCGCCAGCGGATGGAAATCGCCGCGATCCTCTCCAGCATGGACGAGGGCGTCGTGGCCCTGGACGCCGAAGAGCGCATCCTGCGGGTCAATCGGGCCGCCGCCGATTTTTTCGGCGGCAAGCCACCGGACGACTACGAGGGACGCACCATCCAGGAAGTGGTACGCAACAACGAGTTGCTGCGCCTCGTGGCGCGGGCCTATGCCAGTGACAGCCGCGCCGAGACCGACATCGCCCTCTTCGATCCCGAAGAAAGAATCCTCTATGCGCGCTGCACCCCTTTGCGCAACGCCCAGGACCAGCCCATCGGACTGCTGCTGGTCCTGGGCGATGTCACCCACCTGCGCCGGCTGGAAAACATGCGCAGGGATTTTGCCGCCAACGTTTCCCACGAGATCAAAACCCCCCTGACCGCCATCAAGGGATTTGTCGAAACCCTCTACCACGGCCAGGTGGACAATCCGGACGAGACGCGCCGTTTTCTGGGGATCATCGAGCGCCACGTTCAGCGTCTGGCCACCCTTATCGAGGACCTGATGAAACTGTCGCGTATCGAGCGGGATGCAGAAACCCGCGAGATGCCGATGCAGACAGAAGAGATCGCACCGGTGGTGGCCGGCGCGGTGGATCTGTGCCAGGAGGCCGCCGCCGCGCGCCGGATCAGTATCGACTATACCCCGCCCGCCCAACCGCTGCGAGGACGGATCGCGGCGCCGCTGCTGGAGCAGGCCATCGTCAATCTGATCGACAACGCCGTCAAGTACTCCGAACCCGACGCCAAGGTGGCGGTGGAAGTGGCCATGGCCGGGGAAGACTGCCGGATCGCGGTCACCGACCATGGCCCGGGGATCCCGCGCCAGCACCTGGCACGCCTCTTCGAACGCTTCTACCGGGTGGACAAGGCCCGCAGCCGCAAGCTGGGCGGCACCGGACTTGGGCTGGCGATCGTTAAACACATCGCCCAGGCCCATGGCGGACAGGTGGCCGTGGAAAGCACCCCGGGCAGGGGAAGCACCTTTACCCTTACACTGCCGCTGGAAAAATCACGATGAAACTGATCCTTTTGATGGCCGTGACCGCCGACGGCAAGATCGCCCGCAGCTCCGATCACTTCCCCGACTGGACCGGCCCGGCCGACAAGCGCTTCTTTGCCTGCCGCAGCCGCGAGGCCGGGGTGGTGATCATGGGCTCGAAAACCTTCGATACCCTGGCCAAGCCGCTGCCCGGACGCCGCAACATCGTGCTGAGCCGTGACCCGGCCCGGGTGAGCAGGCCGCCGCAGCTCGTCTTCACGTCCCGGCCCCCCGGCGAGATCCTGGCCGGACTGGCCACCGAAGGATTCAGCGAGGCGATTCTGGCCGGCGGGTCGCGCATCAACACCCTCTTTGCCGCCCGGGGCCTCATCGACGAGGTGATCCTGACCGTTTCCCCCCTGCTTTTCGGCCAGGGCATTTCACTCTTTAGCACCGGGCTGGACCTGCACCTCGAACTGCTCGACCTCCAGCGACTTGACGAACATCTGGTTTTGTTGCACTACCGGGTCACTTCTTGAAACCTGAGGCGTATCGGAGGCCGCCATGCCTTTCTGGCTCCAGCTTGTGCTCTTGCCCATCGGGGCCTATCTGCTCGCATCGATCCCCTTCGGCCTTGTGCTGACGGCCTGTTTCGCCCGCACCGATGTACGCCGCCACGGCAGCGGCAACATCGGCGCCACCAACGTGCGGCGGGTGGCCGGAAACCGGATCGCGGCCGCAACCCTCTTGGCCGACGTGGCCAAGGGCGCGATTCCCGTTCTGGCCGCCTCGGCGATTTTCGACCCTGCCTCAGGCTTGGGTGCCGGCTACGCCGGGATGGTCGCCCTGGCCGCCCTGGCCGGCCATCTTTTTCCGCTCTATCTGGGATTTCGCACCGGCGGCAAGGGAGTGGCCACCGCCATCGGCGCTTTTCTTTTCCTGGCGCCGGCCGCCATGGGCCTCGCCCTGCTGGTCTTTTTGCTGCTTTTCTGCATCAGCGACCGGGTCTCGGTGGGTTCCCTGGGAGCCTTTCTCATCCTACCGGCCTTGATTCACCTGACCGGCAAGCCGCCGGCCCTCACTGCCTGGAGCCTGGCGGCCGCGGCCGTTATCCTGTGGGCCCACCGGGCCAATCTGGAGCGATTGTGGCGCGGCGCGGAGCCGCGAAGCGGAATTTAACCGGATCAACCCAGGGCCACATCCAGAATCATCATCACCGAAAAACCGGCCATGGTCGCCATGGTGACAAAATCGATATTGGCTTCGCGCCGCTGGGATTCGGGAATCAATTCCTCCACCACCACGAAAATCATCGCGCCGGCGGCAAAACAGAGGGCATAGGGCAGGATGTTTTGCATGTAGACGACGAAGGCCGCACCGAAAACCCCGGCAATCGGTTCAACCAGGCCGGATGCCTGGCCCATCAGAAAGCTTTTGGTCCGATCCATCCCCTCGCGTCTCAACGGCAGGGATACGGCGGCGCCCTCCGGAAAGTTCTGGATGCCGATGCCGATGGCCAGGGCGATGGCGCCGCCGAGCGAGGCAGAAGAAAGATTGGCGGCCGCGGCCCCGAAAGCGACCCCCACGGCAAGGCCTTCGGGGATGTTGTGAAGGGTGATGGCCAGCACCAGCAACGTGCTGCGCTGCCATGAGGTCTTTATCCCCTCACTTTGGTCCATATCCAGGCCGAAATGCAGATGCGGCAGAAATCGGTCCGTCAGCCTCATGAAGATTCCGCCACCCATGAATCCGATCAGCGCCGTCAACCAGGGCCTGTGACCGAGCTGTTCGGCCATTTCCAGGCCCGGCGCCAGCAGGGACCAGAAGCTGGCCGCGATCATGACGCCGGCGGCAAAACCGAGCATGGCGTCCAGCAGCTTGGGCTTTACCGTCCTGGTGAGAAAGACGAGCGCGGCGCCTGCCGCTGTCAGGCCCCATGTAAAGAGGGTAGCGATCAGCGCCTGCATGATCGGACTGAATTGCTGGATGAAATCACTCATATCCTGCCCCCCTGCAAACCCTTGTTTCAGGTTGCAGCGCAAGCACCGTGCGGAGCGAACACTTATCTTGCGCCGCTGGCCATTCGCACAACCTGAAAGCCATTCGTGTTCAAGTTTCTTAAAAATAGAGTACGTTGTTGATTTTATCAATTTATTTGCCGTAGAGTAAAAATGTCTGGAGACTGGACAATTTTCGGCGGAACGATATGCGCTACGAGGAACTGGTCGAGGCGGCCTGGCCCGTAGTGGGCCAAGAAACCGGGCTGGCCGCAGCCGCGGCAATGCTCGGCGCGGCACACTGCGGCGGGCTGATCGTGACCGACGGCGGGGGGGCGCCGGCCGGGATTCTGACCGCCCGGGAAATCAGCGCCGCCATCGGCACCGGGGCCGCACCGACCGACCCGGTGGCCGGTCATACCTGCACCGACTTTACGATGGTCGAGGCCCACGCCACGGCGGATCTGGCGGCCGGGGATAGCGCCTATCGCGTGGTGCAAAAGGCCGGCATCCTTATCGGCGCCATCGACATCCAACGCCAGACGGCCGGGCTGCGGGCCGAACACATCACCTTGCTGCGGCGTCTGAGCCTTTTCCTGGACGCCATCTACAACCCGATTATCGCCATCGATACCGGCGGCAAGATCATCTTCTGCAACAGAGCCATGGCCGCCATCGCCGGCGGTGCATCCGACGATCTGGTCGGACGCCGCATCGACGATATCTTCCTCGACTCCCAGCTGACGCGCATCATCCAGACGGGCCGGATCGAATCGGCCCGTAAGGTGCGCCGCGGCGAGCGGGTCTATATGACCAACCGCACGCCCATCCGGGTGGGAAAGCAGATCATCGGCGCCGTGGCGGTGCTCCAGGACATCTCGGAACTCGAAAGCATCTCCAGCGAGTTGTCCCACACCCAAAAGATCACCCAGGAACTGGACGCCATCATCGAATCGTCGGCCGACGGCATCTATGTCACCGACGGCGAAGGGTGCACCATCCGGGTCAACCGCGCTTACGAACGGATCACCGGCATCGACCGCACCCAGGTGCTCGGCCTTACCATGGGCCAGCTCGTCGACGCCGGGTTTTACAACGAGTCGGTCACGCTGCGGGTCCTGGAAAGCCGCCGGGCCGAGACCCTGATCCAGAAAGTCAAGACCGGCAAGACCGTCATGGTGACCGGCACCCCGTTTTTCGACGCCGACGGCGATATCACCCTGGTGGTGACCAACGTGCGCGACGTGACCGAGCTGTACCGGCTGCAGCAGGAAATCGAGCGCATGGAAGTGCTCCACAGCCGCTACGAGACCGAACTGGGCAAGCTGCGCGGCGCGGTCTACGCATCGCAGAGGGTGGTGATCCGCTCAAGGCAGATGCACGCGCTGCACGAACTGGCACTGCGCCTGGCGCGGGTGGACGCCACGATCCTGATCTCGGGCGAATCGGGCACGGGCAAGGAAATCTTTGTCGACCTGGTGCATACCAACAGCCCCAGGGCTGCCAAGCCGCTGGTAAAGATCTGCTGCGCGGCCATCCCGGAAAACCTGCTCGAGTCCGAGCTGTTCGGATATGCGGCCGGGGCCTTCACCGGTGCCAGCGCCAAGGGCAAGGCCGGATACCTGGAAACGGCCCAGGGCGGAACCGTGCTTCTCGACGAAGTGGGCGAGATGCCCCTGGGCATCCAGGCCAAGCTGCTGCGGGTGCTGCAGGAAAAAATAGTGGTCCGCCTGGGCAGCGGGGAGCCGATTCCGGTGGATGTCCGCATCGTGGCCGCCACCAACCGGGATCTGGCCGGAATGGTCCGAAAAGGGCAGTTCCGCCGGGATCTTTTCTTCCGCCTCAACGTCGTACCGGTGGTGATCCCCCCTTTGCGCGAACGCAAGGAGGCGATTATCGACCTGACCCGCCATTTCCTGGACAAATACAACCGCAAGTACGGTTTCCACCGCCAACTGGATCCGGCGGTCATGGGGGCCTTGCACGAGTACAACTGGCCGGGGAACGTGCGCGAGCTGGAAAACGTGCTGGAACGGCTGGTGGTCACCGCCCGCACGGACACCGTGACCATCGAGGACCTTTCGGTGGATATTCGCACCGCTATGGGGCAGGCCTGCGACCGCGAAAGCAGCTGGAGCGGAAAGCCCCTCAAGACAGCGTTATCTGAAGTCGAACAGGAGATCCTGCGCCAGGCCCTGACCCGTCACGGCAGCACCCACCGGGCCGCCCGCGCCCTGGGGGTCAACCAGTCCACCGTGGTGCGCAAGCTGCGGCGCTATGGACTGGAAGCCGGAGAACTCCCACAGTGACCCCCGCAATGCACGAACGCATCAATGCGTTGGTGCATCGGCCTAGTTTACTTCACGATATAACAAATAGATACCCTTGTTGTTAGTTAGACTTGATGCCCGGGAGCATCACTTCCCGCCCTGATCCACCGCCTCGCCCCTGCGGTCCCTTCGCCCGTTTTGACCCCGCCGGTTTTTTTATGTGCCTGCATTTCATTCTTTTCCCTTGCTTTACAACCGGTTGCTCGATTCCAAGCCGCCGCCCGCGCCGCGTTGCCGCCGTGGCAGCCGGCAGTTTGGCATTGGCCTTGCTTTTTAAAAACGTTCAACAGGATCGGCCGGACCTGAGAGACTTCGAACCGCAAGCGGAACGCCAACAAAGCTTTCATAGGAGATCTTTGCCATGACCATGATGAACGGCCAGCAATACGAGGAGAGCCTGCGTAAGCTGAATCTCAAGGTTTTCATGTTCGGCAAGCGCGTGGAAAACGTGGTGGACGACCCGATCATCCGCCCGTCGATGAACGCCGTTAAACTGACCTACGAACTGGCACACCGGCCCGAACACGAGGATCTGATGGTGGCGACCTCGCATATTTCCGGGCAGCGCATCAACCGTTTCACTCACATTCACCAGTCCGTTGCCGACCTGGTCAGGAAAAGCAAGATGGGCCGGCTGCTCGGATCGCTGACCGGCTGTTGCTTCCAGCGTTGCGTGGGCATGGATGCGCTAAACGCCCTTTCCATCGTCACCTACGACATGGACCAGAAGTACGGCAGTTCCTACTATAAGCGCTTCCTTAATTATCTGGCCTATGTACAGGAGCACGACCTGACCTGCGACGGCGCCATGACCGATCCCAAGGGCGACCGTTCCCTGCCGCCGAACCAGCAGGCCGATCCGGATCTGTTTGTGCACATCGTCGAAGAGCGCAAGGAAGGGATTGTCGTGCGCGGTGCCAAGGCCCACCAGACCGGCGCGGTCAACTCCCACGAAATCATCGTCATGCCGACCATCGCCATGCGCGCGGGCGACGAGGACTTTGCCGTGAGCTTCGCCCTGCCGGCCGACGCCGAGGGGATCACCTACATCATGGGCCGCCAGTCCTGCGATACCCGCAAGACCGAAGCGGGCAACATCGATCGGGGCAACATCCTTTACGGCGGGCACGAGGCCCTGGTGGTCTTCGACGACGTCTTCGTGCCCTGGGAGCGCGTCTTCATGTGCCGCGAGATCGATTTTGCAGGCCGGCTGGTGGAGCAGTTCGCTTCCTACCACCGGCAAAGCTACGCCTGCAAGGTGGGGGTGGGCGACGTGCTCATCGGTGCGGCCCAATGCATGGCAGATTACAACGGGGCACAGAAAGCCTCCCACGTCAAGGACAAGATCATCGAGATGAACCATCTCAACGAGACCCTCTACTGCGGGTGCATCGCCTGCGCCTCCGAGGGGCACGCCGAACCGTCGGGAACCTACGCCGTCGACACCCTGCTGGCCAACGTGCACAAGCAGAACGTCACCCGTTTTCCCTACCAGATCGCCCGCATCGCCCAGGACATCGCCGGCGGTTTGATGGTGACGCTCCCCTCGGAGGCCGACTTCCGTTCGCCCGAGGTCGGCCCCTATATGGAAAAGTATTACCGCGGCGTGGCCGCCGTGCCCACCGAGCACCGCATGCGCATGCTGCGTCTGGTGGAAAACCTGACGCTGGGCACCGCCGCGGTGGGCTACCTCACCGAGTCGATGCACGGAGCCGGCTCGCCCCAGGCCCAGCGCATCATGATCGCCCGCCAGGTGAACATGGCCGCAAAGATCAAAACCGCCAAGAACCTCTGCGGCATCGTCGAGGACGAATGACGCCGCGCCGGCTGGGACTGAAATACTGCGGCGGCTGCCAACCGCGTTACGACCGCACGGCCGCCGTGGCACGACTGGCCCGGCGCCTGGCCGGACGGATCGTCCTGGTTGCCTGGGACGATCCGCTGGCCGAATCGGTTCTGGTGGTCTGCGGCTGCGACGTGTCCTGCGCTGATGTGGCGGCCATCGACAAGCCCCTGGTGTGGGTTTCCAGCGCCGCGCAGGCCGACGCAATCACATGGAAGGAGATGCCATGAGCTGGAAGCAAATCTACAAAAGCCGACTCACCTCCGCACGCGAGGCCGTGGCGCAGATCCGCTCCGGCGATCGGGTGGTGGTGGGGCATGCCTGCGGTTCGCCCGAGACGCTGCTCAAAGCGATGACGAAAAACCGCATGGCCTATGAAAAGGTTGAACTGGTCCACATGGTCTCCATGGGACCGAGCGAATACTGCCTGCCGGAAAACGGGCGCCATTTCGTCCACAACTCCCTTTTTGCCGGGGCCACCAGCCGGGCGGCCATCGACGAAGGGCGCGCCGAGTTCACCCCCTGCCACTTTTCCCAGATTCCCCTGCTTTTCAAGGAAGATATCCTTCCGGTGGACGTCTGTTTGTGCATGCTCTCGCCTCCGGACGAGCACGGTTTTTGTTCTTTCGGCATTTCGGTGGACTATACCAAACCGGCCGCCGAGTGCGCCAAGACGGTCATCGCCCAGGTCACGCCCCACATGCCCCGCACCCTGGGCGACGCATTCATCCACGTGTCGCGCATCCACCACATCGTCGAGTGCGACGACAAACCCATCGTCCTCAATCCGCCGAAAATCGGCGCCGTAGACGAGGCCATCGGCAGCCACTGCGCCGAACTGATCCGTGACGGCGACGTGCTACAGCTCGGCATCGGCGCGCTGCCCGACGCCATCCTCGGCTTTCTTAAAAACAAGCGCGACCTGGGGGTCCACACCGAGATGTTCTCCGACGGGGTCGTCGACTTGGTCGAAGCGGGTGTGGTCACCGGGGCGCGCAAAAACTTCCACCCCGGACGCATGGTGGCCACTTTTTTTATGGGCACCGAAAAACTTTACAGCTTCGTACACAACAACCCGTTGGTAGAAATGCATACGGTGGACTACACCAACGACCCGTACATCGTCGGCCGCAACGACAACATGGTTTCGATCAACTCGGCCCTGCAGGTCGATTTCAGCGGCCAGGTGGTCGCGGACACCATCGGGCTGCGCCAGTATTCCGGCAGCGGGGGCCAGGTCGACTTCGTGCGCGGTGCGGCTTTTTCCAAGGGGGGCCGCTCGATCCTCGCCTTCCAATCCACCGCAGCCAAAGGAAAGCTGTCGCGCATCCTGCCCGTGACCGACGCCGGGTCCTGCGTGACGACCCTGCGCACCGATGCCGACTACATCGTCACCGAATACGGGGTGGCCCGGATGCGGGGTAAAACCGTGTCCCAGCGGGCCAGTGCCCTGATTGAAATCGCTCATCCGGATTTCCGTGAAGACCTGAAAAGCGCGTACCGCAAACGTTTCGGACGGGAGTTCTAACTGCCGGTAACCGGGCGGCCTCAACGGCCGTCCCACGACTACCAGAAAAGGAGTCCCTTTATGAGAAAGGAAAGACCCTACGGGGGTGTACAGCCCGGAATCCCACTCGTCGGCCCGCTGACGCTGCGCATCCCCGGGATTCACTACCGCTTCGAGTGGGCAGACTACATCCAGGGGTTGTTGATGTGCACGGTCTGCCTGTCGATCATACCGGTGCTCACCGGCAAGCTGGGCATGAGTTTCGAGGTCGCCCTGGCCATCGTCATCCTTAACGGCACCCTCTATCTGGCCCACGTCACCTTCGGCGATCCGGTGGTGCCCGGATGGGTCACGCCGGCCATCCCATTGCTCATCGCCTACGTTGAAACCTTCGATCCGGGCGTCCAGCGGATGCAGGCTCTGATCGCTTTCGAGTTCACCTTTGGCCTGTTCTGTATCATCCTCGGGGCTACCGGGCTGGCTAGAAAGTTCATCCGTCTGATTCCCAACGCCATGCAGGCCGCTGTCCTTCTCGGAGCAGGGTTCGCCGCCATCATGATCGTCTTCAAGCCCGGCGAAGGTCTCAAAAGCTTCGACTCCTACCGCTGGACCATCACCATCTGCGTGGGGTTGGCCTTCTACCTGCTCTTTTCCGAGCACTTCAAGAAGATCCGCAAACGCAACAAGGCCCTCTGGTACCTGTCCAACCTGGGGATGATGCCGGCCCTGGCCCTGGCGATTTTCGTCGGTCCGCTGGCGGGTGAAATCCCTTGGCCCACCTATGACAGCAACATCTTCACCCGTCCGGATTTCATCGGCCTGATTCGTGACTGGACCCTCTTGGGGGCCATCCCGATGCCGCCGCTCAAGATGTTCATTACGGGCCTGCCCATGGTGATCTCGGCCTATATAGTGGTCTTCGGCGACGTGATCCAGTCCCAGGCCCTGCTGGACGACGCCCAGAAATACCGCCCGGACGAAAATGTGAACTACGACCCGAACCGCTCGCACATCATCTTTGGCGGCCGCAATCTGATCATGAGCGTCCTCGGCCCGGATATCTCCATGTGCGGGCCGCTGTGGGCCGCCATGCAGGTGGTGGTCTGCGAGCGCTACAAGAACGGCCCGGCCGCCATGGAATCGGTCAATGGCGGCGCGGGCACATTCCGCTGGGGCACCTGGACCGGCTACTTCCTGGCGCCCATCGTCTCTTCGGTCAAGCCGATCCTGGGGGTGGGGCTGGCCTCCACGATGCTGATCCAGGGCTACGTCTCGGTGCGCGTGGGGGTGCTCAAGGCCCGCTCGTTCAACGACCTGGGCATCGCCGGGGTCGCCGGCGCCGTGGTGGCCACCCGCGGGGCGGCCTGGGGCCTGGGCACGGCCCTGGTGCTCTGCCTGCTGGTCTACCTGGGCAGCACGGTCGAGCATGCCTACATGGCCCCGGAGCCGGTGTTCCCGGGCAACTCCCCGGAAAAGATTGCCGAAGAAGTCCGCAAGCATCAGGAAGAAGCGCGGACCTTGGCCGGCAAGACCGGACAATCTCCGGCCCTTGCCAAGTAATCAGTAGACGATACGAAGAACAGGCGGGCAGGATCAGCGATCCTGCCCGCCGCGCAGAATAGAGGAGTCGGCCATGGCTTACATCGAGGGATTTCCCGGACACGACGCCGCCAGCCACACACTCCGGCGCCTGGGGCGGCTGCTGGCTTTCGCCGGCTTGATCACCGGCGTGTTTCTCCTTTCGGCCCGGGACTGGCGCGGCGAGCTGGCGGTGGTGGTGCCGACCGTGGCGGTGGTCGTCCTTTTCATGGTCGGCTCGTCACTCAAGCTGACCCCCATGGCCTGGAAGCGGCTCTTTAGAAAACACGAATACGCCAGTCTGCTGGAGGCCGACCGGTGCATCGCCCAAGTCCTTTCAGCCCTGGACGACACCCATTTCGTCTTTCACGACCTGCGCCTGGAATTCTTTCACTGCGATCATCTGGTCATCGGCCCCGGCGGAATCTTCGCGATCCGCCGCGCGCAGGTGGGGCATGAGGTGCGTCGCGACGGCGCCCGCCTGGCCGCGGCGGACGGCCGCCTGGCCGCCGCGGCGCGAAAGCTCTGGCAGGTTTGCCACTTTCTGGCCCTGCTGACGGAAAAAAGCTTCAAGATCCGCTGCATGCCCCAGCCGCTGTTCGTCTGCCCGCAGGGTGCGGCCGGGGCCGCAGGCAGCGCTGCGGAAGTCCCCCTGGTGGCGCTGGAGGATCTGGCGGTGCGAATCAGTGCAAAAGAGACCGCCTGGTCCGAGGATCTGCCCCGGCGCCTGGCGGCCTTCGTACACGGCCGCTATGCGGCAAGATAAAAAAGAAGGCCGCCGAGACTATCGGCCTAAAGGCTCTTACAGTCCACCATCACCTGAATATTTCCCGATTTCTCAAATTTTCTACTCGGCCAGATCGAGCCATTTTCCGCCGGTCAGCGGCTCCAGGTCCGCCGGCCGGAGCCGGAAAACGGCAAACGGGGTGCCTGCGGCGGCCCAGATCACCGCGTAGCGCTTGAGGCCCTGGTCGAGAAAGGTTTCCAGCGGTTCGAGATGGCCGGCCGGCGGAATCCCGCCGATGGCATAGCCGACCCGTTCCTTGACAAAAACCGCGTCGGCCTTGCCCAGCTTGAGCCCGCTGGCCGCTTCGATCTTCTTGAGGCTGACGCGGTTGGCGCCCGAGGCGATCACCAGAACTGGCCGGTCGAGGCGCTTGTCGCGGAAAACAAGGGACTTGGCGATCTGGGCCACCTCACAGCCGACGCTGTCGGCGGCCTCCTGGGCGGTGCGGGTGGAACCGGGCAGTTCCTGAACTTCGAAACTAAAGCCTTTTGATGAAAGAAAGTCCTGGACCCGCCGGGCACTGTCGGTCAATTTGGATGTCATCTCTTTAGCGCTTTCGAAAATCCGTTTGCGTTGCTGCGAATCAAAAAAGCTTCGGGGGCAACCGAGCTCTATCCACTGGTGATGGACCGGGAAAATACCTTAAATGCACTTTGTTAGGCAACACCGTTTCCATTCGGCGGCCTTGACCAACCCGGCGGTATGCAAAACGGCACTGGCCGCTGCAACCTTGACTGTCGATATGCCGAAGATCAAAAAGCAGGCTTTCTTTGTCGTCCTGCCGGCCCGTTACCGGGCGGACACGATCAAGTCGCTTTACAAACCAGGGAGGCTGGTTGTAAGATTCCGATTTGAAGGTCCGATAAAAATATCCATAGTATCCGTCCATAAATGGAGATTTTTGGTTCCTGGCAAGGCCCGAGCGATTTTTCAACCGGAGCAATAGCCCGCTATTTGGAGGATTGGAAACGAGCGAAAACGCCGCCAGCGCCGAAAGGTGCCGTTTATGGATACACACTCCCTAACAGTTTGGGGACCCTCCTTATGGCCGCCAACACGTCCATACCTATCATAGAATCCGTCGGCAGCCGGCTGCGCCATGCCCGCCAAGCCCAAAAAATGACCCTGCGCAGCCTGGCCCGTCAGGTCGGGTGCTCGGAAAGCCTGCTGTCGAAATCGAAAACGGCAAGGGCAACCCCCCTTTAAGTACCCTCCACGATCTGACCCGCGCGCTGGATATAAGCATCAGCTCCCTGTTCGCCGAAGAGAACCATCCCGAAGTGGCGATCTATCGCCAGGGTGAACGGCCGCTGCTGCCCACCTCGCGCACCGTGACCCTCGAAGCCTTGATTCCCCACAGCGAGCGCCACAAGCTTCAGGCCAACATTCACATCATCGCCCCCAAGGGCCACCCTAGGGGCCAGTATGCCCATGAAGGAGAAGAGGCCGGCTACATCCTCTGCGGCCAGCTCAAGCTGGTGGTCAACGGAACGTCCTATCTTCTTTCCAAGGGAGACTCTTTCTCGTTTCGCTCGGACCTGATCCACAGCTACGAGAACCCCGGCCCCACCGAAACCCGGGTGCTCTGGGTCAATACCCCGCCGACCTTCTGATTTCCGTGACAGGCCGCCGCCTGATGAACACGGCACCCCGTTGTACCCGTTTTTTCCGGCACCGTTTTTTACATTCTTGTAATTCTTCAATCCGATGATTCTTCATCGCGCCGTTGACCGGCGGGGTGTCGGCCAACGGGCTCGGGGGGCGCAACTCCGCCGAACTGGCGGTGGAATTGAAAAACGCCGACCCGGCGGCCAAGTACCACTACGAGCTGGAAATCCTGGACGACGAATGCAAGGCCAACATCGGCGTACAGGTGGCCACCAAACTGTCGGCCGACCGACCGCCAGGTGGTGGGCGCCGCAGCCCCACTAGGGGGAGGCCGCATGAAAAAACCGCTGACCGTCGAACAGATCTACACCGCCTACGACAAGGCGGACGTGCTCATCGGCGTCTCGCTCACCGTAGCGCCGGTCAGCATCACCTGCCTGCTCGGCTCCAACGGCTCGGGCAAGACCACCCTGATCCGTTCCATATTGGGCTTGACCCCGCCGCGCCAGGGACGTATTGCCTTTGAAGGGTGGACCATCAACGGCCGGCCCACGCACCAGATCGTATCCCGGGGCATCGCCTGCATTCCCGAGGGGCGCAAGGTCTTTGCCGCCATGAGCGTGGAGAAGAACCTTCGGGTCGGCGCCTATCTGGAAAACTCCACCATCATGGTCAAACGCCGGCTGGCCGAGGTCTAAGGGCTGTTCCCGCGCCTTTACGAAAAGCGCACCCAGCTCGCCGGCACCCTTTCGGGCGGCGAGCAGGCCATGGTCTCCATGGGCCGCGGGCTGATGAGCGAACCGAAGCTGCTTCTCATCGACGAGCCGAGCCTGGGGCTTTCGCCGGCCCTGATGATCCAGAACTTCGAGATCATCCGGACCATCAACCAGAACGGGACCACGGTGTTTCTCGTCGAGCAGAACGTCCACCAGACTTTGGCCATCGCCGACTACGGCTACGTGCTGAGCCAGGGAAAGGTGGTGGCCCAGGGCAGCGCCGAAGCGCTGCACAACGATCCGGAAGTCAGCCGGGCCTACTTTGGCTGAGCGCCGCAACGATCCATCGGCAACGGCAACAAGAAAGGACAACCGATTCCCATGACGGTGCTATCTCCAGCGGTGGCGTTGACGCGCCGGCTCATCGCCCTGGATACCAGAGACCCGGAAGGCAACGAGGCCGAGTGCATCGCGCTTCTTGGCCGCATCCTGAAAGAGGCCGGCTTCAATGTCACCACCACCTCCTTTGCCGACCATCGCCCCAGCATAGTGGCGCACCTGGGCCCGGGGCGGCGGCCCGCCCTGGGCTTTGCCGGCCACGCGGACACCGTGCCGTTGGGCACGGCCCCCTGGCACCACGACCCGTTCGGCGGCCTGATCCTTGACGGCCGGCTCTACGGCCGCGGCACCGGCGAGGACCTGATCGTGATCATCGTCTCCGGCGAGGAAACCGGCTGCCGCGGATCGCGCCACCTGGCAACACAGCCCGCCATCCTCGGCAGGGCCGGAGGCCTGATCGTGGCCGAGCCGACGGGCAACTACCCGCTGGTGGGCCACAAGGGGGCACTGTGGCTGTCGGCGGCCCTTGGCGGCCGCACGGCCCATGGCTCGATGCCCGAACAGGGCGACAATGCCGTCTACAAAGCCGCTGCCGCCGTAGAACGCCTGCGGGGCTTCGACTTTGCCGTCGCCCCCCACCCGGTCCTCGGCAGACCGACGTACAACGTAGGCTACATCCACGGCGGGCTCAACATCAATTCTGTACCCGATTCAGCCGAAATCGGCATCGATATCCGCACCCTGCCGGGCATGGACCACAAGGCCCTGGCGGGCCGGATCGGCCGTTGGATAGGGCCCGATGCAACCCTGGGCACCCTGCTGGACGTCGAGGCCATCTGGACCGACCCCGGACCTGCCCTGGATCCAGGCGGTCTACGACGCGACGGCGCCTTTTCTTGGCCGCAGGCCGGAGCCGCGCGCCGCTCCCTATTTTACCGACGGGGCGCCGCTGCGGGCCGCTTACGGCGGAGTGCCCACGCCTCATCCTCGGACCGGGCGAGCCGGCCATGGCCCACCGGACGGACGAATCCTGCCCGGTGGCCAATATCGACGCGGCAACGGCCCATCTACCAGCTCATCGGCGAAAACTGGTACGGCCTGCCGCCGGCGGCCGCCGGCTAAGCGGCGCCTTCGTTTGCCGCTGCGATCGCATCGTTGCCGGCAAACCGGCCTACCGCGTCTTCGTACCGGGGGCCTTCAAGCGGGAAAGGATTCTGGCCGAGATGGCCGCCCGCGGTCGAGGCACGGATTGGTCCGCCAGAGGCATGGCGACGACGCATTCATCCCATGACCGCCAGATCCGCGGCAGCGGGACGCGAGCCTCGTTCAGCCCGCATCGATGGCCGCGCGGCGGCCAGCGATGCGGCCGAATACCAGACAATCGGTGATGGCGCAGGTGCCCAGCCGACAGGCCCCGTGGATGCCTCCGGTGATCTCGCCGGCGGCATAGAGTCCAGCCATGGGCCGGCCGGACAGGTCGAGGACCCGGGCCTGGGGATCGATGAGAATCCCGCCCATAGTGTAATGCGTCTTGGGCCAGACGCGCATGCCGTAATAGGGCGGATGGCTCACCGGGGCAGCATTTTCCAGAGCCGGTTTGCCCCACTCGTCAACGGCCTGGCCGGCCACGGCGGCATTGAAGCGTGCGACGGTCTCGGCCAGCGATGCTGCCGGAATTTCGAATCCGGCAGCCAGGGCCTCCAAGCTGTCGAAGGCGCGCACCACCCCTCGCGCCATGCTGCGGCGCACGTCGGTCTGCGAGACCCGCACCCCTTCGGCATCGGCGATCACCACGGCCGGGTGGCCTATGGCCAGCATGGCGTCGGCCCGGGTCTTGCGGTCGGCCAGTTCGTTGACGAAACGCCGGCCGGTGCCCGGATCGACCATCATCCCGTAAGGCTGGCCGGCATAGCTGGCAAAGTTGGGACCAACGCCGAACCCTTTTTCGTCGGACGAGGTCCAGGGACCGAGCTGAATCCAGGAAAGATGCACCGGCATGGCGCCGCAACGCAAGGCGGCCTGCAGCACCTCGGCAGTGGCGTAGGTCTTGTTGGTGGTATCCACGGCAGCGTCGAGCCGCGGGTCCTGGGCCCGGCGGAAATCGATATCGGCGCCGAACCCGCCAGCGGCCAGCACCACGGCCCGCCGGGCGCCAATGGTCACCGGCCGGCCGGTGTCGTTGCCTCCGTAGCGAAAACCCTCGAGGGCGCGCACTGCGACGATGCGGCCGGCGCTGTCGGCTGCCAGGCCGGTCAGACGGCAGCGCGTACGGAAATGGATGTTCAGTTCGCGCACCCGGGCGAGCATCCGTTTGTAGATGTCTGCCCCGGTGCGCCTCTGCGGGGTATGCGAACGGGGTACGCTGTGGCCGCCGAAACGGTCGATGCGGTCGCGAAAGACCACACTGAGTTCTTCAATGGCCCAATCAAGGACCGCGGCCGATTGTTGAGCCACGGTGAGCACCAGGTCTGGTTGGTTGAGCCCCTGGCCGGCCCGGCACATGTCGGCCGCCATCTTTTCGGGGCTGTCCTCGATGCCGGCAGCCTTCTGGAAGCGGGTTCCGGCCGCGGCCATGACCCCGTCGCTGATTACCGAGTTGCCGCCGCATCCGGCCATTTTTTCCAACACCAGCACCGACGCCCCGGAGCGGTGGGCCTCGATGGCGGCTGCCAACCCGGCAAAGCCGCTGCCGACCACGATCACGTCCGCCCACAGGTCCGGCGGCCCAGTATTTCCCATGATTCTTCCTCTCTTGCCCGATGCAGGGCAGGATCAAATTGCGGGGTAACTTCCGGCCGGCCGCATACTTGCCAAACCGAGGCCATGCGTAGACAAGAGGCCTTATTGGCCGCTTTCATGATGCGGTGCAAAAAGTGCCGCCGGGCCGCACAATGTCCGGCCCGGCGGCAAGCCGGCTCAGGAGCCGAACTTTCGCAGCCGGATGGTGGCGGCGTTGCGGTGGGCGTCCATCTTCTCGAAGGTCGACTGGGTTTCGGCGTACTTGGCCAGCATCATCGAGGTGGCCAAGTCGACCTGCTGATGGGTGATTACCTTGAGGTACATCCCGACCCACAGGCCTCCTGTATAGCGCGCCGCCCGCCCCGTGGGCAGGCTGTGGTTGGTGCCGGCGATCTTGTCGGCGTACACCTCGGCGGTCAGCTCGCCGAGAAAAAGCGAGCCGTAGCTGGTCAAGTGCGGCAGCAGAGAGCGCGGTTCGGCGCTGTGAATCTCCAGGTGCTCCGGAGCATAGTCGTTGGCGTAGTGCGCACAAGCCTCCAGATCCGGGCAGATCACCACCTCCCCGTTGGCCTCCCAAGAAGCACGGGCCACCGCCTCGGTCTCCAGAACCTTGAGCTGGGTTTCGACCTCGGCCAGGACGGCAGCCCCGAGGGTTTCGGAGGTGGTTACCAGCGAGGCCCGCGCGTTGGGATCGTGTTCGCATTGGGCCAGCAGGTCGGCGGCCAGCAGATCGGCTCGGGCTTCGGCGTCGGCGATGATCTGTACCTCGCTGGGTCCGGCGAGAAAATCGATGCCGCAGGTGCCGAAGATCTGCCGTTTGGCCTCGTGGACGTACTGGTTGCCCGGTCCCACGACCAGATCCACCGGGTGGATCGACTCGGTGCCGAAGGCCATGGCGCCGATGGCCTGAGCCCCGCCCAGGCAGTAGATTTCATCGACCTGCATCTCGTGCAGGGTGTAAAGGATTCCGTCGTTGATCCCGCCCGTGGGACCCGGCGGGCAGCAGGCCACGATGCGCCCGACGCCGGCGACCTTGGCCGGCATCACCGACATGACGGCCGCTGAAAGGCAGGGATAGCGCCCGGCCGGCACATAGCACCCGCAGGAACCCACCGGGATGACCCGATGGCCCATCACCATCCCCGGATAAATTTCCTGTTCGAACTCCGTCAGGTTGGCCTTCTGGGCCTCAGCAAAGGCCCTGACCTTGTCCATGGCAAAATCGAGTTCCTCGATCACCGCAGCCGGCAGCCGGTCGCGGGCTTTGGCCGATTCTTCCCGCGAGACGCAGAAGGTTTCCGGTTCGAAGTTGTCGAATTTCTTTTCAAACTCGTGCAGGGCGGCGTCGCCCTCGCGCTTTACCCGATCTAAGATCCCGGCAACGTTATCGGCAAGCGCCTTGCGGTCCTGCTCGCAAACCGGTTTCGCCATCTTGAGTCGTTTCAACGTCATGTCACCTCCAGGTCGTGTCTTTGTATGAATAAATGGTTCTTTCAAAAACCGATCATCCTCGGAATCGCCAGCGTCAGGGCGGGAATGTAGGTAATGCCGAGCAGCACAACGAACTCCATCAGGATGAACGGATTGACTTCGCGGATCAGTTCTTCCAAACGCACATTGCCGATAGCCGCTCCGATGAAAAGACCGGAGCCCACCGGTGGCGTGTTGAGCCCCACGAGCAGATTAACGCAGAAAATCAGGCCAAAATGCAGCGGGTCAATCCCGTAGGAGGCAGCCACCGGAGCAAATATGGGGCCAAAGATGAAAATGGCCGGAAACAGATCGACAACGCATCCGATCAACAACAGCATGATGTTGAGCAGAAAAAGGAATATCAGCGGATTGTTGCTGAGCCCGTGCAGCATCTCGGCCATCAGGGACGGCACGTTCTCCGTGGCCAGCACGTAGCTGAACAGGTTGCTGGTAGCCAGAAGTAAAAACATGATCGAGCTGACCTTGGCGCTGTTGAAAAATATCCGGCCCAGGTCACTGAGCTTCATCGTACGGCAGATTATCAGACAGACCACCAGGGCGTAAGCCGAGGCCGCCGCCGCCGACTCGGTGGCGGTATAGGCTCCGCTGATCACGCCCAGCACGATGAGCGCCGGCATCACGAGTACCACCGCGCTTCGTCTCACGATCCGCCAAAGCTCCGGCCGCGAGTATGGCTCGGTGCGCTTTTCATAGTTGCGCCGGCGACTGATCCAGTAGTTGATCACCATCAGGCCGATCCCGGTGAGCACCCCGGGCATGATCCCGGCCAAAAAAAGACCGCCGATCGAAACGTTGCCCACCGCCAGGGCATAAATGACGAAAGTCAGGCTCGGCGGGATGATCGGCCCGATCACGGACGAAGCGATGGTCACGGCCGTGCTGTAAGCCCGGCCGTATCCTTTACCCGACATGGCCGGGATCAGGATCGAACCGATGGCCGTGGTATCGGCCGTTGCCGAACCGGTAATCCCGGCAAAAAAAATGCTGGCCATGATGTTGGTATGGCCCAGACCGCCACGGATCCGTCCCACCAGCACGTCGGAAAGTTCGGTCAGCGAGCGGGTCATCCCCCCCTGGAGCATGATCTCGCCGGCGAGCACGAACATGGGAATGGCGCACAGGACAAAGGAGTCGACCCCGGCGAACATGTAGTGGGAAACCAGCATCAGAGGTACGTCCTGGGTCAGCAGGGCGAACATGGAAGCCACGCCGATGGCAAAAGCGATCGGCATTCCCAGCACGATGAACAAAACAAAGGAGACGGTGAGGATCGCGAGCGTCATTTCGACCTCAATTTGGCGGCGTCTTCGATCAACAACCGGATGGAAATAAGGATGAACAGCACCCCGCTGATCGGTATGATGGCATAGGGAACGGCCCGCGACAGGCGCAGGGCCCCTGTCTTTAACGACATGAGGCAGACCGCCTCACGCCAGCCGCCGACCACCATGACCAGCAAAAAGCCGATCACTACCAGATGCAGGACCACCCGCAGACCGACCGCCAGACGCGGCGGGAAGCGATCGACAAAGAAACTCAGCCCCACGTGCTCCCCGCTGCGCAGGGCATAGCCGCCAGCCAGAAACAGCGACCAGACCATGAGAAAACGGGCGGCCTCCTCGGGCCACGACAGGGCGTCGTTCAAAACGAAACGGCAAAAGACCTGAAGACAGATGACCACCAGAATACCGGCTGTGGCGACGATGATCATCGACCGGACCAGGCGATCGCAAAGGTGGATAAACTTTTTCATGGTATTGCCCCGCTGGCGCCGGCAGTGTGGTCCCCACCCGACGCCAGCCTTCGTCCTCTTTGGGTTGACCGGTAGGCCGACGGGAAACCGATACCACCGGTTTATCTGTTCCGGGGACGCATCACTTGCCCGATTCGATGCGGGCGATGGCGTCAAAGGTCTTTTGCACCAGGGCCGCGCCAGCCTTTTCCTTCATCCACGGCATGACGGCTTCATGGGCGGCCTTTTTCAGGCGCGCCTTTTCCGCGGCGGTCAGCGACACGATCTGTACCCCGTTTTCCTTGAGGGTGTTGATCGAAACCACGCGGTTACGGTAGGTGGCGATGCCGAACTCGGCCGCCGCGGCCATCTGAGCCCCTTCCTTGACGACCTGCTTGAGGTCGGCCGGCAGGGACTGGTAAAAGCCCTCGTTGATCAGGTAGAGGTTGGCGCATCCCATGCTCATGTCCAGCGTAACGTTCTTGGCCACCTCGTAGTATTTCTGGTCGACCATGATGGTCAACGTGTGTCCCAGCCCGTCGATGACGCCGGTCTTGATCGAAGTGTAGATTTCGGCCCATGAAACCGGGGTGGCCGCCGCCCCGAGCGCCTCCCAGGTCTTGATGGTCAACTGGCTGTTGGGCAGGGTCCTGAGCTTGAGCCCCTTGAGGTCCTCAATGCTCTTGACGGGTCGCTTCTTGTTGATGAAGTTGTAAAATCCGTAGGGTGCCGCACCCAGGACCCGAACTCCCATCTCCCTGGCCATCATGTCGTTGATTTCCTCAAAGGTCTGGCTTTCGAAGAACTTCTTCATGACCAGTTCGTCGGAAAACAGGTACGGGGTGAACCAGACCTTCATCGGATCATAGGCCCCGGTGATCGATTCGTCGCCCTGGGCCATCGTGTGAATTCCGAGCTTGAGCCCTTCGAGTAGCTTTTCCGAATCGCCCAGTTGGCTCGACGGATAAATATCTACGTTGATCTGCCCGTTGCTGGCCGACTCCACGTATTGTTCGAAGGTTTTCCAGCCGAGGGTGTTCGGCCCGTCGGGCGACTCAAGGCAGCCGATCTTCAGATGAACGACCTTGGCCGCCGCGCCGGTGGCCGTCATCATCAAGGCGGCCAGGATCAGGACCGCCACCGCCGCGCGCCACTGGGCACAACCCGAACCATTCGAAAACAGATACATGTCTCCTCCTCTTTGACCGGTTGGTTTTAAGGTGTTTTGACAAGCCGCAGGCAAAAGAGATATGCCCGCTTCAGGAGAGAATGCGGCGGCCGATTCCTTGCACTCCCAGCACGCCGTCTTCGCTCAATGCGATGACCATGTTCTGGACGTTGCGATTGGTCAGCTTAAACAGCCCGATTCTGTATCCGGGGCGATCCGATGCGAAGAGCGCGAAATCAACGATCCTGCCGCCGGCCTCTTCGATCGACTGTACGATGGGCCAAACCGGATGGCACACCGGGAAATGGACAAACAGTTGAGAACAGGCGCTTTCGGACCGCGCCTCCTGCATGAGCGAATCGAAATCCATCAAATCCCTGACAATCTTCCGGCAACCGCGGTACCGAACTGCAACGCCTCTTGGGATGAAGTCTATAGCAATTCCCATGCCGGCTCGTGGGCATTCCGAACCGTTTTTAGGCAAAAATTAACCGTTTGTTATCATTCAAGATAGAAAATAAGATGTGTGATTGCGGTGGGCTTGCAGATATCGGTGGGAAAGGCTTGAATTGCAGATTTGCAGGCCATCGCTGCAAATTTGCAATACTCTCAAGGAATCCGGCTCAATACAAAAATATATGATTTTACAGTCAGATAGAAAGTATTTTGCCGATTGTACCCCCCGGACGGCCCGCCTATGTGTGCAAAACCGCAGAACCGTTGTCCCGGTCGTGACGCTGGATCTTGCGGATGATGGTGGACGGATCGACGCCCAGCGCCCTGGCGGCACCAGACTTCGAGCCGTAGCGTCGGATGGCGCGCTGGATCAATTCGTTTTCGTAGCGCGCCAAGGCCTGTTTCAGCGTCAGCTTGCCGATGGGCGACGCCAGCCCTTGCGCTTGGCAGATGGACCCGGACAGCGATCGCATCAAGTGGCGCGGCCGGATCTCGTCTTCGGTACACAGGATGACGGTCCGCTCGACGATATTCTCCAGCTCGCGAATGTTGCCGGGAAAATCGTATTCCAGCAACTGGGTCATGGCTTCGGGAGAAAGAATCTTGTGGCTGTTGAACCTGGCGTTCATCTTGCCGAGAAAATGGGAGGCGAGGTGAACGATGTCCTCACGCCGGTCACGCAACGGCGGGATGTGAATCGGCACCACGTTGAGCCGGAAAAACAGATCGCCGCGAAAGCGGCCTTCGGCCACCAGTGCTTCCAACGGTTTGTTGGTGGCGGCGATGATGCGCACATCGACCTTGTGCGAGCGGGTGTCGCCAACCGACAGGATCTCGCGGTCTTCGATGGCCTTGAGAAACTTGACCTGGAAACGCATGGGAACTTCGGAGATCTCGTCCAGAAAGAGGGTCCCTCTGTCGGCCATGTGAAACAGGCCGGGCTTACCGGTGGCGGCGGCGCCGGTAAAAGCGCCCCTGCGATATCCGAACAGTTCCGACTCGATGAGCTGCTCGGGGATGGCCCCGCAGTTGATCTGTACGAAGGGACCGCTACGCCGGGGGCTGTGCTCGTGCATGAAGCGCGCCATGCGCCCCTTGCCGACCCCGGTCTCGCCCTGGATCAAAACGGTGGCATCGAACTTGGCCGCAATCTCGGCTCTCTTGAAGACTTTGAAGGTCTTCGGATCCACCACCTTGATATCCGGGTCGCCGAAGGGACTGGCCACCCTGCCGTCGGGTCCGGTCTGCTGGCGCGCCAATTCGCGATAGCGGCGCAGCTCGTGCTTCATCCGGTTGAGCGCCGTAATGTCGCGTTCGTTGGTCACCACGAAGGCGATCTTGCCCGCATCGTCAAAAACCGGCGTTCCGGTTACGATGATGGTCTTCCCGTTCCTCAGCTTCTGCAGGATCGTCATCGAGGTCTTCTTCTTAAGCACTTCGACGGTGACCGATTGGTCGATGTATCCCTCCGGAATGAGGTCCGTGACGTTCTTGCCGACGATGTCTTCCTGCTTGTGGCCGATGAGCCGCTCGGAACTGCGGTTGCACTTGAGGATCGTGCCTTCACCATCGGTGATGAACAATCCATCGTAGGATGAATCGAATATCGCGTCGAGCTGGCGTTTGACCTGGGGGTCGGCCATGGCGCACCCGTTGGCGGTCGGCTTGACGACGACCACAGCCCCCGGCCGGGTCGTCAAAGGGAAAAGATCGATCACCAGCAGGCGTCCACTGTATTCAACCTCGATGCCGAGCTGCACTGTACCGCTGACCAGGCAGCGGCGCAACACATCTCCGACAGGGGGCAGGATCTCGGCTGCCAAACGACCCTGAAGCTTTTCTTTGTCAACGGCCAGGAGGACTTCGGCGGCCTGATTGAGAATTTCGATCCGGCCGTCTCCGGCAGCGACGAGCAGGCCGCAGCCGGCGGCGTCCATTACTTCCAGCGGGTCAGGCAGGCCAGGTAAAAAGAGTTCCGGCGGCATAGGCGGCAGCTCCCTTTTGGCACGGGGACCGCCGCCCGCGCGCCGTTGTGGCCTCAAAAGCATGCTGGCGGCGGCCTGAGCATGTGAGGAGCGATCCGGGTTGATGATCAGATCCTTGCTACCACGAAGCCCAAAACCGAATCAAGCCTGCCGATTGCGCACCAGTCATTCCCGGTGAAACCCAAACCCTTTCCATTTTTTGGAGAAACCAGCAGATCTTGAATTCACCGAAAATTGGCGGTTTTACACCAGGCCGGTGAAAGTCGGCCTGGAAACCCGTCTGGTGCCTTTTTCAATTTGCCTTTTCGCCCGGCTTCGACTACACCCCATAGCCCATGGGAAAAAGCGAAAACACCAACGTCGACAACGCCGTTATCGAGGATTTCGACGAGCAGGCCGAACGCTGGTGGTCGCGCCGCGGGGACATGCGCGGGCTGCACGACATCAATCCCGTGCGGGTGGACTACGTGCGGCGGCGTACCGCTCTTGCCGGCCGCCGGGTCCTCGACGTGGGCTGCGGCGGCGGGCTGCTGGCCGAACCGCTGGCAGCGGCCGGGGCCCGGGTCACCGGCATCGACATGTCGGCAGCCCAACTGGCCGGAGCCCGGCGCCACGCGCAACTCGGCGGCCTTTCAATCGACTACCGGCGCACCACGGCCGAAGCGCTGGCGGACATTGAAGCGGGCGCCTTCGATGCCGTGACCTGCATGGAACTGCTGGAGCATGTGCCCCGGCCCCAGGCGGTGGTGGCGGCCTGCGCCCGGCTGGTGCGACCCGGCGGCGACGTCTTTTTCGCCACCCTCAACCGTACCGTTGCCGCGCGGGTGCTGGCGGTGCTGGCGGCCGAATACCTGCTGGGCATCGTTGCCCGGGGCACCCATGACTGGCGCCGCTTCGTGCGCCCGGCCGAGCTGGCCGCCTGGGCCGGGGCCGCCGGCCTGTGCTGCTGCGACATCAGCGGCCTTCGCTACCTGCCGTTTATCGGCTACTGCCGGCTGACCCGCGACACGGCGATCAACTACCTCGGGCACTTCAAGAAGGTGACCACAAAAGATGAAAGCCGTCTTCAGACATGAAACCTGAAACCCGCAGCCTGCCATGAGCACCGAAAAGAGCCCATCGCCCCGTGATTTTGCTTTCGCCCGCCCGCGCTGGTTCGACCGCAACGCGCGGCGCCGCCAGCTCGACGAACACGTCGATGAGAGCCGGACGGCCACCTTCGGCTTCAGGACCATGGCCGCGGCCGAAAAGGCCGCAGCCGTGATGCGCCACTTCGACCGGGTCGCACCGCGCTACGATTTTATGAACAACCTGCTCAGCTTCGGCATCCAGATGATCTGGAAACGGGTGGCCGTCCGATGCATACGGCTTTGCCCGGGTGACCGGGTCCTGGACGTCTGCGGCGGCACGGCCGATCTGGCGCTGCTGGCCTCACAGCGCACCGGAGCCGCCGGGCGCACGGTGGTCTGCGACCTGAACCGCGCCATGATGGGCGGCGGCACGGCCAAAGTGAAGCGCGCCGGGCTGGACGGGCACATCGTCTTCGTTCAGGGCGACGCCGAACGGCTCCCCTTTGCCGACGGGCAATTCGACGCGGCCATGGTCGGCTTCGGCATCCGCAACCTCACCCATCTCAAGCGCGGCTTTGCCGAGATGCTGCGCGTCCTGCGGCCCGGCGGCACCCTGATGTGCCTGGAGTTTTCCAAGCCGGCCAACCCGGTCTTTCGCCGGCTTTACGACTTTCACAGCTTCGTCATTATGCCGCTTCTCGGCCAACTGCTGGTGGGAAACCGCGAGGGCTACGCCTGCCTGCCCGAGACCATCCGTCTTTTTCCCCTGCCCGAAGAGCTGAGCGCCATCCTGGCGCAAATCGGCTTTACGAACGTGCGCTGCCGCCGTCTGACCAACGGCATCGCCGTGGTGCACAGCGCCAGCAAGCGGCGCACTTGATCTAAAGCGAACTGACGGGCGTTGCCATTCCGAAGGCGGCGGATGGATTGAAACGGCCGCCGAGCCTGGTTCTCGATCCCGGGTAGATCAAAGCGGCCTTGGTGGCGATCAACTGTTTTGACCACGTCCGCCGGTGCAGTATTAAACAAGGTTCGCCCGGGTCAATTTCCAAAAGACGCTGAACCGTTTCATCCGGCATCGTAGTCTCGATGATATGCTCGGCTTCCGTCAGCGGTCCCATGTGGAAAAGATGCTGGCTGGGCGTTATCCTGGTAAAATCCTGGGTCAGATAGTCCGGCACGAAGGCCGGATTGACAAAACGGTCCTCCAACTGCACCGGAGTCCCGGAATCCCGGTGCACAATTATGGAGTGGAAAATCGGTGCCGCTTCGGGAAGGTTGAAAGCCCTGGCGATTTCCGCACCGGCGGCCTCTTTTTCCAGCATGATCACCTCGCAGCTGTACTCCCCCCCGCGTTCCAGAATTTCTTCGGAGATGCTGCGCACGATCAACAATGCCGATGACGGCCTGTTGTTGGCCACGAACGTGCCCACACCCTGGACCCGGACCAGATACCCTTCCATCGCCAGTTCGCGGAAAGCCCGGCTGACGGTGCTGCGTGAGACCCGGAGCCTGGAGACGATTTCGTTTTCCGACGGGATGCAGGCCGCCGGCTTCCATTCACCGGTCTCGATTCTCTGGATGATGTAGTTTTTCACCTGCTGAAAAAGCGCCGTGCTGGACCGGTCCAGAGGCGAACGGTCGGCGGTGATGTGGGAGACAAGCCCTGTCCCCTTCGGTGGCAAGCTCAACGGCGACTTTCTTATTTTGGGTACGAAACCGGCCATATCATCCTCTGCCTTTCATCCTGAACACCCCACACAAGTATACAGGCCCACACAACCCGCTTATTTCATTCAAAAACCCATCATCCAACATAACATCAAGGATTTAAGTAAGTTAACCAGGAGATAGACTATTTTCAAGCTTTTTTTATTTTTGGGTTGACAGCATGTCTCAACTTGATTACTCAAGTAATCATGGTCAAACATGTCAAGGCTTACATCGCAGTTTCAAATATGTAAAAAATGGAGTCCCCAATCGTATGCAAGACAACCTCGCCGCGTTTCTCAAGGTACTCGATCCGCATGACAACTCCACCGGCGGCGGTTCGGCCTCCGCCATCGCCGGCGCCATGGCCGCCGCGCTGGTGGCCATGGTGGCACGCCTTTCCATCGGCAAAAAAGGGATGAACGCCGAATCGTTTTACACCGGGATCGCCGCGGAGGCCGAGGTCCTGGCCGCCGGGCTGTTTTCCGGTGCACGGCTCGATTCGGAAGCCTTCGACCGGGTCAGCGCCGCCTACCGGCTGCCCAAGCAAACCCCGGAGCAACGGACCGCTCGCACGGCGCGGATCGGCGAGGCCATGGTTCAGGCCGCGCTGGTGCCTATGGAGAATGCGGAAAAATGCGCCCGGGTGATCGCGCTGCAGGCCGTCCTGAAAGAAGCCTTCAATGCCAATGCGGCCTCCGATCTGGCCTGCGCCGTCCACCTGGCAGGGGCCGGCCGGTCCGGATGCCTCGAAAACGTCGCCATCAACCTCCCGCATATCAAAGACGCTTGCCTAGTCACACAACTCGAAAGCCGGATCGCCGCGCTTCAGGCCGCGTAAGGCGGCTTGCGGCCGCATCCTCCGGCGAAGGTTGCCGCCTCCAGGAGAGAGACATGAAAATCCTTATGTGCGTTCCCAATATCAGCGAAGGCAGAAATCAAACCACCATCGAGGCGGTGGTGGACACGATCCGCACCGCCGGCGGGGTCAAGCTGACCGATTACTCGTCGGATGCCGACCACAACCGCTCGGTGATCACCTATCTGGGTGAACCGCAGGCGGTCCTGGCCGCCACCGAGAAGCTGGCGCTCAAGGCTCTCGAACTGATCGATATGACCACCCACCACGGTTCCCATCCGCGCCAGGGGGCGGTGGACGTGGTGCCCTTCATTCCCATCCGCGGGGTCGAGACCCAGGAGGCCATCGAGATCGCCCGGCGCTTCGGCCACTTCATCGGCGAGCAGGGGGTGCCGGTCTACTACTACGAGGACGCGGCCACCCGGCCCGAGCGCGTCAGCCTGGTGGCGGTGCGCAAGGGGCAGTACGAGAGCCTGGCAACAAAGCTGAAAGATCCGCAGTGGAAGCCGGATGAAGGGCCGGCGGCATTCAACGCCAAAAGCGGATCGATGCAGGTGGCGGCCCGCTTTCCCCTGGTGGCCCTGAACGTCAACCTGCGCACCACCGATCTGAACCTCGCCCAGACCATCGCCAAGGGCGTGCGTCACCTCAACGGCGGCTACCGGTACGTGCGGGCCATCGGCCTGTCCCTGGAAAAAGAGCAGATGGTGCAGGTTTCCATGAACCTGACCAATTACCTGAAGACCCCGATCCCCCGCGTGCTGGAGACCATCCGGTCCGAGGCGGCACGCTACGGCGTCAACGTGGTCGAATCCGAACTCGTGGGCCCCGTGCCCCTCGGGGCCCTCGAGGAAGTGGCCAGGCATTACCTGCAGGCCCACCACTTCAGCATGGAACAGATCATAGAAAATTCACTGATCGAATAGTCCGGCCAATGCAATCGAACACGACATGGAGGTTTCAATGAACCCGGAAATTCTGTACTCGGTCAAGGCCCAGCGCGGCGACACCCTGCGCTGCAAGGGCTGGAAGCAGGAGACGATCCTGCGCATGCTCGAAAACAACATGGAAAATGCCGAGGCCCCCGAATATCTCGTGATTTACGGCGGGATCGGCAAATGCGCGCGCAACTGGGAATCGTATCACGCCATCGTCGACGCGCTCAAAAACCTGGAAAACGACGAGACCCTGGTGGTCCAGTCCGGCATGCCGGTGGCGATTTTCAAGACCCATATACTCGCGCCCACGGTGGTGATGGCCACCACCAACATCATGAAGGCCGACTGGCCCACCTTTTACGACCTGCAGGACAAAAACCTGACGATTTTCGCCCAGTACACCGCCGCCCCATGGGAATACATCGGCACCCAGGGCGTGATCCAGGGCACCTTTGAAACTCTGGGCGCCATCGCCGACCGGCACTTCGGCGGTTCGATGGCCGGGCGCATCCTGCTCACGGCGGGCCACGGCGGCATGGGCGCCAATCAGCCCCGGGCCATGAACATGCACGGCGGTGTGTGCATCGACGTCGATGTGCAGGAAGACATCATCGACAAGCGCATCAAGATCGGTTTTACCGACGTCAAGGCCAAGGACCTGGATGAGGCCATCGCCCTGGCCAAAAAGGCCGCCGCCGAAAAAAAGCCCCTGGCCATCGGCGTGGTCGGCAACGCCGCCACGCTGTTCTGGGAAGCCTACGACAAGGGGTTCGAACCGGATGTGGTCACCGAGATGTGCCCCTGCCACGATCCGCTTTCCTATATCCCCGAAGGCTACACGGCCCGCCAGGCCGAGGAACTGCGCATCCAGGACCGCGACCTTTACTTCCGGAAGGCCCGCGAAAGCATGGTCAAGCAGCTGCGCGCCATGAACGCTTTTCACAAGAAGGAAAACGTCCACGTCTTCGAGTACGGCACCTCGATCCGCAAGGAGTGCCGCGACGCCGGGATGCCGGAAGAAGAGGCGATGTTCATCCCGGGCTTTGTCGCCGAGTACATCCGCCCGCTGTTCTGCGAAGGGCGCGGCCCGTTCCGCTGGACCTGCGTTTCCGGCGAAGCCGGCGACCTGGCCCGGCTCGACGATCTCGTGCTGGAGATGTTCCCCGAGGACAAACTGACCACCAAGTGGATCAACCTGGCGCGCACCCATCTGCCCATCGAGGCGTTGCCGGCCCGGGTCTGCTACCTCGGCTTCGGCGAGCGCAAGGCCTTCGCCCTCAAAGTCAACGAACTGATCAAAAAGGGCGAGGTCAAGGGGCCGGTGGCGTTCTCGCGCGACAATCTGGATTCTGGATCGATCGTCAACCCGACCTTCGAATCGGAGAATATGAAAGACGGCGGGGATCTGATTTCCGACTGGCCGATGCTCAACGCCCTGCTCAACTGCGCCGCCATGTGTGACCTGATCGCCATTCAGGCCAACTACTCCATGGGCGAAGCGGTCCATACCGGGGTCACCATGATTGCCGACGGGACCGATGAAGCCGATTTTCGCCTTTCCGCCTGCATGACCACCGACTCAGGCATCGGCGTCGTGCGCCACGCCCAGGCCGGCTATGAAACCGCCCGCGAGGTGGCCGAAGGCCGCGGCAAACTGACCGCCGAAAAGATCAAGGTGCCACTCTGGTGGAGTCCCAAGGCCACCTTCGGCCCGCAGGGCGGCTGCCAACTGCGCAGAGGTCCGCACAGCAAAGACTCTTGAGGAATCACCCGTGAAACCGCAGGCCGATCTCATCATTGAAAACGCGCGTACGCTGATCACCTGCGTCGCCACAGATTCGGATCCGGTGGGCCGCATCGGATCCGGGTCCGTGGCCATCGCCGGCGAAACCATTCTCGCGCTGGGTACCGCCGGCCAGGTCGCAGCGGCCGTCGACGGCTCCCGGGCCACGATCCTGGACGCTGCCGGCAAGACCGTGGCGCCGGGATTCGTCGACTGCCATACGCATCTGGTGTTCGGAAAATCGCGGGCCCGTGAATTTGCCCACCGCCTGGCGGCGGCCCACCGCAGTCTGCCGCCGCTCGATATCCTGACCGGCATCCCGGCCTCGATCCGGATGACCCGCGAATCGTCGCAAGACGAGCTCTTCGAAGCCGCCCTGGACCGCTTGAAACGGATGCTGGCCTACGGCAGCACCACCGTCGAGAGCAAAAGCGGCTACGGGATCGGTACGGCCGACGAGCTCAAGATGCTCAAGGTCAACCAACGCCTCCAGCAAGCCCAGCCCATCGACATCGTCAGCACCTTCCTGGGGGCCCACGATTTTCCGCCAGAAATCGACCGCACGGTGGCAAGCCAGCGCAACCGCTACCTCGACATCCTGATCCAGGAGATGATCCCCGAGGTGAGCCGGCTGGGCCTGGCCCGTTTCTGCGACGTCTACTGCGACCGGGGCTACTACACCGTAGACGAGGCGCGCCGCATCCTGGAGGCAGGAATGCGCCACGGCCTCGGGGCCAGGATCCACACCGATGCCTATGCCAACATCGGAGGCTCGCGGCTGGCGGCCCAATTGCCTGCGATCACGGCCGACCACCTGAACTACACCTCAAAAGAAGAAATGGCCGCCCTGGCCGAGGCCGGAGTCGTCGGCGTGGTGCTTCCGGCCCTGGATTTTGCCGTGGCGCATCCCGACCCGGTTTCCCCGCTGCCCATGATCGAGGCCGGTATGACCCTGGCCCTGGCCACCAACCTGAACCCCGGCAACTGGACCGAATCGATGCATTTTGTCATGGTGCTGGCCTGCCGCAACCACGGCATGTCACCCGCGGAAGCCTTCCTGGCCGCCACCCGCGGGGCGTCATGCGCCATCGGCCTGCAAGACAAAATCGGCACCCTGGAGCCGGGCAAACTGGCCGATATCCAGATCATCGACCTGCCCGGACTCGATGAGATCATCTACCGCCTGGACCACCATTGCCCCGAAACGGTCATTAAACGTGGCCGTGTGGTCCACAATTCGCTTACCTGAACGCCCGGTTGTTTTCGACGGGTGTGCACCATCCGCCGCATAAAAGAGGATCCGCCATCATTTAAAATAGCTATCCATAACGGACCACAACGAGAAACCTGGGGGGTAACGCAATGAGAACACTGGCAATAACATTTTTGTTGATCTACTTTGCAATTTTGTTGTTCATGGGCTACCGCAGTAAAAAGTCCGAATCGTCCGAAGATTTCTTCCTGGCCGGCCGATCGATCTCCAAGTGGGTTTTGGCCCTGGGGTTTCTCGCTTCCTGGTACGGCGGATCGTCATGCATCGTCTCGACGGACAAGGCCTTTAAATCGGGATTGGGATCATTCTGGGTCATGAGTGGCCCCAACGCCATGGCCCCGCTGCTGCTCGCCATTTTCGCCGTCTGGATCCGGCGCCTGGGCGTGATTTCCCAGATCCGGGTCATGGACCGGAGATACGACAAGGCCACTGGAAATTTCCTTTCCATCATCGTCATCTGGTACATGATCACCTGGGCCGCCTCGCAGATGGTGGCCGCCGGCCAGTTCTTTTCGACCTACCTCGGTTTCAGCTACGAATTTGCTGTCTTCGCCGGTGTACTGATCGTCTTTCTCTATGGCTTGTACGGCGGTTACCGGGTGGTTACCTATACTGACGTCTTTCAGTTCTGGTTCCTGCTGGCCGCCATGGCTATCATCATGTTTGCCGGCGTCTACGCGGCGGGCGGCATGAGCGAGATGATTTCGACCCTCGAGGCCAAATCGGCCGTCAATGAAGTCCAGTATTTCAATTTGTTCGAACATTTTTCGACGAACTGCATGTATGTCATTTCTTTCGGCATCGGCTGGGTCATTTCCGCCGACGCCTGGCAGCGCGTGAGCGCGGCCAGAACCCCGGAAGACAGCCGCAAGATGCTGCTCATCGGCGGCCTTCTCTTCATCCCGCTGGGCAGCCTGAGCATGATCGCGGGACTTTCGGGAGCGGCGCTTTTCGACACCATGCCCGAAGGCGGAATCCTTGCCAATATCGCTACTACCCACCTGCCCCCATTCGTTGCAGCCCTGGTCTTCGTCGGTGTGGGCGCCGCGCTGATGTCGACGATGGATACGTCCATCAACACCGGCTCGATGTCCCTTACGGAGGATATCTACAAAAAGTTAATTAATCCTAAAGCCGACGATCAGCACATGGTGAAGGTGGCGCGCTTCGGGACCGCCATCGTCGCCCTGCTTGGTCTTTTTATTGCCTTGAAGTTACGCAACATTCTCTGGGTCCTCTGGATGTCCAGCGACATTATCATGTGCGGCGCGTTTTGCCCCCTGATCATGGGGTTTCTGTGGCGCCGTGGCAACTCCAAAGGCGCCCTGGCGAGCATGATCGGCGGTTCGGCTTTCGTCTTGTACAACGTGCTTGTGGACCTTGGAATAAAAATGCCCGTATTCTGGCCGGGTTGGCCGTACCGCCTGCTTTACGGTCTGGCCATAGCCGTGGTACTTTATTTTGCCGTCAGTCTGGCCACCGAACCAGAGTATGAAAAGGCCGACGCTTTTATCGCAGTCACACGCGGCAACGGCAAAGACAAGTCTGAACCTCTGCCCGAACCCAGTGGGGCAAGCGTTTGACAGGATCGGCAGGGCAAAACAGACGTAGATCATGCGCCCGTCATGGGCATACCCCTTTGCGGGCGCATGCCAAAAGCAGCATGAAACGACTGTTAATTCTAAGCAGATGGCATTGCTAAAGTGATTCAGCGTTTACAAAGTAAGGGAGCTTCACATGCATTTGACCACAGATGAAAAAAACATGTTGGAGGGAAAGTACGGTGAAGGTACGGCCATGGCCATGAAAATCCAGGTGGCCATCGGTGAGACCTTCGAAGCCGAAAAGATGGTCGACATCACCCGGGCGCACGTCGCCCTGAGTTCGCAGGACGCCGATCTTTGGTTTGTCGAGAAGCTTCTCGGCAAGGGAGCGTACTGCAGGATTTCACCGACCGTCAATCCGAGCATCGATCTGAAATATCTCAATGCCCATCTATGTGAAATCCCCAAAGCCGGGGTCGATATCGTCACTGCGACAAACGAGGCCTATCGCAAAATCGGAGCGACGCTCACCTTCAACTGCACCCCCTACCTTATCGGAAATGTGCCCACGTTCGGAGAATGCATCGCCTTTTCCGAATCCAGCGCGACGCCCTACGTCAACTCGGTGATCGGTGCCCGCTCCAACAGAGAATCGTCCCAGAGTGCGCTTTGCGCCGCCGTCACGGGCAAAGTACCGCTCTACGGGCTGCTACTGGATGAAAACCGGAAAGCTTCCATCCTGGTAAAGGTTGAAGCCTCCATCGAAAACGATTTCGACTACCAACTCCTCGGATGGTGTTATCCTGAAAAGTATAAAGGTCTCGAGGTTCCTGTCTTTTCGGGAATCACAAAACGCCCCACCCCCGAAGGTTTGATGAATTTCGGAGCACAATTGAATACTTCAGGGGCCATCTCCATGTACCATATCGAGGGGCACACACCCGAAGCCCCCACCTTGGAAACGGCATTTGGCGGCAACTCCGTAAAAAAAACCATTACCATCACCACGGAAGACCTGCTGACCGTGAAAAAGGAAATATGCGGCCAACCCGGGAAAATCGATTTTGCCATGTTCGGTTGTCCCCATTTTACCCTCTCGCAAGTCAAAACGGCGGCCAGGTTGCTGGACGGAAAAAAGACGGCCGTTCCCCTTTGGATCCTGACCAGCTCCCTGACCAAGGAGCTGGCCGATCGCGGCGGTTATCTGGACATCATTCAGCGAGCCGGCGGACACGTCATATCCGACACCTGCATTGATGTTCCTCCCTGCTGGTATCCGTACTACGGTAAGACGGGAGTCACGGACTCTCCCAAATGTTCCTATTACTACGAGATTCGCAAGACCAATTTCATCATCCGGCCTTTGGAAGAAAGCGTCGAGGCGGCGCTCAGAGGGGAGGTGGTCGAATAATGGAACTCAAATGTCGTAAAATCTCTGGAGGCAAGGCCCAAGGCAGCGTCATCTTATCCAAAGATTCGGTTTGCTTTTACCTGGCGGAACCCGAAAACGGCGTTATCGTCGAGAAAAATCACGATATCGAAGGGAAGAGCATCGCCGGAAAGATTCTTGTGATGCCTTCGGGCAAGGGCAGTTCCGTTGTTCAGGCCGACGGCCTGTACAAGCTCGCAATGAAGGATAACGCCCCCAAGGCGATAATCGTCGAACACCCGGATACTGTACTGGTTTCCGGCGCCATCGTCATGGAGATCCCCATGGTCCACAAGGTGGATCCCAAGTTCTTCGAGATCGTAAAGGACGGAGATACTATCGTCGTGGATGCCGACAAGGAAATCATTCACATCGTTGTATGAAAACAATTGGTTAAAGCCGGTACCACACGATTCTGGGGCACCCTTGCCCAGAGCCGGGATGGGGCCGGCTCCGATTTTAACCCGCGCGCCGGCAAGTCTGCCGGCGCAGAACAAACCGTTCGAAATGGTACCCGCAATGCAATTTGAAGCCCAAATAAATAGGAAAATAACAGTCCCCTACGGGGATGAGCCGGCCGAAGCAAAGGTTCCGGATCGCGTCATTTTCGATGGTGCGATGGAAGATGTAAAACCTCTGAAGAGCTTCGATCGCGCCTTGATGGACGCAATTTGCGGCCCGACTGGGTGCCAACCGCTCGACTCTTTGCTTTCTGCCGGCAATCGCGTGCTTATCCTCATCGAGGACAATACCCGAAACACGCCCGTGGATCGGATCTTGCCGGTCCTGATCGATTATTTGTACGGCTGTGGAATCGATGCGCAACACATCGAGATCCTGACCGCACCGGGAACCCACCGGATCATGACGAATTCCGAGGTCATGGAAAAGGTGGGGCAGCGAATTTTCGCCGAAATCAAAATCACCCAGCATGATTTCAGCGACACTTCCTCCCTGGCCGATCTCGGCGACGTTTGGGTCGGAAATTGCCGCATTCCGGTTTGCATAAACAAAAAGGCGCTGGAAGCCGATTTCATCATCGGCCTGGGCAACATCGTCCCGCATTGCGATGCGGGATTTTCCGGCGGTGCCAAGATCGTTCAGCCGGGCATTTGCGGCTATGCCACCACCGCCGCCACCCATGCCGCGGCCGCACTGCTGGATGAGATCCCCCTGGGAGCGGTGGAGAATCCTTGCCGTATGGGAATGGAAAGGGTCGCCGCAAAAATCGGTCTCGGGTTTATCATCAATACGGTGATGAATCATAAAAACGAAGTGATTGCCGTCGTTGCCGGAGATTTTATCGCGGCCCATCGAAAAGGCGCTGAAATTGCGCGTGCGGCATTCGGCGTCAGGATCCCGGAGCCGGCCGACATCGTCATCGTCAGTTCCTACCCGGCAGATATCGATTACTGGCAGGCCGAAAAGGGCATCATATCCGCCTATTTCGCGGTCAAAAAAAGCGGCATTATTATTTTTGTCTCGCCCTGCCCCGAAGGCCTGGCCCACAATCATCCCAAATTCCGGCAGTGGCTGAGCCTTTCGTACCGCCAGTGTTTCGAGCGCATAGAGGCCTGCGCCGTGGACGATGAAACCGCCGATCTGGTATCGGCCGATCTGGCCATATGCAATTCTCGAGTCAGGGAAAAGGCCACGATCCTGGCGGTTTCCCATGGACTTGCCCAAACCGACATGCAGATTCTCGGCTATCGACCTTTTTCCACGCTTCAGGACGCCGTCGATGTCGCCCTGTCGTCAATACCGTCAGCCACAATCGGAATTTTGCCGAGGGGAGGCGACTGCCTGCCCATCGTCTCCTGATTCCGGGAATTTTTCGGCAAACGACTATTTCGCTTGCCGCAAAGAAGGTTTTTATGACGCCCCTGATATGGATAATAGACAGTTACTGGTCCGAGTATGAAATCGAAACAAAACTGCTGTATCAGTTTTTTCCGGACTGTGACCTACGACACTCCAGTTTTTGCAACGAAAATGATTTAAAAAATTTTGGCACGGATACCGATGCGGTTATCTGTCAAATCGATATCGGCATCTACGAACCGGTCATCGAGCGGCTTAAAAAATGTAAGATAATCTCCGTGTATGGCACCGGGTATGATAACATCGACATAAAATCCGCCCAAAAAAAAGGAATTTTGGTTGCCAACGTGCCGGACTATTGTTTCGAAGAAGTGTCCGATCATGTCATCGCCTTTATCTATCATTTCAACAAGAAAGTAGATTCCTACAGAGCAAATATCTCCCGTGGATTTTGGGGAATGGAGGCGGCAACTGTCATCCCGACTCGATTGCAGGGCTCAACATTGTTTGTTTTGGGGTTTGGGAAAATAGGCAATAGAATTTCCCAAAAAGCAATCGCACTGGGCATGAACGTAATTGCCTACGACCCCTATTTGCCCGAGAACTGTTTTCGCGACCAAGGCGTTAAGAAAGTCGACTGGAACGAAGGATTCCGAAACGCTGATTATGTCAGCGTGGCCATGCGCCTGACACCGGAAACCAGGGAGAAAATCGGCTACAACGAATTTCGCATGATGAAAAAGCATGCTGTGTTCATTAACACCAGCCGAGGAGAGATTGTAAAAGAACAAGATCTTATAGGAGCCGTCAAATCAGGCTTGATCGCCGGGGCGGCACTGGATGTCACGAACACGGAGCCTCCCGCGATCGACTCTGAAATTTTAAAATGCCCCAATATTTTGGTAACCCCCCATGTATCCTATCTGTCCGCCCAATCGATCCGCGAATTGAGGGAAAAAGTCTGCTGGAACGTTATCGCCGCTTTGCGCGGAAAACCGGTTGCCAACACGATAGAATAGAGATCTCCTGCCGAGTGTCACTATTTCCCACCCTTTTTCAAAGAATGCAGATACCTCCTCATTGACGCGCGTCTGAATGGCAGCAGGAAAAGATGTCATCCTGCTTGTCCTTTCTGCTATCTCGTGTCCGTCCATAAATGGTGATTTTTGGTTCCAGGCAAGGCCCGAGCGAGTTTCCAACCGGAGCAATAGCCCGCTATTTCGAGGATTGGAAACGAGCCAGAACGCCGCCGGGGGCCGAAAGGTGCCGTTTATGGATGGACACTATCTCATCACGAGGCGGTCCGACCAGGAATCCGCACCCAGGGACACCTGCGGGACAAAAGCCGCCAGATCAGGAAAAATCGTCTGTGATGAAGCCTGGTTACGGAACCGTTGCGCGGATTGCCAGGCGGATTGACAATTGCTTTAGAGTAGATTATCAGAAGAAAATCTAGGTCGGTTCAATTAATGCAACTCGATTTAACTTCCAGCCCCCAAACCGGGAAAAAAGGTTGCCGATGGATTTTATCCAAACGGCGCTGGCCCGCGGCCAGCGCGCCCTGAACGAATTCGAGTCCAAGCGCTTCCTGTCCACCTGGGGCGTTCCCACGACACGTGAGGAGCTCGTGGCAAACCCGGACGCGGCGGCTGCCGCCGCCGGGCGTATCGGCTTCCCCGTGGCCCTCAAGGCCTGCGCCGCGGATCTGCTGCACAAGAGCGAAGCCGGCGCCGTGGTTCTCCACCTGAACGATCTCGGGGCGGTGCACCGGGCAGCCGAACGGCTGCTGGCCGCCGCCCCCGTTTCCCTCGACGGCCTGCTGGTTCAGCAGATGGTGACCGGCACGCGGGAGATGGTGGCAGGGTTGAGCCGCGACGCCCAGTTCGGTCCCTGTGTCATGCTCGGCCTTGGCGGCGTGATGGCCGAGATACTCAACGATACGGTCTTCCGGGCCGCCCCCATCGATCGGATCGAGGCCGGCGACATGATCGCCGAACTCAAATCCCGGCCCCTGCTCGACGCCTTTCGCGGCCAGCGACCGGCCGACCGCGACGCCATCGGCCGCATCCTGGTGGCGCTTGGCCGCATCGGCCTGGAGCACGAGGCTGTGGCCGAAATCGACATCAACCCGCTCACCGTCACCCCCGAAGGCGCCGTCGTGGCCGTCGACGCCCTCGTCGTGCTGGCAGGAAAGTGAGTCGCCATGACGGCGCCCCTTGAACAAAGCCCTCTTCACCTCATCGCCAATCCGCGTCACATCGCCTTTTTCGGCGCCTCCAACAGCGACACCGCCATGGGGACCAGCATCCTGCGCTCGATCCTGGAGTTCGGTTTTGTCGGCACCGTCTATCCGGTCCACCCGCGCGAGCGGACCGTCCTGGGTCTTGACGCCTATCCGACCCTGGAGGCCATTCCCGAGGCGGCAGACCTGGCCTTCATCGTCCTGCCGACCCGCATCGTGGCCGAAACCCTGGAAGCCTGCGGCAAAAAGGGCATCCGGCGGGCCGTGATCGTCTCGGCCGGCTTCACCGAGACCGGTGGCGACGGGGAACAGCGCCAGGCGGAACTGCACGCCATCGCCGGCCGCTACGGCATGCGCTTTATCGGGCCAAATTGCATCGGGATGGTCAACGCCCGGCTTCGGCTCAACGCCACCTACATGCCCTTTGCCGGCCGCCCCGGCGTGATCGGCATCGCCTCCCAGAGCGGCAGCTTCGTCACCCAGATGTTCGACTACCTCAACACCCAGTTCGGCCAGGGCTTCAGTATAGGTTTTTCCCTCGGCAACGAGGCCGACATAGACATGGTCGAAGCCATCGAATACCTCGGCGCCTGCCCGGATACCCAGGTGATCGCCCTTTATATCGAATCGATCCGCCGCGGCCGGCGCTTCATCCAAAGCGCCAGGGCCGTGGTGCGCCACAAGCCGATCGTGGCCTACTACGCTGGCGGTTCTGAAACCGGCCGGCGCGCCTGCCTGTCGCACACCGGGGCACTGGCCGGACCGGATCGGCTCTACGACGGCATTTTACGCCAAAGCGGGGTGATCCGGGCCCGCTCCATTGCGGAGCTTTTCGATTTTTGCCAGGTTCTGGGCACCGCCCCGCTGCCCCGCGGGCCGAGGGCCGTCATTCAGACCCATTCCGGCGGTCCAGGGGCGGCCGCGGCCGATGCCTGTGGCCGCAGCGGCATCGACCTGCCCCACCTGTCGCCCGCCACCCTGGAAAAACTGGCTCCTTTCGTGCCGCATACGGCCAGTTGCGCCAACCCGGTGGACCTGACCTTTTCCAAAAACCCGCTCGATTACTTTCACGCCATTCCCGAGGTACTTCTGAAAGAGGACGCGGCCGACGGCCTGCTGGTTTACGTGCTCGGATACGCACGGATGGTCGAACGGGGGCTGGCGGCCCTGGGTGTGCCCCAGTCTCAGATTCCCGAGCAGACCGAGCAGGTCATCTCCGGCCAATGCCAGGCCCTGGCCTCGCTGGTGGAGGCATACGGCAAGCCGATCATCGGCTTTTCCTTTCTCACCCGGGACAACCCCTTCATCTGCGGGCTGCAGGATCACGGCTTGCCGGTGCTGGCCAGTCCGGAACGCGCCGCCCGGGCCTTTGGCGCCATGGCACGCTACGTCGCGCTGCGCGACAAGATCCGGCGCAGCGATGCATCGCAGCAGCCCGACCCGGCACCCCACTCCGCGGTTGCTTGTGCTTGATCCCTTCGCCTGAAACAGATCCCCCAGGGGACGGTCATGCCGGTCCGTGGTGGGATTTTGCCATATGCCGTTTCGGCAGGATGGCGGAATAAAGACGAGGCTTCGAGCGGGCGGGCCGCCTGTGAGGCCAAAGGCGGCCGTGAGTCCCCGTCGTCTTTCCAGCCCGACCCCAGCCATTCCGGTTTCACCGAAAACTACTGGCAACCGGCATCTTTTTCGCCGCAACACCCGGTCCATATCTATCAGAATCTTGCCTCTATCGATTTTCTATCTTTGACGTCTATCCCAAAATTGAGCGGAACTATCGGTTGCCGCAGTTCGCTTTGTCTGATAAAAGTTATAAACTTTTCAAAAACAGGCAGATAGTGACTTTCGGGGAACTTAGACAACAACACGGAGGGGCACATGAAGCGGATGCAAATCTGGGGGGCGGTCCTGTGGGCAACGGTGATGGGCATCAGCGGGGTTTTACCCGCCGAGGCGCAACAGAATGATACGGCTTACCGGCTGTCGGAAATCGTGGTTTCAGACCAGTCCGAAAGCCGGGTGGAGGCCGTAGGGACCGTCCATCGGATTTCAGCCGAGCAACTCAAGGACCAGGGGGCCAGAACCCTGGACGATGCCCTGCAATTGATTCCGGGAGTCTATATCCGCCTGGGCGGGGAAGGAACCCCACGGGTGGATATCCGCGGTCTCAGGACCCGGCATGTGCAGTTGTTTTTGGATGGTGTGCCCATCCGCGAGACCTATGACGACCAGTTCGACCCCACCACCATTCCGGTGGAATATATTGCCGAGATCAAGGTGACCACCGGCGGCGGTTCGGTGCTCTACGGCCAGGGCGGCAACGGCGGGGCCATTGACATCATCACCAAAAAAGGCAGCCGGGGCGTGCATGGAACGCTCGCCGCCGAGGCCGGCGAAGGCGAGCGCTATATCGGCCGGGCCTCTGTCTCCGTGGCCGACGAAAAATTCGATGCTTTCGCCAGTTTCAGCGACTCGGACCGGTCGTATTTCTATCTTTCGGATGATTACAGGCAAACCGCGGAACAAAACGACAACCATCGGGACAACAGCGATCTGTGGCGGCGCAATCTTTTTGCGAACATGGGATACGCGCTTTCCGACCAATCCAAACTGGGAATTACCGCAAATTACGTCGAAGGCGACAACGGCAAGCCCCCGGTCGCCAATTACGTCAAAACCGACCCCTTTACCAAGAAGCCCAAGTACGAAAGGGTGGAAGATCTGGAAGGGGCCCTTGTCCAGGCGGCTTTGAGCCACGATCCGCAGGGGCCGTTGTCTTTTCGGGTCTGGGGGTATTACAATTCTCTGAGCCAGGAAGAAAACCGCTACGATGACGACAATTACAGCACCCAGGCACTCAACGGCGCCTATCACCAGCAATCGGATACGGACATTGCCGGCCTCAGCGCCCAGGTGAAGTATCAGGCCGGACCCGACGGGGTGGCCACTTTGGGGCTTTCGGCCGAAAACGACGACTGGCAGTCTGACGGATTTACGGTGAATAAAGCGAAAAAGCGGATTGCCTTTGACGAAAACCGGGATGTTCAGCTGTACAGCATCGCCCTCGAATACGAGCGCCTCTTGATGGATCGTATCGGGATAGTCATGGGCTATGGGCAGCATTTCATGGAAAAGGACCAGGGCAGCGGCGAAAATGATTTTTCCTATCTTGTCGGAGCCCACTTCGATGTCAGCGACACCACGCGGCTGAAACTCTCCCATGCCCGCAAGGTCCGGTTTCCGTCCATCAAGCAGCTTTATGACGCGGATGCGGGCAACACCGGCCTTGAAGCCGAAACCACCTGGCACTATGAAGCCGGCATCGAACAGAGCCTTCCGGCCAAGTCGACCCTTCAATTGACCGGATTTTATATCGACGCCGAGGACTTCATTGAAAAAGACGATACCGATATCTATCGGAATTATGAAAAGTACCGGTTCTACGGATTCGAGGTGGCGGCTGAAACCCGGTTTATCGAAGACCTGATGCTCCGGATCAGCTATGCGTGGCTGGACAGCAAAGACGAATCCGACAATGCGGAACGTGATGAACTCCAGTACCGGCCCGAGCACCAGCTGACCCTGGAAGGCAGGTACAGGTTTGATATCGGCCTGACCGCCTATGCCTCGGTGCGTTATGTGGCGGACCAGTATTTTTACGACAGCGACGGCAATGCCCCCCTGGAAAAGCAAAAACTGGACAACTTTACCCTGGTGAACCTGAAACTGAGCCAGAAAATCGGCAAAACCGGTGCCGAGGTCTACGTGGGCGCGGAAAATCTGTTGGATGAAGACTACGAAGAAAGCTACGGGCTGCCCCAGCCCGGATGCACCCTCTATGCCGGCGTCGAATTCCGGTTCTGATGCCGGGGTCCTGGTCCGGTTAAGCCGGTTTTCCTATGCGTATCCGGACAGGGCCGATTTCGTTCTCAAACAGGTCACCATGGCCATCGGCACCGGGGAGTGCCACTGCATTGTCGGCCCCACCGGTTCTGGCAAAACCACCTTGTTGCTGGCGATCCGGGGCCTGCTGCCGCCAGAAGGACGCCGGCAGGGCGAGGTGATCCTGGCGGGAGGCGGCGGCCGGCCAAGGGCCAGGGCCGGACTGGTGCTGCAAAACCCGGAGACCCAGTTGCTCGGAACCTCCCTGGGCGCGGAGGTGGCCTTCGGTCTGGAAAACCATTGTGTGGCTCCCCATCAGATGGCGACCCGGGTCCGGGCGGCGCTTGCAAAAGTTGGGCTGAACCGGGCCCTGGATATGACGATCGACCGGCTCTCCATGGGCCAGAAGTACCGGGGACTGCTGGCCGGGCTCCTGGTGATGGAACCGGACCTGCTGCTTTTGGACGAACCCGGGGCCCAGCTCGACCCCCGGGGCCTGGAAAAGCTCGCCGCGGTCATTAAGGCCTTGAAGCAGGCCGGCAAATCCCTTTTGATCTGCGATCATCGCCCGGAGCTGCTGGCGTCAGTCATCGATGCCTGCTGGCAGATCGACGCTGCGGGCCGCATCTTTCAGCTTCAAAAGATACCCGCTGCGGCCCAAAACCGGAATGTGGCCGATCCGCCGGGCCGAATGCCAGACGAGGCCCGGGTCGTGATCCGGGCGCGCGGGATCGGCCTGCAAACCGAGGCTGGCACCGATATCTGGTCAGACCTGTCCTTTTGTGTCAAACAGGGCGAACGCATTGCCATCCACGGTCCCAATGGGGCCGGAAAGACTTCCCTGGTGCGGTGCCTGGCCGGATTGGCCCGGCCTGATTGCGGAAGTATCGAGGTGCTGGGAACGAGGCCGGAAAAAGGATTATGCCGGGGAAAAATCGGGGTGCTGTTCCAGAACCCTCAAAAGCAACTGTTCGAGACCACGGTTTTGGATGAAGCGGCCTTTGCCGCCAGACGTTTGGGAAAAAGCGACCAGACCGTCGAGAAAAAGGTCCGGAATCTTTTGACCCGTCTGGGAATCGACCATCTTCGCGGCACATCCCCGCACAAGCTGAGCTTTGGCCAGAAGCACCTGGTGGCCCTGGCCTCGGTGCTGGCCGGGGATCCGCAAATTCTGATCCTGGACGATCCCTTTGCCGGACTGGACCGGGAAAGCACCCGAAGGGTAATGGACCTTCTGGCCGAGGCAAGCGCTCACGGGACCACCGTTCTATGGACCGTCCATCACCCGCAAATGCTCGAACAATGGGCCTCGCGAACCATCTCGCTTGCCGGTCTTCGAAAGGGCGCGCCATTGGAAACCTCGCGCGATCCTTCCGGGCCGGTGCCGTCTGAAAAACGCCTTGCCCCCCTGATCAAGACTCCCGCCGGTGCGATGCTGGCTCTGTCGCTGACGCTTTCCATCTTTGCCTTTGCCGCCAGAACGGTTCCGCTGCTGGCCCTTTTGACAGGCATCAACCTGGTGGTGCTGGCCTTGGCATGCCCCAGGCCCTTTTCAATCATGGGCCGGAGCCTGCGTTTTTTTTTCTGGCAGACCGCCCTTATCGTCGTGCTCTACGCCATCCGCTTCGGCCTGCAAACCGGCGCCCTGGCCGGGGCCCGCGTGGGATGGCAGTTGTTTTTGGCCTTTTGGCCGGCAATGATCTTCATGGCGTCAACCTCCCAGCCCCGGATCACCAAGGCCCTGTCCCGGGTGTTGCCCCATCGCACGGCATTCGTGATCGCCGTCTGCCTCAAGTTTTTACCTGTGCTGATGCGCGAGATGCAAAGCATCCGTGAAACCCAGATCCTGAGAGGCGCGCGCCTTATGCCCCGGGATATCAAAAATCCGCGTTACTGGCCGGACTGGATCCGTTGCCTGCTGGTTCCGACCCTGATACAAACCCTGTCTTTGTCTGGAGACATCGCCCTGGCCGCGAGTGCCAGGGACTTCGGCATTCACGGCCGGCGGACATGTTGGCCTGGAGACTAACAGCATGCGACTGTCATTGAAAGATGCCCTGTTTCTCGGGTTTTGTGCCGTATTCATCCTGGTGACCAAGACTGCACTGCGCCTTCATCTCAAGATTCCGGGGCACAGCATGTTTTTTACCGTCTTTTTCCTGATGCTGGCCCGCGGATGCGTGCAAAACGGATTTGCCGCGACCTTCTGTGGGCTTCTGGCCGGGATTATGACCATGATCCTGGGCATGGGCAAAGGCGGTCCCCTGCTGATCATTAAATTCTTGCTGCCGGGCCTGGCCGTAGACGGCATGGCGCTTTTTCTGCCGGGTCTGTTTCAGTCTCTGCCTCTGTGCGCCCTCACGGCGGCCCTGGCCGGGGCCACGCGGTTTCTCAGCACCTATGCGGTGGATATCCTTACGGGCATGGACCCGGATGTTTTAATGCAGCACATTTTTATTCAATCCTCCGGAAACCTGATCTTCGGCATTGCCGGCGGCCTGCTCGTGCCGCCGGTAATCCGCAAGCTCAAGGCATACGGAACAATCTAGAAGGAACAGGTAATGAAGCTATACGTCGGATTTGACGATACGGACGTGGCCGGTGCCGACCGGGGAACAGGCAAGCTGGCCCGCTGGTTTGCCTCGAAACTGCCCGAGGGCATGCATCTTTGGGGGGTGGTGCGCCAGCAATTGCCGGTAATGGAAGGGATTCCATATACCTCCCAGAACAGCTCGGCCTGCCTGATCCTGGATATGGCGGACCCGGACCAGCAGCAAACCGTGATCGAGCAGGCAGCGGCCCATATCCGGGAGCACTTTATCCAGGGCAGCGACCCGGGGTTGTGCGTGGTGCCGCAGAACAGTCCCAGCGTTGCGGACCTGATCGCCTTCGGCCGGGAGGCCTGCACGCGTATCGTCACCCAGAAGGCTGCCATGAACGCAGTCAACGGCAATCACCTATCCGGCCACGGCGGCACCAACGACGGCATCATCGGGGCTGCCGCCGGCGTCGGTCTGACCCTGTACGGATGGAGCGGGCGTTTCATCGAATTCAATGGTTTGCGCGACTTTTCCAGAGAGGTGACGGTGGGTGAACTGGAAGCCCGTGGGATTCAGGTGCTTTCCATCGACCGCAATGCACTGGTCCCAGGGCCGGAGGATCTGGTGGATACCCAGAACTGGCTGCGCCCGCGCCTGTGGGGGTTCAAGCCGGTGCTGCCCGTTGAGGCCCAGGGGCCGGGATACTGGCGCTCGGTGGGAACCAAGAACAAAAAATAGCGAAACCGCGCCAGGCCTGGAGACGAAAGACGTTGTTAAACCGCCTCCCACCGGGACCATCCCACATAGCCCAGCGTCAGGGCCAAGGCGCAGCCGGCGAAGGTCGCGGCCATGCGCTCGATCAAAACCATCCAGGAGACTTCCTGGCCGAATTCCAACAGCAGAATGACCAGAGCCGTCTGAACCGCCGCATAGGCCAGGTAGCTGGTTTCCAGCAGCATCGGCCGCAGCGCGGCCAGAACCGCAATGAGGATGACGACGCCCCAGGCCGAAGACGCCCAGAGCATGAAAAGGCTTATGAGCAGGACCCCAATCGCCGTGCCGGTGGCGCGGTGGATCGTTCGGGGTACGGCCTCCTGAAGGTTGCGATGGGCCACGATCACCACCGTAACGGCGATCCAGTAACCCCGATGCCCCGGCCAAAACAGCTCCAACGCCTCGGCAGCCGCCAGGCAAAGGGTGATGCGAAGGGTATATTGCCATCCCTTCAGGCGGGTGAGCGATCTTTTCCACCGCCTCAGATACTGATGCAGGGTATAGCGGGGCGGCGAAGCGGCATCGGCCGCAGGCGGCTTCGCGATAGCCTGCAACAGCGGCCGGAAACCCAGCGACAGCCCGGCTGTCCAGACGCCTCCCATCAGGAACCCAAGCGCAACAGCACCGGTATGATGGGAGGACCCCCTGCCGAGATTGGCGGCGATGATGGTAAAAAGGATGTATTGCGTGGTGGCCCTGACCATGGGCCGGCTGAGACTGCCAAGAAGCGCCGCCGCGGCAGCAACGATCGGAATGCCGCAATATTGCAGCCCGTGCGCAGCCAGCAATGAACCGGTCAACATCGCCGCAAACCCGGCCGCCAGCGCGTAAACCAGGCCGGGCGCCTGTTCGCGAAACGTCCTGCCCTTCCCGTCACCGCTCAGCGCCAGCCCACCCAAGGATGCAACAATTCCAAGCTCCGGCCTTCCGGCCATGAATCCGGCGGCCATAGGCCCTGCAAGCCCGAGCATCCCGGAAATGGCATGCGGCAGGCTTGAGAGGGCCTTAATTGAAAACCCGCCGCGATTTGATTTAACGGTCTGTCTTGGTGTCTTTTTCACTGCGATTCTCCACACAGGATATCTCGACACGATTATTGGCGCTTTTGGATACTCGCCTTTCACGAATCCTTGAACAGGCGCGGCTCGACCTCAACCGCCGCCTTGAACTTCAAAACGCCGGGGCAGCAGGCAGGTCAATCTCTACTTTATATTGCTGGCGAGAGAAAGGGGTCCGGCTTCAGGATCGCGGCAAAATCCGAATCCCGACGTACCGGCGATGAGGCTGCGGGCTGTTTTGGCGCTGTTTTCCCCGATCTGCCCGAATGCAGATTCCTCCTCGCTGACGCTCGCCGGAATGACAGTGGGAAAGAGGGCGCACCGAAATGACAACGGGAAAACAGGGCTTGCCGCAATGACAGCGGGAAGAAGTGTCATCCCGAGGAGTTACGACGAGGGATCTCCACAGTTGCGAAAGAAGGCGGGGAAATCCATGGAACGGTTCACAGCGCGGGCACCGCTCCCGGTCGCCACAAAAACCTTGAATATTGATGATGGCATCATTAATATTCAAGGTAAAATTGTGAAAGGTATTGTGGCCATGTACCATGAAAGGATCCTGACGAATCGACTCCACAGACTCTTTTCCGTTTTTCCGGTGGTTGTGGTTTCAGGCGCCCGCCAGGTCGGAAAGAGCACCCTGCTGGCCCACACCTTGGGCCGGAAAATGGAGACCGTCGTTTTCGACCCGGTTGTGGACGTGGAAAATGCCAGGTCAGACCCGGAACTATTTCTCAACAACCGCCGTCCGCCCATCATCCTGGACGAGATTCAATACGCCCCTGAACTGGTGCCGGCCATCAAGCGGCGCGTGGATCAGGGCCGCGCGGCGGGCCAGTACGTTCTGAGCGGTTCCCAGCAATGGGGGGTAATGCGGTCCATATCCGAGAGCCTTGCCGGCAGGGCCGTGTTCCTGGATCTCGATAGCTTCAGCCTTGCCGAAGCCGTCCATCCTGAAAAGCAGGATGCCTGGCTGGATCGATGGATCGAAGACAGCCAAACGTTTTTAAAAACATTTACCGCCCGTCACCTGACCGGCGTCACCCTTTATGAACAACTGTGGCGTGGCTTTCTACCCGAAGCGCAATTCATCCCTCTTGACACGATCTCTGATTTTCACACTGCCTACCAGCGCACTTACATCGAAAGGGATCTCCGGCTGCTGGCGGATGTGTCCGATTGGCAGCTATTCGGCCGGTTTCTGAGAGTGGTGGCGGCCTTGACCGCTCAGGAAATCAATTTCAGCCAAGTCGGCCGGGAACTAGGTCTGACCCCGCAGACGGCAGGCCGCTGGCTCGACATTCTCAAGGCCACCTTCCAGTGGTTCGAGCTTGAACCGTTTTCAGGCAACGCGGTGAAAAAGGTCAGCGGTAAGCCGAAGGGATATCTGTCCGATACCGGTATGGCGTGCGCGGCCCAGGCCATATCGAGCCCGGCGGCCATCGGCGGGCATCCGCTGTGGGGGGCGCTGTTCGAGACTGCCGTGGTTGCCGAAGTCCGCAAACAGTGCGCCTTTTTGTCTCCAAAGCCCAAGATGTACCATTGGCGGACCTATGCCGGGGCAGAAGTCGATATCATCCTCGAATACGACGGCCGGATCTATCCGATCGAAGCCAAGGCCGCCAGCAACCCGAGCCGCCGGGACACCTCAGGAATCACAGCATTTCGCAAACGATACCCCGATCTGGCGGTGGAAAAAGGACTGGTCATGGCTCCCGTGGAAAGGATCACGCCCATATCCGAGCTCGACTATGCCGTGCCCTGGGACTTGGCAGCGGCAAAAGCGGGATAAAGAACTGTAAGATCCCTTTCTTGTGTTCAAGATAACACAGGAACCACGTGCCATTCAAAAGCCTTCACCTGCATTCTGCGTTCTCCAAAGTCAGTGTTGTCCGCCCTCCTCCGCGCCTCAGCGTCTCCGCGCGAGATTAAAAACACCTTCGCACGGCTATCATCCGCACTTTACCGGCATTCTCGCAACCACCCAAAAACCATGAAAATAATTGTCGACCTTAGTGATATCCAAATATAACGGCCTCTATTCATTCTGGCTAAGTATCAATTTATTTTTATACTGTATTAATTTTCTTATTGAAGCCTGTTCAGATATTGTGTATGTTGCTACCGTTTTGGCCGCCAAAATCAGCAAAACCGGTCTTTCCAGGGGAGTTCCGGCTTCTTTTTAAGGCCGTTGTAAGAAGCGTTCTTTAAGATTTGATTAACCTCAGCGGGAGTAAGAGCGCGCCGTGGCAAACGGAATCGTCCGGATCGACGAATGCCTGAGCAAGCGCGACGGTCATCTGTGGATCGAAGAGGTCGACAAGATGGACATCGTCGCCCGACACGGCACCCCTGTCTTCGTCATCTCTGAAAACCAGCTTCGCCGCAACGTCCGCCGCTTCCAGAAATCCTTCCAGGCCGGCTGGCCCGACGGACCGGTTAAAATCCTGCCCGCTGCCAAGGCCAACTGGATCACCGCCATCCAGATGATCCTGGCCCAGGAGGGGTGCGGCTGCGACATCTTCTCGGAAGGCGAGTTGGCCGTGGCCCTGAAGGCCGGCTTTCCCCATGACCTAATCTCGATCAACGGGGTGCCTAAATTCAAGTATCACGTTTACAATGCCATCAAAAAGGTCGACTTCATTGAGCAAGCAATGCGCGATCTTAACACCACAGTCTACGTCCGACTGCGCCTCAAGCCGCTGCTGTCCAACTTCGTACGCCATTCGGATTTTTCCGCCGAATGACTTGTGGCTACTGATTTTGCTGATAGCCGCGCTATTCATCTAAACATGGGCATTCAATTGTACTACTATATCTTCGCCAAAGAGGTGGATGCAAAATTGAAAAAGATAAACGACATCAACGGCCACTCTTGCTACTGTGACCTGTTGATATCTACCATTTTGATTCCGAAAAATCTGAAAATAAGCGACATGTTCGACACCTGCGCTTATCAAAAATCTATGACGAATCAGTTTAATACCATGCTTCGGCCTGTAGCGTTTTTGGTGAACGGAAATGATGTTGCAGTGGGGGGATCTGATTCCTTATTATCTTTTGTAGGTTCGAAGCATTCCTGGCGATGTTTGCGGTAACCTGTGAACATAGGTTGAGACGGGACTAAAGGCCGAGAAGCAAGTCAATGCAATTCTTTTCCCCTTCTTCGCCCTTCATGTGACCGAATTTTCGGCCGTGGAAGTGCCCCTCAACTTTGACTCTCTCGTAAAAAGTCTGAAAAACGGCAACTTCCAGATTTTGGGCCGAATGATTTCAATAAGTTACAGCGGCGGAAATTCAAAAATCCGACTTTTTACGTACGCATCAACTTTGTTATGGGACGAACACCCATCCTATCATGGAGGATAAATTACGTATGGAATATTCGATCATAGGCCAGAAATCTTATTGGATTTCTCTTTTTCCTGTTAACGCCCGCTTTTCGGCTGGGCTGACGCTTAGCATGACCTTACTGCTTGTAGCTACCATGGGTTTTTGCACACCAGTATTCAGCTTCGACGTCAACCCTATGGTGCGCTTAGAACCAGGCTTCACAGAGCAGCGGGTTACCGGAAATATTCTCCGGGATGAATGGGTGAAGAAAAAAGATGACTCGGGCATCTGTTGGGAGGGGAAATTATGGACGTTTTACGTTTTCCATTCGATCGACAGCCCAAAGTTGTCATGCATTAAAAACGGCATTTTTATTCCCCATAATGCCTACAACATAGAGAATCCCAAAGTAGTCATTGACGCCTCCTGCGGTAGAGAAACCAAGCATCCTCCTGCTATTGTCCGAATTTATCAACCCAATAGGCCGGGGGATTTAAAATTTGATTTCCAGGCGAAGGATGTGCCCGCCGAAGGAGCCAACCAGATCATCCGGCCCGAACACTTTTATATTAGCGGGAAAACGGTGAGATCACTTGTAACTGTTCTGTCTAAAAAGGGGAGAAAAGACATCATTTCCTTTATTATCGTCAGTGGGAATAAAGGCGTGGCACGCGAACCGTTGCCCACTGCACAGTCTATGATACTGAACGAGCTGCCTCGTGTGATTGCAAGAACGGAGCCGTCGGTATTGCCACAGAAGCCCACGACAATGCGCCGCAGAAAGCAGGACCCGGTAATCGGGGGGCACCCAATTCAGCAGTTAGCTTCTCTCCCTTCGCACGATACGAACAACGAACAAAGGTTAGATCCGGTTTGGAAGAGTCCTTCCGTAATGACCGACGACTTTTTGGTCTTTCAGTCCCGCGAGAGCAATGCGCAGCGCGAAGCGATTCTTGCACAAGCCCGCTATAAAGCTAAACTGCATCTGCTCGCCGGACGGTGCCGACATACGGCTCAGCTGTTAGCCCTAAACCAGAAAGACATTGTCACGGGGGCGTCATCCGAGGCATTGGCGGAGCGTATCAGTACAAGCTCCCAAGCGTTGGAAGAAAGCATGGCGCAATTGAGTAAGAATATCGATAAAGCGATATCCGCATTATCTGAACGCGCCGGGTGGGAGGCTCCGCCGCTTTCGATAGTCCGGCAACGAGCCTATATCGACCTGCAGAGCATCGCGACAGACACTGAGCCGGAATTTGCCCTCTTACAGCAGGCTATGTCGCAAGCAGCCTACACTTCCTATATCGCCGGAAACATAGCCACATCTTCGGCCCGGAGGGTGGGTGCGGTAGTGCCGGTGCCACTATCTATCAATCAGGGGGGCATGATGTTTTGCCGTGAAGGTAAGCAGGTGATGAAACGGCTGTTCGCAACTGGACTGTATTCCGTTAACATGACGTTCAAAGACGAAAAAATAAGCATCTCCAGCGGTAGCAAAAATGAAGTTATTGAAAGTAACGTGCGGCTGCTTAATGACAACAGTGCCACTGAACAGTTGCTGCTCCCCGACATAGGAATACCGGAGAGAGACCATGCCGGCTTGCTCCCCTGCGAAGAGAGCAAAAACGGCGAGTGGGACAATTTTGTTGAGGCCGACAAGCAGTTGTTAATGATAATCCAAAACTTCAGTGCCCAACAGGAGGTTGACAGAAAGGTTTATCAACAACGCAGTCAATTTCTGCAGGAAAGGATCTCCGGATTAGAGACATTCCGGACAACGTGGAATAGTCTGGGGAAACGGATCTCTTCGGAGCGGGATCGATTGTGTGGACAACTCTGCGGTGATTATACCGGGAGCAGGGTGCCAATCAGCGTCACCACAGCAAAATTGGATGATCATACTGATGTTTTACAGAAAGCGATTACCGAGACACCGTTCACGGTTGTGGTCAAGTTTAATGCCATGCAGCGAGACATCCCCTTCATAGTTGACGAGGCTGGCAGGCAACTTGTCACATCTCAATTGGAGTCCTTGCTCGATGTGCTGATAGGCCCGGATGCACTGGACATCGTCAAGGGGGCCAAGTTCATCCGCCAAGAACTCACCCCCATCGCTTTGGTGGCCCTAGGCAGTGGTTACCAGGGACTGGCCAAACTGGTTTACCGACTCGAACTGTTGGATCCGTTGCCACTTTGTGGCGATCGTAATTTCATGCAACGTATCGGCCTGATCGAAATGGGTTCTACTCCAGAAGGCTACACCACATTCCGTGATTTCCTCACACGGCAGGAATGGATGGTAGTTGGCATGGGTAACAAAGGCTACGGCTTTTCTTTGGATGACGCAGAGGCTTTTGTCAATCTGCGGAACGACGGGTGGAGGCTACCGAAAGTCGAAGAAATCAGCGAGCTCAGGAGTTCCGACTTGTATCGGCTTATGAAGCGGGACATCCAGGCTGTGAACAGGCCATTCTGGACTGGTTCGACACGTAACGCCGAACAACGTGGTTTCTGTTTCATCTCCTGCCGTCAACGCAACCGCACCTACGCGGAACAAGCTACTGAGTTCGCGGCTGGTGAAAACCTTGCGCTGATACTTCTTCGTTCTACCAAAGCAGGAGAAAACAAATGATCCGACTTTGTAATAATTTGCTTCGCTTCTTTCACTATACGATCCTGCTGACCATGTTAAGCGAAACAATTTTGCTTGGAGTTGCTACTACAGGTTGCGCATCGGAAGCCATCAGGGTCACTCCCATGGTGCGGCTACAGTCAGGCTTCACAGAGCAGCGGGTTACCGGAAATATTCTCCGGGATGAATGGGTGAAGAAAAAAGATGACTCGGGCATCTGTTGGGAGGGGAAATTATGGACGTTTTACGTTTTCCATTCGATCGGCAGTTCAAAGTTGTCATGCATGAAAAACGGCATTTTTATTCCCCATAATGCCTGCAACGGAGAGAATCCCAAAGTAGTCATTGACGCCTCCTGTGGTAGAGAAACTAAGCATCCTCCTGCTATTGTCCGCATTTGCCAGCGACATAGGCCGGGTGATTTAAAGTTCGATTTCCATGAAAAGACGCTGCCCCAAGGGGGATCCAGCCTAACATTAAAGGCCGAACATTTTGTATTAAACAATCATGCGTCAAGGTCACTCCATGCGATTCTGCAAAATATTAATGGAAAAAAGATACTATATTTTTTATTAAATTACGAAGAAGAAAAAGAAAAAGAAAAATTAAGGAGTGATACCTTGGCACAATCTTCACAAATTTCTTCGGCAAATATAAACGAGTTGAATAGTTTCTTTCCCTTGTTGGGTCGCGACCTGTTCGTCGAGACCTACTCAGATGACACTAACCCACCTTCAGGGCGAGGGGTAATCTGGCCTGATCCAAGAAATCCCCTCAATTGGGTTGACGCACAGCAGCCCCCTCCACACCACATCAATTTACACTCCGCACTGGGTGTAATGCGGTGCATGTCCGCTGAAGGTTTAGCATGGAAAAATCTTTATCTTGCAAATTGTTTCGATAAGGTCAAACTACCAGCTGGCATGGACGATCACCACATCTTCTTGACATTTAAACAGAAAGCACAAGATCCATCCACTGTCATCAAGAGTTATCAAGGTGGAGAAAAGGAAAAGATCATCCAATTACCGCGAATTACTAGTGGCCGTTGGGAGGTAAAGGACCTAAGGTTAGCCTCTCCTCTTAGCGGGACATTCCCAACACGCGAGGCCACAACCGTAAGATATAACCTGGATGATTTCGTTAAGCCTGGCACTTACCCGGTAGCCAGTGAGCAGAAGCAGCGTGTATTTACCGTTAAATTCACCGCCCCCTATCAAACCGTTCTTGAGGTAAATAATTCAAGAACAGAAGCGGTTCAAATACTGGTTTTTGATGAAAGGAATGAACAGGCCTTACAATTCCATGCAGGGGAATACCAATTGCACGCCTACTTGGAAGGGCATGACGTATTTAATGGCTCGTTATCGATTGAACCAATTAGTAAAAACTATTTAGTACCTCGAATCACCTTTAATTCAAATGACTACACTGGTTCCCCTAAAATAAAAATAGATCTGAAACGCACGAAATTTATAGACACGCGTAGCCCAATCATTATAGACCTTTCGAAAAATCAATTCATAGCACATTCTGGCGTTCCTCTGACTAATTTTTACGTTCGGTTCAATCATGAGGGTTTTAGTGAACCAAAATTCGATATTCCGGTCAGCGCAAAGCTAAATTCCATCTCCGCTTTAACGAACTACAGGAACATTCTCTTGCATGACGATACTCAACGATTTCAATTTCCAAACCAAACTAACAACACAACGATTCTACCGCTGCACTCCCTACTACAGCCACCCCAAGTAGCAGTCACGGTTTCTTTAAGGGAAATACATCAGAGCAGTTTTGTTCAAAATAACTTTTATGACGGTGATTGGAGCCCCCCTATTAAAGCGGAAGAAAGATATACAGCCTGGATACCTACAGAAAATTCAGGATATGACTCACCTGCCACCATAGCTTTCAATATCCGAGCGTGCACCGCAGATTCGAGAATGCTCTACTCGGCCTCTGTGCCCTCACAATTATTGCCCGATGTTCTGGGAGGACCTATCAATCCTAATTGGCAACTTACACCAGTTCCGGAAAACACCTTGGTCTTTCTTAGTGGGGACAGCGCAACATCTAATTCGAAATTGGAAACTGACAAAAAAGATTTTTTTAAAAGTGCAGCAAAAGCTATGCAAGAGCACCAACGACGCCAACAAAGTATTAATGAAGCAACAGTCGTTTATGGCATGGGAGTGGATGGCCAATTTCGACAATACCAACCTGGAAAAGTAGAGGTGCTCCCAACGGAGTACGGTGGGATGCAAAATTTGGATCAGGCCCTGAGCTCAGCCCTATCATCTTTGAGCTTTACTGCTCGAACAGCAGGGCAGAACGATAACCCGTGTGGTACCACATTCCGCCTTATCTACTTTGGCTATGCGCCAAGCTTGAGTACCAGCAAAGTACCGGAAACCTTCAACAGGGTGGATGTAGTAACTCCGGCCGAGGAGAATCCATCGCAGTTCCTGCAATCATCACGATTCAAAGTGTCTGTTGTAGACAGCGAACAATCTATAATTGATCGATTGGATACACTATTGCCAGTTGAAAAAGATGGAGGGGATAAGAATGGCAATTGACAAAGCGGGCTTTGTTCATTCGGTACTCATCTGGAGTGATAACATATTGCCAATGACGAAAATGAAAGCGAGCTTCAACATTCTTATATTGCTTTTTTTTTTGATTTTCATACCTAGTATATGCAAGTCTCAACTACCCTACAACAACTCAAGGTTATTTCCTGCACCGGATCCCCGTGATTGGCCCAATCCCTACGCGATGCTCAAAGAAAAACAAATCAAGGGAAACCCGGATTGGAAGTGGGAGGTTTTTGCCGCCTACCAGGGGGCACCCATTGAAAGAGGAAATAGCGCAAAAACGAAAGGCAACATGGGAAATGTCGATATTACAGACGAGGTTAAACCCGCCGGGTACCTCGAACGATTCGTGGTACTGGATCGTTTGAGCACTAAGCTTCAGGTACGTTCCATGGTCAATCAACGGGTGGGATGGATGGATATGCGCGACCTGTTGCTATTTGCTCGCCCGCTACACAACCCCCGTGACATCGTCCTCAAGGCTTTCTTACGCGTTAATCTGGGGCGCCGCAGCATTAAATTCATGCAAGGTGAGGAAACGGGAAAGGATTTGTTACGTTTTCGCGACGGCCCGGGTATCCCTGGGCGGGGCAATAAGTACAAGTACCTGATTTCGAAAGATGAAGTCAACAGGGTTAGCAGCCTGTTTTTATACATCTACGCGGTGCATTTCAGCGATGATCGGGAAGTTTCTATCGCCAAGATGGAAGAGAATATCAACAATTACGTAGAGCTATACAACAATCTTGATAAAGTGGACTACGTGTTGCTTGGCACCAGCTTGAGCTTCAATGCCGAGGACCTCTCTTCTGGTCAGAGGATCCGCGGCTGGCTACCAGCCGCGGCGGTTCAATTTTGGGAAACCCGTCAAGCAGTAGAACAAATCCCGGGCACGCCTGCCCATCAATTCAAAAACAGATCGGATCTGCTGCGATACTTTGCTTTGACTTCGCCACAACTGCGAGAGAAAGAACTCCAGCAGTTGGAGAAAGAGGCAAAGGTGCAACGCGCCATGGGCATGGCAGCGCAGTTGCGCGGCCAAGACATGCGTTTTCTGGTACTTGATCGTAGCACTCAGCAAATTGATACTGTCCTAGCCGGGGTCAGTGATATCGATAAACAGGACAGTGGAGAACATAGCCACCTAGTTAAGACGGATGTGAATAGGGATCAGAAGTCTATGTACCGTCAGAGCTTGGCCGATTTCCAGCAGGCTTCGAAATTTTTAGATTTGTTTTTCTTGGTGGACGGCACCACAAGCATGGAGGGACCGGTGAAAAGCGCGGCCGAAGTCATCGAGAAACTGACGGAACAGATTGGCAGTTTGTCCGACGTTAAGGTATCTATTCGAGCAGCCGTTTTTCGTGACCAAAAAGACACAACCAATCCAGTATTTGAAGATTGGGATTCACGCCAGGGCAGTCCCTCGGATTGGTTGCGTAACCTGCTAAAGACCAACCGCATCCGTTCAGGTAGCGATCTGGATTTCAACGAAGCTCTTTTTTCTGGCATCCGGAGCGCGATCCGCTCCTGGAAACCACATTTCCAGCATACTAGATCTCTGCGAGTCATGTTCGTGCTAGGTGATGCGGGTGACAACAGCGAGAATATAGAAGCCGCCAAGGAAATGACACGTTCCATAATTACAGGGGAAGACATTGCCCTTTTTCCCATTCATTTCAACCATCCTCTCAAGGACGACAGCTATAAACAGCTTGGTGCACTAAGCAAGCTGGGTGCAATTTGCGAAGAGAAACAGTGGCGAACCCTAATTAGTGAAATGTACAGCTCCTTCGATGAATCCCAAGAAGCGGTAAACAGGTACGCCAATTCGTTTGAACGAATTTCCATGTGCGGCTTTATCGAGCAGATGGCTGAACTTGCGAAGTGGGATACAAAAAAAGTGAATAGTCTGACTGGCAACAATATTCGCTCGGTGTTGTCGGAATCAACCAGCGAGTATCTTAAAGGCGCCATTGAATGGATCAAAACTCTCCAGAGACTTCGCCAAGGTACGCTCAATCTACCGGAAGCCCAAGAAATAATGAGACGTCATGGCGATATCGCCATGAGCATTTTCCGGCACCGGATCCGACAGATGAAGCAGCAGATACCCGAATTGGCAGAGATGTTAGAGAAGCGGCCGGAGCTTGCTTACTCGGAGTTATATATCGCCGAAGAGGATGGCAACAGTAAGCTACTGCGACCGGTTTTGCTGATTAGCCAAAGAGAGCTGGGCAAAATCGTCACCAGTATGCGTGGTTACATTCAGCAACATCGACAATGTGGCCCAGATACTCTCAAGATGGTTGTTGCTGAGTCGTTGACGACCCTGCTTGGAGAACTGTTGCAACTGCACCCTGACTTGGTTACCGACGCCGATATCGGAAAATGGCATATCCTCGCGGTGGACGACCCCGACAGCTATTTGGGGGCTCCTAAGGTAATAGAGGAATACTGTCGCGACAACCAAAAATGGGTGCGCTTCCTGTCCCGTTTGCAGCAGGCGGTTCAATCCCTCGACCCCATGTTAGGAGACCAGCCACATCCACGCCGGTTTACCGACATCAGTGGCGACCCATACTTCTGGCTCTATCCTGAAGAACTATTCCCTTTACCTAAATGAGAAAATCGGAGGTTTATACATGCCCTTGCAGAACAAGGTCAATCTTATACTGCTGCTGCTATTCCGGGAGAACTGGCCAGCAGGAGACGGCGATTTCCGCAAGCTGCCGTTCTACTTGTTCCAACAGCTTGGCAGCCTTTTCTTATTGCTGCTTATCGCCTCTGTCGGGCTGTGGATAGTGAATCAAGAGCACGTTTTGCGTGATCGGTTAACCGAGATTGCCAACAGCCCCTATATGGCAATTTTTATCGAAGGTTACATGTATGGCACCGAAGGTGGGTCTGGTCATGGTAGCGATCCGCACGAGCCTGCCTATTGGCGAAATTTGACACTCGATACACTTGTTCATGATACTACAGGATTGCCACTGGGCAAAGAACACGTGTTCGAATCTGTGTCTGTTTATAGCGATGGGTATCTCAGCTTTCTAGATAGAGAGAACCGCCAGAGAAGCGGCTTTAAGGGACTGGTGCTCGACTTCGTCAATACGGAAAGACGAAACGAGCGCCTGCTCAACGGGCTCCATGTTGCCGCTGGTGAGAGCTGGAAATGGGATGATATCCGTAATGTCAACGGCATCATCATGTCCAGTCAACTGATGAAAAGCCTGGGTTTCGCAAAACCTTGGCCGAACTCCCTAAAGCTGCAAAAGGACAATTATGGGAACAGCGACCCTCGAATCAATGTCTCTTTTCCTTTGGTTGTTCTCGATGACCTTCCGTACCGCAAGTTCATCATTCCGCGGCGTATTTACAATCGACTGGGGTCCGGTTTTTACTCGGAGACGGCAGAAAGTGTACGGGTGTTTTTTTTTACTGAAGAAGCATCCTCAGCAAAGGCGTTGGAGCAATTGGGCAAGGAGTTTCCCCAAGCTATAACAGAGGGGCTACAGCGATACAGTGACCTTTACTGCACTTGGCTTAGCTATCCTTCTCCTGGTAAACGGCGCATGGATATTTTAGATGATTTTTCGTCTCTGCCTCCGAGCACCGGACAGGTCTACTTCGACGGCGACGGTGAACCGGCCGAGCTGTCTCGCTACAGCGGGGCGATGCTTTACCTAAATCGAAGGCTGATGCTAATGGGCAAAGTGCAGGCGCGGCTGATACCCGCGCTGAGTGGGTTTATCAACCAGCAAGTCGACCAACAGGTACATAGCGAGATCTTGGAGATATTGAATACAACTTTGTCCAATCAAGCGATGTTGCAGAGACTGAGTGGACTGTTAAAAACCGCAGCCTTTGCCCTTGCAGTGATTCTTGCTTTATATAATGCAGTAGTGTTGCATTCACGGATCTATCGAATCGGTGTGCTAAGGGAACAGGGGGCATCAGCACGGCTGTTCGTTATGGTACTTATCATCCAATCCCTAATATTTACCGTGTTGGCGTTCGGCCTAGCGTTGCTGATCCATGGCCTTTATTCACAGGGCATGACTGTTAGTCAGTTGATGGGTACTCCTGAGGCGTACAAACTGCTTGTTGGGTTGAGTGTTGCCGCCGTCGTCGGGCATGTAGTGCCCGCCATTGTGCACATCAACCTTATGGAACCTTCTGAGATGGTTTCATACCGAGCCTGAAGATTTGGCAACCAGTTTTAAGGAGACATGATGGAAACCCGGGAATTGCTTGCATTCGGCTCGTTGACCAAACGATTCAGCAGACAAAAAAGTATTCAATATAAATATACTACAGGCTCCTTCGGCATACGAATCAACCGAGGCGAATTTGTATTTATCACCGGAGATAACGGCGTTGGGAAGAGTACGCTGGCACATATGTTGGCCACCTTAGACAAAGGCGAATACAGCAAGGACTCCAGCATCAGGTTCTACGAACATTTGAATGGACACATTTATGAACACGATTATTGGAAGCTGTTCAGAACCCGCGCCTTGACATTATCACTTTACGACCCAACGGCTCGACTCCGGCAATGCTGTTTCGGGTTTCTTCCCCAAGGGGGGCACCTGCTAGACAGCCATACCGTAGAGGAAAACTTGATCCTCCGGCGACTCTTATGCGATCTTGGGACGAAGGTTGATTTTAATTGTCTTGAGCCGGAATTGAAGAACTATCTCAAGAAAAGTCCCTCTGCACTGTCAGGGGGGATGAGACAGAAACTGGCATTGCATCGGGCGGTGGCCGGCTCGCCGCAGATCATTTTCGCCGACGAACCGACCAGCAACCTGGATTCCGCCGCGTTCGACGGAAAAATTTCCGAACTGGCCCGTTTCGTTCATGAACAAGAAGTCACAGTATTGACGGTTACGCATAGCTATGATAGGAGTCTCAAAGTCCTCATGGATAAATTCCCGACACTTACAATACATAGACTTAACCTGCAACCTGTCGGTCCCAAAAATGACCGGGTAAGTCAAGTATCGATGGAATACCAAACTGTATGATTTACAAGTGAGCTGAGCTCGCGGATACCTGCGCTTAACTACAGACATTTGGCCAAAGTCATATGTTTGGCATTTGTGCACACAGCAAGACAGTGACTTTGAGGGCACCACTCAGGGGGTATCGTTGAAAAAAAGGATGATCATCATTATGCTGCTGATGCCGGCGATGGGCTATTCCGAAAACCCTGGAGCTTCCTCGCCAAGTATCAAAGAACTTCGTAGCATCTGTTCCAACGTCAAAGTGCAACGACAGTGCCCTGCGACTTGCGCCACAGTTTGTGTTGAAGCCGGAAACTTCAAGAACAAAAACTGGGAATACTGTATATCCGTATTGCCTCCCAATAGTCCCCAAGACGCAGCAGAGTGCCCGGGCATGGTGTTGAACGAGGTGAAGAACCTGACACCGGAGGATCTGTGTGCAAATGTTACCGAGCTTTTTGATAGGATCAAATGCCAGCAGGAGGCAAACAAGTACCCGCAATGTGCCCCGAATGTGTGGACCTTGATCGAGAACGCGAAGACGTTGGCGGACTCAATCGATACTGCTCTAAATAAATACAGTGAAATTCTTTCTCTCAATCTCGATGTTGTACAGGATCTTGATAAACTGTGTGGGTATAGTCGGGATGATTTGTCCCGTTACTATGCTCAAGCGACGCAGGATGGGCAGGAATTCGTATCGCTCCAAGACCAAGCCAAGAGGATTGAAAGTTGCGCCGGTGAGTTCGAGAAGTGGCTTAAGGATCTGTCTGCAAATGACATCGGACAAATTCCTGATAATCTGGACGACAACCTAATCCACGATACCAGTACACAGTTAGAAAAACTAGAGCCCCAACGCAAGAAGCTTTTCCAGTCCGTAGAAAAGCTGAAGTCCGTCGGGCCTAGAATCTATGCTATAGGAATTCGCCATGTACAATTCTGTAAGAACAAATGAGACCTGGCGGCATGTGGTAACAACCACATTTCATTCAAAAAAATTAGCTTACAAGGAGGTAGACATGAAAAGCAGCAACCTATTCTTAGCGGGAATAATTTTAATTTTGATCGTTCTTGTAGCCACAAATGCTGAAACTCAGCAACCAAGCACCGACCGGTTGAAGGATCTCAATACTAAAATTGGCGTACTGCTCACCCAAATGGATGAAAGGGCCAAAAACTACCCACAAATAATAGATGAATTGCGCCAACGCCGGGCTGGTATCGAAAAGGCCGGCGAGGAGGTGCAAAAAATGCTCAATGACCTGAAACAGATGACCGATCAGATGGATGTCAATTCGGATTACCACTCGGAACTCAATGCGTTTGAGAATCACACCAGCGACATGATCGCTACAGTAGAGGCAAGAGACGACCCTAAATTAGAGACAATCGTTAAAAGCCTGGATGAGGCTCTCAAGAAGCTGCAAAGCATTGACAGACGCCGTGCAGCGGCAGTTATCCAGGCCCACAACATCATTCGCGCATTAGAGGATCAACAGGAAATCCTTGTGTTGATCAGGCAGGTTGGCCATATCGAAGCTGCCGTCGAAATCTTCGAGAGCAGCTTGGGCGAATACGAAAACATCGTCAGCACGGCTCAGGGAATCCAGGCGGATATGACTGCAGCCATCTCTACGCCATGATACCCCTGCAGTGGAACTTACAGACTAACAATCTACAGGCATTGGTAGTGCGCCATGCCATAGCTTGGACTCTACTGTTGGCGGGTATGTTCATGGCAGGACGCGACCAGTTGAGTGAATTAGCCGCGCTCCAGTCCCATACGCCCTCATACCTTGTGGCCGTTTTCGGACGCTCGTTGAATAATCTGTACCAGCTTTTGTTACTATCCGGCTGGCTATCAGTGCTTCCACACTTCCTACTTCTGGCGATTCTTGACCGGAAAGGTGTGACCGTTGTGGCCTACGCCCATTTCGCTGCCTGGGCGCAGACCCTGTTCACCTCCCTCGGTTTTATCGGCACCATAGTTGGTGTGTCCCAGGCTGTGTCTGGTTTAGAGGGTGCCATGCGAAACAATGAACCCGGCGTTTTAATCGCCGGGCTCAGCACTGCCTTCGATACCACCTTCCTGGGACTTGGGGCAGCGGTGTCGTTGATGTTATTACGCAAACTTGCGGAAATGCGCCATTCATGAGCGGCACCAACAATACAGTCGACCTCGGCGGCGCTCTGATGCTGGCAATGACAGATCTGTTCGTCTCTGCAACTGCGACCTTACTAGTGGTGTTAACATTGGCATCTTCAGATCCGCCCACCCCCCTGCCAGTACAGGCAGATATAGTAATGCTTTGCCCGAGGACCGACGCTGGTACGGCAGAATTTGCGCTTTTCCCGGCAAATGCTGTAATCTTCCGTGAGAAAGAAGGCATTTTACGCCCTGGCACTAATTTTCAGATTGTCCGAGATCACAATGAGTTGGTCAAGACCTTGTCCGCAATGGAGTTGCCGGCAAAACCTTTGCTTACCGTTGCCATAGCTCCCGCCACCGGCCGCCCTTTAACAACGAACTGTTTTGCCACGGTCTCAAGGCGGTTGTTATCGCGCTATCACTACCAGAGCAATGATCCCCGTAAAGTCTCGGTACCCACTCTATGTTTGCAGGTCATCAACCGGCCTATCCGCCAGAATGCCCATCATGAATGACGACAGCCCCGTTTCCGTCGACGTGTCTGTTACTTTTTTTGCCTCTGTTCTGGTGCTGTTTGTATTCGTCACTTTTGCTCTCAACCCAATAGCACCCAGAATAGAGAGGGTATCTACTGGACAAACTGTCGAAACCGCCACGGCAATCCCTCCTAGCTGGAGCCCAATTCCTGAGCGCACTAGTTATGCCTTTATAGACGGACGGGAACTGCAAGTGTTAAATCTGGACCATTTTAGTGACGCTATGGTATCACCAGAAAAGCTGGTAAGCAGTGATGCACACTTTGAAAATATTACCATATTGTCGGATCAAAATGCGCCAGAGGCGTTTTCTATTATTGTTGGCACCATAGGGGGCAAACTCCCGATGCAATGGGTGCGTGCTTGCATTCCCGCGGTGCGGTCTGAAGATGCCAGTTGCCCTATCGACGAGAAGACCAGGACCGCTTTTCGGCAAAATTTGTTGAGTGTGCTGGTGATGCAATCGGAAAAGGTCGATCTGCCGGAACTAGTTGCATTTCTTGACGCATGTGGCTTCCGGTATCGTCTGATCCCGCTTTACGCCGTTAGCGCCACAGGCCGGGTTAACATTCCAATCTCGTTACAACCAAGTAGCTTTCATTTCGAGACGATATTCAGGTAGAAAAAATGCTTAAATGTGTGGCAATTCTGTTTTTATCAGTGTCCATACTGCCTTTGCCGTCTGGCGCTGCGCCCGGTGATAGTCATTGGCGACAACAGGGGCTGCGCATCACTCGGCATATTGAACCAGACAAGACTTTGATTGATGCAAAGCGGGCCAACGCTCAACAGGAACGCGGCTGTGTGCCTGATCGAACCGTTCGGTTTGGATACTCAGCGTTCATGCGGCAGATAGCTCCGCAGTTGCAGTGGAGCTTAGAACAGCGGCAAGCCTTAGCTTCAGCAGCGTTCCTTGATGACCGCGATGCGGCGCTACGACGAATTGAAGCACTACTGGCTGATGAAACATTGGATGCTGACCGGCGGGCAGCGATCGAGAACCAGTTGCTACTTACGAGCCTTATGTTCAAAGACACGCAACACTTTATTCACACTCTTAACCAAGTCCGCTCAGCCGAGCGAGTATCACCTGCCATTCGTGCCGATAGGCTCTTTTTGCTCGCTTATGAACTTTCACAACGTGCTCATGATAGTAAAGATTGGCAACAGGCCGAACAATTACTGGTGACAGCCCAGCGCCTGGACCCAAGCTTTTTTTCTATACGCGTACAGCGCGTCGCAAATTGGCTGCTGGCACATCGCGGCATTGTAAAGAATAGCGACTGTGCAAAGATGGTGCGTGAGTTGACCGACTTGGTGCTTGATCTTTCTGATGCAGCTCCTTGTGCTCAATTGACAGGTAATGTGTCACACTATTTCAGCCGAGTGCTCCAGGATGAATCTGTTAATCGGACTGGGCAACCAGTCGTTACTCCCACCCTTGGGGGGCAGTGGCGGTTGTTGCAAACAGCAACCCTCGCCCACGTCACCCGTCAGGACAAGGTCAAAAAAGCGGCTATACAAGCGCTGGAAAATGCCCCTAATAGTCCTTGTGCGGGAGTGATCCGCAACGCTATCGCAGAGCTTGATCGATGAACGCCGCTGGATACGTGCTAGGTGCAATTGGTGTTTCACTGCTGCTCAGCCCCACTGGAACCGGGCTACGGCTGTTGCTCGGGAGTGGTCTGAGGGGATTAGTATGGGTCGCGGTGTGGTGGCCTATGGTAGGAATTGCGGTGAATATCTTGAACCGTTACGCCCCTGCACATATCCACGGTTCGCTGGAGCAGATAGTCAACCCCCTGCTGGCAATGCTCTCCTGGTTGGTTGCCTATCCACTATGCCTGCTGCTACGCCTTTCCCTTCGGCTGGATGAGGGGCTTATCCGAATTGTCATTAGTATTACGGGAACGTTGACTTTTTGGAGGGTGGTTATATACGACACAGTGGCTGAAAGTAAGACCACATTTGATGTGGCCATGGTTTTTTTGACCTTCACGTTGAGCTTGTTGCTCATGGTACGAACCAAAAGTTATTGAACTAACCCACTTCGCAGTAGTGTCGGAGTCTGTGCCAATGTGAGTGAGACACCTACCCCTTGAGAAATTAGTGTAGGGCGGGTAGGACGATCACCAATGAATCCATTGTATACGCTTAACCCTATGGCCACACAATTTGGTTGGATTTTGCCCCGGATAAAGCCGCAGAAGCGCGCTGTGAGATTCGAACGGGAAGATCCGGTATTTTTGTCAGTGCTTTAAAACCAGGCAGAATGCGATCGGCATCCGCGGCCGGTATCAGCTCCTCGGAAGCCGAGGTTCGATCCAAATCAGCAAACAGGGCTTCGATATTGGGCCGGCCGTCGAGCAGGATTTTCATGTAGTCGGGGTTGGACAGATTTTTCACCAACGGGGTATCGGCCAGCATGGTTTGCAACGCGCGGTGCATGCGATTATCGCCGGTACGGCGGCGATGATCCCGGCGCAAGCTGCGAAAGAACTGTTCCAGGATGTTGTTGGTCCGCTGGGGATAAACCACCTGCGGCCCCGAAGGGGTCTGCACGTCAATCGGGTCGGCAAACAGTTTGTCGTGATACTTGTCGATCTGTTCGGCCAGTTTGCGGCACAGCGGATCGGCTGCCAGCTTTGCTTCGGCATCGAGACGGTGACGGAATTGGCCAACGCTCTGGCGGATACTTTCCATCGCGGGTGCGGCACCATCATCGTTGAGGCCGTCTCGGCCTCCGGAAGGTGCGATGCGCATGGCTTGGCGAAGCTGATCAAAGAGCCGGCAACGCCAGCGTAACGAGTCGAGGCTTTTTTCGAAGACCGGATCGGCGACGACATCCATCACCTTTCGTGCCAGGTGGACAAACAAGCGGCTGCCGGCCACGTTGTCGCCGGGAAGTGTCTGTAGCAGGCGCGGCAGGCAATCGAGCAGGATCATAAGCCGTTCGGCCAGTACCAGCAAGGGGCGATCGAAAGGAAAGCCGTAGCCATCGCCGCAGTGTTTGGCCTGCAAGCTCCACAGCGATAGTGCATAGACCGCCGCAGGGGTCGTGAGACTCAAATCGGCAGCCGTTTGGGTGCCCGCCAGATACATCGCCAGGGCGTTCGGCTCGGCCAGTAACCGACGGGCGTGGCGGGCCAACGCACGGAACCGGGTGCTGAACGCATGGCGACGCAGGCAGCCACGAAGCTCGCGGTAGGCCGGCTCGATCAGGTCTTTGCCCGCATCGCGCAAGAAATGAAAGTGGCAGACAAAGTCTTTGCTTGTGGGGAACACGGCCCCGACCGCCTTGCAGATGCCTGTGCCCATGTCATGCACACAGGCGATCGGATCGCCATAGTCGTCTTTGATCTTTTCCAAAAACGGGATGATCTGAGCGGCGTGTTCACTGGGCACCTTGACATTGGCCAACACCAGGCGGCTCAGAGCGTCGATGCCTGACATCAGAGCGGGCGCATCTTCTTGATGCACGGCATCCAGATGCAGGATATAGCCGCCGCTTCTGGCCATGGCCTGCTTGATGCGCGGGGTGGCGCGCCGATGGGCCAGAGCCAGCAAGAGGATAAACTTGCGGCCGAGTTTGGTGATTTGAGAATCGGACAGCACCACATCGCGGGCCAGCAGCTCGTTGCGAACCTGCCCGACACTGTGGCAGTCCTCGAACAGGCGACGGCCGACAAAGACCAGCACGTCCCAAGCGGTATTGCAACGATGCGCCACCCGCTGACGCAGGGCCGGATCTTCCCAGACACGGCCACAACGGGTACAGCGTTGCACGGTCCGGCGGGCGATATAGGTGACCGAAAGACTGACCACGCGCTTGGTTTGTGTCTTTTGGACTTTCAAGGCACCGCCGCAGGAGCACTGCCGGTGCGGGTAGCGAAAATCGACCACCGGCGGCTGCGCGAACAACGCCGACGGGCGCACCTCCTGGTGCAGTTGTTCGTTGAGGCGGCTCAGGAGGCCGATGGCCGCAACGGCAGCATTTTTTTTAAACCGTGCTGCGCAAACAGCGCCCGGATCTGGTCGGCCTTGATGCGCACGGCGGCCCGGGCCGACACCCGGCGGGCCAACTCGGCCGGCTCGGCTGACGGCTTGCGGATGAATTCGGCCAGCACCATCACTGCAATCTCGGCTGGCAGCACCGCCGCCACGGGCGCTTCCAGGACACGACGTTGCGCCTCGGCGGTCCTGGCATTGCTGGCCAGGTAAACGTTCGCGCGTCCCTGGCGCTGGCGCTGGACAAGACCGCGGCGGTACAACCCGACCAGAACCGAATGACAACGGCAGCGCAACTTTTGGCCGAGCGCTTCGGCGCTCATCCCTGCCAGACTGGCATCGATCAGGGCCACCAGCGTACGGGTCAGACTGCCGGCCCGGGAAAAGCCGATGTCGTGGTAAAACCACAGTCCTTCGCGCGAAAAGCGAGGAATCGAACGCAGGGTATACCATCGTCCGTTGTGCGTAAAACTGCTGTAGTAGCCGTTCTGGGCCAGAAATCGCCGGGTTGATGGAATCGAGTAGTCCATCTGTTGGCTCAGCGGCCCGATCATCCAGCATGGATGCTGCTTGAACAGGACCGCGAGACGCTGGGAAACCTCGGTCGAACCATCCATATCGCCCTCCCGATAAAGTATTGCAGGTTATCGCCGCAACCGGGCATATATGCAATACATTATCAAGAAATGGACGATTTGACAAGAACGAAAAAGAGGATAGCCATCTATCGTAAATGACAATCATTACATGTGTTTTCTATGAGTTAGACGCAAAGCCGACACCCCGGAAAACGAAAGCACAGGCTCCTTGAGAATCGCAAAATATGATCAAGTATGGCAAAAATAATCGGATAACATACTGATTTTACAGAATCCAACCGTTTTGTGGTTCCATAGGCTTAACCCTTTAACGGATCTTCCCTCTTCGTAGCTTCGCCTTTGATCTTCCTTTAAAGTAGTGGACACCCCGAAAAGCCCAATGTATACGGGCGCCAGGAGGTGTTCCAATGGCACAGAAAAAGAGAAAGAACTACTCACGAGAATTCAAGGTCGAGGCTGTGAACCTGATTACCCAAAAGGGATACAGCATTGCTGAGGCCTCGCGGAATCTCGGTATAGAATACAGCGTGTTACGACGCTGGAAGTCAGAACTGGCTAAAGAACCCCTGCACGCTTTTCCTGGTAAAGGAAAGCTTGCCGCTCCGGACGAGGAAATGCGTAACCTCCGCCGTGAGCTGGATCGCGTCAAACAGGAGCGTGACATCCTAAAAAAAGCGCTGGCCTACTTTGCGGAGGATCAGAAATGAAATTTCGATTCATCTCTGAACACGTGGAGACGTTCACTGTAGGCCGCATGTGCAAGTTGCTAAACGTCTCCCGATCCGGCTTCTATGCCTGGAAAAAGCGTCCAGAGAGCCGCCGGAGCCGTGAAAACCGGGTTCTGGAGAATCGAATCCGACTCTCACATGCAAACAGTCACGGTATCTACGGAGCGCCGCGGATCCACCAGGATCTGAACGATGACGGCGTACGTTGCGAGAAAAACCGTGTCGCCCGTATCATGCGAAATGCCGGTATCCGATCTCGGACGAGAAAGAAGTTCAAGGCAACGACGAACTCTCGGCATAATCTACCAGTTGCACAGAATTTACTTGACCGGGACTTCAACGCAAAGGCTCCCGACACCGCATGGGTCGGCGACATAACCTACATCTGGACCGACGAGGGCTGGCTGTACCTGGCCGTGCTGTTGGATTTGTACAACCGCGAAGTCGTCGGTTGGTCCGCTGCTATCCGAATGACACGGCAACTGGCCATTGATGCCCTGGAAATGGCTCTTGGTAAGCGGCAGCCGGAACAAGGGCTGCTACATCATACGGACCGCGGTAGCCAGTACGCTTCGGCCGATTATCAAAAGATTCTCAAAGAGCGTGGCATGGTCTGCAGCATGAGCCGTAAAGGCAACTGCCATGACAATGCCGTGGCGGAAAGCTTCTTTGGCCGCCTTAAGATGGAATGGGTCAACCACGAACGGTACCACAGCCGGTCGGAAGCGATCCAAAGCCTATTTTATTACATAGAGGTCTTCTACAACCGAAAAAGACGCCACTTATCGATTGATTACGCAATCCCGCAAGAATATGAGGGTTTCCTACTTGCGGCTTAACCTCGTGTCCACTTTTTCGGGGCAAGATCAATGAAAGGCAAAAGGAATGGCGTACGAAAGGCAAATCGGACTTTTTCTTGGGTTTGGGATTTGTAGGCAAAAAGCGCCCCCAAAATCTGACTATCCACAACCCTGCACCCCATAAAAACAATCGGCTATAAAAATTTGAGGCATTTTTCGAGCCCAACTACTGTTGGCACACGAATTAGTGATTTAAACTCTGACATGAAATATTTCAAACGCTATGTGAGTAAGCATGTACCTGCGGACCACAAAGCGCACCAACAAGGACGGCTCAACGGTCGAGTACTTCCAACTCGCCCACAACGAGCGCGATCCCAAAACCCGCAAGCCGGTCGCCAAAATTATCCACAACTTCGGCCGTACCGATCAGCTCGATCGCGCTCAGCTCGTGCGCCTGTGCCGGTCCATTGCACGGGTCTGCGGCCTGACCGTTACCGACCCGCTCGAAAATGACCAGGCATTTTCGGCACTGGCGGACAGCCTCAAAATTCAAGAAACCCTCGCCTTCGGCTGCCCGCTGGTTATCTTGACGCTCATCGCTTCCACTACGGCAGGAGCCCCCGGAACGACCTGAAACAATCCTTTATGAAGGGCGATAAATGGCTTGAATTCTCCTTTTCATAAGGATAATATTTCAGGCCATGAACTCGACCTCCATCAGTCGTTACCAGGCAATCCTGGACGAAAAGCTCGGCGAGTCGCTGGCTGCGCCTATTCCGGCCGGCATCGCCCGCCGTGTGTTCGGAGCCACTACCCTGCCGGACAAGGTCACGGCGGTGGTCGGTATGCGCCGCGCCGGCAAGACCATGTTCGTGCATCAGATGCGCGGCGAACGGCTCGCCGCCGGAACACCACGCGAATGCCTGCCGTATATCAATTTCGAGGATGAACGGCTCGCCGGGATGACGGCTGAGGATCTTCATCCGATGCTGGAGGCGTATTATCGGCGTTTCCCACAGTTTCGTGGAAGACAGCGCGTCACCCTGGCGCTGGATGAAATTCAGGTCGTACCCGGATGGGAGCGCTTCGTCCGCCGTGTCCTCGACAGCGAAAAGGTAGAAATCTTCGTGACCGGATCGTCGGCCGCCCTGCTTTCCCGTGAAATCGCCACTGCCTTGCGTGGGCGCGCCTGGGAGGTGCTGATCCACCCTTTCAGCTTCGAGGAAGCCTTGCACAGCCGCGGCGAGGGGACAGCAGAGGTGCCGCCGGCAACGGATGCTCAGACCCGCTCGACCCTGGAACGCGCCCTTGTCGATTATCTGACCGTGGGAGGATTCCCCGAGGTGCAGGGATTTGACCAGGCCACCCGTTACCGCGTGTTGCAAGATTACGTGGACGTGGCCATTTTGCGCGACGTCGTCGAACGCCATGCCGTGAGCAACGTGGCCGGTCTACGATGGCTGGTGCGCCACCTGTTGGGCAATGCGGCCGGACTGTTCAGTGTGGAGAAGTTCTACGCGGCGCTCAAATCGCAGGGTTTGGCCATCTCCAAGGACACGGTGCATCAGTTCACCTTGTATTTGCAGGACTGTTTCCTGGTCCGCACCATCTGGCTGGCCGCCGAATCGGAACGCCGGCGCATGGTCAACCCGCGCAAAGCCTACCCGATCGACCCCGGCCTGATTCCGGTATTTGATCGCTCGGGCCGGGCCAACATCGGTCATGCGCTGGAAACCGCCGTGCTGCTGGAATTGGAGCGCCGCCGCGCCGAGGTCTCCTATGTCAAGACCACCAGCGGGCTGGAGGTCGATTTTCTGGCCCGTTATCCGTCCGGTAAGACGGAGTTGATTCAGGTCTGTGCAAACACCGGTGCGCCACAAACGGCAGAACGCGAGGCGCGTTCGCTCATCGAGGCGGGACCGTCGTTTCCCGAAGCACGCAAACTGCTGCTGACGCTTACTGCTGATGGACTGCCTCGCCGCCTTCCGGCCGATGTCGATGCAATCCCCGCATACATCTGGTTGATAGAGCACATCCAGTCAGGCAACTCGGCGTTTCGACCTCGGCGGTCTGCAAAATCGTCAAAGCGGACGAAGATGACGACGGCAAGCACATCAACTGACGATGTCAGAAATGAAGCGGGCCATCCGGCAATTTCAAAGTAAGGTTGATGATTTCATTCATACTCTGGAGCGGCGAAATCGTCGGGCATAAAATCTCTTTAACGCCTCTTTGAAATTCTTTTTTATCTATCGGTTTATGCGTGCCCAACACGATTTTTAAACCGGGATAGGCCTGGTTGATCACCTTCTGATACTTTTCGATGAACGGACACAACGCGGTGATGCAATAAGAAAAATGAAGGGCATCGAGCCTAAATTCAGCCAACGCACGCACCCTTCGCAGTATTTTTTCGGGCGCCATGACCGTTGGGCATCCGGCGCAGCTAATAATACCGACCAGATCAAGGGGCTCGTTCTTTGAATATCGCTCGAAAAACCCTCTCCTTTTTCTCATATCTGCCAAACAGACCACCGAAGCACAGTTGGTTTCCTGCATGCAGTTTGAACAAGTGAGAATTCCGATACGTGCCATTCCCCCCCCAGTCAGCTTTCGGCAGATTCAGCGACTTATCGATTCCATGATTGGATTTCAATGATGTTTCCTTCAGGGTCCCTGAAATAGACGAATTTCAACTCGCCGACGCCATCTACCGATTTTTCAGTGACTTTGCCCAATGGCTGGCCGCCATTTTCAATGGCCTCTTCCAACGTCTGGTCAACATCGGATACCTCGAATGCAATGTGGGTTATCCCTTTGCAGTTTGCCATGATGGAGCTGCACTCGTTCATTTTACGGTAGGTGAAAATTTCAAGCGTTGGCCCGTTATCGCCATGGCCCGGAAGCAGCAAATGGACCCCTTCCAGACTTGCTTCCTCCAAGCCGGTGGCCTGATCCAGCCACGCCCCTGAAAGCTTTCGCTGCGGCGGTTTGATCTTACAGTGAAACACCTTGATATAAAAATCCGACAATACCTTCCAGTCCTTGGCAGCGATATTGGTATGAACGAAGCGCATTGTTTTCTCCTTTTCCCGGGGGATAAAATGATCGAACGCCACTCTAGTCGATCAAGGCCATTCGTGTCAAGAATCGAACCCTGCCCACCGGACTATGCCACCCACCTGAAATACGACGTTTTTTCAATCAGGCCATCCGTATCATAGAGGTTTCGCCATCTCTTGTTCATCGTGCAGGGGGGGATGACGAACCGCTTATCGGTCGTGCCGGTAACCGGCTGCATCACAGATCCTGGGAAATTTCCCTTAACTGGTGTCCGTTCATAACTGTTGATTTTTGGTTCCTGGCAAAGCCCGAGCGAGTTTCCAACCGGAGCAATAGCCCGCTATTTCGAGGATGGGAAACGAGCCAGAACGCCGCCGTAGGCCGAAAGGTGCCGTTTATGGATGGACACTAACTGGGTGGGGAACCTTTTTATACATTCATAAAAACAAAGAAGCCCAAAAATGCTTTCAGTTTGACTAACATCCTTGAATTTCAGAATATAGTAGCGCCGCCGCTATCCGTTTCATGAAAAAGTAGACATATCCTATAAAAACCGGCTATAGATGGAGCCTATAGACTGGGCAAAAAGAAAAATATTTTTGGATACCGCGCCATGCCGCACCACACCCTGAAAGGACTCGATCTGCCGGACCTGGCAAGCAAATGGGAAGCTCTGCTCGACGCTGTGCCGGGCATGGTCTTTTTCAAGGACACGGCCAACCGCTTCGTCCAGGTCAACCGCGCCTATGCCGAGGCCGTCGGTCTGCCCAAAGAAAAAATCATCGGAAAATCGGTCGGCGATTTCATCGACGATCCCCAGGCGGCCGGTGCTTACTGGGAAAACGACCGTGAGGTGATCGAGACGGGCCGGCCCAAACGCAATATCACCGCGGCCCACATCACCGACGCCCAGCGCTGGCTGCGCACCGACAAAATCCCGGTGCGCGACGAAAACGGCCAAATCATCGGTGTGGCCGGGCTGTCGGTGGACATCACCGACATGAAGCGCACCGAGATGGAACTCGCACGCCGGGTCCGCCAGCACCAGGCCCTGGCCGAGCTGGGACAGGAGGCGCTGGGCAGCATCGATTGCGACCGCCTGTTTGCCGCCGCAACCGCGCTGGTCTCCAAAACCATCGAGATGGAATACTGCCACATCCTCGAATACCGGCCGTCGCTGCATCGTTGCGTGCCGCTGGCGGCCGTCGGCAGCGACAGGCAGTTTTGCCATGCCGCACCGTGCGACACCGGACCCCAGACCGGCGGCCGGTGCCCGATATGCGACAGAAAACCGATGGTGATCACCGACCTGGCAAGCGAACAACGGTTGCGCCGCTCCTTTCCGCTGCTCGAACGGTTGGGGGTGGTCAGCGGGCTGGCGGTGGTGATCGGCAACAGCACAAAACCGTTCGGCATCCTGGGAGCCTACACCACCCGCCGGCAAAAGTTTTCCCGTGCCGACATCGACTTTCTCCAGGGCATCGCCAACACCCTGGCCCTGGCGGTGGAGCAGCAACGGGCCCGCAGCGCCATCCAGGAATCGGCCGATCAGCTTGCAGAGCTCTCCTCCAGGCTGATCGAGGCCCAGGAAGAGGAACGCCAGCGGATCTTTCACGCCCTGCACGACGAACTGGGCCAGTCCCTGGCCCTGCTCAAGCTCCAGGTGCGGGCCGTGGGGATGCGCCTCGATCCGGGTCAGGGCGCCCTGCGCGCCTCGTGCAAGCAGGTGGTGGACGAAGTTTCCGGGATCATCGAGAACGTGCGCCGCCTCTGCCACGACCTGACCCCGGCGGCCCTGGAGGACATCGGTCTGAACGCGGCCCTGCAATGGCTCTTTGAGGAGTTCGCCCGCTACTTCGGCTTCCGGTTCGAAGTCCACCTCGAAAAGGTCGACCATATCTTCAACCGCGACGCCCAGCTCTTGATTTACCGCATCTTTCAGGAAGCGCTGACCAATATCCACAAGCATGCCGAGGCGGCCCGGGTCTGGGCGGCACTGGTGCTGCGCCCCGACAGGGTGATCTGCCAGGTGGCAGACAACGGCAAAGGGATGGACCCGGCCCAATGCCTGCAACGGCGGTCGCCCGGCGACGGCCTCGGTCTGGCCGCCATGGCAGAGCGGGCCAGGATGCTCGGCGGCCACTTCGAGATCGAGGCCCGGCCCGGCGGCGGCACCAGCCTGCGGGTGACCATTCCCCTCGAAACGAAAGGCGACTGACATGGGAACCTACCGGATCGTCATCGCCGATGACCATCGCCTGGTACGCCACGGGCTGCGCATGATGATCGAGTCCTGCCCCGGTCTCGAGGTGGCCGGCGAGGTCGACGACGGCCTGGAACTGCTCAAACTGCTCCGACGACTGACGGCCGACATGGTCCTGCTGGACGTGTCCATGCCCCGGCTGAGGGGAATCGAGGCGGTGAGCGAAATCCGCAGTCTTCATCCGGGCATCCGCATTCTCATCGTCACCATGCACAAGCGCCGTGAGTACATCCACCACGCCTTTGCCGCCGGCGTTGACGGGTACCTGCTCAAGGAGGATTCGGACCTGGAGCTGATCTCGGCCATCGAGACGGTGCGCCGCGGCAGGAAGTACCTTTCGCCCATCTTGCAGCAGGATCTGCCCGAAGAACTGGCCTTTTTGCTCCAGCGCGGCCAGCATCCGCAGACGGCGGTGCTCACCATACGCGAAGCCGAAGTGCTCAAGCTGATCGCCGAGGGAACCGCCAACCGGGTGATCGCCGATCTGTTGTGCATCAGCCCCAGAACCGTGGAGCACCACCGCGCCAGCATCATGAAGAAGCTGGACCTCAAGAACCTCGCCGACCTGGTCAAATACGCCATCCGCAAAGGATACACCTCCGGATAGGTAGTCCTACCTAGGCCCAAATAGGGGGTTGTGCCAATTGTCTCCCCTCATTTGGCCTGATACTCGCAACAATACATAGTGCATCAGCGCCTTTGCTGCGCGGCGGCAGCAGTGGATCACCCCCTTGACCGAAGACAGAAGCCGCGCACGCTTTGCCACAAAGGCCCCACCGCGCTGGCGCGGCAACCGATGGACGCTTCAGGTAAAGGAGGTCATTCATGAAAGAAAGGCCCATCAACACGGGAGACGAAAAGATCCTCGATAAGAAAACGAGCCGAAGATCGTTTCTCAAGGGGGTCGGCTCCGCAGCCGGAGTCGCCCTGGCCACCGGCTCGGTACTCGGTGCGGTACGCCCGGCAGCCGCCACCGCGGCGGCGGAAAATGCCAAGCCGGAGGTTCATTACCTTTTCGCAGAACGGCAGAACTGCGTCGGTTGCCGGGCCTGTGAATACGCCTGCAGCCTGCACCACGAAGGGGTGGTCTGGCCGGCCAAGTCGCGCATCCACGTCTACCGGCATAAGGGCGTGGTGGACGTTCCGGTGATCTGCTGGCACTGCAACGACGCGCCGTGCATCAAGTCCTGTCCCACCACGCCCAAGGCGCTGATCAAAGACCCCAAGACCGGCGGCATCAAGCTGGACGAGAAGCTCTGCCTCGGCGCCAAGTGCAACAAGTGCATCGAAGCCTGCCCGTCGAAATTCATCCGCCGCGACCCGGAAAAGGGGATGCCGCTGATGTGCGATCTTTGCGACGGGGATCCCGAATGCGTCAAGGCCTGCAACGCCCAGGCCGGCAATCCGGTGGGCCCCTGCCTCATGGCCGGCAAGGTCGGCTTCGGGGTGAACATGGCCTATCGCGACGTCACCCCCAAGGAGGCCGGCGAGGATCTGCTGCTGAGCATGTTCTATCCCAACGAAACCGGTGAAAGGAGGCCCTGACCATGGCAGCGCCAAAGGGAGGATATTTCGGTCGCATCCTTGAGATCGACCTGACCGCGCAGAAAACCAAGACCGTGGACCTGGACCCGGAGATCTGCCGCAAGTTCCTCGGCGGCTGCGGGATGGGGGCCTACCTGCTCTACAACCGGCTCGGGGCCAAGCACGACCCCATGGCCGCCGACAGCCCGATCTTCATGGGCGTCGGCCCCCTTTCGGGCACGGCCTGTCCGTCGACCCGGTTGAGCATCGTCAACAAGAGTCCCTATAACAAACGGTTGAGCCACGCCGAAGTCGGAGGATTCATCGGCAACGAACTCAAGTGGGCCGGTTGGGACGGGGTCCTGATCACCGGAAAGTCCCCGAAACCGGTCTACCTGCTGATCCAGGACGACAAGGTCACGTTCAAGGACGCCTCAGGCCTGTGGGGCAAGGACACCCACGCCACCGAAGAGGACATCATCGATGAGCTCGACGACCCCTACGTCAAGGTGGCCTGCATCGGTCCCGGCGGGGAGAACGAGATCGGCTATGCCTGCGTGATGGTGGAACGCTTCCGGGCCGCGGCCCGCACCGGCACCGGCGCCCTGATGGGCAACAAGAAGCTCAAGGCCGTGGCCATCCGCGGCACCCGCTACGTGCCGGTGGCCGACCGGGAAAACTTTCACCAGGCCGCCAAAGCCAACCTCGAGTTCGCGACCCGCAAGGAGGGCTGGCAGGGAATCAAACGCTGGGGCACGGCCGGGCTGCTCGAGCTGAAAAACTACGCCACCGGCTCGCTGATCACCAAAAACTACCAGACCACCTGGTATCCGGACATCGTAGAGATCGGCGCCGAACAGGCCAACCGGAAGTTCTGGAAGCGCCATGCGGCCTGCTACAACTGCCCGGTGCACTGCATGAAGCTGGGCGTGATCCGCGGCGGCGACTACGACGGACTCATCGCCGAAGGTCCCGAGTACGAGACCGGCGGGCTGCTGGGCAGCAACCTGGGCATCGCCGACTTCGACGTGATGATGGCGGCCATCGAGCTGTGCGACGCCATGGGTATAGACTCCATCTCCACTGGCGGCTGCATCGGCTATGCCATGGAGGCCTTCCAGCGCGGCCTGCTCACCGCCGACAAGTTCGACGGCATCGAACTGGAATGGGGCGACGGCGAGACGACGGTCGAACTGATCCGCAATATCGCCTACAGGAAGGGCCAGACCGGCAAGTTTCTCGCCAAGGGCGTGGCGGCCATGGCCAAGGAACTCGGGGGCAATGCGGCCGATTTCGCCTGCGTGGTCAAGGGCAAGGAGCTGGCGGCCCACGATCCGCGCGGGGACAAGCCCCGCGGCGTGAGCTACGCCATGGGCACCTGCGGCGGCGACCACCACGAGGCCAACTCCCCGGACGGCCAGGCCAAGCGCTGCCTGCACAACTCGCTGGTGATTTGCTCCTTCGTCGGCGGCTACTGGAAACCGCAGATGTTTGTCGACATGCTCAACCCGCTCTGCGGCTGGAACATGACCGAAGACGAACTGATGGCCACCGGCCGGCGTATCCGCACCCTCGAGCGCTGCTTCAACGTGCGTGAGGGCACGAGCCGCAAGGACGACACCCTGCCCAAGCGGATGCTCACCGAGCCGCTGCCGGAAGGACCCAAGAAAGGGGCTGTCTTCTCACCGGAAGAGATGAAAAAGGTCCAGGACGACTACTACGCCTACTACGGGTGGGACGACAACGGAATCCCCACCGAAAAGACACTCAAAGAACTCGGGCTCGAGTTCGCCATCGACGACCTCAAGGCCGCGGCCGCCTGACCCGCTGCAGCCCACTGCATCCGAGGCCGCTATGCGGGGCCGTGACTGCCAGGGTCACGGCCCCGCCCAACCTTTTGGCCGGCACCTCTGGCGCCGGCCGGAGCAACCGGTTGACACCCATGGACGACCAGCGCCGCAAATTTCTCCATTTTCTCGTCAGTGCGGCCGTTTCCGGCAGCGTCTACGGACTGCTCAAGGCCGGCGATGCCAAAGCCCTGCCCCGGCCGCCGGCCGCCCTGAACGAGACCGATTTTCTCAGAACCTGCGCCCGGTGCTACCGCTGCATCGACGTCTGCGTGCCCGGGGCCCTGACCCCGGCGTCGATCTTCGACGGCATCGCCAACCTCGGCACCCCGGTGCTCGATCCGAGCCGCTGCATCTTTTGCATGGAATGCGTGCGGGCCTGTCCCACCGGGGCGATCTGCAAGATTCCCAAGAAAGAGGTCGACATCGGCGTGGCGGTCATCGACCAGGAAATCTGTCTCGCCTGGCAGAAGAAAAAACGTTGCAAGGACTGCTACAAGGCCTGCAAGGAAGAGGCGATCAAGATGGAAAAACGGCGCTACCCGGTGGTGATCGCCGAGCGCTGCAACGGCTGCGGCGCCTGCGTGCGCCGCTGCCCGACCCAGCCGCTTTCCGTGCGCGTGGTCTACAAAGACGTAAAACGCTATGCGCCGCCGGAAAAACGGATCGCCGCGCGGCCCGAAGACCGGCTCGGTCCCTACGAGTTTCCCCAGGACGATTTCAAGACCTGGCTGGGCAAGCGGCTCAGACGCATCGGCGCCAACCACGGCCTGGTCGATTTGAAGGAAAGCGATTGATGCTATCCGAATCCCCGGCAGCAGAACCGTTTCTGGTGGTGGGCGGCGGCGTGGCCGGCATCAGCGCGGCCCTCGATCTGGCCCGGGCCGGCCGCTGCGTCCACCTGGTGGAGCGCGGCGGTGAACTCGGCGGCCAGACCCTGCACCTGGACAAGCTCTATCCCACCGACCACTGCGGGTTCTGCCCGGTCTGGTCCGAGGTGCGGCTCTGCCAAAGCCATCCGCGCATAACGGTGCACACCTGGACCCGCGTGGCCCGCATCGAAGCCGGCAAAGGGTTTCAGAGCGCCGTGCTCAGCCACCGGCCCAACTTTATCGACCCTCAACGCTGCATCTTCTGCGGGCGCTGCGCCCCTTCCTGCGCCGAAAACGCGGTGGCCCCCAGCGCCCCCCACGTTTATCCCCCGCTCTACCGCATCGATCCGGACCGCTGCACCGGCTGCGGCGCCTGCCGCGAGGTCTGCCCCACCGGTGCCATCGATCTTGAGCGTCCGGCCAAGACCGAGACGCTGCGGGTGCAGGCCGTGATCTGGGCCACGGGATTCGAGGCCGCCGACCTTTCTGCGGCCCCGGAACTGGGGTTCGGCAGCGACCCGAACATCATGCAGGCCCTGGCCTTCGAGCAGTGGATCGCCGAGGCCGGCCCCAACCGGGGACGGGTGGTGCGCCACGACGGACGGACGGCGCGTGAAGTGGCGTTCATCCAGTGCGCCGGGGCCCGGGACAGGCGGATCGGTGCCCAGTGCAACGCAGTCTGCTGCATGCACGCCCTCAAGCAGGCCCGCTGGGTGCGCCGGCGCAACCCGCAGTGCCGCTGCACGATCTTTTTCACCGACCTGCGCACCGAGGGGCGCGGCTACGAGGCGTACTACCGCCGGGCGGTGCTCGAAGACGAAGGCATCGAGCTGGTGCGTGCCCGGCCCGGCCTGATCTGCCCCCTGCCCGGCGGCGCGGCCGTGGCCGTCAAGTACGAGGACACCTTCGCCCAGAAGCCGGCCATGGCGCGCTTTGACATGGTGGTGCTAAACGGCACGTTGCGGGCGGCCATTCCCGACGAGGACAACAAGCCGCTACCCGATGTGGCCGGCGGGTTTATCGCCGCGCAGGGCCCCGCTTTTCGTAGCTGCGGTTTCTGCAAGGCCCCAGCCGACGTGGAGGCCGCCGCCGTGCAGGGCTCGGCCGCGGCCATGGAGATTCTGGCGGAGGTGGGCCGATGAAACCGGATGCGCCCATCGACTGCGTTTTATGCCGCTGCCACGGCGAAATCGACAGCGTGGTCGATTTCGCAAGGCTTTGCGCCCGGCTGCAAGACGACCCCCGGGTCAATTCGGTGACGATCCAGGACGCCCTGTGCCTGCCCGAGGCCGCCGACGCTTTGGCCCGGCGCCTGGACGGCACCGAGGCGCAGGTCCTGATCGCGGCCTGTTCCCGCCTGGCCCGGGCCGGAGCCCTGGCTGACGGCCTTGCCGGCCGCGGCATCCACCGCAGCCGGCTTTACAACGCCGACATCCGCGAGGGCTGCGCCTGGATTCACGGGGCGGATCCTGTAGCGGCCACCCTCAAGGCAGGCGACATCGCCGCCATGGGGCTGGCCGCACTCTGCGGCCGCAAGGCCTCCTTGGATCCGCAGATCACCGTCCAGTCCCGGGTGCTGGTCATCGGCGGCGGGCCGGCCGGTCTTAAAGCCGCAGCGGCCCTGGGACGGGCCGGAGTGGCGGTGACGCTGGTGGAAAGCACCCGCCAGCTCGGCGGGATGCTCAACCGCCTGTCGCGCGTGGGGCCGGGCGAACGCTCGGCGCAGGAGCTGCGCGACGATCTGGTGGGGGCCGTCGAAGCGTTGGAAACGGCGCAGATCTGCACCGGCGTCCGGGTGGCAGACATCCAGGGCGCACCCGGCGACTTCAGCGTGACCCTCAGTGACGGCGCCGCCCTGGCCGCCGGTGCCGTCATCGTGGCCACCGGGGCCATGCCGGTGCTGCCCCAGGACTTTTCCACCGGCCGACGCCGGGGGGTGATCAGCGCCATGGAGCTGGAAAAAGCCTTTCGCGACGGCACCCCGGAGGCGGCCGATACGGTATTTATCCAGTGCGTCGAGGTGCGCAACCCCCAGCGCCCCTACTGTTCGGCCATCTGCTGTCCCACCGCGCTGAAAAACGCCATCCGCCTCAAGCAAATCGACCCGGCAACCCGGGTGGCAATCTGCCACCGCGACATCATGAGCTGCGGCCAGCACCTCGAGGCCGAATACCGCCGGGCAGCGGCGGCCGGGGTGCGCTTCGTGCGCTTCGACCCGGCCGATCCGCCCTGGATAGAAGGCGGTGAAGCGGTCAGCGGGGTGCGCGTGCACGACGTGCTGGCCGGAAAAGAACGCCTGCTGCCCGCGGCCCGGGTGGTGTTCGCCACGGCCCTCAAGCCGCGGGTAGCGACCGGGGGCAAGGACCCGCTGGCGGCGGCCCTGGGCCTCAAGACCGAAAAAAACGGCTTTTACGAAGTCCGGCCCTATCTTCACAGCGTGGAGACCACCGCCCCCGGGGTGATGGTCTGCGGGGCTGCGCGCTGGCCGGCCCTGGTGGACACGGCCCTGGCCCAGGGCGCGGCCGCGGCGGCCAAGGCCCTCGACCTGGTGGCCCACCCCGTGCGCCGGGCCTCGGAGCTGATCGGCTTTCAGCCGCAGCGCGCCGGGTGCGCCCGGGTGACCGAAGAAACGTGCATCGGCTGCGGCAACTGTAGCACGGCCTGCCCTTACGGGGCCTGCCGTCTGGAGCCGACCGCCAGCGGGCTGCGCGCCGCGGTGGATCCGGTGCGCTGCATGGGCTGCGGCAGCTGCCAGGCCGCCTGCCCCAGCGGCAGCATCGTCCTGCCCGAGTGCGACCCGGCGACCCTGGTGCAGATGATGACCTGCGCCTTCAACACAAACCGGGAACCTCAAAACGGGAACAGTGTCGACCGATGAAATCCCAACCGCCAAACCGATCGTTGCGGCCAGAGGCCGTTGGTGCCCCCCGGGTGCTGGTCTTTGCCTGCCGGTGGTGCGGCGCCATCGGTGCCGACGACGCCGGCCGCCAGCGTCTGGCCCTGCCGGCCGGCTTCCGCCTGATCGAAGTCGAATGCGCCGCGCGCATCGATACAGACATGGTTTTAAAGGCCCTGTCGGTGGGCATCGACGGGGTGGCGGTGATCGGCTGCCATCTGGACGGCTGCCGCTACAACCGGGCCAACCATGCAGCGGCCAAGCGCCTGGCCCTGCTTGCCGCGCTGCTCGACACGGTGGGCATTGGCGCCCAGCGGCTGGTGACCAACTTCGGCGGGGCCCACGAGGGAGACCGGTTCGCCGCGCTGATCAGCGGCTTCGAGGGCCGGCTCAAGGCCCTGGGTCCCGTGCACCCGGCCGCAGTGCCTGCAGCGGCGCTGCAAGGAGAAAATTGACCATGCGCGCCACGGTCCGCAAGATCGCCGCCGATTTGTTCGAGGCCAAAGCGGTGGACGCCGTTCTCGGCCTGGCCGAGGACGAGGCCGGGACAGCCCCCCGGGTCTTCGAGCGTCCCGAGGCCCTCGAGGCCCTGGTGCTCTTTCCGAAATGGCCCCTGGCCAAGACTGCCGCACGGATCCTGGCGCGGGCGCCGGCCGGGTTCCGCCTGGCGCTGGTCGGCCGCGGCTGCGACGAACGGGCCCTGGTGGAAATGGCCAAGCGCAACCAGGTAGACGCCGGCCGGATCCACCTGATCGGCGTGGCCTGCGACCCGGACCAGGCCGAGCACTGCCTGTGCCAGCAGCCCTGGCCCTCACGAATCGACGCCGGGGAAAAAGCCGCACCGGTGGACCCGGCAGATGCGCCCGCGGCCCGATATTTTCTTCAGGCCGATGCGCCGCTGCGCCTGGAACGCTGGCGCGAGGCCTTTGCACGCTGCATCAAGTGCTACGGCTGTCGCAACGCCTGCCCGGCCTGCCAGTGCACCGCCTGCCGCCTGGAAGACGGGCTGTGGACCGAGCCGGGACACATCGCCCCGGACATGCTCTCTTTCCATCTTTTGCGGGCCCTGCACGTGGCCGACGCCTGCGTGGCCTGCGGGGCCTGCCAGGACGCCTGCCCGGTGGATATCCCGCTCATGCTGCTGCAACTGTCGCTGCGCGAGCATCTTGAAAGCCGCTATGGCTACCGTCCGGGAACCGAGGCCGAACGGTGCTCGCCGCTCTTGGTGGACCTTGTCGCCCAACCGTCCGCCGGGCTGACCCTGCCCGCCTGGACCGAAGTGCCGGGAGGCGACCATGGGTGTTGAATTCGTCAAAACCGTCTGCCCGTACTGCGGCAGCGGCTGCGGTCTGGTGCTGACAGTGGACGGCGGCCGGGTGGTGGCGGCCGGAGCGGATCCTTCCCATCCGGTCTCCCGGGGCAGCCTGTGCATCAAGGGCTGGACGGCGGCCGAGTTCATCCACCATCCGGGCCGGCTCACCGCACCGCTGCTCAGGACCGGGGCCGGATTCCGCGAAATCTCCTGGGACGAGGCCTTGGGACGGATGGCCGAGCGCTTCGGCCAAACCGTGGCGCAACACGGGTCCGGGGCCGTGGCCGGGCTCAGTTCGGCCCGCTGCACCAACGAGGAGAACTATCTTTTCCAGAAGCTGATCCGCCTCGGCCTGGGCTCGAACAACGTCGATCACTGCGCCCGGCTGTGCCACGGCCCCACCGTGGCCGCCATGGGCCAGATGCTCGGCAGCGGGGCCATGACCAACCCCATCGCCGACCTGGCCGTAAGCGACTGCATCCTGGCCTTCGGTGCCAACCCGGCCGAGACCTTCCCGGTACCGATGGGCGAGATCCACCGGGCGCGGCGCCGCGGGGCGCGGCTGATCGTGATCGATCCGCGGGCCACCGAGATGGCCGCCGGCGCAGACCGGCATCTTCAGATCCGGCCGGGGACCGACATCCTTCTGGCCAGCGGCATGATGCGCCACATCCTGGACGCCGGCCTGGAAAACCGGAATTTTATCGCCGCACGCACCGAGGACTTCGCCCCCCTGGCCGAGTACCTGCAAGCCTGGCCGGTGGAGCGGGCCGCCGAGGCCTGCGGACTGGCGCCGGAGCTGATCCGGGAGGTTGCCGAGGCCTTTGCCCGCGCACCGGCGGCCACCATCGTCTTTTGCATGGGCATCACCCAGCATGTCTGCGGCACGGCCAACGTCCACGCCCTGTGCGACCTGGCCCTGCTCTGCGGCCAGGTGGGCCGGCCCGGCGCCGGTATCTGCCCGTTGCGCGGCCAGTGCAACGTCCAGGGGGCCTGCGACATGGGCGCGCTGCCCAACGTTTTGCCCGGCTACCAGGCCATTGCCGACGAGGCGGTGCGCAAGCGCTTTGCGGCGGTCTGGGGTGTCGATCCACCCCACGCCGCCGGGCTGACCATCACCGCCGCCATGGCTGCGGCCCCCGGAACGATCCGCGCCCTTTACATCATGGGCGAAAACCCGGTGATGAGCGATCCCAACCGCGCCCACACCGTCGCCTTTCTCAAAAGCCTCGATTTTCTCGTGGTCCAGGACATCTTTCCCACCGAGACCACCAATCTTGCCCATCTCGTCCTGCCGGCGGCCTGTTTCGCCGAAAAGGACGGCACCTTCACCAACACCGAAAGAAGAGTTCAGCGGCTGCGCCGGGCCGTGGATCCGCCCGGACAGGCCCTGGACGATCTTTCCATCCTCTGCCGGGTGGCCCGTGCCCTGGGTTTCGATTTTGATAATTCCGACCCCGGGACCGTGATGGCCGAGATCGCCTCGCTGGTACCGGCCTACGGCGGCATCCTTTATCCCCGGCTCGGACCGGCCGGGCTCCAGTGGCCTTGTCCTGACGAGACCCACCCGGGCACCGAACGGCTCCACGGCGAACGCTTCACCCGGGGCCGGGCCATGTTCGTGGTGCCGGCCTGGGCCCCGATCCAGGAACCGACCGACGAGACCTATCCCCTGGTGCTGATCACAGGGCGCATGTTCTGCCACTACCACACCGGCACCATGACCCGCCGCTCGCCGTCTTTGCACCGCGAGGCCGAACGGCCCGTGGTGGAGATCAATCCCCACGACGCGGGCCAGCGGCACATCGCCGACGGCGACCGGGTGCGGGTGGAAACGCGCCGTGGCGCCGTCTCCACCACGGCCCGGCTCAGTGAGCGCATGGCCAGGGGAACGATCTTCGCCGCCTTCCACTTTCACGAGGCCCCGGCCGATGCCCTGACCAACGACGCCCTCGACCCGGTCTCCAACGTCCCCGAACTCAAAGCCTGTGCGGCCCAGATGACCAGGGAGGCGGCATGTCAGCAGGTCTGAAGGAAAAAATCGCAGCCCTCCTGGCCGCCACCGGAGCGGCCGGCTGCGTCGAATGCGGCAAATGCGTGGCGGTCTGCCCCATGGCGGCGATGTACCCGGATTTTTGCTGGGAGATGTCGCCGCGCGGGCTGATCCGGCGGTCCGCCACCGAGGAGGGGCTCCTGGACGATCCTGTGATCTGGCGCTGCACCCAGTGCAATGCGGGCACCGACGTCTGCCCGGAGGCGGTAAGCTGCCGGGATCTGGTGGCCGGACTGCGCCGGTTGGCCGCCGAAACCGGCCGCAACGTGCCGAGCCGGACCTGTGTGTTGTGTGCCAAACCCTTCGTGCCCCAGGCGGTGGAGGCGTATCTCAAGGGACGGCTCGCCGGTGCGGACGACCGCTACGCCGACGCCTGCCCCGCCTGCCGGCAGCAGCGCTACGCGCGCAGAAATTCTTGACCCTTGCGGCCGGTTCCATCGGACCTTGGAAAAACACCATGCTCGATCGACTCACTAAAGACCTGCCCGCCATCGGCCTCGACGATCTGAGGCCGCAGCCGGCCAAGGCCAAGCCGCCGCGCCGGCCGCAGGTGCTCGTCTTCGACCCGCGAAAGTGCAACGGCTGCGGCGACTGTGTGACGGCCTGCGCCGAACGGCGCGCCGCCCGGGATCCGGGTGCCGGTGCGGCCATCCGCATCCTGGCCCCGGAAACCGAGGACGACCGCCACTTTGCCATCTTCTGCCAGCACTGCCGCGAACCGGTCTGCCTGCCGGTCTGCCCCACCCGCGCCATCGAGAAGGGTGCGGACGGGATCGTGCGCATCGACCGGCGCTTTTGCACCGACTGCGGCCTGTGCGCCTTGGCCTGCCCCGAATCGGCCCCCCTGAAAAATCCCCAAAGCGGCCGCATCGACAAGTGCGATTTTTGTGACGGAGCCCCGGCCTGCGTCCAGCGCTGCACCGAGGAGGCCCTGAAGCTGACCCGGGGCAAGGCCCTAGGCTGGATCCGGCTGCTGCGCTGGCCTGTGCAGGCCCTGGCCTTTTTCTTGCTGGTGATGGTTTTTGTGGGCACTTTTTGCCATTTTCGCGCCGGGGTGGTGAACCTCCAGTGCCCCACCGGCTTTTTGCAGAATCTTTTCTCGTCCAAGGTCCTGTGGTGGACCGGACTCGGATCGGCGGCGGTGCTGGTGGGCCTTACCGTGGTGCTCGGAAGGGTGTTCTGCGGCTGGATCTGTCCTTTCGGGTTCGTGCTCGACCTGGTGAGCAAGGTGACGCCGCGCTTCGGCCTGCCGCGCTTCTTGAAAAGCCGCGCCATCAAGTACGGGGTGCTGGCCAGCGCCGTGGGCACCAGCGCCGGGCTCGGGTTCCAGCCCTTTTGCACCATCTGTCCCATCGGCAGTCTGTGCCGCTCCTACGGGCCGAACGGAGTCCTCAAGGGAGCCCAACTCGCCATCTTTCCGGCCTTTGCGGCCCTGGAGTTGGGCGAACGGCGCAGTTGGTGCCGCTATTTTTGCCCGGTGGGAGCCGTGCTGGCCCTGGCGGCGCGCTTCGGGTTGATCAAGATCGTCATCGGGGCGCGCCAGTGCAAGAAATTTTCCTGCATGCAGTGCGCCGACATCTGTCCGACCGGCATCATCGAGCGGGGCGACCTGCAGCAGGGGATCTCTCCCAAGATCCCCATGGCCGAATGCATCATGTGCCTGCGCTGCATCGACAAGTGCCCCTACGGCGCGGCCAAGATCCGCTTGCGCTGGCAGAAAACATCCCCCGAGGACCTTGTCGTCCCCCTGGCCCGGGCGGCGGCGGGCGGCGGCGAATGAAAAGCGCGGCCCTGATCGACAGGCACCGGCGGCCCCTGACCTATCTGCGGGTATCGATCACCGACCGGTGCAACCTGCGCTGCCTGTACTGCGTTCCGGACGGCCCGTTCGCCAAGCTCGACCACCGCCAGATCCTGAGCTACGAGGAGATCCTGCGCGTGGTTGGCATCGGGGCCGGCCTCGGCATCACCAAGGTGCGCGTCACCGGCGGAGAGCCGCTGGTGCGCCAGGGGGTGGACACGTTCCTGGCCCGCCTGTGTAAAATTCCGGGGCTGGCCGAGGTGTCGCTGACCACCAACGGCGTGCTGCTCGAACGGCACATCGAGGCCATCCGGGACGCGGGCATCCGGCGGCTCAACATCAGTCTGGATGCCATCGATCCGCTCCGGTTCCGGCGCATCACCCGCCGCGACCGCTTCGATCAGGTCTGGCGCGGGATCATGGCGGCCCAGCGTGCCGGCATGGCACCCATCAAGATCAACACGGTGGCCCTGGGCGGGATCAACGACGATCAGATCGTGCGCCTGGCCCGGCTGACCTACGACTACCCTTTCCATGTGCGCTTTATCGAATACATGCCGCTGGGCGCCGCCTGTCCCGGGACCGGTCCGCGGCTGACCGCCGATAAGATCCTCGCGCGCCTCGGTGCCGTGGCGCCGCTCACAGCGGTGGGCCGGGGGCACCTGGACGGCCCGGCCGATCGCTACCGCCTGCAAGGGGCCCTGGGGGAAATCGGGATCATCGCGGCCATGAGCCACCGCTTTTGCCACCGCTGCAACCGGCTGCGGCTCACCGCCAGCGGCCGGCTGCGCACCTGCCTGCTCGACAACCAGTCCATCGACATCAAGTCCGTGCTGCGCGGCGGCGGCGCCGACGCCGAAATCGAAGAGCGCTTTTTCGAAGCCGCCCGGCGCAAGCAGGAGCGCCACCACCTCGACGAGTCGGGCACCGGCCGCATCGCGGCGCGCATGTCGGCCATCGGCGGATAGCCGGCCAGTAAAAGACGGGGCTCTGAACAGGAGAATTTGAAGATCAAGGAAACGATCATGTGGCAGGCAATCGTCAATCGGCAGGAAGGCTTTCTCAATTTCACCCCCCAAAATCACCGGGCGTTCAAGCAAACCCGGGTGGCCGTGTTCGGCGCCGGCGGCAATGGGGTGGTGATGGAAAACCTGCTGCGCATGGGATTTGAACGCTTTGAAATCCTCGACCCCGACGTCGTGGATGACACCAACCTCAATCGACTGCCTTTTACCTGCCATCACATCGGACGACCCAAAGTCGAAGCCTGGCGCGATTTTCTGCTGGACGTGAACCCCGGCTGCACCGTCCGGATCCACCGGCACAAGGTCACCTGCCGTGACGCAGGGCTCGTCGAAGATATTGTCGACCGGGCCGATCTGATCTTTCTGCAGACCACCAGCGCAGAGGCCAATCTGGTCATCGCCCGCGCCTGCGCCGCCAAAGGCCGCCGCATGATCGTGGGAAAAGGCACCCGCATCGTCAAAATGCCCGTCATCCAGGTCTTTGATCCGTTCAAAGGCGCCGCCTACTACTACAACCTGCTCGAACGGCGCATCGGCATCCCGGACTGGCTCACCGGAGAGATCACCTGGCAGGCCTACAGAGAGTAAGCCGAATGCCGCCGCGATGTACGCGAACAACCTGCCATGGCCGGCAAATGACAGCACCCGGCAGTGCACTGCAAAAAACGGCATTGCGGTTATAATGGCGGTTTGAGGCCTCATCACGATGCAGGATGACTGCCCCCCTGTGGGAGCGGTTTTTCACCGCAATCCGAAATGACGCGTGCGCCCCTGATCGCGGATCCAATCCGCTCCCACATCTCGTAGGAAGAGGATAACCTCCTCTACTACAAAGAATTCGGGCACACCTTGCCCACAACCCAACGTCCGTCGGACTGATTTGGACTTTGACGAGGCCCTGCCACCGGTTGCCCTTGACCCACCCGCGAGTATCAAATACATGCCTGTTGGCAGCGTTGGCCCCGCTCCCGGGCGCCCGCTGAACGCCGACAAAATCCTCGATCGCCTCTGCGCCATCGACCTGCTGAGACCGGTGGCCAAAGGAACAGTGAGGTGTTCTGATGTCCTTGTCGAAAAAGCTCTGGAACGAAAATCAGGATCTGGCCGCAGCCTCTTTGGAAAATTCATTTGTGCAAGGGATTTTCACCGGCTCTTTGGCCAAAGAAAAATTTTCCTATTACGTCAGCCAGGATTCCTTTTTTCTAAAGGCGTTCGCCCGGGCCTACATCATTGCCGGGGCAAAGGCGCCTGATTGGCAGGATTTTATCAAGCTTCACAAACTGGCAGAAGGGGTGTTGGAGGAGCTGAAACTGCACGGCAAGTATGCCCGTGAATGGGGAGTGAATGTGGAAAGTGTCGAACCTGCCGCCCCAACCCGCCGTTACACCGATTTTGTCATGGCCACCGCCTGGGGCCATGGGACCGGACTGACGGTGACCGCCTTGACCCCCTGCATGAGACTATACGCCTGGATCGGGCAGGAATTGGCAGCCAGAAAACCGGCTCAGCATGCTTACAGCGAGTGGATAGACATTTACAGCAGCCGTGAAATAGAAGCATTGGCCCGCGATTTGGAAGCCTTGGTGGACAAGTATGCGAATCCTGCCGATCCCCTGGTCGCCGCCACTTACCGTTATGCCATGGAATGTGAAAGGGATTTTTTCCAAGCGGCGTTTGACATCGCTTAAGGCCGCAGTGGCTGCCAAACCCGCTGGTCACATCGAAGCCTTCTTCTAGCTGGCTTCGATCTTCGCAATCAGTCCCGGCTTTAAGCGTGTTGTCTCGACGGCGCCAGCCGAGCTGGATACAATCTTAAGCGTCTTGCCCTTCCATTCGGGATGCTGGCCGTAAAGCTTCTTCAAATCCGCGAGATATGATTCCACGGGTGATCGGTTCTTGTAAAAGCAATAAGCTTTGGCCTTGGCTTACGACTTTCCGCCTTGACTGGCCTGGAGCAGGCACGGGAAAATGGTCATGGCGAAATCATCTGTATTGCTGCTTGATCGCCTTCGCATCCGCGTTCGTGCTCAACCATATACCCGGCCAGCAGTCGGCGCATATGAAATAGTCGACTGTCTTTGAGACTTTGGTCGAAGGTGAGTGTTGGCGCGGCACCCTGGCGGGTGTTGGCGCGGCCGATCAGGTAGTCCGAAAAGTCGGCCTTCCCGCTCTGGTAATCGCCGAACGCCTGCCAGACCGTATCCTTGTCGGCGATTTCGAATTGAACGGTCCGCAGGATCATATTCAGCGCTTTAACGATTTCTTCCTTGGTATAGCCATAGACACTGTCCAGCACCCAAACCGTTTCGCAAAGCACCACCGGTTGAATCAGAAAACGTTCATTGCGATCCACGCCGGTTTCGATGGCATGCACCGCAACGGATACCTGGCCAGGATCGTCTTGGACGAGGTAGGGGTTAGAAAAGCAGCTTTTCAAGCTCGGCCTGTTTGCCCAGCGCAGCGCTTCTAATCGCGCAATGTGCTGCGCTTTCAACACCACTTGTCGCCGCCCAATACGCTGCCCGGCCGTTTCAGCCTGCTCTTGCGGTGACTGTTCGGTGATGATAGGAATTTGAATCCATCCAAATCCATACGATTCGAGGAGGTTCCATGGCCGGTTCCAATTGCGCGCGCTGCCCGATGAGAGCCAAGTACGACCGCAACCCTAAATCGATCCTTGGCAGATTGTGGCGCTGGCATACGGGCTGGTGCCCAGGATGGAAGCGCTACACCCGTTCGCTGTCCGCCGAGGAGCGCCGCCGCCTGGCTGAAAGATACGACATGCCTCACCAAGATTGATCTCCAGAAAGGAATTGCTCCTGTGGTGGAAACCATCTTCGGCAAACCGCATCTGTGCCCCCACCGGATGGCGTTTACCCTGGACAACTGGCTGCGGCGGCTGATTCAGGATCCCCGGTCCATTATGGGCCCTTACCTCAAACCCGGCCATACCGCCGTGGACCTGGGGTGCGGCCCTGGATTTTTCACCGTGGATATGGCCCGCATGGTGGAACCGCAGGGCACCGTGATCGCGGTGGACATGCAGCCGAAAATGCTCGAGTACGTGGCGCGCAAGGCCCGGCGCAAAGGGGTGGCCCACCGGGTTCGGCTGCATTGCAGCAGCGAAGATCGCATCGGCCTGGATGCGGCGGCCGATTTCGTGCTGGCTTTTTACGTGGTTCACGAAACCGCGGACCCGCCCGCGTTTCTGTCCGAAATCCTCAGCTTCATGAACCCCGGCGGCCGCCTCCTGCTGGTCGAGCCGCGCTTTCACGTGACCCGTGAGGCTTTCAAGCGGCTGGAGGCCCTGGTGCAGGCGGTGGGATTTTCTGTTGAAGACTGTCCCCGGGGCAAGGGCGGACGCAGCCTGCTGCTCACCCCGCGGCCGGATTGAATCACCTGTTCAACAGCTTCGCGGTATTTTCTTAAAGCCTTAAACGATCCTGGGCTGGATGGCGCACCAGGCCGACCTGCTGGACGGCCGGCAAAGGCTATTTCGACGGGCAAAGGAGGCAAGCGCGGTCAATGGCCGAAGGCGGGCTGAAACGGGTTCTGGGACTGGCCGAGACCACAGTCATCGCCGTGGGTTTCACCATCGGCGGCGGGATCTTCGTGTTTACCGGCATCGTGTACAAAATCGTCGGTCCGGCCCTGCCCTTGGCCTATGGCCTGGCTCTCCTGCCGATCCTGGCGGCGGTTCTGCCGGTGGCCATGCTGGGAGCGGCGATCCCCACCACCGGCGGCAACTACCGCTACCCCAGCCGTATGGTCTCGCCGGCCCTGGCCTTCGTGGGAATCTGGGTCTACGCTTTGGCTTGCTTTTTCGGCCAGATCCCACTTTACGCCCTGGGCTGCGCGCGCTACCTCGAGGCGTTGATACCCGGACTGGCACCGGTTCCCGCGGCCGCCGGCATCGTGACCTTCTTTTACCTGATCAATCTTTTCGGCGTGCGCTTCGCCGCCAGGGTCCAGGCGATACTGGTAGCCGTCTTGATCGCGGCCCTGCTCTACTATACGGTGGTCGGCATCTTCGTTTTTCACCCCCGCCACCTTTCAGGCTTTTTGGGCCACGGCCCCGGCCCATTGTTGCTGGGATCCGGATTGCTGACTTTCACCTACCTGGGAGCCAACGGAATCGTGGAGCTGGGCGGCGAGATCGTCGATCCGGGCCGGATCATTCCCCGGGCCATATTCATCGCCCTGGTAGTTGTGGCCCTGCTTTATATCACCGTAGCCCTGGTCACCGTGGGCGCCCTGCCCGATGCGGAACTGGCTGCGGCCGCCGAACCGCTGGTGCGGGTGATGGAAAATACCGCCGGCCGCTGGGGTTTTGTCTTTTTCATCGGCGGCGGGGCCATCCTGGCCCTGACGACCACCCTCAACGCCCTGTTCATCATCGGCACCAAGTCGCTGCTGGTGGTGACCGGAGACCGGCTCCTACCCCCGTCCCTGGGCCGCCTTCACCCGCGATTCGGCACCCCCGTGGCGCTCTTGACTGCGATTTGGGCCTTTTCGCTGCTTGGAATCGTTTCCGGCATCTCCCTTCAGACCCTGGCGGCCTATTCTTCCCTGGGCGGGATGATCATTTTTTTGCCCATGCAGATCGCGGCCCTGCGCTTTGCCCGGTGTTTTCCGCGGCAGTATGCGGCTGCCGGGTTCCGGTTGCGGGGAATCTGGCTCTGGCTCTGCCCGCTGGCCGGCATCGGCCTGATCCTCTTTTTTGTCGTTGTGATTCTGGTCGACCTGGCCACACCGCTCAAGCTGGGTTGTTTCGGACTCTTTTTGCTGTCCGGAATCGCCTACTACACCCTGCGCCGCTGGCATCTTGAAAACCAGGGCTTTTCCCTGGCGGCCCACATCGCGCGCGATCCCGACCTCAACGAGATGAAAGCGTTGCCATGAGCCGACCGCTGCTCTTTCACCGCTTTCCCGCGCTAGCCGGCCGCATCCCGTGGATCGGCCTGGGCGATCTGCCCACGCCGGTGGAAGCCGTGCCCGGACCGGGACGCGGCCGCCTGTGGGTCAAGCGCGACGATCGCAGTTCGCGGCGCTACGGGGGCAACAAGGTGCGCAAGCTCGAATTCGTCCTGGCCGATGCCCGCCGCCGGGGCCAGCGCACCGTCGTCACCCTGGGTGGAACCGGCACCCACCACGGGCTGGCCACGACCATCTTCGGCGGCGCTCTCGGCATGCAATGCCGGATTTTGACCTTCCGCCAGCCCCTGACGGTCCAGGTGCGCGACAACCTGCGCCTGCTGGCCCGCTACGGGGCCGACGTGGCCGACTGCCGAAGCATGGGCCGCGCCCTGCTCCACTATTATCTCATCGAGCGCTTGCGCCGCCCCGGGGCCTATTTTCTTTTCGCCGGCGGCTCCACCCCCCTGGGCACCCTCGGCTTCGTGGATGCGGCCTTCGAACTCAAGGCCCAGATCGCGGCGGGCCAGGTACCGGTGCCGGCGGTGGTTTTCTGCCCGGCCGGATCCAGCGGCACTTTGGCCGGATTGACCCTCGGCTTGCGCCTGGCAGGGATCGAATCCCGGGTGATGGGGGTGCGGGTGACCGCCTCGCGCTGCGGCCCGTTTCCGGCCTGCACCCCAGGCGCGGCCCGGCGCCTGATGATCGCCGCCTGGCGCCTGCTGCGCCGCCATTGCGCGGATATCCCGCCGGTGGATTTTGCGGCCCCCGGGATGACCGGGGCGTATTTCGGCGCCGGGTACGGGGTGCCCACTGCGGCCGGAGGCAGGGCCGCGCAGGCAGCGGCCGCTGCCGGACTCGACCTTGAGCCGACCTACACGCAAAAGACCTTCGCCGCGGTCCTCGATTACCTGGAAAACAGCCGGCCCGGGCCGGTGCTCTACTGGCACACCTACAACGGGGTGGATCTGGCGGCCGAGGCGGCCCTGGGCGATCCGGCCCTGGGCGATCCGGCCCTGCTCCCACCGGCCCTGCGGTCCATGGCGGCGGGTTCCGGGAGAGGGGCAACGGCGTTGCACGAAAGCTGAACCGGAAAACAATGTTTGGCGCAGCCTGCCACTGACAAGCGCAAGGGGGAAGGGATGAGCATGTTCGATGCACTACCGAAATCCGCCGACGTGGTGGTGGTCGGTTCCGGCCCCGGCGGCGCCGGCGTGGCCCGGACCCTGAGCCTCGCCGGCCGGCAGGTCCTGGTTCTCGAACAGGGCCGTGAACAGCGCGGCAAGTGGTACTACGGCACCTATCTGGGGGCTCTTTGCTATTCGGAGAAGATGGCCCTGCTGTTTACCGAAGAGGGACTCAACATCATCGCCCCGCACATGGTGGGCGGGGCCACCGGCATGTACACCGGCTCGGCGGCCATGCCGCCCGAGTGGCTGGAACGGCGCTATGGGATCGACTTGAAGGCCGATGCCGAACGCATTGCCGCTGAACTGGGAGTCGCCCCGCTGCCGGCGGATCTGGCCGGCGCCGCCTCGGGACGCATCGCGGCGGCCGGTGCGGCCCTGGGCCAGCCATGGTTTGCCCAGCCGAAGTTCATGGCCCCGGGTCGCAGCGTAGATCGCGGCACCCGTTTCGACTGCGGGGCCAACTGCATGCTCGGATGCCGCTGCGGGGCCAAGTGGCACGCGGCCGAATGGATCGACGACGCCGTCTGCCACGGAGCGCGCCTTGCGACCGGGGCCCGGGTGGCCCGGGTCCTCTTTAACGGCCGGCAGGTCGCCGGCGTGCGCGGCTGGCGAGGCGGGCTGCCCTTTACCGTCTGGGCCGATACCGTAGTGCTGGCCTCCGGGGGGCTCGGTTCGGCGCGCATCCTGCAGCACAGCGCAATGGACGCCGCCGGAGTGGGCATGGCCATGGACACCACCACCATGGTCTACGGGTTCGGTCCCCATCCGGGAAACGGCCCCGAACCGCCCATGACCTACTCCTTCGAAAATCCCCGGGACGGGTACATGCTCAGCACCCTGGCCGACCCCTGGCTCCTCTATCCGCTGGCCGCCCTGCGCGTGGGCCCGGGCCCGCTGCTCGACTGGCGCCGCTGGCACCGGGGGCTGGGGATCATGATCAAGCTCAAGGACGAGATCAGCGGCGGGATTTACCCGGACGGGCGCATCCGAAAACCGATGACCGCCGCTGACCGCCAACGGCTCGATCTTGCGACCGGGGTTTGCCGGCGCATCCTGATCGAGGCCGGCGCCGAGGCGGCCAGCATCTTCGTGCGCCCCCTGATCGGCACCCACCCGAGCGCCACGGTGCGCATCGGCGAAATGCTCGACAACAACCTGATGACCGAAATCGACGGGCTCTACGTCTGCGATGCCAGCGTCTTTCCCGAATCGCTGGACCGGCCCACCGTGCTCACGATCCTGGCCCTGGCCGAGCGGCTGGCGCGCCACTTGGCAGGTCAAAAAAAGCGCGCAAAGGCGAATCCACCATCAACCCGCGTTGCTGGCAGCGCCCATCGGAGGCATCCATGACGACCCTGGTAACCGGCGCTACCGGTTTTATCGGCGCAGCCCTGGTGCGCGAACTGCTGGCCCGCGGCGAGCGGGTGCGCTGTTTGTTGCGGCCTCAAAGCATCGCCGCCAACCTGCAAGGATTGGAAGTGGAGCGGGCAACCGGCGACATCGGCGATCCGGATTCGCTGTGCCGGGCCTTGAAGGGGGTCGAACGCGTCTACCACCTGGCGGCTTTCTACGCCATCTGGCGGCCCCGCGCGGCGGAATTTTACCGGATCAACGAGGAAGGAACGCGCAACGTCCTGGCCGCCTGCCGCCAGGCCGGGGTTGCGCGCATCGTCTACTGCAGCTCGGTGGCGGCCCTGGGGGCCCACGGTCCTGACCCGGCAAACGAAACGGCCCGCTTCAACCTGGCCTGGACAGGGGATCACTACTACATTTCCAAGTACCGCTCCGAGCAGGTGGCCTTGCAGTTCGCCCGCCGGGGGCTGCCGGTGGTGATCGTCAACCCCAGCGTGCCGGTGGGCCCCCGGGACCTGGCACCGACGCCCTCGGGCCGGATCATCGTGGATATCGTCCGCGGCCGGCTTCCCGCCTACCTGGACGGCGGCTTGAATCTGGTGGACGTCGGCGACTGCGCCCGGGCCATGGCGGCGGCCATGGAAAAGGGGCGCTGCGGGGAAAAGTATATCCTGGGCAACCGCAATCTGCGGCTCAAGGAATACTTCGACCTGATCGTGCGCACGGCGGGCCGCGGCAAGTCTCCGGCCCTGCGGCTGCCGCGCTGGGCCGCCGTGGTTTCGGGCTGGGGATACCAGGCCCTGGCCCGCCTGACCGGCCGCACCCCGGTCACCACAGCAGCCTGGGCCCGCATCGGCAGCGGCTATTCCTGGTGGGACTGCACCAAGGCCCAGCGCGAACTCGGCCTGGCTCAACGGCCCATCGAGGAGAGCCTTGCCGAAGCCCTGGATTGGTTCCAGGACTGCGGGTATCTGTAAAGGGGTGTGCCCAGGTCGAGGGGTTCGGCAAGCCCCTCACCCCAGCTTGGCGCCGTTGCCCACCGCCTTGTCCGGCACCGCCAGCACCACCGCGCCGTCTTCCCGGTAAAATCCGCAGAGCAGAAACTCCGACATGAAAGGGCCGATCTGCTTGGGCGGAAAGTTCACCACCGCCACGATCTGGCGCCCTTGCAGATCTTCCTTCGAATAAAGATCGGTCACCTGCGCGCTGGAGCGTTTGACGCCGATCTTCTCGCCGAAATCGGCCCTGATCTTATACGCGGGCTTTCTGGCCTCGGGGAAATCCTCGACCTCGATGATGGTCCCGACCCGCAGTTCGACCTGTTCAAATTCATCCCATGTAATCGTCTTCATCGATACGCTTTCCGTCTTATCCTGGCTCGCCGAGGGATTCTGTTCCTGTATTTCGGACCAGCGGAAGGCAAGCATTCATGCCGCTTCCGGAAACTCCCGGTCAAAACAAATTACGACGCCGATTTTTACGTCTCCAATCTCGATTGTGTCAAGATAGTGCGACCTAAATTTCATGGTCGTGCGTCAAGCCATCCGCTCTGCCCTCCTTCCACCGCCACCAGCCCTATGATAGGATACGTTTTTCCGGCAACGCCGTTCCGGCGTTCGCTGTCCAGCACCCACAACCGACCACCGATTAATTAAAAGGAGCCTGCCATGCAGATCCAACTGCCCTGGGGCCGGGAAGATCTCGTGCTGGATCTTCCCGACACCTGGAAAGTTACCATCCCCGAGGCCCAGGAGGCCACCGCAGCAGGGGAGGATGAAACCGGCATCGTGGCCCGGGCCCTTGCCTCACCGGTGGAGGCGCCTCCCCTGGCCGACCATCGCCTCAGCGGCAAACGGGTGCTCATCGTCACCGACGACAACACCCGCCCCACTCCGGTGGCGCGCTTCCTTCAACAGGTACTCGACGCTCTGGAACGGGCCGGTGCCCGCATCGAAGATGTCCTGGTCATGCCGGCCTTGGGCATCCATACGGCCATGTCGGCAGAAGAGATGGCCGCCAAGATCGGCGGTGAAAATCTGGGCCGGGTCCAATGGCGCAACCACGATGCCTTTGACCCCGGCCAGATGCACGCCTTTGGCCGCACCCGGCGCGGCACGCCGGTGGTGCTCAACCGGGCCGTGGCCGAGGCCGATCTGATCGTGCTGCTGGGCCTCGTGGAGCCCCATCTGTGGGCCGGCTTCGGCGGCGGGTTAAAGAACCTGCTGCCCGGAGTGGCTTCGGCCGAGTGCATCGGGGCCCACCACAGCATCATCGCCGAGCCGCCCTACGCCTTCAACCGCGTGGGCATGGCCCCCGAGGCCAACTCCTTCCGCATCGACCTGGAAGAGATCCGTTCCATGATCCGCGCCGATATTTTCTGTCTCAATGTGGCCATTGACGCCGGACAGCGGATCATCGGGGCCTTCGGAGGCGATCCGGTGGGCGCCCACCGGGCCGGGGTAGCCTTCAACCGGCGCATATCGGGGCGCCGCATCGAGGCGCCGGTGGACGCCGTTGTGGTCAACTCCCACCCCATGGACATCAACTTCAAACAGAGCATGAAGGGCGTGGGCAATTCGCTGCCGGCCCTCAAACCTGGAGGCGTCGTCATGGGCTTTTTGCGCGCTGAACGGGGAATCGACGACATCGTGGTGCCCGAAAAGGCCAAACCCTTGTGGCTCACCAAGACCATCCTGCGCCTCCTCGGGCCGGCCCGGGTAATGGGCTTTTTGGAAAAGATCCGCCCGGGGCTCAACGTCGAGGAAAAATTTCTCCTCTACTACTCGATGCAGCTCGTGCGGGCCTACGATCTGTTTTTCCATGTGCCGAGCCTGTCGGATGACGAGATCCGGTGCCTGGGATTCTTCAAGGCCTGCCGCCATCCCCAGCAGGTTGTCGAGGCTGCCAGGCCCCGCCTCCCGCGGCACGCCGCGGTGGCCGTCTTTGCCGAGGCCGGAGCGACCTTTCCCATCGTGGGCGATGCCTGATCAGTAAAGAACGGTCAGATTGATGGCCCCGTACTCGGTCGAGTCTTGCTGGCCGTCGAACTCTTTGGAACGAAAAACGTTGGAAAAGGCGATGCGCACATTGTGGTAGCGAACGACCGCGCCGACCTGCAGGTCGCCGACGCCGATGCGCCGCTCCACGCTGTGGCTGTCTTTGAAGGTGTTGCCGTCCAGGAAGATGTTGCGGGCCATGAGCCGGCCCTCCACCCCGGCAAATAGGTACCCGCTCCAACTGGACCGGGTGCGAAAATAGGCGCTGCCCGGAAAACTCGGGCTGATGGCCGGTGGGCCGAGGTCGCTGCGCAGGTTGAAACCCATCCGCAGCATGGCGCCGGCTCCGGCGTAGGTGTAGACGTTGCCCAGGGCCCCAACGGCGTGAGGGGCGAAAGAAAACTCCGGACCTTGGGCACCAATCCGGCCAAAATGCTCCCAGATCCGCGTGTAGGTCAATACCAGGCCAAGCTCGTCGTTGAGCTGGTGGTCCCAGCCGCGCGGGGTGCGGGTGTCGATTATCTTGTGCCAACGGCGCTGCACCTCGTCGGCCCCGCTGCTCGGGCCGACCACCCCCACCGTGATTTCCAGCACATTGCTCACCCGCCGGGCCGGATCTTCGTCAAGCACCCCCAGCAGCGAAGCGCTGGCGTAAAGCCACCCGGCATAGGGCCGATCGTCTTCGATCAGGTTCGGGTCTTCGATGTCGGCCGGGGTAAAAATGTTCTGGCCGATGGAAAACTCGACCCCTGCATCATGACCCGGCGCGAAAAAGGGTACGTAATTGCCGAGCCGGCGCAGCCACCGGGGAGGATCTCCGGCCGGGGCCACGGAAAGCTTGGTGCCGTGGGTGTAATGGCGATCCTTGCCGTCGCCCCACAGGTCGTTTTCCGCATGCACGCTCCAGTAGGCGATGCGCTCCGGTTCAGCCTCGTCTTGTGCCAGGGCCTGGCGCTGCACCGGGAAAAGCAACAGGACCAGCGCCAAAAAAATCGGCAGACGGTTCATCTTCAAATCCTTGATGGGGTCAAGAGAAACATCGAGAGGCCGTTCCAACGTCGGACCGGTGTTAAATGATGCAGTTTATCCGAGTTGCGCTCAATTGCATAGGGGCTCCCTGTGGACTCAGCTGGGATGCCAACACCCCGCTTGCCAAGCGCGATGCTTCGGCCTAAAGTGAAAAATAATCCCTTGCCTCTTTGAAACAGACACCCGCGCCCGGCGGCCGGGACCCGGAGTAGCCAAAGACCCGCCAACCTAAGACCGAAAGGAGGCCGTATGTACCGAACCATTTTGGTGCCGTTGGACGGATCCCCTCTGGCGGAAACCATCCTGCCGGAAATCGAAAAACTCTCCTCCGGCGCGGCCCGCCCGCGGATCGTCCTGGTGCGGGTGGTGCCGGCCCACCACATTCCGGGCCAGGATGCCATTGAATGGCAGGCGCGCATGATTCAACGGGCCGAGGAATACGTCGACCGCCTCAAACAGCGCCTCCTGGATCAAGGGCACCTCGTGGACCATCACGTTCCTTACGGGGAGCCGGCGAGCAAGATCCTCGAGGTCTGCGAGTTGTACAACTATGACCTGATCGCCATGTCGACCCACGGCCGCAGCGGGCTGGGACGCTGGCTGATGGGCAGCGTGGCCGACAAGGTGGTGCGCCATAGCCTCACCCCGGTGCTGCTGCGGCGAGCCCGGCCCGAAGAGGTGGTGGAGGAGGAAGAGGAAGAAGAGGCGTAACCGGCCGCTGTGTTCATAAAGACGGCGCCCACCGGAAGCCCTCACCGGCCCCAATTACGCCAGAGCTGCGCCACTTGAACGCGGGTGCCCTCCAGGTCGCCGCTGTTGTCGATGACGATGGAGGCCCGGCACCGCTTTTCCACGATGGGCATCTGGGCCTTGATCCGTGCACCGGCAGCCTCGGCCGAAAGCTCGTTGCGCCGCATCAAGCGTTCTCTTTGAGCCGCTTCAGGGGCGTAGACCAGGATCACTTCGTCCAGGCCGCGATCCATTCCGGTTTCAAAAAGTAGCGGGATGTCGAGGATTGCCACCCCGCCGGGGTCCGTCTTTTCCAAACACGCCAGACGCCGCGCCATGGCCTCGAAGACCGCCGGATGCACGATGTTATCCAGCACCGCTTTTTGCCCCGGATCATGGAAGATGATGTCTCCGAGCCGCTGGCGGTCGATGCGGCCGTCAGCCAGAAGGATCGCGCGCCCGAAGTGCTCCACGATCGCCTCCCAGGCCGGCAGGCCCGGCTCGACGACCTCCCGGGCCAGTTGGTCGGCATCGATGATATGGGCTCCGGCCTCGGCCAGCATCCGCGAAACGGTCGATTTGCCGGTGGCGATCCCCCCGGTAAGCCCGATTACCTTCATCCTCACAGCCTCTCGCAGCGATTAAAAAAAGGTTGATTCTTAAAAAACGGCTGCTCAAGCATCGACAGACCAATACATGTTTATCTCCCTGCTCTTGGCACCGGCCGTTTCAGGGCCGGGCATCCCGCCGGCCGGCCCCGGCAGGGGACAGAACGCCCGCCAGGCGGCACTGGCGCGACCGGCAGTAGCGCGTAAAGGCGGCCCCGTTGCCCTGGTGATCGCGCCCGAGGTGGAAATTGAGCCAGGAAGAGGTTTCGTTCAAGGCCCAAAGCCGCGGCGGGACGCACCCTTCGCCGAGTCGGTAGGTCTGACCCGCCGCGGCCCACCGGCGCCAGGCCCGGAACCAGACACATTCGCGCTCGGGACGCACCTCACAGCGGCCGTTGCGGCTGCCGCCGCAGGCCCCGTTGCGGGTGTGCTTGGGGCACTGGGATTCGGGGCACAAAAAGGCCAGATGCACAATGGCGCAGTCCCCGCAATGGCGGCAGCCGAGCAGCAGCCGCTTGACCGGATCCTCCAGGGTGCTGGCCAAAAGCCGCCCCGCGCCATGCCCATCCAGGCTTCGTGCAACGGCGCGCCACAGGCCCGCCGCGGCGCCCTCGCGCCGGAAAAAGGCCGCGTGGGCCAGGCGCATGAAATGAAAATGGAGCCTTTCCAGCGGATCGAGAGCCGGTGCGGACCCCGCCCCGAGGGTGCAGGGACGGGTGCCGCCGGAGCCTGCATCCAGCGTTTCGGCCAGGTTCGGACCGTCGAATTGGGCCAGAAAATCCGGCCATCGGTCTTCGATTTGGGCCAACCGATCCAGGATCCGGGCCACCATGGAAAAATCCCGGTGGATGCCGCCGATATGAATTCCCCGGAATCCCAGGCCTTTGAGCACCGCCGCCAGGCGTGCAGCGCGCTCCACCGCCGCCCGGCGCCCATCGGTGCGGTCGGCCCATTCCCGGCAGACTTGGTCGCAGAGCCGGCCCGAGACCACGGCCCCGGGTACCTGCCCCGCGTTCATGATGCGCGCCGCGCGCGGGGTGAGCACATAAACCGATCCGAGCAGGGGCAGATCCAGGCCCATGGCCTGGGTCGCGCGGACCATCCGATCGAAGCAGGCCGCATCGTAGCCGAGCTGACTGATGACGAACTGGGCCCCGGCAGCCTGTTTGCGGCATAGTTTGGCGTACTGGGCTGCAGTCTCGCCCGCGGTGCTTTTGAAGGGAGACACGGCGCAGCCGGTGAAAAAACCGTCCGGATCACCGCCGGCCTCGAGCCGGTCGTTGAGCATCGCCAGCATGGCGAGCAGGCTGACCGAATCCAGGTCGAAGACCGGTGCGCCCTGGCCGGCGAATCCCGATCCGGTGTAGTCGCCGGTAAGGGCCAGGATGTTCTTCATCCCCATCATCGCCAGTTGCAGGGCACGGCTTTCCATGCCGACCCGGTTGGCGTCGCGGCAGGTGAAATGGACGATCACGTCCATGCCGATGCGAAAGATCTGGTGGCCGAGCACATCCGGGCTCAAGGATGGATTGCCGCCGGGATTGTCGGTGATCGAAACCGCCGAGATACGCCCATCGGCAAAGGCGTCGCGGGCGATGCCCATTACGGTGTCCACCGCCCGGCCCGAAGCCTCGCGGCCCGGTACCAGTTCCAGGGTGATGACGAAACGCCCCGGGTCCTGCAGTTCGTTTTGAAACACGCGCAGCATAAAAGACCTTTCCGGGCTAGTTTTTGCGGCCCCCGCGGCCGTCGGTTGGCGGTGGCGTGAGGCCCAGGGAACGGATCTTGCGGTACAGGGTGCTGGTATCGATGCCCAACTCGGCGGCTGCGGCCTGCCGGCGGCCTTCGTGGCGGCCCAGGGCCGCTTCGAGCATCAACCGCTCCATGGCCTTCAAGGTCATGGGGCCGCTTTGCGGGACAGGCGCCGCATCGCCGGTCAAACGCATCTCCGGCGGCAGGTGGGGCAGATCGATGATCCCCTGGCGGCAGAGCACGAAGGCGTGCTCGATGAGGTTTTCCAGTTCGCGGACATTGCCCGGATAGTCGTGTCCCATCAGGCGCACCAGGACCCGGTCCGAAACCCCGGCGATCGCTTTTCCCTGGAGTCGATTCAGCCGGGCCAGAAAATGGTCCACCAGAAGGGGGATGTCTTCGCGCCGCCGGCGCAACGGAGCGATCTCGAGCCGCACGACCCGGATCCGGTAGTACAAATCCTCGCGGAACAGCCCCTGCCCGACCCGGGCGGACAGGTCCCGATGGGTGGCCGCCACGATGCGCACGTCCACCGGTTCGGGCTTCAACGCGCCGAGCGGCTCGACGCAGCGCGCCTCCACGGCCCGCAGCAGGCGCACCTGCATGGCCGCCGAGACGTCGCCGATCTCATCGAGAAAGAGGGTCCCCTTGTGCGCGGCGGCAAAACGGCCGATCTTGTCCCGGCGCGCATCGGTGAAGGCCCCGGCCTTGTAGCCGAATAGTTCGGATTCGAGCAGGGCATCGGGAAGCGCACCGCAGTTGATCGCCTGGAAAGGCCCCCGGCTGCGGTGGGACAGGTTGTGCAGGGCCCTGGCGACCAGTTCCTTGCCCGTGCCCGATTCGCCCTGGATCAGGACCGTACTGTCGCTGGCCGCGACCTGGGGCAGGATATCGAACAGGGACTGCATCGCCGCGCTGCGCCCGATGATGTCTTCGAAGGTGTAGCACTTTTCGAGGGCTTTTTGGAGCTGTTCGATCCGGGTCAGGTCCTGGAAGGTCTCCACCCCGCCGCATACCCGGCCGTTCGCATCGTGCAGTACGGCGGTGGAAATACGGATCGGCACCCGCCGTCCGGCGGCGGTGTAGATATGGGCCGCGGCGTTGATCTGCGGCTGGCCGGTGGCCAGGGTCCGGCGCAGGGCGCAGGCCTGTTCGCAGATGTCGGCCCGGAACACCTCGCAGCATCGCTGCCCGAGGGCTTCCCGGCGTTCGACCCCCGTGATCTGCTCGGCCGCGCGGTTGAAGCGCGTGATGCGCCAGTCGAGATCGACGGTAAAGACCCCTTCATTGAGGGCCTCGAGGATCGGGTCGAGAGCGGCGAAAGATGGTGTTTCAGGTGATGCCATAAAAAAGGACCCATTGGGACGGTGGCGGCAATGGCATCATTCTTGGCCCATGATCCGTGCGTGTCAATACCGATTTGCCAGACGGCAAATCGGCTCTTTACGCCACCGGTTCCTTAAGGCTATAGCTGGGCATCCGAAACCGGTGTACAGCAAACAGGAGGTGTCTATGCCAAAAGACCGGCGGCCAGAGGCTGAGCGGACCTTGCATGACGATCCGACCGCCGAAACGCCGATCGCGCTAGAAGCGTTTACCGAAGATATTTTGCAAAACATGACCGAAGGGCTGCTCTTTACCGATCCGGGCGGTAGACTCACTTTCGTCAATCGTGCCCTGGCGGCAAGCTTGGGATACGCCGTCGAGGAGATGGTCGGCCTGAACTGGCAGCAATTCGTCATGCCCGAGCAGCGCGCCAAGGCCGTTGCCGCCGAGAAGCAGCGCGTCAACGGGAAGAGTAAACGCTACGAGCTGATACTGCGCAAAAAAAACGGCAGCGGCCTCTGGACCCTGGTGGGCGCCGGCCCGCGCCGCGACGCCCGGACCGGTCGCGACGCCGGCTCCATCGGCGTGGTCAGCGATATCAGCGCCCAGAAAGCGGTGGAAGCGCGCCTGCGGGAAAGCGAATCCAAGCACCGCCTCATCCTTGAAAAGATGCAGGAGGGCTATTACGAAGTCGATCGGAGCGGGTTCTTTACCTTTATCAACCGCTCAGCCTGCGAGCAGCTCGGCTATGCACACGAGGAGATGATCGGCACCAATTACAGGCAGCTGGCCGCGGACGACGAGCAAAGCAAAAGGATTTTCGATGCCTATCGCAAAATTTATGACACCGGAAAACCGCTGAAAGACTTTTGCTGGGACATCCGGCGCAAGGACGGGAAGCGCCGAACGGTGGAGGTGTCCGTCTCCCTGATCCGGGACGCGGAGGAGAACGGCATCGGTTTCCGCGGCATCTCGCGCGATGTCAGCGAAGATTTGCTAGCGCAACAGGAACGTGAAAAGCTGCAGGCCCAGCTCATCCAGGCTCAGAAAATGGAATCGGTAGGAAGGCTGGCAGGTGGGGTGGCCCACGATTTCAACAACATGCTCGGGGTGATCCAGGGCCATGCGGAGCTGGCCATGGTCAAGGCCGGCGCCGATCACCCGCTCGGCCGGCATCTGGAGCAGATCTACAACACGGCCCGGCGTTCGGCGGATTTGATCCGCCAACTCTTGGGGTTCGCCCGCAAGCAGGTCGCCGAGCCCGAGGTCCTGGATCTGAACGAAACCGTCGACGGGCTGCTCAAGATGCTGCGCCCTCTGATCGGCGAGCACATCGACCTGGTCTGGAAGCCCCACGCCGGGCTCTGGCCGGTGCATATCGATCCGGCGCAGGTGGACCAGATCTTTACCAACCTGTGCATCAACGCGCGCGATGCCATCTGCGGAACCGGGCACCTGACCATCGAGACGGTCAACGCCGATCTGAACGAAGCCGATTGCAGGCCATACCCGGGACTGGTGCCCGGCCAATACGCACTGCTGGTGGTAGAAGACGACGGCTGCGGCATGGACAACCGAATCCGCGCCCATCTCTTCGAGCCTTTTTTCACCACCAAGCCGCCCGGCCAAGGAACCGGGCTCGGATTGGCCACGGTTTACGGAATCGTCAAACAGAACGAGGGGTTCATTCACGTGTTGAGCACTCCGGGCGAGGGAACGCGGGTGCAAATCTGCCTACCGCGATATCGGGGAACAGAGTCCGGCAGAAGGAATCAAGCGGCGGTGGAGAACATCGTCCCCACAGGCCTGGAAACCGTGCTGCTGGTGGAAGACGAACCGACCATCCTGGAGGTGGGACAGGCGGTGCTGGAAAACTGCGGCTACCGGGTGTTGTGCGCCGAGACTCCCGGGCAGGCCATGACTTTGGCTGAAGCCCATCCGGAAGCCATCGCTCTTTTGATCAGTGACGTGGTGATGCCGGAAATGAACGGCAACGATCTGTTTCGCAACCTTTCCGCTTCCCGTCCGGGGCTCAAATGTCTTTTCATGTCCGGATACTCGGCCGATGTGATCGCCCGGCACGGAGTCGTGGATCCTGCGGCCCAATTCATCCAGAAGCCTTTTTCCATCCAGGCGCTGGCCGTCAAGGTACGCGAAACCCTCGACGGATAGCCGATCAAGGTGTCATTTGAGTTTGGACTTGGCAGATTTGATACCCTGGGACAACGCCTTCCAGGCTTCTTCGAGTCCGTCCTTCAATCCGTCCCACGCCTGTTCGACAGCTTCACGAGCATTTTCGAGCCTCGCTTCGAATTCCCGCCGCCGGGTATGCAGCGCTTCGATCTGGCGATGATAAGCGCTGTGCGCCTCGCCCTTGGCCAGGGCCGCCTTGTCCTCCAGCTTCTCGATTTCACGATTCCACTTGTCCAGCTTGACCTTCATCTTTTCGATGTACGCATCTCTCCTGGCGGCCATTTCTCTTCCCGGCCGCACCTCGACCACGTTGTTGACCGTGCCGTAGAGGTTGCACACCGTGTCCGGGCAGGCCGGATCACGCTTCCATACCCCGTCGACGATGAACTTGTACTCGTAACGGCCCGGAGCCAGCTTCTTGCTCTTTTTCCAAACACCTTCCTTGTTCTTTTTCATCCGGTCCGCATGGGTAGACCAGTCGTTGAAGGTGCCTGACAGAAATACCGCCTCGGCTTCCGGCGCCCGCAGTTCGAACGCCACCCGTTCCTTGTCCGGACCCATCTTGATCCTCCTTGGCCAGCCGTTTGATCCGAGAGTTCACTTATTAGCAATTTTAAAATAATGGCAGGATGTTAAGATGATATTAAGCCGATGTCAATTTAAGCGTGCTTGCGGATGCAACGGATCACCTGGCACCCGGTGCCGGGAATGGGCGGCACGCATCCCCGGCGGCAAACTGTACCCGACCAATTTCTTGACGCGAACAAAACGCCGGACTATCAATGGAATAGGCGTGCTGCGATTCTTTCCGAGGACCTTCTCAGCCCCTTGACCTCAAGGTGAAAGGAGAACCCGCCATGGACCGAATCACCATCGGGGAGTTGAAAAAGAATCTTTTGCAGCCCCATGCCGTTGGGTGCGTGTCGATTTTCATGCCGACCCATCGCGCTGGGCACCAAGCCGAGCAGGATCCGATCCGCTTCAAAAACCTGCTCCGCGAGGTGGAAGGCAGGCTCCTGGCCAAGGGCCTGCGATCCCCCGAGGTTCGGGACATGCTCAAAGAACCCTTCCGGCTCCTTCAGGACGGCGGATTCTGGAAACACCGCGGCGACGGGCTGGCAGTCTTTTTCACCCTCGATGCCCTGCATGCTTTCCGCCTGCCGCTGACCTTCGAAGAGACCATCGTGGTCTCCAGGCGGTTTCACGTCAAGCCGTTGCTGTCGCTTTTGACCAGCGACAGCCGTTTTTTCATCCTGGCCCTGAGCCAAAACCAGGTCCGGTTGATCGAGGCCACACGCCACAACGCGCAGGAAGTGAATCTCGACGGCCTGGCCCAGAGCCTGGCCGCGGACGAAGCCCCCACGGAAAGCCCACCGTTGTCCAACACCGGAAAACGCCCGGCCATGTTTTTCGGCTACGATCTGAGCAAGGAGAACAAGGACCGGATCATGCGCCGGTTCCGGGCCATCGACCGCAAGCTGCACGAGGTGCTCACCGATGCCGGGGCTCCCCTGGTATTGGCCGGGGTCGATTCGCTGTTTCCCCTCTACCGGGAGATCAACACCTACGCCCATCTGCTCGACGGCGGCCTTGCGGGCAACCCGGAAGGGTTGAAGCCCGAGGAACTGCACGCGCCGGCCTGGTCGCTGGTTGAACCGGTCTTTCAACAGGAGCGGCAAGAGGCCGCCGCCCGCTATCACCGCCTGGCCGGCACCGGGCAGGCCACCTCAGACGTGAAAGAAACGGTGGTGGCGGCGCATCACGGACGGGTGGAGACCCTCTTCGTGGCCGTGGGCGTCCAGGTATGGGGCCACTACGATCAGCAAGAGCAGGCCTGCCACATCAAAGACGCACCCGATCCCGGCGGCGACGAGGACCTGCTCGATCTGACCGCCATCCAGAGCCTGCGCAAGGGCGCGACGGTCTATGCGGTGCCGCCGGATGAAGTCCCGGACCGCGGATTGGTGGCCGCGTTGTTCCGCTACTGATGGCAGGAACCGCCACCTTTTTCGGAAATCCGCGGCGCGATTGAAGGCAAAAGCGCATGCAGGAGACCGCCTGGAGCCGGCAGCGGAATATGCCAACCCCTTGGATCCGGGCTAGCGCATGCGCCTGCGGGTGCCGTCCCAGACCACCAGGACCACGGCCGCAAGGATCAGCAGGCTGCCGGCATAGCCGAGGGCCGTGAAGCATTCTCCCCACCAGACATAGGCCACAACGGCGGCCACCACCGGTTCCAGCGTAGCCGTGATGGCCGCCCGGGAGGCCTCCAGGTACTTGAGCCCCAGATAATAGCAATAGTAGGCGCCATAGGTGCAAAAAAAGGCCAGGGCCGCCAGGGCGATCCAGGCGGTGGGTGTCTTGGGGACGAAATCCACCAGGGGATAAAGGCTCAACGCGCCGATGGGCAGCATGTAAAGGAAAAGATTGGGCGAGCTGTAGCGGCCTGAAAAGTGCTTGCCGTAGATGTAGTACAGCGAATAGCAGAACCCCGAAAGAAGCCCGGCGCCCAGGGCGACCAGGTCCAGGCCGGTTTGCAGGACTTGGTCGCTGGAACCGGCCGATACGCCCACCACCCCGGCCAGGGTCAGCCCCAGGGCCAGCAGCTTGACCGGAGTCATGGCCTCTTTGAACACCAGGCGCGCCAGAACGGCCACCCAGGCCGGCCCGGTGTAAAGCAGCACGGCGGCCAGGGCGGCCCCGCCCCGGTTGACGGCCACCTGATAACTGCCGTAGAACACCGCCACGCCCATGAAGGCGAAAATCACCAGGTTTCCGATGTCCCGCCGCTGGATGCGCACTTCACGGCGCAGGGCTGCATGGGCGCCAAAAAGAATCCAGGCCAACGCCGCGCGCCAGAAAGCCACCTCCATAGGGGTCACGCCCTGGCTGAAGGCCAGCCGCGAAAAAGGGCCGATATTGCCCCACAGCAAAGCCGCCGCAGCGATAAGAAGATATCCGCGCAACGCCATCCGTATACCTTTCCCTGTTCAGGCCGATTTCGGTTATGATCCGCCGCTTCGCGCTTCCCACGGCCCAGGGCGGCCCCTTGCCCTGTCCATCATCTTCCGATCACCATTTGGGCAACCCCTAACACAAAGCGGCAGCGGCCTAAAGAGCGTTTTGCCATCGCTTTGCGATTTGCCCCTTTGCAGAGGCCTGCTCCGCCCTCGCGGCGGGTATTTTACTTTACCAAACCGTTAAAATTCATTATAAAATATTGATTCCGTGTACGAAATTCCTTCTAGTCAGGAGACAGTTCGCCCCATGACCGAAAAGAATGCCCCCGATTCAGCCCTGCAAGCGGTGCAAACCCTGGCGCTGGAAAACGGCACACGTTTGGAAGTGTTTGACGCCAGCCGTCATCTGGCGGCGGACCGCTGGCAGGTTAACGCCGTCTTTCGTTTGACCGTCCCGGTGAGTGAATCGGTGGTGGCCGGTGGATCGGCCCACTTGGAACTCGCCGAACTGCACCGCCGCATCGGCAAGCAGGTGGTTTTTGAAAAACGCCTGGAACGCACCTTCATCGCTTCCGGTGAAAAAAACCGGCTTTTTGCCGCGACGGTAAACGGCTACCTGGACGGGGCCCTGAAATACATTTCCCGGCCGGAATTCGCCCGCAACCTGGTGATGCGCCGCTACCAGGAAGCTTTAAAACAACAAACCCTTCTACGCCCGGGGAAAACAGATGCCAACGGTTAAAGTCAACTGGGTCGGGGCGCGCCAATTCGTGGGCACCGACTCCAACGGTCACAGCATCGTCCTGTCGGGAGACGACCCGGCCACCGGTGTACGACCCAGCGAGATGCTGCTGGTGGCCCTGGCCGCCTGCTCAGGCTATGATGTCGTCCAAATCATGGAAAAAAAGCGCCATCCGCTCGATTTTTTCGAGGTCATCGTGGATGGCGAGCGCGATGCGCAGCCGCCCTGGGCCTATAACACGATCCGGATCACCTATCGGCTCAGGGGCCGGGATCTGACCGCCAAGGCGGTGACCCAGGCCATCGACTTGTCGGTTAAAAAGTACTGTTCGGTGGCGGCCACCGTGGGCGCCAAGGCCCGGATCGAAACAGGTTTCGAAATTCTCGACTCAGAAAGCTGAGCATTTCACCCTTCCAGCGCAAAGCCGGAACCCGAGGCGCCTTTGGACGCCGGAACCCGGCTCGGGCACGCAAATGAGCGCCAAAAAGATGCAAGCGCAGCGCGCCTTCAGGGCCGCGCGGGTCATTGCGATCCTCGTGCCGGTGCTGGCCGCAACGATTCTCGAAGCCGCCCCGGCCCGGGCCGATATCTACCGCTACGTCGATCCCCAGGGGGTAATGCACTTTACCAACGCCCCCACATCGGGCAAGTACAAGGTGTTCATCCGCGAGCACTCCTTTGAACGGCTGGCTCCGGCGCCTGGCCTCTTCGATGCGATCATTGCCGAAGCGGCCGAGTTGTACGGTCTTTCAAAGGCCCTGATCAAAGCGGTGATCAAGGCCGAATCGGATTTCGACCCGCAGGCCGTGTCCAAACGCGGCGCCCTGGGCCTGATGCAGATCATGCCCTCCAATCTCAAGAGTCTGAACGTGCGCGATCCGTTCAACCCCCGCCAGAACATCATGGGCGGCGCCCGCTACTTGAGCCAAATGATCGAACGTTTCGGCAAGAATCTGCACCTGGCCCTGGCGGCTTACAATGCCGGTCCCGGAACGGTGGAGCAGTACCGGAGTGTGCCTCCCTTTCCCGAAACCCAGGACTATGTGCAAAAAGTGATGCGCTATTTCATGGCTTATCGCAAAGGATAGCGCCCGGCTCCATGGTTGACGGTCCGCATCGCCCCCTGACCGATCTTCACAGATAAGGCATAGTTACGAAATTTTGCTTGTATTTCAGGCCTTAAGGAAGTAGCCTGATCTCGATCAGGCCACGCCATGGCTCAGCCGCAAAGCAAAAAGGACGCACATTTAATGACCGATTCACCGGGTTCTGTTAACCGATCGTTGGGTATGTGTGCCGCCGTGGTGATCATTGCCGTGTTTGCCACCGGCTTTTCCTTCTCCGAACACGAGGCCCGGGAGAAGACGGCCGCAGCAACCGAAGCTTCTTCCCGGACCGACGAAATTGCACGGCTCAAGGCCACCCCCTGCGCCCGGAGGCTCAAAGACCGGCGCATCGCCACCATCATCGGTGAAGTTCACGATAACCAACGGGCCCGGACCATGGCCGGGGACGAGGGACCGCTCTTCGAAGAGATCAACCTGAGCATGCGCCGGCTGGGGATGCAAACCATCAGCCCAGAAACGATCCGAGCCCAAGTCGCCCAGGCCGAAATCCAGGCTTTTCTGAACAATGACCCGGATGCCGCCGTTCAAGCCGCCGGCCGCCTGCAGGCCGATTTTTTTCTCCGGGGTCTGATCCAGGCCCGCACCCGGGTCAATCCGGTGGTCAAGATCAACGAAATCTTTATAACCATCACCTTGACCCTGGTGGACCGCAAAGGAAGGCCGATCAGCCATGTCAGCGCCACCGGCGACAGCTTCGCCGGCCAGGACACCCTGGCCGCGGCCCTTGCCCTGGTGCAGGAGCAGGCCGACCTGCTGGTGGCCCGACTCTATAGCGACTATTGCAATCAAGCGCGATAACCGTTGCCCCGACCTCCCAAAATGGCGAAAACCATGACACCCCATACACGCCATAAACCGATGCGGCCTGTAGCAGCGGCCCTTTTACTCCTTTTCTGGGCCTGGATGCCGGCCTACGCTTCAACCCCGGTCCCGGGCGAAACGCTGATCGTATCGGCAGAAGGCCTGGCCGACCCCGCGGCCGAAATCTATCAATCGGACAAGGGGCTGCTGCTGGACGACCTGCGCCAGGACGCCCTGCGCCAGTGCGTCGAAAAGACCGTCGGCACCATGGTGGACAGCAGTTCCCTGGTGGAAAACTTCACCCTGGTGCAGGACCGGGTCCTGACCCGCTCCAAGGGACTGATCAAACGCGTGATCAAACAAAGCGATCCCTGGCTGGGCAAAGACGGGTTCATGCACCTGCTGATCAAGGCCGAAGTCTACCTCGGCCAGGTCAAGGAAGCGCTCTCCGATCTGTCGCGCAGCGAGCGCGTCGACCTGATCAAGGAGCATGGCAATCCCAAAATCGCCGTGATCGTTAGCACCCGCGACGCCCAGCGCGGCGCCGATGTCGCCGTCGAACGCTCGGCGGTGGCCGAAAACCTGCTAAAAGAGCACCTGAGCGGATTCGGGTACCGGGTCTGGGCCGTGGCCGACGCGGCCGACGCCCGGAACAAGGGGGCCGATTTTCTCATCTCCGGAGAAGCCAAGTTCAAAGCCCTCAGCGCCCGGCTGCCCACCTCGGGGATCACGGTGACCAAGCATGTGCTCACCTCCTGGACGGTCCAGTGCAAGGATGTGCAGACGGAAGAGGAGATCTACTTCAACAACAAGATCCCCAGAAACAAGAGCTGGGCCGACGAGGACGCCGCCCTGGAGGACATCGGCCGGATGATCGGCGAGGAATTTTCCAAGGACTTTTTCGATCTTCACCTCATGGCGCCCATGCGCATTTTCCAGATGCAGGTGGACGGCCTGGCGGACTACGACACCGGGGTCCTGCTCAAAAAGGAACTGATCGGCCTGCGCCCGGTTCTCAACGTGGAACTGCGCGATTACCGGGCCGACGGCAGTTCGCTTTTCGAAGTTGAATTTTCCGGCCAGCGGGGCAATTTCGCCCAGATTCTCAACGCCTCGGTCATCACCCCGCTCAACGCCAAACTGGGCCGCAACGCGTTTCGACTGGTTTCGGCCAGCGGTCGGGCGGTGCGCCTCACCTGTGATGCGGGCAAAAATCCGGCCCAACTGACCGAGGCCTTCAACGGCCTGCCCCCGGCCTCGCTGGCCGACGCACCGCCCGAGCGGCTGCGGGAACTGATCAAGAGTGAAGCGGCCCAAACCCGGGTGCAGGCGATCAACCCGGCCGGCGTAGCCCGCATGCAGGCACCGCCAGCGGCGCCTGCCCCCAAAACCGGGGCCGTCAAGGCGGCCGGCGCTTTTTAGACGCCATCATTCAGTCTGAACCTAGCAAACCGGACCAAGGAGGAAACGATGAGGCTTCATGTTCAAACATGGTTGGGACTCCTGGTGGCCACCCTGCTGGTGGGCTGCGTGACGATGGACGCCTCCCAGAAAGCCAACCAACAGGCCGATAGCGCCATGTACAAACCGGTCCAATACGCCAATGCGGCCCGCAAAGGCCCCATTTTGATCGTTTTGCCCGGCGCCGTCAAAAGCAACAACGCCACCTTCGTGCAGCGCTACGGTGAAAACAACATCGCCGATTACGGCGAACTGGAGCTGGGCAAGGCCAACTTCCGCGTGCTGGAGCGCACCGACCTGGGACCGATGCTCGATGAGATCAAACTGGCGGTCAATATGGGCGACCGGACCGCCCTGTCCAAGTTCAAGCGCGGCAAGTTCAAATCGACCAAGTGGTTCGTACGCTTCGACATTCTCAAGGCCGAACAGGTCGCCAAGGCCAGCCAGGGCTTCGATGGCCGGGCCATCGGATCGATTCTAGGATCGGTAATGAGCGGCACGAGCGGCAGCGTGACCCGCACGGCCGTCGGATCGACCCAGATGGGAGACACGGCCGGGGTCTGGATCGTCGGCATGCGCTACAAGGTCATGGATGCCTCCACCACCGAGCAGGTCACCACGGGCTATTTTGAAGACAAGATGGAGGTCGGGGCCAGCCATGGATCTTTCCTGGGCATCTCCCAGGGTGAGGCGCATCAAGTGACCCTCGACACCATGGTCCAGCGCCTCGTGCAACAATGTGTGGCCCAGATCGACGCCCAAAAATAGACCCTGGGCCCGACACCCGGCTTGCAGTGCCAGGCACCAGCGGCTGCGAATCGTGAAGGTTGAATCGCCCCGCAGTATGGAACTGCGGGGCCTTGAGACTGTTTTTGGACCTTCAGCCGTCCAGGTGCTCGCGCACGATATTGAAAATACGACGGATCGGTTCGGCCGCCCCCCACAGAAGCTGGTCCCCCACGGTAAAAAGAGTGAGATACTCGGGGCCGAAATTCATCTTGCGAATGCGCCCCACCGGCACGTTCAAGGTGCCGGTTACCGCCGCCGGCGCCAACTCGTGCAGCGTGGCGGGCTTGTCATTGGGCACCACCCGCACCCAGTCGTTGCCCCCGGCGATGATCGCTTCGATATCGGCCAGGGGCACATCACGGGTCAGGCGGATGGTCAAGGCCTGGCTGTGGCAGCGCATGGCACCGATGCGCACGCAGATCCCGTCGATGGAAATCGGAGGGTCGCAGCCCAGGATCTTGTTGGTCTCGGCATACCCCTTCCACTCCTCGCGGGTCTGCCCGCTTTCCATGGGGCTGTCGATCCAGGCAATCAGGCTGCCGGCCAGGGGAGCGCCGAAGTTGGCCGTAGGATGATCCGGATCCTGCAGGGCCGCCAGGACCCGGCGGTCCAGATCCAGGATGGCCGAGGCCGGATCATCGAGCAGGGGCCGGGCCGCGTCGGCCACATGGCGCATCTGGGCCACAAGCTCTCGCATGTTCTTGGCTCCGGCGCCTGAAGCCGCCTGATAGGTCATGGACGAGATCCAGGAAACCAGCCCTTCGCGGAACAGGCCGTTGATTGCCATGAGCATCAGACTGACGGTGCAGTTGCCGCCGATAAAATCCTTCCAGCCAGCGGCCAGGGCCCGATCGATGACCGCACGGTTGACCGGATCGAGAACGATGGTGCTCTGCGATGCCATGCGCAGGGCCGAGGCCGCGTCGATCCAGTATCCCTTCCACCCGGCAGCGCGCAGTCTGGGATAGACCGCCTTGGTATAGTCGCCCCCCTGGCACGTCACCACCACATCCAGGCCAGCCAAGGCTTCGACGTCGGTGGCATCCATGACCGGCGGGGCCGCCAAGCCGGTCTCCGGAGCGGCTTGGCCCACCTGAGTGGTGGAGAAGAAAAACGGTTCGAAGCCGCTAAAATCCTTTTCGGCCTGCATCCGGTCCATCAGCACCGAGCCGACCATCCCCCGCCAACCGACAAATCCGACGCGCAGCATGATCCTTTCCTTTCCGCTTAAAAGCGCCAAAAAAGAATGTATATTACCAGTTTTTCAGGCAAACGCAACGGAAGCCCCAATTTTGCCGGCAATTCTCGGCAAAGTCGAAAATCTGCCGGTTTCATCAAAAGGAAAGAAGCGTTTGACTTTGGAATTCGGCAGCATGGCGGGATAAAGACGAGGCTTCGAGCGGGTAAAGGCAACCGGGGATAACCCTGGCGTCCCCCCGAAAAACTCGACCCCAAGTGCCCGTAGGACCGGACCGGTCCCGTCACTGGAAAATCGAATCGAAATTGCCCGCGATCATGAGGATCCACCGCAGGCTAGGGCCACGTTCCGGATCGGCCGCCAGGATCTCCCCCGGGCTGCCTTTTGCGTATCCGTCATTCTGATGGGTTTTACACCGTTCCCCGGTCCTTTCTGCTATCGGCCGCTTTTTTACAGCAGATCGATTAAAACTCCAAGCCAGCCGGCGGCCTCACGGGCGGTCCCGGTACAGCGACAGGCGCATGTTGTCTAAAGACCATAGGGCGTGTTGCCGCGACACGGCGATCTTGCCCCATCCTTCGATGAAGTTGAATCACTGCGATAAGCTGCGCCATCGTGTAAAAACGGCCGAGATAGTGTCGCGGCTTACGCGGCGGCCTTGGGTCTGAGTCTGCGCGCCCGAGCGCGGGGGGCGGCCGGGGGGCTGACGGCGGTCACCACACCCCGTACCATCGAAAAGACCGAATCCGGCAAAATGGCGCAATAAAAGAGAGGCTTCGAGCGGGAACCGCTGCACATTTTGCTTGCTTTCGGCGCCAGTTTTGCTACTAACCCCACCTCATGATGCGCCCTGCCTGCATAGCGGATATCCGTGCCATTCATGGCCTTCTTAAAACTTTCGCTGAACGCGGCGAACTGTTGCCCCGTCCACTGGCCCAACTCTACGACCACCTGCGCGATTTTACGGTCTTTCTCGATCCGGCCGGGCGCAAAGTCGTCGGATGCTGTGCACTCCAGTTCTGCTGGGACGATCTGGCGGAAATTCGCTCCCTGGCGGTAGCCCCTGAGGTTCATGGTCAGGGCATCGGCTCGCAACTGGTGCAAAACGCCCTGGAGGAGGCACGCCGCTTCAAGATCGCAAACGTCTTCACCCTCACCTACCGGCCCGGCTTTTTCGAGCGTTTCGGATTTTCACGCATCGACCGTGCCGACCTGCCGATCAAGATCTGGGCCGACTGCATCACCTGCGTCAAGTTCCCCGACTGCGACGAAACCGCCATGCTTCTCTACCTGAGCCGCCAGCGTCCCCGGACCCGCTGACAACGGCCTCAAAGTTTTTGCCCCTGGCTTCTGGGTCCGGCGCGCATCGAAAGACCGGGCAGAAGGTCGCCCGCCGGTGCAAAACGGTCCGATCTTTACAAATTTGATTGTAAAAATCGATTCTTGCAAGTTGCAACAGAGGAAAGGTATAAAGACCGAACACCGTTTTTGAAAATCCAATCTTTACCCGTAGAACCGGCTGAAAAGAAACACCCAATGGCACCAGACAACGAAGACAAAAAGAAGGCCCTTTCCGCTTCGACCAGCGAGCACTCCAAGCACAAATCGGTCCTTGAATACATCTCTGCGGATCTGCTCGAAAGCCTGATCGACAATCCATACGAAAGTTTGATCCTGGTGGATGCCGACGGGATCGTGCGGTTCGTTAACAACAGCTACGAAAAAGCCTATTCACGAAAATTTAAGGACTTCATCGGCCGTTATGTGCTGGAGGTGGCCCCGGAAAGCAGGCTGCCGGAAGTGCTCGAAACCGGCAAGGTCATCGTGGACCGCAGCCGTATTCTGGAGGACAAAAGCCAAATCGTCATCCGCCTGCCGCTCAGAAAACACGGCAAACTGACCGGCGCCCTGGGCAAGGTGATTTTCGCCCCTGCAGAAACGCTTCAGGAGCTGGCCCGCAAAATCACCGCCCTGGAAAAAAATCTGGCCCTCTATAAAGAGGCGCTGAAAAGCACGTGCACCAGTCGCTACACCTTCGAAGACATCATCGGTGAAACCGAAGGCATGCGCCGGGCCAAAGCCCTTGCACGCCAGAGTGCGGCAACGGATGCGGCCGTTCTCATACTGGGCGAGTCGGGCTCCGGCAAGGAGCTGTTCGCCCACGCGATCCATTCGGCGAGTCCCCGGCGGGAAAAGGCCTTTGTGAGCGTTAATTGCACCGCCATTCCCAACGAACTGATCGAATCCGAACTTTTCGGCTACGATCCCGGAGCGTTTACCGGATCGTTGCGCAAGGGCAAAAAAGGCAAATTCGAGCTTGCCGATAAAGGGACCATTCACCTGGATGAAATCGGCGACATGCCGTACCTGATGCAATCCAAGCTGCTGCGGGTGCTGGAAGAAGGCGAGATCGAGAAAGTCGGCGGCACCGTTCCCCAGCAGGTCGATTTTCGTCTGATTTGCACCACCAACCGGCCCCTGGAAGAGATGGTGAAAAAGGGCACCTTCCGCCTCGACCTGTTCTACCGCATCAACGTGATCGCCATCGTGGTCCCGCCGCTGCGGGACAACCGCGATGATATCCCCTTGATCGTCCAACATTTTTTGCACCGGCTGAAGGGCGCCAAGGCGGTTGAGGTCGAATCGATCTCCGATCAGGCCCTCGGGGTTCTCATGCGCTACAACTGGCCGGGAAACGTCCGGGAGCTAAAAAACGTGGTCGAACGGGCCATCGCGCTGTGCCGGGGGTCCGTCATCGAAATCGACGATCTACCCTCCTCGCTGCTCCAGGGCGCCTTGTGCGGGTCGAGAATGGAACCGGTGCGGCCGCTGAAGCAAATCACCGGTGCCGCCGAGCACCAGGCGATCCTCCAGGCGCTGCGCGCAACGGACAACAATAAAAGCGCCGCCGCCAAACTGCTGGAAATCCACCGCACCGCCCTTTACCAAAAGATGGTCAAATACGGCATTCCCGTCTAAGACCCGGCCCTTTTCAGCCGCTCCATGTAGAAAATTTCCTACATGTCGATTTTTATCTACAGCCTCTTCGGCTCATCCTGCCTGTTTTCGCTGCCCTGACTTTTTCCCATCTGCCCCCCTTGAGTGCCACACAAACGCGCTTTGAAGACGAATCACGGCGCGGCAGCAACCATGCCGGCGCCTAACAAATTACAATTGGCAGACATATTGCAGAAAAGTAGCTCCACCGAAAGGTCGATACCCGCCTGCGGGATTGAAACGCGAAAGCTTCAATCGATGTGCAAAAGAGACGCCGGGCGAAAAATGTGAAGTTGCATTCTGCACGCGCCGGTCTGCTGTATTCAAGCCAACACTCAAAGAAAGGGACTCATCATGGCAGAAGAGATTACCGCCCCCCTGTCGGGTAAAGTCATCAAAATCAATGCCGAAGCAGGCACTTCAGTGGAAGAGGACGACGAAATCCTGACCATCGAGGCGATGAAGATGGAAACCCTGGTCTATGCCCCTTGTACCGGGACGATTACCGAAATCCGGGTCAAAACCGGAACCGATGTTGAAGAGGACGACGTACTGGCGCTTATCGAAGCGAACTGAAGGGCCGTCGATCCAATTTTCGCGGTTCATGCCGCCGCCTTGCCGTATCCACGGCGGCATGAACCCGAACCCGCCCAAGGTTGGGCGGTGAATTTTCCAGCAAGCAAAGGAGCCATCATGAACGAAGCGGTCATCGTCAGCGCGGTGCGCACCCCTTTGGGCAACTTCAACGGATCGCTGGCCGGCATCGGCGCCACCCGCCTCGGGGCCATGGCCATCGCCGAGGCCGTCCGGCGCGCCGGCATCGACAAGGAGGCGGTCGACGAGGTCATCATGGGCCAGGTCCTGCCCTGCGGCTACGGCCAGAACCCGGCCAAGCAGGCTGCCGTGCAGGCCGGACTGCCCTGGAAGGCGGAATGCCTGACGATCAACAAGGTCTGCGGCTCGAGCCTCAAAGCAGTGATGCTCGCCGCCCAGGCGATCCAGACCGGCGACGCCGAAGTCGTGGTGGCCGGCGGCATGGAGAACATGAGCCTGGCCCCCTATTACCTGGAAAAGGCCCGCTTCGGCTACCGCATGGGGCCCGGCGCCATCCAGGACCACATGGTCCACGACGGGCTGTGGGACATCGTCAACGACTTTCACATGGGCATTTCCAACGAGCTGTGCTCGGAAAAGTACAACGTGACGCGTGAAGACCAGGACCGCTATGCGGCCGAAAGCTACCGGCGGGCCCTGGCGGCGCGCGACAGCGGCCGCTTCGACGAGGAGATCCTGCCGGTGGAGATCATCCAGCGTAAGGGCGAGCCGCTGGTGTTCAGCCGCGACGAATGCCCCCGGCCGACGGACTTCGAGACCCTCGGCCGGATGCCGGCCGCCTTTAAAAAGGGCGGGCTGGGCACGGCGGGCAACGCCTCGATCATCTCCGACGGGGCCGCGGCCACGGTGGTCATGTCCCGGGCGCGGGCCGAAGCCCTGGGCTGCCCGATCCTGGCCACGGTGGGGGCCCAGGCCTCGGCGGCCATCGACATGAAGTACGTGCTGGTGGCTCCGATCTGGGCCATCCCCAAATGCCTGGCCAAGGAGGGCATCGCCCCGGCCGATGTGGACCTGTACGAGATCAACGAGGCCTTTTCCGGCTCCACGGTGGCGGTGGTGCGGGAGCTGGGCCTCGATCCGGCCCGGGTCAACGTCAACGGCGGGGCCGTCTCGCTGGGCCATCCCATCGGGGCCTCGGGGTGCCGGGTGCTGGTGACCCTGCTCCACGAGATGATCCGCCAGGATAAAAAGACCGGCCTGGCCACTTTATGCCTCGGCGGCGGCGAGGCCGTGGCCCTGGTGGTCAAGCGGCAGCCATAAAACCGGCCGAATCGGACCGATCCCACCGCTCGGCCTGAAGCACCTGGTGTATTCTTTTATATACATGTCGATTTTTATATACATTATTTTCTGACAGTCTGCACCGCCCAACCGGCCTTACCGGCCCGGCAGAAAAATATTTTTCTTTAATTTTCATCAGGTTCCATTGGCCGCCAACATTGTTCACCCAGTGGCATGGATTGTGCTCAATGAATCCCAGTCAGTTCATTAAATGATCAGCAAAAAGCACCGGCAATCCGTTTGAGATGTTTACCAAGCCAAGATTCCAGGAGAAAACGCATGCCGCCTGAAACCCCAGTCATCGATGCCATCGTTCCCATCACCGACAACATCGTCAAACTCCGTTTCGAGGACCTTCCCACGCCGGTGGTCGAAAGCGCCAAGCTTTTCATCATAGATACCATCGGCACGGCCTTGGCAGGATCTACGGCCCCGGGGGTACAACCGTTGCTCGACGAGGTCATCGACAACGGCGGCAAACCCGAAAGCACGCTCTGGGGCGCTGGCGGCACCCAGCGCCTGCCGGCTGCTGCTGCGGCCCTGGCCAACGGTGTGATGGCCCATGCCCGGGATTTCGACGATACTCACGACGCGGCTATCGTACACGCGAACACCTCCGTGCTGCCGGCAGCCTTTGCCATGGCCGAAAGCCGCCACAGCAACGGTCGGGATCTGATCCTGGCCGTGGTGCTGGGCGTCGATCTGGCCTGCCGTATGGGGCTGGCCGCACCGTCGCTGGGCGGCTGGATCCACTCTTCGACGCTGGCCTACTTCGGGTCCACGGCCGCCGCCGGCAAGCTGGCCGGATTGAACGCCGAAAAACTCGTCCACGCCATGGGCATCGTTTACAGCCAGGTGGCCGGCAACACCCAATGTCTCATCGAAGGAGCACTCTCCAAAAGGATGCAGCCCGCCTTCGGCGCCCGGGCCGGTATCTTCTCGACGCTGCTGGCCGAACGGGGGGTCACCGGGCCCCAGCATCCGCTGGAGGGCAAGTACGGATTTTTCAACCTCTACCAGCAAGGCCACTACTCGCGCGAACGGCTGCTGCAGAACCTGGGCAGCGACTTCGAAAGCATCAACCTGAGCATGAAACCCTATCCGTGCTGCCGGGCCACCCATGCCTCCATCGACACGATCCTGGCCTGCCTGGCCGAGACGCCGTTTGCTGCCGAGGAGGTCGACTTCATTTCGGTGCTCGCCCCGCCGGTGGTGATGGACTTCGTCGGCCGGCCGTTTGCCATTGGCCCCAGTCCTCAGGTCAGTGCCCAGTTTTCCATTCCTTACACGGTGGCCACCTGCATCCTCAACAAGGAGATCTTTATCGGTGATTTCGAGGACGCCACCGTCTGTTCATCACCGGCCCTGGAATTGGCAAAACGCATTGAGGTGGTCGAACGCAGCGACGTGGAAGACCCCAAAGCGTTCGTGCCGATCCGTATGGAAATCCGCCTCAAGGACGGCCGTACCATTGTCCGCGAGGCCGATGGCATGAAAGGCAGTCCGCAGCAGCCCATGTCCACCGAGGAGTGCGTCGCCAAATTCAAAAAGTGCAACGACTACGCCCGCAGGCCTCTGCCGGCCTCAGGAGCCCAGGCCCTCATCGAACAGATTTTGGCCCTGGAAACGGTCGCCGACGTTACCGCAATGAGCGCCCTGTAGGATTGATTTTCAACAGGTGCTGAACCCGGTTGCCCGGACCGGTTTAAGATAAACAACAAGGAGAAAACGATTATGACACAGGCAAAAGGACCTCTGGCCGGGATTACCGTGATCGATCTGACCATCGCTCTGGCGGGCCCTTTCGCGGCGACGCTGCTTGGCGACCTGGGTGCCGAGGTAATCCACATCGAACGGGCCGGAGGCGGCGACTTCACACGCCAGTGGGTGCCGATCCAAGGCGACCTGGGCTACTATTTCGCCATCGGCAACCGCGGCAAAAAATCGATGACCCTTGACCTGAAGACCGAAGCGGGTCGCGAAGTCTTTTTCCGTCTCGTGGAAAAGGCTGACGTGGTGGTGGAAAACTTCGTGGCCGGGGTCGTCAACCGGCTCGGCGTCGGCTACGAACAGGTGAGCGCCAGGAATCCGGGCATCGTCTACTGCCATGTCTCCGGTTTCGGCCAGAACGGCCCCTATCGGGACCGGCCGGCCTTCGACCAGGTCCTCCAGGGCGAGTCGGGCATCATCAGCTACACAGGCACCGCGGACAATCCCTGCAAGGTGAACGTACCGATCACCGACTATCTGTCTTCGCTTTACGGCGCCTACGCCATTCTCGCCGCCCTCTTCCAGCGCCAGCAGACCGGCCTGGGCATGGACCTGGATGTATCGCTGTTCGACTGCTCGGTCTCCATGATGCTCAATCTGCTCAACATGCATCACGTAACCGGCATGACCGACCGCGAGCTGCGCATGGGGTCGAAGTACTTTCTGGCCACGCCCTATGAACCGTACAAAACGGCGGACGACTCCTGGGTCAACGTCTGCGTGCTGACCGAACCGCACTGGAAGGCCTTTTGCATAGCGACCGGCCTGATGCACCTGCGCGACGACCCGCGCTTTAAGACCAACAAGGAACGCCTCGAAAACCGCGAGGCGTTGACACCGTTGATCGAAGCGCGCCTGCTGGAAAAGACGCGCGACGAGTGGGTGCAGATTCTGCTGGCCGAGGGGGTCCCCTGCGGTGCGGTCAACTCCATCGGCGACGTGCTCGAGCACCCGCAGCTCAAACACCGCAAGACCATCGTCGACATCGACTACCCGGGCCTCGGTCCGATCAAGATGTTCAACAACCCGGTGAAATTCTCCGGTTTCGAGGTTGACGTGCGCCGCCCGCCGCGTATGGGCGAACACACCGAAGAGATCCTGGCATGGTGCGGCTATACAGAAGACGAACGCACCGAAATGCAAAAAAACGGCATTGTCTGACCGCCACTGACCTCTGACAAGGATACCCGACTCCATGGACGCTCCGATTCAACGCATCCTTTTCGCCACCGATCTGTCGGCCAAGGCGCGGCACATGTTTCCCTACGTGGCCAACCTCGCCGCCCGCCACTGCGCCGGATTGGTGATTTTGCACGTGATGCAGGAAACGCCGAAAAAAGAAACCTACATGAACATGGTTGCCAACCTGATTGGCGAGGAGCGCTGGCTGGCTTTGCGCGAGGCCGACACCCAGCAGGCACGCAGCATTCTGATCGGTAAAAAGACCGAGGCCGACAGGATCCGCTCGGCCGTGGGCCACTTTTGCGACTTCATGCAAACCGAGCATCCGGAGATCAAGATTCTCGAAAACGACATCATCGCCGTCCAGGGCCCCGTGGCCGAGACCATCGTGCGAACAGCCGAGGAAACCGGTTGTGATGTGATCGTCATGGGATACCACCGGCGGGGCGGCCTGACCGATGTCATGGCCGGCAATGTCCTCAAGGCGGTGCTGCGCCAAAGCCGCATGCCGGTGTTCCTGATGCCGCCGCCGGACAAAACCGAATAACAGCCGAGCGCCGAATAGCGCAACTTAGGACAAGGGGGAAGAATTTGGACCGGATTAGCCAACTCAAGGAGCGAAAGGCGCGTATCGTCGATGCGATCCGCCCGGAAACCAAGGAAAAGTTGTTTTACAGCAAGGGCATGTACCCGGCGCGCGAGCGCATCGCCAAACTGCTGGACCCGGACTCTTTTTTTGAAATCGATATGCTGGCCACCCACCATTACAAAGAATTCGGCATGGATCAGCGCCAGATCCCCGCCGAAGGCGTCATCACGGGTTTTGGCTGCATCAACGGACGCAAGGTGGCGGTCTATGCCCAGGATTTTGCGGCCCTGGGCGGCTCCTACGGCGAAATGAGCGGCCGTAAGATCTGCGCCCTGATGGACACCGCCGCCACTTCCGGCATTCCGATCATCGGCATCTGCCATTCGGGCGGCCTGCGGTTGCACGAAACGCTGGGTCCGATGGAGATGTTCGGCCAGCTTTTCCGCCGCAACAGCATCTATTCGGGCGTCGTGCCCCAAATCTCGATCATTCTCGGGGTGGTGGCCGGCGGGCAGGCCTATTCACCTGGACTGACCGATTTTATCCTCATGACCCGCGAAAGCGCCATCTACATCGCCGGTCCGGCTTTCGTTAAAGCCCAGACCGGGGTGACCATCAGCGACGATGAACTGGGCGGGGCCCGGATGCACGCCCGTAACAACGGGCTGGTGGACATCCTGAGCCAGACCGAAGACGAACTTTTCGGCCAAACGCGCCGCCTGCTCGATTATCTGCCGCTCAACTGCCGGGAAGGTGCGCCGCCGGTGCCGGCCGATGACGATCCGGAACGCTGCGCCGCTGAGCTCGACACCGTGGTCCCCGAAGCGGCCAACAAACCTTTCGACATGCACCGGGTGATTTTGCCGGTCGTCGACCAGGGCAGCTTTCAGGAGCTTAAAGCCAAACACGCACGCAACATGATCATCGGTTTTGCGCGGCTGGCCGGGCGCAGCGTCGGTGTGGTCGCCAACCAGCCCAATCACCTGGGCGGTTTGATTGACATCGATGCCGCGGAAAAGGCGGCCCGCTTCGTTCGCTTTTGCGATGCCTTCAACCTTCCAGTGGTCACATTCCAGGATTCGCCGGCCTACAAGATCGGCAAAAAAATGGAAGAAGCCGGCATCATCTACAACGGCGCCAAGCTGCTGCACGCCTATGCCGAGGCCACCGTACCCAAGGTGACCGTCATCGTCAGAAAAGCCTATGCCGGGGCCTATATCGCCATGGGCAGCCAGTACATCGGTGCCGATTTGGTCTATGCCTGGCCGACGGCCGAAATCTCCAGCGTGGGGCCCGATACGGCCGCCAGCATCATCTTCCGCAAGCAGATCGCCGCATCGGAAAACCCCGCTGAAACGTCGTCACGCCTGACCCAGGAGTATTACGACAAATTCGTCCAACCCTATCGGGCCGCCTCTTTGCGCCACATCAACGATATCATCGAGCCGCGCACCACACGGCCGACGTTGATCCGCTCGCTGGCCCTGCTGGAAGACAAAAACGAAGTACGGCCGTTTCGCAAGCATGGCAACATTCCCCTGTGAAAACGGCCTTGCCGAATCTAATGAAAGGGACAACTGATGATCGAACTGAGTAAAGAAATCCAGGCCATCCAGAAAGTCGCCCGTGAATTTGCCCGCAAGGAGGTCCTGCCGAGGGTGGCCGAAGACGAAAAGAACCACACTTTTCAAAAAGACCTGGTCCTCAAAATGGCCGAACTCGACTTTTTCGGCTGTCCGATTCCAGAGGCCTACGGCGGCAATGAAATGGGCTTTCTGGCCCACACGGTGCTCACCGAAGAAATCTCCAAGGTCAGCGGGTCGCTGCGCGCCGCCTTCAACATGCAGACCATGGGCACGGCCAGGGAGATATACCAATTCGGCACCGACCCCCAGAAACGCCGCTATATCGAGCCGCTGGTAAAGGCCGAAACCCTCGGGTGCATCTGCATCACCGAGGCCGACGCCGGTTCGGACGTCGGCGGCGTGAAGACCGTGGCCGAAAAACGCGGTGACATCTATATACTCAACGGCTCGAAGAACTGGATCACCTACGCCCAGGTCGCCGATGTGGGCCTCGTATACGCCTATACCGACCCGTCAAAACGCTACAAGGGGATGTCGGCCTTCATCGTCGACATGCACTCACCGGGCGTCAAGGCCGGCGCCACCGCCGAAAAGCTCGGGTGGCGGGCCTGCCCCACCGGGGAGCTCTTTTTCGACAACGTCGAGGTGCCGGCGGAAAACCTGCTTGGCGGGGTGGAGAACCAGGGCTTCAAGTTCGTCGTCTCCGGGCTCAACAACACGCGTCTTTCCGCATCGGCCGGAGCCCTAGGCGTCAGCCAGGCGCTAATCGAAGAGTCGGTCCGCTATGCCAAGACGCGCGAGCAGTTCGGCCAGCCGGTGGGCCAGTTTCAGATGGTCCAGGAGGAGCTGGCGCGCATGATCGCCGAGACCGAGGCGGCCCGGCTGCTGGTCTACCAGTCCGCCATGCAAAAGGACGCCGGTATTCTCAACAACACCCGCGAGACGGTCATCGCCAAATACTATGCCTGCGATGTGGCCAGCCGCGTGGCCGACTGTGCCCTGCGCATTCACGGCGCCTACGGCTACTCGAGTGAATACCCGGTGGAACGGCTGCTGCGCGACGCCAAACTCTACCAGCTGCTGGAAGGATCGGCCAACATCTGCAAGATGGTCATCGCCACCGACGCCCTGGGCTATCGCAAAGCGAATCGTTAAACCAAAATCCCTGCCCCAAAGGCAGGGAATTTTATTTTCCTCCAGATGAATGCTATTTAATTTCTTCATCTGCCATTAGATGCTGTTTGGCAGTCCGCCGGGGTGCGAAGCCCAATTTACCAAGTTTGCGCCCGAATCATTAAACATTCTAAAAGATCAGGAGGCCGAAAATGAAAAGACAAGCCGTAATCGCGTCAGTGGTGTTGCTGGCCCTTGCAATCGTATTTGCCGGCGTTCAACCTGCCTCGGCTAAACCGGTGTTCATCTCCATCGGTACCGGCGGCACGGGAGGCACCTATTTTCCCACCGGCGGAGCGGTGGCCGACCTGATCACCAAGGAATGCCCATCGGTCAAAAGCGCCACGGCCGAAGTGACCGCCGCCTCGGTGGAAAACGCCAAGCTGGTCAACTCGGGCGATGCCGACATGGGCCTGGTGGCCTGGATCTCCATCGTAGGCCAGAAACTCACCGACAAGCTGCCCAACCTGCGCACCCTGTGGTGGATTCACGGCAGCGACCGCCATTGGATCGTGCCGGCCGACAGCGACATCCATAGCCCCCGCGATTTCAAGGGGAAGAAGGTGGTGGTCGGGGCGCCTGCCAGCGCCACCGAGGTCACCTCCCAGCTCGAGCTGGCTTTCTTCGGCGTGAAGTATGAAGATATCACACCGGCCTACCTTTCTTTCCGTGAAGGCGTCGAAGCCCTCAAGGACGGCCGCGTGGACGTCGCCCTGGTCATGGCCGGGTTCCCCAACTCGGCCGTCACGGACGTGGCGACCCTGCGCAAAGTCCGGATCCTGAACTTCTCCAAGGAGGACCTGGAGGCCCTGGAAGAAAAGTATCCCTTCTGCCCACCGAAAGTAATCCCGGCCAACACCTATCCGGGCCAGACCGAGGACGTGCATACCTTCACCACCCCCGGCCCCATGGCCATCAACAAGGATGTACCGGAGCAGGCCGCCTACGAAATCGTCAAGGCCGTGCATCAGAACATAGACAAGCTCGCCAAGAACACCCACAAAGCCTTCGGTCTGTGGCGCTTCGATCCTTCGGTGGGCAAACTGGCCCCCCTGCACCCCGGTGCAGCGCGTTATTACAAGGAAATCGGGATGTTGAAATAAACCGCAATACCACCGGTTGAACCCCAACCTGCTCCCAGTCCGCCGGCGTCCGGCCGGCGGGCGGAAGAGGTCTGAATGCGTATCTTCACCCTGATGCTGACGCTCTGTGCCCTGCTGGCGTCTCCGGCCGCGGCGGCCCAAGTCGAACTGCAGTTGAACGACACCACCGCCGGACGCACGGTGTTTCACCAGCGCCTGGCAGCAGGCAGCCGCTTTACGCTGATCTACCGCCACTCGGTGGAAAAATCGCTGGTGGATGAGGTGTACGAGATCGCGGCAGACGGTTCGATCTACCTGGTGGAAACCACGGTGCGCGCTTCGGGCTATGGCCTGCCGGAATGTGCACCGGGGCAGAACTGCATCGCCCACGACGACGCCGTTACCTTTCCCGGCCTGCACCTGAAGGTCGACGATCTGATCATGCGCGTCAGTTATTTCAACGACATGTGGCTGATCTTCGCCAATACTGCCGTGAATCTGCCGGAGGTCGCGCCACGCGGCCACCGCATCCGGGTGGAAACCCGGCCGGCCGAGGCGTCTTAATCGGAATCATTGCAGGAGAAAAGGACCATGCCTCAACGCCCCCAAACGCCACGAGACCTCTTCCAGAAACTAACCCTGCTGGTCGGGACCGGGGCGGCGCTGTTTCATATCTACTTCAGCACCTTCGGTCTGATGTCGACCATCACGGTCCGCAGCGGTCATCTGATCTTCGCCATGGTGCTGATCTTTCTGACCTATCCGGTCATGACGAAGTTGCCGGCACGCTCCAGGGCCGTGCGCTCGGCGGCAAGAGGGTTCGACATGCTGCTGGCCGCGCTGTCCATCGTCACGGGGCTTTACATCATCATCATCTACCCCGACCTGAATGAGCACTTGGGCAACCTGACCATCTGGGACAAGGTGCTCGGCGGGATCATGGTTCTGCTAACCCTGGAGATCACCCGCCGCACCATCGGCAACACCCTGACCATCATCGCCGTACTGTCGCTGGCCTATGCCTACTTCGGCCCGTACATGCCTGATTTCATGGCCCACCGGGGGTTCAGCATCGAGCGCATGATCAGCCAGATGTACTGCACCCTGGAGGGGATCTACGGCATTCCCATCGGCGTCATGGCGACCTACGTGTTCCTTTTCGTGCTTTTCGGCGCCTTTTTGCAAAACACCGGCGCCACCGATTTTTTCATCGATCTGGCCTACGCCCTCACCGGCCAGTACGTCGGCGGACCGGCCAAGACCGCCGTGCTCGCCTCGGGCCTGATGGGCTCGGTCTCCGGCAGCGCCATCGCCAACACGGTGACCACCGGCTCGATCACCATTCCTTTGATGAAAAGCGTCGGCTACCGGCCTGATGTCGCCGGCGGCATCGAGGCCGCGGCCTCCACCGGAGGCCAGATCATGCCCCCGCTGATGGGCGCCGGGGTCTTCATCATGGCCGAATATACCGGCATCCCGTATCTGAAGATCATGATGCTCTCGATCATCCCGGCCATCCTCTACTACGCCACGGTCTGGATCTTCGCCCATAACGCGGCCCTGGCCATGGGGCTGCGCGGACTGCCCAAGGATCAGCTTCCCAGTTTTAAAGCGACCCTCAAGAAGGGCTACATCTGCCTCGTCCCCCTGGCGCTGCTCATCGGTCTGCTGGTCAGCGGTTTTTCCCCGACCATCTCAGCCAGCATCTCCACCCTCCTGGTCTACCTGATGAGCTTCATCCGGCGCGAAACCCGCATGAGCTTTCTCAAACTGCTGGAAACCATGGAGATGGCCGCCAAGATGGCGGTGAGCATCTCGGCGGCCTGCGCTGCGGCCGGCCTCATCGTCGGCGTGGTGGGGCTTACCGGACTGGGGCTGAAATTCTCGGGCATGGTCCTGTCGGTGGCCGGATCGAACCTGCTGCTGGCCCTGATCCTGATCCTGCTCGCCTCGCTGGTGCTCGGCATGGGTCTTCCGGTGACCGCCTCTTACATCATGCTGGCCGTGCTGGCGGCCCCAGCCCTGCTCGAACTCGGGGTTCCCCTTCTGGCCGGCCACCTGATCATCTTCTGGTACAGCCAGGACGCCAACGTGACCCCGCCGGTCTGCCTGGCCGGCTACGCGGCGGCCGGCATCGCCGGTGCCAACCCCATGCGCACCGGGATCCAGGCCTGGAAGCTCTCCAAGGGGCTCTACCTTATCCCCCTGCTCTTTGCTTACCAACCGGAGATCCTCTTCACCAAGGGAACCCTGCCCGCCCTCGGGGTCGCTGTCACCGGACTCATCGGCCTGGCCGCCGGTGTGGGAGCCCTGGACGGTTTTCTCGTGCGGCGGCTGAACCTGCTGCTGCGGCTTATCCTGGCCGGGGTCACGGTGAGTATCTTCTGGCCCAGCCGCTCGCTGAGCATCGCCGGCTCCCTGGTATTCATCGCCATCTACCTAGCCATGAAGTATTCCAATAAACGGCGGACCGCCGAGGTTCCAACCGCCTGAGCCCATCAGGCCTTGCGGGCTTGCGCCGGCGCCCGGGAAGCAGGCCCGCAAAGGCAAAAGGATACGAGGATGGAAAAGACCACCCAGGCCGTGATGAACGCTTTTCCCCGCCTGCGCGAAATCGCTGGCAGCAAGTTGCGCGAGCAGGTTTGCGGCGCCTGGCTCAAGGCATGGGAAGCCTCTGACTGGCCGCACCTTGAGTCCGTCAGCCAGTGGGAGCCGGCACGCGAGTCCCTGGGCATCTCCAATGTGGACCATACCAACGGCGTGGTGGAATGCGCCCTGGCCATGGCCGGCGCCCTCCAGTCTTCCCAGTCGCTGCGCATAGACCGGGATATCCTGATCGCCGCCGCCGTGCTCCACGATGTGGACAAGATTCGCCTTTTTCATGCCGCCGATGGACGGCCCACCGATCTTGGCCGGCGGCTCGGCCACGTGGCCACCGGTGTCCATCTGGCCATGGCGGCCGGCCTGCCGGTGGCGGTGGTGCACGCCATCGGTGCCCATTCGCCCAACTATTCGAAGATCACGCCGCAAACCGTCGAGGCGTTGATTCTCAGACAGGCCGACGACCTCTTTACCCGCACCTGGCTCATGCAGCGCGGCCGGGCGGTTTCTTTCGAGATGCCCCAAGCGGTGGAAACAACTAACTAAAAATCGAGATTTCAAAGCCGCCCGACATGCACACCGACCACCAGGACAACATCAACGCCACACCGCACCTGGCCGAACTGCGGCAAAGGCTCCGGGATTTTGTCAATGCCCAGGCGTTTCCCGCCATTTTGGACCACGAGTCAACATCCACCTTCCCCTTCAAAGTGTTTCGTCAAACCGGAGCAGAAGGATTTTTCCGCGCCCACCTGAAACCGCAGTTCGGCGGCGCCGGCCTTGGCGTGCCAGGATTTTGCATCGTCAGCGAAGAACTGGCCAAGGCCGGTGCCGGCATGATTCACAACGGCCACTTCCAACTGATGGAGATGCTGGTGGAGTTCGGCACCCCTGCCCAACAGGAGCGCTACTTGGCGCCGCTGTCGCGGGGCGAGGCCGTCGGGGCCATGGCGATCACCGAGGCCGAGGTCGGATCGAGTTTTCGCCGGATGCGAACCCGCCTGCTGGAGGCCAAGGGCGGATGGCGCCTCGATGGCGAGAAAGTCTTCATCAACGATGCCGCCGAGGCAAATCTTCTGGGTGTCCTGGCACGCCACGGCGAAGGTTTTACCATGGTCATTTTGGAGCAGCCCACCGACGGGTTTACGATTACCGGGCGGCTCGATCCGCTCGGCCTTCGCAGCTCTCCGCTGTACAACCTCGCCTTTGATGAGTGCCCCATCCGTGCCGGCCATGTCCTGGGGCCTGCGGGCCAGGGGTTGGGCGTGTTTCTGTCGGCCTTTAATTTCAGCCGCCTGGGCAACGCCAGCGCAGCCCTGGGAATCGCCTCGGCGGCCTTCGCCAAAGCCCTGGAATACTGCCGCCAACGGCGCATCGGCGGCCAGCCGGTGGCCGGATTCCAGGGCCAGCGCTGGAAGATAGCGGAAATCAGCACCCGATTGACGGCCGCCCGCCTGTTGCGCGACTATGCCGCCCGGACCACCGATCAGAGCGGCAAGAGCGGCCTGCTCTCATCCCAGGCCAAGCTGCTGTGCGTCGAAACCGCCCAGGAGGTGGTCGGCGCCGCGCTGCAGCTCACCGGCCGGTACGGATGCCTGCGCGACAGCCTCTTCGATCTTTACCTGCGGGATGTCAAGGCCCTGGCCATCGCCGGCGGCACCCTGGAGGTGATGAAAAACACCATCGCCCGTGAGCTTGTCGGATTCTGAAATGGATACCATCGGAGCATTGCTGGCCGGCAAGGCCCGCAGCCACGCAGATCGAACAGCCCTGTTTTACCAACAACAGCGCCTGACCTACCAGGATCTTGAAATCGCCGCCAACCGCATCGCCAATGCCCTGCAGGCCCGGGGCGTGGGCCCGGGCATGCATGTGGCCCTGATGCTGCCCAACGGGCCCGATTATCTCGGATGCTGGTTCGCCCTGGCCAAGCTGGGCGCCGTCACCGTCGCCATCAACACCGAGTTGCAGGGAGAAACCCTATTGCACCTGCTCGGCTGCAGCGACAGCCGCTTTCTGATCCTGGCCGAACGCTTCCGGCCACAGTGGGAGGCGGTGGCGCCCCGGTTGCCCTGGGTGCAGGTCCTGGCCTGGGACCGTGCAGCCGATCCCCAGGCCCTGGCCGCCATCTACCCCCAGCTGGAGCCAGAACTGATCGACCCGCCGCAGGTGGTGGACACCCAACCCCTGATCCTGACATCCACCTCGGGAACCACCGGCATGCCGAAACTGGTGGCCAACAGCCACCGGGCCTATCTGCAGGCGGCCCGTGACCTGGCCGCCGCTGTGGAAATTACTCCCGAGGACCGGATCTTCACCGCGCTTCCCCTCTACCATGCCAACCCCCAGGTCTACTGCGTGCTGACCGCCCTGGCGGCCGATGCCGCCATGGCCCTGGCCCCGCGCTTCAGCGCCAGCGCCTTCTGGTCACAGGTCGCCGCCTGTCGCGCAACGGCCTTCACCTACGTGGGCGCCGTCCTGCCGATCCTGCTCACCCGCCCGCCGGCGGATGCCGACTGCACCCACACGGTAAAAAAATGCTTCGGCGGCGGTGCGCCCAAAGAGGTCTTCGACGCTTTCTCGGAACGTTTCGGGGTAGAGGTTCTGGAGCTTTACGGGATGAGTGAAACCGGCACCTGGAACACCCTCAACCGTCCCGGGCAGGCACGCTCCGGAAGCGTCGGCACGATCCGTCCCGGTTTCAAGGTCCGCATCGTGGATGACCTGGACCATCCCCTGCCCCCCGGACAGGTCGGCGAGATCGTCATCCGGCCGCAGGCCCCATTTTTGATGTTCGACGGTTATTACAACGACCCGGCCGAGACTTTCGCCTGCTCGCGCAACTGGTGGTTCCACACTGGCGACTTGGGACGGATGGAGTCCGACGGCTATTACTATTTTCATGGGCGCAAGAAGGAGGCCATCCGCCGCGGGGGGGAAAACATCGCCCCCGAGTCCATCGAAAGGGCCGCCAACACCCATGCGGCCGTGGCTGAAAGCGCTGCCGTCGGGGTTGCGGACGCGATCCTTTACGAGGAGATTCGACTCTTCGTGGTTCCACGCGAAGACGGCACCCTGGACCCGCAGTCCCTGGCCGATCATCTGGCCGCCATGCTGCCCAGGTTCATGCGGCCCCGCTACATCGATGTGGTCGGCGCCCTGCCCAAATCGGCATCCGAGAAAATCCGGCGGCTGCACCTGAAAAAACGCCCGCTCACCGATGCGACCTGTGATCTGGCTGGAGGACAACATGACAAAAAGTGATGCGGTGGATGTCGCCATCATCGGCGGCGGCCTGGCCGGGATGGCGGCCGCAGCGGCAGCCTGCAACGAGGGGGCCCAGGTGATGATCGTGGACCGCTCCACCCTGGGCCTGGCCACCAACACGGCGATGGCCAACGGAGTCTTCTCAGGACCGACGGCGGCCTACCCGGCCGAAACCTATCTGGCGGACACGCATCGCATCGGCAAGGGGCTTGGGCGCCCCTGGATGGCCCGGTGCATCGCGGCCGAACTTGATGCAGGAATCGGCTGGCTGCGCGGTTTGGGCATCGATGTGGCCGAGAAAAAAGACCATTACTTCATCGTCGGCGGCCCCGCCGATCCGTTTCCGGGCGCGTCCCTGGCCCGGCGGGTGGCAGCCCACGTGCGCGGGTTGCCCGGAATCATGGTTCGCGCCGGCGCCTGCGTACAGCAGGTGGCGACCGCCGGCGGGAGGGCTGTGGGCGTATATGGCTTCGACAACCAGGGAGCGCCCTTTTTCCTCCGCGCCGGGGCGGTCGTGCTGGCCGCGGGGGGGGCCGGGGCCCTGTATCTTCGCAACGACAACCAGAAATCGGCCCTCGGCCAGGGGTACGCCCTGGCCCTCGAAGCCGGGCTGGCGCTATGGGATATGGAGTTCATCCAGTACTACCCGGTGGTTATGGCCCAGGACCGGCTGCCGGCGATGATGCTCAATTCTCCCCATCCCGAGGGAAGCCGCATCATCAACGCCGCCGGCGAGGATCTGGCCGCCAAGTACGCTATCCACGACATCAACGACCCCATCCGCAACCAGCGGGACTGGCTCTCGGCCGTGCTTTTCGAGGAGTGCAAAAAAGGCGAGGTCTTCATGGACTACCGCGCCGTTGCCGCCCCCCACTGGGAACGCCACCCGCTGGTGCTGCTCAAAAACCGCCGCTTCGACTTCCGCCACCGGCCGGTGGCCATCTCGCCGGCAGCCCATTTCGTCATGGGCGGGGTGCGCACCGACGAGACGGGCGCCACCGACCTTGGGGGCCTCTTTGCCTGCGGCGAGGTGGTCTGGGGGCTGCACGGGGCCTGCCGCAAGGGCGGCAACGCCCTGTCAGAATGCCTGGTCTTCGGCCGCCTGGCCGGCCGCCACGCCGCCCGCGAGGCGCTGGACACCCCTGGTGCCGGCCAGCGCAGCCCGGTGCCCGCCGCGGTAGCGACCGGGATCGGGGAGACCCGCGACACTTTTCTGCCGCCGCGGGAGCTGCACCGCCGGATCCAGGATTTGGCATGGCGCTGTGCCGGCGTGGTGCGCGAGGCGGCCGGGATCGAGGCCGGCTTGGCGGACCTCTCCCGCCTTGCGCCACAGATCGAAGCCCTGCCATGCGCCTCGGCCCGGGATCTGCGGGTCCGTTTCGATCTGGGGAGCATGGCCCGGGTGCTCCAGGCCATCCTGGCGGCCAGCCTCGCCCGCCGCGAAAGCCGCGGCTGTTTTTTGCGCAGCGACCACCCGGACCAGGACGACGCCGGCTGGATGAAAAACAGCCGCGTCTCGGTCTCGGCAGGAAAGGCGCCCCTGGCGGTGACCCATGTACCGGCCGAGGATTTTTGAGATGATACGGAAAATCGCGCCGGGGCATGAGCCGTTACCTCAATTGCACCGGGCCGGAAAAAGGGGAGAATGATGGAAACCGGAACACCCGAAGGGCGCATCGACCACCTGGACAGCCTGGAGCGCTACGAACCGGCCGGACACTGGAAAACGCAAAACGCGCGCCTGGTTCACCACCCGCCGGCCGGCGGTTATGAGATGATCCTCGGCCAGATGGCGGCCGGCGGCGGCGCCGAGCGCCACCATCACGACCAAAACCACCAGGCCATGTTCATTCTCGAAGGCGAGGCCCTCATCGAACTCGGGGATGCTGCGGCACGCTCCTGCCCGGCCGGTAGCATAATCGAAATCCCCCCCGGTTTGCCCCATCGCATCGCCTCGGGCGGTGATGGGACGCTGCGATTCATCGTGGTGTTCAGCCCCCCGCTAGGGGCCGCCGGAGGGGTAAAGAGCCCCACGACCGGAAGGCAGGAAGCCTGAAAATGGCGCAAAATCCCTACCTTCGCGTTCAGCAACAGATGGCGGCCGCCGGTTTCACCGCAGGCGCCCTGACCCTCGGTGAGTTGATCGATATTGCCGAGGCCGCCGGCACCTCTGTGGGCACTGCGGCGATGGGCGAGGCCATGGCAGCCCGGGATCTTTCCGCCGAGCAAGCCGCCGATGCCATCATCAAAGTCTTCGCCCGCAACCTGGAAGCCCTCGAGATCGGCCGCACCCGCGGCTGCAGCCGGCTGATGGGAAGTGTCGGCACGGACCTGGCCGGCGGCGCCGGGCTCACGGGCCACCGGCTGCTGGACAAGGCCGTCGCTTACACCCTGGCGAGCCAGGTCGGCAACCACGAAATCGGCCTCCAGCCCTGTGCCGGGACCGGGGACGCCTGCACCTACACCGGCCTGTTGCAGGCGATGATGGAAGAGGTGGACGATGGGGCCGCACTGACCCGCGCAGCGGCTCTAATGCTCAAGATCGGCACCCTCTTTCGTGAGGGGAAATCGACCACCGGCTGCAACATGGAAGGGTTCGGGGCCGGGGCCGCTGCGGCTGCGGCAGCTTTCACCGAGCTTGACGGCGGCGGCCCGCGCACCCTGGAACGCGCCGTGGTCCTTGCCCTGTCGCCGACCATCGGTGTTCCGTGCACGCCTCGGGTCATGGTCCCGGGCCTGTGCGCCACCCATATCGGCGGCGGGGTGCTCATCGGCTGGCTCGCCAGCCGCCTGGCGGGCACGACCTCGATTCCGGTTACCGTGCCGGTGGACGTCATGATGGCCATGGCCGCCGCGGTCCATCCGATCTCGGCCCGTGCCGTGGTGCCGGAGGTGATGCGGCACATGGCCCCTTTTTTCCAGGCCTGCAACGAGGTCGAGGCCCTGGTGGACGAAGCCCACCGCAGCCGGCAAGCCGCCGAGAACGCGGCCCTGCTCGTCGAGGCCCGCACGCGCATGCACCGTCTGGCGCGGCGCGCCCGTTCCATCTTGGACCCTTTCGCTCCGGTGGTGGTGGGCGGCAGCAGCCAGGCCGTCGGCTCGCCGGTCAACACCGCCCGCCTTGCCCACCACTTGGCCCGGGGCCCGATCCGGCGGGTCGCCGTCGCCCTGGCGCCGGAGCTGTTCGCCCGGCGCGCGATCAACGTTCCCGGCATCCTGGCGGCCGCGGTCTACGGCAGCGCGGCCGACGACTTGGTCGGCCGGGAAGAAATCTTTCAGCGCCTGGCCCGGGACAAGGTGGCCGTCACCCTGGATCCGGCAACCGAAGCCGGAATGCAGCGGGTCGCCATCCAAGCCGACCAGGGCGACGCCATGGTGGCGGCCCTGAACCGGGGCGGCGGGCGAATCCATCTGCTCGAAGCGGCCCCGAGCCTTGCCGAGGCACGGCGCCTGGCCGCGGAACTGGGCCTCGAACTGGACCCGTGAGGCAAAGCGGAGGGCCGGACCAAGCCAGCAAGCGACCCAGCAAATCACCCCCACCGCGCAATAGGCCGGCGCATCATGAAAGGGGATCGAATGGTGCCGAAAGATCGAGGATTGTGGATGCAATCGGTCATCACGGAGTTTTGTGCCTCGGCTGCCAACAGCCTGCAAAACCGCTCCTGCGATCCAGCCTTCGACCTGCCGCTGGTCGGTTTTTCCAGCGGGGAGGACCCGCTTTACACCGCTTACAAGGAGCACGTGGGCCCCGGCCACTGGACCCCTAGGGAGGCCTTCCGGCTCGCCTTTCCCCAAGAGCGGGCAGAGGCCGGCGAACTGACGGTGATCAGTTGGATCCTGCCCCAGACGGCCGCCACCCGTGCAGCGAGCCGGCGCCGGCGCGCCTATCCTTCCGAAGCCTGGGCAAGGGCGCGCGTTTATGGAGAAAATTTCAACGTCAAGCTGCGGCGCCATGTGGTCGAAGTGCTGGCCGCGGCCGGGGTGGCCGCCGTGGCCCCCGCCCTGCTGGCCCAATGGGGCCGGCAGTCCTCCAAGCGGTTTACCATCGTTTCCAACTGGTCCGAACGCCATGCGGCCCATGCCGGCGGCCTGGGAACCTTCGGCCTTTGCGATGGGTTGATCACCGCCAGGGGGAAAGCCATGCGCACCGCTTCGATCGTCGCGCGGTTGCAGATCCCGCCCACCCCCCGGCCCTACCAGGGGCACAAGGATTACTGCCTGTTTTACAGCCACGGGGTCTGCGGCCGCTGCATCCGGCGCTGCCCGGCCGGGGCACTGTCACCCCGGGGCCACGACAAGCGCAAGTGCCGGGCGTATATCCGCACCGTGACAACAGCCTACGTAAAGCACCACTACGGTTTCGAAGGGTACGGCTGCGGCCTGTGCCAGACCGGCGTTCCCTGCGAGTCGAAAATCCCGACGATACAGGATCTTTGCGTTCAAGAGCGGGACGGCAGCGTCTTGGCTGCCCAGCGTCAAAAGCGATTTCCCCGGAAATCTCCCGGGTACAAGGTCTAAGACGGCATCGCCGGCCTGGGTCATGGCAAGCAAAACAAGCCCCCCGAAACTCCTTCCCACCCCGGTCCATCGAAGGGCTGTGATCCTTTGAAATCACAATTATCCCCGGTACGGCAAAAATAGCCCAGCGCGGATGAAAACGGCCCGCCGGCAGGGCCATTTCACTGGCCCATCGGGCAGGCCGTTGCGGTTCGCATCCGGTTTGATAAATGAACAGCAATTGGCATTTGATGGATGCTGTGATAGCTATATAGACCTCAAGCAATCCAACAAGCACAAACAGTTTAAGTTGACAAGCAGGGGACGACTGTGATTCAGTCCCGGTTTTTGAATCTCGTTCAACCATTGGAATGAGAGTCCGTCACATATAAAAAACGGCTTAACACTGACAAAAAGGAGGGATTGGGAAAATGAAACGTACGCTGATCATCCTGGCAGTGGGTATGGCTCTGGTATTCGCAATGAACGCACCGTGCGTGGCCAAAACCGAATTCATCTCCATCGGCACCGGGGGCACCGGCGGGGTCTACTACCCCTATGGCGGGGGGGTGGCCGAAATCTGGTCCAAGTTCGTCCCCGACGTCAAGGCGGTGGCAGAGGTGACCGGCGCCAGCGTTGAAAACGTCAAACTGGCCCACAAGGGCGAGACCGTAGTCGGCCTGGTCATGGGCGATGTGGCCGTGGCCGGTGTGACCGGCGCCGGCAAGTTCAACGGTAAAAAGCATGATATCCTGGCCATGGCCACCATGTACCCCAACCTGCTCCAGATCGTGACCCTCAAAAGCAGCGGCATCACCGACATCGAACAGATCAAGGGCCGCAACATCAGTTCCGGCAGCCCGGGAAGCGGCACCAACTTCATGGCCGAAACCACCATCAAGGCCCTGGGGATTGCGCTGGATTCTTACAAAGACAGCCGGCTGTCGTTCACCGAGACGGCCAACGCCCTGCGCGACGGCACCATCGACGTGGGCTTCTGGTCCGTCGGTCCGCCCACCAGTTCGATCATGGACCTGGCCACGACCCATGACATCCACATCATCTCACTGACCCCGGCACAGGTGGAAAAGGTTCTGGCTGCCAACCAGACCTATTCCGCGGTCGACCTGGCCGGCGGGACCTATAACGGGGTGGACGCCGCGGTGCCGACCATCGGGGTCTGGAATGTGATGATCTGCCAGGCCTCCCTGCCCGAGGATCTGGTCTACCAGTTGTCCAAGGCGTTGTTCGAGAACAATGACTACCTGGTGAAGATTCACCCCTCGGCCGCCTACACGACGCCTCAAAATGCGGTCAAATACGCGCCCATCGCGCTGCACCTGGGAACGATCAAGTACCTGAAGGAAAAAGGAATCGAGGTGCCGGCCAAGCTGATTCCGTAACCGGCCAAAACAGGATGGATGCCCATGTCAGGCGAGCCGCCGCGGAATGAATTCCCGTCGTAGCAAATGGCCATGGATCGTTGCCGGCCTGGTTCTTGTCGCGGTGGCGGCCGGCGGCCTGCTTCCCGGCGGGCTGGAGCTGCGGGTCACCCCCACGGCAGGAGGAGACCCCTTGCTGGTGCTGCCTCTTGAGGCAGGTGAACGCTTCACCCTCCACTACTACCATTCGGTGGAAAACGCCCCCATCTGGGAGGTGCACCGGCTGGACACCGGCGGTAACATTTATATCGAGGAGGAACGCTACCTGAAGCTCGGTGCCGGCATGGGCCGCACCCCGGGGGTGGGCCGGCTGATCCGGCGAGGGCCCTACGAGGCCATCGTGGGGATGAACCGGCCCACCGGCGACTTCGTGTTGCGGGTCGGTAGCCCCGGGGTGGACCACACCATCGTGTGGCGCACCACCCGAACCAATCTGTCGCTTCAGGCCCCCCACCGGCCGGTACGTTTCACCGGCCGGCCGGTGAGCCTGCTCTATCGAGTCATGCGGCAGATTTTCCCTCACCCCAAGACCCCTACTCCTGGAGTTCGCGATGGTTGACGTCAACCGGCGCGCCGGCAGCGCGCCGAGCCTTCGTAATCAAACCCTGGTCGCCTGGACAGCCAAGGTGGTGGCCGTTATCGCCATCAGCTTGAGCCTCTACCAGCTCTATACCGCCGGCATCGCCGCCCTGACCGCCCTGGTGCAGCGTTCGATCCACCTGGGCGCCATCCTCTCGCTGACGTTCCTGCTCAAACCGGCCTTCAGCGGTGCGCGCAAGGATCGCTTTTCCATCTGGATCGTTCTCGACTGGATCCTGGTGCTCGCCTCCATCGCCTGCACCGTCTACATCTGCGTCAATCTGACCGCTATCTTCGAGCGCCAGGGCGACTGGCTGTTGAGCGATCTGGTGGTCAGCATCGCGGGCACCCTGCTGGTGCTCGAGGCCTGCCGCCGGGTAATCGGTCTTTTTATGTCGGCGATCTGCATCATCGGAATCCTGTATGCCATGTACGGGCCCTACATGCCCGAGCTCATTATCCACAAGGGCTACAGCGTCGAACGGATCGCCACCACGCTGTGGCTCACCACCGAGGGGATCTTCGGCCTGCCCCTTGGTGTGGCGGCCACTTTCGTTTTCGTTTTCGTGCTCTTCGGCGCCTTTCTGGAAAGTACTGGAGGCGGCAATTTTTTCATCGACATGGCCCACGCCCTCACCGGTCGCTTCTCCGGCGGGCCGGCCAAGACCTCGGTGGTGGCCTCGGGCTTTCTCGGTTCGATATCCGGTTCGGCGGTGGGCAACGTCGCCGCCACCGGTGCTTTTACCATCCCGATGATGAAAAGAGTCGGCTATCGGCCCCACGTCGCCGGGGCCATCGAGGCGGCCGCCTCCACCGGCGGCCAGTTGATGCCGCCCATCATGGGGGCTGGGGCCTTTCTGATGGCCGAGTTCACCAACACCAGCTACCTGACCATCATCAAGGTGGCCCTGGTGCCGGCCATCATGTACTACATGACGGTACTGATCTTCGTCCACCTCGAAGCCCAGAAATACGGCCTGCTGGGCCAGCCCAAGGAAAGCCTGCCGCGCGTGATGGCGGTGATCCGCAAGGGCCTGCATTTTCTCGTCCCGGTGGCCATCCTGCTCTACGTGCTGCTGTCGAACTACTCTCCCATGATGGCCGGTTTCGTGGCGGTGATCAGCACCGTCCTGGCCAGTTGGACCGCCAACGCCGTTGCCTGGAGCCGCCAGCGCCAGGGCGGCGGGTCCGGTCCCCCCGGCGAAGGTCAAGTCGAAACCCTGGGCCGCTTCGTGGGCAGGGAGTTCCGTTCCCTGCTCGACGCCCTGAACAAGGGTGCCCAGAGTGCCATCATGGTCTCTGTGGCCTGCGCTGCGGCCGGGATTATCGTCGGCATGGTCACCCTGACCGGAATGGGCCTCAAATTTTCCAGCCTGGTCCTCGATCTGAGCTACGGCATCAAGGCCCTGGCCATTCTGCTCATCGGCATGGCCTCCCTCGTTCTGGGGATGGGATTGCCGGTGACCGCCAGCTACATCGTCCTGGCGACCCTGGCCGGTCCGGCCCTGCTCGACATGGGCGTACCCCTGATGACGGCCCACATGATCGTCTTCTGGTACTCCCAGGACGCCAACGTCACCCCGCCGGTAAGCCTGGCCAGCTTTGCCGGGGCCGGCATCGCCGGCGCAAACCCCATGCGCACGGCCTTTACCTCCTGGAAGCTGGCCAAGGGACTTTACATCATCCCGCTGGTAATGGCCTACCGGCCCATGCTGGGCATCGGTCCCGGTTATGAACTGATGCACTGGGAGGTCATCGTCACCATGGTGACCACGGCCCTGGGCCTGGTGGCCTTCGCTGCGGCCATCGAACGTTACCTGCTCCGGCACACCACCTGGCTTGAAACCGGTCTGCTCTGGATTGCCACCGCCGGGTTGCTGTGGCCCAACGATCTGGTTGACGTCATCGGCTTCGTGGCCTTTATCGTCGCCGTGTTGTTGCAGCGACGCCCCGGGGTCGCGCCCAAGCGGGCGGCAACCTGAACCGTATCAGACCATTATGACGATTTTTGCCGGTGCACGGCATGCTTACAAAAAGGGAAGGCCGGTGGGCCTTCCCTTTTTTTGCTGCCTGTCTGTACGGCAACAGGTCTGGACCCCGGCAACATCAGGGTGTATCGTTTAGGATGCATCAACTTTGAAAAATACCGCACCGTTCAAGTCAATTCGCAAAGGAGCGACCTATGGCCATCGTCACCATTTCAAGAGGCTCATATCAGAAAGGAAAGGTGGTCGCCGAAAAGGTGGCCAGCCGGCTGGGATACGAATGCATCTCCAGGGAAATTTTGATCGAGGCATCGGATGAATTCAACATCCCGGAAATCAAGCTTATCCGCGCCTTGCACGACGCGCCGACAGTTTTGGAGCGCTTCCGCTACGGCAAGGAGCGCTACGTCAGCCACCTGCGTTCGGCCCTGCTGCAGCATGCCAAAAACGACAACATCGTCTACCACGGACTGGCCGGGCATTACTTTCTGCAGGAGATTCCCCATGTGCTCAAGGTGCGCATCATCGCCGACATGAAAGACCGGGTGGCAGACGAGGTCAACCGCGAGAACATCTCCGCTGAAAAAGCCCGCTACATCCTGACCAAGGACGACGAGGAACGGCGCAAGTGGGGAATCCAGGTTTACGGCACCGACACCTGGGACAGCCGGCTTTACGACCTTGTGTTGAAAATCAAAAGCCTGACGGTGGACGATGCGGTGGATCTCATCCTGGATGCGGTGGCCAGACCGGCATTTCAATCCACCCCCCAGTCGCTGAAAATCATCGGCGATCTGGCGCTGGCCACGCGGGTGCAGGCCACCGTCTGCAGTCTCACCCCGAGGATCGGCGTCTGCGCCAATGACGGCACCATCTATATCCGCAACACGGGGGATGCACCGACTTTTTCAAAGGAGATCGCCCAGGAAATCAAAAAGCTGGCCCAGGGCGTCGAAGGTGTCGGGAAAGTGGTGCTCGATGCGCCCAGCGATTTCGAGCAAAGCGACCATGTCAACCCGTTTCACAATATCGGATAAAGCACCGCCAGCACCGTTACAAATGGATGATCCAATAAAAAGGGGTATCCGCCTAGCAGCGGATACCCCTTTTGGGCATGAATGAAAGTCAGCCTTCGATGACGCGGGTGCGCAAAACGCCGGCGCTCTCTTCCTTGACCGAGGTGGCGATCTTGTAAAGGATGGTCAGGATGAGAAAACCGGTGGCCCAGACCCCCAGGGTGATCATCACTTCCGGAGCGGTAGGCACATACTCGTTGACCTCGTGCAGCGGATTGGGCACGAAGCCGCCTGAAATCAACCCCAGCCCCTTGTCGATCCAGGCCCCGATGAAGACCATGGCGCAGGAAACGGCCAGAACCCCTTCGTGGCGACGCGAAGCCGGCACGATCAACAGGATGATGGCGCCGAGCATCAGCGCCATACTGAGCCACATCCAGGGCACCAGGATGCCGTGGCCGTGGAGGCCGAAGAAGAGGTACTTGAGATGGTCGGTGTGCTCGGGAATCTGGCTGTATCCGGCAACGAAGACCTCGCACAGGAAGAAAAAGACGTTGGCGATGATGGCGTAGGTAGCGATCTTGGCCAGGGACTGGATCTGCTCGCGACCCGGATCGAATTTCGTAAAGCGGCGCACGATGAGGCACAGCACGATCAACAGGGCCGGCCCGGCGGCGAAGGCCGAAGCCAGAAAGCGCGGCGCCAGGATGGCCGTAAGCCAGAACCCGCGGCCCGGCAGGCCGCAGTAAAGGTAGGCCGTGACCGTGTGAATGGAGATCGCCCAGGGAATCGAAAGATAAATCAAGGGCTTTAGCCATGACTGGTAATGGGTGCCGTTGCGCTCGGCCTCCAGCACGTTCCAACCCACCACGATGTTGAGAAACAGGTACCCGTTGAGCACGATCATGTCGTAAAAGAGCATGGAATTGGGCGTGGGATAGAAAATCACATTGAGCATGCGGATCGGCTGGCCCAGGTCAACCAGGATGAACAAGAGGCACATGACCAGGGCCGCCACGGCCAGAAATTCACCCAGGATCGTGATACGGCCGAAGGCCTTGTAGTCGTGCAGGTAATAGGGCAGCACCACCATTACCCCCCCGGCGGCCACCCCGACCAGAAAGGTGAACTGGGCGATGTAAAACCCCCAGGAGACATCCCGGCTCAGTCCGGTGATGCCGAGGCCGAAGCGGAACTGGTAGAGGTAGGTGAGAGCGCCGACGCCGGCGATGGCCGCCAGCACGACGAGCAGTCCCCAGTATTTTTTTGTTCCTTTGAGCGCAAGTTCTAGCATGGCCACCTCACACGATGTAGTAGACCGAGGGACCCGTCCCCAGGTTCGGTTTGCGCCGGATGCTGTAGTTTTCCTTCAGCAGTTGGCTGACCTCGGAATCCGGATCATTCAGATCACCGAAGGTCAGGATCCCTTCCGAAACCTCCACGCAGGCCGGCAGTTGGCCCACGGCCAGGCGCTCGGCGCAGAAGTTGCATTTTTCCACGACGCCCCGCGTGCGGGTGGGAAACTTCTTGTTGGTTTCCGCGATAAAGGGCCGCGGATCACGGAAATTGAAGCTGCGCGAGCCGTAAGGGCAGGCCGCCATACAGAAACGGCAGCCGATGCAGCGGTGAAAGTCCATCATCACGATCCCGTCCGATTGGCGCTTGAAGGTCGCCTTGGTCGGGCAGGCACGCACGCAGGACGGATTCTCGCAGTGGTTGCACATTACCGGCAGAGGAATGTGGTGCAGGTGCTCGCTGAGGTGCTCGCTGGGCTGAAGAGGAAAGGCGTTGTGATAGCGTGTGGCCCAGATCCACTTGATCTCGTGGCGCTTTTCCTTCAACAGGGGGACGTTGTGCGCCTTGTGGCAGGCTTCCACCATGGCCTCGAGCTGTTCGGCCGATTCGATCTTGCGGGTGTCCACCACCATGGCCCAGTGGGTGGCCGTCAAGGCATCGGGGCCTTTTTCAACTTGCGCTTTGGGCGCGGCATCGTGGCCGCCGGAGGCCAAGGCCTCGATCACCGGCCCGGCCCCGAGTCCCACCGCCGCCGAGGCCCCCGCGATCTTGAGAAAATCTCTTCGGCTGGGTTTCATTGGTCACTCTCCTTCGGATCTTCGATATGGCAATCGTAGCAGTAGGGGTCCACCGAGGCGTAGGTGTGGCAGCGGTCGCAGAACTCCTTTTTGTTGCTGTGGCAGTTCAGGCAGGTGTTGGAAAGGCTCATCTCGAACTTCTTGCCCTCTGCATTGATATAGATCCGCTGCCCTTCGCGCACCACCGTATCACGCCATACGTCCAGCAGTTGCATGTGTTCGGTCCTGATATCGGCCTTGGGCAGAACACAGGCCCCGGCGGCTTTGGCCGTATCGGTGAGCACCACTTCGGGCGCGGGAGCGGCCTTGCCCAGGTTGTACCAGAAGGGGAAGGTCACCATGACCAGAAAGATGACCAGCCCAGCGACGATTTTACCCTTGTCATTCATCCGAATCGCCCTCCATGCCTTCCAGCGGTTCCCCGCGCAAATCGGTTTCGCGCTTCTTTTCGCCCGGCAGCACCAGGGCGTTGGCCACCATCTCGTGCAGGCCGGTAACATCCACATCCGGCACCCAGTACTGCATCAGCGGCGGCAGGACCGCCCGGTCGATGGCGCAGATGGTCGCCAGCATGTTGACCCCGTGCTGCTCGTGAACGTACTTGACCGCGTTGGCCCGGGGAAGCCCTCCGGCCATGCGCAGCTCCATGTTTTCACCGGCGTTGAGCCCCGCCCCGCTGCCGCAGCAGAAGGTCTGCTCGCGGATGGTGTTCTCGGGCATGTCGTAGAAATGGTCGCAGACGTTGCGAATCACGTAGCGCGGCTCTTCGAGCAGGCCCATACCGCGCGACGGATTGCAGCTGTCATGAAAGGTGACCTTGAGGTGGCTGTTGCGCCGCTTGTCGAGTTCGAGCTTTTTGTGGCGGATCAGGTCGGCGGTAAACTCGGCGATATGCACCATCTTTGTCGACTTGGCGTTTTCGAACTTGGTCCCCGTGATGGGCGAAACCGGTTCTTCGAGAAAATCCGCCGGACCGTTCATGGTGTCCATGTACTGGTTGATCACCCGCCACATGTGGCCGCACTCGCCGCCCAGGATCCATTTGACGCCCAGACGGCGGGCCTCGGCATACATCTTGGAGTTGAGCCGCTTCATCGTTTCGTGGCTTGTAAAAAACCCGAAGTTGCCTCCCTCACTGGCGTAGGTGCTCCAGGTGATGTCGAAGCCGTACTTCTCGCGCAGGTAGTGAAAGAGGATCAGGTACCCCATGGCGGTGTAGGTACCCGGATCGGCAAATACGTCCCCGGAGGGGGTGATAAACAGGATGTCGGCCCCTTTGCGGTTGAAGGACGGTTCGACGCGCACCCCGGTGATCTCTTCAATGTCGTCCACGAAGAAATCGAGCATGTCCTTGTAAGCGTGGGGTTGGATGCCCAGGTGGTTGCCGGTCATGTAGCAGTTGGAGACCGGGGTGGCGATCCAGTCGATGTTCAGCCCCAGCAGGTTGAGCAGCTCTCGGCCCATGATGGTGATCTCGGCCGTATCGATCCCGTAGGGGCAAAATACCGAGCAGCGCCGGCACTCGGTGCACTGGAACATGTAGTACCACCACTCCTTGAGCACATCGACGGTCATCGGCCGGGCGCCGCCGATGCGGCCCAACAACTTGCCGAGGGTGGTAAAATCGTTGCGATACACCGAACGGAGCAGTTCGGCGCGCAGCACCGGCATGTTCTTGGGATCTCCGGTGCCGATGAAAAAATGGCACTTGTCGGCGCAGGCCCCGCAGCGCACGCAGATGTCCATGAAAACTTTGAAGCTGCGAAAACGCTCCAACCGTTCCTTGAACCCCTCATGAATGATCTGCTGCCAGTTGTCCGGCAGCTTCCAGTCTTCCTCGACCGGATTCCATTGGCGGGCGAAGGGGGCGCTGAGGGTCTCGAGGCTCTTGGGATTGGCCGCGTAGCAGTACATCCCTTTGCGGATTTCCACCGGCACGTCCATCCAATCGGTGGCCGAGGAAGGCCGGTGGGCCAGGCGCGAATAAAAGTCTTGGGCTTTGGGCAGATCTTTCATCTAAGGTCACTCCTTTTCCGCGGCGGCTTCCTCGAGGGACTTGACCACCGGCAAACCGGCTTCGACCATCTTTTCCCGGAAATCGTCCTCGTATTCTTCGTAGGTATGCACCTTGACCGGGTAGTTCCACGGATTGACGTGGCGCCGGGCCCGGGTGTCGGTGGTCAGATTGCGCGTGGGGCTCAGAAAAATACCGCCCAGATGCATCAGCTTGCTAAAGGGGAAATAGGCCAGCAGAACGCTGACGAAAAACAGATGCCCGTAAAATAGACCGCCGATCCCCTTGAGCACGGCAGTTTCGGGAAAGCTGAAAGTCACCAGCCCCATGGTCAAAGCCTTGATGTCGACGATGTCCACCTTGGAAAAGTAGCGCATCAGAATCCCGGTAAAGGCGATCCCGAAAATCAAAAAGAGGGGGAAAAAGTCGTTGGCCAGGGAAATGTAGCGCACCGTGGGGATAAAAATCCGCCGCAGGGCCAGGTAGAGCACGGCCGCGGCCAGCACGATGCCCGACATGTAAACCACCGGCAGGCCGAACTGGAAAAAGGAGTCCACCGCCTCGATCAGCTTGATCGGCAGCGGCACCGGCTCCATGAAAAAACGCAGGTGGCGCACCAGCACGGCGGCAAAGGCATAGTGAAACGCCAGGGCACCGAGCCAGAGGAAAATCTCGAGCTGGTAGGTAATCCGTCCGTCCGTCTTGGCCCGCATGCGGGTGTTGCGGAAAAGCGATCGGAAGGTGACGATCTCCAGGAACATGCGCACCACCACGGCCCCGGTGGTGGTTGGATTATCGATGCTGTTGGGACGGATCCAGGGCAATGTCTTTTGCTGGCCGCAGGTGGTCGGGATGCGGAACGGCACCGCGGACCGAGCCCAGCTCATTACCCGCCGTGCGAAGCCGATGACAAAGACCAGCAGGGCGGCATAAGGGATCAAGACCCCGAAAATCCACTGCAGGCCCACGGCTTCCGTTCCCACGTAGGCAATCAAAAACAGCACGATCACCGCCAGGAAGGAGTACATGTACTTGACATTCATCGAACCTTACCTCTCCACCGGAAAATGTTGGTTAAACGATTCCCTTCGGCTCTGCGGCCGACTCTTGGACCGGTGTTTCCGCCACCAGGCCCGCACGCGCAAAGGCGTGATGGATGCGGTTCTTTTCCAGATCGACCTTGAGCTGATACAAGGTTTCACGGCATTTTAGATAGACGTCGAAAGCCACCAGAAGCATCGCGTCGATGCGGTCCTCGATCTCTCGCAGGTCTGCAAGGGCCTGCCCATCGGTGGGATCTTTGTGGCAAATCCCGCGAATCAGCGGCTTGAGTGCAAGGACAAAGGCCGTGGCTTGGGTCGGGCTGAAAGACTGAACAGCGCGGATGCGAATGATCGGATCCAGGGCCTGGTTGAACGCCTCGGGACCGGCCCCCTGCACCAAGGCATCGAAGGCGGCCTTGAGTCCTTCGAGGGTCGTCTTGCCCACCGGATTGTGAAACGGGTCGCGATTGGCTTTGAGAAAGCGGGCGGTGTCTGGCGGATAGGTGGCGACCACCAAGTCGAACCATTTTTTGACGATGGTGGAGTTGTTGGCCGCCAAACGCTCAACAAGTTTCATCGATGACCGCTCCCACCTCCCGGCGCAGACCGCCCAGAGGGGTCCGGGGTAAAAAAATTGTTCCAAGCTGACAGGCAGTTCGGTAGAATTACCAGGATTCGTTCGAAGTTCAATTTTCTAAACAAGTTCCCAAATCCTGTCAAGGGTAAATCATCCGGCCCGAGGGCGCCTCAGCCTCGGGGTGGGGCAGCGTAAGGTGCTGTGTCAAACGGTCCCGCCGGCAAGCACTATATGGCCCGCAACGCACCGATTGGCGGGTAGGAAGACGTCTTTTTCCAGAAAGAGAGAGAGAGGCGGAAAACTCGACCAATCCGGTTATCCGTGTTGGAGATAGGCCTTTTTCCAGGGGCTGGCCGCCATCTGGCGGGCGGTGGTCAAGGCTTTATAAAGCGCGCCGACGGCCAGTTCCGCGCAGTGAAAGTGATCCGGGGGAAGGGTTTGCAAATAGGCGGCCACCTTTTCCGGGGTGACTTCCCAGGCCCTTTCCAGGGGCTTGCCTTCAATCATGGCGACCACCGTGTTGGCGCAGGCATTGGTGTGCAGGCAACCGTTCGTCTCGTAGGCCGCATTACGGATCAGACCGTTGCGCACGATCAAAAAGAGTTCCACCGTATCGCCGCAATCGCCTGTATTTTTTCCGTATCCATCCGGGCTGGCAAGTGTTTCGCGCTTGTCGGTACGAAAGGCCATCTCGAGGAAGTGGATGGAATGGTCCTGCCAAAAATCGAATTGGTTTTCTGCCATACGGTAAGGCTCCGGATTAGTGGGCAACAAATCATCACCGGCGCCAAGCATATGAAGCGGCGCACGGATTGTCAATCTCCCGCGTCCGCAGGCAAAACCGTTTCTTTCTGATTCTGAATCCGCTTTTGGATATGCAACCTCAAGGTATTGCGATGAATGCCGAGCAACGCCGCTGCCCGGCTGCGGTTTCCCCCGCTTTGGGCCAGTGCCTGGTCGATCATCTGCCAGCGAAATTGGTCGCTGGCGCGATGCCAGTCCATCGACGGACCCTCGGCGCAAGCCGGATCGAGATGGGTCGAAATAGTGACTTCGTCTATGACCTGCCTGTCGGTAAGGGTCCAAAGCCGATGAATTACACTCTTGAGCTGCCTTACGTTGCCGGGCCAACGATAGCCTTCCAGCAGGTTTCGGCCCCCGCTGGTAATCGAAGGGCGCACGATGCCGCCTTTGCCAACAAGCCGGTGGAAAAAGTAATCCACCAACAAACGAATGTCGCCGGCGCGGCGCCGCAAAGGCGGCATGTCCACCGCCAGGACCTTGACCCGGTAATAAAGATCCTCGCGCAGCCTCCCGCAGCGCATGAGCTGGTACAGATCCTGGTTGCTGGTGGCCACATAGCGCACATCGGCCCTGATGACCCGGTTGCTGCCAAGCGGCGCAAAGCATTTATCCTGCAAAATTCGCAGTAGCTTTGACTGCATGGCAAGATCCATGGTGTCGATGTCATCGATGAGCAGCGTGCCCTGCTGGGCGCTTTCAAGGCATCCGCAGCGATCATTGATGGCACCGGTGAAAGCCCCGCGCCGGTGGCCAAACAGGTTGCTTTCCATCAGGGACGACGGTCCCTGGCCGCAGTGCATAACGATAAAAGGACCGTTACAGCGGGCACTGGCCGCATGAATCGCTCTGGCGGCCAATTCCTTGCCGGTGCCGGTTTCCCCCTGGATCAAGACCGTTTCATCGGCGGCCGCGATACGCCGTATCCGATCGAAAACATCCAGCATGATCTGACTGGCGGCCACCATGCGGTGCAGCCCCGGAAAGGCGCCGTCATCGCCGGTTCGGGTATTTGCGGATCCGGAACAATCGAGGGCCTGGTGCAATCGTTTTTCAGCCTCCGGATCGCACAACCGGACCTGGAACGTTTTGGACGGCAAGGATCTTGCGAAAGACCCGGCACCGTTGATCACGGCAACGATTCGCCGGGGCATGGTGCAGGATCCGGCTTCAAAAAGGTGCGCCAGCATCGCCGGATCGGCCACCAGGGCATGGATGGGATTATGGTTCAACAGATCGCGAATGCTGCCTTGAGTGCTGGCGAACATCACCGGCCTCGGCACGAATTCCATCATCTGACGGATGTGCTGCTGCGCGCCAGGATCGGTAAGCGCCACCAGAATCCATGATTTGTCAGGCTCCAAGGCTTTTCACCACTTTAAAGAAAGTCACAAAAGGGGCGTCGATGCTTTCGGAAAAATAGAGACCGGCTGACCATGAGCGTAAAAATAACTTACGAAATCAGCAAGTTCAATTCGATAATATTAAAATACAAACCACATAACGCCATCTGAGTCAACCGTTTACTAATTAAATATATTTTTTTAATTATTCATAATTTTAATAGCCATTGAAGAGCCTCATACAGGATAAATTCCCCTGTCGGAGATTCACTGGTACCATGTTTTTATAATAGCATATATACAGCTACAGCAATGACGTAGGGTAAAAGCAGGTCTCGTCTGAGTGGGGCGAGATCAACCGCCTGGAGGGGATTAAAACAATGGGAGTGCAAAAAAATACGACCGATCAGTCGGCGTTCTGATCGGTCGTAACGGAGGAGAACAGATGATGATGTTGGTTTCGCAATAAAGTGACTGCAAGATGCTTGCCAAGCATCTCAAAACTTCCAGAAAAAAAGACAACTATTCGATATCTTGGAATATCGCACCAAACCAAACGGTTTATAAGTCCATTGCCGGTGACTCGGGATTCCACTCTGAATGCTGCATCGCCTTGTTCGAGGTTCAAGAAATTGAACCGTCGTGCCGGATATTTCACGAATGCCTTTAAATACAAATAGATACGCAATCTCCAGACGGGTTTAAAATCTTGAACGGCTTTCGAGCACATGGCCATTGCAGCCCTTACACCCTGTTTTTATTGAAAAATCTATGAGTTTAGAAAATTGAACGCCCCCCGCTAATCAAAGCGGAGGGCGAAGCTTGCGGCTGCGCCAGGCGATTAGGCCTTGAGCGAAAACTTGTCGGCGATGACATCGTAGTAAGCCTTTTCCGAAACCGATCCCCAGACCCCCACCTGGGCCTTGAATTTCTTGAAGGCATCATGCACTTTGCGCGCCAAGGGGTCCTTGTTGGCCTCTTCTTCCAGCACCTCGGTGGCCAATTTGCGCAATCCTCCGAGCAAATCTTCCGGGAACCGGCGCAACTGGACCTTGTGCTGGGTAATCAGCTCCTGGAGCGCCGCACCGTTGCCCGCCTCGAATTCACTCAGGCTCCAGAGGTTGGTCTCCATGGCCACCGCGTCAAGAATCGCCTGAAGATCCTTGGGCAAAGACTCGTAGGCTTTTTTGTTGAAAAGCACTTCGAGGGTGGTACCCGGTTCGTGCCAGCCGGGGTAGTAGTAGTACTCGGCAGCCTTGTAAAAGCCCATGCGCAAATCGTGCATCGGGCCGACCCACTCGGTGGCGTCGATCACCCCGCGCTCCAGGGAGGTGAAGATTTCTCCACCGGGAAGAAGAACCACGGTGCCACCGGCGCCGGCCACCACTTTGCCGCCTAGGCCGGGGATACGCATCTTGAGGCCCTTGTAGTCGTCCAGGCTGTTTATCTCCTTGCGAAACCAGCCGCCCATCTGCACCCCGGTATTGCCCTGGGGCCGGGGGATGATATTGAAAGGCGCGTAGACCTCTTCCCAAAGATCGAGCCCGCCGCCACTGTAAAACCAGGCGTTGTTGCCCTGAGCGTTGAGCCCGAAGGGCACGGCGGCAAACCACTGGGAGGCGGGGGTCTTTCCGGCCCAGTAATAGGCCGCCCCGCTTCCGCACTCGGCCGTACCGCCCGAGACCGCGTCGAATGTGTTCAACGCCGGAACCAGTTCGCCGGCCGCAAACACCTTGATGTTGATCCGCCCGTCGGTGGCCTCCTTGACCCGTCTGGCGAAACGCTCGCTGCCGGTTTGCAGTACGGGCAGGTTTGGCGGCCAGGTGGTGACCATCTTCCACTCGTAGGCCTTTTTGGTGATCACGGCGGCCGCCTTCTGTTTGCAGGCTTCCAGCTCCTTTTTCAAAGCCTCGACCTGCTGGGTGTCTTCCTTGGCGCCGCAGCCGACCAGGCCGGCGGTGGCCGCCGCGGCGGCCGCAGCAGGGGCCGCCTTCTTGAGAAACTCGCGTCTTTTCATGATGTTTGGCTCCTTTCACGGGGTTAACGTTCGACAAGACTGGATGAATCCCGTACAGCACGCTCGACCCAACCACAGTCACCGGGCAGACGCACTTTGCACTCTGCGCTACCTGCCGAAAACCACCTGGGGCAGCCAGGTGACCAGCACCGGAAAAAAGACGACGATCAAAAGGCCGATGAGTTGAACCACAACAAAGGGAACAATGCCCCGGTATATGTGGCCGGTGGTAATCTGCGGGGGGGTTACGGCCTTGAGATAGAACAGGGAAAAACCAAAGGGCGGTGTCATGAACGAGGTCTGGAGATTGACGGCAATCAGGATGCAGAACCAGGCCGGATCGAAGCCAAACTCGATCATGATCGGTGCCAGAACCGGCACGTGGATGAAAGTGATTTCGATAAAATCAAGAAAAAAGCCGATCACGAAGATCAGCGCCATGACGATGAACAAAACAAAGTTGGCCCCGTGGTTGGCCGCAATGCCGCCCAAAAACGCGCGTACGAGGCTGTCTCCGCCCAACCCCCTGAATACCAGGCCGAACGCCGCCGCCCCCACCAGGATGATGAACACCATACAGGTCAGTTGAAGGGTCGCCTGCATCACGTCGCGCAGGATATTCAACGTGAACTTGCGGTTGGCAACGGTAAGGACCGTGGCCCCCACCGCCCCGACCCCGGCCGCCTCGGTGGGCGAGGCGATGCCTGCGAAAATCGATCCGAGCACGGCGACCATCAGGAAAAGCGGCGGCACCAGAGCCCGCATCACACGCCGCGCCAGAACCTTGGGGGGCATGGCGGCCAGTTCGGCCCTGGGAATAGGAGGCGCCAATTGAGGCTTCAGGAAGGTGATGACGAAAATGTAAAGCATGTATAGGCACACCAGCACCATACCGGGCAGGACGGCGCCCATGAACAGGTCCCCCACCGGGACGCCGACGATGTCGCCGATGAGCACCAGCACGATACTCGGCGGAATGATCTGCCCCAGGGTCCCCGATGCCGAAACCGTGCCGGTGACCAATTCCTTTTGGTAGTTGCGCTTCAGCATGGTGGGCACCGCCAGCAGGCCCATGGTGACCACCGTGGCCCCCACGATGCCGGTGGAGGCGCCGAGCAAGGCACCGACCACCACCACCGAAATGGCAAGACCGCCGCGGATGCGGCCGAAGAGCAGACCCATGGTGTCGAGCAGCTCCTCGGCCAGACCGCTGCGTTCGAGCATAACCCCCATGAACACGAAAAGGGGTACGGCCAGAAGCGTGACGTTGGACATCACCCCCCAGATCCGCAGGGGCAGCAGGTTGAAAAAACCCCAGCCGAATCCGATCAGACCGAACGCCAGGGCGGTGCCCATCAGGGTGAAGGTCACGGGAAATCCGAACATCAACAGGATGGTCAGGGCCAGAAACATCCAGGCGGGCAAATACTCCATCAGGCCCGCTCCTCTTCGTCCAGGGGCCGGCCGACGATGGTCGCCAGGCTCCTGATCCCCAGAGAAAGCCCCTGGAGCAGCACCAGGACAAAGCCTGCGGGAATGCAGGCTTTGAGAATCCACCGATAAGGGATGCCCCCCGGGTCGGGGGATCCTTCCAGCACCTTAAAGGCGTTGTAGGCAAAGCCGGTGGAAGTGATCAGAATCATCAAACAGCCGGGAATCAAAAAAAAGAGCACGCCCATGAGATCGACCCAGGCTCTGGCCTTGGTCCCCATGCGCTGGTAAAAGATATCCACCCGCACGTGGCCGTCTTTACAGAGAGTGAAGCCGGCGCCCATGAGAAAGATAAACGCGAACAGATGCCATTCGAGTTCCTGGGTGAATACGAAACTGGTCCTGAAGGCGTAGCGCATCACCACGTCGGTAAAAACCACGACAACGACAAGCCCTGTGGCCCAGGCCACTTTGCGCCCGACCCAGAGATTGAACCGGTCGATGCCGCGGCAAAACGATCTCAAAAAGGTGCCCATCCAAAACTCCCTCGAGGTTGAAGCCAAGGCGCCGAACGTAATTCATATGATGCTGACCCATCATTATCTGGTCTTGCCTCGGCAAGTAAACAGCTCTAATACATGCCCGTGCGGCGCTGGTCAAGCGCGAGCCGAATATTTTTGAGTCGCTTTGAAAAATCGAGATTCCTTAGTGCTGTCGATCTTGCCCGCAGCGCAAGCGCGACACCGGAATCCGGAGAGTCAAAACCGCCGGGAGAAAACGGAGCGATTCGAGGCGCTAAAGCCGGGCGGCGTCAAACCACCGGCCATGGGCCGGGTGGATACGGCGGGCGCCAGCGTCCTGCAGGCGCCGCCATTGGCGTCGAATCAACGCCACACTATCGCCGAAGGGCGGCGCGTGCGAGGCCAGGCCGAAAGGGACAAGGTTGACCGCCAGGTCGCCGACCATGGCGTCACCGGCTTCGCTAAGCACGCTGAGGGAGCCGGGGGTGTGGCCGGGGGTGTGCAGGACGCGGCCTGCAATCCCGAAAGGTGCCAGAGAAATTTCCTGCTCCACCAGAATTTCGGCCTTCACCGGCTCGAAACGATACCAGCGCCGGACAAGGCGCGGATGGCGCCGGGCCAGGTCGATCAAGATTTGGGTATGACGCCTCAGGCCAGGGGGCAGAACGATGCGCCCATCGGCCAGCCAGGAGGCCTCCAGGCGGTGAACGGCCACCGGGCAGTCGCAGCGGCTCCGGATGGCCGCAAGGCTGCCCACATGATCGAAGTGGGCATGGGTAATCACGATCAGGCGAAGATCGGGCGGGCGGCAGTCCCAAGCGGCCAACTTGCGCCAAAAATGGCCGGCCCATCCGCGGTTGCCCGCATCCACCAGGACCCATGCCCGATCCTGACCCAGCAGGTAGCAATTGGTGATGCCAAGGCGTATCCGGCGAACGATGGGCAGCATAAAGGCTCCTTGATCGGGCGGTCGGGGTTCGCAGCGCTCGCTACGGCAGGGGCGGCCGTCCAAACTCACCGCAGGATCCATGATCCGGCTCACACACGTGATCCGGACCCGGTCCATACCCCACACCGCCAGCCTCGAACCGAAGGGGTGAAATTGGCCCGACGCATTTGCCGCCGGCACTGGCCTGTTCTTTGTGTCCGGCCGTCAAAACTCGACCCCGCGGTGTTGACAAATCACGCTGGCGGTCCAATATTCCGGAACAATTTCGGGCGGTCAGAGACCAAACAGGGCGAAATGGGACCGCCGGAACCGATTCTATCACAATCCAGGCCCCGGCAGCGGAAAATCGATTTCAATTTTCAAGACACCGGGCAAATCAGGGAGGAATGATGGCCACCACGCAGGAAACCTTTGAATTCAAAACCGAAGTCAAACAGCTGCTCAAACTGATCATCAACTCGCTTTACTCCAACCGCGACATCTTTCTGCGCGAGCTGATTTCCAACGCCTCGGACGCCATCGACCGGCTGCGCTTCGCGTCCCAGACCAGTCCGGAGCTGCTGGACGACGATCCCGAATTTCGCATCAAGATCATTCCCGACGGCATCAAGCAGACCCTGACGGTGGCCGACAACGGCCTCGGCATGACCCGCGAGGAGGTCATCGAGAACATCGGCACCATCGCCCAGAGCGGCACGGCCGGCTTTCTCGAAGCTCTGGCCCAGGCCCAGCAGAACGACACCCTGGCACCCGAGCTCATCGGCCAGTTCGGGGTCGGCTTTTACAGCGCCTTCATGGTGGCCGAAAAGGTCGAATTGACCACCCGGGCCGCCGGCAGCGACAGCGCGGTGCGCTGGCAGTCCCACGGCGACGGCAGCTACACCATCGAAGAGGCGGACAAGCCCGAACGGGGCACCACCATCACCGTGCATCTGCGCAAGCGCGAGAAAGACGAAAAAGACTACACCGACGCCTGGGTGATCCGCGACATCGTCAAGCGGCATTCGGATTTTATCGCCTACCCGATCCTGATGGACGCCGAGAAGACCGAACCGATCCCCGAAGCCGAACAGATCAAGGACAAGGACGGCAAACCGATCGGTGAAACCACGCGCAAAGTCATGCGTGAAGAGACCCTCAATTCCATGAAGGCCATCTGGACCCGGCCCAAGGACGAGGTCAGCGAAGAGGAGCACAAGGAGTTCTACCAGCACCTGACCCGCGACTGGAAAGAGCCCCTGGAGCGGCTGCACATGAAGTTCGAAGGGACCACCGAGTACACCGCCCTGCTCTACATCCCCTCCCAGGCCCCCTTCGACCTGTTTCATCCCGAGCGCAAGCACGGGGTCCAGCTTTACTGCAAGCGCGTGTTCATCATGGAGGACTGCCAGGACCTGCTGCCCGAATACTTCGGGTTCGTGCGCGGGGTGGTGGACGCCCCGGACCTCAACCTGAACGTCTCCCGCGAAATTTTGCAGCACGATCCGCTGGTGCGCAACATCCGGCGCAACCTGGTCAAAAGGCTCTTCGACCTGCTGGCCAAAATGGACGCGGACAAGTATGAAACCTTTTATCAGGAATTCGGCCAAATGCTCAAAATCGGGGTTCACACCGATTTCGAGAACCGCCAGAAGGTGGCCGACCTGATCCGCTTTCCCACCACCGCCAGCGAGGGCAAACTCATCTCGTTGAAAACCTACGTGGAACAGATGAAGCCGGACCAGAAGGAGATCTATTACATCACCGGCGACAATCTGGCGGCCCTGAAGAACAGCCCCCATCTTGAAGCGCTCAAGGCCAAGGGCTACGAGGTGCTGTTGATGGCCGATCCCATCGACGAATGGGTGGTCCAGGCCCTGAACGAATACGACGGCAAACCCCTCGCCAGCGCCGAAAAGGGGGATTTGAACCTCGAGGATCAGCAGGCCGAGTCGTCGGAGGACTTCAACGCCTTGTTTGCCTTTATCCGCACCCATCTCCAGGACAAGGTCAAGGAGGTGCGCCGCTCGACCCATCTCAAGGAATCGCTGGCCTGCCTGTCGGGCGACAGCCAGGACATGTCGGCCTATATGGAAAAGATCCTCAAGGCCTCCGGCCAGCCGGTGCCGGAGGTCAAGCGGGTCCTGGAACTGAACCTCGACCATCCGGTGGTGGCCCGCATCAACACGTTGTATGAAAAGGACCGCGACAGCGAGCGGCTCAAAGAGTATGCGCACTTGCTCTACGACATCGCCGTGGTGGGCGAAGGCGGCAAGCTGGAAAACCCGGCCCGTTTCACTCGCCAGGTGGGAGACTTGATGGCCGGTGCCTTGACAGAGGGCTGAAGGAGGATTGGGCCGCCGCGAGCAGAGGCACGGAGCGTAAACTTGCCCTGGCAGGGCCTCGGGCCAGGCGGCCCGAAAAGGGAACCATCCAATGGTTAAATGGATTCTGGCGATTCTGGGGCTGATCTACGTGATCAGCCCCTGGGATCTGCTGCCCGATTTCATGGTCCTGCGCGGCTGGATCGACGATCTGGTGGTGCTCTACCTCCTCTATCGGTATTACCTCAAACCGTTTCTGGCCTCGCGCAGGGCCGGACCCGCCGGCCAGGGCTACCGCGCGGACGGCGCCGGCAGTGCACAAGCCCCGCCGCGCCGGGACGGCGGCCCCCCGGATCCTTACCAGGTGCTGGGGGTGGCGCCGGGCGCCTCGGCCGAAGAGATCCGCCGGGCCTACCGCGAACTGGCCGCCAAGTACCATCCGGACAAGGTCGAGCACCTGGGCGAAGACTTCAGGAAACTGGCCGAACAGCGCTTCAAGGAGATCCAGGCCGCCTACCAGGCATTGAACCGGTCCGGCGCATGAGCCCCGGCTGCACACCCGAAACGCCCCCTGGATCACGAACGCCGGCCTTTTACCGACTCTTTCCCTGCTCACGGTTGTCTTGGGGCGGGATAAAGACCTCGGCCCGCTCGGAAGGCAGTGACGCCACATAGAGCGACTGGCTGGGAAAGGCGAACCCCGGTACCGGCCGATTCCACCAGGTCTTTGATCCGGTAGGGCCAGGGCCTCCTTGATCTCCAGCCACCGCCCCCACTCGGTGGTGCGGGGTAAAACAGTAGACCATGATATCGATGGACGAGTCGCTGAAGCGGTCGATGCGCACGAAGGTGGGCACTTCCGGTGGACGGGCGAAATCGTCGCACTCGAGCAGATAGGCCTCAATGCCGTCCCGGATCCGGCGCAGCTGGGTCGATGGTGGTGCGGTATTCCACACCGATGGTCCAGTAAATGCGCCGGTGGGTCATGGCGCTGAAATTGGTCACCGAGCTGTCCGAGAGCTTGGAGTTGGGCACGTAAACCGGCGCCTTATCGAAGCGGCGCACCAGGGTGGAACGAAAACCGATGTTTTCCACGGTCCCTTCCACCACGTTTTCGACGCAGATCCAGTCGCCCAGGTTAAAGCGGCGCTCGGCCAGGATCAGAATCCCTGAAATCAGATTTTTTGAACAGGTCCTGGGCCCCCAGGGCCACGGCCACCCCGAAAAGGCCCAACCCGGCGATGATCGGGCCGATCCGGATTCCCCAGATTTCGAGGATCGTTGCCGCCCCGATAAAGACCAGGGCCGCGCGGATGGCTTTTTCCAGCCAGCCGACCATCGAGGCGGTCAGCACCTTGTCGAGCCGGTGCAAGAGCGACGACATCGGTTGAATCAGCCGGATCAGAACCCAGAACATGACGAAAACGATCAGCGACCGGATCAACCGATCGGCCACGATCTCCAGGGCCCCGCCCAATGGCAGATAGGCCACGGCGAAATAGACGCCGATGACCACCGGTATGAAGGCCATCGGCTGTTCGAGGGTTTTCACGGCGTCATCGTCGATGGTCGTGCGGGTGCGACTGGCCAGCCGACCGATGCGATCGATGACGATGCGCGTGAAAAGCCGCCGGATCAACAAAAAGCCGATCAGGATGAACGCGGCGGTGATGATCCGCCCCAGATCGACGCCGCCGATTCCCGTTTCCCAGATATCGACCACCACCGCCCACAACTGCTTGATATGTTCCACCGGTTCCTCCCCAGATCGGTTGCGAATCGCCACCGTCCCAAAAACCGCGGCCAATTTCTAAAAGGCCGCACCGCCCGCCGGCTGGGACGCCGTCTAACGACCGGACGCGGCCAGCTTGCGATGCCCCAGAATCAGTCCGGCCAGGACAAAGGCAATTGCACCCGTGCCGGCGTTGTAAAACACCAAAGCGGTCAGACCGGCCACCATCGCCAAAAGACTCGCCGCAGCGCTGCGGCGCCAGACCGCCAATCCGGCAAGGGCCAGGCCGATCAAGCCGAATACCTGATGGTACATCAGCCCGCCGAGGATGGCGCGAATCCGGTAGAGGAGACCGGCAGGATCTTGCACGCACAGAAAAGTGGTCAATTCCGCGTGCAAAATCCCGTAACGCAGCGCCCATAAAAGCGCGAACACCCCTGCCAGGGTCAACCCGGATCCGAGCAGGGGGCGTAGCGTGCTACCCTTTCCTTCCCGCCAGAGCGGATAAGCCAGCAGCAGGCAGACCCCAATCCAGAGGTCGGCCTGCAGGTTGGCGGGCGTTTCCCGGATCAAAACCCCCCAGGGCGCCAAGGACCAGGGCCGAGGCCACAAGCCGTTCCAGTCCGCTGGCCGGTGCCGGCCACCGATCCTTGCCACGGTGGCTCAACCAGGCATAGCCTAAAGCAGGCAGGAGAAACCCGCAGTTGTTGAAGCTGCGATAGCGCGGATCGAAAAAAAGGCCGGCAAGCGCGACCAGCGCCAGGGCAAGCCCGGCCAGGCGGTTGAGCGAAAGTGCCGCCGGCAGATAACGGAGGGCGAGGTTTCGGAAAAACCGCCCATCGTTCGCCATCCGACCCTGGATATCCCCGGCCGCCGGGCTCAATCGCCCCGCCAACAGATCCATGGTGGGACCCAGGCCGAAGTATCCGGGCCAACGGTCCCAAACAACGACCGACAGCACCGTCAAATAGACGACCGCGGCCTGGACCAGCACACCACCACGGCCCAAAGGATTTCCCAGCCGTTACGGGTGATGACGGTGAACTGGTGCCCCTGCATGACGATCAACACGGCACCGGCCGCTGCCATCCCCGAAAATTCAAGCCATCGAACCGGGCCCAGGCCCGCCTGCGGCGCCGCGATCGGCAACGTGATCAGAATCACGGCGGCGGTCAGCAGAAAGAAAGACAGCCACCCCGGATAGTTGGATATCGGTCCGGCAAGGACCGATTTATCGTTCCGGTCGGCATCGTAAAGGCCCCAATACCCGCCTGCGGCCCCTTCGTTGGCCCGCTTCCAGGGCTGGTCGAAGGCTTCTATCAGATTGTACGACCAGCCTTCCCGTGCGGCCAGGGCCGCCACGCCGCGAATGAAGCGGGCCTGATTGACCGGGCTGGGCAGGGCGCCGGCGCGCATGCGGCCCTGGGAGGGCCAGCCGGTTTCACCGATCATGATCTGCTTGTGCGGTATCTTGCGGGCCAGTTCTTGCCGGATTTTGCGGACATGTTCCATGGCCTCATCGATGCAAACCGGATCGTCTTCCCAGTAGGGCAGGATGTGGATCATGACCAGATCGACGGCCGGCGCCACCTCCGGATGGCGGAGCCAAAACTCCCAGACATCGGCATAGGCCACCGGCATCCCGGGCAGGGCGGCCTTGACCTGCCGGATATACTCGATCAGTTGGGGGCCGGTCACCTCCCGGCGCAGCAGCGCTTCGTTGCCCACCACGACCGCCTTCACACAGGCCGGGTAGCGTTTGGCAAGCGCCACCGTCCTGGCCAACTCCTTTTGGGTCGCCAGCGGATCGCTGCTCACCCAGGCCCCCAGCAGGACCTTCAGGCCATACTTTTCGGCGATGGGCGGCAAGGCCTCCAGGCCGGCGGCCGAGTAGAGGCGGATCCCGTCGAAGCGGCCCGCCAGCATGGACAGGTCGGTTTCGATCCTCAGATCCGAAATGGCCAGCCCCTTCTCCCCGGCTCCAAGGGGTGACTGGTCTTTTTCAAACGGGGCATAGGATACGCTCTGCAGCCGCTGGCCCCTGACCAATTCGGGATCCTGGAGTCGATGGGGCCGGCCCAGGGCGTACCAAAAGCCGAATAGAGCCGCCAGCATCAGGGCATATGCCGCAATCAATTTGATCAACCGTTCCGCCATGGAAACCTTGAGAATCGCGGGTATGGCGCTGGCCCCAGCATCGGGCTATGCTAAAATTTCGCGCCGGATCATGGCGCTTAAGATAGCATGTTTTTGCGGCGACCGGGTTCCCTTTCAGGGGCTTGACTCGTCTGACGATCATGCTATTGAGGCACGAACCGTAAACCGGAACAGCAACGCATCCCTGCAAATACCCAAGGAGGCCCCATGAACGACAACCTGCTCGGCACCCTGACCGAAACCTTGCTGATGGGCCCCGGCCCGTCCTGCGTACCGCCAGCGGTCTACGCGGCCATCGGCCGGCCCACCATCGGCCACCTCGACCCGCGTTTCATCGCCATCATGGATCAGATCAAGGTGCGCCTGCAGCAGGTCATGCAGACCGCCAACCGGCTGACCCTGCCTGTTTCCGGCACCGGCAGCGCCGGAATGGAAACCAGTTTCGTCAACTTGGTCGAACCGGGCGATCCCGTGCTGATCCTCAAAAACGGGGTCTTCGGCATGCGCATGACCGATGTGGCCCAGCGGCTGGGCGCCGCGGTGGACGTGCTCGAATTCGAATGGGGCACCCCGGTGGACGTCGCCGCGGTGAAGGCCAGGCTGGCCGAAAAAAAATACAAGATCGTCGCCGTGGTGCATGCCGAGACCTCCACCGGGGTCTGCAACCCGGTGGCCGAGATCGGTGCGGCGGTAAAAGAAAACGGGGCCCTCTACCTGGTGGACGCGGTCACCAGCCTGGGCGGGATTCCGGTACAAACCGACGCCTGGAACATCGACGTGATTTACAGCGGCACCCAGAAATGCCTCTCCTGCCCCCCGGGACTGGCACCGGTCTCCTTTTCCGAACGCGCCCTGGAAACCCTCAAGGCCCGGCGCACCAAGGTGCCCAACTGGTATCTCGACCTGACCCTGATCGTCGACTACTGGCAGGGTGCCAAGCGGGCCTACCACCACACGGCCCCCATCAACATGCTCTATGCCATCCACGCGGCCCTCGGAGAGATTCTGCAAGAGGGGCTGGAAAGCGTCTACGCCCGCCATCAGGACGCCCACCAGCGGTTGGTGTCCGGCCTGGAGGCCCTGGGACTGGCCATGCGCGTGGCGCCCGGATCCCGGCTGCCGATGCTCAACGCGGTCTGCGTGCCCCAGGGGGTGGACGAGGCGGCGGTGCGCGGCCGCCTGCTCGAGGAATTCGACATCGAGATCGGCGCCGGCCTGGGGCCCTTGGCCGGCCAGATCTGGCGCATCGGCCTGATGGGCCACACCGCCCGGCCGGAAAACGTGGAGCGGCTGCTGGAGGCCCTCAAAAAGGTCCTCTGAAGGAAGGGTGTATGGCTGCCGATTCCAAAAACATATCACTCCCGCAATGGGCGGCCTACCTGATCATGCCCATTGCACCCTTGTGCTGGGGCGGCAACATCGTGCTGGCCCGGGGGGTGGCGGACCTGATCCCGCCGGTGGCGTTTGCCTTCTGGCGCTGGACCGCGGCGCTGGTGATCCTGTTGCCCCTGGCATGGCCCCATCTGGGCCGGGACTTGCCCCTGGCCCTCAAGGAGTGGAAAATCTTTCTGGGGCTTGGCCTGACGGGCATCGCGGCCTTCAACACCCTGCTGTACAAGGCCGTGCACACCACCACGGCCATCAACGGGGCCCTGATCCAGACCACCATGCCGGGCTTCATCATTTTGATGTCGCTGATTTTTTTCCGGGAAAAAGTCGCCCTGCACCAGATTCTAGGAGCCGCGGCCTGCGTTGTGGGCGCGGCCCTGGTGGTCCTTCACGGGCGCCTGGAGGCCCTGGTCCGGCTCCAGCTGGTGCCGGGCGACCTGCTGATGATGGTGGCGGTGGTGCTCTACGGGATCTATTCCCTGCTTTTGTGGCGCCGGCCCCCGGTGCATCCGCTGAGCCTGATGGTGTTTACCTTCGCCATCGGCACGGTGACCCTGCTGCCGCTCTATCTTTGGGAACTGGCCGTGGTCGGCCCCTTTTGCCTCAACCGCCAGGTGGTTTTCAGCATCGGCTACGTGGCCCTGTTTCCCTCCATCGTGGCCTATTTTTGCTGGAACCGGGGCATTGACCTGATCGGCCCCAACCGCGGCGGGCTCTTCATCTGCCTGATTCCGGTCTTCGCCTCGGCCCTGGCCATCCTCTTTCTGGGCGAAACCCTGCACGCCTACCACCTGGCCGGGATGCTGCTCATCCTGGCCGGGATGGCGGTCTTTAGCCGCTGAAAAAAACCGGCAATGTTTGCAAAGGACGGCCCGGTGGTGATCCCCGGACCGCCGTTGGAGCATCGAAGCCTCTGTTCAATTTTTCCCGCCGGCGTGCCAAAGCACTCCCGCTATTGAAAAATCCCGTATATTTCGTGCACCTGGCGCATCAGCTGGACGAACTGCTCCGGGTAGAGGGACTGGGCCCCGTCGCTCAAGGCCTGGTCCGGCGCGTGGTGCACCTCGATCATCAGCCCATGGGCTTCCACGGCCGCCGCGGCCCGCGCCAGGGGGATGACCTGATCGCGGCGGCCGGCGGCATGGCTCGGGTCGGCAACGATGGGCAGGTGGCTTTCCTTGAGGACCACCGGAATCGACGACAGGTCCAGGGTGTTGCGGCTGTGGTTGACGAAGGTCCGCACCCCGCGCTCGCAAAGCACCACCTGGTCGTTGCCCCCTTCCAGGATGTACTCGGCGGCCATGAGCCATTCTTCCACGGTGGCGGCCATGCCCCGCTTGAGCATCACCGGGCGCGGCGAGCGGCCGGCGCGGCGCAGCAGGGAAAAGTTCTGCATGTTGCGGGTGCCGATCTGAACCATGTCGGCGTAGGCCTCCACCGTGTCGAAGGTGGCCTCGTCCATCACCTCGGTGACCACCGGCATGCCGGTTTCTTCACGCACCCGGGCCAGGATCTTGAGCCCTTCTTCCCCAAGTCCCTGAAATGAGTAAGGCGAAGTCCTCGGTTTGTAGGCTCCGCCGCGGAAAATCTGGGCCCCGGCCTGCCGGACGTGCCGGGCGATGATCAGCGCCTGGTCGGGGCTCTCGATGGCGCAGGGGCCGGCAATGATGGCCGGACGGCCGCTGCCGATGTCCACCGAGCCCACCTTGACGATGGTGTTTTCCGGCTTGAATTCGCGGCTCACCAGCTTGTAGGGGCGCGTGACGCGAATGGCATCCTTGACCCCGGGCATGCCGAGCACCAGGGCCGGATCCACCGGGCCCGGGTTGTTGAGGATACCGATGGAAACCCGGTCTCCGCCGGGAATCGGGCGGGCGATATAGCCCTTGGCCTCGATGACGGCCGTGACAGCCTGGACCTGTTCAGGGCTCGCACCCTTTTCCATGACCACTAGCATGGGTAACCTCCTTGAAACGTTCAGGGCCGCGGGAATTTTTCCGCGGCCCTGGCCTAAAACGACCGGGACCGCGGGGCTGGATGGCCCGCGGTCCCGGTTGGAAAACTGTGTGGCGACGATCTAAGCGAACGGGAACCGGCGGGAACACCCCTGCGGTGTGCTGCACCAGCACCAGACCCGTCCCGAATAATCGTTCGCCGCAACGCGCATCAATCGCTCCCGGTTCCGATAAACCTTGAATTCAAGCCTTAGGGGCAAGCCCTGTCTTTGTCAAGCGCTTTTTGACAATGGGCGGGGAAATAAAATTTGTCTTGACAACTGATCCAATTCTACCCTATTGGCAAAAATCATGTCACGCTTGAAATCATATTCGAATCCAGGGGGTGCCGCTGTGGGGCACCTGGCGGGATGGTGGCGGCGGACCGGATGACAGGGCCCGCCAACGGACATGAACACTTTTAAGATCGTCAAAGGACCGTGGCAGGCCCAGCGCCCCGCGGTCCTTTGAATTTTTCGCCAACAGCAAGGGCCGCGGGCAACCACCGCGGCCCTTGCTGTTGGTGCGCGAATTTAATCGAAGAGAGGAAAGGATCAGGCCATGCTGCTTTCACGTTTTCCCGATCGGACGGCTTTCGAGGCCCTGGCCCGGACGCACAACGTCGTACCGGTCTGCGCCGAGATCCTGGCCGATACCGACACCCCGGTGGGCCTGCTGCGCAAGTTCTACCCGGGCCGCGGGCCGGTCTTTCTGCTGGAAAGCGTCGAAGGCGGCGAGCGCTGGGGCCGTTACAGTTTTCTGGGCACGGCGGTGCGCTGCCACCTGAGGGTCTTTGACCGGGTGGTGCGTATCGAAGAAAACGGCCGAAGCACCGAAATTGCCCACCACGGGGACCCCTTGGCCGTGCTGCGGGCCCGGATGGCCGAGTACCGGCCGGCCCGGCTGCCGGAACTGCCGCGCTTCTGGGGAGGGCTGGTGGGGTATCTGAGCTACGAGATGGTCTCGTTTTTCGAAGCCATCGAAAACCGCCTGCCGCCCGACGAGCCCCTGGCCCACTTCGTGATCCCCGAGGAGCTGGTCATTTTCGACAACCTTCGCCATACCCTGCAGTGCGTGGTGACCGCTTTCGTGGCGGACCCGGCCCAGGCCGAAGCCGAGTTTGCAGCCGCCAACCAGCGCATCGAGGCCCTGCTGGAGACCATCCGGCAGCCGGGACCGGCCGTTGAAACCGCCCCCGGCGCCCCTCCCCTGCTGGCTCCGGTCCACGAGGAGCAGGTTTACCGGGATCGGGTTTCGCGCGTCAAAGAATATATCCGCGCCGGGGACATCATCCAGGCGGTGGTCAGCCAGCCCTTTGCCTGCCCGGCACCGGCCGACCCGTGGACCCTCTACCGGGCCCAGCGCTTCATCAATCCCTCGCCCTATCTTTATTTTCTGCATTTCGACGATCTGACCATGGTCGGTTCATCGCCCGAAACCATGGTGCGCCTCGAAAACGGGGTGGCCACCCTGCGGCCCATCGCCGGCACCCGGCCCCGGGGCTCCAGCGAACAGGAGGACCGTGCCATGGCCGACGAACTGCTGGCCGATGAAAAGGAGCGCGCCGAACACCTCATGCTGGTGGACCTGGGCCGCAACGACCTGGGCCGGGTGGCCGAAACCGGTTCGGTTCAGGTCACCGACCTGATGTTCATCGAACGCTACAGCCATGTGATGCACCTGGTCTCCAACATCATCTGCGATCTGCAAAGCGAGTGCGACGCCTGGGAGCTGATCCGGGCCACCTTTCCGGCCGGGACCCTCTCCGGTGCGCCCAAGGTGCGGGCCATGCAGATCATCGCTGAAATGGAAGCCCAGCCCCGGGGACCTTACGGCGGGGCCGTAGGCTACGTCTCCTTTGGCGGCAACATGGACCTGGCCATCACCATCCGCACGGCCTGCATCCGCAACGGCGCCCTGACGGTCCGGGCCGGGGCCGGCATCGTGGGCCGACAGCGATCCGGAGCGCGAACAGATGGAAACCGTCAACAAGGCCATGGCCATTCAACGGGCTTTGCAGATGATCGGCTGAACTAGAACCTCTAACCGAAAGCACCGTTATGATCTTGATGATCGACAACTACGATTCGTTCACTTACAATCTGGTGCAGTACCTGCGCCAGATGGACATGGCGGTGGAGGTGGCGCGCAACGACCAAATCGGTGTCGCCCAAATCGCCGAACGGCCGCCGGCCGGCATCGTCCTTTCCCCGGGACCGGGCCGGCCCGAATCGGCCGGGGTCTGTATGGAACTGATCCGCACCTTTTCCGGCCGGATCCCGATCCTGGGGGTCTGCCTGGGCCACCAGGCCATCGCGGCCGCCTTCGGGGCCAGCGTCGTGGCGGCCAAGCGATTGATGCACGGCAAGACCTCGATGGTGACCTGCGACGGGAAAGGGGTTTTCAGCGGGCTGGAGCGCCCGTTTCAGGCCATGCGCTACCACAGCCTGGCCGTGGCGGCCGGGAGCCTGCCCGAGTGCCTGGCGGTCAGCGCCGAGGCGGACGACGGGGAGATCATGGGGCTGCGCCATAGCGTGCACCCCACCGAGGGGATCCAGTTTCACCCCGAGTCGATCATGACCCCCGTGGGCAAGCGGATCCTGCGCAACTTCGTCAATATTGCGGCGTCCTGCGCCGCCGCGACGCCATAGGCCGGTCGCCCCGGCACGATCGGGGCCATGTTCATTCTTCGATCCGTTGGATCGGACCGATCGGTGGGACCCGAAAACAGCCGCCTCTTGGTGCATCGACGATTTTCGGCACGCAGGTTTAAAACACCAAATCAGACCACAAAGGACGTTCCCATGTTTCGTGATTACCTGCAGCAAATCGTCCGCCGCCAGGATTTGACCCAGGAGGCCATGTCCGAAATGATCGCGGCGATCTTTTCCGGCGAAATCAGCGACGCCCAGATCGGGGCCTTCATGGGCGCCCTGGCCACCAAGGGTGAAACTTTCGCCGAGCTGGCCGGCGCGGCCCAGGCCATGCGCCGCAAAGCGCTGCGCATCCAGACCGGGGCCGACACGGTGGTCGATACCTGCGGCACCGGCGGCGACGGGGCCGGCACCTTCAACATCTCCACCACCACGGCCTTCGTGGTGGCCGGCGCCGGGGTGACGGTGGCCAAGCACGGCAACCGTTCGGTATCGAGCCAGTGCGGCAGCGCCGACGTGCTCGAGGCCCTGGGGGTCAACCTGAACACCCCGCCCGAGATAGTGGAAGAAACCGTGCGCGCCATCGGCATCGGGTTCATGTTCGCCCCGCTTTTCCACGGGGCCATGAAGCATGCCATGCGGGCCAGAAAGGAGGTCGGGTTGCGCAGCATCTTCAACATGCTCGGCCCCCTGACCAACCCGGCGGCGGCCAACTGCCAGCTGCTGGGCGTCTTTGCCCCGGAGCTAACCGAGATGTTCGCCGAGGCCCTGCGGCTTCTGGGCGCGCGCCGGGCCATGGTGGTGCACGGCCACGACGGCCTGGACGAGATTTCGGTCTGCGCCGCCACCCGGGTATCGGAGCTGGCCGACGGCAGGATCCGCACCTACGAGATCTATCCCGAGCAGTATTTCGGCGAGCTGGCCGCACCCGAGGCGATCGCCGGCGGCGCGCCGGCGCAAAACGCCGCCATCACCCGGGCCATTCTGGATGGCGAAGCCGGTCCGCGGCGCAACGTGGTCATAGTCAACGCCGCGGCGGCCCTGGTCTGCGCCGGCAAGGCCCAGCGGATCGAGGACGGGCTGCGCCAGGCCGCCGAGGTCATCGACAGCGGTGCGGCCCGCGCCAAGCTCGAGGACCTGGTGCGCTACAGCCGGGAAAACGGATAGCTGACCCGGAAAGCCCCTTCGTTCGATTTTCAGGGTGTTCACCCCAACTTGCGAGGAACCCAAGATGCCCGCCGATATCCTTTCCCGGATCGTGGAAAGCAAGCAGTCCGAGGTGGCCCGCCGCCGGGAGCGCGTCTGCGAGGAAGAGCTGAGGGCCGAAGCCCGCGCACGACGCTCCTACCGCTCGCTGGCCCGCCGCCTGGCAGAGCCCCCCGCGGGCGAAGCCAACATCATCGCCGAGATCAAACGCCGCAGCCCTTCCAAAGGAGCGCTGAACCCGGATCTGGACCCGGCCGATCAGGCCCGGCGCTACCAGGCCGGAGGCGCCGCAGCCCTCTCGGTGCTCACCGACGGCCCTTTTTTCGGCGGCTCGCTGGCCGATCTCCAGGCAGCCCGCGCAGCCTGCCGGCTGCCGGTGCTGCGCAAGGATTTTCTGATCTCTCCCTACCAGGTGCTGGAATCGGCGGCCCGCGGCGCCGACGCGGTCCTGTTGATCGTGCGCATCCTGGATCTGCCCACCCTCCAGGAGATGCTGGCCCTGTGCGAGACCCTGCGCCTCGAAGCCCTGGTCGAGGTGCATACCCTGGCCGACCTGTCCACGGCCAGCGCCGCCGGCGCGCGTTTGATCGGGATCAACAACCGCAACCTGCAAACCTTTACCACCGACATCGGTACGGCCCCGTCCCTGGCGGCACGCATGCAGACCGGCCAGATTCCGGTAGCCGCCAGCGGGATCGCCTCCCGCGAGGATGTGGAACGAAACCTGCGGGCCGGTATTTTCAACTTTTTGGTGGGCGAAAGCCTGGTGTGCGCCGAAGATCCGACCCGCATGCTGCGCACCCTGCGCGGGGTCGACTCGCTGGGGCGGAGCATCGACGGCTGATTGGCGATAGGATGCGATGCACCGCTGGTGGAGTCTGAAACCGATGCCTGACCATCAATCCGCCCCCGTCCGGATCAAGATCTGCGGCCTGACCCGCCCCGGGGAGGCTGCGGCCTGCGCCGCGCTGGGCGCCGATGCCATCGGCATGATCTTCTATCCGCCCAGCCCCCGCCACCTGAGCCCTGAAGCCGCAGCGCAGATCTGCGCCGCCCTGCCTGCGGGCGTGGCGCGCATCGGGGTCTTCGTGGATGCTCCGGCCGAAAGTATCCTGGAGCGGGCACACCGCTGCAACCTGACCGGGGTCCAGCTCCACGGCAATGAAACGCCCGAAACGGTTCGCGATCTTAGGGCCGCCGGCCTGCCGGTGATCAAGGCCCTGTTTGCCGCCCGATCACCCGGCCTGGATGCCGCAGCCGCCTATACCCCGTCGGCCTTTCTGGTGGAATGCGGCCGCGGCAAACTGCCCGGAGGCAACGCCGAAGTCTGGAATTGGGCCGAGGCACGCCGTGTCGCCCCCCTCGGGCCGCTGGTGCTGGCCGGCGGTCTGAATCCGGGCAACGTGGCTGAAGCCATCGCCGCCGCCGCACCGGACGCGGTGGACGTGAGCAGCGGGGTGGAAAGCGCTCCGGGACGCAAGGATCTGGACAAGGTAGCGGACTTTATCCGGGCCGTGCGCAAAACCGGGGCTGTGCGGCGCCGGCCTGTTTTTGCCTTCCGCTAACCGGCGTCCGGCTCATTCCCCCGCCGGTCTACCCAAAAAAGACGCCCCCTGGCGTTTCTAGCGCATCTTGCGGATCCGCACCTCGATATCCTTTTCCCCTTTGAGCAGTTCGACCAGCCTGGCCGGATCGGTCTCGCCGTAATGGTAGGGATAGAGGACCTGGGGCCGGAAGGCGGCCGCGGCGGCCGCCACCATTTCCGGGGTCATGGTGTAGGGCAGGTTCATGGGCAAAAAAGCGCAGTCGATGCCCTTGAGGGCTTTCATTTCCGGGATGTTTTCCGTGTCCCCGGCCACATAGACCCGCTTGTCGCCGAACCCGAGGATATACCCGTTGCCCACCCCTTTGGGATGAAAGGGCTGGCCGTTATCGCGCTTGTGGACCAGGTTGTAGGCCGGCACCGCCTCGATGGCGATGCCCAGGGCCTGGCGCACGTCGCCGTTTGCCATGACCAGGGCCCCCGGGACCTGCCGGGCCGCGGCCCCGTTGGCGATCACCACGGTGTCTGCCCGGCGCACGCTTTCAAGGGCCTTGAGGTCGAGATGATCCTGGTGCTCGTGGGTGATCAGGATCAGATCCGCCTTGGGCAGGGTGCGGTAGTCGGTCAACCGGCCGTACGGATCCACATGAATGATCCGCCCGCCGAAATCGAAGATCAGCGATCCGTGGCCGATGAAGGTGATCTTGAGGGGCCCGGCCGAGGTTTGGAGCACATCCACCTCAAACGGCGCCTGGGCCGCGGCCGGAATCCCCACGGCGACGACAAGACATCCGAGCAGAACACAGAAGTTTCTCATCCTGGATATCCTTCCCCCTGGAGGGTTCTACCGGCATCCCCACCGGCAAAAAAACCGTGCAACCATCACGGCAGGCGGATCTTTTTTCCAATCTCCCACAGTTCGGTGGGGCCGTAACCGGCCAGGTGCTGGTTCTGTTTGAAGCTGACATGGGACCAGAAGGGCCCGCCGGCGTCACTGGACAGCACCGCGGCCTGGATGTAGCGGTACTCGCCCTTGAGCACCCACCAGTCCTTGTCCACAATCGCCAGCCGCTCCACCTTCCAGCCCCGGTCCGCCAAAAGCGCATCCATTTCCTTTTCCAGGGCCTTGCTGGTCATCTTGGCCCCGGGAAAGGGGCGCGGCCGGTTTTCCCAGGCCTGGCGTTTTTCGCCCCAGCCGCGGTTTTCAATTTCCAGTTCGGCCAGGCGTCCGGCAAGGGCGGCCGCTTCGGCCGGTGCCACGGCCTTGAGCCTTTCGATGCGCCGGTTCAGGTCCTTGATTTTTTCCCGGTCCCACGGAAAAGAGCGAACGGTCGGAATCTTCCTTCCAGGCCTTGTTTTGCTCGAAGCGGCGCGCCCACTGGACCAGTTCATCTTCGACGGCCTTTTGCATATCGCCGACACCGGCATTTTTCTGCCGGCTGTAATTCTCGATGGCCAGCCGCAGATCCGCCGCCGCCTTTTCCAGCCGGGGACCGGCGCCTCCGGCGGGCACCGCCTTTTCGTAGTCCGCCAGAAGTTGTTTGGCCGCTTCAAGCTTGCGATCCTGCGCTGAGAGCTGCTGCGGGTCGTGGATCATGGGAAAATCGATATAGCTGGCGCCTGTCGGCTGGATGAAGGCCTCGAAGCGTGGAATCCATTTTTCGTCCAGCGCGGCGCTCTGCTCTGCGGCGGCCCGCTTCTCATCCGCCGCCCGGTTCTGGCGGCCCTCACCTTCTGTGCGCAGGGCGGCGATTTGAATTTCCAAATCGCTGTAACGCCGATAAAGGGGATCGGCCTCAGGATGGCCGGAACCGATCTTGTAGGAGCGCTCGGCCCGCTCCAGCAGCCCCTTGGCCCTTCCAAGCCGGTCGCCGGCCTTGTAGAGCCGCGTGCCGAACAGGTTGAAATCGTTTTGCGCCAGGCTTTCCCGGGCCTGGGCCAGGGCGGCTTGAGCGGCATCGATCTCCTTGCCGGCATTGGCCAGGGTCTGCACGGCACCGGTGCTGAGCTGGGAGGAAGCAGCGGCTGGCTGACCGGCCGGTGGGTGGGTGGGTGACTTGGAAGCCGGTGCGCCGGAAAGCTTCTCATCGACTCTTTTCTTGAGACGTTCGAACTTGGTCTCAAGGGTCTTGATCGACTTGTGGCCCGGGTCTTCGGCCTTGAGGGCCTCGATCTGGGACGCCGCCTGGTCGAGCAGGCTTTGCGCTTCTTGCGGATTGCCGCTGAAAAAGGAATTTTCAGCCTGGCGGATCAGGTTGTTGGCTGTTTTGGCCAGATCGTCGCTCTTGGCCGCAGCCACCGAACTGCCCAGGCATACCAGCAATGTCACGACCATCAACTTGCGCATCATCGACGTGTCCCTCCCTTTCGGTTTGTCCGGCGTCAACCCCCTGTCTGGAAAATCACTTATGCGTTTACTCATCGGGCAATTCATCGAAACGGTCAAGATCTGAATTTGCAGCCGTCGGAACACCTTTGACGATCCAGGCCGGTGGCCGGCGCCGGCCACCGGTGACATCCTGCATGCGAACGCCCCAGGCGGCCTCGTGCAGTCTGCGGCCGCCGCCGTCGAAGATGAAGATGTCGAAAACCAGGGCCTTTTCGCGCCTGCTCTGCGGGACCACCCGGGCCCAATAGGTTTCGGTCAATTTGGTGGGAACAAAAATACTTCTGGCGGCCAGGCCCACCGGAAAGGCCACCGTAGCGGCAAACCGCTGGCCCCAGACGCAGGCCGCATGAAAAGCGGCGTCCAGCACATAGGGAGACCCCAGGATGAAACGCCTCCCGTCTTCTTGCGGGGATCCGACCCGGGCCAGGGCCCCCTGGGGAGCGAGCATCAGGTCACCGACGATGTTGCGGTAGTGCGGCCCGAAAGTGACCAGTTCCGGGTAGATCCGTTCCGCACCGACGGTCTCGATCTCGGCTTGAGGAGGGAAAAACAGGACCGGTGCCCGGATCGAGGCTTCGGGCGGCACGGACCCGATGGTCATGGCCGCGTGGATCTTGACCCGCGTCATGGCCGAACGCCGCCCCCGGCTGCGGGTCTGGAGGGTGGCGCTCACCGCGTCCCGCGCCAACCACTCCAGACCCATTTGCAGGGCCGGGGGCGGCGGATCGAGGAAAAGAAACTTTTCGAATCGCAGATCGGTCAGGCATGCGGCATCAAGGCCGGGAAAGCGGCCCGCGGCGCAGCCGGCCAGCAGTTCCATGGCCTCGACGGCCGGCAGCACCGGACGGCCGTCCAGATGGTGGTCGGCGGCAAAGGGCGGCAGGGTGCAGTCCACCGCTAGCGGGGAAAATTCTGCCATAGCTGCAGGGTCTTGGGATCCACCTCCACCGGCGTGCCGGCGCCGTTGACGGCGCAGTGGCGGGTGATGCCGCGGCAGATCAGGGTCTCGTCCGCCTCGCGCACGATGGCGTAGTCGAACTGCAGCCGCACCCGCTCCAGCTCGGCCGGACGGGTAAAAACCCAGAAGGCGTCGTCGTAGTACAGAGGCCGGTAGTAGTCCACGGCGACCTTGATGATCGGATAGACGTATCCGCTCTCTTCGATTTCCCGGTAGGGATAGGCGCTGTCGCGCATCAGGGAAGCCCGGCCGAACTCGAAATAACGCAGATAGTTGGCATGGTAGACCACCTGGCTGCGGTCGGTGTCGGCGTAGAGCACCCGCTGCCGGCAGCGGTGAAAGACCTGGCCGCTGTGGCGCTCGCGCACAAAACGCCGGTCATCATCCAGGACCTGGGGCGCAAACGGTTTGGGCCTCATCTCAAACCCCCCGAAACACGATGCAGCAGTTGGTGCCGCCGAACCCGAAGGCATTGGAAAGGCACAGTTCATAGGCCTGGCGGCGGGCCTGGTTGGGCACCACGTCCAGGTCCGCCAGCTCCGGGTCGGGGATGTGGTTGACCGTCGGCAAGATCAGGCCCCGGTGCATCCCCTCAATGGCCAGGACCGCCTCCACCGCCGCCGCGGCCCCCAGGGTGTGGCCGACCTGGGACTTGTTGGAAGAGACCGGCAACCGTTTGAGACGGACCCCGAAGACCTCGCGCAGGCTGGCGGCCTCCACCGCATCGCCTTTCAGGGTGGAGGTCCCGTGGGCGTTGACATACTCGATGTCCGCCGGCGTAAGGGCCGCGTCCGCCAGGGCCTCCTCAATCGCGCGAACGATGGTCGCCCGGTTGGGGAGGGTGAAATGGTGGGCGTCCGAAGTCCACCCGATCCCCAGCACCTCGGCCCGCGGGGTCAATCCCAGGCAGTGCAGCATCTCCTCGGCGGCCAGCACCAGGACACCGCCGCCTTCGGCCAGGACGATGCCGCGCCGGTCGAGGCTGAAGGGCCGCGAGGCCTGGCACGGGTCGGCAAAGGCCCGATCCCGGGGGCCCACCTTGATGGTGGCCCACATGTTGGCAAACCCCTGGATGATCTCGGGCACCAGGCAGGTGTCCACCCCGCCGGCCAGCACGAAGTCGCAGTCCCCGTCACGGATCATGCGGGCCCCCAGGGCGATGGCGTGGTTGCCCGAGGCACAAGCCCCCTGGGGCGAGAAGATCGGTCCGGTGAACCCCAGGCGCATTGCGGCTTTTCCCGCCGGCAGGTTGGCGCACAGGTTGGGCAGCAGGTAGGGGCTGACCTTGGTCGGACCGTGGTGAATATAGTTGTCCATGGCCGTACGAAAGGCGTCCGTCCCGTTGAGGGCCGAGCCCACCAGGCAGGCGGTGCGCGGTCCGGTCTCGGCGTCGATGACCAGGCCGGCATGGGCCAAAGCCCGCCGGCAGAGCACCATGGTCAAGAGCACGTAGGCGGCGTCCCAGTTGCGCGCCTCGCGCCGGTCGAGGTCTTCCAGGTCGGCAGGGGGCCAGTCCGGGATCTCGCCCACCACGCTGCTGAGACTCTCGGCCTGGCAGCGCGTCAGGCGAGAAAAGCCCGCCTCGCCGGCTGCGGCCCGCTGCCAGGTGGCGTCTAGGCCGGCCCCCAGGCAGGTGGCGGCATCGTAGCCCACCACAAAGACCCGCCGGTTCAACGGTGCGCGCATGAGACCTCCGAGGGGCAAAGATTCCGAACTGCGTATTCCGGCTTCCAAACCATGGCGTCATCATCCCTGGGACATCGGCTTTCGCCATCCGGGAAAAATCCATCCATCCCTTCAACCCCGCCGCCGCAGCACCAGGCAGGTGTTGCAGCCGCCGAAGCCGAAGGCGTTCTTGAGCACCACCGGCTGGTCCAGGATGCAAGGATCGGAGCTGAGACAGTCCAGCCCCAACTCCGGATCCGGGCGGTAGTTGAGGGTCGGGGGCAGGCGGCCGCCGCGCATGGCCTGGATGGCCCAGACGGTTTCGATGGCGCTCGATGCCCCCATGGCATGGCCGATGAGCGACTTGTTGGCCGTTACCGGCGGTACCCGGTCGCAAAAGACCTGCCTGAGGGCCTCGGCCTCCACCCGATCCCCGGCCCGAGTGGAAGCCGCGTGGGCATTGACCGCGGCCACGTCGGCGGGCCGCAGGCCGGCATCCGCGATGGCCCCGGCCATGCAGCGGGCCACGGTAGGCAGATGGGGCGCCACGAAATGGTGGGCGTCGCTGGTCATGGCCCAGCCGGCCAGTTCGATGTCCTGCGCCAGCCCGTGCAAGCGGGCGAATTCAGGGGTTGTCAGGATCGTGCAGGCCGCCCCTTCGGCCACCACGAACCCCCGCCGGCCCGGGGAAAAAGGCCGGCTGGCGGCTGGCGGCGCTTCGGCGGCGGCGCCCTCGGCCGGCACATAAGCCCCGCCCATGGTGGCGAATCCGGCCACGATGGGCTCCACCAGGGGAAAATCCACCGCCCCGCAGATGGCCACATCGGCCAGCCCCTGGGCCAGGAACATGGCCCCCACCGCCATGGAGGTGGCCCCGGTGGCGCAGGCCGTGATGGTGGCGCTGATGGGGCCCGGTCGCCCCGGTGTGCATCGAAACCCGCCCGCCCACCATGTTGATGCAGGCGTTGGGGTTAACGGCCGGAACGGGCAGCCGGCCGCTGCCCATCAGGCCCCGGTCGGCGGCCAGAACCGCATCCAGGCCGCCGATGGCCGAACTGAAGGTCACCGCCACCCGGGGCGCCAGGCGGGGGGTGATGTCGATCCCGCTGCGCGCCAGGGCCCGGGTCACGGTGAGCAGGGCGTATTTGAAAACCGGCGATATCCATCGCGCCTGTTCACGGGGCTTGAGAAACGGTTCGTCCAGATGGTCGATGGGGTCCACCTGGCCGGCGATGGATACCGGAAATCCGGGCGGCAGGGGGAAAACGGGTCAGCGGTCCCACCCCGCTTCGGCCGGCCAGGGCCTGTTGCCACTGGGTTTCAAGGTCCAGGCCCAGGGGAGAGACGGCATCCATGGCCACAATCAGCGGGCGCAGCTTCGACATCGCTCCCTCGCGGGTCCCCACCTTCCTACCAGGGAATGAACTGGTAGAGCTTGGCGAACATCTCGTAGACCTCGATCCAGTTCTGCAAATCCCGGCTCGAGCGCATGTGGGCGCGCTTGTTGACCATCACCCAGCTCATGTGGGCCGCACCGTCCTTGCAGGTGGCGCAGTCGCGGGTCTCGGAGGTACAGCAGCGGTGCATGGTCTTGAGGTCCGAGGCCCAGCGCACGAAGTTGGTCAGCCGGCGAGGCGGCGGATCGCGCCGGTCCAGGGGGGTGGTCACCGAGGGGCATTCGTGCCAGCCGAAGCGGCGCCCCAGCATCTGTCCACTGGTGATGAGGCGGTGATAGTACTTCGAGGAGATGACCGTCTCCGGATAGTGGTCCAGCACACCTCATCCATTTCGGCGCACGGATCTGGGCCAGCACTCTTCGGGCTGCCAGTGAAAACCCGTCCACCCCCCTCGTCGTTAGAGAGCAGCTGCATGTGAACCTTGAGGCCTGCGTTGCGAATTTTTTTGCATGATCCGATCGGTGCTTGCCCCAGCTGTTTGCGGGGTGATGGTGATACAGGTAGTAGGTGTGCGGATCGCCGGCATAGTTTTTACTGGAGATGGAAAAGGCATCCTTTCCGCGCAGCACCCGCTCATCCGCTTCGTCTCCCCACAGGCTGAAATACCCAGCATCATGTCGGGGAAGCGGTCCCTGCGGCACCTTGATGATACCGTTGGTGGCACAGAAGGTGGGCAGGCGCTTGTAAAAAACCTCTACCCGGTCCATGCAAAGCGTGGGTTCGCCGCCGATGAGAATGGCCAGGTTCACGCCGCGGGCCGTCTCCTTCATCCACGATGAAGGCTTCCCAGCGGGCCGATGTCCATTTCCTCTTTGGCCGCTTCGTGTTCACCGGAAGAGAAGAAGAAGCACCCTTTGCAGCGCAGGTTGCAGCGATTGGTCACATCGTAGATGGAGCTGCGGATGTTGAGCTTGGATGATGCGTTTATACCGGGCGTACCCAGTCGGTCGTCCAGCAGGGAGCTGACGGTTTTCATCAATGTATATCCTTTTACGGACCTTCCTGAAGTTCATTTTTAGCAGTCTCAGAACTTACTAATTGGCTGTCAGTTCCACGCCGGGCGGAGGCCAACGGTTTGGTTGCATCAGGTTTTTCCCCTTTTCGTAGCCTTTCAGCCACACGGCCAGGTAGGTATCGACAAAATCCAGCCAGGCCCCGAAAGGTGTCCGGGATCGACGGCGTGGCGGAACAGCCGGGACGTGACCACGGAACTGGCCGCAGCGTAGTGCCGGCAGTCCGCGCAGTCCGTATCCGGTACGCAGCAGGCCGCATCACGGTCCCAGGTCAGGTCCGTACGGTATTGGCGGAAAGGAACGGCCCAGGCCCACATCCGTGCGACGGATTGCTGTCGGGGATAGGGGCACCCGTAACAGCGTCGTGGAGGCCTTTTTCATGGGTGTGGGCCATGGCGCTGTACCAGGCGAAAACAGGACTGTTTGCGTGATATTTGCCGCCAGCAGATCAAGCCATCGTGCTGCCGCGTGTCGGCCCAGGGACTCAGCGGCGTCGTGGCGAAGATCGCCGCGTGTACCCCACCGGTGCGCTGAACATGACATTAAACGTCACCGTGGCAGATCCATGCGTCGGCCAGGGTCATCCGGACCACCGCCTCGCGCCTGGCATCGATGTTATGGCGGGTAAAGGTATAGACGAATGCCGCCCGCGCATCGTCCGGCGTAATTTTTTAACTGACGCCGGTCAGCATATTTTTCGGCATTGCGGGTAAGGCAGGCTGGCCTCGTCGTTGCCCCACACAGAAATATGAATGCTTGTAGCCCATCGGTATCGGCGAGATCCGCCTGCAGGCCGTTGGTGGCGACGGCATCCCAAAGGGAATGGTCATCGTAGCAGATGCCTGGCACGTTTCCGGCTACCAGGGACGGTTCGGCGCCGGCAAGCACCACAAAGGTAATACCCCGGGCCTTTTCTCCGAACGCATCAGGTTGTCGCCAGGTCGTCCGGATTCGCGATTGTCACTGGGCATGTTCTGTTTATCTCCTTCGTAGTAGTAACAGCCGTTGCAGCGGATGTTGCAGCGGCTGGTGATATCGTAAGTCGATTCACGCAGAAAAAAGAAGCGGCGCACCTTCTGCCAGCGGGTCCGCACCCGATCGTCGGCCAGCAGTTCAGCGAATTTCCACTCCTTTACGGGAGGCGGGTCAAGGGTGGATCGGGAGGATAAGCAGGTCTCCACCATGCGGGCTCCGGTCAATTCAATTCGGCGGCCTGCAGCCTGGTGTGGATGTACGTGGCGATCAGTCTCAAGGTGGTCAGTTTGGGGTAATCGTCCTCGTCGATGCGCACGGCGTATTCGTCGCGCAGGACCAGGGCCACCGTAGCCAGGTCCATGCTGTCGATGCCGACCTCATCCACCAGGTCCAGGTCCGGATCGAAAGTCTCGGGGGTGACGTCTTCCAGTTTGATCTCATCGATCATGATGGCGGCGATGCGCCGCATCAGGTGTTCCAGCTCTATTTCCATCTGTCGTCTTCTCCTTCAACCGCCTCCTGCCGGCCTGCCTTTGATGCAACGGCAACGCCGCCGCAGACCAACGCTTCGCCCTCGAGAATGCGGAAATTGAACTCCCCGGCGGCCTCTGCCTGGCGGCGGGCAACCACCTTCAGCGCAGCCCCGGGCCCGACGGCCTGCCGGAACCGGACCCGGCGCAGGGCCGCGATGCGCCAACCGCCGCCGAGCACTCGCGTCAAAAGATCCTGGACCATCGCCAACTGGGCGATTCCCGGCAGGACCGGCCGCCCGGGAAAATGCCCGTCGAACCAGGGCGAACCGGCCGGCACCCGCACCAAG
>CAXXWC010000007.1:0-23146 GCA_963668645.2 Desulfobacterales bacterium
GAAAACGGCAATCGTAAAGGACCGGCGCCCCGGGAGCGCGGCAGATGCTTTCGGCCCGAAGACATGGACCTGCGGAATCCGTCGATGAAAAATTCTCTTCAAACCCTGTTGAACCGCCCGATGGCCATCGGTAAAAAGACCATCTCCCGGCGCCTGGCCCTGGCCCCCATGACCGTTGTGGGCAACGCGGCCTTTCGCGAGCTGCTCTGCGAGTTCGGCGGTTACGGACTGCTCTGGTCAGAGATGTGCAGCGCCGGGCGCCTGCCGGCCGAAAATCCGGCCACTTCGTGCTACTTTCGCTGGCGCGAGGCCGAACGCGCCCACCTGGTGGTGCAGATCGTGGGCGGGGAGATCCCCCGGCTGGTCGAAGCGGCCCGGCGCATCGAGGACGAAGGCTTTTTCGGGGTCGATCTGAACTTCGGCTGCTCGGTCAAGGCCATCTGCAAACAGGCCGGTGGGGCCGAACTGCTCAAGACCCCCCAGCGGGCGGCCGGCATCGTGGCGGCGGTGCGCCGCGCGGTGGCCTGCCCGGTGCTGGTCAAGTTCCGCACCGGGTGGCGCGACGATCCGGCCCCGGCGGTGGAAATGGCCCGGCGCTTCGAGGCGGCCGGGGCCGATGCCCTCACCTTCCATCCGCGCGTGGCCCCGGACCGGCGCACCCGCCCCCCGCGCTGGGAGTATATCGGTGCGGTCAAAGCGGCGGTCGGGATTCCGGTTTTCGGCAACGGCAACGTCTTTTCGCCTGCCGACTGCCTGCGCATGCTGGAAACCACCGGCTGCGACGCCGTGGCGGTGGGCCGCATGGCCGTGGCCCGGCCCTGGCTCTTTGCCGAGTGGACCGCTGGCCTGGTGCCGGATGACGGGATCTATGGCCGCACGGCCCTGCGGCTCATCGATCTTCTGGCGCTGCACTTCGAACCGCTCCAGGCCCTGCGACGCTTCAGGCGCTTTGCCGATTTTTTCGCCGCCAACTTCAAGTTCGGCCACACCCTGCGCAGCCGCCTGACCACGGTCACCGACCTGGATGGGGCCGCCGCTGCGGTGGTCCAATTTTTGACGGAAGCCCCGCAACTGACCGCCGGTCCCAACCTGAATTTCTTCCATTGAAATAGGTTCGGCTCCGGAACCTCGCCTTCAGGGTCCCGGAGCCGATTTTTTAGGCGATGACCATCAACACGTCCCCGGTGGCTACCACGGCGCCCTTCTGGACCCGGATCTCGCGCACCGTACCGGCCCTTTGCGCCGTGAGGTTGTTTTCCATCTTCATGGCCTCCATCACGGCCACGGTCTGGCCGGCCTCCACCGCATCGCCCGGCTTGACGCGAATCTCCAGGATGATCCCCGGCAGCGGTGCGGTCATGGCCCCGCTGCCGGCGGGTAGCGGCGCGTCGGCAGGTGCAGAAACGGCGCTGGCGGCCGGCGGCACCGCGTCTTGGGCAGGCCGAGGGGAGACGGCCGCCACTGCGGCCGCGCGGGTGTATGCGATCTCGTAGGCGGTGCCGTCCACCGCCACGCGGGCATGGTCGGCCCCCAGGTCAAGGATCTGGACGGCGAATTGTTTTTCCCCGATGCGAATCTCGTAGTTCATGGATATTATTCTCCCTTGACGCCCGGGACCGGACCCCGGCGATAGAGTTGTTGTCTGCCGGCCATCATCTCCATCCGGCCGCTGGCGGCCCATGGGCCCGGACCGGCGCCCAGGGCGTTCTCCTCCCGGGGCCGGGTGGCGTTGGCGGCCAGGTGCAGGGCCAGGGCCACGGCGGCGGCCAATTCGGGAGCCGGTCCGGCGGCCAGCGCCGGGCCCGGCTTCGGCGCTGCCGGTTCAGGGGCCGGTGCAGCGGCCGCGCGGCGCTCCAGGCGCCGGAAGATCCACCCGCTGGTAAACATGCCCACCATCAACAGGCCGAGCACGATGAAGATCCCGAAAAAACGGATGAACAGCGTCCCCAGGGCATAGCCCCAGAACGAATCGCGCGGCCCGCCGATCAGGGTCAACCGGCCGTCGGCCTTGCCGTCGGCGTCCATGGGACCGCCGTCGACGGCGGTCAGGACCAGCTCCCAGACCCGCTGTTCCAAGGCGCGCGATTCGGCCTTGGCATTGGCCCAAGGCGGCGTGGCCGAAGGCTTGAACACATACCAGGCCGTGCCGGAGGTGAAAAAGTCCGAGCGCATGGCCAGGTGCACGCTGCCGCCTTGGGGCAGACCGGTCACGTCCATGGCGAAAAGACCGGATTTGAAGTTTTTCGTATCAACACCCTGACTCGAGGTCGTATCGAAGCCCACAGGCCGCACGCCGCTCAGGGTGCCGCTCTGGGCCGTCAGAAAAATCTGGACGCTGGTGCTTTTGCCGCGCGGGATCAGCTTGGCCGCCAGTCCGTCGCCCGAAGGTCCGATCGCCGGGGCCGGCTTTTCCATATCCTGACCGCTGATGCCCATGGCCTGAACCGGTCCGGCCAGGACGGCCACGAGGGCCGCGGCCGCCAGCAGGCGGTACCAGGTGTTTTTGATAGATAATGAACAGGTATTCATGCCGCCTCCTCCTACTGGAACATGGCGATGAACATGCCGGCGGCGGCGGCCGAGCCGATCACTCCGGCCAGGTTGGGCCCCATGGCATGCATCATCAGCCAGTTGTTCGGGTCGGCCTTGAGTCCCTCGGTGTGCGAAACGCGCGCCGACATCGGCACCGCCGAAACCCCTGCCGAACCGATCAACGGGTTGATCTTCTCAGTCAGAAAGCGGTTCATGACATGCACGGTAAGGATCCCGCCGATGGTACAGACCACGAAATCGAGCAGGCCGAAGGTGAAGATCAGCAGCGGCTTGACACTCAAAAAGACCTCGGCCTGCATCGTGGCCCCCACCGACAACCCCAAAAAGATCGTCACGATGTTCATCAGGGCGTTCTGGGCCGTGTCGGACAGGCGGCGCACCACCCCGCATTCGCGCATGAAGTTGCCGAACATGAACATGCCCATCAGCGGGGCCACGGCCGGAATCAGCAGGATGATGAGCACCGAGGCGACCAGCGGGAAAAGCAGTTTTTCGCGGGCCGAAACCGGCCGCAGCTGGCGCATCTTGATGCGGCGCTGGGCCGGGGTGGTCAGCAGGCGCATGATCGGCGGCTGGATCAGCGGCACCATCGCCATGTACGAGTAGGCGGCCAGGGCGTTGGCCCCGAGCAGATGGGGTGCCAGCTTGGCCGTCAGGTAGATCGTGGTCGGCCCGTCGGCCCCGCCGATGATCCCCACCGAAGCGGCTTCCTTGAGCGTGAAGCCGGCTACCAGGGTGCCGATGTAGGTGATAAACACCCCCAGCTGGGCACCGGCGCCGACGATCAGGACCTTGGGATTGGCGATCAGCGGGCCGAAGTCGGTCATGGCCCCCAGCCCCAGAAAAATCACGCAGGGAATGATCTCCCACTCGACCCCGTACTTGTAAAAGGCCCGGATCAGTTCCGGGGTCCCATGTTCGGTGAACCCCATCAGGGGCGCCAGCGGGAAGTTGACCAGAAATATGCCGAACCCGATGGGCACGAGCAGCAGCGGTTCGTAGTTCTTGGCCACCGCCAGGTAGAGAAAGAAAAAGGCGATGAGCATCATGACCACCTGTTTGAAGAGCAGGTTGGGCAACCCGGTCTGGGTGGTCAGGATGCTGATGATCAGTTCAAAAACTTGTTCCCAGGACATGGTGCATCTCCTCGATTAGCAGCCTGTGGGGGCACTATAACGGTATATTGCCGTGCTTCTTGGCCGGATTGCTGTCGCGTTTGGTTTGCAGCAGGGCAAGGGCCTGGATCAGTCGGCGGCGCGTGTCGGCCGGGTCGATGACCTCGTCGACGTAGCCCATCTCGGCGGCCCGGTAGGGGTTGGCAAAGCGCTGGCGGTAGTCGTCCACCAGGCGGCGGCGCTCGGCCGGCGGGTCATCGCTGGACCTGATCGTCTCGCGGTGGATGATCCCCACGGCCCCCTCGGCGCCCATCACGGCGATTTCGGCCGTGGGATAGGCCAGCACCAGATCGCCGCGGATGTGGCGCGAGTTCATCACGCAGTATGCTCCGCCGTAGGCCTTGCGGGTGATCACGGTCACCCGCGGCACCGTGGCCTCGCAAAAGGCGTAGATCAGCTTGGCGCCGCTGCGGATGATCCCGCCGTGCTCCTGGTGGATTCCGGGCAGAAACCCGGGCACATCCTCGTAAACCACCAGCGGGATGTTGAACGCGTCGCAAAAGCGCACGAAACGGGCACCCTTGACCGAGGCGTCGATGTCCAGGCAGCCGGCCGCCACGGCCGGCTGGTTGGCCACGATGCCCACCGTGCGGCCGTCAAGGCGCGCCAGGCCGACCACGATGTTGCGGGCAAAGTGGGCATGAACCTCGAAAAAGACGCCTTCGTCCACGTTGGAACGGATGATCTCGCGGATATCGTAAGGCTTGTTGGAATCGGTGGGCACCAGGGTGCGCAGGGCCGGTTCGGACCGCAGCGGATCGTCGCCTGAAGCTTGCCGCGGCGGCTCTTCCAGGTTGTTCTGGGGCAGGTAGGCCAGCAGCTGGCGGATCTGGGCCAGGCAGGCGGCATCGTCGGGTGCGGCGAAATGGGCCACCCCGCTGTGGCTGTTGTGGGCCATGGCCCCGCCCAGGTCCTCTTTGGTGACCGTCTCGTGGGTGACGGCCTTGATGACCTCCGGGCCGGTGATGAACATGTAGCTGGTCTTTTCCACCATGAAGATCCAGTCGGTGAGCGCCGGCGAGTAGACCGCACCGCCGGCCGACGGTCCCATGATGGCGGTGATCTGGGGCACCACACCCGAGGCCATCACGTTGCGCAGGAAGATTTCGCTGTAGCCGGCCAGGCTCATCACCCCTTCCTGGATGCGGGCCCCGCCCGAGTCGCAAAGCCCGATTACCGGGGCCCCCATCTTCATGGCCGCGTCCATGACCTTGCAGATCTTCTCGGCATGGGCCAGGGACAAGGAGCCGCCGAGTACGGTGAAATCCTGGGCGAATACAAAAACCGGCCGCCCGTGGACGCGCCCGCTGCCCGCCACCACCCCGTCGCCGGCGATCTTCTGGGCATCCATTCCGAAATCGGTGCAGCGGTGGGTCTTGAAACGGTCGGTTTCGACAAACGAACCCGGATCCAGCAGGCCGTCGATGCGCTCTCTGGCGGTGAGCTTGCCGCTTTGATGCTGCTTGGCGATGCGCCCCAGGCCGCCGCCCGCAAGGGCGCTGCGGTTGCGCACATCCAGTTCGTCGAGCAGTTGTTGGTGGTCCATCACAATCTCCCTCTTGGTGTTGTTGCGTCTGAAACGTCCGCCCGGGTCTTGCCCGGACGCCGATGCCGGCCCAGGCCGGAGGCCAAGAGAGTAAGAGATAGCAAACCACATGCCATTTTCGCGGCGCCCCTATTTACGTCCCGGCGGGACTCCGGTGGGCCGGCGTGGGGCCCCGGAAGTGAATCGAGGATTCTCACAAGCGGTCCAAACAGGAATCGCCAGTACCGAAGTGCTCCTTTTCGATCCGCCCGGATCGATGGAGTCGGATGAAAGGAGGGGGGGGGACTTTGCGATGGAGGGTTGGCCGGCGGCCCGTGAATAGGGTTTTGGACCGCCGGCCGGGTATGGTATGGAAAGATCCGTCTCGATTCCGGCAAAGGAAATTTACCGGCATTCAAATCAAAGTCGAAAGGGGTCTTTGCGATGATCTATATCGGCCATTTCATCCACGCCACCAACCAGGAGCAGGTCGAGGAGGCCGACCGGCGCCACGGGGAGTTCAACCTGGCCACCGATGCCCCGGACGCAGCCAGCGCCCTGGAGCTGTTTCGCCGCCAGATCCTCTATTACCGCAAGCGCCACGATTTTTTCGAGGGCGTCTGCCGCATCTATCTAGTGGAGCTGTTCGAATTCGACCGTTTGCCCGACCACCAGGCGGTGATGCTCAACTACAAGTCGGTGGCCGGCGATCCGGTCATGCCTTTCATCCGCTGCGCCGTGCCCACCAGCGATACCGACGCCTGCCGCATCTTCGACTGGGACAACAACCAGCCCAAGGTGGACGGGGAAAACGAAAAGCTGTTCCTCGCCTTCAACCAAGAGGGGCCCGAGGCGTAAAAACGGCATCCACCAGGGCCGGAAGGGCCTCGGCGGCCGGAGCCTGGATGAAAAATCCGCCGCCTGAAGACAAGGCCAGGCGGGTGAAGGGGTTGGGTTCGATGTTGATGTCGATGATCAGCCCGCCGCGGGATTTCACCGCCCAGGCGACTTGGTTGGGCAGGTTGGTGGCCCCCGAGGTACCGACGATGATCAGGACCCCGGTGGCCGCAGCCGTATCGAGGCTGCTGCGGAAACGGAAATGGACCTCGTTGTAAGTTTCATCGAACCACAAAACGTGGGGACGGGCCCAGGCGCCGCAGTCGGGGCAGCGCAAACGGGCTGCTTCTTCTGCCAGCAGCGGCTCGCCCGGTTCTTTTGCCGGCACCTGCGGCGCCAGGGGGTAGACCCGGGTCGAACAACCGTCGACGCAGCGCATGAAAAAAACGTTGCCGTGGATCTGGTAGGTGCGCTCGAGGTGTGATCCGGCCCGCAGATGAAGGCCGTCCACATTCTGGGTGATGAGGGTGAAGCGGTCCCCGACAAGGGCTTCCAGCTCGACCAGGGCCCGGTGGCCGGGGTTGGGCGCCGCCTGCCGGCAGACGCCCATGCGGTAAAGATACCACTGCCAGACCAATTCCGGATACCGGTTGAACATGGCCCGGGTGGCCATCTCCTGGGGATGGTAGACCCGGGAGCCCACCGTCCAGTACCCTTCGGGGCCGCGAAAGGTCGGGATCCCGCTTTCGGCCGAAATCCCGGCCCCGCTCATCACGGTGAGCCGCTCCCCCTTGTCGAGCCGCTGCCGGATGGCCGTAACGATTCGCGCGTCGATCATAGTCAAAGGCCCTCCTGGCATAACGTACCGCCGGGTGCCGGGAAAAACTTGCAGCCACCCGATGCAGGATGAGTGTCAGGCCACCGCCGCGTATTGATCGCAGCGACAGACCGGCCGAACCGAAAAATGGCAACCTCTAAAACGGATTTATCATGACCGATATCGATCCGAACCGCAACCTGATCCCGGACCGTGTAAAGCGTATCCACCTTATCGCCGCCGGCGGCACGGCCATGGGGGCACTGGCCTGCCTGCTCAAGGACCTGGGCTACCAGGTAACGGGCAGCGATGCCAAGATCTACCCGCCCATGAGCGTCTTTTTGCACGACAAGGGAATCGCCCTGGGCGAAGGCTTCGACGGCCGTTACCTGGCCGACGATCCGGACCTGGTGGTCATCGGCAACGCGGTGCGCCGGGACAACCCGGAGGTGGCCATCGCGGCCCGCAAGGGCCTTGCCTACTGCTCCATGCCCCAGGCGATCAACCGTTTCGCGGCGGCCGGCAGGCGGCAGGTGGTGGTCACCGGCACCCACGGCAAGACGACCACCAGCAGCCTGATCGCCTGGATTCTTGAAAGCGCCGGATGGTCGCCGGCCTTTCTCATCGGCGGCATCCTCAAGAACTTCGACAGCAACTACCGCAGCGGCGCCGGTGATGTGATCGTCCTCGAGGGGGACGAGTACGATACGGCTTTTTTCGACAAGGAGGCCAAGTTTTTCCATTACCGGCCGGCCGTGGCGGTGCTCACCGGCGTCGAATTCGACCACGCCGACATTTTCCGCGATCTGGGCCATGTGCGCGACACCTTCCGCCGCTTCGTCAACGGGCTGAATCCAGCCGCCAGCCTGCTGGCCTGGGACGGCGATCCCGGGCTCGACACCCTGATCGAGGCCTGCCCGGCGCCCACAGCCCGCTACGGCCGGTGCGGCGCCAGCGCCTGGCGCATCGGGTCCATGGCGGTCCAGCCGCCCTGGACCACTTTCGAATTGCACCGTAACGGGAACTTGTGGGGAAGGTTCCGCTCACCGCTGATGGGCCTTCACAACCTGGCCAACACCGCGGCGGCCCTGGCGGCGGTGGCCGCTCTGGGGCTGGACCCGGTCGCGGCCGGCGCCGGCCTGGCATCATTTGCAGGGGTGCGCCGCCGCCAGGAGGTGCGCGGCACGGCCCGCGGGGTGACGGTGATGGACGATTTTGCCCACCATCCCACGGCGGTGCGCGAAACCATCGCCGCCGTAAAGCCTTTCTATCCCGAGGGCCGTTTGATCGCGGTCTTCGAACCGCGCACCAACACCAGCATGCGCCAGGTGTTTCAGGACGTCTATCCGGCCAGCTTCGACGGGGCCGACCTGGTCCTGATCCGCCGGCCTTCGGCCATCGGCAAGATCCCCGAATCCGAGCGTTTCTCTTCCACCCGCCTGGCCGAGGAGATCGGGGCCCGGGGCCGGCCGGCCCTGCATTTTGAGACCACCGGGGCGATCATCACTTTCCTGGTCGCCGAGGCCCGGCCGGGCGATCTGGTTCTGATCATGAGCAACGGCGGCTTCGACGACATCCACCAAAGGCTGCTGGCGGCGCTGAACGCCGGATAACCGAATGGTAATCTGGCAATCATCTTGTGGTAACATGCCAATGATAGGTTCCTCTCAGTGAATGCGCCCAACTCCCCCTGGGGCATTCACATCTTCACCCTCCTCCTCCCCTCGCCGGACCGCCAGAAGGCGGTCCGGCCTGCTTTCCCGCCGCCGCCCCTTGGTGGTATGAATCCCAGACACGTATCGGTGAATCGAAATCGACAAAAAGGCACAACCATGAATCCTCCTCCCGCTTCTATCTGGCGCCGTTTCGCCATCATCGCCCAGCCGTATTTTTTCCCTGCGGTTCCGGGCGGCGGCCGGACCACGATTCTGCTGATGGTCGTGCTGCTGGTCTTCGTCTTCAGCCTGCTGGCGCTTTTCGTGGCCGGCTTGACCCTGGCCGGCAGCCACTGGGCGCCGCAGATCACCGCCCGCATCGCCCCGGGCCTCTACGATCAGCTCCTGGCCCTCTACCATTCCGGTGCGCACTGGTTCCTGCTGGCGGCCCTGGTGGTTCCGGTTCTGGTCTTCGCTCTTTTCGCCCGCCGCCTGCGCCCCCACCGGCAGGCCTGGACCCTGCTGGCCGTGGTGCTGCTGCTCTCGCTGTCGGTCACCGGCATCAACGTGGCCTTTTCCTATATCGGTAACTACTTTACCAACGCCCTGGTGAAAAAGAACCAGGATTTGGCCTACCTTTTCGTGGTGGTCTATTTCGGCGGCTTTCTGGCCGGGATCCCCATCGTCGCCATGTACCAGTACGTCCAGAGCTACCTGGGCATGCGCTGGCGCGAATGGCTCACCGGCGAGATCCTCGGCCGCTATTTCGCCCAACGGCACTACTACCAGATCGAATCGGACGGCGGCATCGACAACCCGGATCAGCGCATCATGGAGGATATCCGCTCTTTTACCCGCACCTCGCTGGCCTTTTTGCTCATCATCCTCGGGGCGTTGATGGACCTGCTCTCCTTTACCGGGATTCTCTGGTCCAAGTCGGTGCTCCTGGTCGTGGTGGTCATCGGCTACTCGCTGGTGGGCACCCTGCTCACCGTCTGGATCGGCCGGCGCCTGGTGCGCCTGAACTTCACCCAGCTGCGCTATGAGGCCGATTTCCGTTACGCTCTGGTCCACGTGCGCGACAATGCCGAGTCCATCGCCTTTTACCAGGGCGAAGGCCCCGAGGTGGCCCAGATCGCCGAACGCTTCCGCCATGTGCTGAAAAACTTCGGTCTGCTCATCGGCTGGCAGCGCAACCTCTCCTTTTTCACCACGGCCTACAACTACCTGCCCTTGGTCCTGCCCTTCCTGATACTGTTCCCCCCTTACTTCGCCGGCAAGATCGAATACGGCGATATGGTGCAAGCCAACTTCGCCTTTCTCCAGGTCTACGGGGCCCTGTCGCTCATCGTCTCCCAGATCGAGGAGATCACCGGCTTCGCCGCCGGGGTCGAGCGGCTCTCGAGTTTTGCCGAAGCCCTGGACCCAGCCCCATCGGCCCAGGCCGGGATCCTCAGCCGGGAGGCGGACCGCTTCGCCCTGGAGGCCTTGACCGTCGAAACCCCGGACCGGTCGCGCACCCTGCTGCGGGATCTGACCCTCGACCTGAAGGGGCCGGCGAACCTGGTAGTGGTCGGTGCCAGCGGTTCGGGCAAAAGCTCGCTGCTGCGGGCCATCGCCGGGCTCTGGACCCGGGGTCAGGGGACCGTGCGGCGACCGCGCCTGGATCAGATCTTCTTTTTGCCGCAAAAGCCCTACATGCTGCTGGGCAGCTTGCGCGAGCAGCTTTTATATCCGCGACTGGACCGGAAAGTGGGTGAAGACGAATTGCACGAAGCGCTGGCGGCGGTGCGCCTGGCGGACCTGCCCGGACGGGTGGGGGGTTTGGATGCCGAACTGGACTGGGCCGATGTGCTGTCCCTGGGCGAACAGCAGCGCCTGGCCTTTGCCCGTCTCTTGCTCAACCGGCCGCGCTTTGCCGTGCTGGACGAGGCCACCAGCGCCCTGGATGTGGAAAACGAGGCCAACCTCTACCGCCTGCTGGCCCAAGGCGGGATCCGCTACATCAGCGTCGGCCACCGCGCCAGCATCCTCGATTTCCACAATCTGGTTCTCGAACTGCAAGGCAGGGCCGCCTGGCGCGTGCTGCCGGTGGCCGAGTACCGGACGGTGCCGGCGGGTTGAGCGCCGCCGGCGCAGGGATCAGCAATTTTCGGCGAATCCGGCATATCCCGGGTTTACCGGGAACTGGCGCACCTCACCCGGCCCGTTCCAGCATGCGGCGCAGCAGGTCGTTGACCACCTGGGGGTTGGCCTGGCCGCGGGTGGCCTTCATCACCTGGCCCACGAAAAAGCCCATGACCTTGGTTTTTCCGGCCCGGTAATCGTCGACCTGGGCCGGGTTGGCCGCCAGGATCTTTGCGATCACCGGCTCCAGGGTACCGGCGTCCGAGACCTGCACCAGCCCCTTTTCCGCAATGATCGTCTTAGCCGGCCGGCCGCTGGCGGCCATCTCATCGAAAACCGTCTTGGCGATCTTGCCGGATATTTTGCCCGTGTCCACCAGCTGCAACAGTTCGGCCAGGGCTTCGGCGCTTACCGGGGACTCGGCGATGGTTCGGTTTTCCGCGTTGAGCCGCCCCAGCAGGTTGACCATGATCCAGTTGGCCGCCGGCTTGGGCCCGGCCCCGGCCGCTACGCAGCCCTCGAAGTAGTCGGCCAGTTCCCGGGTGGCGGTGAGCACCTCGGCATCGTAGGCCGAAAGGCCGAACTCGTCGCTGTAGCGCTGGCAGCGGGCATCGGGCAGCTCGGGCAGGGACCGTCGCACCGCCTCGATCCACTGCGCGTCGATGGTCAGCGGCAGCAGGTCCGGATCCGGAAAATAGCGGTAGTCGTGGGCCTCTTCCTTGCCGCGCATCGAATAGGTGCGGTTGGCGGCATCGTCCCAGAGCCGGGTCTCCTGGACCACGGCACCCCCCTCGGAGAGGATCTCGCGGTGCCTTTCGATCTCGTAGTGCAGGGCCTTTTCCACGAAGCGGAACGAATTGATGTTTTTCAACTCGGTGCGCGTCCCGAAGGCCTGCTGACCCGCGGGCCTGAGCGAAATGTTGGCATCGCAGCGGAAGCTGCCCTCTTCCATGTTACCGTCGGAAATCTCCAGGTAGCGCAGGATGGTGCGCAGCTTGCGCAGATAGGCGCCGGCCTCGGCCGGGCTGCGCAGATCCGGTTCGCTGACGATTTCGATCAACGGCACCCCGGTACGGTTGAAATCGACCCGGCTCACCGGTCGATGGGGATCGTGGGTCAGCTTGCCGGCGTCCTCTTCCATGTGGATGCGGGTGATCCCGATTTTGCGGGAAACACCGTCCACCACGATCTCCACGGCCCCGTGCTCGGCGATGGGCAGCTCGTACTGGCTGATCTGGTATCCCTTGGGCAGGTCCGGGTAAAAGTAGTTCTTGCGCGCGAAGCGGCTGGCAGGGGCGATGCGGCAACCGGTGGCCAGGGCCATGCGCAGCGCGAACTCCACCACCTTGCGGTTGAGCACCGGCAAGACCCCCGGCATTCCGAGGCATACCGGACAGACATGGGTGTTGGGCGGCGCCCCGAAAGCGGTCGAACAGCCGCAAAAAATCTTGGTTTCGGTCTTGAGCTGGGCGTGGACTTCCAGTCCGATGACGGGTTCGAATGGCATGTTCGTTCCTTTTTTTCACCTGATCGGCGGAACCGGTTTGCGCAAAAAACATCTGAACGGTGGTGCATATTCATATCTATCGCGACCCCTGTCAAGGCGCAGCCGCAATTCTCGATCAAACCCAAATGGCCGGGGTCGGGCTGCAAAGACAACCGGGACTTTTGACCGCCGCCGGCCTTGGGGCCGGCCCGCCGCCCGGGCGTGCGAATCCGGCCTCGCAGGTTTCCGAAAATTGCAGCAAGGTGGAGTATCGAGGCCTACCGGCGGCCCCTTGCCGAAGGGTATTTGTTTTGACAATCGGTGCCCTGCCATCTATACAGAATTTTTTCCATAATAGGCGACTGGTCGAAAGACCGCCCTGAAGGCCGAACAGGATGAAAAGGGAACGACAATACCGATGAAATACTTTCTGGCCGTCATGGGAATGGTGATGATCGTCGAGGGGCTGCCCTACTTTGCTTTTCCGGACAAGATGAAGCGCCTGATGCTCCAGGTGATGGAAATGCCCGACGAGGCCCTGCGCAAGTTCGGCTTCGTGCTGATGTGCATCGGCCTGCTGGTGGTCTACCTCGGACAAAACGGCGGCCGGTGAACCGCGCGACTTGAAATTCGGGATCTGAAATTTACGAATCGTCTTGTCTATGTATCGTCTTGACGACTACCACTACGAACTGCCGCCGGATCGCATCGCCCAGGCCCCCGTTGACCGGCGCGACCGTTCCCGCCTGCTGGTGCTCCAGCGGCGCGATGCAGCGCTGGCCCACCTGCGTTTCGACCAGATCGGCGCCTATTTCAATCCGGGCGACGTGCTGGTGGTCAACGACACCCAGGTGGTCTGCGGACGCCTGTACGGCCGCAAGCCCACCGGCGGGCGCGTCGAACTGCTGCTGCTCGACTACGCTGAGTGTTTGCAGCGGCAGGCCGAAGGAGCCGGACTGGTGGGCCGCTGCCTGCTGCGGGCGGCCAAACCGACCCGCCCCGGCACCCGCCTGACCTTTGACGGGGGACTGACAGCCGAAGTCTTGACCGCTGACGGCGGCATTCACAGCGTGCGTTTCGAGGGGGCCGGGGATTTCGAAGCGCTCATCGAGCGTATCGGGCACATCCCCTTGCCCCCATATATTCGGCGTGATCCCCAGGCCCGGGACACCGAGACGGACCGGCGCAGCTACCAGACGGTCTACGCGGCCCGCAAGGGGGCCGTGGCCGCCCCCACGGCCGGCCTGCACTTTACCGAAGCCCTGCTCGCCGAGCTGCGCAGCAAGGGGGTGGTCATCGCGCCGATCACGCTGCATGTGGGCTACGGCACCTTCCTGCCCGTGAGGGTGGACGACATCCGCGAGCATCGCATGCACGCCGAAAGCTTCGAGATTTCCGAGGCCAGCGCCCGGGCCATCGATGCGGCCCGCAGTGCCGGGGGGCGCGTCTTTGCCACGGGCACCACCTGTGTGCGGACCCTGGAATACGCGGCCGGCGAAGGGAGGCGAATCCGCCCGGGCAAGGGCCGCTGCGACCTTTTCATCTATCCGGGATACCGTTTCAAGGCCGTGGACGCCATGATCACCAACTTTCACCTGCCCCGCTCCACCCTGCTGATGCTGGTCTCGGCCTTTGCCGGCCGGGAGCGGATCCTGGCGGCCTACCAGGCCGCCGTCGAGGGCGGATACCGCTTTTTCAGCTACGGGGACGGGATGTTGATCCTATAAGCCATGTTCTCTTTCCAACTCACCGCCCGATCCACCGATTGCCTCGCCCGCACCGGACGGATCAAGACCCGCCACGGCGAGATCCAGACCCCGATCTTCATGCCGGTGGGCACCCGGGCCTCGGTCAAAGCCCTGGCCCCAGAGGACCTGAAGGCCTGCGGGGCACAGATCATCCTGGGCAACACCTACCATCTTTACCTGCGTCCGGGCTGCGAGGTGATCGGGCCCTTCGGCGGGTTGCACCGGTTCATGCACTGGGATCGGCCCATCCTCACCGACTCGGGCGGGTTCCAGGTCTTTTCCCTGGCCAAGCTCTCCAAGATCACCGAGGACGGCTTCGCCTTCCAGTCCCACATCGACGGTTCGCGCCATCTGCTCACCCCGGAGTCCTCGGTGGCGGTTCAGCTCTGCCTGGACAGCGACATCCTCATGTGCCTGGACGAGTGCATCCCCTACCCAGCCGACCAGATGCGCGCCGAACGGGCCATGGCCCTCACCGGGCGCTGGGCCGAACGATGCCGCAGCGCCTGGCAGGAGGCGGATAGACCGCAAAACGCCCTTTTCGGCATCGTTCAGGGCGGGATGTTCGAGGCCCTGCGCCGCCGCAGCGCCCAGGCCCTGGCCGATCTGGACCTGCCCGGCTACGCCGTGGGCGGCCTGAGCGTGGGCGAACCCAAGGAGCTGATGCTGCAAATCGCCGCCGCCACCCTGCCCCTGCTTCCCGAAGCCAAGCCGCGCTACGTCATGGGCGTCGGGACCCCGGCCGACCTGGTGGAAATGACCGCCATGGGCGCCGATATGTTCGACTGCGTCATGCCGACGCGCAACGCGCGCAACGGGCAGCTTTTTACCCGCAGGGGCACGCTGAACATCGCCAACGCCCGCTTTCGCCAGGATACTGCCCCCATCGACGAGCAGTGCGGCTGCTACACCTGCCGCCATTATTCCCGGGCCTACCTGCGCCACCTGTACATGGCCAAAGAAATTCTGGTCTACCGGTTGAACACGATCCACAACCTGCACTATTATCTGGACCTGATGGAAGGCATGCGCACGGCCATCGCCGAAGACCGCTTCCAGGCCTTCCGGCGGTCATTTTACGCCGAGTTGAAAACCGGGTAGAAGATCAAGTGGCAATTGTGACCATTTACGAATCGCACCAAGGAAAGGACAAGCAGCCATGAAAGAAAAAGTACAGGCGGCACTGGAAAAGATCCGGCCCATGCTTCAGGCCGACGGCGGGGACGTGGAACTGGTGGATGTGGCCGACGGCATCGTCAAGGTACGCCTGCAGGGGGCCTGCAAGGGCTGCCCCATGAGCCAGATGACCCTGCGCAACGGGATCGAACGGATGCTCAAGCAGGAGATCCCGGAAGTCAAAGCCGTCGAACCGGCTTGAAGGATTGAAAAGGAGCACTTTCGATGAGCATCGCCAAAAAGATCGAAGGCTTTATCTCCCAGTCCTCCTGGATCCGCAAGATGTTCGAGGAAGGCGGCCGCCTCAAGGCCCAGCACGGTGCCGACAAGGTGTTCGACTTTTCCCTGGGAAACCCCAATGTCCCGCCGCCGGAGCGCTTCAACCGGCTGCTGCTCGAAACGGTGACCACCTGCGGTCCGGACGGACACTGCTACATGCCCAACACGGGCTATCCCGATGTCTGCCAGGCCATCGCCGAGTATCTGAGCCGCGAACAGGAGGTCCCCGTCACCGGCCGGCAGATCATCATGACCTGCGGGGCCGCCGGGGCCCTCAACGTGGTGCTCAAAACCTTGCTCGACCCGGGCGACGAGGTGCTCTGCCCGGCCCCGTATTTCGTGGAATACGGCTTTTACGCCGACAACCACGGCGGTATCCTCAAGAGCGTGCCCACCCGGCCGGACTTCACCCTCGACCTGGAGGCCATGACGGCCGCCATCACAGCGCGCACCAAGGTCGTGCTGATCAACTCGCCCAACAACCCCACCGGCCAGGTTTACGACGCAAAGAGTTTGCTGCGCCTGGGGGGAATCCTCGAAGATCGCAGCCGGCAGTTCGGCCAAACCATCTACCTGGTCTCCGACGAACCGTACCGCAAGATCGTCTACGACGGGGTGCAGGTCCCGAGCATTTTTGCCGCCTACGACGAAGCGCTGATCTGCACTTCGTATTCCAAGGACATCTCGATACCGGGCGAGCGCCTCGGTTTTGCGGCCGTCAATCCCGCCGCGACCCATAACGATGCGCTACTCAGCGGCCTGGCCCTTTCCAACCGCATCCTGGGATTTGTCAACGCTCCGGCCCTGATGCAGCGGGTGGTGGCCGAAATGCAGGGAGCAAGCGTCGATATCGGCGAGTACGCCCGCAAGCGCAAGCTGCTTTGCGAGGGCCTGGCCGCCGCCGGCTACGACTTTGAAGCGCCGTCGGGCGCTTTCTACCTCTTTCCGCGCACCCCCATCGCCGATGACGTGGCCTTCGTGCGCGAGCTGCAAGATGAATTGATCCTCGTGGTGCCGGGCAGCGGCTTCGGCGGACCGGGCCATTTCCGCATCGCCTACTGCGTGGAGGACACCACCATCGTCAACGCTTTGCCCGGTTTTGCCCGGGTGATGGCGAAGTATAAGTAGAACAAGCAGGATAAGGAGGACACCGATGGAGATTTTGAAGATCGACCACCTCGGCATCGCCGTCAACGATATCGAAGGCGGCAAGAAATTCTGGTCCGATATTCTCGGACTTTCCTTTGACGGCGCCGAAACCGTGGCCGAGCAGAAGGTCACCACCGCCTTTTTCCCGGTGGGCGAAAGCGAGGTGGAACTGCTCGAATCCACCGCCCCTGACGGTCCCATCGCCAAGTACATCGAAAAAAAGGGAACCGGAATCCAGCATGTCGCGTTCCGGGTGGCGGACATCGAAGCGGCCCTGGCCGAACTGAAGGCCAAGGGGGTCCAGCTCATCGATCAAACCCCGCGCATCGGAGCCGGCGGTGCCCGCATCGCCTTTTTGCACCCCAAGGCGACCGGCGGCGTATTGGTGGAGCTTTGCCAGCGCGACGGATAGAAAGACCGGAAATTCAAGATCGGCGATGGGGAATCGGGGCCCCCGGCGCAAAGGGACCTCGATTCCGAAACCGCCGCGTTGCGGCCGGCAATCCCCCAATCGGGTCTTGACAAGATCCGGCATACCCATTACCCTGCCTCCCGTAACAATGTTACTCAGGGAGCTGCAACCGTTGCGATGGGTCTTGTAAAGCTTTTATATCAAGCAGTTGGACTGACGATTGAAACAAGATAAGATTTCTCCCCCCCCCTTGAGAAATCCTTTCGAATCGGGTTTGCACCGGTTCAAAAGCTTTTTAAGAACATCGTTCCGCCTCGATGGGCATGAATCCTCCCCCCTATAACGAACGCCTTCGCCCGGAAACTTATCAGCGCCTCGAAACGGCGGTCATGGAAATCTTTTCCCAGGCGGATTTTCACAAGGCCAACATGCGTGAGGTGGCTCGCCGCGCCGGGGTGAGCTTTTCCACGATCTACAACCATTACGGAAGCAAGGAGCGGTTGGTCTTTGCCTTCGTCGATATCTGGCTCGGCAAACTCACCGAACGGATCTTCGACCACCTCAAAGGGATCGAAAGCCTCAAGGAAAAGCTGCACCAAGTCCTATGGCTGCAACTCGACTATTACGAGTGCAATCCGGGCCTGGGCCGGATCCTTTTCATGACCCTGCCGATGCAGACCTGGATGGCGGACGAAACCTTTCAGCAGAAAAAGATGATTCACCTTTACCTCGACGTGCTGCGCCGCGGCCAGGCCGAAGGGGTGCTCAACGACCGGGTGCGCCCCGGTGTGCTCCTCGATTTCATGCTCGGCTTTGTCCAGCGTACCTTTTTCATGTGGATCGCCCGGGGCCAACCCCATGGCCTTGCCGACCAGACCAACGTCTTTTTCGAGATGATCTGGCGGGCCATCGTCAATCCGGAGCCGACCGATGGCGGGTGACCATCCTTGAACACGGTTTTAAAACGATTCTTTATCCGGCGGACCGGCCGGGGCCGGCCGATCCGTCACAACCCTTATCATTGCAGTAAATCTATTGAATCGCGCCCGGCCTCCGGGTGCAAGCGGAAACACCTGCAAGAGTCAGGCAAAGGAGACGCAAGATGGCAGCAAATCCGGATTTGAACAAATGGGTGGAACTGGCGACCAAGCAGCTCAAAGGCAAATCCCCGGACAGCCTCAACTGGCAAACCCCTGAAGGCATTTTAGTCAAACCCCTTTACACGGCCCAGGACATTCAGGGCCTGGAGCACATCAATTCACTGCCGGGGTTCGCCCCCTTCATGCGCGGGCCCATGGCCACCATGTATGCCGGCCGGCCCTGGACCATCCGCCAGTACGCCGGTTTTTCCACCGCCAAGGAATCCAACGCCTTTTACCGCCGCAACCTTGCCGCCGGCCAGAAGGGCCTGTCGGTGGCCTTCGACCTGGCCACTCACCGCGGCTACGATTCGGATCATCCCAGGGTGGCCGGCGATGTGGGCAAGGCCGGGGTCGCCATTGACAGCGTCGAGGACACCAAGATCCTTTTCGACCAGATCCCCTTGGACCGGATGTCGGTTTCCATGACCATGAACGGGGCCGTCATCCCCATTCTGGCCATGTACATCGTCACCGCCGAGGAGCAGGGCGTACCCCATGAAAAGCTCACCGGCACCATCCAGAACGACATCCTCAAGGAATACCTGACGCGCAATACGTATATCTACCCGCCCGTCCCCTCGATGCGCATCGTATCGGACATCATCGCCTTTTGCTCGCAGCAGATGCCCAAGTTCAACACGGTGAGCATCAGCGGCTACCACATGATGGAGGCCGGAGCCGACAGCGTCCTGCAGACCGCCTTTACCCTGGCCGATGGGATCGAGTACGTGCGCGCGGCCCTCAAGGCCGGTCTCGGCATCGACACCTTCGCCCCCCGCCTCTCCTTCTTTTTCGGCGTGGGGATGAACTTTTTCATGGAAATCGCCATGCTGCGGGCTGCCCGGCTCCTGTGGCACCAACTGATGCAGCAGTTTTCTCCCAAGGATCCGAAGTCAAGCATGCTGCGCACCCACGTGCAGACCTCCGGCTGGAGCCTCACCGAACAGGATCCGTACAACAACATCATCCGCACCACCCTCGAATGCCTGGCCGCCGTGCTGGGCGGCACCCAGTCGCTGCACACCAACTCCTTTGACGAAGCCGTGGCCCTGCCCTCGGACTTCTCGGCCCGCATCGCCCGCAACACCCAGCTCGTGGTCCAGGAAGAATCCCAGATCTGCCACGTCGTCGACCCGCTGGCCGGCAGCTACTATATCGAATCGCTGACGGCGGCCATCGCCCGCGAGGCGATGAAGATCATCGAGGAGGTGGAACAGCTTGGCGGCATGGCCAAGGCCATCGAGACCGGCATGCCCAAGATGCGCATCGAAGAGGCCGCAGCCCGGCGCCAGGCCCGCATCGACCAGGGGCTGGACGTCATCGTGGGGGTTAACAAGTACCAGCTGGAAAAGGAAGACAACATCGATGTCCTGGAGGTTTCGGAAACGGTTCGCGACGAACAGGTCGCCCGGCTCAAGCAGATCCGTGCCACTCGCGACGAGGCGGCCGTACGCCAGGCTCTCGAAGCCCTGAGCCAGGCCGCCGAAACGGGGGGCAACCTGCTCGAAGCGGCCCTGCCGGCTGTAAGGGCCAGGGCCACCGTGGGCGAGATCTCGGATGCCATGGAAAAGGTCTTCGGCCGCTACGTGGCCACCACCCAGTGCATCTCGGGGGTTTATGCCGCCGAATACGGCGACAGCGAAATCTTCCAGTCCCTGCGCAAGCGCTGCGAACAGTTCCTGGAAAAAGAGGGGCGCCGGCCGCGCATCCTGCTCACCAAGATGGGCCAGGACGGCCATGACCGCGGGGTCAAGGTCGTGGCCACGGCCTTTGCCGACATCGGCTTCGACGTCGATCTGAGCCCCATGTTCCAGACCCCTGAAGAGGCGGCCCGCATGGCGGTGGAAAACGACGTGCATGTCGTCGGCTGGTCCAGCCTGGCCGCGGCCCACAAGGCCCTGGTGCCTCAGTTGGTCGAGGCGCTGAAAAAAGAAGGCGGCGAAGATATTCTGGTAATCGTCGGCGGCGTGATTCCGCCCAAGGACTATGACCTGCTCAAGGAGATGGGGGTCCATGCGATCTTCGGTCCGGGCACCAGCATCGTCCAGTCGGCCAATCAGGTCCTCAATCTGCTGGAGAATCAAAAATAGCCGTTTGACTATTCCGGCTTGATGCTCTCGTAAAACGGCTGCTGCGACAACCACAAAGACACCGGAAACGAAAAAGAGGGAAAAAACAGCTTTAGTATGCTAAAGATGGCCTTTTTTGTGTCTTTGTGGTTAATGCAGATTTTACGAGTATAGCGAATTTGAAATCCGAAATCCCTATGCTGAGCCAAGACCCCGAATTTTACGTTGAAGGGGTGCTGGCGGGCAACCGCCGCATCGTGGCCAAGACCATCACCTTGGTGGAAAGCACCCGTGCCGAACACCAGGACCTGGCCCTGGAAATTATCGACCGGCTGATCCCCTACACGGGATCTGCGGTGCGCCTGGGGATCACCGGCGTGCCAGGGGTCGGGAAAAGCACCTTCATCGAGGCCTTCGGCATGCAGCGATTGGCCGAGGGCCGTCATCTGGCGGTCCTGGCGGTGGATCCGAGCAGCAGCCGCAGCGGAGGGAGCATCCTTGCCGACAAGACGCGCATGGAGCGGCTCTCAACAGAAACGGCTGCCTTTATCCGCCCCTCCCCATCCGGGGGGACCCTGGGCGGGGTGGCCCGCAAGACCCGTGAGACCATGCTGGTCTGCGAGGCGGCAGGGTTCGATCTGATCATCGTGGAAACTGTCGGTGTCGGTCAAAGCGAGACCGCGGTGGCCTCCATGGTCGATTTTTTCCTGGTGCTGATGCTGGCCGGGGCCGGCGACGAATTGCAGGGGATCAAGAAGGGGGTCCTGGAGCTGGCCGACGCCGTGGTGATCAACAAGGCCGACGGCGAAAACCGGCGGCCGGCCGAGCTGGCCCGGCGCCAGTACGCAAACGCCCTGCACCTGCTCATGCCGGCCTCCAAGCACTGGCATGTGCCGGTGATGACGTGCAGCGCCAAGACCGGCGAGGGGCTCGAAGAGATCTGGCAAACGGTGGCGGAGCACCGCCAGCAGATGCAAAACAGCGGCGAATTCGAGGCCAAACGGAGGGAGCAGGCCAGGTCATGGATGTGGGCACTGATCGAAGAGGGGCTCAGGACCCGCTTCCGACGGCAGCCGGGGGTCCGCCAGCAATTGCCGCGCATCGAACGCGAAGTGACCACAGGGCGGCTCTCGCCGACCCAGGCGGCCCAGCGGCTTCTTTTTTCCCTTGACAGGGATGGATCGGTTTAGTCGGTTTTGAAGGCAAAGGCATCGGTGCTTGCAATGCACCGGATAAGCGCCGAAAAGAAAGGATGAAATCATGAGTGTGGTACAGGACAAAATCAAGGATCTGGCACAGCTTGAGGCTCAGATGCGCGCCATGGGCGGTTCCGGAGCAGTGGCCAAGCACAAGAAAAACGGCCGGCTGACGGCCCGCGAACGCCTCGACACCCTTTTCGACAAGGGCACCTTTCGCGAGATCGACATGTTCGTGCGTCACCGCTGCGTCAATTTCGGCATGGAGTCGGTGGAAATCCCCTCGGACGGGGTGATCACCGGCCACGGGCTGATCGACGGGCGGCCGGTCTTCGCCTTTGCCCAGGATTTTACCAGCCGCGCCGGCAGCCTGGGCGAAATGCACGCCAAGAAAATCTGCAAGGTCATGGACCTGGCCCTCAAGGCCGGGGTCCCCTTCGTGGGGCTGAACGATTCGGGCGGGGCACGCATCCAGGAAGGGGTCGACGCCCTTTCCGGGTACGGCCAGATCTTCTATCGCAACTCGCTGGCCTCCGGCACCATCCCGCAGATTTCGGCCATCATGGGCCCCACGGCCGGCGGGGCGGTCTATTCCCCGGCCATGACCGATTTTATCTTCATGGTCAAGAACACCAGCTACATGTTCATCACCGGGCCTGAGGTGATCAAATCGGTCACCGGCGAGGAGATCACTTTCGAGGATCTGGGCGGTGCCATGACCCACAATGAGAAGAGCGGCGTGGCCCACTTTGCCTGCGAATCGGACGCCGACACCCTGGCCCAGATCCGCCGGCTCCTCTCCTACCTGCCGTCCAACAACATGGAAGATCCGCCCGTTGCGGCCACCGGCGACACCCCCCGGCGCACCGATAAGGCCCTGGACGCCATCGTGCCCGACAGTCCCAACCAGTCCTACGACATGAAGGACGTGATCCGTTCCATTGTCGACAACGGTGAGTTTTTCGAACCCCACGAGCATTTCGCCAAAAACATCATCGTCTGCCTGGCACGGCTCAACGGCCGCACGGTGGGCATCATCGCCAACCAGCCGGCCATGATGGCCGGATGCCTGGACATCGATGCGTCGGACAAGGCCACGCGCTTTATCCGCTTTTGCGACGCCTTCAACATCCCCATGCTGACCATCGCCGACGTACCCGGCTATCTGCCCGGCAGCAACCAGGAATGGGGAGGGATCATCCGCCACGGCGCCAAGCTGCTCTGGTGCTATTCGGAAGCCACGGTCCCCAAGCTGCTCCTGGTCACCCGCAAAGATTACGGCGGATCCTATCTGGCCATGTGCAGCAAGGACCTGGGGGCCGACATGGCCTTTGCCTGGCCCACGGCTCAAATCGCCGTCATGGGCGCCGCCGGAGCGGCCAACATCATCCACCGCAAGGAGATCAAGGCGGCCGCAGACCCGGCGGTCAAGCGCCAGGAAAAGATCGCCGAGTACGAAACCCTCTTTTCAAACCCGTACTGCGCCGCGGCCCGAGGGTATATCGATGCGGTGATCCGCCCGAGCGACACCCGTCCAAGGCTCATCGAAGCCCTGGAGATCATGTGCGCCAAGCGCGAGATACGGCCGCCCAAGAAGCACGGCAACATCCCGATGTAAGACCCGGCCGACAATCTTTAACCCAATCAACATGGGAGCAGGCCATGAACAACAAGACGAAAGCGGCGGTAGCCGCGGCGGTCTTCGAGTATATTCGCAGCGAAGAAGAAGCCGTCTGCCTTCAGGTGGCGGCCGGCGGCGGGACCGCAGCCCCGGCAACGGGGCCGGCCGTGGCGGCGCGC
>CAXXWC010000008.1:0-174152 GCA_963668645.2 Desulfobacterales bacterium
CCGGCCGACGGCGAGGAAGGCACGGTGGTGATCGATTACACGATCACCGATGCGGACGGCGACACGTCCTCTTCGACGCTGACGATCGCGCTGGGCGAGGACTCGACGCCGCAGATCGGCCCGGCCAGCGGTCAGGTGGAGGAAGCGGACCTGCCGGACGATACGACCAGCGGCACGTTTGCCATCACCAGCGCGGATGCGATTGCCGCGGTGCGTGTGGCCGGCGTGGATGTCACGGCCGGCGGCACGGTGACCGGCACGTACGGGACCTTGGAGGTGACGGTCGACAACGGCACATACAGCTGGGAGTACACACTGTCGCAAAAACACCCTGGATCACAGCGCCCAGGGCAACGACACGGTGACCGACACGTTCGCGCTTCAGGTGGAGGACTCTGACGGGGATGTGGAAGGCGACACGCTGACCATCACGGTGGTCGACGATGTGCCGGTGGCGGTGGCCGACACGGCCACGCAGGGTTCCGAGGATGCCAACATTGTTTACAACGTGCTGACCAACACGGACGGCACCAGCGATGATCCTGGAGCCGACGGCCGCCGCGCTGACGGCGGCCTCGGTGAACACGGGTTCGGGTTCGGTGAGTTTTCTGGCCAACGGTCAGATCACCTATGATCCGGCCGACGGCGAGGAAGGCACGGTGGTCATCGATTACACGATCACCGATGCGGACGGCGACACGTCCTCTTCGACGCTGACGATCACGCTGGGCGAGGACTCGACGCCGCAGATCGGCCCGGCCAGCGGTCAGGTGGAGGAAGCGGACCTGCCGGACGATACGACCAGCGGCACGTTTGCCATCACCAGCGCGGATGCGATTGCCGCGGTGCGTGTGGCCGGCGTGGATGTCACGGCCGGCGGCACGGTGACCGGCACGTACGGGACCTTGGAGGTGACGGTCGACAACGGCACATACAGCTGGGAGTACACACTGTCGCAAAACACCCTGGATCACAGCGCCCAGGGCAACGACACGGTGACCGACACGTTCGCGCTTCAGGTGGAGGACTCTGACGGGGATGTGGAAGGCGACACGCTGACCATCACGGTGGTCGACGATGTGCCGGTGGCGGTGGCCGACACGGCCACGCAGGGTTCCGAGGATGCCAACATTGTTTACAACGTGCTGACCAACACGGACGGCACCAGCGATGATCCTGGAGCCGACGGCGCCGCGCTGACGGCGGCCTCGGTGAACACGGGTTCGGGTTCGGTGAGTTTTCTGGCCAACGGTCAGATCACCTATGATCCGGCCGACGGCGAGGAAGGCACGGTGGTGATCGATTACACGATCACCGATGCGGACGGCGACACGTCCTCTTCGACGCTGACGATCGCGCTGGGCGAGGACTCGACGCCGCAGATCGGCCCGGCCAGCGGTCAGGTGGAGGAAGCGGACCTGCCGGACGATACGACCAGCGGCACGTTTGCCATCACCAGCGCGGATGCGATTGCCGCGGTGCGTGTGGCCGGCGTGGATGTCACGGCCGGCGGCACGGTGACCGGCACGTACGGGACCTTGGAGGTGACGGTCGACAACGGCACATACAGCTGGGAGTACACACTGTCGCAAAACACCCTGGATCACAGCGCCCAGGGCAACGACACGGTGACCGACACGTTCGCGCTTCAGGTGGAGGACTCTGACGGGGATGTGGAAGGCGACACGCTGACCATCACGGTGGTCGACGATGTGCCGGTGGCGGTGGCCGACACGGCCACGCAGGGTTCCGAGGATGCCAACATTGTTTACAACGTGCTGACCAACACGGACGGCACCAGCGATGATCCTGGAGCCGACGGCGCCGCGCTGACGGCGGCCTCGGTGAACACGGGTTCGGGTTCGGTGAGTTTTCTGGCCAACGGTCAGATCACCTATGATCCGGCCGACGGCGAGGAAGGCACGGTGGTCATCGATTACACGATCACCGATGCGGACGGCGACACGTCCTCTTCGACGCTGACGATCGCGCTGGGCGAGGACTCGACGCCGCAGATCGGCCCGGCCAGCGGTCAGGTGGAGGAAGCGGACCTGCCGGACGATACGACCAGCGGCACGTTTGCCATCACCAGCGCGGATGCGATTGCCGCGGTGCGTGTGGCCGGCGTGGATGTCACGGCCGGCGGCACGGTGACCGGCACGTACGGGACCTTGGAGGTGACGGTCGACAACGGCACATACAGCTGGGAGTACACACTGTCGCAAAACACCCTGGATCACAGCGCCCAGGGCAACGACACGGTGACCGACACGTTCGCGCTTCAGGTGGAGGACTCTGACGGGGATGTGGAAGGCGACACGCTGACCATCACGGTGGTCGACGATGTGCCGGTGGCGGTGGCCGACACGGCCACGCAGGGTTCCGAGGATGCCAACATTGTTTACAACGTGCTGACCAACACGGACGGCACCAGCGATGATCCTGGAGCCGACGGCGCCGCGCTGACGGCGGCCTCGGTGAACACGGGTTCGGGTTCGGTGAGTTTTCTGGCCAACGGTCAGATCACCTATGATCCGGCCGACGGCGAGGAAGGCACGGTGGTCATCGATTACACGATCACCGATGCGGACGGCGACACGTCCTCTTCGACGCTGACGATCGCGCTGGGCGAGGACTCGACGCCGCAGATCGGCCCGGCCAGCGGTCAGGTGGAGGAAGCGGACCTGCCGGACGATACGACCAGCGGCACGTTTGCCATCACCAGCGCGGATGCGATTGCCGCGGTGCGTGTGGCCGGCGTGGATGTCACGGCCGGCGGCACGGTGACCGGCACGTACGGGACCTTGGAGGTGACGGTCGACAACGGCACATACAGCTGGGAGTACACACTGTCGCAAAACACCCTGGATCACAGCGCCCAGGGCAACGACACGGTGACCGACACGTTCGCGCTTCAGGTGGAGGACTCTGACGGGGATGTGGAAGGCGACACGCTGACCATCACGGTGGTCGACGATGTGCCGGTGGCGGTGGCCGACACGGCCACGCAGGGTTCCGAGGATGCCAACATTGTTTACAACGTGCTGACCAACACGGACGGCACCAGCGATGATCCTGGAGCCGACGGCGCCGCGCTGACGGCGGCCTCGGTGAACACGGGTTCGGGTTCGGTGAGTTTTCTGGCCAACGGTCAGATCACCTATGATCCGGCCGACGGCGAGGAAGGCACGGTGGTGATCGATTACACGATCACCGATGCGGACGGCGACACGTCCTCTTCGACGCTGACGATCGCGCTGGGCGAGGACTCGACGCCGCAGATCGGCCCGGCCAGCGGTCAGGTGGAGGAAGCGGACCTGCCGGACGATACGACCAGCGGCACGTTTGCCATCACCAGCGCGGATGCGATTGCCGCGGTGCGTGTGGCCGGCGTGGATGTCACGGCCGGCGGCACGGTGACCGGCACGTACGGGACCTTGGAGGTGACGGTCGACAACGGCACATACAGCTGGGAGTACACACTGTCGCAAAACACCCTGGATCACAGCGCCCAGGGCAACGACACGGTGACCGACACGTTCGCGCTTCAGGTGGAGGACTCTGACGGGGATGTGGAAGGCGACACGCTGACCATCACGGTGGTCGACGATGTGCCGGTGGCGGTGGCCGACACGGCCACGCAGGGTTCCGAGGATGCCAACATTGTTTACAACGTGCTGACCAACACGGACGGCACCAGCGATGATCCTGGAGCCGACGGCGCCGCGCTGACGGCGGCCTCGGTGAACACGGGTTCGGGTTCGGTGAGTTTTCTGGCCAACGGTCAGATCACCTATGATCCGGCCGACGGCGAGGAAGGCACGGTGGTCATCGATTACACGATCACCGATGCGGACGGCGACACGTCCTCTTCGACGCTGACGATCACGCTGGGCGAGGACTCGACGCCGCAGATCGGCCCGGCCAGCGGTCAGGTGGAGGAAGCGGACCTGCCGGACGATACGACCAGCGGCACGTTTGCCATCACCAGCGCGGATGCGATTGCCGCGGTGCGTGTGGCCGGCGTGGATGTCACGGCCGGCGGCACGGTGACCGGCACGTACGGGACCTTGGAGGTGACGGTCGACAACGGCACATACAGCTGGGAGTACACACTGTCGCAAAACACCCTGGATCACAGCGCCCAGGGCAACGACACGGTGACCGACACGTTCGCGCTTCAGGTGGAGGACTCTGACGGGGATGTGGAAGGCGACACGCTGACCATCACGGTGGTCGACGATGTGCCGGTGGCGGTGGCCGACACGGCCACGCAGGGTTCCGAGGATGCCAACATTGTTTACAACGTGCTGACCAACACGGACGGCACCAGCGATGATCCTGGAGCCGACGGCGCCGCGCTGACGGCGGCCTCGGTGAACACGGGTTCGGGTTCGGTGAGTTTTCTGGCCAACGGTCAGATCACCTATGATCCGGCCGACGGCGAGGAAGGCACGGTGGTGATCGATTACACGATCACCGATGCGGACGGCGACACGTCCTCTTCGACGCTGACGATCGCGCTGGGCGAGGACTCGACGCCGCAGATCGGCCCGGCCAGCGGTCAGGTGGAGGAAGCGGACCTGCCGGACGATACGACCAGCGGCACGTTTGCCATCACCAGCGCGGATGCGATTGCCGCGGTGCGTGTGGCCGGCGTGGATGTCACGGCCGGCGGCACGGTGACCGGCACGTACGGGACCTTGGAGGTGACGGTCGACAACGGCACATACAGCTGGGAGTACACACTGTCGCAAAACACCCTGGATCACAGCGCCCAGGGCAACGACACGGTGACCGACACGTTCGCGCTTCAGGTGGAGGACTCTGACGGGGATGTGGAAGGCGACACGCTGACCATCACGGTGGTCGACGATGTGCCGGTGGCGGTGGCCGACACGGCCACGCAGGGTTCCGAGGATGCCAACATTGTTTACAACGTGCTGACCAACACGGACGGCACCAGCGATGATCCTGGAGCCGACGGCGCCGCGCTGACGGCGGCCTCGGTGAACACGGGTTCGGGTTCGGTGAGTTTTCTGGCCAACGGTCAGATCACCTATGATCCGGCCGACGGCGAGGAAGGCACGGTGGTCATCGATTACACGATCACCGATGCGGACGGCGACACGTCCTCTTCGACGCTGACGATCGCGCTGGGCGAGGACTCGACGCCGCAGATCGGCCCGGCCAGCGGTCAGGTGGAGGAAGCGGACCTGCCGGACGATACGACCAGCGGCACGTTTGCCATCACCAGCGCGGATGCGATTGCCGCGGTGCGTGTGGCCGGCGTGGATGTCACGGCCGGCGGCACGGTGACCGGCACGTACGGGACCTTGGAGGTGACGGTCGACAACGGCACATACAGCTGGGAGTACACACTGTCGCAAAACACCCTGGATCACAGCGCCCAGGGCAACGACACGGTGACCGACACGTTCGCGCTTCAGGTGGAGGACTCTGACGGGGATGTGGAAGGCGACACGCTGACCATCACGGTGGTCGACGATGTGCCGGTGGCGGTGGCCGACACGGCCACGCAGGGTTCCGAGGATGCCAACATTGTTTACAACGTGCTGACCAACACGGACGGCACCAGCGATGATCCTGGAGCCGACGGCGCCGCGCTGACGGCGGCCTCGGTGAACACGGGTTCGGGTTCGGTGAGTTTTCTGGCCAACGGTCAGATCACCTATGATCCGGCCGACGGCGAGGAAGGCACGGTGGTCATCGATTACACGATCACCGATGCGGACGGCGACACGTCCTCTTCGACGCTGACAATCGCGCTGGGCGAGGACTCGACGCCGCAGATCGGCCCGGCCAGCGGTCAGGTGGAGGAAGCGGACCTGCCGGACGATACGACCAGCGGCACGTTTGCCATCACCAGCGCGGATGCGATTGCCGCGGTGCGTGTGGCCGGCGTGGATGTCACGGCCGGCGGCACGGTGACCGGCACGTACGGGACCTTGGAGGTGACGGTCGACAACGGCACATACAGCTGGGAGTACACACTGTCGCAAAACACCCTGGATCACAGCGCCCAGGGCAACGACACGGTGACCGACACGTTCGCGCTTCAGGTGGAGGACTCTGACGGGGATGTGGAAGGCGACACGCTGACCATCACGGTGGTCGACGATGTGCCGGTGGCGGTGGCCGACACGGCCACGCAGGGTTCCGAGGATGCCAACATTGTTTACAACGTGCTGACCAACACGGACGGCACCAGCGATGATCCTGGAGCCGACGGCGCCGCGCTGACGGCGGCCTCGGTGAACACGGGTTCGGGTTCGGTGAGTTTTCTGGCCAACGGTCAGATCACCTATGATCCGGCCGACGGCGAGGAAGGCACGGTGGTGATCGATTACACGATCACCGATGCGGACGGCGACACGTCCTCTTCGACGCTGACGATCACGCTGGGCGAGGACTCGACGCCGCAGATCGGCCCGGCCAGCGGTCAGGTGGAGGAAGCGGACCTGCCGGACGATACGACCAGCGGCACGTTTGCCATCACCAGCGCGGATGCGATTGCCGCGGTGCGTGTGGCCGGCGTGGATGTCACGGCCGGCGGCACGGTGACCGGCACGTACGGGACCTTGGAGGTGACGGTCGACAACGGCACATACAGCTGGGAGTACACACTGTCGCAAAACACCCTGGATCACAGCGCCCAGGGCAACGACACGGTGACCGACACGTTCGCGCTTCAGGTGGAGGACTCTGACGGGGATGTGGAAGGCGACACGCTGACCATCACGGTGGTCGACGATGTGCCGGTGGCGGTGGCCGACACGGCCACGCAGGGTTCCGAGGATGCCAACATTGTTTACAACGTGCTGACCAACACGGACGGCACCAGCGATGATCCTGGAGCCGACGGCGCCGCGCTGACGGCGGCCTCGGTGAACACGGGTTCGGGTTCGGTGAGTTTTCTGGCCAACGGTCAGATCACCTATGATCCGGCCGACGGCGAGGAAGGCACGGTGGTCATCGATTACACGATCACCGATGCGGACGGCGACACGTCCTCTTCGACGCTGACGATCGCGCTGGGCGAGGACTCGACGCCGCAGATCGGCCCGGCCAGCGGTCAGGTGGAGGAAGCGGACCTGCCGGACGATACGACCAGCGGCACGTTTGCCATCACCAGCGCGGATGCGATTGCCGCGGTGCGTGTGGCCGGCGTGGATGTCACGGCCGGCGGCACGGTGACCGGCACGTACGGGACCTTGGAGGTGACGGTCGACAACGGCACATACAGCTGGGAGTACACACTGTCGCAAAACACCCTGGATCACAGCGCCCAGGGCAACGACACGGTGACCGACACGTTCGCGCTTCAGGTGGAGGACTCTGACGGGGATGTGGAAGGCGACACGCTGACCATCACGGTGGTCGACGATGTGCCGGTGGCGGTGGCCGACACGGCCACGCAGGGTTCCGAGGATGCCAACATTGTTTACAACGTGCTGACCAACACGGACGGCACCAGCGATGATCCTGGAGCCGACGGCGCCGCGCTGACGGCGGCCTCGGTGAACACGGGTTCGGGTTCGGTGAGTTTTCTGGCCAACGGTCAGATCACCTATGATCCGGCCGACGGCGAGGAAGGCACGGTGGTCATCGATTACACGATCACCGATGCGGACGGCGACACGTCCTCTTCGACGCTGACGATCGCGTTGGGCGAGGACTCGACGCCGCAGATCGGCCCGGCCAGCGGGCAGGTGGAGGAAGCGGACCTGCCGGACGATACGACCAGCGGCACGTTTGCCATCACCAGCGCGGATGCGATTGCCGCGGTGCGTGTGGCCGGCGTGGATGTCACGGCCGGCGGCACGGTGACCGGCACGTACGGGACCTTGGAGGTGACGGTCGACAACGGCACATACAGCTGGGAGTACACACTGTCGCAAAACACCCTGGATCACAGCGCCCAGGGCAACGACACGGTGACCGACACGTTCGCGCTTCAGGTGGAGGACTCTGACGGGGATGTGGAAGGCGACACGCTGACCATCACGGTGGTCGACGATGTGCCGGTGGCGGTGGCCGACACGGCCACGCAGGGTTCCGAGGATGCCAACATTGTTTACAACGTGCTGACCAACACGGACGGCACCAGCGATGATCCTGGAGCCGACGGCGCCGCGCTGACGGCGGCCTCGGTGAACACGGGTTCGGGTTCGGTGAGTTTTCTGGCCAACGGTCAGATCACCTATGATCCGGCCGACGGCGAGGAAGGCACGGTGGTCATCGATTACACGATCACCGATGCGGACGGCGACACGTCCTCTTCGACGCTGACGATCGCGTTGGGCGAGGACTCGACGCCGCAGATCGGCCCGGCCAGCGGGCAGGTGGAGGAAGCGGACCTGCCGGACGATACGACCAGCGGCACGTTTGCCATCACCAGCGCGGATGCGATTGCCGCGGTGCGTGTGGCCGGCGTGGATGTCACGGCCGGCGGCACGGTGACCGGCACGTACGGGACCTTGGAGGTGACGGTCGACAACGGCACATACAGCTGGGAGTACACACTGTCGCAAAACACCCTGGATCACAGCGCCCAGGGCAACGACACGGTGACCGACACGTTCGCGCTTCAGGTGGAGGACTCTGACGGGGATGTGGAAGGCGACACGCTGACCATCACGGTGGTCGACGATGTGCCGGTGGCGGTGGCCGACACGGCCACGCAGGGTTCCGAGGATGCCAACATTGTTTACAACGTGCTGACCAACACGGACGGCACCAGCGATGATCCTGGAGCCGACGGCGCCGCGCTGACGGCGGCCTCGGTGAACACGGGTTCGGGTTCGGTGAGTTTTCTGGCCAACGGTCAGATCACCTATGATCCGGCCGACGGCGAGGAAGGCACGGTGGTGATCGATTACACGATCACCGATGCGGACGGCGACACGTCCTCTTCGACGCTGACGATCGCGCTGGGCGAGGACTCGACGCCGCAGATCGGCCCGGCCAGCGGTCAGGTGGAGGAAGCGGACCTGCCGGACGATACGACCAGCGGCACGTTTGCCATCACCAGCGCGGATGCGATTGCCGCGGTGCGTGTGGCCGGCGTGGATGTCACGGCCGGCGGCACGGTGACCGGCACGTACGGGACCTTGGAGGTGACGGTCGACAACGGCACATACAGCTGGGAGTACACACTGTCGCAAAACACCCTGGATCACAGCGCCCAGGGCAACGACACGGTGACCGACACGTTCGCGCTTCAGGTGGAGGACTCTGACGGGGATGTGGAAGGCGACACGCTGACCATCACGGTGGTCGACGATGTGCCGGTGGCTGGCACAACAACCGCAGCCACCCTCGACGATGAAGGACTCTCCGGTGGCAACCTTGGCGGGGCAGGCGATGTGGCAGGTGAACTGACGACGACAAGTGGTACTTTGCCGTACAACTTTGGCGCTGACGGTTCCGGTTCCGTAGGCTTTAGTGCAATGGACGGTCAATCCGGAACCATAGGTGTCGAGTCTGTCACCTACAATTGGAATTCAACCACAAATACCCTGACCGCAGATTCGGCGACAAGAGGGACGATTTTAACCATAGTGGTGACCGATCCGGCCACTGGCGCCTACGAACTGACGTTAAACCAGAATATACTCCACGAATCGTTGGATGGTCAGGCTGGCGATGACACGGAGAATGATGCCTCGGTGTCGCTTACTTATACGGTAACAGACGGCGACGGCGACACGGCACAGGGAACGCTCGCCTTGAATTTTGATGATGACACCCCCGTCTTCACCTCGGCCGAGGATACGACCGTCAGCAATAACGCAGGCGAGACGGCTACGGGCGATTTTGTCCTGAGCATCGGGGCAGACCAGCCGGTACCAGGAGGGGCGTTCAGTTTGCTGGGCAATACGGCTCCGGCAGATCTTACATCCAGCGGCCAGACGGTTTCCTACTATGTCGATCCGAGCGATCCTGGCACGCTGATCGCCTATACGGGTACCGACCCCAGCATCACGGCAAACCAGGTTTTCACGCTGACCTTGGACAGCGATGGCGACGGCTATAGCTTCACCCTCCACCAGACGATCGACAATACCGAGCTTGTCGAAATCGGTTCATCGTCGTCTTTCGGATCAGGTCCGACGGGCTACCAGATCCTGCAGGATGCGGGAGCAACGCAGCAACTGGCCGTTCTTTCGGGCTGGGAGACGGATGATGGTTTCTGGACTCCTTCGGACTTAACGACTTGGTTAGATACAGGCGTTCTTAATGCCGGCCACGTCTCCCAGGCCGAGGTCAATGGTAGCACTGCTGGCTGGGGAATCGAAAATAACAATTTAGACGCCGGTGAGATTTTTCGGGCTGATTTCGATGACTTCGACGGTTTCGATTCTTTCACTTCGGCCTCTGGTTTTAACGGTCCCTCGGTTAATCTTGCGACCATCTCCTTGACGCATTTTTCCGGAACCGACCAGATTGCTTATGTCATTCACTATACCGACCAGAGTTTTACATCTGCCAGCGGAACCATTTTTGATCTTGCCGGCAACGATTTCACCATGACCCTAGGCGAGGAGGGCAAATTTATCGACTACATTGAGATTATGGCCCTCAGTGGCAGCGGCAAATTTGACCTTGTCAACGTTTCTACCGTGACGGACGCCGATGACTTGGGTCTCGACTTTAGCGTTTCGGCAACGGATGCCGACGGTGATTCGGTTTCGCAGGATTTCAGTGTGACGATCACCGATGGTGGTCCCTCGATCGACTTGGCGGCGGCGTCGATCATGGTGGACGAGGACGATCTGCCCGGAGGCAACGCCGGTGGCGACGGGGATCTTGCCACACCGCATACGAGCGGTGTCCTTTCCGGGTTGGACTTCGGTACTGACGGTCCTGGAGATATAGTGTTGAGCGAGTCTTCAGATATTGGGGTCAACACCCTGGCAGGAAATGCGATCGAGACGGTCTGGGATGGTGATACCCACACGTTGACGGGGCAGGACTCGGTAACGGGGGACGATGTCTTCACGTTGCATATCACAGACGTGGAGACAGGGGAATATTCCTTCACCCTCCTGGAACCGGTTCAGCACACCGTGGCGGATACAGAGGACGATCAAACCTTTTCCGTCGGGGTAACGGTCACCGATTCTGACGGAGACGAAGCGTCGGGTACAGTCAGCGTACTCATCGACGACGATACGCCGACGGCCAGCGGCGTTTCTGTTGAGGTGGCGGAGGCAACGACGCCCAGCACGAATCTAATGATTATTCTGGATTTGTCCGGCAGCATGGATGATCCGTCGGGTGTCTCCGGATATGCTACACGTCTCGCCGTTGCAAAGGATGCGATTAATAAACTGATCAGTGAATATAATAGCCTTGGCGACGTTGTGGTCAGAATCGTAACCTTCGGTGAGACCGCTACATCCGTCGGTTCCGACTGGATGACGGCAGGAGACGCTAAGCAGTGGATTCAGAATCTGTCAGATTATGCAGGCGATGGGGGCACCAACTACGACGCGGCTCTGCAGACGGCGATGAGTGCCTTTGACGATCTCGGTAAAATCGCTGATGCGCAAAACGTTTCTTACTTTCTTTCCGATGGTGCCCCAACCGTTTCGAACAACAGTAACTACAATGGGTGGGAATACAATCCCGACCACGGTGACGGGATCGGAACCGAAGGGCTTAACGCATATGATAATGAAATAAGCGAGCAGGAGTGGAAGACTTTCCTGGAATCCAACGATATTCTTTCCCATGCCCTTGGAATGGGGAGTGGGACAACCCAAGAGATGCTCAATCCAGTCGCATACGACGGTATCACACCGACTGATATTGATGCTGTCATTGTGGATGACATCAACGATGTGGATGATGTGCTGGTAGGGTCTGTGGTGACGCCTCCCGCAACCGGGAGTCTTTTAGATGGGGTTGCTTTCGGTGCTGACGGACCCGGGACGTTGCAGGTCGTTGCCATCGCGCACGATGTCGATGGTAACGGGACAATAGACACTAACGAAGTGTTTGATACGAGTTCTTCCGGCTATGATACCACCACTAACACGCTGACGATTACGACCCACGAGGGAGGCACTCTTGCGGTCAACTTTGAAAATGGGAATTACAGCTACTTATCACCGGACAGCGTGAGTGAAGACACCAGCGAAGTATTTACATACACCATCCAGGATGCGGATGCTGACACGGCGACCGCGACGTTGACGGTCCAATTGACTGCACCGGGCATCTTTGTGGTGGGATCGCATGATGACGATTCCGGAACTTCTGTTTCTGCCTGGACCGTGCCCGATACCGGGTCGGGACAGATCAGTGGCAACGGTGGGGATGATTTGCTAATCGGCGATCCGGGCGGCACCGGCGTAGGAAGCGGCGATACCGCGAATATCGTTTTGGTGTTGGATAGATCGGTCAGTATGGACGATCATATATCCTTCGACGGTTCCAGTATTACCCGGCTTGAGGCTTTGATAAATTCCGTTCAAAACACCCTGAACACGCTTTACAATTCAGGGGCTGAAAACGTACGCGTCCATATTGTTGAATTCAGCGAATCAGCAAGCACTGTTGGAACCTACGACATTATTAGTAACGGCGTGCCCGATTTAACGGCACTTAACGATGCAATAAACGATGTTAACGATTTATCAGGAATGAACACAAGCAACTATGGAACCAATTACGAGGCCGGTCTTCAGTTGGCTCAGGATTGGATTGAGGGGGGTACGATTGCTAACGTGTTGGCGAATGCCAATGTGAACCAACTGGTTTTTGTTTCGGATGGGGCACCGAACTATGCTGTGGATGACAACGGTGGTCTGATAACTTACTATGGTCAAAGCCAAAGCGCACAATCGGCCATCAACCAAATCCTCGGTGTCACTGATTCGACCAACGAAGTCACAGCCATCGAAAATGCTGGATTTACCATCGAAGCGGTCGGCATTAGCGTCGATACAGCGGCTCTCGGATATCTCGACCAAGTAGAAGGCACCGGTGGTGACGCTGATAACGTTACCACGGCGGAACAGATGAGCGATGTGATCGATCAGCTTTCCAGTGGGACTTCCACTCTGGATCAGGTCGGAGACGACAGCATCACCGGCGGCGACGGCGACGATATCATTTTGGGTGACGCGCCTTACACGGATGGCTTGGCCGCTAATCAGGGCCTTTCTACCGATTCCGGAGGCGGATGGGAGGTGTTCGCGGCGCTTGAAAGTGGCCAGGGAACGACCGCCGATTGGGATCGGGCCGACACCATCGATTACATCCAGAACAACCTGGAGGAAATTTCGACCGAGAGCGGCCGTGAAGGTGGCAACGACACCATCGATGGTGGCGATGGAAATGACATCATCTATGGCCAGGAGGGGGATGACACGATATCCGGTGGTGCCGGTGACGACACCATCGACGGTGGTACGGGAACGGACACCCTGGACGGCGGCTCTGGCGACGACATTCTGGACGGCGGCCCCGGTGATGATGCCATCGACGGCGGTGAGGGCAGCGATCTGCTGGATTTCTCCGGGGCGACAGGAGGGATCGATTTCACCCTGACGCAGAGTGTCAGCTTTACAAGCACGGGAGAAATACAGGGTCTTGGTACCGATACATACAGCAACATGGAAGGCGTGATCGGCTCGGATTATAATGACATCATCACCGGTTCAAGCGGAGATGACCGACTGTTCGGCAATGACGGTGATGACCAACTGTTCGGCGGTTCAGGTGATGACACGCTGGACGGCGGTCTCGGTGACGATACCATGACCGGCGGCCTTGGTGCAGACGTCTTCAAGGCAGGTGAAGGGCAAGACACGATCACCGATTTTAGCCAGCCTGACGGGGATGTCCTTGACATCAGTCATGTAATCGAAACAGGCAATACTCTTGATGTCGTGGAAGGCCTTGACGGCAAAGCTCAGCTCAACATAATGGATGGGACTGATGTGAAGGGAAGCGTACTCTTTGACAATGTAAACTATGCCGATCTGGATCACACGGATCTTTCCCACGAGCTTGATTCGCTATTGGGGCCGAACGGCTTGGATGACGACCCAAATACATGATTTGAGTAGGTAGAGCTGGTAAGACTGCCGTGGAGGGGGGAGGGGTTAAGACACCTTACACGGCAGTCTTATTTGGAACATCCCGGAAAGGATTTACAGAGAAAGCAGCAAGATGACTCCGGGTCCGGTCCCGGCATCAGGAAGGATCCCACGGTCATGCCGAAGTAAGTTCCGACTTCGCCAGTCCTTTCGGTTGTCATCCACCGTCAGAGATAGTTCATTTTCTTTCCATGTTTACTATCTCTCTTCCCGTTTCCCTTTGCGACTGCAGATTCCTCGTCGTGCCTCCTCGGAATGACGCGAGAGAGGGGTGGATTCCTCACTGACTTTCGGAATGGCAGTGGGCGGGAAGGGTACCGCGGGCCAGAATAGTAACGGCGGAAACGCAGCGAACCGTCTTTGTCATCCCGAGCGCCCCATGAACAAACATCGTTTCCGTCTTGTTTTTTAAGGTATAGTGTATATACTATTTATGGATATTTTTCAGAGAGGGGGGATAATGGACACCGCCAAGCTTTTTCGCACCGGAAGCTCCCAGGCTGTCAGGCTGCCCAAGGAATTCAGGATGCCTGGAGAGATGGTCAAAATTTACCGCCAGGGGAATCGGGTCGTTCTTGAACCGATTGAACCGACATGGGATACGTTTTTCGCGGCCCTGGAAGATTTTCCTGAAGACTTCATGGTGGATGGCCGTCGTCAGCCCGATGTGCAGCAGAGAGAGCCCTTTTGATACGCTACTTGCTCGATACCGATATCTGCATTTATCTCATCAAGAACCGCCCCCCTGAGGTTCCTGCTCAATTCAAGCGGCATTCACCTGCCCAGGTGGCGATTTCCGCTATCACCGTTTTCGAGCTCGAATACGGTGCTGAAAAGAGCAAGCAGAGGCAAAAGGCTAAAAAGGCTTTGGCGCGATTTACGGCTCCATTGACCGTTCTCGATGTAGACCAGGCCGCAGCGTTGGAAGCGGCCAGCATCCGCGCCGGACTCGAACATGCGGGTACTCCGATCGGACCGTATGACATTCTCATCGCTGGACTGGCAAAATCGCGTGACTTGACGCTGGTGACCAACAATCTTCGGGAGTTCTCAAGGGTTAGCGGTTTAGTCCTGGAAAATTGGACCATGAGCCTATAGGGGTCTCCGGAATGGCAGGTGTGTCAAATTGTTTCACTTGATAGTGGCATTATGACACGTCATGATGCTCGATCATGACAGTCTACCATCCACGCGATATCTCTCCAGCCATAATTGAAGCCCTGGAGAACATGCCGGTTGTCGGTGACAGGCATGCGCCAAACGGGCAAGACGACCCTGCTGCAATCTCAGACCGAACTGTGTGACCGTCTGTATGTGAGTTTTGATGATTTTGTTCAGCTCCAGGCGGCCAAGGCCGATCCAGCCGCCCCGGGAAGCGACGGTACGTCGGTCGCCGAGGTACTGAACATTTCTTCGAAATTAGCACGGCTCACTGCACAACCAAGCAGGGGCCGTTTCCCTGCGGAAACAGCCCCTGGTCTGGCTTCGGTTCAGCGCCGTTTTACTATTCCCACCGCTGAATATCTATTTGTTATTTAATCTCGTTGCAGCTATTCGCACATCTCGAAGAGCGCCGCGGCGCCCATGCCGCCGCCGATGCACATCGATTCGACCCCGTACTTGACACCTCTTGCCTGCATGTTGGCCAGCAGGGTGGCGCACAGCTTGGCGCCGGTGCAGCCCAGGGGGTGGCCCAAGGCGATGGCTCCGCCGTGGATGTTGACCCGGTCCATGTACTTGTCGATGCCCAGCTCACGCATGCAGTACAGGGCTTGTGACGCGAAGGCTTCGTTGATCTCCCAGAGTCCGATGTCCGCCACGCTCAGACCCGCCAGGTTGAGCAGCTTGGGAATGGCGTACTTGGGGCCGACGCCCATTTCGTCCGCCCGGCAGCCCACCGTGGTGTAGAGCTTGAGTTTGGCGATGGGCTTCAGGCCCAGTTTTTTGACCGCCGTTTCACTCATCAGGACCGAAGCGGCCGCCCCGTCGGTGGTCTGGGAGGAGTTGCCCGCCGTGACCGACCCGTTGAGGGCGAAGACCGGCCGCAGTTTGGCCAGGCCTTCTACGGTAGTGGTTTCGCGGATGCCGTCGTCGAAATCCTGGATAAAGGTCTCTTTCTTGTACGTGCCGTCGGCCTGGAGTACGAAGCGCGTCGCCGGGGTGGGCACGATCTCGGTGTAAAGCTTTTCCGCTTTGGCCTTGGAAGCCTTCATATGGCTTTCGTAGGCGAATTGGTCCTGATCCTGGCGGCTGACCTTGTAGCGGTTGGCCACGTTTTCGGCCGTCATGCCCATGGAGATGTACAGGTCCGGATGCTCGCGGGTGTAGACCGGATGAGGGCGGGGCAGGTTGCCGCCCATGGGCACGTAGGTCATCGACTCCAGTCCGCCGCCGATGGTGATTTCCGACCAGCCGCACATGATGCGCATGGCCGACTGGGCGATGGCTTCAAGTCCCGAGGAGCAGAAACGGTTGACCGTGGCCCCCGAGACATGGTCCGGGAAACCGGCGAGTTGAACCGCGATGCGGCCGATGTTGAGCCCCTGTTCGGCCTCGGGAAAAGAGCAGCCGATCATGGCGTCGTCCACCTCTCCCTTGTCCAGACCGGCGGTGCGCTGCACGGCGGCATCCAGGATAAAGGAGAGCAGGTCTTCGGGCCGTGTGTCTTTCAAGGCCCCTTTGCCGCGCCGGCAGCCGGGGGTTCTGACCGAAGTTACGATATAGGCGTCTCTCATGGTACGATCCTCCTAGTTGAACGCTGTAGAAGCGGTCCGGGCGATTAGTTGCGCAGCGGTTTGCCGGTGGTGAGCATCTGCTGCACGCGGGCCTGGGTTTTTTCCTGGCGCCAGAAATCGCAAAACGCCTGGCGTTCCAGATTCAAGATGGTCTGCTCGTCGATCATCGTGTTGGTACGCGCATCGCCGCCGCAAACCACGTAGGCGATACGCTTGGCCAGAAACACGTCATACTCGCTCACGTATCCAGCACCCTGCATGTTGAACAGTTCGGCCTGGATCATTCCCTGGGCCGCCTCGCCGAAAACCCGGATCGGCTGGTAGGCCGGCGGTGCGTATCCATCCTGGACCATCTTGAGCACTTCAAGTTTGGCCTCGCCGATCAACAGATCGCGGTTGAAGACGATCCGGTCGTTGGGGCCCAGGTACCCGTTGGCCCGGGCTTCGGCGGCCGACATGCTCACCTTGGCCATGGCGATGTTCATGAAACACGGTACGAAGAACTTGGCCAGATCCACATCAGTGACATTTTCGGGAATCCCGGCGGTCATCTTTTTCCACAGATTCAGACACCCGCCGCCGCCGGGCAGCAATCCGACCCCGATTTCCACCAATCCCATGTAAAGTTCTGCATGGGCCACGATGCGATCGGCCGCTCCAATGCAGACTTCACAGCCGCCGCCCAGGGTCAGCCCGTAAGGCGCCGCCACCACGGGGAAGCTGGCGTAGCGGATTTTCTGCATCCCGTCCTGGGCCTTTTTCAGAAAGGCGTCGATTTCGTCGAACTTGCCCGCCTGGGCCAGGCCGGCCATGAAGGCCAGGTCGCCGCCGGCGGAGAAAGCACCGGGCATCCCGCCGGCCTGGTTGCCGATCACCAGTCCGGCCGCGTTGGCGTCGATATAATCCACCACTTCGCCCATGAAATCGACGATCTCGCCGTTGATGGCGTTCATCTTGGTATGAAATTCGAGGCACAGCACGTCGTCGCCGATGTCGATGAGGCTGGCGGACTTGCAGGCCTTGACGATTTTGCCCGCTCCCTTGAGGGCCGGCAGATCGACCTGGGTGGCGCTGACCGGCACCGGTTTGTAAGACGTGGAAGCGAAATCGAAGAAGTAACGGACACCGTCTTCGGTCTTGTAAAAGGTCTTGTGCCCAGCGGCCAGCATGGCTTCGACCTTGGCTGGCACGGCCATCCCGTCGGCCTTCATCTTGGCCACCGATTTTTCAATCCCGATGGCATCCCAGGTTTCAAAGGGGCCCATTTCGAAATTGTAGCCCCACTTCATCGCGTTATCGATTTCCACGATGGTGTCGGAAATTTCCGGAATGCGGTTGGCCGAATAGATCAGTTGGCTGGCGGTGGCCTTCCAGGCGAAGCGGGCGCCCTTGTCATCGCCGTAGACCACTGCCTGCATCTTTTCCGGCAGGCTCTTGGCTGCCTTGGCGGCCGCCAGGCAGGCGAATTCCGCCTTGCCGTATTCGGCATACTCCAGGCTGGCCGGGTCGATGACCTTGCGCACCTTTTTCCATTCGGGGGTCAGGTCGGTCTTATAGAAGCCGGATTTGCTCTTTTTGCCGAGAATCTTCTTTTCGATCATCCGGTCGACGAATTCGGGCACCACGAAACTTTCGCGCTGCTCGTCGTCCGTGACCAGTTCGTAGGTGTTTCTGGCGACATGGCCCAAGGTGTCGAGGCCGACCAGGTCGGCGGTCTTGAACATGGCGGTCTTGGGCCGGCCCATGACCGGACCGAAGAGGGCGTCGGCTTCGGGGATGGTGAGCCCGTCTTCGACCATGAGCTGCATCGCCTTGACCATCCCCTGAACCCCGATGCGGTTGCCCACGAAGTTGGGGGTGTCCTTGGCCCAGACGATCCCCTTGCCCAGACGCTTTTCACCGAAGGACGCCATGAATTGCAGCACTTCGGCCAGGGTGTCGGGTCCGGGAATGATCTCCAGCAGATGCATGTAGCGCACCGGGTTGAAGAAATGGGTGCCGAGAAAATGCTTGCGAAAATCCTCACTCAGCCCCTCGCTCATGGCCTTGAGCGGGATGCCGGAGGTGTTTGAGGAAACGATAGTACCCGGCCGGCGAGCCTTGTCGATACGTGCAAAAACATCCCGCTTGATCTTGAGGTTCTCCACCACCACCTCGACGATCCAGTCGACCTCACCGAGCTTTTCGAAATCATCCTCGAAATTGCCTATGCGGATCAGGCCGGCGTCCTTGCCTTGCATCAGCAAAGCGGGGCGGGACTTGACCACCGTATCAAAACCGGCCTGGACAATGCGATTGCGGGCCTTGGGATCTTTTTTCTGGTCCTCGTCCAGATCGAAGGGGACGATGTCGAGCAACAAGGTCTTGACGCCGGCGCTGGCCAGGATTGCGGCGATTCCGCCTCCCATGACGCCGGACCCCAGCACTGCGGCCGTTCTGATTTTTCTGTACATGGTATCCTCCTGAAGCGGTGTGTGGGAAAAGCCTGGATCGATAGATGAATGAATGCTCATTCATCTATCAAAGCCTTGCCCTGCCTGTCAAGTAAAATTCGGTTTTTCTTTAAAGGCTCTATGTTGGAGCTAATACAAGCTATATTAGCGTGTTAGTTAATTTTGAAGAGGCTCTGGATTTGGCTTGGACAACGAAGATATCCCAGGCAAGATCTTGGTTCTAAGGATGAGCAGTAATTCATTCATGGTCGATCTTTACAGGCATGCCCCGCTGTGCCATAGGATGGCCTGCGGCAATTGGTTGTGAGCCTGAAAAAGCCCATTACTTTGTTTGCCCACCAAATTTCGATGACAATGCAAGGAGCCCGAACGCTTATGACCGCCGAAAACGATATCGTGCTGATCCATTTTGAGGACAAACCGGTGGGATTCGGTCGCATCGAATCTATTCTGCCCGACCATAAGCCTGGCTGGTACCATGTACGTATCTTGCTGCTGCAGGTGCCGTTGCAGGTGGTTACCTGGATCCTGCGCGACGTCTATATCGACGGCGAACCGTTTACCATGAACGGTAAACGGATGCAGCTGGAGCGGATCGTCGCTCCGCCGGTCGAATCCGAAGACCCTCCGCCTGCCGAAGCACCGATTACACGCTCTTCCGAGGCCAAGGTAATCAGTCTGGCCGACCTCAAGAAGAAATGACCGACTCCGAGCGGATCGTTCTTTCCGCCTCCCGGCGCACTGACATCCCCGCTTTTTATCTTGACTGGTTTTTCGATGGAATCCGGCGGGGTCACTTTGACGTCATTCAGCCGTACAACCGCCGCCGCTATCAGGTCCCGGCGACCGCAGACCGGGTGCACACCATCGTATTCTGGTCCAAAGATTTCGGCCCTTTTTTGCTCCGGAAGATCGGCGAGGACCTGGAGCGGTTAGGCTTTCATCTTTTTTTCAACTTCACTGTCAACTCCTGCGACCGACTTTTGGAGCCGCGCGTGCCCGCACTGGAAGCCCGCCTGGCGCAGATGGCTGAATTGGCGCATCGCTTTGGACCTGCCGCGATTCATTGGCGTTTCGATCCGCTCTGCCAATACCGCGGGGCCGAGGGCCACCGTCGCCATAACCGGGGTGATTTCCAACGTATCGCGGAGGCGGCCGCCCGGGCCGGAATCCGCCGCTGCATTACCAGTTTCGTCGATCTTTACCCCAAAGTGCGTCGGCGTGCCGAGCGGTGCGGGGTGACGTTTGAGGATCCGACCCAGGAGGAAAAAACCGCCATTCTCGAAACCATGGCGGCCCGTTTGGCGCCGCTGGGGATCGCCCTGGAAACCTGCTGCGAGGCCCGGGTGTTGGCCTCTTTGCCTCCGGACAATACTACCGTTCACCCCGCCGCCTGCATCCCCTCAAACCGGATCATGGCGCTTTACGGCGGGCGACTGAGCCTTCGTCATGACCCCGGTCAGCGGCGCCAGGCCGGTTGTCGATGCCGCATATCGAGTGACATCGGCTCCTACGCGCTGCATCCCTGCCATCACGGATGCCTGTTTTGCTACGCCGGATAGGCTGAGGCCCGATACGCTGCCAGGGTGCCGGGTTCGGTGGAGGGCCGAATAGCAGCAGCGTGCTGGTCGTGTTGGGGATGGAGGCTCCGGCAAGAGCCTTTTCGAATCACTTCTCGTCGTCGCCGTCCGGCGCCAGAGCCTCCCTGGGCGGCTGTACCACGATCCTGTCGCCGGGATGGATCGGTTTGCGCAGGTCCAGCCGGTTCCAGATCAAAATCGCCTGGAGCGGAACGCCGAAGTGCTCGGCGATGGCTGTGAGATTGTCACCGGGACGCACGATATAGATGCGATGCGTCTCTTGCATGCGGTGTTTTTCAAGGGCGAGACTCAGGCGCTCGTTGAAGCCCCCGGACTGGCCGGCCGGAATACGCAGTACATGCGAGCCGGGGCCCAAGTAGTGGCCGCGAAGCTCGGGATTCAGTTCCTTGATGGTTTTAAAATCACTGCCGGTCGCCTGGGCCACAAGCTGAATCGGAATTTCGGCGTTCAAGTCCAGGGTGAGCTCGTCGGCGTCTTGGGGCGGGTAAAGATCCTCTGCTTCCAAATGGTAGCCGAAACGTCCGGGGTCCTCGAAAATCAGTTTGACCGCCACGGCCCTGACGACGTAACGCTGGGTTTCCAGGGGCAGGTAGAGCCGGTAGTAGTCTCGGGTTTCCTGGGCCAGCATTTCGGCGGCAAGGCCGTTTTCGCCCATGTTGTAAGCGGCTGCGGCCAGATGCCAGGAGCCGAACTGGGCGTAAAGATCCTTGAGGTAGCACACTGCGGCGCGGGTCGAGGCGGACAGGCTGCGCCGCTGGTCCTTGCGGTTGTCCACGGTCAGGTCGTAGCGCCTGGCGGTGGAGCGGACAAATTGCCAGAAGCCGATCGCACCGGCCGAAGAGCCGGCATGGGGCCGCAGCGCACTTTCGATGACTGGCAGGTATTTGAGGTCTTGGGGAAGCCCTTCGCTGCGCAGCACGGCTTCTATCTCGGGCATGTAACGACCGGCCCGCTTGAGCCACAGGAGGGTCTGGGGCCGATTCCAGACCATCAAGAGCATTTCGAGCTCCAGGCGCTCGACCACATCGCGATGATCGAGGGGGACCGGCTCCCCGCAAAAATTGACGGGCGGCTGGATGTCAATCGCATCCAGCAGGTTCCGGGTCGCCTCACCGATCTCCGGCGGCAGGGGGAATTCTGAAGGCTGGACTGCGGCGGGTTTGAGGGTGCTCAGGACGGCCGCAATACCGACCAAAACCGCGAGACAAGCTCGCCTGCGGCGGCCGGTCCAACGCATAGAGTCGTAAATCAATGTCGAGGCTTTCTGCAAGGCCGATGGTGATCCGCCGTAGCGGTGAAAAGCGTTCAGGGCCGTTTGATCCAGGTGGCGATCAGCGTGTCGCGAAAGCGCGGATATTCCCCGTTGCGGTTGTCATCCCGATAGGGGCGGATCTGTGCTATACCCCTGGCCCGGTCGCGCAGCGCTGATCTCAGGCTGCGAAGACCGCCATCGGCCGCCGCTTTCGGTGCCGTTGCCTCCGGGGTTCGGATAACTTCGGCTTCCAGGATTTCAACCTTGGCGTCCGGTTTGACTTTGGCACGCACGTGGACCCGGCCGTCACGGAGAAGATCGGGCACCTGCTGGACCACCTGGCGGTTGATCTGATCCAGTTGCTCAACCCGCTTTTCGATTATTTTTCGGTTGCCGCCCCAGGCTGTTCCTGCCAAAAGCAGGGCGGCGGCGATTGAAAGGAAAAAAAGAGGCCACCTTTTCATTTGCGAGCCCTCCTTTCCGATCCGGTCGCACCGGATGCCGGATCGTGATTGGCTTAATGTTAATGCGTGGTACCATCTTTCGGCAAGGGCTTTTTTATGGCAATTTGTCACACTTATGGTGCCTTCAAGACGGATCGTAAGTGACCGAGGGCGCGGGCGACTGACGCGGAATAGCGGAATGAAACAGATCGATTCGGCAGACATCGTCACTGGAAGGGATTTGGGCTGGCAGATCGCCGGCGCCATGTTCAGCCGGCTGGCGCTCAACACGGCCCGGCGTTTTGTTTATCCATTTGCGCCGGTTCTGAGCCGGGGGCTGGACGTCCCGCTGGCGGCGATCACAACCGTCGTGGCCGCTTGCCAGGCCGCTCCCCTGGTGGGGCTGGTATCCGGTCCGCTTGCCGACCGATGGGGCTACCGGCGTATGATGGTCGGCGGGATGGCGATGCTGGCCGTGGGGATGCTGGCCGTGCACGTCTGGCCGACCTTCAGCGTGCTGGTTGTCGGGTTGTTGCTCGCCAGTTTGGGCAAGACGGTCTTCGATCCGGCGGTCCAGGCTTACGCGGGCCAGCGCGTGGTTTACCACCGGCGGGCCCAGGTGATCGGTTTGATGGAATTTTCCTGGGCGGGCAGTACGTTGTTGACGATTCCCCTTATGGGGCTGCTCATCGAGGCCTACGGATGGCAGACGGCCCCGGTGTGCCTGGGTGGGGTCGCTCTGGGTTGTCTTTGGATGGTCCGGCGCTTTTTCCCGCCGGACCATCCCGGGGTGGACAAGCTGCCGCGTCGATCCAGGGGGTCGGCCTGGGCAAAACTTTTCGGCCAGCGTCAGGCGGTGGGGATGATGGGTTTTGCTTTTTGCGTCAGTGCGGCCAACGATGCGCTCTTTATCGTTTACGGAACATGGTTCGAGACCGCCTTCGGGTTGAGGGTCGCTGCCTTGGGCGCCACCGCGATGGTTATTGGAGCGGCCGAACTGCTCGGAGAGATTCTTACAGCGGCGGCTGCGGATCGGGTCGGACTCAAGCGCAGCGCCGGCATCGGCCTGGCCGGCCTGACAGCCGCGTTTGCCCTGCTTCCATTGTGGGGGACAAGCCTGACCGGCGCCCTGGTCGGTCTCTTCGGGATTTTTACGGCCTTCGAATTTTCCGTGGTCGTCTGTTTGAGCCTGTCCACGGAGTTGGTTTCCGGCCAGCGGGCCACCATGATGGCGGGTTTTTCCGCCGCCGCCGGTATGGGAAGGGTTTGCGGGGCCATGGTGGGCGTGCCGTTGTGGCAATCCGGCAGTATTGCCGGTGTCAGCCATGCCGCGACGGTTCTGACGCTGCTCGGCTGGGCAAGCCTATACTGGGGACTGGCAAAATGGCACAGGTAATCCGGCTCATCCTGGCACCTCTCAGGGGGCTGACCGATTCTGTCTTTCGTTCGGTGTATGCCGCGCACTTCGGCGGTCTTGATGGGGCTGTGGCCCCCTTTGTAGCGGCGACCGGGGCAAAGGCGTCGGACCGTCTCCTGGCCGACCTCAAGCCGGAGCGCAATCAGGGCCTGCCGGTGGAACCCCAGATTCTAGGAAACGATCCGAAAACCTTTCTCGATACAGCCCTGCGTCTCGCCAGGCTGGGCTACGGGAGCGTCAACTGGAACCTCGGCTGCCCTTTTCCCATGGTGGCCCGTAAAATGCGCGGCAGCGGTCTGCTCAACCATCCGGGCCGCATTGAGGCTTTTCTCGACCAGGTGATGCCGGCGCTTTCCCTTCGTCTTTCGGTGAAGATGCGTCTGGGCCGGCACGATTCCGATGAGATCTTTACTCTTTTGCCGATTTTCGACCGTTATCCGCTCGATGCGATCGTCATTCATCCGCGTACCGGGGTTCAGATGTATGCCGGAGGCGTGGATCTGGAGACCTTCGGCCGCTGTCTGGAGGCCACCCGGCACCGGGTGGTGTACAACGGTGATATTCGCACTCCGGAGGATCTTGCCTGCATTGCAGAACGATTTCATCGGGTGGAGGACTTCATGATCGGCCGAGGGGTGCTCGTGGACTCATTTTTGCCCTCGCGTATCAGAGGCCGATCCTTGCCGGCCGATCCGGCCGGCCGTCTAATGTGCTTTTACGATGAATTACTGGGAGCTTACTCCCAACGCCTCAGCGGCCCGGGGCATCTGGTCGATCGCATGAAGGGGTTCTGGCGCTATCTGGCGTATTCTTTCGCTAACGCCGAAAGGGTGTGGCGCCGTATGCGGCGGGTGCGCGATTTGGCCGCGTATCGCGATGCAGCTCAAACGGTGTTCAAGACGGAAAATCTGATCGGTTTTTAAAAATCAGTCTGTGCATCAGGCGTCAGGGCGGGTGCTTGCGGCGATGGTGGCCAAGGTTTCCACAATATGCTCCACTTCATTCAAGACCCCGAAAACCTGCCGATGGCCCTCAGATAGGCGTCCGGGTGCTGCAGGCCGATGACGCTGTAAAGCGCTTCACTGCGCCGGATAAACATCACATGGGGGATTCCCTTGACCCGGTAGGCCTGGGCCAGTTCACGGTTGCGGTCCACATTGACCCTGTAAAAGCGGGCCTTATCCCCATGCTTGCGAGCGATTTCTTCCAGGATGGGTAGAAGCTGGCGGCACGGGCCGCACCAGTCGGCATAAAAATCCACCACCACAAGTCCGTCGCCCGCATCGGCCAGGGCCTTTTCAAAGGCCCGGGTCCCCTCAAGACTCGCGATTGTCTGGTGGCTTTCTGATTTTTCAACGATATCGGCATGTTTTTCCGAACATCCGACCGTCGTGGCCCCTATGAAGACCAGGGTCATGGCCCAAAGAAGAATTCGCTGCGCAGGCATAGTGGGATTCGATCCTCGGATTAAAGTTGCGGTTTCGTGCGTCTTGAGATTGCCGGCCCAGATGCGCGGTTTGCGCCGCAACGGTGTATGGCCGTGCCCGCTGTACGATGCAATGAGACCGCCGGTATCAAAAGGTTACGCCTTTGCCGGCGCGATCCTCGGGGATTCAGCCGGCCGTTTGAGTAAGACTCATCTTAAGGGGCCTTGCCGCCCTCGTCAATCCAACGATTGCGGCAACGGCTTTTCTATGTTTCAATCGGGCTGATCAATTGAGGTTGCCCCATAGATACCGGGGGCGGACAAATTCGCCGGCCGGGGCCGTGTCATTCTTGCATGGAAGCCGGAGAGATCGACAATGCCAAAGCGTTTGCATGTCCTGTGTTATACCGCCATGATCTTGCTTCTTTGGGGATGCGCCACCACCCCGATGATGGTCGATCGCATGACCGCCATGATCCAGGGCGGCATGGCAGCCTACGACTCCGAGCCGGACCTGGAATTGCTGCGCGAAGCCTTGCCGGCCCATATCAAGCTGGCTGAAATTCTCCAGCGAAACGATCCTGACCATTCGGGCGCCAACTTGCTTTTGGCCCAACTTTTCGGCACTTATGCCTTCGCAGTGATCGAAGCCCGGCTAGTCGCATTGCAGTTCGATCCATCCGCGGGATTGCATCCGCCCGGCACCGCCGCCTTGCGCCGTCGGGCGGATGCCTTTTACCGGCGCGGAGCGGCCCACGCCCTGCGTTGCATAGAAGCGCGCCACCAGACTTTTAACACCCGGATCGACCGGATCGATACCCGCGACGAGGCCCTGGAGAGCCTGAGCGCGGCGGACGTTCCGGCGCTCTTTTGGTATGCGTTCAACCTTGGCAGCCGTGTGAATCTTAACCGCACCGATCTGCGTATCCTGGCCCGGGGCCATCTGGCTGAATCGGCCATGCGGCGGGTGGCGGCGTTGGCACCGGACTTCGCCCACGGAGCGGCCCACGTCTTCTTGATGGCCTACTACGCGGCCCAGCCTACGGCCATGGGCCGGCCTGATGATCTGGTAGAAGCACACTACCGTGCGGTAAAGGACCTGGCCGATGGCGCACGCCTGGCGGCCGACGTCGTGTATGCCCGGGAGGTGCTGGTCCGCCGATGGGATTGCGACGGTTTCATTCAAGCCTTGGACCGGGTGTTGGCCAGCGGTGACACTGCGGCCCGCTGTCTGCTGGACCGCCTGGCCTTGGAACAGGCCACCTTGTTGCGGCAGGCGGCAGAGCGCCTGTTTGCCGAAAGGAAAAGCCCATGATGAAAGGATGGCGTCAGTGGATCTGGACCCTCATTCCGGCCTGGCTTCTGGCGGCCGCCGTACCGGTCGTTGCCAAGACCACTATCAAGGTCGCCCTGGTAACTCCAGAGGGAAGCGCCTGGACCGAAACGATGCATCGTTTTGCCGATGAAGCGGCCCGGCAAACCAGCGGTGCGGTGGACTTTCAAATCCTGGCCGGTGGGGTAAGCGGCGATGAACTCGACGTGATCCGCAAAATGCGGGCGCGCCAGATCCATGCGGCCGGTTTTTCCGGCGTCGGCCTGGGGGTTTTGCTGCCCGAGATCCGGATTCTCGAAGCGCCCTTGCTCTTTCACAGCGAGGCCGAGTTGGACCACGTCAAGGAGGTCCTCTTCGATCGTTTTGCAGCCGGGCTTGACACCAAAGGATATGTCCTTTTGGGGTTTGCCGAGGCCGGGTTCGTCTATTTTTTCGGCCGCCAGGATCTGTCGGCCCCCGGAGTGTTGGCGGATGCCAAGATGTGGGCATGGAAGGGCGACCCGGTGGCGGAAACCTTTCTGACCACTTTCGGCATCCGCGCCGTTCCCCTGCACCTGGCGGATGTCAACACCGGGCTGGAAACCGGGATGATCGACGCTTTTTACGCCCCGTCTCTGGCGGCGGTGGCTTTTCAGTGGTATGCGCGGGCGCGCTATCTGCTCGACTATCCCATGGTCAACTCCACCGGGGCCCTGGTTTTGAGCAAGGCGGTTTTCGAAAGCCTCGATCCGCCCCATCAAGCCCTCCTGCGTAACCTGGCCGGGCGCTATTGCCGGGAATTGGTGGCCCATTCGCGCCGGGACAATGCCGAAGCCCTGGCCTTGATGCGCGAGACCGGTATGCGTTTTGTTTCTCCGGACGAACTTATGATCCGTACCTTTGCGGCCAACGCCCGGCGAACATACGCCAAGCACATCCCTTCGCTTTACTCCCAAGAACTTTTCGACCAGGTCCAGCAGATCCTGGCCGAATGGCGCCGCCGTCCATGACGCCGTCAATCGGTCATCCGACCGGCGGCGTCATTTCCTGGGCGGACAGGCTTTGGGCAGGACTGAGACGGCTCGACCAGGGACTGGTGGCCCTGGAACGGAGCCTGGCGGTGTTGCTCACCGCAGCCTTGGTGTTGACAATGGCCGGAACGGTGGTCGGCCGCTACCTGATACCCATATCGGCCCCGTATTTGCTTGAGGCCGCCCCGCTTCTCATGCTTTGGCTGGCTCTGGTGGGTGCCAGCCTGGCACTGCAAAGCGGAAGGCATATCCGCCTGGAGCTGGTTATGAGATTGATGCCGCCGGCCTTGCGAAGGATGGGACGGGTGGTGGCGGGCTTATGCGGCTCGGGTTTGATGGGATTTTTGGCCTATCTGGCCCTCGATTTCCTGCGCGGCGAGATAGAACTTTTCGGCCCTCGGGGTTGGACGGCCGTTATCTTTCCGGCCTTTTTCTCTGCTGCGGCCTTGCGCTTCATGATTCAGGCGGCCGGCTGCTTTATCCGGGCTGGAAAGGAGGCACCGCCATGACCGTCGCTGGGCTGGCTACAGGTGCAGTCATACTGATGGCCCTTTGTGAAGCGCCCCTTTTCACCGTGCTGACGGCTCTAAGCGCGGTGCTGCTCTATGCGGACGGGGGTGATCTGCTGGCCCTGCAAACCATTTTTATCGAAATGTACCGTTTGGCCGGGATGCCGGTGTTGGTGGCCCTGCCGTTGTTTACCCTGGCCGGATGCATGCTTACGGCCACTGAGGCCCCACGGCGTATCGCCGGCCTGCTCCAGGCCCTGCTTGGATGGTTGCCCGGAGGGATCGGTGTGGCGGCGGTGGGGGCCTGCGCCCTGTTTACCGCCCTGACCGGGGCCAGCGGCGTGACCATCGTGGCCCTGGGCAGCGTTCTTTATCCTATCTTGCATCAGCAACGCCGATATGGGCAGGATTTCACCCTGGGGCTGCTCACCACCGGCGGCAGCCTGGGGCTGCTTTTCGCGCCCAGCCTGCCGTTGATTCTCTATGCGGTGGTGGCCCGGGTCGATATCGGCCAGATGTTTCACGCCGCCCTGGTCCCCGGTGTCCTGCTCATGGTCGGACTGAGCGTTTTTTGCGTGGTGCGGCGCCTGGGTCCTCACAGACCGCCCCCGGAACGTCCGGCCATCGGTGCCGCTTTGCGCCGCAGTGCCTGGGACTGGCCGATTCTGGGGATTATTCTGGTAGGGGTCTATGGTGGCTGGACCACCATCGCCGAGGTGTCGGTGCTCGTGGTAGTTTACATTTTTGTAGTTCATTGCCTCTTGCGCCGCGAGATCCACTGGCGCCGCCAGTTGCCGGACATCATGGTGGAAAGCGCTATGCTCTGCGGCGCCATCATCGTGATCCTGGGCGCGGCCCTGGCACTGACCGGATATCTTGTCGAGGCCCAGGTGCCCCAGCGGATTCTGTCCCTGATAAGCGGTCTTACCGAGAACCGGTACGTTTTTTTGGCTGGATTGAACTTATTTTTACTTGCCGTCGGATGCATGATGGACATCTTTTCAGCCATCGTCGTGGTGGTGCCGATCATGATCCCCATCGCCCTGCGTTACGGGATCGATCCTGTCCATCTGGGGATCATCTTTCTGGTCAATCTCGAAATCGGGTATGCCACGCCGCCGGTCGGCCTAAATCTTTTTATCGCCAGTTTGAAGTTCGAGGTGCCCATCACCCGGCTCTACCGCGCAGCCCTGCCTTTTCTGGCCGTTCTCCTGGCCGTGCTGGTGCTGATCACCTATCTGCCGGATCTGAGTCTCTGGGCTATTCGTCAGTAACTGTCCAGACACTCGCTAGGCCCTGCGCCATTTGCAGTGCTCCGATTTTGCCACCAGAAAAAATCCCAATTTGTCATATAGTAAATAAATATAAACAAAAATGTAATTCATTTTTTATTCCGGCAAGCACCTGTAGGATATTTTTGTATAATAATTTCAGATAAATGTAGATTGTTGGGTCAGTTGGCACGCCGTTTGTAATGTTAAGATGCCAAGAAACATTTTTGATTTCCGGGAAGATCGCCACGATCGCCAACAATCTTTAAGAGGAGAGACGCCATGAAAAAAATCGAAGCCGTCATCAAGCCCTTTAAGCTTGATGAGGTAAAAGATGCCCTCAATGCCATCGGAATCACCGGCATGACGATTTACGAGGCCCGGGGATTCGGTCGCCAGAAGGGGCACAAAGAGGTTTACCGAGGCGCTGAGTATGAGGTGGGCTTCATTCCCAAACTGAAAATCGACATCGTGGTGGACGACGCCATGGCCGACAAGGTGGTGGATGTCATCCAGCAGACCGCCTGCACCCAAAAGATCGGGGACGGCAAAATCTTCGTGCTCCCCATGGAAGGGGTTACCCGCATCCGCACCGGGGAAACCGGAAAGGCCGCCGTTTGAAGCCGCCGGTCATGACAAGGACGCATCTATACATCCCAAGGAGTCGCACAACCATGAAAACTATCCTGTTTACCATCGTCGCTCTTTTCATTGTTCCGATGGCCGGTTGGGCCGATGATGCCGCGCCCACAGTGCTTTCCAACAAGGAGGCCATCGATCTGGTCCAAACCCATGCCAACTATCTGTGGACCCTTGTCGCCGCCAGCCTGGTCTTTTTCATGCAGGCCGGTTTTGCCATGGTTGAGGCCGGTTTCACCCGGGCCAAAAACGCCGTCAACATCATGATGAAAAATTTGATGGATTTTTCCATGGGTTCCATCGCTTTTTGGGCCGTGGGTTTCGGCTTGATGTTCGGTGCCTCGAGTACCGGCTGGTTCGGTGCCAGCGGCTTTTTCCTTTCCGATTTCACACCGGGCGGGGATCCGTGGGTACTGGCGTTTTGGATGTTCCAGGTGGTCTTCGCCGCTACGGCCGCCACCATTGTTTCGGGGGCCATGGCCGAGCGCACCAAGTTTATCGGCTACATTATTTACAGTATCTTTATCAGCGGCTTGATCTACCCGATCTTCGGCAGCTGGGCCTGGGGTGGTCTTTTCAACGGTTCAGGCTGGCTTGAGGGGCTCGGATTCATCGATTTTGCAGGATCGACCGTCGTTCATTCGGTGGGCGGCTGGGCTGCGCTGGCCGGTGCCATCGTGCTGGGGCCCCGCCTGGGCAAATACACCAAGGAAGGAGCGGTGCGTCCCATCCTGGGGCATAACATTCCCATTGCGGCCCTGGGGGTCTTTATCCTTTGGCTCGGCTGGTTCGGCTTCAACCCCGGTTCGACCACCACCGCCGACAAGAGCATCGCCATGATCTTCGTCAACACCAACCTTTCAGCGGCCGCCGGAGCCATTGCGGCCATGCTCGTCTCCTGGATCCGTTTCGGCAAACCCGAGGTCGGCATGAGCCTCAACGGAGTTTTGGCCGGTCTGGTGGCCATTACGGCGGGCTGCGCCAACGTGACGCCCGGCAGTTCAATTATCATCGGCGCCGTGGCTGGCGTGCTGGTTTTCTTTGCGGTGCTCTTCTTTGACAAGATCAAAATTGACGACCCGGTAGGTGCGGTCTCGGTCCACGGCGTCAATGGCGCCTGGGGAACCCTGGCGGCCGGCATCTTCAACATTGGCGGCACGTCGGCAAAGATCATCGGTGTGCAGCTGCTCGGGATCGGCGCCTGTTTCGTGTGGACCTTCGGCACCGCCATGGTGCTTTTCCTGGTCATCCACAAGACCATCGGCTTGCGTGTTTCGGCCGAAGAAGAGATCGAAGGCCTGGATGGCGCCGAACACGGTGGGAATGCCTATCCGGACTTTGCCGGCGCTTCCCATGGCAGCCTCGGTACCGGTACCCCAGGGGGGCCGGGAATCCCGGCCATGGCTCGCCACTTGGTGGAATCGACCGAAAGCAGCACCGCCTGATTCGGGCGGGAACCTGATTCCCCTGCGTTTGATCTGATCCAGCCGCCGGCGTTGTTAACGCCGGCGGCTTTTTTTAGCTTTCGGGCACCTTGCGTCCACTCCAACCTCATGCGTCTATTTGAAAAATCCGGTCAAGCCGTCTGAAATTCGCTCGCAAGACGCCATGAGAAGAGTGCCAGAGGATGCCAGACGCCAGGATTTTTGATGGGAAACAGATTTTCAGGTATGAAAAAAGGGGGTACGGAAAATTCCGCACCCCCTTTTGATTTGTCGTGTGGCGGGAGCGACGAGGCTCGAACTCGCGACCTCCGGCGTGACAGGCCGGCGCTCTAACCAAACTGAGCTACGCCCCCGCATGTTGACATCTTCACTTGGGAAAGTCTCTGGTGGGCGGAACAGGGCTTGAACCTGTGACCCCCGGCTTGTAAGGCCGGCGCTCTCCCAGCTGAGCTATCCGCCCGGCGCTACAGTCCCGGGAGGCGATCCCCCGTGAAGACTCGGCTACCTACCAATAAACGCCAACGCTTGTCAAGCAAATTGTGGCCCTTCGGCAGCATGTTTTATCGACCGCCGTATTTCCACCTGCTCAATGGGTTAGCGAGGGCATATCCTCATCGCCGATGTCGCTCTCGCCTCTGTCAATTCCATTGGGCGGCAGGGCAAATGAGATGTCGTTTTCCTTGAACAGGACGTCTCCTTCGGCCAGGATCATCGCATGGCTGAGCACTTCATCCATGTGTTCGACCATCACGATTTGGACCTGTTTCTGGATACTGCTCGGGATTTCCTTGATATCTTTCTCGTTTTCGCTGGGGATGAGCACTTTGCGGATTCCGCCGCGGTGGGCCGCCAGGATCTTTTCTTTGAGGCCGCCGATGGCAAGAACCCGGCCCCGCAAGGTGATTTCGCCGGTCATTGCGATGTCGCGATACACCGGCCTGCGGGTAAGGGCAGAAACCAGGGAAGTACACATCGAGATTCCTGCCGAAGGCCCGTCCTTGGGGATGGCCCCTTCCGGCACATGGATATGAATGTCGAAATGCTGGTAGAAGTTGGCGTCGATGCGCAGGCTCTGTGCCCGTGAGCGCACGTAGCTGACCGCTGCCTGGGCCGACTCCTTCATCACGTCGCCCAGCTTGCCGGTGATGCTCAGCTTGCCGCGTCCGGGCATGATCAAGGTCTCGATGCACAGAAGCTCCCCGCCCACCTGGGTCCAGGCCAGACCTGTGACCAGACCCACTTGATCCTGCTCTTCAATCTGGCCGGGCTTGAAACGCCGTGGTCCAAGGTACTTCGTCACGCTCTGGGCCGTGACCCGGTAAGGTTTGCCGTTCTGGTCATTGACCACCTGGCGGGCGATTTTACGGCAGATCGAGGCGATTTCGCGTTCCAGATTGCGTACCCCTGCTTCGCGGGTGTACTGGCGGATAATGGAATAGATGGCGTTTTTGGAAAAAGAGACGTCCTTGCCCTCCAGACCGTTGGCCTGGATCTGCTTGGTGACGAGAAACTCTTCGGCGATGTGGTACTTTTCGTATTCGGTATACCCGGGCAGGCGGATGATCTCCATGCGGTCCTGCAGCGGCAGGGGGATATCTGGCAAGGTGTTGGCCGTGGTGACGAACATGATATCCGAAAGATCGTAATCCACATCCAGGTAGTGATCGTTGAAGCTGAAGTTCTGCTCCGGATCGAGGACCTCGAGAAGCGCGGCGGACGGATCGCCGCGAAAATCCATGCTCATCTTGTCGATTTCGTCCAGGCAAAAAACCGGATTGTTGACCCCTGCTTTTTTGAGGGACTGGATGATCTTGCCGGGCATGGCCCCGATATAGGTGCGCCGATGGCCGCGGATTTCGGCTTCGTCGCGTACCCCGCCCAGCGAGATGCGTACGAACTTGCGGCCGGTGGACCGGGCGATCGATTTTGCCAGAGAGGTTTTGCCTACTCCCGGCGGTCCCACGAAGCACAGGATCGGTCCGCGCACCTTGTCCATCAGGGCCTGGACCGCCAGGTACTCGATGATCCGCTCCTTGGGTTTTTCCAGCCCGTAGTGGTCCTCGTCCAGGATTTTTTCGGCCTCGCGGATGTCGTGCTTGACTTCCGTTTTTTCGTACCAGGGCAGCCCGATGAGCCATTCGATGTAGTTGCGCACGACGGTGGCTTCGGCGCTCATGGGCGCCATGAGCTTGAGCTTGCGGAATTCGCGACGGATTTTTTCGGTCGCCTCTTCGCTCATCTGCTTGCTGTCGATCTCCTTTTCAAGCTCCTGGAGATCCTCCTGGCTGTCGTCCTCGGTGCCCATCTCCTTTTTGATGGCCCGCATCTGCTCGTTGAGATAGTAGTTGCGCTGGGTCTTTTCCATCTGTTCCTTGACCCGCTCCTTGATGCGCTTGTCCATCTCAAAGACTTCGATCTCCATGCGGATCAGGCTCAAGAGCAAAGAGAGGCGCTCCTCGATGTCCACCGCTTCGAGCAGACGCTGCTTGTCGGGAATGCGGAAGGAAAAATGGGCCGTAATCGTGTCGGCGAGCTTGGAGGGGTCGCCGATGGAAAGGACGTTGGCCACCAGGTCCTTATTGATATTCTTGCTGATCTTGCCGTATTCCTGAAAGGCCTCCTGCACCGCACGGGTGGTGGCCAGGCGCACGGTCTCCTTCAGGGGCTCTTCGACCACCCGCTCGACTTCCACCGAAAAAAAGTCCTCTTCCCCCACGAAGCGCTGGATACGTGCCCGTGTTTCACCTTCCACCAGAGCCTTGACCGTGCCGTCGGGCAGTTTGAGCAGCTGCAACACCTTGCCGACGGTGCCCATCTCAGAGATGTCATCGGCTTCGGGGGTGTCGACGTTGGCCTTTTTCTGGGTGGCCAGAAAGACGCGTTTTTCCCGGTTCATGGCCTCGGCCAGGGCACTGACCGATTTTTTGCGTCCGACAAAAAGAGGTGCCACCATGTAGGGAAAAACCACGATGTCGCGCAGGGGTAGCAGTGGCAGGATCTCGGGAGGGGGAGCGTCTTCTGATGGGCGAAAAATCTTGGGAACGTGAATCATGGCAACTCTCGGTTTCTGTTTAAGCGGCAAGACCTTGACGGATCGAACCAATCAGGGTCAGGCGTGCTTTTTAGTCGGCTCGTACAGCAGAATCGGATCCTCCTTGTGGAGGACCACGTCTTCGCTGATAACGCACTCCTTGACGTTGTCGATGGAGGGCAGATCGTACATGATGTCGAGCATGCAGGTTTCCAGAATCGCCCGCAGGCCGCGGGCACCGGACTTGCGGTTGACCGCCTCGCGGGCGATGGCCGACAAGGCGCTGTCCGTAAAGCGCAGGTTGACGCTTTCCATCTCGAAAAGCTTCTGGAACTGCTTGATCAGGGCGTTTTTAGGCTCTTTGAGAATACGAATCAGGCTTTCTTCGCTCAATTCATGCAGGGTAGCGATCACCGGCAGGCGTCCGAGAAATTCGGGAATCATGCCGTACTTGATCAGGTCCTCGGGTTCCAGCTGGCGCAACAATTCGCCGGTGGATTGATCGCGGCTTTCCTGGAGCTTGGCGCCGAAGCCCATAACCTTGTCACCGGCCCGCCGCTGGATGATTTTCTCAAGGCCGTTGAAGGTGCCCCCGCAGATAAAAAGGATGTTGGAGGTGTCGACTTTGACAAAATCCTGCTGGGGGTGTTTGCGCCCGCCCTTGGGCGGTACGCTGGCGGTCGTCCCCTCGATGATCTTGAGCAAGGCCTGCTGCACGCCTTCGCCCGAAACATCCCGGGTGATGGATGGATTGTCGCCCCGGCTGGCGATCTTGTCGATTTCATCGATGTAAACGATGCCCCGTTTGGCCCGCTCCACATCGTAGTCTGCGTTTTGCAGCAGGCTAAGGATGATGTTTTCCACATCTTCACCCACATAGCCCGCCTCGGTAAGACTGGTGGCATCGGCGATGGTAAAGGGCACGTTGAGAAAGCGGGCCAGGGTTTGAGCCAGCAAAGTCTTGCCGCACCCGGTGGGACCGATGAGCAGGATGTTGCTCTTTTGAATCTCCACGTCACCGGCGGCTACGTTTGATGTCAGCCGTTTGTAATGATTGTAAACCGCCACGGCCAGGACCCGTTTGGCCGCTTCCTGCTCGATGACGTATTCGTCGAGCATCCCTTTGATTTCCTTCGGGATCGGTGTGTGCTCGATGGACCTCGAATCCTGCTCGTTTTCCTCCTCAATGATCTCGCTGCAAAGCTGGATGCACTCATCGCAGATGTAGACGGCCGGGCCAGCGATCAATTTCTTGACATCCTTCTGGTTTTTGCCGCAGAAAGAACAGAAGAGGTTGTTTTCGTCGCCTTTCTTGCTCATTTCTCTGTCTCCGTGGCTTCGATCCGGAACAGGTCATCGCGGCTCGCCATTACATGGTCGACGATTCCGTAGGCCTTGGCTTCTTCACCGGACATGAAAAAATCGCGGTCGGTATCCCTTTGGATCTGATCCAGATCCCGTCCTGTGTGGTGCGACAGGATCTGGTTGAGATTGTCGCGGATGCGCAAAATTTCTTTGGCCTGGATCGCAATGTCGGCGGCTTGCCCCTGAGAGCCGCCCAGGGGCTGGTGGATCAGGATGCGTGAGTTGGGCAGGGCGTAGCGTTTGCCCTTGGCCCCGGCCGACAGCAGTACTGCTCCCATGCTGGCCGCCTGGCCGAGGCAAACCGTGGCGATGTCCGGCTTGATGTACTGCATGGTATCGTAGACCGCCAGCCCGGCGGTGACGATCCCTCCCGGTGAATTGATGTAAAAGTTGATATCCTTTTCCGGGTCTTCCGACTCGAGAAAGAGAAGCTGGGCGATGATCAGGTTGGCCACCTCGTCATTGATGGCCGTGCCCAGAAAGATGATCCGATCTTTGAGCAGGCGCGAATAGATATCATAAGCCCGTTCGCCACGACTGCTCTGTTCGATGACCATGGGTATCAGCGGCACGCCGTCCTCCTTACTTTAAGAAATACTGCCGGTATCAGCGGATTGACGGTTGCACCCGCATTCCGCATTTCCGACGACGCGTGTGATGTTTTGCCGTTAATCTTCGAGTAGGCGCCTCATTGCGAGTCCGGAACCGGATCGCTTTGGGGCTCCACGAGTTCGATTTGACTGTTGTCCATTATAAGCTTGATGGCTTCTTTTTCAAGTAGAGCGTGCTTGAAGCCGTCGAGCCGTTCGGGATTCTGGCTGTAGTAGGCTTTGATTCCCTCCAGGGGTTGATTGTAGGACTGGGCGATTTGCGCCATGCCGGCATCGATGGCTTCATCCGAAAGGTCCAGGCTCTCCTGGCGGATGATCTTGTCCAGGATCAGGTGGCGGCGTACCTGGTGCTCGGCCGTGGGACGGTACCTTTCCTGGAACCGCTCCCGGGTCAGTCCAACCTGTTCGAAAGTCATGTTTTGGTAGCTGAAACTGCGTTCGGCATCTTCGATGATGGCGTTGAGTTCGTGTTCCACCAGGGTTTCGGGAAGATCGAAATCGGTCCGCTCGATCAGCGCCTTGAAGATCTGTTCGTTGAGTTCCTGTTCGGCGCGTTTGGTGTAGCCGGAGGCCAGGTTGCCACGGATCGCCTCTGTGAGCTGAGCCAGGTCCTGATAGGGGCCGAGCTTCTGGGCCATGGCATCGTCGATGGGCGGCAGCTCTTCGATGCGGATCTCCTTGATGGTCACCTGAAAGAGGATTGATTTGCCGGCCAGCTTGGGATTGAAGCAATCACCAGGAAAATCGACATTGATTTCGAGCTGTTCCCCGGCCTTGCGGCCCACCAGCTGGGCATCGAAATCCTTGTGGATGGTGCCGTCACCCACCTTGACGGTAAAGTCCTCGGTGGGCGCAGCTTCCTGGTAGGGTTTGCCCTGCCAGAAGCCGGCATAGTCCACGATGACGAAATCACCTTCCTGCACCGGACGGTCTTCCTCAACGGGCTTGCGCGCAGCCAGGTTACGCTGCAGCATGCCCAGCTGGGCCTCGATTTCACCCTCACTGACCTTGTAGTCGGTTTTTTTCAACGTCAGCCCTTTGAAAGGGATGTCGGCGATCTCGGGCTTGATTTCAAATACCGCATCGAATTTGTATGCGGCATCGGCGGCCAGCTCAGGTGGATCGACCTTGGGCGTGCCAAGGATCGGCAACTGGCTGTCTTTCAAGGCTTCCAAAAGGGTTTCCTGGATGAGGCGGCCGGCCACATCGGCATGCACCTCTTTTTTATAGAGACGTTCGATTACGTTGCGCGGGGCCTTGCCCTGACGAAAGCCCTTGATGCGGGCGGTGCGTCGAATCTCGTTGTAGGCCTTGTCCAATTCACGGGTCACGTCGGCCGCGGGGATTTCCAGGTGCATTACTTTTTTGACGCTGTTCAGATCTTCAACCGTCACGTTCATCGTTTTCCTTTCCAGGACGTCCGCAGTGGGCGTCCGCCACAAAATGTAAGTGCCTGAGGGGTGTAATTCCCTTCAGGCATTTGAAATAACGTCCAAATGGTGCGAGAGGGGAGACTCGAACTCCCATTCTGTCGCCAGAGCTGGATCCTAAGTCCAGTGCGTCTACCAGTTCCGCCACTCTCGCCGTAATTTCTGGGCAAATGCCCAATATCATTAATACTTCAAAAATATTCAGGCCAAACATAGGACGTTTTCAGGCAATGTGTCAAGGTCTAAGGCGGATCAAATTCGGTGAACTGAATCACAATCCCTTGAAGCACGATTTCAGGCGTGTTAATGAGGGGACGAAAATTTCGTTTCGGGGCGTGGCGCAGCCTGGTAGCGCACCTGCTTTGGGAGCAGGGAGCCGGAGGTTCAAATCCTCTCGCCCCGACCAGTGACAGTGAAGGGCCGCGGCAAATGCCGCGGCCCTTTTTCCTTTATCATTCGACCGCGACTCAAGCATCCGCGCCGGAAAATGCCACTGCCGCTGTGGCCCTGGGAAGAAAGGCGGTTATTATCCGGCCATGGCTCGGCGTTTCAGAAAGGCCAGATCAGCGGGATAAGGACCGTCCCCATGGCCAGGATGATGAGGTTCAGGGGGATGCCCAGTTTGAGAAAGTCGGAAAAACGGTAGTTGCCCGGGCCGTAAACCAGCAGGTTGGTTTGGTAGCCGATGGGAGTGGCAAAGCAGGCGCTGGCGCCAAAACAGACGGCAATGATAAAGGGCTTGGGATCGACGCCGAGGCCGGCGGCGGTGGAGACCGCGATGGGTAGCAAAAGCGCGGCCGTTGCGTTGTTGCTCAAGATCTGGGTGGAAATGCTGGTCAGCAAAAGAAAGCCCCCCAGGATCGCCGTGGGCCCCATGCCGCTAAATAGCTCCAAAAACAGCTCGGCGTAGAGCCGGCTGGCGCCGCTTTTTTCCATGGCCGTGCCCAGGGCGATGGCACCGGCGATGAGAATCAAGACATCGGCCTGCATGGCGCGGTAGGCATCGCGAAGCTGGATACAGCCGGACCGGATCATCAGAAAAACGGCGGCCATGGCGCAGACCATGATGTCTGCCAGCCCCGTGGTGGCCGCGACCACCAGGCCGAGAAAAATCAGACCGGCCCACAGGGCTTTGGACTTGTGGATAATTTCGTGGTGCACGTCCTCGACCACGATGACTTCACCTCCGCCACGCATTTCTTCCAGACACCCCTGCGGGCAGCGCACCAGCAGGATATCGCCGGTTTTCAGTCTTACGTCGCGCATATTTTGCTCGGTGTAGTGCAACCGGCTGCGGCGAATGGCGATCACATGCAGCCCGGGCTCCTTGAACAGGCGTGACTCCACCAGCCGCTGGCCCTGCAGCGAGGATCCGGGAGGGATGATCAGCTCTACGATCAGCGTTTCCCTGGCTGTGCGTTCGGGATCGAAGATCCCCTGCTGCGTGGGAGGCAGTTCCACCCCGTTTTCGTGCAAGACTGCCACCAGGTCGTTGGCCGAGGCTTTGACCAGCAAAAGATCGTCGGCGGCAAGAACCACCGGATCCCGGCCGGGAACGAATACATGCGAGTAGCGGACCAGCTCCACCACTTCCAGGCTGGCAAAGCGTTCGGCAAAGGCGGCCCCGGGGGCCAGTCCCACCAGGGGGCTGCCGCGCGGGATGCTCAGCTCAGCGAGGTATCGCCGGTGCGGGGCATCGTGTTCGCAGACCACGCTTGCCAGGTTGGGCATCAGGCGAGGCGTGGCCAGATAGATAAAGGTCAGGCCCACCACGGCGATGGGCACCCCGAGGCGGGCCAATTCGAACATCCCCAGGGGGCCGAAGCCGTAAGCGGCGCTCAGGTCCGAAACGATGATATTGGTCGAGGTGCCGATCAGGGTGCAGGTGCCGGCCAGGATCGAGGCGTAGCTGAGGGGAATCAGGTAACGCGACGGGCTTTGGCCGAACTCGCAGCCCAAGGACATGACCACCGGGATGAAGAGCACCACTACCGGGGTGTTGTTGATAAAGGCTGAGGCCAACGCTGCAATGCCCAGCACCAGCAGGAAAGCCCGCCTTTCGCTGCCCCGGGCCCAATGGATCACCCGCGCACCGATGAACCCCACCGCCCCGGTGCGTATCATGGCCTGGCTGACGATGAACATCGCCCCGATAGTGATCACCGCCGGATTGGCAAACCCGGCGGCCGCCTCGGCCGGGGAAAGAACACCGCAGAGGGCCAGCGCCACCATGATCCCGATGGCCGTCAGGTCCACCGGAAGCCTCTCGGTGATCAGCAGCACCAGGGTGGCCAGCAGGATGAGGGTGACGATGGTGACGGTCATGGCAGGCTCAAGGAAGGTTGTGGCACTCGAAAAAGCTCGGGCAAGGACTTTGTATCCGCCAGGCCGGTCTGGCAGGTGCGGTTCGGTTTCCGTCTTGGGATCCGCTCAAATCCAGACGAGTTTGTATTGCCGCGAACCGAGCTTCATTTTTTCAGCATAGGCCAATTGATGGGTCCAGTCCACCTCGGGGTAGACCCCGCGAAATTTGTCCTGCCCGGGGCCTTGGTTGATCTTGAGGGCCGATGTGGGCAGGGCCGTTTCGGCATTGATCAGGTCCACGGCGGCCTGGTCGATGGCCACCGGGTCGGTGGACGCCAGGATGCCGATGTCGCGTACGATGGGGGCGTCGTTGAATGGCAGGCAATCGCAGCCGGGCGAGACGCTGGTGACAAAGTTGATGAAAAAGGCTTTTTTGCGCTTGTTTTGCAGTACCCCGGCAGTATATTCGACCATGTTTTCCATGAAAACCGGAACACTTTGATTCCAGGCGATCTGAATAGCCCCGTTGGGGCAGATCAGGATGCACTCGCCGCAGCCGATACAGCGGCTGTCGTCCATGAGCGCCTTTTTTCCCGCCAGGGACAGGGCGCGCCGGCTGCAGTGGGCCACGCACTCGCCGCAACCCACACATCTTTTTTTCTTGATCGTCGGGTGCACGGTGGAATGCTGGGCCAGCTTGCCGCGCCTTGAAGCGCAACCCATACCCAAATTCTTGATCGTTTCGCCGAATCCGGCCAGTTCGTGCCCCTTGACGTGCGCCACCGAGATCAGGGCGTCGGATTCGACGATTTCAACGCCGATGAAAACCTCTTCGAATCGCCGGCCTTTTATGCGCACCGCACACTCGCTGCGGCCCCGCAGTCCGTCGGCGATGATCAAAGGGGCGTCCACCACCGCAAAGTCAAATCCGTTACGGATGGCGGTCATCAAGTGGTGGGGCGAATCGCCCCGGGTGCCGGCATAGAGGGTGTTGGCGTCGGTGAGAAACGGCTCGCCGCCGGCGCTCCGGACCGCATCGACGATGCGGCGTAAAAATACCGGCCGGATAAAGGCCACGTTGCCCGTTTCACCGAAGTGCAACTTGACGGCCACCAGATCCCGGCGATCAATGGTTCTGGCCATCCCGGCCCGTTCCATCAGCCGGCCGAGTTTCTGGAGCAGATTTTCCTTCCATGCGGCCGAAAGATCCATTCCATAAACAGTGCTGGTTTTCATGCGGGGATTTCCTTTCTCCTGGCGATATTTTTCGCCGCCATCAGGCAAACGGCGCGCAACTCCAACGCGGCGGTCCAACGGCGTCGAGCCTTGGTCGAATCGATATCGGTTTGAGAAGGGAGGGGGGAGGCTGCCGCGGAATGTTCCCAACCGGTGGGCACATCCCGCGACAGTCTCGAGGGAAGGAGGAGAGGATATAGAAATTCGGAATGATGGCGTTGATTGCGCTTCCGAATTGCCAAGTTGTATAAGCAATTGAAATGCCAAGTGTCTGGATTATTTTGTAAGATTTGCGTAACATATAGAAAAATTTAATAATAAAATATTTTTGAGCCGCTTGCAGGGCTTGTCAACGTTCGCGAAGTCCGTGCCATGAAGTATCAAGACATGTCTCAAGCCGTTCAAAATGTGTCAACCGTTTATGACAGTGTGTCAAAAAGTGGACGTTTCATTGTGACAGCAGATGCGCCGCATTGCCCCCCAGAACGGCTTCCTGCTCGGCGGCCGTGAGCCCCGAAGCGGCCAAGTCCTTGCGGTAGCGGGGTGCACGCAGGAGGGGAAAATCGGTGCCGAAAAGGATCCTTTCCACGCCCACCGTTTCTCGGGCCACGCGCCAGATCCGCTCGTCATAGAGAAAAGGGGATGCCGCGGTATCGAACCAGACGTTGGCCAGACGCTGGCGCACCTCCTTTTTGAGCAGATTGTAGAAAAAGATTCCCCCGCCCCAGTGGGCCAGTACGATCCGGTTTTGGGGAAAGCGCCCCACCATGTCGTAAATTTGGCGCAGGGTGTTGGGGGTTTTGCCCGGATAGACATGACCCACCGGTTCGTTGGTGTGAATCAGGACCAGCTTGTTCTGGCACAGATCCATCAGCGGGGCCAGGCGGTCCAGGTCGGCAGCCTCGATCCCGCCCGTGTAAAAAGCCAACTCCCCCATGCCCGCCATGCCGGCCGCCAGGCAGCGCTCGACTTCGGCCGCAGCCCCGGGAGCGGCCGGATCGAGGCAGCAAAGTCCCACCAAACGGTCCGGATAGCGGCCCACCGCCTCAAGAATATAATCGTTGTTGGCTCTGGCGGTCTCCAACCGCCGCCAGGGAAAACCGAAGACCACGGCCCGGTCGACCCCGTCTTCGTCCAGGGCTGAGATAAGCGCCGCGGCGCCGACAAGACGCGATTTGGGCGGTTCGTAAAGCAGCCGGAAGGCCGGTTCACCCTGGAAATAAGACTCGCGGGACTCGCGGATGGCCCGCGGGAACAGATGCGCATGGAAGTCGATGATCATGGGGAGTGTCCTTTGGTCTGGTTTGCCCTGGTGAATCGCTATCCGTCAATCGTGGTGCAGGTTGTGAGCGCGCAACGTTTCACATCCACCGCTCCAGCGTTCGGCAATTTCGATCACTTGGCGCCGCAGTTCGCCATGCTGCCGGCGGCAAGCTTCAGGGATTTCGCCGCGCAGTTGGCGGCTGGTGTTTTCCACCAGTTGGATCATTTCAGTGGCCACCACGGCATTGATTTGGATCAGGTCGCGCACCGCGGCCAGCAATTGGGTCTGGGGATCTTCCATTTTTTCCTCCTTGCACACCAACGATGTTATTGACCCGCACTATTGTTGATATACTATACCAAAATGGGTTTCAACCGCTCGAAAGGAGACAATTATGACCCTATTCGATAAAGCCGGACGCGAAAACACCGAAAAGACTCTCCAACTGGCCTATGCCCGGGCCTGCGAACTTGGCCTCAAGGAGATCGTGGTGGCCACCTCCAAGGGGGGCACCGCAGCCAAGGCGCTGGAGATTTGCCAGGGATTCAAAGTGGTGGCCGTAACCTACCATGCCGGATTCAGGGAGCCCTTCCAGGCGGTAATGCCCCTCCAGGTGCGCCGGGACCTGGAGGCTCGGGGCGCCGTGGTGGTCGGCGGTTGCCACGCTCTGTCAGGGATTGAGCGTTCGGTGGCGGGCAAGTTCGGCGGGATCTATCCGGCCCTTCTTATCGCCGAGGCTCTGCGCCTCTTCGGTCAGGGGGTCAAAGTGGCGGTGGAGATCGCGGTCATGGCCGCCGATGCCGGAGTGCTGTCCGGGGCCGATATCGTCTCGGTGGGCGGCACGGGCCGGGGTGCGGATGCGTCCCTGGTGCTTGCCCCGGCCCACCAGAACAACTTCTTCGACCTCAAGGTGCGCGAGGTGATTTGCAAGCCCCGGGATTTTTGACCGCCATGGATGGATAACACGCTCCGGCATCCATGGATACGGCCAACGGCCTGGGCAATGGGGCCGCTTTTTTATCTCCGGGGTTTGTAGAGCCTGGGGTCGATCTGGTACTTTTTGACCCGATGCCAGAGGCTGCGTTCCTTGATATCAAGCTTTTGGGCCGCTCGGGCTTGAACCCCGTCGCACTGCTTGAGGGCGGCAATGATGATGTTTTTTTCGGCTTCGGCCAGCCACCGGTCCAGGTTATCCACAACGGGACCGGTATCCATCGCCGCCGCATCGGTGAGCGACGCGTCGTTCCGGTCCGGAACGATTTCCAGGTCGTGTGGATGGATCGTGTCCTGCCGGGAGGTCAAGCAGGCGCGTTCGATGATGTTGCGCAGTTCGCGCACATTACCGGGCCAGGAGTAGCCTTTCAGGGTTTCCAGCGCATCCGGAGCTATTTTTTGGGGCGTGGGACCCTTGTCGGCGAAACAGGCCGCCAGGATGGGAATATCCTCTTTGCGGGCGCGCAGGGGAGGGACGTCAAGCCGAAAAACATTGATACGAAAATAGAGGTCTTCGCGAAAGCGGCCATCGGCCACCAGGGTTTCCAGGTTCTTGTTGGTGGCTGCGATGATGCGCAGGTCCACATGGCGGGTTTTGCCGCTGCCCAGGCGTTGAATCTCCTTTTCCTGCAAGACCCGCAGTAGCTTGGCCTGCAGGCTGGGCGGCATGTCTCCGATTTCGTCGAGAAACACGGTGCCCTTATCCGCCGTTTCGAATTTACCGGCCCGGGCACTGACCGCCCCGGTAAAGGCCCCCTTTTCGTGGCCGAACAGCTCGCTTTCCAGCAGACCCTCGGGAATCGCGGCGCAGTTGACTTTGACAAAAGGTTTATCCGCCCGGGGGCTGTGCTCCACCACCGCCTTGGCCACCAGCTCCTTGCCCGTGCCCGATTCTCCGGTGATCAGCACCGTGGCATCCGAAGGGGCGACCCTGAGGATGCGGCTCATCAGCCCCCGCATGACCAGGCTCTGGCCCAGAATTTCCGGAAACAGCTTCGATGCCTCCGCGTTGTCGATCATATCGGTGATTTTTTCCAGGATCCGTTCGTAGTGGTGGAGATCGCTGGCCGCCGGATCGGGTTGATCTTCAAACAGGTCTGAAGGTATAGCCGGATTTTTCCGGGCCTTTGCGACGAAGCGCTCCAGCGGGCCGATGATCCAACGCACCAGCAGGTAGGATGCGACCAGTGAGGCCAGGGAAAATGTCAGGATCATCAATCCATAGCCGACCCCTGACACCTTGCGGGTGGAAACACCCAAGAAGATGGACAGGATCAGCATGGAAAGGGCGTTGAATCCGGCCAGAATAAAGGGGACCAAGTGTTTGGTGGGGATTTGGACCTTGCGTGGCATTTGATTATTGGCGGACTATGCGAAATAGTATCAAAAACAATTCCGGTCAGTGCACGGTCTTGACCAGATCCCACATGGGCAGAAAGATCGACAGCGCGAAAAAGCCCACCACCGCCGCCAGAGCGACGATCAGCACCGGACCGATGGTCTCGGACATACGGCTCACCGAATAACTGACTTCATCGTCATAATGCACCGAGACTTCATTGAGCATCTGGTCCAGGTTGCCCGATTCCTCGCCGATGGCCACCATATTGATCACCATGGGTGTGAAAAATTTGGCCGACTTCAGGGGGGCTGAGATGCCGCGGCCCTCCTTGAGCTGTTCCTGAATTCGATTAAATTCACGGGCGATGACCGAGTTGCCGATCACTCCGGAAAGAATCGAAAAAGCGTTCAGCACCGATACGCCGCTGGCCTGGAGGATGGAAAAGATGCTGGCGAAGCGCGACATGGCGCCCTTCTGGAAGACGGTGCCCAGCACGGGCATCTTCAGGAGTAGATAATCCAGGTTGTAGCGGCCGGACTCGGTTTTGATATAGAACCGCAAGGCGACAATCGTGACGATGAAGATGCTCAGGCTGATCGGCCAGTAGACGATCAGCCAGTTGTAGAGCATGATGTTGATACGGGTGGGCAGCGGCAGATCGATTCGGGCGTTTTCAAAAATGCGCACAAACCGTGGAATCACAAAGGTCAGCAGAAAGAAAAAGGCACCCGTCAAGGCGACCAGGACCAAAACGGGGTATTGCAGGGCGCTTTTGATGTCGGATCGGATCTTGTGTTCGTGCTGCAACAGATAAATCAACCGTTCGAGCACCTCCACCAGATGGCCGCTGCTCTCTCCGGCCTGAATCATACTGCAATACAAGGGAGAAAAGATTTTGGGATGTTTTTTGAATGTGTCCGTCAGGGAAGCACCGGCCCGGATATCCTGTCCCATTGTGGCAGCCGCATTCTTGAGCCTCAGGTTTTCGGTCTGCTGTTCGAGGACTTCCAGCAGCTCGATCATGTTGATCCCGGCTTTGAAAAGTGTACGAAATTGTTTGGTGAAAATGATCAGATCCGGTGTTTTGACCCGGGCGAGCCATAGATTCAGCCGTTGGCTCAACCCCTGGCCGGCGCCCGCCGAGCCGGCCCGGACACTGGAGGGGATGAACCCCTGGGAGACCAGGATGTTCTGGGCCGCTTCAAGGCTGTCGGCCCGGACAACTCCGGCGACTTCGGTTCCCGCAGGGCTGATAGCTTTATAAGTGTATTGCATAACGCGGCTCTTTGCTGGGAGGTTAGGCTTTGCTGGACATTGTAATCGATAGTAATTTCGTTGATGCGCCTTTCCGCTCAGGCACATCATGAAAACGGATCAAGTGTTGACGAGGTGAAGTTGCCTTCCTCGTTTTGCGGATGCTTTCGGCAAGGTCATGTCATCACCACCGACAGGGCCTCTTCCACCGTTGTCAGGCCCCGGCAGACCTTATCGGCCGCGTCGTTGCGCAGCAAACGCAGCTTGGCGGCATTGATGGCCGCCCGTGTGATTTCACCGGTGGCGGTTTTGCGGGTGATCATGTCCTGAATCTGTTCGTCGATCTTGAGAATTTCGAAGACCGCAGTGCGGCCCTTATACCCCGAATTCATGCACGCGGCACAGCCTTTACCCTTGAGAAAGGTGCAGTCCGAGGACGGCTTCAGTCCAAGGGCCTGAAGGCTCTCCGGCGGAGGGGCATACGGTTCGGCGCAGCGGGTGCAGATTTTGCGTACCAGCCGCTGGCCGAATGAAACCAACAGCACCGACGCCACCAGGAAAGGCTCGATGCCCATGTCGATCAACCTTGTGATGGCGCCGGCCGCGTCGTTAGTGTGCACCGTGGAAAGCACCCTGTGGCCGGTAAGGGCCGATTGGACGGCGATCATGGCCGTTTCCGCATCCCGGATTTCGCCGACCATGATGACATCCGGGTCCTGGCGCAGAATGGAGCGCAGCCCGGAGGCGAAGGTCATTCCGGCGCGGCGGTTGAGCTGGACCTGACGGATCCCCTCCACCCGGTATTCCACCGGATCTTCCAGGGTAATGATATTGACGTCCGGGGCGTTGATCTGCTGCAAGATGGCGTAGAGGCTGGTGCTCTTGCCGCTGCCGGTGGGGCCGGTGGACAGGATCATTCCGTACGGCTTGTGAATCACCGATTGGATCTTGGCCAGGTCGTCCGGGTGCATTCCCAGTTGATCCAGGCTGTAGATCGCGCTGCTCATGTCCAAGAGCCGCAGCACCACGTTTTCTCCGTGGATGGTGGGCATGCACGAGGCCCGCACATTGATTTCACGCTTGTTCATCACCACCGTAAAGCGTCCGTCCTGCGGCACCCGGGTCACCGAAATGTCCATGTTGGCCAGGATCTTGATCCTGGACGTGAGGGCCGCAAGGAGTTTTTTGGGCGGGGTAGTTACCTCGCGCAATTTTCCGTCGATGCGAAACCGGGTCTGTACGTCATCTTTTTGCGGGCTGATATGAATATCGCTGGCCTTTTCGTTCACCGCCTGGGCGATGATGGAGTTGACCAGTTTGATCACCGGTGCCTGATCAGCCTGGGACTCGAGATCACTGACATTGACATCCGTGTCGGTGGTCTCTTGGCGGCCCTGGCTGACTTCGATGGCGGTCATTTCCTCGACGCTTTCCATGACATTATCGAGGCCTTTGTACAGGCCGTAAAGCGCCGTGAAGGTTTGGTCATATTCGGCCTCGGTGCTCACCACCGGTTCGACTTCCATGTTCGTGTAGACTTCAAGCGCATCCAGGGCGTCGATGTTCAAAGGATCGCTGGTGGCCACATAGAGCAACTTGCCTTTGCGCTCCAGCGGCACGGCGCCGTATTTACGTGCCGTTTCCGCCGGAATGAGGCGTTCCAGATCCAGGTCCAGGGGGTATCGGGCGGTATCGAATCGGGTAATCCGCAACTGGCGGCTGAGAAGCTGGACGATTTCCTCTTCGGAGCAAACATTGCTCCAGACCAGGAACTGGCCCAGCTTCATGTCGTTTTTCTTGTGCTCCACCAGCGCTGTCTGCAGTTGCTCAGGGCTGATCAGGCCCTGGTCCACCAGCATCTCTCCGAGTCGAATCTTTTTTCTCAAGGACTTTTTCCTCTCCTGGGTTTCCCGTTTACACGGTCGAAAACCGCTTTTATCGATCTGCAATCCGCTGGTTTATCCGTTTTTGAGACCCGAGATCAGTCACCCTGGCCGAAGCGGCCAGTCCGGCGGGAAGCGCGGCCAGCCGATCGTCGGCCGAGCGTTTCTCCCTGAAGGCGGAATTGAGCACCACGAGATATTCGAATCCTTCCGGCGTTGTGTGGAGCGCCAAAACCCGCAATGGGCCCCCCGTTTCATCCCGGGCTGCGTCGTAGGCCTCGTCAAAACGGGAAAAACGGCCGAGTTCAATCCAGTAGCGGCCGTTTTTCGAACCCGGTTCGATGTCGATGGCCGGAAAATCGATCCGCTGGCCGTGGAGGACCTTGTTCGGGTCGTGAATGGTCGGGTTCTGTCGCACCACGCGTGCGAGCAATTGCGAATTGCAGGTGCCGTAGGTCCTTCGAATCATACTCCAAAGCGTTTCGTCCCGCTGGACGCGGACCGAACCCAAGCTGAGCGGTTTGGCCGAATCCGGATCGGCCTCGCCCGCCGTCGGCACCGGCTCTGGTTCGACTATCGGTGCAGGAGGCTTTTCCTCGTGCCGGGCGCTGTCCAGCGGGGCCTGCACCTCGGGTGGGGCAGCGGTGTTTTGGGGCGCTTCGGGTGTTTGCAGAGGGGCTGCGGCGGCCCTGGCTTGGATCTCGAACGCTTTAATCAGCGGTTTGGCCCTGGGGGCCGGGTGGTCCGTTTCAGCTTTTGTGATGGCCGCTTGAATGACGCCATTCGGTTGAGGGATATGATTTCGCCAGTAAGGGAAAAGCAGCCAGAGACCGGCCGCCGCCACTGCCAGTGTGCCCAGCGCCCAAGGCAGGCGGCCGAACCCCGCTGAGCGGTTCAGTGACGGAAGCGGATGCCCGGCCCTGCGTACGCTGGCCGGTGTGACCTTGGAGGTGCCGACGATGATCAAGGTAAGCAGGATATTGTGGCACAGGTTGATTATCTTGCGCGGGTAGCCGCCGGTCAACTTATGGATCAGCGACAGGGCGCGGCGGGTGAAATGCACCCGGGGCTTTTGTGGGTCGTTTGCGCCGGATCGTTCCAGACGGTAATCGATGAAAAGCGCCGTATCTTTGCGCGATAGGGGTAAAAGCCGGTGAAACAATCCGACCCTGTCTGCAAAATTGGGGTGTTCGGCCAGGAGCCGGTCGATTTCGTTCTGGCCGAAGATAACGATCTGCAGCAGTTTTTGATCGTTGGTCTCGTAATTGAGCAGTTCCCTGAAGATTTCCACTCCTGCCGCGGATAGTTTTTGTCCTTCATCCACCAGCAGGACGATGGTTTTTTCGGCGCCGACCCCATTGCGGAAGAGGTAATCCTTGATCATCTCCTTGTGACCCGCGGCCGTGCTGCATTTTTCGGCCTGCTGGCGGCCGTTGAACATGGCATTGAGCACCGCGAGAATTTCATCGGCGCTTTCGAAGGAGGGGTCCAGGATCATATGGATTTCAATGGACCCTTCATTTGCCATGGTGCGGATCAGGTGCCGGCAGATGGTGGTCTTGCCGGTGCCGACTTCCCCGGCCACCACGCACAAGCCGCGGTGCAGCCGAATCGCAATCTCCAGTTCCTGAAGGCACTTGGCATGTCCGGTGGAACGGAAGAAGAGCCCCGGATCAGGCGTGTTGGAAAAAGGTTCGCGGTCTAAATTGAGTAGTTTGTAGTACTCCATGGCGTTACGGTGCTTAAGGTTTTATGCCGCATGGCGCTGTTGCGGGTGGTGTTGCCAACACATTTTTCGAGCTTGCATCATTCCTCCCGTTGTCGCGATTGCCCATTTCTTCCTGCGGGGCCTCGATCACCTCTTGCCGATACTTCTCAGGACGGTGGACGAAAGGGCAGAATATGCGGGGTGATGAAGATCAGCACTTCTTCCATGCTTTTTCCCTTGGAATCGCTCCGGAAAAGATGTCCGAGGCCGGGCAAGTCCTTCAGCGCTGGTACCCCATTTTGCTCTATGGTGGTGCGCTCCTTGGACAAACCGGAGATCACGATGGTCTCCTCGTTGGCCACCACCAGGTTGGTTTCGGTCTGTTTCTTGATGATGAAGGGGTTTCCCTGCACCGTACGGCTCGTATCCACTTCGTCCTTCTTGACCTTGATGGCCAGCTTGAGTTGATCCTGGTCGATGATGTTGGGGGTGATTTCCAGTCGCAGCACCGCGTCTTCCCATTCCACATCCATGGTGCCGTCTTGGTCGATGCTGGCGAAAGGCACCCTTTCTCCGTTTTCCGTAAAAGCCATCTGGTTGTCCATGGTGGTGATGGAAGGTGAGGAGAGGATGTTGAGCTTGCCTTCGGTTTGCAGGGCCGAGAGCTGAAATTCCAGGATGTTGCCGTCGACGAGCCCGTACATCAGGCTCAGGGACGTGCCGCCGTCTGACACGTCCACCGGGAAATTGACCACCGAGCCCAGGGGGCTGGTGATTCCCCATGGATCGCGGTCCGTGCGGTCACTGGAAATGGTGGCCCCATCGCCCGGCGAGACATAGAGCCGATCGTTGCCGCTTATGAGACTGGATCGGTACCGGCCGCCCCACTGGACCCCCAGGGCCCGGGCCGTCTCCTTGGTGGTCTCCACGATGTGGGCCTTGAGCAGCACTTGGGCTCTGGGCTGGTCGAGTTTTTGGATCAGCTTGAGCATCCGTTGGGTATCACTGGCGATGGCTTGAATGATCAGGGCGTTGTTGTGCTTGTCCACCGATACCGATCCGCGGGCTTCGCCTTTTTCATTTTTGGTCAGGAATTTTTCCATGTTTTCCCGGAGCCCCTCGGCCGCAGCGTAGCGCACCCGGATCATGGCGGTCTGCAACGGCTCCAGCTTGCGGGCTTCGGTGGAGGCGGCCAGCCTTTCGTTTTGCACCTTGTCGATTTCAATGTCCCTGCGCATATCATCGACGCTCATGACCCGGATGACATCCCCCACCCATGTGTAACTCAAGCCCTGGGCGCGGGTGATGCTCAAAAAGGCCTGATCCCAGGGGGTGTTTTGAATATTGACGTTGATGGTGCCTTTGATGCTGTTGCTCATCACAATGCTCTTGCCGGCGGCCCTGGCCAGGACCCGCATGACCACACTGATATCGACATCGTGGAACTTCAAACTGACCGGGGTCTCGGGAAGGGGGCGGGCCTGCTCGGTCTCCTTCGTTTTAACATCCTCCTCCAAGCTGGTGAAGATGTCTGTGACCTCGAGCAGGTCTTCCTCGGGTGGCGGTGAGTAACCTTTGGAAGTCTCGGCCGTTTCACGCCACTTTTCGAAAAAATCATCCTGTTGCACAGCCTGCTGCGGTTTCTGAGCACATCCGGCCGAAAAGAGCGCCGCGATCAGGATGGAAACCAGTATCAATGATTTTTTCATCGGTGCCTACTCCTCGATAAAGGCATCCTGGTAGGGGATGATGATTTGCTGCTTGTTGCGATCCGATTGCAGGGTCACGCTGGCCGGGGTGATGTTCAAGACCCGATAATCGCTGTCCGGCAGTACTTCGCTGATCTGGTATTCTATCCCGTTGATAACAGCGATGCGGGTGCGGCCCATTTCCAGGTAGCCCGAATAGACGGTTGTGGCCTTGAACTTTTCCAGCATTGGGTCTGTTTCGCTTCTGATCGCTCCGGTATTGCGCGGGGCCGGCCAGGTATAAAAAGGGCTGCCGGTCCATTCGGCCGCCGCGGTTAGCAGGGTATGCTTTTCGCCCGGCCCCAGATCCGCTTTGGCCAGCGATTTAGAGACGGCAGTGGAAAGATTCACCGCTTCATCCACGCGCACCGGCGGGGGGCCTGGCGGCGTTTTGAGGAAAGGGTGCAGGAAGATCTCAACGGCGCCAAACCCAATCGCGATGACCATCAAGGCAATGAGCACTTTTTCTCTTTTTTCCATGGGATCTTGCCGTAATTTTTTTTCAGCCTAGCGGCCGGTCGCGGATGCATTTATGCCATTGCCGGCCGTGGACACCGGCGCTGTTCTTTAACCTTGTCCCAGTACCAGCCAGGCCCGGATCTTGTACTGTGGTGCCTGGGGCTGGCTTTCGATTTCCAGCAACTCCAGATGGTCGAAGCTGGGCCAAGCCGAGAGGGTCAGCAAGAAATCGCGAAGATGATGATATGCTCCGCGCAACTGTCCTTCTACTAGCAGGCGGGTGGCGTCTTTGGTCACCGAGGCCGGAACCGGAACAAAATAAGATTCCTCCAGCCCGGCCGCAGCGGCCATGGATAACAGGGCCGCGGCCGCATTGTCTACCCGCAAAGGCCCTTTGTAAGGGGCCAGGCCTTGAATGACGATTTCCAGCTCGTTTTTCCGGTTGAGCTTCTGGTTGAGGCTGGCGTATAGGGGCGTGAAGATTTTCTGCTCCTCCAGCTTGGCCTCCATATTAGTCGTCTTGGCTTTGAGGTGATCGGTCTCGGTTCTGGCAGGCAAAATCCCCACCCCGACAATCAAAGCCAGCAGGATCAGGCCGATGCCGATAAAAAGGACGCTTCCCCTTGAGAATCTTGCCTGGTCAAGTCCGTTCATGGCTCACCTGCTTGAGATTGACATGGATCACAAACCGCAGTACCTGGCCTTCGGACTCGAAATCGACCGTCTTGCTGTCTTGGATCGTGGTGTCCCCGAAAAGGGGTGAATTGCGGATGCGGAACAGATAGCTGGACAGGTGGGTTTCGAAGCTGATTTTGTCTTCTTTGATAAATCCTTCCAACACGAGAAAACGGGCCTGTTTGGTCTCGGGCCGATCCATTTCCAAGCGTACGTTCAAAAGTCGGATATTCGCAGGGGTGATGGCCGACAACTCGGCCAACACCGCTACCGGGGTGAATTTTTGGACGTATGCGCGCAATGTCGATGTGCGTTTGAGATAATCGGCCGCCATGCGGTTGATCCGGTTTGACGTGAGCAGCGGCGTTTGGGTATCCAGCTTTTGCTGAACCCGTTGATTTTGACGCCGGGCTTGGGCCAGTTCCTGCCGGGCCTGGAACAGGAAGATGGCGGTAATCAAGGCCAAAGCTAAAAATCCCACTCCCACCAGGGTGCCGTTCCGTCGCACGATTTTTTGTTTTTCCCGGTCCTGGGCGGTAAACAGAAAATTCGGTGTGATGTCATTGGATGACATGGCCAGGCCCGTTGCCAGCGCCAGGGCGATGCGCTGGGCGTCGTTGAGCGAGGTGATGCCGGGCGCGACATGGGGGATGGCAGGGTGGAGCGGATCGAGGACGATGGTTTTCAGGCCGAGCTGTTCCTGGAAAAACGCAAGGACTCCTGCAGCGCTCGCCAGCCGCCCGCATAGATAGAGCCGGGTGGGAGTAGGGTGGCCCAGCACGTTGGCGCAATGGTCGATGGTCCGCTCGACTTGGCGAACCAGGCGGTCAAGGGTGGGCTGGATCATCGTCCGGACATCTTCCGGCGATGCCGTTTCAGGCGGTGCGTTCTCTTCGAGCCGGGCGATCAAATTCAAGGCCCGCGCCCGCGCTTGCGAGTCTTGCGGCGCATAGTCGTCTGGCATGGGGCCTTGGGTTTCCAGGATATCCTCCGCCATGCTTTCAAGGCCGGTCTTGATGACCCGGCTCAGGAGAATGCGTTCGGCGCCATGGATATCGATGGTGGAGCTGTCCCGCCCAATGGACAAAACGGCAAAGGCTTCGGCGCCCGGATCGATACGCCGGCTGACCAGCAGATTTTGCAGCGCGAAGGAAGAGAGGGTGATCCCCTCAAGCGGGAAGCCGGCCCTGGCAAACACTTTTTTGAGAAGACCGACTTCCTCGCGCGGGGCGGCGAAGATCTCCACGGCCAGTTTTTTGGCCCCGCTGTCGGTGGTTTCTCCAAGAATCCGGTAGTCGAAGGCCGTCGCGCCTTCATCGAAGCCTTTTTCTCTTTTGGCCGTCCAGAAAACGGCGTTGTGGATATCCTTTTTTATCGGCGGAATGCTGATTTGCCAGATCTCGCCCTTGTCGGTGGGGATCAGGGTCCAGATGCGCGATTTTTTTATTCCGTCGACGCGTTGCAGGGTTTGGCGCAGCAAAGCGATGAATTCAGGGCGGTCCGGTGGGCCCGGCGTCTTCGACACGGCTGTGAAAGCCTGTTGGGTATGCCAGGTGCCGGCGGTCCTGGCCATCTTGACAACCCTCAGGGTATCTGCCTGGATTTCCACTCCCACGACGATGTTGGCGCCAAAAGAAAGGCTTTTTTTCTCCTGGCCGGGCGAAGAGAGCCCGGGAAGGTCAACCGCTTCTTCGGCGACAAGGGGATCCGAAGACTGCCGGTCGTTCCCCTTGCGGATCACGTCCAGCAGCTTTTCCGTAGCGGAAATCTCATTCTCCGTTGACAAGGTGTCGCCTCCTGTCCGGCTGAACTCGCATCCTGCACCTGGGTCAGTCGGTCCGATAGATGTCCTTCAACCCTTCTATCACATCCTGCAAGGAGCTTGACTCCTCAATATGGTAAAAATATTTTTTCTCCGGGTCCAGGTCCTGCATTCGCCGGGCTGCTGAAACGTCAATCCGGTGCGGATCGACATTGCCGCCCACTGCAGTCCGAGCCCCTTTGGGCATTTTGAAAAGGCAGCTATCTTGAGGCTCCGGATTGACCAGCGGACTTTCATAGTAAGGTCCGCTCTCTGCCCCGCTGGCCGGACCGATGCTCCAGGAAGGGGGGTTGAATTTTTCCTGCCGATCCAGGTAGTCCGTTTTGTACTGGGCGAAGGTGGACATCCCCTGGGAAAAATTCATCTGCATGACGTTTTCCAATTGGGAAATTTTGTTGTCACGGATCAGGCCACTGACCGAGCTGTTGGCACGCAGAATGGAGAGCACCGGAATCCTGAAACCGTGTTTTGGTGACAGGTGAAGATGCTGCGCCATGATGACTTTCAAAGAGGTGGAAAGCTGGTAGCGGATCAGTTCGTGTACTTCCAGAGGAAAAGAATTGCCAAAACGATATAGGCATTCCTGCACATTAGCCGCGTGCATGGAGGCGATAACCAGATGGCCGGATTCGGCCGCGTTAAGCGTCAGGCGCATCGCTTCCGTTTCACGCAATTCGCCGACCACGATCACATCAGGATCCTCGCGCAGGACGTCCAGCAGACCGCGTTCGTAAGTCGGAAAGTGGGCGCCAAGCTCCCGTTGTTCGATGAAGGACTGTTCGGATTTGAATCGATACTCAATCGGGTCTTCCAGGGTGATGATATGCGCCGCCATGGTCATGTTAATATGCTTGACAAGAGCGGCTATGGTAGTGCTTTTACCGGCCCCGGTCGGGCCGCAGATCAGGATCAGGCCGGATTTGAATCGGGTGTAATCTTTTACCGATGGGTGCAGGTTGAGTGCCGCAATGCTCGGGATGTGGCCTGAAAGCAGTCGTACCGCCATGCTCAATCCACGGCTGGTGTTGAACACATTGATCCGGATGCGATGGTTTTTTATGCTTGCGGCGAAATCCACGGAATGCCGGCTGCGCAAAAGGTTCAACCGGTACGGATTGAGCATGCTTTGGACCAGGGTATCCACTTCTTGGGCGGTCCACGCCAAGCGATTGTCGAATTTGATGACACCGTTTTGTCTGAAAACAAGAGGATGCCCACCGGAAATATGCAAGTCCGAAAACTGGGATCTGACGGCTGCCTCGATCAGGTTGGCAAACTTTTCCATCAGGATCGTTCCTTCCGGCGGTCGCAACGCTTTTCGCCATTCTGGGACAAATCCAGCCAGGTGATTTTGTAGCGGTCGCAAGCGGTTTTTGGGGGGCTGCTTGGCTGAAGATTGAGCCTAAAATCGTTTTGCAGCCATGTAACTTATCAATCTCATTATTAATATCTCTATAAAATACACCGGGGCATGTCAAGCAGTAAAAAGTGTATTTTCGTTTCCAAAAAATCTTCAAATGAATCTGCTATTGCATGCATCGAGCCTGGCCGGCAACCGGCCCCTATTGACGCCTGGCATCGACCCGCGTAAGTCCATGTAATGGAGCCAAACCGCATCCCATCCCTGGTGAGAAGCATCCTTCAGGGCCGGACGGAGCTTTTTACCGAACTGGTCGGCGAATTTCAAAAGCCGATTTACAATCTTGCCCTGCGCATGACCGGTTCGCCTGATGATGCTGCCGACCTGACCCAGGAGATTTTCGTGCGTGCCTGGATCAAATTGGACAGGTACGATCCTCAAAGAAAATTTTTTACCTGGTTGTACACCCTGGCACTCAATCTGATTCGCAACCATTTGAAGAAAAGTTCGCGTCCATTTTGTGACGGGGTGCAGCCCTTTCACGACCTGCCTCTTTCTTCTGAAGAGATCGATCCGGCTGCCGTGCTGGCCCGTAAAGAGGAAAAGGGGCGGATTGAGCGGCTTGTGCTGCGTCTTCCGGCGAACCAGCGAGAGGCTCTTTTGCTGCGGTTTTTCAGCGAATTGCCCTATGATGAAATCGCCGCCATTTTGGGTATTTCCCAAAGCGGTGTCAAGATGCGCGTCAGCCGCGCTCTGGCGCGGCTGCGCGTCCTGCTCGAAGAGGAGGACTGAGGCCGTAATCTGAAAACGGTTCAACCGATTTTAGCGGCAATCCGCCGCATTTCGTCCATGATGCCCAAAACATCGGCCGTCTGCAGGACCCGGTCGCGCACCACGACCTGCCCGTCGATCAAGACGTCCCGCACATCGGCCCCGGTGGCGGCATAGACCACGGCCGAGGCCGGATGGTAGACCGGTACCAGATGGGGCCGGTCCGCCTTGAGCACAATGAGGTCCGCCCGCTTTCCCGGTTCAATGGAGCCGATGACATCCCCCAACCCGATGGCCTTGGCCCCGCCGATGGTGGCCATTTCCACCACCTGGCGAGCGCCCAGGACCGTGGGCCGGCCGGCGGCCGTCTTGTGGAGTTTGGCGGCTGTGTCCATTTCCCGCAGCAGATCGAGATCGTTGTTGCTGGCACAACCGTCGGTGCCCAGGCCCACCGTGATCCCCGCGGCCAGCAAAGCGGGTACCGGCGCGATCCCGGAGGCAAGCTTCATGTTGCTCTGGGGATTGTGCGATACGGCGGTCCGGCGCCTGACCAGGATTTGGATATCGGCCTCGTCCACCCAAACGGCATGCACCGCCAGGGCTCCGGCATCCCACAGATCAAGATCATCGAGCCAGGCCACTGGTGAAAACCGGTGCGCTTCGATGCTCCGGTGCCGCTCGGCCTCGGTTTCGGCCACGTGAATCTGAAACAGGCACCCGGCCCGGCGCGCCGCCTCCCGCGCTTTTACCAGGGTGTCCCGGCCGCAGGTGTACGGTGAATGGCAGAAGATCGACGGGCAGATGCGTTCGTATCGCCCTTGCCAGCGGGCCACGAAATCCCGGGCCACGTCAACGTTGCGGCCGGGATCGGCCACCCCGGGGGCCGGAAAGTCGATGACGCCCTGGCCGATCACGGCCCGCAGGCCCATGCCGGCGACCGCTTCGGTTACCTGGTCGGCGAGAAAGTAGCCGTCGCAGCAGCAGGTGGTCCCTCCGAGGAGCAGTTCGGCGCAGGCCAGCCGGGTGCCGCTACGCACGGTTTCAGGGGTAATGTGACGCGCTTCGGCCGGAAAGATGCGCTCCTGGAGCCATTCCATGAGGGGTAGATCGTCGGCCAAGCCGCGAAAGAGCGTCATGGGAAGGTGGGTGTGGGTGTTGACCAGCCCCGGCATGACGATCCCGCCGCCGGCATCCAGATGGGCGGTGGCCGGTAGCAGCGGATCCTTCGCGTTCCAAGGTCCTGCCTGGACGATGCGCCCATGGCGGATGGCGACCATCCCGGGCCGGTGAACCTCGAAGGCTGGATTGACCGTCATTACGATGCCGTTATGGATGACCAGATCGTAGTGATTCATCGGCTCTCTTTTACCCCCATCCCCATCAGTTGTCCATCCGCGGCCGTGTGCGACCTGGTCAAGCTTACGGGCTTGACCCCGCCACCCGGGATTGGATAAGGGTGCAGACTGAAACCCGGCCTCGGCCGCCACCTAAACCCAAGACGGAAACGTGCCATGCCTGCCAATGATCTGTTTATTTGCAACGGAACGGTACTGACCCTCGACACGAATGCCAGGATTATTCCCCACGGATATGTGACCGTGCACGATGGGCGCATCACTGCCGTGGCGCCGGGTGATCCGCCCCCGGCCGCAAGTGAGGTTCTGGATGCCGACGGGGGGTTGATTCTGCCAGGCCTGGTCAACACCCACACCCATGCGGCCATGACGCTCTTTCGCGGCTTGGCCGACGATCTGCCCCTGATGGAGTGGCTCGAAAATTATATTTTTCCCGTGGAAGGGCGCATGGATGCCGACTTCGTTTACACCGGCGCCTCCCTGGCATGCGCCGAGATGATCCGCTCGGGCACCACCTGCTTCGGCGACATGTACCTTTTCGCCCACGAGGTGGCCCGGGCGGCCCGCGATTGCGGGGTGCGCGCCGTGGTGGGCGAAGTGCTCTACGATTTTCCTTCGCCCAACTACGGTCCTATCGAGGCAGGCTTGGCCTATACCCGCGAACTCATCGAAACCTGGAAGAGCGATCCTCTTATCTCGGTGGCCGTCCAGCCCCATGCGTTGTACACCTGTGCGCCAGAGCTTCTTCAGCAAGCCGGTTGCATCGCGCGCGAGTTCGGCGTCCCGCTGATCATGCACCTTTGCGAGACCCAAAGCGAGACCAGCCAGATCGAGTCACGCTACGGCCTGCGGCCCGTGGCCCACCTCGACCGTCTTGGTCTGCTGGATGCCAACCTGATCGCCGACCATGCCATCTGGCTGACGCCTGAAGAGATCGGCCTGCTGGCCGCAAGGGGGGTGCGGGTGGCCCACTGCGCCGAGAGCAACATGAAGCTCGCCTCTGGGGTGGCGCCTTTGCCGGAGCTGTTGGCCGCCGGGGTGCCGGTGGGGTTGGGCACCGACGGCTGCGCCAGCAACAACGACCTGGATCTTTTCGGCGAAATGGACACCGTGGCCAAGCTCCACAAGGTCCAGCGCCTGGACCCGACCATCATCGACGCCGCCACGGTGCTGCGCCTGGCCACCATCGAGGGGGCCAGGGTCCTGGGTCTGGCCGACCGCATCGGGAGCCTTGAACCGGGCAAGCGGGCCGATATCATCGTGGTCGATACCCGCCAACCCCATCTCACGCCCCTTTACAATCCGGTCTCCCATCTGGTCTATGCCGCCCGGGGGGCCGATGTCCGCCACACGGTGATCGACGGGCGGATTGTGATGCGCGACCGGCACCTTCTTGGCATCGATCTGGATGCCCTGCTTGAAAAGGCCCGGGCCAAGGCCCAGTTGGTCGGCTGCTGGCTGGCCTGAAGCTGGGCGAGCAGGGGGGCGGTCTTCTGATTTTTGCTCCAGGCTGCGAACCTCAAAGTGCTGCGATCACTGCATCGATGAGCACCGCCAGTTGCGGGGCCACGTCGTTGGCCACGGCCACGATCTGTTCCAAACTGGCCAGCACCGGGCGGTCCGGGTCGTTGACGTTGGTGATGGTCGAAAGCCCCAAGATCCGCATGCCGGCATGGGTCGCCGTGATGGTCTCCATCACGGTGGAGAACCCAACCGCCTGGGCTCCGATGGTTTTTAAAAAACGCACTTCGGCCGGGGTTTCCAGCGAAGGGCCGAGCAGCCCGGCATAGACGCCCTGGCGCAGCGGTGCGCCGATTTCCAGGGCTTTGCGGACAGCCGTCGCTTCCAATCCGGAGTCGTAGACCCGGGACATGTCCGGAAAGCGTGGTCCCCAGTTGTTTTGGTTCGCCCCGCACAGGGGGTTGGCCCCGGTCAGATTGATGTGATCGCGGATCAGCATGATATCGCCCGGGGTAAAGGCCGGGTCGAGCCCGCCGGCGGCGTTGGTGACGATCAGAACGCGCACTCCCAATTCCTGCATGACCCGCACCGGAAACGTGACCTCCAGCGGGCTGTACCCCTCGTAAAGGTGAAAGCGTCCCCTGAAGGCCATCAGCAGCCGGCCGGCCACCCGGCCAACCGACAACCGGCCGGCATGTCCGGTCACCGTGGACCGGGGAAAATGGGGCAGGTGAAGATAGTCGAAATCGACGGCTTCAGTCATGGTGGGCACCCCGCCGCCCAATCCGGTGCCGCTGATCAGGCCCACTTCGGGCCGCTCCCTGATATACTGTTTGATATACGCGGCCGTCTCTTCGGCCAGAACTTTATTGCGGATCATCACTTTTCGTCCCATCGATAAAGAGTTACTCTCGGATCCATGCATCCGGTCCGCCTTCATCCGGCGGCTGAGCGCTGGAATTTTGCATAAAGCTGCGGTGCGATGGACGTTGAGGCCATAGCAGATTTGCCGCCAGCCGAAAAGAGTCGGAGCCGGATAGGCTGGACTGCCCGGCACTGCGTTGACACGCTGTTGGCGATTTGCCTAAAATCAAATAATTGTCCGCTGTCGCATCGTTCATTTGGGTTAGAGAGGAGCAGGTCTATGGAATCCTTGCTGCGCACAGTTCTTTTCGATCAACACGTCGCCCTGGGGGCCAGCATGGTCCCTTTCGGCGGCTGGGAAATGCCGGTCCAGTACCCGGCCGGCATCATTCAGGAACATTTGGCCACCCGGTGCGAGGCGGGTCTTTTCGACGTTTCGCACATGGGCCGCTTGACCATCGGCGGCCGCGACGCCCTGGCGTTTTTGCAGCGCTGCCTGACCAACAACGCCGCGGCCCTCGAACCTGGCCAGAGCCAGTACACCCTGGTCGCCGACGAGAACGGAGGCGCCATCGACGACGCTTATCTTTACCGTTTCGTGCCCGATCGCTACCGCTTGGTGGTCAACGCTGCCAACCGGGAAAAGGTCTGGAGCCATTTGCATAAGATGGCCGCCGGATTCGAGGACCTGACCCTCAGTGACGACACCCTGGCTACGGCCATGCTCAGCCTACAGGGCCCGCAGAGCAAGACGATTCTCCAAGGCTTGCTCACCGCAGGGAGCCTGCCCGATCCGCTGCGAAACGCGCTGAGCAGCGGTGTCATCGGCCGGGCGCCGGTGGACATCGGGCGCACCGGGTACACCGGCGAGCCGCTCTGCTTCGAAATTTTTACCGCCGCCGACCAGGCCGCAGCCATCTGGCAGGCCCTGATCGCCCAAGGGGCACGGCCGGTGGGCCTGGGGGCCCGCGACACCTTGCGCCTGGAGGCCGGCTTGCCCCTTTACGGCCATGAACTGGGGCCGGATCCCGAAGGGGGCCAGATTCCCATCTTCGCCTCGCCCCTGGCGCGCTTTGCCGTGAGTTTTTCGCCGGTCAAGGGCGATTTCGTGGGCCGCGAGGCCCTAGGCCGCCAGCAGGCGGCCCTGGTACGCATCCTCAATCGTGATTACGGGGCTCTGGCCGATCTGCCCCGCCGCATCCTGGCTTTCCAGCTCCAGGAAAAGGGGGTGGCCCGGGCCGGCTGTCCGGTCTGGCAGGCGGACCGGCGAGTGGGTACGGTCACCAGCGCCACCATGGTCCCCTACTGGAAGTTCAGCGGCGAAGGGGTCACTTCGATTCCCACCGGCGAGCGGGGCATGCGGGCCATCGGCCTGGCCCTTTTGGACAGCCGTTTGTTCGAGGGCGATGGCGTCGATATAGAGATCCGCGGGCGCCGCACACCGGCCCTGATCGTTGCCTACAACCTGCGCAGCGAGGCCCCGCCCTATGCCCGGCCGATTCTCTGCCCGGCGCCGGTCCTGATGCCGGTCAACCCGCCGGCGGTCCACCGCCCGGAGACCGAGGCCCTCGATCTGCTGGGCCGTGCGGTGGCCAACACCGAGTGGCGCCAGCGCCGGTGCATCAACCTGATCCCCTCGGAGATGACCGCCTCGCGGGCCGTGCGGTGGCTTTCGATCCTCGATCCGGCCGGCCGCTACGCCGAGCACAAGGCGGTCAAGGCCTTTTGCGAGGCCGAGGTTTTCTATTACCAGGGGACCGGATTCATCGCCGAGGTCGAGCGGCTGCTCCAGGAGCAGATGGGGGCTTTTCTGGGAGCGCGGCGCGTCGAGGTGCGTCCGATCTCCGGCCAGATGGCCAACACCACGGTTTTCAGCGCCATGGTGGACTATATCAACCGGGCCGACCGCAAGCGCGAGCAGCGGCGCATCGGCAAGATCTTCAACCACCACATCATCCGCGGCGGCCACCTGAGTGCCCAGCCCATGGGGGCCCTGCGCGATTTCGTGGCCCGCGATCCTGCCACCGACCGGCCGGCGGTGGTCAACTTTCCGGTGCGGGCCGACGATCCGTTCGAGATCGACTTGGCCGCCTGTGCGGATCTGTTCGAGGTCCAGCGCCCCGAACTGGTGATCCTTGGCCGCAGCATGACCCTCTACCGCGAGCCGGTGCGCGCCATGCGGCGTATGATCGACGCCCTGGGCCTCGACTGTGTGCTGATGTACGACATGGCCCACGTCCTGGGGCTGGCGGGGCCCCATTTCCAGCGGCCTTTCGAAGAGGGGGCCGACCTGGTCACCGGATCGACCCACAAGACCTTTTTCGGCCCCCAGCGCGGGGTGGTGGCGGCCGACTGGCCGGCCGAGGACCGCCGCGACGAGCTGTGGCAGGCCATCTCCCGGCGGGCCTTTCCCGGTTCGGTGAGCAACCACCACCTGGGCACTCTGGTGGGCCTGCTGATGGCCGCTTACGAGATGAACGCCTTCAAGGATGCCTACCAGGTCCAGGTGCTGGCCAACGCCAGGGCCCTGGCCAAGGCCCTGGCGTCCTGCGGCCTGGAGGTGGCCGGAGACCCCCAGCGCGGATACACCGAAACCCACCAGGTGGTGGTGCGGGTCGGTTACGGCCGCGGGCCCCAGATCGCCCGGCGCCTCGAAGAAAACAATATTATCGTCAACTACCAGGCTACCCCGGAAGAAGAAGGGTTTACCGCTTCGGGCGCCCTGCGCCTCGGGGTGGCCGAAATGACCCGTTTCGGCATGCAGGCCACCGACTTCGAGACCCTGGCCCAACTGATGGCCGAGGTGATCCGCCACGATCGGCCAGTGGCCCAGGCGGTGGCCGATCTGCGCGTTCGTTTCCTTGATCTGCACTTTTGTTTCGATTCCGGGCAGATCGAAGACCGGATTGCCGGCCTGGTCCGGGTCATGTAAAAAGAGGCACTTTTCGCTCTTTGACCGTCCCTGCCGGTATCGACCCATGACAGCGAGGAAGTAAAGGATGCCGCCTTCGAACCACCGGATCGAACACCTCGTCAACCCCCGCCGGCCCTGGGCCGCTGCCGGCCTGCCGGAAGACCTCGATGCGGTTCTGGCCTTTCACCGCAGCCTGCCCGGCTACGCCCCCACCCCCCTGCACAGTCTTGACCGGCTGGCCGAGCGGTTGGGCCTCAACCGCATCTGGATCAAGGACGAGGGGCTGCGCTACGGCCTGAAGGCCTTCAAGGCCCTGGGGGCTGCCTACGGTCTTTGCCGGGCTCTATGGCGGCGCCTCGATCTTTCTGCGGATGCGTTGACCTTCGACCGGTTCCAATCCCCAGCCCTGCGCGACCGCCTGGCCGCAACGACCTGTGCCACCGCCACCGACGGCAACCACGGCCGGGCCCTGGCCTGGGCGGCCCGGCATCTCGGCTGCCGGTCCGTGGTCTATATGCCCGGGGGGACATCGGCGGCCCGTATCGCCAACGTGGAAATGTTCGGGGCACGGGTGACGGTGGTCGACGGGACCTATGACGATGCCGTGGCCCGGGCCACGGCCGACGCCCGGCGAAACGGATGGCTCCTGGTCCAGGATATGGCCTGGGACGGCTATGAAGAGATCCCCGCCTGGATCATGGACGGGTACCGCACCATCGCAGCCGAATGTTTCCAGGTTCTGGGCAGCCGGAAGCCTTCCCACGTAGTGCTCCAGGCCGGAGTGGGGTCCTTTGCCGCCGCCATCCAAACCGATCTGCTGGCCCGTTTCGGGGATGTCCGTCCGACCACCGTGGTGGTGGAGCCGGACCGGGCCGCCTGTTTCTACGAGTCGATGGACGCCGGCGGCGGGCGGGCCAGGAAGGTGGCCGGTGATCTGAAGACGATCATGGCCGGCCTGGCCTGCGGGATGCCGAGCACCCTGGCCTGGGAGATCCTGTCCAAAAGCGCCGATCTTTTCGTCGCCTGCCCGGACCGGGTGGCCTGCCGCGGCATGCGGGTCCTGGGCAATCCCTTGGCCGGCGATCCGGCCGTGGTCTCGGGAGAATCCGGGGCCGTGGGCCTGGGGCTGATCTACGAGGCGATGACCGATCCGGGCCTGGCGGATCTCAAAGCGGCCATGGGGCTCGATGAGGCCAGCCAGGTACTGCTGATCTCCACCGAGGCCGATACCGATCCGGAGATGTACCGGCGCGTGGTGTGGGGCGATGGGTGAGAGCGGCGGCCGGCAGAGATGCCGTGCCGGTGGGTACCATTTTACCGCAAATCGATCAGGAGGTAGTTTTCATGGCAGCGATCCTTTACATCTTGAGTATCCTGTGGCTGGCGCTGGGGGTTTGCATCATCCTGTACACCGCGGATACCCGCGCCGTTTTCAAAACCGTGATGGGCAAAACCGATACGCGCATTCTGGCGGTTTTGCCGCTGCTGGTCGGCCTGCTTCTGATTGCGGCCGCGTCGGCCAGTTACCAGCCCTGGTTCCTGCGGCTGCTGGGCATTTGCGCCCTGCTCAAGGCGGTCCTTTTTTTCGCCAACCCGCAAAACCTCGCCACCCGGCTCACCACCTGGTTTCTTGAAACCCTTTCCGAAAACACCTACCGGCTCTGGGGCATCATTGTGGTGATCCTGGCCACAGCACTGTTTTCCTGGGTGCGCTAGCTGCCGGAGGGTCCTGATTTGCTGCACATCTTTGTCGACGCCGATGCATGCCCGGTCAAGCCGGAAGTCTACCGCGTCGCCGGCCGCTATCGTCTCGATGTGACCCTGGTGGCCAACACCTGGATGCGCGTTCCCCGTAAAGGATCGATCCGGCTCCAGGTCGTCGACGACAGATTCGATGCGGCCGACGACTGGATCGTGGCCAGGGTGCGGCCGGGCGACATCGTGATCACCGCCGACATCGTGCTGGCCAGCCGCTGTCTCGACCGGGGTGCACGGGTCGTCGGGCCGGCCGGAAAGCCGTTTACCGAAGACAACATCGGTTCGGCCGTGGCCACCCGTGAACTGCTGGCGGAGCTGCGAAGCACCGGCGCGATCGCCGGCGGCTCGCCGCCGCTGACCGGCCGTGACCGGTCGCGGTTTTTACAGCAGCTAGACAGCGAGATTCAATCCATCCGCCGCCAGTATCCGCCCCCATGCCCCTGATCCGGCCGATGCCGCCCAACGATAACCGAAAGGCCTTATGGCTCCCGACGTATTGATCAGCACCCAGTTAATAACCAAGTCCTACGGAACCCATCCCCTGTTCAGCGATGTCTCACTCCAGGTATGCGCCGGAGAGCGGCTCGGGCTGATCGGTCCCAACGGGGCCGGCAAATCGACCATGCTGCGGATCCTCGACGGCCTGGGTACCGCCGACAGCGGGGAGATTTCCCGCCGGCGCGGCACCTGCGTCGTCTACCTGCCCCAGGAAGACGTTTTGGATCCGGCCAGGACCGTGGAGCAGACCCTGGCAGAGGCCCTTCCTTCGACGCTGGCGGCTTGGGAGGCCGGGCGGCGGCGGCGCGAAATCCTGAGCCTCATCGAGGTGGACGACAGTGGACGGACGGTGGGGACCCTGTCCGGCGGGTGGCGCAAGCGGTTGGCCATCGGCCAGGCCTTGCTGCGCCAGCCGAATCTGCTGCTGATGGACGAGCCGACCAACCACCTCGACCTGGAGGGGATCCTATGGCTGGAAAAGCTGCTCAAGGATGCGCCCTTTGCCTTTGTCCTGGTGAGCCACGACCGGTTTTTCCTCGAGCAGACCACCAACCGCATCGTCGAACTGGACCGGCGTTATGCCGGCGGCCTGCTCAAGGTCGAGGGCAACTACAGCACCTTCGTCGAACGGCGCGAGCACTACCTCCTCGATCAGGCCAAACACGCGGCCGTCCTTTCCAACAAGGTGCGCCGCGAGATCGAATGGCTGCGCCAGGGGGCCAAGGCGCGCAGCACCAAGGCCAAACACCGCATCGACCAAGCCCATCGACTCCAGGAGGACCTGGCGGCGGTCAAGGGCCGCAACGCGGCCGGCCGCAGCGTGGAGATCGCCTTTGATGCCACCGGGCGCCGGACCAAGGTCCTGCTCAGCGCCGAGAAGTTGGGCATGCACCGCGGCGCCAGATGTCTCTTCGAGAACCTCGACCTGAAGCTCACGCCGGGGCTTTGCCTGGGGATCCTGGGGGCCAACGGGACGGGCAAAAGCACCCTGATCCAGGTCCTCAACGGAACCCTGGCGCCGGGCAGCGGCCGGGTGCACACGGCCGACGGGCTCAAAATCGTTTCCTTCGACCAGAAGCGCGTGCTGGCCGACCCGGGCCGATCCCTGCGTGAGGTGCTTTCGCCCGAAGGCGACACGGTCGTCTATCGCGGGCGGCCCTTTCACGTGACGGCCTGGGCCAAGCGCTTCGGCTTTCGCCCCGAGCAGCTCGGCATGCCGGCAGCAGGCCTTTCAGGCGGTGAGAAGGCGTGCGTGCTCATCGCGGACCTGATGCGCCAGCCGGCCGACATCCTGCTGCTCGACGAGCCGACCAACGACCTGGACATTGCGACCCTCGAGGTGCTCGAAGAGAGCCTGGAGGAGTTCGCCGGGGCCGTGGTTCTCATCACCCACGACCGTTTTCTCATAGAGCGTCTCTGCGACCGGCTGCTGTGCCTCGACGGCAAAGGCGGTGCCTTCTGGTTCGCCGACCACCGCCAGTGGCTGGAATCCCTCCGCCTGCCCGGCGGCGGCGCACCGGTAAAGGACCGGGGGACGGCCTCGATTTCAGAAAAAAAGCCCCAGAAACTCGCCTACGAGGCCCGCAAGGCCATCGAGCGCATCCAGCGCCAGATCGAAAAGGCCGAGGCCGCCGCGGCCGACCTTGCAAAGCGGCTCCAGGACCCGGCGATCCAGTGTGACGCCCAACGCCTGGCCCGGCTCTATGAAGAGCACCGGCAGGCCGAAGAGAACGTCGCCGCGCTCTACCGGCACTGGGAGGCATTGGAGGCCGGGGCGGATTAGAGCCGCCCCGGATTTATTGCACTTGCTCATTTCCAATTGGCTGGAATCCAACAGATCAGCTGCCAACAGACTTGTTGGAAAATCCTGCCTCAGGAATATCACGGTGGCCGACGGCGTGGTCGCATTTTTCAGAAAGTCCGGGCCTTGAGCAAGCCTGGTTTCGATTTGTCGCGGATGGTGCTATATTCCTTGCAACGGTCAGTTTCCGTTGCGGATCTTCAACAGGGGAGGTGAGGCATGCTCAGCGCCAGGAATATCATGAACCGCGAGGTGGTCACCGTGCGGCCGGAAACCGAAATCACCGACGCGGCCCGCATCCTGCTCGAACGCAAGATCAACGGGGTGCCGGTGGTGGACGAAAAGGGGCGTGTGGTGGGCATCTTGTGCCAGAGCGATCTGATCGTGCAGCAAAAGAAGATGCCCATCCCCTCGCTGTTTACCTTCCTCGACGGGCTCATCGCCCTGACCTCGATGAAGCAGCTCGAAAAAGAGGTGCGCAAGATCGCCGCTACCGTGGTGGCCGACGCCATGACGCCCGATCCGGTCACCGTCAAACCGGATACGGGCATCGAGACCGTGGCGGCCCTGATGGTGGACAACAGCTTCCATACCCTGCCGGTGGTCGAGGACGGCCGCCTGGTGGGCATCATCGGCAAGGCGGACGTGCTGCGCACCCTGACCGGGGAAAACAACTGAATCCATCTGCCATCTTCAAGGAGTTATTCGATGCGTCTTGGCATCATCGGCCTGCCCCAGTCGGGCAAGGCCACCGTTTTCGAGGCCCTGACCGGTTCTGCCATCGATCCCGGCCAGCGCATGGAGAGCCGCATCGGCACGGTGCCGGTCCCCGATGAACGCGTGGACCGGCTCAGTGCCATGTACCGGCCGCGCAAGACCACCTACGCCCAGGTGGAGTATTTTCTGCCCGGCCGCCAGGGCGGAGGGGAAAAGGGGCGCGACCCCAGCGTCTGGGTCCCGGTGCGCGACTGCGACGCCCTGATTCACGTGGTGCGCAACTTCGGCGGCTACGGTTTCGAGGCTCCCGATCCCAAGCGCGATTTTGCGGCCCTCGATCAGGAGCTGATCCTGGCCGATCTGGTGGTGGCCGAAAAGCGCATCGAGCGCCTGGCCCAGGAAAAACAGCGCGGCCGCCAAATGGATATCGAGGAGCTCGACCTGCTCAAGACCTGCCTGGGACACCTCGAAAACGAGGTTCCGCTGCGCCGTTTCCCCGAACTGGCCGGCCACCCCAAACTGCGCGGCTTCGCCTTTGTCTCGGGAAAACCGATGCTGGTCCTGTTCAACAACGAAGACGAGGACGCAACCCTGCCGGCCGTTGGTCCTGTGTCCGAAATCGAGGCCTGCATGGTGCTGCGGGGCAAGCTCGAACAGGAATTGTCCCAGATGAGCCCCGAGGAGGCCGAAGCCTTTTTGACCGAGTTCGCCATCCAGGCCTCGGCCACCGATCGGGTCATCGCCGGATCCTACCGTCTGCAGGGATTGATTTCGTTTTTCACCGTGGGCGAAGACGAGGTGCGGGCCTGGACCATCCGTTGCGGTACCCCGGCCCTGGATGCCGCCGGCGCCATCCATTCGGATCTCAAGCAGGGCTTTATCCGCGCCGAGGTGGTCGCCTACGAGGACCTGATCGCCGCCGGCGGCCTGCCCGAAGCGCGCAAGCTCGGCACGTTCCGGCTGGAGGGCAAGACATACGAAGTCAAGGACGGGGATGTGGTGCATATCCGTTTCAATATCTGAAAAATCCGTATAGCCGGACTTCTCGGATCCAATACCCCAAGGTGGACTGCGGCAGGCAGCTGCCGGCCCGAATTGCCCATGCAACCGATTTCGCGCCGCCTTATTGGCTTTCTCGGGATCCTTGCCGCCGGGCTTTGCCTGATGCTTGTGGCAGCCTGGCTGGCTTTGCCCCGCTGGATCGAAGGGCGTCTGGTACCGGATCTGGCCGGACGCCTGGGCATCGCGGAGGCTGGAATCGATCTGCGGCACATCGGATTTTCCAGCCTTGAGGCGGCCAATATCCACATCGGCCAAACCGTCCGCCTCGGCCATCTGATGGTCGACTATCGCCTCGGGGACCTGATCGACGGCCGCATCGAGCGAGTGGCGCTCTCCGGTGTGACGCTTTACGCTCTCAGGGATGAGGCCGGAATCCGTCTCAAGGGGGCCGGTCCGCTTTTCTCAGCCTCGCCTGGATCGGCACCGACCGATCTTTCCGCCGTGTGGATCGGCCGCATTGAGGTCGACCACGGTCTTCTGGTGGTGGAGGATGCTTCCGGTCCGATCAAGATTCCTTTCGCCCTTAGTGCCCGGCCTGAAGGGGAGGATTTAAGCCGCGTCGAAGTCCGCCTGGAACTCTTCCCCAATCTCGGACCGATTCAGATCATGCTGCGGGCCGACACGCTCAAGGCCGACTTGAAAGCGATGCTCGAAACCCGCAATGCCTGCCTCGATCGTTTCAATCCCTTTTTGCCGCAAAGCGCCGGCCTGCGCCTGCGGGGAAGACTTTCGGCCCATGCCGAAGCCCATCTGAGGTTTTCTCCCTTCGAGATCCTGGCATTGAACGGCGAAGCCGCTTCGGCCGATCTGCGTATCGACGGGCCGGGCTTTGGACTGGAGGCCGGGGGGGCGTCGGCGCCCCTGCGTCTCGAGTGGACGGCCGCCCAGGGTCAAGATCGGGTTGCATCTTTTTCCGGGGCCTTGAAGCTGGTGCATCCCCTGACGTCGTCCATCAACGATCTAAAGATGACCGCCGCCCTGGTGACAGCCGCTTCCGGCCGCCAAGAGGTGGAAATCACCGCCGATGGCTCACTTTCCGGCGGCCTTCCCGGCCAGGGGCGGATCGAGCAGATCAGCCTGAAGGCCACCGGTTACCGGGGCGGGGACGGCCGGCCCCGGGCAAGCGCCACCATCGAGGCTGCCGGGCGCTTCGATCAGCCCCTGCCCCTTTCTGTCGATCGTCTGGCACTGACGGCCAGCGGCAGTCTGGAACAGATCAAAGTGCGGGGGGATGTGGCGTTTTCCGCCGCTGACAAAATCCTGGACGGATCCGTCAAGATCGTTCCGGCGAGTTTTAAAGGGACTTTTTCCGGCCGCCTGGAAGACCTGTCGCGCTGGCGCGGCCGTTTTGAGGCGGCACCGACCCGCGCGGCCCTGGATTTGACAGCCGGCGAGGTCAACGCCGAAATCCAGCATCCTCGAATCAGCGCCGATTTTGCCGGCCAGGGCAGCGCCGTATCTTTCACCACCCGCATCGAGACCCATGAAGGCCGCCTCGATACGGGAGTCGCACCGGTCGTCTGGCCGCAGCTGCGGATCGATTTGAACGGGGACCTGGATTTGGCAAACCTGCCCGGCTCAGGGAATGGGCGTTTTTTGATCCAGGTGCCGCAGCCGTCCATGGCCGCCGGCCAGTGGCGGGCCGGCGGCGATAAGATCGAGGTCCGGGGCCGCCTGCGGCCCGGGCGGCCCCCCTGGCTGGCAGGCGAGCTGCAGTGCGAAAACGCGCATATCGTCTTGCCGGCCCGGAACTTCACCATGGAACAGGCCGCCCTTTATTTACCGTTTCAGTGGCCGGCGGTGAATCCGGCCGCCGGTCGGCTGAATGCGGAGTCTGTCCGTTGGCAAGGGTTTCACCCGGGCCGGATCAACGCCACGATCCGGCAAACAGGATCGGCAGTGGCCCTTCACGGCGAGCTGCGAAATCTTATCGTTGAAGGGATGGGATGGACATTCAACGCCGAAGCGGGCGCATCCCCCGAGGGAGCCAGGGGAAACCTCGACGCGGTACTCGACCCCTGGTCGCCGGCAGCACCTCTCGATCTCGGATTTCTAGCGCCGTCGCTATCCGGTTTGACGGCTGAAGGCCGGCTGGGCTGCCATGCCGCACTGGCCCTGGAAGCCGGTGGGATCCAGAGCAATGCCCTGGTTCGGCTGGCCGGCGCCAGCCTGGAGGCCCCGGCGCGCAACATCCATGTCGATGGAATAGATGCCGAGTTACGGCTGGTGGATCTCATCGGGGTGCGTAGTGCCCCGGGACAGGTGGTGCATGTTGGCCGGGCCGATTTTGGCAATCTCCAGCTGAGCGATGCGCAGCTCCAGTTTCAGGTGGAGGGCCCCAGCCAGATCTTGTTGGAAAAAGGCGGATTCGGCTGGTGCGGCGGGCGGATCTATGCTGAAGCCATGCGTTTCTCCCCGGCAGATGGGGATTACGATCTGACCCTTTTTTGCGACCGGCTTTACCTGGTGCAGGTGCTCCACCAACTCGGGGGGCTTGCTGCCGAAGGCGAGGGGACGGTCAACGGCCGCATCCCTTTGAACTACCGGCAGGGAAAACTGCGCTTCAAGGACGGGTTTCTCTATTCGACGCCAGGCGTGGGAGGCAAGATCCGCCTGGAGGGCATGGAACGGCTCACCGGGGGGATCGCGCCGCAGACGCTGGAATACGCCCAGCTCGCCCTTGCCAGCGAAGCGCTCAAAAACTATGATTACACTTGGGCCAAGGTGGGCATCGACAGCCAGGGGGACCAGTTGGCCCTGCGGCTGCAGTTCGATGGCAAGCCGGCGCAGCCTTTGCCTTTTGTCTATCATCAGGAGCTGGGGCGCTTCATGCGGGTGGAGGCCGATTCGCCGGGGTCGCGTTTTCAGGGGATCACCCTGGATGTCAAATTGGGGCTGCCGCTGGATGAAATCATTCAGTACGGCGGTTTGATGAAAATGATCGAATAGACCGTCCCGATCCTGCCACAGGAGAAAAGCTATGGGATTCAAATGGACGTTTGCGGTACTGGCGCTCTTGTGGCTGGCAGCCGCCGGTTGTGCCACCCAGCACAAGGTGGAGGTGGCTCCGGTGGAGGTCAAGCCGATTCACATCACCATCGATGTGAACATCAAGGTGGACCGGGCGTTGGACGACTTTTTCGGTGATCTGGACCAGAAAGCGGCGACCATCGAAGCCGGATCTGAAGCGCCTGCGAAACAATGAGCCTCAAACTTTAGGGAACCGATATGAGACCAAAACCGATGACATCTTATTGGCGGTTGCTGCTGGCGCTATCTGCCGCGTTGATTCTGGTTTCCGCCCCTGTTGCAGCCCAAGGCATCAAAGCGCGCATTGAGGCACGCCTGCCGGTTATCCTCGATCTTAAGGCCCGTGGCGTGGTGGGTGAAAATAATCTGGGATTTATTGAATTTGTAGGCCCGGCGGAACGTACCGCAGAGGTGGCGGCTGAGAACGCCGACCGGCGCCAGGTCTATGCTGCCATCGCAAAGCAGACCGGTACCAGCCAGGAGGTGGTGGGCCGGCGGCGGGCTTTGCAGATTGCCGAAAATTCAAGGCCCGGCGACCGTCTGCAACGGCCTGACGGCACCTGGTACACCAAGTAAATAAGCATGCCGGCAAGGCGAGCATGTTCATTCGATCCGGTTTCCGGGTGGCGCCAGGCGCGTGATCTCTTCCTTGAGCATGCAGCAGGCGATACGGTGTACCGGGCGGCCGGCGTTGTCGTAGACCAGATTCTGCGGCTGAACGAGCTTGTTCATTACACAGCCTTCGGCAATCTCCAAGGTGAATAGGTTCTCCTCGTTGAGCGGGCCGGTGGGTGTCAGACGATGGCCGCAAATCTCGTAAGCGTGCAAGGCAAAGTCCTCGCACAGCGGGCACCGGTAAACCCGGCCGTTGGGAAAGACAAAGAAGTTTTCGGCCACCGTCCCGGCACAGGCGAAGGGTTCGCCCGGTTCGAGAAAAACCTTGGGCCAGGTGACCGTAATCCCCCGTGATGCGGCATGGGCAGCCACCTGCGGCACAACGGACAACCAATCCGCCTTGGAGACCTGGAGCTTTTCCTCCCGGTTGGCGCGTTCGGCCGATTTGCCGCGGATTCCGATCACCTGGATGAAAAAGCGGTCCACGTGCCACTTTTCCAACAGCGGCGGCATGCGCTCCAGGGCATGAAGGTTGTCCTGGCTGACCGTGTAAATCAGACTGACATTGAAGCCGCGGGATTTGGCTTCTTTAAGACCTTGGGTGCAGCGTACAAAGCATCCCGGGCCGCGGATCGGATCGTTGACCGCCGCATCTGGACCGTCGAGGCTGAAGCTGAAAAAATCGACTTCCAACGGGCTGATCCGGTCCAAAATCCCATGGAACAGATACCCGTTGGTATCTACGGTCACCGAGGCGTAGCCCAGATCCCGGGCGCTGCGGATGGCCGCCGGCAGATCCGGGTGCAGCGTCGGTTCTCCGCCCAGAAAAATCACGTTGGCCGAATCCCGGCGCTGCGCGAAGAGGGCCAGCCAGCGGGAGATGGTGTCGATGGGAAGCGTCTGCCGGCCGTGTTGGGCCGGGTTGATGTAGCAGTGCCGGCAGCTCAGATTGCACTGGGTCAGGATATGGAAAAAGACATTGACCGCGTTTCGGGAGAATTGAACGGTTCGGCGTGTCACCGCCTTCTCCTTTACTCTATGGCAGCGCGTACCTTGACCTTGATGGCATCGATTTCCTTGTAGAGATCGACCAGCCGTTCGTTGGTCAGGCGCAGGCGCAGTGAAACGTATTCGGTAAATACCCGGTAAAGGAGCAGCAGCAGATTGGTGGCTTCGTCTTCGGTGGGCAACCGATCCCGTACGGCGATATTCACCGCCAGGCAGACGGTCTTGCCGATCGAGGTTACCGAAGCCGAGCGCGAGTGACTATCGATGATGCGCATTTCGCCGAACAATTCGCCTATCTTATCCAGACGGGTGATTTCGACCCCCTCCTTTTCCACTCGAACGGTGCCTTGCAGCAGAAAATAGATCCACGAATCCTTGTCCCCTTCCCGGATGATCGTTTCTCCATCCTCATACTGGCGTACCTTGCTGAGCCGCAACAGGCGGGCCAGTTCTTTGGCCTCGAAATTTTTCAAGGCCGGGATAACGAAGAGCTGCTGGATGTTGCGGATGTTGTCCTGCAAATACTTGGACTCGATCATGGCCGGCCTCCCGTCGCTGTCAAAATGGTACAATGCGTCCCGTTGCTGCATTTAATAATATCAATCCGCCGAACGGTCAAATCATCAATCTTCCAGGGATGCGGTCTCCGGTGGCGATTATCGGTTTGAAATCGCAATGTTAGGGCAGATATGGGTGGTATTTTGGGTGGTGTTGATTTAAGTGAATATAAATGACATTGAGCTCGCAAACGACACATTGAGACCAAAATTAACCCAAAATTACTCCAGCCTCGCACCAGGAGGCCCCTTCAACCACCGGCCAAAAATTGCTATATTCTTCCTATGGAAAAGATCCGCCACCGCGAGGCAGCGCTCAACCGCCGCCCCAAACGATGGGCGAGTTGGGTGGGGGCCGGGTTGATCCTGGCTTGCCTCTCATCGGGAGTCCAGGCTTCCGGCTGGCGCGAACTGACGCCGGGAATCGATTTGGGCCGCTTTGTCTATTCTGGCCAAGAAGGGGCTCGCCAGGTGCACATGGTGGTGGTGCGCGTCGATCCGCAAATCTGGGACCTGCGCCTGGCGTTGGCCTCCGAGACCGAGGGCATCGAAGGGTTGAGTGCCCGGGAGTGGTGCCGCCAGAAGGGATTTGTGGCCGCCATCAACGCGGGTATGTTCGCCACTGACTATCTGACCCACATCGGATTTCTCCAGCATCACAACCACATCAACAATCCCCGGGTAAGTCGCTACCAGTCCGTGGCGACCTTTTGCCCGCGCAGAGCGGATCTTCCCCGTTTCCGGATCTTCGACCGGGACGAACCCGATTTTTCCATGGAAGCGATCCGCCGCGACTACCGCTGTATCATCCAGAATCTGCGTTTGATCAAACGTCCGGGGCAGAATCGCTGGGAACCCCAGAACAAGACCTGGATCGAGGCTGCCCTGGGTGAGGATGGGCAGGGACGGGCGCTTTTGATCATGAGCCGCACCGTCTGTTCGATGTATGAATTCAACCAGGCCCTGCTCGATCTGCCCTTGGATGTCGTCTGCGCCCAGCACCTGGAAGGCGGACCGGAGGCCCAACTCTTCATTTCGGTGGGCGATTTCAATCTTGAAATCCTCGGGGGCAACGAAACCCGTTTTCCCAAAGTGCCCCGGTGGACGGCCGCCTGGTCCCTGCCCAACGTGATCGGCATCGTGCCCCGGCGCTAAGGCGGCGTGCCCTGGCGCTATTCGTGGCGCAGGGCCGCGATGGGGTCCAGGCGGGCCGCCTGGCGGGCGGGGAAATAGCCGAAGACGATCCCCACGGCGGCTGAAAAAACCACCGCCAGCATCACGATCCCCGGGCTGAACACGAAGGGGACCCCCATGAAGTGGGCTCCGAGGGCCGCGGCGCCAAGTCCCATAAGGATGCCGCAGATCCCGCCCAGACCGGCCAGCACGACGGCCTCGACCAGAAACTGGCGCATCACGTCGCGCTCCATGGCACCGATGGCCATGCGCGTGCCGATCTCGCGGGTCCGCTCGGTCACCGACACGAGCATGATGTTCATGATTCCGATCCCGCCCACCAGCAGGCTGACGGCCGCCACGGCTCCCAAAAGAGTCGTGAGCACGCGTGTGGTGCCGGTCAGGGTCGAAACGATCTCCTGCATGTCGCGTACGTGGAAATCGTCCTCTTTGCCAGGACCGATGCGCCTCCGTTCGCGCATGAGGCGTTCGATTTCGGCCTGGACCCGTTCGGTGGAGACCCCGTCGCGGGCCGATACGTAGATCGCCTCGACGTCGTTGTCGCCGGCGATGCGCCTTTGAAAAGTGCGCAGCGGGATCAACACCAGATCGTCCTGGTCCATACCGAAGCTGTTTTGCCCCTTGGCGGCCAGCACGCCGATAACCTTGAAACTGATGCGGTTGAGCCGGATCCGTTCGCCCACCGCCGACTGGGCCCCGAAAAGATCCTGGTGTACCGTGGCGCCGATGAGGCAGACGGCCTTGCCGGCTTGCAGCTCGCCGGAGGAAAAGTTACGCCCTGCGGAAAGGTCCCAGTCGCGTACGGCGGTGTAGGTGTCGGTGGTGCCCGTCACTGTCGTCGACCGGTTGGTGCTGCCCCGGATGGCCTGGGCCGTCTGGCTTGCGGTGGGCGCCACGGCCTCGAGCCCGCTGATTTCGCGCCGGATGGCTTCGGCGTCGGCCGCCTCGAAGGGCGGTGCGCTGGAGCGGGCCCCGCCCGGACCGTGCATGCCCTGGCCCGGGCGCACATGGAGCATGTTGCTGCCGAGCCGGGCGATGTCCTGGGTCACCTTGGCCGTGGCCCCCGACCCGAGGGTCACCATGGTGATCACCGCCGCCACTCCAATGACGATCCCCAGCACGGTCAAGGCCGACCGCAGTACGTTGCGCCGGATGGCCCGCAGTGCCAACACGAAAGTTTCCCAGAACATGCCGTCTCCTCAGGAAGAATGGACCGCCGCGATGACACCGTCGCGAAAATGGATCTGGCGCCCGGCAAAGGCGGCCATCTCCTGTTCATGGGTGACCATCACCACGGTGAGGCCCCGCCGGCGGTTGAGCTCGGTCAACAGCCGCATCACCTCGCGGCTGCGCTCCGAGTCGAGGTTGCCGGTCGGCTCGTCGGCCAGCAAGACCCGGGGCTCGGAAACGATGGCCCGGGCGATGGCCACGCGCTGCTGCTGCCCGCCGGACAGTTCGCCGGGGGTGTGGCCTTCCCAGCCGGTCAGACCCACCGCGGCCAGGGCCTTCTCGGCCGCCTGGCGCCGGTGGCGGCGCCCCATACCGCGATATATCAAGGGCAATTCCACGTTTTCCAGGGCCGATGTGCGGGTCAGCAGGTTGAACCCCTGGAAGACGAATCCCAGGCAATGGCGCCGCAGCACGGCCCGCTGGTCCCGGGACAGGTGGTCCACTGCCAGGCCGTCGAAGTGGTAGCTGCCCGCGGACGGAGTGTCGAGGCACCCGATGATGTTCATGCAGGTCGATTTGCCCGAGCCTGAAGGGCCCATCACCGCGACGAATTCACCGTGGGCCACTTCCAGGTCGACCCCGCTAAGGGCGTACATCGCCGCCTGTCCATGCCCGTAAACCTTGCTGACCCCGCTGAGGCGGATGATCGGCGTTGGCGGGAGCGTATGGGCCGAAGGCGTCTTCATTTGGCTTCCGCCAACGTGTCGATGATCACCTCGGTGCCCTGCGCCAACGCCGTGCTGCGAACCTCGGTGAGAATTCCGTCGCTTTGTCCGACCGCCACCGGGACCGGGACCGGTCGGCCTGCCTGCAGTATCCAGACGCGCGGCCCTCTCTGGCCCGCCGGGCGCGGCGATGAGCGACGCGGGCGAGGTATGAGGCGCTCCAAAAAACCGCGTCTATGGTCTGGGCCGGCCTCTTGGTTCGGTTTAAAGCGCAAGGCGGCGTTGGGCACGATCAGGGCGTCGGTGATTTTCTGGACGGTGATTTCGGCCGCGGCGGTCATGCCGGGCCGCAGGGTCAGATCTTCGTTGGCCACCGTGAGTACGGTCTTGTACGTCACCACACCGTTGGTGGTGGCTGCCGCGTAACGGACCTGTCGGATGCGGGCCGGAAAGCTGCGTTCCGGGTAGGCGTCGACGGTGAAGACCGCCTCCTGGCCCTCGCGCACCTGGCCCACGTCGGCTTCGTCCACGTCCACCTGCAGTTCCATACGCGCCAGGTCTTCGGCCAAAGTGAAGAGGACAGGGGCCTGAAGGGATGCGGCCACGGTCTGGCCCGGCTCGACGCTGCGGGCCAGCACGACCCCGTTGATGGGCGAATAGATGACACTTTTCTCCAGGTTGGTGCGATCGACGTTGAGGGTCGCCTCGGCTTCGGCGATCCGGGCCGAGGCAGAGGCTTGGCCCGCCTCGGCCCTTTTCAGGGTGGCCTCTGCGGCTTCGATGTCCTGGGCCGATGGGACCCTGTTCCGGGTGAGGCGGTGCAGGGTGCGCAGCCGTTCCAGGTTTGTGCGCGCCTCGGACGCCGTGGCCTGGGTTTCGGCCAAGTCGGCCCTGGCCGATACCAGGGCCGCCGCGCTCTTGGCCACCGCGGCCTTCAGCTTGGTGTCGTCCAAACGCGCCAACTCCTGGCCGACCCGGACCCGATCGTTGTAGTCCACCGCCACCGTTTTGATGATCCCCGACAGCTCGCTGCCCACATCGACCTGATTGGTGGGCTCCAGCGTGCCGGTGGCCCCTACGGTCACCGTCAGGTCACCGCGTCGCACCGCCTCGGTGGTGAACCGCGGCTGCCGGGCCTCGACCCGGTGGTAAGCGGCCCACAAGGCCGCACCGCCTGCGGCCAGGACCAGTAGTGCCAGGCAGAAAAACATCAGGCGTCCCCGGCGGCCGTTGGCCGTTTTTTCCAGTTCCTTGGTCAGATCCATGTGCCGCTTTCCTTAGCTTCTGGTTCGATCCGCCGGGGCGGCCATCTTTTCCGCCTTTAAGGTCAAGGGCATGCCGCCGTCTCCTTTGGATCGAGTCGGCCCGAAATGGGAATCGGTTACATCCATTCATAAGTATAGACGAGACGTCCGGAAAATTTGTTCGGCGGATGGATCTCAAACGGCGTCGTCGAACTCAAGCGAGACTGTAACCGCCGTGTGGCCTGCGGCGACTCATATCATAGTTGAAACAGTAGCGGCCCAGATTCGTGCCATTGCGCTGTTTACGGGGGCATGATACCCCATAAGCCGAGGCTGGAAACAAGGCGGGCGGGAAGGCCGGGGATCCGGCTGGTGGCTTTTTCCCGCTCACGGCAGAACGCAATCGGCAGGGACGGAGGCGGCGCAGTTGACCAGCGGCGGCTCAACGGACATGGACGACATCCGCCGGGTATTGGCGGGCGACGTGGATGCCTTCGCGGAACTGGTAAAACGCCATCAGGATTACGTGGCGCGCATCGTGCGGCGCCACGTCCCGCCGGACCGGGTGGCCGAGACCGTTCAGGATGCCTTGGTGCGCGCCTACCAGTCGCTGGGGGGATTCCGCCGGACCGAAAGCTTTCGTCAATGGCTCTCGGCCATCAGCGTGCGCACCTGTTACGATTTCTGGCGCCGCCGCTACCGCCGGCGGGAGGTGGCCGTCAGCCAACTTTCCGAGGCCCACCAACAGTGGCTGGAAAAGTTCCAGGCCCAGGACGCCGGAGACACGTGGCAGGAACTGAGCGACCGGGCCGAAGCCCGCGAAATCCTGGACGCGGCCATGGCCCGGCTTTCGCCCGAGGATCGGATGGTCATCGAACTGGTTCATCTGGAGGAGCGCCCGGTGGCTGAAGCGGCCCGGCTGCTGGGGTGGAGCCGGACCAACGTCAAGGTCAGAGCTTTTCGTGCCCGCAAGCGGCTGCACCAGATCATTCTGGGGGGCTTGCCATGAAGAAGAGATCGATTTCGATGGAAGAACAGCTCGATCGGATCATGCGCCGGATCCACTGGTCCAGAGAAAATCTGCCGATTGCGGATTTGCGAATCGAAGCGGTGATGGCGCAAATCCACAGCCGGCCCGAAATCCGGGGGTGGATGGAAAGATGGTCTTTCGAAACGCTGGTCTGGCGCCTGGCCCCGGCCACCGCGGCTTTGACCCTGGCCTTGCTGGGTCTATGGATCAACCTCGAGCTGATCACCGACGCCGATCTGTTCCAGTCCTTTTACATCCGACCTCAGCTCCTGAGTCTGCTGAACTTTTAACCCCCGGGCGAGGTGGCCATGGGTAAATGGAAAACCATTGCCGGTGTTTTGTTGGTGCTAATCCTGGGAGCCCTGACGGGCAGCTTGGGCACCGAATGGTTTCTCAAATCGCGCCATCCCCTGTTTAAGCAGGACCCCGAGCAGCGCGTGGCCTTCATCATGCAGCGGCTGTCGGACCGGCTCGACCTGAGTGCGGCCCAACGGCCCGCCATTGAAACGGTCGTGCGCCGCATGGACGAAGAACTGCAGCGCCACCTCGATCAGCAGCGTCTTGAAATGCGCCGCATCCTTGACAGTTACGCCGCCGTCATCAAACCGATGCTGTCGCCTGAACAGCAGGAGAAATTAGCCGCTTTCAGGCAGGAACTGGAGGCGCGGCGCAAGAACCGCAGACCTCCGCCTGAACCGTAAAGCGTTTTTTCCCTGTTGACAGTACCCGCTGGTGGGCTGAATATTTCACGCGGCCTGTAACCGGCGATGAATACGCGCAGCTTTCATCGCTTAAAGGAGAAAGCAAATGAAAAGAAACTGGCTGAATACAGCGATAACCGTCGGACTTGCCATGAGCCTGCTGGCCTGCGCCGGTGCTACCCGGCAGCAGACCGGTACCGGAGTCGGTGCCGGTACGGGGGCCGTTGTAGGAGCGGTCCTGGGCCAGGCCATCGGGCGCAACACGGAAGCCACCCTTCTGGGCGCCGGGATCGGCGCGGCGTTGGGAGCGGTGGCCGGAAATCAGATCGGTGCCTACATGGACCGCCAGGAAAGGGACCTGAGAAACGCCCTGGCGGCCAGCGAGGCGGCCAGCGTCAGGCGCACCCAGGAAGCCGTGGCCACCGCCGAGGCCAGGGGCCGGCAGGGAAGGGTGGACGTGCTCACGGCGACCTTCAAGTCCGAAGTGATGTTCGATTTTGATTCGGCGACCCTGAAGCCCGGAGGGTTCACCGAGCTGCAGCGGGTGGCGGATGTGCTCAGGCGCTACCCGGAAACCACCATCGTGGTCGAGGGGCACACCGACAGCCGGGGCAGCGACGCCTACAATCAGGTATTGAGCGAAAAGCGGGCTCAAGCCGTACGTACCGCCCTGGTGGAGATGGGGGTGGCGGCCGAACGGATCGAAGCCGTGGGCTACGGTGAGTCGCGGCCGATTTCCAGCGACGACGCCGTAAACCGGCGCGTCTCGATCACCATTCGACCGATTGTCGCCGCCGTGGGCTGATGGCCGGCCAATAGCGGGCAGTGGCCTTACGTGCGCCTGGGCGACCAACGGTATGGGTGGGTTCAACAGGTCTTCACGGCTCCGATCCTTTTGCCTGCCTGCAGTTGAAACCGGCTGCCTTGCTTCGCCCGGGATTATGGTGCACCATAATCCCGGGCGATTTTTTCACACATCCTTTCTCGCCGTTTGAAGCGGTGTCCATCCCCGCCTATCGCCCTGAGTGGCGTTTGAGCGTCATTTGCATGTTGAGGAGGCACTTGCCAGAGTTGCGCCCGCTTTTGCCTTGACAACCGGGCGGAGGGCGCTATTTTGCACTTTTGCTCACAACCGTCCATAGCAAGGAGTGATTATGACACAGCAGGTCCTCTTCATCGGTGGGGTGGCCCTGGGCTCCAAGGCCGCTTGCCGCTTCAAGCGGCTCGAGCCCGCGTCGCGGGCCGTGATCATGGATGCCGATCGTTTCGTATCCTACGGCGGCTGCGGGATACCCTATTACGTTTCGGGAGATGTCAGCGATATCTCGGAGCTGCGCAGTACGAGCTTTCACATGATCCGCGACGAAAAATTTTTCCACGACTGCAAAGACATCGAACTGATGACCGAAACCCGGGCCACCCGGATCGACCGTCAGAACAAGGTCGTCCACTTCCAGAAGGCCGACGGAACCACCGATTCGCTGGCCTACGACAAGCTGGTGATCGGTACCGGCTCGATACCTCGCCCCCTTCCCTTGAAAGGACTGGAACTGGGCAACGTACACAACGCCAGCAACCTGCACGATGCAGCGGCCATCAAGGCCCTGGTGGTGCGCGGGATGGTGGAAAAGGCGGTGGTGATCGGCGGCGGGTTCATAGGTCTGGAAATGGCCGAGGCCCTGGCCGATATGTGGGAGGTGGACACCACCGTGGTCGAACTGTGCGACCAGATCATGCCTGGATTCGTCAGTCCGGGATTCGCCCGCATGGCCCAGCGGCACATGGAGGGAAAAGGCGTCCATTTCCGTCTGGGTGAAAAGGTCGTGGGCATGGAGGGAGAAGACGGAGTGGTCCGGCGCGTAGTGACCGAACAAGGTGCCATCGACGCCGATTTGGTGGTCATGGGGGTGGGGGTGGTGCCCAACACCGATCTGGCCCGGGAAGCAGGGTTGGAAGTCAGCCCGGCCGGCATCGTGGTCAACGACCGGCTGCAGACCTCGGATCCGGACATCTATGCCGGGGGCGACTGCATCCAGACCCGCAACCTGGTCAGCGGGAAACCGGCCTTTTTTCCCCTGGGATCCATGGCCAATCGCCAGGGTCGGGTGATCGGCACCAACCTGGCCGGCGGCGACGCGTGTTTTGCCGGTGCGGTGGGCAGCTTCGTGGTCAAGCTCTTCGATAACAGCCTGGCCGGGGCCGGCCTGACGGTCGCCAACGCCCGCAAGGCCGGTTTCGATGCGATCAGCGTACAGGTGGCCCAACTCGATCGCGCCCATTTTTATCCCACCAAGCAGATGATGCACCTCGAGCTGGTCGTCGAAAACGGCACCCGCCGGGTCTTGGGAATTCAGGGGTTTGGCATCAGCAGCAACGATGCCATGGTGGGCCGCATCAACGCCGTGGCCGCCATTCTGGACCGCAACCCGACGGTGGACGACATCAGCAACCTCGAGCTGGCCTATTCGCCGCCCTTTTCTTCCGCCATGGACATCCTCAACGCACTGGGCAATGCGGCCGACAACCTGCTGGCCGGCCGTTACCAGGGCCTGGACGCCGGCGCCTTCGAGACCGCCTGGAAGGCCCGCGGCGAAGCGGGCAGCTGCTTCTTTCTCGATACCCGCGCCCGCGAGGACGGCCAACCCGTTGCCGAGAAACATCCGGGCCGCTGGATCAACATTCCCCAGGACGAGTTGCGCCGGCGCATCGACGAGGTGCCTGAGGATCGGGAGATTATCCTGGTCTGCAATACCGGCGTGCGATCCTATGAGGCCCAACTGAACCTGCGCCAGCTCGGGCGCGAGAACACCCGCACCCTCCAGGGCGGCATGGTGACGTTGAAAAAAAGCGGGGTTGAAGTCTGACGGCCGGAAAAAGGTGAAAATCCGGGTATAGACCCGGGCATATCGAGACGCGATTTTTTCCCTGTTGATGTTTAAAACGGTTTTGCCTCTGCCTTTTGCAGGAGAAAGGGACAGGTCCGCCCATGGGGTTGCGATCGCGTTTGTGCACCATCGTTGCATGTCTGGCGCTTTGGTTTTTGCTGCTGCCGGGTTGCGATTCGGCGGCCGCGCCGGCCGGGCAGATCTCCCAGGCCGTTCACGCCTGGCTTGAGGAGGCCGCCGTCCCTCGGGGGGTGTGGATCGGCTGCGAACCGATCCATGCCGGCCAGGACCTGGTCGAATTTTATCACCAGCGCGATTACCGGCCGATATGGGTCTTGCCTGAAGGTCCCGGCCAGGCCGCCTATGAGCTTGTGGCGGCCATCGGCAAAGCGGATCATCACGGTCTTTTGCCCGGGGATTACCATTTCCTTTGCCTTTCGGCCTGGCTGTCGCCGTCGTCTTTGAAACGGCGCGCCGCATTGGAGGCCAAGGAACTGGCCGGGATGGAAATCGTGTTATCCGACGCCTTCGTCAACCTTGCCACCCACCTGGCCGTCGGGAAGGTCGACCCCCGCACGATCTACCCCCAATGGATTGCTCCGGCCAAAAAGGCCGAAGTCTTTGGATGGCTGGCCGCTGTCTCCGCACCGGAAGATGTCCGCCGGGCTTTCTCCCAGGCGGCTCCGGACAGCGAGGGGTACCGTGCCGCCATGGCAGAGGTCCAGCGGCTGCGTGAAGTCATCGCGTCCGGGGGCTGGCCTGCGGTGGATTCCGGCGAAGCGCTGCGCGCCGGCGACCGGTCGAGCCGCGTAGCACAGCTTCGTTTGCGGCTGGTGCAAGAGGGCGATTTTCCTGCGGCGGGAAACGGGGGCAAAGACGAGTCTTTTTTTGATTCAGGTCTGGAACAGGCAGTGGCGGCCTTTCAGAGAAGGCAGGGATTGGCTGCGGACGGCGTGGTCGGCCGGGGAACCCTGGCCTCCTTGAACCGTTCGGCCCAGGATCGGCTACGCTGCGTCCTGGTCAATCTGGAACGCTGGCGCTGGCTCCCACGGGATCTGGGCCGGCGGCACATTATCGTCAATTCGGCCGCCTTTCAGCTTCAGGCATTCAGTGAACGCCGGATGGTCCTGGAAATGCCCGTCATCGTCGGCGAGGCGTACACCCGCACGCCGGTGTTCAGCCGCAACATGGCCTACCTCGTGGTCAATCCTTACTGGAACGTGCCCCCGGGCGTGCTGGCGCGCAAAATCCTGCCGAAAATCAAGAAGGACCCGAGTTATCTGGCGGCCCAGCACTTCGAGTTGATCCGCGGCTGGAAAGAACCCGCCGATCCGATGGATCCGCAGCTGGTCGACTGGACTCGGGTGCATGCCGGCAACTTTCCCGGGCGCCTGCGCCAGCGGCCTGGGCCCTGGAACGCCTTGGGCCGCATCAAGTTTATTTTCCCCAACGATTTCAGTGTCTATTTGCACGATACGCCCGAGCGCCATCTGTTCAAACGTCCTGCCAGGGCCTTCAGCAGCGGATGCATCCGGGTGGAAAAGCCCATCGATCTGGCGCTTTTCGTACTGGCGCCGGATCCTTCCTGGTCCCGTGAACGCCTGGAGCAGACCATCGCCGGAGGCAAACCCACTACGGTGACGGTGAGAGACCCGGTGACGGTCCATCTGCTCTACTGGACGTTCTGGGTTAACGGGCAGGGCGGGGCCGAATACCGCAAGGATATCTACGCCCGCGACGGGGTCCTCTGGAAGGCCTTGAACGCAATTCCCGGAGCGGGCACGCCGTCCCCGGCGGTCGGAAAACCCGAGGCCGATCCGAATGTGTCGGTGGAACCGTCCGGGTAAAGGAAGGCTTGCCGGCCGAGGTTGGCCCCCGGTTGTAAAAGACGGCAGACAGCGGAATGATGCGCACCGGGAAGGCGCTACCAATGGCGAACCGGTCCGACATCGACATGAACGAACTGGGGGTATCCTCCCACGCCGCCTTGGGCCAGTGCCATGGCGGTATGGTGGATCCGCTCGAGGTGCAAACCTTTGATGTGGATATCGGCGGCCATGCCCCTGAGATGATAGCTTCGCTTGGCCACACCTTTTCCCCGGGCGCGCAGCAGGCGATTGTATTGCGGCGAGCGGTAGCCCGAAATGAGCATCAATGGCCGCTTGCCCGCCTCAAGCCGGGTGTGGATGCGGTCCAAAAGAAGGTAGAGGGACGGGTCGATGCGTTTGGTGGCGCCGCTGTAATGGCAGCGGAACAGGTGGTCCAGGCGGGCGAGGGCCTGCGCATTGAAGCGGCCGTCCTTTTCAAGGTAGCGGATTCGCAGTGTTTCAAGCGTATGGAGATTGGTGACCGTGATGCGCCCGGACAGGTCTCCGGCGGCGGGCCGAGCCAGAGCGGACGCGGCTGCGGCCCATGGCAGCAGCAAGGATGCGGTTGCGCCAGCCAATGTATGCTTTATCAACAGTCTTCGCGAAATGGGTTTTTCGAAGAGGGGCTTCATCGAATTTCGCATCGTGGTGTCGTGGGATGAAATCCCGGCTTCCCTAACCTGGATCGGAAAAATTTACAAGAGACGAATAGAATGAGCACCCGTGCTGTCACTTTTTTGAATCGAAAAAAGATCTCCTTCGAGCTGGTGGCCTACACGCATGAAGAAAAGGGTGCACAGTTCGCTGCCCGGGCCGTGGGCTTTCCGCTGGGGCAGACCATCAAGACGCTGGTGGCCGATTTGGGAACCAGATCGTATCGGTTGGTACTGATGCCCGGTGACCGCGAGGTATCGATGAAGCGGCTGGCCAAGGTCTGCGGCGTTAAGCGGGCCGCCATGGCCGATGTGGCCTCGGCCGAGCGGATCACAGGATACCTGGTGGGTGGGATCAGCCCCTTCGGCACGCGCCAGCGTCTGCCCGCGATGATGGAGCAAAGCCTGATGGCGCACGCCGAAGTGCTGATTAACGCCGGCCAGCGCGGGCTTTTGCTCAAGATGAAGCCCGCCGACATCGTCCGGGCATTGAACGCCACCATCGTGTCGGTCGCCGAGCCCCTGCCGGTGTAAGGGGGCGCAACAGAAGACCTGCGCCCTGTTCAGGTGTCGGCCGGCAGGGGGCCAAACCCGTAGCGGCATGCAGGCCGAAAGTTGAATTATCTTCCCTTCTCGACGATTACCTGGGCGCGGGAGGTAAAGGAGATCCCCTGTTGGGTCTGGGTCCCGATCATCACCGATTCGACGATGGGCGTAGCGATGGGCGTCCCGGCACTCCATGTGACGATGAAATTGGCCCCTGATCCACCGGCCTTGTCACGCTCGCCGATGACGTAGCGCATCGAGGCCAGGGGGCCGAGGGAGACGGGGGTGTCGAGATAGCGGCGCAGCAGCTTGCCGGCCGAATCGTAATAGTCCACCGATTCGATGGTAAGGGGCTCGGTCGTATCGGTGTTGCGGATGCTCAGGGTTACGGCCAGATAGAACGGCTGCTCGCGATCGCCGCTGTAAATGTGGGAATAGACCGGTACATAGAGGGTCTGGCCCCGGGAACGGACCGTCTTGTCCATGTCGGCGGCCGCTCCGGCATCCATGATGGCCAAGGCGAGGATCGTCGCGAAGAAAATGGCAGTGGCTTTTGCTTTCATGGCACCTCAGGCGTCCCGGGCATCCGCCCCTTTCATGGCAAAGCCTCTGTGCCGGGGCGTGTCAAATATGACGGTGATGTAAACAATGGCCTTTACCACGGCCAAGCCGCCGGCACCGGCGCCGCGATGCAGATCCTTTCGCTCCGGGTCGGATGGTCGAAACGCAGGCACGCGGCGTACAGTGCGACAGCCCTGGCGGGCAGGGCCGTTTCGGCCCCGTACTTCAGATCGCCGAGAATCGGACAGCCCACGGCAGCCAGTTGAACCCGGATCTGATGGCTGCGCCCGGTCTGCAGCGCCACCTCGATGAGGCTGGTTTTCTCCCGCCGTTCGATTACCCGGTAGTCCAGTGTTGCCCGTTTGGCTCCGGGAACCTTGGGCGTCGTGACCCGGCTGCGGTGCTCCCGGGAAATTTTTTTCAGATAGTGCGTCAAGCGGCCTTTCAGGGCCGGGGGGGCTCCGGAGACCACTGCGCGGTAGATCTTCTCGACCCGTCCGGTGCGCAAAGCCTCCGAAAGCCGGGCTGCGGCCTTGGAGGTCCGGGCCAGCACCAAGGCTCCGGCCACCGGCCGGTCCAACCGGTGCACCAAGCCGATGAAGACATTGCCCGGCTTGCTGTACTTTGCCTTCAGATAGTCCCTGGCCGCCTCCACGATGGTTGCGTCGCCGCTGGCATCCGCCTGGCACAAGACGCCTGCCGGTTTGTTGACCACCAGCAGATGATTGTCCTCGTAAAGGATCTCCAGGGCCTTGAAGTCCATCAATGGTTGATGATGCTTTTCGTCAGCCAGCGGCCCCACCGCTTTCGCGGGCCACGAACCCTTGGGTGTTCAGGCCGGTGGCCGAGGAGGTGCCGGCGATCTTGGCCAGATATACGGCGCCGAGCTTCTCGATGTGGCCGGCCACATTGTCGAAGTAGTTGTAATGGGCCTGCTCTTCGTCGATCACCGCTTCGAAGATCTTGACCGTGACGCTGTCGCCGCTGTCCCGGCAGACCTTTAAAAATTTATTGTAGGCCTCGATGGTATCGTCTTCAAGTTTGGCGTCGAAAGGAAAGACCGCTTCCACCCCCTGGCCCTTGTCCACCGGTCCGGCCTTATCGATGGTCGGTTCCCCTCCTAACTCCTTGATCCGTTCGGCGAACATTTCGGCGTGGCGCATTTCGTCGATGGCGATGAGCTTGACCTTGGCGGCCAGTTCGCCGAAGTCCATATCGTCCAGGTTGTAGTGCTGGTTCATGTACTGGTGGATGGCCAGCAGCTCCATGGCACGGGCCTGATTGAGGACGGCAAGAACTTGTTCCTTGGGGGAAGGGGCAGCTTTTTTGGCCATGAGAAACCTCCTTGGGTTGATAGGTGGCGCCGGTTTTTGCTCAATATCGAGCGTGCCGAAGTCGACGTGGCGACTTTTTGCGCAAACCGGAAATCCGAAGCCTGTCAAATCTCATTACGACGAGCCGGCCGCGCCATTGTAAGGCTCGGTTACAATGACACTTGCCGTGCGGCTCGTCAATAAGCGGATTGGCGCGTTGGGCAATAGGCATGTCCGCTTCGGCCGGATCGCAGGACGGTTGTCCAGACCTTTACGGGCGTTGTCGACCTTATATTCAAAGACCAGCAATCTTACCGAAGCCGTCTATTTTCGGATATGGTCGCCGGAAGGCCCTGGGACGGCGCCTGGCCTGGTCTTCTTGCCGTTGACCGATCGTCCCCCAGCACATGACAGTGAGTGTCAGGCGCCAGGAGACAGTTCTCCGACCCGCCACAGGAGGCATCGAGTGTGCACCTCGCGCTATCCTGCATGAAATCACAGCACATCACTGGTAAAATCCGGATTGGGGCACTGCTGGCATGAAATTTGATAATTTTAAAAAATTCAGAGTTCTATTTTCAGTTTGTTATGAGGATTTGACGTTATGGAAAGTTGCTGATATATCAGATATCACATATTTAACATCCATGGTCATCCGGGCGGGCAGTTACCGTGTATCGGTCAGGTTATCGATTGGCGCCCCTCCCCGGATGCCCCAACGGCAAAAGGAGAGACGAATAATGGCAAAGCAGAAGATGACCCCCAGCGAGGCGTTGGTCGAAAGCATGGTCGCCGAAGGGGTGCGGGAAGTTTTCGGTATCGTCGGATCGGCCTACATGGATGCCCTGGATCTGTTTCCAGACGCCGGGATCCGTTTCATACCGGTGGCCCATGAACAGGCTGCGGCCCACGCGGCTGACGGCCTGGCCCGGGTCAGCGGCAGGCCGCAGGTCTGCATCGCCCAGAACGGTCCGGGTGCTGCCAATTTCGTATCGGCCATGGTGGCAGCCTACTGGGCCCATTCCCCGGTGGTGGCGATCACTCCGGAAACAGGTTCCATGGGCATCGGCACCGGCGGCTTCCAGGAGCTGGACCAGATGGCGATGTTCCAGCGCCAGACGGTCTACCAGGTGCGTGTCAACCGGCCCCAGCGCATGGCCGAACTGACCCGCCGGGCTTTTTACATGGCCAAGAACTTCAACGGTCCGACCCAGCTGAACATCCCCCGCGACTATTTTTACGGCGAGTGCAACGACGAAATCTACGAGACCCCGGTGATCCGCCGCGGCCCGGGCTCCATGGAGGATGTGGCCGAGGCCGCCCGCATCTTGGCCGAGGCCAAGTATCCGGTGATCCTGGCCGGCGGCGGGGTCTCCCAGGCCGACGCGGTGGCCGAGGTCAAGGCCCTGGCCGAATATCTCACCGCCCCGGTGGTCAACAGCTACCTGCACAACGACAGCTTCCCGGCCAGCCATCAGCTCGCCTGCGGCCCCATCGGCTACTGCGGCTCCAAGGCCGCCATGCGCACCATCAAGAAGGCCGACGTGGTCCTGGCCCTCGGTACGCGGCTGGGCCCCTTCGGCACCCTGCCCCAGTACGACATGGCCTACTGGCCGGACAACGCGCGCCTGATCCAGTGTGACACCAACGTGGCCGTGCTCGGCCTGGCCAAGCGCGCCGACGTCTACAGCTGCGGCAACGTCAAGGAGTTCGCCGCCCTGCTGCTCGATCGCGTCAAGGGCCTGGCCCCCGGCCTCGGTCCCGATGCCGCCCGCCTGGCCGATGTCGCCAAGGAAAAGGCCGTCTGGGATGCGGAGATCGGCGAGTGGAGCGCCAGCGGCCAGTCGAAACCGATGCACCCGCGCCGCTTCCACCAGGAGTGGACCCGTGCCCTGCCCAAGGGCAGTATCGTGACCACCGACATCGGCAACAACTCCTCGATGATCAACGCCTATCTGAAGTTCGAGGGCGTGCGCCAGCACATCAGCGCCCTTTCCTGGGGCAACTGCGGCTTTGCCTACGGCGCGGCCCTCGGCTGCAAGCTCGGCCGGCCCGATGTCCCGGTCATCGCCTTCCAGGGCGACGGGGCCTACGGGATCAGCGGGGTCGCCGAGGTGATGACCGCCGTGCGCGAAAACATCCCGGTGATCGCCATCGTGGCTTGCAACTACGAGTGGGGCGCCGAGAAGAAGAACCAGATCGACTACTACGACAACCGCTTCGTGGGCGCCAACCTGCCCACCAACCCGGACTACGCCAAGCTGGCCGAGGACATGGGGGCCCTGGGCTTCCGCGTCGATCACCCCGACCAGGTCGGCGACGTAATGAAAGAGGCCATCGCTTCGGGACGGCCCTGCGTGATCAACGCCATCCTGGAAGGTGGAGAACGCGTATTGGCCGAGCCGTTCCGCCGTGACGCGCTCAACATGCCGGTGCGTCACCTTCCCAAGTACGCACACCTCAACGCCAAGTGAAGTTTCGCGGTGGGAAGCGATCAAGCGACTGCTTCCCACCGCGAACTTCTTTTTGATCTTGCCCCTTTCCACAGGAGATAAGCAATCATGACGTGTCCATTTACCCGCATTCGCAACTTTATCCACGGCGAATGGGTCGAGGAGACCGGGGCCGAGTACGTACCGCTCTTCAACCCTTCGACCGGTGAACAGATCGGTGAAGTTCCCCTGTCGTCACCGGAAACATCCAAGACCGCAGTGGCCTCCTGCGCCAGGGCTTACGACGAATGGCGGCGCCTTTCGGTGGGCAAACGGGTCGGTTACATCTTTGCCATCCGCCAGGCTATGATTGATGGGCTGGAGGATCTCGCCGTTGCCGTCGCCGTGGACCAGGCCAAACACATCAGCGAGGCCCGGGGTGAAGTCCAGCGGGTGATCGAAATCCTTGAAACCGCTTGCTCCATTCCTACCCTGCTTCAGGGAGAAACCCTCGATCACATCGCTGGCAACATCAACGGGCGCGTCATCAAGGCCCCCCTTGGCGTTTTCTGCGGGGTGGCCCCCTTCAACTTCCCGGCTCTGGTCTTCGGATGGTTCATCCCCTTTGCCATCGGGGTCGGCAACACCTTCGTGTTCAAGCCTTCCACCCAGTCGCCTCTGTTCATGCAGAAGATGGGCGAGATCTTCCAGGCCGTCGGCCTGCCGCCGGGGGTGATCAACATCGTCCACGGCAACCGCCACATGGTCGAACCCTGGTACGACGATCCGAAGGTCGCCGGCGTCTGCCTGGTCGGGTCCACGCCCACGGCCAAAAAGATGGCCGAGGCCTGCGGCCGCGGCGGCAAGCGCTCCATGCTGCTGGGCGGCGCCAAGAATTTTCTCGTCGCCATGGAAGACGTGCAGTGGGACGTCTTCATCCAGAACTATATGCATTCCTGCTACGGTTCGGCGGGCCAGCGTTGCCTGGCCGGTTCCATCGTGGCCGCGGTGCCCGAGATCTACGACGAGCTGATCGAACGGCTGATCGCCGCCTCGCGCGACATCAAGATCGGCAACGCCATGGACCCGAACATCTACATGGGCCCGGTGATCAGCGCGGCGGCCAAGGCCAAGATCGAAAACTACATCGAAATCGGCATCAAGGAGGGCTCGCGGCTGGTCCTCGACGGGCGCAACCCCGAAGTGGCCGCCGACTGCCGCAACGGCTACTACGTGGGGCCCACCATCTTCGCCGACGTGACGCCCTGCCGCACCATCGCCCGCGAGGAGATTTTCGGCCCCGTCGTGTCGGTGATGAAGATTTCCGGACTCGACGACGTGCTGCAACTCATCCGCAACCAGAACTTCGGCAACGGGGCGTGCATTTTCACCCAGAATCTCTACTACGCCGAAAAATTCATCTCCGAAGCAGATGTGGGCATGATCGGCGTCAACGTCGGGGTCCCAGCGCCGCATCCCTACCTGCCCTTCGGCGGCATCAAGGACTCGCATCTGGGCACCAACAAGGTCCAGGGCAAGGACGGGATCGACTTCTTCACCCAGAACAAGATCGCCACGGTTCGCTTTGCGGCGCCCACCGGGCCTTGCACCGCGTCGGCCGGTGCCGACGCATCTTCGGTCGCGGGCCAAAAACCGCCGGCGGTACGTAGCTGCGTCGCATCCTAAAACGCGTTGCCCCCCCCCGCGCAAAGGGCTGAGTGCATCACGCGGAGGGGGGCGGTTTCAACGCCAAATACCACGTAGCGCAGAGAGGACATCGATATGGAATACACGCGCATCATGGTGGCGATCGATCCTGACAGCCAGGGACACGCCCCGGTCTTTGCCCGTGCCTTGGCCCTGGCCGGTTGGGAAACCCACCTTCTGATTGCCGCTTGCCTCGATGCGGTTACCGCCGCCGAATTAACCGACAGCGTCGGCACGCTGGTGGACCCCGATTCCTCTGCGGCCCAGAACGCGCTGCAGCACCGCCGCCAGGTGGCTTATTCCCGCAGCCAGGCGCTGATCGACGAACTCGCCCAAGAGGCCCGGGTCCGTGTCGGCATCACGGTCCAGACGTCCGTGCAGGCGGGTCAGCCCGGCCCCCTGCTTTGCCAACTGGCACGCGACTGGAAGGCGGATTTGTTTGTTTTGGGCCTGACGCGTCGCGGACAACTGGTCGACTGCCTGCTGGGCAGCGTCACCCAGTACGTGGTGCACCACGCGCCCTGTTCGGTATTGTTGGTGCATTGAAATCTACTAACCGTACCGCGTCGCCAAAACGTCGCCGGTCCACATCGATAGGGGGATGCGTGGGAAACGATTCTGGCCGCAGGACCAAGATCGAGGTCAAGAACCTGACCAAACAATTCGGCGATCTGATGGTCTTGGATCACATCAACTTTCACGTTGCCGACGGTGAATTTCTGGCCATCGTGGGCCCCACCGGCTGCGGCAAGACGACTTTCTTGAACTGCCTGTCCAAGCTGCTGCAAAGTTCCGAAGGTGACATCTTCATCGACGGAGAGGTGGCCAATCCCCGGCGGCACAATATCTCGTTTGTCTTCCAGGAGCCGACCTGCATGCCCTGGCGCACCGTACGCCAGAACGTGGCCTACGGCATGGAGGTCAAGAAGTTCCCCAAGCCGGAACTCGAACGCAAGCTCGACGAGATCCTCAAGCTGGTGGGGCTCACCGACACCGCCGGACTCTATCCGAACCAGGTGTCGGCCAGCATGATGCAGCGCATCGCCGTGGCCCGGGCCTTCGCCGTCAACCCCGACCTGCTGCTGATGGACGAACCCTACGGGCAGTTGGACGTCAAGCTGCGGTTCTACCTGGAAGACGAGCTGATCAAACTCTGGCAGACCCTCAAGAGCACCGTGATTTTCGTCACCCACAACATCGAAGAGGCGGTCTACGTGGCCGAACGGATACTGGTGCTCAGCAACAAGCCGACCACGATCAAGGCCGAGGTCCCCGTGGACCTGCCGCACCCGCGCAACATGATGGACCCGGAATTTGTTGACATTCGCAAGCATGTCACGGAGCTAATCCGCTGGTGGTAAGTTAAGGGGTGCCCACGTTGTGGGCCACCGCCGGCCTACACTGTGCCGAGGATCGAAAGGGGGTGGTCACAGACCGCTGGCTTGCTAGCGGGCCAGCCCAAGACCGTATCCATTGGGTTCCAAAATTTTTGAGAATCGGCTTTCCACAACCGTTTGCATGTAAAGGAGAGAGGACCATGAGACGTAATGCGCTGTTGCCCCTAGTCGTCATGTTGACCGCTGTGTTGATCCTGTCAGGCGTCGGTACGGCCTTTGCGAAGGATTTGGTCAAACTGCCCACCTGCTGGATGCCGGAACATGAACTATTTTTCGGCTGGTACGCCAAGGAGATGGGATGGGACAAGGAAGAGGGACTGGATTTCGAACTGCTCTACTTTGAAAGCGGTATGTCCCAGCTCGAGGCCCTGCCGGCCAAGCAGTGGGCCCTGGGCGCCACCGGCGGTGTGCCCCACGTGATGGGCGCCCTGCGCTACAACGCCCAGTTCATCGGGCTCGGCAACAACGAGTCGTTTCTCAACTGCGTCTACGCCCGTGCCGACAACCCCGTGGTCAAGACCAAGGGAAACAACCCCAAATGCCCAGAAGTGCTTGGCAAACCCGCGGACCTCAAGGGCAAGACCTTCCTGGTGACCACGGCTTCCTCGGCCCACTTCGCCATGAGCACCTACCTGCAGGCCCTGGGCCTCAAGGACAGTGACGTAGTGGTCAAACAGATGGACCAGGCCTCGATCATGGCGGCCTTCGAGTCGGGTATCGGCGACTTTGCCTGCCTGTGGGCCCCGTACACTTACAAGGCCGAGGCCAACGGCTGGGTCGAAGTGTCCAATGTCAACAAGGCCGGCGCGGCCCTGCCGATCAACTTCGTGGGCGACAAGGATTTTTGCGAAAAGAATCCCGAGATCGTGGCCAAGTTCCTGCGCGTGATGTTCCGCGGCATCAACAAGCTGGCCGAAGAAGGCGCCACCGACGCCAACATCAAGCTCTTCCAGCGTATGTACAAGGAATGGGCCGGCATGGAGTACTCCTACGAAGACGCCAAGAAGGACATCGAAATGCACCCGGTATGGAAGCTCGACGAGCAGTTGAAGATCTTCGATGCTTCCAAGGGCGAAAGTCAGGCCCAGGTTTTCGAACGCCTGATCGCCGAACTGCTGCTGCATGCCAACGGCCGCATCACCGATGCCGAGCTGGCCAAAGTGTCCAAGGGCGACTGGATCACCGACAAGTACCTGAAGATGGTCAAGACCCCCATCCCATCGTACAAATGAGCTGATGCCCGGTTGATCCACTGACGACACCAACGGGGTTGGGGCGTCAGCGCTCCGACCCCAACGCCAACCGCGGCCCTGGCCTTTGCGCCGCCCCAGCGCGCCGGGGGCCCCCTGGGAGGATGTTTCTCCATGGCTTACGAGGAAATTAAAGTACGCACCCCGCTCTATCTCAAGATTCTGCCGGTGTTGAGCATCTGCGCCTTTTTCGGCGGCTGGGAAGTGATCGTGCAGACCGGTGTGGTGCCCTCCACGATGCTGGCCGCGCCCAGCGAAGTCGTGCGGCTGTTCGTGGACAAACTCACCAACGTCAACCCCGATGGGGCACTGCTGCACCAGCACGCCTGGATGAGCCTCAAGGAAGCCGGCATCGGCTACCTTCTCTCGCTCCTGGTGGGCCTTCCCCTGGGGCTGCTGATGGGATGGTTCACCACCGTGCGCGGACTCTTCCGGCCGATCTTCGAGCTGATCCGGCCCATCCCGCCCATCGCCTGGATCCCCCTGTGCATCTTCTGGTTCGGCATCGGGCTGTGGGGCAAGGTCTTCATCATCTGGATCGCGGGAATCGTGCCCTGCGTGATCAACGCCTGGGTGGGGGTCGGGATGACCAACCCCACGCTGATCCAGATGGCCCGCACCTACGGGGCCAGCGACTGGCAGATTTTCACCAAGATCTGCATCCCCTCGGCGCTTCCGATGGTCTTCGGCGCCCTGCAGATCGCTTTGGCCTACTGTTGGACCAACCTGGTCGGCGCAGAACTGCTGGCAGCCGACCAAGGGCTCGGGTATCTCATCAGCATGGGCCGCCGCTTGGCCATGCCTCAGATGGTGGTGCTCGGCATGGTCACCGTGGGCATCGGCGGGGCCCTGGTCGGGGTGATTATCGACGCCGTCGAAAAACGGCTGCTGGCCGGCATCAGGAGGTGATCGCCATGAGCACGGATTCCATCGCCAACGAAATTATCGGCAACGTCAGGGAAAAACGAGAATTTTCGCTCCTGGCCTTCATCCGCAACGAGTACTTCCTCTACGTGGTTTCCAGCGTGGCCTTCGTACTGATATGGCACTGGGCGGCCGCCGAGCATATTCTGGGCAAGTCCCTGGCCACACCCTACGAGGTGATCAAGGAGTTCTCCCGCCTGATGACCGTCCGGTTGGCCGGGCTGACACTTCTGGGCCATGCCTGGGCCAGCACCCAGCGTATCCTGATCGGTTTCGTGCTGGCATCGGCCGTGGCGATCCCCCTGGGGCTCTTCATGGCACTGAACCGCACGGCCAACGCCATCGTCAAGCCGGTCTTCGACCTGTTCAAACCGATGCCGCCCATCGCCTGGATCTCCATCTCCATTCTCTGGTTCGGCATCGGCGAGGCTTCCAAGGTCTTCATCATCGTCATCGGCACCTTCGTGCCCTGTCTGTTGAACTCTTACAACGGCATCCGGCTGATCGAGCCCGAACTCTACGACGTGGTGCGCTCTTTGGGGGGCAACCGCAAGGACGAAATTTTGCAGGTCAGCTTTCCAGCTGCCTTTCCGGCCATCTTCGCCGGTCTGCAGATCTCGCTGTCCATCGCCTGGACCTGCGTGCTGGCTGCCGAACTGGTCAGTGCCCGTTCCGGGCTGGGCTGGATCATCGTCCAAGGCATGAAGCTCACCAAGCCTGAACTCGTCATCGGGGGCATGCTGATCATCGCCATGGTCGCCTGGCTGACGACCATGGCCGTGTCCGCTCTGGAGCGGCTGCTCTGCCCTTGGAAACGCAATATCGAGGGGCTCTGAACCCAGCCGGGCGGCGGGGCGCCCAGAACGGCGGCCTGCCGGCGGCTGACAACCGGCACCAGCGATGGGACGACGCCCACCGGGCGTGTGCCTGGACAGATCGGGTGGAAGGAAGAACAAAAGTCCATGGAAAACGACGCCAGCAAAAAAGCCAAGATAGACTGTCAGCGCATCTGCAAAACCTTTATCCAGAAAGGTACCCAGCAGGTGCACGTCCTGCAGGATATCTCTTTGGAGGTCTTCGACAACGAATTTCTGGTAATCCTCGGCCCGGGGCAGAGCGGCAAGAGCACCCTGCTCAGAATCATCGCCGGCCTGGAAACGCCTTCCGCCGGCCAGGCCCGGCTCGACGGCCAAGTCATCAGCGGCCCGGGGCCGGACCGCGGGCTGGTTTTTCAAAGCTACATGCTCTTTTCCTGGCGTACGGTCATGGGCAACGTGGAGATGGGCCCCAAGCTGCAAGGAGTGGGCAAGAAGGAGCGCCGCGAGATCGCCCAGCACTACATCGATCTGGTGGGGCTGACCGGATTCGAAGGACACTACCCCCACCAGCTCTCCGGGGGCATGAAGCAGCGCGTGGGCATCGCCCGGGCCTATGCCAACAATCCGCAGGTGATGCTGCTGGACGAACCCTTCGGCCAGCTTGATGCCCAGACACGGCTTTTCATGGAAAAGGAAACCGAGCGGATCTGGCAGGCCGAAAAGCGTACCGTGATCTTTGTCACCAACAACATCGACGAGGCCATCATTCTTGGCGATCGGATCGTGACCATGGTCGGCAAGCTGCCCGGGTGCATGGGCCCGGTCTACCCGGTTGATCTGTCCCGGCCGCGGGAACCGACCGACCTGGAATTTTTAAAGCTGCGCCACGAAATTACCGAGGCCTCCGAATTGGTGCTCTGAGAGCGTCGCAGCGCGCAGGACCCGGGTAAGACGCAAGCGAGAATCGGATCTTCTTCTAAATGGGGTGGGGATCTCGCCCCTGTGAAAAGTGAACAGTCGCCGCTGGGTGTGCCAGCAGCGATTCGTGTGCCGATACCGATCGAAAGAGCGGCAAACGGCAAGTGGTGGAGTACTGCCTAACTATGATCAGCACCAAGCGGCGACGGCCGTGACGCTCCGTATGCGACGCCATTACAACCGCCTGCGGCGACAGTGCGCCAACTTCCAAAATGGAGGATTCCAATGTCAACCTCATCCACAACTCAAATCAACGATGTCGAAAAAATTGTCGCCGACGACCGCACCTGCCTCTGGCACCACATCAAGCCGTCCAAGCTGGTTCAAGAAAAGGAGCAGATGATTATCGTCGAAGGCAAGGGGCTGGTGGTACGGGACATCCGCGGTCGCGAGTACCTCGACGCGTCCTCGGGCGGTGTCTGGAGCATCATTCTGGGCTACGGCCGTGAATCGGTAGCCGCCGCGGTCTATGAACAGCTAAAGCAGATGCCCTACTGGGCCGGCGGCAACGGCAACTTAGCGAGCATCCGGCTGTCGCGCGCCCTGCTCGACCGGATGCCCGGCATGGGTAAGGTGTTTTATTCCAACAGCGGTTCGGAGGCCAACGAAAAAATCTTCAAAATGGTGCGCCAGGCGGCGGTGATCAATCCTGAACGGCGGGGCAAGTACAAGATCGTCTACCGCAATCGTGACTACCACGGTACCACCATTGCCGCCTTGAGTGCCACGGGCCAACAGGAGCGCAAAGAGCAATTCGGCCCGATGTGCGAGGGGTTTGTCGAGTTTCCGGCTGCATTGTGCTATCGTTGTGCATTCGGCAAGACCTATCCGGGATGCAATCTCGAATGCGCCCGGGCGTTGGAGGACGTGGTCCTGAAAGAGGGACCGGACACGGTGGGAGCGGTGCTTGTCGAGCCGATCACCGCCGGCGGCGGCATCCTGCCGCCGGTGCCCGAATACTACCCGTTGGTGCAGGAGATCTGCCGACGTTACGGCCTCTGGCTGGTGATGGACGAGGTGGTGTGCGGTTTCGGGCGTACCGGCCGCTTCTGGGGCCACCAGCACTACGACGTGACACCGGATGCGGTCACCATGGCCAAGGGGATGGCCAGCGGCTACGAGCCGATTTCGGCCACTGTGGTGCGCGATGAAATTCACGACTTTTTTGTCAACGATCTGTCCGATCCATCCCAGCGAATGAATTACTTCCGGGATATCAGCACTTACGGCGGCTGTGCCGGGCCGGCGGCCGCGGCCCTGGAGGCGCTACGGATCATCGATGCGGAGAACCTGGTAGAAAACAGCCGGGTCATGGGTGAATATCTGCTCGATGGGCTCATGGATCTCAAGGATCTTGCCATCGTGGGTGACGTGCGCGGCCGGGGGCTGTTTTGCGGCGTCGAATTCGTGCGCGACAAAAAGACCAAGGAGCCGATCAGCGAGGCCCATATGGGCAAACTGGTGGCCGCCGTGGCCGCTGAGGGCGTGCTGGTGGGCCGTACCTCGAGCAGCCTGCCGGGGATGAACACCATCATGAACTTTGCCCCGTCGCTTGTCATTACCCGCGACCAGATCGACACCATCGTGGCTGCAGTGCGCCGGGCCGTGGAAAAGAACCTCCAACCGATTTGACCGCCTGGCAGCGGTCGGAGGGGATTGTGATGATTAATCACGTATCGTTGCGTCAGGCAGTTTACGCTTTCTTATGCGACCAGCTCCAGAGTGGTGCCTTGGCACCAGGGGACCGGATCTGCCTCAACAGTCTCAGCGAGCACCTCGGGGTGAGCAAGACACCGTTGCGCGACGCGCTGATCCAACTCGAGGTGGAGGGGTTCGTCACCATTTTGGCTCGGCGCGGGGTGGAGGTGCGGCGGCTCACCTTGCAGGACATCCGCGAATCTTACCAGATCGTGGGTGCCCTGGAAGGGGCCGTGATAAGAGAGGTTTTCGAAGCGCTGCGCGACGAAACGGTGTTGAGGCGATTGGAATCGCTCAACGAAGAACAACGCGGGGCCGTCACCCGGGGTGAATATGACCGCTATTATCATTTGAACCTCGCTTTTCACGACGTGTTCCTCGATCTGTCGGGCAATCGATCCCTCAAGCAGATCGTCCATCCCCTGAAACAGCGCCTCTATGATTTTCCCCGCCGCCGCTACCTGATCGAATGGGAAATGCAGCATCTGGGCGAGCACGGGCAGTTCATCGACCATTTACGTCAGGGGCGGCGGCAAGAGGCGGTACAGATAATCCGGGATGTGCACTGGGGTTTTGAGTCCCACCGCAAGTATTTTACGGGGTTCTACCGTCTGGAAGAAGGCCGATCCAGCCAGGACGTCAGTCCCGAAACCTCGCCACCCTGGATGCAGCGGGCCTGAGCGGCCGGTTCCGGCCGCAGGCTCTCATAGAGCACGATGCCCACGGCGGTGGAAAGATTCAAGCTGCGGATCTGGCGGCTGATGGGGATGCGAAAGGTCTGCTGCGCGTAGCGCGCCAGCAAGGCCGGCGGCAGGCCGCGGGTTTCGGCGCCGAAGATCAGAAACAGGCGTCGGGCCCGCGGCATCTGCCAGAAAGTTTGCCGGCCGCTTTTGGTCAACAGGATGATCTCCTCCGGCGACGGTTTGAGACTGTCGCAAAAATCCTCGAAGCCGGGCCAGACCTGAAGGTCCACCCGGGGCCAGTAGTCCAGGCCGGCGCGCTTGACATGCCGGTCGTCCAGGGAAAAACCCAGCGGCTCGATCAGGTGCAGCCTAGCCCCAGCCCCCAGGCAGGTCCGGCCGATATTGCCCGTGTTCCAGTGTACCTCCGGGTGGACCAGGACCACGTGGCGTTCGCCTTCGATCATTTCAGCTCCTGCCCGGCGCCGCCATCCGGCGGCGCCAAAAGATTTTCTGTCCTCTGAACCTCGGGATCCAGGCCAGCGGCCGGTGCGAACGCCTTTAATTTCGCAAAAAGGCACCTTGCCCGGCTCCGATCAAATGCGTTGCAGCCACTGTAGCGGCCGGGGAAACACGCGTCAAGAAATGGCCAGCTGTCCAGGTCTTCGGCCCGAACCACCGGCGGCCGGCGCTGCCCGGGGCTGCGACGTCCGGAACAAAACAGAAGGGGAAGAGTTAAGATAATAAAAATTATCTACCTTAAAATTTTAAAATCTAAAATTCTTGACACAGAGAAATTTTATATTATAAATTCCCTCCATCGTGATTTTGCCGTTGCCGTACTTCCCCCAGAGAGAGGAATGGCCGATATGAAGAAACCGCTCGATCGCCTGGATCGCAGGCTCATCCACCTGCTTGGCCAAGATGGCCGCATGTCCGCGCGCGTTTTGGCCGATCAACTCAACATCTCCCAACCGACTGTCAATTCGAGGATCAAGAACCTCATTCAGGCCGGAGTGCTCAAGATCGCCGGACTGATCGACACGTTCAAGGCGGGCAACTTCATCACCGTCATTGTGGCGATCCAGGTGGAAGACGACAAACTGCTAGACGAGAAGCTGGAGCAGATTTCACGGCTTCAGGAGGTGCACTGTGCCTATGTCGTCACCGGGCGCTACGACATCTTCGTTGAAGTCGTCCTGACTGAAGGCATGGACGAACTCTACCATTTCATGTCCTCGAGCCTCCCTTCACTGGGTGGAATCCGGTCCAGCGAGTCGTTCGTGGTAATGCGGGCCAGGAAAAAGTGGACTTTGATGCCGGAACGGGCGGCCGATCGGGACGACCCGAAGTGACTCGCCCGCAAAACCCGGCCCAACGGCGGGCCGGTCGTAAACACAAAGGAGTGGATAATGGAAACAGTCAAGGTCGCCCTCTGGGGCTTCGGTGCGATGGGCAGCGGCATCGCCCGGTTGCTGCTGGAGAAACAGGGGGTGGAGATATCCGGGGTGTGCGGGCGGTCGAACAACATCGGCCGCGAAATGCATGAAGTGCTGGGCCTCGAACGCGGGGACCGCGCGCCGGTGATCATCGGCAACCGGCCGGCCGATGTTTTTCCGGCCGGTTGTGCGGACGTCGTGATCCTGACGACCGACTCCTTCATGAAGGACGCCTTGGAAAAGGTCGAGTTTTGCGTGAGCCGGGGATTCAACGTCATCTCCATCTCCGAGGAGATGGTTTTTCCCCATGCCCAGCATCCTCAAATGGCAGACAGAATGGATGCGATAGCCAAGGCCGCCGGGGTGACGATTCTGGGCACCGGCATCAATCCGGGCTTCATCATGGACCTGCTCATCGTAGCCCTGACGGGAACCTGTGCCCGGGTGGACCGGATTTGCGCCAAGCGGGTAAACGACCTGTCTCCGTTCGGACGCACGGTGATGGCGGAGCAGGGGGTGGGACTTACCGTGGATGAGTTCAGGTCCCGGGTGCAGGCGCGAACCGTCGCGGGGCATGTGGGGTTTCCCGAATCGATCCGCATGATCGCCGAGGGTCTGGGCTGGGATCTGGAACAGGTGGAGCAGTCCAAGGAAGAGATTGTCACCCGGGTCGACCGGGAAACCGATTTCGTGCGGGCCGAGGCGGAACATGTGGCGGGCTGCCGCCAAAGAGGAACCGGATATGTGGCCGGCAAGGCCTGCATCGAACTGGAACATCCCCAGCAGATCCGGCCGGAACTCGAAGGGGTGCAGACCGGCGACTACATCTCGATCATGGGAGATCCTGAGATCCGGCTCCAGATCCAGCCGGAAATTCCCGGCGGCACCGGCACCATCGCCATTGCGGTCAACATGATCCCCCATGTGATCAACGCCGGTCCGGGGTTGAAAACCATGCTCGACCTGCCGGTGCCGCGCGCCATCATGGGCGATATGCGCAAACTGGTACATAGAAAGGAGCGGCCCGATGCAGCAGGGCGCTAGAAATGGAGATTGGGTACGGATCCACGCGGTGGTGCTCGATCCGGACCAGCGGTCGGCCCGCCTGCCGGCGGAAACCGCCCAGGTCCCCCTTGAGATGTGGGTCAAAGGCGCCCTGATAGAGGAGAGGGCCGAGCTGGGCGACGCGGTGACGGTGCACACCGCCACCGGGCGGGTGGTCCGCGGCAGGCTGGACGCCGTGCACCCGGCCTACGGCCACGGCTTCGGTACATTCGTTGCCGAACTGCATGAGATCGGACTGGAATTGCGCCACGTGATGGAAGGAGAACGGCATGACAGCGAACCGCAGCTATGATGCCGTAATGGCGCGCAGGGCCGAAATCGTGATGAATTCGGTGGGAATCGATTACCGCCGGTTTGAAACCGGGGGCATCGCTTTCGACTACGAACGGATGATGCAGGAGACCGGCTACAGCCTGGAAGAGATCCGGGCGATCCAGCACGATTTCGGCGTGGGTGAAACTCCCCTGCTCGAGTTGAAGAACCTGACCTGCCTGGCCCGAGGCTTCTGCCCGCCGGACATGGGCGCGCGCATCTTTATCAAGGACGAGGCCGCCAACCCTTCGGGCAGTTTCAAGGCGCGGCGGGCGGCCAACGCCGTCTATCATGCACGCAAGCTCGGTTTCAAAGGGGTCGTGGCGGCCACCAGCGGCAACTACGGCGCGGCGGTGGCCAGTCAGGCGGCGATTCAGGGGCTCGAGTCCATCATCGTTCAGGAATGCTACGACAGTCGCGGTGTGGGCCAGCCGGAAATCATCGAGAAGGCGCGCAAATGCGAGGCGCTGGGGGCCGAGGTGGTCCAGCTCTCCGTGGGGCCCGAACTGTTCTACGTCTTTTTGCTGCTGCTCGAAGAAACCGGCTATTTCAACGCTTCGCTCTACACGCCCTTCGGGATTGCCGGCGTCGAGACCCTCGGCTTCGAACTCGTTGAGCAGGTGCGGTCCCGCTTCGGCCGCGATCCGGACGTTGTGGTGGCCACGCATGCCGGGGGCGGCAACCTGACCGGGACGGCCCGGGGGGTGATCAAGGCCGGCGCGCTCAAGACACGGATCGTCGGCGCCAGTGTGGATTTGAAAGGCCTGCACATGGCCAGCGACCACCATTTCAACCGCAAGTCGTTTACCACCGGACACACCGGATTCGGAATCCCCTTCGCCGTTTGGCCGGACCGTTCGGACGTCCCCCGTTCGGCCGCCCGGCCGCTGCGGTACATGGACCGCTATGTAACCGTGCACCAGGGGGAGGTTTTTTACATGACCGAAGCCCTGGCGCGCCTGGAAGGAATGGAACGCGGGCCGGCCGGGAATACATCCCTGGCGGCGGCCTTCGCCCTGGCCAGGACCCTTCCCCGGGATCAGATCATCGTGGTTCAGGAAACCGAGTACACCGGGGCCGGAAAGCATGTCCAGGCCCAGCTGTCCTTTGCGCGTGAAAACGGCATCGAGATACGCCGCGGCGATCCGGACGATGAAATCCCCGGCACCAGTATCGTCCTGCCGCAACATCCGGGCCAGTTAAAGGCCCGTGATGTGGACCTGGATCGGCTGCGCCGCTCATACGTGCGCAATGCCCTGGCGGCCGTCGGCGGCCGGACGCCCACCGAGGCGGATGTGCGGTTCCTGGCCGAGGACACCCGGACCGACGGGGACTATATCAGGCGGGTTCTGGCCGAGATCGGCGGGGAGCCGCCGTGCTAACGCTTCCCGGCATGCGCCAACATACTCTTTTGTAAGACACTATCGTTAATTGACCATCACAAATCAAAGGAGGGAAGGGATGCGACGAAGTCTGCTGACGACCATGGCCATTGTTGGGCTTTCGCTACTGATCGGGGGGCTGGCCCAGGCCGAGACGCTGGTGATCAAGCTGGCCCATGAGGAGCCGGCCAATGCGCAGCTTTCCAGTGCCCATGCCAGCGCGCTGGTGTTCAAAAACATCATCGAATCCGAGTCCAACGGGGAAATGCAGGTCAAGCTCTATCCGGCCAGCTCCCTGGGCAACCAGCGCGACCGGATGGAGATGGTGAAAAACGGGATCCTGCAGGTCAATATCGCTTCGATCGGCGGCCTTGCCCAGTACTATCCGCCGATCAATGCGGTCGATCTGCCCTTTGCCTTTCCCAACCACGCCGTGGCGACCCGGGTCTTTAACGGCCCCTTCACCGAAAAGATCCGCAAGGACCTTCTCGACAAGACCGGCATCCGGCTGCTGATGGTCACCTCGGGCAGTTTCTACGTGCTGAGCAACAACAAGCGGCCGATCCACAGCGTGGCGGACATGAAGGGGCTCAAGTTCCGCACCATGTCAGTGCCGAGTCACATCACCATGATGGCTTCCCTCGGCGCGGCCGCCACCCCGATCCCCTGGGATGAGCTGTATAGCTCCTTGCAGACGGGCGTTGTCCAGGGGCAGCATAACCCGATCCCGATCATGGCCATCGGCAATCTGCAGGAAGTGCAAAAGCATGCGACCTTGACGAACCATCTCTACGGCGCGGACTGGTGGGTCACGGGCCAGGCGTTTTTCCAGGGCTTGACACCGGCCCAGCGGCGCATTTTCATCAATGCCGTGGATGCGGCCAAAACCGCGGGTGAAGGGAGCAAGCTGATCCTCAGCGCAACGGTCAACGGGGTACAGTTTCTCAAGGACGCCGGCGTCGAGGTCTATTCCCCGACCGTGCAGGAGTTGGAAGAGTTCCGCTCCAGAAGCATTCCGGCCGTGATGAAGGCCATCGAAAAGGATCTCGGTGCCGATGGGGCGGCCTTGGCCGACGCCCTGCTCAAGGCCGTGGCCGAGGCCGAAGCGCAGCTCTACCAGTAGCCTTGTGCCAGTCCGGATCGAGGCCGGGACCGGGCCGTCCCTTATGCGGCGGTTCGCCCCGGCCTGCAGCGGCCCTGACCGGTGCGACCGCTTCAAGACGCCCACCGGAGGCACCCGGACCGGCGCCGGTCCTCGGATCCGGCACCGCCCGCCGTTCGCCTCCGTCAACCGTGGAAGCACGATCTTTTTTCGGAGCAGCCAATGTCACGACTCCACGCCGGCGCCCTCAAAGCCGGCAACGTTCTCGAGAAAATGACAGCCGTCCCCTTGATCGTCGTCGGCGGCCTGATGCTGGGCGTCGTGCTGGTTGGCACCTTCTGGCGCTACCTGCTCAACGATCCGATCCTGTGGACCGAGGAAGCCGCGCGCTACCTGATGATCTGGATGGCCCTGATCGCGGCGAGCATCACCATGAAGCGCCGTGAACACGTGCGGATGCAGCTGCTGGTCAACATGTTGCCCCCGGTGCTCAAAAAGATCGTCGAAACCGCCACGTCCCTCGCTGTCGCCTATTTCCTGTTCATCCTGACCCGTGAGGGGATCGTCATGGCACTTTCGGCGCGCGGCCAGACGTCGCCGGCCCTGGGCATCCCCATGTTCTGGCCCTTGCTGGCCGTTCCGCTGTCCGGGGGGTTGACCCTTTTGCAGTTGATCCTGCTGCTCGTGGCGGACTGGACGGCCGATTCCCGATCCGGCCGCATGGAGGCCGAGTGATGATCACCTTTATGTTGGTGGTATTCTTTCTGTTGCTGCTGGCCGGCACTCCCATCGCCTTTTCGCTGGGCATCACGGCCGTTTTGGTCTTTCTCAAGATGGATGCCCCTTCGCTGATGAAGATCGTGCCGCTCAAGTTCTACTCGGGGATCGACATGTTCGCCCTGATGGCGATGCCGCTGTTCATGCTGGCCGGCGAGATCATGAACCGGATCCAGGTGACCCATCGTCTGGTGGATCTTGCCAACGTCCTGATCGGCAACATCCGCGGCGCCCTGGCCCACGTCAACATCGTCGTCAGCATCCTGTTCGCCGGCCTGACCGGCGCCGCGGTGGCCGATACGGCCGCACTGGGCACGATGTTGATCCCGGCCATGGAAAAAGAGGGCTACCCGCGGAGCTTTTCGGCCGCGGTGACCGCGGCCTCCTCGATCATCGGCCCCATCATTCCGCCTAGCATCATCATGGTGATCTACGGCTCGATGATGAACGTCTCCATCGCCGGGCTCTTTGCCGCCGGCATCGTTCCCGGTTTTTTGGTCGGCGTGACCCTGATGATCCTCTCGGCGCGCATATCGAGCAAACGCGGCTACCCTAAGGGCAACCGCCGGGCCACATTGAAGGAAGTCACCACGGCCCTGCGCAAGGCCGTGATCCCGCTGCTGACACCGATCATCATCCTGGGCGGCATCCTCGCCGGCATCTTCACCCCGACGGAGGCGGCGGCGGTAGCGGTTTTTTACGCCATGCTGATCGGCTTTTTCGTCTACCACAACTTCGGACCGCGCGACTTGCCCGGGGTGCTGCTGGAGATGGTGCGAAACAGCGGCAGCGTCTTTGTCATCCTCTCGGCGGCCGCCATCCTCGGCTGGGTGCTGGCCAGCGAACAGGTGCCCGAGCTGGTCGGCCGGCAGATTTTGAGCCTCAGCAGCAACAAATACATGGCGTTGCTGATCATCAACCTGATCCTGCTCGTGATCGGCATGTTCATGGACATGACCGCGGTGGTCATCATCATGGGCCCGATCCTGCATCCTTTGGCGGTGAGCCTGGGGATTCATCCGCTGCATTTTGGCATTATCATGGTGGTCAACGTCAACATCGCCCTGATGACACCGCCACTGGGGGCCTGTCTTTTCGTGGCCTGCAGTATTTCGCACATCAGCCTTGAATCCATCTCCAAAGAGATCCTGCCCTTTATCGCGGCCGAGGTGCTGGTGCTGATCCTGGTCACCTATATCCCGGCCATTTCCATGACCATTCCCCGGCTGTTGGGCTTTGCCTGAGAAGGTCGCCGCAAAAAGAGGGGTTTGACGCCATGGGAACCCACCGATTCGACACGCTCATCCGCCACGCCACGGTCGTGGACGGCAGCGGCCGCCCGGCCAGGGTCGCCGATGTGGCCATGACCAACGGCCGCATCCGGGAGGTGGCATCCGGCCTGGCCCCCGCCGATGCACGGCATGTCGTCGACGCGGACGGTCTGGTGGCGGCGCCGGGATTCATCGACAGCCACAGCCACGACGACGTCTACCTGCTGGTCGAACCCGGCGCTACTGCCAAGCTCGACCAGGGGGTCACGACGGTGGTCACGGGCAACTGCGGCTTTTCCATAGCACCCCTGCAGGCCGCCACCCGGCAAGAGGCGATGTCGACCCTGGCCCTGATCGGATCACAGCATCTTCCCGGCGGCGGCCCGCAGGACTTTTCGTTCGCCGACTACCTGGACGGCTTGGCGCGGGCCCGACCCGCGCTCAATGTCGTTCCGCTGGTCGGCCACGGGACCCTGCGCATGGCCGCCATGGGCATCGCCGACCGCCCGGCCGGCAAAGAGGACCGGCAGCTGATGCACCGTCTGCTCGAAGAGGCGCTGGAGGCCGGCGCCTTTGGTTTTTCGAGCGGTCTGGCCTATGTTCCGGGCACCTTTGCCGCCACCGATGAGTTGATCGACCTGGCCCGGGCGCTGGCGGTCCACGGCGGAATATATGCCACCCACATGCGCAGCGAGGCCGATCAGGTGATGGCGGCGATCGACGAAGCCCTGACCATCGGCCGCGAGGCGGGTATCCCCGTGCATATCTCCCATCACAAGGTCATGGGCCGGAACAACTGGGGCCGCAGCCGCGAGACCCTGGCGCACCTGGCCGGTGCCACTGGCGCCTGGATGCGGGTCACCTGCGACGTCTATCCGTACACCGCCGGCAGCACTGTGCTGGCGGCGGCCCTGCCGCCCGAACTGCAGGCCGAGGGGCCGGCGGTCTTTGCTGAAAGGTTGAAAGATCCCACCGTGCGCCGTGCTGTGCGCCGGCGCATTGAAACCGAGACCCATGGCGAGTGGGAAAACCTGATCAGCGTCGACACTTTCGATGGGATGGTGCTCACGCAGTGCCCGCGCCATCCAGAGTACACCGGTCGATCCATCGCCGCTGTGGCCGGGGCTGAAAGCCGCGATCCGTACGATGTTTTTTTCGACCTGGTCATCGAAGAAAAGATGGATGCCATGGTCGTCGAGTTCATGATGCACGAAGACGATGTCGTCCGGATCCTGCAAAGCCCCCTTTCGATGGTGGCCACGGACGGGCTGCCCGGTTTCGGTTCCGGCATGTTCCACCCGCGCTTTACCGGAACGTTTCCCAGGGTCCTGGGGCGCTACGTCCGGCAGCAGGGGGTGCTGAGCCTGGAAGCGGCGGTCCGCAAGATGACCGGACTGCCGGCGGCCACCTTCGGCTTGGCGCGCAAAGGCCTCCTGGTCCCGGGTTGTGATGCCGACGTGGTCCTTTTCGATCCGGCGGCTATTGGCGATTGCGGCACCTACGAAGCCCCGGGGCTCAAGCCGGTGGGGATCCACGGGGTCTGGGTCAACGGCCACCGGGTGACGGAGGCCACCACCAGCCGCGCGTCCGAAAGATGGGGCCGCGTGCTGCGGCGCAACCGCGCCGCCGCTTGATCCGGTTCATAGTGGCGGGCCGATGTAAGGCAGCGCTTTGAAATAAAACGGGCCACCGCCCGGTAACAAAGAGGCAGCACCCCTCGGGGTGCTGCTTCTTTTTTGGGGATTTCAAAATGTGTCTTATTATCGACTGCCTGCAGGGCATGGTAATGGCGGCGCAGGTGTAGTGCCGCCGCAAGGCCCAGGGGCTGTGCTGGTGGAAACGAGCGTGCTGCGGCTTTGGGTCGGTATCGAGTCTGGTCTTGGCCAATTGAAGCAGGATAAGAGATCTGATACATAGTGTCCATGAATCCAGACGACATATTTCGCGATTTGAGAGGTCGCACCGGCAAGGCCATCGCCATTCACAGACTGATCAACGGTGATGCGAGGGATCTATCATATTTGGACGATGCATCAGTCCATCTCGCCGTTACATCGCCACCCTATTGGAACTTGAAACGATACAACGAAAATCCGGATCAGCTCGGTCATATTCAGGAATACGAAGCTTTCCTGTTTGAATTGGAGAAGGTCTGGCGACACGTCTACCGGATTCTCGTACCCGGCGGTCGCCTCGTGTGCGTGGTGGGAGATGTATGCGTGGCACGCCGTGATTTCGGGCGCCACTTGGTTTTCCCATTACATGCCGATATCTGTGTCATCTGCCGGCGAATCGGATTTGACAACCTGAACCCGATCATCTGGCGATAAGATCGCTAACGCTTCCTACGAGATTGAGAACGGATCGAAGTTTTTAGGAAAGCCCTACGAACCGAATGCGATTATCAAGAATGACATGGAATTTATCTTGATGCAGCGGAAACCCGGAGGCTACCGAAAACCGACCAGTCAGCAACGAGAGACAAGCCGGATCGAGAAGGATTCGTTCAATCGTTGGTTTCAGCAAATCTGGAACATTACCGGCGCGTCTACCAGGCATCACCCGGCACCGTTTCCTTTGAAACTTGCATCACGTCTTGTGCGTATGTTTTCATTCACCGAAGACACGGTTCTGGACCCGTTTTGCGGATCGGGGACCACGATGGTGGCGGCCTTCCGCACAGGCCGCAACAGCATCGGGGTAGAAATCGATCCCGAATACTGCCGTATGGCGGCGCGCTACCTCAAGGCGGAGACGACAGACCTTTTCACACCAGCCGAACTGAGGTTTGAGAAGGCACCTACCGAGGCCGTCGCCATGGTAAGAGAGGACTCGGCCCTGTACGAGATACGCCCGGCCAGAAAGAAGCTGGAGTAGATGGCAAATAATCAACATCGGGCAATCGCCAGAGAAATAGCGCAAAGACATCTCGATGCCGCAGATCCACTCGGTTGGTTCGAGGCACTTTATTCGTGTGCCGGCAACGACACCTCGATCATTCCTTGGGCTGATTTAAAGCCAAATCCGATCTTGCCTCTGGATATGCGCAGTGACGCAATAAAGGCGATAGCTTCTTCTGTCGCTCCGAAAGGCACGTTGCTGGTTATCTCCAGAGGACGAGAGATAAACGAAGCCAAAGGAAAGATGCCGTGGCCTCTTACAAAAGAAGAATTGGCACTCTTTCAGACCCACAATTTGGAGGAATTATCTTTTGAGGACTTCATGGACGAAGAAGACCCTCCCGTACGTAGATTCAGGGCAGTCTATCGTCGGGAGTAGGGGCGATGCCGGCAGGCAGTTTAGCAAACGAAAGCTAATTTTTACGGCCGCTGAACTGCTACGTTGAATCACTGAAACCAAAGGAATTCGTGATGAAAAAGACTTTTAAGCAAAAATTACTCATATTTTGGAAAGGTTGGGGGTATTCGATTTTTATCGCTTTGATTATCGCCACATCTTTCAAATCCGCCATCGCCGATTGGTATGTTGTCCCCACAGGCTCGATGAAGCCAACGATTGTTGAAGGAGACCGGGTGTTTGTCGATAAATTGGCCTATGATTTGAAAGTGCCGTACACCCGCTGGCATATCACTGAATGGGATTCGCCTCAACGGGGTGAAATCGTGGTTTTCCCTTCCCCTGCAGACGGTACACGGCTTATAAAAAGAATAGTCGGCGTTCCGGGGGACAGGGTTGAAATGAGAAATGACCAGCTTATCATCAATGGTGATCGGGTGGAATATGAACCTATCAGCCAATTGAACGATGAAAGCCTGACAGTCAAGAATTTGTCGCCCACATATGAATGTATTGAAAATCTGTTTGGCACACAACATCCGGTCATGTTCATTCCCCTGCGTCGCGCGATGCGATCCTTTGGGCCGGTGAAAGTTCCTGAGGGTAAATATTTCATGATGGGTGACAATCGTGATAACAGCGCTGATTCTCGATATTTCGGGTTTGTTGACCGAAGCCTTATTCTCGGGCAGGCCAAATATATTGTAATGTCACTCGACATCAACAGCTATTATCGGCCGCGCTGGGGACGGTTTTTTACCGCACTGCCATAAGCACGGCAATTATTCTCATCATTTTGAATATTTGATTTGAATCTTCACCAGGGAAGGCGTCCATGCCCCATCCATGGCAATATGATGAATCCGTTCAAGTCGGCACGGACTATCGCGATGAGAAAGAAGTTCGTGCCTATGACCGGTATATGCAGAAATTGCGCGATGTGGATAAAGAGGCCAAAGAGATTGCGAAGGCTTTGGCGGTAGGGCCGGATTTTACTGTATGGGAGATCGGAACCGGCACCGGTGAATGCGCTCTTGCGATTGCTTCCCAGGTAGAATTTGTTTACGCCACCGATGTTTCGCCGGTCATGTTGGAATATGCTTGCCGCAAAGCAGAGCAACGCCAAATCTCTAACGTAAGATTTGAAAAAGGCGGGTTCCTTTCCGGTTTCCGCCCGGATCGCCCCGTGGATGGCATTGTCACTCAGTTGGCCTTGCACCACTTGCCTGATTTCTGGAAGGCGCGGGCGATGGATGGCCTGGCTAGAGGACTTCGTCCGGGAGGCAGGCTCTATCTGCGTGATGTCGTATTTCCCTCAGCCATAGATAATCATGATGCCTTTTTTAGAACGGCGATTGAGGAAGTGAAGGCAAAAGCCGGAGATGAAGTCGCAGAACAGACCATACAGCATATCAAGGAAGAGTTTTCTACTCTGGACTGGATACTCGAAGGCATGATGACCCGCAGCGGTCTGAGGATAATCGAAAAAGGCGGCCAAGGATTTCTATGGGTGTACGTCTGCGAAAAATGATTGCCGGACAATTGGTTGAAGAAAAATTCGGCAAACAGGAGGGATGACCATGTCAACGAGTTTCAGTAGGTTTTACCTCTCAATTACGCTTTGCGTTATCTTGTTGATAATGGGTTGCGCAGAGTTTTATGGGAGCAGGCAGAGCAGATATGCCAGCAGTGTGGTCGAGTATCTATACCCTGAAAAAGAGGTGGCGGAGGTGCCCGCTATTCCTCATCTTTCCCTGCCGCTTCATGTCGGGATCGCCTTCGTGCCGGAATCTGCCGGCAGGCAGGATACAAATCGGCTGGGCGGAAAAGAAAAGATGGACTTGATGGAACGAATCTCTGCCGAATTTCGGACGCTGCCATTCGTCAAGGCCATCGATTCGATCCCTGCCGATTATCTGATAAAGGGTGGCGGCTTTACAAACCTGGATCAAATAAAAACGATGTACGGAGTTGATGTAATCGTTCTTGTCTCCTATGATCAAGTGCAACATACTGATGAAGGGATGTTGTCCCTGCTGTATTGGACCATCGTGGGCGCCTATACGATTAAGGGTGAAAAGAATGACACCAGCACGATGATCGATGCTGTGGTTTACGATATTTCCAGCAGAAAAATGCTTTTCCGCGCTCCTGGCACAAGTCATATTAAAGGGTCTTCCACCTTGGTGAATTTATCAGAACAGTTGCGATCCGACTCTCTGAATGGTTTTCATGTGGCCGCCGATGATCTGGCAAAAAACCTTAAACTCGAGCTTGACCGTTTCAAGAACAAAATCAAAGAAATGCCGGAATCGTATGCCATCGAGCATAAAGCCGGCTACACCGGTGGTGGCAGCTTGGGGGCAGGGTATGCACTGACGCTGCTCATCCTTGGAGGGACGGCGCTATGGTTGAACAGGAAAAGATAAAACCCACCATACGTTCGCTGTCTTTATTTGTCGTCAGCGTTTCGATAATCGCCTATGCCTGGCCCGGGATTTCATCTTTTTTGATGTATGATCGACAAGCGATCCTAGCAGGAGAATTGTGGCGGCTTTTCACCGCGCCCGTGGTTCATTTTTCAGCGAGTCATATGATCTGGGATGCCGTGGTTTTTGGGGCCGCCGGTTTAACCATCGAAGCGGCCGGTTTCCGTTATTTTTGGCTCGTATGCGGCTTTGCAGCCGTTATTCCCAGTATGATATTTTTCCTGGCGGTCCCGGAAATAGCGCGATTTGGCGGACTTTCCGGGTTGGCTACCGGAGCGGTAACATACCTTTCACTTAGCAGTTTATGCGGATCGAAGAAGAACAAATGGATATGGCTGGTCATCCTCGCTTTTATCGGCGTCAAGATTGTTATTGAAACGATACTCGGGGTTCCGTTATTTGCCCGGCCCGAGACTATGCCTTTTCGGCCGGTTCCTCTGGCCCATGGATTGGGATGCCTGGGGGCATTGGTTGCGATAGCCTGGAGTTGGCCCGATTTCGTGCCCACAGGGCACCAGGAGGCTGGCCGTTGTGAAGTTGGTGTTCTGCCTCGCGATCCCCTGCGAACATGAATCCGGCCTGCCTCGTAAAATGAAACCCCCGGGGTATGGAAAACATGGAAAAATCGAATACGGTTCGAGACGCTGAAAAGGCCGATGCCGAGCGGCTGGCCGGGTTGATACGATCCGCCTTTCGCGATGTGGCTGAACGCTTTGGGCTTACGGCGCAAAACTGCCCCAAACATCCATCCAACTGTATCGGAACATGGATAGAGGCCGATTTCGCGCGGGGCGTGGAATTATTTTATCCTGTCGCAGGATGGTGCTCCTGTGGGGTGCGTCGGGGTGGAAAAGGCCGGGGACGATTTTTACTATCTTGAGCGCCTGGCAGTGCTGCCCCAAAAGCGGCGGCAGGGATTGGGCCGGCAACTGGCGCTACATGCCATCGAAGAGGCCAGGTCAAAGGGAGCCGGCCGGATCGGCATCGGCATCATCGCCGCGCAGCACGAACTGAAACGATGGTACGAGCGACTGGGATTTGTCGCAACGGCCACCAAGCGCTTTTCCCATCTGCCTTTCGAGGTTTGCCTGATGGCATTGTCGCTGGGTTCGGTATAGTTCTCCGCCACCAGAGGCCCCCAGGCCCCAACATTTTTTTAACGAGTACAGTCTTAACCGCTTCGGGCCGGCAGGACGGCACCTGAATCGCTGTCGGGCGGTGAAAAACAGCGGCTGGTGATTGCCTGTGCCAAGGGCATCGTTCATCCTGATCCTACCTTGCCGCATGTTTTCGGCCCTGACCAACCTCTTTGTACACCTGAACTTCGAGGTAAGCGGCCTGTCATCCTGACAAACCGCCGTATCCGGTGCTGTGGCCGTTGGGGTTAAAGATGGCGCAGTGCCGCCCTTCGGCGAAGTGGTAGGGGTGTGCTGAACGCAGACTGTATAAATGAATTCTTTTTCTGAACCATAAACCGTGGACGATCGCAGGCGTTTTCAGAAAAAAAACCGTCACGCCGGTTGCGATGAGGGCAGCAACATGTGCATGGGATGGGGAATCCGTAGTTGAGCAAGTACATGGCAGGATGGACATGCGGAGAATTGCCAGCGGTTTGACAGTGTCGTTGTTTTGTGCTAATGCTTTCATATATCCATATACTGAATAATTAATAAAATTCCTTCGAAAACTTGACCACAACATGTCGTGGCGGAATTTTCGAATTCAGCGGCGTCTCGCCGGACAACCTGATGCGTGTTCGCCCAGAGTCCGGCAGATGGCACGCCATTTGCGGCGCATGGCATGCAGACTGTTTCCGTATCCTCTTAAACGTGATGAAAGGAGGGGGAAAATGGCCGAATTCGTCAAGATACAGGAACTGCAGGACTATCACCGGCTTGTCGAAAACGTCGAGCGCGGGGAGGCCCATGTGGTTCTGAAATACGGCGGTCCATGCAACGAGCATGGCGGCGGCGGTATTCATGTTTTTTACGGTGCGCCGTGCGCCCTGTTGGATAGCGTCGATTTCGGAAACAAGGAGTATATCGGCCTTCGCTACGGTGCGCCGTGCAAACCGCCCTATGTCATTGTCAAGTACGGTGGGCCATGTGCTAGCCTGAAAGATTAGCGTCCGATACAGTGGTCCGGCAACAGATCCATCGAAGGGGATACGGAAACAATATCCCTGAAAGAAGAGGCGGAAAAGTGAGAAATGACCATATGCCGCATGAAGGTTCCTCCCCAAAGGGCCGGCAAAAACCGCCCGCGGTCGAATATCATCCGGTAACGGCAGTTTGGGAAATCACCTTCGCCTGCAACATGCGATGCAAACATTGCGGGTCCGGGTGTAACACCTTTCTGCCCGATGAGTTGACCACGGAAGAGGCGTTGTCACTTTGCGATGACATCGGCAAAATGGGACTTCGCTATCTGACCCTTTCGGGGGGTGAACCTTTCGTCAGAAAGGACTGGCATCGTATCGCCAAGCGGTTGCGTGAAAACAATGTCATTCCGGTGGTGATCAGTAACGGCTGGTACATCGACGAGGATATCATCGATAGCGCCTTGGCGGCGGGGGTTTCCAATATCGCCGTGAGTCTAGATGGAATGAAAAGCGGACACGATTGGGTCAGAAAGAAAGGCTCCTTTGAAAGGACGACCAAAGCCCTCGACCTGATGCGCCGCAAAGGGATGTCTTCATCGGTGGTCACCGCCATCAATAAGGAAAACATCGGCGAACTGCCCCGCCTGCGGGACCTGTTGGTCGAGCTGAAGGTGGAATCCTGGCAGATGCAGATCGCCGTGGCCATGGGAAACCTTCTTGAAAACACGCAGCTGCTCATATCCCCGCGGCAGATCGACACGATCATCGATTTCGCTCATGCCACCAACATGGAAAAAAAGATCAAGGTTTATCTTGCCGATTGCGTCGGTTACTACAACACCAAAGAGGTGGAAATCCGGCGCATGCATTCACCGGATCCAGGTTACAGCGGTTTTTTCAACGGCTGTCCGGCCGGCAAGAACGCTTTCGGGATACGCTGCAACGGAGACATCACCGGTTGCACCTCGATCCGTGACGATTCATATATCGAGGCGAATGTGCGTGATATCCCTCTGCCTGAACTGTGGCGTCAGGAGGGGGCCTTTGCCTGGAATCGGTCTTTGAGCAAAAACGATCTGGCCGGTTTCTGCCGCCAATGCCAGTATGGGGCCTGGTGTCTCGGCGGGTGTACCAACCTCAAGATCACGATGAGCAAATCCCTGTATGAAAACAGATACTGTTCATTCTACATGGCCGTCCGGGAGGTGGCCGATGAGGTGAGCGCCATCGGCGATCGTTTCGTGCTTGTGGACAAGGGGGCGGGCTATTGCCGCAGCGGCGAATACCAGTTTGCCGAAGCGTGTTTTGCCAGGGCCCTGGAGCTTTGGCCCGAGGATATCGAGGCCTTGAACTATCTTGGTTTTCTCCATTTCCAGATGGAAAATTACGATACCGCCCTCGATTTTAACCGGCGGTCATTGGCCGTCGCGCCAGCAGGAGCCTACGCGTTGAAAGGGATGGGGAATTGCCTCGTAAAGCTGGGCTACCTCGAAAAGGGGATTTCTTTTCTGAAACAGTCTATCGAAGCGGCACCGGACGACTTCACCGACCCGTATTTTGATTTGGCCGTGGTCTGCTACGACAACGGCCGCCACGGCGAAGGTCTGCGAATCATCGAGGCCGGACGAAAACGCTCTGAAGCCTTCGTCGCCCAGTCCGAAGCGCTTTACGACCTGTTACGGTCGACCCGCCCGTAAAACTGCGCGACACCACGGCAAGTGTTCCCTTCAAGGCGTGAAGATGCCTGCAAACGGTTAGTTCTTAGGCGTTGCCTGACCGCGGATTACTTGTCTTTTTCAAGCCACCATCAAAGCGGTCATCTCGCCGATGTTTTCCATGGAATCGAGATCCTCCACAATCATCCGAAAAAGGCGTGCAGCCCGGGTGCCGCCGATCACGGGGCCTGCCAGCGCATCGAATTTCGCGGCCTCCTCTTCAACGCTCATGGGATTTCGCGGATCCCCTTTGGGGATTCGTACCGTCCTGTGGTGGGTTTTGCCCGATTTTTCCTTCACCGTTACCTTGGACATCAATTCCCGGTTGACCTGGGGATAGAGCCTGTTGGCTTCATCCCATTCGGCGAAAGCGACTTTTTGGGCCGTGCCGAGTAGGGACGGGTCGCAGATGCGCTCTGGTTCGAGCCACTGCGGTCCCGGTTGGATGCCGTGAACGGCCAGCGCCACCAGGAAAGGCGCGCTGAAAACCACGTCGAAAGGCAGGGTGGGAAGCGCGGTATAGTCTTGGACCACCTCGTAGAATGTTTCCACGAGGATCGATTCGATATTCTGCGGCTGAGGACGGTGCTCGGCGACGATAGCGCAAATCGCATCAAGCGTCGGGTGGATGTGGCGGCAGGCCGGATACGGTTTGGTGTGGACCTTGAGGGTGAAGTGCGCGTTGAGCGGTGCGCGCATGGCGTCGTAGTCGCAACGATCCGACGAGGCCATGATCCAGAAACCGTCTTCGCCGTCGAAGATGGTGGTGTCGGCCAGAAAACCTTCACGGGCGAGAATGGCCGACAGCACGCCACCGTAGGACGTATAACCGAAATTGTTTTTCAGCCACTGGATCTGGCCGTCGATAAAGCCCCATTTTCGCAGGGACGGAACCGAGGCATGCAGGGCGGCATGCCCATAGCAGTGGGCGGTTTGCTCCCGGTCCAGTTTCGTCAACTTGGCCGCCACGGCGGCGGCGCAGAAGATCTGCCAGGTATTGATGCCGCGGACCCGTTTGGTCCGCTCCGGGGTCGGCTTGATGCCATTGGACACCCGGATACCGATTTCATAGCCGGCAACAACCGCCTCGATCAGTTTGCGTCCATCGATGTTCCCCGCTTCTCCCATGCTGAGTGCAACCGGCACCACCGTTGACCCGGGGTGGCCGTCATAGGTGTCGTCAAGGTCCAGCGTCGTTGCCAGATAGGAATTGACGTACACGGCATTAAGAAGCGGCATCCGGTTTCGTGTACCGCAGATGCCGACTTCGTCGACACCTCCCATGGCACTGAAAATGTTTACCATTTTACTGCCCTGGATCGGCCGGGTACCGCCGATCATGCAAGCGACGGAATCGGCAATCAGTAGCCGTGCTTTTTGTATCACCTCTGCGGGAAGGGTATCGTAGACGATCTGACCTGTGAGGTCGGCCATGGCGTAAGCGGTGCGGGAGTCCTTGTCCATGCTCGCTACCTGTTTTCTCTGCGTTGGGTGTCAGTTCTATAACGAAAATTCAGAGGCTGCTGCAAACGGGTGGATCGCAGCCATTTTGACCGGGGCCTAACGCCCTTGATGCGCCCGCGGCGATTGCCTGCGGCGCACATCAAAGGGCGTACGCTTTGTTACGGATGTTTCCGGGTTTCCTATCGGTCCTTCCAGGCCGGAATGGGATAGACGATCTTGCCGGTGGCCACGTCCTCCGGAAATAACAGAACGAGGCGCTGCTTGCCGTCCTTTTTCTGAACCTGGGTGACGATGAAAGGCATGAGCAACTGTTTGCCGGCATCATCGATCTGATAGGGCCCGGTCATAACCGTTACTTTGCTCGAAAGGTCCAAAGCGGCCTTTTTCAGCGCTGCACCCTCCAGGGAGCCCGACTTTTCAATGAACAGTCCAAGCAGCACGCCGGCGCCATAGGAAAGGGAGGTCTGGAAGTCCGGGGGATTTTCCGCATTGGGGAACTGCTTATCGAACACCTTTTCGAACTCGGCGCGGGACATGCCGGCGGTGACCTTCCAGTTCAAATTTTCATGATAGAGGGTGTGCCCGAAGATATACAGACCGTCGTCTCCAAGGTCTCCCCACTGCGGCATGCCTGAATAGACCATGTAGGTGTAGGGAAAGGCCAGGTTGGCTTCCTTCATCTGCCGGATCATGATCTTTTGATCGTCCATGTAGGCAGAAGCATAAAAGCCGTCCGCACCGCTTGCCCGGACTTTTTGCAGTAGGATGGTGAAATCTTTGGTGCCCGGGGAGTACTTTTCGTAGGTCACCACTTGGATACCGTTTGCCTCTGCCAGGCGTTTGGCGTGCTTTGCCATGCCGGCGGGGAAGGGCTCGTCTACATAAACGACCGCCAGCTTCTTGATGCCCAATTTGGTCATGTGATCGACTTCGGGCTTGGGCATGAGCGATACCGGCGCCTCGGTGGCCGAAACGATGGTTTTGTACCCCTGCTCGTAGATGCTGTCCGATGCCGCTGACCAGATGACCAGCATTTTGCCGTACTTCTCGGTGATGGCCGCTGCTGCGCCGGTCAGCGTTGAGCCGAAGGGAGCGAAGCAGACGTCGACCTTATCCTCGTTGATCAGTTTTTCATAAAGTTTGACCACGGTTTCCTTGTCGCTACGATCATCGTAGTAGACCAGCTTTACCGGAACTTTCTTGCCGCCGATCATCAAACCACCGTTCGCATTGATTTGATCGGCCCAGATAGTGACTCCCTTGAATCCCTGGGAGGATGCGAAGGTGTATTTTCCTGTCGTCGAAATGGTCAGTCCGATCTTGATTGCGTCTTTTGCCCCGGCCATGCCGGCCAGGGGTCCTGCCAGGACAAGTGCCAAAACGCCCATCAGAACAATCAGTTTCCTCATCATTTGTCCTCCTCCTCCTTGTTTTAGGTATGACGATCCATGATCGTGTGACGAATCAGTTCAGCCAACTTTTGATCACTTCCTTGAGGCTGCCTTCAAAGTCCTGCCGGCTTCCATCGACCTTGTTTTTACCGAGCTCCAGAACATAAAGATGGTCAGAAATTTCAAAGGCCTGGCGCACCCGCTGATCTACCATCACGATGGAGATGTTTTCCGACTTGAGATCGAGCAGCGTCTGATAGATCTGTTTGGCGATACGCGGCGCCAGGGTCGCCGTGGGTTCGTCAAGAAGGCACACCTGGGGGCGGGTCAGCAGCGAGCGGCCGATCTCCAGGATCTTTTGCTGGCCGCCGCTTAAAAGCCCTGCGCTGATGTTCCGTTTTTCTCCGAGAACCGGAAACCGCTGGCAAACTTCGTCAATGGCGCGCTCGACGCGCTTTTTATCCTTTTTGAAGATCCAGGTTCCCAACTCGAGGTTTTCCCGGACGGTCAGATCCGGAAATATGCTGCGCAGCTGGGGCACGTATGCGATGCCCTTGCGGATAAATTCGTGCACCTTGAGGCCGGTAACGGGCTTGCCGTGAAAGCAGACCGTTCCGGTTTTCGGTTTGAGCAGTCCGTAAAGAGTCTTGAGCAAGGTCGATTTGCCGGCGCCGTTCGGGCCGATGATGGTCGTCACCTTTCCCCTCGCGGCTTCGAACGAGACGTCCTTTAAGATGTTGATGTCTCCATAATAGGAAACGGTCAGGTTTGCCGCTTGAATGATGGTCATGGTCAATTTCCCAGGTAGGCTTCGATCACCCGCTCGTCGTTTTTGATCTCCTGCTCTCCACCTTTGGCAATGATTTTGCCAAGATCAAAAACGAAAATTTCATCCGAGAGCGTGTAAACCGACTGCATGTCATGGCTGATGAGTACGAAGGTTTTACCGCGACGCTGAAGCTCACGGATTTGATCGTAAAACAGCTCCTTGAGCTCTGGATGGACTCCGGCAAACGGCTCATCCAGCAAAATCAGGTCGAAATCGGCGATCCAGGCCCGGAGCAGTTCGAGCAGTTTCTGCTGTCCGCCGGAAAGCTCTCCCCCGAGGCTCTCGGCCAAGTGTCCCATTCCGACGCCTTCCAGCAGATCAACGGCTTTTTCACGAAGAACGGATGTTTTCGTTTTGGAGCCCAGTACCGGTGCCAGGATGTTGTCGACAACGGATATTTTCTTGAAAGTCCTGGCCACCTGAAAGGTCCGGCCGATGCCGAGCCTGGCGATTTCGTGGGGTTTGCGGCCCTGGATAGGCCGTCCGCGATAGGCAATTGCCCCCTTTTCCGGTTCGTAAATGCCGTTGATGCAGTTGAGAAACGTCGTTTTTCCCGAGCCGTTGGGCCCGATCACCGCAAGTATCGAGTTTTCTTTCACCGCCAGACTGATGTCGTCCAGCGCCTTCAGGCCCCCGAAGGATTTCTCGATATTTTTGATTGATAGCAAAGCATCCATTTTGTCTCTCGAATCGTGTTAGACCCGCGTTGATACCTTTCCCAGAATTCCTTGGGGGCGCACCATGACCATGGCGATCAGGATGACAAAGGCGACCACCGGAGACAGGGCTACCGGCAAAAAGACGGCGCTGAGACTCTCGGCCAAACCGTAAATCAGGCCGCCGAGTACAGCGCCCAGGGGGGTCCCCAAACCACCGAGTACGATCACGAGAAAGGCGATATTGGTATAACTCTGTCCCAGTACCGGGGTAATGGCCGGAAAGCTCATGGTCACCAGGCAGCCGGAGATGGCGACAATGGCCAGCCCGAGACCGAACACCAGCGACGATACCCGATGAACGTCGATGCCCAGAATGGAAACTGCATTGCGGTCTTCGATGATGGCACGCACGGCCTTGCCCGTGTAAGTGCGATAGAGAAAGTAGCTGATGACTCCGATCGCGGCTATACAGATCAACGCGCTGGCCAGCCTGCCGGTGGATAGAAATATCGGGCCGATAAAGATGGACACACGTTCGAACGGCAGGGGGATACTTCTTGGATCGGCCTTCCAAATCAGCAAGATTATGGAGGTGATGACCAGCGAGACTCCGAAAAAGGTCAAAAAGGAGGCGACCTCTGGATCTTCGGCCTGCTGAATCCGTGAATATAGAAGACCATGCAACACCATCCCCAGCAGAAAGAAAAGCGGCAGTATGATCACGATGGCCTGAAGTGAAGAAAGGCCCCAGTGACGGTTCAGGGTGAACGCCAGGTATGCGCCCAGCATCATGAACTCGCCGTGGGCAAAATTCACGATCCGCATCACGCCGTATAGTATGTTCATCCCGATGCCGATAAGGCCGTATATGATGCCCATCAGCAACCCGGAAACGACTGCCATAAGAATCAGTTCTGACATAATCTTCTCCTGCGAGCGCTACTCGATGGTCTGTCTGAGCCGGGGCCAGCGATGTACAAGAGTTCCGACCACACCCCGGGGCAGAAATAGAATCAGGAAGATAATGGCCAGACCAAGAACCAGCAGGTTTAGCAGGGGAAATCTCCCCCAGATGAAATCATCCAGGCCGTACATGAAAGCAGCCCCGAAAATGGGGCCGATAATGGTTCCCAAGCCCCCGAACATGGCATAGACAATGGCTTTGGCGGTGGTGAGCATGTTGAAGGAGGTGTCTGGATCCACGATGGCCGTGAACCATGCCTCGATACCGCCGGCAAGTGCCGGTATCGCGGCCGACAACATCCATGCCTTGAGCCTGCTCAAAGAGACGTTGATGCCCATGACGGCGGCAGCCGCTTCGTCGTCGCGGATACACCGCAGGGCGATTCCCAGTCTCGATCGCGACAGCCACATCGCCACCAGTACGCTGATTACCGTCAATGCCAGCATGAAGTAGTAGCTCATCAGCGGCTTGTAAGCGCCTGACATGCTGATGCCAAAGCTTCCCCCGGCCCATGCTTCGGGCAGGTTGGCCACAACGATGCGCAGCACCATGGCCGATGAAAAATTGACGATGGCAAAGTAGATGCCTTTGAGTCGGAGGGTCGGGGCAAAGACCAGCGACAGCAGGACACCCGCTGCGCCCGAGCAGAGGATGGCCAGGGGAACCGGCATCCCCAGGCGGCTCCACAGCACGGCGGTCACATAGGTTCCCACGCCATAGAACATCACGTAGCCGAACGGCAGGTATCCGACAAAACCGTAAATGATGTTGAAGGCGCTCGCCATGGTGATCCAGAACATCATGTAGAAAAAATACGGCCTGGAAAACGGCAGCACAGGGACCGTGGCGAGAAACAACGCGGCAATCAGGACGGTGGTAAGGGTGATTTTCCCAGAATTTCGCATAGTATAGAATTCTTGTGCCGACAGGTGGCGTGTGGAGGATCCGTGCTGTTCATTCCTTGCTCTGCCGACCGTGAAACAGCAACCGGGCGGATGCATCTCGCCGGCCGGAGCGATGGTGGAAAACGGCCGCCGCTCCGGCTGGCGCATGCCCTAAAATTCAACGGTGATCAGACATCGACATATTTTTCGAGCTCCCACGGATGTACCGTGGTGGTGAATTCGGCGACTTCCTTGCGTTTAAAGGCGAGGAATGTCCGTGTAAACGTATCGCCGAAGGCGGCCCGCAGCACTTCGTCGGCTTCGAACGCATCCAGGGCTTCCTTCAGATCGGCAGGAAGATTTTCGATGCCCCGCGCCTGCTTTTCTTTCGGTGTGAGCTCATAGATGTTGTCGTTGATGAAATCTGGCGGCGTGAGCTTTTTCCTGACTCCGTCAAGACCGGCGGCCAGCAAGGCGGCGTAGGCCAGGTACGGGTTGCAGCTCGAATCCGGATTGCGCGTTTCCACCCTCATGGCCTTGGGATTGCCCGCTGGAATGCGAAGCAGGCTCGATCGGTTGCCGAAACCCCAGGAAATGTACACCGGGGCCTCCCAGCCTGGGACCAGCCGCTTGTAGGAGTTGACCGAAGGATTGGTGATACCGGCCAGACCCCGTGCGTGCACCAAAAGCCCTGCGATAAACTGTCTGGCGATGTCGGACAGGTTCTGGTCCCGGTTCCGGTCGTAAAACAGGTTTTCTCCTGAAGTGCTGTCTTTAAGGTTCAGATGCACATGCATACCGCAGCCGTAGGTCCAGATGAAGGGCTTGGGCATGAACGAGGCGATCAGCCCTCTTTGGGCGGCCAGGTACTTGACCACCTGGCGATAGGTCATGGTGTGGTCGGCGATCTGCAGGCAGTCGCCGTAGGCAAAGGTGATTTCGTGCTTGCCGTTGGGCACCTCGTGGTGGCTTTTTTCGGTTATCATACCCACCGAATCGAGGGCTCGGCTGATGTCCTTGCGAAATTCGCACCCTTTATCGTAAGGCGGAATATCGAAATAGGTTGCCCGGTCATTGGGGATATGCTGGCCATTTTCATCCTTTTCCAACAGGAAGAACTCGATCTCCGGCGCCAGCATAAAGTCCCATTCCTGACCGAACTCGGATTTCATTTCGGTCACCATCTTTTTGAGCAGGCACCTGGGGTCGGCCTCAAACGGTGCGCTCCCGGATCCGTCCAACACGTCGCAGATGAATCGTGCCGTACGGTTTTCCTCCTTGCCCCAGGGCAGGACCTGGTAGGTGGACAGGTCCGGTTTCAACGTCAGGTCGCTCTGGTTGACCGGAACATACCTGCACGAGGATCCGTCAAAGCCGACGCCGTCTGTCAGCAGGGCTTCCACCTTGCGTGCCGGGTGAATCAGCTGGCGGATTTTTCCGTCAATGGTTGTGAATTGAAAGTTGATAAACCGGATATTATCCCGCTCCATTTTCTCGATAAGATCCTGCATGGTCAGTCAGCCTCCCTATTGCTGGTCGAGTAATAAAAGCGCCTTGAAAAGGCATTTGGCGCCTTTGAGAATGCTTTGAGTATCGGTGAATTCTTCAGGGCAATGGCTCAAGCCGTTGCGGCATGGGATGAAAATCATCCCCGCCTTGCAGATGCGGCCGACGTGGGCGGCATCGTGGCCGGCCATGCTGACTTCGTTCAACGTGGCCAAGCCGAGCCAGTCGGATGATTCAGCGATGGCCCGGGTCACCACAGGGGAGAAATGGATCGGCTTGCTGTCGTAGGTCACCTTGCGTTCGATCCTGACTCCCCGGCTGGCGCGCACCCCATCGATGCAGCCGGCGACCTTGTCGATGATGCGGGCGATGCGTTCCGGATAAAAGCTGCGCACCTCCAGATCCAGTACGACCTGCTCTGGAGTGATGTTAATGGAGTTGGGAAAGACGGTGATGTGGCCTACGGTGCCGACGGCCTGGTCGCCTTCTTCACGGGCTGCCACCTCAAGCCCCAGGATGATCTGCGAAGCGGCGCAAAGGGCGTCTTTTCTCGCTGCCATGGGCGTTGTGCCGCAGTGGCTGGCGATGCCGGTCACCGTGACCGTTTCACGGTAGATGCCGGTAACCCCCTCGACGATGCCGATATCCTTCTTTTCCCGTTCCAGGTACGGTTGCTGCTCGATATGAAGCTCGACGAAATACTTGATCTCACCTTCGCGCCGAACTGCTTCCGCCATCCGGTCAAGATCGCCGCCGATGTTTTTCAGGGCGCTGGGCAGATCGTTGCCGGCATCGTCGCGCAGCGATTCCACATCGGCTTTTTTCAGGATGCCGGCCATGCCCCGGCTGCCGAAAGTGGAAATCCCAAAGGTGTTCGGCTCCTCGGAGGCCAGCACACAAAGTTCGAACGGGTGTTCGGTCTCGATGCCAAGCAGATCCAGCGCGCGGAAAGCCTCCAGTGAGCTGAAGACGCCGGCCGGACCGTCGAATTTTCCGCCATTGCGCACCGAGTCCAGATGGGACCCGGTCATGATTACCGGCCAGTCGGGATGCCGGCCTTCCCGGCGGGCGAAGATGTTGCCGAGCGGATCGGAGCGGATCTGCAGGTTGAACTCATCTTGGAGAATTTTTACACAGGTCTCGCGGGCCTCGCGGTCTTCATTGCTGAAAGCCAGCCGGGTAACCCCGCCGGATGGGTCGTGTCCGATGGCCGCAAAAGCCTCGATTAGCTTCGACATGCGATTTTTGTCAAAGCAGCGGTTGCTATCCAGGTCGGATTGTTTCATTCACTTGTCCTGATACAGAAGTCTATGGGTTACAGAAAAATTCCGATTTCCCGGACCAGCTTCTCGAACTGGCGTGAAAGCTCCTCGGACTCTTTCCGGTTGTTCGTCCCCACACGTTTCACCACCATGTTAAACAAGCAGAATGCCGAACCGTAGGAATCGAAGATCGTGCTGAAGGTGATGGGGATCACCAGGGTCGTGCCGGCCAATTTGGCCAGGGGGGAATCGATGCGGTCCGTGATGCCGAATACCGTCGCTTCGGATTTTCGGCAAAACCGGACAACATCAATAGTTTCTCGTGGGTATCGGGGAAAGGCGACGGCGATAATCAGGTCATCCTTTCCCAGCCCGAGCAATTTGTCATAAACGCTGGTGGCGCCGCAGGTGATGGATGTGACGTTGGTTTTCACTTTGCCGAGGAAGTAGGCAAAGTACTGGGCCAGAGAGGCCGACCCCCGTGCGCCGACGATGAAAACACGCCTGCATGCGCAGATCCGGGCGACCAGATCGTCGAACTGCTGATGGGGGAATGTGTGGGCCAGGTGGTCAAGTGTTTGAATCTCCTTGGAGATAATGTCGAATTCGACGATTTCGCTGTTTTCTCTTTCCCCCAGGCTCAGGCGCAGTCGTTCCGTTGAAGTCAGTTCGGCTTTCAGCAGATCCTGAAGCGCCTCCGCGAATGCAGCGAACTGACCGAAGCCGAGGAACTGGGAAAAGCGGATTACCGTCGGCTGGCTCACCCCGATTTCTTTGGCCATCTGGGTGGCGGTGAGAAAGGCGGCTCGCGCATGATGATCCAGGATATAGGTAGCGATTTTGGCCTGCTGCTGAGAAAATTCCCCCTGACGTTGTTTGATCATCTGCAGGATGTTTTTTTCAGCCAAGGTGGCCTCCTGTGAGGGCGTGAAGAATAATATTCATCATATACACAATAAGAAGACTTTACTTCGTCGCGACCGGGCCTGTCAACTCATAATCTCAAGCCGAGGCAACTCCTGGTCAAATCAGATAGAAAATCGGTGGATTGTATCCCGCGTTAGCGTGAATGGCAGCGCCAGACCACGGCACTGGGGAAAAGCGGTCGGATAATTGTTGCGGTCAGGGGCGTATCCACTTCAGAGCTTTGAGTGGAATCTGGCTCTGTTCGAGCTTGTGAATCAGGCCCGGCAGAAGGGTGTCCGCGTTTCCCTTGCAAAACAGGCGAAGGGAAATCCTGGCTGTTGTCGTCAGGGTTTCGTAATTGCGGTCTATGCCGATGGACGTGACCATAACCTGTTTGCTCTTTAGCATCTCGGCGACCTGATGGATGTCCACGTCGTTGTGGACCGTGATCAGCAAGTCCCGGTAGATGTCCTTGCGATAGAGCACCTCAAAGCGGCGCAAGGAGACAAGGGCGAACAAGGAGAGGGCTGTCGTGCAGCCGGCGACAAAATACATGCCGGCCCCGGCCGCCATGCCGATGGCCGCGGAAATCCACAGACATGCCGCCGTGGTGAGGCCGACGACGGTAAATCCCCCTTTGAGGATGACGCCGGCTCCGAGAAAGCCGATGCCGGTGACAACCTGGGCCGCGATCCGCCCCGGATCCGTGACCTTGCTGAATCCGTCCGGCACGACGACGTCGAAGGTCGCAACATGCGTGGACAGGATGAAAAACAGGGCCGATCCGGCACTGACTAGCAGATGGGTGCGCAAACCGGCCTGCCGGCCGTGCATGTCACGTTCCAAGCCGAGGATGGCCCCCAACACCGCCGCCACGATGATCCGGAAAAGGAGTTCCAGATGTTCATGGGGTATGGCAAAATCCATCATTTCTCCTTTTTTCGAACTAGTGCTTCCGCAACTCTCGGTTTTTATGCCGGCATTCCGTTTTCCAGACTAATACGTTTCGGCTTGATGGGGAAGCGTTGATCGTCTCTTTTCCGTGGCCGCGACAGGGGCGGTGGTGTAAAAAAGAAAAAGGAACACGGACTCGCCAGCCGGTCAACACCCGATTGCACCCAGAACGCAAACCCGGCCCTAAGTTGAAAGGAAAACAACTCCATGGCTCTGGATTTTCAGCTCGACCAGGCGTTGGCCGCCGAAGACTACCGGTTGATCTTCCGGTCGATCCTCGAACATTCACGGGACGGCCTTTTTGTGACCGACGGCCAGGGAAAGGTGGTGATGGTCAACCGGGCCACAGAACAGATGTTCGATTTTACGGCAAGCGAAGTTCTGGGGCACAACGTGCTCGACCTGGTGCGCGAAGGGTACTTTGCCCCTTCCGTGTTCCCCCTGGTACTCGAACGCCGGCGGGCGGTCACGATCATTCAAAGCGCCCGCAGCAATCGGAAAATTCTGACTACCGGGGTGCCGGTTTTCGACAGCCACGGCGCCATCCGTTTCGTGCTGGTCAACGACCGGGACGTCTCGTCGCTCAATCGGACCCTCGCCGCCCTGGAGACCGAAGCCCCGGCGGCCGGCCCGATCCGCTGCCACTTTTCCCAGGCCGAGGACGTGGCCTCCGAACTGGAGGGCCTCGTGGTACGCAGCCCGCAAATGGCGGTGGTGCTGCAAACCGCCATCCGGGCGGCCAAGTTCGATATCCCCCTGGTGCTCACCGGTGCCTCCGGGGTGGGCAAGACCGAGATCGCCGGACTGATTCACCGGCTCTCCGAGCGTCGTTGCGGCCGTTTCGTGGACATCAACTGCGGGGCCATTTCCCCCAACCTGTTGGAGTCCGAGCTTTTCGGCTACGAAAAAGGGGCCTTTACCGGGGCCGCGCCCAGAGGCAAGCCCGGAATGGTCGAGGCGGCCGACAAAGGGACCCTGCTTCTTGACGAGGTCGGAGAAATCCCCCTCCCGTTGCAGGTCAAGCTGCTCAAGTTCATCGAAAAAAAAGAATTTTACCGGGTCGGCGGGGTCCGTCCGGTCCCCCTGGACGTGCGCATCATCGCCGCCACCAACCGCAATCTCGAAGAGATGGTGGCCAGCGGGGCGTTCCGGGAGGATCTTTTCTTCCGGTTGAATGTCGTGCCGATTCACATCCCCGCTCTGGCCGAGCGCAAAGAGGAGATCCTGCCTCTGGCCGAATTTTTTCTCGAACGCTTCAACCAGGAGTTTTCTACCCGCAAGGTCCTTTCCAAGAACGCCATGGCGATTCTGGCCGAATACCGGTTCCCCGGCAATGTCCGCGAGCTGGAAAATCTCATCAAGCGTCTGGTGACCATGACCGAAGGAGACCAGATCCAGGCCCGCGATCTTCCGGCCATGATCCGGGCCGGCATGCCCGGGACGGCCGGATCCGGACCAGAGGGCAGCGATTTCCAGGAGGCGGTGGCCGTCTTCGAGGTCCGGCTCATCGAAGAAGCGGTCAACCGGTACGGCAGTCAACGCCAGGCGGCCAAATCCCTGGGGCTGAGCCAAGCCACCTTGTCGCGCAAGCTCAAGCAGAAAAAACCCGCCATGATCGTCGATCCCTGAAGACCTTCGGACAAACCGCGTCACGGTTTTCCTGAAGCCGGTGCTGCTCAGCCGGAGCCTGCCCCCGATCAGTCTGATTCATTTGCGGCCGTTTTTCCCTGCCGTGACGCAGATATGGATCAGTCCGATCTTGCCTCGTGCTGCTTGAGAAGCCCGGTGGTTCACACGATTTTCCTGCTATCCCGATGAGTTGGTGTCCATGGCCGCGCCTTTGGCCGGTACTGGCACGTCCTTTGCCAGAGCTTCGGTGTCAGAGAGTCTATCGGCAACCCAAACCAAGACGGAGCCCTGGCATGTCTCTTTCTATTCCTTCCCATGCGCGGATCGTCATCATCGGCGGTGGCATCGTGGGCTGTTCGGCCGCCTATCATTTATCCCGGCAGGGGTACACCGACGTGGTGCTTCTGGAACGCAAGGAACTGGCCTCGGGGACGACCTGGGCCGCGGCCGGGCTGCTGGCCCAGTTGCGCCAGAACCGGGAGATGACCAACCTGGCGCGCTATGCCACTGAGCTGTACGCCACCCTCGGCCAGGAGACCGGGGTGGAAACCGGGTTCGTGCGCACCGGCGCCCTCGGGGTCTGCCAGACCGATGACCGGCGCCGCGAATGGCTGCGCGGTGCGGCCATGGCCAAGGCCTTCGGGGTCGAGATGGATGAAATTTCGCTGGCCGAAGCAGCCGCCATGGTGCCCGGGATGAGCACCAAGGGGCTGGTAGCGGCCTTCTACCTGCCCGGCGACGGGCAGGTAGATCCGGTCGGCACCACCCAGTCTTTGGCCAAGGGGGCCCGCAACCGCGGGGCCAAAATCGTGGAAAACTGCCCGGTCCTGGATGTTGTTGTGAAAAACGGCCGGGCCTGCGGCGTGCGCACCGCCCAGGGGGCCATCAACTGCGAGACCGTGGTTTGCTGCGCCGGGATGTGGAGCCGCGCCATCGGCCGGCGCATCGGGGTGAGCCTGCCGTTGCACGCCGCCGAACACATGCATGCGGTCACCGTGCCCATCACGGGTCTGAACAAGCATTTTCCCACGGTGCGCGACTTCGACGGGCGCACCTACTTCAAGGAAGAATCCGGCGGAATCCTCTTCGGCGGGTTCGAGAAGGTCGCCAAACCCTACGGGATGAAAGGGATCCCGGAAATCTGGAAGTTCACCGAGTTGGCCGAGGACTGGGCCCAGTTCGAACCGTTCATGGAATGCGGTTTCGAGCGCTTTCCGGACCTGGAGACGGCCCAGATCCGGCATCTCGAGGTCTGCGCGGAGAGCTTCACCGCGGACAACGCCTTCATGCTGGGCGAAGCGCCGCTGGTGGCCAATTTCTTCGTGGCCTGCGGCATGAACTCGGTGGGCATCGCCGGGGCCGCCGGCGCCGGCCGCGCCATCGCCCAGTGGATCGACCAGGGCTACCCGGAAGAACAGCTCTGGCCGGTGGACGTGCGGCGTTACTTCTCCTGGCAACAGAACGGGCGCTATCTGCACGACCGGATCGTCGAATCGGTGGGGATCCTCTACGAGCAGCACTATCCCAACCGCCAGCGCGCCACGGCCCGCCCGGTGATCTGCTCGCCCCTGCACGACCGGCTCAAGGAGCATGGGGCCTGCTTTTCCATGCTCGCCGGCTGGGAGCGGGCCGACTGGTTCGCTCTCGCGGGCACAGAGGCCGTTTACAAGTATAGCTGGGGCCGGGCCAACTGGTTCGGACACCAGAGGGTCGAACACCTGGCAGTGCGCGACGGGGTGGGGGTTGTACGACCTGACCTCCATGGGCAAGCTTCTTGTTCAGGGACGCGATGCGCACCGGGTGCTGCAGCATCTTTGCGCCAACGATATTTCGGCCGTACCGGGGGCGGTGGTCTACACCCCGGTGTGCAACGCGCGCGGCGGGTTCGAGTCGGACATCACGGTCACCTGCCTGGCGCCGGACCGCTTTTTCATCGTGACCGCCGCCGGCACGGTGGTACGCGACTTCGACTACATCCAGCGGCGCATCGGGCCGGACGATCAGTGCACCGTCACCGATGTCACCCACGGCTACGCCATGCTGGCGGTGATGGGACCCAAGTCCCGCGACCTGCTCCAGAACCTCACCGACACGGATCTTTCCAACGCGGCCTTTGCCTACGCCACGGCCCGCGAGATCGACTTGGCCTACGCCCGTCCCCTGGCGGTGCGCATGTCCTACGTGGGTGAACTGGGGTGGGAGCTGTACATCCCCACCAATTTCTGCCTGCCGCTGTTCGACGCCCTCATGGATGCTGGCAAGGCCCTTGACCTGCACCTGGTGGGCATGCAGGCGGTCAACTCGCTGCGCCTGGAGACCGGCTACCGCCACTGGGAATCGGACATCACGCCGGACGACACGCCCTATGAGGCCGGCCTCGGCTTCGGGGTGAAGCTCGACAAGCCCGATTTCATCGGCAAGGCGGCCCTGGCAGCCCAGAAACAAGCAGGGGTGTCGCGCCGGTTGGTGATGTTCTCCCTCGACGACCCCGAGCCGTTGCTTTACGGCAACGAGCCGATCTACCGCGACGGCCTCTTTGCCGGCACGCTCACTTCAGGGGCTTACGGGTTCAAGGTGGGGTGCGCGGTGGGGATGGGATACCTGACCCGGGACGGCGGGATCGATGCGGACTGGATCGAGGCCGGGAGCTACGAGGTCCTGGTAGAAGGACAGATGGTGCCGGCCGCGGTCCACCGGCGTTCGGTCTACGACCCGTTCAACCAGCGGACAAAGATGTAATAACCATGCCGTGCTATCAGATGACAGGAGACGATTTGTGCTGAACATCATCGTTTTGATCAAGCAGGTCACCGACACCGGCATCCAGTTGGAGATCGCCGACGACGGCGTCGGTATCGCGATGGAAGATGTCAAGTGGTCGCTCAACCCCTATGACGAGATGGCCCTGGAAGAGGCCTTGCGGATCAAGGAGCGATTGGACGACGTGACGGTGACGGCCGTTTGCGCCGGCCCCGAGCGGGTCGAAGAATCGCTGCGGGTGGCCTGTGCCATGGGCGTCGACGAGGTCATGCGTATCGACGACGAGACGGCACCGGAGGTTTGCGGGGCCGTGGACCCGTATACCACGGCCCGTATTCTGGCCGCCGCGCTCAAGGGCATCCCCTTTGACCTGATCATCACCGGGCAGCGGGCCGTGGACGACGACAGCTACCAGGTGCCGGCATTCGTCGCCCAGATGCTGGAGCTTCCGATGATCGCTGCGGTCATCAAAGAGGAGATCGCCGCCGGCCGCATCTGCTGCGAACAGGCCACCGACGCGGGGACCCTGGTGCTCGAAACCAAGCTGCCGGCCCTGATCACGACCCAGAAAGGGCTCAACGAACCACGCTATCCGAACATGCGGGCCATCATCAAGGCACGCAAGCGGGCCATCGATGAGCGCACCCTCGAAGAGATCGGCGTCGATCGGGCCACCGTGGGCGCAACCGGCGCACGGGTGAAGATCCGTGCCCTTCAATACCCGCCGAGCCGCGGCGGCGGGAGGATCATCGACGGTGCCACGGCCGTGGCCAAGGCGGCCGAATTGGTGCGTCTACTGAAAGAAGAAGCCCGGGTCCTTTGAACCGGCATCAGCGCCGCCAGCCCGGCGGCAGGCAGGAGACAAGATCATGACCGAAGGTGTGTTGGTCGTCACAGAACAGCATCACGGCGTATTGCGCAAGATATCCATCGAGGCGGCCTGCGCCGGCAAGCGCCTGGCCGAAAAGCTCGGCGAACCGCTGGAGGCCCTTGTGGTCGGCACGCCGGGGCAGGCCGCAGCCCAGCAACTGGGGCAGTACGGGGTCTGTGCGGTGCTGTGCGCCGCCGATGCGGTCCTTGCCGAATACGCGCCTTGCGAATATGCTCAGGTCGTTGCCGCCGTCGTGGCCCAGCGCCGGCCGCGGATCGTCCTTTTCGGCGCCGCCGGCCAGGGCCGGGAGCTTTCCGCCCGGGTCGCGGCGGGCCCTGTCGGCCGGGCTGGCCATGGGCTGCACCCGGCTCGACATCCAAGACGGCCGTCTGGTGGCCACCCGGGCGCTTTACGGCGGCAAGGTGATCGCCACGGTCGAGATCGAAGGCACGCCCCAGATGGCCGCTATTCAGCCCAACGTCATGGAGATCGTCCCCTGCGCCGACCGAATGCCGGATCGAGACGGTCGCGGTCGCGGTGACCGCCTCCCAGGTGACGGTGCGCCAGCGAAAGGAGAACGCCACCGGGCGCATGGACCTGACCGAGGCGGACACTATCGTGTCCGGCGGGCGTGGCATGGGCAGTGCGGATTTCAGTATCCTCGAAGCGCTGGCTGACCTTTTGGGCGGGGCGGTGGGGGCCTCGCGCAACGCGGTGGACCTCGGCTGGCGGCCCCAGAGCGACCAGGTGGGGCAGACCGGAAAGGTCGTCTCCCCCAAGCTCTACCTGGCCTGCGGGATTTCCGGCGCCATGCAGCATGTCGCCGGCATCTCCACTGCCCAGACCATCGTGGCGGTCAACAGCGACCCGGATGCCCCGATTTTCAAGTACGCCGACTACGGGATCGTGGACGACCTGTTTCAGGTGGTCCCGGCGCTTACGCGCCAGATCCGAGAGCGGCGTTGAATCCGATACCGCCAAGGAGAAACCGCCGATGCCCGATGTGACCACAGTCTACCCGGCCCGCAAGATCATCACCATGAACCCGGAAGACCCTGCCGCCAGCGCCGTGGCGGTGCGCCAGGGACGTATCCTGGGCGTGGGGCGCGCCGAAGATCTCGTGGGGTGGATCAAACGCTCCCCTTTCACGCCGGTGCGGGTGGATCCGACCTTCACCGGTAAAATCCTCATCCCGGGGCTGGTGGACGCTCACACCCACCTGGAGGTCCAGGCCCTGATCTACAGCGGCCATTTTGTGGCCCAGATCCCCTGGCCCCGACCCGAGGGCGGATTTTTCCCGGTCTATCCGCGCAAAGAGGACGTCCTGGCACGCCTGGCGGAGCTGGACCACATCCTGCCGCCGGGCGAACTGCTCTACGCGGCGGCCTATGACGAGAACAAGACCGGCGCTTTTCTCCACGTCACGGACCTGGACCGGATTTCGACCCGGCGATCCATCCTGGTCTCGAACCTGGTGTTTCACCGCTTCTGGGCCAACAGCCATCTGCTGCACAAAGCCGGCATCGGCCCGGGCAAGATCCCGCAGGGGGTGGAGTGCGACGCCGACGGGCGTCCCAACGGCACCCTGCTCGAAGCCCGGGGGCTGCTGCCGCTGCTGCCGGTCATTCCAGATCTGGCCGCCATCACGGCAGCCAAGGTGCGCCGCATCCTGCCGCTGTTTACCGCAGGCGGTTATACCACCGTCTGCGAGGCCGCCCTGGGAGGCTTCGGACTGGCGGCGGCGATCGACCTGTTCGCCAACCTGCTTGCCGACGACGCGGTGCACCTGCGGGTCGTCGGCCTGCCCTTTTGCCCTGCCGATGCTGGCGCATCTGGGCTCCATGGAGGCGGTGCTGGAACACATCGCTGCCCACCGTCCGCCGCCGGGCGACAAGTTCCGCCTGGGGGCGGTCAAGCTCTATGCGGATGGCTCGATCATCTCGCGCACCGCTCCCATCGGATGGCCGGGGTACTGGGACGGGTCGCCCGAAGGGAGATGGCAGTGCCCGCCGGACCAACTCAAAAAGATGCTCATCGCCTGTCACTGTGCCGGCCTGTCCACCGTGACCCACGCCAACAGCCGGGCCGCCATCCAGGCCGTGCTCGACGCGGTGGCCGAGGCTCAGGCACGATGCTTTCGGCCGGACATGCGCCACCGGGTGGACCACGCCTACAACATGACCACGGCCCAGTTGCGCCGGGCCGCGGCTCTGGGGGTGGCTGTCTCGTTCTTCACTCCCCAGATCTACTACTACGGCGATGATCATCTGGTATTGCAGGGACCGGACCGGGCCGGACAGATGACGCCCACCGCCACGGCCCAACGGTTCGGGGTATCCTGGGGGATTCACAACGACCCACCCGGCACCCCCCAGCTTCCCTGGGTCGGGCTCTGGGCCACGGTCCAGCGTATGACCAGCGGCGGGACCGTCCTGGGGGCCGGGCAGCGGATGACGGTGGCCGACACCCTGCGGGGCCATGACCATTGAGCACGCCTACCAGCTACATCGCGATGACGAGGTGGGGAGCATCGAGTTCGGCAAGCGGGCCGACTTTTGCGTGCTGGAAGCCGATCCGCTGGAGATGGATCCGGCGGATTTGAGGCAGGTGCCCGTGTGGGGGACCGTGTTTGCCGGCGAGCCGAACCCGGCCTGAGCTTTCCGCCGGCAACCGATCGCGATCGATGATCGTGCCACAGGATTTCGAGGCATGCCGTTGTGCTCCTCGGTTGGCGTGACGCTCCGGATGTCGCTGGAATCCTGGATTTTATGCCTTGACAAGGATTATGGCCGGTGTGTAGTTAGCATCAACTGATTAATGCACTGAGAAATAGTGCAGGCGCCGGTTCACCGGCGGACCCAAAAAATATTCGGAAAAAATGGCCAAGAAGGCTCTTACGGGAAAGTCCCGGGAGGGTCTGCTTGGCCATTTTTTTTGTTGCGGCGACCGGATCGGCCGGCTCCGGCAGGGGGGGATTTCATCCCTGGTAAAGGGATCTGCCGGGATGCATGAAAACGGGATAGTTCCACGATGAGGAGATGGAAGATGAAGAACTGCGCTGGTGACAGATCAAAAGAGGCAAGATGTCGATTGCAGGCGGCGGGACGGATGGCGGCCTGGGGGGTTCTTTTCACCGTTGTGTTGTTGTTTTCTCCGATGAATGCAGCGGCGGGTGAGGAGGAAAAAGAGGCCACGGTACTGGAGGATGTCATCGTCACGGAGGCGCCCTACAGCAACCCGGTCACGCCGGTTCTCAGCCGCTACGGGACCCAGCACAACGTGGTGACCGAGGAGCAGATCGAGCGGCAAACCAACCTCGATTTCCAGTCCACCCTGCGCAACGTGCCCGGGGTGATGTTTCAGAGCAAGAACCTCATGGGCAGCCAGACCAGCCACAGTCTTTACATCCGAGGCCGGGGCGCCAGCCATCCCAGCTCCGATTTCGCCGTCGAGTTCGATGGGGTGCCTCGCTACGGGGCCCTTTTCGGCCAGGTGCTCGGCGACGGCATCGCGCTGTCCACCATCGGCGAGATAGAGGTGTTCAAGAGCCCGCAGCCCTCCGAGTTCGGCAACGGTTATGCATCGCTGAACATCCTGCCGAAGTACCTCACCGAAGAAGGCCAGCAGTGGGACGTTGATTTCAGCGGCGGTAGTTACGGTACCTTCGGGGAGAGTGTTTCCGGGGGCATGAAAAGCGGCCGCTTTGATTATTACGTCTCCCAGAGCTGGGCTTCCACGGACGGCCATAAGGATCACTCGCGCGCCCAGCAGCAAAACTACTATGCCAACGCCGGCTATCAGCTCAACGACGCATGGAATGTGCGCCTGCTGACCAACTGGGTCGGCAGCCAGACCGTGGCCCCCCGGCCGGATTCCATTCCCACGGCCAGCAACGGTGTTTCATGGCCCGGTGCTGAGCGCTACGACACCGAGACCTTTCTGAGCACCCTCACCATCAACCACCATTACGAACATGTGGCCGGTTATCTGAAGGCCTACCTCAACGAAACCGATTTCGACCTGCTCCAGGAGCTCACCAGCGGCCAGCGGTACGCCGGAGGAACCGGCGGGCTCTGGTCCCGTCAGGAGATTTCGCTCTACGGGCTGCGGGGCAAGGAGACGCTGCACCTGTGGCCGGGTGGGGAAGTGCTGGTCGGTGCGGATCTGGACAGGAGTGAGTTGAAAAACACCCAGCACACTTACAGTGGCCTGGCCGTGGCCGGGATCAACGGCGGTCTGGCCGAGCGGAGCTGGGACTATCCGTCGACCACCCTGTTTTCCCCCCTATGCGGCGGCCAGTCAGTACATCGGCCGGGCGGAGGGTTTCCACCTCATTCCCTCGGCCGGTTTCCGCTATTACAACCACAGTGAGTTTGAAGACATCTCCTCGCCCCAGGCCGGGCTGGTGGCCGGCTACGCCAACACCGACCTGAATTTCAGCTACGCCCGGGGCGTCAACTACCCGACGGCAGTGGTGGTGATGAACGCGGTGGTCTCCAATTCGACCATCACCGATCCGGCCGCGTGGTGGCAGAAAATCAAGCCCGAGGTGGTCGATCACTACGAGGTGGGAGTGACCCATACCTGGCCGGAGCTGGCCTCGGTGAGCGTGACGGCGTTCAAGGACAAGGGCAAGGACCGTTTCCAGGCTTACATGTACGGCATGGTGCCGGCGGTCTTCAATGATCCGGTGGGGCGCTATGAGATTCAAGGCCTGGAAGTTTCCGGTACCCTGAGCCCGACGGCCCGCATCGAGTGTTTCGCCTCTGGCACCTGGCTGGATCCCGAAGCCACCGGCAACAACGGTGTCGAATGTGATTATATGCCCTACACTCCCGAGTTTCAGTTTCAGGCCGGCATCAACTGGAAGGTGACCGAAACCGTATCGCTCTACCTGGACATGCAGCACCTCCAGGATCTGTACCAGGGCACGGTGCGCCGCAGCAACACCCTCAACTATGCCCAGCTGACCGAAGCGGACAAGCTCAGCGACATTACCCTGTTCAACGCCCGCATCGCTTACAGCTTCGACTATGCCCCGATGCAGTTGAAGGGATCGGAACTGTTTCTGGCGGCCAACAACATCTTCGATGAGCACTATGAATATGCCAAAGGTTATGAGATGCCCGGCGCCACGGTTTTCGCCGGGGCCAGTCTGAGGTTCAGGTAGGCCGGAGACGCAGTTTTTTCGCTGGACTGCAAAGGTGGACAAGATGATCGATCGTTCAAGGTGTTTTGTTCGGGATGCAATCTTTGTGCTGGCCGCCGCGGTGGTTTCCCTGTGGGTCTCATGGGGGCAGGCGGCCGCTGCGCCGCGCACCATCGTCACATCGGATACGATTTTGGCCGGGATTATCGAAGCGCTCCTGCCGCCGGACAGGTACCGCGTGGAGGCCATTTTGCCGCCGAACCAATGTCCCGGCCACTATGACATCAAGCTTTCGGACGTTCAAAAGACCCAGAAGGCCGCCTTGCTCGTTTCGTTTCGCGGCATGCCGTTCATGAAAAAGGCGTCCTCCGGCGGGGCCCAGCTCCTCGTCGATGCCGGGGGCCGCAACTGGATGCGGCCGGATGTCTACGTTGACGGCTTGAATCTTCTGGCCGAGGAGCTGGCGGCCCGTTTTCCCCGGGACCGCGATGCCATCGCAGCCCGCCGGCAAGAGGCGATGGACCGGATAAACGCAGCGGCCGCCGCCCTTCTGGAAAAAATCAGGCAGGCCGGACTCCAGGGCCGCGCCGTGCTGGCTTCCCGGATGCAAAAGGAGCCCCTTGAATGGATGGGATTTTCCGTCGCCGGGGCCTATGGCAGGCCGGAGGCCATCTCAGCGCGTGAAATCGTGCGGCTGACCATGGCCGGCCGGCGCTACCGGGCCGTGGCGGTGGTGGACAACCTGCAGTCCGGTCCGGATGCCGGCAAAGGGATCGCCGAAGCCTTGGGGGTGGTGCATCTGGTGCTGACCAATTTCCCCTCGGCCGAAGGCTATCTTGCCACTCTGGAGGCGAATGTGGATGCTGTCTTGGCAGCACTGGCGGCAAAATGATGCTGAAAGAGGCGATCAGATCATGGGCGATGGCGTCCTGAAGCTGAGTGCAGTTACGGTCCGCAAAGGCCACCGGCTGCTGCTGGACGCCATCGACCTGAACGTATCGGCCAACGAACTGGTGGGGCTCATAGGCCCCAACGGCGCCGGCAAGACCACCCTGCTCAACGTCGTCGCGGGGTTCGAACGCTTCCACGGAGAGCTGGATCTCTTCGGCCGGCCGGTGGCCTGGAACCGGTCGCGTTCATTGCGGCTTCGGGTCGGCTACATTCCTCAGATGTTTCAGATCGATCCGGCCTTTCCCATCCTGGCCGGCGAGGCGGTGATGACCGGCGCCATCGGCCGCATCGGGCTGTTTCGCTCACCGGACCGGCAAACCCGCCGCCGGGCCCTGGAACTGATGGAGATGATGCGCGTTGCCCATCTGGCCGACCAACCCCTGGGGCAACTTTCCGGGGGCGAGCGGCAGAAGGTTTCCCTGGCGCGCGCTATCCTCCAGCGGCCGGATCTGCTGCTGATGGACGAACCGACGGCCAACCTGGACATCGCCGTGCAAAAGGAGGTGCTCAACCTGGTGGACGCCATTCACCGCCGCGAGGGGTTGTCGATTCTGTTCGTCACCCACGATTTCAACATGCTGCCGCGCGCCATGCACCGCGCCGTGCTCCTGGACCGCGGCCGAAAAGTTTTCGATGGCAGAATCGAGGAGGCCCTTTCCGGGGCCGTGCTCAGCCGGCTGTTCCGTTACCCGCTGGAGACCTTCGAACGCAACGGCAGGAGGTTTGTCTCCTATGGTTGAGACCCTGATGGATCTTTTTGCCTGCCCGCCCATTCAGCGTGCCGCTTTGGCCTGCCTGCTTTGCGGTGCGAGCTGCTCGCTGTTGTCGGTTTTCGTGGTGCTGATGCGAATGCCGCTGATCGGGGTGTCCATGTCTCATGCCGCCTTTGCCGGGGCCGTGCTGGGGATGCTGCTGGACGTCAACGCCTTTTTGAGCGGTTTTGCCCTATGCCTGCTGGTAGCCGGGATGCTGGGGCCGCTAACCGACCGTACCGAGATGGCTCCGGAGAACGTTCTGGGGATTTTATTCTCCTTTTTGATGGGACTGGCCTTTCTCGGGATGGGCATTCTGACCAGAACCAAGGCCGGCGCGCTCAATCTCATGTGGGGCAGCCTGCTGACTCTGTCCGACAGCGATGTGATGGTTCTGGCAGTGATCACTGCGGTCCTGGTGGTTTTCATCGTCGCTTTTTTCAAGGAGATCCGGTCGGTGCTGTTCAACCGGAGGCTCGCGGCGGCCAGCGGGGTGCCCCAACGGATGATCTACTATACCCTGCTGCTTTTGACCGGGGCCGTCGTCTCTTCAAACCTGGCCACGGTGGGCGGGCTGCTGATTTTTGCGCTGCTCGTACAACCCGGGGCCACGGCCCTTCAGTTGACCTTCAACCTCAAACATTTTTTTATCATCTCGGCCGCTGCGGGGATTGGAGCCTGCTGCCTCGGCCTGGTGGTCTCGTACCTCTTCGATCTTCCGTCCGGTGCCTCGGTGGTCCTGATGGCGACGGTTATCTTCGCCGCCGCTTATCTGTTCTCACCCAAACGCCGCTCGGCCAAACTCAAGGAAAGGATGGAGGCGCATGGAAATGACGCCGGATGAAATCTATCGTGCCCGCAGGTGCTTCTTTGATGAAAGTGCCGAAAGGTGGCTCGACGCCTGGTACAAAGACCCGGAGACCGGCCGTTACGACAAACACGCCAAGGACTTCGATCGGCTGTTTGCCATACTGCCTCTCAAGCCCGGCGATCGGGTCCTGGACGTCGGATGCGGCACAGGCGTGCTCATTCCCTTTATACTAGAGCGCATCAAGGCCGCCGGAAAGCTCATCGAGCTGGACTTCTCACAGCAGATGATCGCCCACAACCGGCGTTTTCATGAGGCGCAAAACATCGATTTTATCGTTTCCGATGCGGAGCAGGCCCCCCTTGACGAGGCCTGCTGCGACGTGGTGATCTGCTTTTCCTGCTTCCCGCATTTTCACGACAAGGCCATGGCCTTGGGCACGCTGACCCGCATTCTCAAACCGCAAGGCACCTTCGTCGTGGCCCATTTCGGTTCGGCCGAGGAAATCAACCGCCACCACGAATCCTGCCGGGCCGTCATGCACGACCACCTGCCGGATGAGACCGAAGTGCGCGCGCTGTTCCAAAAAGCCGGGCTGAGTATCGAACGCTTCACCGATGAAGCGGGGTTCTACTGCGTGCTGGCAGCCAAGAAGCCCCAAGAAGACAACCACCGTATCGATGAGATTCACACCGCGGCTGAAAGGATACCGAAGATTGAAGGGTAGCTGGAGGTCTCGATTTTTTCGACCCTCTTTTACCAATCCCCTCGATCGTCGATTTCCGGATTGACAAACAAAACCTCAACCGTGCCTTGCTGCGGATCCATGCGAACACTGCGGGCAAAGACATTGGAGAACCAGAGCCCGATAATCTTCCCATCAGGGGCTTTGATATACGCGCCGTAAGGGGCTTTTTGCACCTCCTGGTAGATGTTGCGGCTCATTTTGCCGAGCACCGCCGTTTGCGGATCCAACGGGACCCATAAACGTGAAGGGACGCTGTACTTACGGTCGATGGCCATAATGGCATAGGGCATGGTGTCCCTGCCGGCATAAAAATATTGATATTCCGATCGGATGATCCCGCTGCGAAAATCATCGCCGACCGCCTTGTCGACGGCAAAACCCCCATAGTGTTGCATGCAGGCGGCCAAGGACAGGATCAAAACGAGCGCTGCCGCCAGGCCCTTTGTATTGCCCGGGCAGCGGCCATGGGAAGGAGGCTGCGGATTTCGGTCGCACATGGGATGACTCCAGCCGATCTTGTTAGCGTTCATTACAACGCGTTTGTGTCCGGCCCCTGCCAGGCGGCAAGGTCTTCCTCTATGGCACTGCCCCGTGCCGGTTGGAACAAGACGTTGGGTTTGGCATTTACTCCAGGCACGGCCTGGCTCTTCCTGGCACCGGTTTGCCACTTGTGGGCAGGCGTGTCAACGCTTGCCAATATGGTGCAAACCTGTCCATTATGCCCGCTTGACTTTCCCTGGGCCGGAGTTATCGTTTCGTTCAAAAAGGTTAACCGCTTGAATGCACATCATAACACCTTTTCAGGTGGGCAATTTCGGAGGTGATATTATGTGTGCCTTACCAGTGCAATCAATCCGCTTCACATAGCTTACGGCAAGGGCCGGTCATCCAAACCGGCCGAATCGTAAAAGGGCAATCTCGATCGGTTGCCCCTGTGAGCGAAACGCTCACGATGGGGCCACACGGAAGGATTGCGCGTGAGCCATGGCCGTTGAACGACGACCGTTATCAGAAAAGGAGGTTGAATCATGCTTGAACGCAGAATCTATCCCGCAATGTCTTACGGCAGCCGCGGCGTTTTCGAAGGGTTGGACCTGGTGCGCCGCTATCTCGATCGGCTCAGCGAAGGGGTTTTCGGCGAGCAGTCTTTGAGCCGCAGCCTTTCATCCGGTGTATTTCCGGCTATCAACCTGACCCAGGACACGGATAATTTTTACGTGCGCGCGGAATTGCCCGGGATGAATGCCGATCAGCTGGGCATCGAGGTGGTGGGACGCAACCTGACCATCGCCGGCGAGCGAAAAATCGGCCAGGATGAAAACGTGCGCTACCATCGCCGCGAGCGCGAAGCCGGATCGTTTTCGCGCATCATCGATCTTCCGGGCGATTTCGATGCCGAAAAGGTCGAGGCCGCAATGGTCAACGGGATTTTGACCGTCACCCTGCCCAAGGCCGGGGCGGCCAAACCGAGACAGATCAGCGTCAGATAATTCATGGCGTTAAAGGAGGGATGAACAATGACCCAATCGAGAGAAATTCAGGTAAGAGAAAAACAGGAGTTGGCGACCCCGGCCGAGCAGACCAAGACCGGCCCGGTTTTTATCCCGGCGGTGGATATTTGCGAAACGGATACCGCCATCGTGATGGCCGCCGATATGCCGGGGGTGGCCCCGGAGGACATTCAGATCGACCTGCACGAAGATGTGTTGACCATTTCCGGTGATGTCAGGCCCTTCGAGGGGGCAGAGGAGAACGACATCCTGGTGGAATTCGAAATCGGGCGCTTCTTTCGCCAATTTACCCTGACCGAGGTCATCGATCAGGAAGGGATCGAGGCCAATCACCGGGACGGCATTCTGCATCTTACGCTGCCCAAACAACAAAAGGCGCTGCCACGCAAAATCACGGTGAGCGCCGTCTGATCTTCCAGAACAGGTATGTTTGATAAGGTGGGCCGGCAGCCGGCCGGCCCACCTTTACGATGGCCCCTTCATTGCCCGCATAACCGGTGTGGTTGGGCGGTGCATTGCGGCCGGGTTAATCCAGTGCCCGGGCCACCGCTGCGGCGGCATGGATCAGGGTAGTGTCGTAAAGGGGCATGGCAGTGTCCTTAGGACCGATGAGCAGACCCAGTTCGGTGCAGCCGAGGATAACGGCCTGGGCCCCCATGGCGCCGAGACCGTCCACGATATCCAGCATGGCCCTTTGCGATGCTGAATTACTGATCCCGAGGCACAGCTCCTGGAAGATGATCCTGTCGATCCGTTGCCGGTCCGCCGCCTCGGGCACCACGACCTGCAAACCGTAGCGCTCGACGAGCCGCCCCTTGTAAAAGTCCTGCTCCATGGTGACCGCCGTTCCCAAAAGACCGACCTTTCTGATCCCATCCCTGACCAGGGCTTCGGCCGTGGCGTCGGCGATATGCAGCAGCGGGATTTCCACCGAACGCGCTACCGCCTCGGCCACCCGGTGCATGGTGTTGGTGCAAATGAGCAGAAAATCCGCGCCTCCGGACGCCACGCGCCGGGCACCTTCTGCCAGGGCCGCGGTCACGGCCTGCCAGTTGCCGGCGCGCAGCATCTCTTCGATGGGCGCGAAATCGACGCTGTACAGGACGATGCGCGCCGAGTGCAACCCGCCGCAGCGGGCTTTGATGCCCTGGTTGATCTCGCGGTAGTACCCGACTGTGCTTTCCCAGCTCATGCCGCCTAAAAGACCGATGGTTTTCATCTTTCGCCTGTTTTTCCGTTGTATGTTATCCCGCCGGCAAAGCCCCGCTCCGGTTGTCCGCCCCGGTCTTCCCGGCTCCTTGCGGGACTAGAACTACTTGAAGTCTCATCCGGTTTGATATAGGAAGATAGCAATTCGCCCCCGGCCTGAATATCAAGATTGCAGCGACCCCGGGCCGGGCCAGTTGATGTAAATCCCCAAATCAATCCATGTGCCGATGAAGACACCTGTGTGGCGCCCTCTATTGCTGGCATGTCTCCTCGTTTTTGCCGCCATCCATCTGCTTCCCGTTCCTGCCGATCCTGGAAAGTCGGCACCGGCGGTGGTCGAAGTACCGGCTTCCAACCTGCCGGCAGATTCCGCTGTGCAAGACCGGTCCGAAAAGGAGACCGCCTCCCTTTACGGGATTCCTCTGGAAGGGCTCGATCCGGTATACGGCAAAATTGCCCGGGGGGAAACCCTGGCCGACATTCTGAGACGCGCTGGAGTCGACTATGGCCGCGTTCTTGAGGCGGCCGGAGCCTGCAAGGGGGTGTTCAACCTTCGCCGGATGCGGGCCGGCAACCCTTATTGTCTGATGAGGGACGAAGCGGGCGGCCTGCGCTATTTCATTTACGAGGCTTCCCTGCGCGACTACGTGGTTTTTGATCTGACCGCGGCGCCCACCGTCGTTGCCGGGCAAAAGCCGGTTCAGACCGAACTGCGCAGTGTGGCCGCCACGGTGGCCTCATCTTTGTGGGACGCCTTGCAAAGCCAGGACGTCAGCCCGGAATTGATCGTCCAACTCGACGATGTGTTCGGCCAGGTGGTGGATCTTTTTTACCTGCAGCCGGGTGACGAGATCCATATGGTCTATGAGGACATCCTGGTCGATGGCCAACGGGCCGCGCCGGGCCGTATCCAGGCGGCGCGGTTGGTGCACGAGGGGAGCGTCTACAACGCCTTTTACCATGAAACCGCTACGCGCCAGGGGTATTTCGACGAAACGGGGCGCAGCCTGCAGCGCACTTTTCTCAAAGCGCCGCTCAAATATACCCGCATCAGTTCGGGATTTTCCGATCGCCGCTTTCATCCGATTCTCAAACTTTACCGCAAACACCACGCAATCGACTACGCAGCGCCTGCGGGCACGCCGATTCTGGCTGTGGGCGACGGCAAGGTCCTGTCTACCGGCTACGACAAAAATGCCGGCCGGTACATCCGCCTGCGCCACGGCAGCCGCTACGAGAGCCGCTACATCCACTTGTCAAGGTTTGCCAAGGGAATGCGCAAAGGGCGTTTCGTCAAGCGCGGGGAGGTCATCGGCTACGTGGGCCAGACCGGCCTGGCGACCGGTCCCCACCTTGATTTTGCATTTTACCGCGATGGGGCTGCCGTCAATTTCCGCAAGATCGAATCGCCGCCGGCCGAACCGCTGGCCGCCGACCAGATGGCCTGCTTCCAGGAGCGGGTGGCACAGTACATTCCCCGCCTCGAATCGGCCATGGTGGTGTCCGAATCCGAAAATCAAGACCGGGGCGGGGCCTGAATCCCCGGCCGGGGCGAACGCTACCTGAGGCGGCCGCCCCATTTTTATCATGGGGTAATTCCACTTCCCAAGAGCCGCCGGTTTCCGCCGTCCTTGCCGCACCTGCCCGCCAAAAACCGATTTATCCCGTCGCAGCCACCCTGCTTTTTTTGCCTGAACCGGATGCCGTTCACAGGCAGAAATGCTGCGGCGATCCTATGTCGGCGACCGGTCTGCCTGCTCCGGTTGGCGGATACGAGGTTGCAAAAATGTATTTTTTTTCGGTAAATAATTACATATTTGGATATATCCCCTGATCTGCGTGGGCATCTTTATTTGGGGTTAAGATCCTGGAATAATTAGTTGATGCCCATATTGTGGGGAGATGGCACGTCCATTGCTTTAAATTCGAACAAACTGGATACACAGACAGGACCCATGAAGACCAAACGAACCATTGCCCATAACCCGGATTTGCCCCCCGCCGCAGTGCTTTTCGCTGCCCGAGAGGCCCTGGTGAACCGAATTTTGCGCGGTGAGGTGGCCGATCCCCTGGGATCGTTGACGGCGCTTCTGGACGATTATTTCCGGCGGCGCTTCGAGGCCAGCATGGTCGGCCCGCGCATCGGTTTGGTGCGCAATCCTTATGCCATTATCGCCCTGGGTGGCTACGGGCGGGGCGAACAATGCATGCAAAGCGACGTCGATCTGATGCTGCTTTTCGAAAGCAAGCTTCCCAAAGAGACCGACGGATTGATCCGCGAGGTCGTCTACCCCTTGTGGGACGCCGGCATGGACGTGGGCCATGCCACCCGCAGCATCAAGGAATGCCTGCGTATGAGCCGCCAGGACTTCGAGGTGCTCACCTCGCTGCTCGACGCACGTTTCATCTGCGGCCAGAGCCGGCTTTATACCGAGCTTATGGAAAGACTGCGCCAGTCCGTGATCCACTCCAAAAGAGCGGAAATTATCCGCTGGCTCATCGAGACCAACCAGGCGCGCCACAGGCGCTTCGGTGACTCGTCCTATCTGCTTGAACCGAACCTCAAAGAGGGGCGGGGAGGCCTGCGCGACTATCACACCATGCTGTGGATCGCGCGCATCAAGTCAGACATTCACCATCGCCGTGACCTGGAGTACTACGGATATCTGTCCCACGATGAATACACCGCCTTCGAAGAGGCGCTCGGCTTCGTATGGCGGGTGCGCAACCGGCTTCACCATGTTTCCGGCCGTAAGAACGATCAGCTCCATTTCGAACACCAGGTGCGCCTGGCCCGCCAGATGGGGTACGCCGCCAGCGGAGGGCAGCAGCCGGTGGAGCGCTTTCTGGGCCAGCTCCACGCCCAGATGGAGTTGATCAAAGAGAAGCATTTGATGTTTCTCTACGAACAGGGATACGCCATGCGCCGGCCGCGGCGCCGGGATGCCTCGCCCACCGGCACGGCCGGCATCGAGGTGGACGGTGGCCGTCTGGCGTTTTGTACGCCGGAAGAGATCGTGACCCGGCCCGGGCTGCTGCTCGACATCTTCGAGGCCTCGGCGCGCCTGCGCATGCCGTTGGGGGCCGAAGCCAAGCGGCTGGTACGCGAATTTTTGCACCTGGTGGACGACTCGACCCTCACCGACCCCGAGAATCTGGCGGTCTTTGAGCGCATTCTGGTGCAACCCGCCCCCCATTTCAATGTGTTCAGCGAGATGCGGCGCACCGGAATCCTCTTTCGCCTCATTCCCGAGCTGCAAAGTATCCAGGATCGCATCCAATACGACGCCTATCACCTCTTTCCGGTCGATCGTCATTCGTTGCGGGTGGTGCGCACCCTTAAAAGCTTCGGCAGCCAGGACGACCGATCCAACGATCCGCTTTGCGGTGAACTGTACCGCCTCCTGCGCCAGCGCCGCCAGCTGCTGTGGGCCGCCTTGCTCCACGATATCGGCAAGGGGCAGACCGGCGGCGATCATGCCCGGCGCGGCGCCGAGATCGTCCGTACGATCCTCGGACGCCTGGGCTACCGGGAAAAAGACATCGATACGGTGGCTTTCCTGGTGGCCGAGCACCTGCTGCTGATCAAGGCCGCCACCCGCAGGGACATCAACGACGAGGAGACGGCCATCAACTGCGCCCGGCGCATCCAGGATGTGACCCGGTTGCGGATGCTTTATCTGCTCACGGTAGCCGATTCCATGTCCACCGGGCCCAAGGCCTGGAACCAATGGACCGGGGTTTTACTGCGCGAGTTCTTCTTTAAGGTACTCAACACCCTGGAACGCGGCGAACTGGCCACCGGCGAAGTGGTGGCCTCGGTGGCGGTCAAACAGCGTCAACTGCTGGAACAGGCCGCAACCGCCGAGGAAGCCGAGATGCTTGAACGTCTCTTTGCCCTCATGTCGCCGCGCTACCTGATCCATTTCGGCATCGAAGAGATGGCCAAGCATGCCGCCTTGTACCGCCGGCTCGACAAGGCGCCCTTTGTCTGGGATGTCTGCCCTTCGCCGGATACCCGGACCCGCACCGTGACGATCTGCGCCCAGGACCGTCCCGGTCTGTTTTCCAAGATGGCCGGGATCTTCACCCTTCACGGGATGAACATTTTAAGCTCCCAGATTTTCACCTGGCGTAACAACATCGCGCTGGACATCTTCGAAGTCACCCCGCCGGCCGACCCCATTTTCGAGGCCGATCGCTGGCAGCAGGCTGCCAGCGATTTCGAAGCGGCCCTTGCCGATCGTCTCGACCTGGGCCAGGCCCTGGCCGAAAAGATAGCCGCCTGCCGGCCGCCGCACCAACCGGTGGACCGCCGTCCGTCCAAGGTGGTGGTGGACAATGCCGGATCGAGCTTTTTTACCATCGTGGAGGTTTTCGCCGACGATTTTACCGGGCTGCTTTACCGGGTTACCGACGCCTTGCTGCGTTGCCGGCTCGATATCTGGGTGGCCCGGGTGGCCACCCATGTGGATCAGGTGGTGGACGTTTTTTACGTGCGGGATTTCGACGGTCAGAAGGTGGACAACCCCGATCAGGTGGCCGGCATCGAGAAGGCCGTGATGGCGGTGCTGGCCGACATAACCATGGACAAGGCCTGCCTGGTGCCGGCCAACATCGACAATGGAGGTACACACCGCGAATGAAAACAAAGACAATCGCAGCGTCAACCGTTGTTGCCCTGTTGGGCGGCGCCATTCCGGCGATGGCAGAAGAAGCATCTCTCAATAGCGGCGATACGGCCTGGATGATCGTCTCTACGGCCCTGGTGATGATGATGACCCCGGCAGGCCTGGCCCTTTTTTACGGGGGGATGTCGCGCTACAAGAATCTGCTCAACACCATCGCCATGACCGTGGCGGCCTACTGTCTGGCCAGCGTCATTTGGGTGGTCTGGGGTTACAGCCTGGCTTTCGGGCCGGACAAGGCGGGGGTCATCGGCGGGTTGGATCATCTGATGCTGGCCGGAATCGGACCCAATTCGCTTTCCGGCACGATACCCACCTTCGTTTTTCTGCTTTTTCAGATGACCTTTGCCGCCATCACCGTGGCCCTGGTGCTCGGGTCGGTGGTGGACCGGCTCAAGTTTTCCTCCTGGCTGGTCTTCACCCTGATCTGGGTGACAGTGGTCTACTGCCCGATCGCCCATTGGGTCTGGGGCGGGGGCTGGATGGCCGAGATGGGGGCCCTGGATTTCGCCGGCGGCAACGTGGTGCATATCAATGCAGGTGTGGCCGGCCTGGTACTCTGTCTGGTGCTGGGAAAACGCAAGGGGTACGGCCGGGAGGCCATGTTTCCGTCGAGCATCGCCCTGACTGCCCTGGGGGCGGCCCTGCTCTGGTTCGGCTGGTTCGGGTTCAATGCCGGCAGCCAGCTGGCTGCCGACGGGCTGGCCGCTTCAGCGTTTCTGGTCACCAACACTTCGGCCGCTCTGGCCGGACTGGCCTGGATGTTCGCCGAGTGGGTCAGCACCGGTAAACCAACGGTTCTCGGGTTGGCTTCGGGGATTGTGGCCGGTCTGGTGTCGATCACCCCGGCGGCCGGTTTTGTCAACCTTACCGGGGCGCTGGTGATCGGGTTGATCGCCGGGGGGTTCGGCTATTTTTCGGTATCGGTGCTCAAGAACCGGATCGGCTACGACGATTCGCTGGATGCTTTCGGAGTGCACGGGATGTGCGGCCTCTGGGGAGCGCTGGCCACCGGGCTGTTCGCGGATCCCAATATCAATGCCAACGCCGCCGGACTGTTTTTCGGCAATCCCGGCCAACTATGGATTCAGGTCGTTTCCATCCTCGGTACCATCGCGTATACTGCCGTCGGCACCTTGGTGGTGGTTTACGTGACCCGGGCACTGACCGGCGGTCTGCGGGTGGACGGCGATAGTGAAGTGGCGGGGCTGGATAACGCCATTCATGGGGAACGGGCCTTCGAGATCATGTAACCTGCCGGCTGCACCGGCTAACCGAAAGAGCTTAAGGAGCGCGACCATGAGCATGAAAAAAGTTGAAGCGATTATCAAGCCGTTCAAGCTGGACGATGTCAAGGAGGCCCTCAACGAAATCGGGGTTCAGGGCATGACCATCAGCGAGGTCAAAGGATACGGGCGCCAGAAGGGGCATAAGGAGATCTACCGCGGTGCCGAATATGTTGTGGACTTCATCCCCAAGATCAAGCTCGAGATCGTGGTGCCGGTGGAGATGGCCGACCAGGTGGTGGACACGATCCAAAAATCGGCCAACACGGGCAAGCTGGGCGACGGCAAGATCTTCGTGGTTCCGGTGGACCAGGCCATCCGCGTGCGCACCGCAGAACGGGGCACCGACGCGATCTAGAAGGGAGCCGTCTTTCCGGGCGGACCGGTCTGATCCGTCTGCCCCGGCTTCAGGCCAAAGGGCGGTACGAATGTTGAGACATTCACAGGATTGTAACAAACCTCATTCAAACCTACAGCAAGGAGAAAGGCAATGACACCCGCAGAAGTTCTCAAGATGGCAAAGGAAAAAGGCGTAAAGGTCGTCGATATCCGCTTCATGGATTTTCCCGGCATGTGGCAGCATTTCAGCGTACCGGTCAAGGAACTGGACGAGGGCAGCTTCGAGGACGGGTTCGGCTTCGACGGATCGAGCATCCGCGGCTGGCAGCCGATCAACGCCAGCGACATGCTGGTGATCCCGGACGCCGCGACGGCCAAGATCGATCCATTCTTCGACGTGCCGACCCTCGTGCTCATCGGCGACATCGTCGACCCGGTGACCCGTGAGTCCTACAGCCGCGATCCGCGCTACATCGCCAAGAAGGCCGAAGCCTATCTGAAGCGCACCGGCATCGGCGACACGGCTTTCATCGGTCCTGAGGCGGAGTTTTTCATCTTCGACAACATCCAGTACGAGTCGGGCCGCAACCTGAGCTATTACGAGATCGATTCGGTCGAGGCCACCTGGAACACCGGCCGCGACGAAGGCCCCAACCTCGGGTACAAGCCGCGCCACAAGGAAGGCTATTTTCCGGTTCCGCCCACCGACAAGTTCCAGAACCTGCGCACCGAGATGCTCCTGACCCTCGAAAGCCTCGGCATCGAAGTCGAGTGCCAGCACCACGAGGTGGCCACCGCCGGCCAGTCCGAGATCGACATGCGCTTCAAGCCGCTGCTGCAGATGTCCGACCAGCTCATGTGGTTCAAGTACGTGCTCAAGAACGTCGCCTACCGCGCCGGGCACACCGTGACCTTCATGCCCAAGCCGCTGTTCGAGGACAACGGTTCGGGCATGCACACCCACCTGAGCATCTGGAAGGGCGGCCAGCCCTTGTTTGCCGGCGACAAGTACGCCGGCGTCAGCCAGGAGGCGCTCTACGCCATCGGCGGGATCCTCAAGCACTGCCGGGCCATCTGCGCCATCAGCAACCCGACGACCAACTCCTATAAACGCCTGGTGCCCGGGTTCGAGGCGCCGGTCAACCTGGCCTACTCCAGCCGCAACCGCTCGGCGGCCGTTCGCATTCCGATGTACTCGGCCTCACCCAAGGCCAAGCGCATCGAATTTCGTACCCCGGACCCCTCGTGCAACGGCTATCTCGCCTTTTCGGCGATCCTCATGGCCGCCATCGACGGGATCGAGAACAAGATCGATCCGGGCGATCCCCTGGACAAGAACATCTACGATCTGCCGCCCGAAGAGCTGGCCAACATCCCCTCGGCCCCCGGCTCCCTCGATGCGGCGCTTGCCGCCCTGCAGGAAGACAACGCCTTTTTGCTCAAGGGCGATGTTTTCACCCAGGACGTGCTCGACATGTGGATCGACTACAAGACGGCCAACGAGGTGAATCCGGTGCGGCTGCGGCCCCATCCCCACGAATTCTTCCTCTACTACGACATTTAATAAAAAGGCGGGTGCGGGGGCTTCGACTCCCGCACCCGCCTTTTGAAAACGACCGACAGGCCCCCCGGATAGCCTCGCAGGCGACCGTTCACGCGATTCGGGGCTGGCCACATTTCATCCGGAAGGCGTGAAATCGCCTTGACACTATCCACAGGGCGGTGGTAGGGGATATGCCATTCTAAATTTTAAGACTGGATCGAAACCATGCTGATTTTTTTTCAGGGAAGCACTAACGCTTATCGGTGGTATTATTATTACCCCACTGGTCTGCTCGAGGCGCCCTGAAGGAAAGTCGTTTTAACCATCGAAGGCCGCGGGCAGATCAGACTGCCGGCGGCCTTTGTGTTGCATCCAAGAGGCCGCTGGCAAAAATCTGCCGCGGCTTTCGCATTTGGACCGGCCGTTTTCGCCCCGTTTGGCAAGGCGGCAGTCCCGCGAAAGGATCCTGTGATGCAATTGACGCATGATTTACGGATTGAGGCCTACATTCCCCTGATGACGCCCGACCGGCTCAAGGAAATGGTGCCGGTCAGCCGGGCGGCGGCCGCCGCCATCACCTCCGGGCGGGAGGCCATCGGCCGAATCCTGGACGGCCATGACCCGCGGCTGCTGGTGATCTGCGGCCCGTGTTCGATCCACGACGAGAAGGCGGCCTACGAGTATGCCGAACGGTTGGCGGCGCTGAGCCACTCGGTCAAAGAGACCCTCCTGATCGTGATGCGGGTCTACTTTGAAAAGCCTCGCACCACCGTCGGCTGGAAGGGCTTGATCAACGATCCGGTCATGGACGGATCCTGCGACATCGAGGCGGGCCTTTTCAAGGCGCGCCAGATCCTGCTGCGGATCAATGAGATGGGACTTCCCACGGCTACCGAGATGCTCGAGCCGATCATTCCCCAGTACGTGGCCGGTTTGGTTAGCTGGGCCGCCATCGGGGCTCGCACCACCGAGAGCCAGACCCACCGGGAGATGGCCAGCGGCCTGTCCATGCCCGTGGGGTTCAAGAACGGCACCGACGGCAGCCTCGACGTGGCGGTCAACGCCATGCTGGCCGCCCGCGCCCCCCAGAGCTTCGTGGGCATCGATCAGCAGGGGCACACCAGCGTGGTCAAGACTACGGGCAATCCGCGCTGCCATCTGGTGTTGCGCGGCGGCCGGCGGCCCAACTACGACAGCACGAGCATCGAAGCGGCCCGCATGCAGCTCGTGGCCCACGATCTGCCCCAACAGATCATGGTGGATTGCTCCCATGCCAACTCGATGAAAAAGCACCAGGGCCAGCCCATCGTGTGGCACAACGTCGTCGAGCAGCGGGTGCACGGTAACGACGCCATCATCGGGCTGATGCTGGAAAGCAACCTGCACGAAGGCCGCCAGAACTACAACCCGGATCCGGCCCGGCTGCGCTACGGGGTTTCGCTCACCGACGAGTGCATCTCCTGGCAGACCACCGAGACCCTGCTGCGCTGGGCCCACGAAAAGCTCCAGCCTGAAATCGAATCCCGGCTAGCAGCCGCCAATCGAGACGTCTGAAGGGGCCGAACCGCAGGGGATTTGGGGTGAATTATGAAAACGTTTCACATCCGAGGCCGGAACGGAACATCGGTCATCGAGGTGGGGCCCGCCCTGGCCGGGATCGGGCGGTGGCTCCCCGTGGCACGCACCGTAATCGTGACCGATGGTCCGGTTCGCCGCCTGCACGCAGAACGGCTGCCCGCCTGCCCGGTGATCGAGATCGGTACCGGCGAGTCCGCCAAGACCCTGGAGACCGTGGCGGCCGTCCACCGGAAACTGCTGGCGCTGGAGGCCGACCGCGGAACATTTTTGCTCGCTGTGGGCGGCGGGCTGGTCTGCGATGTGGGCGGCTTTGCGGCCTCAACCTACATGCGTGGGATCCGCTTCGCCCTGGTGGCCACTACTCTCCTGGCCCAGGTGGACGCATCGGTGGGTGGCAAGAACGGGGTCAACCTGGACGGCTACAAGAATATTGTCGGTGTTTTCAACCAGCCCGAACGGGTGATCTGCGATCCGAGCCTGCTGGCCACCCTGCCGCCGGCGGCCCTGGGGTGCGGGTTTGCCGAAATCATCAAACACGCGGCCATCGCAGATACGGATCTGTTCGCTTTTCTGGAAGAGCACCGCACCGCGGCCCTGGCCCTCGACCGGGCGGTGATTACCCGCCTGGTCTACGATTCGGTGCGCATCAAGGCCGAAATCGTCAATCGCGACGAACGCGAGAGCGGCGAGCGGCGCAAGCTCAACTTCGGCCACACTTTCGGGCATGCGGTGGAAAAGGTCCTCGCCGTGCCCCACGGCGAAGCGGTCAGCCGCGGCATGGCAGTGGCGGCGCAACTTTCGGTTGCCCGCGGCCGCTTGGACCCCGCAGCCTGTGAACGGCTGCTGGCCCTGATCAGGGCCTACGGGCTGCCGGTGGAAATCGGCGGCGACCGGAAGGCTCTTCTCCAGGCCCTGGCCCGCGACAAGAAGCGCGAAGGCGGGCAGATCCACTTCGTACTGCTTGACGATCTGGGCCGGGCCGTGGTCGAACCGGTCCCCCTGGACGAACTCGAGGCGGTCCTGACGGCCGATGCCGGAGCGGCCGGATGAATTTTTCACGTGTCGATGCCGCCAGCCCGGTCTACTGTGTCCTGGGAAATCCCGTAGGCCACAGCCTCAGCCCCCTGATGCACAACCGGGCCTTGGCCGCGGTGGCCTTGCCCGGGGTCTATGTCGGGTTTGAGGTGGCGGATGCGGCCGCGGCCGTCAACGCCATCCGGGCCCTGGGCATCCGGGGGGCCAGCGTGACCATACCGCACAAGGTGGCGGTGATGGCCCATCTGGACCGGATCGACGAGACCGCCCGGGCCATCGGGGCGGTCAACACCGTGGACAACCGCGACGGGGAACTGGTCGGCTACAACACCGACGGCCAGGGTGCCCTGGACGCTCTTTTGACGGTCACCGAAGTGGCGGGCAGACGGGTGGCGCTCATCGGCGCCGGTGGTGCGGCCCGGGCCGTGGCCTGGACCGTGAGCCGGGCCGGCGGGGAGGTCATGATATACAATCGCACCCCGCAGCGGGCCGCGGACCTGGCCCGGGACCTGGGCCTGGCGTACCGGCCTCTGGCCTATTTGGGGGCCGACCGTTTCGAGATTCTGATCAACACCACTCCGGTGGGTATGACGCCGCATCCCGATGCCGTGCCGGTGGATCCGGCGATCCTGAGGCCGCATACAGTGGTGATGGATATCGTCTACAATCCGGTGGAAACCGGCCTGCTGGCAGCGGCCCGCCGCAGTGGCTGTCTCACGGTGGACGGGGCGGCGATGTTAATGGCCCAGGGGGCCCGGCAGTTCGAACTTTGGACCGGGATCCCGGCCCCGGCAGCCGTCATGCGCCAGGCCCTGGTGGAGGCCCTTTCCCCGGTTGGGGGCAAGACTGCCTGAGGTCCGAAGGTTTGCGTGAAAACGCGTTGCCAGTCCATGGATAGTAAACGTTGAAGGTTTTTCGGCCGTGAAACATATCCAACCCCACACGATCACCGACGGCACCGTATCCGTCCCCGGCTCCAAGAGCTACACCCACCGGGCCCTGATCGCCGCGGCCCTCTGCGGCGGTCCCTGCCAGGTGGAAGGGATGCTCGACAGCGAGGATACCCGCATTACCCTGGCGGCCCTGGAACAGATGGGCGTGCGCACCGAGGCCCGGGGGCGCCATCTGTTGGTGCACGGCCGGGCCGGGCGCCTTGGCCCCGCTGCGGCGCCCATCGAAATGGGCAATTCGGGCACCTCGACGCGCCTGCTGGCTGCCGTGGCCGCCCTGGGCCAGGGCCGTTACGTACTCCAGGGCTCGGCGCGCATGGCCCAGCGGCCCATCGGCGACCTGCTCGAGGCCCTGAACCAGATGGGAATCGGAGCGCGCAGCGTCAATGGCAACGGGTGCCCGCCGGTGGAAATCGAAGGCGGGCGGGCCGAGGGGGGCCGGGTGACCATCGACTGCCACCTCTCGAGCCAGTTTCTTTCGGCCATTTTGCTCATCGCCCCCTGCTGCAGGAGCGATGTGACCATCGAAGTGGTGCGCGGACCGGTTTCGCGGCCCTACGTGGATCTGACCTGCGCCGTGATGCGCCGCTGCGGGATCCGCTTCGAGCGCAGGGACTATACCCATTTTCGAATTCCCGGGGGCCAGGTCTACCGGACCGATCTGCTCAAGGTGGAACCGGATTGCTCCCAGGCGAGCTATTTCTGGGCCGCGGCGGCCGTAGCCGGGGGACGGGTCAAGGTCGCCGGGATCGGCCCCGGGAGCCTCCAGGGCGATTTGGGATTTGTGCGGGTGCTCGAGCAGATGGGCTGCCGGCTCCAGTGGGCGCCCGACGGGGTCGCCGTGGCCGGCGGCGAACTGAAAGGCGTAGCGGTGGATATGGCCGACATGCCCGATGTGGCGCCGACCCTGGCCGTGGTGGCGGCCTTTGCCCGGGGGGCCACCACCATCGGCGGGGTGGGCCATCTGAGGGAAAAAGAGAGCGACCGGATCGGTGCCGTGGCCGGCGAACTATGCCGCATGGGCGTTCACGTCGAGACCGGCGCCGACTGGATACGGATCTACGGTGGCCGGCCCCACGGGGCCGAGATCCAGACCTACGACGACCACCGCATCGCCATGAGCTTTGCCGTGGCCGGCCTGCGGGTGCCGGGAATTACGATCCTGCGGCCCGAAGTGGTGGGGAAATCGTTTCCCGATTTCTGGGACGTATTTGATCAGCTGTATACGCTGTGAGTAATGAATGGATCGGTCCGATGAAAAGAGCCAACATCATCCTGACCGGCTTCATGGGCACGGGCAAGACCACGGTGGGCAAGCTTCTGGCCCGGCAGATGGACTATGATTTCGTCGACACCGACGAGCTGATCGAGGCGCGCCAGGGGTGCAGCGTCGCGGAAATCTTCCACACCCGGGGTGAAGCGGCGTTCAGGGCCCTGGAGGCCGAAGTGGCCAGGGAACTGGCCGGGCGCGAGGGGCTGGTGATCGCCACCGGCGGGCGCCTGATGCTCGACCGGGATAACGCTGAAACCCTGGGACGTACGGGCCGGATCTTCTGCCTGCACGCGGGCCCGGAAGAGATTCTGGCACGGGTGAGCCGCGACGGGGGCCCCTGCCGCCCGCTGCTGGAAGGGGCGGATCCGCTGGACGCCATCCGGTCTTTGCTGGCGCAAAGGGCGCAGGGGTACGCCCGCTTCGAGAAGATCGAGACCACCGGTCGGACTCCCGGGGCGGTGGTGCAAGATTTGTCGGCCGCTTTAGGGCGGCTCGATGCTGAATAGACCTAACGCCTGCCAGGCGGCGCGCAGTTCATCGATATGGATCTGACCCGGGGCCGAGGAGCGGCAGCCGGCGGCAAAAGTCACGTCGGCGCCGAAAAGGCCGCCGATGACGCGCGAAAGAACGCCTTCAGATCCCATGGCGATGGGGATCAGGGGGGTGGCCGGAATTCGGTTTCGGCAAATCCGGCTGGCTTGCAGCAGGGTCAGGACGTCATTCGGGTTTCGCGCCATGACCGCTGTTTTGGCCACGTCGGCGCCCAGGGTCCGGGCCTCGGCCAGCCGGGCGACGATGGTATCCGCATCCGGGGTCGACGCAAAGTCGTGGGATGAGAGGATCAGCTTGACGCCCCGGGGCCGGCATGCGTCTTTCAGGGCGGTGACCATCGGTTCGGGGTTGGCCAGCTCGGCATCCACAAGGTCGATGCGGCCCGAGGTGACCGCCGCCAGGTCGATGGCCAGCCGCGCTTCGGCGCTGATGGATTGCAGCCCCCCCTCGGCCTGGCGCCGGCAGGTAAAGATCAGGGGCAGATCCCCGATCACCCGGCGCAGGGCTTCGAGAACGACCGGCAGCGCTTCGGGTGCCGGAAGTGGCGTGAAACCGTCGATGCGCCATTCCAGCAGATCCGGTCCAAGGGCGACGGCCTGGCGGGCTTGGTCGAGCAGATCCGTCTGGCCGGTGGCCACCAGGGGCAGGCAGATCAGGGGCCTGCTTCCCCCGATGGCGCGGCGGCGGATGATGAGCGGTGGCTGACACGGGATGCGCATGGCAGCTTTCGGTCAAAAATTTGAATGTGCCATGCCAGGCCAGCGACAAGCAGTCTTTACCTTTGGCGAGTGTTTGGTCTATCGTCTGGGTAAAGACCTGCGCGGCTCACCTCGGGCGGCACTCCAAGCGTTTTTAGGCTGATTCAGGTCTTTTTTTTCGTAGATTTTGCACCTAGGAGACGATCATGTCCAGCAGTTTCGGCACCCTGTTCAAGGTAACCACCTTCGGCGAGTCCCACGGCCGGGCCGTGGGAGCAGTTCTCGACGGGTGTCCGGCCGGCCTCTTTCTTGGCGAAGGCGACATCCAGGCCCAGCTCGACCGGCGCCGGCCGGGCCAGAGCGCCCTGAGCACCGAACGCGCCGAAGCCGACCGGGTGGCAATCCTCTCGGGGGTCGAGGGGGGCCGGACCCTGGGCACCCCTATCCTCATGCAGGTGGCCAACAGCGACCAGCGCCCAGGCGACTACGCGGCCATGGAGGCTGTTCCGCGGCCTTCGCATGCCGACTTCACCTATGCGGCCAAGTACGGGGTCCGTGCCCGCAGCGGCGGGGGCCGGGCCAGCGCCCGGGAGACCATCGGCCGGGTGGCGGCCGGCGCGGTGGCCCAAAAATGGCTGGGTGAAACTTTTGGCATCGAAATCGTGGCATGGGTTGCAGCCGTGGGCGAAATTGAGGCTCCGGCGCCGGATGCCAGGGCGCTGACCCGCACGGCGGTGGATGCCAATCCGGTGCGCTGCCCGGATCCGCCCGCAGCCGAAGCCATGGCCCAACTGATCCAGACCGTGCGCGAGGCCCGCGACTCGGTGGGCGGGGTGGTGGCCTGCGTCTGCCGCGGGGTGCCGCCTGGGCTGGGCGAGCCGATCTTCGACAAGTTCGAGGCCCTGCTGGCCCACGCCATGCTTTCGATTCCGGCCAGCAAGGGGTTCGAGGTCGGCTTGGGATTCGGTGCGGCGCGCATGCGCGGCAGCCGGCACAACGACCCTTTCGTCTTTCAAGATGGCCGCCTGGCCACGGCCACCAACCACAGCGGCGGGATCCAGGGAGGGATCAGCAACGGGGAGGCGATTCTTTTCCGGGTGGCCTTCAAGCCGCCGGCCACCATCGGCCTGCCCCAGGCCACGGTCGATTTCCAGGGGCGGCCGGTCACCCTGGAAGCCCGGGGGCGCCACGATCCGTGCATCGTGCCCCGGGCCGTGCCCATCGTTGAGGCCATGGCGGCCCTGGTGACCGCCGACCTCATGCTGCGCCAGAACGCGAGGCGCCCATGAAACCGGCGGCGCGTCTCAGCCGCCTGGCCGGATCGGCCACGGCGGACTTCATCCCCCGGATGCGGCGCCTTGCGGCCCAAGGGCGCGACGTGATCAACCTGGCCATCGGCGAACCCGAGTATTCCATGCCGCCGGCTATCGTGGCGGCCATGAATCGGGCCCTGGCCGAGGGTAAAACGCGCTACGACGCCGTGGCCGGGCTGGCGGCCCTGCGCCGGGGCCTGGCCCGCGGCTTCGAAGGGCTCGGCGAAGACCGGATCCTGATCACCAACGGGGCCAAGCAGGCTCTCTATTCCATTTTCCAGACGATCTGCGACCCGGGTGACCGGGTGATCATTCCCAGCCCCTGCTGGGTCAGCTTCGCCGCCCAGGTGGAACTGGCCGGGGCCCTCCCGGTCCTGGTGCCCTGCCGTGCCGATCACCAGCTTGATCTGGCCGCCATCCGGGCCGCGGCGGCAGCGCCTTCCACCCGGGCCGTGCTGATCAACAGCCCCAACAACCCCACCGGAGCGGTTTACGCCCGCAGCGACCTCGAAGCCCTGGCCGAACTGGCGCTGGAAAAAGACCTTTTCCTGGTCTCCGACGAGGCCTACCAGGATTTCGTTTACGACGGCGGCGCGCCTTTCAGCATGTGGGAGCTTTCCGCAGTGCGCGACCGCCTTCTGGTGGTGCGCAGCTTTTCCAAGGCGGCCGCCATGACCGGTCTGCGGGTGGGCTACGTGGCCGGTCCGTCCGGAATCATGGCCGCCCTGGTGCGGCTCCAGAGCCATCTTTGCGGCAACGTCTGCACCCCGGCCCAATACGGGGCCCTGGCGGCCCTCGAAGCGGCCGACTGGTTGGAGGCCTGGCAGGCGGATCTTACCCGCCTGCGGGACCTGGCGCTTGAGCGCTGTGCCGGGCTTTTCGACTGCGTCCAGCCGCGGGGCGCCTTTTACCTTTTTCCCGATGTATCGCGCCGCCTGGCGCCCGGCCAGAGCAGTGCGGCCCTGGCCATGGATCTGCTCGAACGCAGTGCGGTGGCCATGGTGCCCGGAGAAGCCTTCGGTGCCCCGGGCCATCTTCGCATCAGCTATGCCGTGGCGTCGGATCGGCTGGCGGAGGCTTTCGAGCGGCTGGAAAGGGTCCTTCTATGATCGGCATTATCGGCTTCGGCCGGTTCGGGGCCCTGGCGGCCCGCTACCTGACCCAGGATTTTCCCGTCACGGTTCTCGACAGCGGGAAGCGGGCCGCTGCCATCCGGGCCGTGGGGGCGGCCCCGGGCGATCTGGGAGCGGTATGCGCCCAGCGCGTCGTACTGCTCTGCGTGCCGATTTCGGCCATGCGGGATCATATCGCGCGTATCGCCCCTTTGCTGGCTCCGGAAACATTGGTGGTGGACGTCTGTTCGGTCAAGGTCCATCCGGTGGGCTGGATGGCCGCCGGACTGCCGCAGCACGTCGAAATCCTGGCCACCCATCCGATGTTCGGTCCCGACTCGGCGGCCGATTCCCTTTCCGGGCGCAAGATCGTTTTGTGTCCGGAAAGGATCGATGCGGCGCGCTACCAGAGGATCCGGCACTATCTCGAAGAACGCGGCCTCGTACTGATCGAGACCAGTGCCGCCGAACATGACCGCCAGATCGCCGTCAGCCTGGCCCTGACCCATTTCATCGGCCGCTCCCTGGCGGCCTTCGGCGCCGGGCCCCTGGAGATCGACACCGAGGGGTACCGCCGGCTGCTGCACATTCTCGGGGTGGTGGGGCACGACACCTGGCAGCTTTTCGAGGACATGAACCGCTACAACCCCTATGCCGCGGATCAGCGCCAGGCGTTCAGCCGGGCCATGGATGAGATCGAAGCCCGCCTTGGGCGTGCCGAGGAGGCATGACAGCGCCAAACGGCGAGAAGCGTCGATGACAAACAATAACCACGCCTATGGGTTTTATCTGCCGGGGAGCCCGAGGACCGATTGCACCGGACCACCCACCGGCCGGTTATTCCCGGCAAACAGCCAAAGGCACCATGGACCAAAACATTTCGACAAGCTTGCCGGAGCCGGACCTGACCGCCCTTCAGGTGCGCATCGATGCCTGGGTGCGCACCTACGGGGTACGCTATTTTTCCGAATTGACCAACACGGCGGTACTGATGGAGGAGGTGGGCGAGCTGGCACGCATCATGGCCCGGCGCTATGGGGACCAGAGCCTCAAGCGCAGCGAAGAGGCCGGTGATCTGGCCGACGAGCTGGCCGACGTACTTTTCGTGCTGGTGTGCATCGCCAACCAGACCGGGGTGGACCTGACCGAGGCACTCAAGCGCAACCTGGCAAAGAAGACCCTGCGCGACGCCGAGCGGCACCGCAAGAACCCGAAATTACGCCTCCCCAGCGGCAGGAAAGAATCCGATCCCGCATGCTGACCCTGCCTGGCATTTTCGTGACCTCTTTTTTGGTGGCGCTCTCCGGGGCCCTGATGCCCGGGCCGCTTTTCACCGTCACTGTCAGCGAGAGTTCGCTGCGCGGTGCCGGTGCCGGCCCCCTGCTGATCCTCGGCCACGGGATCCTCGAGCTGGCCCTGGTGGCAGCCCTGATGCTGGGGGTGGGGCCTCTGCTCAAAAAAGAGCCGGTCTTTATCGTAACGGCCCTGGCCGGCAGCGGGGTGCTGGTCTGGATGGCTTACGGAATGCTGCACGGCCTGCCCGGCTTGAGCCTGGCGGCGGTCCCGGTCCGGCGGGCCGGGGGGAACCTGGTTTTTTCCGGAATCGTACTCAGCCTGGTCAATCCCTACTGGACCATCTGGTGGGTTTCCATCGGTCTGGGCTACATCAGCCACAGTCTGAAGCTGGGCGTCTGGGGGGTGGCGGCCTTTTTTGCCGGCCACATCCTGGCCGATCTGGCTTGGTACAGCGCCGTTTCCATGGCGGTCTGGAAAGGCAAACGCTTTATGAGCGACCGCTTCTACCGGGGACTGATCGGGGCTTGCGCCGTTTTTCTCATCGTTTTCGCCGGTCTTTTCGGTTGGGCCGGTGTGCAGCGGTTGCTTTGATCTTGGACGGCGTTCAAAAAAGGTAAAATGAATGGAGAATTTCGCCGAGTACGGAAACTATGACGCGTTAGGCCTGGCCGAACTGGTGCGCAGCCGGCAGGTGTCGCCGCTGGAGCTTTGCGAGGCGGCCCTGGACCGGATCGACCGGACCGATCCGATCCTCAACGCCGTGGTCTGTCGCATGGACGACGTGGCCCGGCGCCGGGCCGCGAGGCCGGCCGATGGCCCTTTCAAGGGGGTGCCGTTTTTGCTCAAGGATCTGAATTTCGCCGACCGCGGCATTGCCATGACCAACGGCTGCCGGGCCTTGAGAAGTTACAAGCCGGACTACGAAGGCGAGATGGTGGTGCGTTTCAAGCGGGCCGGGCTGGTGGTGGCGGGCCGCACCAACGCACCCGAATTCGGACTGATGGGTGTTACCGAACCGGCGCTTTTCGGCCCCTGCCGCAATCCCTGGAATCCGGACTTTTCACCGGGCGGCTCTTCGGGGGGCTCGGCGGCGGCCGTGGCGGCCGGCATGGTGCCGATGGCCTCGGCCGGCGACGGGGGCGGTTCGATCCGGATTCCGGCCTCCTACTGCGGCCTTTTCGGCCTGAAACCCTCCCACGGGCGCAATCCCAACGGCCCCGGTCCTGCCCGCAACTGGCAAGGGGCGGTGCAGCCCCATGTCATCACCCGCTCGGTGCGCGACAGCGCCGCGGCCCTGGACGCCACCGCCGGTCCGGACACCGGCGCCCCATACGAGATCCGCCCGCCGGTGCGGCCCTACCTGCAGGAGGTGGGGGCCGATCCGGGCCGGATCAAGATCGCCTTTAACTGCCGTTCACCCATCGGCACACCGGTTCATCCCGATTGCGTCAGGGCCGTGGAGGATGCGGCCCGACTCCTGGACGATCTGGGCCACTATGTTCAGGAAGCCGCACCGGCGGTGGACGGCAAGGCCGTGGCGGAAAGTTACGTGACCATGTATTTTGGCGAGGTGGCGGCCGATATCCGGGAGCTGCGTGCACTGATCGGCCGCAAGGTCCGGCGGCGCGACGTGGAGGACGTAACCTGGCTGCTCGGGCTGCTCGGGCGCACCCTGACGGCCGGCGATTTCGTCGAGGCCATGCGCCGCTGGGACCTCGAGGCGCGCAACATGGGCCGCTTCTTCGAGGACTTTGATTTTTACCTGACCCCTACCACGGCCCAGCCGCCCGCCGCCATCGGCGCACTGGCGCCCCGCTGGTTCGAAACCCCGATGATCAAGACGGTCAACCGCTGCGGCCTCGGAGGGCTGCTTAAACGCGTGGGGATGGTTGAGCGGATGGTGACCCGCAGCCTGGAGCGTACTCCGTTCACCCAGGTGGCCAATATCTGCGGCCTGCCGGCCATGAGCGTGCCCCTTTACTGGAATGAGGCCGGGATGCCCTGCGGGGTGCAGTTCATCGGGTCCTTCGGCGCCGAGGACCGCCTCCTGCGGCTGGCGGCCCAGCTCGAACAGGCCAGGCCGTGGTTTAACCGCCGGCCGCCGGTTCTGGATCAGAGCGTACGCCGGTCGAAGCGCCTGTTTTTGAAATGACATCAAACCACGAAAGCCCCATGGAATGGACCCCGGAGGCCGAGGCGGCCCTCCGGAAGGTTCCGTTTTTCGTGCGCGGCAAGGTGCGCGCCCGGGTGGAGGCCGACGTGGAGGCTGCCGGGTACCGCCGGGTGACCCTGGCAGAAGTCGAGGCCAGCCGGAGGCGCTTCGTTTCCGGTATGGCCCGGGAGGTCAAGGGCTACCAACTGGACGGGTGTTTTGCCGCCGGTGGATGCCCCAACCGCATCGGCGACGCCGGACGGCTGCTGGAGCGCATCGAGGACCTGCTGCACCAGGCCGATCTTCTCGGTTTTCTCAAGTCGCAGGTTAACGGGCCGCTGAAATTCCACCACGAACTGCGGGTCAGCCTGGCCGAGTGCCCCAACAGTTGCAGCCAGGTGCAGATCAAGGACATCGGGATCCTGGCGGTCTGCGCACCGCACCTCGACGATGAAGCGTGCAGCGCGTGTAGCGCCTGTGTGGAAGCCTGCCCGGACGATGCCGTGCGCCTCGATGACAAGGGACCACCGCAAATCGACGCCCGGCTTTGCATGCGTTGCGGCCGCTGCGTGGCCGTTTGCCCCACCGGCACCCTGGCCGCCGGAGAAACCGGCTACCGGGTCCAACTCGGCGGCAAGCTGGGCCGCCACCCGCGCCTGGCCCGCGAATTGCCCGGGATTTACAGCGAAGATCAGGTGGTTGACATCGTGGAGAGCTGCCTGGCCCTGTACAAAGAAAAAAGCCGCGGCGGGCAGCGGCTCGCCGAGGTGTTGGACGGGGCCGGCTTCGAGGACCTGGCGCGCCGGTTCGGACCGGCGGCGGGGACCTCGGAGGCTACCAGATGGTCTCGACCTGCGGTGGCCGGCGCAGGAACTGGTCGGCGGTGACCAGCGGCGAGCAGGAGACGATGGCGGTGGCGGCGATGATCCGGTCCGCCGGATCCTTGTGGGCGTCGGCGAACAGCTCCGCGGACAATTTTGCAGCGGGTGGAGTGATGGGGTGCAGTTGGTAAGTGTTGCTTCAGAAGTGTTCGACAGGAAACGCTCCGTCGCAAGGGGGAGGCAGGCCTTGTCCAGATGAAGAAAATCCTCTGTCTTTTTATCTGCCTGGTCGTCTCCGCCTGCGGCGCGAGCCGGCCCGGAACGATCCGGGACCTGGAGGTCCTGCCCCAGGACGCCGCCTGCTATCTGAACGATCTCCAGGAGCTTTTCATCTCTCCTGAGCGCCAGGCGGCCCTGTACGCGGATTTCAGGCGCCGCTTTTTCGGTCCCTGGCACCGGCAGGCGCCCAAGTTCGGGGCCAGCGAAGTCTTTTCCGGGTTCAGGCGCTACGGATCGCGGCGGATCTACGGTGAAACCAACCTGCCGCTTACGGCGGACTGGATCGAGGCCATGGCCCGGGAGGCCGACGTCTCCGACTACCCGTCGCGCCGCCTTCCCGCCGTGGCGGTGGTCCATGCCGCCATGCGGACCTTTCCCACCCAAAAGCCGGTCTTTCTCGATCCATCCTCGCCCGGCCGGGGCTTTCCCTTCGATATGCTGCAAAATTCGCTGGTTCCTGCCGGAACACCGCTTCTGGTCACCCATGTCAGTCGCAGCGGGGAATGGGCCCTGGTGGAAACCGACTGGGCCGCCGGCTGGGTCCGCTGGCCCCAGATCGCCCTGGCGGACCCGGACGTCGCCAGCGCCTGCGAAGCGGCGCCTCTGGTGGGATTCTGGGCCGACAAGGTTCCGGTGGCGAGCCGGGAGGGCCGTTTTCTGGTTTCGGGCCGGGTGGGTATGGCCCTCGGCCTGGCCGATGATCCAGGATCCGGCGACCATTTGACCGTGCGCGTGCCGGTGCGCGATCACCTGGGCCGGGCCAGGCTCCAGGAGGCGGCGGTGGACAGGCGAAACGTATGCCCATTGCCGTTTCCCGCTACGCGGGAAAACGCCGCGCGGCTCCTGAATGCCCTGATGGGCCAGAACTATGGATGGGGCGGCCTCTATGAAAACCGGGACTGCTCGGCCCTGATCCAGGACATCCTGGCCCCCTTCGGTCTTTTTCTGCCGCGCAACTCCAAGGAGCAGGCCGGCGCGGGGCGCTTTGTCTCTTTCAATGGAATGGATGGGCCGCAAAAGGAGCGCTGCATCCGGCAACAGGGAGTCCCCTTGTTGGCCATCCTCTACATGCCCGGGCACGTGATGCTCTATCTGGGCCAGGACCCGGCTTGCAAACGCACGGTGGTCTGCCATGCCATGTGGGGGCTCAAGACCCTGGGCTCCTTTGCCGAAGGCCCGGGCCGCTGGGTGGTGGGCAGGACCGTGATCACCTCTCTCGAAGCGGGCCGGGAGCGTTCCGATCTGGCCCCCGGCGGCCTGCTGCTGGACAAACTGACCGGAATGGTGCGCCTCGATTGAGGGGCCCTGGATGACACCGCACGCCATTTTTCCAGGACGCCTTGGGTATTGACAGATTCCTGGCCAACAGTTTAAAATCACGAGAAATATTTGAATACTCAGACGGTTTTTGTAAATCTGCCAAAAGGCATTTCGAGGCCGTATGGGCCCCGAGGCCAACTCCGATGGGGCGCAGGTCACATGCACCGGGACGATTTGTGAAGCCTTATCTTTGAAGGATCCAGCTGATGAAAGTGAAAATCCAGGACCTGATGGAATCCAGCGGCGTCGGCTTCGGCACCAGCGGGGCCCGCGGGCTGGCGTCTGAAATGACCGACCGGGTCTGCTATGCGTATACCTGCGGCTTTTTGCAGCACCTGCGCGGCTGCGGGGATCTGCCCCGGCCGCAGGTGGCCATCGCCGGGGACCTGCGGCCGAGCACGCCGCGCATTATCGCTGCGGTCTGCCGGGCCTCGGCGGATATGGGCTGCACGCCGATCCTGTGCGGCCCCATCCCTTCTCCGGCCGTAGCCCTTTACGGCATCCGGGAACGGATTCCGGCCATCATGGTCACCGGCAGCCATATCCCCGACGATCGCAACGGAATCAAGTTCAACAAACCGGCCGGGGAGATCCTAAAATCGGACGAAGCCGCCATCCGCGATCAGGTCGTCGCGCTGGACCCGGAGCGCTTCGACGCCGGCGGAAGCCTCATCGAAACGCCCCCCGCGCCCCTTGTTTGCGAGGCCGCCCGCCAGGCTTACCTGGATCGTTATCTGAACTTTTTTCCGCCCGGCGCTCTGGCGGGAATGTACATCGGCGTGTATCAACATTCGGCCGTAGGAAGGGATTTGCTGGTCGAGACCCTCTCGGCCCTGGGCGCCCGCACCATGGCCCTGGGCCGCTCGGAGCGCTTCGTGCCGGTGGACACCGAGGCCATCCGCCCCGAGGATACGGCCCTGGCGCTGGAATGGTCTCGCCAGCGGGGTTTCGATGCCATCGTTTCCACCGACGGAGACAGCGATCGGCCCCTGATCGCCGACCAGAACGGCCGCTGGCTTCGCGGGGATGTGGCCGGGATCCTCTGCGCGCGGTTCCTCGGTGCCGACTGGGTCTGCGCCCCGGTCAGCTGCAACACAGCCCTGGAAAAGTGCGGCTGGTTCGAGCACGTCGAACGCACCCGCATCGGTTCGCCGTACGTCATCGAAGCCATGCTCAAGGGCCGGGTCGCCGGCGGGCGCCGGGTGGTCGGCTACGAAGCCAACGGCGGTTTCCTGACCCAGTCGGACATCGAAAAAGACGGCCGCAAATTGGAGGCCCTGCCCACCCGCGATGCGCTGATTGTCATCCTGGCCGTCCTTTGCAGCGCCCGCCGGGAGGAAAAATCTGTCGGCAACCTGTTGACCGGCCTGCCTCAGCGCTACACGGCCAGCGACCGGCTGAAAAATTTTGCCCGCCCGTGCAGCGCGGCGATCCTGCGCTATTTCGATGACGCCGGGGCCGCACAGGCCCGCATCGAAACGGCTTTCGGCCACCTGTGCGGGCGGTTGGCGGCGGTCGATCGCAGCGACGGGCTGCGCATGACTTTTGCCAACCAAGAGGTCATTCACCTTCGTCCCTCGGGCAACGCGCCGGAATTTCGCTGCTACAACGAGGCTGCCGACCCTGAACGGGCCGAAGCACTCAACGCCGCCTGCCTCCGGATCCTTTCACAGATGCAGCCCGAGGCCGGAGCAGAAAAAGGATAGCCGGTCTGTAAAATACCTGCCGGCCATCGACACACTCTACTGGCCCGCCCCTTGCCCTTTTCCCGTGGCTTTTTGGTCCAGGCGCAGCGTGTCGGCATCATCGAGGGAACTGCCCGTTTGGACCTCGATGACCTCCAGGGGGGCTTGCCCCGGATTTTCGATGCGGTGGGCCATGCCGACGGGAATGAACACCGATTCGTCGCTGTGGATTACCGCCGTTCGGTCGTCGAGGGTCACCAGCGCCGCGCCCTGGACCACGATCCAGTGCTCGGAGCGGTGAAAATGCTGCTGCCGTGAGATCACGGCACCCGGCCGCAGGGTCAACCGGTTGACACGAAACCGTTCGGCCTCCAGGATCCGGTCCAAAACCCCCCAGGGCCGATAACGGCGCCGGTGCATATCCACTTCGGCCCGCCCATGGCTTTTGAGCACCTCGACCAGTTGCTTGACTTCCTGGGTCCTTTGGCGCGGCGCAATCATCACCGCATCGGCCGTTTCGACCACCACGTGGGCGTCCAGCCCCACGGCCGCCACCAGCCGGCTGGTGGCATTGATGTAGGAATCACGCACATCGTGGACCACCACGTCGCCCTGAAGAATATTGCGGTCTGTGTTCTTTTCGCCGGTCTGCCACAAGGCCTCCCACGACCCGACATCATCCCAGCCGGCGTCGAGCATCAGCATGACGGCTTTATCGGTTTTTTCCATCACGGCATAGTCGATGGAATCCGAAGGGCAGGCCTCAAAGGCGGTGGCGTCGAGCCTGAAAAAATCCATGTCTTTGCGGCCGGTGCGAATCGCCTCCAGGCTGCGTTCAAAAATGGCCGGGGCCTGTTTCTTCAGTTCACTCAGATACAAAGAGGCCTTGAACATGAACATGCCGCTGTTCCAGCAATAGTCCCCTGATCCAAGATAGCCGCGGGCCGTTTCAAGGTCGGGTTTTTCGACAAAACAGGCCACCGCCACCGCGCCGCGACCACCGGGGATCTTTTCCCCCTTGCGGATATAGCCGTAGCCGGTTTCCGGAGCGTCCGGCACGATGCCGAAGGTGATCAGACGCCCGGCTTCGGCGTTGATCCGGCCGGCGGCCACCGTCTGATGGAAACCACCCACATCGCGGATGTAATGATCCGAAGGCAGCACCAGGAGCGTCGGGTCCTGGCCTCTGGCGGTGAGCAGGTGGGCCGCGGCGGCGATTGCCGGGGCCGTGTTGCGCCCGGCCGGTTCGAGGATGATGGCTTCCGGAACCACGCCCATGGCCCGCAGCTGCTCGGCGACCATAAAGCGGTGGGTATCGTTGCACAGCACCATCGGCGCACCGATGCCGGCCATGGCGGAGACCCGCGCCACCGTATTTTGAAGCAGCGACCGGTCCCCCCAGAGACTGAAGAACTGCTTGGGGTGAAGTCGTCTCGATAACGGCCAGAGGCGCGTACCGGATCCGCCTGCCAGGATCACGGGGACAATCATTTCTACTCCTTATCGTTGGATAAAGAAGGCAAGACGCGGATTTTTTCAGCCGTCGGACTGGTGTCCGACCGATAAAGAAAACCACCCGGGTTGTCAAATGAATTGGGCTTTCGTTTTTTTAGGAAAACCAACAGATCTCGAATCCACCGGGAATTTCTATCCGCTTGGGCTTGGGCTTGCTGTTGTTCAGTGATATGTTCTGCATGCGTCCGACCCGGCACCGTTTCTTGCGCCCGCCTGCCAGTGGCCGGGCCGGGCCGCAAGGCATGGCAGGCTGAATTCGACATCCACCCAAGGAATTTCGCATGGCATCGTCATCTTTACCCGGCCACCAGGCCGCGCTGCTGGACAAAATTACTCAACGCACCGCCGTGGTGGGCATCATCGGTCTGGGCTACGTGGGACTGCCGCTGGCGATCCACTTCGGTCAAGCCGGTTTCCGGGTTCTGGGCTTCGATCTGGACACTGGCAAGATCGATCACCTGCTTCACGGGCGCAGCTATATCAAGCACGTGCCCATCGAGCCGATCCGGGAAATGACCGCCGCCGAGCGCTTCGATGCGACCATCGACTTCGGGCGACTGACCGAGGCCGATGCCATTCTGGTTTGCGTTCCCACCCCGCTGACCGAAAACATGGAGCCGGACCTGACCTACCTGCACCAGACCACCGAGACCATCGGCCAGCATCTGCGCCCGGGCCAGTTGATCGTGCTGGAAAGCACCACCTACCCGGGAACCACCGAGGAGATGATGCTGCCGCGCTTGTCGTCCGGGGGACTGTCGGTGGGCCGGGATTTCTTCCTGGCCTTTTCACCGGAGCGGGAGGATCCCGGCAACATGGAGTTCAACTGCGGCAACATCCCCAAGGTGGTGGGCGGGGTGACCCCGGCCTGCCTGGAGGTAGCCGTCGCCCTGTACGGATCCGTCACCCAACCGGTGCCCGTGTCCTCGACGCGCGCGGCCGAGTTGACCAAACTGCTGGAGAACACCTACCGCTCGGTGAACATCGCCCTGGTCAACGAGCTCAAGGTGCTGGCCCACAAGATGGGCGTCGACCTGTTCGAAGTGATTCAGGCCGCGGCCACCAAACCCTTCGGTTACAAGCCCTTCTACCCGGGGCCGGGTCTGGGCGGCCACTGCATCCCCATCGATCCGTTCTACCTTTCCTGGAAGGCCCGGCAGTACGATTTTGCCACCCGCTTCATCCAACTGGCGGGCGAGATCAACGTGAGCATGCCGGCCTACGTGATCGAGCGCACCGTGGAGGCCTTGAACCGCCACCGCAAGAGCGTCAACGGCAGCCGGATCCTGGTGCTGGGGGTGGCCTACAAGAAGGACATCGACGACGACCGCGAGTCGCCCAGCTACGCCATCATGCAGCTGCTTATGGAGCGCGGGGCCGAGGTGATCTACAACGACCCCTGGATTCCGCGCCTCAAGCCGGCCCGCAAGCACGACTTCAAAATGGATTCCACCGATCTGACCCCCGAGCTGATCGCTGCGATGGATGCCGTGCTGATCGTCACCGACCACAGTGACTACGACTACGATGAGATCGTGCGCCACGCGCCGCTGGTGATCGACAGCCGCAATGCCACGCACCGGGTGGTCCAGGGAAGGGAGAAGATCGTGCTGGCCTGAAAAGGGGCACAAGATGTAGTGTGCCGCCACCCGCGTTATTGCCAGGATTCAACTTCAGCAGTACTGCAAGGCCAGCAGTTCGGCCACCGAAGCGTCGAAAAGTTCGCGCTTCTGGACCCGGTCGAAGGCGGCGCTAAGATCGGGAACGCGCAGCCGCCGCTTTCTTTCCTCGCCATAGTCTTCCACGATCCGGCCCCGGTGCATCATGATGACCCGGTCCGGCAGGTCCACGGCCTGCTGCATGGAGTGGGTCACCATCAGGGCGGTGAGCTTTTCCCGGTCGATGATCTCCTTGGTCAGCTCGGCGACCTTGGCCGCGCTCTTCGGATCCAGGGCGGCGGTGTGTTCGTCCAAAAGAAGCAGCTTGGGCCGCCGCCAGGTGGCCATCAGGAGAGTCAGGGCCTGGCGCTGGCCCCCGGAAAGGGTGCCGATGGGATTGTCCAGGCGTTCTTCCAGGCCCATCTTCAAGGTTCGCACCTTTTCGGCGATGGCCTGGCGTACCGGGCGGGTGACAGCGGTGCGCAGGGGGCGCGCCTGGCCGCGGTGGATGGCCAGAACGATGTTCTCGGCGATGGACATTTGCGCCACGCTGCCGGCAAAGGGGTTTTGAAAGACCCGTCCGATGTGGGCCGCCCGGCGGAACTCGGGCCAGTCGGTGATGTCCTGGCCGTCGAGGCGGATGCGGCCCCGGTCGGGCAAAAAGGTGCCGGCCACGGCGTTGAGCAAGGTGCTCTTGCCCGAGCCGTTGGTGCCGATGATGGCGGTGAAGCTGCCTTCGGCTACGGTCAGGTCCACCTGGCGCAGGGCCTGCACCGCGTTGGGGGTATCGGGGAAAAAGGTTTTGGACAGAGCTTCAATTCTCAGCACGGCGCAGACCTCCGGCGAATCTTTGGGACCAGGCCCCGAAGTACCGGGGCGCCACCAGGGCGGCAAATACGAAAAGGGCCGTTACCAGTTTCAGATCGTTGGGATTGAGGCCCCAGCGCAGGGCGATGGCGATCAGCAAACGGAAGAGCACCGTGCCCAAAACGGCCCCGGTGATGGCCATGCCGATGCTGCGGCGGCCCACCAGGGCCTCTCCGATGATGATGCTGGCCAGGCCCCAGACCATCATGCCGATGCCCATCTGCACGTCGGCAAATCCCTGGTATTGGGCCAGCAAGGAGCCGGCCAGGGCCACCAGGGCGTTGGACAGGGCCAGGCCGAAGATGATCATGCGATGGTGGTCCACCCCCTGGGCCCGCACCATCTGGGGGTTCTGGCCGGCCGCCCGCAGGACCGTTCCCGCATGGGTAAGCAAAAAGCGCTGCAGCAAGACGCCGATGACGATGACGATCAGGGCCGCGGTGAGGATAAAGGCCAGATCCGTTAAAGGCACCATCCAACCGATCAGATCGACCTTGGCCGCCCCGCCGGTGGTGCGGGCCAGCAGGGCCTGGGCGGGGCCGGAAAAATTTTCGACATCCATCAGGGCGATGTTGCTGCGCCCCATGACGCGCAGGTTGATCGAGTAGAGGGCCGTCATCATCAGGATCCCCGAGAGGATCTCCGGGATCTTGAAGCGGGTGTGCAGCAGGCCGGTGAGCGTGCCGGCCGCCGCGCCCGCCAGCAGCGCGGCCCCGGCGGCGATCCAGGCCGGCCAGCCCTGGATCATGAGCAGGGCCGTGACCGCGGCGCCCAGGGTGATGCTGCCGTCCACGGTGATGTCGGTAAAGCGGATCATGCGAAAGCTGACCAGCATCCCCAGCGACAGCAGCCCCAGGATCAATCCCATGGTGAACGCGCCGAGCACCAGACTCATGAGGACACCTCCGGATCTTGGATCGGCGCGAACCAGCAGGCCCCGCGGATCAGGGCGCTTTGCCCCAAACCGACGGTCGGCCGGGTGTCGTCGATCAGATGCATCATGGCCAGTGGCGCCGGGCCGCTGAAAAATTTTTGCACCGTAGCGGCCAGATCGATGCACCCGTTGGGCAGCACCTGGTAGGGGAAAACCGCCGCGTGCAGATGGGCCGCCAGGTCCGGCCGGGATGAAACGGGCCGGATCAACTGATCGTCGCCGTTGTGCTTTTTTACTACCCCGGTGATCAGGGCCTGCTGATGGGCGAAGACCCGCTCGCCGCTGAAGCTGAGCCACTGCTTGATTTGCGGGTATCCAGGGTTTTGATCAGACTCCGCCAGCCCGGGCGAGCGGATCAGGGTGGCGCCCACCAGACCTTCGATCTCGCCCATGATCACGAACCCGGCCGTTGTCCCGCAGCGCTCCAGAACCTTGTCCAGCAGGTCGGTCATGGTGAAAAAAGGCTTTTCGTCCGTGGCGGCAAAACGCAGCAGGTGCGCCATGGAACCTTGCCAAACCAGGGCCTGGGCGCACTGCAGGGCCGGCAGATACTCTTTTTCGGCCGTCAGATAATCGGGCCGGCTCTCTTCGGCCGGCGGCTGGTAGACCACGTTGCCCGCCGCCGCCAGAAACTCGCCCAGCCGTTCGCTGGCCGCAACCGGGGTCGCCTCGGCGCTGCCGATCCCCAGGGCAAAAACATCCCGGGCAAAGGTCAGGGGCCGGAGGGCATCGGCGCCGATGGCTTGCCACGGCCGCCAGGCG
>CAXXWC010000009.1:0-44910 GCA_963668645.2 Desulfobacterales bacterium
GCGGTGGGCCGCCGGCGCCTCGGCCAGGGGATAGGTCCGCGCCACCACGGGGCGCAGCGTACCGTTGGCCAGGCCGGCGCCGATGGCCGCATGGATGGCGTACAGCTGCCCGGCACTGGCATGGGTGATCATGGTGCCCAGGATCGCGGCGTTGTGCTGCATGGCGGCGCGCGGATCGATGGCAATGGTCCCCCGGCTGCCGATCACGGCCACCCGGCCGCCGTGGGCCAAAATCTCCAGGTCCAGGGCCAGATTCGCATTGGCCAGCATCTCCAGGATCACGTCGACGCCGCGGCCGCCGGTGGCCGCCATGATACGCCCGGCCCGGTCCGTTTCGTGGTGGTCGAAAACCTCAACCGGCCCCTGGGCCGCCAGCAGCCTGCGGCCCTGCGGCGATCCGCCGGTCGCCAGAACCGTCAGGCCGGCGGCCAGGGCCAACTGTACCGCGGCCAGGCCCACCGCCCCGGTGGCCCCGTGTACCAGCGCGGTTTCACCGGCCCGGGCCTTGGCGCGATGGAAAAGGGCGTAGCAGGCGGTGGCATACGGCACCCCCACGGCGGCTCCCTGGGCGAAATCGACCGATTCGGGAAGCGCGTGGACCACCGCGGCCGGCGCCACGAGGCCCTCGGCGTAGGCCCCGGCGTCCAGGCCGGCCACGTAGACCCGCTGGCCCACCGCCAGATGGGAAACCCCGGAACCGAGGACCGTGACCACCCCGGCAGCGTCCTTGCCCGGGATGTAGGGCAGTTCGGGCAGCACGCTGTAGGCGCCCGCCCGGATATAGGTATCCACCGGGTTGACGCCCGCGGCCTGGACCCGGACCTGAACCTGGCCCGGGGCCGGCTCGGCCAGCGGCACCTCGGCGATTCTCATCACCGGCGGATCTCCGAACTCCTTTACTTGAACGGCTCGCATGACAGATCTCCTCTTTCGGGCGTTAGGGGCCGGACGGCGCCGCACCGGGCTCAATCGAGCAGATCGGCCACGGCGCTGTGCTTCGTCTTGAGCGCTTTCATCAGCCTGTCATAATGTCGCAGCCTTACGATGGCCCGCAATACCAGGTAGATGCCCAGCCCCACAAGGCCCAGGTTGATCAGCATCAGGGGCACCAGCAGGTGCATCACACGGCTCGCGTCGTAGTATCGGCTGGTGGCGATCAGGGCGCTGGTGACCGACAAGGGCAGCGCGAAAACGGCGATCCCGGTGCGCAGGGTCGACATGGCGGTGCGTTTTTCGGCCAGCAGAAGCTGGGCCTCGTTAAATGCGATGGTGTCAAAAACGCCGCTGCAGGCGTCGTCGCTCATCCTCGAATCCTCCTGTTCCCGCCTTGCCTCAGGCGTATCCCAGGTCCGCCAACCGCTCCTCGTCGATGCCCAGGTAATGGGCCACCTCGTGAACCACGGTGATCTCGATCTCTTCTTCGAGTTCTTCGATGCTCCGGCACATCTCTTCGAGAGGTTCCTGAAACAGATAGATGGTGTCCGGATAGAGGGGCGGGTCGATGGCCGAACGCTCGGTGATCGGCACCCCGGTATAGACCCCCAGCAGGGTCTCGTGCGGTCCGTAGCCCATCTCTTCGAGCAGGTCGGGCGAGGGACGGGTCTGGACCGTGATGATCATGTTGTCCAGATGGCGCCGGAATTGCTCCGGAATGCGAGCGATGGCCCGCTGGACGATCTGGTCGAACCGGCTGCGGCTGATTTTCATGGCGTCATTTCCCTGCTGCGGCTTTAGATCCAGCCCCTGGTTGAGGCGCAGCCCGATGCATCCCGAAAACTGGCCGGAAAAATCGGCGCTTCATGCGAAGGTCTTGCAGTAGATCACCTTCCCGTCCCCGGGTCCGTAAAAATCGCTCAGCACGCTTTCCAGACGGTAGCCGCAGCGCTCATAGAAGGCCCGGGTGCTAGCGTACTGGACCCGCTGGCTCGTGTCCACGTAGATCCGGGTGCCGCCGGCCCGTTTGACGAGCCGCTCGGTATCGGTCAGCAGGCGCCGGCCCAGCCCCTTGCCCTGGTAGTCCGGATGCACCGCGATCCAGTAAAGATCGAAGCTGGCGGCCGTCCCGGCGATGGGCCCGTAACAGGCATAGCCCGCCAGCCGGCCGTAGTGTTCGGCCAGAAGAAAATAATAACCGCTGGCGTCCCCCTTGGCCAGCCTTTCCTGGACCAGCTCGGCGGCGATGTCCACCTCGGCGTCGTTGAAAAAGCCGGTGACGCGCACCAACCGGGCAATGCGTTCGACATCCCGTTCTTCCACCGTCTCGCGTTGCACGATCCCGTGAATGCGCGCCTTGAGCGGGTGGCGCTTCTCGGTCCATTGCTGGCTGCCGGCCACCAGGCCGGTAAAGAACTGGCGCGCGTTGACGCCCAGAGTACGGTGGCGGTAGCCCCCTTCCTGGACCACCACCGTGGGCAGTCCCAAGGCGCCGATGAGCCGCCCGTTTTCGGCAAAATCCTTGGGTGAAAGCGACCAGGTTCCGGTGGGATCACCCTTGGCCGGATCCAGGCCCAGGGCCACCACCAGAAACTGGGGCTCGAAACTTTCGATGCGCCTGAGCGCCTTGGCCAGCGCCTCGCGGTAGCGGGCGCCGTCCAGGGTCTCGGGCAGGGGCAGGTTGAGATTGAATCCCTCGCCCTCGCCGTCCCCGCGCTCGTCCTCGAAGCCGGAAAAATACGGATAGGCAAAGCGCGGATGACCGTGGAGCGAAACCGTCAGCACGTCGGCGCGCCGGTAAAAGATATCCTGCTGGCCGTTGCCGTGGTGGTAGTCGATGTCCAGGATGGCCACCTTGCCGTGGGCGCACAGGTACTGGGCCGCGATGGCGTTGTTGTTGAAGTAGCAAAACCCGCCGAAGCTGCGCCGTTCGGCGTGGTGGCCCGGGGGCCGCACCAGGGCATAGGCCAGGCGCCGGCCGTCGAGGATCTCTCGGGCCGCGGTGAGGCTGCAATCCACGGCCCGGCGCGCCGCCGGCCAGGCGTTGCGGTGCAGGGGCGTAAAGGTGTCGATGCAGTAGTAACCGGCCAGCACCGAAGGCTCCTTGGGCGGCCGGGTCTTGTTGCGGATGGGAAATACGTAAGGATAAAGGGACTTGTTTTCCGGCACGTCGCGGCAGGCCCGGCGCAGGTAGCCGACAAAATCCGCGTCGTGCACGGCGGTGATGTAACGGTCGGGGAAAGGACGCGGCGCCATATGGGCGAAAAGACCGCTGGGATCGAGCTCCTTGAGGATGGCATCCACGCGCACCGGAGACTCCACGTAGCCGCGTTCGTGAACATGGTGAATGATATGCCGGTCGTTGACGATCAGGGCGATCTGCTCGGTGCTGCGGCTATCCACGGCCGTCTTGACCGCCTCGGGCTTGACGTAGCGCAGCTCGCGCAGCCGCACCGGATCGTCGCGCAGGGAGGCGACGACCATTTCGACATATTCGGGCGGGCACAGATCGGCGTACTTGCGCTCCAGGATCGCCCGCACCACCTTGCGCGCAAAGGTCCGGCGCAGGGGGCCGCCGCGGTCGAGGCTGTCGAAGACCAGGTGCGGCGCGCAGATGTCGTCGGCCGAGACCGGGGTTTCGTAGGCCGTATTGACGATAGGCCGGGCCCCGTAACGTTCGTAGAACCGCAGCCGGGCCCGGTTTTCCTTGAGCAGGGCGCTGTCTTTACAATTGGCGGCATCGTCGGGCAGGCATTCGAAAAAAAGCCCGCGGGCCCCCAGGGCCGCCGCTTCCATGCGCACCCGGTCGTACAGGGCGCCCCCGACTCCGCCGCCGGCCCGGCCCCCGGCCATGGCGATCCAGTCGAGAAATACGAAACCGATCTGGGGCTCGTGCAGCAGCAGGGCAAAGCCGAGGACCTTGTGGCGGATGGTCTCGGCCACCAGCAGAATCGAGCGGAAGCGCTGCTTGAAGGGGTTGCGCAGCTTCTCGCCCAACGAGGCGATCTCGCTTTCTTTGACCGCCGGAAAACGGGCGCGCAAAATCGCCTGGACCTGATCGAGCTGCTCACGGTTGGCGGGGATACTGTCGTCGAAGATGCGTCGGATGCGCAGCATGAAAATAGCTCCAACCCCTGTTCAACTTCTGAAATCAAAGCCGAAGGTCAAAGAACCGAGGTTCAGGGGCGCAACGGGTGAGAATGGCCATAGGTTGAAATGATTACGCCGCAACGTCAGGTATCTGCCAGGATCCGCTCCAGCGCCGCCCCGTAATCGATTCCGGCCTGGGTCAGGGCCGCGGCGAACCCGGCGTCGGGCGACAGGCAGGGATTGGCGTTGACCTCCAAGATCCAGGGGCGTCCTGCGCCATCCACGCGAAAATCGACCCTGGCCCAGCCCCTGAGATTGAAAAGATGCCAGCAGTCGCGGGCCGTTTGACGCAGCCTTGCGAGCAGCGGTGCGTCGCTTTCGGGAAAATCGAAGCACCGCGGGGTGTGGCGGTACTCGTAGCTTCCCTCGGCCCACTTGGCCCGGTAGCCGACGATGCGCAGCCGCTGCGTCCCGTAGCCTTCAAAGACGATCTCGGCCGGAGGCAGAATCTCCGGTCCCTGCGGGCCGGCCAAAAGCGCCAGGTTGAATTCGCGCCCCTCGATGTATTCCTCGGCGAAACAGGCCCCGCCGAGCTGGGGGGCCCGGCGGCGCAGCACCCGCATCAATTCGCCGCGGTCTGCGGCGTTCACCAGCGGATCATCGTCCAGGCCGAAGGAGGCGTGTTCCCAGAGACTCTTGACGATCCAGCGTTGATCCCCGGAAACGGCGGGAGACACCGAATTCCTCGGCCAGGGCATTTCCGCCGGAAAGGGACCGATCCACGCCGGAGTGTCCAGGCCGGCGGCGGCCAGGCGCTCTTTGGCCATCACCTTGTGGGTGGTGATCCAGAGGGCCGCGCTGCCCGACCCGGCAAAAAGCCTCCCCCAGGCTTCGAGGGCCGCGGGCACCACGGGCAAAAGCCGGCTCTGGCTGTCGAGGCCCTCGACCAGATTGAAGAGCGCGTCCGGTCCCAGGGCGTCGAGGTGCCGTCGTAGATCGGAAAGATTGAGGGTACAGCCCAGGGCCTCGACCCGGTGGCCCCGGCCGGCAAGCCCCCTGACCACCGCCTCGGCCTGCACCAGGACGTCGCGTTCATCCGGCGCTGCATCGGCTGCCACGGCATTGTGCAAAACGACAATATGCATGCTCTTTGGATTCCAAGGAAACTGATGAAGGCCTTAGATCCTCCCTTTTCGCACCCGCCGGGCCGCACTGTCAACAATCCGGGCGATCAGGGCCTCATAGGGCGTACCCACGTGACGGCAGATGATCGGCAGGTCCGAGTGCTCGGGATGCAGCCCGGCCAGGGGGTTGACTTCCAGAAACTGGCCTCGTCCCCGGGCGTCGCAGCGGATGTCGATCCGCCCGGCATCGCGGCATCCCAGGGTCCGCCAGGCCGCCAGGGCGATGGCCTCGGCTTCGGCCGCCGACGGGTCGTCCTGCGGCCGCACCCGCCGGTAGACCACCCGTTTTTCGTATTGCTCCTTGTTGACGTAAGAGTAGACCTGGGGCTCGGCGCTGGCCAGCAGATGGACCTCGATAGTGCCCAGGATTTCGGCCTCCCGGCCCGTGCCCACAATGCCCACGGTAAATTCGCGGCCGTCAAGGAAGGGCTCCACCAGAACCGGCTGGTCGAAGCGTTGGATCAGTTCGGCGCAGGCCGGGGCCAGTTCCTCGCGGGTACGCACGATCGACTTGGGGCTGATCCCCTTTCCGGTCCCCTCGGCCACCGGTTTGATGAAGTAGGGCGGCGCAAACCCGGGCTGGGCCGTATCCGGGTCTTCGACCACCACGAAGTCGGAAGTGGGAATTCCGGCATCGCGCACCACCCGTTTGGTCATGCCCTTGTGCAGGGTCAGGCTCATCACCAGAGGATCCGAAAAGGTGTAGGCGATATCGTAGCCGTCGAGCAGGGCCGGGATCTGGGCCTCGCGGCCGATGCCGTACATCCCCTCGGCGATGTTGAACACCAGGTCCCAGCGTGCACCGTCGGCCAGGCGCCCGACAAGGCTGTGCAGCCGGCCGATGCGCTCGGTGCGGTGGCCGAGACCCGCCAGGGCCGCCTCGATGGCGGCCACCGTGTCCTCGCGGTCAAACTCGGCGGTCTCCTCTTCACCGTAGCCGGCGGCGAGATATTCGCTGCGCAGATCGTAAGTCAGTCCGATTTCCATGGTAATTTCCTCTCCTGCCGGATCTCATCGTAGAGCATGTGATGCCAGCGGATGGCGCTTTCCCGGTCGAAGCCGAGAATCATCTGGTCGAGCCGCTCCTCGGGTTGCAACAATTCCCTGGGACAATCAGTAGCTATTTCCGGATAGAGCCCCTGGTAGTTGTACAGATGCGGGTGCAGCCGGCAGATCAGGGGGCGTACCTCCAACGCCAGGCTGCAGCCGCCATCGGTCAGAAACACACAGTTGCCGCGATTGTCATGTCTGAGCACCCGGCGGCGGCAGTGCTCTCCCACGACCCAGGTCTGCCAGGGCGGATCGTCGCTCTGGTCGATATATTCCGGATTTCCCGGTTCGCAGTATTCGAAAAAATCCTCACCGCCCACCACGTCGTGGATCCGTTTGACGTCCTGGGGGGTGATGTAAATTTCGCTTCTCTGACAACAGGTGCGTCCGCGCCGGGCGCATCGCATGCACAGGCTGCCAAAGCTGGCCATGGCTCAATGTTTCATCCTTGAGTTCGAGGTTTGTTCCATCCAAAAGGCACGGCGGCTCCTTTCGCATCGAGCCGCCGTCTGGTTTCACTATCGCAAGCTTCAGTGAAGCTGTTGAGGAGAATGCTCCGGGCAGCCGTCCGGGTAGCGGTACAACCCGCCTTCGTAGTTGCGCAGCAGCATGTCGCCGCCGGCATCGTGCCCCAGGGCATACTCGGGCATCAGGGGGATCTTGCCCCCGCCTCCCGGGGCGTCCACCACGTAAGTGGGCACGGCGTAGCCGGTGGTAAAACCGCGCATGCCCCGGATGATCTCCAGACCCGTGGCGATGGGGGTGCGGAAATGCCCCGATCCGCTGATCGGATCGCACTGGTACAGATAGTAGGGTTTTACCCGCATGCGCATCAGGTGGTGCATCAAGGCCGTCATCACCGCAACGCTGTCGTTGATCCCCTTGAGCAGCACGGTCTGCGAGCCCAGGGGAATTCCGGCATCCGCCAGGCGGCCGCAGGCCCGGTAGGCTTCCGGGGTGCACTCGTCCGGATGGGTGAAGTGCAGACTCATCCACAACGGATGATAGCGGCGCAGCATACGCACCAGTTTGCCGGTCACCCGCTGGGGAAGCACCGCAGGCACCTTGGTGCCGATGCGCACGATCTGCACGTGGGCAATGCGGCGCAGGCGCGACAGAACCCATTCCAGCCGGTCGTCGCCCAGGGTCAGCGGATCGCCGCCGGAAAGCAGCACGTCGCGCACCTGCGGATTGGCGCGGATATAGTCGATAGCCGCCTCGAGCCGAGACCTGCCGGGCGAAATCCCGCCGTGGCCCACCACCCGCGAGCGGGTGCAGTAGCGGCAATAGGTCGAGCAAAAATCGCTGAGCAGCAGCAGCACCCGGTCCGGATAGCGGTGCACCAGCCCCGGCACCGGGCTCTGGTGTTCCTCGCCCAGCGGATCGTCCGACTCGCCGGGCAGTCGCACCAGCTCGCCGGCCGTGGGCACCACGGTGCGGCGCAGCGGCTGGGTCTCGTCCTCGGCGGCCAGCAGGCTCATATAATAGGGCGTGATGGCAACCGGCAGGTTTCCCGCCGGCCTTTCAAGCACGGCCCGTTCGGCATCCGAAAGGCGCAGCATGGCCTCCAGCCGGCCGACGGTGCGGATGCGCTGGCGCACCTGCCACTGCCAGTCGTTCCATGTCTTGTCATCGATATCAGGATAAAAACGGCGCCTGAAACGCCGGGTCGACAACGAGGTGCGCGCCGTGCGCTCGCGCGTGATCCGCACCCCGCTGTAAAAAGCGCTTTGCCCGTCGAAGGACGCCTTTGCGCCCTGCGGACAAAGCCCGGTACCCGGAGGCTCTTCTTCTTCGGTGGGCAGGACTGGATGGGGGGCGCTGACGGCCCCTAACTGCGGACAAACCGTGGTGTCCCGGCGCATTTTGGCTTTTACCTCCCTTTACGATCCGACGGACCGTAATCCGTGATCCATTGATGTTTCAAGTCGGGCGCAACGGTAAAGACCGATCCATGCCGGCAGCATGCAGCCTGAGTTCCGTTACCGCCCTCCAGGAGTTCTGCCTCGATGCGGTGAGCAATATGGGTGCCAACATCTGCGGGGGGGCGCCAATTCCTTTTTTGAACCGTTGGGACAGTGGGCAAGAAACACAAAAAAAACTTTAATTGCAATATGTTACTCAACGGCACAGCCCCACCGGACCCACCGGCGGCCCTGTCGATAAAGCCGATCCAGATTGCCCTGGAAAAAAGCGGCCGGAATATGGGCCGGTCGTATCCCCTCGGTGCCGGCCGGGTGAACTCTACGTTCGGATTTGGCCATGAAAAAGGAAGCCGCAGTTCCAGTTGAACCATGAGATCCGAAGCCCTCCGCCCTGGTGCACCGTGGCGATACGGCCGGCCCCCGTTGTCTTGCTGGCTCGAATCCGTCCATTTCGGCTTCAGCGTGAATTGCTCAACAAGACCAGCCCAAATTGACACGCCGCGGGAACTTCTATAGTATCACTCTAATATCCGCCTTTCGCATTGCGTATCCCAAGGTTCCATCCTCTATCCGAAGCGCAGCGCCGATTGCTCTGTAGGCGTTGGCAGGCCGCCATTGTTGCCGCCCGCCGGCACCCGGGCGGCCCATGGTTAAACCTTCGAAAGGAGACCGCCATGCCCCACCTTCCCTGGCCCACCCCGAAATGGCCCCAGGACGTCCCGCACGAGATCTCAGACTTCGACAAGCCGCTTTTCAGCCTCCTGACCGAGGCCGCCCGCCAATGGCCTGGACAGGTGTACACCATCTTCAACGACGGGACCCGCACCTTCGCCCGGGTGAACGATACCGCCAACCGGGTGGCCAATTTTCTGCTTTCAAGGGGAATCGCCAAAGGCGACCGGGTGGCGATTTTCCTGCCCAATATTCCCCAGTATCCGGAAATCTACTTCGGAATCCTCAAGATGGGCGGGGTCTGCGTGACCTGCAACCCGCTGTATACCGCCGCCGAACTTAAGCACCAGCTCGAGGATGCCGGTGCCCGGGCGGTGTTTTGTATGGACCATCCCGGGTTTTATCCCACTGCGGTCCAGGCCGTGGAAGGAACAAAGGTCAAAACCGTGGTGGTCTGCAACATCAAGTCGTACCTGCCGGCGCTCAAAGGATTTCTCGGGGGGCTGTTGGGAAAAATCCCCAAGGCCGCCGGCCACCGGCCGGGTCACCTGTTTTACGACAGTGTGGTCGGGTCCGCCGAAAGCCGCCCTCCGGCGGTGGAGATCGATCCGGCCGAGGATCTGGCGGTGGTGATCTACACCGGCGGCACCACCGGCGTGCCCAAGGGAGCAGCCCTGACCCACGCCAACCTGGTCTTCGACGTGATGGCCCTGGACGCCTGGATGCGCATCCCGCAAACCGATAAGGGTGTCCCGGAAACCTTGCGCACCGGTGGATTCCACTGCTTTCTGGGCGTCTTGCCCTTCTATCACAGCTTCGGCATGACCATTTTGATGCTCTGGTCCTGCCACAGCGGCAGCCGCCTGGTCTGCATCCCGGATCCGCGGGCCGGAAATCCACCCTTTACCGAGGTGCTCAAGGCGGTCCAAAAATACCGCACCACGATCCTGGCCGGGGTGCCGACAATCTACTCGGCCTTTGCCAATCATCCGCTGCTGGACCGCTTCGATCTTTCCTCGGTCATGGGCTGCGGCTCGGGCGGGGCCCCGCTGCCGGTGGAGGTGGCCAAAAAATTCGAACACAAAACCGGTGGGGTCATCTTCGAAGCCTACGGGCTGAGCGAAACCGCGCCCTTGGCCACGGCCAACCCGAGCGATCGCGAAACGCGCAAGTTCGGTTCGGTGGGATTTCCCATATCCAACACGGATGTGAAGATCCTGCAGGTGGAGACCGGAGAGGAGCTGGACCGGGGCCAGGATGGCGAAATCGCCATCAGTGGCCCCCAGGTGATGAGCGGCTACTGGAACAAACCAGATGAAAACGAGGCCGTCTTCCGTCGCATCGAGGGCCGGCGCTATTTTCTGACCGGCGACATCGGCCACATCGACGACGAAGGGTATATCGTGATCACCGACCGCAAGAAGGATCTGATCCTGGTGGGTGGATTCAACTGCTATCCGCGAGAGGTCGAAGAGGTCCTCTACGCCCATCCCAAGGTGGCCCTGGCGGCGGTGGTGGGCGTGCCGGACCCGCACAGCGGTGAGCGGGTCAAGGCATTTGTCCAGCTTTTAGCGGGTCAGACGGCCACCGAGGCGCAGATCATCGCCTTTTGCAAGGAGCGCCTGGCCGGTTACAAGGTCCCGCGGTCGGTGGAATTCCGCCAAAGCCTGCCCACCTCGGTGGTGGGCAAGGTGCTGCGCCGTGTGCTGCGCGACGAGGCGCGGGCAAGGCCCGGATAAGCACAACCCGCCGGCCCCCGAGCGACATGCCCGGGAACACCAAGCCCCGGCTTGGCATGTCAGTTGCTTTTTTGCCTTTTGGCCGAGCCGGGGCCCGGCGTTGAAGAGGTAAAAAGGCGATCGATACCGGTTTTTGAAAAGCGATCAGGATCGGACCCGATTCACTTTTCGCCTGGTACGCCGTCGGCCGACAGGACCATCCGGATCTGGTTGCGTCCCTGTTTTTTGGCCTCGTAGAGAGCTTCGTCGGCCGCCTTGACAAGCCTTACAAAGTCTCCACGCCCGTCAAAGCAGGCCACGCCGAAGCTCGCCGTGATGCGGATCTCCCGCGCCGCGGCATAATAGGGTGCAACGGCGATACGGCGGCGGATCTTTTCGGCCGCCACGCAAGCGCCCTCCAAGCCCGTATCCGGCAGCAGCACCATGAATTCCTCGCCCCCCCACCGGGCCACCGTATCCTGGGATCGCAGCATGCTCTTCATCCGGATCCCCGTTTCGACCAGGATACTATCGCCGACGTCGTGCCCGAAATCGTCGTTCACCGCTTTGAAATGATCCAGATCGGCCATGGCGATGGAAAAAGGCAAACCGCTGCGCCGATGGCGGGCGATCTCGTTTTCGAGCCGTTCGAGCATGGCGCGGCGGTTGTAAAGGCGCGTCAGGGGATCGGTTATCGCCGCCTCCTCAAGAGCCTTCTGGGCGCTGATGCGCTCGGCAATGGCCTGGGTGAGCCGGTCGTTGACCTCTTTGAGATCGGCGGTGCGCTGGCGGACCCGGATTTTCAGTTCATCCCTGGAACGGCCTATATCTTCAAAGGCCTGCACGCTCTTTTGTTCGGCGCGGCCCAGTGCGTCGGACATGTCGTTGAATGCGTTGATGAGCCGATCGAAATCGTCCTGGGTGTGCATCTCGATGTGTTCGTCGTACCTTCCGGCGGCGATGGACGTGCAGCGCGAGATGACCGTGCGGATGGGTCTCATGAACCGGCTGGCCAGGTATCTTGAAAACAGGAATGCCATCAGAATCGACGCGACCAATGAGAGAATGCCGGAAAGGCGCAAGCTGCGTTGTTTGGCAGACACTTTGTCGGCGCGCATGTCGATACCGACCAGATACTGCCCCGCACTGTTCTTGATCGGCGCATAGCCCGAGAGAAAAGTCCCCCATTCGTCCTTACTGATCCGATCATCCACCGATAGTCCGGTAAATCCCCGCATGAGGCTGGGCAAACTGTTCGGGTATTCTTTGCCCGGCAGGGCCTGACCCTCCGATTCATCCGAGTCGATGACGAAATAAACCCTTTCGCCCTCCTGGCGCATCACATATAGATAGGCGATATCCGAATTCATGCGACGCAATATGCGCAGCTTTTCAAGGTTGGCCTTGTAAGCGGGCCGGCCGGCATCTTCGGGACTGCGAATGGCGCGGATCTGATCGGCATCGATGGTCTGGCTGATCAGGGCGGCACTGGCCTGCAGCCGCTCTTTCAACCCGTTCATCAGGCTCTCGGCGGCGCTGGTGTAAAAATAGGTCCCGATACTGCCGGAGACCACCAGTACGGCAAACAGATGACTCAAAAAGAGCTTCAACCTTAGTGACATATGAAGATTCATCCGTTTTCTCGCTTTCACCGTGCTCGATTTGGTCCTGGACAGTCAAACCGCCGCCGGCATCATGGGGTGGAACGGCAACGCTGGCAAGCAACAAGGACGATGATAGCCGATCTTAGCCGATTACGGCGTGAGCGGGAATACCCCAAAAAAAACGACGCAGTATCGTTTCCGGCGCTTTCATCTTGACAAGGCGACAGGCAGTTCATATTGTGACGTTTCGTTCACGAAACGATGATTTATTCATGACCCGTACCACCGCACCTTTTGAGGTTGGAACGCTCTTGATGGACGACCGAAAGAAAATACCGAGACGCGAAAGAGAACGACTGCGCCAACGCAGGGAAATTCTGGCCGCCGCCCTTGGGCTGTTTTCCTTAAAAGGGTATCATAGCGTATCGATGCACGAAATTGCTGCCAAGGCCGAATTCGCCGTGGGGACCCTCTACAAGTTTTTCAAAAACAAGGAGGACCTTTACCGGACTTTGCTCCTCGAGCAGGCCGAGGACTTTCACGAAGTGCTCACCCGGGCCATCGAAGGCCCCGGTGAGGAAATCGACGAGGTCGAAAAACTGCGCCGCTTTGTCGAGGCCAAAAACGACCACTTCCGCACCCATGCCGCGCGCCTGCGTCTCTTTCTGGCCGAAATCCGGGGCGCGTCGAACCTCAAGGACCTGTCCGGCTTCCACAACAAGATGCGCATGCGCCACTGGCGCGCGTTGCACAAGCTGGCTGCCGTCTTCGAAAAAGGCATTCTGAACGGACGTTTCGAGTCGATCGCGCCGCCTTATAATCTGGCCGTGGCCCTCGACAGTCTCACCAGTACCCTGCTGCTTTTATGGCTCGAAGCGCCCGAGGACCATCCCTACCCGAACGATCCGGACGCGATCCTCAACATTCTTTTCAAAGGACTGCTAAAACTCTGAAAATTTAGGGTAAAGCAACGTTTCGCGCCCTAACCGGTTACTTTTTCACGGAGGCTATCGATGCAATCGGCCAGTGCTTTTTCCAGATTATCTCACCAGAAACTGATCCTCCTCGGCCTGGTCAGCCTGCTTCTCTGGGGTTGCGGCCGCCCGGCCCAGTCCCAGCAGACCGCCGCCCTGCCCGAAGTGGCCACGGTGACCGTGACGCCGCAATCGGTGGCGCTGACCACCGAACTGCCCGGGCGCACCGCGTCTTACCGGGTGGCAGAGATCCGACCCCAGGTCAACGGCCTCATCAAAAAGCGCCTCTTTACCGAAGGCAGCGATGTCAAGGCCGGCCAGGTACTCTACCAGATCGATCCAGCCCCGTTTCAGGCGGCCATGGACAACGCCACGGCCACCCTCACGGTCAGCCAAAAGAATTTCGACCGATCCCGGGCTTCGCTGACGGCCGCCATCGCCGCGGTGACCCAGCAGAAGGCCACCCTGGCCCTGGCCCAAACCAACCGCCAACGCTTCGAGGAGGCCTTTGCCGCCAATGCCGTTTCGGCCAGCCAGCGCGACCAAGCCGTCACCGAGGCCGAGGTCGCCGCGGCGGCTCTCGATGCGGTCCAGGCCCGGGTGGCAAGCGAACGCAAGGCCGTCGCCGCGGCCGAAGCGTCCATCGCCCAGGCCAAGGCCGCCCGCAAGTCCACCGCCATCAACCTCGCCTATACCAAGATCACCGCCCCGATTTCCGGGCGCATCGGCAAATCGAGCGTCACCGACGGAGCCATCGTCACGGCCTACCAGCCCGTGCCGTTGGCCACCATCCAACAGCTCGATCCGATTTACGTCGACGTGCCCCAATCGACCAGCGAACTGCTGCGCTGGCAGCGCAACCTCGGCACGGGCCAACTCGTCGCCGATCCGCAAACCGCGCGCAAGGTGGACCTGCTGCTGGAAGACGGCACGCCTTTCGGCATCCAGGGAATACTGCAATTCAGGGACGTCACCGTGGATCCGACCACCGGTTCGATCATCCTGCGCATGGTCTTTCCCAACCCCAATGGCATCCTCCTGCCGGGCATGTTCGTACGGACCTTGGTCCAGGAAGGAACCGCCGGAAACGCCATCCTCGTGCCCCAGCAGGGCGTGGCGCGTAATCCCAAGGGCGACCCCATCGCCTGGATCGTCGACGAAAACGGTAAGGTCGCCCAGCGCATGCTGACCCTCGACCGGGCCATCGGCGACCAGTGGCTCGTCTCTTCCGGTTTGAACCCCGGCGACCGGCTCATCGTCGAGGGCCGCCAGCGGGTCCGGCCGGGAATGCCGGTCAAGGCTGTCGACTTCCAGAAGCCGGCCCCTAACCCGGCCAAAACCGCCCAGCCCGCCTGAGCCGCGTTTAGCACGGAGGAAACCGATGTTAGCCAAATTCTTCCTCGATCGCCCGGTCTTCGCCTGGGTCATCGCCATCAGTATCATGCTCGGCGGCGCGCTGGCCATCCACAAGCTGCCCATATCGCAGTACCCGCCCATCGCTCCGCCGTCGATTTCCATCACGGCCGTCTACCCGGGAGCCTCGGCCGAAACCGTTGAAAACACGGTGGTTCAGATCATCGAGCAGAAGATGACCGGACTGGACAACATGCTCTACGTCTCGGCCACCAGCGACTCTTCCGGCCAGGCCGAACTCACCCTGACCTTCACCCCGGGCACCGACCCGGATCTGGCCTGGTCCAAAGTCCAGAACAAGCTCCAGCTCGCCATGCCGAGCCTGCCCGAGGTGGTCCAGGCCCGGGGGGTAACGGTGAGCAAGTCCACCCGCAACTACCTTTTGCTCGTCGGCCTGACCTGCGAGGACGGGAGCATGGACAGCCACGACCTGGGCGACTATCTCAACTCGAACATCGAAAAGATCCTTGCCCGGGTGCCGGGGGTCGGCGAGGTGGAGGTCTTCTCGCCCCAGTACGCCATGCGGGTCTGGTTCAACCCGGACAAATTGACCAGCTTCAACCTCACCGTGGCTGACGTGGTGGCGGCCCTGCGGTCCTACAACGTGGAGGTTTCGGCCGGGGCCCTGGGCGGTGAACCTGCGGTGGCAGGCCAGCGGCTCAATGCGGCCATCGTGGTCCAGAACCTGCTCCAGACCCCCGAACAATTCGCCGCCATCCCCATCCGCACCAACCCGGACGGATCGGTGACCCGGGTCAGTGACGTGGCCCGTACCGAACTGGGGGTCGAGTCGTACGGTTTCAACGGCCTATACAACGGCCTGCCCACCGCGGCCCTGGCCATCCGCCAGGCTGCCGGGGCCAATGCCCTGGATACCGCCGATGCGGTGCGGGCCAAGATGGACGAGCTTTCCCGGTACTTTCCCCCCGGTATGAAAGTGATGTACCCCTATGACACCACCCCCTTTGTGAAAGTGGCCATCGACGAGGTGGTCAAAACCCTTTTCGAGGCCATCATCCTGGTCTTTCTGGTGATGTTTCTCTTTCTGGGGAGCTTCAGGGCCACCCTGATTCCTACGATCGCCGTGCCGGTGGTCATCCTCGGCACCTTTGGTGTTTTAAGCCTTTTCGGTTTTTCCATCAACATGCTCACCATGTTTGCCATGGTCCTGGCCATCGGCCTTCTGGTGGATGATGCCATCGTGGTGGTGGAGAACGTCGAACGCATCATGCACGACGAAGGGCTGCCGGCCAAGGAGGCCACGGCCAAGTCCATGGAGGAGATCACCAGCGCCCTGATCGGCATCGGCCTGGTCCTTTCGGCGGTCTTCGGGCCCATGGCCTTTTTTCCGGGTTCCACCGGTGTCATCTACCGCCAGTTCTCCCTGACCATCATCTCTTCGATGCTCCTTTCGGTGGTGGTGGCCCTGATTTTGACCCCGGTGCTTTGCGCCTCGCTGCTCAAACCGGTCCACGCCCGGGACAAGGGGCAGGTCTTTTTCAAGCCGTTCCGTGCCTTCAACAACCGTTTCAACAACGGTTTCAACCGGGTGCGGGGCGTCTACATGGCCATGGTGGGGGCGATCCTCGCCCGGCGTCTGCGCTCTCTGCTCTGCTTCCTGCTCATCGTGGGCGGCCTGGGGTACCTGTTCCAGAAAATGCCCACGGGCTACCTGCCTGACGAGGATCAGGGGCTGATGATCGCCATGGTCCAGCTGCCCACCGGCTCGACTACCCAGCAGACCGAAAAGGTTCTGGACAAGGTCCGAAAATACCTGCTAGAAGACGAAAAAGAGGCCGTGGCCTCCCTTTTCACCCTGGCGGGGGAGAGCCTTGCCGGCCGCGGGCAGAATATGGGCCTTGCCTTTATCAAGCTCAAAGACTGGGACCTGCGCCAGCGCCCCGACCTGAAGGTCGACGCCGTGGCCGGGCGTGCCATGCGCCATTTTGCCGGTTTCCGCGAGGGGCTCGCCTTTGCCTTTGCCCCGCCGGCCGTGGTGGAGCTGGGCTCTGCCAAGGGCTTTGACTTCGAACTCCAGGACCGTGGCGGCCTGGGCCACAAGGCCCTCATGGCGGCCCGGAACCAGCTTCTGGGTATGGCGGCCACCGACCCGCGCCTGATGGCCGTGCGGCCCAACGGCATGAACGACACCCCCGAGTACCGCATCGACGTGGACTGGGAAAAGGCCGGCACCCTCGGGGTGCCGATCTCCACGATCCACAGCACCATCTCGGCGGCCCTGGGTAGCGCCTACGTCAACGACTTCATCCAGAACGGACGGATCAAGCGGGTCTATCTCCAGGCCGACGCCCCGTTCCGAATGCTGCCGAGCGATCTCGACAAATTCTATTTTCGCGGTGCCAGCGGCACCATGGTGCCCTACTCGGCCGTGGCCAAGGGGCGCTGGAGCGAGGGCTCGCCGCGCCTGGAGCGCTACAACGCCTTTCCGGCGATGAACATCCAGGGCGAACCGGCACCGGGCAAAAGCTCGGGCGAGGCCATGGCCGCCATGGAGGAGATCGTATCCAAGCTGCCCCAGGGAATCGGCTTCGACTGGACCGGTCTGTCCTACCAGGAGCGCATGGCCGGCTCCCAGGCCGGCATGCTCTACGCCGTGTCGGTCCTTGCGATCTTTCTGTGCCTGGCGGCCCTCTACGAGAGTTGGCCGATTCCGATCTCCATCCTCCTGGCCCTGCCCTTGGGGGCCATCGGCGGGGTGATGGCCTCTTCCCTGCGCGGGCTGCCCAACGACGTCTACTTCCAGATCGGACTGCTGACCACTCTGGGGCTGACCACCAAGAACGCCATTCTCATCGTTCAGTTCGCCCGGGCCAAGCGCGAGAAAGAAGGGATGCGCCTGATCGCCGCCACCCTGGAAGGGGCCCGGCTGCGGTTCCGGCCCATCGTCATGACCTCCCTGGCCTTCGGCTTCGGGGTCCTGCCCCTGGTTGTGGCCAACGGTGCCGGGGCCGGGGCCCAGCAGGCCATCGGCACCTCGGTGCTCGGCGGCATGATCACCGGCACCGTGCTGGTGACCCTGTTCACCCCGCTGTTCTACGTTCTGATCGTCCGGCTTTTCCGCCAGAAGGTGGGAAAGGAAAAGACCGTTCAGCACTTACCCGAATCCGTCAAGGAATCGTAAAGATGAAGCCCAAAACGGTATACTTCACGCTTGGCATGGCCCTCTTGTGGCTGGCCGGTTGCACCCTGGCGCCTCAATATTCCCGCCCTGCGGCCCCGGTCGAGACCGCCTGGCCCTCCGGGGCGGCCTACTCGCAGGCTCAAACCGCGGCGCCCGGTGCGGACCTGCCGTGGCAGGAATTTTTCACCGACAAGGAGTTGCAGCAGGTTATCACCACGGCCCTGGAAAACAACCGCGACCTACGCCTGGCGGCCTTGAACGTCAAAAAGGCCCAAGCCATGTACGGAATCCAGCGCTCCACCCTGCTGCCGTCTTTCGACACCGGGGCCGCCGCCAGTAAGCAACGCACTCCGGCCGATCTTTCCTCCAGCGGGAAACTGTCCAAGCCGGAAAAGTACAGCGTCGATTTCGGCGTCAGCGCATGGGAAATCGACTTTTTCGGCCGTTTGCAGAGCCTCAAGGACCAGGCCCTGGAGGAATACCTGGCCACCGAGGAGGGCCAGCGCAGCGCCCGTATCCTGTTGATCTCCAGCGTGGCCGGGGCCTATCTCTCCCTGGCGGCCGACCGCCGGCAGCTCGAACTGTCCGCATCGACCCTCGCCGCCCAACAGGAAACCTACGACCTGATGAAGCGGCGCTTGGAATTCGGGCTGGCCTCGGCCCTCGACCTGCGCCGGGCCCAGGCCCAGGTCGAAACGGCCCGCGGCGACGTGGCCCGTTTTACCAGCCAGGTGGCCCAGGACCAAAACGCCCTGGACCTTCTGTCCGGCAAACCCGTATCCGCACCCGCGGCGATGCTGCCCGTCGGCCCGGACGGAATCGAGCCATGCCGCCAGATATCCGCCGGTCTCTCATCGGAGGTGCTCTTGCAGCGGCCGGACATCCTGGCCCAGGAGCACCACCTGAAGGCAGCCAACGCCAACATCGGCGCGGCCCGGGCGGCCTTCTTCCCGCGCATCGTGCTCACGGCCCGGACCGGCATGGCCAGCGCCGAGCTGTCGCATCTCTTCGACTCCGGCCAGGGGAGCTGGACCTTCGCTCCCCAGATCGTCCTGCCGATCTTCGACGCCCGGCTCTGGTCTGCCTATGATCTGACCCAGGCCGAAAAGGAAATCACCCTGACCAATTACGAAAAAGCCATCCAGACCGCTTTCAAAGAGGTGGCCGACGCCTTGGCCGTGCAGGGTACGGTCCAGGACCAGCTCGACGCAGCCCGGTCCCTGGTCGAAGCGCTGAGTGAAGCCCATCGCCTCTCTGCGATCCGTTACGACAAGGGGATCGACAGCTACCTGAGCGTCCTCGACGCCCAGCGTTCGCTGTATGCGGCCCAGCAGGGGCTGATCACGATCAGCCTGGCCGATCTGGCCACCCGGGTCAAGCTCTACGCGGCCTTGGGAGGCGGGGCGTGAGAATCGTCCCGGCTGCGCTCTGCTGCACCGTGTGCCTGATGGTGCTGGCGACTTTGCAGGCACACGGCCAAGAGCCCCTCGGCCAGGATGATGGTCCCATCTCGATGGTCAACCCGGCCCCGGTGCAATTGCTCTTCCTGCAGGCCCCGCCCGACCGGGCTCTGACCTTGCCGCGCGGTGTGAGCCGGCTGCGTCTTTCCACCAGCCTGACCAATACGCTCCTCGAAGAAGACCAGGGGCAGGCGGCCGGCCTCATCGACATGGAGATGCTGAGCACCCAGATCGATTACAACTACGGTCTTTCGGAGCGTCTCGAACTCGGCCTCTCCCTGCCGCTGGCTTACAGCAGCGGCGGTTTTATGGATTCCATGATTCTCGATGTGGAGCAGGCCTTTGGCAACGCCAGAAAGGTACGCGAGGAAGAGTCGGCGGGCCATTACCATTTCGATGTCTACTACGACGGGCGCCGCATCCTCGGCAGCGACGCCCATGCCACCGGCGTGGGCGATCTGGCCGTCCGGCTCAAGGCCCTGCTATTACCGGAAGGCGACTGGAGCCCGGCGGCAGCCGCGCGCGTCGGCCTGAAACTGCCCACCGGCAAGAGCAGCCGGAGCCTGGGCAGCGGCAGCACCGACGTCGGTCTCGGCCTGCTGCTGGAAAAGCACTTCGGTCCTTTGGGAGTCTATCTCAACGCCGATGCGATCTTTCCCGGTTCAGTACCCAGCGACGATCCCCAGATCGATACCCACACCTTCTACCAGACCGTGTTCGGTCTGGGCTATCGACTGAATCCCTCCTTTTGCGCCAACCTCCAGCTCGGCTATACGTCGCGCCCCTTTTCCGGCACCGGCCTGTCCATGCTGGACCGCCGGATCGTCGATCTACTCCTCGGCCTGACCTACCATCGACCGGGAGGGTTCTTCGTTCAAGCCGGCACCATGGAAGACATCTTCGATTCAGTGGACGCGGGCGCCGACATCAGCTTCTTTCTCAACCTCGGGCGCCAGTTCTGATCTTCCCCACCCAAGACACTGAAATCGATTCGTCTTGCACCCGGGCCGGCATTAGGCTCCAGAAAGTACCGATTAGACGTTTCGACGATCCTGCCCGGGACTTGACAGCCGGTGCACGAAGGTTAACTTATCGCTAACAAGAATTATTCTCATATAAAATCCGCCCGTGTACCCGCCAAAGCCGGTACCGGCGTCAACCCTTGCCAAAGGAGGATTCTATGATAGGCACCCTGATCACCATCCTGACCCTGGCCTACTTTGTCAACCGCTGCGTTCCCGTCGCTGAAGCACCCTCGACGTGTCGACTCTGATCCCATCCGGCCGCACCGGTCTAACAGCTCTCGGAGAAACAAGACTCGAGCTGTGAAGGACAGCACCCGGTGCGGCCATTTTTCTGTGCCAAATGAACTGGAATTTTGACAACAGTTATGCCCGTCTTCCCGCTTCATTTTTCGTGCGTCTGAATCCGGTTGCGGTTCGCGCGCCGAAGATGGTGGTCTTCAACCGCCCCCTGGCCGAGTCCCTCGGTTTGGATGCCCAGAAGCTGGCAGGGGAGGAAGGGACGGCTATTTTCTCCGGCAACCGGATCCCCGAAGGCGGCGAGCCCATCGCCCAGGCCTATGCCGGGCACCAGTTCGGCTACTTCACCATCCTCGGCGACGGCCGGGCAATTTTGCTGGGCGAGCAGATCACACCGGATGGAAACCGCCTCGACATCCAGCTCAAAGGTTCGGGCCAGACCCCCTTTTCGCGCCGCGGCGACGGCCGCGCGGCCTTGGGGCCGATGCTGCGCGAGTACCTGATCAGCGAGGCCATGCACGCTTTGGCCATCCCCACCACGCGCAGCCTGGCGGTGGTGGCCACCGGCGAGCCGGTATGGCGCGAAACCGCCCTGGCAGGCGCTATCCTGACCCGCGTGGCCGCCAGCCACATCCGGGTCGGGACCTTCGAGTACCTCGCGGCCCACCAGGATCGGGATGCCCTGCGGGCTCTTGCCGATTACACCATCTGGCGCCACTTTCCCGAGCTTCAGGAGGCCAAAAAACCGTATCTGGCCCTGTTGAAGGCCGTGATGGCGCGCCAGGCGGCCCTGGTGGCCCGGTGGCTGCTTGTCGGTTTCATCCATGGGGTGATGAACACCGACAACATGGCCCTGAGCGGCGAAACCATCGATTACGGGCCTTGCGCCTTCATGGACACCTATGATCCGGCCACGGTCTTCAGCTCCATCGACCACCAGGGACGTTATGCCTATGCCAACCAGCCGCTCATCGCCCAGTGGAATCTGGCCCGCCTGGCCGAAACCCTCCTGCCGCTGATGGGCGACGACCCCCAAAGAGCCATCGGGGAGGTCCAGGAAGCGATCGAAGGTTTTTCCGCGATGCACCAGCGCTTCTGGCTGTCGGGGATGCGCGCCAAACTCGGCCTGTTCAACGAGGAAGCCGAAGACGGAAAACTGGCGCAAGACCTGCTTGAGATCATGCAGCGCTCCCAGGCCGATTACACCAACACGTTCAGGAATCTTGAACCTGAAGGCAGCGGCCCGCCCCTGATCGATGATTTCGCCTTTGTCCGATGGCAGGAACGCTGGCGGGCGCGCCTGGGGCGCCAGCCGCAATCCCCGGAGGCCGCCCGCAGGTTGATGAAAGGCCGCAATCCGGCCGTCATCCCCCGCAATCACCAGGTCGAGGCGGCCCTGGAGGCTGCGGCGAACGGAGACTTAACCGTGCTGGGGCGGCTCCTGGAAGTCCTGTCCCACCCGTACCGGGATCGGCCCGAAGATGTTGCCTATCGCCTGCCACCGGCCCCGTCCGAACACGTCTACCAGACCTTTTGCGGCACGTGACGCTGCGAGCCGCCCCCGGGAGCGCCAGGCCCCAGCCTGGCTGGCTTATTTTGCCAAGCTGGGGCTCGGCGCTCCTATTTCCGGGGTTTAATGCGGCCACGCATCCTCGCGCTGGACCAGGCCCAGTCCTCGGCCCGATTGCACACCCGGCTCTCACCGGATTTTCATGGATATAGGCCACCACGCTGTGAAAATGGCGTTCATCGCGGATAAAGCGGTCCCAGTATTCGCGCATCCAAAACCGCTTCCCGAAAGGGTCGAGCCCCAGCTCGGCCTTGCGCACCATGGCCACCGCCCGGTATATGACTTCCACGATTGGATCGTCCTGGACAGCTTTTCCATGGGCCGGATCAACACATGCACATGATTCGGCATGATGCACCAGACCAGCAACCGGTAACGTTGACCGTCGAACTTCAACAGGGTTTCCTGCATGACTGCTGCCAGGCGAGGATGGCGCAGGGCGCAGCATCCCACCCCGGCATCCAGCCATTGCTCAGTGCGTTTGCGGCGTTGAATGGCTTGCCGGTCGAGCGGGAGTCTGGTGAGCTCCACTTCCAACCGGTGAAGGACTTCCCGGGGCAGGGCATCGGCCAGACGGAAAGTGACAAACTGGAGGACTGCGGTGGAATCCAGGTGGGGCAAATATCCCCGACTGTACCAGGGGTTGCTCAGGCGCGTCTTGGCTGGCCTTTTTCCTGGAGCGCCAAGCCCCAGCTTGGCTGGGTTATTTTTGCATAGCCGGGGCTTGGCGCTCCAGGAGCATTCGCGGCCGGGTGCTACCCGTCAGTCATTATCCCCATCCAGAAAACCGCCCAGGACCCCGAGCACCGAGCCTTCCCCCTTGCTTCCGCCGCGCTGGGGGGCGGCCTGGAGCATGCGTCCGGCCAGCCGGGAAAAAGGCAGGGATTGGAGCCAGATCTGGCCGGGCCCCTTCAAGGTGGCGAAGAAAAGCCCCTCCCCGCCGAACAGGGCCGTCTTGATCCCCCCGGCCTGCTGGATGTCGAAGTTCACGCTCGGCTCCAGGGCCACGATACAGCCGGTGTCCACATGCAGCACCTCCCCGTCGGCCAGGACGCGTTTGACTACCGTACCGCCGGCGTGGATGAAAACCATCCCGTCCCCGTCGAGCCGCTGCATCACGAAGCCCTCGCCGCCGAACAGGCCGGTAAGGATCTTGCGCTGAAAGAAGATCCCGATGGAAACCCCCTTGGCGGCGGCCAGGAAGCTGTCCTTCTGGCAGATCAGGGTGCCGCCCACCTCGCTGAGCTGCACCGGCAGGATATTGCCCGGATACGGGGCACCGAAGGCCACCCGGGCCTTGCCCGTGCCGGTGTGAGTAAAAACCGTCATGAACAGGCTCTCGCCGGTGAGCAGCCGCTTGCCCGCGCCGAGCAGCTTGTCCATGAAGCCGGTGCCTCCCCGGCCGGACCCGTCGCCGAAAATGGTCTGCATGGTGATGCTGGTGTCCTTGTACATCATGGCCCCGGCCTCTGCCACGGCGCTCTCACCCGGGTCGAGTTCCACCTCCACGAACTGCATCTCGGCGCCCTGAATCTCGAAGTCGACTTCATCGGCACGTCGCACAGGGGCAGCCGATGGCGGCCTTGGAGCCGGTGAAGACGGCGCTGTCAGATCCGGCACCTGGTTGATGGGCAGCCACTCGGCAAACCCCTCACGCCAGGCATACCCGTCGGGGTTGGTACGCACATGGGCCGCCGCCTGGGCCTGGTCCAGGGGGCCGATCTGGTTTCCACCGTAGCTCAGATACCATTGGGTCATGGGTCCCTCCTTGCTTTTTTCCGGTTTGATTCGAGGCGCTATCGGGGCTGCCGTACAAGCAGCTGCATGCCATCACAGGAACACGCCGGCCTGGCGGTGGATTTCGGCCACCGCAGCCGCATCCAGTTCCAGGTCGCAGGCCAAATCCGATAGATACTGCCTCTCGGCGTCCGTATCCACTTCCACGGCCAGCAGCGAAGCGATGTAGACCTGGCGCGCGGTTTGCCGCGAATCCACCGCCGCCACTATCTCCTGGCGGCTTTTGGGAGCCTCCAGCTCGTCGATGATAAACTGCTGCTCCTCGCGGCTCAGGTTTATTTGCTGCAGTTTGCCCAGGATTCCGCTGCGCTCGGCTTCATCGATCACACCGTCGGCATTGGCAGCGGCGATCATGGCCCTGATGAGCAGCACGGGATTGGCCGGCCCGGCTGGGGCAGGCGGCCTCGGCGGAGGTGCAGGGACGGATCCCGGGGCCGGCGCGGGAGGCGGCATGGCCGCGGCAGCACCCGGGGGCGGAGGCGGTGCACCGGTGGCGCCACCCGGGGGCGGTCCCGGCGGCATTCCCGGTGCCGGGGAAGCCGCCGTCCCCTTGTTGGCATAGTGTTCGAAAGCCTCCATGGCCACACCCAGCAGACCGAGGGCCGCCCCTCCGGCCCCCAGCCCGCCGAGACCGCCGCCGCTGCGCATGCCGCTGCGAATCAGTCCGCCCAACAACCTTTCCGGATTAAACATGGCCGTTTCCTCCTTGTTTCAAATCGCCTGGCGCCGGTGATAATGGCCCCTTTGATGGGTTGTGGATTTTGATCCAACGGTGTTGACGATCGTTAAACCTTCGGCTCCCGCCGCCCGGTGCGCCAGAGGTGAAAACGGGTGGCCAAAGCCGGTGCCTTCTGGAACAGCAAAACGCCGAGCACGGCGGTCACCATCACGTAGACCCCGCTCCAGACCCTCAGTTGAGGGGCGGCCAGACTGGCGATGATGGCGGAAAATTCGCCTCGCGCCACCAGGCAAAACCCGGCGCGTGCCGCCACCTTGGGGCTCAGGCCGAACATGCGCCCGCCCGCGTAACCGGCAAGGATCTTGCCCGCCACGGCCCATACCACGCAAAACAACAGGATGGGTAAAAACGGCACCCCCTGGCCCAGGTGCACCGTGGTGCCGAACCAGAAAAAGAAAAAAGGCAGGGTTACGTCCCGCAGGGGCAGAAAAAGGTTTTCCAGGTCCGAAGCCCGCCCGGTTTCGGAAAGCATCACGCCGGCCAGAAAGGCCCCCAGGATCTCGGACAACCCCAGCGCCAGGGCGATGCCGGCATAGCCCAGGGCGATGCCGGCGGTCATCAACGGCATGAAATCCCTTTCGATATGCCGGGCCACGAAGGTTCCGAGACGCTTGAATCCGAAATGACCAATGAGCACGGCCCCGGCGATCAGCACGATGATCTTGACGAGCAGGATCGCCAAAAAGACGGGTCCCACGGCCCCACTGGCCCGGGCCGCGGCAAGGAAAGAGACCAGCACCGGCGCCACCAGGTCTTCGAAAATCAGCAGGGCCAGGATGAACTCGGCTTCCGGATTAGCCAGGCGCTTTTGTTCTTCAAGGAGCTTTACCGATATGGAACTGCTGGTGGCGTAGGCCACCGAGCCGATCACCAGGGCAGCCATGGGATCGAGACCCAGCCACATCGCCGCTGCCGCGACCACGGCCAGATTCAACACCACGTCCAGGATCCCGGCCGCCCAGACGCGCCGGCCGACATCCACCATACGGGCCAGGGGGAACTCCAGCCCGACGATGAAAAACAAAAAAACGATCCCGATCTCGGCGGCGGTGTGAATCAGGTGTGTATCGCCGATCAGACAGGAGGTCAGCACGCCCAGAGCGATATAGGCGAGCACGGCCGGAATACGGGCCAGAAAGGAGGCGTAGCCGGCTCCGAAAAAAACGCTCAGCACGGCTCCGGCCAAGAGTAGGAACGGCAGGCTTTCCAAGTCGCGAACCCGATATCTCTAAACGGTGGTGGCCAAGGATAGGCTGGTAATCCGAGCAGCGGCCTTGCAACGAAATCCGCAAGTCGCGTTTACGCGCCGCACATATTTTCCAGCGAGCGGGTCTGGTCCCTGGACCCGATGGCCATGAGCAGGTCTCCGGCCCGGATCGCCTCGTCTGGATCCGGGCTGCCGATCACCTGTCCCTCTCGCTCGATACCGATGATGGTCGAGCCGGTAAGGCTGCGGATCCTGGCCCCGGCAATAGTCTGGCCGGCCAGGCAGCTTCCCGCCTCGACCCGCAGCCATTCGATGCGCACGTTTTTCAGCAGCATGTCCATGCGCTCGTCGGCCACCGGCTGATAGTCGACCCCCAGCAGGATGGTGCCCACCTGGCGGGCCTCCTCGTCGTTCATGCGGGTCGTAAACAGGGGCTCATCGTCGTCCGGATCGTTGAAATAATAGATTTCGCGCGTGCCGTTGTGGTGCAGGATGATCACCACCTGGGACCCGCTGGCCATGGCTGCGGAATATTTCTTCCCCACACCGGGCAGTTCCGTGGTCTTGACCTGCAAGGGACACCTCCTCGTCTCGCATCGCGGTGGCGGGGAGCGATTCCGCTGTTCCCCGGCTTTGATTTTCTATCTCCCTCGACCGATGGACGTCAATCTTTTCAAAATGGCGGCCTATTCTTGCAGATAGTCTTCGCGCACCGGGGAAAAGGCCTCCACCGCTACGGTATCTTCCAAAGCCTCACCACCGTGGTCCATGTCGGACGGAACGCTCCAGGCATCCCCGGGACCGGCCTCGAAAGTCTCGCCTCCGATGGTCAGCCGCAGCCGACCGCTGACGAGAAATCCGGTCTGTTCGTGGGGGTGCCGGTGCATCGGCAGCACGGCCCCGGCCTCCAGGCGAAACTCGGCCAGCAGGGTGCGCTCGCCGTGCACCAGGGTCTTGAGATCAATGCCGTCCACTACGCGGCGGTAGCCTGAATCCGATCGGTGTTGAAACATGGAGCCTCCATAGAGTTGACGGTCAAACTCGGGGAACGGCGCCGTTGGATGGGCTCCCCTCCGGCGCCGCAATGATCGTTCACTCCAACCTCGCATAACCGAAAAAGCGCCCGAACACAATCCGTACCTTGGCCAGGGGCACGGCCGCGTCAAAGTCCTGCGACCATTTCATCATAGTGGAAAGAGGCGCGAGATAACGGCGAACGTTTCCTGTGGGAGCGGTTTGCAACCGCGATCGAGGATGACTCGAACGCCCTGATCGCGGATACAATCCGCTCCCACATCTCGCAGGAAGAGGATAACCTCCTCCACTACAAAGAATTCGGGCACACCTTGCCCACAACCCATCGTCCGAATCTGGCGCGACAAGGACTGCAAAAATTGCACTTAAACCGGACTGTTTACTATGGATTTAAGGAGGCCTGAATTGATAATTGGCAAAATAGGCGAAAAACACTGGGTCGGGATTGTAACATATCGCGTTGAAAACATACGGATTATCTCAGTCCGGCGTGCCAGAAGTGAGGAGATAGAGCTTTATGAAAGCTAAAGAATTAGACAAAAAATTTGATGATGGGGAAAGTGTCATGGAACATCTGAACCTATCAAAGGCGAAGCGGCCGAACCAGGAGCAAAAGAGGGTTAATGTCGATTTCCCTCTATGGATGATTCAGTCGTTTGATAAAGAAGCCAAACGCCTTGGTGTCCCACGGCAATCGATCATTAAAATTGGCTCGCTGAAAGATTACACAAATTCGCTACCAGATAGTACTCGAACCCGTTATCTTGCATTGACCGGTAACCCGAAGCACCTTTTTTCCGTGTGTCCGAAATCATTCAGAGATAATCTGATCACTTTGAGGTCTACTGAAAAAGCCGCATCTCATGAAGCAAGAAAACCAACTATAGCCAAAAGTCCACGGCAGTCTCTTGCTGGTACTGCTTGCCGCACAAAGATAGCCTTTGAAATACCCGATTCCATCGCCTGGGGGAATTTGCCTGGTCAGATCGGATTGACACGGCACCATGCCTCTGATATAGGCCTGTTCCTATAGTAAACAAAAAAAGGGAGGAGCCATGATAGCTGTGCCCTTAAAACCCCAAGCGCTGTAAATCAGGCGGATGGGGTTTTGTCGTTTTGGGGATAGGTGGAATTGGTCGTTGGTCGGGCCCAAATACATTATTGCTTATTGTCAGTAAGCTTTAATTGCATACGGTCGCAGATTGATGCACGAAAGCTTTAATTTCATTGAGTGAAAAATTACAGCGCTATCCAAGTTAGAACGTTTTCGATAATTGCGGCAAAACTCATTATCCGGGCAATCGTGACACAGATCGAAAATGACTGCTATCGCGTTATAACCAAAAAACGGCAGACATACATATTCGATTAATAATGGTATCGCAAAGTTAATAAATATTTTGCCGCGATTGCAACCTTATTATGATATTGAAAGGAGTGTCAGTATCTGTTGACTAATACCTGATTCATGGTAGTTCGAGAACACATCAGCACATGCCATCCACCACGGCCACCGTCCTGCTTCTGGAATGCATTTCCAAGAACCAGGGACGTCGAGGATTTTCCTTTGACTGGTGTTTTTTTACGAAGTGCTTTGTATCGCATGCTTCAGCGTGTCAAGCAGTAACTATCGCTTCTCAGCGTACTCGTGGAGGTTTGCGGCTAAGCTTGTGGCGTAGGCAGCCTCGCGCAAAGGACGCACTGTTCCAGCGCGGGTAAGATCAAGCGCACGTGGCGCCGTTGCAGCGTCCAATGCACAATGCCACTATTGCCCGAAGCGGATTGCACTGCGGCATCTTGTGAGCACTTACAGAGGGTTTATGATGGCATTATCACGACTGGCGCCTGCTCATCGTGGTTACGAGTTTCAAGACCTCCTCGTCGCTGGTCGTTTCGTGGACATCCTTCTGGGAAACGTCGTCGAAGCTCGCTGTGACGAGAAGCTCGTCCCAGACGACCGGTTTGACGATCTAACCACAACGGATGTTAACGGGAAGCGGGAGCGCGCTCAGTTCAAGCATACCGAGAACGACGATCGTCCGCTTACACTTGACACGTTCACGACAGATAGACGAGGACTCCGGCTTGACCGGCTTCTATATTCGATGCTGGCTGACAGGAATGGTCCAGGTAGCCAAGCAGGCGACACTACCTTCCGAGTCGTACTTCGAGACCAACGCCCAACTGACCCCAAGCTAATAGCTGTAATGGCACCGCTGACGTCGGATCCTGGGCCATACCTACCGGCGATGCGAACCACGAGGCTCGGCTTTGACGCTGCAGCACTTTGGCGACAGAACGGTGGAGATAAAAGTGAACTGCACCCTTTTGCATTCTTATTTATGGGCGACACAACCCTCTCCTACAGCGACCTTAAGTGGTGCTGCGACCATCTTGTTCTCGAACTCAGTGCCCCACGAGCGAGCCTTGATCTCACCGAGCCGGACGCCGCGGAGCAGCTACTATTGACGCGCCTCCGCGCCGATGTAGGTGCCGAGGCATTTCCAAACTCTGACCGCCGGGCGGTGGACGTCGCTGCAGCGATGGTCTCGGCGGCCCGCGCTGCACGTCAGGGGCTAATTATCCCTTCTCCGGACGAACTGCTTCGCAGATCGCAGCTTCGGAGCGACTTTGGAGCGGTGTCGCGCTCACACCCAGTTGATCGGACCCTCGAGGTCCGACGGCAGTCGGCGGTTAGACGACTCGTGGACGCAGCGAGCGATCTCGCTGCTGATGGTGGTCACCTGCTCGTCGAAGGCCCCCCTGGACACGGGAAATCTTGGATTTGCCAACAGTCTCTCGAGACCTTGTCCGATGCGGGTTGGCTTATCGCGGAGCACTACTGCTACCTCGGAGATGCTGATGGCGAACGCCTTGAACGTGTTCTGATAGAAGCCATCTTCGGTAGTCTTATTGGGCGACTTACCGAGGTGGATCCTAGACTTGTTCACGATCAACGCCCTAGATTTGCTGCAGACGAGGAGTCGCTTGTCGCATGCCTCCGCCAGTCTCGTAATCTGGAACCCGATCGCCGAGTCGCGCTTATCATCGATGGCGTCGATCACATTACGCGTGTTCGGTCCCGGAATGGAGGTTCGTCTGACCCATCGAAGAGCATGTCAGAGGCGATTGCATCGCTTGATCTCCCGCCTGGTACAGTCGTCATCGTCCTAAGTCAACCTGGCGTTCATCTCGATCCGCTCCTTGAGGCCGGTGCCGCAGTCATAAGGCTCGAAGGCCTCAGCGAGAACGAACTTAGGATCCTGGCAAGTCGTTTTGAACTGGCTCCACGCGATGATGGGGGGGCTGATAATGGTGCCTCACCGGAGATCGACGACCCTGAGGCGGTAGCTGAATTCCTCGTTGCGCTGGCCCAGCGCTCAGCGGGTAACGCTCTCTATGCGACCTATCTGTGCCATGAAACGCTCCGGTCCATTGACACTCATCCCAATCCCGCGGAGATTGTTCGTCAGCTGCCCCCCTTCGACGGGTCATTGAAAAACTACTACGACCACCTTTACCAGTCTCTCGATGCAGAGGCGGGATGGGTAGCCGACGTTATCGCCCTCGTCGACTTTCCGGTTAGCAGAGCCGAACTCCGCGAAATCAGGCCGGATGCCGCGCATCGCGTTGAAGACGCGCTCAAGCGTCTCAAGCCAGTGTTGCTTGAACGTGCCACGCAAGGTGGAATACGCGTATACCACGAGTCCTTTGCGCGATACCTGCGAACACCGTTCCAACAGAATTTTACGGCCCTCGCCGCATTGTTGGGAAAAATCACCGTCTGGCTTGAGCAGAAGGGCCTGTTCGTTGACTCCCGTGCCTTCCTATCCCTTCTCCCACTGCTCGCTGAAGCCGGCGAAAATGCTCGAGTTGTCGACCTCGTCGATGGCAAGTTCGTGACAAAGGCGGTCGCGGGGGGCTTCCCAGCGTCTGCCATCAACCGCAATCTTTCGACCGCAGTTGGTGCAGCGGCGCGGCTACGACAGTGGCCGCTCATCATTCGGTATGTTGAGTTGTCCCGTGCGGCGGAGTCATATCAGATGGAACGGTTTGACTCCAAGCTGGTGACATTCGCCGATGTCCCGGCAGCGCTTCTCGGTGCTGATACCATGGCCGCGCGTCTCCTCGACGAGGACCGCTTGGTTATGCCCGCGCGGGAGGGGTTGCAGATGTGCGCCGCCCTCGACGAACTTGGCGCTACAGCTCCTTGGCAGCCTTACATGGACGGGTACCTGCGTGAGTCGAAAAGTGACAAAACTTCGTACGGCGAAGCGTCCGATCGCGCGGTAGCGCTCGCATGGTTGCGCGGACGGCTGCGCCTGGCAGCAATGACTGCGCCCGTCGAGTCTGACGCCCCTGCCGTAGCCACCATGAAGGTCGAGTCCACCGACGACTCCAGTGATCGCGATCCACGATTGATACCCGGTGCACCAATTGATTGGAATAGTCTCGCGCAATGGGTCGAGAAATGTGACTTTCACGCAGGCGACGTAGTTCGGATCGTACTCGACACGTATGGATGGGAAGGCGCAATGCGCCTCGTCGACGGGCTCAGGCATCCCGCAAGTGTATGCCTATCCATAGCCGACGAACTTGCAGCTCAACCTGACTTGGACCCGAAAAAGAGTTCGCCGCTACAGTGGGCCGCGGCGGCAGTCGCTCACGGCACACCGCGTGGTGCCGTTCGGCGCGTATTTGGACACGGCGTCAAGCCGGACGATCTCGTAACGACAAACGTTGCCACTGGCCGGGAGCAGCTACTCGACCTCACGCACAGGGTTCAGGAGCGGTCTGTTCGATGGGAGGAAGGGCACATCGGCGCCTGGCTCGATGCATGCGCCCTGGCCGCGCACAGAGACCCGATTGGACTTGCTGCGGCTGAGAGCCTTATCGTCGGCGACGGTTGGTATCGGTGTTGGCTCCGCTTTGTAGTTGCGCTCTCTCGAACGGAAACAACGACGTCGGCCGATCAAGGACGTCTCGCGCTCGAAGCTCTACACCTGCTGACCGATGACCTGAGGCCGTTTGCGGGGGATCCCCGATCATGCGATCTGTACTCACTACACCCGATAATCGCAGAGACGCTCAACCATGCCATGGACATGCTCGACGACGACCAGTGGCGCGAAGGCCTTCATGTCTTGAAAAGGGTCAGCGACTCCATCACGACTACGATAAGCGGGGAACTTGGAGGACCGGTTCCACCGGATCTGGTACTTCGCCTGGCAGTCGAGGGTGCAACCCCTACTCGGCGTGACGCTGCGGAACAGCTCATCGCGAACGAGATCGCTAAAGGGTCTGGTCGGCGCTTCTACTCCGATCTCGCGGAGTACCGACTCCTTGCTGCGCGGCTCGCACTGGATGCAAACGATCACCAGGGGGCAGCTGCGCTCTGGCAGGAAGCCTGCGTATTCCTCACTGCTTATGGGTGGCACAAGGACATCACGATCTACGAGGTGCTCGATCCCCTCCCGGTGTTAATCGAGGCGGATCCAGCGATAGCACGTATGCGCATCTCTCGTGTACAGGCGCTATGCGAGCGCATTCCGCTCCATACTGATGGGAGGGAGACCCGCCACGCGTGGTCACGCTGGTGGAGTCTACTTGCCAAGGCGGACCCCGTAGCCACGGTACACCTGGCCGTTCCCGAGTTGCTTCGTGAATGTAATGACCCGAACTGGCTTTTGAACGAAGCATTGGAAGATGTCTGGCGCGAGTGGCATGAGCAAGTTGATCCTGTGGTTGCCGGATCCCTCCGCCTGACGCTGGACACACCGCTCGATCCGGCGGATGTGAGACAAATGGAGCGCCTTGCGAGCGCTGGGGGCCCAGCGGAGAGGCGTCTTCTCACCTGGTTGCTCGCACGCACGGACGAACGACGGGTCTCCTACAGCTACTCGAACAGCGACGAACTGATTGGGAGAGACGATCGGCAAGTCGCGAAGCTCAACGCGGTCGCGGAAGCGGCCGGCCTTCCTTGCGTTTTAGCCGTCCGTGACGATACAGCACCCAAAGAAAGCAGTGGCCCATGGCGTCATCATAAAACGGAATTAGCATCACCAACGAAAAAGTCAGATGGGGGAGGTGCCAACGTCATTTTTCCGACCGGCTTGCCGGGCCTCGCGAGGGCCGTTCGAGCATGGCGAAACCGGCCGTACAACACCTCTTCCGCTGAGTGGGAACCCGAGCGGTTCGCCAATGTCATCGGATACCGACTGATCGATCTGCTCGCCGAAGGCCGATTCGACGACGCACGATCAGCGCTGCGGTCCCTGACGGATGGATCTGGACTGGATTTAGGAACCGGCGTCTTGGGGTCGATTGCCGAGGGTCTCGAACGCCATGGTAAAACTCAGCTTGCAGCACTCGCCTATGCCTTCACCTGGACGCGCACGCGAGGGCATGGTGGTTGGTTGACGTTTGGCGGAAAGACAGAGATCGACTCTCTCCGCCGCGCCACGATCCTCGACCCCGAGGCGACCAACGCGGTAGTTGCCGAAGAGATTGAGTGGATTGTGGCGACCTCGCGCTATGGGACCTACGGAATCTCTCAAGCGGTAATACACGCTCTCGCGGTCGGAGCTCTGTCGACCACCGGCAGATCGAGTACGGGTGACGCTTTCGGTGCCTGGGACGAGGCCTTCGACGTCATCGCTTCGAGAGCGCCCAGGGTCGACGATTCTGACGACCCAGACGTTCCATATGATCCTCCGAGTCCGGATGCTGGTGAGCGATCTACCGGTGATCTCGAAGGTGCGTTGGCCTTGGCGGCCATCGCTGGACTTGCGCACCCAAGCCGTGAGAAGAAGCGACGCGCGTTCCTCGCGACACAACTGCTTCTCAAGGAAAGACCCGTTGTCTGCGCACGCGTGTTCTCTGTTGCGCTTGGTGCGATCTCAGATCCCGCGACGCTCACGTGGCTGCTCAGGATTCTCGAGTCATCAGGGCCTACGTCTGCTTTCGTTCTTGAGGCTTGTCAAGATGAGCTACGAAATTTGGCAACCCGGAACCACCTTACGGTACGAGCCATCGCCCGGCGGATGATTACAGGTAAGCCTCCCCCTCTCGCGCTCCCTGCGGTACCCGACAATGCTCTGATAGGAAAGCCGGGTGAAGGCATATGGATGCCCGAACAACCGGAAGAGGATAACGATGAAGACCCTCCCGGTCTCGACGACCTCCTGGAATCGGCTGCCGGGAGAAGGATTCGCTTTGGCGAGCAGAGGTTAGTGCACTTGCGCAATGCCGTCCGCAAAAAGGCTGCAGCCGCGCTTAGCAGCGACGTCTTGAAGAAGAGGCTGGAACGACAGCTTGACAGTTTCGGAAGCCTCGCCAACAAACGGTGGCCAGACGCCTTCCTTGCAGGGGAACAGGCCATCGAAGAAACTCTTCAGTCCGTCGCCGGCGGCGGCCGGGCAGCTTTGTTGATGACAGGGCAGATAGCGGCAAATCCCATTCAGTGGGAGGATGACTTGGCCTCTGCTCTACTTGATGATCCGACGGTCCCACTCACCTTGGAGGCTTGCCGCCAGCCACGTCCTCCAGTGCCGCCACCGCCGAGCACCGGGAATACGGTGTGGAGGCAGGTACGTGAACGAGTTTGGGGCGGCTCCAGCCAGAATATGGAAAATGCCTCTGAAAAAGAGGACCTCCTGCTGGCAACGCTGACGTTGGCGCCCGTCAATGAGCTGCCAGTCGTGAATAGCGGCCCATATCATGGCTGGTACTGGCTAGGAACATATGAGAAACGCGTGACAAAACCTCGCGACTGGCACCGCGAAAACAACCTCATCGCAAAGCGGTACCGGATACTGGAGGTACGAGATGTAAACGATCGGCAGGCGTTGCGCCTGCCGCCCGTAGCGAAGGGAGACATCCGCATGTGGATAGCAGAAATTGATCCTGCCATACATCGGCCAGAGCTCGGCTCAAGCCAGCCTCTCCTTGGTATCGATAACGAGTTGAGAATAGTGGGTGATGGCCGTCGGGGCCTCGGTGCGCCCGGCTCACTACTTGTCCCAACCCCTTCGCTCATTGCCCTCCTCCGGCTGCATATAGGAGAGCCATGGATTTATGAGGATACATCTGGAGTCGCCCTATCCCTTGTGACCTGGCGAGCAGAATATGACGTTAGCGACTATTACCTGGCTTGGCCTCGGATGTGTGGATGTGGCATCGTCATCCGCCCTGATCTGCTCGCGACGCTCCGGGCAATTGCTGGGCAGGAACGGCTCATACTGCGTGACTTCGTCCTTGGAGACATCGAACTCGCAAGTGCGGACGCAGAGGCACCTCCTTCCTGAGTGGATATTCCGTCCGATGCTACTTTAACGCCTCCACGGCCGCCACTGGTTGTGTTACAGGCGTGCGCCAATGCATTAAGGAAAATTGAGGGTAGCAAACGATACTAACTTGACTCTTACGAATTCTGCTGATTGGCGAGTGACCATGCCAAGAGCCGCGCGCCCAGATACGCCGGGAATTTTGCAGCACGTGATGATCCGGGGATCGAACGGCGCAAGATCTTTCGTATAGAATCAACCATACTGGATGTATTCATGAAAAATGACCAAACGTGCGATTAATTATCCCAAGTGAACATGCGAGCACTTGCAGAAACGTCACCTTAGCAGAAGAAAGCATCCGTGATGATGATGATGATGATGATGATGATGGCGTTTGGACGAAATTTTTTGTGAATAGAAAAATTGTTACACTCAGTGTTTTGAAATCGATCTTTGCGAAAAATACCCGTTGGTATACGACTGTGCCGTGAAAAGGAAGGCCAAGTTTTTTCTGCCTGAACTACACAGAAAAGAATTTTCTCATCGCCAAGCGGCGCCAGTATGAACGCAGTGTAAAATTTAGGCAAAAGTTCCGCTGGTGTACCGGGGTGGGAGCTACCATGAGCCAGTATGATCGGCTCACGGAAGTCAGGCGTTTGAAGGTCAGAAACCGGAAAGCACTACACTATGCCGCAATACTGAAGGCTACGGCGCTCAACATCATACGGGCAATGGCGGCCAGCAAGGCCCGGATGCGAGCCGGCGGGACCAATACAGACCTAAACCAGGGTGTTGGTCTTGTTTTTTGGCTTTTCAAAGAACGAATCAGCGGTATTTCCCGTTCAATCGTCGGTCGAGCCGGGCGGTGGTCCCCAAAAACTGGACAATGGTGTAAGCTCTAAGTCAGACCGAAAAAGGAGGATCTGACCATGAGTACCAAACGTCGACAGTACAAACCCGAATTCAAGGCCAAGGTCGCCTTGGCTGCCTTACGCAATGAGCAAACACTGGCTGAGCTGGCCAAACGCTTCGATATCCACCCGACCATGATCAGCACCTGGAAAAGGGAGCTGCTCGACGGGGCCGCCGACATCTTCGAGAAAGGGCGCAGAGGCAAGCAGGTCACTGATGTCCAGGTCGGCGAACTGTACCGCCAGATCGGCCAGCTTAAGGTGGAAAACGATTTTTTATCACGCAAGCTCGGCTCCTGAAGCGCGACCTGCGCCGTGATATGATCGATCCATCTCACGAGAAGCTGAGCATCGTACGCCAATGTGACATGCTGAACATTTGCCGTTCCTCATTTTACTACAAATGCAAGCCGATCAAGCCCGAGGACTTGGCGCTGATGCGCCTGATTGACGAACAGTTCCTCAAGACACCGACCTGGGGCAGCCGCAAGATGGCCGATTGGCTCTGGCGGCATCATGGCATGAAAAAGAATCGCAAGCGGATCCAGCGCCTGATGCGACTGATGGGCCTTAAGGCGATCTACCCGCGGCCACGAACCACACAGCCTCATCCCGGGCATAAAGTCTATCCGTACCTGCTGCGAGGTGTGGCCATCGAGCGGCCCAACCAAGTGTGGTCGGCCGATATCACCTACATCCCGATGCGCCGGGGCTATATGTATCTTGTGGCCATCATTGACTGGTACAGCCGAAAGACGCTGTCCTGGCGCGTGTCGAATACGATGGAGGCCGACTTTTGCGTCGAGGCCCTGGAAGAGGCCCTGGCGCGCTATGACAAACCGCAGATTTTCAACACCGACCAAGGCTCCCAGTTTACCAGCACGATCTTTACTGAACGGCTCAGGGACCACCAGGTGGCCATCTCCATGGACGGCCGGGGCCGCTGCCAGGATAACATCTTTATTGAACGACTGTGGTGGACACTGAAATACGACTACATCTACCTACACGCTTTTGACAACGGAAACGAACTTCGCCGGGGGCTCGATAAGTGGTTCTCGTTTTACAACCAGGAGCGCCCTCATCAAAAACTTGACGGCAGAACACCGGATGATGTTTATTACGGTTTGCCTGCCACCATGGCTGGGGCTGCCTGATGTCCGGATACCAGAACCGGCTTGGAGCTTATTCTACCAACCAGGCTGTCCAAATAATTGGGTCCACCGCCCCGCAAGGAAACTCGTGTTACGGAATCTCATTCGCCGACACATTCGCGGTCTTTGAAGACTCAAATGCCGTGACTATCGATGAATTCCGGCATGGTGAGCAACGCCATATCACCATTGATACGTTCGTAAAAAGTCCGAAAAACATCATTTTCCCGATTTCGGACTCAATTATTTCAATGTGTTACAGCGATGAAAATTTCAAAATCCGACTTTTTACGAACGAGTCACCATTGGCATGGACGCATTCGGTCGCATATTGGTCGTCGTATACACATGACGAGAGGATACTATTAGGATTATTTCCGCACGCAAAGCCATACGCTACGAGGTAAGGCAATATGAAGGCAAAATATGATTTTAGTCAGGGCAAACGCGGAGCCGTCCTTCCTTCCCCCGGAAACAAGGTCAGAATCACTATTCGGCTTGATAGCGATATTGTTGAATGGTTTCTTGCCAAAGTTGAAGAGCAAGGTGGGGGCAACTATCAAACGATGCTGAATGAGGCCCTGAGAAAACACATAGAGCATCAGGAACAACCTTTTGAAAAAATCCTTCGCCGTGTCGTCAGAGAAAAGTTGCATGCTACCCAAAAAAATGAGACAATATTTCACGATTCGAAGAAAAATTATCTGGGCGGTTGAGGATGCTCCTGGTACCGAAGCATTGGACACCAATCCCCTGTCTTTCGTTTCGGCGATTAGTGCGAAGCAAACCCTTAAACACGCAACTTTAATAGGAGGGAACAATGCCGTACTATAAACACCTTGATGCTGCAAATCCGGTCGATCGACGGACAATCAATTCACTTTTAACGCTGCGAGCCGGCTTAAAGAATGATATTCCTGCCCGAAGCGACGAAACGTTGTTAATCGCCTCATGGAACATTCGCGACTTCGGAAAAAGGAAATACGGGGGAAGGCCAAAAGAGGCGCTTCATTACCTGGCTGAGATTATCAGCCGGTTTGATATCGTCTCAATTCAAGAGGTGGGACGTAATTTAAGTGAATTTGACATCCTGATGTCCATTCTGGGCCGGCAGTGGAAGTATGTCATGAGTGATACGACAGAAGGTCGCCGGGGCAACAATGAGCGTATGGCATTCGTGTACAATAGTGGCAAAGTTTACTTCGGGGGTCTTGCCGGCGAATTGGTGCTACCTCCGATACGGCGAAACGGTGAGGTTATACCGGCCAATCAGGTTTGGCGATCTCCGTTCATCACCGGTTTCCGCGCCGGATGGTCGAAGTTTATGATGACATCCGTGCATATCCAATGGGGTTCGAGCACCGCCAATAGCCCCGAACGAGTACAAGAAATAACTGAAGTGGCACAGTTCCTGATGAAAAGGACCGAGGATGATGAAGTGTGGAGCCGAAACCTTATTTTATTAGGCGATTTTAACGTGTTCAACATCGGGGATGAAACCTTCAAGGCGCTGACCGATGCTGATTTCCTGATCCCGCAAGAAATCAGAGATATCACCACTAACGCAGGCCGAAACCGCCACTACGATCAGATCGCTTTCCGGGTTCAACCCGGCCGTTTGGATTACCTTGGAAAAGCCGGTGCATTTTCCATCTATAACCATGTATATTCTGACGAATCGCTCTATGCGGCTGAACTGGCTGAAGCTGGTGTGCGATTTAGCACATGGCGAACATATATGGCGTCAGATCATTTACCATTGTGGGTGCAGCTGAAAATAGACTACTCGGATGAATACCTGAGTCGGAAACTTCGAACTTTATAGAAACATTTTTATCCACCCGATGGCGACCGGGCCTTGTATGGTGTCTCTGTTCTCAGGATCGGGCTCCGGGGCCGCTTTGGCCCGTAGCGCTGCAATAACGGCGACCTTCAGCCGCCGCCTCGCGGATGCGCCGATCGCCGCAGGAGCCGCAATCTATGCATCGGCCGTTCACAATGCGGCCAAGTGCGCCAGGGCCCCTTGGCGGGTGTCGAAGATGTAAAAGACCCGGTCCATGCGTGTCAACTTGAACAGCCGGATGACCCTCGGATTGATCCGGCACAAAAGCAGTTCTCCCCTTCCCCCCCTTTGAGTACCGACAGGATGGCGCCCCGACCGCTGCTGTCGATAAAGTCCACCTTAGCCGGGTCAAACACGATGCGCGTCTGCCCCTGGGCGATCCAGTCGGTCAGGACCTTTTTGAATCCAGGTGCGGAGCCGGCCTCGATCTGTGATTCCAGGGCCATGAGCACCGGAGCGTGGACGGTCGTTTGCGCTTCCATGCGCATGGGAACTCTCCTTATACGGGTCAAGAGTTGCCAGATATCGGCGGCGTACTCGCCGATGGTCCGATTACTGAAAAAACGGCTCATGCGGGCCACGTTGAGGACCGCCTTTCCGGCCCAGCCGGCCGTATGCCTGAAATCGGCGGCCGCCCGCTGCTGGGCGGTGATGTAAAGTGGCAGATCGGCCAGATGAAAATAGGGATCTCCGTGGTCAAAGATCGTACGGGCAATCCAGTCTCCGGGTCCGTCCGGGACGAGCCTAGGCAACCATAGAATCTTTTTTATAGCGTGCTGGCAATCACAGAAACTCTCGGGTACGATGTAGACGGAGTTGATGACGAACAATTGATGCGTCGCCATCTCTTGGGCGCGCCGGGCTCCCCAACTCCCTCTTTCCCTTGAACAATCGATTGTGGTAACCTTTCCATCATTGTGGTGACGGGTCAAACGCATCAGCAGAAACAATCGGCGCCGCCCGGTCTTTACTGTAAACTTCGACAACCCATCGCAGGCTCAGATGTCCCATATCCCCAAGAGTGTTGTCTTTGTCGCGGTCGCAGTCTGGTACGGCCTGGTGGCGCTCTGGGTGGCCTGCCCCGCATGGCTCTCCGCCAGCGATCCTGTCCCCATGCGCCTCATCCCCCAGTGGTCTCCCCAGGCCCAGTTCGCCGGCTACTATGTGGCCTTGAGCAAAGGGTTTTACGCACGCCATGGCCTGGACCTGACCATCCTGCGGGGCGGCCCAGAGGCCCCGTCCGGCGAGGCCCTGGCCAAGGGCCAGACGGATTTCGTCACCCTCTTTTTGACCGGCGGCCTGCAGCTTCGCTCCCAGGGCGTCCCCGTGGTCAACGTGGCTCAGATCGTCCAGCGCTCGGCCCTGATGCTGGTGGCCAAAAAATCGAGCGGAATCCTGGCCCCGGCGGACCTGGATGGCAAACGGGTGAGCATCTGGGCGGATTTCGCCCTCCAGCCGCGGGCTTTCTTTCGCCGCCACGGGCTGTACGTCACCGAAATCCCGCAAGGCTACACCCTGAACCTCTTTTTGATGGGCGGAGTCGATGCCGCTTCGGCCATGTGGTACAACGAGTACCACACCCTGCTCAACGCGGGCCTCGATTCCGAGGAGCTGACCACCTTCTTTCTGGCCGATCTCGGATTCAATTTCCCCGAAGACGGGATCTACTGCCTGGAGTCAACCCTGAACGCCCATCCGGATCGGGTACGCGGCTTTGTCCAGGCTTCTCTCGAAGGATGGCGCTACGCCTTTGAGCATCCCGAAGAGGCCCTGGATATTGTCATGGCCCGGGTCCAGGCCGCCAATCTGCCCACCAACCGGGTCCACCAGAAATGGATGCTCCAACGGATGGAAGAAATCATCTTTCCGCCCGAAACCCGGACCGCGCCGGGCTTTTTGGACGAAAACGTCTATCAAACCGTAGCCGCCGACCTTTTCGAGGCCGAAATCATCAACCATACGGTACCGTACAGGATCTTTTATGCCCCCCGCCCGAGCGCCCGCTAGACGAAAGGGCCTCGCCTTTCGCATGGCCCTTTTCATCCTGACCAGCACCACCCTCATCTTCGGGCTCGCCTTCGGCTACAACTATGTCTTTTCGCGCGATCTGGTCCTTAAAAACGTCCGCGAAGCGGCCGCCAACCTGACCCGCTCGCTGGTGGAACGCATTGAAACCAAGCTGCTCAGCGTGGAGCAGGTGCCCCGCTATCTGGCCCTGCACCTGGACAACCGCAATGTCGCCCGGCACAACCTGCTGGCCATGATCGAAAACATGATGGCCGCCAACCAGGATATCTTCGGCGCCACGGTGGCTTTCGAACCCTACGCCCTTAACCCGCAATCGCGCTTTTTCGCCCCCTATGCCTTTCGTGCCAAAGACGGCAGCATCGCTCTGACCGAGCTGGGCAGTGAAGAGTACAACTATTTTCTCTGGGACTGGTACGCCATCCCACGCTACCTGAACCGGCCGGTCTGGAGCGAGCCGTATTTCGACGAAGGTGGCGGCAATATCCTCATGGCCACCTATTCCCACCCGTTTTACGATCTTTCTTCGGGCCGGGCGTTGTTCCGGGGGGTCGTCACCGCCGACATCTCCCTGGAGGAACTGCAGGCTGCCATCTCCTCGGTGTCCCTCTACCGGTCGGGCTATGCGGTCCTGATCAGCCGCAACGGCCGTTTTCTCTCCCATCCGGATCCCCGAAGGATCATGCACGACAGCATCTTCAGCCTGGCCGAAGAATTGAACCTGCCCGAGCTGCGACGCATCGGAAGGCAGATGATCCAGGGCCGGACCGACTTTTTCAGTTTGACCGGCCTGGAGGCCGGCCGGCGATGCCTTGTCTATTTCGCCCCGGTACCGGCCACCGGCTGGTCGGTGGGGGTCGTGATCCCACAAGCGGAACTGTATGCGGATATCGCCTCGTTGAATCGCACGGTGCTGCTCATCGGTGTTGCCGGCTTCAGCCTCCTGTTCCTGGTGGTGGTCTTGATTTCCCGATCCATCACGCGGCCGTTGAAATCCCTGGTGGGGGCCACCACCCAGATCGCCAAGGGCAACCTGGACGTGCCCCTGCCCCCTGTGACCGTCAAGGACGAGGTGGGCCAGCTGTCCCTTTCCGTGGATGAGATGCGCCTGGCTCTCAAAGACTACATCAACGACCTGACCGAAACCACCCGGGCCCGCGAACGCATCGAAAGCGAGTTGAAAATCGCCCGCAGCATCCAGATGAACTTTCTGCCCAAGCGCTTCCCACCCTTTCCCGAACGGCGCGAATTCGATATCTTCGCCGTGCTCGAACCGGCCAAGGAGGTCGGCGGCGATCTTTACGACTTCTTTTTCCTGGACGACGATCATCTTTTCTTTTCCATCGGGGACGTTTCCGACAAGGGCGTGCCGGCGGCCCTCTTCATGGCGGTGACCAAGACCCTGATGAAGGGGATCGCCGAGCAGCGCTTCGATCTTTCCGAAGTGCTGGCCCGGGTCAATGTGGAGCTTTGCCAGGGCAACGAATCGTCCATGTTCGTGACCCTCTTTTGCGCGGTGCTGGATCTGCGCGACGGGCGCCTGTGCTTCTCCAATGCCGGGCACAACCCGCCCCTGCTCCTGCGCCCGGACCAGGACGGCCAGTGGCTGGCGCTGCCGCCGGGCCTGGTCCTGGGCGGCATGGAAGAGGCGGTCTATCAGACCCGCGAACTGGTGCTGGAACCGGGCGATCGGCTCTTGCTCTATACGGACGGGGTCACCGAGGCGATGAACAGCGAAAAGAAGCTCTTTTCCGAGGCCGGGCTGCTGGCCCAGACCGGCTCCGAGGCGCCCGGGGACATCAGGATACTGGTGACAGAGGTGCTCGAATCGGTGCACCGCTTTTCCGCCGGCGCGCCCCAGTCCGACGACATCACCCTGCTGGCCCTGGTCTACAACGGACCCGGACAGCGCGGCGAGCGTTTCGATTAAACGATTTCATGATAAAATCGAACGAGGCCCTCTGCCATTGCGGGGCCCTTGCGACCAGAAATCCAAAACCCGAATCAGATGGAGCAACCGATGGAGTGTACCTGCCAAAAAATCGGCCAGGCAGTAACGATCAAGGTCATCGGGCGCATGGATGCCGTCACGGCCCCGGACTTCGAAAAGCAGTGCGGCCAGTGGCTCGACCAGGGCGAAAACCACCTGGCGGTGGACCTCAGCGGTCTGGAATACATCAGCAGCGCCGGGTTGCGGGCGATTCTCGGTACGGGCAAGAAGCTCAAGGCCCGCGGCGGCAGCCTGGTGTTCGGCGGCATGAGCCCCATGGTCAAGGAAGTGTTCACCATCTCCGGCTTTGCCGCCATCTTTCCGGTCTACGACGACCTGGAGTCCGCCCTTGGCGCCAAATGATCCGCCATCCTTAAAGCGGCTCCAGCGGCCGGCGGTGCGCGCCTCGCTGGAGGCGCTGCGCCAATTCGTGCTGGCCCAGGCCCGGGGGCTGGCACCGGCCGTGACCCAGAAAATCGATCTGGTGATCGAAGAGCTGCTGTTGAACATCTTCGATTATGCCTACCCACCCGGCCCCCCCGGCGCGGTGGAGGTGGCCTGCGCGCCGCAGGCCGGGGGCGGATTCGTGCTTCAGGTCCGCGACTGGGGCCGGCCCTTCGACCCGCTGGCCGGCCCGGGACCGGATCTGGACCTCGACCTGGAGCAGCGCGCCGTGGGCGGTTTGGGCATTTTGCTGGTGCGTGAGATGAGCCGGTCCCAGCAGTACCGGCGCGAGGGTGACAGCAACGTGCTGGAAATCGTCTTTGCACCCGAATGAAGGCAGATCCTTCCATCCATGAGGCGGCCATGGCCCCTTTGACCACCATCTTCGGCGAAATCTTTTCCGATATGCGCTCCCCCCGGTGCCTGCCCGGATTGAGCGTCGGGCTGGTGGTGAGCCTGGTGCTGATTGTGGTGGAGGTCTCCTTTGCCACTATGATCTTTTCCGGCCCCCTGGAAGTCCACGTGCGCAAGAGGAGAATCGGCATGGCCCTGGCCGGCACGGTGGGCTTCGCCCTGTGCACCGCGCTGTTCAGCCGCATCCGCTCCATCGTGGCCCTGCCCCAGGATGCGCCGGTGGCCCTGTTCGCCGGCGTGGCGGCCGCCATCGCCGCCGCCATGGGCCGGCCCCAAGCCCCCGAGACCTTCTTCACCATCACCGCGGCCCTGATCTTTTCCTGTCTGCTCACCGGTGTTTTTTTTATCCTGATCGGCCGCTTCAGGTGGGCCGAATTTTTCCGTTTCATGCCCTATCCGGTGGTCTCCGGGTTTCTGGCGGGCACCGGCTGGCTCCTGACCAAGGGGAGCCTGGAGGTGATGACCGGTTCGGCCTTGACCTGGGGCTCTGCCGCCGGCCTCGTGTCGACCAAGGTCCTGATGCTCTGGCTGCCGGGCGCAGCCTACGCCGTGGCGCTCTTTTTCATCCTGCGCCGGTGGTCCCATTACCTGATCCTGCCCGGCTCGCTGGTTCTGGCCGTGCTTTGCTACCACGCGGCCCTGGGCCTTGCCGGGATCTCCATCGCCGAAGCCCGGCGGCTCGGCTTCATCTTCGAATCCTTCGCCACCGGCAGCCTCTGGCCGGTGTTCAGCCCCTCGGACCTGGCGCGGTGGACTGGTCGGCCGTCTGGCCCCAGATCCCGTCCATCGCCGTGATCCCCTTCATCTCGCTTCTCGGCCTGCTGCTCAACACCGGCGGGATCGAGCTGGCCAGCGGCGCGAAATCGACATGAACCGTGAACTGGTGGTCAACGGCGCGGCCAACGCCCTGATCGGAGTTACCGGCGCTCACCCGGGATACGCCTCCATCAGCCTGTCGGTCCTCGGCCTGCGCATCGGCGCGGATACCCGCCTGGTGGGGCTTACCGCGTCCCTGATCCTGGTGGCCACCCTGCTTTTCGGCAGCCAGGTGCTGGCCTTCTTTCCC
>CAXXWC010000010.1:0-490261 GCA_963668645.2 Desulfobacterales bacterium
GGGTTCACGTGATGACCGATGCGGCCGGATCACTGCCAGCCGATGCGGCCCGGGCTCTGGGGGTCACCCTGCTGGACAGCTACATCGTCACGGATCAGGGCGCCCGGCCAGAAACCCTGACGGAGCCCGATCAGATTTACGCCGCCCTGAATCGCGGCGAACGCGTTTCCACGGCCCAGGCTTCGCGCTTCGAACGCCATGAGCGCTACGCCAGCGTGATGAGTCGTTTCGGCTGCGTTCTATATCTTTGCGTCGGTTCGGTTTTCACCGGCAACCATGCCGCGGCCCTGGACTGGTGCCGGGACCACGATGCCGAAAACCGCATGACGGTGATCGACTCGGAAGCCGCCTCGGGGCGGCTGGGCCTCATGGCGGTGGCCCTGGCCCGGCATGCAACCCGGGGATTCGGGGTTGAGGCCATGTGCCGTTATGCCAAAAGTCTGATCCAGAGCTGTGACGAACTGGTCTTTCTCGACACCCTCAAGTTCCTCGCCGCCGGGGGGCGAATTTCGAAAACCAGCGGATTCTTTGGAGATCTGTTGAGCCTGCGGCCGGTAATAAGCCCCACGGCCAGCGGGGCGTGCAGGGTCGGGGTGGTACGCCGCCGCCGGGACCAACTCCCCTTTGCCCTGGATCGTATGGGGCCGGTCCTGGACGATGACCAGCGGTGCCTGATCCTGCTCCAGCACACCGACAACCGCCGGCGGGTGGAAGAAGAAATCCGTCCGGCCATGGCGGCGCGCTTCCCGGCGGCCGAAATCCTGGTAAACCCCATTTCGCTGACTTCGGGGGTGCATATGGGACCGGAAACCTGGGCGGTGGCCTTCTTGCCTCTTCCAGAGCCGGAGGACGGGCTGTGACCGCCGTTGCCCCGGCCCGCCCCTCCTTTGCCTGGGTGGTTCCCGTCTACAACCACGGGGACCGGGTAGAGGCCGTGATCCGGGAGATTTCGTCCCTGGGAGGCACCATCATCGTGGTCGATGACGGTTCCACCGACCAAACCCGTGATGTCTTGCGCCGCATCCCGGAGATTCGCCTGCTGCGCCACACCGTCAATCGAGGCAAGGGGGCGGCCCTGATCACCGGGATGCGGACCGCAGCCGAGACGGCCCGCTGGGCCGTCACCGTCGATGCCGACGGCCAGCACCGGCCCGGGGACGCTTTCCGGTTGATGGCCGCCATTGCTCCCGGAAAGCGGCCCATCGTGGTGGGCCAGCGCTGCGGCATGGGGTGCGCGCCGTGGACCAGCCGCTTCGGGCGCGGTTTTTCCAACTTCTGGGTCCGCCGCGCCGGGGGACCGGCCCTTGCCGATACCCAGAGCGGCCTGCGGGCCTATCCCCTGCCCGAAACCCTGGCCCTGCCGGTCAAGGCCCGGCGCTACCAGTACGAAATCGAAGTCCTGGTCAAGGCTTGCTGGCAGGGGATCGACATCATCGAAGTCCCCGTGGGGGTCCTTTACCAGGAAGGCCGCAGCCGGATCTCGCATTTTCGCCCCTTTGCCGATTTTGTCCGCAACACGGGCGTTTTCTCCCGCCTGATCACCCGCCGGGTCTTCACCCCGCGACTCTGGCGGCCAGCAGGACCGCTATGAAAACCCTCTTCTACCGTTTTTTGACCGCCCTGGCGCGCCGCTTCGGCCTGGCGCCGGTGCGGTTGCTGGCCCGCGGGGTAGCGGCAGGCTATTTTTTTCTGTTTCCCGCCCGTGTGGCCGTGGCACGGCGTTTTTATCAGGATCTGTTTCCGCACCGCGGCCCCTTGTTCGCCCTATACTGCACCTGGCGCCAGTATCTGGATTTCTCAGACCGTTTCGTTGACCGGCTACGGCTCCAAGGCCTGGGGCCGCTCACCTACCGCTTCGAGGGCCTGGAACGCCTGACCGAGGCACTGGCTGCAGGCCGGGGAGCCGTCCTGCTCATGAGTCATCTGGGCGACTGGGAAGTGGCCGCCCGGCTGCTCAAGCAGGACCTGCCCGGCTTGGAGTTGATGCTCTATATGGGAGCACGCCCCGGAGAGCAGATCGAGGGGATGCAAAAAGACGCGCTGGATCGAAGCGGAATCCGCATCGTCGGAGTTGCGCCTCGTGACGGGGCACCCCTGGAGATCGTCAAAGCTCTTGGTTTTTTACGTGGCGGCGGATTTGTCTCCATGGCTGCAGATCTGGTCTGGCATGCGGCCCAGCCCACCGTCGCGGTTCTGTTTCTCGGCCGTCGAATAAAACTGCCCCGCACCCCCTATCACCTGGCCTTGGTTTCCGGCGCGCCCCTTTTCGTCTTCTTTGCCCTGCGCGAGGCCCCGGGCCGTTTTGTCTTTCAGGCCCGAAAGATCCCCTTGGCGCCAAAAGATGCACCGGCCGGGCGCGATGCCGCCGCAGGCCGGGCGGCCCAGGCCTACGCCGATCTTCTGGCCGAGACGGTGGGGCGCTATCCCTTCCAGTGGCACCATTTTGCCCCCCTGCCCCAAGACGGGCCGGACTCCGCCGCGGCATCAGCGCCGGGTTGAACCGATCTTTAGATTGGCTTTCCCGACTTTCATTTTTTTCTGATCGCAATTCAACTAAAAATCTCTTGACAGTTACTGCCGGCCTTTTTATATACAACCAATATAAATAGAGTATATATAAGGGGGGGGACGATGGGCCTACGCTATTCCATCCTGGGCCTGCTGCACTACCGGCCGATGCACGGTTACCGCATCAAAGAACACATCGAACGTAATTTCGGTCATATGTGGTCGATCAACTACGGCCAGATCTATCCCAACCTAAAAAAGATGCACGACGAGGGACTCGTCAGCATGACCGGGGAGGTCTGCCAGGGGGAGAAGGGGCCGCCGCGCAAGCTTTACTCAATCACGCCCAAGGGGCGCGACGCCTTCCAGGATTGGCTGGGCTCGAAGCCGGAAGGCGGGATCGTGCTGCGCGATCCGTTTTTGATGCGTTTTGTTTTTTTCGGTTTCGGCGAGAAACAAAAATCCATGGAGATCATCGACAAGCAGTTGGAAGCCTGGGAGCGTCAGTTGGCCAAGCGGTATGCCAACCTGGCACGCTGGGAGCGGTCCGGGCTCTACGTCCGCCTGATGGCCGATCTCGGTGTGCGCATGAACGAGGTCTTCTTGGAATGGCTCACCCAGGCCAGAGCCGAAATCGAATCCGAGGATTCGGTCGAGCCGGCGCTGGCCAGCGGGAAAATCTCCGAATAAAAGATTTCGGGAAACGGTGGCGCCTGCTTGCGACGGTCCTCGACGCATGGGATCCGATGCGCACTAGAGGGGGAAGCGATGGACTTTCAAGGGATTACCCTGGTCACCGGGGCGGCCGGATTCATGGGCAGCCATGTGGTGGAACATCTCGTGGCGGCCGGAGTCCGGGTGCGCGCCACGGCCCGGCCGCGAAAGGACGCCTCCTTTTTCCAGAACTTGGAGGTGCAGTTCGTACCCGCCGACCTGACCCGGCCAGAAACCCTGCCGCCGCTTTTTTCCGGCCCGGTCGACCGGGTGATCCACCTCGGGGCGATCTGCAATTTTTCCACCCCCTATGAACGGTTGAGGCCCACCAATGTCGACGGGGTGGGCCGCCTGGCCGGCCTGGCGCGGGCCGCGGGGGTCAAATGCTTCGTCCACGTGACATCCACCAGCGTCTATGGCGCCTACACCGGAACCCCGTTTACCGAAGACAGCCCGCGCCGGCCCAAGGACGACTACGGCCGCAGCAAGCGCGACGGCGAGGACCGGCTTTTTGAAGAAATGGCCCGGGGCCTGCCGGCGGTGGTGCTGCGGCCGTGCACGGTCTACGGACCGCGCTGCAACGACGGGGCCGGTAAGGCCTTCTCGCGGCCTGCGGCCATGGCGGCCATTCCCGGCAGCGGCCGCCAGCGTCTTTCCAACATTCGGGCCGAGGACGTTGCCGCCGCCGCTGTTTACCTATCCGGTCTGGATGCGGCCCTCGGGCAGATCTACAACCTGGCCGACGACAGTCATCCGACGCTTGAAGAAGCGCTTGTCCTGGCGGCCCGGACCTTCGGCACCCGGCCCCCGACCCTGCACCTGCCCCTTGCCCTGGTCAAGGCGATGGCGCGCCTGGACGGATGGTTCTCCCGGCGCCGAGGCCGGATTCCCGATCTGGAGTACGACGCGGCGGCGTATTTGAACTCCGACTATATCGTGGACAACCGCAAGCTGAAAAAAACGGGGTTTGTCTTGAATTTTCCGGATTTCGCCGCTTCCGTCGAACAACTGGGGCAAGCTTAGCGGGGCGCCGCACGCCAAGCTTCCGGGCGCCTTGGCCAAGCAGATCAGAACCCTCTTACCATTTAAGGAGCAGCCGATGAACCAAGTCGTGGTGATCACGGGCCTGGCCCAGGGAATGGGGCGCGAGGTGGCCTTGCGCCTGGCCGCCGCCGGCGACGCGGTGGCCGGTTTCGACATGGACGGCGCCGGCATCGCCGATTTGCAGCAGGAGTTCGACCGGATGGGGGCCGCCCACCTGCTCATGCCCCTGGACATCTCCGACCGTCCGGCAATCGCCGCCTTTCGCGACCGGGTCCTGGAACGCTTCGGCCGCGTGGATACCGTCCTTTCCAACGTGGGCATCGGCTTTTTCGGCCCCTTCGAGGAAGTGGACCTGGAAAAGGCCCTCAAATGCCTGGAGATCAACGTCATCGGCACCGCGGCCATCTTCCAGGCCTTCATCCCGGCCATGCGCCGGCAGCAAAGCGGAAAGCTGATCGCCATGAGTTCCCTGGTGGGCCAGGTCCCCTTTCCCTTCGAGTCGATCTACACGGCGAGCAAGTTCGCCGTCGAAGGCTTGGTCGAATCGATCCGCTACGAGATCGAACCCTTCGGCCTCAAGGTCGCCATCATCCAGCCGGCCCAGGTATCCACCACATTCGCCGCCAAGATCCACCACCTGCCCCCCGAAGGCTCACCCTACCGACAGCGGGCCAAACGCTTCATCGATCGGGACAACGAACTGATCAAGAAGGCCACCACCCCGGCCCGGGCCGCCGAGCGAATCCTGCGCGTGGTGCGCAGCGCCTCTCCGCCGCTGCGCAGCCAGGTGGACGCCATGAGCACCTTTTTCCTCTTTCTCAATTGGCTGCTGCCCAAACCGATCCGCGATGCCATCCTGGTCAACCACATGGACATCAAGGTGTGACCCCGGAGCCAAGGAGGAGACCATGCCCGCCGAACTTGCCACCGTCAACGATATCGCCGGCACCCGGGTCGAGCGGCTCCGGCAACGGATCATCGCCGCCCCCCAGCAGATCTGCATCGAGCGGGCCCGCCACTTCACCCGGGCCATGGCGGCCCACTGGGAAAAAGATCCCCTCACGCGCATGAGCCTGGCCCTGGAAGCGGTCCTGGAAAACATCAGCGTGATCATCCGCGATGACGAGATCGTCGTCGGCTGCCGCACGAGCAAGCTCAAGGGTGCGCCCCTGTTCCCGGAAAACAAGATCCGCTGGATCGAGGGCGACGTGGAAAACTTCGACCTGCGCCTGGTGCAGCGGGCACTGATCGAGGAGGCCGAAAAAAAGGAGGTCGTAGAAGAAATCGCGCCCTTCTGGCGCCAAAAGACCGTCGAGGAGGCCTTCGAGGCCATCCTGCCCGCGGATCTGGCCGAGGACGTGGACAAGTACATCTTTACCTTCATGCTCGAAATCACCTACGGAATCGGCCATTTCACCATGAACCACGCACGGATCCTGGCCGGCGGCATGGCCGGGGTGATCCGCACGGCCCAAGACCACCTGGACCGTCTCTCGCCCACCGACCAGGCCGGCAATGCGGGGCGCTTCTACCGGGCCGCAATCCGTTCGGCACGCGCGGCGGTCACCTTTGCCCGGCGTTACGCCGCCCGGGCCGAAGAGATGGCCGCCGCCGAGACCGACCCGCGGCGGGCCGCCGAACTGCGCCGGATCGCCGAGGTCTGCCGGCGCGTGCCGGAACACCCGGCGCAAACCTTTCATGAGGCGGTCCAGTGCGTCTACTTCGTGCACCTGATCGCCCAGATCGAATCCGGCGGCAACTCGATTTCCCTGGGACGCATCGACCAGTACTTGTGGCCCTACTACCAGGACGACCAGGCGGCGGGCCGCACCGATCCCGACCGGGCCGGCGAGCTGCTGGCCCTGCTGTTTTTAAAGACCAACGAGATCTGGAACGTGTTGGAGGAGGCCTACGTCCCCGGGGGAGAAGGCCCCGAGGGAAAAACCACCCAGAACGTGACCGTGGGCGGGATGGGCCGCGACGGACGCAACGCCGCCAACGCCCTGAGCCACATCGCCTTAAACGCCTATGCGTCCATCCGCACGGTCCAGCCCAACTTCGGGGTGCGCATCGGCGGCGACGGCGACGACCCTCTCTTTCGCCGGGCCGTAGGCTACGCCCGCGACGGGGTGCTGCTGCATTTTTTCAACGACCCGGTCATCGTCGCCTCCCTGGTGGCGGCAGGCCACAGCCAGGCCGACGCCCGCGACTACGGCGTGGTGGGGTGCCTGGAGCCCAACGCCCAGGGCCGCAGCTTCGGCTCGACCTTCGCGGCCCAGTTCAACGGGCTCAAGTGCCTCGAATTCGCCCTGTCCAACGGGGTGGACAACATCTTCGGCTACCTGTCGGGCCTGGAAACCGGCGATCCGATCGAATTCGCCGATTTCGAGGACCTCTGGCGGGCCTACGACACCCAGGTCTCCCATTTCGTCGGCCAACTGGTGCGCGGCATGGAATGCCTGGACCGGGCCATCGCCGAGCGGCTCCCCTCGCCCTTTGCCTCGGCCATGATCGACGGGCCCCTGGAAAAGGGGCTCGATCTGACCCGCGGCGGGGCGGTGTACAACTCCACCGGGGTCCAGCTCATCGGCTTTTCCAACATCGCCGACAGCCTCTTTGCCATCGACCAGGCCGTTTTCAAGGACAAGCGCTTTGCCATCGGCGAACTGGCCGGGTGGCTGGCCGACGACTGGACCGACGCCGAGGACAAGCGGCGCTACCTGTCGGGCAAAGTCGACAAGTACGGCAACGACCAGGACGCCGTGGACGCCATGGCCGCCCGGGTCTTTGCGCATTTCTGCGACGCGCTGGCCCCCCACCGCAACTTTCGCGGGGGCCGCTTCTGGCCCGGGGTCTTCTCGGTGGGTTTTCACATCAGCATGGGGGCTTTCAGCGGAGCCTCGGCCGACGGCCGTTTTGCCGGAGATGCGCTGGGAAACGGGATCACCCCGAGCAACGGGGCCGCCACGCGCGGGCCCACGGCCCTGATGAACTCGGTTTCCAAGCTTCCCCTGGGCCGGGCCGCCAACGGGTTGAACCTGAACATGCGCTTTGGCGGCAGCCGCATCCGCGATCAAAACCTGCTCGACCTGATCCGGGGTTACTTTCAGCGCGGCGGGGTCCAGGTCCAGTTCAACATGGTCGACAGCGAGACCCTGCGTGAGGCCCAAACCGACCCGGACGCTTACCGGGACCTGGTGGTGCGCGTCAGCGGCTATTCGGCGGTTTTTGTCAACCTGAGCGATATCGCCCAGGAGGAAATCATCAGCCGCATCGAGTACGACCTTTGATCAGTACCAAAAAGCCAACCGCCCCCAGACCGTATGTCGCGCCCGCAGGGTGCGTTGAGCGCGGCGAAGCGCACCGCCTTAAAAGGATCAACTTGATCGGGAGGAGATTGCAATGAGCAAGGTTGTCAGCATGAAGGAGGCGGTCTCACGGCATGTTTGCGACGGCGCCTTTGTCTTTCTGGGCGGCTATGTCTGCCGGCCGCCGTCGGCCGCCATTCACGAGATCATTCGCCAGGGGATCAAGGACCTGACCGTGACGCGCTCCAATGCGGCCGACGATTTCGACATGCTCATCGGGGTCGGGGCGGTGCGCCGTTTCATCGCCACCTTCCTGTCCCTCGGGCTCTACGGGCTGGGCCGCTGCTATCGCCGGTCCCTGGAAAAGGGCATTCCCCACAAGATCGAGGTCGAGGAGTACACCAACCTCTCACTGCCCATGATGCTGCTGGCCGGCGCCATGGGGATGCCCTTCGTGCCGACGTCCGACCTGGCCGGCTCCGACCTGCTCAAGGTTCGTTCCTTCATGGGTGAAAACAAGTACCGCCAGATCGAGTCGCCCTTCGACGGCCGGCCCACCATCCTGGTGCCAGCCCTGACGCCGGACGTGGGCATCATCCACGTGCAGCAGGCCGACGAGGATGGCAACGCCCAGATCTGGGGCATCGGCGGAGACTGCCAGGTGGGGGCCATGGCCTCCAAGAAGGTCATCGTGACCTGCGAACGTCTGGTGAGCCGCGAGACCATCGGCAAGGACCCGTCGCGGACCATCGTACCGGCATTCAAGGTGGCGGCCGTGGTCGAGGAGCCCTTCGGCGCCCATCCGGGCTACACCCCGGGTTTTTACGACGTGGATTTCGGCGTCGGCTATCTCTACCAGCAGGCCTCCAACACGGTCGAAGGGTTCGAGGCCTTTGTCAAGGAGTGGGTCCTGGACCTGCCGGACCGCACGGCCTACATCCAGCACTACATCCAACGCTTCGGCTACGCGGGATTCAAGAAGCTCCAGGCCAAGTTCGATTACGGCTACCCGGTGAGCTACGCGTACTGACGTGCTTCACCTCACAGATCGCAGAGGGCACGGAGAAAGAATCGGCATCGTTGCCGCTGTGGTTTCTGCGCGTGCGCTGATGCATCCAAACGCCCAGAGGAGATCGGACAATGAGCGACGCCAAGGACTACATCAAACCGGAACTGATGGCCTGCTGCGGGGCCCGGGAGATCCGCGACCACGATGTGGTGATCGTCGGCACCGGGTTTCCCGCCATGGCGGCCAATATCGCCAAGTACACCCACGCTCCCCAGGCCACCATGGTCCAGGAATCCGGGGTGATCGACGCCCGGCCCCTGCGCCCGGCCCTGTCGGTGGGCGATCCGTGCCTCAACCCCGGTGCGGCCATGATCGGCGGACTGGTAGAGGTGATGGGGATGCTGCTCCAAGCCGGCAATGTCGACGTGGGTTTTCTCTCCGGCAGTCAGGTGGACAAGTTCGGCAACATCAACACCACCTGCATCGGCCCCTACACGGCGCCCAAGAGCCGGCTGCCGGGAAGCGGGGGGGCCAACCCCATCGGATCGCTGGCCCGCCGGACCTTGATCATCGCCCTGCACGACCGGCGGCGGCTGGCCGAAAAAGTCGATTTCATCACCACCCCGGGCTATATCGACGGGCCCGGGGCCAGGGAGAAATGCGGGTTGCCGGCGGGCACCGGTCCGTCGGTGATCATTACCAACAAGGCCGTGATGCGCTTTGACCCGGATACCTGCGAGGCGTACCTGGCCACCTATCATCCGGACTGCACCGTCGAGGAGATCCGCGCCAGCACCCCCTGGGACCTGAAGGTCGGCAAGGACGTCGCACCCACCGAGCCGCCAAGCGAAGAAGAACTGCGTGTCTTGCACGAGGTCCTCGATCCCCACCGCATGATCCGCATCTACGAGCAGCGCGGCTATGTCTGACCAGGGCCGCACGGCTTGCCAAAAGGAGGTCACACCATGGAATACACCCGGGAGCTGGCGAAATTCTGCACCGCCGTCTCTTTGAAGTCCCTGCCGGACGAAGTGGTCCACAAGGCCAAGCTGTGCATCCTGGACTACGTGGCCAATGTCTACGGATCCCTGGCCCTGAAAACCGTTCGCGACCTGGCGGGTCATATCCGCGGCCTGGGAGGCCCGGCGAGGGTCGCGGCCCTGGGCTGCGGGTTCAAGACCGATCCGCACCACGCAGCCTTTGTCAACGGGGTGACCGCCGAGGCCATCGAAGCCCAGGACGGGTTGCGCTTCGGCGGCAACCATCCGGGGGCGGCGGTGATTCCGGCGGCCCTGGCCGTGGCCGAGGACCGGGGCGCCGGCGGTGCCGCGGTGCTTGAGGCCGTGGTGGCCGGCTACGAGGCGGCCGACCGCCCGGCGGCCGCCATGCACCCCTGGCACACCCTGGGCGGTTTTCTGCCCACCGGCACCTGCGGCACCTTCGGGGCCGCCGCGGCCGCCGCGCGCCTCATGGGCCTGAACCAGGAGCAGCTCCTCGCGGCCCTAGGCAACGCCGGTTATCTGCTTCCCCTGTCCATGGCCGAACAGCTCATGGGCGGGTTCACCATCAAGATCGTCCAGGGAGGCCAGGCCGCCAGCGCGGGGATCATGGCTGCTGGTTTGGCATCCGTCGGGGTCACCGGAGCGCCGTACGTGCTCGAGGGATCGGCTTTGAACGGCGGATTCGCCAAGATCACCTCGGCCTCGGCACCCAATTACGACCGGATCACCGACGGCCTGGGTGAACATTTTTCCATCATGGACATCTATTTCAAGCCGTTTACCGCCTGCCGCCACACCCATGGGGCGGCCCAGGCGGCCCTGGAGCTGGCCGGCGCACAAACGATCCGACCCGCGGACATCGCGGCGGTCACGGTGCACACCTATGGGATCGCCGAACTGGCGGTGGGAAAAGGCCTCGGCGAAAATCCGACCTTCGTGTCGGCCCAGTTTTCACTTCCCTACGTGGTGGCCGTCTGCCTCACCGACGGCCGGCTCGGACCCGAACAGCTCACCGAGGGGCGCATCCAGGACGCCGACCTGGTCCACCTGAGCCGCAAGGTGACGGTCAAGACCGACGAGGACCTGAACAAACTTTATCCTGAAAAAACCGCCAGCCGGGTGGAGATCCGCCTGGCCGACGGATCGCTGCGCAGCCGCCAGGTCGACATTCCCAAGGGAGACCCCCGCGACCCGATGGAAGCGGCAGACCTGGAGCAAAAACTGCGCCGTTTTGCCGCCGGCCGGGACCCGGAGAGGCTGTCCCGAATCGTCGAAACGATACTCAGCCTGGAACATGTCAAAGACATTCACGATCTGACCGACCTGATTTGACCGGAGGAGACTTTATGGATTTCAGCCTGACCCGGGAGCAGACCATGCTCCTTGACAGCCTGCGCAACGTGGCGCGCAAGGAAAATTTTCGCGCTCTGGCCGCGCAGATCGACGCCACCGAAGAGTTCCCCGCCCGCCTGATCAAGCTTTACGCCGGCATGGGCCTTCTGGGCATGACCCTGTCGTCCGAGTACGGCGGCCAGGACGAAAGCGCCCTGACCGCGGTTTTGGCCATCGAGGAGCTGGCCAAGTGGAGCCCGATGATCGCCGCCCCGGTCTTCGAGTCCAACGTCGGGCCGGTGCGGGTCATCGACATGTTCGGCACCGACGCGCAAAAGCAACGCATCCTGCCCGGGGTGTGCCGGGGCGACTACAGCGTGTCGGTATGCATGACCGAACCCGAGGCCGGCTCGGATCTGACCGCCCTGGACACCACCATAACGGACAGCGGCGACGGCTTGCGGCTCAACGGCCAGAAGGCGTTTATCACCGGGGGCGGGCATGCCAGCCACTACCTGGTCTACACGCGCTTCGGCGAGACCCGGGGCTACAAGGGAATCGGGGCGGTAATCGTGGAAAAGGGGATGGAGGGCTTTTCCTTCGGCAAGCAGGAAAAGTTCATGGGCCTGCGGGGGATGCCGTCGTGCGCCCTGCACTTCGACAACGTGTTGATTCCCGAAGAAAACGTCGTGATTCAGGCCGGCGATTTCGGCAAGCTGATGCTCACCTTCGACATCGAGCGCTGCGGCAACGCCGCCATGTGCCTGGGAACGGCCGGCGGGGCCATGGAGGAGGCCAAGCGCTACGCCATGCAGCGCGAGGCATTCGGCCGTCCGATCTGCGAGTTTCAGGCGATCCAGTTCATAATGGCCGACATGGCGATGCATCTGGATGCGGCCCGCCTGCTCGTCTACCGCGCCGCCAACGGGGCCGGCCAGGGGCTGCCATCGATCTACGAGGCCTCGCTGGCCAAGAGCTACGCCAACGAGATGGTGCGCAAGGTGACCGACGACGCCATGCAGATCTTCGGCGGTTACGGCTACAGTTGCGACTATCCCATCGAGCGCATGTGCCGCGACGCGCGTGCCTGGGGGGTGGCCGGCGGCACCCTGCAGATGCTCAAGGTCACCATCGCCAGCATGATCTTCGGCCGGCGCTTCAACCAGCGCGGATGAAGCGGCGCCAGCCCCCGAAAGGGGGTGCCGCCTGTCTGCGACCTTTTCCAAGGGAGAAAAACCGATGAGCCAGTACTACCGCGACGCGGATCATCTCTACGAAATCTACGGCTACTTTCTCGACAAGGTGCTGCACGATGAAAAGATCGGGCCCAAGATGGCCAAGGCCGGGATCATCATCCGCTTCATCTACACCGACCCGGACTGCGAAGTGACCATCGATTTGAAGAACCCGCCGGCCAAGCCCGGTTCCTACGGCACCTACTACCTCGGACCGACGGATCTAAAGGAGGATGTCTGGTCTAGGCAGAGTGCCGACCACTCCCACCGCTTCTGGCACGGGCTGGAAAATCCCATCGCCGCCGTCACCCGCGGCAAGGTTAAGCAGGGCGGCAAGATCACTGCCATGCTCAAGCTCCTGCCCGTGGTCAAGCCCACCTTCGCGCGCTTTCCGGAGATCCTGCACGAAATGGGCTATGCCGACCTGGTGGTGACCAAGGGCAAGGCGGCGGCGAAACCCGGCGACGCCCGGGGGCCGGCTGCGGCGTGGTCAGTAAAGCCGAAAGCCGGGATGATCGTCCGCGACCGGTTTTACATCGGCGGAAAATGGGTCGCCCCGCATGGCGCAAAATCCGTGGCAATCATCAATCCGTACACCGAAGAGGCCATCGCCCGGGTGGCCATGGCAGACAGCGGGGACGTGGACCGGGCCGTGGCCGAAGCCCGAAGCGCCTTCGGGCCATGGTCGGCGACGCCGGCGGCGGAAAGGGCGGCGATTCTGAAACGGATCTCCGAAGCCCTGGCCTCCCACCAGGACGAGATCGGCGACACGATCTCCCGGGAGATGGGCATGCCTTCGGTCTGGTCCCGAATGATCCAGGTCGGGCTTCCCGTGGCCACCTTCGCCAGCTTTGCCCAGATGCTGGAAGACCACCGCTTCGAATCTCCCATGGGCACGACGCAAATCGTCAAGGAGCCCATCGGGGTCTGCGGCTTTGTCACCCCCTGGAACTATCCGCTGCACCAGATCGCGGGCAAGGTGGCCCCGGCCCTGGCCGCCGGGTGCACCATGGTCCTGAAGCCGAGCACCCTCGCCCCCCTCAATGCCTTCCTGCTGGTCGAGGTTTTGCAGGAGGCCGGGCTGCCGCCCGGGGTCTTCAATCTGGTCTGCGGGGCCGGCAGCCAGGTCGGCCGGGCCCTGTGCACCCATGCGGACATCGACATGGTGTCGATCACCGGGTCCACGGCCTCGGGGATCGAGGTGGCCCGCAGCGCCGCGGACACCGTCAAGCGCGTCACGCTGGAACTGGGCGGAAAGTCGGCCAACATCCTGCTCGCCGATGCCGACTGTCAGACTGCCGTGACCAAGGGGGTCTATGATTGCTTCCTCAATAGCGGCCAGACCTGTTCGGCCCTGACGCGCATGCTGGTCCCGAGACAGATGCAGGACGCGGTGGTGGACATCGCCCGCCAGGCCGTGGCCTCCATGGTCGTCGGCGATCCCTTTGCGCCCGAAACCTATATCGGCCCCTTGGTGAGCGGCGAACAGCGCGAATCGGTGCGGGGCTACATCCGCAACGGCATCGACCAAGGCGCCCGGCTGGTGGCCGGCGGGCCGGAGCCGCCCGAGGGGCAGGAAAGGGGCTTTTTCGTCAAACCGACCGTTTTCGCCGAGGTCAAGCCGCAGATGACCATCGCCAGGGAGGAAATCTTCGGGCCGGTGCTCTCCATCCTGCCGTACAACACCGAGCAGGAGGCGGTGGCCATGGCCAACGATTCGCCCTACGGCCTGTCCGGGGCGGTCTGGTCGGCCGACCTCGACAGGGCCCGGCGGGTGGCCCGCCAACTGCGCACCGGCCAGGTGTTCATCAACGGCGCCGGCTTCGACATCAACGCCCCCTTCGGCGGTTACAAACAATCGGGCAACGGCCGCGAGCGCAGCTGCTACGGCCTGGAAGAGTTTCTGGAGATCAAGGCGTTGATCGGACACAATTCATAAGCGCCCGGACGGAGGCAGCATGCAAGGGCAAGACAGGCCCAAACCGGCCGGCGACGCCGTTTACATCCGCAAGGTCTAAAGGGGGTCCGATCCGTTGCAAGGGATGGTCTTCAACATCCAGCGGGCCTCCACCGAGGACGGGCCGGGCATCCGCACCACGGTATTTTTCAAGGGGTGCGGCCTGCGCTGCACCTGGTGCCACAATCCTGAGGGGATCGACTTTCGCCCCCAGCTCCAGTGGGTGGAAACCCTGTGCATGGACTGTCATGCCTGCCTTGGCGCCTGCCCGCGCCGGGCACTGGTGGCCGGGCCCCGGGGCATCGGGATCGATCGGAACCTGTGCGACGGATGCGGGGACTGCGCTGCGGCCTGTCCCACCGGGGCCATGGAGATCATCGGCCGGTCCTGGTCCGCTTCGGATCTGGCGGCCGAAGCGATGCGGGACGCAATCTACTATGAAACATCGGGCGGCGGGGTGACCGCCTCAGGGGGAGAGCCGGTCCTGCAGGCAGGTTTTGTGGCTGACTTTTTCCGCCGATGCCGCTCCCGGGGGATCGCCACCGCCCTGGACACCTGCGGCCAGGCGCCGCCGCAAAACTTCCGGCGCCTTCTGCCCCACACCGATCTGGTTCTTTTCGACATCAAACTCATCGACCCGATGCGTCATCGCCGCCACACCCGCTTGGACAACCGCCTGATTCTGAAAAACCTGGAGCGCATTGTCGAAGCCAAGCGCCAGGGGTGGCCCGGGAAGATCTGGATCCGCACCCCCATCATCCCCGGCGCCACCGATGACGAGGAGAATTTGGCTGCCATCGGCCGCTTTCTGGCTGCCCGCCTCGGCACCGATTTGGCGCGCTGGGAGCTTTGCGCTTTCAACAACCTGTGCCGCGACAAGTACCGCCGTCTCGGGCTGAACTGGGTCTACCGGGGCGTCGATCTCATCAGCGCCGAGCGGATGGAACGGCTCTGCGATGCGGCCCGCCGCTCTGGGGTGGCGCCGGCAATCGTTGCCGGCAGCGGCGCTGTGGGCCGGACGCGGAAAAACAGATGATGGTGGAACGAAGTTCCCGGATAAATCGGCGCAGCGCTTCAATTGGAGGGCGTTTTGTAGTATGAGGCTGGTCTGCCCATAAGGGCCCGACAGAGGAACAAGGATGGAGCGAGACCAGATCAGAACCGAGCTGCTGCGGATTTTCAGCACCCTCTTCGAAATCGAAAACCCCGGACTGGACGAGGATCTGCGCGAGGTGCACGAGTTCGACAGCATCGATGCCATCGAATTGCTGAGGGAAATCGAGGTGATGCTCGACACCGTGCTGACCCGGGCCGAAAAAGAAGCCGCCATGGAAATCCGCACCCTGGGGCAGATCATCGACTACGTCCAGCGCCTGGCTGATCAGCGCGCTGGAAAGGGGCAGGCACCGCCATGACCCGGCGCGTGGTCATCACCGGCTGGAGCGCCATCACCCCCATCGGCGTCAGCGGGAAGGAACTTTGCCGCCACCTGACCGAGGGCATCTCGGGCGTGATGCGGATGAAGGCCGACGACCTGCTGGCCGACCAGATCCACTCCAAGGTCTTCGGCACGGTCAGCCATCCCATGGATTACGCCTTCAAGCGCCGCGACGCCAAAACCATGGGACCGGTGGCCTACTACGCCTGCCGCACGGCCCAAGAGGCCCTGGAGGCCAGCGGCCTGGACCAGACCGTGATCCGCTCGGGCCGCCTGGGCGTCGCCTTCGGCTCGACCCACGGCAGCCCCACCGTGCAGCGCAACATCTACCGGACCTTTTTCAGCGACGACCGCCAGAAGCTGGCCTCGGTGGGCGCGGTGGACTATCTCAAGTCCATGGTGCACACCACGGCGGTGAACATCACCAAGATGTTCGGGATCACCGGCCGGGTCATCTCGTCGTCCACCGCCTGCACCACGGGCAGCCAGTCGATCGGGTTCGGCTACGAGGCCGTCAAGTACGGACTCCAGGATGTGATGCTCTGCGGGGGGGCCGACGAGTACGACACGACCACGGTGGCGGTCTTCGACAACCTGCTGGCCTGCTCCACGGCTTTCAACGAAACGCCCCACCTGACCCCGCGTCCTTTCGACCAGCGCCGCGACGGACTGGTGGTGGGAGAAGGGGCCGGGGCCGTGATCTTGGAAGAGCTGGAGCATGCCCGCCGCCGCGGCGCCCCCATTTTTGGCGAAGTGCTCGGGTTCGCCTGCACCAACAACGGGGGCGACCTGATCCTGCCCAGCCCCGAAGGGATCGTGCACTGCCTTCAGGCCGGGCTGGAAAACGCCTCCATCGCCCCGGCAGAAGTGGACCTGGTCAGCGCCCACGCCACCGGCACCAAGATGGGAGACGTGATCGAGGCCCAGGCCATCGGGCGGGTCTACGGCACCGGTCCGGCGGTGGTGGGGCTCAAGAGCTACATGGGGCATACCATGGGCTCCTGCGGGGCCATCGAAACGATCCTGGTGCTGTTGATGATGGCCGAAGGATTCATCGCGCCGACCCTCCACCTGGAGTGCGTCGATCCGCGCTGCGCCATGATCCGGCACGTCACCAGGCTCACCGAGGCCCCGGTGCGGGTGGCGGCGGTGCAAAATTTCGCTTTCGGCGGCGTCAACACCTGCCTCTTTTTACGGCGCTGGGACGGCTGAACCGGCGCCGGTCAATCCGGAGCAAGCCGTGGTCAACAAGGGACACCCACAGCGGCCGGCCGGCCGCGGCGAGCCGCAGGCCTTCGATCTGATCGGCACCCTGATCCTCTGGGGCTATTTCACCGCCGGCTTCGTTTTCTTTTTCGCCCCGGTCTATCTGGCGGCACGGCTTTTCGCCCGGGACACGGCCCGGGCTTTTCAAGGGCTCAACCGGATCTTTTACCGGGGATTCTTCCGGCTCCTGGCCTGCCTGGCACCGGCCCAGCGCTGGCGTATCGACCCGCGCATCGACCAGATCCGCGGCGCCGTGGTGGTCTGCAATCACCTGTCTTATCTGGATCCGCTCTTGCTGGTAGCCATGCTGCCGCGCCATACCACCGTGGCCAAGGCGCGCCTGTTCCGGATTCCGGTCTTCGGGCGCATGCTCGAACTCTCGGGCTACATCCCGGCCACCACCGAGCACGGCCAGGGGGCCCGGGTCCTGGAGCGCATCGAGGCCCTGCCGGCCGAACTGGCGGCCGGCGGCAACCTCTTCGTGTTCCCCGAAGGCACCCGGGGCCGCGACGGCGCGGTGGGCCCCCTGCACAAAGGCGTCTTCAAGCTGGCACGCACCTTGCGGGCTCCGCTGCACGTGCTGCGCGTGGAGGGAACCGACCGGCTCTTTGCCCCCGGACGCTTCGCCTTTCACCTGACCCGGCCTAACACGGTCCGACTGCAACACCTGGCCGTGCTGTCTTCTGAAGCGGTCCTGGAAGCCGTATCGGCCCGGTCCCTGGCCGAGCAGGTGCACCGCCTGCTGGCCCGATCCCCCCATGCTGCAGCAGCCGCACCAAAGCCGGCCCAAATCCCTTGACCCGCCTTGCGGTTGGGTCTAACAAGGCGCCGATGAACCGACACCCCCCGCCAGCACCGGCTCGCCCCGCCGGCCCCCCGCCGCTTCGCATCGCCTGGCTGGTCTGGGCCATGGGGGCGCCCCTGTACGTGATCGGATTCTTCCATCGGGTAGCCCCGGCGGTGATGACGGCCGAACTGATGCACGATTTTACCATCGGCGCCGCCTCCCTGGGCAACCTGTCCGCCTTCTACTTTTACAGCTATGTGCTGATGCAGATCCCCACCGGGATCCTGGCGGACCGCTGGGGGCCGCGCCGGCTGCTGAGCACCGGCGCCCTGGTGGCCGGAATCGGGTCGATGGTCTTTGCCCTGGCCCCGAATTTCGAATTGGCCTGCCTGGGCCGCTTTCTCATCGGCGGATCGGTGGCCGTGGCGTGGATCGGGCTGCTCAAAGTGGCCGCCAACTGGTTTGCGCCGCAACTTTTTTCCATGGTCACCGGGGTGGGGCTGATCTGCGGGATCTTCGGCGCGGTGGGCGCCGGACCGCCCCTGCGCCTGCTCATGGACCATGCCAGCTGGCGGCCGACCATGATGGTGGCGGCCGCCGCGACCTTGGCCATCGGCTTTTTGATCTGGCACGTGGTGCGCGACACCCCCCACGAAAAAGGATATGCCGATCTTCCCGGCACCTTCGCGGCCTGCGAACAGCGGTCAGCATTACAGGATCTGGGAAAAGTCCTGCGCTATCGCAACACGTGGCTGCTTTTCATGATTCCCGGGGGGATCGTCGGCCCCGTGCTGACCTTCGGAGGCCTGTGGGGGGTTCCTTTCCTGACTGCCCGTTATCCCATTGCGGCAAGTCAGGCCTCGATGCTGACCACTCTTTTGATGGTCGCCTGGGCCGCGGCCAGCCCGATCTTCGGATGGTTGTCGGACCATCGGGGCCGGCGCAAACCGATCTATCTGGCCAGCGGATTGACGGCCCTGGCCGGCTGGTGCGCCATCGTCTATCTGCCCGGCCTGCCGTTGACGGTTATGGTGGGATTGATCGTCATTACGGGCCTGGCCTCCGGATGCATGATTGTCAGTTTCGCTTTTGCCCGCGAATCGGTCCCGGCACGGCTGGCCGGCACGGCGGCCGGGATCGTCAACATGGGGGTCATGATGGGCCCGATGATCCTTCAGCCGGCGGTGGGCTGGATGCTCGACCGCTGCTGGACCGGCCAGCTAGCCGACGGCGTGCGCCGTTACGAGCTGGCCGCCTACCAGGCCGGGTTTTCCATGATGCTCGCCTGGCTGGCCTTGGCCATGGTGCTGCTCGTGTTTACCCGCGAGACCTACTGCCGCCCCCTTGACGCCGGCGGCCGATAAGAATTTTAGAATCGAACTTCGGGCACCGCCCGATCCGCAGGGTCCTCGATCTCGAAAAACTCGGCCTGGCGAAACCGGAACCTGTCGGCGACGATGTTGCTCGGAAAGGATTCCACCGCGATATTCATGTCCCGCACGGTCCCGTTGAAGTAGCGGCGTGCCAGTTGGATCTGCTCCTCGATCTGGCTCAGTTCGTCTTGCAGGTCGAGAAAGTTCTGATTGGCCTTAAGGTCCGGGTAGGCTTCGGCCACGGCGAAAAGCCGGCCCAGGGCATGGGTCAGGTCTCCTTCCAGCCGGGCGCGCTGTCCGGGTCCGGCGGCCTCCAGGGTCTGGGACCGGAGGACGGTGACCTTTTCCAGCACCCCTTTCTCGTGGTCCATGTAGCCCTTGACGCTTTCGATCAGGTTGGGAATCAGGTTGGCCCGGCGCTTGAGCTGGACCTCGATGCCGCTCCAGCCCTCTCTGACCATGTTGCGCAGCCGCACCAGACGGTTATAGATGGCCACGGCCCAGGCCAGCAGGACGACAGTCAAAACCAGCAGGACAATCAGCACGGTCATGGGAGTTCCTTTGGTGAAGGTTGAGGCCTGGGCCCCGAAAGCCGCCTTGTCCGGATTCGTCTCTGAGGGGACTGCCCCGGAACCCGCTTTTTTTTGGATTTCATACTGCCACAAGGCGCCTGAGCGGGTCACCATAAAATTGCTCGCCGCAAGGATCCGGACCGATTCGAGGCCCACGGATCCGTCTGGACTCCGATCCCTTCCCGGGGCTTGCCAGCGCCGACGCCGATTTCCGTCTTGCCCCGGAGCCGGCAAGGCCTGCCCCGTATCCAGAGGGTCTCCAGGCCGATCATGCAAAACTCACGATACGCTAACCATAAATTCACTTTTTGATCAGACTATTCGATCGTTTCGGCAATTTCAGAACCATATCGGTTCCAAAGCCAACATCTTTCGGACGTTTTTGTCATAAAACGAAAACTTATGTTGTCATTCGATCGCTTCTCCCGTATAGATTGTCATAGTCACCCTTGGCGCTCAACACGCCGCTGGGAATCAAAAAAAACTCATGCAGAAGGCATCATGCAGATCGAAGTCCGACAGGTCAGCAAGCGCTACGGCAAGGTCCAGGCGGTCAAAGAAGCCAGCTTCGGCGTTGAAGAAGGGCAGTTGCTGGTCATTCTGGGCCCCTCGGGATGCGGCAAGACCACCCTTTTACGCCTCATCGCCGGCCTCGAGGCGGTCACCTCCGGCACGATCCGCATCGCCGGCGCCGAGGTGACCCACCTGCCGCCGGACCGGCGCAACATTTCGATGGTCTTCCAGTCCTACGCCCTGTTCCCGCACCTGTCGGTGCGCGAGAACATCATCTTCGGGCTCAAGGTGCGCAAGGTGCCGCCCGCCGAGATCGAAAAGCGCCTGGCGCGGGTCATCGATCTGCTCGGGCTGGCCAACCGCCTCGACGCCAAGCCCGGAGAGCTTTCAGGCGGCATGCAGCAGCGCGTGGCCCTGGGCCGGGCCATCATCGCCGAAAAGCCGGTCTGCCTGATGGACGAACCCCTGTCCAACCTGGACGCCAAGCTGCGCAACGCCATGCGCCGGGAGATCTGCGCCCTGCAGCGGCGGTTGGGCATCAGCATGGTCTATGTGACCCACGACCAGGTCGAGGCCATGACCATGGCCGACCGCATCGTACTGATGCGCGAGGGACGCATCGTCCAGGAGGACGTGCCGGAAAGCTTCTACGAGCGGCCGGCCAACATCTTCGTGGCCCGCTTTATCGGCACCCCACCGATGAACATCCTGCCCCTGTGTCCCACGTCCGCCGGCGCGGCCCTGGCCCCGGACGGCCCGGTGCTCTACCCGGGACTGGAGGCGGGCCGCTTCAGGCTGGGCATCCGCCCGGAGAACGTACGCCTGGCCGAAAAAGGGCATCCGGCCGTGGTCACCGGAAAGGAATACCTCGGCTCGGACACCTTTATCGCCTGTGAAATCGATGGCCACGAACTGATCGTACGCACCCGCGGCATGAGCAACCTGGCTCCCGGAACGGGTATTTTTCTCACCTGGGAGCCCAGGACCCTCTGCCTCTTCGATGTTGAAACCGAGGCGCGCATCAACGACGCGCCGCAGGCCGTTCCCCTGTTCTGACCCGCAAAGCACAAGGGCCGGATCGATGATCGAGTTGACGTGAACGCATGCAACCAGAAAACAATGAAGGAGGTAGGCCGTGAAAAGGATTCGTTCTGCTATCGTGGTAGTGGCCGCAGCGTTTTGCCTGCTGGCCGCGGGGACGGCCATGGCCGCCCAGATCGAAATGACCATGTATTACCCCATCTCGGTGGGCGGCAAACCCTACGAGCTGATCAACGGACTGATCGGCGAGTTTGAAGCCCAGAACCCGGACATCAAGGTCAAGGCAGTCTACTACGGCAACTACGACGATACCCGCACCAAGTGCCTGGCGGCCGTCAAGGCGGGTGAGAAGGTCCAGATGTCGGTGCTTTTTTCCATCGACATCTTCGATCTGATCGACGCCAACGTGATCATGCCCTGGGAGGATGTGGTCCAGACGGACGAGGAGCGGGCCTGGCTCAAGGGCTTCTATCCGGCCCTGATGGCCAACTCCATGGCTGGCGGCAAGACCTACGGTGTTCCCTTCCAGCGCTCGACCATCGTGATGTACTACAACAAGGACGCCTTCCGCGAAGTGGGCCTCGACCCGGAAAAGCCGCCGGCCACCTGGGACGAACTGGTCTCCATGGGCAAGAAGCTGGTCAAACGCGACGCCAACGGCCAGGTGACCCGCTGGGGCATTGAAATCCCCTCCACCGGCTATCCCTACTGGATGTTCCAGTGTCTGGCCATCGAAAACGGCATGGAACTGATGAACAAGGCCGGCAACGAGGTCTTCTTCAACCACCCGGAGGTGGTGGCCGGGATGCAGTTCTGGCACGACATGGCCTACAAGCATGAAATCATGCCCAAGGGCAGCACCGACTGGGGCACCCTGCGCCAGCAGTTTCTCGGCGGGGCCACCGCCATGATGTGGCACACCACCGGCAACCTGACCCCGGTGCGCGACAACGCCAAGTTCGACTTCGGCGTCGCCATGCTCCCGGCCAACAAGCGCCGCGGCAGCCCCACGGGCGGCGGCAATTTCTACGTGTTCAAGAACACGACCCCTGAAGAACAGGCCGCGGTACTCAAGTTCGTCAAGTTCATGACCGCCCCGATTAACACGGCCAAGTGGTCCATCGGCACCGGCTATGTGGCCACCAGCCCGGCGGCTTACGAGACCGACCTGCTCAAGGAATACGTGGCCGGTTTTCCAGCCGCCACGGTGGCCCGAGACCAGTTCCAGTACGCGGTGGCCGAGTTTTCGACCCACGAGACGGCCCGGGTCAAAAAGTTTCTCGACGACGCCATCCAGTCGGTCCTTTCGGGCAATGCCACGGCCCAGGCCGCCCTGGATCAGGCCCAGAAGGGGGCCGACCGGATCCTGAAACGATACCGTTAATCGCCCTGCAACCGGTGACACTTTGAGGTTTCGGCCTGCCGGGATCGCACCCGGGTTCCGGCAGGCGCGATAGATTACGATGAATCCCAGGATCGCACGCCACGTCTACGGATGGCTGCTCTTTACCCCGGCGGCCATCTTCTTCATCCTGTTTACGCACTATCCCATCGTGCGCTCGTGCTTTTTGAGCTTTTTCGACAACCCGCGCGCCGGCGGCCCAGCCAGCTTTGTGGGGCTGGAGAACTACCGCTATCTTATCGAGGATCCGATCTTCTGGCAGGCCCTGAAGAACAACCTGATCTATGCCTTCGGCACCATTCCGGTGACCATCGGCCTGGCCATGCTCATGGCGGTCTGGGTCAACCGGCAGATGCCGGGCCGGGCTTTCGTACGGGCGGCCTACTTCACCCCCACCATCCTGCCGATGATCGCCATCGCCAACATCTGGCTCTTTTTTTACACCCCCGGGATCGGGCTGTTTGACAATGTGTTGACGTATTTCGGTCTTCCGGGCCGCAACTGGCTCGGCAACCCGGACACGGCGCTGGCCTGCCTGATGGTCATCGCGGTATGGAAAGATGCCGGCTTTTTCATGATCTTCTACCTGGCGGCCCTCCAGGGGCTGCCGCGGGACGTGATCGAGGCGGGTCGCATCGAGGGGGCCGGGCGTTTCTATTTTTTCCGGCGCGTGACCTTCCCCCTGCTGATGCCCACCACCGTCTTCGTGGTCTTCAATGCGCTGATCAACACTTTTCGCATCATCGACCACATCTTCATTCTGACCAAGGGGGGGCCGAACAACGCCACCGAGCTGCTGCTCTACTACCTGTTCCAGACCGCCTTCGAGTTCTGGGACACGGCCTACGCGGCGGTGCTGACCGTGGTGATCATGGCGATCCTGATGAGCCTGGCACTGGTGCAGTTCAAGGTGCTCGAGCGCCGCACGCATTATCAATGAAACGATCGGGCTGTTATGCCAAAGGATAACCCCAGCTGATGGAAGCTTCCCCCTTCGGGCGCCGCCTGGAAACCGCCGCTGCCTGGCTCCTCGGCCTGCTCTGGGCCGCGCCGCTGCTCTACGCCTTCTGGGCCGCCTTCCATCCGGCCCGCTACGCCGTGCACTTCGACCTGACGGCCCCCCTGACGCTGTCCAACTTCATCGAGGCCTGGCAGACGGCCCCCTTCGCGCGGTATTTCATCAACACCATCCTCTACACCACCATGACCACGGTGCTCCAGTTCGTGCTGGGCACCCTGGCCGCCTATGCCTTTGCCTGCTACGAATGGAAAGGGCGCGATCTGGCCTTCGCCCTGATCCTGATCCAGTTGATGGTCATGCCCGACCAGCTCCTGGTGGTCAACTACCAGACCATGACGAGCCTCAAGCTGGTGGACAGCATCCCGGCCATCTCCCTGCCCTACATCGCCTCGGCCTTCGGCGTCTTTTTGCTGCGCCAGAACTTCAAGCAGGTGCCCATCGCCTTGGCCGAGGCGGCCCGGGTGGAAGGGGCCGGCCCGCTGGCCATCCTGATGAAGGTCTACGTCCCGCTGTCCAAGTCGGTCTACCTGGCCTACGGCCTGGTGTCGGTAAGCTGGCACTGGAACAACTTCCTCTGGCCCCTGGTGATCACCAATTCGGTGACCACGCGGCCCATCACGGTGGGACTGTCGATCTTCGGCTCGCCGGAAAACGGGGTCAACTTCGCCATCGTCTCGGCCGGGACCCTGATGTCGGTGGCGCCCCTGCTGATCGGGTTCCTCCTTTTCCAGCGCCAGTTCGTCCAGAGCTTCATGCGCGCCGGGATCAAGTAGGCCGGACCGGCCTTTTTCCATTAATGAAGCGTGACAGTCTGAAATACGCAGCAGATGAAATCCCCCCTGCGCATCTGACCCTGGGCCTGGCCCTGACGCACGTGCTGCTCATTTTTGACGGCATTATTTTCATCCCCAACGTTCTGGGAAAAACCACGCAGCTCGATCCTGAGACGCTTCATTTCATCACCTTTGCCACCATACTGACGGCAGCCTTGTTCACTTTTTTGCAAACCCGCACGCGCCTGGGCATCGGGGCCGGGTTTATCCTCTTTTATGGAGCCCGCTCATCGCCATGGCCAGCGGCTATGTTGCCGCCGTGTTCCTTGGCCAGTCGTCCTTCGAACACAGCATTGCGGCCCCATGGTTCGGGCTGCCCGCCTTCAGCGCCTGGCCCGGCTTGGATCTGAGTGCGGCCTGGGGGCATCTGCCCCTGCTGCTGGCATTCGCCATGGCAATGATGGCAAGCGCCATCGAGAATACGGGCAACATCATGCTCGTGCAGCAAATATCGACACGCAATTTTCACCGCGTGTCCTACGATAAAATCCAAAGCGGACTCTACTGTGACGGGCTGAGCAAGGTGCTGGCGGCGCTGTTGGGCACGGCAGTGCCCTCCACCTATTGTGACAACCTGCCGCTGGTGGAAATAACCGGCGCGGCCTCGCGGCGTATCGGCGTGTGCGGAGCGGCCATTTTGCTGGTCCTGGCCTTTATGCCCAAAGTCAGCGGCATCGTGCTGGACATGCCCGGTCCGGTCATCGGCGGCTTTCTTATTGTCATGGCCGCGTTGCTGTTCCATGCGGGCGTCGGTTTGGTTTCCCTGACCCGGCTCAACAACCAGCACGGGTTGATTCTCGGGCTCTCCCTGGCGGTGGGCTTGGTGGCCGGGAGCGGCTCTTTTTTTCCGGGTATGTTTCCGAAAAATCTGAACCCCTTGTTGCAAAACAGCATTGCCATGGGCGGGTTCACGGCATTTTTTCTCAGCACCGTGGCGCACCTGATGCCCAAACGGGGCTTTTCGGGCGTATTCCGGCCGGACAAGGCCGAACTACCCGCCTTGCTGGCCCTGATAGCGGAACACAAGAAACGCCTGGGCTTGACCCAGAAGGAATTCAATGCCCTGACCCTGTGCTGCGAAGAAATATTCTGCTACATGAGCGAAGCCGAAACCAATGATCGGGAACGCTCAATGACCCTGCGCGTCTCCCGAAGAGAGGACGGCTGGTTTACCGAAATGGTCTGCGGTCATCAAATGGACGATGTAAACAATTTTATAATGCCCGACAGCTTCTTCAAGGCCACGCCGGAGGAACTCAACCATCTGGGTCTGATCCTCTTCACCCAATTCGCCAAAGATGTAAAGCACATCGAAATTTCAGGCTATTCTTACATCTCTTTCCTGATCTGACCAGGACACGGGTCAACCAGACAGATAGATCCTATCAGGTCCACCTGTTCCAAAAAAATCCCTTCGAAAGATTGCATTGAGCAGTTTTGAGACTCAGGATTTGTTATCAGCCGGTATTGATAAGACTCAGGATTTCTTCGTTGGTGGGAATATCCGCCATGGAATGCCCGTAGTGGACATATCGAAGCACGCCTGACTTATCGATGAGCATCTGTGCCGGCATTCTGCCCAATTTAAACAACCTGACCTCTTGCCCGTACATTTTTAAAATTTTATGTTCAGGATCGGGCAATCCGATAAATTGCAGATCATTTTTTTCCCAGTACTTCTTGAAAGAGTCTGCACTTTCAGGTCCGATAACGACAATTTCCGTAATGAAAAATTCGAAAAAGCCGGCTTACAGAAGTCGCCCAAAGCCAGCCCGCATCTACGCTTACCCGTTTGAATTTCGTTTGAGGGTGGTCCGGCTGCACCTGGAAGAAGGCTATAGTGCAGTGCTGCTGTCCGAGCAGTTTGGTGTCAGTGCCCATAGCGTTCATCGCTGGGTTAACCCAAGTTTGAAAAAGATCCACCCCGGCGGGACCTTCCCAAGTCGAAATGGACGCGGGTGCCTTGCGGTTGGACTCCCTGCCGGCGCAATTGCGCGAAGCGTTGACCGGGGCCGTGATCGCGTTGGACACGGAGCGCACCCTGTCGCTGGTGAAAAAAATCACCCGGCAGGATGCCGCCACGGGAGCATTTTTGAAAAAGCTTGCCGAGAATCTGGAGTACGACCGCCTGCTGAGCCTGCTGGAACAGCATAAACCGTGATCGGCATAGTGCAATTAGAAAGAGGCCTATTGAATGAATTTCGAGGTGCAAAACAAGGATGCCGAAATTCTGGTTGTGGACAGTATTCTCGGCTTATTGATGGAAAGCCATGTATTCGAAAGCGGCTTGGGCTAAAAGGCCAAAAGGGGTTTCACCACGTTTTTTGGGCAAAATAATCTACTGAAAAAGCAATCTTTCCGGCATGACGATATTGACCATTTTGGGATTTGAGGGTCAAACCGAACCAAGGTCCATGGCCGTGAAGCCACTGATCATGGGCACCCCTTATTCGTATCCGATGAGCTTTTGCAGATAGGCGATCAGGCTGCCTTTATCGGCGAGTTCATCAATCACGGCACTTTGGGTGACGTGCAAATCGTCCTTGAAATTCCGGATCACATTGACGTTTTCGGTTGCAAAGCCGACAAAGCGGCCGGAAGGATGGGTTGCACAAGGATGGGGGGGAAGATAGGTCATGAGCAACTTATCTTGGGTATTGTCGTCTTTGCTGGCCAGCTTCAAGACCATCATAAACGTCGGACAATCGTTGGTGATATGGGCGTTGAAGTTGTCGAAGGTCTTCAAATGCCAGATCAGATTTTCGACATGTTTGTGGCGCCATTGAAGCTCAATCTCGTCTTGGCAATCATGGATATATTCTTCGAGACAAGATTTGCAGATGTACTGGTTCACCTTGAAACGGGCCAGATTGCCGGCCAGATGGCGCCTGCGCTCTCTTCCGATAAGCTCTATCAGTTCGGGGTATATCGCATGGGTTTTGGCATAGTGGCGATCGGTATAGCTCGGATGGCCCTCGACGCGCATGGAGTTTGTCGGCCTGGAGCTTATAATGACCAAGGGCCCGGGTATCCGCTCTGCGGACAGCATCATCAGGTCGAGGGTGAAGCGATCCCGGACCGGAAGCATTGCTGAAGAAAACTTGCTCTGGCTTGACGTCTCGATGAAAAACGGAATGTCATCTGACGAAAGCGCGGCCCTGTCAAATGCATTGAGCAACCGATCGATGTCATGCAGCCCCAAATTTAGCGCAACGCACAGTGAGATAAGCCTCTCCCGGGAAACGTTGACGACGTTTCCGTTTTCGAGGTCGCGGATATAGGTATTGGAAAGACCAGATATGGAAGCAACCTGGTTCCGGGGCATCGGACTGGCATTGACTATTTCCCGTATGAAGGCGGCCCGCTCTTCCTGGCGTCTTTTGCGGTTATCTCTCAAATTCAAGTTCATCATATTTCCTTGTTTTGTGTTACGTCCGCCACGGTCGGCAGAACTTTAAGTGCTACGCAAACTTATTTATATTATCCAGCCACAATAGAATGCAAACAGTTTTAACAGTCCGCTACCAGAATTACAAACCTCCACTGGCGCTCACTTCAATTTCTCCGGCACTCGAATCGATCGTTCCGTCTTCGGCATGGTCCGGGTCGGATCGACTCGATATCAAAGACGGCCTTCTGGCCCTCTCTGAGCCGTGTGTCAGCATCGAATCGCATAGAGGATAACACCCTGTTATAAAAATATTTTTATATTGTCAACCGCCTACAGGCAGCCTGCTGTCCACGACGGCAGATCGCTGGCGGTCATCTGCATGCATCGACGCCAGCCCGCTGGTCTTTTAATGCCCGAAACAGTGATGAATTCGCATGGATAGCATCATTTTTCAAGCAAGTTATCGTGTAAAATATCTTCAAAAAGCGAAGGTATGCCCCACCGAAAACGAAAAAAAATCTACCGCATAAGATCAAAACAAAACAGTCAAATTATTACAATTAGTTATTCGGTTTAATAAAAAAATTAAGCTAGCTTAATTTTTTCTTGACATAGCACTTTTTTTTCGACTATACAAGCACTCCAGTGTAGATGCTGGAAAAGCGTCACATTCGCGCTCTAGCCAGAGAACGCTCCGCCGTTTTTACCCCCTTGGTTGATAAAGGCCGATACGTATATTTTAAACTTCTAAAGAAGGAAATTACAATGAAACGGCTTTCATCTTTTGTCATTGCGATCGTGGTTGCAGGGGGTCTTTTGTTCTCGGCGGCCGGCCCTGCCATGGCCGATGAACCCGACCCGATCACCATCGCCACCCGCTCCGAACCCTCCATCGACCCCCATTTCCTATACACCGAACCAAATATCGGCTACGCAAAGCACATTTACGGGCGGCTGGTCGGCAGGGACAACCAGTCGCATCGGGAGCCGGATCTGGCCGTCTCCTGGAAAGCAATTGACGACACCACCTGGGAGTTCAACCTCCGCAAAGGGGTCAAATTCCATGACGGATCCGAATTTACCGCCGAGGATGTCGTCTTTTCCATAAAACGCATCCCCAACGTCCCCAACAACCCCGGGACCTATGCCGGAAACCTGAGATCCATCACCGATGTCAAGGCCGCAGGGCCTTACAAAATCATTATCAAGACCGACAAACCCAACCCGGTTCTTCCCACTCAGCTCCACAATGTTTCCATCGTCTCCAAGCAGCAGGTGACCGGAGCGAGCACGGCGGACTTTTCATCCGGAAAAGTGGCGGTGGGTACAGGCCCTTACAAATTCGTGGAATACGTGCCAGGAGACCGTTTGGTTCTCGAACGCTTCGACGGGTATTGGGGCACGCTCCCGGCATTCAAACGGGTAGTGTTCAAAATCGTCAGCAACGACGCGGCCCGCGTGGCGGCCTTGCTCGCCGGTGATGCCGACCTGATCGATTTCGTGCCGCCCACCGAAGTGGCCCATTTGACCCAGAACAAAAACATCAAATTGTTCAAGCGGCCCGCGGATCGGATCATTTTTTTCCACATGGACAGCATCCGGGACAATACCCCGTATGTCAAAAAGCTCGACGGCAGTCCCCTGATCCCCAACCCCCTGAAGGATCCACGGGTCCGCAAGGCCCTGTCCCTGGCCATCAATCGCCAGGCCATCTGCTCCCGGGTCATGGAGGGGCTGGCGGAACCGGAAAGCCAGTTGGTGCCTTCCGGCTGGTTCGGTCACAGCCCCAACCTCAAGGTTGACCCCTATGATCCGGCCCGCGCCAAACAGCTTCTGGCCGAAGCGGGGTATCCCGACGGCTTCGCCATGACGGTCCACGGCCCCAACGACCGATATGTGAACGATTACAAGATCTGCCAGGCCGTGGCCCAGATGTTTGCCCGCATCGGCATCAAGGTCCAGGTGGAAACGATGCCCAAGAGTGTTTACTTCGGCAAATATGTCCCCCCGGATCCGCAGTTCAGCTTCGCCATGATGGGCTGGGGAACCTCGGCCACCTGCGAGTCGATCCACGGCCTGATGGGACTGTTGCACAGCTACGACAAGGCCAAGGGGCTGGGCGCCTACAACCTGGGCTATGCCAGCCCGGACTTCGACTCGGTGGCCGAAAAGGCGGTCGTCATCGTTAACGACCAAGAACGCGAAGAAATGCTTCACAAGGCAATGGAGATCGCCATGAACGACATGGCCGCGATCCCCATGCATACGCAGTTTACCGTCAGCGCTGGGCGCCAGGGGATCGACTACACCGTGCGTCCTGATGAAATGACCCTGGCATACAATGCCCGGCCGGCCCGTTAGATTCGCCGCGCTTCACTCAACGACGACGCCGGCTCCCTTCCGGAGCCCGGCGTCGGTACGCGGTCATCTTCATTACTTAAAGGAACGGCATCCCCACCGTCAGGACAGCAATGGCAACCTTCGTCCTCCGCAGGCTGATTCAGACCCTCGTCACGTTGATCGTGATGTCATTCATCGTGTTTGTCGGCATTTTTGCCGTCGGCGATCCGGTCAAACTGCTGATCAGCCCGGAGGCGACCCAGATGGAGCGCGAAGCGGTCACCCACGCCCTGGGGCTGGACCAACCGCTGTATGCCCAGTACTTTTCTTTTCTGAAAAGCGCCCTGAAAGGGAACCTGGGCGATTCGTACATCCACAACATTCCCGCCCTGCAGCTGATCCTTAAAAGATTGCCGGCCACGATGGAACTGGCGATCTCCGCCATCATTCTGGCCGTCGTTCTGGGCATTCCCTTGGGGCTTTTGGCCGGGGTCGCGCCCGAGTCGAAAACCGCCAGTTCCATCATGGTCGGATCCGTCCTCGGCTTCAGCCTGCCGACCTTCTGGGTCGGGTTGATGATGGTCCTGGTTTTTTCCGTCAGCCTCGGATGGCTGCCCGCCTCCGGCCGCGGCCAGACCGTGGAAGTGGCCGGCATCTGCGTGAGCTTCCTGACCCTCGACGGCTTGAAACACCTTCTGCTGCCAGCCGTCAATCTGGCCTTGTTCCCCATGGCGCTGGTCATCCGGCTGACCAAGGCCGGCGTCAGTGAAGTGCTTCAGCAGGACTATATCACCCTGGCTAAGGCCAAGGGGCTGGGCCAGGTCCGGATAATGGGGGTTCATGTCCTGAAAAATACCCTGATCCCCATCATAACGGTGGTCGGCATGCAGTTCGGAGTCCTGCTGGCCTTTGCCATGGTCACCGAAACCGTGTTCGCCTGGCCGGGCATGGGCAAGCTGATCATCGATTCGATCAACATGCTCGACCGGCCGGTGGTCATCGCCTACCTGCTCATCACCGTGGTCCTGTTCATGGGGATCAATTTCGTGGTGGATATCCTTTACTCCTTGCTCGATCCCCGCGTGCGGCTCGGAGAAAGGCAGACATGAGTTCCGCAACATCCTCAAACGGCGCCGCTTCTGCAGCAAAGAGCCCATTTCGTGAACTCGTTCTGAATTTTGCCGACAGCCGGATGGCCATCATTGCCTTCGTGGTTCTGTCCGTGGTCGTGATCGCCGCCCTGATGGGCCCCTGGATCACCCTCCAGAACCCCTACGACCTTGCCCAGATCGACATCATGGACAGCCGCCTGGTCCCGGGGAGCAAAAGCCTGGACGGCACCACCTACTGGCTGGGTACCGACGACCAGGGGCGGGACATGGTCAGCGCGATTCTCTACGGCCTGCGCATCAGCCTCTGGGTCGGGATTGCCTCAGGCGCAGTGGCCTTTGTCATGGGTACGGTAATCGGGCTTCTGGGGACCTATGCCGGCGGGCGGGTAGATGCGCTGATCATGCGCACCGTGGACATTCAGCTCGGCTTTCCGCCGATTTTGATCGCGCTTATCCTGCTGGCCTTGCTCGGACGCGGGATCGACAAGGTCCTGCTGGCCCTGGTCCTGAGCCAGTGGGCCTTTTACGCCCGCACCGTGCGGGCCACGGCCCTGGTGGAACGCGAAAAAGAATACATGCAGGCAGCCCAGGGACTGGGGTTGCCGCCGTGGCGAATTTTGTTCCGTCACCTGCTGCCCAACTGCCTGCCGCCGTTGATCGTCGTATCGACGGTCAATGTGGCCAACGCAATCCAGCTTGAAGCCACATTGAGCTTTCTCGGCGTCGGGCTGCCCATCACCGAACCTTCCCTCGGGCTGCTGATCGCCAACGGATTTCAGTACATTTTAAACGGCCAGTACTGGATCAGCGTCTTTCCAGGCATCGCACTGCTCATCGTGGTCGCCAGCATCAACCAGGTGGCCGACCGGTTGCGCGACGTTCTCAATCCGAGGGGAATCCGATGAACCACGACGCTCCTGTCCTTTGCGTCCAGGATCTGGTCACCCATTTTTTCTCCCGGGCCGGCGTGGTCAAGGCCGTGGACGGCGTCAGCTTCTCGGTTCCGGCCGGCAGGGTCTTCGGGATCGTCGGAGAGTCCGGATCCGGCAAGACCATGACCGGCCTGTCCGTGCTGGGGCTGGTTCCGCCACCGGGCCGGATCGTGTCCGGATCGATCCGCCTGAACGGCTGGGAACTGACGGCGATGGATGAATCCGACCTGCGCCGGTTGCGGGGAAACCAGATGGCGATGATCTTCCAGGACGCCATGACCGCGCTCAATCCGGTTCTCCGGGTCGACACCCAGATGATCGAGGCGATCCGGGTCCACCGGCCCATGTCGCGGAACCAGGCCCGCATCGAAGCTGCAACGGCTTTGGCGCAGGTGGGCATCCCGGCCCCCGAAGAGCGGTTGCGGGCCTACCCGCATCAATTCTCCGGCGGGATGCGCCAGCGGCTTGCCATCGCTCTGGCCATGATCAACGCCCCCAAGCTGATTATCGCCGACGAGCCGACTACGGCCCTGGATGTCACCATTCAGGCCCAGATCCTTTCGGAAGTCCAGAAACTGAGCCGTGACCGGGGAACCGCCATCATCTGGATCACCCACGATTTGACCGTCGTCGCCGGACTGGCCGACCGCATCGGGGTCATGTACGCCGGCCGGCTGGTGGAAACCGGAAGCGTCGACAGCGTCCTCGACCATCCTTTGCACCCCTATACCCTCGGCCTTATCGGGTCGGTGCCCAGCCGCACACGAAGAGGAAAACCCTTGGCTCAAATTCCCGGCACGACGCCTTCTCTGGCCCATCTGCCAGCCGGCTGCGCGTTCAAAGACCGCTGCTGTCGAGCCCGCGAAACCTGCCGGCAGACCCCCGCCATGGTTGAAGCGGCTCCCGGGCACCAGGTTCGCTGCCATTTTCCCGGAGGTGAACTGCCATGACCGAGGGCAGCCGGGCCGAAGCGCTGCTGGCGCTTTGCGATATTTCCAAGGAGTTTAGTGAGACCCTCGATGTTGCCGCACGGTTGGTACGGCGCCTCCGGGCCGCACCACCGGCGCCGGTGGTGCGTGCCGTCGACGGGTTCTCCTTGAAGGTCTCCAAGGGCGAAGTCATCGGCCTTGTAGGTGAATCCGGCTGCGGCAAATCTACCCTTGGGCGCATCGCCTCCGGATTGATCCCGCCCACCCGCGGCGAAGTCCGCTTCAAGGGCCGGTTGCTCGATCAGATGCGCGGTAAAGGCCCACAAAAAGACGGCCTGGGCCTTCAGATGATCTTCCAAAACCCCTTCGCCTCGCTCAATCCGAGGATGCGCGTCGGCGAGATTATCGGAGAAGCCCCCTGCTATCACGGGATCGTCCGGCCGGAAGAAATCGTCGACTACGTGGACGGCCTGATGGCCCGCTGCGGGCTCGAACCGTCCTACAAGGACCGTTTCCCCCATCAGTTTTCCGGTGGCCAGCGGCAGCGCATCGCCATCTGCCGGGCCCTGGCCGTGAAACCGGAGTTTTTAGTCTGCGACGAAGTCGTCTCGGCCCTGGATGCTTCCATCCAGGCCCAGATTATCAACCTTTTCAATGAATTGCGCCACGATCTATCCTTTACAGCACTCTTCATCAGCCACGACCTGGGTATCGTGGAGCATATCAGCGACCGTGTGGTGATCATGTATCTGGGGCGCATCATGGAGGTGGCGGATACCGACACACTGTTTGCCACACCGCAGCATCCTTACACGCAGGTCCTTTTGTCCCAGGTGCCCCGTATCGAAAGACGGCATACCGCCTTTGAAGCGATTCCCGGCGAGATCCCCTCCCCGCTCTCACCGCCTCCCGGGTGCCACTTTCATCCCCGCTGCACCCGGCGCCGGGCCGAGTGCTCCCTGGAAAAGCCTCAACTGAGGCAAATCGAAAAATCGCACTGGGTGGCTTGCCACCTGTATCGTTGAACACCGTTGGGATATCCTCCCCGACCTGGCCGATTGGAAACGCCAATGAAATCGACACCTATCGCCTTTACCGATGGAACCCTTATCGATGGAAGCGGAACCGCCGCCCTGAGGCAAAGTTGCCTCATCATTCAGCAGGATCTTGTCATCTCCACCGGGAAAATGGGGCAGGTTTCCATCCCCGCCGATGCCATCCGCATCGACTGCCAAGGGAAAACCGTCATGCCCGGCCTGATCGACGCCCATACCCACCTTTTGGGTGTGACCTCGCTCAACACCTTGAACTGGCTGATTGATGAACCCTGCCTGCGCACCGCCCGGGCCACCATGGACGCTTGGCGCCTTCTGGACAGCGGATTTACCACCGTTCGCGACCCGGGCACCTACATCAGCCTGTTCATCCGCGATGCGATCAAGGGCGGCTCCGTCCCGGGCCCGCGCATTCTTAGCGCGGCCAAAGTCATCTGCCAGACCGGCGGCCACGGTGATCCGACCCATCATTTGCCCTCCGGATGGGTAGCCGATCGCAACATTTGCCGCATCGCCGACGGGGAGGTGGACTGCCGCCGGGCGGTTCGCGAACAAGCCCGGGCCGGGGCCGATTTGATCAAAATCATGACCTCCGGCGGTGTCATGTCAGACACCGACTCGCCGGAATGTCGCCAGTATTCGCTTGCGGAAATTACCGCCATGGTCGAAGAGACCCATGCTCTGGGGCTCAAGGTGGCAAGCCATGCTCAAGGGCGCCAGGGGATCATCAACGCGCTGAAAGGGGGCGTGGACACCATCGAACATGGCAACGGTCTGGATGCCGAAGCCATCGAACTAATGCTGAAAAACGGGACCTTCCTGATTCCCACCATCTCAGTATTTCATGCCTTGGTCCATCGTGGCAGCCGCATCGGAATCAACCCCGGGCACCTTGAAAAAGCGAGGCTTAACGAGGAGATCCACAAAACCGCATTCCTCAAAGCCTGGGAAGCCGGCGTCAACATCGGCTTGGGCACCGACTTTCTGCTGACCCCACAGGTAAACGACGAAGTCATGGGAAACCATGCCCAGGAGCTGGCCCTTTACGTGTCAGTCGGGCTCTCGTCCATGGACGCCATCGTCTGCGCCACCCGCAACAATGCGCAAGCCCTCGGCATCGCGGACCGGGTCGGGACCTTGGCCCCGGGAAAACAGGCCGACCTGCTCGTGGTCGACGGCGATCCGCTGCAAGACATCACCCTCTTGCAGCATCCGAAAAACATCTCAATGGTCTTCAAGGAAGGAAAGGCGGTGCCCCGGTTGCAAAATCCGCCACTTCACGGCATTGTTCAGCCATAAAAGTAGCCGGGGTTCTTCCGGTTTTTACGCACATGGTTACAAGTTGCTGAACACAGCCACACAACCGTGAAACGATCGTTCAGATGCTGGAAGCCGAACTGGAACGCCACCGGGAGCAAACGGCCACGGCCCAGTGGGCGATCGAGCTGTTGGCCTCGGCGCGCTTCAAGCGGGATCTTCGCATCACCAAGGGCAACCAGGTCCGAATCGACCGGGAGGCCATCAAGGCGGCGGCTAAATACGACGGCAAATGGGTACTGGAAACCAACGCCGATACCATCACCCTCTAAGACGCCGCCTGCGGGTACAGTGCCCATAGCGCACGTGCCGGCGCTTGAAGGCCACGGCATAGGCGGCAAGAAACCGGTGCATGAGCACCGGCAGCCTCTCGGACCACTGCAACGCAGGATATGGGCGTAATTGTCCATCAGTGCCCAGCAGGCACACCCGTGCCCTGGGCAGATCGCCCAAGCGGGCCAGAAAAATCCTCACGATCCTCATCATCGTAAAACGACAGATATTCCCGCGCTCGATGCCCCGCAGCATCACGCGATGCAATCTTCCCGGCACATCCGGCCGCGCGCCTCCGAGGGCATTGGGCACATCTTTGCTGGATGGTCGTGAACGGATACGGATTCGCCTTCAGACCCGTCCCTCTTATCCCCGTCTTGACAAAGCTGGTGCATATGCTAACAATTAAATCCTTAACCCAAGTTTGCCAGTTATTTTTGCAGGTGTTGTTATTTCGGGAGGTTAGCGGCGGTTGTGGTCACTACCGATTATGCGTTCATGATTTTTTTTGGCAGCGGGGCCTCCTTTAGGTTCAGGCGCTGGTAGATCTGCCGGTGTTCGGGCTCGGCTGTACTGCACAGGCGCAAATGGCTGCGTCGCACCTGCTCTTGCTCTTTGGCATTGTATTCGATGGTCAGTCGCTGGTGGGTTGACAAGATCTCACAGATGGTCGCCCACGAGCGGTGGTCGCCGCACAAGCGCAGCTTGTATTCGATGGTATGCAAGATGTGGTAGGCGATTACCGATATGAATAGATGGGTATCCGCGCGCTCTTGGTTTTGGTGAAAATTGGGTCTGAGCCCCAGCGAAGACTTCAGCGAGCGAAAGGCGCTTTCCACCCGGGTGAGCATTACGTAAGTCTGCCAGATTTGACCGTCGCTCAGCTCAGTGCGATCGGTTCTGAGCACATAGCAGCCCTCGAGCTGACGCTGCGCATCATACTGGTCTCGCTTTTTCCAAACGATCGTCCGAGCGTTGGTCTTTGCCGCTGGTGCCGCCTCGGGTGTCACCTCAACGTCATAGAGCTTCGAAGCGCGCGGGTACTTTTCTCGCAGGCGGCCGATCATCTCGATCACTTTGGAATAGCGCTTGGTGCGCCCTTTTTTGTTCAGACCGTCCTGATAGTATCGCAGCCGCTCAAGAAACAAGCGTTCCTGCCGGCCGCGGATGCCCTGGTCCTTTGCCTGGCGGCCAGTGCTGTGGCATAGCAACAGGGCTTCACCGTCCTGGTCGTGGCGTTTGACCTTTAGCGTGTACTGGTCGCTTTGGCGGATGATCTGCATCGTCTGGATGTCATCAGGGGTGAAATCAGCCTTACCCCGTTGCACCACGATGTAATGAAAGCCGTTAGCTTTCAAATAGGCCACGTTCTGTCCGGTGGCGATGCCCGCATCGATGACCACCGTGCGGTCCCTGGCCAGGTTGGGCCGCAACGCGACCAGCGACTCGATGATTTGCGCCAAAGTACGCCCCTCGACCTGGTTGCCGGGGTAAAGACGGCTGTATTTGGCAAAACCGAGTTCATCGACCACCAGCGCCAGCGTCAACAGCTTGCAGTCGGTGCGCTTTTCTTTGCTGCGCCCTCGCTTGGCCTTGTCATTGGCGGCCATTTGGCCTTCAAAATAAGTGTTTGTCAGGTCAAACAGGCAAATTCGTTCGGGAAGATCAAAAAGGTCTTTCTCGCGAGCGGCGAGGTGCCGCTCCAGAGCGTCCTTACATTCAAAAAGGCGGTCACCGGCACGGTACAGCGAGTTGAGAGACGGACGCAGCACCGGGCCGGTCAGTTCGTATATCGCCGAGCGGTGCAGGGCCCAGTTCCATGTGTGCACTTCGCTGCCGGGTGATACCAACCGGCCGATCACCAGGGCCTGGATCAGGGGTAAGGTGTGTGTCGATACACCTTCGGCTATCAGTAAGTCGTCTATTTTCAACTCATTATAGACACAATGGCAGACGTACTCGGAGCCCAATGAACGGACCTGGCTGGCCTCGATCGAGGCCACATCGACGTGCTGATAGATGGGCTGTTGGACATCTGTGGCGTCATGTTCGACTTTGGTGGCCTGTTTCGAGCGGATTTTATCGGTGGCGACGCGGGCCAGTTTCTCAATCTTACGATCGGTGTCAAACAGGCGTTGTTGCCCGGTGAGCATCGATTCGATGCAATTGGCCAGGTCCTTGAATTTGTCTTGTGGCAGATCAATGGCGCCGAGGTTGAGAATCAGGCGCTGACGCGGACCGTGCTGGGTGCGCACGTTTTCGACCAGGTGCAGGTATTCGTAGACCTTCTTGGAGCCGCGATGGGATTTTCGCACACGTTTGATGTACATGCACGTGCAGGTATCACGGGAAAGGGGATACGGTCAACAGTTATTTTGATATGTGGGTCACTACATTGGTCAGCAGAAATGGCGGATCGTGTGTTTTCAGATAGTTGGGTAGCCCATCCAGGCCAATTTAGACCCAAAATGGGGTCGGGGAAGAAAAATTTGGCAAACTTGGGTTAACCTAACAAAATTACGGATGATATGTTTAAAGATAGCGACAGCCTCCATGATCTAACGGATACCAGCTCTCCGGATGAAACTCTATCCGAGATAAAAAACATTCTCCTTCTGATCGATCCTCCTTTGGACCCGGCTCTGATCGAAACGGTATACACGGATATTATTCGCCTCTTCAAAGGGAAATTTCCGGGATACCGTGCCAGCAATACAAAATATCACAACCTGGAACATACCTGCTCAACCGCTCTTGCCACGGCAAGACTCATTCACGGCTTGCATGTCCAAGGGCAGGTGTTTTCTCCAAGGATCGTTCAGTTAGGCCTGATCGGGGCACTCTTTCATGATACCGGCCTGATCCAGACCGAGAAAGAGGAGCAGGGTACCGGGGCTCAGTTCACCATCGGGCACGAGGAACGTTCGATCGCCGTCATGGAAAAATATCTTGCTCAAAACGGATATTCGCAGACCGATATCCGTGACTGCAGCCATATTATCAGGTGTACGGAGCTCTTTCTTCCCGTAGATGATATACCGTTCACAAGTGAAGAAGTCAGGATCATGGGCAAGATTCTTGGGACCGCCGACTTGGTGGCCCAGATGGCGGACAGGGATTACCAGGAAAAATTACCCCTGCTTTTCCTGGAATTCCAGGAAGCCGGAATGGAAGGATTCGAGACTCCTCTGGAGCTTTTTAAGAAAACAGAGGAATTTTATCGTTCGGTGGTGCGCAAAAGAATGTCCGGTGTGCTTGGGGGGGTTTCTTCCGCAGCACTCTATCATTTCAGGGAAAGATGGAACATTGATAAAAATCTATATGAGGAGTCGATCAAGCACAACCTAAGACGCGTGAAGGAGACCGTCCATGAATCTTTACTCCAGCTTTCCATCATTTCAGGGATAGATAAAAGATAGGCCGGCCGCGATCTTCTGCGCGCATCTTGGTCAATCCTGAATCCAGGCTCTATCCTGCACATCCGATCAATTATTGGAAAACATATGCTGTACAGGCTGGATCCCGAAAGTCGCCGGATGATGGGTTTCGATAATTTTTCTCACGTAGTCGCCTGTTTCAGGATCGCGCTCTTCTAAGTTAATGATGTCTCTATTCTTGTAACTGCCGTCTTCTTCTTTCTGCAGAAGGCAGACCAACGGCTTTTTAAAAAAATCTCTGCTGGGAGAACTGACAACCAGGGCCAAATCGCCTGTGTCTAGTTTCAGCAGCGTGCCTACCGGGTATAAGCCGAGAATATTGACAAAAACCTTCATGAGGATGGGATCGAAGTCTTTTCCGGCATGATCAAGCATGTAGCCCAAAGCGCGATCCGGGCTCATCAGCAATTTCCTGTAAACCCGCGATGATGTCAATGTATCATATTTATCTGCAATCGAAATAATTTTTCCAAAGAGGGTCAACGGATTTTTCCAGTCGGCCCGCGGATATCCGGAAAGATCGTATTTTAAATGGTGTTCAAAAAGCGGCACCAGAATCCTGGCCTTGCTGTCAGGTGCGGCCTTTAGTTTTATCAACAGCCGGGAACTATTCAATGAATGTTCCTCGATCAATTTCAGCTCATGGTCATCCAGTTTTTCTTTCTTGTATAGGATTTCATTGGGAATCTCAATTTTTCCAAGGTCATGAAAAAGCGCACAAATACCGAGGCTCGTCAGGGACCGGCGTGAAAGGTTGATACGCCGGCCAAGACACATGGACAACATGGCAACATTCACCGAATGGGTGAAAATATAATCGTCGAATACCCGCAGCGTGCTGATGGCGGCATAAACTTCCTCATCCTCGAAAAGATTGGTCACCATGCCTTGGACTACCCTCACGGTTCTGCCGATACCGACAACACGCTTCTCGTCTTTGATGTTCCGGGCAACATTTTCGAGAGAAGCTTTGGCGTAGGTGTAGTCTTTTATAGCCCTTTCCCACCGTTCTGCCTTGTCCTTGTAACTGGATTGTTCGTCAGCCTGAGATGATTCTGATTTACTGATCAGCTCAACCCACTTTATACTCTGGGCATCAAAACGATCTTTAAGCCAGTCGATCGGGTCCGACTTATGTTCGGAATTTTGCAGCAGGCGCAAAAAAATCAGAAATTCTTTTTTGGAAACATCCTTGATATCTTCTAGAAAACGCACACCTTCTATACTGCGAGTTTCAAAATAACGAATGATGTTGTCAAAAAGATTCTTTGTGGTTCGATTGTAGGGAAGTTTTTCATCATCAACGAATAATTGGCCATTTGAGATCTTGAGCGTGAATGCATCACTCTCCACCCAATTGCTCATGTATTTAAAAAATTTTTCAATCCCCCCAGTAACCAGCGAATGATGGTCATCGTGAATTTTTACATTTTGAATCAGGCTGAAGAAGTTTAAAAGAAATTCTTCAAACTGAGAATAGGATCTGTATTTTGCATAATCAGCCATTGATCTTTTTCCCGGAAAAAGAACTGATGCGTTTTGTTTTATCAAAAGCATCCCTGACTACTTTGAATCTGCTTTTTGAAGCCGCCTGGAGGGCGCTGTTTGCTTCCGTCGTATTGATCAACGCCAAGGCGATGGCGGCTCCCTCACGGAAAATCGGCTTTCCCGAACCCATAAAGCGGTTCCACCCTTTGTTTAAGAGTAATTTATGCAGGTAAGGGACCGATCTGTTTGAACCGCAGTATCCCAATGCTCTAAAACATGCAAGGATATGATTCGGATCCCTTTGGGCGGAATTTTCTTGCAAGTAGCTCAGTAGCAAGTTTTCCAGAGAAACGGATTTATGCCTTTCAAAAGCCGCCAGGACACAACCGCGTATCTCATCGGAGGGGTCATCTATGAGTGAAAACAGTTTGCGTGTGTATTTAGGATCTCTCTCAAGCAGCTCATCGATCGTCTTCCTGCGCATCTTGTTGGAAGGGTGTTTGCACAGTTGGAAAAAAATTTCATTGACCCGCTTTCCCTGCAGGCAATTCAGTATGGCCAGAAACTCTTCTCTTATTTCTTGGTTATTCCGTTGCGCCAATTTTTCAAGAGGCCCGAGGTCACGCCGACTTAACCGTACGATCACCTGCGAGACCGCCTGTTTTATGTCGGCCGAGTTGCTCTGCATAATGATCGGCATAAGAAAAGGGATAGCGGCCGGAGATAAATAACTAAGTGTTTTTTCAATAACTTCTAAATGGCCACTGTCACTCGTCTCTATCTGCAAGAGTTTTTTGCTGATGAGTTTAAAAATCTCAGGCCTGGACAAGTCTTGGAAAAAGCGTTCAATGATGGGGCGCTTCCACTCTTGGCCCGCTGATGCTTCTGGGAGGAGACGCTTTTCCAGTGACTGAAAGAATGTCACCAAAAGATCAAATTTTTCCAGCTCGATGGTCTCAACAGTTATTTCCGAGATGAATCCAAAAACCCCGGCAAATTTTTCCTGTTCAATCTGTTTTCTGAGAATGATCAGCAGCAACTCGAAAAGCTCATCTGTAATATCCCAATGTTCCTCCTCCATGACCATTTGCCGAAGTATTTTAAAATCGTCAGCGGACAGTTCCAGCTGGTCCTTACTGAACGATGGATCGGCAATACTTCTGGCAAAATTTTCTCGCTGGTCGGATTCCGTCGATTGCCGAGATCCTTGCGCTTCCACTTGATCAACGGTTTCTTCGGAAGAGGGCCCCGGAGGAGGAAGTTGGGAAAGATCCATCAACATCAACTCTTGCCAATAAATATCCACCGCCTTGAAATCGATATATTCAAGTTCTTTATCCATTAGCGCGGTGACGATATCACCCTCGGTTTCTTCGGCGAACAACCGGTATTTATGTGCAATTTTGAAAAACGAGGCGACTTCCTCAAGGGGAAGGCCCTCTTGGAACTCAATCCATTTGATACCGTCACGATATAGCAGGGTAATGATATCTTCCGAGGAAGGTTTGCGGGAAACGGTGTGGATAATTTCAGAATGATAAAGCAGATGATCTTTTTCGACCGTCAGCCGCAAATCGCCATGTTTGGCAAAAAAATTGCCGAATACAGCGACAAGATTTTCGAGCGACTTCGTCGTCGATTCATGATGCTCAGGATATAGGGCGTAATTCTTCCATGCCAGGAGAAAATGGCTGATTAACTGCCCTGCATCCCTCAATTCTTCTTTCGAAGGTGGGGATGGCGCTGGAAATTTGGGCTGGTCTTTTGGGTTCGCTTTTTCCACTTTTCAATACAATTATCAGCATGAGATGACATTAAAACCATTTCGCTTTTCATGGACTCGCGATTCTTGCGTTTACAAATATATACTCAGTAAAAAAGCATCTAAGACTTTTAAAAAATCAAGACACCAGATGCAACCTGAAACAATTACTTTACGAATTTAACAGCGGAAAGGATAGAAATCAAGGAGAAAGCACTCCTTGCCAACTCGGGCAAAAATGCCGCCGCTTGCATGGATGACAGGTCTGAGAATTTCCGTGTCGTCAGTGGTCGCAGACGGTTACGAATACGTCTTCACATCTAAAGCTTAATTAATCAACCATGTCCCTTTATTCTCGAAACCGGCCAAATTAGGGAATGGCTCATGGCAAGGGAACGCAGGGGATGGCCTCTACCTGATCCGACAGCCGAAACCTCCGGGTTCCCGGACAGATAAGGCTGTAGCTGTCTTAGCATCAGTGCGTCGTGAGCAGGTCCGGATGACGGCGGGTCGCAGATTCGCTGACGCCAAGGGCCCGTGCCGGTTCGGCGGCGTTCCGGACCTGTTCGTGGTAATGCGCCACCATGGTCCAAAAACGCTGCAACGCGATGGCCGGGATACGGCCGCCCCCCGTGCAGTGATCTCAAAGCGGTCATGGGCTCGTCCAGGCGCGCCAGGCTGGCCGGGCCCTGCAATTCGAAGTAGCTGATTGAATCTTCGCCGAGCAATTCACCCGCATGGGTGGTTTTGCCGCTCTGACGCGGGCCGACCATATGGCATCCTCGAAAGCGGTACAATCCCGACCGGCCACCTGCAATATGTGGCCGGATTCCGGATCAATGGAACTACGTATTGATAAGACTCAGGATTTCTTCGTTAGTGGGAATATCCGCCATGGAATGCCCGTAGTGGACATATCGAAGCACGCCTGACTTATCGATGAGCATCTGTGCCGGCATTCTGCCCAATTTAAACAACCTGACCTCTTGCCCGTACATTTTTAAAATTTTATGTTCAGGATCGGGCAATCCAATAAATTGCAGATCATTTTTTTCCCAGTACTTCTTGAAAGAGTCTGCACTTTCAGGTCCGATAACGACAATTTCCGTGCTTAATTCTACAAATCGTTGATAGTCCTGGCGCAACTGCGCCATATGCCTTCGGCAAAACGGTCAGACGAAACCACGGTTGAAAACCACCAGAACATTTTTCTGACCTCGAAAATCTGAAAGTGATACGTTTTTCCCGTTGAAATCGTATAAAGAAAATTCAGGGGCATGGTGGTGCATCTCAACTTTGGCCATGTTAGGTCCCTCCTTTACCGGCTTTGACGATTCGACATACCGCCGAGGTCGAAACACCCAGTTGTCTGGCCGTTTCCGCCAAGGACAAACCGATCTCTCCTATCAACTCCATCGCCAGCCGGCGGCGAACGGCTGACACCCGGCGACGGCGGCTTCCTGACGAAAGTTCTTTCTCCCCTATCCCTTCGGCCCGGCAAACCTCGTCAACCCGACGCCGGGCCTCTTCGATTCTTTCGTTCAGCGGCAGCTGCCGTTTGATCCGTTCATCGGCCTCCTGGAGAAGCGCATGTACAAAATCGCCGCTGCCAAGCACCCGCTCGTCGCCGATCTCATACTCCTGCCCTCCGCTGGCGCGCAGCGCCTTGACCGCCGACCAGCCGCCCATGGAGCGGATCAATCCCCCGCCCACCAATTCGGGACGCCTGCCCTGTGAAATGCCTTGGCGAACAAATTCCCGGTACGCCTCTCTGGCTTCTTTTGGGGTCTTGCCGAACCATCCGAGCACATAGGCCACATCCTGCCAGCCGAGGGACTTCTTGCCCATGATGGCCGCATGACCGCACCATTCATATCGATCCAGCTCGTTAATATTTGCCACGATGCCGGCCCGCAGCGGATTTAAATGAATGTATCGTACCAGTTCCTTGAAATAGGCATCCTCCTGACAAACGATGGATTTGTACCGATTCTGAAACAGGTGCCCGTAGCGGCCGTGGCGGCGGTTGAAGGCTACGGCATATCCGGTCAGAAAGCGGCGCATGAATACGGGCAACCCTTCGTGGCCGCTGCGAAGCAGGATATGGGCATGATTGTCCATCAGTGCCCAGGCGTAAAGGCAGGTTCCCGTGGTTTGGGCCTGATCACTCAAGCGGGTCAGGAAATCTTCCCGATCCTCATCGTCGTAAACGATATTCCCGCGTTCGATGCCCCGCAGCATAACGTGGTGCAATGTTCCCGGGGCATCCAGCCTTGCTCCTCTGGGCATTGGACACCTCCCTGCCTGGTGGTCGTGGACGTGTACGGATAAGTCGTTATATCATCTTAAGTTGAATTAATCAACAACGTCCCCATTTACGTCCCCATTTACCCGTATACCGGAGCCGTCGCCGCTGGCCAGGCAGTTATTGGGCGCCGTGAAGGTGAATTTACCGGCAGCCATTCCCAAGTCCAAGGTGGTGGTAGACACAAAGAAAAAACTCGTTTCTGAAAGGAAACACATTTAATTGCAATTAGTTGAGATGGGTTAAGGCGAAGATACGGAGAGCGAAGATACGGTCTAATGGGTTAAGGCGAAGATACGGAGAGCGAAGATACGGTCTAAAGTTAAATTAATCAACCCTGTCCCTTCATTCTCGAACCCGGCCCAATAGAGAATCGTTCAGGGCAAGGGTATGCAGGGGGACGGCCTCTACCTGATCCGACAGTGGAAACCGCCGGGTTCCCGGATAGATGATGATAACATGCTGCAACTTCAAGTCTTCTAGTGCGATACGAATGGATGGCGTCAACCGGGGTGTGTCGGTGCGTTTGCACTCGATTCCGATCAGTGCACTGCCGCAACGCAAAATCAAGTCGATTTCCGCCCCTTGGTGGGTCGCCCAAAAGAAGGCCTCGTCATGGGATTGTGTTCTCAGGACCTGTTCGATGACAAACCCTTCCCAAGAAGCGCCCACTTTGGGATGGGTGAGCAGCGCCTTCATCGAATCGACACCGATCAACCGGTGCAGTAATCCGGTGTCTCGCAGGTAGATCTTGGGCGACTTCACTTGGCGTTTTGCCAGGTTGGCATAATACGGCTGTAACTGTCTCAGCATCAGTGCGTCAGTGAGCAGATCCAGATGCCGGCGGGTCGTCGATTCGCTGACGCCGAGGGCCCGTGCCGGTTCGGCGGCGTTCCAGATCTGTCCGTGGTAATGCGCCACCATGGTCCAAAAGCGCTGCAACGCGATGGCCGGGATACGGCCCCCCCACTGGGGAAAATCACGCTCCAGCAAGGTTTGAATGAAGTTTTTGCGCCACGAACCGCTATCGGCGTCGCTGGCAGCCAGGTAAGACAGGGGGAATCCGCCCCTGAACCAGAGCCGCTGTTCCGCCTCGGCACCCAGCTCCGGCAGGGAAAAGCCGCCGATGACAACTCTCTCCATTCTGCCGGCAAGGCTCTCCGAGGACTGGCGCAGCAGATCACCGGATGCGCTGCCGAGGATCAAAAAGCGCGCCGGATTTTCCCGCCGATCGACAAGCACCCGCAGCACCGGGAAAAGATCCGGTCGCCGCTGGACCTCGTCGATCACCACGAGCCCGTGCAGTGGTCTCAAAGCGGTCATGGGCTCCTCCAGGCGCGCCAGGCTGGCCGGGTCCTCCAAGTCGAAGTAGTTGATCGAATCTTCGTCGAGCAATTCACGTGCGAGGGTGGTTTTTCCGCTCTGACGCGGGCCGACCATGACGACCACGCGGCTGCGGGCAAGCGCGCCGGTGATAGTCTCAAGGATATCCGGGCGTTGAATCATGATCGAAAAAATACCATGAATATCGGCGATGTCAAGACCGATTTTCATGGTAATCTCGGAAACGGTACAATCCCGACCGGCTCCCTGCACTATGCGGCCGGATTCCGGATTAACGAAACTATGTATTGATAAGACACAGAATTTCTTCGTTTGCGGGAATATCCGCCATGATGGATTTGTAGCGAGTCTGAAACAGGTGCCCGTGGCGGCCGCGGCGGCGGTTCGAAGACTACGGCATAACCGGTAAGGGAAGAAAGCGGCGCATGAACACGGACAACCCATAGGTGCCGCTGCGAAGCAGGATATGGGCATGATTGTCCATTAGTGCCCAGGCGTAAACGCAGGTTCTCGTGGTTTGGGCCTGATCACCCAAACGGGTCAGAAAATCTTCGGGATCCTCATCGTTGTCTGGTGATCGCCTGGACGATGATGAAAAATCAGACAGCCTTCAATCCGGCGCTGATCCAGGTGTAGGTGAGGAGCAAGGCCGGACGGCCATGGCAAAGAGCTCGTTAAGCCTCGTAGGAGCACCGACTGCGCGGGAGGGACTATACCGAGCCTTTGCAGGCCGACAGGCCAACCCCGGATGGACACAGGAGGACAGGGATGATGTAGCGAAGATCAGTTCAACCCATCAATTTGGACGGCGAGAGAGCCCGCTCAACAACGTTGAGGCATTCGACCTCGTGAGGGACAATCTGAGGGCCTCTCTTAGAACTCAGAGCCTTGATAAGGAATGATGGACAGCGGTGCCGGGACAGCCGCACCGGATGTCGGATAAACGTAACGATCAGGGTACGAGTTCATCGCAAGAGAGAAGATCGCCGGGAACATTCAGGGCTGTCGTCAAGGCGGGATGGTGGAGTGTGAAAATCGGTTTCGCCAGCTCTTAACATTCTGATTTCATTGCTGATAAAAATCGCTTGACATAAAGGACATAGAATGTCCCCTTCCCCTCATGGCTTGCAACCATTTCCATAACGGCAGGTTCGTGCTGTGCAAGACCGTCTTGGTGGTCACCGTATAATGGCGCTTGCATTGCTTGCACTCGTAACGGCCGCGGTGCTGGTAGCCGGCCCTAATGCGATAGGCGCCCTGAAATCCACAGTGGGGGCACATGGGCTCCTGCGGCCAGCGGACCGCTTCGAAAAACTGCAGACACGCCTGCTCATCGGGAAATTGTCGTCTCAGTCGATCCATGTCCATGGGCGGCCTCCTGTTGGTGGTGTTTCAGAAGGTCATAACCCAGGACTTTGTCAGATCAGGTCAATGGCTCCTTACTTTGGTAGATAGGCCCGTATATTTTTATAAATTTAAGAGTTTTTTTGCAATATTCTACAAGACGTAATTCGGATATTGCGATACTTTCATGGAAATTTTTCCTATGGAGTGAGCTATGCAACGCAAAGGCGATATAAAAGCCTATATATTTCTTTCATTTTCCGTCCTTTTCTGGGGTACCTCTTATGTTGGAACCAAAATTGCGCTAACAAATTTCCCGCCCCTAACCCTTGCTTTTTTACGTTTTTTTATTGCTTCAATCGTTTTTTTGGCCTTTCTAACCCTTCGGGGATGGCCAAAGTTGCCGGATAATTTTCATAAAAAAATGATGCTAATTTCGTTATTTCTGCCCGGTCTTTACTTCATTTGTGAAAATTACGGGGTTAAGTATACCACTGCAACAAAAGCATCATTAATCGCGGCGACTATTCCTGTGGCTGTGCTGTTACTTTCCATCTTTTTTCTCAAAGAGCGGATTTCAGTTAAACGCATTTTAAGTTTATTCCTTTCTCTTGTTGGCGTAACTTTGTTAATTTGCATTGAACAAGACCAATCCACTCTTTTTTCCGTTTCAAAAGGAGATGTCCTAATGTTAGGAGCTGTTTTTGCAGCAGCTGGATATATGATTTTAGCTCGACATTTCAGCAATGAAATTGATCCAGTACTGATTACGGCATTCCAAATGCTTTATGGCGCACTGTTTTTTTCCCCTTTTTTTCTTCTTCAAGTCACTGAAGTGCAGTGGGTAGCTGTGGAGTCTTCATCCTGGATAGCCTTATTCGTATTGGCGATGTTCTCATCCGTTGGTGCTTTTGTTACCTACAATTCTGCACTGTGCTATATTCCAGCAAGCAGGGCATCTATTTTTATAAATATTGTTCCCTTTATTACCATTTTTGCGGCATGGTGGCTGTTAGATGAGAGGCTGCGTATAATACAGTTCGCTGGTGGCATGATTGTCATTTTCGCTGCATATTTGGCTCAAATTAGCGGGAAAGACTCAATGCAGATAGCGTCCAGGAGTCACTCCGATTAGCCGTTTAAAGCGTCTTGTAAAATGACTTTGATCTGTAAATCCCAATGATAATGCAACTTCAGCCAGCGATAATCCTTTATCCAGCAACCGCTGAGCTTCACTAATTCGTAAGCATTCAAAAAAAGCATATGGAGACATCCCAGTAACACGATTAAATTCCCGTATTAAACGGAATTGATCGATGCCCAGGTTTTCAGCAACTTCTTTCAGGTTTGGTTTTACCAAGAGATTGGCAAGAATGTATTCCTTCGCTCTTTCTATTACCCAATTTTCAGGACAAGCTGGATATTTCTTGCCCTTATGATGAGCATATCGGTCTAAAAGAAGTGACATAAACTGGATCGCAACGCATTCCTTCTCAAGCACGGAGTTTTTTAAATTTATGGGATCATGTAGCTGGTTAAATAATCGAAGTAATTGATGATCATCCACTCTAATCTGCCTCAGAACAGATTGCTCTTTCAGGTGAATTTCGAGGGAATCCGCGATCTGTTCAACCTGTGAACAACTAAAGTACACTGCACGCCAGCGAAATCCATTCTTGTCTGCTGGTTTTCCGGTATGATCGTCGCCTGGATTTAAAAGAATCATTCCATTAGGAGGCGTAAAGTATTCTTCTTTTTTGTGACAAAAGAGTTGCTTTCCTTCTGTAATGGCGCCTACGACATAGTAGTCATGAGCATGTTTTGGAAAAATGTGACTATAGAAGAAGGCATCACAAAACTTGAGGTTAGTTGCCTTATCTTTCCAAATTCGAACTTTGTCGACAGCTGCTTTCACTTGGCCTCACGATTCCCTTTAAACCATTCTGAACGCCCCGGTCATGAGCAGCCAGGGCTCCAGAACTGGGTGCATTCCCAAATAGTGGCATTTCTATAGGCCATCCCGATTGAGTGCTGCCAAGTTTGCGAGCATGATATTCCACCGATCACAAAGCAGAGTGCTTCTCAAGAACAGCATCGCTTCGGAGGTTGAGCGTTTCCAGAACGAGCCGGCTGACTTGAGCCGCAAGTTGATCACCCGGCGTATGGCACTTTCCACGCAGCCGCTTCCACAGGGCAGCACCAGATGTTTGAACGAGGCATATTGCATGCGGCGGTGGTTTGCCAGAAAGTAGTTGCTGAACTTGGCAATGGCCTCTTTGAGCTTCTTCGGGCCGGCTACATGCCGGCGGATCTGCCGGCCCAGTTCCATGATATCGCCTTGGAAAAGCATATTTTTCCATTCGGTGCCGATGGCCAGGCGCGTTTTGGGGTCAAGCTTTTTGGGCAACTTGCCCACGATTTCATTCAAGTTCTGCTTGGCATGGGTGTAGTCGATGATTTCCAGATGTGCCTTGAGTTCCAGTCTGCGGGCCAGGGCCGTAAATCGCCGCCAGTACTTGCGCGCACCGTCGGCACAAAAGATGACCACGTCGGCCTGGGCTACATCCAACTGGCGCAAATATCCTTCCAATAACTGGAAGGCGCCGTCGGTATCGGCCATCGTGGCGTCGTAAATCGGCTTGGTGTGACGGCATTTAGTGCCATTTTCATCGAGCCACTGGATCACCAACTGGCTGGGCTCTCGCCAGTGGGTATGGTAGCCTTGACGTTTGAGTGATTTAGGTCGGCGACCCTTTTTGTTGGTTCTTTCGCGAAGCCGGCCACCGTCGATGCATACCAGCAGTGTGCGGCCTTTTACCTGGTCGTGGTCCGAAACAGCGATGCGGCAGCGTTGCTCAATGGCCTGCTGGCCCATGTTCACAGACAGACGGCGGATCGTTTTCACATCCAAGTCGATCCCCGAAGAGGCCAGCGTCTTGCGCGACAGTACAAACGATGGGCATAGCAGTGCCGATTGGACAACTATGGAAGCCAGCAGCATACTGCAGCGATCGAAAAAGCCCAGATACGACAGCCCCACGTGGCAACCGGTTTTGCCCTGGCGCTTTTTAGGTTTGCGGCCCTTGCGAGCGTGCGCTGGGGCAAAATACGGGGATCGGATCGATAGGTTGCGGCCTGTCAGCAGTCGGATGCTGGTGGTTTTATACCCCTTGAAGCGTAGTGCGGATTTGCCTGCTACCGCTTTAAGATGGGCGATAAAATCACGTTGGTTCAACCGCTGTTGGATGTGGGTGACAACCAGTTTTTCGATAAATACCAGCAGCAACGTACGCAACTGCACCAGCAGTCGGTTGATGTCGGCGTGTTGGTGAAACCGGGCAATAGCCCCCTCGATGTCCCGTTGCAGGCGTTGACAATCTACCGTAATCTCCATGCGGCCTCGCAGATAGCAGGTATGCGTTTTCCTGCCGCTGCGATGGCTGCCGGCTCAATGCCCGGCGCATAATCGCTGCTTGAAGTCGGCTGCCAGCGGATATACGTACAGGTCTTTGACAGGCACGTTGAGCCGTTTGTAGCGGTCCTGGCGGCTGCGGCCTTTGGTCTGGCCGATTCGAACCCAGTTGGCAGCCTGATAGCAGGTGCCGGCAAAACGGGATCGATCCACGAACGTTTCCACCAAACAAAGACCGTGGCCGTAGCGCTGCTTCCAATCGCCCTGCAGCCGGCGCATGCAGGCGCCCAGGATAAAACTGGCCAGGTTGGCCACCCTGACCCAGGGCAAAATCAAAAACCGGGTGTTGTTGGTCAGCAGCTTGAGGTTTTGCTTTCGGGTGGTCCGATCCCAACCGATGAACCGGTCCCGGGCGTCCGTTTTCCATGCCGCCGAGCCGAACAGCAGGCAGCCCACCGGGCGATTGCGAGCGTCGTAGACCATGTACTTGAGGTGTTCACCGACATGTCCGAGGCAGCCCAAATAATGGTACCGATCCATCAGGCAATGGAACAACTGGTCAGTGTCCCCGCGCCCTTCGACCAGCAAGAGCCGGATCGGCCGCAGATCATTGATGGGCGATTCGATGGGCTCAATACTGTGGGCGATGTCGCGGATGCGCCGGCACCTGTTGTGGCAATTTTTTGCCGGTGGCAGTGCGATCAACTGGCGTTGCTCGAGTTTTCGGAGCATCGAACGGCAGGCCATATCCTTGAGCACGCCTGTATCCGTGCGCCAGTTCCACAACCGGCAAATTTCGACAGACAGCCGGGTGCGGTTCCAGTCTGAATGCTCGGCCATCAGACGACGGGTCAACTCAACGTCGCCTTCCGAGATCTGGCGCCCTTGGATAATCATGCTCATGAGGCCACTGTACACAATGGAGCCGTTAGAGTCCAGATCGAATTTTCAAAGATCAACGACAACGCCACCAGCACCGGCAAGCCGGAACCAACAATCGGCCTCAGGGGAAAGTGCCCCTAAATGGGATTGCACCCCCAGAACTTTGAAAAAGATTATGAAGGTGAATTCAACAGCAAAATTTTAAAAAGCCACAGCCCTGGCTGTCGCCTGGACTGGGATGTTATAAATCATTTTCCCTTTTTGTTTTGTGGTGGCTGGTTCCGCTTTATTGCCTTAGCTTCAGCTTTTTCAGCTTCAGCAATACTTGATTTCTGTTGGATTTTTACCTTTGCGCCACCTCGCACTGGGTTTGGACCGCCCGGTAAATGTTCTTTAAGACGTTCTTCTACTCTTCCTCTCTTGGCCACGCCTGTATAGAGGGTATTTCCTTTCTTATCTTCGATATTATAAACAACAGGTTTATTTTTCGCCAACCCTTCGATACCCGGTCCATCAAAATTGCCACTTTTTTTCCCGGCCATGATATTCTCCTTTTAATGGGTCAGTTACATTCCTGCCAAGAGGCAGTGCTCTAATCGGCACCGAACTTAATGCCGAGGTTATAAGCAGTACATTTCTGATAAAATGCCGTCACTTAGCATTTTTAAGGGCATCACCCAAATCAATGAGTTCCTGTTTCGTTCCGCTGAAAGTAATAGTTTTGCTACCTTTTGGAGTTGGCTGCGTTACAACTAATACCTTTGATTTGAGCATCTGCTGTATTTCCGCATGGCTTATATTGATCAGATGAGGGCCTTCGCTCGTGCTGTATTTGATTTCAATTTTCATCTGACTCTCCTTTTTTGTGCGGTCATTGGTTTATAATTGCCTAACCGGTTGCCAACGCAGCGGAGCGTAGTTGGAAATCCGCGTTAAGGCACTTGTTGTACGATATAGTCTCTGCTGTTCAATCCTTCACATCTTTCAACCTTGATTTCGGCCTAGTGATCAGAGCAAAAAACAGTCCGACAATAAACAAGACAACACCTGGTCCCGCGTCACTTATGTTTGAATGTAGTCCCAAAAACTGGGCGGTCCAATTGGTATTCCCGACTGCGCCGGCGATACTTAGAACAGCACCCAAGGCTACGCAGGACCACGATATTACTAGTCCGTATTTCCCGTATCTATGCTCAAGCTCGAGAAACTGCTTCTTGAGTTTGCTGCTCTTGGGAGTGCTGCTTGTTCGCTTGACTTCCGCCATTTCCTGCCCTTTCGCTGAATAAGCAACGGTTGGGTTCCCTGCATCTGGCTCCCCAACAGCATGATGAATTGATGTTCCAGAAATGATAGTGCCGTTAGTGCTAAGCAGACTACATCTTAGCGCTTTACAATATTCGCGATTCGGCTCAGTTGATAGGCTATCAGCCAAGCCGAATGGAAGTCTATCTTCGGTGAACTGCTCCGCGCATTGCCTGTAGTTATCTTTCAATAACGCCATATTTGGATTATAGCGAAGCGTCAGAATCGCTTCCGGTGCCTCAACCGCTTGATACAAGAAATCTCGCAAACCAACAGCGCAGAGATAGTTAAAATATGTCAGAAAGCTGTTCGTTGCACACCGCTGTTGCCCCAAGGCGAACGCAGTGGTCGCGAATGGAAGGTCAAAAAGAATAGTTGAATTAAACTCTTGTATGTAAGCAAGATAGTAGTATTTTTCAAACAGAATCCGTACCGATTGTATTGCTTGCTTTGGAAAGCCATCCAGTTTCTTCAACACCGACGGCCATATAAAGGGAAGGGAACGATATGCGTCTTGGAAGGTACTAATAATCTGCAGAAGCCGGCTACGCAACGCATCGTCGGGTAGCGACTCGTAAATCTTCTTCCAATCGTCAGACAGGGCTTCAACTGCGTTTTGCTGCCACTGCTCTACGCAGAAGAGCCCAACCTTAGTGTCTCGATCAATCAGAGGTGCAGCGACCTTAACGTACAATTTCTCCGGGCTCTTCGCGAAAAATCTATTATAAGACGGCAAGTGGCGATACTCAGCGTAACCTTCCATCTTTTTAGATATATATGCAACGATATCCTGCTCACGAAATGCATATCTTATTAAACCATCGTGCCTAAAACATTTCAGCTTGACAAGGATGCGCCTCGACAAATCTGATTCATATCCGAAACCAATTGGCAAAAAGCAATAATCAGACGCAAGCAATGTGGCGACAAAGCACGCCATGATCAACTGTTGCTCCGATCTCTGCTTGGTATAGTGAGATCGCAGGCCGAAGATTGCCTGTGTGTCATAGTTCATGAAATGCAGGAAGATGTTTTGAAACTTATTCAAGATGATTTCCCTGCTTACAGAATGACTGAGCCGCAAGTTGGCCGCATCCAATCTGAGGATCCCCTGGTGTTCCGAAGACGTAACATTGAAAACCTCTGCCCTGCATTTCCGCTCTGATTCGTTCAAATTTGGCCATTTCTGGACTCAAAAGGGAGAGGTCGCTTGTGGCTTCGGTAGGGTTCAGAAAACTTAGCTTTATTGCAATGGAGTCTCTGTACGCGTCGACCAGCCCCATGAACTCATCTAATGTTCGCGAATCATCGTTAAGCCCCTTGATCAAAATGTAGTTAATCTTCACCCTGCAGTGCTCATTTGCGCCGGCAAGCAGTAATGCCTTTGGCAATACGTAGTGTATTGGAGGAGGGACAGTTTTAGAGAATACATGCTTCATTAGTTCTGGATTGTGATGGTAATAAGGCAATTGTATTGTTCTAAGATGAAAGAAAGATGCACGCCACGTATCAAACGCCAACAAGTTGTACCCGCTAGTTGCAATATTGAAACGTACGGAGGGATAGAGCCTGTAAATGTGGGCCGCCCCGTAAAGTATTTTCTGTGCCACGACCGACGGTTCGCCAATTCCAGCAAAACTTACCTGGAACTCTGGAAGTTCATCCGGTGTTATGCCGTCAACGGTAAGGCAACTGTTGACTTGGGCGAGATACTCGATCGGGTTCAGAGGACTGGCATGGCCTAGCGCATTTGCCGCACAGAAGTAGCAGCCTACTGTACAGCCGAACATGTTACTGACCTCGATCGTGACATCCCGAAGCTCGCTATTACGAAAGTGCTTGATTGTCATCGCTTCAATGTTCTTACCACTAAATGATCGCAAAATGTGCCGGTTTGCGTCCTGATAGTCCCAACTCCGCGCATGATATTTTGAAGATTTCGAGTGACTGGATATCACTGGAAGTCGAATGTCTCGGAGAACCGAGTCCAGTAGATCTTCGGTTTCATCCGGAAGTATGCCGTAACGGCGTTCAAGAGCGTTCTTGAGCGCTTTCTCATGAGAAAGGCTGGCAAGCATCCAGGCACGTACGTTCCGCTTCTTTCCTGAGTCAAGTTGGCTGAACTGTACACCTGTTTGCGTTGGGTCCCGGATTACCCTTGCGATTGTCGACAATATTCTTTCCCTGGACGTTCTTCTGTTTGAAAAGAGTGTATTGTCAGTAATTGTTCCATTCGCATCACATTCAATGCATTTGAGCTTGGTCTTGGAAACGACAACCATGTTGCCCAAGCCAACATGGTTCCTCTTCTTGCATAATGAATTAACACAAAACGCGTAGTTCTGTATATTCTCCTTTCGCTTCGATTTCTCCCAGATGGCATCTTCCGTTTCCCTGGAGATGGTTGAAGTCGAGAGCCCTCTCCCGTTAGTTTCTGGAAGTTGCGCTTCGAAAAGGGACAATTGCTTTCGAATGTTGGAATTTTCTCCGCTCTTGTATAGATGGGAAAACCTGCGATGAAGTTTTGCCTGCATTTCATGAAGGATCTTGGACAATACAGGGTCTGTTGAGTTGTCGATCTGGTGCATAAGGCAACACATCAAAATCATAAGAACGTCACCGGCCTCACTAAATACGTTTACCCTATCGCCTAATTCAAAAGATGTTATAAATTCATCCAATTCCGCCTTTAGGGATCTTGATAGGGAGGCAATTGTTTGATCTCGTGCCCAGTGCGATTCCTTCATCAGCGTTTTGACTGCCGATTCGGTATTCATCAATATTGATGCAGGAGCATCAACTTTCATATCATTTCTTCCCGTCATCGCATTGCCTATGAGTGTTTTGTCGCTTACGTACAACATTTAAGATTGTATGCGGAGTCACTTCAAACGAAGTGACCGTCGCAATTCAAATATTACCGTATGGGACCGGTAGGCGAAATCCCAATAGCCATGATTCCGCATACAATCTGTTGGACTACCGCCCCTCTTCATATGTACTTTCTTTCTCTATTCCGACATTTTTCCTGGTGCATTCCTCAGAAAGTGTTATACAAATCCAGACGGCTGGAAGCCCTGGCAACCCAGCATCATTGTTGTTCAGCGATTGGCAGATGGTTCCAGCGCTCTCGAACCCGATTCGAAGGCGCACCTATTCGCTTTCATCAAAAACAACAATCTTCGAGCACAACTCATTACGCCTATGGCGGATATCAGTAGGCGAAGTCGGCTCCGAAAACCAGCCACCGCACCATGGTGCCGCCACAAACCGGGCAGAGCCTCCGATCCACGCCCGTCAACTTTATCGTCATGTCCCTGTCCATCTGATCGCGCAGCTTTCCCATTGGTCTCCTCCTTTTTTGGGGTTGATGTGTCTTCACAAAACATATCATCCCCCAGAGACCAACGGCGTTAAGTACTCAAACCAGATAACGATCCCCTGTCGTTCACGCCTTCAAATTATCTACTTTCAAAGAGCAATCAACCCAAAGGTTTTGCTACCGCTAAGCGGTTTAGTTCAACGCCGCGGTTCACATGCCGCGAGGTACGAGCGGTCCTCTGTGAAACCGCATGTTATTTGCCTCATTTGGTTAGCTTTCATCCAGATACTGAATAAATCTCTTACCAAGAGGTGTTACAGAATTCCTTAGATCCTGTGCGCCACTTCCTGTCATCATCGTATTTAGGCTCTGTAAATTTGTAACACGCAAATCATTTAGTTGTTGGACAAGATCTTCAATCCTGTCTCTATCCATATCCGGAAGTCTTTCACTCAAAGTTTGAGAGGGCGAACCCATCATTCCGGGATTTTGAGGGGGTGGTTCCATTAACGCTTGTAATACCCTGATATGATCACCATAAATATTTTCTAATAGCTTTAGTAGTCTAAGCTGGTCATCATACTGCTCTCCGGGATTCCTTACAGCCTCTACTATAAATGATTTAAGAATTTTACGTTTTTCCTCATTCCTTTCCTCTGATGTTCGCCTGAGGGTTTGTTCCAATAAATCCTCAAAATCTTCAGTCTTGACATATTCTTCGGAAACTTCGGACTTAAAACCTCTCAAGTCTTCTGAAAATTCATGCAAAAGCTCATTCACTCGTTGGATTTTGCGTCCCGTCGATATACCTCCCAAAACATTGCTTACCGGCCCACCAACCCAAGGAACTGCACTTGAAACAAAAGACATGATGTCTATAATCTTTTCTTTGTCATCAAATTTGACAAGAGATTTTGAGCCATCTTTCGTCATGTGAATACCTCCTTGAGCAAATCACATTTAAGATTGTATACGGAGTCACTTAAAACGTAGTGACCATCGTAATTCAAATATTACGGTAAGGGACCGGTAGGGGAAATCCCAATAGCCATGATTGCGCATACAATCTGTTGGACTACCGCCCCTCTTCATATGTACTTTCTTTCTCTATTTCGACACCTTTTCTGGTGCATTCCTCGGAATGCGTAATACAAATCCAGATGGCTGGAGGCCCTGGCAACCCAATATCATGGTCGTTCAGCGATTGGCAGATGGCTCCAGCGCTCTCCAATTCGATACGAAGGCGCACCTATCCTTTTTTTTCCTGAAAAACGACAATATTCGAGCACAACTCACTGCTGTCAATGGGAATGAAAAGTGTACCAGTTATGGGAAAATAAAAGTGTACCACCGCGCTGGTTAATTCCGTGCCTCCTGGGCCGCTGCCGGCGGAACCGGGTGGCGTCCGAACTCGTTCTTTGAAAAATTGTGTTTCCTGAGCCGATAGCTGTGTCCTTTGATGTTGACCACGCGGCAGTGGTGCAGCAGCCGGTCGAGAATGGCCGTGGCGATCACCTGGTCGCCGAACAGTTCCTTCCAGTCGATAAAGCTCTTGTTCGAGGTAATGATCGTCGAGCTGCGCTCGTAGCGATGGGAGACGAACTGGAAGAACAGATACGCCTCCCGGCTGTCGATGGGCAGATAGCCCACCTCGTCGACCACCACCAGCGGCGAGGTCAGATAGGCCTTGTGCCGGGACTGCGATTCCTTGAGCTTGCGCATCAGCGTGTCCATCGTGGTGAAATAGACCTTGAAACCGTGATGGCACGCTTTGGTCGCCAGCGAGATGGCCAGATGGGTTTTACCCACCCCCGGCGGCCCGAGAAAGATCACATTTTCATGCTTGGCGATAAAGTCCAAATCGAACAGGGTCATCACCTCCTTTTTGTTCAGATCCGGATGGAAAGTAAAGTCGTAGGCGTCGATGGTTTTGGCGGCCGGCAAGCCGGCGGTTTTCATGGCGGTTTGCACCCGGCGCTTTTCCTTGGCCGCGACTTCCTCCTCCAGCAGGTGGTCGAGGAACGACAGGTACGAGCCCTTTTCGGCCTCGGCCTGGGAGAGGACCGAGTCCAGAACATCAGCCGCCTGGGTGAGCTTGAGCCGCTGCAGATTGTCCCGCAGACGGTCGCTAATCAGCTGGTCCATACCCCGCCTCCTTTCTGGGCAAACTGTTCATACTCGGACAGCGGCCGATAGGCTACCTGGGGAAAGAGACTGGCGTTGACCAGGCCGCGGGTGGCTTTGCCCTTGGGGCGGCCGTAGGGTGGCTGACAGGGCTGTTCGCGGCGCAGATCGAGGATCTGCTTGATGATGGCCGGATCGGTCATCCATCGGCCCTTTTCATCGCTCTGGGCATAGGTCTTGAGCAGCCGGTCGTCGTCGTAAATCCGCACGGCGCCGTCTTTGATCTTCAACAACACTTTCTTGCCCACCGCTTCCGGAGGGACTTGGTAGCGGCTGGCGTTGTAGGAGACCATGCAGTCCTTGTAGACCTTGCGATAGACCTTGATGGCGGTGTCGTAGTCGGGCATGACCGGGCTGAGGCTCTTGACCTCCTGCTGCCAGCGCATGTCCACCGGCTGGCGGTGGGTGCCGTGTGTGCGCCGGTTGGCCGTCTGGGAAAGCCACTGTAGAAGATCGTGGTTGGCCGCCTCCAGGCTGGTAAAGCGGTAGCCTCTCCAGAAGGCTTCGCGGATGTAGTCCATCGGCCGTTCCACCTTTCCCTTGACCCAGGGGCTGTAAGGCGCACAGAGGATCGGCTTGAAACCGTAGTGGTTGGCAAAATGCGTAAACTCGACGTTGATGACCGGCTTTGCGTTCTGACGGCCGGAAAAGACGTTGCGCATGTTGTCGTAGAGCAGCTCGAAAGGCACACCGCACAGGTATTTAAAGGCGTGTATGTGGGCATCCATGAATGCTTGGAGGGTGCATTGGCTGACGAATTCGGCATACATGGCGCGCGAAAAGCCTAATACGAGGACAAAGAGGTAAAGCGTCAGATCCACGGCGCCGGCCGCGCTGACCTTGAAATCGCCCCAATCGACCTGCCCCTGGAGCCCGGGCACGGTCTCGAAGCGCAGGTAGGCCTGGCGCCGGTTGCGGGCTTTGATGGATCGCACAAACGGCTTGACCGTATCGTAGCTGCCTGAATATCCAAGATCTTTGATCCTCTGGAAGATCCAGGCAGCCCGATAGTCATCTTGGGCCAGCCAGTCTTCAATCATCTGGTAGAACGGCGCCAGGATCGACTCCCTTTTGCTGGTTTTTGAGTACTCCGGCGCCTGGGGCTGAGAGATATACTTTTTTACCGTGTCGCGGTGAATGCCAAGCTTTCGCGAGATGGCTCGCTGAGACAACCCTTGGCGGTAATAGGAAAGAATGTCCATGAAGACCTCCCTTGCGATCATGGCGAAGCCCTCCTTTCTTGGAGGGTCCTACCATGATCCGGCCACGGAGGTGGTACACTTTTCATTCCCTTTTTTGGTACATTTTTGCATTACCAGTGACAACTGCGCCTATGGCGGCAATCCGTAGGCGAAGTCCACTCCGAAAGCCACTCGCCGCAGCATGATGCCGCCACAAACCGGGCAGAGCCTCAGATCCAAACCCGTAAACTTTATCGTCATTTCCCTGTCCATCTGATCGCGCAGCTTTCCCATTGGTCTCCTCCTTTCTTCGGGGTTGATGTGTCATCACAAAACATATCATCCCCCAGAGACCAAGGGCGTTAAGTTCGCAGACCAGATAACGAGTCCCTATCGTTCACGCCTCCAAATCATCAATTTTCAAAGAGCAATAAACCCGAAGATTTTGCTACCGCGAAGCGGTTTAGTTCAACGCAAGCTTCACCCGGCAGGCGTCGAATTACGAGAACCGGCGAGAAGCGAAAAAGGTTGAAAAAACTAAAGACTTACAAACAACTGCACCGTAAGCCCGATCGGGTGCAAGCACTTGTTAGAGCAAATTTACTTTTCAGCCTTATCATCAAGGGTGCCGTCCAATGTTCTCAATCGTAAATAGCGTAGGATACGCCCCAAACCGATAAAAAAGCAAAGTAAAGCGCCTCCACGACCTAAAACTAAAATGCAAATATAAATACTGTAGGGCATACCCAACATTTGTCCTGGTTCGGCAACAAATTCAGGCACTATCCAAAGAAGATTTCCAAGAAACAAATAGCGAAGAATTGAAAAAAGATAATAATTGGTAATCCCTTGTCGAACTCCCATTTTCATGGATTTCCATTCATCGGTTTCTTTTTCTCTTGCTTCAAGCGATTGTTGTCTTGCTTTCTTAGTTATTTGGAAACCTGTTTGGCCTAAATAAACAATAAGGGCACCGAGTACAGACCCAATGGCACCTATTACTAATTTTTCTGGGATTTGATCCATATTGTCTCCGACAACTTAATATATAAAGCTCTAACGTTTCAATAACCTGCCCCAAGCAAAGCCAATAGTGGCCGATGCAAGTAAACACGAAATTAACTTAAGGCCAGAGAGCGGACGTGCTTAGGGTCTGTGTTTATTGGTTTGTTATAAATTTTTATTATAGGTAATCCCAATTTGAACTTAATACCTTTACTTCTATACCATTTTCCAGAAGCAATTTGCTAAAACTGACGACATGAAGAGAACCGCATACGAAAAGTAGAGGCCAGATGTTTAGCTCTATAACTTTCTTTAACCACGCATATTCTCTTAATTTTTCATTCTCCCAAGCTCTTTGATCGAAATCAGATGACGATTCGCCTTTCTTTTGACCTAAATATTGTTTAACCCCGAGTGCTTCCTCTTCTTTCCTCGTAGCGTTACAATATTTATGATGAATCCCCAGTTTTAGAGCTATTTCTCTAACAAAAGACTGTTTTATCTTGTTTGAGATCTTCAATTGAAAATTCTTCACCAATTGCATTGATTCTGTTCTCAGTGAAGGATTGTTTTATAAATTTTTCAAATTCAATGATGGCAGCACTGTCGACTTCTTCATATAGGTTTGAGTTATGTTGATATTTGTGATCGGTACCGATAAGGAATACGATTCGATTCATTTTTTGTCTTTATAACGTTTAAGATTGTATGCGTAGTCATGTCGAAGCCAATAACTGGTTGCCTGCACGCATTTGCGTAAGGCCCGCAAAGCGTCGTGAAGCCAAGGCTATGATTCCGTATACAATCATGTTTGACTACCGCTCCAGTTCATATGTACTTTAATTCGAAATTCCCCATACCTCAGTTGTCGAGAAAATAACACCCCATCTGCCGCAGAGCCGCCGAGACGCAGAGGAGATTATTCTTCAAGGCCATTGACGCAGCGTGTAATCCCGGACTTCATCAATGCGTCCCCGAAGTTGAGCAGATAACCGAGCTTGCATCCGGTTAGCCGCAGGTAGGTCTGCACTTGCTTCTTGTGCGCTGCGGTAACTCTCTCGACCGACTTCAATTCCAGGATGACCTTGCCGCCTACGATAATATCCGCCCGAAAGGCCTCGTCGAACCGGACACCCTTGTAGAGGATTGGCACGGCAACCTGCCGTTCTACCTTCAACCTCCGATCCCGCTCTGCGCCATCTTATCTCCCGCAGAGCCGCCAAGACGCAGAGGCAATTATTTTTTAAGGGCATGCAACTCGTGATCCAAGTCTTCATCGCCCCACTGCAGCAGCCCGCTCACGCGACATCACTTCCAGCTTTTTCCGCGCCACTGCGCCTCTGCGCGAAACTGTTTAAAGGCATCTCCCGCAGAGCCGCTGAGACGCAGAGGGGATCACTTTCAGCCATTCTCTGCGTCACCGCGTCTCTGCGCGAGACCGTCTTTCTTCCCCCCACAAAAACACAAAACCCCGCCATCCGTTGCGGAAAGCAGGGTTTCAGAGGCCAATGTTCATTTTTCGAGTGCCCTCCAGATTGTCGGGTTACTCAGAATTCAGAGTGCTATAGCAGGGACTTGAGAGCTGGTCAAATGCTTTTTTATTGATGAAGCACCATCTATTCGGTAGCCGCTTGAGCTAAAATGCCGGAACGGATTTCACCACGCTTTAAAGCTACGCTTCATGCACCAGCGGTTCCAGACGATTGATTTCCGCTGCACCGGGACCGTTCATCATATGCCACAAATCCCAATCCTGCTGAAGCCCCAACCAGAAATCCGCGGGCATCCCCAGTACCCTGGCCAGGCGCAGGGCGGTATCGGGCGTGACGGAGCGCCGGCCGTGGATGATCTCGTTGAGCCGCGGATAGGACACCCCGAGCCGGATCGCAAACGCGTTCTGGGAAATCCCCAGTGGTTTCAGAAACTCTTCCAGCAGCATTTCGCCCGGGTGCGTCGGCGGCCGATGTGCAGGCAGGCGGCGGCCGACTGGCGGCGTGACTTGAGCCTCATGTGCCTCGACTTGTCCGCTCACTCGTCCGGTGGCTACAATGTTCTTCATGAGCGGCCTTTCCCTTTTTTCAAGTGTTCCAGTAAGCTGCGTCCCTTTTCCGTAAGCCGGTATTTCTGGAGGCGACTGGTGGGCTTGTCGGGGATGGTTCGTTCGATCCAGCCGACGGTGAGAAACGGTTCTATATAAGCCTTGCGGAAGTGCTCCCGGTCCTTGATGCCAACGGCTTCCTGAAGCTCCTCGCGAGAGCGTGGGGCGTCAACGATGGCCCCGAGCAGCACCCTTACTTGCGGGGTGACTTGCGGGGTATCTTGCGGGGTGAGTTGCGGGGTGACCTGGTCCCGACATAGTCCCGATCTGGTCCCTACCTCAGGCTTTTTCCTCCGGATCGTCAACACAAAAAAACCGTCGTCAATCCTGATTTCAAGTTCAGGAAGCCCGGTTTTCTTGCATCGCCGGAACATATCACGGATCCCTGTTCTCCTGCGTTCGATGTCCTCGTCGGGAATGTAACTGTTAATGACCGCAGCCGCTTTCACCTTGCGGGGCCCGCTTGTGCTGGATCTGCCTCCCACCACACTGCAATATCCCATTTTCCGGAAGTCTTTGGATGCCCCTTATGCCCCTTTGGCGCCCCTTACCAAATGAGGGAAAGGCGGACGCCACACAGCCAAATAACGTGTAATTTTAGCTCTCACGCCCCTTATGCCCCTCTGATGCCCCTTTGGCAAGCCGGTAGAAGACTCCTTTCCCGGTAGTGCCCTCACGAGAGACGACATTGAGGGAAAGGAGTTGGTTCAGGTCCTGTGATGCCGTCCTTTTGGCGACTTTGAAGAGTGACTGGTATTCTGAGTTCGTAATCGTGCCATGGGATTTCAGGTGACCGATTGCAGCGGTCTGCCGTTTGTTCAGCTCAAATTGGGCGAGTTGTTTATCGGTCAGCCAGTCACGCCAGAGGGTGACGGTAAACTGGTCGCCGTCCTGTACGAAGTCGGGTTCGGGAAGCCCGGCTTCGCGGCATTTGGCGAGGACGTCAAGAATACCGGTGCCGGCTTTATCGATGTAATCGGCTAGAAAAAGGGCTTCGCAGAGGCGCTTGTTGCGCGGTACGGAGCTGTGGGCCTGCTTGAGCTTGGCGGGGGTGAGTGTGGGAGGGAGTTCGCCTGGATTCCAAACCGCTACCCGGTCGGCAAAGACATAGACCTGTGCGCTGGCATCGGACTGGTAATCGCGGTGGGCAAGGGCGTTAATGCGGTAGATGGAGTCCTCTGTGGCACGTCCGAATTCGTATTCCGTTGGGGAAATTCCCTTGTCATCGGTCGAACCGTATTCGTTGGCAAGGATGCCGAGATAAATGGCGGACGCCGAAATTTCATCGAGGTAGGTCTCGTCAGCCCGTCTGTCAGCAGCAGGCAAATCTTCAAACAAGAAAACATCGAAATACTGGCTGAAGAGAGCATCATCGCGAATGAAGTCGCGAATCGCCCGCCGCTCACTCGCGAGTTCTTTTTGGACGCTACTAATGAAGATCTGCTGTTTCATGCACCGACTCCGAGTTGCTTGAGGATTTTGTTGAGAGCCTTGTCGGTCTCTTTCGCCTCGGTCTCGATGGCTTCCAGTTCCAACACGATCTCCGCAATCAGCCGGTAGGTTTTAGCGTCGCCGGTTTGGATATATCGGATGGGAGGGATGTTGTAGTCGTTTTCCGCAAGCTCTGCGTGATCGACGATGCGGCTGAATTTTTCAGTCTCGGATCAGATCATCCGGCCGCATACTGTACCTCCGCTTCAGCCATCACCTGTTGGCGAAAATACCGGCTGAGGTCCTCCGGCGTACGCAGGTCGACCTTGCGGCCGCCCATGAGTGCAGACAGTTCCATTTCCATGCGGGCAATGCCGAACAGGCCTGGAATGCGTTCCTTCTCAAACTCGACCAGCACATCGATATCGCTGTCGGCTCCAAAGTCACCGCGCAGAGCCGAACCGAATATCGCCAGTCGCCGAATGCCGCGTGTCTCGCAGAAATCGGATAGCCTATTCTTATCGATTTTGATTTCGGCTCTCATGCCTCCTGCTCCATCACTTCCAAACTCTCGATGTCCCGGTCGTCTACGATCCTGGCGGCGATGCGGCGCTTTTCACCGTGCGCAAAGGGAAGCGAAACGATGCGGTGGCCCCGGTTTGGTGAAATGAAAGTTGAAGGCGAACCGCTTAACCATGGGAAAAAGCCACCTTGAAAGACATTGTAACGAAAAAGCTCGGCAATGTCATCCAGTGTCCTTCTAACGGATCTTCCCTCTTCGCAGCTTCTTCTTAGCCCATCTCAACTAATTGCAATTAAATGCGTTTTCTTTCAGAAACGAGCTTTTTCTTCGTGTCTACCACCACCTTGGACTTGGGCAGGGCTGCTGGCAAATTCACCTTCACCGCGCCCAATAACTCCCTGGCCAGCGGCGACGGCTCCGGTATGCGCAACAACGTCTCCGTACCACTCAGCGACAGCTCCATGGCACTGATCCGATCCAGTTCGGCCAGCCCCTCTTCCACAGTCAGGTCAATTTCCCTCCAGGCCTGCTTGAGTTGCCGAACCAGAATGTAGGCCAGCATCACCACCAGCACATGGCCCCGCGTGTTGGCCTCGGTGCGCACGAACACCGGCCGTACCTCCAGGTGACTCGTCTTGCACGTGCGAAACGCACTTTCCACCATGGCAAGATCTTTGTACCGATCGTGAATCGCCCGGCTGTCGGCCACCACCGCCGGCACATTACTCTTGAGCGCATAGCAACCGTCCAGTTCGCTGATCTGGGCCATGTAATCGCTATCCACGTTGACCTGGATGCGCCGGTCGATAGCCGTCACGGTCACAAATGCACTCAAACCCAGTCTGCTTTCTTTGTCCGACACCTTCTTCCAGGCGACAATGATGTGGTTTAATTCAAACGGACACCCTGCTAAAAGTCAGTCAACAGAAAGCGAGGTGTTCGATGAGCGAGGGCGCAAAGAGGCAGCAGTTCACCAAAGAATTCAAAGATGACGCGGTCCGGCTGGTTCTGGAGCAGGGTACAACTGTAGGGAGGCAGATTTTCCAGGCCTCCAAGCAGACCTATGGCTCTCCTCGGGTGGTCAGGGAGCTGGAAAAGGCCGGCTACAATGTCGGCCGCTATCAGGTCCGTAGCCTGATTCGCAGGTTGGGTCTCAGGGCCAAGACGCCCAGACGCTACAAAGTGACCACCGACAGCAACCACAAGAATCCTGGTGTATTGCCGCTGACGCGGATATGCTGCTGCTCGCGCTTTCGCAAGTGGCGCGTTTTTTTCTTGCAAACCCATTAAATGAGAACAAAGGAACCGATCATGGACGAATGCCAGCAGGCAGGACCATCGATAGTCGAAATCAAGGTCGTAAAATCAAGCTGCCATCTGATGGCCGAAGGCAGTCGGCTGATTCTCGAAGGGCCGTGCATCAGTTATGAAAAATCCGGGCCAGTGTGCGTGACGGCACTAAACGCCATCTACCCGTGGGTGATGCTTACCCGCTTTGCGGTAAAAACCCCCGCGCTCGACTACGACAACGAAAACCAGTGCTATCACGCGACGTGCCCGTGCGGGACGGTTTCCTACGACATCCGCAAGCTCTAGCGCGATACGAGGTTTGATCGATACGCCGCTGCGGCTAAAAGTACAAAGCCGGTTTTCCCCCGGCCGCGTTTGGCCGCGGCGGTGCATTTACACCCTTGTCTGGGCACGCGCGCGCCGGCGGCTTTTCAAAATCGGGCGGTAAAAACTTTTTCTAAGCCCCGGTTGCAATCTCGAAAGACATTCTGGCCCAAAGTAGGGATTTCAACTTTGCATTAAAGGAAGGTCTCCGCGGCGCCATTGCGATCGCAGACCGACCCGATATTTGGACTGGCGATTTTAGGCTTACCGTGTAAAATCCCCCCATGACGCGTTATCTGACCCTCGCCCTCGTCTGGGCCATCTGGTGCGCCCTGCACAGCCTTCTGATCAGCCCGCCCATCAACGGCCTGATCGCACGGCGCCTGCCCGGGCTGGTACGCTGCTATCGCCTGTTTTACAATGCGTTTGCCGTGGCGACCCTCATCGGCGTGGTGGGCTACAGCACCACCTTCCAGGGGCCGGTCCTCTTCGGCTGGAGCGGGTGGCTGCGCATCGTTCAGACCGCCATGCTGGCCGCCGCCATCGGGCTCTTTGCCGCCGGGGCCCGGCGCTACGACCTGCGCCAGTTTCTCGGGCTGCGCCAGGCGCACAATGAAAACACTTGCAGCGTCCTCACCGAGGACTGCCATCTGGACACCAGCGGGGTCCTCGGCCTGGTGCGCCATCCATGGTACACGGGCGGGATTCTGCTGATCTGGGCACGCCAGCTCGATGCGGCGGCGGTGGTGATCAATCTGGTGCTCACCGTATATCTCATCGTGGGGGCCATGATCGAAGAAGAAAAATTGCAGGCCCAGTTCGGCGCCGAATATGATGCCTATCGCCGGCGCGTGCCGATGCTCGTGCCGTTCCGCTGGACTCGGCGCGGTGGGCACTGATGGGCGACAATCGGTTTTGACCACAAAACGCTTTTAAAATTTTCAAAATCGCCCTCAAACGATCCCATGATGCAGGTCTACCACAGCAACCGTGCCGAACAGCTGGTCCAGCGCCTGGCGCAGATCGTCACCCAACCGCCGGCCGATCCCCTGGCCCCAGAAACGGTGGTGGTCCAGAACCCGGGCATGGCCCGCTGGCTGGCCCAGCAACTGGCCCTGCAGACCGGCATCGCCGCCAACCTGGAGTTTCCCCTGCCGGCCAGCTTTGCCTGGCGCATCCAGGCAGCCTGGATGCAGACCGTGCCCGAAGAAAGCGGCTATGACCGCCAGCAGCTCCAATGGCGGGTGCTGGCCCTTTTGCCGCGATTTTTGCCCCAGCCCGCCTTTGCCCCCCTCCACCGCTACCTCAAAGACGATGAATCCGACCTCAAGGCCTATCAACTGGCCGGGCGCATCGCCGACGTCTTTGATCAGTACCTCGTCTACCGGCCCGACATGGTGCTTGGCTGGGAGGCGGGCCGCGAGGACGACTGGCAGGCCGAGCTGTGGCGGGCCGTGGCGGCAGGCACCGGCGGGATGCACCGGGCCGGAATCTTCGCCGAATTCCGGGCCGCCGTCGGCCGGGGTGAAGGCCCCCGCACGGCCCTGCCGGAAAGGGTCAGCCTCTTTGGCCTCACCGCCCTGGCTCCGGTCCACCTGCACGCCTTTACGGCCCTTGCCCGGCATGCCGCGGTGCATGTCTTTTTGCTCAACCCCAGTGCGGAGTACTGGACCGACATCGTGGACGAGCGCGGCCAGGCCAGGCGCCGCGCCCGCTGGCGGCAAAGCGGCGGCCAGGATCTAAGCGGCCTGCTCGACGTGGGCAATCCCCTGCTGGCCTCCATGGGCCACACCGGCCAGGGCTTTCTCGACCAGCTTCTCGATCTCGGGGCTTCGGACCAGGATCTTTTTGAAGATCCCGGCGAGACCACCCTGCTGGCCTCCCTGCAACACGACATCCTGCACCTCAACGACCGGCGCCAGAACCCCACCCATCTGCCCGCCGGGGATCGGTCGGTGCAGGTGCACGCCTGCCACACCCCCATGCGCGAGGTGCAGGTGCTACGCGACCGGCTGCTGGCCTTTTTCGAACACCTGCCGGACCTGCGGCCCCGGGAAATCGTGGTCATGGCCCCGGACATCGACATCTACGCCCCCCATCTGGAGGCGGTCTTCGAGGACGCTTCCCAGGAACAGTACATTCCCTGGACCGTAGCCGACCGCCGCCTGCCTGCCGAACAGCCGGTGATCGAAACCCTCCTCGGGCTTCTCGACCTGCCGGCCTGGCGTCTGACCGCTTCCGAGGTTCTGGGGCTGCTGGAAGTGCCGGCGGTCTCGCGCCGCTTCGGTTTTAACGAGGAATCCCTCTCCCGGGTCCGCGCCTGGGTCGAGGACTGCGGCATCCGCTGGGGCGCCGACGCCGCCATGCGGGCCGCCGACGACCTGCCCGCCGAGGCGGCCAACACCTGGGAGGCGGGACTGGCTCGGCTCTTTCTCGGCTACGCCATGCCGCCCGAAGAGGTCTTTTTTTCCGGCACCCTGAGCCACCCGGACGTGGAAGGGGCCGCAGCCGCCGACCTGGGCGCCCTCCAGACCCTGGTGGACCGCCTGGCCCATTGGCGGGCGGCCCTTTGCCGGCCGGCAGGGGCCGGGAACTGGCTGGAACGGGTCAACCGTCTGGTGGACGATTTACTGGCACCGGACGACGACGAGGCCGAAGCGATCCAGGCCGTGCGCCGGGTCCTGGGCGACCTGGGCCGGGAAGCTTCGGCGGCAGGCCTGGACACTCCCTTGCAGACCCGGGTGGTCCGGGCCCATCTCGAAGCATGCCTTTCCAGTGCCGGCGGCGCGCGCCGCTTCCTGCTGGGCGGGGTGACCTTTTGCAATATGGTGCCCATGCGCGCCATCCCTTTCCGGGTGGTCTGCCTGCTGGGGCTCAACGACATCGATTTTCCCCGGCGCCAGCATCCGCCCGGCTTCGACCGCATCGCCGCCGATCCGCGCCCCGGGGACCGGTCCCGGCGCCTGGACGACCGCTACCTCTTTCTCGAAGCCCTCCTTTCGGCCAGGGACGTCTTTTACCTGAGCTACCTGGGAAGCGATGTGCGCGACAATTCCCCCCGGGTCCCGTCGGTGGTGGTGAGCGAACTTTTGGACTACCTCGACCAAGGCTGGACCACCGGGGAAGAAAAGGCGCCCTCGACCCGCCTGGTCTGCCGCCATCCGCTCCAGCCCTTCAGCCTGCGCCTTTTCGACGGGCGGGACCCGGCCCTTTTTTCCTACGACCGGCGCTGGCTGGAGGCCGCCGCGGGGCCGGAGCCGGAAGCGGCAATTTCCCCCTTTATGGACGGCGACCTTCCGCCACCGGAAGAAGATGCGCGCACCGTGGCCCTGGACGAGCTGGTTGGCTTTTTCCTCAACCCTGCGGCCCGGTTCCTGGAGCGACGCCTGGGCATCCGCCTGGAAGCGGGCGAAGGGCCGCCGGCCGACGAGGAGCCCTTCGATCTGGCGGGCCTGGAGCGCTACCTGGCCCGGGACGAACTGGTGCCCGCCTTGATCGTGGGCCAAGATGTCGAAATCGTCGAAGCACGGATCCGGGCCAGGGGCCGGCTGCCCCACGGCCGGCTCGGGGCCGCGGCCTGGACCGAAGCCCTGGAGGGGATGGATCAAATCGCCGAAACAGCGCGCAAGGCCAGGGGCACAAAGATTTCCCCGCTGGAAATCGACCTCACCCTGGGCCGCTTCACCCTGCGCGGCTGGCTGAAGGATCTTACCGACCGCGGCCGCCTGGCCGTGCGCCCGGCCACTGTCAAGGCCAAGGACCGGCTGCGCCTGTGGATTTTGCACCTGGTTCTGTGCGCGGCGGCGCCGACCCTTGAAGCCGCCCAGAGTCTTCATATCGGCCTCGAAGAGGTGGTACGTTTCGGCCACCAGCCCGAGGCGGCCCGGCTGCTGAAAGCCCTGCTCGAACGCTGGTGGCAGGGCCAGTCCTCGCCGCTTTCATTTTTCCCGGAAACCTCCTGGACCTACGCCGCCACCCTGGCCCGTACCGGCAACGAGGATGAGGCTTTCAAAGCGTGCCAGCGGGCCTGGCAGGACGATTACCGGGGCATAGGGGACGCCTTTGATTCGGCGGTCCAACTCGCCTGGCGCGGCCGCGATCCCCTGGGGCCGGCATTCATGGAGATCGCGGTCGAGATCTTCGGGCCCCTGATCGATGCCACCGAAGCCGAGGCCGCCCCATGAGCCTTCGCCCCCTCGATCCTTGCACCCTGCCCCTCAAAACGGGGGGTCTTATCGAGGCCAGCGCTGGCACGGGCAAGACTTACACCCTGGTGGCCGTCTACCTGCGCCTGCTGCTGGAGGCCGGCCTCGATCTGGACCGCATCCTGGTGGTCACCTTCACCAACGCCGCCACCGAAGAGCTGCGCGGCCGCATCCGGTTGCGGTTGCGCGAGGCTGTCGAGGCGCTCGCCACCAATGTGTGCAACGATCCGGGCCTGGCCCCCCTTCTTGCCCGCATCGAGGACCGGGAGGCGTCCCGCCGGCACCTGGACGACACTTTGACGCGCCTGGACGAGGCGGCGGTCTACACCATCCACGGGTTCTGCCAGCGGATGCTTCAGGACAACGCCTTTGAAAGCGGTGCGGCCTTCGAGGCCGAACTGGTCACCGACGAGACCTTGCTGCGCCGCACGGTGGCGGCCGACTTCTGGCGCCGGCACACCGCGGTCCTGGACCTGATCGAGGCCCGCTGGCTGCGCGAGACCTGGAAAAATCCAGAGGACCTCTTCTCCACGGTGGCCCCGCTGCTGCGCGACGGGCGCAGCGGCCTGCTCCCCGACCCCCAGGACCTGCCCGAAACCGTTGACATGGCAGCCCTGGCCCGGGATTTCGAGTCCCTCAAAACGGCCTGGACCGCCGATGGCGCCGCGGTGGCCCGGATCCTGGAAACCGATCCGGGCCTCAACCGGCGCTCATACACCAAGGTCGTGGTCCGAAACGCCCTGGCCGCCATGGACGCGCTGGTCGCCGGCGAGATGCCCTTCACCCTGCCCAAGGGTTTTGAACGCTTCACCCCGGCCCTGCTGGCCCAGCAGACCAAGGCCGGCCAGGCGGTCCCGGCCCACCGGTTTTTCGATCGCTGCGGGACCTTCGCATCCGAGCTGGAAACGACCCTGAGGGCCAAAGAGATCCGCCTTATCGCCGAAGCCCGGACCGCCATCGCCGGCGAACTGGCCCGGAAAAAGCACCAGCGCCAGGTCCTTTTTTTCGACGACCTGCTGCGGTTGCTGGATCAGGCCCTGGCCGGGGACGGGGGCCAGGCCCTGGCCGCGGCCATCCGCCGCCGCTTTCCCGTGGCCCTGATCGACGAGTTCCAGGACACCGATCCGATCCAGTACCGCATCTTCCGGCGCATCTACCCTGAGGGCGCAGACGGCATCCTTTTTCTGATCGGCGACCCCAAGCAGGCCATCTACAGCTTCCGCGGGGCCGACATCTTCACCTACATGCAAGCCCGGGACGACGCCGGCCCGGAGCGCATCCACACCCTGGGCACCAACTGGCGCTCGGCCGCCGGCCTGGTCAAGGCGGTCAACACCCTCTTTTCCCTGGCCCGGCGGCCCTTTGTCTACGACCGGCACATCCCCTTTATGCCGGTGGCCCCGGGCCCCGAGGCCGACCGGCGGCCCCTGATCATCGACGACGCGCCGCCGCCGCCCCTCCAGATCATCTTCATCCCCTCGGCCGGCCTGGCCACCACCGGCAAGGAAGCCCGCATCAGCGCCGAAGCGGCCCGTCAAAGCGCCGCGCGGATCTGCGCCGAAAAGATCGTCCATCTGCTGGCCCTGGGCCGCCAGGGCCGGGCCCGGATCGGCGACGATCCTGTCAGGGCCGCCGACATCGCCGTGCTGGTGCGCAGCCACCGGGACGGGGTGCGGATCCAGGAGGCCCTGCGCGCCCGGGGGGTGGCCAGTGTCAGCCTGAGCCGGAAGAGCGTCTTCGAGACCCCGGAGGCCGAATCCCTCGAACGGGTCCTGCTGGCCCTGGCCGGCCCGGGCCACGAAGGGCGGCTGCGCGCGGCCCTGGCCACCAGCCTGATGGGGTGGCAGGCTGGCCGGATCCTGGGGCTCGACCTGGACGAGCGCGACCACGACCGGCTCCAGGTCCGTTTTCGCGGCTACCGGGACCTCTGGATGCGCCGGGGATTCGAGGTCGCTTTCTTTGCCCTGCTCGACGGGGAAAAGGTCTGCCGGCGGCTGCGGGCCGAAGCGGACGGGGAGCGGCGCCTGACCAACCTGCTGCACCTGGGCGAGCTTTTGCAGGCCGCCTCGCGCCGCTACGCCGGGATCGAGGGATTGCTGCGCTGGCTGGCGGACCAGCGGGCCGGGAGCGCCGGGTCGGATGACGAGCGCCTTTTACGCCTGGAAAGCGACGAGGCCCTGGTCCGGATCGTCACCATCCACAAGAGCAAGGGGCTCGAATACCCGGTGGTCTTCATCCCCTTTGCCTGGGCCGGCGCGGCGCCCCAAAGCGGGCCGGCGGCCTTTCACGGTCCGGCCCCGGAGTACCGGCCCTTTTTGGACTTCGGCTCTGATGAAATGGAAGGCCACCAGACCCTGGCCGCCACCGAGGACTTGGCCGAACGGCTGCGCCTTTTCTACGTGGCCGTGACCCGGGCAAGAAACCTGTGCGTGCTGACCTGGGGCCGGATCAATAACGCCCAGACCTCGGCCCCGGCCTGGCTGATCCATCCGGACGAGGCGAGCGATCCGCCGCAAAGCGTCATGCGCCGCCTTTCCGAAGACGAGATCCGCCGGCGGCTCGAGGACCTGGCCGCTTCGGCCGGCGGCACAATCCTGATCGAGACGGCCGAGGCGGCAGCGGCCCGGGTTGCCGCGCCCCCCGCTCCGGCCGGTCCGGCTCCGACCGCACGGGAATTTACCGGGCGCATCGTGCGCGACTGGCGCCTGACGAGCTACTCGGGCCTGGCGGCCGGCGCCGACGTGGAGCGGCCCGACTATGATCCCCAGCCGGCTGCGGAACCTGCCCCAGCCCCCCTGGAACCGGTGGACCCGGTGTTCCGCTTTCCCCGCGGCACCGGTCCCGGCCAGTGCCTGCACGAACTGTTGGAAATGATCGATTTTACATCGGCCGGGGGCCCGGATCTGGACCGTGCCGTCGCCGATCAGCTGGCGCGCTACGCCATCGACCCGGCCTGGGGCCCGGTGGTGGCCGGGATGGTCGGCCGGGTCCTGGACACCCGGCTGGACGGCGGCGATCTTTGCCTGCGGGGCATCGGCCCCGGCGACCGGCGCGACGAAATGGCCTTTCACTATCCTTTGGCCGGGCTGGACCACAGGGGGCTGGAAGGGGTGCTGGGCCGGTTTCCCGCCTACCGCAGCGTGGGTGCGGGCCTCTCCTTCGATCCGGTGCGCGGATTGATGAAAGGCTTTATCGACCTGGTCTTTCGCCACCGGGGCCGCTTTTACATCGTCGACTACAAATCCAACCATCTGGGCGATCGCTTCGCGGACTATGCCAGGGAGCGCCTCGGGGCGGTGATGGCGGCCCACCGCTACGACCTGCAGTACCTGGTCTACACCGTGGCCCTGCACCGCTATCTGAAGCTGCGGCTGGACGGCTACGACTACCGAAGGCACTTCGGCGGCGTCTATTATCTCTTTTTACGGGGATTGCATCCGGATCGGGGAGCGGCCTGCGGGCTGTTTTACGATCTGCCGGATCCGGCCCTGGTCCAGGCCTTGGACGATTTTTTTTCCGGACGGGATGTAACCTTGACAAAAAGCGGCGCTCTTTAGAGCCAGGAAGAGCAGATCTCCTCTGCCATCCTAACCTCCACTCTCTCTCCTCGGGCGTTCCGGCCGACTCGCAATCCCGGATGATTAAAATCCGTGGCCGGAACGCCCTACCCTCCCCCAACAGATGAGATCCGGTAATTTGAGAACGGATTCAAGACGGCAAAGGTCAAGGCAGGCTCGGCACACTGCCGTCGATGCGCAGCAACCGCCGGGCCAGTCCCAGGGGTGGGTTTCCAGCCGCGACCAGGCGCAGCCGCAGCCGCGGTTCGAGCACCGCATGGGCCAAAGTCTCTGTTTTGAGAAGCTGGACCACGCTCACCTGGGTGTTTTCCATGCGCGCCCCGCTCAGTGAAGCCCCGTCAAGACGAGCGTCCTCCAGGCGGGCGTCCTCCAGGCCGCAGCCGTCCAGCCGTGCCCCGCGCAGATCCGCCTCGCGCAGATCCGCCCGGCGAAGATCCGCCTGACGAAGATCGGCGCCGCGCAGATCGGCACGATAGAAAAAGATTTCACGCAGATCGGCGCCGGCCAGCTTGACGTTGCGCAGGTCGGCGCCGCTCAATCCGACCCCCTGAAGATTGGCTCCTTCCAGGTGCGCCTGACTCAAGTCGGCGCCGTGAAGCCGGATCCCGCGCAGGTCCGCGCCTTCCAGAAGGCCGCCGCTTAAGTCCACCACCGTCTCGCCGCTGTGGTTCAGGGCACGGATGGCGGCCTGGATCGTGGCGGCCGCCGATGGATGGGCCGCGGCTTTGAGCTTTTGGATAAATCCCCGGTAAACTTCCAACTGTGCTTTTTGGCGGCGGTGGCGCTGGCAGGTGAGGATCAGACTGACACCGATCATCTCCAACAGGACGATCAGCAAAAACCGGGCTGCCCAACGGCCGGTCTGGATTTGCGCCAGGTCGCTCCAGCCGGTTGCGGTCGCCCCGGCCAGCGCCACCATTATGCCGCACAGGAGGGCCAGAAGGAAACGGGGTCGAGTGTTAATGCCGTACCAGAGCCATCCCCAGAACCGTCCCGCGGTGACCCGGTGAACGCACCAGAGCAGGACCGCGATCAAAACCATTGCGATGAATGCCACGGCGGCGGGATTTTGGATCTGGATCATGGCGGTTTGCTTTGCTTCGGTATCTGAATTCACACTGCGGGCGCACCCTTAAGAAAGTGCGCCCGCTTCCGGTGTCTGTTGCCGCTCGGGATCAGGGGCCGATGTGCAGGCGGTAGCCCGAATAGGCCAAACCCGGCACCAGATCGGTGGCCTCAGTCGGCATTTCAGGCGCCTTGGTCCGCACCGCCATGATGGCGCTGGCGACCAGCAGCCCTGCGGCCAGGATGTAGGCGTAATGGGAAGAACCGGTGTAGGCCACGATCATCTGGGAAATGCGCGGCAGGATGAATCCGGCCGCTCCCCAGGCGCTGAAAATCAACCCGTAGTTGGCCCCGAAGTTGGAAAGTCCGTAATAGTCCTTGGTGGCCGAAGGAAAGAGGGACAGGTTGGTGCCGTAGTTGAATCCGATCAGAGCCGCGGCCAACACCAAAAGCACGGCCTGGGTCTGGTCGATGAACAGCAGGGAAAGGATGACCAGGGCCTGAAAGCTCATGGTGAGCATCAGGGTGCGGGTGCGGCCGATGCGATCGGAGATGATTCCGGCGATGATCCTTCCCCCGGCGTTGCCGACGGCCATCAGGGCCACCACCACCCAGGCCAGTTGGCCCATGCTCTGGCGGGCCATTCCGGCCACCGACCCGATGATGATCAGCCCGGCCCCGGATCCGGCAAAGAACATGAACCAGAGCTTGTAGAAGGAAAGGGTGCGCATCATCTCAAAGGGGGCGAACTCCTGGACCGCCACCGCGTTGACCACGGGCCGGCCTTTGGCGCCCGCCGCCTGGGGCGGCACGTAGCCTTTGGGCGGATTGACCAGCATCATCGCCAGAACGCAGACCACCACGGTGAAAGAAAGGCCGAAGATCATCATGGCCTGGCTCAGGCCGAAACGGGCGATGAGAAAGTTGGCCGTAGGCGCGATATAGACCGAGGCCAGCCCGAACCCGGCCACCACGATACCGGCGATCAGGCCGGTGCGTGCGGCCGGAAACCACTTGATGGCCGGAGGGGTCGCCGAGGCGTAGCCGAAACCGAGGCCGGCACCGGTGAGCACCCCGAATCCCACGATCCAACTCAGGAGGCTGGCCGAAAAACTGCTGAGCAAAAGGCCCGCGCCGGTGAGCAAGCCGCCGATGATGGCCGTGATGCGCGGGGTGAGCCGGTCCTGCAAGCGGCCGGCGATGATCATGGTAAAGGCGAAGACCAGGCAGCAAACGGCGTACGGGTCGTTGAGGGCGGCCATATCCCAGTTGAACCGCCCGTCGCCCCGCTGGATGGATTCCTTGATGGCCAGCTTGAAGATGCTCCACGTGTAGAGGATTCCCAGCGCCAGGTTGATGCCCAGTCCGGCCAAAGTGACTTGCCATCCCCTGTTCCTGATCTTTTCCATTCTGTTCTCCTTCCCCCTCTGCCAGATGAATGAATTACAAGCGTTGTACGCCAGACAAATTTTGAAGTTTGTTCATATCGCCAAAGATAGCATTTCGCGTGCCAGAGAGCTGAAAACAGATTCAAGGACCTGAAATAGTTTACATAAAGATGGCTTTGAGGAGAGATGCGGACCGGCTGAAAAGATCAACCAGGATTGTACCTGCCCGACCGAAAAAAAGACAACCGGCTGAATTCATGTCACTTACAGGCAGTTACAACTTTTGTTGTGAATACAATCCAGGTTGTTGTCTCGGGGCGAGGGGCGACCTACTTTTCCTGGCGCAGGCGTTTACTCAGGGCCTGCTGGCTGATGCCGAGCATGGCGGCGGCGGCGGTCTGATTGCCGCCGGTCCGCTTGAGGGCCTCGCTCACGAGCATGCAGGTGGTCTCTTTAATGGTGGGAAGCCGGGACGGAAAGAGGATACTTTCGGGGACCTGGGCCGGTGCGGCGGCAATCCCCCCGCTTTGCTCGCGGCGGATATGGTCCTGAAAAACGGTCAGTTCCAGGTCCCCGGAACGGTGGCGGCTCAGGGCGTCGAAGATCATCGACTCGAGTTCGCGCACATTGCCGGCGAAATTGTGGGCACGCAGCAGGGGCATCAGCTCGGCCGGGGCCGCCGGCCGGGGCCGGCCCAGGGCTCTGGAAGCTTTTTGGAGGAAATGGCCCACCAGCAAAGGCAGATCTTCAAGCCGTTCGCGCAAAGGGGGAATGTAGATCTGATGGGTGCGCAGCCGGTAGGCCAGGTCCTTGCGGAAGTGTCCGGCCCGTTCCAGGGCCCGCAGCGAAACGTTGGTCGAGGCCACGATACGGGCCTCGGTACGCCGGGGCCGATCGAGCCCCAGGGGGATGTATTCGCCTTCCTGGAGCAGACGGAGCAGCTTGACCTGGGAGGCCATGCTCAGATCGCCAATCTCGTCGAGGAAAAGGGTCCCGTCGGCGGCCGCCTCGATCATTCCGGCCCGGTCCCGCTCCGCACCGGTAAAGGCGCCGCGCACATGGCCAAAGAGGGTGTCGGAAAAGACGTTGTCATCCAGCCCGCCCACATTGACCGCCACGAAAGCCCCGGGCAGACCGCTGATGCGATGCAGGGCCCGGGCCACCAGCTCCTTGCCGACCCCGGTTTCACCGCGGATCAATACCGGCTGGAGCGTGGTGGCGATGGCCTCCACGTATTGGAAAACTGCCAGCATCTTGGCATTGCGGGTGATGATTTCGGCAAAGGCGTCGGATCTGGAGGGCTGGTCAGAGAGGATCTGGCGCCGCAGGGCCTGGTTTTCGCGCTGCAAGGCCCCGTAGGCCGCGGCCCGCTGCACCGTGGCCACCAGCCGTTCGTCCTCCACCGGCTTGAGAATGTAATCAAAGGCTCCGGCCTTCATGCAGCGCACCGCCGTTTCGGCGTCCACCCGGCCGGTGATCACGATCACGGGCACATCCGGGCACTCGGCCACGAAAAAAGAAAGCAGGGTTTCGCCGTCCACCCCCGGCATCATCAGATCGAGCAGGACGATGTCCGGAATCTGTTCGCCCACCACCGACTGGACCCGGCGGCTGTCGCTGCAGGTGCGGATCTGATTGAAGCCTGCCAGACGCAGGGCCGTGTCCACGGCCAGCAAGATACTCTGCTGGTCATCGACCACCAGGATGGATGGAGATGGAAACAGATTCACGGTGAATCCCCCGATGCCGGCAGGGTGATTGTGGCCACGGTGCCCTGGGGCATCGCCGGACCCAGGTCGAGGCGCCCGCCGTGGTCCTGGACGATGCGCTCCGAGACGGCCAGCCCCAGACCTGTACCGCCCTGATCGCGTTTGGTGGTGAAAAACGGGTCCTTGATCCGCCCGCGCAGGGCTTCGGGAATCCCCCGGCCCTGATCGGCCACCGTGATGACCACCTGGCCGTCGCTGGCCAGGACAGTGGATACACGGATGGCCTGGTCCCGGCTGGTCAAGGCCTGGCAGGCGTTGACCAGCAGGTTGACCAAAACCTGCTCGATGCGCTGGGCGTTGCCCCTGACCGGCGGCAGGCCGGGGGCCAGGTTCAGGGCGAAATCGTGGGTCGATTTCTTGATCAGGTTGGCCACCAGCCCGGCGGCACGCTGCACACTGGCGTTGACGTCCACCGTCTCGTTGAGGTCCGAGGATCCCTGGCGGGCGAAATCTTTCAGGTCGGCAACGATACTGCGCGCCCGCAAGGCCGCATCCACGGTGTCGGAAAGAAGCAGCGGCAGCCTTTCGCGCAGCAAGGCGTAGGGCATCGCCCCCACGGCGAACTCCTCGTTTTCTGCCAGGTGAGCCTCCAGCACCGGCCCGACGGCGCGCCAGGTCTTGTCGAGAGTCTGGGCGTTGAGCACGATGGAGGTGATGGGGTTGTTGATCTCGTGGGCGATCCCCGAGACCAGGGTGCCGATGGAAGCCAGCTTGGCGGCCTGGTAGAGCTGCTCCTGCTGCTGATTGGCCTGCTGCTGGGCCTTGCGGCGGCGCTGCTCGGCCATCATCCCCTGCCAGACGATGTAGCCGGAAAGGGCGATCATCAGGGCCAGGATCCCGGCACAGACCAGGATCAGGTGGCGCCGGATGGCGGCCATCTCAACGCGCAGGTCCTCTACGTAGACCCCGGTCCCCACAATCCAGCCCCAGGGGGCGAACCCCTTGACATAGGAAATCTTGGGAACGATATGGGCCGGATCGTCCTTCCATTGCCAGTGGTAGTCCACATACCCGGCCCCGGCCGCGGCCACGATGCGCACGCATTCCACGAAAAGACGCTTGCCGGTGGGATCCTCGAAGGTGGAGATGTCGCTGCCCTCCAGATCGCGCCGGTAAGGGTGCATCAGCAGCCGCGGGTGCATGTCGTTGATCCAGAAGTAGTCCTTGTCCTCCGGCCCGTAGCGCAGGGCCCGCAGATGGTCGATGGCCCTGGCCTGGGCCTCGACGCGGGTCAGGCGCCCGCCCTGGACCTGCCTTTCAAAGTCGGCCAGGGCGCTCCAGGCCGTTTGGGTCAACTCCTGGATCATCTCACGCTTGCCGGCCATCAACCGCTCCTGGAGCATGGGCAGGAAAAGAAAAAAAATGGTGCCGACAAACAGGGCCACGCTCAGCACCACCGGAAAGACGATGCGGGCCGAAGCGCTGGCATAGCGGGTCGATAGCGGGCCATCAGCCATGAAAAAGGCCTTTGAAGGTTTTCTGGATGACTTGTGGGGGGTGTTTAACGCCGCAGGCTTACCATTTTGGCTCCGGCAGGGCAAGTCTCGGTGAAAAGACCCCGTAATTCCCGCTGAAGCCAAAATGTCCGGAGGTCGGGTTCGACCCGATCCACCGCTGCCCTTTCTTCCGCCATCCTACCGGATTCTTTTTTTCCGGACGCCCCAAGTGCCGCGACCGCCGCCACCCCCCGGCCGCCCCCGCCGCTCGGACACGCAAATCGTTCTTGCCATGATATATCCGGTATGATTATAGCCGACAAAGGCATTACTGGAGATTGCCCAACGGGCCGGCGGTGTACCTGAAAACGGAAACGACCATCGCCGGCAAGACAAAAGCCGGCCGACTCTGCCGGTTGACAGGAGAGCGGAAGATCATGGGTCTGAGCCTACTTGAAGGAAACGAAGCCATCGGCTGGGGGGCACTGGACGCCGGGTGCCGGTTTTTCGCCGGCTACCCGATCACGCCAGCCACCAGCGTCTTTAACACCATGCTGCGCCTTTTGCCGCCGGCAGGCGGCATCGTGCTGCAAGGCGAGGACGAAATCGCCTCCATGGGCTACTGCATCGGGGCGTCCATGGCCGGATTCAAGGCCATGACCGCCACCAGCGGCCCGGGGATCAGCCTCTACAGCGAGCACATCAGCTTTGCCATCGGTTCGGAAATCCCGCTGGTGATCGTCGACGTCCAGCGCCTCGGCCCCTCCACGGGCAGCGCCACCAAAGGGGCCGACGGCGATGTGCAGTTTCTGCGCTGGTCCAACACCGGCGGCTGCCCGGCCATCGTGCTGGCCCCGGTGGACGTTGCCGACTGCTACACCCTGACCATCAAGGCTTTCAACCTGGCCGAAACCTATCGCTGCCCGGTCTTTCTGGCCTCCAACAAGGAGATCGGCCTGGTCCGGGAGGCCGTCGACCTGGAGGCCTGCGAGAGGCCGGCGCCGGTCAATCGGCTGCTTTGCCCCGACGGGCGGGCCTGCCTGCCCTTTGCGCCTGCCGAAGGCCGGGATGTCCCCTATTTTTTACCCATCGGCGGCGAGCGGCTCAGCCGCCAGACATCGAGCACCCACGGCGAAAACGGCTACATCACCACCGTACCGGCGCAGATCGCGGCCCAGATCGAGCGCCTGGACCGCAAGCTGACGGCCGCCGTGGACAGCTATGCCTATCACAGCGCCGATCTGCAAGACGGGGCCGGCACCCTGGTCTTGACCTACGGCGTCACCGCCCGGGCAGCCCACAAGGCCGTGGCCGACCTGCGCAGCCGGGGAGAACGGGTATCGCTGGCGGTGCTCAAAACCCTCTGGCCCTGTCCTGAAAACCTGATCCGGTCCCTGGCCCGGGACGCCGGGCGCGTTTTGGTCTGCGAGATGAACTGCGGCCAATACAGCCTGGAGGTCCAGCGGGTGCTGCGCGACAAGGCCGTGCAGCATGTCGGCCACATGAACGGGGTGCTGATTTCTCCGGAGACGATCAAGGAGGCCTTTCATGGGTGAAAACAGCCTGCTCAATCAAGACCGTCCCCCCGTGTTCTGCCCGGGGTGCTCCCATGAACGGGTGCTCAAGACCCTGGACCAGGTTTTGGTCGCCATGGGACTTTCCGGCCCCCAGATCGCCATGGTCAGCGACATCGGCTGCTCGGGTCTCTTCGACACCTTTTTCAACACCCACGCCCTGCACGGGGTCCACGGCCGGGTGCTGACCTACGCGGCCGGGCTCAAGCTCTGCCGGCCGGAGCTGACCGTGGTGGCCACCATGGGCGACGGCGGCCTGGGCATCGGCGGCGCCCATCTGCTGGCCGCCTGCCGCCGCAACCTGGACCTTACCCTGCTGGTGCTCAACAACTTCAACTTCGGCATGACCGGCGGCCAGTGCTCTGCCACCTCGCCGCCCGAGGCGGTGCTGGCCTCCGGATTTCTCAACCGGGTGGAAAAGCCCCTGGATCTGTACAAAATCGCGGTGGCGGCCGGAGCGCCTTTTGTCGCCCGGTGTTCCGCCTATCAAAAGGACCTGCCCCAGGTCATCGAAAAGGCCGTCGCCTACAAGGGATTTGCCGTGGTGGAGATCCAGGGCATATGCCCGGGCCGCTACACCAAACGCAACAAGCTGACCTCTGAGATTATCGACGCCAATCTGCGCGCTTCGGCAGCAATCAACGGTGAGATCGCGGAAAACGTGCGCCGGGAATACGGTGAAGCGTATCGCGCCCGCTGCGCCGGACTCGAACCGGTCCCCAGACCTGCGAAAATAAAGGCCTGCTGCACGCCGCCCTCGCGTCAAAAACAGGCCGTGGCCATCCTGGGTGCCGCCGGCCAGGGGATCATCACGGCCGGCGAGGTGCTCGGCCTGGCCGGCCTTGCCGGCGGTTTTTACGTGTCCCAGAAAAACGACTACAACATCACCGTGCTCCGGGGACCTTCGATCACCGAAATCAACCTCTCGCCCGAGCCCATCGATTACACCGGTTCAGCCCGGCCCGAGGTGATCATCGCCCTGGCAGCCGAAGGCGTCGAGCGCCGCAAGGCCCTGCTGGCCGGAGCAGCCCCGCAGACCCTGATCCTGGCGGCCACCGGGATCGAGCTGCCGCCCACCGCGGCGCCCGTGATAACGGTCGATTTCAAGAGTCTGGGAATCCGGCGCCAGGACTGGGCCCTGGCCGCCCTGGCATGGCTGGCCCGCAGCAACCGGGTTATCGGTGCCGCAATGCTCGATGCCGCCTTGACACAGCGGTTCAAGGACCCGGTGCGCACATCCGTTCAGGCCATGATGAAAAAAATCGCTTTGGCGGGTTGAAACGCGGTGTTCTAGTTCCCGGGCAATGCCCCCGCAAAGGCCTTGGGATGATCGGCGACGAAGGCCTCCATGACCTTCAGGCCATGGAGGCCTGCGCCCCTGCAACGCGGCTGGATCGCCTTGGCTTCGGCGCCAAAGGCCTGGGCGATGCGATCCGGCACCGCGGTACCGTCACACTTGTTGATCACCACCCGATGGACCGGTTTGCCGATCTCGGCCAGTGCGGTGCGGATGCGCAGGGCCTCGGCCAGCGAGAGCCGATCGGCGTTGAGCACAAGGTGGATGTGCGCCGATGGGGCCAGCAGCAGGTCGCGCAGGCGGGTATGGCCCTCGATGAGGGTCTCGAGTTTGTTCTTGACCCGGTCGCGTTCCAGTTCGCAGCTGCCGACACGGATCTTGGAGATGATCTCCTTCTTGCGGCAGATCTCGTTGCGCAGCTTGAGCAGTTCGCCCAGCCAGGTCAAGGTGATGGCCGGCAGGGAGAAAAAGCGCAAGGTCAGGGCCGTGGGCGCCATGTCGAAGATGACGGCGTCCTTGCCCTTGGCGCTGGCCAGCACGTTTTCGAAGGCCAGCAGCAGGGCGTACTCTTCCAGCCCCGGTGAAAACTGGAGCACCTTGAAATGGTCCTGGAGGTTGAAGGCGCTCTGGTAGAGGTAGGATTTGCTCAGGTGCTCGCGCGTTTGCTTCAAGTAGGTGCGGATCCAGTAGGCGGTGTCGATCTCTTTGACCGCCAGGCGATCGCGCACGCAGCGCGGTTTTTCGCTGAATCCGGTTTCGAACAGGTCGCGCTGATTGTGGGCCGGGTCCATCGAAACCAGGAGGGTCTCGTAGCCCGAGGCAGCCAGGAACAGGGCCGTGAGGGCCGAGGTGGTGGACTTGCCCACCCCGCCCTTGCCGACGAAAAAGTGCAGTTGGGGCCCCATGCGGATTTCAAGTCCTCAACAGTCAATCGATGGAAAAGACCGAAAACAGCTCGGCCAACGGATCATGGGCCGTGGTGACCTTGTCGAGCATCAAGGTGAACTCGCGCTCCATCACCGGCATCATCTCCATGGTGATCTGAATCGGCGGCGAAGGGATGCCGACGAAGGCGCCGAGCACCAGCAGGGCGAAGATGTGCTCGAGCTCCTCGAGTTCATGCGCCATGGTGTCGCAGGCCCGGTCGCGAAAAACCGCGTCGGCCACCCGGTAGATCCTGCGCACCCGTTTTAAAAGCGTGTTCAGCATGGGCCGGGCTGCCCCACCCGAAACAGGCGCCGGTCGAAGCCGATGCGCCGCTCAGAGGGGTAGTGATAGTACATGGCATAAAGAGCCGCCAGAAAGCAGCCCGCCTGATAAAAGGAGGGCAGGCTCAACGCCAGGGCGACGGCCGCCAGGTATGGCGCCACCAGGGCCGTAGCGATTAAACGCCGCTGAAAGCGTACAAACTCCGATTCAGCGACGCCGCGCGCCGCCCGCATCCGGTTGGCGAACGCAGTGCGGATCCATATGGGCAGGCCCACCGCTACGGCGATGGACGCGGCAAACAGCCCGGCCCCCACGATCTTGACCGCGGCGGCCTGGGAAATGAGGACCGCCATTTCAGAGCTTCGGACTGCGGCCGCCATGGCAATGGCCACCAGAGCCGGCAACAGCAGGCGGTAGTAGGCTTGTTTGAGGTCAGCGGTCGTCAATGGCTTTTTCCCGGGCAATCACGTCGACTTATAGCGAGAGATAAGCCGCTTATCAAGCCCTTCGGCGGGCGCCGGCATCCTGCTCCGGCACCCGCCGAAGGGGGTACGAGAATCGGCCGTCCAGCGGCCGAATCCCGTTTACGGGGCCAATCCCGGTCTCCGACTCGATCAGGTTGCGGCCTCCGGCTCACCGCTGGCAGTCGTCTCATCGGTCTGGAAGAACTTGATAAAGCCTTCGACCACGATCCAGGCGGCGATAATGATGATGACGATATTGATGCTCTGCAGCAGCATGTTGTGCGCCCCGCCGAATTGGAGTTGATTAAGAGTGGCGGCCCAGAGGGTCATTATCGCCATAAATATCGCCGGGATTCCGGCCACCATCCATTTAAGGCCGCCGCGGGCCTTGAGGTAAAGCGTAATCACGATCAGGGCCAGGGCCGCCAGGGTCTGGTTGACCGCGCCGAACAGGGGCCAGAGTTTCATGGCCCCCTTGCCGCCGGCACCGGTGGCGAAGGCCAGGATCAGGGCCGTGCCCACCGCGATGGCCGTGGCGGTGTACTTGCCGGTGAGAAAGTCGAGCTTCAAGGTGGTAAACAGCTCGCTGAGCACGTACCGCTGGATGCGGGTGGCCGAATCGAGGGTCGTGCCGGCAAACGAGGCCACGAAGACGGCCATGATGGCCAGGGTGAAAATCTTGGGGATGCCCAGGGTCATGATCATGTTGGCCGCACCGTCCACAAATGCGGAGATCTTGGATCCGAGACCGGCCGCTGCGGCCCAGGACGAATAATGGGTCGTCCAGGCGGCCACGCCGGTCAGGGTCTCGCCGGACTTGGTGGTGTATCCCATGCCGATGCCGGCGGCCACGGCGATGATCACCAAAGTGGCCAGGGCCCCTTCCATCAGCATCGAGCCGTAGCCGACGAACAGGGCGTCTTCCTCACTGCGCACCTGCTTTCCCGAAGTGCCCGAAGAGACCAGGGAATGAAACCCGGAAATGGCGCCGCAGGCGATGGTGATAAAAAGAAACGGCCACATGCTCGGAGCCTTGGCCGGACTGGCCTGTATCGCCGGGGCCACGATTTCCAGCCTGCCGGTCAGGGCGGCACCGAAGACGCCCAGGATCAACAGGCCCATGGCGATGACCAGCTGGTGGGAGTTGATGAAGTCCCGGGGCTGGAGCAGGGCGGTCACCGGCAGCACCGAGGCGATAAAGCCGTAGATCAGCAGGATGATGGTCCATACCCCGGTGGCCGGGATCCCGGCCACGGTGGGCATCTTCACCGGCATGAAGGGGCCGAGAAAGACGAAGAGGTACATCAGCAGGATGGCCCAGATCGACAGGCTGGTCACGTTGCCGCCCTTCTTGTAGACCAGGTAGCCCAACACCATGGCGATGGGCACCTCGACCCAGACCGCCACCACCGACTGGGGATACATGGCGAAGATGATGGCGATGACCAGGCCGAAGACCGCGATGACGATCCACAGCTCCAGAAAGACGATCAAAAAGAACAAGAAACGGGTGCGGTTGTTGATGTACTTGGCGGTGTAATCGGAAATCGACTTGCCCTGGTTGCGCAGGCTGATCACCAGAGCGCCGAAATCGTGCACCGCGCCCATGACGATGCTGCCCACGAATACCCACAGCAGGGCCGGCACCCAGCCCCAGATGATGGCGATGGCCGGCCCCACGATGGGTCCGGTGCCGGCGATGGAGGTAAAATGGTGCCCGAAAATGATCTCCTTCTTGGTCGGCACGTAGTCGACGCCGTCCTCGAACTCCTGGGACGGCGTCCTGGCGGTGGGCGACAGGGCGAAGATTTTTTTGCCGATGTACTGGCCGTAAAGCTTGTACATGGCGATGTAGCCCGCGAAGGCCACGATCATGATGAGCAGTGCATCCATAAAACTTCTCCTTTCTTTGCGGTTCGCTCAGCTTATATTAGGTGCCCGGCACTTCCGGTGCCGGTAATGGGGCAGGATCCACGGGACGAAAGTGGCGATCCTTTGCCGGCTGCGAGTTTCAGCGGTTCGGATCATTGGCCGGCGCCTTTCCCCTCCATGGTGCCGGGCGTGATGCGCTACGCGCCGGCGGCGCGTCCTGAAACAGGTTTCTGAGCACCGATTCGATGGCCTGCATATCCAAAGGCTTGAACAGGCACCCGTCCACCCCCACGGCCCGGGCCTCGATGGGCAGGGTATCGGTCCCGTAGGCCGTGATCAGCAGTTTGACCCCCTTTTTGCCCTGGATCTGTTTGAAAAAACTCAATCCGTCCATCCCCGGCAGACGGTAATCGCAGATCACGATGTCGAAATGGCGCCGGGAAAGCGCCTCAAGCCCCTCCTCGGCCGTTTCCAGGGCCATGAAGTACAACCCCTCGCCTTCGAAAAAAACCGCCATCGAATCCCGGATCCAGGCGTCATCGTCGATGAGCAAAATCCGTTTAGGCCAGGTGTCGCTGGAGTGTTTCATTGCTGCAAGACCGATCGAAAGTGGCACAAATCAAAGGCCGGAATGGCGGCCTTCAGCCCATAAGGATAGCATTAAGCGTGCCTCGGCAAACCGGAGTGAACGAAACGCCGCCGGTGTTGGCTCGGCCTTCGGCAGGCAGCGCAACCGGCCGGCGAAGATTAGAAAAATTGCGAAATCGCCTTCGCAATTTTTCGAAAAAAGAGAGAGGGAGAGGTTGGTCAGGAATCGGGGCAGGACAACTTTTTACGCCGGTAGCGGAAGGTATGGTGGTTGAGCCCCAGCAGCCGGGCGGCGTGGCTCTCGTTGCCGCCGGCCCGGCGCAGGGCCTGATCGAAATAGAAACGCTCCATGGCGCTCAGGGTGGCGGCAAGATCCATCCCGCCGGCCGGCAGGGGAGCGAATCCCTGGCCGGGGCAAGTCGAGGCCGGGGCAAGGTCCAACTCCTTGATCTCAATGCACTCCTCGGTGGCCAGCAGTACGGCCCGCTCGATGACGTTGCGCAGTTCGCGCACATTACCGGTCCAGGGATGATTTTCCAGGGCACGGACCGCATCCGGACTCAGCTCGCTCACCGATTTGCCAAACTTGTGGTTGAAGATTTCCATGAAATGGCGGGCCAACGGCAGGATGTCGCCGCGGCGGGCGTTGAGGGCCGGAACAGCCACGCGGACCACGCCCAGGCGGAAATAAAGATCGCGGCGGAAACGCCCCTCGGCGATCAAATGATCGAGGTCCTTGTTGGTGGCCGACACGATGCGGGTGCGGATCCTGCGCCGCTGGGTGCCCCCCACACGATAAAATTCCCCGCTTTCCAGAAAACGGAGCAGCTTGGCCTGTGCCGCACCGCTCAAATCTCCGATCTCGTCGAGAAAGAGGGTGCCGTCGGCGGCCGCCTCGATCAGGCCCGTCTTGGCCTGCCCTGCTCCGCTGAAGGCCCCTTTCTCGTAACCGAACAGTTCACTTTCGGTCAATTCGGTGGGAATCGCCGCGCAGTTGACCGCCATGAACGGCCCCTGGAAATTGGGGCTCTGGTAGTGGATCGCACTGGCGATCAACTCCTTGCCGGTGCCGGTCTCGCCCAGGATCAGGACCGGGGTGTCCGGGCTTTCGGCCACCCGTTGGACAAAAGCCATCACCGCCTGGATCGTGTCGCTCTCGCCGATGAAACACGGGATGTGTTCTTCCAGGTAGCGGGCCTGAAGATCCTGGACATCCTTGCGCAAGCGTTCGGTGGTCAGGGCATGGCGGATCGTCTTTTCCAGCACGTCCATCTTCAGCGGCTTGACGATGTAATCGCAGGCTCCCTGCTTGACCGCCGCCACCACCGTGGCGACATCCCGGTCGGCCGTGATCATCACCACCGGCAGTTCCGGGCGGCGGTGCCGGATCCGGGCCAGGGCTTCCAGGCCGCCGATACCCGGCAGCCCGATGTCGAGCAGCACCAGATCCGGGGCGGCCCGGGCCAGGGCCTCCAGGGCCGGCTCGGCCGCCTCGAAGGTCAACACGCGGTACTTGTCCTCCAGGGCTGCGGTGAGGGACTGCCCGATCAGCGGCTCGTCATCGACCACCAGGATCACCGGAGGGCGCATCAGCCGTTTCCTTCGCCCACCGCCGGCAGCTCGATGGCAAAGCGCGCCCCGCCGCCGCGGCGGTTGCCGGCGGTCAGGGTGCCGCCGTGGTCCGCAATGATGCGCCGGCTCAGGTTGAGCCCGATGCCGGTGCTGCCGTGCTTGGTGGTGTAAAACGGGTCGAAAATCAATTGAAGCCGCTGGCTCGAAATCCCCGGCCCGTTGTCGGCCACCACCACCCGGACCATACGGCCCGCCGTCCGGGAAGCGATGCGGATCGTTTTTGGCGGCGATATGGTTTTCAGCGCATCGACCGCATTAGTGATCAGGTTGAGGATCACCTCTTCGATCATCTGGCGGTCCAGGCGGCACGGCGGCGGGTTTTTAGCCAGCCGCAGATCCAGGTCGATGCCGTTGCGGCGCAGGGTCGCCGCCGAAAGGTCCACCGCTTCGCGGATGGGCGGATTGACACTCCCGACCACCAGATTGGGCCGGCTCGGGCGGGCGAAATCCATCACCCGTTTGAGGACCGATTCGATCTTGCTGGAAGCCGACCGCAGTTGATCGAGGATCTTGAAGGTTTTGGGATCCACGGCAGTTTGAGCGAGCCGTTTCTCCAGGGTGTCCAGGTAGATGTTGATCCCCGAAAGGGGGTTGCGGATTTCATGGGCGATTCCCGCCGCCACCCGGCCCAGGCTGGTCATCTTGTCCTGAATCCGCAGCAGGTGCTCCATCTGGCGGATCTGGGTGATATCCATCATGTTGACCAGCAGGGCATCGCGCCCCTTGTAGTGGATAGGGCAGGTGCGGCAGTTGACCCATTTGAATTCACCGCCGGCCGCCTCGGGCCAGGAGGGAAAAAAGCGGAAATCGATGTCAAGGGCGCCCGTTTCGCCGGCCAGCGAACGGCGGTGGAAAGCTTCCACCTTGGCCGCATCGTCCGGGTGGATGCTGTCCAGTTCGGCCAGCTTGCTCGAACGCGGCAGGGGGCCGAGGAGTCTTTCCATTTCCGGATTCTGGTAGACCACGCGATCGTCCTGGACGATGGAGATCCCGGTCAGCGCGCCTTCCACCAGAGCCCGGAAGCGGCGCTCGCTTTCGCGCAGAGCGCCGTGCAGCGGAATCTGGTCTTCATGATTGGATAGATTCATCGCACTGGGGCTTACGATCCGTAAATGGCGCACTGGCGCGCCGCCATGGCCGCTTCCTGCAGGGCCTCGGCAAATGTCGGGTGGCCGTGCACCGTGCGGGCCAAATCCTCGCTCGATCCGCCGAACTCCATGGCCAGGACGCACTCGGCGATCATGTCCGCGGCCCGCGCGCCGATGATATGGACCCCCAGCAGGCGGTCGGTGCGGCTGTGGGCGATGATCTTGACGAATCCTTCGCTCTGGCCCATGCAGCGGGCCCGGCCGGCTCCGGAAAAGGGGTAGCTGCCCACGCAGTAGGGGACCTTGCGCGCCTTGCACTGCTCCTCGGTCAAACCGACCATGGCCACCTCCGGGGCGGTATAGATCACCGCCGGGATGGTGTCGTAGTTGACTTCGCCCCGGTTTCCGGCAATCTGTTCCACCGCGGCCAGGCCCTCGGCCGAAGCCTTGTGGGCTAGCATGGGACCGGCCACCAGGTCGCCGATGGCATAGACCGTCTTGACGCTGGTGCGATAATCGGCATCCACCTGCACCTGGCCGGTCTTGGGGTCCATGGCGACGCCGAGCGCTTCCAGGCCCAGACCGGCCGTCAGGGGCCGGCGGCCCACCGCCACCAGGAGCCGGTCAAAATCCAGGGTCTCTTTCTGGTCCCCGCTTTCCACCGCCACCTTCACCGTCTTGCCCTTGACGGCGGCCCCGGCCACCCGCGTTTTGACCCGGATCTCCAGGCCCTGCCTGCGCAGAATGCGGTCCAGGGTCCGGCCCACCTGGCCGTCGAGCAGCCCGGCGATCTTGGGCAGCATCTCGATGACGGTCACCTCGGATCCCAGCCGGCGCCACACCGAGCCGAGCTCCAGGCCGATGTAGCCCCCGCCCACGATCCCCAGGCGCCGCGGCACCTGGGCAAAACTCAGGGCCTCGGTGCTGCTCACGATGCGCTCGCCGTCCAACGGCAGGCCCGGCACCGGCGCCGGCAGGCTGCCGGTGGCCAGCAGGATGGCCCCGGCCGTGTAGACCGCCGGCCGGCCATTCTTTTGCGCCGGCGTCACCGTGACTTGGTCCGGGCCGGAAAGGGTGGCCGTACCGTGGATGATCTCGATCCGGTGGCCTTCGAGCAGCTTGCGCACGTTTTCGGTCAGCTCGGCCACCACCTGGTCCTTGCGCGCCATCATGGCGGCCAGATCCAGCGAGACGCGGCCGGTCTTGATCCCGTGTTCTTTAAAGGTTTCCCGGGCCAGGTGGAACAGCTCGCTGGAATCGAGCAGAGCCTTGCTCGGAATGCAGCCCACGTTGAGGCAGACCCCGCCCAGGCGCGCCGACTTTTCCACGCAGGCCGTCTTGAGGCCCAGTTGGGCGGCGCGCACCGCCGCCACGTAGCCGCCGGGGCCGGCGCCGACAATGATCAGATCGAAGCGTTGGTTGGCGGCCATGTCATACCTCCAGGATGAGCCGTTCGGGGTTTTCGATCAGTTCCTTGACCCGTTTGAGAAAGGTCACGGCCCCCTTGCCGTCCACCACCCGGTGGTCGTAGCTCAGGGCCACGTACATCATGGGCCGCACGACCACGGCATCATCGATCACCACCGGCCGTTTCTCGATCTTGTGCATGCCCAGGATCCCGCTCTGGGGGGTGTTGAGAATCGGTGTGCTCAAAAGCGAGCCGTAGACCCCGCCGTTGCTGATGGTGAAGGTGCCCCCTTCCAGGTCGGCCAGGGTGAGGCGGTTTTCCTTGATCTTGGTTACGTAGTCGGCGATGGCCTGCTCGATGGCGGCAAAACCGAGCCGCTCGGCATGGCGGATCACCGGCACCACCAGGCCCCGCTCCGAGCCCACGGCGACCCCGATGTGCTGGTGGTTGTGATAGATGATGTCGCTGCCGTCGATAAAGGCGTTGATCTCCGGGATTTGCTGCAAGGCGGCGACGCAGGCCTTGGTAAAAAAGGACATGAAGCCCAGGTTGATCCCGTGGCGCGCCTTGAAAGCGTCCTTGTAGCGGCTGCGCACCGCCATGGCCGTGCTCATGTCGATCTCGTTGAAGGTGGTGAGCATGGCGGTGTTCTGGCGGGCGGCCAGGAGCCGGTCGGCGATGCGCCGGCGGATGGGGCTCATCGCCTTGCGCACCTCGCCCGCTTCGGCAGGGACTTCGGGCGGGGCTTCGGACGGGGCGGCCTTTGGCGAAGGTGCCGGCTGCGGGGCCGGGGCCTGCTCGAGGTAGAGGAGGACATCGCCCTTGGTCAGGCGCCCTGCCGGGCCGCTGGCCGGGATGCGGGCCGGATCGAGCCCCTTTTCGGCCACCAGGCGGCGCACGGCCGGGGACAGAATCATGGCTTGAGATTTGGCGGCCTCCCTGGGCGTCTCGGGCTCGGCCGGGGCCTCGGCCCTGGCCTCTGTTGCAGGGGCTTCGGGCGGAGGGGCCTTTTCCGCGGCCGGCGCCGGTGCCGGTTCGGGTGAAGCCGTGGCGGTGTCGAGGGACCCCACCACCTCGCCGATGGCCACGGTCTTTCCCGCCGGCACCTGGATGTGCAGCACCCCGCCGGCCTCGGCGGCCACTTCAAGGGTGACCTTATCGGTTTCGATCACCAGCAGGGCCTCGTCCCTGGCCACCGTCTCGCCCTCCTGCTTGAACCACTCGGCCAGCAGGGCCTCCTTGACCGATTCGCCGACGCTCGGAATCTTGATCTCCAGTTTCATCGGTTCGCCTCAATGGTGGAAAAAGAGGTTATAGGGAGCAGGATCCCGTCTATCGGACAGGTCCGGCTTTCCGCTTTTCACGCTTCACCCAGCGCCTCGCGCACGATTCCCGCCTGCTGGGCCCGGTAGACGGCCGGAAATCCGGTGGCCGGGCTGGCGGCCGCCGGCCGGCCGATGTAGGCCAGCGGAGCGTTGAGCAGGGTTTCCAGACGAGGCCGCAGAAAGGTCCAGGCCCCCATGTTTTCCGGTTCCTCCTGGACCCAGCACCACTGTTTGGCCCGCCGGTACGGTTTCAGGGCCTGCTCCAGGGCGGCCCCGGGAAACGGGTGGAACTGCTCGATGCGCACGATGGCCGTCTCCTTGCGCTTGAGATCGGCGCGCTGCCGGGCCAGTTCGTAGAAGATCTTGCCGCTGCACAACAAAACCCGCTTGGCCGTTTTGGGCGCCGCGGCATCGGCCAGCACCGGAGCGAAGGTGCCGGCGGTCAAGTCATCCAGGCCGGAGACCGCCGCCGGAAGGCGCAGCAGGCTCTTGGGGGTCATGAGCACCAGGGGCTTGCGCCAGGGGGCCAGGGCCTGGCGCCGCAGCAGGTGGAAGTACTGGGCCGGGGTGGTCAGGTTGCAGACCTGCATGTTGTCCTCGGCGCAAAGCTGCAAAAAGCGTTCGAGCCGGGCGCTGGAATGCTCCGGGCCGAGCCCCTCCCAACCGTGGGGCAAAAGCATCGCCAGACCGCAGAGCCGCTGCCACTTGGCCTGCCCGGCGCTGATGAACAGGTCGATGATCGACTGGGCGTTGTTGGCGAAATCGCCGAACTGGGCCTCCCAGAGGGTGAGGGTGTCGGGCCGTGTGGCGGCATAGCCGTACTCGAACCCGAGCACGGCGTACTCGGCCAGCAGGCTGTTGTAGACCCGGAACGGGGCCTGGTCCGGGCAAAGGGCGGTCAGCGGCACATGGACTTCCCCGCTTTGGGTATCGAAGAGGACCGCATGGCGCTGGCTGAAGGTGCCGCGGCCCGAATCCTGGCCGCTGAGGCGCACCCCGACCCCCTGTCGCACCAGGGTACCGAAGGCCAGGGCCTCGGCATTGGCCCAGTCGATCCCCTCGCCTTTTTGCACCGCCTCCAGGCGCCGCGCCATCAGGGCCGCCAGCTTGCGGTGCAGATGAAACCCCTCGGGCACGGAGTTGAGGCGCGTTGCCAGATCGAGAAGCTCCTCCTTGGCCGCTGCGGTCTTGACCGGGGTAAAGTCGAAAGCCGGCCGGATCGATTCCCATTCCGGATAGTAGCGCTGCTCGGGAAAGGGGCAGCTCGTGCCGTGAACCGTCTCGTAGGCTTTCTCGAGTTCGGCGCCGATCTCGGTCTCCAGGCGTTCGTGGTCCGCGGCGGAGGCGAGGCCCCTGCCGGTCAGATCCTCGGCGTAAAGCCGGTGCAGCGACGGGCGGCCGGCGATCCGTTCGTACATCAGCGGCTGGGTGAAGTACGGCTCGTCGCCCTCGTTGTGGCCGTAGCGCCGGTAGCAGACCAGGTCGATGACCACGTCCTTGGCAAAGCGGCGCCGGTAGGCGGCGGCCAACCGGGCCGCATGCACCACGGCCTCGGGATTTTCGCCGTGGACGTGAAAGACCGGCACCATGAGCATCTTGGCCACATCGGTGGCGTAGCGGCTCGAACGCGCGTCGCCCGGCAGGGTGGTGTAGCCGATCTGGTTGTTGATCACGACATGAATCGTGCCGCCGGTGCTATACCCGGTCAACTGGCTCATGTTGAGGGTTTCGGCCACCACCCCCTGACCGGCGAAGGCCGCATCCCCGTGGATCAGGACCGGCACCACCGCCCCGGCACCCTGATCGAGCTGATCCTGGCGCGCGCGGCAGATCCCCTCGGCCACCGGGTTGACCGCCTCAAGATGGCTCGGGTTGTTCACCAGATAGACCTGGAGGGGACGGCCCTCCGGCAACGGTGAGGTCTGCCAGGTATCCGTTGTGGTACTTGACATCCCCCGAGCCCACCAGGGCCTCGGGATCGTAGCAGTGTTCGAACTCGGCGAAGATCTCGTCGTAGGGCCGGCCGAGAAGGTGGGCCTGGACGTTGAGCCGGCCGCGGTGGGCGATGCCAAGAACCCACTGGCGCGCTCCGGCCGCGGCCGTCTGGTCGGCCAGGGTATCGAGCAGCGGGATCAGGGCGTCGCCGCCTTCGAGGGAAAAGCGCGTCACCCCCACGTACTTCTTGTTGAGAAACTGCTCGAAAACCGCGGCTCGGCAAAGCCTTTCGAGGATGCGGCGGCGGACCGCGTCGTCCAGCTCGGGCCGGTTGCGGCCGGGCTCCATGCGTTCCTGGAGCCAGACCCGCTCGTCCGGGTCCTGCAGGTGCATGTACTCCACCCCGAGGCTGCGGCAGTAGGTCTCCTTGAGGGCCTGCAGGATATCCTGCAGCGGGGCCTCGGCGGGCAGGCCGAAGCGCCCGGCTGGAAAGCTGCGTTTGAGGTCGGCAGGATCCAGCCCCACGGCCTCCAGGGCCAGCAGGGGGTGCTCGGTAGGGCAGGCGGCCAGCGGGTCCATGCAGGCCAGCAGGTGGCCCAGGTCGCGGTAGCGGTGGACCAGGTCCTCGGCGCGGGTCAGACGCCGGGCCGTGCCGGCATCGGCCGCCCCGGCCCCGGCCAGGGTGAATCCCTGGAAGAAAAACCGCCAGTCGCGCGGCACGCTTTGCGGGTCGGCCTGCCAGCGCCGGTACTGATCATCGATAAAATCGGCGTTGAGGGCTTCACTGATGTCCATGTGCGAGATCCTTGGCGATGGGGTGCACCGTTGGCGCCGCGGCGGGAGGGAAAATGGCCGCGGGGGCTGATTTTTTTCAATGTACCGGACCGGCAAGCCAAAAGTCAACGCCGCAAAGCGCTATATCGGATGGTTGAGATTTGACCTCAAATCCGGTAGACCGAAACGGTCTTGAGATGTTAGCCGTTTGCTTGGCAAAACCCGAAGCCCCGACCGGAGATCCGTCATGAACTTGAACGCAACGCGCATCGACACCCGCCTGATCCACGCCGGCGAGCCGCGGCCGCCCATCTGCGGCGCGGTGAGCCTGCCGATCTTTCAAAGCGCCACCTTCGCCTTCGGCGGCGGCTGCGCCGAAGAGGAGATGCGCTATATCCGCCTGAACAACACCCCCAACCACCGTGCCCTGAACGCCAAGCTGGCCGCCCTGGAAAACGCCGAGGCGGCGCTGGTGACCGCCAGCGGGATGGGGGCCATCTGCACCGTGCTGATGGCCCTGCTCGCACCGGGAGACCACCTGCTGGTCCAGGACGGGCTTTACGGCGGCACCCACGCATTGGTCCACCAGGACCTCAAACGCCTCGGGGTGGCCGTCGACGTGGTGCCCGACGCGGACCCCCAGGCCTGGGCCCGCTGCGTGCGGCCCACCACGCGGGCTTTCTACGTGGAAGCCATCACCAACCCCCTGATGCAGGTGGCCGACCTGGCCGCAGTACCCGCCTTTTGCCGGGAGCACGGCATCGTTTCGATCATCGACAACACCTTTACCAGCCCGGTGAATTTCCGCCCGGCCGAATGGGGCTTCGATCTGTCGTTGCACAGCGCCACCAAGTACCTCAACGGCCACTCGGACATCGTCGCCGGAGCCGTCATCGGCCGCACCGATCTGGTGGATCGGGTCCTGGGCATGCTCAACCATATGGGCGCCTCCCTCGACCCCCATGCCTGTTTTCTGCTCCATCGCGGCCTCAAGACCCTAGCCCTGCGTGTGCGCCAGCAGAATGCCGGGGCCCTAGCCGTGGCCCGCTTTTTGAAAAACCACCCTGCCGTGGCCCGGGTCAACTATCCCGGGCTGGAAGACCACCCCGGCCACCGGCGCGCCCGCGACCTCTTCGACGGGTTCGGCGGGATGCTCAGCTTCGAGCTGCGCGGGGGGCTGGCGGCGGCCGAGGCCCTGTTCCAACGGATCCAGCTGCCCGTGGTGGCCCCGAGCCTGGGCGGGGTGGAAACCCTGATCACCCGGCCGGCGGCCACTTCCCATGTCGGTGTGGATCCGGCCCAGCGCCGGCGCATGGGTATCGACGACGGCCTGGTGCGCCTCTCGGTGGGCATCGAAGCCGAAGCCGACCTGATCGCCGATCTGCAACAGGCCCTAGCGGTGTAGTCACCCCCCAAAAAAATCATTACCCCGTTTTTTCGGGCACCGGTGCGCGCAGCGCGGACCGTTCAGTATTAATTTGACAAGGAGATGATCATGGATACCCAGCAACAGGATTACGGCCAATTGCTCTGGCGCAGGCAGGGCCAGCGCTGCGTCAAAAATCTCGAACGCCACGGCTTCAAGGCTTTTCTGGTGGACGACGGCGAGGCGGCCCGGCGTCTGGTACTCGATGAGACGGCGGATCTGAACAGCTTCGGCGTCGGCGGTTCGGACACGGTCCGGCGCATCGGACTGGTCGAGGCCCTGGTGGCCGCCGGCAAGACGGTTTACGATCACTGGCAGCCGGGCTTGACAGCCGAACAGATCCACCAGGTGCGCCTGGACCAGGGGCGGGCCGACTGCTTTATGTGCAGCGCCAATGCCGTATCGATCAGCGGAGAAATCGTCAATGTCGACGGGATGGGCAACCGCACGGCGGCCATGAGCTTCGGGCCCCGCAAGGTGGTGATCGTGGCCGGGATGAACAAGGTGGCGCCCGACCTGACCTCCGCCCTGGAGCGGGTCAAAAACGTGGCCGGTCCCATGCGCGCCATCAGCATGAACCGCAAAACCCCCTGTGTCGAAACCGGTGTCTGCCAGGACTGCAACAGTCCCGAGCGTATCTGCCGCATCACCACCATCTTGCACCGCTGCCCCATGGGTGCCGAGGTGACGGTGGTGCTGGTCTGCCAGGCCCTGGGATTCTGACCCGTGCTTGACATCCCGCAGGCGATGCAATAGAAAAGTTCGTCTTTACGTTACCTTGCCGATTTTCAAAAAGGGACCGCCTCGGAGGCGGCCAGACGTCGATGAACGATCGCAACCGCATCCATAACATCCGTAATATCGGGATCATGGCCCACATCGATGCGGGCAAGACCACCGTCACCGAACGGATCCTTTATTACACCGGCAAGACCTACAAGATGGGCGAGGTCCATGACGGCGCCGCGGTGATGGATTGGATGCCCGACGAGCAGGAGCGCGGGATCACCATCACCTCGGCGGTGACCACCTGCCAGTGGAAGGGGCGCGAGATCCAGATCATCGACACCCCCGGGCATGTGGATTTCACCATCGAGGTGGAACGTTCCCTGCGGGTTCTGGACGGCGCCATCGGCGTTTTTTGCGCCGTCGGGGGCGTCGAGCCCCAGTCCGAAACGGTCTGGCGCCAGGCCGACAAGTACCACGTGCCCAAGATCGCCTTCGTCAACAAGATGGACCGCATCGGGGCCGACTTTTTCAACACCGTCGAAATGATGCGCCAGCGCCTGCACGCCATCCCCCTGGTCCTCCAACTGCCCATCGGCAGCGAAGACCGCTTTACCGGGGTCCTCGATCTGCTGCACATGCGGGCGATCTACTGGGATGAGCAGAGTCTGGGCCAGACCTTCGTTGAAGAAGAGAACCTGCCTGCCGAACTGGCCGACAGCGCGGCCGAGCACCGCGAAAAGCTCATCGAGACCCTGGCCGAAGTGGACGACGAAATCATGGAGGCCTATCTTTCCGAGGCCCCCATCGAGATTCCGGCCCTGACGGCCGCCGTGCGGCGCGCCACCATCGACCTCAAGCTGGTGCCGGTGCTCTGCGGCAGCGCCCTGCGCAACAAGGGGATCCAGCCGCTGCTGGACGCCATCGTGGAATACCTGCCCAGCCCGGCGGACATCCCGCCGATCCGCGGCCTACACCCCCAGACCGGCGAGCCGGTGGAATGCCCGCCCAAGGACAGCGCCCCCCTGGCGGCCCTGATCTTCAAGGTGGCCATGATGGAGGGCCGGCGCCTTTCCTTCGTACGGGTCTACAGCGGCAAGCTCAGCGCCAAGGACGAGGTCTACTGCCCCTCGCGCAACGTCAAGGAGAAGCTGGCGCGCCTGCTCAAGATGCACGCCAACAAGCGCGACCGGGTCGAAACGGTGGGCGCGGGCAGCATCGTGGGGGTCATGGGGATCAAGATCGGGGCCACCGGCGATACCCTCTGCAAACCCGATCATCCGGTGCTGCTGGAGAACATCGAGGTCTACGAGCCGGTGATCAGCATCGCCGTGGAACCCAGGACCCATGCGGACCAGGAAAAGCTCGACCAGGTGATGGAAAAGCTGCTCGCCGAGGATCCGACCCTGCGCGTGCGCCAGGACCCGGATACCGGGCAGACCATCCTTTCGGGCATGGGCGAGCTGCACCTGGATATCGTGGTCCACCGCATGCAGCGCGAATTCACCACCCAGGTCAACGTGGGCAAGCCACAGGTGGTCTACCGCGAAAGCCTGGGCCAGCCCTGGGAGGCAAAGGCCGTTTTCGACAAGGAAATCTCCGGCCAGCGTCACCACGCAGAGGTGCGCCTGCGCCTCGAACCGCTGGCCCGCGGGGAGGGGACCCGGTTTACCGACGCCCTGGCAGCCGAAGCCCTGCCGCCCGAATTTTTGAAGGCCGTTCGAAAAGGGGTGATGGAATCTTTTGCCACCGGCCCGCTGATGGGCTATCCGATGGTGGATGTCCAGGCCACCCTCGTCGAGGCGACCTGCCGGGAGTCCAACGGATCGGAGCTGGCCTTTGCCGTGGCCGCGGCCCAGGCCTGCAACGGGGCTATGGCCGGCGGGGCCCCCTTCCTGCTCGATCCGATCATGACGGTGGAGGTCTTCGTGCCGGAAAACCTCATCGGCGAGGTCATCGGCGACCTCAACGCCCGGGGGGGCAAGATCGAGGCCATCGAGCACCGCACCGGCGCCCAGATCGTGCGTGCCGAGGTGCCCCTGGCCAAGATGTTCGGTTACAGCACGGACCTGCGCTCGGCAACCCAGGGCCGCGGCACCTTCACCATGCAGTTCGCCCGCTTTGACAAGGTCTGAAACAAGTTTAGATGAGCAGAAACCCGCTGATCATCGTGGCCCTTGGGGACAGCCTCACTGAGGGGTTCGGCGTCGGCCCCGGCGATGCCTATCCCTTTGTCCTGCAACGGCTGCTGCAGTCCGAAGGAATCGTTTGCCGGCTGATCAACGCCGGGGTCAGCGGGGATACCTGCCGCAACCTGGCGGCCCGGCTGGAAGCCGTTTTCCGGTGGGCGCCGGATTTGGTGATTCTGGAAATCGGGGTCAACGACCTGCTCATGGGCCGGTCGGTGGAAACGATCCGCAGGGACTTGGGCGCCATCCTCGAAAAGCTCCTGGCCCGCGAGATCCCGGTGGCTCTGGCCGGCATGCAGGCCCCTCCCCTGGGCGATCCGCAGACCGAGGCCGCTTTTGCCACCCTGTACTCCGCAACGGCGGAAAGCTTCAAGATTCCTTTGATCCGTGATTTTGCCGACCCCTTGTGGGCCGCACCCGGGCGGGTACAGTACGATGGACTTCACCCCAACGCCGAGGGCTACCGGGCCATCTGCACGCAGATTCTGGCGGAAATAATGGAGATCATTAACCGTTTAGCGTAACCCTTTGAGGATTGGCCATGTCCCGTCGATTCCCCTTTTCGGGCCTGTTGCTGGTCGTCACCTTGATCATGACCGGCTGCGGCGCCTCCGCCGGTCGTTTTCAGCCCGCAGCCGGATGGGATGGCCTGCAACGGATCGCTCCAGCATATCCAGCGACCGTTTTTGCCGTTTTTTCCGACCCGCACCTCTACGACGCCGGGTTAGGCGTCACGGGCGAAGCCTATCAGGCCTACCTGAGACATGACCGCAAGCTTCTGGCCGAAAGCGGGCTGCTGATGGATGCCGTACTGGCGCGCATCGAAGCGGCGCCGGTGGATTTTGTGATCGTTTGCGGGGACCTGACCAAGGACGGTGAAGAGCACAACCACCGCCTGGCCGCTGAAAAACTCGAACGTTTGGCGGCCAGGGGCAAAAAGGTCTTCGTAGTGCCGGGCAACCACGACATCGCCAACCGGGACGCGGTCCGTTATACGGGCGAAGTCAGCGAACCGGTGCCGACCATTACCGGAGATCGGTTTGCCGAGATTTACCGCCGTTTCGGCTATGGTGCGGCCCTGGCACACGACCCGGCGTCCCTGAGCTATATCGCCGAGCCGGTGGAAGGTCTCTGGCTGCTGGCCCTCGATTCGTGCCGCTGGCAAGAACAAGGGCAAAGAGAGGATCCGATCACCGCCGGCGCCCTTTCCCCCGCCACCCGCCGCTGGATCGAAAGCATGCTGCGCCAGGCCAAATTATCCCGCAAAGCCGTGATCGCCGTGGCCCATCACGGGGTTCTGGAGCACTATCCCCACAACGGCCGGTTTTACGGCCAATACCTGGTGCACGACCACCAAAACGTCGCCGCCATGCTGGCGGCCTACGGCGTCGAACTGATCTTCACCGGACATTTCCATGCCCAGGACGTCACGGCCCGGCATTTCGGCGATTGGCAACGCACCTTATACGATATCGAAACCGGATCCATCGTAACCGCCCCCTGCCCGTACCGCATCGTGCGCATCGGCGCCGACCAGAAGGCCCATATCGAAAGCCGCTTCATTACCGCCATCGAAGGGCGCGAAACCGATTTTCAAGCCTACGCCGCGGAGTATGTCTACCAGGGGACGATCCGCCTGGCCGACACGGCCCTGGCCAAATACGGCGTCACGGGCCAAGACCGGGACCGGCTCGCACCCCAGATCTCCCGCGCCTACGCGACCCACCTCAGGGGCGACGAGGCAAGGCCGCAAAAGATGCTCAACCCGGCAGGCTGCGGCTGGTGGACGCGCCTGGTGGTCAAATTCCAGCGGGATCTCATCGAGGGGTGGTACACCGACCTGCCGCCGGCGGACAACCATCTGACCATCGATCTGGCCCCCGGGCCGGCGGCCGCCCCCTGACCATGGACCGCCCCGGCATGCCGATTTTACCGATCCGTTGCCAAAAGGCCCCTTCCTGCGATAAGGCCGCAGCATGACGCACGCCATGGCAGATCGGCTGGCTGATATTTTCGGTCCGGCCCTGAAAAAGTCGGCCCCGCTGGCCCCCTATACCTGGATGCGCGTCGGGGGGCCGGCCGAATACCTGCTCGAAGCCCGGGGCATGGGCCAGATCGTGCGGGCCCACGCCTTTTGCCGGCAGCACGGGCTGCCCTTCGTGCTGCTCGGCGGGGGGAGCAACGTGGTCATCGACGACGCCGGCCTGGCCGGGCTGGTGGTGGTCAACCGGGCCGCCTACCTGCGCTGGCATCCGGCCGAACGCCAGGTGACGGTGGGCGCCGGTTTTGATCTGGACCGTCTCGTGACCCGGGTTTCGGCCCTGGGATGGGGCGATCTGAGCTATGCCGCCGGCATTCCCGGCACGGTGGGCGGGGGCCTGGTGGGCGGGGCCGGCGCCTATGGCCGCCTGCTGGCCGAGATGGTGGCCTCGGCCCGCGTGCTGCGCGCCGACGGATCTCTGGTCCGGATGCCGGTGGCCGGGCTGGGCGTCAGCTATCGGCACAGCGAGGCCATGGAACGCGCCGATCTTGTCCTGGCCGTCACCTGCGGCCCCTTTACCCGCACCGACCCATCCGGACTGGCGGCGCGCATCGCTGATATCAAGGTCGATCGCGCCGGCAAGCATCCGCCCCAGCAGCTTCCCTGCGCCGGCTCGTTTTTCAAGAATCTGCCCCCGCCCGCCCCCGGGGCCCGGCGCCTGGCAGCCGGCCGCATCCTGGACGAATGCGGGGCCAAACAACTTCGCCAGGGCGGGGCCGCCGTTTTCGCCCGCCATGCCAACATCATCGTCAACACGGGCGCGGCCACGGCCGCCGACATCCACCGCCTGGCGGAACGGATGGCGGCCCTGGTCTACGACCGGCGCGGTATCGTGCTGGAGCGTGAGGTCCGATTTTTGGCCAATCGCTCCGGGGCTGAAACCGCCGCAACCGGCTGAAAAGGAAAGCGCGAACCATGACAGAAGACCGATTTGAAGCGATACTGACCCCCGAAGTATTGGAACGGATCTTTCCGCCCGGGCGGGCCGACGCTTTTTTCGAGGCGCTTTACGGCGACGTTCAGGAAGGGGCCTACGATATCCGGCTGGTTTACCTCGGACGGTCGGACGGGGAGCTCCAATTGGGCTTTGAACTGCACCAGCGGCCGGGTAAATGTCTCGCCTGCCATCTGACCCACGGCCTGCCCACCGTATTCGGCCGGCATCCGTTGATCGGCATCCCCGGGGTGGTCAAGGCCGTTGCCGATCTGGTGGACCCGGCCCCCTCGGAAAGGACCTGGCGTCTCGGAGCCACCCGTGAAGTGCGCCACGGACTGCACGTGGTTCCGCTTTCCATCCGCATGTAAAGGAGCAGCCGATGAACCCATCATCATCAGCAAGAGGGCAAGGCCGGGGGGGAAGAGGCCGCGGAAAAGGGTCCGGACGCGGCGGCGGCCAGGGGCAGGCGGGCGACTGCGTGTGCCCCCAGTGCGGGCACACCGAACCCCACCAGCGCGGTGTCCCCTGCTTCAATCAGAGCTGCCCCAAATGCGGCACCGCCATGACCCGCCAGTGAACCGGCTGCCTCGATGAAAACCGCCCTGGATTGCATTCCCTGCCTGGTGCGCCAGAGCCTGGAGGCAGCCCGCCGGGTAACGGCCGAGCCCGCGGCCCAGGAGCGGATCCTGCGCGAGGTGCTCGGCTGGACCGCCGCCATGGATCTTTGCGCGCCGCCCCCCCTTTTGGCCCAACGCATCCATCGACACCTGCGCCGGATCGGCGGCGGAACCGACCCCTACCAGACAGTCAAAGCGGCCCACAACCGGCTGGCGGCAGGTCTCATGCCTGAATTGCGCCGCCGAATGACCGCCGCGCCCGACCCGCTCTATCTGGCTTTGCGCCTGGCCATCGCCGGCAATGCCATCGACCTGGGAGCCCCGGTGGAGACCGACGACAAAGCGGTGCGCGCCGCCTTGGCCAACGCCCTGGAGGACCCCTTTGCCGGCGACATGGAAGACTTCCGCCGCGCGGTGGCCCGTGGCGGCCGGATCCTCTACCTGGCCGACAATGCCGGGGAGATCTTTTTCGATCGCCTGCTCGTGGAGCAGCTGGCCCCGGCGCAGGTGACGATGGCGGTGCGCGGCGCGCCGGTGCTCAACGACGCCACCCTGACCGACGCCCGTGAGGCGGGCATCGAGGCCGTGGCCGAAGTGATCCAGAACGGCTCTGACGCCCCGGGCACGATCCTGGACGATTGCAGTGCCCCCTTCCGGCACTGCTTCGCAACGGCCGACCTGATCATCGCCAAGGGCCAGGGCAACTTTGAAACCCTCAGCGACACCTGCGGGCCGATCTATTTTCTTTTCAAGGTCAAATGCCCGGTGATCGCCGAACATGCCGGGTTTGCCATCGGCACCCATGTGCTCGCCGGCGCGGCCGTTGCACCGAAACCGCCCCCGAACTGCGCAATCGATACTGAAAAGGACGCCCATGAACGCCCCTGAAGTCAAAATCACGATCCTGGTCGACAACCAGGCTGCCGCCCCCGGCCTGGCGGTGGAACACGGATTCGCCCTCTGGATCGAGGCCGGCAATCGTCCCATCCTCTTCGACACCGGCCAGGGACAGGCCCTGGCGCCCAATGCCGAGGCCCTGGGAGTCGATCTGGCCGCGGCTGAGGTCCTGGTGCTCAGCCACGGCCATTTCGACCACACCGGTGCGGTTGACCAAGTGCTGGCGGCGGCCGGCGCCTGCAAGATCTACGCGCATCCGGAGTTCGCCCGGCCCCGCTATGCCGTGCGCGAAGGCGTTGCCAGAAAAATCGGCATCCCGCCCCAGTCCCTGGAGGCCATCGAAAAATTGGCGCCGCAACGCCGTGTCCGGGTATCCGGGCCGCTGCGGCTTGCCGAAAACATCGGGCTGACCGGGCCCATCGCACGCCGCACGGCCTACGAGGATACCGGGGGACCTTTTTTCCTCGATGACCGGGGACGGGACCCCGATCCCATCGAGGACGATCTGGCCCTGTGGATCGACACCCCCGGGGGGCTGGTGGTCTGCACCGGCTGCTGCCATGCCGGGCTGGTCAACACCTTGGAGCAGGTGCGGCGACTGAACGACCGAAAGCCGATCCGTGCCGTTATCGGCGGGTTTCATCTGGTGGCGGCCGGCAGCGAACGGCTCTCGCGAACCATTGAGGTGCTAAAGGCCCTGGATCCCGGCCTGGTGGCCCCGTGCCACTGTACCGGAGAGCGGGCCATGGACGTATTGCAGCAGGCGATGCCCGAGAAGGTCAAGCCGGGAGCGGCCGGAATGATTTACCGCTTTTAAGCCCTGCTTTTTTCAGGACACGGATCGGCCAACGGTGTTATGCTGGCTTACGTTCGGCCCCCAAAAGGCCCTGGCGTGAGTATTTTTCTGCAATGGCCCCGCGGCATCCCGGATGCATAGCCGGGCCGGTGAGGAAAGGAAGCGAGACATGGATATTTCCCAGCTTGAAGAGATCCCGCCGTGGGAATGGCCCGAAGATGCCCATGAGGCGATCCTGGCGGTTCTCAAAGACAAAAATGCCGGTACCGAGGATCGCATGCTGGCCGCCTACCTGGGCGGCGACACCTCCGTGGTGAACGACGAACTGGCCCAGGCCCTGATCGCAACAGTTGCCGATCCGGCCGCCGCCGAATTGTTGCGGGCCCAGGCAGCCATTGCCCTCGGACCCGCGCTGGAGCATGCCGACATCATGGGCTTCGATGATACGGATGAGATTCTGATCGGGGAAGACCTCTTCGAGCAGATCCAAAAACAGCTCCAAAGCCTGTTCCAGGACGAGAGCACGCCCAAAGAGGTCCGCCGGCGGGTGCTGGAAGCTTCGGTGCGGGCGCCCATGGGCTGGCACGCCAAGGCGATTCGGCAAGCCTTTGACTCCGGCGACGAACAGTGGCGGCTGACCGCGGTTTTCGGCATGCAGTACATCGAAGGCTTCGAGGCCGAAATCCTGGCCTCCCTCGACGATCCGGACCCGGAAGTCCACCTGGAGGCGGTCACAGCGGCCGGAAACTGGGAGCTGGATGCCGCCTGGGACCAGATCGCCGCGCTGGTCCGCGACGAAGCCACCGACAAGGACCTGCGCCTGGCGGCCATCGACGCGGTCGCAACGATCCGGCCCGAGCAGGCGGATTCGGTTTACGACGGCCTTTTGGACCATGACGACCCGGAGATCGTCGAGGCGGTGACCGAGGCGCTGGCCATGGTCGAGGCGATCCTGGAAGACATCCAGGACCCGCCGGAGGAAGACGGAGACTGATCGATCAAACCGTGGACGTCGCCAGAAGGGCCATTGCTCCGGCGGCGTCTTCGGCCAGGCGGGCAAATCGGGTGACGCCGACGGTCTCGAAAATCATGCGGAAATTGTTCGAAAGGCCGCTGATCACGATTCGGGGCTGAGTTCGGCTCAACGGCTCCAGGGTACGGATCAGCAAGGCGATACCGGTTCCGTCGATGGTCGTTTTGAGGTCGAAATCGATGACGATACCTTTGAGTGGGGTTTGCCCCAGGGCGCCGACAGCCTCGGCAAAACCAGCCCGGTACTCGCCGGTCAGGCTCCCGTGAATCCGGATGACGCCGATCTGCCCGTCGATGCCCGCCTCGATGGAAGCCCCTGACGCCGCCCCGGCTGCCAGGCGCGCCCCGGCCCGTGCCAGAGCCGCTTCAAGGGCATGGCGGCTGATTGGCTTGTTGATAAAATCGGTGGCCCCCAGATTGAGGGCCTGAACGACCAGATCCATGTCACCATGCCCGGTGATGACGATCACCTCCGTTGCCGGGGCGCTCTTTTTGATCTGCCTGAGGACTTCGAAACCGTCCATCTCGGGCATTTTCAGGTCGGTAAAAACGATGGGAGGATCTTCCGCAGCCACCAGATCGAGTCCGGCACGACCATCCTCAGCCACCAAGACTTCGTACCCGCGAACCTTCAAGACAAGACAAAACATGGTCAGGGTCGGTTTTTCATCATCGATGACCAGGACTTTCATGACCGCTCTCCTTTCTCGCGCCCCCGCTTCCCCACCGATGGCCTTTGTCCGGGAAACGGATTGAATACAGCATGTTGGACGCCAAAACTCAAGCGGTTTTCAGTGGCCGATGATTCTGGTATGCTTGAATCCGTCCACCCCGCTGTAATGTCACGCACCCGGTTCGACCCCTCGCCGGCCCCGATACTTAAGCAGGGCCGTGCACGCTGCGGGCTGCCGGGATCCAAGTAAACCGTGGGCGCCGACATGCCCCGAACACCCGTTAAATCCAAGTTCACCCCGCCAGCCCTGCCCCCGCTGGTGGAACGCCGTGGCCTGTTTCGGCGACTGCACGCCGGACGCGACCGGCGGGTGGTCCTGATCCTCGGCCAGCCTGCGCAGGGCAAGTCGACCCTCGTGGCCGCCTACACGGCGGCGGCCGGAATCCCGACGGCATGGCTCCACCTCGACCGGAAAGCGGCGGATGCGCGCACCTGCTTCAATCTGCTGGGCCACGCCTTGACGCGTCTGTCGAAAGATTCAACGCCCCTTGGCTATCCAAACGGTTCGAAGCCGGCCAAGGTTTCCGGCCGCAAAGAAATACGCTGGCAGGAACGGCTTGAACCGCTGATGGCCTGCATTGCCGCGCCCGCAGCCATTGTATTGGATGGAATCGACCGGCTGGGCCCCCAGGCCGGGGCCCTCGAATTGATCGCGACCCTCGTGGCGGTGGTACCCAATGGGGTTCAGATTCATCTGATCTCCCGCCGGCCGCCGCCTTTGAAGCTCCAGCGGCTTCGGATCCGCCGCCAGCTGATGACACTTGAAAACGCCGATCTGGCCTTTGATTCCGAGGAGATCCGGCTTTTTTTCACCCTCCAGAGCGATATCGTCCTCAACGAGGCCCAGGTGGATAGGATCGTCCAAGCGACCGACGGCTGGGTCGGGGGGCTGGTGCTCATCGCCGAGACCTTGGGACGATTTGCCGCCGATCGGCGTTGCGCCCTGATCGACGAGAACCTGACCGATCTGCTCAATCAGGCCACTCTGGCCTACTTTGCGGAAGAAGTTTTCAGCGGCCAGCCGCGCGCCATCCAGACCTTCCTAACCCGCACCTCACTGCTCGAAATCGTCGAACCGGAAATCGCGGCCCGCCTCACCGGGGTGCACGACGCTCGGTCCGTCCTCGACGATTTGGTGGCATGCAACCTGTTCACCCAGGTTCTCTACGCCGGTTCACGCCAGGCAGGATATCGCTACAACCCGCTTTTCCGAAATTTTTTACAGCATCAATTCCATCACACCGTCGATCCCGACCGCCGGGCCCGGCTGCTCCAGAAAGCAGGGAAGATTTACGCAGATCGTGAGGAATACCGTCCGGCGGTGGACTATTTACTGCAGGCCGGCGCCTTCGGCATGGCCACCGAGCTGATCCTGCAGGCAGCGGTGGACCTGACCATCGGCGGGCGCCATGAAGAGCTGGGACGCTGGATCGCCTCGGTTCCCGACACCCGCCGCCGCACGGATCCTTGGCTTATGCTGTGGCAGGCCGTCGCCCAGCGCCGGCCGGGTGAAACCCTGGCACTGGAAGACCTGGAGCTGGCCCGAGTCCATTTTCAATCCCAGGACGATCCCCGCGGCCGCTGTCTGACTCTGGCCTACCTCATCGAGGCCGGCGTGTTTCAGGTCGTGGACGCCGCTCGCCTGGCCCCCTGGCTGGAGGAAGGTGAAGCGCTGCTCAAGGAGCTGGGACATTATCCTTACTATCACTATGCCAAGGCCCTGCTCTGGGTTCAGCTCGGGCTGGCCCACACCTTCAGCACCGGCGACTTGAACAAGGGAATTTCCGCCTGCCGCAACGCCGCAGTGCTCGCCCGGCAGATCGGGGATCATACCCTGGAGTTAAATGCCACCCTCATTCCGGTCTCGGCCCTGGCTGCCAAAGGCGAATTTCAGGCGGCCGAGCAGGCTCTGGCATGCTGCGAAGGCCACCTGCGTGCGAACATCTATCCCGAATACCGGGTGTTGAACCATCTGATTCGGATGCAGATGATGCTCTACCGGGGCGATCTGGCCAAGGCCGGACGCAGCCTGGAAAAGATCCGCATCGATCTGGAAAACCTCGGACTGCTCTTTCTCTATCCCCTCTTTGTGGAATCCAGCGGATTGTTGCAGGTCTACCAGGGAAACCATGCCGAGGCGGGCACCACGGCGCGCCACCTGATGGATGTCGCCGTCATGACCGGCAACCGCCGCATCGAGGCCCAGGCCTTAAGGCTGCGCGCCCAGGTTCATTACTTCAGGGGCGCCTACGATTGTGCGGCCCGTGATATCGCGCAGGCCCTGGATCTTCTGGCCGGTTCGCCGCACGGCGATTTTTGCCTTTTTCAATCTCTTTTGCTCCAGGGAATCGTGGCGTGCCACCGCCAGGACCACAGCCTCTGCCGGAAAGCGCTGGCAGCCGCACACCAGGAATTCGTCCGGATGGGAGCCCCCATGGCGATGGCCGAAAGCCATCTGGCCCAAGCCCTGGTGGCCGAATCCCGCGCCGCCCATGACGAGGTCCGGCGCCATCTGACCGAAGGGTTGGGGATTATCCTGGAACGCGAGTACCGGCAGGTGATGGTTCTGCGGCCGGCTGATCTGGCGGCCGCCTGCCGTCTGGCGATCACACGGGGAATCCAGAGCCGCGGCGAGGGCCTCCAATGGCTTTTATCCCAGATGGGACCGGCCTTACCGGCCGCTGAAGCACCGGGCCGCCCCCAGCCCAAGAGTACGGCGGTGATGATCAGCGCCGAAGCCCACCGATCCCGCCTGCCCCATCTGTCGATCCGGACCTTCGGCGGATTTGCCGTACATCGTCAAGGCACCACGATCGTGGACGGCAATGAATGGCACGGCCATCAACCCAAATTGCTGCTCAAATCCATCGTGGCCCATGGCGGCCGGAATGTACCCAGGGACGTCCTTATCGAGGACCTATGGCCCAACACGGATGCGGATGCGGCGTTGCGGCGCTTCAAGGTCACCTTGCACCGCTTGCGGCGAACCCTCGAACCGAAAATGAACCAGAATTTCGGATGGGCCTACGTCCATCTCAAGGACAACCTGGTAACCCTGGACGAAGAACTGTGCCGCATCGATGTTACCGCCTTTCACCAACTGTGCAGGCGTTTGCGGCGGATCGAACCGTTGGGCGCCGACGAGAAGGCCCTGGGGCTCTGCCAGCAAATCCGGGACCTCTACCGGGGCGATTTTTTGCCCGAAGAACCCTATGCCCCGTGGGTGGAGGTCAAACGCGCACTTTTGCGCGACGATTTCGTGCGGGTTCTGGAACGTATGGTCGAAATTCTCGAACGCCGTCAAGACATCGATACACTCATCGAGGCTCTCAAGGCCATGATTCAGATCGCACCGGCCCGCGACGATATCCGCCGGCGTCTGATGCACTGGTACGATCATCGCGGCGACCATGCCATGGCCCTAGCGGTATACCGTGATTTTCACACTTTCCTCTCCGTCGATCTGGACGTGGCGCCCGATCCGGAAACCACGGCCCTTTATCACCGCCTGCGGGCCATATCTTCACAGGACAATTAGAAAAGTCTGCCTTCCGGTTCTTGCTGCAGCGCGTGTAACCCGTTTGGTAACCATTTTGTAACCTCCCTCCTGATAGCCTTCATTTCAGGCTGGAAGAAAGGGGAACCTTCCAGCCGGTCGCACGGGTGCAGGAGCGATCGGCGGTTGAAAAGGTATGGGCACCGCCTTGCGAGTGGCGTGACCGGTAGCTCTTGCACCCCCCGAAACGATCAAACCCTTTGGTTCAAATGGTCTACCGCCTTTCGGATCCGGGAAATGGCGCCCGCATTGAGCCGCCCCAGGTTGTTGAAAGGCAAACCGCAACCCAGCAGGAGGGACCCATCATGGATGTCAGCCGCAGAAAATTCATCCAAATTTCCGGAGCCGCAGCCGCAGGTGCGGCCGTGAGCCGTCTGGGTTTCGATCTTCGGCCGATCCAGGCCCACGCCCAGACGCTCAAGATCCGGTACGCCAAGGAGACGACCACCATCTGCTGCTACTGCGCGGTGGGCTGCGGGGCCATCGTGCACACCAGCCGCCGCGGCGACGGCCGGGTAATCAACATCGAAGGCGACCCGGACCACGTCATCAATCGCGGGGCGCTCTGCTCCAAGGGAGCCGCGCTCAAGCAGCTGGCCGAAAACGAAAACCGGGCTACCGAACCGATGTACCGCGCCCCGTTCTCCGACCGCTGGCAGACGGTTTCCTGGGACTGGGCGCTTTCCAGAATCGCCGAGCGGGTCAAGGAGACCCGCGATGCCTCTTTTACCGCCCAAAACGCCGCCGGCCAACCGGTCAACCGCACCATGGCCATCGCCTCGGTGGGATCGGCGGCCATGGACAATGAGGAATGCTGGCTCTACCAGGCGCTGCTGCGATCCCTGGGGCTGGTTTACATCGAGCATCAGGCCAGGATCTGACACAGCGCCACGGTTGCGGCTCTGGCAGAGTCGTTCGGACGCGGCGCGATGACCAATCACTGGATCGACATTCAAAACAGTGATTGCATTCTGATCATGGGCAGCAACGCTGCCGAAAACCATCCCATCAGCTTCAAGTACGTCTCGGCCGCCATGGCCCGGGGAGCCAAGCTGATCAACGTGGATCCCCGTTTTACCCGCACTTCGAGCAAGGCTGACATCTATGCCCCGCTGCGCAGCGGCACGGACATCGCCTTTCTCGGCGGCATGATCAAGTACATTCTGGACAACGATCTGTACAACCGGGATTACGTGGCCGCCTACACCAACGCCCCGTTCCTCGTCAGCCCGGACTTCAAGTTCAAAGACGGGCTCTTTTCGGGCTACCGCAAGACCCCCGAGGGTCCCGGCCTGGGCGTTTATGATAAGAAGAGCTGGGCATACCAGACCGGCGGCGATGGGGTGCCCAGGATGGACCGCAGCCTCAAAGACCGGCAATGCGTCTTCCAACTGCTCAAGAAGCACTTCTCGCGCTACGATACCAAGACCGTCTCGCGGGTGACCGGAACCCCTGAAAACCTGCTGCAAACCGTCTATCAAACCTATGCCGCCACCGGGGCCCGGGGCAAGGCCGGCACCATCATGTACGCCATGGGCTGGACCCAGCACACCCACGGGACCCAGAACATCCGCGCCATGTCCATTATCCAGCTGCTGCTGGGCAACATGGGGGTTGCCGGCGGCGGGGTCAACGCCCTGCGCGGCGAGTCCAATGTCCAGGGGTCCACCGACCACTGCCTGCTCTACCATATCTGGCCCGGGTACCTGGCCACGCCGAGCACCAAGTGGCCCAAACTGGCCGATTACCTCGCCCGCCGGCCCCAGAGCAAGGACCCGCTTTCGGCCAACTGGTGGCAAAACGAACCCAAGTACATGGTCAGCCTGCTCAAGTCCTTCTTCGGCGAGGCGGCCACGGCCGAAAACGACTTCGGCTACGACTGGGTGCCCAAGCTCGACGCGGGCAACGGCAACTACACCTGGCTCGACATCTTCGATGCCATGCACGAAGGCAAGATCCGGGGCTTCTTCGCCTGGGGGCAGAACCCGGCCTGTTCCGGGGCCAACAGCAACAAGACCCGCGAGGCCATGGGCCGCCTGGAATGGATGGTCAACGTCAACCTCTTCGACAACGAGACCGGCAGCTTCTGGAAAGGACCGGGGATGGTGCCGGCCGATATCAAGACCGAAGTCTTCTTTTTGCCGGCCTGCGTCTCGGTGGAAAAGGAGGGGAGCATCACCAACAGCGGGCGCTGGATGCAGTGGCGCTACGCCGGGCCCCGGCCCCTGGGCAACAGCCGGCCCGACGGGGACATCATCCTGGAGTTGGGCCACAGGATCAAGGCGCTTTACAAAGCCGGCGGCACCTTTGCCGAGCCCATCGTCAACCTCAAGTGGGATTACGAAACCGGCGGGGCCTACGATCCGCACAAGCTGGCCAAGGAGATCAACGGGTATTTTCTAAAAGACGTCACCATCAAGGAGACCACCTATAAAAAAGGGACCCTGGTGCCGAGCTTCGCCTTTTTGCAGGCCGACGGTTCGACCTCATCGGGCAACTGGCTCTACTGCAACAGCTACACCGAGAAAGGCAACATGGCGGCCCGGCGCAGCGGCAAAGATGCAGTCAACGGCATCGGTCTCTACCCCGGGTTCGCCTGGTGCTGGCCGGTGAACCGGCGCATCATCTACAACCGGGCGTCGGTGGACCTCAAAGGCCAGCCCTGGGACACCGACCAGTGGGTGATCCGTTGGAACGGTCAAAAATGGGAGGGGGACGTACCCGACGGCGGCTGGCCGCCCCTGGAAAACCTCGAAAAACCCAACTCCAAAAGCAAGTATCCGTTTATCATGCTGCCCCACGGCCACGGCCAGATATTCGGCCCGGGGCGCAACGACGGCCCCTTCCCCGAACACTACGAGCCCCTGGAATGCCCAGTGGAGAAAAACTACCTCAATCCCCAGCGGGTCAATCCCACCGCGGCGGTCTACGGCGGCAAGATGGATGCATGGGCCACCTGCGATCCGCGCTACCCCTACGTGGGCACCACCTACCGGGTCAGCGAGCACTGGCAGACCGGACTGATGACCCGCCCCCAGCCCTGGCTACTGGAGCTTCAACCCCAGGTTTTCGTGGAGATGAGCGAGGAGTTGGCCAAACTCAAGCAGATCGCCAACGGCGAGCGGGTCCTGGTGGAAAGCGCCCGAGGGAAGCTGGAGGCCACCGCCATCGTCACCCGGCGTTTTGCCCCGTTCAAGCTCGGTGACCTCACCGTCCACCAGGTCGGTGTGCCGTGGCACTTCGGTTGGCGCTGGCCCGAGTCGGGCAAGGAGGAAAGCGCCAACCTGCTGACCCCCTCGGCCGGGGACCCCAACACCCGCATTCCGGAAACCAAGGCCTTCATGGTCAACGTGACCAAGCTATAGAAAGGAGGTGATCCAGATGGCCAAAGCCTTTTTCGTCGATACCACCCTGTGCACGGCCTGCCGCGCCTGCCAGGTGGCCTGCAAGCAATGGCATGACCTGCCGGCCGAAGAGACCCGAAACCGGGGAACCTTTCAAAACCCGCCGGATCTCTCCTTCGACACCTACAAGTTGGTGCGTATGACCGAAACCGTCATCGACGGCAAGCTGGAGTGGCTTTTTTTCCCGGATCAGTGCCGCCACTGTCTCGAGGCCCCCTGTCTGGAAACGGTGGCCGATCCGGACCAGATCTACCGGGATCCGGAGACCGGCGCCGTCATCTACACCGGACGCACCCGTGACGCCGAAGCCGATGACGTCATCGCTTCATGCCCCTATAATATCCCCCGCAAGGGAGCCGACGGGAGTCTGACCAAGTGCGACATGTGCAGCGACCGGGTCCACGAGGGGATGCTGCCGGCCTGCGTCAAGACATGCCCGACCGGGGCGATGAACTTCGGTGAACGTTCGACCGTGCTCGATATGGCCCAACAGCGACTGGAGGTAGTAAAAAAACGCTATCCCGGCGCCAAACTGCTTGATCCGGACATGGTCGCGGTGATTTACCTGGTGGCCCATGACCCGGCCCGGTACCACGAGTTCGCCGTGGCCGGCCGGAACCCGGCGGGCTGCACACGGCATATGGCCCTGCGCCGCATGGTGCGCCCCCTTAGCGCCGCCGTCTCGCGGCTGGTCTGAGATCGCCCCAGGAAGGGAGGCAGCCCGCCTCCCTTTTTTATCCTTCCGGCCTGCCCGCCATCGAGGCAGAAAGAAGATCATGATGGAAGTCCTGGAAAATCCAAGCCCCGCCGAGATCGAAACGACCATTGCCAAAGCGCGCGCAGCCATGCCGGCCTACTCGGATCTGCTGGCCTTTTATGAAGCGATTTTCAAGGTTCAGGCCGAAAGGCGAAATTCAATCTCCCCGGCTTCCATCCCCATCGACGCAAGCCGGGCGGCCATCGCCCATAAGGAGGGATTCCCGCTGGCAACACCCGCCGGGCTGCCCGGGGATATCGCCCACGGCGCTGATCTTCTCGGCCGCCTATGCCGGGCGGTGGAAGGTCTCAAGGCCGAGCCGGCGCGCTCGGCCGCTGCGATTGGCGCTGCCCTGGATTCAGGGCGCCTGGAGGCCCGGACCCTGCTGGAGGCCCGCCTGGAGATGGACGCCGCGCGCCTAGAGGCCATGGCGGCGCAACTGGCTGTTGCCGAGGAAGTCTTGATTTTTTTTGCCGATCAGAGCCTCACCCCCTTGCGGATCGCGGCCCGGCGGCAGCTTGCCGATTATTTGAAAACGGACCAGGAATGGCCCAACGGCTGCTGCCCGATTTGCGGCAGCCCGCCGGCTTTGGGGGACTTGGCAGAAAACGGCCGGCGGCACCTGAATTGCGGCGCTTGCGGGTATCGGTGGCCTTGCCGGCGGGTGCACTGCGTCCAGTGTGGCCAGGCGGACCCGGCCAGACTCTTCTACTTTTACAGCGACGAGGAGCCCGCCTACCGGGTCGATGCCTGCGATGGCTGCCGGCATTATATCAAAACGGTGGACCTGCGCCGCCTGGGGCGGCCCTTCTTCGCCCCCCTGGAGCAGGTGCTCACCACCCATCTCGATCTGCTGGCCGCCGAACAGGGGCTTTCACCGGTGACGGGCAGCTCTTTTGAGTAAACCGGGCCGGTCACCTTCGAGTCATCCACCGCTATTGCAGATCAACGGACGCGTCATCAAACGCCTGGTGGGGACGATCCGCCACGACGGGGAAGGTGATGTGGAAGCAGGTGCCGGTGCCCTCCATGCTCTCCACCCGCATCCGGCCATGGTAATCTTGCACGATCCCCGAAGAAATCGAAAGCCCCAGGCCCATGCCCTCCCCCATCTCCTTGGTGGTGAAAAACGCCTCGAAGATCCGCTCCTGATCCTCTTTCGGGATACCGATCCCGTTGTCGCACACTTCTATCGAGGCCTTGTCCCGGTCGTGCCAGGTGCGGATACGGATCCACCGGTCGCCGCTTTCACCGTCCAATTCAGGTTTCTGGTTGATGGCATCGCGGGCGTTGGTCACCAGGTTGAAAACGACCTGCTGTAAGCGGTTGTGCTGGGCCAGAATCAGGGGCGGGTCGGCGTCCAGCTCAAGCTCGATACGGATATTCTGCAGGTTTAGCTGCCTGCCGAGCATGCCCAGGACGCTTTGAATCGGCTGGTTGAGGCTGATCTGCTCCCTGCCGAAATCGCTTTTGCGGCCGAAATCTCTCAACCGTTGAACGATATCGGCGGCGCGGTCCACCTGGCGGCTGATCTCGTCGCCGACCTGGTGCAAATCTGCCTGCGCGATGGACTGCCCGCCTTCGACCATCATGGCAAGAAAGTCGGCGCCCATCTTGATGGCGTTCAGCGGCTGGTTCAGTTCGTGGGCAATGCCGGCTGAGACTTCACCGAGGGTTTTCATCTTGCTGACCTGGATCAACTGGTTGTCTTTTTCCACCATCTCGGTGATGTCGGTGGTGGCCACGATCAGCGCTTCGCGTTCGGTATAGGCCACCGGGCAGGCATGCACATTGACATAAAATGGAATCTGGCCGCTTCTCAAAAAGCGAACCTTGGAACTGACCACCATCGTTTGCCGCAGCCCGGCCATCCCGGCCACCTTGCGCAGATCGGTCTCGATCTCCAGCGCTCCCAGCTCCGGAAAGAGCCGCCCGACAAGCTTCGCCCGCGGGTACCCGTAAGTTTTTTCGGCGCTGGGATTGGCATCCAGGATCTTTAGCGAATAGCGATCAATGACGAAGATCGGATTCGGTCCACTATCGAAGAGCGAACGGTATTTTTCTTCGCTTTGATGCAACCGTTCCTGGGAAATGCGGATCCGATAGGTCATGTGAATGAACGAGCTGGCCAGATTGCCCAGTTCGTCGCGCATGCCGCGGCGATAGACGCCGCAGGTCCTGCAGGTATCGATCTTTTCGGTAAAGGGGCGCGCACGGCCCGTTTCATCCGGGGTCCCGTCGAGATGCCAGCAGGGAACGTCGGGCGTGGCCGGTGCCGGGCACTGCCGGGACTTGCAGCTTCTGATCTGCCAGCAGTGCAGGTGCCGGCTGCGGGGCTGGGCCACATCGAAGCTGCCGCGGCTGATGGCATCCGACAAGCGGGTCAGCTCGGATATGGGACGGGTGATGTAGCGGGCCAGAAAGTTGCTGATGATGAAAAAGATCACCGTAACCACGGACACGAAACCGACGAAGGTGGTGCGCAGCTTGCCGATCAGTTGATCGATGTGGCGCTTGTCGATGCCCAGGTGGACGCTGCCGATCCAGTAAATCCCCTCGGTGACCGGGACCGCCACATCGTAGATCTGCTGCGAGCCGTTGCGCAAAAGCCGGATGCTGTTGGCCGCTTCTTCGGCGATGGGGTTGGCCGCGGCCAGATCGACGGGAAATGGCCGGGTAAAGGTATGGGCCAGAATGCGGCCGCGCTTGTCCAGAACGAAAACATAGCTGACCAGGGCCTTGCGCTCGCCCAGGCGCACGTCAAAAAGCCGCCCGGTAAGGCTGGCGGCATCGGCGGTCAGGATGTCACTGCGGCTGCTTTCGGCAACGCTCTGGGCGATCCCGACCCCCCGCAGCTTCAACTCCGAGGTGAGGCTGGAGATGAGAATCCAGCGGGTGAAAAGGGCGATCAGGACACTGATGAGCAGGATAACGGCGGTGGTGGAAAAATAGATCTTGTTTTTCAGGCTGATGTGCTCGAAGCGGTCGATGAGCCAACTGAAAAGGCCGCGCCTGGCGGCCGGATATCCAAGGCGGGCCGGTGGAGTGGTCGTTTCTGGATTAACCATGGAATCAACCTTTATACGAAAATTCCCTCATGGCCGTGGCGCCTGCGGCGGCCCGCGAAGCAATGGCGACGGCCCTTGGCGGTTCAGCGTGCCAAGGTTACGAAGCGTCCCTCACGGAAATGGGTAAAATAGACCCTTTCCAGGCCTTGATGATTGCTCGGGCTGAACGACAGTGTGTTGTCGATGCCCAGGTCGTAATCGTGAATCGATTCGATGGCATCGATAAACGTCTCGCGGTCCAGGTCGCGGCCGGCTCTTCTCAGCCCCTCGACCAGCACCCGCGCATTGATGAATCCTTCCAGGCTGACGAAGTTGGCCCTGTCCTCGGGGTAATAGTGTTTTAAAAGATCCGTATACTGCGCCAGGCTCCATAATCGTGGATCGGCCGGCGGCGGCTCGGGGGGCGGAACCACCTGGGTAACGATGATCCCCTCGGCCAGGGGACCGAGCCGGCGGGCCAGTTCGTCGGCACCCACGAAACTCACGCTGCAAAAGACCGGCGCATATCCCCTGGCGTGGGATAGCGTGATGAAACGGGCGCAAGGCTCATAGGTGCCGATCATCACCACGGCCTGGGCCCCGGCAGCCATAATTTTTTCAAGCGCTTCGGCAACCTCCAGCGTGCCGCGGATGTAGGTGGCCGTGGCCACGGGCACTTTCCCGAAGGCCTTGAGCGCCAGCTCCGTGCCGCGCAACCCATCGAAACCATAGGCATCGTACTGGTAAAAAACGCCGATTTCGTGCAATCCCAGGGTCTGGACCAGGTGATGCACCGCGGCACCGGTTTCCTGATAGTAAGAGGCGCGTACGTTGATCACGTAGCGCCGCGCCGGTTCGCGCAGGTCGTGGGCGCCGGTAAAGACCCCCACCAGTGGGATGCGGGCCTCTTCGATGAGCGGCAGCACCTTGACCGTGGTGGGCGTGCCCACGTAGCCGAAAAGGGCGAAAACCCGGTCCTCGATGATCAGGCGCTGGGTGTTGTAAACGCACCGGGGCGGATCGTACCCGTCGTCATAGGCCAGGATACGGATCTTGCGGCCGTGCACCCCGCCTTCGGCGTTGACATGGTTGATGTAGGCCAGGGCTCCGTGCAGAATCTGGGTGCCGAGGTAGCCGGCATGGCCGGCCAGGGCCAGAGAAGAGCCGATCAGCACCTCTTCGGGGAAAACGCCTTGAACGACTTCGGTTTTGGGGGCGGCATCCTCCGGTTGCCGGCAACCGGAAAAGATGCCGATCGAGGCCAGCAGCAGTATTGACAGGAGCGCGGCAACGGCCGGTGGCGGCAACGGGCTGCGTACCATCGGGCCTCTCAAGGTCCGTTTTGCAGACCGGCCAAGGCCTCGACAATGGTCTCGAGCTTTGGCCGCACGTTGATGTCTTCGACATGGATCCGGCGGATGATGCCGTTCTTGTCGATGAAGATCAGGGCCCGCTCGGCAGTCCCGTCGCTGCGTAAAAGCCCGTAGCGCTCGGCCACCTGTCCATGGGGCCAGAAATCCGAAAGGACCGGGAACCAGATCTTGCCCATCTGCCGGGTCCAGGCATAGAGGGTCGGGATGTTGTCCACCGAGATGCCCAGAATCACTGCATCGTAGCGCTCGAAAAGGCTGCGGGCGATGGTGTAGCCGGGCCACTGGTCCGAACAGACCGGGGTCCAGGCCGCGGGCACGAACGAAATCATAACGTTTTTCCTGCCCCGGAAGCTGCTGAGGCGAACCGGTGCACCGCCGATCGACAGAAGAATGAAATCCGGCGCCTCCTGGCCCTCGGCCACCTTGAGCCGGCTGTCGATGGGTTTAAGCTTTCCGACCTGGAAAATGTTATCCCTGAAGGCGGTCGATTCGCCCCAGGCCGGCGTCACGAGGAGTGCCATGAAAATCGCGGCCAACGACAACCGTCGGTACCATTTCATCGTTTTCCCCCTTGGTCTTTAAAACCGGTCCTAATCACCCAATCCGGATTTTTTCAAAATGGAGCGCAAAAAACCGGCCGGGTCCCCAAATCCCCCCAGCCGGGTGTCAACGATCTCCATTTTCCCGTCCGCCTCGCGCCGCAAAACCAGAAAATACGGCGTCCGCGGTTTTTTCAGGGCCTTGTGAATCACGAAATCCCCGTCGGCAAACAGCGGAAAGGGGATCTCATAGGTTTCACGGAAGAAATTGACCTCGTACGGCGAGTTGCCCACCCCGATGCCGATAAGCTTGACCGTATCGCGCCACCGCTCGTTTTCGTGCAGGAGCCGGTAGAGGCGGTTGACCACGGGCGCTTCGCGCTGGCAGTGGGGGCAGTACATGCTGAAAATCTCAACGATGACCAGCCGGGCATCGATATCCTGGAGTTCAAAGGCCCCAGCGCCTTTCAGCCCCAGGTAGGCTTTGAGGGCCGGATCCTGCGGGGCTGCCAGGACCAAATCCGGCATCGCATCGCCCCTGCCCACAGGATCGTCGGCGGCAGCGGCCGATCCCAGCAATAGAATAATCGGCAAGACGCGCAGGATCATATGGCAACGCATACCATCACCTCCACGGTTGAGGGTTGGACTCGTTCGATTCTAGTTTCTTTTTTAGCGCAGGTCAAATCCTGGCCTGAATTTGATGGCCCGGGCAGCGGTGAGGGTCGAAATCCCCTTAGCCTTCAGGAAGCCGGATCCGGCCCCAAAAGGTTATCCTGCCGGTGAGGTTGCCAGGGCCTGGGCCACGCGCCGGGCCACGTTCTGCCCGTCCAGGGCCGCCGACACGATCCCCCCCGCATACCCGGCCCCTTCGCCGCAGGGATAGAGGCCGTTGAAATCCGGGGCCATCAGGCTCACCGGGTCGCGCAGAATGCGCACCGGGGCGCTGGTGCGCGACTCCACCGCCAGGACCAGGGCCGACTCGGTCAAAAATCCTTTACAGCGACGGCCGAAAAACTCCATGGCGGCCTGGAGGCGGCGGGTGATGAATGGCGGCAAAAGCGCATCCACCGGGGCTGCCACACATCCCGGGGTGTATGAGCTGGGCGGCAGATCGGCCGAAATCTTTCCGGCCACAAAATCGGTCATGCGCTGGGCCGGCGCTTGGAGGCCGCCGCCGGCAGCACTGTAAACCGCCTCTTCCACCCGGGCCTGGAAGTCCAACGCGGCCAGCGGATCCCCGGGCCGCAGGCCGGGGATATCCTCAAGACGGATCTCCACCACCAGCCCGGCGTTGGCCTGGGGGGCGCAGCGGCCGGACATGCTCATCCCGTTGACCACCAACTCTCCCGGAGCCGTGGAAGCCGGAATGACGTAGCCTCCGGGGCACATGCAAAAAGAAAAGACCCCCCGGTCCTCGATCTGGGTCGTCAGGCGGTAAGTGGCGGGCGGCAGTTGGGCCGGGCGCCGTGCCATGCGGTACTGGATGCGGTCGATCAGTTCCTGGGGATGCTCCAGGCGCACGCCCAGGGCGAAGGGCTTGGCTTCCAGGCGCACCCCGCGCCGATCCAGCATCCGGTACACATCCCGGGCCGAATGACCGGTGGCCAGGATCACCGCGGCCGCCGGCCACTCCCGTCCATCGGCGGTGGCCACCCCCCGGATCCGGCCCTGAAGTTGAACGAGATCCACGACCCTCTGGGAAAAATGCACCTCTCCGCCGGCCTGCAGGATGGTCCGGCGCATCTGCGCCACGATGCGCGGCAGCCGGTTGGAGCCGATATGCGGGTGCGCGTCGACCAGGATGTCCGGATCGGCCCCATGGGCCACCAGGCACCCCAGGATCCGGCCCACATCGCCGCGCTTGGTGGAGCGGGTATAGAGCTTGCCGTCCGAATAGGCCCCTGCCCCGCCCTCGCCGAAGCCGTAATTCGAGTCCGGGGCCACCGCGCCGGCCCGATGCAGCCGGGCGATGTCATAGCGCCGGGTCTTGACGTCAAGGCCTCTTTCGAGGACCAGAGGCCGGATTCCGCGGGCCAGCAGCTCCAGAGCGGCGAAATAGCCGGCCGGACCGGCCCCCACGATCACCACCGGCGGGTTCCGGTGCCGGGCCGGGGCCAGGGGAGGCGGCGGCGCGGGAAGCGCCACAGCGGCCGCGGCAGGCCCGATCCCCACCACCAGTTCGTAGCAGGGCGGTTTGGGCCGGGCATCGAGGCTGCGGCGCAGGATGCGATAGGGGGGCAGCGCTTCGGGGTCGTCAAGACCCAGCCGATGGGCGAGCCGCTGCGCCAGATAGGCCTTGTCCAGGATCTGCGCCGCAGCGATGCGCAGGGTGATACGGTCCGTGTTCGGCTTTCGGATCATAGGGCGTCTTTACAGAAACCTCTGATTGGTATATGGAGCCGCCCACAGCGGCACTGGAAACTTCTCACCCAAGGATGTGGAATCGATCATGGATGCCTTGTCTGGATCTCAACGCAAATATCTGCGCGCTTTGGCCCACCGGCTCAAGCCGGTGGTCTTGATCGGCCAGCAAGGCCTCAGCGACAGCCTGATCGCATCGGTGGACGCCGGCCTGCAGCGCCACGAACTGATCAAGGTGCACTTTAACGAGTTCAAGGAAAAACCGATCAAGGCCGAACTGAGCCAGGCCCTGGCCCAGCGCACCGGCGCCCACATGGTGGGATTGATCGGCCACACGGCCATTTTTTACAGGCCCCACCCAAAAGAGGAAAAACGGCGCATCAAGCTTCCCGGTCCGATGAAAACCGCCTGATCGATCCCGGCACTTCATGTTTTGCTGCACGGACATTTTCCGGCCAACTCCAGCAACGATACCGCCGGCTCAGAAATTCACGGCCTTTTTCCGTCGGCCGTCTCCGGCGGCACCGACCCGGGTGGCCGCCGTGGCATCGGCCGAATAGAGGGCCAGGGCGATCCAGATGAGCACGAAGGTGAGCCAACGCGTCGTTCCCACCGGTTCGTGGTAGCGCCATACGGCCAGCAGGAACATGCAACTGGGGGCAATATACTGCAGCAAACCGATGGTGGCCAGATGCAAACGCCGGGCCCCGAGGTTGAAGAGCAAAAGCGGCAAGGCGGTCATCATGGCGCTGCCGCAAAGCAGCAGATCGATCTGCCGGCCGGCATGCAGGAAAGACCCCCGGCCGGCTGCTTCCAGGTAGACCAGTACGGCCAGCGAGGGGATCGACAAAAGCAGGGTTTCCACCGTCAGGCCCACCAGGGCGCCGACCGCGGCCATCTTACGCACCAGCCCGTAAATGCCGAAGCTCAGCGCCAGCGCCAGAGATATCCAGGGGATGTGTCCGTACTGGACCGTCTGCACGGCGACACCCAGGGTCGCCAGGGCCACGGCCCGGCGTTGCAGCGGACGCAGCCGTTCGCCGAGAAAAGTGACGCCGAGAAGCACGTTGATCAACGGATTGATATAATAGCCCAGACTTGCTTCCAGCATATGGCCGTTGTTTACGGCCCAGACATATATCAACCAGTTGGCGGCCACCAGCAGCGACGTGACCCCCATCAGGGTCAAAATCCGCGGCTGCATAAGGGCCCGCTTGAGGTCGTCGTTGCGGCCAGAGGCCACCACCAGCGGCAACAGGGCGACCAGGGACCAGACGATGCGGTGAAGAATGATCTCCACCGGCGGCACTTCGGCAATCAGTTTCCAATAAAGCGGGCTTAAGCCCCAGATGGAAAAGGCGCTAGCTGCGTAGACCAGGCCCCAAGACGCGGGAGTCGCGGGGCAAGATTTGAATTTCAAAGAAAAAGTTGCCATATACTCCCGTTACCCGGCGGCCCCCGTACATGGCGACGCCCGGTCCAAAATTTTTCATGCCGAATCTACTCATCGCCCAGTGCTAAAAAATATATAGCAATATCAGATATATGCCCGCCAGCTCGTCTTTTGCGGCAAAATGAGGATATCAAGAATTTCTTGACAAAAGAAAGACTTACCATTAGTAAATTTTTGTTCGCTGCCAAATAGCGACGAGCCCTTGACCCGTTGGTCGCCCCAGGGCCTACCGGTATTTACCTTATCACAACAGGAGTATCGCACCGATGACGCTCACCAAGGCAGACATCGTCGACGCCCTTCCGGATCAACTCGGTCTTCCGCGTAACCGTTGCGCCGAGATTGTAGAAACCTTGCTCGAGATCATGAAACGCACCATGGAAAGCGGCGAGGATATTCTGATCAGTGGGTTCGGCAAGTTCTGCGTCAATGAAAAAAAAGCCCGCAAGGGACGCAATCCGGCCACCGGCGAACCGATGATGCTGTCCCAGCGGCGGGTCGTTGTCTTCCGCTGTTCCAATATCCTGCGCGAAAAGGTCAACGGCAATCGATAGGCATCGATTTTCTGAAGGCTATCCACCAGCGCGTTTTCAGGTTCCCGGCCAAAGGCTCTGAAAACGCGTTTTAAGTTTTCTAGAGGAAAAACCGAGGTGCCGTTTCGGCCGGCCGGAATCAGCCATGAGCTTCGAGGAAAATCATCCCGTCGTCCAGCAGATGCTCGCCGAGCTGTATCGGCGCACCGGCGGGAATCCTTCGGCCAAGGCCTCCATGTATGACCTGGGCCAGGCCGCCGGCATCGACCGGGGGGATGCCCAAGAGGCCGGCCAGGCCCTGATCGGCGCCGGCCTGGCAACCATCGTCTCTCTGTCCGGGAGCATCAGCATCACCCCTGAAGGGGTGGCCCGGATCGAGGCCGACGGCCCGCCGGCGGGCAAAACGGCCGCCGTTCGACTGGGTGCGGAAACGGTCCTGTCCGGCGAGGCGCGCCAGGCCCTGGAAGCTGCCACGGCCCTGCTCAAAAGCCAGGCGAGCCAGCGCGGCTGGGCCTTCGGCCTGCTCAGCGAGATGATGGCCGACCTCAAGACCCTCGATGCCCAGCTTCAATCCCCGAGGCCCAAGACCGATATCGTTCGGGCCTGCCTGCAATCCATCGCCGCGCTTCTCTCGCGCACCGATGCCCGGGACCTGCGTGATCCGGTAACCACCCTGCTGGGAAACTAGGTGCCGGCCGCAGTCACGCGGCCAGACCGCGGAAAGCCGACACCAGGGTCCAGATTCCGGCCACCAGAAAAAAGGTGCCGGCGGCGAATTTGATCGCCACCGGCGGAATCACACGGCCTATGGCATCACCGAAAACCACCGCCAGCAGAGCGCTGAGCACAAGCGCCGACGCCGAGCCGAAAAACACGGACCAGCGGGACCCTTCACAGTCCGCCGAAAGGCAGAAGGTCGCCACCTGGGTCTTGTCGCCCAGTTCCGCCAGGAACACCATCCCGAAGGTCGTCAGCAGTATCTTCAGATCCATCTCAACGTCCCAGCAGCGCCAACGCGCGCTCCACTACGTGGTCCACGGTAAAGCCGAACTTGGCCAAAACGGTCCCCCCTGGGGCCGAGGCACCGAAGTGATCGATGGAAACCACCGCCCCATGCTCGCCGACATAACGCTCCCAGCCCATGGAAAGTCCGGCCTCGACAGCCAGCCGGGCCTTGACCTGCGGGAGCAGAACGGTGCTGCGATAATCGGCCCCGGCCTGTTCGAAAAGCTCCCAGCTGGGCATGTTGACCACCCGGGCGGCGATCTTGCGCGCGGCCAGCTGTTCGCGGGCCGCCAGGGCCAGGTGCACCTCGGCCCCCGTGGCGATGAGAATCAGGTCCGGTTCTCCCTGCGCGTCGGCCAGCACGTATCCACCTTGGCGCAGTTTGCCGCGCGTGGCGGCCGGATCAAGAACGGGCAGCTTCTGGCGGCTGAGCACCAAGGCCACCGGGCCGTTGCCGCGGCGGATGGCGGTGCGCCAGGCCTCGCCGGTTTCGTTGGCGTCCGCCGGACGGATCACGGTAAGGTTGGGAATGGCCCGCAGGGCCGCCAGATGCTCCACCGGCTGGTGGGTCGGCCCGTCCTCACCCACCGCCACGCTGTCGTGGGTAAAAACGTAGATCACCGGCAGCTTCATCAGGCTCGCCATGCGGATGGCCGGGCGCATGTAGTCGGCAAAAACCAGGAAAGTGCCGCCGTAGGGGCGGATCCCGTTGTGCAGGTAGAGGCCGTTGAGAATGGCCCCCATGGCGTGTTCCCTGACCCCGAAACGGATGTTGCGCCCCGCGTAGGCCCCTTTTTGAAATACAGCCTCGCCGTTGAGAAAAGTCTTGTTGGACGGGGCCAGGTCGGCCGACCCGCCCATGAGGCTCGGCAGGCGCCGGGCGATGGCGTTGAGAACCGTTCCGGAGGCCCCGCGCGTGGCCACCGGCCCCTGGTCGGGACCGAAGGTCGGCACCTCGGCGTCCCAGTCGGCCGGCAGGTGGCCGCTCATGGCATTGACCCAGGTTTCGGCCAGATCCGGATCAACCCGCCGGTAGGCGGCAAACGCCTCCAGCCAGGCGGCTTCGGCCTCGGCGCCTTTTTCCACAACCGTACGGAAATGGTCGCGCACCGCATCCGAGACGCAAAAGGCCTGATCCGGGGTGCATCCGAGGCAGGTTTTGGTCTTGCAGACTTCCTCGGCGCCCAGGGGTGAGCCGTGGGCATCGGCCGTGTCCTGCTTGTTGGGACTCCCGTAAGCGATGTGGGTGCGCACCATCACCAGCGACGGGCGTCCGGTCTCGTCCCGGGCAGCCGTGAAGGCGGCGCTCAGCGCATCGAGATCGTTGCCGTCGGCCACGGCCACCACATGCCAGCCGTAAGCCTCGAAGCGTTGGCCCACGTTTTCGCTGAACGTGATATCGGTGGGCCCCTCGATGGAAATCCGGTTGTCGTCGTAAATGCAGATCAGCCGGCCCAAACCGAGATGACCGGCCAGGGAGGCCGCCTCGGCGGCCACGCCCTCCATCAGGTCCCCATCGCCGCAGACCACCCAGGTGCGGTGATCCACGATCTGGTGGCCGGGCCGGTTGAAGCGGGCCGCCAGGTGGCGTTCGGCCATGGCCATGCCCACGGCGTTGCCCAGGCCCTGGCCCAAGGGGCCGGTGGTAGTTTCCACCCCCGGGGTATGGCCGAACTCCGGATGCCCGGGCGTCTTGCTCCCCCACTGGCGGAAGTTTTGCAGATCTTCCAGGCTCAGGTCATAGCCGGTCAGGTGAAGGAGGCTGTAAAGGAGCATCGAGGCGTGGCCCCCCGAAAGCACGAAGCGGTCCCGGTCGAGCCAGTCGGGGTTGCGCGGGTTATGCTTGAGAAATCGGGTCCAGAGCAGGTAGCCGACGGAGGCCAGGCCCAAAGGGGCCCCGGGGTGTCCGGACTTGGCCTTCTCAATGGCGTCCATGGCCAGGGTGCGGATGGTATTGATCGCCTGGGTCTCGATGGTCGGTCCATCAATGGCCGGGGTCGGTGTCATGGGATTCTCCTTTCTGCGGTGGTTTGGATGCCCGGGCATGGCTGCCTTGGTCGTCCACCACCGGTAAGCCTTGGTGCCAAAATCAAAAAAGGTAAATAATGCCAGCTGTATCGAGCGGGTTGATACAATGCTTTGAAAGGGGATGCAACCCCCCAAGGCGCAGCGTTTACAACGCCCTTAAAAATTCCGGCTTGAGGGCCACACGCCCGGCCAGGGCCGCGTCGATCAGGGCCAGCGTTTTCTCGCGGTCCTCTGGCAGGCGGGCCCGGATCGGCAGGTAGTTGGACGCGTGGTTGGCGTGAAACAGCCCCCCGGAAAGCCGGGTATGGGCGATCATGGTGCGCAGTTCGGCCAGGAGTCCCATGGGATCCGGCATATGAAAGCGCCCCTGCCGCTGATCTTCATAGAGCGGCGTTTCCGGAATCAGCATCAGGCTCAGGGCCCCCACGTACTCGGGATCGATGGCCGACAGGACCCGGCCGGTGGCTTCGGCGTGCACGGCCGAACGCGCAACGCCCGCCAGACCGAGAAGCACGGTGACCGAAAGCTTGATCCCCGCAGCCCGGGCCTTGCGGCCCATGGCGATCATCCGCTGGCTGTCGGCCCCCTTGCGCACCGCCTGCAAGGTCTGGTCGTCGCCCGATTCCAGGCCCATGTATGCGATGCCCAGGCCCAGGGACTTGAGTTCGGCCAGTTCGGCATCCGATTTCATCGCCAGCCCTTTGGTATTGGCGTAAACTCCCACCCGTTCGACCCACGGCAGTTGGCGGCGAATGGCTTCCAGGATCGCCACCAGACGCTTCTGGGGTACGATCAGCGCATCGCCGTCGCACAAAAAAAGGCGCCGCTGGCGCCGGGCGTAACGGGCGGCAAAGGCGATATCGGCCATGATGATCTCATCGGATTTGATCTTGAAGCGCTCACCCTTGTACGCTCCGCAAAAAGTGCACTTGTTATGGCTGCAGCCCACCGTGACCTGCAGCAGGATGCTCTGGGCCTCGCTGGGAGGACGGATGATATTGCCTTCGTAATGCATTGAATCGCTCCGTGATTGGCGTTAAACAAAGGATATCATCATACCTGAAACCCTGGGTCAAAAACACCTCTAAATATAGAGATGGCGGTTCGATGCGGCGCTGGCCTCTATCAGCAATTCTATCTTTTTGGCTCCTGACTTCTCTGTTCACTTTCCGGTGCGATGCCGATTGCCGGGCCGGCACGAAAGGTGAGGGCAGCGGATCGGTTCAACGCGCTGCCAAAGACCCGGTCGACCACCGGGGACGCCCCCTGTACAAACCGGGCGAGCTGCTGGTGGTTTTTGCCCCGGGGGCGAGCGAGGCCGATATGACCGCCTTGCATGGCCGCACCGGTGCGTCCATCGCCGGCAGGACGCGCCGAAACCGGCTCCAGCGGCTGCGGTTTTCCGACTCCAGTACGGCCCTTGCCGCCATGCAGCGCTACCGGAAGGCTTCCACGGTGGTTCACGTCGAACGCAACGCCCTGCGCTATCCGCAAGCCGAGCCGAACGACACCCTTTTCGGCCAGCAGTGGGCCCTCGAACGCATCGCGGCGCCGGCAGCATGGGAATTCACTTCCGGCAGTCCGCAGGTGGTGATCGCGGTGATCGACTCGGGCGTGGCCTGCCAGCACCCGGATCTGGCGGCCAATATCTGGGTCAACCAGGCCGAGCGCGACGGGATCGCCGGTTTCGACGACGACGACAACGGGTATGTGGACGACGTGATGGGATGGGATTTCGCCGGCGCCTCCGGCACGCAAACCGATCCGGACGCCGATCCTTCCGACAGCTCCGCCAGCGGCCACGGCACCCACGTGGCCGGCATCATCGCCGCGGTGGGCAACAACGCCCAGGGCGTCGCCGGACTTTGCTGGAGCGCAAGGCTCATGGTTCTCAAGGTCAAGGCCGACGATTCCGAGTACTACGACACCTACGACATCATCCAGGCCCTGGACTATGCCCGTGAAAACGGGGCACGGATCGTCAACTGCAGCTTCGGTGGACCGGACCGGTCCGATCTGGAGCAAGATGCGTTCCAGCGCCTCCAGGACGCCGGCATCATCACCGTTTGTGCGGCCGGCAACAGCGGGCTCGATCTGGACGGCGGGCAACCGCTCTATCCGGCCAGCTACAATCTGGCCAACATCATCGCCGTGGCCGCCGCCACCCCGACCGACACGCTGGCCGCTTTTTCCAACTGGGGGCCGCTCTCGGTGGACCTGATGGCCCCGGGAGAGCAGATCTACTCGACGGTTCCCGGCGACTCCTACGCCGAGGCCAGGGTGATAGCGCCGCATGCGGTCCATCCGGCCATCGGGCTGCTCTACGCCGGCACCACCGAAGCGGAAGGCATCACGGGTGAATTGGTCGAATGCGGCGAAGGGTATGCCGATGAGTTTCCATCCGGACTCCAGGACTATGTGGCGCTGATCTGGCGCAGCGACGCGGCGGCCAATTTTCTCTTCTCCCGCAAGGTGGCCAACGCCCAGGCCGCCGGGGCCGCTGCGGTGATCATCGCCAACAATCGGGTCGACGACCTGGATCAGAACGGCGGCACCCTGGGGACTGCCGGAAGCTGGCCGCCGGCGGTCAGCGTGACCCAGACCGCTGGCCAGGCCCTGGTGACAAAGGCCGGCCAAACGGTGGCCGTCGTCAACCGGCTGGAAACGACCCCCGAGGCTTATGCCTACAGCCAGGGCACCTCTATGGCCGCTCCGCATGTCAGCGCACTGGCGGGTCTGATCTGGTCCCGTAACGGGCCCATGGCGGACCATCAAGTCAAGGCGGCGATTCTGGAGGGCGTGGACCGGATAGCGGGACTGAGTGGCAAGCTGGTCTCAGGCGGCCGCGTCAACGCCCAGAAAACCCTTTGCATCGCCGCGCGGGTCAACGGAGATTTGAATTGCGACGGCCGGGCAGGATTGGAAGACGCCATCAGCGCCGTGCAGTTGATCGCCGGGCAGCATCCGTTCGCCTGCCGGGCCTGCCTGGCGGCCGGTACCGATCCGTTGCCGGATGGAATCGTTTCCCAGGCCGATGCCGTAGCCGTGTTACAGCACCTGGCCGGGTTGAGATGATGGCCGCCCGGCTCCAACCGGCGGCTGCAGGGGTTATCCCCGGATCGCCGCTGCCCGCCCGGCAGGCGCCGACCTTTCTTTCGCCAATTTTCCCGATCCGGCCTCCAACGCTTCATTCCCCTCGCTAAAATCGAAAAATCTCGGATTCAGAGGGAATCGCTAAAGGACCGTGGCGGTCCCTTGACAAGGGTGGGAGTTTCTTGTTAGTCGATCTATTTATATCTCATCAGCCAGCCCAAGAAGCGATTTTCTTTAAATAAATTGGCGTGTCAAAAAGCAATTTAAAGTGGAGCGCAAGGCTCCACTTTGATCATTCTTGAACCGGATTTGCGCACAGACTGACAAGCCTCTCGCACCAGAGACATCCGCTTGTCAGGGAAAGCCCGATGCGACCTCTTACCGCGAAAACCATAGCCGTTCAGGCTGGCAGCGATATGCCGGCCGCCCTGCCTATTACCTGTCCGATGGAGGAAAATGCGCCCATGAGTTCTCTGCTTAGATCCTTAGGGCTTGCCGCTTTGATAACGGTGGTCTGCTCGCCTTTGTGCGCCCGGGCACAGGTGGGCAGGGCCTACTACGACGCCGGGGTTTTCGCCTATGAAGACGGAGACTACGCCCGGGCAGAAGCCCAATTGAAAAAAGCGGTATCCATCGAACCACAAAATCCGTACATCCTGCATTACCTGGGCAAGACCTATCTGGCCACCGGGCGCTTCACAGAGGCGGCCGGCCTTCTGGAACAGGCCTGGCGCATCGAGCCGCGCATACCGGAACTGGCATATGACCTGGCCACCGGCTATTTCAAGATGGAAAACTATCCGCAGGCGATCCGCTTTTACGATGCGGCCCTTTGCGAGGATCCGTCGGCCGTTCTGGCCAGATATTACCTCGGCATCAGTTACCTTAAGACCGAACAATACCAACAAGCCCTCGACCATCTTTTGCTGGCCGCCGACCGGAGCCCCACCATCCGGGACAACGGGTATTATTTCGCCGGAGTTTGTTACCAGCGGCTCGACCGATTGGAGAAAGCCGTTGAAAAGTTCACCTACGTCATGGACAACGCCGCTTCGTCCAGCCTGCGTGAAAATGCACGGCACTGCCTGGCGGCCGTCAACCGCCAGCGGCGATCGATCAAGCGTTACAGCCTCTATTTTCAAACGGGTTACATCAACGACAGCAATGTGCTGCTCGAAGCCGTTGGCCAGGACTTGCCCTCGGGAAAGCGCGACAGCGCCGTGTTCGGCTATTTTTCCGGCAGTTATGACTTTCTCAAGACCGGGACCTGGACCCTTGGCGCCGGCTACAGCCATTACCACCTCGACTACCAGCGCCACGACGAATTCGATCTTGGCGCCAGTCTTCCCCGGATCTACCTTCGCAAGCGATTCGAACCGGTGGTTTTCTCCTTGACCTATACCCCCCAGTACTACTGGCTGGGCAATGACGATTACTTGAAAAAACACGAGATCCGCCCCGACCTGCTCTGGCGCATCACCTCCAGTCTGGACGCCCGCCTGGCTTATGCCCATGAGGTCAAGGATTACTTTGACGCCATCGATCTTTCCGGGCACGCCGACAAGGTCGATGCAGATCTTTTTTTCACCCTGCCCGGCAATCGGCTCCAGTTGCATGGCGGCGGCGGCCATGAGGTCAACAGCGCCGATGTTTCGGCTCAGGACTACCGGCGCACCCAATTGCGGCTGGGCGCGATGGCCTGCCTGCCCTGGGCGTTGCGGCTGCACGTCACGGGAAAATATACGTTCAAGGACTACCCGAATCCAAACCCGGCTCTGGGCCATTTGAAACGGGAGGATGAGACCCTGGAAGCACTTGCCAACCTGTCCCGCGGCATTTTCTACGACTGGCTGCAGATTACGGCCGAATACCGCTACACCCGGAACGACTCCAATATCCGTTACAACGACGTCGACATCTTCGATTATGACCGCCATCAGGTGACCGTGTCCCTGACGGCCAGCTTCTGAAAGCTTGCAGGGTGGAAGACGAGGAAAGACGCATGCGTAAAATCTTCATGATGCTGATAGGGCTCATGCTGACGGCGGGCTGTTTCGGGGCTAAGGCAAACGCTCAGGATTTGATTCCCTCCGCGATGCCCATCGAAGACGAATACCGCCAGGGCATCGGAAAGCCGGTGGGCACCGTCGTCACGGCAAGAGGCGAGGTGGTCATCATCCACAAGGGTGAAACCACCGGCTTTCGGGCCAGAAAAGGACTGGATCTTTTCGAGGCCGACACGGTGGTCTGCCTGGACGAAAGCCTGGCGATCCTGGAAACGGCGGACGGAAGCCGTCTGAGCCTGGCCGCCCGGACCCGCCTGAAACTGACCAGAAGCGTTTTCAGCGCCAGAGACAAGGATCGCTCTTCCTTCTTTAATCTGGCGATCGGGAAAGCCCGTTTTTGGATCACCAAGCTGGCCGACTTCAAGCGGTCCGAGGTGCGCGTGATGACGCCCACCGCTATATTGGGGGTCCGCGGTTCCGACTTCATCGTGACAGCAACCCAGACCATCACCCAGGTCACCACCCTGGAAGATACACTCCTGGAGGTCTTCAACAAGCTTCTGCCCGAACGGCCGCCTGTCATGATGGCATCGTTCCAGCGCTCTATGGTGGAAACCACCACCCCGCCCACGCTGCCCGAACCGATTACGCAGCAAGAGGCCGCCGACATCGTCACGGACGTGCCAAACGGGCAACAGGACGTCGAGAGTGAAAAAGAGACCGCATCGGCCAGTGCCGTCGCTGACAGTACCGCAACCGAGACGAAAACAGACACCAGCGTGTCAGAGAGCCAAATCCGGGTCCGGACCGACACCGTGATCGAGCCCGAACTTGCAGCGACCGCCTCCGGCACGGCTGCAGAAAGCAACGTGACTGAAGCGCAAACCGGCACGACAAGTTATCGCCAGGCGACCCTGGTCGAAGAGACGGCGTTGATCCCGCCCGAGGAGATCCCCGAGGCGATCCTCACGCAGACCGAAACGCCCGGCATTGAGACCTTCGACAGCGATCGCCAGGAACAGATCAGCAGCATCCAGGAAACCCAGGACAACAGCCTCAAAGAAGTCCAGGAGGAGAACGTGGTGACGCGATTGCCTGATTTTCCGTTGCCGCCAAAGTAGGGTTGGAGCGCTGCTGCGGTCCTTTTGACCGTCCATCGCCCTGAATCCGAAGGATCGGACTTCAGGCCAAGCACTCTTTCAGGGAGTCTTCCTATGTCACGCCACTCTTCTTCTGCGGGCTACGGTTTGAGAAGCATCCTGCTGGTCTTGATGGTCGTCTGTGGTTTGATCGCGCCCACCTTTTGGGGTGGAAATCTTTTTGCAGTGGGCGAAGCGTTGACCTTCAACGGCTCCGTGATGCATCGGATCGGGGCGGATGGAAATGACTATACCGTTTTTGACGTTGAAATGATCAATTTCAGCGGGAACTTGCCGGATGACATCGGCCAGATCTCCGTAACCTACGATAACGGAACCGGCCAGCCCGTGGATCTCGGTCTGACCAAGGCCGACTTTACCTATTATTCTCAATTCAACGAATTTTACTGCCAAACCCAGGGCGCTCCGGCTCTGGGCACTTACACCTTTACCGTCACCGCCGGGCAAACCGAGTCCGCCGACACCGATACCCAGACCGTCATCCGCGACCTGCCGGTGCCCTACAACGGCAGTCTCTACCCGCTGGCCGACAGCACGATCTACCGGCCCAGGCCGACCTTCTCCTGGCAGCCGCTGGCCTGGTACACCGAAACGCCGCTTTACTACCGCTTTGAAATCGCCGACGACAACAACGGTAATGCGGGCGAGCGGGTGTTCGCCACCCAGCGCCACCCGGACATGTTCCATTTCACCCTGGATGCTGACGCCAACCCCGGCTATCCCGTGACGATTCCCACCCTGACGCCGGGTGCCACCTACTGGTGGCGGGTGCGCGTCACCGATGCGGACAGCTACAAAGCCACCGAGAACCGCCATGACACCGAATGGCGCAAGTTCACCATGGCCGCGGCCTTTCCCGCATATGCCCAGCCGCCGTTCATCACCGACGACACCCTGGGGGCGATCACCTATTCGAGGCCGGACTCCGATCCGGTGCTCTACTTCTGGATGAAGGTGGTCGATAACGAGGGAATCCCCGAGGGCGGCACCACCCATCAGGTCAAGGTGGCCACGCCGGCCGGGTCCCCGGCGGCGGGAATGGAGCTGATGCTCCGTTTTTACCAGGGTCTGGATTGGGATGCCGGACTGAACCGCTACCGGGCTGCTTATTACGAAAGCGATTTTATCTATACCGGAGACGCCGAGATCGCCGATTTTGCCGGAGATTATCTGTTTACGGTCACCGACACGAGCGGCAATTCGTCGAGCTTTACCGACAACCTGACCGTCAGCCCGGTCGAGCCGGTGGCCCAGGCCTCCATCCGGATTGAAGGGCAATCGCTGGATGCCGCGCCGGCCCCTCCAACCGTCACCACCACCCCGACCTTCACCTGGGATCCGTCCGCCAGCCCCAACACCAGCCATTACCGGGTCAGAATATATCAGAACAATGCAACGACGGTGGTTTGGAACGGGATTACCGCCGATACGACCTGCACCGTGCCGCCCGGGGTCCTGGAGACCGACAGTACTTATCGATTCCGGGTGGAGGCCCGGGACGGCCACAATGGCCTGGAGATGGACAACTGGGCCCGAACGCCGGCAAACCCTGAAGATTATTTTGTATTTTACACCGGACAGTCCGGCGCCAGCACCCCTTTCATCGATCTGAACTACCACGGGGTGTTTTCCAACACCCGGGAACTTTACGGCACCTCGCTCAGCTTCTGGGTCAAGGTGCACGACGCCCAGGGGGTGCCGGGCAACATCAAGTCCGTCAAGGTGACCTGGAACGACGGGACGGCCCAGGAGGAACACCTCTATTATGATCCGAACCGGGGGGGCGACACCACCAGCGGTATATACTGGTGCGAGACCTTTCATGGGCCTTCAAACGCCACCTACACATTCATCGTGGAAGACTGGGACGGAAACACGAACAGAGTGACGGAGGTCTTGGCGGCAAATCCCATCGGATTTCCGCCCGCCGCTTCCCTCGGTCCCAATCCGTCCTTGAACACGCCCTTGGACAGCACCGGGGTAAACTTCTCCTGGGATGCGGTGCCCGGGGCCGCTTTCTACAGGGTTCGCATCTTTGACAAGTACTCGAATCGATACGATTTCAACACGACCGACAATTTTCTGGCCCTGCCCCCCGGCTTTCTCGAAGACGGCGCCTTTTACCGCTACAAGATTCAATCCCAGAGGGAATTTCTTGAAGAAAATATCGACAACCTGTCCGAGAGCCCTTTCGACAGCTACGACTATCCCGATTTCATGACCAGTGCCCGGGCCGGCGGCACAAGCCCGCCAACCATCGATCTGGGCGATGCAGGGGCCTGTGTGCAGGTCATGAACGTCCCCTTCCTTGACGGGGCGATCTATGTGCTCTTGCTGGATGCCGACGTCACCGACCCCGACGGGGTGCCGGAAAACATCAAGACGGTGACGGTGACCTACCCGGACGGCATCACCACCCGCGAGTTGTCGTTGGATGACGTCACCGGGACCACCGCCGGCGATTACCAGGCACAGGTGATCGTTTTCGCCGATCCGGCCGAAATCCAGCAAGGCGTCTACACTTTCACGGTCACCGATTTTGACGGCAACTCGGCAACGGTCACCGACACCCTGACGGTCGATCCGCTGCCGGAAGCGGTCACCCCCCTGTGGCCCCAGCCAGACGGGGTGGCACCGGTCACCGGCACGGCCATCGACTGGACCGACGTTCCCGGGGCCGCCGCCTATGTTGTCGAAATCAAGAAAGATTATGAAGAAATTCACAAAAGCGAACCGATGACTCAAAGTTACTACCAGGTGCCGGACGGCGTGCTGGCCGACAAGGGCACCTACAGCTATCGAATCTTTGCGCTGCGCGAGGATCCGACCACAGAGGATGTAGACAACGTTTTCAGTACGGACGTGGCATCCGACAGCGAAGAGCCCCACTTCATGGCGTTGAGTCTGGTGGACACAGACGGCGACGGGATGGACGACAACTGGGAGATCCAGTGGTTCGGCAACACTGCGACCGCCGGTGCCGCCACCGACTTCGATTCGGACGCTCTGGCGGATATCGATGAATACGCCAACAGCACCAATCCAACCTCCTCCGACACCGACGGCGACAGCCTGACAGACGCAGAAGAGGTCAATACGTACAACACCGATCCGCTTTCAACCGATACGGATGGAGATGGAATTCCAGACGATTATGAGATTGCCAACTGGATGGACCCGCTGGTGGATGACAGCGCCGAAGACGCAGACGGCGACGGTCTGAGCAACCTGGAAGAGTACAATGCCGGCACGGATCCGTTCAAGGCCGACACGGACGGCGACGGGATGCGGGACGACTACGAGATCGCCAACGGTCTCGACCCGTTCGTGGACGACGGGGCAGCGGACCTGGACGGCGACGGTCTGAGCAATCTGGCCGAATACCAGGCCGGCACGGCGGCCAACAACGCCGACAGCGACGGCGACGGCTATACCGACAATGAAGAAATCACGGCCGGCAGCGATCCGCTGGTGGCCGCGGACACGCCGGAGCGCCTGGCGCTGATCGCGCTTTACAACGCCACGGGCGGGGCCGGCTGGACAGACAACACCAACTGGATGGACCAGGCCGGCTCGGAGTGCACCTGGTACGGGGTCACCTGCGATGGCGGCGGCCATGTCACCCAGATCGACCTTTCCGAAAACAATCTTACCGGCCCGCTGCCGCCAGAGCTGGGCGATCTGAAATACCTCGAATCCTTGTTTTTGCAGTCCAACCAGATCAGCGGTGCCGTTCCACCTCAGATCGGCAACCTTGTCAACCTGACGCACATGGATTTGTCCACCAACCAGTTTTCCGGTTCGATTCCCGCCGAACTGGGCAACCTCTTGAACCTGCAATCGCTTTATGCCTCGTTCAACCAGTTCGACGGCACCTTGCCACCCGAATTGGGGAACCTGACGAATCTGCAATCGCTCTACCTGGTGGCGAACCAGTTGACAGGATCGATCCCGGCCCAGTTTGCAAACATGGCGGCGCTGACCGGATTGTTTCTAAACAACAACCAGATCAGCGGGACCATCCCTCCGGAACTCGGGAACCTGGCGGGTCTGCAATACCTCTACCTGAGAAGCAACCAGCTCGAGGGGAGTATACCCGCCGCCCTGGGCGGTCTTACCAACCTTTTGGATCTGGATCTGACCTACAATCAACTCAGCGACAGTATCCCTGCAGAACTGGGGAACCTTTCCAATCTGCATCGCTTGGAGCTGGCAGCCAATCAACTGGACGGCGATATTCCCGTGGAGCTGGGAAGCCTGGCAAGACTAGAAGACATGGACCTGGCATACAACGCGCTCACCGGAAGTATCCCCACCACATTGGGAAGCTTGGCGCTTCTCACCGGTTTGTATCTCGACAATAATCAACTCACAGGTGCCATTCCGGCTGAATTGGGGAACCTGACGCATCTCAATACTCTCAATCTGCAGTACAACTTTTTGACAGGGCCCATCCCTGCCGAGCTGGAGAGCCTGGCAAACCTGGAATACCTTCATATCAACAACAACCAGCTGGACGGTCCGGTGCCGCTGGAGATCACCAACCTGACGGCCCTGGTGGACAACGGGAGCGATTTTCGCGACAACCGCCTCTATACCGACGATGATGCCATCCGCAGTTTCATGAACGCCAAACAGATCGACGGGGACTGGGAAAGCTCCCAGCTCGGCACGATCACCGTGTCGCTGGCGGCCGGGACCGCGACTGCCGAAGGAGACCAGATCACCTACACGGCGACTGCCAGTGACCCGCCCCAGGGCAATCTCACCGTAACACTTTCCAACGGCGCCACAATCGACATCGCCGCCGGAACCACCAGCGGAAACGTGGCTGTGGATGCCCCCGGGGACGATCCCTACCTCGATGCCGAAGACGTTTCGGTCCATATCACGGATGCTGCCAGCGACGGCCAGGACCAGATAGTGATAGACGCAACCCCGGCGGTCACCCAGATCACCGATACCATCGACACGACCACCGTAGAGCTGTCCGCCCCGGCGCTGGCGCCCGAAGCCGGCCAGATCACCTACACGGCCACGCTTGACAATCCTACCCAGGCCGCGCTGGCGGTAAACCTGTCCAACGGGGAAACCATCACCATCGCCGCCGGCGCCGACAGCGGCAGCGTGACAGTCGATGCCCCCAACCAGGCCGGAGAGGTTCAGGCCCATATTACCGGCACAGGGGCGAGCACCTTCGAACAGCTCGACATTGACGCGACCCCCGCCGTCACCCAGATTTCCGGCATCCTCGACAGCGATGGCGACGGGATGGCGGACGGCTACGAAAACATCAACGATCTCGATCCGTCGACCGATGACAGCGCCGGCGACCTGGACGGTGACGGGCTTTCCAACCTGGCCGAATACCAAGCCGGCACGGCGGCCAACAACGCCGACAGCGACGGAGACAAATTTTCCGATGGGCTTGAGAGCCAAGATCAGACCAGCCCACTGAATAACGCGGATCACCGGATTCTGCCGCCGGTGACCGGCCGGATTCCGGACACTGGGCAGACGACCTCATACACCACCGTCTTCGGTGAGGATAACGATTACCTGATCAATCCGCCCGAGTACCTGAAGATGGACGCGGCCGGCAACTACCTGCCGGACAGCGCAACCGCATGGGCGATGGTTTATGACGCGGTGACCGGGTTGATCTGGGAGGTGAAGCACAACAGGGACGGGATCCTGAACTATGCGGATCCCGGCGACGGGGACAACACCTACACCTGGTACGACAGCAACCCGGCGAACAACGGCGGGGCTGCCGGCAGCCCGGGCGAGGGCACGGACACCGAGGATTTCATCGCAGGGCTTAATGCCGCCAATTACGGGGGGCATTCCGACTGGCGCCTGCCGACCCGAAAAGAGCTTCGCCGCATCGTGAATTACGGACGCCATGACCCGAGTATCGATACAACCTTTTTCCCGAACACGCAGCCGGCCCACTACTGGTCGTCGACTACCCACGCCGGTGGTACCGAAAACGCATGGTTCCTGCATTTTCTTTCCGGTTACGCCAACAGCAGCGATAAGTCGGCCGGCTACTATGTCCGGGCAGTACGCGGCAGTCCGGCCGGGGAATCGGGGGAGTTGATCATTAACGGCGATGGAACCGTCACGGATGCAGCCAGCGGGCTGATGTGGGAGCAAAAGACGGACGACGGCGGACCCGGCGACAAAGACGATGCATACACCATGAATGGTTCGCTTTCCTGGGTGGCGAGCTTGAACACCGCTGCCTATCTGGGTTACCGCGACTGGCGGCTGCCGACCATCAAGGAACTGGACGCCATCGTCGACTTAACCCGTACCACCTCCCCATCCATTGATATGTCCTTTTTTCCGATCACCAACTGGTCTCATTACCGGTCGTCGACCATCGACGCCAGCGCAACCGAAAACGCCTGGTGCATCTACTTCACCAGCGGCTACGACACCGAACGCGACAGGGGGTTCAACAGCTATGTCCGGGCGGTGCGCGGCGGACAGTCGCAGTCGTTGGATCATTTGATCATCTCCTCACCCCTGCAGGGATCCTATTGGGAATTGGGCGATCCGATGACCATCGCCTGGAATACGGCCGGCATCACCGGCGACGTGGTCATCTCTCTTTCCCGCGATGGCGGCAAAACCTATACAGAAATTATGGCCTCCACGCCCAACGACGGCAGCTTCGAGTGGACCGTCACCGGGCCGAATTCGTTCAATTGTATGCTGAAGATAGAACCTCTGGATGATCCGCAGAAGGCGACGACCCAGGGCCTTTTCACCGTAGATCCGGACAGCGATCACGACGGTATGCCGAGCAGCTACGAGACGGCCAACGGTCTCGATCCGTCGACCGATGACAGCGACGGCGACCTGGACGGTGACGGACTTTCCAACCTGGCCGAATACCAGGCCGGCACGGCGGCCAACAACGCCGACAGCGACGGCGACGGGATGGCGGACGGCTACGAGATCACCAACGGGCTCGATCCGCTGGCCGACGACGGCGGGGACGACCCGGACGGCGACGGGCTTTCCAACCTGGCCGAACAGGATAGCGGAACGGATCCGAACGCCGCCGATTCGGACTCCGACGGTCTTGGCGACGGAGAGGAAGTCAACACGTACGCAACCGATCCTTTAACGGCGGACAGCGACGGGGACACCCTCTCCGATGGGGACGAAGTCTACACCCATTTTACCAATCCGCTGATGGCCGACAGCGACGGTGATACGGTCGACGACAACCTGGAAATCGTCCAGGGGACCGATCCCAACGATGCCGGATCCTTTCCGGCATCCCCGGGCGTATACTATGTGGACATCGACGCCCCCAACGCCGCTGACGACGGCCACCACGGCACTTCGCCTGATACACCCTGGCAAACGATCCATTTTGCCATTGACCGGATCAACGCCGGACCGGCCGGCAGCTATACGCTCAACGTGGGGCTCGGCACCTACAGTATCGCCGCCGGCGAGCCGGACAGGGAGCTGCAAATCACCCAGCCAGGCCTCTCGATCATCGGTGCCAGCGGCAGCCTGCCCCTGATCGACGGTACCGGCGTGAGCGCCTGGCTCTACGGAATCTGGAGCCGCGCATCCTCGATAAGTATCGAGAACCTGGAAGTCACCGGGGACTTCGATATCGGCATCAAGCTGGAATATACCACCGGCACCGGCAGCATCCGGGATTGCATCATCCACGATCTGACGTACGAATACGCCCACGGCATCGTCCTCCACGAAGCCGGCGACCTGGTAACTGTCGAGGGCAACCGGGTTTACGGCCAGTATGGCGGCATCGAGGTTGCTGACAGCAGCCCGACCATTGCGCGCAATACGCTCACCGGCAACACCTACGGGCTCATCGTCTCTTCATGGCAGGAGTTGGCGACTTCCCCGTTAATCGAAAACAACGTCATTACCACTTCGAGTACGGGAATACTGATCCAGGCCGGCGACCCCGGCGAAGCCTCGCCGTTGATTTATCACAACACCTTCTACGGCGGCCTTCCGGTAACCGACGGCAACTACACCCATGGAATCTTCATCGGCACGGGCAGCTCCCCCACGATCCGATTCAACCTGGTCACCGACTGGGGGACCGGCGTGGTGAACGATGCCTACAATCCCGGCACGCCGATTCTCGAATACAACGACGTGTGGAACAACCAAACCGGCTACCAGAACATCGAGGCCGGCGCCAACGACATCACCGCCGATCCGCTCTACGCCGATCCTGACGCCGGCGACTTCGACCTTGCCGCGGGTTCTCCGGCCATCGACGCCATCCCGCTGAACGCCGGCGATCCGGTCACAGACGATTATCTCGGCCGCACCCGGCCACTCAACACCGGATACGACATGGGGGCCTATGAATCGGCGGCCTTCGAGGCGGATTCCGACGGCGACGGGATGCCGGACAGCTATGAAAATGCCAATGGATTGGACCCGCAGGTGGACGACAGCGGTGCCGACCCGGACGGCGACGGCCTTTCCAACCTGGCCGAATACAACGCCGGCACGGATCCCAACAATCCAGATACCGACGGGGATACCCTTTCCGACGGCGATGAAGTCAACACCTACGGCACAAACCCCGTGGCCGCGGACAGCGACGGCGACCAGACGGCCGACAACCTCGAAATCGCCCAGGGTACCGACCCCAACGACGCCGACTCGTTTCCGGTGGCGCCGGGCACCTACTATGTGGACTGCGACGCCCCGGGTGCCGCCGACGACAGCCTGCACGGCACGGCGGCCGCAACCCCCTGGAAGAGCCTGCACTACGCCGTCGAGCGCATCAACCAGGCAAGCGCGGGCAGCTACACCCTCAACGTGGGCCTGGGCACTTACAGCATCGCCGCCGGCGAACCCGACCGGCAATTGCAGATCACCCAAAACGAGGTGGTTATCCTGGGCGAGTTGGGCAGCATGCCGGTCATCGACGGGACCGGTGCCACCGAATGGATCCACGGCCTCTGGAGCACCTCTCCATCGGTAACCATCGACAACCTGGAGCTGACCGGATTTCAACAGACCGGCATCAAGGTGGAAAATGCCGGCGCCGGCGCCGTGCGCGGCTGTGCGGTGCATGATCCTGGCGCCCAGTATACTTACGGCATTCTGGCCAACCGGGTGGGAGCCTCCGTGACATTGGCGGGCAACCGGGTTTACGGCCTCTATGGCGGCATGGAGGTGGCCGACGGCAGCCCGGTCCTGGCCCGCAACACCATTTCGGACAACGACATCGGCCTGACGGTCTCTTCATGGGGCACGGCGACTTCACCGGTCGTCAAGAACAACGTCATCACTTCGGCCGGCGCCTCGGACATCGGTATCTTCATCCAGGCCAGCAACGGCGGAACCGCATCCCCGCTGATCTACCACAACACGATTTACGGGGCCGCCGGCACCGGCCCGGGCATCAGCATCAACGTGCGGCCCAGCGGTCTGGACGCGGCCCCGGTAATCAAATTCAACGCCATCAGCGGCTGGGACATCGGCATTGACAACCGCATCGACCAGCCGGGCACACCGGAGATCGATTACAATCTGGTATGGAACAACTTCACCGGATACGAAAACACCGCCGCCGGCACCAACGACATCGGCTCCGATCCGCTCTACGCAAATCCTGAAGCAGGAGACTTCGATCTTGCCGCGGGTTCTCCGGCCATCGACGCCATCCCGCTGAACGCCGGCGATCCGGTCACAGACGATTATCTCGGCCGCACCCGGCCACTCAACACCGGCTTCGACATGGGGGCCTATGAATCGGCGGCCTTCGAGGCGGATTCCGACGGCGACGAGATGCCGGACAGCTATGAAAATGCCAATGGACTAGACCCGCAGGTGGACGACAGCGGTGCCGATCCGGACGGCGACGGCCTTTCAAACCTCACCGAGTACCAGAGCGGCACAAACCCCAACGCCGCCGACACCGATGCCGACGGGATCCCGGACGGCTACGAGATTGCCAGCGGGCTCGATCCGCTGGCCGACGATAGCGGTGCCGACCCGGACGGCGACGGCCTTTCAAACCTCACCGAGTACCAGACCGGCACCAATCCCAACGCCGCCGACACCGACGGCGACGGGATCCCGGACGGCTACGAGATTGCCAACGGGTTCGATCCGCTGGTGGACGACAGCGCTGCCGACCCGGACAGCGACGGCCTTTCAAACCTCGATGAGTACCAGACCGGCTCAAACCCCAATGCCGCCGACACCGACGCCGACGGGATCCCGGACGGCTACGAGATTGCCAACGGGTTCGATCCGCTGGTGGACGACAGCGCTGCCGACCCGGACAGCGACGGCCTTTCAAACCTCGACGAGTACAACAGCGGCGCAGATCCCAACAATTCGGATACGGACGGGGATACCCTCTCGGACGGAGATGAGGTCAACACATACGGCACCAGCCCTCTGGCTGCCGACAGCGACGGCGATCAGGTGAGCGATAACATCGAAATCGCCCAGGGTACGGACCCGACCGACGCCGATTCGTTTCCGGTCGTGCCGGGCACCTATTATGTGGACTGCGACGCCCCGGGTGCCGCCGACGACAGCCTGCACGGCACGGCGGCCGCAACCCCCTGGAAGAGTCTGCACTACGCCGTCGAGCGCATCAACCAGGCAAACGCCGGCAGCTACACCCTCAACGTGGGCCTGGGCACCTACAGCATCGCCGCCGGCGAACCCGACCGGCAATTGCAGATCACCCAAAACGAGGTGGCCATCCTGGGCGAGTTGGGCAGCATGCCGGTCATCGACGGGACCGGTGCCACCGAATGGGTCCACGGCCTCTGGAGCACCTCTCCATCGGTAACCATCGACAACCTGGAGCTGACCGGATTTCAACAGACAGGCATCAAGGTGGAATATGCCGCCAGCGGCACCGTGGGCGGCTGTGTGGTGCACGACCCGGCGGCCCAGTATGCCTGCGGCATTCTGGCCAACCAGACCGGAGGCGCTGTCACGTTGGCGGACAACCGGGTTTACGGCCTCTACGGCGGCATGGAGGTGGCCGACGGCAGCCCGGTCCTGGCCCGCAACACCATTTCGGACAACGACATCGGCCTGACAGTCTCTTCTTGGGGCACGGCAACTTCACCGGTCGTCAAAAACAACGTCATCACTTCGGCCGGCGCCTCGGACATCGGCATCTTCATCCAGGCCAGCAACGGCGGAACCGCATCCCCGCTGATCTACCACAACACGATTTACGGGGCCGCCGGCACCGGCCCGGGCATCAGCATCAACGTGCGGCCCAGCGGTCTGGACGCGGCCCCGGTGATCAAATTCAACGCCATCACCGGCTGGGACATCGGCATTGACAACCGCATCGACCAGCCGGGCACCCCGGTGATCGACTACAACCTGGTATGGGACAACCTCATCGGATACGAAAACACCGCCGCCGGCGCCAACGACATCGGCTTCGATCCGCTCTACGCCGATCCTGAAGCCGGCGACTTCGACCTGGCCGACGGTTCACCGGCCATCGACGCCATCCCGCTGAACGCCGGCGACCCGGTCACAGACGATTATCTCGGCCGCACCCGGCCCCTCAACGCCGGGTTCGACATGGGGGCCTATGAATCGGCGGGCAGGGCCAACCGCGCGCCGGATACGCCGTCGGCGGCAAGCCCGGCAAACGGGGAACTGGTGAGTGCAACGTCGGTAACCCTGACGGCCACCGCCTTCAGCGATCCCGACAGCGACGCCCAGACGGCGAGCCATTGGAAGGTGCGCCGGGCCGACTGCGTTTACGGCATGCCGGACCTGGATCCTTCTTTTGCCGCCACGAACGGTGCCGATCCCCTCGACCGGCACCAGGTCTCGGGTCTCGTCGAGGGGATGCGCTATGCCTGGCAGGTGGGCTATGAAGATAGCGTCGGCAACGTCGCCTGGTCCCAGGAAAACACCTTTACCGTCGGCACGCCCGCCACAGATACCGCCGTGGTGGTAAAAGCCGGCACCACGGTCTCGGACTTCCGGATGGTCTCCTTTCCCATCTGGACCACCGCGGCAGACGCCGCCGCAGCTCTGGGCATCGTCTACGCCCCGGACAAGTACCGCATCGGGACCTACGATCCGCTGACCGGGGCCTACAAAGAGGTGGGCGACGGGTTGTCCCTCGAACCGGGGCGGGCCTACTGGTTCCTGTCCCGCAACGATCTGGCGCCCGAGGTCAAGGGGGTGCCGGTGACCCTGGCCGAGAATGTGGAACTGCGCCTGGCCTACAACCCGGGCTCAGGCAACGGGTGGAACATGATCGCCACGCCCAACGGCAGCCACTACTACTGGTCGGACGTCCTGGTGATCGAACGCGATGCCAACGGCAACCCCGTCAACGGCACCCCGGTGTCGGTATCGGCCCTGGCGCCGGACAATGACTGGATCGACGTGCGTCTGTGGAGTTGGGAAAACGGGGCCTACACCGCCGATACAGACCGGATGACACATCACGGCGGCTTCTGGGTCCTGGCCAAAAAGGAGAATGTCTACCTGCGCTTCGACCCGAGCTGCCAGATCGCCCGGCTCTCGTTGGAGAAGGTGATGATGGCCGAAGCCGCCCACCGGATTGAACGGCTGATGAAAACAGGTATAATCGGACCGGCGCCGGCATACGCGGTCGACCTCGACTCGCCGCCGGCCCCCATGAGTGCGCTTGCCGGCAGCAGCGGCTATTCATCATCCGGCGGCGGCGGTGGGGGCGGATGTTTCATCGCTGCGGCGACCGGCGGAAACGGAACAGGCGCCCTGGCAGAAGCACGCCGATGGACGGGTGCGCCTGGACGCCTCACTGGCGGCTGGGCCCCGGTCTGCGGCCTTGGGCTCATTCTACTGGTGGCGGTCCTTGCGATTCAGCGCCGCCGCAACAAGCCGTAACGTTTGATCGGATCACCCCGGAAATCCGCGCCGCCAAACCGCGCCGGCCGGCAGCTTCGCGCCGGCGCGGGTCTCTTGGCCGGCCTCGGCTTGCTCGTCTCCCAGGCGGGGGCAACCTGTCTGGTGCGCCACGCCAACCTCGCCTTGCACCAGGCCATGACCGCCATCATGGCCCAAGGGTACATGGCCGTTCCCTGCCCCGTGGTGGTGGCGCAACTGCCTTGCTGGGGCCCCGGTTTCATGGGGGGCCTTTTCCTGACCTTGTCCACCGGAAGCCTCATTGTCTTCGCCACCCTGGCGGCCCTGGGTGCGGCACGGCATCTTTTCTTGTCGCCGGCCAAACGGTGCGCCTTTCTGATCGTATTGGCAGCAGGTCTTGCCGTTTTTCTCAACACCGATGGCCTGAACCTTGGGGCCACCCTTTATGCCCTGGCGGTGATGGCCGCCGTGGCGCTTCCCGGTCTGGCTATGAACCGCACAGCGGCACGGCAAAAAAACGCTCTTTTGCGCATCGTCATAGTCATCGGCCCCCTTTTGCTGCTGACCGGGATCTGGCTCACCAGGATGGACCGGAACCTGTTCGTGGACATCCGCGACCGGCTGCTTTTTTCCAACCCGGCCGGCGTCGGGATCGCAAATTTTTACTACGATTACAACCTTTTCGCCGCTCAGGCGATCGCCCCCTTGAATCACCGGACCCTCATCGGCATCGACCTGAGCGGGATCAACACTGCCCCGGGCCGCCAGGCCCTGGCCGATGCCCTGCGGGGCGCCGATATGCTTGCCGTGGGAAGCTCGCCCGGGGCCGCGATTACCGTCAAGCCGGAAGCAAACGCCCTGAGGTGGCAGGATTCCGCCGGCCGGGGAATAACGGTGGCCCCGCAAGAAATCCTTGCCACGCCCAAGCCGGTGCGCGAACGCTTTTCGAAAACGGTGGATACCAAAGCCCCATTCCGCCGTCTGACCCTGGCAGGGATTTTGGTGGGGTTTCCGGTCCTGCTCTACCTGATCCTCTTCGCTGCGGTTGAAAAGACACTGGGCCTTTTCCTCGGGCCCCGGGCCGTCTGGGCTGCGGCCCTTGTTTGCATGGCCGTGGGCAGCGCCCTGTTCTACCCGATGATGGCCGCACCCAGGGCCGGGGCCGCGGCAGACACCCTGGCAGAACGGATTCTCCAGCTCCGCCAGGCCGTGCGCCAGGGGACCGATCCGCTCGTCCATACGGATGGAGAGCGGGCGGCCCGCAGCCCATGGCCGGCCGAACGCTACTGGTTCGCCCGGGCCCTGGCCGGTTCCCGTTCAACGAATGGATTTGCCCTGGCAGCGGACATGGCGCACGATGAAAATCCCATTATCGCCTGCCAGGCCTGCTACGCGTTGGGCAAGATAGGCAACCGCAAAGCCGTTCCCATCTTGCTGGGACTGATTCAGAACCAAAACCATTGGTACACCCAGCGCTACGCCTACAGCGCCTTGAGAAGACTCGGATGGACCCAGCCCGCCCCCTCCCGCTGAAAACGGCATTGCTCCCCCTGCTGGCGGTGGTCGTTGCCGAGGCGGCGCTGGCATCGCTGCTGCCGGCGGCCCCCGGCAGGCGCATGGCGGCCTTCGGAATACTGCGGGCCCTGGAGGCTCTCGGCCTGCTCGCCTGGATCGGCGCTTCCGGATACGGCTTGCAGTCCGTCGGCCTTCGGCCCGGGTCTCTCGGCCCGGGCCTGCGGGCCGGCTCGCTCTGGTCCCTGGCCTTCGGCCTGGCGGCCGGATGCGGCGGGTGGATCGCCTGCGGCGTTTTCGACATCGACGGGATTGCCCTGATTCGCGTTCCTATCCCGCCGGTTCCCGCCGAGGCGGCGGTCTTTCTCCTGGTGGCGGGCATCGTCTCACCCATGGCGGAAGAAATCTTTTTTCGGGGGATTTTGTACAGTGCCCTGCGCCGTTGGGGCGCCGTCGCGGCCATCACCGCTTCCACGGTCCTTTTTGCAGCGGCCCACACAGGCCCCGGATTCCCGGTGGTCCAGGCCATCGGAGGGTTCGTGTTCGCCCTGGCCCGGGAAAAAAGCGGCAGCCTGGCAGCCCCCGTGACGATCCATGTCCTGGGCAACCTGGCGATTTTCGCGCTGTCGATGATGGGGCCTGGGGTGGCTTGAGCCGGAGACGCCCCACCGCGTTTTGAACGGTGGATACAGATAGCCGGAACGCCCGGAAAATAGTCTAAACCCCGCCAGAATAACGCGCTCGCAGGAGGCGACCCGGGGGTGATCCTCGCGGAGGCCGCGTAAGCCGCGACACTGGATCCGGCCGTTTTGACACAAGGCCGTGGTTTATCGCGGTCATTCAACCCAAACGAAGAATCGAGCGAACTCGCCGTGTCGCGGCAACGCGCCCTATGGTCTTCAGACAGTGCGCGCCTGTCGCTGTGCCGGGACCGCCCGTGCGGCCGCCGGCTGGCTCGGAGCGTTGACCGATGGATAGAAAAAACAGGTTGACGGCGCCGGTGGGCTCTCTTCCAGTCGCCCCGCCTGGCAAAGGGTAAAAGGGAAAAAGAAAAGAGGGTCAGGTCCTGGCGCAACGAAAACCCACGACGCCGTTACGGGCCCCCGGGTCGCCCCTGCCGCGGGCCGCACAGCGGGCGACGTTAAGCGGGCCGTCCCACGAGCCGCCCCGCAGCGACGGCAGCTCCCGCTCCTTTTCATTCAAACGTTTTACAAACTCCTCTTTTGCCTCTTCATCGCCTCCGGAAACCGCACGATCCCATAACACCTGCATCTCCGGATCGAAGCGAAAGTCTTCCCGGGACTTATCGTCGAAGTAATCCGAACACGTCCATTCCCACACGTTGCCGGCAATGTCGCCCACTCCCTGTGGGGTATCCGAACCCCGGAAGATTCCCACGGCCGAGGTCCGGCCGATCTTGCTTTCTTCGGTGTTGCAGATGCCGTCCTGCCACTTCCCACCCCAGGGGTATTCCCGGCCCTCCCTGCCGGCCGCCGCCGCCTCCCACTGGTCCTCGTCTGGCAGCCGATACACACCGTCGCCGCGGGTTTCCGTCAGCCAGCGGCAAAAAGCGTCCGCCTCGTACCAGCAGACCCCTACCACCGGCGCGTTGGGGCAGTTCCACTTGCGGTCGTGCCAATAGCGCGGATGCCGGGTACCGGTATGTTTGAGCCATTTGCGGCCTTCCACCGACCAGTACCGTTCCTCTTCATAACCGCCGGCCGCCATGAACTCGGCATACCAGGCGTTGGTCACGGGATACCTGCCGATGGCAAAAGCCGCCACCTTGGTTTCGCCACGCTCCTTGAACTTGTATGTGCTGCCCTCGACAGGCACGAAGTCCCGCAGGTCCCGGCGCGGATCCCCGAGGCGGCCCAGGATCTCGCCGGCATCGGCCAGGACCGTTGGCTCGGCCCCGGCGGCAACGATCTCCAGCAGGCGCTGCCGCACCGCCTCCAGGCCCGGCTGGAGCCGGCGGTTGGCCGGGATGTCCACCAGGGCCTGGCCGGCCAGGCGCCAGCGGACAAAAGGCGGCGCGTCCCGGCCAAGCGCCCCGGCCAGGACCACGTCGTTGGCCACCTTTTTGTTCTGCAGGCTCAGGGATCCGATGTAGAGTTCCACCACTTCCCGGTACCACTCATCGCTCCAGTATGGTTCCACCGCTGCGACGAAATCCGAAGCGTTGTCCCGCAGATGGTCCGCGGCCAGGAACTCCTGGAAGGTCAGGTGCCAGAAGCCGAACTGCCCCTTGTCCGGGCGCAGCAGGCCGCAGCGCGGCTCCATCTCGTCGAAGATGGCTTCCAGGCGGCGATGGTAGGCATGCTTTTTTTCGTCTTCTTTGGGCGCATAGAAGGCCCGCATCACCTCCAGCACCACCACCCGGTCCACGGCCCGCACCCTTTCGGCGTGCATCCGGAAGGCCAGGGCCGCCAGAAAATCGCGCACCTGCTGGGGATCTTCGGCAAAGCGGCGGTAGAGCATATTGTCGACGAACTTCTGGTAGAGTTCGGCCCGCTGGTCAGGCAAGGCCTTGTCGTCGTGGTAGAGGATGCACACCGCGGTGAGCATCAGCGGGTTGTCGGTCAGGGCATGGGTGGCCGGGTGGACGCGGATGTCGGCGATCATGGCCTCGGCGTTCTTTCGGCCGGGGCCGTACGGGCCTGGGTAGAGATAGGCGAACCACTTTTCGATAAAGAGCCGGATCTGGTGCGGATTCAGTGTGTTGATGCGCACCCGGCAGGACCCGTAGCGCCGCAGCACCACCCCTTCCAGGCCGTGGGGCCGGCCGGCCAGCACGATGCGGTTGCCCGGCCCGCGCAGCACCAGGTTGGCCAGGGTCTCGACCACGGTGTCGCGGCGGCCCGGGGCGATCTCGTCCAGGCCGTCCACCAGAAACAGCACCCGCCCCTGGGCCAGCCACGGCTCCAGGTCCGAAAAACTCAGCAGGTTGTCCAGCTTGCGCTCGAAATACCAGGCCAGGGCCTCCCGGCCCGAGGCCGGCCCGCCGGACGGGTCCCGGAAAAAGGTTTCGATGTCTTTTAGAAAGATCACCACCGGCAGGTAGCCATCGAGCCCCTCGGGGACCGGACCCGCCTCGTCCAGTCCCGACAGGGCGCAGGCCACGTGCTTGAGCAGGGTGGTCTTGCCCGAGCCGGCCTGCCCCTCGATCAGCAGGGCCGGATATCTGGCGATGAAGGCCGCGATGTCCACCGGCCGCTGCTTTTCAACCAGCGCAGCGGGGTCCCCGCCCCGGCCCGGCCGGCTGTGAGCCAGCTCCGGATCGTCGGCATACAGGGGGATGAAAATCTCGGGCAGTTGCAGCGGGAAGGCTTTGCCCTTGCCGTGAAGTTTATCGGCCTCCATGCTGCCGCAAGCGCCGGCGACCCAGTCGCAATATCTTTCGGGGACCACGGCTTGGGGCGCGGGGTCCGGGCTTTTGGCCGGGATCGGATCGGGCTGGCGCAACGAGAGAGTGAAACGCCCGTCTTCACCGCTGCCCGCATCCACGGTCCAGATGCGCCGCTCGGCATGGAAGGCCCGGAAATCGACGGCCAGGCGCCCGCCAGAAAGGTCGATGGAAAGATGCTGGTAGCGGCAGGGGATGTTCGAATCGGTCCCCAGGTAGGCGGCCCCGGCCTGGAGCACCCAGAAACGGGCCGCGTGTTCCTGGTAGTAGCCGCCTTCGGCCTCGTGCAGGTGCCCGCAGAGGAGCACGGCCTCATCGATGCAGCCTTTGAGGATCTTGCGGTCCCCGGGCATGAGCCATTCGGGCGGATGGTGGCAGGCGTAGACCACCAGGTCGCACGCACCCTGCCCTCTTAATGCGTCCACCGCCTCCCGGAGCTGGAACTCGCCGACGGCGATGGTCTTTTCGTCCGTGGACCGGCGGCACATCCAGGCCGAGTTGAGGCCCACCAGCCCGACGGCCCGGCCGTCCTCCGCCACGATGCGCGCCGCAAACGGCACCAGCCGCCCGTTAAGCGGCGCCAGGTGGGGATAATGGGTTTCGATGAACTCGAAATAGGCCGAAAGGCCCCTGAAAAGGTCCGACCGGTAATCCGGGTTTTCCAGCTCGGCGTTGAGGGCCCGCATGGAAGGATAGGCGGGAACGTCCGACGGGCGATAGGCCGAGCGGTTGACGTCGTGGTTGCCCGGCACGATGAAAAGCCGTTGGGGCGCCACCCCGGCCGCCTCTGCCAGGTCGTCCAGAAAAGGCTTGGCGGCGGCATACTCCTCAGCGGCCCCGCTGAAGGCCAGATCCCCGGTGATTACGACGGCATCCGGCTTGAGGCCGCCCCGGCAATCCTTTTTCACCCGTACGAGCAGGGGGTCCAGGACCACCCGGCGGTCGAAACCGTCCCGGGCGGAGACGTGCAAGTCCGACAGGTGCAGCAGCTGCATGGAATCGCTCCCGGTTCCCGGTTGCGCGCAGGGCCGCCAGACCAGGGTTTCAACCCTGCGCTATGCGCCAGCCACGCCCCTGACCGCCGGAGCTAATCCACGATCTCCAGGCAGTCCTTGGCCAGGGTGTCGTCGAAGTCCACCGGGTAGCAGCCGTTGAAACAGGCCTTGCAAAAGACCTGCTCGGGATCGGCGACGCCGGTGGCCGCCATCATCCCCTCGATGCTCAGGTAGTGGAGGGAATCGAGGCCCAGAAAGTCCCTCAGTTCCTCCACCTTCTTGCTGGCGGCGATCAGCTCGCCGCGGGTGGAAAAATCGATGCCGTAGTGGCAGGGAAAACGGTGCGGCGGGCAGCTTACGCGCATGTGGACCCGCTTGACGCCCAGCTCGCGCAGGGCCTTGACCCGGGTGCGGGCCGTGGTGCCGCGGATGATGGAATCTTCGATGATGATGATGTCCTTGCCCTTGAGCAGCTCCTTGACCGGATTGAGCTTGACCCGCACCCCGAAGTCGCGCATGGACTGGGTCGGCTGGATGAAGGTGCGCCCGATGTAGTGGTTGCGGATCATGCCCATCTCGAAGGGGATCCCGGAGGCCTCTGAATAGCCGATGGCCGCGTAGCTGCCCGAATCGGGAAAAGGCATGACCAGGTCGGCGTCCACATGGCTCTCTTCGGCCAGGCGGCGGCCGAAGGCCTTGCGCATCATGTAGACGTTGCGGCCGCGGATCGTGCTGTCGGGCCGGGCGAAGTAGATGTACTCGAAGATGCACAGGCTCTCGGAATCGGCGGCCGGGGTGTGGATGCTGCGCGGCCCGTTCTCGTCGATGATCAGGATCTCGCCCGGGTCGAGTTCGCGGATGTGCTCGGCCTGGATCAGGTCCAGGGCGCAGCTCTCGCTGGCCAGGACCCAGTGGCTGTTGAGCCGGCCCAGGCAAAGGGGCCGGAACCCGTTGGGATCCCGGATCCCCACCACCTCGCCGCGGCTGGTAAGCGCCACCATGCTGTAAGCCCCGCGCAGTTGGGAAACGATCTCCACCAGGGCCTGATCCAGGCCCTTCTTCAGGTTCTTGACCAGCAGGTGCAAAAAGATCTCGCTGTCCATGGTGGTCTGGAAGATCGAACCGCACTCTTCCAGCTCGGCCCGCAGGATATGGGCGTTGACCAGATTCCCGTTGTGGGCCACGGCGTAGAACTTGCCCCGGTGCTGCACCACCAGGGGCTGGGCATTGGCCAGGATCGACCCGCCGGTGGTCGAGTAGCGCACGTGGCCGATGGCGCTGCCCCCGCCCAGCTCGGCCAGGTGGGTTTGGTCGAAGACTTCGGGCACCAGCCCCATCCCCTTGTGGGCGTGGATGCGCCGGTCGCGGTGGACCGCGATGCCGGTGCTCTCCTGGCCCCGGTGCTGCAAGGCGTAGAGGCCGAAATAGGTGATCTGGGCCGCCTCGGGATGTCCGTAAATCCCGAAAACCCCGCAGGCTTCGCGCGGGCGCGGGTCGAAAGTGGAAACCGGAAGCTCGGGTCGTGTTCCTTGGTCAGTGATCATCACGTATGCTCCTGATAAAGGCATTCGGTGCGGGCCGATCCGTCATCTCATCCCGCCCCATTTATTGACCGTCGTTTCCTGTCTGAAAAGCAGAAGAAGCCTCTTCCGGCTTCAGGTACGCCTGCAACGGCTGTACCCCCAGCTCCCGCTTTTGCATGGCGGCGATCCCTCTTGCCATGGCCCTGGCCCCGGCCATGGTGGTGGCGTACGGGATGCGGTACTTGATGGCCGCCCGCCGGATCTCGAATCCGTCGCGCTGGGTCTCTTCGCGCCGGCCGCCGCCGGTGTTGATCACCAGGTGGATCTCCTGGTTCTTGATGGCGTCCACCACGTGGGGCCGGCCCAGCGACACCTTGTTGATCGGACGGTTGGCAATCCCCTCGGCCGCCAAAAAATCGCTGGTGCCCCGGGTGGCCACGATGGCAAAGCCGCATTCGGCAAACTGGCGCGCCACGGAAAGCAGGGCCGGCTTGTGGCGGTCTTCAACAGATAAAAATACCGTTCCGGCAAGGGGCAGCCGCTGGCCGGCCCCGAGCTGGGCCTTGGCATAGGCGCTGCCGAAGTAGGTGTCAATGCCCATCACCTCGCCGGTGGACTTCATTTCAGGACCGAGCAGGGTATCGGCCCCCGGAAAACGGTCGAAGGGCAGCACGGCCTCCTTGACCGAGACATGGGCCGGGATCCGCTCGCTGGTCAGGCCCAGCTCGTCCAGGGTCTGGCCCAGCATCACCCGGGTGGCCAGCTTGGCCAGCGGCACCCCGGTGGCCTTGGAAACAAAGGGTACGGTGCGCGAGGCCCGCGGATTGACCTCCAGCACGTAAAGCTGGTGGCCCTTGATGGCGTACTGCACGTTCATCAGCCCCACCACGCCCAGCTCCATGGCCATGGCCCGGGTGGCGGCGGCCACTTCCTCGATCAGTCCGGCGTCGATACTGTAGGGCGGAAGCACGCAGGCCGAGTCGCCCGAGTGGACCCCGGCCTCCTCGATGTGCTCCATGATCCCGCCGATGATCGTCATCCGGCCGTCGCAGATCGCATCCACGTCCAGCTCCACCGCGTCTTCGAGAAACTTGTCGATCAGCACCGGATGTTCCGGAGAGGCCTGGAGGGCCAGGCGGGTGAAGTTTTCCAGATCGATCCGGTCGTAGACGATCTTCATGGCCCGCCCCCCGAGAACGTATGAGGGGCGCACGATCACCGGGTAGCCGATCCGTTCGGCCACCGCAGCCGCATCGGCGATCCCCATGGCCGTCCCGTTGGGCGGCTGCTTGAGCCCGAGCTTGTTCAGCATGGCCTGGAACAGCTCCCGATCCTCGGCCCGGTCGATGCTCTCGGGCTGGGTGCCGAGGATCGGCACCCCGGCCCGGGCCAGGGGCACGGCCAGGTTGAGGGGGGTCTGGCCGCCGAACTGCACGATGATGCCCATCGGCTTTTCGGTTTCCACGATGTGCAGCACATCCTCCTTGGTCAGCGGCTCGAAGTAGAGCTTGTCGCTGGTGTCGTAGTCCGTGCTGACCGTCTCGGGGTTGGAGTTGACCATGATGCTCTCGACGCCCATCTCGCGCAGAGCGAAGGAGGCGTGCACGCAGCAGTAGTCGAACTCGATCCCCTGGCCGATGCGGTTCGGCCCCCCGCCGAGGATCATCACCTTTTTCCGGTCCGTGACCCGCGCCTCGTCTTCTTCCTCGTAGGTGGAGTAGTAGTAAGGGGTCACGGCGCGAAATTCCGCCGCGCAGGTGTCCACCAGCTTGTAGACCGGCCGGATCCCCAGCTGCTTGCGCCGGGCTGCGACCGCATCTTCGCTGCTGCCGGTCAGGTGGGCGATCTGCACGTCGGAAAAGCCCATCCGCTTGGCCCGCCGCAGGGGTTGATAGGCCAGTTCGGCCTCAGCGCCGCGCAAGCGCTGCTCGCAGTCCACGATCTGCTGGATCTGGTACAGGAACCACGGATCGATGCCGGTCAGGCGGTGGATCGTCTCGATGGAAATCTGATGCAGCAGGGCCTGGCGCAGGTAGAAGATCCGCTGGCTGTTTGGTACGGCCAGCTTCTGCTCGATCTCGGCCCGGGTCAGTTCGGTATCGGCCCGGGCACCGCGTTCCATCCCGTCGCGGCCGTCGGCGCCCAGCCCGAAACGCCCGATCTCCAGCGAGCGCAGCCCCTTTTGCAGCGCCTCCTTGAAGGTGCGGCCGATGGCCATGGTCTCACCCACCGAGCGCATCGCCGTGGTGAGCAGGTCCTCGGTTTCGGGAAACTTCTCGAAGGTCCAGCGCGGGATCTTGACCACGCAATAGTCCAGAGTCGGCTCGAAGGCCGCCATGGTCTCGCCGGTGATATCGTTCTTGATCTCGTCGAGGGTGTAGCCCACGGCCAGCTTGGCGGCGATCTTGGCGATGGGGTAGCCCGTGGCCTTGGAGGCCAGGGCCGAGGAGCGCGAGACGCGCGGGTTCATCTCCACCACCACCATCTCGCCGGTGCCCGGGTGGATGGCGAACTGGACGTTGGAGCCGCCGGTGTCCACCCCGATTTCGCGCATGATGGCGATGGAGGCGTCGCGCATGACCTGGTATTCGCGGTCGGTGAGGGTCTGGGCCGGGGCCACGGTGATCGAGTCGCCCGTGTGGACCCCCATGGGATCGAGGTTCTCGATGGAGCAGATGATGCACACGTTATCGTTGCGGTCGCGCATCACCTCCAGTTCGTATTCCTTCCACCCGAGCACCGACTCTTCCAGCATCACCTGGTGGATCATGCTGGCGTCGATCCCGGCCTTGGCCCACAGGTCCAGGTCCTCGGGGTTGTAAGCCACCCCGCCGCCGGTGCCACCCAGGGTGTAGCTGGGCCGCACGATGATCGGATAGCCGATTTCACCGGCGATCCGGTGGGCCTCGTCCATGTTTGTGGCGATGCCGCTGCGCGGGATCCGCAGCCCGATGCGGGCCATGGACTGGCGGAAGCGGTCGCGGTCCTCGGCCTTTTCGATGGCCTCGATGGAAGCCCCGATCAGCTCGACCCCGAATTTTTCGAGGACCCCCATCCGGGCGACTTCCACCGCCGTGTTGAGTCCGGTCTGCCCGCCCAGGGTCGGCAGCAGGGCGTCGGGGCGCTCTTTTTCGATGATCAGGCTCACCGCCTGGGCCGTGACCGGCTCGATGTAGGTCCGGTCTGCCATTTCCGGGTCGGTCATGATGGTGGCCGGGTTGGAGTTGACCAGCACCACCTCGTAGCCTTCCTCGCGCAGCGCCTTGCAGGCCTGGGTGCCGGAATAGTCGAACTCGCAGGCCTGGCTGATGATGATCGGTCCGGCCCCGATGATCAGGATCTTGTGGATATCGGTTCGTTTGGGCATGATTTCATTATGTTCCGTCAGATGCGGTTTCGGCCGGACCCGATACGGGATTTGCAGAAGCGATTAAAAATACGGGAACCCTCATTTGAATCGAACTCAACTTGGTGGCCCCTGATCGCTCGTTGAAAGATTCCGCCCCTCGATCAAGGCCTTGAATTCGGCAAACAGGTAATGGGCGTCGTGGGGCCCCGGGCCGGCCTCGGGGTGGTACTGGATGGCGATCAACGGATATTCGAGATGCCGGAACCCTTCGAGGGTGTTGTCGTTGAGGTTGATATGGGTCAGCTCTACCGGTTTGCCCGCCAGGCTCTCCAGGTCCACGGCAAACCCGTGGTTCTGGCTGGTGATCTCGATTCTCCCGGTGAGCAGGTTCTTCACCGGCTGGTTGATGCCCCGGTGGCCGAACTTGAGCTTGTAGGTGCGCCCGCCCAGGGCCAAGCCGAGCAGCTGGTGGCCCAGGCAGATCCCGAATATGGGCCGGTAACCGATCAGCGCCCGGATGGTCTCCACGGCATAATCCACCGGCTCGGGATCGCCGGGCCCGTTGGAAAGAAAGATCCCGTCCGGGTCCATGGCCTTTACCGTCGTGGCATCGGTGGTGGCCGGCACCACGATGATTTCAAATCCCTCGTGCTCCAGGCAGCGCAGGATATTGTGTTTGATGCCGAAATCGAAGGCCACCACCGCCGGCCGGCTCCCGCGGTGGCGCCAGATCCGCCGGTCGAGAATGGGGGCGTCCACGCCCAGGGGGATGACCCGCCCGTCTTCCCAGCGGTAGGCGGCACTGGTGGTCACCACCCTGGCCAGGTCCTGGCCCACCATGCTGGCTACGGCCCGGGCCCGGGCCGCGAGGGACTCCGGATCCAGGTCCTGGGTCGAGACCACGGCCCGCATGGCGCCGCGGTTGCGGATATGGCGCGTCAGAGCCCGGGTGTCCAGGGCTTCAAGGCCCAGGATCCCCTGGCCGGCCAGGTAATCGGCCAGGCTCTGCGCGGCGCGCCAGTTGCTCGGGTGGTGCTGATACTCGCGCACCAGGAAGGCCGCCACCTGAATGCGGCGCGATTCGACATCCTCGGGGTTGACCCCGTAGTTGCCGATCAGCGGGTAGGTCATGGTCACCATCTGGCCGCAGTAGGACGGATCGGTGAGGATTTCCTGGTATCCACTCATACCGGTGTTGAACACCACCTCTCCGTAGGCCTCGCCGGGGCCGGTAAAGCTGCGGCAGGCAAAGGTCCGGCCGTCTTCCAGGGCTAAAAGGGCTTTCATTTTCCAGCTTTCATATTTCGAATTTCAAATCTCAGATTCTCTCTTTACCCCAACGGCTCGTTTTCCACCAGATCCCAAATTCCGCAGGGGCAGGCACCGGCACAAAACCCGCAGCCGATGCACCGCTCGGGATCCACCTCATAGCGCCACGCGCCCTCTTCGAGGTCCTCGCGCCGGATGGCGCTCTGGGGGCAAACAGCGACACAGATGCCGCAATCCCGGCAACTGCCGCAGGAGGCGCATTCGGTCCCGCACTGGGCCATGTCCTCGTAGGCCACCACCCGCGGATCGAAGTAGGCCAGGGACATGCGCTGCTTGTCGATCATCTGCCGGGCCGTGCTGCGCGGCCGCCGGCCGTCCAGAATCTGGCCGATGGCGTCCGCGGCCCGGCGCCCGGCGCCGATGGCGTCGGTGAGCAGTCCGGGGCGCACCGCATCGCCGATGGCGAAGATCTTCGGGTCGCTGGTCTGAAAATGCGCGTCCACCTGGACAAAGCCGCGTGCCAGGGACACCGTCTCGGGCAAAAAGGAAAGATCCGGACTGTCGCCGATGGAAATCACCACCGTGTCGGCTGGCAGGACCTCTCCATCGCGGGTCACCAGGCCTTCGCCGGTGATCTCGCGGGTAAACAGGGGCCAGCGGAAGCGGGCCCCGATGGCTTCGGCCGCCTGGCGCTCCTTGCCGAAGGAGGCCGGCTCCTGCACGTCGATCAGGGTGATCTCCCGGGCCCCGAGGCGGTAGGCCTCGGTGGCCACGTCGCAGCCCACGTTGCCCGCACCGATGATCACCACCCGCTTTCCCGGATGGGCGGCGCCGGTCTTGGCCGCCGCCAGAAAATCCAGGGCCGTGATCATTCGCTCGGCCCCGGAAATCGGCAGGCTGCGCGGGCGGTTGGCCCCCACGGCGACCACGACAAAATCGTAGTCCGCCTCAAGCTGTTCCACGTCGGCCGGCGTCAGCGCCTGCTGCAAATGGACGTGGGGAATCACCGCCCGCACCCGTTCGAGTTCGGCGTCCAGCACATCTGCCGGAATCCGGCTTTCGGGAATCACGGCCGACATCTTGCCGCCCAGGCGCTCGGCCATATCGAAAACCGTGGCCTCATGCCCGGCACGCCGCAGTTGCCAGGCCACCGAGATCCCGGCCGCACCGCCGCCGATCACCGCGATGCGCCGTCCGCTGGGGGGCGGCAGCTCCGGTGTACGGGCCTGGATGCTGGCCTTGCCGAGTTGGGTGACGTCCACCGGCATCATCAGGGCGGAGCGCTTGGTGCAGGCCGCCATGCACAGATTCGGGCAAAGATAACCACAAACCGCCGCAGGAAAAGGGGTATAGGCCAGGGCCAGATCCACCGCTTCGTCCACCCGCCCCTGGCGCACCAGGGACCAGCGCTCCTGGACCGGAATCCCCGAGGGGCAGCTCGCTTCGCAGGGGGCGGCATACTTGCGGTTTTCCCAGACCGGCACCCAGCGGCGCAGGTTGCCGGTGGTCACCACCGGGATGGGAGTCCGCGTCAGATGGGTCAGGTCGCCCACCACGCCGCCGGGGCCGAGTTCGGCATCCCAGACCTCCCGGTGAAAGTCCTGCATGGCCAGCAGGGCGCGCCCCCGGCGTTCCATGGGTGTGCGTGCCGCGATCAGCTGCCACCGGCTCCGGTCGGCCAGGGTTTCTGCCAGGTCCGGGCGGCGGACGTCGGCAAGAAAGCGCGGCAACCGCTCCATGAACCACTGCCAGTCGTCATCGCCGATGGGCACCAGCTTGGCATCGGTCCTGCTGAAACCCTGATGCGGGCCGTGGAAAAAGGCCTTGCCACCCACCATCCCCACAAAGGGCCGGTACCCGAGCACATTGTCGGGGTTCTGGGCCCCGATCCCGCAGACCACGGCGATGCCGCCGGCCATGAATTCGCCGAAATAGTCGCCCACCGAGCCCAGGACCCACAGCTCGGGCGGATCGAAACGCGGGTTGCGCTTGGTCATGGTCATGCCGCGGGCCCCGATGTTGCCGGCGATGGTGATCCGGCCCTGGGCCATGCCGTTGCCCACCCCGTTGGAGGCGTGGCCGTGCACCACGATCTCGGCCCCGGCGTTGAGCCAGCCGACGTCGTCCGAGGCCGGACCCATCAATTCGATGCGGGTATTGTCGAAGCCCAGAGACCCGAGGCGCTGGCCGGCATGCCCCTCGACCACCAGATGGACCGCCTCGTTGCCGGCCCGCCAGAGCCGCCCGCCGATCCCGTGCTGGCCGAAGGCTTCGATCCGCAGCTGGCGGCCCCCCTCGGCCACGGCCCGTTGAATCCGTTCTTCGAGAATCCGCGAGGGAAGCCGCTGGCCCTCCTGGCGCCCGGAGATGAACTGGAAAGCGGCCTGTTGCTGGTCAACCGCGTTCATAACGTCCTCCTGAAAAGTCTAAACAGCCAAATTCGCCATGATGCCAAAGACTGCGGCGCCACTTGCGCCGGTCCGTTGCGGCCATCGCAAATTCCGGCCATTTTCTACACCACAAAGCGGATATCCAACCGCTGGGCCGCATGATAGTCGTCGATGCCGATGGCGTCTGCCATACCGATGGGCAGCGAAGTGGAGCGGCCCAGGGGCGCCACGATCTTTTTAAGCTCGGTGTCGAAGGACAGGACCGTATCCACCAGGCGCTGGGCCACATCGTCCACGTCCAGGCGCCGGTAAAGGCGCGGATCCTGGCTGGTGATCCCCTTGGGACACTGGCCGATGTTGCAGATGTTGCAGCGGTCCGACTCGCTGCCCACGCATCCGGCCGCCGACTGCATGATGTATTTTCCCACCTGCACCCCGCTGGCCCCGAGCATGATCAGGGCCGCGGCGTTGGCCGCCAGGTTGCCCGTCTTGCCGATCCCGCCGCCGGCAAAGAGGGGAAGCTCGTTTTGCTGGCCCAGTTCCACCAGGGTCTTGTATCCGTCGCGGATGTTGGTGGCGATGGGATGGCCCATGTGGTCCATCGAGACGTTGTAGGCCGCACCGGTGCCCCCGTCCTCGCCGTCGATGGCCAGGCCGGCGGCGTACGGATTGCGCGTCAGGTTGTTCAGCACCGCCATGGCGGTGGAGGTGCCGGAGATCTTGGGATAGACCGGCACCCTGAATCCCCAGGCCATGGACATCGAGAGGATCATCTTGGCCACCGATTCCTCGATGGAGTACTGGGTCTGGTGGGTCGGCGGGCTGGGCAGGCTGACACCGACCGGCACCCCGCGGATGGCGGCGATGAGCTTGTTGACCTTGTACCACATCAGCAGGCCGCCATCCCCCGGTTTGGCTCCCTGGCCGTACTTGATCTCGATGGCGCACGGATCTTCCTTCATCTCGGGGATGGCGTGGATGATCTCGTCCCAGCCGAAGTAGCCGCTGGCGATCTGCAGGATCACGTACTTGAGAAAGCGGCTGCGCAGCAGCCGCGGCGGGCACCCGCCCTCGCCGGTGCAGATGCGCACCGGGATCCCCAGCTCCTCGTTGAGATAGGCGATCCCGAGCTGCAGCCCCTCCCACATGTTGGGCGAAAGGGCCCCGAAGCTCATGCCGCCGATCATCAGCGGGTAGATCTCGCGCACCGGCGGGATCCATCCGTTCTCCCTGACAAACTGCAGGTTCTTTTCCGGCGGCAGGACCCGGCCCAGCAGGGTGCGCATCTCGAACTCGTGGCGCCCGGCGTCCAGGGCCGGGTCGGTGAGCATCGAAATGCGGGTGAACTTGATCCGGTCCAGGATCCCCCCCGGTGCGTTGCGCCGCCCGCCGCGGCTGCGCGCCTGGCCCCCGCGGTTGATGTGAAAGCGCAGCTTGTCGGTCTCGTCCGAGCGCACCGGCAGGATGGCATCGTTGGGGCAGACCAGGGCGCAGGTGGCGCAGCCGACGCAGCGATAGGCCGGATCGGTCTTCTGGCGCACCCCGTAGTAGGTGGTGAAAGCATTGGCCGGCGGCCGTTTCGGGTCCAGGGACGGCTCGACGATCCGTTTGCGAAAGACCCCAAGCTCGATGGCATGCACCGGACACACGGCGGTGCAGCGCCCGCAAAGGGTGCACTTGTCCCGGTCCCAGACGATCTGCCAGGGCAGATCCTTGATGCTCAGTGTATTTGGGGTAATGGGTCGGTCTGCGAGCATGTTCTGATCTCCTGTCGATCCGGTCCGATGATGACCGTGTCGAGATGCATGGGCTGAAAATCCTTGGACTTGTCGCGGTCGGGAATCGCGGCGTCCAGGCCGCAGATCTCCGATGAAAAGGCGAAACAGCCGGGCCGGCCGCCCACCACTCCCGGCCGCAGTTTTTTGCGGTCCTGAACCATGAAAAGCGAATGGTCCACCAGACAGCCGATCACACAGTTGGGCCCGTCGATGATCAGGCGGCGGCACGAATGCTTCAGGTTCTGCAGCAGCACGGCATCCGGATGGGCCGCGATGGCCTCGTCGTTCAGGGGGGTGATGATGTGCTTGTAGGCTTCGAGCCCCAGCCCGAGAGAGTTGAGGGTGTAATGCAGGATGTGGGTAAAGACCTCCGAGTCGCTCTGGTAGCCGATATAGCCGTCAAACCCCCGCGAGGAGAGAAACTCGCGGATCGGCACGAAGGCGGTGTTCTCACCGTTGGTCATGGAGGCCAGGCCCTGGATGAAAAACGGATGGCAGGCGTACAGGTTGATGGCATAGTTGGTGTTCTGGCGCCCCTGGGCCATGATCACCCGGGCCCGCAGATCCTTGCGGTCGAGCTTCAGGTAGCTCGCCACGGTGAGCGGATCGCCGATTTCCTTGATCATGATCACATCGGGCCAGAAGGAAAATACGATCATGTCACGCTTTTCCTCGCCCATAAGGCGCAGTTGCAGCCGGATCTTGAGCAGCCGGCGGTAAAGCTCTTCGGTGGCCAGCCCGTCCCATTCTTCCGGATACTCGTAGGCGCGAATCAGGTAGACGTCGCGCCGCGGCACCCCGGGCGGCGTGGTCTTGGGCACCTTGATGGAAAGCTTGAACTTGGTCATAAAACCGATGTTCATCATGAAGGTGTCCAGCCGCTTGAGCCCCTCTTCGGTAAAAATCCCCGACAGGATCGGGGCGTCCTTGATCTCCTCGAAGGGCCCGCCCAGGTCGCGCAGGAACAGCCCCACCCCGCTGCCGTCGTGGCCCTCGCGCATCACATCCAGGGCGTTGATGGCCACCATGGGCGACAGGGGTTCTTGGCTGGTGATGGCAAAAAGTCGGCACATGATGCTCTTCTCCTTAATAGGCAAAACGCTTCCGGCTGCCAGGGAAAACGGCCGCAGGCCATTGCGTTCGGCGCCAGACCCGAAAACGGCGCCGCCTGGCGATGAATTCCGTCATTTCCGGGTGGTTCGAGTAGTGGAGTCGGTTGATCGGCAAAACCTGCCTTGGCGCATGACGGCTTTGGTCAAGCATGCAATGGTTATGCCGCAAAACGAATTGAACTGGAATCTTACCTGGAGCCAACGGTTCCAGCATTCCCGGAACCCGGGCCAATAGCATAAAAAACACATTAATGTCATTAATTTTTCCTGTAAATTACAAAATCGTTACACCCCCGCAACGGGATTTTGCAGGATATCTCATTGAGAATAACAAGAAAAGATAAGATTTGCCCCCCGCCTGGATCGTATCGACCATAGGCCGGGATCCGAAGCGGCCGGGTCCGGCCCGATCCGCCCACGGCTCTGCCGGCCACCGGGGCGCATCCCCACCATGGCTGCCGTCCACCACGGTCGTCTTCTGCCCAAAGGAAAGGGTCCGGGATTGACCGATCAGGTCTCCGGCACCGGGCGCTGGGCCGGCGGGTCGCGCCGGTACAATCCCTGGATATCGTCAACCACCAGGTAAAGGCAGGGCACAAGCAACAGGGTGATCAAAGTTGCGAAGAGGATCCCGTAGCCGAGGCTCAGGGCCATGGGGATGAGGTAGCGGGCCTGGCGGGAGGTCTCGAAAATCATGGGCGCCAGGCCGCCGAAGGTCGTCAGGGTGGTGAGCAGAATCGGCCGGAAACGGTGGATGGCCGCCTCCCGGATGGCCTCGCCGGCCGGCTGGCCGCCCAAACGCCGGCGGTTGGCCCAGTCGATGAGCACCAGCGAGTCGTTGATCACCACCCCGGAGAGGGCCACGATGCCGAACACGCTCACCACCGAGAGGCTGTAGCCCATCAGCAGGTGCCCGCCCACCGCCCCGACGATCCCGAACGGGATCGAGAGCATGATGATCAACGGCTGGATGTAGCTGTTAAACGGGACGGCCAGCATGACGTAGATCACGAGCAGTGCCAGCAGCAACCCGCGGGTCAGACCCTGCATGCTTTCGCGCTGGTCGGCCTGGCGGCCCTCGAAGCTCACCCCCAGGCCCGGATAGCACTGCTGCAGATCGGGCAGCGCGCCGGCGCGCAGGGCCGCCAGGATCTCGCCGGCCTTGGCCCGCGGGCGCACATCGGCGCTGACCGTGATGATGCGCCGCCCGTCGCGCCGGTCGATGCTGGTGTAGGCCCGGCCGCGGGTGATGTCCACCGCATCACGCAGGCCGATCTCGCCCCCGCTCGGCGTCCGCAGGACCATCTCCTCCAGGTAGTACTCGGATTCGCGCTCTTGGCGCGGCAGCCGGATGCGCACCGTCACTTCGTGGCGGCCGCGCTGCTGGCGCAACGCTTCGACCCCGTAAAAGGCATGGCGCACCTGCCGCGCCACATCCTCTCCCTTGAGCCCCAACCCTTCGGCCTCCTGCCGGATTTTGAAATCGAGCTGCTGCTTGCCCGGGCTGTAGCCGTCGTCGATATCGGTGACGTTGGGAAATGCCTCCAAGGCCTGGGCCAGGGTTTCACCGGCCTTTTCCAGCACCTTGACGCTGCGATGACTCAACTCCACCGAAAGGGCCGGCCCGCTGCCCGGACCGCCGGCATCGGACTCGAAACGCATGTATTCCACCCCGGCCACCGGCCCTACCCGCTGGCGCCACAGGTCGGTGTAGCGGGCCGTGGCGACAGGGCGCCGGTCCGACGGGGTCAGATAGACCCGTATCTTGGCCGCGTTGGCATCGATGTCGGCGAAGATGCCTTCCACCAGCTCCGGGCCTCCGTTTTCGGCCGCCACCGCCTTGGCCGCGGTCACCAGCCGTTGCTGGACCGCTTCCGTGCGCGCCAGGGCCGTTCCGTAGGGCAGCCGCACCGTGGCCAGGGCGTAGTCGGACTCGATTTTGGGAAAGAGCTCGAAACCCATGCGGCCGCTGCGCACGTAAGCCAGGGTCACCAGCAGCAGCGAGATGCCCAGGGCCACCGTGGCGTAGCGGTAGCCCAGGGCCAAATCGAGCAGCGGGCCGAAGCGGGAATGGATCTGGCGGGTAAAAAAGCCGCTGAAGCGCTGCTGGGTGCGCACCATCCACCCCAGTGGGCCGCGGGGGGCGCGATCCTTCTGGCCGCCGACGTGGGCCGGCAGGATGAAGAGGCTCTCGATCAGGGAAACGGCGAAGACGCTGATGACCACGATGGGCACCTGCCGGAAGACCTTGCCCATGAACCCGGGAACAAAGAACATCGGCACGAAGGCCACCATGTTGGTCAGCACGCTGAAGTTTATCGGCAAGGCGATCTCGCGCGCCCCGGCCACCGCGGCCCGGTGCCAGGCCATCCCCTGCTGGCGGTGGTGGTAAATGTTCTCGCCGACCACGATGGCGTCGTCCACCACGATACCCAGGGTCACGATGAAGGCGAACATCGTGATCATGTTGATACTGGTGCCGGTGGCATCCAGGATCAGCAGGCTGCCGGCAAAGGAGATGGGGATCCCGAGACTTACCCAGAAGGCCAGGCGCACTTCGAGAAAGACCGCCAGCAGGACGAAGACCAGCGAAAGGCCGATATAGCCGTTGCGCAGCAGCAGATCGAGCCGCTGGCGATAGACATCCGAGCGGTCGTTGCGGATATCGATGCCCATGCCGGGCGGCAGGCCCGGGCGCACGGTCTCGATCACCCTGCGCACCGCATCGGAGACCGAGATGGGGGTCTGGTCGCCCACCCGGTAGACCTCCACCAGCACCGCCGGCTGGCCGTTGTAAGCGGCGCGGGTATCGGTTTCCTCGAAATCGTCCCGGATCTCGGCGATCTGCTCCAGCAGCAGGGCGGTGCCGTCGGCGGCGCTGATCACCGGAATGCGGCCGAACTCCCGGGCCCAGTCGCGCCGCTCTTTCAAGCGCACCAAGATATCGCCGGCGGCGGTCTTGATGGTCCCGCCGGGCATCTCCAGGGCCGTGCGGCGCACGGCGGCGGCCACCTGCTCCAGGGTCAGCCCGTAAGTGCGCAGCGCCTCCTGGCGGATCTCGATGGCGATTTCCAGGTCGCGCACGCCCACCAGCTCGGCCTGGGTGATGTCCGCATCCTGCAGCAGGCGGTCGCGCAGCTCCTCGGCCATTTCGCGCAGCACACGTTCATCCACCCCGCCGTAAAGGGCCAGGGATACGACGTAACGCTTGCGGTCGGCGATGGTGACCTGGGGTTCTTCGGCGTCTTCCGGAAAGGAGGTGATGCGATCGATTTCACCTTCGATGTCCCGGGCGATCCGGTCGATGTTCTCTCCCTCGAGGATCTCCACGGCCACCGTGCCGCGCCCCTCGCTGGCCGTGGCGGTGATCTTCTTGATGCCCTCGAGCCCTTCGACCGCCTCCTCGACGGCCAGCAGGACCCCGCGTTCGACCTCCTCGGGGCTCGCTCCGGGATACTCGATGGTGACGTTGACCTGATCCAGCTCGAAATCGGGAAACAGCTCGCGTTTGATCTGGGTGGCGAAGATCAGGCCGCCCACCAGGAAAAGCAGCATCAAAAGATTGGCGGTGACCGAATGGCCCGCCATCCAGGCCACCGGACCGCGCCCCGGTGGGGGGGCGCCGACTTGCCCCGTCATGGCTTCACGCCCCCCTGGCGCGGCTTGTTCTGGGCCTGGGCCGTACCGGCGGCCGGTTCGATGCGAAGCTGCATCCCGGCCGCCGGGGCGGCCAGGTCCGAAACCACCAGCCGCTCGCCTGGCGAAAGCCCCCGGTCGAGGAGCACGGTTTGCCGATCGCGCCAGACCGGAATCACATCGCGCACCACCAAACGATCATCCGCATCGGCCAGCCAGATCTGCCGCCCGTCGCGCAGGGTGCCGCGGGGGATGGGATAGACCCCTTCCAGGGTCCGGCCCTGAATCTCCACCTGCACGAACTCGCCGATGAGCAGCGGCGGGAGCCCCCCGGGGGCGTCGAGCCCGAGCGGATCGTCCACCGCCACCAGCACCTGGGCCATACGCCCTTCGGGTGCCAGTTCACTGAGCAGACGCATCACCTTTGCCGGGCGGCGGTGCTGGCCGTGGTAGATAACCGTCGCCGGGCTGCCGGCCTCACCGGTGCGCGAGGGGATCCGGATCCAGTCGAGCCGGTCGGTGGGCAGCGAAACCTGAACCCAGAACCGATCCGTACCCACCAGCACGGCGAGCCGGTCGCCGGTGGAAACCTGGGCGCCCAGGGCCGTTTCCTTGCTGCGCACCGTGGTGTTGAAGGGCGCGCGCACCTCGGTGTAGGCCAGGTCGCGTTCGGCCTGGACCAGTTCGGCCTCGGCGGCCGCCACGGCGGCCTGGGCCTTTTCCAGGTGCGGCCGGCGCAGGGCCAGTTCGGCATCGGCCGGATTGCCCTTGGGGCCCGGGCCCAGCAGGGCCCATTCCCGGGCCGCCACATCCTGGTAACCCTGCTCGAGTTTCAGTTCGTAGCGGGCCTCGGCCACCTCCCGCCGTTTCTGGGCCAGGCGCAGCCGGTAGTCTTCCGGATCGATCCGGACGATGCGCTCGCCGGCGCCGATACGCCCGCCGGGCTTGAAATCCGGGTGCAGGGCGACGATCTGCCCTGTCACCCGGGGCTTGACCACCAGTTCCCGGGCAGGCACGACGGTTCCCATGGCGGCGACGGTCACGGTCTGCCGGGCGGGCTGGACAGCCGCCACCTGGACCCAGGGCGCCACGTCCTGCGGCGCACGTTTGGCGGCCTGCGGCTTGTTGTTGTTCAGATAGCCGGCCAGGACGATGCCCGCGCCGAGCAGGCCGAGGCTCAGCACGACGTTGAGCAGGGTGCGCAGCGGCCGGCCTCGATGGGGGCGATTTCCGGTTTGATGATCGTCCATGAAAGCGTTCCTTTTGATACTCAACGGGATGGATGGCCCTCGACGAAAACCGCCGCTTGCGCATCCACCCAACGCCCGCCCAGGGCACGGTAAAGGGTCACACGGTTTTGCAGCAGCTCGGCCTGCTGGACGATAGCTTCGCGTTCGAGCTGTTGAACGGCGGTCAGATGGGTGAGCACGGGCAGGTAATCGCTCAAGCCCTTGCGGTAACGCAGCATGGCCTGGTCCAAGGCCAGACGGGCCACCGCCAGTTCCCGTTGCAGAGCCTCCAGGTGGCCCCGGCGGGCCGCTTCGCTCACCAGGGCATCGTGGACTTCCCGGATGGCCGTATACACGGTCAGGCGGTAGGCCCACAGGGACTGGTCGGCTTCGGCCAAACGTTGTTCCACCACGGCCTGGCGCCGGTGGCCGTCGTAGAGCGGAGCGGTGAGGCTGGCGGCCAGGCTCATGATCCAATCTTCCAGCAGACGCTCGAAACGCACGGCCTTCCACCCGGCCGAGGCGGAAAGGGTCAGGTCCGGCAGCCGGGCGGCCCGGGCCGCGGCAATCTGCCAGTCGGCGGCGGCCAGGCGCCGCCCGGCGGCCCGGATATCCGGTCGGTGGGCCAGAAGATCGGCCGGCAGCCCCACAGCCGGCACCGGCGGCAGGGACGGCAGATCGGTTGCGTCCAGTTGCGGAGCGGTGCCCGGTGCCCGGCCGAGCAGCAGGCTCAGGGCGCTTTGCTGTTGGCCTTCGGTTTCGGCGACCAGGGGAATGGCGGCCTGGACCTGCTCGACCACCTGCTGCTGCTGGTAGACGTCCAGTGCCGAGGCCAGGCCCTTGGAAAATCGGAGTCTGACCAATTCGAGGTAGGTGCGGCTGGTGGCCAGTTGAGCTTCCAGGAGCCGGCGGCGCGCCTTCTGGGCCACGATCTGGATCCAGCACCGGGCCACCTCACCGCTGACGGTCATGGCGGCCGCGCCCAGATCTTCGGTCGCGGCGGCCACATCCTGCCACGCAGCCTGGCGTTCGGCGTCCAGCCGGCCCCACCAGTCGAACTCGTAAGCCGCGGCCAGCACGAGGGAATAACCCTCCGAAGCCGTCGTTTTCCCCCCCAGCCGGCGCCGCTGGCCGGCGGCATCGCCCTCCAGGTCCAGTTCGGGCATCTTGGAGGCCTGGGTGCCGCGGGCTAGGGCCTGGACCTGGCGCAAGCGGGCCGCGGCGGTGCGGATGGAAAAGTCGCCGGCCAGGGCGGCGGTTACCAGCCGGTTGAGTTCATCGACCCCGAAAACCTCCCACCACTGCTCCGGCATGGGTTCGCCGGACGCCTCGTAAAGCGGATAGGTCGCGGGCAAAAGGCCCTGGGGCGCGGACCGGCCGGCCGGTGTATAGGGGCTGCAGGCCGCCAGACATGCCAATGCCGCCACGGCCCACCACCATCGCCGAGCTTCGAATGCCATCCATCCCGTCCTCACACAAAGACACCCTCTTCCGGGGATCGGAGCGCCCGGATCGCATCGCGTTTGATACCGCGGATTATACTAAGGTCGCCCCGGACCGGCAAACCGCTCCAGGGTTCGCGCCGTGGCCGTATCCAGGGCAAACCGGGCCTGGTGCAGGGCCACCCGCGCCTGGGCCAGGCGTCCATCGGCCTGGACCAGATTGCGCTGGGCTTCGTTGAGACGGACCAGGGACGCCTGGCCGACGGCGTATTCTTTTTCCACCAGATCGCGGTGCCGGGCCACCAGGTCCGCGTTGCGGCGCTGGAGCCCGAGCTGGTCGGCCGCCGCCGCCAGTTCATCCAGGGCCTGGACGATCTCGGCCGAAACGTTCAACCGCCGGCTTTCCAGTTCCCTGGCCGTTGCGGTGCGGTTCTCGCGGGCTTCGGCCACCCGGGCGCGGTGATAGCCGCCGGCAAAGAGATTGAAGCTCAGCGACATCCCCATCCGGGTTTCAAAATCGTCCCCGCCCAAACGGGCGTCGTTGGTCCGGTCCCCATTCACGCCGGCCGCCAGGCTGACCGTCGGCCAGTAACCGGCCCGGGCGGCGCCGATTCCGGCTTCGGCCGCTTCCACCGCCTGTTCCCACTGGGACAGATCCGGTCTGTGGGTAAAGGCGTAGGCGACCTGATCACCCGCCTCGGGGACCGCCAGATCGGCGGCCGTCTCCCGGGCCAGATCGGCCAGGACCATCCCGTCGGGCAGGTGCGCATCGCCGTAGCCGAGCAGGGCCGCCAGACCGGTCAGGGCGGAAAGCTCCCGGCTGCGGGCGGTGATCAGCGTCCCATGGGCCGCGTTGACGGCCACCTCGAAGTTGAGCACGTCGCTGAGCGAGCCGGTGCCCACCTGCCGCCGGAGCCGCGCTTCCTCCATCAAGCGGCCGTTGTAGGCGGCGTCGGCCCGGGATATGGCCACCGATTCGCGGGCCAACTGGGCCCCGAAATAGGCGTCGGCCACGGCGGCCAGCAGCAAGCGCCGCGCGTCGTCGCGGGCCGCTGCCGTCTCGCCATGCCCGTAGCGGGCCTGAAGCAGTGCAAAACGGCGTGCGAAGCCGTCGAAGAGGGTCCAGGAGGCGGTCAGCCCGCCCTGGTAGTAGTCGACCGGATCCGCCAGGGTGGCCGCCGGATTCAGCGCCCGCATCTGCGCCAGGCTGGCTTGATAGTCGCTGTCGGCCATCTCGACCCTGGACACCCCGGCCGAGGCGTCCAGCCGCGGCCAGTATGCCGCGCGGGCCTGGTGCACCCGCTGTACGGCGCCCGCCACCCGGGCCGCCGCCGCGGCCAGGGTCGGATTGGCCGCCAGCGCGATGCGCCCGGCGCTTTCCAGATCGAGCACCCGGGGCGCTTCCGGCTGGCCGGCGTGCGCCATGGGGCCGATCCATAGCATAATGGCAAGCGATGCAAAAATTTTTCGGATCCGTTTCATGATCAACCGCCGAATTTTTTTACCCAAGGCCCTAAAAGGGCATCTTCAACCCGGTTTCTTTCCTCTTGCCCCTGCCCGCGCTGCGGCCTAGCGCTCGGCGCCGAACACCGCCTCGGGCGGCCGGCAGGCCGGTGCCGGCCCATCGCCGGTTTGCAGCGCCATCCGGTCTTCACGGCGCATCCGGGCCGGCTCAACTTCCTCGCGCAGCACCCAGCACCCCCTGCGGAGACGGTGGGCCGCCAGGCGCAGGTCGTTGAGAATGGCCATCAGGCTGGGCACCAGCACCAGGGTCAGGAGGGTGGCAAAGGCGACTCCGGCGGCCAGCGACAGGGCCATGGGAATCAGAAAGCGTGCCTGGAGGTCCTGTTCCATGATCATCGGCGCCAGGCCGCCCACCGTGCTCACCGTGGTGAGGAAAATCGCCCGGAAACGGCGGCCGCCGCCGGTGCTCAAAGCTTCGAAAAAAGGCATCCCCCCAGCGATGTTCTCGTTGACCCGCTCGATGAGCACGATGGCGTCGTTAACCACCACCCCGGTCAGGGCCACCATGCCGAAAATACTCATGATCGACAGGTCGAAGCCGAGCAGCAGGTGGCCGAGCACCGCCCCGATGAACCCGAAAGGGATGGTGAACATGATCACGAAGGGCTGGGCATAGGAGCGGAAAATGGTGGCGATGATGATGAAAATGCCCAGCACCGCCAGGGGGAATCCCACGTAAAGGGTGGCAAAGGATTCGCGCATCTTCTTTTTTTCACCCTGGGCCGCGATGTAGCACTCCGGGTGCTGCCTGCGCAGTTGGGGAAAGAAGCCGGCCTCCAGTTCGGCGAAGATTTCGTTGGCGTTGGCCTTGTGGCTGTCCACCTCGGCGCTGACGGCCACCCGGCGCAGTCCGTCGGTGCGCGTGATGGTCGAATAGCCGGGCGAACGGTGCAGGTCGGCCACGGAGCGCAGCGGCACCTGGCGGCCGTCGGCCGTGCGGATGCGCAGGTGCTCCAGGCTGTCGGCCTGGCGCCGTTCACCGGCCGTGTAGCGCACCTTGACGCGGATATCCTCCCGGCCGCGCTGCAATCGCAAAGCCTCGTCGCCGTAGTAGGCCGCGTTGACCTGGCGCGCCAGGTCTTCCACCGTCAGGCCCAGGGCACGCGCCTCGGGCTTCAGACTCAGGCGGATCTCTTCCTTGCCCGGTGAAAAATCCGAGCGGACCTGGAATACGCCCTCGAAGCGCTTCAGCCGGGCCATCACGGCGTCAGCCGCCGTGAGGATCGATGGCATGTCATGGCCCTGGATCCAGATCTCGATGGGTGCCCCCGGAGGCCCGGCGTTCATCCCCTCGATGCTCAGGGACCGCAAACCGGGGATGATGCCGATCTCCTGTTCCCATGCCACCATGATGTCCTTGGAATGCACCCCGCGGCGCTCCGAGGCGAGCAAAATGGCCTGCACCGAGCCGACGTGGGGACCGGACTTGGGAATCTCCTGCAGGGTCTGGCCGGCGATGCTCAGCCGGTCGACCAGCATCGGTTCTCCGGAAATCGTGGGGGTATTCTGGTTGAGACGCAGCAGGGCCGCCTCCACCCTCTCGAGGGCCTCGCGGGTCACCTCGGCCGGGGTCCCGTCAGGGAATTCCAGCGTGGCGGTGGCCACGAAACCGTCGATGTCCGGAAAAACCACGAATTTGACGAACCCGCCGCGCACCAGGCCCACGGTGAGCAGCAGGAGGCTGACGGTGGTGCATGCGGAAATGTAGCGCCAGCGCATCGAATGGCGCAAAAAAGGCTGATAGACGCGCGCCACAAACCATTCCATCCCGTTGGCGATGGTACGCCGCACCCGCTCCATGCGCCCGGCCAGGGTCCGCTTCCGGCCCAGGCCCTCCTTGGGATCGGGCAGGGTGCTCAGGTGGGCCGGCAGCAGGATGAGGCACTCGATCAGCGAGATGGCCAGGCAGGCCATGACCACCGCCGGCAGGATGCGGATAAATTTTCCCATGATACCGCCGACGTAGGCCAGCGGTAAAAAGGCCAGCATCGTGGTGGTGACGGCCGCCACCACCGGCATGCCCACTTCGCTAACCCCGTCCACCGCCGCCCGCAACGGCGGCTTGCCCGCCTTTCGGTGCACGTAGATCGCCTCGCCCACGATGATCGCGTCGTCCACCACGATCCCCAGCACCATGATGAAACCGAAAAGCGAGATCATGTTCAGGGTGCCGCCCATCCACCACAGGATCGCCAAGGCACCGGCGATGGATACGGGGATGCCCATTCCGGCCCAGAAGGAAAGGCGCATATCGAGAAAGAGCCAGAGGGAGAAAAAGACGATGGCCAGGCCGATGAGTCCGTTTCTCATCAGCAGGTGGATGCGCGCCCGCAGCATCTCGGTGTTGTCGTAGAGGATGCGGAAATTGGCGCCCGCCGGCAGGGCCCGGCGCCGCTGATCGACGAAATGCTGCACCGCCTCGCTGATCTTCAGCGAGTCTTCTTCCTTGGTCTTGTAAACGATGAGCATCACGGCGCGCTCGCCGTTGATGCGGCCGCGCACCGGGTCTTCAGTAAACCCGTCATCGATGGTCGCCAGGCGGTCGAGCGTCACGATATCGCCGCCGGGACGGGCCAGGACCACGATCCGGGCCAGTTCCTTGCCGGTGTACTTGCGGCCCATGGTGCGCACCCGGATCTCCTCGCCCTGGGTGCGGATCGTGCCCCCGGCCAGGTTGAGATTGCTGCGGCGCACCGCTTCGGTCACCTGGCCGAAGCTCAACCCGTATTCGCGCAGGCGCTCCTCTGAAATCTCGATGCCGATCTCGTAGTCCCTGGCCCCGAAGATCGCCACCTGGCTCACCGGCTCGAGGGCCTGCAGTTCGTCCTTGATCTGCTCGGCCCACTCCTTGAGCCGGCGCTCGTTCATGTCGCCGCTCAAGTAAAGGAGCACCACCAGATCCTTGAGGGTCATTTCGGTGATCACCGGAGCCTCGGCATCCGCCGGGAAGGTGGAGATGGCATCCACCTGGCTGCGCACCTTGTCGAGCACGTCCTGCAGTTCGTAGCTCTCTTTGACCTCGATGAGGGCCGTGCCGATATTTTCGCCGCTCTCGGTGGTGTATTGCTTGATCCCCTCGATCCCCTCGATGGCCTCCTCGATCTTGCGGCTGATCCCTTCCTCGACCTCCTCGGGATCGGCACCCGGGTACGGCACCGAAATGGTGATCATGTCGAGGGAAAACTCGGGAAAATTCTCCCGGATCATCGACATCGCGGCGATCCCCCCGGCCACGAAGATCAGCAGGAGCACGATATTGGCAAAAACGGTGTTGCGGGCAAAAGCCGCCAGGAGGTTTCTCATGATGCCTCCCGGCCCTCATCGAGACGGCTGATCTCCAGCAGCGAGTTTTCCAGCGGGTCGACCAGGCGCGTGGTGATCACCAGGTCCCCCGGGGCGAGTCCTGCGGCGATGAACGCCAAATCATCCTCGACCCGGGCAACGGAGACCGCAACGGTCTTGAGCCGGTTGTCACGGGCCACGTAGACCGTGTCGTTGAGGCTCACGGACCAGCGGGGCACGGGGGCCACATTCTCCATCACGCGTCCGGGAATCTCGACCCGGCAGAACATTCCGTCCACCAGCGGCAAAACACCGGGCCCTGCCCCAAGCGCCTCTGCGGCCGTGACGCGCACCGCCACGGTGAGGGTGCGAGTGCCCGGGTCGAACTCCACCACCCGGTGCAGCCGGCCCATCCAGACGTGGTCGTCGCTATCTTCGGTCCAGTTGATGCGCACCGGCTGCGGCACCAATCCGTTGAACCAGGCGCTGTTGCGGCCGGCCGCAGTCCCGTTGAAGCGCAGCCAGCGGCGGGCATCGCGGCTGTCCAGGGGCACCTGGATCTCCAGCAGGCTGTCGTCGGCCAGGGTCACGGCGACCTGGCCCGGGGAGACGAACTGCCCCGCTTCCAGGGATGCGTGCTTGACCCGGCCGGTAAAAGGCGCCTCGACCCGGCAGCGGGCCATGTTGGCCGCGGCCAGCGACCGGCCGGCCCGGGCCGCGGCCAGGCGGCTTTCGTTTTCGCGGATCTGCAAAGGGTAAAGCACCACGGCCTGGGCCATCAGATCCGCCTGGTCGGCTGCGGCGTTCATCGCCCGCTCGGCAGCGTCCACGCCGGAACGGGTGCCGACGCTGTGGGTTTCAAAGAGGGTTTGCAGGCGCTGGTATTCGGCCTGGGCCAGATCGCGGCTGCGCCGGAGGGTGACCAGCCGCTCGGCGTCAAGATTCTGCTGCTTTTTGAGCCGGGTAACAGCGCTTTCGAGCTGGGCCACGGCGGCCCGGGCTTCGTCCAAGGCTGCCTGGTAGTTGCGCGGATCGATCTCGAACAGGACTTCACCCGCATTGATCACGCTGCCGACCTCCAGCCGGGGATGGACCGCTTCGACCCGGCCGGAAACCTCGGGTGCGATGTTCACCTCGTTGAGGGCCCGCATCTCGCCATGGCCGCAAATCGTGACCGGCACGTTCCGGGGCGCAGCCTTGACAACCTCGACTTTCAGCGTCCGCTCCTTGGGCTTGGCCTCGGCCGGCGGCTTGCGCATGGAGGTCATCGCCGCCATGCCCGCAACCCCGGCCAGCAGAACGGCCGTGCATATGACGATGCGCTTGAGCACATTGCCGGCCGTCACCGGAAGACGTTTCTCTTTCATTTGGGGACTCCACGTTTCGGGGCCGCAACTTTTGCCCGGGGACCTGAACCGTTTCACCAAAAAGCCGGATCAGGCGGCCGGAATATTGGACGGCAGGTCATTGGCAAACATCACCTCGCGCACCGCCAGCATCACCTCGCACCATTTGCGGGTCATATCCGGACCGAGGCGCTGTACCAGACTGACAAAATCCTGGAGGATGACGTCATGAACCCGGTCGTAGTTCGCTTTGGCTTCCGGCGACAGGCGCACCTGCACCCGGCGCCGGTCCTCGGGGTCCGGCTGGCGGGTCAACACGCCCCGTTCCACCAGCCGCTCGACCATGGCCGAGGCCGAAGGCGCCGACACGGCCAGCAGCGCGGCCAGCCGGGTGATGGAAAGCGGTTCATGGTCCTTGACGGCCATCATGGCAAGAATCTGGGCTAAGGACATCTCGGCCAAAGGAAGCGGCTGCTCAGCGGCCCGGCTGTGCCCGGCGCTTTGCATGCGCAGGGTCCGGTCGCGGATCAGCTTGCCGGTGGCCATGATCAGGACCGCCTGGCTTTGGGGATCTTCGGGGATCATATCGGCTCCGGAAGATAATCGGAGCTCGTCGGATCGGACGCTTTTGGCATATACATCCACATGGCGGCTCGTGCGACAAGTCCCTTTGACGATTTTTTTGGATAAATAAAAAAAATTAGTCTTTCTAAATATTAGAGAGACGCACTATATGGAATACGAATTTAATGTCAAGCCCCATCCGTCCAGGACAATCGGCACCGCTCCGGTTGACCGGCTCCCGGTTGGTGTTACCTTTCAACGAATTTACACGAACCGCATCGGTCGCAAGGAGGCCCGCAACGCATGGAAAAACACCACAAGTTCTCACTTTGGTACATCATTCTCGGCATATGGGTAGTTCTGCTGGTACACAACCTGATCTTCTCGGCCATCGCCATCAAGACCATCCCCTACAGCGAGTTTTTAAAGCTGCTCGAAGCGGGCAAGGTCAGTGAAGTGGCGGTTTCGGCCAATCTGATCCAGGGCCGTCTGGCCGAAGGGGCCGCGGGGGGCGGCAGTCTCTTTCGCACCGTGCGCGTCGATCCGGAGGTCTCCCAGAAGCTCGAACGGTACAAGGTGACCTTCAAGGGTGAGATCGAATCGACCTTCCTGCACGACCTGCTCTCATGGGTGGTGCCCATCGTGCTCTTTGTGGGCATCTGGGCCTTCATGATCCGGCGCATGCAAAGCCAGCAGCCCGGATTCATGAGCCTGGGCAAGAACAAGGCCAAGATCTACATGCAGGAAGAGCTCGACGTGCGCTTTCCTGACGTGGCCGGGGTGGAAGAAGCCAAACAGGAGCTGGTGGAGGTGGTCCAGTTTCTAAAGGAACCGGAACGCTTCACCCGTCTGGGGGGCAAGATGCCCCGGGGGATCCTGCTGGTCGGCCCTCCGGGCACCGGAAAGACCATGCTGGCCAAGGCCGTGGCCGGCGAAAGCGGTGTGCCCTTCTTTTCCATGAGCGGCTCGGAGTTCGTGGAGATGTTTGTCGGCCTGGGCGCCGCCCGGGTGCGCGACCTCTTCGTGCAGGCCAAGCAGAAAGCCCCTTGCATTATTTTCATCGACGAACTCGACGCTCTGGGCAAGGCCCGCGGGGTGGCCAGCATGGGCGGCCACGACGAACGCGAACAGACCCTCAACCAGCTTCTGGTGGAGATGGATGGTTTCGACCCCCAGGTGGGCGTGATCCTCATGGCAGCCACCAACCGGCCTGAAATTCTCGACCCGGCCCTGCTGCGGCCGGGACGCTTCGACCGCCAGGTGTTGGTGGACCGGCCGGACAAGGCGGGCCGTGAAGCGATCTTGAAAGTTCACCTGAAAACCATCCAGGCCACCGAAGAACTTGATGTGGAGCGCATCGCCGCCATGACCTCGGGCATGAGCGGGGCCGACCTGGCCAACCTGGTCAACGAAGCGGCACTGCTGGCGGTGCGCCGTGACAAGGACATCGTGGGCATGGCCGAGTTCGAAGAAGCCGTGGAGCGGGTGGTGGCCGGGCTGGAAAAGAAGAACCGGCTGATCAACCCGGAGGAAAAAAAGATCGTGGCCTACCACGAACTGGGCCACGCCCTGGTGGCCCTGGACCTTCCCGGTACCGATCCGGTCCAGAAGATCACCATCGTGCCCCGGGGCATCGCGGCCCTGGGCTACACCATGCAGGTGCCCACCGAGGACCGTTTCCTGATGCGGCGCACCGAGCTGCTCAACAAGATCGCCACCTTGCTGGGGGGGCGGGCCGCCGAGGAAATCGTCTTCGGCGACATCTCCACCGGCGCCCACAACGATCTTTCCCGGGCCACGGACATCGCCCGCTCCATGGTGCGCGAATACGGCATGAGCCAGAAACTCGGGCAGGTCTATTTCGCAGGACCGCGCCGGTCCCAGTTTCTCGCCGGCATGCCTGAAGGGACCCCCGAGTACAGCCAGGCCACGGCCGAGACCATCGACGCCGAGGTGCACGAAATCATCGCCGGCCAGTTCCGGGTGGCCCACGACATCCTCGTCAAACGCCGCCCGGTCCTGGAAAAAGCGGCCGCCGTCCTGCTGGAAAAAGAAAAGATCGACGGCGAGGAACTCAAGCACCTGGCGGATGAAGTGTCCAGCCCAGCGGCAGACGCAGCATCCGGCCGCGATGCGTAACCTATCCCGCTTCACCTCCGGGAGGAAAGCCGAATAGCAAACGGCGGCCAAAAGGCCGCCGTTGTTGTTTTCTGTGCCCCAGGCTGCGGTGAGTTAAATGGATTGCGTCAGGATCCGGGCCATCATGGCCCCGTCGATGTTGCCCCCCGAGAGGATCACCCCTACCCTTCCCGCACCGTGCACCGCGCCAGAGAGCAACGCCGCCAGGCCCAGGACCCCGGACGGCTCCACCACGAGCTTGAGCCGCTCGAAGCAAAAACGCACCGCCTCGGCAATGGCCGCCTCGCTCACGGTCTGCATATCGTCCACATGGCGCTGGATCAGGGGAAAAGTGAGCCTGCCCAGAGAAGGGGTGCGGGTCCCGTCGGCGATGGTGGGCGGGTTATGCACCATATGCAGAACCCCGGTGCGAAACGAACGGGTAGCATCATCGGCCAGTTCGGGCTCGACCCCGATGACCCGGCAAGCCGGGGCCAGCCCCTTGGCTGCAATGGCCGAGCCGCTGAGCAGCCCGCCGCCGCCGCAGGGCACCAGGAGCATATCCAGGGGGCCGCAGGCCTCGAAGAGCTCCAGGGCCGCCGTTCCCTGCCCGGCGATCACATCCGGATGATCGAAGGGCGGAATGACGGTATAGCCATGGGCCGCTTGCAGCTCGCGGGCCACCTCCTCGCGGCTGGTCCTGGCCGGATCGTTCAACACCACCCGGGCGCCGTACCCCCTGGTGGCGGCCTGTTTGAGGGCCGGGGCATCGACAGGCATGACCACCGTCGTCTCCACCCCGAGCAGCCGGCCCACCAGGGCCACGGCCTGGGCGTGGTTGCCCGAGGAAAAGGTGACCACCCCCCGGGCGCGCTCAGCCTCGCTCAAACAGGCGATGGCGTTGTACGCCCCGCGGAACTTGAACGCCCCGATGCGCTGAAAGTTTTCGCACTTGAGATGCACCGCCGCGCCTGCCCGCGCATCGAGGGTTCGCGAGGTGACCACCGGGGTCGGGCGGGCCTTGCCGGCCAAGCGTTTTGCCGCGTCGTAAACCGCCGCAAGATCGACACTGCCATCCGATTGCGGATCCATCGGGCCTCCTTTACGGGGCGTTAACGGGATTCGGATATCGGTCGGTTTTACGCTGTTTACAAATAATTTCAAGCCTTGCTGCAGCCCGATCCGGCAATTGCGGCAAAACCGGGGGCACTCAAAGACCGTAGGCCATGGTCAGCAGGGCGGCGACGGCCATGACCATTGCCATGGAGAGACATTCGAGGACCGCGTCCAAGAGCATGGTCGACACTCCTTTCCATTTAAGGGCCGGCTCAAGCCGCCATCTGCTGGCTGTAAAAATCGAAGGCCTCGTCCACGCTGTCGAAGAGGATCCACTCGCGCCAAACGATCCGCTGGCCGCGCTTGCGCACATGCGCCACGACGGTGTGGCCTTCGTATTCGAATCCATCCTGAATCTCTTTGGTCGAAACGGCTGATCCCATTTTGAACCTCCCGGATAAAAGGTTGACACGCGGCGTTCAACGCCATGATGAACCGAGTCTACCGGGCGGCTTTGACAGATACGGTCAAAACCAAAAATTTTACCGTCGTTTTTTTAAAGCCGGAAAATTTGGTATGGATACCCAAGACGCATCAAACGGTGCCGGCCAAAACTTCCCATTCCCATATAAGGACAATCAGATGTCGCGGGGGGATCAACTCGGACGCCAGTGGAGGATTATCCAGCACCTGATGGCCTCGCGCCGGGGCCGCACGGTGGCCGAAATCGCCGCGGCCCTGGACGAGCATCCCCGTTCGGTTTACCGGGATCTGGAGGCCCTGGAAAACGCGGGCTTCCCCCTGTACACGGAGCGCGACGGCCATGGCAACCGCTGGCGCCTGGTTGAAGAAGCGCGCCGGCCGCTGCCCATCCCCCTCGATCTGACCGAACTGATGGCCCTGTGCCTGAGCCGCAGCCTGCTCAAAGGGCTGGAAGGCACGGTCTTTGCCACGGCGATGGCCTCGCTCAGCGCCAAGCTTCACACCCTGCTCTCTCCGGGTCTCAAGCAGTACCTCGAACGGCTGGAAACCACCCTGGCCGTGGCCCTGCCGCCCCACAAGCGCTACGGGCACCTGCAAGAAATTCTCGATCCGGTGCACCAGGCCTTGATGGAGCGGCGCTGGTTGGAGATGACCTATTTTACGATGCACCGGCGCCAGGAGACCCGCCGTCAGGTGGCCCCCTACCGGCTCTGGTACGCCGACGGAGCCCTCTACCTGATCGCCCATTGCCGCATGCGCGACGCTGTGCGCGTCTTTGCGGTGGACCGCATCCGGCAGATCCGGCTGCTTGACACGACCTTTGAGCCGCCGGCGGACCTGGACATCGATGCCTTCATGGGCCGTGGAATGGGCGTTTTCCAGGGGCCCCGGGAAAAGGTGCGCATCCGGTTTTCGGCCCGGGTCGCCGGGTACGTGGCCGAACGCATCTGGCATCAAACCCAGCGGTTGGAAAAGACCGAAGACGGCGGGCTGATCTTCGAGGCCGAGGTGGCCGGGGGCACCGAGATCGTCGCCTGGGTCCTGCGCTGGGGGGCCGAAGCCCGCGTTCTGGCACCGCAATCTTTGCTGGAGGCGGTACGGAGGGAAGCGCAGGCCATGGCCCGAGCCTATGAGCGCAAAGATGCAAAACCGGCCGGCACCGGCTTCGAGACGCGGCCCTGAGCCGTGCCGCCGACCGCCCGGTTGGCGGAAAGCGCCGGGCGTCATCTTTTTGCTTGTTTCGCCGCCTTGAAAAGACTATAGAAAGCGCCGCATAGCGTCCGGCGCAAGAAATGCGCCGCTGTTTTCGAGGATTTCCCTTGGCTATATATTACGTCGATGGCGAATTCGTTCCCGCCGATCAAGCCTGCCTGCCGGTCAACGACCTGGCTATCTTACGCGGTTTCGCCGTTTTCGAGTTGCTGCGCACTTACGGCGGACGCCCCTTTTTCCTGGATGCTCACATCACCCGTCTCGAAGATTCGGCCCGCCACATCGGTCTGACCTTCCCCTGGGCCAGATCCCGCTTGGCCGAGATCGTGGGCCAGACCCTGGCACGCAATACCTTTTCGGAAGCCAACGTCCGCATCGTGGTGACCGGCGGGCCGAGCGATGATTTCATGACCCCCGGCAACCGGCCGCGCCTGCTGGTGCTGGTCTCTGCGGTACCCGAACTGCCGACCCACTGGTACACCGAGGGGGGCAAAATCATCACCACGATAATCGAACGGCCCATCACCGGCGCCAAAAGCATCAACTACATACCGGCCACCATTGCCATGGCCGAGGCCCGCCGCAAGGGGGCCATCGAAGCCGTTTATCTCAACCGCCAGGGCCAGGTTCAGGAAGGGACCACCAGCAACCTTTTCATTTTTGACGACGAGGGGCTGGTAACCCCGGGCAAGGATATGCTGCCGGGGATCACCCGCCGGGTGATTCTCGATCTGGCCGCGGCCCGCTTCCCGGTGGCGATCCGGGACCTGACTTATGATGAACTCTGCCAGGCGCGGGAAGTGTTTATCACCGGCACCAACAAAGGGCTGGTCCCGGTGGTCCGGGTGGATGATAAAACCATCGCCGACGGTCGGCCCGGCCCGCGGACCTTGGCGCTGATGCAGGAACTCAAGCAGCGCACGGAGCAGTTTGCCACCGGCATGGCCGAAAGGGCAGAAACCCGAACGCTGCCCTAGGCAGCCCGCATGGTTAGGCATGTTTTCGAGGCTCTGCCTTAAACCCGAAGTCTAGTCAAGAGGACCGTACCGATGAACGAACCGATGGACCAGGAAATGGACAGGGAAAATGAAGATCTGCAGGATGGGGAAGATTTCGCCACCCTGCTGGAAAGCTACACGGCCGATCTGACCGACGACCTGCGGGTCGGGGACCGGGTGACCGGCCGCATCATCGCCATCGGAGATGAAACGGTCTTCGTGGACACCGGCACCAAGATTGACGGGGCGGCGGACCGGGCGGAGTTCCTGGATCCGGAAGGGGCCCTCACCGTGGCGGTGGGCGATACGGTTTCCCTCTATGTGGTGGCCCAGGACGAAAGCGAGATCCGCCTTTCCAAAGCCATCGGCGGCGTCGGCGGCCTCAACATGCTCCAGGAGGCCCTGGACAGCCAGATCCCGGTCGAGGGCAAGGTGCGCGAGACCTGCAAGGGCGGGTTCGTGGTGGAGGTGCTCCAGCGCCGGGCCTTTTGCCCCGTGAGCCAGATCGATGTTTTCCCGGGACAGGAAGCAGACGCCTACATCGGCCAGAGTCTTCAGTTTTTGATGGTGCGCCTGGAAAAAGGGGGCCGCAACATCGTTTTGTCCCGCCGCCGGCTCCTGGAAAAAGAGCAGCAAAAAGCCCGCGACGAGTTCATGGCCACGGTGGAAGTCGGCTCGATCTGCGAAGGCGAGGTGGTGCGCACGGCCCCCTTCGGCGCCTTCGTGCAGCTGGCACCGGGAGTCGACGGGCTGGTCCATGTTTCAGAGATGAACTGGTCGCGGGTCGAGGATCCCGAATCCTTCGTCCAGGTCGGCCAGCCGGTGACGGTCATGATCCTGTCCATCGAACCGGATAAAAAGCCGGGCCAGATGCGCCTCTCCCTGTCGATGAAGCAGGTGGACGGGGATCCCTGGCAGAAGGTGCCCCAGACCTTCAAGGCCGGCGACCGGGTGCCGGGCAAGGTGACCCGCTGCGCCAAGTTCGGGGCCTTCGTGGAAATCGCTCCGGGGGTCGAGGGGCTGGTCCACATCAGCGAAATGAGCCACATCCGGCGCGTAATGGATCCGCAGGAAATCGTATCTCCGGGAGACGCCGTAACGGTGAGCATCAAGGCCGTGGAGCCTGACAAGCGGCGCATCTCCCTGAGCATCCGCGATGTCGAGGGAGACCCCTGGGCCGAGATCGAAACGCGCTTCAAGGCTGGGCAGCTCACCACCGGACGGCTGGAAAAAAAGGAACGCTTCGGCTGGTTCATTCAATTGGCACCGGGAATCACCGGACTGATGCCCAAGTCGCGCCTGATGACCGCCCCGGCAGGCAACCGCTTGGAAAGCCTGCGCACCGGGGACAACATCGAGGTGCTCATCGAAGAGATCCATGTCCAGGATCGCAAGATCACCCTGGCCCCGGCCGACGCGGCCGCCGGCGAGGACGGCAGCTGGAAGTCCTTCGCCGCCCCGGACGAGAGCCGCACGGGTGGCTTGGGCAGCCTGGGCGAAAAACTGCGCCAGGCGATGAAAGAGCAGAAACCGTCGTAAACCGAAAGCGACTCCACCCTCCCGGGGCGATCCGTATCGAATGATCGCCCCTCGTTTTTTCCCGGATCTGGCCTCCTGAAGGCAACGGGGCACTCCGACCGCCGCCAGCCCCCAGGCCGCCCCGGCGGTTCGGGCGCGCAAACTCAGACCCAAGACCGCCGTTGCCTGTTCGAAACCCCGATCCTTTCTTCAGCCGTCCTGCCGAAATCAAAGCCCAACGCTTCAGTCTGCTTGCGAAAACCGGCAGATCTTGGATTTACAAAAAATAGTGGCGGCCACAGCTGATAGATCCTTTACGAATCTGAGCGACGGTGTTAATTTGGATTCGATACCATCGTCGCCGTAGCGCGTCGGTCGGCCACCCCTCCCTGAAAAAACTGCGCCCCTTGAATTTTACCGGCCACGTAAACGCCCGGCGACTTCCCGACCCATCCGGCGGCGACGAACAGGTCCGGCCCGCCACCGGCCGCTTCGCACCGCATCCAGCCAAAGGGGGTTCCCATGGCCAGCCATCCGCCCCAGTCCCTCGCCCACCATCTCGAAGCGGTCCGCGACGGCCGCCGCGGCTTTGAAAACGCCTTCCAGGCCGTAGCCCGCATGATTCTGGAAAGCGACATCGAAAAGGTCGTGGTCAACGGCAAGACGACCTATGATTTTTCCATCTTCCGCACCGGCCGCAAGCCGGTGGTGGGGATGTACGACGAGATCAACAGCTTCGTCAATTACGTCAAGGACGCCGCCGAGGGGGGCAGCAGCAAGGAGATGGCCTTCGTGCTGGTGGGCGAGCCGGGCAACGGCAAAACCTTCCTGGTGGAATTCATCTGCAGCCGCTACCGGGAATTTATCGGCCGCGAGGAGAACCGCAAATTCACCTTCCGCTTCGTCAACCTCGACCGGCTGGGCCATTACGGGCGCATCCGCACCGTCGAATCCCAGACCTACGAAGACCCCATAATCCTGGCCCTGAACCTCTTCGACCAGCCGGACCGGGTACGCGAATACCTTTCGCGCCAGCACGGCTTGCCCCTGGACCAGCTCGACCAGCTCTACGAAAACTACCGCCCACTGGGGGCGTGCAGCGACTACATCTGGAACGATATTAAAACTTACACCGACGGCGACATCGAAAAGATGCTCGAATTCGTCGAGATTATGCCGGTGCCGCTGAGCGAGAGCCTCGGCACCCTCACCGGCAAGTACCCGGCCAAGGACAAGATCACCTCATCGGCGGTGGATCTTCTGGGTGAAGAATCGATCCAGCGCCTCTTGCACATCGCAGATACCAACAATCCCTACCGCTTCGACCTGCGCCGCGGGGCCCTGGCTCGGGTGGCGGGAGGGGGGATCCATTTTTGCGACGAGATTTACAAGAACAAGAAGGACCTGGTGCAGGTCTACCTCGGTGTGATCCAGAACCGCTGCATCGAAATCGACGGGTACAAGTGGCCCATCGACACCTTGATCATCGCCACGAGCAACAACAACGAATTTCACCGCTTCCTGTCGGAAAAGGAAGAGGCCCCCATCGTGGACCGCTGCCGGATCTGCTACGTTTCGCACAACACCAACTACAAGCTGCAGCAGGAACTGACGCGCTACGCCATCGGCAGCGAGGCGCGCACCACCTTGAGCCGCGAAGACCTGCACCAGGACCCCAACCTGAACTACGCGGCCTCGGTGGCCGCAGTCCTCTCGCGCCTGCCGCGCTCGGAAAAACTCACCCCGGTGGAGACCATGAAGCTGGCCGCCGGGGAGGTGGCCGGCGAAAAGAGCATCAAGACCCTGGCCGAGGTCATCGACGCCCTCAACCAGGACCCGGAAATCATCAACCGCTTCGGCCAGAAAGGCCTGGGGCAGCGCAACCTCGGCCGCGCCATCCAGCTGCTCATCGAAAGCTCGGAGACCAACGAGGGCCGCTGCATGTTCGCCTACGACGTCTTTCGGGCTTTAGAGCGCATCGTGCTCGATTATGTCACCGAGGCCAACGACCGGACCAAGTATCTAGAAGACCTCAAGATCGCCAAGGGCCTCTACCGCGAACGGATCATGACCGAGATCTTCAATGCCTACATGGACGAGCCCTTCGCCATCCGCAAGGACGTGCTCAACTACGTGAACATGATCATCGGCATCGACGCGGAAAACCTGGGGCCGGACCGCATGTGGAAGTACAAGGACCCCCAGACCGGGGAACTGCGTGCCTTGAAGATCGACGAACGCTACGTCAAGAGCGTCGAGGAACGCCTGGGCCTCAAGACCGAAGAACAGCGCGAAACCTTCCGCACCTCGATCCGCAAGATCTACGGCCAGAAAATCTCGGTGGAGCCCGAGTACGATTTTATGGACAACCTCGAACTGGTCAAGGCGGTCACCGATGTGCGCCTCAAATCGGATATCGCCGGCGCGGGCAGCCTGATCGGGGCTCTTGCCAACCGCACCAACGAAGAAAACCAGAAGCTCTACGACCGCATGATCGACACCATGCTCCACAAACTCGGCTACTGCCGCACCTGCGCCGAAAAGACCATCGAGTATTTTTGCACCCAGGAAGACGAGAAATGATCCATAACGGACGGCGGCAACCGCCGGTCCTTTGCATCCAAGGGGTTGTGAGGCAGCAATGAAACCCGATGGCCGATTCATCGAAAAGGCTCTTCAGCGCGGCACCTTGAGCCCTGCCGCGGCCGGGCGCATGCGGGCCGAGCTCAACGACCGGCGGCGTCATGGCCTGCCGCCTTCGGCCGCGGATCCGGACCGGCGGCCGCGGCCGCCCTCGGATCTTTACACCCCCGGCGACCTGCAAGTGCTCCAGGACATGCCCGCCGGAGCGGCGCCGCCTACCGTCTGCCTCCAATCCCTGGACGAATTGCTGGAACGCGACCGGCAGCGGGAAAAGGACGGATTTCCGCGCAAGATCCGCGTCGGGCGCCTGGTCAAACCCGGACGCCGCGGCAAGCAGAAGGTGGTGGTGATCCCGACCACCGTCGAAGAAAAACTGATTCACGATACGCTCCTGCGGCCGGACGAGGAGGGGCCGGGGGGCGGGGGCGCCGGAGCCGGCGAGGAGGGTGAAGTCATCGGCGAGGCCCCGGTACGCCCGGACCAGGATGGGGACGGCAGCGGTCCCGGCCAAGGCCAGGGGGCGGCCCACGAGGTGGAGTCCAACGCCTACGACCTGGGGCGGATTCTGACCGAAAAATTTCAGCTCCCCAACCTCAAGGAAAAAGGCAAGAAGCGCTCTTTGACCCAGTACACCTACGAATTGACCGACCGCCACAAGGGGTTCGGCCAGTTTCTGGACAAGAAGGCCACCCTGCGCAAAATCGTCGAAAGCAACATCCACCTGGGCAACCTGCCTGATCCGGCCGACATCGATCCGTCGAGGTTCCTCATCGCTCCGGCCGATCGGGTCTATCGGATCCTGTCGCGCGAAAAGGACTACGAATCCCAGGCGATGGTATTCTTTTTACGCGACTACTCGGGATCCATGACCGGCCGGCCCACCGAACTGGTGGTCACCCAGCACGTGCTGATCTACAGCTGGCTCCTGTACCAGTACGAACGCCAGGTGGAAACCCGCTTCATTTTACACGACACCGAAGCCCGAGAGGTGGAGGATTTTTACACCTACTACAACACCCGGGTGGCCGGCGGCACCCGGGTGGCATCGGCCTTCCGGCTGGTCAACGAAATCGTGGCCGCCGAAAACCTGGCCGCCGACTACAACATCTACGTCTTTCACGGCACGGACGGCGATGACTGGGACACCGAGGGGACCGATACCGTTCCGGCCATCGAAACGATGCTGGCCTACGCCAACCGGGTGGGGATCACCATCGCCGAGCACGGCACCGAAACAGGAGGCACCACGGTGGAGCGCTACCTCACCGCCAGTGGGCTGCTCAAGCGCCGGGCCGATCTGATCCGGCTGGACGTGATGCCCAAGGAGGCCGACGAACCGCGCCTGATCGAGGGCATCCGGCGCCTGATCAGCGGCAGGATCGAACCCCGACCCGCGGCGGCCATGGCCGCCCAAGGGGAGTGACCCCTGCCGTGGGTCAGAGGCCCGAAATCTTTGCTGCCGGAGTCCTTGCGGGTTTAAACCCTGAACCGTGAAGCCTTGAAATGGAACTCATCGACCAGCATACCAAGCGCATCATGGAAGGCTGCAAGGAACGGGCCCGGGATGCCGGGTTGCGCTTCGGCGACGAGACCCTGGAGTATATCGTCACCAACCGCGACCTGCTGGAACTTTCGCCCAAGGTCATGATCCCCACCCTCTACGACTACTGGGTACATGACGTGGAGGTGCTGCGCGAAAAGGGCAAATATGAACTCTATCCGGCCAATCCTTACGAGACGGTGATCAACACCCGCCCGGCAATCTCCTTTTACAACGACAACAATCCCGACTGGCTCAACGTGATGATCTTCTATCACGTGCTGGCCCACATCGATTTTTTCCAGAACAACCTCTACTTCCGCCATACCTGGGACTACGATTTCGCCGGCCGGGCTCTTTCGGACAAGCGGGCGATCGCCAAGTTGCGCTCGGAAAAAGGCCGCTGGGTCGACTACATCATCGAGTTTTCCCGCGCCATCGACAACCTGGTGGGCTACCATGAGACCCTGGCCCGCTATCACCGGCCCCGGCGGACAAAACAGGACCGCCGCATCGACTACTATTTCGACGACTTTCTCCAGGTCCTGCGGCAGGTCTCGACCACGGAATACCTCAAGGAGATCGAACGGTTCAATCAATGCCGGCGCGATCACGGCCCCCCGGGGGCCGAGTCGTTCTTTCTGGCGGTGGAAAAAAAATATCCCGAGTTCCCGGCCCTCTACCGCCGTTTCTGCGAGCACCCGCCCGCCGGACGCCAGGACCTGGTCGAGTTTTTATGCACCCATTCGAACGTCCTCAACCGCGAGGAAAACCGCTGGATGCAGGAGGTGGTGCAGATCGTGCGCCAGACGGCCCTCTTTTTCCAGCCCCAGATCCGCACCAAGATCATGAACGAGGGCTGGGCCAGCTACTGGCACGAAACCCTCTTTCTCAACGACGAGCGCATCCGCGGCCATGAAGTCGACTTCGCCCGGGTCAACGCCGGGGTCACGGCCCTGCCCCGGATCGGGATCAATCCCTACGCCCTGGGTATGCACCTTTTTTACGCCATCGAAGAAGCGGCCGACCGGGGACGGCTCGACTTCGCCTACGACCGTCTCACCGATGCCCGCCAGCGCGAGCACTACGACCGGGGTACGGCCCAGGGGCGGGCGCGGATCTTCGCGGTGCGCAGCAGCCACTGCGATTTTACCTTCATCAACCGTTTTCTGGATCAGGATTTTTTCAACCGGCACCGGCTTTTCGTGGCCGGCCGGCGCCTCAACCCGCAAAAGATGGTCTGGGAATACTACATCAAGAGCCGGCGCCTGGCGGACTATCGCCAGATGATCCTCGCCAGCCTCTACCACCCGCCCCATATCACGGTGGCAAAGGAAACCGAGCCGGACAAGGATCTGACCCTGATCCATCATTTCGAGGGCAAGCCGCTGGTGTCCGAGTACATTCCGGCCGTCCTGCTCGGCCTCGAGTACCTCTGGGGGCATCCGGTGCACCTGGAAACCAGCGAACCGATCTTCGTGCCGGAGGGGCCGCCCGAGGCTTCCCAGGAAAGCCCGCCCCCCTCGGGCATTACCTGGCGCCGGGTGCGCTATACGATGAGAGAAAGGCGCATGAGCAAAAAAGCCCTCTGATGCGACCAGCCCGCCAACCTTTTGCATAAACCGCCATGCCCGCAAGGCGGAGAGGGTGACGGCCCATGGATACGATCCACCACGCCCTGGCCAACCTCGACCAGCGCATCGGAATTCAGGACCGGCGCGGTCCGATCCCCATCGACCGCTTCTTCCGGCTCCTGGCCGAGGATCCTGCCGGCCTGCTGCGCAGCGTCTTCCAGGTCTTCCACGACATGGTGATGGCTTACGTGAACAGCGGGGAAGAGACCTACCCCGAGGATCCGGAGTCCATCGGCTTTTACAACTACGATTGCACCCCGCTTTTCGTCGAAGGCGCCGACCACCCCTTTTTCGCCGACCGGCTTTTTGCCAACCGCCTGATCAACCAGGTGGCGGCCCTGCGCCGCGGTGCCCAGCAGAACAAGATCTATATTTTCGACGGCCCGGCAGGATGCGGCAAGAGCACCTTCTTGAACAACCTGCTGACCAAGTTCGAAATTTACGCCAACAGCGACGCCGGAATGCGCTACGAAACGGTTTGGCGTCTCGACCGGCGGATCCTGGCCGAGTCCGGGACCGGCATCGATATCCCCATCGAAAAAGACGGTCCGCCCCTGGCTGAAAGCCCCATGGTCGACATCCCCTGCCCCAGCCACGACCACCCCCTGCTGATCGTTCCCAAAGGGCAACGGCGCGCCTTTCTCGACGAACTGATCGCCGATAAGGAATTCAAGCAGCGGCTCTTCAACGCCAAGGAGTACGACTGGGTCTTCCGGGCACGGCCCTGCACCATCTGCAGCACCCTGTACGACAGCCTCATGGGCCGCATGGCCAGCATCCAGGCACTGTTCAAGATGCTCTACGCCCGGCCCTACCGTTTCAACCGGCGCCTGGGCGAAGGGATCAGCGTCTTTAACCCCGGAGACCGGCCGGTCAAGCAGCAGGTGCTCGGCGACGAAACCCTCCAGCGGCGCATCGACCGGCTGCTGGGGGCCTACGACAAGGTCCGCTACATCTTTTCGCGCTACGCCAGGACCAACGACGGGATCTACGCCCTGATGGACATCAAGAGCCACAACGTGGAACGGCTCATCGAACTGCACAACATCATCAGCGAAGGGGTCCACAAGGTCGAGGACATCGAAGAGAACGTCACCTCCCTGTTCATCGCCCTGATGAACCCGGAAGACAAGAAAGACATCCAGGACATCCCCTCTTTTTCCGACCGCATCACCTATACCCATATCCCCTATGTGCTCGATCTGAATACCGAAGTGCAGATCTACCGCAACATCTTCGGCCGCCAGATCGACGGCAGCTTTTTGCCCCGGACCCTGCACAACTTCGCCCGCGTGGTCATCGCCTCGCGCCTCAATCCCCAAAGTCCGGCCATGGGCGAATGGATCACGGTGCCGGGCAAATACGTCCGCTTTTGCGACAAGAACCTGCTGCTGCTCAAGATGGAGATCTACACCGGCCACATCCCCGAGTGGCTCGACGCCGAAGACCGCAAGAACCTGACCGCCAAGCGGCGCCGCAAGATCATCGCCGAGTCGGCCGGTGAGGGCCGCACCGGTTTTTCCGGCCGCGATAGCATCAAGATCTTCAACGAATTTTACTCGGCCTACGCCCGGGAACACCGCCTGATCAACATGACCACCTTGCACACCTATTTCACCCGAACGCGCAAGGATCTGGGCGAGCAGTTACCCGAGGGGTTGCTCGCCTCGCTGATGGGGATGTACAACTACACCGTGCTGCAGGAAATCAAGGAATCGATCTACAACTACAATGAGCAGCAGATCCGCCGCGACATCCAGAACTATATGTTCGCCGTCAACTTCGAACCGGGCACCCAGGTGGTCAGCACCTTCACCGGAGACCGCCTCACGGTCAACGAGACCCTGCTCCAGGGCATCGAGAACCACCTGCTGGGCAAGGACGCCTCAGATGAGCAGCGGCGCTATTTTCGCCGCGAGACCCAGAAGGAATACACCCGCCGCACCCTGCCCCAGGAGATCCAGGTCGCTGGCCGGCCGGCGGCGGAAACCGAGCTCTTCCAATCCTTGCGGGAACGGTATGTCGGCCACCTCAAGGACAAGGCCCTGGATCCTTTCCTGGACAACGAAAACTTCCGTCTGGCGATCAAGTCTTACGGCACGGAAGAATTTCGCACCTTCGACGACCGCATCCGCTCGGAGGTGACCTTCCTGATGAACAACCTTATGACCCGCTTTTGCTACGACGACCGGGGCGCCAAGGAAGTGTGCATCTACGTCATCGACCAGGATCTGGCCCGCCACTTTGCCCGCTAGTGGCATCTTTGGCCGAATGCGGTATGATGCCCGGGACCTGCGCGGAACCCGGAAGACGCCGGTTTTCCGAAACGGATGCCGATCCGGCGGCTCTGTAAGTGCAGCCCGAGGCTTTGGATGATGCCGGGGCCTGGAACGATATGGAAACAAATGCCAACCGTAACGCAGTGAAAGGAAAAGGTGCATGTCCTCAAACGATGTCTATGACCTGGTGATCGTGGGCGGCGGCCCGGGGGGGTTGACCGCCGGCATCTACGCCATGCGCGCCGCGCTCAAGACCGTCCTGGTGGAAAAAGGCCCCCCCGGCGGGCAGGTAACCCTCTCGGACGAGGTGGAAAACTGGCCGGGCACCGAACATATCGGCGGGGCCGAGCTGGCCATGAACATGTACAACCATGCCCAGTCCTACGGCCTGGAGATTCTCAACCAGCAGGTCACCGTGGTCGAACCGGGCCTCGATCTGCACCAGGTGCGCCTGGACAGCGGCCAGATCCTCAAGGCCCATGCCGTGATCCTGAGCACAGGGGGACAGCCGCGCAAGCTGGGGATCCCCGGCGAGGCCGAATACTACGGCAAAGGGGTGTCGTACTGCGCGGTGTGCGACGGGTTCTTTTTCCGCGGCAAGACGGTGATGGTGATCGGCGGCGGGGACAGCGCCGTGGAAGAATCCCTCTATCTGGCCAAGCTGGCCAAGCGGGTCTACATCGCCCACCGGCGCGATGCGCTGCGGGCCAGCCGTATTTTGCAGCAGCGCGCCGAAGCCGACTGCAACATCGAAATCCTCTGGAACACAATCCCGGTGGAAATCCACGCCGATGAGGGCGGGGTCAACCGCATCTCACTGCAGGATACCCGCAGCGGTGAAAAGCGGGAGATGGCCCTGGACGGGGTCTTCGTCTTCATCGGTTTTGAACCCGACAACACCCTGGTGCCGGCCGGAATCAAGCAGAACCCCCTGGGCTATGTCATCACCGATGAAAAATGTGAGACCGCCATCCCCGGCATCTTCGCCGTGGGCGACCTGCGCGAAAAATACGCCCGCCAGATCGTCACCGCCGCTGCCGACGGCGCGGTGGCAGCCCTGGCCGCGGCCCATTACGTCGAAACCCGCAAAGCGGCCGAAGCCGACACCTGCGCCCTGCCGGAAGAATAGCCCTTCAGATCCGACCTGCCGGGGAGGGGCTCCTCCCTCCCCGTGCAGGACTGGTCCCTGTGAGGCCCTTCCCGTGTCATCCCGAACGCCAGTGAGGCGGTCTGCAGTTGCGCATAAATACAGGGACGCGGCATCCTCCTGCCCAAACTGATGAACGGGGAGGTGGCGGTATGCTATTTCCATCGATACCGACAATTGGGATGATGTGCAGCGGGCGGCGGCGCAGGCCGATCCCGTCGGCTATGTGGCCGATCTGCCACGACAGGTGGTGCTGGAGGAAGTTCAGCGGGCCCCGGAATTGTTCACCGCCCTGAAGGTGGCGGTGGATGCCCGCCGGGAACAAAGAAGCCAGGGAATTGGTACTGCCGGAACCGAAAATTGAAGAAATCGGTCTACGCCTCCGCTTTACTGTCTATTTGGCCAAACCGCATCGTGTACAGGCAGATACCCCCCTGATAGGGAACCAAGTCGCGGCCAGAGTCAGGGGTAGAGTCAAAAATGTCTGTACAGGTTATCGCTCTCTTGAAAGAAGGGCCTTTTTCCAAGTCAGAAATAGCAAAACGGTTTGGCAAATCCAAACCAACCCGCTATCTTAATGATTTGATGGCCAGATTGTTGCGTGAAGAATATGTGGAATACACCATACCGGATAAACCCAATAGCCGTTTGCAGAAGTATCGGTTGACCGAAAAAGGGAAAACCGCATTGAAGGTGGAACTGATGAACGGAGAAATCCGCATATGAGTGAAACCGTCTTCACCAAGGTCGATCATGATTTGGGAACGCTGATCAAGTCTATCGCTTTAGGCGTTATCGGATTACCGGATATTCAGCGGCCGTTTGTCTGGAAAAATGCTAAAGTCCGCGACCTTTTCGACTCCATGTATCGCGGCTATCCGGTCGGCTACCTGCTATTCTGGCAGAACGCCCTGGCAACCGACACTCGTACCATCGGCGTTGATTCCAAGCAAAAACCGCCACGGTTGGTCATCGTCGATGGCCAGCAACGGTTGACCTCGCTCTATGCGGTCATCAGGGGAATCCGGGTGTTGCGGCAAAACTTCGAACACGAAACCATCCAGATTGCCTTCAACCCATTGATGGAGAAGTTCGAGGTGGCAGATGCCGCCATTAGGCGCGACAAGAGCTATCTGCCTGACATTTCCACACTTTGGAGCGAAAAGACCGATCTTTTCGAGGTGGTGGATGATTACCTGTCAGGATTGTCCTCTACACGTGAGGTGAGCGAGCAGGAGAAAAGACAGATCCGGAAGGCGATTAGCAAACTCCAAGGACTGTTGAGCTTTCCCTTCACCGCCCTGGAACTTGACGCAAACATTTCCGAGGAAGACGTTTCCGACGTTTTTGTTCGTGTCAACAGCAAAGGGACGCCGCTCAATCAGGCGGATTTCATCCTGACCCTTATGTCGGTTTTCTGGGATGACGGGCGGGCCGAGTTGGAACGATTTAGCCGGGAAGCCAGAAAACCCAGCAAAGGAGTGGCTTCACCTTACAACTATTTTATCGAACCGTCTCCGGATCAGCTTTTGCGAGTCAGTGTCGGGATAGCTTTCAAGCGGGCCCGTCTCAAGTATGTTTACTCGATTCTGCGGGGCAAGGACCTTGAAACCGAGCAATTCAGCGACGACCGGCGACTTGACCAATTCGAGCTGCTGAAGAACGCTCAGAAACGGGTGGTCAACCTTCAGTACTGGCATGACTTCATGGCCTGCCTTCGCTTGGCTGGATTCCGAAGCGCGGCAATGATCAGTTCGAAGAATAATCTGCTATTTTCTTATCTGCTCTACTTGATGGGACGGCGGTGGACCCAATTATTTGGACAGCCTGGTTGGTAGAATAAGCTCCAAGCCGGTTCTGGTATCCGGACATCAGGCAGCCCCAGCCATGGTGGCAGGCAAACCGTAATAAACATCATCCGGTGTTCTGCCGTCAAGTTTTTGATGAGGGCGCTCCTGGTTGTAAAACGAGAACCACTTATCGAGCCCCCGGCGAAGTTCGTTTCCGTTGTCAAAAGCGTGTAGGTAGATGTAGTCGTATTTCAGTGTCCACCACAGTCGTTCAATAAAGATGTTATCCTGGCAGCGGCCCCGGCCGTCCATGGAGATGGCCACCTGGTGGTCCCTGAGCCGTTCAGTAAAGATCGTGCTGGTAAACTGGGAGCCTTGGTCGGTGTTGAAAATCTGCGGTTTGTCATAGCGCGCCAGGGCCTCTTCCAGGGCCTCGACGCAAAAGTCGGCCTCCATCGTATTCGACACGCGCCAGGACAGCGTCTTTCGGCTGTACCAGTCAATGATGGCCACAAGATACATATAGCCCCGGCGCATCGGGATGTAGGTGATATCGGCCGACCACACTTGGTTGGGCCGCTCGATGGCCACACCTCGCAGCAGGTACGGATAGACTTTATGCCCGGGATGAGGCTGTGTGGTTCGTGGCCGCGGGTAGATCGCCTTAAGGCCCATCAGTCGCATCAGGCGCTGGATCCGCTTGCGATTCTTTTTCATGCCATGATGCCGCCAGAGCCAATCGGCCATCTTGCGGCTGCCCCAGGTCGGTGTCTTGAGGAACTGTTCGTCAATCAGGCGCATCAGCGCCAAGTCCTCGGGCTTGATCGGCTTGCATTTGTAGTAAAATGAGGAACGGCAAATGTTCAGCATGTCACATTGGCGTACGATGCTCAGCTTCTCGTGAGATGGATCGATCATATCACGGCGCAGGTCGCGCTTCAGGAGCCGAGCTTGCGTGATAAAAAATCGTTTTCCACCTTAAGCTGGCCGATCTGGCGGTACAGTTCGCCGACCTGGACATCAGTGACCTGCTTGCCTCTGCGCCCTTTCTCGAAGATGTCGGCGGCCCCGTCGAGCAGCTCCCTTTTCCAGGTGCTGATCATGGTCGGGTGGATATCGAAGCGTTTGGCCAGCTCAGCCAGTGTTTGCTCATTGCGTAAGGCAGCCAAGGCGACCTTGGCCTTGAATTCGGGTTTGTACTGTCGACGTTTGGTACTCATGGTCAGATCCTCCTTTTTCGGTCTGACTTAGAGCTTACACCATTGTCCAGTTTTTGGGGACCACCGCCGACGGACCGAATATGGTGTGCCGGAATTCGACTTACGCGGGGTCATTGCCAGGTGGTTTTTCATGTCGAGTGTGACCGGGCGATTCACAGGGTCGCCGGAGTCGGCCATGGAGTTCGATCTGGCCCGTTTCCGGGAAGTGAAAAGCGCCGATGAGTTCATCGACACCCTGAATCAGGTCTGCGACATCACCCTGACGAGCGATTTCTGGAATGTGACCCTTCCCAACGATTTGGCGACTTCATCGCCCCGGAGCCCGTCCCTGTTCGCTTTTCAGGCGGCACAGGTGATTCTTGATGCACGGGTGCTTTTCTCGAAAACGAGGGTGAGCGATCTCTTGGACCCGGCCCTGCATGCCCATCGCTCCGCCGTTGAACGGCATCATCTTTTTCCGAAAAGCTATCTCAAGACCCTCGGTGTAACCGAGATTCGGGATACCAATCAGATCGCTAACTTTGCCCTTGTTGAGTGGATCGATAATAGCCAGATTTCCGGCAGGGCCCCGGCTGAGTATCTGCCTGATATGACAAAACGTATCGCTCCTGCCGAGATAGGCCGGATGTATCACTGGCACGCCCTGCCGAATGGCTGGGAGACCATGGAATACAAGGTTTTTCTGGAAGCCAGGCGTGACAAAATGGCGCAGGTGATTCGTGAGGGTTTTGAAGAATTGTCGAAATCGGAAGCCTCTGTGCTCACCCCACCATTTAAGATCGATTTGGAAAAAATCGTGGCGAATGGTGAATCTGCAATGGTCGAATTCAAGTCAACGCTGCGGACAAATCTTCATACGGGTGATAGGGACTCACGCATGGAGGCGGCAGTGCTGAAGACCATTGCCGGTTTTCTCAATACCAATGGCGGTGATCTGATAATCGGCATGTCCGATGGCGGCACATCTGTCGGGATTGAAAGAGACGGATTTGGCAATGAGGACAAGATGAGTCTGCACCTGGTCAACTTAGTCAATTCACGATTAGGGCCGCATGCGATGACCTGTATCCATTCGCATTTTGAGGACCACGATGGCAAGCGGGTGTTGGTAGTGCATTGTAGCAAGTCGCCTGCTGCCATATTCGTCAAGGATGGTTCGATAGAAAAATTCTATATACGGACCGGCCCGTCTACCACCGAACTGAGTGCCAGTCAGACGCAGGACTATATCGGCAAGCGATTCGGGAAATGACGCTTTGCGAAGCATGAAGCTTGAATAAGTATGATCTCAATAATCTCCTCGTCCAAACGCTCGGCACATCGAAGCTCGGCCGAAAGATCTGTACTCTTGTAATACCACCGGCATGGTAATCCTGCTCTGAGTTGCCAATGCCAGCAAGGTACAAGTCGAAGCACAAGTCGATCTGAAAATTTTGCAGGCATGTGCAAGCGTCCCCTCTCATCGGCGGAAATCACAGCGACGCTGTGGACGGGTGGACTGGCTGGGTTGGATGATCGGAGGATCCCATGTCTGAACTGATCCCCAAACACGGCGGCTATCGCAAGCTGAAAAGCTTTCAGGTGGCACAACTGGTCTATGACTTGACCGTGCGGTTTTGCGGCAAATACATTGACCGGCGCAGCCGCACCCACGATCAGATGGTCCAGGCGGCGCGGTCGGGCGTGCAGAATATTGCCGAAGGTTCGCAAGCGTCGGCGACGTCGAAGAAGACCGAACTCAAGCTCACCCAGGTGGCCCGCGCCAGCCTGGAAGAGCTGAAACTCGACTACGAGGATTTCCTGAGGCAGAGGGGCGCACCGCAATGGGAGCGGGAAAATCCACTCCGGCAGGAGTTGATCGACCGGCGGTGTCAAACCGCCGATGAGGTGGCTGCCTGGGTGGTTGAAGTGGCGAAAAGAGGTGGACAAGCTGGACATGGTGGACGGAGTGGACAGACTTCTGATCCAGGCTCGCCGTCCACCGGGTCCACAGGGTCCACACTGTCCTCAAAAACCTACCCCGAGCTTTCCGCCAATGCCGCGCTCGTTCTGGTGGCAGTGGCCTGCGCCCTCCTCGACCGGCAGGTAGAACGACTGGCGACCGATTTCGAAAACCAAGGCGGTTTTACCGAGCGCCTTTATCACGTTCGCAAGGCACATCGGAAAAAACAGGGGTAGAAAGCCTCACGCCCCGGGAAATTCCGGCTTGCGCTTTTCCATGAAGGCCGTGATGGCCTCGGTCAGGTCGTCGGAAGGGATGATGTTGGCGCTGCGCGAGGCGACATACTTGAGCCCGTCGTCCACCGATTTTCCGATCCCGAAGTTCATCACTTCCTTGGTGGCCTGCACCGCCAGCGGGCTGTTGGCGGCGATGCGGCGGGCCAGGTCCTCGGCCCCGGCCATCAGGGCCGCCCAATTGGCATAAATTTCGTTGACCAGCAGGATCTCCCGGGCCCGGGCCGCATCGATGTTGCCCGCCGTGTAGGCCAGCTCCCGGGCCATGCCCTGGCCCACGATGAGCGGCAGCCGTTGGAGAACGCCCACGTCGGCCACGAAGGCCACCGCCGCCTCGCGCAGGGAAAAGACGGCGTCCGCACAGCAGATCCGGATGTCGCAGGCCGTAGCCAGATCGAGCCCGGCCCCCACGCAGTAGCCGTGGATGGCGGCGATCACCGGCTTGGCGCAGCGTTCGATGCAGGTCATGGTCTCCTGCAAGGGGTAGATTTTGTTCAGAAGTCTGCGTTTGACCCCGCCCTTTTGTTCTTTTTCCATCAGCTCGGGCAGTTCGGCGGCCATGGCCATCAGGTCGATTCCGGCGCAGAAAGCCTCACCGCGGGCCGCCACGATCACGGCCCGGACGGCATCGTCCGCATCCAGGTCGGCCATGATGGGCGGCAGCTCGCGCCAGGCCGGCGGATTCATGGCGTTCTTCTTTTGCGGCCGGTTGAGCCATACCCAGGCCAGGGGAGGATTCTTGACCACCTCGTAGAACTGATGGGTGCTCATGGGCACTCCTTTCTGAGACGAAAACCGGAATTTGGGGTCGATTCCTGTTACCCGCGCCACTCGGTATCGTCAACCGTGGTCTTGAAATCGGCGGTCACCACGGCCGGCAGGTCCTCGCCCGCCACGGCGGCCAAGTCCTCGGGTTCCGGCCGGCCCACGAAAAGCAGCCGCTTGCGGGGGCATTTTTCCATGGCGGTGATGGCATCGGCCAGGTCTCCAGGCTGATAGGCCTCGTAGTCGATCACCGAAAGGTTGTCCTGGATGGTAAAAAGCTTCGAGGCGCGCTGGCAGGCTTTGCAAGCCACGCAGCCCACGTTGCAGACCTGCATCACATCCTTGCCGGCATCGTGGTTGGAACAGACCACCGCCAAAATCCGCTCGGCCTTGAAGGGGGCCATGGTGATGATATTGCGCGGGCAGGCCCGGGCGCAGGCCCCGCAACCCACGCAGCGCTCATAATCCACCGTGGCCAGGCCGTCGATCACGTGGATGGCATCGAAATCGCAAGCCTGCTGGCAATCACCGAAGCCCAGGCATCCGTAAGTGCACCCCTGCACCCCGTTGACCAGGTTGGCCGCCGCGCAACGCGCTTCGCCCCGGTAAGGGGCGCGCTGCAACCGATCGGCCAGATGGGCCCCGCAATGGACCACCGGCCGATACGGCAGGCTGGCATCCACGGACACCCCCATGATGGCGGCCAGGGCAGATGCCGTATCCTCGCCGCCCACGGTGCACTTTCCCACAGTGGCGCCCTCGCGCACCACGGCCACGGCATACTCGCGGCAGCCCACAAACCCGCACCCGCCGCAGTTGGCCCCGGGCAGGGCCTCCAGGCAGGCGTCGATACGCGGGTCTTCCGGCACATGAAACGCCCGGTTGGCCCATCCGAGAACGGCGGCGAAAAAAACGGCCATGGTCAGCAGGGTCACCGCCGAAAGACCGATAACGATCCAGTTCATCATGATAAGCTTCTTTAAGACTCCGTTGGTTTCGCGTTCTGGCCGGGCTGGCTCACCGCATCAGCCGGTGTGGGGGCAGCGGCCGCCGGGGCCGCCTGGACCAGCGCCGGGCGGGTCAGGGCCGTCTTGAGCCCGCTGTCCACTCCGGTAAATCCCATAAAGGCCATGGCCAGAATCCCGCCCACGATAAGTGCGATCGGCGCCCCGCGAAACGGGGCCGGCACGTCGCAGTAGTCCAGCTCTTCGCGGATCCCGGCCATGATCACGATGGACAGGGTGAATCCCACCCCGCCGAAAACCGCCAGGGCCAGGGCCCGGCCCAGATCCCAGCGGGCCTGGGGATTGTCCACCCCCACCACATGGCTCATGATGGTCAGGCAGGCGAAGAGGATGGCGCAGTTGGTGGTGATCAGGGGCAGAAAGACCCCGAAAGAGCGGTACAGCATGGGGAAAAAGCGGCGCACGTACATCTCCACGAACTGCACCGACGAGGCGATGGCGAAGATGTAAACGATGTAGCTCAAGATGGTCAGATCCACCCCGGCGGCGGCCTCGGATCCCACGAACCAGCCGGCCACCCAGCGTGAAAGCGGGGCCCCGGGCATGAGCACGTAAGTGGTCATGGCCCAACTGATCATGGCCGCGATGGTGATCACGAAGGTCACGGCGCAGCCCATGCCGAAGGCCATCGACACCCGCCGGCTGACCCCGATAAACGGGCAGATCCCCACGAAGTAGTAGAAGATGAAGTTGTTGATCAGGGCCGCGCTCAGGGCGATGAGGAATATGTCGATCAGGTAATTCATACCCCCTCCTTGACGCCGCGCCGCTGGCCGATCCAGTTCACCAGCCCCAAAAGCAGGCCGAAGGTGAGAAAGGCCCCGGGCGGCAGGACCATGATCACCCAGTCGGGCCAGGTTGCGGGCAGGATCCGGAATCCGAACCACATGCCGGTGCCCAAAATTTCACGCACCGCGGCGATGCTCGCCAGCCCGATCCCGAAGCCTAGCGATTGACCCAGGCCGTCGGCCACCGCCGTCAGCGGCCCCTGCTTGGAGGCGCAGACCTCGCAGCGGCAGATGATGATGCAGTTGACGATGATCAGCGGGATATAGGGGCCCAGGGTCTTGCTCATGGGATAGACGAAAGCGGCCAGGAGCCGATCGGCCACGGTGACGAAGGTGGCAATCGTCAGGGTGAAAATCACGATCCGCAGGTGGGGCTTGAGCAGGTCGCGGATCAGGCTGACGATCAGGTTGGCGCATACCAGCACGAACATCACCGCCGCGGTCATGGTCAGGGCCGACATGAGATTGTTGGTCACCGCCAGGGTGGGACACATCCCCAGAAGCTGGCGGTAGGTCGGGTTTTCCGGCAGGACTCCCTGGACAAAGCGCTCCAGGGCCGTGGGTTGGTTCTTGCTCAAGGGGCCGCCTTTCCGGCCGCGCCGGTCAATTCGGGTTTCAGGTCGGCCAGCGTCTGATTGACGATCCCGGTGACGCTGCGCGATGAGATGGTGGCGCCGGTAATGGCGTCGATCTGCCCGGGTTGATCCGCGCCGCCCTTGACCACCTCCAGGGCCGCGGCGGTGGGCCTGCCGGTGAACTGGCCGCGCCACTGGTCGGTGGAAATCTTGTTGCCCAGGCCCGGGGTCTCTTTTTGATCCAGCACGAAAAGCCCCGTGATCCGTTCGACATCCGGGCTCAGGCCGAGCAGCAGTTCGATACGGTCGGCATACCCCTGGCCGGTCGTCTGAATCACCCAGCCGGCCCGTTTGCCGTTCCAGGCCGCATCGTAAACCCGGTAGTATGCGGTCTGGCCGTTGCGGGTCACCGGCAGGTTGCGCGTCTCGATGGAAAGGTGCTGCCCTTCGGCGGCCATTTTGGCTGTCAGTTCACGCCCCCATACCAGCTCCGGCACCTTGGAAAGGGTCTCGTTGCTCTTGTTGGCCGCGATGGCCGGTCCCAGCGCGAGCTGCACCGCGGCCAGAACGGCCCCGAAGCCCAGAGCCAGCACCAGCATCAACCAGCCCTGGATCAGATAGTTGTCCCGCCAGCCTTTCTTGGGGGGCAGAACGGTCTGCCCGCTTGCTTTATCCATGGTCGTCATCGGTTCTATTGTCCCCCGAAAGGCCGCGGGATCGTCCAGCGGTTGATCAGCGGGGTAATGGCATTCATCAGCAGCACGGCGAACATCACCCCTTCCGGATAACCGGAAAAGATGCGGATCAACATTACCAATGCCCCGATTCCGGCGCCGAAAATCAACTTACCCCGGGGTGTCAGGGGGCTGGAGACCGGATCGGTGGCGATGAAAAAAGCGCCGAAGAACATCGCGCCACCGCAAAGATGATGCAGCACCCCCCAGGTGCCGGCCCCCAGGCCGGTGTCCAGCAATGCCAGCAGCCCCGCCGTGACCAGCATCGAAAAAGGAATCTGCCAGGAGGCGGTACGCCGCAGGCACAGATAGAGGCCGCCCACCAGGCAGGCCGCGGCGCTGATCTCTCCCAAAGATCCGTTGGCCGTGCCCCAGAACAGATCTGCCAGGTCGGTGATGATGCCCGACTGTTTGAAGGCCGTCAGTGGGGTGGCCTGGGTCATGATGTCGATGCCACTGGCCGGATCCTGGTAGCCCCCGGCGCCCAGAGCCCCGGCAAAGGCGATCATCACAAAGGCCCGGCCGACCATGGCCGGGTTGAAAAGATTCATCCCCAGCCCGCCGAAAAGGGCCTTGCCGATCCCGATGGCCACCACCGATGCGATCAGCGCACTGTACCAGGGCGCCGTGGCCGGCAGTGAAAAGGCCAGAATGGCGCCGGTGACCGCGGCCGAAGCATCCCCCAGGGAGGCCCGGCGGCCGCGCAGGGCCGCAAAGAGGGCTTCGCCGGCCATGCAGGCCCCGATGCACAGGGCCAGTTGGCGTACCGCGTACCATTTGAACACCAGCACGGCCACGGCGGTGACCGGGACCAGGGCGATGAGTACATCGATCATCATACGCCGGGTGGTCTGGCCGGTGTCGGCCAAATGGGGCGAGGGCGCCACTTCGATTTCGGGCCTCGGCGTCGCGTCGGCCCCCTCAGGGGTGGTGGTACTCTGGTTCATGAGGTTCAAGATGCCGTTTTCAGGTTATTTTCCATTGTTTTTGACCACCATCGCCTTACCGGTGCGGATCCACTGGACCAGGGCAATCCCGGCCGGGCAGGTATAGGCGCACGAGCCGCACTCGAAGCAGGCCATGATGTTGTAGCGCCGCGCCAGGCGGATATCCTGGGCCCGGGCTGCCTGGGCCAGCTTTGCGGGCACCAGCTTCATGGGGCAGGCTTCCACGCAACGGCCGCAGCGCACACAGGCGCTTTTCTTGCTGCGGCAGACGTCGTCTTGGGCCAGAACCGTAATCCCGCTGGTCCCTTTAGTCACCGGGGTGGCCCGATCGGCCACGGCGAAACCCATCATCGGACCGCCGCTGACGATGCGCACCGCATCGGTTTGCAGCCCGCCGCAATAGTCGATCAGTTCTCCCACCGAAATGCCGATGGGCACCAGCAGGTTCTTGGGCTGGGCCACTCCGGCGCCGGTGACGCAGACCACCCGGTGGGTCAGGGGCAGACCGCGCACCACGGCCGCGGCCACCGCTGCCATGGTGCCCACGTTGCCGATGGCCACCCCCACATCGGCCGGCAGACCGCCCAGCGGGACCTCGCGGCCGAGCACGGATTTGATCAGGTGCTTCTCGCTGCCCTGGGGATACTTGGTCTTGAGGGCCTTGACCTGGATGCCGGTGCGCCCCACCGCCCGGCGCAGGGTCTCGAGGGCCTCGGGCTTGTTGTCCTCGACCCCGATATAGATCCGCTCGGCACCCACGGCGTAGCCAGCCAGAAACGCACCGGTGATGATGGCGTCCGGGGCCTCGCGCATCAACCGGTCGTCCGAGGTCAGGTAAGGCTCGCACTCGCAGCCGTTGACCACCAGGGTATGGATCGGCTTCTTGGTGTTAGGCGTAAGCTTGACGTGGGTCGGAAAGGCCGCTCCGCCCAGACCGACGATCCCGGCGGCGAGAATCGCATCGTGAATCTTCTGAGGATTGTAAATGCCGATACAGTCCTTGGGCCAGGCCCCGCCCAGCAGCCGATCCCATAAGGCCTGCCCCTGAATCTGATCCCCTTCGGCCTTGATGGCGATAGCCTGCATGTGCCGGCCGTTGGCCAACGTGGCCATGGCCATACGCTCGACCTTGCCGGCGATGGGCGCGTGCAGCGGCGAGGAGACGAAGGCCTGGCCCTTGCCCACCTGTTCGCCCCAGGCCACCGCCTGGCGCGGTTTGATCACCGGGGTGCACGGCCCGCCGATATTCTGCTGCAAGGGCAGCAGCACCCGTTGGGGCGCCGGTACGACCTCGATGGCACACGTATTGGAAAAATGTTTGTTCTGGGGTGGGTGGATCCCGTGGGAAAATGTTCCCCGGCCCCCACCGCGCCGTGTCAACCAGCGCATCAGCGTATTCCCCCGGCCCCCGGCGTCGATCGACCGCTTCGCGTCATCGTCAACGTCTGCGATCATGGCCGAGCAAGGCCCACTTATTTGAATAAATATTTAATTTTCAAAGCGCAAACTGTGGTATCTAGAGATCAGCATGAGGCTTGTCAAGTAAAATGTCGAAATTCGGACTTCATACCCCTATGGACTTCAACTGTATTGACCTTTGGCCCCCACACGCGTTACGAGAATCTCATGCATCAAAAATCGAAGAGCTGCTGAAATAGCTCGGCCGGTACACATCCTGCAACGGGAGACGCATCGTGACGAAGAATAAAATCCTTGTCGCCGTGGATGGTTCGACCCACTCGCTGGAAGCAGTACGTTATGTTGCGGCGGTCCTGCCGCCGGCGACTACCCGGGTGGTGGTCGGTCACGTGACCAACGAACTGCCCGAACTGTTCAGCGACCTGGGCCAAAACCCCTTGTATCGCTCCAAGCTGCCGGCCATCAAGGGCTGGATCAACGAAGGCCGCAATGCCATCGGCCACTTCATGCAGGCGGCCCGGGATCTGCTCGAAAAAGCCGGATTCGACGGCGGGGACATCGAAACCAAGTTCCTGCCCCAGCGTCTGGGGGTCTGCCAGGATCTGATCCGCGAAAGCTACGCCGATTACAGCGCCGTGGTGGTGGGCCGGGCCGGCATGAGCCGCATCAAGGATATCATGTTCAAAAGCGCCTCGGTGCACCTGGCCAGCAAGGTGCACCACATCCCGATCATCGTGGTGGGCGGCCCGCCCATCTCCAACCGCGTGATGATCGCCTTCGACGGCTCCCATGAAGCCATGAAAGGGGTCTCCTGGGTCGGCTCCCTGCTGGCGGCCGGCAGCAACCCCCTGGTGACCTTCAGCCTGCTGAGCAGCAAGGGGCATTTCTGGGTTGGCGACAAAGAAATTTTCCTGCCCCTCGACGTGAAAGATCCTGAGGCGGTGGGCAAGCAGATGGTCGCCGAACACATCAAGGCGGCCCGAGACTGCCTGGTGGACAGCGGGGTGGCTGCTGGACGGATCTCCACCCGGGTGGCCCATCTGGAACGGGACAGGGCCATCGCCCTGGTGGAAACCGCCATGGGATGCGGCTACGGCACCCTGGTGGTGGGCCGCAGGGGACTGGTGAGCTTCATCGAGGCGGTTTTCGTGGGCCGTGTCAGCCAAAAAGTCTTGAAGATGGCCGACGATTTGACGGTCTGGATCGTCTGATCACATCCTCAGTCTTGCAGCGTTTTCCAGAAACCAGCCATAGGTCTGCGCTATCCCCTGGGCCAGGGAGATCCGCGCCCGCCATCCCATCGCCCCGAGCTTGGAGACATCCAGCAGCTTGCGCGGTGTGCCGTCCGGCTTGGAGCGGTCGAAAACGATCCGCCCGCTGTAGCCCACCGCCTCTTTGATCAATCCGGCCAATTCGGCGACGCTGATGTCCCGGCCGGCTCCGATGTTGACCAGGTCCGGGTGCTGCGCGTTCTCCAGCAAAAAAAGACAGGCATCGGCCATGTCATCGGCATGCAGAAACTCACGGCGTACGGTGCCGCTGCCCCAGACCGCCACTTCGGCAGCCCCCTTTTGCCTGGCCTCGTGAAAACGGCGCATCAGAGCCGGCAGCACATGGCTCCGGGTGGGGTGGAAATTGTCATGGGGCCCGTAGAGGTTGGCGGGCATGACCGGCAGGAAAAAGGTGCCGTGCTGGCGGTTGTAGGCACGGCACATCTCGATGCCGGCGATCTTGGCCACCGCGTAGGCCGCATTGGTCGGCTCCAGGGGGCCGGCGAGCAGGTGGTCCTCTTTCATCGGCTGGGGGCAAAGACGCGGGTAGATGCAAGAGGAGCCTAAAAAAAGAAGCTTTTTGACCCCCGCGGCAAAGCTGTGGTGGATCACGTGGGTTTGAATGAGCAGATTTTCGCGAATGAAATCCGCCGGGTAGGTGGAGTTGGCCAGGATGCCGCCCACCCGGGCGGCGGCCAGCAGGACCACCTGGGGCCGCTCGGCGGTGAAAAAGGCCGCCACGGCCCCCGGGTCGCCCAGGTCCAGTTCGCCGTGGGTGCGCACGACGAGGTTGGTATAGCCACCGGCCTCGAGCCGTCGCATCAAGGCCGATCCGACCAGGCCACGATGGCCGGCCACGTAGATTTTGTCGTTTCGATTCATGATTCGGAAAAAATCTATGGCACCGACGCCTCCGGGTGTCAACACTGCTGAATTCGATAGGCTGGCAGGGGCTCGCGTTGAACGGCGGGTCAGCCCAGAAAGACGGTGAAAACGTCCCGGCGGGCGTCCACCCGCTGGATCGTCACCTGGACCAGGTCTTCCGGATGCAGCGTCATGCCTCCGGAAAGGGGCATTTCGCATTCGAGCATGTACTCGGGGATCAGTATCAGGCAGGATGCCCGCCGGCGCTGGAGCACGATGGCTTCCAGCTTTTCGCCGATGCGCCCCTCGAGGTGTTTGAGCAGCCAGTAGCGCTGGCGGTTGCGCTGGATCAGGGCCACCTGGCCCAGCTGCTGCCCCAGGTCCTGGAGGATCCCATCGACGGCCTCGGGAGGATAGGGATCCTCGAGCCCCAGCCCGGCGCGCAACTGCCGCTGGGTTACCAGATCGTAGTACTTGCGGATCGGGGAGGTGGCAGTGACGTAGCCTTCCAGCCCCAGGCCGACATGGGCCTGGGGCCGGTGGTCGAGAATCAGACGGCTGAGCAGCTTGCGCTGCATATGGTGCTGGAAAAGGGTGCCCTCCTCGCCCTGGTAAAGGCGCTGGCGGGGGGCCGGCTGGCCGCGGAAAACGGCCGGCATCCCCCATTCGGCCAGGATGGCGGCCATGAGCCCGTTGGCCAGGATCATCAGCTCCGAGACGATCAGGCGTGCCGGGCTTTCGCGATTGAGCCGATAAACCACCACCTCGCCGTTGCCGTTGACTGCCGCGCTGACTTCCGGCACGTTGATCTGTACCGCTCCGGCCTCGATCCGCCGGGTCCGGAAATGGAGGGCCAGGCGCTGCAGCTGGGCCAGGTCGGCACGCTGTTCCACCAGCAGGTTGACATCGTGGTAGGTCAACTGCTCGGCGACCCGCACCCGGCTGGCCACCACCCGCCGCTCACGCACCGTCAGCGCCTCGTCGAGGGTCACCAGCAGGCTGATGGCCGGACGCAGCTGACCGGCACGCAGGCTGCAGCAATCTTCGGACAGTTGCGTCGGGAGCATGGAAATGCGCCGGTCCGGCATGTAGATCGAACTGCCGCGACGGCGTGCCGCCAGATCCAGCGGGCTCTCCTTGGGCACCCTCAGGCCCACATCGGTGATGTGTACCCCCAGGCGCCACCCGTCCCCCAGGCGCTCCAGGCTCAATGCGTCGTCGAAGTCAAGGGTCGACTGACCGTCGATGGTGATCAGCCCCAGCCCGGTGAGGTCCTCCCTGGCTTCAAGCGCCTGCGGCGCCCTGGCCCGGTCGCGCACCCGATCGGCCTCGGCAAGCACGCCGTCCCCGAAAGCCACCGGGATTTGCCAGCGGCGCAGATCGAGGTTTTCATGCAAATCGAGAGCCCCGGCCTTGACCAGGAGCGGGAAAAGTCCGTCCACGTCGTTGACCTTGGCGCGTGCGAGCATTTCGCGTACCGACGGCGAATGCTCACTTTCCCGGCCGTGGAGCACGTAATCGAGCAGCATGACCTCGAGACCCGTCGAGGACTCCACCGCCGGCGGTGGTATCGGACCGGCACTGCGTTCCAGGCGGTTCAACCACTCGGCCCCGGCCCCGATCACCCGCTGGCAGCGGGCCGCCTCGGCCTCCTGGGCCTGGCGATGGGCCACCAGATCCGGCGCGATGGGCAGGAAACGGTTCTGGTCGAAACGGAAATAAAGCCGATTGCTGAAAAGCGCCCGGGCCACGGCCGCGGACTGATCCGGGTCGGCACCGTCCGGAAAGCAGAGGTCGGCCATGGTGGGCAGATCGATCCATTCGGCCTCTTCGTTGAGCACTTCCCAGAGGCCGTGGACATCGATGGTGGCGGCCAGGGTTCGCCGCCGTTCGGCCAGGGTCTGCAACGCCTCGACCTGCCTGACGCGGCTTGCGCCCCCATTGAGGCGGGCGGTGCTGTGGTGCGCCAGGCGGGCCGGGCTGAGTTTGACCTCGCGGTTGTGCTCGGTGAGCACCCGCAACCGCTCTTTCTTGACTTCGAGCACCAGCGCGCACATGATGCGTTGTTTATCGATGAATTCGACGACCTGACCGATTTCCATGACCGGGGATGGTAGCATGGCGAAACGTGAAGCGTCAAAGCGCAAAATCGGACCAAGGAGCCCCGGATGACCCTTGGACCCTTCGATCTGCTGCGCCCTTATTTGCGCGCCCACCGGCTGACCATCGCCGCCGGAGTGCTCTGCCTGGTGGTGGTCGATTTTCTCCAGCTGTGGATTCCCCGGGTGGTCAAATGGGCCGTGGACGACCTGACCGGCGGCCGGCCCGAGACCGGCCTGGGCACTTATGCCCTCCAGATCGTGGCCCTGGCAGCCGGCATCGGTATTTTTCGCTATGTATGGCGGCGCTGTTTGATCGGCACCTCGCGTAAGGTGGAAAGAGGGCTGCGCCAACAGCTCTTCGACCACCTGCAGCGGCTCGAACCGGCCTACTTCGACCGCCACGCCACCGGAGACCTGATGGCCCATGCCACCAACGACATCAACCACGTGCGCATGGCCACCGGGATGGGCATGGTGGCCCTGACCGACGCCCTGGTCCTGGGCACGGCCGCCATCGGATTCATGCTCTACATCGATTTGCGTCTCACCCTGCTGTTTCTTTTGCCCATGCCGATGATCGTGCTGGGCACCCGGCTCTTCAGCCGCCGGATGCATCGGCGCTACCAGCGGGTGCAGGCGGCCTTCGCCGCCCTGACCGAAACGGTGCGCGAGCATTTGAGCGGCATCCGCGTGGTCAAGGCCTACACCATGGTCGATCAGGCCGCAGAGCGCATCGAGACCGCTTCGGCGGCCTATGTGGATCGCAATCTCGCCCTGGTGCGCATCACCGGGACCTTCTTTCCCATGATGGTCCTTTTTTCCAACCTCAGCCTGGCCCTGGTGCTCTTTTTGGGCGGCCGGGCCGCTGCCGCGGGCCGGATCACGGCCGGTGATTTCGTCGCTTTTATCAGCTACATCGGACTGATCACCTGGCCCATGATGGCCCTGGGCTGGGTGATGAACCTGATCCAGCGCGGCAAGGCCTCCCTCGAACGGCTGGCGGCCATTCTCAACACGGCCCCGGCCATCGCCGACGGCCCCCAGGCCCGGGCGTTGGAAGGCCCCGCAAAGCAGATCGTCTTCGACAAGGTCAACATGGCCTATGACGGCAGGGCCCCAGCCCTGGTCGGCATCGATCTGGACCTTGAGGCCGGGCGCAGCTACGGCATTGTGGGACCTCCGGGCGGGGGCAAAACCACCCTGATACGCCTGATCGGGCGGCTTTACGAACCGGCAAACGGGCAAATCCGCTTGAACGCAATCCCCCTGGCCCGGATCCGGCTGGCCGACCTGCGCCGGCAGATCGCCTATGTGCCCCAGGAGCCGTTCATTTTCGCCGGCACGCTGGGCGACAACATCACCATGGGCGAAGCTGTGGCCCCTGAACGGATGAAGACGATTTTGGAGGATGCGTCCCTGGACCGGATGGTGGCCGAACTGCCTGAAGGGCTGGATACCGTGGTGGGCGAACGGGGAATCATGCTCTCCGGGGGCCAGAAGCAGCGCGTGGCCCTGGCCCGGGCCCTGCTTAGCGACCGGCCCGTGCTCCTGCTCGACGATCCCATCAGCCAGCTCGATACGGTCACCGGCCGGAAAGTGATCGAAGCCTTGCGCCGGCGGTCCGCCGGTCGCCTGATGGTCATCGTCAGCCACCGCATGGCCGCCGTCGAGTGGGCCGACCGGATCCTGGTCCTGGAAAACGGACGGATCAGCGCCCAGGGAGATCCGGCTGCGGTCCAGGCCCGCAGTGACTATTACCGGGCCGCCTGCCGCTTGCAGGCCCTGGAGGACAACGGCCGTGCGAACTGACTACGGCTACGCCGAAGAACAGCGCCTGGGGCGGCCCTACGACCTGAAACTGCTCGCCCGCCTGATCCCCTTCGTGCGCCCGTACGGGGGGATGCTGGTCCTGGCCGTAATCCTGGTCCTGGCCATCACGGTGCTGGAGCTGGCCCTGCCCTATGTGACCAAGGTGGCGGTGGACCGCTACATCGTGCCCCAGGCGGCCTCGGGAGCCTCGCCGGTACCGGCCATGGCCGAACGGATGGCCGGAATCGGATGGATGACGGCCCTCTTTTTGTTTCTGGCAACGGCCAACTTCGCCGCCACCTTCGTTCAGGTCCAGTTGATGGAAGCCATCGGCCAAAAGGCCATGCACGCGTTGCGGCTCGACCTGCTGCGCCACATCCTCGATATGCCGGTGGCCTTTTTCGACCGCCAGCCGGTGGCACGCCTGGTGACCCGCACCACCAACGACACCCAGAACCTGCACGAGCTGTTCACCTCGGTAATCGCCTTCATCTTCCAGGACCTGTTTCTCATGGCGGGCATCGCCACGGTTCTGGTGTGGCTCGATGCGCGTCTGGCCCTGATCTCGTTTGCCGTGCTGCCCCTGGTCATGGCCGCGGCCTGGCATTTTGCCCGCCGCAGCCGCAATGTCTTTCGCGACCTTACGGTGCGCCTGGCCGAGCTCAACACCCGCTTTGCCGAAACCATCGGCGGCATCTCGGTGATCCAGCTCATGGGCCGCGAAAAGGCCAATGCCGGGGCCTTCGAGACGCTCAACGACGATTATTACCGTCTGGGCATGACCCAGATCCACCTGTTCGCCGTATTCCTGCCGGTGATCGAAGTCCTGGGGTCCGCGGCCCTGGCCGTGGTGGTCTACTACGGGGGCGGCGCGGTGGTGGCCGAGCGCATCAGCCTGGGCGCTCTGGTGGCCTATATTTCCTACATGCGGATGTTTTTCCGCCCGATCCGGGACATCGCCGAAAAATACAACATCATGCAAAACGCCATGGCCAGCGCCGAGCGGATCGTCGCCATCCGCGACCAGGCGGCAACCGACGCCCCGGTGGAGCCGCACCTGCCGGCGCCGGCCTTGTCCCCGGAACCGGCGCAGATGCTCTCCATCGAGGGCGTGGTCTTCGGCTACGGTTCCGATGCCCCGGTCCTCGACGGCCTGTCACTGGAGATTTCGCGAAACCAAACCCTTGCCATCGTCGGTCCCACCGGGGCCGGCAAGACGACCTTGATCCATTTGCTCCTGCGCTTCTACGACCCCCGGCAGGGGACCATCCGTTTTCAGGGGCGGGATCTGCGCACCATGACGCCTTTCGAGCTGCGCCGCCAAATCGCCCTGGTGTCCCAGGACCCGTTTCTTTTTTCCACGTCTTTGGGCGCCAACATATTCCCTGAAGGGCTGCCGGACCCTCAGACCGTGGGGCGGATCCTGGATGCGGCCCAGTGCACCGAACTGGTGGCGCGGCTGCCCAAGGGGCTTGAAACGCCCATCGGCGAAGGGGGCCGCAGCCTATCCAGCGGCGAGCGGCAGTTGGTGGCCATCGCCCGGGCCCTGGCCCGCAATCCGGCCCTGATCATCTTCGATGAGGCCACGGCCCATGTCGATTCGGCCACCGAGGCGCACATCCAGGCGGCCCTGGAGTACCTGACACGCCAGCGTACCGCCATCGTCATCGCCCACCGGTTGTCCACGGCCCGCAGTGCAGACCGCATCGGCGTGCTGCGGGCAGGCCGCATCGTGGAATACGGGTCCCACGAGGAACTGATGGCCGGCCGCGGCTATTACCATCAACTCAACCAACAGCAGGTTTGAACAGGGTCCCTGGATGCCGAAAAGCGCCAACGAATATCGCTTGATAAATAAGCATTGGCGTGCTATAGGCGAATGTCTATTCTTATCAACCCGTTGGAACCTAACCGGACGTCGATTGCCCCATCGGTTCACCGTTTTTCAAGTGAATCCGGTAAAAATTGCTGTGCCCGGACGGTTCATTAAACCGCTGACACTCAACATGCAAAAGGAGGATGGAAGATGCCCTACGATGCGGTAAACATGGCGGACTGGCAGATTTCTGAGGAAGCGGAAAAGAATATGCCCACTCCGGATCAGTGGCGCGACAAGCTCGGCCTGCAGGCCGACGAGATGCTGCCCATGGGTCGGCTGGCCAAGCTCGACTTTCTCAAGATCATCGATCGGCTCAAGGACAAGCCGGACGGCAAATACATCGAGGTGACCGCCATCACTCCCACCCCGCTGGGCGAGGGCAAGAGCACCACCTCCGTCGGCCTGATGGAAGGCCTGGGCAAGCGCGGCCAGAACGTCGGCGGGGCCCTGCGCCAGCCCTCGGGCGGCCCGACGATGAACGTCAAGGGGACCGCGGCCGGCGGCGGCAACTCGCTGCTCATCCCCATGACCGAGTTCTCCCTGGGCCTGACCGGCGACATCAACGACATCATGAATGCCCATAACCTCGGCATGGTGGCGTTGACCGCCCGCATGCAGCACGAGCGCAACTACAACGACGAGCAGCTGGCGCGCCTGACCAAGATGCGCCGCCTGGACATCGACCCGACCCGCGTCGAGATGGGCTGGATCATCGACTTTTGCGCCCAGGCCCTGCGCAACATCGTCATCGGGCTCGGCGGCCGCTTCGACGGCTACACCATGCAGAGCAAGTTCGGCATCGCCGTGGGCTCCGAGCTGATGGCCATTTTGGCCGTGGCCACCGACCTGGCTGACCTCAAGGAGCGCATCAACAACATCACCGTGGCCTTCGACAAGGGCGGCAAGCCGGTGACCTGCCGCGATCTGGAAGTCGGCAACGCCATGGCGGCCTTCATGCGCAACACGATCAACCCGACCCTGATGTGCACCGCCGAGTACAATCCGTGCATGGTGCACGCCGGCCCCTTTGCCAACATCGCCGTGGGCCAGAGCTCGATCATCGCCGACCGCGTGGGCCTCAAACTCTTTGACTACCATGTCACCGAGTCCGGCTTCGCCGCCGACATCGGCTTCGAGAAGTTCTGGAACGTCAAGTGCCGCTTTTCCGGCCTCAAGCCCCACGTTTCGGTGCTCACCTCCACCATCCGGGCTCTCAAGATGCACGGCGGCGGCCCCAGGGTCGTGGCCGGCAAGGACCTGCCCACCGAGTACAAGGAAGAAAACCTGGCCCTGGTGGAAAAGGGCTGCGAGAACATGGTCCACATGATCGGCGTGATCCGCAAGTCCGGAATCAACCCGGTGGTGTGCATCAACCGTTTCTACACCGACACCGACGCCGAAGTGGCCCTGGTCAAGAAGGCCGCCGAGGCCGCCGGGGCCCGCTGCGCCGAGTCGAATCACTGGCTCAAGGGCGGCGAAGGCTCCCTGGAGTTCGCCGATGCGGTCATGGACGCCTGCAAGGAAGGCAACGACTTTGACTTCCTCTACCCGCTGGAGATGAAGCTGCGCGACCGCGTGGAACTGATCGCCAAGGAAGTCTACGGCGCCGACGGGGTCGACTGGCTGCCGGATGCCGCCGCCAAGGCCCAGATGCTGGAAAACGATCCCAAGTACGCCGACTTCGCCACCATGATGGTCAAGACCCATCTGTCCCTGAGCCACGACCCGGTGATCAAGGGCGTGCCCAAGGGCTGGCGCCTGCCGATCCGCGACGTCTTGATCTACTCCGGGGCCAAGTTCCTTTGCCCGTGCGCCGGCACCATCAGCCTCATGCCTGGCACGAGCTCCAACCCGGCTTTCCGCCGCATCGATGTCGATCCGGCCACCGGCAAGGTCAGCGGCCTGTTCTAAGCAGCGCAGTCTAAAATGCCAAATACGGCCCGGGAGTCTTCCCGGGCCGTTTTGCTTTGGAAAAGTCAAAAGTCGGACCGGTCCGACAGCTTGAAAACCCACTATCCCTGTAACCTGGACTCCATAAAGTGAAACCCCCTTTCCGCGTCCTGCTGATCAACCCCTTTTATCCCATCGACGAAACCCCTTCCCCGCCCCTGGGCCTGGCCTTTCTGGCCGGAGCCCTGGAAGCGGCCGGATGCGCGGTGAAAATTCTCGACCTGGTGGTGGAACCCTACCACCCCGAGCGCCTTGGCCGGATCCTGGACGAATTCCGGCCCGACATGGTGGGCGCCACCGCCGTGACCATGACCTTCGATCATGCGGTGGGCGTGCTCGCGGACATCAAGGCCCTGGCGCCGGATCTGGTGACGGTCATGGGCGGCCCCCATGCGACGTTCTGGGCCCACGAGACCTTGCAGCGCTATCCGGCGGTGGACATCGTGGCCCGGGGCGAGGGGGAAGCCACACTGGTGGCGCTGGCCGGTGCCCTGGCGGCGGGAAGCGACTGGCCTGCCCTTGCGGGAATCGTGTTTCGCAGCGCGGCGGGAATCGTCGACAACGGTTGGCCGGCCCTGGAAACCGATCTGGACCGGCTGGCTCCGCCGGCCCGCCACCTGCTTCCTCTGGGCCGCTACCGCGCCTTGCACATGCCCATCAGCATGACCACCAGCCGCGGCTGCCCCCACGGATGCATCTTTTGCGTGGGCCGCAAGATGGTCGGCGCCCGGGTGCGCTACCGCGATCCGGTGCGGGTGGTGGACGAGCTGGCGCAGATCGCCGGCTACGGATTTCACCAGATCAACCTGGCCGACGACCTGTTCACCGCCAGCGCCGGCCATTGCCTGGCGGTGTGCGAGGAGATTCTCAGGCGCGGCCTGGAGGTGCGCTGGACCTCCTTTGCCCGGGTGGACACCGTCTCGGTTCCGGTACTGAAGAAAATGCGCCAGGCCGGATGCCAGGCGGTGAGCTTCGGCATCGAGACCGGCGACCCGCAAATCATGAAGACCATCCGCAAGGGGATCACCCTGGACCAGGTCGAGGCGGCGGTGGCCATGTGCAACGAGGCCGGCCTGATGCCCCACGGCTCGTTTATCCTCGGACTTCCCGGGGAAACCCCGCAATCCATCGAGCGGACCCTGGCCTTCGGCCGCCGCCTGGAAACCATGGGGGTCTGCTACGGATTTCACCTGTTGGCCCCATTTCCCGGCACCCGGGTGCGCGACCGGGCCGGCGAATACGGGATCCGCATCCTGACCGACGACTGGCGCGAGTACCACGCTAACCGGGCCATCGTGGAGACCGCCAGCGTTCCGGCGGCCCGCCTGGACGAGATCGCCGGCGGCTGGAAAGAACGCTTCGACGCCTACCTGGGCGACATCCAGCGGCGCATGGGCACCGGCGAGGCCAGCCAGGACGAGGCAGACACGATCATCAACCTGGAACGCACCGTGCTGCTCTACGACCTGATGATGAAAGAGCTGATCGAGACCGATCCGGGCGAGAGCGAAGGTGCCGATGCGGCGGCATCACTTGAAAATTTGAGCCGCCGCCTGGCCGCCCGCTGCCGCTACGACGCCCCTGCCCTGCATGCGGCCCTGGCCTATACTCACGCCAACGGCAATTTGCGACGTTGCCGGGACGGCGGCACCTTGTGCTGGCGGTGGGTCGAAAGGCTATGACAGAGAGGGCATTGTTAGCGCAGGGAAAACGGACGGCGTAATCGACTGGCGGTTATGTTGGGCGGGTTGCACGGCAGCCCGGAAAGGAGGATGCCGGCATGGCCGGATTATCTGAAGCATTCGAAAAAAACCGGGAACGCTACCTGGCCCGGCTGGCCGAAGCAGACCTTGGAGCGGTGAGCAAAACCCTGGGGCTGGAAACGGAAAACGGGGACCTTGTGCTGCCGTTTTACAACAAGCGCTTCACCGTGACGAACCGGGGGTTTGTCGATACCGCCGGCCAGGCGCCCGGCTACGGTCAATCCGTGGTCCTCTTCCAGTACATTTTGCGGTGCCCGGAAGCGCCGCGTTTCGAGCCGGACTGGGCGGCCTTCAAGGATTTCAAGAAGGCGTCCCATTTCACCAACGTGAATTTTTTTCACAGCGACACGGAGCAGGCAGTGGAGCGGGCCTTTTCCGGCCGGGTGGCCGCGCTCGCCGAGGTCGGAGCCGCCCTGGGGGGCGTGCCGTATGAAACGGCGACGCGCTACGACGTGTCCATGAAGTTCCAGGCCCTGCCCAGAATCGCCCTGCTTTTACTCTTCAACGACGCGGACGAGGAGTTTCCGGCAAAATGCACCGTACTCTTCGAGCGCCACGCCGAGCACTACCTCGACCCGGAATCTTTGGCCATGACCAGCACCTGGCTGGCCAGAAGCCTCGCCGGCCGCGCAGGGTGATGCGCGCCGGCTGCCGGGTCGCCACATCCTTCAGCGCGACATCCGGGCCACGATCCCGGCCAGGGTCTGAATCCCCCGGTCGATGGCATCGGTATACGGCATGCCGCAATTGATGCGGATATAATTGCGATAGATATCGCTGTTGGCGCAGATGACGCCGGGGAAAACGGCAATCCGCTTTTCCAGGGCGGCCCGGAAAAGTTCCAGGCTGTCCACCCTTTCATTCAACTGCACCCAGAGGACCACGCCGCCGCGGGGCGCCGTGATCTTGGTATCCGGGGGAAACCAGCGCGCGATGGCCAGCGCCGTATTGCCCACCTGGTTCTTCAGCTGGGTGCGCAGGCGGCGCAGGTGGCGGTCGTAGTTGACCGTCTGCAGGTACCGGCCCAACGCCCATTGGGTCAATCCCGGTGCGCTGATATGCTGGTTGAGCCGGTAGCGTTTGATGCGATCCAGAAATTGCCCCGGCATGACCCACCCCACACGCAGACCCGGCGCCAGGCTTTTGGAAAACGAAGCGCAGTAAAGCACCAGTCCTTTTTGGTCGAACGCCTTTAGCGGCAGCGGCCTGGATGCGCCAAAGTAAAGTTCGCCGTAGATATCGTCCTCGATAATCGGGATGCGGCGGGCATTGAACAGCGCCACGACGGCCTGCTTCTTCTCGTCGGGCATGAGAAAACCCAGGGGATTGTGAAAATTGGCAACGAAGATGGCGGCCCGCACCGCGTGGTTTTCGAGCGCCGCCTGCAACACCTCAAGATCGATCCCCTCCGAAGGATCGGTGGGAATTTCGAGCGCCCGCAGATTCAAATCTTCAATCAACTGCAAAAACCACGGGAAGGTGGGCGATTCGACCAGGACGGTATCACCGGGACCGGTCACGGCCTTCAGGCTCAGCGCGACCGCTTCGATGCATCCATTGGTGATCACCATCTCCTCGGGTGACACCGGGCCGCAAAGCGGCGCCATCCGCCTGGCGATCTGCCGCCGCAGTTCCGGGTGGCCAAGATAGTGCTCATAGGCCGCCATACCGTCTTTTAACTGTCTCAGCGGTGCACTGCGGATAATCGCCGGGAGTTCCTTGGGCGGCAATAGGTCGGAATGAATCAGGGCGCCGCCCAATTGAAGGACTCCCGGATCGCCCATGGCCTCGATCAATGCAAAGGCCAGGTCGCTGATATTGACCTTCTGCGGCCCGAGAAGCGCCGCGGATTTCCGCGGCGGCGGCAGCAGCCCGTGAAGTTGCGGCTTGACGTAGTAGCCAGACTTTTGTCGCGCCTCGACCATGCCGCGTTTTTCCAGTTCGATGAACGCCTGGTAGACGGTGGAGATGCTCAGCCCGGTCTGAAGGCGCAGCCCCCGGATGGAGGGCAGCTTTTCCCCGGTCCGGAAGGTGCCTGCCCGTATCTGCGCTTCCAGCGCGTCGGCCAGTTCGGCGTATCGAAACCCGTTCGTTGACTCCATCTCACTCCCCTTACCGCCAATCTGTTATGCCACAATAATGCAAAATCTGTATCTGTTATCTGCTAACAGCTCTGCTATCAATGGGCAACCGCTAATTCCTATTTGGAGCCGCAGATGAAGAGCCGCAGTGGGGAAGGATTCGAACGTCTGAGTTGGCGATACCTGTTATCGCCCGAAGACACCAGCACCGGCAAACGCCCGATGCCCTGTTTCGGCCGGCACGAGAGGTGGGCCGGATGCCTGAAATCCGCCTGGTGGCTGGCCGTGGCGATCCTCGCGTCACTTGCGGTCGGCCAACTCTGATATGTCTGCTCAAAACGAAGTCCGGATGCTGCGGTGATGATGATGCCAATTCGCCGTGGAGCGACGCCTATCTGAAAGATGGCTCCATCCTTCAGAAGATCTTCTTTGGTCAATTTTGCAACAGGGGCACCATGTCGATGGTGTCGTCACTTGGCCCGCGCCAGCGTCAGCAGGGCGATCTCGGAGGGGACGCCCAGCCGGAGCGGCACCCCCCAGTAGCCTGCGCCGCTGCTGACGTAAAGTTGCGTGCCGCGGTGCCGGTACAAGCCGGACTGGTACGGCTGCACCAGGCTCATCAGCCAGGCGCACGGCAGGATCAGCCCCCCGTGGGTGTGGCCTGACAGTTGGAGGTCGAAGCCTGCCTCGGCCGCCTCGTCCACGCTTTCCGGGCGGTGGGCCAGCAGGATCTTCACGTCCGCCCCGGCCCCGTCGCCCAAAGCCGCGGCCGGCGAGGAGACGTCGGCGCTCAGATCGGCGACGCCGCCCACCAGGACCGACGCGCGGCCCCTGGCGACCAGGCGGTGGTCGTTGCGAAGGACGGTAAAACCCAGGTCCGCCATTTCCCGCATCCACGCCTCGGCCCCGTGTATGTACTCGTGGTTGCCCGTGACGAAGAACTTCCCCGAGCGGGCGGTCAGCCCGGCCAGGGGGGCCGCGTCCTCCCGGATCCCGGCCGGGTCGTCATCGGCGATGTCGCCGGTGAAGGCGATCACGTCCGGGTTCAGGCTGTTGACTCTGAGCACCAGGTCCTGCACCCAGTTGCGGCGGATCGCCGGGGAAATATGCAGGTCGGTGATCTGCGCGATGCGAAACCCTTCCAACTCCGGCGGCAGTCCCTCAATGGCCACGGCCACCTCCCTGACGCAGGGCGGCTTCAGGGCCTCCCACAGCCCGTAAACCCCGAGGAAAACTGAGGCCACCACGATGCCTGCAGTCACGGCAACCCGCAGCAAGCCGCGCCGGGTGCCGCCGGCCTCCGGCGCCATTGCCGGCAGCCACCGCCTCCGGACGGCAGTGGCAGCCGTTTCCAAAGCCCCGACCAGGGCCGTGGCGACGCCGGAGCAGGCAGAGACCATCAGCGCCCCCCAGCCGGCCCAACTGGTCCAGTCGCACCAGACGTAGCTGCCCACGGCGTAGGCCAGACTGCTGCAAAACAGGACCACGAATCCCAGGATAGTGGTCAGCAAGATGAACAGGATCATCGGTCAATCCGGGGCAGGGCCGTCCGGCGGCCTCGCCGGTTCGGGGTGGTGCGAGAGGCGCCACCCCCGTCATATGGCCTCAGCATGACATGAAAGAGCAGGGTTCATCAATACCAACCCCGCCGAGGCCCTGCCGCTGATCATCCGGCGACGGCAAAGGGACTATAACCGAAACATTATTCTTTTAAAGACTCCAAGGCTTCGGCATCGGCCAGATCTTTAGTCCTGCCGGTCGCTCTCTTGTTGAGAATCAGATCGTCGATGGAAGGGATGCGGATGTCGATTCCCTCGATGCTTACCAAGATTGAATTCTGGTATGCCTGCTCAAAACGAAGCCCTGATGCTGCGGTGATGATGTCAATTCGTCGTGGAGCGACGCCAATCTGAAAAATGGTTCCATCCTTCAGAAGGTCTTCCTTGGTCAGATTGTGCAGCGGGGCACCGAAGCGGCTCAAAGCTCGTAGGACCGCATCGGCGTTCTCAGGAGAAGGCATGACCCAAATGTCAATATCCATTGTGGCACGAGGATACCCATGGGCAGCAAGCGCGTATGCCCCGACGAGGACGAACCTAACATTCTCGTCGCACAAGGCGCGTAACATGTCTTTGTAGTCTTCGTTCAGCATCGTGCGTTACGCTCAAAGATGCAACTTCTCTGGTCAACGGCCAAACAAAAAGAATGCGCTCTTCCGGCGTGCCGGGAACGTAATCGTCATTCCGATGGTCCGTCATTCGCCCTATGACTGTTTGCAATCTGTTCATGGGTGAAAAGATAACAGTTTCCACTTGATAAATCAATCTGTTAGTGACTCAACGCAGCGTTCGCAAAAAACTGCGGCGAACTCCCGTACCCAAATCCCTGGGACGGATTTTGAAAAAACGCGTGCCCTTATCGCATAGTTGGTGTTCTCTTCAAGCAGGTAACGGAAAAAATGAACTGGTTTGGCATTGGTACCATATTGTAGCACCATGCCGCCCATGAAGCTAAAACGCAACCGATGACGGAGACAGGCTAAAGTTACGAAGTCAAATTAATCAGAAAATCCTTTTACGTCCCCCTTCACCCGGTAAGCCTCGCGATTCCGCACAGAAGAGGCACCTAATAAGTTTACTTAATCAACAACGTCCCCATTTTAAAGGGACTATAACCGAAACATTATTCTTTTAAAGACTCCAAGGCTTCGGCATCGGCCAGATCTTTAGTCCTGCCGGTCGCTCTCTTGTTGAGAATCAGATCGTCGATGGAAGGGATGCGGATGTCGATTCCCTCGATGCTTACCAAGATTGAATTCTGGTATGCCTGCTCAAAACGAAGCCCTGATGCTGCGGTGATGATGTCAATTCGTCGTGGAGCGACGCCAATCTGAAAAATGGTTCCATCCTTCAGAAGGTCTTCCTTGGTCAGATTGTGCAGCGGGGCACCGAAGCGGCTCAAAGCTCGTAGGACCGCATCGGCGTTCTCAGGAGAAGGCATGACCCAAATGTCAATATCCATTGTGGCACGAGGATACCCATGGGCAGCAAGCGCGTATGCCCCGACGAGGACGAACCTAACATTCTCGTCGCACAAGGCGCGTAACATGTCTTTGTAGTCTTCGTTCAGCATCGTGCGTTACGCTCAAAGATGCAACTTCTCTGGTCAACGGCCAAACAAAAAGAATGCGCTCTTCCGGCGTGCCGGGAACGTAATCGTCATTCCGATGGTCCGTCATTCGCCCTATGACTGTTTGCAATCTGTTCATGGGTGAAAAGATAACAGTTTCCACTTGATAAATCAATCTGTTAGTGACTCAACGCAGCGTTCGCAAAAAACTGCGGCGAACTCCCGTACCCAAATCCCTGGGACGGATTTTGAAAAAACGCGTGCCCTTATCGCATAGTTGGTGTTCTCTTCGTAAGCGTCCGGGCAACCGCATCTTCTCAAGCGCTTGGAAATTTGTCACAGGTTGACTCCGTAGGCCGTAGACTATTTCAGCCAAGGAGGCATCATCGTGACACGGAAGCAACGAGCAGAGGCTCTGGAGGTCAAGCGGCGGTTTTGGCGACAGCACGTTGAGCGATGGAAACGAAGCGGGCGGAACCAGAGCGAATATTGCCGGCAGCACTCACTCAAGCTGCACTGTTTTATCTACTGGAGAAAAAAGTACCGGGGTGCGGACGCGACTGCGATCTCCCTGGTCGAGGTTCAGTTGCCTCCGGTGGCGACCGGGGCCATCACCACCACGGACCACCGACCGCTGCGGCTTGTGGTTTCCTCCAGCCATTGTGTCGAGGTAGAGCGTGACTTTGATCCGGTGGCCCTGCGGCAGTTGTTGCACGTGCTGGAGCGGCTGTGATGTTTTTGCCATCGCATACCCGCATTTACCTGGCGACCGGCAGCACTGACATGCGCAAAGCCATCAATGGGCTTTCGATTCTGGTCGAAGATCGACTTGAGTTCGACCCATTTTCCGGCCACCTGTTCGCCTTTTGTAATCGGCGCCGGAACATGATCAAAATCCTGTACTGGGATCGAAACGGTTTTTGTCTCTGGCACAAGCGTTTGGAGAAGGAGTTTTTCATCTGGCCGGAGCGCCCCGACGAAGTCATGGAACTGGATCTTCGCCAGTTGAGTTGGCTGTTGGAAGGGCTTGAGATTGGCCAGCGGCATGCGCATAAAGAGCTGCACTACGAAACGCTGGTATGAAAGATTTTTTTATTTTTAATCGAGAAAAAGATTGCCAAATTTGTGGCTTTACGGTATTGAATTTACCATGAATTTTGATGTCCAAAACCTTCCTGATGATCCTGCTCAGCTCAAACAAATCATCGTTTCATTGCTCAATGAATATCAGCGCCGGATTGAACATTTGGAAGAAGTGAACCGGTTGTTGAAGAACGAAATATTCGGTAGAAAGTCCGAGAAAAGATCTGTTGCCGACAGTCGTCAATTTTCTCTTTTCGAAGAATCTGAAGAAGAGCCACTGGATGCGATCGATGAACCCGAAGACCGGCAGCCAGTGGAAGGCCATACACGCCGCAAGCCGGTCCGCAAGCCACTGCCGGCCGATCTGCCTCACGAAGACATTATTCACGATCTGGATGAATCCGAGAAAGTTTGTGTCTGCGGCCAGTCGCTTTGCAAGATTGGCGAAGAGGTCTGCGAGAAACTGCGTTATACGCCTGCAACGATGGTGGTCGAACGTCATATTCGCCCCAAATACGCTTGCAAAACCTGTGATGGGGTTGAAGATGATGGCCCGACCGTCAAGATCGCTCCGGTGCCGCCCCAACTGATCCCCAAGTCGTTTGCTACCGGATCGCTGGTAGCCCATATCGTCTGTTCCAAGTTCGAAGACGCCCTGCCATTGTATCGGCAGGAAAAAATCTTTTTGCGCATTGGTATCGACCTGCCCCGTTCGACCATGTGCACTTGGCTGATCAAGGTGGCCGACTTGGCCCGGCCGCTAATGGACCTGATGGGTCAGGAAATCCGATCCGGCCCGGTGGTGAACGTTGATGAGACCACGGTTCAGGTGATGAAAGAACCGGGCAAGGCCGACACCAGCAAATCCTATATGTGGCTGTTTCGAGGAGGGCAGCCGGACCGGCCGGTATTGGTGTTCGAATATCATCCGAGCCGTTCGGGGCAAATCCCGCTTGACTATCTGAGTGGATACCAAGGCTATGTGCAATGCGATGCCTACAGCGGGTATGACGCATTGGGCAGGCAAGAAGGCGTGGTGTTGCTAGGCTGCTGGTCACATGCCCGGCGCAAGTTCGACGAAGTCATCAAGGCCCGTGGAGGAGCCAAACGCAAAGGCAGCGCTGAGCAGGCCCTGGAGTATATCGGCCGGCTGTACGCCGTGGAAAAGAAGGCACGTGAAGCCGGGCTGGATTCGGATGCCATCCGCGATCTGCGCCAGCGGGAAGCCAAACCGGTTCTCGACGAGTTCAAGGCCTGGATGGACGCGAAAACCTTGGCGACGCCTCCCAAAGGGCTGCTCGGCAAGGCTATTCTTTACACGCTCAACAATTGGCAGCGCCTGGTCGGCTATCTTGAGGATGGCCGGTTGCGGCCGGACAATAACCTGGCGGAAAATGCGATCCGACCGTTTGTGCTAGGCAGAAAAAATTGGCTGTTCGCCGGCAACCCGGACGGCGCTCGTGCCGCCGCCGTGTATTACAGTCTGATCGAAACCGCCAAGGCCAATGGCTGGAAGGTGTACGATTATCTGACCTACCTGTTCGAAAACCTGCCGCTGGCAAAAACCGAAGAAGATTACCGCAAGCTGCTCCCCTACAACCGCTCTCAATAGACTTCAGACGGAACGCGAAACCAGGCTTATCGGGCGGTTGGGGTGCGGTTTGCCGAACGCTTACTTCTCTTCAAGCAGGTAACGGAAAAAATGAACTGGTTTGGCATTGGTACCATATTGTAGCACCATGCCGCCCATGAAGCTAAAACGCAACCGATGACGGAGACAGGCTAAAGTTACGAAGTCAAATTAATCAGAAAATCCTTTTACGTCCCCCTTCACCCGGTAAGCCTCGCGATTCCGCACAGAAGAGGCACCTAATAAGTTTACTTAATCAACAACGTCCCCATTTTACTCGGACTTTATCAATGCGTCCCCGAAGTTAAACAAGCATCCAGTTAGCCACAGCTACGTCTGAACCTGTTCCTGTGCGCTGCGGACACTGACCCTCTCGACCGATTTCAATTCCAGGATGATCTTGCCGCTCATGCGAGATTTTGGGACTGTGAGTTTTTCAAACTCAAAATTTTGCCCCTTTACGTGATAAAATACGTTTTGGCCGGATAAACCTAAAATTGCTTTCGAAATTTGAGAAATATTAACGTTCTCTATGAATTGAAGAAATTTATGGTTTTTGAGCCCATATATAGATATCTGTCTTAAACAAAGAGTAACCAATAGCTTCAAATCCAAGATTTGAAAGTTTTTCAAAAATTTTTTCAGAAAATTTCATGGGAGCAGTTTTGTCAACGATTCTTTTTGTGCCAGGAATAAGCAGTCCACGAACAACTCGCTTTGCATTAGATTCAATTTCGACAAAGCCATTAGCCACCGATACAATGAATAATCCTTTTCTCTTCAGCACTCTATTCGCTTCTCGTACCGCTAAATTCACATCAAATAGGCTTGATTGAAAAGTACGTAGGGAAATGTAAACGTCTATAGAAGCGGACGGTACAGATTGCATATCTTCTGCAGGATTATGAACACACTTGAGTGATGGAAAATTATTTTTCGCACGAAAAAGCATGTTTCTTGACACATCAACACCTATTACTTCTTTAAATCCGGATAGAAAATAAGGTATTTCAATTCCATTACCGACACCAACATCTAAAGCAGTACAAGTAGAAACATCGACAGAAAAATTAGATATAATTTCTTTAATTTCACCAGCCCAACCAGGAATAAGCCCCCTCAGATCAACCTCATAGTTGTAGTCAAGATATTTTTTAGTAAAGTACTCTTCGCGAATTTGAGCTAAAACAGTTTTTGTCACTGAAGGATCTGCCCCCCTTGAGACACAGAGTGCCTCAAAGTCAGAGAGAGACAGAGAACGACCAAGATCAATATCTGATAGGTCAATTTCGAGTTTTTCATTGATCCCATTTTTCATACTGGACAAGATATCAAATTTTGCATAAAAATTATCTTCAGACAGCTCTGACTTTTCTGATTCTGGCACTCTTAAGGAATATGGGAAGCATTCAATTAAGCCGCGTTCAATAAAGTTTTTTATGAAAGAAGCGGCTGACAGGGATGCGGCCACCCTATTTTCATCTTTCTTAGATTCGGGAGTTCCGTAATCTGATATACCTCGGACAACCAGCCATTGTATCTTGTATTGCTTACATACAATTGCGAATCCAGCACTTTCCATTTCGTAACAACGAATTCGATCGTCAATTGCCCAAATTATTCTTAATTTATCAGGATCTAAGTGCAAAAAATTGCCACTAGCAATAAATTTTAAGTGGGCGCTTGAGTGAATATCCCATAAATGAAGCGGAGGATTCATATTGGGAAATAGCGATTTTGGAATTGATTTAAATTTTTTGGTCCATTTAGAGGATGAGTATTCTTTGCCAAGGAATCTGTTCGCGTCCGTTAAAATTCTTTCTAATAGTACATGTTGCTTTGGTCTGGGGCTTTCACCCTTCTCAGTCCTCCATTCTTGAATATCTAACACCATTTCAGAAACTACAATATCAGCAATTTTTACTTTATCTTCTTTTCCAGCTGCTGTCCCGATTAAAAAAATCAAAACAGGGTTTAGGCGGGCCAATACCTGCTCAGTTATGCTACTCGCGATACTATTCCCTTGATCATTTATAAAAATAACAGCAATAGAGATCGAAGCATGGCCTTCACGAGTCTTTATTTTACGCTGAAACTGATAAAAATGCTTACCACCTTTTAATTCCCCTGAACTATGTACGAACTTAACCCGAAAAGCCCATTCCAAAGCTCTAAGCTCATCTTCCTTTGGCACTATAATGGCTATATCGACATTTTTTGCCAACTATCACTTTTCCCATAGAAATTGCCAGAAGATGTCTTCCAAAACAGTCAACTCCACAAAAAGTATCTGGGCAAAGAACAAATCTACTTTATAAACATAAAGTGCCCGCTCGTTAACCACTTACAAAGGACATTAGATGAAAAAAGATCAAATATTATTATTTTCTAACTTCGGATAACCCGTGTACAAGCAGCCTTATCTCTCTAATACCACAAAACAAGTTGCCATTATAGTCAGCGCATGGCACTTCCGGCGCAGCGGAAGCATACGATTGAAAAGGAATATTATTCGCATGAAGTAAATCCACCGCCTCATCGCTGCAATCTGAGCCATTGATTAATAAAGTAATTGGTTTCATTTACTCTCCCTAATTTTGAAAGCATTTTTCTACAAATAGTTGAGGTGTTATAGAATCAACAATCCATTCCCTTTCTGAAACCCATTGTTTTAGCGGGATTGCTTCAGCGCTGTTAGCTCGTCTTGCAGCTTCATCCCATGCTGAACCAATTAGCGCTGCTCCTGCACTACCTCTACCACCTGAAAATGGACTGCCTATTTTTTTTAAATCAAACTCTGGCCTGTAACCATATTTCTCAGCAGATAGTCTGAATAGTCCTGATTCTATACTATCATTAAGCAATGCAGGGCGAAAATCTACATCGGACAGAAGTTTTGAAACAACATCTATTGAAGGCGGATTTATCACGGCTCCTTCTCCAAAAGCTCTTCTAATTTTTATCGAAGCTATATCCTCAGGCCTGTTGAAAATATAGGTTGGCCTCTGTGATTTATTAGATAACTTACAGTTAAATTTAACCTCACTATCAACACCTTTAGATTCTCTTCCCCTAAAATAGGGTCTATAGACAATTAGCCCACAGCATTGTTCCACCATCTTATAATCTCTTGAGCTAATTTGTTTGGATATTTTATCCACTAGCACACTCAATAAAGATGTCAATATTTTAATTTCCGGTCTTGGGCTATTGAAATACCCTCCTGGATCTAATGGATTAAAAAGAGTGGGGTTCTGGATAAATAGCAAGTTTTCTAACTTATCACATACCCACCGTTTTCCTAAGAACGGGATATATTCACCGTCAGCATTTTTTCTAATTCTTAATTCATCAATTGTTGTAGGAGAAAAAAGGACACATTTGTTATTTCGTTCAACTGAATGGATAACAGTGTTGATTTCCGCACTAACTGAATCCGCTTCTTGTACATCGGCTTCACTACCGGCCCAGAGTTCTCTCAAGGCCGTTATTGGATGCGAAATATAGAAGGGTGTTTTTTCTGAAAATAGTATGTCATAAGCCACATGTAGCGGATGTTTAACTGCTAATAAAAAATGAGGCTTATTGAACGCATCGGCTATAAATTCAGATATCGCAATCTCTATGCTACGCCAATCTAAAATATTTAATAAGTTCATTATTGAATCAACGGATAAATTTAACGCTGGTGGGTTGTCCTTTAAATAGCACAAGTAGTCGGAATACATTTGATCCGGAGCTCTTAGCTTTGCGTATATATCATATATATCATCAATTAAAGTGATAACTTTTTTAAAACAAAGATTTTCTAGGCATTTAAAATCAAGACACGAAAAAAACTCGCGCGTCATTTGGTGATAGAATACAGCATGCATCACCACAAAAACGTTCTCTTCCTCTGCCTTATTTATATTGTCAATAAATTTTGAAAAACAGTTGCGCCATAGCTCTTTTAACAATGACTTGGGCTTACTTAAAAGAAGTAAATAGCCCCCTTTCCCAGAAATCACTTTTGCATCATTATCTGGATTTGATCGCAAGTATTCATTGTGTAGGTAAGGCTCAAATTTAATTACAGCGACTTTCTTGCCTTTATAACTGCAAAAAGAAGCTAACTTATCGACAGCTTCCGCAGTTTTAACTCCAGATTGGCCTGTAAACAAAAAGATACTTTTTCCCATATAGATTCGTCTTTTAATTTGATAAAAAGCCGCTTTTAAGGGTGGGCGGCTGCACCAGAAGTTGATTGCAGTCCGGCAACACGCTGCCCACAAGATATGGAAACCTGTTACGATGGCATCGTCGTACCACCAGCATTTCAGATTGTCAATAACGAAAAATGGCACTATTACGTCAAGTAATGTGCTGTTTTCGGGGCAAGATCAATTTCATTTTAGCCGTTCTCAATGCCACTGTGTCTCCGCGCGAGACGGCTTAAAGGCACCCATTCTCCTCTGATGCCCCGCCCCTTTCGCTGAGCCGCCAAGACGCAGAGGGGATCACTTTCAGCTCTTTTCCGCGCCACTGCGCCTCCGCGCGAGACCGCCTTTCCCCCCACAAAAACACAAAACCCCGCCATCCTTTACGGAAAACAGGGTTTCAGAGGCCAATCTTCATTTTTGAGTGCCCTCCAGATTGTCGGGTTACTCAGATTTTAAGGTGCTATAGCAGGGACTTGAGATCGGGTCAAATGCTTTTCCTACGGGGGGCTTCAGTGTCCTATGAGAGATACTTTTTCACAAAGGCCTCATGCTGCAAACCATTTGTACATGACCAACACATCTACATAACCTTTGGATGGGTGATGAAATGCCTTGGGTAACCGGCCCACCGTAGCGAAGCCGAGCTTTTGCCAAAGCCTTATGGCCCCTTCATTGCTCGACACGACGAAATTGAACTGCATGGCCTTGTACCCGAGTTTTTTGGCTATTTCCTGGGAGTACGCGCACATCGCTGTGGCCAGACCGCGGCCTCTGGCGGCTGATGAAACCATGTAGCCGCAATTGCAGACATGGTCACCCGGCCCTGCCTGGTTGGTTTTTATAAAGTAGGTACCCAGGATCTGCCCGTCGCTTTCAACGACGTAGGTCTTTCGCGGGGTGTCGATCCAAAGCGTTTGCGCCTGCTCCTTGCCGATCTCCCGCGGAAACGCATAGGTTTCACCGGCCGCCACGATTTCGTGGAAGATGGGCCAAATGCGGTCAAAGTCTTCTTTCCTGGCTTCTCTAATATTCATCGCCACCCAACCTATTCACTTGGAAACATAACCTTTCCCGAAGACCGACGGCCTGCGGTCGGCAGTCCGCTACCGCACGGTTTTACCTTGGCGGCTTCGACGATGTCAACGATCACCCTGATCGTGAACTATGGAGATGTTAAAGACAAGCGGCCACGGGTTGGCCTTCCTTTTTTGCCGTTGTATGCGGCTGTTGGCTTCCGGGTCGGACCGACCCCGAGATCTGCCGTAACACTCCGGAAAAACCACAATCGATGATTCAATCCGAGGCCGCCTATGGATAAAAGCGGCAAGAAGCTGATGCCCAACAGCACGGCCGAGAAAACAGCACCACAGGATCTCGTGGAGAGCTGCCAAAGGAAAATACCCGCACATCCCGGAAATTGTTACCAGCCCAACGCCTGTCGTAATAATATCAACAGCAGGCAGGTTGGATTTTTCTTCAGTTGCACAACCCTTGATTCACGGAGATCATTGCTATGGAATATCGCATATTGGGCAAAACCGGAGTTCGGGTCTCGTCCCTCTGCCTGGGAACCATGTCCTTCGGGGCAGAAGCCGACGAGGCCGCCTCCGCGGCTATGTTCAATCGTTGCCGCGAGCTGGGCATCAACTTTTTTGATACGGCCAACGTATACAGCGGCGGCATATCGGAAGAGATCCTCGGCAATCTGATCAAAGGCTGCCGGGATCAGATTATTCTGGTATCCAAAGTCGCCGGGGTTATGGGTAGCGGTGCAAATGACCGGGGCACATCCCGCCGCCATATCATGATGGCGGTCGAGGACAGCCTGCGCCGATTGAAAACGGATCGCATCGACTTCTACTTTCTGCACCTCTTCGATCCGACACCTGCAATGGAACAGGGGCTTCGAGCCCTGGACGACCTGGTCCACCAGGGGAAAATTCTCTACCCGGCAGTGAGCAACTGGTCGGCCTGGCAGACAGCCAAGGCGCTGGGCATTTGCGAGCGGAAAGATTTGGCACGCTTTGAATGCATGCAGCCGATGTACAACCTGGTCAAACGGCAGGCGGAGGTGGAGCTGCTGCCCCTGGCCGAAGCCGAGCAGATGGGGGTTATCTCCTACAGCCCCCTGGGAGGTGGCCTGCTGACCGGAAAATACAATGATTCCAAAAAACCCGACGACGGAAGGCTGGTGCGCCTGGCCAACTATGAGAGCCGCTACAGTCTTTCCGCATACTACGAGATCGCCAAGCGGTTCACAAAGCATGCCGAAGAACGGAATGTCAGCCCCATATCCCTGGCTGTTGCCTGGGTCATGTCACACCCTGCAGTGACGGCCCCCATTATCGGGGCGCGCAATGTCGAACAACTCGAGGATTCGCTGGCGGCGGTGAATATCGATATGACACCGGAATGGAGGGATGAAATCTCTGCCCTTTCCATCAGTCCGGCGCCATCCACGGACCGGCTGGAGGAGACTGCGGGCAAGGTGTAATTTTGCTCAATAGCGGGTGGTGTTGCCGGGAACCTGCATTTATGAAAATCGGCGGGAAAAGGCGACAATTTAAAACAATCCGACCCGCAAAGAGAACGGATCCCAACTTCGACGGGGCCCTGGGTGGCAGCACTACAGCCTGGATGTATTATCTCGACGGGTTCTCGATCCAAAGCTCTGCGGCGACACGGCGGCGTGCGCCTATCCGAAAATCAGCGTCGCATACATGTATCCGATGATGGAGAACAGCAGGATCATGGGAACGGAGAGCATGAACCCGTAGCGTGACAGAAACGATACCGGTACCCAGCCGCTGCCTGTGACCAGCGCGGTGGATGTGGTTGCCGAAGGCAGCGCGAAGGCCAGGTTGGAAGCGGCCGCGATGGTAACCCCCAGGGCGACGGCATTGCCCGTGCCGGATGCGATCATCACCGGCACCATGACCGTATAGACCAGCGTCATGGAAACGACATTGGACATGGCGTTGGTTTGCAGTATGACCCAGCTCACGCTGATAAGGACGAACACCATTACCGGCGCCCGGATGGCCACCGGCTGGAAGATGTCTGCAAGCAGCCGGGGAATGCCGGTTTCGGGTTTGCCGACGATGGAGCCCAGGATGGCGACCGTGGCGACCAGGGCGATCGTACCCCAGTCTACGTATTCCTTCATCCATCTGTCGAAACGGAGTACCGGCTGTCTTTCCACGGTGATGAGGCAAAGCAGGCTTGCGCCTGCCAGCGGGGGGATGGCAACCCCGAGATTATGCAGGTAAGCGGAGAAATCCGGGAAAAGCCCCCCCAGAAAATCGGGGATCAGCCAGCAGAGGATCACGCTCAGGAACACCCCTACGGCGATCATTTCCGGGGTCTTCATCGGGCCAATCTCGGCTTTGGTCTTGCGGATGAAACCTTGACTCATCTCGCCGATGCCACTGACATCCGGCTTGACAACGAAACGGTAGACCGCAAAAAGAATCATAAAGACCATCAGTCCCATGGGAATGCCCCAGACAAACCACTGAAGAAAGCCGACCGCAACACCGGTATCGCGCTGCAGCCACTCGATAACCATCAGATTGCCGATATTGGCGATGGGCGTCATCACGAAAGAACTCGTCGATGCCCAGGCGATTCCCAGCATCATCATGGACGCGAACCGATCTCCCTTCTTGAAGCCCATGCCTTCCAGCATCGATTCGGCAATAGACATAAAGATGATGCAGTTGGCAGTCAGCGACATCACCATCCCGAGCAGTGAGCAGGCCAGAAGCAGCATTGCCAGCATCACCCAGGGACGCCCCCTGGCAATCGGTATGTCCATGAACCAGACGGCGAAGCGGCGCGAAAAGCCGGTGGCCTGCAAGCCGCCGCTAAGCCCCATGACCCCGATGATGAAAATTACCAGCCAGTGCCCCCAGGACGACGAGAAGACATCTGCCGCCGGCATCGTGCCGGTGGCTGTCAACAGCACCAGGCATAAGAGGCTGGGAATGCCGACACTGACGGTCGCCCACCAGATAATGGTAAACAGCATGATACCGGTGACTTTCATGCCGGTTGCGGTAAGCGGTTCGATGGGGGGCAATAAAAGGAACAAAACCAGCAAAATTAAACCCACGGCGGGTGCGATCCACCGGTTGAATGTCATGGCAATCGTCTTTCTTATGATATTTGTCGACCGGATCTGAACGGCTGTAAAGGCAATGGAAGGGCCAACGACTCCATCGTGCAAAAACCGGTATTCTCCGCCTGGCTCCCGGCCAGGACCTCTATCCCTTGTCGAACCATTGAAATGTCGCCGGGACGCTACTCCCTGCCTGCCGGGCTGTCAAGGCGCGAAAATCCTGGCGGCCGGCCGAACCGCCCCTGATTTAGACGCGACACAGGGGGGCGACCCATCCCGCACGCCAGTGAATTTGTCGAAGAGGTGCTGGAAAAACCAGGTGAATGGCTGGAAGCGAGCTACGCCTATCTTCCCGGATCAAGAGGATCGGCAAAATCGAAAAAATGGCCGCCCGCGTGCCTGGGGCACAGGCGGCCAGGGGGAAGGAAACGATGCGGCCGATGCGGCGGATCAGGCCACTGCAGCCGGGCGGCGGGTTTCGAGCATCGCCTCGATGCGGGTGCGCAATTGGCCCAGGTCGCTCTGGGAGTAGTCCGATTCGATCTTTAAAAACGATGAAGACTATAGTCTGTAGCTTTATAGTCTGCATTTGGCCAAACTGCGGCTGTCATGGGACACGGCTCACAGAACAATCCAGAGATCCTTGCAGAAGCCTTCGGCGCGGTGCTCCGCGAGGCCCGCAAAGAGCGCGGACTCTCTCAGGAGGGTCTTGGGTTTGAGAGCGGCTATCACCGCACCTACGTGAGTCTCTTGGAACGGGGACTCAAGAGCCCGTCACTACAGACCATTTTCGAACTGGCCCGTGCGTTGGACATCCGTCCCTCCGAACTGCTCGCCCGTGTCGAGCGAACAACACACTTCAAGCCGAAATGAAACTGATCCAAACAGCCATCATCTTCGATAGAGGCAAAGTCGCCATGACGGCCGGCTGGCGTTCTACGTATGAGGCGTACGCTGCAACGATCCCTGAGATGGTTAATCCACCCGGGAACGACTGTTTCGCTATCCGGAAAAAGACACCCAAACTGGATAAAAACGGGAAGAAGACCTCCCAATGGAACCGCAACGGGGTTGGCCCCATCAAGCTGCAGTTCCATCGACTCATGGCCGAACGGGGCTGGACGCCGGAAGCCCCCCTCGACCTTAGCCCGTATTTCCAGAGCGAGAAGGTACGGCCTTACCGTTTGTATCCCAGCCTCGAAGAGCAAAGGATCAGCGAGGACGTGTCGGTGGGGGATTTCGATTTCTGGTTCAGAACCAAAGACGGTACGCGAACGGCGATTGAATGGGAAACCGGCAACATCTCTTCGTCACATCGTTCCGTGAACAAGCTGTGCATAGCGCTTAGCGCCGGTCTCGTTGATGCTGCCGTTCTTATCGTTCCAAGCCGCATGACGTATCCCCACCTTACTGACCGGATAGGTAATTGGAATGAGCTGCGCCCCTATATCGCCTTCTGGCAGACCTACGGAAGGTCTCTAAAGCGTGGTCTGCTTGCAATGACCGTCTGGGAGCACGACGAGATTGCTGATGACGACTCGGTCCCTTACATCAAGGCCGGAGTTGAAGGAAGAAGCGCGGAAGGGCTGGCAAAGGTATAGGAAACGGGCTCGCATCGGTTGGCTCAACATTATCAAGCTACTGCTTCTGTAACATCAGGATGAATTCACGGCGCATTGTGTTCGAAATCCCCGTAATCGGGCGGCTCATCTCTTTCACGAGCTTGAACCCATGCCCGTCTGCCAGTTCAACCAGTATCCGGTGAAGGCCGGGGACATCCTCGGGTGACACGTTCAGTACCTTGCTGAGCTGGTTGCTGTTTGTGCCGACTACGATCGTGCAGATCCGACCCTTGCACAGCACACGCCCACACTCGGCGAGAACCTTGTCCATGTCTTCCTTGTAAAGCGCGAACTTGTCGGCCAACCTGCGCCCTCGCAGCCCGACCATCCGGGTCCGCAATTCCTCGGCATCGACTCCAAGAAAGTTCAGGTGGAAAGAGTCGTTTGCCAGGTAGTCCACCGCGAAACTGTATGGCGGGGAGAAAATTACTCCGTCAATGCTGCAATCCTCTATCGTCAGGTCGCGCGCGTCGCCCTCAAGAATCCGTGCCGTTCCGAGTTCCGACTCCACGCCCTTGAGTACCGCCTGGATCTTCTCCGCCACAAACACGTACCGTTCCAGGATGGCCCTGAACTGCTCAAGCGGCGGCTTCCGCTTGCTCCGTTCGGAATACCCGGCGCTGTCGAGATAGGCGAGCAGCAGGAAGGCGTACGTGTCTGACGTGTCCCGGTCCTTCTTGCTGAGGTCCTCGCGATCCCCGGCCGTCACGTACTCGGCGGCCGATTCCATAACCTCCATGTACCCTTGGGCCGGTTTGCGCATGCTCACTTTGCTACCGATGGGGGGCTTGCCGACGCGCCCCTTGAAGTACTCGAATACCTCCTCGTAGTTGCCAAGAGCACGCTTGGCACGCGTCAATGACATCGTAAGCGCATCAACCTTTGTTTGTGCCATGAAGCGGCAAAAGGGGCTTGCATCCACGCCGACGGAATGAATACCCATGAGGGCCGCCTCCACCGGAACCGTTCCCGACCCCATCATAGGATCCAGAACCGTTTCTCCAGGTTCCAAGCCCATTGTGTTGATGATCCCTTTGATCATCTGCGGGTGGAACTTGCCGCGGTAAGGGAAAAGGCCGTGCGTTCCGTACCCCGTTCGGAAGATGTTCTTCTCGAAGAAGGACTTGAGGCGGGATGATGAATGGTCGGGTAGCTTCAGGGGGTTGCCCGTGCACATCAGGAAATGCCGAGTCGGCTCCCCACCGACACTGGCGAAATACGCCCCGTTCCGCAACAATCCAGCGTCGTCGAGAACCAGGTTTTCGTAAAAGGCTAGCTCCAACTCGTAAATGTCACTGAGATTCGGAAGGATCTTCCGCTCGGGCGGAAAGAGCTTGGCCGCCATGTCCTGCGATAACATTTCTGTCAGTCTGTCGCCCTTCACGCAACCTTCACCCCTCTATGAAATCCCCGGTATTATGAGGACTCAGATCGCCGTTTTGCAGCCGCTCGATGATCACGTCACAGCTCTCCATCTCGATCCCGATCCATTGCCGGTTCAGCCGTTCACAGACATCGAAGGTCGTTCCGCTGCCGCCGAACGGATCTAACACGATATCACCCTCTTCCGTCGAAAGGTTGACCACCCGCTCCAGGATCTTGGTTGAGAGTTGATTCGCCGAACGCTTCCGGCTTTTGAACTTCCAGTGCCTTACCGGCGTGATGTCATTCCACACATCGGTCAGGTTCACTCCGTTTGGATTCATTGCGCCCCGGTGACCGCCGTAGTCCTTGATTTCGCCCCCGCAGTGCCGGCACGTCTCAATCGGTGTACGGATCTTCTTGAACGTCTTGGGTTTGCCCTTCGTGTAGTAGAGCAGGCTGTAGTGAGAGGGATATAGACGCCCCGGAATCGGAAGAGACAGTTTGATGTTGATTGCGATCCAGTGCCGGAAATCGAGGCCACCCTCTGATAGATAAGCGCCGATCAGGACATTCCACTTGGGAAGATTGTAGATGAAGACGGCCCCACCGGGCTTGATGATCCGAATACACTCATCAAGCCAGCGTTTGCACCATCGAACGTATTCCCCGTTTGGCCGGTCATCGTTGACCTTCCTACCGTATTCTTTTGCCAGATTGAATGGTGGATCGGCAAAGACCGTATCAATGCTCTCGTCTGCGATGTGCGGAATTATGTCGAGACAGTCGCCTTCGTAAAGGACACCTCGGGAAGTCTGGAACACCGGGTTCATGGGCAGAGGGGTGCCGTTTACGCCTGTCTTGTCCCAGAGGTCGACTCGATCTAGCAGCGGAAGGCTCATATCGCCGGCATTGTCCAGACATGGAAATTTACTTTTCGGAAAACGCGGCGACTTCATTTGATTTGTTGCCTCCTTGGCTGCCGTCAACAACATACGCCCCCCTTTGTCGAACCGCCAAAACACCGGATGCACCCTACCCCGCGCCCTATCGGCCGTCAAGACCCGCATCATCCAATTGACACCCCACTCTCCTATCCCCTCCCCAATCCCCGCACATCCCTCCTAAAGACAGGATTCATCCAGGTCCGGCAAATATCTCTTCCCAGATAAAGAGGATCGGCAAAATCAAAACAATGGCCCGCCCGCGTGCCTGGGGCACAGGCGGCCAGGGGGAAGGAAACGATGCGGCCGGCGCGGCCGGCGCGGCGGATCAGGCCACTGCGGCCGGGCGGCGGGTTTCGAGCATCGCCTCGATGCGGGTGCGCAATTGGCCCAGGTCGCTCTGGGAGTAGTCCGATTCGATCTTTAAAAACGGCAGGCCGCAGGTTTCCTTGACATGGACCCCGACCTTGGCCGATTCGACATTGTAGCCGTGGCAGCTTTGCAGCACGAAGTCGATGACCGCATCGGGCTTGAAGTCGGCGATCATCTGGCTCAGGGCGGTCAGGCGCCGCTCGTTGGGGGTCATGCAGGCACAGGGGATCTCGAGGTAGCGCCGCGCGATGGCGCCGCACGGGTCGCCGGTGTTCTCCTCGATCTGCCCGACGAAGGACTTGATGCCGGTGCAGTTGTCCGGCAGGACCACCACCCCGCCGGCCTCCTCGACCAGACGGTAGATCTTGGTGGCATCGCCGCCGATGGGGCACCCGCTCACCAGCACCCGCGGGGCCGAGGCCGGTGCCGCGCACTGGCCGGTGTCGACCCGGCGCTGCAATTTTTCCGGCAAAGGCGCCAGCCGTTCGATGGCATCCTGGGGCGTGGCGGCCTGGGCGAAAAAACCGATGTCGTAGATCTCCTGCCAGCTGAGCACCGACGGGACCCGGGCGGCGAAATCGAAGATCTCCTGCATCAGCCGGTTGCGCCGGTTGCTGGCGACGATGGTGCTCTCGAGGCGTTCTTCGTCATAGGCCACACCGAGGTTGGCGCCCAGAAAGCCGGCCAGGCTGCGGATCATGCCGCGCCACTGGTGCTGGGCCCCGCCGCGGTCGGGCAGTTGGGGCAGGTCCATCACGAAAAGCGGCTTGATGTCGGCGATCAGCTCGAACATCTTCTTTTTTCCGTCGCAGGTGGTCTCGGCGATCACCACCTGGGCAAGGCCAAAAAACGGGCAGGTCCCTTCGATGATGAACCCGTAGCTCGACTTGATCAGAGGACAGAGGTTGGCCGGCAGGACGGTTTCGGCCGCCGGAATCGGAACGGCCGAAAAGGCGCACAGGACCGCCGGGGTGACATCCATGGCATGGAAAAGCTCCATCGGTGCGTAGCCGCAGTAAATCCCGGCCACCGGACTCCCGGCGGCCTTTCGGGCCTTGACGTACTGGAGCACCCGCTTGGCCGGTTCGCCGTCGAATCCGTCGTTCATCAGGGGCTGGTCGAAGGTTTGCATGCTCAAGACTCCTTTTGCCATCGGTTGCCGGACGCGGCGCAATGGTCCACCACAGATGTCTGTTTTTAGGTGTCCACAGAAATGTTGTCAATTCGCTTTAATTAATAACGAATTGAAATGGCATCATTTTTTCGAATGGCCGGATGCAACCCAGGCGTGGCCAGAAGCGGTGAGAATGAAGCTTGACACCACCTGGGTGTACGGTACAACGGTTTAAACTGCTTGATCTGACGCGCAACTTTGCTTGCGGAGAAAGGTAAAGGGGATTTACAAATCATCGGCCTGGATATCTCGGGAGATGGCACAATCAAGGATGTGGCTGAATACTACGCTCAAATGGGCTGCCGAGTCGAAATCCTCACGGGCGACGCAGGGCTGAAGGTTTATGAACCTGCTTCTCCAACAGAAGTCCCCAGACGGAAACAACGGCGTTGAGAGAGATAATCATCCACGAAGACCCGGATAATGTCCAGCCCGGTCCAGGTGACGATGGAAAAACATAGATGACCAAGACAAGCACCTGCCGACCGCCCTACACCATCACCCCGGCCATCGTGAACCTGGTGGCACAGATCGGCGAAGGACTCGGCCGCCTCTCCGCAATGGGCGATACCGCCGCAACCCTGCGACTGCGGCGCGCCAACCGCATCCGCACCATCCGCGGTTCGCTCGCCATTGAGGGCAATACCCTGACCGAGGCCCAGATCACCGCCATCCTGGACGGCAAGCGGGTCATGGCCCCGCCGCGCGAAATACAGGAGGTGTGCAACGCCATTGAAGCTTATGACCGTTTCGAAAAGTGGCGCCCGGAAGCGGAAAAGGACCTGCTGGAAGCCCATCACGTCCTGATGGCCGGCCTGATCGATGAAATCGGTGTCTATCGGAGCGGCGATGTGGGTGTCATGGGCGACGGCCGGGTGATCCACATGGCGCCTCCGGCGAGTCGCGTCCCGCCGTTGATGCAGGCACTTCTTGGTTGGCTTGCCGTCGGCGATGCCCATCCCCTGATTGCCGGTTCGGTCTTCCACTATGAATTCGAGTTCATACATCCTTTTGCCGATGGCAACGGCCGCCTGGGTCGGCTTTGGCAGACGCTGATCCTGACCCGCTGGAACCCGCTGTTTGCCGACATCCAGGCGGAAAGCCTGGTGCATGCGCACCAGGACGCATATTGCCGGGCCCTGCAGGAAAGCACGAAACAGACCGACGCGGCGCCGTTTATCGAATTCATGCTCGGGGTTGTTTACGATGCCATAAAGACCGCCCCCCAAGTCAAGCGTTTGCTTGAGCTAATCGATGGGGAAATGTCCCGCGAAGCGCTTCAGCGCGCCCTGGAATTGCAGGATCGCAAGTCGTTTCGAGAACGCTACCTCAACCCGGCCTTGGCTCAGGGGCTGATTGAAATGACCATTGCCGACAAGCCCAACAGCCGTCTGCAGCAATACCGGCTTACTGGGAAGGGGAAACAGATAGTAGATCGGCAGCCATCACACAGTAAACGATGATCTTGGCGGCGATCTTGGCGGCGGTGAATTCGGAGACCTGGGTGCCGGGAATCTTGGCCAGCTCGTTGATGTCGGCCCCCACCACCTGGCGCCGGGCCCCCACGGCGCGGATCAGGGCCACAAGCTGGCGGTAGCTCAGCCCGCCCGGCTCGGGGGTGCCGGTGCCGGGGACCACGGCCGGATCGAGGCCGTCGAGATCGATGGTGATATAGACCCGGGTCGGCAGTCGCTCGACGACATCATCGATCCAGCCCGTGTCATTGGGATCGATCCGGTGGGCGTAGACCGGGCGCAGCCCGTTTTCCACCACATAGCGGTGCTCTTCGGACGAAAAGCTGCGGATGCCAACCTGCACGAAGGGCAGCCGGGCCTCGTCGGCCACCCGCCGCATGACGCAGGCATGATTGTAGCGGCTTCCGTTCCAGCTGTCGCGAAGATCGAGATGGGCGTCGACCTGCAAAATCCCGGCGTCGGGAAACCGTTCGGCCAAGGCCAGCGCAGGACCGATGGTGATGGCATGGTCCCCGCCGAGACAGAGGGGAAAGCGGCCCGCGTTGAATACGGCCGCCGCCGCCTCGCGCATGGCGGCCACGGCCGCCTCGGGGCCGGCGGCCGGATTCAGGGGAAGCGCGGTGTGAATCGGCACCCGGGTCCAATCGAGGAGGGTTTCCTCGTCCAGGCGCTCCAGGGCGTCGGAAGCGGCCAGCAGGTGCAGCGGGCCTTTAGCACTGCCGGCGCCGTAGCTGGCCCCTGCTTCGTAGCAAAAAGGGAGGATGACCACCCGGGCCTGATCCGGGGGGACGTTGGCAATCTCGCTGGCCGCGAAGCTGGCCGCAGAGACCGTATCCATGGCACTTAACTGACGAACAGGGCCGCAGCCAGAACCGTGGTCCAGAAATTGCCTTCGGCGCCCAAGGCCGCCTGGCTGGTGTGCTGGGAGTCGACGATCTTGCCGGACATCATGTAGACCTCCCGGCGTTCGTCGTAGTCTTTGCTCGCATCGAATTCAATGCCGAGGGTGTTGGCCAACATCGAGGCGGCCAGATCCTCGGCATATTCTCCGGCTTCCTGCTCGGTCTGCCCGTAACCGTGGTGTTCGGACAGATAGCCGTACATCCCCGTTTCCGAGGGCAGGGCCAAGCCGATGGAGGCCACGAGGCGCCGGCCCGGCTCCTTGCTCTCCTCGCGGGCCATGACACAGTGGGTGATTTCACCGGGTTCGAGGCGCGTCAGACCGGTATCGATGTCAACGATGTTGCAATGCGGCGGGAAAATGGACGAGACTGTCACGAGATTCAGATGGGCGATGCGGGCATTGCGCAGGGCGTTTTCGAAAGAAGCCAGTTTTTCCCTGGCAACACCGACCCCTTTGGTAAAAAACATGTATCTCGGAACATACATTTTTCAATCCTCCTCGCCCCTGTGATAATACCGCGTCTGCGGCCAAATGGCGCCATAAATAGTGACTCTACGCGAGGCTGTCAATGAAAAAGCACGCAGTTGGTCCGCCGTTGGGAAAACCGTCCACAGCGCCTCGAATCATGCTCGACCTGTCGCGCCACTGCATCCAGACCGCCTTGCGACGATGCTACGAAACACGGGTGGCCCGGTATTTTAAATCCGATGCGCCACAGGACGTCCTGGAAACGGAAATCGATCTGCTGCAACGCGCCCTGGAAACCCTCGATTTCGGCGCCCTGCGCAGCCGTTGGCCCGCCCTGGCCGGAGGGCATCGGGTTCCGGTCGTATTCACGATGGCCGGGGACCGGATCGCGATCGAACTTTCAAACGAGACGATCCTTGCTCCCCTGCGCCGCGGGGTTTTAAACTTGAAATCGGAAAGTTGAAAGCGGTCCCCGGCAGCCTGCCGGATAAACAAGTATCGGGTTGTCAGACAAGGCACGACCGAATTCGAAAAACGCAGCAGGTTGGGCAGATGTACGCAGTTTCGAAATCGGTCGCAACGCCGCATGGCGGCTCGAACGCCGTTCATCCACAGGCTGTCAGGCGTCCTTGGAAGCGCTTTGGCCCTGGCTGGCCTGCCGGTAGCAATCGTAGTAGGCCAGAACCTTTTTCACATAGCGCCGGGTGGTCTGGTATGGCGGGATTCCCTGGTGGCGCCGGACATTGCTCGGACCGGCGTTGTAGGCGGCCAGGGCCAGGGTCGGATCACCGTCGAAACGATCAATCAGCTGGCGAAAATAGCGTACCCCGGCGGTGATGTTGTGCTCCGGATCGAAGCTGTCCGAAACCCCGAGCATGTCGGCGGTCTCCGGCATCAGCTGCATCAGGCCCTGGGCGCCCCGGTGGGAGACAGCCCTGGGGTCGTAGCCGGATTCGGCCATGATGATGGCCTTGACCAGGGCCGGATTGATCTTGTAGCGGTGCGCCACTTTATGGATGATCGCCTGGTAAAGGTGCACCGTGCGGCGCACCTGGCGCGTATACTCCGGGGGATTGATCCGCGGAGTTGGCGCCGGGGTCCTGAGCGCGACCTTGGCCTGCCGGGCCGGGCCGCTTGCAGCCTGCACCGGTGGGGCTTCCCGGATCTGTTTAACGGCCAAGATTGGCTGGTTCGTCACCGGACTCGCTTCTTTTATCCGCCGCACCGTCGCGTCGGTCACCCATATCGTTCCGCAGCAAAGCGCCAGAATCAGCAGGCGGGACCGGCGGCGGGCGGTGGAGCGGTCCGGACGTCTGAACGCGGGATCCTCCATTTTTAACCTCCTGTGCAACAAATTCACTGGGGGATTTTGTTTATTGGAATCGAGAGGTTATGTCAACCCCAAGGAATGGTAGCCGCCAGGGCGGCGGCTACCATATATGCGGGAGGCTGTAGAAAGGACGGTCGCCGGTCTATTTATCGGCAGGCAGACGGAAGCGCCAGGCGCAGAACCAATGGTCCGGATGGGGATCGGGCGGGCAGCCGATGCACTCGGTGACGATGCGGCTGTCGATGGCGCGGGCGAACTCGCTGTACTCGACCAAACCGCCCGATTTGCAAGGATAATCGTCCAGTCCCTTGCGCTTGCGGGCGGCCTGGACCCGGCACTGGTTCATCTGAAACACGAAGCTGTCCGGCTCTTCTTCCACGATGGACTGGGTGTTGATCACCGCGTAAAGCCTGAATCCAAGCGCCTGCTTGAGCCCTTCCAGGCCCGGCTGGGCTGAAAGACCGAGAAAGCGGCGAATCGACCAGGCCTCAACCGGCGAAAACCGCGACCAGCAGGAATCATTGCAGCGCTTGGCATCGTTCATGCCGCTGGAAAATTCCACCGCCTGAAACCAGACCCCGTCATTGGCCAGCCAGTTGACCGACACGGCATCGAGCAGGGCGCGAAGCTGTTCTGCGGACATCTGTTTCAACGGTGCCGGCACCCCGTCGACCATTTCGATGCCCAAGACATTGGCCAGGCGTTTGAGCTGGATCGCAACACTGCGCTGTGAGGCCTTGTCCAGGGCCTCCATGGCCCTGGCGGTCCCCATCTGGTGGCGCACCTCGTTGAACCACAACCCATAATGCAGCACGATGCGATGGAGAAAATCGCCGATCAGCCTGAGCGTCTCCTCTTCGTTGAGTTCGTCGATGCCCAAGGGTTTGCCGGTCATTTCACCTTCCTTTCTTTAATGGGCGTGAATTGGGAACAGGGCGCAAAAAAAGACAAGATTGCGCTCATGCCTGGTAGAGCACGGCCAGGATGGTCGCCTGGTCCCGGGCCGCGGTAATCAGGTGCGGGGTCGTGGACAGGTAGTAAGCGCTGTCGCCCGGTTCAAGCTCAAAGCGTTCGCCGCCGATTTCCAGCAGCACAGCCCCCTCCAGCACGTATACGAACTCTTCGCCCTCGTGGACCGAACGGCTCTGGTCCGGATTGGAATCCAGGTGTACCACCAGCGCCTCCATGTGACGGCCCTGGACTTCCGGGGCCAGGCTCATATAGGTGTAGGCTTGGCGGGCCCCCTTGCGCCGGGTCGACCGGCTGACGATCTTGCGTTCGTCTTTGCGGGTGATGGCGTAAAGGCGGTCTCCCACCCCGGACACCAGCCGCCCGAAGGCCCCCTCGAGGGCCTTTGACAGGCGCATCAGGGTCCCGAGCTGGGCCTGGACCTGCCCGGTCTCGATCTGTTTGAGCAGCTCCACCTCGAACCCGGTCATGCTGGACAAGGTTTCGAGGGAAACCCCCTTTTCCTCGCGCAGGGTCTGGATCCGTTTGCCGATATCCAGCGGGGAAACGCTGCCGGTCTTGGGGTGATGGATTTCCCCGGTCAGATCCTCGAAAAAATCGACGTTGATATACGGTTTGGACGTGTCTTGGTCGGCCATCTCAGCCCCCTCGTCGTCTTAGGCTTGGGTTGATGTCGTCTCGGTTCACGGCCGGCAGCACTCGGGCAGCACCGCCTCAGGGCACCAATCGTCCGGAAATTTCTGCCCCTGGGTTTCGCCGAGTTTGGCCTTGAGTTTCTTGAGACCGGGCCGGGCGAATTCCATGTGGCCTTCCTTCAGGGTGCGTCCGTTGATGATCGCCTCACTGCGCAAGCGCTTGCCCGAGGTCCGTTCAAGCTGGCGGCCCAGCCACAGCACCCGGTCGACGTCGTAGCCGTGGGCGATGCCCATCTCGTCGATTTGTACCAGCAAATCTTCAAGACATACAAGCCCCACGTAGCGTGGGTCCTTATAATAATAGTCGCCGGTGCCCGGGACCGGGCAGTCGTCGAGAAAGTTGGCCGGCTGCCCGCCCAGCCCGCCCAGGGTGGCCTCGAAGTGGGTGATCCCCGCCTGCAGCGCCGCCAGCACCGAAGCGCTGGCCACCCGCTTGGTCTCGTGGAAATGGGCGATGTGCAGGCGCGTATCCGGCATGGCGTCCAGGACCATGGAAAAATACCGGTAGACTTCAGGGGCCGAGGCGCTGCCGTCATGATCGGCGTGCTCGATGTCGCTGGCCCCGATCTCCAGCCAGCGCTTGGTGAACTCCACCGCGTCCTTCAAGGCGGTGGCCCCGGCGATGGGGCTGCCCCAGATAGTGCTCACCGTGCCGCACATCTTCAATCCGGCATCGGCGCACTTGCGGCAGCAGCGTTCGGCCTCGCGCCAGTAGTCGGGCAGCGTGGTTCCGGAATTGGCGAAGTGGTGCTCCTCCTCGGTAGAGACCATCATCAGGCAGCGGTCCGGCCCGACCCCCTGCTGTTTCAAGGCGATGGCCTGGTCCACGGCCCGCTCGCGGATGGTAACGGCCGTGATCGTGATCTCGTCGTAGTCGATGCCGCGCTTGGCGCAGCTGCTTTTGAAGCGTTCGCTGCGCAGCTGTTGCAGCACCTCCCGGGCATCTGAAAACTGGGGCATGAGATAGGGGTTGCCCAGGTTGGTGACCTCGATGTCGCGGCAGCCGGCGTAGATCATCTCCTGGGCGTAAAAAACCTTGGCCCGGGTGGAGACGAACTTTTCAAGGTGCTGGAATCCGTCGCGCACCGTGATGTCGCCGATGGTCACTTTGCGCGGCAGGCGCGGAAAAATTTCCCAGTAGTCGTATTCGGTCATAAACGCCTCCTTATTTTCCCTTATAAACCGGCTTGCGCTTCTCGCGAAAAGCCGCCAGCCCTTCGAGGCGGTCTTCGGTGGGAATGGTCACCCAGTAGGCGGCCGACTCGATGGCCAACCCGGTGCCCAGATCGGTTTCCATCCCATGATTGATGGCGTACTTGGCCTGGGACACGGCGATGGGGCCGGCCTGGCAGATCTCGGCGGCCAGGGCCAGGGATGCATCGAGCAGCTCTTGGGCCGGGCAAACCTGATTGACCAGGCCGATTTCCAGGGCCCGGGCCGCATCGATGCGCCGGCCGGTGAAGATCAATTCCTTGGCCTTGCCCTTGCCCACCAGCCGCGGCAGCCGCTGGGTGCCGCCGGCCCCGGGGATGATGGCCAGGCGGGTCTCGGTGAGCCCCAGGGTGGCCGAATTGGCCGCGATGCGCAGATCGGATGCCAGGGCCAGCTCGGTCCCGCCGCCCAGGGCCACCCCGTTGACGGCGGCGATCACCGGCTGGGGAAGCTGCTCGATCTCGGAAAACAGATTGCGGATGGTGTGGATAAAAGCCCGCACCTGGGAGGGGGGCAGGCCGGCCCGCTCCTTGAGATCGGCGCCGGCGCAAAAGGCCCGCTCACCGGCGCCGGTGATGATCACCACCCGCACCTGGTCGTCGAAGCGGACCTGGTCCACGGCCTCTTTCAGCGCGCGGAGCATCTCGAAGTTGAGGCTGTTCATGGCCTGGGGCCGGTTAAGGGTCCAGACGGCCACCCGGTCCTCGATGTGGGTCAGCAGTACCGATTCACTCATAACAGATCTCCTTTACGTCGCGGTCTAGCAGCCGATGTGGCGCGAGATCACGATGCGCTGGACTTCGCTGGTCCCCTCGCCGATGTCGAGCAGCTTCTGGTCGCGGTAGAAGCGTTCCACGTCGTACTCCTTCATCAACCCGTAGCCGCCGTGGATCTGGACGGCATGGTCGGCCACCCGGCCCATCAATTCCGAGCAGTAGAGCTTGGCCATGGCAGCCTGCAGCTCGAAGGGGCGTCGGCGATCGCGCAGCCAGCAGGCCTTGTAGAGCAGGTTGCGGCCGCACTCGATCTCCATGGCGCAGTCGGCCAGCTTAAAGGCCACGGCCTGAAACTTGCTGATGGGCTGGCCGAACTGGTGGCGCTGCCGGGCGTACTGCAAGCCCTTTTCATAGGCCCCCTGGGCCCCGCCGAGTCCCATGGCGCCGATGGAAAGCCGGCCGCCGTCCAGAGTTTTGAGCATCTGTTTGAATCCGTCGCCGATCTTGCCGAGAATGTTTGCCTCGGACACGCGCACATCGTCGAAGTACAGCTCGGCGGTGCTCGAAGAGCGCCACATCATCTTGCCCTTCATGGGCACGGCCTTGAATCCGGGGGTGCCGTGTTCGACGATAAAACAGGTGTATTCAGGCTTGCCGTTGGGCAGCCGTCCGGTGACGGCCTGGACCGTTACCCCCAGGGACAATTCACAGGCCGCATTGGTGATAAAGATCTTCGAGCCGTTGATGACCCACTGGTTGCCGTCGCGCACCGCGGTGGTCTTGCTGCCGCCGGCGTCGGATCCGGCCGTGGGTTCGGTCAGGCCGAAGCCCCACAGGGCCTCGCCGGTGCACAGTTTCGGCAGGTAGCGCTGTTTTTGTTCCTCGCTGCCGAAATAGTACAGCGGGCCAATTCCCAGCGAATTGCCAGCAGCGATGGTGGCCGCCTGGGAGCCGTCCACGCGGGCGATCTCTTCTACCGCGATGATGTAAGCCAGATAATCCATGCCCTGACCGCCGTAAGCCTCGCCGACGAACATGCCGAACAGCCCGATCTCTCCCATCTTGCGGGTCAATTCAGCCGAAAAGGCCTCCTGTTCGTCCAAGTCCCTGGCCAGAGGTGCGATCTCGCTCTGGGCGAACTTGCGCACCTCGCGACGGATCATCTCCTGCTCCTTGGTCAGATCGAAGTCCACCATGCCCTCCTTTCAAAGTGCCGAATGCGAAAGTTTCCCGTCTGCCGGGCGTAAAAGGCGGTCACACCCTTTCAGGCCGCTGATGATAAAGTCTTCGTAAATGGTTGCGATCTGTTCCACCGTCAGGCGGCCTTCGGGCTTGAACCAGGAAGCCCCGGCCGTGCAGAGGGTCAAAATGGCATAGGAAAGGATCTTCACATCCCCGGAGGCAAAGACCTTGCCGGCCTGGCCTTCGGCGATCAAATCCTGAAAGATTTTCTCGTAAGCATCGCGCCGGGCCACGATGGCACCTATGTGCTCGGCGGTCAGCCCCCGCAGCTCGCTGTTGGCGATAAAGGTCTCTTTCTGGCGCCGCAGGTGAAACTGGACATGGCCGCGCACCGCGGCGCGCATACGCGCCTCGAGGCCCTCGCTGCCGTCAAGACTGGCCTGCAGATGGGCCATCAGTTCGTCCATGGTCACCCGCAGGATATGAAACAGGAGGGCTTCCTTGCTCGGATAGTGGTGGTAGAGACTGGCCTTGCGGATCCCGCTGCCGGTGGCGACCTCACTGATACTCGTGGCAAAGTATCCCTTGGCGTAAAAAAGATCGATGGCCACCTGGCGGATCGTATCCTTCATAGGGGACATGGGCACGCAATCCGGGAACAAATCTCCCCGATGAATCGGGGAGGCGTCAATAAATGAGAGTCTTTCGCTGGGGGAGTATAACCAACCGGCCGCCCGGTAGGGCTGCGCTACTATTTCATGCCGCCCATTGAAAGTCAAGCCCGTTCAAAAACAGATCGGATAGGCGGCCGGGCCGGGGTGCGAAGGCTTGCCGGCGGCCGGCCGGGTGCGAAACTGATCGAGATAATCCTCCTCCAGGGCCAGCGGCGTGGCGATCTGGGGATGGCTGCGGATTTCGGCCAGCAGAGCGTTCACGACCTGCGGATCGAATTGGGAACCAGCGCCGGCCTCGAGCCGGCCAAGCGCGCGGTCCAGGGTGACCGGCGCCATGTGCGGCCGGCCGGATAGCATGCAGTCCAGGGCGTCGCAGGCCGCCAGGATACGCGCGCCGCGGGGGATCTGCTCGCCTTGCAGACCGTCGGGGTACCCCCTGCCGTCGAAGCGCTCGTGGTGATGGCGCACCAGGGGCACCAGGTCCTGAAGATAGGTCAGGGGGCTGAGGATGCGGGCCCCGATCACCGGGTGCATCCGGATGATGTCCATCTGCGAGTTCGAAAGCCGTCCGAGCCGGCTCAGAATCCTGTCCTGCATGCCGATCTTGCCGATATCGTGGAGCAGGCCGGCCTGGTAGATCGTCTCGGCCTGGTGCGCCGGGATCCCCAACGCCTGGGCGCTGCGCCGGGCGTAGTAGGCCACCTTGAGCGAATGGCCGTGGGTCACCGGGTCCTTGGCCTCCAGGGCCAGGGCCAGGCCTTCCACCGTCTGGCGAAAGGCGGTGAGCATCTTTTCGTCGTAGCGCAGGGCCTTGTGCAGGGCCACAGCCCCCTGTTCGGCCAGGGCCTGGAGAAACCGGGCCTCGCTGGCGGCCAGGTCCCGCTGCCGGCCGAAGTAAACGGCCAGGACGCCGGCATAGGGGGCCACGATGGAGACCGGCACCCCCACCACGGTGCGCACCCGCTTTTTGCCGAGCCGCTCCAGGTTGGGAATGCGCGGGTCGTAGCGGGCGTCTCCGATCACCAGCGGACCGCCGGCCCCCAGGGGAAACAGGTTGACCAGGCTAGAATAGTCCGCGGCGGAAAGGCTCTCGTAGTCGAATCCGCTGCTGACCCGGTCGCGGATCAGGCCCTGGTCCGCGTCCAGAATCCAGAAAATCACCCCCTTGGCATCCATCACGCCCCGGACCTGCTCGACGATGGTGGCCAGGATGGTCTGCACATCCTGACCGGCATGGATGGCCTGCATGACCCGGCGGAAAGTGTCGAAGTAGCGGGTCTGGAGCAGGCTGCAGCGGATGGCGGCCGCCCCCTGGGATGCCACCGCATCCAGAAAGCGCACATCGTCGTCGTTGAGCAGGGCCGGATGGTCGAAGTAGATGCGCAGCACCATGCGCAGGTGACCGATCAATTCGAAGGGGAGGCTGACGATGGCCCTGATCCCCTCGGCGGCCGCCTCGAGCGGATACTGGACCCGGGGATCTGCGGCCACATCCCGGATCACGATGGGCCCGTCCTCGAAGACTTCCGAGATTTCGTGGGCGGCCCGTACGCTGCCTTTTTCAAGGTAGCGCGCGCTGAGCCCCCAGGCGGCCCGCAGGCGCAGTTCGCCGCTGGCCGGATCGAGCATGCGCAGCGTGCAGCCCTTGGCCCCGATGGCCTGGCCGATGCGCTGCACCATTAGTTCCAGGGCGGCGTCCAGATCCTCGCCGGACTGGATGGCGTTGCTCACTTCGGCAAAGACGCGAAAAAATCTGGCGGCTCGAGCATCCATGTCAAAGCGCTCTCGGCTTTCAGAGGATCACCAAACAACACTCCGGGTGACGGCCGAAACACTGCGCCGTCACCTGCTTAAAGCGGCAAAAGCTCAGCTGCCGGTCAGCGTCCGCGCCAGTTGGGCGTTCTTTTCTCGGCAAAGGCCGCCAACCCTTCCATGGCGTCCTCGGTGCTGCACAGGGCCGCAAACATCTCCCCGAGGTAATCCAGGGACTGATGGTAGGGCAGATCGCTCATGGCGTAGATCCCCTGCTTGCCGACTTGCAGGGCCAGGGGGCTTTTGGCAGCCAGCCTGGCCGCCAGGGCCATGGCCTCGGCCTCGACCTGATCGGCCGGCACCACCTTGTTGACCAGCCCGAGCCGTTCAGCCTCGGCCGCGGGAAGCATCTCACCGCCCAGAACCATTTCGAGGGTCTTCTTGCGCCCCACCAGGCGGGCCAGGGGCACGGCCGGCCCCAGGCAGATCAACCCGACGTTGATCGCCGTGGTGCCGAACTTGGCGTTGTCGGCGGCCACGGCCAGATCGCAGGCGAACACCAACCCGGCGCCGTTGGCGATGGCATAGCCGTTGACCGCCGCGATCACCGGCTTTTTCATCCGGGCGATGGTATGGTTGTGGGCATCCATCTGCTCGATGAGGCTGCGGTATTCGGCATGGGTCTTACCCTTGAATTCTTCCAGGGCGATACCCACCGAAAAGTGTTTGCCGGCGGCCCGGATCACCACCACCCGCACCGCTTCGTCCCCGTCCAGGTCGCACAGGGCCTGGTTGAGCTGCCGGGCGAAGGCAACGGTAAAGGTGTTCATCTGCTCGGGGCGGTTGAGGGTGATGATGCCGATCCGGTCCCTGGTTTCCACGAGAATTGGGTTCTCCGTCATGAGTGCCTCCTTGGAGATAGTTGGGTTCACCGATAAAAATCGTCTCGGACCCGTCAGACCTGCCGGCCCTGTCCGGCCTTTTTTCTTTGGCCAGCGCGTCCTCGGCGCCATTCACAGCCAGAGGTAGAGAAAACAGCCGATATAAAAAAGGGTAAAGATCCCCGCGGCGGCCATGCGCAGGTGGGAAAGCCCCGAAGCCCGGCGCACCGCCGGGTACTGGACCGCCAGGCCGTAGACCAGGGCGATGACCAGATAGACAATCAGTGGTGCCTGGCGGTTGCCGCTCTGGAGCAGCGCCACGGCCGGAGCGGCCGGCCAGAGGGCCACGGCGGCCGCCCCCATGCTCAGGTAAAGGGGCAAAAACACCGGCGCCCCGCCGATGCCGCGGCAAAAAACCCATGTGAAAAGGGCCAGGCCGCCGTGCATCAAAAAGGCCACCGAGCCGCCGACCATCACCACCAGAACGGGGTTGAGAGTGGTCGTTCCGGGGGCCAGCCCGCGGGCCGCGAGCAGGCTTTGGCTGGCCCCAAGGGCGCTGGCCCCGTACACCAGGCCCAGGGCCAGCACGTTGATCACCGCGTAGCGCAGCACCCGGCGGTCACGGGCCAGCTCACTCCACAACCCGTCGTCCAGCCTCAAGATCCGCAGCATATCGTCAAAGTAGCGCATCATTATCCTATACCAGATCCATCCCGGTCCAAGAAGCCCGCTGCAAAAACTTTAGCCGCTCTTTCGTGACGCCAAAGGGAGGCCGAAGCCTCCCTTTTGGGTCGGAACCTGTCACATCAGATCATCGGTGATCAAAGCAGCAATCAACTCCAGGGCTGCAGGCCCCAGATGAAAACCGCGATGCAGACCACCACCGCCACCAGGGGCCAGGTCAGCCCGGTGTAGCGGGTCTCGTCGTAGTGCTCGCCCCAGCCGTGGATGCGGTCGATCACCTGCATGTCGACCGTGGTCGGGGCATAGGCTTTGAGCGCCTCGATCCGGTTGAAAACGATCGAAAGGATGATGAAAGCGGCAAAGCTCAAGGGCACGGTGACCATGCCGCCGCTCATGCCCAGGGCCGCGGGCAGCCCCTTGCCGACGCAGATGCTCGGCAGCACGTGAGGCGAAATGACGATAAAGATGACCCCGCAAACGATCGACGAGATGATCAGGGCCAGTTTGTTGGCCTCCTTCCACCAGACCCCGAGCAAAATCCCCGGGGTGGCGGTGGTGGCCAGGAGCCCGAAGGCCCACAGGATCGAGGTCACGAGGAACTTGGGCGGTTTGAAAGCCAGCAGGATGGCGGCAACCCCGCCCATGGCCAGGGCCACATATCCCCAATGCATCTTCTTTTTGCGATCCATATCCGGGGCCAGGATCCCGAGCAGGTCGTTGCCCACCAGACCGGCAATGGCCATCAGATTCCCGCCGATGGTCGAAAGCCCGGCGGCCAGGGCCCCGCCCATGACGAAGGCCGCCACCAGGGTCGGATTATAGAAAACGTTGAGAATCAGCAGTGTCTGGTCCGGCTTCTTGATGACGTTGCCGGTGGTGGCGGCAAAGTAGTTACCGGCGAAACCGGCCACGTAGGTGCCGCAAAAGAGCAGGCCGAGGAAGATCACAAACCAGACCACGGCCCAGCGGGCGCTCTTGACGCTCGAAGAGGTAAAAACGCGCATGGCCAGATGCGGCAGGGCCACCGGCCCGAGGGTAAAGGCCGGAATCAGGGCGAAGTACCAGCGGAAATCGTACTTCATGTCAAAAAAGGTCGGCAGCGCCTTGAGCATGTTGGGCACCATGTCGCCGTAGGCCAAGGGCGGAAACCACCACCCCGAGGCACCCATCTGCTTCATGATCGCGCCCATGGGCACCACCATGGCCAGGGTCATGACGACCATCTGGAAGGCGGCGTTGTACGATGCCCCGTACATCCCGCCCATGGTGATGAAGCCGACGGTGGCCAGCCCGGCCACGATCAGGGCCGTGTTGTACGGCACCCCGAAGAGCAGCTCGAAGGCCCGGCCCAGACCGATCATCTGGCCCAGGGCGTACATCACCATGATCAGGCACATCCAGCACACGATCACGATGGTGGCCCCGTTGCCGTAGCGCGCCTTGATGAAGCTGGCCGGCGTAAAGGCCTTCATGCGCCGCAGGCTCGTGCCGTACAGCAGGGTAAGCAGCGGAATGGAGATCGACCACTGGATCCACAGGTAGACAAAGGGCACTTGCAGTTTCTGGATCAGGGCGATGACGCCCAGAAAGGTCGCCAGCGAGGCCCAGGTGGCCGCCATACCCAGACCGTTGGTCACCGGTCCGATGGAAAACCCGGCGGCATAAAAATCCTCATCGCTGGACGTCTTGCGGCTCGACCACCAGCCCACGTAATAAAAGCAGGCGAACAGGGCGACAACCACCCCAAGGCCCACCCACACGTTTTTCAGCACATATTCCATCTGCATGGTGTTCTCCCCCTTTTTATATATCAGGCGGTCTCGCGGACCTTTTTAGCGGTTGTTTCGGTGGCCAGCGATTCCATCTCGTCGTCGAACTTGTTGCACACGATGGCCATCACGAAGCAAACAACGGCCAGGCCGAACCAGCCGAGCAGGATCGGCACGATATACTGGGTGGGAAACCCCATGAAAGTGCCGCTCTGAAGACCGGGAAACAGCACGAAAAGCGACGCACTGTGCCCCATCAGCATTAGCAGCAAGGTGAACACCACGGTGATGCGGATTTCCTTCTTGTAGAGTCTTTCTTTCGTATTCTCGCTCATGTACGCCACCCCTTCCACGATTGCGGTTGCCGCTGGCCCGGGATCAAAAGGACCTGGCAGGATTGAAAATCAAGGCCGGGGCGTCCCCCACAGCCGCCCCGGCCCGTTGGGCCGCCTTACTTATTGCGGCCCCATTCCTTGTCGCGCAGATCGATGCGCCGGATCTTGCCCGAAATCGTTTTGGGCAGTGCCTCGACGAACTCGATCTTGCGCGGGTACTTGTAAGGTGCGGTCACCTTCTTGACGTAGTCCTGCAGTTCTTTGACCAGGGCGTCGGAGGCCTCGAAGCCCGGGGCCAGGATCACGAAGGCCTTGACGACTTCGCCGCGGGTTTCGTCCGGGCTGGAAACCACGGCCGATTCTGCCACGGCATCGTGCTCGATCAGGGCGCTTTCCACCTCGAAGGGACCGATCCGGTAGCCCGAGGTCAGGATCACGTCGTCGGCCCGGCCCACGAACCAGAAATAGCCGTCCTCGTCCACGTAGGCCCGGTCCCCGGTCAGGTACCAGTCGCCGCGTACCGTGGATGCGGTGCGCCCCGGGTCGTTCCAGTACTCTTTGAAAAGGCCCACCGGGCGCTCGGGCTTGATGCGCACGGCGATGTCGCCCTCGGTGTTGGGCGGCAGTTTTTCGCCGTTTTCGTCGATCACCGCCAGGTCGATCCCCGGGCTCGGCTTGCCCATGGAACCGAAGCGCGGCTCGATGCAGCGGAAACTGCCGCAGAGGCAGACGGTTTCCGTCTGGCCGTAGCCATCGCGGATGGTGCAGCCGGTGGCCTCTTTCCAGACCTCGATGATTTCAGGGTTGAGCGGCTCGCCGGCCCCCACGCAGTGGCGCAGGTTGGGGAACTTGAACTTGCTCAGGTCCTGGAGCACGAGCATGCGGTAAATGGTCGGGGCCCCGCACATGGTGGTGACCGGGTATTGGCTCAGCAATTCGAGGGTCTTGATCGGATCGAAGCGGTCCGTGTGGTGGATGAACTGGGCCGCCCCCTGGTTGATCGGACCGAAATAGCTGCTCCAGGCCGCCTTGGCCCAGCCGGTATCGCTGATGTTCCAGTGCATGTCCTCGGGCTTGAGATCGAGCCAGTACTTGCCGGTGATCTGGTGGCCGATGGGATAGCTGGCGTGGGTGTGCAGGGTCATCTTGGGCATCCCGGTGGTCCCGGAGGTAAAATAGAGGATGCACCGGTCTTGGCTCTTGGTCTTGGCCGTTTCGAACTGGTCCGAAGCCGCGGCCACCGCATCGGTATAATACGTCCATCCCTGGCGCGGTTCGCTGATGACGATCTTGCTCTTGAGGTTGGGGCATCCGGCCGCCACCTCGTCCACCTTGGCGGCCAGGGCCGGATTGGTGATCACGCAGACGGCGTCCGATTCGGTCAGGCGGTACTTGATATCCTTGGCGGTGAGCTGGGTGGTGCCCGGTGAGATGACCGCCCCCATGCGGATGCAGGCCGTGAAAATTTCCCACCACTCGACGTTGCGCGGCAGGACCACCATCACCACGTCGTCCTGCTTGACCCCCTCGGCCTTCATCACGTTGCACAACTGGCGCGAGATGCGGGTCAGGTCGGCATAGGTCTTTTTGATCTCCTGGCCTGCATCGTCCACCCAGAGCATGGCCAGTTTGGCCGCATCCTGGGCCCACTTGTCGATCACATCACCGGCGAAGTTGAAATATTCCGGCTTGTTCCATTTGAACGCGGCATACTCCTGGCTGTAATCGGTCATGTTGGGTTTTTCGAGATCCATGGTGGTGACCTTCCTCCTTTCGGTTGATGAAGGCACGGGCTTGATGCGGACCGCATGCCTGATGGCTGGACAGATGTTAAGGCGTGCAACAATCGATGAAGCTTGTTTAGTGCAGCTTCCTTCTACGTTCTCACGCAAAGCGAAACAATCAGGCCGGAACCGATTTTGCGGTGGGGTCTGCACCTATTCGGCTCGTGGAAGGAAAGCCGACAGGTTGTAGGTGCAAAACCTACAAACGAGAATTACTGGGGGGGGGATTCAGTCAGAGGGCGACCGGCCGCCGGTGCGGGCCCAATGGACCGCGTAGCGTACCAGTTCGGTGCCGTGCTTCAGGTTGAGCTTTTCCTTGATCCGTTCGCGATAGGTGCCGATGGTCTTGATGCTCAGGTGCAGCCGGCGGGCGATTTCCCGGCTGCTCAACCCCTGGCCCAGGAGGCGGAGCACTTCCAGCTCCCTGTCGGTAAGCCGTTCGATGGGCGACTTGTCCCGGCCCATAGGGGCGGTGGCCAGGCTGGTGAGGATGTGCTCCTTGACCGGATCGTCCAGATAGATCTTGCCGTCCAGGACTTCGTGCACCGCCCGGACCACCTTGGCCATGGCCTCCTGTTTCATGATGTAGCCGCGCGCCCCGGCGTGCAAGGCCCGCTCGGCATACAAGAACGCATCGTGCATGGAAAGGATCAGCACCGGGATGCGCCCCTTGAAGCTTCGCACGACTTCGCGCGCCAGCTCGATACCGTCTCCCTGGGGCAGGGAGATGTCGGCGATGATCATATCCGGCTTGGTGCGTTCGATGGCCTGCCAGGCCTGGCTGACATTTTCGGCCCCGCCGCAGACTTCCAGGTCGTCTTCCTGGTTGATCAGTTCGGTGAGTCCCAGCCGGAAGATGGGATGGTCCTCGACGATCAAAATCCGCTTTTTCATGTCCGGTATGTTCCCTTATCGAAGTTGGGGCAAGGCAAGGTCAAGACCACCCGGCAACCGCCGGCCGCACCGGCGTCAATCTCCAGAGTCGCCCCGATAATCCTGGCACGGAAGCCCATGATGCGCAATCCCATGCCGCTGCCGTCGACTTCTGCCGGCATGCCGCTGCCGTCGTCTGCAATCGCGAGGCGGACCGAGCCCTCAGCACGGGTCAGGGTCATCTCGATGTTCCGGGCCCGGCCGTGGCGCACGGCGTTGTGCAGGGCCTCTTGGGCGATGCGGAACACGTGGGTGGCGGTGACATTGTCGCGCACCGGGGCTTCGGCGTCGCAGCGGAACCGGCACTGGATCCCGAAAACGGCGCCGGTATTGGCCGCCAGCTCGTTGAGCGAGGCCTCGAGCCCGTGGTCGACCAGGTAAACCGGGCACAGGCCCCGGGCCAGGCGCCGCGTCTTGGAGATCGCCTCCTGGATCAGGTGCTTGATATTGCCGGCCAGATCGGTTTCAGGGGCCGATAGGGCCCCCAGCTTGCGGGTCAGCACAGCGCAAAGCCCCTCGATGCCGATCAGATGCGGGGCCAGATCGTCATGCAGGTCGTGGCCGATATTCTGGCGCTCCTGGTCGCCGATATCCATGATCTCTTTTTCGAGCCGGCGCAGCTCCGAGATATCGCGGTGGATGGTAACGCAGCCGATCAGCTGGTCTTCCCGGTTGCGGTAGACCGCCCCCGAGATGCTCACCTCGATCTGGCGCCCGTCCTTGGTGTAGCGCCGGGTTTCGACCGGCGTCAGACGCTGGCCGTGCATCAGGCGGCTGAGTCCCTGGCGTACGGTTTCCCAGGTGTCGGCCGGCACGAAGCGGTCCAGGCGCTTGCCGAGGCATTCGTCCGGGGTCCATCCGTAAACCTGGGTGAAGGCCGGATTGAGATAGTCGACCCGGCCTTGCATATCATAGACGATGATCGGATCCGGCGCCGCCTCCATCACCGAACGGTAGTTTTCCTCGCTGATCCGCAAGGCCGCCTCGGCCTCCTTGCGCTCGGCGATCTCGCTTTCCAGGCTGCGGCTGTAATCTTGCAGCCGGTCCATGAAGGTGTTGAAGTAGGCGCTGAGCTGGCCCACCTCGTCGGCGCCATCCTGGCGCACCCGGCCGGAAAAGTCGCCCTGGGCGGCCCGGTCCAGGCGGCCGATGAGCTCTTGCAGGGGAAGGGTGATCGTGCGGCTGATCCAGAAGGTAATGGGCAGCAGCACCAGCCAGCACGCCATGGCGGTAAAGATGATCACCCGGCTGATGGTCTCCAGCGGGGTGTAGAATTCGTCTATGTAGCTCGACGAGGCCAGGATCCACCCGAACCCGGGCAGGTCGTTGAAGATCACCAGCTTGGTGCGCGGTGCGTCTTCGCCCGGATTGCGCCAGTTGTAGATCAGCTTGCCGCGCTTTTGGGCCAGCATGGTGCGGATGGGATGCTCCAGAATCTCGGGGTTTTCCTGAATGCTGAGCCCCTGGAGGGTCGGATGAACGATCAGCCGGCCGGTCTGGCTCAGAATGAAGCTGTAGCCGGTGCGCCCGAAGCGCATGTCCAGGACCCCGTCGCGAAAATCCTCCACATTGACCAACTGCGAAAACTCCGTGCGGTAGCTCGAAGCGTTGATGATCCAGTCCCAGGGTTCGAAGTAGGTGCAATACAGGGCCTTGGGCCGCGGCCGGTCATCACCTGGATTTTGCCACTCGTATTCGATGTAGCCTTCTTTGCGGGTGATCATTTGCTGGACAAAAGCCTGGCTGCTGATATCCTTGCCGATCCAGATCTTTTCCGGATGGATCAGCATGGTGCCGGTGGAGCTGACGCAGGCGATATAGCCGGTGCGGCCGATCTTCTGGCTCAGCAAAACCGCCTCGGCCTTGTCCCGGGCGTCGGCCTCGCTCAAGACCCCTTGGCGGTACTGGTGGTAAAAATACTCGACGATTTCGAGATTTTTTTCGGCCACGGCCCGCAGGTGGTTCTTGATGGAAACCGACACCGCCGTGCGCACCATGTTGAGCAGGGCCGCGGTGGAATTGGTCAGTTCGGCTTCGATGTTGGCTTCGATGGTCCGGCGCACCACTTGATACATCACGCTACTGCTCAACGTCAGCGCCAGAACAAACGCCGCCGAATAACTGAAGAGCAGCTTATGCCGGATGGGTAGGCTCTTGAGTTGCCAGGAAAGCGTCATGGGACCTCGTTTTTTAAACCAGGGGTGGGGCCGTCCTCGCAGGCTGGGCCCGGATACGGCTTTCAGCGAAAGAAATTGACCCAAAAGACCCGAAACCGGTTTTGCATCTCCTTTTGCAGCCGCACCACCGCCGCAAGGGCGTCTTTGAGCAGGAGCCGGTCCCGCGGGGTCAACTGCCGCGGATCGATGTAATGATCCGGGGCCTGGCCCTGGGCCGCCTGCCGGGCGTCGCTGCGGATCTTGAAAAGCATCAGGGTCTCGAAGGCGGCCCGGTAATGGTCGGCATCTTCGGCCGCGATGGCACCGGCTTCGGCCAGAAGCTGCAGCCGTGCCAGGGTGGCCGGCTCGCTGATGCGCTGGTTGACCGCCAGGAGGCGCAGGGCGTTGACCATGTGGACCAGGGCCCGGGTCTTGAGGTTCAGCCTGTCTTTGTGGGGGCCGCTTTTTTCGGTGACGATGGTCCCCAGCAGGCTCAGCGGGGCGGAAAATTGCCGATCGTCGGTGCTCAGCAGATGGCTGGCGCTCATGGAATCCTGGAAGGCGCGAAAAATCGTTTCCCAGAGCGATTCGGCCAGACTGCGGCTGCCCCACACCGAGCGGCAGTCGAGCAGAATCGTCAACCGGCGCACATGTTCGGGGCTGGGAGAGCCGATCCAGCCGGCCACGGCCCGCTGCCACTCGGAAAGGGACCGGCACCATTGACTTTCACTGGCCATGACCCCGCCCGGGCAGCGGGCAAAACCGCAGGCGACCAGGCCGTCCACCACGATGGCGCCCAGGCGGGCAAAATACCGGCGCGCCACTTCGCTGTGCTCCGGCGCAGGATCGGCATACACGATGGCGTTGTCCTGATCGGTGCGCAGGGTCTGCTCGCGCCGGGCCCCGCTGCCCATGTTGATCCAGCAGTAGGCCGCCGGCGGCGGGCCATGTCCTTCCCGGCGCATCCGCTCCTCGGCCAGCCGGATGACCCGTCGGGTCAGCCTTTCGTGCAGGGTGCTCATCACCTCGAGAATGTCGACCACCGAAGCCTGCTCTTCGAGCATCGTGCCCAGGACCTGGTCCACGGCCTGGCCGGTACGCACCAGGGCCTCGATGCTTTGCTGATGATCGATGTCCTGGGCCAGGAGCAGATGGCCGGTGCTGCGGTTGCGGACCAGGTCGGCCATGGTGACCATCCCCACCGGCAGCCCACGTTCGACCACCAGCAGATGGGCCACTGCGTTGCGCAGCATGGCCACCAGGGCCTGGCCGCTGTAAGCCTCCGGTGCGACGGCAAAAAACTTCCGGCTGCACACCTGGCCGACCTTGCATTGCGCTACCGGGTAGCGCCGATCGGCCACCAGATGGCGCACCAGATGCCGGGCGCTGAGCATCCCGCAGGCCTTGCCGTCCGGCTCCAGGACCACCAGGGCCCCCAGGTCCCGGTCCACCATGACGCGGGCCGCCTCGGTTACCGGGGCATCCACCGGGCAACCGACCACCGGCGTGCTCATGATGTCGCTCACCCGCCGCCGGAAAAGCGGCTCGGCCACGCAGGCATATGCAGGGCGCGACTGTTCGGCGGAAAGCTCGGCAAAGAGCAGGCGCATCCGTTCGGCCAGGATCGCTGAAAAGAAACCGGACAACTCCACATGCCCGTGGATCAGGGCCTCGAGGGTGCGCCGGGGGATGCAGACCGCCTTTAAGGGCTGGCGCGCCCGGGCCGCGGCCGGATAGCGCTGCCCGGAAAGGACCGTGGTTTCACCGAAAAAATCGTAGGGCCGGCGCATTCCCACCACCGACTCCTCCCCGGCTTCGCTGCGCACGGTGATTTCCACCAGCCCCTCGACCACCACCATGAGGCATCCCAGGCTCTGCTCGCCCTGGCGAAACACGTAGTGGTGGGCCGGCCAGGTGCGCACCCCGGCCGAGACCGCCACCTCTTCCAGGGCTTCGATGCTCAGAATGGCAAACGGTTCGGTGCGGGCCAGTACATCCCTGATGGCCTTGGGCTCCATGATGAAAGGCTCCTCTCACGCCAATGGCATCCGAATCTCTTTCATTAAATGACTCCATTCCGTTTGACAACCGGCTTTCCCCTTGCCACCGGGCCCCGCCAAAGCCGGGATCCGCTCTGTTTGCGTGTCAGGCTTTCAAATTGTCGCCGTTTTCCACCGATCTGCCCAGCCCAAACCCATCCCCTCCCGGACACCCCGGGGAGGCCCATCCCCATCACGTGTCAACTGCAGATTCTTCATCAACGCTCCGGAATGATACGGTGTATAGGAAAGCAAAAATTGCTCTTGACAAGCCACCGGACGGGTGGTAGCGTTCTTATGACTGAGCGCTCGTTCAGATTGCAAGCGCACCCCCACCCCCCCACAAATCTGTTGCAGTTCAGTAGGTTGCGGAAAGGCCGGCATGAAGGCGAACGGAGCACGCGTGCCGAACATTGAAACTCAGGTCAAGAACCCCGAACTCGTCGAACGCCGCCGGCGCGAAATCGTCGACGCGGCCGTCCCCCTTTTTATTCAAAAAGGGTTTCACAAGACCACTACCCGCGAAATCGCTGCGGCCACCGGATTTTCCATCGGGCTGCTCTACGAGTACGTGCGCAGCAAGGAAGACGTCCTCTATCTGGTCTGCGATGCGATTCACGGCGAGGTCGAACGGGGCGTTGACGAGGCCCTCAAGGGGCACACTCGCGGCCGGGATGCCCTGGCCGGGATGATCCGGGCCTATTTCGAGGTCTGCCATCGGATGAGCGACCATATCCTGCTCATCTACCAGGAAACCCAGAGTCTGCCGCCCCATTGGCGCAAGCGGGTCCTGGAAAACGAGGTGCGCCTCACCGGCCTGTTCGTCAATGCTCTGGCACGTATCGAAGGGCACGGAGATCTGCCACGGCTCACGGAAAAATCCATCGAACTGATGGCACACAACATCACCGTGCTCGGTCACATGTGGACCTTCCGACGCTGGTTTCTGGCCCGTCATTACAGCATTGAGGACTATACCGCCCTGCAAACCGACCTTATCACCGGCCTGCTGGGGGGCCTCGCTTAGCAGACCACGGGTGGGTGCCGTGGTGATCAGAAAAACGAATTGATCCAATCCGAGATTCAAAGCGCGCCGTGAAGAAGGCCGCGCGACATGAAACTGCATTCCAAGGAGGGGCCATGAGTGCTGCTGCTGTAGATGTTTACAAGCCGGTGCACAATGTCCGGGTCGTCACCGCCACGTCGCTTTTCGACGGCCATGACGCCTCGATCAACATCTTCCGCCGCATCCTGCAGGGAACCGGGGTGGAAGTGATTCACCTGGGGCACAACCGCTCGGTCAAAGAGGTGGTGGACGCCGCCGTGGAGGAGGATGTCCAGGGGATCGCGATCTCCAGCTACCAGGGCGGCCACATGGAGTTTTTCAAGTATATGGTCGACCTGCTGCGCGAGGCCGGGGCCGATCATATCAAGGTCTTCGGCGGCGGCGGGGGCGTGATCGTCCCCGAAGAGATCAAGGAGTTGGAAGACTACGGGGTCGCCAAGATCTATTCGCCCGAAGACGGGGCCCGCTGGGGCTTGCAGGGGATCATCAACCACATGATCCAGCAGATGGATTTTGCGCGCGTCAGTGAAAAGAGCTTTGATCTTTCCGATCTGAGCCCGGAAAACAAGCTGCGGGTGGCCAACCTAATTACGGCCGTCGAGCAGGCCAAGGCTCTCGAAAACGGGCATCTGGCGCGGCTGCGGGCCGAACTGCACAAGCAACTGGGCGGGCGCAAGGTGCCGGTGATCGGAATCACCGGCACCGGCGGATCGGGCAAATCGTCCATCACCGATGAATTCATCCTGCGCCTGCTCCATGATTTTCCCGAACTGCGGGTGGCGATCATCAGCGCCGATCCGTCCCGGCGCAAAACCGGCGGCGCCCTGCTGGGAGACCGCATCCGCATGAACGCCATCGACAGCACCCGGGTCTACATGCGTTCGCTGGCCACGCGCCGCTCCCACACCGAGATTCCCGAATCGCTGTCCGACGCCATCGCCGTGGCCCAGGTGGCCGGTTTCGACCTGGTCATCGCCGAAACGGCCGGGATCGGTCAGGGCGACAGCCACATCGTGGATCTGGCGGATCTGTCGATCTACGTCATGACCCCCGAGTTCGGCGCCGCCAGCCAGCTGGAAAAGATCGACATGCTCGATTTCGCCGACATCGTGGTGGTCAACAAATTCGAAAAGCGCGGGGCCGAAGACGCGGTGCGCGACGTGCGCAAACAGATCCAGCGCAACCGGGAAGCCTGGGACAAGCAGCCCGAGGAGATGCCGGTTTACGGCACCATCGCTTCGAAGTTCAACGACGACGGGGTTACGGCCTTTTATTGCGGGGTCCTGGATGCCATCACGGCCAAGACCGGGGTCGTGCTGGACAGCCGCCTGCCGCGGCCCGCCGGCAAGGTCTCCAGCTCCAAGACCATCATCATCCCGCCCGAACGCACCCGTTACCTGGCCGAAATCTCGGAAACGGTGCGCGGCTACCACAAAGACTCCGATGAACAGGCCGGCGCCATCCGCACCCGCTGGCACCTGCACGAAGGGCTCAAGTGCATCGAGGCGGGCCTGGACGACAAGGGCGATCAACTGCTCGAACGCTTCAAGGCTGAGGTGGCCGCGGCCGAGGCGGCGGTCCCCCCAGAGGCCGACCGCATCCTGGACCAGTTTGCCGAATTTCGCCGCTGTTACACCCAGGACGAACTGGTCTACGAGGTGCGGGGCCGCGAGATCCGGGTCCCGCTTTACAGCGAGTCACTCTCGCGCAACAAGATCCCAAAGATCGTGCTGCCCGGGTTTGTCGATCCGGGCGAGATCTACCGCTGGATGCGCCGGGAAAACCTGCCCGGGTACTTTCCCTACACCGCCGGGGTCTTTCCTTTGAAACGGGTGGGCGAGGATCCGACGCGCATGTTCGCCGGCGAGGGGGATCCGGCCCGCACCAACCGGCGCTTCAAGATGCTGTCGGCCGCCAGTGAGGCCAAACGCCTCTCGACGGCCTTCGATTCGGTGACCCTCTACGGCTACGATCCGGATCGGCGGCCGGACATCTACGGCAAGGTAGGCAACAGCGGGGTGAGCGTCTGCACCCTGGACGACGTCAAGGTCCTTTACGACGGGTTCGATCTGTGCGCCCCGAACACCTCGGTTTCCATGACCATCAACGGCCCGGCCCCCATCATCCTGGCCATGTTCCTCAACGCGGCCGTGGACCAGCAGCTGGAACGCTTTGAAAAGCAAAACGGCCGCCTGCCGGACGCCGGCGAGGCGGCCCGGATCCGCACCGAGACCCTTTCGGTGGTGCGCGGCACGGTCCAGGCCGATATCCTCAAAGAGGACCAGGGCCAGAACACCTGCATCTTTTCCATCGATTTCGCCCTCAAGATGATGGGCGACATCCAGCAGTTCTTCATCGACAACGACGTGCGCAACTTCTACTCGGTGTCCATCTCGGGCTACCATATCGCCGAGGCCGGCGCCAATCCCATCAGCCAGCTCGCCTTTACCCTGGCCAACGGGTTCACCTACCTCGAATACTACCTGTCGCGGGGTATGCCGGTGGACAGCTTCGGGCCCAACTTTTCGTTCTTCTTCTCCAACGGCATGGACCCGGAGTACACCGTCATCGGCCGGGTGGCCCGGCGCATATGGGCCATCGCGCTGCGGGAAAAATACGGGGCCTCGCCGCGCAGCCAGATGCTCAAGTACCATATCCAGACCTCGGGGCGCAGCCTGCACAGCCAGGATATCCAGTTCAACGATATCCGCACCACCCTCCAGGCCCTGTGCGCCATTTACGACAACTGCAACAGCCTGCACACCAACGCCTTCGACGAGGCCATCACCACCCCCACCGAAGAGTCGGTGCGCCGGGCCCTGGCCATCCAGATGATCATCAACCGCGAATGGGGCCTGGCAAAGAACGAAAATCCTTTGCAAGGCGCCTTTATCGTGGATATGCTTACCGACCTCGTCGAGGAGGCCGTGCTGGGTGAATTCGACCGCATCACGGCCCGCGGCGGGGTTCTGGGGGCCATGGAGACCGGCTACCAGCGCAGCAAGATCCAGGACGAGTCGATCTATTACGAAACCCTCAAGCATACCGGCGAACTGCCCATCATCGGGGTCAACACCTTCCGCGACCCTCATGCCGACGGGCAGGAGCTGAGCGAGGGCGGTTTCGGGTGCATCGAACTGGCCCGGGCCACCGATGAAGAAAAGGAATCGCAGCTGCGCCGTCTGGCCGAATTCCAGCAACGCCACGCCGAACAGTCTCCCGACGCTTTGGCACGCCTCCAGCAAGTGGCCCTGTCCGGCGGCAACATGTTCGCCGAATTGATGCAGACGGTGCGCCACTGCAGCCTGGGCCAGATCACCCAGGCCCTGTACGAAGTGGGCGGCAAGTACCGGAGAAACATGTAAATTTGAGGCCTCAAAGTTAAAACTTAAGATTGCCCGGGTTGCCAAAAAACGGCAACCCGGACCAGAAGGAGAGCAAATGAACGAAGCGGTTATCGTCAGTGCGGTGCGCACCCCTTTGGGCAACTTCAACGGATCGCTGGCCGGCATCGGCGCCACCCGCCTCGGGGCCATGGCCATCGCCGAGGCCGTCCGCCGCGCCGGCATCGACAAGGAGGCGGTCGACGAGGTCATCATGGGCCAGGTCCTGCCCTGCGGCTACGGCCAGAACCCGGCCAAGCAGGCTGCCGTGCAGGCCGGACTGCCCTGGAAGGCGGAATGCCTGACGATCAACAAGGTCTGCGGCTCGAGCCTCAAAGCAGTGATGCTCGCCGCCCAGGCGATCCAGACCGGCGACGCCGAAGTCGTGGTGGCCGGCGGCATGGAGAACATGAGCCTGGCCCCCTACTACCTGGAAAAGGCCCGCTTCGGCTACCGCATGGGGCCCGGCGCCATCCAGGACCACATGGTCCACGACGGGCTGTGGGACATCGTCAACGACTTTCACATGGGCATTTCCAACGAGCTGTGCTCGGAAAAGTACAACGTGACGCGTGAAGACCAGGACCGCTATGCGGCCGAAAGCTACCGGCGGGCCCTGGCGGCGCGCGACAGCGGCCGCTTCGACGAGGAGATCCTGCCGGTGGAAATCCCCCAGCGCAAAGGCGAGCCGCTGGTGTTCAGCCGCGACGAATGCCCCCGGCCGACGGACTTCGAAACCCTGGGCCGGATGCCGGCCGCCTTTAAAAAGGGCGGGCTGGGCACGGCGGGCAACGCCTCGATCATCTCCGACGGGGCCGCGGCCACGGTGGTCATGTCCCGGGCGCGGGCCGAAGCCCTGGGCTGCCCGATCCTGGCCACGGTGGGGGCCCAGGCTTCGGCGGCCATCGACATGAAGTACGTGCTGGTGGCTCCGATCTGGGCCATCCCCAAGTGCCTGGCCAAGGAGGGCATCGCCCCGGCCGATGTGGACCTGTACGAGATCAACGAGGCCTTTTCCGGCTCCACGGTGGCGGTGGTGCGGGAACTGGGCCTGGATCCGGCCCGGGTCAACGTCAACGGCGGGGCCGTCTCGCTGGGCCATCCCATCGGGGCCTCGGGGTGCCGGGTGCTGGTGACCCTGCTCCACGAGATGATCCGCCAGGATAAAAAGACCGGCCTGGCCACTTTGTGCCTCGGCGGCGGCGAGGCCGTGGCCCTGGTGGTCAAGCGGTAAAAAACATAAATCTTATAGGGCTCATAAACCTTATTAACTCCCCCCAAATTCCCAAAGAGGAGGCACCATTACCATGCAGATCAACACCTTCGGCGTCATCGGCGCCGGGCAGATGGGCAACGGCATCGCCCAGGTGGCTGCAGCCAGCGGCCTGAACGTGATCATGAACGACATCCAGGACGAATTCGTGGCCCGCGGCATGGCCACCATCACCAAGAATCTGACCCGCCAGGTGGACAAGGGAAAGCTGGCAGCCGGCGAAAAAGATGCGATTCTCGGGCGCATCCGTACCAGTACGAGCCTCGATGACATGGCGGCGGCCGACTTCGTGGTCGAGGCCGCCACGGAAAATCAGCCCATCAAGTTTAAAATCTTCAAGGATCTGGATCGCATCTGCCCTGCCGGGGCCATTTTGGCCACCAACACCTCCTCGATCCCCATCGGGCGCATCGCGGCCCAGACCGGGCGTGCGGACAAGGTCATCGGCATGCACTTCATGAATCCGGTGCCGGTGATGAAGCTGATCGAGGTGATCCGCGGCCTGGCCACTTCCGACGAGACCTTCCGCGTGACCTGGGACCTGTCCGAGCGTTTCGGCAAAACCCCGGCCGAAGCGAGTGATTATCCGGGCTTTATCGCCAACCGGATCCTGATGCCGATGATCAACGAGGCGGTTTACTGCCTTTACCACTCAGTGGGCACCCCCGAGGCCATCGACACGGTGATGAAGCTGGGCATGAACCATCCCATGGGTCCCCTGGCCCTGGCGGATCTGATCGGCCTGGATACCTGCCTGGCGATCATGGAGACCCTCTACGAAGGCTTCAAGGACAGCAAGTACCGCCCCTGCCCGCTGCTGCGCAAATATGTCGAAGCCGGGTGGCTGGGACGCAAGTCGGGACGCGGTTTTTACGATTACGCTTGAGACCAGAGCGGGTGCCGGATTGAGCTGCGTGACCGGATCCTTGCCAGGCTGAATCCGGCACCCCGATCACCCCCCCCCACATCAAGGAGGCCCCATGCCAGCCCAAAAAAGTGCCAGCCCGGCTTCCATCGGCCAGAAAATCAAGAAGGTGCGTACATCCAAGAAGGTCACCCTTGACCGGCTGGCCAACGACACCGGTTTTTCCATCGACTATATCAAGGAGATCGAGTCGGGCAAGACCATCCCCCCGGTGGGCGCCCTGCTCCAGCTGGCCCGCTCGCTGGAGGTCGACTCGTCCGTACTGCTCAAGGAGCAGGAATCGAAGCTCTCCGACCGGATCAAGGCCTACACCAAGCGCACGGACAACTACGCCTACGACACCCTGACGCCGGGGGCGGAAAACAAGCATCTCAAGGCTTTTCGCGTCACCATCCCCGCCGGCCAGGACCATAAAGGGGTCGGCTATCAGCACGAGGGCGAGGAGTTCGATTATGTGCTCAAGGGGCGCATCGAAGTGATTGTGGGCGACCACGTCAACACCCTGGGACCGGGGGAATCACTCCATTTCAACTCCGGAATCCGCCACCAGCTGCGCAACATCGGCGATGAGGATGCCGAATTGATCGTGACCATTTATAACCCCTGACAGCCTTTACCTGCGCGAGGAGAGGTCCATGAGCTTCCGGCTGACCGATGAACAGTTGATGATCCAGTCCATGGTCCGCGAATTCGCCCGCAAGGTGGTGCTGCCCACGGCCGCCGAGCGGGACCGGACCAAGGCCTTCCCCATCGAAAACCTGCGCCAGATGGGGGAACTCGGCCTGATGGGCATGATGATCCCCGACGCTTACGACGGCGCCGGGGCCGATTGTGTAAGCTACGTGCTGGCCCTGATCGAGGTCGCTTCGGCCTGCGCTTCCACCGCGGTGGTCATGTCGGTACAAAACTCCATCGTCTGTGAGAGCCTCTACCGCCTGGGTACCGAGGCGCAAAAACAAAAATACCTGCGCCCCCTGGCGGCCGGTGAGATCATCGGCGCCTTTGCCCTCACCGAACCGTCGGCGGGCAGCGACCCGGTACGCCAGACCACCACCGCAGTACGCGACGGCGATCATTACGTCATCAACGGCACCAAGCGGTTCATCACCTCGGGGCAGAACTCCTCGGTGGTGATCGTCACCGCCAAAACCGACGAGTCCTTGCGCCACAAGGGGATCAGTGCCTTTATCGTGGAAAAGGGGACTGCCGGGCTGACCGTGGGGCACGTGGAAGACAAGATGGGGTTGCGGGCTTCGGATACCACCGACCTGATCTTCGAGGACTGCCGGGTGCCGGTGGAGAATCTGCTCGGGGAGGAGGGCCAGGGGTTTGCCACCGCCATGACCGGCTTGGACGGCGGGCGCATCGGCATCGCGGCCCAATCGGTGGGGGTGGCGCGCGCGGCCCTGGACGAGGCAGTCAAGTACGCCAAGCAGCGCGAACAGTTCGGCCAGGCCATCTCCAAGTTCCAGGGGCTGCGCTGGATGGTGGCCGACATGGCCACCGAAATCGAGGCGGCCCGCCAGCTGGTGCTTTCGGCCGCCGCCATGAAGGACCGCGGCGAACCTTACAGCCAGCAGGCCTCCATGGCCAAACTCTTCGCCTCGGAGATGGTCCAGCGCGTCACCGGCCAGGCGATCCAGATCCACGGCGGTTACGGCTTTACCAAAGACTATCCCGTCGAGCGCTTCTATCGCGATGCCAGGGTCTTTACCATCTACGAGGGGACCAGCGAAATCCAGCGCATCGTGATCTCCAACCACGTCTTCAGAGACAGGCGCCAGAGTTGATCCGGGGGGGGGGATCGAGGCGGAGGCACCCTCGATCCCCGCAAACGGGCTTCCCGGGCCCGCGGACCTCAGGCCTGCTTTTCCCTTACTGATCGAAAATCGCCTCCGCCTGATCGATGTCCTCCGGACAAAAGACGAAGAGGCACTTGGCATCCGGCCCGGACACCGATCCGTAGACGTAGTTGATGTTGATCCCTTCCTGGCCGAACTTGGCAGAGATGCGGGCCAGCTCGCCGGGCCGATTTTCCAGCTCGACGGCGATCACCGGCATGATGTCAAAAACGTAGTCGCCCCTGGATAGCAGGTCGATGGCCTTGTTGATGGTACCGTCGGCCGGCAGGAAGCGGATCAGGGCAAAATCGACCGAGTCCTTGCGCATGGAATTGTAGCTGGCGGCCGAGGCGATCCGCTTGAGTGATTTTCCCCGCGCCTGAAACAGCTCGCGCACGTAGTTGGACGCATCCTGGATGGTCAGGGCATCGATGTTGATCCCGGCCTCACCGAGCATGGCCGCCAAACGGCCCAGTTCCCCGGGAGCGTTCTTGAGAAAAAGCGAAATTTCAGTGCGCACCATGGTTCCTCCTCCCGTCGGCCGAATATCCGGATCGAATCGGGCCCAGTGTTCGAGCGTGTTTGGATCGATCGGCCAGGTTGAAAAGCAAAATTTTTTTCGAGCGCATGTATAAATTCCCGAATGAGATTCAATCCATGGTCCGACCTTAGGTCAAAAAACACGATTTTTCAATGCCGGATTGCTGCAATCATGCCTCGTCCTGGGAGCCGCCGTATCGCGCCTTGACGGCGGCCCGGTCCGGCTGGCCGTCGGCAGTGTGCGGCAGCTCGGCGACGAATTCAACGTACTGGGGCTTCTTGTAACGCGCGATGTGCGTTCCGACAAAAGCGATCAGATCCTCGGGCGCCAATCTCCGGCCGGGTTGAAGAACGCAGACCGCTTTGATCCCCTCCTTCCATTTGGGATCCGGCACCCCGAAGACCACTGTTTCGGCCACCGCCGGATGGGCCAGAATCGCCTTTTCCACCTCGGCCGGATAGACGTTTTCACCACCGGGCTTGATCAATTCCTTTTCGGCCTTGCGCCCGGCGTACCAGAGAAATCCATCCTCATCGAAGCGGCCCAGGTCCCCGGTGTGGTGCCAGCCTCCGCGAAAAGTATAGGCGTTGTCCTCGGGAAGGTCCCAGTATCCTTTGAACACCATGGGGCCTTTGACGGTGATTTCACCCACGCCACCCGCCGGCACCGGATCGTCGTGATCGTCCACCAGACGCACGTCGGCCAGGGCGATGGGCCTGCCCGCCGAGCCGGGCCGCTCATCGTAGGGCCCGTACGTGGCGATGCAGGACGTTTCCGTCTGGCCGTACATGGCGTAGAACTTGCCGCCGGTACGCTGTTGGAAGGCTTCGATGGTCTGGGCCGTATCGAGTCCGGTAACAGCCCTGAGGCTGGTCAGATCGTAATCGGCGATTTCCAGGATGCTGGCCAAAATGGGTGAAAAATCGAAAAACAAAGAGACCCGGTGGGTCTCGATCAGTTCTGCGGCCCGGGCCGCCTCGAACTTGCGCATGTTGATGTTCAGGGCCCCGGCATGAAAGCTGCTGGCGGCCAGAAAAAGCCCGCCCACGTGAAAAAGGGGCAGCAGGTTAAGATGCACGTCCGACGGTTCGATCTGCAGCCGGCATTGCCAGTGCAGGTTGGCGCATAAAAGATTGGCGTGGCTGAGCAACGCCCCGCGCGGGCGGCCGGCCACGGCGGCGGTGTGGATGATCACCAGCCCGTCCTCGGCGGCCACCGCCTCCGGTTGCGCGACCCGGCTGCCCTGCATGAGGCCTTCCATCGCCGGCCAGTCGCCCTTTCCGGCCAGGGTAAAGCGGTGGCGCACAGAGACCAGCCTTGACCGGTCGGCGTCCAGCATCGCCTGGAAAGCACCGTCGGCCAGCAGCACCGCCGGCGATCCGTCTTCAAGGTTGAACAGGGCCTCGTCGGCACTCAAACGCCAATTGACCGGCAGCACGATGGCGCCCAGGGCGGCCGCAGCACCGTAGACCAGAAAATACTCCAGGCTGTTTTGGGCCAGCACGCCGATACGCTGGCCCTTTTGCACCCCGCAATCCTGCAAACCGGCCGCCAGCCGCGCCACCCGGTCCTCAAACCCGGCAAAGCTCAACTTGAGACCGCTGTCCGGTTCGATCCAGGCCGTCCGGTCGCCAAAAAGCCGGCCGTTGCGCCGGATCATCTCGAAGAAGGTCAGATCGTAAAGTCCCATGCTTCACCTTTCCGTTTGAGAAAACAGGCGCGCTCCGGAATCGCTTATTTGACGGTCAGAACCGGGCAGGGGGCCTTGAGAATGATAAACTGAGCGGTGGAACCGAGCAGAAGCTTCTGGGTTTTGGAGCGTTTTTCGATTCCCACCACGATCAGATCGACGGCCTGCTGGCGCGCATAGTCGACCAGATCCTCGCCGGGGGACAGGCCCCGCACGGACTGGAAGACCTCGCAGGGAACGCCCTTGGCAAGCATGATCTGACGGGCTTCGTTAAGGTGCGCCTGGGCCTTGGCGATCTCCTCGGGCCGCTCCCGCACCCCGCCTTCCATGGAGGTCATCACCAGGATCCGGCCATCGAGAGGAATGGCCAGTTCCCCGGCCAGTTTGACCGCCGCCTTGGACTCGACCGAGCCGTTGTATCCGACCAGAATCTGCATCACCGCCTCCCGCCCCGGCGCCGGTCACATCCAGCGCTTGCGGCGCTTGTAAGATTTGACCTCCTTGAAGGACTTGCGCCCGCCGCCCTCGGTGATCCCCATGTAAAACTCCTTCACATCGGGGTTCTGCTTCAAATCCGCCGAGGAACCTTCGAGCACGATCTTGCCCGACTCCATGATATAAGCGTAATCAGACACCTCCAGGGCGATCTTGGCGTTTTGTTCGACCACCAGGATGGTCGTACCCGTTTCCCGGTTGATCCTCTGCACATTGTCAAATATTTCACGGACCAGCAAGGGGGCCAGCCCCAGGGAGGGCTCATCGAGCATCAGCATGCGAGGCGCGGCCATCAGTGCCCGGGCGATGGCGATCATCTGCTGTTCCCCGCCCGAGCAGTAGCCGGCCAGACGATTGGTGACCTTGGCCAGGCGCGGGAAATGATCGTACATCTTCTTGTGATCGGCCCGAATCGCCTGAGAGCCGTCCTTGCGCGTAATCGATCCCACCCGGATGTTTTCGTCCACCGTCAGGTGCTTGAAGACCCGGCGCCCCTCGGGCACCATAACGGCCCCGAGACGCACCACGGCTGTACCGAGCCAGTTGGTCACGTCCTGATCGGCAAAGCGGATATGCCCGTCCTTGACGTAGCCGTTCTCGGGCTTGAGCAGCCCGCTGATGGCCCGCAAGGTGGTGGTCTTGCCGGCCCCGTTGGTGCCCAGCAGGGCCACGACCCGCCCCTCGGGCACCTTGAGGCTGACACCGCGCAGCACCTGCACGATATCGTTGTAGACCACTTCGATGTTGTTGACGTCCAGCAGCTGTCGGCCTTTTTCGGGTGTGGTTTCCATGCCTCGCAATTCTGCGTGAATGCGTTGGAAGATGGATTCGGTTCGATCAGTCGGATCGGTCGGATCTGACCGATCCGACTGATCTGTCTTTGGATTTTGCTTATTTCAGATACTGAGGCCGGAACGGCTCACCCACGGCCCTGAAAACGCCGTTCTTGACCACGTAGAGCTGCAAGGTGTCCACGCCCATGCGGTCGGTGAGTGAATAGGTCACCGGCCCGACGGTGGTCAGGGGCTGGTACGCCTTGTCGCCGTTCATCTGGTTGAGGGTCTCGTAGAGCGCCGCCCGGGTAACCTCTTTGCCGGCCTCGCGGGTGCGCCGGATCGCTTCCACCGCCACCTGGGCCGCCATGATGCCGTTGGTGTAGTTGTGGGAGTTGGCGGTCTTTTCATCGCGCCCATACTTTTTGGCCAGATCGAGCTGCCAGTCGGCCCAGGGGCCTTTTTCAGAGGTCAGCCGGTAGGAAGTGGTCCAATAAAAGCCTTCGGCGGCCGTACCGGCCAAAGCGATCAGATCGTTGCCGCCGGTGTAATGGGCCCCCAGGAAGGTGATCTTACCCTTTTCGCCGAAGCTCTTGGCCGTCAACCCGAGCCGCTGGGAGTCGTTGATCAGGGTGACCACCGGCGACTGCACGGTCTGGCACAGTACGTACTGAACCCCCTTGCTGTGCAGCCGCTGGAGCAGGGCGCTGTTGTCCAGGTCCTTGCCATGCTCGACCACCTCAACGATCTCAAGCTTCATGCCGGCGGCCAGGGCCCCCTTGAAGTCTTCCACCGGCGCCCGCCCGAAGGCCGAGGGATGGATGAAGAGGGCCACCTTGGGCACATCTTTTCCCGGGTGGTTCTTGGTCACATATTCGCCCAGACCGACGTACTGGTGGGAGTAGGAGGCGATGGGCAAGAAGATGTATTTGGCCGCGTCCACGATCCCTTTGTGAAAGGAGGCGGGAATGACCGGGATTTCGACCTCGTCGAAATCCTTGGCCAGGGCCAGATTGGCGCCGGTGGCGTAGCTGAGGAAAAGCACGATCCCCTGATCGAGGTAGTCTTCGAAGTTGCGTTTGGTGACCGCCGTTTCATACATGTCGTCGCGAATCGGGCAATCCACCTTTGCATCGCCGAGAATCCCCGTGTCGTTGACCAGGCGCATGTAGTCTTCCACGCCCTTGGAGTACGGATTACCGGCATCCGAGGTCGGCCCGGTGATCGCCAGCGACAAACCGAGCTTGTAGGTTTCGCCGGCCGTGGCCGGAACCGTGAATGCCAACGCCAGCCCGACGGCGATGACGACGATCCATCCTCGCAACAATATGGCTTTCATTTTTCCCCCCTTTGGTAATTGGTTGACCTTTGCCGTCGGCGCCGCCTTCCATGGCGGGCGCCGTTTTCTCCAGGCCTTTCAATAACGAAACGGCCAGAGTTTGACGTAGGAGCGGCAGATACGCCACCAGTTGGCGATGCCCCGCGGTTCGAACATCAAAAACAGCACGATCGCCAGCCCGAAACCAAGCGGCCGCAGGGCCGTGGCCAGATTCAAGACGGCCGGCAGAAAGGTGCCGGCCCACTCGGAGAGGTGCTCCATCTGCAGTTCGAGGATCTGGATCGCCACCGGCCCGAAAAGGCTGCCGGGCAGGGTCCCCAGACCGCCCACGATGGCCATGGCCAGATAGATGATCGAATGGTGCAGGGTAAACGATTCAAAGCCTGCCCCGCGGAACATGTAGGTGTGCAGGGCCCCGGCGATCCCGGCGAAAAAGCCCGCCAGGGCGAAGGCGTAGACCTTGGTCAGGCCCGGGTGCATGCCCATGGCGTCCGCGGCCCGGTCGTTATCGCGCACCGCCACCAGACAGCGCCCGTACCGCGAGCGCAGCAGGTTGCGCACGCCCAGACCGCAGACGACGGCGGTCACCAGGATCACGTAGTACCAAAACAGGTAGTGTTCGCTGCGGCCCACGCGGCCGTTGATCCAGAACACCCGGCCCACGGCGATCATCTGCCCTTGGTTGAAAAAGGGCATGAAACTGATCGTCCAGGTAAAAATCATCTGGAACGACAAGGTGGCGATGGCCAGGTAAAGATGCTTGAGGCGCATGGCCGGCAGCCCCACGAAAGCCCCGAAGACGGCCCCCATCAGGCCTGAGACGAGAATCATCAGGGGCCAGGCATGGGTGATGAGCACGTGGCTGTCCCCGATGGTCCGGGCCGTGGCGGCCAGGGTGTAGGCCCCGATTCCCACGAAAGCGGCATGCCCGATGGAGATCAGCCCGGCGAATCCGGTCACCAGGTTCAAACCGTAGACGGCCACCACCGCGATGAGGATATTGTTGATCACCAGCATCGTGCGATTGCTGGCATCCACAAACAGCGGCCAGACGAAAAGGGCGGCCAGAAATACGATAAACAGCCCCCGGTCCAGATGGGTGCGGAAAATCTGCTGCTCCTGGCGGTAGCTGGTGTAAAAATTGCCGGTGGCAAACCATCGGTTGGCGGACATGGCTTAGACTCGCTCGATTTCGTGGGTCCCGAACAACCCGTGGGGTTTGAACAAAAGAATGACCAAAAGAATGATATAGGGCAGTACGTCGGCCGTGCCGTGGAGCCCCCAGTTGCCGTCCAGGTATCCGGCAGCGAACTGCTGGATCAAGCCCATGATGATCCCGGCCACCACCGCTCCGATGATCGAATCCAGCCCCCCGAGAATCACCACCGGAAAGACCGTAATGCCGAAAGCGCGCAGGGTTTCGAAGTTCAACCCGGTGATATTGCCGATGATGGCGCCGGCACCGGCGGCGCTCAGGCCGGCCATGGCCCAGGCCAGCCCGAAGACCCGGGGCACGGAAATGCCCACGCTCATGGAGGCGAACTGGTCGTCGGATACCGCCCGCATGCTGATGCCCAGGGTTGCACTTTTAAAGAACCACGAAAATATGCCGATCAAAACGGCGGTAATGACCACGCCCACCAACTGGGTCCAGGAAATCGAGACCCCCCCAAGGCTGAGCGGTGTGGATGGCAGAAACTCGGGAAATGAGAAGTTGAGCGAACCGAAGGGGGTCAGGTAGATGATCCCGTCGAGAATCGACATCAACCCGATGGTGACCATGATCACCGAGATGATCGGCTCTCCGATGAGGCGGCGCAAAAATATGCGCTCGACACTCATGGCCAGAAAGAAAGTGATCACCATGCTGGCCAGAAAGGAGATCACGATGGGAATCCCGGCCCAAGCGGTGAGGGCGAAGACGATATAGGCCCCCCCGGCGATGATCTGCCCGTGGGCGATGTTGAGCACCCGGCTCGATTTGTAGATCAGCACAAAGCCCAGGGCTGAAAGGGCGTATATGGAGCCGACCACAATGCCGCTGACGACCAGTTGGAAAAAATAGGTCATGGCAAATCCACCTTTTCTGCGCCCTCCCATTCCAGCGTATAAAACGGCATATTCGTGCGCACTGTCGTCGTCTGCCCGTCCTGATAGCGGAATTCGGCTTCCACCTCGCGCTCAGCGACGGTCTCGTCGTAGAGGGTCTCGTAGAGCGGGTGGTATTTTTCACGCACGAACTGGCGCCGGATCTTGCCCGTCTTGGTCAACTCGCCATCGTCCATATCCAGCAACTTGTAAAGAATGGCGAAACGCCGGATGCGAAAATGGGGTTTTTCCACGTTGCGGTTGAAAGCCTCCACTTCGGCTCCGATCAATTGGGCCACCTCGGGCTTGAGGGACAAGTCCATGTAAGTGGTAAAGGACAGGCCCCGGTCCTCGGCCCATTTGCCCACGATGATCGGATCGATATTGATCAGGGCCGCGACATAGTCGCACCGGTCGCCGAATATGACCGCCTCTTTTATATAGGGGCTGAACTTGAGCTTGTTTTCCAAAAACATGGGACTGAACATGTCGCCGGTCCGGTTGTGCATCACGTCGGAAATACGGTCGATGACCACCAGATGGCCGTCGGGGTCCACGAACCCGGCGTCTCCCGAATGCAGCCACCCGTCTTCGAGCAGCTCTTCGGTCTTTTCGGGCAGCTTGTAATAGCCCTTGCACACCGATGGCGAACGCGACAGGATCTCGCCGATGTCACTGATGCGGCACTCGGTACCGGGCAGCGGTTTGCCCACCGTATCCGGGCGGATATCGCCGTCGCGGTGCATGTAGGCGATGCCGGTAATCTCGGTCTGACCGTAGATCTGTTTGAGGTTGACCCCCATGGCCTGATAGAAGGTGAACAGATCCGGCCCCAGGGCGGCCCCGCCGGTATAGGCGCGCCGCAGCCGTAAAAAGCCGATCTGGTTGATCAGGGGCCGGAACACGAGCTGATCCCCGATCCAGGCCTTCACCCGCAGCCCCAGCGGCATGGGGGCACCCCTCATGCGGAACTTGGCCGCCTTCTGCCCCACCCGGCTGAAATAATGATAGCAAATCCGGTTGATCCAGTAGGAATCGTCGATCTTGAGCCAGATCTGGCTGCGGATGGTTTCGTATATGCGCGGGGCCCCGAAGATAAAATGCGGCCCGATCTCCTTTAAGTCCTCCATGCTCGTTTCCACCGACTCGGGGAAATTGACCGTGATACCGGTGGCCATAGCGATCCCGAAGGAATTCATCTGCTCGCCGATCCAGGCCATGGGCAAGAAGGAAAGGTATTCGTCGCTTTCAGCCAGGCAATCGACCTTGGTGATCTGAATCCCCATGTTGATGTAGTTGCGATGGCACATCATGGCGCCTTTGGGCAGTCCGGTGGTTCCCGAGGTCAGACAGAGAAAACAGACGTCGTCAGGCTTTCCCTGGTCGATAATGGCCTCTATATGGCCCGGATTGGCCGCCAGGGCCTCGCGGCCCAGTTCCAGAAGCTGGTCGAACTCGAGGAACCAGTCGTCGGTGCGGTAGTTGCGCATTCCGCGCGGATCTTCGTAGATGACCCGCACCACCCCGGGAATCTGCTCGCGTACCTCCACCAGCTTGTCCACTTGTTCCTGGTCGCTGCAAAAAACCACACTGATTTCCAGATAGTTGAGAATGCCGGCAATCTCCCCCGGCAGACTCGTCTGGTAAATTCCGGCCCCGATCCCACCTGCGGACATGGTCCCCACCGCCGTGAAGAGCATTTCGGGGATGTTGTCGCCGATCAGGGCCAGCTTCATCCCCGGGGCGAAACCGATCCGAACCAGACCGGCGGCTACCTCCTGGACACTCTGGTAGTAGCGGCGCCAGGTGTAGGGGTTCCAGATGCCGAATTCCTTTTCCCGCAGGGCGACCTTGTCCGGGGTCTTGCCGACCCGCCAGCGCAGCAGTTGAGGAATGGTTAGATCCACCAGATGGTCGGTGTGTTGCAGCATTTTTTCCGTGTCAGTCTTCGCCGATGTAAGCATCGATCACCTTGCGATTGGCAGCCACTTCCCTGGGGCTGCCGGCCCCGATCAGTTCCCCGAAATCGAGCACATAGACCTGATCGGAGATATCCATCACCACGCCCAGGTCGTGTTCGACCAAAATCACGCTGATGCTGCGCTCCTTCAAAATGTCCATGATAAAGCGCACCATGTCTTCCTTCTCCTCGATATTCATGCCGGCCATCGGTTCATCGAGAAGAAGCAGCTGGGGCCCCAGCGTCAAGGCCCGGGCGACCTCCACACGTTTTTGGATCCCGTAGCTGAGACTGCCCACCGGCCGCTTGCGGAACGGTTCGAGTTCCATGAAGTCGATCACATCCTCGACAAAGGCCCGGTTTTGGGCTTCGAGCCGCGAGGCTTTGCCCCAGTAGACCACAGCATGCAAGAAGCCGTAGGAAAGGTGGCGGTGGCGCGCGAGCATCAGGTTGTCGAGAACCGTCAGGCCGCTGAAAAGCTCCAGGTTTTGAAAGGCCCGGGCGATCCCCTTTTTGGTAACCTGATGGGGCGAGGCCCGGGTCAAACGTTCGCTCCCGTAACGGATCTCACCTTGGGTGGGATGATAGAAACCGGAGATGCAGTTCAGCAGGCTGGTCTTGCCCGCGCCGTTGGGACCGATCACCGAGGTGATCAGGCCCGGCTGAATCTGCATGTCCACTCCGGTCAGGGCGTTGAGACCTCCGAAGGTCAGGGTGACTTCCGAAATGGTCAGGGTATTCATGTCGTTATGGACCGTCCGCGCTTGCATGATGACAAGATTAATAAATAAAATTCATTAACCAATTTTACGTAAAAAGATGAATATCAATGGTTTTTTAGGCGAGTCAAGGGAAAGGTTGGAAGCGCGGATTCATGCTGAGCCTTCCCTACTATGTCTCGGACAGCTTAAAAATGACGCCCTCGGATTAAAAGGAATGATGCCCGCCGCCGCCTGCTGGCACCACTTGCAGCCCCGGCGAGATCTGCAAGATCATGATCGGCCATGATTCCGGCCGGGTAGATCCGGTCAAGCGCCGGCTCGGCTCCTGGCCGCGGCCGATTCCGTCTGTCCCGGCCCGAATCCGGGCAAGGCGGCGTTCCAGAAGCAATACCGGCTCAGTGCTATGTTTGAAGTGGTTTTGCAGTGGGCAAATACCACTATTTTTCGAACCCCATGAGACAGGTGGCCAAATTGATCTTCTTGTTGGTCAGCCCCAGCTTGCGCCGGATGTTAAAGCGGTGGAACATGACGGTATTTTTGGACACGCACAACAGGGCGGCCATCTCCTGGTTGGTCTTGCCCGCGCGCACCAGATTGGCCACCCGGATTTCCATCGGCGTCAGGGCGTAGGCCTTGGAGCCCAGCCGCCCGATGAAGGGCGAAACGATATTGTTCAGGTTGGTTTCCACAATCCTGACCAGGGTGAGCTGATCGGTGTTCAGCCGGCTTTTTTTGAGCCGCTCCAGATAAGGAGCGACCAGTTCCTTGAGGTTGGCCAGAACGTTTTCCTGCAGTTCGGCGCGATCCGATTCACGCTGTTTGAGCAAGACCTTGAGGGCCGTATTGACTTCGGCCAGGTGGCGCGACTGGGCCTCCAGGTCCGCTTCGCGCCGCCGCAGAGCCTCTTCCACGGCCCGGCGTTCGTCCACTTCGCGCGCCAGCAGCCGGTTGCTGGCGGCCAGTTCGGCGGTCCGGTCCGCCACCCGCTGTTCCAGATCTTCCTGATATTCCCTGAGCTGGCGCGCGGCGCGTTTATGGGCGCTGATATCGCGCAAAATCACGATATTGCCCGCCGGATCGCCGTTTTCATTGTGGTAGAGCGTCGAGCTGATCTGCACGTCCAGGACCCGCCCGTCCTTGGTTCGCCGGCGGGTTTCAAACATCTGGATCGTCTCGCCGGCAAGCATGTTGCGGATCGCGGTTCGGGTCTCGGGCCAATTTTCTTGGGGGACGAAGTCGATGCGCCGGCCGATCAGTTCCTCTCTCGACCATCCGAGGGTGCGGCCAAAGGCGGGGTTGATGTAGGTCGCGGCCCCGTTCATGTCGTAGACCACGATGGGATCGGGGGACGATTCCAGAAGGGACCGGTAGCGTTTTTCACTGTCTCGCACCACCGCCTCGGCCCGCTGCCGTTCTGCCAGCTCCCGCTTGAGATCTTCATAAAGCTTGGCCTTGTCCAGGGCGACCAGCGCCAGTTCGGCGAACCGCGACAGGACTTCCACATCCGTCGGGCCGAAGCGCTTTTGCGGGTCCAAAGCCGCCAATCCGATGACCCCCTGAACCTCCTGAGCGGATTTGAGCGGGATGCCGATCACCGAATGCAGGCCGTCGAAGGCTTTCCCGATCAAGCGAAAGGGCCAGCAGCGGTAATCCTCCACCAGAACCGGCGCACCGGTAACCCAAACCTGCCCGCCCACGCCTTGGCCCGAGCGGACCGTCAAGCCGAGAAGACCGGTGAAAAGCCCCATGCCGACCTGCATCTGCAGCGTTTCCGAATCGGGCTGGCGCAAGTAGATATACCCGTGGCAGGACCCGGTCAGCCGGGCGGCGCGGTCCAGGATGGCTTCGAGCAGCGCACTGGCATCCAGCCGATCGATCAACCCCAGGCTGGTCTCATGAAGGGCGGCCAGATAGGCATTTTGCCGTTGCAGGGCCGCAATTTCGGTCTGGCGCAAGTCGGGTTCCCGCTCCGAAGATTCCACGCTATTGCCAGATCCTGATGCCCCGTTGCCGGATCGTATCGACATGGTGGTTCTCCATCTTGACCGAGGAATATGAAAACTGTATTTTCAATGAAATACGTTCAGATTGTAAAATTTAATTTACCCGCCTGCAACCCTTTCACCGACAGGAGGCACCATGCCCAGCCCACCGATCATGGGATTTCCCGCCACCTCCCAGGACGAATACCAGCTCAACGTCATCAACATCTTGCGCCAAGCGGCCCGCACCTTCGGGCGCCAGCAGATCGTGGCTTACAGCCTGGGGGGAGTCAACCGAACCACATACCGGCAAACTTACAGCCGGGTGCAACGTCTGGCCAACGCACTCGAAAAACTCGGCGTAAAAACCGGGGATCGCATCGGGGTGATGGACTGGAACTCGCTGCGCCATTTCGAGGCCTACTTCGGCGTGCCGGGCACCGGAGCGGTGCTGCTGCTGCTCAACATCCGCCTGGCGCCACCGGACCTGATCCATGTGATCAACCACGCGGGCGCCAAATTCATCTTGGTGGATGAAACCCTGCTCCCGTTGATCGCCGCCGTAGCCCCCAAGCTGGAAAGTGTCAAAGGATATGTGGTGATGACCGACAAGCCGCTGGCTGAAATCAAGACCGACCTGAGCCCCCTTTTCAGCTATGAGGACCTGCTGGGCGAGGCGCCCGAGAAGTACAAATGGCCGGTCCTCGACGAACGCTCGGCCTACGGGGCCTGTTACACCACCGGCACCACGGGGCAGCCCAAGGGAGTCTACTACTCGCACCGCTGCGTATTTCTGCACGCCATGACCATCGCCAGCAATGCCGAAATTTCCTACCGGGATTGTTTCTACCAGCTCGTGCCGATGTTCCATGCCCTGGGCTGGGGCATTCCCCACGCCAGTATCCTGGTGGGGGCCAAATACCTCCTGCCAGGGATGTACAACATCGCCGATCTGGGCAGCCTGGCCAAACCCCTGGTGGCCGAAAAGGTGACCGCCACCGCCGGGGCCCCGGCCCTGTTCATGCCGATGATCGAATATATCCGGGGGCTGGAGGAAAAACCGGACCTGCATGGCGCCCGATTCATTTCCGGGGCCAGCGAGCCTTCCCTGGCTTTGATGAAAAGCTATTATGAAATGACCGGCGCCGAGATCATCCACGCTTACGGAGCCACCGAAACCACCCCGCTGGTGACCATCAACAGGCTCAAGCCCTGGATGGAAAACGAACTGGACGAGGAGGCCAAGTGGGACATGAAACGCCGCCAAGGATATCCGGTGGTGGGCCTCGACCTCAAGATAGTCGATGCATTCGGCAACAAGGTGGCCCAGGACGGCAAATCCGCCGGTGAAATCCTGATCCGCGGCCCCTGGATCACCGCCGGCTACTACAACGCACCGGGCAGCGAGGCCCAGTTCACCGCAGACGGCTACTGGAAAAGCGGCGATGCCGGCACCATCGATGCAGAGGGCTACGTGAAGATCACAGACCGGGTCAAGGACCTGATCAAGAGCGGCGGCGAGTGGATCTCGTCGGTGGACATGGAAAACGAGATCATGGCCCACCCCAAAGTTATGGAGGCCTCGGTAACCGGGGTGGCCCATCCCAAGTGGGAGGAGCGGCCCGTGGCCGTGGTGGTGCCGCGCCCGGAGTTCAAGGATACTCTCGATGCCGAGGAGATTCGCGCCCATCTGGCGCTGAAATTCGCCAAATGGCAGTTGCCCGAGGCGGTCCTTTTCGTTTCCGAAATTCCCAAGACCAGCGTGGGCAAGTTCAACAAGAAGGCGATCCGCGAGACATACAAGGACATCTATCAAAAGGCCGATTAGGGCCGGTGCGCCATCTTCATCCGGCTATGCGCCGGACTTTTCCAGTGCCGCCTTGACCGCCGCCACCACCTGCTGCGGATCGTCGAGCACCTGAACGATGTCCAGGTCGGTGGCCCCGATCATACCGCCGGCCAGCAGCCGCTGGCGGATCCAATCCACCAGGCCGCCCCAGTAGTCGCTGCCCACCAGGATGACCGGCAGCGGCCTGATGCGGTGGGTCTGGATCAAGGTGACGGCCTCGAACAGTTCGTCCAGGGTGCCGAAGCCCCCCGGCATGGCGATGTAGGCCGAAGCGTACTTGACGAACATCACCTTGCGCACGAAGAAATACTTGAACTCCAGGCGCAGGCTGGCGTACCGGTTGGGCACCTGTTCATGGGGCAGGCGGATGTTGAGCCCCACCGATTGGCCGCCGGCCGCCGCCGCTCCGCGGTTGGCGGCTTCCATCACCCCGCCGCCGCCGCCGGTGATCACGGCAAACCCCTCTTCGGCAAACAGGCCGGCGAGCAGTTCGGCCTTCTGGTAAACCGGATCCTGCTCCGAGATCCGCGCCGAACCGAAGATGCTGACCGCCGGTCCCAGGTCGTGCAGCGCCTCTACCCCGTCTACGAATTCGCCGATAATGCGAAACAGTCGCCAGGATTCTCCCAGTTTGAAGTCGTCGATCAGAAACTGCTTTTCGGCCATGCACACTCCTTCCGGCCCGCCGGGGCGGTGGATCTTCCTTAATTGACAATTGGCGCAAAATGGTGCTGGCGCAATTTGCCGGGCCACACCTGAATTTGACAATCTCCGGATGTCTTGATAGATGGTCCAGAATTTGCATTTTGTCGTTGGCTAGCAGCGCCGGCTGCCGGTAACGATCATCCGGTTGCCGGACCGGCGCCGCTGCAACGGCCGACATCACCGCCGGCCCCGGGGCCGGCGTTTGAATTGATCAGATCCAGGCCGCAGGTTAATATGCCATGGATGACCTGAGCTGTACACTGCCTATCGTCAACGTGCTGGGGCTTCACGCCCGCGCGGCGGCCCTGCTGGCGGCCGTTGCCCAAAAGGCGGCAGGAGCGGTGTGGTTAAGAAGCGGCCCCGATCGGGCCGACGCCACCAGCATCATTGATGTGCTGGCCCTGGCCTGTCCCAAAGGCAGCATGGTGACCCTTGAAATAGACAACCCTGTGGACCGGCCGATTCTGGAGCGCATGGTTCAGATGGTTCGAGACGGTTTCGGAGAAATGAACGGCAATGGCCTTGAGTGAATCGATCACTGAACAGAGGATAATCGGCATCGGTGCATCGCCGGGAATCTGCATCGGCAAGGCCTACCTGGTGGAAAGAGAGGGGGTGCGGGTTATCCCGCAGTACGAAATCCACAGCCGCGACGTGCCGGCCGAGACATCCCGCTTCAAGGCGGCGGTCAAGAAGGCCAGCGACGAAATCGCGGCGGTCATCGCCGGCACCCCGGATGAACTGCGGGGCAACAGCAACATCCTGGAAGCCCATAAGGCCCTGATGAAAGACAAGATGCTCTACGGCAAGGTGCTGAGCGTGATCGAGGCGGACCGCATCAACGCCGAGTGGGCCCTCAAACGGATATCCACCGAAATCGCGGCCATGTTCGCCCAGATGACCGATCCCTACTTCCGGGAACGGGCCGAAGACGTCAACCACGTGACCGACCGCATCATGCGCAACCTAACCGGGGGCCGCAACCGGAGCATTGCCGCCATCGACAAGCGCGTCATTCTGGTGGCCAGGGACCTTTCACCGGCTGACACCAGCCAGATCCAACTCGAACGGGTCAAGGGCTTTATCACCGACAAGGGAGGACGCGCCTCGCATACCAGCATCATCGCCCGCACCCTGGAGATCCCGGCCGTACTGGGCCTGCACAACGCCACCCAGTCCATCCACAACGACGACATTGTCATCGTCGACGGCACCAGCGGGGTCGTGATCGTTCACCCTTCAGAAAAGACCCTTCTGACCTACGAAGAGCGCCGGGCGCGCTACGAGAGTTACCGCGCCCAGATCCGGCGCCGCAGCCATCTGCCGGCGCGTACCCGCGACGGGCTCTCCGTCCACGTTCTAGGCAACATCGAGCTGCCCGAGGAGGTCGTTTCGGTTCTCGATCACGGGGGCGACGGAATCGGTTTGTACCGCACCGAATTCCAGTACATGAACCGGATCGATTTCCCGAGCGAATTCGAGCTGTACGACAGGTATCGAGACTTGGTGGAAGTCATGGGCCAGCGCCCGGTGACCATCCGCACCCTGGACATCAACGGCGACAAGGCCGTAACCCTGGAGCCGGAGCGCTCGGAAACCAACCCGGCCCTGGGACTGCGCGCCATCCGCTACTGCCTTAAAAAACCGGAGATCTTCAAGCCGCAATTGCGCGCCATCCTGCGCGCCGCAGCCCACGGTCAGGTGCGCATCCTCTTTCCCATGATCAGCAGCCTGGAGGAGATCCAGGCTGCCTGCCGCCTCCTGGACGAGGCCGCCCTGGAACTGGCCCGCGAAAAGGTGGTCCACAAACGCGAAATCCCGGTGGGGATGATGGTCGAAGTGCCATCGGCGGTGATCCTGGCCGACGTGATGGCTCGGGAAGTCGACTTTTTTTCCATCGGCACCAACGATTTGATCCAGTACACCATGGCCATCGACCGGGGCAACCAGGATGTGGCCCACCTGTTTCACCCCCTGCACCCGGCCTTGATCCGGATGGTGCGGCACGTGGCCCGGGTGGCACACCAGCATGGCATCGAAGTCCACATGTGCGGGGAGATGGCGGCCGATCCGCTTCATGTGCCGCTTCTTCTCGGGCTGGGCATGAACGAGTTGAGCATGGCACCGGCCTCGATCCCGGCCATCAAGCGCATGATCCGCCTGGTCAGCGCGGCCGACGGCCAGGCCCTGGTCCAGGACGCCCTTGGATTGAACAAGGTCCGTGACATGGTGGCCATGATGGACGAGGCCTACGGTCAACTCGTAGCCCAGAAGGTATACGGGGATATGGGGCAGGACCGGGAAAAGAGCGATCAATGAATCCGTCCAGCCAGCCGCACATCAAGCAGATCGCTGAAAACCGCAAGGCCCGGCACGAATATTTCATCGTGGACACCTATGAGGCCGGGCTGGTGTTGGTGGGCACGGAAGTCAAGGCCCTGCGCGAAGGGCGGGCCAACCTCAAGGACGCTTACGCCAGGGTGAAAAAGGGGGAGCTGTGGGTTTACCAGTTGCACATCAGCCCCTATTCCCACGCCTCGTATGACAATCACGATCCGCTGCGGCCGCGCAAACTGCTCCTGCACCGCGATGAGATCAAGCGCCTGATGGGCAAGGTCAACGAGGCCGGCCATACCCTGGTGCCGCTGAGGCTCTACTTCAAGGCAGGCAAGGTCAAACTGCTCCTGGCTCTGGCCAAGGGCAAACGCCAGTACGACAAGCGCGAGTCCATCCGGCGGCGCGACGCCCAGCGCGACCTTGACCGGGTGCGCAAGACCTACCGCTAAACGCAGGTGCGCGCTGCGGCGGCCTGCCGGATCTTTTCCACCAGCAGGTCGAAATCGTAAGGCTTGGTCAGGTAGTCGCAGGCCCCGCCTTCCATCCCGTGCTGGGTGGCATCCTCGGAGCCATGTCCGGTGAGCATGATCACCGGCAGGTCCGGATCGATGATCTTGATGATCTTGAGCACCTCGAGCCCGTCCATGTCGACCATCTTCAGGTCCAGCACCACGACCTCGTAAGAATTGTGCCGCAGCAGCTGGAGCCCCTCCTTGCCGCTGTAAGCCTTGGTGGGCAGGATCCCGCGCAGCGCCAGGCGCTTGGCCAGCACATCGAGAAAGACCTTCTCGTCGTCGATGAGCAACAATCGAATCGCGCCGTCGTGGATCACTTCCCCGGCCATGGCCGCTCCTTTTTCACGCATGGGTCGTTTAAACGGGCGCCGAGCCCCGTTTCCGGACCGTCCCCCGGTCCGCTCAGGCCCGGCGGGCGGTAATCTCCTTGATACGGGCCTGGATGATCTTTTCCTCCTGGCTGCGCTTGAGGGCCGCCGCCTCCGCCACCTTGGACTGGAGCAGGTCGATATCGCAAGGTTTCATCAGGTAATCGAAGGCCCCCTGTTTCATCCCCTCGATCCCCGATTCCACCGTGGCATGCCCGGTGAGCATGATCACCTGGACCAGGGGGAACCGGCGCCGGATTTCGGCCAGGGCCTGCATCCCGTCCATGCCGGGCATCTTGATGTCCAGGATCGCCACCTCGATGGAAGGATCCGCCTCGAGCTTCTCCAGCGCTTCGGGTCCGCTGTGGGCCGATAGCATCTTCAAGTCGCGTTTGGTCAGGCGCCGGATCATGGCATCGACAAAAGGGACCTCATCGTCCACGAGCAATACCGTTGCGATGGTCATTGAACTTCCTCCTCTGAGTTGGCGCCGCGCCGGGCTGCCCAACGCGGCCAAACGGGTTTCAGAATCATGTCGCCGCGGGCGCTTCCACCGGCAGGCGGACCAGGAAGGTGGTCCCCTTGCCGATCTCGCTGATCACTTCGATTTCGCCGCCCATCTTCTTGACAATGCCGTAGCAGATGGACAGACCGAGCCCGGTCCCTTGTCCGACCGGCTTGGTGGTAAAGAACGGATCGAAGATCCGGTCGATGACCGCCTTGGGGATCCCCGGGCCGGTATCGTTGACCGATATGACGATCTGACTGTTTTGCAAAGCGCTGGAAACCGTCAGCTGCCCCCCCTCTTTTTCCATGACGAAAAGGGCGTTGTTGACCAGATTGAGCAGCACCTGGTGCATTTCGGTCTCCGAACCGAACACCGCCGGCAACTCCGGCTCCAGCCGGGTTTCAACGGCGACGTTAGCGTACTTGGCCCGCTGGGCCACCAGGTTGCCCACATCCTCGATGACCCGGTTCAGATCGAGCTTCTGATTCGTCCCCTCGGAGCCTCGGGCGAAACTGAGCAGTTTGCGGGTAATCTCCTTGCAGCGCTTGCCCTGGGTGTTGATCTGCTTCAGGGCGCGGCGGATCTCGGTCTGCTGCGCTTCATCCTCCAGGTGGCCGTCGCCCATCAGGTCTTCGATCCATCCGGCCTCCTCGATCATCACGGCCACCGGATTGTTGATCTCGTGGGCTACCCCGGCGGCCAGCTCGCCAAGGCTGGCCAGCTTGCCACTCTCGATCACCTGGCGGCTCATGCTCTCCTTTTCCCGGTCGGCCACCGCAATCCGGTCCACCATGCGCCGGGAAAGCACCAGGGCCATGGCCACGATGGAGACCCCACCCAAAAGGAAAAAAAGCAGCGAGATGCGTTCGGCCCGCCGCAGCTCACGGAAGGCATCGGCCGTGTGCTGCCGGTAGACCAGAAGCCAGTTGCGGTCCTTGAGCAGTCCGGTCACGTAGATGCTCTCGATGCCCGCCTCGTCGGGCCGCACGGCGACGTGGATCTTGCGCGTCATGTCTTCGTCGCAGGTCAGAAAACCACCGAAACACCCCTGCCCGGTGTGCAGCGCCATATGCGGGGTGGTCTGGAATTCGCCGGCCCGGTTGACGATAAAGGCGAACCCGCTGGTGCCGATGCGGATCCCTTCGACCAAGTTGTTGAAAGCCACAAAATCGATGGTGGCCCGCAGGATCCAGACCCGGCCGTCCATGTTCTGGCGCGTGGCGACGATAAAGTGGGGCAGGCCGCGAAGGCCGAGGAAGACATCGCTGATCACCGTCTGATCCTTCATCGCCTGGCCGAACCATTGGGCCTCGGCATAGTGGGCCTTGCCCAGGCTGAAGGGGCCGGCATAGGAAACCTGGTGTCCCTCGGCGTTGATCACCCCCAAATCGACGAAGGTCGGCCCGAAGCTCTGTTGCAGGAGCATCAACTGGCGCTGGAGAAAAGCCTCGTCCGAAAGCTGGACGTATCCGAAGCTATCGGCCAGAAACCTGACATCGGCCAGGCGGGCCTGCAGATAGGCATCGATCTGCTGCTTGTGCTTGCGCACCAGCTCCACCAGATGGTCCCCGACCTTTTCGCGGTAAGAGTGGCGAAACTGCAGGTAAATCGTTGCGCTGACGAGAAATACGGGCACAAAAGAGACGATGATGATCGTCAGCAGCATCTTGTGCACAAGCGGCCGATAGGGCGGGGGCAGGCTGGAGGACTCCGGTTTCATCACGGTTGCGCCTCCTGGTAAAATCGGGGGCCCTTGTCCGGTTTTGCGGCCGGATCGGGCCGCCCCGGACCGGTGGACGGTGTCAGTTTTCTTTCCACGGCGTAAACCCTGTCTGCAAGAAAGCTGCTTGAATCTGGCCGGCGCGCGCCGGCCGCATCCCGGCCGACCGCCCTGCCGTCCCCTCACCTCGAAGAATCAGAAAGCACCGCCATCCCTTTGAGCCATCCCCGGGGCGTAAAAACGGTCCGGGAGACTTGGCCCTTAGCCAAGCAACCGCTGTGCCAGGATCGGCGGCTCCGCTGACGATATTGCCAACCTTGCCAGCCCCCCATCGCCCGTGCTATTGAAAAGTCCGTTTCCCCCCGTCAGCCAATCCGAACAAGCCAACCGACGATGACGTGATGAAAATGGTCCAATTTTCAACCGATCGAAGACGCCGGCAATGCATCGGACCACCCGCATTGTTGCCAGGCGCCTTTTGATCCGACATCGGAGCCGACCGTGGACGATTTCAAAGTCAAAGACCTGATGGTGCCGCTTTCCGAATACGCCAGCGTTCCGGAAAGCGCGAGCCTTTACGAAGCGATTGCGGCTCTTGAAAAGGCCCAGACCGAATTCGACCATACCAAGTACCGCCACCGGGCGGTGATGGTGCTCGATGCGGGCGGGCGCGTCATCGGCAAACTGAGCCAGCTCGATGTCCTGCGGGCCCTGGAATCGACGGTGACGCCCCCATCCCCGGGCATGGACGAGATCCTGCTTTACGGGTTCAGCCCGGGTTTCATCCGCAAATGGCGGCTCGAAAAGCGGGTCCTGCAAAGCCCGTTGACCCGGGTCTGCGGTGTGGTGGGGCAACTCAAGGCCAAAGACTTCATGCAAAGCCCCACCGAAGGCGAATTCGTCGGCATCGACGAAAATATCGACGCCGCCATCCACCGGCTTGTCTCGGGCAGTCACCTGTCGCTTATCGTCACGGGGGCCGACGGCCAGATCGCCGGCATTTTGCGTCTTACGGATGTCTTTGCGGCTATTTTTCATGCCATGAAAGTATGCCAACTCGAAGAAGGTGAGATAGCCACATGATCGAACTGCAAAAACGCCTCGAACGCATCATCCAGCGGGTCAACATCAATCTGCGCGAGTTGGGCTACGACGCCAACCCTTATGTACGCGACCTGGTCCCGTTGACCCAGAAAGTCAAATTCTACGCCTTTTACGGGATCACCCCCAACCATCCCCTCGACCTCCAGTTTCACGGCTCCAGCCTGGCCGGCAGCTATTTTCTGGGCCGCTGCCGGGTGCACAACTCGCTGCTCTACAAGACCGACATCCGGGGCGACGAACTGAAAAAAAAGGGCAGCCGGTTTCATTTCCAGGGCCAGGAGATCGTCCTGACCCAGGATGAACGCTTCGACATCGAAGACTGCTACCTGATCAAGACCCTGGTCCATAACTACTCCCACGACCCGGAGACCCCGGAGCACTTTTTCATCAAGGATACCGTCTCGACCCATTATGCCAACATCCACGGCTCTCCGACGGAAGGCTGTTTTCTGGGCCCTTTTGCCACCGTCGACCTGACCACGGTCCACGACTGTGTCATCGGGCCGTTCTCCTATATCCAGGCCGGCGAGATCGGCCATCTCAACATCCCGCCCGGCACGGTCTGGGTGCGCGCACCGGGTAAATTCAATTTCCTGTACCGCTTCCCCCCGGATGCGTTGAACGCCTATATCACCTTCGATCCCGGCACCCCGCCCCAAGGGGCCTTGATGGATTTCGCAAATCAACGCAAGCACGAGTTCCAGCGTGTCTTCGATGTGGTCAACATCGAGCCTTCGGTGCGCGTCCCGTCCAATGCCTCCCTGGATCGCTACGCGGTGATCCGGCCCAAAACCCGCATCAGCGAAAACGTCCTGGTCGCCCAACGGGCCTTTTTGCAAAACTCCTCTCTGGGCAAGGGCGCCAACGCCCAGGAGAACTGCTACATCATCAACTCACGGCTGGAAGGCTTCAACGTCACGGCTCACGGCGCCAAGATCATCGAGGCCGATATGGGCACCGGCGTCTTCGTCGGGTTCAACAGCTTCCTCCAGGGCCGTCCCAAGGCCCGCCTGACCATCGGTGCCGACTGCATCATCATGCCCCACACGATCATCGATATCGACGTTCCCCTGACCATCCCGCCCAACCACCTGGCCTGGGGCCTGATCCGCAACGCCGGGGAATTGGCGGCCAACAGCATGCCGCTCGAGACGCTGGCGGCCGTGGAAGACGGCTTTCACCAGGGCGACCTTTTCTTCGAGGGCAGCGGATCGGCCTTTGTCGAAGGGTTCCAGCAGCGCATCCATCACATCCTGGAAGCCAACGGCGCCTATTACGACGGGACCGGAAACCACGGGCACGCCCAGCGCAACCAGAATCTCTCTTTCAACATCCTGCAACCTTATCCCGAAGGCCCTCTCCAGGGATTGTCACCCACCACGATCATCCAGGATTGAAGGCCGGCCCTTTTCCTTTTCTTGCCACTGCAGATAAGGGTTTCCGGTGCCGCTGGACCGCAGCGCGCCGGAAACCCGTGGGCGATTTTCCCTATTTGAGCGTCACCGGCATGCCCATCAGCGGCCAGAGGATGAACACGGCGAATCCGACCACCGCCATGAGGATGATGCTGGCCGGGATTCCGTAGAGGAAAAACTCGCCGGTGGTGAACTGCTTCGAGTCGTAGGCGATGGCGTTGGGCGCGGCCCCCACCAGGAGCAGAAAGGGCATGCCGGCCGTGACCAGAGAGGCGAAAAGGATCACCTCGCCGGCCACCCCGAGGTAGGGGGCGATGACCAGGGCCACCGGCAGCGAGATGGCGATGGCGGCCACGTTCATGATGAAGTTGGTCATGATCATCACGAAAAAGGCGATCCCCATAACGAAAACGAACCAGTGGCTCTCCTTGAACATGGCCAGCCAGTTGACCGCCAGCCACTTGGCCGCCCCGGTCTCCCAGAGGCAGAAACCGATGCTCATGGCCCCGGCAAAAAGCAGGATGATGTTCCAGGGAATGTCCTCCAGGTCGTCGATGTCCAGAATGCCCGTGACAAAAAAGAGGATCGAGGAGATCAGGATGATGGCGGTCTTGTCCACCGGCTTGAGGGCCGGCACGAAGGAGCGCAGCGACATCACCAGGATGCAGCCGAAGACGATCACCGCCGCCATGATCTCCTTGCGCGTGATGGGGCCCAGCTCCTTGTTGAGCTGCCGGGCCCGTTCGCGCAGCCCGGGAATCGTCGCTTTTTCCGGCTTCATCACGATCATGAAAAAGCCCCAGAGCAAAAAGGTCATCAGCCAGCCGATGGGGAACATGTAGTAGCTCAAGGTGAAGAAGCTAATCTCCTGGCCGGCGATGTCCTTGAAAAAACCCAGCGCCACCGCCCCGCGGGCCGCACCGAGCAGCGTGACGATGCTGCCGGCCCCGGCCACGTAAGCCATACCGATGAACAACCCCTTGCCGAACTTGGTCGGCCGGTCGCCCTCGCCGTACAGGGCGTAGATCGAGACCAGGAGCGGATAGATGGTGGCCGCCACCGCCGTGTGGGCCATGATGTGGGTCAAGGCCGCGGTAACCACGAAGGCTCCCAGGTAAATCATGGAGGTTTTCTCGCCCACGATCACGAGCATCTTGTAGGCCAGACGCTTGGTCAGTCCGGTCTTGGTAAAGACCAGCCCGATCATGATCGAGGCGAAGATGAACATGACCGACGGGTCCATGAAGTCCTTGAAGGCCACCTTGGCCGGCCGGATGAGAAACAGGGCCTGGAGCACGCCGATGGCCAGGCTGGTCACGCCGATGGGCACCACCTCGAAGACCCACCAGGTGCCGGCCAGCAAAAAGACCGCCAGTGCCCCCTTGGCCTCGCGGCCCAGCTCGAAATGCTGGCCGGCCGGATCGACCGCGTCGGGCCAGGGGGGCGAACCGTAGACCACAGCGAAAAGGATGATCCCCAGGAGCAAAAATGCGGTCTTTTTCCAGTTAAACGAAACGGCGCTTGGTGCGGTTAACTCGGTTTGCATGAATCCTCCTCGCTTCGGTCATCCCGATGGCATCCTCTCGCGGCTGTCGGACCGCGGGCTGCCCAACGATGATCTGTTCGTGCAGAATAAAAAGCCCGCCACCCCTAAAAAGCGGTTTCCCCCAGGCTTTTTTTGCTCTCGGCGTTTTCGGGCGTCTTGGCGCGCAAAGAGACTGCCGTGCGGCTCTCCTCATCGACCTTCACAGGCTTTCATGGCATGGAAAACGGCGGCAAAAACGTCGGTCAGGCGCAGGATGCCGACGATCCGGTCCTTTTCCGTCACCAGAAGGGACTGGTGCTGGCCCGCCACCAGCAGGTGGACCGCCTTGTCCAGGGAGTCTTCGGTCTGGATAAATTCACCTTCCGTGGGCTGGTGCATGTAGCGTACGACCCGCTGTTCGGCCGCCTTGCGGCACAGGTCGTTGAACGGCAGGTCGAAGAGGTGGTACTGTTCCAGCATCGAAAGCAGGAACTTGCGGCTGAAACCGAAGTGGGTCACCCCGGTGCTGGTCTTCATCTCATCGTATTTGGGCTCCAGGGCGCGCAGCATGTCGAGCTGGCCCAGACGGCCCACCACCTTCCCGTCCCCATCGCACACCAGCACGGCCCGATGGCGGTAGCGGTTGTGATCGAACTCCTCCTGGGCCCTTTCCAGAGCCATGACAGCTTCGAAAATCGTCGCCTCCGCATCGATGACGGCATATTCGGACAGCGGCACCATCAGGTCTCGGACAAAATAGTTTTTCATACAATCCCTCCTCGCATTATGGGAGCCGCCCGCAGCTGGCCTCCCGGACACTGTCACGCAACGCATCCCGATCGAAGGGCGGCATCAGATCGGCGAAAGCGCCCATCTTCATCGCCTCGATCGACAAATCGATCTGTTCTCTCTCATTGAGGGTGATCACCTGAACGGCGGGCCATTCGGACCGGATCTGCCCCAGCAGCGACAGCCCCTGGCGACCTGGGCCGCCCAGTCCCAGAAGCACGACCTGCGGCGCATCGCGTCCCAGGGCGGCCAAGGCCTCACTTCGTTTGGCCGCCTCGCTGACGGCAAACCCGAGTTGGCGCAGATGGGTGGCGATGCTGGTGCGCAAATCAGAATCGGTTTCGATGATCAGCACGCGTGGAAACATGGTTGCCTTTCAATACCTCGCTTGAGTCCAAGGCCCCAGGATTCAGCAACCGCCGTGCCAATTTTTTTTAACCTGATTTTTCGGTGGGTTAAGATTTTATACGAGAAACTTTTGTTTCATATTCAAACGATATAGAACACCATGAAATAAAATGAAACGTTTTAGATCACTTCGGCCATTTGCAGGACGTCGCCACTGCCGAGGCGGTTGCGCCCCAACTGTTGCAGGGCGTTTTCTCCGGAACCGATGACATCGTCGATGACCTTCACCTGCTTCCAGGTCAAGTAATCGTAATGCTCCTCCTCGATACCGCCGCAAATCACGGTGCCCACCGATTCGGTGAGCGCCAGTTGGCAGAGTTTTTCGGCCGATGCCTGGGGCATGATGAGCAGCTTGCGGTCGCGAACCACACCGCGGCCATCCATCAGGGCGATGAGCACTTCGGCCGCCAGATCGAAACGCGGCGCCACATTGTTTTCCAGCAGGGGGACCATGACCTTGCGCTGCATTCAGACCTCGATGCCGAACTGGCGAATTTTGCGCCACAAGGTGCTGCGCGAACACCCGAGCATGGCCGCTGCCCGGCTGCGGTTGCCGCGTGCCTGGACCAGGGCCTCGCGGATCATGCGCGCCTCGACATCCCGCCACCTTTCAGGGCCGCTCTCGCTTTGATGGGGATCGCCGCTTTGCCTGGCAGAAGGGATCGGCGCGGGTGCCGTGGCAGGTGGGCGCGTTGCGGTGGCGGCCTTCGGGTCGGTGAGATAAGCCGGCAGGTGCGCCGGCTGAACCCGGCGCTCCTGGCAAAGATTGGCGCAGTACTCGACGATATTTTTCAGTTCACGGACGTTGCCCGGATAATCGTAGTGCAACAGGATCTTGAGGCAACGCCCGGAAAACCCCTCGATGGAACGCCCCAGGCGCAAAGAGAGCCGTTTGATGTAATAATCGAGCAGAAGCCGCACATCGCCTTCCCGTACGCGCAAAGGCGGTATTTCCAAACGCAGCACGTTGAGCCGGTAGAAAAGATCCTGGCGGAAACGCCCCCGCCGCACCATGTCCTCAAGGTTGCGGTGGGTGGCGGCCACTATCCGCACGTCGGCGTCATAGCCGGTGGAGCTGCCGAGGGGATAGACGATCTTGTCGTCCAGAAAGGTGAGCAGCTTGACCTGCAAGGGGATCGGCAGGTCGCCGATCTCGGTCAGATAAAGGGTCCCCCGATGGGCCACGCGAAAACGGCCGGGCCGATCTTCCACCGCTCCGGTAAAGGCCCCCTTCTTGTGGCCGAAAAGCTCCGATTCAAGCAGGGTGGCGGGCAGGGCCCCGCAGTTGATCTTCACGAAAGGCCCCTTGGCCCGTTCAGACGCTTGGTGCAGCGCCTCGGCCAGCAGGTCCTTTCCGGTGCCGGTCTCTCCGGTGATCAGCACCGATGCGTCGCTCTGGGCCACCACGGGCAGCATGGAAAAGAGCCGCCCCATCTGGGGGCTCTGGCCGATGATGTTGCCGAAGCTGTACGGTTCTCCGGAAACATGGCCCGTACCGGAGCTGCCACGCAAATCCTCGATGCTTTCCATCACCCCCAGGCGCTGGCCTTCAGGGCCGAAAAGGGGGGTGGCGGTGATGCGCACCGGAATCCGGCGCCGATCGCGGGCCAGGATGTCATCCTGGCGGCATCCGCCCTTGCTCCGATCCCCCGGACGCCCTCCGGCGCATTGCTGAACGCAGCAACGGCTGCGCAGAACGTAGGCGCAGGGAAGTCCCACCATATGCTCTGCCCGCGCCCCGGTCAGCATTTCCAGATGCTGATTCATGAAACAGACCCGACCTTCGACGTCCACCACCAGAATCCCCATGGGCACGGCGTTGAGCAGGGCGGGCGCATCGATCCCCAGCGCCGCCAAGGCGGGATCAGTCCGGCGATCGGCAGGAGGTACCGGTGCCGGCGACCGTTTCTGCAAAGATGATTTGGAGTGGATCGATGAGCTGGCAGGGGCCATCGTTGGCTGATAGCGGATACTTGCACAGGCTGTCAAGATGCCCCCCGGTTATTCGCTGTTAGCCCCGCGATGGCAAGACCACCGTGGCACGGCAACGCGCCCCAAGGCCTTTTAGAAAACACGCACCTGCCGCTGTTCCGGGACCGCCCCAGTGGGGCCGCCGGCCGGCTGGAGCGCTGACCGACGTCGGCAAGAAAAGCAGCGCATGGCGGAAAAATCCAAAAAATAATGTAAACCTCAGCAAAATATGGGATAAATCTTCGTAAAATGCAGACCTTAAATTTGGCAGGAGTTGCACGAAAATGCAGAAGGGAAGCGAAAACGATCCGTCCGGCGCACCCCATCCCAGGCAATCGGCAACCGCATCTGCCGCCATGGAAACGATGCTGGCCGAACTGGTCGATCTGGCCCGGCGTCTGGGCGCCAGCGACGCGGCGGTGGTCGATGCCGCCGCCATCGTCGCCGAGGAAAGGCTCGCCCGGTTCTGTCTTCCGCCCGGGTGCCCGCATTACGGCCTCTCGGCCGGCTGCCCGCCCCATGTCGGCGGTCCTCAGATGTTTCGTGACCTGCTAAAGCGCTACTGCCACGGCTTGCTGGTCAAAATCGATACGAGCGCCGAACTTCTCAGCTCCGAGGGCAGCAAAGAACTCTTTCGCCGGCTTCACCGCATCGCAGCCGGGGTCGAACGGAACGCCGCAGCCCTGGGGTGCACGGCCCCCCGGGCATTTGCCGGCGGATCGTGCCGGTCCCTTTTTTGCGAGGATCAGACCGGTTGCCGGGTGATAGACGAAGGCGGCGAGTGCCGGTACCCCGAGACGGCCAGGCCCTCCCTTTCCGGATACGGGGTAAATGTGGGCAACCTGGCCGGCCTGGCCGGATGGCAGATGCGCTGGGCCGGGCAGCGGGGCGATCCCCACGCCGGCGGTGGTGTGTCGATCTACGCCCTGATCCTGGTGGCCTGAGATATTTTCTTACCGGAAGTTGTCACTCAAGATAATATTCGATCGTGGTCACCACTCGGATGGTCTTCTCGCGCTGGCTTTGCTCGGCGATGCCCGGAGCCCGATCCCGTGCCAGGATAACGAAGACGCCCTGATTGGCACGGCGGATCTTGCCGATGCGGCTGCCGGCGTCGGCGGCGAATTCTTGGGCCGCCCGGCGCGCGTTGGCCGTGGCCTCGGCGATCATGGCCGGCTTGTGCTCCGAAAGGCGGGTAAACAGATAGGTGGGCGCCCCGCTCATGGGTCCTTCGCTGGAAAGGACCACGCCGGCATCCACCAGGGCCCCGATGTCCTGGCTGGCCTTTTGGATCTTCTCCGTTTCGACGCTGCGCACCATGAGGGTCTGCTGGATGATAAAACGGCTTTGCACCGGGCCGCTGCGATAGGCATTGGCGTAAAGATCCTGCACCGCCAGGCGATGCACCTGGACAGCGGCGCTATCGACGCCGTGGTCCGCAAGAAAGGCGAGCACCTTTTCCCGGCTTTCACGGATCCGGGCCTGGGCCCGGTCCAGTTCGTCGTCGGTGGCGGCAAACTGGATCGGCCACAGGGCGATATCGGCCAGCACGTCCCGTTCGCAAACCCCCTTGACCGTCACGAAGCGGTCCGCCGTGCGTCCTTTAAGGAAACCCTGGCCGATGAACCATCCGCCCAGAGCGACACCGGCGGCCACCAGGGCCAGTGCCCAGCCTGAAACCGGGGAACGCTTTTCCATGTCTGCCTCCATGGCAAATCGCGGTTACAGTTAAAAACCCTTTACGGACGCTGCGGCGCCGCCCGCAGCAGCGCCAGCCAGAAGATGCCGGTCACTGCGGTAAGCCCGAGGGAGGCAAAAGCCAGCCCCCAACCCAACACTGTACGGCCTGCTAGATCCAGGATCACCCCGAAGACCAGCGGCGCCAGACCGGCCATGCCGAATCCGGCAAAGGAATGCAACGCCATGGTCATACCCCTGTGTGGATCATCGGCCCGGGCGACCATCCCGGCGGTCAGGGCTCCACTGTCCAGCATCACCGTCACGCCGTAGACAAAGGCCAGCAGGGCCACCAGCCCGAACGGCTGGCCGACGGCAAAACCGATAACGGCCCCCACGATCCCGGAAAGGGTCATGTAGATACGGATCGCCCGTCTCCGGCCCCAGGCCATGGCGCCTTCATTGCCGAGGATGCTCGCCGCCACACCCACGGCCAGAATCAAGGTGGCGATAGCCTGGACGCTCACCGAAGGGGGACTGTCCGGCCGCAGGCTGGCGCTGAACGCCAGAAAGGCCACCATCCATGAGCGGTAGCCGAACAGCTCCCAGCAGTGCACCGCATACCCCATGACGTATCCCATGGCCGCCCGGTTGCGCAGCACCGCTACGAGCATGCGAGGATCGAGGGATTGCATCCAACGGATCCCACTGGCGGCAGGCGGCCGCCTGGGCACGGCCACGGCGAACAGCGCCGCCGAGGCCAGGGGCCCAAGCCCGAGCACCCAGGCCGCATGGCGCCAGCCCACGGCCGGCATCAGCAGGCCAGCAAAAAAAACCGAACAGGCCGATCCGACGGCGTACGAAGAGGTATAAAAGGCGACATAGCGGCTCTGGCGCGGTCCGCCGAAGTTATCGCTCAGGGCGCGCAGGCCGGGCATGTAGGTGCCGGCCAGGCCGATGCCGGCCAGCAGTCTCAACATCGCCGCCGAAGCCGTGCCGTGGGCCAGGGCGGCGAACAGGAACATGGAAAGGGCCGCCAGCAGCACCGAAGGGATATAGATGCGGCGCGGATCGATGCGGTCGGTCAGGCTCACCAGCAGCGGCGTGGCCGCGGCGTACCCGGCGAAAAAAACCCCGTTGATCCAGCCGGCGGCCGTGCCGCTCAAGTGCCACTGGGCCTCGAAGGTCGGCTGCAGAGCCGGAAAATGCATGGTGCCGGCCATGGACAGGATCTCGGCGGCGCACAGGGCCACAACGATGCGGGGAGGTCGGCTCACGCAGGAGCCTATAGCCTAGAATCGCGACCGATGCACCCGAATTGTAGCTTCTTTGCGATGTGCCGACCTTGAAAGCGCTCCTGGCAAGCCCCATCTTCAAAAACCCGGATCCGGCGCGCCCTGCGCTTAGCGATCGCCTGCCGGATGTCCCGAACCGCCACCAGGAGGATCAAATGACCTTCATCCGCATCGACACGCTGCCCGGAAAGCTCTTCGTGCCGGACCGGGATGATGGCAGGAGCGCCAAGCATCGGTGCCCGGACTGCCAGGCCTGCCAGTTTTGCAGTCCTGCGCGCTGCGCCGCCTGCCGTGGCGGGCAGACCGGTCGGGAGGACAGGGAAAACCACCAACAGTCCAACGCCTGATGGAGGATTCGAAGCGGCCTAGCGCATGTGAAGCGCGACTTCGGCGACCCGGCGGCCAAGGTTTTTCACGGTTTCCAGACCAAAGGCATCCTGTTTGTATCCGCCGGAGATGCCACTCCAGAGCGTACCGCCGAAATGGTAGGTGCTGTTGCCGTCGCCGACGACAATCATATCCTGAATCAGCATGGCGGCGTGAACCGCATGGATGGCCGTTTCCTGACCGCCGTGGCGAAATCCGCCCACCGCAATGACGCCTCCGACCTTGTTTCTCAACAGCGCACCGTTTCTTTTCAGCATGACGCATCGGTCAAGAAACGCCTTGGTCTGGGACGTCATCGTCCCGAAATACACCGGCGTGGCAATAATGACGGCGCCCAGGTTCGCATCTGCAAGAATGCCGGTCAACGCCTTGAAATCATCCTCCTGGCTGCAGCTCAGCCCTTTTTTGCACGTCCCGCAGTCCAGACAGCCGTTAATTTTCATCTTGGACAGATCGACAAGCTCGGTTTCCACGCCGGGAAACTCCGATCGGATCGTTTCCAGGCAGGTGTCCAGTGCGAATTTCGTAGACTTTTCGACGCGGGGGCTTCCGGCAACACCAAGTACCTTCATTTGATTTCTCCTCGTAGCGGCTAGGGGCGCGCAGGTGGGGAATCATCCGATACGACGCGCCGCAATACAGAAGGATCGATCAACCGCTGCACAAACCGGTCCGGTTCGGTCTGCCGGATATATTGAAGGCTCGATAGGAACTGGACGTACTCTTTTTCCCCGTCGATATTCAGCTCCCAGGTATAGTTTACGCCGGCCATGGCTCGCCGGACCGTATCCGGATACATTCCTGTAAATTTGACCCCGATGGCCTGGGCTTTTTCCGGTTCGGTCTGGACAAAGCGGGTTGCCTGCACGTGGACGCGCACAATCGCGTCCACGGCTGCACGATGGCTTCGGGCGAAGGCTTCATCTACCACAAGGACACAGCAGGGATGATGGGGCCAGATCTGTCTTGAAGTCGCCAGGGTCCGGCCGGCGCCCATGGTTTCGGCCTGGGCCGGATAGGGCTGCCAGGCGATGAAGGCGTCGATCTGGCCGGTTCCCAGGGCCTGTATCATTTCAGGCGGTTTCAGTACCATGATATTTGCGGCCGACAGCGAAAGGCCCGCTTCGATAAACGCTTTGCGCAGGAGAAAGTCCTGGACCGTCGAATGACCCGGCACCGCCACTGTTTTACGGGTTAGATCGGCTACGGTTCGAAGGTCGCTTCGGTTTTGCGCCACCATGATCGACGAGCCTTCGGTATTGACCTGGGCCACGATTTTCACCGACGCCGTGCCGTTGGCCACCGCCGTGGTCACCGGAGCCTCTCCGACATAGGCCATGTCGAGCTCCCCGGCTGCAAAAGCGGTCATAATTTCCGGACCGGCACGAAAAACGCCGGCGATCTCAACCTCGGCCCCGGCCGGGGCGAAGAGGTCCTGTTCCATGGCCACCCACAGGGCCAGGTGATGGATGTCGTTTTGCAGGTACGCCATCCGGATCGGTTGGGCCGAATCGGCAGGGCTGCCGGCAATCAGCAGCAGAAAAAGAACGATGCTGGCGGATAATCGGTGTCGCATTTTTCCCCTTTCAGGGCGTTTCCACCTCGTAGTACCGGTTGACGCTCAGGCCGGCGAATAAAACCGCTCCGGGGCACGGCACCACGAACTTCTTTGAATACGCCTCGCCGACGATGTTGTAAAATTCAAGGCAGGCCGAACAGATCCGCTTGGTCTGGTCGATGCTGTAAGGCACCACCCCGCCGTTGCCGTTCTCGATAAAAAAGCGGGGCTCGATGAAGTTGGCATGGTTGGCGCAGTGGACCAAAAACAGCTCCGTAAAGGAGATCCCCCGAACGCCCATAATGGCCATCCGGCGCTCTTGTTCTTCAATTTCGCCGCTGTCAAAGGTCTCCCATTGGGCCGGAGCTGCCCGGCGGTAGCTGGGCCGGTCGATGAGCTGCCGGCAGGCGGCCGGCTCTTTGCCCGGCATTTGGGGAGGGCGAAACGATGATTTGCGGATGATCGTATTCTGGGCCAACCCGAAGCGGTCCAGACGCAAATCGGTGATCACCAGAAAGAGGCCGGCAAAGCGGGAAGTTGCGTACCACGACAACTGCCGCCGGCACAGGCGGTATCGCTGCCAGTTTTCCGGTGGGACATAGCCGATTTGCCTTTTCCGGGCCAGGGGGACGCATACCGCCTTTTTCGCTTCGACCATCGCCTGCCCCCGGGCGGCCAATTCGGCATGCAATCTTTCAAAATCCGACTTTTCAAGCCAATAGGTAAATTTTTCAGACATGAGAACCCCGCGCCGGGAACCGTCCGGCGGCTACGTAACGGCTTGGTGGCCTGCGACCATTCCGGTTTTTTCGGGTTTGGTGACACCGGCTGCTGCCGCCGGCTTTTCGACCTTGGCCCTTGCTTCAGCCTTGGCTTTAGCCTTTTGGGCGGCCTCCTGTTCGGCTTTTTCAAATACGTTATAGCCGAGGAGCGATTCAGAGACCAACGCACTCATATCGGCCATTTGGATGGCTGAACCGGTCGTGTTGATCCCGACCTGCAGGCCCTGAAAGCAGAACGGACAGCAGGAAACCAGGTAATTTGCACCGGTGGATTCGGCCTCCTGAACCCGGCGCTGCGCCATTTTGTTTTGCACCTCGGGATACCCGGCCTTCAGTCCACCGCCTGCCCCGCAGCACCGGGAGTAATGGCGATTGCGGGGCATCTCCACCAGCTCCAGGCCGGGAATGGCGTTCATAATGGTTCGCGGAGCGTCGAACACATGGGTGGCGCGGCCCAGATGGCACGGATCGTGGTAAGTGACTTTTTTGTTGACCGGGTGCTTGAACTCCAGCCGGCCCGCTTCCAGCAGCCGGACGAGATACTCGACCGTGTGCAGGACTTCAAAATTCAACCGGCCGACGTTGGGATAGTCCTGCTTGATGGTTTTAAAGCAGCCCGAACAGGAGGTGATGAGCGTTTCAAACCCCAGATCGTTGAACTGTTCGATATTTTCTTTAAACAGGCGCCGGTGCTCCGGGTCGCCCATGCGCAGCAGCACGCTTCCGCAGCACTTTTCATCCTTGCCCAGGACACCGTAGTCGATGTTCAGGGCATCGAGAATGTTGACCGTATAAATCGCCACCTGTTTTACATTCACATCATAGGCGGCCGTGCATCCGAAAAAGAGCAGCACCTTTGCATGATTCTTTTTAATCTCCGGCGGGAGATCTTTGATCAGGCCGTCTTTTTTCGCCCTTCGGGCCCAATTCGCCCGTCCGGCCCGCGGCTGCTGCCAGGGGTTGTCAAACGATTTGACGCTCTTTTCCAATGCTTTTTGAGGTTCCAGGGGGCCGTAACCGGCCTGGACAATGATCCGCCGCAGATCCTCCCACAGATTCACGGTATCGATATGGGCCGGGCATACGATTTCACACTGGCCGCAGGTCGAGCACTCATACAAATTTTTGACAAAACTTTGGATTTCTTCGTGGGTGATCGCCCCGTGCCCGGCAAGCGCAAGGAGAATCTTTCGGATCGGTGCCGGCAGCCGGCCGTTTTTCAGCGCCCGGTTCAGCAGGCCCTGCTGCTTTCTGACAATCCGCAAAAAATCGATCACCTTGCGCCTGGGGATGATGTCTTCCCTGGCGTCCTGGTCGTAAACCGGGCACCAGTTCAGGCATTCGCCGCAATGTGTGCAGGCGTCGAGTTCGATCAATCGGCGCATATTCAAGTCGTCAAGGGGTAAATCAACGACAGCCTCCGTGGAATCCGGTTCCGCGTGCTCTAATTTCGCATCCTCATTTTCCCTGGTCATAGCAGTCCCTTTTCGTGCGAAGGCAGGCGGTGCAAGTCGGTTTCCGGATCTGACAGGCAGCGATCACCGGCTTGCGCCGCCCGGTTCACCGTTGTACACCGGCGATTTCTTCCATAAAATACGTCAGCGGGGTGCTGATCACATGCTTCATCTTGCCAAAGGGCAGGTAGGCAATGAAGATCGCCCCCACAGCGGCGTGCAAATACCACAGCACCGGATAAACCGCCTGCCAGTCGGCCTGGATGGAGCCAAGCAGCAAAGACAACGGATAGCCGATAAAGGCCCAGCCGGCAGGGTCTGGCGGCAGACCGGTGACGATCAGCCGGGCGGCTTCGAGGACAAATCCGATCAGAACGAGGCTGCCGATAATCACCAGGGCGGCCGTGTCCTGGTATTCGGTTTTGACATGCACCGGGCGGATCCAGAGGCGTTGAACGGCGGCGCCCACGATCCCCGCAAAAATACACAACCCCAACAAGTCGTTCACAAACGCCGTAAACGGATGGCTTTTATCGATCAATGCCAGGGCCAGATCGCTGCCGGGTGCGATGTAGAAAAGAAGGCCGGTGGCCACGGCCAGGAAAAATCGAAACAGAATCGCTAAAAAAATGAGCGAGTGAAGAAGCCAGCGGCGCACGCTTTCCTTGAGGATCCTTTGCTGCAGGACAATGTCGACAAAAAAGACCCGAAGCAGGGTAAAAAATTTGCGGGAAAAAATCAGCCGCCAGAGGTACTCGCTGCTCAAATCGAGCTTGTGGGCAAGCGAACCGGATTCTCCCAACACCCGGCCCTGATAGTAGAACAAAAAAAGCAGCACCACGCCGAACAGAAACACCAGCAGGGCCGCCCCGAAGGTGAAATGGCCGACAGTCAGGGATGCCGGGTGGCACACCATGCACATGACGCTTTTGGCCGGCAGAACCGCAGCCGGTGCCCCGACTGAATTCTGCTTGTGGTGGCATCGCTCGCACAGGGCGGGGTCTTTTGCATCTGCCAGGCGGTGCTCGGTCAACGCCATCGGCTGGCCTGAAGCATCGTAGGCGGCCAGGGTCACCTGGGAGAGGGCCGAGTCCCGCTCCGGGCGCCCCTTTTCCCAATGGCAGGCCTGGCAGGCCACGGTCAAATGGGGGCTGTGGGCTGGTGATTCGCCGTGCCGGTCGTGGCAATCGAGGCACTGGGCGCCTGAAAGGGTCTTATGCGGCGAGCGGCCTGCGTCTTTGTGGCATCGGATGCAGGCAAGCTGCTGGTGTGGATAGTCTTTGAGCACTTCGGGGCCGACCACCAGCGCAATCTGTGCCTTTCCCACCGTGCGGATGCTGCGCTCGGCCTTGGCGTGGCATTCCGTGCAAAAGGCCCGGTTGCTGTAAGCTCCCTCCAGGGAAGTCGTATTGGAGGCCCGGTGACAATCCAGACAGTCCCGTTCGGCAGGAGGTGCGGTTTCCGTTGCGAGAGCCGTAAAACTCCACCCGATGATTCCGACGGCAAGAAAGGCTCCCATGGTCATCCAACAAATGGCGCGTCGATTCATCTGCGTTGTCTTCCTTTTCAGGCTTTTTCAGTTGCCGCGGGCTGCGACGAGACCTGCATCGCTTCCCATTCGCCCGGATGCTTCAGCATGAGATCCTCCCTGGTGATCCAACCGGAGAAAATCGATTTTTCTAGCGGGAACACGCCGGGGGTCAAATGGGTGTCGGTCATGTGGACAAAGGCGATATACATAACCGCCAGAATCGCCTCGTGGAAATGAAGCTCGCCAGCGATGTTAATGAAATACCCCGGCAACATCTTCGAAAACATTTCCGGGTACACCATCAGCAACCCGGTAATGCCCATGCTCTGCATTCCCCCCAGCACCGCCCAGTAGTCGACTTTTTGAAGGTAGCCGAATCGATTGTAGCGGGCCGGCTCTCCCCTGCCGAAGATGTAGCGGATATTCTGGGCAAGATCCTGAAAGTCCTTGAGGCTGGGAAACAGACTCTGGGGGCCGATGAGGTGCCCTTTTTGCACAAACTTATGGTAGGCCAGGTACAGCAGGTGCAGCATGACACAGATATAAAACACGGCGGCACTGACGCGGTGGATCGAGGCAAGACCGGTGGCCCCGCCCAACAATGCCGCGACGAGCCGGGCCCACCCCTGATGGCTGAAGTGAAGGGTAAAACCGGTGATCGAAAGCAGGGTGAACGTTGCGATCACCACCACGTGCAAAAGCCGGTGATAAACCACAAACCTTCGGTATCTTTGCGTGTCGTTTCGGTCTGGATTCATTATGCCTTCTTCCTCAAATGATCGTGGAGCTTTCGCAACTGCAGCATAAAGCTGTGTGAGTAAAAACCGACCAGCAAGACGACGATAAAGACCAGGGAAACAAGGCTGATCACATGGACCCGGGAAATGGCGACGGCCTTTGACGAGCTTTTTTCTTCACTGCCGCCCGCTTTGTAATGAATGACGATACTGGCATAGGCCGGACCGGCTTCGGGATGACATGACCGGCAGGTGGACAGCAGTTGCTTTTCATCGGTTTTAAGACTTCTGGTGGCATGCGCCCCGTGGCAGTCCGAACAAAGGGCCGCCCGCTCGTGGTCGAGATAGACGGCGGCCTTTCCGTGGTAATTTTCCAGGTAGGTTTGTAGTTGCTGCGGGTGGCAGCTACCGCAACGGCCCACCATCAACCGTCCCAAATCGTTGCGCGACAGGTGGGACCGATCGTAGTGGCTGGCGTGGCAATCCCCGCATTGGGGTGCGGGGCGTGGTTCGCCGGTTTTCGAATCAACGGCCACCCCTTCTTTATTTTCTTTTGCCAGTGCCTCGGCGTGAGCGCCTTGGCCGGCACGGCTATGGGCGGCACTATGGCAACTTTTGCACCGGCCGTAATCAAACATCTTGCGGGTGTCCCGCTGAAGCTTTTTCATGTCATCAAAGTCTGGATGGGACTGTCCCTTTTCGGTCATGGTGCCGTGACATTGGGCGCACGAGATACCGGTATGGGCCCCTTGCGAAAATCGGTGCATGTTGACAAACCAGCCCGCTTTTTCCAGGGGGGCGGTGTTTTCTTTTGCCCATACGCTTCCTGCGGCCAGCAGCATCAGCCCCAGCAGCAAAACGGAAAGGGCTCCGATGCCCGGCTGCCGATACCCTGCACCTGGAAAGCCCCTGGTGTCATATCTAAAACGATTCGGCTCCAATTCACTCTCCTGCTTGCGTTATTTAAACAACGTTCGCTATCGCGGCTTCTCGGCCTCGACGATCCCGGCGCCCCTCCTGCCGGTTTCGGGTTCGGAAATAAGAATCGAAAAACACCCTGGACAGCCGGCGCAGGCTGTCCAAAATCTGTTCCGCGATGCGGGCGGTCTCCTGCCGCCGCTCGACGGCGCTTTTCATCTCCCGCATCAAATCGGCCACCTCGGCAGCCGTGCGGCACATCGTTTCGCCTTCCCCTTTCTGCAAGCAGGCGGCCGGCAGTTTGGACAACGGCCTCAGACGCTTCCAGATGGCCTCCAGAAAGACCCGAATTTTCTGTGGATCGTAGACTTTGGCGCCGATTTGCCACTGCAACGGCATCAGCTCAAGGCCGACCGCGACAATACGCGCATTGCTAAGATGCCGTTTCAGCTCGTGCAGCAGGGGGCCGGCCGGCACCTTTTCGATGGTTTGCAGTGGCGGGGAGGCGAATCGATCCGGGTTGGCCCCTGCCTGCGGGGCATCCCGGAGGATTGCGTCCATCATCAGTTGGTTGGGCAGTGGAAATCGAGGATGTTCAAAATGGGGACCGAACAGATAGAAAACGCCTCTTCCCCGGGGAATCCGGAGTACTGCCGCGCGCCCCACCAGGACCTCCCGGGCCCGGCCGGGGCTTATCAGGTATTGGGTTTTGTCGCTAAATCCGGCATAGGTGGCCAGGGTCCAACCGGGATCTTCCGGAATCATCGCCGGCCCGCCGTATAAAGGCGCCGTAAACGGCAAGGGCCCGCAAAAGGGGGAAATGCCTGTCAGCGTCACCGCCTCCCGCACGGGATGGTAGACGTACTGGCAGCCATACGGCGTGCAATACTTGTGGGCAAGCCGCTCGGCGGGGGGCAGGTGCTTGGCCAGGTTGGCGATTTTAACCCGCGTAAAGTTAAAATGGTTCAAATCGGGTTTGGACGAGGTCATCGGCAGGTAAGCCCCGGCGCAAACTCCGATGTATACACCGCCGGCATTTACAAAATCGGCGATGGCCCCAGCCCCGGCCGGGCCCAGTCCCCGGGCGACGGCAAACGTATCTCCGCCGGAAACGGCCAATACGTCCAGGTCGTGCAAAACGTTTGCACAGACCATCTCCTCGTCCAGGCACCGGACCGCGTGCAGCCCGAAGCGCTCGAAAAGATCAATAAACCAAAGCCAGGAATGGGAAGTCCCCCGGCCGGCATAGATGCCGATTCGTGGATTTGGGGGCCGATTATCCGCCGGCAATGCCCGTTCGATTGCCGGCGGCAATCTTTGGCAGGACAGATCCGCTTTTTTTCCGATACGCCGATCCTGATGGGTACAATTGCGATGCTGCATCACTGCCCCCAGGGGGCTCCCGGCCGGGAGCCGATATCGACTTTCGGGGCATCAGGTATTCTGGATCAGATCGGAAACGACCGCATCCAACATTTCCTGAGAAAACTCGATCCCCGTACCGATGCTCGCCAGATCCAGCAAATTCTCTTCGCTCAACTGGGGGCTCATGAGAATAAACAGCGGCTGGATTCCGAAAACGGCTGCGATGGCCTGGCGACGCTCCCACCATGCTGTGACAGCCGAATCATCGTCTTGCAGGTCGAATTGGCCGAAGATCGGTTGGCGCGGGGCCCACGGGCTGAATACGCCGGATCCGGCCAGGGCAATCTCACCACTGAGCGAGGCGATGCCGTCCAGAATCGATGCAACGTCTGTTTTGCCGGCCTGGGCGCTGAGAACGGCGACAGCTTCGGGGTCCACGCCCTGTTTTGCACAAGCCCTGAGAATCTGGCCCGCCCCGGCAGCGTCAAGTCCGGCGGCCTTCAGTGCCCATAGGGCCGGAAGGTCGCTGACCAGCACGCCCGGTTCGGCAATCGTTGTTTCCTCTAAACGGGAAGGGTCCTCATCCAGATATAAAAAGGTGTTGGTGGCGCAGGGGGTAAAATAGTCGGAGCTGTTTCGGTGCACCACCGGTGCCATCCATTTTTCCAGATCGGCATCGCCGATGCCGGCGGCAACCGCGCCAAGACCCTGGTTTGCCGCCACGCCATCTGCCTTTATGGCTTCGAGAATTTCCATAGAGCGTTCGGCAAAACGCACGGAGTCAGCGACTTCGATAAGCCCCATGCCGCGGAACGCAAGCCCTTTCAGGTTTTTGGCCCCGAAACATTTCCCGATGCCAAACCGGTCCGGACTGCTCCAGTGGTTGTAGCAAACCTGTGCAAAATCCGATTTGTTCTCGCCGGCCGGTCCGATCATCATGGTCTGAAGCAGATCGTCGCCGACCTTTTTTCTCAGGGCGTCTGTGCTTTCCCAGACATTTTTTCCCCAGATCTCGCCAGCGTCCACGATATCGGCCACACCGTCGTGAATCCAGAGGTATACCGGGCTGGCGGCAGAACCCCGCACAACGATAAAATCAAATCCGGAATATTTGATTTCGATGCCGACCTTGTAGGTTATCGGACAATGGGCCAATCGCCCGCTGCGGGGGCTTTTGGCGGTGATGACTGAGGCAGCCGAGGCCGGGCAGAGGGTCCCGGTCAGCAGCCCGGTGCCCACGACAATCGGTTCATCGTCTGCGTATGTGTCATAAAGATGTTTGCCGATGGCTGCCCCGCCGATCTTTTTTTCAACCAGATCGGTGTCGAGTTCAACCTCTTCGGTTTGCCCGGCGGCCAAATCGACCAGAAGGATCTTCTCCGTGGAAAGGTACTCCATTTGCGGCCTCCTTGTTATGCTGTGTAGCTAACGGCCCCCACCGGGCAAACACTCACGCACAGAGGGCCTGTGTCCAGATCTTGACAGAGGTCACAACCCTCTCTTAGCAGCATGGGTTTGGCAGAAGCGTCTCCCTCATTTTCGGAATCGCTTTCCTCTCCGATTCGATTGATTTCCACTCCTTCCGGCCGGGCGATGACCAGATTTTCCTCCTCTTTGAGCATGACACCAAAATAGTCGGTTTTTTCGCGAGCGCGGTAGGCGACGATGCACGACGACAGAAATGTGAACCCATCGTCCCGGTGGAATCCGCAGGCCATTTCACAGGCCATACAACTTGTGCAGGCGATCGCATCAATCTGAATTCCCATAATTCGATCCCTTCATGGTTCACTGCATTCGGAGCAGATGAAACAGTCGGACCCGGACCTGGAGCAGAGGAACCTGAAACTGGAGGATCCATTTCCGAAGCGGCGCGGCGGCCGCAGAGAAAGAGCTGTCTCTGACAGGCTGTCAGCGCTGTTTCTGCCCGGGCCCTCTGCCGGCTCATTGGTCCTTTGACTTGCCAACAACACTACGGAATCGATCAATTTAATTTTCATATTTCGGGGGCTGACGAAATTGTCCTTAGCAAACAATGAAAAATATTGTCAAGAATAAATTTTCAAAAAGTTTAAACATCCGATGTTTATAAAGTTTATAAATTTTCACTTGACAGGGCCGGCCGCCTGGACTAAGAATAAATTGTATGTTCAGCGTCGGTTGTTGAAAGGATTACGATGTTCAAAACGATTAAAACCATTCGAGTTTCACAGAGTGTTGCCCACCAGATTCGCGATCTGATCATAGGGGGAAAACTGGCGCCGGGTCAGCGGCTGCCATCTGAAAAGGATCTGTCAGAGAAACTCGGCGTGAGCAAGTCCATGCTGAGGGAAGCCATTCGGATTTTGGAGACCCTTGGCATGATCACCGTCCGCCAGGGGGTTCAGGGGGGGGCTTTTGTCTGCGAGATCGACGGCAAAACCGTCCAGGAGCATCTGTACAACTACCTTTTCTTCCAAGACCCTCACATCAAAGACTTTACCCAGCTTCGGCTGATGATCGAACCTTCGGTCGCCAAAATCGCTGCCCAAAAAATCACCGACAAGGATGTGGCAGAACTCGACGACCTTTTGGTGCGCACCAAAAACGAATTGGACAAGGACGAATTCTTCTACGAGCTTGACAATACCTTCCACCACAAGCTATCTGAATTAACTGGCAATCCAGTGATCGTTTTCGTCGTTGATTCAATGAAGGCGGCGGTGGCGCACATCAAAAAGGCCCGGAAGACCATTCCACGCTCATTTTTTTTCGAGGTCTACGAGGCGCACCTGGAGATTGTCGGGGCGTTGAAAGCCCGTGATCCCGAAGGCGCCCAACAAGCAATGCGCAAACACATCAAGGAAGTGGAGGTGACGCTGGACTATTCGAATGGAGATATGGCACCGGCTTTTGCTGCCGATCTAGTCTCCACCGCACAATCCGATATTTGAGCTCTGCGGAATAGACGATTTAAGGGCATTAAATCCGTTCTACGGACCATTTCGGGGGAAATGACACAGGCGGATGCTGTCTCGGGGTGATGTTGTGCGCTGTAAAAAGCGCCCCGGGCAGAGGACGTAACCCCAAAGGCTGTCCAAAGAATGGAGGAATGTGCCATGAACGAGGCAGTAACATCCCAGAAAGAGGCTCTCCCCACAATCCAGGCGTTGAAAAACATTGTCGGCGAAAAAAACGCCACGGATCACAAGCACATCCGCTACGCTTATTCCTACGATCTGAGTTTCGTCAAACGGAAAAATCCCGATTTCGTCGTCATGCCGACCACCGTCGAGCAGGTCCAGGGAATCATGCGCTTTGCCAACCGCGAAAAGATTCCTGTGGTCCCCTTTACGGCGGGGAGCAATATCGGCGGCCTTTGCATTCCCGAGCGGGGCGGCATTCTGATGGACCTGAAGCGGATGAACAAAATCATCCGCATCGACACCGAGTCGCATTACGCCGTCATCGAACCCGGGGTCTCCCACGCCAAACTCGCCGCAGCGCTTTACGAACACAAGCTGCGCTGGAGCTGGCCCGTCGGACCGCCTTCATCCTCTGTTTCTTCAAATGCCATCTGCCACGGCATCGGCGGGCTCAGCGGCCGCTACGGCCTGAACAGCGAAGAGATCACCAGCATCGAGGCAGTCCTGCCTGACGGGACCCTTATCCGCGCTGGAAGCTGTGCCATCCAGGAAGACAGTTGGCATAGCTGCCTGCCCCTGCCCCGGGTGGACGGTCTTTTCCCCGGTTGGCTGGGCACCACGGGGATCGTGACCAAAATCGGAGTGCGGGTCCATCCCATCCCGCCGGTGCTCAAGGTGTTCACCGTTTCAGCAGAGAACATCGAAGACATGGCCGCCTATATGCGCAACCTCGGCAATTACGAAATCTGCGATGATCTCACCGGCGTTTCCTGGTGGCTTTCCCAGGTGCCCATTCCTTATCCATACATACCCAAGCCTCAGGGAGAACCGGAGTGGGTCAGCTTCGGCACCACCTTTTCCTGGACAGAGAAAGAAAAGGAGGCTCGGGAAGAAATCTGGGAGGCTGTCGTCGAAGAGGAGCAAAAGAGAGGCACCTCTGTGAAAAAGGCGGTCTATCCGGAAGAGGCACTCAGGGCAAGGACCCAACTGCCGAGCCAGATCGTCGGCTCGACGAAGAACTACACCAAAATGGCCGGCGGCGGCATCTCCTGGCCGGGGACGTTCACCCCCCTGAACAAGTGGGCTCCCGTCTACAACGAATGGAAAAGAATTCTCACCGCTCAAAACCTTTCTCCGGCAACCCGGGTGACCAACTACCGCGGCGTTCACTATGGAATGCTGCGGGTGATGATTCCGTTTCCGAAGAAGGATCCGGAAGCCACTGAAAAGGCGCGCCGTGCCATCGTCGAATGTCTGAAAGTCGACCTGGACAACGGGGGCATTCCCTACAAGCCACCGGTCGATTTCGGCCTCGAGATCAACAGGCGTGCGCATCCCGGGTATATCGATCTGCTGCGACGGGTGAAGCAGATGCTGGATCCCAACGACATCATGAATCCGGGCAAACTAGCGATATAACCGCGCGCCGGCCACCCCCGCACGGGGCGGCGTTCGGTGGTGGTTTGGGGCCGCCCCGGCGGCCCGGGACAACCTGGCCGGGCGTGCGTTGCAGTAAGTTGGAAACCGGTGCAGTCAAGGACGCCGGAACATGCCGGTGTACGATCACCCCTCCCGGATTGGTGACAGGAAAATCCGGGGCATCTCACCTCAAGCAGATAAGGAGTAACGCGAAATGGCACTGTTAGAAGAACCGATCAAAGGCAAGCCGTTGGTCAAAAACTACGTCGACGGCGAATGGGTGGAATCCAAGGGCGAAACCGTCGAGGTCGTCAATCCGGTAAACAACGAGGTCATCGGGTACGTCGGCATCTCCACGGAAGAGGAGATCAACGAGGCCGTGGCCGCGGCCAAAGAAGCCCAGATCGAATGGCGCCGGACGCCGCCTGTGGCCAGGGCCCGCTACCTGTACCGGCTGCTGAACCTGCTGGAGGAAAACTTCGAGGAAATCAGCCGTATCCAGACGCAGGAGCACGGGAAAACCATCGATGAATCCCGTGGTGAATCCCGCCGGGGCATCGAAAATGTGGAAGTGGCCTGCGGTATCCCGAGCCTGATGATGGGAACCAGTTCCGAAGACATCGCCTCGGGCATCGATGAATACCTCATGAGGGTGCCGGTGGGGGCCTTCGGTATCATCGGCCCCTTCAACTTTCCTTTCATGATTCCCCTCTGGTCTGCGCCATACGCCGTGGCGACAGGCAACACCGTAGTGGTCAAGCCCTCCAGTGAGGTGCCCTTCAGCCAACTGAAAGTCATGGAGCTGATCGACGAGGCCGGTTTCCCGCCGGGAGTCTGGAATACGGTCAACGGCGGGCGCACCGTCGTCAAGGGCATGCTGGACAACGAGAAACTCGAAGGGATTACCTTCGTCGGCTCCACGCCGGTGGCCCGTGACGTTATCTACCCCGGCTGCGGGCAGACCGGCAAACGCTGCATCGCCCAGGGCGGCGCGGCCAACATCATGGTCATCATGCCCGACTGCAACATAAAACGCTCCATTCCCGGTTTGATGACCTCCTTTTTCGGAAACGCCGGGCAGCGCTGCCTGGCCGGCCAGACGCTGTGCATCGTCGGAGAAGACAACGGATTCTACCAGGAATTCGTCGATGCCTGCGTGGCGACGGCCAAAAACATCGTGATCGGCAACGGCCTGGATGAATCCGTACAAATGGGACCGCTCCGCGACATCCGGAAAAAGGAAACCATCCTGGCAAAAATCGAGGCCGGTCTGAAAGACGGCGCCAAAATGCTGCTCGACGGCCGGACCAAAATGGACATTACAGGTGACTATCCGGACACCTGCTTTATCGGCCCGACGATCATGGACAACGTCGACCGCAGCAGCAATCTGGTGCGCGACGAAATCTTCGGCCCCACGATGGGCATCATGAGGACCAAGACCCTGGAGGAGGCGATCGAAATCGTCAACGAAAACCCGTACCACAATTCAACCGCCATTTTTACCAGCAGCGGGAAAAATGCGCGCCAGTTCAGCTATGAGGTGGAATGCGGTGATGTGGGAATCAACATCGGCATTGTGGCACCCATGGCCTGGTTCCCCTTCAGCGGTATGAAAGGCTCGTTTTACGGCGTCAATCACACGCAGGGCCAGGAGGCGATTCGTTTTTTCACCGAAAGCAAAGTCTGCATCCACAGATGGATATAATCAGCAAGGAGAACTATCGATGAGAATGCAAACCGCTTCCGAAACCCTAACCTACATGGAAACGCTTCAAAAACAGGCGACGGCCTTCTATGAAGCGATCTTGGAAAAGTACGGCAAGAACGAGGAGGTGTTGAAGACCTTTATCAAGGAGAACAAGCGGTTCAACAGCGATATTATGTTCTCCTATCGTTCGGTGATCTCCGATGCCCTGGAAGGCTGTTATGCCTTCAACCTGGAATCCGACGATTTCGTGCTGGATACGCAGTTAAGCGACGGTCTGAGCTACAAAGACGCCATCGCCAAGGCCATCGGCGTGGAAGAGCGGCTGATCGCCTTCTACGAGACCGGGGCAGCACAGTCGGCGGATCTGATGGCCGACGTGCCGCGGGCAATGCTGCGCGTCGTCAAAAAACTGAAAAACAAGCGGTTGCCCCAGCTATCGTCACTGTAACTGCCGGCGGCGGTCCAGAAAGGGCCGCTGCCGCAATGCCGATGCCGGTGGCGGATCGCGCTGCGGGGTAAAATTGCCGCCAAGCGCAACTGCGAATTGGCTGGGGCAGGTTCGAGAATATCTCCCGGCAGCGGATCCGTCACCCCATATCGCTGCATGTCGACCGGCTCGGGCTGGCCGCGCAGGAAAAAACAAAAGGAAAAAAGATGAGCCAAAAGAAACGCAAATCCTGCCCGATCAGACATGTCAATTTCTATATCGTAACCCAGGAGGATGGGACGCACAAAATCAAGTGTGTCAACAGCAAGACTTGCGGTGATGAGTGCCCCTATTTGAAAGATCCGAAGTACCAGTTCGAGTACAATCGGGCACCTCAGTTTACCGCAAAATAACAGACAATGACGGCCTGAAGAACAAAGCATCCAGGAACAGCTCCCGCTCCAGCGACGACGGCGACATCTCCTATCAGGTATCCTGGACAGCTATTTGACAACCATTTTCCTGATTGACGGCACTTACACATCAATAGGTAAATGGAGGCTGAAAAATGAACTGGAACATTCCCCAACTGGAGGACCTGGAAGAGAAGATCTGGCGGTGCACGGCCTGCGGTAACTGCAAAGCCGCATACACTTACGGCCCGCCGCCGACATTTGGCGAAATCTGCCCGGCCGGAGTCGAATTCGGCTTCGACGGCAATTTCGCCTCCAAAGGGAAGATGGCGTTTGCCCGGGGCATCCTCGACGGTGAACTGCCCTGGACCCCGGAGTTTGTCGACGCCATTTACAAGTGCACGGTTTGCGGTGGCTGCCAGAACCAATGCGAACTGGACCACAAGCCGTTCATCCCGGAGATTATCGAGGCCATGCGCAGAAAAGCCTTCGATGACGGCGCCGGCCCCATGCCGAGCCAGAAGGTGATCGCACAATCAATGGCCAGCTTCGATAATCCCTACCAGGGGCCCCGCCGGGTTCGAACCGACTGGACCCGTTCCCTTAAAAAAGCGGGCAACCCGGTCAAAGACATCATGAAAAAGGGGGCGCCGATCCTTTATTATGTCGGATGCACCGGTGCCTTCAACCTGCCGGTACGCAACCTGCCGGTGGCAACGGCCTCGATTTTCCAAAAACTGGGCCTCGATTTCGGGATTCTCGGAGAAAACGAGGTCTGCTGCGGATCGACGGCCATGCGCCTGGGAGACCACAACGCTTTCAAGCGTGTGGCAAGCCACAACCTTGAACTGTTTAAAAAGCTAAGAGAGGAAAAAGGGGTCAAAACGATCGTGACCTCCTGTGCCGGGTGCTACCGGGCGTTCAAAAAAGACTACAGCATGTCGGACCAGTATGAAGAGATGATCGGGGATATGAAGATCATCCACACGGTCGACTTTCTCTACGATCTGTGGGAAAAGGGCGAACTCCAGTTCACCAAGGAAGTGCCCTGGAAGGTGACCTATCACGACCCCTGCCATACCGGCCGCCACCTGACCCACTATAAAATCGACGAAGACGGCAGCGTCCAGTGGGCCGGTTCCTACCTGGGGCAAGACCGGAGCGACTGCCTTTATGAACTGCCCCGCGACATGCTCAAAGCCATACCGGGAATCGAGCTGTACGAGATGCCGCGCAACCGTGACAATTCCTACTGCTGCGGCGGCGGCGGCGGCTGCATGACCGGGTTTCCGGACTGGGCGGCCAAAAACGCCAGCCTGCGCATCGAGGAAGGCCTGAGCACCGGCGCCGAACAGATGGTCTCCATCTGTCCGTTCTGTCATTACAACCTCAACCAGGGCTCCAAACGGATCCAAAGCCCGATGAAGCTCTATGATCTTGTCGAGCTGATCGATATGGCAACCTGATACCGCTGTCTTACACCGATAAGATTCGAAGGGGGGCCCGATTGACGCGATTGCTGAAAAACGCCCCCTTTCGAATTTATCCCGGGAAGCAAACCTGAAAAGCAGGAGACAGGGTAACCAGGGTTGCCGGTGAAAAAGGCGGTTTTAAATGAACGGCGTTTATTCCTCTGTTCGGACCTCAATTGCTAAAAGTCAGATGACTATGGAGGATGAGCATGGCGATCACTCGACAATACGGGGAGGAGCAGCCATACAGTGCCGGGGCATTGAAACTGCGCATTCCCTTCGTTCACTACCGTTTCGAGTATCAGGATTTCATCCAGGGGATCATCCTGTGCTGCGTTCCTCTCGGCATCACCGCTGCCATGACCCAGGTCATGGGAATTCCCATCGAGGTTGCCGTCCTGATGGTGGTAATCAACAATTTCCTCTATCTGCTGCATCTGTCCTTCGGAGACCCCGCCATCAGCGGATGGATTACGGCTGGAATCCCCCTGTACATTACTTTTCTGGGAGATTTCCAGGCGGGACCGGAACGCATCCAGGCGATGATCGCCCTGCAGGTGCTGCTGGGTCTTATTTTCATGGTGCTGGGGGTTACCGGAATCATCAAGCTGGTGATCAAGCATTTTCCGATATCCATGCGGGCCGGGATTCTGCTGGGGGCGGGATTTGCATCCTTGATGCGGATCTTCGACCCGGGCCAGCCCTTTGTCGGAGAAATGCCGATCTCCTTTTTGTTTGCTGCGCTATTTAGTTTCTTTATGCTTTTTTCTATCCGCGGCATGGAGTATCGCAAAAAACACGGCTGGTTCGCCTGGGCCGCAGGATTCGGCATCGCCCCCGGATTCGTTTTCGGCTACCTGCTCGGGCTGTTCACCGGAGAAATCGCACCTCCGGTCCAGGTGTTCGACCGCTTTATTATCGATATTCCATTTGGAAAAATGATCACCTCTTTCAGTGTGCTGGGCGTCGGCATGCCGCCCCTGTCGACATGGGTGGCTGCCATCTCCCCGGCCGTGGTCGCCTATATTTTGGCTTTCGGCGATATTTTGGTACTCGAAGCCATGATCGATGAGGCTGAAAAGGCCCGTGCCGACGAAAAAATTCCGTTCAGCCCCTCCCGGAACCATATCGTCACAGCGGTGCGCAACCTGGTGGAGGGCTTTTTTACGCCCTATCTTCCGCTGTGCGGCCCGCAATGGACCGGCGCCCAGGCATTGATCGTGAATCGCTACAAACTTGCAACCCCCGAGCAGGAGCCTTCTTACTGGGGCGGGGCCACCTCTTTTTTCTGGGCCATGGGGTTTGCCATGATTTTTCATCCCGTCGTCCAGATCATCTTGCCGGCAAAACTCATCGGTTTCGGTCTAACCCTGATCATTCAAGGCTATCTGTGCATCTACATCGCCTTTGCCATGTGTGAGACCAACGTCCAGCGCGGCATCGCCGGCATCATGGGGGCTGTTTTGGTTTCGGGCAATTATGTCAAGCTATGGGGCAGTCCCTTCTGGTCCGGCCCGACCATGGCCCTGATTATCGGTACCGTGCTCTACTTCAGCCTGGAACATTACACCGTAAAGGAAGCGAAATAACAGCAGGAACCAACTTGGCCTGAGGGCCAGCTTGCGGCAACGCCCCTGCACTTTTTCGACACGGCAAAGGGCAGGGGCGAAACGCCGGGGACACCGAGCGCATGGCAACCGTAAAACAGAACATCCGGAGAAACTTTATCGTGCTGCTGAAGGCAGGTCTGCCTTACACCCTCGCCGGAATCGTGGCCGTGTTCGGCGGCATCTGGGTGATCCGGCGCTTGTTCGAGGGCCATCCCTGGCAAAACGGCCTGCTGCTGCTCTGGCTGGCCCTTTTCTGGTTCGTTTATCAGCCGTTGTTTCATCGGCGAATCCGGCAGGTGAAGAAACACTTGAAATAAAAAGGCGGATCTGGCAAGGCCTTCAAAAGGGCGATATGAACGAGACGTCGGTCCTCTTTCGACATTCGGGACTGGAGGACATTCCCCCATGACAACCGCCCGACCCCGCATCGTTTTTCTGGGATGCCCGCTGGACAGCGACGAACAGCACGAGGCCTTTCTTGAAAAAAAACAAGGACGGCTTCCGCCCGGTTTCGGTGACGATCCGTACGAAGCCGTGATGAGCCTGATCTCCCGAGAGATCCCGGAGCCGCTTTGGGAATCGATGGGCTCCTTGCCCGTTCCTGACTGGCTGCGCCCCATGCCCTCATTGGCATCCACGGCGCAGGTCACTCCTGAGGCAATGGTCAGATTCATCGACGGAGACGGTTGCCGTCGTTTCGCCGAATCGCTCCAGGAAGTCGTCGCCGCTGAAATTCTGCCCAACATTCCCTGCCTGATCGGGGTGGACCATTCGTTGACCGGCGGCGTGTATAACGCATTGGTCGAACGCTTCGGTGCAGATCGTCTTTCTTTGGTGGTGATCGACAGCCACACCGATGCGATACCGACAGGTGTCCTTGCCGGGGCGGTTGGCTACGACATGGACACCAATCCGCATTCTCGCTACGATCCGGCCGATCCCCTCCTGTACAATCGAACAGACGCTTATCACGCGAGCAGCTTTGTCCATCATCTGCTGGCGGAAAAGCGTGTCGCCCCGCGAAATCTCTATCTTGTCGGGGTTGGCGACCATCCAGACAAAAAAACAGCGCGCATTAAAGACGATCGGATGGCCCGCTATGTGGCCGCCTTTTCCCGGCTGCAGCGCAGTGGAGTTGGAGTGGTTACCAAAAAAGATTTGACACTTCAACCTTCCAAGTTCTACCGTTTGATGCAGCGAATCGATACGCCCTATGTGTATATCTCCATCGACATGGATATCGGGGCCGGCAATGCCCTGGAGGGCGTTCGATTCCGCAACCGGCGGGGGATCTCCGAAAAACAGATCTACCGGCTGGGCGACGCGTTGTGCCAATGCCTGGAAAACGGGATCGCGCTGGCGGGCATGGACGTGTGTGAATTCAATCCCCGCCGTGCGGGAGGATCGGATCAGACCTATCGGATCGCAGCGAATCTGATCGCCCAAATTGCATTCGGCCGGGGGCGCAAGCCTCCGGCCAGGGGGGCCTGAGACGGGCGTAGCCGTTTGGAGAGGCTCTCGATGAAGAAGTTAATTGTCGACATACAAAGCCTGGGGGTTCACCCTCCGAATGGGCTGTCTTGCGGCATGTCGCGCAACGGCGGTGCCGGACCGGCAGAGGGCCGTTCCCTGCTCTTTAACGGCGTTGCCGTCAATGTGCCGATGCATGCCCACTACGTTGCCGGTTCTCCTTACCGGCTTCAGTGGGACCGAGACGGACTCGGCCTTTACCGGGGCAATCGATTCATTTGCCCGGTTACCGCCGTTGACCGGCCTGAATTCTACGACCGGAAAACCGGCGACGGCGTTTTGTATTCAAAGATCGCCCTGCTTCACGGCAAATCCTGCCTGGCCTCCACCGTTATTCAGGACTGCGTTTATTGGGGAACCCCCCGGCAGTGCCGATTCTGTGCCACCGGCGTTTCTTTGGCAGGGGGGGGTACCGTTGCCCGGAAAACCCCGGCGCAACTGGCTGAGGTGGCCATTTCTGCCGCCAAAGAGGGGATCTGTCATATCGTGCTGACCTCCGGCACCGCGGGCGCAGATGGCGAACTGCAACACCTGGCCGATTGCGCGCGCGCCGTGCGGGACGCGGTCGATTTGCCGGTGCATGTCCAGTTTGCACCGCCCCGGGACCTGGGATGGATCCAGGCGCTGTGCGACAGCGGGGTCGACACTGCCGGCATTCATCTGGAAAGCTTCGATCCCGCAGTGCTCCGGCAAGTGGCGCCGGCAAAGGCCGCACTCGGCCAAGCTCGCTACAGGGCGGCCTGGCAAAAGGCCGTTTCGGTGTTCGGCCCGAACCAGGTGAGCAGCTTTCTCATTGTGGGGCTGGGAGAATCCCCGGAGTCGGTGGTGGCAGGAAGCGAGGTGATGGCGGATCTGGGGGTGTACCCTTTTGTGGTACCGCTACGGCCGACGCCCGGCTCCCGGATGGCGGGATGCCGGCCGCCGCCGCCAGCGGTCATGGACCGGATCTACGCGCAGGTGGTGGATATCCTGAAAAAAACCGGGCTTTCTGCCGGACGGCACCGGGCCGGCTGCGTCCGTTGCGGGGCCTGTTCGGCGCTGCCGTTTTACGAGCAGCCCGCCGCGCGGCTCAATTGTCATATCGCCCGGACACCGGAAGAGATGGACCGGGCCTTTTCCATCCGGCAAGAGGTGTTTGTCAAGGAACAGGCTCTTTTTACCGGCAGCGACATCGATGAAAACGATCCGTGCAGCACGCATCTGGTCTGCGAGCAGGACGGCCGGGTAATCGGGACGGTGCGGGTGTATCCGGTCAACGGTGATGGACACTGGGTCGGCGGGCGCCTGGCCGTGGAAAAGGGCCACCGGTCCTATCATGCCGGGGCGCTTTTGGTCCGTGAGGCCATGAAACGTGTCAAGCGGCACGGCTGCCGGAAGTTTACCGCCCAGATCCAGATGCGCAACGTCTCCTTTTTTATCCGGCTCGGCTGGCGGCCGGTGGGGGCGCCGGCGCTTCATCTGGGCGCGCTCCATCAAGCCATGGAAGCCGATCTGGACCGGCTGCCCGGCAAGCGGTGACGTGCCCTGCGCCATCACCGGCATTGACCGGGCACCTTGAAAAGTTCACACGATTCAAAGGGAGGTTTATTTCTTGGAACGTATCGGTGATATTGTCGCTTCGATTCGCAGTTACGTCGGTTTGTTGCGGAAAAAGCCGATCCTTGGGGTTGTCGAGCAGCTCCAATCCACCCAGGTTTACGGAAAACAGCTTCCCAGCTACGGAGACGACGCCGCTGCCATTCCCTGGCAGGACGGCTATCTGCTGCTGGCCGCAGACGGGCTCATGACCGAACTTTTGATCAACGAGCCGTATGCAGCCGGAAAGGCGTCGGTCATGGTGACGGTCAACGATATCTATTCGATGGGCGGGCGTCCGCTGGCGTTGGTCAACGTTCTGGCCAGCGGTCATCCGGTTCAGCGCCAGGATATTGTCAAGGGGATCGAAAAGGGATGCCATAAGCTGCGCGTGCCCATGGTCGGGGGGCATTTGCATCCCGATGCGTCCGTGGAAACCCCCGCCCTGAGCGTCGCGATATTGGGCTTTGCCCGCAAGCTGCTGCGCAGCCACCTGGCGGCGGCCGGCGATGATCTTATCCTGGCCGTCGATCTCGAAGGCCGGTTGGGCTGCCGCTCGGTGACGAGCTGGGATGCCAATTCGGGCAAAACAAGCGAACAGTTATGCCACCGGCTTGAGAGCATGCCGGAAATTGCCGAAAAAAAGCTGGCGGTTGCCGCCAAAGACATCAGCAATGCCGGTATCGTCGGCACCATGGCCATCATGATGGAAAATTCCAACAAGGGCGCCGTCATCGATCTGGATGCGCTTCCCCGGCCCGGCTCCCTCGGGCTGGCGCACTGGCTGCACTGTTTCCAGAGCTTCGGTTTCGTTCTAGCCGCAGCACCGCAAAACACATCTGAAATCATTAATGTCTTTAAAGATCACGAAATCACTGCGCGCCGTGTGGGCACCGTGAAGGCAGAACCGGTGGTGTCCCTGACGATGAATGGAAAGACAATGCAGGCATTTGATTTCAGGCACGAAGCCATTACCGGGATTCGATGTCTTCTGGCATGAACACAAACGGCGCCCCCGCATCCATGGGGGGCAAAAAAGCTGCGAAATCGATTCGGCCATTGGCCCGGCAATGGATCCCCCTGGCAGTGGTGCTGGGACTTTGGCAGATGATTTGCTCGACGCATCTGATTTCGCCTGTCAAGCTGCCATCGCCGCTTTCGGTTGTAAGGGGCCTGCAGGATCTCATTCAGTTGGGAATGCCCCCGGGCCACCCGCTGCATCTGCATGTGCTCCACAGCCTGTTTCGGATTGCCTACGGCTACGCGGTTGCCGTGGCGGTCGGCCTGCCTCTGGGCGTTTTGATGGGATGGTCGCGTTTTTTGCGGCAATCTTTGGAGCCTGTTATTGAAGCCATTCGCCCCATCCCTCCCCTGGCCTGGATTCCCATCGCGATTCTCTGGTTCGGAATCGGCATTCATTCAGCGTCTTTTATCATCTTTCTGGGGGCCTTTTTTCCCATCTTGCTCAACACCACCTCCGGCGTTCAACGGGTCGATCCGCTGCTGATCGATGCGGCCCGAACGTTGAACGCTTCCTGCCGGGACATTTTGTTCAAGGTGCTGCTTCCCGGAGCGATTCCATCCATCGTTACCGGCTTGCGAATCGGACTCGGGACCGGTTGGATGACCCTGGTGGCGGCAGAGTTTACCGGTGTCAAAAAAGGATACGGGTTGGGCTACATGATCATGACCGCCAGGGAAATTCAGCGCCCCGATGAAATTGTCGCCGGCATGCTGGTGATCGGTGCCATCGGCCTGCTCATCGATCACAGCATCCGCTGGGCAGAGTCGAGGTGGGTGAAATGGCGCTGAGCCTCACGCTTTTGGGGCTGGACAAAGTTTACCCGGACAGCTCCGGCAACGATTCGAGAAGGATATTTGAACCGATCGACTTTGAAATCAAAGAGGGAGAATTTTTATCCATCATCGGTCCGAGCGGCTGCGGCAAAACGACCCTGCTGCGCATTATCGCCGGCCTGGAGACGCCCACCGCCGGAGAAGTGCGCATCAACGGGACGCCCATCGCCGGTGTGGACCACCGCGTCGGAATGGTATTTCAAGAGTATGCGCTCTACCCTTGGCGTACGGCCTTTCAAAACATTGCCCTAGGCCTTGAAATTCAGGGCGTCCCGTGCAGGCAGCGCCGGCAGTTGGTTCACCGCTATATCGAAGCCTTCGGTCTGGGCGGATTCGAAAATGAATATCCCCGCAAGCTTTCAGGCGGCATGCGCCAGCGGGTAGCCATTGCCCGCACCCTGATTACCCGGCCTCAGATCGTTCTCATGGACGAGCCGTTCGGGTCTCTGGACAGCCAAACACGGAACGATCTTCAGGAATTTTTATTAATGGTGTGGGGCGACCAGCGGGAAACCATCGTGTTCGTCACCCACAATGTGGATGAGGCCGTTTTCCTGAGCGACCGGATTATCATCCTTTCCAGGCGCCCTGCCCGCATTTTGGACGTCGTCAATATTGAAATCCCCCGCCCGCGGGACAGAACCGGCAGAGAATCGAACCGGTTCCGCCGGCAGATTCTCCAACTGCTGGCGCGACATCAACAATGAGGCCGAACGCCGTTTTGCTTCGAGGCTACCTCCGGGATAGAAACAGCAGGCAGGCGATAACGACGCTTACGGTCAAAAGAAGTCCTGAAACCACTTCAGGAGAAAAAAGTGACGTCAAGACAGCGACCGTACTTCCCACCGCGATGGCGCTTTGACCGCTGGTCATCTTTTCCTCCTTTGCTGCCGCGGCCCGGCTGCCCGCACCGGCCCTGGTCGGATCCACCCCGCAGCGTTAAACGGACCCATCTGAGCGCTGCCGCGCTGGCTTGGGTTTGGGATTTGTAGGCAAAAAACACCTCCGAAATTCGGCTCTTCCCAAATTCGCACCCAATAAAAACAATTAGTTACAAAAAATCGAGCCGTTTTTTGAGCCCAAATGCTGTAGGCACACGAATTTGCGGTTTAGGCCTTGACATAAAATATTTCAAACGCTATGTGAGTAAGCATGTACCTGCGAATCACAAAGCGCACCAATAAGGACGGCTCAACGGTCGAATACTTCCAACTGGCCCACAACGAGCGCGATCCCAAAACCCGCAAGCCGGTCGCCAAAATCATCCACAACTTCGGGCGCACCGATCAACTCGATCGCGCTCAACTTGTGCGCCTGTGCCGATCCATCGCACGGGTCTGCGGCCTGACCGTCACCGATCCGCTCGAAAACGACCAGGCGGTCTCGGCACTGGCTGACAGCCTCAAAATTCAAGAAACCCTCGCCTTCGGCTGCCCGCTGGTTATCGAAACCCTCTGGGAACAGTTGGGGCTTCGAAAGACCTTGGCCGACATCGTCAAGGCCAAAGGGGTCCGCATCAACTACGAACGGGCCCTATTGGCCATGACCGCCAACCGGCTCTGTGAGCCTGAATCCAAGCTGGGCGTCTGGGATCGCTGGCTGTCCACGGTTTACCTGCCGTCATGCGACGGGCTGAAGCTCGATCACATGTACGAGGCCATGGATCTGCTTCACGAACATGCGGCCGAGATCGAAAAAAACGTCTTTTTTCATACCGCCAACCTGTTCAACCTCACCGTGGATCTGATCTTCTACGACACCACCACGGCCTCGTTCCATGTCGACCAGGAAGATGACGGTGACCGGCACGCCAACGCCACAATGCGCAAGTTTGGCCGCAACAAGGAAGGCACTTGGTCGCCCCAAGTCGTCGTGGCCCTGGCCGTGACTCGCGAAGGCATCCCGGTGCGCAGTTGGGTGCTGCCGGGCAACACGGCCGATGTGGCCACCGTCGAAAAGATCCGCACCGATCTGCGGGGCTGGAATCTGGGCCGGGCCCTGTTTGTCGCCGACGCGGGCATGAATTCGCAGACCAACCGCGAAGAATTGGCCCGGGCATGCGGCAAGTACCTTCTGGCCTGCCGGATGGCCAGCGTGGCCGAAATCAAACGCGATGTGCTGAGCAAACGCGGCCGCTACACCGTCATCCGAGACAACCTGCACGCAAAAGAAGTCATCGTTGGCGACGGCGAAAGGCGCAAGCGCTACATCCTGTGCTACAACCCCAAGGAAGCCAAACGCCAGCGGCTACACCGTGAAACGATCGTTCAGATGCTCGAAACCGAACTCGATCGGCACCCGGACCCATCGGCCACGGCTCAGTGGGCGATCGAGCTGTTGGCCTCGGCGCGCTTCAAGCGGTATCTGCGCATCACCAAGGGCAACCAGGTCCGAATCGACCGGGCGGCCATCAAGGCGGCGGCCAAGTACGATGGCAAATGGGTGGTGGAAACCAACGACGATACCATCAGCCTTGAAGACGCCGTCTGCGGGTACAAAGGGTTGATGGTCATCGAGCGCTGCTTTCGCTCGCTCAAGCGCACCCAGATCAAGATGATGCCGATGTACCACTGGGCCTCGCGGCGCATTGAGGCCCATGTGAAGATCTGTGTGCTGGCGCTGATGATCGAGCGGGTGGCCGAACTCGAATGCGGCCTGCCCTGGCACCGAATTCGCCGGTCGCTGGACAAGCTGCAAGTCACAAAACTTTTCAATTTAAATTACCGTGTGCTTATGCGCAACGAGATCCCCGTGAAAACTGCCAACATACTGAAAGCGCTTAAAATCAAATCTCCGCAGCAGGTCCTTTCACTGGAAAATCGGCCCTAAAAAGGGGCGAAAATTGTAGACACACGCTGAATTTCATTCATCGCCACAGATGCGCGTCAGATAAGGGTTTGCTCCAATTCCGTGTTCCTACGTTTCCCAAACCCAAGGCTGGGAAGTGTGGGCATTTGAAAGGGACCGAGCGGTCCGGGCATCGGCCGCTGAAACCTGGGTTTGGGAAACGCAGGATACTTGATTTCAACCGGTTGCGTTCCAGGAGATACCGGGCTCGGTGACGCTCGACTCAAAAGGCCGAGCGGGCGTTCTTGGCGCGCTCTTTGGCCGCGGTGTCCGCCTCACGGACCAAAACGGTCTCGATGTTGGCCACGAAGTAGATGCGGATGAGGTACTCGGGCTGCCCCAACCGATTGCGCCGCGGCAGGACCACCAGACGGTCGCCCTGCTTTTCCCAGTGCAGTATGGGACCGGTGACATCCTCGATTTGCTGGGCAGGGCCATACTTTCCTTTGAGCACCTCGATGATTTCGGCGCCGGCCTGATTGGCGGTGATCTCAAAGTGCAGGGGGTGACCGGAGCCGGTATCGAAGACCAGGCGCACGGTTTCAAAGGCCGGGCTGGTCCGGCCGGGATAGCGGTACACCAGCTTGAGCACATCGTGCTCGACGCGCTCGCGGTAGTCCTTGTTGAGCCGCCGGTTGAGCCGGTCGAGGACCGGCAGATGCTCGGCCAGCAGCCGGCGCCCGTCCGAGGCCAGATCGAGGATGCCGCGCCGTTCCACCGCCACGGCCCCCAATTCGCCCTCGAGACGCCCGCGGATCGTGTCATCTATCACCGTGTTGCGACCCAGGTTGAAAAAAGTAAAACTTTCAGCCCGTCCGGCCGCCGGTGGCGAAGACTGGGCCCCCTCCTTGCCGCACCCGGTCAAGATGATCAGCCCGGCGATCAAAATAACGGTTATCCAGGCGGGAGAGAGGTCGAGGCGAGACTCGGCGCGATGGTGTTTTAACTGGTGCAAAGCAACCCTCCGGTCAGTTCCCCATGGCTTGGCACTTTCGGTTCAACATACCATAGCCATCGAGTTTCGAACAACAACCGGGACCTCGGGCACGCATACAGCACCGGGATAAACAAATCCCGGGGCGTCAAACGCCCCCCGAGAGCCGGTCCATGCGCCGATAGTGAAAATAGAGTCCCACCCCGGCGCCGATCATCCCCAGGCAGAGCAGTTGTCCCATGGAAAAGCTCAGTAAAACGAAACCGAGATGGGCATCCGGTTCGCGAAAATATTCGATGAAGAACCGCACCACGCCGTAGCCGGTAAGGTAGAAGGCCAGCATGGCGCCCCGGGTTGAAACCCGGCGCCGCAGCCCCCATAAAACCACAAAAAGCATCAACCCCTCGAAGAAGGCTTCGTACAATTGGGAGGGGTGGCGCAGCGCCATCTCCGGGGCCGCCGGGAAATACATCCCCACCGGCAGTTGGGTGATGCGCCCGAACAGCTCTCCGTTGATGAAGTTGCCCAGACGGCCGAAGGTATAACCCAGGGGAACGGCCGGGGCGAAAAGATCGGCCACTTCGCGGTAGTCGATCCCCTTGCGCCGGACGTAAAACCAGACGCCCAGCAGCACGGCGATCAGTCCGCCGTGAAACGACATCCCGGCAATCCCGGTAAACTCGAATCCCCCGGCCAGGCGGAAGGGAAGAATAATCTCCAGCGGATGGCGCAGGTAATAGTGCAGATTGTAAAACAGGACATATCCGAGCCGGCCGCCCACGATGACGCCCACGATCATGACCGTAAACAGGTCCTGGACCTGCTCCAGGCTCAGGCCGAAGCGTGTTTCGGTGCGCAGCCGGCGGCGCACCAGCAGGTAGGTGCATCCAAAGGCCAGAAGGTACATCAGACCGTAGTACTGCACGCGAAAGCCGCCGATCTGAAACAAAACCGGGTTCATGCCGGAAGGCAAATGCTGCCACCAGCGCCAAAACTCGGCGGTCATAAACGCCTCGCTTCCTTTTCATAGCGCAAGCTTGTCAATAGAGAATGCCCACCACGCATCCGGTCATGGCGGTGGCCAGGGTCCCGGCCACGATGCTGCGCAGTCCCAGGGCCACGATTTCGTCCCGTCGCTCCGGCGCCATGGTGCTCAGCCCGCCGATCATGATCCCCAGACTGCCCGGGTTGGCGAATCCGCACATGGCATAGGTCATGATCAGCGTGCTGCGTTCGCTTAGGGTCCCCGGCGCCAGACGGCTAAGATCCAGATAGGCGATGAATTCGTTGAGAATCGTCTTTGTGCCCATCAGCACCGCGGCGCTGGGAGCCTCGGCCCAGGGCACCCCCATGAGCCACACCAGGGGGGCCATGATCCACCCGAGCATCCGCTGCAGGCTCAGCTGCGCTCCGGCCACTGCGGGCAAAAGCCCCAGCATCAAATTGACCAGATGCACCAGGGCCACCAGCACCACCAGCATGGCTGCGATGTTGATGACCAGCCCCACACCCTGGATGGTGCCCCGGGTAACGGCGTCCATGCTCGAACGGGCCGGATCCGGGTCGGTGAGGGCACCGGGAGTCAGGGGACGGGTTTCAGGGATCATGATCTTGGCCATGGTCACCGCAGCGGGCATGCTGATGATCGAGGCCGTCAGGATGTGGCCCATCACGTCGGGGATCGCATCCGAAAGGATGCTGGCGTACAGAACCATCACGGTGCCGGCGATGGTGGCCATGCCGCTGGTCATGAGGGTGAATATCTCCGAGCGCGTCATGTGGGCCAGGTAGGGACGCACCAGCAACGGGGCCTCCACCATACCGACAAAAACATTGGCCGCCACCGCCACGCCTTCGGTCCCCCCGATCCCCAGGCTCTTTTGCAGGACCCGGGCAAAACCGCGCACCACCAGGGGCAGAATCCGCCAGTGGAACAGCAGGGCCGACAACGCGCTCATCACAACGATCAGGGGCAGGCCCTGAAACCCGAGGATGTAGCTGCTGCCGGGAAACTTTTCATCGAAGGGCAGTTCCCCGCCCCCGATGTAGCCGAAGACGAAGGCGGTGCCGGCTCGGGTGGCCTCTTCGAGAGATAGCACCAGGCGGTTGAGCATCAGGAAAAGATCCTGGAACAACGGCACCTTGATCAATACCAGACCCACCGCCAGCTGCAGCAGAATCCCCGCCAGGATGGTCCGCAGGCGCACCTTGCGCCGGCCCTCGCTCAAGGCCCAGGCGATGGCGCTGAAGGCGATCAGCCCCAGAAAACTTTGCAAAATGGACAAGATATCCCCTTTAGCAATCCGGAATGACCGCGACTAGTCATTCTTCTTTTCAAAGCCAATTCGCAGCGCATAAGCCCCCGCATCCAGGTGCGCCTGCACCGCATAGCCGCCCTTTTCGAAGACTTTCATCATCGCCTTGTTGCTGGCCAGCACATCGGCGGTGAACCCTTTGACGCCCCGTTGCATGGCCAGCCGGATCAGCATGCGATACATATAGGTGGCGATGCCCAGCCCTTCGTGGTCGCCGTCCACCACGAAGGCCACATCGGCCCAGTGGGTGTCGGCGTCCATCACATAACGCGCCTCGGCGATGATCCGCCCGTGGCCCGGCGACCCCACCAGCCCCACCAGGGAAAGGGCACGCCCGTAGTCGATGTTCACGTACTGCTGCATCCGGCAATGGGGCATGGTCTTGATGGGTGCAAAGTAGCGATAGTAAACCGCCTGGTCGGAAAAGCGGTAAAAAAGGCGGCGCATCTCCTCTTCGTCCGAAGGCCGGATGGCGCGAAAGCGGACCCGCACCCCGCCTTTGAAGGAATGGTCGGTGGCGATTTCACTCGGATACCGGTGCGCGCTGCCGGCCAGGTAGATCTGGTCAGGGTAGATGATCCGGGCCGCCTTGGCCGCCTCGATCAACCCGGCGCGGTCGTCCGGGTGGGCGATGTCGATGAGGGCCTGGGCCCGTTCGCGCACCGTGCGCCCGGCCAGCATGGCCACCCCGCACTCGGTGACCACCATGTCCACCGCCTCGCGCAGGGAAACCTGATTGGGCATGGATTCCACCGAAACCCGGATATTCGGCTCACCTGTGCGGTTGCGGCTCGGCAGGGCGAAGATCACCCGGCCGCCTGGAGACATTTCCGCCCCGTTGAAAAAATCCATCATCTCTCCGGGCCGGCCCACCACGTTGCCCTTGCCCACATTCAGGGCGATACGCCCGGAAAGATCCACCCTGCGGGCGGGAAAAACGGCCACGAATTGACGGTTGAGGCCTATTTTACGCGGATCGAAGACGCGATCGATCCCCTGAAATTCCACCAGCGGGTTGTGATCCAGCCAGGCCATCAGTTCCCGGGTGCCGAAGGCGTAGCTGGCCACGCTTTTGCCGCGGAAAACCTCCTTGCGCCGGTTGCTCACCGCGCCGCTGCGCACCAGATGCATCAAGGCATCGGTAAAAAAAGGCGTTTGTATGCCCAGATGGCGACGGCGCACCAGTTGGCGGGCCAGTGCGTCGTAAAGCGGACCGATGGAAAAGGCCAGGCAACTGCCGTCTTCCACCACCGAAGCCACGTTGGCGGCCACCTGCTCGAAGACCGGCTCCACCGGCCAGGGGTCGAAGTAAAACGGGGGCTGATCCGCTGCCACGAGAAGATCGAACTCGTCGATGGGTACAAAGGTGTCGCCGAAGGTGACCGGCACCTCGGGATTGATCTCGCCCACCACCAGCTCGGCGCGTTCCATGGCCTGGCGGGCCGTGTCCACCGCCACCCCCAGGCTGCAGTAACCCGCCTCGTCCGGAGGGGTGATCTGGACAAAGGCGACATCCACCGCGATGCGCCCCGAGGCCAGCAGATGCGGGATGCGCGAAAAGCGGCTCGGAATCAGGTCCACCTGGCCGGCGGTGATGGCATCGTCGGCCACCCAGCCGGAAAAAAAGGTCTTGAGCCGATACTTCTGGGACTGGATCGATTCGAGGCTGATGGCCTCACCCAGGCTCACCAGCTGGATCAGTTCCAGATCGAGCAGGTTGTCGGCCCTGGAGGCCATCAGGTGCTGAACCAGGGTGCGCGGTTCGGCCACCCCGGTGCCCACGAAAATGCTCATGCCCGGTTCGATGCGCGCCAGAACGGCCTCGGGCGGGCTGCAGCGCTTGCGCCAGGATTCATTTTGTCGGAATTTCATGGCTACCTCATGGCCCTTGCGGTCTGAACGTGCCGACCCTGCGGGATCCGGTCATTGATGTCAATCGTCAACCGTTCGGATTCACGCCAGTCCCGGACTCTCGGCCCGAATGCATTGGTAATAAAACGGCGCTTGGCGAACCGCAAGTCCAGACTTGCTTCGGGCCGTGAAGTATGGTGTCATGATGCATCGCGCACGATGACGATAGAGGCATCCGCTTTCGATGAACCGGCCCCCGAAAAAGGACCCCAGGGCGGCCGAAAGCCGGTCCTTGCATCAAGGCCGCAGGACGCCGGTCTTCTATATCCGGCTCGGCAACGCCCTGAATCGCGGCGGTTTCCCACGCCGGGCAGTGGCCGCCTACGATCAGGCTCTGAAGCAGGTCCCCGGGTCGCGCACCGCTTTGCGCAACCGGGCCTTGACCCTGCTGGGCATGGGTCGGATCGATGAAGCGGCCCGGACCTTGCACCGGGTGGCGGAACTGGCATCTGGAGACGGGCAGATCCATTTTGAAATCGGCATACTGCTTTACCGCCAGGGCCGCCTTAAGCAAGCCGCCGTCCATTTGCAGCAAGCCGCCTGCCTGGGGCCTTATCACGGCCGCGCCTGGAAGCGTCTGGGCGATGTCCTCAAGCTGATGGGCGAAGCCGGCCGGGCCCTGCAAGCCTACCAGCACGCAACGAAATACCTGCCGGGGCAGGCGGCGGTATATTACAGCCTCGGCACGACCCTTAACGCCCTGGGCCGCCGCAAGGAGGCCGCGGGTCAACTGACTCGCGCCCTGAAGCTCAATCCCCACCATGCATCGGCCCGTTATCTGCTTTGCGCCTTGCAGGGACACACTCCTCCCCGCGCGCCGAACGCCTATGTGCGCCGGCTCTTCGATCGCTACGCGGTCCGTTTCGACCGGCATATGCGCGGTCCTTTGGCTTACAAGGTGCCGGCCCGTCTGGCCAAGGAGCTGGCCAGGCGGCGCGGCGGCCGGCGCATTTACCGCAACGGGCTCGATCTGGGCTGCGGTACCGGTCTGACCGGAGAGGTGCTGCGCCCCTGGACCCGGCGCCTGACCGGGGTCGACATCTCCCCTGCGATGCTTGCCGAGGCCCGCAGCAAAAAAATCTATGACCGGCTGGCATGCCAGGATATCGTCATCTTTCTCGACAAGGCCGCAGAGCACTTCGATCTGATCGTCGCCGCGGACGTTTTGATCTACATCGGCGACATCCAGCCGTTGTTCGCCGCTGCAAGCCGCCGCCTGAGCCCGGCAGGGCGCTTGATGGTCTCCACCGAGGCCACCCGGTGCCACCCTTTTCGCCTGCGGTGCACTGGCCGTTTCGCCCACCACCCCGGTTATGTTTCGGACCTGGCGGCCAAGGCCGGATTTGAAATCGAAAAAAAGCGCCGCCTGGCGATCCGCCAGGAACACGACCGTATGGTCCACGGCGATCTGTTTATCTTCGCCCGCAAACCGAATCGTTTGCCTTGCCCGGGGGCATTTGATAGATTTTTGAACAACCTGTGAAAGGGGCAAAAGCCGGAAGGCCTGCCGGAAATCCTTTCGATTCCCCAACCCAAAGGAGGCACAGATGAAAGCGACCGTGACCAGCCAGTGCATGGGCGACCGCAACTGCAACAAACTCTGCCCGGAGGTTTTCGAGTACGACGAGGACGAGCTGCTCTCCAAGGTCAAGTTCGACGTGATTCCGGAAAAATACGAGGCCCTGGTCCAGCAGGCGGCGGATGAATGCGACGCCGATGCCATCGAAATCGAAGAATAGGAGGCCGCCGGTGGGAAAATTCCGAGACAGCCAGACTGCCCGCAACCTGCTCCTTTCCTTTGCCGGTGAGTCCCAGGCCCGCAATCGCTATACCTACTTCGCCCGCCGGGCCTGCGAGGAGGGATTCATCCAGATCGGGGCCATCTTCGAAGAAACGGCCGATCAGGAGTGCGAGCACGCCCTGCGCTTTTTCAAGTTTTTCAACGGCGGCGAGTTGGAGATCTGCGGCAGTTTTCCCACCGGCGTGATCCGCGGCACCTGCGAAAACCTGATCGCCGCAGCCGACGGGGAGCGCTTCGAACACCAGCAGCTCTATCCTGGATTTGCCAAAATGGCCGAAGACGAAGGATTCGCCCGGGCGGCCGACACCTGGAACGCCATCAGCGTTTCGGAAAAGCAGCATGAAAAGCGCTACCGGGACCTGGCGGCCAACCTGACGGCCGAGCGGGTCTTTGCCCGCGGGCAGGCCGCGGTGTGGCGCTGCCGCAACTGCGGCTATCTGTACACGGGCCGCGCGGCTCCGGAAAAATGCCCGGCCTGCGTAAAACCCCAGGGCTGGTTCGAACTGCTGGGTGAAAACTGGTAAATGCGGTATGGACCTCCTGGCGCCACGGCTACGGCGCGCGCACCCCAGCGCACCGGTGATCGTGCTCGGCGGGATCCTTTCGGGCATCGTTACCGTCACCGAAGCCGCAGCTTTGGCCGTATTCTACGCCCTGTTCGTATCCACCGCGATCAACCGCAAACTCAAGTGGACCGCGATGTCGACAAGGTGAGAATAGTGCTGAGCGGGTGAATGAAAAGCGGAATCTGGAAGCGACTACCGGGCAGCCTTCAGGCGATAGCGCTTCAGGCGACGGTAGAAGGTGGCTTCGCTCATGCCGAGTAACTGCGCGGCCTTGCGACGGTTGCCGGCACTCTGATCAAGGGCGTTGCGAATGGCTTCCCGTTCATAATCGGAGAGACTTTTTTTGGCAATAGGCCCAGGGTGCGGCTGGCAGCACATTACGGCGTCAAAAGACTTTAGGTCCACCGGCCGGATTTGTTCTTTGGGAGCCAAGATGGCGGCACAGCGTAAAACGTTTTCCAGTTCGCGCACATTTCCTGGCCAGTCATGGGCGCAAAGAACTTTCATTGCGGCTTCGGAAACCCGTTTCGGCGGCATTCCCTCGTGCATCAAAAGATCAAGAAAGTGGGTCACCAAAAGCGGGATATCCCCAACCCGCTCGCGCAACGGTGGCACATGGAGGGTGACGGCACTTAACCGGTAATACAGATCCAGGCGAAACCGTCCCTCGGCCACTGCCCTGGGTAGATCCTGGTTGGTGGCCGCAATAATGCGAATATCCACATTGATCGTTCTCACGGCACCCACCGGCCGTACCATGCGCTCCTGGATGGTGCGTAAGAGTTTGGCCTGCACGCCCAGGGGCAGTTCGCCGGCTTCATCGAAAAACAAAGATCCCTGGTCCGCCGAGCGGATCAATCCCGGGGTCGATTGATCCGCCCCGGTAAAGGCGCCTCTGGTGTGACCGAACAGCTCGCTTTCCAGCACCGATTCGCTGATGGCGGCACAGTCCACCGGGATAAAGGCATTGGCGCAACGCTTGCTGTGATGATGAACCGCCTTGGCCACCAGTTCCTTACCGGTACCGCTTTCCCCCTGAATCAGGACCGATGTCAGGGTGGGACCGACCCGCGCGATCAGGTCTTTGAGCTCCAGCATCGCTGGCGATTCGCCCACCAGGTTATCGAAGTGAAACTGCCCTTCAATCGGCCACAATAAATCACGGTTTTCCGCTTTGAGGCGCCACAACCGGTAGACTTGGTCGATCTTCTTTTGCAGAATATCCAGCGAGATGGGTTTCTCGAAAAAATCGAGGGCGCCACCATGAATGGCCTCGACCGCCTCTCTCACACCGCCGTATCCGGTGAGAATGATCACGTTGAGGTCCGGACGGATAGCCAGAGCCTCCTGCAAGACGCTCATGCCGTCCTTGCCGGGCATATTCAGGTCCAGGAGCACCAGATCGACATCATTTGCATGGATAAAGTCGAGCGCTTGGCAGCCATTTTCGGCCATGTCCACACGCAAGGGCATCCGCTTGAAATATTGCTGCAAGCTTTTGCGCACATTCGCATCGTCATCGACAATCAGAAGCGTAAAACGGGCATTGATTGGCATTGGTTTGCTTGACCTGTCGGTAGCGCGAGTCGTCAACAATATATCTCTATGGCCACACAATTTGGTTGGATTTTGCCCCGGATAAAGCCGCAGAAGCGCGCTGTGAGATTCGAACGGGAAGATCCGGTATTTTTGTCAGTGCTTTAAAACCAGGCAGAATGCGATCGGCATCCGCGGCCGGTATCAGCTCCTCGGAAGCCGAGGTTCGATCCAAATCAGCAAACAGGGCTTCGATATTGGGCCGGCCGTCGAGCAGGATTTTCATGTAGTCGGGGTTGGACAGATTTTTCACCAACGGGGTATCGGCCAGCATGGTTTGCAACGCGCGGTGCATGCGATTATCGCCGGTACGGCGGCGATGATCCCGGCGCAAGCTGCGAAAGAACTGTTCCAGGATGTTGTTGGTCCGCTGGGGATAAACCACCTGCGGCCCCGAAGGGGTCTGCACGTCAATCGGGTCGGCAAACAGTTTGTCGTGATACTTGTCGATCTGTTCGGCCAGTTTGCGGCACAGCGGATCGGCTGCCAGCTTTGCTTCGGCATCGAGACGGTGACGGAATTGGCCAACGCTCTGGCGGATACTTTCCATCGCGGGTGCGGCACCATCATCGTTGAGGCCGTCTCGGCCTCCGGAAGGTGCGATGCGCATGGCTTGGCGAAGCTGATCAAAGAGCCGGCAACGCCAGCGTAACGAGTCGAGGCTTTTTTCGAAGACCGGATCGGCGACGACATCCATCACCTTTCGTGCCAGGTGGACAAACAAGCGGCTGCCGGCCACGTTGTCGCCGGGAAGTGTCTGTAGCAGGCGCGGCAGGCAATCGAGCAGGATCATAAGCCGTTCGGCCAGTACCAGCAAGGGGCGATCGAAAGGAAAGCCGTAGCCATCGCCGCAGTGTTTGGCCTGCAAGCTCCACAGCGATAGTGCATAGACCGCCGCAGGGGTCGTGAGACTCAAATCGGCAGCCGTTTGGGTGCCCGCCAGATACATCGCCAGGGCGTTCGGCTCGGCCAGTAACCGACGGGCGTGGCGGGCCAACGCACGGAACCGGGTGCTGAACGCATGGCGACGCAGGCAGCCACGAAGCTCGCGGTAGGCCGGCTCGATCAGGTCTTTGCCCGCATCGCGCAAGAAATGAAAGTGGCAGACAAAGTCTTTGCTTGTGGGGAACACGGCCCCGACCGCCTTGCAGATGCCTGTGCCCATGTCATGCACACAGGCGATCGGATCGCCATAGTCGTCTTTGATCTTTTCCAAAAACGGGATGATCTGAGCGGCGTGTTCACTGGGCACCTTGACATTGGCCAACACCAGGCGGCTCAGAGCGTCGATGCCTGACATCAGAGCGGGCGCATCTTCTTGATGCACGGCATCCAGATGCAGGATATAGCCGCCGCTTCTGGCCATGGCCTGCTTGATGCGCGGGGTGGCGCGCCGATGGGCCAGAGCCAGCAAGAGGATAAACTTGCGGCCGAGTTTGGTGATTTGAGAATCGGACAGCACCACATCGCGGGCCAGCAGCTCGTTGCGAACCTGCCCGACACTGTGGCAGTCCTCGAACAGGCGACGGCCGACAAAGACCAGCACGTCCCAAGCGGTATTGCAACGATGCGCCACCCGCTGACGCAGGGCCGGATCTTCCCAGACACGGCCACAACGGGTACAGCGTTGCACGGTCCGGCGGGCGATATAGGTGACCGAAAGACTGACCACGCGCTTGGTTTGTGTCTTTTGGACTTTCAAGGCACCGCCGCAGGAGCACTGCCGGTGCGGGTAGCGAAAATCGACCACCGGCGGCTGCGCGAACAACGCCGACGGGCGCACCTCCTGGTGCAGTTGTTCGTTGAGGCGGCTCAGGAGGCCGATGGCCGCAACGGCAGCATTTTTTTTAAACCGTGCTGCGCAAACAGCGCCCGGATCTGGTCGGCCTTGATGCGCACGGCGGCCCGGGCCGACACCCGGCGGGCCAACTCGGCCGGCTCGGCTGACGGCTTGCGGATGAATTCGGCCAGCACCATCACTGCAATCTCGGCTGGCAGCACCGCCGCCACGGGCGCTTCCAGGACACGACGTTGCGCCTCGGCGGTCCTGGCATTGCTGGCCAGGTAAACGTTCGCGCGTCCCTGGCGCTGGCGCTGGACAAGACCGCGGCGGTACAACCCGACCAGAACCGAATGACAACGGCAGCGCAACTTTTGGCCGAGCGCTTCGGCGCTCATCCCTGCCAGACTGGCATCGATCAGGGCCACCAGCGTACGGGTCAGACTGCCGGCCCGGGAAAAGCCGATGTCGTGGTAAAACCACAGTCCTTCGCGCGAAAAGCGAGGAATCGAACGCAGGGTATACCATCGTCCGTTGTGCGTAAAACTGCTGTAGTAGCCGTTCTGGGCCAGAAATCGCCGGGTTGATGGAATCGAGTAGTCCATCTGTTGGCTCAGCGGCCCGATCATCCAGCATGGATGCTGCTTGAACAGGACCGCGAGACGCTGGGAAACCTCGGTCGAACCATCCATATCGCCCTCCCGATAAAGTATTGCAGGTTATCGCCGCAACCGGGCATATATGCAATACATTATCAAGAAATGGACGATTTGACAAGAACGAAAAAGAGGATAGCCATCTATCGTAAATGACAATCATTACATGTGTTTTCTATGAGTTAGACGCAAAGCCGACACCCCGGAAAACGAAAGCACAGGCTCCTTGAGAATCGCAAAATATGATCAAGTATGGCAAAAATAATCGGATAACATACTGATTTTACAGAATCCAACCGTTTTGTGGTTCCATAGATATATCTATAGAGGTTAATAGCCAGAGATTTATTAGAATTTCCAAAAGTCATATCCGATATCACTTTTTCGCTCAGCGAGAAATACAAATACTGACACTCTCTTAAAAAGTCTTGGTTCGGATCAAGCTGCGTTAACAGTATATGACACGTAATGTGGGCTTCTTGGCGGACCGACAGACGATCGAAGCTGAAAGCCGCTCAGGCTGCCCGATTCACGTTTCTCAACCCCCATGGCAGGGCTGATCACCTCGACACCCAACTCGGCGGCCTGCTGGCAGTTGTCATCCGAACCGTAAAGGGAATCGGCCTGCACCTGTTCGGGCGCCAGACCCGTTTCCAGGGTTTTCTGGATGGCGGGCAACAGAGCCTTCGCATTGCTGCGGCAAGCCGGTTCCACCTCGAATTGAAATCCGTCCAACAGGTGTGTCAATTTGAGAGACTCGGCAGAAAGCTCTTTCATCCTGACAGACAAAGAATGACGTCCGACTTCCATCACCACCAAGGCTTGCAATACGCCAACCAGCGACAAAAACAAGCAATCGAAAAGATCAAATCCATTGTGGCGGCAATGGCACCGAGCTTGCAGACTTCATCCCAAACCTCGACAGCTGAATGTCGCGCAATCGGTTCGTAGGCCCCGGGCGAAGGGAGGTGATGGATGGACAGGGTAGGCTTCCGTGGGCGCCGGTTTTCAGCCGCAGGATGATTCTCGTCAGCGCTTTTGAATCTCATCAGATGAAACAACGAAAAAAGGAGAGTTCGTCATGAAAAACATAATTAAAATTATCGCCATTGCCGCCTCGTCCCTGCTGATCGCCACCGCCGCCTGGGCCGAGCAGGCCAGCGACACGGTCGATGCCACCGCAGGCCTCCAGCCGGCCCTGGAACTGAGCTGCACCGACGTCTCGTTCGGCGTCTGGCGGGTGCCCCTGCGCGACTCGGGCGGCACGACCACCATCACCCTCGATCGCGACAACGACACGGTAACGCCGGGCGGCAATACCACCCGGGTGGCTCAATCGACGTCCGATGTCTCCTGGTCCCACAGCCGCGGCGTTTGTACTCTTTCCGGTTCGACGGCGGCGGATGACACGTCGGCCACCATCTCGATCCAGGACAGCACCGACATGGCCTTTGGAGCCGCCGACTCCACCGCCACCGGCTATACCGGCCTGGACGCGGCCACCGCAGCCGCCACCCTGACGGCCACTCTCAATGCGCCGGAAAGCGCCACGATCACTTCGGGAGCGGCCACCTTCTACGTCGGCGGCCTGCTGACCATTCCCCAAACCATCGTCGCGGACAACTACGGCGGCTACAAGACCAGCACCTCGGCGACCGTCAGCGCCGACGACGGTGTGGAGTAACACCCGGCCTGACCGGTGCCGCTGCGCTGGTGTGAGCCTACCGGGCCCGACAGGCCCGTCCGGTAGGCTCCGCCAGCCTCCGGCCCGCCTGAAGGACACCTGACGAGGAACACCACCGATGAAGCCGTCTTGCCGTATCCTAATGTTTGGCCTGTTGGTTGGGTTGTGCTGCCCGGCGCCCCTGGGATGGGCCGAAAGCGGCACCGACCGCGACGTTAACGCCACGGTCGGCATTCATCCCATGATCGAACTCACCTGCACTTCGGTCAATCTGGGGGTCTGGCGGGTGCCGCCCCGCGAGACCGGCGGCCAAACGCGCATCATGCTCGATATCGACTATCCCGAACTCGGCCCCAAGATTTCGCTGAACACCCAGGTCGCCCAGGCCAGCGCCCATGCCGACTGGGAACCACAGTTCGGTACCTGCACCCTGACCCAGTCCCGTGCCCTGGACGAATCCAGCGCCGTGGTCACCATCAGCGGCAACCGTTTGCTGGCCGTGACCCCGGATGGCGAGGCCTACACCGGCATCGAGCCGGGCCGCAGCGGCTACGGAATCCGGGTCGACGTCTACGCGCCGACCCTGGTCAAGATCCAGAACGGCACCGCCACCTTCAAGGTCGGCGGCGGCATGACCATTCCGCAGCGGGTCCGCGAAACCGACTATGGGGGTTACCGCACCGTTTCGCAGGCGGTGATTTCGGTTGACGACCGCATGCGCTGAAGAAATTACATGTACACGCACAATTGCAATCAGACACCTCAACGTACGGCGGCGGACCACACGCCGCGACGCACCTGTTTGGCGGCCGCGCTTTTCGTCCTGCTGTCGGCCGGCTGGTTCGCCGCCCCTTGCGATGCCGACGCGGATGTCTCCGTCGCCATTTCCGACAATGTGGTGATCCTCGACAGCCGCAGCCGCTCGGGGGTGATCGAACTGGTCAACCTCGGCGACGAGCCCACCGAGTTCCGGCTCAGTGTCGACGAGTCGCTGGTCGGCACGCCCACCGACGCCTCGACCATGCTGCGCTGGGCTCCCCGGCGGGCCCTGGTGCCGGCCCACCAGACCCGGCCGGTGCGCATCGCCGCCCGGCCGACCCTGCAATTGCCGCCCGGTGAATACGTTTTTAGGGTCGGGGTGACCGCCGAGGTGAAGCCGGTGGCCCGAAAGCGCCGGGCCGGCAACTCCGGTGAAATCGAGGTGCCCCCCGACGCCATCGCCGTGACCATCCCCATCGTGCCGACCCTGCCGGTGACCGTTTATCTGCGCCACGAGATCCCCCCCCCGATGATCGACATCCAGCCGCTGGTGCTCACCCCAGACGACGAGAGGGTCATGGGCTACTTTCCGGTGCACAAACGCAATCCGGAATACAGCTTTGTCGGCCAAGTGCAGGTGGTGGAGGCAGCCTCAGGCAAACTGATCAACAGCGGCCGGCTGCATCTCAAACCGGGCAATCCCGGTAGCCGGGTGAACATGCCCCGGGCCAAAGTCCCCCTCAAGGCGGGTTCCCGTTACTGCGTGCTGGTGTGGGACCATTTTCCTGGCGAAGGAGAGCCAACGGCTTTATCTTGTGGACAGTAGTTCGCTGTTTTCGCGTTTTCGTGGCACTCCTGCCCGCCGTGCTGTTTCTGGCGCAGGCAACCGTCGTGGCGGCTATGGAAACGGCTCTCGACGGCCTGCGCCCGGGCGACGAATCCTTCGTGGCGGCCGTACGTTTCAACGGCCGTGGGCTGCCCGAATATTACGATTTGATCGAATCTGCCGACGGGACGCTGCTGCTCCCGGTCGCGGCCATCTTTCTTGCGGGTGAAGCCAGTGTCGAGCGCGACGACGGCCGGTTGCAGCTCGAGGTGGCCTCCAGCGGCGTCCGGCTGGTCATCGACCGCTACGACCGCATCGTGCATCTGTCCGACCGCCAGCGGCCGCTGGGCGCTGATGACATCCGCTACCACGACGAGACCTACCTCGTCTCGAGCGCCTTGCTTGCCGAGGCCTTCCAACTCACATCCCGTTTCAACAAGGCGACCCAAGAACTGACGGTGACCAGTGCGCGGCCGTTTCCACGGGACCTACGCCTAGCCCGCGAGCGGCGCTGGGACCGTCTCGACCCGAAAGCGCCGCTTGCCGCGCCCGTACGTTCCTGGAAACCGGATTACGTCCTGTTCGGCTCACCCCAGGTCGATGTGTCGCTTTCCGGCCATCAAAACGATACCGGCCAAGCCACGGGCAGTTGGAGTGCCCTGGCAGTCGGTGAAGCGCTGTTTTTGACCCATCATCTTTATGCCGCAGGCAGCCAGGACGACCCGCTGAGCAGCCTGCGGTTGCGCTCCGGACGGATGTCGCCCACCGGTGGGGTCTTCGGCCTGGACCGCCTCTACGACGCCCAGTTCGGCGATATTTCCGGCCTGCGCCTTCCGCTGGTGGGCGGCGGCAACAGTGGTCGCGGTCTGCGCTTGCAGGCCACACCGCTGCGCCGGGCCGACAACTTTGACAGAACCTTGATCGAGGGCGATGCGCCGGCTGGCTGGGACGCCGAATTGTATCTGGGCGCCACCCTGCTCGATTTTCAACGCATCGGCCAAGACGGCCGCTACCGCTTCGACGATGTGCCACTCGATTACGGGGTCAACGACCTGAAGGTGGTTCTCTACGGCCCCCAGGGTCAGGTGCGTGAAACCCTGTTTCGCAAACAGATCGGCTCCGGCATGGTGCCCCCGGGCGAAATTCAAGGATCGGCTTTCCTGCTCGAAGACGGCGTCAAATTGTTTGAAGGCGCCAATGAAACGGCCTTTAACGAAGGCGGCGGTTCCTGGATCGCCGGCGTCAAGACCGATATCGGCCTGCACCGGCGTTTAACCGCCGGCCTGTTCGGCGCCCGAGCCCCCACGGGAAGGTCGACCGAAAGCGACGCGGGTCAATCTGGCGCCGTCCGTGAGGTGGACGACTATTTCGGCCTGGAACTGCGCCCTGCCCTCGGCCGACTCGTCCTCGAGACCGGAGTGGCTGGCTGCGGCCTCGGCGGAGCCGCCGCCTACGGGCGTTTCAGTCTGCCGGTGGCGTCGACCTCCATCAGCGGTGGGTACTATCACTACGACCCGTCATACGCCTCCCAGGACAACGATGGCGGTCAGTTGGCGAGCCGGACCCACCTGCGCTTCGGCATCCCGCTGGGGACGGACCAGGCCGGCCGCGGTTCGGTCAGCGTCAGCCTGGAGGAAGAGCGGCACCGCGACAGCCAAAATGAGCGCGAAGCCAGCTTGACCTACGGCCATCGACTTGGTCCCTTGTCTCTCACCCACAAGCTCGAAAGCCGGTGGCTCGGCGACGGCTTTGGAGGCCCGTCTGGTCTCTATACACTCAACGCCTCCTATCGCCACGACCTTTTCGATCTGCGCGGCGAACTGAGCCATGGTCTCGGTCACGGCAGCGAAGAGCCAAGCCTGACCCTTAGCGGACTGTGGCGGCGCAACGATTTCAACCGCATCTACTGCACGCTCTCCCTTTCCCCCGGCGGCCAAACGACCTATGGAGTCGGCTGGAACCAGGATCTAAAATGGGCCGTCCTCTCTGTGAGCGCCTCGGCCGGCAACGGAGAATACAACTTTGGCATGGGGCTGAACTTCTCTTTCGGTCACACCCCGGCCGGCGGCCTGCTCATGAGCAGCCAGGCCCGGAGCACGACCGGCTTCGCCGACCTTCAGATCTTCGAAGACCTGGACGCGGACGGTGTCTTTACAGAAGGACGGGACCGCCCGATTCTGGGCGCGGGGGTCATGGTCAATCGTCGACCGTTCACCGAAGCCAGCACTGACGATCAGGGGCGCATCGGCCTGGACGGCCTTTCCATCTATGACCCGCTGGAATTGGCGGTCAACACCTACAGCCTGCCAGATCCTTTCCTCGTCCCGATATTTCCCGCCTCCAAGACTTGGCCGCGGCCGGGCAGGACCGTCGAGATAGCTCTTCCGGTGACCGAATCCTGCGAAATCAGCGGTACGCTGAAAATGCGCGTCAAAAAACCAGTCACCAACGGCAGAAACGGGAAAAACGGCCACGAAATAGACGGCCTATCCAACGGCGCGGGCCGACCGGCCGAACGGATCGTTGAACGCCCCCTGGCCGGCATTCGGATTCAGGTCCTCGACGCCGACGGCCGGCTTCACGGCGAATCCCTGACCTTTTCCGACGGGTATTTCGTCTTCGACGCCGTCTACCCTGGCCGCTGGACCGTGCGGGTGCCTGCGGGTCAGAATGTTTACGGTACGGTACTGCAGGGCGTTGCCAACACTGCGGATGCGGCCCGCATGGCGGTCGTCCTGTCCGACCATGATCGCTATGTCACCGACCTCGAACTGGTCTTCGAGCCGGACGGTCGGCTCGCGGCGGAAACGGTTCATGATGAGGGCAGGCCTTAGCCTTACGCGATGCGCTGAAACGGGCCGTTGCGATTTCTCCTGGACCTGCATTGAAACCGGGCCCCTGCGGCAAACGGCGTCATCGGCGAAAACGAATAAACAGAAAAGCGTTGCTATGAATCGAGTTAGAAAACAGAGCAAGGGGGGGATCGGTGCCTGGGCATCGAAAGCGGTTTGCGTTTTCAGCATAGTGATTGTTGTCGGCCTTCTGGGTGTGGTTCTGTCTTTTGCAGGCGCCCCCGCCGCCCAAGACCCGCCAGATAGCAAAAACTTGGTCGCGGCTCCCGACCCGGCATCTTCCCCGTCCGCCGTGGAATCTGCCCCCACGTCCGAACCACAGCAGGTTGCCCCGAAAAACCAGCCACCGGCAGCGGCGGCGCAGGCCAACAAGGTGCCGGATGTCAAGATCGAAACACGACAGGGGTTGGACTTCGGTCTGCTGCGGGTGAGGCAGAATAGTTCCGGGTGGGTGGTTGTCGACCCGGGTGGCGGCTTTTGTGCCTCGCCAAGTGTCGCCTTTTCCAGCAGGCACATGCCGGCTTCCGGCCAAGTAACGATCAAGGCGGCACCGGAAAGCCGGATCCTTCTCCGCCTGACTTTCGATGATGGTGCCTCGGAAGGCTCTTGCATCAGTATTGGCGGGGTGACCCTGAGATCGCTGCGCCTCGGGCGTGGCATTCAGCAATTGGCGCGCAATGGTGAGTTCTGGGAACTGATCATGCCGCGAGCTGACGCCGAGACCGTTGAAGTGATGCTCCAAATCGGTGGAGAATTGCATTTTACATCATCCGATCAAGGCCGCTCATTTAAAACCGAGCTGCATATCGATTGCCAATAGCCTCTTGAAATTGGCTATCCTATCTATTTATTACAGAATAATGAGGTCAGGGAAGCCAGCGACAAAAAGTACCCCGGATGGGCAGCAACGCAGACACGATCCGGGAAATGTCCCTGCAGGCAGTGGATCCGGCCATCGATCAGGACAAAACGGCAAAGATCCTCGCGGTTGACAACAACGCCGGCGGCGAATATACATCGGCGTAAATCACCCCTGCCTTGGCCGGATTTTTTCCTCTTTCAACAGAAGGTTGGCAACCACCCGATTTTTCAAATCGGGCAATAGCCAGGCGGTGCGACTGACGAAACCCTCTGGGAGTTGTCTTGAAATGGAGGCCCTGACGCAGCCGCTGATGTGGCTAAAATCCCTTGGCGCGTCCTTAACGCCGGAATTCATCAAGTGCCTGTTGATAATGCTCGGCGGGGGGCTGGGAGCCCTGAGCCGCTACGGCATCGGCCTGCTCTCGGTCCGTCTTTGGGGGGTCCATTTTCCCTGGGGCACGCTGGCCGTCAACCTGATCGGCTGCTTTCTCATCGGACTGATCTTTGCCGCCGCCGACCGGGCCCGGCTCCTGAGTCCGGACCTGCGCCTCTTTCTGGTAACCGGGTATCTGGGCGCTTTGACCACCTTTTCCACTTTCGCCCTGGAAACGGTCAACGCCGGCCGGCTCGGCTTGACCCTGCAACCTCTGGCCAATATCCTGGTCAACAACATCGGCGGCCTGGCCCTGGTCTTTATCGGCATGCGCATCGGCGGTCTGAGGTAGGAGAAAGCGGATGTTAAACTACAAGGCCATCGAAATCTTCACCAACGAGGCGGTGCGTTACCAGGGCCAACCCCTGGCCGAGGCCGTGGTGGAGTATGTCCGGCGCCTGAAAATCGCGGCGCGCTGCATCGTCACAAGGGGCATCGCCGGCTGCGACGAGAGCGGAGAGACGACCACCATGCGGCTGGAGGTGCTCTCCTACAACCTGCCGGTGCGCATTTACATCGTGCTTCCCGCCGCGGAAACCGACCGCGTCCTGGAAAAACTCAGCACCATGGTCGTCGAGGGGATCGTCGCCGTGCACGAACTGGCGGTGATCAGCCACCGGACCCGCAACGCCTTTTTCCCCCGCAAGCTGCTGGTTCGCGACGTGATGACCGCCCCTGCCCGTAGCGTCGGCGCCGACAGCTCCCTGCGCCAGGCGGCCCGGATTCTTCTTTCGGCGGTCTTTACGGGGTTGCCGGTGGTCGACCAACGCAGCCGCCCGGTGGGCGTGATCTCCCAAGGCGACCTGATCGTTCGCGGCGGGCTGCCGCTACGCCTGGGACTTTTGGTGGAAACAGGCAGCAACGAATGCGAAACGATCCTGCAGAAACTGGCAGACCGGCGGGCCGCAGAAGTCATGAGCCGCCCGGCGGTGGTCATCGCCGCCGACCGTCCCCTGGCCGAGGCCGTGGAAAAAATGCTCGCCAAGAAGGTCAAGCGGCTGCCGGTGGTGGACCGGGACGGACACCTGACGGGAATCCTCTCGCGGATCGACATCTTTCGCACCGTGATGCGCGCCGCACCGGACTGGAAGGCGTTTCAGGAGCAGAAAATCGAGGTGCGGGACCTGAAACGGGTGGGCGACATCCTGCGCAGGGACACGCACACCGTCGCTCCAGATGCCTCGGTCGCCGAGGTGATCCAGGTCATCGACCGCGACGACATCCAGCGGGTGGCAGTGGTCGATGGGGACGGCAAGCTGCTCGGCATGATTTCGGACCGCGACCTGCTGCATTATTTCAAGCCCCGGCAATCCGGCATCTGGAGCCTGCTCTCGCGTATGAAGCCGTCGGCGGCACAGGATGCCTGCGGCGACAACCTGCATGCATGTCTCAGCGATACCCGGGCCGCGGACGTCATGATCACCGATCTTATCACGGTTGGCGAAGACGCCCTCATCGAGGAAGCCGTAGCCCTGATGACCGCCAACGCCTTGAAGCGACTGCCGGTGGTGGATGAAAAGGGCCGTTTCAAAGGAATGCTCAGCCGCAACGCGCTGCTGCACGCCGGATTCGAAAAGGTGGATAAAGACTGCGACCATGCTCTCGTTTGACAGGCAACGATTCCTCGCCCGCATCCGGCTGCCCGACGGCACCGCCGCCGAGCGCCCCGTGGAGATCCGCACCCATCCCATCACGGGCCGTACCTGCCGCATCACCTTCAGCCGCGGCCAGGAGCGCGAACCGGGCGCCGAATCACTGCCCGCCCCGCCCCCTTTTGCCGCCGATACGGCCGGTTGCCCGTTTTGCCGGGCGCGTCTTGCCACCCACACGCCTCGGCTGGCATCCGAACTGCTGCCCGCAGGACGCCTGATCCGCGGCAGCTCGACCCTCTTTCCCAACCTTTTCCCCTATGGGCGCTACAGCGCGGTGAGCCTCTTCGACGAGGAGCATTTCGTAGAGATCGGCACGGCCCGCCTGCCATCTTACACCGACTGCCTGCTCAACTGCCGCGACTACCTAGCGCTGGTTCTCGACCACGATCCGGCCGCGGTCTTCATGGCGATCACCCAGAACCATCTGCCCTCGGCGGGCGGGTCTCTGCTTCACCCCCACCTGCAAATCCAGGCCGACCACAGGCCCGCCAATCACCAGCGCTTTTTGCGAAAGCGGGCCGCCGACCACCACCGGCGGTTCGGGATCCGCCTTTTCAGCGATTACCTGGAAGCGGAACGCCGGGCCGGGCAGCGGCTCATCGGTGCGACCGGCCCCTGGCATTGGCTGGCGGCCTTTGCCCCGGAAGGATTTTTTGAAATCTGGGGCATCCTGCCGGAAACCACCCACCTGAAACAGGTTGCCGACGCGGACTGGCAGGCCCTAGCCCGGGGGATGCTCAAGGCCCAAAACTTTTACCGCAGCCTCGGGCGCAACGGGTACAACTTCGGCCTGCTGCTGCTCGAAGACGGCTCGCACGACCAGGAACTGTGCGCCGTGCTGACGGTGCGCAGCAACTACGCCCCCTGGGTGCGCAGCGATTTTACCGGCTTCGAAGTGATGCTGGGCGACATGGCCACCTTCACCGCGCCGGAGGAAACCGCCCGCCTAGCCCGCCCTTTCTGGGATTGAAGCCCCTGCCCCCCTGAAAGCCCCATCCCGGCTTGACAAGCCTCAGCCACGCCACTATATAGACAATGTGGAATTTACTGGAGGCAACCGATGCAATCCTTCGTACGGGTCATGAAAGCCTTGTCCGACCCCAACCGGGTCAAGATCATCAAGCTCCTGCAGCAGCGCAGCCTCTGTGTCTGCGAGCTGCGCGCCGCCTTGTCAATCAGCCAGCCGAGCGTGTCCAAACACCTTAAAATACTCGAGGACGCAGGGCTCGTAACATCGAGCAAGGATGGGCTCTACGTCAATTACCGGCTGGCGGACGGCAGCACCTCTCCTTACGCGTCCACCCTGCTGGGCAGCCTGCGCCACTGGCTCGACCACGACCCGGCAGTGGCGGCCCTGGTGGCCCGGGTGCCGGCCCTCGACCGCGAACAGCTCTGCCGAATCCTTCAGTAGATTCTAATATAGGCATGGATTAATTTAAGGCGGCCCTTGTGCCGCCGGGTGGAGAAAATGAAAGAACGCACCAAGCTCTTGTGGATCGTGGGATTTTTTTTGGCGGCCTATTACGTCCCCTGGAATCATCCCACCGTCCGCCAATCCGGGCTGGAAGCCTTCCTGATGCTCCAGGAGTACGCCCGCGAGCATGTTTTGACCTGCCTGATCCCGGCATTTTTCATCGCCGGGGCCATCGCCGTTTTTGTCTCCCAGGCTTCGGTGCTCAAATACTTCGGCGCCCAGGCGAGCAAGATCCTCTCCTACTCGGTGGCCTCGCTCTCGGGCACCATCCTGGCGGTATGCTCCTGCACGGTGCTGCCCCTGTTTGCCGGCATCTACACCCGCGGCGCCGGCATCGGTCCGGCCACGGCCTTTCTTTATTCGGGTCCGGCCATCAACGTGCTGGCCATCTCGCTGACGGCCAAGATCCTCGGCTGGCAGCTCGGCCTGGCCCGAGCCGTGGGGGCTGTCGTCTTTGCCGTGGTCACCGGCCTGCTGATGGCCCTGATCTTTCGCCGGGACGACGCGGCACGCACCTCGGGTAAAATCTACGTACCGGACAGCGAAGGCAAGCAGCGCACCCTGCTCCAGGACTCCCTCTATATCCTGACCATGGTCCTGATCCTGGTATTTGCCGCCTTTGCCAGGCCGGCTCCCGGATCGACGGGACTCTGGCCCGCGATTTTCGCGGCCAAGTGGTACATCACCGCCGCCCTTTTGATCGTTCTCGGATTCATGCTCAAGGCCTGGTTCACCCGGGACGAGGGCCGCAGCTGGGTCGAATCCACCTGGGGCTTCATGAAGCAGATCTTCCCCCTTCTGGGCGGCGGGGTTCTGGTGGCCGGCTTTCTGCTGGGCCGCCCGGGTCATCCGGCCCTGATCCCGGAGGCCTGGATCCAGAACCTGCTGGGGGGCAATTCGCTGTGGGCCAACCTGATCGCCGCGCTGGCCGGAGCCCTGATGTACTTTGCCACCCTGACCGAGGTCCCCATCCTCCAGGGGTTGATCGGCGCCGGCATGGGCAAGGGTCCGGCCCTGGCCCTGCTGCTGGCCGGTCCGGCCCTGAGCCTGCCCAACATGCTGGTGATCGGCAGCGTCATGGGACTGAAAAAGACCGCCACCTTCTGCGCCATCATCGTGATCCTGTCGACGCTGGCCGGACTGCTTTACGGTGCCTTGGTCGCCTGAAGCCCAGCCCAACAGGCAGCCCGGAAAGGTTCAGATGGCTTTGCCATGGATTGTTTTGAAATGGAGAATCGACCGATGAGAATGCTGGCGGAATTTTTTCCGGAATTTGCCGAAATGCTCGACCAGATGGATGCCCTTTACGCGCAGCAGCGCAGCATCGACGAAAAGACTTACCAGCTCATCTGTTTTGCGCTGTCCATCAAGGGCCGTTCGAAGCCTTGCGTCCTCAAACATTTCAAAGGGGCACTGGAAGCCGGCGCCACCGTCAAGGAGCTGACCTATATCCTGGCCCTGGTGATGCGTGAGGCGGCCGGCGCGGACGACTGCTGGACCCATGACGTCATCGGCGACTGGAAAGAGATCATCGCCGGCAATATCCACTGCGACTGTCCAAAATAGGAAGGTGTTCGATGGAAATCAAAGTATTGGGCCCTGGCTGCCCCAAATGCCAGCAGACGGAAAAGATCGTCAAGGAAGCGGTGGCCGAAGCAGGCGTGGCCGCCAACGTGGAAAAAATCACCGACCTGATGAAGATCGCCGGCTACGGAGTTTTCGGCACCCCCGCGGTGGTGGTGGACGGCGAAGTCAAATCGGTGGGCAAAGTTCCCAAGAAAGAGGATGTCCTCCAGTGGATCAAATAGAAAACGGCCAGGTTGCACCGGGGAGGCGGCTTGGCAGCGTCTCTCTGTCGCCGGGCCAGATCGCCTTCATCGCCGAGCGCACCGGGGTCATGAGCATTTTCCACGCCATCAGCGCCTTCGGCTGATGACACGGCTACAAGGGGCCGATCGGTCGGATCGGCAAACCACCGGACAACCGGGCCTATCGGACTTTCGCGGTGGACGGGATCGTACTTTACATCGAACAGTCCCTGCTTGACACCATCGATCCCGGGCAAAACATCCTGAAGGTGCACATGGCTGATTACGGGACATGGGTGCTGCATTTCGGCGATTGCGGATAACCTTTATTTTCTCGACAGCAACGGGATTGGGAGGCGGAAATGGCTGACAATTGCTGCGCTGGCGGCGCTGAGGTGATGATTCTGGCCTGTTCGGGCGGATCCAACGTAGGGCAATTGTCCAACCAGGCGGCCGTGGAGCTGACCGGGGAAGGCTTCGGCAAAATGTTCTGCCTGGCGGGCATCGGCGGAAAACTTTCCGGTTTCGTGCAGTCGGCCAGGGACGTGCCGCAAATGGTCGTTATCGACGGGTGCCAGGTGGGCTGCGCCCGGGCATCATGGAGCAGGCGGGCGTTGCGCTGCGCGGCTACCTCGTGCTCACCGACGAGGGGATCGAAAAAAACAAGAATCTGTTCCCGGAACGCGCCGACATTGAGAAGGCCAAGGCGGCCGTGAAACGGGTGGCGGCGCAAAGCAACGCGGGCGATCCAAAGACCATCAGCAGTGGATGCGGATGTGATGCTTGCTGATCGACAGTCTTCGGGATAGCAGCGAACTCTGCCGACGGCTGCTGAAACGGCCGGCTGGATCAGGCCGTGGCGGCCGCTTTTGAAATCTCAGGTTCGGCTCTCCGCCGTTTGGTTCCCCGGCAAGATTTCCAGGCAACTATAAGCAGCCACAGACGAGTGATGGTTCGATGGACCCCAGATGAAGGGAAAGAGACATGCTGCTGGAAAGCTACCGGCTGGAGATCTTCAACTCGGCGTGCCAGCCCGGTGCCATGTCCGTCCACTGCTTTGCCCACCTGGACCAGGACGTGGGGCCGGCCCTGCCCTATCTGAACGCCGTTTTGGGCGGGTTTGAATACATCAAGGACCCGCCCTCGGTGACCTTCAAGGCCCAGGGCAAGCTGATCAGCGTGCACGGCCGCAAGATCGCCATCAACGCACTGAAAGACGAGACCGAGGCGCGCAAGATCGTCGAGTGGCTCAAACGGGAAATCAACCAAGCCTGGGAAAACCGGGCCGATTTAGAGCCGAGCTTCACGGCAGCTCCCCGGCCCCAGGTGATCGAAGTGCTCAAACGCCTGCCCAAGACCAACTGCCGCAAATGCGGTGAGCCCACCTGTATGGTGTTCGCTGTGAGGCTCTGCGAGGGGGCCAGGGGCGCCGCCGCCTGCCCGGAACTCGACGAGTTCCATCGCCTGAACCTCGATGGGTACCTGAGCCGGTTCCACCTGGACGACCCGTGACAGTTCATCGGAGACTTTTATGGAGCGATGCAAAATGAGGCGTGCAACCGGTTGGATTCTGGGGTTGATCCTGGCCACGTTGATGACATCGGCTGCCTGGGCCATGGTACGGCCACAAGCGGTGCAGGACAATCGGAAGGCCGCACCGGTGCTGACCCAGAACTCGGCTTCATCGCCGGGGACCGGCCGCGTGACCATGATCGACCTGGGCGCCAATGCATGCGTGCCCTGCAAGATGATGGCGCCCATCATCGAGGCACTCCAGAAAGAATATGCCGGCCGGGCCGACATCCTTTTTTACGATGTCTGGAAAGACCCGGCCCAGGCCAGAAAGTACGGTATCCGGGCCATACCGACCCAGATCTTTTTCGACCGTGAAGGACGGGAAGTCCACCGCCATACCGGCTTTTTGGACAAGCAAAGCATCGTCGCCATCCTGACCAGACTCGGCGTATCCTGACAAGCGCCCGGAAACCGGCCGGTAGTGCCGTCCCGGGGAGGCCCAGCGCTCATGTTCCATCAGTTTTTGATTGCCATCAACCAGTGGATGAGCGGTGGGTTGGCGCTGGCGGCTGCCGGTGCTTTTCTCTGGGGCATGGTCAGCGTGCTCTTTTCTCCCTGCCACCTGGCCTCTATTCCGCTGATCGTGGCCTATGTGGGCGGGCAAAGAACCGTTATCCCCCCCCGGCGGGCCGCCTGGTACGCCATCGCTTTTTCCATGGGGTTGTTTCTCACCATCGCCGTGGTGGGCATTGCATGCGCGGTTTTAGGCCGCATGCTCGGTGACGTGGGCAGATGGTGGCAGGTCCCGGTCGGGGCCGTTCTGATCTGGGTGGCCATGGGCATGCTTGGCGTGCAGGCCTGCACCATGTCCGGGTCGTTGCTCTACCGGTTCCAGCTGCGCGGCATCCACGGCGCTTTTGGCCTGGGAATGGCCTACGGTCTGCTCTCCGGCTCTTGCACCTTCGGTTTCATCGCCCCCATCCTGGCCATCGTCACCGTACAGCAGAAAATCGTCGCCGGTTCCTTGATGATGCTTCTCTTTGCCGCCGGCCACTGCCTGCCCATCGCCGTGGCCGGCAGTTCCACCGCCATGGTGCGCAGATTGACGGAAAGCGTTGCCTGGCAAGGGGCCGGTTTGTGGTTCCGGCGTGCCGCCGGGGTCGTCATCGGGCTGTTGGGCCTTTTTTTTGTGGCCAACCCGCTCATCGGCGCTTGAGCGTAACCGCACCCCAAACAGCGCACATATACGATACGCCCAAGGTGCTGATGCTCCTGACCCTGGTGGTCTTCGGCGTCGGCATCCTGCGCAGCTTCTTTACTGCCGAGCGCACCCGGGCCGTTCTGGCGGGCAAGAGTGCCCTGGCCGGCAGCGTGCTGGCCGCCCTGCTGGGCATCGTCACCCCTTTTTGCTCCTGTTCGGCCGTGCCGCTTTTTATCGGTTTTGTCACCGCCGGGGTCCCGCTGGGGGTGACCTTTTCGTTTCTTATCGCCGCGCCGATGGTCAACGAGGTCGCCGTGGGCCTGCTCTTGGGCCTGGTGGGCTGGCAGGTCTCCCTGCTCTACATGGCCACTGGTCTGAGCGTCGCGGTGGGGGCCGGCTGGACCATCGGCAAGCTCGGCCTGGAACACCACATCGAGCCCTGGGTCACCGGCATGCTTGCGGTTCCGGCTGCGGTAGTCGAGGAACGTTTGACCTGGCCCGATCGTGTCCGCTACGGCGCCGATGCGGTGCGCGAGATCGTGGCCAAGGTCTGGCTCTACCTGATCGCCGGCATCGCGGTGGGGGCCGGCATCCACGGCTACGTGCCCCAAGACGCCATGGCGGCCGTCATGGGCAAGGGAGCCTGGTGGAGCGTACCGCTGGCCGTGATCATCGGGGTGCCGATGTACGCCAACGCCGCCGGAATCATTCCGGTGGTCGAGGCCCTGCTGGGCAAGGGAGCGGCTCTGGGCACGGTGCTGGCCTTCATGATGTCGGTGATCGCCCTTTCCCTGCCGGAGATGATCATCCTGCGCAAGGTCCTGCGCCCCAGGCTGATCGGCGTTTTTATCGCGGTGGTGACATGCGGTATTTTGCTGGTGGGCTATCTTTTCAACGCCCTGATCTAGGCCGCCGAACAAGCAAAGCCGTCAAACCGGCAGCCGCTCGCAATACCACGGGCGTATCTTGAGAAGAATTTTTCACATGGAATGCATCATTCTTTATTGTACGTGATGCAAAAAGAGAGCAGACTATGTTCCTGCAAAGACATGGCGAATCTTTGATGTTGTTTTTGCTCATGCTATGGAGGTTGAAGATGTCATTCGAAAACGTAAACGATTTAGTTATACCCCAAGGTGGAAGGGCTCAATATTACATAACCGATGGCCGATTGGAAATAATCGGTGCAAGCGAAGAATGGCATTGATGACAACGACAAATATCCACTTCTTTTTTTTCTTGCCGAGTGTGGCGTTTGGATCTGTGATATGAAGCAAAACATATATGATAATCCAGATTTTTTCAAAGGCTATATGGATCTTAGATCCAGTGAAAGCGGTTTTAATGTCGCTATTGAGGAACCTGCAGTCCACAGTCTGTTACCACCGCTTGAAGACTTGCACATTTTAGATCTCGGCTGCGGTTTTGGTAAGTTTACCGCCTTTTGTCTCAAACATGGGGCGGCCCATGTGGTGGGTGCAGATATTTCTCAAAAAATGATATTAGAAGCTGAAAACAGGATAAAGGACCAAAGGGCGAGTTTTTTGGTCACACCGGTTGAGGATTTTGAAGTGGGTAAGGGCAGGTTTGATCTCGTTGTTTCTTCAATGTGTTTTCATTATGTAAGGGATATCAGACCGGTATTTAAAAAAGTTGCCCTTGCTCTTAAGGAAGGCGGGCATTTTGTTTTTTCTGTTGAACATCCAATCTGCACCTCCCTGTTGAAAGGGTGGTGCAACTCAGATGATGTTCCCAAAAGACATTGGCCAGTCGACGACTATAAGAAAGAAACCATACGTGTGTCTAATTGGTTCGTTGATGGTGTCATTAAATATCATCGAACCATTGAGACATATGTAAACGAATTTATCGATGCAGGTTTTTTAATAAGGAGGTTGATTGAACCCGGTCCAAGCATAGCTGCCATATCTGAAAGGCCCGAGCTTTCTGAGCATCTGAGACGGCCGCCAATTTTAGTATTAGCCGGTATAAAATTGCTGGATTGAACATTTTTATGCTTCACAAGTTTTCGCCCAGGAAAAATTTCTGGGAAAATATGCGGGCAATAAAATTGCCGAAGAACTGGTGGAAAACCAAAGACATGAACCCGAATTGTACTATAAATATAAGTAACCGTTCACGGGGTTGAAATATTTCGTTTCCTCTAAATCGATGTCCGGTAAGGGGGTGCGCAAAAATAAAATCACATTTCAGTCGGACAGATGGAGTAGTTCCATTCAGGGCGTAGCGTATGGAGCTTGATATTAATCTTTTCTATTTGCCCATCGGAAATACGTATTCCTTTTTGGAATTAACTGTCAAACTTCAGTTTTGGGCAATAATGATATTGCCCTGGGCAGCCGGCACTCATAATATTCACCGGGTCCGTCTACCAAAGTTGACTGTCAAAACCCATCAGCGGCATGATGTACTGGGTCCAGGGAATCAGCAACAGCCAGACAACGGTGATCATAACTATACCGTATTTGAAGGAGTCCCAACTGGAATAGTGATTACTTAGATAGCAGATGGTCGCAGGTTTGCTGTTGAAGTATAAAATATAAACCTGATTTATGAGAAAGGCCATGGGCAGGCCAAATCCAAGAACATTCCAACCAAACTTCTGGGCGACACCAATTATGATTGGAAAAAATATCATTGTTCGCGCTGTTTTGCTTTGGTTGAATATTGAACTATAGGCAAACAGAGCGCTGAGCAGCATAAAAACAATTAATTTGGGCGCATCGTTACCAATACCAAACATTTCAAAAATATTGTTAATGCCGATTCCAACGATATTGGTGGATTTAATCCCGCCGCCCAGGACATATGCGCCGAAACTGAACAAAAGAAGATGCCAGGGAATATCTGTATCGTTCCAAGTGATGGAACCGATTTTTGGCAATCCTGAAAAAGCCGGCATCAATGCGACGATTGCACCGATCAATGCTGCCGCTGTGGCACTTATTCCGTGAAGCTTGTCCGTAGCCCAGAGCCCAAGAACACAGCAGAAAATTATAGCGGATTTTAGCTCATTAAGCGAGAAAGGTCCCATACTGTCCAGTTCCTCTTTCAAGCGATTCATTCCGCCTTTGATGGAAGGCTTTTTCACGGTTTCTGAAAGGGGGAAAATCAAGCGGGTTCCCAACCACCATCCAAAGCCGCAGACAATAAATGCCAGAGGCGCCAAAGCCATGAACCAGTCCATGTAATAGAGATCTTCGCCCGCACCAATGAGCATGCTTGCCGCGACAAGATTTGCCGCAGACCCCGTCATATACGCACTGCATGAGACGTTGATGCCCAGCAGGTTCTGGAGTACAAGATTTCGCCCGAAATTGTTGCGGCTGTCACCACCGCTTGCACCGTAAATAGCGCTGATCACCATGAAAATGGGCATCAAAAGTGCTGCTTTAGCGGCTGTTGCGTTGATAAACGCACCCAGGAAAATATTCAGGATTAAAAAACTCCAGAAAACAGGCGTTGCATTGTGACCTGCCTTGAGAATGAATTTTAGAGCGATGCGTTTTGCCAGACCGCAGGAGACAAGCATACTGGCTAAGATAAAGCTTGCAATGTTAAGGATCATTACCTTATGGCCGAAATAGGCGTAAGCTGTATTCTCTTTAATAATACCTGTGGTGACGACCAAGACGATCAGGATAAGCGAAGTCAGGTAGTTAGGTATTGCCTCGGTGATCCAAAGAATCAGAGAGGCTCCAAAGATACCGAGCATGGTATAGCAGCTTTGGGCAGGCACCTTGGTCTGCACCTCAAAAGACTCGATTGATCCGCAAAATTTGAAATAAAAAAAACAGAAGAATAGAACTGCCAGCGGCAGGCCGATATTTTTTAACAATACCATAATTGGGCCGGCCGGTAGAACGGGCAGCCTTTCGAGGGTATAGTTGCTCATGTCCAATGGATCAAACTGTTTGGTCGCCGATGTATCAGTTCTCATCTTCAGGTCCATTTTTCTCTCCTTCGCTCCGCCCTACATTCGGCATGAATTCATGGGCATAGTGTTTATCACAATCTTATTTATGGTATTTATATGCTTGGTCCACTATGCTTTGTCCACGCCAAGGCTATTTTTTCATTCGTCCCCTATATCTCGTATATGAACTTCAAATACAAATAATAACCCATTGTAAAATACATAAGTATATCTTATGAATCTCCTCCCCCATTGGGTGAGAAGATATGGTCTATGCGGTTAATGCCGTCTCCAGATTTTTTCCTCTCCGGTCCGGTGTCAGCGGATCATATTCATGTGGTACACTTTATCGGCTGCCACCTTTTGGGGGTAAGGGTTCGCGTAAAAATTAGTTCACAGAAATTCAGCGTTCAGGCGCCCGCTCAGCAAGACGTCAAAATTATGGCATATCCAGCATATTCCGTATTTTCGCAACGCCGCTGAGCGGGATGGATGGACGCTGAGAATGGGAAGTTATTTTTGCGCGAGCCCAATCGTTTAAAGCCGGTTGGTCATTCCAACCCCCTGAACACTGACTTTTGGTGGGAATCTTTATCGCAGATAAACATGGTGTTCTTGGCAGCATCCATGTTGTTGAGGGAATCGCTGATACTCAGGTGGGTGATATCCATAAGCCCGCCCCAGGCCTGCCCTATGGCTCCGGGTTTCATCAAAATTTCCTTTCGATAATACATAACGGTTTCACTTCTGAAGGCATTTCTGATGGCCTCTTTCATGCGATCCTTAAAACCATATCCGATGACAAGCGGTAAAACGATAAATCAGTTGAAACAGGCCCCCCTACCTTCCTCGCTTAATTTCAAATTGAGACCTGCCCCAGATGGTTACAAATTTCTGGATCATTTTTAAAGAGAACGCAAAGGAGGGCAGACAGTGTAAAAAGGCCCCCGGACAACATGTGTCCGGGGGCCTGGAGGAAGCTAGTTGGCAAAATGTTCGTCCATCATGGAGGACAGTTTTTTTCTTGATATGCTGAGACTTGCCTGGGAGTAAAAGATAAGTTTTCCTTCCAGACAGGGTTTTTGCCCTTCAAATGAAAATTGTTTCAGGCCCAGGCCCTTTCCCTGAAGAAATGAAATCAGCCTGTCGTGGACCGTTGCGTCCCTGCAGTAAACGGCAAGGTCCCGGTTAAAATCCGGATTTGTGTATGCGTTCATGGACAGTAGCACATCCAGATTCCGGCGGCTGGCATAGGTCTCAAATCCCAGGCAGAGTTCATTGTCTTTATTGATCCACTGCGCCATAGACAGCAGGGCGGAAGCAATGCCGCAACGGATACCATTAAATTTGAATTCCTTGTAGTCCTTGCGGAGAAGATCAATAGTCGACAGGCTGGCGGTATCAAATTTGGCTTTCTGGACTTCCCTGAAATACTGATTTTGGTCAAGGGGACAATGCTCCATGAGTTTGACGGCAATTTCGCTGTCCTTGTCCGTGACCCGCCCCGCTTCAGTGTCCAGATTCACAGTGTCCAGAAGAATGGTACCCGCAAGAAGCGTGGCCAGCTGGGTATCCATGAGTCCTGAATGATCCCGGATCAGGATTTCGCCCACCAGGGTGGCGGTGGATCCCACCGGTTCAATAGCCCTGAATTCAACCCCGTTGTATAGCCCTTCGTCCTTGTGGTGGTCCAAAATCATCCTGACCTTGTCGCCGCAGTTCTCAAAGGTGCCGGACAATTTATTATGATCCACAATGGCCAGGTTGTTTACCTGCTCCATGAAGGACTGGGGCATTTCATCCAAAAAAATCAGATTGGCCAGGTCAATCTGTGCCGTTTTAAACACATATACGGCTTCAGTTCTCAGCTTGAAATCTTCTTTTACGATGGGCATGAGGGGGACAATATTCTTATTGGGTTCCGCTTGCGACCGGATATAGGCAAAAGCAATCGCAGAAGCCATTGAGTCAAGATCGGCAGCCTCGTTCCCCATGACCATGAGGTCAATGGGCTTGTTGACGATATCTATTTTGGCGCTGAGAAGATATTGGTTGATTGATTGGGGCATGTTATCTCCTGTTTATATCTCAAATATTTTGATAATAATAAATGTGTCACTGTGGGATTTTAAAAACAAACAATAAAGCCGAAATATAAAAGATGAGGCCCGGCGGGTCAAATTCGAATCCGCTATGGGTGACATAATCAATTCTTATGGCTCTGGCTCTATATCGGCCGCCATATTGCCTGGTACAAGGATTTATTTGGAACAAGTTTATTATCTAGTTTCCGTCCATAAATCGCCAAAATTGACCGTCCGGTGGCCCGGCAAAGGGACGGCAAGCGAATGATCTCGAAAGAATTTAGCAAAAAGTAAGCTTGTCTCTTGGGCTTGGATGTGACTGGCGATCTCGGACATCAGGGGCATTTGGCGTTGCCATTTTTCGCGCATTTTGGGTTGGTCTTTTTTTCGATTTTGTTAGTATTTGCGGTTGGTTGGTTCCATCGTTTATATTAAACTCAGCCTCGAAACTCCAGCTCAAAATGCGCTTTTTTTCGCTTGCCGGATAGTTACGGCCGCGGATGGAAACTATCTATAGAGCCAATCTTGCGGCGTGACCACCTTGTTTGCCTCCGCAGTTTTTTAGGAAGGGCCCCCCTTACCGGGCACAAATGCTCAGTTTTGAAGTCAGGATATCCCCACAGCCTAAAGCTTCAGACAGCATAGCTAAAAAGGCTTTGGCTGCCACGGAAAGTTTTCTGGCCTTATGGAGGAGAAGATAAAAAGTCACCTCCCCCTTGAACCCTTCTAAATTGACACGGGCCAGCCGGCCTGACGAAAGTTCCCGTTTAACGGCTGATTCTGGAATGACAGTGATGCCGAACCCCTCTTCAACAATCCGTTTTGCCGATTCAACATTTTCAAGCTCTATGAATTTTAAATTGGATTTATCGCTTTTATGCTCAGAGAACCAGGTGGAAACAAACTGCCGGGTTTGTGTGCCGTGCTCCCGGGTGATAAAGGGGATTCGTTTGAGATCGGATATGGCGATCAGGCTTTTTTTTGCCAGGGGGCTATCTCCAGCTACCACTGCAATCATCTCCTCATGGTGTACGACAAAGGCTTCAACTTCAGGATACCGGACTGGAGCCCCAGCCGCAAATCCGATATCCGCCCGGCCTTCAAGGATCATAAGGATCGTCTGATGGGAGTTGCCTCCCCGCAGGTTCAGTTCAATGTCCGGATAGTTGTTATGGTACTTTCCTATGATTTTGGGAAGCAGATAGGCGCTGCTCACCGCGGATGAGGCAATGTCAAGCCGGCCACGGCTCATGTTGTTCATGCCCATGAAAATGGTTTCTACTTCTTGAAATTTTGCAAGCAGTTCCTCTGTTTGCTCAAAGAGGATTTCGCCCCTGCGGGTCAGCATAATTTTTTTACCGGTTCTGTCAAAGAGGACGGTATCATAAAAATGCTCCAGGGCACGGATGTGCTGGCTCACAGCCGGTTGAGTCAAGAACAGGGCCCTTGCGGCTTTTGTAAAATTACCGACCTTTGCCACCATAAAAAAAGATTTCAGATGATCAATATTAACGAAACTCATAATGAATCTCTGCAGTCTAAAGTTTTTCCGCCATCAGGCGACCAGTGGCATCAGGCTCTGCTGACAGCCACGGCTCTTTGACATAATTGTCCGGCAAATCGCGTCAGTACTAAAAGCGTGAAAATTATGGCAGTACTCTTGCTGAACCACTGACCGGACGATCTCTTCGGATGGAATACTGGAACTGACGGTCCGAAGCCACCCCATGTACCGGCGCCAGATGGTTTCGTGAAAATTGAGCGCCAGTATTTGTAAAATCCCGCATGCGATACAGCCGAAGTTGACAAAAGCCTCGATGGCATCGGTCGCCTCAGCGATCAATCGTTGCCCCCGGCGGTCATCGTCGGCGACCAATATGAAACCGACCTTCTGGCCGACCGGCTTCCAGATCAGGTCCAGGCACAGATAAGCGATGCTTTTTACCTGCCCGTACAGTTCGATGCGGGTCTGTTGGAAGTCCTGGCGGTGAGTGTCGAACAGTTTGATCAGCGAAAGCTTTTGGCCGTATACCCGTGGCCGGCCGGGACGACCAGTTTTCGGCGGTGCATCGATGTAGGCTACCACATTGCTTTTGGCCCGCGTCACCACATGGACAAGATCGTGGCCGGCGTCGTCGCGCACCTTTTTGAGGATGGCAAACACCGGTCCGACGGCAAAATAGGCGTCGAGGACCAAAAGACACCATTTGCCCAGCGCCGGCAGCACAGTAGCTGCCATGGCTGCCATCAGGCTGGTCACGCTGACCTTGGGCTGGACTTGGACCAGTGGTTCGGGCTTTCTTTGGAATGTGCGGATCGTTTCGACTCCTTCATGGAGCTCGGCACAAAGCGGAATGCAGAAGATTTTTTTTAACCCAGCCGCCCAGAACACCGATCACTCCCCAGTGGTGCCCGTAAATGGTACGTATTCACCCCCTCCCCCCTGGCAGTTGGGGAGAGGGGGGATTTCAGATCCAGGCCAAGTCGGGTTCGTTGCCGGTGACGTAATTGCGGATCAGTTCCACCAATAGTGAGAAGGTGGCCTTGCCGCGTAATCGGCAAATTTCTTTGAAAGTCAGGATGCGCTCCACCCAGCGGTTGCCTTTTTCGCTGAGGGTGCCCAACGACCGTTTCCGCCATAGCACGGCAAAGCGCAGCGACCTTTCGGCGCGGTTGTTAGTCGGCTCGACGCCCTCATGCTCCAGAAAAGTCCAAAGCGAATCGAACTGGCGCACTATCCGCCGGGCGAGTTTGCCGGCATCGTTTGGGTCGTTTTCGTACAGCGTGAGACTGAAAAGCAGATGCCGGTAGAACGTGTCCCACTGGCACAGGTCTGGCGGCGCCTTGGCAAAGTGGGTCAGTTCCCGTAAGCGGGCAGCGATGATTTGGCCAAAACGTCTGATGTCCGGTTTGTCGCGTTGGGCCAGCGCATCGGCATCCCGGATCAGGTGAGCCAGGCAGGTTTGCCGGTCGTTGATCCAGTTTTTGTAAACCCCGTAGCCGTCGCTGATCAGAATCCCGTCCCAGGATTCGACCAGTTTCAGGAACGCTTCCTTGGAACGGTGATCGTCAATGCGGTACAAGGCAGCATCGGCGTTGACCATGGCCCAAAGCCATTGCAGGGCGTGTTGTTTGAAAAAGGAGGTTTCGTCGATGCAGTTGGCCGCGGCGCTTCGGACCCTATCGGCGTTTTTCTGATACGGGACCGCCAGCGCTGCCGAAGCCCGATCGACGATCTTCTGGATGGTGCCGGTGGCGATCGGCAGCCCGAGCACCGAGGCGCAAAAGCATTGCACATCAACGCGGCTCATGGCCCGGATACCGCTCAGTTCGGCGATAAGGGCACTCAGACGCGGGCCGCAGCCGGTCTGCGCCTCGGGCGGCAACTGCGCCCTGACGGTTTTTCCGCAGTTCGGACATCTGCACTTGTTGAGCACGTAGTGGGTGATGTCCAGTTGGATCGGCGGCAGCTCGATGTGCTGATGCGTGTGAAACGGCTGTAAAGGCTGGCCGGTGAAGTCCTGACAGCCGCAAGTGCAGCGTTCGGGCAACAGATTCTCTACCCGGGTCGGTTCCAGCATTTGCTGCTGATGGGCGTTGTGACCTTTCTGGCCTCCCTTGGCGCGCTTGCTTTTGGGCCGCTTGCGTTCGGGGCGCTTGAAAGGGGCGTCGGACGACGGTGGTTTGCTGGAATTGGTCGAATTTTTACGCGTCTGAACTTCCAGCTTTTCGATGCGCACTTCATGGCTCTGGAGCTGCTGTTGGGTATCGAACAGGGCGCGTTCCAGCGCCAAGATATACTGGCGCACGGACTCAGGAGTCAGATGCCAATCCAGGTCGGAGAATGTTCTTGTCGGTGCCATGAAAGGCACCATAGCATATAATAAAGAAAAAGTCTAGCGAAATTATAACGTTATATCAGATAGTTATAAATTTGTTGTTTTTTTGAAAAAACTTACCGGGTCATGTGCTGGGGTTGCAGCCGATTGCCTGGGGGTACCCCGTGAATACGTACCGTAAATGTACGGGGCTTTGCCCGAGTTGTCCGATTCTTGATGAAGCCGTTTGACGCCAGGCATCTTTTCGGCTTCCTTCGAGATTTTGATACCGTCGCCGACCAGTACCAACCGGCCGTCGATGGTCACCGGGAGGCAGCATTCGAGCACGATCTGCCACCAGTGACGCATGATGGCGGCAAGGTTCCAGGACTTGGCTCGGAAAACAAAAGCATCGTCGTGTACAGCTTGGGCCGCAACCCGAGCCAGCGCACAAAGGAACTGGCACCGCACTGATCAATACGTACGGTAAAGCCCATCACCACGGTCACGAACCAGTAATAGGCCGCCTGGCGTGAAAAACAGCGTCTTGCGCGACAGTACAAACGATGAGCATAGCAGTGCCGATTGGACAACTATGGAAGCCAGCAGCATACTGCAGCGATCGAAAAAGCCCAGATACGACAGCCCCACGTGGCAACCGGTTTTGCCCTGGCGCTTTTTAGGTTTGCGGCCCTTGCGAGCGTGCGCTGGGGCAAAATACGGGGATCGGATCGATAGGTTGCGGCCTGTCAGCAGTCGGATGCTGGTGGTTTTATACCCCTTGAAGCGTAGTGCGGATTTGCCTGCTACCGCTTTAAGATGGGCGATAAAATCACGTTGGTTCAACCGCTGTTGGATGTGGGTGACAACCAGTTTTTCGATAAATACCAGCAGCAACGTACGCAACTGCACCAGCAGTCGGTTGATGTCGGCGTGTTGGTGAAACCGGGCAATAGCCCCCTCGATGTCCCGTTGCAGGCGTTGACAATCTACCGTAATCTCCATGCGGCCTCGCAGATAGCAGGTATGCGTTTTCCTGCCGCTGCGATGGCTGCCGGCTCAATGCCCGGCGCATAATCGCTGCTTGAAGTCGGCTGCCAGCGGATATACGTACAGGTCTTTGACAGGCACGTTGAGCCGTTTGTAGCGGTCCTGGCGGCTGCGGCCTTTGGTCTGGCCGATTCGAACCCAGTTGGCAGCCTGATAGCAGGTGCCGGCAAAACGGGATCGATCCACGAACGTTTCCACCAAACAAAGACCGTGGCCGTAGCGCTGCTTCCAATCGCCCTGCAGCCGGCGCATGCAGGCGCCCAGGATAAAACTGGCCAGGTTGGCCACCCTGACCCAGGGCAAAATCAAAAACCGGGTGTTGTTGGTCAGCAGCTTGAGGTTTTGCTTTCGGGTGGTCCGATCCCAACCGATGAACCGGTCCCGGGCGTCCGTTTTCCATGCCGCCGAGCCGAACAGCAGGCAGCCCACCGGGCGATTGCGAGCGTCGTAGACCATGTACTTGAGGTGTTCACCGACATGTCCGAGGCAGCCCAAATAATGGTACCGATCCATCAGGCAATGGAACAACTGGTCAGTGTCCCCGCGCCCTTCGACCAGCAAGAGCCGGATCGGCCGCAGATCATTGATGGGCGATTCGATGGGCTCAATACTGTGGGCGATGTCGCGGATGCGCCGGCACCTGTTGTGGCAATTTTTTGCCGGTGGCAGTGCGATCAACTGGCGTTGCTCGAGTTTTCGGAGCATCGAACGGCAGGCCATATCCTTGAGCACGCCTGTATCCGTGCGCCAGTTCCACAACCGGCAAATTTCGACAGACAGCCGGGTGCGGTTCCAGTCTGAATGCTCGGCCATCAGACGACGGGTCAACTCAACGTCGCCTTCCGAGATCTGGCGCCCTTGGATAATCATGCTCATGAGGCCACTGTACACAATGGAGCCGTTAGAGTCCAGATCGAATTTTCAAAGATCAACGACAACGCCACCAGCACCGGCAAGCCGGAGCCGACAATCGGCCTCAGGGGAAAGTGCCCCTAAATGGGATTGCACCTTTCCTGCTTTCGCAGGAATGACGTGAAAAAGCAAATCGGTGAAACCAAGCCGCCTATTTGAGATTGAACGGCCCGAAATATAGAGAATAAGAGAACAATCAAGGGTGTCGCAAAATGATTTTGCAATGATGATCGGCGTCAGCGTTCGAACCTTACAGAATTGGGAACAGGGTCGACGTTCCCCTGACGGCCCGGCAAAGGCTTTACTTCGCGTTGCGTCCCGAAATCCTCAGGCTGTACTTGATGCATTGCATGCCGAATAGGTTCGGCATCTTTTCACCATCGGCATGGACGGATTCGGTCGCATATTGGCGAAAGTCGAAAAGGGGCAGGAGCGGGACGATGGGCAGTAATTCAGCAAAATTCACAACAGCTATTAGGATATGATGTTTATGGAACACTTCTGTTATTAAATAGGGCAAGCCCAATCGGGTAAGGAAAAATCTCTCTTCCCCGCGCCAACCACATAATATGCGGGTCTACCCCAAGGGCACTTCCGATACGGTGTCTGTCAAGGTAGATGTCGCCTTTTTTGGAAAAACATTCTCAAAGCTGGCGGCCATGTTCCACATCATCTGCGCGGTAGCCTCCAGCCTTGGCAATGTCAAGGGTCAAGATGAACGCTGCGCGCCCTTGACATTGCCAAGGCTTCCGGCTCGTGGGCTCATATCGAGATGATTGGCATCATCTCGATTTTTCAATCGCTCTTTGAAAATCATTTCTCATCACGCGGCCTTTGAACAAGCCGATACGTTGGGTTGTCCGTTGTCCGGGCAGTTCAGCCAGACTTGCCGGATCGGTTCCCAGTTGCGCGTTGAGCCGCTCCACCGATCGTGCCGACGTTTTTTGGCCTGTTCATAGATCTGGTGGCGACTGGCAAGGATCTCGATGTCTTTTCCCGTATGACGCTGGTCGGGGGTGACATATCGAATCGCGCTGTGGCGGTGTTGCTCGTTGTACCATTTAACGAAACGGTCCACCCACTGCCGGGAGGCTTCAATGCTTTCAAATCCCTTGACCGGATATTGCGGACGATATTTGAAGGTGCGAAACAGCGCTTCCGAGTAAGGGTTGTCATTGCTCACTCTCGGCCGGCTGTAGGACGGGGTTACACCCAGCGCCTCCATTTTCGCTTTCATGGTAAAGCCCTTTTGAGCACTCCCATTGTCTGCATGCAGCACGGGCGGATCAAGCAGGCACCCCTGGGCCATAACCGCCTTGTGAAGCAACGATGCGGCAAGGTTGGCGCTTTCCATCGGTTGGACTTCCCAACCGACGATTTTCCGGCTGTAAACATCCACAATCATGTACAGGTAATAGAACATGCCCCGGATTGGTGATGGCAGCCACGTTATATCCCAACTCCAGACCTGATTCGGCCCTGTGGCGCAATAGCCCGCTGGGCGCTTATGGTGATGCGGTTTGGCACTCCTGCCGCGGTGATGTTGTTCATCGGCGTCACGAAGGATCCGGTAAAAACTCGATTCGGACGCGATATAGATACCCTGATCGGCCAGGATGGGCACGATCTGGCCTGGGGCCAGACTGGCATATTCAGGCTGGTGACAGACATCCAGAACTTGCTGCCTTTCTTTTAGTGTCAGTTTATTTGCCGGTTCCGGCCGCGCGATGGTCGAACGGGTGTCCGGTTGGACTTCTCCGCTTCGGGTCCAGCGCTGGTAGGTTCGGATACTGATATCAATTACCCGACAGGCCTGCGCCAAGCGGGCACCATCGCGGCACGCGTCATTGATCAGCGATACAGTTTTACGGCGATCAGCGGTGCTGATCATTCGTCCTCGGGGGCCCCCCAGATCGCCTGGACTTTTTTTTGCAGCACCAGCAGGGCTGCCGCTTCGGCAAGGGCCTTGTCCTTGCGATGGAGTTCTTTTTCAAGATCCCTGATACGCTTACGGTGGGTATTCTGCTCGGCCTTGAGTTTAATGTTGGCCTGTCTGTCCCAGTCGTTGGCATCTTCACAGGCCCTGCGCCATTGTTCCAACTGATGTGGATAAATGCCTTTTTGTCTACAGTATTCGGCCGTTTGCTGTTCGTTCAAAGAGGCGCTTTCCATGACAGCCGCGAACTTGTCACGGGCATTCCAGCCCTCGGGACCGGCATCGCCGTCAGGCATCAAAATCCCTTTCGTCCGGGCTTGCTGGCGCCAATTGTATAACGTGGCTTCACTTATGCCTTCTTCGACAGCCAGATGTTTGATCGTTCGGTTGTGCGGCGGCATCATCTTTTTGAGAACCGCTTCCTTACGCTCTGGTGAATATCGCATGCATGAACCTCCTGCGCCCCTCTTATAAAGGATCTCAGTTCATGCGACAACTATCCTGACACAGGGGGGATAGGCACACTATCGCGGTACGCAAAACTTACCGGGCCCGTAGCCGAGTAGTGGATTTTTACCCACAGTTCTTTGACAGATACCAGTCCCTGATCCTTCAGCCAATGGTTGGTCATACCTCTCTGGGCGGATCTGGTCCCACCGGGTGCGGGCAGCATCCCCGGAGACTTGGCCTTGTATGATGTTTCTGTTCCCCGGATCAGGTCCGGGGCAGGCTTGGCTCACAGCTTTGCGCTCGGGCTTCCTTCGGGCGCCCCCCCTCGCGGGAACGCCCATGGTGATTTCGTGCTGATTCGATAAGCCATTAAACTCCAAGTGGTTATCAAAACATCTGGACAACCCCTTGATATTCAGTTATATAGCTCCCCGGCAGGTCATCTTTCGTTAATGGGGGGCGATGTGTTGTATCTCAAACAAGTCGTTGTTCGGTTAGTTCGCCGGAATCAAGATCAGCGCTTCCAGAGCTTGATGCACCGGCATCATTACTTGGGCGCCTTGCCCAAAATCGGTGAAACCCTGCGATATGCGGCCTGTATCGGTGATCAATGGGTCGGCTTGGTCAGCTTTTCCGCTCCCGCCCTCAAATGTGCTGCTCGCGATCAGTGGATCGGTTGGCCCTTTAACCATCAGTTCGATCGGCTCAATTTGTTGACCAACAACAGCCGTTTTCTGATCCTGCCCGACTGGCATCTGCCAAACATGGCCTCGCGCATCCTGGCCTTGTGCCGAAAAAGACTGCCCGCCGACTGGCAAGCCGCTTTCGGACATCCCGTGCTGTTGCTCGAAACCTTCGTCGATCCCGCGCGCTTCAAGGGAACCATCTATAAAGCCGACAACTGGACTGCGGTCGGAAACTCCAAAGGCTTTCATCGGCACGCCAAAGGATACAGCGACACGGCCGACTCACCCAAAATGGTTTTTGTCAAACCGTTGCGCCCCGATGCGCAAACCCTCTTGTCACAGACCATGCTGCCACCGCTTTATCAAACAGGAGATCCTAAAATCATGCTGCCGGCTCAACACATGCAATCTTTGCCCCGATTTTTCGCCGACATCCCCGATCCGCGACGTCCCCAAGGCCGACGCCATCGTCTGGCAACCGTTTTGGCCATCGCCGCCGCAGCAACCCTGTGTGGCATGCGCGGCTACCAGGCCATCTCCGATTGGGCCAACAGCCTCGGACAAAAAGCACGCCGGCGCTTCCAATGCCGCTACCGAAACGGCCCTACAGCGTGCCGAGTCTGTCGATCATCCGCGATGTGCTCATCCGGGTCGATCCGGCACGCCTCGACGACGCCCTGCAAAAATGGAACAGCATCCACGCCGGCTGCGACCAATGCCTGGCCATCGATGGCAAAACCATGTGCAACGCCATTGACGATCAAGGCTATCAGACCCACATCATGAGCGTTGTCGGCCATACCACCAGTGCCTGCTACACCCAAAAAAAGTCGGCAACCTGGCCGTAGACGACCAAAAGGTCAAGCGCACCAACGAAATCAAGACCGCCCAGCCCCTGCTCGATGCCATCAAGATCGAAAACAAAGACATCACCGCCGATGCCCTGCTGACACAGAGAAAGTTCGCCGAATACATCGTCGAGCAGCGCGGCGCCCACTACCACTTCACCGTCAAAAACAACCAGCCCGGACTGTTCGACGACATCGGTCTGTACTTCAAAGACCGCGGCCAACCCGATTTCATCCTTTGCGACCCGCCCGACCACGGCCGCATCGAAGAGCGCAAGATCTGGACCACCACCGAACTCAACGAGTTTCTCGACTTTCCTCACGTCCAACAAGCTTTTGTCATCGAACGCCGATGCACGGACAAAAAAAGCGGCAAACAATCATTTGAGATTGCTTACGGTATCACCAGTAGACCTGCCGAGCAGGCCGACGCCCGATGCCTGCTGGCCATAAACCGCGGCCATTGGTGCATCGAAAACAAATGCCATTACATCATCGACTGGAACTTCGACGAAGACCGCAGCCGTATCCGCAAAGGCCACGGGCCTGAAAATATCACCCGGTTGCGCCGCTTTGCCGTAAGCGCAATTAAATCCAAAGGTGTGCGCAGCGTGGCGCAAAAAATGCGCCAACTGGCTCGCAACGTCCGCTTGGTCTTCGACTATCTGGCCATGACTGACAACTGCCGGCCGACCGCAACACGGGCATAGAACAAATTCACCGTGCGGGAACGCCCTTGCCGTCGGCTAATGTTTATGTTAATGATTACAATCATTAACAGGGTTCATACATAGGCGGCTTGCACCCCATTAGTTGGCCATAAAAAATGAGAATAAAACAAGCACAAACAAAAACAGAAATTGAAGAGGTGCGTAAGCTTTTCCAGGAATACGAGGCATTTCTTAATGTCGATCTGTGTTTTCAAAGCTTTGAGGATGAGCTTGCCAATTTGCCCGGAAGGTACTCACGCCCAAATGGAGATCTCCTTATAGGTCTTGACGGGGAAAGAGCAGTCGGGTGTGTTGCGATTCGTAAGCTGGACGACGGTGTGTGCGAAATGAAGCGTCTTTTTGTCAGACCAATTGCAAGAGGTACGGGCTTGGGCAGAAGACTTGCTCAGGAGATTATTGTTATCGCACGAGAACTTGGTTACTCATTGATGCGACTCGATACCCTCGAAAGGCTCACAGAAGCTATGCATCTTTATGAGACGTTCGGCTTCAGAAAAATTGAACCATACTATGAGAATCCACTTCCCGGTGTCGTATACTGGGAGTTGGCGTTGAGGGAGGAAAAAACTCTGCCAATCGGATAAGGGGGAGTTTCTCTCTCCCCATATGATTACAACCAGTAACAGGGTTCACACATAGGGGACTTACGCCCCATAAGAAATCAACAATGCAACTCATCACAGAAACTTCTCGTCTAAAATTAGTTGAAATAACTGAAAACGATTCTATCCTATTATTCCTGCTAACAGGGAATGAAAGTGTAATGGAGTATTCCCCAGGTGTGCTCAGTTACGAAGAGACTCTGGAAATGGTTCAAAAAATCCTCCACCATTACGCTGAATACGGCTATTGTTTCTGGAAGGTTTTTCTTAAACCTGACGACCAATTCGTTGGTATTGCGGGTCTTCTGCATCAAGTGATTGACAATGAAAGAGAAATTGAGATTTCGTATCGCATATTGCCGAACCACTGGAAAAATGGTTACGCCACAGAAGCTGCGAAGGCTTGTAAAGAATATGCTGAAACCAAATTAGGGGAAAAGAGGTTAATTTCTTTAATCAATCCTGAAAATAACGCTTCAAAGCGGGTGGCACAAAAACTAGGGGCAGAAAAATTGAAATCAACTATATTTATAGGAGTAAAGCACGACGTCTATTTATACAAACAATGAAAATTTGCACAACAAATCGTTTGAAAATTGACACACAAAAAACGCGCACGGTATCGACCATTTGACGAAATAGATTTTTGAACCATATACAACTGATAATGCAAATTATCGCGACCGTGAATGCGAACACGTCGCCTCAAAAAATATATGGAAAATAGAACCTGAAAAATAACTTTATAACCGCAATATTGGCTCGAAAATGCTGCGTGAAGAGAAATCTAACGATACCTTTGGTTGTGGCTTCAATAGGCGCAAATATGCCGGTGACGCGAAGCGCTGTAGAGAGCTCGGCCTGGACTTCAACATCCACTGCATGGGGCCTGAACGCATCAAGCGCTATCTAAAAAGGAAATACGATGTCGAGATAGACATCGAAGGAAAGGACCGCTTTGACATCACCCGAGAAGCCCAGGCCATCATCTACGGCTAAGAAGGAAAAGTGACAAATGAAAATATCATTAATCCTTGCCCATCCTGATAAATGTAGTTTCAACTCTGCAATTGCAAAATGCTGCCAGGAAACTCTGGTTGCAAACGGTCATAAAGTATATTTTCATGATTTATATGCGGAAGAATTCGATGCGTTACTCCCAGCTAACGAGATTCCACGTGCTATTGAATTGCCACCGGAATTGAAAAAGCACTGTGATGAAATTTCTTCAGTTGATGGTATTATTGTGGTTCATCCGAATTGGTGGGGGCAACCTCCAGCAATTTTGAAGGGCTGGATAGACAGGGTATTTAGACCTGGAATCGCATATGAATTTATTGAAGGGGATTCTGGTGAAGGTGTCCCCGTTGGTTTGCTTAAGGCAAAATCAGCCGTGGTTTTTAACACATCAAATACTGAGTCTGATCGAGAGAAAACCGTATTTAAAGATCCTCTCGAAACAATTTGGAAAAGCTGTATTTTTGATCTTTGCGGAGTCCGTAACTTCTATAGGAAAATGTTCAATATCGTTGTTACAAGCAGTGAAGAACAACGTATTGCCTGGCTTTATGAAGTTTCCGAAATTGTCGGCAGATATTATCCAAGCGATGGAATGTTTGTTAGCGAAATACATTGATGAATGCCATTTCTGCTATCTTATCCGTCGGGCTCTTATAGACAGGTTGCCGGAGTATCTGGCTCCACGGCAGGTCTATGGACTCGAAGCAAATTGAAAGATTCACATTACAGTCGGCTGAACAAGGATTGCTCATGTGATAAATTAAGGAGTGTTCACAATGAAAACAAACAAGATAATCACCATTTATCTGACGTTGACAATTATATGCTTGTCTTTGTCAGCCTGCGCCATAAACGACGCTGTCATTCAGCCTAAAAAACTAGTCGCCGAATCTGCCGATGCTACGCGTATTGCTTATGGGGTCAGCGGGCAAGGGGAAACCACCCTTTTATTCGTTCACGGCTGGCTATGTGATCATAAAATCTGGCAATCTCAGATTGATTATTTTTCCAGCAATTATAAAGTGGTTTGGTTAGATTTAGCAGGTCACGGAGATTCTGAAACCAACCGCCAAAAATTTACGATGTCTGCATTTGCCCGAGATGTTAAGTCGGTTCATGATAAGGTTGGTGGAGATAAAATTATTCTTGTCGGTCACTCCATGGGAGGGCCCATAGTGATCGAAACGGCCAAACTGCTTGGGGAAAAAGTTATTGGAATCGTTGCTGTTGATGCTTTTTATACTCCTCTTGCATCTGTTCCGGAAGAAATAAAAATGGCATTTCTTGAGAAATTGAAAAAAAATTATCCTGCGGCCTTAAAGGAAACAGTGGGATCAATGTTTGCACAAAGTGCAAATTCGGATTTGGTAAATTCAACTTATAAAAATATGCTTGCCGTTGATCATAAGATGGGAATCAGTTCGTTATATGAATGCATCAAATGGAATTCACAAAAAGAACCGTCTGAGCTTAAAGCATTTTCAGAAAAGCTTTATAATATTAATGGCGCACCAAAAGGTGACGAAAAACCTTTGCATAATAGCGTTGTTTTAATACCCGGTGTAGGGCATTTCGCTCCCCAAATAAAACCCAAAGAATTTAATGCTGCATTAGAAGTGCTTGTTGAAAAAATACAATCTTCATTGGAAAACGCACATAATCGGGCAAGGAGAAATTTCTCTCTCCCTCTTCCACACCACCTGGCATACGGGTCTACCCCAAGAACACTTCCGATGGGCGCGTACTATGCGGTTCGCAAAACTTACCGGGCTGTCGCCGGGTAGTGGATCTTCACCCACAGTTCTTTGACAGGTTCCAGGCTCTGATCCTCCTTCAACCACTGGTTGATCATACTGCTCTGGGTCGCCAATGTGCGGGCGCTTTTCCCGACTTCCAGCAGTACGCTGCAATCGCTCTGGATAATCAGGGCGTTGTCGGAGGACACGGCCATGGTCAGGCTCCGGTCGAGCGGCGCTTCGTCTTGCCGGAGGCCGCCTTGCGGCGGGATTTTGCAGGCCTGATTTCCTCCATGGCCAGCAGATAGCCGATCTCGCGCAAGGCCCGCTTGAAGGCCGCCTCGCCTTCCGACGGCACCACCAGATGGGTTTCCCCGGCGCGCATGCAATACCTGCGGGTGCGCGAATCGTTGGCGATCAGGGCCGCCAGGGCGGGATCGGCGCACTCGACCCGGTCCAGCTCATCGATGAGGGTCGTGCCGATCCACTTGTCCCAGAGCTGCCGGAGGATCTCGAAAGGCGGTTGGGAGAGGGCCTTGCGCCCGGTCCGGGTAAGTTCCAGCCTGGTGCCCGAAAGCTTGGCCAGTCCTCCGGCCTGCACGATGAGCGGCCAGGCGAAGGCACGGATCGGTCCGGCGTTTTCATCGTGCCATTTCCCGGTAACGGGCAGTACCGGGTAAAAATCCCCGCCATCGAGAATCGACGTAATGGCCTTGACGGTCGCTGCCGAGGGGCGTCGTGTCTTATCGCTGACCGCTCCCTTGGCCGTATCCACCAGGCGCAGGACAGAAAGCAGCTCCCGCTGGGCGACCCGCTCCGTCTCGTGAACCGTAAGAGGCACCTGCTTTGTGCCCTTTTCCCGGGTCTTGGCCTCCTCATACCCACCAGGAGCAGGGCACCTCACAGTCGTCCGGAAGGGTTGCGAGGGCCTTGACTTTCGCCGCCGCCGGCCGCGGGACAAAGGCCTTAAGACGTGCCTTGAGGTCGTCGGGCATGACGCCGCCGTAAAAGAAGAAACAGAGGGCAGACGGGCAACGATCGTAACGGGACCTTCCGCTGGTGCCCCAGTTGGGGTCGCAACCGTACTTGGCATTGAAAAGATCGCCGGGAAACCGGTTCGAGCCGGCATGCACCACCTCGGCGACAGCCGCTTGCTGCACCTTGTCGAGGCGCTGCCAGGCCGTTTTCAGCCCCTCTCCTTCAAGATGGCGCATGATCACGGCGGCCACCTCGGCCTTGCGGGTGGGCAGTTTCTGCTTGGTGTGCGCCGCCAGCCGCTTGAGATCCTCGGCGTTCATGTGCTTCATCAGCGCCAACTCGAGGGTCGGGATTCGGTCACCCCGGCATATCGCATCATGCACAGTCTCCGTGGTCTGCAATGGTTCCGATATCAGCCGGGTCTGCTTCTCCTGTTATCAGGCAAACCGAGGGGCTTCAAGGGTTGAACCCGGTCGCCTTGGTGAGTCCGGTTTTCCTCACGATCATGGTCGCAATAAAACGACGCATTGTTTGATTGCAGACGAACTATTGCTGAAAGCTGAACTTCGAGCGACTGTGGATTCTTCTGGCGACCATCGGCATTCTTTTATATAGGTTATTTTTACCGGCAATCGGCCGGCAACCGCGATTCGCATAACGGCCCGGCAGAAAAGGTAATTCGTTGCATGGACACCGGAAAAAAAATGTATCGGATCACCCTATGCTTCGCCATGATCGTATCGGTGGTGTGCGTCATCGGAAACGTGGTGTCCGGATTTCCTTTCGCGGCGAGCATCAAATGGATCGTTCTTTTTGGAGTATCCCTGCTCGCCGGCCTGGCCACAAGGCACGAGCGGACCTATCCGGTGGGCCGGTTTTGTTTTTTCCTGTTCCTGATTGCCGGCTTCCTGCCGGTTGCCTTCATCGATTCGGGGGGCAGCAACAACAATGCCCTGGGCTATACGTTTCTGTTAGCCATCGCTGTCACCTATCTGTTTACGGGTCGGCAACGGGTCGTGCTGATCGTGTTGCTGATTTCGGTGTTTGCGATGTTACTGCTGCTTGAATACTTTTCCCCCCAGTGGATCACCCAGTATCCGCCTTCAAGCCAACTGATCGATCGGCTGATACAGGTGCCGATGCAAATCATCGCCGCTTTTCTGATCGTCCGCATGTACGCCGGAGCCTATGACCAGGCCAACCGGCAACTGGCAACCGAGCGGTGGAATCTGGAACATTCCATGGAAAAACTCTCCTTGTCGGAAAAGCAACTGCAAGAGGCCAACCGTGCCCTTGAAGAGCTGCGGATCACGGACAAGCTGACCCAGATCTTCAACCGCAGCAAAATAGACGAAGTGCTGGATCTGGAAATGGCGCGGTTTCGACGATCCGGGGCGGTTTTTTGCATTGCGATGATCGATATCGACCACTTCAAGGCGGTCAACGATACTTACGGCCACCAGGCAGGAGACGTGGTGCTGGCGGAATTCGCCCGCCGGCTAAAGGCCGGTATTCGCAAAACGGACTTTGTCGGAAGATGGGGCGGGGAAGAGTTCCTGATCCTGTTTCCCGATACCGAACTGGTCAATGCCTACCGAAAAACACAACAATTGCTCGAGGACCTCGGAAAATCGCCCTTTCCCGCTGCCGGCCGGATGACTTTCAGCGCCGGTGTGGCCTGCGCCGATTCCGGCGCCACGGCCGGCGAGATGATCCGTCAGGCCGACCAGGCTTTGTATTCGGCTAAAAAAGGCGGGCGCAGCCAGGTAATTTGCAATCAGGCCGAAGCACATCTCTGACGCAAATCACCACACGAACCCTTTTTTGGCCGTTCAGGATCGCAAGCAGCGGCCGGGCCGCCCATTGGATGAACGGCCCTTCCGATTCAGACAAAACACGGTCCAAAGCGACGCCGGCCGATCCGGACCGAGTCCTCTGCCGGCCCTATGCCGCACTCAGCCGGTCACTTACCGGCGCCATCCTCATACAAAGACGCCAAAGGATCGCGGCCGTTGGGCGCCATGGCACCGAAGGGTTCGAAGCGGCCAATGGCCGCAGCGGTGCAAAAATGCATCCCCTGGCGGCTGCCGGTCATCATCAGGGGCCGGGCCCGCTCGAGATCCAGGGCACCGTCTTCGCCGAGCACCGCGTCATCCACCTCCAGGCGCACCACCTTGCCGATGATCAGCACGTAGGCCTTTTCCTCGTAAAGCTTGTCCAGCCTGCATTCCATCCAGCCGTAACAGCCGGCGATGCCCGGCGCCGCAATCTCCACCGACGGCCGCGCGGTCAGTCCGGCCAGCTCGAACTCGTCGGCCTCGGGCGGCGAAAAGCGGGCCGTGGGAATCACCGCATCGGCCATGTCGACCCCGGCCAGATTGACCACGAACTCGCCGGTGGCGCGGATGTTGACCAGGGTATCGCGGCGGTGGGCCGACGCCACGGCCACCAGGTCCAGCGGCCGCAGGATCGGCATCAGACAGCCGTAGGGAGCGATGTTGCGGATCCCGCTGGCGCTGACCGTGGAGATCATGGCCACCGGCAGCGGGATGAAGCCTTCGCGCATGAACGGTTTGAAAAGCATTCAGATCCTCATCTATCGTTTATGGTTTGACTTGCTCGATGCACCAGGATGTCACCAGGATGCATCCCTGCCCAGGATCGCCTCGATGGGGTTGGCCCCCATACGGACCAGGGCGTCCATATCAGCCCGGTTTTTAAGTTCCTTGGTCTTGACCACCGAAACGAACCGCTCGGGCGATCCCGTCTCGTGAAAGAGGTATTTGACGTACCAGACATGAAGCCAGGACATGGTTTTCCAGTCCATTTCAAGGTCCGGTTCGCCCAGAAATTGTTTGAACTTGTCCCAGCCCCAATCGAAGCGCAGCAGGTCGGCTTTTCCCCGTCCGGTTCGGGCGTTGAACCGGATGACGATGCCCCCCAGATCGGAAAACGTTTGTTGATCCGTCTTCCAGGCCCGGGACCAGGGGTAGGCCATGGTGTAATAGCCGTGCTTTCCCGGTGTCAGGTTTAAGTAATACATCAGATAGTCATCCTGGCACCAGGCCGGTGCGCCGATATAGGCATATCTTTCCCCCTCGGCCAGGGGCAGGCGGTCTGTGATGAACCTGGCCGTGAAGTACCCGCTGGCCACCCCGCAGCAGAAATGGTCGTGAAAGCAGGCTGCCGCGACAAGGTCGGCCGGCATGCCGTCGGCCCAGCCGTTGGCCAGACTCACGATGGAAAAGGCCTTCGGGCCGAAAACGGCTTGAAAAGGCTCAAAGGACCGGTGCTTGGCCACATAGATGTCCAACGGGGCCGAAGCCCGGACCCGGCCTGCCGCGACGGTCACGTAGACCGCCGGCAAGTGCGTATCGTCCTGGCGCCGGACAAATGCGAACCAGAGCGGCTCGTCCGGCCGGCCATGGACCGCCAGCAGATTCCCCCTTCCCAGGCTGATCCGGGCGCATCCAGAAATCGTGTCGAACAGGATGCGGGTATCCTGACCGCCGGGCCGGGCGTATCCGGCATTGGTCAGGCAGGCCAGCGTCCCGTCCTCGGGTCCTGCCCCGAGCCGCTCCAGGGCCGCTTCCACCGCCTGCTGGCCTGCCGCCTCCACGTTTATCTCTTCTGCCCCCGCCAGGGCGCTCCATCCCAGCAGGAAACTTATCAGGACCGTGCTCAGAAACGTTTTCATGAGACCTCCTTTAAAAGCTTACGCTCAGACCGGCCATGACGGTCGCCCCGGCCATGGGATAGCCGTCGTCTTCCTCATAGTCTTCGTCCAGCAGGTTTTCCACGGCAACAATCGCCCGCCACCGGCTCCATGTGTTTTTCCAGAAAAGGTATGATCCGGAAAGATTGACCTTTGTGTAAGCGCTGTCGGTAACCAGTGCATTACCGGAAATCCGATCCCGGCGGCCGACATAGTTCAGCGAAAGATTGGCGGACAGATCGGACCTCGGCGTCCACTGGAGCCCGAAGTTGAACATCGTCTCGGGAAGATCGGGCACTTCTCCGGTCAAGCGGTTGTCCGTGTCCCAGGGATCGTCGTCTTTTTCACCTTCCTGCCATGTGGCATTCGCCCAGCAGCGCAGGCCGAAAGGCAGGGTGGTTGCGATTTCCACTTCGGCGCCGTGGATGTCCACTTCCCCGATATTGTAGTAAACGCTCAAAGAGCTGCCCGCAAGCCGGGTCGAGGTGATGTAGTTTTCGACATCGTAATAGTAGCCACGCACCGTTAAGTCGATGGATTCGAGAAAGTGTTGATTGTAGGAAAGCTCGTACTGGCGCGCCTCTTCAGCCTTCAGATCCGTGTTCAGATACCCTTCCTGATTGTTCAGATACCACCAGAAGTACTCCGGAGAATTGGGATAGCGATGCGTCACGCCGAAACGGGCCTCCACCGTGGCCGTCTGCCAGGGGCGAAAAATCAGGGCCAGACGCGGGTCCAGATTCTTTTCATCCAGATCCGTTACGCCGGTGCTCCATTCAAAGCCGAAGGCCGCAGGATCGATGCTGTCGGCTTTAAAATGTTCGCCGCGCAGCCCCATTTCCAGATCCAGCAGTTCGCTGAGCCGCCATCGATCCTGGAGGTAAAGGGCCTGGTAGGTCAGACAACCGGGCTGCCCCACGAATCCGTCGGTGACATAAGGCGCGCGCGCGTTGATGGTGGCTTCATTGAAATAGGCCATATCGATGTAATCCACGCTCTGGTCGCCCCATCCGTAACGGCGCATCTCGCCGCCGGCCTCGATCTGGTGGGACCCGAAGGTGAAGGTCGCCTCGCCCTGGATGGCCCAGTTGTTATCCTCGGCTTCGGTGGTCCGCTGGTAGATCAATTTACCCGGATCGTTGGCATCGTAGTAGAACTCGGTGCGCTCCTGGTTCCAGAGCCTAAAATCGATCTTGGCCCGGCCCGCATCGTAGCTCTTGGCGATAAAGGCGGTCAGGGCCGTATTTTCATCCTCGGCGTAACTTTCGTCGCCCCAGTATTTGCCCTTGAGCAAAAACCCCATGGCACCCGGTCCGCCGATGGTCTTGGCGTCCGCCGATGGTTCCGAAGGATCGTAATACGGGCTGTCGGGCCGATTGTAGACCGCAAACCCCGTATCCATGTTCGAGTAGCTCAGGCCGGCGCCGACCTGAAAACGGTTGGGCAGATCGTAGGTAACGCTGCCGTTGAAGTTCTTGCGGTCGACAAAATTATTGCGAAGATACCCGTCGCTTTCGAACTGGCTGGCCGCCAGGGACCAGCCCACAGGACCCGCCTTGGCGCTGTGATTGAAGCGCGCGTCCCAGGTGCCCAGGCTGCCGGCGGTAAAAGTGACGTCGCTTTTCGGTTCTTCCGTCGGCTCCCTTGAAACGATGTTCACCACGCCGCCCAAGGTATTGCCGAATTTGGCGGGACCGGCTCCCCGGTGAATCTCGATGCGCTCGACGGACTCGGGGGAAATGGCACCCCAGTCGACCTGGCCGCTGCCGTAAGAGCCGTCGCGTTGCAGTGATACGCCGTCGGACAAGATGCGCAACCGGGTCTCACCGAAGCCTCGGATACGCAGACTGCCCGTGTTGTTGCCAGCCAGAGTGGACCGTTGCAGTTGAACGCCGGCCTGATTGGCCAGCTTATCGAGGATCGAGCCTGAAACCGAGGGTTCTTCGAGAACCTGCGCCGGAATCACATCCTGGACATATTCCGGCACCTGGTCGGACTGTTTTTCGGTGACCACCACGTCTTCAAGTTTTTCGACCGGTTGGGTTTCCTGCGATGGCGACGGCTCCTGAGCCATCGCAGGCGAAAAGAGCAACATTACCAGCAAAGCGCTTATCCACACAGTTTCGGAGGTCTTCATCGAGTTGTTCCTTTCAGTTGTCAAAAGACGGCAAACATCATCATCTTCAATCCTCCCCTTGAAAAACAAAAAACCACCAAGGCCGGTGTTCCTGCGGAACACATCGAACCTTCGTGGTTCACTTGCGATACACGTGTTGACTCGAGGGCTTCAGCCCTGCGGTGAATGGCGGCTTGGGGCGTACGGCGGGCCCGGCGCTAAAGGCCCAGATGGATCATGATCAGTACGGCATCTTCCTGGACATCGAGGCAGTGCGGCTGCAGCGCCTTGAAACGCACCGCCTCACCCGGTCCCAGATCCAGGATCTGGTCGGCAACGGTCAGCCTTATCCGGCCCGACACGACGAGACACGTCTCACGGGTCAGTCCGTGCAGCTCCGGCTCGAATACGCTTCGGGTACCGGCCGGGGCCGAGAGCACGAACAGGTCGCCGTCGGAAAAGACGAGCTGGCGGCCGGTGAGCCCGTCGCGTTGAAAAGTGCGCGCCTGAGGCTGTTCGGCGACCGTGCGCTCCGCCAGTTGCAGCAATTCACTGGGGGCCAGACCGAGGGATTCGGCCAGCACCCCCAGGGTGCCCACGGTGGGGTTGCCGTTGTTGGCCTCGATCTTGGCCACCGTGACCCGCGTCAGACCGGCTTTGGCCGCCAGTTCATCTGCAGTCATACCCCGCTTCATGCGAAGGCTGCGAATAACCGAAAAATCGTATTGAAGCATCACAGGGCCTGGGTCGAAGGCTGACCTAAAAAATTAAAGTATACACCATGTAAAAAATAGTATCATTTCTGTCAAGAAGATTTTCCCTGCCCCTGCACAAAGCGCGATCGGCCTTGACATCCGGCCTCCGCCGTTTTATCGGTAACGTAAAAGATCGACCGTGCGAAGCGGTCGAATGTATCTGATTTTTTATGGCCGGACTTTTTTCAGGCAACACCGGCCGCCTGCTTTTATCCCTTTTGACGAACAAAAGGCCGATGGTCCGATCGGGTAAACCCCGGCGGCTGATCGGCCTTTTTCATCATAGAGGCATCTTGAGGAAACGAATCTGTGTTATCGACGGCCAGGGAGGCGGCATCGGCGCCACCGTAATACGCTACCTGAAAGAAGCCTGCGGCGAGTCGGTGGATCTGATCGCCCTGGGCACCAACGCCATCGCCACAGCCCAGATGCTCAAAGCCGGAGCCAATCGGGGTGCCACCGGAGAAAGCGCCGTATCGCGCACGGCGTACCAGGTCGATTGCATCGTCGGCCCCATTGCCATCTCGTGGGCCAACGCCATGCTCGGCGAGGTGACTCCGTCCATGGCCGAAGCGGTCACCTCCAGTGAGGCCGTTAAGCTGTTGCTGCCACTGACCCAGGAAAACATCACGATTGTGGGAGCGGCCCAAGAGCCTTTGCCCCACCTGGTTCAAAGCCTGGTGGAAAAATTGAAAAAGGAGGTATTGTCAGATGTGTGAAGCCAACGCGTACCTGCTCAAGGAAGGCCGTGAGGAGCTGGTTCTGGAAGCCGTGGATCTCATCGAGCCGGAGGATGAAAACTCCTGGCGGCTGGTGAGCATCTTCGGTGAGCAAAAAATCCTGCGAGGCCGCATTTGCGGCATGCAACTGGTGGACCATAAGATCCTTTTCCAGCCGGAAGCCGGTTGACCTGATCCACAGCCCCGGATAAGGAATGAATCCAGGGACCTGAAGGTCCCTCGCATTCCGTAGCACCTCCAATATTCCTATAAACCAAAGGCCACGAAGGCTAAGGCATTTTTGCCGACCGCCGGCGTGGCCTTTTTTTCGGCCATCCGCCCGCGGCGGCCCGACGGGCAAAGAGGCGAACGATGGACTGCGTCGTGGCCCTGCGATCGATCCGTTACGATCTGCTCGACTACATCCAGCAGAAGGTGGCGGTGGATTTTCACCCCGGCCTGCAACACCCGGCCGGTTTCGTTTACATGCAGCGGCGCCACCGCGTTACCTGCACCCTGGGCCGGTACCGGACCCGCCAGGATCTTGGCATCAACGGATACCTGGTGCAGACCGAAAGCGGCCAGGTGTTTTTTCTCTATTTCGACCCGCGCGAACACCCCGTTGATCGCCGCGGCTGCCTTGGCAACTGGGTTCTGAGCTTCCGTATTCTGGACGATCTGGAACTGATGGTCCTGTATCGCGAGGATCGCAAAATGCTGCTCAATATGTCCCTCAAACGGATCGTGGACTTTCACGGCCACCTTTGCCCGGACCTGGTGATCGGCGCCAAGGTGGCGCATTACGCCCAAGCGCTTGTGGCCGGCAACGGGCAGGCCTCCGAACTCGGTGCCGTGGTGGCCGAAAACTGCACTTCGGCCCTGGACGCCATTCAGGTCCTGCTCGGCATGACAATGGGCAATCGCCGTTTGACGATCATCAATTACGGCAAGCACAACTACACCCTCATCATGAACGGGAGAAGACCAGGCCACCGGCTGGCACTGCGGCCGCTGGATTTCCCGGATGGGGAATCCTACATCGATCTGGCGCAAAAAATCGCTTCCGACAACGCCACCCTGGACGACGTGGTGGCTATGCAGCGGCTGCTGGACGATCGCACCTGCTGGTTGCTGGCCCGCCGGCCCGAAGACCTGTTCGACATCACCCGGGTGATCGGCGCCCAGATTCAAACCGAAGTGCCGACGGTCCTGGCGATTTGCGCCCAATGCGGCCAGCCGACGCTCCGGCATCGCGGGGTGGAATACGACGGCGGCATCTGGTGCCTGCCCTGTTTTCGGAAAATACACCGGAATAATTGCCTGCCCTACCTGCACTGAAACCTTCTCCCGGCGTTACGATCGGGCGCAACGCAGGGCTCGGTGACCGGAAATGTCCGGCAACGTGCAGGCAGCAAGCACCACACCATAAAGGATGAGGATGCGAGACGGCTGGCTCAGGGATGCGTTCCTGCCCGCCGGCCCAGCAGCAGTTGAAGAGGATGCCGGTACACATCGCCAAGCGGCATCTGTTTTCTGCCACAACCACCTTCAACAAGGAGGAAAAAATGAAAATCCCTGAAGGCCACCACCTGCTCTATCAACCCAAATACCGCACCGCCTGTGTCTTCGACCTGCACCCGCGGGGCATGTTCGTTTCACGCCCGCCCCTTTTACAGCCTTACGGCTACCGGCTGCTGGTGGACGGACAGCACCGTGTACAACTAGAGATAGCCTGGCTGGCGGTGCGCGATGCCGTCGATCCACAGACAAACCAGCGCTGTCCATGGGTTCTGGAGAAGGCACTGGTGGCGCTGGATGCCGATCTGGCGCTGGATCCGGCTGTGTTGGGCGAGGCTGTCGGAGAAGAGGCGATCTGTCGAAAGGTCGCCCGGGACCATGACAAGTGGCGGCAAAGCTATGTCCCCGGCGTGGCGGACGGTTCGGTGGACCGTGACGCCCTCGGCCGCAAGCTGGACGGCGCCATCCGCGACGCGCGCGAGGCGACACGCCAGAGCTTGCTCGAAAAGAACCTGCCATGGATCGATGCGGCTCTTCCCCGATTGGTCTTTGACTTTCGCCGCGGGCTGTACACCCTGGTCGACGACCGGCTCTACCCGGATTACTGCGGCCGGGGCGGCAAAGAAAGCGAGGCGGAGCTGTTCCGCAAGATAATGGGTTTTTACCGCATCTGCGAGCACGAAGGCGACGACCGCCTGGCCCGGCCCGACGGCAAACGCTGGAACGACGAGGATGAGATCGAGGCGTGCTGGGTCGGCTTTGCCGGATCGGAGGAGGAGGCCCGCCGGGTGGTTGAAACCATGCGGGCGGTCATCCGCCCTTTGGCCGGAGGCCTGGCCGGATCGTAATAACGAATCAGAGATCTGCCGACATGCAAACAGGCAAACGTTTCATCAAGGGCATCAGCCAACTGACTCAGGGGACGCATTACAACTACACGGCCGGCGGCCACCGGCTGATCAAGTGCAGGCTGCGGCCGCCAGCCGCCGAAGTCACGGCGTTGCACCTGGGCGAGGTCACCTTCGGATTGTATGTGGAAAACGTCGTCCTTTTCTTTCTATGCCGGATCGGCAGCGGCCCCTGGACGGCGTCACATTACAACTGGTGGCTCAATCCGCCGCCGATGCGTCCCGACCCGCTGGCCGAACTCGGGGCCGGCGACCGGTGCATGCTGCTGTTCTTCGAGCTGGTGGACGCCGCCGACGGCTGCGTTGCGGCCGAAAAACTGTTTGCCATTTCCCCTGAACCGGCCGCGATGCTGCGAAGATGCGTCGCGGAGCAGATCGAGGCCATCCTCGATCCGTTCCACCACCTCGATATCGCCGGCCGGGTCCTCGGCCGCCACCCGGACCTGTCCTGGATGGCGGCCGAGGCCCGGTGGCTCGAGTGTCCCCACTACGCCGAAAAAGACAGGATCCCGGCCGAAGATGGCCGCCACCGGTAGCACGCGTATCCAGGGGCCTTTGCGGGTTCCGCTGCCGCGCGCCCGCACGCCCGTTAACCCGAGGAAAGGAGAAGAACGTCATGAGAGAAATGGAAAGGGTGATGTATGGACGCAATGCGCCCAGGCAGGTCGATCCGGACAATCTGTTTTTTGTCCAGGTCGACGCATCCAAATGCCAGGCCTGCGGGGAGTGTGAGAACCATTGCGCCACCGGGGCCATCCAGCCGGTGAACCAGGAGGGGATCCGGCAGGTGATCAACCCGGCAGCCTGCATGAACTGCGGGCAGTGTCTGATCCACTGTCCGTATGGAGCGATTTACGAAGGGGTCAGTTTTGTGGACGAGATTTTCGCAAAACTGAAAGACCCCGACACCATCGTCGTATCGATGCCGGCACCGGCCGTACGCTACGGGCTGGCCGAATCCTTCGGCCAGGATACCGGTACCTATGTGGGCGGCAAGATGCATGCGGCCTTAAAGGCGCTCGGTTTCGACTATGTGTGGGACAACGAGTTCACCGCCGATGTCACCATCATGGAAGAAGGCACTGAACTGATTGAACGGATCAGTCATCCGAGCAAGGAAAAACCCCTGCCCCAGTTTACCTCCTGCTGCCCGGCATGGATCAAGTTCGTTGAATCGTTTTATCCCGATCTGCTGCCCAACGTGTCCACTTGCAAGTCGCCCATCGGGATGCTGGGTCCCCTGGCCAAAACCTATGGCGCCGAGGAGACCAAATCGCCGGCCCAGAAGATCTACACCGTCTCGATCATGCCGTGTATCGCCAAGAAGTATGAAGGACTGCGACCGGAGATGGCCGACAGCGGATTCCGCGACATCGACGCCACCATCAACACCCGGGAGTTGGCCTATATGATCAAGGCCGCAGGGATCGATTTTGCCACCCTGCCGGACCGTGATCCGGACCCGGCCCTGGGGCTGTCCACCGGAGCGGCCACGATCTTCGGCAACAGCGGCGGGGTGATGGAGGCGGCCCTGCGGCTGGCCTACGAAAAGCTTTCAAAAAAGAAGCTCTCCAACCCGGAGATTAAGGTGGTCCGCACCCACAAGGGCATCAACACCGCCGATGTCCCGATTCCCGGCTTCGGTGCTGTCAAGGTGGCCGTGGCCAGCGGGCTTTCCAACGCCGCCAAACTCTGCGACGCGGTGCGCGCCGGCAAATCCCCCTACCACTTCATTGAAATCATGACCTGCCCCGGTGGTTGCGTCAACGGCGGCGGCCAGCCGCTCGACCCCGAGATCCGTACCGCCGCCCTGGCCTGCAAAACGATTCTGGTGGCGGTCAACAAACGGCTGCAAATGCGCCATTCCGGTCGAGCAAGGAGGACAATCCCATGAAAGATCAACCCAGACTCTCCCGCCGTGCATTCATCCGAACGGCCGGCGTGGCCGCCGGTTGCATGGCCGTGGGCTGGCCTTTGGTCCGGCCTGCCGGCGCCGCCCAAACCGATTTCGTCGCCAAGCGCCAGCAGTCCGTCTACCGGGCCGATGCCCAGGTTTACAAAATCCGCAAGTCCCAGGACAACCCGATGGTTCAGAAACTCTACGACCCCAAGGCAGGGTTTCTGCATGACGGCCCCTGCGGCCATATGTCCCATCACCTGCTGCATACCCACTACACCGACCGCAGCGCCGCAATCGCCGCGTTGAAAGACAAAGGCTTCGAGTTCGCCCTGTAAGACAGACCTCGCCTAAAAATCCATCTTACCCCTGACCTGCGGCGAAGACACGCTCTGAAACCCAGGGTCGGGGTGCACGAAACCCGTCAAAAATCGGCGGCATGACGGCCAGCGCACGCCTGCCTGGGATCGAAAAATCCGATGAAATACTAAAAATAATAGCGGATAAAAACGGTTCAATTGATAATTTTAGTTTTTACTTGACCTTGCCGAGGGGATATGATGTCGAAAAAGCGGATTGGAGTTGTGGGACTGGCGATGGAGCACCCGGCCCATGAGGTGTTGAACGTACATCACGTGCTGGCCGGCCATGAGGCTCTTATCATCGGGCGCATGGAGGTTCCTTTCAGGGCCGCAGGATTAACGGTTATCGCGCTCATCATCCAAGCCACCACCGACGAAGTGGGATCTTTGACCGGAAAGCTTGGGCAACTGCCCTGTGTGCGCGTCAAAACCAGTTTCCTGTGACAGGGAGAAAAGAGACACGCATGCAAAATATTAGCGCCAGCAAAAATCCCTCTCGGATGACCGCCACAACCGTGCCGGCGGTCATGTTTCTTGCAATCTTTATCGGCTTGGCATGGTCCCCAGCCCGGGCTGAATCGGCTTCCACGGACGAGACCCAGGCCGCGGCACAGCTCGAACCGATGGTGGTCACGGCCCGCGGCAGCGCGCGGCCGGTTTCGCTCACCGCCGGCGGGGTCGGAGTGATCACCGCCGAAGAGATCGAGCGGCTGCAGTGCGAAACCGTTTCCGATATCCTGCGGCACATTCCCGGCCTCGAAAAAATTTCCGATTCGCCCTGGGGGCCGGAGATGAGCATCCGCGGCCTGGGGCGCAACAGCATCGTGTTCCTGGTGGACGGCTGCCGGGTGAACACGGCCACGGACATCAACGCCCAGTTCGGGCTGATCAACCCCGGGGACATCGAGCGTATCGAGGTGCTCAAGGGGCCGATCAGCGCCCTGTACGGCTCGGGCTCCATCGGCGGAGTGGTCAACATCATCACCAAAAAGGGGCATTTCACCGCCGAACCGGATGTCAACGGTGAGGTGGCCTGGCGCTACGCCGACAACCCCCGGGGGATGGAGACTTACGCCAACGTGGCCGGCCAGGGCCCGCGCCTGAGTCTTTTCGCCTCCGGCGCCTACCGGGACTATGACGACCGGGTGGCCGGCGGCGGCGACACCATCGCCAACAGCCAGTTCCGCGACCAGCACCTCAAGGTGGCCGGCGCCTGGCGCTGGAGCGGCACCCAGACCACCGATCTCCAGGCCCAGTACGCCGAAGGCTACGATATCGGCATTCCCGGCAAGGGTCTGTCGCTGCCGGTGGGACCGGACGTCACCTACCCGCGCGTGAGCCGCTCGCTGCTCGACCTGGTCCACACGGTGACCCCCGAAACCGGTCTGCTGCGGTCGTCCGAGGTCAAGGTCTATCTTCAGGAGATCCAGCGCCGGGTGCGCATCGACAATTTCCCCGCCGGCTCGCCCGCGGTCAAAAACGAGCCGAGCGCCGATCACCAAACCGCAGGCTTCAAGTGGACCAACCAGATCGAGTGGGAGGATCATGCCGCGGTGGTGGGCATCGATATCTGGCGCTGGAAGATCGATAACACCGAACGGGTCAAGACCTTGGCCAGTGGTGCAGTGGGCGTCGACAGCTCCCTTGGCAACGTCTCCCAGGAGACTTACGGCCTTTTCGCCGAGGAAGACTGGCAGGCCACACAACGCCTGGCACTGAATCTGGGGGCACGCGTGGATGCGGTCAAATCCGAGTGCGACACCCTCTACAACTGGATCAAGCCGCCCGGCGCAGCCATCGTCCCGACCCTCAAGCGGCTGGGCGAAACCAACAACGACATGAGCTGGCAGGCCCACGCCGGTCTGACCTGGCAGGCGGCCGAGGACTGGTCGGTGACGTTGCTGGCCGCCTCGAGCTACCGGGTGCCGGATGTGATGGACCGCTACAAGTACATCAACCTGGGCGGAGGCGTCGAACTTTACGGCAATCCGGACCTCGATCCGGAGCGTTCGGTGTTCCTGGAAACCGGCCTGCACTGGAGCACCGGCCAATGGCGGGTTTCGGCCTCCGTTTACGCCAATTTTCTCAAAGACCTGATCACCGAAAAATACCTCAGCACCACGGTGATTCAGCTTGCCAATGTGGATCGCGCCAACATCTTCGGCAGCGAACTGGAGGGGAGCTGGCGTTTCCACCCGGACTGGGAGGCCTTCGGGGATATCGCCTGGACCGAAGGGCGCAACGAAACCCTCGACGAGCCTCTGGCCTTCATCGCACCGCTAAACGGGCGCCTCGGCCTCGGCTACCGGCCCGGCAGCAAGGATGGGTTCTGGGCCGAGGCCGAACTGGAGTGGGCCGCGACCCAGGATTCGGTGCCGGCCGGCGTGGCCGAAACGCCAAGCTGGGAGACGCTCAACCTGCGGGCCGGCTACCGCTTCAGCGCCCTCGGCCTGTCCCACGCGGTCAGCGCCGAGGTGACCAACATCTTTGACGCCACCTACCGCAACCACCTGTCCACCAGCCGCGGCATTGAACTCAAGGAAGCCGGCATCGGCGCCGCATGCCAGTGGAAAGTCGCCTTCTGATCATTCGTGGGAATGGTCGTGGGCACCGTGCGCATCCCCGGCGTGGTCGTGGTCGTGCACGTCCGCCGCACCGCCGTGGGTGTGGGGATGGCTGTGCTGATGGTCGTGGGCGTGGCTGTGATCGTGCGCATGGCTGTGGACCGTATCGCCGTGGGCATGCGCGTGCTCATGGTGATGCGTGTGCTCGTGGCTGTGCTGGTGTTCGTGCTTGCCTTCCATGGCACCCTCCCTTTGAAGTGCGTCCTTTAGGGGGCCGGTCTGGCAACGGCAGCCGGCCGCGTCGGTCCTGATTCGAATTATTGAAGCCTTTGATTAAAAAGTCAATTCAATCCGAATCGAAGTGGCCGGCAGAAAGAATCGTTGACAATTTGCTTGAGTGTGGTGTAAGGGAGTCAGTCAGCACTAAACGCTTAATTTTCGCCAAATAAAGTTGGCTTTCAGGAGAATCTCCAACAAGGCGGCTGAAGCCCCTGGCGTAACAAGATTACCTGGAAGCATCGGTTTCGTGCAAAGCCATGAAGGCTTTTTCGCAGTGAATGCGGAACAGCCTCATGGCTTTTGTGTTTTTAACCCGCCACCCGTACTCGGAAAAAAGGAGGTGATACGCCAAGACCCCTAAAGGAAGAAAGAGGCGGGGAAAGGCAGTCCGCTCCGGCCAGAGTCTGAGACTGCCCCTCCCCCAAAGCCCCCTTGGTGAGGCGGGGTGCTTCGCCGTTTTGTCTAACGCGGCCAGCCCCCTGCTGTCAACAGAGCACCCACCCGCTTTTCCTGCGCTGCCGGCTCACCAAGCCCGGGCATTACCGGTATTTTCAAACATTCGGGAGGAGAAACATTCAGATGCAAAAGATGCTCAGGGCCTGCCTGGGCCTTGCGGTAGGCGGCGTGTTCGGATTGATGGCCGCCTCTGCGGCAACGGCAAGCCAGACGGATCAGACCACCTATCAACTTGAAGAGGTCGTCGTCCATGCGCACCCGGTCAGCCAGGAGGGACTGGTGGTGGAACCGGATGTCACCATCATCAACGTGGAAAAATTTAAAAAGCCCGGACGGATAGAAAATATCACCGACATCCTGGGCGAAGTGATCGGGATCAACGTGATGCAATCCTCGGTGACCCCGGCCCAGAATGAAGGCGTCTATATCCGAGGCATGGACCAGTCCCGCTTCCAGGTCTTTATGGACGGGCGGCCGATGCGCCTGCACGGCAGCAACGGTTATTTCAAGATGGACTGGACCACCATGCCCCTGACCAACGTGGAAACCATCGAGGTCATTCGCGGCAGCCATTCGCTCTTGTTCCCCTTCGCCCAGGGCGGGTGCATCAACATCATCACCAAGAAAGGGGTGAAAACCGGCGACCCGACCCCGCATGGCAGCGTCAAATTCGGTGTCGGGCCTTACGGCGACCAAAACAGCAGCGCCAACCTGAACGGCGGTATCGGCAACGTTTTCGGCTACGCCATTTCCGCCGGCCACCGGGAAGGGGACGGCTACCTGCGCGGCAACGATTACAATACCGACAATGTGAGCGGAAGATTTTCACTCTTTCTTCCGAACAACGGAACACTCACCTACGGCATCGACCACACGGACACGGTGACCGGATACGCGGTCATCAACGATCCGGACGATCCGGCCTCCGATTACGATCCGAGCTATCCCATCGTGCGCGCCGGTGATGTGGACACCTTCAGCCATGACTATGAAGGCACGGCCTATGCCGGCGGCAAAAACCAGTGGGAGCGCACGGTCACGGACCAGAGCCTGCTCATCGACCAGCCCCTTTCGGTAGGTAAAATCCGCGGGCAAGTCTACCAGCAGCGGTCGGAAAGGTACCGTTACCGCCACAACGCCAGCGGGGTCGATCAGTCCAACTTCAAAAACGAGTACACTGGCGGGATTTCCCTCAACTACCTGGGGTTCGATCTGATCCCGCAGCACGCCTTGTCGGTCGGCGGCGACTACCGCAATCAGGGAACCTATGACAACACGGACTACTACCGTATCGCCACGGTTTTCATTCAGGATGTATGGGACCTGACTTCGTCGGCCAGCCTGACCTTCGGCACCCGCTGGTACGAATTCAAAAGCGACAGCTATACCGCCGTCACCCTGGAAGAAGACACCCACGTCGAACGCGAATGGTGCCCCAAGGCCCGTCTGAACTATAATTACGACGATACCCTTGAATTGTACGCCTCGGCGAGCCGGGAGATGCGCTTGCCTTGAATTTGAGATCTTTGGAGATGGGCCCGGTCCGGGTCCGAAGAAGAATACGCCAAGGCAAATCCCGAATTCAAAACCGAAACCTCCTGGACTTACGAGATCGGGGCAACCAAAATGCTCCCCGCGGGAATCACCCTTTCCACGGCTCTCTATTACACCGACATCAGCGACTACCAGCAGCATAACTACATCAGCGGCGCCACATCGTCTCTTGTCTACAACATCGACATGACGGTCTGGGGCTTTGAAGTCGGGCTGTCCCGCAGCTTCAGCCACGACCTGAGCGGTTACGCAGGATATACCTACATGGACTGGGATGCGGAAAGCCATCCCATGGATACCGCAAACACCCACTACTTCCTGCAGGCCTTGCCGAATCACAAGGCCGTCATGGGGCTGAACTACAAGCTCTGGGAAGGCGGCCTGGTCAGCCTCAACGCGAAGTATTACAGCAGCCGCCTGAGCAAGAAGAGGGACCGCATGGAACCGGTGCTGATCGTGGATGCCGGTGCCGAGCACACTTTTGAGCTCCCCATGGACACCAGTCTAACCCTGAAAGGCTACGTCAACAACGTGACCGACCAGGATTACCAGTTGCACTACGGCTACGATATGCCCGGTGTTACCGCGGGCATTTCGGCAACGCTGAACTTTTAACCGGACTGGCACAACGGCGGCGATGCGCGCGCAAGGCGGTGCGCATCGCTCCCGCTGGTCCCCCGGCAAAACGACGGCCGTGAAGATGTCCGCGGAAGACGTGGATTTTACCCCTGTTGGATCCACGGACAGTACAAACATGACCATAGGCAGCGGTGGGTTGCCGCTGAAAAAGATCAACCGGCGAAAAGGAGTAGATTGCCGAAAATGATACATCCAAGCAGAGGGCGCACCTCGAAAATGCCGCTTTATCTGACCGCCTTATGCGTGATGGCCATAATCTCCTTGCCTGCCATGGCCCACGCGGCGCTCAAAGGCACTGGCAGGTGCTACGTCATCGGGGTCGGACCGGCAGGGCCGGAGCATGCCACCGGCAAGGCCATTGAATGCATCCGCAAAGCGGACGTCATATTTTGCTCGGAGAATATTCGCTCGCACTTTGCCGAATATTTGGAGGGCAAAACCATCCTCGGAAACCCGTGGCGAGGCAAATTCAAGCATAAACATCCCAATGAGTTGGAATCATCAGGGCCCGAGGCCAAACAGGCCTATCGCGAAGAAAGGTTCCAGTTCTGGGATGAAACCGCCGCCAGAATCCGGCAGGAAGTCGCCCAGGGGAAAACCGTTGCCATTCTCGACAGCGGCGATCCCTGCGTATTCGGCCCGTCTCATCGAATCATCGAGGGCCTAAGCGAAGACGAGTTCGAGATCATCCCCGGGCTGGGCTGCTTCCAGGCCGCCATGGCGGCTTTGAAAAAATCGTCCATCCCGGCTTATGATACACGCTTTGTCATGCTTACAGCCCCTGTTTTTTTGTTCGGAAAACCGCAAGACGAGGCCATCCTCCGGGATCTTTCCAAATACCCGGTTACCATCGGTTTCTACATGGCTCTCAAACACGCCGATACGCTCATGGCCACCCTGTCAAAGTACTACCCCGGCGATCTTCCCGTGGCCGTGGTGTACTACGCCGGATACCCCGAAAAGGAGAAAGTCATCAAAGGCACGCTGAATACCATCCTGACAGACATCAAGGATGAAAAGGACAACTGGATGGGCATCATGATCATCGGCCGCTGCCTCGAAGGTCAGCCGCAACGGGGAATGGTCAAACATATGTCACAGTGAAAGGAAATCCGGAATGAAAAAGCTTTTCCCCGTTTTTCTGGTTTTAACTGCGGTGTTGGCCGCTTCCAGCGCCTGGGGCCACATGCTTTGGATCAATGCCAGCGACTACGCACCTCGGATCGGCCAATCGGTTCAGATCGAAATCGCCTGGGGGCACAAGTTCCCGAAAGACGAGATCGTCAAGGCGGACCGTCTGGCCCGGGTCTATGCGCTGGCGCCCAACGGGGCCACCGCCCCGCTCAAGCAGCTTTCCACCGGCCGATATGAACTGGCCACCGACCAGCAGGGAGCCTACCTGGTCTATGCCGAGGTGCAGCCCGGCGTCTATACCAAGACCACGGATGGATACAAACGCCAGAACAAGAAGGGGTTGGACAACGCCGTGCATTGCGTCAGTTACGACATGCGGGCCAAGGCCGTGATCACCGCAGGCGGCCTCGATCAGGGCATGAACCGTGAGATGAACGATCTGATTGAAATCTTGCCCCTGGCCAACCCGGCAGTTTTAAAAGAAGGCGACACGCTTCCGGTAAAGATTCTGCTCAAAGGGGAACCCCTGGCTCGCGATTTCATTCACGCCACCTACGCCGGTTTTTCCGATGAAGGTGAAACCTTCGCCTTTTCAACCATGGTCAACCGGGAGGGGACGGCGAACATTAAGATCCTCAAGCCTGGCCAGTGGTTGATTAAAGTCCCGCACAAAGGCCCGTATCCGGACCGGGAGGCGTGTGACGAAAACTTTTTTTGCATGACGCTAACCTTCGGGATCAAATGAAATGACCGCCACCTCCATACGCCAATCCGCCCGCACCTGTCTGATATCGGCCGCGGCTGTTGCTGTTCTTGTTTGCCTCCTCGTTTGCCAGTCTGCAGCATGGGGCCGGGGCCATTTTTATGTCATCGGTACCGGCCCTGCCGGACCTCAGACCGCTACACTGCAAGCCCTGGAAACCATGAAGCAGATGGATGCGATTGTGGCATCCGATCAGCATGCCAAGCTTTTCACGTCTTACATTGACCGCAAATCCGTCCTGTTCGATCCGTGGAGTGGACTTTGGGACTATCGGGGGAAAAAAACCAGCGAACTCGATGAGCAGGAAAAAGCCGCGTTCAAGGTGGAACGCTTCAGGTTGAGGGACGAACGCGTCGAGCAGATCAAGGCCCTTTTGGCCCAGGGCAAGGACGTGGGCCTGCTCGACTCGGGCAATCCATGCCTGTTCGGTCCCAGTCACTGGTATGTGGAGCACTTCGATCCCCGGGACGTGGTGATTATTCGGGCATGGGCTGCGACGCAGCCGCCATGGCGGCCCTGGGCAAAAGCACGATTCCATCCTACGACACCCGGTTTGTGATGCAGGCCAGTCCCGCCTTTTTAAGGGATCGAGCGGGCAAAGAGCCGTCGAAGCTGGAAGACGGTCAAATCCTCAAAGACCTGGCCCGCTACCCCACCACGATGATTCTTTACATGGCCTTGCACGATCCGCCGAAACTGTTTGCCTCCCTGGGCAAAGTACTTCCCCCCGACATGCCCTGCGCCGTGGTCTTCTGGGCGGGATATCCAGACCGGCAACGGATCGTGCGGGGAACGGTGGCCGATATGGGACAAAAATTAGCCAATGAAAACGAAAAATTCATGGGGCTGCTTTTTATCGGACGGTTTCTCGATGGCAAGCCGTACGAAGGCGCCATGAAACGCCTGCAAGCCAAAAGCGAGTAACCGGGCGCCGGATTGGCATCAGGCTCAACCCGGGTTGAAAAACTGACAAGCGCAGCAACGTCCTTTCGGCCCCGAACGGCCCGATGGTTAAACGTTGTGAGGCACAAGCATCTTGACATCATTTGAGCCGGGGTGAGATGCTTTCCTTGTCTTTGGCTGACCGGCCACCGCCGGGTCATGGATGCCTGTCTGAAAGGAGCGCTTGAGCATGAAAATTTACACGGGCAGCGGCGACAAGGGCAAGACGAGTCTTTTCAGCGGTGAGCGGATCGCCAAGTCCGACCGGCGCATCGCCGCTTACGGCGATGTGGACGAACTCAACAGCATCCTGGGCATGCTGATCGCGGTGATGCCCGAAAAGCTGGCCGCATGCCGCAATCTTCTGAGCGGCATCCAAAGCGATCTGCTCCACGTCGGCGCCTGGCTGGCCACCACGCCCGGGGCCCGGGCGGCCGGGCATCTCAAACCCTTCGACGATGACCGGGCCGCCGCCCTGGAAGCCGCCATCGACGCCATGGACGCCGAACTGCCGCCGCTGAAGCAGTTCGTCCTGCCCGGGGGGCATCCCGCAGCCTGCTGGGCCCACATGGCGCGAACGGTCTGCCGGCGGGCCGAACGCCTGGCCGTTGCCCGGGTGTCCGAAACGCCGGACGGTGGCAAGGGGCTGATTCCGATCCTGATCTACCTCAATCGTCTCTCGGATTACCTCTTCGTCCTGGCACGGTTCTGCAATCATACCATGGAGGTTGCCGAATCGCGTTGGGAGGACTGAGCTTGACACCCCATCCCATCTTTCTTATTTAGTGTCTGTCTGGAAACGGCATCTTCCGGCCCCTGGCGGCGTTCTGGCTCGTTTTCAATCCTCGAAACAGCAGACGATGTCTCCGGTTGAAAACGCGCTCGGGCCTTGCCGGGAGCCAAGATCTGCCATTTCTGGACGGGCACTGTTTAAAAAACCAACCAAGTGCGGCACGAAGCCGCAGCGACGACCGAAAAAGACTCAGGACTTGCAAGCTTTACTGCGGCAGACCGTTTGACCTCTTTTTGCCGCGGTTCGAAACGTGCGCCACGAAGGTTCACCCCCCTTGCCCGGACGGGCAGGAGAACCGTCGTGGCGTTTTTGTTGCAAGCCATCAGGTAAATGCTTTTCGCCAGGTGCAAGCCGAATCTGCCGGCACCCGCATGGCGGGGAAGGAATCGACCATGGGTTTTTTGAATTTTTGGCGTCCGAACCGGTCCACAATCCGCCGCCCTTGGGTCTGGGCGGCATGGATCCTCCTGCTCACGGGACCGGCCTGGGCCGCCGCCCCCCGCACGCTCACCGACGCCGCTGGCCGCAGCGTCACCGTTCCCGAAACGGTGGATCGGGTGATCTGCTCCGGGGCCGGGTGCCTGCGCCTGCTGACCTATCTCGGGGCCCAGGACCGCATCGTGGCCGTCGACAGTATCGAACTGCGAAACGAGGCGGTGGATGCCCGGCCCTATGCCATCGCCAATCCTCAATTCAAGAAGTACCCGCTCTTTGGGGAATTTCGCGGCCTGGACAATCCCGAACTTATCGCCGCCCTGACGCCCCGACCCCAGGTGATCTTCAAGACCTATGCCAATCACGGCCCGGCCCCGGACCAGATTCAAGCCAAAACCGGAATCCCACTGGTGGTGCTGGAATACGGCAACCTGACCTACGGCCGGGCCCAGCTCGACCAGGCCCTGCGGCTGATGGGACGAATAATGGGAAAAACCGACCGGGCCGAGACCGTGATCGCCTATTTTGACGCCCTGGCAGAAGACCTGGACCGGCGCACCCGCGACCTGCCCCAAAATCGGCGCCCTTCGTGTTATATCGGCGGCATCGCCCAGGCCGGCCCCCACGGATTCCAGTCCACCGAGCCGTCCTTCGCCCCCTTCGACCTCACCCGCGCCCGCAACGTGGCCGCCGGCATATCCAGTGCCGGCAAGCCGATCTCCTATGCCAATGTCGCCAGGGAGCAGATCGTGGTATGGGACCCGGAGGTGATCTTTCTCGACGCTTCCACCCTGCGCCTGGACCCGGGCGCCAACGCCCTGGACCAGTTGCGCCACGACCCGGCCTACCAGGCCCTCACGGCGGTCCACCGCGGCCGCGTCTACACCCTGTTCCCGTACAATTGCTACACCCAGAACTTCGAGGCCATCTTCGCCAACGCCTACTACGTCGGCAAGATGCTCTACCCGGAGCGTTTCGCCGATGTGGAGCCGCTGACCAAAGCCGAAGAGATCTGCACCTTCTTCAACGGGGCCCCGGCCTTTGAAATTATCAGGCAACAATTCGGGGGCCGCGTATTCATCCCCTTCCAGATAGGGGCCTTCTGACATGTCGCACCTGGACCATGGCTCGATCCCGGCCGCCTACAGCGCCTATGTGGGCCGCAAGGTCTCTTTTTTGGTGGGGTTGGCTCTTCTCGGGATCGTCCTGCTGGTGATAGCCATCTGCTTTGGCGCGGTGCGCGTGCCGGCCGGACAGGTCCTGCGGGCCCTGGCCGGCCTGGAGACCGACCCGCGCTTTGAGATCATCATCCGCAGCATCCGCCTGCCCCACGCCCTGGCCGCCCTGCTGGCCGGCACCGGCCTGGCGGCCGCCGGAGCGGCCATGCAGTCGATCCTGCGCAACCCGCTCGGGTCTCCCTTCACCCTGGGACTCTTCCAGGCCGGGGCCTTCGGGGCCGCCTTTGCCGTCATGGTCCTGGGCACCGGCACCATGCAATCCACCTCGGTGGGCGCGGTGACCATCGCCAATCCCTATCTGACCACCCTGGCGGCCTTTACCGCTTGCATGGGCACCTCCCTGGTGATCATCGCCATCGCCCGGCTGCGCGGCACCACTCCGGAGGTGATGGTCCTGAGCGGGGTGGCCCTGGCATCCCTCTTTTCGGCCGGCACCATGTTCCTGCAATACTTTGCCGACGACGTACAACTGGCCGCCATGGTGTTCTGGACCTTCGGGGATGTGGGCCGGGCCGGGTGGCGCGAGGTCGGCTTCATGGCACTGACCGTAGTGGCGGGCGTGGCCTTTTTTGCCTGCAACCGCTGGAACTACAACGCCATCGACGCCGGCGACGAAACGGCCCGCAGCCTGGGGGTACGGGTGGAGCGGGTGCGCATGCTCGGCATGATCATGGCCTCGCTGATCACCGCCATCATCGTTTCTTTTCTGGGCGTGATCGGATTCGTGGGATTGATCTGCCCGCACATCGTAAGGCGTCTCATCGGCGACGACCACCGTTTCGTGCTGCCGGCCGCCAGCCTGAGCGGGGCCGTGCTGCTGCTCGCCTCGGACACGGTGGCCCGGCTCCTGCTGGCTCCCCATGTGCTGCCGGTAGCCGTGCTGACGGCATTTCTCGGGGCACCCACTTTTCTTTACCTGCTTATCCGGGGACGGTGGCGCTGATGCTGTCGGTACAAGACATCCGTGTAGGCTACAACGGTTCGGGCCTGGTCCTCGAAGACCTGGGGTTTACCCTCAGGGCCGGGGAGGCCCTGGCCATTCTGGGCCCCAACGGGGTGGGCAAGACGACCCTGCTGCGCTGCATCAACGCCATGATCAAACCCCAGGCCGGCAGCGTCAAGATCGAAAATGAGGATGTCTTTGCCATGCGCAGCGGCCAGATCGCCCGGCGCCTGGGCTACGTGGCCCAGCACAGCCAGCCCGGCCGCATGACCACCTTCGACGCAGTGCTGCTGGGCCGCAAACCCCACATGGGCTGGAAGGTCGGCCGCGAGGATCTGCACAAGGTGGCGGCCGTCCTGCACCAGCTCGGTCTCGAGCACCTGGCCCTGCGCGACATCAACGCCATGAGCGGCGGCGAGCTGCAAAAGGTCTGCGTCGCCCGGGCCCTGGTCCAGGAACCGCGGGTCCTGCTTTTGGACGAGCCCACCAGCAGCCTGGATCTGAAAAACCAGCTCGACATCCTGGGGACCATCCACCGGGTGGTCAGGGAACACGAACTGGCCGCGGTGATGACCATGCACGATCTCAACCTGGCCCTGCGCTTCGTGGATCGGTTCTTGTTCATCAAACAGGGAAAGGTCTTCGCCTGGGGGCGGCCCGAGCAGATCAGCGCCGAGATGGTGGCCGCGGTCTACGGCGTGCAGGTGGACATCCTGCACCACGGCGGGCAGGTGGTGGTGGTGCCCAACGATAAAAACGGCCAATGACGTTACACCCGACTGCAACGATATGGAACGGAGGCTTGTATGACCGCCCAAGAAGTGTTGAACCGCGAGGATTTCAAGCGCTGTCTGGAATTTCACGGCCACCTGTGCCCGGGGGTATCCATCGGCTACCGGGCCGCCCGGGCCGCCATGGACCGGTTGGCAGCCCAGCGCGCCGAGGACGAAGAGGTGGTGGCCGTGGTGGAAACCGACGCCTGTTCGGCCGACGCGATCCAGGTGCTTACCGGATGCACCTTCGGCAAGGGCAACTTCATCTACCGCGACTACGGCAAGATGGTCCTGACCCTGTTGAGCCGCCAGACGGGCAACGGCGTGCGCGTGGCCATGAAACCGGGCGCCTTCGCCCCGGATCCCGAGCACCTGGCCCTGATCGGGAAGGTCACCCGCGGCGAGGCCGACGCCGCCGAACGGGAGCGTTTCGACCAGCGCCACCGCCAGCGTAGCCACGAAATCCTGGAAATGCCGGTCGAGGCCCTGTTCAAAATCGAATCGGTTGTAGTGGAGCTGCCGCCCAAGGCCCGTATCGCCGGAAGCGAACCGTGCGCCCGGTGCGGCGAGCCCACCATGGCCACCAAGATGGAAGAACGGGACGGGCAAAAGTTTTGCCGCGATTGTGCCGGCCGCACGCCCGGTTGACCGCTCCAGCCGTTTTTCTGCCGGGGCGGGATCGATCCCCGCCCCGGTTCGTTAAAACCGCCTTTTTCAAAGTGAGGTTGGATGCCATGAACGCCCCATCTCAAGAGCACCCTTTGACCATTCACCCGCTGGGCGTGGTGCACAGCCAAATCAAAACGCCGATGCTGACGGCCACCGACAACGGGTTGACCCTCAACGAACGCAAAGACAAAATCCGCCAGGCCATCCGCAAGGTACGATCGGCCGAGGCCGAACTGGTCATCGACCCCGCACTGGGAGAAGAAATTTTACAAGGGGTGGAGGACTTTTCCCATATTCTGGTCCTCTACTGGCCCCATCTGCTGCCGGAAGAAAGGCGCCGGTTGCGCCAGGTCCATCCCATGGGACGCAGCGACCTGCCGCGCCAGGGTATTTTCGCCACCTGCAGCCCGGCCCGGCCCAACCCGGTCCTGGTTTCGGCGGTGCGGCTGCTGGAACGCCGGGCCAACGTCCTGCGGGTCCGGGGCCTGGATGCGGTGGACGGCAGCCTGATCGTGGACATCAAGCCCTACGTGCATCATTCAATGGCGCTGGAAGGAACCGCCGTGCCCGAATGGATGGACCGGATCCACCGGGAGCTGGAAGAAGATACCGGGGCCCCATGACCGACACCGCTACCTGCAACACCGATCCTCGTCCCCCGGCCCCGGAGGCCGTAGACTGGAACACGGTCTGGCGCCGTCAGATCCGGCTGCGAAAGGAAAACGGGGCGCGCGAATGCGCCGCCCTGTGGCAGCGGCCCGAACATGCCCGGCGCTACCTGGAGGCGATGCAGGCCAACAATCCCGAATACTATGAACACACCATAGGGGCCATATCCCTCGAGCCGCATTTCAACGTCCTGGACATCGGTACCGGCCCCGGTACCATGACCCTGCCCATGGCCCGGCGGGCGGCCCACATCACCGCGGTGGAGCCGGCGGCCGGGATGGCCGATCTGCTCGAGGACCGCTGCCGCACCGAGAAGGTCGCCAACGTGCACTGTCTTCGCAAACGGTGGGAAGACCTGGATCCTGCGGCTGACCTGCAAGGCCCCTATGACGTGGTGGTGGCCGCCTTTTCCCTGGGCATGGAAGACCTGGCCGCGGCCATCGCAAAGATGAACCGGATATCTACCGGCACGGTCTATCTGTTCTGGTTCGCCGGGACCAGCACCTGGGAACGGCTTTACCGGGATTTATGGCCCCAACTGCACGGCCGTCCCTACCATCCCGGCCCCAAGGCGGACGTGATCTACAATCTGCTCTACCGGATGGGCATCTACCCGGACATGACGGTATTCCCCTTCCGTTCGCGCCTGCACTTTGCCACCTTCGATCAGGCCCTCGAAGAGTTCGGCCACCGGCTGGGGGTGGCCGATCCCCGGACCGCGCAGCCCCTGCGCGCCTTTCTCGAAACTCAACTGCAAAACGACGGCAGCGGTCTTGTACTGCCCCACCAAGCCACCTGCGTACGCTTTCGCTGGCCGGCGGCCGGGCGTTGAGACTCCCTTGCGCCGCTGACTAGGGTCGATTGGGGGTTGTGCGAACGACCCAACCCAGCGGAAAAATTGTTTGCACTCAACAGCAACACATGTTACACAACAACCGTTGCTGATTGTGTCCCAAGCCGCTCCCCAACCTTCCCCCAGCAGGTGACCGATGCCGCCAAAACAACGATTCTGCGCCGCGGATGTGGCCGACGCCGCCTTTGCCGTCGTGCGCCGCAGCGGTTGGAAAGGGCTCTCGGCGCGCACCATCGCCACCGAGTTAAACGCTTCGACCCGCCCGATCTACGACCATCTGCGATCGATGCAGGCCATCGAGGAGGAGGTGGTGCACCGCGTGCTGAACATGTTCTTCGAGTATCTGAGCACCCCGGCCACCGGAGACCGGTGGCTCGACCAGGCCCTGGGGTATCTTCGCTTCGCCCGCGAGGAGAAGCATCTTTTCCGCTGCATCAACGACGAGCAGCACATCCAGATCCAAAAGAAGCTCACCCGCCCGATGTGGCAGGCACTCGGCCAACAACTCGACGAGGATCCGCGCTTTGCCGACCTGGCGCCCGCATTGAAAAACCACATCCGCAAGGTGCGCTGGTTTTTCCTCCACGGCATGGCGCACCTGGTCAACACCGGATGGTTTGCCATTGCCGAAGACGACGCCGAGGCGGCCGCCGCAACGGTCGAAACGCTCACGCAGGAGTTCTTGCAGGACGTCAACGCAGTGATCTACGAAGGATTCGCGGGCCGAAAAAAGGTGGAGTAGCCATTTTTTTCGGCAAATAAACAACAACTGTTGTGCAACAAGCGTTGTCCCCATGCTCCCGCAATGCCAAAGCATCACCGCCGAGCATAACGCCGCCTTGCGGGCCATCGAAGCGTTGCGTGCGCCCGCCGAAAGGCTTTGCTTCGATCCGTGGGCGCGCTTCTTCGTGCCCCCGCGCCTGGCCGCGGCCGTGGCGTCCATCCACAGAGGCCGGCAGCTTATCGAGCGCTGGGAAACCGTGGTGCCAGGGGTCTGCGGGGCGATCCTGGCCCGAACCGCATTCATCGACGCCTGCCTCAATCGGGCTCTTGGCCGCGGCATCGAGCAACTGGTCATCCTCGGGGCCGGATTCGATACCCGCGCCTTGCGCTTCGCGCCCTTTGCCGCCGGTGTGCGCGTCTTCGAGCTGGATCATCCGGCCACCCAGGCCGTCAAAATCGCCCGGCTGAGCCGGGTTTGCCGGCCGCTTCCAGACCACATCCACTTTATCCCGATCCGGTTCGAGACCGAGGATGCGGGCGCCAAACTGCTGGCCCAGGGCTACGACCCGAAACGGCGCACCTTCTTCATTTGGGAGGGGGTGACCTACTATCTCGGCGCGGCGGCGGTGGATGCGCTTTTCGGTTTTATCGCCAACCACGGGCCCGCGGGCAGTCGGCTGGTCTTTGACTATCTGGACCCTGCGGTCATCGAGGGCACCTGTGCGCGGCCCGAAGCGGCCGGCTTGCGCCTCAGCCTGGCCCGCTTCGGTGAAGCGTTGCGATTCGGCATCCGGCCGGCAAGTCTCGGCGACTTCCTGCAGCAGCGCCGATTCACCCTTGTCGCGCAGATGCGAAGCGACCGCTATAGTCCGCGGCGCGGTTGCTCACCGTTGTTTTTCTTCGTCCAGGCCAAAATCACGGGTACACCGCGCCGCGTGTAAACACGGTTCCGGCCGCTGGACGCTCAACCGCCAACGCCGAAAGGAGAAGCTCCATGGGTGATCCGAAAAGACCGAATCGAAGAAGGGCTGCGGCCGTGCATCGATCCGTTTGCATCTGTCTCGTCCTGGCGCTGTTGACCGCCAGCGCTTGCATGGCCGCGTCGGGTGAGGGGCTGTCCGGGCGTATCCTGACCTTCGGGGTCGAAAACGAGTTCGGCGGCTTCGATGCGCTCAAAGCCGCCGGGTTTGCCATCTGTGACGCCATCGCCTTGCACACGATCTGCGAGCGGCTCTTTGACATGGACGCCGACGGCCGCCTCGTGCCGGTTCTGGGGCTTTCGGCCGAGACCAGTCCCGACGGCCGGATCTGGACCATCCGGCTGCGCCAGGACGTGGTCTTTCATGACGGCACGCCCTTTAACGCCGAGGCCGTCACGGCCCACTGGAAACGGATGATCACCCCGGAAAACCGTTATCGCGACCGGGCCCTGATGGACGTGATCGAGGCGGTCGAAGCGGTCGATGCCTTCACGGTGCGCTTCCGCCTGAGCCATGCCTGGCTGCCGTTCGCCGGCCTGCTGTGCAACCCGCGCACCCTGACCGCCTACATCCCCTCGCCGGCCGCCATGGACGCCGATCGCCAGTTGCGCGCCCCAGTGGGAACCGGCCCCTTCATGTTCAAAGAGTGGGTTTCCGGAGATCGTTTCGTGGTGGTGCGCAACCCTCACTACTGGCAGGCGGATCGCCCCCGGCTTGACGCCATCGTCTTCAGGCCGGTGCCCGACGAGCAGACCCGCTACGCCAGCCTGGCGGCTGGCGATCTCGACCTGATCTGGACCGACCGCGGCCAGCTCATCGAAAAGGCCGCCGCCGATCCGGCCATCCGCCATTATCAGGGCGAGGGCAACGGGGCTGAGATCATCATCTTCAACACCGCCGTTGCGCCCTTCGACGACGTCCGCGTGCGCCAGGCGCTGGCCCACGCCTGGAACCAGCCGCTTTACGTACATCTGAACTACAAGGACTGCATCCCCGCCGTCGAGCATCCCCTGGGCGCGGGAGCCTGCAGCCAAACCGGCTATCGCGGTGTCGACCTGGACGCCGCCCGGCGGCTGATCGCCGCCGTCGGCCGGCCGATCGACTTCGAATGTCTCCACTCCAACAGCCAGCGCGGCCGCGAAATCGGTGAAATCATGCAACAGTTCTTCCAGCCTTTGGGCGTGACGGTACGGCCTCTGGGGCTGAGCTTCGGCGCGGTGATCAAGAAAGTCGTCACCGGCGACTACCAGGCCTCGACTTGGCGCATCCCGCCGAGTCTCGACTGCGGCCCCCACCTCTACCTCACGTTCCACTCCAAAAGCCGGCGCAACTGGAGCCATTACCACAACCCGCAGATGGACCGGCTTCTGGAAGACCAGCGCCGCGAGAGCGACCCGGTCCGACGGGCGGCCCTTTTGTGCGATGTGGCCGCGCTGATCAACCGCGACGTGCCGATCCTCTACCGCGGCGGCAAACGCTTCCACGTGCTGGCGGCCGCCAAGGTCAAGGGCATCGATCCGATCCGTCACGGCATCCCCGATCTGGGCGCCGCCTGGATCGAGGATTGAAAAAAGGCTGGCAAGATTGCCCTTGATGCCGGATGATGGGGGCCATCCCAACTTCAGGAAAAGATCATGACGACGATCGAGGCAAAATGTCTCCGCCTGGCACTGGTGCTGCTGGCGGTCACCGCCGTCACCTTCTTCATGGTCGACCGGCTGCCGGGTGATGCGGCCTGTCTGATCGGCGGCGAGATCGCCGGCGCCGATCAGATCGCAGCCATCCGTGCCGAACTGGGGCTGGACCGGCCCGTGGTCCGGCGGTATCTCGAATGGCTGGCCGCCGTGCTGCGGGGCCATCTGGGGGTTTCCTACCTCACCGGTGAGCCGGTAGCCGAAACGATCGGTGCCCGGTTGCCCGTTACCCTCGAACTGATCCTCGTGTCCCAGGCCATGGCCCTTTTCCTGGCGCTTCCGGCCGGCATCGTCAGCGCCTATCGCTGCAACACCGGCATGGACCGCGGCATCAACGCCGTGGCCTTCGCCAGTTTTTCCGTTCCCGGCTTCGTCATGGCAATGGTGACGATCTACGTTTTTGCCATCCGCCTCGACTGGCTGCCGGCCACCGGCTATACGCCTCTTGTGCGCAACCCCTGGGCCAACCTCCAATCCTTCGTGCTGCCCGGTCTGAGCATCGCCCTGGTCGAATGGGTGGTGCTGATGCGCGTGTTGCGCAGCGATATGATCGGCACCCTGCAGCAGGACTTTATCCTCATGGCCCGCGCCAAGGGCCTGCCGCCCTGGAAGGTGCTCCTGCAGCACGCCTTGCGCCCGTCCTGCTTTACCCTGATTACGATCCTGGGTCTGCAGATCGGCCGCCTTCTCGGCGAAGCGGTGGTCGTGGAGACGATCTTCGCCCTGCCCGGCATCGGCCGGCTGCTCATCGACGCTGTCTACGCGCGCGACGTTCTGGTGGTGCAGGGGTGTGTTCTGGTGATCACGGTCGGCTACGTACTGGTCAACACCGGTGTCGATCTGCTTTACGGCATCCTCGATCCCCGGCTCCGACGCCGGACTGCCGATGGCCGCTAAATCGCCAAATACCGGACTCGGTCCGGGCTTCTGGCTGCCGGCGGCCTGGCTGCTGTTTGTCACGGCGGCGGCCTTGACCGCCGGCCATTGGCCGGTGCCGCCGCCCGACCGCATGGACTGGCAGCGGCTCAACGCCGCTCCCGGAACCGTGGCTGCCGTCAGCCTCCAACAGGCCGGGCAGGACCGCCCCCGCCGGTCCTTCACCCACTGGCTGGGGACCGACACGCTGGGCCGGGATCTGGCCTCACGGCTGCTCCACGGGGCGCGCATCTCGCTGGCGGTGGGTCTGATCGCACCGTTGATCGGCTTTTTGGGCGGCGGCACCCTCGGGTGCCTGGCGGGATATTGCCGCGGGCGCATCGATGCGCTGATCCTGGCGGCTTTCGACGTAGTCCTGGCCTTTCCGGGGCTGGTATTGCTTTTGGCGGTATCTTTTTTTGTCGGCCGAAACCTGAGCCACCTCATCGTGGCCCTGGGCGTTTTGTCGGTGCCGGCCTTCGGACGGGTGGCCCGCGCGCGGACCCTGGCCCTGAGCCGTCTGGCCTTTGTCGAGGCGGCCCGCCTGACCGGGGCCGGAAGCCTGGCGGTCCTGGCGCGCGAAATCGTACCCAACGTGGTGGTGCCGCTGGGCATCTACGGCCTGCTGGTAATGGCGTTCATGATCATGGCCGAAGGGGCCTTGAGCTTCCTCGGGCTGGGCGTCCCGCCTCCCGCACCCAGCTGGGGCGCCATGATCGCCCAGGGCCGCGAGGTGCTCGAAGAAGCCCCCCACGTGAGCCTGATTCCGGCCGGCGTGATGTTTCTCACGGTAATGGCCTTCAACCTGATCGGCGACAATCTGCGCCGCCGCCTCGACAACCGCCAAAGCCAGCTATGACAACGGCAAACCCCAACCCGTGGTTGCTCGAAATCGACCGCCTCTCGGTGGCCCTGGCCAACGGGCACGGCCGGGTGCCGGTGCTCAGCAATGTATCGCTGACACTGGCGGCCGGCACGACCCTCGGGCTGGTGGGCGAGTCCGGGTGCGGCAAGAGCCTCCTGGCGCGGACCATCATGCGCATCCTGCCACGGGACGCGGCCGTAGGCGATGAGGCGGCCGTTTTCTTCGAGGGGCGCGATCTGCTGCGCCTGCCCCGGCGCCAGATGCGCCGGCTGCGGGGCCGGGATCTGGCCATGGTCTTCCAGGACCCCATGACGACGCTCAATCCGGTGCTCACCGTGGGCCGGCAGATCGACGAGGTGCTGCGCCATCACCGGCGCCTGAGCCGCCGCAACGCCCGCGAGCGGACCCTGGCCCTGCTCGAGCGCGTGGGCCTGCCCATGGCCGAACGGCGCGTAAACCAGTATCCTCACCAGCTCTCCGGGGGCCTGCGCCAGCGGGTGGCCATCGCCGCCGCCCTCGCCGCGGAGCCCAAACTGCTCATCGCCGACGAGCCGACCACGGCCCTGGATGTGACCGTTCAGGCTGGGATCCTCAACCTCCTGTCATGCCTGCAGCGCGACCGCCAGATGGCTATGATCCTGATCACCCACGACCTTTCCGTGGTGGCCGGACGGGCCGACCAGACCGCGGTGATGTACGCCGGGCGCATCGTCGAACAGGCCCCGACCCGGACGCTTTTCGCCTCGATGCGCATGCCCTACACCCGAGCCCTGATGGCGGCGGTGCCGCGCCTGGACGGTCGACCCCATGCCCGGTTCAACGCCATCGGCGGACGGGCGCCGCGCCCGGGCGCCTGGCCTTGCGGGTGCCGTTTCGCCCCGCGCTGCGATCAGGCCCGGACACGCTGCCAGCGCCAGGAGCCGCCACTTTTCCAACTGAACGCCAACGGGCACCGCTGCGCCTGCTGGTACCCTCTGGGCAACCATGCCGAATGACGCGCACCAAAACACGGCCCTGCTTTCCGTCGAAGATCTGGCGGTGGTGTTCCGTCTGGGCCTGGGCCAGCGGCTCGAGGCGGTGGCCGGGATCTCCCTGGCCATCGCCCCGGGCGAGGCCCTGGGGCTGGTGGGCGAATCCGGATGCGGCAAGACCACCGTGGCCCGGACCATCGTCGGGCTGCAGCGCCCCGCAGCCGGGCGCATCTGCTACGAGGGGCGGGACCTGGCCCCTTTAAGCGCCGCGCAACGGCGCGCGCTGCGGCCTCAGATGCAGATGATCTTTCAGGATGCCACGGCCGCGCTCAACCCGGGACGCAGCGTGGGGCGCAGCGTGGCCGAACCGCTGCGCCGGGTCGCCGGCCTTTGCCGAGCCGCGCGCCACAAAAGGGCCTGCGAGATGCTCCGTGCCGTGGGCCTCGACCCGCAGGAAGTCTTCGACCTGCGGCCCCACGAATTTTCCGTAGGCCAGTGCCAGCGGATCGGCATCGCCCGGGCCCTGATCCTCAACCCGCGCCTGTTGGTCTGCGACGAGCCGGTCAGCAGTCTCGACGTGTCGGTTCAGGCCCAGATTCTCAACCTCCTCGTCGGGTTGCAGCGGAGGCGGCAGCTTGCCATGCTTTTCATTTCCCACGATCTGGCCGTGGTCAAAAACGTCTGCGACCGGGTGGCCGTGATGTATCTGGGCCGGCTGTGCGAAACCGCCGGCAGCCAGAGTCTCTTCAGCACTCCGCGCCACCCTTACACCGCCACCCTGCTGGCCGCCATTCCGGTGCCGGATCCGAACGCCCCCCTGGCCGGCAACCATCTTGCCAGCGACGAAATCCCGTCCCCGGTCCGGCCGCCTTCCGGGTGCCGCTTCCACCCCCGCTGCCACCACGCCACGGACCGCTGCACGCAGGCAACACCGCCGATGCGCCCGGCCGGCAACGGCCGTCAGGTGGCCTGCCATCATCCCCTCTGAGGCCGTCTCGAGTTCGCTAAAACTCTTGTGCCCTTGCGGCAGATGGGTAACACTAATAGTCTTAGCAGCGATGAATCCCACGCTTCTGAACGCATCGTTCGTCGAAGGCCGCCGGCGCTGGACAACACGGAATGCTCCCGGCCAAGATGATCTGCGCCGGTGTGTTGTGTGTTCCGGCATTAGCATCCGAGGAAAAGAACCATGCAATACGCGATGGAGCTGGACAGAAAGCGAAAGCGTTTCTTCTTTCTCGTTTGCGCAACGATCACCGTCCTGGTTTTCGGACTGTTGTGCGTTATCAATTACCTGGAAAACGATATCCACGAGATCGTGATCAATCTGGTGGTCATGGCGGTTTTGACCGGCGGCATGCTCGCCTTGAAGATCCGCAACGCGGATCAGGCGATCTACCGAACGGTGCATCTCGTGATCGCCCTGGCATTTTTCTATTGCGTCTATACCGGCGCGGGCAGGGAATCGGTTCTGTATTGGATTTTCGTCATGCCGCTGTTGTTTTTTACCTTTTTCGGTAAAATAGAAGGGTTGGGCTGGTCTGTGGCCTTTTCTGGCGGCGTCGGTGTGATCATGCTGGCGCCATGGCTTTCCGGGGCGCATGCATACGGTTATTTCAACACTTCCCGCTTTTTTATCACCCTGTTTTTCGTCATTGCCATCGGCTACGGGCTGGAGTCCTCGCGCCATGCGTTCGGCCGGTTGCTCGACGAAAGAAACCAGACCCTGCTGCGCGACAAGCAGCGGCTGGAAGAGGTCCTGGCCAAAGTGAACACCCTGAGCGGTCTGCTGCCCATCTGCGCCGCGTGCAAGCGGATCCGGGACGATCAGGGCTACTGGAACCAGCTGGAGGCATATTTTAGCGAACACTCGGACGTGGCCTTCAGCCACAGCCTCTGCCCGGAATGCAGCCACAAGCTCTACCCGGACCTGCTTTCTGACGAAGATTAAAAGTAAATACGGATGAAAGCCGACAGGAAAGCCAAGGTCAAAGAACGCGCCAAGGTGCGAACGCAGCAAAAGCTCAATGCGGCGCACGACGAAAAGGTGGACTTTCTGTATCATGAAGCCAGGTGGTTCGTTCAAAACGATCAGTTCGACAAAGCCATCCTCCTTATGGAAAGGGCGCTGCGTCTGGCCCCGGACAACATCGAGATGATCCGATTCCTCGGCTACCTGGGCCACGAGTCGCAACGCGCCGACGTCGAGCGCAAGGCCCTTTCCCGCCTCTGGCACATCGAGGCGCTACCCGACGAATTCTACCCGCCATACATCAATCTGATGCTGGAAAAAAAACGATTCGACGACGCCCTGGCGGTTTGCCCAAAAGGGCTGGCGCGACTGGCCGGCAAGCGGTTCAAGGGAGTTGCCGCCCGGTGCCAGTTCTTCCAGGAAGTCAGTGCGGTATGTCGCCGTTTCGGCAGGGCCGCGCCAGCGCCGCCGGTACAACCGGCGAAATCAGCAAAATCAGTGCAACCGGCCGCACAGCGGCCATCATCCGCCGGCCGCGCCGGTTCTCCCCGCGCCGCAACCGGCCGCTCTGCCGGCCATCCCGGTATCGATCTCCCTGGACCGGGCCGCCTTTCTCAGCGCGCTGACTGCGGGGCGCTTTACCGATCCGGCGGCCTATGACCTGTGTCTGCAGGCCCTCCGGCTGCGGTTCCGCGAGTCCTTCGAAAGCCTGATTTGCCTGGCCGGCCTGAAGGGCGTGCACTCGTTGTGGTACCAGGAGGAAACCGCCCGCAAGGTGATGCGCCGTTTTCACGGCCGGGCCCTGCTGGCCGACGAGGTCGGCCTGGGCAAGACCATCAAAGCGGCGATGGTGCTCAAGGAGTACCTGTTACGCGGCATGGTCAAAAGGGTGCTGATCCTGGTGCCCACCCCCCCTGGTGAGCCAATGGCAGCAAGTTCGACCTGGCACTGCCGTCCACCGACGACGCCGACTTTCGCACCAAGGGCGAAGCCTTCTGGGACGCGCGGGTCGTGGTGGCCTCGATCAACATCGCCAAATCGCGGCGGCACGCCGACATTGTCTGCCGCCGCGAGTACGATCTGGTCATCGTCGACGAGGCCCACCACCTGAAAAACCGCAGCACCCAGAACTGGAAGCTCGTCAACGCCCTCAAGAAGCGCTTTTTGCTCCTGCTCACGGCCACCCCGGTGGAAAACAACCTCACGGAGCTGTATAACCTCATCACCCTGCTCAAACCCGGCCAGCTAAGCACCCCGAGCGAGTTCAAAGCCGAGTTCATGACCCGCGGCGATCCCACCGCGCCGCAGAACCGTGCCCGGCTGCGCCAGCTCCTCGACCAGGTGATGATCCGCAACACCCGCGCCCTGGCAAGGTCAACCTGCCGTCGCGCTACGCCCATACGGTGCGGATCGATCCCACGGCCCACGAACGCGGGCTCTACCAGCGGGTCACGGATCTGGTGCGCCGCATCAGCACTGACGACGGCTCGCGGCGCCGGTCGATGCCTTCCGCCCGACCCACGACGTACTGGTCACCACCGAAGTCGGCGGGGAGGGGGCAACTTGCAGTTCTGCCACCAGATGATCAACTACGATCTGCCATGGAACCCCATGCGCATCGAACAGCGCATCGGGCGCATCCACCACATCGGCCAGGAGAGCGAGGTCCTCATCCAGAACCTGTGCGCCGCGAAGAGCGCCGAGGACTACATCCTCGAAATCCTCGACCGCAAGATCAACATGTTCGAAATAGTCATCGGCGAGATCGACATGATTCTGGGACGCATCCGCAGCGAAGCCGAATTTTCCGAGCTGGTCTACGACATCTGGGTCAAGTCGGCCTCCAAGGCGGACCAGGACCGGGGCTTCGGCCAGCTCGCGGCCCAACTGGACCGCAGCAAGAACGCCTATCTCCGGTCCCGCTCCCTGGACACCCAGATTTTTGGAGAAAACTACGAACTGTAATGAACGGTGCGCTCGTGGCTATCGAACCCTATGACAGCACTCCCCTTGCCGCCACCGCGGATCCGGCCCTGACAGACTTCGTGCGCCGCTTTCTCGAAGTGGCCGGAGCCGCAGTGGAACCGGTCCCGCACGGCTTTCAAGTCCTGCTGCCCGAGCGGCTCAGCACCCGGTGGGCACTGCCGGAACTGGTGCGGCTGACCTTCGCCGGAGACGAAGCCGCGCCGGGGCAGCCACCGCCCAGTGTGGCGGCGGGCTACGGATCCCGGATCCTGGAGCAGATGCTCGCCTCCGCCGGCGCCAGCGTGCCCCTGGCCCGGTGCCAGGCGGTCTTTCACTACCTGAAAAGCGCCGGATTCGAACGCCTGATCCAGGAGCAGTTCCAGTTTCAGGGGGCTGGAGGCCTCGCCGTGGAAAGCCAGGCGGCGATCCAGACGGCCTACCTGCAGCTCACCTTCATCTATCTGGCCCAGAGCGACGAACAGACCGAAGGGCTGGTCTACGTGGCCCTCAACCTCGACACCCAGGCCGACGTGAGCGGAATAGAGAAATCCTGGCCAGGCCTCGAAACGGTGCCGGCCGCCGCCGGCACCCCTTTTCCCTGGGATCCCACCCGGGCCGAAGGGATTCTGGCCTGGGCCGAAAAGCGGGCCCGGGGTTCCGTCGCTGCCGCGCTGGAGGAATTCGAGGCGCGCATGAACCGGCGCTTTGCCCGCGATGCCGCCAGCCGGGAGGAGTATTACACGGCGCTGGACCAAGAAATGACTGACAGCCTCGAACGGCCCGGAATCAGCGAGGCCCTCAAGGCCGAACGGCGCGAAAAGATCGACCTGCTGCCGGCCGAGCGAGCACGTAAGCAGGAAGACCTGTTCAAAAAGTACAGCATCTGCGCCGAGATGCTGATCCACACCCCGGCGGTCAAGCTCATGACCCGCCTTCAGGTGGGAAAGGCCAATCGCAGCGTGTCGCTGGTCTACAATCCGATCACCCGCGGTCTCGATCCCCTGGTCTGCCCGCTTTGCCACGAGAACACCTAGCGGCTGCACTGCAGCCGTACGGCCGCCCCGTGCTGCCTGCGCTGCGCCGCGAAAAGTCACGACCATAGCGTTTGACTTGACTGCAGGTCCTTGCTATCCCATTTCCAGGAATCTGAAAAAATTACCAATAAGGAAATACTCTATTGCTGTCAGCGGTTGAACAAAAGAGGCTGCTGCTCTCCAAGAGTACTGAGGCAAAAACAAAGTCTCAGCTCGGGCAGTTTCTTACGCCCGAAAGAACGGCATCATTTATGGCAGGCCTTTTCCCTCAAGCAGAAGGAGCTTGTCGCCTTTTGGACCCAGGGGCAGGGATAGGTTCGTTATCTGCCGCATTTTTAGACAGATGGGAAAATGGCGGGTTTCGTTTTGAGCGCGTTGAAGCAGATGCTTTTGAGGTCGACCCAAATTTGATCCGGCACCTTGTCACAAACGCTGGACAGGTACGATCACCACAGGGGCGATTTTGCCGCTAATATTTTTCAAGAAGATTTTATCCATGCCGCCGTTGAATCACTTTCCGGGAATCTGTTTTCAAAGCCCTTAAATCGCTATACGCACGCCATTCTCAATCCTCCATACAAAAAGATCAACAGCAGTTCAGCGCACCGGCTTGCCCTGCGCCGAGTCGGTATCGAGACGGTTAATCTCTACTCGGCCTTTGTGGCGCTGGCTGTGGCTTTAGCCGCGCCAGGTGGCCAGATCGTGGCGATCATCCCTCGCAGCTTCTGCAACGGTCCCTATTACCGCCCATTTCGTGACTTCATCCTTGAGCGGGCCGCCATCCGCCATATGCACCTGTTCGCGTCGCGTAGCAAAGCGTTCAAGGATGACGCGGTCTTGCAGGAAAATATTATTCTGCGCCTGGAACGCGGCGGCAGGCAGGAAATGGTGACGGTTTCGACTTCCACCGATGACACCTTTATCGACCTTGCCAGCCATAAACACCCGTTCGACCGTATCGTGTCCCCGGATGATCCTGAACGGTTTATCCATGTGCCAACCTCGTGCAAGAAAAACACCCTCGAGTCATCCAGCGCAATCCACTACACACTGGCCGACTTGGGGATAAAGGTATCGACCGGGCCGGTAGTCGATTTCCGGCTGAAAGCTCACCTGCGTGAGATGCCGGAGCCGGGCACAGTGCCCCTGCTTTACCCCGGCCATTTCAGCGGCAACGGCACCACATGGCCCATCGAGGGGATGAAAAAACCCAACGCAATTGAGCGCAACCCCGACACCGAAAAATGGCTTTACCCGAACGGTTATTACTGTGTCGTGCGGCGTTTTTCGTCAAAAGAAGAAAAACGCCGGATTGTGGCGGGCGTGGTAGAACCCCGATCATTTGGCGACGCTCCCGTGCTGGGCTTCGAAAACCACCTGAACCTGTTCCATGAAAATAAGCGGGGCCTGCCCGAACGGCTGGCCCGCGGACTGGCCGTGTTCCTGAACACGACCGTAGTAGATGAGCATTTCCGGCTCTTCAACGGACATACGCAGGTCAACGCAACCGACCTCAAACTGATGAAGTACCCGAGCCGTAAGGCCCTGATCGAACTTGGCGAGTGGGCCATGCAACAAGGTTTACTCACCCAAGAGCAGATTGATGCGAAATCCCACTCCGATTCTTACTGCGGGCCGTCTGCGGGTACCGCTTCGGCAACCAGGCGGCCGCCGGCCAGGCGATAGACCCGGCGGCAGAAGCGGGCCACCAGGTTGGCGTCGTGGCTGATGAGCACGTAGCTGACCCGGCTGCGTGCCTGGACGCGTTTGAGCAGTGCGAGAATCTCGGCCTGGGTCAGGGCGTCGAGCATGGCGGTGGGCTCGTCGAGGACCAGGACGGCAGGCTCCAGGACCATAGCCCGGGCGATGGCCGCCCGCTGCAGCTCGCCGCCGGAAAGCTGGTGGGGCTGACGGTGGAGCAAGGCCGGGGCCAGGTCCACCTGTTCGAGGCGACCGGCAAGATCGGCCGCCGTGGGGCGCGCTTTGCGCAGCATGTAGGCTTCGGCCAGGCTCCTGGCCAGGGTCCAGCGCGGATCGAAGGTCGTTTCCGGGTGCTGAAAAACCATTTGCAGATCCTGCGCCAGATGCCGGCGCCGGCCGCAGGCCCAAAGATCGGTCCCCTTGTAGCGCAGGATCCCGCGATCCGGCCTGAGTATCCCTGCCAGCACCATCCCCAGGGTGGTCTTGCCCGCCCCGCTGGGTCCCACCACGCCCACGGTCTCGGCCCGGGACAACGAAAGATCAACGCCTGCGAGGACCACGGCCTGGGGCCGGCGCTGCCAGCCGCGGCGATAGGCCTTTTGGATGCCCACGGCTTCAAGCAGCATGGCGCCAACACCTTACCGCGTGCCCCAGGTGGTAAAAGAGGGGTGGCGCTTTAAGGCAGCGCTCGTCGGCCACGGGGCATCGCAGCCGAAAGCAGCAACCGCTGGCCGGGCCTGGCAATGCCGTTCATCCCGGTCAGGGAGGGCGGCTTCGAAGCCTCCGGCCGGCCGGGCCGCTACCAGGGCCCGGGTATACGGATGACAAGGCGCATCGAGCAGGTCGGCCGCCGGGGCATCCTCTACCACCGTGCCGGCATACATCACCACCACCCGCCCGCCGATGGCCGCAGCAAAATCCAGATCGTGGGTTACCGCCAGGATCGCTTCTTTTTCCAGCTTGTTGAACAGGGCCACCACCCCGGCCACGGCCTCCGGATCGAGCCCCTTGGTCGGCTCGTCGGCCAGAACCAGGGCCGGCCCTCCGGCCAGGGCCATGGCCAAAAGGACCCGTTGTTTCATCCCGCCGCTCAGATGATGGGGATACCCGCGGGCGTATCGGGCCGCCCGGGCCAGTCCGGCGGCCTGCAGGCAGGCGGCGACCTCGGCCCCGGCCCGGCGCCGGCCCCAGCCCAGATGGCGCCTGCCGCGTTCGGCCACCTGGCGGGCTATTGTCAGCACCGGGTTCAGGGCCGCCCCGACCCCCTGAGGCACATAGGCCGCCATCAGGCCGCGGTAGCGGCGCCGCCGGGCAGGCTCCCAATGGGCGATATCCTCGCCGGCCCAGAAGATCCGCCCGGCAGATGCGGCCTCCGGCGGCAGCAGGCCAAGAATAGCCAGCAGCAGCAGGCTCTTGCCACTGCCGGTGGCGCCGATCAGGGCGATTTTTTCCCCGGGCTGGATCTCCAGGTCGAGATTATCGACCACCGGAGCGGCATGACCTGAACCGCTAAAGCTGATGCTGAGCCCGCGAACCGCCAGCAGCGGCGGCAGCACCAGGGCCTGGCCATCCTTTGCGGGGGCGACATCCCGGGGGCAAACTTCAGCCGGGCAGGATCCGGGTCCGGAATCTGCCTTTACCGCTTCGGCATTGGTGAACAGCCCGCCGGCCAGATTGAAGCCTGCCACGCAAAGGGAGATCAATCCCATGGGCGGAATCACCCACCACCAGTACCCGTTGACCAGGGCCCCGGCGGCAAAGGCGTCGTGAATCATGCTGCCCCAGCTCGGATGGAGCGGATCGCCCAGCCCGAGAAAGCCAATGCCCGCCTCGGCCAGCATGGCCGCTGCCACCGCAAGAGAGGCCTTGGCCTGCAGCAGCTCCGCACAGTTGGGCAGGATGTGGTGCCCGATAAGGTGGGCATCGCCGGCGCCCATGCTGCGGGCGTTGATCACGAAGGGCGCTTCGCGCAGACTCAAGACCCGGGCGCGCACCACCCGGGCGGTGGCCGGCCAGGCGGTCAAAGTGATCACCAGGGTGACGTGCACCACCCCGGGCCCCATGAAGGCGGCCAGAACCACCACCAGCGGCAGGGTGGGAATGAGCAGGAAAACGTCGGTCAGACGCATGAGCAGGTCGTCGGCCCAGGAGCGCCAATAGCCGGCGGCGCAGCCGACTAGGGCGCCGATGAGAGTGGCGCCCACCGCGGCGCTCACCCCGATGGAAATCGAGGTAACCGATGCCAGGGCCAGCAGGGCCAACAGATCCCGGCCCGCATTGTCCGTGCCCAGAAGGTGTTCGGCTCCGGGAGCCAGGAAGGGTGCGTGCACCGGGGCCGGATCAAGGCGCGCCAGCACCAGCAATCCGAAAGCGGCCCCCAGCACCGCTGCGGCGGTCCAGGCCGCCGGCCGCTGGAAACGTTCACCCAAGATGCTGCCCCTCTTGCAGGCGCGGATCGATCAGGGCGTGGGCCAGGTCGGCCGCCGCATTGGCCGCCAGCACGCTCAAGGCCAGCGCTGTCAGGGACCCGGAAAGAACCGGGTAATCGCGCGCCAGCACCGCCTGGTAGACCAGGGTGCCCATCCCCTGCAGCGAAAAGACGACCTCCACCAGGAGGGTGCCGCCCACCATGAACCCCAGGTTCAACGCCACCACCGCGATATACGGTCCCATGACGTTCTTCAGCACGTGCCCGGACAACACCTGCCTCGGACTCAACCCCTTGCTCAGGGCGGTGAGCACGTAGGGCGCGCCGGTTTCCAGGCGCACGGCGTGGCGCATGATCATGAACTTGTAGGCCGTGCCGTGGACCACGAGCACCGCCAGCGGCAGGACCATGGGCCCGAGGCCGGCGCCGGAAGCACCCATGCCCCCCGGTGCGAAAAGATCGAAGCCGGCCGTTGCCAGCACCAGCATCATCCCCAGGCCGTATGCGGGAACGGCGTAAAGACAAAGGAAGAAGGCCGGCAGCAGGCGGTCCGGCCGGCGCCGGCTGCGCCACCCGGACAAAGCCCCGATCCAGGCGGCTGCCAGACTGGCGATGAACACCGCCGGCACCAGCAGGCGCAGGGTCCAGACAAGACGCTGGCCGATCAACTGAAGCACGGGCTGGCCGTAGTGATACGACCAGCCCCAATCGCCGTGGACAAGGTGCTTCAGGTAGAGCGCGACGCGGGCCGGCGGCGAGCGGTCGAGCCCGTACTCGGCGCGCAGCCGGGCCAGGGCCTGGGGCTGGCGGGCATCCAGATGGGCGTACCCCTCTTCGCCGATCAGATGCACCAGCGGGCCTCCGGGCATCAGGTGGACCAGAAAACAGTTCAGCCCGGCGATCATGGCCAGGGCCAGCAGGTAGAGCAACGCTTTACGGGCCAGGACACGCAGGATCATGGGGCCCCCGCAGCGCGGCTGGAACCGGCGGCCGGGCGCAGCTCGCAAAGGCTCTGACGATTGACCAGACCGCCTTCGATGGGGTTGACGCACCACCCCTGCCAGCGGGTCGCGGCCGGATAGTGATACCTGGCCCAGCAAAGAGCCAGGGCCGGCAGGTTTTCGGCGTAGTAGTGCTGCATGGCGGCGTACAACCGTTCCTGTTCGGCCGTCCCGGTGGTTTGCAGCACCGCGTCGCAGAGGCGGTGAAAGGCCGGATCGTCCACGTTGGCCAGGGTGCCGCCGCCCTGGCGGCGCGAATCGAAATAGCCGCTGGCGCAGCCGGCCTCCATCACCATGCCCCAGGGGGTGGTGCGAAAAAGGACCAGATCGTAGCGGTCCTGCTGCATGCGGGCGATCCAGGTGGAAAGATCGGCGCGTTCGATCTCCAGCGCGATACCCACCTGGCGGAAGTTGTACTCGATAATCGGCAGCAGGCCGTCGGTGCCCTCCAGGTCCGAACGGGCCAGGAGGGTCAAAACCAGATTCGGGCCGCCGGGCAGGTTCAGGATCCCGTCGGCGTCGGTATCGGTAAATCCGGCCGCCGCCAGCCGGCGGCGGCTTTCCTCGGGGCGATGGACCAGGGCCGGCAACTCGGTGCGAAATGCGAAGGCCGGCGGCACGAATCCGGCGCTGGGCACCCGGCCGTCGGGGCCGAGCAGGCTCTGGCCGAGCCGTTCATAGTCCAGGGCCGGGACGATGGCATGGCGCCAGTCGGACCGGGAAACCGGCAAATGGCGCAGGTTGAAACCCAGGGCCGCCGGCACCCCCATGGCATCGGCCGCAGGCTGCTGCAGATTGGCGGCCCGCGCCAGCCGTGGCCGGTAGGCCGGGGGAAAGCCCGAAGCGTACTTGTAGTAGACGTCGATATCGCCGCGTTCCAGGGCCAGGACGAGATTGTCAAAGGAACGGTTCAGGAAAAATTCCAGCCCCTCCACCGCGGGTGCCGGCCCGTAATAGGCGGGGTTTTTCTGAAAGCGGATCCGCCCGTTCTGCGCATCGAAGCTATCGAAGACAAAGGGGCCGCACCCCATGGCGACCGGCGCCTGGCCCGGTCGCAGCGGATCGGCCACATCCTGCCACACGTGGCGCGGCAGGATGCGCACGATAAATCCGCCGTTGATCAGAAAGCGGCTGTAGGGGCGGGTCAGGTGAAAGACGATCCGCGAGCCGTCGGTATGGATCTCCCTGACCAGATCCGCGATCCAGGCCGAGGCCGGATGATGGGCCGCCAGGTACTGGAAGGTGAACTTCACATCCCCGGTGGTCACCGGCCGCCCGTCGTGCCAGCGGGCGTTGCCGCGAAGCTCGAAGCGCCACTGGCTCCCGTCCGCATTCACCTGCCAGGAGCGGGCCAACTGCGGTACGGGCCGCATCTGTGCATCGAAGCGCACCAGAGTGTCGTGGGTGGCCAGCATGGCCAGGATATTGTAGCTGTAGTCGGCCAGTGGATTGATCTGGCGCACCTGCATGGGGGTACCGATGCGCAGGTCCGCCGCCGCCCGGGACGCCGTTTGGGCCGGTTCCGGGCCGCAACCGGCAATCGCCAGCAGCATGGCGCCGAGCAGGGTAAAACGAACGGCCGGCCTCCGGAAAACGCACCGCAAGCCGGCCGCGAAAATCGGCGCAGGTATAGGGTCAGAAAACGAACTTGATCTCTGCAAAGTACGTGGTCCCCGGATCTTCATACATGTAGAAGGCCCGATAATCTTCATCAAACAGGTTGTCGACACTCAACGAAAAATCGATTGTTTTCAGCGCGCCCCAGGAAACGGGGATATGCTTGGTCGCCTTGAGATCCACTACCACCGATTCGTCCATCATCAGCTTTTCACCGGAACTGTTGCGTTCGGTGTTGGCGTCGTCCGAGTACTGATCGCTCAGGTAGCGCACATAGCCGCTGACGGTGAAATTGCCCGCCCGGGTGTAGATCACCCCCAGGTTGGCCTTGTGTTTGGGGCTGAAGGGCAGGTACTTGCCCTCCAGGCTAATGTCCTGGGGATTTTCATCGATGGTGGCCTTGTTGTAACTGTAGTTGGCCGAGACGGTCCAGTTGGGGGCCGGATAGACGGCCAGCGCCAATTCCGCGCCGTACGATTCGGCGCGCCCGATGTTCTTGTTGATCCACACGTTGCTGGCGTCGAACCAGGACATGATCTTGTCCTCGGTATAGCTGTAAAAGCCCACCAGGTTGGCCTGGGCCAGATGGCCGAACCAGCGCTCCACGCCGATCTCGTAGGAATGGGTGGTTTCGGCCTTCAGATCGGGATTGGGCTGGCGCGGATTGCCCCCGGAAGTCCTGTCGTCGTAAAGCTGTTCGGAGGTCGGCGGCAAAAAGCCCATGCCGTAGCTGGCCCACAGCGAGGTGCCGTCCTCGAAATTGTAGCGCACCCCGAGCTTGGGCGTGAGCTGGTCGTCGGTGCGGTCTTCGGGGTGGGTGACGTTGAATTTGCTGAAATAGTTGTCGTAGTTTTTCCAGTGGTCGTAGCGCAGCCCGGCGGTAACGGTCAAAGGTTCGACCGGCTTCCAGACATCCTGTAGATAACCGGCCAGGGTGCGCACCTTGTATTCGTTTTGCTGGATCAGCGCCCCGGTGAGCCAGTCGTTGTAGTCCTGATCCGTGCTCTGGTCATTGTAAAAAAAGCCGGCCGTGATCTTGTGGCCGGCGCCAAGATCCGCCGTGGCCTGGATTTCGGCCGGGATTTCGCTGTAATCCATGTACCGCTTCTGGCGCGGATCGTAGTTGGTGCCGCCTTTGTCGTAAAGATGCAGGTAATCATCGGAGCGAAAGGCCAGATAGGCCTTTACGTCCAGGCGCGAGCCCACCGCCTGGTCGAGGATCAGGCCGCCGAAGTGATAGTCCCAGTCGCCGCCGACATGGGGCCGGCCGCGGGTGTATTCGTTGTGGAAAAAGTTGTAAAAGGCCTGCAGCCGGGTCTCTTGCGAAGGGCTGTAACCGGTGGAAAAACCGACCCCGTGCTTGTCGTAGTCGCAGTCGCCGATCATGTGAACACTTTTGTTGACGTTGTTTTCCACCACGTTGGTGCCGTCGGCGTCCTCGTAAAAGGCGGCCACGGCATAGTCGAACTTGTCCACCTGCCCGTCGGCCGAGACGGCCGAACGCCAGCGGCCGAAGCTGCCGGCCCCGCCGCTGATGGCGGCGTGGCGTTCTTTACCGCCTTGCTTGAGGATGATGTTGATCACCCCGCCGCTGGCGTTGGCACCGTAAAGGGCCGACGAAGGACCGCGGATGATCTCCACCCGCTCGATGCGCTCGGCCGGAATCGTCTGGGAGATCTGCCAGTCGGTGGGGATCCCGTTGACCAGATAGACGGTGGCGCCGCTGCCCGCACCGCGGATGTTGGCATAGCCCGGAAAAGGCGCGTAGGCACGGCGCAGGCTGATTCCGGGAACCGAGCGCAGCAGGTCCCCCACATCCCCGTTGACCAGGTTTTGGGCGGCGATCTGGTCTGCATGGATCACCGTGACCGATGCCGCAACGTCCTTGGCGGCCGTATCGTACTTGGTTGCGGTGACGATCATCTCATCAAGATTGGCCACTTCCGGCTGCCCCAGCGCAGGACCCGCCGGCTGGATGGCCAAAAGCATCCCGGCAATCAAAACGACCATTGTCAAACGTCTCATCTTCTGCCTCCTTGCACCAGGTTGGATTGGAGGGCAGGCCGCGACTGCCGGCGCTTGCGTTTGTGCCAGGCTTTTGCTAGACACTAACTGCGCCGGCAGCCAGCGCTGCCGCGTATTCCCGGGAGGGCGGCCGACTCCTTGGCCGGACAGCGGCCGTCCTTCCTCCCTATTGTCCGGAACCCACCGATTCCGGACGACACTGCCGATAAAAAAAGGCCACGCAGGCGCCTGCTCTTCGAGCAGCTTTGCCTTCGTGGCCTGTTGCATCAAAGCCCGGTGTTAATCGCTTCGCTGTGGTGATGGGAAACGGCCGAAAGCCGCACCGTTAAGGCGCGATCCGCTGGCTACCCTTCAGGGCGGCATTGGAGTGGATCCTGGACAACGGCTTTGGCGCTATCTTTTCCAGCGCCTCTAAACGCGATAAACTCCCCCAACAACCCGGCAGCCGGAAAATTTAGTCCTGTTTAAATAGTTCACCGGCGTTTGTCAAGGGCAAGCCGGCGCCTCCGAAGTGCCCCGTCAACAGTCGGAATCCGCTCTCTTAAGGTGTGGCAACGATATATCTCTTGACGAATGCCATTACCTTTCGCCCTCTTTTCCAAATGCAGATTCCTCCTCGCTGGCGCTCGTCGGATTGACAGCAGGGGAAGAGAACTCGCTCCGGAACGACAGCGGGGGAAGTCATCGCAGGACTTTGACGGACCATGGGCACCACCACCGTCTGATTGAAGGTATTTGACACCTCGTGTGAAGACCGATATTTTGTCGGCCAACCGGCTGATTTCGAGCAAGATCGGGCCTCTTGCGGTCGCAGCTGGCGGGCAAGTCGCTCACGTCCCAACGGTCCGATACATTAGTATAGTGTCCGTCCATAAATGGTTATTTTTGGTTCCTGGCAAGGCCCGAGCGAGTTTCCAGCCGGAGCAATAGCCCGCTATTTCGAGGATTGGAAACGAGCGAGAACGCCGCCAGGGGCCGAAAGGTGCCGTTTATGGATGGACAATAGTCTATACATACCGGCCGCAAGGCTTACACCCCTTTGGCCGCCGTGCCGCTTCACACCGAACTGACGACCGGGAGACGCCGTGAACAAGAACAGATTCATCTGCCAGTGCATCTACGACACCCTGGATGGTCTCAGGGACGGGCTGTCCCATTTTTCAGGCCCCAGCCGGGCGGCCCTGATCTACGCCATCCATCCGGACGACCCGGTTCACATCTTCGATCCGCAGAATCTGCTCCAGGGGCATGAGCCCTTTTTCCGCGAGCTGTATCTCGATTCAGATCAGTGGCGGGTCTCGGCGCCCCAATCGGCCGGGCGCCAGAAACTCTGCCATGTGGCCCCGGAAAAGAATCTCCAGCTCGCCGGGCTGATCTCCTTCGGCGGCCGATCCGGTTCGGTCTACTATCAAATGTGGTTCACCGAACACCATCCGGACATGTGCGCCGTCGGGCCCACCGAACGATGGCTGGAGCATGCCGCCTGGCGCCTTTCCCACGACATCACCAACGAAGAGGAACTCTATACCGGGATCTCGGGCGCTTTTTTAAGAGAGTATGCCACCCATGCGGTCAGGGACCACATCATCGACGAAATGAACGTGATTCTCGGCTGGGACACCGATCTGAGGGTTTACCCGGTTCTGGATGCCATCCTCGGCATCTCGCGAACCATCGAAGAAGGCTCCTGGGCCAGGGGCCACCTGCTTTTTGTGGAGAGCAAGGTGATCCCCACCATGTCCTTTGTGGCCAAGTTTCCGGAAAACGAGCGGGTGGCGCTGAACAACTTCAAACATGTGCGCAAGCTGCTGCTGGCCGTGGAAGACTCCCGGCGCCAGCTTGTTTCCGACGGCCGGAACATCGTGGGCATCGCCGAGGATCAGCGGCCGATCTTTTCCCTTACGGCCAACTTCTGCGGCGGCCACGGATTCCTGAGATCCACCGGCGGAGAAATATGCAGTTTTTTCGACGGCAACTTCAAATCCACCACCCGCCAGGCCAATCTGGTGCAGGTGGAAGAGATCCTGCTGGAAACCGATCTCGATTCTGCCGAGGGGACGGCCCTGTTCAAAATCATCTCCGAACTGGTCCACAGCGCAGAAACCCTGAAGCACGGATGCACCCTGGTGGTCGACTTTAACGATTCCCCGGTCTACATCTCCGGCCAGAAGATCGAATGCCCGCTGGATCTGAACCAGCCGAACCTGCTGGATCTGGCCAAATCCCTGGCCAGGGTCGACGGGGCTTTGCATATCAGCAAGGAACGCCATCTGGTGGGATTTGCCTGCCTGCTCGACGGTCGCACCGTGCCGGGCGAAGACCGGGCCAGGGGGGCGCGCTTCAACTCGGCGGTCAGATTCACCGCCGAGCATGAAGGGATTTTCGTCGTGGTGGTTTCCTCGGATCGCCCGGTTTCGGTGATCCAGGACGGCATCGAAATCTCGGCCCAATGCCAGTGGAACCCGGTGACCACCTGCTCGGTTTCCCCGCCGATGCTCAAGGACTGGATCAGGTGAGACGGAACGCAAAACGAAATAGTTGCGCCGCCAAGGCAATCGCATGTAAAAACCATAGTGTCTGGAGGTATGAAATATGATCGATATTCCCACCACCGTCAAAAATAAAAGGCTAGTGGAACGGCGTCGAAAGCAGATCGTTCTTGCCGCCATCAAGCTTTTTGCCCGCAACGGGTTTTATAAAACCACACTCAAGGACCTAGCCGAAGAGGCGGGATTGAGCTACGGCAACATCTATGATTATGTAGGCAGCAAGGAGGACATTTTTTTTCTGATTCACGATTTTCTTGCCGGCTCGGCCATGGAGATGCTTAACCGAAGCACCGAACAGCTCAAGGACCCTATCGAAAAGCTGCGGCGGATGGTGCGAGCAGAATTCAGCCTCATGGACCAGTGGGCCGATGCACTGCTGCTCATCTACCAGGAAAGCCACATCCTGAAGAACGGATTTTTAAAGCAATTGCTTAAAAAAGAGCGGGCCCATCTAGAAAAATTCGAATCCGTCCTTACCCAGGCCATCGATGAGGGGATGATCGGTGAATGCAATGTGCGACTGGTCTGCAACCTGATCAAAATGATGATCGACTCTTGGACAATGAAAAGGTGGGATTTGAGAGGGCATGCCAGCCAATTGGAGGCGGAGCAAACCATTCTTGGTATGATTTTCCACGGGCTATTGAAGGAGGGATCTCTACAAAAAGAGACGTTCCAACCTTTGTCGGAACCGCTGCGAGGAAAAACAGCCCTGGTGCTCAATGCCGGAACAAAAATTGGCCATGGCATCTGCTACGCGCTGCAAAAAAACGGAGCTCGGGTACTCTACGATGCGGGTGCCGGAAAGATTCAGGTTCTAACAAACGATGACTTGGCCTTTGAGCCCATCGTGCTAGCAAATTGCTCCAAGGGCCGATCACACCGGGACCTGTTGGACCCCCAGAGGGTGGAAAAGCGCTTCGGCCCCATCGACGTTTATGTTCACGACATCGGTGCGGGAACTACCGAAATGCCCGGAGGGGTAGAAGCAAAACAGGTGGCCGAACAGCTTCGACTGCACCTCTATCATGCTGAGCAGATTTCCGGATATTTTCTGGATCGCATGAAACAGCGGAGAAGCGGGCGGATTGTCTATTTGGCCCCCTGGCTCTGGGACCGGCATGCTGATCTCATTGTATTCGAAGCCGTCAAGGCCGGGGTTGTCGCTCTTTGCCGGACCATGGCCGGTGAACTTGCCGCCTCCTCGGCTACTGTCAACTGTATCGTTCCTGGCTATTTGCGCACTAATCGACCGACACAAATTGAAAAAGCCCTTAAAGATGAAGTGGCATCCAAGATTCCCGCCAAAAGATTGGGGGAAATTTCCGATGTCACCGATACGGTATCTTTTCTGATTGCTGACGGTTCCAAGTACCTGACCGGTCAGGTTCTGCATGTGAGCGGAGGTCGTTAGTTTTTTTTGTTAGGCTTCTGGCGGGATAGCCGCGATCCAACAACAGCAGGTCATGAGGCATTAGGTGGTGGCAATGTTCAACGGCCAGTTGGCGTTCGCCGACGCTCTTGGGCCGGATGCAGGCATCAACGGTGATTTTGTTGAGCGTATCGTAGAGTTGGAACAACCGCGCCATGGGCGACGGCTTCCCTTTGCGGCAACGCCAAACGCCGAAGTGCTTTTCGATATCGGGCGTGTGGGGCAGTTTGGTTGTGGAGCCGTCGACAGCCAGAAGCTGAAAGCCGTGCCAGGTTTTCAGGCTGAAAGCGAATAGTATATCTAATGAAAACAATTAGTTTAGCACACAACCAGGAAAAGCCGGTGGCGCGCCGCGCCTATACGCCTTTATTTATTCTAACTGGTTATGGAATATTCGTTTCTCTTAACCCAAGTTCACCCAATTTTTCCCCGCCGTCCTTATTTTTGGGTTAAATGGACATCTGTTCATATCGGTAATCGCCTATCACATCCTGGCCCCCGGCGAATACAAGCTGCGTTTGTGCGGTGACCACCGCTCGTGGGCGACCATCTGTGAAATCTTGTCAACCCACCAGCGGCTGACCATCGAATACAATGCCAAAAAACAAGGGCAGGTGAAACGCAGTCACTTGCGCCTGTGCAGCACAGCCGAGCCCGAACAGCGGCGGACCTACCAGCGCCTGAACCTGAAGGAGGCCCAGCTGCCAAGAAAAATCATGAGCGCATAATCGGTAGTGGCCACAACCACCGCTAACATCCCGTAATAACAATACCTGTACCTACAGAAATAACTGGCAAACTTGGGTTAAGTTAATGGTATTGCCAACATAGTACTTATTTTTTAAGTTATTACAGATAGATGTAATATTTAAATATATTCTTCTTGACAAATCGAAAAAAAAGAAATTAATTGTGACTGGCTGACCAGAAAATGATTTACTAATCGTTTTTTGATGTTTTTCCTTATCCCGGCAAGCGGTGTTAAAGGGATGGAAACCATGCTCATTCAACCAGTGAGCTCTGAGGAATGCCATGAAGGCAAAAATTTCCTTAGTGGTTTCATAGAGCATCTGAGGTTCTTGCAGGAAGCGTGGTTCCAATTGCTCTACAAGGCACCGATGCCGCTTTCGCACCTGTTGGGCAGTTTGTTAAGAGAAGGTCAACCGGTCCATGGTGGCTGCAACATCCTGAACCGACTCGGGCACCTTGGGCAACAGATTGCGGGCAAAATACGTTCGGTGGCGCTGTCAGCTGGCACCAGGCGCTTGGATGGCGATGGCGGCCTCAAACGCCAGATTGGCGTCAGAGACCGCCAAACAAACGCCACTGAGCCCGGGGGCACGGGCCACCACCCCAAATTGCAAAAACGCCTTCCAGGCCACCTTATCCTCGCCGGTAAACACATCCAGGCCCAGAATCTGCCGATGTCCCTGGTGTTGACACCCTTGCGATCACCACCACCGCATGACTGGCCTTTAACTTCTTGTGCCTTGTTGATCTATTTTTCTGTGCATGGCTGCGCAAACTATACCGAGATGGCTCTTGTGGAAAATGAAGAGAGCTCATGCCCCATCACGCAAGATCGTTGTCTTTCCAACCCAGTGAACATCATGAAAAGGAGGAGGTAGACGTGAAAAATTCAGATGTAGAAAAGGACACTGGAGAGTTGGGCACCATTCTTCAAATCACAGTGAACGGACGAGGATACCGGGTACTGATCGAGCCGCAGTGGACCTTGTCGTTCGTTCTCAGAGACAAGCTGGGGCTTACGGGAACAAAGATAGCTTGCGATCAAGGAGCCTGCGGCGCTTGTACGGTCATCATGGATGGCCGTCCGATTCTGTCCTGCATGACACTGGCAATCGATTGCCAAGGCAAGTCAATTCAGACGATCGAGGGAGTCGCCAGTGAGAATCATCCCATTTTAGATGCATGGGTCAATACCGAGTCGGTGCAGTGCGGGTACTGCACCCCGGGTGCCATCATGAACGCCAAGGCCCTGCTGGACAGAAACCCGAATCCGAACGAAGAAGAAATCCGGGATGCGCTGTCAGGAAATATCTGCAGGTGCGGCACTTATCCTCGGTGGGTAAATGCGGTCAAAGCCGCTGCACAGGGAGGTAAAAATGACTGAAGACGCACGCGAACTCTATGAAAAAATGGTTTCCGAAGTTCCGTATAAAACCGATGATTTCCAATATATCGGTAAAAACACCCCGCGATTCGATGCCGTGGCCAAAGTGCGGGGTGAAGCGAATTTTTCCACCGATACCATGCTTCCTGGAATGCTTTACGGCAAGGTCATGCGAAGTCCATATGCCCATGCAAGAATCAAAAGCATCGATGTGAGCAAGGCAAAGGCGCTTCCCGGCGTGCATGCGGTCATCACGGTGGATGACGACGATGTCAAGGACATCGACCCCAGGGAACTGGTGGCCCCGTGGGATCTTGGATGGGTCGGAAAGGGATGGGAAGAGGCGGTCTTTGCAGAGCCGGTTTTGGCCCGGGAAGTATGGCGGGCATGGGAGCAGTGCGGGGCGGCAGTAGCGGCTGAAAGCCCGGATATTGCCAAAGAGGCAATCAATCTCATCAAAGTTGAATGGGAGGTGCTGCCGTACAACCTTGAAATGGCGGACGCGGTTAATTCTCAAGAGACCGGCCCTTTTGAAGGGAACATCATGACTCCCTTTGAAAGGGAGCTTGGAGATGTGGAAGCCGGTTTCAAGGAAGCCGATGTTATCGTAGAGGGAAAAGCACGCTGGGCGCCCGTTCCCATGACGGCGATCGAGACCAAATGCTCCACGGCCAAGTGGGAAGGCGATGAGCTGAATCTGTGGTTTCGCGGACAGCAGGTACGCCCGTCGCTGAAAAAATATGGCCGTGCACTGAAAATGCCCGCTTCCAAGGTGCGGGTTTTCGAACCGTACCAGGGCGGCTCCTTTGGTCAGATGTTTACGGCCGGCATCGAAGACACCCGGACCGATTTGATTGCCGCACTGTTGGCAAGGCGCACACGCCGACCGGTGAAAATTCAAATGAACCGTTACGAGAACGTGTTCGGCACCGACTGGGAGATGACGTTCGACTATAAAATCGGCGCAAAAAGTGATGGGACGATCACCGCATGGAAGATTGTCGATTACTGCAGCGGTTGTGTCGGCGGAAGCAGTACCCTGCAGGGCTTCGGCCTTCCCGGCAACTGGGCAAGAGACGAACTGAAATGTGAAAACAATTCCGAAAATACCAAGGTGGTGTTTGTCAACCGGCAGCCGACTTGGTGGTTTCGCTCCGAGCAGAATCAACCGGCGGTGGTTCTTGACACCATTATCCAGCGCGTTGCAGACAAACTGGAAATGGATCCCGGCGACGTTTACCTGAAAAACCTTAAGGTTCCCGATCCGAGTGCCAGAGCAGCCGTTGCAAAGGTTAAGGCCGAATCGGACTGGGACAACAAATGGCACAAGCCGGGGGAAAAAACCCTGCCCAACGGGAAAAAGCACGGCATCGGCATCGTCTACTCCCATTCCTGGGGCAATTACACGGACTTTAACAACTCCATCGGACTTAAGATCGAAGGTGACGGCACTTGCACTCTTTTGAGCGTCAAGGATGACATCGGCACGACGCCGCATACGACCTATGCCGCGATTGTCGCCGATGAAATGGGGCTCGACTTCAACGACGTCCACTATCCCGCCTGCCAGTCCACCGACACCGGCTACATGCTCCAGGGCGGTGGAGGTGCCGCAAGTTTACACGGCAACTCCTGGGTCTGCATTAAACTTGCTCGCAAGGCGAAAAAAGAACTTTTGGAACTGATCGCACCGAAGTTTGAAGAAGGAATAAAACCCGAAGATCTGGATATGAAATACAGCATGGTTTTTGCGAAATCGAATCCGGATCAGAAAAAATCGTTGAAGGATCTTCTACACTCCGTACTCGATCCGAACTCTCCGGATCAGACCCTAACTGTCGGCGCCCGAGTAGAGGGAAGGGGCTGGTCAGAAGAAAACGTGTCTGAGATCTTTGTCCCATACCAGTGCTACCAGGCTCATGCGGTGGAAGTCGAGGTGGATGTGGAAACCGGTGGGGTGGATGTCGTCAACATCACCAATGTATCGGATGTCGGCAAGGTGATCCGACCCGAATCGGTCCACGGCCAACTATACGGCGGAGACACCATGGGGTTGGAACGGGGGCTCACCCAGGACGCTATTTACGATCCGGCGACCGGCGTCATGTTAAACGGCGACTTTATCTACGGACCAGTCGCGTCGATGGGCGAAATCAACAACGTTCAGACGCATGCCCTGGAGATCGGACACGCTCCGGGGCCCTACGGTCTGGTCGGTGTCGGAGAGTCGACCGCCAATCTGCTGTTTTGTGCCATCAACAGCGCCGTTTACAACGCCATTGGGAAATGGATCGATGAGTATCCGCTTACCCCAGACAAGATCCTTGCTGCTCTGGGCAAGGCATAGGAGATAGAAGATGAAAAAATTCAGATATTTTAATGCAGCGACAGCACAAGATGCGGTTTCTGTTCTGAATCAGTACAAGGGAGTGTCAAAAATTATCGCCGGCGGAACGGACGTATTGGGCCAAATTAAAGATGAAATTCTTCCCGATTATCCGCAGGCCTTGGTGAACCTGAAGACAATCCCGGATCTTGACTACATCAAGGAAGAAGGCAAAACACTGAAGATCGGGCCCCTAACCCGGTTAGCCGACATCGCTGAAAACAAGACGATAAAGGAAAAATACACCGCTCTTGCCGAGGCGGCCCATCGAACGGCCTCCCCATCCATTCGGGAGATGGGTACGATCGCCGGCAATATCTGTCAAAGCACTCGCTGCTGGTATTACTGGAACCCGGACAATCGTTTCGACTGCATGCGGAAGGGGGGCAGCGTCTGCTATGCCATGCTCGGCGAAGGAAGATATCATTCGATTTTCGGCGGCATGAGCGTGACAACACCACCTTGTGCGTCAAAATGTCCTGCTGGAACTGATATTCCGTCCTATCTGGCCAAGATCCGGGAAGGAGAATTCGACGAAGCGGCCGAAATCCTGCTCGACTACAATCCACTGCCGTCCATCACCGGAAGGGTCTGCCCCCACTTTTGTGAAGGCTCGTGCAACCGAAACGATTTTGACGAGGCGGTTTCTGTAAACGCCGTTGAACGGTTCATGGGCGACTATATTCTCGATCATGCGGACCAGTTCTACAAGAAGCCCGAAACCGAGAAGAACAAGAAGGTAGCCATTGTGGGATCGGGGCCTGCGGGTTTGTCGGCAGCTTATTTTCTCCGGAGACTTGGTTACGGCGTGATGATTTTTGAGGAAATGGAGAAGCCAGGCGGAATGCTCTCTTACGGCATTCCGCCTTACAGACTGCCAAAGGACGTCGTTCAAAAACAGGTCGAAGCCCTCAAGGATACCGGGATTTCTTTGAAGCTGGGAGCCGCAGTTGGAAAAAACATCGATGTAGCCGCAATTATAAAGGATTTTGACGCTGTGTTTCTTGCCGGCGGTGCCTGGAAGCAAAGACCGTCAGGAGTCGAGGGAGAATCTTCGATGCTGTCGGGGTTCGATTTTTTGAAGTCGTTTAATTCGGGAAGCCGGGACGTTCCCTGGAAAAAGGTGGCTGTAATCGGAGGCGGCAACGTCGCCATGGATGTGGCCAGAACGCTTTTGCGGATGGGCGTTGAACCGGTGGTCGTCTATCGGCGAACCGAAGCCGAGATGCCGGCCGTACGGGAAGAAATCGAGAAGGCCAAGGAGGAAAACATTCGATTCGATTTTCTGACCCAGCCGGTCAAATCTGCCAAAAATGGAAGCGGTGTGGTGCTGACCTGTATGAAGATGGAGCTTGGCGAACCGGACAAATCCGGCAGGCCGCGTCCGGTTCCCGTGGAGGGCTCCGAGTTCGACTGCGAATACGATGCCGTCTTTACGGCCATCGGTGAACTGCCAGACACAAAAGGACTGCCCGAAGAGTTTATCAGCCCAAAAGGATGGATAAAGACAGATCCATCCGACTGTTCGGTGGCAAAAAACGTTTTTGCAGGAGGCGATTTTGTTAGCGGACCGTCGACGGTCGTTCAGGCGATCGCGTCGGGTCGCAAAGCCGCAGACGCCATCAATTCGTTTCTGGGTGGAGACAAACCGGAAAAGACCCCTGCCGAAAGTCTGCCGGGAAGGTCCTTTGATCCTTCCTGCTTTCAAAAGAGTAAGGCAGCCAGATTCGAAGAGCTTTCCATTTCCGAAAGGATCAAGAGTGTCGATGTCGAGGAAGCGGCCGGATTAAAGGTGGATGAGGCCTGTGGCGAGGCAAACAGATGCATGAACTGCTCCTGCCTGGCTGTAAACAATTCGGATATCGCACCGGCGCTGATCGCACTGGATGCCAAAATCCAGACTACCCGAAGAACTATCGAGGCAGAGAATTTTTTCACCGCCGGAATCGAAAAATCGACGGTACTGGAAGACGATGAACTGGTAACCGAAATCCAGGTGCCGGCCGGTTCCTTCAAAAGCAGTTTTCTCAAGTTTGCCCTGAGAAAATCGATCGACTTTCCGATCGTCAATTGCGCTGTCATGGTCGACCAGGATCGGAACGCGCGAATTTGTATCAATTCAGTCTACAACATCCCATGCAGGGCTACAGACGCTGAGAAGGTCATAACCGGAAAAGAGATCGACAAAAAATGGGCAGAGGCTGCGGCAGATACGGCCGTTGGCGGCAACGTTGAATTTCCCAAAAGCCGGTATAAGGTGCAGATCGCTAGGGCATTAGTGAAACGGGCTCTGCTGGCCTGCAAGTAATTCAGCACGGATCATTTGAACCGAATAGCAAAAAAGGGTAGCCATGACCGTGTCAAATAGCTGGCGCAAGGCGTATGGGCAGTTACAGGTGTATATTTCAAAAAACAGCGACATTGCAATCGATGCCGGATCTGTCGCGATTGCCGAGGATTTTCGCGCCGATTTCTATAGGTTGTTTGACACGGTCAGAACCCTGGTGGTGAAGGAGTATTTTCCGGATCTGCTTGAAGAATCTGAATTGTTGAGCAGACAATATGTGAAAGCCGAAAAAGATGTTTTTGAAACCTGCGGGATTGAAAGTATAGTTACCGATACGGGGCTTGGAAAATTTCTTCATCATCCAGCAAGCGGCCTATCCCGCAGGTTGTTTGATCCGCTGTTTGATTTATTGAAAAGCAAGATCACCACGGAAGATTTTGAATCGGGTTTGTCAAAAACTATCGAAGAGACATTCGATCTGTATTATCGAGTCGGTTACCAAAGATGGGTTCAACTGTCGATGGTTACGATGCTTGAAGCCGATAGCTTTTTTGAGGTCACGCTTCGCAAACCCGGGTCCAAAGAGATCATAAAGCAGACACCCTCCTTGGAGAACGTTCCATCTCCGGTAAAAACAAACCGGCTGTCGTTCAAGCAGGACTCGGCTCCTATATTTGTCGTTCCGGATTTTATCTTCCGTTCAGGAAGAAAAAACCGTTACGTAGCCGTACGATCCGCCCTCACAGGCGCCTTGCGAAACGCCTCCAGTACCAGTGAAAAAAGGGAGTGGTATCCGGTTAAATCCATTCCGGAATTTGATCCGGATGCCATTTTTATCTATGTGGGCCAAAGCCCAAAGGAGATTTCGCTGGTGGCGGACATGACGAAAATTTGCAGACCGGACCTGATACTCTTTTGTCGGGAGAAGAAGAACTGGTTTGAAAAAAATGGGTCAGAAAAATTCAAAAAAATCACCGACGGACTCAAACCCAAGTCCGGAATCTATGTAATCTCAAGAGACGACATTGTACCCAGAAGTAAAATCGAGAATGTTACACTTTTATCTGTTGGATTAGATAAGATCCGGCTATCTGCCATTTCAGACGCGATTTAAAATTTCAGGCATTGGATTTTTTATTTTTTAAGCACAATACGCGCATCCGGTCGTTTCCCCAGTCTGTTTTCTAACGAGGTCCGATCAACGGAGCCGATTTGATTCGAAAAGTAAACAACTTTGACTCGTTCGTAAAAAGTCGGATTTTTGAATTTCCGCCGCTGTAACTTATTGAAATCATTCGGCCTAAAATCTGGAAGTTGCCGTTTTTCAGACTTTTTACGAGAGAGTCAGTTTTGACTCAAGCATTGAACTTGGCAGGTTTACTTCGATAACACCCGATGTTCGATGGCTTCGCAATGCGGGATCGAGAGACAAACGGAAATCTTGGACACGAAAGCAGGAGGAGAATCGCGATGGAAGCTTGGAGCCTGAATACACTGTTTATTTGTTTTGGCGGAGGAATTGTCGGAACCGCTTTGGGGGGGCTGTTTTCCTTTGTCGCCTGCGGTTTCATCGTCATCCTGGGCTGTGCAGTGGTGCTGACCGGGGGGCCTGATTTTATCCTTTTGCAAATCGGCCTCGGACCTGGTTTCGGTCCTCATGTGGGCGGATTTACGGCCGCCTGCGTGGCCGGAACCTATGCGGCCGGGGTAAAAAAGAATCATCCGGGCGGGGCGGGAAAAGATATCCTCTCCCCGCTCATGGAAAGCTCCTGGGACGTATTGCTTGTGGGCGGAATCGCTGCCTTGATCGGCCACGCAATGCTGCAATTGTTGATTAAAATTCCGGTCATCAACATGGCCGACTGTGTTGCACTGACCGTGATGATTCTCTCTTTGGGCGCCCGTTTGCTGTTCCAACAGGAAATGCCCTGGGGAAACATGGAGTCCATCAGAAAGACGGGATATCTGAAGCCCTGCCCGGACCGCTGGTGCCCCTGGAACGCGACTTGGGGAAGGATCGTAATGCTGGGCCTCGGGGTCGGCCTGTTTTCCGGTGCCATTGCGATGGGAGCACAGCAATTGTTGGCACCCCTGGTTGAAAAAGGAACGGTTTCACCCACCGCGGCCTTCATTGTACCGTTGATCACCGGATGGGCATTGGGGGCCATCAGCCTGGTCGGGTTGAATTTCGGGACCGGTCAGATTCAGAAATTTCCAATTACCCACTGCCAAGCAATCCTCGGCGCATTGTCGTATCTGCTGTTCGGGTCCCTCGCGGTGTCTGGCATCGTCGGCATCCTTGCCGGCGCGCTGCAGGAGCTTATGGCCCGCATGTTCTGGAACCACGGCAGCAATCATGTGGATCCGCCGGCCTGCGGAATCGCCATCGGCACGCTTCTTCTCAACAGCGTCAAATTTCTAATCGGATAGCCGTTTTTGTGCAACAAACCCAACATATGGAGATTGGAAAATTTAGTGGACCGAAGCGCACCGCAACCGACCCCGTGAGGAACTGCCCGGTGCATCAATAAATGTGAAAAATGGCGGCAGAAGGGGCTATCCATGCGCCTTCTGCCCGCCTTCGAAAAAAACTGGTGAAGGACTGGATGAAAATTGAAACAGCAAAAGGAAGGATAAAGCCGGTGGCACAACAAAATTCAGGAACGAAAAAGGCCCTGGACAAGTGCATGAGCCTTCAAGAGGCCATTTCCCGCTTCGTCCACGATCAGGACAAGATTTCTTTTGGCGGCATGGGTGGAATTCAGTCGGTGGCCCCAACCTATGAAATTATTCGTCAGGGACAAAAGGAATTGACGTTGATCGGAGACAGCCCCTGCGAATGCGCAGATCTGTTTATCGGAACCGGGCGCCTGAAACGGGTCGAAGTTGCGTGGATCGCCTATGCCATCGCCGGAATCAGTCCATGCTACCGGCGGGCTGTGGAAAAACAGATCCCCCGGCCGATCGAAGTGGTCGAATTTTCCAATTTTACTATGGGGATGCGCTTTTTAGCTGGCGCCATGGGGATTCCTTTCATGCCGACCAAGTCCCTGCGTGGGTCATCGATCGAGGAGTTCAATGACATGATCAAGGTTGTCGACGACCCATACAGCAACCGGAAAATAACATTGGTACCAGCCGCCAATCCGGATGTGGCGATCATCCATGCCAACCGGGCGGACCGATACGGAAACACCCAGTTTCTCGGATTCTCGTCCAATGCCGAAAATATCGCCAGAGCCGCCAAACATACCATCATCACCTGCGAGGAAATCGTTTCCGTGGATGAAATCCGTGAAGCATCGTTTTTGACAAGCATTCCGCAGTATGTGGTCGATGCCGTGGTGGAAGTCCCGTTCGGAACCCATCCATGGAACATGCCCTATGCCATGGCTTACGATATTCCCTTTCATATGAATATGATGTCGCGGATTGCCACAGAGGAAGGATTTAACGAGTGGATACAGGAATGGGCGTTCGGCTGCAAAAATCATGACGACTACTGCGCCAAGGTCGGCTGGAATCGTCTGATGAAACTGAACCGTCTGGAAAAGAAATTTTGCCGCAGCAGATTTTAGCGTCGAAATACGAACCCGACAAACGCGTCTGAGCATATCGAAAGGAGACACAATGCAAAGCACCGGTGATTACAGCCTGCAGGAACTGATGGTTGTGGCTGCGGCGAGGGAAATACAAGAAAGCGAAGTGGTCTTTGTGGGCGTAGGAATTCCATGCCTAGGGGCATTGGTGGCAAAACTGACCCATGCCCCCAATGTTATATTGGCGGTTGAATCGGGCTGTATCGGCCCCCTGCCGAACCGATTGATGCTCGGTATCGGAGACAATTCCTGCGTGGAAAATGCGATATCGACGACATCTTTATGGCGCACCTTTGCCGATCAACAGAGAGGATATTTTGATCTTGGCATGCTCGGCGGTGCCCAAGTGGACAAATACGGAAACTTAAACAGTACCGCAATTTTTGCCGGGGGAAACTATCAAAAACCACGTGTACGGCTGCCGGGAAGCGGCGGGGCAAACGATATCGCCTGTTCGGCCAAAAGAACCCTGATCATGATGGATCAGCAAAAACGGCGGTTTCTTGAAAAAGTGGACTACATCACTTCGCCCGGCTATCTGGACGGGCCCGGTGCAAGGCAGAAATACGGATATACCGGTGACGGTCCGTCGGTGATTATCACCAACATGGGAATTTTCCGCTTCGATGAGGAAACCAAAGAAGCCTATCTGGATTCGGTGCATCCCGGGCTCGATGTGGACGAGGTCGCCGCCGAGGTCAGCTGGGACCTGAAAGTAGCGTCCGATGTAAAGATGACCTCACCGCCTAGCGCTGAGGAAGTTGAGATTATCAGAACGTTGGACGAGATGAAGATCTACACTGGAAGTGGCCTACAAAACCTTGGCTTTGAAGAGTATATCCGCAGCCTTGAAAGCTCTCAGCGCAAGCTAAAGGAGATGTTTGCATAGAAGAATGATTGCGGCCGATTGCAATAGAAAAAGGGCGTGATCATACTGGCAGCCGGGACCGCCGACATGCCCGCAGCCGAAGAGGCCGCCATTACAGTTGAATTGATGGGAAATGAGGCCGAAAAAATTTATGACGTGGGGGTGACCGGGCTGCACCGGCTGCTTGATGTGCTGCCCGCAATCCAGAGGGCGAATGTCCTTGTGGTGGTTGCAGGGATGGAAGGTGCGCTACCCAGCGTCGTCGGCGGACTTGTTTCGGCCCCAATCATCGCGCTGCCGACATCTGTCGGCTACGGAACCGGGATGGGCGGGCTCTCTGCGCTGCTGGGCATGTTGAACTCCTGTTCGGCCGGACTTGCCGTTGTCAACATCGATAACGGTTTCGGAGCAGGCTGTATGGCGGCAAGAATCAACGCGTTGGCTCAAAAAGAGAATGCGGCGTGAATAGCGGAAGATTATTCCATGAACCGTTTGGTGAGACCTATAGATCGGCACAGAAGATGATCGGATATTTTGATTTGCCTTCAGGTATTTCCGGAGACATGTGCCTGGGATGTCTTTTAGATGTTGGATGGAGCATCGATCGGCTGCGCAATGTGATTTCAAAACTTGGCCTGCCCGACGGACAATGGTCGGTTGAATCCAGGCAGGTCCGCAAAGGGACCCTGCGTGCGACGATGGCCGAAGTGTGTGTGAGCGATTGTGCAAAGAAAGGTCCGTGCGGCTGGCACGATCATGACGGGGAGAACGGAAAGCAACCGAATGGAAGAAAAAACGACGGACCGCATCCGGTTCACCGGAATTTGCCGGATGTGCTTGAGCTGATCAACAGCGCGGATCTTCCCGATCCAATTAAAGAGAAATCATCGGCTGTGTTTGAACGGCTGGCAAGAGCGGAAGCCAAAGTGCACGGCGTTCGCATAGAAGAAATCCATTTTCATGAGGTCGGGTCCCTTGATGCGATAATCGACATTGTCGGAACGGTGACCGGGATTTATGAGATTGGCATCAAAAAGCTCTATGCTTCGGAATTGCCGCTGGGCCGCGGCTGGGTAACCGCCCAGCACGGAAAGATTCCGCTTCCGTCGCCGGCAACGATGGAACTGCTGGCGGAGGCAAAAGCGCCTACCCGCTGTGCGCCGGGTGACGGCGAACTGGTCACGCCCACAGGGGCCGCGCTGATATGCGAATTGGCGGAGTTTGGACAGAAAAACATGATTATTGAAAAAATCGGTGTTGGCGCCGGACAGAAAGATTTCCCATGGCCGAACGTAGCCCGGCTGTGGCTTGGGAGAAAAAAGAATTTTATCCAAAGCAATCAGAAAAAGTTTTGTTTTGAGAAGAACGAAGGAGAGCGTTTATGGAAATCAATAGAATCGGTGTGTTCGGTGCCGGGATTATGGGAATGGGAATCGCCCAGGTGGCGGCCACCGGCGGACTGACCGTGATTGTCCGGGATGTGGAAGAAGAATTTGTCCAAAAAGGGCTGACGGTTTTAAAAAATAATCTTAGCCGGTTGGTTAAAAAAGAAAGGATCAGCGAAGAAGAAGCCGGTGCCATCCAGGCCAGGGTGTCGGGAACGGTGGATTCGAAAAAGGCAGCCACGGATGCGGATTTGGTTATCGAGGCCATCGTTGAAAAAATGGATGTTAAAAAGGCGGTCTTCAAAGAACTCGACGGTATCTGCCCGCAGCACACCATCATCGCCTCCAACACTTCCGGGCTTTCCATCACTGAAATGGCTTCGGTGACCAGCAGACCGGACAAGGTGATCGGGATGCATTTCTTCAATCCGGTGCCGGTGATGAAGCTGGTGGAATTGATTCGTGGATTTGTCACAAGCCAAGAGACGCTGGATGTGTGCCGGCAGTTGGTCCAAAAACTGGACAAAACTGCCGTGGAGGTACGAGAAGCCCCCGGATTCGCAGTAAATCGTATTCTTTGTCCGATGATCAACGAAGCGATTTTTGCCCTGTCCGAGGGTGTTGCCGGAGCAGAAGACATCGATCGGGCCATGATGATGGGCGCTAACCATCCGATCGGGCCACTGGCATTGGCGGACATGGTGGGTCTGGACACCTTGCTGTTCGTTATGGAAGGGCTTCACAAAGAGATGGGAGACGACAAATACCGCCCGGCGCCTCTGCTCCGAAAAATGGTGCGCGCCGGGCACCTCGGCAGAAAAAGCGGAAAGGGCTTTTTGTGCCAGACCGAATTATAGATCTGGGGCTGGTTGAAAACCGGAATCAAGTTTCACGTACTTTTTAAAGAGCTTGCCTTGTGAACCATCTCATTTGTCCGGAGGTGGCGTGGTGCGCTCCGAGTGTAAAGGCGAAGGAGGGAAACAGTGCCTATGATGGACGGAAAACAATATATCGAATCAATAAGAAAGCTGGAGCATGAGGTCTACTTCATGGGGGAAAAGATTCTCCGTGTTGCAGATCATCCCATGTTCCAGCCGCACATTCACACGGCGGCGATGACGTATGAACTGGCCTGCGATGCGGAGCATGAAGAGATCATGGCCGCCATCTCCCATTTGAACGGCGAAAGGATCAACCGCTTCACCCATATCCACCAGAGCATCGACGACTTGGTCAAAAAGATCCGGATGATGCGGTTGCTGGGTCAAAAGACCGGCACCTGCTTTCAGCGTTGCGTCGGGTTAGACGCTTTAAATGCGCTGTATTGCACGACCTACGACATGGACAGCAAAAACGGCACGGAATATCACAAAGCGTTTTGTCAATTTCTGTCCCATGTGCAGCGAAACGATCTGATGTCGGCCGGGGCTATGACCGATCCCCGGGGAGACCGCAGCCTGCGGCCGTCTGAACAGAAAAACCCGAATGCCTATCTTCACATCACAAAGAAGACCAAGGACGGGATTGTCGTCAACGGGGCCAAGGCTCACATTACCGGGGTGATCAATTCCCACGAGATCATTGCGCTGCCGACGCGGGCCATGGGGGCAGTAGACGCCGATTTTGCCGTGGCCTTTGCCGTTCCGGTTGATACGCCGGGGATTCGCTACATTTTTTCCAGGCAGACCAACGACAGCCGGCGGCTGGAAAGCCCGCTTGATGCGGGAAATCCTAAATACGCCATTGTGGGCGGAGAGGCCGTGATCGTATTTACCGACGTTTTTGTCCCGTGGGAGCGGGTGTTTATGGCCGGCGAGCACGAATTTTGTGCGCCGTTGGTGGAGTCGTTTGCCGGGTATCACCGCTCCAATTACGGCGGGTGCAAGGTTGGGCTGGCCGATGTGGTGATCGGCGCCTCGCACTGGATTGCAGACGCCCACGGGGTGGGCAATGCATCGCATATTGTTGACAAGCTCACCGAGATGATCGCCATGGCCGAAACCTGTTGGTCCTGTTCGCTGGCCTGTTCCTACGAAGGGCACAAGACCCCGTCGGGGGCTTACAACATCAATCCGATGCTGGCCAATGTCACCAAACTCAACATCACCCGGATGGTTTACGAGTGGATGCGCGTGGCGCAGGATATCGCCGGTGGCAAGATTATCACCCTTCCGTCGGAGCGGGACCTGAGCGTTCCGGAAATCCGCGAAGTGCTCAAGGAGTGTTTTTGCGGCAAGGAAGGGGTCGATGTGGACCAGATTTTTAAAATGCTCCGGCTGATGGAAAACATGTCCGTGGGGGCGGGACTTCCGGAGGCGATGCACGGTGCTGGATCGCCGGCCGCGCAGAAGATCATGATTGCCCGAAGAAGCGGTATCGAGAGGAAACGCCGGTATGCCGAGACCGTGGCCGGCCTTGTCAAAGACGAGAAGTTTGAGACCATCGTCGGTATGCCCGAAGAGCAATACTGGGCAGCTAACCGGGGAAAAATCTACGAGGCCCGGCTGCGCTGTTGTAAAAACGCAGTTGCGGCAGGGTCCTGAGGCGGAAATGGCGGATCGGCCGGTCATACGGGTGAGATACTGCGGCGGCTGCAACCCGGAAATCGAGCGGGCGCAGGTCGTCAAAGAGATCGAGTCCCTGATGAAGGCCGAGGCGTCGTTTGCCATTTCAAGCGAAGCGGACCTGCTTTTGTTGGTCAACGGCTGCGCCCACGGCTGTCTGGACCAGGAGTCGGCTGAATCCTGCGGTGTGCGACGCTTGTCGGTGCAGGGCCGGAGGATCGACTGCAGGCCGGTCTGTGAAAAGGATTTGGCGGCGGCGGCCGCCGCCCGGATCCGGGAGCTATTGAAGCGGCCGCAGGGTTGAAGCGACGCCGGTCGATGGCTTCGGCGAAATCCCGATTCAGCCGTCGCCTGAATTCAGCGGCTCCTGCTTTTTCAATCTTTCGCAGGGAGCAAAAATAAAATCGCGATAGCGATGTTATGCCGGACAACGAAAGGAATGATCCATGAAAGAGGTGGTAATCGTATCGGGTTGCCGGACGGCCATCGGAAGTTTCGGAGGAAGCCTGAGGGACATGACCGCGGCGGCCATTGCCGCCGTGACCATGGAAGAAGCGGTCCGGCGGGCCGGGATCGATTCGGGGCTGATCGATGATGTCCGCTACGGATGCTGCATCGAACCGGCAGACACCTTGAATGTGGCCCGGGTGGCTGCGCTTCTGGCTGGCATCCCGGCAAGTGTTCCGGCGGTCACCATCAATCGGGTCTGCATCTCTGGAATGGAGGCGGTGGTCTCGGCAGCGGCGATGATCCAGTGCGGAATGGCCGACGTGGTTCTCGCCGGCGGGGTCGAGCATATGTCCGGGGTCGCCTACCAGGTGCCCGGAGCCCGATGGGGGTGCCGGCTCCAGGACCAAGTCATGGTCGACGCTTTGATCCGGTCGCTGTACTGCGGCTCGCACCTGATTCCCCATCCGGAGGATGGCCCGGTCGACAGTGAGAGGCCGCCCCTGGCCTTGTGCAAGGGGAAGCCGTATATCATGGGCCAGACCGCCGAATTTGTGGCCCAGCACCTGGATATCTCCAGACAGGAGATGGACGAAGTGGCACTGCGAAGCCACCGAAACGTGGAGACGGCCACCAAAGAAGGACGGCTTAAAGATGAAATCGTGCCGGTGCAGGTGCCGAAAAGAAAGGGACCGCCGGCGATCTTTGACACCGACGAGCATTTTCGGCCCGGCATCACTATCGAGGATCTCCAAAAGCTGCCGCCGGCATTTGTGAAAGACGGCGGAAAGGTGACGGCCGGCAATTCCAGCGGCATCAACGACGGGGCCGCCGGCATGGTGATTATGTCCGCGGAAAAGGCAAAAAAGCTTTCGATATCGCCTCTGGCAAGGATCCGGGCAGTGGGCAAAGGCGCCTGCCACCCGTCGGTGATGGGCCTGTCGCCGGTGCCGGCGGTCCGTCAGCTCTGCGACAAAGGCGGCTTTTCAATCTCCGATTTTGAACTGATTGAACTCAATGAGGCATTTGCCGCTCAGTACATTGGATGCGAGAGGGAACTGGGCCTTGACCGGGACCGGACCAATCTCAACGGGTCGGGAATCGGGCTGGGGCATCCGATCGGCGCCACCGGTGCGCGCATCCTGGTATCGCTGATCTACGGGATGAAAAATCGCGGAAAAAACCTGGGGCTGGCCACTTTGTGCGGCGGCGGTGGCGTTTCCATGGCCTGCGCGCTTGAAGCGCTATAAACGAAGAGCGAATAAAAGCAGGAAACACCGGTGTTCTTTTGAGATACCCAAACCGGCACGGCTCTTTTTTCAATTTTCGGCATTTGGGGCGGGTTCATATTCCTTTTTGCCGGCCTATGATTTTAGGTGCATCTATCAAAGGAGGTAGTTTCGATGGAAGAAACGAAAGTGGCGATCGTCCGATACGAAAGCCCGGAGGCATCGGTTCAAAAAGCCGTGGATCTTTCCGAAGGCCTGGCCCGGCTACCCGCCGGGGCCCGGGTGTTTGTCAAACCGAACGTGGTCTACTGGACCGATGCGGTGGCCTTTCCGAAATGGGGACTGATCACCACCTCGCGGGTGGTGGAAGACACGGTGCGTATCCTGAAGGACCACGGCGCCAGTGAGATCCTCATCGGCGAAGGGCCGGTAATCACCGATCCGAAAGATATGGAAATGGCGAAAAAAGCCTTCGACTACCTCGGTTACCCGAGCCTTTGCCGGCGATATGGAGTCAAGGTGATCAACGTCTTCGAGCGGCCCTTCAAGAAGGTGGATCTGGGGGACGACATCTTTCTCAACTTCAACACCGATATTCTGGAAAGCGACTTTGTGGTCAGCCTGCCGGTGCTCAAGACCCATGCCCAGACCGTGGTCAGTCTCGGCATCAAGAACCTGAAGGGGACGATCGACATCGTCTCGCGAAAAAAATGCCACAATGCCACCCCGGGAAGAGACCTGAACCACATGGTAGCCCGGCTGGCCGATCCGATGCCGCCGATGTTCACGCTGATCGACGGGATCTACACCAACGAACGGGGGCCGTGGTTCGACGGCCGACCGAGACGCAGCGATCTGTTGATCGCCTCGGCCGACCCTCTATCTGCGGACATCGTCGGAGCGGCGGTACTCGGACACGAAGCAAAAAACGTACCGCATCTGGCGGCGGCAGCGGCCAACCGCAACCGGCCGGCCGATCTTTCCGGCATCCGGGTGGTGGGCGAATCGATTGAAGATGTGGCCTCCTTTCACGAGCATGCGTTTCCTTATACCGAGGACGGTGCGCTGCCGCTGCCGATGGCCAAGGCGGGGATCAGTGGCATTGCTTACCGGAAATACGACCTGACCATGTGCACCTACTGCTCGGGCATCAACGGCGCGGTGGTGGCCGGCATTGCCAGGGCCTGGAAAGGCGAGCCCTGGGACGATGTGGAAATTCTCACCGGAAAGGAGATGGCCCCGACCCCGGGCAAGAAAAAAACGATCCTGCTGGGCCAGTGCATGTACAAGGCCCACCGGAAAAATCCGGACATCAACGAGTTGATCGCCGTCAAGGGGTGTCCGCCCAAACCCGACGACATCCTGGCCGCCCTGCAAAAGGCCGGCATCGACGTCGATCCGGAATTTTTCGAGCACCTGGACCGGTATCCGGGGCTTTTCATGCGCCGCTATAAGGACCGGCCCGAATTTGAAGAATCGTTTTTCAAAATCGCCGAATGAAAAAAGAAAGCCACCGAATGTGGGCCGCTTTATCGCCCGGCACAAGGACAAATTCCAGCGAATGCACAGTCGCTTGCCACGGTTCGAATGCGCGAAGCAGCGCGGCACGGGCTGCAGCTAAGCTCGCCGTTCGGCGGCTCTACCTCGATCACGTTGGCCGTAGTTGTCGACGCCAGCAAACGTTATGATCGCCAACCACTGTCAGGACGTCTCCAGTTGCAGGGGAGCACGGAAAGAAGATGGCCGACTGCAACCCATCGCTTCGCATTTCAGGGATCATTCTGGCCGCGGGCGCCTCATCGAGAATGGGCCGCTGCAAGCAGCTTCTGCCTGTTGCCCGCACAAGTATGCTGGGGCAGGTGGTTGAACACGCCCGCCGATCGGACCTGAACGATATCGTCGTTGTTCTCGGTCATCGGTCGGACCAGATACGGGCGCAGGTCGACCTGAGCGGCACCACCGTTGTCGTCAACCCCGATTATGCGCTGGGACAGAGCACCTCGGTAAAAGCCGGCATCGCCCGGGTGGCAGAGGCCGCCGATGCGGCGATGATCCTGCTGGGCGATCAGCCCCTGGTGCAAGAGGAGGTCATCAACTGCCTGATTCGATCGTTCCGCCATAGCCGAGCGCCGATTGTCGTTCCTGTTTTTCAGGGGCGGCGTGGAAACCCGGTGATCATTGCCCGGGTCCTGTTTGACGAACTGATCGCCTGCCTCATCGGTGATACCGGAGCCCGGATCCTCTTTTCGACCCATTCGGACGAAATCCAACGCGTAGCGGTTTCGACCGACGCTGTCCTTTTCGATGTCGATCAGATGGCTGACTACCATCGCCTGCTGGCCCGATCCGGACCGGGCGAAGGCTCCGCGGCCCGGGCCGATCAAACCGAAGCCCGATCCCAAAACGATCATCAAGCGGTCGGGTCCACCACCGGTCTGTCCGCAACCGGGGATGTGACGCGACGCTTTGACCCTACTCAAACAGACGGCGGAGTGTGACAATGGGAGTTTTGAAGAAGATAAAGGTGGAAGATGCAGTCGGATTGTCTCTGGCCCACGACATAACCAGAATCGTTCCCGGAAAATTCAAAGGGGTAGGATTCAAGAACGGACATGTGATCCGCAAGGAAGATATTCCCGAACTGCTGAAAATCGGAAAGCGGAGCATCTACATCATGACCCTGGACGAAAATCAGATTCACGAGGATGACGCCGCCTTGCGGATCGCTCCGGCAATATGCGGCAAGAATCTGAGGTGGACCGATCCAAAAGAGGGCAAGTCCAACATCGTCTGTGAAATGGACGGCCTGCTGCGGGTTCGGGCAGACGCCCTGCTTTCCCTCAACATGATCGGGGATATCATCGTTTCCACAATCAAAGACGCAACCCCCTGCTGCAAGGATCAGATCGTTTGCGGAACGCGGATCATCCCGCTGATGATCGACAAGGAAAAAATCGAAGCCCTGGAAGAAACGGCCCGCCGCAATGGACCGGTTCTGGAAATCCTTCCCTATCTGAAAAAACGGGTCGGGGTTCTGGTCACCGGGTCGGAACTCTACCATGGCCTGATCAAGGACGAGTCCGATACCTATATCGGCAACAAACTGAAACAATACGGATGCTGGATCGAAAAAAAGATGGTGGCCAGCGACGATCCGGTGATGATCTCAGATGCACTGTCGGCGTTGAAGGCGGCCGGCTGCGAATTGATCATCGCAACCGGCGGACTTTCGGTGGATCCGGACGATGTGACCCGCGCAGGCGTCCGCATGGCCGGCGCCCAAATCATTTCCTACGGCGCCCCGATCCTGCCCGGGGCCATGTTTTTCAACGCCCGGCTGGGAGAGGTTCCCATCATGGGACTGCCTGCCTGCGTCTTCTACCACAAGCGCACGGCATACGATCTGATGCTGCCGCGCCTGCTGGCAGGGGCACAGCCAACCGCCGAACAGATCGCCGCGATGGGCCATGGGGGCCTGTGCATGAGATGCGAAGTTTGCCATTTTCCGTCCTGTCCCTTTGGCAGGTAAGGTGCAACCCATGATCAAAAAAGCTCAGGAGTGGATCAAAAACGGCAGGCAAGTGGCGCTGGCCACGGTCATCGCCACTTGGGGGTCGTCATCGCGCCAGGCGGGAAGCCAGTTGGTGGTCGACAGCAGCGGAAGATTCGAGGGCTCCGTTTCCGGGGGCTGCGTCGAAGGCGCCGTGGTCGAAGAAGCCCTGGGGGTGATCCGCGAGGGAAAACCCAAGCGGGTGTTTTTCGGCGTCACCCAGGATCAGGCCTGGGAAGTGGGACTGGCCTGCGGCGGAGAGATCGAGATTTTCATCGAAAAGGTCACCTGGGCTGCGGACCTGGACCGCCTGGTTGAACTTTGCGCCGCAAGCCGTCCGGCGTGCCTGATCACCGATCTTGCCCAAGGCGACAAGCGCCTGGTGCCTCTGGATGCACCCGATGCCGTCAAGGCGCTTTCTTCGGACATGCGGCCCCATGTCGAAAAATTCATCCAGGGCGGGCGCAACACGGTCGTCGAAGCCGGCGGGCGCACCGTCTTTTTGCATCGGTTCTATCCGCCGCCCGAACTGATTGTCGTCGGCGCGGTTCATATCGCAAAGCCCCTGTGCGTGTTTGCCCGAACCGCCGGTTATAAGGTGACCGTCATCGACCCTCGCAGCGCATTTGCCAATCCGGACCGCTTCCCGGACATCCCCTTTGTTGTGGAATGGCCCGATGAGGCGATGGAACAGATGAACCTTCACCCCGCAACAGCGGTGGTCGCCCTGTGCCACGACCCCAAGATCGACGACCCGGCACTGGCAGCGGCCCTGGGCTCCAAGGCCTTTTATATCGGGGCCCTGGGCAGCCGCAAAACCCACAAGGAACGCCTCGAACGGCTGCGTTCGGCCGGGTTCGCCGACGAGGCCCTGAAACGGATACACGGCCCGGTCGGCCTCGACATCGGCGCCCTCAACCCGGAAGAGATCGCCATCGCCATCATGGCCGAGATGACCGCGGTGCGCCGAAACCGAAACGGGTCATAAAGCGACTTTCGGAATTCATGGCACGGCGGTATCGATCATTTGCCGCTCGGCACCGGAGGACCGGCGAGACTTTGGGTCATGGGGGGCAAAGGCTCGATTCAGCCGATTCTCAACGAAACGAGACGGAGAAGATGATGCGCTTCGATGCGGAGCGGTTGGCATTACAATTCAGCATCCTGAAGCGGAAAGTAAACGGCAGGCCGCTTCATTACCTGGACAATGCCGCCACGTCCCAGATGCCCGATTGCGTTATCGAGGCCGTCGTACGCCACGACAAAACCCGCCGTGCCAACGTGCGCCGGGGGATTCACCACCTGTCGGAGCTGGCGGATGCCGCCTACGAGGCGGCAAGAGGAGATGTCGCACGCTATCTGGGGGTCGAGCGGGCCGAGGAAGTCGTCTTCACCGGCGGGGCGACCGCGGGGATCAACCTGCTGGCCCACGGCCTTGGAGCCGCGCTCAAACCCGAAGACGGGGTACTGGTCTCCGAACTGGAGCACCACAGCAACATCATCCCCTGGCAGCTTCTCAAAAAACGGCAAGGCATTACCTTGTCCTATCTTCCGGTCACCGAAGACGGGCGCCTTGATCTGAGCAAGCTTGACCGGTACATCAACCAAAAAACAAAAATCGTTTCCCTGACCCATGGATCGAATGTGACCGGGGCGGTCAGCGACGTGGCCCGCATCGCCAAGGCGGCCCATGAAGCCGGGGCCGTCCTGGTGCTGGACGGTGCCCAGACGGCACCCCACGGTCCGTTGGACCTGTCGGCCCTCGACGCTGATTTTTACGTTTTTTCCGGCCACAAGGTGCTCGGTCCCAGCGGCATCGGCGTGTTGTGGGGACGCAAAGCACTGCTGGATCGGATGCCGCCGGTGTTCGGCGGCGGGGAGATGATCGCAGAAGTCAGCCTCGAAGAAAGCCATTTTCTTCCTCCCCCGCACCGCTTTGAAGCCGGCACCCCTCCGATCACCCAGGCCGTGGGGCTGGCAGCGGCCCTTGCCTGGTTCGGTTCCCAGGACATTGCCGCAATCCGGGCTCATGTGGGGCATCTTACCGGGCAGATCATCGAGGGACTTTCACGAATCGACGCAGGCCGGGAAACGATCCGGGTCCTTGGCCCCAAAGAACCCGAAAAGCGATTGCCGCTCGTCTCCTTTGCCGTTCGAGGCATCCATCCGCACGACGTCTGCCAGATCCTCAACGACCGCCACGGCGTGGCCCTGCGCGGCGGCCATCACTGCGCCCAGCCGCTTCACGACCGATTCGCTCTGGACGGCACCACCCGGGCCAGCCTTGCCGCCTATAACCGTCAAGCCGACGTCGATGCGTTTCTCAACGGAATCGAGGACTGCATCGACAAGTTCGGACGATAAGGTTTTACCAAGAATGCGCAACGATCTGTACAACGAACAGATGCTGGCATGGTGCGAAAAAAACGACCATGCAGGGACCATGGCCGATTTCGACGCCGAGGCGACCCTTTCCAACCCCCTGTGCGGCGACCGGGTGACGATCCGATTGAAAATGGACGCAGACCGGATCGCGAAGCTCCGCTATCAGGTCAGGGGGTGCCTCCTTTGCAAGGCCTCCTGCGCCCACATGGCTGCGCTGGTCTGCGGTTTGGATGAACCGGGACTGAGAGCGCTCAAAGAAAAATTCGAAGGATTTTTACAATCAGCGCCGGGTAACAGGCTGGCAGTTTCAGTCGCCCATGAAGTCTTTTCCCCTGTGCGTTCCCGCAAGAGCCGCCACCGTTGTGTCCTGCTTCCTTACAACACCGCACTCGAAGCGCTTGAGCGATCGATCCCGGATTTTTGCCCGCATAGAAAAGCCAAATCACACAACTTTCACTGTTCGTCGTGAGGTCGAAGGCGGCTGCACGGTTTCCTCGCCGATGCTCTCGGGTTTCGTGTTTAATCTACAGCCTGCGGTCCTGCGCTGGGTGCCGCTGGGCTGCGAATCGATGCGACAACGGCCGCAGCAACGTCTTTAGCGGTACCGGCAAAAGTTCTGATAAGGAACATTGACAACTATCTCAAACGTCATCCCACTCCCCAACTCCCTGTCATCTCGCTCCGCCTCCTCTCGTGCCATCCCGTTCCCCCCAGTCCCATGTCATCCCGAGGAACGGCGAGGGATCTGCAGTTGCGCCCACCGGCAGGCCAAGGGCCGCCAAGATCGAAAAATTCCCCGAGATGGAGCAGTCGCAGGACGTTGACAGGACCGTGCTTGTTGACCCTAAAGATTGGGTACCCATTACAGTTTCCTGCGTACTGTCTCAGTACGGTCAAACAGTCCCGAACATCGGATTCGCCCGAATCACCCAGGCAAGATTCACAACCGTTTACCCCGGATGCAGGTTCCTGCAGTCGATCTTGACGAGGGTCGACCGTTATCACGCGCCAGCGTGGCGTTTCACATCGCATTGACGGCCGGTAGGCGCCGTGACCAGAAACAGGTTCATCTGCCAATGCATCTATGACACATTGGATGGTCTCAGGGACGGGCTGTCCCACTTTTCAGGCCCCAGCCGGGCGGCGCTGATCTATGCCATCCATCGGGACGACCCGGTTCACATCTTCGATCCGCAGAATCTGCTCCAGGGGCATGAGCCCTTTTTCCGCGAGCTGTATCTCGATTCGGATCAGTGGCGCGTCTCGGCGCCCCAATCGGCCGGGCGCCAGAAACTCTGCCATGTGGCCCCGGAAAAGAATCTCCAGCTCGCCGGGCTGATCTCCTTCGGCGGCCGATCCGGTTCGGTCTACTATCAAATGTGGTTCACCGAACACCATCCGGACATGTGCGCCGTCGGGCCCACCGAACGATGGCTGGAGCATGCCGCCTGGTGCCTTTCCCACGACATCACCAACGAAGAGGAACTCTATACCGGGATCTCGGGCGCTTTTTTAAGAGGGTATGCCACCCATGCGGTCAGGGACCACATCATCGACGAAATGAACGTGATTCTCGGCTGGGACACCGATCTGAGGGTTTACCCGGTTCTGGATGCCATCCTCGGCATCTCGCGAACCATCGAAGAAGGCTCCTGGGCCAGGGGCCACCTGCTTTTTGTGGAGAGCAAGGTGATCCCCACCATGTCCTTTGTGGCCAAGTTTCCGGAAAACGAGCGGGTGGCGCTGAACAACTTCAAACATGTGCGCAAGCTGCTGCTGGCCGTGGAAGACTCCCGGCGCCAGCTTGTTTCCGACGGCCGGAACATCGTGGGCATCGCCGAGGATCAGCGGCCGATCTTTTCCCTTACGGCCAACTTCTGCGGCGGCCACGGATTCCTGAGATCCACCGGCGGAGAAATATGCAGTTTTTTCGACGGCAACTTCAAATCCACCACCCGCCAGGCCAACCTGGTGCAGGTGGAAGAGATCCTGCTGGAAACCGATCTCGATTCCGCCGAAGGGACGGCCCTGTTCAAAATCATCTCCGAACTGGTCCACAGCGCAGAAACCCTGAAGCACGGATGCACCCTGGTGGTCGACTTCAACGATTCCCCGGTCTACATCTCCGGCCAGAAGATCGAATGCCCGCTGGATCTGAACCAGCCGAACCTGCTGGATCTGGCCAAATCCCTGGCTAGGGTCGACGGGGCTTTGCATATCAGCAAGGAACGCCATCTGGTGGGATTTGCCTGCCTGCTCGACGGTCGCACCGTGCCGGGCGAAGACCGGGCCAGGGGGGCGCGCTTCAACTCGGCGGTCAGATTCACCGCCGAGCATGAAGGGATTTTCGTCGTGGTGGTTTCCTCGGATCGCCCGGTTTCGGTGATCCAGGACGGCATCGAAATCTCGGCCCAATGCCAATGGAATCCGGTAACCACCTGCACGGTTTCCCCGCCGATACTCAGGGACTGGATCAACGGGGCCTGAGGTCGTCGTGATAGAGTCCGGCACGACGCCCTGGCCTTAGAGTCGTTTTCCTCCTGGAGGTCTCCATCGAGACCCTTGGGTGAAGATGGGCCACAGCCTTTCAGAAAGGATGTCGGTTTGCTGGGCACGAAGCTTACCATGGAGACGGAATTGACTCGTTAATTTTGGGATGAACTGAACTACCATTAATATTAACAGAAAACAGATATGGCATCCCATTTTTAAACACTTCGGCTGTTCACGGTGAGAGCATCATAAAATACTGTATTGAACAGTAAAAAAATCATAATCGGATAAGGGTAAGTTGTTCTCCCCCTTGCAACACTACCTATCAGTACGTTCAATAAATGACATAACAATATGGTAACATATCCCACCCATAAGGGGAAAAGGCCATGCCCCCACAGAGGGCGGATAGCTATAACCCCAACCATGGAGTAACATCACTAATTAAAACATAATTTCAAAAAATGCTGTAAAACGTATTGGTTTTTTAAAAAATATTTTTCAAGTGCAAATTCGGTCGAAGTCGACTCATCGCCGCAGATAAGATTTGGCGATTGGCTCACTACCTGTTGTGATCTGTTCGCAGGGTATGCAGCATTTTGTTGTGAAAAAAAGTTATAGCAAAACGCTATATGTGAAAAAATAGAACTTGTGACGGTTTTGGATATAGTGATAAATTATTATCATGATAATTATGATAAAAGACACGCCGTATTCAACCCAACTGAATGGCCGCAGGAAACCACAAAACCGACCTCGCTTAAAACAACTCGATGCGTTTGGAATACAAAATCAAACTAAAAATAGGAAAAAATTTACGGCTATGTGATTTTTTTGTGAAAATATCAAATGTGATTTTGAACAGATATTCACAATGGTACCCATAACAGGAGACAAACGATGCAAGCATGTTGTTCCATCACGATGACGCCCCAGGAGGAGCGCCTACTGGCGAAAATTGACTCTGCAGTGCCGCATCGCGAGCGGACGTTGAAGCTGGCACGCGTCATCACCGATTCCCAGGTCAGCATGGACATCAGCCGCGGCCGACTGTTCACGGAATCGATGAAGCAAACGGAGGGACAGCCTGTGGACATGCGCTGGGCCAGGGCACTACTTCATATTGCGCAGAACATTCCGGTCTGCATCTATGACGGGGAACTACTTGTCGGCAAAGTATGCGGTCAAATGGGACGATGCGGCATTCTGTATCCAGAGCTTGAAGGTTCTGTGATGATGGAGATCGAAACAGCCGACAGCCGGGCTGTCAGCCCGTATCACATCGGCGCGGATGATCTGAAAATCATCAAGGAAGAAATTTATCCGTACTGGAAGGATAAAAGTTACGCACAGGCCTATGCCAACAACATGCCACCGGAAACAAGACGTTTTTACTACGGCGACGATCCCAGTAACCACACGGTGCAGCAGGCCATTGTGGTGCAGGCCACCACAGGCCGTTCCTCGCTCAACTGGAATATCGACTACTCAGGGTTTTTGTCGAAAGGCATTTGCGGCCTGAAGACCGAAGCGGAAAAAAAGATAGCGGAGTTCAGAAAAAATCCTTCGGACTATGTGAAATTCGGAAACTTCTGGGAAGTCAGTCTCATGGCGTTAGAGGCCTTTTCCGTTTTTGCCCGAAGGTATGCCGAAGAAGCCCGGCGGCTGGCTGACAAGGAACAGAATGTGGTCCGGCGCACCGAGCTGGAAACCATCAGCTTAAACTGCGCCTGGGTAGCGGAAAATCCGCCCCGCACCTTCTGGGAAGCGCTGCAAGTGCAGTGGTTCATCGTGGCCGTTTCCCGCCTGGAGCAACACATAGGCGCGGGCCTCGGCAACGGGCGCATGGATCAGTTCCTTCTTCCCTACTATCAGCGGGACGTGAAAAACGGCATTCTCACCCGCCTTCAGGCCCGGGAACTGTTTGAATGCTTCTGGCTGAATCTGGCCCAGATTCCGATTCTCTTCACGTCCGACAACTACGGGGCGACCCATGACGGCTTTGCCCACTTCGAAACAGTGACCATCGGCGGACAGACGCCTGACGGCAAGGACGCTACCAATGAACTCTCCTTTCTGATTCTGGAGTCTAAGCGCGACTTCCCCATCCCCTATCCTGACTTGGCGGCACGCATCCACTCCGGCACACCGGACAAATTCCTGAAAGCCTGCTGCGAGACGATCAAGGACGGACAGGGCTTCCCCAAGCTGATCAATGATGAGGAAATCGTCCCGCTGTATGTGGCCAAGGGCGAGAAACTCAAGGACGCCTTTGACTTCGCCTGTTCCGGCTGCACCGAAGTACGCATCGCCCAGCGGGAAAGCTACGCAAACCCCGGTCCGTTCCTCAATCTGGCGGCCATCATCGAGATGACACTGCGAAACGGTCGCCTGCTGGCGTTGGGGGACAAGCCTTTCGGCCTGGAAACCGGCAATCCTCAGGATTTCAAGACGTATGATGAATTCTTCGCGGCCCTGCGTCGGCAGTACGAATACGTGCTCTATCAGGCTATCGTGCAGCAGGCGGTAGCCGACCGGATCAAACCGGCCGTTTTGGCCGCGCCGTTCCAGTCGATCACGACGCCGGCCTGCCGGGCGGCGTCAGTGGGCATATATGAGTACGTGCCGAACAGCTTCCGGGAAACTTACATGGATCAGGTAGGGTTCGCCACTCTGGCCGACTCCGTCGTCGCCATCAAGAAGCTGGTGTACGAGGAAAAACAGTTTACTATGGAAGATCTCATGAAGGCCCTGGACGCCAACTTCGAAGGGTACGAGATCATCCGCCAGCTTGTACTGCATGCTCCCAAATACGGTAACAACGACGCCTATGCCGACGCCGTAGGCCGGGAACTGGACGCCATTACAGCCGAGTTTGTCGGCAAATACCGGGGACTTCACGGCGAAATTTTCTCCAGCCGCATGGTGCCGGTGACCAACCATATCCTGGCCGGCCGCCGCATTTCCGCCACGCCCAATGGCCGCCTGCAATGGCAGTATCTGTCTGAAGGCTGCGGCGCGTCGCACGGATGCGACGTGCAGGGCCCCACGGCGGTGTTGCTGTCCAACAAGAAGATCAAGCACGAGGGCTGTACGGAACGGGCGGCGCGGCTACTCAATATCAAGCTTTCGCCCGTTGCACTGGCCGGAGAGGAAGGAACCAGAAAACTCATGAGCTTTGTACGAACCTGGTGCGACCTCAGAATCTGGCATGTGCAGTTTAACGTGATCAATCGGGCAACGCTGGAAAAGGCCAAGGCCCATCCGGAGGACTACCGGAATCTTATTGTCCGCGTGGCCGGCTACAGCGCCTATTTCTGCGAGCTCTCCCCACAGCTTCAGGATGAAATTATCGCAAGAACGGAACATGTGATTTAGGCTTTTTTCGCGGCGGAGCATTCCGCCGCCGCGTTTCTACAATCGTCCTTTCCGCTTGGAAGTTCTAACTGAAGGAGAAAAAAATGAAACGGGTGTTCCTTTCCCTTACGGCGATGTTGCTGGCTTGCGCAGGCGTCTTTTTCACGGATTACGCACAAGCCAAGCCCCTCAAACTACGGCTTGCGTCAGTGACGACCACCACCGACCACCTCGGCCTCGGACTGACCCGATTCAAGGAACTGGTGGAAAAAAAATCCGGCAAGTCCATGAAGGTGCAGCTTTTCATGAACGCGCAACTCGGCAGTGACCGCGTGATCGCCGAGGCCGTGCAGAAAGGCACGCTGGACATGGCACTCATCTCACAGGGCAATCTTTCTCTTTTCTGCAGCGATTTTCTTATTTTCGAATTGCCCCATTACATCAACCCCACTGCGGAAAACCGCGCCAAGCTCTATGCCTCGCTCGACAGGGGGGAACTGGGGCAGTATCTGAGAAAGCTGCTGAACAAGGTCGGTTTCGAACCCCTTTTTTATCCCGAAACCGGTATTCGCCAGCACATTTTCGGCAGCAAGAAAGTCACCGACGTCGCGGGGCTGAAAAACGTCAAAATGCGCATTACCGACTCGGTGGTGGAGCTTGAAAATTGCAAGGCGCTGAGCATCTACCCGGTCGCCATGGGATTCGGGGAAGTGCTGACCGCCATGCGCCAGGGGACCGTGGACGCCTTCGGGCTGCCGCTGGCCTCGCTGGCGACCATGAACAGGGATGCCGAGATCGCCAAGTACGCCCTTCTGACCAATTATCTCTATTACATGAGCCCGGTTGTCATCAACCTGAAGAGACTCCGGTCGCTGACACCCGACCAGCAAAAAATCCTCCGCGAAGCCGCACAGGAAGCCGTCGATTTTGAACGCAAGGAACTGGACCGCCAGGAAGCCGCCGCCCGTGAGCAGCTTGTCAGGGAAGGCATGCAGATTTTCGAACTGAGCCCTGAAGAGCTCAAAAAGTTCGACGATCTCATCCGGCCGGTATGGGATAAGTTCAACGACAAGATTTCGAAGGAAACGTTCGAAGTCGTGGCGCGCGCCCTGCAATGACATGAATCCGGGGACAGGTGGGCAGACCACCCGTCCCCGGCGGTTTCTTCCAAAAGCCATAGTTGTGGAAGGTTCTCCCCATGTTCAAGAAATGTCTGGCATGGTGCGACGAATACGCAGAAAAGCTTGTTCTCGCCATCGGCCTCCTGCTCATCATCCATATCGTTTTTCTTCAGACAGCCTACCGTTACGTGTTTTCTTCCTTCTTTTCCGGGGCTGAGGCGCTGATCTGGACCGAAGAGACCGCACGGCTCGTCTGCGTCTGGATCACCTATCTCGGTCTGCCGCTGTGCGTGAAATACGCCAAGTCCGTACGGGTGACGGTTCTCTATGAGGTGATGCCGCAGCGCATCAAGGCCGTTCTGGACAATCTGGGGGCCTTCGTATTCCTGCTTCTTTGCTACATTATCGTAGCCAAGGGATGTACTCACATCCAGATGGTGCGGGAATTCAAGCAGGCAACGCCCATGCTGGGCCTTCCCCAGTACATCCCTTATCTGATTCTTCCCATCGCGTTTTCGCTGACCGCCATGCGGCTGTTGCAGGAGATCTGGAAAAACGTCCGTGAGTCCGGATGGCTCAACGTGTTTATCGCCGGCCTGTTGATGGCCGCGCTTTTTGTGCCGGTATATCTGGCTGATGAGGAAGGCAACGCCGCCGTTTTCATGTTCGGGTACTTCCTGCTGTTCACGTTCCTGAGCGTGCCCCTGGGCGTGGCCATCGGCCTGGCCTGTATCGCAACCATCTGGGGCTGCGGCACGCTGCCCATCGACTACGTGGCCACCACCACCTTTACCGCCGTTGACAGCTTTACGCTCATGGCCGTGCCCTTTTTCATCGCGGCGGGCACGTTCATGGGCGTGGGCGGGCTTTCCACGCGGCTGATCCGGCTGGCCGACGGCCTTCTCGGCAGGTATTACGGTGGAATGGCCATGGCCTCAATCCTGACCTGTATGTTCTTTGCCGCCATCAGCGGTTCCGGACCGGCCACCGTAGCCGCCATCGGCTGTATTACCATCCCGGCCATGCTGGAACGGGGCTACAGCCGGAAATTCGCCACGGCGATCGTTGCTGCGGCGGGCATCATGGGCGTCATCATTCCACCGAGCAACCCACTGCTGCTGTATGGCATCACCGCGCAGGAATCCATCGTAAAGCTGTTTGCAGGCGGTCTGGTGCCCGGAATACTATGCGGTGGCGCGCTCATGCTGGCGGCCTACGTCATCTCCCGCAAAAACGGCTGGCGCGGCGGCGAAACCTCCCGGATGTCGAAGCGGGAACTGCTGCACGTCGCGTGGAATGCCAAATGGGCGCTGGCCGTGCCCGTGATCATTCTGGGCGGTATCTACTGCGGTATCATGACGCCTACAGAGGCGGCTGCCGTGGCGGCGTTCTACGGGCTCTACGTAGGGCTTTTCGTCTACCGGGAAATTCGGTGGTCCAACCTGCTTGAAACGCTGACCGAACCGATCATCATTTACGCGAGCATCAACATCATCTTTGCTATGGCCAACCTTCTTGGCAATTTACTCACCATCGAGCAGATTCCCGTGCAGTTGGCGGAATTCGTTACCAGCGTCACCAGGGACAAGTTCATGATCCTGCTACTGCTCAATCTCGGTCTGATAGTGGTAGGCACCTTCATGGAACCGCTCGGCGCCACTATCATCCTGACGCCCATTTTGCTGCCGGTAATCAAAGCTGTGGGCATCAACCCGGTTCATTTCGGGGTGATCATGACCCTCAATCTGGCCATCGGCTTCCTGACACCACCTATCGGCATGAACCTGTTCATCGCGAGTACTATCGGCGACGTCAGCGTGGAGCAGCTGGCGCGAGGCGTGCTGCCGTTCCTGGCGCTACTTCTTGTTGTCCTTGCACTGGTGAACGTATTCCCGCAGATCACGCTCTTTCTGCCTTCACTGATAGGCCGATAACGAGACGGCAGACACGCCATCATTCTATGGTTTAATCCATCCCGGAAACTTGCGGAAATGCCGGCACCTCGCCCTTTGTCCGCAAACACGAGTAAAGCCAACAATCGCCTATGATTGCAATAAGGAGAACACGCTATGGATTTGCATATAAACGGCAAGGTTGCCCTGGTTACGGGTGGGACCCAGGGACTCGGCATGGCCATCGTCAAGACTTTGGCTACGGAGGGTGCCAAAGTCGCTTTCTGCGGCAGGAATGAGGAAAAGAACGAAAAAGTGGCAGCCTGTTACCGTAAAAGCGGCTATGACGTTTTCCCTGTGCAGTGCGACGTTAGCGATAGCACTGCGGTAAATAACATGTTCGCGAAGGTCGCGGATTATTACGGAACGCTTGATATTTTAGTCAACAACGCGGCAACGCTCCGGTCTAACCCTCGGGGGTACGCGGATCGACTTAAATTTCTGGAACTAGTGGCCAAGCCCGGCAAGAAGTTTTCGCTGGAGATCACCAAGAACATGCCCGATGAAGAGTGGGAAGCCTTCATTCACAACAATCTTACCAGTGTCTTCTATTGTTGCCGCGAAGCGCTGAACATCATGGAAGCCAAACAGTACGGCCGGATTGTCAACATGGCCTCCATCGCGGGACTGGCCAACAAAAGCGCGCACAGTCCCCATTATTCCGCTGCCAAGGGCGGCATTGTCGCCTTTACCCGAAGTCTGGCGCTGGAAGTGGCCGGCGCGGGCATCACCGTAAACGCCGTCGCGCCCGGCATGTGTGCCATGGAAGAACCGGGCTGGTGGGACGCGTTCCTGAAGAACATGACCCAGGAAGGGTATGAGCTCTTCCTGGAGATGATTCCACTGGGACGGTTCAGCACCGTGCAGGAACAGGCCAACGCCGTCGCGTTTCTGGCCAGCGACGCTGCCAGCTACATCACCGGCCAGACGCTTGCCGTCAACGGTGGGATGTTCTAGCCATAAGCGGTCGCACATCCGAAACCATCCGAACAAGCAACCGTACGTCACAGCGGTTTTCACCAACGCAACGGAGGAGCACCGTGAAACAGGATAGGGAACACGGCTTGGTTTTTAATATCCAGAAGTTCTGCGTCCATGACGGTCCCGGCATCAGGAGTATCGTTTTTTTCAAGGGATGCCCGCTGTCCTGCAAATGGTGCTCCAATCCTGAAGGCATTTCGGCCTACCCCGAACTCGCCTACAAGAAGAGCAAATGTATCACGATGGAAAAGTGCGGCCTTTGCGTCAGGGCCTGCCCCCGGAACGCCATCGCTGCGGACACCGAAGGGCGGGCGACTATCCGGCGGGAAGTCTGCGATGCCTGCATGGCCTGCGTTGATGCCTGTCCGGCCAAAGCGATCGAGCGCATGGGGCGGCTCATGACCGTGGAGGAAATTCTGGAGGAGATCACCTCCGATGCAGCTTTTTTTGCCCGTTCCGGCGGTGGCATGACCCTCAGCGGCGGCGAACCGCTTTTGCAGGCGGAATTCGTGACCTCGCTGCTGCTGCAGGCCCGTGCTGAGGGACTGGAAAGCGCCATCGAAACCACCGGATGCGTGCCGTGGGAGCAGGCGGAACCGGTCTTTCGAGAACTGGACTTCATCTATTTTGATCTGAAGATGCTGGACCCGGTCAAACACCGGACCTTCACCGGACGTTCCAACGAACGCATTCTGGAGAACTTCAAACGGCTCTGCGTCCAGTTCGGAGACAAGCCTATCGTCGCACGCACGCCGGTCATTCCCGGAGTCAACGATACTGTCGATGATATTCAACGAATCGCCGACTTTATCGGCGAAGCCGGGAAGCACGCGGCGAATCTCCGTTATGAGCTGCTGCCGTTCCATAATTTCGGCAGTTCGAAGTACGAATTCCAAAACAAGGCGTATCTGTTCGAAAACGAAAGCAATATGGATAATGCGTTTATCTCCGTGCTGAAACAGCAGATCAACGCCTCCGTGCCTTTAATTTAGGGCAAACCGGGGTTCGACCGCCTCCGATAGAGGCAGTATACCGCGATTCCGTTTGACTCGCGGTGTTCATCGCCACTTGAAAGCCGTATCCGTTCTGCATTATAAGTTTTAAAAGACCGTACATCATGTTTAGATACGGTTAAGAAATACGGCAGACGGGGAAACTGGCGACATGCGGCTGGAACAGCTTGTTTTTCTTCTGGAAATTGCAAAAACAAAGTCCATCAGCCTAGCCGCGAACAATTGCCATATCAGCCATTCCGCCGTAAGCAAAAGCATCAAGGCGCTGGAAGAAGAACTGGGTGTCCGGCTGCTGGAACGGCAGACAAAGGGTGTCCGGCTGACACAGACAGCCAGATTCCTTCTGCCCCATGCCCGGCAAATCGTCCAGAACGTCGACGCCATCCCTTCATTGCTGCGCCAGTATCAGGACCATGGCTCCGAAGAATATTCCGGCCGGTTCATCATTGCTGCCACTCCGCCCATCATCGATACCATCCTACAGTCCATCCTGAAAAAATTTCAGGATCGTTACCCGGATCTACATATCGATCTTCATGTCATTTCCCAAAACGATCATGAAGATCTGTACACCAAGCCGCTGGGCGATCTCACCTTCCTGAGCAATGTATGCGATACCGTAAGTATGCATACCACGGACTGCGCCCGCCAAATCAGTCCGCAGCTCCGCCAGGAAACGCTGTTCCGGTTGAATTTTTCCCTCGTGATGAAAAAGGATTCGGCTTACGCAAGAAAGCGTGTCCTTTCTGTTCGCAACACGCGGAATGCGAAGTACATCTTCAACTATTTTTCCAGACTGGACAGTCTGATTTTTTCCCGGGAGGATTTTGCCAGAACCCGCTCCAAAATTCTTCTCAAAAGCGACAACATCGACACGATCAAGAAATTCATTCGCAATTTCGATGCGTTCTATCTGGCTGACAGCGCTCTTGTCAGACTTTTTTTCGCTGCCGAGGAAGATTTCAGGATCATTCCCGTCAAAGACCTCATCTGCCAGTTCAGCGCTCTTTATTCCGCCACCAACCCGTATCTTCCACTGATCCAGGAAATCATCAAAGAATGCCGTGAAATCAGGCTATAGACGGTATCCAGCCTGCCTCCTGAGTGCGCGCGTCCCTATCTGTCGACCACCGTTGCCTACGGCCTTTTGCCAGCGCACTCCCCGAAACGGTCAGCGATCATCTCCGAGTTGGTCCACCATCGAGACCCTTGGGGAAATGGACCGCAAAACCGAAGCCTTGCGCATATACAGCGCAGGCTGGCCATCTCTGATTATCCAAATCATCACTTTTGACGTTAATCACGCGCCGCGTTATACTTTTCATCCATGATACGATCCTTCAAGTGTTCCGATACCGAAGCACTCTCCAGGGGATTCCGTGTCGGGCGCTTCGCCAGCATAGAGTCGGTAGATCGCAGGAAACTGAGGCAATTGGAGATCGCCCAAAGTCTTGATGATCTGAAAATTCCGCATAGAAACAGGCTCAAGGCACTCAAAGGGGATCGAGCAGACCAATATAGTATTCGCATAAACCAACGATGGCGGGTATGCTTTCTTTGGACGCAAGCAGGCGCTGAAGATGTTGAAACCGTGGATTATCACTGAGGCAAAGAAATAATGGAAAAACTTGATCCGGTAACACCTGGTGAACTTCTGCTGGAAGAGTTCCTCAAGCCCATGGGAATCAGTCAATATCGCCTGGCTAAGGAGATCGGTGTGCCCGCACAACGCATTAGTGAGATAGTGGCAGGCAAACGGTCGATCACGGCGGATACGGATTTGCGGCTATGCAAGTTTTTCGGACTCTCAAACGGTTACTGGCTGCGTGCACAGGCAGCTCACGACATGGAAGTCGCGCAGAGCAAGATGGGTTCCATCTTATCCAATATCCGGCCCTGGACTTCTGTGGTGGCCCGTCATACCCCTTCATCCGACCACGATTCTTGCAGCGGTTAAGCTATTCGTTACAGAAAACCCGCTAAAAGCATTCAGATTCATCGCCGAGCATGGTGGGATCGGTGGTGGTGGTCTCCTCGGACCGCCCGGTATCGGTGATCCAGGACGGCATCGAAATATCGGCCCAATGCCAGTGGAATCCGGTGACAACCAGTTCGTTTGCCCGCCGATGCTCAGGGACTGGATCAACGGGGTCTGAGGTCGTGATGCGCCTACAAGTGTCTGCAATTTTATATGATCTTGAAAACTGCTCGCCTTTGATAGCTTGACGCAGGGTTGAAGCTCTGCTATGGGATTCACATACTAACTCGATACTCAGGAGAGCCCATGCGCGGTGCGCCATCAAACCCCATCACAGGACAGTTCAATGGGGTTTCTATTTTTTGAGGTGGACCATCAGCATCAGCAGCTTGGAGTGAAGAAGGCGTTAGATCAAGATTAACAGGAGCAAGATAGAATATGCCAAAATTGATGATTTATGCACGTTAACACCAGAGGAGAATGCTGGCGTTTTTCTTGATGCCTGGCTTTTATGCCTCTATATCGCGGGCCAACGGTGCTATGAAGAGCATCATATAATCATTGATATGTATTTATAATTAAGAGCGATTTATTTATGTCATTTGGTTTACATTAATTTGGACGGCATAATGAATGATATCTCAAAATCGTTAAAACAAATACATGAACTGCTGAATGAGGCAGACCATGTTTTTGAAAAGAATCATTCTGGAAGAAAGGATGATTATGATGTCCCTGAAATGCAAATTGAGTATTATATTAACAGTGCATTCATTCATACCTTAGTACTGCTTGATAAACTTAATCTCTCAAAGACTTATGAACAAGCCAATGAGGTATACAATAGAGCTAAGAAGAATGGTTTTATGGAAACCCGAATGGGTGTCAATGAACCCTATTTGATATGGTCAGCACAAATTTATAATTTCTTAGAAGCTATAGGGAATAGCTTCAATGTGTATCCATTTTTAAATTTAATTTCTAAAGATGTCATTACAATTTTAAGAGCCACGATTTATTCTATCACTGATAAAAATATTTTTAGTAAACCACCCCAAAACGAATCGGATGTTCATGCCCGAATTGAAGCAGTTCTAAAATGTATTTTCCCTGATTTAAAGCATAAACCTTCGATAAGCAAACCAATAAAAAATTTTGAGCCTGACACTGGCCTTCCTTCTGTTCGTACATTAATAGAATATAAATATATTTCAAGTCTTCAGGACGCAAAGAGAGTTTGCGATGAGGTCCTTGCTGATACAAGAGGCTATCTTTCAATCGAATGGGAAAAATTTATCTATGTCATTTATGAAACTTTGCGAGTAAAACCAGAAACTGAATGGATTCAATTATTAAAAGAATCTGGTGTCCAAGATAGTACTCAAATCATAGTGTTATCTGGTGAACCAATATCAACTTGACCACATATCATCTGTGTCCAGGGGACGGCGAGGATCATGCCATCCCTGAAATTAACTTTAAACATCGGGGAATATTATGCAACCTGCTGAAGTGAGAAGAAAATGGGAACCGTACATAGGAAGATTCTTTCTTTCATTCACAGCGATTGAACATATTGTGACGATAACTATCGATGTCCTTTCAAAGAAGCAAATTTCTAAAACAGCTAGGACATTACTGTTCGAGAAAAGAACAGATCTTCTATCAGAACTTCTTCGTAACAATGATAAGCTATCAGAAAAGACGAAAGAAAAATTTTTGGCTCAAATAGATTCTGCTTTAATGATGACCAGAAATGTAAGGAATATAATAGCCCATAATCATATCCTTATGGAGTTGTATAAAGATCAAAATGATGATTTTCTATATGAAATAGAGTATATCTATTCCTATAGAAACAGAAACAAGAAAATATCTTTTGATGAACTAGTAGAAAAATCAAATCAAACAGAACAGCTTGCATTTGATATTTCAAATACTTACATGGAACTTGTTCGGGAATGGTGGCGTAAATAATGTTCAATCTCGCCTTTGCAGGGGACAGCATAAAACATGCCGCTCCCGCCCATCCCGTAATCGTATGAAGATCTGAATATGGAAAGCATATAATTTATTTTGTCTGCGTTAATTCTCTTGACCATTCTCATATTTGTTTTAATAGCTTCGAAAGCTACTCCCAGCGTATTATCAAGAAAAGAATGAATATTGTTTTGTCGTATTTAAGTTTTAACTATTAAGACCTCAACATCAGCTTTCAGTCCGGCTCATTTCGTTCGCGGATGAAGCTGATCGTTGGAGATAACTGATCTGAATTGAAGACGATATTTATCGAAAACGATGTGTCCAGCTTCGCAGATTTCCACGATACAACGTGGTTCGCGGACCTCTTCAATGGAGTGAGAGGGCCTCAGATAGGTGGGCATGTTGAGGAATTCGCAGCGCAGTGGTGGGGGGCTTCGAAATCCTTTGTTTTGCCTTGGCTTTACGTCAATGGAGTATATGACTTGGCGAATAGTAATGGGCCGAGAGTTATGATATCCAGGCAAGAGCTATGGGAACAACTGCTTGAAGTAAATGCATTCAAAGCGTCACTCTGGAAAATCGCTGAAGGGTCTTTTTGCGCCATCTATTACGCCTACGAGAATCTCCTTGTCCGTCTCTTGAGCGAAATAGTTCAGACGCCAATTCGAGTGAGTGATCGAGATTTCACAAAACGTCTTATATCTGTGTACGGCCAGTCGCTTGCAACGCGTTTTTGGAATTCGAATTCAATATCCGTCGCACGCGAGGTTCGCAACTGCATAACCCATAACGGCGGCAAGGCCACCGACCGCCCCCTAAGGATGAGACCACGTCCGGTCGTTGAGGACGCGGAGGGCGACGTGCTCATATCTGCGAGCAACGTTAGATCCCTGTACGATTCCCTCAAGCCGGTGGTGAGGGAAGCCATCAGGGAGTCCCAGCGCCGGTTGAGTGCTCAGATGGAGATAGGTTAACGGCCGCCACGTTGATGAATCGACAATTTCGACCTTCAGCGGATTACCAGCCGCCTCGTATCTGGCAACACGCTGAGGTCCACGTTGGGATGAACTAAATGGGTAAAATCTATGGAACCACAAAACGGTTGGATTCTGTAAAATCAGTATGTTATCCGATTATTTTTGCCATACTTGATCATATTTTGCGATTCTCAAGGAGCCTGTGCTTTCGTTTTCCGGGGTGTCGGCTTTGCGTCTAACTCATAGAAAACACATGTAATGATTGTCATTTACGATAGATGGCTATCCTCTTTTTCGTTCTTGTCAAATCGTCCATTTCTTGATAATGTATTGCATATATGCCCGGTTGCGGCGATAACCTGCAATACTTTATCGGGAGGGCGATATGGATGGTTCGACCGAGGTTTCCCAGCGTCTCGCGGTCCTGTTCAAGCAGCATCCATGCTGGATGATCGGGCCGCTGAGCCAACAGATGGACTACTCGATTCCATCAACCCGGCGATTTCTGGCCCAGAACGGCTACTACAGCAGTTTTACGCACAACGGACGATGGTGGCGGTGGTCCCCAAAAACTGGACAATGGTGTAAGCTCTAAGTCAGACCGAAAAAGGAGGATCTGACCATGAGTACCAAACGTCGACAGTACAAACCCGAATTCAAGGCCAAGGTCGCCTTGGCTGCCTTACGCAATGAGCAAACACTGGCTGAGCTGGCCAAACGCTTCGATATCCACCCGACCATGATCAGCACCTGGAAAAGGGAGCTGCTCGACGGGGCCGCCGACATCTTCGAGAAAGGGCGCAGAGGCAAGCAGGTCACTGATGTCCAGGTCGGCGAACTGTACCGCCAGATCGGCCAGCTTAAGGTGGAAAACGATTTTTTATCACGCAAGCTCGGCTCCTGAAGCGCGACCTGCGCCGTGATATGATCGATCCATCTCACGAGAAGCTGAGCATCGTACGCCAATGTGACATGCTGAACATTTGCCGTTCCTCATTTTACTACAAATGCAAGCCGATCAAGCCCGAGGACTTGGCGCTGATGCGCCTGATTGACGAACAGTTCCTCAAGACACCGACCTGGGGCAGCCGCAAGATGGCCGATTGGCTCTGGCGGCATCATGGCATGAAAAAGAATCGCAAGCGGATCCAGCGCCTGATGCGACTGATGGGCCTTAAGGCGATCTACCCGCGGCCACGAACCACACAGCCTCATCCCGGGCATAAAGTCTATCCGTACCTGCTGCGAGGTGTGGCCATCGAGCGGCCCAACCAAGTGTGGTCGGCCGATATCACCTACATCCCGATGCGCCGGGGCTATATGTATCTTGTGGCCATCATTGACTGGTACAGCCGAAAGACGCTGTCCTGGCGCGTGTCGAATACGATGGAGGCCGACTTTTGCGTCGAGGCCCTGGAAGAGGCCCTGGCGCGCTATGACAAACCGCAGATTTTCAACACCGACCAAGGCTCCCAGTTTACCAGCACGATCTTTACTGAACGGCTCAGGGACCACCAGGTGGCCATCTCCATGGACGGCCGGGGCCGCTGCCAGGATAACATCTTTATTGAACGACTGTGGTGGACACTGAAATACGACTACATCTACCTACACGCTTTTGACAACGGAAACGAACTTCGCCGGGGGCTCGATAAGTGGTTCTCGTTTTACAACCAGGAGCGCCCTCATCAAAAACTTGACGGCAGAACACCGGATGATGTTTATTACGGTTTGCCTGCCACCATGGCTGGGGCTGCCTGATGTCCGGATACCAGAACCGGCTTGGAGCTTATTCTACCAACCAGGCTGTCCAAATAATTGGGTCCACCGCCAATTGAATAAAGCTGATGTACATATTGCCAATGCAATTGCTGAAATTAAAGGATGTGGAGTTGCACAAGATCCCTTTCAGCAAGTCGCTGATTTATACTCTTTACATCGGCGTGAAGTTGTTCAAAATATTAGGGCCTTCACAAATAAGTGTTTTAAAACTTTTTTACCAGGAGATCCTAAAATAATAAAAGATATTGAGTTCGATCAAAGTGAAAAGCAGTTGCTATTTCTTCTTGAATCGGACTTACGTGACACCTCTGAATAGAGGGACGGGTTTGGCCAGATACATCTTTTTATGGGCACAAAATTCTCCGGCGGCCATAGAGAAAGAACCTTGGTACGTTACTTAACTATTCGTTGATGCTTTATTATCCAAAGCGGCATTTTTAGGATTACGTTTGATTTCATATTAATAGACACAAGCATCTATGGCGAGCTATAAATTTGATAATATGAAAAGTAGAATCATATCACTTCTATTAGATCAAAAAACAATCATATGCGTTTTTCTATGCATGAACATGATTGGAATCATAAACACCTATCTTTTCAAAGAGTTGGCTGATAGTCACTCCTTGCCATACAATCAACTTTTGGGCATAAAGATTTTGTCTCTTATTACTTATGCTCTGATCGCCTATTTCACTAACAAAGGTGTGAAAATTGCACTTTGGTTAATGGCTACAATCGTCTTGCTGACCGGTATACATGCGTGTCTTTTAGGAATATTCGGAATTGGATGGCACCAGTATTTTCTAAAACCATATTTTACTATTTTGGGGTTATACTTTATCTACGGCGGAATCGTATTGTTTCGGCTGAAAAAAATTGAACATCTAACATCGGCGTCGAGAGGGACTGGGTAAAGCATGCGCGATACGCGATTGGCTTCCCCACCCCCTCACGCCGGTTATGACACTTGATTATCTTAATCGCTCTTTTTTCATCCATGTAAAATTGAAACTTTGCAAATATATACGTCAATATGGAGGCGTGTTATTGCTGGGAGCCATTTAAACAGAAAATTGGCAGGAAAAAAATGATAAAATTGTAAGCGTTCACGGGGTAAGGGAAACCGTGGTCTGAGCTATATCCAAGACAGATCGGGCTTGTCGTTGTTGAAGAACGATTCGATGCAGAGTTCCAGGGTCTGGAAGGTTGATTTCGCTTTTAACCGACAAGTTTCCTTCAGGGAGAGGATACGTTCTACCCAGCGATTTCCTTTTTCACTTTGGGTGCCGAGGCTGCGCTTTCGCCACAAAACCCCGAAGCGAAGCGCCCGTTCGGCCCGGTTGTTGGTCGGCTCCACGCCCTCGTGTTCGATGAAGAACCAAAGCGAGTCGATTTCGCGTAAAATCTGTCGAGCCAGCTGGCCAGCGTCGGATTTATCGGGCTCCCACAGAGACAGCGCGAACAACAGTTGTGCGTAATACTGCTGCCATTGTCGCGGCGGCGGTGGATCTTTGGCAGATTGAATCAACTGCCGAAGCAAGGATGCCATGATGTGCCCGAAGCGTCGTAGATCAGGTTTTTTCCTCTCGCACAAGGCATCGGCCTTGCGGATCAGATGGGCAAGACAAGTTTGGCGCCCATGAACCCAGTTTCGGTATAGGCCGTAGGAGTCGCTGACCAGAATTCCTCGCCAATCCTGGATCAGCTGGTTGAAGGCATCCTTGGAACGGTGGGCATCGATACGATAGAAGGCCACCCGATCATTGACCATGGCCCACAGCCACTGAAGGCCGTTTTGGTTAAACCAGGACGTCTCGTCAATGTAATTGCACAGCGAACTGCGGGCCACGTCCCCGATGGCTTTGTATGCCGGAGTAATGGCCTCCGAAGCCCGGTCGACGATTTTCTGAATGGTGCCCGTGGCGATGGGCATACGCAGAACCGATTCGCATATATGCTTGACATCGTTTCGGCTCATCGCCTTGATGCCGCTCAACTCGGCGATCAACGCACTCAATCGCGGACCGTATCCATAGCGAACCGGCTCGGGCAGCACGGCCTTGACAGTTTTCCCACAGCTGGGACAGTCGCAGCGGTGAAGTATAAAATGGCTGATCTCCATTTGGATTTCGGGCAGCTCGATATGCTGATGGGTATAAAACGGTTCCATCCGGCTTCCTCCGAAGTCGGTGTTGCCGCAACGACAGCGTTCGGGCATCAACGCATGAGATTTATTTGGACTCAGCATTTGCTGCTTGTAGGCCTTATGGCCTTTCTGGCCGCCCTTGGGGCGACTTCCTTTTTTTCCATTCTTCCGGCCGGATCGGTCAAACGGGCTGTCGGATGACGGCGGCTTGCTGGAGTTTCGAGAATTTTCCCGGGTCTTCACCTCCAGCTTTTCGATTCGCTTGCCGTAATCGTCAACTTGCTTCTGCAGATTATGCAAAGCCTGCTCGAGGTAAAGGATATAGTGCCGGACAGGTTCCGGCGTAAGATGCCATTCAAGGTCTGTGAAGGGTCTTTTCGTCTCCATGGAAAAGAGCCTATCACACTAGAAAACGAATGTCTAGATTTTTTTAACAATTTCAATACTTTATGTCATAATGTATCTTTCTCTTGTGAATTCAGCATGTTAGACTTCGGAATTGTAACTCCGGGATACCCCGTGAACGCTTACATAAAATTAATAACACCTGAGAACGAAGCAGAAGCAAATGCAATCAAATCGATATTAGAGGAACATGGAATATATGCAGAAATCAAATCATTTCATGATACTGCCTATGACGGCCTTTTCCAATCTCAATATGGTTGGGGTTTAATTCTGGTTTCTGAGACAGACTTTCCGGAAGCACAGAGAATAATCCAGGAGTGGAAGGATGCCTCTCCGGCGGAACTTCCATGGGAAGACGATTCAAATTCCTGAATGAAAAATGAAAAAACCGAGCCGACAGCCTACCTGGTGTAGGCGGCATTTTGCCATCCCCGGCAAGGGACAATTCCCTCATAGAATGATCAATCGTCCGAATCGCCTCGCTTTAGCGACGCCCTGTTTTTCATCGGCATCCCGTTGCTATCCGCCTGGATGCCTTCATCGAAATCCTGGGTGGAACGAATCTCAAAACATAAAGTTGTGCCGCCCAGCGGCATTGACACCATCCAGAGCCTCTGGTATGGAATTACGATACTAAAAAAATACTAAGGAACCCCGATACGTGGTGCACCGCTAAACCCCATCGCCAGAATATGAGTATCGAAGGCATAAGCCATATCACTTTCATCGTTCACGACCTGGAACGGATGGCGCGATTCCTCTGCGAAGGACTGGGTGCGCAGGAGGTTTATGACAGCAAAACCGGAACCTTTGAGCATCGTCTTGAGCGGTATCGGAAAAGTTCTAATCGCCAAAAAAGTTGCCCCTTTCCTTTGGATAGGTAAAATCAACGTTGGGAAAAAGGAACATTAGCATCATGCTATTAGACAAGATTCAGGCTGATTATGACTTTACCGAAGTTCATTCCATCACTGCAAAGGCTACCGCACAGGCAGCCTTTGACAGCATAAAAGAAATTTCGCCTTCAGAGATCGCTTTGGTGATGCGAATCCTAGTCTGGCTGCGCTCACTTCCTGAAAGGTTGGTCGGCCGCCAGGGGATAGGGCTGAGGTGTGAAGAGCCGCTCATTTCCCAGATGGCGGCAAGGGGCTTCATCGTTCTGGCCGAAAACGCACCTGAAGAGATCCTGTTGGGCATGCTGGCTCCCGGCAAAATTGGACGTTTCTGGCATAACGCCAGCGATCTGAATCTGCGGCCGGCCGATGTTCAGCAATATCTGGTTTTTGACCGTCCAGAGTACATCCGGGTTGTGATGAACCTGGTGGTGGAAGCCACAGACAAACCCGGTTATGTTTCGATCCGCACCGAGACTCGCTGTCGTGCCTTGAGTCGCCGTGCACTATCGGAATTTACTCCCTACTGGCGTTTGATACGCCCGTTCAGCGGTCTAATCAGGATGGTTTGGCTAAAGGGCATTAAACGCAAGGCGGAACAGAAAATGAGGCTGCACATGCTCAAGGAAGGCAACTATTGACAGTAGGCTGTAGCACTGCCTGGAAAGAAGGACGCGATTGAAGTTGATTTCTATTTACCTAATGCGTTTTTCAATACCGGCTCCCCCATAAAGGATCGAAGAAAACATCTTGGTTGAAGTGCTCACACACATGATCGAGGCTCTCGGCCTTGAAGTCGCTGCTATCAAAAAACGAGGAAGTGGCACTCAGGTTGGGCTACGCGGTGGCGAGCGCGTTGGCCAAGCAGAAGGAGCGTGGCTTTACCGCTTCATTCTGGCCGAAGATTTGTCCCTCCGCGACGACACCCCGGTCCGCGTGACAGTGGACCAGGATGACGTCTCGGGCCTGCTTGTTTCGTTTGCTGACGGCGTGCTTATCGTCGCGTTGGAAAAAGATATCGGCTCACGGATTGCCACCGCTCACCTCGTGGCAAACGACTGTTTTCTTATCGAACTGCTGAAAGAACGCTTGGAAAAGGTTCGAAGCGGCGAAGTTCGGTTCAACCGCACTATGGCCAACAAAGTGATCGGCCTTGTGCCGCCTTGCTCCACGGACGCGGCCCCCGACCCTTCGGTCTTCGCAGACGGTACTGCCAACACGGACCAGATTCTTGCCGTTACGCGATCTCTTGGCAGTGACACCACATACGTCTGGGGGCCTCCCGGCACAGGCAAGACAACCACGCTTGCACGCATCGTCGAGGCTCATTACAGGGCCGGCCGGTCGGTCCTGCTCGTATCGAACACGAACATCGCCGTAGACACGGCTCTCGAACGTGTGGCCGAGCGGCTAAAAGGCGAGCCCGACTTTCACCAGGGACTCGTAATCCGACAGGGACCGGTCGTAAAGGAGGAACTGCGACAACGCTTCGGCTCACAGGTGATCCTTAAAGAAATTCTGGCACGGCTGGGTGAAAAGTTGCTGCGGGAAAAAGGCAAGTTGTTAGAAGAGGCGGAGTTGCTGAAGGCCGAGGAACTTTCCCTGATGGCCGTGCTGAAGGACATCGAGCGCCTGACGTCTGCTCGGCGTACCTACGCCGTCGTCATGAATAAACGCGAGGACGCGAGCGCAACCATCGCCATTCGCAAACAAGATGCTCAACGGCACCGCGTGCGTGCCTTGAAGTTGCGTAGCGACTTGGAACGCGCAAAGTCCATGGGCGTCTTGCGCCGCCTCCTCTCGGGCCTCAACCCCAAACGCCTGGCACAAGAGGCGGCCGGCGCCGAGGATTCAGAGCAGGCCGCTGCCGATGCCGCAAGGGCGATCGAAGCCGATTTACCGAAACTCGATGCGGAAATCGAATCGCTCAGAAAAGAGGTAACCCGACTCGCGGCCGAGACTCGAAAACATCCACCGGCACAAGAAATAGAGGCACGTTTCGGCACGCTGCGTCCCCGTCTCAGCCAGATCGACAAGCGCGTCGAGGCAATCGATCGTGAATTGGCCGAACTCAGGAGAAAGGCCATTGAGCGATGCCGGATCCTCGCCACCACGGTCTACCGCACCTACCTTGGCAGTGACGCACTTCGCCAGTTCGATGTCGCCGTGGTTGACGAGGCCTCCATGCTCATGCCACCTCTCGTTTACTACGCAGCCGGGTTGTGCACCCAATCGGTCACGGTGGCTGGGGACTTCAGACAGCTCCCACCGATTGTGATGTCGGATTCGGCACTGACACGTACCTACTTAAAATGCGATGTTTTCGAAAAGGCAAACATACCGGGACGCCTGGCGCAAAAAGAGCTGCCACCTCATCTAGTGGCACTGAGAACCCAGTACCGGATGCGCGAGCAAATTTGCGATGTTGTCAACGATCTCTTCTACGCTGATTATCCCTTGCACTCGGATCCGAGTGTCAACCATGGGAACGATGGCTTCCCCTTATCCAAAGCAGCGCTGCTCTATGTGGACACAGCGCCCTTCCACCCTTGGACGGCCTTTCCCCTTGGAACCTACTCCCGCTACAACCTCCTCCACGCCCTGTTGGTACGAAACATCGTCCTGTATCTGGACGATATGGGCTTTCTGCCACCCGCAGGTAGGCCAAACGATGCTGTGGGCGCTGTAGCGCCGTACGCTTCACAGGCGCGCCTGATCCAGGCTTTGCTCAACGACCGTCTCGGTGATCGCGCCGCCGGCATTGCCGCTACAGTCCACCGATTTCAGGGCAATGAAAAAGCGGCGATGGTGCTCGATCTCACCGACTCGCTCGGCGCACCGCTGAGCCGTTTCCTCCAGGCGACCCGGATCGAGGAAGACGGTGCACGCCTGCTCAATGTGGCCATAAGCCGCGCCCGGCAGCATGTAATCCTGCTGGCGAACTTCAAATACATACGCGCCAAAGCCCCACGCAAAGGATACGTGCACCGGCTTTTGGACCTCTTCGAAAATCACGGGGAAACGCTGGACCTCAAGGCGCTGTTGCCCTTGGCTGAACAGGGCTGGATTGACGGGCTCCACCAGGTGTTACCTGACACTTTCGACCTGCCAAAGGGCGCTGCCGGAGCTTTCACCGAAGGCACCTTCTATCCCGCATTCCTCAGGGATCTTGTCCAAGCACGGAAATCCATTGTCATTTTCTCACCTTTCGCCACCGGCCGCGGCACGGGACGCTGGGTTGATCCGCTGCGCGCCGCGCTGGCTCGCAGGGTGTGCATCCGCATCCTTATGCGGCCTCCTCAAGAGTCCGGCGAAATTCAAACCGATGAGTTGGGGGAGTTGGTGCGCGCGCTGCGCGATCTCGGCGTTGTTGTCGACCTACGAGCTCAGATGCACGAGAAGATAGCGATCCTCGATGGTCACACCCTCTGGCACGGATCGCTCAACATTCTCTCACACCGGGATACCCACGAAAGCATGCTGCGCATCGAGAGCACGACCGGTTGCCAACAACTCAGCCGCTTTCTCACCACACCGGCAAGCCGGCACAGGAAGGACAATACCCCATCGCTGGAAGCACCGGAAAACCCCAAGTGCCCAACATGCGGAGGACCGACGATATGGAATACGGGGCGGGAAGGGATCTGGTTCAAATGCGAAAACCCGGCCTGTGACGGCAGGATAGGCACACGCCGAACCCGACGCGACGCCCGAGGGAATGGTGCAGGCCGCCAGGGCCAACCCAGCACAAGAAAAGAAAATGTTTCAAACGACACGAACGGCAGAAGGTGTCCTGAACCCGGCTGCGGAGGTGAGCTTCGCATGCGCAACGGGCGCTACGGCCCTTTTCTGGGCTGCTCCAACTATCCACGTTGCAGACACACAGAAGATCTATAGTGATAGACCAAGTTATTATGATTGATGGCCATAAAATCTGTTTAGACAAAAGCAAGGAAGGATGAATCCTACAACCATGATAGAAATTGTCCGCACCGCACTACGAGCGTATGCCAATGAATCGGACGCCAAATTCTTGCAGCGTTTTTTCAAGACCGGCCCCGGTGAATATGGAGAAGGCGATCGGTTTATCGGGGTCCGGGTCCCTGCAACCAGGCGTGTTGCGCGAAGATACCGGGATTTGCCTTTGACCGACACGCTGGTCTTGCTCCAGTCGCCGATCCATGAGGAGCGCCTCCTGGCGTTGATCCTCCTGGTTGAAAAATACCGGCAAGGCACATCGGACGAACAATCGGAAATCTACAGGCAATACCTGGACAACACCCGACACATCAACAGCTGGGACCTGGTGGATGTATCCGCCGAGCATATTGTCGGAGCCTACCTCAAGAACCGATCCCGCAGTCCACTGTATGAACTCGCGCGTTCAGACTGCCTTTGGGAGCGGCGCATCGCAATCATGGCGACCTTCCATTTCATCAAGAATAACGAGTTTGGCGAAACGCTGAAAATTGCCGAAATGCTCGTGGCTGACGACCAGGACTTGATTCACAAAGCCGTGGGCTGGATGCTGCGCGAAATCGGCAAGCGGGATCAAGACACGGAAGTCTCTTTTTTGAAAAAATACTATCAGCGCATGCCTCGAACGATGTTAAGATATGCAATCGAGAAATTCCCCGAGAATGTCCGCCAGCAGTATCTGAAAGGAACCGTGAATTGACGAAGCTTACAACCGGTCTGCCAGTCTGGCTTAACCGATGGATGGAAAGCCACGACGTTCCGCTATGGGGGGCGGCCGACCTGAGAGGATTTGCCACACCTCCCGACCGGACCGGGAAAAGGCCTCCCTTCGCCATTTCATATGCAATGCCCGTGAATCCCGAAATTATGCTCAACATCCAGAACGGACCCAACCGGCAATATGCGGACGAGTACACCCGGGTAAACAATCGGATCAATGAGCTGTCGGTGACGCTGGCCGCCGAAATAAGCGGCAGGGGGTTTCAATCCGTTGCGTTGGCCGCATCGGTGCGCACGGATACGGTGAACATAAAAGGTGATTTCCCGCACAAAACCGCGGCGACAAGAGCGGGCCTGGGCTGGATAGGGCGCCATTGCCAGCTTATCACGCGCCGCTTCGGTTCATGGGTCAGGCTCGGCACCGTATTCACCGATATGGAACTTGCGTGCGGGCCGCCGGTGGAAAAAAACTTTTGCGGCCGCTGCACGCGTTGTGTGGATGCCTGTCCCGCAAAAGCCCTGAACGGCGCCAAATGGTATCCGGGATTGCCGCGCGAGGAACTACTGGATGTCCAGGCATGCGATCAATGGAAAAAGGAACACTATTTTCAGTTCAATAAAGGCCATAACTGCGGGATCTGTTCCGCAGTATGCCCTTACGGATTGAAGGCTTTGGGCCGGGCTGCATCCCCGGGGCCCAGCGGCCGCTGCATCAAAACGCTGTCCACCCACTGACCGAGCTTGAAACCAACGGATTTCAGCGTACCGGCCTCCTCGAAGCCCAAACGGCGGTGCAGGGCGATGGAAGAGGCGTTTTGGCTGTTGCCGATCACGGCGATCATCTGCCGCCAGGGGCCGGCTTCGCATCGCGCGATGAGCTGCCCGAGCAGGGCCGTTCCGACACCCTGCCCCCCGAAGCCCTCGGCCACATAGACGGAGTCTTCAATCGTGAATCGATAGGCCGGCCGGGGGCGGTAGACCGCCGCGTAGCTGTAACCGACAACGTGCCTGTCGATTTCGGCCACCAGGTATGGAAGACCGAGGCTTTGCACGCAAGCAAGGCGTGACAACATTTCGTCAATGGACGGCGGCACCTCTTCGAAAGTCGCCAGGCCATGAAGCACATGAGGGGCATAAATGGCCTGGACCGCCGTCATATCGGCCTCGGTTGCAGGCCGAACAGTGAGCGGATGCCCAGGATAAGGGATTGGGGCAGTATCCTTGTGGTTTTCCATGGCAGTTCCTTTGCGAATCCCCACCGGGGCAACGTTTCATTCGGCGGCAGGAAAATGCCGGCCGATTTCGACCAAATCTTATACACGCTTGAATGTGCAAAGGCGAGACCCCGCGGTAGCCGGAATCCTGCCGCCGGCATCTTGGGCCGCTGCTTGGGCGGCGCCCGGGACTCAGGGCCTTCTGCAAGTGACGATGGAATACGTGCCACTGCCCGGCATAACAGTTCAAACCGCCAGAACCGGATGATGAAAAAGATCGAAAAATTGACCTGCGGGACATATTGACGCTCACTATAGCCTCTGATATAAAACTATCATACTTATTTTTTTTAGTTAAAACTCGTGCCAATGCGCTCTGAAACCTCATTCACTGGATCGAACAGGTAGGATTTTATTTCTCGGCTGTTATCTTCAAATCGATGAATCGGCACAGCGAGACAATCTTTGAATCTCTTGCCAATTTACGGTGCGAATCATGGAGATAACAAAACAGCGCAGCGATATCTTTACATGCTTTATCCTTGCGACTCTTTCCATTCTTTTGACCCTCATGGCATATGGTTGCAGTGACGAGCGGTCGACGGTAAACTTGCAGGGCAGCTCTGAGCGCAAGATATCATCGCATACTGATATTAAAGACCACCGAGCGGTTTTGCACGTAGCCATCGGCGCGATGCTTTCGCCTGAAATCACGCGCCGATACTATGAGGATCTGGTGAAGCTGGTGGCGGCGCGCGTCAACCGGAGGGTAATCTTTTCACAACGCCGCACGTATGCCGAAATCAATGAAATGGTGAAATCTCGTGATGCGGATATTGCGTTCGTCTGTTCAGGGCCCTACACCAAAGGTCATCAGGATTTTGGCATGCAGATCCTGGCAGTTCCGGTTGTAAACGATCAACACGTATATCATTCCTATATCATAGCCAGAGTGGGCAGTGACATAGAATCATTTGATGACTTAAAGGATCACCGCTTCGCTTTCACCGACCCGAACTCAAACACCGGATACCTCGTTCCCAATTACATGTGCGCAAAACGCGGTGAAACGGTCAGTTCATATTTCCGGGAAACATTTTTTACCCACAGCCACGACAACTCCATAAAGGCCGTTGCCGGCGGACTGGCCGAGGGCGCTGCAGTGGATTCCCTCATCTGGGAGTTTATGAACAGGGTCGACCCATCAGATACCTCACGCACGAAAATTGTCGAAAAATCCGAGCCATATGGAATCCCCCCCATCGTGGTTCATCCGGACTTTGACAACGATTTGAAAAGACGCCTTAAATCCGCCTTTCTCTCCATCCATAGAAACCAAAAGGCCGTTCCATTACTTCGCGAAATCAATATCGACCGTTTTGTGGAAGGAATAGATTCAGACTATGAAAGCGTCCGTGAAATGCAGAAGTGGGTCGAAAGTTTCAAGAGGGGGAAGAAAAACTAATGTTAAAAATAAAAATATTTTTGCGCACTGTTTTTCTGATAGTAGCGCTGATCGGATCGATTGCGGCGGCATTTATTTTTTTCAGGGTTTACGAAAACCGTGCCGGTAAGCGTTCACGGGGTAAAGGAAACCGTGGTCTGAGCTATATCCAAGACAGATCGGGCTTGTCGTTGTTGAAGAACGATTCGATGCAGAGTTCCAGGGTCTGGAAGGTTGATTTCGCTTTTAACCGACAAGTTTCCTTCAGGGAGAGGATACGTTCTACCCAGCGATTTCCTTTTTCACTTTGGGTGCCGAGGCTGCGCTTTCGCCACAAAACCCCGAAGCGAAGCGCCCGTTCGGCCCGGTTGTTGGTCGGCTCCACGCCCTCGTGTTCGATGAAGAACCAAAGCGAGTCGATTTCGCGTAAAATCTGTCGAGCCAGCTGGCCAGCGTCGGATTTATCGGGCTCCCACAGAGACAGCGCGAACAACAGTTGTGCGTAATACTGCTGCCATTGTCGCGGCGGCGGTGGATCTTTGGCAAATTGAATCAACTGCCGAAGCAAGGATGCCATGATGTGCCCGAAGCGTCGTAGATCAGGTTTTTCCCTCTCGCACAAGGCATCGGCCTTGCGGATCAGATGGGCAAGACAAGTTTGGCGCCCATGAACCCAGTTTCGGTATAGGCCGTAGGAGTCGCTGACCAGAATTCCTCGCCAATCCTGGATCAGCTGGTTGAAGGCATCCTTGGAACGGTGGGCATCGATACGATAGAAGGCCACCCGATCATTGACCATGGCCCACAGCCACTGAAGGCCGTTTTGGTTAAACCAGGACGTCTCGTCAATGTAATTGCACAGCGAACTGCGGGCCACGTCCCCGATGGCTTTATATGCCGGAGTAATGGCCTCCGAAGCCCGGTCGACGATTTTCTGAATGGTGCCCGTGGCGATGGGCATACGCAGAACCGATTCGCATATATGCTTGACATCGTTTCGGCTCATCGCCTTGATGCCGCTCAACTCGGCGATCAACGCACTCAATCGCGGACCGTATCCATAGCGAACCGGCTCGGGCAGCACGGCCTTGACAGTTTTCCCACAGCTGGGACAGTCGCAGCGGTGAAGTATAAAATGGCTGATCTCCATTTGGATTTCGGGCAGCTCGATATGCTGATGGGTATAAAACGGTTCCATCCGGCTTCCTCCGAAGTCGGTGTTGCCGCAACGACAGCGTTCGGGCATCAACGCATGAGATTTATTTGGACTCAGCATTTGCTGCTTGTAGGCCTTATGGCCTTTCTGGCCGCCCTTGGGGCGACTTCCTTTTTTTCCATTCTTCCGGCCGGATCGGTCAAACGGGCTGTCGGATGACGGCGGCTTGCTGGAGTTTCGAGAATTTTCCCGGGTCTTCACCTCCAGCTTTTCGATTCGCTTGCCGTAATCGTCAACTTGCTTCTGCAGATTATGCAAAGCCTGCTCGAGGTAAAGGATATAGTGCCGGACAGGTTCCGGCGTAAGATGCCATTCAAGGTCTGTGAAGGGTCTTTTCGTCTCCATGGAAAAGAGCCTATCACACTAGAAAACGAATGTCTAGATTTTTTTAACAATTTCAATACTTTATGTCATAATGTATCTTTCTCTTGTGAATTCAGCACGTTAGACTTCGGAATTGTAACTCCGGGATACCCCGTGAACGCTTACCCGTGCCGAAACGAAGAAGTTATATCGCACCATCAGCACCGTTTTGGCAAAGGGGATAGAGCGGCTGATCCTCTGGGATGACCGTGTCGCCGTCAAACAGGCTCTGGATCGGGAACTATCGGCTCACCAGCTCATTGAGTACGCCTTTATAATTCGCGATGAACAAGTTTACATGAGCACATTTACCGCAGCGACCCCGACCTGCCTTCTCCACTCCCCCACCAGGACCGACGGCTCTGCTTTCTTTCGGGAGTTTCAGGGCGTCGATGGCGCTGTTTATTATGATATATCCGCACCTGTAGGTGAAACCGGTGCCGTCCTTCGAATAGGGATGAGACGCCGCGACATAGACAAGCAAATATTTCATTCTCTGGGCGCCATTTCCCTGGTCAGTCTTATCGTCCTCATGTTGGGAATCCTCTTTTCTTACCGGATCGCTTTTCACGCCACAAAAGAAATCAGGTTGCTTTCCGACTCAATCCGGTTTTACCTGGAACAAGGGGATGAAACACGTTTCAAAGATATGGATCACATGTCAGATGTTACCCAATTGGTACAATCATTCGTCTCCCTTATATCAGAGCAAAAACGGATGGAGCAGGCACTGCTGGAAAGTGAAGATAAATTCAAATATGTGTTCGAATCTGCAAATGTCGGCAAATCAATCACCGTCCCTTCAGGCAAGATATATATCAACAAGGCTTTTTCCGATCTATTGGGATACAGGCGGGAAGAGTTGATGGATAAAAGCTGGCAGGAGCTGACGCCGTCCGAGGACATTGAATCAACCCAGACCATACTCGACTCACTGATGAACGGCAAGAACGATTCTACCCGATTCACCAAAAGATATATCCACAGAAACGGTTCTTTTATCTGGGCTGATGTCAGCATAACCGTACGCCGGGATGAAGGCGGCAAGGCCCTTCAATTCATCCTCACGATGGTCGACATCACCGAGCGCATACGTTATGAACAGCGTGTCGACCACTTGAATCGTGTCCTCCGGGCATTACGCGGCGTAAACCAGCTGATCCTGCATGAGCGCGACCTCCAGACGCTGATCCGTGAAAGCTGTCGCTTGTTGGCGGAAAATCGCGGCTACTCCTCGGCCTTTATCGTGCTTACCGACGAAAACGGCAGATCCACTTCATGGGCCGGAGCGGGAATCGCAGGCGCATCTGACAGACTGGAAGCATTGCTAAGCCGCGGGGAGCGGCTCCCCTGCTTCCGCATCGTTCGGAATGCCGCCGATGTTGTCGCGATTGACGATCGCTCCGGCGTTTGCCGTGGCTGCCCCATATCCAGAGCCTTCGATCAGGCGACCTCCTTATGCGCACGGCTAATCCATAAAAACGAAACCCTCGGCTATATTCTTACCGTTCTGGACCGCGACATCAATATAGACGATGAGGAGCTCGGCCTCTTTTCCGAAATGGCCGGTGATATCGCATACGCCATAAGTTTTATCCGGCTGGGAACCAATCTTAAGGCTTCTGAACAAAATCGCCAAAAACTGCAAGACCAGCTGATCCAGGCCCAAAAAATGGAGTCTGTGGGAAGACTGGCCGGAGGTGTGGCCCATGATTTCAACAACATGCTCAGCGTTATTCTCGGCTATTCGGAGATCTTGTTGGAATCGCTGAAGCCGGACGACGCCACCTACCCGGCCGTGGTCGAGATCCAGGACGCGGCCCGGCGCTCGGCAGACATCACCCGCCAGCTGCTGGCCTTTGCCCGGCGCCAGGCCATCGCCCCCAGGGTCATCAACCTGAACGAAGCGGTCACGGGAATGATCAAAATGCTGCGGCGCTTGATCGGAGAGAACATCGATCTTGCCTGGCTGCCGGGAGCGTCGCTCTGGCCGGTGAAACTCGATCCTTCCCAGATCGACCAGATCCTGGCCAACCTGTGCGTCAACGCGCGGGACGCCATCGAGGCAGCCGGCCGGATAACCATCGAAACCGAAAACTTCAGCTTCGATGCGGCTGGCGGCACCGAATATCCGGGACTCGTGGATGGCGATTACGTGCTTTTGGTTGTCAGCGACGACGGTTACGGCATGGACCGTACCACCCTGCAAACCATCTTCGAGCCTTTCTTCACCACCAAAAAGGAAGGCCGCGGCACGGGATTGGGCCTGTCTACCGTGTACGGCATCGTCAAGCAGAACAACGGCTTTATCAACGTTTACAGCGAGGCCGGCAAAGGGTCGACCTTCCGCATTTATCTGCCGCGCTACACTGGGCAGATAGAGGTGGCAACACAGAGCGAAGCCGTCACCGAATCGCTTCACAGCTGTGGCGAGACGATCCTGCTCGTCGAGGACGAGGTGCCCATCCTAAAGCTGGAAAGGGAAATCCTCAAAAGCCTGGATTACGAGGTGCTGAGTTCGTCCAACCCGCAAAAAGCCTTGGATATGGCCTCCCGGCACGCAGGTAGGATCGATCTTTTGATCAGCGACGTGGTGATGCCGGAGATGAACGGCCCTGAATTGGCCGCTGAACTGGCCCGGCTTTACCCGGATATCAAAACCCTGTACGTCTCGGGCTACACGGCCAACGTGATCGCCCAGCACGGCGTACTCGATAAGGACGTGCACTTCATTGCGAAACCGTTTTCCAAAAAAAGTCTGGCTCACAAGGTGCGGGAAGTTCTGGAAAGCGGCAAAAAGTCGGTGCGCGGCTGAGCCCATTTCCAAAACAGATCAATGTGGTTCGTATGGTGGAAAACGGCGGCCCGATCGGGCGAAAAAAGGCGGTCGGATCGAAATTGATCGTCTATGCAAATTTAAAAAGCAGGCTCTCGTCTTCGTCCTTATACTCTTCCATGATCCTCAGTATTTCAGCTTCGGTAGCAAAGAAGGCATCCACCACGTCCGGATTGAAATGGGTGCCTTTTCCATCCCTTATGATCGAGTAGGCTTTTTCCAGGCTGAAAGGTTCTTTATAAGGTCTTCGGGTCGTCAGGGCATCGAACACGTCTGCAATGGCGACGATCTGCCCGACCAGGGGAATCTGCTTACCTTTGAGCCCGTTGGGATATCCGCTGCCGTCCCACTTTTCATGATGGGTCAGTGCAATCACCTCGCCCAGCCGGATATAACCCGCCTTGGAATTCGACAGGATTCTTCCCCCGATAGTGGTATGCTGTTTCATTATTTCCCACTCCTGGGCATCGAGCTTGCCGGGTTTCAACAGGATCCGATCCGGGATCCCGATCTTGCCGATATCATGCATGGGAGCCGCGTAGAGGATCCACCCGATAGTCTTCTCCTTAACGCCCAACTGCCGGGCCACGGCTGCCGAGTAGTTGCTCATCCTCAGGATGTGTGCCCCGGTGTCCTCGTCTCTGTATTCTGCCGCCTGGGTCAGGCGGTGTATGGTTTCAAGGGACCCCTGCTTGATGTTTTCCATGGCCTGCTCCAACATGGCGGTCTTCTCGGCGACCTTTTCCTCCAGATACTGCTTTTGGTTATAAAGAGTTAGATGTGTCCTTACCCTCGCGCTGACAATGGGCGGGCTTACCGGTTTGGTGATAAAGTCGACTGCGCCCAGTTGAAACCCGAGTTTTTCATTTGCCACCTCATCCATCGCCGTAACGAAAATGACGGGTATCTGCTGGGTCTCGGCCCTTTCCTTTAAACGCCGGCATACTTCATAGCCGTCCATCCCCGGCATCATGATATCCAGCAGGATAAGGTCCGGCGGCGTCCTGCCGCCGGCAATCTCCAAGGCCTTTTCCCCACTCAGGGCAACCTTGATGTTATAATCGGCCATCAAAATTTTTCCCATGGCATCGATGTTTTCGGATACGTCGTCTACAACGAGTACGGTCTGTCTGGTTTGCAGGGTCGCCATATCATTCTCCTTCCGCTTTAGAAGCCAGCTTTTTTCGAACCGCGGATAGCTGATCCAGGGCCGCCGGATAATCATAACCCTCAACAGCTTCTTTAAGTGGCTTTATATCTTCAGCCATTTGAACCGCACGGGATAGTCTGGCGATTTGTGAAATCATTGCATTGGCTTCAAAACTATCCTCTCTAAGCAGGGCCTCCAGCGCATCGAGCTTTGACAACAAAGAATGCATATCCGCGGGTTCCGAAGGCGGATCGTCCTTTTTGCCGGGTTGGCGCAACGCTTTGATCACGGTGCCAATCGCGTCGATCGTTTGATCCACCCGGCGCTGAACCCCCGCCAAGTCGTCTCGCGAAACACGCCCAGGTTCGGATGACAGGCGGGTTTCCAGATTCCTGGCCGCAACGGCCAACTCGCCCGCACCGATGGTTCCGGCAAGGCCTTTCAATGTATGTGCCGATCGAACAGCCGACTCCAGATCACCGTTTGCCGCGTCATCGGCTATCCTTTCGGCCACGTCACTATTTTCTTGGGCAAATCGCTGGAGTGCGCGGCAATACATTTCCCGATCTCCCTGGAAACGTCCAAGGCCGTCGGCAACATCCAACCCCGGCACCGACTTGATCTGCGGATCGATCCCGACCTTGGCCGCACTCCGGAAAGCAGGCACCTCGCGACCGGACAAGAACAGTGCCGGGGCGACCCATTTTGCCAGGGTCGCATACAGATCCGAAGGGGAAATAGGCTTGTCCACCTGGTCATTCATGCCTGCGGCCTTCGCCTTTTCCCGATCGTCTCTCAGGACGTTGGCCGTCATGGCGATTATGGGCAGTTTCCGACCCCCTGTTTCCCGGCTGCGGATGCAGCGGGCGGCTTCATAGCCGTCCATTACCGGCATCTGGATATCCATTAAAACGGCATCGAAAGCTGCGCCTTCAAGCGCATCGAGGGCTTCCTTTCCGTTGTTTACAACCGTCACCTTCACGCCCACGGACTGCAGCAGCCCGCGCGCCACATCCTGGTTCGTCAGGTTGTCCTCCACCAAGAGGACCTTGATATATTTGAGCGCTGCGAGTATGGCGCTATCGGCCGTAACAACCGATTTGCGCTGTTTCTTTCTTTCTCCCGGTTTGCCGAAGCTCTCCATTATACTGTCAAAAAGCAAAGATCGATTCACGGGTTTGGTTAAAAATCCGTCCAGGCCGATCTCCTCGGCTTTGCGCATTACTTCCTCGCGCCCGAATGCCGTTACCATTATGATGGTCGGTGTTTTGGAAAGACGTTTGTTTCGCTTAATCTGGCGCGATGCCTCCAGCCCGTCCATCTTCGGCATTTTCCAGTCCATCAGCACCAGCTTGAAGGGCTCACTCGCATCCATCGCCTTTTCAAGAAGGTCGATCGCTTCCCACCCGCTTGAGGCCGTTTTCACTTCAAAGCTGAAGCTTTCCAGCATAGCTTTGATAATTGACTGGAAGGTGTCGTTATCATCGACCACCAGCACTTTCATCCCTCTGAGATCCGTCGACTGGATCAACGGGTCGACGTTTTTCTCCGGGAGATAACTGAAGGTCAGGATAAAGTTGAAGGTACTTCCTTTTTCAGGTTCGCTTTCCACCCATATGTCGCCGCCCATGAGATTCGTCAGCCTTCGGCTGATGGCAAGGCCCAGCCCCGTCCCTCCGAATTTCCGCGTGGTGGAGGCGTCCGCCTGGGTGAATGGACGAAATAGACTTCGAATCTGCTCGGCCTTCAGCCCAATACCTGTATCCCGCACTGCAAAATGCAGTGTGGCGCGGTCAGGCCTGACTTCCTTTGCGGTAATGCTTACCACGACTTCACCTTTATCGGTAAATTTGACTGCATTGTTTACTATATTGATAAGGATCTGGCTGAGGCGCAGAGGATCGCCGATAATGTGCATCGGCACTTCACTCGCTGTGTGAAATAGAAGTTCCAATCCCTTTTCTTGCGCCTTTTCGGCAACAACATCCGAGACTTCACTCATGAGGTTGTCCAATTCGAACGGGATTTTTTCGATTTCCAGCCGGCCCGCTTCAATTTTGGAAAAGTCCAAAATATCGTTTATAATTCCAAGCAGTTTACGCCCGGCTGCCTGTATTTTAGAAACAAAATCTTCCTGGCGTGTCGACATTTCAGTAGTTGCCAGCAGATGAGCCATGCCGAGAATTGCATTCATGGGCGTGCGAATTTCGTGGCTCATATTGGCAAGAAATTCACTTTTTGCAACGGCGGCCTTTTCCGCTGCATTTTTCGCAATTTCCAACTCGCGTCGAATGAGTTTTTCTTCTGTTATATCACGCCCTTCAGCCAATAAATAGAGCACGTCTCCTGTTTCCCCGGTAATCGGCTTCAAGGTAAAATCGATGTCTATTTTTTTCCCTTCGGTATCCCTGTGAAGGGTCTCAAACCGGACTACCTTGGAAACGGCAGATGATTCAACCGCTTTGCGGATTTTCTGCGACTGTGCCTCATCATTGCCCCACCAGGGCCCGTCCCAAATGAATTTACCGTTGACCTGGTCTTCGGTGAGCCCTGACATTTTCAACATGGTTTCGTTGGCCTGGAGCACCCGGCCATCCGTTGACAGCAATTTTCCAAGCTGGAAGCTCTGGTTGAAAATAACGCGAAACTTCTGTTCGCTTTCCTGCAGCGTCTTTTCAATCCGCTTTCTTTCCATGACATAGCCGAGCTGGCTGCCCACCTCACGGATCATGTCGAGAATGGATGGATCCGGTTTCTGGATATCGTCGGAAAAAAATTCCAATACAGCGACCACACCTTGGCCGGTGGTTACGGGAAAGCCGAAAGCCCCCCGTACGCTGGCATCTTTAAAAAATTTGGCTATAGGGAAATTCCCATCCTTGGTCACATCTTCAATCCAATGCGCCTGCATATCCACGTAAACACGTCCCGGCAGACCCTCGCCTCGTTTCAGAAAAGTCTTTTCTGTGATTTCAATGAAACGTTTGAACCGTTCCCGGTCTTTGGTATACCAAAGCCGGGTCGGCTCGAGCAGCCGGTCGCCGTTTCCCGAAGGCGTATAAACATGACCGATGGGCCATCCGGTGTAGTCCGCGATCAGGTGCAAGGTTGTCTCAAGGGCCTCTTTGCTGGATCTGGCGGTATTGGCGGTACTGGCCACGTCTTTGAGCAACTTGGCGATGCGTTCCTTTTCGGCAAGAGCCGCCGCCGCCTTTTCAAGATCCCGGGTCCGGAGCAGAATCCGCGCCTCCAGTTCCTCGTTGAGCGCCAGGATCTCGTCTTCGGCCATTTTGCGGGCGTGGATATCGACGATGCTTCCGATCATGCGAACCGGATTGCCCTCAGCATCCTTCTTTGCCAGCCCACTGCCTAAAAACCACCGATAACCACCGCCTTTTGTCTTGAGGCGATATTCGATCATAAAAGGTTTATCGTGTCTGAAATGTTCCTCCACGGCGGAAAAAGTGGCAGCAGCGTCATCCGGGTGCAGCATGTTTTTAAAATTGGTAAGACTGGCGTCGATCTCGCCGTTGTCATACCCGAGCAATGCGTAGAATTTCGGAGACCACCATTCTTTATCATTTTGCACATCTATCCAGTCCCAGATACCAGCGCTGATGCCGCTCACGGCCAGATTGTAGCGGATTTCGCTTTCTACCAGTTCCCGCTCGGCCTGTTTTTTTTCCGTTATATCGCGGGCAATGCCCACCGCCCACCAGTTGTTTTCTATTTTTACGGCAGCCAGGTTCAAGTCGGCGGGAAACCGCGATCCATCCTTTCTCAAGGCTTCCACTTCGCGCCTTCTGCCGATAGACCGGCCTGTTCCGGTTTGAACAAATGCACTGAGCCCTTCGGCAGAAACCGCCCTCTGGTCCTCTGGGGTTATGAAATCGTGGATATTTTTGCCCATGATCTCTTGCGCACTGAACCCGAACATTCTTTCAGCACCTTGATTCCAGAATGCCGCTCTTCCCATGGCATCCACCATAACGATGGCATCCTGAACCGACGCGGTTATCGTGTTCAACTTTTTTTCATTCTCTCTGAGCAGATCGTTGGCTCTGATGCGTCTCAAATGAAGATCAGAAAGATATAAGGCCAGCACCACACAAAACACCACTCCGAACAGCAGCGCGCCCATCGCTGTATGCCACCATTCCGGTTTGAGCAAATTTTGCGGCACAAAGCTGATTATTTTCCAGGCCTCATCAGCACCGATGCTGACAAAACCGGTGCCGTTGGACGAGATCAGCCTCACCGGGTTAAGGGTGCGATAGGTGAACAGGCCGTTAGGTGAGATGAACTGGCCGCTTTCAGCAATGGCCATACGCGACCATTCATCCGGATAGGCCAACGCCATGGAACGGCTGACATCCTTTTCAAACATGAACAGCCAATCATCTTCGGGTTTCGGCCCCTTAAGCCAATGCCCCTTGTCATTGGTCAGGTAAACCGTACCGATGGTGTTGGCACTGATTTGCTTTATCTGATCGAGAATTTTTTCACCGATAAGATTCAATACAACCAGACCGAATCTCTGGTTGTCTTCGATATCGACGGGGTAGGTGATGCGGATCATCGGTTTATATGGACGCTCGATTTGACCATTCTCAACATTCAAATCGAAATGGGATATATAAACGGAACGGATCTGTGCCATGCCTTTGGAAAAATAGGACCGCTCCTTTTTGGACTGTAGCGCCGCGGCCGGAACGATAACCGCACCCGAACCTTTCGTCCAATCGACCCTGATCCTTTCCATGCCATTTTTGTCAATCAATCGAACCTGATTGTAAATCCGCTGGTTTTTTGCATAAGATGAAAAAATTTCAGACAATTCACGAAATATTTCATTGCTTTCCAAGTGCTTTGAAAGCTCGACCTTGACGATATCAGCTATTATCACGGCATTGGCAATATGGTTGATCATATTTGTTTCAAAAAGGTGCTTTTGCAGATCGGTGATATTCGATTCCCTGAGTTGAGTTTCAGAAATATACAATTTTTCTTCCTGTATGATAATTCCCCCACCGATTACGAATAAAATCGATGCCAGTGGCAGAAACATCGCCAAAAAGGTTTTCATCCGATCATGAAAATTTATCGAATTCATTGTTGGATATTCCTTATCTCTTTTCGATTCAACAGCCCAGCAACCATATGGGCAGATCAGGTGCGACGGGAAACGAGACGCATAAAAGCGCCATTGGTTCGACTATCAAAATCCGGACCGCCAGAGGCTGTCGAGACGCGCCCGAAACCCGCCTTGCAGTGGGCAGGCCGGCGCTGTCGGTGCCCCCCAGCGCCTCCGGTGCAGCACGGCTTGCCGAAAAAAGCCCCCCGGTCTTACGGGCTGTGCTTTTCAAAACCCGCCGTACCCGGCAACCGCGAGCCGCTCACAGGCGCTTGTCTCATTTTCCCGATGAGAACCGATTATATACAGTAAATCGAATAATATCAAATATTCTGGTGGCGGTGCGCCCGGTTTTCATCGCATAGGCAGAAAGAGGCAACAAAGAGACAGGATCGGGTCTTTATTTGCCTTTCCAGATGGTCTATCCGCTTATGGTGGTATAACAGTGTCAACGACGTACAGGAGAAAAATGATGCGCTACAGAACCATGCCCCAAAACGGGGACAGGCTTTCCATCCTGGGATTCGGGTGCATGCGGTTGCCAATGGACAGCGGCCGCATCGATGAGGCCCGGGCCATCGCCCAGATCCGCCATGCGATCGACAACGGTGTCAACTATGTGGACACGGCCTGGCCTTACCACAACGGCCAGAGCGAACCGCTGCTTGCAAAAGCCTTGAAGGACGGCTACCGGCAGCAGGTCAAGGTCGCCACCAAACTGCCCTCCTGGCTGATCAAGCGCCGCGAGGACATGGACCGCTACCTCGATGCCCAACTGGCACGGCTGGAAACCGATCACATCGACTACTACCTGCTGCACACCCTCGACGGCGGTTCCTGGGACAAGCTCGCGGCCCTCGGTGTGGCCGACTTTCTCGACAGGGCCCGCTCCGACGGGCGCATCGGCAACGCCGGTTTTTCCTTCCACGGCCTGGGGGTCGATTTCAAACGCATAGTCGATGCCTATCCCTGGGTATTTTGCCAGATTCAGTACAACTACCTCGACCAGCAAAACCAGGCCGGCACAGAGGGACTGCAGTATGCCGCGGCCCGGAACCTGGGAGTAATCGTCATGGAGCCGCTGCACGGCGGCAACCTGGCCCTGCCCACGCCACCGCCGGCAGTGGGCGCCATCTGGGACACGGCCGCCGTAAGGCACACCCCGGTGGAATGGGCTCTGCGATGGATATGGCACCACCCGGAGGTCACGGTGGTGCTTTCCGGAATGAACGATGAGGCCCATATCGCCGAGAACCTCGCCATCGCGGACAGTGCCGAGGCCGGTGCCTTGAACGCCGCGGAACTCGACCTGGTTGAACGGGTACGCCGCACGTACAACCGGCTGATGAAGGTCGGCTGCACCGGCTGCGGCTACTGCATGCCCTGCCCGTCGGGAGTGGCGATTCCGGTCTGCTTCGAGATGTACAACAAGATGCATCTTTTCGGAGGAGCCGAGGCAATCAAGTTCAGCTACGCTTTGCGCATGAGCGGGACCCTGCAGGACAGTGCGCCGAGCTGGGCCTCTCTGTGTGTCGGTTGCGGCGAGTGCTTGGAAAAATGCCCCCAGGGCATCAGCGTGCCGGAAGTCCTGGAGGATGTGGCCGCCGTTTTCGAAGACCAGGGACTGGAAGAACGGCTGGCCATCGCGGGGCGGCTCTTTACCGAAAAGTCGAACTGACCGCTCCCGGCAGGCGCTTGCACCCAAGGCCGGTCAGAACCTGGGTGCCCCCCAGAACCCGAGCACCCGGATCAGGACGAGGCAAAGGACCAGGACGGCGGCAAAGACCAGGCAGGTCAGCGCCACGCTCCAGTGCCACCAGACCGGCGCGTTTACCAGGACCATGCTCCCAACGATGACCGGCATGGCGATGACGTTCATCAGGCCGATTTCGATGGCCACCGGGGTCTTGAATTCCGGATCGACGATGCGCAGCAGCAGCAGGCCGCTGGACACCGTACCGGTACAGGTGCCGTAAATCGTCAGGGTACGCTCCAGGGCCAGGTCGCCGAGACGGCGCCCCAGATAGACCACCACGGCGGTGGTGGCCGCACCGCTGAGCAGGCACATGACGCTGATGGGCAGGATATACTGCCATACCACCACCACCTGGATCGCCATAACGGTGGCCACGATCAGGTAGTCAACCGACCATCCGGTAATCCGGCGCTGGATCCCCGGATCGATGAGGTGGTCGATGCCCAGACGCACCATGACCGCCTTGAGGAGCAGAGCGATTCCCATTCCGAAAAAGAAGAAAAATCCCCAGATGATCTTGCCGGCATCGGCCGGCAGCAAGCTTCCCAGTGCGATGACGAACCCGTAGGTCAGGATGTAGACCAACCCGATCAGGGCCGCCTGGAAGGCGAGGGTGTCGATGTTGCCCGAGTGCATGGTCATCTCGCCGGCCGCTTCGTGCGGCTGGTCACGGCCCACGATCCCCGCCAGCACGTCGGCGGATATAGTCCCGGCGCCGTGCTGGGCCAACCCGCGGCGGATGCCCCAGTTGGCCAGCGGCACGCCGACGAAAAAGGCGAAGAAAAACCCCACGGCGGCAAAAGTCAGGCCGATGGTGGCGGCGTGGCTGAAACCGAAACCTTCCCAGACCTTGCCGATGGAAAGGGCCTGGCCCGGCCCTTCGGTAAATCCCAAGGGCGCGAAAAACCCGAAGGTGGGAAAGAGATCCTGGCCAAAAAGGCCGAAGACGATCACGCCCAGCCCGCCGATAATCGCCTGCAGCGGCAGGGTCACGCCCTCGATCAGGGCCATCCACAGCGGCCCTTTGAGCACCCCGCGCGGTTTGCTTTGGCCTTGGGGCCGGTTTGCCCGTGTCAAACCGACCGAGATGAACGAGATGTTGAAAAAGTGAAAGGCGAACGACTCGATCTGTTTGACGTCCAGGCCGACCAGGCCGGTGCTCAGCACGGCCAACCCGAGAACGCCCCCGATCAGGCAGCTGGGAAAGAGAAACCTTTGCAGCAGAGAGACCCTGGCCCGCAGCCAGACGCCAAGGAGCAGCATCACGGACATGGTACCGAAAACCAGAAACGCGTCGAAGGGAAAGGGACTTTGCATGCAAAATCTCCTTTTTTGCGGCCTCTCATCGGAGGCCGGGGGAGGCGGCTTCTGCAAAACGGTGCTTTACCCGCTTTGCAGTCTCCGCCAGCGCCATTTGACAGTCAAGAGGGAATCTTTTTATGATCCGGATTTGCGCCGGGCGGCAACAGGACGCCGCCGGCCGATCGCTTGTACCGCTTACCAGAAAACGCAACGGAGAAACCCAGGATGGACATCAACGATTGGCGCATCATCAACCCCAGCGCCGGCCGGCGGGTGGTGGTGACCCGCATGCTGCCCGGCTCGCGCTGGATCGAAATCCTTTCCAACGCCGGTTGCCGGGTGGAAATCTGCACCAAGCGCGCAGGTCTTTCAGCGGACCAGATCCGCCTTGCCATCGGCCCGCACTGCGATGGGGTCATCGGTCAGTTGACAGAACGCTGGGACGCTGACCGCTTTGCCGCCCTGAAGCAGGCCGGTACCCGGATCTACAGCAACTATGCGGTCGGGTATAACAACCTCGATCTTCAGGCCGCCACGGCCTGTCGCATCCCGGTGGGCAATACCCCCGGGGTGCTCACCGAGGCCACCGCCGAGATGGCCGCGGCCCTGACCCTGTCCGCGGCCCGGCGCCTGGGCGAAGCCGAGCGCTATCTGCGCGCGGGAAGATACGACGGCTGGCAGCCCGATCTTCTTCTGGGGGAACTGATGTGGCGCAAGACCGTCGGGGTGGTCGGCGCCGGCCGGATCGGATCGGCCTATGCGCGCATGATGATGGAAGGCCACCGGGCCGATATCCTCTATTACGGCCGGCATCCCAACCCGGACCTGGAGCGCTTTGCCGCTGACTACAACCGCTTTCTTGCCCAGCGGGGCGAAACGGAGCTGCGCTGCCGGCGGGTTGAGGACCTCGACGCCCTGCTTTCCGAGGCCGACTGCGTGAGCCTGCACACTGCGCTGGACGCCGGCACCCGGCATCTGATCGACGCCCGGCGCCTGGCCCTGATGAAGCCCAACGCCGTGCTGATCAACACCAGCCGGGGGCCGGTGATCGACGAGGCCGCCCTGGTGGCCCACTGCCGGCGCCATCCGGATTTTCGCGCCGGCCTGGACGTCTTCGAGGACGAGCCGCGCCTGGCCCCGGGGCTGGACGCGCTGGAAAACGTGGTCATCGTCCCGCACATCGCTTCGGCCACCGGCTGGACCCGCCAAGGCATGGCGATCCTGGCGGCGAGCAACGTCGCCGCCGTGCTGGCGGGCCATCCGGTCTGGAACCGTCCGGACGTCTCCTGCTTTCTCGGTGACGATCCGCCCCGGGCCGCACCGAGCATCCTCAACGCCGAGTCCCTGGGCTTGGACTTCTGGCAAGAATGAGTCGGGACCGGGCGAGGGTGGACCGCGATCCCGCCAGACGGCCGCTACAGGCTCGCCAGTGCTTCCTCCAGGATGCCGAGGCCCTTTTCGAGCTGGGCGTCGGAGATCACCAGCGGCATGAGCAGCCGGATCACATTGCCATAACTGCCGCAGTTCAGCAAAATCAGCCCCCGGTCGAGACACCGGCCCACCAGGGCCTTGGCCTTGTCACCGGCCGGGGCCTTCGTCCTGCGATCCTCGACCAGTTCCATGGCCAGCATGGGGCCGATGCCACGCACGTCGCCCACGATTTCGTACCGGGCCTGGAAATCTTCGAGCCGGGGCCGCAGCTTTTCTCCGAGGGCCGCGGCCCGCTGCTCGAGGGCCTCGGTCTCGAAAATATCGAAGACGGCCAGGGCCGCGGCGCAGGCCACCGGATTGCCGCTGTAGGTGCCGCCAAGGCCGCCGGCATGAACCGCGTCCATGATGTCCTTGCGGCCCACCACCGCGCTGAGCGGCATCCCGGCCGCAAGGCTCTTGGCCACCGTGGTGATATCGGCGGCCACCTTCCAGTGCGTCATGGCAAACATCTTACCGGTGCGGCCCATGCCGGTCTGGATTTCGTCGGCGATCAACAGGATCCCGTGCTCTTTGCAAATCGCCTGGATCTTCGCGAAATACTCCGGCGGCGGGGTAATGAAGCCGCCTTCGCCCTGAATCGGCTCGGCGATCAGGGCCGCGGTCTGCTCGGGGGCCACGTGTGAAACGAAGAAGTCCCGCAGGTAATCGGCGCATTGCACCCCGCAATCCGGGTAGGTCAGCCCGAAGCGGCAGCGGTAGCAGTAGGCGCAGGGCATGCGGTAGATTTCTGGCACAAAGGGGCCGAACCCGTTCTTGTAAGGGTGGACCTTGCTGGTAAGGGACATCCCCAGGCAGGTGCGGCCGTGAAAGGCGTTTTCAAAGGCGATGATCGCCGGCCGCCCGGTGGCGTAGCGGGCGATCTTGACGGCGTTTTCCACCGCCTCGGCGCCGCTGTTGACCAGTAAAGCGGCCTTGTCGAAGTCACCGGGAGTCGCGGCGACGAGCTTTTCGGCCACGCGCACAGCCGGTGCATAGGGCAGCAACATGAAGCAGGTGTGGGTGAGCCGGGCCGCCTGATCCTGAATGGCCGCCACGACCTTCGGGTGGCAATGGCCCACGTTCATCACGGCGATGCCACCGGCGAAATCGATATATTCGCGCCCTTCAACATCCCAGACCAGGGCCCCTTGGGCCCGGTCAGCGTACCAGGGAGCGCTGCTGGTAACCCCGGCCGGCATGACGGTCTCGCGCAGGCTGGCCAGATCTTGCGAAGCGGTGTTGTCGGTCATGGAATCGAATCCTTTCTGTCTTTTCTCGGTGCTTGCCGGCGCCTTGCCGGCCGGATGCAGCCATCAACAGTGAGTTTGTCATCGGACACCTTATCAACCTCAAAAATCGAGAATCAGGGTCGTGTAGATCCTCGCCGCGTTGATGAGCTGGTCCACCGGTACCACATCTTTAGGCGTGTGGGCCATATATTCGTTGCCCGGCTCCAACCCCACG
>CAXXWC010000011.1:0-10725 GCA_963668645.2 Desulfobacterales bacterium
GCCATAGGGCAGACAGGCGCCGATCAGGAGCCGGTTGGGCCGCTGGCGCCGGATCGTTTTTTCGAGATCGGTCCAGCCCTCGGCCGTGCAAAGGCGTTCCTGGAAATGGACCTGATCCACGGCGGGATCACGGGTCAGGTGGGCCTCCAGGGCTTGGCGGTCGATCCGTTCGGCAACGGCACCGTCGCAGGTGCAGACCGCCACCAGGGTGCGCGGAAGCTGCCGGCTGACGTTCTCGTAGGCCGGGGCTTCGGATTCTTTGATGCCGATGCTGCCGCCGGCGCTGTGAATGGTCTGGGAGGCGGCCAGAGCGGCCGCACTGGCCTGAATGACGGATTCGCTGATATCCTTCAAACCGGCAAACGAGCCCGAGGCCACGATACCGGGACGCGCGGTGCGGGTCAGGGAGAAGGGTTCGGTGCGGGCAAAGCCCCAGGGATTCTCCCCGATGCCCAGGGTTTCCATGAGGGCCTGGGCGCCCTCGGCGGGCCGCTGGCCGATGCTCAGGACCACCAGATCGGCATGGTCGACCTGTACCGTGCCGTCGGTCTGCACCCAGCGGATTTGAAGATCGTCGGTCGTTTGGTCCGGAACCACGGTATGCACGCGCCCGCGTTTGAAGGCCACCCCTTCGGCTTCCGAACGGTCCCGGTAGCGCTGGAAGGACTTGCCGAAGGTGCGCATGTCCATGTAGTAGATCGCGGTGTCGATGGAAGCCCCGGCTTCGGCGGCCCGCCGACGCGCCACCATGGCCTCCTTGATGGCGTACATGCAGCAGATGGTGGAACAAAAATCGGCGTCGCTCTGGATATCCCGCGAGCCCACGCACTGGAGCCAGGCGATGGAACGCACGGGACGCCCGTCCGAGGGCCGTACCAGCTTGCCGGCCGAGGGCCCGGTGCCACTGAGCAGACGCTCGAATTCGATGCTCGTCACGACATCCGGCAGGGTGGCATAGCCGTAGGTGTCTTTGCCCTGAGCGGGGTCATAGTAGCTGGTGCCACCGCTGACCACGATGGCCCCCACCTCCAACTCGGGGCCGGCCGGCGTGCTCAGGGCCTGATAGATTTGGATGATCTTGGGAATCAGAGCATCCGGGTCGAAGGGCTTGATAAGGTAGTCCAGGGCCCCGATCTTCATGGCCTCCACCGCGGTTTCTACGGTGGCGTAAGCCGTCATCATCACCACGGGCAGTTCCGGAAAGAGGTCCTTGGCCTTCTGGAGAACCTCCACCCCGTCCATGCCGGGCATCTTGATGTCGAGCAGCATGAGCTGGCAGCCCTCATTCTTGATATGCTCCAAGGCTTGGGCACCGCTCTCGGCCATGCTCACCGCAAACCCTCCCTCCACTTCGAGCCATTCCTTGAGGGAGTCGCGTACGATCAGCTCGTCGTCCACCACCAGAATTTTGAAATTCTGTCGGCCTTCGTCTTTCAGCTGAATCGCTCCGGTGGGGCAGGCCTTCTGGCAGGCGCCGCACTGGTTGCAGACCGCGGGATCGATGCGGTAGGCATTGGGGATCGCATGGGGTACCGGCAGATAGATGGCCTTGCGTTTGGCCAGGCCGGCGTTGAAGCGGTCTTCTGTTTCCACCGGGCAGACGTCTACGCATTTGCCGCAGCCGATGCATAGTCCCGGGTCCACCGGATTGTTCTCCTGGCGCAGGGTGACTTTGAACTGGCCGGGTTCGCCTTCCACCGAGGCCAGCTGCGTGGAAAGACGGATATCGATATTGTCGTGGAACAGGCCCTTGCGCAGGCAGAACTGGGAGCCGGCATCCCGCTCCACCAGCGGCAGCATTTTGCACATGCCGCAGCGGTCGGTCGGGAATTGGTAGTCCAGCTGGCTCAAGATGCCGCCGATATGCGGCGCGCGCTCGACGAGGGTGACCCCATAGCCGAATTCCGCAAGGTCCAGGGCGGCACGAATACCGCTGATGCCGGCGCCGATCACAAGTGCCTTGCCGATTTTCGTCTGCATAGATGCTCTCTCCACCGGTTGTTGCCGTCCGGCGCGGGAAGTGCCGGTATTCACCCCAGGCGAGCGTGCGCCACGCCCTGGTCCCCCGCCGGTTGCGCCAGGGGAAATGCGTGGCTAGAGGCCCACCACTTCCTGGAATTCATCCTCCTTGAACTCCGACAGCGGCGGCTTTTCCGTCACATCGCGGCCGGCTTCGTAGGCAAAGGCGTCCTGGGTGCGATGGGCCACCAGCCGGAAGAGCTCCATCACCGGAATGTCGTTGGGACAGGCATTGGAGCACTGGCCGCAGCCCACGCAGGCCGTGCTCATGTGGGTGAGGCGTGTCAGGTGATAAAAAACCGTGTCCGTGGGCATTTTGACGGCGCCCTTACGCTGGGCCCAGCGCAGATACTGGGCCGGTTCGTGATTGAAGACATCCGTCACGAACACGCATTCCTTGCAGTAGCAGACCGGACAGGCCACCCGGCAATTGTAGCAGTTGACGCAATTGGCCAGATAGGCGTTGAGTTTCTCGATGCTGTCGGTGGCCGCCGCCGTGGCGGCAAACATCTCGTCCCGGTGGGCCGTGCGGGTTTCACGCAGCTTTTTAAGCGCTTCCTGGCGTTTGGCCGGGACTTCGCCGGCCGGCAGCCCCATCTGCTGCAAGAGTTGCTCCCCGGCCGGGGTTTGCGCTTCCACCAGCAGGTGCCGGTTGGTGTCGACGCCCCACAAACCGATGGCGATGTCCGCCACGGTGGGGATCGAGGCTTCACAGGCCTGGCAGGCGGCGGTCAGCTCGATACCGTCCAGGGCGCCGTTCTGACCGGACAGCATGGCCTCGGTGAAGCGGCGTGTGGCCGCCTCGGCATCGTCGCCCGCGAAGCGGAAATAATCGGTGTTGCGCAAGGCCCCCAGACAGTCCAGGCCGATCAATACGACGTCCTCGGTGCGGGCCTGCTTGAGCTTGACGAGCTCAATGAAGGCGCGCATTTCACAAGGGCGCAGGAGGGCCGCGATCTTGCCCCCGGAGGGGCGGCGGGTCAGCTTGGCCAGCACCTTGGCCCCGTTCATGGGAAAGGCCGGGGAGAGGGGATCCAGCCCGTCCAGGTGCGCCGGATCGGTCACCAGGGTGGGCATCACCATGCCTTTCGTGGGAAGCCGCTGGGGGACCAAGATGGCTTGGATGGCCTCCTGTTCGAGAAGGGTGGTAGCAAATGTCTTCAAACTTGCCAGCAGATCCTGCTGACTGACGTCAATGGTTGCGGTGATCGCCATGGCTCCTCCATGCTCGCAATTGTAAGCGCGGTCGGGTGAGACCGCCGTTCCAGCCCGTCCGGTTAAACCGCCTTTGACAGTTTGGCCTGGCTCGGTCCCAGGGCCTTGAGTTCCTTGACGAGCTCCCGCATGACTTCGGCGAACTCGATGCCGTCACTGGCGCCGATCCAGGTCAGCCGCAGGCGTTCGGGCTCGAAACCGAACTGGGGCAGAATTTCCTTGAGCAGCTTGATGCGCCTGCGGGCCTTGTAATTGCCGTTGATGTAATGGCAGTCGCCGGGGTGGCAGCCGCTCACCAGGACGCCGTCGGCCCCTTCCAGGAGGGCCTTGATCACGTACTGGGGGTCCACCATGCCCGTGCACATGACCCGGATCAGCCGGACATTCTTGGGGTAGCTCAGGCGCGACGTGCCGGCCAGGTCGGCGGCCGTGTAGGTACACCAGTTGCAGACAAAAGCGACAACGACGGGTTCGAAATCTTCCATGTTTTCCTCCGCTTCGATAGGCGTGACAGGGCCGGGCTATTGCCCGACCACCTTTAGGGCATCCATCAGGCCCTCGAATTCCGCAAAAACCTGTTGCTTGTTGAAATGGGCCACCTGCGCGGCGCCGCTCGGGCAGAACCCCGAGCAGCTCCCGCAGCCCTTGCAGACCGCTTCATTGACCACCGAGACGCCCCGACGCTCGTCGAATTCGATGGCGCCATAGGGGCACAGGCCGATACAGGTCTGGCAGCCGGCACAGATGTCCGGATCGATCCAGGATATGGCCGACGGTACGGCCACCTCGCCCCGCGTGGCCAGGGAGAGGGCCTTGGCCGCGGCCCCCGAGGCCTGGGAGACCGTGTCCGGGATGTCTTTGGGCGACTGGCACACCCCGGCCAGAAAGACGCCGTCCGTAGCCGTGTTGAGGGGGCCCAGTTTGGGGTGCTCTTCGAGGAAAAACCCGTCCGAGCCGATATTGACCCCGAAGATGCGACCCACGTCCACGGCGTCGCTGCGGGCCTGGATGGCCGAGCACAGAACAACCATGTCCACCGGGAGGCGCAGACGCTTGCCCAGCAGGGTGTCTTCGGCAATCGCCACCAGCTTGCCCTCTTCCTCCGGCGACTGGGCCTGATCGCTGATCTCGGCCACCTTGCCGCGGATGAAGGTAGTGCCTTCCTCCTGGCAGCGGCGGTAAAACTCCTCGTAGCCTTCCCCGAAGCAACGCATGTCGATGTAGAAGTCGTAGACCTTGGTATGATGGCCGACCTTTTCCTTGATCAGGTGGGAGTATTTGAGGGCATACATGCAGCAGACCCGGGAACAGTATTCGTGGTAGTTGACGTCCCGGCTGCCCACACAGTGTACGAGGGCCACGCTTTCGGGCGGACGGACGAAGCTGCCGTCGGGCTCACGCATCAGGATCTTGCCCCCTGTGGGACCGGTGGCATTGCTCAGACGTTCGAACTCCAGGCTCGTAAAGACATTCGTCAGGCGGCCGTAGCCATACTGCTTCATGGGGGTCGGATCGAGCAGGTCGTAACCTGTGGCCAGAATGATGCTGCCCACTTTGACTTCGATTTCTTCGGGCTCCTGGGTGTGATCGATGGCTTTGGCCTCGCAGACCTTGACGCATTCCATGCATTCCGAGCAGACCCCGCAGTTGAGGCAGCGTTCTGCTTCGCGGCGGGCCTGGTCTTCGGAAAGACCAATGGATTCCTCCTCGAAACCGGCTACCCGCACGGCCCAGTCAAGATGCGTGATGTGCTCGCGGGCCAGCGGGGCACAGTCCACTGGAATATCGCTCCAGGTGCATTCCGCGGACGGCTTGGCGCCGGGGAGGGCCTTGGCGGACGCTTTGTCCGAGCGGGCCTCGGCCTTGCCTTCCGGGCGGCCTTCCAAATGGCGGATCATGTTTTCCACCGCCCGGTGGGTCGCGCCGACGGCTTCCACCACGGTGGCCGGGCCGCTTACCGCATCCCCGGCCGCAAAGACGTGGGACTGGCTGGTCTGCTGCGTGACCGGATCGGCTACGATCAGATTGCGGGGCGTGCAGTCCAGGGTGCAGGTGGGATCCTGCCAGGAGAGATCCACCCGCTGGCCGATGGCCGGGATGACGGCATCGCATTCGATGACAAATTCGCTGCCTTCAACGGGTACCGGGCGTCTTCGTCCGCTGGCGTCGGGCGCACCCAGTTCGTTGGTGATACAGCGGATGCCAACGACCGCGCCGTTTTTCTGGATAACTTCCAGGGGCGAGGTGAGAAAGTGAAAAGCAATGCCTTCTTCTCGGGCGCCCTTGATCTCTTCCTCTTCGGCCGGCATCTCGGCCTCGGTGCGGCGATAGACCAGGGTGACCTTCTCGGCCCCCAGGCGTTTGGCCACCCGCACCGCGTCGATGGCCACGTTGCCGCCGCCGATCACCACCACATTACGACCCGGGCTGGGTTTGCGTTCCAGATTGGCGTCGCGCAGGAAGCAGACCGCATCCACCACCTGCTCACACTCGGCTTCGCCGGGGATGCCCAGTTTCATGCATTCCTGGGCCCCGATGCCCAGAAATACGGCATCGTAGCCGTCGGCTTGCAGGGATTCCAAGGTGATGTCAGCGCCAAAACGCACGCCGGTGCGGGTATCGACGCCCAGCCGCAGGATATAGCCGATCTCGCGGTCCAACACTTCCGGCGGCAGCCGGTAGTCCGGAATGCCCACCCGCAGCATGCCGCCCAACTGGTCCTGGGCTTCGAAAAGGGTCACCTGGTAGCCGGCCTTGCGCAGATCGAAGGCCGCGGTCAGACCGGCCGGGCCGGATCCGATGACCGCCACCTTCTGTTCCTTCTCTTCGATGGGAGGCAGCTCCAGGGTTTCCATGTCCACCTGGTCGGCGGCGAAGCGCTTCAGATCGCGGATGGCGATGGGCGCATCTACGTCCTGGCGCCGGCACTGACTTTCACAGGGGTGCGGGCAAACCCGTCCCAGGACGCCGGGCAGGGGGATTTTCTCCATGATGAGCTGCAGGGCTTCCTTGTACTTGCCCATCTTGATGAGCTGGACATAGCCCTGGACGTTGGCGTGGGCCGGGCAGGCCCCCACGCAGGGCGCCCGGTCCTTTTTGTCGATGCAAAAGGTGATCGGCACGGCCTGGGGGAAGGCGCGGTAGACGGCTTTGCGATCGCCGAGGCCTTCGTCCCATTCGCTGGGCAGGGTAACCGGGCAGGCCTTAGTGCACTCCCCGCAGCCGGTGCAGACACCCTCCTTGATGTAGCGCGGCTTGCGTTCGATCTTGACGGTATAGTTGCCGATATAGCCGGAGACTTCCTTGACCTCGCTGTAGGAGAGGAGGTGGATGTTGGGATTTTGGGCCACCTCCACCATCTTGGGAGTCCCGATGCAGGCGGCGCAGTCCAGGGTGGGGAAGGTCTTGTCGAACTGCAGCATGTGACCGCCGATGGTGGTACTTTTTTCGACGAGATAGGTCTGGTGCCCTGAAGCGCCGATGTCCAGCGCGGCCTGCATGCCGGCGATGCCGCCGCCCACCACCATGATGTCAGGATGCACCGACACGCGGCGGCTTTCCAGTTCGTGGTGGTAGCGTACGCGGTTAATGGCCGCCGCCGCCAGTGTTTTGGCCTTCAGGGTGGCCTCGTCCTCGTCCAGGGTCACCCATGAGACCTGTTCGCGCACCGAGGCCATTTGGAAGAGGTAAGGGTTGATCCCGGCCCGTTTGCAAGCCCCCTGGAAGGTCTTTTCATGCATACGCGGGGAGCAGGAGGCCACCACTACCCGGTTGAGACCGTATTCGCCGATATCTTTCTCGATCATTTCCTGTCCCGGGTCCGAACACATGAACTTGTAATCCCGGGACACCACGACATTGGGCAGCTGACGTACAAAGTCGGCCACTTCCTCCACCCGGACTTTGTAGGCGATGTTGATCCCACAATGGCAGATGTAAAAACCGATTTTTAGTGCCATAGACCTCTCTCCTGATTGGGGCGGGGAACGCGGTAATTCCTGGCGCTACTCCCATGGCTATGGTTCTGTTTCACCCTGGGTCCGTGTGTGAAGTGTCAAGGTGAAGACGTTGACGGATCCCTGGACGGATTGGAAGAAGATGGTTCAAGCGCTTCGTCGCCGGACGTCGATTCGATCAAAGGGGATGCCCTGGATCCGGTCAAACGCGCCACTGTGTCCACCAACTCGCCGATATCCGGGGGGGTTTGGAGAAACGCCTCCGGCTCGGGGGCCTCACGGCCTCCAAAAGCGCCGGCCTGGGAACGGAAGCGGAAAAGAATATCGCGGCTTACCGATGACAGCATGATGACCGGCACGTCCCGGAAGGCGATCTCGGATTTGAAATGCCGATAGAGGCAGAAGCCCTCTTCGCCGCACATCATGCAGTTCAGGATGATGCAGCTGGGTTTTTCCCGCTCGGCCATCTTGACGCCTTCGGGTTTGCTTCCGGCCAGCAAGGGTTTGTATCCATTGGCCTGCATCAGCGAACGCAACAAGAGGGCCTGATTCTTGTCATCGTCGACGATCAGGACCCGCTTTTTGGTGCGACTGGCAGACAAGGCAACTCCCTTGAATAGGATCGGACGCGCTGAAAGCGAACTGTGCGTCATGCAACCTGCTATGTTGAAAGACGCTCCGACGAAAGTGCAAAGGACATAAAACGTGGTGGCGGTAATGTGCTGACGTTGTAAAATGGACTGATAGGCGTCGCCGGATGTTTTAGCAGAAACCTAGGCATAAAATGTGCCAAGATATCTTTATGAAGATATAAAAATAATAAAAACAATAGGATAGGTATGAATAAGGGGTGGTGCAAAGGAAAATCAGGTCAGATGGTCAAGATGGCATGCAATGTATTGATGCCAAAGGCAATCCTGATAAAAACAACCCGTTGCGGTGTAGCAGGAGTTGCGCAACATAATGTTGCATTGCAACACTTGGATCGAAAGGAAAAATGTGTTTCCCCGTCCGGGATTCAGATTGACGGCAGGCGCAGGACAAAGGTTGTGCCCTTGCCCAACTGGCTGTCCACCTGCACGCTGCCCTGGTGATTTTGAATGATGCCGTAGACGGTGGAAAGCCCGAGTCCGACCCCGTAGCCCTCGTCTTTGGTGGTATAAAAAGGCTCGAAGATATGGGGCAGGTCCTTTTCCGGTATGCCGGCGCCGGTGTCGGTCACCCTCAGGCAAACCTCCGATGAGGCCTGGCCGCGGGCCGCGGCAAGCGTCAAGGAGCCCCCTTGGGGCATGGCGTCGGCCGCGTTGAAAACAAGGTTGATGATGCATTGCTGCAATTGGTTGAGATCGCCTCTGATGGCAGGCAAACCGGCGGCGATATCCAGCTCTAACTGGATATTGTTCAGTTCGAGCTTGTGCTGGCAGAGCAGGATGCAACGCTGCATCAGGTCGTCCACTGCCACCGGGCCGAAGGCGGCCGGCGATTTGCGCGAAAAGGTCAGCAGGCCGGAGACAATCTGGGAGCAGCGGCTGGTCTCCTTCTCCACCAGATCCAGATAGCGGGTGAATTTTTCGAGCTGTTCGGCGGAAATCTCCCCCCGCTTGAGAATCCGGAGCATCAGACGGCAGTAGTTCAGAATGCCGGCCAGGGGATTGTTGATTTCGTGGACCACGCTGGCCGCCAGGCGGCCTAGCGACATCATTTTATCCTGGTGCAGGATGCGGGCCTGATCCTCGACCTCCCGTTCCAGGCGTCGGATTTCGCGCAGGTCCCGGATGAAGCACACGGTTCCGGGGCTTTCCTCAGGGATGACGATACGCGCTACCGCCATTTGAACCGGGATGCGCTGCCCGTTTTTACCGCACAGGCTGGTTTCGAAAAGAGGGAGCCGGCCTCCGTCACCGCGATCCTTTTCCTGCAGGGCCGCTTTAAGGCGCGCTTCATCCTCCGGCAGCAGAAACCGGCTCAGGCGTTCCTGACGCAGCACCTCCGCCTTGCCATATCCCAGCATCTCCCCGGCGCTCCGGTTGAAGGTGACCACCACGTCTTCGGCATCGCAGCCGATAATGCCGTCCAGGGAGCTTTCAATAAGACTGTTCTGGAAGGTAAAGGCCGCAATGAGCTCCCGGGTGGTATCATTCCAGCCTTCTTCCAGGAAGGTGGTGTAATCCCTGAGCTGCTTGCGGTCGTTGCAGCGCGCCTTGGCCCGTTCCAGAGCGATGGAAAGGGCGTCGCTGTGCAGGGGCTTGGTGATGAAATCCGATGCGTCCAGCTGCAGGGCGCGGATGGCGAGGTCCATCTCACCGAAGGCGGTGGCCACGATAACCTCGGTATCGGGATAGGTCTGTTTGATTTTTTTAAGGACGGTCAGGCCGTCCATGCGCGGCATGCGGACATCGGTGATGACGATCTGGGGATGAACCTCAGCGCAAAGGGCAAGTCCGCTCTCCCCATTGTCGGCCGTATGAACCGTGTAGCCGGCATCCTCGAGGGTAATGCGGGTTACGCGTCGAATGCCTTCCTCGTCGTCGATCAGAACGATACGCCATCCTTCGTTGTCCGCCATCAATGCCCTTTCCCGCAACTGTCGCTCTGGGTTGGTTTTTGTCATCCCTATGTGGATGGTCGACCGCATGCCGACGAAGTCAGCCGTGATACGGGTTGAATTTAGCAGTCCAATGCGAAAAATTGAAGAAAAATCTCATATCCACTGACTTCTGAAGCCGTGGTCGGGTGACGGCTAAAGCGCTTTTAGCGGTTGGCGCAGCCCAGGCAGGGTTTGACGACCGCCCTTCAGTTGCTTTAAAAGGAAGGACATACGACCATACCGCCAAGTCGGCCGTGTCGGTGCAATCAGTCCTATATGCCGGCAGGACGAATGGTACGGCAAACGCTTTCTCACTCCCGGGGAGGACGCCATATGACCCAATACAAGATCCATCCCATCGTCCTGGGTACCAAGGCCTTTGACAAAGGCATGATGACGTACCAGCACGACTACGGCAAGCCTTATGTGATTCCGATCTACGCCTGGTACCTGGAAGGCGGCGACCAGCGGATTCTGGTGGACACCGGCGAGATGAGCCCTATCCAGTCAGCGGACCGGGAAGCGGCCATCGGCGGCAAAATCTATACCTTCGAGGAGGGCCTGGCACGTTGGGGCCTGACGCCGGAATCCATCGATGTGGTGATCCACACCCACCTGCACAACGACCACTGCGAGAACGACTATAAATGCGTCAATGCCGTCATCTACGTTCATGAAAAAGAACTCGCCCACGTCCACGATCCCCATCCGCTGGATTTCCGCTATCTGGAAGACTACATCGAAGATGTGGAGGCCAACGGCCAGCTGCGCATCGTGCGCGAGGACGGCGAACTGCTGCCCGGCATTCGGGTCATGCACACGCCAGTGCACACCGAGGGCGGCCTGACCGTGATCGTGGCGACGGCGGCCGGACAGGCCGTCATCACCGGATTCTGCGTGATCGAGGAGAATTTCTTCCCGCCCAAGGAGATCCGGGCCATGGAAATG
>CAXXWC010000012.1:0-23316 GCA_963668645.2 Desulfobacterales bacterium
CAGGATTTTCCTCTCGGTGACCGACAACCCGTACGTGATCCTGCTGATGATCAACCTGCTGCTGCTTGTCGTGGGCATGTTCATGGAAATTTCGGCCTCCATCGTGCTGCTGGCCCCGATCCTGGCCCCCCTGGCCCAGACCCTGGGCATCGCGCCGCTGCACTTTGCCATGGTCATGCTCGTCAACCTCAACATCGGTCTGATCACCCCGCCCCTGGGCCAGTGCATCTTCACAGTCTGCGGCATCACCAACCTGAAAATGGAACAGGTGGTGCGGGCCACCTGGCCTTTTTTACTGGCCGAACTCGTGGTCCTGGTCCTGATTACCTTTTTCCCGATCATCACCGAGATCGTGCCGCGGATGCTCGGCTACCTGTGATAGCAATGAAGACCGCCCCGTTTCCAAAGGGACTAAGAAAGGCTTAGCCATCCATGAAAGAATCCGGATTCAACCGCTTCATGTCCGCCCTGTTCAACGGCCGGCGCGCCAGCCGGCCGCCGGTGGGCAATCCGACTTCCATCGTTTGCCACGGACTGATGGACGCCGCCGGCGTCGGCTTCCCCGAAGCTCATCTCGACACGGCCGCCATGGCCGAGCTGGCCCTGGCAGGCCACGAGATCGTCGGCTTTGACACGGTGATGCCCGAGTACTCGGTCCAGCAGGAGGCCGCTGCCCTGGGCTGCACGGTGGATTGGGGCGACCGCAACACCATGCCCGACGCCAAGAACTTTCCCCACCAGGACTTTTCCGATGTCCAGGTGCCGGAAAACATCCTGGAAAAACCATCGATGCGCGTAGTGCTCGATGCCATCTCGATCCTGCGACGCCACGTAGGCGGCAAGGCAGCCATCATCGGCAAGGTCATGGGCCCCTGGACCCTGGCCTACCACATGGCCGGCACCCAGAACCTATTGCTCCAGATCGGCCTGGGCGAGGATGAGAAGGTGGTGCGCATGCTGCGCCAGCTCATGCCGGTGCCGGTCCTTTATGCCAACGCCATGTTCGCTGCCGGCGCCGATGCGGTGGTGCTGGCCGATCACGCCACCGGCAGTCTGGTCAGCTCGACCCACTACGAAAAGCTTCTGCTGCCGATCCACCAGGAACTCATCCCCCAGATCTGCGGTCCGGTGATCCTGCATGTCTGCGGCGACTGCAGCGACCGGCTCGAACTGTTCGCCGCCTCGGGGATCGACGCCTACCACATGGAATGGCAGGTCGACGCGGCTGAGGCCGTACGCCGGGTGGGCGACCGCATCTCGCTGATCGGCAACGTCAACAACACCCGGGTCCTTTACCAGGGCACCCCGCAGGACGTTTACCGGCAGGTGCGCTATGCGGTGGCCTCCGGGATGAACATCATCGCGCCGGAGTGCGCCATCCCTCTTGCCACCCCGCTGGAAAACCTCAAGGCGATCGTGGCGGCGGCCAGCGAAGGATACAAACAGCCCGCCGGCGCCCCGGTGAGCTGAGACTCTATTTGGGAACCATGGAGGTTCGAATCGAGATGCACACGCTTTTGGAAACCATCAAACAGGCAGTGATCGACGGCGGCCACAAGCAGATCGAAGCGCTGGTGGGCCAGGCCGTCGAGGCCGGTCTGCCCCTGGAACAGATCATCAATGAATCGCTCATCGACGCCATGGACGTGGTCGGCCAGCGCTTTTCCAAAAAAGAAATCTACGTACCGGAAATGCTCGTAGCGGCCGTAACCATGAAAAAGGGGCTCGATGTTGTCAAGCCCCTGATGGCCTCCACCGAGGCGGTGCGGCGCGGCACGGTCATGATCTGCACCGTCAAGGGCGACATCCACGACATCGGCAAAAACCTCGTGGTGATGATGCTCGAAGGGGCCGGCTTCGAGGTGGTCGATCTGGGGGTCGATACCACGGTGGAAAAGGTCATCGCCGCAGTGCGCGAACAGCGCCCGGACGTGTTAGGCCTCTCGGCCCTGCTGACGACCACCATGCCCGAGATGGCCCGCGTGGTCCAGAGCCTGGCGACTGCCGATCTGCGCGGCCAGGTAAAGGTCATCGTGGGCGGGGCGCCGGTGGACGCGGCCTTTGCCGAAAAGATCGGTGCCGACGGTTACGGGGCCGATGCGGCCGAGGCCGTCACCCTGTGCAAGACGCTGGTGGCCAGTTGATGATGCCCGGAAAATCGCGGCTGCGGGGCCGGAGTGCCCCTTGAAAGCGCTTCCGGCAGCAGTCGGCCCGATGCAATCGCCGCGGCCACAGATCCGCTTCGAGCCTTCGGGACGGACAGTTGACGCCTCCGCCCCCTTCTCCTTGCTAGAAATCGCACGAAAAGCCGGCATCCGCATCGCGGCCGACTGTGGCGGAGCCGGCCGGTGCGGCAAGTGCCGCGTACGGCCGGTGCCCGAAACAGCCGCAACCCCGCCCACGGCCGCCGAAGAAACCCTTCTTGGCCCGGCGCTCCTGGCGGCCGGCTACCGCCTGGCCTGCCAGACGGAGCCTCTGGCATCCATGAGCGTGGCGGTGGTCGAAGCCCAGGTCCAGACCGCATTCGACGACGAGGTGCTGCAAGTCTTGCCGCCGGCAGACCCGCCGGCCGTTTCAGTGACGGATCTGCCCGCCCCGGCCCCGGGCCGCCCGCCGGCGCCAAGTTTGTGGGAAGAGATCACCCGGGCCGCAAGCGCTGCCGGCGGCCCCAGACTTGGTCCACCGCCGCCGGCGCTTTGGGCCGAACTTTTCACCCCGAATCGTGCCGGGCGCCGGGCTGTGTGGAGCGACGATCGCCTTCTGGGCCTGGCTGCCGCCGGCCGTCCGGTCTTGGGCCTGGCTGTGGATCTGGGCACGACCAAGGTGGCCGCGGCCCTGATGGACCTGGCCTCCGGCCGCTGCCTGAGCCGCGCGACCGCCATCAATCCCCAAGTGAACTACGGGGCGGATATCATGACCCGCATGGCCGCAGCCCTGGCCGACGAAACGGACCGCGACGCCCTGCGCCGCACCGCCGCAGGCGCGGTCCAGGCCCTTGCCGAGGATCTGTGCCGTGCCGCATCCTGCCCGTCTTCCGTCGCCGGCCCGCCGCTCTGTCCTGGAAGGGACATCTTCGCTGCGGTGATCGCCGGCAACAGCGCCATGCACCACCTGCTGCTCGGTTTGCCTGTCGATGAGTTGGGCCGCAGCCCCTACCGCCCGGTTCTGCGTACCGCCCTGGATCTTCCCGCCGAGGCCGCCGGCTTGGACCTGGCTGCCGGAGCGCAGGTCTTTTTTCCGCCGATCATAGCCGGCTTTGTCGGCGCGGATCACACGGCCGCACTGGCCGCCACCGGCTTGATGCACAGCCAGGGTGCGGCCCTGGGCATCGACATCGGCACCAACACCGAAATCAGCCTGGCAAAGGACGGCCGCCTGTGGTGCTGCTCGGCCGCCTCGGGCCCGGCCTTCGAAGGGGCACGGATCACCGATGGCATGCGTGCCGGGCCCGGAGCCGTATTCAAAGTGCATATTCGCAGCGAAGCGCTGCTCCTGGATGTGGTGGGGGGAGGCCCTGCGGCGGGTCTCTGCGGATCGGGCCTCTTTTCGGCCGTCGCAACGCTTCGCCGCCATGGCTTTCTCGACCAGATGGGCCGCTTCAGCCGCACAGCACCCTTCATCGACGGCCAGAACGTCTTGCTGGCACCGGCCGGCCGCACCGCCCACGGCCGCGACCTGATTCTGTCACGCCGCGACATCGGCGAACTGCAGCTCGCCAAGGCCGCCATCCGAACCGGGATCGACCTGCTCCTGGCCGAGGCCGAGATCCGCCCGCGGCAAATCGGCACGGTGGTCATGGCCGGGGCCTTCGGCACAGCCGTGTCCCCCCAGGACATCTTGGATCTTGGGCTGCTGCCGGCCATCGCTCCGGCCAAAATCCGTCAGGTCGGCAACGCTTCCCTGGCCGGTGCGATCCGGGCCCTGCTTTGCCTCGAAGAGCGCCGCAACATGGACGCGCTGGCCGGTGCGGCCCGCTACCTCGAGCTGGCCGGTCACCCCGGCTTTGCCCAGGGTTTTGCGCTGGCGACCGGCCTTTGCCCCTGATGCGCCATTTTCTCCAGATCAAAACATCCAACCCGGCCCCGCATCAGTACTGGTGAATGATCAGATACTTTCATGGGCCGTGCGGTTAATGATTTCCATCTGGTGATGCTGGTCAAGATCGACAAAATAGTCGCTGTAGCCGGCAACCCTCACCAGAAGGTCCCGGTAATCGTCCGGGTGCTGCTGGGCATTTTTCAACGTATCGGTATCGACGACATTAAATTGGACGTGATGCCCTCCGAGTTTGAAATAACTTCGGACAAGAAGGCCCAGCTTGTCCAGGTCCTCTTCGCTTTTCAGTACCTGGGGAAGGAACCGCTGATTTAAAAGCGTTCCGCCTGACTTGGACTGGTCCATTTTTCCCAGCGATTTGATCACCGCGGTGGGGCCTTTCCTGTCTGCGCCATGGGATGGCGATGTCCCGTCGGACATGGGCATTCCTGCTAACCTTCCGTTTGCGGAGGCACCCAGCATTTTGCCGAAATAGACGTGACAGGTGGTCGACAGCATGTTCAGATGATATCTTCCGCCCTTGGTATTGGGATACCCTTCAATGGTATTGTAAAGGGAGGCATATATCTGCTTCATGATGTTATCGGCAAAATCATCGTCATTGCCGAAAAATGGAGTCTTATTCCAAAGGCGCATCCTCAAAGGTTCGCAGCCATCAAAGTTCTTTTTGAGCGCATTGAGCAGGTCGTCCATCGAAACGGATTTATTTTCAAAAACATGCTTTTTAATGGCGGAAAAACTATCGGTTACCGTTCCGATCCCGCAGCATTGAATATAGTTGGTGTTATAGCGCGGGCCTGCGTTGTAATAATCTTTTCCCTTTTGGATGCAGTCACTGATCACCACGGACAGAAAGGGTGCCGGCACGTTTTCGGCGAACATTCTTTCAATATAGTTGTTAACCCTTATTTTCAGCTCAACCACATGCTGCAATTGTCTTAAAAACGCTTCAAACAGATGTTCATAGGTCGAAAATTCCCTGGGATCGCCGGTCTCTATACTGATTTTCTTTCCGGTCATCGGATCCGTGCCGTTGTTCAAAGCAAGCTCCAGCAACTTGGGCACGTTGAGATAACCGGTCAAGATATAGGCTTCCTTTCCGAATGCGCCCGTCTCTATACATCCGGAGCATCCACCTTCCCTGGCATCCTCAATGGTCTTGCCGGCACGGACCTGTTCCAGAACGACCCCATCGGCATTAAACAGTGACGGATACCCGTAGCCTTTCCGGATAACCCTGCAAGCCGCCTTCAACATTCTATGGGGTGTTTTTTCACTGACCTGGACATTGCACTGGGGTTGCAGCAGCTTCAGTTCGTCAAGCACTTCAAGGATGATATAGGAGATCTCGTTGGATCCATCGTCTCCGTCCCGGGTCAGGCCGCCCAAGTTGATATTGGTAAAATCGTTATACGTCCCGCTTTCTTTTGCCGTAACGCCGACTTTCGGGGGGGCGGGCTGGTTGTTGAATTTTATCCACAGGCAACTGATCAGTTCCTTGGCGGTTTCACGATCCATGATCCCCGATGAAAGATCTCTTTCATAAAAGGGGTAAAGATGCTGGTCCAGATGTCCCGGATTCATGGCATCCCAACCGTTCAACTCGGTGATTGTTCCCAGGTGGACAAACCAGTACATCTGGATGGCCTCCCACATGGTTTGGGGCGCATGGGCCGGAATCCTGTCGCACACATAAGCGATTTTTTCGAGCTCTTCTTTTCTCCGCGCGTCGGTCTCGGCATCCGCCATTTCCCTCGCCAGCCGGGAATGCCTCCGGGCAAAGAGGATCACGGCATCACAGGAAATGTCCATCGCCTTGAGTTCCTCGGCCTTTTCCAAGGCCTGAGGGTCATGGATAAAATCGAGATCGTCGAGCTTGGCTTTGATCTCTTCTTTAAAATCCAGCATCCCTTTCTGGTATATGATACCGTCAAGGGTTGTATGCCCCGGTGCCCGTTGCTCCATAAATTCGGTGAAAAGACCGGCCTGGTAAGCATCTTTCCATTCTTGGGGGACATGTTCGAATACCCGGTCTCGTATGGTTCGTCCTTTCCAGTAGGGGATCACTTCCTCGCGGTAGACACGGATGTCTTCAGGGGCAATCTTAAAAGATGTCATGGGACGGCTGTTCAGCGTCTCCAGGTCCTGGACGGAATGGCAATTCAGCTCCGGAAAAGTTGAAGTTGCCTTCGGGAAAGGACCACGCTCACCGACAATCAGCTCTCCTTTGCCGATATAGATTTTTTTTCTTTCGCATAAGTTCTTGAAATTCAACGCCCGCAACACCGGGACAGACCACTTGCCCAGGTTTTCACGGTAAAATTCGGTGGTTAAAACGGCTCTTTCAACCGAAATTGAAGGAACAGCCTTGAATGATTCTTCTCTCAACGCTTGTATTCTCTGATTCATTTCACTGTTTCCTTTCATAATCCCCTTTAATCCCAAAACAAAAAGGATCCAACGGATCTATAATCAGGGTGCTTTCTCCGATGATGTATGCAGATCCTTTAATACTGGGAAAAAGCCTGCCTTCCTTTTTTTTCAGACTGCCTTCAAAAATACTTCCTAAAATGCTCTCCTGGCGCCATTTCTGGCCAAGGGGTAAAAGGCCTCTCTCATACAGGCAGGCCATTTTGGCACTGGTTCCGGTACCGCACGGCGAACGGTCATAGGCATTCCCGGGACATAGGACAAAATTGCGACTGTCTGCCGCATCTGTACCAGGCGGCCCGAAAAGCTCTATATGGTCTATAAGTTGCCCGTCATCTCCAGCTACGTTATTTTCGATCAGGGCTTTGCGAATTTTTGTGGCACAATCCGTAAGCTGGGCAATATTTTCCAAAGCTACTTTCAGGCCATGGTGCTCAACCAAAAAGAACCAGTTTCCTCCCCAGGCGACATCGCCTTTCAAGGTTCCATATTCTTTCAAAGTAAGTTCAACATCCTTTAAATACAAGTAACTGGGGACATTGATAACAGTGATTTCTCCGGATTCGTGCAGGGTCGTCTCGACAATGCCTACCGGGGTTTCGATAAGATGGATCCCAGGCTTTATCCGGTTCATGTGGGCCAACGTTTTGACAACCCCGATCGTGCCGTGCCCACACATACCAAGATAGCCGACATTGTTAAAGAAAATTACCCCTGCACTGCATCGGGGATCTGCCGGCTCAAGCAGCAGGGCCCCCACCAGAACGTCCGATCCCCTCGGCTCGTTGACTACCGTGGACCGGATATGGTCGTATTGCGAACGGAAAATTTTGCGGCGGTGAGCCAGGTCCGAACTCCCCAGCTCAGGTCCGCCCTCTATAACAACCCTTGTAGGCTCTCCTCCTGTGTGAGAGTCAATGGTTTTAATTAACAGACTAGCGGTCATTCCAGTGTCTCCAGCAATAGAATTGTAAAAGTCATGAAAGTCCCGGGATGGAACTATTTTCGGGTGACGGTTAATCCGTAGTCTTGCAGCCTGTCCACGGCGCGGGACACCTGAAGTTCCGACAGCAGCGGGGCGCCGCTCATCCTGTAAGGGATGTCCAGTTTATCATATTTGGATGCATGAAAATCGTGATAGGGAAGGATATCGACTTGTTTTACGGCTGGAAGTCCGGACAGAAAGACACCGAATTCTTTCAAATCTTTTTCGCCGTCATTGATCCCCGGAATCAGAGGGATTCGAATGACAATATTCGCATTGGCAGCGGACAGTTTCGCAAGGTTTGATAAGATCGTCTTATTGGATACGCCCGTATACCGCCTGTGCTTGTCTTCATCCATCATTTTCAAATCATACAAAAACAGGTCTGTTCGCCGGGCAACGCTTTCGAGAATCTCCCATTTGGAAAATCCGCTGGTATCTACCGTTGTATGCAGTTCATAGGTTTTACACGCTTCGAGCAATTCCAGAAGTGCTTCCCATTGGCTGAGCGGCTCTCCGCCAGAAAAAGTCACACCACCTTGCGAGCTTTCATAGAATATGAGATCTTTTTTGATAATTTCAGCAACTTCAGACACGCAAAAAAACTTACCCTGGATCTCCAGAGCCTCTGCGGGACAGATATCGGCACACTGGCCACATATCCGGCACAAAGACCGGTCTATATGGATCCCTTTCGGCGTATGTGCCAAGGCCTTTTCCGGGCAGACGTCACAACATTGCCGGCATCCGATGCAGCGTTTCGAATTGTATATGAGATGTTGCATTTTGGAAATGCTTTCCGGATTGTGGCACCAGTGGCACGACAAAGGACAGCCTTTAAAAAAAACAGTGGTCCTGATGCCAGGACCGTCATGGATGGCATATTTTTTTATATCAAATATAAGGCATTTTCGGTTTGACAAAACGCACACCCCTCATCAAAAATTATTCTCAAGCATTATCGATTATTTTTTGCATGTCATTCTCTTTTAATATGCTGCATTGAAGGCACCATTTTTGATTCATTTTCTTCAAAAAGGGCTACGAGAAAAGCCTCTTTTGCGATATTTAAGTGTTCACGCATGACCCGTTCTGCCCGGAAGCCGTCCCCGGACACAATAAACTTAACAATATCCTTTGCCGTATTGATCGCCTTTCTGATATTCTCGGTGGAGGAAGTTTTCATGATTACAGAGGTTCTTTGATTCACCTTCAGGTGAATTGTTTTGAGAATAATGCCGAGGTCCGGATTTTTTGCGGCACGCGCAATTTCCGTATGAAAATTGATATCTTCCTGCAAATAAAGATGAACTTGTTTGTAAGTCTTTTCTAGCCTTTTGTAGGCCTCATGCAATACGAGAATCTGTTCTTCACTGATGACATTGGCAGCCTTTTTGACGGCATGGCATTCAAGGACTTCTCTGATTTCCATAAGGTTGTAGATATTTGCCGACTCAAAAATATCGGATTGCATTTCCTCCGAAGAAGCCGGTGGTTCGATACGGTCTTTGACGAAGGTTCCCTTGCCCTGCTTTGCCGTCAGCATGTCCATTACCACCAAAGCGTTAATCGCTTCCCGGATGGACGACCTTCCCACTCCGAACTGATCGGCCAGCTCCTGGTAATTCGGCAGCCTGTCTCCAGGCTGAAGCTTTCCGGTTCTGATATCGGAAAGGATTTGTTTGACAACCTTTTCAGGGGCGGATTCTGTTTTTATTTTCATGGACACACCTCGATATCCGATTAATGACCGAACATGATCCTGGGTATAAAGGTCGTGATAAAAGGGAAATAGGTGATCAACCCGAGCACCAGAAGATTCATGAAAATGAAGGGCAAAATAGCCAAGCAAATTTTTTCATACGATTCCCCGGAGATCACCGACGCGGCAAAAAGGCAGCACCCCACAGGCGGGGTAGCCAGGCCGGTAATCAGGTTCACACAGGTCATTACGCCTGCCTGAAGAGGATCCATTCCGAGCTTGGCATACAGGGGGAGCAGAATCGGCGCAATGAGAATCACCGCCGGGGCATAGTCCATGAACATACCCAATACCAACAATCCGATATTGATCAGGATCAGTACCTGCCAGGGAGATGTTGCGACCTGAGTAAGAAACTCGGCCAGTTTCATTGGAATCTGTTCCATCGCCAGCACCCATCCGAAAAGTGCGGCTGCTGCCACGATGACCATTATTGCGCCACTTTCAATTGCGCTTTCGCGCATGGAGGCCAAAATGTCCGAAAAAGTAAGATTCCGATGAATCGCCATGCCCACAAACAGCGAATAAAAAACTGCGATGGCAGCCGCTTCCGTGGGTGTACAAAAGCCTGTTGAAATTCCTCCGACAATAATTACTGGAAGCATCAAGGCCCAACTTGCCTCTTTTGTTATGGCAATAATTTCACTAAAAGAGAGGCGGTTTTCTCGTTTCGGGAATTGAAGTTTTTTTGCATAATATGCAACAACGAACATTTGAAAAACACCGACAAGTATTCCAGGAATGATCCCTGCCAGAAATAGATCCCCTATGGAGATGTTACTGACCGCGCCATATAAGATAAAAGCCAAACTAGGCGGAATGATAGGGCCCATTGTTGATGACGCGGCCGTCACGGCTGCACTGAAATCCTTCGGATATCCATTTTGCTCCATCGAGGGGATCAGTGCCGAGCCCACGGCGGAAGTATCGGAAATGGCCGCACCGGTACAGCCGCCGAAAAACATGCTCACGACGATATTGACATGGGCCAGACCGCCTCTTAATCTTCCGACCAGCATATTGGAGAAATTAATCAATGATGCAGTTGTCCCGGTCATGTTCATTAATTTTCCAGCCAGAATAAACAGAGGGACAGATAGAAACACAAAGGCATCGGTGGACCGGAACAGCTTAATGGGAACCAGCAGAAGGGATAGATTCGGATTTAAAACAAGATATGTTAAAGATGAGGCGAGCAATGCCAGGACGATCGGAACTCCTATAGCAATAAAGATGAAAAAACTTAAAATCATTATGATTGCAAAAATCATTTAGACTCTCCTGAGGCATGGTTCTGATTTGCCAGAAGATCCATCAACCCGGATATTGAAAACAGCATCATGAAGACCCCTGATATTGGAATAGACAAATACATCCAGCTCATCGACAAGAATCTCATATACGCCGCCTCGACATTCCAGACCGAAACCGTCTGTTTGAAACCGGCAACGATTAGAAAAATCGATAAAATAACGATGATCATATGTCCGGCCGTCAGTATCCATTTTCGAAGCGGCAAGGGTGCTTTCTTTATAAGCAAATCGATTTTTGCATGGGAATCGTCCTTCAGGGCGACCGCCATTCCCATGAAGGTCATCCAGATAAAAGAATACCTTGCAACCTCAGAAGACCAGGCGATGGAATAGCCGAACACGAACCGAGTTATGATGTTTACAAAAATTATGGGCGTGAGCAGCAACATGCAAAGCAGGCAGATTGCCTTTGCCGTATGGCATGCCCAGTTTGCAAGTGTATTTATAAAATTTCTCATGAGCTTACCTGTTTTCAAAGGCCGGGAGGAATCCTCCCGGCCTTTGCGTACGATTTATTTCAACTCCTGTGGGATTCCTGCCTTCGGCTCCGCCACAACAGGGTTCAGCTCCTGGATCTGGTCGAACCAGGTTTTCCAGTGGGGATACTTCTTGAACCATTTATCATATACCGGTTTGGATGCCTTGATAAACGGTCCCATTTCAGGATAGGTGACGGTTTTGCCATTTTTGGTCAAGGCTTTTAACACCTTCTGGTCGTTCAAATGGCACCATTCCACTTGAAAAGCCAAGGTCTCTCTTGCAGCCGCTTCGACAATCTCTCTCTGTTCGGGAGTCAAAGACTTCAATCTCGCAGGAGATATTAACAGGACAAATCCGGACCAGTAATGGAAAGTCATTGCGACCGAATCCTGTGCCTCGAAAAATCCTGTTGTATAGCTCAGATATGGTGCATTGTCCTGGCCTTCGACAGCATTCATTTTCAATGAGGTGTAAAGTTCTCCCCAATCAATGGGCGTGGGTGCCGCTCCGAAGGCTTTGTACATGTCGATGAAGATCGGATTCATCATGCACCGAATTTTAAAACCCTTCATATCCTCAAAGCTTTTGATGGGTTTTTTGCTCGTGATGCAGGTTCCGGTGCCATCCTCGCAAAGCCCTACCGCCCGGACCCCGATTTTCTTTTCGAGCTCATCGAGGATTTTCCGGATGGGATAGCTCTGAAGACCTGCCTTTAAATGTTGCGGGTTTTTAAAAAGAAACGGCAGGTTGATAAACTGAAGGTCCTCGAGAAAGCCGGATACATTCCCTGTGGAGGTCAGGCTGAAATCCACGGCCCCTTGCTGAAGGAATTCAATGAGCTCTTCAGGGCTGGATGTCAGGGTCCCGCCAGGATAGATAACAATTTCAATTTCTCCGTTGGTTCTCTGTTCAACCAGGTTTTTAAAAATTTCAACCTGAAGTTGAATGGCACTGCTGGTATTGTTTTCATGGGCGAATTTTAATTGGGTTTTGGCAGCTGCAAAGCTCGGAAGAGCCAGCAAGAGGATTAAACAGGCAATACTCAGCAGGGTTTTTTCAGTTTTCCTAATAGCTTTCATTGCGCAATCTCCTAACCTCCCAAATGTAAAGGTAATCACGATGAGACCACCCCGCGGGCAGCCATGACCTAAACAGATTTTTTCACCACCAAGCGCTTGTGTCTGTCACAGATGGCAAAGAAAATAGATCATGTCAACATAATTTATGATCACCTGATGTATAAAACGGGAAATATCCACCCACTAATATAATTTTACTAAATATTTCAATTATATAAATGTTTTTATATATCATCATACCACCAACACTATTGGCCAGCCGTCTCTTTCATGTATGGCGCGCCCAGCCGGCGATGGCGCGGATATCGGCCGGTGTGGTGCGGCAGCACCCCCCGATGATGCGAGCCCCGCAGTCAAACCAGGTGCGGGCCATGGCGGCAAATTGCGAAGCATCGGCCTCGCCCTTCCAGGCGCGCTCGGCCACATTGTACGTTTCACCGGAGTTGGGATAGACCACGATGGGCTTTCCGGTCGCACGGGCGATGGTCCGGATAAGCGCCGGGATAAACCGCGGAGCCGTGCAATTGATCCCCACTGCCGCCACCTGGGGATGATCGTCAAGCCAGGCGGCGCATTCGGCCAGCGCCTCACCGCGGCACGTCGAATGTCCATCTTTGGCACTGAAGCTGAACCAAGCCCAGATGCCCGGAAATTCCGTTAAAAGCCTGGCCAGGGCCCGCGCTTCAGCCAGGCAGGGAATCGTTTCGCAGGCCAGCAGATCCGCCCCTGCCGCCACCAGGGCTGCCATGCGCGGCCGGTGAAAATCGATCAGGGCCGCCTCGTCGATCCCGTAGTCGCCCCGGTATTCCGAACCGTCGGCAAGGGCTGCGCCGTATGGTCCCACTGAGGCGGCCACCAGGGGCCGTGGGCGGCCGGCGCGATTTCGTCTATCGGCCCAGAAGGCGTCGCGCGCTTCGACCGCCAAGAATACCGATCGCTGCATGGTTTCCAGGGCCTCGTCCCGGCTCAGTCCCCTGCGCTGCAGGCCGTCAATCGAGGCCTGATAGCTGGCGGTGATGGCACAATCGGCTCCTGCTTCAAAATAATCGGCGTGCACCCTGCGGATCAGATCGGGGGTCTCGAGCAAAACCCGCGCCGACCAGAGCGGATCGTTCAGATCGCAGCCCCGCCGTTCCAGCTCGGTGGCCAAGGCGCCGTCGAGGATCATGACCCCGTATTCGGCCAGGATGGCGCTCACCGGATTTTCGAAACCCGCCTCATCTTGTTTCAACATCTCGAATTCACCTTTCATTGATATTGTTATCCCCTTTCGCTCTGGCCGCGATTCTTCCGCAGGATCATCGATCCGGATATTGACTCGTTGACCGACGTGACCCGTGAATTGGTCGACGAGACCGGCTTTGAAATCCTGACCCACCGTCTCGATTTTTTCGGGATCTGTCCGGACTGTCAAGAAGAGGCAAGCAAGGAGAAGACAACCGATCTGGCGCCTGATCCTCAACCCTGAACCGATCCAGCCAGAAAGGAGCATATCATGGAGGAGAAAAAACAGTTGACCACTTCGGCAGGTGCCCCCATCACCGGCAACCAGAACGCCCTGAGCGCCGGTCCCCGCGGGCCCTGTTTAACCTTTTCGACGAGGGGCAGAAGGCGCGGCTTTTTTCCAACATCGCCGAAGCGATGGACGGCGTGCCGGACGAGATCGTCCAGCGCCAGCTCGGCCACTTTGAGAAGGCCCACCCGGATTATGCCGCCGGCGTGCGCCGAGCTTTGTCGAGACACAGGGCGAGCTATCCCAGTCCCAAACGCAAACGGCCGGCCCTTCCGGGCCGGCCGTTTGCCCCATCGGATGATCTCATCCGTATATTCCGTATTCTTTTGTAACCTTGACCATCTCCTGGACATTTTCGTGCTTGGCCTGGTCGAACCAGATCCCGCAGTCAACCATCAGGCCGCCGTCTTTTCCCACGACGTCGATCAGCTCGCGGGTGTACTGTCCGACCTGTTCGGTGCTTCCCATATAAAGCAGCGAACCGGGCACATTGCCCCTGAAACAGACCCGACCGCCCAAGGCCTCCTTGGCTTTGTGGATGTCCACGGTCTCGAACCAGTAGATCGCCTTGCCCGGCGGTATGTCTTTGATGATGTCCAGCCTGGAGGTATAGTTGCCCTCGAAAAGCGGCATCGGCACCAACCCTTCTTCGATCAGACCGAGCATCACCGCTTTCAGGGTAGGCCAGTAGAACTTTTCGAACTGTGCGTTGGACATGAACCCGTGTGGCCCCTTGTGGAGCATCAGCAACACCACCGGCTTTCCCACCCGTTTGGACCCCTCGGCACCCATCCGGATCTGGATGGGCACCAGTCTTTCCATGGCCTTTAAAAGCTTGTCCGGGTGCCGGTACATGTCCATCATGATGCCCTGGGTTCCCCGGAACCAGTCACCGATGACGTCGAAGGGCGCCGCGGCATGGCCGCCGGTGATGTCCGGAAATCCCATGGACTCGATCTTGAGCGTTTCCTCGCGCACATGTGAAACCCATTTGAGCGATTCGGCCCCTGCCCTTTGCAGCGCATCGAGGGCCGCGGCGACCTCCGGGCGGCCGAAAAAAGACACGTTGCCCACCAGGCCCAGGTAATAGCCGAACCAGGTGGAAAGCGGAGGCAGGGCCTTGAAAGGCTCCAGATTGCCGCACACTCTGGGCAGGTAGAAGCGCTGCATGTAATCGGTCGGATCGTCGATGAAGGCATCGTAAAACGCATCGGCCCTGACGAATTCCTTCTCATGGAACTGGAACCCGCTTTGGGCCGGAAGGTCACGCCCGGGCAGTTTCAGCAGCTTGTAGTCCAGGGCGGTAAAGACCTTTGAGGGAAAGGCGTAGCTGGAAGCCCGATAAAGATCGGGTTCGAAATCGGCAAGGGTCTTTAGCCAGGCATCGGTGGCCTTTTGATAGTCGTTCATGACTTCTTCGCAGGTGTACCCGTTGTCCAGCGCCGGGAACATGCCGAAGGAAGGCACGATGGGGACCCTGTCCGGAACCCTCAACTGAATGACATCCGCAACCCGTTGCGCCCGTTTTCGGTATGCGTCGCGCGCTTGGGCATCGACAAATTCGATGCCGTCCCCGGAGCACCATTTTTCCAACGTCGCTTGCAGATTCGACATAGCCGTTGAACCTCCTTGGCTCGAAGAAGTTTGACGGTTTTCTAGTATCGTACCGGTCCGGGGCACGCCGGCCGGAAGGCACCGGTGACTTCCCGTTGTCGACCAAGGCCGGTTCAGTGATAGGCGCCTTGCTCGCGGGTGAAATCGAACATCGCCTGAACGTTTTCCACCCGGGCGTCGTTGAGGGTGGTCGAAGCGTCCATGATAAAACCGCCCCCCGCACCGCAGATATCAATGAGCTTTTTACAGTACTCACGAACCTGATCCGGGGTGCCGGTGGCCAGCATACTGGCCGGAACATTTCCTCGGATGCAGCACCGGTCGCGCATGACCTCCTTGGCCTTGAAGATGTCCGTGGCCTCGAAGTGGTAGACAACCTTGCCCGGCGGCACGTCGGCAAAATGCTTAAGCCGGTTGTTGCAAACCCCCTCGACCAGCACCCAGGGCGTGATGCCGTTGCGGATCAGGGCCTCTAAAAGTGCCTTCATGTGGGGCCAGTAGAACTTTAAAAATTGCTGTTCGGACATGAAGTTGTCCAGCCCCTTGTGCAGCGGGATAAAAACTACGGGCCAGCCGCTGCGCTGCACCGAGCCCAGAGCCGCATCGATCATCACCGGCAAGAGCCGCTCGCAGGCCGCCAGGACCTTGTCCGGCCGGCGGTACAGATCCATCATGATCCCCCGGGTGCCGCGGAACATGTCTCCCAGGGTGTCGAAGGGGACCTGGGCAAAACCGCCGCTAGCCGGCGGAAACCCGAGGGAGGTCATCTTCTGGCCGAAGGCGCCGGTCCATTTGAGCACTTCCCGGGATGCCTCGGCAGCTTCGATCAGGGCCTTGCGGGCGGCTTCCATCTCCGGGGTGAGCAGCACGACGCTGCTGTGCAGCCCCCAGAAATAGGAGATGATCTGATTCAAGGGCGGCAGCTTCTCGAAGGCTGCCAGCGACTTGTTGACCCGCGGCCAGAAGCGGCGGACCATAAAATCGGAAGGGTCGAAGAGAAAGTGGTCGTACTCCTCGGCCTTCATCACCTCAAGCTCGACGAATTGATAGGACATGTTGTCCGCCAGGCCGTGGCCGGCCCACTTGAGGTGCTGAAAGTCGAGAATCTCCAGCAGCGGGCCGAAGCCGCGCAGGACATAAGGGTTTTCGGCCGTGTCCGGTTGAAAGTGCAGCATGCATTCGGTCCAGGTGTCGAACATCAACTGATGGTCGTACATGGCCTCTTTGATAGTAATGCCCTTCCAGCGGGCAGGGAAAAAGTCCCACATCACGGCGATGGGCACCCGGTCGGGCTCTTCCAGCGCCACGGCAGCCTTGATGCGCCGTTGGCGTGCCTCGAACAGTTGTTGCATGTCGCTCATATCATCGTCTCCTTGAGTTTTAGGGATTCATCCACCCCAGGGCATAGTTGACCCCGCTGACGGCATCCCTGGCCCAGGCGTCTGCACCGACATAGGCACAGACATGATCGTCCACCTGTCCGCCGCCAATGATGACCTTTACCCTGTCTCTGGCGCCCTTTTCCTTGAGCCCCTCGACCACCGCCTTCATCGGATCGTAGGCCAGGGTCAAAAACCCGCTCAGTCCGACGATATCCGGCTGAAACTCCTCGAAGACTTCCAGAAAACGACCCGCGGGCACATCGACGCCCAGGTCCTTGACCTCGAAGCCGTTGATCTCCATGACCATGGCGACGATATCCTTGCCGATGTCGTGGATGTCGCCCTCCACCGTACCGAGCAGAAACTTGCCGACCCGGGCGGTCTGGCGCTGGTCCTCGGTCCCGGTAAGATAGGGCTTGATCAACTCGGATCCGGCCTTCATCATCTCGCCGGCCAGAATCAGTTCCGGAATAAAATAGAGGCCCTCCTCAAATCGCTTGCCAATGATGACCATGGCCTGTTTGTAGGCGTCGAACACCTTCAGCGGCTCCTCGCCCTGCTCCAGGTAGCGGCGGGTCAGGGCCGACACCTGCTCCTCGTTCATTTCAACCATCGCGTTGATCAGATCTTTCATTGCATCGCCCTCCTAAGGCATTTCGATTGAAAGGAGGCCTTGCCGATCCGGCTCAGTCCGGTGGCAGGGGGCCGATCTTGCCGGCCCGGAAGGCCCGGTTGAATGTCATACAGTGCCGGTCCCGGCCCAACAGGGTTTCGGCGGCCAGCATCATCGCGCGCAAATCCCGGTTTTCAGGATCGATGATCGCACTGTCCATGCCCGCCTGGATGGCCAGCACCATGAAGGCCTGGTTGATGATCGGCCGCAGCGGCATGCCGAAAGAGATGTTCGAAAGGCCGCAGGTCAGATGGACTTGACTGAATTCCTGTCTGATCCGACGGCAGGTCTCGAAGAAAAGGTTGCCGTTTTCCGTCCCTGTGGCGATGGCCATCACCAGCGGGTCCACATAGAGGTTGGCCTCGGGCAGGCCGCGCTCGCGTGTCAATCGAATCAGGCGGCGCACCACATCCAGACGCCCCTCACTGGTAGCCGGAATCTTGCGGCCGTCCAGCGCCAGAACGATCAGCTCGGTGCTGTATTCGCAGGCCAGTGGCAGAACCCCGTCGATGCGGAACTGCTCCCCGCTTAGCGAATTGAGCATCGGCCGGTGCCCGGCCTTCTCGATCCCGGCCCGCAGCGCCTCGTGATTGGCGCTGTCCAGACACAGGATCGCACCGGGTGCGGCGGTCTGTACATTTTCCACCAGCCAGATCATGTCTTCGGGCTCACGGTCGGGGTGGGTGCCGGCGTTGATGTCGAGGTAGGCGGCACCGGCCTCGAACTGACGCCGGGCCAGCTCACGGATAAAACCGGCGTCCCGTTCCCGGATCGCCTGGGCCACGCGCTTGCGGGTGCCGTTAATCTTTTCACCGATGATGATCATACTGCTCGCCTTTCATCTGTCGGGCGCTTCACCCGAGTCATCCATATGCCCCATGTGCTCTATTCTTATATATGACTTATTGATGAGTGTCAAGATCTTATCCCGATGGGAGTATATTCTTATCATATTGAAATATTAGTTAAATTATCATTAATATATTTATTTTAAACTTAATCAGATAGAGGACTATCTGTTTTAACTTGCGAAAATCACTTCTCCGTGCCATCATCTGCCGCAGCAATCTGTGGGAGTCGACCAGCAAATGACCAACATCATCGATAAAGACCGTTTCGAGCCGGCCTATGCCCAACTGGCCGCCATTTTGCGCCGCCAGATCGCCGAGGGCGTCTATCCTCCCGGCGAGAAGATCCCCTCCGAAGCGGAAATCAGCCGGCAGCACGGAATCTCTCCCATGACCGTGCGCCAGGCCATCAACCTTCTGGCCGGCCAAGGCCTGCTCAAGCGGGTCCAGGGATCGGGCACCTATGTCAAGCCGATCGATCTGACCGGTTCGCGTTTCGATCTGGACAGCCTGCGCGAAATCTTTCTCGATTCAAACCGCACCCAGGTCAAGGTGCTGGAGATCGCCCTCGAACAGGCGGGTCTGGAAACCGCAGCGGCCCTGTCCCTGCCACCCGAGGCCCGGGTGATCCTGATCCGGCGGCTCCTGCTGCGCGAGGGACGTCCGGTGATCTTTCACGAAGGGCGCATCCGCTGCGATCCGAAGCGGCCGGTGGTGGAAGCCGAACTGGAACTCGGTCCCCTGTCGGATCTTTTCAGCCCCCAAGGCCAGCGGATGGTCAAGAAAGGAAGGCTGGAGCTTGTCCCCACGGCCCTTGGCGCCATGGAGGCCGCCGCCCTGGAACGACCGCAGGGAACGAGCGTATTTCGCATTTCCTACGTTTTCTACGATTTCGGCGACATCCCGGTGGGCTGCGGCTGGTTCAGCGCCCCTCCGGAGGTGATTCGCCTCGAAACCCGGCTGGGACTCTGGGAAGAAGATTGACGGCCCGGGAGGCGGCGGTGAGCCAAACAGACAACCGGACAGAAAGGCACCTGGAACAACTCGCCGAACTGGTGAGCCGGCTTCAGGAAACGGCGGCCCTCGAGCAAATCAGCCGCCTCATCCTTGACGGGGTGCCGCCGGCGGACATCCTGAACGCTTGCCAGCAGGGGATGCGCCTGGTGGGGTTGCGCTACCAGGAGGGGGAATACTTCATCGCCGGATTGATCCTGGCCGGGGAGATCATGCGCCAGACCGTGGAGCTACTGCGCTCCGTCTTGGTATCCCGGCAGGCACCGGGCCACCAGGGCCGGGTCCTTTTAGGCACCATCGCCGGCGATATCCATGACATCGGCAAGAACATCTTCAAGGATCTGCTCGAGTGCCACGGTTTTACGGTGCTGGACCTCGGCGTCGACGTCCCGCCGGAGGAATTTCTCAAACAGGCCCGCACCTTCAGGCCCCACCTGATCGGTGTTTCCGCCCTGATCACCAGCAGCTTCGCCCGCATCCGGGAACTGGTCCAACTGATCAAGGAGGCCGATCGGGGCGAGGGGCTGGACCGGCCGATCATCCTGGTGGGTGGCGGCCAGATGGACCAGATGGTCTTTTCCGCCTCCGGGGCCGATTACTGGGATCCGGACGCATGGTCGGCGGTCAAGCTGTGCCAGCGCCTGGTGGAAGCCCAGTGCCGTGCCCAGGCTGCAGCCCAAGACGACGAGCCGTCCACCTGACAGGCCGGTTCGGGGCATCAGAACGGAAACGCCGGTTAAGGATTAGGGATAGGCCTGCAGCAACGGTGCGGGTGTACCCGCATCGAAGCCGAGAAGCGCCAGGTCCACCCGGGTGTGCGGTGGGATGATCACAAAGCCGTCCCCGTGCCAGGGACCGGTGAGCAGCCGTTTCAACCAGGCGTCCGAACCAGGAAGCACCCGGGCCTCGAGATGCAACCGGGCGGCGATCTCGCGCACCCGGGGCAGCAGCGCCACAAGATCGTAGGCCCCGCTGTCGATCAGACCCAGATACCGGTAATGGGCCAGCATCCGGCGGTAGACCCGGTCGGTGCGTTCAGGCCCGAAGCGCGCCAGGGTCGCCTGGTATTCCTTCCATATGTTCAGCTCGTCATCGAGCCATCCCTGGGTGAGAAAATAGACCCCGCCGTCTTTAAGGCACTGCTCACGGCGTTCCTTGGAACCGAGCAGCAGCGTGATGCAGTCGTCAACCCTGGGCACGACCAGCTCGAAATCGCCGCTGACCAGCCCCACCACGGCATTGCCGCAAAAACCGAAGCCCAGCAGGACCCGGCCGGCATGGTTCAACCGGTCCAGTTCCTCCTGGATCCGGCCGCGCAGCGACTCGGGCTGCAGGTGCAGTCCCGACTCGATCCAGACCGCCGGATAATGGCAGCCGGTTTCCCGGGCCGCCTTTTCGATTTCCATGCGAATGGTATGGCAGGCCAGCAGGACAGTTTCGCCCTTATGACCGCTTTTCTTGCCATGGTTAGGATGCAGGGACTGGCCCGCCATCAAGCGCCTCCCGGAAACCGCCCCGGCCTCTTTTCCGGGACTGCTCCAAAGGCCTACACCAAGTTCTCCAGAAGAATCAACCCTCGGGCGATTGTCGGCGAGCAATTCTCGGCGGATCCAAGATCTGTCGGCCTCCCCCCAAAAAGGCTTCGATCGGAAAACCGCGGTCCTGGGAAAAACCACGGCGTTGCGTGCAAACGACCGGATCCGGTGTCGCGGTTCAGACGGCCCGGGAGTTGAGTTGGCACGTACGAGCGGCGGACACAACCACGACGGTCAGGGTCCCCTGTTGCCTTACGCGAGGTAACGGCGGCCGGGTCGGCTCGATACGGGGCAACGGGTGTCATTTTAAAATTGCGTATTGTGCAACGTTAATCCGTATGATACAAAATTTCTTGACATAAGGCACAAACCCTATTAAATTGCGTTTTATGCGATAGTAATTGCGTATTATGCAATTACTGGAGGAAGACCTAATGATCGGTTCAGTAGACAAAGCCATTCAGATCCTCAACTGCTTCAGCCAGGAAGAGCCGATTCTCGGCGTTGGTGAAATCAGCCGCCTCACCGGATTCACCCCCAGCACGGTCTCGCGGATATTGAGCACCCTCGAAGCCCACGCGGTGGTGGAAAAGACCGAAGGGTACGGCCGCTATCAGTTCGGTTGCCGTATCTATCTGTGGGGACTGATCAACAAGATCCAGAACAGCCTGGTCACCTCGGCCCGACCGGTAATGGAGCAGCTGCGCGACGAGACCGGTGAGGAAGTCTCCCTGTACGTGGTCACCGGCAACCACCGCACGCGCATCGAGCGGGTTGAGAGCCGGCACGCCATCGCCATGGTCGGCCGTGTAGGCGGGCGCCTGCCGCTGCACACCGGCGCCTCCGGTCAAATGCTGCTGGCCTACATGGGTGAAGCAGAGCGGCGGGCGCTTCTGGAAAAACGTCACCCTGAAGGGTTACACCCCCAAGACGATCACGGATCCGGTGGCGCTGGAAGCCAGGCTGGAGACCATTCGCCACCAAGGTTTCGCCGTCAGCATGGAAGAAAGGGAACCGGGCGCCTTCTCGGTGGTGGCGCCCGTGCGCCAGGCAGGCAACCAAGTCATTGCCAGCCTGTGCGTCTGCGGACCGCTGTATCGCCTCGACAGGGGCCAACTCGACGCCATCATCAAGACCACCATGGCGGCCGGTGCGCGCATTTCGGAAAAAATGGAGATACCGGCCCGACCAGGGATCTTGCGCCGCCTCGACTTCACTGAAAAAGGCGGCCAAAGCAAAACCAGAACCTTAAGGAGATTTTTCAATGAGTACGAAACGCATTAGCGGCATCACGGCCCGGGAAATCATTGACTGCAGGGGATGGCCCACCGTCCAGGCCGATGTCTGGGTGGATGGGCGCCTGATGGGCCGGGCCGACGTCCCGGCCGGCCGTTCTACCGGCAGCAACGAGGCTCATGTGCTGCTGGACGGCGATCCGAAGCGCTACCGCGGGTTAGGCGTGTTAAAGGCCGTGGCCAACGTCAGCGACGAAATCGCCAAGGCCCTGGTCGGCATGGATGTCACCGACCAGCGCAAGATCGACCTGACCATGATCGAGCTGGACGGCACCCCGAACAAGGACCGTTTGGGCGCCAACGCCATCCTCGGTGTTTCGCTGGCGGTAGCCCGGGCTGCGGCCAGCGCCTGCGGCCTTCCGCTCTACCGCTATCTTAACCCCCACCGCCCACGTGCTGCCCGTGCCGCTGATGAACTTTTTAAACGGCGGCAAGCTGACGGCCAACGAACTGGAGATCCAGGAGTTTATCATCATGCCGGTCGGTGCGCGCTCCTATGCCCAGGCCCTGCAGATGACCACCGAGATCAACGAGTACCTCAGGGACCTGGTGGTGGCCAAGTACGGTATTCTGGCCACCAATACGGGTGACGAAGGCGGATTCGCCACGCCGATGCGCCGGTATCTGGGAACCGTTCGAGTTCCTTGCCAAGGCCGTAGAGCAGGCCGGTTACACCGATGATGTGGTCTACGCCATGGGACATGGCCGCCAATTCATGGTTCGACCCCAAAACCGGTCTCTACGAACTTGACGGCAAACAGTACGATCGTGACGCGCTCATCGACCTGTACAAACAGGTCTCGGCCAAGTACCCCATCGCCTCGATGGAAGACCCCCTGCAAGAAGAAGATTTCGAGGGGTTTTTCGATTCTTACCCGGGAACTCGACACCCAGATCGTGGGCGACGACCTGTTCGTGACCAACGTCAAACGCCTGCGCATGGGCGTGGGAAAACAACGCGGCCAACGCCATGCTCTTCAAGGTCAACCAGATCGGATCGCTTTCCGAAGCCCTGGATGCGGCGGAATTCGCCTACCGCCACAACTACGGAGTTCAGGTGTCCGAGCGCTCCGGTGAGACCGAAGACCCGATCATCTCGGACCTGGTGGTGGCCCTCAACAGCGGCCAGATCAAGACCGGTATGCCAATCCGCGGTGAGCGCACCGCCAAGCACAACCGGTTGCTGCAAATCGAAGAGGAACTCGGCGCTACGGCCACCTATGCCGGGCGCAGCTTTTCCCGTCCCAGCTAACCGACGGCAATGATCGCCCGCCGCCGGCACCTGCCAACGGCGGCGGGCGATCCATCCGGATGATATCGGACCAGACCATGACCTA
>CAXXWC010000013.1:0-307614 GCA_963668645.2 Desulfobacterales bacterium
GCAGGGGGATGGCCCGCCGCATCTCCCGCTCCACGCCTGACGGCGACGTGAAGGGGGTCGAACCGGTAAAGTTCATGGCCAAAAAGGAACTCAGGGCCGTGGTGGCCAGTACCAGCGCCGCTGCGGCCAGGCCCGGCAGTTCCAGGCCTGCGGCCCAGACCCAGGCCGCGCCTGCCACCAGGCCGGCCGCGGCCCCCTTGAAAGCGAAGGCGGTCCCCGGGATCCAAGGCAGCAGGGCCGGCGTGGCCACCGTTCCGGCCGCCACGGCGACTGCACAGGCCGCCAGGGCCAGACCGCCGCGTTGCCATGCGGCCGCAGCGCTGAAGAATCCTGGCCCCAGGCCTGAGAGAAGATAAATCCCCACGGCCGTCCAAAAGGCCGGTTTGGGCAGAAAACTCAGCTCCACGGGGATCAGCACAAGCCTTTCGCCCAGGGTGAAGGTCACCCGGCGCATCGCCGGCGTGGCCTTCATGCCGGCGGCCAGAAAAGCGCTGATGTCCGCCGCGCGCACCGGTCCCCAGACCACTTCGAACCCGCATCCCCGTTTCACCTCCTGGGCGCAGACTCCTGTGGCGCCGAGCTGAGGCAGGATCAACCGCCGGTGAGCGACCACCTGGGCCAGTGCGCTGGCAGCGACCCGGCGGATCACCTCGGCCGTCGAAAAAGTCCCTTTACCGGCCGCACACCAGACGTTGACCCCCCCGGTGTCGAGGACCAGAATCCAGGCATCCGTTCCTTCCAGCTCCCGGCGCAAGCGGTCGAAACTCAGCTTGTAATTGGCCGTGACCAGAACCGGGAAGCGGGGTCCGGCCGGCCCGCAGCATACAGGCCGGGGGCCACCGTGTAGCGGTCGCGGTCGATCCCCAGGCGCACGCCGAGGCTGCCGGCCCGATCATGACGGTCCGCGGCCGTTCTGACGACCGGCACCGGCCCCGCAGCGGTTTGCAGGAAGCCGGCTACAAAGCGGCAGCGCCGGTAACCCGGCCGGGCGTGCGGATCGCCGTCCGGCGGCAGGCCACCGCCGCAGCATCCGGTGGACGGCGCGGGGGTGCAGCCCCCCTTGGGGGATTGCGGCGGGCAGATGGGAAAAGGCGTCGTATCCATGAGTTATTTTCCGTGTCGGGCGGCGTGGCGGTTACAGGGCCTGGACCGCCTCTTTGAACCGTTCCAGCAGATCCAGGTCGAGGCAATAGCAGATGCGCGGACCATCCACCTGGCCGCGGATCAACCCGGACGCCTTGAGAATCTTGAGATGCTGGCTGACGGTGGACTGGGCCAGGGGCAGGATATCGACGATCCGGCCGCAGATGCACCGGTTCTCCTGCCGCAGAAAGGCCACGATGCGCAGCCGCGCCGGATGTCCCAGCGCCTTGCACAGGGCGGTGAAGGTTTCCGGCTCCAGGGGGGGCAGGACCGCTGCGGAACCGCCGTCATATCGATGGTCTGGCATCCTTCCTCCTTTTATCGTAAAACGACGATATACGATAAGCCAGGGCCCAAGTCAAGCCGCTGCAGCCACCATAATGCCGATCAGGGACGGCGGCTTGCCGGTGCTTTCGCTGCTGAATCGGCGTTTCGCAGGGAAACGATGGTTCTTGACAGACAGACGGCCGGAAGGTTAGAGTGCCTCCGCCATTTAGGTGGATCGACAGGGAGAGCGAACTGCTCGGAATGACATCTCAAAGGGGGACGAAGCTTTAAATAAAATCCGAAGCGACAATATATTTTTTATTTTTTCAGATGCTTGAAAAAGCTTGTAAGGGAACCCGGTGAAATTCCGGGACGGGCCCGCCGCTGTAACTGGGGACGAAAGTTGCTGGGTTATGCCACTGACGGCTTTAGCAGAGGCAAGAAACGCTAAAAAAGCTGTCGGGAAGGCGCAACGAGTAGGCTGATCCAGAAGTCAGAAGACCTGTCTGAAGAATGATGGCTGGTTTTCCTTCGTGGCAAGAGGGGGTCAGCGGCAGCAAGTGATTCGTGGAAAAACTGGGAATCCCCGAACCTTATCATAAGGTTCGGGGATTTTTTTTGTTCGAAGCTCTCGCAAAAGCCCTCCTGCCCGAAGCCGGTGCCGGCCTCCCCGTAGATTTTCGGCGCTCGGTGGGGGCGCGCCCCGGCAAGCCGGCCTGCTTTCAAGGGGTCCGGTTGCGGTGTGATGCCGGATGTATTGCGTATCATTTTTTAATCCGGGACCTTGGCTTCGCCGAGGGCCCGGGAACCATGGAGGAGTGAGAGCGGTGATGAAATCAAGCAAAAGGCAATTGGTCGTCGGGCTGGTATTGGGTGCGCTGATCTTGGCGGGCAATGTCCAGGCGCAAGAAAAGGAACAGCCGGTTTCGGACGTGTTGGATCCCATGATCGTGACGGCGACACGAGATGAGAAAAGGGATCTGGACATCGCGGCGGCAACCCAGGTTTTTACCCATCAGGAAATCGTCGAAATGGGCGCCCAGACGGTATTGGAGGTCATCGAGAACATACCGGATTTTGTGGTTTCCCAATCCCCATCCGGCAATGGGCTGCCCGGTTTGAGGGGCATCACGGGCTATTTGACCATCATGATAAACGGGATCCCGCTGGCCAATGAAGGATACTTTCAGTTGGGGAGCATTGCCACTTCGGGGGTCGAGCGGGTGGAAATCGTCAAAGGCGGCTCTGCGGTTTTATATGGCAGTGACGCCACCACCGGTGTGGTCAACATCATCACCAAAAAAGATGATGCCAATCACGTCTCGGTGGGCGCCGGTAACAACGGCCAGCTGCAAGGCGGCGCCTTTGTCAAAAAGTCTGGATTTTCCGTTGCCGTCGACCATTACCGCAAAGAGAATTACGGGACCACTTATAAGTCCTCGAGCACGGAATACCGTGGCGAGGAGTTGGAAAGGACGAATGTCAATCTGAATTACGAATTGAACGAACATATCAATCTTATGTACCTGCATAGCCAAAAAGAATCCGAATCTTCCAAATATTGGCCGGACACGGACACCGTCAAAGGGGACCCCTGGGAAAACGAGCAGGTCTACGACATCGGCCAGGCCAGTTTCACCTGGGATGATCTTCGGGTGCTTTTCTACGGCCAGTCACGGAAATGGGAATATGTCAATCCTTCCGGCAAGCAAAAGGGCCGCTATTATGGTGTTGATATCCAGGATAAATGGCAGTTTTCAAAACTGGCCGTAACGGCAGGGGGAAATTACGACCATGAGAAGTCCAGCCGCCTCAGTGGCGACGAATGGATCGACAACACCAGGGACAAGGGGGCGCTATTCGTTTTAACGGAAACCGACCTGTTTTCGGCGACAAAGCTGATGCTCGGGGCACGCGAGGTCTTCAGCGATACATCGGATAATGTCTTTTGCCCGCAACTGCAGATTCTGCAAGGCTTCGGAGAAACCGGCAGCGTATATCTGAATGTGAACAAATCCCTGAGGGAGCCCAACCTTTCGCAGATTTACGGCTATTCGGCAACCCAGGTGCCCAATGAAGATTTGGACGCCGAGATCGGCTGGACATACGAGATCGGCTGGAAAAAGCAGATCACCAGGGCCGACATGTTGAAACTGGCGCTTTACCACATGGAAATCGATGACCGGATTTACAGCAGCAAGACAAGCTCCGGGGAGACGATCTATCTAAACGCCTCCAAATTCAAGAATACGGGCGCTGAATTGAGCTATGAGCACAAGGCGCCCAAAGGCCTGTTTTACGGCGCGGGTCTTGCCTATATGGACCCGAAACAGAAGGCGGCCGGAAGCGATGACTGGGAGGATACGGAACACCAGCTCGGCATGCATCTCAACATCGGCTACAGGTGGCTGGACCGCGGCATGTGCAGCCTCGTGGTCAATCACAACGCCATGCGCAGCGAGGACACCGACCCCATGTGGGATGTCAGTCTTAACGCCAGTTTGGATCTGAGCGCCAAGGACACGCTCCGGCTGCACATCAACAACCTGCTCGACAGGGATGACTACATCAGTTCCGGCGGCGGCTCTGTTCTGGAAGCGCGCAACCTGTTGCTGACCTATGAGCGGTCGTTCTAACCCTTCAAGATCCGGTTCAAAATAATAGAGGCGCCGTCATGAAACGTATCATCGGTCTTGTTTTCCCGCTGCTCTGCCTACCGTTTTTTTGCACCCCGCTGTGGGCGAACCCCAACGGGCCGGAAAGCCACCGGCAGGGCAAGGCGGCCGATTTTGCCTTTGTCTTGGATATTTTCGGAAATGCCGACATGAACTGGACCATTGATACGCGGGACCGGGACTACGTGAGGGCTGTGATTGAAGGGTCGGCCGCGCCCACAAAATACGCCGATGCCGATGGCAACGGTGTTATCGACGCAGACGATCTGGCCCAGATCCAGCGCCTGCTCGACGGCAACCCGGAAAGCATAACCCTCATCGATTCCTCCGGGACGCAGATGACGATTGATATGCCTGTCAAGCGGGTGGTTTCCATGGCGCCATGGGCCACCCGCACCCTCATTCAGCTCAGGGCTCAGGACACCCTTGTGGGCATTGATGCCTACACGGTCAAGGGGTCGCGATATTCCGGGCAACTCGCCTTTCTCCAGGCCTGTCCCGGCCTGGGGACGCTTACCAGCATCGGCACCGCCGCGGAACCCAACAAGGAGGTCCTGGCATCCCTTGATGCGGATATGATCCTTGCCGGCCGGGTCAAGCCGGATCGGGCCAAGATATTGAAACAGATCTCGCGCTGCCCCGTTGTGTTCCAGCCCACCATCAACATGAACGGGGCGGATTACGCCGTTGACAACGGCCCTTACGAAAACTGGCTCACGATGGGGTATGTTTTCGGAAAGGTTGAACGGGCCCGCAGCATCATTGATTTTTGTGAACAGGAGTTTGCGGCCATCGGTGCCGGAACGGGCATGCTCGCTGAAAAAGAAAAACGCAGCGCGTGGTTTTGTTCCGGAAAATTAAACCGGGCCAGCTCCGCCTACAGCCCCATCCTGATGGCAGGGGCGGTGATGCCTTTTGCCGGCGAGAAGCCTTTTTTCGGGGAGATCCAGCTGGAACAGGTGCTCAAATGGAATCCGGATGTCATATTCGTCCAGTATTGGCCCCATCTTTCCGGCATGATCGATGAGATGCGCCGGGACAAAACCCTTGGTTTGCTCAAAGCCGTGAAAAACGACGATGTTTTTTTTATCCGCGACGGCAGGATCGGCTATGATGCGGCCTTTTGCGCAGCCGAAACCTGGTATATCGCCAAAGCCGTCTATCCCGAATTTTTTCAGGATGTCAGTGTCGAAGACAGGGCAAACCGCATGCTCGAATTTCTCTATGGCGCCCCGGGGCTATACACATGGGAAATAACGGCGCGCCCTGTTTACAAAACCTGGTAATTGGTCATGGACCAAACCGTTTTTTCAGATGCTTGCGCAATAAAAAACAAGGCAATCCTACGGGGTTACCATCGATCTTTGGTTGTGCGGCAGATCTCCATCTGGGGCCTGGTCTTTTGTGTTTTGTTTTTTGTCGGGTTCGCAACGGCTTTCGGTGTATTTGAAATCCCCATTTCAGAAATCTACCGCGTCATCACCAGGCACCTGTGGCGGGAACCCACCGGGCTTCCCGAACTGACCGAGCATATCATTCTCAATATCCGCCTGCCCCGGATCATCATGGGCCTGCTCTCGGGCTGCGGCCTGGGCATTGCCGGCTGTGTGATGCAGGGCATCTTGCGAAACCCCATGGCCTCGCCCTACACCCTGGGCATTTCGTCGGGGGCCTCCTTCGGCGCCACGCTTGCGATCGCCCTGAATCTGTCGATCCTGCCGGGCGCTTACGGCATCGTTGCCAATGCTTTTGCCGGATCACTCGCAGGTGCCTTGCTGATCCTGGCCATTTCTGCCCGGCACAACGCCTCGCCGGTATTCATGATTCTTACAGGCATCGCTTTGATGTTTTTTTTCTCGGCCACCACCACGCTGATCCAGTACTTTGCCGAGGACGAGGCAGTAAAAAGTGTCGTGTTCTGGATGGTCGGCTCCCTTGGTCTGGCCGACTGGACGAAGATCAAGTTGATCGGTGCCGTTCTGGCGGTTTCATTCGTCTTGATATTCAGCCGGGCCTGGGACTTGAATCTGCTTTCCTTCGGCGATGAAACCGCCCTCAGCATGGGAATCCATGTCAAACGGATCCGGCTTTTTACTTTGCTGCTCAGCGTTCTGTTGACCGCCACGATCGTCTGTTTTGTCGGCACCATCGGGTTTATCGGCCTTGTGGCCCCCCATATCTGCAGGCTCCTCATTGGCGGCGACAACCAGTACCTGATTCCCATGTCGGGGCTTCTGGGTGCATTGCTGCTGGCAGGCGCCGATCTGTTCGCCGCCAACATCATCGCCCCGGTGGAGATTCCGGTCGGGGTGGTGACGGCCTACATGGGGGTGCCGCTGTTTCTTTTCGTCATCTTCAGAAAACTGCGATAGGTGGCGGCGTGATACGCGTAAACGATCTGTCTTTTTCCTACGGCAAGCATACGCCGATTCTGCAACGGATTACCTTCAGCGTGTCCGGCGGGGAGATTCTGGGCGTCATCGGCCCCAACGGCGCCGGGAAATCGACCTTGATCCGGTGCCTGAACCGGATCCTGACGCCCCCCAAGGGCCGGATCCATCTGAAGGGCCGGCCGGTCGAAGCCTATTCGCGCAAGGAGATTGCAAAGCTCGTCGGATACGTGCCCCAGAAGCATCAGGCCGCATTTCCCTGCAAGGTCCTGGAACTCGTGATGACCGGACTGGGAAAAACCTGGTACCAGGCGGCCGCCATGAAACAGGCCCGGCAGGCGTTGCAGGCATTGCAGCGGCTCCATATGGAAGACATGGCCCTGCGGGATTTCGAATCCCTCAGCGGCGGCGAACAGCAGAAGGTGGTGATCGCCCGGATGATCGCCTCCCGGGCGCAAATCATGCTGCTGGATGAACCGACCAGCAACCTGGATATACGCTATCAGCTGGAAACCCTCCGGCTGATAAAAGACATCGTGCGCCCAAAAGGGCATGCCGCCGTGGTCGCCATTCACGATCTCGACATGGCCATGCGCTACTGTGATCGCATCCTTTTGCTGGATAAAGGCCGGGCGGTCGCCTTCGGCCCGCCGGATGCGGTCATGGCAAGGGAGAATATCCGCAAGGTCTACGGGATAGAGATCGGGTTTGTGGACAAAAAGGGCCGCAAAATACTGATTGTAGAGGATGCCATATGAAAAAAATCGCTGTTTACGGAAAGGGCGGCATCGGAAAATCCACCGTTTCGGCCAATCTTTCCGCCGCCATTTCCCTCAGGGGCCGCAGGGTCATGCAGGTCGGCTGTGATCCAAAGGCCGATTCGACCATCAATCTGACCGGCGGCCGGAGCGTTACCCCCATTCTGGAACATCTGCGCACCAAAAGGGACGTATCCCTGGACAGCGTCGTATCCAGGGGTTTTAACGGCATTTACTGCGCCGAATGCGGCGGGCCCACCCCCGGGTTGGGGTGCGCCGGGCGGGGCATCATCACGGCCTTTGATTTTCTGGAAAAAAAGGGGGCCTTCACCCGGTTTCAACCCGATTACGTGATTTATGATGTGCTCGGGGACGTTGTCTGCGGCGGATTCGCCATGCCGATCCGCGACGGCTACGCCGAAGAGGTCTACATCGTGACCTCGGGTGAAAAAATGGCCCTCTACGCCGCCCGCAATATCGCCCTGGCCATTGATCAGTTCAAGCAGAGAAATTACGCCCGGCTCGGCGGTATCATCCTCAACGCCAAAAATGTTCCCCGCGAGAAAGAAATCGTCCAAGATCTGTGCGAGACGCTGGCGGTCCCGCTGCTTGCGCATATTCCGCGCGATGAGGAAATCAACAAATGGGAGCAGGCCAATAAAACGGTGATCGAGGGCGACAGCCGCTCGGCCATCAGCGCGGTTTTCATGGCGCTTGCCGCCAGGATAATGGGTGCGGACGCCCAAGCGACGGGGAGATGAGATGCCGCTCAAAAGGCTGTCCCAGATAGCGGATGGAACCGATATTCACGAACTTCAGTCCTGCATTTATCCCGGAGGGCACTGCCCCCTTTTCGGGGCCCATCTGACCCTGGAACCGATCGCCGGGGTCACCATGCTGGTGGTCGGTCTGGCCGATTGCGGTTTTTATGCCTACAAGACCATGAAAAATTTTGCACCTTCCGCCCGGCGGGGGGCCCGTGTTTTCAGTTGCGTACTGGAAGAACCAGATGTGATTTACGGCTGCGGGGATGCTCTCAAATCGATTCTTTTACAACTGGATCAGGATGCCGAAACCAAGATGATTGTGGTGATCACTTCCTGTGTGATCGAGCTGATCGGCGAGGATGTCGAAGGCGTTGTCGAGGAAGTCAGACCGGAATGCCGGACGCCCATCGCCGTCATCCGGACCGAAAATTTCAAAACGGCCGATTATATCGAGGGGGTGGAAAAGGCGCTCGCCGCCGTATCCCATCTGCTCTCCCCCGCCAGGCCGGTCCCGGGCAGCTTTTCCGTATTGGGTCCCCGGTTTCAGGGGGTAAGGGAAAACAGCATCGTCCGGAGGCTCCTGGCGGACGGGTACACCCTGACGGCCGAATTTCCCTGCAATACCGACTGGGAGGCCATCGGCCGCATCGGCACGTCATCGTTTATCCTGGTCAGCGATGCGGCGGCCCTCAATCTGGCCCGCCGGCTGGAGCAGGATTTTGGCATTCCTTTTGTCGATTTGTCGCCCGATCCATCCTGGACCGGCATAGCAGCCGCCTATGGAGCGCTTTCCCGGGTCACGGGGACGCCTTATACAGAGGTCCTCGACCGGGCTGAAGAAAATCTGGAAACCCTGCGCACCCGGGTGAAACGGGTCTTTGCCGGCAAAAGATTCATCGTCGGCAACGGCATGGGGTCCCCTTTTGGCGCGGCCCGTCTCATTGCGGAAATCGGAGGGGACATCGCCTTGATCCTTGCCGGCAACATCTATGAAAAAGACCGCGAATCGGTCACAAGACTATTGGCGTTGCACCAGGATCCGCCGGTTGCCAAGAATGCCAACACTGCGGCCCTCGAAGCCCATTTAGACCCCCTGCAGGCCGACTTTCATATCGGCATGGGATGGGGCCGGCGGCCCAACAGGTCCAGGCCCCGGCTTCTGCCCATCGGCACGCTGCAGCCGCTGATGGGGATCGACTACCCGCAGCGATTCTACGCCAGCCTGATGGCGCATGCGGATGAGGAAGGCACCTTTTCACCATGATCTTATTTGAAGATATCCCCTATGGCTCGGAACGGATGGGCATCATCTGGACCCTGGGCGAAGTGGCAGGCGCCTGCATGCTCGAGTTCGGCCCGGAAGGGTCGACCCATTACGCCGCCGCCCAGCACGGCACCTACAACGGCAAACTGCGCGCATCTTTGTTCACCACCGGCTTGAGCGAAAGAGAAGTCGTTTTCGGTGATCCGGGGATCCTTGAAAAGAGCGTTCGCGAGCTGATTGATACGCACCGCCCCTCCCATCTTTTCGTGGTGCCCTCTGCCGTATGCCAAATCATCGGAATGGATCTGGACGGGCTCTGCCTCGGTTTGAGCCGGGAATCGGACACCCGGGTCCTCAGCATCGGCGGCAGCGGTATTGACGCCGGTTATACCGCCGGGGTCGAGCGGGTGTTGTCCCTGCTGGCCGAACACGTGGTGTGCCAGCCGTCCGGGGTGGATGCCGGGACGTATAATGTCATCGGCTCCGGCATGGATTGGTACAATTACCAGGCCGACCTGAACGAAATTGAACGTCTGATGGCAGGGGCCTTCGGCCTTGGGGCCAAAACGGTCTTTACAACGGGAACCTCGATGAAAGACTTGATGGCTGCCGGAGAAGCCGCCTGCAACATCGTGATCAGAAAAGAGGGGCTCGCCTGCGCAAAGCGCCTGGAACAGCGCTTTGGACAACCCTATTTTTATGGCACCCCCTATGGGCTTAAAGGGACGATCGCGTGGCTCGACGCGGTGGGCGCAATGATCCGCGCGGCACCCTCGGCTGATTTTATCGAAAAAGAGACCCTTGAAGTCAACACCTTAAAAGAGAGGCTGGATTACCACCGGAGAATGTCAAGGTCCACCAATGCTTCCGTGGTGATGGCCGGCAACTATGACCTGCTCAAATACTGCGGTCCGTTTATCCGTGATGAACTGGATTTTCAAATCAAAGGATCCGTTCTGACCCACCCGGTAAAGGCGCAAGAGGAGGACGAGCTCCTGTTTTTCCGGAATGACAGCGCAAAGTACACCCATATCGCCGCCCAGTGCCCGGATTTTCTCCTGGCCGATGCCGTCACCCTGCGGCATTTCAGCGGGCAGATCCCCGGTATCCAGGTATCCAATCCCAACCTGGGTGCCATGCGGTTATACAAGCATACTCCTTTTATGGGATTTCGCGGTGCCCAGGTCCTCATCCAGGAACTGGCGAATTTGGCGTTAAAGCCGACAACCGTTAGCCGATAACGCATAGAACCGTTGGTTCTGGCGGGATGTTCGTGCCTGGTCGCTGAAAGCAAGTGGACAAGCGGCTCCACGAAAACCGGTACAAATCCATCGCAGTTCGCTGTCAGTCTGCCGGTGCGCCATCTGCGCCCTGGGCCTGCGGGAACCCGAGTTCCGATTCGGCGGTGATGGTGATGCCGCCGCGGGCTTTTTGAAAGACGGTGACCTTGATCCATTTGGGCCGGACGGCGGCGGCCACGTCGGCGGCGACGCGGGCCGCCAGGGCCTCGCAGAAGTGGCCTTCGTTGCGAAAACTCCAGAAGTAGAGCTTGAGACTCTTGCTTTCCAGGCACAGCGGGCCGGGGATAAATTCGATGCGCACCCGCTCCCAGTCCGGCTGGCCGGTGACCGGACAGAGGCTGGTCACCTCATCGCTTTCCATCACCACCCGGGTGACCCCGGCAGGGGTCGGAAAGGTTTCCAGCCGGCGCAGCGGCTCGCTTACACGCTGGCCGAGGGCCTGGAATCGGCTCGGACTCGAATCCATGCGCTTTCTCCACGAAAAGGGTTGTAGCTGATGCCGTCGTCAAAGACGTCCAGGCCTTCGGCGCGCTTGAACCGGCGCACCACCGCATAGGTCAGGGGGGTGCACAGGGCCTCGTAGCCCACCTTGAAAAGGTACTGGGCCCCCATCATGCCGGCCAGCACGGGCCAGGGGATGAGGCCGGCAAAGGCCACCGTCAGAAAGATGCCGGTATCGGCGGCCTGGCCGACGAGGGTGGAGCCGATGGTGCGGGACCACAGGTGCCGGCCCCGGGTGATCCGTTTGAGCACCGACAGGACAAAGGCGTTGAGAAATTCGCCGCACCAGAATGCCGTCAGGCTGGCCAGCACCACCCGCGGGGCCTGCCCCAGGACCAGGGCGTAGGCGGACCGGTGCTCAAAAAAAACCGGCGCCGGCAAAGCGACGGTCAGCAGGGCGAATCCGGCCATCAGACAGTTGGCGGCAAAGCCGGCCCAGATGACCAGCCGCGCGCGCCGGTAGCCGTACACCTCGGTGCACACGTCGCCCAGGATGTAGGTGATGGGGAAGATTAGGACCGCGGCCGGCAGCACCACCCCGGCGATCTCGATCAGACGCCCGGCGATGAGGTTCGAGATCAGCAGGCAGGCTACGAAGATGGCGGTCAGAAAAACGAAGCGGCTGGAATGGCTACCCGCGCTGGGCGCGCAGGCAGCGTCGGTAATGGAAGACATTGCAGGCTCCTATTTTGGTAAGGCGGGTGGTTTTCGACCGCCATGATTGATGGGCAGGGTCCCTACCATGCCGGGAAATCGGCGTCAAGGGCGGCTTGAGAGGTTCGGTGAGACGGTCAGGTTTGAGCCATTTTGCCGGGTTTGGTCTTTTCGATGGTAAGGGGTGTTGTGACCGCCGTCAGCCCCCCGGCCGCCCCCGCCGCTCGGGCGCGCAAACTCAGACCCAAGGGCGCGTTGACCGGCAGCCACAGAAAAACGGCCGACAGCGGATGGGGCCAGAGAACAGGGGAAGCCCCAGCGAAATGACGCGGTTGCACGAGGCGGCCCGGGGGTGATCCTGGCGGCCGATCCGGAACTGTCTGAGGCCGTTAGTGCCCGTTGGTCCGGACCGCTGAACCTGCCTGCGGTAGATCCTAATGATTGCCGGCAGCTACGATTCGATGTCCCGATGACGGGACCGGTCCGGTCCTACGGTCACTTGGGGCCGAGTTTTTCGGGCGGACGCGAGGGTTATCCCCGGGACGCCGTTTCCCGCTCGAAGCCTCTATCCTTTTTTTCGCCATTTTGCCGGATCTGGTCTTTTCGATGGAGCGGGGGTGTTGTGACCGCCGTCAGCCTCCCGGCCGCCCCCGCCGCTCGGGCGCACAAACTCAGACCCAAGGCCGCGTAAGCCGCGACACTGGCTCAAACCGTTTTACACAACGTTGAGGTTTATCGTCCTCACCCAACTCCGAAGAAGAATCAGGAAATACTGCCGTGTCGCGGCAACGCGCCCTAAGGTCTTCAGACAGTGCGCGCCTGTCGCTGTGCCGGGACCGCCCGTGCGTCTGCCGGCTGGCTCGGCGCGTTGACCGGCAGCCATAGAAAAACGGCAGACAGCGGATGGGTCCAGAAAACAGGGGAAGCTCCAGCGAAATGACGTGGTTGCAGGAGGCGGCCCGGGGGTGATCCTGGCGGCCGAGTTTTTCGGGCGGACGCGAGGGTTATCCCCGGGCCGCCGTTCCCCGTTCGAAGCTTCTGACTTCTCTTCCGTTTTTCTGCCGATTTGAATGAGCCGTTCATAAAGACACCCCTTGCGGCCAAGAACCTCCCGTTTTCACCGCTGAATTCAGATCGCGGAACGACTTGACCCCCAAGGCCCCGTGGTTATGTTCGCATCATGAAATTCAGCCTGAATTTTAAAAATTTATTTTAAATATAAACTAAGACGAGGAGATTCGATGCGTTTCGACAAATTCACCATAAAGTCCCAGGAACTGATCCGGGACGCCCAGTCGCTCACGTCGCGCTACAACAACCAGCAGATCGAACCCGAGCATCTGCTGGCCGCCATGATCGAAGACAAGCAGGGGATCGCCCGCTCCCTTTTGCGCAAGCTCGGCGCTTCTCCCGAAGCCGTGGCCAACCAGACCATCACGGCCATCGACCGGCTGCCCAAAGTCAGCGGCGGCATGGAGCCCTATATCTCGCCCCGTACCAAGGCGGTGCTCGAAGCGGCCTTCGGCGAAGCCGAAAAGATGAAAGACGAGTATCTGAGCATCGAGCATATCCTGCTGGCCATCGCCGATGAAAAGGGCAGCGCGGCCGCCGGTGTTCTGGGGCACAGCGGCGTGACGCGCGAAGCCATTTTAAAGGCGTTGCTCGAAATCCGCGGCACCCAGCGCATTACCGATCCCAACCCCGAGGACAAATACCAGGCCCTGGAAAAGTTCAGCCGCGATCTGACCGAACTGGCCCGGCGCGACAAGCTCGATCCGGTCATCGGCCGCGACGACGAGGTGCGCCGCATCGTTCAGGTCCTGAGCCGCCGCACCAAGAACAACCCCGTGCTCATCGGCGAGCCGGGGGTGGGCAAGACCGCCATCGTGGAGGGCCTGGCCCAGCGCATCGTGGCCGGCGACGTGCCTGAGACCTTGAAGAACCGACGCCTGGTGGCCCTGGACATGGGTGCTCTGATCGCCGGGGCCAAGTACCGCGGCGAGTTCGAGGACCGGCTCAAGGCGGTGCTCAAGGAAGTGGAAGGGGCCGAGGGCAACATCATCCTGTTCATCGACGAAATGCACACCCTGGTGGGCGCCGGCAAGGCCGAAGGGGCCATGGACGCGGCCAACCTGCTCAAGCCGGCCCTGGCCCGGGGGACCCTGCGCTGCGTGGGGGCCACCACCTTAGACGAGTACCGCAAGCACATTGAAAAGGACTCGGCCCTTGAGCGGCGTTTCCAGCCGGTGGTGGTGCGCGAGCCGAGCGTGGAGGACACCATCTCGATCCTGCGCGGCTTGAAGGAAAAATACGAGGTGCACCACGGCGTGCGGATCAAGGACTCGGCCATCGTGGCCGCCGCCACCCTGTCCGAGCGCTATATCACCGACCGGTTCTTGCCGGACAAGGCCATCGATCTCATCGACGAGTGCGCTTCGAAGCTGCGCATCGAGATCGACAGCCTGCCCACCGAGATCGACGAGATCCAGCGGCGCATCACCCAGCTCGAGATCGAGCGCGAGGCCCTGAAAAAGGAGACCGATCCGGCCTCGGCCGAGCGGCTCGGCAAGCTGGAGGAAGAACTGGCCCAGCTCAACGCCGAGGTCAATGCCATGAAGGCCCGCTGGCAGAACGAAAAGGAGACCATCGGACGGATCCGGGCCATCAAGGAGCAGCTCGAACAGCTCGGTCTGGATGCCCAGAAAGCCGAAAGGGAAGGGGATCTGGCCAAGGTGGCCGAAATCCGCTACGGCCGGACCAACGAACTCAACCGCCAGCTTGAAGCGGCCAAGGACCAGCTCAAGGACATGCAGGCCGACAGCCAGATGCTCAAAGAGGAGGTGGACAGCACGGACATCGCCGAGGTGATTTCCCGCTGGACCGGGATCCCGGTGGCCAAGATGCTCGAAGGCGAGCGCGAAAAACTCGTACGCATGGAAGACTATCTGGCGCGCCGGGTCGTGGGCCAGGAAGATGCCATCGCCGCGGTGGCCAACGCGGTGCGCCGGGCCCGCTCCGGGCTCCAGGACCCCAACCGGCCCATCGGCTCATTCATCTTCATGGGCCCCACCGGGGTGGGCAAGACCGAACTGGCCAAGGCCCTGGCCGAGTTTCTCTTCGACACCGAGCAGGCCATGATCCGCATCGACATGAGCGAGTACATGGAAAAGCACGCCGTCTCGCGGCTCATCGGGGCCCCTCCGGGCTACGTGGGCTACGACGAGGGCGGTTATCTTACCGAGGCGGTGCGCCGGCGACCCTACAGCGTGGTGCTTTTCGACGAGATCGAAAAGGCCCATCCAGACGTGTTCAACGTGCTGCTCCAGATCCTGGATGACGGGCGCATGACCGACGGCCACGGCCGCACGGTGGATTTCAAGAACACCATCGTGATCATGACCAGCAACGTGGGCAGCCAGTTCATCCAGGAACTGGGGACCACCGACCGCGAGAAGATGGTGCAGCGGGTGACGGAAGTACTGCGGGCCACCTTCAAGCCCGAGTTTCTCAACCGCGTCGATGAGACCATCATCTTTCACAATCTGAGCGCGGATCAGATCGGGGTTATCGTGGATATCCAGATGCAACGTTTGGACAAGCGCCTGGCCGACCAGAACCTGGAGTTGATCCTGGCCAACGGCGCGCGCGCCTTTCTGGCCGAACGGGGCTACGACCCGGTCTACGGGGCCCGCCCCCTGCGCCGGGCGATCCAGCAGTTCATCGAAAACCCGCTTTCCCTGGCCATCCTGGAAGGCCGGATCCTGCCCGGAACCCGCATCTCGGCCGAGGCGGAAGGCGACCGGATCGTGTTTCGCAGTTGATCCGCCAGAGCCGCTTGACGCATGAACACGATGTCGTCAGGGCGTGCCCCAGTCGGGCACGTCCTTGATGACATCGATCCTCAGATGGGAAACCGACCCTTCAGCCGGGCTCTTCACCGTCACCTTCCTCCAGGCCTGCGATGTACTTCTTGACGGTGCGCCGGTCAAGATTGGTGCGCCGGGCCACCTCCTCGAAGGTGCCGTGGCGCCGGTAGAGCAGGGTGCAGTAGCCGGCCACCAGGTCCTGACTCGAAATCGTTCCCGCGCAAACGGCCTCGGCCAACCGCTGTTCCAGGTCGGTTTCGGCCCGGGGCAGATCACCGGCATAGCTCGATCGCAGCAGGATACGCCGCACGCACTGTTCCAGCTCCCGCACGTTCCCCGGCCAGGCATAGTCCAGTCCCAACTGCTGCTCGATGGTCTCGCGAACCAGGGCCGCCAGTTCCGGTGAGGGCCGGCCCAGCATGCGCTCCAGGGTAAAGGCGATCAGGTCGTCCAGCTCCCCCGGGTCCTCGGCGATGCGGTGTCTGAGGGGCGGCACGGTGATCATGTCCGAGCAGAGGCGGTAGTAAAAATCGTCGCGGAACAGGCCCCGTTGGCGCAGTTCGCCGATGGGCCGGTTGGTGGCGGCGATCACGCGCCCCTCAAAGCGGCTGGGTTCATGGCTTCCCACCGGGGTGAAGAGCCTTTCCTGAAGCACCTGGAGCAGCTTGATCTGGATATGGACCGGCACTTCGCCGATCTCGTCGAGCAGGATGGCCCCGAAAGGGCTGCACCGCTCCAACACCCCGCTGTAGTTTTTCACCGCTCCGGTAAAGGCGCCCTTCTTGTGACCGAAAAGTTCCGACTCGATCAGGGTTTCGGGAAACTGGGAAAGGTTGAGGGAAACGAAACTGCGGCTGAAGCTTTCCTCGAAACAGCGTTTTTTTTCGTTGAAGGGGATGAACCCCGAACGGCCGATGGCCATGGCGGCCGCTCCCTTGCCGGTGCCGGTCTCACCCAGCAGGAGGGTGGAAAAATCCTCCATGCGGTTCCACAGATAGCGGTCGTAGAGGTCCAGGTTGTGGGTGAAGACGTTTTCCCACAACTCGCGCCGGAGCCGGCGCATGGCCGGGCTGCGGCCCACCAGGTGGCGGAAAATAAAAAAGTAGGCCCGCCGCAGTTGGTAGCTCAAAGCGAAGTAGCGCCGCGTGTCGGCTTCCGAAAAGCCGCGCCGCGTCATCAGGTGGTAGGCTTCCGGAGCGAAGGAGACCCGAACCGGAGTGTCGCCGGCCTGGATCTGGTCGGTGATTAGCTGGTCCAGCTTCTTGCGCAGGGCGTAGAAAAACTCGAAGAGAAAGGCCGCCTGCACCAGGCGCCGGTCCTCGCCCTCATAACGGCTCTGATCGGCACGATTTTCCGCTTCCAGGGTCGCAATATGGCCCGCCACCGCTTCGATCGCCCTGGCGGTGCGTTCGGACCGGGTGGCATCCGGGTAGAGCCCGGCGATCTGCAGCTCGATGTCCTCGCGCTCCCGGCCAAAGGGATTGGTCACCCCGGCCTGGTAGACCAGGGTGAAAAAGTCGCGCTCTGCGGTGGTAAGTTTCGGTGCTTTCTCCATGCACCCGATGTAACCCAAGTGTACATCGGATGTCCAATTCGATTTGAGTCTGAATTTGCCTTCAGTGGCGGCATTGCAAGCGATTTGTCTTCTGATGCCGGCCGGTTGGGCGTTGTGAGGACAGTCTGGCACGAAGGTTGAAATGATTTGGGCCGCCGGCATCCGGCATCAGCTCATCGCGTCCTACAGGATCTGTCAATTGCGCCCTTATTAAGACCGCGCCAATCCAATCGCGAAACAGGAGTTATGATAACGATGTTCAAACGGATCGTTTGCGCCAAGCTTCCCCTCATCGTCTACAATCCCCCGGCCGTGGCTTCGGTCGATTATCTGGCGGCCGTTCACCGGGCCGGGGCCCTGCCGGTTCTGGACGCCGAGTTTCTGGACGCCGCCGTCGTGCTGGCGGCGGCGGCAGAACTGTCGGCGCGCCGGGTCGTCTTCGGCCTGCGCCTCCTGGTCCACCAGCAGGATCTGCTGGCGCGGCTGCGCCAGGCGCCTCCCCAGGGGCTCGACACCCTGGTGATCGCCTATCGCCGTCCCGAGGAGTTGGCGGGTCTGGATCTTCACGACACCCCCTGGCACCGTTTGGTCGAGGTGCGCGACCTGGAGCTGGAGGACGTTCTGGCCCCCCTGGATCCCCATGGCCTGATCGTGCGCGGCCGCGAGGCCCCCGGACGGGTGGCGCCCGTTTCCAGCTTCGTGCTGATGCAGGCCTATCTTGCCACCGGCACCCGGCCGGTAGTGGTTCACGGCGGCGTGGGATGGTTTACCGCCGCCGGGCTGCTGGCCGCCGGGGCCAGCGGGCTGGTGCTGGACGACCAGCTCTACCTTTGCCCCGAAAGCCCCTTGGCGCCCAAGTTCAAGGCCCTCATGGCCCGCCTGGAGGAAAAGGACTCCGTGGTCCTCGACGCCGGCCGGGAGGGCGGCTGCCGGGTCTTCGGGCAGTTGGGTACCCGCATCGTCAAGGAGTTGAAGTTGCTGGAGGCCGAGGCGGCCGAGGATGCCGGCGCTGCCGAACGTCTGGAACAGACCCTGGCCGAAGAGGTCACGGCCCTGGACGATGCCGCCGCCGATCCGGCCCAGAGCCTCTTTCCCCTGGGCCAGGATGCGATTTTTGCCAAGTATTTCGCCGCCCGGGGCGACGACCTGAACGCAATCGTGCAGGCCTTTTGCACCGGCACCGGCCAGCGTCTGGCCGCCATCGACACGGACGATCCCATCGTGGCGGACAGCCCCCTGGCCCGGGCCCACGGCACCCGCTATCCCATCGTCCAGGGGCCCATGGCCAACGTGAGCGACAAGGGGGCTTTTGCCAGAGCCGTGCTGGAGGCCGGGGCCCTGCCGTTTATGGCTATCGGCAACCTGCCGCCCCACCTTTCCGAAGCCATGCTCACCGACGAAGCCGCCGGCGTGCCGCGCTTCGGGGTCGGGCTGATCGGCATCGAAGCCCTGAACCACGGCCTGCCGGAGCACCTGGAACAGGTGCGCCGCCACCGGGTCTCCTTCGCTTTGATCGCCGGGGGGCTGCCGGCCCAGGTGCGGGCCCTGGAGGCCGACGGGATCTGCACCTACCTGCACACGCCATCGGTAGCCATGCTGGAAAACGCCATCGCCGGCGGGTGCCGCCGTTTTATCTTCGAAGGGGCCGAGGCCGGCGGGCATGTGGGCCACCTTTCCAGCCTGGTGCTCTGGGACCTGGCCACCGCCCGCCTGGCGGATCAGGACGATGAGACCCTGGCCGGCCAGACCCTGATTTTCGCCGGGGGCATCGGCACCGAGTTCGGCTCCCATTTCATCTCGGGACTGGCCAGCCACCTGGCCCGGCGCGGGGCCAAGATCGGCATCCAGATCGGCAGCGCCTACCTGTTCACCGAGGAGATCGTGGCCACCGGCGCCATCACGGTCCTCTACCAGAAGGTGGTCTGCCGCGAGCGGGGCACCCTGGTGATGGGGCACACCGTGGGGCTGGCGGCCCGTACCGTGCCGTCGCCCTTTTCCCGGCGCATCGTGGCCGAAGAATTCCGGCGCCTGCGCGAGAACATGCCGCTGCAGGTGCGCAAGGAAGCCTTCGAGAAGGACAATATCGGGGCCCTGCTCATCGGGGCCAAGGCCTTCTGTCCGGACTTCGAGCGCATGGGCAAGGAGGCCGGCAAGGCCTGCTTCAATTACTTCGACGAGGAGGGCCAGTACCAGCGCGGCAACTTCATGGTGGGCGAAGCCCTGGCCTTTACTTCGGCCCCTTACACCCTTGCCGATCTGCACCACCGGCTGATGGGGGGCAAAGCGCTTCTTTACGACCGGCTCAACCGCCTGGAACTGGCCGGGGCCGCCGACGGCCAGCTCAACGACGAGATCGCCGTGGTGGGCATCGGCTGCATTTTGCCCGAGGCCGCCGATCCGCAGACCCTGTGGCAGATGATCCTGGAGCGGCGCTACACCATCGGGCCCATGCCGGCCGAGCGCCTGGATCCCGAGCTTTACTACAGTCCGGAGCGCAGCGCGGCGGACAAGTCCTACAGCGCCATCGGCGGGGTAGTGCATGATTTTACCTTCGACCACGAGCGCTTCGGCTACACGCCCCAGAAGGCGGCCCGTCTGAGCCGCAGCCAGCAGATGGTGCTGGCCGCCGCCTACCAGGCTGTGGCCGATGCCGGCCGCCTGGACGGCGAGGACCGGCTCGAGGTCGGGCTGCGGCCGCGCACTTCGGTGATCGTGGGCACCTGCCTGGGCAACGAGCTGAGCAGCGCTTTGCACCTCAAGTACGCCCTGCCGGAAATCCGCGCCCACCTGGAGCAAATCGAGGCCTTCCAGGCCCTTTCGCCCGAAGAGCGGGAAACCCTGGTTCAAGCCTTGCGCGAGGGGCTGTTCAACGGCAGCCCCTACGAACCGGTCCACGGGGTGGCCCTGAACATGGAAGCGGCCCGCATCGCCCACCACCTGGGGGTGACGGGCCGCTCCTACGCGGTGGACGCGGCTTGCGCCACCTCCCTGGCGGCCCTGGACTGCGGGGTCAAGGAGCTGTTGAGCGGGCTTTGCGATATGGCCGTGGTGGGCGGGGTCAACACCAACCTGGCGCCCGAATCCTTTGTCGGCTTTTGCAAGATGGGGGCCTTGTCCGGCACTGGGTCCTTTCCCTTCGACGAGCGGGCCGACGGATTTGTCCTGGGCGAAGGGGCGGCGGTGGTGGTGCTCAAGCGCTTTCGCGATGCGCGGCGCGACGGGGACCGGATCTACGGGATCATCCGGGCCATCGGCAGCGGCAGCGACGGCAAGGGCAAGGCCATCGCGGCCCCCAGCGCCAAGGGCCAGGTCATGACCCTGAATCGCTGTTTGGAAGGGGCCCGGCGGCCCCTGGATCCGGCCGCAGTCGGCTTCATCGAGGCCCACGGCACCGGCACCCGCATGGGCGATCGGGTGGAGCTGGAGACCCTGAAAAAGGTTTACGGCAGCCAGGCCCGGGCCGGGATCAGCTCCATCAAGAGCCAGATCGGCCATCTTCTCGGGGCTGCGGGCATGGCCGGTGCTATCAAGGCCCTGCTGGCCCTCAAAAACCGCACTTTGCCGCCCAACGGCGGATTTCAGCAGCTCGGGTCCAAGCACAATCTTGGCGATTCGGGCCTGTTCATCATCGAAAAACCCCTCCCCTGGGAAGCGCCCGGGGACCAGGCGCGCATGGCCGCCGTGAGCGCCTACGGGTTCGGCGGCATCAACTACCATGTGGTGGTGGCCGAGGACAAAGACGAGATCCGGCCCCTGGAGCGGCGGATCTTCGCCGATCCGTCCTTTGATCCGGACGAGGGGCGCATCGTGGTGGCCGGCATGGGGGTGGTGCTGCCCGGGGCCCGCGACGTGGAAGGGTTCTGGGAACGGCTTTGCCAGGGCACGGCCTACCTTGTTCCCATGCCGGTGGAACGCTTCGACAACCGGGCCTATGCTGCCGAGCCGGCCGAGAGTGCATCGCATATCCCCATGGTCCAGGCCGGCATCGTGGAGGACTACCGTTTCGATAATGTCCGCTTCAGGACCCCGCCGGCCGCGGCGCGGTTCATCGACCGGGCCCAGCAGTTCGCCCTGGACGCCGCCGGCCAAGCCATCAAGGCCGCCGGGCTCGAGGACCGGCTCGAAGCCGGAAACCGGGTGGCAGTGATCCTGGGGACTTTGTCTGGGGAAAAGTACGTCGAGAACATCCTGCGCACCCGCATCCCCCTGTTGCAGCGTCTCTTGCGCCGGGCCGGAGGGGTGGACCCCGAGGTTGCCGGGGCGGTGGCCGAGGCCCTGGGCGAACGGATGCGCGACCGCTACCTGCCCAACACGGAAGATACGATTCCCGGCCTGCTTTCCAACATCGTCAGCGCCCGGGTGAGCAAGCACTTCGGCTGCAACGGGGCCAACTTCACCGTGGATGCGTCGTGCGCCTCGGCCACCGTAGCCCTGGACCTGGCGATGCGCGGGCTGAAGAGCGGGGACTACGAGGCGGCCATCGCCGGCGGGGTGGACTGCAACCTGCTGCCCGGCACCCTGCTGGCCTTCAAGCGCCTCGGGCTGATCAGCGACGGCGAGTGCCGGGTCTTCGACCACCAGGCCAAGGGGTATGTCATGGCCGAGGGGGCCGCGGTGCTGGTGCTCACCACCCTGGGTTATGCCCGGCGCCACGAGATGCCGGTGCTCGCCGAGATCTCGGCCATGGGGTTTTCCGCCAGCGCCCCGGCCCATCTGCTCTCGCCGTCCCACGAGGCCTATGCCGAGGCCATGGTCGACTGCTACCGGCAGGCCCCGGTCAATCCGGCGGACGTGGCCCACCTGGATGTTTTTGCCGTGGCCAACCCCTTTTTCGATGCCCTGGAGGCCCACGCCGCGGCCCAGGTTTTCCCCGGGCCGGTGGGCTTCGGCAATATCAAGACCGAGTTCGGCTACTTCAAGGCGGCCAACCCGGCCGTGGCCCTGGCCAAGCTGGTGTTGATGGCCAGCCGGCGCCGCCTGCTCCCCTTTTTCGGGTACCGGTCCGAGACCACCATCCTGGAAAAAAGCACGCCCCTGGTGGCCCGCAGCGAGATCGAACCGGTCCCCGAGGGGCGCCCGATCCACCTGGCGGCCGACGTCAACGGGATCGGCGGCAACCACGGCCATGCCCTGGTCTCCACCCTGCCCCAGCGTCTGGTGCCGGCCGCGCTTCAGGTCCGGCCCGAAGCCGTTGCGGCCGCCGGGGCCTGGCGGACGGTGGAAAACGGTCTGGCGGTCCTTTTTTCCGGCCAGGGGGCCCAGTATCCGGGGATGATGGCGGAACTCTACCGGACCCGGCCCGAGGTGCGCGCCTGCATGGACCGGGGCGAGGCGATCTTTACTGCCCGCCGAGGCCGATCGCTGCTCGAGTTGATGTTCGATCCCAAGGGCGGCGAGGCGCTCAACCGCACCGAAACCACCCAACCGGCGGTGTTCCTGGCCGGTGCGGCCTTCTGGGACCTGATGGCCGGCCACGGGGTGCACCCGGACTATCTGATCGGCCACAGCCTGGGAGAGATCACCGCCCTGTATGCCGCCGGGGTGCTCTCCTTTGCAGACGCCATGGAGCTGGTGATCGAGCGCGGGCGGCTGATGCAGGATGCCGCCGAGCGCCATCCGGGCAAGATCATGGTGGTTTTCGACGCCGCCGAGCGGGTCGAGGCCCTGATCCGGGCCGCGGGGGTGGACGAAGTCCGGGTGACCAACAAGAACAGCCAGCGCCAGACCGCGGTCTGCGGCCCGAGCGCGGCCATGGAAAGTTTCAGCCGGCACTTGAAAGAAAAGGGGGTTCTGGGCAAGGCGCTGCCGCTTTCCGGCGCCTTTCACACCCCCTTGATGGCCGAAGCGGCCGAGGGATTGCGTACCTTTGTGGAGCGGGTCGAATGGCGCCCGGCAGGGCTGGAGCGGGTGGTGGCCAACGTGACCGCGGCTCCCTATCCGGCCGATGTTGCCGCAGCCAAAAAGTTGCTGGTCAGCCAGCTCGTTTCCCCGGTGGAGTTCGTCGCCTCGGTGGAGGCGATTCACCGGGCCGGCTGCCGTTCGTTTCTGGAGCTGGGACCGGGAAAGCTGCTGGTCAATCTGCTCAAGGACATCCCCATCGGCGACGCGCTGCGGCGGCCGGCCGTGGATCCCAAGGCCGGTGCGGAGGCGAGTCTTGCGGCCTGCCTGGACCATCTGGCGCAAGAAGGCCGCATCAGGCCCCAGGAAAAACCTGCGCTCAACCCCCCGGCCCGGCCCGTGCAAGAGACCGACGGAGCTGCGGTCCCGGCGAGCCATGATCCCGGATTCCAGGCCTTTCTATCCTCCCACCCGGAGCGGGTGCGCCAGGTGCTCGAAGCCGAGTACGAGCGCCACCGCCGCGAGCAGGCCCTGGCCGAGCTGGACCGCTTCGGTTTCTGCGGCCAGCGCATCGTCATCGCCGGGGCCTCGGTGGGGCTTCCCGGAACGGGAAACAAGGTCTTTAACGACAACAATTTCGAAAAGTTGCTGGCCGGGCGCAGCTTCATCGATCCGCTCTCGCGCGACGAAAAAGAGCATATCCTCGATATGAACATCACCCGGGTCTTCAAGGAGGCCGACGGGTCGGCGCGGCTGGTGAACATCACGCGCATCGAGGACGTGATCCAGCTCGCCGGCAAGCTCGGCTACTTCAACCTGAAAAGCGAGTACGGCATCGAGGCCGACTACGACATCACCATCGCCCTTTCCATCGCCGCAGGGATCGAGGCCCTTCACGACGCCCGCATTCCGCTGGTAATGCACCACCGCCAGACCTCCTCGGGCTCCCTGATCCCCGACGGCTACGGGCTGCCGGCCGAGATGCAGGCCACTACCGGGGTGATCCTCACCAGCCTGTTTCCGGGCTTCGAAACTCTCATCGACCAGATGAACAACTATTACTACAACAAGTTTTACGTCAAACCGTACAAGGACCTGGAAAAGATCTACTATCACCTCATGGAGAGCGTGCGCGACGAGGAGATCAAGGAGCAGATCACCGACTGGTTCTTCAAGATCAAGGAGCGGCGCAAACGCTACGGCAACTACAAGTTCAACCGCAACCTGCTCTTTGACGTGGTGCCGCTGGGATCGGCCCATTTCGCCCAGCTCATCAAGGCCAAGGGACCCAACATGCAGATGAGCGGGGCCTGCGCGTCCACCACCCAGGCCCTGGGCGTGGCCGAGGACTGGATCCGCACCGGCCGCTGCGAGCGGGTGATCATCATCGGCGGCGAGGCCTCCACCAGTCCGGTTCAGAGTCCCTGGATCGCCTCGGGGTTTCTCGCCATGGGGGCCGCCACGGTCAAGAGCGTGGTGGAGGATGCGGCCAAACCTTTTGATGCGGAAAGAAACGGCACCATCCTTGGCGCCGGGGCCGTGGGGCTGGTGGTGGAGCGGGCCGACACGGTGGCCGCGCGCGGTTTGGCCGGCCAGGCCGAGATTCTCGGCACCCGCATCGGCAACAGCGCCTATCACGGCACGCGCATCGACGTGGCCCACGTGGCCGGCGAGATGCAGCGCTTCGTGGCCGATGTGGAGCAGCGCCACGGCCTGCGGCCCGACGATTACGCCCCGCATATGGTCTTCATGAGCCACGAGACCTTCACCCCGGCCCGGGGCGGCAGCGCCGAGGCCGAGGTCGAGGCCCTGCGGCGCACTTTTCCCGAGCACTACCGCCAGGTGGTGATCACCAACACCAAAGGTTTTACCGGCCACACCCTGGGTGCGGCCATCGAGGACGCCGTGCTGGTCAAGGCCCTGCAGCACAGGCAGGTGCCGCCCATTGCCAACCTGCGCCATGTGCCGGACGCCTTCGCCGACCTGAAGTTTTCCACCGGTGAGACCGGGGATTTCCAGTACGGACTGCATCTTTCAGCCGGGTTCGGTTCCCACTTCGCCTTTTTGATGCTGCGGCGCATCGAGGAGAGGGCCGCGGCCGGAAATCCGGTCTACGAAGCGTGGCTGCGGCGGGTCAGCGGGCAGGACAATCCGGTTCCGGTGGTGTCCAACCACACCCTGGTGGTGGAAGCACCGGCCGATCCGATTGCGCAGCCGGCCGCCCGGCGCAGCGCCAAGCCGGTCCCGGAGGCGCCCGAAGCGGCCCCCGCCCCGGTTTCTGCTCCGGCCGCCGCAGCGCCGGCCACGCCCCAGGCCCCGCAAGCACCGGCCGGCGACGTGGTGGCCGCGGTGCAGCAGATCATCGCCGAGCAGACCGGCTACACCATCGATATGCTCGATCCGTCCCTGGACCTGGAGGCAGACCTTGGCATCGATACGGTCAAGCAGGTGGAGACCTTCGGGCGCATCAGCCGGCACTTCGATCTTTCGGTGCCCGAGGACCTGCGCCTGGCCGAGCTGAACACCATCGAGAAGATCGCCGCTTACATCCGTTTCAGTCTGGGTGAGGGGCAAGCGGCGCCGTCCGCCCAGGCACCGGCACCCGAGACGCCGGCAGCGGCCGGTGAAGACGTGGTGGCAACGGTGCAGCAAATCATCGCCGAGCAGACCGGCTATACCACCGACATGCTCGATCCGGGCCTGGACCTGGAGGCGGATTTGGGCATCGACACGGTCAAGCAGGTGGAGACCTTCGGGCGCATCAGCCGGCACTTCGATCTTTCGGTGCCCGAGGACCTGCGCCTGGCCGAGCTGAACACCATCGAGAAGATCGGCGCCTATATCCGTTCCAGTATGGGTGCGGGGCAAGCGGCACCGTCCGCTCCGCCGCCGGCGCCCGAGACGCCGGCCGGTGAAGACGTGGTGGCCGCGGTGCAGCAGATCATCGCCGAGCAGACCGGCTATAGTACCGACATGCTCGAGCCGGGCCTGGACCTGGAGGCGGATTTGGGCATCGACACGGTCAAGCAGGTGGAGACCTTCGGGCGCATCAGCCGGCACTTCAATCTTTCGGTGCCCGAGGACCTGCGCCTGGCCGAACTGAACACCATCGAGAAGATCGCCGCCTACATCCGCTCCGGTCTGGGCGAGGCCGGGTCTGCAGCTGCCGGAACAGAGGGTCCGGCCGCCGCGGCCAAGGATGCAGAAAAGGGTGAAGCCGAGCCGGCCGGTTCGGCCCCGGCGATGGTCCTGCGCTTCGAGCCCCAGGTGAAGGCTTTGGCCGATCTGGAGCCGGCGGCGGACGGATCTTTGGCCGGCCGCAAGTTCCTGGTGACCTGCGACCGTCATGGGCTCTGGGAGCGGGTGGCCCACCGGCTGGGAAAGGCCGGCGCCAGGTTCGTGACTCTGGGTGAGGGGATGAAGCTCAACTACCGCTGCGATTTTCTCGATCCGGCCCGGACTGCCGCCGTGATCGACCGGGTGCTGGCGGATCATCCCGATCTTGACGGGCTGATTCACCTCATGCCGGTGGACCTGTTTCTGGACGGCGGCACCGGGCAGGGCGACGCGGAGATCGGCGTGGCGGTCAAGTCGCTTTTTGCCGCCCTTCAGCGGCTCCAGCCGCGCCTGGCCGCCGGCGGGCTGGTGGCGTGCGGTAAGCTTCAACTCGGTGGTCTTTGCCTATGACCGCAGCGATCGTCCGGTCTATCCGGCCTTTGCCGGCATGGCCGGGCTATTCAAGACCGTGGCCCGGGAAATCCCCGCGGCCCGGGTCAAGGTGGTGGACCTGGCCGCCGGTGATCCGGACGCCATCCTGGACGAGGCGGCCGAGGCCCTGGCAACGGAAATCTGCGGCCGGGACCGGCGGGTGGAAGTCGGCTATCAATGCGGCCGGCGCTTCGGCCTCGGGCTGGTGCAGGCACCGGCGGCGGCCGGCGGCGGGCTCATCGGCCCGGACGACACGGTGCTGGTCACCGGCGGCGCCCGGGGGGTTACCTTCGCCGTGCTCCAGGAATTGGCCAGGCGCTGGCGCGGCGAGCTCATCGTACTGGGCCGCAGCCGGATCGATCAAGAAGATCCCGAGTTGGCCGGCGCTGCGGACGAGGCGGGGCTGATGGCCCTGCTGCGCCGGCGCCACCCCGAAGAAAAGCCGGTGGACCTCAAGCGCCGCCTGACCCGGGCCATGGCCGCCCGCCAGTCCAGGCAAAACATCGAGGCCCTGGGCTGGTCCGGAATCCGGGTGCGCTATCTTGCCGTGGACGTCACCGATGCCGCGGAGGTGGAAAAGGCCCTGCAAGACGGACCGGCCGTAAACGTGCTGATCCATGCCGCCGGCCTGGAAGAAAGCCAGCCCCTGGCCAAAAAAAGCCTGGCACAGTTCGCGCGGGTCTTCGACACCAAGGTGGCCGGGCTGGCTCACCTGCTTGCGGCCCTCCAGGGCCATCCCCTGCACAGCGTGATCGGTTTTTCCTCGGTCACGGCCCGCCTGGGCAACGCCGGTCAGGCCGACTACACCGCGGCCAACGACATGCTGGGTCGCATGCTCCAGCGCCACGGGCAGGCGCATCCCGAGACGGTCTGCAAGGCCCTGGCCTGGACCGCCTGGGACGGGGCCGGCATGGCCACCCGCGAGACGGTGCGCCAGGTGCTCACCCAGCGGGGGCTGACCTTCCTGCCCCTGGAGCAGGGGGTCGGGTTTTTCATCGACGAGTTGGCCGACGCCGCAGCGCCCGAAGCGGTCTTTACCGGCCCGGACCGGGCCATGGATCCGGACGGGATGCTGGCGCCGCCAGCGCCGTTCATCGACGCCAGGACGGCGCACACGGTCGAAGAGAACGTCTTCCGGCGGACCCTGACCATGGAGCGGGACCGGTTCCTGGAAGACCATACCCGCGCCGGGGTGCCCCTCTTTCTCGGGGCCACCGGGATCGAGGCCATGGCCGAGGCGGCGGTCCTGGGCGACGGCCGGGGCCGGGTGCCGGTGGAGTTGGCCGATTTCCACATCCCCTACGGGATCAAGCTGCTCAAGGGGCGGCCCAAGACCATCGAGATCGGCGCCCGCAAGGACGGCGCCGATACCTACGCTTGCACCATCGAGTCGCATTTTGTCGATCCGGCCGGCCGCAGCCTAGGCGAGGCCAAGCGCCATTTCGAGGGCCGCTTCACCCTGGCCGGGCGCTGGCCGACGGCCCCGGCGGTCCATTGGCCCGACCTGCCCCGTCCGGCGGCCCCCGAGGATGTCCAGGCCCTGCTCTACCACCCGCGGCGCCTTTTCATGGACGGGCTCTTTCGCACCGTCACCGCCGTGGACGGGTTCGACGGCCAGCGATTGGCGGTGCGCATCGCCCACCCCGAGGCGCGGGAATTTTTCGCCGGCCAGACCAGGCCCTGTTTTGTCACCGACGTGCAGCTCATCGACGCCATGTTCCAGACCGGCGGGATGCTCGAAGTGCTCACCAGCGGCGACATCGTGCTGCCCTATGAGATCCGGCGCATGACCTGGTACGGCCCGCCCCGGCGCGGTCCGGTATATCGCTGCCTGACCGAGCGGATCGCCAGCGCGGAAAAGACGGTCACCTATCGGTTGACCCTGGCCGACGAGGCCGGCCGGGCCGTGGTGCAGATCGAGGGGTTTGAGATGGTCAAGGTGGACCGCCTGCGGCCCGAGGACAGGATCGCCGAGAAACTGGTGGGGAATCTGCGCAAGGCGTCTTGAGAAAACTCTTGACCTGTGGGAGCGGCTTGCCACCGCGATGCGTTACCGCGCGTGGTGGCAAGCCGCTCCTTTTTTCCGGTTAGCCGCTGTGGCTAAACACGTATCGGGGTGTTAGAGCATTTTCTGCATCCACACCGTATCAAATACTTGGCCATTTTTTTTGCCGATCTTCTTTAAGCGGCCGCATTCGACAAAGCCGTTCTTTTTATGAAAGTTGATGCTGCCGGTATTGAGGGATGAAATATCGGCCAGTAGGGTGGTGATACCTTTTTCCCGTCCTTGCTTTTCCAAGAACTCGAGCAGGGTTTTGCCAAGTCCTTTTCCGGTGTGATCCTTATCGATAAAATACGTGATTTCGGCTGTATGCGAAAATGTGGGGATTGGATTAAATGCCCGCAGCATCCCGAATCCGAGCAATTTCTCATTTTGATCTTTTATGGTTCCGGTAGGCAGACCCTTGGACATCTGCAAAAATATATCAAACGCTTGATATGGCAATCTGTTTTCCGGGAATGCCGCGAATGAGTTTTCGACATAATAGTTGAAAAGATCGATTATTGGTTGGCGATCTTCATCTGTTATCGGGCTGATTGAATATGCCATGTCATAACTCCTTGCGTTATCATTAAAGCTCGGCCGAGCCGTTGGTTGGCGCCGGCGGAATCGGCCTGGTGGACGTGTGCCATGAACGTGAACCTAGAGGACACCGGTTTACTGCCTATTAACTCTGTTCCGGCTGCAATCATATTCCACAACAGCGAAACAGCCCATGTGGGAGCGGTTTGCAGCCATGATGCGTTACCCTTGCAGCGTCCGCAAGCAGCTCCTTCTTCAGTCGGTCTTGCTTATACCCTCAAGAGCCTCATCAGTGGTTCAAAAGAATATAGCGCTGCCCTTCTGCCTGATGCTTCCTCCAAGGTGGTGATCAAACCCTTTTCCAAGAGCACTCTTGTAAATCGGGCAGCAGTCGGAGTGGGTATTCCGCTATTTGTCGTGAATTTGTTGTTTCTGAATACTGGATATGTGAAGACAAAATCCAATGCATTAACGCACCACTTCGAAGACAGGGATTCAGAAAAAATGGCTTTCATGTCTTCGTAGAGGGATTGAATTTTTTCAGAGATTGTAAGATTTTGAATAGCTTGTTGTTCAACGGCGGTGAGAAAGAACGCGCACCAGTTTTCCCAGGCGTCATATTGAGACACTTTTCTCATTGTGTCCATATACAAATCCTTGTTTTTTTCTAAGTAGGCACTGATATAAAAATGCGGTGCAGATATAGTTCCTGAGGACCAAAGCATCATGGTAATCAACATTCTCCCGATGCGGCCATTGCCATCTTGAAATGGATGTAACGCTTCGAATTCGATATGGCTAAGGGCTGTCTTAATTAGCGGCGGGTCGGTGCTATTTTTTATATAATCAAATAGATTGTCAATCCCGTCCTGAAGTTTTACAGGGTTAATTGGAACAAAAAAAACGGTCCCCCTCAGTCGATCAGCGATGTAGTTTTGCTCATTCTTAAACATCCCCGGAGACTTTGAAGCCCCACGTCCGTAAGAAAGCAGCCGTTGATGGGTCGCTTTAAGCAAGGATTGAAATATTGGGCGACCTTGTTCTATCGATTGTTGAGCACTTTTTAGCGCTCTTTGGTATAGCAATGTCTCGATAATCTCCATTCTCACATTTCTGTCATTTTTTGTTTCCGAATCATAGTCTGCTTCATACTTAAGTATTTCATCCATCGTGCTTATTGTGCCTTCCATCCTGGAGGAAATGACAGCCTCCTGATTTCGCAGCGGGGTCAAGAATATTTCACTGTTCCGCATATTCTTTAACATCTGATCATAGCGAGCGATCGCATCTGTGGCTTTAAGCAAAGGTTGAATAAATTCTTGATATTTAAGATCGTTTGGTGGGAATTTATCGTAATGGTAGTTGACGGCACCATCCAGAGTCAGTTCCATGGGTTGCTCCCTCTGTTTTTGAATATCAAATCAATAAAAATATTAACATCTAATTGGGTAGGTGTCAATAGATAGAAAAATATGATAGACAAAATAGGTAGACATCAACAGATTAACTTCAACATTCATAGCCTATCAAAATAAACCAGATTTGATAGACAAGCCGGATAGACGTTAATTCATTGTAAGCGTTCGGCAAACCGCACCCCAACCGCCCGATAAGCCTGGTTTCGCGTTCCGTCTGAAGTCTATTGAGAGCGGTTGTAGGGGAGCAGCTTGCGGTAATCTTCTTCGGTTTTTGCCAGCGGCAGGTTTTCGAACAGGTAGGTCAGATAATCGTACACCTTCCAGCCATTGGCCTTGGCGGTTTCGATCAGACTGTAATACACGGCGGCGGCACGAGCGCCGTCCGGGTTGCCGGCGAACAGCCAATTTTTTCTGCCTAGCACAAACGGTCGGATCGCATTTTCCGCCAGGTTATTGTCCGGCCGCAACCGGCCATCCTCAAGATAGCCGACCAGGCGCTGCCAATTGTTGAGCGTGTAAAGAATAGCCTTGCCGAGCAGCCCTTTGGGAGGCGTCGCCAAGGTTTTCGCGTCCATCCAGGCCTTGAACTCGTCGAGAACCGGTTTGGCTTCCCGCTGGCGCAGATCGCGGATGGCATCCGAATCCAGCCCGGCTTCACGTGCCTTCTTTTCCACGGCGTACAGCCGGCCGATATACTCCAGGGCCTGCTCAGCGCTGCCTTTGCGTTTGGCTCCTCCACGGGCCTTGATGACTTCGTCGAACTTGCGCCGGGCATGTGACCAGCAGCCTAACAACACCACGCCTTCTTGCCTGCCCAATGCGTCATACCCGCTGTAGGCATCGCATTGCACATAGCCTTGGTATCCACTCAGATAGTCAAGCGGGATTTGCCCCGAACGGCTCGGATGATATTCGAACACCAATACCGGCCGGTCCGGCTGCCCTCCTCGAAACAGCCACATATAGGATTTGCTGGTGTCGGCCTTGCCCGGTTCTTTCATCACCTGAACCGTGGTCTCATCAACGTTCACCACCGGGCCGGATCGGATTTCCTGACCCATCAGGTCCATTAGCGGCCGGGCCAAGTCGGCCACCTTGATCAGCCAAGTGCACATGGTCGAACGGGGCAGGTCGATACCAATGCGCAAAAAGATTTTTTCCTGCCGATACAATGGCAGGGCGTCTTCGAACTTGGAACAGACGATATGGGCTACCAGCGATCCGGTAGCAAACGACTTGGGGATCAGTTGGGGCGGCACCGGAGCGATCTTGACGGTCGGGCCATCATCTTCAACCCCATCACAGGTTTTGCAAGCGTATTTGGGGCGAATATGACGTTCGACCACCATCGTTGCAGGCGTATAACGCAGTTTCTCGCAGACCTCTTCGCCAATCTTGCAAAGCGACTGGCCGCAGACACAAACTTTCTCGGATTCATCCAGATCGTGAATAATGTCTTCGTGAGGCAGATCGGCCGGCAGTGGCTTGCGGACCGGCTTGCGGCGTGTATGGCCTTCCACTGGCTGCCGGTCTTCGGGTTCATCGATCGCATCCAGTGGCTCTTCTTCAGATTCTTCGAAAAGAGAAAATTGACGACTGTCGGCAACAGATCTTTTCTCGGACTTTCTACCGAATATTTCGTTCTTCAACAACCGGTTCACTTCTTCCAAATGTTCAATCCGGCGCTGATATTCATTGAGCAATGAAACGATGATTTGTTTGAGCTGAGCAGGATCATCAGGAAGGTTTTGGACATCAAAATTCATGGTAAATTCAATACCGTAAAGCCACAAATTTGGCAATCTTTTTCTCGATTAAAAATAAAAAAATCTTTCATACCAGCGTTTCGTAGTGCAGCTCTTTATGCGCATGCCGCTGGCCAATCTCAAGCCCTTCCAACAGCCAACTCAACTGGCGAAGATCCAGTTCCATGACTTCGTCGGGGCGCTCCGGCCAGATGAAAAACTCCTTCTCCAAACGCTTGTGCCAGAGACAAAAACCGTTTCGATCCCAGTACAGGATTTTGATCATGTTCCGGCGCCGATTACAAAAGGCGAACAGGTGGCCGGAAAATGGGTCGAACTCAAGTCGATCTTCGACCAGAATCGAAAGCCCATTGATGGCTTTGCGCATGTCAGTGCTGCCGGTCGCCAGGTAAATGCGGGTATGCGATGGCAAAAACATCACAGCCGCTCCAGCACGTGCAACAACTGCCGCAGGGCCACCGGATCAAAGTCACGCTCTACCTCGACACAATGGCTGGAGGAAACCACAAGCCGCAGCGGTCGGTGGTCCGTGGTGGTGATGGCCCCGGTCGCCACCGGAGGCAACTGAACCTCGACCAGGGAGATCGCAGTCGCGTCCGCACCCCGGTACTTTTTTCTCCAGTAGATAAAACAGTGCAGCTTGAGTGAGTGCTGCCGGCAATATTCGCTCTGGTTCCGCCCGCTTCGTTTCCATCGCTCAACGTGCTGTCGCCAAAACCGCCGCTTGACCTCCAGAGCCTCTGCTCGTTGCTTCCGTGTCACGATGATGCCTCCTTGGCTGAAATAGTCTACGGCCTACGGAGTCAACCTGTGACAAATTTCCAAGCGCTTGAGAAGATGCGGTTGCCCGGACGCTTACAATTCATTAACATCGATGTTCTTAGTCTGTCAGGACAGGTCGTCTTTGATAGACAAACCCGGTTGGGTTGACACGAAACGCCCCCGGCCGTTAGAACCGGCCGCAGGCCTGGCACAAAGCCGGTGGGCCGATTGACGGCTTCCTTGTTTGCAACAGATCCTTTCGCCCGCGCAGGAAAAGAGAGCATGCAGCTTCAAAACCATGTCCGCAACGCATCCGGCAAGACCGATATCCCGGAAAACACTGTCAACCGTATCGCCGGCGGCTTCCGGCGGCTCGGCTACGAGATCCGCTATACCCCTTTCACGGTGGCCGACCGCATCCACTGGTCCCAGATCGGGATCGATGCCATCGGCCTGCAGTGCCAGGGAAAGGGCATGACCGTCGAGCTGGCCAGGGCCAGCGCCCACGCCGAGCTGGCCGAGCGCTTCAGCGGCGGGCTCTTCTACCAGGCCTTCGAAGAGCAGGTGCGCTTCAACATGCCCGCCCTTTACAGCCGGCAGGTCGACCGCTTTCTCAACTACGCGTGGCTGCCCGGCTATGTGCAAGCCCACCAGGACGACCTGCAAGAGGAACATTTGACCATCGAGGCCCTGCTGGCCAACCAGCCCCACCTGGGGGCGGCGGAGATCGACAAGATCAAGGCCAGCCGCATGGCAGGCCACTGGGTGGACGGCTATTCGCTGATCCAGGAAAAGAGCGTCAAGGTTCCCATCAGCTTCATCGCCTACATCAACGCCTCCAACGGCATGGCGGCCGGCAACACCCTGGAAGAGGCCCTGATCCAGGCCGCCTGCGAGGTCTTCGAACGCTATACCCAGATCCAGATCATCAAGCCGGAAAAGGGCGTTCCCACCATCGACAAGGAGACGGTGAGCGACGATCGCCTCCGGTCGATGATGGCCTTTTACGAAAAGCAAAACGTGGAGGTGGTGCTCAAGGATCTTTCCCTGGAGGGGCTCTTTCCGAGCATCGGCGCGCTTTTCACCAACCACAACCTGCGGCCCGGCAGGCTGGAGCACAAGATCCTCGTCCCTGGGGTCTCCTTTAACCTGAACGAGGCCCTGAGCCGCTGTTTGACCGAGTTCATGCAGGGCCGCAGCACGCTCAAGGCGCCCAGTCCCGGCCTGGACAAGCCGGTCACACAGCGCGGCCGCGTGGAAAACCTCTACCTGCTTTTCAAGTGCTGCATTTCCCAGAAGGACATCAGCTTTCTGGAGCAGGGCCCGACGGTGGCCTACCGGGACCTTCGAAGCGAGGATATTTTTGCGGAAATCGAAGCGATCAAGGGGATCTGCCGGGCTCTCGAAACCGATTTCATCGTTCTCGATCTCACCCACCCGGTGCTGCAGTTTCCTGTGGTGCGGGTCGTGGTGCCGGGCGTCTCGGATTTTCTGCCCTTCGTGTACCGGGACATCCTGACCATGCCCGAGACCAGCCCCGACGCCGCCTGGCGCGGCGAGTCCTTCAAGAGCGTTATGGAGACGTTTTTCTAGCCACGTCCGCCTTGCTGCGACGGCGGGCACGGTCACCGTAGCCGATCGGTGCGCGCTGGCCGAAGCCCCTGTGGGAACCTACTTCGCAAGGCTCAGCAGGACGTTTTCAACCGCGATGCGGTAAGCCTTTCCCTCAGCTTGTCTTGAGCCCGATTTCCCGGGCCAAGTTTTGCTGGCGTTCGTCGAAAGTCAAAAAATGATCGGCACCCATAATCAGCGCTGAAGCGACATGGATCAGATTGAGGAACCGAGTACCGATTCGGTGGGTATGGGCTTGTGAGAGGCGTTCGGCTTGGCGCAATACTTCGTGCCAGTCGATGTCGGGGCGAAAATAGATCCCCCGCTCTAAATGGGTGTGCAACTTGCCGAGGATATTGCCGATTTGGTTCGCGTCAGCCTCCGCCCGGAATTGTTTGAGCCGCAGGGCATTGGCAAACTCCAGTTCGTGGAAATGCGTCAACGGGATGGCTCTTATGCGTAAAATTTCGCGGTGTCAATGGCTGGCTTATTTTTGGTTTCGACTAAAATAGAGGTTGACCGCGGCAGCCAGGGAGGTTGCGACGATCAGCAAAAAGGAGATGGCGTTGATCACCGGCGTGCTGCCATCGCGCACCTGGAGATAGAGATTGATGGGCAGGGTCGTTTCCGAGCCGGTCAGAAACAAGGTGGTGTTGAAATTTTCAAAGGACATCAGAAAAGCCACTGCCGCCGCACCGGCGATGGCCGGGCGCAGAAATTTGAGCGTGATGTGCCAGATGACCTCGAAGCGGTTGGCACCCAGGTTCAGGGCCGCCTCTTCCAGGGTGCGGTCGAACTTGCGCAGCCGGGCCGACACCACCAGGGTCACCAGGGTGGCGATGAATGAAAACTGGCCCAGCACCACCAGCCAGAACCCGGGCCGGAACAGGGGTACGTCGATCCCCCAGCGGGCCTCGCAATAGAGGCCCAGGGTGTTGGAAAAAAGCAGGATGGAGATCCCCAGGATCACGCCCGGGATGACCAGGGGGGCCAGCATCAGGAAATAGAGGGCGGACTTGAAGGGGAATTCTTCCTGTTCAAAAAGAAAGGCGGCGCAGGTTCCCACCGTGACCGAAAGCAACGTGACGAAAAAGGCCACCCGGGCGCTCACCCAGATGCTTTCCAGGTTCATGCGGTCGTTGAAAATCCCCACCCGCTGCGGCAGATCCCCGGTAAACCACTCCACGGTGAACCCCTTCCAGGGCAGGGCCGGAAACTGGGAGTCGTTGAAGGCCAGCACGCAGGTCACCACCAAGGGGGCGAAGAGGAAAATGAAGTACAATCCCATAAAGGCCGCGTAGCTGTATAGATAGCGCCGGCTGTTGGGAAGCGATCGGATCATCGCACCACCCGGCTCAGTTTCTGGCCGGTGAGCTTCAGCCCGGCCCAGATCACCAGTGAGGAGAGGGCCAGGAGCAGAAAGCCGAAGGCCGATCCCTGGTTCCAGTTGAAACTGGCGATGAACTGGTTGTAGATCTGCTCGGTAAACCACAAGGAGTTCTTGCCGCCCATGAGATTCGGGGTGAGATAGTTGCCCAGGGTCAGCATGAAGACCACGATGGCCCCGGACACGATCCCCGGCATGGCATGGGGAATCACGATGCGCCACAGGATGGTGCCCATGCCGGCGCCCAGGTCGTAGGCCGCTTCGATCAGGCTGTCATCGAGGCTTTGGAGCACCGATACCAGGGGCACGGCCATGAAGAGCATCGAGGTGTAGACCAGCCCCATCACCATGGTCACATCGTTGTAGAGCATTTCCACAGGCTGGTCGAGCAGCCCCAGGCGGACCAGGAAATGATTGATCACGCCGCTTTCGCGCAGCAGGATCATCCAGCCGTAGATGCGCACCAGCTCACTGACCCAGAAAGGCATCAGCATCAGCAGCATGAGAAAGCCCTGAAAGCGGGGAGCCGCCACCTTGGTAATGTAAAAGGCCACCGGCATGGCCACGGCAAAGGTCATCAGGGTCACCAGGACCGAATAGACGGCCGTGCGCAAAAAGGTCCGCCAGTAAATCGGCTCTTTGAAAAAGTTCAAATAGTTGTCCACGCCCCAGGCGGCACGGCCGTCCATGGCGGAGGTTTGCAGGCTCATGCGCAGAAGGTCCACGTGGGGCAAAACGATCAGCAACACCAGCCAGAGCAGCACCGGGGTCAAAAAGCAGATCAGCGGCAGGGTGATGTAAAAGCGGTTTTTCATCGTGAGTTTCGGGCGGCAAAACAGATCCCGGACCGTTCGTCCCAGGCCACCTCGATCCGATCGTCCTTGCGGATATGATCGAACTGCCTGTTCTGGGGCAGCGCGATGAGCAACTCGGTACCGTCGTTTACGGGATTGGCCAGCAACCGGCTGTTGGCCCCGTCGAAGAGCAGCGACCTGACGATCACCTCGAACCGGTTCAGCCGCGGCACATCCGCCCCCGGCTGGATGATGATGGCTTCCGGCCGCAGGAAGAGCTCCACCGGTGTGCCGGGTGTAAGCGGTGCCTCGGCCCGGGAGCGGAAATGACGGCCGGAGGCGGTTTCGATCTCCACCGTGTCCTGGCCGCAGTGGCGTACGGTTCCGGACACGGTGTTGTTTTCGCCGACAAAGCGCGCCACGAAAGAGGTTCGGGGGTGATGGTAGAGGTTCTGGGGGCTGTCCACCTGCTCGAAGCGCCCCTGGTTCATGACCGCCACCTGGTCGGACATCACCAGGGCCTCGGACTGGTCGTGGGTAATGTAGACGAAGGTTGTGCCCACCTGGGCCTGGAGCTTTTTGAGTTCCATCTTCATCTGCTCGCGCAGCTTGAGATCAAGGGCCCCCAGGGGCTCGTCCAGCAAGAGAACGGCAGGCTCCAGCACGAGACAGCGGGCGATGGCCACGCGCTGCTTCTGCCCGCCGGACAACTGGTCGATGGCCTTGTTCTCGAACCCCGGCAGGTCCACCCGTTCCAGGATCTGGCCGATTTTACGCTCGATATCGCGGCGCTTTTCTTTGCGGCGCCGGAGCCCGAAGGCGATATTCTGGGCCACCGTCATCATGGGGAAAAGAGCCAGATGCTGGAAAATGAGGTTGACCGGCCGGCGGTTGGGCGGGACCCCGGCCATGTCGGCGCCCCGGATGAGGATCGCGCCGCGGGTCGGTTCGGTGAAGCCGGCGATCATTCTCAAAAGGGTGGTCTTACCGCAGCCCGAGGGCCCCAGGATGGCAAAGAACCGGCCCTGGGGCACGTCGAAGGTCACATCGGCAACCGCCGTGACATCTGCGAAAGTCTTGAAAACCCGTTGAACCGATAGATCCGTTTGCACTGACGTTCTTTTCACAGCAGAGTTGGATGCCGGCAGCCGGGCGATGCCCCGCCGCCGGCATGGTTCATGGCGTGGATATCATTGGGCGGCTTTGACCTTGTCCAGGACCTTGCCTTCCATTTCTTCCAGTTTGGCCGGCACCGGCGGGTACCATTTGATGTTGTCGATGTCCGCATCGGTAAAACTGCGCGTAAAATTGGCCTTCACGTCCGGATCGCAGAGCTGGATGGCGCCTTTGGAAGCTGTCCCGTACTTTTCCATGTTGGTGAACACGGCCGCGTTTTCCGGGCGCAGCATGAAGTTGATCCACTTGTAGGCGGCGGGCACGTTCTTGGCCTTGGCCGGGATGGCAAAAGTGTCGATCCACCCCAGGGCGCCGCTTTTGGGAGCGACAAAATCGATATTCGGGTTTTCCCCGTGGAGCTTCCATCCGCCGTTATCCCAGGCCATGGCAACGTAGACTTCGGCCGAACGCATGCTCTGGAGCAGGGCGTCGCCGTTGGTCCAATAGTTTTTCACTGCCGGCTTGCCCTCGATCAGCCGCTGGCCCACTTCTTCCATCAGCGTCTCGTATGCGCCGGGATCGCCGTAAAGGGCAAAGGGGTCCTTGCCCATGGCAAACGCCATGCCGATCAGAGTGGGGCGTTTGAGCCGGTAGCTGACCCGGCCGTTGTATTTCGGATCGAGCAGATCAATGTAATCCCTGGCGCCGGGGGCGAATTTGCGGTTCACCACCAGGCCGGATGTGCCGTATACATGCGGCACCGCATAACTCTTGCCGCCCACCAGGGTGTTCTTTTTGACCGCCTCGAGCATCGAGGCCACGATCTGGTCGGACTTCAACTGGTTGTAGTCGATGGGCTGGTAGATCTTGAATTCGGCCTGCACCGAGGAAATCCGGTCCTGGCTAGGCTGGGCCAGGTCAAACCCGGCCCCCCGGGTGGCCCGCAGCTTGGCGATCATCTCCTCATTGTTGGAGTAGGTAGGCTTTACCGTAATGCCGGTTTGCGCCTGGAACTTGTCGATCAGTTCCTTTGGCGCATAGCCTTTCCAGGTAAGCAGTTCCAGGGTTTCGGCGGCGACAGGAGCCGCCGTCAGGGCCACCAAGAGGCCCATTACCATGAGACGCACCAATGAACGCTTCATTTTTTCCTCCTTGGATATGGGGTGTCGGGTCGTCAGATGCGCTGAGGTGCAGGTTGCAGGGGGGTGTCGGAAGCATGGACGCCAGCATGGACTGCGGTTGTTAGGGTCCGGTGAGTTGTGCGTGAATTTTTTACAACTCGACGACATCAGGCTATCGTTTCCGGTGCTCGGTCTTGTTCGTGGGAGGGCAGGATGCGCAGTATTTGCGTGGCCGGTTCAGTGATACGGGGTAAGTCTGAACTCAAAAATCTGGATAAGAAATGGTGGGGTTGGTGTAGCAGAGTAGGTTGCCGGAGGTCGGATAAACGTAGCGATCAGGCTGTGAGTTCACCGCAAAGACTGTTCTGAGCTTGCCGAAGGAGAGAGAAGCTTTTAACACAGGGTGGTGAGGTGCCACCTATTTTCTGATGCTCTTACAACACGCGGAAATAAACCAAGAAAAACTTTCCCACTTCCCGATTGACCCGTTAATAGGCAAAAAACTCTTGAAGACAATCAATAATCTTGCCTTGAGTCTGTCGTGAAATCGCTCCAAGTTTTTGTACAAGGCGATTTTTATCCACGGCTCGTATTTGGTCTAATAGTATCAGACCTTTTTGGTTTTGAAATGTACACTTGATTCTGGTTGGAAATACAAATCCTTTTGAAGTCATTGGGGCGACAATTACTGTTTTTAAGGGTGACATTTCATCCGGAGAAATGACGACGCATGGTCTGGTCTTCTTGATTTCTGAACCTTTGGTTGGATCCAACTGGACAAGCCAGATGTCAAATCTTTTAATCGACTTTTTTACCATTCCCAATCCTCATCGTCTACTAGATCAGACTCCAGCCATTCTTTTTCTGAGTCGTTTAGCTCAGATGCTGAACTTGATAATTTATCAAATTGCTCTTTCCATCCCTGGCGAGGTTGGGAGACAGGCTTGATTAACAAACCATCGCCCAAAACTTTGAATTCAAGCTCTTTATCATTGAGTTTGGCTTGCTCAATAATCGCTTTTGGAATTCTTACCCCCTTGGAATTCCCGATGCTGATTAATGTGGCCATGATGCCTCCTTTTGTGGTTGATGTAATTACATTATGGCTACATTCGGGTGGATTGTCAACCCGAAAAATTGTTTTCACCGAAGATGCCGCCCTGCTGGTACAAAGGGTTGCTGGTCATAGAGCGCTACTTTCGCTCGCCAAAACGCATCCAGATCAAGATGATGCCGATAAACCACTGGGCCTCGCGGCGCGTCAAAGCCCATGTGAAGATCTACGTGCTGGTGTTGATGGTCGAACGGGTGGCCGAACTGGAGAGCGGCCTTCCGTGGCACCGTATTCGCCGGTCGCTGGACAAGCTGCCAGTCAAAAAACTTTGTAAGTTAAATTACCGTGTGTTTATGTGCAACGAGATCTCCGCAAAAACTGGCAACATGCTTAAATTGCATAAAATCAACGCTCCGCAACAGGTCCTTTCACTGGAAAATCAACTAAAAACGGTGCGCTCCGAAGAGTCCGAGGAAGGTGAGCAGCACCCAGGCGACCGTGTAGTCCTTGGGTCCGGCGGCAAATCGCAGATCCGCCCGGCGGTCCATCGACGGGATCAAGAACAGGCCTATGATCCAGCCGATGCCCAGCAATCCAAGAATAAAAAACCATATGGTGCCGGTGACCGGTTTGCCGTAGTAGAAGCGATGGCTGCCGATGAAGCCGAAGATCCACAGAATGTAGCCGATGGTTTTGCGGTGGGTGTCGGTCTGTGCCATGAGGTCTTTTCCTTTTACTGTTCCGTCGCGGTTCCTTTTCATCCGCACCCAACCGAGGTGGAGAAGCGCTTCCGAAAAGCACAATCCCCCCACACCCATTCAGGATAGCGGGATTTCAACGGCTATGCCGCGGCCAAATCGCTCAGCGGCACCCGAAGCGCTTGCGCCAGGCGCTCCAGTAAAAGGATGCTCGGGACATGGGCGCCGGCCTCCAGGCGGGCGATGTTCGGCCGTTTGAGGCCGGCCAGGGCGGCGAGCTGTGCCTGAGTCAGGCCGTTTTGCTGCCGCAGGGCCTTGACTCGCTTACCGATGCGCTTTCCGATGTCCGCGTCGGCTGGAAGGTGCGTTCCGGCGGCCAGGTTGACAACGGCGTCCCAAGGCACGGAAAACTCGTTGCCGCTGGCCTGGACCACGGTGAAGACCTTTCCGTCTCCTTCGAGAAAAAGATCCATCACCTCGCTGCCGTCGTCTTCAGGGATCGAACGTTTCAGCAGAAGGATTCGTCCGTCTTCCATGGCTACCCGGAAAGCATCCCGGCCGGCGTCGTAGGACGCGGCCCAGATTCGTGATACCCGGGATATGTTTGTAATCGTAGTAATTTTTATCCACCCGATCTCGTATCATTTTGCGTTTCTTTGAAAGTCATGATAGGCAGTCAGGTACATAAATCTGGCTGTCGAATAAGGGCGCGAACTCTCGCTGCACAACTGCATTATAACCCTATCTCCTGAACCCGCGTATCAAAAAATCAGAAGATCGAGCGCAAAAAGGAATCGCCATGGATGCAAGATTGCGGGCCGACATTCGGCCCGGCCAGACGGTGGATATCGTGCTGAAACAGGACCAACGCAGCGGCAAACGCACCCGCGGCGTTGTCCAGTCGATTCTGACCCGATCGGCCCACCACCCCCACGGCATCAAAGTGCGCCTGGCCGACGGCCGGGTCGGCCGGGTCAAGATGATCATCGATCCGCAGGTCCCAACGGCTGGCCTGATGACCGGCACCCCGGACCAAGGAGGAGCGTGCGGATGAACGACACATTACAAACCCTGATCGTCGTGCGCCACGGTGAGACCCGGTTCAACGTCGAAGAACGATTTCAAGGGCATAACGACAGTCCCCTCACCAGCAACGGCCAGCGGCAGGTTCAGGCCCTCGGCCGGCGTATACGCGCCTTGGGTTTCGACCGTCTGATCAGCAGCGATCTGGGCCGGGCCCTGCAAACGGCCGACGCCATTGCGGCCGGTACGGGGATCGAAATCGAGATCGATGCGCGCCTGCGGGAACGCCACTACGGGGTGCTGGAAGGGTTGAGCCTGGAAGAAATCAAGAACCGCTATCCCGAAATCCTCGAACGGCTCGAAGCCGACGATCCGGACTTCGAGATTCCGTCCGGAGAGAGTCTGCGGCAGCATTACACCCGCAATTGCGCCGCCATCACGGCGCTGGCGGCCGAATCCCGGCCCCGGAGAACCGTGCTGGTGGTCCACGGCGGGGTTCTGGACAGCGTATTCCGGCTGGTCGCCGGGCTTTCCCTGGCGGCGCCGCGCTGTTTTCTGGGCGCCAACGCAGGCATGACCGTCATCCGTTACGGGGTCTTTTATCGCACGCCCCGCTGGGTCATCGATACCTGGAACGACACGGCGCACCTGGAATAGGCCGCCCCCGGACTCTGAGGCCCGGCTGATAGGGGGGCGGGCCTTCGATCCAACCGGCGCGCTTGGAGCAGGACCGGGGCGAGTTCGTCCCTCTGGCACCCCAACTATTCCGTGGAAGCACTATCGATCAAGGACCGCGGTGTTTCCACGGCTATGCCGCCTGCCTGTCCTACACCAATCGTTCCAGCAGCAGGTCTTCCAGATTGCGGCGGGCATCCAGGACCGACAGGACATGCACGGATTGGCGGCAAACCCGGTAAATGATCCGCCAGGAAGAGACGATCAATTCCCGGTAGATGAAGATTCCTTGATCCTGGAGATCAGGCACGATCCGCCCGCGTTCCGGGAAATTGTTCAGGATCGAGGCCGCTCGGCTGATCTTGCGCAGGATATTCAATGCATTGGACGGACTGCCGGCCGCTACATACTCGACGATCCGCCGCAAGTCGTTTTCGGCGGCGGCAGGCCACAGGATCTGATACGCTTCAGACATCCGCCGCGTCTTTCAGCGAAAATTCGATATCCTTGAATACGTCCTCCTGAGCCCTGGATTTTCCGCTGCGAATGTCTGCCTCGCCTTGTGAAATCAGCTTCAGCATACCGATTGCATTGCGCATGCTTTCATAGCTTTGTGGGTCCTGAAGAACCGCCCGGGCCTCACCATTCTGGGTGATGATCACCGGGCGTCGTGTCTCGTTGATCTGTTTGAGCAGATCCGCGGCCCGGGCTTTCAGATAGGTAACCGGCTTGATGTCGTTTACGATGTTCATTGGCTTCACCTCCAGTCCGTATAACATACCAAATTCGAACCGGATGCCAACCGAAGTCTCCTTCCCTTCACGACCCCGTCAAAGTCGGGATCCGTCCGCCATTAATGATTTCAGTGCATCTTTATTGTTATTCATAAGTATATGGAGATTCGCCCTGATGCTTTCAATGCCCATGTCCCACCATTTCAGGTTTTCCAGCATCTCTATTGTTTCACTATCAAATCTCAATTTTATCGATTTCGCAGGAACCCCGCCAACGACTTCATAAGGTTTTACATTTTTAGTGACCACAGCGCGTGTCGCGATCCTGGCACCATCGCCTATTTTCACGCCGGCCATAATAGCGGCTTCGTGCCCAATCCAAACATCATTGCCAATGATTATGTCTCCTCTATTGTCCCAACTGCTGTTAATTGGCATCGAATGTTCCCAAAGATCACCAAATATTGCAAATGGGTAATTTACAAATGAATCATTTTTGTGATTTCCTCCGTTAAACAGAAATTTGGCCCCTGATGCGATCGAACAAAATTTTCCTATTATTAATTGATCGTTGTTCATCGGATACTGGTATAGAACATTTCGGCTCTCAAAATTTTTGGGATCATCGAAATCGTGATAGTATGAATATTCGCCGACAACTATATTCGGCTTGGTTATTACTTCCATAAGGTGACAAGTATGCGGATCATTAGGCCGTGGAAAAATCCTATGGCCACACAATTTGGTTGGATTTTGCCCCGGATAAAGCCGCAGAAGCGCGCTGTGAGATTCGAACGGGAAGATCCGGTATTTTTGTCAGTGCTTTAAAACCAGGCAGAATGCGATCGGCATCCGCGGCCGGTATCAGCTCCTCGGAAGCCGAGGTTCGATCCAAATCAGCAAACAGGGCTTCGATATTTCTGCCGGCCGTCGAGCAGGATTTTCATGTAGTCGGGGTTGGACAGATTTTTCACCAACGGGGTATCGGCCAGCATGGTTTGCAACGCGCGGTGCATGCGATTATCGCCGGTACGGCGGCGATGATCCCGGCGCAAGCTGCGAAAGAACTGTTCCAGGATGTTGTTGGTCCGCTGGGGATAAACCACCTGCGGCCCCGAAGGGGTCTGCACGTCAATCGGGTCGGCAAACAGTTTGTCGTGATACTTGTCGATCTGTTCGGCCAGTTTGCGGCACAGCGGATCGGCTGCCAGCTTTGCTTCGGCATCGAGACGGTGACGGAATTGGCCAACGCTCTGGCGGATACTTTCCATCGCGGGTGCGGCACCATCATCGTTGAGGCCGTCTCGGCCTCCGGAAGGTGCGATGCGCATGGCTTGGCGAAGCTGATCAAAGAGCCGGCAACGCCAGCGTAACGAGTCGAGGCTTTTTTCGAAGACCGGATCGGCGACGACATCCATCACCTTTCGTGCCAGGTGGACAAACAAGCGGCTGCCGGCCACGTTGTCGCCGGGAAGTGTCTGTAGCAGGCGCGGCAGGCAATCGAGCAGGATCATAAGCCGTTCGGCCAGTACCAGCAAGGGGCGATCGAAAGGAAAGCCGTAGCCATCGCCGCAGTGTTTGGCCTGCAAGCTCCACAGCGATAGTGCATAGACCGCCGCAGGGGTCGTGAGACTCAAATCGGCAGCCGTTTGGGTGCCCGCCAGATACATCGCCAGGGCGTTCGGCTCGGCCAGTAACCGACGGGCGTGGCGGGCCAACGCACGGAACCGGGTGCTGAACGCATGGCGACGCAGGCAGCCACGAAGCTCGCGGTAGGCCGGCTCGATCAGGTCTTTGCCCGCATCGCGCAAGAAATGAAAGTGGCAGACAAAGTCTTTGCTTGTGGGGAACACGGCCCCGACCGCCTTGCAGATGCCTGTGCCCATGTCATGCACACAGGCGATCGGATCGCCATAGTCGTCTTTGATCTTTTCCAAAAACGGGATGATCTGAGCGGCGTGTTCACTGGGCACCTTGACATTGGCCAACACCAGGCGGCTCAGAGCGTCGATGCCTGACATCAGAGCGGGCGCATCTTCTTGATGCACGGCATCCAGATGCAGGATATAGCCGCCGCTTCTGGCCATGGCCTGCTTGATGCGCGGGGTGGCGCGCCGATGGGCCAGAGCCAGCAAGAGGATAAACTTGCGGCCGAGTTTGGTGATTTGAGAATCGGACAGCACCACATCGCGGGCCAGCAGCTCGTTGCGAACCTGCCCGACACTGTGGCAGTCCTCGAACAGGCGACGGCCGACAAAGACCAGCACGTCCCAAGCGGTATTGCAACGATGCGCCACCCGCTGACGCAGGGCCGGATCTTCCCAGACACGGCCACAACGGGTACAGCGTTGCACGGTCCGGCGGGCGATATAGGTGACCGAAAGACTGACCACGCGCTTGGTTTGTGTCTTTTGGACTTTCAAGGCACCGCCGCAGGAGCACTGCCGGTGCGGGTAGCGAAAATCGACCACCGGCGGCTGCGCGAACAACGCCGACGGGCGCACCTCCTGGTGCAGTTGTTCGTTGAGGCGGCTCAGGAGGCCGATGGCCGCAACGGCAGCATTTTTTTTAAACCGTGCTGCGCAAACAGCGCCCGGATCTGGTCGGCCTTGATGCGCACGGCGGCCCGGGCCGACACCCGGCGGGCCAACTCGGCCGGCTCGGCTGACGGCTTGCGGATGAATTCGGCCAGCACCATCACTGCAATCTCGGCTGGCAGCACCGCCGCCACGGGCGCTTCCAGGACACGACGTTGCGCCTCGGCGGTCCTGGCATTGCTGGCCAGGTAAACGTTCGCGCGTCCCTGGCGCTGGCGCTGGACAAGACCGCGGCGGTACAACCCGACCAGAACCGAATGACAACGGCAGCGCAACTTTTGGCCGAGCGCTTCGGCGCTCATCCCTGCCAGACTGGCATCGATCAGGGCCACCAGCGTACGGGTCAGACTGCCGGCCCGGGAAAAGCCGATGTCGTGGTAAAACCACAGTCCTTCGCGCGAAAAGCGAGGAATCGAACGCAGGGTATACCATCGTCCGTTGTGCGTAAAACTGCTGTAGTAGCCGTTCTGGGCCAGAAATCGCCGGGTTGATGGAATCGAGTAGTCCATCTGTTGGCTCAGCGGCCCGATCATCCAGCATGGATGCTGCTTGAACAGGACCGCGAGACGCTGGGAAACCTCGGTCGAACCATCCATATCGCCCTCCCGATAAAGTATTGCAGGTTATCGCCGCAACCGGGCATATATGCAATACATTATCAAGAAATGGACGATTTGACAAGAACGAAAAAGAGGATAGCCATCTATCGTAAATGACAATCATTACATGTGTTTTCTATGAGTTAGACGCAAAGCCGACACCCCGGAAAACGAAAGCACAGGCTCCTTGAGAATCGCAAAATATGATCAAGTATGGCAAAAATAATCGGATAACATACTGATTTTACAGAATCCAACCGTTTTGTGGTTCCATAGGAAAAATCATTTTAGTTTGATATCCTTATAATTTGAAATTATACTTTCATTACAATTTTACCAACTGTTCTTTGTCTTAGAATTTCTTTCAGTCTTTCCCCTGTTTGCTCCAATGTAACAACTTCCAATGCCGGTACTTTAATCTTTTCCTGTTCAAGCAGGGACGAAAACTTTTTGCCTGCTAGTATTAGATTTTTCTTGGCGTCAGCCCCATTTCTATGCCCCGATCCAAGACTAAACTGGTGAAAGCTGAGGCCCTTCATAAAAGCATCGCGATAGTCAAGGGGTCTGACTGTGTCTACCAGCTCGACCATCTGCCCCTCGAACCGAAGGCAGTTTGCAACAATCACATCATTGTCCGGTCCAACTGTATCAAGGCCAATATCAACGCCTTGTTGAGCAGTGATTTCAAGTACACGGGCAACGACATCTTCGCTCTTGTAGTCCACAGCGTCTGTAGCACCTAACCCGGCCACGTATCGATGATTTGAAGCAGAGCAGGTAACGATAATTTTTTCTAAATTAAAATATGACGCGATCTGGGTGGCAAAGCCGCCAACGCCACCGGAACCTCCCGTAATCAAAATCGAACGATGCTCACCGGCTTTCAGTTTATCGTTTAGCGCCCGCCAGGCAGTCCAGCCTGCGCAAGGTGTTGCCGCTGCGACTTCCGGTGCCACGTCCGGATGAGGGATAATGGCATCGGCATCTTGAACCGTATATTCCGAGAATCCTCCGTGCGGGCGAAACATGTCCCCATGGCAAAGTATCTGATCACCGGGTTTCCATCTTTTTACCTTATTGCCGACTTTGACAATATGACCGGATACATCCAGCCCCGGCACCCAGGTTTCATCCATTCCCTGAACCATCAACTTCCACAAACTGATTTTTGCATCAACTGGATTGAGGCCGCATGCGTCTACTTTGACCAGCACGTCAGTCCCCTCTATTGCAGGAATGGGAAGTTTGGATATACTAAAAAGATTGTTTTTTGGATTAAAAGTCAGGGCTTTCATCGCAAAGTTCCTTTTTTACGCTGTCAGAGATTACTATTTTTACACCGGCCGATATCGCTTTTGACAGGTCCTCCTCCGTATCCACAGTCCATGTGTTGACACGCTTGCCCATCTGCTTCGCAGCCTTCATCCATAATTTTTTTCTCTTTGTGGAGTCATTTGGAAAAAGAGATATCTCAGGATGTAAAGTGTCCGCTCCTGCAAGAAATCCCTTTATGCCTGTGCGGTTTATCCATGAGGAAATTTTGTAGCGCAACTTTTTCTTGTCTTCAGGGTTCACTACGCGGTCTACACTTCGAAAAAGGTATGCGGTCTCGATGGTACGATGAAAAAAGCGCGTGGTAAGAAGTGTGTTGATATCAAAGGAAGAGATGATCACCTGTTCATCAATGCCGTAATGACGTATGATGGTTACGGCCTTTCGGGCAGTGTGGCAGATAAAGGGGTGGCTCGATTTAATCTCGACGTTGAATATGATATTTTCCTTCTTGCTTATAAACTCGACAGTCCGAAGTTTTACCGCCTTCAGGCGGCCAGCGGCATCCAGTCCTGCTGGTCGCTGCGGCTCTTTGAAATAATTATCGTATAAATCGCGTCATTGCTGAAATCGCGAAAATTATGGAAGTATTCCTGCTGGACTACCGACTGAACGACCTCTTCGGACGGGATGACAGAACTGACGGTTCGCAGCCATCCCGCATACTGTCCCCAGATCGTTTTGTGGCAGTTCAGCGCCAGGATCTGAAGAATCCCGGTGGCGATGCAGCCGAAGTTGACAAAGGCCTCGATGGCGTCGGTCGTTTCAGCAATCAGCCGTTGGCTCCGGTCGTCGTTGACGGTTGAAAGATCGCTGTTGTTGGCTTTTCCAATTCGGGGCCAGGCAGTCGTCCAGAATCGGTAGAAAAAGGCGCCTATCAAGTGTTTGAGGACCTTGAAGCTCACCTCGATCTTGAACCGGTAACTGTAGGCCAGGATCATGTCTCGGGCCCCGAGGGTCAAATCCGACCCCATCAGGATGAACCGCTCGTCGCCGTCGGCGACCAATACAAAACGCATCTTTTCTCCGACCGGCTTCCAGAGCAGGTCCAGACACAGAAAGGCCACGTCTTTGACCTGCCCGTACAGCTCGATGCGGGCCTGTTCGAAAGATGCCCTGCGCTTATCGAACAGTTCGATCAGCGCAAGCTTTTCACCGTATTCCCGTGGCCGGCCGGGGCGTCCGGTTGGCGGCGGTGCATCGGAGTAGGCCACCACGTTGCTTTTAGCGCGGGTCACCACATGCACCAGGCGGCGGCCGGCGGCATCGCGCACCGTTTTGAGGATTGCAAACACCGGTCCCACGGCGAAGTAGGCGTCAAGTACCAGCAGACACCGTCTGCCCAGTGCCGGCACCGACTTTGCCGCCATGGCCGCCATCAAACTGGTGATGCTGACCTTGGGCTGGCCGTCGACCAGCGGATCGGCCTTTTTTTGGAAGCGGCGAAGCGTTTCTACGCCTTCATGGAGCTCGGCACAAAGCGGGATGCAGAAGATTTTTTTTACTCCAACCGCCAAGAACACCGATCACTCCCCAGTGGTGCCCGTAAATGTACGGGGCTTTGCCCGAGTTGTCCGACTCCTGATGAAGCCGTTTGACGCCGGGCATCTTTTCGGCTTCCTTCGAGACCTTGATACCGTCGCCGGCGAGCACCAGGCGACCGTCGATCTTGACTGGAATGCATCGCTCCAACACGATTTGCCACCAGCGGCGCATGATCGGGCCGAGCTTCCAGGACCGGGCCCGGAAAAACGACAGCATCGCCGTGTACAGCGAGGGCCGGATCGCGAGCCAGCGGACAAAGGAACTGGCCCCGCAGTGGTCGATGCGCACGATAAAGCCCAGTACCACGGTCACGAACCAGTGATAGGCTGCCTGGCGCGTGAAACAGGGCCGGAAGGCTTCCAGGATGCGGCTGATATGACCGATCATGGCCCCTCCTTTGCCATCGCGAAGGTATTGGGGGCTGTTCGTACAACACCCAGGCCGGCATGGACCTTTTTCAACAAGGCCGAGACGATGGAGTCTCGGCTGAGTTCGGTGTCGTGGTCCTGCTTGGCCAGGTCAATAATCTCGGTGACATGCAAGGGGCGGCCGGCGGTTTGGAGTACGTCCAGCACGATATCGATATTAGACGTACGCCTCTTTAGCCGTTCTTCCCCTGGCTGCTGGAAGCGCTCGACAACCTTGATCGTAGCTTGCGCAACCTCCTTTTGGAATTGAAGATACTTTTCGAATTGGTCCATAGGGCACCTCCTTTCATAGTTGGTTTGAAAGGAGGATACAGGCACTCTGTAGGTATGTCAAGTAATTTTTTACGTACCCGTCTGAATTCTTATATAAGCCTGTTATTGTTGATCTTTATCTTTGTATAGCGATCTGTCTCAGGTACGTAATTCGTCGGACCGTACCTGCTGCCCTTTGTCTGGGGGCCAGAACTTTGGACTGTCGAGTTATAAACCGGCAGGTCTCAGAAAAAGTCGGAACTTCAATGCTCTTTTTTCTGGTAATCCCCTGGATCGTTTCAAAAGACTTTTCCCAGGGGAAAAAACCGAATTCCGATTTAAGAAACCAACGGTTTGCCACGATAAGTTTGCCATCTAAGGTAGATTCTACATCGATTTCGACTCCCGAAGCCCCACGCCTGAGAGCCTCTTCAAATGCTGCAATGGTGTTTTCTGGTACGTTTTCTTTCCTTACACCTCTATGTCCCAGTATGACCGGTTTCCCCCCATTTTCTTCAACCAATCTGTCAATCAGTGCACTTCTCAAAAGTTATCCTCCGTCTTCCGGTATCGGACGTTTCAGCAGAAGGACTCGCCCGTCTTCCACGGCTACCCGGACAGCATTCCGGCCGGCGTTCCTAGGATGCGATCCAGATTCGGGCTTCTCTGTCGATAAAGGTAATTTCTGGCAGCTTCATGGGAAATGTGTCCTGTCCGTGGCGGGCAAAAGTACCCATCTTGATACTATCCGTCGAACCGTACAGCAAGTCTCGATTAGCCCCGATGTATCGCTACGGACTCGCCGAAGGGGGCGTTTAAGCGATTGTGATTGGCCGATCTTGACCTGAAAGAGACTTTACTCTATTTTGGCCGTAAAATACAGCAAAGGGCATCCTTGCCGCAGCCAAGCTCAAGGCCGTTCATCGGCTTTCCTACGCAGATGCGTTTGCCGTGGCCCTGGCGGAAAAGCTCGATGCCGCCATCTGTACTGGTGGTCCCGAAATTGTCGGATTGAACACAACAACTCGGGTAATCCCCCTGTCGCGGGGGTGATTCCAATTAAACTGCTGACCACTATCTGAGTCACACGAATTCTCTTGCCGCTTGCTATCGTTTCAAAAATCGCGCCGGATATCCGCCTCTGCCAGGTGGATATCCAGGCTTTGGTGAGGGACTGGTTCGGCGACTTCACCTTGGAGGACCTGCGCCGGCCGGGGCGGGATCTTTCCATCTGTGCCTCGATCGACCCATGGCTGGCGCCCGGAGAGCTGGAAACCGTCCAGCGCTTCAAGTCGTTCAAGCGGCAGGTGGAATGGCTTGCCGGGCGCCTGGCGGTCAAGAACCTGGTGGCCGATTGCCTCGATCCAGGCCGGCCGGCCACGGAAGTCAGAATAGACCACGAGCCCGATGGGGCGCCGCTTCTGCTCGATTTTCCCAATCACTGCCTTTCCATCACCCACGCCGGCCGTTTTGCCGTAGCCGGCCTCAGCCTGGATCCAGACCTGGCCATCGGCATCGACATCGAGCGCCTGCCGGTTCCCGCCAACGAAGCCTTTTTCGGCCTGGCCTTCAGCCAGCGCGAGCGCGCGGTTCTGGACCCGGCCGATCAGCCCGCCCTGGCCCGCGCCTGGACCCTTAAGGAAGCCTACCTCAAATACATCCGCCAGGGGTTTCACCACAGCCTGAAGCGGGTGGAGGTCCTCGACGGGGTCCTGCTGGACGGGAGCCGGCCGGCGCCGGTGGACTGGACGTTCAGCGCACCGGATCCGAGCCACGTGCTGGCCGTGGTGTTTGGCCCGCGGTGAATTTGCACCGGCGTTACACCAGCACGGTGTTTTACGGGAACCGTCATGGTCAACCGACTCCTCCGCTTCAAAATCCCGGCAGCTTCATCTTCAACGTCAGCTCACCGGTCTGCCGGTCGATTTGCACCGTCGGCTTTTGCTCTCCGAGCTTGCTGCCGGTGGCCATTTCCAGCAGGCCGCCGATAAACGCCAGGCCGGAATTGAGCACCGCCTCGACCCGCTCGGGGGGCTGGCGGCCCAACAAAGAGGCGGCATCCGCTGGCGGCAGCGGGTGCGCGCCGCCCAACGGCGCCTCGCCGGTTGCGGTTGCAGCGGTGTCGGTGGCCGCGGAACGGGTTGCGGCAGTCTTGACGCTATCCGGACCCACCCCGGCCCCGGCCTGATCGAACAGCTCTTCCCCACTGACGTCCAGCTTATCGCTTTCATCGGTCGCCTCACCGGTCGGCATCTGTAAATCGGCAGGCATTTCTTCGGCCGCCGCCTCAGCCGTTTCGGAGATGTCGACGGCCATCATCTGGCGCAGCTTTTCCAGCAGTTCCTCGCGGGCCGACTGGTTGAGGTCGACCGCGTCGTGGGTACCGTCGAAGACCCCCTCGAAAAGATCGGTCTTGAGTTGCAGGCCCACCAGGATGCGCTCCTCGATGCTCGCCTTGGCCACCAGGTTGATCACGCTGACACAGCGGCTCTTCTGGCCGATGCGGTTGACCCGGCCGATGCGCTGGCGCACCTTGGCCGGGTTCCAGGGCAGTTCGAAGTTGATGACGCAATCGGCCGCCTGCAAGTTGAGCCCGGTGCCGCCGGCATCGGTGGACAGAAACACCTTGCAGTCTGGATTGTTGGAAAACTCGTCGATCAGAGCCTGGCGCTTTTCCACCGGAACCTGGCCGGAAAGCTCGACATAGTGGATGCCGACATTCGACAGATGCCGGGCGATCAGATAGGTCATTGTGGTCCATTCGCTGAAGATCACCGTCTTGCGTCCGTTTTGAACCACCACCTCGTCGAGGATCCCCTCCAGCTCGCTCAATTTCGGTGAAACGCTCGTGTTGCGGTCCACCAGATAGGTCGAATCGCAAACCCGGCGCATGAGCATTAGCAGTTCCCGCAGGCGGCGCAGGTCGATGGGGGTCAGATAGGTTTTTTTGAGCAAGGGTCCCAGGGCCTGGGCGTAGCCGGCGTGCATTTCGGCCTGCAAGGCGTGCATTTCGACATAGTAGGTGTTGATCGTTTCTTCGGGCAGATCCCTTAAAACGTCCTCTTTGCGGCGCCGGATCACCAGCGGTTGGAGCCGCTCGTGCAACCGATTGAGGTTGCGGTAGCCGATGATTTTGCCCCGGTGTTCGCGGCTCAGCAGGTAATGGTCGGCGGCAAACTGCCACAGCGGGGCGAGCCGGCGCGGCTCCAGGAACTGCACGATGGAATAGACGTCCTCGAGCCGGTTTTCCAGCGGGGTGCCGGTGAGCACCAGGGCGTGGCGCCGGGGCAGCGTCTTTACCGCCATAGCGGTCTTGGTGGAGAAGTTTTTGATGCGCTGGGCTTCGTCCAGGATGATCAGGTCGGGTTTGAAGCGCGTCAGGGCTGCCACGTCGCGCAGCACCGCCTCGTAGTTGGTGATCTTGAAAAAACTCGGGTCGCTGCGATACTGTTCGCGCCGTTGGCGGGCCCCGCCGGCCACCACCAGGGCCGTTTCATCGGAAAAACGCTCGATTTCCCGTTTCCACTGCTCCTTGAGCGACGCCATGGTGATCACCAGCACCCTGGTGAATCCAAACACCGTCTTTTTCTGAATGGCAGCGGCAATGGCCTGCAAGGTCTTGCCCAGGCCCATTTCATCGCCGATCAAGGCGGCTTCCTTGAACAGGGCAAAGCGTACCCCCTCTTCCTGGTAGGGATAGAGCCGCGTTTTAAGCGCCGGCGGCGCCACAGCGGCTTGGCCGGCGGCCATGGCAGCCATCTGGTCGCGTTCCATCTCGGCGGCCATCCGAAAAAAAACCGCTTCGCGGATGCGCACCGCTTTGACCTCTTCGAGCCGGTCGAAAACCGGAACTAAATCGTCCAGTTTCCGGCCGATAAAACGACCGTGGGCATCGAAGCAGGAATCGGTCAGCGCCGGGTCGAACTGCGGCGCCGACCGTCCGGTTTCGTAAAAGAGGCGCGGTGCATCCGTCTCGGAATCCCAGTAGAGGTCGACGAAGGGAAACTGCTCCCGGCCGGCTTTTTTTGAAAAACCGCTCTGCTGGCGCAGCACGGCGGCAAGATGGATGATGTGCTTGCAGGTGCCCAGCCGGTTGGTGAGGTAATCTGGACAACTGCAATGACCGATGCCCCGGGCTGGATCTTGCATCGTTACCCGGTACCGTCGGCCCTGGGCCGAGGTGACCAGGTGATCGCCTTTGAACATGTCCCCCCGGGTGATGGTGAAGATTTCGCTTTTGGCCCGCCGCTGCCGGTCCTCGACGGCCATGTTTCGCACTTCTTCGGGAGTCATGACCTCGTCGCCGGCCGGCGACGGCGGCAGGTTCACCTCCCGTGCCTTTTGCCAGCGCGCCAACAGATGGGCCGCGTCCAGCAGGGCCGCCACCGTATGCTTGCACCCCGCCCCGGGATAGGGACAATCGCAACTGGTTTGGATGCCGTTTTCCGCCAGTTGTATGTCGATGGTGTAGTCGCCGTAGCTGCCGTCCACCAGGTAAATGAAGCGGCGCTGCTCCGGGTCGACCGCCTTGGGCACATAGGCACCGTTTTCGTAAAGCGACACGCCGCGCTCGAAAATCACCGGCGAGTCTGCCACCTGGGTTCGGATCAGGTCCGGGGTGAGGGTCAACATAAAAGTCTCCATCGGTTTGCGGGCTGAGGTTATCGTGTCAACCCCATCAACGCCATGGGTTCATTGCCGGAGGGATCTTATGGAGGTTGGGGAAAATTTGTCAATACGATACGCCGCCGGAACCGTCAGAACGCCAACGCCCGGCGCCACGAGACCCCGCACATACGGTCCAGGACGACCGGTTCATCGATATCGGCGATGGCGATGCCCGGGGCGGCACGGTCGCCGGCCAATCGACGCCAGCGTTTCAGGCCCTTGAAATGGCCGGGCATCAATGTCGCTGTTGCCTTGATTTCAATGGGATAAAGGGGCTGTTGCGCTCGATGATCAGATCCACTTCCAGACCGCTCTGATCCCGCCAGAAGTAAAGTTCCGGCCGCTCTCCGCGATGCAGAAACGCTTTGACCCATTCGGAGACCACGAGCGTTTCAAACAGCGGGCCGAAAGAAGGGCCGCCGCTTTCAGGCATACAAAGGTCAGCAGTGTGTAGCAGGATCTCTCCCCTGCGACGATTTCCATGGGCTTGGTCCTGCGCTTAAATTCCTTACTCCTCTGAAAACACCTTCTCAAGCCCGGGCAGACCGTCCATGCTGCCCAAGATCACCTGGCTAGCATCCAGCCCCCGGCCTTTAAGGTCCTTAAAGAACTCGCGCCAACTGACAGCCGATTCCTTGTCTCCGGACTGCAATCCCAAGACGGTCCGATGCCCGGATGCCGTCACCCCTATGGCCACAAGCACCGGAACCTTGTTCACCTCCTTGGCAACGCGCATCCGAAACAGCGTGCCGTCGATATACATGTACTTGATCGGTTCCCTGGACAGATCCCTTTGTCTCCAAGCTTCAACAGCCTCCACCAGCTTCTCACTGGCCTTGCTGACCTCTTCGGGCGAAACCCTGCGACCGATGAGCTTTTCGGAAATCAACGATAGCGTCCGTGTGCTCACCCCGCTGAGAAACACCAGGCATAGATCTTCCTGGAGGGCTTTCTCGTACCGCTGACAGCGCGGGATCACTTGCGTGCTGAATTGTCCTTGCCGATCCCGGGGCACTCTCACACGCACCTTGCCGATGCCTTTCATCGTGAAGCTGCGCCGATAGGAGCCGTTGCGATGGTTGCTGTCTTGCTCAGCCCGCGGGTAAGGAGCCCGGCCCAGGAAACGGGTCAGCTCGGTTTCCATCAGCCCGCTCAGGTACTGGCCGACGGATTCTTTCACATCGGCTCGTATCATCTCGAAAATATGGGCCGGTCGGGGGTGGATGCCATGAAGCAGACAGTTATTCTTTGACAAGAAAGATGCGGATGGTTCAAATGAGACGTCTGATCGCGCATCGGCCCTGCGGGAATCGCTGCTGCACGATTACGCCATCGTCCCGGCACGTTGGTCCATGGAGGCGGCAGCTTTCTTCTGCCTGCCCCCAGAAGGGGCCCAAGCTGCCGGGGTACAGACGATTTAGCTTATGACAACGATTGGTTAAGGTCTTTATTCCGATGGTGCCAATGAAAGGACGACAGAACATCATGAAACTGATCCATTACACCGAAGCAAGTGAAACCCGCATGGATAACGACGTGGCCAAGGGCGTGAGCGGCCGGGTGGTCATCGGCAAGGCCGACGGCGCGCCGCATTTTTGCATGCGCGTGTTCGAACTGGACGAGGGCGGCTGTTCGCCAAAGCATGCCCACGAATGGGAACACGAAATCTTTTTTCATGCCGGCACGGGCGAGGTGTGGCGCGAAGGGCGCTGGGAGCCGGTCCGGTCCGGCTGCGCAGCCTTTGTTCCAGGCAACGAACCGCACCAGATCCGCAACGCCGGGCCGGACAAGCTCGTTTTCGTGTGCCTGGTGCCGGCCGGGGCCCCGGAGATGTAGACCGTGGCCGGCCCCTACCGCAATCCGTTTCCCACCGTGGACATCATCATCCGCACCGAGGGCGGGATCGTGCTCATCGAGCGGCGTAACCCGCCCCACGGCTGGGCCATCCCCGGCGGCTTTCTCGACTGGGGCGAAACGGTGGAAGCCTGCGCCGTCCGGGAAGCCAGAGAGGAGACCGGCCTGGCGGTGCGCCTCGAAGAGCTGTTTTACGTCTACTCCGATCCCCGGCGCGACCCGCGGCATCATACCGTCACCACGGTTTTCATCGCCTCTGCCGACGGCCTGCCCGTGGCGGCGGACGATGCCAGGTCGGCGGCGGTCTTTACCCCCGCCAGCCTGCCCCATCCGCTGGCCTTCGACCACGGGCAGATCCTCGACGACTATTTCCGCTATCTGCGCGGAGAACCCCGAAAGGTGATTTTCAGCCGCTATTTGCGGTCCTGATTGATGCCGACATGCCGGTTAGTCGGATCCCTCCAGGACCCGCAGGGCTTCACGATGGGCCTGGACGAAGGGATCCGCCGCCGGCCGGGCCGCTGCCGGCGGGCCGTGTGACGGAACGAGGAAAAAGTAGAGGGCCTGGACCAGGAAAAAGAGCCAGACGCCGGCGGCCCAGGCGATGGGGGAACCCGGCGCCAGCAGCGCCACCAGGCCGGCCCCGCCGGCGCAGGTGAGCATTTCGGCGGCCGCGGCGCGCAGCGGCGCCCCGGTAAAACAGATGCCGCTGCGAATCCAGCTCAGGGCCCCCAGCCCGAGGAGCAAAAAGGCGCCGATGCCGCCGGGCCACAGGGCCGCTCCCAAAAGCAGGGCCAGCGGAAAAAGGACCGGTGCGGTGCCCCTGGCGCTCCAGCGGGTCAACAGCAGCGCGTAGAGCGACAGATCCGCCCACAGCATCAGCGTGACGGCCCTGCTCCATCCGACGAGGCCGGCCAGACCCCAGGCCAGGGATATGACCGCCAGGGCGCTGGCGGCGCCGAAAACCAAAGTGGTGCGAACGGGTCGTTTCACGGCGTGCCTCCTTTTTGCAGGGCTTCCTTGCGTGCGATCAGCTCCAGCTCGATTTCGGCCTCGTCGGTTTCCACCGGTCCCCACGGCCCGGGGTCGTCCCACGGGCCGTGGGGGGATCTGCGGCCATAGGCCTCGGCCTTGACCTTGAGGGTTTCATATTGGAGCCGCTGCTCGGCAAGGGTTTGGCAAAGCTGCTCTTTCTCCTTGGCCAGGGTCTCCATCCGGCGCTCCATCCGGCCGGTGGCGGTGCTCTGCGTACGGCGTTTGCGGATCAGCATGCGCGCGATCTCGTCTTTTTCCTTTTGTACGGCCAGGGCCAGATCCTGCTCAAGCTTGTCCGCCTCCTGCCCGTGGGCCGAGATCCGGCCGGCGAGCTGTTCGAGGTGCTCGGTGAGGCTGCGAACCTGCCGGGTCTTGAGGTCCAGGCCGGCCTCCATCTCCCTGAGATACTGCTTGAGCAGCAGCTCCTTGTCTTCGAGTTGATCCATCACCCCGTGCACGTCGGCTTTGCACAATCGCAGCATGCGGGTCATGATTCCCATGATGGGCCTCCTTGTTTTCTGCGCGGTGGCATGAAGATAGAAAATCGTATGATCAAAGCTTTTTGTCCCGGCGCAGGCGATAGCCTTCATACTGGAGGGACTTGGCTGCCGCCTTCTGCTTTTGGGCCGCAGCGGCCGGCGGGCCGGCAAAGGCCTCGTCGATCTGCTGGCGCAGGGCCGGCACCTCGGCGTCCAGGTTGGCGGCCACCTTGGACGAGCCGACCACCGCGTTGAGCGTGTTCTGGCGCTTTTCGTACGCCTGGATGCGGGCCTGGGCCCCATCCCGGTCCCCGCTGCGGATGTCGGCGGCCACTTCTTCCTTCAGCCGGCTGAATTCCCCGCGGACCACCTGATCGGCCCATCGATCCTTCTTGATGCTGGCCGCCACCGCCGCCGGATCGGCCACGCAGGCTACGGTCAACGGCCGGGGCGCATCTACCACGCTGAGCACCTTGTCCTCCTTTTGGTGGTAGAGCATCCGGGCGCGGCCCAGGACGATTTCGCGCACCTCATCGGCCGGAACCTGGAAGGTGAGATAGATAGCCCGCTGCTGGCCGCAGAGCAGATCGCCCGGGCGGATCACGGCCGTGTTGTTTTTGGCGGCGATGGGATAGCCGCCGGCATCGATCAGGCGAACCCCGGGTTCCAGGGCCAGGCGCAGGGCCACATCGGCGGCTGCCACCCGGCGGGCGGACTGCAATTCGCCTTCAAAGACCCGGGCGAAGGTTTGGGGATCTTCCAGAAAATAGTAATGGCCCGCGCCCCGGTCCGCGATGGCGGTCATCAGCACCTCGTTGAAATCCAGCCCCACCCCCACCGTGGTGATGGAAAAACGGTTTTCCACTGCCGCGGCGGCCATGCGGCCCAGCAGGAGGGGATCGGTCACGCCCTGGTTGGCAAGACCGTCGGAGATCAGAATCACCTTGCGCTGCCGGACCTCGGCCGGGGTTTGCACCAGCAGTTGAATGCCGCGTTCCAGCCCCGCGCCGAGGTTGGTGCCGCCCCCGGCGCGAACAGACGCCACCGCGGCGGCGGTACGCTCCCGGCTGGCAGAGGTCATGTCCAGCAGCGGCAGGTCGGTTTGAACCGTGTTGGCATAGGTCACCAGGGCCAGGCGGTCGTTGGCCTTGAGCCGGTCGAGGAGCCGGCGCACGGCACTGCGCGCATCGTCCAGTTTACGGCCCTGCATGGAGCCGCTACGGTCCAAAACGATCACCAGGTCCACGGGTTGGTCGGGCGGATCCTTGAGCAAAGGCCGGTCGGCGGCGGTCAGGTTCAGGACCGCGGTGACCTGCCCGTCGCCGCCCTGAAGCACCTTGTCCTGGATCGTCTCGAGGTTCAGGGCGACCTGTTGATCGGCGCCGGCCGTGGCGGCGGGCTGCATGGCCCCGAGGGCGGCCAGGGCCGCTGTGGTAATCAGGATCAGGCTCAAAACGGCCAGCAGACTTTTTTTGCGGGTTGACATGGCGATTCTCCTCTCTTTGGGGTCGATGGGCGCCGGCAGGCTCCGGGGCCGGCTCATGGGGTGGATTGTAGGCGGGCCGGCGGCAAACACAATTCAAACAAATGCAAAAGGTTAGCCCTCATTTTTTGCATAAGTTTTGCTTTGACCGGCACGCCGGCGATGGTATGGGTAAGGATCGGCAGGCAACCGGTGGCATACGATTCGGCGGCGGAAAGGAGGCAGCGATGGACCAGGCCAAGGCCCACATCCTGGTGGTGGAGGACGATCCGGCGATCTTGAGGGGGCTTTGCGATGTGCTGGTTTTCAACGGCTACCGGGCCCAAGGGGTCGCCGACGGCCTCGACGGCTGCCAGGCCGCCTTGAGCGGGAACCATGACCTGGTGCTGCTGGACGTGATGCTGCCGCGCATGGACGGGTTTGCCATCTGCCGCGAGATCCGCCGCCAGCGGCCGACCCAGCCGGTGATCATGCTCACGGCCAAGGGTTCGGAAGACGATGTCGTCGCCGGATTTAGCGCCGGTGCGGACGATTACGTGAGCAAACCCTTTTCCCTGCGCGAACTGATGGTGCGGGTGGAGGCCGTGTTAAGAAGAAGCGGCAAGCCGCTGGGCGACGAGAAGATCCGCTGGGGCGAGGTCCTTTTCGACGGGCTCAACCTCCAGGCCACCTGCCGGGACCGCAGCGAAGCCCTCACCCGCCGGGAGATGGACATTCTCATCTATCTGTTCCGCCATCGGGATCGCATCGTCTCCAAGGGCGAACTGCTCACCGAGGTCTGGCATTACAAGGACCCGGACATGGAAACGCGCACGGTGGACATCCACCTGCTCAAGCTGAAAAAGAAAATCGCCGCCCTGGCCGGCGGCCTGGCGCCGATCCAGACCGTGCGCGGCGAGGGATACCGCCTGGAGTCCGATCCTTGAAAAAGCTGCGTTTCTACATGATCGTTTTCGCCGTCCTGGTTTCGCTGCCCCTGGCGTTCGTGGCCTGGCGGACCTACGCGGCCCTCGACCGGGAGGCCGAGGCCCAGATGCGCTTTTTCGCCGAACGGCTGCTGGACGAGATCGAGGCCGAACTGGGCGACCTGGTGCGCCGCGAGGAGAACCGGGCCGTGGACGAATATCGCCACAGCCTGGTCCACGACGGAAAGACGGTGCCCTCCCCCCTTGCCGGTCCGCCTGCCGAGAGCTTTATCGCGGGCTATTTTCAAAACAACCCGGACGGCTCCTTCCAGACCCCGCTGGCAGAAGACCCGCAGGCGGCGCCGGTCGAGTTCGACGAAAGGGTGCGCCGCTTGCAGGCGGCCAACGCCATCTTCAACCGGCGCAAGCACGGGGCCCAACCGCCGCCGCCCGCCCCGGCCGGGGCGCCAAAAGCGGAGCAGACCGCCGAAAAGGCGCAAACCTCGTTTGCCGACCGCTTCATCAAGACCCCGGAGCGAAGCAAAGCCAAGTCCATCCTCGGCCAGCAGCAGCCCCGCCTGGAAGAGATCACCCCGGGCCAGGCCCTGAACCTGACCCGGCAGGAATATGCGCCCCAGAAGCTGCAAAAGGAGCAGTCAAAACAAGGCGAGGCGCAGCGCTATCCCGCCTTGTCATCGGCCCGCGGCCCGTTGACAGTCGCGGCGGATGCCGAGCAGCCGGCGGCGGCGCAAAGTGCCGCGGTCCCCATCGATGACCGCTTCCAGGTCGAAGTGGCCCCCTTGCAGGCCGTGGCCATCGATGGCGAGCAGGTGTTCGTCTTCAGGAGAGTCGGCATCGGCGGCCGGATCTACCGCCAGGGTTTCGTGATCCGGCTGGGGGCCTTTATCGACCATCTGCTTGCCACTTATTACGATCCCCAACCCATCGCCCGCTACACTATGTTGACCCTCAATGCCGGCGGCCGGACGGCCACCCGGGGCCGCAGCTCCGGCAGCGGCGGCGCCCCGGCCGCGATCCGGCTTGCCGAACGGACGGTTTTCCCGCGCCCTTCGGGTTTCTCGGCGCCAGGATGGAGGCCATTTCGCTGCCCCCGTCCCCGGCCCGCCAGGCCCTGACCCTGGCCCTGGCGCTCCTTTGCATCGTGCTGGCCGCGGGGCTGGCGGCCATCTACCGCAGCGCCCGGGCTGTTCTGGATCTGTCCGAGCGCCGCTCCCGGTTCGTGTCGGCCGTTACCCACGAACTCAAAACCCCCCTGACCAACATCCGCATGTACGTCGAGATGCTCGATCAGGGCATCGCCGCCACCCCGCAGCGCGAACAGGAATACCTGGGCGTCCTGGCCGCCGAGAGCGCGCGCCTGTCTGGACTGATCGACAACGTGCTTGAATTGTCGCGCCTGGAAAAACGGACCCGGCGCTTCACCCTCCGGCAAGGCGACCTGAGCGACGTGCTCAAAGAGGTGCAATCGCTCATGGCCGCCCCCCTGGCCAGGGAAGGATTCGAGCTGAAGATCGAGGCCGGCCGGGTGCCGCTTTTCGCCTACGACCGCGACGTGCTGGTCCAGATCCTGATCAACCTGATGGAAAACAGCCTCAAGTTCGGCCGCCAAGCCCCCCGAAAGCGCATTGTCATCGCGGCCCGGGCAGACGGGGACCATGTCACCCTGAGCGTGTGCGACAGCGGCCCGGGGATTCCCAAGCGCGCGTTGAAGCGCATCTTCGATGATTTTTACCGCGTCGACGGCGATCTTGCCCGCACCACCGGCGGCACGGGCCTCGGCCTGGCCCTGGTGAAAAAATTCGCTGCGGCCATGGGCGGCAGGGTCTGGGCCCAAAACAACGACGGCCCCGGCTGCACCATCGGGGTCAGTTTGCCGATCAATCCGAATCCAACCCGCTGACCGTCCGGGCGGCGCCGGGCCCGGACGGGGTCAGACCCCGCTTGGGGCACGGCAGGCAGACCGGATCCGGTGTGCCGGCGGCCAGGGCCTGGCGAAAGCGGCAGTAGGCGGGATCTTGCCAGATCGCCAGCGGGTCGGCGGTGTCCAGGTGGCCGAACACGCGGCGCCGGTGATCCGCCCGTGAGCTGGGGATGTTGGTGTATACACAGGGGGACACGGCTCCGGCGGCAGATACGAAAAGGCTGCGCTGGATGTTTTCGCTGCAACCGGGAGCGGCCGTTTCGAGGGGAGAAAAGCGGTAGTGAAGGTCAAGTCCCCGGGCCCGGGCCTCTGCCGCGGCGCCGGCCAGCAGTTCGGCCCCGCGCCGGCAACCTTGGATGTCATGGGCATCGAAGGTTTCGACCGCCAGGGACGGATCGAGGTGATCACCCGTTTTCAGGCCGGGGCGGTGGAGATCGTTTTCCGCGACGATGGCGTCGGCATCCCGCCGCACGCATCCCAGCGCATCTTCGATCCTTTTTTCAGCACCAAACCTACGGGAGAAGGGACCGGACTCGGGCTGTCGGTCAGTTACGGGATTGTAAAAGACCACGGCGGCGAGATCCGCATGACCAGCAAACCCGGGCACTGGACCGAGTTCGTCGTGGTATTGCCCGAGACCGCCGGAGAGGACGCCGGTTCCGGCAATCACCGCGCTGGTGGGGGACGGCCATGAGCGACAAAGCACACCTGCTGATCGTGGATGACGAGCCGGACATGCTCGAGGGGCTGCGGCGCGTTTTGGGCTATGAAATGCCCGACCTTGACGTGGCGACCTGCTGCGACGGGCGCCGTGCCATGGTCCTGGCGCGCCAGCGGCGGCCGGATCTGCTCCTGCTGGACGTACGCATGCCGCAGATCGACGGCATGGCCCTGCTCGAAACGCTTCTGGATGAGGATGCATCGCTGACCTGCATTATGATGACAGCCCACGGTACCATCGAGCTGGCCGTCGCGGCCATCAAAGCCGGCGCCTACGACTTTATCGCCAAGCCGTTTGAAAACGAAGACCTGCTGCGCCTGCTGGCCAAAGGGCTGGAACGCAACCGCCTGATCCTGGAAAATCGCGATCTGCGCCGCCACGTGGGGGTGAGCGACTTTCACGGCATGGTGGGCCGCAGCGGGCCCATGCTCCGGCTTTTCGAGCAGATCCAGGCCACGGCGCGTTCGGACTACAGCGTCCTGATCCGCGGCGAAAGCGGCACCGGCAAAGAGCTGGCCGCCCGGGCCCTGCACCGGCTCAGCCGGCGCAGCCGGTTTCCCCTGGTAACGGTCAACTGTGCAGCGATTCCTGAACACCTGCTGGAAAGCGAGCTGTTCGGACACCGGCGCGGCGCATTTACCGGTGCGGATCGCGATCAAAAAGGGCTTTTCGAAGAGGCCGACGGCGGCACCCTGCTGCTGGACGAAATCGGCGAACTGCCGGTGGCCGTCCAGACCAAGTTGCTGCGGGCGTTGCAGGACGGGGAGATCCGCCCCCTGGGCGCCGGCCGGCCGCGGCAGGTCAATGTGCGGATCGTGGCGGCCACCAACCAGGACCTGGAGGCCCGGATCCGCGAACGGGCCTTCCGGGAGGACCTCTACTACCGGCTCAACGTGATCACGATCCGCACCCCGGCCCTGCGGGAAGTGCCCGAGGATATCGCCCTGATGGCGAACCATTTCGCCCGCCAGGCGGCCGCCGAACTCGATGTCCCGGTCAAACGTCTGGCGCCCGAGACCCTGGCGGACCTGGCCCGGCGCCCGTGGCCCGGCAATGTGCGCCAGTTGCAGAATGCCGTGCGCCGGGCGGTGATGTTCGCCGCGGGGGAGGTGGTCAGTGTGGCGGATCTGGCCTTTCTCGAGACCGCCCAGGCTGTTGGGCCGCCCGTTTCCCTGGAGTTCGATCTTTCCGCCGCCGGCGTCATCCCTTACAAGGACGCCAAGGTCCAGGTGATGGAACGCTTCACCCGGGCATATGTCACCGATCTTTTGGACAAGACCGGCGGCAACATCAGCCAGGGCGCCGTCCTGAGCGGGATCGGCCGTCCTTCCCTGCACCGGATCATCCGGCGTCTGGGCATCCATTGCGGCAAGGCGGTCCCGGGCGAAGGAGAATGCCGCGAGGGGAGCCTTGATCTTTAGCACCAAATAAGTGTATCTGAATCTATCCGGTGTGATACTTCAACCTGCGGTTTTTTAGTGGCCGGCGCGTGACTTTGCGGCCCGGTGGTCGTGCACAACTGCGTCGACCGAATAGGAGAGGATATTTCGCCATGGACCGACGACCTGCCGCTGCAGGCAAAAGCAGCTTTGATCTGATCGACCAGGAGACCTTTTTTTCCGCCCTGAATCTGAACGGCCCCCTGACGGTGCTGGACGTGGGATGCGGGGTCGGCAACTATGTCATGGCCCTGGCCGAGCGGATCGGCCCCGAGGGGCAAATCATCGGTCTGGACGCTTGGCCGGAGGGGATCGAGACCCTTCACCGGCGTGCGGCCGACCGTGGGATGAGCCAGGTCCAGCCCCTGCTGATGGACATGCAGCAGGGCATTCCGCTGGAGGCGGCCAGCGTGGATCTTTGCCTTCTGGCCACGGTCTACCACGATCTGGTTCAGGATGGCCTGAGCGGCGAGGCCGTTTCGGACATCCGCCGGGTGCTCAAGCCGGGCGGCCGCCTGGCGGTGGTTGAATTCAAGCGTATGGACGGGCCTCCCGGCCCCCCCCGGCGGATCCGCATCGGTCCCAACGAACTGCGCGGCCGCCTGGCGCCTGAAGGTTTCGAGGAGATCCGCACGGGGAGCCTGGGGCCGTTCGTTTACATCAGCGTTTTTCGCAAATCCACGTCGGCTGCGAAACGCACCGATGCCGGTCGCAGCAGCAGGGCCGGGCAGGAAAGATAGCCCGTTTTTCATTAGTGTCTGTCCATAAATGGTGATTTTTGGTTCCCGGCAAGCCCGAGCGAATTTCCAACCGGAGCAATAGCCTATTTGGAGGATTGGAAACGAGCCAGAATGAAAGGTGCCGTTTATGGATGGACACTCATTTTATGGATGGACACTCATTAGGAGACCGATGCCCATGCCCTGTTGCCGAACCCATTCACTTCCCATCGCCCGCTCCCTGGACCGGGTGCACGAATTCATCACCCAGGTTACCGGGAAGGCGCCTTCAGAAGACGAGATCGCCGATGCCCTGGGCCGCTATTTCGTGCTCAAGGAGATCGCCGACCATATCCAGATGTGCCGCGGCCAAAGCGAAGATTGACAAGCGGCCAGGGTTTCCGGGGCCGGCAGCCGCTTAAATCCCACCAGGTGGGAAGGGCAATGGCAATCGCTGGCGCCGAATCCCGGGGCCGGCAGCCACGTGTCCGGCACGGCCGCCAGGGCCGCGGCCCAGTCGTGCTCCCAGCGCCGGGGAGAAGCGCAGCACCAGAGGGCCGCCGGCTGCGCCGCGCGGCGTAGATAATCGATGTGCCAGCGCAGCTTCGAGCCGCCTTTCAAATGGCGGCCCACCCGTGCCGCCAGCCCGCCCGGACCCTGGGCGCTGCCGACGTACCCGTAATATCCGGCGGCAAAATCGATATCCCCGAGGCGCCCCACGCCGATGCGCCGGGCGCAGCAAAGGTGCAGCCACAGGACGTAGGTCCCACCCGACTTTAAAGCATCAAGGTCCAAGTTCCCCCCAGCGTTTTCATCTCTTGGCATGGGAACACCACGATGCCTGGCGCCACGGTCCGATGTTTTGCGGTCCATCGGCCCGCGTTCCAGGGCTTGTCATGCAATGCCGTCATGGCGTAAGAGTGCCCTTAAAAGCGATGAATACCCCACTTGGAATTTTCGATCCATGACCATTTTACGCATTATTTCCGGCGGTCAGACCGGGGCGGACCGAGCGGCCCTGGATGCGGCCATCGCCATGGGCGTGGCGCATGGCGGCTTTCTGCCCCGGGGGCGGCTCACCGAAAACGGTCCGCTTCCCGGACGCTACGGACTTGAAGAGCTGCCCACCCGCAGCTATCCCAAACGCACCGAGCAAAACGTACTGGCCGCGGACGGCACGGTCATCTTCAGCCACGGCCCGCTCAAGGGCGGCTCGCGGCTGACCCGGGACCTGGCCAAACGCCACGGCAAGCCCTGGATCCATTTGGATTTCGAGAAGATTCCGGTGGACGAGGCCGCCAGGACAGTTTTTGACTGGGCCAGCCGTCATCGCATCGGCGTGCTCAACGTGGCCGGATCGCGCGCCTCGGAGGACCGGCATATCTACCAGCGCACTTACGAGGCCGTGGGCAGGCTGCTGCGGTTTTCACCAAATCCGCTGCCAGGGGCCGCCGAACTGGGCAAAGCCGCCAAAAAGGGCAGGGAACGATGAAAAATAGAGGACTTGTCAAATTGCTGCTCTCCTTGACGCTGCTTCTCGGGGCCTGCGCCGGTGCGATCCCTCCGGCGGAGGAGGGCGGACCTGGTGGCGCGGCGGTTGAGGGGTCATCCGAGCGCTATGCCGTTTCGCCGCAGGGGGTGATCAGCGATTTTCAAACCGGACTTGAATGGCTCGTGGGGCCGGACCGGGATATGGATTATGCACGGGCCGTGCAGTGGGTGGCCGGGTGCCGCGAGGCGGGCGGCGGTTGGCGCATGCCGACGCGCCACGAGTTGAAAAGCCTCTATCGCGATGGGGCCGGAGAACGGAACATGGCCCCGGATTTCAAAACCAGCGGATGGTGGGTCTGGGCCGAAAACAGGGATGCCCAGACGGCCTGGGCTTTTGCCTTCAACCACGGCTGCATCACCTGGGATGCCCGCGCCAACGCGCGTTACGGCCGGGCCTTCGCGGTTCGTTCGCCGCGGCGCTGACAGATCCGGGCCGGGATGAAAAAGAAAACCGCTTCTTTCAGGCGGCGTTTGCGGCGCTGGCTTCTGGCCGCACTCGGGGGCATGCTGCTGCTGACCATGGGCCAGGTGCTGGTGCTGCGCTGGGCGGCCCCGCCGGCCACCGTGCCGATGGTCTGGAGCTGGATTATCCACACCTTTTCCGGAAAACCCGCCGCTTCTGTGCGCTACGCGTGGGTCCCGTTGACCGCGGTCTCGGCCCACCTGCGCCGGGCGGTGATCGCCGCCGAAGACCAGCGTTTTGTCCAACATCGCGGTTTCGACCTGGTGGAGATCGGTAATGCGGTTTCCTCTGCCGTCATCGACGGCGAACGCCTGCGCGGGGCCTCGACCATTTCGATGCAGGCGGCCCGCAGCGTTTTTCTGATCCCCAGCCGAACCGTTTTACGCAAGGCCCTGGAAGCCTATTACACCGTGCTCATCGAACTCTTCTGGGACAAGCGGCGCATCCTGGAGATGTATCTCAACACGGTGGACTGGGGCGACGGCATCGTCGGCGCCGAGGCCGCGGCCCGGGCCTATTTCAAGGTCTCGGCCGGCAGGCTCACACCTTTGCAGGCCGCCTCGCTGGCCGCCATCCTGCCCAATCCCCACCGCTTTTCACCGCATCGTCCCGGCCCGTATCTGCGCCAGCGCCGGCAGCGCATCCTGGCCGATATGCCCGGCATGCCGCTGGTGCGGTAAGTGCCGGTTGGCACAAAACGAAAGAAAGATCCGGCCACCAACCGGTTTTCCCGTAGCCATCAGGAATCCTGACGCCGGCGCAGAAAGGGTCTGCTGCAATTTGACATATATGAAGATTTCGGCAATGCTTCCGGATAATAAGAGTGTATTTTCATTTCTCGGCAGCCGATGAATCCTCACATAATCTCCACCATCATTCTGATCGTCCACTGGCTTATCGTCATCGGGCTGTCACTTCGCGTCATCATGCGCAGGCCGCCCGTAGGGGTGGCGGTGGCATGGCTGTCGGTGATTTTCAGCGTACCGCTCGTCGGCGCGGCCGTTTATCTGCTGTTCGGGGAAAAACGCCTTGGTTCGCGCAGGGTAGGACGGATCAAGGCGAGCATCGCCGATGTCGCCAGCTGGCAGAATACCCTCAAAGCGCAATACGACCCGGCGGCTGGGCGGATCGACCGGTTGGCGCAGCCGCTTTTCCATCATGCCGAAAGCGTGCTGGACTTCCCGGCCTTGCCGGGCAACAGCATCGAACTGCTTTACGACTTCCAGTCGATTTTCGACTGCCTGATCGCCGACATCGACGCTGCGCAGCATACCGTCCACCTCTGCTTCTACATTTGGCACCCGGGCGGCCGCATGACCGATGTCGTGAATGCCCTCGTCCGCGCGGCTCGGCGTGGCGTGCAATGCCGGGCTCTGGCCGATGCGATGGGAAGCAAGGCATTTTTCAAAAGCGAACTGGCCCGCCAACTGCGTGACGCGGGCGTTGAATTTGCGGCCGCTATGTCCACCGGAGTGATTCCGGCGCTCCTAGCCCGGACGGATTTGCGCAATCACCGCAAGATCGCCGTCATGGATGACCGTGTGGCCTATTCCGGGAGCCAGAACCTCGTGGATCCCAGGTTCTTCAAGCAGGCCGCGGGTGTCGGACAATGGGTGGATGCCATGACGCGCATCACCGGGCCTGCCGCAGCCTCCCTCGATGGTGTGTTCCGGCTCGACTGGTCCGTTGAAACCGGGGTCGCATTTAATCCGCCATCCAGACTTGCCGGGGACACTCCCGCGCCGGCCGGAGCGATGGTTCAGGTGGTGCCTTCCGGTCCGGACCTGCATCCGGAAGCGATCCACCAACTGCTGCTGACGGCGATCTATGCCACCCGGGAAGAACTCGTCATGACCACACCGTATTTTGTGCCCGATGATTCAATGCTGACCGCGCTAATGTCGGCATCGCTGCGCGGCGCGGAAGTCACGCTGATTGTTCCGGCCCGCAATGACTCGCTGCTCGTGCGCTATGCCAGTTTAGCTCCCTTTGACGACCTCATGTCCGCCGGCGTCCGGATCGCCCTGTTCAACGGCGGGCTATTGCACACCAAGAGCATGACCATCGACGGCGCGATGAGCGTGTTCGGTTCGGTCAATCTCGACATGCGCAGCCTCTGGCTCGACTTCGAGATTTCCCTGCTGGTTTACGACCGTGACTTTACCGCCCGCCTGCGAGCACTTCAGAATACCTATTTGAAAGATTCGGAGCGGCTCGATTTAGATTCATGGCGACGACGCCCGGCTTGGCGCCGGTTTATGGAAAATACCTGCCGGTTGGCCGGGCCCCTGCTGTAAGCGGCGCTGCTTGTTGCGCCGGCGCCCGCTGCCATCCTTCCTTCCCTGCTGCGCGGCCGGCAAACGGCGCGCGGTGCCGAGCAGGATCAGGTGCGACGGGGCCTCATCCGAATCGCCATAGCGGTCCGGTCCGTTATATGACGGCCCGGACCGCGCATCTTGGTCGCCCCGTCTCTGGTGCACGAAAAAGGGTTGACAGGTACTAATCAATTGATTTAATCACTTGATTAAATCAATTGATTACCCCCAGCAAGAAGGTTTGGCCATGACCGAGCAGCCTTCCGACACCCGGATGCGCATCCTGGCGGCGGCAGCCGAAGTCTTCGGCACCAGGGGCTTCAAAGCCGCCACCACCCGCCAGATCGCCGAGGCGGCGGGGGTCAACCAGGCGGCCATCAACTATCATTTCAAGGGCAAACTGGGCCTGTACAGCGAGGTGCTCGAAACGCTGCTCAAAGAGGGCTTCGAGCGTTTTCCGGCCGACATGGGGCTCAGCCCGCAAGCGCCTGCGGCCGAACGCCTGGAAGCCTTCGTGCGCTCCTTTTGCCGCCGGCTTCTGGGGCTGGACGGCTGGGGCGGCTATCACGGCAAGGCCCGGCTGATCGTCAATGAGATGGCCGATCCGAGCCCGGCCCTGGCCGATATGGTGGCCCGGTACATCCAGCCCCACAAGCAGATGCTGGTGGGCATTGTCCAGGAACTGCTCGGCCCGGGGGTGGCCTCCCACATCGTGCTGGCCTGTGCCTTCAGCATTGTGGGACAGTGCCTTTATTACGCCACGGCCCACCCCCTGCTCACCCTGCTGGCGCCGGAACGCCAGGATCCCGAGACGCGCATCGAAGAGCTGGCCGACCATGTGTTGATCTTTTCTCTGGGAGGCATCGACAAGGTCATCGACAGCCTGTCGGCGACAGAGGAGAAGGCATGACCCGAAAGCGAAAAATCGTTTCGGCCCTGGCCGTTCTGGCCGTCGCGGTGGCGGCGGTCCTTTTTTTCACCGGGCGCCGGGATGGCGATGCTGCAGCCCAGGTGCGTTTTTCCGGCAACATCGAGGTGGTCGACGTGCCGCTTTCCTTCAAGGCGGCCGGACGCCTGGCGCAGCGCCTGGTGGACGAAGGCGAAACGGTGCGCCGCGGCCAGACCGTGGCGCGCCTCGACGCCAGCGACCAGGAACGGGTGACGGCCCGGGCCGAGGCCGAACTTGGCTATGCCGAGGCGGTCCTGGAAGAACTTCTGGCCGGCAGCCGCCCCGAAGATATCCGGCAGGCCGAAGCCCTGGCCGCCGAGGCCCGCCAGCGGCTCAAGGCCCTGGAAACCGGCAGCCGGCGCCAGCAGATCGATGCGGCCCGGGCCGAGACCGAAAGGGCCCGTGCGGCCCTGGCCGCCGCTGCGGCCCAACTCACCCAGGCCCGGGCGGATGATGCCCGTTTTTCAGCCTTGGTGGATCAAGGCGGCGTGAGCCGGCGCGACTACGAGACCCAGCACACCCGGCTGGAAACCGCCGCCGGCGCCGAAGCCGAAGCCCGGGCGCGCCTGGAAAGCGCCCGGGCCCAGCTCGATCTGGTCACCGAAGGCCCTCGTAGCGAGGACATCGCCGCGGCCCGCGCCGGGCTGCGCCAGGCCGAGGCGGCCATGGAGCGAGTCCAAAACGGCCCCCGTACTGAAACCATCGCCGCGGCCCGGGCCCGGGTCCTGGCGGCTTCCGAAGCGCTCAAACTCGCCCGCCAGCAGTTGGCCGATATGGAACTCAAGGCGCCTATGGACAGCATGGTGCTCTTCAAGGCGGCCGAACCGGGCGCTTTCCTCGGACCGGGGACCCCGGTGGTGGTGGTGGGCGACATGGACCATCCCTGGCTCAGGGGATATGTCAACGGGCTCGATCTGGGGCGGATCCGGCTGGGGCAGAAGGTGCGCGTCACCGTGGACGCGTTCCCGGACCGGCCGGTGGAAGGCCGCCTTTCCTTTATCGCCTCGGAGGCCGAGTTCACCCCCAAAACGGTTCAGACCGAAGATGAGCGGGTCCGTCTGATGTATCGCGTCAAGGTCGACCTGCCCAACCCGGATCATCTGCTCAAGCCGGGGATGCCGGCCGACGCGCTGATCGAGCCGGCCGAATGAGACCGGGCCGCGCGGCGGCCTGGCCGCCCCCAAGTTTCCATGCAATCCTGACCATGGGGACAAGCAGATGTCCTTGAGCCCTGCCGATACCCAGCCTGCCGCCGTTTGCGCCCGGGGTCTGACCCGGCGCTTCGGGGAGTTGACCGCCCTGGACGGGCTCGACCTGACGGTGGCCTACGGCGAGATTTTCGGTCTGGTGGGGCCGGACGGGGCCGGCAAGACCACCGCTTTGCGGATCCTGGCCGGGATTTTGGCGCCGGACACCGGCCAGGTTGAGGTGGCCGGGGTGGACGTCGGGGCCGATCCCGTCCGGGTGCGCGACCATCTGGCCTACATGAGCCAGCGTTTCGGGCTTTATGCGGACCTGACGGTGGATGAAAACATCGATTTTTACGCCGATCTATACGGGATAGGCGCCCGGCAGCGCCGGGCCCCGGTGGCCGAGCTGCTCGCCCTTTCGGGCATGACCCCCTTCCGGCGCCGTCTGGCCGGGGATCTTTCCGGCGGCATGAAACAGAAGCTCCAGCTCGTCTGCGCCCTGATCCACACCCCCAAGGTGCTGCTGCTCGACGAGCCCACCAACGGGGTGGATCCGGTGAGCCGGCGCGAGTTCTGGAACATCCTCTACCGCCTGCTGGATCAGGAGGTGGCCATCGTGGTCACCACCGCCTACCTGGACGAGGCCGAGCGCTGCACCCGGGTGGGGATGATCGATGCCGGCCGGATCATGGCCTCCGGCACGGCTGCCGAGATCCGCCGCCGCATGCCAGGAAAGATCCTGGCGGTGCGCAGCGACCGGGCGCGCCAGGTGCAGCAGGCCCTGGAGCGGGCGCAAGGATTCGGCCGGGTGGATCTTTTCGGCGACCGGGTCCATCTGATCGCCGGGGATATAGAAACCACCGCGGCCCGGGTGACGGCCTGTCTCACCGAGGCCGGCCTTTCCTTCGATCCGCCCCACGAAGCGGCCCCCAGCCTGGAGGATGTTTTCGTGGGCCTGCTGCATCAGCCTGCCGGGACCGGGGATCATGGGCCGGGGGCAGCCGGCGTTTTTGCCCAGCCCGGAGCGGCCCAACGGGAAACGGCGGTGACCGTTTCCGATCTGACCCGGCGTTTCAAGCGCTTTACCGCGGTGGACCGGGTCAGCTTCCAGGTGGCCGGTGGCGAGGTTTTCGGTTTTCTCGGTCCCAACGGTGCCGGCAAGAGCACCACCATCCGCATGCTCTGCGGCCTGCTGCGGCCCAGCGCGGGACAGGCCACGGTGGCCGGCTTCGAGGTGGCCACCCAGGCCGAGGCCATCAAGCAGCATATCGGGTATATGAGCCAGAAATTTTCCCTCTACGACGATCTGACGGTTTCCGAGAATATCGCTTTTTACGGCGGGATTTACGGCCTGAAGGGCTCGCGCCTGGCCGAGCGGCGCGACTGGGCCCTGGCCACCGCCGGCCTGGCCGACCGGCGCGACAGCCTCACCCGGATTCTCGGCGGCGGGCTCAAGCAGCGCCTGGCCCTGGCCTGCGCCGTGCTGCACCAGCCGCCGATCCTCTTTCTGGACGAACCCACCAGCGGGGTGGACCCCCTGAGCCGGCGGCGCTTCTGGGATCTGATCTACGCCATGGCCGAAGGCGGGGTGACGGTTTTCGTCACCACCCACTACATGCAGGAAGCCGAGTACTGCGACCGGGTCGCCATGATCTACCGGGGCCGGCTCATCGCCCTGGGCACACCCGCCGAACTCAAGGCCCATTCGGTTGCCGGCCAGATTATCGATGTGCGCTGCGCGCATCCCCAAACGGTGCGCAAGGCCATCGCCGCCTTGCCCGAGGTGCGCGAGGCGGCCCTTTTCGGCGCCGGGCTCCACGTGGTGAGCACCGACGCCCAAGGGGCCAAAGCCGCCATTGGCCGGCTCCTGGCCGACCGGGGGATCGCGGCCGAGCGCCTCGAAATCGTGCCCCCGGGCATGGAGGATGTCTTCGTGGCCCTGATCGAAGCCCATGACCGGGAAAACGGGCAGGCGGCCCATGGCTGATATCGCCCTGATGCGCAGCCTGCAGCGCACCCTGGCCGTGGCGCGCAAGGAAGCGATCCATCTGCGACGCGACTGGCGCAGCCTCCTGCTGGCTTTGGCCATTCCGGTGCTCTTGATCCTGCTGTTCGGCTACGCCCTGACCCTGGATCTGAAAAACGTGCCCACCGTGGTCTGGGACCAGTCCAGAACGCCGCGCAGCCGGGACCTGATCGGCCTGATCCAGGGATCGGCCTACTTCGACCTGTACGCCGTTCGCCAGAGCGAGGCCGCCCTGCGCGCCGACCTGGAGGCGGGCCGGGCCATGGTGGCCATGGTGATCCCGGCCGATTTCGCCGAACGCGTCGCCGCCGGCCGGCCGGTAACGGTGGAGGCCATGGTGGACGGCAGCGACGCCAACACCTCGCGCCTGGCGGCCAGCTACGCCCGCAGCCTGGGCCTGATCTTCAACCGGCGTCTCGATGTGCGAACTTCGGCGGCCGGGGTGGTCCTGGCGCCGCGCGCCTGGTACAACCCGTCTTTGCGAAGCCCCAACGCCCTGCTGCCCGGGATCGTGGCCATCGTCATGATGGTCATCGCCGCCATGCTCACCAGCGTCACCGTGGCCCGCGAATGGGAGACCGGCACCATGGAGCAGCTGATCGGCACGCCGATCCGGGCCGGAGAGCTGATCTGCGGCAAGGTGGCGCCCTATTTCGTGGTCGGCATGACCGACGTGGCCATCGCCGTGGGCCTGAGCCGCTGGCTTTTCCAGGTCCCTTTGCGCGGCCAGCCGGCCCTGCTTTTCGCCACGGCGGCCGTTTTCCTGACCGGAGCCCTGTTTTTCGGACTCACCCTGAGCATCCGCCTGAAGACCCAGGTCCTGGCCAACCAGATCGCCATCGTGGCCGGTTTTTTGCCCACCCTGATCCTTTCGGGCTTCGTTTTTGCCATCGAGAACATGCCGGCGGCGTTGCAGTATCTGACCTACATCGTGCCGGCCCGCTACCTGATCGCCATCATGCGCGGTATTTTCATGAAGGGCATCGGCCTGGAGATCCTCTGGCTCGACGGCCTGTTGCTGGTCTTCTACGCCCTGGCGATGATCCTGGCGGCCCGGGGCGGGCTGAAGCTGAGGCTGGACTGATGGAACGGCTCAAACCGATGCTGGTCAAGGAATTTTTGCAGATGCTGCGCGACCCGCGCATGCGCATGGTGGTCTTCGGCCTGCCGGTGATCCAGATGCTGGTGATGGCCTTTGCCCTGACCACCGATGTGACCCGCATCCGCACCGCCCTTTACGACCAGGACCGCAGCGTCGCCTCGCGCGCCCTGGTGGAGACGTTTGCGGCCGGCAACTATTTTCGCATCGTGGCGGCCCCTGTGACCGAAGCCGGGGTGCGCCGGTTGCTGGACACCGGCCAAGTTAGGGCCGTGGTGGCCATTCCGGCCGGCTTCGGCCGGGACCTGAGCGCCGGCCGGCCGGCGCCCGTGCAGGTGCTCTGTGACGGCACCGACAGCAATACCACCGCCATCGTCCTGGGCTACGCCGAGGCCATCGCGGCCGGCTTCAATGCCGAGCGGGGTGTTGGGGGAGGGCCGGTGACCGTGGCCACCCGGGCCTGGTTCAACCCCAACCAGGAGAGCCGCCTTTACTACGTGCCGGCCCTGATCGCCGTGATGCTGCTGGTCTTTTCCATCATGCTCACCAGCATCGGGATCGTGCGCGAAAAGGAGATCGGCACCATCGAGCAGGTGATGGTGACCCCCATCGCCAACCTCGAATTCATCCTGGGCAAGACCATCCCCTATATGCTCACCGGCTATTTTTCCATGACGGTGATGCTCGGGGCCGCCATGCTGCTTTTCGGGGTGCGGATCCACGGCAGCCTTTTACTGTTGTACATCCTTACGGGGATCTACCTGGCCGGCAACCTGGGGCTGGCCCTGTGGATCAGCGCCGGGGCCCGCACCCAGCAGCAGGCCCTGCTGACCGCTTTTCTGATCATCATGCCCTGCGTGATGCTCTCCGGGTTCATGTTTCCGATCCACAACATGCCGTTGGCGGTGCAGGCGGCCACCTACATCAACCCCATGCGCTGGTATCTGATCATCTTGCGCGGGGTAGTGACCAAGGGGGTGGGGCTGGCGATCCTCTGGCCCGCCGTGGTGGGGCAGAGCGCCCTGGCGGTGGGATTCATCTTGCTGGCCTCGCGGCGTTTTCGCAAGACGCTGGGATAAGATGACCATTGATGGTCAGATCTGTTTGAGATTGGGGAAATAGGTGCGGTAATATCCGTAGTCCCGGGTCAGGATGGCGTCGCAGTGCAACTGCGAAAAGGCGCCGATGATAAAATCCGACAGGATATGCTGCCGGAACGAGATTGGCCGCTCGCAATGCCGGCATGTCAATTGAACCGATTTGCCGCAGGTAGGGCAGACAAAACGCCGTCGTTTCCGGTACTCATGCCATTGCCGGCCGGCATAGGCATAGTCTTCCTGCCGGCAGATTTCGACGCGGATGTCCATCTGTGAAAGAAACAGGTTCAGGTCTTGGACTTGCTCCAGAAAAAAGGGGCTCAGTTCTCCGTAAACGATGCCGCAAACGACCAACTCGTCATGGCTGTCCCGCAGTTGGCGAAGTTTCCGGATGCTATCGTCGTTCTGGTCCAGAAGCAGATCGAGCAGAACGCAGGTGTCAATCGATGCTTTCAAGGCCGTACCCTCTCAGCTCGGCGACCAGTTCATCGCTGCTTTTCCCGAGGCGCAACCTTCCGCGCCAATTTTCGATTGGATCATCCTGGGGGTCCCTGACTATGTAGAACCGGCCGTTCTCCGCCTTGAATGTTACCTGGACACCTGGTATCAGGTTCATGGCCAGTCGCACTTCTTTGGGTAGTGTTATCTGGTATTTAGCCGTTACTTTCGTCTGTTGCATCTTACGTCTCCGAGAACATTTTGTACGTATTGTCGCATACCGTATACCATTTTTTGCATACCATTGTTCACACAGGACATCAACCCGGCAATAGGTACAGCCCATTGCGTTCGAATTTGCTTCAAGACCAACCGGCCGGCGGGAATGTGTGGGAAGAGCGAGTGGTGCGATTTTTCAATATGTTGTTTTGCTGCTTTTACTTCAGTGGTGTGATGGTGGAGGCGGCGGTGGCCGGTTCGCACACTGATTTCGGGGCCAGCCGTTGTTGTAAGTACCGGATTTTACTTCTCCGTCACTTCAGGTGATGATTCGACATCATACGTTCACTTCGTACCTAAAACGTACAAAAGTCAAGAGGCAGGTTGAGGCTTGCCGGTGGTTGCGGTATTCAGGGATGAAACCGGTGGGCCATAGTGGAGACCAAAAGGGAGAGGGGAACGCCATGTTCGACCATCAGGCCGCATCTCCCCGTGTCGCCACCCTGCGGCGGCCTCGCTCGTGCCTATGTCCACCCGGAAGACACCCAGCCATTCGCCCGGCCGAGATAACGACAAGCTTAACCCTCAGATCCGCCCCCCTACTTGAAATCTGCCAGGCATGACCAACGGTTGCGCCATTTTTCCGCTGATGGTCGTCCATGCAAGCAGATCCGGCAGCCCCATCGTCTTGATGGATACCGCCCGCCTGTGATGGCCGCTGCCCGTGGTGTTGTCCAGAAAGTCAGGCCGTGACTGGCGTCATGGTGCCCGGTGCTGACTGCCAGGTGGTCGTGGTTTTCGAGCTTGACAGCAATTAAACCAACATATTGAATCGTTAGGCCATTGACCCCCGCCCAGGTTCCGTCTATTCTGGCCCGGACCGTAAACAACAATCCACCATCGTTTACGATTGGTGTGGGCCGGCATGTCGATTCAACTGGACCTCATCGACTTTTTTAAAGACAGCCAAACGCCCGAAGCGGCGCTGGACGCCAGACCGGCCCGACCGGAAGTGCTGCCCTCCGGCGAGGCCGGGTTCGAGACCGATGTGAGCCGCGCGGTGTACTCGGCCCAGATCATGCGCCCCATCTTCGACCTCGAGGCCCGGCGTTTCTACCAGGGCGAAGCGCCTGAGGCCGTGGCCATCTGGGAGCGTGTCGATTTGATGTGGCTCGCCTTTGCGATTCTTGACGTCATCTCCGAACTGACCGAATATCAGGACGGCGCCACCCGTCGCGAAGTGCTGGCCCGGGTCCTGTCCCTGGCTCACCGCCAGTTGCCGGACGACGAGGCGGCCGCATGCGAAGACGGTCTCAAAGAGGTGCTCAACCGGGTCTTCGACCACCTCGTCAACCGTTCGAACCGCTACCTGCCCTTCGAGTATCTCTATTTCGACGCGGTGTCCGGCCAGCACCGCCGCCGCAAGTTCTGGCTCGTCAAGACGGTCTACACCGGCACGGGCCAGGAGGCGCGGTTCAGCCTCACGGACGAGGGCTACTGCGCCTATTTCGGACTGCACGAAACCAGCGCCCTGGATGCCGCGGCCATCGGCAACCTGCGCATCAAGCTGCTTATCGAGCGCGGCAGCGTGGACGATGCCATCGCGGTGGCCGACGGCAACCGCAAGCAGTGTGCTCGCAAAGCCCTGGAAGTGCGCAACACCCGCCGGCTGATCCGGCGCAACATCCAGGCGGTGGACTACGACGCGGTGCACGCCCTGGCGGCCGAGGGGGTCAACCAGGCGACCGAAATCCAGCAGGAAAGCAGCCGGCTGCACAACCTGGTCCTCGAAAACCTGCTGGACGGCCGGCTGCAGGCCCACGAACTCAAGCTGCAGCGCCTGGCCGAACGGCTCCAGGGGCTCAACCATCATCTGCTGAAACTGGCCGGCGAGCTGCAACGCCTGCCCGAGGACTACCACCAGCACAGCCACAAGCTGTTCCGGCGGCGCAGCGCCGGAGCCTTTCCCCCCATGGACACGGTGCTGCGCCGCATCTGCACCCTGGCCGAGACCGATGCGGCCCGCATCGGGGATGAATTTATCGCCCGCATCGATCCGCCGGCCCGACGGCCGCTCTTCGATCCGGCGGCGATCATCGAAGCCTGCGACCGCGCCCTGGAACGCCAGAAGGTGGCCGGCGACAGCCGTCAGGCCATGATGGAAGTCGATGCCGAACCCGTGGCGCGCTTTGTCCCGGAGCTGGACGAGCCCTTGATGCGCCGGGCCTTTGCCAGGCTGCGGGCCGCGGTTCGTCACGGGGACGAGATCCGGCTCAGCCGGTTTCTGGCCGAAACCACCGCTGCGGCCGATACGGAGCTGTTGCCGGTGGCCATGGTCATGGCTGTCTTCCAGTGCCTGGTGGAACGGCGCATCGCCGAGCGGCACCGGCTGCAAGTGCGCCAGGCCGAACCCGAGACGCTGATGGCCGTCGACCTGGCCGGCGGCCGGCGCTATCGGGGCCACGAATTGCTGCTGGCCGGCCGGCCGGGGAGCACGCCATGAACCCGGAAACGATCTACGACGCCAACCGGCTCATCTACCTGAGCCTGGCCTACAGCAGCGGCAACAAGCGCATCGTGATGCGCAACGCCGCCGAGATGATTGCCCTGGTGCAGCGCTTCCAGGCCGAAGAAGCCTTCCGGTCCCTGGTGGAGGCGGGGCTCAAGGCCCTGGAACTGCGGCTGCTGGCCCTCGAAGACGGTGGCCTGCGTCTGTCGGCGCGCAGTGCCGAGGAATTTTTCGCCACCAACCTCACCGATTACGGCCGGATGTTGGCCCGCGGCGACCTCCGGGCGGCCGACCTGCTCCCGGTTCACTGCGCCATCGCCTCGGCCATCTTCCCCACCGAGGCGGACCTGGACGTTCCTGTGGAAGACCTGGGAGCGGTCACCGCCGCCGATGTCATCGATGTGCTGCGGCGTTTCGCCCGCGTCGAGGCGACGCTGGATGAAGACGACGACCGGATCCATCCCCAGGTGCGAACGGTGGCCCAGCGCCTGCGCGAACTGCCCGAGGCCAATCCGGACCAGTTGCGCGCCGGGGCCGGCCAAAGCTGGGCCGACCTGGTGGGCCGCGTGATCGATCACCTGGTGGAAACCGGCTACCTGCTCGCCTTCGAGGAGATGCCCGGCGAGTTCGAATACCGCCCCACACCGGCTTACCAGACGGCCATGCGGGAAGGCATCGTCTATTCCTTCCACGCCTTTCGAGACCTGCTCAAGGACGCGGAAGGCCGCGCGGCGGAGGCCACCGATGTACCGGCTGAGTAGATTTTTCGTCAGCGAGATCACGGCGGGGGAAAACCTCCTGCGCCATGGGCTGGTGCCCATCGTGCGGGAGAGCGGCCTGGCCGACCACGGGGTCCTGTTCGCCGCCAACGGCACCTGTAAGACGACGTTGCTGTCCTTTTTGCTCAACGTGTTCTGCCCGGACCAGCGGCGGTTCGTGCAGCATCTGCAATCCGGCGGCGACAAGACCCTGGAGCAGTACCTCATCCCCGGACGCCCGGCCGTGGTGCTGGTGGAGCTGGCCCTGCCGGGCCAACCCGGCCTCTTCGAGGCCCAAGCGGCCGAACGCCTGGTTCTCGGCCAACTGCTCTACCGGCATGCCACCGCCCCGGACAAGGTGGACCGCAGCTACTTCCGCGCGGAGGCGGCCGATCTTTTCGACGATTTGCGCCGGCAGTGGGACGGCCTGCTGGCACGCGAGCAGCCCTATGCCAGCGTACGCGATTATCTGGCACCGCGTATCCAGCAGACCACTTCCCAGAAGGAATGGAACGATCACCTCGACCGTCTGGGACTCGATCCCTGGCTTATCGACCGGCAGATCGACTTCGCACGCACCGAAGGTGGCATCAAGGACGCCTTCAAGTTTCGCAGCGAAGCCGAGTTTCTCGCCTTCTTCCTCGGCTGCGTGGCCGACATGGAGGCGGCCGTCACCTTGCGCGACACCATCGGCCAGTCGCTGCAGAAGATGGCCGACCGTCCGCGCAAGCGGATCCAGCTTCAGGCGGCCCGGGAGCTGACCCAGCAGCTCTCCGACTTCGACGCCATCGCAGGCAAATGGCGCGCGTCCCGCGCGGCGGCCGCCGAATGGGAGGCCCGCCTGGGCGAGGCCCACCATCTGCTCGATGCCGCGCGCAAGACAAGCGAGGAACAGCGCGCGACCCTGGACCGCCGGTACGACGAGGCCGCCGCCCGGCGCGAAGAGACCTTGTCCCGCATGCAGACCGCCGCCGCCAACGGCCTTTGGGTGCAACGCGGCCAAGCCGGCCGGTTAATGGCAGCGGCCGAGGCACGGGTTCTGAACGCCCGGCAGGCCATCGAAGGGCTGCAAGGCGAAAAGGCGTCTCTGGAAGCCGCCAAGCACCTGGCCCTGCTGCGGCGGCGACACGCGGCGGCTAAAACCAAGGAGGACGCCCTGCTGGCGGCCGACACCAAGCTCGAACCGCTGCTGCACCGGGTCGCGTCCCTGGCCGCTCAGTACCATCTGCGTCTGGAAGCAGAACGCCGCCGGCTCCTGGATACCATCGAGGACCTGGACACGCGTCGCCGGCAAACCGAAACCGAAGTGAACCGCACCGAGACCTGCCGCCGCGAGGCCCGGGACCGGCGACACCAACTCGACGAGGCCCTTTCCCGCCTCGATGCCCGGATTCAGGCCGCAACGGCCGAACGCCTAGCCCTGCCCCTGGAGGCGGGAGAAACCCCGGCTGACGGGCAGGAACGTCTCCAGGCGGCCGTCGCCGCCATCCAGGGCGCCCTCGACGAGGCCCGCGCACGATCTCAAGACCTGGACACGGAAATCGCGGCGGCCGACGGGTGCTGGAAGGCGCTGCAGGCCGAACTGGCCCGGCTCGAGGCGCGATTGGCCGAGGCCCGGGAGCAGCAGGCGGCCGAGGTTCGCCAACGGGAACGGTTGCAGGCCGATCCCCATCTAAAGCGCATGGCCGGCAGCATGGAAGTCGAACCGATCGCGGCCGAGCTGGTCTCTCGGCTGGACGACGCCCTGGCGCGGCAGCGGGATCGGCTGGCGGACAAGGAACACCGCCGCATCGAACTGGAAGAGGAACTCAAACGGCTGGAGGAGACCGAAACCCTGGCCGTCGACCCCCAGACCCGGCGCCTGATCGCCCACTATCATAAACAGGGCCTGTCGCCCGGCGAGCTCAAAGCCTTTCCCCATTACCTGGCCGGCCTCTATTCCACTCCCCAGGAGGTGGCGCGCTTCATCGAAGCCGACCCGGGCCGTTTTACCGGCATCATGGCCGCCAACCCAGAGGTGGTGAACACCGTCACCGGTCTGCCTGCGCCGGCGTGGCTTCAGCGGCCGGTGGTGGTCTCGATCCCCTGTTCCCCCGAGGACCTGACCCCCATCGCCCAGACCGTAATCTGCCCGCCGGACCCCAACGTCTACTCCAAGGCGCACCTGGATGCCGTACGCGAAAGGTGCCGGGAATCGGTGGAAGCTCTCCGGCAAGAGATCGAGGCGGATAGGCGTGACGTGCAGACCCTGGAACGTAGCAGCCGCGAGTTGCATCGCTACCAGCAAATGTACCCGGACATGACGGCGGTCCGCGCCCTGGCGGACCGGGTGCGCGAACTGGAGGCGGCCTGTAATCAACATCACCGCGATCTGGCGGAGACCGAGGCCCGAAGCGGCGCCCTGCGCGAGCGCCAGGCCGGCGGAAGCCAGCGGTGTATCGAGCTGACGGCCGACCTGACCCGCCGCCAGGAACGCCTCGAACGTGTCGCGCGCTGGCTCCAGTGCTACCAGGACCTGCCGCGCTGGGAAGAAGAGCGGATGCAGACGGCCGCCAACCGGGCCGTGGTTGATCGGACCATCGAGGCAGACAGGGAAGGTCTGAGCCGGCTCCGGCAATCCCTGGCCGAATTCATGGCGGAGCGGCGGGCCGGTGAGGAACAACTGAAAACCCTGGAAGACAGGGCCGCCGATGTGCCCTGCACCGAGGCCCCAGCCCTTGGGCAAGCCGAACGACAGACGGCCCTGGAAATGGATCCCAAGACGTTGCGCCGCCTCTGGGAGGAGGCCCGGGAAGACCAGCGCCAGACGGCCCACCAGCTTGGAATCGATGCACTGCAAAAAGAGCTGGATGCCTTACGCACCGACATCGGTGATACCGAATTGCGCCTGGGCACCCTGCGCCGGAAGCAGCCATTCGACGAAGCCCTGGCCGACACCTGGGCCGGTCGCAGCCAGGCGGACCAGGAGGCCCGCATAGCTGTGATAGCCGCGCAACTGGAAACCAGCCGCGATGCCGAGGTCCGTGCCGAAACCGAGATCGATCACCAGCGCCAACAGATCCAACGTCTGGATGAAGAACTCACCACCAAGGCCGCCAAGGGGATGCGGCCCGACTTGGATCCGGCCGACCTGGAGCAGGAGGCGGACCTGGATACCCTGTGGCAGCGTTTCCGCGATGAAGAGAGGCGTCACACCGAGACCCACGAGCGCCTCTGTCAACGCTGCCGCAAGCTGGAAGCGGATCGCAGGGCCGCCGAGGAGATCTACCAGGACATCCGGGTAGCCATCGCCGCGGTGCAACGCTTCAATCCACTTTGGGATCAGGCCTCGCCCCGGGTCCAATGGCCGGACTTAAGCTCGCTGGAGACGGCCACGCTCCAGGCCCTGCAGGCGCAGGTCGAAACGATGATGGCAGCCGAAGTGCAGGACTGTCGAGCCCTTACTGTCGCCCGCGCCGGACTGGGCCGTGCCTTCGACCGGCTGCAGACTGCCCTGGGGAGCGATCGATTCCGGCAGCACCTGCCGGCGGTGGTCGACGCGCTGCGGGGCCACGACGCCGAATCGCTGGGTGAACAGGCCGGGGAACTGATCCAACGCTGCGCCGACGTCACCCGCAACCTGGAAAGCGACCTGGAAATTTCCCAGCGCATCGTCGAAAACCTGGTGGACATGCTGCTGCAAAGCGCCCGTGATTACTACCGCCGGCTCCAGGCCGCGGCCCAGGTGACGCTGCCCGAGGAGGTCTTCATCTATGGCGGTCGGTCCATTCTGCGCGCTGGCGCAGGCCTGGACTTTATCAAGCACGCCGATGCCTTCCGCCAGTCCGTGGACAACTGGCTCCACGAAATGATCCAAGCGCACCGCCTGCCGGCCGTTAATCCCCGGACCGGTAACGGTCTGGGCGCCGAACTGCTCTACCAGCTCCTGGCGGCTGCAACGGGTCGCAAGGAATTCGGCATCCGCCTGCTCAAATGCGACGACACCGGCCGCAACTACGAACCGGTGGGCAAGGACCTGGGCTCCGGCGGAGAGGCCCTGACCACCGCCGTGCTGCTCTACGCCCTGCTGATTTCCATGCGTAGCCGGCGGCGCCACCGCAGCGACGAGCGCATCCCCGCCTTTTTACTGCTGGACAATCCCCTGGGGGTCTGCAACCGCTCCGATTTCCTGGACGCCCAGTTGAAGGTGGCCCGGGCCATGGGCATCCAGTGCGTCTACCTGACCGGCATCAACGACCGCGAGTCCCTTGACCTGTTCGAATTGCGGGTGGCCATCCGCAAAGGAGATCGGCGCGTCGCCATCGGTGGTGCCACCTACGAGTGCCTCGAGATCACCCAGCTCAACCTGGAAAGGGGACATGCAAAATTACCTGCGTGAAACCGTCCTGACCACGCTAGATGCCTCCCCGCGCAAACGGATTTCCGTGGAAACCCTGATTGCAGCCGTGCAGAGACTATCCCTGGGGCCGATGAGCGATTTCGAGATCCGCGACCGCCTGCTGGCAACCCTCAAGGCCTTGGCCGCAGAAGGACGGCTGCGTTTGCCGGCCGGCACCCGCAGTTGGGACCGCCAGAGCGGCTTGCCTCGCTTCGTAACGGCCCTGCGTCCCGAAGAAGAGACGGCCCGGCGCCTGCGCCGGGAGACTCTGGACGCACTGCGCCACGATACTGCCTGGGAGCCCACCCGAATGGTGGCCTTCGCCCACACCCTCAAGGGCGAAGGCGAACTGCGGCGGGCCCGGCAGGTCAACTGCTATCTGCTCGATCGACGGCCCGGCACGGTGCCCATCCCCCACCGGGAGCGGGCCCTGGCCGTTTTCGGCGACGAAAAGGCCCTCGACGGCTACGTGCACCAAGGTCTCTTCGGCGGGCGTATCACTCTGACGGACCTGGACTGCTTCTACTGCCCCGAGCCGCTGCCCTATCGACCCCTGTCCATGGAGCGCGCCCGGACGGCCGGCAAACCGCTGCTGGTGGTGGAAAATGCCTGTACCTACTGGAGCTGCTGCCGGGCCAATGAAACTCTCGAAATCTATGCTGCGGTGGTTTACGGACAGGGATTTGCAATCTGCGCCCCAGAGCGGGCCAGCGACGGACTGCAGGACATCGAAGAGCAGGTGGCGGCCGCCGGGGTGTTGTATTTCGGCGACCTGGATCCCGCCGGTCTGGCCATTCCCCGAAGGATCAACGGCTACCGCCGGGACAAAGGCCTGGCGCCATTGCAGGCCGAACTGCGTCTCTACCGGATCCTGCTTCAACTGGACCGGACGGTCGCCTACCACCGGCCGCAGCATACCGCCCACGATCCTTCCTGGGCCAGGGCCTGGTTGGGCGACAAACTGGCCGCCATCTACCTGTCTAAAGTCCAATTGGCCCGCTGGCCCCAAGAGGGGTTGACCGCCGAGGCCATCACCGCGGCGATTGGCAGCCAGGCGATGAGCGGCGGTGATCTTCACTGCGGATGACAGTAATGGGTGATTTGCCAGACCGGCCCTGCATGGCGCTTCGATTTGCCGGGGTACTCAGATCTAATTGAGATTGGGGAAACAGGTCCGGTAATACGCGTAATTTCGTGAAAGGGTGGGTCACGGCATAACTTGAGAAATATATGAAAATCCAAACAGTAACTTGTGATTTTCATAAAACCTGTGTAATGACAGCCCGTGATCAGACGCCGCATCACCGCTGAACTGAAGGCCGCTGCCAGCGAATACCCCGTGGTAACCATTATCGGTCCGCGCCAGTCCGGCAAGACCACGCTGGCGCAGATGACTTTTCCGGACTTGGCCTACCGCTCGCTGGAGGACCCGGATATGCGCCTTGCCGCGGAGACCGATCCCTGAGGCTTTCTGGGCCAAATCACCAAAGGCGCCATCCTGGACGAAATTCAGCGCGCACCGCAACTGCTCTCCTATATCCAGGGCATTGTGGACAGCGATCGTTTGTCCGGCCGTTTCATCCTCACCGGCAGCCACCAGCCCGAACTGCAGCAAAGCATCAGCCAGTCCCTTGCCGGCCGCACGGCCATGCTGACGCTGCTGCCCTTTGCACTGGATGAAATTCGCCAATACCCTGGCAATCAGGATGCGTTTAGCCTGATCGTCAACGGAACCTTCCCCCGCGTCTATGAAGATCGTCTGACCCCGTCCCGCTTCTACAACGGCCATCTTCAGACCTACGTCGAGCGCGATGTGCGCGCCCTGATCAACCTCAAGGATCTATCGGCGTTTCAACAGTTTCTCGCATTGCTGGCCGGCCGCATCGGACAGGTGGTCAACTACACTGCCCTGAGCAACGACGTCGGCGTATCCGCAACGACCATCAAAAACTGGATCGGCGTGCTCAAGGCGTCTTTCGTGATCTTCGAGTTGCCGCCCTATTTTGCCAACCTCCGCAAGCGGGTGATCAAATCGCCCAAGATCTATTTCACCGACCCTGGACTGGTGACCTATTTGCTTGGCATTGAAAACGCCGACCAGGCGGCCCGCGATCCGCTTCGCGGAGGCCTGTACGAAAACCTGATCATCCTGGAACTGGTCAAAGCAGGCCTGAATCGCGGCCGGCGTCCGGACTGTCACTTCTACCGGGACACCAACGGCAACGAAGTTGATGTGATCCTGAACAGGGGCGGCGAGTTGATCCCCGTCGAAATCAAGTCCGCCGCCACGTTCACCAAGGCATTTCTTTCCGGTCTCGAACGATTCCGCCAAGCTGCCGGAGAACGCTGTCAACCCGGCTATGTTTTGTACAACGGAGCACAGGAATACGACGTCGACGGCATTCGGATTCTAAATCCTCTTGTCCATGAAGGATTTGATCTGTTTTTCAACAAATAAGCCGTACCCGGCTTCGCTACCAACCGTCAGGTGATTTATCACGGTGAATCCACGGCAGCCTTTGTTGTACATGCTCACGGGGATCTACCTGACCGGGAATCTGGGCTTAGCCCTGTGGATCAGCGACGTTGGCGGTGCAGGCGGCCACCTGCATCAACCCCATGCGCTGGTATCTGATCATTTTGCGCGGGGTGGTGACCAAAGGGGTGGGACTGGCGATCCTCTGGCCCGCCGTGGTGGGGCAGAGCGCCCTGGCGGTGGGATTCATCTTGCTGGCCTCGCGGCGCTTTCGCAAGACGCTGGGATGAAAGAGGCGTCATCCCCGGCCGATCAACAGACCGGGGATGACGCCTCTTTTCAGGCTTGCACTGCCTGCCAATGGGCAAATTCCGTTAGAAACAATAGCAGAACCTGAACATTATCCCATTGGTTTTGATTCCATTTTTTACGTCAAGATCCTGCTTGTAGTCGACCGCGGCCTGGAGACTGTCGTTGAGCATGAGATAGAAACTAAGCCCCCCTGTATGCGTTCTGATCTCGTCGTCCTGGTCGAGTCCGTCGAGTTCGGTTTCTCCGCCATAGCTGAAATAGTAATCCAGTGAGGCGAAGAAACTTTTCGTGAGGTTATAGCTGCAATGTACTTCTGCGTTGTATTTGATATCTTTCGAAGATGTGGCTTTCCGGTTGTTGATTCCCATCGCATCATCGTTGTCGAAGAAAAACTCCACGGAGTTGTACCACTCCAGCCAGAGATTTTCGCCAAAGCCCTTGACGAAGGCGATTTCCTGTTTTGTGGCCCACCGATTGTCTCCCAGGTTGACCGACCGGTCACGGTCGTACTGGCCTGTGGGAACAGTGAGGTAGGGGGTATACCCGAACACAAATTTGTTTTTCGTGTCATTTATCATAAACATGGTGAATGCGAGCTGGAGGTCTCCGATGCCGTTGGACTGAACACCACTGACATCGACACTTCCAAAGGGCAGGATACATTGTGGCGCAACGGTCATTCCCCAAAGCTCGGTGTAATAGATAGGCCTGAGTAAACCGACGGTTGAATCCAGATCTAAATCTTTGGATAGTTTTTCCGAGTCGTGATAGTATTCATTGCCAAATTTAAAATCAAAATACGTGATCAACGTTTTTGTGCCTGCTGGAAGAGGCAGGTAATCCCTTGCATTGTTCGCCAAGGCATGGCCTGGGAAGCTGAAAAGTAATATTGCAAGTAACAGAACTGATAACCGTTTCATATCTACTCCTCCTTTTTGATAACTCCAATTTTATGTTAACCGCCGTAATAATGAGAATGAAAAATGATGCAACTCCTTTGGTGTCTCCAGCCACTATCTGGCAATATTACCCAGATTATTTGTCGTGCTTTTGTTTGTCTTGCCGGTCTAACCTTCCCGGTAGACGATACCGTACCCACCATTTGGATATTTCCATTTCAGCGTGCCGGGAATCGCTAATGCAAGGCATGTTCCACATTCCAGGCAGCCGGCATACATGACACCGATGGTGCCATCCGGGTTTTCAGAATAGACATGTGCGGGACATACACGGATGAGTAATTTACCTGTACCTGTTTTCCGAGCGAGCTCCTGGTCGATTTCAATGTGTGATTCTTCGTCCTCAACGTACTTGTTGCCTGCCAAACGCTGGGTGACATTTCCAAATTTCGTCATCTGTGTTCTCCCGCGTGTTTCGCCTTCTCAAAATAGAAATAAAGATCGTGCCAGGCTCAAAGATCACTCCCGTCGTGGGAGCGTCAAAGCGCTTTCATGGCCTTGAATACATCGCCTATCACAGGGAATAACTTTATGTTCGATTGCCTGAAAGCGTTCATGACTGTCTTTCTCATCGGTTTTTTCGGTGTGGTGTCGTGCCGGTAGGCATCGTAGAAAATTTCCGCAAGCAACTCTCCGTAGTCTTTGTACATGCGCGGGATCTCCAAAAACTCGGGGGCCCTGGCGTAGGTCTTCATATCGGCGCAGGCAAAGCCGGCCGCCAGTTGTTTTTTGTAATTGTCCATTGCCTGCTGGTTGAAATTGCCTTGATCCAGTGCCTCGACGATCGTTTTTGCAGCAGCAATGGCAGAGCCGGCGGCCAAGTCCATGCCCCGAATCGCCAATCCCGTGTTGAGGGTAAAACCTGCAGCATCACCGATGATGAGCAAGCCGGGCCGGGCAAGGTCGTGTGCGGCCATGGCAGGTCCGTTTTCGATGGTCAAATGGCAGCCGTACTCGAGCAATTCGCCGTCTCGTATCAACGGTGCAATCGCCGGGTGATCCAGAAAATGATCATGCACCTCGCTGGAGGTCAAACCCTTGGCTTCAAGATCGTCCAGCCGCATGACCACACCGATGCTGATCGAGTCCTTGTTGGTATACAAAAAACCGCCGCCGGCCACGGACTGGGTGCAATCACCGACAATGGCGTAGGCTACGCCTTCATCGTCCGTAACGCGAAAGCGGTCTTCGATGACCTTGCGGGGCAGACCGATCACGCTTTTTACGCCGACGGCCAGATGCTTGGGATCTTCTTTGGCGCGGATGCCCGCTTCGCGGGCGATAAAAGAATTCACGCCGTCGGCCGCGACAACGACATGGGCGTGCAGCTCGTCCTCGCCGGCCTTGACGCCGACCACCCGGCCGCCTTCAAGCAGCAGGCCATCGACCCGGATCCCCGGCATCACCATGACGCCGGCCTCTTCGCATTGTTCCGAGAGCCATGCATCCAATCTGGCCCTGAGCACCGTGACGGCATTGGCCGGCTCTTTCAGGCGGTCATCCCAGTAGTCGATGTTGAAATGCGACGTGGCATTGAGGAAACTGAGCACATTGCGGGTGATACGCCGTTCGATGGGTGCCTTTTGCACAAAATCCGGGAACACCTGCTCCATCACACGGCAGTAGAATACCCCGCCGGAAAGATTCTTCGAGCCGGGCTGCTCTCCTCGCTCGATGAGGATGACCTGCCTGCCGGCCTGCGCCAATTGATAGGCGCAGACCGTGCCTGCCACGCCGCCACCGATGATGATGACTTCGGAATCGACTTCGAATGCTTCTTCAGCCAAAACGCTTTCTCCCTAAACCGAAAATAGAATGGATGCCGGGCCGGACATGGCGCGTAACATGGCTTTCATACCAAGGGGCGCAATCACAGCAGGCCGGCCTTAATCTTTTCAGCGATATCATCGGCGGTCAGCCAGCCGGAGGTCAGGGCAAAGCCACAGGCCGAACCCGGAATCGTCAACTGGTAGCTCTCTCCATAAAGGCCTCCGGCGTCGCAACCGACACAATACAAACCGGGAATGACTTCACCATTAGCATCCAAGGCCTGCATGTACTCGTTGATCAACATGGCACCCATGCTGATCAAGATTCCGGGTTCCATCTTGACGGCGTAGAAGGGGCCTTTCACGCAAGGGACCATATACTTGGCATGCTTACGGAATTTTGAATCGACGCCTGAGTTTGCACAGATGTTGTATTCGTCCACTTCCTCCCGCAAAGCCTTGGGATTGACGTCTATTTTACCTGCCAACTCTTCGATGGTTTCACCATATTGAACGTTGGTGCGTTCTTCGTTTTCTGCATCCGCCTCAATTTCCACCGGCAGGTTGACCAGCTTCTCATAGTTGTGGACATAGATACCGACACCGACCTTGTTGCCCTCGTTCACTAGAATGTCGATATATGTCTGATCAAGAATAGCCCAATACATAGCGTCAGGAAGACTAGCCACGAGATCTCCGGCGTCGCCGAAGTTCAAGCCGATCGTTTCGTTTGTGAAACGGCGCCCATATTTGTTGACCCAAAGGGTTGGTTGCATGCCGGCATTATTGACATGGCTGGTAATGGTTTTGTCTCGCATCAAGGGCAGGAGCAGCAGGGTCCCGATGTTGGGATTTTCAATGCCGCCGACTTCCTTCATCATGGTGATGCCATCACCCATGTTGCCCGGGCCTCCTACGTTGATGATGCGTTCGCCGACTTTGTATTTGCCGTATTTGTTAAGCAGTTCGGGGTTGGCCGCGTAGCCCCCGGTTGCGACGACCACGGCCTTGGCCCCCAGAGCGACTGTCTCACCATCGGAGTCCGTAGCGGTAACACCTCTGATCTTGCCGTCTTCGCCGCGAATAATTTTGTTCGCTGAAGTGGAAAGAAAAATGTCAACGCCGCGGCGGCGGGCGTCCGCTTCCATCAGTTCGATGACATGTGCGATTTCGCCCTCGGGTATGTGCCAGGTGACAAGTTCTCCCGGTTGCTCGGGAGCGGTGATGAGTACGTTCTCATAGACGGCACCAACTTCATCACGCATCTTTTTGACGGTTGTCGCGGCGTTCTCGACATAGCGGTTGACCAGTGCAGGATTGCATCGCCAATGGGAGTAAGACAGGTAGTGCTGGTAGGCTTGTTCCTTGGTGACCTTGATGCCGCGTTTTTCCTGCTCGTCGGACTCGAAAGCTGCGTGTCCCTCGGCGAAGGAGGAACTGCCGCCGACCTTGTCTTCCTTTTCGAGCACGGCGCATGAAAGGCCGTTTTTTGCGGCCTGCACGGCCGTGGAAAAGCCGGAGCCGCCCCCACCAATCACGATAACATCGTAGTTGAATTCGAACTCTTGTGACATAGTATCTCCCTTTTGTTGATTAAACTCACCCGGTCGTTATTTGCCGAGGGTGGATATAAGCGCAGGAACTACTTCGTAAAGATCCCCGAGGATGCCGTAATCGGCAGCCTTGAAAATCGGAGCGTCGGGATCGTTATTGATGCCGACAACGACTTTGGTCCCCTGGATGCCTTCCAAATGTTGCGGGGCCCCTTGAATACCGATGGCCATGTAGAGTTCCGGGGTGATATGCTGGCCGGAACGGCCCACATAGCGTTCCTGTGCAATCCAACCCAGGTCGTCTGCGATGGGCATGCTGCAACCGATTTCAGCGCCGAGGGCGTCTGCAAGGGCCTGGATGATCGACAGGTCGTCTTTCTTTTTCAGACCGCGGCCGATGGAAACGACCCTGGCGGCCCTGGTGATTCCGGCGTCAGCCCCGGCGGCTTGCTCGATTTTTTCAATCTTGATGTCGGCGATGTCTTCAAGGTCGACCGGCTCGATGGGGGCAGGCGCAAAGTCCGCCGCTTCCAGGTCTTCGCCGCCGTAAAAGGTGACCACAGGGGTGGCAGAGATCACCGTTTCAATAACCCTGCCGTCCAGATCTGCACGTTCAACACGTATCCGTTCGCCTTCTGCCGACAATCTCAGGCCGCGGGGAACCAGCGCAGCACCAAGCCTGGCCGCTGTTGCACCGGCAAGGGCGCGCCCTTGGGCCGTCGCGCTGCCGACCACCGCCATGGGCGCGTCGGCTGCGATCATCCGCGCGACCTGTCCTGCGCAGGCTTCTGCCGGGAGATCCCGGCCTGTCTCGATCCATTTTACGAGATCGGGCCCGGCGGCTGCGGCAGCGTCAGCCAGAGCGCGCGAACCGACAACGGCGGCGGTAACCTTGCCGTTGAGCCCTTTTGCCACAGCCACCAGCGCCGTTACCTGTTTTTCTTCCGTCACGATGATCCATGCGTTACTCACTCAACTTCTCCTATGCGATAAAAAGTTGGATGTTTACCTTGCTTATGCTTACAGAACTCCCTCTTCACGCAGGGCGTTAACGAGCTGGGCAACGGCAACTTCGGGTTCTCCCTCGAAGACGCGGGCGGCGGTGGTTTCAGGCAACCGGGTGCCCTCGCTGAGCAACCTGTCGTCGCTTCCGGCATTGATGTCGGCAAGGGTCAGTTTGTTGACGGGACGCTTGCGGGCCATCAACTGCTCTTTCATGCCTGGGATCTTTTTTTCGGGAGACGCCGCTTTGACCGCAATCACCACCGGAGTGGCAACGGTGAGGGTGTGCACGCTGTTGCCGTGTTTGCGCGTGATTTGCACTTTTCCGTCAACGGTGCAGGCGCTGCTGACGTTGGTGAGCACCGGCCAGCCGAGCATGCCGGCAAGGACAACCGGAACGCCGCAATACTCACCGGAATCACCGATGGCCACAACGTCCGCGTCACCGATCTGTTTGATGGCTGCCGCAAGGATCGAGGCAGTAGATGCGTTATCGATGAGCTTGGGCGCATCGGTGATCGATACCGTTTCTTTTACGCCGCGCGCCAGCACCCAACTGGCATCGCCATCGCCGATGGTCAGTCCGACGATCTGCGAATTTCCGGCAATCGCCTTTGCGGCATCAAGAGCAGCAAAGTCGTCTTCTCCAGCGGTCATCTTCGCATTGCGCCAATCAACCGAACCGTCGCTTCGGACAGCGGCGTCTTCGGCGTTTCGAGCCCACTTGTAAACGATTACTGTTTTCATCGATTGTTGACACCTCCATGAGTTAAACACTCTTACAATTGCACACCGCTTTTCTCATCGATGTTCCACCTCTGACTTTGATCGTTGCTTTTTCCTTCTTTGTCATCTCGATAAAGTACTTAATCATGATTCATGCCAATGATGATGAATTTAATAAAAAATATTCCCGGCTATAACATTTTGAATTTTTGGCAATTATTCTTTGATTACGACGCAAGTGGAAAGAGAGAGGGCGCGGGTAAAAAAGTGACAAGTGTTGAAATAATGACACTGTTGATAGAATGACACTTAAAGACGATTTTTCCCTTTCATGATTCATATTGGCGTTCGAATCGCCGGGCTCTGGCACACCCCTGTGATAAGTGTGGAAACCACTTAAGGGTGTCAGAACCGCTTGCCCGAATTGGCCTGGTGTGACCTGTTGGGCGGATGAATATGAAAGGCGGGTGGCGCTTGGAAAAGGCGGCTAAGAAAAGGGTTGGGTTTTTCGGAAAAAGTATCGTACTTTCTGCGCATTTTTATGGGCCGGATCTGATCAGCAAACCTCAATTGATCATGCTTTTTAAGCCTGCACACAATCCTGCATGGATGGCAATATTGCGCACTGCGCGCAGGGCACGGTCATCGGCGGGCAGCCCGTTCAACGGTCTGCCCTCCATATCGAATTTTTCCAGCATCGGATCCATGGGAACGATGCCGAAAACCTCCAGTCCCAGGTTTTCGATATATTTTGTGATGGCACCGATCTGAGTGCTGTCCGAGACGCGGTTGATGACAACGCCGATCTGTCTGCAATTTATCGCTTTATCATCTTTGACCAGCTTGGCTATATGCGAAATCGTTTCGCGTCCTCTTGTCGATACATCCGTCAGGGCGATGAGGAAATCAAGCTCGCTGGTAACCTGCCTGTTGATCTGCTCCAGGCCGGCTTCGCCATCAATCAAAATCGTGTCAAAATTTTCTGACAAGATACCAAGGGCCATGCGCAGGAATACATTTACGGAACAATAGCACCCTCTGCTTTCGGTACGCCCCATTGCAAGAAAGGTGTAATCCGGCGTTTCGACCATGGCCTCCGTAAGCATATAATCGATATTGCCCGCCAGCTCGGTTTCCTCGGCCAAATCGCCGTTTCGTGCCGCTTCGATAACCGATTCGCGAATCTGCGCCATCGACTTGTCCGCGTGTATGCCAAGGGTGGTGGGCAGGCCGACGGCCGGGTCTGCGTCGATGATGAGCAGGCGGCCGCTCTGCGGGCAAGATGACAGCAGATTTGCCAACATTGCGATGAAGACCGTTTTTCCCGTACCGCCCTTGCCACAGACAGCTATCCTTGTTGCATTGTGCGTCATCTGGTGCTCCTATGCTGAACGATACGCCGAATGGATGCGTCTGACCTCATCGCATATCGTTTTATTCTTGCATTTGCCGCAATGCCCCCACTGCGTGCACGCCTGCAAATCCACGCCGCGTTGATCCCAGATTTTCGTTCTGACCTGCTTGCGCACCGTTTTTGCGGCAGCCTCGATGGGTTTGAGACGGCCTATGTGCCGGGTGGTCGAAACCACGTATAAGAGGCTCGCTTTTTTCACATAAGGACAGTCGGCTTTCAGCATTTCGAGCAGGCGTTTGCCGAGCGTTTCAAAGCGAAGGCCGCCGTCTGCCGCCTTTTTGCTGACGCGGCACCAGATATTTTCCTGGGTGCTTTTTGTCATGAAGCCTTCAGCCAGCCCGGGCGGAGCGCAATACTTGGTGACCTCGTAATACTCGCTGTCGTCCAGAGCGTTGCCGGCGACGATGATTACCTGCGCAAAGGCGCGTGCGCCCTGGGTCATTTCCGGTATATCGTCACCGACCAGAACGATTTCATTGTCGCAAACCGCATCATTATCCTCGGTGCAGAGCACAAAGGCACTTGACCCCTGGGTCGGTCCGCCCAGTTCCGTTAGCATATCGGTACGAAAGACGATGAGGGACCGCTTGGCGGAGGCGATCGCCTCCGCCGACGGTTTTTCAGGTTTCACATGGTATCTTCGGACCCGCTCGCCCAACTGCGCCCACCGGGACACCAGGGTGCCAAGTTCGCAGATGCCGTCTTTGCTGTCGAAGGCGTTCATGCCGAGGCCTTTTCCCTCGCGTACAAGGCGGCCCCCAGCGCTCCTATGATTTGCGGGTTTTCGCGAAGGCGGGTCACTTTCATCCCCAGTACATCTTCCAGGCTGAGGATCAGCGCTTCGTTTTTGGCACAGCCGCCGGTCACGGTGACGGCGGGCTCGATACCGACACGGTTCGCAAGCGACAACACGCGGCGTGTCACGGAGTTGTGCAGGCCGGCGGATATGTTTGAGATATCCTGCCCGGCGTTGAGCAGCGATATTACTTCCGATTCGGCAAATATCCCGCATTGCTTGGAAATGGTGCAGGGCTTGTCCGCCTTGGTGGCGAAGTCGGCAAGTTCGTCCAGCGAGCAGTTCAGGACGCGGCACATGTTTTCAAAGAAACGTCCGGTGCCCGCCGCACATTTGTCATTCATCTGAAAATCCACCACCTTGCCCTCGGTGTTCAGGGAGATGGCCTTGCTGTCCTGCCCGCCGATGTCGATTACGGTACGGATAGCCGGGTCAAGGAAAAAGGCGCCTTTGGCATGGCAGCTTATCTCTGACATGTTTTTTTCAATGAACGAAACCCCCTCGCGGCCGTATCCGGTCCCGATAATCAGGCGGATATCCTCTTTTTTCAGACCGGCCTTTTTCAGCACCTCGTTTAATACTTCCGTTGCGGTAAGTTCGGGACTTCGCGTGGAACAAATCAACGCCCAAGATATGATCCGATCCTCGTCTATAATGACCGCTTTGCCGGTGGCCGACCCCAAATCGCATCCACAAAAGTACATCCTGATCCCTTTCGCCGGGCAAATTAAAGATAGGCAAGGCCGGTGGCCTCGAAGAAGTCGCTGATTTTCCGTTTGAGTTGATCGATGGGCAGATATCGCTCATCAAAGAGGCTGACGTTCAAAAAGAGCACGGGGACGCCAAGATCCCTGCAAAGATCGCGGATGAAATGTGCTCCGGCCGAGACATCCTTATGCCCCATGTGTGCGGGGACAAAGACACAATTGCAGCTGTAGTCTTTGACTATCGTCTCGATATCTTCCAGGACCGTATCCACCGTGCCCCTTGCCTGACGGATCATGGGGACCTCATAAATAGCACGCTTGGCCAGGCCGCGGATCATCTTTTCGGGAGTGGAGGTGTCTACCGGTTCATACGGGGTATAGCCTTGAAAGCTTTGCGCCACCACGGCTCCGTATTTCTCCGCCAGCCACGGTGCGAGCTGATCGCCCCACTGGGGGTCCAGATCCGCCCAGAGTATCCGTATTTTTTCGTTGGGGACAGCGCCCTTGCCGGCTTTGACCATGGCTGCGGATCCGGCCACCAATCCGCGGAATATCTGCGTGATTTGCGGGTCTCCCTGGGCGTGATGCTGGGTCAGGGCCCAGCCGGGAGTCGAGCCGCCGAAGGACGGTCCGGGGCAGGGGATAATCCGCTGCATCTGGCTGAATTCGTCCCAAAGCTCGTATTGTCTGTTGGTTTCTTCCACGATTTGCTTGAGAAGGTCATAGTCCAGCTTATAGCCGGGGAAGGTCTTTTCCAGAAAATCGATCATCCGATACAATTCGCCGGCGAAGTAATCCCAATCCTCATCCGTGTTTCCGTAAGGATAGTCGAGAAAGAAATACGGGATGTCGTCCCAGCCGTGCATACGGAAGGAATCGTGGAGCAAGGGCTGCGCATCGCAGGGCTCCATCATGCCGATGACGGCGCCGGGTTTTACAAGCAGGTTGTTGCGCTGCCCGTAGGTGCCGAGGCGAACCAGAGAGCAGATATCATCAGGCAGCGGGAGGGTGTCCATGGCGTAGAGGTCTTTTAGATCGGTAAAATATTCGTGCAGCAGGAGGTTGAAAACGATCCCTTCCGTATGGATACCCATGGCATGGGTGATCTCGTTTGCGTTGCCGTACCAGGATGTGACCATGGGCAGACCTTCGTTAAGGCACTTGAGGGTCCTGTGATCGGTTTGCAAAACGATACCGAGCAGAGCCTCGAGGCCCGGGTTCTGCTCCTCGGGGGGGGCATTATGAAGCTTATCTTTGATCGCGGTGATGCGTGCGATATATTCCAACAGCCGTTCTTCGCCTTCTCTGTATTTTTTCTGCTCTTCCATGATCGGCTCCTCCTTATAGTGTCTCAATAAAAGCTTGAGTGCGCGTCTTGATCTGGCCTGCATTATCCATAAGGTATTCCACGTCCAGCTTGAGCAACGGCATTCCGTTCTTTTTGCAATAGGCGTCGAAATCGTCTTGATCGAAGGCGAACATATCGCACATGGGCATTTTGACATGCACATAACCGTCAACGTTGCATTCTTCGCCGATTTTTTTGATTTCGGCAAAGCGCTCCAGTGATGTGCCGGCGGTGCGGGCATCCTGGGGGCGTATGTTGAGGCAGTAGTCCGCCAGATTGTAAACAGGATCGCCTTCGATGGGGACGTCCCGGATGAAGGAGCGGTTTCCGTCCCAGAGCATGTCGGTCACGAAGCAGGCTCCTTGGCCCTCGATGGTCTGCAGCAGGTAGGGATCGTCCAGCTCGCCACCGAGCAGCATGAGACGCTTTTCGGCGGCAACGTCTTCGCTCTGTTCCAGTTCGGCAATGAACTTTTCCAGCAGTTCCTTGTATTCGGCCTTGGGCATGCTGAAGCCCGCCACGATGGCCGTCATGGCGTCCGCGCCCGTAAGTTTCGGAGCCGGGCCGCAGCGCAGTTCGTAAAGTCTGCGCTGCAATGCGCGCAACTCGTTTTGTAAGCCAATGGCCTGGCGCAGTTTCTCGTCGGTTATCGTCACATTGAAGCCTTGCTCTATCGCCGCTTTAAGGCGACCGAGGTGCAACGCATACCACTCTGTCTGTTCAGGTCCCTGTTTCTGCGGGACGGTGACAAAATGGAACCAGCGCCCGTCCTTGTCGATGAGTCTGGACCAGTTGTCGTAGGCCCGGCGGATGTGGTCGCAGGCATTGTATCCGACAACACCGTCAAGGAATTTATATGCGCCGCGGATGGCCAGATCGAGGTTGTAGCGGATATATACGCAGTTGATGGCCGCAACATACGCATCCGCCAGATCTGTTCCGGTAGCCGTCGTGGCGCGCAGGCGGAACGGCATGATGCCGGCAGCGGTGAGCAGTTCTTCAGGAACCCCTTCGTAGTAATATCCGACGACCTTGCCACCTTGTTCTTTCCATGCCTGTATGTACGGGTTGTCAAGATTCTTTGCCACATCATGAAAGATATCGAGCGGAGATTTACTGTTCTTTAGCATTGTTAACTCCTGTTTTTTCAAGTCAAAATCTTTGATTTTTCGTCTCCCGTTCCCATTTCTCCGTGAAAATTATTATAGAATCTGTAAAGCATATTTCATGCCGTTTTTGATTATCTCGGTAAAAACTAAATTATTGCGATAATCTATTGATTTGTTGGAATTATTTAGGGCGTAAAAGACAGAAAACCGGTATGGACAAGATACGTGTCAGGTGTTAAAATAATGTCAGTGTTAAAAATAGTGACACTTGAAGATGGCACCCTGGTTTCTCCGGTGCTTTGACTTTTAGCTGGCTGCAGCCACAGAGGCGGAAAATGAATCAAGCCGAAGTCGATACAGCAAGAAAACTCGAAGCGATGCTTAAGGTCACCAAATCAATATGTGGCTACCCTGAATTCGAAATCCTGCTTAAAAATCTCGACAAAAGCCTGCACGACCTCATAGAGTATGATATTATCAATCTTTTTACCTACAATGAAGCAACTGGCGATGGATTAATTTATTATCCGGGATTCATTTTCGAGGAAATATCGGAACACCCCAATGCTGTATTCAACTTTGCGGATGGACCGAGCTTTTGGGTCTGGAATAACCAGAAACCTCTAATAAACTGTATTGAGGACTATGAAAGTGCGTACCCAAAAGTGCTGGTGTATCGCCGTAGAGAGGGAATCCAGACCTCCTGCGTGGTTCCCTTAACAACCACCCAGAAACGGGTCGGGACACTGGAATTTCTGAGCCGGAAAAGAGACGCGTTTGGCGATCAGAAAGAACTTGCCTTCATTCAATTCGTTGCCAATCAAGTCGCCATAGTCGTGGACAACGCTATTATTTACCAGAAGATGAAGACGTCGGAAGAAAACCTTACCATCGAGCGACACCATCTGCAAACCTTGCTTGATGTGACGAATGCGGCATTTTCCCAGTACGATACAAAATCCCTGATCAGGGAGATATCCTTACAGGTTCACAGTGTTTTCGGGGCGGAGTTTTGCGGGCTGTGCCTGTATGATGCTGCCACCGGAGTGTTGTACTGGGAGGCGGTGCACCAAGTGAACAGGAAGTATGGCCTCAATGTCCGGCATACACCGCTTCAAACAGGACCGGTGCTGGACCAATGCATTGCCGACAGGCGGCATTATAAGGTTGATGCGGCGATGATGGATATGATGTGCCGGCAAAGCGATCTTGCAGCCCTGCTTAGCAAAGAGGGGATCAGGTCTTTTTGCACGCTTCCGCTGTCGTTTCATTTGGAATCGCTTGGTCTGCTGATAGTCGGACACCAAACCCGCGATGTTATTGAAGACGATTCCCTGCAACTGTTGACCGAAATTGCCAGACAGGTCTCCATGGCCATAAGTAATATCCAGGCCTATAGAAAGATAATGCAGCTTCAGAAGAAATTGAACTCGGAAAAACTATACCTGGAAGAAGAAATCAAGCTGCAATACAATTTTGGAGAAATAATCGGCCAAAGCAAAACCATGCATTCGCTTTACCAGCAAATCGAGGCCGTTGCGGAAACCGATGCGACCGTGCTGATTCTTGGAGAAACCGGTACGGGCAAGGAGCTTATCGCCCGCGCCATTCACGATTGCAGTTTTCGCAAAAAACGCACCCTGGTCAAAGTCAACTGCTCGGCCATTCCGGCCAACCTGTTTGAAAGCGATCTGTTCGGCCATGAAAAAGGGGCCTTCACAGGAGCGATCCAACAAAAAATCGGCCGTTTTGAAATGGCGCACCTCGGAACCCTCTTTCTCGATGAAGTTGGCGATATTCCCCTGGACTCGCAACCAAAGCTGTTGCGGGCCTTGCAGGAACAGGAGTTTGAGCGCCTTGGGGGGACGCGTCCACTTCATGTCGACGTGCGCATAATCGCTGCCACCAACAATAATTTACTGAATATGGTCGCCGAAGGGAATTTTCGAAGTGACCTTTATTACCGGCTGAACGTTTTTCCCATCAAAGTGCCGCCTCTCCGGGAAAGAAAAAATGATATCCCGATGCTGGTCTATTATTTTATCGAAAAGTATGCGCGGAAATTGAGGCGGGATATCAAAAGCATTCCCGATGAAATCATGGAAAGCCTCATGCAGATGCCATGGCCCGGAAACGTGCGTGAACTGGAGCACGTTATCGAACGTGCCGTGGTTATTTCCAAAGGGCCGATGCTGCAGATGCCGCAGGACGTCTTGACCAATTATTTTCCCGTCGCCAACCAGGAAATGCCGCTTAGGACGATGTTTGTAACCAATGTAGCGCCTTCTTCTGCCCAGAAAGGCGCAACCCTGCACGATACCGAACGGCGGCATATCTTAAATATCCTGAATGAATGTAACGGCGTCATCGGCGGGGCCAACGGTGCTGCGGCCCGGTTAGGATTAAAAAGGACGACGCTGCACGCCAAAATGAAGCGGTTGGGCATTATTCGTAACCAGACGCAATTTTGCGCCAGTTCGTGAAAACTGCCGAGACAGGGTGCGGGTGCTGTAGTTTTCCTAGAAATGGAATGCTGGTCACCTCCAAAAACCGGATCACCATGCCCAACAAGATCAGGGCCCGAGTGCGCCGGGGCATCCACTTCAGCTTGCAGATCAATGACGAAATCGTGGTAATGGAGCCGGTGGTGCAGCAAACCGGCCGGATCCGGCTTTATGCATCAGTGCTCCTTGCGGCCGAATACCTTCGCGTGGGGACCTATCTTCCAAATCCCATATGGGCGTGTCACTTTCATGCCTGATCCCTTTCAACTGGTATCCCGCAAAATATGAGTGTCGGCCTATGATAATTCTATTATCCAACTTATATTTACATCATAAAGCATATTATTCATGTTGAACAAATTTATATCTTCGACGCTTCCAATCAATCGGTTCGAATTTAATGGCGAGATTTTAAATGAAGCTTACCGCTGAGGAAAAAGAAATACTTGATGGCTCTGAAGGCGGAGGGGCCGCCCTGGCCATGGAGATTTTGGTCGGTATTGGAGAGGCTTTAGACGCCCCCCGCTTGGTTCCCATATCGCGTGCACATGTTGCACTGAGCAATCAGGAAGCCGACCTATGGTTTGCCGAAAAACTGGCTGATGCAGGGAGCCGGTGCAATGTCCCACCGACGGTGAACCCCGGATTCTGCCTTAAATATTTTACCGCTAACGGTATGGTTTCGGATGCGGATGCGCAATTGATGGCGCGTACAACCAGCGCCTATACACGGCTTGGCGCCAGAATGAATTTCAGCTGCACGCCGTACCTGTTCGATAATATTCCCCGCCAGGGAGAAATAATTTCTTTTTCAGAGTCCAGTGCCACGCCCTACGTGAATTCCGTTTGGGGCGCCAGGTCAAACCGTGAATCGGCCCAGTCCGCACTTTGCGCTGCGGTTATCGGAAAGGTTCCCGAATACGGGCTTCTTTGGACAAAAAACAGAAGAGCAACGGCCAGGATCGTGGTCGACGCCGATTTGAGTGATGATTTTGCGTATCAACAACTCGGTTGGGCCATTCCCTCCAAAATCGGTTACCGGATCCCGGTTTTTGAAGGCATTCCGGCCAATGTCAGCATGGAAGGCTTGATGAACCTCGGCGCACAGCTCAATACGGCCGGAGCCGTTCCCATGTATCACATTGTTGGCGTAACGCCGGAAGCCGCCACAACCGAAGCCGCATTGCAGGGAGATCTTCCCGAGATCGAAATCAGGATCACCCAACGTGACCTCGATGCGCAGATCGAAAAATTCTCCGATGAACCCGGTCCCATCGATTTTGTCATGTTTGGTTGTCCGCACCACACCATCCGCCAGGTTCAGCAGGTGGCCGAAATGGTTGCAGGGCAATTACTAAAAGCGGAGTTGTGGATATTGACCTCGAGTTACACCTATGAGATGGCCTTGCGAATGGGACTGGCAACAATAATCGAAAAGGCCGGGGGCCACATTGTTCCCGATACTTGTCCGGACCAGCCCTGCTGGGGACACTTGAAGGGCCGCAAGGGTGCCACCGATTCACCCAAATGCGCCTATTATCCGAAGCGCCGGGGCATCCGGTTTGTCGTCCGGGACATGCGGACCTGTGTTGGTGCGGCGCTGAAAGGATCCATAGAATAAGATGAGAGCCAAAGTTTTTGACTGCCACAAAATATCACAAGGGCATGCAATAGGAAAAGTCCTTGTTTCTAAAGACGATATCTGTTTTTACATGGTCGACCCGGAAACCGGAATCGTGATCGAGAAAGGCCACGCGCTTGAAGGGCGGTCCGTGGCGGACAAAGTGCTCGTATTCCCGACGGGAAAGGGCAGCTCCGTTGTCCAGGCCGATGGCCTCTACCAGTTGCAGCTGCGCAATAACGCACCCAAAGCGATGATCATTCAATATGCGGATACGGTTTTGGTGGCCTCGGCCATCGTTATCGGTATCCCCATGGTAAACAAACTGCCGGAAGCGTTTTACCGGGAGCTTGAAGCCGACTGCTTGGTGGAAATCGATGCGGATGCCAATAGGGTTACGATAAAAGCAAGTTCCTGCGGCGAATGCAGCTAAACTTTCTCAATTCGATTTCAATTTTCCATCTAGACGGTTGGAAATTCCAAACTGGTGCAAGGCACCCGAGCACAGGAGGAAAAATGCGCAGATTAATCGGAGTCGGTATTCTTGTTGTAGCGCTGGCATTGGGATCAACGGCATGGGCCACGGACACTTGGCGAATCGGTGTCATTCTCCCCACAACCGGTGCCCTCTCTAAAAACGGCATGAAAAATCTTGCCGGTGTCAAGATCGCCACGGAAATGATCAATGATGCCGGCGGGGTCCTTGGCAAAAAAGTGGAGTTGATCAGTGCCGATGCACCTGACCCCCAGGCTGCCGCCAGTGAAGCCAATCGTTTGATCAACAACGAAAACATCACCTGTATTATCGGCACCCAGGCCTCTTCGCTGTCCATGGCCGCCACGGTGGTCGCGGAAAAAAACAAGATTTTTTATCTGGAAAACGAGGGCGTGTCCGGGTTGATTACGGCCCGGGGCTTTAAATATTTAGTGCGGACCACCTTTTCCGGAAGCATGATGGCGGCCCAGATGGTGGATTACACGGCCAATGTGCTGGCCCCCAAAAAACTTGGCAAAAAAGCCAAGGACCTGCGTCTGGCCATCATCCACGAGGACGGCGGTTTCGGCACCTCCTCGGCCAAAGGGCTGGAAAAGCGGGCCAAAGAGTTGGGATTGAATGTTGTCTATGTCGAGTCTTATTCCGCCAAGACGGCCGATCTCTCGGGCCTGATTCTCAAGCTGAAACAGAAAAAACCGGATGTGGTCCTGGCGGCTCAATACATCAATGATTCTATCTTGTTTCACCGCCAGGCCAGGGAATACCGGTTTCACCCCATCGTTTTGGGGACCACCGCGGGTCAGGGAAATCCCGACTTTTTCAAGGCCCTCGGCGAGGATGCCAACGGCGTATTGGCCGGTGGCATTCCCTCGGAGATATCCACCAAGGGGCTTGGCGCCGATCAGAAAAGCGACGCCGATGAGTTCGTGCTCCGCTACCAGAAAACCCACAAGGGCGAGTACCCCAACCCCACCTCATTCGTCGGCTTTGCCGGGGCCTGGATTCTTTATAAACACATCTTGCCGAAAGCCGGCAGCCTGGACCCGGAAAAACTACGTGAGGCGGCGGCTAGCCTGGATGTGAAACCCGGCGAAGGCGTTTTGAACTGGGGGATCAAATTTTCATCCGAAGCTAAGGATATGGGGCAGAATATCTACTCTTCGGCGGGTATCAACCAGTGGCAAGATGGCAAGATTCATCTCGTCTATCCCATCGAGGTCGCCTCGTCGGAACTGCAGTAACCTCGCTTGCCGGCATTTAAACGAAAAAGACGCTAAGGCACCGTGAAGTAAAGAAATTAACTTCCGGCTGCCTTGGCGTCTTGACGCAGGGTTTGCAAAGAAGTGTAAAATGGATCTGACGATTTTCATACAATTGCTTATATCGGGGATCTTGTTGGGAGGCATCTATGCGCTTTCCTCCATCGGGTTGACTTTGATTTTCGGGGTGATGAAGATCGTCAACTTCGCTCATGGTGAATACTTGATGCTGGCCATGTACGCTACTTTCTGGCTTTTTACGCTGACCGGCCTCGATCCCTACTTGTCCATTTTTGTCGCAGGACCGATCCTGTTTGTGCTCGGCTGGATTACGTATCGCTTTTTTGTCCGCCAGACCATCGGTCGATCCCACTTGGCCCAGATATTTGTAACCGTGGGGATCTCCACGGTGATACAAAATGCGGCCCTTCTTTTCTGGTCGGCCGATTTTCGGACCGTCAGCCTCGATTACGCCAAGGCTCCCATTATCATCGGCCCCTTTCCGGCTCTGGGCGTGGAAGAGTTAATCATCAATCCGGCCAGGTTGATCGCTTTTGTTCTGGGCATAGCACTTGCCTTGGTTTTCTACCTGTTTATCCAAAAGAGTTATACCGGCAAGGTGATTCGTGCCACGGCCCAGGACCGTTCCACGGCGCTTTTAATGGGAGTCAATATCGACCGGGTGTTCATGCTGACATTCGCTATCGGTCTTTTGCTCGTGGGGGTGGCCGGGGCGCTGATGACGCCAATCTTTACGATCCATCCTTTTGTGGGCTTTGAGTTCGTGCTGGTCATGTTCGTGGTGGTGGTCCTGGGGGGAATGGGTAGCATCACCGGAGCCATGATTGCCGGTATTTTTATCGGTGTTTTGGAAGTGTTCTCCAGTTACCTGATCAGTCCTGATTCCAAACAGGCGGTTTACTTTCTGGTATTTATAGCCGTATTGGTGGTCAAACCTTCGGGGCTGTTCGGGGTGAAGGGAGAAGAGGAGCTTGAGCGCATTGAAACGATTGACTTCAGTGAATGATTTGCACTGGGTTTGGGTCGGGGCTGCCCTGGCGGCAATGACCTTGTGCCCATTGTTCATCAAAAATAATTTTTATCTGGACGGGTTTATTTTGGTCTTCATGTGGGCCGCTTATGCCGGGGCCTGGAATATTCTCAGCGGATATGCCGGCATGACTTCGTTGGGACATAATGCCTTTTTTGGCATCGGTGCCTATACGTCTACCCTCCTTTTTCTTCATTTCGGTTTGACACCCTGGTTGGGCATGTTGGCCGGTGGCCTGTTGGCCATGATTGTCGGCCTGCTGGTGGGGGTGATCTGCTTTCGCCTGCGGTCTCATTATTTTGCCTTGGCCACATTGGCTTTTGGTGAAGTCTGTTCGATTTTCGCCTTGAGCTGGCGTTCCCTTACCGGTGGTGCCGAGGGGTTGGCTTTGCCGATACAACCCAGCTTTCTAAATTACTCTTTTGACTCAAAGCTCCCTTATGTCTACATTTCATTGATCCTCTGCGTGGTGGTCACCGCCATTACCTACTACATCGAGAACTCCAAGCTGGGCTATTATCTCACCGCATTCAAAGGAAACGAAGATGCGGCCCGTGCCCTGGGCGTCAATACCGGCCGGGTGCGCCTGATCGCCATGGCGCTGAGTTCTTTTCTTTCCGCCGTTATCGGCACGTTTTACGCCCAATATGTGGTCTACATCGATCCTTCCAGTGTAATCCGCCTGCCCTTGTCGGTCCAGGTGGCGCTGTTCGCTATCGTGGGTGGGGTGGGCACGGTCTTCGGCCCTTTTATCGGTGCGGTGATTTTTATCCCTATTACCATCGCTCTCAGGGCCTGGCTGGGAACGTCCATTCCCGGGCTTTACATGATCATTTACGGCGTGATCCTCGTCGCCATTATGCTGTACATGCCCGATGGCATTTACGGTACTTTGAAAAAGCGCCGTGCCTCCAGAAATTACCGAGACGGTATCGGTTCGATTCAAGCGGAGGGAGGTGGCCATGCTTGAAGTGCGGGATATCAGCAAATGGTTTGGCGGCAATATCGTGCTCAGCGATGTCAGTTTCGATATCAACCCGGGTGAAATCGTGGGGCTGATCGGACCCAACGGCGCTGGCAAGACAACTTTGTTTAATGTGATTTCGGGTGTTTATCGATCCCGTACCGGACATGTCAAATTCAATGGCCGGGCCATCGATCGCCTAGCGCCCGAACAGGTGTGCAAACGCGGCTTATGCCGTACCTTCCAGACGACCAAGCCCTTCGGCGATATCACCGTTACCCAGAATGTGATGGTGGGCGCTTTGAACCGGACCGGCAGCCTCAAAACCGCCCGCAAGAAAGCCTTGGAGATTTTGGAATTCGTCGGGCTGGAAAAGAAACGCGACGCGTTGGGACGATCGTTGACCATCGCCGATCGCAAGCGCCTGGAAATTGCCCGGGGACTGGCCACCCAACCCCAACTTTTGTTGTTGGACGAAGTGATGGCCGGGCTCAATCCCCAGGAATTGTCGGAAGTCAAAACCCTGATTGAAAACGTTCGCGATTCCGGGGTCACCTTGTTTGTCATCGAGCACATCATGGGCGTGATGATGTCCATTTCGGACCGCATCATTGTCTTAGACTACGGGAAGATGTTGTGCCAAGGGACTCCCGAGTCGATTTCCTGCGATCCCGATGTGATCAAAGCTTATCTGGGAGAAGAATATCTTGCTGTTAACGGTTGAAAGGCTCAATGTTCATTACGGCGATGTACAAGTCCTTTTCGATGTCTCTTTCGAGGTGGCCGAAGGCGAACTGGTTTCCATGGTGGGAGCCAACTCGGCCGGCAAATCGACCCTTTTAAGATGCCTTTCCGGGCTGCTCAAAAAGGCGACCGGCTCCATCAAATTCGACGGCCAGGAGCTCATCGGCACCCCGGCCTACGATATTGTCAAGCATGGCATCATCCATATCCCGGAAGGGCGACGCGTTTTCCCTCTGATGAGCGTTGAAGAAAATCTGCAGATCGGCGGCTATTCCAAGCGTAAAGACGGTGAGATGGCCGACTTGGTCGTGCGCGCCTACGACATGTTCCCCCGCCTCAAGGGGTGCCGCCACCAGATGGCCGGTTCCTTGAGCGGTGGCGAGCAGCAGATGCTGGCCATTGCCCGTGGCTTGATGGGCAAACCGCGGTTGTTGACCGTGGATGAGCCGTCTCTCGGGCTTTCACCCATCTTGGTGGACGATACTTTCAAGATCCTGGAGCGGATCAAATCCACAGGGGTGACCATTTTGCTGGTGGAGCAAAACGTGGTTCGTGCCCTTAAGATGTCAGACCGGGCCTATGTTATTGAAAATGGGAGAATTGTAATGCAGGGCCAGGGTGCCGAGCTTCTTCAGGACGACCATTTGCGCAAGGCATATATAGGAATGTGAGGATGATCATTTTATTGGCAATAGATCTCGTTCTGATGGCGATAACGGCATACTTCGTCGTCGAGTCCGTAAAAGAGCAGGAACCCCGGGCACCGAAAGTCGGGTTATGGCTATTGGGTGTCTTAGCCGTATTGGCCCTTGCAATCCTTTTTGTCCCGACGCTGCGATTCTGGATCGCATTGGGCATGGGCCTGATGGCGGTGCTGGGTGCCATCTTGCTGATTCCGGGCAAGGGCAATCCAGGGGCCCGGGCAGGCGCAGACGGCCAGGTCGTCGGCCAGGTGGAGCGGTTTGACGAGCGGGACCATGTGTTTGCCCGCAACCGGTGCTTGCCCGAAGGTTCGGAGGTCTATCACCGATACTACAGCAAGTATCCTGACCGTGAAGCCCCCGACGCCCAGCGCCGGGCCAGGGGCGGCAATGTCGGCCGTCCCGGGAATATTGACTCCGGCTATCAACCCAACGTAGCCATGATGGGAGCCGCTTTTGGTATCCCACCGCTGTTTGGCCCCCGCGCCTACCCTGAACCGGTGAAGACCAAAGCGGATCTATCCCCCGGCCGGGCTACCGAAATTGTCAAAGGCTGGGCTTACCATTTAGGCGCCGATCTGGTGGGCGTGTGCCGTACCGCCCCTCGTTGGACATACTCCCACCGCGGGGAGATCTTTTATGAAAATTGGGAAGACTCGGGGCAGGCATTGCCGGATCCGCTGCCTTTTGCCCTGGTTTTCGCCGTGGAGATGGACCACGCCAATATTGCCGCTGCACCCCATACCCCCACGGTGGTGGAGTCGGCCACCAGCTATTCGAAAGGCGCCTGTATCTCCACCATCCTGGCGGACACGATCAGCGGCATGGGCTACCGCGCCGTGGCCGAGCACTCGCGCAATTACAACTCGCTCAGCGTCCCCATGGCCGTAAACGCTGGCTTGGGGGAAATGGGCCGCCTGGGCTATTTGATTGCCCCCAAATACGGCCCGCGGATACGAATTTTCGTCGTCACCACGGACCTTGAGCTGGTCCCCGACCAGCCCCTGGATTTAGGGGTTGCGGCCTTTTGCAAGCGTTGTAAGAAGTGTGCCGAATCCTGTCCTTCCAAATCGCTGCCGCTGGGCGAGAAGGTGGTCATCAGGGGCGTGCGCAAATGGCAGATGGACGCCGAATCCTGCTATGCCTACTGGGCCAAGGCGGGTACCGATTGCTCGGTATGCATGGCGGTCTGCCCCTTTGCCCGCCCCGATACGCTTCTCCATCGTTTGACCCGCCGGCTTATTGCCCATTCGGACATTGCCCGTTCTTTGCTTCCCCCTATCGACAATTTTATCTACGGCCGCCATTGGCACCCGCGAAAAGCGCCGGATTGGATCGATTATCCCAAGCCCGCGGATAAATAGCGATTTTTTACCAGTTCCGATGTAGACGCCCGGTCCCCGCAGGACCGGGCTAGAGATAAACAGGCCTGAAGAGGCAATGGTGTCGTTTTCTGCCCGATCTGTCGGAAGTTTTCGAACAGGCAGGTAGAGTAGTTCATAAACTGGCGCAGCCCGACAATCATGAATGATGTCGATTCTTCGCAAATCGGCTGGCGGCGGTTTGCAGATAAGCTCGCAACACGTCAATCGATCAATCGATTTTTGTTCTTTTGATTTATCGATATCCGGCAGGCCTTCCTGTGGCACGTTTTAAAGAGAATACTGGTAATTCTTAAAAGCGGTCTTCTCTGGTTTTCAGCCAAATATTACCTGTTTCAGCAACCGGATCACTTCTTCCAGAGAGTCAATCCAGTCCTTGGGGCAGAGGAAAACCCCCGAAGGTAATCGGTCATTGCCTTCGAAGGTCATCTGTGACATTTTTTATGCCCGTTGAGAAGATGCACGTCGCCGAACGCTTGACCGGGCTGTCACATCGCCGGATGCCGGTTGATCAAGACATGCTGGCCAGCGAGATGTACCGTCGTGGGCATGAGGGGCGGAATGCGAATGATTTTCATGCCTGGGACCGGCGCGACGGTGACACGTTGGTCAAGAGCCGGCACGAGAGGCCGGGCTGCCAGGCCAGGGGCGCGGCAAATATCCAAAAAGAGGTGGCGGAAACCCTGACCGGGGATGCTGCTGCATCTGGATGGCAGCAGAAATCAAGGGGGTGCCGGCAATTAGTATTTATCTTTAATGATGGTTTTACCAACCCATGATGTGAGGCTAAAAATCAGGCATTATGAAAGTCTACCAATCAATAGATGATAGCGTCACATTTTACACTTTGGCTGAAGAGGCTTTAAATGGAATTCTGATTGTGAGTCAAGATGCGATTCATTACACAAACCGCGCGTTTGAGGAAATCACCGGCTATAGTCGATCTGACGTTTTAAAAATGTCTCCATGGGATATGGTTCATCCGGACGAACGATTGAAAGTCCGTGCTATGGGTTTGAACCGGCTGGAAAGAAGAGACACAAAGGACTATTATGAAACGCAGTGGATTCATAAGAGCGGCCGTAAAATTTGGGTCGAAGTTCGAGCCTCCCTGCTGGAAAACACCAATCCACTAAAAATTCTCGTTAATATTATTGATATCAGTGAGCGGATAAAGACCACAAACGCGCTGAAACAGAGGGAGAATGCCATTGTAGCTCAGTCGAAGAAACTGGAAGAAACCAATACTGCTTTTAAGGTAATATTGCAACAGCGAAACATAGATTTAGACACTGTAGGGAAAAATATTCGTTTCAATATGGAAAAACTAATTATGCCCTATTTGGATGAACTTTTCACTTACCAGTCAAATCCAAAATGTAAGGCGCTTATACAGGCAGTAAAAGAGAATTTGAAAGAAATCACAGCCCCCCATGTTCGAAAAATGTCGACTCAGTACGAAAGACTCTCGCCTAAGGAGATAGAAGTCATTAACTTGATTCGGCAAGGAAAAAGATCAAAAGATATTGCTGAAATTATGGGTGTCAGCAAAGCAGCTATTGATTTTCACAGGAACAATATTCGAAAAAAACTTCACTTGCAGAATAAAAAAGTAAACCTTAGAACTTATCTTGACCTGAAAGTACCACCGTCTGTGGACTCCAAAGATTAGACGGTCTGATAGGGAGGGTATGGCCACATGGCGCTGAATAAATGCTTGCCCGTTCATCCCCGAAAAATGAATTAGTCAACAGATCTCTCTTTTTCAATTGGTTGGGCGGTATCCCCCGCTTTGACAGGCCAGGCTGTCATAGTTGAAATATCGACTGCTCCGCAAATTGGCAATGGGTGGTGGCCGTCTTTCCATCCAGAAGTCCGGTTTCCGCCCGAACGAATACGCCAGAGCATATGGTTGCGATATGAGAATCGTCGAGGTCGCAAGTTGTAGAATCGCCCAAGCCGGACGATCACCTGCTGGCGCGGATCTTATCCCGGGAAAACATGCTTCACGTATGGAAACAGGTCAAGGCCAACAAGGGCGATGCCGGGATCGACGGGGTGTCGAGCGAACATTTTCTTGATCTTGCCTGCACGGGGCTGCCGGAGTTGTCGAATCATTCGGTGGTGCGGGGAGCTGCTTTGGAAACTTCCCCATAGCCCAGGCTAATCCGTTTTAGATTCAAAAACGCGAATATCGGATCGGTTTAGGGCCATTTATATCTCCAACCTTCTTGATTTATAATTTTTTTGATGGCCCGACCCCCAGAACCCTATCGAGCCAACGGCACCATGTTTTGAATTTGGCGTTCAAATAGCCACCCTGTTTCCCGATCGGAATTATCTCTCTGACATCCGGTGCTGGAAGATCTTCCTGCAAGGCATTTGCAGCTGCTCCCCACAAACTGGTCTCCTTTTCTTCACACAAAACCACCCTCAATCCGCTACATGCGGCCAACCCCTGCACTACAAAAGGTTCGGCTGACAGGCCTCCTGAAACAATCAGGCTGGAAAAGTCCGTGTGCTGCTGAAAGTCCAGGGCTATGCGGCAGACCCGAAAAATGATGCCCTCCATCACCGCCCGGCGAAGCAACTCATCGGGAAGATCATCGGTCTGCTGCGAAAAAATCAGATTCCGGTTGGACTGCCAGTAGGGTGCGCCGATACCGGCATTGTCCGGCAGGCAGAACAACTCCGGAGCGGGATCGTGATCGGACAGGTCCGGCGACGGACCGGCATAGCGGGCCAGGGCAGGACCGATGGCATTGATGGTGCCTTCGAGGGCATATAAAATGTCGCCCCGAGGATTTCGGGAAACCGGGGCGCTCAGGTATCCTCTGGCGTGTGCAAACGTTGACCCTGTGGAAACCATCACAAAGCCACCTGTGCCCAGATTCAAAGCCATGGCCTTGGATTTCGCAGCTTGCGCGGTAATCAGGCTGGCTGCCTGATCCGCGCAGGATGCAGCCAACCGGCCGCCCCCCGAGAGTGAAATTGTCAGTCCGTGTGAAGAGACGATGGCCGGCAACAGGGAGGGCGGGATTCCATAAAATTTTAGAAGGGATGGATCCCAGCGCCCGCAACGGGCATCCATCATCGCAGTGCGCGCGGCCATGCTGATATCGGTCTGATGGACATGCCCCTGGGTAAGCCGCCAGATAACGTAGGTGTCCAGGGTGCCGAAACAGAGTTCGCCTCTATGGGCTGCATCTTTCATCTCAACATCGGCGGACAGCAGCAGGGCCAGCTTGGGACCAACGTAATGGGGAGAGAGCGGCAATCCGGTACGTGCCGCCAGTGGTTCGTAAGCACTTAGATGGCGAACGCACCAATCAGCCGGCCGGCGGTCCTGCCAGGATATCATTGGAGTGACAGGACGTCCCGAGGATCTCTCCCACAACAGGAAGGATGACCGCTGGGAACTCAATCCCACGGGCACATCACGACTGCACCCGGTCATGATCTGTTCCAAGAGGGTTTCGGCTCTCTTTACGTAATCTTCGGCATCACATTGCCTAATCGGATCGTCTCCTTCCAGAGCGGGAGTATCAACACCAATCAAATTTGTCAGGCGACCTTCGGACCCAAGATGGGCTGCTTTGATTCGCGTACTGCCCAGATCTAATCCAATTCCCATAGCCATAATCAATAAACCCCTTTATGTCTTAATCTTTGGAAAGGGCATATGCTGGTGCGGATCTTATCCCGGGGAAACATGCTTCGCGCATGGAAACGGGTCGAAGCCAACGGAGGAGATGCCGATGTCGACGGGGCGGTGTCGATCGAACAGTTTCCGGATGTTGCCCGCACGGGGCTGCTGGAGTTGTCGAATCTTTTGGTGGTGTAGGAAGTTGGAGAAAATCTCCCTCTTACCCGAGATGAAATCATCCATTTTAGATTCAAAAACGCGAGTATCGGGTCGTTTTAGGGCCATTATTTTCTCTAACATTATTGATTTATAATTCTTTTCATGGTTCGACCCCATGATCCCATGCTACAGCATTTGCCTTGTTAGCCTTTATTTTTGAAATGATGCTGTAACTACACCAGCACCCATTAACATTGTCCCGTTTGCTTTGTTGAAAGTACTTTGAAACCTTGGCGATTTAACCTTACTGCCTAAATAGCCGGAAAACGTAGAGTAAAACGTTGTACTTGCAACTGCAACAAGCAAGAACGATACTGTGATAATTGTTAATTGAGGTATAACTGGCTTTTTAGTATCTATGAACAATGGGAAAAAAGCGCTGTAAAATATTATGCCTTTTGGATTCAAAGCTGTTACAAGCATTGCATCCTTGAACATTTTGCCTTTTTTAATAGACATAGTTTTAAATTTTTCTGCATTTGATTTTGTGCGCCATGCTTTTATACCAAGATAAAACAAATATGCTGCGGCGATCCATTTAAAAATATTGAACAAAATTGCTGATGTAGCTAGCAAAACACCTAAACCAGCGAACGATAAACTCATCGCGACCAGGTCGCCAGAAAGAACGCCTGTCACCAGAGGTACAACAGACTTCTTGCCATGATTCAAGGATTGCCCAATAACAAGAAGAACAGTAGGTCCAGGCGAAAAGCACAAAATCAATGAGGCAAAAATAAACGAAATCCAAATTTCGATACTCAATTTCTTCTCCTTTGAGGGCTAATGGGGTGCAAGTCCCCTATGTGTGAACCCTGTTACTGGTTGTAATCATTAGCATAAATATTAGCCGACGGCAAGGGCGTTCCCGCGATGGAGGGCGTTCGAAGGAAGTCCGAGCGCAAAAACTCCTCCTTCCCTGATTAACCGATGTTTTTGTATACAAAGAATCCGTGTCCCAGACTTGGATCTGGTTTGATTTTTTTGCTCAAAACAAAGCCGTTTCGTTCATAAAAATGATGGTTCCGAATTGAATAATCAGGAGTTTCAAGTACCCATAATGATTCAATTGAATACAGGTTCATCACACCCCTTAAAAGCTTGCTGCCGATCCCTTTTCCTATAAAATTTCTGCTGAGAAATATCCCAAAGAGCTCATAATGATTTGGATGTGTTTTTACGATGCAACCACCAGCGATCGTATTATAAACCACACATTTGAAATAATCGTGGTTTCTCAACCAGTTCATGTGATAATGAATTTTGTTATTTCCAGGAGGACTTCCAGGTTTTACGTTGTCTGGTTTATACCTTTCATCATCAACAAACGCTGAAATTGCGCATAAACGCAACGCCTCTAAATCGTTTTCTTCAGCCATTTGAATAATTATATTATCATCTCTCATGGCCGGCCAACGTCGCTGTTAAGCGTTGCCTCGCGATGGCTTTGTTGTGCCATCATTGTTGCCGAATAGCACCTTTTCAGCCAATTGCACATCACTGTGAAGAAATCATCCTTTGCATATGTTCGCATTATTCATATGCAACCATTCGACTTTATTTAATTTCATTCTTATGACATTCCAGCTTTCGTTTTGGAATTGTCGTGCATCTTTCATGAATTGAAACTCAGCAAATCCTATGCTCCTGTAAACATCGATTGCAGGCGTATTAAAATCAAAAACTCCAAGGGTGATTTCAGCCAAATGCATATTTCCGAAGGCAAATTTGACAGCCTCCTCCACCATCGCTTTACCAAAACCATTACCACGATATTTTCGAAATATTAACACCCTACCGAGAATACAACTCCCAGCATTGTAATCAATATCCATCAGTTGAATATGACCTACGATTTCAATAGTATCCGATCTGATGACTCTGAAGGCTTTAAGCGGTGGTTTCTCTCCGTTGGTATTTGCCAAAGTATCATTTAACTGAGCAGCATCCAGAGGAAAGGTATATTTTGGACCTGCCCACTGAAGAAGAAACCGGGTGTCAGGAATTTCAGCTATCAACTGACTAAAGTCGTCTTCGTTAAATGGCTGTAACTTTATCAATTCATGCTCCAGGATGTGTACGCCCGGCATGGGCGTAAACTAATGGGATGCAAGTCCCCTGTGTGTGAACCCTGTTAAAGGTTGTAATCATAAGCATAAACATTAGCCGACGGCAAGAGCGTTCCCGCGAGGGAACGTTCGAAGGAAGCCCGAGCGCAAAGCTGTGAGCCAAGCCTGCCCCGGACCTGATCCAGGGAACATAATCATGCTCATGAGGCCACTGTACACAATGGAGCCGTTAGAGTTCAGATCGAATTTTTAAAGATCAACGACAACGCCACCAGCACCGGCAAGCCGGAGCCGACAATCGGCCTCAGGGGTGCCCCTAAATGGGATTGCACCCTCTACTTCATTATTTTTTCAAAACGGAAGAAATCTGCGAAATAATCAATATCAGGCAACTGTTCTTTTTCTTCTTTTTCATTTGGATCTTTATGATACTTATTAAAATACTCCACAATATGGAAACCACATTTGTTTACATAGAAATGTATATTTCGTTTTTCAAAGTATGGAGTATGGGTTTCCCATACCTTGGTTTCGGGATATAATTTTTCAATCGTATTCCAAATAGACTGCCCTACGCCTTTACTGTGAATTCCTTTTTTAACATACAAAAAATTAAGATGATTATGTTGTGTTTTGTTATCTATCAAAACAACAGCTCCGCCAACAAGATCTCCAGCAAGTAGAGCCTCGTAAGCAAAAGAACTTTTAGCAGAGAGAGAACGATCTATATGACTTTCGGGAAGTATCTCTATATCTATTTCACTAAATCCATCAACTGCACCTTGTTGAAATGCTTCCTGCATATCTTTCTTAAATTGAGCCAAGTGTTTCGGGTTGAGTGGCAACAATTGAAAGTTCATTCAGTATTCTCCCTATACTATAATTATTATGCCCAATACGATTGCGGTGAAACATAGCAATTATTTGCATTTAAATCTATGTATTTGTGATATATTCAATATTTGTAAAGATGTCGAACTGTCTCGAATAGGAAAGATGTTGTGCCTTCGGTATAGAAATAGGTTCATGAAATCTTTTTCCTCTGCTTTCGTATAAACGGTATTAAGATCGCTATATGTAATTTACATATACTGAATAATATATTTTTTTGACGTAGATTCTTGGAACGATAGTAACTTATACGTTCTTCTAAAATAAACAATTCATTGATAACATGAATACTAATATTTTTTCCCGACGTGCGAGCAGCGCCGAGCTACGCCTGTTTCAGCGGTTTTGTGAGGAGCACAGCCACGATCAAAATCCGCTGTAAACATTTGTGTATGCCCGGCACGGGTGTGAACTAATGGGGTGCAAGTCCCCTGTGTGTGAACCCTGTTAATGGCCGTAATCATAAGCATAAACATTAGCCGACGGCAGGGGTGTGTCCGCGAGGGGGCGTTCGAAGGAAGCCCGAGCGCAAAGCTGTGGGGCAAGCCTGCCCTGGATCCGATTCGGGGAACAGAAACATCATACAAGGTCCAGTCTACGGGTAAGCCAGCACAACATGGCAAAGCCTCGGGTTCAGGAGATAGGGTAAATGATGCGGTTGTGCGGCAACAGTTCACGTCCTTATCCGGGGCGGCCTGTCAGGCATGCGGCCCTCGGGCAGCGTCCGGTCCGGTAACGGCCCGGGTAATGTGGCAGGAGTCAGCAGAGGTCATAAGGCGCAGGGCGCCAATAAGGTAGCGCATGGGCTATTATCCTGTCTGAGCATGAAGAGAATGGACTTCGTCGTCAAGTCTGCCTGCCAAAAAATCCTCAGTCATCTCAAGATCGTATCGAGTTTGAAGATTAAGCCAAAACTGAGGTGACATGTCGAAATAACGTCCAAGCCGAAGAGCAGTGTCTGCTGTAATTGATCTTTTTCCATGCACGATTTCATTTATGCGCCTTGGAGGCACACTAATATCTTTTGCCAAACGATATTGACTGATTCCCATAGGCTCTAAAAATTCATCCATGAGAATTTCTCCAGGATGGATAGGGGGCAGTTGTTTGCTCATATAACCTCCTAATGATAATCTGTTATCTCAACATCATAAGCATCACCACCGCTCCACATAAAACAAATCCGCCATTGGTCGTTAATGCGTATGCTGTGTTGGCCTTTTCGGTCTCTTTCCAATGCCTCCAGTCGATTACCTGGTGGCGTGCTTAAATCATTCAATTGCACCGCAGCATCAAGAATTACCAATTTCTTCCTCGCAATACGCTGAATATCCTGAGGCAATTTTCTTGAAATTTGCCGGCTGAATATTTTTTCCGTCTCTTTATCTTGAAAGGATTTTATCATTGCAAGAATAATAACGCAATGCGATAATAACGTCAAGCATTATGTATGAAATTGGTTTGATTCTGGTCGGTTATAAGGTGGCGCATCGGCTGCAAACGAGGCGCGACCCGGCACGCTGCCGGAGGATATCCCGCGCAGAACTCACCCCGCTGAAGGACCGAACGCAAAACAGGCAAGGAGCCTCCATGAGCTGGCATTACACGACGAGACCGCCCGGTGGATTGTCGATTTCCCAAAACTTTGCAATTTGAATTACCGTAAGCGTTCGGCAAACCGCACCCCAACCGCCCGATAAGCCTGGTTTCGCGTTCCGTCTGAAGTCTATTGAGAGCGGTTGTAGGGGAGCAGCTTGCGGTAATCTTCTTCGGTTTTTGCCAGCGGCAGGTTTTCGAACAGGTAGGTCAGATAATCGTACACCTTCCAGCCATTGGCCTTGGCGGTTTCGATCAGACTGTAATACACGGCGGCGGCACGAGCGCCGTCCGGGTTGCCGGCGAACAGCCAATTTTTTCTGCCTAGCACAAACGGTCGGATCGCATTTTCCGCCAGGTTATTGTCCGGCCGCAACCGGCCATCCTCAAGATAGCCGACCAGGCGCTGCCAATTGTTGAGCGTGTAAAGAATAGCCTTGCCGAGCAGCCCTTTGGGAGGCGTCGCCAAGGTTTTCGCGTCCATCCAGGCCTTGAACTCGTCGAGAACCGGTTTGGCTTCCCGCTGGCGCAGATCGCGGATGGCATCCGAATCCAGCCCGGCTTCACGTGCCTTCTTTTCCACGGCGTACAGCCGGCCGATATACTCCAGGGCCTGCTCAGCGCTGCCTTTGCGTTTGGCTCCTCCACGGGCCTTGATGACTTCGTCGAACTTGCGCCGGGCATGTGACCAGCAGCCTAACAACACCACGCCTTCTTGCCTGCCCAATGCGTCATACCCGCTGTAGGCATCGCATTGCACATAGCCTTGGTATCCACTCAGATAGTCAAGCGGGATTTGCCCCGAACGGCTCGGATGATATTCGAACACCAATACCGGCCGGTCCGGCTGCCCTCCTCGAAACAGCCACATATAGGATTTGCTGGTGTCGGCCTTGCCCGGTTCTTTCATCACCTGAACCGTGGTCTCATCAACGTTCACCACCGGGCCGGATCGGATTTCCTGACCCATCAGGTCCATTAGCGGCCGGGCCAAGTCGGCCACCTTGATCAGCCAAGTGCACATGGTCGAACGGGGCAGGTCGATACCAATGCGCAAAAAGATTTTTTCCTGCCGATACAATGGCAGGGCGTCTTCGAACTTGGAACAGACGATATGGGCTACCAGCGATCCGGTAGCAAACGACTTGGGGATCAGTTGGGGCGGCACCGGAGCGATCTTGACGGTCGGGCCATCATCTTCAACCCCATCACAGGTTTTGCAAGCGTATTTGGGGCGAATATGACGTTCGACCACCATCGTTGCAGGCGTATAACGCAGTTTCTCGCAGACCTCTTCGCCAATCTTGCAAAGCGACTGGCCGCAGACACAAACTTTCTCGGATTCATCCAGATCGTGAATAATGTCTTCGTGAGGCAGATCGGCCGGCAGTGGCTTGCGGACCGGCTTGCGGCGTGTATGGCCTTCCACTGGCTGCCGGTCTTCGGGTTCATCGATCGCATCCAGTGGCTCTTCTTCAGATTCTTCGAAAAGAGAAAATTGACGACTGTCGGCAACAGATCTTTTCTCGGACTTTCTACCGAATATTTCGTTCTTCAACAACCGGTTCACTTCTTCCAAATGTTCAATCCGGCGCTGATATTCATTGAGCAATGAAACGATGATTTGTTTGAGCTGAGCAGGATCATCAGGAAGGTTTTGGACATCAAAATTCATGGTAAATTCAATACCGTAAAGCCACAAATTTGGCAATCTTTTTCTCGATTAAAAATAAAAAAATCTTTCATACCAGCGTTTCGTAGTGCAGCTCTTTATGCGCATGCCGCTGGCCAATCTCAAGCCCTTCCAACAGCCAACTCAACTGGCGAAGATCCAGTTCCATGACTTCGTCGGGGCGCTCCGGCCAGATGAAAAACTCCTTCTCCAAACGCTTGTGCCAGAGACAAAAACCGTTTCGATCCCAGTACAGGATTTTGATCATGTTCCGGCGCCGATTACAAAAGGCGAACAGGTGGCCGGAAAATGGGTCGAACTCAAGTCGATCTTCGACCAGAATCGAAAGCCCATTGATGGCTTTGCGCATGTCAGTGCTGCCGGTCGCCAGGTAAATGCGGGTATGCGATGGCAAAAACATCACAGCCGCTCCAGCACGTGCAACAACTGCCGCAGGGCCACCGGATCAAAGTCACGCTCTACCTCGACACAATGGCTGGAGGAAACCACAAGCCGCAGCGGTCGGTGGTCCGTGGTGGTGATGGCCCCGGTCGCCACCGGAGGCAACTGAACCTCGACCAGGGAGATCGCAGTCGCGTCCGCACCCCGGTACTTTTTTCTCCAGTAGATAAAACAGTGCAGCTTGAGTGAGTGCTGCCGGCAATATTCGCTCTGGTTCCGCCCGCTTCGTTTCCATCGCTCAACGTGCTGTCGCCAAAACCGCCGCTTGACCTCCAGAGCCTCTGCTCGTTGCTTCCGTGTCACGATGATGCCTCCTTGGCTGAAATAGTCTACGGCCTACGGAGTCAACCTGTGACAAATTTCCAAGCGCTTGAGAAGATGCGGTTGCCCGGACGCTTACGAATTACCGTGTGCTTATGTGCAATGAGATCCTCGCGAAAACTGCCAACATACTGAAAGCGCATAAAATCAAAGCTCCGCAACAGGTCTTATTCACTGGAAAATCAGTCCTAAAAAGCGGTGAAAATTGTAGGCACATGCTGAATATCGTTCATTGTCGGGAATGCCCTTGGGTTAAGGAGTTGTGGCAATTCCATGTTGCTACGTTTCCCAAACCCAGGTTAGGAGGGCGGAGAGTTGGAGAGTAACTCCGCCCCTTATCCAAGTTAAATTGCCCTTTTTAGAGCCAAAAACGCGAATATTGAGTTGTTTTAGGGCCAATTTTTTCTCTAACCTTATTGATTTATGATTCTTTTCATGGTCCGACCCCATGATCTCGGCTGTGAGCCAAGCCTGCCCCGGACCCGATCCGGGGAACAGAAACATCATACAAGGCCCAGTCTCCGGGTAAGCCATCACAACATGACAAAGCCCCGGGTTCAGGAGATAGGGTAAACCAACCAGTAGCCGAAGGATCAGGGACTGGTACCTGTCAAAGAACTGTGGGTGAAAATCCACTACCTGGCTACGGTCCGGTAAGTTTTCGCGAACCGCCTAGTGCACGCCCATCGGAAGTGCCCTTGGGGGAGACCCGCATGCTATGTGATGTGGGGAGGGGGAAAGAGAAACTCCCCCTTACCCGATTATGTGTTTTATTTTACTTTTCCATCTTTATCGAATGCGATGGTTTTGCCTCTTTTGTAAAGAAAACCATCTATCTGATAATCTTCAGCCAATTTGCAGCTTTTAATATTACCATTTTCATAAAGATTGACATTAGTCAAAAGGCTGGCCTCACAGGGGACTCCTCCAACAATTACATCTTCAGGCGGAAAGAAACTTCTCAGTTTACCACTCTTATAAAATCCGGTATGAGTCCCTTTGTAACCCCCACTACCTCCACAGACATATCCCTGCACTTCATAATCGTGGAGAAAAGAAAATACATATCCAGATCGATTAGCATCATAAGGAAAATGAACCCAGGTATGAACAGGAACAAGAGTACCATTATATATAAAATCTTCACATAACTGACAAGATAGCAATCGCCAATCTTTCTTAAAATGTATCCAACCTTTTTCACAAGGAAAACCTTGAATAGTATGGTTATCAGTCATAAAGCCAGTGTTTGTTCCACCCTTAGATTGATATATCTTTTTGAAATTGATACCGTTTTCCTCAACATCATATACCCATTTTTTGCACCCAATAAAACTGAGATTAATCATAAGAAATAAGATTAGCAGTAGTATCTTTTTGTTTCTTTTTTTCATAATATTAGACCAATCACTTGAATGCTTAATATATTGAATGTTGATAAGTTTGAACGTTGCTAATCAGCCGCGCGGCTTTTTGCGTCGGCTGAATTAGCCTTGTTAGGCGACAACCGTTTCATTTCCCACCTATGCCAATTGCCCAAATGATGAACGCAATTATCACTCCTGTGACGATAGCAAGAGAGGCTTTAAATATTTCCATCTTGATTTCGCCTGGAACCCTCTTGGATGAGTGAGCCTCAGTTTGTCTCTGACCTGGTAGAAAAGCTCCACGGACCAAGAATAAAAACATCATCACCGCCATGAATACGGTCGGTATTAATGGCCATATAGCATCAAATCGATACTTGGCGTGGACATCTCCTTCGCGTTCGAACAAGAAAGTTACTCTTGGACCTTGGAACCAGCCTGAAGGTTTTTGAGAACTAACCTTTGAACTAGGCACCCACGCTTCGAACTCTGCTAGCGACCAACTCTTTGTGTGATTTGTCCATATGTGCTTTAGTTGTGTCCCTGATATTAGTTCCCCAATCTTGTCTGAGTTGGTTCGAATTCTTACGTTCTCCTTGGGCAACTTCACTGTCAAGACACCTTCAATGTTTTTGGTCGATTCCCGCCAGATCCAAACATAGCCTTGGACTAGAGTATAGTTACCCTCGATTAGGACTTTACGCATAGCGAAATTTTTATCGAGCCAGCCTATCTTAACCTTCCCTTCAGGATCGCTAAAGAGATTCACTTTAGATTCGGAGTAAATGGGAGGCATATTAGGATCAGCTTCAACGAGCATTTGATTAGTCCCTACTGGCTCGTAGAAGAATCCGCCAATGAACGAAGTTAAAGCATATATTGATAATACTGTGAGGATCGCCAATGCAATCCAAGCTATTGCTCTAAAGATAGAAGGCTTAGAACCAATAAAATATTTCTGGCTACCACTCATTTTTTCTTACACTACCTCCCATCGCCTAACGCCAGGCATAAGGCGCGGCGGCTTTTTGAGGTCGCCCTTAATGCCTTTGTTGGCGATTTTTTACTTCATTATAGGCAATTTTTAAGTTATCAGCCATAGAACGTAGGCCTTTACAGTCATCAGGGTTGCAGTTTTTACAATAATCTACACATTCCGTGTAAAGGTGTTCGGTAGAAAATGATTTCACATGTCGCCCGCTAACCTCAGCAACTCTTTTTTTAATGATATTTATTATAGCATTTGTTAAAAAGTGACCTTTTATTAAATATCTCAATTCACGTTTTTCGGTTTCAATTAATTCTTTAACTTCTAAAATCTCTTCTTCTTGAAAATTAGTCTTTATTGACTTTATAAACAAAGCGATTTTATAGGTAGATAATGATACTGATTTATTTGATTTTAGAAATTTCGTACAATTATCTCCAAAAACAGAGACTCCTTTTTGGCACCTATGATTTGCAATATCGTATATCAATAGATCTCGGCAATTATTTATAAATTCGATAAAATATTGTTCTGCAATTAAATCATACTTTATCAATGTTCTTGATAATTTTCTTATAATGTTTGAAATAGAAGATGGGCAATACATTGAATTTTCAATTGAATATCCGTATGGCTGAACAACTTGCTTATTTTCAAAAATATTCTGACAGAATGGAGAATGATCCCTGTCGCAGGCAACTATGATTGATGCATCCTCATTTATGATTTTTTCTATTTTTTTTAAGAGTTCATTTTTACAACCAGCGACTTCAATTCTAGCTCCTAACAAACCAGCTTTGTTAGATATTACGTTCCAGAACAATATATCATCGTCGCCTTCAACAAAAATTACTACATCACAATCGTGAAAGTAGTTTAGTACATTTAAGGCTTCTGCAGAGTATTCTGGAACAGAATGAATTTCATTGGAGTCAATCATGATAAAACCTCACTCATCTTTATAATATGATCTCTCCATGCACCAGCAATTTCAGGTGAGTGAGTAGCAACAATTATTTGGGAATCCGAATTCAGCACTCGTATGGCTCTTAAAAGTCTCTTCTGCCAAGAAACATGCAAAGAAAGCTCCGGCTCATCAGCAATAAATACTGAATTTTTCCCCTGTTGCAAAACTGTTTCTGCGAGCAAGATAAATAACTGCTTTTCACCAGATGATAGTTGGCCAAAATTGATAGGAACATTATTTTTTAAAATTTCTAAGCCATATTCGGCTTTTGAATTCAATTTAACATTTTTATCTGGAAAAAAATCGTTTATTGTATTTAGAAAAAGATTTAATAATTCGAACAAGCCTTTTTTCAGAATATCTGTATCATTTGATAGTTCAACAATCCTTCGTGTTCTTTTTAACAAAGATAAAGGTAGTACATCATTTACCATTAAATTTTCTTGATTTTTGAATTTTTCTGCAATTGTTGATATGGATTTTTTGATGATAGAAATATGTTCGTCAACTTTTTTCCTGAGCCCACTTGTCAAAACATTCAACGCTGTATAAGCGTTATATAACTGTTCCTGCAATTCTTGAAAATTCACTTCTGGAGCAGAATCAAAATTATAGGTGTCAAATTGATCACTATAAAGTAACGAAATTAAGACTTGTTTTTGAAATTTCGTTGATAGTTCATTTGCTTCAGATTGAATTTTCAAATGATAATCTCTTAATCGATTTAATAGTGATAATAAACGAGCATCAATTGGATTGGGAAGTCGCATAGGCCTCCTAGTTCTATATCCAGGGTATTCAAAATCTTCTTCCTCGATTAACTCACGATAAACTGAGAGCCAAGAGAATTGGACTATAGATGCCATTTTGGTTTTTACTATTTTAAATGTCTCATAGTATTTAGGGCTGAACCTTCTCCTAAGCTCCGTTTCATTAGGAATCAATGGTAATTTAAATGACTCTCGGCTTATTTTGATATTTACAAAATCATACACAGAATCAGATTCTGATTTTGAAACAACTATGGAACGGGTTTTATTATTTTCAGATAATTTTATTCTAATTTCTTTAAAATCAGAAGTCTGCAAAAGGCCTAAGTCAACAGAAAGAACAGCCTGCAACAAATTAATTAGTGTAGTTTTACCTGACCCATTAGGACCTATGAATATGTTTACATTATCTTTAAAATTTGTACTTAGTTTCTGGTTTTTCCAAAACCCATCTATTTCGACACTATTTAATTTATACATATAAAGTTCCTCTCATTCGCCTCGCCAACGCTCCGCTTCACAGGCCACAAAAGGAATGCGGACGATGGGCGGAGTGCGTTGAATGGTGAACCTGTTGTTGCCAAGACCGCCCGCCTTTTGTGGTCCTTTGTGCAAGCGATTGTTGGGCCGGTTTTCAATTTTTATAACCCACTATAGTATATAAAAATCCAGTCTTAATCCTTGACAAGCTCGTAAAAAGTCCAAAAAATGCCATTTTTCTAATTTTGGACTTAATGATTTCAATGTGTTACAGCGATGAAAATTTCAAAATCCGACTTTTTACGAACGAGTCATCCTTCAACAACTTAGCCCAAAATATAATCAGAGAGTTTTTCCTGCTCGGAAATCATGTCTTTTATTACTGTCATTCGCGATTTTAAATATGACGGTTTTATTTTTGTTTCTTCAATATCCCAATTTAAAATTCGAACAATAATTCTTTCAAGAACATAATTTAGATGTTCTTTAGCTACAATGAGTGGTCCAAACAGACTATTTGGCAAAGGATCACCATGAATTAGCTTGTTTCTTATATCTACAAGCCCTACAAGCTTAGAATCACCAAAAACAGGCCATAAATCCGATAAGTTGATTGAAAAATTTTTGCAGAATATATCAAACGATTCACGAAGCGAGATCCGATTTAGCTCATCAAGTTTACGATACATGGATGCTCTTTGGTCGGCATCTAATTTGGGGGCAGTTGAATCTTTTATGCACTTTTGAAGATATTTCTTTAAAGTCGACCATTTATCATTTTCTAATACAAATTCAAGAGAATCACTCCTTCTAAAGTCTAAAAGTAGAGTCTCCAGACCGGCAAATTTTTTAAGAAATGAAGTTTCTAACGTTTGTGAACTCTTTGTAAATACAGAATAGAGGGCATTGCGAAGAGCCAATTTGTTGTTGTATTTTAAAAACGCTGTGTAACTTACTTGCATAAAGCGTTCAAAGTCACGAAATTCAACAACCCCACCATCAATGTCATGTCCCTCAACAGTTTCGGGAAATACATAATTGCCACGATAGAACATCGCGTGTGAACTCTTGTCGCTTGCAGACCACCCCAAGCATGCTGTCCGTTGTCGTGAAACCATTGATGCAATTAACAGGAAATCATCAACAATAGGCAATATTTCTGTTTTTATGGTATTTACATCATCTGCTGGGATTTCAAGCTCAACACATGCCACTAAAAAGGACCATTGTATAAAATCGCCATTATCAGTGTTTTTTGATCGAAAGTGCTTGTCAAACACGAGGTTGATTTTATTATTCAGCTCGAAACTTACAGTATTTACACGTTTATATTCGAGATCTCCAGTGTACGAACTGGTTGATGACATGGAAGGTGTCAGAAATGCATTCGGACTAATCCACAATTCAAGATCCGTATGTTTGATATCATCAATATCCTTATAATGATGTATGACATGAAGGTCTTGAGGCTCCCCTGGAACGGTACTATCTGAAATACCATTTCCCCAGTATTTAGTAGAGCTTCCCGAAAAATAAACTTTAGGTGTTTCTATTGTGAGCTCTTTACTCTTATCAAAACCATAAGCAATGGCGGACATACTCCCCTTATGAGATGCCATTATTTTTTTCGCATTTTCATCGGTAGGCTTAAGTATAATATATGGTTTTTCTTGAATACGTTCAGGTAAAAATATCTTGCACGGTACGTCCGTGATTTCAAAGCCATCAACTATTACTGTGGCTCTTACGAGGTGATTTTCTTCACGCTCCAACTTTTTTCTAAAATTGCCTTTCAAAGTATTCCTTTATGCTGTCTCTATTATTATGATTCGGTTCTTGCCCAACGAAAAGCTCACCGGCACGGCTTTTGGCGTCCGGTGAAGCGCCATGTTATGCATTTTGTTGTTTCATCATCAATTTATGAAGCTGACGTTGTTTGATAATATTTTTAAACCAAATTTTTTTTGATTTATATATTTTACCCTTTGAATTTTTAACTTCAAATCTAATCCGTCTGTACCAATTAATATAATCTAATCCGTCTATAAAATTAAGTAAATCCAGTTTAATAGAATGCTCAGCGCCAGGTTCAAGTTTTACTGGATAGATTGTAGTGTCTTTAGAACTTAGTAGCTCATATTGATTAAAACCATCTTTTTTGAAAGGTGTTTTCAAATATGGTCTATTTATGAAAATTGAAACATTGCCTGAATTTAAAACATATATGCAGAGCACTAATCCGTGGTATACTCCATCATATTCACTCAACAAGGCTTGAGTAGTATAAGAAATATTTAATTCTTTTTTCTTATCAACCATACGATTTCTAATTGTTAATATTAACGAAATAACAGCTACTGTTAATCCAATAGACATTAATACCAACTTGATTTCATCAGAAGCCACTATTTCTCCTTAGTGCATAACGCTCCGCTTCAGGGGCGGCCGACCGCGCGACTGCGCGGTTGGATGTCCCCTGCAAGCGGTTGTTACAGCGCAAATCGTGCTTAAATGAGCAGAACCATAGTAGAAGAAATTTTCCCAAAACCGTTGTGCTGCTCAATCTCATTCTGTTTTCTCCATCTCTTTTACGACCAAATATTTTATGAAAACGCCATATCAATCAGATCTTCGATTCCGTTTCACGATTAAGAAATTTTGGTAAAAATAAACCTTCGATATTCATGAATACCGAAAACGCCATGCTACTCATATTTGCGATTCTGCGATTCAATTTTTCCTGAAATTGTTTTCATTCACTATTCTCGAATTTCAATTCAACGGACTATTCAAAGTCAATGTGATCCTGCGATTTGTGTTCTTCTGTCTTTCTTGCGCTGTAACGTTTGAACTGTGCGGCGCTGCTTTTTGCGTCCGCACAAGTGAATTGTTGTGTGCCGGGCACGGCACGTATTCTCAAGGGTGCGCTGAGCTTACCCGATATCTGCGGCCTCAGCAAGTCCCAAGCCCAGCCAGGTGGAGGCGAAGGGCATAGCGGTATGGCAACCGGGCTTCCGGCGACGGGGTCTGGGAAGGAGGCCGCCCTGCTGCGGCAGGGTACCGCGAACGCACGGGGCGATGAACAAGAATCGAGTCAGGCGGTCTTGGTGGGACGAGCCTGCAACACAAGGCGAAGTCCTCTATCCATCATAGGCCAAGGACGTATACTCGGCGTTCACGTGCGGAAAGATGCGTGTTCACCCCGGGAGAGCTGCCTTGCCGTCCGTTTCGGCGGACTGACCAAACCGTAAGGGGAGGCTACCGCGAGGCAGAAGTCAGCAGAGGGCATAGTAGCCGGTGGAAACGAGCCGGGCCTCCCAAATAAAGGGAGAAGAATACCCGGAAGTCTCACCCCGACGAAGGCCCGAACGGTACCCAGCCGAATGGTTTGGGTAAATGATACTGACCAGTAGGAGGTGCGTACTTATGAACATAAGGCCTCAGCAGATGGAAATGTTCATAGCGTCGCAGATGTCCGAAAGTCTGGGAGGAAATGACCGGCTGCTGGAAATGATCCTTGACCGCCGGAATATGTTCATGGCCCTGAAACAGGTTTGTGCCAACAAGGGCGCTCCGGGCATTGACAAGATTACCGTCGATCAGATCGGAATCTACCTGAGGCGGCACTGGCCGAAAATCAGGGCGGCATTGCTCGATGGGAGCTACCAACCCTTGCCGGTGAGGCGAAAGGAGATCGACAAACCGGACGGCGGGGTTCGCCTGCTCGGGATTCCAACCGTGCTGGACAGGGTCATCCAACAGGCCATTGCCCAGATGGTGGGGCAGATCTGGGATCCGATCTTTTCCGAGTTCAGCTAGTGTCCATCCGCGGCCGTAACTATCCGGCCGGCATAAAAAAAGCGCATTTTGTGCTGGAGTTTCGAGGCTGAGTGTAGTATAAACGATGTCGCCAAACAACCGTAAATACTAACAAAGCCGAGAAAAGGACCAACACAAAATGCGCGAAAAATGGCAACGCCAAATGCCCCTGATGCCCGAGATCGCCAGCCACATCCAAGCCCAAGAGCTCGAAGCCATCTCCGGCATCCTGGACAGCAAACCTATCATCACCGAGTTCGTGCTGCAAGATCTTTGCAAGCGGCGCCGTGTTGTCAGCCGTGCCGGGGCAAAAGGCATGAGCGCCGAGCAGGTGCTGCGAGCGGCCGTGGTGATGAGGCTCCACGAGTTGACCTACCAGGACCTGGCTTTTCATCTGGTCGACAGCCAGAGTATCCGGCGTTTTTGCCGTATCGGCATTGCCGACAAGGGGTTCAAAAAGTCGGTGCTCAACAAAAACATCAAGGCCCTGTCGGATCAGACCTGGGAGGCGATCAACCTTGAAGTGCTCGGTTATGCCAAACAAAACAAGATCGAAAAAGGCCGTGTGGCACGTATCGATTGTACGGTTGTCGAAAGCAATATCCACGCGCCCAGTGATTCGAGCCTGCTGTATGATTGTGTCCGGGTGCTGAGCCGGTTGCAGCAAAGGGTCCGGGATCTTGGCCTGGGCCGATTTGGATACCACGATCACCGCCGGGTGGCCAAACGGCGCATGGTCAAAATTCAGTACGCCCGCAGCAAAAATGAACGTCGTGGGGCCTATGTCGATCTTCTCAAGTACACGGCAAAGTCGTTGGCTTCGGCCCGGCGCGCTATCGAACGGCTCAAGACGGTCGGTGCTGACAACCTGACCGCGCTGGGCCTGTTTTTTGAATTGGAACGCTACGTTGCACTGACTGAAAAGGTCATCGCGCAGACCCAGCGCCGCGTCATCAAAGGAGAGAAGGTTCCGGCCTCGGAAAAGCTCGTGTCGATTTTCGAGGAGCATACCGACATCATCGTCAAGGACCGGCGCGACACATTTTTCGGTCACAAGATATGTCTGACCGGAGGCCGTTCGAACCTGATTCTCGATTGTCAGATCGTGGAAGGCAACCCGGCCGATGTGACCTTGACCCAGACGATGCTCGATCGGCAAGAAAAGATTTACGGGCGCTGCCCGCTCAAAGTTGCACTGGACGGAGGGTTTGCTTCCAAGGCGAATTTGAAGGCCGCCAAGGACAAGGGAATCAAAGACGTCTGTTTTGCCAAAAAGCGCGGCCTGGACCCGGAGAAGATGTGCCGCAGCCCGTATGTGTACAGGCGCCTTCGTCGCTTCCGGGCCGGCATCGAGGCGGGCATATCCTGGCTCAAGCGCAGCCTGGGGCTGGATCGGTGCATTTGGAAAGGATGGCGATCGTTCCAGAGTTATGTTTGGGCGTCGATCGTTTCGGCCAACCTGCTTACGATTGCCCGCAAACAGTTGGCCTGACGGTACGGCACCCGTTCGATACGTAAAGCCAACAGGTGAGGTGTTCCCGGATTTTAGGGTGAATGGTAACATTTACTGTTAAGGGCTTGTTTTTTGCTAAATTCTTTCGAGATTATTCGCCTGCCGCCTCTTTGCAGGGTCCTCGGGCGGCTGATTTTGGCGATTTATGGACGGAAACCAGCTATGGATTCAGACCTGGAAGATCGGCCCACGATGCGCTCCTGCAGTCCAAGCAATACCTGCTGGATGGATATACCTACGTTGTCGACATGGATCTGTCGAAGTTCTTCGACCGGGTCAACCACGACCGGCTGATGAGTCGGCTGGCGTCCAGGATGGCGGACAAACGTGTACTGAAGTTGATCCGCGGGTACCTGAACGCCGGAACGATGATCAACGGTGTGGTGATCTATACTGACGAAGGCACGCCCCAGGGCGGACCGCTGTCACCACTACTTTCCAATGTCGTCCTGGACGAACTGGATAAGGAATTGGAAGCCAGAGGGCACAAATTCGTCAGATACGCCGACGACTTCAGGATCTACTGCAAAAGCCTTAAAGCGGCCGAGCGGGTGTACGCGAGCATCACCAGGTTCTTGACCGTCAGACTCAGGCTCAAGGTAAACGAGGAGAAAAGCGCTGTCAGTCGTCCGTGGTTGCGCAAGTTCCTCGGATTTACGTTTTTCCACATGTACGGCCAGTCGAAAATCCGAATCCACGCCAAAACCACTGAGCGGTTCAAGCGTCGGGTCCGGGAACTGACGGACCGGAACTGTGGGAAAAGTCTGCACCAGGTTGTCAAAGAGCTGAACATGTACCTCAGAGGGTGGTGGAATTACTTCCGCCTCGCCGAAGCCAGGCACATCCTGAAAGCACTGAAAACCTGGACCATCAGGCGGCTTCGCTGTCTCGTCTGGAAACAGTGGAAGAACCCGAGAACCAAAGTACACAATCTCGAAAAGCTCGGTATCGACCACGCGCATGCCATGACCTGCGGGAATGCCCGCAAGAAACACTGGCGGATGAGCAAGGTCAAGTGGGTCGTCATCGCAATGCCGGAGCGCTATTTCATCGAAAAAGGATTATACCTTCCCGGAAATTAACCTTCCTGATCAGCCGAACCGCCTTGGTACGCGATCCGTATGCCGGGTGGTGTGGGAGGGGGTGGCCGTGAGGTCACTCCCTATCCCGATATTTCATTTTCTGAGTCGTTTGTTTATAAATTTCACTAACTCTTCGGATTTTTCACAAAAGCTTCTTTCTGGAAAGCTGTCCCAAAAATCTTCAATCGCTTTACCAAATTCGTTTAAAGATTTATCGGTAATTGATAGGACCTCTTCAAGAAGACTTGAACCATATAGTTCAAGCAATTCAATATCATCGTGTTTTTTAATAAGATCAGGGCGTTTTTTTCGAAGCTCTTCCGCCGATGAACCTTCGCCATGCTTGACAACATTGCAGACTAATCGTAATTGATCAATTCGTTTTAATCCATTTAGAGAACTAAAATCGACATCATAGAAAATAAGAATTTTCTTCATGTCTGCAAATCGGCTAAATATATGATTTAGTTTGATGTGGTAGTCATGAGAAAGCTCTTTGTAAAGGAATAACCTCAACTGTTGCTCGAATGCCTCATACAATGCGACATGCCACGATGATAAAAGAACATATCTACCATGATTCAATAAGTCCCAATGCTCAACAGATCGATCCATTGCTTCCTCAGCGATATCAGCGGGGTCAATTGCATCTGGATGATACGTATTTTGCATTACACCTTCAAAATAATCATTCCCGTGCTCTTCTGCTTCTGAATCGATTTTATCAAACACAGATTTTAATTTCAGGTTGTAAACTTCTACAAATCTGCCAATTTGGCTTTTCATGTATTTTTTGTCCATTTCCGGCAGATAAATTTGTGGTCTCATTGCTGCACCTTATAAGAGTATTATGTGAAATAACTGCCAGCTGAGCCGCGCCCGGCTTTTTGGGCGTCGGCTCCAGCGAAAGTTAGAGCCTATTTCATCGGCCAGCAAAACTCATCGTGTAGGAAAGAAGTAGTGCCAGTAAAATTCTGTATGTGCAAGGATACCGGCCATATTGTATTGTCGCTGTTAACGTGATGCGTGTTTAGCTGAGGCTTGAAGTTGAAGATTAGCTGGGCCTCAATGCTGGCGAGCAATTCTTCTGCCTTCTCCAGTGGCTTGACCCACTCCAGCGGTTGGTATGATCTGTCATCTGTCAATAGAACAACCGCTCCAAGGTAGATTCTCTTGGCGAGGCCATTGTACATGGGATGGAGGAGTCTGGTAAGTGCGGTATGTCCACATCTAAACCGCCCGCTACTAGAGGATGTTTTGCCAATATAGACCAACTGCTCTGCATCTCCGTCACCGATTGTAATCATGTAAATTGGGTAGCAAAGCGGAGGCGGCTCTCCCAATTGGCTCTTGATCATCTCGACTTCCTCACGATCTAGCCACATCGGTTCCTCAGCTTCAATGATTGCCAAGCTGGCGGCGACATACTCATGAATTTTCCTCCACGAATCAGTCAATGATTCAGCCTCTAAATCAACGCTTTCGTGCGCTGGAACCACAACATCCAAACTCAAGAAACTTCCGAATTCCTGATTTGGCGGCCGATTGTCCAAGTCAATGAAGGAATGAAGTGGGTCGCGTCTTTCTAGCCAACTGGACAAGAGAGATACCTTATTCAAGGCGTGTGACCTCCAGCTCTAACTCAATGTCGTTAACTTAAGCCATCGCCTTGTAGCAGCAGAAGAATTTTCTGGGCTTGAGCCGATGGTTCCTTGGTTGCTTTCTCCCGGGCCGGATCGGCTCGGTGGTCCTTCGAAATAGGGCGAACAATGCTTCGATGAGGCGCCGGATTTTGCAAGCTGATCCGGTAAACAGGATCACGAGGGTCTCATTGAACCTCGACAGTGCCTGGGTGAAATTGACTTGATAGTTGTACTGGCGGGCAGCAGGCGCTCGGGCCAGCTCATCATTGACAGGACCCGTGAGCACAGCGGCCAGGTTCTTCATCAGCACTTTGGCATGAAAGTCCTGGTAGATCGAATGTACTGATTTTCCGGTAAAGTTTTCAACCTCCAGACGGCACTTGAGGACTTTGTAGTCCTCTTCGACGGGCCAGCGTAAATGATAGAGGTCTGCGAACACATCGTGCGGATACTGTTGGTTGTCGAGCAATGAGGTAATCAGCACCGTCATCTTTCCGTCTTGTTCGATCCGCACGAGCCTCAGCTTCAAAGGGGTACGTTCCAAACCGAGTTGGGTTATAACGCGGACCGAAGTCGTCGGTATCGGCAGGTAAACGATGGACTCATTTTTCCCGGATTCGACAAAGCTGCGAACCACCTTCCAGCGATTGGAGATCCGGGCGCAGAAGTTGGCTTTTCGTGAAAGGATCAGGGCGAACAACCACCAGGCCGGATAGCCGCGATCCAGCAACAGCAGGTCATGGGGCATGAGGTGGCGGCAATGCTCGACAGCCAGTTGGCGCTCGCCGATGCTCTTGGGGCGGATACAGGCATCAACCGTGATCTTGTTGAGCGTATCGTAAAGTTGGGACAATCGCGCCATGGGCGACGGCTTTCCTTTGCGGCAGCGCCAGACGCCGAAGTGATTTTCGATATCAGGGCTGTGGGGCAGCTTGGCAGTGGAGCCATCGACGGCCAGCAGGCGAAAGCCGTTCCATGTTTTCAGGTTGAAGTGTTCATCGAGAAAATGGTTGAGCTTTTCGTTCAGCTCCCTGAAGGCTTCGAATCTCAGCTTCAGTCGGGCCGTTGACAGAGCCGCCTTGGTCACGACACGCTTTGCGACATCGGTCCGCTGCAAGGCCTTGAAGAAGTGATCGAGCTCGTCCTGGTAGGATCCGCGCATCAGGTTGAGCATCAGCAGGATCAGGTTGTGGAAAGGCAGCTTTCGATCACGGGTGAAGTCTTCAGGAAATAGGCGGTGGCGGGATTTGAAATCGTCAGAGAAAATGGTATTTCTAATAAAAACGAATAGTTTGGCACACAATTTGGAAAGCAGGTTGCGTGCCAAGTTGATCTGGTTTAGAATGAAATTTCGGCATGGTATTCTCCTTTCGTAATGATCGTGGAGGGTTGTTATCGAAAGTAAGTATACCATGCCGAACCTTTTAAAATCAACGTATTTATATGTAATTTAGAGGTGTTACGACGCTTTTTGGTGGCTTAAGTTAACGACATTGATTTTAAGGGGCCGGGCTCGACAACCAAGGCATGGTTTTACAGCCACAGAAGCCCTATTGAAAAGGCTGTTCAGACGCGCCACGATTTGCCCGGTCCATCTTCAAAATGATGTTATGGCTTGATGTTGTCAGCAATGATTTGAGCAATACTTCCTTCTTTGAATTCAAACTGCTTTTCAATATTTTGTGTTTTTACTATAATTATTAATGTTTTTTTGATACCAGGAGTAGGGTCAAAGCCAAAAATTTTGTTTGTAACCTTGAAATCTATCCTGTCGTTAAAAATATATTGCTCAAGACGATTCTTAACATCAACAAAAGTTGAGCCGCTCCCATATTCTGCTTTTAAGATTTGAATCACTTTCTTTTTTTTAATATCAAGTTCTATGTTTTTATTCCGCCACTTTTGTGGAATTGACTTAAATGGACTTAATGATCCCATGACGATGCATAAAGCACAAATAACATATAAAAAGGAAAATATAGGTATTGTAACGGCATAGCAAACAAGATGTGGTATTGGATAATTTGTATCCCAATAAAAAGTACCATTCGCCCAAGTGTCTTTTGAAAATATAATCATCTCTCCATAAAAAAATTTCCAAATAAAAAAAATAATAAACAATAAAAGAAAAGAAAGGCCCAATTTAAATACTGATAAACTGATTTGGTAAACCTTATTAGCTATAGCATTTGAAAAATGTTTGCCAATACCCCAAGATACCACACCACTTAATCCAAGGATAGTCATTGAACCGGCAACGATCGAAAACCAATCTGCAATTTTATCTATAGTCATTGTTAACCTGAATGTATGTTCAATTCTTATTAATCTCTGCTGCCATAACTATTATTGGTTTGGGATCCCAAACTATTTCTGGCAAAGACTCAAAAAACGCAAGCAAACAAATAAGTTAGATTGTCGCTTTTATCGGGTTAGGCCGGGCCAACCACTTGTTTCGAATTGGGCCGCGACTCCCGTCATAATGGTTTATCCGGTACTCGATAAGCCGTCCATGTAGTCCGAAATGGATAGATCAACTTTAAATACAGGGTGTTGTAAAATAAATGTTGACATGATGTTTATATATGTTGCATTCTCGTTATTATTGCGAATAACCCTCAAACAAGGAGGCAACCATGGACCGACCTCCACAAAAGCTTCTCGACCAAGTAAGGGATGTCACAAGGCGAAAGCATTATTCCATCCGTACCGAATCGACCTACTGCGACTGGATCAGGCGCTATATTCTGTTTCATGGCAAGAAGCACCCCAAGGACATGGGAGCTGTGGAAATCGAGCGCTTTCTGACCCATCTGGCCGTGCATGGCAAGGTGGCCGCTTCCACCCAGAACCAGGCGCTTTGCGCTATCGTATTTTTATACAAGCACGTCCTTAATATGGAAATCAAGGGAAAAATCAGCGCCGAGCGGGCCAAGAGGCCGCAACGACTGCCAGTGGTACTCTCCCGTTTAGAAATCGACCGGCTGATCCATCAAATGGAGGGGATGTATTGGCTCATGGCGGGTCTTCTCTACGGGTCCGGGATGCGGCTGATGGAGTGCCTTCGGTTGCGCGTCAAGGATGTTGACTTTAATCAACGTTACATTGTCGTACGGTCGGGAAAAGGCGACAAGGATAGGGTCACCCTCTTGCCAGAGCGTTTGATTCCGGAACTTGAAAATCAACTCCATTACGCCAAAGGGCTTCATGACAATGACTTGCGGAGAGGGTATGGCGCTGTTTATCTACCCAATGCGTTATCCAGAAAATACCCGAAAGCGGCCAAGAGTTGGATTTGGCAGTACATTTTTCCTTCAACGAAGTTGTCCAGGGACCCGAGATCCCAGAAGACAAGGCGGCATCACATCGACCAAAGCTGCCTGCAGAGAGCCGTCAAAACCGCCGCGCAAAAGGCCAAGATCCACAAACCGGTAACCCCCCATACCCTGCGGCACAGCTTTGCCACCCACTTGTTGGAAAGTGGCTACGATATCCGCACCATACAGGAACTGTTGGGGCATAACGACGTGACCACGACCATGATTTATACCCATGTCTTGCAGCGAGGACCCGGTGCCGTGCGCAGTCCCATGGACAGTGCTACTCAAAACCCGGCAAGACCGGCGATTCGTTTGGTGCAATCCATTTCGGGTGAAAGGAGCAAAAGATGGTCTCGGATCGGGATGACCGGATGAATTTCGATGCCTTCATGAAGCGGGTGGAAAAGGGCGCCCGCATCCGTTCCCAGAACCAGCTTGCCGGCGCCCTGGGCATCCACCGTTCGGCCATAAGCCAGGCCAAGCGCAAGGGGGCGGTGCCGCGCCAGTGGGTTTACAAGCTGGCTGAGGCCTTCGATCTGGATGCGAACTGGCTGATGACCGGCAGAAGCGATCCGCGTTCGATAGGTGGGGACGATCTGATCTGGGTGCCGCGGGTCGAGGCCCGGCTCAGCGCGGGGGGCGGATCGTTCGAAACCGGCAGCCAGGCCAAGGACGCGATGCCGTTCAGCCGGGCCCAGCTTCAGGGGCTCGGGCCGGCCGCGGACCTGGTGATGATGGAGGTTTCAGGCGACAGCATGGAGCCTGGCATCCGGGCCGGCGACACGGTGATGATCGACCGGAGCCAGATCGCGGTGGTGGCCGGCGGGATCTTTGCGGTGGGCATCGACGATACCATCATGGTCAAACGGCTGGAAAAACGGCCCGGCAAGCTGGCCCTGATCAGCGACAACCGGGCCTACGAGACGGTGCTGATCGATTCGGCCGGGGCCAGCGTGCGGATCCTGGGCCGGGTGGTCTGGCTTCAACGGCGGGTGTGAGGGGGGGGAGCGGCTTGAAAAATGGATTCCGGGTCAAGCCCGGAATGACGAAAGCGGTGGGCATCGACGATACCATCATGGTCAAACGGCTGGAAAAGCGGCCTGGCCAGCTGACCCTGATCAGCGACAACCGGGTCTACGAGAAGGTGCTGATCGATTCGGCCGCGGCCAGCGTGCGGATCCTGGGCCGGGTAGTCTGGCTCCAGCGGCGGGTGTGAAGGGCGGGCTCCGGGCTGTGGAGGATTGTTCTCAAGGGAAGAGGATGTTGTTGACCAATACAACTTACAGGGACGAACAGGTTGGCAGCATTGCCGGGCGTTATTCGGCCATCGCCGCACTCACGTCGGCCAATCGCAGGCACAGGGTCATGGGGTTGGATCGGCGACTCAGGAAAGCCGCAGGAGAAGATCGCAATACAGATTAACCCACATCCCAGGGCTTCGTCAAAGCCGGCATCCGCTCTCTTTGCGTGTCAGATCTTTAAATTGTCGCCGTTTCCCACCGATCTGCTCGACTTGCAGATTCCTCACTGCCGTCCGGAATGACGCTGGAAGGGAGCCGGGATCCGCATGGTGCGTGGCCCTGCGAATTCGGGCTAGACATTTTCTTTGAGCACATGAAACCGAAGGGTGGCACCGGTGACCTTGCTGCGGCCGGTGTAAAGGAAGCTGGCGATCCAAAGGGCTTGCAGCAACAAAAGGATGGCCGGATGCCAGAGGGAGAGCAGGCCTGCGGTTAAATCGGGCATCGCCTGGCCGGGTGAAAGAGGTGCTGCGCCGATGACCAGGCCATAGGCTGCCGCAAGCAGGGCCATCTTCTGATAGGCGCTGATGCGGCCCTATCGAGAGGGCTTTCGCGTTAGGTCAACTATGTGAAAGCTATACACAGGCCCCGGCCAAGGTATATTTTTGTTTGGGTTTAGATAGATTCGTTGGTATTATATGAACAAAGGGATAGAAAAAAGGAGATGAAAATCAGCGGGGTTACAGCTAAGAGAGCCCAATTGATATAGCTGCCATGTAATAACTAGTTCGCCCCTGATCAATCACAAGGGCTTACATGATAGAAATATTGCGAAAAACAACTATGATCCTGCGCACCACAATTGGGGTAAATTATGAATAAACTAAAAAAAAATAGGGTCGGAGTGCGGAAGACTCGTCCATTACGAGACCCTAAGGGTTCCCGGTGCGGCTTCAGGCAAATGGTGCTTTTTGCGATTATCCTTTATCTGGCCGCGCCGTGCACGGCCGCAGGCCAATCTTTGATCATCGTTTCAGATCCTTACCCACCACTCGGGTATGTGAAAGACGGAAAGATCGTAGGATTTACGGTAGACCTCATTAAATTGCTTTTGAAGCGAACTGGAATTGATGGCAGATTTGTCATGTATCCTTGGGCCCGGGCGTACGAAATGGCCCAGAAAAAGAAAGACGTTCTCATCTACCAACTGTCGTATTCAAAAGAAAGAGACCGCCTGTTTTACCTCGTTGGCCCCATCTTGCATGAGAGCGAATACCTTTTCAAATTGAAGAAAAGGAAAGATATTATAGTGAAAGATTTGACAGATGCGAAAAGATACCTTGTCGGTACGGTCAGGGGCTATCATCATCACAAATATCTTCTAGAAAACGGATTTCAGGAAGGGAAAAACCTTGAAACCACCTATGGCGACGAGATGAATATTAAGAAGCTAGAATCTGGAAGAATCGACCTGATGATTGCATCTGAAATTGCTTTTTCTTACCGGGTTGCAGAGTTGGGTTACCATAGAGATGATTATGAGAAAATTATAGTGGTCATATCCAATGATTCATACATCGCCTTCAGCAGACAGACGTCGCCAAATGTGGTTTCACAGTTCACAAAGGCGTTGGAGGCTGCGAAAAAGGACGGCAGCTATAACAGCATCTTACAACAATACGGTGTTCACCCCTCAGAAGAGAAAGCGGACTGACTCAACAGGCCCAATAAGGATTGCATCATTGCCGGTTCTTGTAGAGAGCAAGGAGAGCCTTTCTAATAGGGCACGCGCAGGATTGGAGTGTTGCAGTTCCGTACGAGACACTGCGGAGGGGTAGTACTTCAAATTAGAAGACAAATGTTGCAAGAGACCTTGTGCCACGACGCACCGGGTGTGTGCCACATTCTCCAGGGAGGGATCAGAAATGCACGGCTCACAAAGCGGTGAAAACAACCCTTGCAGGGAGTCAGCACCGAAGAATGGCGCACGGTATCACTCCATATCCAGGCGACTTGCCATGGGCCTTGCAATATCAGTGGGTCTGGTCTCCGCTATCACGATTCTGGCGCTCTATCTGGGGGAGATCCATGCAGAGGAAGCCGACCTGATAAGGAAGGCTGACGTATACAGGGACTATCTTGTCGGCGCACTTGAGCTGCCAGTGTGGAACTATGACAACCCCACGGTTGAGGCAATATGCAGAGCTTTTTTACAGAATGAGCTTGCTTTGGGTGTTGTGATTAAGAATGCGTCGGCCTCGGTCATTCATGCCATTGGAAAAACAAGAGATCCAGATGGGATCACCAGAGAAGGCAAAATCTACCACCAAGGTGAACTGTTGGGGCAAGTGGAGATCTATTTTACAAAACGATACGTGAAAGAAGCCGGGCGCACGCTATTGTATTCATACGCGACAACCATGCTATTGGTTTTGATTTCTCTTGTGCTCCTCACACATCTGTTTGTGCGCAAATTCTTGAAGAAACCCATTAACGCCCTCAATCTGATTGTTCGCCCTTACAGTGAAGGGATATACGATTTGCCCTCGGCCGAGCTTCCCTATGTCGAGTTTCAGGCATTCAGGACAACACTTGCCCAGATGGGAGAAACCATAAGGGGGCAGATGAAGGAATTGAGGACACATCGCAACCATCTCGAAGACCTGGTTAAGGAGCGGACTTCCGAATTAATCGAGGCTAAGGAACAGGCAGAGAAAGCAAACCGCGCCAAAAGCGTGTTCCTGGCTAATATGAGTCATGAATTACGCACGCCCCTCAATGCGGTGCTGGGATTTTCGCAAGTGATGAAGAATGCCGCGGACGTCACCGCCGAACAGAAAGAGAACTTGGACATCATCACCCGTAGCGGCGAACACCTGCTGAACCTGATCAACAACGTGCTGAACATATCCAGGATCGAGTCGGGCCAGGTGGAACTTGAGGAGTCTCATTTCGATCTTACCCAGCTGATACAGGAAATAAAATCGTTGATGTATGTGCGCGCCAATGAGAAAGGGCTGGAGTTCACGCTGGAGCAGTCGCTGGACCTTCCCCGGTATGTTGCCGTAGATGGGGGCAAACTGCGGCAGGTATTAATCAACCTGATCGGCAATGCCATTAAGTATACAAGTCAGGGCGGAGTGTTGCTTCGGACCAGGGTTGCACAGCAAGAGACCGCCGGGCAGGTGGGCGTTGGATTTGAGGTCGAGGATACCGGGCCCGGAATCCGCCAGGAGGACCGGGAATGCATCTTTTCCCCTTTTATGCAATTGGGAGAGCAACCGGTTGTGGAAACGGGAACCGGCCTGGGATTGACCATCTGCAAGCAGTATGTGGAGCTCATGGGCGGAACCATCGGTATTGGCGGGGAGCCGGGCAAAGGCTCGGTCTTCCATTTGGAGATACCCGTTGCCGTGCTTCCGCCAGAGGCGATTCCATCTGCTCCGAGGCGCGGCCGCGTGATAGGGCGGGCGGAAGGGCAACCGCGATATCGTCTGCTCATCGCCGAAGACCACCCGGAAAACCGCCTGCTGCTTCGCAAGCTGCTGGAGCCGCTGGGTTTTGATCTCCAAGAAGCGGTCAATGGACAAGAAGCCGTTGCCCTGTTCGAAGAGTGGCGGCCCCATCTGATATGGATGGACATTCGCATGCCGGTCATGGACGGGCTGGAAGCCACCCGTCGCATCAAGGCAACCGATGCCGGGGCTCAAACAAGGATTGTCGCCCTTACCGCCCATGCCCTTGAAGAGGAACGGCGTGAGGTCCTGGCAGCCGGGTGTGACGACTTCATCCGCAAGCCGTATCGCGAGGTCGAGATACTCGATGCTCTGACGAAACACCTTGGCGTGCACTTTGTCTATGAAGAAGAGATGCCCCAGGCTGCTGATGCGCTGGAAATGGATGCAACAGTCTTGGCCGGACTGCCCGATGCCTTGATCAATGAACTGAGAAAGGCGCTTATCCGGCTCGACATTGACGGGGTGAGCCGAACGATTGAAGAGATACGCGCCCATAATTCCCTTTTGGCGAATGCACTGGCTGCTGTCGCCAAAGACCTTCAATTCGGTCGGATACTGCACTTGATTGGCTCTACCAATGGTGAAAGCCCGGAGGAGAAAACATGAGTGAAGAAATGGCCGCCAGACACTCCGACAGGATATTGGTTGTAGACGACACCGCCGCCAATCTCAGGCTCTTGACGGATCTTTTGACAGAGCAAGGCTATACGGTGCATCCGGCCTCCGACGGCAAATTGGCGCTGAAATTCGTCCAGTCGACCCTACCCGACATCATTTTGCTGGACATCCGGATGCCGGGTTTGGACGGGTATGAGGTCTGCCGGCGGCTCAAGGCGGAGGTGAGGACGCGATCCATTCCCGTCATCTTCATCAGTATCCTGGAAGATGAACGTGACAAGGTGAAAGGATTTCAGGCCGGAGGAGTGGATTACATTACCAAGCCTTTTCAGCCGGAAGAAGTTTTGGCCAGAATCAGAACCCATCTGCAATTGCGAGATCTGACCGTTCGGCTGGAACAGAAGGTCGTCGAACGCACTAGGGATTTGGAGACAGCCAATCAACAGTTGCTGCAGGAAATCGCCGAGCGCAAGCAGGCAGAGGAGTCCCTGAAGCGTTCGCAAGAGGAAAAGACCATCCTGAATCAAATTGCCAACATCTTTCTGACCATCTCTCACGAAGCGATGTACGGGGAAGTTTTGGCGGTCGTCCTTCGGGTGATGAAAAGCAAGTTCGGTATCTTCGGCTATATAGGGGAGACCGGGGACCTGATCGTGCCAAGCTTGACCAGGGGGATCTGGGATATGTGCCAGGTTCCCGGCAAGTCGATCATCTTTCCATCGAATTCCTGGGGAAAAAGCCTCTGGGGCAGAGCGATCCGGGAGAAAAAGGCCTTCTATTCGGAAGGCCCCTTTCAAACACCCGCAGGGCACATTCGCATTGATGACTTTCTTACGGTACCGATCGTCTATGGAAATGAAGCCATCGGGCTGATTTCCGTGGCCAACAAGGAAGGGGGATACACAGAGGAATACAGGGAGTTGCTGGAGCGCATCGCCTCCAGAGTCTCGCCCATCCTACATGCCAGATTGCAAAGCGACATCCAGGAAAGGAGGCGTGTAGAGGCTGAGAAAGACCTGAAGGAATCAGAAGAAAAATATCGTTTTCTGATTACGAATGCCGGTGAGGCCATCTTCATTGTCCAGGATGAGGTCGTAAAATTTCCGAATCCTAAAGCTATTGAAATGATAGGTTATTCTGCACGAGAGCTCCTTGAAATGCTTTTCGTCGACCTCATTCACCCGGGAGACAGGGATATGGTTCTTGAAGGACATTCGCGGTTGCTGGCGGCAGAGCGCCCCCCGGACGCATATCCTTTCAGAATCATAGATAAAAAAGGTATGGAAATGTGGGGTCAACTCACCGCCGCGCCCATTATCTGGGAGAAAAAGCCGGGTATTCTCTGTTTTGTCAGAGATGTAACGGAGGAAAAGAAGCTGGAAGCCCAGCTCATGCAGGCCCAGAAAATGGAAGCCGTGGGGCGGCTCGCAGGAGGCGTGGCTCACGATTTCAACAACATGCTTACGGTGATCATCGGACATACGGGATTGGCGCTCATGGAGATTGCTCCTTCGGATCCACTCCATGAACAGCTTCGGGAGATCCATGAGGCCGCACGGCGGTCGGCCGACCTCACCCGGCAACTGCTGGCTTTCGCACGCAAGCAGACCATCGCCCCGAAAGTTCTGAATTTGAACGACACTCTGTCGGGCATGCTCAACATGCTGCGCCGGCTCATCGGCGAAGACATCGACTTGGCCTGGAGGCCGGGGGACAAGCTGTGGGACGTCAAGATGGATCCCAGCCAGATCGACCAGGTGCTGGCGAACCTATGCATCAATGCCCGCGACGCGGTCGCCGAGATAGGCAAGGTCATCATCGAGACGGGCAACACCGTTTTAGACGAGGCTTATTGCGCCTGCCATGCGGGCTCTGTTCCGGGGGAGTATGTTCTGCTTGCCGTGAGCGACGACGGTTGCGGCATGGACGAAATAACACAGGCGCATCTGTTCGAGCCTTTCTTCACCACCAAGGCCAGGGGCCAAGGCACCGGCCTGGGGCTGGCCACAGTATATGGCATCGTCAAGCAAAACGAAGGTTTCATCAACGTGTGCAGCGAACCAGGACAAGGAACGACGTTCAGACTCTATTTTCCCCGCAACAGGGCCGAACCCAACGGGACCATTCAGGAAAGTGCTGTGGAAATACCGCGCGGGGGAGGAGGGGAAACAGTATTGGTGGTCGAGGATGAAAAGGCGATTTTGGATTTAGGCAAGAGGGTCCTCGAAAAATTGGGATATACGGTGCTGACCGCCAGGACACCGGGAGAGGCGATACGCCTGGTCGAAACGCATTCAGGCGATATTCACCTGCTGCTCATCGATGTGGTGCTGCCAGAGATGAACGGGCGGGATTTGGCGGAACGGATCGATGCTATCAAGCCAGGCCTCAAACACCTGTACATGTCCGGCTACACGACCAACGTAATCGCCCATCGAGGAGTGCTGGAGGAGGGCGTTCATTTCATCCAGAAGCCGTTTACAATGCAGGACCTGGTGGCCAAAGTGCGCGAAGTGCTAGATTAATAGTCGTCCAGCAGCAGCAGAGAAAGTGGTTTCAGCTAATCAGGTTCACGCTGCCGGTGCGAAATGGGCCATCGCCTTATCATGACTGATGGTGCCGGTACGAGCCGCAGCTTTAGGGGTGTGCGAGCATTAAGAGTTTTGGGGGCTATACGTTTTCTTTGATCACGTGAAAATTGAGGGTAGCCGACGTGACCTTGCTGCGGCCGGTGTAAAGGAAGCTGGCGATCCACAGGGCTTGCAGCAGCAGAAGGATGGCCGGGTGCCAGAGGGAGAGCAGGCCTGCGGTTAAATCGGGTACCGGCAGGCCGGGTGAAAGGGGTGCTGCGCCGATGACCAGGCCATAGGCTGCCGCGAGCAGCGCCATTTTCTGGTAGACGCTGATGCGGCCCCGGCCCCGGTAGTCGGCGCGGGTGAATTCGGAAACAAAGCGCCAGAGCTGGGTGGCGAGAAGCGGTACGAGAAAAGCGGTGCGAAAGTAGCCTTTAAGAAAGAGGTAGGCCCCGATCAGGGCTGCGGTGCAGTAGATGGTGGCGGTAATGGCCTGGACCGGAAAGATCTCGCGGCCCTGGAGGCCGCCGGCATAGGCGATTTTCTTGGTGGCGCCGGTAAACACGAAGGCGTGGCCGGCAAAGAGGCGGCGCAGGATGGGATGCACTTCTTCCATGGGCTTTCCGTAGCAGCATCCGAAGCTGATGCAGGCCAGGCGCCCGATTCCCTCGCCCAGGGCGTAGGCCGTGGCCAGGGCTGCCATCACCGGCATGACCGGCAGATCGAAGGGGCCGCCAGCGCCGATGCGGCCCAGGAGCAGGATCGCCGACGGCGCGATCAGGATGCCCAGAAAAGCTGCTCCTCCCACCGAGAAGGTGTAGCGCTTTTTTTCCACGATGCGGGCCACGAGGCTCGAAGCCGGCATGCAAACCCCCAGGATCAGCAGCGTAAAGAGCAGCGTGACGCGGGCCGGGACCCCCAGGGCACCGAGCAGCATGAAAACCGTGCCCGTGGCCAGGGTGTAGGCATTGGCGTTGAAGACCCCGTAGAAGGTCAGGTTGGTGCCGCTCCAGCATCCATCCTCATGCCGGCATGCGGGCAGGGCGGCCAGGATCTGCCAGTTTTCCCGGGGCAGGGTGCGAAAGGCCCAGGCCAGCAGGAGGCCCAGGAGCAGGGCGGCAACGGCGATGAAGAGTTCCGGATTCATCCAGTTTCCTTTCTCAAGGCGATGGGGCTGCGGACCGCCACGTCGGTTTCCACCAGGGGACGGCCGAAGTGAAGACTGAAGCGGCTGCGGGCCGCGGCGTGCAGGGTGTTGGCGCGAAGATCCGCGCAAAAATCGACCCGCCCCGGCACAAAGAGCAGCACGTCCACCGACGAGCCGGGGCGGAACAGGCTTTTGGGCCGGCCCCGTTCGAGGAACATGCCGGCGGTTACCGGAGCAGGATTTTCGTAGCCCCGGGTGCTGTAGCACTGGACGATGTCGCCGATCATCAGGGCCACGATCTCCACCATGGCCACCGGCCCCACGCCGGTGCCGCCGGGAACGTCGGTATCGATGATCGTCACCACGCGCCGGTTCTTCGAGTAGGGCGTCACCTGGCGTACCACCGCGCCGGGGTTGCACGAATGAAAATCCCCCTCCAGCAGGTAGATGTCCGTGACCCGGCCGGAGACCGGTACGTGGTTGTAGTGGTACTTGTCCGGGGTCAGGCGCAGGATGGCTGCGTCGCCGCCCCTGAACAGGTCCCGCCATTGCGGTTTGCCCGGCCCGAGCAGCTCGTCGAAGTCGAAGAACTTTTCCTTGATGAAAAACAGCGAATTTTCCTTCAGGGAAACCACCAGCAGGCGGGCGTCGGCCGGCGCCGCCACCGCGGCCGGATCTTGGGGCAGGGGGCGCCGGTCCCAGTAGCGGATGCGGCGTTCGAAGAGGCGACGCGGAGAGGCCAGGGCCGCATCCGGATCGCAGCACTCGGAAAGATCGATACCCAGGGTGCGGGCCAGACGCCGGGCCGCGGCCCGGCGCGAGCCGAGGGGGAGATCGTAGTTGACCCATCCGAGCAGGCGGCTGGTGCGCGCCGCGGTCAGGGCCTTGAACAGGGCCGGCATCCGTTCGCGGCCCGGGTTGTACATCAGATTGATGAGCCGGTCGGCCAGAAGCGCTTCGGATTTCACCGCACCGCTGGCGCGGTCGATGTATTGATGCATGGGCAAGGTGTGGATCATCGGTCCGTTTCGGCGGTCCGGGCCTGCTGGCGTTGGGCTTCCACCGCCAGCACGGCGGCCAGGATCAGGGTTTTGATGGCTTCGGGAGAAAGCCGGTCGGCCAGCAGATCGGCGCCGGCATCGGCCACGAATCGGTCTGCGGACCGGCCCTTGAAAAGGTGCATCATGGCCGCGTTGTATCGTCCCGAGCGCCAGGCCGGCCAACTGTCCAGGGCTTTGAGGGCCTCGCGCAGCAGATCCAGGGCCGCAGCCAGGTGCTTGCGGCGCAGGGTGGTGCGGTAATAGCGTTCGGCGGCCGTGTTGAATTCTGCGGCTGTCAGACGCATGGGATCGGCGCTGCCGGCGGTTTCCAGGATTCCGTCGAGGAGGCGGCCGGCGGCGGTGGCATGCGTGTCTTCCAGTCTCGCGGCCAGGTCGGCCAGGGTCTCTTCGAGGTGCAGGGCCTCGATCAGATCGGCAGCCTCGGTGCGCAGAAACGCGAGCAGGGCCTGGCGGAAGCGGTCCTGGCGCACCCGCAGATACCCCTGGTAGCGCCGGCTGGCGCGCACCTCGGCGGTGCCTTCGAGTATGCGGCCCAGGAAGCGGTTGCCGGTCTGCTTGTGCACGAAGAAGGTCGGGATCCCGATGGCGCCGCCGAAGACGACCTGGCGCCGTTCGCTTTCGATCACCGGTGCGTCGGGGATCTCGGCATGGGCCGTGCGCCCGGACAGGGCCTCGCGGTAGGCCGCGGCGGTCACCAGCCACTGCAGATCGGCAGCCCGGCCCATATCCTCCAGCACGTTTTCGAACTGGCTGTAGTGGCGGCCTTCGAACCCGCTGAATCCGTAGGCGGCAAAGGGCCGCAGCCGGTGCAGCAGGTAGAGGGGCATGGCGGTGTGAAAGACCCCCTGGGCCGCCAGATCCTTTTTCAACCGTCCGTCGTTGCCCGTGATGCCGTCCATGGCCGGGCTTTCTTCGGTGCTCATGACGCAGACCAGGTAGTCGATGAGGCGAAAATCGCGGACCAGGTCCCCGCGCAGGCCGCAGGCGCGGCTCACCAGCCGGTCGAGCCACTCGGGGCCGAAGGGGGTGATGGATTTTCCGAAGCACTTGATGTCCGCCTTGCGCCGCCAGCGGCGCCAGATCATACGCAGGTGGATATCGTGCAGTTCGTGGGGCAGGAAACCGAGGGCCTTTTCCGGGTGCAGGTCCTGGAAATCGAGCCGGTAGGGTGCGGCCGAATAGGTGCCGACGAACAACGGCAAGAAGTGTTCGCTGATCTTCAGCACCAGGTCCCCGAGGTGTTTTTCCTCCGCCGGGCCGAACCCGGCCGTGCCGGCCCCGAGCAGGCCGGAAAGCCGGCGGCTGCCCAGGCTCAGATGGGTGCCGTTGTTGGCCAGGCTGATGTTGGAGGTGGTGGGCAGCACCACCAGGTTGTTGGCGATGATGCCGGCCTCCTTGAGGCGCGCCACGGCGTTGAGCTGGCTGCGCGACAGCACCCGGTGGCACAGGGCCATGTAGGCGTGTTTGTCCTCGCCGCGGTCCCAGCCGGACAGGCAGGGATTCATGAACAGCTCGCGGTAGAAGGTGTCCGAGATCAGTTCGTTGAGCCGGCGCTGGCGGGTGGGCGGATGGGGCGAAAAGTAGACCATGGCCTGCTGGCCGTGCTCCTCGAGTCCGAAACGCCGGTTGGCGTAGGCCACCAGCAAATGGCTCAACAGGAAGCGCTGGAGGGTTTCGGCCGCCACCCGGCGGCCGTTGCCCCCGGCCGGGTCGAGGGATACGGGAAAAAAGGAGAAGGTCTCCGGGGAGGTGTTGTCGTTGAGAAAGTGGCCCAGCAGGCGAGAGCCGGCCTCTCGCAGGACAGCGGGCAGATCGCCGTCGCCGGCGGCATCGGCCAGGGCGAGCTTGAGCAGGTAGCTCACCGGCACCTGGAGCAGGGTCTCGCCCGCCTCGCGGCATTCGAAACGCTCGCAATCATCGCGGCGCGGTCCCTGGGGCCGGCGCTTGTCGGCCAGCAGATCCGCTTCGAGCACCGAACGGGCGTATTGGTTGAGCCGGGCTGCAGGAAAACGGACCCAGGAATGCTCCCAGATCCGCTCCGGGTTGTCGGCGACAAAGGCGTTGAGTTCCTGGAGCCGGCGCACCGGGGTGTCCCCGGCGGCCGCCTTGCGCTCCAGGTTGCGATAGTAGCGCGAGGTAAGAATGCGCCGGGGCAGGTCGACGTCCTCTTTTTCCCCGGCCACCGCCGTTTGCAGCTCGTTTTCGGCTCCGGCGGTGGCGTCGCCCGGCCCGAAAGGCATATTTTGCAGCCAGGCGGCCGGCTGCTGCGGATCGAGGTCCAGGGCCCGGCGGCAGCGATGGAGCAGATCGGTCTCAGGCGGGCTGGCCAGCACCTGGAGAGCCGCCCCGGATGGGGTGAAATAGGGGGCCATGGCGCATTTCCTTTTTTAATGACCTCGCACAGAACACCGTGGTTTTCATCGCCGCTGTGCGATGAGGGGTCTCTTTTAAATGAGATATGTTGAAGGGCGATTGTTCGCGGGATGTGAAGCGGGGGTTAGAATTTGAAGGGTTCAAAAAGGTCAGCCGCCAGCAGCTCCCGCAGGGCGGTTTGCCGGTGGCTGGTATCCTGGTTGCGCACCGCCATGGCCATGGCCTTGCGGGTGCCGACGAGCACGGCCAGCTTCCGGGCGCGGGTCAGGCCGGTGTAGATCAGGTTGCGAAACAGCATCTTGAAGTGCTGGGTCAGGACCGGGATGATCACCGCCTCGAACTCGCTGCCCTGGGATTTGTGGATGGTGATGGCATAGGCCAGGTCGAGGTCGGTGAGGTCGTCGCGTTGGTAGAGGACGATGCGCCCGTCGGGAAAAAAGCGGACCGAACAGGTCAGGGCCTCGTTGTCGATGGTCTGGATGACGCCGATATCCCCGTTGAAGACCCCCAGGTCGTAGTTGTTGCGCCGGTGGATGACCCGGTCGCCCACGCGCAGGATGCGCTCGCCGATTTTGATCTGGGCCCTGCCCTGGCAAAACGGGTTGGTGGTCTCCTGGATCAGGCTGTTGAGGCTCACCGTGCCCAGGCTGCCGCGGGTCATGGGGGTGATGATCTGGATTTCGGTCTCGGCGCCCAGATACTTGGGGATCCATTCCGCGTAGAGCTTGCGCACCACGTCGCCGGCCGCCAGGCCGTAGCGCAGGGCCGACCAGCGATGCACCTTGTCGAGCACGGCCCGCAGTTCATCGACCGGGGTGCGTGCGGCCATCACCTTTTCCAGGTCGACATGCTGGAATTTTTTCGGGATCGTCAGCTCGGTTTCATAGGGTGCCACCGGCTCGCTTACCCTGAAGGCGTAAAGGTCGGCATCCGCCAGGGGCGTATCTCCGGCCACGCCGGGCCGGCTCTCAAAATACCGCTTGACCCTGGCGATAAAGTCGAGCTGCTCCTTGGTGGCTTCGTCGGCGTCCATGAAAAAGCAGTCGGTGCCGTTTTCCCAGACCTCGGGTTTGTTGAAGGGCGAGTCGATCCAGGGCAGCTCACCCTGGTTGATCTGGTAGGCGAACTTGATGATGCTCGAAGCCTGGGCCTGCCGGAAGATCCTCGACAGCCGGAAACAGGGGATCGTGCCGGCGCCGATCATGTCGCGCAGCACGTTGCCGGCACCCACCGAGGGGATCTGGTCCGCATCCCCGATGAAAAGGACCTGACTCTGGCCGGGGACCGCCTTGAGCAGCGAGGCGGTCAGGCTGATGTCCAGCATGGAGGATTCGTCGATGATGAGAAAATCGACCGCCAGCAGGTTCTCCTCGTTGCGGCTGAATTGCCCGCCTTTCCACTCCAGCAGCCGGTGAATCGTCTTGGCCTCCCTGCCGATCACGTCCATCATGCGCTGGGCGGCCCGCCCGGTGGGGGCCGCCAGGATCACCTTGCGGTCCATGGCCTCCAGCAGTCTGACGAGCACCAGGGTGGTGGTGGTCTTACCCGACCCGGGACCGCCGGTGAGGATGGCATATTTTTCGCCCACGATCCCCCTGACCGCTGCGGCCTGCTCTTCGCCGAGGGAAAAGTTCTGCCGCCTGCCAAACCGATCCAGCCAGCGCTCGATCTTTTCGGGGGCCACCGGCGGCACGCCGCCCCGGTCCACCAGTTTGCGGGCCACGTAAAGTTCGTCGAAATACAAGGACTTGGCATAGTAAGCGGTTGCCGTCGCGCCGTCGGGGGTGCTGATCTCGCGAACCTTCAACAGCCCGCTTTCTTCCATCTGTAAAAGGAGTGCCGGCAGCCGCTGGCCGATGTCCAGTTCGATCAATTGGCCGGTCTGGGCCTCGATCTGGGAAAGGGTCAGGTAGCAGTGGCCGAACTCCCTGCCCGCGGCCAGCACATGGCGGATGCCGGCCATGATCCGCTGGGGGCTATCCTTTTCGAGCCCGATGCTCTGGGCCACCCGGTCGGCGGAAAAAAAGCCGATCCCGTAGATGTCGTTGGCCAGCCGGTAAGGATCCTCGGTGACCAGGGTGATGGCCCGGTCGCCGTACTGCTTGTAGATGCGCACGGCGAAAAGGGTGCTGATCCCATGGGACTGGAGAAACATCATCACATCCCGGATGGCGCGGTGTTCGGTCCAGGCCTCGCGGATCATGGCGAGCTTCTTGGCGGCGATGCCCGGCACCTCGGTGAGCCTGTCGATCTCTGCTTCAAAGACATCCAGGGTCTTTTCGTTGAAGTGCTGGACGATTTTGCGGGCCGTTTTGGGGCCGACCCCCTTGATCAGGCCGGAGCCGAGGTATTTTTCCAGGGCCGCGGCCGAGGCCGGCTTTTTTTCCACCGCTGAGGTGGCCCTGAACTGGCGGCCGTATTTGGGATCTACGGTCCAGGCCCCGTGAAATTCCATCGTGGCGCCGGCAAAGACCTTGGTCTGGTGGACGATCACCGTTTCCTGCTGCAGCGGGTTGTTAAAGGGAACGACCCGCAGCACGGACCAGCCGCTGTCCGGATTGTGGAAGGTCACCCGGTCGACGATCCCGCGGATCGATTCGCTGATGGCGCCGGTAAGTGGTTGTGGCATCGTTTGAGCGGCAAAGGGTGTATTGATTTTGGACGGCTGCCGGTAACGGAGGAAACATATACCGGATAAAGGGTGGGTTAGGCAATCGGGTCGTCCGGGCAGACAGTAATTTTCGGTAAAATCAAGAGATGTTCTCTTTCTGTGCAACCATCGGTCAACGCTCCGAGCCAGTGTCGCGGCTTAGGCGGCCTTGGGTCTGAGTTTGCGCACCCGAGCGGCGGGGGAGGCCGGGAGGCTGACGGTGGTCGTAAAACCGGCATTATGGAAAAAACCAACTCCGGCAACATGACGAAATGAAAGAGAGACTTCGCGCGTAAAACGGCGACCCGGGGATAACCCTCGCGTCCGCCCGAAAAACTCGGCCCCCTCCTGCAAACGCGTCGTTTTGCTGGGGCTTACCCTGGATACTTTTAACCCGGGTGCGCAGCTTTTTTAAAAAGCGGGTATTTTCTACACGCCTGATCTTCGGTCAACTCTTCTCCATCGCCTCCTTGGTATTCCATGATATTTATGTAAATTCAATCCGTTGTAATTATTTTAGGCTGTTTGGCACACCGGTTGCTCTACGGGAAGTTGACGACAATGAAACACCACTGGACGGAACGTATAAGAAAAACCCAAAGGAGGTTGTCATGAAGAAGAATCACGTCATCCGAGCCATTCTGGCCGCCGCTGTCATCGCCCTGGTGGGCCTTTCCGGCATCGCCCTGGCCAGTCCATACGGAGGCGGGCGGCAAATGGGCTATGCCAATTTCGACTCTCCGCGCTATGAGGAAGGTAGAGCCCCGGGATGGGGTCCCGGGCGCATGGCCCATCGCTTCGAGATGCGCCGCATCGGCCCCGAAGCCGGCCATGGCAGAGGATACGGCCGGGGACTGCACCACGGTTGGGGCGGCCGCGGCGCCTGCTGGCATTGAGCTGAAAACATCCCTGGCTGAAGCGCAAAAAAGGGGGATCGGCGATCCCCCTTTTTGCGTTTGAAGGGCGCAGGCCTGGAAAATGGCGGGATAATGCTGCTCAACCGCAAGGCGCCCGGTTCAGGGTGGGGAGGCTCCGTTGCGGCGACGATCCGTCCAGCGCGCCCATAGGAAGGCGAGTTTGCGCAGCAGGGAGGCCGTGCGATCCTTGGGATTGGTGATGACCGTGTCATCCTCCATCTGCTTGAGGATCTTTTCCATGGGGCTTTTATGAATTTGCATGGCCGTGGCTCCTGTGGCCGGCCGGCGGCCGGCCCATGGGGGTCAAAGGGCGGCACCTTGCAGCGCCGCGGACGCTTGCACCGGGTGCAGGGCTTCGGAGGCCCGCTGGATGGTTTTGCGGATCTCTTTGAGCTTGAAGGGCTTGGCGATAAAGTCGAAGGCGCCCTTGGTCAGCGATTCACGGGCCAGCTCCAGGGTCGCATATCCGGTGATCATGATGAACTTGACCTGTGGCGTCTTTTCGAAGACCTTTTCCATCACTTCGAGACCGTCGATTTGTCCCATGCGGATATCGCTGATGACGATGTCAAACGCCTTGGCCTCGATCCGCTCGATGGCGGCGGCCGGATCGGTAAAGGTCTCGACCCGGTGCCCGTCGCGGGTCAGAAAGGATTGCAGCCGTTCGCCGACGATCGGTTCGTCATCCACGATCAGAATGTCGCAGTGATTGCTCATGTGATCCTCCTCGGTCCCTGCCCGGTCTTTTACCGGCGCTTCAGGCCGCTTTGGCCTCGATTGCCGGCGTCTGGGTGCCGGGTTCGCGGACGATTAAAAGGGTTTTCTGGATCTTGCGGCGCTGGCGGTAGATGTGCACCACCTTGGTCAGAATGACCAGGGCGCCGCTGATGCCGCTGGCAAAAAGAAAGAACTTGCTGGCGCCGTTGAGGTAGACGTCCCAGCCCGGCGTATAGCTGATAAATCCCAGATGGCGCAGGTAGACCGGGATGGCGATGACCCGGCTGAAAACGCACAGCAGGATGATCAGGCTCGTGACCACGCGGATATATTTTTCGTTGACGACCTTGACCCCGTAGACGCCCAGATGGATGCCCACCAGCGAGCCCAGATAGAGCAGCATGGTCAGGCGCAGGTCCACGAACCCCTGGTAGGTGTAGCTCAGGGCGCCGTAAGCGCCCATGAACAGGGCCAGGAACAGTTCGGTGCCCGTGGCCACCGCCGTGGGCACGCCGAAGACGTAGATCATGGCCGGCACCCCGATGAAGCCGCCCACCCCGATGGTGCCGGCCAGATAACCGGTGGCGATGCCCACCGCCATCAGCACCCAGAGGCTGACATCGGTGTCGGCCGTTTCGAAGTGGATCACCGGGGGGATGTTCATCCGCGCCAGGGCGTCGGCGATTTTCATCGAAGGCCCGCCGTCGCCGTTGGATTTGAGCACGTCGCGCAGCATGGAGACGGCCACCACCGAAAGAATCAGGGCGAAGACCAGGCTGATGTACAGATTGGCGCCGTCGCCCGTGGCCGCCCCGTGGGCGTCGCCGCCGCCGTGGAAGAGGTAGCTGTTGATGGCCACGGCGATCTGGATGCCGATGACGGCCGTGACCAGCATGTAGGCCGCCAGTTTCTTGTCCACGTTGCCGGCGGCGGCGTGCTTGCGCGAGCCGACCATGGCCTTGCCGAATTTATGCGTGATGTTGCTGGCCACGGCCATCACGCCGCCGACGCCAAGATTCATCATGCCGGGGGTCATGAAGAAGGCCCCGCCGCTGCCGATGAAACCGCTGAGGATGCCGCCGATGAAGCCGATCAGCACCACCTGCAGGCCGACCATCAGGTCGATGTGGATATAGTGCATGGTGAGCAATTCGTGCATATGCCTGCCTCCCTGAGCGATGAGTAACGGTTAGTCGATGTTGATGATCTTCAGTCCCAGTCCCGTGACGGTGCCGTAGATGTAGGCGATCAGGGGAATGAAGACGACCATGACCAGCGGGGCGATCCACTTGTGGGCCTGGTGGAAGGGGCCGCTGAGAAAATCGAGGACCGGCTTCTGGTGCGTCAACACCAGTATGTAGGCCAGGACCGTGAGCGCCAGATAGCCGACCAGGGTGAAGGCCTGGCGCTTGCCGAACAGAAAGCGCGACTTGAGTTCGTCGGCGGTGATCACCGGGGCCTTGAGCCGGTCGCGGATCCCCAGGGCCAGTTCGCGGGTCTGGCGGGTGCGGGTAGACCGGCCCTTGGCCAGGAACATGTCGCCGATGACCACCAGGGAATAGCGTCCATGGTGGTTGACCCGTTCCAGGATCTTGTCCGCGCCGCCGCAGACCGTGTGCCGGCCGCCGCAGCGGCCCAGACGCAGCAGGGCTTCCTCGGTGCGGCTCAGGCCACCGTCGTTGCGCTCGGCGCCCGGTTCGTCGTCCTCGACCCCGCCGTCGCCGGCCATGGAACAGTGCTGGTGGCCAAAGTTGGCAACAGGCCTTTGCGCATCGGTATTCTCGGCTGCCGGTGCATCGGCGGGCAGCAGGCGCATCAACTCCAGGGCTGCACCCCAGCGCTGGGAAAGGGTGATCAACTGCTTGAAATTTTCCGCCTCTGGATCGAAACGCTCCTGAACCCAGAGGATGTTGGTTTCGGCCATGGTGCACTGGATGCCGGAACAGTCGGGCAGATCGGTCAGGACCTGGGGGATGTGACGGCTCAGGGCTTCCTGATGTGGGGGATAGGTGACGGTGAGCACGCCCTGGTCGGCCTGCACGTTCAGGTCGGCTGTCTGGGTGCGATCGTCGCGGGCCAGGCGCAGCCTGGCCCGGGCAGCCAGGTGCTGGTCGGCCAGCAACGCCATGCTGGCCGGCGTGGGTTGGAAATCGGGCAGGGTCGCCATTTCACACAGCAGGCCGGCCGCGTTGGATAACCCCAGGGTCTCCAGGTTGAAAAAGGCGTCGAACTGGCCCGGGTCCCCGCCGTTTTCATGGTGGATGTAGCGGATCCATTTGTCGATATCTTCGTCGAGCTGGGTAAGGTGGGTTTCGGCCTTGTCCGGGGTGATCTTCAGGGCCTGGGCCGTGCGCTGGATCCGTCCGGCCAGCGGGGCCGTCAGCCCGACCCGCAGCCGGTGGCTGACGCCGGGCAGCAGCAGGTGCCCGGCGCGCCCGGTGTAGATCATGTTGCCCTGGCCGGCAGCATCGCAGAGGGCCGCGGTGAGAAAGGCCAGGTAGAGATTCCTTTCCCGGGCCAGCTTTTCGGAACTGCCCGGGCTTTTGATCATGGCCGTTTCAAGACGACCCACCCTGATCCCCGCCTTGCGGGCCTCTTCCTGAAGCTGTTCCCGGCTGAGCACTGGCCAGTTGGTCTTGCGGGCCAACTCTTGCGCCAGCTGTGGCCCGCCGCCCTGATACCGACTCGAAATCATGATGATGGCCATCGCGGTTCTCTTCCTTTCCTAGATAGCTGATGTGGTTTTTGCCCCGTACCTCGATGATCTGGCTGGCAACCAGGGGTTTGATTTGCCGCAGGAGGTGCCGGCAGATCTCGTCGTCGGCGTTGAGAACCAGCACGTCGATGCCCTCCAGGCGTTCCATGGCAACGATTTCGGCCGCCAGCCCGTTGCCGGTGATGTGATGGGAGACCTCCAGACCTGCCTGCCGGGCGCCGCTGATCAGTTCCTTGAGCGCTGTTTCAAACCAGGACAGCCGGGAATTTTGTGGCTGCGTGGCGGTGTGCTGCTGCAGGATATAGATCCGCGCCCCGATGCGCTCGGCCAAGGCCAGGGCATAGTGAACACCGTTGAGGTTCCAGCCGTTGGCGGCCAGGGGGATAAGTATCTTTTTGCGGAACATGGCGCCCTTTCCCGAAGCTCATCTGGTTGCGGCAACAATCCTAATCAATATGCGTGCCAGATGGGATATGGGCAAAAAAAACAGTATGATAAGTTTTTTGGCGGGAAGGGTGGCGGCAGGGAATGTTCCGGAATGAAACGGCGCCGGAATTCCGGTGGTTCGGTTTCCGAAAAATGTGCAAATATTTTAATTGGATATGGCGTTGCGTTGCAATATGTAACGCTGGGGCTGTCCAGCCAACGCCGGAGGGGGTGGCGTGGCGCTCAGTCCAGGCCGTAGCGCTTCATCTTGCGCCAGAGGGTGGTGCGGGGCACCCCGAGGATTTCGGCCGCCAGGGTTTTGCGCCGGCCGGTCTTGGCAAGCACTTCCCGGATATGCTCTTTTTCCCTGTCCGCCAGCGATAGGCAGGCCTGGGGGTCGAGGCGGCTCATGGAAAGCTGCTGCAGGTCGGACGGCAGGTCCCGGGGGGTGATTTCCGGCTCATCGCACAGGGCCACGGCCCGCTCGATGATGTTTTCCAACTCCCGCACATTGCCCGGAAACGGGTAGTGCGACAGGATATCGAGTACCTCGCCCGAGGCTCCGCTGACGGTCTTGCCGAAGGCGCGGGCGTACTTTTGCAGAAAGTGGCGGATCAACAGGGGCAGGTCGTCGGGCCGAGCGCGCAGGGGGGGCAGATCGATGCCCACCACGTTGAGCCGGTAGTAGAGATCTTCGCGAAATCGCCCGGCGCGCACCAGCTCCTTGAAGTCCTGGTTGCCGGCCGCCACCAGGCGCACGTCCACCGGCACCGGTTTGAGGCCGCCGACGCGCAGCAGGGTGCGCTCCTCGACGAAGCGCAGCAGCTTGACCTGCATGCTCAGGGGCATTTCGCAGACTTCGTCGAGAAAGAGGGATCCCTGGTGGGCCGCTTCCAGCAGGCCGATCTTGGTTTCGGCCGCGCCGGTAAAGGCGCCTTTTTCGTGGCCGAACAGTTCGTTGGTGATCAGCTCCTCGCTGAACCCGCCGCAGTTGAAGGAAACAAAAGGCGCCTCGCGCCGCGGGCTGCGCTGGTGCAGGGCCCGGGCGACCATCTCCTTGCCGGTGCCGCTTTCGCCCTGGATCAGCACGTTGCAGTCCAGGGGGGCCACCTTGTCGATGATCCGGAAGACGGCCATCATGGCCGGACTGTTGCCGATGATCTCCGGCGGCCGTTTCTGGGCGAACAGGGCATCCCTGAGCGCCGCGGTCTCCTTGACCAGCGAGACCTTGTCCAGGGCCCGTTTGACCAGCAGGCGCAGTTCGGCCATCTTCACCGGTTTGGTAACGTAGTGGAAGGCCCCGGCGCGGATGGCCTCGATGGCCGAATCGATGCTGCTGTGGGCCGTGATCAGGATGACCTCGCTTTTGGCATTGCGCCGGCGCACCGCGTGCAGCAGGTCGAGGCCGCTGGCGCCCGGCAGGCGCAGGTCGCACAGGACCAGGTCGAAAGCGAGGGTCTCGATGCGTTTGAGGGCCGTTTCGGCATCGCCGAAGGTCTCCACCTCGTGGCCGTCTTTGACCAGGCCCCGCTTGATTTCGCGGCATACGATGGGTTCGTCGTCGACTACGGCGATGCGAAACGGGGCCATGGGGTCTCAGCCGATCTCCGGAGTATATTCAAGGCCGGGGGTGGTGGCCGTTGCGGCCATGGGCAGGTAGATCGAAAAGCGGGTCCCCTGGGCGGGACTGCTGTCGACCTCCATGCGGCCGCCATGCTTCTTGATAATGCTGTAGCTCACCGAAAGCCCCAGCCCGGTGCCCACCCCTTCTTTCTTGGTGGTGAAAAACGGGTCGAAGATCCGGTCGATGATCTCGGCCCCGATGCCCGGGCCCGTGTCGGCCACTTCGATGCGGATCTCATGGCCTGACGGCGCCTTGGCCACCGTCACCTGCAGCGAACCGCCGTCGTTCATGGCCTGGATGGCGTTCATGAACAGGTTGAGCAGCACCTGCTGCATGCCTCCCTTGTCCAGGTAGATCTGCGGCAGGTCCGGGGTGATCTGTTTGACCAGGCGGATGTTGTGCAGGCGCATCTCGTTGCCGATCAGCCGGATGGTCTTGTCGACAAGCTCCTCCAGATTGACCGTTTCCATCCTCGGATGGCTCGCCCGGGAAAACTCCAGCAGGTTTTTGACGATCTCGCTGGTCCGGTCGGCCTGGTCCATGGCGTCCTGATAGAGGCGGCGGCGTTCTTCGTCCGGCATGCGGTCGCCGTCCTCGATCAGCGATTCGAGGATCAGCGAGATGTTGTTGATCGGATTGTTGATCTCGTGGGCGATGCCGGCCGTCAGGGTGCCGATGGAGGCGATCTTGCGCGACTGGACGAGCTGGGCCTGGCGTTTTTCCAGTTCGCGCATCATGCGGTTGATGGCGGCCACGAGGTGGTGGATTTCATTCTTGTGCCCCCCGTAGGCGGTGATCTGCTCGAAGGCGCCGCGGGCCACGGCCTCCGATTCGCGGGTGATGCGGGCCAGGGGGCGCACCACCCGTTCGCCGATAAAAAAGATCACGAAGGCCAGCAGGCTCACCAGCGCCAGCAGGCTCATCAGGGGCAGCGGCACCATCTTGCGCAGCAGGGTGTCGATGGCCCGGCGCTCGGTGGCCGACAACTGGTCGGCCAGCAGCACCAGGTTCTGGCCCACGCCGCGGATCTGCACCTCCAGATCGGCGCAGCGTCCGCCGTCGCAGTCGCTGCGGCCCAGACGGGTCATCAGGTCTATGTAGTCTTGGACATTCTGAACGAAGCGCTGGTGGTTTTCCTTGCCGATGGCCTCGGCGAGGCTTTCGCGCTCGCGCTCCAGGGTCACGGCAAGCTGGTTGGTATAGGTGATGGCCTCTTCGTAGTTGAAGCGCTGGCGGTAGAGAAAATAGTTTTTCTCGTAGCGGCGCATTTCGAGGATGGTGCTGTTGAGCTCCTGGGCCACTTCGAAAAACTGCATGGAATGGGAAAGGCGCCGGAAGTTGCGGTCGTTAAGGGCGATGATGGCCGCCATAACGACAAAGCAGACCAGAAAGGCGGTGACGATCTGCATGCGAATGGTTTGCGGCAAGAACTTCATGGCATCCTTAGGCGGTGGGGTAAACAGATTGTTTCATAGCCCTACGGCGATGCAATTACAAGCCCCGTGCATCATTCAACTGCATCGAAGAATTGGGAAAAGTGCCCTGCTGCAAGATCGCCCAAGACCGACGGCGGGCTCGGCGCGTTTGGACCGGTCGCTGCAAAAAGCGCCGCCGCCGGTGACCCGGCGACGGCGCTTGAAAGGCTGGATGAACGGTTTTTTCGAGGCTTGCCCGCGGGCGTGCTCAAGCCGCCCGGCGGATTTCCTCGGCCCGGGTCGTTTTTTCCCAGGTAAACTCCGGTTCGCTGCGACCGAAATGGCCGTAGGCCGCCGTTTTGGCGTAGATGGGGCGCAGCAGATCGAGATATTCGATGATCGCGGCCGGCCGCAGGTCGTAGACGTCCAGCAGGATGTCGCGGATGGCCTCGTCGTCGATGGCGCCCGTGCCGAAGGTGTCGACCAGCAGTGAGACCGGTTCAGCCACGCCGATGGCATAGGCCACCTGAACTTCACAGCGGCGGGCCAGGCCTGCGGCGACAACGTTCTTGGCGATATGGCGCGCCATGTACGAAGCGCTTCGATCCACCTTGGAAGGATCTTTGCCGGAAAAGGCGCCACCGCCATGGCGCCCCTGGCCGCCGTAGGTGTCGACGATGATCTTGCGCCCGGTCAGCCCGCAGTCGCCCATGGGACCGCCGACCACGAAGCGGCCCGTGGGGTTGACAAAGTAGCGGGTCTTGGCGTCCAGCATTCCGGCCGGGATCGTTTCTTTGATGATCTCGCGCAAAATTTGTGCCTCGAGCTCCTTATGGCCGATCTCCGGGGTGTGCTGGGTCGAGACGACGACCGTATCCACGCGCCGCGGCCTGCCGTCCACATACTCGATGGTGACCTGGGATTTGCCGTCCGGCCGCAGGAAATCGAGGACTCCGGTTTTGCGCGCCGCGGCCAGCCGTTGGGTCAGCTTGTGGGCGAACATGATCGGCATGGGCATCAATTCGGGGGTTTCGTCCGTGGCGTAGCCGAACATCAGGCCCTGGTCACCGGCCCCCTGCTCTTTGAAAAGTCCCTCCTGCGTATTGACTCCCTGGGCGATATCGGGCGACTGCTGGTCGATGCTGGTGGTGACGGCGCAGGTTTTATGATCGAATCCCATGTCCGAAGAGTCGTAGCCGATCTGTGCGATGGTGTCCCGGGCCACGCGGGGGATGTCGACGTAGCAGTCGGTGGTGATTTCCCCGCCGATGAACACCATCCCGGTGGTCACCAGGGTCTCGCAGGCCACGCGGCTGCGGCGGTCCTGGGCCAGGATGGCATCCAGGACGCTGTCTGAAATGGCGTCGGCCACCTTGTCGGGATGCCCTTCGGTCACCGATTCGGATGTAAACAAGTATGACGGCTTTTTTTGGGCTTTCATCGATAGTCTCCTTTTCTGGTTGTTACGGTCAGGCAAGGCCTGCAAGCATATTGTCGGGGATGTCTTCGAGTTTGCGGCCGATAACGGCCCAATAGAAAAGCGGCCGGCCATCCTGGCACAACCGGTGCCGGTAGCGGTGCTTGATCTGGATCTCGAACAGGTCGGCATCGGTGATCCGTTCGATGAGACAACGGAATCCCGAACAGTCCTTTGTGTCGATAAAATCTTCCTTGATGTTGAAGGCCACCCATCCGTTGGGGGCGATGTAATTGTAGCCGGCCGCGAAGGCTTGGGGCGGAATGTCGTCGAAACCGAGGGCCGCGACGACCGTCATGCAGTTGAAATCCCGGCGCTGCAGCGATTGATCCACTTCGGACGGCGGATCGGTCAGATCGATTACGTGGTAATCCTCATACAGTCCCGGCCGGTCGCGCACCGCAGCATCCCGAGCCTCTTCGATGATGTCGATGCCCACGATCGATTCGGCGCCCATGCCGACCAACTGCTCGGCCACCATCCCGTTGCCGGCGCCGATATCCAGCACCGAAAGCGCCTCTGTGTCTTCATCCGGCTCGCCCATCTGCTCCTGGAGCAGCGAACAGACCACTTCCGGGGAATTGCATTGGTAGCGCTCGTAGAAAAGGTGCTCGTAGAGCCCTGGGATTTCGTAGATCTTGTCGTAGTCGTGGAAAAGGATCTTCTCTTTGATCCCGTCGCGATCCACGATGAAGTACTCCAGTCCCTGTTTGATCTTGTCCATCTCGGGGAAATGAATCACCATGCCTTCTGCTTCCATCGTCGACCTCCTTTCAATAGCGGTAATGTTCCGGTTTGTAGGGGCCGTCCGGCGGCACACCGATATAGTCGGCCTGGGACTGGGTTATGCGCGTCAGCCGGGCCCCCAAATGCGCCAGGTGCAGCCGGGCCACCTCCTCGTCAAGCCGCTTGCCCAGACGGTAGACCCCCACGGCCCGCTCCCGGTTGCGCCACAGGTCGATCTGGGCCAGGGTCTGGTTGGTGAACGAACTGCTCATCACGAAGCTCGGATGCCCCGTGGCGCAGCCCAGGTTGACCAGCCTTCCTTCGGCCAGAAGATAGATCGCGTGCCCGTCGGCAAAGGTGAACCGGTGCACCGGGCACTCGGCCCCCTTGATCTGCTCGACCCGGACCCCGGGCCAGGCCCGCAGTCTGCCCACCTGGATCTCGTTGTCGAAATGGCCGATGTTGCACACGATGGCCTGGTCCTTCATCTTGGCCATGTGCTCGGCGCGAATCACGTCGCAGTTGCCCGTGGTGGTCACATAGATGTCGGCCAGCGGCAGGGCGTCTTCCACCGTGCAGACCTTGAACCCGGCCATGCAGGCCTGCAGGGCGCAGATCGGGTCCACTTCGCTGACCAGCACCCGGGCCCGCTCGTTGCGCATGGCCTCGGCGCTGCCCTTGCCCACGTCCCCGTAGCCGCAGATCATCACCGTCTTGCCTGAAATGAGCACGTCCATGGCCCGCTTGATCCCGTCGGTGAGCGAGTGGCGGCACCCGTAGATGTTGTCGAACTTGGACTTGGTCACCGAGTCGTTGACGTTGATGGCCGGCACGAGCAGCTCGCCGCGCTCCATCATCTGGTAGAGCCGGTGCACCCCGGTGGTGGTCTCCTCCGAGACCCCCTTCCACCCGGCCACGTGGCGCTGCCAGAAGGCGGGATCTTCTTGCTGCAAATCCTTGAGCAGGCCGTTGATGATGGAAAGCTCCGGGTTGTCGGTGGGCACATCCAGGATCGCCGGGTCCTTTTCGGCGGAGTAGCCCCGGTGCATCAGCAAGGTGGCGTCCCCGCCGTCGTCCACGATCAGCTGGGGGCCGCTGCCGTCAGGCCAGGTCATGGCCTTGAGGGTGCACCACCAGTAGTCTTGCAGGGTTTCACCCTTCCAGGCGTAGACCGGAATGTTCCGGGCCGCGATGGCCGCGGCGGCCTGGTCCTGGGTGGAAAAGATGTTGCACGAGGCCCAGCGTACGCTGGCGCCCAGTTCGACCAGGGTTTCGATGAGCACCGCGGTCTGGATCGTCATGTGCAAGCTGCCCATGACGCGCACCCCGGCCAGGGGTTTTTGCGGTCCGTACTTGGCCCGGGTGGCCATCAGGCCGGGCATTTCCTTTTCGGCAATCTCTATCTCCCGGCGGCCGGCCCCGGCCAGGGTGATGTCGGCGACCTTGTAGTCTTCTTTGCGAGCCATCAGCATGCAGCAAACTCCTTGATTCTGATTGTTAACGCCATGATTCCATCCCTGCCACAGGCTTTGAAACCGGACGCACCGCGGCAGAAAAGCGCTTTTGTGCGGCTTCATGCCTGCACCTAAAGCGGTCAATATATTTTAAACAACGGGTGCCTGTGCTTCGTGCGATCGGGCGTGGTCCCGGGTAATGTCTTCGTCGGATCGAGCAATCTCGACAAAAACCAATGCCTCAGAAAGGATCTCGGATGAAGAGACACGAGGCAGGTGAAACGGTAAGTGCGCGAACCGGGACGCTCAGGTCATTTTAATAGAATACGAACTGTTAGCAATTTAACCAAAAATGATCCTGAAAGATGCCCTGTGGCATTGTTAAAAGACTATATAATCTGTTTATAGAAGGTTTCATGCCACATCGCCAGGTCAGTTTCGTACTGACATTATTCGCATAGATAGTATCGACACGAACTATAGTCAAGATCTTTTTTTAAATACCTATTCAGGATAGAAAAAAAGTCCGGCAATTGCCGGTGAAGTGAGACGGAAGTGGTCGGCGGCGCCCCATACCGGCGAGCGCCGATTCTCGATGCATTATTGCGAGGCAAAGCCGGAAGTTGGGTATGGCGATAAGAACGGTGCGGCAATTCAGGGTTCGATGGGCGGCGGGAGGAGACATTGGCCCCCGGGCAGGTTCCGGTCCGGTACCAGCAGCAGAAAGAGGGTTGCGGCGGCCATCAGGACCGTGCCCAGGGGGAAGGCGAAGCGCAGCGCAACCAGATCCATCATGATTCCGGCGACTAAAGATCCACAGAGCATCCCGAGGCTGTGCGCCATGGTGATCAGGCTCATCACCGATCCCATGGCATCCGCACGGTTTCCTTTGACCACGGCTACGGCCATGAGGGCCGGCATGGAGATGCCGCCGCCCAGGCCCACCAGGATGCTGGCCAAGAACAGGGCCGCCTGAGAGGTGGCGGGGTAAAAAAGAAACATCCCGCTGCCGATGAGGATGCCCCCCACGATCATCATCGGGCGTTTGCCCACCCGGTCGGCCGCAAAGCCCATGGGCAGGTGCATCAACCCGCTGATAAATACGCCGAGGACCACCAGAACGCCGATGGCCATGCTGGACAGGCCGAAATCGCGGTCGGCCAGCACCGGCAGGAAGCCCCACATGATCCCGATGCAGGCTGCGTAAGCCCAGCGGAAGATAAAAAGGCCGCTGATTCCCCGGTCGGCGATGAGCCCGCGCCAAGGCGCCGCGGGGCGGGACCGCTGCATGGCATGTTCACGGGCCGTGGGGGGCAGAAAAATCATGGAAAAAATAAAGCTGGCCAGCGATAGCAGGCCCATGGCGCAAAAGGCGCCTGCGAGACTGAAGCGGTCCTTGATCAGCCCGCCGAGAACCGGGCCGAGGCTCAGCCCCAGGAACATGGCCATGTTGAACAGCCCCATGGTGACGCCTTCGCGCCCCTCAGGGGTGATGTCGCCGGCATAAGCCTGGATCACCGGCATCATCATGGCCGAGGCGATGCCCTGGACAAAGCGGATGGTGATCAGGCCGCCGACACTGTTCGAGAGTATAAAGGCCAGGGAGATCACCGCATAGGCCGCCAGGCCAGCCAGGATAAAGGGGCGCCGGCCGCGGCGGTCCGACCAGCGGCCGAAATATGGCAGCAGTACGGTGCGTGAAAGGGAGAAGGCCCCGAAGATCAGGCCGATATACAGACCGCCGGCTCCCAGGGAATGGGCGTAGACCGGCAGCAGGGGGACCACGATGCCCACCCCGGTAACGACGGTGAAAAGCGCAAAGAAAAGCGTAGCGAAGACTTTAAGATCGAAACGGGCCATCCGCGGCTTTTAACACCCTGGCTCCGGTTGGGCAAGCCGGGGTTATAACGGGGGCAATTCTCGGTAAAATGCAAAATGTGTCGGGTTCAGACCAGCAAAGCCGCCAGGCCGACCAGGGCACAGTAGGGGGCGAAGAGATGGAGCCGGCCCCGGCGTACGATCATGACCAGCATCCACAGGGCGCTGTAGCCCACCAGGGCCGAAACCGCCGTTCCCAGGACCACGAGGTCCAGCGGGATGTTGCCGCTGATCAGGTCTTTGGCCGATAGCAGGGCTGCGCCACAAATGGCCGGAATGCTAAGTAGAAATGAAAAGCGGGCCGCCGTGTCGCGGCTCAGCCCCAGAATCAGGCCCAGCGCGATGGTGGCCCCGGAACGTGAAATGCCCGGAATGATGGCCACCCCCTGGATCGTGCCGATGGCCATGGCCGCCAGGGCGCCGAAGTCCATGGCGGTGCGGTTGCGCTGCGGGCTCCAGCGGGTGGCCAGCAGCAGGCCGGTGGTGATCAGCAGGGCCAGGCCCACCAGGCGGATGGAGGAAAAAAGCCGGTCGGCCACCTCGTGAAAGACCAGTCCGATGATTGCCGTGGGAATCGAGCCGATGACGATCAAGGCGGCCAGCTTCAGGTTCGGATCCTGCCACAGCTCCCCGACACTGGCGCGCCGGCCGAGCCAGCGGCCGGCAAAACCGAAAACAGCCCCGATCAGGGCCGCCACATCCTTGCGAAAGAAGACCAGCACCGCCGCCAGGGTGCCCACGTGGACCGCCACATCGAAGACCAGGGCCGGTTCGGTGAGGCCGAAAAGGTGCTGCAGCAAGACCAGGTGCCCCGAGCTGCTGACCGGTAAAAATTCGGTCAGCCCCTGCACGATCCCCAAAACGATTGCCTGAAAAGGTTGCATCGTGTTCAACTATCCTTTAACCACCGCCATGGGCCGCAACCGCGCCACCTTGCGCGATATGCCGGCCCCATGGACCACGTCCACCACCTGCGAGACGTCCTTGTACGCCTCGGGCATCTCTTCGGCCAGGGTCGCGCGGCCGGTCCAGCGCACCAGGATGCCCCGGTCGGCCAGTTCCCGGTAAATGGCGCGGCCCCTGCTTTTTTTCTTGGCCGCCGTGCGGCTCAGGACCCGCCCGGCCCCGTGGCAGGTGGAACCGAAGGTCTCGGCCATGGCACCCTCGGTGCCCACCAGGACATAGGAGGCCGTGCCCATGTCGCCGGGGATGATCACCGGTTGGCCGATTCTGCGAAATTCCGGCCCCAATTCCTTGCGGCCCGGGGCAAAGGCCCGTGTGGCGCCCTTGCGATGGACACAAACCCGCTGCGGCCGTCCCTCGACCGTGTGGACCTCCTCTTTGGCGATGTTGTGGCATACATCATAAAGCAGGCGCATGGCCATGGCCGCCGGCCCCTTGCCGAAGACCCGGCCCAGCACTTCGCGGCAGCGGTGCATCAGGATCTGGCGGTTGGCCCAGGCGTAGTTGGCTGCGCAGGCCATGGCCGCCAGGTAGCGTTGCCCCGTGGGCGACTGGATCGGCGTGCAGACCAGCTGCCGATCGGGCAGATCGATTCCCGTCTGGTGCGCCTGGCGGTTCATCTCGGCTAAAAAGTCGTCGCAGACCTGGTAGCCGAACCCACGGGACCCGCTGTGGAGCATCACCGTCACCTGGGATACAAACAAGCCGAAGGCCTCGGCCACGGCCTCGTCGTAGATTTCGTCCACCACCCCCACCTCGACGAAATGATTCCCCGAGCCGAGGGTGCCGAGCTGTTTGCGGCCCCGCTCCAGGGCGCGTTCGCCCAGCGCCTCGGGATCGGCTCCGGCCATGCAGCCCCCGTCCTCGGTGCGGGCCAGATCATCGTCACTGCCCAGTCCCTGGGCCACGGCCCAACGGCTTCCCTGGCGCAGGACCTGTTTTTCTTCGGCCACCGAAAGGTGGATCGGTCCGATGGACCCCACCCCGCAGGGAATGCGGCGATACAGGGCATCGGCCAGGTTTTCAAGCCGCGGGCGCACCTCTTCTTCGGTCAGCGCCGTGGTGGCCAGGCGCACCCCGCAGTTGATGTCGTAGCCCACCCCGCCGGGCGAGACCACCCCTTCGTCCCAGTCGAAGGCCGCCACCCCGCCGATGGGAAAACCGTAGCCCCAGTGCATGTCCGGCATGGCCAAAGAGGCACCCACGATTCCCGGCAGGCTTGCCACGTTGGCCACCTGCTGCATCGCTTCGTCCTGGCGCAGATCTTCCAGCAACGCCTCGCTGAGATAAACCCGGCCGGGAACCCGCATGCTCCCGCTGCGGGGAATCTCCCAGCGAAAGGCGTCGAGCTTGCGGATTTCCATAACGGCCTCCTTAATGAGTGACAAATCGGCGATCAGCCCCAGGATCACAGATCCAAGATTACCCGCGCTTGCCATCCTTCGGCGCCGGCCGCCACCCGTGCCTGGTGGTAGGTCACGGCCTTGATTTCGTGGCCAACAACGTGGCGCCGGCCGTCGACCCGATCGCAAGCCAGGCGGGCGGCAATCTGTCGCGGGTCAAGCCGGGTAATGGTGATCTGGCGCACCAGCAGGTCCCGCCCGTTGAACAGGTAGAGCAGTTCGCGCAGCCAGTTGACCATCAGATCGGTCCAGTCCGCACCTTGCACGCTTATCTCACAGGCCATACGGTCGCAAGGGCCTTTGGCCGTGGCCAGCAGATCGCACAGGGCCCGGGCCGCTTCGATAAACAGGGCCTGCGCATCCGGCGCCGTTACCTCGATTCCGGCATCGGCGGTATGCTCGATGAGCCGGTAGGCGTTCACGGGATGGAAATTTCCTCTCCGGTGCGGGCCGTGCTGTACCCGCCCAGGGCTTCCACTTGCCGCTGAAAGGCCTCGCTGCGGAGGGTTTCCAGTAAGATTGCGATGGGCCGGCTGTGGAAAAAAGCTTCGGGGATGCAAAGGTCGTACTGCTCGGTGACCACCGGAATGAAATCCAGATCCAGGGCCCGGGCCGCGGCGTAGATGCCCAACCCCACGTCGGCCGTTCCCCCCAGCACGGCCACGGCCACGGCCATATGGGTGAACTCTTCGTCGCTATAGCCCCGGATCGCGGACGGATCGATGCCGAGCTGGCCCAGGCGATAGTCGAGCAGGATGCGGGTTCCCGAACCGCTCTGGCGGTTGATGAAGGTCAGCTCCGGGCGGCACAGATCCTCGATGCTGCGGATTTTTTGGGGATTGCCCCTGGGGACGATCAATCCCTGGTCGCGCATCACCAGATGCACCAGGCGCACCGGGATGCCGGCCAGGTAGCGTTGGATATAGGACACGTTGTAGCCGCCGGTGCGGGTGTCGAGCAGGTGGGTGCCGGCCACGTGACATACCCCGCGTTTGATGGCCATCAGGCCACCCATGGATCCCACGTGGCTGGAACTCAGGGTCAGGTCCCCGTGGTCGATGCGGATCCGGTCGGCCAGAAGATCCAGGGTGTTGTCGTGGCTGCCCACCACCACGATGGTGTTGTGCACCGACTCGACCGGGCGCAGCAGCTCGGCGGTCACCGGCTTGTCCGCGTCGAGGCCTTCGCTGTGGTTGGGAATGCGGATGATACCGTGGGCCTCGGTAATCGAGGTGATGGCCCCGGCCCCCCGGGGCAGGGGGGTGGCCACCACCCGGTCGCCCACCTGGCCGAGCTTGACGCGCACGAACTCTTCGACCCCCAGCTTGGAGGGGATCTTGCGGGTGGGAACCACCGTCAAGGTGGGCCGCGCCGTGGGCGGCTGGGCCAGCATGGACTGGATCAGGGGGACGACGAACTGCTCGAAGGCGATGATGGCCGATACGGGGTAGCCGGGAATCCCGATGACCGGCTTGCCGGTCACCCGGCCGATGAGCACCGGCTTTCCCGGCATGATGGTCACTCCGTGGACCAAAACCTCGCCCAGGGCCGAGACCACGGTCTTGGCGTAATCGGCCGAGCCGGCCGAGGATCCGCCCACCGTGAGGATCAGGTCGATATCCGAATCCGGGGCCGCCGCGCCGCCCACCACCCCCTGGATGAGGGCCGGATCGTCCACCAAGCGGTCGTGGCGCACCGGTTCACCCCCCCACTCGGAAACCAGGGCCGCCAGCACGTAGGCGTTGGATTCGAGGACCTGGCCCGGTTCGAGCACCGGTTCTTGCGGGCCGCGCCAGTCCACCAGCTCCGAACCGGTGGGCACGATCAGCACCCGGGGCCGTTTGCGCACCGGCACCTGGAAGACCCCGCCGGAGATCAGCGCGCCGACGCAGTAGGGCGTGACCTTGTGGTGGCGGGCGAAAAGCAGCTCGGTGGCCACGATGTCCTCGCCCATCTTGCGCACGTACTGCCAGGGAAAGGCCGGGGCGTGGATCTCGATGGTGGTCTCGTCGATGGGTTGGACCTGCTCGATCATGATCACCGCATCGAAGCCCTCAGGCATCACGTGGCCGGTGTTGACGTGGACCGCGTCCGTGCCCAGGGCAAGACGCCGGGGCCGGGTTTCACTCGTGCCGAAAGTCGCCGCGGCCCGCACGGCCACCCCGTCCATGGCCGCCGCATGGAATCCGGGAGAAGAGCGCCGGGCAAATACCGGTGCGGCCAGCACCCTGCCCACCGCCTCTGGGGGCGCCACGGTTTCCACCGGCCAATGGGGCGGTTCGGGAAACAGGTTTGTGATCAGGTCCCGGGCCTCGGTCAGGGACTTTTTCTTCAGATAAATGTTGCGCTTGAAATCCATCACATCTCCCATTGAAAGGAACCGGCGTTAAAAAGACGCACCGCCACAGGTTCGCCCTGTTCCATTCCTTCGGTGTTCATGTCGATGGCAATCAGTCCATCGGCCTGAGTCATGGTGCGGATCAGACCGGATTTGCCCAGGATCGGCTCGGCCCAGGTTTTTCCCTGGCGGTTGACCAGGCGTACCCTGACGAAATCGACCCGCCCCGCCGCCGATTCGATGTTGCGGCTCAACAGCGCCGGAATCGGTGGGCGGCTTTTGTCCGCAGCCCCGCAAAGCCTGTCGAGAAAGGGGCGTACCACGGCGCTGAACACCACCATGGCCGAAGTGACATGGCCGGGCAAGCCCCAGACCGGCTTGGGGCCGCAGAAAGCCAGGATGGTCGGTTTACCCGGACTGATGGTGATGCCGTGGACCCGGATCTGGGCCTCGTCCAGGCTGGTGAAGGCTTCTACCGTGTAGTCGCGCATGCCCACCGAGCTGCCCCCCGAGACCAGAAGCATGTCGGTTTCGGCCACCGCCTGGCGGCAGACCGCCTTGAGCTTGCCGGGCTGGTCGGCCACGATGCCATAGCTTTTGGGCACCGCACCGGCCTGCCGGACAAGATCCGAGAGGGTGTAGGTATTCATGTCGCGGATCTGGCCGGGTGCCGGATTTCTGTCCACAGGCACGATTTCGTCGCCGGTGGAGACGATGCCCACCGTGGGCCGGGTATAAACCTTGACCGCGGTGCGGCCCAGGGCCGCCAGGATTCCCGCGTCCTGGGGGCGCATGCGGTGCCCGGCGGGCAGGGCGGTCTCGCCCTGGGCCAGGTCTTCACCGGCTTCGATAACGTGCTGGCCCGGAGCGACGCTGCGGTAGACTTCAATGGTGGTCTCGTCCAGGATGCCGCTATGCTCGACCATGACCACGGCGTCGGCGCCGGGGGGGAGCATCCCACCGGTGGCGATTTGCATGGCCTCACCGGGGCCGACGGCCGGGGACGGGACTTGTCCCATGGCCACCTTGCCGACCACCTCGATATAGGCCGGGTTGGCTTCCGAGGCCCCGAAGGTGCTGGCCGCGGCCACTGCATAGCCGTCCATGGTGGTGCGGGCAAAGGGCGGAACCGGGGTGTCTGCGGTTATCGGTTCGGCCAGCACCCGGCCCAGGATTCGGTCCAAAGGGCAGGGTTCCACGGCCACCGGCCGTACTTGCCCGGCCAGCGCCAGGACCTCGGCCAGTTCGGTCACCTTGAAAAACGGTTTCATCCATCCGCCTCGATTCGTTTTGGCGATTCATTACGGGCATCCCGATGGTTTGGAATATACTACAGGCTCCCGGGCCTCTCAACCCAATCGGATCGGAAACGGGCGGACCGGATCGGCAGCCGCATCCAGGGAATCTTCAACGAACACCAGGTGGCATGGCCGGACTTGTCCGGCGTTCCAACCCGGCCGTGGCCCGCAATGGCGCCGTTGGCCTAAGGTAATTGGCCTGCTTATATGATTCAATGCCTAGGATAATCCCTTGGGGCGATTGTCGGTGATTCGTTCGCTTTTGGTTTTGCATCAGCTATCCATTGGAAGCGATGCTAAAAGTATCGAAGGCGTTTTGCAGGTTGCAGATGATGGGCAGGTGCGCCATTTGACGCTTGCAATTCTAACTTGCCGGGGATATCCAGCTTCGGTGGCTCGCAAAGGGATTGAGTCCCTGGTATTGGCAGAATTCTATTAGGGCGCACTGCACCTGCTGCTGACCGGTGTGGTCATGCCGCAATCAACGGCAGGCAGAGCTTTTCAACCGAATATCGGCAAAGCATCCGACACTAAAGGTCCTCTATATGCCTGGCTACACGGACGAAATGGTCGCGCACCAAAGTGTTTTGAACCAAGCGGTGCATTTTATCCGGGAGCCGTTTACCATTCAGGGGGATGATGGCCGAGGTACGACAAGTGCTGAGGGAGTGAGGGAGCCCAGCCGATCATCCGCCCTGCGGATCGGGCGATGCTGAAATAAGAACACCAACGCATGAAGCCAACCGACAGCCGTTCTACGCTTGTCGCTGTAATGGTCATCAACGACATTCCCCGGCGCGATTTTTTGACCCGCCTGCTGGAAAACGCCGAGCTGAAAGTGTTTTCTTTTTCCGATGCGGCCCAGGCCCTTGCCCACATGGCGCGGCAGGTCCCGCCGGCGCTGATCGTCGCCGGACCGGACCTGCCGGGCATTGAGACGGTAAGCGCGCTTCTCGAAGGCCGTGGCGCCGCGGCGATGCCTCGCCCCTTCGACCCGGGTCCCGCATCCAGCCCCGGGCAAGCGATGGGGCGCGGAAAGGAAAGGCCCGCGACCGGCGTGCGGCGATTGGGCCGCAGGGAAATTTACAAACGCGCTTTACAGAGAATAAAGGCGGCGCAATCGGCAACCTTGCAAAAAAAGTCCGAAGAGCGGCGCCTGCTGCTGGACACCATCGACACCCAGATCTGGTACCTGGCCGACTTTGAAACCTATGGTGCCGTCAACCGCGCACATGCCGCGTTTCTAGGTTGCCATCCCCGGGATATCGCCTACAAGAAACTGGAAGCCGTCGTTTCCAAAGAGGTTGCCGCAGGGCGCAAAGCCGTCAACGCCGAGGTTTTTCAAAGCGGGCGGGCGCTGCAAACCGAAGCGTGGATGCCCAACGCCAAGGGCGAGCTGCGTCTGATTCGAATTACCAGAACGCCGAAACTGGATCAAAACGGCCGGGTCAAGTTCGTGGTCTGCGCCGCAACGGATATCACCGAGCTGCGCCGCTCGGAAGAGCGTTTCCGGCGCATCTTTGAAAATGCCCCCATCGGTATCGCGTTTCACGACCGAAGGGGCAGGTTGTCGATGATCAACCGCGCCGCAATCGACATCTTCGGTATCGTCGACCCGGAGGAACTTGCCGGATTCAACCTTTTTTCCAGTCCGAATGTCGGTGAAGGCAAAGCGTCTGCATTAGCGAAAGGCCAAACGATAAGCTATGAACGCCGGTTCGATTTTGAGCAGATCCGCCAAGCCGATTTGTTTCGAACGGCGAAAACCGGCGCCATCGACGTGAATGTGCAGATCCGGCCCTTGGGCCGAACGGATACGGGGTGCCCCTCGGGCTACCTGGTGCTGACGGAGGACGTATCCGAACGCAATCGGCTTCAACGCCAGCTGGCCCAAAACGAACAGCAACTGCGCAATATCGTGGAACACAGCACCAACCTCTTTTATACCCATACGCCGGACCGGCTGCTGACCTACATCAGCCCCCAGGTCGAGGAGATTTTCGGCTACACGCCCCAGGAAGCCACGGCCAGATGGGCCGAACTGATCACCGAAAACCCGGCCAACGTCAGGGGGATGGAGATCCGCCAACAGGCCATCGACTCCGGCCAGGCCCAGCCACCCTACGAGTTGGAGCTGCGGCATAAAAACAAGCGGCCCGTATGGGTGGAAATCCGCGAGGCCCCCGTGGTCGAAAACGGCCGTACCGTGGCCATCGTCGGTTCATGCACCGACATCACGGCCCGCCGCCAGGCCGAAACGATGCTTCGGGCAAGCGAGGCCCGGTACCGGCTTCTGGCCCAAAACGTCAGGGATATCATCTGGGTACGGGATTTGGCGCTGAATTTGATTTATGTCAGCCCCTCGATTGAGGGGGTGCTCGGTTACACGCCCCAAGAGATGAGGCGCCAGCCCATGGAAGCGATTTATACCGAAGAGTCGGCCAAGAGGGCGGCGCTTTTGTTCGCCGGAATGCTTGAAGCCCAAAGAGCCGGCGGCGACCAGACCCAGGAAAACTATACGGTCGAACTGGAATACCGCTGCAAGGATGGGCACACGATATTGATGGAGGACAGGCTTTCCTGGTTGTACGACCCTCGCGGCAACTGCACCGGAATCCTCGGTGTCAACCGGGACATTACCGAACGGCGCAGGATGCAAAAGGAGCGCTTGGACCTGGAGCGGCGGATTCAGCAGATTCAAAAGACCGAAAGCCTCGAGCGCATGGCTGCGGCCATCGCCCACAAGTTCAACAATTATCTAGCGGGGATTTTGGGCAATCTGGAACTTGCCGGAGAAGTCCTGCCGCCGGGGTCGGCGGCGGGGGCCTATCTGGAGGAAGCCGCCGGTGCGGCGCGCCGGGCGACAAGCATCGGTGAAGCGATGCTCACCTATCTGGGCCATATGCCGGCACCGCCCGAACCGGTCGATCTGGCGTCCGTCTGTCAAAAAACGATAGCCGAATGGCGTTTTGCTCTTCCGCCTACCATTGCCCTGGCCGCCAAGTTTCCCGACTCCGGGCCGGTCATTCTGGCCGGTGCCGAACGGGTCCGGGAGGTGTTGAACAATGTGCTGACCAACGCCCGGGAGGCCATCGGTTGTGAAAGCGGCTTCATCCGGGTCCGGCTCTGCACTTTGGACGGGTCTCAAATTGATGAAGCGCACCTTTTCCCCATCGATTTTGCGCCGCAGGCGGGCAGTTACGCATGTTTGGAAGTCGCCAACAGCGGGACCCCGATTTGCGAAACGGAGGTCGATAAGCTTTTCGATCCTTTCTACACCACCAAATTCATCGGTCGAGGACTCGGCCTGCCGGTGGTTCTGGGGGCGGTGGAGGTGGATCGGGGCGCGGTGGCCGTGACCAGCGATGCCGCCGGTCGAACCATTTTTCGGATTTTCTGGCCAACCGATGGCGGGCATGGATTGAAATGAAAAAGGATGGCGAAATGAGCGGCGGCTTTTTCCTGCGCGGGGAGATTACCGCCCAGGATTGCAATGAGCAGATTTACGCCCGCATCCTTGAAACCTCCATGGACGGATTCTGGCTGGTGAACCATGAGGGCCGCATCATAGAAGCCAATGAGGCCGCCGCGCGGATGGCCGGATACAGCCGCGATGAGATGCGCCACCTGCACACCAGCGACATCGAAGTCCATCAGTCCGCGCAAATGAAGGGCGAAAGCATAGACACGGCGATGACCATGGGTATCGAACGATTCGAGACCATTCACCGGCGCAAAGACGGCACCGTCATCGCGGTGACGGTCAGTTGCCGCCGTCTTCGGATGGACGGTGGGTTGATCGCGGTTTTTGTGCACGATATGACCGGCCGCAAGATGTTGGAAGAAAAATTGATTCGTTCTGCGGAGTACCAACAAAAAAGACTCGCCCAGGAACTGCACGATGGATTGTGCCAGGATCTGAAGAGCCTGGAGTTCGAGGCGACCATCCTCGAAGACTTGCTGGTGGGCCGCGATTCAACAGCGGCGGCCCGAGTCGCGGTGATCGGCCTCCAGGCCAACCGCGCCGTTCGTACCCTTTATGCCATCATGCACGGATTGCTGCCGCCCGGTCTGAAGGCCGCGCGGTTTGCCACCGCCATCGATGCCCTGGCGCGTGGCGCGGAGGCCGATGGCGGTCTTCACATCGAACGCCGGATCCAGGATGCACTCGAAGCGCCCGGCGACCAGGCTGCCTATCAGTTGTACCGTATTGCCCAGGAGGCCCTGGGAAACGCCTTGCACCATGCCAAGGCCGGTTCGGTCTCGATCGTTTGGGAGATGGACGAGGGGCAGCTTGTGCTTGCGGTCGAGGACGATGGCGTGGGATTTGACATTAAAAAGGCCCGTTCTGCGTGCACAGGGATGGGGCTGATGGTTATGCGGTCACGGGCCAACGCCATCGGTGCCGCCTTCGATATTCAAAGCCGGCCCGGCAAAGGGACCTGGGTGCAGGTGAGGTGTGATGCCTGGCAGGCGATTTTGTGCAAGGCATCACTGCTGGAAGTGCTGCGTAAGGGATAGAAGGGCCGCTTTTTTGATATAAGGACCGCCATGGGGAAGATACGAATCCTGATTATCGACGATCACCCGGCCATGCGTCACGGGTTGGCGAGGCTGATTGAAACGGAAGCGGACTTGGAAATCATCGGGGAGGCCGGAAACCGAAGCGAGGCGCTGGCGGCGGCCGAGCGCCAACGACCGGACCTGGTCATCCTAGACCTTGCGCTAAACGATTCGGTGGCCGCCGGAATCGATATGATCGCAGAGGTCCGTTCTTTGGCCGAGACGGTGCCGATCCTGGTCTACTCGATGCACGACGAATCGATCTACGCCGAACGCGCCCTGCACGCCGGGGCCTGCGGCTACCTGATGAAACAGGCGCCGGTGCGCCAGGTTATCGAGGCGGTTCGCAGCATAATGAATCACGGTATCTATGTCAGCGCGGAAATGACGCGCCGCCTGTTGATGGGGCATGTGGGGGCCCGCAAGGAGCCCCAAAAGTGCTCTTCACCGCAGGAATGCCTCTCCGAGCGCGAGTTCGAGGTGTTCCGGATGGTCGGTTACGGGTGGCCGCCGCGTGAAATCGCCGAAAAGCTGTGTCTGAGCGTCAAGACAGTGGAGTCCCACCGAACCAATATCCGCCGAAAGCTCGACCTGGACGATGCCGCCGAATTGACCAAGTTCGCCGTGGCCTGGGTCCACCGCACCGACTGACGGTTTCGTTTTTTTCAAATTTGGGCCCCCGGGCTCACAGCAATGGCCTCGGCCTTCATTCAAACGTGGCATGACCGTGCCAATGGCTGAGACGAAATACAATTCCTGTCTTAAAAGAAGGTCTTCAGTCAATTGTCCCACCAATTCCGGTCCGCGGTCAGGGTAATCTCCGGGATGCCCTGACGGCAGATTGTCTGGTTTTAGTCTCTTTTAGCCTCCACAGAAAATATTGCTTCGCATTTTTAGATGCAGCCTAGTACATTTTCCCCACGCTAAAGAAGCTTGTACTTCGTTTTCAACGATCATATCGAGATGTTGGGGGTGTCCAAATGTGGGATAACGACAAATGTTTCTCGTCCAATCTTTTGCATAGGATCGGGTGTTGTACGGCTCTATGGCTTTTGCTGGTTTTTGCGATGGTATGGCTCGCTGCGCCGGCGGCGCTGGCCAACGGTCTTTTCGAGGATAATTCCTGGCAGTTTGAAACGACGGCCGACCGGGCCAACAAGGCCGTCGTTCTGGATCTGATCCTGAAGCAGAAAGCCGGGGCTTACAACTACAGCTATACCAACACCAACACGATTAACTATAACATTGACGGGGACTATATCGATTGCAACATGACGTCCCAGGCCACCGGCAACTCCGGGAGCGTCTCCCAGGATGCGCCGGTGGGATCTCCGTCCATTACGGTAGATTCGACCACCTCATCTTCGACCACGGGAAACTCAGGCACCGGTACGGTCACGGCCGGAGGCAATTCGTCCAGCACCGATGGGGACGACAGCAGCGCTTCGGCCGATGGCACCAACACGGTCAGCAACAACCAGAGCAATGACGGCAGCAGCCAGAGTTCCTCGGCCGATGGCAACAGTTTTTCATCCACTGTCTCCGAGGTTTCAGGAAGCGGGGGAGAGGCCAGCGTCGCGCTGAATTCATCCCAGTCCGTGGACAACACCACCGTTTCATCCACCATTTCCAACAGTGACGTCTGTCGCTTTCAACAGTGAGGGGAGTTGGTAATGCGCCTTATCTTGTCGCTGTTATGCACAGCATTGTTGACTACAGGATGCGCCGGTATCCGGATGCAGACCCTGTCTTCCGGTGAGGCCCCGGTGGTCGTCGGCCCGGCGGTGCGCGCCAACAGGACCCCACTGGACTCGGCCATGGCCTGCTACAATCAGCTTCTTGCCGCCAAGTTGGGCGGCAAGAAGCTGCAAATCGCCGTGGGCGAAGTCAAGGACTATACCGGAAAGCTTTCCGATTCCCAGGGTACGGCGGTCACCCAGGGCGGATCGCTGATGCTTTTTTCCGGTCTTTACAAGCTCAAGGATGCGGTGACGATCCATGACCGTTTCGACATGCGGGTTACCGACGCGGAACTCAAGTATATCGGCCGCAGGCAGCTCGGAGACGGCCAAAACCATGAGGTCGGCGGCAAGAAGGTGCCGTGGATGCCTTACTTCGGGGGCTCGATCAAGAAGTCGGATTACGCGATTCTCGGCGGGATTACCGAGGTCAATTACAACATTCAATCCGGTGGCGCCGAAGTGCGGGTCAACCAGGTCGGGCCTGCTGCGCGCGTGTATACGTTGAACGTGGCCACCGACCTGCGCATGATCAAGACCCAGACCCTCGAAGTGGTTTCGGCGATCAGTCTGCAAAAGCAGTTCACCGGGTACGAGGTGGGATTCGAGACCTACAGGTTTTACGATCTGTTCGGTGACAGTGATCTTTTGGACATCAATATCGGCAACAAGAGCCAGGAGCCGATGCAGTTGGGCATCAGGGCCATTATCGAAGAGTCGATTCTGAAGCTGATCGCCGATGCCACCGGTGTTTCCTGCGAGGACTGCTTGCCCAAGGTCTGGCGCTATCCAGAGGAGGCGGCACCTGCGATTGACGGCGGCCAGAACGGGCAGGGCGCCGAGGCGAATCCATCGGTAATGGCGGATGATGCAACGGAAGCCAAGAATGACAAGGAGACACCGTTGAACCTGAAAGGCAACGGGGCTCAAAAGGGCAATGGCGACACAAAGCCGGAATGAGGCATGGCGCGCAGGCGTTTTGAAAAGCGTCAGGCGCGACAAGGTCGTAACAGATCTGAAAGTGACGCCAAGTCATTTCAGTCTTTTTCTATTTTTTAATTTTAAATAATTTTAAATCACCGATCAAATCAGGAGAATCGACATGTCCAGATCAAGAATCAACTTCCGTAGATTGCTTCCAAAACTGACTGGATCGGGGTATCCGTTTGTTTGCATGCTGGCAATCCTGATCATGACCGTGAGTCCGGCGCAGGCTTCCATGACCTATAGCTTCGGTTCGGCGCCGGTGGTCACCGACAGCAGTCTGGTCAACGATGCTTACCAGATCAATTCGCTCGCGGAGATTCTGGCCGGCAATCAGTCTCTGATTCCGGTGAACATCACCTCGAGCGGATTGGTCAACTCGACGGTGGATGACAATGCCATCTATTCGATCGCGCTGGCCAACTCGTCCACCCTGTCGACCGATATCGAGTTGGTGACCGGCAGTGCGGCCGGCAGCAGCCTGACTTCTATCAATGCCCAGGAAAATTACGAGATTACGACCTTCGCCGGGGTCAGCGCCAGCAGTGTGACCTCGGCCCTCACCGATGCCGCCGACGGGTCCTTGGCCTCTTTGTCCGGCAACAGCATCTCGGCCGAAACCGGTCTCAATCAGAGCGCGCAGGCGGTGCAGGGCAGTGTCGACACCACTTTTGACAGCAGTCATCTCGGCGGGGCCGTGATCACCGACAGTTCGCCATTGTTGGTTGGAGACGCCGGTCTGTTCGCAGGCTCGTCCCAGATCAACCGCCTGGTGGCGCCCGCTTCCGGCGAAACCGACTTTGCCGAGGTTTCCGGCAACCAGATCGCCCTGACGGCCAACACCTCATCCGGGGTTGATACAGGCAGCCCGCTCAGCCTGACGGCCGATGAGAACAGCATCGGTGCGGCATTTACCGGCAACAGCGCCGAAAACGTGGTGGCGGTGGAAACCGGCGGCGCCACGGCCCTGACTTCCTCGGCGGGGATCGCCAATCTGCAGGTCAATTCGGCTGTCGCCGCCGCCAACGGTGACAGCGCCAGCCTGTCAGAGTCCAGCATCAGCGTCTCGGTCCAGACCGATGCCGCCAATACCGAAGACCCCCTGACGGCCAGCAGCATCTCTTTTGACGGCAACAGCCTTGAAGCGTCAGCCGTTGGCAGCGAGTCCGTCAACCAGCTCACGGTGGCCGAGGGGTTGAATGTGGACGCAGACGGCGGCCAGGCCAACAGCATCGATTTTACCAGCGGCAGTGAAACCCTCACCGTCGAAGGGGGGCTGTTCCTGGGAAATGCCCAGCTGGCCATCGATTCCGCCGTCACGGCTCGCGCGACGGGTCCGGCCACCGGCCCGGCCCTGAGTGTTGACAGCCGCGGCCTGATCAATTCCGCGCTGAGTGCCGACGGCAACAGCTTCGAAGCGATCGCACTGGGCAACGATGCCTCCAGCACCCTGTCAGTGGGCGGTGCCACCAGTTTCACAAGCACCGTGGCGGCCCAGAATGTCCAGGCGAGCGTGGACAGCGCCGTTTCCGCGGTGGCCGATTCCGGGACCATCGAAGTCAGGGTCGGTGCTGGTGAACTCGCTACCGATCCGACCACTGCGACGCTTTCAGAAACGGACACGGTTAGCGGTTCTTCGATTTCTGTCGACGACAACACCGTCAGCGCCCTGGCGGTGGCCAACCGCGATCCGCTGGTGGTCAGCATCAAAGGCACCAATGTCACCGACGGCATCAGCCAGGTCGCCGGCGCCTCCCTCGACTATGGCACGCGTCTGATGGCCTCGACCGCCGGCCTGTCCGCCGTCAGCGGCCAGTTGGCGTCAGGCAGCAGCGTTGCGGCCAGCAATACGGATGCTGAAATCAGCCTGTCTGCCGGCGATTTTCCCACGGGTTATACTACTGGGCCTGCAGTGAACAACTCGACGTTGACCCAGTCGGGAAACACCGTGTCGTCGCTGGCCAATCTCAATGAAGGACTGGTGGCGCTCGGGGTGGAAGCCAACGCCATCGACGCGTCCAGCTCGGTGGCCTCGGCCCAAAACGCCACCGTATCGAATGTGACGGCCGTCACTTCCGGCATTATCTCCACCGGTATCAACGCACACCAGCTTGATTCCGGCTCTGCGGCGGTCAACGAGAACCTGACCGTCCTGGTCGGCGACGGGGACTTGAGCGACGATACCGATACCGGTAACAGCATTTCGGCCACCGCCGGCGGCAACCTGAATGAGACGGTCCTGGATGTGGCGGCCACCACCAGCATGCTGGTGACGGGCGTTATTGACCAAAATGGCGCTAGCAGCAGCGTTCTATCGATTTCGGCCGGCCCGCTGAATCAAGCCATGGCCGAGATGTCGGTACTCACCGACCAGCGCTTGGACAACAACACGATTTCGGCAACAACCGAATATAGCCAGATTATCGGTGTCATCCGGCGCGCCGAATTCGACCTTGCCGACTCCACCCTGAACGTGGACGGCAATCGAATTACGGCCACGGCCAGAGGCAACCTGACCAGCAACAGCCTCGATTTTTCGGCCCTTGACATCGATATGTCCGCCGCCGACGCCACGGGTGGTGCGGCCGGCTCAAATCTGGCCGCGACGGGTGCGGTCCAGGTGATCGGGGAAAGCAGCATTGCGGCGGCAGTGAATGCCGGCGGAGGGAAGGAAATCAGAGGCAGAATGTTCAGCGCCGGCAGCGATCTGGCCAATATTGCACTTTCCGTGGATCAAAACGAGGTGGTGGCTGCCGCAACCGGCAACATCGCCACCAGCAGTCTGAGCGGGTCGGGCGGTGTTCTTGCCGAGGATGCCCCCGGGACTCTCTATGGCTCGGTGCAGATCGGCGCTTTGCCGACGGATGGGGTTCAGATTGCCGATACGGCTGTCGCGAATGCCATTCTCCAGGTCAATGCCGGCTCCGTCAGTGCCAGTCTGGCCACTACGGGGGCCTATGAGATCATCGGCCGGATCGACTCATCGGCAACTGCGATCAATGACAACCTGGATCTTTCGGTAGACGGGAACCGGGCCGTTGCGATCGCCACCGGCTCCAGCGCCGCGGCAAGCACGGAACTGAGCTTCACTACTCTGGAAAGTTCGGCGGCCACCGTCGTTCATCAGGTCCAGAGCGGCCCCACCACAGCGACTGTCGGCGGTGATGGCAGCGTCGAGATTACCGCCGATATCGATACCAACCTCGTCAGTCAAGTCGCTGACGTGAGCAACGCCGTTGTGAGCGCCTCGGGAAATACCGCCGGGGCCCAGGCCACCGGTGCGTCGACCACGGCCAGCCTGGTCGCGGGCGGAGAGGAGACCGTAACCCTGGCCTCGGGCTATGGTGACGGCACCATCGGGTCCGTGCTGAACGTCGACCTCGACAATGGATCGACACAGCTGTCCGCCGATTACATGCTCGGCGTGCAGCAGGCCGTTATCGGCAGTACCACCGCTTTTGCCGATGACATGTCGGTGCTGGCAACCGGCGGCAACTTCGCCGGCGCCAGCCTGGCCGCCGACGGCAATCTGCTGACAGCCCAGGGGACCGGCGGCAGCGTCGCTGCCGATCTGTCGCTGGCCGCCACCGATATGACCGCCGGCGGCACCGGGGCGAACACCGTCAATGCGATTCTGGCCAGCGAGCAGTTCCTGACCGGGGTTGTCGATGTGGACCTGACGGCTTCCGACGTGACCGCCACAGCGGTCAACCTGACCACCTCCGCCACCGGCACCAACGGTTCCGAGGCGATCTCGGTCGACGACAACACCCTACTGGCCAGCGGCGTCGGGCTGAAGTCGGTCAACAATATGACCACCGACGCGGCCACCGGTGTGGCCGGAGACGGTACCACCGCGCCGGCCGTTATCAATCTGACCTTGCCCAGCAACGGAGATGTGGGCCTTGGCAACTTTGACCGGCTCGTCGTGTCCTTTCAGGACGTCAACGTGGGGGTTGACGTCTTAGCCGCCTCGAACAGCGTCGGCGCGGCGGTGACCGGTTTCGGCATCCTTTTGGGCGACATTGACGGCGATACGATCACGGTGGACGGCAATACCCTGCTCGCCCAGGGGACCGGCGCCAGCAGCAGCAATACCCTGGCGACCAGCGCCGGGGCCTCCATCACCGACCTTTCCCAGGCCATTGTGGCCGGGCAGGATTTGGACGGGGCGGTTACGGTGGCCAACATCAGCCCGGCGGCCACCCTGGACATCGCCGGTATCAGCACCGACGCGTCCCTTTCCGTATCCGAAAACCAGCTGTCGGCAGCCGCCACCGGTCTGAAAGGCGCCAACACCCTGTCCCTGTATGCGCCCGCCTCGATCAGCGACGGCATCGATTCTCTTTACACCCACGATATCGTTTCGGTGCAGCTTGTCGGGGATTCGGTCAGCGCCGGCCTTCTCGGCAGCCAAGTCGACCTGACCGTGGCCGGAGGCGATGTTCTCACCAGTTCGCTGGCAGCCAACGGCAACCTCCAGGAGGCTTCCGCCCAGGGCGCCACCAACACCAACACCCTGACCGCTGAAAGCGGCGCCATCCAGGGCGCCGGTTTTCAGATCGGTGCCCTCCAGTGGGGCGATGATCCGATAACGGCGAGCAATGCCGGAAGCCGGCTCTTCATTTCGGTCGAAGACGGCGCCGCCACCGGCTCAACCCTGTCCATCGCCGACAACACCATCGGCGCCACCGCCGGAAACCTCAAAGGCGTGAATAACCTGTCTGTCGACTCGACCACCGACAATAGCGGCGACGCCGCCGATACTCACTACGAGACGATCAACCTGAGTACTACGGACCTCGGTGGCACGTCGGAATCAGATCGTGCCATCGTGAGTCTGCAGGCCGTCACAGACGACGGTGATGTTACAGCCACCATCGAAAATTCGTGGATGAAGATCTATGTAAGCGACGAACTGGAGCAGGAGAGCAGCGCCGCGCTGACCGGCAACAGCGTGGCTGCCAGCGCCACCGTGGCCGCCGATACCAACACCTTGGCCAACAGCGCCGGCACCCTGCTCGATGCCTCTTCGCTTGTCGCATCGGTACAGGATTCAAGCGCTGACGCGATATCCAGCATCTTGGGTGCTGATCTGCAAATCGGCGTCGATTCTTGGATTGTCGATTCCAAGGTCGATGCGTCCGACAACACCATCAGCGCCGCGGCCACCGGGCTGAGCGCCACCAATACCCTTGCTGTGGCCGGCGGTTCCATCGAAGCCTACGGTTCTGTCGGCGGCATGATAGATGCCGATCAGTTCGGTCAGGAACTGGGCGGCTTTTCGGCCGTCGCCAGCGACCAGGACATTTCTGCCAGTCTTTCCGCTTCGGTCGAAGATACGCGAATCGGCGTGGAGATCAATTCCTATCTTTCGGATTCGGCGGTCCACGTGGACGAGAACCTGATCCAGGCTTCCTCGACCATGGCGGCGGCCGCCAACACCCTCAACCAGTCGGCCGATACCGCCATGTCTAATGCCCCGGCCGTGTTGAGCGCCTCCCAGATCCTGGAAGGGGACTCGTATGCTGAAGTGGACAACTACGATTATTCGTATTCCGGACGGGTTGGAACGTACGTCGACGGTGACGTTACCGCATCCAACCTGACGGTGGACAACAACGCTATCCAGGCCGTTGCCACCGGCGGAACCATGACCAACACCCTCAAAGCGACCGCCGGCACATACATCGATGGCTATAACACCTGGTACTCGGTGGTTGACTCGTCCGCAAACGAGTTCAGCGGGACCTACGGCCTTGCCAGCCGGCAGGAATCGGAGGCGGATGTTTCGGCCCTTGTCGGCGGATGGCCGCAGATCAGTATCCAAATCGGTGATGGCGACGCTGACGGGAACAGCACCCTGAGCGTCAGCGGCAACACCATCATGAGCCGGGCAACCAACCTGAACGCCGACAACACGCTGGTCACCGAGGCGGGTACGCAGTTGGACGACGTCGTATCCGGGATATTGAGCTACCAGGAGGTGGCGGGCGAAACCAGTGCTCATGTTTACGGTGCGGATACCTCGGTGGGCGTTATGTACAACCTTGTGGGCAGCGCCGCGTTGGACGGCAACCTGCTGGCGGCCGTGGCCACCGGCGGCAGCGTCACCAACAGCCTGGACGTGTCGGCGATGAGCATCGATGCCAGCCCCACCAGCAGTGACAGTACGCTGGTGACTTCTTTGGCCGGTCTGGCGGCCCAATCCGGAGAAGATGTCCACAACAGTCTGCTCAACGTACAGTACCGGGATGCCATAGTCCTTGCCGGGATGGACAGCCAGGACGGCTATCTGAATGTCGCGGCAGGTTTTGAAAGCATAACCGGCAGCGTCAGTGTCAGTGAAAACATGATGGCGGCCCAGGCCCGAGGTCTGGTGGCCGAAAACAGCCTGAGCCTGACTTCCGAAACCCTCATCGACGGTGGCAGCACGGCTCTGGGCAGCGTGCAGTACGGCGATGCTGCGGTGACCGCTTCCATCGTTCCGGGCCAGGATGAAGGTTTAATCTTTCTCGGCGCCGATGCGCTGACCGGCACCGCCGTTCTCGACAACAACACGGTCCTGGCCAGCGCCACCTCGAATCTGGCCGTCAACAGCCTGAGCGCCAGCGCGGCCACCCAGATCGTCGATCTGGGGACCGAGACGACCACCACCATCGGGGTCGCCGGGACCTCCATCACGGCCGGCACGGTCGGCTTTACCCTGCAAAATGTACAGTACGGCAGCGTTGATGCGCCGGTCACGGCTTCGATCCAGAACATGGCCATCGATAGTGCAATTTATACCGTTACCGGCACCGCCAGCGTGGACGGCAACACGGTCATGGCCACGGCCCGGGGCCAGGCGGCCCAGAACAGCCTGGTACTCAATGCCGGCACCGACCTGGAGGCCTCGGCCTCCCTGGCCAACACTCAGGTCAACGGAGGGGCCGTCAACGCGAGCATCGGTAACGGCCGTATCGCTCTGAATACGGATACGGCCAGTGGCACCGTCTCGGTCAGTGACAATACCGTCCAGGCCAGCGGCACGGCCAACCTGGCCATCAACAGCATTGACATCAGCGGCACCCTGGCCGCCTCCGACGGCGGCAGCGCCGCCGGGCTGACCGCCAGCGCCGATTACGTCGCGCTCAACGCCCAGACCAATACCGCGGACGTTACCAGCGCCATAAGCGGCTATACCATCGCGTTGAACAGCTTGACCTCGACAACCGGAACGGCCAGTGTGGACGACAACATCGTTCTGGCCGAGGCCACCGGCAACAGCGCCAGCAACACCTTTACCATCACCACCGTGGGCGGCTCGGATACGGCCGATTTTGCCTTTACCGGCGTTCAGATGAACAGCGGGAACGTTTCCAGCAGCATCAGCGGCGTTTCCATCAGCCTGTCCAGCCTGGGCGGCACGGGCAATTTCAGCGCTGTCGGCAACCGTATCGGTTCGGTTTCCACCGGCAATGTTTCGGTGAGCAGCATCAAGTCCGGCCTGTAAAGAAGGTGCGGCGGATGGCTGGTATCCGCCAGGCGTAAATCATTGGGGGGCGGGGATTGACTCCGTCCCCCATCGCATTCTTGATCCTTCGGTGCATGCGATCGTCATTGGGGAATCTGCACTAATTAACGGGAACCCCTCACAAAGGAGGAAACATGTCGATCAATCGTTTGTTGCTTGCCTGCCTTATGGTTCTGGTTCTTACGGTGCCACCTGCCATCGTCGGTGCCGCTGACACGCAAGGCAAATACGCGGTGCGCGGGGTCGGCTCTTCCACCGGCAAGCAGTTGGTAAGCGCCATCGAGTCCAAAGACCCCAATGTCCGCAAGGACGCCGTGCTGCTCTACACAAGCTGGCTCAACGGCTATCTGAGCTATGTCAACCGGACCGAGAAGGATACCTACGATATCGTGCCGTTCACCGACGGCGCCCACCTGCTGGCGGTGGTGGTGGGCCAGTGCCGCGCCAATCCCGATGCCCTGGTGGAAAGTGTCGCGGCCAAGGTTATCGGTGCCCTGTCCAAGGCCAAGGTCAGTGCCGAATCGCCGATCATTGAGGTGGGCGTCGCAGACCGGAAAGGAAGCTTTCGCAAGGCCACCATCGTCGCCGTGCAGGAGAAGCTCATCGCCATGGGCCTTCTCAAGGGCAAGGCGGACGGTGATTTCGGGGCCGGCAGCCAGAAGGCCCTGCGCGTCTTTCAAAAAGCCGAGAAGCTCAAGGAAACCGGATTTCCCGATACGGACACCCTCCTGCGCGTATTGTTGAAGTAGCCTGCCTTAAAATCCACCTTTTCGTTCGCGGTTAAAAACCACTCCCACAAGAGAAACCATGTTGAATTCAGGGGTGTTGTGGGAGCGGTTTTCAACCGCGAACGCCTCCGGCTGAGCCGTCTTTTTCGAGACGGTTTCCCGGCGCTTGCAAAATCGTTCAAAACATTTATAATCAAATGGATTTAGAGATGTGCGGGGAGTTTAAGGCGTTACGCGGGCGCCGATATCGGGCAGCGACCGCGGCCCTCGCTTCGCCGTGCATCGTCCAATGGGCATTCCCGTCGTCCAGCGTGCAAAGGGGCAAGGTGGCATCGCAAGAAGCGCCCCACCTTTTCCGCGGAGAATGCCGGCGCGTGTCCCCCGCGGCATCCGGCCGCGGTGCGGGACCACCCCCGCCCTGACGATGAACCCCTAAACAGGATTATTGAGCATGACCGAAGAAGTCGACTCACAGCTCCAGGTAGAGCGTGCCAAGGAACCGACCTTTCTTACCCAGACCCATTTTGCCAGTTTTGATTTGCATCCCTCCCTGCTCCAGGGACTCGAAGATGCCGGCTTCGAGCGTTGCACACCGATTCAGGCTGAAACCCTGCCCATCTCCCTCAAAGGCCGGGATGTGGCCGGCCAGGCCCAGACCGGGACCGGCAAGACGGCGGCCTTCCTGGTGACGGTCTTCAACCGCCTGAGCGCAGAACCGCCATCCGAGGACCGGGCGCCACGCGCCCTGATCGTGGCCCCGACCCGCGAGCTGGCCCAGCAGATTTACGAGGAGGCGCTGAACATCGGCCAGCACTTGGACCTTTCCGTGGTCCAGGTGGTGGGCGGGGTCGATTACGACCGGCAGGCCGAAGCCCTCAAGACCGGGGTGGACATCGTGGTCTGTACCCCGGGCCGGATCATCGATTACATCCGCCAGCGGATCTTTAATCCCGACAGGATCAGCATGGTGGTCATCGATGAGGCCGACCGGCTTTTCGATCTGGGTTTTACCAAGGATATGCGTTTCATCTTGCGCAAGCTGCCCAGCTATGAAAAACGCCAGTCGATGCTCTTTTCGGCCACCCTTTCCTACCGGGTCCTGGAGCTGACCTACGAGTACATGAACCTGCCCGAGTTCATCTCGGTCACGCCCCAGGACATCACTGTGGAAGGAATCGACCAGGAGCTTTACCATGTGGGCGAGGACCAGAAGCTGCCTCTGCTGCTCGGGCTCTTGCAGCGCGAGCAATGGGAGCGGATCCTGATCTTCGTCAACACCAAGGTAGGCGTCGAGTGGCTGACCAGGAAGCTCAAGGGAAATGGGCTGCCGGCCGAGATGATCACCGGCGATCTGCCCCAGCGCAAGCGCTTCCAGCTCATGGACCGCTACAAGAGCGGCAAGATCAAGATCCTGGTGGCCACCGACGTCGCCTCGCGGGGGATACATGTGGAAGATATCAGCCATGTGATCAACTACGACCTGCCCCAGGACGCCGAAAACTACATCCACCGCATCGGCCGTACGGCCCGTGCCGGCAAGGCGGGCAAGGCCATTTCACTGGCCTGCGAACGCTATGTGCTGCACCTGGAGGCCATGGAGCAGATGCTGGGCCATAAGCTGCCCGTGGTGTGGGCCGAGGAGGAGCTGTACGCCGAGGACAAGGCCGGGCCGGTGCGTGTCGCCCGTTCGACCAATAAGCGGGAAGGCGCCCGCAAGCCCCGGGGGGGCGAGCGCAAGGAACGTAAAGAACCTAAAGCGCGCAGCGAACGCAAGACCAACGGTGCGCCGCCGCGGGTTCGGGAAAAGGCCAAGCCGCTGGCCACGCGGCCGTCCGGTTATTTTCCCGGCACTTTTTTCGGTTTCAGACCGACATCTGACGAAAGTGCACCGGCAACCGTCGAAGCCGAGACGCCGGCTCCCGCAGATGAAAATGTCGTCGAAACGGCCATCCCCGATGGCCAGACCCCGAGCGCGGTCGAAGAGGCCGTGGTATCCGAGCCTGCTGAGGTTCCCGGGGTCGAACAGGAAGAGCAAAAGAACGCCAAGCCCAAGAAAAGGCGCCGCCGGCCACGCCGCCGGCGCAAGCCGAGCAAGGAAGGTGCCGCCGAGGACGCCGCCACCCCGCCGCAAGATGACCCCGCGCCGGACGAACCGGCCATCTGAGCCCTCATAATACCGCGCGCCGACTCAGTTTGAAGACGGGTCGGCGCGGTGGTTCGCTTTTGGAAACAGACTCGTCACATAAACGTCAATACTTGCTGTGGCGTACGATTTCCCCTTCGATCAGATAAATGACCTCTTCGGCGATGTTGGTCGCATGATCCGCGATCCGTTCCAGGTGCCGTGAAATCAGATAATAGTTGAGCAGGGACTTTATCGCGTCGGGTTTCTGGGCGATTTTTTCGCAGGTCTGCTGGTAGGCCTGGCGGTGCATGGTGTCCACTTCGTCGTCCTGCATCACGATCTTGAAGGAAAGATCCACGTCCAGGTTGACCAGGGCGTCGAGACTGCGCTTGAGCATCTGTTCGACCTTGGTGAACATCGTGGCATAGTCGAAACGGAATCCGGGGTCCTGGCGCTTGGCGATGGAGATTACCCGCTCGGCGATATTCATGGCCTCGTCGGCGATGCGCTCCAGGTCGTTGTTGATCTTGATCACGGCGATCAGAAAGCGCAGATCCACCGCCACCGGCTGGTGCAGGGCGAGGATCTTGAGGCAGTCCTCCTCGATTTCGACCTCCATCTCGTCGATTTCCCAGTCGGTTTCCACGAGCCGGGCGGCCAGTTGGGCGTCGATCTGGGTGATGGCCTGGCCGGCCATGCGCACCCGGTCTTCGACCATGGCGCCCAGGGAGAGTATCTGTTTCTTGATTTTTTCCAGTTCTTTTTGAAGATGCCTGGCCATACCGTCTCCTTGAATCAACCGAAGCGCCCGGTGATGTAGTCCTCGGTCTGCTTGAGCGAGGGGCGGGTAAAGAGGGTGTCGGTGTCGTCCACCTCGATGAGTTTGCCCATATAGAAAAAGGCCGTCACGTCGGAAACCCGGGCCGCCTGTTGCATGTTGTGGGTCACGATGATGATGGTGTAGCGCTCTTTGAGTTGATGAATCAGATCTTCGATCTTTTGGGTGGCGATGGGGTCCAGGGCCGATGCCGGCTCGTCCATGAGCAGGATTTCAGGCTCCACGGCCAGGGCCCGGGCGATGCAGAGCCGCTGCTGCTGGCCGCCGGAAAGCCCCAGGGCCGAATCGTCCAGGCGGTCCTTGACCTCGTCCCAGATGGCTGCCTGGCGCAGGCTCTGCTCCACACGCTCCTTGATCAAGGCGTTGTTGCGCACCCCGTTGACCCGCAGGCCGTAAGCCACGTTTTCGAATATGGATTTGGGAAAAGGGTTGGGCTTTTGGAACACCATCCCGACCCGCCGCCGCAGCAGCACGACGTCCAGGTTGGGGGCATAAATGTCGTCATGGTCGAGAAGAATCATGCCTTCCACGCGGCTGATGGGGATCAGGTCGTTCATGCGGTTCAGGCAGCGCAAAAAAGTGCTCTTGCCGCAGCCCGAAGGCCCGATCAGGGCCGTGACCTGGTTGACCTGGAATTGGAGATTGATGTTGTCCAGGGCCTTGAAGGCGCCGTAGAAAAAATTCAGGTTTTCGGCTTTCATTTTTATGGCAGCGGCCATGTTGAATTTCCTCGTGAAAAGTATCGACTTGGTCCGTCAGGCCCTGACTCGTCGGCGCAGGCGGGACCGCCAGAAGATGGCCAGCAGGTTCATCCCGAGAACCATGGCGATCAGTACGATGGCCGTGCCGTACTGCAGATGGCGGGTGGCCTCGATATTGGTGCCGGCCGTGGCCAGCACGTAGATATGGTAGGGCAGGGCCATGACCTCGTCGAAGATCGACTTAGGCAGCATGGGGGTGAAAAAGACCGCCCCGGTGAACATGATCGGCGCGGTTTCGCCGGCCGCCCGGCTGATGCCCAGGATCGCGCCGGTGAGGATTCCGGGCAAGGCCGCGGGCAGCACCACCCGGTAGATGGTCTGCCACTTGGTGGCACCCAGGCCCAGGGAAGCCTCTCGGTAGGTGTCCGGCACGCTGCGCAGGGCCTCTTCGGTCGATCCGATGATCACCGGCAGGCTCATGGCCGCCAGGGTCAGGGCCCCTGCGGCGATGGAAACGCCCATCTTGAACATGACCACGAACAGGGCCAGGCCGAAAAGTCCGAAGACCACCGAGGGGACCCCGGCCAGGTTGTTGATGCCGAGCCGGATCACGCGCAGAACCCTGCCCGGCCGGGCGTATTCGTTCAGATAAATGGCCGAGGCGACTCCGATGGGCAGGGCGATGAGGATAGCGCCCAGACTCAGGCAAAGGGTGCCGACGATGCACGGCAGAATTCCGCCGCGTGTCATGGAGTCCATGGGCGGCTGGGTCAGAAAGGTCCAGCTGATGGCCGACCAGCCCTTGGCCACGATAAAGTAGACCACGGTGAGCAGCGCGATGGCATTGGCCGCCGCCGCAGCACGGAACAGGAGAAAGAGTCCGCGTTCCAGCCGTCCCCGGCGACGCCGCAGGCCGGCGCTGGCCGCCGCGAGCCGGTTCGGATCCGCGATCGGCGCGGCCACCGGGATGGTTTCGGATTCGGCACGGGATGCACGCATCGGTTTCATTTCTTCCTTCATTATATGATTACAGAGACGCTTCGCCCACCTGCCGGTAGCGGTTGGAGATGTAATCGGCAATCAGGTTGAAGGCCATGGTGAAGACGAAAAGAACGATGCCGATGGCAAACAGGGCGTAGTAGTGCTCGCTGCCCACCGGGGCCTCGGCCATCTCGGCGGCGATGGAAGCCGGCATGGGCCGCACCGGATCGAAGATCGAGCCGGGCACCATGGCCGCGCCGCCCGCCACCATCAGCACCACCATGGTTTCCCCGACGGCCCTGGACATGCCCAGAATCACCGCGGTGCAGATCCCGGAGATCGAGGCCGGCAAGATGACCCGGATGATGGTCTCCAGGTGAGTGGCGCCCAAGGCCAGCGAAGCTTCCTTGAGGGCCGTGGGCACGCTGTGCAGCGCGTCTTCCGAGATGCTGCAAATGGTCGGAATCGACATGAAGGCCAGCATGAGTGCGGCATTGAAAAGATTCAGACCCGTGAGCAGGCCGAAGGTCTCCTGAAGCCAGGGCGCCACCAGGACCATGCCGAAAAAGCCGATCACCACCGAAGGCAGCGCCGCGAGCAGCTCCACCACCGGCTTGACGAATTCGGCCAGGCGCGGCGAGGCGATTTCGGCAAGATAGATGGCCGTCATGATCCCCAGGGGGATCGATATCATGGCCGACAAGCCGGTAACGGCCAGTGAGGCCACGATGAGGGACAGGATGCCGTAATCGGCCGGATCTGAGGTGGGATACCAGAATTGGCCGAAGAGAAAATCCTTTACCGACACGGTATGGAAAATCGGCAAGCCTTCACGGAACAAAAAGAGCATGATCAGCGCCAGGATGGTGATCGAGGCCGAGGCGATGACGAAAAAGAGAATCTTCATCGCCTGTTCGGTGGTCTGACGTCTGCCGGCCATTTAGATAACCTCTTTTACGATGGCAAAAGTCCCTTCCGCCGTCGTTGATGATGGTGCGGAAGGGACTTTGGACGGAATCATTGGGAAAAGACGGTGTTTTGCCGTCCGGGTGCAGTCCTTTGCTAGTAGAGACGCACGTAACCGGAGGCGGCGACCTCCTCCTGGCCCAGTTTGGGGTTCAACACGAAGTTGATAAAATCCAGGGTCTTGCCGGTGGGCCAGCCGTTGGTGAACATATACAGGGCCCGGGACACCGGATAGGAGCCGTCCAGCGTGGTCTTCTCGCTGCCTTCGACGCCGTTGACGCTCAGGGCCTTGAGATCCTTGTTGAGGTAGCCGATGCCCACATAGCCGATGGCGTGCTTGTTGCCGGTTACCGCCTGGGCCACGGCGCCGTTGGAGGCCAGAACCTGGGCCCGGGGGGTGACGCGCTCCTTGTGCAGGACCTTGACTTCCCAAGTCTCATAGGTGCCCGAGGAGGTGTCGCGGGAAACCACCACGATATCCATGTCCGGACCGCCGACTTCCTTGAAGTTGGTGACCTTGCCGGTATAGATGTCCTTGAGCTGATCGGTGGTCAGATTGGTGAGCGAATTGCTCGGATGGACCACCGGGATGATGCTGTCGTAGGCCACGGCAAAGGGGACGGGGTAGACGCCCTTTTCTATCGCCATCTTGACTTCCTTGTCCTTGATAAAGCGCGAGGCGTTGGCGATGTCTGTGCTGCCGTCGATCAGGGCCTTGATCCCGTTGCTCGATCCGCCGCCGGACAGCGAGATGTTGACCCCTGGATTGGCCTTCATGTACGACTCGACGCATTTTTGGGCGATGGGCAGTACGGTGGTCGATCCTTTGATGGTCAGATCCGCGGCCCAAGCCGAAGCTCCGGCGCAGACGAACAACACAGCCATGGCGATTGTCAGGACTTTTTTCATCGGTTTTGCTCCTTTAAATAATGTGACGGTTTTAGGTTTCTGGCGTTCAAATGTTAGGATACGGTTAAGATTCGGTCAGAAATGCATGAGCCGCGCAGGTCTGAGGATGGTTGGGCCGGCAACCTGCCGCACAACCCCGCCCGAACTGGCAACGGACTTTAGGCAAGGTTTGTTAGTCATGCGTTACGAAGCGGTTAAAAGATTGCAAGGGGGATCGGCGGCAAGGGGTATGAAAATGAAAAGCTGCCGGTGCAGCCAAGGCCGGCAGCTTCTTTATCGACGGGTCTTTGTATCGATTAAGCCTTGAAGATGTCCCTGTACGTCTGGCGCATTTCGCGCTTTAGAATCTTGCCCGTGGGGGTCTTGGGCAGGGCCGGTACGAAGACCACCGACTTGGGCACCTTGAAAGGGGCCAGCTCCAGGCGGCACAGCTCGAGAATTTCGTTTTCGGTGATGGTTTCCCCCTTGCGCGGCACCACGATGGCCGTCACCGCCTCGACCCACTTGGGATGGTCCACTCCGATCACCGCCACTTCCTCGACCCGTTTGTCCTTGTAAATGGCTTCTTCCACTTCGCGGGTGGGCACGTTTTCGCCGCCCGTTTTGATCATGTCCTTTTTACGGTCCACCACCGACACGTAGCGGTCGGCGTCCATCACGCCCACATCGCCGGAGTGAAACCAGCCGCCGCGCATGGCATCCTCGGTCTTTTCCGGGTCCTTGAAGTACATGATCATGGCGTGGGGGCCCCGGCCGCAGATTTCGCCGGGCAGTTGGGGGATGTCGACGGGCTGGCCGATCTCATCTTCCAGGCGGGTTTCCATGTTCAAGCCGGCCATGCCGGCCGAACCGAGCTTGGACAGGGCGTCTTCAGCCTTTAAGATCGTGTGGTAGGGGGCCAGTTCGGTCTGGCCGTAGTAGTTGTAGACCCTGGCCCCCGGCAGGCGGTCAAGCATCTCCTTGAGCACCTCCACCGGCATGATCGAGGCCCCGTAGTAACACTTTTTCAGGCAGGTCAGGTCGTGCTTGTCGAATTCCGGGTGGCGCATCATCCCGATCCAGACCGTGGGTGGGGCGAAGAACATGGTGGCCCGCCTTTCGGCGATGGTTTTGAGGATCTGCCCGATATCCGGGAGCATCAGGATGTTGGTGCCCCCCACGTAAAAGATGGGGTTTAAAAACACGTCCCGCTGGGCGCAGTGGTAGATGGGCAGGGCGTTGACGTTGATGTCGTCCGAGGCATAGTTGCCGTCGATAATGGCGCCCATGTACTGGGCGATAAGGGCCTGGTTGCTGATGATGACCCCTTTGGGCAAAGATTCCGTGCCCGAGGTATAGGTCATCTGGCACGGGTCTTCGATGTGCAAAACGGCCTGCGGCTCGGTATCGGGATAGGCGCCGACCCAGGCGTCAAAGTCCCGAAAGCGGCCGTTCGCCGCCGGCTGGCCGGCCCCCTGGTCGGACCAGACAAGCGTCTTGACGGAGGGCATGTCGTCGAGCACGTCCTTGACCAGATCGTAGAGGGTGTCTTCCACGATGAACACCTTGGCCTCGGAGTGGTTGATGCAATAGGTGATATCCTTGCCGCGCAGCAGATAGTTGATCGCCAGATAGACCGCCCCGATCTTGCAACAGCCGAGCCAGGTGAGCACGTGATGGGCCGTGTTATGGGCCAGGATGGCCACCCGGTCGTACTTTTCCACCCCCAGGTCGCGCAGGGCGTTGGCGGTGCGATTGCACTCGGCTTCCAGCCGGCTGTAGGTGTAGGTGTGATCGGCGAAGATCAGGGCCTCTTTGTCGGGGTAATGATAGGCCGTGCGCCGGATCATGTCGGCGATCACCCACCGGTTGACCGGGTTGTAGCGGTCCATCAAGAAGGAGAGGTTCTCCCGGTTGAGCACGGTGAAACGCGCTTTTTCGGCATCGCTTAGGGACTGGTGGGTCGTCATGCCTTTCCTCCTTTGAAAATGGGTTATGCGGGGTGAGTTCGAGCGGTTGCCGGCAGGTCCTTTGCTGCGGTCCTGAAAGCAGAAAATTCCACCTTCTTGCGCGAGAGTGAAATCCGGCCAAGGTTGCGATGGTGCGTCACGTGGGAGATGGGCCGGGTTGATTGTTCTAAAGATGGCTGGATTTTAAGGGGATATATCGAAAGCGCCGGATAAAGTCAATCCTAAATAAGGGGCTACATATGCATGTAGCGGCGTTGCCCCTGGTCGACTTGGAGCCCCTCTTCGATCAGCGCCAGCACCTTGTCTTTGGCCCCGGGAAAGAGATATCCCTCGTAGCTTTGGGAAAAGAGAAGGCTGCCGCGGCGATTGCGCCAGTAGTTGGCCGCATGGTCGAAGCAGACCCGGGATTCGAGTTCCAAGGCCCCGATCATTTGCCGCAGCTCGAGAAGCTGCTCGGCGGCGGTGAGCGGCTCCACCTCGCCGCTGTCCACCGATGCTTGCAGGGGAGTGCCGGGCCAGGGTTGAAAAGGGCGCGAGCGGATGTAGTGCGGACCGATGGCGTTCAGAACCCGGGCCGTGTTCAGGGCGTGAGCGGTGGAATTCTCCCGCCCGCCGATACCGGGCATCCAGTACTCGGAGAGGGTGAATCCGGCCTCTATGGCCTTGCGCCCGCCGCGGATATGGTCCTGGGCGCTGGATCCTTTTCTAATCAGGGCCAGCACCGCGTCGTCCCCGCTTTCCAGGCCCACGTGGAGCCGGTCCAGGCCCGCCTGGCGGATGGCGGTCAGCTCCGCAAGAGACTTTTGCGCCAGGGTGCGGGAGCGGGCGTAGCAAGTGACCCGCTCCAGGCTGGGAAAGGTGCGCCGCAGATATTCTATGGCCTCGACGAGGTGGCCGGTCTTCATCACCAGGCTGTTGGCGTCCTGGATAAAGGCGGTGCGTCCGCCCGAAAGGAGCCAATGGTAGAGCATGACAAAACCCGCATGGTGGTTGAGGGCCGGGACCCGCGCCATGAGGGCCAGGGCCGCTTGCTGGCCGATGCTTCCGCCCATCCCGAGCTGCCAGGAGGCTTGGCGAAGGTCTTCGCAAAGCTTGGCCATGGCGTCGATGTCGCGCTTGATCTCGGCCACCGGGCGCACCTGGAAGCGTTCCTGCTTGTACATGCCGCAAAAGGCACAGTGGTTCCAGGGACAGTTGCGGGTGAAGCGGACCAGCAGCGAGTCGCTGCCCCCTTCGCTGGGGGGGCGATAGACGCCGGTTTCGAAATCGTACGGGGGCATGGCAGGTACCTTTGGCAAAGAGGTTTTGGAATTCATAATAAGTCCCATGGCCGCTGAATCAAGTTTATCGGCCGGCTCCGAGGGGTGAACAGGCCTTAAAATTCAATGTTGCCAGGCCGCCCGGCCCTGATGTAAAAGATGGCAGCTAAACTTCGCGGGCGGACATGGAGCTGCCCGAGTGCCATTTGCGTCCAGGCAGTGCCGGGTGCAAGAGGGCTTTTTAAACCACGATGTAAAGGAGGGGCCATGAGCGCCGAACTCAAGCAGGAAATCAAGGAACTGGATGCCAAGCTCACCCAGCTCAAGGTGTATCTTTGACCTGCCGGGCAAAACCCAGCGACTCGCCGAGATCGAAAAAATCCTTTCCCAAGCCGGCTTCTGGAACAATCCCGACCAGTCCAAGGATATTCTGAAAGAACGCGCCCGCCTCAAGGCCCCCATCGAGCGGATCGAGGCCATCGCCAAGGACCTGGAGGACAGCGCCCTGCTGCTGGATATGGCCGTGGAGGAGGACGACGCCGGGACCGTGGCCGAGGTGCGCGCTCAGGTGGACGATACTGCGGCACGCGTCGAGCGTCTTTCCCTGGAGATGATGCTCGACGGGCAGGACGACCACAGCGATGCCATCCTCTCGATCAATGCCGGCGCCGGCGGCACCGAGGCCCAGGACTGGGCCGAGATCCTGCTGCGCATGTACACCCGCTGGATCGAGCGCAACGGCTACCAGGCCGATATCATCGACTATCAACCCGGCGAGGAGGCCGGCATCAAGAGTGCGACCCTCACCGTCAAGGGGGAAAATGCCTACGGCTACCTCAAGAGCGAAAGCGGGGTCCATCGCCTGGTGCGCATATCGCCGTTCAACGCCAGCGGCAAGCGCATGACCTCCTTTGCGGCCGTTTTCGTCTATCCGGATCTGGACCAGGAGATCACCATCGACATCGACGAAAAGGATCTGCGCACCGATGTGTTCCGCGCCAGCGGGGCCGGCGGCCAGCACGTCAACAAGACCTCCAGCGCGGTGCGCATCACCCATCTGCCCACCGGGATCGTGGTCCAGTGCCAGCAGGAGCGCAGCCAGCACCGCAACCGGGACATGGCCATGAAGGTGCTGCGCGCCCGGCTCTACCAGCGCGAAAAGGAAGCCCAGGAGGAAAAGCTGCAGCAGGTGCAGGACGGCAAGGAGGAGATCACCTGGGGCAGCCAGATCCGCTCCTATGTGATGCAGCCTTACCAGATGGTCAAGGACCATCGCATCCATCTCGATGTGGGCAATATCCAGGATGTGCTGGACGGCGGGTTGCAGCCGTTCATCGAAGGGGTCCTGCTGGCCAAGAAGGCCAACAAGGCCCGCGGCGCCTGAGATGGCATTGGATCCCGAAGCGGTCCTGGCGCGTTTTTACGCGCCGGATGGCCCCACCCTGGACATTTTGCGGCGCCACGGCCGCCAGGTGGCGGCCAAAGCCCTGGCCGCGGCCGAACAGGTGGCCCACCTTCGACCGGACCGCACCTTCATCTTCGAGGCGGCCATGCTCCACGACGTAGGCATCGGTTGCACCGATACCCCGTCGCTGGGCTGCCACGGCGCGCTGCCCTACATTTGCCACGGGGTGGAAGGACGACGCTTGCTGGAAAATATCGGTCTGGCGCGCCACGCCCTGGTTTGCGAACGGCACGTGGGAGTAGGGATTTCGGCGGCCGAGATCCGCACCCGAAAGCTGCCCCTGCCCGAGCGGGACATGCTGCCGGTGAGTCTGGAAGAGGAAATCATCTGTTACGCGGACAAGTTTTTTTCCAAAAACGGCCGCGGTCCTGAACAGGGGCGCTCGGTGGCCGAGGTCGCCGCCCTGCTGGCTGCCTACGGCCAAGCGCCGGTGGCCCGATTCCAGGACTGGGCCGAACGATTCGAGGCCCTCGATGCACCCTGAACGCATTCGTCAAGCCCTGCGGTTCTATTTCATCAGCGACGAAGGCGCCGCCGACCCTCTCGACCAGGTGCGCTGTGCCCTGATGGGCGGGGCCACCCTGATTCAATACCGCCACAAACAGTTCACCACCCGGGATCTGCCGGCGGTACAGGCCGTAGCGGCCCTGTGCCGGGCCAACAACGTGCCCCTGGTGGTCAACGACAACATCCTTCTGGCCAAGGCCGTGGGCGCCGACGGTGTCCATCTGGGCCAGGACGATGAAAATCCGGCCCTGGCGCGGGAGATTTTAGGCCACCAGGCCATCGTGGGCGTGTCGGTGTCGACCCTCGACGAGCTGGGCCGCACCGATCTGGTTCCCTGCGACTACATCGGCACCGGGCCGGTGTTCGCCACCGGCACCAAGGCGGATGCCAAGGCCGTGATTGGACTTTCGGGGCTGGAGCGGGTCACCGCCCTTGCCTCAATACCGGTGGTGGCCATCGGCGGCATCGGTATTGAAAGGGCCCGAAGCTGTTTTGCCGCCGGCGCGGCAGGGGTGGCGGTGATCAGCGCCGTCAGCCGGGCCGCGGATCGACTGGCGGCCGCGAATGACCTGGGGAAAATCTGCGGCGCGGCGCCGCGCACCGCCCTGGCCCGGCCCTGGCAGGACGAGTTCGGTCTGATCCGCAAGATCGTGGCGGCCGGAACCCGGGGACAAAACGCGGATGCCCTGATCGAGGCCCCCGGAGACGATACCTGCCTGATGAAGGCCCTTTCGCGGCCGGTGCTCACCACCGATTGCCACCGCGACGGGGTCCATTTCCGGCGCGACTGGCAAACCCTGCCGGAAATCGGTTTCAAGGCCGTGGTGGCGACCCTGAGCGACCTGGCCGCCGCCTATGCCCGGCCCCTGGTCATTTTCGTCAATCTGACCCTGCCGCCGGATTCGGCTGAAACGGATGCGGTGGCACTCTACGACGGGATCGGAGAAGCCCTCGAACACTACCGGGTGGCCCTGGGCGGGGGCAACGTGTCACGGGGCAGGGATCTGGCCGTGGATCTTTTTGCCGTGGGTGAGGGGCGCATCGATCTGTTTCCCACCCGGCGGTCGGCCCGGGTCGGGGATCTTCTCTGTGCCACCGGCCCCCTGGGGCTGGCCCGGGCCGGGCTCCACTGCCTGGCAGCCGGAGACGGCCGCTTTGCCGGCCTGATCGAAGCCTTCAAGCGGCCCCAGGCGCGCTTTGATGCGGCCGCGGTGCTGGCCGGCTCCGGGGTCCGGTGCGTGATGGACATCTCGGACGGTCCGGCCGGAGATACCTGCCACATCGCCGAAGCCTCCGGGGTGTCTGTCGAGCTGGACATGGACCGGTCCTGCCTGGCGCCGGCGCTGGTCGGTTTTTGCGATCATTACGGATTCGATCCGGTGGATTTTGCCCTGGCCGGCGGGGAAGATTACGAGCTGCTCTTTGCCTGCCCGGAAAAGACATTCGCGGCCCTGGCCCCCCGGCTGCCCGGCGCCGTACGGGTCGGGCGCTGCCTGGCGCAGGGCGAAACGCCTTTGGTCGGCCGGGCTTCCAGGCTCGCTTCCTATCAGCATGGAAGCGGTGAGGACCGGTCTCCGGGGCTGCGATCCTGGCTCAGATAAACCCCTGCAAACACAACCAGGGCCGCCAGATATTGGGTCCCGGTGAAGGTCTCGCCGAGAATCAACCAGCCGAAAAACACCGCAAAGACCGGAATCAGGTTGATAAAGGCCGTGGCCTGGCTGACCGGTATGCGGCTGACGGCGAAATTGTAAAGCCCGTAGGCCCCCAGGGTGATAAAGGCCCCCAGATAGATCACGGCCCCCACGCCCGCAAGGCTGAATCGGGTGGGCAGGGCCGTGGTGGGCAAAAAAAGCGTCAGGAAGAAAAAGAGGCATCCCACCAAAGCCTGGATGGCCGTGAGAAAAAAGGGGCTGAAGCGGGCGCTGAGCCGCTTGAGGTTGATGATGTAGCCCGTGGCGCAGACCATGGCGATAAATTCGTAAAAGTTGCCCAGAAGCGGGCGGGGCGCCCCGCTGCCGGCTTCAGCGGCCAGGCTGAGCCAGCAGACGCCGAAAATGGCGATGAAAAAGCCGGTCAGGGTGCGCCGCGTGATGCGCTCTTTGAGCACCATGCGGGCTACCACCGCCACCAGCAGGGGCAGGGTGGCCGAAATCATGCCGGCCTGGGAGGCGCTGGTATTTTCCAGGGCCTTGGCCTCGAAGACAAAGTAGAGGCACGGTTCGCAGATCGCCATGAAGGCCAGCAGGTGCCAGTCGCCTTTTTGAAATTCCAGCCGCCGGAACGCTCCCGGGATAAACACGAAGCAGAGGCTGCCCACCAGCATGCGCCCGAAGATCACCACCATGGGATCGAAGTGGCCGAAAGCGATTTTGAGCGCCACGAAAGAGCTGGCCCACAAGAGTGTGGCGGCCAGCAGACTGGCCACTGGGAGCCAGGGGGCGCTTCGGATTTGGAGCCGGTTTTTCATTTTTTCTCACTGGATATCTTTGGTGCCCGAAAAATAACTGCGGCGGTCATGCTGAAAATTTCGAGGCTTCACCGTCCGTTGAGCTTGACACCCGTCAAAGGGGACTTAAGATTGATCCGTGCGATCCATCGCACAGGGAGTTGGCGCAGGCCCCCAACTGCGCGTCTCCTTGCAGTAAATCTCTTCCTCTCCCCGCGGGCGGCGGGGTTCAAGACCCGCCGCCCCTTCCTGAGCATGGGCGTCTGCTTTCCGGTTGCCGGTCGTCTTCAGGCGCATCAGCCTAATGGAATAAAATGGGCTGCGGATCAAGTCCAGAATTTCACCGGCGGGCCTTTTGGCCGAGGTTGCCAGCCATTAACGCTGAGCAAAAGCGGTACGGAAAAGGCGGGGTGGCTTTCCGGGGGTGACCTATATCCCGTTGAGCGTCTGTGAGGAGCAGACTCTCAGGACCTGAGATAGATCCGTTACTCCTTGAAATATCTTTTGTATCCCGTCCATGAACAAGGTTCTCATGCCACCGGCATTTTTTAGCATCGTTTTTTTACGCCCATGAAAGGGGAAAAAACAAGCCGGTAAGGATCGTCGCGCTTTTTGGATAATGCGAAGAAACCCGTCGAATGCGATTGGTTGTTCAAAACGTGCAGATCATATGTTTTGCCCGCGGATGTAGTAATCGACTCTTCTACAAAATCGGTTTTGGCTTCATACTTTTTTGCGATTTCCCCTTTCATTGCCACAGCGCATATCTCGTCGAAGACAAACAGTTGTGTCTGTTCGGTGTTCTTGACGAGCACGGTGACCTGATTGTCCTCCGGATTAAAAAGGGCGCTCAGCACGACCTCGAGTCTTGTTTCATCCGATAATTCCAGTATCGCATCCATGGCTGCTCCATTTCCCCCGGCCGGTTGCGGCGCCGTTCATACAATGGGGTCAACCCAGGGACATCAAGTGGGATCGTAAATTGGCCCGGCGCCCTTTGAGGCCGAACTTGGTGCGCAAATTCTTGCGGTGAAAGTTCACCGTGGCCTCGGTTATGTTGAGCAGGGTGGCGACCTCCTTGCTTGTCTTGCCGTCCTTGACCAACTGGGCGATCTGAAGCTCCTGGGGGGTAAGCAGGAGCCCGGCATTGGCCATTTGCTGTAAAAACGGAGAAATGACATCCCGCAGGTGGGTGTCGATAATCTCCACCATCGTCTTTTCCCGGGGGCGCAACGGGGCGGTCTTGAGTTTTTCCACATAGGGGAAAACCAGGTCCTTGATATTGGCCAGGACCTTGCGCTCCAGCTCCATTTTGTCCGCTTCGCGTTGCTTGAGCAGAACCTTGAGGGCGATGTTGGCTTCTTCGAGACTTTGTTTCTGTTCTTCGAGTTCAGCCTCGCGGGCACGCAAGGCCTCTTCGGTAAGCTTGAGGGCCGTGATGTCCTCGTGGCTGACCACCACCCGGATCGGGCCGGGTCCGGTCATGCGGATGGCGCGCATGTAGTACCAGTTCTGGCCGCCGGGTCCGTGGCAGGGATAGTCGTAGAGGAATTCGGTCTCCCTGCCTTCGATGACGGCCCGGATCCCGGTTGCCACACAACATGCGCCCTCGGCGTCCTCGCCTCGGGTCGCCTCACAAATGTTCAGATAATTGGTGCCGACGGCATCCGGGGTCCCCCGCAGCCGGTTGCGCTGGGCATAGGTACGCCAGGCCTCATTGGTCTGCAGAATCACGCCATCAGCATCCAGAATCGCGATGTGGGCCGACAGGGAATTGAGCACCGCCATGGAAAAAGGATCGGCCACCAGCCGCGTCGCATCATTTTGAGGGGGGGCCGGGAGAATCATTTCTTGCCCTGATGGTCATGACCGTATAGGCGCCGATGAAAGGGCGCCGGGAAGCCTGCAACAGATAACTAGTTTCCGTCCATAAATCGCCAAAATCAGCCGCCCGAGGACCCTGCAAAGAGGCGGCAGGCGAATAATCTCGAAAGAATTTAGCAAAAAACAAGCCCTTAACAGTAAATGTTACCATTCACCCTAAAATCCGGGAACACCTCACCTGTTGGCTTTACGTATCGAACGGGTGCCGTACCGTCAGGCCAACTGTTTGCGGGCAATCGTAAGCAGGTTGGCCGAAACGATCGACGCCCAAACATAACTCTGGAACGATCGCCATCCTTTCCAAATGCACCGATCCAGCCCCAGGCTGCGCTTGAGCCAGGATATGCCCGCCTCGATGCCGGCCCGGAAGCGACGAAGGCGCCTGTACACATACGGGCTGCGGCACATCTTCTCCGGGTCCAGGCCGCGCTTTTTGGCAAAACAGACGTCTTTGATTCCCTTGTCCTTGGCGGCCTTCAAATTCGCCTTGGAAGCAAACCCTCCGTCCAGTGCAACTTTGAGCGGGCAGCGCCCGTAAATCTTTTCTTGCCGATCGAGCATCGTCTGGGTCAAGGTCACATCGGCCGGGTTGCCTTCCACGATCTGACAATCGAGAATCAGGTTCGAACGGCCTCCGGTCAGACATATCTTGTGACCGAAAAATGTGTCGCGCCGGTCCTTGACGATGATGTCGGTATGCTCCTCGAAAATCGACACGAGCTTTTCCGAGGCCGGAACCTTCTCTCCTTTGATGACGCGGCGCTGGGTCTGCGCGATGACCTTTTCAGTCAGTGCAACGTAGCGTTCCAATTCAAAAAACAGGCCCAGCGCGGTCAGGTTGTCAGCACCGACCGTCTTGAGCCGTTCGATAGCGCGCCGGGCCGAAGCCAACGACTTTGCCGTGTACTTGAGAAGATCGACATAGGCCCCACGACGTTCATTTTTGCTGCGGGCGTACTGAATTTTGACCATGCGCCGTTTGGCCACCCGGCGGTGATCGTGGTATCCAAATCGGCCCAGGCCAAGATCCCGGACCCTTTGCTGCAACCGGCTCAGCACCCGGACACAATCATACAGCAGGCTCGAATCACTGGGCGCGTGGATATTGCTTTCGACAACCGTACAATCGATACGTGCCACACGGCCTTTTTCGATCTTGTTTTGTTTGGCATAACCGAGCACTTCAAGGTTGATCGCCTCCCAGGTCTGATCCGACAGGGCCTTGATGTTTTTGTTGAGCACCGACTTTTTGAACCCCTTGTCGGCAATGCCGATACGGCAAAAACGCCGGATACTCTGGCTGTCGACCAGATGAAAAGCCAGGTCCTGGTAGGTCAACTCGTGGAGCCTCATCACCACGGCCGCTCGCAGCACCTGCTCGGCGCTCATGCCTTTTGCCCCGGCACGGCTGACAACACGGCGCCGCTTGCAAAGATCTTGCAGCACGAACTCGGTGATGATAGGTTTGCTGTCCAGGATGCCGGAGATGGCTTCGAGCTCTTGGGCTTGGATGTGGCTGGCGATCTCGGGCATCAGGGGCATTTGGCGTTGCCATTTTTCGCGCATTTTGTGTTGGTCCTTTTCTCGGCTTTGTTAGTATTTACGGTTGTTTGGCGACATCGTTTATACTACACTCAGCCTCGAAACTCCAGCACAAAATGCGCTTTTTTTATGCCGGCCGGATAGTTACGGCCGCGGATGGACACTAACTAGTGTCCTCCATAAACGGCACCTTTCGGCCCCTGGCGGCGTTCTGGCTCGTTTCCAATCCTCGAAATAGCGGGCTATTGCTCCGGTTGGAAACTTGCTCGGGCCTTGCCGGGAACCAAAAATCACCATTTATGGACGGACACTAACTACTTACACCCGAAAAGGGAACCTCTGTCAAGTTGCCTGGCTGCCGCTATCGGATCAAGCCCCGGTGAAACATACCGCCGGTACGCGCTTGTATCGGCTGGAAGTCAAGACGGTTGGCATGGATTACAGCGGATGCTGAAAACAGGTGGCCTGGCCGCAGGCGGCCAAATGGCAAGGATCCCCGGCCGCGCCTGTCTGTTCGTGCCGAGGTGCAGCGCAAAGACGGCTCACGGCCGTCGTTTATCGCGCTCAGGAAAATCCACCGCCGGCCGGTGCGGCGCAGCGGCCCAGGCTGGCATTGGAAAAGACGCTTGATGCACTCATCAGGCGCGTGACGTTGGTGCCCCGGCACTGGGGGCAATGAACCGGGTCGCGGTCGGTTTGAAACACCAGGCGTTCAAAGGTAGAGTCACAATCCTTGCAGCAGTACTCATAGATCGGCATTGCTCGTTTCCTTTCTTCAGTGGGGTGGTCCGATTTTTTTCCAGGTATTATCGATCCCTCAATCTGTCAAAGGTTACAGCGCCGGAAGCGGCGGTTTTGACGAATCGTGGTGGATGGGTTACATGCGGGCATGACGGTGCGAACCGACAATGCCCGAAGAGAGGAGCTTTCGTTGATGGAGCCTTACCGTTTCGAGGTCCAGATTTTTTACGAGGATACGGATCATTCTGGGGTCGTGTACCATGCCAACTACCTCAAATACTTCGAGCGGGCCCGGGAGGCGGTCATCGGCGCACAGCAGCTGGTGCAGCTTTGGAACGAAGAAGGCCTGGGCTTTGCGGTTTACCGGGCAAAAATCGATTACCTGGACGGGGCCCAGTTCGGCGAACGGCTCGAAATCCGTTCCACCTTCAACCGGGAAAGCGATTATCGCCTGATCTGGCAACAGGAGGCCTGGCGTCCGGGGGCTGTCAAGGCGGCGGTCCGCGCCGAGGTCCACCTGGTCTGCCTCGATCGCGAGCGGCGCCTGCATCCCATTCCCCTGTGGCGCCGGTCTTAGCAGCTCGCGGATAAACGGCGTATCGGCAGGCAGCCGGTATCCTGAAAAACAGGTGCCCCTTATTCCCAGCGGTTGTCCTTTGTTCTGCGCAGGTCAATGTAGCTCACCCGCCCCTGCTCGCTGACGAAACTGTTCAGCAGCCAGCTGACGGCACTGATCAGCAGGGCCCCGCCCACCGCGGACCCGAAGCTGCTGACCTGCAAACCGCCGATTACCCCTGAGGCCATCATGAGCATCAGGGCATTGATAACAAAGGTGAACAGGCCGAAGCTGAGAATGTTGATCGGCAGGGTGAGGATCAGCAGGATGGGCCGCAGCAGGGCATTGAGTATACCGAGAATGGCGGCGGCGAAAAAGGCGCTGAAAAAGCCGCTTACCCGGATTCCGTCGATCAGGTAGGCCGCCGCCAGAATCGCCAGGGTCAGCGCCAGCCAACGAATCAGGATACCGCGCATTTGATCTCCTCTCTGAAATTGTCTTGACGATGGATGAATGTACCGGTTCCAAAAATAAGTCCCCCGGCCGCAAAAGAAAGGTCTGATTTTCGGTCTTTCGCCGTCTTGGAAGCACCCATCGATCCTGGCTCCTCCCCAAACGGCTCTGAATGGAGGCTGGCTGTTGATCTGAACCGGGGGTTTTGCGTATAGTGGCGCTTACGACCGGCTGGATCCGGGCCGCCGGGCTTACATTCCAAACCGTGACTTGTCGAAAATCCGGCTCATTTTGAATGCGGCCAGCGCCAAAGGCGAAAAAGCGATGACAATCCGTACCTGCGTGGCCCCGACGGGCGCCTTTGTCTATGGAATCCACAAACCGGCTTTCACCGTGGCCAACCACCGCCAGGCGGATCCGGCCTGGGTGCTCGGTCTTACCGGGGACGGGCGGCCGGTGGACAACCGCGTCAATCTGCCGTCCGGGGCCGTGGCTGAACCGGCCGCCGATTGGATCTATGAAGTGCCCAACCCTTTTGCCTTTCGCGGGGCCACCTTCATCGTCAAGCGATGGGCCGATCAGCGGGCGGTGGCGCCCGAAAAGATCGGGTTGCCGCCTTTGCCGCAGGTCTCCTTGCATGAGACGGTGGCGGGCTGGGCCGAGCCGGAAAAAGGTGCCGAAATCCTGCGGCAAAAGGTTTTCGACACCTTGCCGCCCCCTTTGCGTTTAGCCTTGGCGGTGGGCAGCACCGATCCGCGGGACCTGGTGCGTCTGGCCCACGGCTGCTGCCGCTTTGTCGAAAAAGACGGCCGGCCCGAGGGGTTGGCCTTCAGCCGCGACTCCAACGGGATCGCAAAGCCGCAGATCAGCGATCCGGCCCTCTTCGAAGCTTTGGCCAACAATCCGGCCCTGCCGGACCGCTACAAACGGATCATGGTGTTGAGGCCCGGGGTCCAGGGAACCAGCGAGATCACCGCCGACTGGTGCAGCGCGGACGGCTCCAGCCGGGTCTACGAATATTTGCGGCGCAACTCCTACATCCCCTGGGGACATTTTGCCGCCAACATGGCCGAGGATGCCGTCCGTTATCGCAGTGCCGATCTGACCGCCACAGATATATCCGGCCTGCGCCACCTCTACTACCAGCGCACCTTTCAGCGGCTGGCCGAAATCCTGGGCCTGGTCCAGCCCCCGGCGCCCCACCCGCTGGATGGACAAGCCCTGGAAGCGTTGCGCCGGCAGATCGTGGCAGCCCGGGCCCGCAAACCGCTGCCCTTTGACGCCACCCTCTGGGGCTGGAATTTCGGCTTCGATTTTTCCCCCAACGGCTACCGCATGCACGGGTCTCACCAGCAGGTGCACCAGCAGTACGCCCTGGTTCCCACGGCGGCCGAAAGCGTTCCGGCCGCCGCCGGGGGCGTTTTTCAGCCTTACGCCTGCGGGGATCTGGTGCGCCGCTTCATCCGGGAATTTCGGCGCGAGACCGGCCGCGGATTCTTCGAGTGCTACCTCGAAGCCATACGCGCCAACCGGCGTATGGACGATCGAACCGGGACCGAAGCGAGCCTGATCGTCTACGAGGACCGGCAGGTGATCCTTTTCGTGCCCAAGGCCCAGACCAGCCAGTGGGAACTGCAGCTGATGCCGCTGGCGCCGGTGGGCCACGTGCTGGAAGCCGATGCCGACATGCGCCGCAGCCTGGACCGGGCGATCCTTCTGGCGGTGCGGATCCTCGGGGCCATGGGGGCGCGCATGATCACCACCATCGAATATGCCAAGCGCTTTTCAGATACCGACACCGAACAGCACCTGATCTACGCATTCCTGCCCAAGCTGCCCGAGTCGCCCGGCGCTTTTACCGAGGCCCAGCTGCGCTGGATCGGGGGCCACTACCCCGAGGATTTCGCCATCGCCTGCCGGGCGCGGCTGCCGGCTGTGCTGGTCGCCATGGGCTGAGGGCTTTTTACCGGCACCGGCAGCCTGTGGCACGGATCCGTGTACTGCATTGATCACACCTTGATCGCCTCCAGGCCCAGCGTCTTGCGCTTGGTCTCGATGTGCCGGCGCATCAGGACGGCGGCTTTTTCGGGGTCGGGCTCCACGGCAAAGGCCGCACCCACCGCCGCGCTCAACCCTTCGGTGAGCAGCTTGACCACATTGGCGCTGCCCGCGATGGGCGGCATGGGACCCAGCACGGTATAAACCCCCGAGGCCACGAAGTAGGCCCCGATGGAGACCGCTTTTTCCGAGTACCACTCCGGGGCCGCGCCGGCGATGGGCAGATCGCTGATGTCCGTACCCAAGGCGTCGGCCAGGGCCGCGGCCAGGACCAGGATGCGCACGTTGTCCACGCAGGAGCCGAAATGGAGCACCGGCGGGATCCCCAAAGCGCCGCAGATTTCTTTGAGCCCGGGGCCGGCCAGGGAAAGGGCGTCGGTGGTCTTCAACCCGGCTTTGGCCGTGGCCACCGCCGCACAGCCGGTATCGACCACCAGTACGTCGTTGGCGATCAGTTGGCGCACCATGGCCACATGGCCGTGGTCGTGCTTGATTTTCGGGTTGTTGCAGCCCACCACCCCGGCCGCTCCGCGGATCTTGCCGGCCTTGATGGCCTCTATCAGCGGTGCCGGGGTGCCGCCCAGGGCGCCGACCACCGCTTCGACTGAAAAACCGCCCACCGCCGCTACCGGCTCCACCGGAATATAGCTCTCGCCCCGATTGGCGAAGTTTTCCACGGCCAGCCGCACGATCTGGCGCGCTTTTTCCAGGGCGTTGGGCGGATGAAATTCATGGTGTTCCATCCCCGGAAAACGCGCCTTGTCGCTGGTGGAGATCATCCGGGTGTGGTAGCAGGTGGCCACCGTGCCCAAGGAAGGCATGATGCACTGGTAGTCGACGATCATCATTTCCACGACCCCGGTGGCGATCACCAGTTCGGTCATCAGATGGTTGCCGGCCATGGGAATCCCGTGGCGCATCAACAATTCGTTGCCCGTACAGCAGAGCCCGGCAAGGTTGATCCCCGCAGCCCCCTGCTCGCGGGCCAGGGCCAGAAGCTCGGGATCCTGGCAGGCCTGGAGGATGGTTTCCGAAACCACGGGGTTGTGGCCGTGGACGATGATGTTGACCTGGTCTTTTTTCAAAACCCCCACGTTGGCCTGGGTCGGGCAGGGCTTGGGGGTGCCGAAGAGGATGTCGGAGACTTCGGTGGCGATCATCGAGCCGCCCCAACCGTCGGACAGGGCGTTGCGCAGCGTGTGCAGCAGTACGCTCTGCCAGCCGTTGTCGACCCCCATGTGGGTGCGGTGCATCATCTCCGAGGTTTCTCGGTCGATGCCTCTGGGCATGATCCCGAGCCGGCGCCAAAGTTCGCGGCGTTTGGCCGGGGCCCGGGCCGCCAGGGTGAGTTCGTTTTTGCGGGTGCCGTAGTCCTCCTGCATGGCGTGGGCCAATTGGCCGGCCACCTCTTCGGCTGTTTTGCCCTCAATGGGGATCCCGTATTCGATGGCCACGCGGTTGAGCTTGGCCGGGTCGTGAATCGTGTAGCCCGGGGCCCGGCCCTCGGCCACCGAGGCCAGCACCTCCACCAGGTCCCGTCCGTGATCGGAATGGGCTGCGGCCCCGGCGGCGACCATGCGTCCGAGGTTGCGCGCCACGATGATATCGGCGTCCGCGCCGCAAACCCCCTTCTGGGGGCCTTCACCGAAAGGATCCACCCGGCAGGGCCCCATGTTGCAGACCCGGCAACTGATGCCCATCTCGCAGTAGCCACACTGGGGCAGTTGGGCATGATAGCGGTCCCAGGCGGTTTCGATCTGGTCGGCTTCGGCTTTTTTGAGCAGCAACTGGCCGTCGCGGGTTATGGTTTTTTCCTTGTGATGATGCGTCATGGCATGCCTCCCTCCTTCTTGGAAAGTCCGGCCGTATCCGTTTCGGCCTTTACAGCAATCCATGTCTTCGATTTTACGGTACCGCCCCTCGGCCAGCGCCGTCAGCTCCCCGTATGGGTCTGGCAGCAGGCCTGTTTGTGGGCTGCGAGCAGGGCGAAGCCCGGAGCCGGAGGCGGACAGATGGCGCCGCTCGATACACTGCGGGCCACTTCGTCGGTGCGCCGGCGCGCCGCCAGGTCGGGCGATTCGAAGGTCAGTGCCCCGCTTTTGCAGATTTCCACGCAGGCCGGCACCAGGCCCCGGGCCTGGCGTGCCAGGCAGTTGTCGCATTTGACCGCCACAGTTTTTTCCGGGGGGCCGTCCCAGACCGGATGGTAGCGGATTACCCCGTAGGGACAAGCCATGGCACAAGAGGCGCAGTTGATGCAGCGGTCCGCTTCCACCAGGACGGTACCGCTTTGCGTTTCCCGATAGATCGCTGCGGGCAGGCAGGCCAGCATACAGGGGGCTGGATCGCAGTGACGGCAGCGGTTGGGGAACCCCTCGGTGAAGGCCCCGACCCCGATGTGGATGCGCGAGCGGGGCAGGGGATCTTCGGCGATGGCGCCGAGCAGGGTGCCGCTGCGCGAATGGGCCGCGGCGCAGGCCAGCATGCACTGCATGCAGCCCACGCACCGTTCAGGATGCACGATGACTTGTTTCATGGGCCCTCCTTGTCGGTTGTGCGGGCAGCCGGATAAAGGGCCGCCCTTCAGGCGTGCGGGTGAACTAATGGATCAAACGGCCGGCCGGCGGAATCAGCCGGCCGGCGTTGAAGCCGGGATCCAGCAGGCGCTGTGGATCGCCGCAAACCGGGGTGCGCGAGCCGATCAGCGCGGTGAGCACGCCGCCCTGGTCGATCTGGCCGACCATGGCCAGGCCCACCAGCCGCTCGTCGCGCAAGACCAGCTTGCGGTAGGTGTTGCGCCGCCGGTCATGGGCCTGCAGGACCTGGCAGGTGCCGTCTTGCGGCGGATTGACCAGGCCGGCGGTCATCAGGTCGAGATCGAAAATGCGGATCACGTTGCGGCTCAATGTGCCGGGACAGGCCACCGGCCGGCCGGCCATGTTGAAGCCGGCGATGCGCCCGGTATGCACCGCCTCGGGCCAGATGGCGTTGACCCAGGGCGTTTGGCGGGCGATGTCCACGAACTCGGCCACATCACCGGCGGCGAAGATTTCCGGCACGCGGGTGCGCATGTGGGCGTCCACCACCACGCCCAGATCGATCTGGATGCGATCGGCGGGAAGGAAGCTTCGCGCCGGCAGGACCCCCTTGCCGATCACCACAAGGTCGCAGTCCAGGGTTGTGCCATCGGAAAGATGGGCCTTTTGCACCGCACCGTTGCCCTCGAAGGTTCGCACTTCGAGATTGACCCGGACGTCCAGGCCCCGGGCGATAAGGGCGTCGCGGATCATGGCCCCGGCCCGGGAATCGACCTGCATGGAAAGGGGGTAGGCCGAACCGATGAGCATGGTCGTGGCGATTCCCCTTTGCATGAGCCCATAGGCCGCTTTGAAGCCCACCAGACCTCCGCCCAACACAAGAGCGCGGCGGACCTTGTCCAGCACAGCGAGCATGGCTTGTGCATCGTCCCGGCGCCGCATGAAAAAAATGTTGTCCAGGTCGCGGCCTTCGGCACGGATCGGCCGGGGATCGGCTCCCGAGGCGATGAGCAAACGGTCGTACGCGATCCGCCGGTCGCCGATGAGCACCTGCCGCCGATCAACGTCAATAGCCGTGGCGCGTTGCCCGAGGATCGGGGTGATGGCGAGGCGGTCGTAGAAACCGTTGCCGCGGATCGGCAGCCGTTCGGAACCGATGCGGCCTTCCAGAACCAGGCTGATCATGGGCCGGCAGTAAGGGGGGCCGGGCTCGTCACCGATCATGGTGATCGGTCCCCGGGGGTCGATGCTCCGGATCGCTTCGGCGGCCGCTACACCGGCGATCCCGTTGCCGATGATGGCGTAGTTCATGGGAACCTCCGCTGGCAACGCAAAAGGATGGTGGGACGGTAGAATTGCTCAAAAAGATGCGAGGTTACGAATTCGTAAAAACTATAGGCAGAGGCCGGATGGCAAGTCAAACAAAAACAGGCCGCTTGACTCGGGCGCCGAACGGGTTAGTTTTGCTAGTAATTTGAAAGTGAGTTTTCCAAACCCGGCCGGACGATTGCCCGCCGGGTTCACAACAATTGAAAATTGACTTGATGGGGAGGGAACGAACCATGAGCAAGATCATCATTGTTTACGCCACCGATTACGGCAATACGAAAAAAGTCGCCCAGACCATCGCCGAAGGGGCAGCGGGTGTCCCGGATACCGAGGTGATTGTCAAGACCGCCGAAGAGGCCACCGTGGAAGATCTCAAGGCGGCCGACGGCATCATTCTGGGCAGTCCGGTCCACATGGGCAGCATGGACTGGCGCATGAAAAAATTCATCGATACCGTCTGCAGCCAGCTCTGGATGCAGGACGCGGCGGTGGGCAAGGTGGGGGCCGTCTTTGCCACCGGCAGTGGCTACGGCAACGTGGGCGGCGGCGCTGAGGTGACCCTCCTGTCGATGCTCAACAACTTGGTCGAACTCGGGTTGATCATCGTGCCGCTGCCCAAGAGCACGACGGGTTATGCCAAGTCCGGGCTTCAGTGGGGGGCTTATGCCCGCTCGGCCGGTGAAAATCTCGAACAGATCGGGGTCAACGACGAGGCTCTGGTGGCGGCACGCCACCACGGGGCCCACGTGGCCCGGGTCGCCGCGGCCCTCAAGGGGCAGACGATTTTCGGCTGATCCGTTTTCTGGGTGGATCGAAGATCCTGACCGACGCAATGGGGATTGCCAGCGCGAACGGATTGCGGTAACCCAGGCGGCATGCAAAACGTCGATTCAACCCGAGCACGAAACGGGGCGGACAGGGGGGGGGTGGATCCTGTCCGCCACCACCGGGTTGCTGCTTACGGCCGCCTTTCCGCCGGTAAACCTTTCGTGGCTGGCCTTCGCAGCCCTGATCCCCCTTTTGGCCGCGGTTTCAGGCCGGGGGCCGGCCCAGGCCTGGCGCTTTGGTTTTGCCACCGGCCTGGTGCATTACCTGACCCTGCTTTACTGGGTCGTTTACACCATGCAGACCTACGGTGGCCTGCCGCTCTATCTCAGCCTGCCGGTGCTCGTGCTGCTGGCGGCCTATCTGGCCGTTTACCCGGCGGCTTTTGCGGCCGGCCTGGCACTGATGCGGCTTTCACCCTGGGTTCTGGTTCCGGGCGCCGCCGCGCTCTGGACAGGGTTGGAGCTGATCCGCGCCCACCTGTTCACCGGTTTTCCCTGGGCCCTTTTGGGCTACAGCCAATACTCCCGTTTACCCCTGATCCAGGTAGCCGATATCACCGGGGTTTACGGGATTTCTTTTTTTATCGTACTCGTCAACGCCGGCCTCTGGATTTTCTTCTCGGCCCTTTGCGGGGCAGGCTGGCGGGGGCCGGCGGTCTCCAAGGGGAGCGCGGCCGGTGTCCTGGGCCTTGTCCTGATCGCTGCGGCCGGTCTTGCGGGCTACGGCCAATGGCGCCTGGACGAGGTGGTGGGATTGGAATCCGCGGCGCCACAGCGCAAGGTCGCCGTGGTTCAGGGCAACATCGACCAGACCCTCAAGTGGGACCCGGCCTTTCAGACCGCCAGCGTGGAAAAATATCTGGCCCTTTCCGCCCGTGCGATGGCGCAGGGGCCGGATCTGGTGGTCTGGCCGGAGACGGCGACACCCTTCTACCTCTTTTATCAGCAGCCGCTCACCGGGATGGTGACCGGCTTCGTGGCCCGCTCCGGCACGCCGTTTCTGGTGGGCAGCCCCTCGTTTCGCCCCAACGGCGAAGCCATGGACTATTTTAACAGCGCCTATCTCATCGACGCCGCAGGCCGTCCTGCAGGCCGCTATGACAAGGTCCACCTGGTCCCCTTCGGCGAGTACGTGCCGCTCAAGCGCTATCTGCCATTTCTGGGCAAGATGGTGGCCCAGGTGGGTGATTTCAAGAGCGGCCCTCTTGGTGCCACCCTGGCCTGGGGGGGGCGGCGCCTGGGCGTCCAGATCTGCTACGAGATCATTTTTCCCCGCCTTTCACGCCAGATGGTGGCCGGCGGCGCCGATATCCTGGTCAACATGACCAACGACGCCTGGTTCGGGCGCACCGGGGCCCCGTACCAGCACTTTGCCATGGCGGTGCTGCGGGCCGTGGAAAACCGCCGCACCGTGGTGCGGGCCGCCAACACCGGCATCAGCGCCGTGATCGGGCCCGAAGGACGGGTGGCTCTGCGCACGGAATTGTTCGAGGATGCGGCCTTTACCCGGTCCGTGCCGCTGATGGCCGAAAAGACCTTCTATACCCGCTTCGGCGACGTCTGGGCCGGCTTGTGTCTGGTGGTGTCTCTGGTGCTGCTGGGGGTGGGGTTTTGGCGGCGGCGGGACGATCTTTAAATATCCATCGCCGCACCATTGCGGCGCAGCCACTCCTTGCGCTCTGGATAGTCGGGCATGATCTTGTCCATCTCGTTCCAGAATGCCTCGTCATGATTGCGGCGGTGGAGGTGGCACAGCTCGTGGACCACGATGTAGTCGATGATTCTCAACGGCGCCATCATGCACTTCCAGTGGAAGGAAAGCTTTGCCCGGGCGTTGCACGAGGCCCAGCGATAGCCGAGGTCCCCGACACAAACCCCGCTGACCGTCACGCCCACCCGGGCGGCATATTCGGCCACACGCTGCGGCAGTTTTTCGTTTCCCTTGTCGATGTAAAACAGCCGAAAGGCCTCACGTGCAGCCGATTCATCCTGCTCTGCGATACGGCGCGGCAGCAGGAACCGGCCGTTTTTCAACAATAGGGGCGCGTTCTGATTCTCGACCAGGGATAGACGGTACGACCGGCCGAGGTAGAGAAATCCTTCGCCGTTGCGAAACTCGCGTAGGATACGGCTCGCGTTCCACTCGCGCCATTCGGCCATGTTCTTGTAAATCCAATAGCGCTTATCGCGGACCATGGCATCCACGGCGTCTTCCGGCAAGTCTTCGGGTGCCCGCACGGTGATGGTGCCGTCGCGTTCGAGAATGATGTCGGCGGTACGCCGCGCGTCGCTGCGCAACAGCCGGTATTCGATATTTTCGCACTGCCTCTTTTTCATCGATGATGATCGCCTACGATCCGATCGTGCCGGTGTTTGGCCAGCTTGAGAATCTCCACGGCCAGACGTTGATGGTGCTGCGTGATCTCCGGGATGTCGGCCATCAGCAGGGCGTCGGTCAGGGTGCCGCGCAGGCGTCGCTGTTCGGCCGGATTGTTCCAGAAATCGATCAGTCCGATGGTTTCCTGCAGGATTTCCACGACCCGCCGCAGCAGGGCCGTCATGGCCGCCTGGCTCCCGGCGGGCACACCGGCATCGCCGAAGGCCAGCACCGCCACGTGCTCGAAAAAGGTGGTCTCTTCGCGATCGAGTCCCTCGACCAGGGCCTGACGCCCGGCAAGGGCCTCGCGACGCAACTTCTCCAGGTGCTCGGTCAGCACGTCCCAGTTTTCACGATGCCGCTGCAGCAACTGCTCGAGCTTTTCCGACAGGCGCCCGTAAAAGACCGGGTCCTCGTCGAAATGCACCGTGCAGTGCTTGCGGATGGCGTGCTCCATCTCGCTGGCCTTGGCCTCCTTGTCCCCTCCGGCGTGGCGGTCCAACCGCTCCAGGAAATCCTCGGCCAGAAGCTCCACCGGCGGCACCTTGGGATTGATGCCCAGGCTGATCAGGTGCTCGTTGATCAGCCGCTTGACCTTCTCGCCGGCGTCGCCCAGGTCGAGGGTTTCATCCTTGTAGCGCTCCTTGGTCATGCGCAGGATATAGCCGAAACGCCGGGCCGGAACTCGGTAGGGGGCGGCCGCGGCATGAGGCAGGACGATGTCGAGGCTCATGAGGAATTTTTTCAGAAACACCTCAAAATCCGCCCGTTTCTCGATGTCTTTCAACTGGCCCACGGCCTGGTGCACAAGGGCCGCCTCGGCGGCCGCATCCGACATGGCCCCGGTGACGAGGGCCCGCATCTCCCGGACCCCCAGCGCGTCGAAGAACTGGACCAGCCGGTTGAATCGCTCTTCGAGCACCGGCGCTTCGCTGAGAATGCTCTTGAGCCCTTCGCGCAGTTCATCCTGCTCGTCGGCGGCCGCATACAGGGTCAGGGCCGCGGTCAGGTGGTTGGCCAGTCCGATGTAGTCCACCACGTAGCCACGCTGCTTGCCGCTCGCCACCCGGTTGACGCGCGCGATGGCCTGGAGCAGGTTGTGCTCCCGGATCTTCTTGTCGATGTACATCACCTGCTCGACCGGCGCGTCGAAACCGGTAAGCAGCATGTCGCAGACAATGAGAAAGGCGATGCCGGTATCGACCTTGTCCGGCTCGCTGCGGTCGAAGGGCTTGCAGAAGTTTTCCACCGCGTTGGTGCGGCGCGCCTCCTTGCGGGCCTGGGTGACGTAGGCCGGCTCGTTGACCCCGTCGGGCGAGATCACCACGGCAGTCTTCAAAAAGCCGATGCGGGCGATGCGCTCCAGATCCGGCGTGGTGGCGGCCTTCTCCTTTTCCAGGCGCGCGGCCAGGGCAGCGTCGATGAACTTCTGGTAGCGCACCGCCGCCAGCTTCGAGTGGCAGACCACCTGGGCCTTGAACCCGTTGGGCAGGATGTGCTCGACGTAGTGGTCCACCAGATCGCAGGCGATGGCCTCGATGCGCCGCTCGGCCTCCAGGATGTCGCCGGTGGCGCCGTACTTTTTCTTGATGGCCAGCAGCTCGGCCTCGTCGCGGTCGCGGAACAGGTCCTCGAACTTGGTGTCGAAGGCGTGCTTCTCGTTGATGGCCGCATCGGCGGTCTTGCCTTCATAGAGGATCTGCAAGGTGGTGCCGTCGTCAACCGCGTCCTTGAGCCGGTAGGTGTCGATGTACTGGCCGAAGCGGCGCACGGTGCGCTTTTCACCGTGGCGTACGGTGATCAGGGGGGTGCCGGTAAAGGCGATGCGCGCCGCGTTGGGAAAGGCCTCCAACAGGTTGTCGGACAGTCCGGTGCCGCTCTCGTTGCCCCGCTGGGTGCGATGGGCCTCGTCGATCATCAGTACGATGCGCGCCGAATCGTTGACCGTGCCGAAAGTGCTGGCCGCCGGGATGTCGCCGTAGAGGGCCAGTGCCTCGGCCACCTGGCGCGGCAGCTCCGGCCGCCTTTCGGCGAACTTGTGCACCATCACCATGTTGACGTCCGAAGCGTCGGTGGCCAGATGGGCCCGCAGCTCGGCCGTGTTGGCGATCACGTTGACCCGCCCGCCGACGAGCCGCGCCGTGCGGGCGAGCTGGCGCTCCAGGTCGACCCGGTCGTTGACCAGGATGATCTTGTGGTCGTTTAGATCCGCCGAGGCCCGCAGCATGCGCGCCACGAACACCATGGTGAGTGATTTTCCCGATCCCTGGGTGTGCCAGACCACCCCGGAACGCTCGGCCGCGGTCCTGCCCGCCCGCAGCCGCTCCACGATGCGGCAGGCGGCGCGAAACTGCTGGTAGCGCGCCACCACCTTGATCCGCCGCCCGTCGTCGGTGTCCATGAACACGGCGCAGGTGCGCAGCAGGCCGAGCAGGTTGGCCCTGGCCAGCATCCCCTGGACCAGGCGCTCTTGCGCGCGCTCCACCCCCAGCGGCGGCCGAAAGTCCTTCAGCACCTCAGGCCAGATCTCCTTCCAGCCGAAATAGTGCCCCTCGTCGGCGGTGATGGTGCCGAAATCGGCCTTTTCCCCGCAGGTACGGATCAGCAGTAGGTTGAAGTGAAACAGCCGCGGCTCGCCCTCGCGCAGCCCGGCCGCCGCGGTTTCCGGCCGCCCGTTGCGGTAGCGCAGAAGCTGCACGAAGGCCTCGTGCATGGGGTTGGCGCAGGTCGGCCCGCCGATTTTGCACTCGACCACCGCCAGGGGCATGCCGTTGACGAACAGGACGATGTCCGGGATGATGCAGGTCTTCACCGCTCCAGGCGTGTCGATGCGAAACTGGTTGACGGCGGTAAAGCGGTTGTTTTCGGGACGGTCGAAGTCGATGAGCCGCACCACCGGGTCTTCTTCGCCGGTGATTTCGTTGCGGTCCACCTGGGCCTTGAAGATCAGGCGCTGGACCGCCTCGTTGGCCTCCAGCAGGGTAAGGTTGGGCTGGCGCAGCAATTGGTCGCGCAGGTCGTCGAGTTGGGCGCCGGTCAGCCACGGCCGGCCGTCTTCGGTCCGGTTGATCGCTTGCACCGCATCGCGAAACACCCCGGGCAGCAGCCACTGGCGAAAGCTCTCGCGCAGGGATGCCGCCGGGTCGACCGGCACCCGGCCGCATCCCTGGTCCACCACCTTCCAGCCCAGGGCGGCCAGTTGGTCGAGAAACGGTTTTTCGACATGGCGGTATTCCGACATGGGATTACCCGAACAGCACCTTTTCCAGCTTGGCCGCCGCTTCCCGGCGTTTGGCCGGATTCATTCGTGCCAGATTCATCACTTTCCATCGAATAGCCGGAAGGTGCTCTGCTTCAGGCAGCGCAAACGTATGCCAATCCTGGATTCCCCGCTTGAGTGCCAGCAGGAAATGCTTGTCCGTATCGCTGAGTGCGGCATGGACGTCAGAAACCAATTGGGGCAATGTATCCCGTAGCTGGCCAAGTTCCAAGGGTGCATAGAGCATGTCTTTCAGCTCAGACGTATACAGCGGGCCTATGTCCTGACCTGTTCAGTAAAGGGGGTGTTCGCTTCCACCGGTCATCTCCCTCGGGACGGTGATCTGGTAGGCCGCATCCAATGCGCCGCCCCTGACCAGCATGCGCTTGCCCCGGCCAAGATCGATGTCTTCGGTATTGAGCGTCTGGCGCCAGGCGTGGCCGTGCCGGTCGCTGAACCATAGAAAAAGACGTTTGGCCTTTACCTGGGAGCATGCGTTCAGCAGCGCATTCAGCAGATCCGGGCGAAAGTTGACCGCCGCCTCGAAAAACTTGTCGGCCAGGGAAAAACCGACCGCATCCTCAACGTCGGCCAGAAGCTCCAGCATGGCCAGTTCCGGTGTGCTGTACGGAATGGGCCAGTCCCAGGCGCCGAAAAGCCTGGGCTGCACCGCGCCCTCCGGAAGCGGGCCGAACAATCGCCGGGTATGGATCTCGAATCGAAATGAACCGGGGAAGTCGGGCACCCAACTCGGTACTTTGCCGAAACCGTAAAGGTCGATGCGCCTGACATCGCCTGCCGGCAGGTAGTGGGCCAGCCCCTGCAGCTCCAACCCGCTGCGGCCTCCCACGCGCACGGGCTGCCCCATCTCGTTGAGGGAGTAGACTACGTGCTCCCATTTGAGCGGCGGCCCCGGCCGGCGGTAGACGCCACGAACCACCGCCTCCAGTTTGCCCGCGCGCAGGGCATAATCCACCCGCGGCCGGTTGAAGCCCCGTTTTTGAAGCCAGGCCCGGCTTACCAACTGGCCGTCGGCCAGGCACTGTTCAAGGGATGGTTCGATCTGTATCGCCATGGTTTATCAAACCTTATTGATGCATTGTTTATATATGCATTTGCAAGTTTTGACAAACCATTAGTTTATAATTCATGGCTTTTGCATACAGAAACCAGGGTAAAACTGGACTTTCGTAAACTCTGGGGTCGCCGTTCAATCCAGGCTGTCGAGAAGCTCCCGCCCTTTGCGGGTCGTCCGGTACTTCTGTTTCGGGCTGTTGGGGCTGTCCGGCGCGGTCATCTCCAGAAGTCCCGCTTCGAGCAAGGGTCTCAGCACGGCGTTGCGGAACTTGGTCCGGTTCGATCGTCCTGTTGCGTCCATCAATTCAGCCAGCGGCATGGGATCTCGACAAATTTTCAAGACATTATGCTGTTCGGGGACCGACTCGAACTTGGTCCCTACTTGGTCCCTACTTGGTCCCTACTTGGTCCCTGCTTGGTTCCCACTTGGTGCCTGCTTGGTGCCTGCTCGGCTCCGGTTCTATTTCTGTCAGCGGGACCTTATCCCTTTTAATGAACTGGGCTTGAAAGGCTTGTCCCGCTTCTTTCAGTTCGAGTCCGATTTCCGGATAATCCTCCAGTTCCTTGCGCATCTTCTGGATGCCGCTGCCCCAGGCCTTGATGAGCCTCAAGTCCTTGAAAATCAGCGCTAAAACACGGTTTCGGATTTCCGAGCGGCCACTGCCAAGCTCGTCGATGGGCAAGGTGTCGGGCAAGGGACCGGGACTGGTGATCTCCAGCATGTCATCGTAGATCGCCACTTTGATGTCGCTGCCGAGGATGGCATAATCGCGGTGGATGACCGCGTTGACCAGCGCTTCGCGGATGGCTTCCAGAGGGTACTCCCAGCGTTCTTCGCGGTAAATCTCACCAATGGTGGCCCCCAGGGCGATGTTCTTCTTGATGAAGGCCATGCAGGGTTCCACCGTGGCAAAGATCGGGCCGTCGATGGTGGTCTGGTCCAGAAAAACGCTCCGCGTGATCCCCTTGAACCGGGCGCACTCGATCTTGGCGTACGGGAAAAGCCGCTTGCGCACCGGCCCATCGGCCAGCAGCACGGCGGCGTGGGTCGGCCAGACCGCGTCGCGTTCGGTGTGAAAAAGCCCCAGGTTGGCAAGGTGCTTCCGGGTCAGGGTCTTCCCGGTGCGCTCGGCATAGGCGGCGATGAACCCGGACAGATCGAGGTCATCCGCGGCGCGTCCTTGACCCCGAAAGCAATCCTCCCCCCGGCCCCGTTGGCAAAGGCCACGGCGGTGATCGCCACCTAGTCACCTTTGGGAAACGTCTCCTTGAACTCCAAGCGCCGGGATTCGGGCTGGCGGAGAAAGGCGGGGATGTCGATTTCAACCGTTGCCATACGGGACACCATCATCCTTGCGCATCGTTGAATAGATTTTCTAATCTCATCAGGCTGCCTTTTCCGACCGCTCCGACTTACCCATATTGACTCGTACCCGGCCAGTGAGCAGATCATGCATAAGGCCGCTCTTCAAAGAAAACAATTTGTCTTTTTCTGTTTTATATGATCTGATTTTGAAAAAGATAGTATCTAGAATTTTACAAATAATATCCTGCTCCGGTGATCTCGGCAGATGAAATTTCAATCGTTTTATATCAGATTGGCTAAGATTTTTCATGCTGCCGCTACTACCCGTTGCGGCGGTCTCAATTTGCTTTCTGATTAAAGTCCCTTGCATGGCCCAAAAAAGGTATCGTTCATTTGTATAATTGAGGTCAGGAGTTAAGCGCAAAGTTTTATCGCAAAGCATCACTTTTCCAGATATAGATTCAACGTGCGAAACCAGTCCGACCAAATCGACGGTGTTAGCACGTGTAATAAGCAAGTCTCCATGCTTTACTAGAAATTTTTCAGACTTACACAATTTACTCAAAACGACTTTGTTCTCCCTTTCCTTAAACCCATCAGGGTGGACTGCGCTGACTTTTAAAAGCCCCCATTGGTCACCAGCCGCGGGTATGTCAGGGCAATCATAACTTTTCCCTGCGTCTACAGACCGCAAGCAACTTCCTACGGATATTGGTTTCCACTCCTTTGGAATCCATCCAACAGGCGACTCCTTGTATCGCTCGGGGGCTTGTTCGCGGGGCGGGCGCAGGTGACCATTGGCATCCACGCCGCGGGTAAACAGATCGTGCATCATCCCTGCCTTGATCTGCTGGTATTTGGCAATGAGAGATTCGGTCTGCTCAATCAGATTTTCTACTTGGTTCAAAATTTTCGCTATATTTATCTGGCCATATTCATCAGGGCAATTTAATTCTATCTGTCGAAGCTCTGATTGATTTAGCTTCGCCCTCGTACCGCCTTTAATATAGGGCATCAGGTTCTTGTGAACCAACGAGAAAAAAATAAAATCCTGATAAAAGTTATCCTTGGCTCTTAGCACGTGCGCATGATTATTTACCCAGCTTTTCCCTTCTATCCGATAAGCTATAGGCCTTGTCGCATACTCATCAAAGTAACCGCCATCTTCAGCGATTAAAATCAGTGGCTCATCAAACAGATATTTGTCGACATAGCCTTGAATTCCATTTGCCCCATAATAAGGCACCGATCCAACGATTTCAGATCTTTCAGTTGAGTTAAGAGGTACGCGCATACTATCCAATATATCGCAGCAGTCACCGACTCTATAAGTACAGAAATCACGCATACCCCAACTCCTCCAAGAACCCTTTCAACATCATATGCGCCGCATCCCTCTGAGCCTCGATCTCCCTTGCCGTCACCGCATACTTGTTCCAAAGGTTCTCTATGGCCGCGATGCAAGAACGCTGATCGGCGCGGAGATATGCGCGGTAGGTATCCATCAGCAGGCGGTGGAGGCGCTCCAGGATCACGCGCCGGGCCTCGTCGGTTTCGATCTTGGCGCGCGCCGCTGCCACCAGCTCCTCTTTCCGCTTATCCGCGGCGCGGATGTCGGCCTTGAGCTGTTTGGCCTCGTCTTCCAAGGCCTTGTGGCGGGCCAGCTTTTCGTCGATGCGGGCCGACCGGCCGAAATCGGCGCCGCCCTGAGTCATGCAGCCCTGGATTTGTTCAATCCGCTCCGAACGGAAACCGACCTCGGCGGCCAGGTCGAGGATGCGCCGGCCGTTCTCGAACCGGGCCTCTTTCAGGGCCATACCTTCCGTATAGTAGACTTTGTTGTTGTCTCCGAGCAAGCGGCCGGCGGCTTTGATCTCGGCGAACAAATCGGCGCAAAGGGCTTTTAGTTCCTTCAAGGCGGCCTTCCACTCCCGGTCCAGTTCGCGCTTTTCCTCCTTGAGGGACCGCACCTCATCGGATGGCAGCACGCCGCTGCCGTCCTCGTCCTCGTAGTCCTCGGCGTCCGCAGCGGCGATCAGGGCCTGCAGTTCAGACAGCCGGGCGCGGTCCTGCACTTGTTTTTCCAGGATTTCCGGGAACTGGCTGGCCAGGATCTCGTCGTCAGGGATCAACTCCGGCCCCCAGCCGCTGGCGGCGATGGACTTGAGATCCGCCTTGAGCCGTTCGACGTAGTTGGCAAAGGCGCCGCGCACCTGGTGGGTGTTGAGCAGGCGCTGGTCCTTCAACGAGTCAACGATGCCGGCCAGAAGCGCCCGGCGCAGGGCGTAGACGTTGACCTTTTGCCCGCCGTTGGGCGCCAGGGACTCGACCAGGGGCAGGTTTGCCTGCCACCAGGACTCCAGGGTCTGCATGAAGGCGTCGTGGCAGGCGCGCACATTCGGGTCTTCGTTGACCAGGGGCGCGATGTCGCGTTTTTCGCTCAGTTCGGTGGAAAAATCGGCATAGATCGCATCGTGCGGCCGCGGGGTGAAACAGCGGGCCCGCAGGCCGTTGTAGTTGGCCCAGAAATGAGAAAGGGCTTGGATCTCGGCCACCGGCACCCCGCCGTGTAGATGGGCGCGCACGTCGTGGGGCTCGGGCGGCGGGGCGTTGTCCACGTAGCGGCGGATGTTGCAGTTGTATTCCTCTGCGGCGATCTCGGCCGCCGGCACGCGGCGGGCGTAGCCGGGCACGTCGCGCATGTTGCGGTAGGTGTCGACGATCTTGTCGATGTCCTCGGAGCGCAGGAAGTTCTGGGCCTTGCCCTCGCGGTATTCACGGTCGGCGTTGATGAAAAGCACGTGGTCGCGGGCCTCGGCCCCGGCCTTGTTCATCACCAGGAGGCAGGCCGGGATGCCGGTGCCGTAAAAGAGGTTGGCCGGCAGTCCGATAACCGCTTCCAGCACCCCGCGATCGATGAAATGGCGGCGCGCCTCGCGCTCTTCGCCACCGCGAAAGAGCACGCCGTGGGGCATGACGGTGGCCATCTTGCCGTCGGGCCGCAGCACGGCCAGCATGTGCTGGACAAACATCAGGTCGGCCTTTTTGCCCTTTTCCGGCAAAAAGACGTGAAAGCGGCCGGCAAAGGCCATGTCCTTCTTGATGTAGTTCTGGCTGAAGGGCGGGTTGGCCAGTACCCGGTCGAAGCGCTTGAGTTCGTTGGTCTCGTCCTTGTGCAGCGGCTCGCGCAGGGTGTCGCCCTGGCGGATGTCGGCATGGCCGATGCCGTGGAGCAGCATGTTCATCTTGCAGATCGACCAGGTGGAGCCGATCTTCTCCTGGCCGTAGAGGGCCAGGTCCGAAGGGTTGCCGCCGCACTCGCGCACGTAGTCGCGTGCCTGGATCAGCATGCCGCCCGAGCCGATGGTCGGGTCGTAGACGCTCATGTGCTCGCGCGGCTCGACAATCTCCACGCAGACCCGCACCACCTCGGCCGGGGTGTAGAATTCGCCCGCCTTCTTGCCGGCCGAATCGGCGAACTGCTTGATGAGGTACTCGTAGGCCGCCCCCAGAAGATCGGGAAACTCGAAATCCTCGTCGCGCAGGGGTATCTTTTCGAAATTCTGCACGAAGTTGGCCAGGGTGTCGTCGTCGAGGCTGCGCTGGCCGATCTTGCGGTTGAAGTTGATGCCCGAGAGCACGTCCTGGAGCACGTCGATGTTGTCCTCTTCGATGGCCTCCAGGGCTTTGTTGAGCGTGCTGCCCACGTTGGTCTTGACGTGTTTGATGCTGGACCAGTGGGCCTCGGGACGCACGAAGAAATAAGGCGGGGTGAATTTGTCCTTGTTGCTGAGCTGGGCGGCGATGGCCGCCTCGGGCATCCCCTGGGCGCGGTATTCGCGCTCCAGCTCCTCGCAGCGCTGGCCGAACAGGTCGCTGGCGCGCTTCAAGAAAAGCATGCCGAAGATGTATTCCTTGTACTCGCTGGCATCCATGTTGCCGCGAAGGTCGTCGCAGGCCGTCCAGAGGAGGTGGGCCAGCCGGCCGAGGGTGAGTTTGGTCTTATTCATATTTTCAGGAGCATCGCTGTTCGGGTTCGGAAATGATTTTCAGGCCTGTAACGCCTTCAAAGTTATTTTTTAGATCCCAAATATGGCCTCAAGTCAACGCCGGATTGGCCTGAGATCCCGGCACCCCCCACCCAGCCGAATTCTCTCCCATCCCGCAAGTCACGGCTGGTCACAGAGATCTCACGTCTGAGCGTTATGGAATGGCCAGGTGCCCATCCGAAACCGCTATCCCAACCCCCTGAATTCTCAAAATGAAGCATTACCGTGGAAGTCACCGGGAAAATCGGGCCCGAGCCATTCGACCATAGGGCATCAACGATAGGCACAAAAACAGGCAACCACGATACGCCGATCCGGATTGTCATTCGAGTTCAGTCAACCTGAAAGGGAACCTACCGATAGAGTCAGTGATGAAGTCGCCTGAGAGGTCGCCGGGAAGGGCGGAAACGAGCATGTCACCGGCCATGTACCGAGCATCTGGTCGGGGTTGGCATGCCTATCGAGCGGCTATCGGAGCCATGCCGCCGATCACCTCCAGCACGCCGGAGCAACGGCGCCGGCAGGGCCTCGTCAGGGATCACTCAACAACGCCGCGTATTCCAATCCCGGCCCCACGCAGCGCCAGCCGTTTTGGATGAGCAGGGTTCCGGTGGCTCGGAAGTCCACATCCTGGATGCGCTCGATGACCTCGGGGGTGCCGCCGGCGTCGAGGCTGAAGGCCACCGCCTGACCAGACTTGGCGATGAGCACGAAACGGTTTCCCGGATAGGAAAACAGGCGCTGGGAAGAAGGATCGCGTTTTTGGTCCATAGGTGACCGCCGTTGTGTGAATACCATTGCCAATTGCGCTGTTGGCGCAGTCCTTGCCGTTATGAACCTGGCGCGCCGGGAGGAGGTATTATTCCGCCGGAAGGTCGAAGGAGTCCTTTCCGGAATCCTGGAACAGCATGATGGGCAAAATCTTGCGAAATTTCAAAAAGTCCTGGTCCCTGGTGTAGATCGACGCCCCGAGGCGCACGGCGCAGGCGCAGATCAGAAAGTCGGTGTGTGAGCCCTGGATGCCCTGTCTGCGGCAACGGCTGTGAAACTCGGCGGCGCGGACATAATCTTGGTCGAGGATCGGCTCGTTGGGAAAAAATTCAGCTTGTCACATAGCCGTGCGAACCGTGCCGCCTGCGAATATCCGGACAGCACCTCCTGGCGGATTGGTCCCAGCACCACGACAAGCTGGTTTTCCACAAGATTAAGGAAGTGTTGACACGCTAATGTGTGTCGGTTTGTGTGTCAATGGGTATCGCCATCCAGCCGCCGCTTTCGTGACGAATTCGTTTCAGATCGAAGAACGTCATAGCCGCATGAAAATGGTTGCAGGCGTGGACCGAAAGTCACTACAAGGTGACAATATGGAGGAAAACCATGAACCGACGCCTTTTCATCAAACGCGGATTGAGCACTGCGGCGCTGCTGGCCGCCGGCCCGCTGGCGGCCGCGTGCAGCGGCACGGGCCGCACGGATTTGCGCCTGGAAGCGGAGAACGATCGGCTTCCACATTTGCTCGATGCCGATCGGCTGCGGATTTTGGCTTACGCGGCCCTGGCCCCCAGCGGTCACAACTCCCAGCCCTGGGCCGTGCGGGCCGTGTCGGCAGACCGGTGGATCGTGTCGGCCGACCCGGCCAGGCGTTTGCCGGCGGTGGATCCGCAAAACCGCGAAATGCTGCTTTCCATCGGCGCTTTTGCAGAGAACCTGGCCCTTGCCGCCGGTGCGGCCGGATTCGCCTGCGACATCGAGGTGCTGGCCGAATCTTCTTTCGAACCGGATATCCTGCGCGTCAACCTGGCGCCGGATCGTCCCACCGGCTACCCTGTGGCCCGCCTGGAAAGCCGGCGTACCGTGAAGCGCGGATTGCGGCCGGAAGCGATCTGCTCCGCAGACCTGGCATTCTTGTCTGCCCCCCTGGGCGACCGGCTCTATTATTTCGCCCGGGAAACGCCTCATGCCGAATGCCTGCGCGAATGGACGGTGGAAAATTTCCGTCGCCAGAGCCTGCGCGACGAAGCCCAGCGCGAGTTGACCGCCTGGCTGCGCCTGAGCCGCTCCGAGGCGCAACGTTGCCGGGACGGGCTGACGGTGGAAAGCATGGATATCGGCGGGATCAAGGGCTGGTTCGTGCGGACCTTTGTCGAGCCGGCGGATTTTTTGAAACCGGCCTATCGCCGGCAGGGGATCGATCTGACGGCCCGGATGGCCGCCGAAGGCGGCGGCTGGATGGTGATCACCGGTCCGGGAAACTCGGTGCCCGACCTGATAGAGACCGGCCGGCGCTTCGAGCGCATGGCCCTGCTGGCCCGGGAGCGGGGGATCGCCATCCATCCCATGACGCAGATACTGGAAGAATCCGAGGGGCGGCGACAATTCGCCGCGGCCCATCCGGCCGGCATCATTCCCCAGTTCGTGCTGCGCGTCGGGTATCTGGATCGCTACCCGCAGCCGGTAAGCCTGCGCCGGCCGGTGGCCGATTTTGTCAGGGCGATGTGATCGAGGCGTTCTGCAGCTGATTTCCGGATCGCCGTTTCCCGCTCGATGCCTTGTTCCTGTTTTGCCAGCCTGCCGAAATCGAAATCCAGCGCTTCGGCCTTCCTGGGGAGGCTTGCAGATCTCGGATTCGCCTGGGGCGCTGGGCGGGATGCCTCTCCATTGACAGCCTCCGGGGCGGGTGATATAAAACAATTTCAATTATTTTCTGGTAGGTTGCACTGGTAGAAGACTATGGCGGATGTTATTTCCATCGTTCAAAAACGCAAGGCGGTCCAGGATCAGGACGCTGCCCGTATGCGCCGGCGCAAGCTCTATGCCGTGCGCCAGGCCATGCAGTGCAGCCAGTGCCATTTCAAGTGTGAAAAATGCGGTGCCCAGATCGAAGGCGAACCGGGGGATCGGCCCCAGGGACATACCAGTTTGCGGGTGCCCTATCGTTTTTGCGTCTTTTGCGCCCAGGACTACGTGGACTATATCGAACGGCTTCAGGGCCGGGGCGACCCTGAATACTACTGGCAAAACGATACCTGGCGGGATGCCTGGGCACGCTGGATCAGCTACCAGGGCGCGCTGGACTCCTTTGTGAAGTCGCCGGAGTTCGCCCGTCTGATCACCGAGGTGCAAAGTACCCCCAACCAAGACTGAAACCCTGGCAGGCGCGGTGCGGATGCCTGCAGGCCCCTTACGCGGGGAGGAGAATCAAGGCCATGTTTGGAATCGGTATGCCTGAACTGATCATCATCCTGGTGATCATCCTGATTATTTTCGGAGCGGGAAAACTGCCGGAAATCGGTGCCGGGGTCGGCAAGGCGATCAAGAATTTCAAAAGCGCTTCCATCGAGCCGGAACCTCAGAATCCACCTGAAAAGCTCGATGAGCCGGAAAAAAAGGATAAGGCCTGATATACGGCTGGCCGCAGCAGGTTTAAAGACGCGACAGGGCGCCGCTGGCAGCGGCGCCCTGTTGGCGTATGGATGCGCGAGGGAAGATTGAAAAATCTGCCGCCGGCGGATCAAAAGGGGATGTCATCTTCGCCCGGGCCGTTGTCCCGGGCCGGACCGGCGATGGGGCCGTAGGTTTCCTCCAGGTTCTGGGCGAAAGCCCCCCCTCCGCCGCCGTTGTCACGGGTATCCCGGCTGCCGAGAAACTGGACTTCGTTGGCGACGATTTCGGTGGTATAACGCGTGACCCCGGGGTTTTTAGTGTCTTCCCATTTACGGGTCTGGAGGCGGCCTTCGACATACACCTGGCGCCCCTTGGCCAGATATTCGCCGCAAATTTCCGCCAGTTTGCGGAAGGCCACGACCCGGTGCCATTCGGTCAGTTCCTTTTTTTCGCCGGTGTTTTTGTCCTTCCACTCCTGGGAGGTGGCCACCGAAAAATTCACCACCGCCGTACCGTCCGGTGTATAGCGAACCTCCGGGTCCTGGCCAAGGCGGCCGACGATAATCACTTTGTTGATCCCTGCCATTTTTGCTTCCCCCTGGTACGATCTCGTCTGTGATGGTTGATGGGTGGAATCCAAACAGCGCTGCCGAGCACAGGACGTGTCGCGATGGCCACCCGGCCGAATATGCCTTGTGGCATATCGGAATCCCCGTCCGGTGTCAATTGCGGCGGATTCCGGCAAGTTTCCCGGAACCTGATGAATACTTATCAAAACATAGGGTTGAACGATTAAGGAGCCTCTATCCGCATGCCGAATCCCCATGCCCTGGAAAAACGCATCCGCCGCCACGTCATCGGCCGGCCCCATCCTTTTTTTGTCATGACCGCTCCCGGGCTGGAAGAGACCTGCGCCGCCGAACTCGACCGTCTCCTGCCTGGGGCCCAGGCGCGGGCCGCCGGCGGCGGTGTATTGTTCAAGGCGCGCCTGGACGAGGCCCAGCAGGCCAATCTGATGCTGCGCACCGCGGGCCGGATTCTCATGCGCATCGCCGGCTTTTCCGCGGTCCATTTTTCCCAGCTCGAAAAAGCGCTGGCAGCCGTGGCCTGGGAGCTCTATCTGCACCGCGGCCAGCCGGTCGAGGTGCGGGCCGCAGCGCATAAATCACGCCTTCACCACACCGAGGCGCTGGCCCAGCGGGTGGAAGCCGCCGTGGCCGAACGCCGCCGGGCCGTTTCTTTTGCAGAAGCCCAAGACCCGGCGGGATCGGCTGCCCAGATAATCTATGTGCGCGGCGATCACGACCGTTTTACCCTCTCGCTGGATACCAGCGGCATCCTGCTGCACAAGCGGGGCCTGAAGACCGACGTCGGGCCGGCGCCGATCCGTGAAACCCTGGCTTCGGCCATCCTCTATCAGCTCGGCTATACGGGTGAAGAGCCGTTGATCGACGCCATGTGCGGGGCCGGCACCTTTTCCCTGGAGGCGGCCCTGATGGCCTGCCGCATTCCTCCGGGATGGTATCGGCCCTTTGCCTTCCAGGCCTGGCCGGCATTCAAGCCCCGGCGCTGGGAACATCTGCGGTCAGAATGCGCTCTTCAAATACGCCGGCCGGCCCCGGCTCCCATCGTGGCCAACGATCTGAACGCCGAGGCCTGCCGGCGCCTGGAACAGGGGCTGGCGCGATGCGCTCTGGATGAGAGCATCGCGGTGCACTGCCGCGATTTTTTTTCCTTCGGGCCCGGGCAGGTGGCCCCTGAGCCGGGGATCGTGGTAATCAACCCGCCCTACGGCCGGCGGCTGGGTGCCCGCAGGGAAAGCCACGAATTGTTCGGCCGCGTCTGTCGCCATTTGGAAAAGCACTACCAGGGCTGGCGCACGGCCCTGATCGTACCGCCGGGGGCCGCTGCTGCGGTGCCGCGCGGCTTGAGTGCGCGGCCCCTGGTTCACGGCGGGCTGCACCTGCGCTTGTATACCGGCACCATCGGCGGCTGACGCGCATCCTCATGGTTAGATACGATTATCTTCAACCCCATGGCAGGCCACCTGGGAACCGCGATCAGTGACGGTGAGCCGGGGGATCTCTTTGCGGCAGCGGTCATCGGCCCAGGGACAGCGGCCGTGAAACACACAGCCCGGCGGCAGGTGGATGGGGGTGGGAACTTCACCGCTGAGTTTGACATGCCGTTTTCGCCGTTTTCCCAGTATGGGAACGGCGCTGAGTAAAGCCCGGGTATACGGGTGGCGAGGCGAGGCGAAAAGATCGGCCGTGGCGGCCAGCTCGCACAGCGTGCCCAGATACATTACCGCCACCCTCGTGCTGATGTGTTGAACCACTGAAAGATCATGGGTGATGAACATATAGGTCAGGCCGCGATGGGACTGGGCGTCCATGAGCAGGTTGAGAATCTGGGCCTGGATCGAAACGTCCAAAGCGCTGACCGGCTCGTCGGCGACGATAAACTCGGGATCGACCATCAGGGCCCGCGCGATGCTGATGCGCTGGCGCTGGCCGCCGGAAAACTCGTGGGGATAACGCGAGACCCATTTCGGATCGACGCCGACCTGCTCCATCACCCGGGCCACGCGCGCCTGGGCCTCGCTATCGGAAATCCCGGGGTTGTGGAAACGCACCGGCTCCTCCAGGGCTTGGCGCACGGTCTTGCGAGGATTCAACGATGCGTAAGGATCCTGGAAAATCATCTGCATCCGGGCACGATAGGGGAGCATCTGCCGGGCGTTGAGGCGATCGATACGTTCGCCGCGGTAGTGGATCTGCCCCCTGGTGGGCGCATAAAGCCCCATGACGGTCCGCGCCAGGGTCGACTTGCCGCAGCCGCTTTCGCCCACCACCGAAAAGGTTTCGCCAGCGGCGATGGTGAAGCTGACCCCGTTGACCGCCTTGACCGTGGTGCGCACGCGTCTAAGCCGCCCCTCCTCCAGCCGGAGCTGGTCCAACAGGCCTCCGGAGATGTCGAAATGCTTGACGAGATTGTCGATGGTCAAAAGACCGTTGTCAGGAGTCATGGCTCAAGTCTGATGGATTCGTAACCATCCGTATCGCTACGAGAATACGTCAACCCCACAAGCCTTTATATTTACACCGCGTGGCAGGCCACCTGGCGCCGGTCACCCGCCAGGGACCGCAGCACCGGTACGACCCGGGTGCAGATCTTTTCGCGAAGCGGACAGCGCGGATGAAAGGCACACCCATCGGGAATCTCGGTCAGGGTCGGCATCATGCCCGGAATCTGGTTAAGCCGGCTGCCGGGCTGGAGGCTGCCGGGCAGGGCGTGGATCAGCCCCTGGGTATAGGGGTGCCGCGGTGCGGTGACGATGGCTGCGGTGGCACCGGTCTCGACGATCTTACCCGCGTACATGACAGCGATTCGCTCTGTCACCTGGCTGACCACTCCAAGATCGTGCGTAATCAGGAGCAGCCCCATCTGCTCAGCCTCGCACAGCTCCAGCAGCAGGTCCATGATCTCGGCCTGAATGGTCACATCCAGGGCCGTGGTCGGCTCGTCGGCAATGATCAGGGCCGGGTTGGTAAGCAGCGCGATGGCGATAACGATCCGCTGGCGCATCCCGCCTGAAAATTCGTGGGGGTATTGGCGCAGCCGTTTTTCCGGGGAGGGGATCTGCACCTTGCGCAGTTTTTCCACGGACAAGGCTGCGGCCTCGGCCCGGGAGATGGTCCGGTGGGCCTGAAGCGTCTCGATCATCTGGGTGCCGACGGTGAGCACCGGATTGAGGGTCATCATGGGATCTTGAAAGATCATGCTGATGCGATTGCCACGGATGTGGCGCATGGCCTCGTCGGAAAGTCCGGCCAGGTCGGTGCCGTCAAGCAGGATGCGGCCGCCGGATATGTATCCGGGCTTGCTGATCAGCTTGATGATGGCAAAGCCGGTGACCGATTTTCCGGCCCCGCTTTCTCCTACCAGGCCGAGGCGTTCGCCCTTGTCCAGGGTAAAGCAGACCCCGTCGATGGCGGTCAACTCCCCGAGGCGCAGGGCGAATTTGACCTCCAGGTTGTCGACTTGCAGCAGATGAGACATGGTATGGCCACTGTTTGGCGTTAACTGCGGCAACGCGCACCCGGAAAGCCGGCTGCCCGCAACCCTTAAACGGGATACGTCATCCTCTGTACAGCTTCGGGTTGAGCACGTCGCGCAGCCAGTCTCCCAGCAGGTTGATCACCAGGACGAAAAGCACCAGCAATATCCCCGGAAAGAAGGTGATCCACCAGGAACCGCTGAAGATGTATTCGAACCCGGAGCGGATCAACGAGCCGAGCGACGGCTTGGTGACCGGCATGCCCAGCCCGAGAAAGGAGAGGGCCGCCTCGCTCATGACCGCGTTGGCCACCTGGATGGTGGAAATTACCAGTACCGAGGTCAGGGTGTTGGGCAGCACGTGGCGGAACATGATCACCGGACGGCTCAGCCCGATCACCCGGGCGGCTTCCACGTACTCCTTGTTTTTTTCACCCAACACCGAAGCGCGCACCGTCCGGGCATAGACCGGCCATTCGGCCAGGCCGATGATGACGATCAGCAGCGGTACGGCCAGCTCCTCGTAGCGTCCGATGCCGAAAGCGACCTGAAAGATGGCGCTGATGAAAATGGCCACCATCAGATAGGGAAAGCTCAATTGAATGTCGGCCATGCGCATCAGCAGTGCATCGGTTCGCCCCCCGCTATAGCCGGCCGTCAGGCCGATGACGATGCCCAGCAGGGCTTGGAGCAGCACCGCCCCGATACCGATGAAGATCGACAGCCGCAGCCCATAGAGCATGGTGCTGAACATGTCGCGGCCCTGGACGTCGGTGCCCAAAAGAAATTCGGCCTCCCCCTCTTCCATCCACCGGGGCGGAATCTCCGAGTTCATGATGTCGATGCTTCCGGCATCCCAGGGGTTGTAGGGTGAGAGAACCGGTGCCAGCAGTCCGGCCGCGATCAAGCCGGCCAGAACGACAAAACTGATCAGGGCCACCCGGTCGCGTTTGAAGCTGTAGAAAAAATAGGACGCCTTGAACCGCTGCCAGGCCCTCATCACGTTCTCCCCGCGATCCGGACCATGGGATTGACCAGGCCGTATATGATGTCCACCACGGTGTTGACCACCACGAAAATCGCTCCCACCACCACCAGGTAGGCCACCAGCAGGGACGTGTCCGACCGCTCCACGGCCTCGAGAAACATAAATCCCATCCCCTGCCATTGAAAAACGGTCTCTGTCAGGATGGTAAAGGCGAACATGATCCCGATCTGCACTCCGAACACGGTGATCACGGGCAGCAGCGTGTTCTTGAAGGCGTGCAGGAGCCACACGCGCCGCGGGCTGAGCCCCTTGGCCCAGGCGAATTTGATATACTCCGTTTCGAGCACCTCCATCATTTCGCTACGGATCAGGCGGATAAACAGCGGCAGCATGATCGAGGCCAGAGAAAAACTCGGCAGGATCAGGTGGATCAAGCCGTCGCGGGTGAGCAGGCCGCTGTCCCAGCCCCAGACCGGAACCGTCTCTCCCCGGCCGTAGGAAGGGAGCCATTGAAGCTCCACGGAAAAGACGTAGATCAGGACGATGGCCGTCAGGAATACCGGCACACTCACCCCGAGGGTGGAAAAACTCATGGTGAACCGGGATAAAAGGCTCCGGGGGCGCAGCGCCGTGTAGACGCCCACCGGCAGCGAGACGAAGACAAGAATCAGGGCCGAACAGAAGACCAGCTCCAGGGTGGCCGGGGCCTTGGAAAGAATCACTTCCATGGCCGGCTTCTTGTGGAAAAAGGAAAGCCCCAGATCCCCTCTGGCCGCGCGGTCCAGAAAACGCACGTACTGGGTCACGAACGGGTCGTTGAGCCCGAGCCGGTCCCGCAGGGCTTCGCGCTCGGCCGGCGTGACCCGCTCGCCGACCATGTCCCGCACCGGGTCGCCGATCTTGTTCTTGATGGTGAAGCCCACAAGACTGATCACCAGCATGACCAGCAGGGCCTGGGCGACACGCCGAACGATGAATGCGAACATACGCTCTTGTCATCCCGTGAAAAAAAGGGGGCGGGCAGGCCGGCGGCCTGCCCTGGGTTAGCCCTTGCGGCAAATCCGGGCTGCTATTTGATGACCAGGTCTCCCAAATAGGGGAAGTTCTGGGTATTGATCACAGGCGCCACCTCGATCCCCTTTTTGGCCGCGTAGGAATGGTTCTGCCAATGAAACGGCACGAAGGCCGCATCGTCGAAGAGGATCTTCTCGATCTGCTGGAGCATCTGGGCGCGTTTGCTCAGGTCGGTCTCGGTCTGGGCGGCCAGGGCAAGCTCGTCGACTTTGGGATTGCAGTAGTTGCCGCTATTGTACTGGCCGTAGCCGGTCTCCTTGTTGGGGCACATGGCCAGAAATTCGGTGAAGTTGCCCGAATCCTCGGTGTCCGAATGCCACCCGATCAACTGAATGTCGGCCACCTGGGCATCGAACTCATCCCAGTATTGGGCCTTGGGCATGGTCTTGAGGTTGACCTTGATATTGATTTTGGCCAGCATCGAGACGACCGCTTCAGCGATCTTTTCGTCATTGACGTATCGGTTGTTGGGGGCAATCATGGTGCATTCGAACCCGTCGGCATAGCCTGCCTCCTGCATCAAGGCCTTGGCCTTTTTCAAATCGTAGCGCGGCTTGAGGTCCGGGTTGTACCCGGCATACCCCTTGGGGCTCTGCTGGGCGGCCGCCGTGGCGGTCCCCTTCATGATTTTTTCCACGATCCCTTCGTTGTTGATCGCGTAGACGATGGCCTGGCGAACCTTGACGCTCTTGAATTCATCGCGCCGCTTCTGGTTTAGCTGGATGGTGATGATGCGGCCGCCAGGATAGGTGAACAGGTTGACGTTGGGGTCTTTTTCGATCCGCTTGAAGTCCTGGGGCGGTACCGGGGAGATGAAATCCACGTCGCCCGACAAAAGGGCCGCCATGCGGGTGGCCTCCTCCTTGATGGGGGTCAGCACGATTTCGTCGACGTTACCCGGGGAGTTTTTGTCCCAGTAGTCCGCAAACCGTGTGAAGACCGTTTTTACCCCGTGTTCGCGGTAGGTGACCTTGTACGGGCCGGTGCCCGATTCGTTCTGCAGCGCAAAAGAAGGGCCGATTTTGACGATGGAATCCTTGTACAGACCGGCATCGTCCACCCCCCAATAGAATTTGCGATCCATGGGGAAGATGTAGGTCGCCATGTTCAAAAGCAGGGCGTAGGGTTTCTTGGTGACCAGATCGACGGTGTATTTGTCGATTATTCGGGCCCGGTCAAAAGGTTCGAAGAGCCCCTTGAAATCGATGCTGGTTTTGAGCCGGGCCAAGGTCCAGGCCACGTCCTCGGCGGTCAGTTCGTTGCCGCTGTGGAATTTGACGCCCTTGCGCAGATAAAAGCGAACGGCCGTATCGCTGACCCGTTCCCATCGTTCGGCCAGACGCGGCTCGAATTCGCCGGCCTGGGTCCAGCGGACCAGCGGGTCGAAGACCCAATGTGACAGCTGAAGCATGCCCCCGGAAAGTTGCATGTGTGGATCGAGGGTAACCGGGTCGGCATCCAGGGCCAGCTTCATGGTTTTTGCGCTGGCAGTCACGCCGAAGGAAAACGCCATGGCAAGGGTCAACACGATAATAAGACATTTTTTCATTTTCCCCCCTCTCTGTTTTGGTTCCGGAACGGTACTTATCACCTTATATTGGTGAACGGCCTTTCAGGCCGGTAAGTTCTCAAGGGATTGCGGATCGCTTGAAAAGAAGATCGATTTCCATCCGCATTTCAAAAAAGAAGTCTTGCCGGACCAAGAATTCGGACGTCCGGCAAATCGATACGCAGGCGTTTCGTTATAATCTGGAAAACCGGACCAAAAAACGGTCGATACGTCGATATAGGGTTGCGAGGCTTTCGATGAGCAGATGTTCGCCCTCGCTGTGCTGGCTCATTTCTCCGTTCGCCCCCCAGACCACGCCGGTCCAACCGTGGGCCGCCAGGTAGCGGGCGTCGCTGGCCCCGTGTTCGCGCACCAGGCGGGCCTCGGGGACCGTGCGGCGCAGCAGGTCGAGTTCGGCCGAAGGGCCGGCATCGAAAACCGGTCCCCGGCTGACCACCTCTATCTCGGCGTCGATGGCGCGGGTCCAGCCTTCCAGCAGGTCATCGATATCGTCCACCTCGGTAAAACGGATGTCCAGGAGCCCTTCGGCCCGGTCCGGCACCTGGTTGGGGCTGCGGCCGGCCTGAACCTGGCTGAAGTTGACCGTCCGGTGCCAGTGGTCCGTCGCGGTCTGCTGGAAATCGGTACGGATGCGCTGGTAAGCGGTCATCAATTTCTCGATGGCGTTGTCCCCCAGCCACGGGCGGGCCCCGTGGGCGCTGCGGCCCTTGCAGACGAGCCGGAGGCGGATCAGGCCCTTTTCCTGGACGACGATCTCGTCGCAGTTGCCCCCGTCCAAGGCGATGCAGAAGCGGCCACGGACCCGGCTCAGAGCGAAATCGGCACCGTTGCGGCCGCCGACTTCTTCATCGCCGGTAATCAAAATCCCGAAAGGAAGCTGCCGCTGGCCACCGTTGCGGCCGGCCCAGTCGCGCAGCAAAACCATGGAGAGGGCCGCGGCATACTTGTCGTCGATGCTGCCCCGTCCATAGAGCCGGCCGTTTTGCACCTTGGGCTGGAAAAGCGCATCCAGTGCGGCAACCACATCGATATGGCTCATCAGCAGAACCGGGGCTTCGGCGGGCCGGGGCGTGACGAGCAGGGAGGGGACCCCCTCTTTTTCCAGGGTGCAGCATACTATTCCGGCGGATTTGAGCCATTCGCTGATGAAGGTGGCGCAGCGCCGGATCTCTTCGGGCCGGTCATGGGTGGTGCGAAAAGTGATCAGTTTACGAGTCAGGGCGACAATCTCGTCCATGGCAGGACTCCTGCGACACAGGGTCAACAGACTACAAGATTCGGCCTGACGGGCGTTTTACGGACGAGCCGACCGGTTAAAGCGTTTCAAGCCGGAGCCGTGCGGTGGCCGAAGGCCGCCACGAGGGTCGCTGCCCCCGTTTCGATGGCGATCTGCTCCGTATTCAGTACGATATCGTAGTGGTGGGGATCGCCGATATCCTGGCCGTAGGCCTGGCGTACAAAATCCCGGCGCCGGGTCTGGCGATGGCGGACCCGCTTTTCAGCCTCTTCCAGAGTGCAGCCATGCTCGCGGGCCACGTTGCGGATGCGCTTTTCGAAAGGAGCGATGATGCGCACGGCAAAGCGTTCGGTTTCCGGCAGGATGAAGTTGGCGCCCCGCCCGACGATGACGGCCCGCCCATGGCGTGCGATGGTGCCGATTACCTTGATCAAATGATGCTGGTAGGATTCAGGATGAAAGTATTTTTTGCGGATCAGAGACGATAGAAAATCCTCCAGGCCGCGCATGCGTTCTTTTTCCAGGGTGTCGATCACTTTCATGGCCATGCGGCTGCGCTGGGCAATGCCTTTGATGATTTCCCGATGAAACATGTCGTAGCCGAGTGTGTGGGCCACCTGCTCGGCGATGAGCCGGCCGCCGCTGCCCGGTTCCATGCTTAACGTGATCACCGTACAAGCGGATCGGTCCTCGACCGGGGTCGGTGGTGCGGCCGCCCGCTGGGCCCATTTTTGCAGTTGTTCCCGGACAAACTGTTCGATCTGGATCTGCTCTTCGGTCATCGGAATCTACCTTTCTGCCCGTTCATGAGTCGATCGGGACTCGCCCGGGGCGGCGGCGTCCATCATCCGTGTTGTTTTCCAGCGTGTGGTTCGGAGGCGGGCGTCCGGCGCCCGAGGATTGCTGATAAGCACCTGCATCGCTCGATAAACGAAAACGCCCGGTTTTGCAACCGGGCGAACCGAGGTAAGAGACACACCAGCGCTGCTGCCCGCATCAAGTCATCCCCTCCAGGCCTTTGAAAAAAACATCCAAACGGTGCTGGTTGTCGGTCTCCTTGACTTCCCGCGGCAGCCGGTTCAGGGCCTGATCCACGGCCATGTCCACCATCTGGCCGCGCAGCCGATCCTTGGCATTGCGCATGGCGAATGAGATCCGGCGCAGGGCTTCGGCGATAAGCATCTCGCTTTCGCGATTCGCGTCTGCGATGATCGCCTCGCGCTGGGCCTCGCCCATGGCGATGAGCTTTTCGGTCAATTCGATAAAGCGGGCTTCGTTTTCAACCTGGGTCCGGCGTACCGCTTCCAGGCGTTCCAAGGCAGCGGTTTTCTCGGCCTCCAGACGTTGAATTTCGCCTTCATGACGCGCCGCCCGGCTGCGCAACAGATTGGCCACAGGGCGGCGTCCGAAGTAGACCAGTGCACCGGCCAGGATCACGAAGTTGACCCAACGCATCACCAGGTCGTAGGTTTCGCGCCATGCGGCGGCTTCTGTGTCCGCGGCCCAGGCAGGCGCGACGACGAGCATCAGCAGGGCCAGGCAGCTTACCGCAGCTACCGTAAATGGCCGGCAGTGCCTCGGTTTGGGATTCATGCGCCGACTCTCCGCTCTAGAATTTTTTCCATCAATGCCAAGGCGAGCTTTTCAGCCTCGGCGGGCAGGTGGCCATGCGCTTCGGCCAGTTGCCGGGCGACGTCTGCTTCGGCTTCGCGGTGCAGCCTCGCGATTCGCTGCCGGGCCTGATCCAAAATCTTTTGGGCTTCGTCGGTCCCCTGGGCCCGGCGCCGGCGGCGCAAGGCATCGGCTTCCATCCGTACGCCCTTTTCCTGGGCTTCGAGTTCGGCCAGGATTCGTTCCACGGCGCTATGGGTGTCTTGGATCTCGCGGCCGAGATTTTCGATGAAAAAGTCCCGTTCGCGCATGGTATTATGCAACGGCCGAAACATCACCCGGTTGATGATCAGCAAAAACATCAGAAAAGAAACCAGCTGAACCAGCAGGGTCTCGTTGATGCTGATCAGCGCGATGGTGCTGACAATTTCCATGGTCCCAATCCTTCGATCCGAAAAACGCCCACGGGTGCCTCTGCCCGCCCTTTGCCGGTGCGCCCGGCTAGACGACGAACAGCAGCAGCAGGGCGATTACCAGCGAATAGATCCCGGTCGATTCCGAGACCGCCTGGCCCACGAGCATGGTGCGGGTCAGCAGCCCGGCCTCGTTGGGATTGGCACCGATGGCCTCGCAGGCCTTGGCGGCGACCATCCCTTCACCGACCCCCGGCCCGATAGCGCCCAGCCCCATGGAAATTCCCGCGCCCAAATATGCGGCGGCCTTCACTAGATCTGCTCCTTCGATGGCCATCTGTTCCTCCTTGGCGAATGAAAGGATTTGGTTTTAAACCACGAAAATCAAAACGAGACTGACCACCATGGCGTAAATGGCGGTCGACTGGCTGACGGCCTGGCCCACCAGCATGACCCGCATCAGGTCGGCGGCCATGGCCATGTTGCGCGCCACCCAGCGCACGGCGCCCGAGGCGGCCTGACCATTGCCGATCCCCGGTCCGATGCCTCCCAGCCCGGTGCACAAGCCGGCAGCCAGCAGAGCGGATGCGGCGGTGAGGGCTTCGGACGGGGCCAGGGTTCGAAACATCAGGATGAAACTGACCAGGAGCCCGAAGATTGACGGGGTCTGGCTGACGGCCTGGCCCACGAGCATGGTCGTGGTCAAGGGGGCCACGGTCATCGGTTGGCGTGCCAGACCTTCGCAACTGGCCCCGGCGGCCAGCCCGCCGCCATAGCCCGACCCGATGGCGGCCAGACCGGTGCTCAGCCCGGCTCCGATCAGGGCCGCCCAGCCCGGTTGAAAGGGCATGGTGCTGAAATCGAGAAAGATCAACATCAGGGCCACCACCATGGCGAAAATCGCCGGGGTCTGGCTGACGGCCGAACCGATGAGCATGTTGGTGGTCAGCCGGCTGGTCACCGCCGGCTGGCGGGCGATGCCGAAACAGGCCTGGCCCCCTGGAAACCCGGATCCGATCCCCGATCCCAGTGCCCCCAGTCCCATGCAGATGCCGGCTCCCAGAAGGGCGGCGGCCTTGATGAGGACCGCCCCTTTGAGATCGAGGAAAAGAAGCAGGATGGCGATCACCAGGGCGAAGATCGAAGCTGACTCGGCCACGGCTTGGCCCACGAGCATGTTTTTGAAGATGTCGGACGAGATTTCGCTGTTGCGCGATGTCGCCAGGTTGGCCCAGGCCGCGGTATAGCCTTCACCGATGGCCGCTCCGACCGCCCCGAATCCCATGCACAAGCCGCCACTGGCAAAAGCGGCCACCGCCACGATGTCCTGAGTGGAAAATTCCATGGCTTATTTGACCTGGACCGCGATGTAGACCACGGTGAGCATGGTGAACACAAAGGCCTGGATCGTGCCGACAAAAAGACCGAAAAAGGCGTTGAGAAAAGGCGGCAGCAAAATATTCCAGGTCAGGTAGGAAACCACCAGGATAATGATCGAGCCGCCCATGATGTTGCCGAAAAGGCGGAATGAGATCGAGACGATCTTGGCGATCTCACCGATGACGTTGAGCGGCATCATGAAAAAGATCGGCTGGAAATATTCCCGGATGTACGCCGTGAACCCCTTGGACCGGATACCGGCCCAATGGGCGATTACAAATCCCATCAGACCCAAGGCCAGCGGGGTGTTCAGATCCTTGGTCGGCTCTTCCAGGTGGGGAATGATCCCCAGCCAGTTGGAAAAGAGCAAAAACAGAAACAGGGCCGCCACCAGAGGAGCGTAGCGCCGCGCCAGGTCTTTTCCCAAGGCATCTTCGGTCAACTGGTAAAGCTGGCCGACGATCAGCTCGCCGAGAACCTGCATCGGCCGGGGAAGGAGGGACCGGTGACGGCTGGTGGCCACACCGAAGGCGACCAGCACCAGAATTACAATCCAGGTCATGGCCACCACTTCCAGATTGATGGCCGCCCGGTAGTCACCCAGCGGAAGGATCAGTTGGTGAATTCGGCCCAAGTCCTGCATCGTCAGTTTTCCTCGATCCGGTTGGGGCGTGTGCGCCAGTGTCGTGTACCGTGATCTGCAAGGATTACCGCTTGCACCATCAAGAGCCCGGGCACCACTCCCAGAATGTCGAATTCGGGGCGCTGGACGGCCGTTACCAGAGGAACGGCCATCAGGGTGAAGCGTGCCAGGACGGCGATCAGGCGCCTGTGGGCGGCGCCCATCTGCCAGGGAAGCATCTCGCCGATGAGAACGAAATTAACCGCACTAAAGAGCGTACCGAGAATGAACCCTTTTCCCAGGGGCGGGAAGCCGGCCACGATCAGGACGGCGCCCACGGCCAGGGCCACGTAAAGGGCTCGCGAGGCGTAACGCTTCTGGATGTCGCGCAAGGTCTCTGCCATCCTGCCTCTGGCGTACGCGTTGACGAGTTTTGGGGTTCAGGTTTGCGGCGGTCCGTCCCGGTGATCTGGATCTTTGGGGGTCAACAGATCCATGATTTGGCGATAGACCACATTGGCTCCGCCGACAACACCCAGGATGGTCATCCCGGTCACTGCGATGCCGCCCAAGCCGAGCCGGTCATCGATCCACCGGCCGACGAAGAAGCAAAACCCGATGCATCCGGCCATGGTCAAGCCGATCTGCATCACGATGGTCAGATTTTCGGCCCAGGGCCGATTCTTGCGGTAGTCGAAAAACGGATCTTTGCCGGGTCCCGCCATGGATCAGGATCCATTCTCCCAGGCGGGGGCTGACCGCCTTGAATCTTTCTTTCCGGCCGGTGCAACCGGGGGGAGGTTGTCCGGGTGGTTCATGTTGCGGTCACGGAAAGTGGACTCTTAACCAAAAAAGGACTGGCTGTCAAGTGACTGAATACGGTTCAAGCTATTGGTGCGATTCCTTGGCCTGGATTTCGGCAAGCTGGCAGACCAGATCGCAGGCGGTTTTCATCTCCAAACGACCCATGTTCAACACCAGGTGGTAGAGCATCGGGTCGTCGAAATCGCTTTTGCCCAGACGGCTGTACAGGGCCGCCCGGCGCCGGTCTTCGGTGGCGACGGCCTGTGCGGCCTTGCGTTCGGCCATCTGGTAGTTGTCCATCATGTACCGGACCCGTTGCTCCGGGCCATTGGTAAGCAGCACGTGGCAGGTCTCCGGGTGGTCGTCGAGGATGTACTGGCTCCCCCTGCCGAGGATCACCACGTCGCCCTCGTCCGCGATCTGGGCGATGATCAGTACCAGGTAGTCGAGATAGGACTGCTCATCGAGATAGCCGCGTTCGTCTTTAAGGACCTGGTCGATCCATTTTTTGGCGATCATGCTGGTGATCAGTCTCGACAGCCTGCTGCCGGCCTCTTTCTCGAAGGATTCGACCCAATGGGGGGAGACCCGCGCCGTCTCCGCCAGGCGCAGGATGATTTCTCGATCGGCAAAGGTGTAGCCCAGGCGTTCGGCGACCATCCTGGCCAAAGTCCGTCCACCGGCACCATACTTACGCGAAATGGTGATGACCGCCATAGGTGTCTCCTTTTTGCGAGTTCGCATGGCCCTCATGCGGTTTACCGTTTCATGTCAAAAAACCGAGCGGCCCGGAGTCGCGGCCGTCTCTGCCGCGCCGGTCATTCCAAGCGGTCGCCGGCCGGCGGCGGGAAGAAAAGCGTCGTCATGCCGGAGCGATCGGCCAGGGACTGGGATTTTCCGCCCAGCCAGCGGGGGGTCCAGCCCGGCCGTATCGAAATGCCCGAGACGATCATTGTGGCCTGATATTGCCGGGCCGCCTGTTCCACCCGTTCCACCGGATCGCCCACCATGACGTGGGCCTTGGCAGGGATTCCGGCCGCGGCGAATTGGTCGCAGAGCACATCGAGCCGTTCACGATGCACTTTGCGGCTCTGTTGCACCGCCATGACCGAGCTGCCGTCCAGGCTCGTATCGCTGATCACATGCACCACATGGACTTCCTCGATCACCGATGCCAGCCGGTGCAGGTACAAAACGGCCCGTTGGCTTGCGGCGCCCCAGTCGATGGCCAGCAGAGGCCGCTGGAAAGGGGCCATGGCCTGATGACGTTCACCGGCATACTTGTAGACCATCACTGGAATCCGGGTTCGCCGGGTGATTTCGATCAGTTCGGAGACAGCGTAAAACTGCTTCAGGCCGCCTTGTTTGCGGTCTCCCAGAACGATCAGGTCCGCCGCCTCCTTCTTGGCCGCCTCGACCACCTGGGAGGCCAGGCTGCCGACCACGATATAGACCCCCACTTCCATCCCCTGCTCGAAAAGGGTTTCGGCCCAGTCGATGAAATGGATGTTGGCCTTTTCCCGCAGCCGCAATTCTTCCCTTTTCAGGTATCCGGCACCGCGGTGCAGGGCGACCTTTTCACGTTCGATCACGTTGAGAAATACCACGTGCTCCAGTGCCGCCTGGCGAAGATTGAGAAGCGACTGCAACGCATCGAACCAGAGTTCTTCGAAATGGGTGACAAACAAAATTTTGCGAATATCCATGATCTGTCATCCCCGGGGCGGTCCAGGGGCATGGTGATCCCCTGCGGCCGCCTGCCGTCAGGACCGGTGGGCGGGCCGGTTCAACCCAGAATCGACTTGAGGGTGCTGGCCAGTTTTTCAGGCTCCACCGGTTTTTCGAGGTAGTACTCCGGTTCCGGCACCGGGGCGCCACCGAATTCAGTCAGGGCTTTCTGCGAACGCAGAAAGGTTTTTTGGGCGATGCCCGAGAGCACCACCACGCAAATATCCTTGAAATCCTTTTCCGTTTTCAGTTCGCGATACAGGCGGATACCGCTCTGGCGCGGCATCAGCACGTCCAGGATCACCAGGTCCGGGCGGGCCTGGCGGATTTTTTCCAGCCCTTCCTCGCCGTTGGACGCTTCCAATACCTCGTAGCCACACTCTTCGGCCACCGTGGAATTGAATTGGCGCACGTCCGGATCATCGTCCACTACCAGTACCATCTTGGTCATTACTTAACCTCCCGGCATTGAGGGTTTATCTGAATCGAGGGCTGCGGGGGCGGCGCTCGGTGTCGTTGCCGCGGGCAAAATAACGGTGAAACAGGTGCCGATCCCCGGATCGGATCGCACCGCGATGCGGCCGTGATGCTCCTCGATGAGTTTGCGCGTCACGAGAAGCCCCAGACCCGTTCCCCGGGCGCCCTTGGTGCTGAAAAACGAGGTGAAAAGATGGGCCTTGACGTCTTCGTTCATCCCCATGCCATTGTCTTCCACCTCGAAAGAGATCGTGTCCCGTTCCGGCCGGGTCGTGCGCACCCAAACCCGGTGGCGCTTGTCCATGTCCGAATCGAAGGCGCAGGCGTCGATGGCGTTGGAGATCAGGTTGAGCAGCGCCCGGTGGACAATCCGCGCATCGAGAAACACCGTGCCGATGTCATCGGCAAACTCCCGGACGATTTCCACCCGGCTTTCCTCGGCCACGCCGGCCATCAGGTCGCAGACCTCAGCGGCGATGGCGTTGGGATTGTTGGGTTCGAACTCCGGTTCGCGCTCCTTGGAGTACGAGAGCAAATCGAGAACCAGGTCCGAAACGCGGCCGATGTTGCGTTCGACCATGCGCCAGCCGCTGCGCATCTTATCCGTATCGGCCCGGTCGATGCCGATCTCCAACAGGTAGCTGCCCCCCTTGAACCCGTGCAGGATGTTCTTGATGCAGTGCGCCATCCCCGCCACGGTCTGACCTACGGCAGCCAACCGTTCGGCGTGGAGCAGTTCGCGCTCCAGGTGTTTGATCGGCCGCAAATCCTGAAAAAAGGCCACCGACCCCATGGGCCGGTCCTCCTCGCGCAAAATGGTCCCCGAATAGCGCACCGGAATCACCTCCCCGTCGCGGTGGGAAACGGTGATCTCCTTCCAGGGAAACTCCCACGACCGGTTGCGGTCGGTCTCGGCATCCCACAACTCCTCGACCTGATCCGGGTAAAGATCGAAAGCCCGCATCCGGTTGATCGCCTCCTTGGGCGAATAACCGAACAGGCGCTCGGCTTCCGGATTGAAAAGCACGATGCGCATCTGATCGTCCGTGGCCACGATGGCATCGGTGGAACTGCGGATCAGCTTGGACTGAAAGTTGGATTTGCGTTTGAGCTCTTCTTGCAGCAGTGCGTTTTCCATGGTCGCCCCGATGCGGTTGCCGGTCAATTCCAGGGTGTAGAGCTCCTCGGGGCTGAAAAAATCAGCATGGCGGCTGCCCATGCGGATCACGCCGAAGATCTCTTCAGCCGCGGTCCGGATGGGGATGTAGGCCAGGGACCGGATCCCGGCCTGGCGTATGGAGATCTGTTCGGCCTGGCTGCCGTCGGGGGGGTGGTTGAAAATGGTCACCTCGCCTGTTTTTGCCACTTGCTGGACGATGCTGTCGGCCCCGCAGATCTGGCCGTCGGTCCCCATGTTCATCATTCCGTGCTGGGATTTCAGGCACCAGCGGCGGTCGGCCCCCAGAATGAAAAGACAGATCTGATCGGTTCCCAGGAAGGCCTGGATTTCATGCAGGGCCGCGTCGATGCGCTTGTCGATGCTCAGCGGCTGGTTGAGGGCCGTGTAGATGCTCACCAGGGTGGCCAGAAGCTGGGTATGGCGGCGGCGCTCCGCTTCGGCATGCTTGATTTCCGAGACATCCTGCAGCGTCTCGATGGCCCCGACGATGTTGCCTTCGGGGGACTTGATCGGCGCGGCGGTGAACCAGCACCACTTGCCGTTGTCTCCAAGCAGGGGCAGGAACTCTTCGGCCTCGTAGGCCCCTTCGATGAGCGCGGAAGGGCGCCAGGCGGATCCGTAGAGCCGCTGCACCTCTTCTTCCGGAAGCTGATCGAGGATCACATCGGCCATCAGCGGGCGCGGTTTGTCGCGAAAGGGCCGCCAGTGATCCGAGGTGCCAATCATCTTGGTGCCGGGCATTTCGGTGAGCCGCTCCAGGGCCCGGTTCCAATGGGTCACGATATGGTTCCGGTCGATGACGAAGGTGGGGATGGTGCTCCCCTGGATAATCTGGGCCAGCAGGCGTTCGCTTTCGGCCAGACGCTGGTTCTGACGATCGCGCTCTTCGGCGGCTTTTTTCTGGGGGGTGACGTCCTGGATCGTCTCGATGGCGCCGACCACCCGGCCGTCCGGGGATTTGATGGGCGCAGCGGTAAACCAGCACCAGCGACCTTCCGGCCCCAGGTTGTCGAAAAAGACCTCCGCTTCGTAGGCGTCGGCGATCAGCGCCGAGCGGCTCCACCGGTCCCCGTAGAGGCGGCGCATTTGGGCCGCGCCGAGTTGATCGACCACCACGTCGGCCATCGAAAGCCGGTTTTCTTGCCAGAAAGGGAAGGACTGGCGCCGGGTGCCGACCATCTGTACGGCCCGGGCCCCGGTGAGCCGTTCCATGGCCAGGTTCCAGTGGGTGATGACATGATCCTGATTGATGACGAAGGTCGGGATCGTGTTGCCCTCGATGATCTGGGCCAAGGTCCGCTGCTGTTTGACCAATTCGCGTTCGATCTGACAGGCGCGCTGGCTGCGGTGTTTGGCGATGGCGGCGACTCGGTCCACCAGTTCACAGACCAGGGATTCGACCGCCGGAAGGATCTCGGGCAGCTTGCGCAGCCGCTCGATGGCCTCGGCCCTCAGCCGCGACAGGTGCAGCGCATCCCAGACGACCCGCACGTCGATGTGGTCGATGAACCGCACGCCGGGAGGTATTTTAGCGCGCAGGATTTGGGACAGTTCATCGTCGTTGGTGATCTCCACCACCGTGGTCAGCCGGGGCAAATCCAGGATCCGGTGGTAGTCGGTAAAGACGGGGATCGCGCGGGTTTCGGCCAAGCAGGCACCTGGGGCCGTGGGGTCCAGGTCGGCCACGGCCAGAATCTCCGGCGGCCCGGCCGCCGCAGGAGTCTCGAGCAAAAAGCCGAGCAGTTCCTGGCAAAAGGCGCCACCCCCGACGATGGCCAAGTGGGTTCCTATCAGTTGATCGATGCGGTCGGTTTGCACGGCAGCGGCGTCCATTGTCTCAGGGGATGACGAGTACCGGCCGTTCGGCCATTTCGGCCACGCGATGGGAAACACCGCCGAGCCAGTACTCTTCGAACCAGTCCTTGCCGGTACGGCCCATCACGATCAGGCTGGCCTCCCGATCGCGGGCGCAGCGAATGATCTGGGCGGCCGTCGGACCGCTTTCCAGGTGGGGTTCGGCCGGGATTCCGGCCGAATGCAGGCGCCGGCAGTCCGCCTCGAGATGCTCGCGGCACCGGGCCTCCAGGGTCGCAACGGCGGCCGCATCGAAGTCGGCGATGCGGCGCCGGCCGATAATGTGGCCCACCAAGGCGGATTCCACCAGCGGTCGAAGGGCCAGGATGGCTTCAAGGCCGCGTTGGGAAGGCTCCGACCAGTCGGTGGCCAGCATGGGCCGGGCAAAGATGCGCGCGTTGGTACGCGTTTGCACCGTGCCGTCCTCGATCCGGTACGGGGCGCGATACTTGGCCATCAGCAAAGGAACCGGCGTGCGCCGCACCAGATCCAGTACGTGGCTGCCGACATAGATCTTTTCGAAGCTGGTACGGGATTTACGCCCCGTGACGATCAGGTCGATTTTCTCAGCGGCGGCGATTTGCAGCAGGGTGGGGTTGACCTCGCCCACCGGCACCTGCCACACAGCCTCGATCCCGGCCTCGACCAGAACGGCGGACCACTGGCGGAAGGTCTCCTCGGCCATCCGGCGCAGGCGTTCCTCTTCGTCCTTCTGGTAGCCGCCGAAAGGGGTGAACGCGACTTCCTCGCGGGGGATGACGTAGACCATGACCACGCGGCGCAGGCCGGCTGCGGCCAGCGGCAGCAGGGCCTTGAGGCTGTCGAGGGCCTCATCGCGAAAACGGGTGTGAAAGAGTGCCGATTCGAAGATCATGGTCGATACCTCGCAGGTCCGGGGCAGTGTTCCGGCCCGCCCGAGGGGTTAGAAAAAAATCCAGGTCACCAGCACGAAACAGGGCAGCAGGAAGACCAGGGCGTACTTTAGAATATACCCGAAAAAGCTCGGCATGGGGGTTCCGGCTTCCTCGGCGATGGAGCGCACCATGAAGTTGGGGGCGTTGCCGATGTAGCTGCACGCGCCGAAAAAAACCGCGCCTGTGGAGATGGCCTTCAGATAAACGGCCTTTTCGCCCATCATGAGCGCCACGGCCTGCGGTTCGGGCAGGCCCGCGGCGAAGCTGCCGATTGCGGTGTTGAAAAAGGTCAGATATGTCGGTGCGTTGTCCAAAAAGGACGAGAGTATTCCGGTGATCCAGAAGTAGTGCACCGGCTGTTGGACAACGGCCATCAAGAAGGCCAGAGCCCCCTGGCTGCCGGCCTTTAGAATCAGCAGGCAGGGGATCATGGTAATGAAGATGCCGATAAAAAGGTAGGCCACCTCGACGATGGGAAACCAGGTGAAATCGTTGCGCTCGCGCGTCTCGACGCGGGTCGTGACCATGGACAAAAGTCCCATGATCACCAGCAGCAGGTCGCGGAAATAATCCTGGACGCTGCGGGCTATGCCGAACAACTCGATGGTGCCCAGCTTGGCCATCCCGCTCATGAGCACCGCCAGCACGATACCGAGGATGAAGATGAAGTTGTGGGCCCCTTCCAGCCGCAGCGGCACCTTGTCGTCAGCGGCCGGGGCCGGTTTTTCGCGCCGGTAAAAGTAGGTGTCGGTAACGAAGTAGACCGCCAGCAGGATTCCTGCCGCCAGCAGCATGTGTGGCAAAATTTTCAGGGTCCAGAAGAACGAAACGCCGTGGAGAAATCCCAGGAAAAGAGGCGGGTCGCCCAAGGGGGTCAGGGCGCCGCCGATATTGGCCACCACGAAGATGAAAAAGACCACCATGAAGGTCCGCTGCTTGCGGTGGCGATTGGCGCGCAAAAAGGGGCGGATCATCAGCATGGCCGCACCGGTGGTGCCCATCCATGAGGCTAGGACCGTGCCGATTGCCAGCATCAGGGTATTGACCAGGGGAGTGCCGCGCAAGGTGCCGGAAAGCAGGATTCCGCCCGACACCGTATAGAGCGACCAGAGCAGGATGATAAAAGGGACGTAGTCGGCCATCAGGATGTGAAGGATCTCATGAAAAGCCGTGCCGCGGAAGGCCCAAAGGAATGGAAGGGCCAGGCTGGCGGCCCAAAAAAAGGAGATCTTGCCGAAATGATGGTGCCAGAATCGCGGCACCAGCAGCGGCAGCAGAGCGATGGAAAGCAGCATGCCGGCAAAAGGGAGGCAGCTCCAGATGGGCAGGATTTCACCCAGATGACCATGGCCGTGGTCGGCCGCGACGGCGGGCTCGGCGAAAATGAGAAGAGCAATCCCCATTAAGGCGGCCGGCGCCAGGCACATGGGCCGCGACCCGCTTCTCATCAACGTGTCTCCTCGGCGATACTACTCAGGCGGTTTGCCGCTGCAGTATGGATCGTTTGCCGGAGCGGTCTGCGTTTGGTCCAGGGTCCGAACAGGTGCGCCGGCTGCCGCTTCGACCTGGTTCGACTTTAATAAGATGTTCAAGGGCAATTTGGGTATCGGCTAACTCTTTTATTTCGCAGTAAAATACGATATCAGAGGCCGTTTTCAAATGTCAAGTGGCAATCAGGATAGACTCAGGCCGGATCTTTTATTGACAAAATATCCGGCTCTGTTTTAGCGTGGCACCTTGTTTTTAGGCCTTTTGGCGTGTTTGGGCTGGGCTGTCCGGCGCTCGGGCGCCCCTTTCAATCAGGAGAACCACCATCGATACGATTACTTCGATCCGCCAGATGCAGCTGCAGTCGGATACCTGGCGTCGTGAAGGACTTTGCATCGGCCTGGTGCCGACCATGGGATTTCTTCATGACGGCCACCTCTCTTTGGTCCGCCTGGCCAGGCAGGCGGCAGACCGGTTGGTGGTGAGCATTTTCGTCAATCCCGCCCAGTTCGCACCCCACGAGGACCTGGCCACCTACCCGCAAGATCCGGAGCGGGACTGCCGCCTGCTGGAGGCCGAGGGCGTGGATATCGTGTTTATGCCCGAGGCCGGCGACGTATACCCTCAAGGGTACCAGACCCGCGTGCTGCTCGACCATCTGCCCGAACACCTTTGCGGAATCAGCCGCCCGCTCTTTTTCGGCGGGGTGGCCACCGTGGTGACCAAGCTGTTCAACATCGTCAAACCGCATCTGGCCGTTTTCGGTGAAAAGGACTACCAGCAGTTGCTGGTAATCCGCCGTCTGGTGGCGGATCTGAACATGGATGTGCGCATTCTGGGCGGCCCGACGGTGCGCGAGGCCGATGGCCTGGCCATGAGCTCACGCAATGCTTACCTTACTGCCGATGAGCGGCCGTCCGCCTTGACCCTGAACCGTGCCTTGAGGCTCGCTGCCCGGCTGGTGGCCGAGGGTGAGCGCCGGGCGGAAGTCGTCCTGGACCGGGCCCGCGAACTGATCGGAGCCATGCCCGGCACCCAGATCGACTATATGGCCATCTGTGATCCCCGGTCCCTGGCGGATGTCGCCGTTATCGAGGAGCCGGTGCGCATGGCGCTGGCCGTCAAAGTGGGCCGAACCCGCTTGATCGACAATCTGGCCCTGGTACCGCCGGGGGCTGCGGAATCCCGAGAATAGGAGTCTTAAGATGAACGACGAACAATTTTTCTTTACTTCCGAGTCGGTGACCGAGGGGCACCCGGACAAGGTGGCCGATCAGATTTCGGACGCCATCCTGGATGCCATCATGGCCCAGGACAAGCGCTGCCGGGTGGCCTGTGAAACTCTTGTGACCACCGGTATCGCCTTTATCGCCGGGGAGATTACCACCGAGTGCTACGTGGAGATGCCCCAGATCGTACGCGATACGATCCGTGACATCGGCTACGCTTCTTCCCAGATGGGTTTCGACTGGAAGACCTGCGCCGTGATCACCAGCATCGACCACCAGTCGCCGGACATCGCCCAGGGGGTGAACCGCAGTGAGAGCGTCATCCTGGAGCAGGGGGCCGGCGACCAGGGATTGATGTTCGGTTACGCCACCGACGAGACCCCCGAATTGATGCCCATGCCGATCATGTTCGCCCACAAGTTGACCCGGCGCCTGGCCGAGGTGCGCAAGAACGGGGCCCTGGATTTTCTGCGCCCGGACGGCAAGAGTCAGGTGACCATCGAGTATGAAAACGGCGTCCCCCGCCGGGTCGATACGGTGGTGGTCTCTTCGCAGCACAAGCCGGACGTGACCCAGGATGAGTTGCGCGAGGCGATCATCGAAGAGGTGATCAAGAAAGTGATCCCCAAGGAGATGATCGACGGCGATACGCGGTATTTTATCAACCCCACCGGCCGCTTCGTGGTCGGCGGGCCCATGGGCGACTGTGGATTGACCGGGCGCAAAATCATCGTGGACACCTATGGCGGTCAGGGCAGCCACGGGGGCGGGGCTTTTTCCGGCAAGGATCCTTCCAAGGTGGATCGCAGTGCTTCCTACATGGCCCGCCATGTGGCCAAGAACATCGTGGCGGCCGGATTGGCCAAGAAATGCGAGGTGCAGTTCGCCTACGCCATCGGGGTGGCCGAACCGGTTTCGATCATGGTCGACCCCATGGGTACGGGAACGATTCCCAAAGAACGGATCAAGGCGATCATCCGCGATGTTTGGGATCTGCGGCCCGGAGCGATCATCGAATATCTTGATCTGTTGCGCCCCATCTATTTAAAGACCGCGGCCTATGGCCATTTCGGGCGCTCGGAACCCGAGTTTACCTGGGAGCGCACCAACATGGTTGACATTTTGCGTGAAAAGGCCGGTTTCTGATCCTGAGGTCTGGGACGGTACCTTCGAAAGGCCGCGTCTCGCGAGGGGGCGCGGCCTTTGGTGTTTTTTCAGGCCTGTGATGAAGCCCCCTAAAGGCGGGGATCATTTTTTAGCGGGCGGCGGATCGAGCACCACCACCACCTGGCAGGTGCGCAGGAAAGCCAAATGCGCCGAAACGCCATGCAGGGCGGCAGCATCCGAGCGGGTGACGATCAATTCGGTCCGGCTGGGACCGGCACTGCGCAACGCCTTTATCAGCAGCGGGTTCTCGCCGATGCGCGCCTCCCGGCGCGCTGCTTCAAGATCGGTCAGATAGGCGCACATTCCCGATTGGACGGCGAATTCACGGCTGACAAAGGCCGGCCCGAAAACCTCGACTCCGTTTTCGTCACGGATGGTCAGTACCATGGCCGGGTGCAGATCCGTGCCGCGGGCGTCCACAAGCAGGCCGGTGCGCCGGCCCTCGGGCGCAACGCTGGCCACCGGGGCCCCCACCGGCTGCACCGGTTGAACCTCGCGCAGGTCAGCCGGCAGAACCATCTGGCTCAAAGCCCCGGTCATCGGCAGGGCCACTGTTGCACTGGCCGGGCCCTGAGACGGATCGGTCTCATCGATTACCTGGGCTGCGGCGGTCAACTCGGCCAACCGGGCTGCCAGTGGGGCGTCCGCCTCGGCCAGATCGCCGATTCGTCTTCGGGCGTCGACCTGGACCGCCATCAGGGCCGTGGCGAGGTTGGAGCGGGCTTGCTGCCGGGCGGCATCCAGCGGTGTCGCGCCGTCGGTGGATGCATCTGAGGGCAGCGTTGCGGTGGCGATGACCCGGGCCGCCGTCCAGTCGATGCGGGCCGCTTCCAGAGGTTCGATCCATCCGCTTGCAGCGGGCGGCAAGTCTGCAGCCATGGCCGAGCCGGCAATCAGGAAGATCGCCATGAGTCCGCTGCGCCAGAAAAGGAGCCGGTTTTTCGGTTTCGAGGTAAAAGCACGTCTGACGGTAGTCAGCGTCGCAGGAAGATGATTCCCCGGTGGATGTCGCTTGCCGTTTTGTTCGGTCAAAGACGGTCCCTCCGCTAGATATGAAAACCACCGCCGGTTTAGACCCTGCCGCCGGACCAGCGCAATTTGGTCTTGAGCACATCAAAGTACTGGCGGCCGGCGATTTCGATGAGTTGCACCGGTTCACGACTTTTTCGGACCGTGATTTCGTCCTGTTCGCCGATGGCCAGGCCGACCTGACCGTCAAAGGTCAGAGCGATATCGGTGGACCCTGCGGCCAGCCGGATACGGATCGAGACCGCATCCGGGACGATCAGGGGTCTGTTGGTGAGGGTGAACGGGCAAATGGGGGTCAGGATGATACCGGGAACTTCCGGGTGAAGCACCGGGCCGCCGGCGGCCAGTGAATAGGCCGTGGAGCCGGTGGGGGTCGCCACGATCAAGCCGTCGGCCCGATAGTCGGTCAAGTAGTGCCCGTCGATAAAAGTCTCGATACAGGCCAGCCGTGCCAGGGCGCCTTTGTTGATTACCAGGTCGTTGAGCACTGTTTCGCGGGCCACAGTCTGCCCGTTGCGTTCGACCTGGACCTGCAAGCGCATCCGAGAGCGGGTTTCAAATCCATGGTCGAGGATTTCTTCGACCGCCGCCATCATCTGGCTTTCAGAGACGGCGGCCAGAAATCCGACCTCGCCGAACTTTATGCCGAGCACCGGAACCGGGTGCGGGCCGAGCCAGCGTACGGCGCTCAGGAAGGTGCCGTCGCCTCCCAGCACGATCACCATCGCCATGTCACGCGGTGCGCTGGAAACCGCCAGCGGTGAATGCGTCCCCTGCGGGGGGCGGGGGTGGTGCCAAACCACCGCGATCCCGCGCCCGGCCAGCATGGCGGCCAGGGCATCAGCCCTTTCCGCGGCCACCGGGTCCGTTTTGACAACCAGCCCGATTTTCATCCGTCTCCCCAAACCTGTCGCGTCTGCCCGTCGCTTAGCACATCGCGCCAGCCATGCTAACGGGAAAGGCGTTGCCCAGCAACCTTTTTTTCCGCAGCCTGCGCTTGTTTTGTGACCAGTTTTGGCCTTGACGCACCTTGCTAAACCGTCTATAACCATCTAAATTTAAGCAAAGTTGTGTTTACTTTGGAGCAAATAGGGCGGGGGGCCGTTGTCGATTGCGGCCTCCGTTCATTTCAACCCTTACTCGAATGGCGGAGGAGGATTTGGCGATGAAACGTTTTGCGTTGTTGTTTAGCGTGCTGGCCCTGGTTGCCGTGTTTGCCGTTTCAGGCATCGCCGTAGCCGATACGATAAAGCTTGGAGTGGCAGGGCCCCACTCGGGCGACCTGGCGTCTTACGGCCTGCCAACCGTCAAGGCCGCTGAGCTGGTGGTCAAGGACATCAACGCCAAGGGCGGTGTGCTCGGCAAGCAGGTGGAACTGGTTATCGAAGACGACGTGTGCAAGCCCGAAGTGGCCACCAACACCGCCACCAAGATCGTATCCCAGAAGGTGCCGGTGGTTGTGGGGCATATTTGCAGCGGAGCCACCAAGGCCGCACTGGGGATCTACAAGGAGGCCAAGGTCATCGCCATTTCGCCGTCGGCCACCAACCCGGCATTGACCCAGAGCGGCGATTACCCCAATTTCTTCCGCACCATCGCTTCAGACGACGCCCAGGCGCGCCTGGAAGTCGATTTCGCCCTGGACGTGCTCAAACTGAAAAAAATTGCCGTACTGCATGACAAGGGCGATTACGGCAAGGGGCTGGCTGAGTTCGCCAAGAGTTTTGTCGAGGCGGACCCGCGGGCCGAAGTGGTGCTTTACGAGGGGGTCACCCCGGGTGCGGTGGACTATTCGGCCGTGGTGCAGAAGATTAAGCGCACCGGTGCCGAGGCGGTGATTTTCGGCGGCTACCATCCGGAAGCCTCCAAGATCGTCACCCAGATGCGCAAAAAACGTATGGACACCTTCTTTATCTCCGATGACGGCGTCAAGGACGACACCTTCATCAAGGTGGCCGGCGAGTATGCCGAGGGCGTTTACGCCACCGGTCCCAAAGACGTATCGAAGAACCCCATGGCCATTGCCGCCAACAAGGCCCACCAGGAAACCTATGGCGCCGATCCGGGCGCCTTTTACCTGAATGCCTATGCGGCCACCCTGGCCATTTTGAATGCCGTCGAGAAGGCGGGCGATGCGTATGACTACGACGGGATCGTCAACGCGTTGCGCAACGACCCGGTGGACACGCCGCTGGGCACGATCCACTTCGACGAGCGCGGCGATGCCATCGGCGTCGGCTTCTCGATGTACCAGGTCAAAAACGGCGTTTACGTAGAAGTTCAGTAAGCCGTCTCCATCATGAACCCACAGGGGACAGGCCCACATTTTCGGGTCTGCCCCCTGGTTTTTTTCAGTCGCTGTCGCGCTGACGCTCTTTTTCCGGCGTCATCTTCCGGCGACCGGCATACGGACGAAGGTCCATGGACCCCCAATACTTTGCCGAACTGTTCCTCGGCGGCCTGACCCGCGGCAGCATTTATGCGCTGATCGCCCTGGGCTATACGATGGTCTACGGCATCATCGAGCTGATCAACTTCGCCCACGGCGAGATTTACATGATCGGTGCCTTCACCGGCCTGATCGTGGCCACCGTGTTGACCCTGCTCGGATGGAACCAGATCGCCATTTTGGTCATCGCATCGGTGGCGGCCGTGATCTATTCCTCCTGTTACGGCTTCACCATGGAGAAGGTCGCCTACAAACCGTTGCGCGGCGCCCCCCGGCTTTCGGTGCTGATCAGCGCCATAGGCATGTCGCTCTTTTTGCAAAACTACGTCCTGCTGGCCCAGACCTCAGACTTTCTGCCTTTTCCCAGCCTGGTGCCCGACTTCGATTTCTGGGAACCGTATGCCCATATCATCAGCAGCCAGGAGATCGCCATCATCGGTGTAACGGCGGTGGTCATGCTCTTGCTGAGCCTGATGATCAAATTCACGCGGGTGGGCAAGGCGATGCGGGCCACCAGCCAGGATCGCGACATGGCGATGCTGGTCGGAGTCGACGTGAACCGGGTGATCTCGATGACTTTCATCATCGGCTCGGCCACCGCCGCTTTGGGGGCGGTGCTGATCGCCTCGCACATCGGCCAGATTAACTTTTATATCGGGTTCATTGCGGGCATAAAGGCCTTCGTGGCCGCGGTGCTGGGCGGGATCGGATCGGTGCCCGGAGCCGTGGTGGGCGCCCTGGTGCTCGGCTGGACCGAAAGCTTTTTCACCGGATACATCTCCAGCGATTACGAGGACGTGTTCGCCTTTGTTTTCCTGGTCTGCATCCTGATTTTCCGGCCCGCAGGCATTCTGGGCCGGTCGGACACCCAAAAAGTCTAACCCCTGGCCGATCCGGGGAACGGTCGTGATCCCAATGCCGAGTTTCGTCGAAATCCGCAAGTCGCTGCTGGTGTCGATCTGGTTTATGTTCCTGACCTTTCCGATCATGGTCATCCGGGTCAACACCGTCGAAAACATCATCGAATGGCGCTGGCGCCACATGCTGATCGTGGGGCTGGGCAGCTTTCTGCTTTCCTTTGTCTGGCGTTACATGATCCGCCGCAAGGAGATGGGCATCAAGCGCCAGCGTGAAGGCGAGGGGCCGCGTCTTTCCATCTTTCAGCGCCTGACCGAGGACCGGCGCATTTTTCTGCCCGGCGTGGCGTTGATTTCGATTGTCGCGGTGGCCTTTCCCTTTGTTTTTTCCATGTATCAGACCAATATTCTGACCACCGCCCTGATGTACATCATGCTCGGTCTGGGGCTGAACATCGTGGTGGGGGTCGCCGGCCTGCTCGACCTGGGCTACGTGGCCTTTTACGCCGTGGGTGCCTACACCTACGCGTTGCTCAACTACCATTTCGGCCTCAATTTCTGGGTCTGCCTGCCCATCGGAGCGGCCATGGGGGCGCTATTCGGGATCCTGCTCGGGTTTCCGGTGCTGCGGCTGCGTGGCGATTACCTGGCCATCGTAACCCTCGGCTTCGGTGAGATCATCCGGCTGATTCTCGAAAACTGGAACGCGTTCTCCTTCGGGCCCAGCGGCATCGCCAACATTCCGCGGCCCGGGCTTTTCGGCCTGGACCTGTCGCTGGAAGGGTATACGATCTACATTTACTTTCTGGTCATGGCGCTTACGGTTTTTACCATCTTCATGGTCAACCGGCTGCAAAACTCGCGCATCGGACGCGCCTGGCTGGCTTTGCGTGAGGACGAAATCGCCTGCCAGGCCATGGGCATCGACAAGACCCGGACCAAGCTGACCGCCTTTGCTCTGGGCGCCACCTGGGCCGGACTGGCCGGGGTGGTTTTCGCCGCCAAGACGACCTTCATCAACCCGGCCAGCTTTACCATCTGGGAGTCGATCATCATCCTGTGCGTGGTGGTGCTCGGCGGCATGGGATCGATCCTGGGCGTGATTTTCGGAGCCCTGGTGCTGATCCTGGTGCCCGAATACCTGCGGGCGGTCAGCGAATACCGCATGCTGGTCTTCGGTTGCGTGCTGGTGCTGATGATGGTCTTCCGGCCGGGAGGGATAGTGAGCAACGTGCGCCGCACCTATAAATTCGAGGGGAGCGACAGCGATGGCAAGTGAGGTTCAGCAGGTGGCGCCGATCCTCGAAGTGCGGCAACTGAGCATGGATTTCGGCGGGCTGCGGGCCATGGACCGCCTTGATCTGGAGATTCACCAAGGGGAAATCGTGGCCCTGATCGGCCCCAACGGGGCGGGCAAGACCACCTTTTTCAATTGCATCACCGGGATCTACAATCCTACCGGCGGCGATGTGCTGGTGCGGCCGCCGGGCGGCAAGTCCAGACGGATCAACGGCCTGAAGCCCAACCGGGTCACCCAGATCGGCCTGGCACGAACCTTTCAGAATATCCGCCTTTTTCAGCAGATGACCGTGCTTGAAAACGTGATGATCGGACGCCACTGCTGCATGCGGTCCGGCATCCCGGGCGCAGTTTTCCGCCCGCCGCGGACGGTACGCGAAGAAAAACAGGCCGTAACGGACAGCTACCGCATCCTGGAAAAGATCGGACTGGAACGCTTCGTCAACGAATTGAGCAAGAATCTGCCCTATGGGGCCCAGCGGCGTTTGGAGATTGCCCGCGCCCTGGCCACCGACCCCTTTTTGCTGCTTCTGGACGAGCCGGCCGCCGGCTTGAATCCCCATGAAACCATGGAGCTGGACCATCTGATCCTCCGTTTGCGCGATGAGGAAAATGTGTCGATTCTGCTTATCGAGCACGACATGAAGCTCGTAATGAGCCTCTCGGACCGCATTTACGTGGTAGACTACGGCAAGAAGATCGCCGAGGGGGCGCCGGGTCAGATCAAGAATGATCCGGTGGTGATCAAGGCTTACCTGGGAGAGGAATACGCCGCCTGACGGCCGGTGCGGCGGTCCGGGCACGGCAGAGATCGAGGCGCATGCTGAACATCGACAACATCAAGACCTACTACGGCAATATCCAGGCCCTCAAAGGGGTCAGCCTCACCATTGCGACCGGGGAGATCATCTGTTTGATCGGCGCCAACGGCGCCGGCAAGTCGACCACCTTGATGAGCATCTGCGGTGTGGTGCCGCCGCGTACAGGACGGATCGTTTTCGAGGAACGGGAGATCCAGGATCTGCCCACCAACCGCATCGTGGAGATGGGCATCGTGCAGGTGCCGGAGGGGCGGCGCATCTTTCCCTACCTCACCGTGGCCGAAAACCTCGATATGGGGGCTTTTTTACGCAAGGACAAAGCCGCCATCGCCCAGGACCTGGAATACATCTACGCGCTGTTTCCCATCCTGGCCCAGCGCCGCCACCAGGCCGGTGGAACCCTCTCCGGCGGCGAGCAGCAGATGCTGGCCATCAGCCGGGCGTTGATGGCCCGGCCCCGCCTGCTGCTGCTGGATGAACCGTCTCTCGGTTTGGCCCCCCTGGTGGTCAAGCAGATCTTCGAGATTATCGCCAAGATCAACCGTGAAAACAATACCACCATATTCTTGGTGGAACAAAACGCCAACCTGGCCTTGCAGGTGGCCCACCGGGGCTACGTGATGGAAACCGGGCGCATCACCCTCACCGACACGGCGGCTCGCCTGTTGGCCAATGAGGATGTCAAACGCGCCTATCTCGGCATATGACGTTTTGAACTCCGGGCGTGGTGCGACGCTGCCGCGTCGAATCGGCCGGCCGGAGGACTTTTGGCACCAGGCGGGATTTGCCGGGCAAACCCCGCCGGTTCGATGCAATGCGGACGACTCCCTCCATACGAGAGGCCTTCGAGGCGCGCGAGCGCAGCTTCATGTCCCCCTTCGGGTGCCTGAGCAGCGCCTCCCGGGGCCGGCAGCATCCTGAAAAGAATTCGCTGATCCGCACCGCCTTCCAGCGTGACCGGGACCGGATCATGTACTCCAACGCCTTCCGGCGTCTCAAGCACAAGACCCAGGTTTTTCTGTCCCCTCTGGGCGAGCAGTATCGCACCCGGTTGACCCACACCCTCGAGGTGGCTCAGATCGCGCGCAACATCGCCCGGGCCATGCGGCTCAACGAAGATCTGGCCGAGGCGATCTCCCTGGGCCACGATCTGGGCCACACCCCCTTCGGCCACAGCGGGGAGACCGCTCTCAAAGAGGTCTTCGGCGCCGATTTTTCCCACAACGAACAGAGCCTGCGCATCGTCGACATTCTTGAAAGAAACGGCCGGGGATTGAATCTTACCGAGGAGGTGCGCGACGGCATTCTGCGCCACTCCAAGGGGTACGGCCCCATCATCGTGGACAATCCCCAGGAGAGCGCCGCCACCGTGGAGGGCCAGATCGTGCGGGTGGCCGACATCATGGCCTATCTCAACCACGACTTGGACGATGCCATCCGCAGCGGGGTGATCCGTCCCCAGCAGGTGCCGCCGGTTTGCCAGAAAGTGTTGGGAGGCGACCATGGAGCCCGGGCCACCACCATGGTGCGGGACGTGGTGTTCAGCAGCCGGGTGGAAGGGGACCGATTGCTGCTGCGCATCAGCGAACCGGTGGCCGAGGCGATGCACGCGCTTCGAAGCTTCCTTTATGACAACGTGTATCGTAGCGCGCGGGTGCATAACGAATTCATCAAGGCCAAGAAGATCATCCGAGACCTTTATGTCTATTTTCTGGACCACCCTGATCATCTCTACAACGAACTGGCCAACCTGGAGATGGCCGCCTGCTACGATAACGGCTCGCCGCCAGAACGGGTGGTGTGCGACCTGATCGCCAGCATGACCGACCACAGCGCCCTGACCCTCTATCAGAAAATCTTCTTCCCCTCGCCGATGGTCTGACCGATGGATCTATACGCCCTGACCACTCAGGCCCGGCCCTTGCTCGATGGGCTGCACGACTTGTATGCCCAGATGGACCGGGACTACCAGCAGGTGGCGGCCGCTTACGGTTTTTCCTGCCGGGGGTGTGCCGACAACTGCTGCCGCACCCGTTTTCATCATCACACCCTGATCGAGTGGCTGGATCTGGAGGACGGTTTGCAGCGCATGCCGCCCCGGACCCAGACTGCCATCCTGGCCCTGGCGACGGAGCCAGCCCCTGATGCACCGTGCCCCTTATGGGACGGGGGCCGGTGCCGGCTTTATGGCCACCGGCCGATGATCTGCCGGCTGCATGGGCTGCCCCACAGGCTGCGGCGGCCCGACGGCGTGGAACAGATCGGACCAGGCTGCGCTGAATTTCACCGGCTTTGCGGTCCGGCCTACCTGCGGCTGGACCGGACCCCCCTTTACCGCGCTCTGGCCGCACTGGAGGCAGAGCTGCGCCAAGCCGTAACGTTTCGCGATCGGATTCGCATGACGGTGGCCGAGATGATCGCCGCCGGCCGGAGCGGGCGGATCGCAGGAGGAGAGGGGGCATGAAACGTATCGATGCCGGTGCGGCCGAAGAGCTGAGCGGGCGCCGGCTGGGACCGGATGAATCCTTCGATTTCGCCTGCCATCGGGATCTGGCCTGTTTCAACCGGTGCTGCCGCAACCTGAACCTTTACCTTTATCCTTACGACGTGCTGCGGTTGACGCGGCGGCTGGGGATCGGTGCCGAGCGGTTCATCGACGGCCATGTGGACGTGGTCCTGCGGCCCGGCCACCATTTTCCCGATGTGCTGTTGCGGATGGCCGACGGCGTGGACCATCCTTGCCCCTTCGTCTCGGATGCGGGTTGCGGGGTTTACGGTGACCGGCCCTTTACCTGCCGCAGTTTTCCCATGGAAAAAGGCCTGCTCTCCTCCCAGGGAGGTGGGGCTGCCGGCGAGGCGGTCTACTGGCTGCGCCCTCCCGATTTCTGTCTGGGTCCCGGTCAACCCCAGGCCACCACGGCCCGGGACTGGTTCCAGGAGTCCGACACCCGGATCTATGACCGCTGGACCGAACGGTGGGCCCGGATTCAGCAGCGCTTCACCGAAGACCCCTGGGGGGTGGAGGGGCCGGGGGGGCGGCGGGCCAAGATGGCCTTCATGGCCGCCTACAACTTGGAAGGGCTGCGCCGCTTTGTCTTCGAGAGCAGCTTTCTCAAACGCTTCAAAGTCGACCCGGATCGGCTACGGCGCATCCGCCGCGACGACGAGGCCCTTCTCGATCTGGGGTTGGAATGGATCGGGCTGTTTCTCTGGGGCGTGCAGAGCCGGATGATTCGGCCCAGGAGATAATCGCTACGACCTTGTTGGCGGCTTTCGTCGTAAGGTTGAGCAGCATGAATCCGGGAAGTTCAACGGCTAATAGATCTTTTCCACCCCTTCGGGCATCGGCGCCACCGTTTCCCCGCCCAACACGTAGCCCCCGTCCAGGCGCAGGATGCTGCCGGTCATGTAAGGGGCTTGGCTCAGCAAAAAGCGCACGGCCCGTACCACATCCTGAAGCGTTCCGATCCGTTTGAGCAGCACGTGGTCGACCAGGGCCCGGCGCTGGGCCGCATCCAGCAGTCCCCAGCCTCGGGTATCCGGTCCGTGGCGGGTTTCCACCAGGCCGAGCATCAGTTCGTTGACCCGCACCTCGGGGGCCCCGAGCCGGGCCCAGGTTTCCGTGAGCAGGGAGACGGCCCGGTTGGCGGCGGCATAGCCATCGTTGTACAGGAAGCTCGCCGGGCCGCTGCGCCCGACGAGGGCCGCGATGGACGAAACGTTGACCACCGCGCCGCTGCCGGCGGCCTTGAGATAGGGCAAGGCCGCCTGGAAGACCCACTGTTTGGCGCGCAGGCTGGTTTCCTGTTCCAGATCCCACTGGGCGGTGGTGTAGGCGCCGTGGACCACCGGCCAGCCGCCACGCTCGATATTGTTGATCAGAATGTCGATGCGCCCGAAGTGGGCGTTGACCTTTTCGACCAGATCCGCTGCGGCCCGGGTGTCACGCAGATCTGCGGGAACCAGCAGGTGGCGCGCGCCACTTTCGGCAAGGTCGCGCTGCAGGGCCGGCAGGGCCTCGGGCCAGTCGAAGTAGGAGATGGCCACCGCCGCGCCGGCCCGGGCTAGGTCCATGGCGATGGCCTTGCCGATCCCCTTGATGGCGCCGAGCACCAGGGCTGTCTTGCCGTTCAGGTTCATCGATGGGCTCCTGTTGGGGCCAGGGCTTCGAGCAGTGCCTCCACCCAGCGGTAGGCGAAGCGGATCAGTGCCTCGTCGTCCTCGGCCAGGGCCTGGCGTTCATGCGCCGAGGGGACCAGGGGATCGTCCTGGGGCCGGTTCAAAAGATGGCGCCGGAAACGGTCCGGATCGTACAGGGCGGTGTGCACCCGGGTTTGAATCGACGGGGGCAGAGGGGAGGGGTGGCGGCGGCGTTTGAGGCCGATCAGGCCCACCATGGGATCGTTCATGCGGTGGTATTCGGCCAGCCCCTGGTCTTCGATCCAGTCGCGGACCCGCTGTTTCGCCGGCGCCTCGTGGCCGCGGCAGTGGGGTTCGCGCACAAGGGCGAAATGCTCCTCGATCGGCCCGGCAGGGCCGGTGCGGCGGATCGCCCTTGCCAGCGGATAAAGCCGGCAGGCGGCCGGCCGGTGGGCATAGACCCGGCAGCCTTGGGCAGTGACAAAGGGGCAGATCAAATCCCGGGACGGATCGAAACGCAGGCTGATCACGGGCAATCCGCTCATCGGGCCGTCATGGGTATTGGTGAACTGTGCCAGAAAACGGTCCGACGGCAGCTCCAGATGACGGCAAAGCCTCAGGATATCATAAGGGTAAAGGGCCTGGTTCAGGTCCCGGCAGCACTGATTAAAGCAGGGTACCACGGGGCCGCAGGCGAATGCGAAGTTCTGGTCGGCGGTTGTGGGAACGAGTTCTGGCTGCATGAGGCCATCTGGTATCATGTCTGGCGGACGAGTCAAGACCGGGGTTGGCGAAAGATGGTTGCGACGACGGCAAACCGGACCCGCCGCCCGCATCACGGACGAACCGGCCCGGTTGCGATGGCGGGGGGTGAAAAGAGATGTTGGTACCAGATATAGTACCACTGCAAGAGGGAACAACCACATATGGAAAGACGGGTGAATGGTCTGAAAACGGTTTGATCTCGGGATGTTTTAAGATCCAAAAGTGCTTGACAAGCCCAGGGGGGGATGGTAAAAAAGCAGCTTGATTGCGATAAATATCTGCCTGAATTTATAGATGATTTTAATATTCTTGGGGGTTTCCGGGACCTTGTGGTGCGGCCGGAGGCCTCTATTCTGCCCCCACCGAGCGAGGAGACCGGATCTTTCGGAAGAGTTGGCAAGGACTGCCATATTTAAAATGACGGCGAGAGAGGAGGTGCAAGCCAAACGAAAGAGATTTCCAAGTGTGATGATCGTATCCATCCAACACGTCAACCGCAATCAGGAGGTATGCTAAATGCCAAGCTTTGTCATTCAGGAAAAGTGTGACGGCTGCAAGGGCGGCGAAAAAACGGCCTGCATGTACATCTGCCCGAACGATCTGATGGTTCTGGATCCCAACGCGATGAAGGCTTACAACCAAGAGCCGGATCAGTGCTGGGAATGCTTTTCATGCGTCAAAATCTGCCCGACCCAGGCCATTGAAGTTCGCGGCTATGCCGACTTCGTGCCGCTGGGAAGCTCGATCATGCCGATGATGGGCACCGAAGATGTCATGTGGACCTGCAAGTTCCGCAACGGCGTTGTCAAACGCTTCAAGTTCCCCATCCGGACCACTCCTGAGGGCGCTGCCAACGCCTACGACAGTCTCCAGGGCAAGGATCTGGACAGCGAACTGCTCAGCACCGAAGAAGCCGACGGCTATACCATCCCCAAGCCCCAGGCCACGGTCTAGCACGCATCGATGTCCGGACGCTTCTGGCATTGCACATTCAAAAGACCTGTACCGTAAGGAGGAAACGATATGGCATTACCGAACAAGCCCCTTGGAGAACTCAAGGCTGTAAAGGATCCGGCTGTTGAGGAGCGTGACGTTGATATCCTGATCGTGGGCGGCGGCATGGCGGCCTGCGGCGCGGCTTTCGAAATCAAGAAGTGGGCCGCTGATAAGAAGATCCTTTTGGTGGACAAGGCCGCCATGGAGCGTTCCGGCGCCGTGGCTCAGGGCCTGTCGGCCATCAACACCTACATCGGCGAGAACAGCCCGGACGATTACGTCCGTATGGTGCGCAACGACCTGATGGGCATCGTGCGTGAAGACCTGATCTTCGACCTGGGCTGCCACGTGGATGACTCGGTCCATCTGTTCGAGGAATGGGGACTGCCGATCTGGAAAAAGAACGCCGAAGGCAAAAACCTCGACGGCAAGAAGGGCCAGACCATGGGCACCCTCAAGGGGGGCGCCAAGCCGGTGCGTACCGGCAAGTGGCAGATCATGATCAACGGCGAGTCCTACAAGCGCGTGGTGGCCGAGGCGGCCAAGAAGGCACTGGGCGAGGACAACATCCTCGAGCGCGTCTTCATCGTCAAGCTGCTCCTGGACGCCAACGTGGAAAACCAGATCGCCGGCGCTCTCGGGTTCTCGGTGCGCGAGAACAAGGTCTACGTCATCAAGTGCAAGACCATGATGGTTGCCTGCGGCGGCGCGGTCAACATCTACCAGCCGCGTTCGGTGGGCGAGGGCAAAGGCCGTGCCTGGTACCCGGTGTGGAACTCCGGTTCGACCTACACCCTGTGCATGCAGGTCGGCGCCGAGCTGTCGATGATGGAAAACCGTTTCACCCCGGCGCGCTTCAAGGACGGTTACGGCCCGGTCGGCGCCTGGTTCCTGCTGTTCAAGGCCAAGACCCTCAACGGTCTGGGAGAGGCCTTCGCCGGCAGCGACGCTGCCAAGGCCGAGCTGGAAAAATACGCGCCTTACGGCACTGCCGCCATCACCCCCACCTGCCTGCGCAACCACCTGATGCTCTTCGAGATGAAGGAAGGCCGCGGCCCGATCATCATGGACACCGTCACCGCGCTGGCCGAGCTGGGCAAGACCATGGACAAGAAGGAGCTCAAGCACCTCGAGTCCGAGGCCTGGGAAGACTTCCTGGATATGACTTGCGGCCAGGCCAACCTGTGGTGCGCCCAGAACTGCGAGCCCGAAAAGAAGAACTCCGAGGTTATGCCCACCGAGCCGTACCTGCTCGGCAGCCACTCGGGGTGCTGCGGCCTGTGGACCTCCGGCCCGGATTACGACTGGATCCCGGATGCCTACAAGATCAAGGCCCGCAACGGCAAGGTCTACAACCGCATGACCACGGTCGAAGGTCTGTTCACCTCCGGCGACGGCGTGGGCTGCTCCGGCCACAAGTTCTCCTCCGGCTCGCACGCCGAAGGCCGCATGGCCGCCAAGCAGATGGCCAAGTACGCCCGCGATTTTGCCGACTTCGCCCCGGCCCTGAAGCAGTCCGCCGCCGAGCTGGTCGACGTCGCTTACAAGCCGGTGCACACCTTCCTGGAGCACTCCGCTTACACCACCGCGGTGGACATCAACCCCAACTACATCAAACCCAACGGGATGATGTACCGGTTGATGAAGGCCGGTCACGAGTACGGCGCCGGCACGGCGACCTTCTACATGACCAGCAGCAAGTGCCTCGAAATTCTGATGGATCTGCTGGCCACCATGCGCGAAGACTGCGAGAAACTGGCCGCCGGCGACCTGCACGAACTGATGCGCGCCTGGGAGATCCAGCACCGCATCTGGACGCTCGAGGCCCACATCCGCCATATCCAGTTCCGCAAGGAAACCCGCTATCCGGGCTTCTACTACCAGTCGGACTACCCGGGCCAGGACGACGAGAACTGGTTCTGCTTCACCAACAGCAAGTACGACTTCGCCAACGACAAGTGGGAATGCTTCAAGCGCGATTACATCAAGATCATCCCGTAATGTCGGCTATGAAGACGGTTTCGTACACTGCATGACAAAACACCTCCAGGTGCCTTCCGGCACCTGGAGGTTTTTGTTCATTATCCGGACTGCCTCCCGCTTAGCGGCCGGCACTGTGTCCAGTTGCCTGAGCGGTCCGCCTCCGGACCTTTGAGGCATTTGGACACGGTGGCATACCGGCGCGTAATTTCGCGCCATGGCGATTGTTTTCGGGATGCAACGATTACTTTGCACGGAGGAGAGCATGACAACAGAACAAGCAGCCCCGGTGAGCGGCAGTATCCTGGTGGTCGGCGGCGGCATCAGCGGGTTGACCACCGCGCTGGAAGCGGCCGAAGTCGGATACGAGGTTTTTGTGGTGGAAAAGAACCCCTATCTTGGCGGCCGCGTGGCGCAGCTCAACCAGTATTTTCCCAAGCTGTGCCCCCCGACCTGCGGCCTGGAGATCAACTTCCGGCGCATCAAGGACAATCCGCGCATCAAGATCCTGACCCTGGCCGAGGTGGAAAAGGTTACCGGCGGGCCGGGCGACTACGAGGCCACCGTGCGCATCAACCCGCGCTACGTCAATGAGAAATGCACCTGCTGCGGGGCTTGCGCCGAAGCGTGCCAGACCGAGGTGGTCAACGATTTCAACTTCGGCATGGACCGCATCAAAGGCGCCTATCTGCCCCATCCGATGGCCTTTCCGGCCCGCTATGTGATCTCGCCGCAGATCGTGGGCGGCGAAGACGGCAAACGCTGCGCCGAAGCGTGCGCTTACGGAGCGGTGGAGCTGGACATGGCGCCCAGGACGGTGAGCCTCAAGGTGGGAGCCGTGGTCTGGGCCACGGGCTGGGAGCCGTATGATGCCACCAAGATCGACAACCTGGGCTTCGGCCGCTATGCGAACATCATCACCAATATGATGATGGAGCGCATGGCTTCACCTTGCGGCCCGACCGGGGGCAAGATCCAGCGGCCTTCTGACGGTCAGGCCCCGGCCTCCATCGGATTCGTGCAGTGCGCCGGCAGCCGCGATGAGAACCATCTGCCGTACTGTTCGTATATCTGCTGTATGGCGTCGCTCAAGCAGGCCACCTATATCCGGGCGCAGTACCCGGACGCCAAGATCTACATTTTCTACATCGATCTTCGGGCTCCGGGCTATCGCTACGAGCGCTTCTACAAGAAGATCCAGGAAGACCCGAACGTTTTCTTCGTCAAGGGCAAGGTTGCCGAGGTCGAAGAGAATCCGGCCGACCAAAGCGTTACCGTGACGGCCGAGAACGCGGTTACCGGCGAGAAGATTCACCAGACGGTGGATCTGGTGGTGCTGGCCACGGGCATGCAGCCCACGGCGGCTGACGCGCCGCTGCCGGCCGATCTGAAGATGACCGAGGACGGGTTCGTGATCAACGACTTTGGGCGGGGCGGGATGTTCGCCACCGGGTGTGCGGCCAAACCCGCAGACGTGGTGTCCAGCAACCAGAACGCCACCGGCATGGCCCTTAAAGCGATTCAAACCCTGGTGAAGCGGTAGGAGGTTCGATCCATGGATAAAAAATACGGAGTCTACGTTTGCACAGGCTGTGGCATCGGGGAATCGCTGGATATTGCGGCCCTGGGCGAGGTGGCCGGTGAGGAGGGTTTTCCGGTCCAGCAGCACGCGTTTTTGTGCGGTTCTGAAGGGGCCGAGCTGATCAAGAAGGACATCGCGGAAAAAGGGATCAACTCGCTGGTGGTGTGCGCCTGTTCACGGCGGGTTAATTTCGATGTTTTTCGCTACGAGGGGTGCATCGTCGAGCGCGTCAATCTGCGCGAGCAGGTGGTTTGGAGCCATCCACGGGACAAGTTTCCCAAACTGACCGAAGAGGAGATCGCCGGCGGCGATGCCTTCGATCGGGTTCAGATGATGGCCGAGGACTACCTGCGGATGGGCATGGCACGGGTCAAGAAGGTGACCCTGCCCGAGGCGTATCAGGTGGAAAGCCTGTCGCGGCGCATCCTGGTGATCGGCGGCGGGATGACCGGGATGGCTGCGGCCCTGGATGCGGCCAAGGCCGGCTACGAGGTGACCATCGTTGAAAAGAGCGGGGCCCTCGGCGGTCATGCGACCCACTGGCGCAACCAACTGCCGGTTCAGATGCCATACGCCGAGCCGATCGCTCCCCAGGTGACCGAGACCATTGCGGCGGTGCAGGCCGAAGCCAAGATCACGGTCAAGACCGAGACGGTGGTGGCGCGCATCGCCGGCGAGCCGGGCAACTTCACCGTGACGCTGAAAAAGCCGGGCGAAAAGATCGAATTCGACGTTCCCTTCCCGCTGCCGCCGGAGATGAAAGTCGACGAAAACGGCAAGGACCTGGATGTCGAAAAGCTCGCCGAGGCTTACAAAGAATACAACAAGGGCAGAAACGACATTTTGACCATCGACCCGGACGGGGAAAAGTTCGGAGCCGTGGTGCTGGCCGCCGGATGGCGCGCCTGGCAGCCTGAAGCCGGCCAACTGGCCCATTACGGGTTCGGCGAACTGGCCGATGTGATTTCCAACGAGCAGTTCGAGAAGATCGCCAAGGAGGGTAAGATCAAGCGCCCCTCGGACGGCCGGGAGGCCAAGCGGGTGGTCTTCGTTCAGAGCCCCGGCCAGGGCGACGACGGCGATTTTGCCTACACCGGCTCGGTCACCTCCATGGTGAGCCTCAAGCAGGCCAAGTACGTGCGCGAGGACTACGACGACGGCCAAGCCTATGTGTTTTATCAGCATATGCGCACTCCGGGCCAGATGGAGTACTTTTACAAGAGCATCCAGCAGGATCCGGGCATATTCCTGACCAAGGGCGAGGTGGTCAAGGTGAGCGGCAACGGGGACGGGCTGGTGGTGGAAGCCGACAATACGTTGCTGGGCGAAAAGATCCAGGTCAAGGCGGACCTGGTGGTGCTGGCCACGGGGATGGTGCCGGTGACGGTGGACGATCCGGTGGTCAACCTGGCCTACCGCCAGGGACCTGGATTTCGCGACAATGCCCTTTACGACGGCTACTGCGATTCGAATTTCATCTGCTTTCCCTACGAGACCCAGCGCACCGGGATTTACGCAGCCGGGGCGATCCGGCGGGCCATGACGGTCGAGGAGGCCGTGGATGATGCGGCCGGTGCGGCCCTCAAGGCGATCCAGTGCGTCGAGTCGGTCAACCGGGGCGTGGCGGTTCATCCGCGCTCGGGGGACATGACCTTTCCGGATTTCTTTTTCCAGCGCTGTACCCAGTGCAAGCGGTGCACCGAGGAATGCCCCTTCGGGGCCCTGGACGACGACGCCAAAGGCACCCCCAAGCCGAATCCGGCCCGCTGCCGGCGCTGCGGCACCTGCATGGGGGCTTGTCCGGAGCGGATCATTGGTTTTGCCGACTACAACATCGATTCGATCGGCTCGCAGGTCAAAGCGGTGGGCGTGCCCAGCGAGGACGATTACAGCGAACCGCCCTTCCGTATCCTCGGGCTGGTCTGCGAAAACGACGCTTATCCGGCCCTCGACATGGCCGGTCTCAAGGGCCTTTCCTTTTCGGCCGACGTGCGGCTGATCCCGGTGCGTTGCCTCGGGTCGGTGAACGTGATCTGGATCAAGGACGCCCTTTCCCAGGGCATGGACGGGGTCTTTCTGCTCGGCTGCAAGCACGGCGACGACTACCAGTGCCATTTTGTCAAAGGCAGCGAGCTCGCCTCGATCCGCATGAAGAAGATCGGCGAAGCCCTGGCCAGCCTGGCGCTTGAAAACGAGCGGGTGGCCCAGTTCGAAATCGCCATCGACGAATACGACAAGGTGCCCCAAATCATCAACGAGTTCGTGGATTCGGTCGAGGCCCTGGGCCCCAATCCGTTCAAGGGCTTCTAATCAAGACCGATCGGCAGATGCGATCTTTCTAAACGACTGCCGCGTGAGGAGGAAGACGATATGGCGCAAAGATACCTGGTTGAACCCGATGTGGGGTTTGTCAAGGAGGTGATCAGCCTCGGGGGGGTGGACGTCAAGAAATGTTTTCAGTGTGCCACATGTTCGGTGGCCTGCCCCATTTCTCCCGACACTCGTCCCTTTCCCCGCAAGGAGATGATTGCTGCAGGCTGGGGCTTGAAAGACAAATTGATCGGCAACGGCGATATCTGGCTGTGCCACAACTGCGGGGACTGTTCCACCCTGTGTCCCCGGGGGGCCAAGCCTGGCGATGTGCTCGCCGCCCTGCGCATGGCCACCATCCGGGCCTACGCCAAGCCCAAGATCCTGGCCGACTGGGTCAACGACAAGAGCAAGCTACCGATTCTGCTGGCCATTCCGGCGGTGATCTTCCTCGTTTTGGGGCTGATCACCGGTCTGCTCGATTTTACCCCGGGCGGTGACGAGATTGAACACGCCAAGTTTTTTTCCACTTGGCTGGTGGATCTGATCATGATCCCGACCTTCTTTTTCGCCGTGGCGGTTTTCGGTCTGGGATTGAAGAACTTCATCGCCGACATGCACGCCGACGCCCTGGCCAACGGCAAGACCGCCAAGACCGATCTGAATCTCAAGGAGCTGCTCCAGGCCTTGGGGCGGGTGATCCTGACGGTCCTCAAGCACGATAAGTTCAACGAGTGCGGCGAGAACCGCGAGCGAGCCACGGCCCATATGATGGTTTTGTTCGGCTTTATCGGGCTGTTCATCGTGACCAATATCTTTTTTGTCACCCTTTACGTGTTCCAGATCCATGGACCTTACTCCCAGCTCAATCCGGTCAAGTGGCTGGCCAATGTCGCGGGGGTGTCCCTGGTGATCGGCGCTTTGCTGATGATTCGCACCAGGATGAACAAGAAAGACCAAGTGTCGTCATACAGCGACTGGTTTCTTATCGGCCTGGCCCTGATGCTCGGCCTGACCGGTATGCTCACCGAGATGACCCGGCTGGGCGGGATGGCCGGGACTTCCTATTTCCTCTATTTTGTCCACCTGATGTTCGTCTGGTCCCTGTTTTGCTACGTGCCTTTTTCAAAACTGGCCCATCTGGTCTACCGCACCGCGGCCATGACCTACAACGAGTGGGCGGGACGAAAATAAAAACAGGGCGTTCTTCCTTGCGGAAGAACGCCCTGTTTTTTAGTGTAACGCTTAAATCAAAACGGCGCTAGCCCTTCACAGAGGGCAAGCGCCGTTTCTTGTTTACGGCAGATTTTTATTTGACGTCGCCGGTGGCAGCGGCATGGGTCTTGATTTCGACCTTCTCGGTCAATCCTTCGTAGTAGTCACGCAGGATGGCGACGACTTCGTCGCGGCCGAAATGATCGGGCAGTTCCAGACCTTCTGAAAGCATCTTGCGCAGCATGGTCCCCGAGAGGAGCACCCGGTCGGCCTTGTCATGGGGGCAGGTCCGCAACGAGGCCATCCCGTCGCACTTGTGGCAGTAGAAGGTCCAGTCGATCTTCAGCGGGGAGCAGAGCAGGGCCTTTCCTGCCTCTTCCGGCTTGGGAATCTTGTCGAAGATCGTCTGGGCTTCGAACATGCCGTAAAAGTCGCCCACACCGGCATGGTCGCGGCCGATGATCATACGCGAGCATCCGTAGTTCTGGCGGAAGGTGGCGTGCAGCAGGGCTTCGCGCGGGCCGGCGTAGCGCATGTCGAGAGGATAGCCGCCCTGGACCACGTTCTTGGGCACGAAGTAGTTCTGCACCAGGGAGTCGATGCACTTGACGCGCACCTCGGCGGGGATGTCGCCCGGCTTGAGATTGCCCACCAGGGAGTGGATGTAGACGCCGTCGCAAACCTCAACCGCGATCTTGCACAGGTATTCGTGGCTGCGGTGCATCGGGTTGCGAAGCTGCAAGGCGGCGATCTCCTTCCAGCCGCGCTCTTCGAAGATCTTGCGCGATTCGGCCGGGCGCTGGTAGACGCCGGGGTACTTGCTCGGGTAGCCGCCTTCGCTCAGGACCTTGACCGGACCGGCCAGGTTGACATCCTTCTGGGCCATGACCATTTGCACGCCCGGATGGTCGTCCTTGGCAATCTTCCAGAATTCCTCGGCGGTCGGGGTGCCTTCACCCATGAAAATCTTTTCGCATTCCCATATTTTGTCGGCCTCGGTCATCTCGTACTTCTCGGTGACCTGCATGGTGGCCATGATCTTGCCGCCGTCTTTGGAAACCAGGGCGATTTCCTGTCCCACGGTGATGGCCGCCGCATCGTCCGCGGTGGTCGAAAGGGTCACCGGAACCGGCCAGAAGGTGCCGTCGGCCAGAAGGTAGTTTTCGCAAACGCCCTTCCAGTCGGCCTTGGTCATGAAGCTGGTCAGCGGGCTGAACCCGCCGATGCCCATCATGATCAGGTCGCCTTCCTCACGGCTGGAAATCTCGACTTTCTTCAGCCCTTCGGCTTTTTTCAGCTCGGCTTCGCGTTCGGCACCTTCCAGCAAGCAGGTGGTCAAGCCTTTGCCGCCATGGGGGGGAATAAGTTGTGACATGTCCCGTCCTCTCCTTTCGATGTTAAATTGAGTGGGGTTGCTTCGTCTGTCCGGACGATTGTCTGCGTGGGGTTCAAGGTACGCTTCTTATAAAGGTAGGAGCGGATTGTCAAGGGAAATGAAGCCGGTGGCAGCGGCTCGGAAAACATGCCGGATAAAAAGCAAAAAACCCGATCCGCGGAAGCGGGTCGGGCCATGGTCAGGGTGGCGGAGAGAGAGGGATTCGAACCCTCGGTGCAGTTTTAGCCGCACACTCGCTTAGCAGGCGAGCGCCTTCAGCCGACTCGGCCATCTCTCCATTGGGTCCCTGGCGGAGGGAGTAGGATTCGAACCCACGGAGCTTTCGCTCAACGGTTTTCAAGACCGCCGCCTTAAACCACTCGGCCATCCCTCCTTGCCTTGAGGGGATCTCCTTACCATCATTAAAGCAAGGGGTCAACCATGATCCTTGATAATCGATATTGACAGAATAAAGCTTTTATGGTTTTTGTAAACTCCTTGATAATCCGAGAAGATACAAATTGAAAGGGACAAGGGAATCATCCGATGAAACATAAGTACACTGTTTCGTGTGATGGAGCTCAAAAGCAGCTTATCATCAGCGAATACGCCGAGTTGGACAAAGAAATGTTTTCGCTTCTCTGTGAAGAGCGCTACAGTGAGGAGAAGATGCGATCCGCCCTGGCGCAAGGCACCGACGCCTTGATCACCGCCTTTCGCACCCGCAACTTTTATCCCACCTGTACCTTCGCCGGCAGAATTGCGGCCGCGATCACGACCCTCTTGACCCAGGATCAGACCGACCCGGTGGAAATCATCCTGGACGATGCCGATTTTCTCAGCCGCCAGGTGGCCGAGGCTCCCGAACACGTTGAAAGGGAAGAGGAGTCCGAGGATATCGATGATCTGCTGGATGATAATGTGGAAGAAGAGTTCGACGATCTTGACATCGACAAGATCAATTCCGGGATCAAGATCGCCGATGACGATGCGCCAGACATCGAAGAGGAGGTCTGACCCCTAAAACAACTGCGATTTTCAGCCTCGCTGAGCTGTTGAGGCAGGCTTGTGCCGAGAAGTGAAGTTCACTGTTCATGCCACTCGCAACCGCACTAAGGAGGTGCTAATGGAACAGGAGAAACGCTTTTATGAACGGCTGGAAGCCCGCGGTATTTCACGCAGAAGCTTCATGAAATACTGCACCGCCCTCACGGCGACGATGGGGCTTTCGGCGGCCTATGTCCCCAAGGTTGCCGAGGTCTTTGCCGCACCCAAGCAGCGGCCGCCTGTGGTGTGGCTCCATTTTGGCGAGTGCACCGGTTGTTCCGAATCGCTGCTGCGGTCCCAGTATCCATATGTTGATGATCTGGTTTTGGAAGTGCTCTCCATCGAGTACCATGAGACCATCATGGCCGCCGCGGGTTATCAGGCGGAAGAAGCGCTGCACGCCGCCGTCAAGAAATACGCCGGCAAGTTCATCTGCGTGGTGGAAGGATCCATCGCCACGGCTTATGACGGCGGCTACGGCAAGGTCGGCGGCCGCACTTTCCTGGAGATCGCCAAGGAGGTGGTCCCCCAGGCGGCGGCCACCATCGCTTACGGCACCTGCGCCTGCTTCGGCGGCGTTCCGGCGGCCAAGCCCAACCCGGGCGGCTACAAGGGGGTCAAGGATGCCATCGGTGTGAGCACCCTCAACATTCCCGGCTGCCCACCCAATCCCATCAACCTGGTCGGTACGATCGTCAATTATCTTCTCTTGGGCAAGCTGCCGGCGCTGGACGATATGGGCCGTCCCATGTTCGCCTACGGCAAAACGATTCATGATCAGTGCCCGCGCCGCGCCCACTTCGAAAACGGCGAGTTCGTGGAACAATTCGGTTCGGAAGAAGCCGCCATGGGGTATTGCCTCTACAAGGTCGGTTGCCGGGGGCCGGAAACTTACAACAACTGCCCCGTGGCCAAGTTCAACGACGGGACCAGTTGGCCGGTCGAAGCCGGACATCCCTGCATCGGGTGCAGCCAGCCCGATTTCTGGGATACCATGACCCCATTCTATGAAGAAATGTAGCCGCCTGAGCCAAAATCTTCAAGAAGAAGAGAGGAGATATCCATATGGGACAAAGAGTGATCGTCGATCCGATTACCAGAATTGAAGGGCACCTCCGCATCGAGATCGAGGTGGAGGGGGGCAAGGTTAAAAACGCCTGGAGTTCCGGGCAGATGTTCCGCGGCATCGAGATGATTTTACAGGGCCGCGATCCGCGCGACGCCCACCATTTCGTGCAGCGTTCCTGCGGGGTGTGCACCTATGTCCACGCCATCTCATCCGTGCGCGCCGTGGACGACGCCCTGGGCGTCAAGATTCCCCCAAACGCCCGGCTGATCCGCAACCTGCTGCAAGGCGCCCAGTTTCAGCATGATCATATCGTTCACTTTTACCATCTGCACGCTCTGGACTGGGTCGATATCGTCAGTGCCCTGAAAGCCGATCCCAAGAAAACGGCTGAACTGGCAGACAACGTCAGCAACGCCCAAGTGGGCGGTACCGCCTATTTCAAACAGGTTCAGCAGCGCCTGCAGACCTTTGTCGACAGCGGCCAGCTCGGCCCCTTCACCAACGCCTACTGGGGCCACCCGGCCTACAAGCTGCCCCCTGAGGCCAATCTGATGGCCTGTGCCCACTACATCGAGGCCTTGCGGCTGCAGGCCCGGGCCGCGCGTATGCATGCCATCTTCGGCGGCAAAAATCCGCATCCCCAGTCCCTGGTGGTCGGCGGGGTCACCTGCGTGGCCGACCTGAGGCCGGACCGCATCGCCGAATTTCTTTACATCACCAAAGAGACCCAGGATTTCGTCAAGAACGTCTACATCCCGGATCTTCTGGCCGTGGCCTCCTTTTACAAGGATTGGGGGGGCATCGGCGGGTGCACCAACTTTTTGGCCTATGGCGAATTCCCGGAAACGGAAAAGGAGCCCGAGAGCCTCTACATGCCGCGCGGGGCGATCTACAACAAGGACCTGTCAAAGATTGTGGCCGTGGACCAGATGAAGGTCACCGAAGATGTGACTCGAGGCTGGTACGAGGCCGGCACCCCCAAGCATCCATGGTCCGGCGAGACCAAGCCGCTCAAGGAGAATCCGACTTACGATACCGAGAGCAATGGCGGCCGCTACTCCTGGATGAAGGCCCCGCGATACGAAAACAAGGCCTGCGAGGTCGGCCCGCTCGCCCGGGTGCTGGTGGCCTATGGCAAGGGGCATGCCGAAATCAAGCCGTTGGTGGACAGCACCCTCAAGACCCTCGGCATTCCGGCCGGAGCCCTCTTTTCGACCCTGGGCCGTACGGCGGCGCGCGCCCTGGAGACCGTGGCCATCGGCGACCGGATGCAAAACTGGGTTCTGGAGTTGGTGGAGAACCTTAAAAGCGGCGATACGGCCACTTGCGCCGAGTACGAGATGAAGGACGGCCAGGGCGTCGGGCTCAACGACGTACCGCGTGGATCCCTGGGCCACTGGGTCAAGATCAAGGACGGGAAGATCGAAAATTACCAGTACGTGGTGCCGTCCACCTGGAACCTGGGACCGCGGGACGCCGCCGGCCAGTTGAGCCCGGTGGAAGAAGCCCTGATCGGCACGCCCATCGCCGATCCCAAGCGGCCCATGGAAATTTTGCGCACCGTGCACAGCTTCGATCCATGCATCGCCTGTGCGGTACATGTGATCGATCCGGACAGCAACGAGGTTTACAAGATAAGGGTCTGCTAAAAAGCGGCTCCCCAAAAACGGCCTTCCCGCGGGGAGGCCGTTTTTTTGCAGGGGGCAAAGCCCTCTGTTTACGGATTAATCCGTACGGAAATCGGACCTGGATGCTTACAGTTCATCGCCGGGGACCATGGTGATGGCGGTCACGGGGCAATCCACAGCACAAAAGCCGCAGGCGATACAGCGGCTTGGGGCTTCGAGCCGGGCGCTACGTACGGCACTGCGGCTGCCGCCCGGCGGCGCCAGGCCGAGACAGCCGGTGGGACAACTCTCGATGCACATGATGCAGCCGATGCATTTGGCAACCTCGATGCGGGGCTTTTCCCAGCGTTTGCGCAGCCGGATACGCGTACATCGCCGCCCCATCGGATCACGCAAGGCCTCCTGGGGACAGATCCGGCCGCAGGCGCCGCAGCCGATGCAGCGCTCGGCCAGGATCCGGTGAAGCTTGCGCGGCTGGCCTTCGATGGCTGCTACCGGGCAGATCATCTTGCAGAGGCTGCAGCCGATACAAAGGTCGGTTATCGCGTAGGTCATGGGGTCTGCTTTTTAAAAATCAAGGGTCGCCATGGCTGCCGGCAGGGGATGGCCGGTTTCCGGATCCCACCCCAATTCAAGCCAGTAATGGCGCATCAGCCCTTCGATGGGCACGCTGCGTCCGGCATTGGCCCCGGCGGCCTGGGCCGGATGCCCCAGAGACCGGTCGGCGGCCCGGTTGCGGCGCGGATCGACGCCGTGGCGGATATTGAAGGCCTGGCGGGCGGTCTGGATCCGCGATCCGCATTCCAGGTAGTCCCGGGCCGACCGGTTCCAGCCGGTGGCGGCGTTGAGCCATTCGAAGACCGGCAGGCGGTGGACCCCGAGAAAGGCGCCGAACAGACAGCCCCCGGCCCCGTTGATCACGTTGACGAACCGGCTGCAGGCGGCGGCCATGCGCGCCTTTTGCCGGTCGTCCTCGTATTTGCTCGATTTGAGGTAGAACAGGGACGGGTCCGGCAGTTCCTCGATGCGGCGCCAGAGTTGGAACATCTCGTAGTAGAGCAGCGAACCGATGGTATGGCGCCCCGGGGTCGGCTCCACCGAGTAATGCAGGGCAAAGCCCGGATCGAAGCGGCCGTCGTGCATGGGCAGCTCCTGGCCGCCGGCATGCATGGCGAAGGGGGCACTGCCGGCCCCGATGCGCCGGACCGCGGCCCGTACGCCGTCGGCCAGAAGATCTCCGATCCCCTCGCGCCGGATCATTTGTCCGAGCAACTGCTCCATGGCGGCACTGTTGCCCCAGGTCAGATCCAGGCCGCCGGTGTCGGCCCGGGTCAGGATTCCGTTTTCGTAGCACTCCATGGCAAAGGCGATGGTAGCCCCGGTCGAGATGCTGTCCATCCCCGCCCGGTTGAGGCATTCGTTCATGCGAAAGATGCTCTCCGCATCGCTGTTGAGGCAAAAGGCGCCCAGGGCCATGACGGTTTCGTACTCGGGCCGGTGCTGCCAGGAGCCGTCTTCACGGCCGGCCACCAGGGCGCCGCAGCCCAGGGGACAGGAATAGCAAAAATATTTGGAAATCACCGGGCGGGTAAACACATCCGGATCGACGGCGGCGCTTTGCTCAGGACCGAAATCCGCATGGGTCCCTTTCCAGTTCTGGATCGGGGAGTCGCCCATTTCGATGGACATCTGGTTCATGCCCACCGTGCCCCATTTTTGCAGGATCTTCTGATAAAGAATCCCATCGGTTTCCATCTGGGCCGGCAGGGCGCGCATCAGACGGCCCATGGCGGCGGCGGTTTTGCCGGAGACAAAGGGGGGCAGATCCCGCACCACCGCGTTGACCCCCCGGCTGAGGCCCCGCATCTTTTCACGGTCATGGACCGCAACCCTCAGGCTCCCGGCCAGCACCACGGCCTTGAGCCGTTTTGACCCCATCACGGCGCCTAGCCCGGAGCGGGCCGCCAGGCGGCCCCCGTCGTTGACCACCCCGGCAATCAGCGAGCACCGCTCGCCTGCCGGACCGATGCAGGCGATGCGCGGCAAGCGTTTCCTGCCGTGGTGTTTGGCAAGCCATGCCTCGGTCGCTACGCTGTCCCGGCCCCAGATGGCGCCGGCCTCAAGCAGCTCGGCGCGGTTGCCGTCGGCAAACAGGTAGACCGGCTTGGGGCTGATGCCTTTGAAAAAAAGCGCATCGAAGCCGCACTGTTTGATGGCCGGAGCGAAGTTGCCGCCGCAGTTGGCATCTCCCCAGCCACCGGTCAGCGGGCTTTTGCCCGCCACCATCCAGCGGCCGGTAAAAAGGCTGCCCGTGCCGGTCAACAGGCCGCTGGCAAAGGCAAGGATGTTCTCAGGCCCCAAAGGGTCGGCTCCGGGGGGGATTTGCCGGCAGAGGTACCAGGCCGCCAAGCCCATTCCGGACAGCCACCGGCGGTAGACCGCGTCGGGAACCGGTTCGCTGCGAATGTCGCCTCGGGTCAGGTCGATGATCAGGATTTTGCCTGTGTAGCCGAATCCCACGGGATTTGCCTCCGGCTGAAACGGGCATGGCAAAAATCGCCGCGACCTCTCCGTCGCGGCCATGGGGGGCTGAGGATGAACTGGAGAAAATGGTACTGTAGCGGCCGAAATGATCTCTTGTCAAGAAAGGTTATCGATTTTGCGCGGCGCGTTTTGACAGAAGCGGAGCGATTCCGTATATAAGTTGGATTGAGAAAGTCTTTTTAACCGCTACTTCGAGGGGGTGGGCTTGAGACCCAAGAATGCGGTAAAATTCGGGCTGGCTGGCGGCGTCTTTTCCTTTTGCATCGCCGCACTTCTTTTTGCCGCTTCCGGGGGCGTGGAAGGTCGGATCACGCTTAATCTAACCGGGGGCCGCGCCGTTCACGGGGATTGGATCCGGGTGCTGCTGGTTTCCGAAGCGGTTGATGCGGCGGCCATAGAAAAAGATGTGGATGCTCAGATCGACCAGGTCGGAGGGGGGCGCCAAGGGGTTCGCACCAATCGATTGCACCTGGAATTTTACAAACAGGTCATGGCACGTGTTACCGGTACCCCCGATTATGTGACGGCCAGCACCCTGACCACCGAGGACGGAACTTTCAAGTTCGTCGGCGTGACGCCCGGTGACTACTGGGTGGTGATCACCTTCCCCTCGATCATCGAAGGCCACAAGGTGGCCTGGCAGGTTCCGGTCACCGTGGCGGCAGATGGCGGAGCGATTCTGTCGCTGACCGAAGCCAACCTCCTCTTTCCTCTTGATCTTTCTCGATAGTGATTTTCGATAAATCCGATTGACAACATATTTAAATATTAGTATATCCAGTCAAATCCTAAGTAAAAGCTGTAATAAACCTGTTGGTGGGCTGATCAAGGCCGGCTTTTTTTGCATTGGAAAATTTGGCCGACGCCCGCTTCCATGTTCTCCGGTGGTCGCCTGAAGTACCGGATGGCCCTTTAAGCGATTAATCCCCCTGGGGCGGTAGCCGGTCCTGTCGCTATGCAGCGTCCCGTTGACCTCCCCGGTTCCCTTCGCCGGACCTGCTTGTCGCTGTGGCGGTGCATTCCTCTCTACCGGCAAGTTCTGCGCTCATCTGAGGTTTGGTGACATGGGCGTACCTTATCGTACACCGCATCGAAGCAAAGCATGGGAGACGCTTGAGCGATGGCGAACCGAGAATCTTTCGAAAACCTGATCGAAGGATTGGCCGGTGCGGTGGTTGAAGCCCAGCGCCGCATCGAATCGCGTCAACTACTCAATGTATTGAGATACTTAGACAATCAGCGTCACCCGAAAATCTTCGATATCCGCGTCCCCTCCACCCATCCCATGGCCGAAGACTATGAGGACGTGGTTTACAAGGTGCCGTTGCTGCCGCTGATTGCCAACAGTTCACTGCGCATCAAGGAGGTCGAGGTTCAGTTCGACGCCGACCTGATCGGCATCGAGGGGGACAAGGATGATGAAGCCGCGGCCGGCCAGGCCGACAGCAAGGATTCGAAAGGCGCCAAAATCCCCAAGGGAGTGAGCGTCGATATCCGGGGCGGCATATGTTCAAGCGGCGCACCGGCACGGTGCATGTCGTCTTGAAAGTCGAAGGGCACGAGCTGAACGAAAGCATGGCCCGGCTCGTTGACCGTCTAATCCAGAGCCAGATGGACTACCATTCCAAATAGAGCTCGGATCGCCGAAAGCGGCTTTCGGCTAAAGCGCCTGGTTGGCCCGCAGGCCGCATAACCACCGCCCTCTGAACGCAGAGCCAAAAGGAGGTAGGAGCTATGGCTGAATTGGTGAACATGTCCGAATCATCGGCATCGAAAAGAGCTTCAAGATCCTGAATATCGGCGAGCATCAGGCCGTCTTGCAATGGACCGTCTACCATGTGGATCTTGAACGCAAACCGGCCTGGCTCGAGTAAATCCGCGGGTCTTGCGGGACCGGATACCATCACCGGCGCAAGAGGCGTTTGCACGACGGCCCAGGGGCCGCCAGGCCAGGAGGGCTTAACGTGACCGGCGCCGTGCCGCCCCGGGACGGAACGGCCCGCATGGCGCGGATCATCGAGATCGGTGACGACGGCCAGGCACGCTATATCCGCTGGGTCTGCTGCCGATTCGGCCTTGACGGGCAGGAACGCCGCTATGAAATGCTCGGTATGCCGGTGCCCGCGCTCAAAAGAGGCGGCCCACTGTCGCCCATCGCCGAAACAAACCACTTTCCCCTGATCGGCGAGACGCCATCCCTGCCTCCGGAAGATCGTGCCTGCCCGGTATCGATCAGCGCCGGATCCATCAGCGGCGAAACGGACTGTACCCCGGGCCAGGTTACCGGCTCTGCGATGCATGAAAGGGGTGCGCCGCGCCAGCCCGATACCCGTTTGCCGTGGAGGGCCGCCATCCTCTGGCCGGCGCTGCTCCTGTTGCCGGCCGCCATCGCCGGGTTGTTGCTTTAAGAGGTGCCGGGCGCGAACACCACAGAAAGGGGGCTGACATGCAAGTGATCCGCGCAGACCTGCGCCGGCAACGAGGCCTGATCACAGGCGTGATGCTGCCGGCGATCCTGCTGGCTGGGGCCATGGCAGTGGCAGCGCAGACCGGGTCCGAAGACCTTGTCGGTCAATGGGAAGGCCAACTCGGCAGCGGCCGGCCGGTCCAGGTCACCATGACCGTGGCCGCACCGGATGATTCCGGCAGGGTGGCGCCCAAACTATTTTACGGCGCGCCGCGCGACTGCCGCATCGACTTTCAGGCCGCCCGGGTGGATCCTGCCCAGCCGTCGATCTATTTCGGCATCGACAAGGTCAACGGCGGCTACTGCCTGCAGTTTTTCGATGGCTACATGATGATCGCCTTCGACGGGGCGACCCGCATGAGCGTGACGGTCTTTTCCAAAAGCGAAACCCTCAAGGAAACCTTCACCCTCCAGCGGCAGGAGAAGTAACCGGCCCGGCCGGACCGCCATCGCGGGCGGTCAAAGCGCTTGCGGGCCATATCCTATCGATTCCAGCAAGGTAAGGGGGACGATGATTTCGGTCGTGATTCCCTGCCGTAACGAGCGCCATACCGGCCATACGATCCGATCGGTGCTCAATACCGCCCAGGTGCCTGTCGAGATCATCCTGGTCGAGGACGAATGCCGCGGCCATGGTGACCTGCCGGTCGACAAGCGTGTGGCGGTCCTGGTGCTGAAGCGTTCCGAGGGGGTCGACCGGGCGCGCCATGCCGGCATCATGGCCGCCGCGTGCCCGGTCATTTTCGTCATGGACGCCCACATGTCATGCGAACCGGGGTGGGACCGGACCGTCCTGGGGCATCTGGAACGGCAGCCGGACGTGGTCACCTGCTGCCAGTGCCCTTGCCTGGACGACGATCTGAAAGTGCCGGCAGCTCAACGTGGCTATATCGGCGCGCGCGTCGAGGTGATGCACCAGTATCCGAAGTACTTCGGTTGGTCGGTGTTTCAGCCCAAGTGGTCCGAAGCCGCCGCCGACGCCATCCACCGCGGTTCGGCCGCCAGGATCGGCTGCGTCCTGGGCGCCTCGTATGCCTTCTTGCGCCGGCGCTATCTGGACATCGGCGCCCCGTGGCAGTGGCTCTGGGGGTGGGGGGGCCGAAGCGCTGTTGTCCCTGGCCAACTGGTGCCTGGGAGGCGATAGCTGGGTGCTGCCGTGCCGGGTCGGCCACCTGTTTCGCACCGATCAGTTCGACAAGGTCCCCTACCGTACCGAAGTGGCCCGGATCCTCCACAATCAACTCCTGCTGATCGATTCGCTGCCGATGTCCGAGCCGCTGCGCCGCGATTTGCAGACCCATTTCGACACCGGTCGCCAGCAAAGGTTCTATCCAGCCCGGAGCTATACCGAGGCCGAACAGATGCGCAGCCGTCTGACGGGCGACCATCTGGCCGAACGGCTCCGCCACGCCCGGCGCACCCTTGACGCGTACCGGACGATCTGGCCCTGAAAGGGGCCTCAAGAAAGGAAGGGATCCAATGAAAATGAGCGAAAACGGCCGCGAGCTCTTGGCCCGCTGGGAAGGGGTGCGCACCCAGGTCTACAAGGACAGCGCCGGACTGCCGACGATCGGCGTCGGCCATTTGCTGACCGAAGGGGAATCCCATTGCGGCAAGATCGTGATTGGCGGCGTCGCGGTGGCCTATGACGGGGGGCTGAGCGAGGCCCAGGTCCTCGCCCTGCTCGGCCAGGACCTGACCCGCTTCGAGGATGCGGTCAACAGCGCGGTGACCGTCGTGCTGAACCAGAACCAGTTCGATGCCCTGGTTTCGTTTTCCTTCAACGTCGGCGTGGGGGCCTTTGAGAAAAGCACGCTCTTGCGGGTCCTCAACCAAGGCCGCTACAATGAGGTCCCCGACCAGTTGCGGCGCTGGATCAAAGCGGCCCAGGCGGCCTGGCGCCAATTCAGGGATGCGCATCTGGCCTCGCTCTTTCCGGCTGAAGACAAGGTCCAGGCTTACGGGAGCGTCTATGGCGAGTGTGTGCAACGGGCGGCCAGGGAACTGACCTGCGAGCGGATCGAACAGCTGTACCGCTGGGTGAAAGGGGTCCCGGAAGGGGAAGTCTGCGCCGGCAGCCTTCCCATCCAATGAGAGATGAAAAGGGTGCCAAGTCAAGCACGGAGAACGATCCCTGCCGGCCCCCGGCCACGCAAACGCAAACCGATGGCCGCGCACGCTGCGGCACTTGATCCTTCCGTTTTTTCAGGATAACCGCCAGATCGCGGACTCACCGGAAATTACCGGCCCGGTGTCGGGCTTGCACCCTCGGCATATCGATGCTACCTTGCAAATCCTCGGCAGCGCGGACCGGGCTGCACACCGAAGATGCTACCAAACCGATCAAGAGCTTTCCATGACCGCTTCAGCACCAAAAATCCTGATTCTGGGGGTCGGCAACATCCTGTACACCGATGAAGGATTCGGCATCCGGGTCATCGAACGGATCCAAAAATGGTATGATCTTCCGGACAACGTCAACGCCGTTGACGGCGGAGTCCTGGGGGTTCACCTGATGGGGGTGATTTCCCAGGCGGACCACCTCATCGTGGTGGACATCATCCGCAACAACGGCCGTCCCGGAGATCTTCACCGGCTGGCTGGCGACGAGATCCCGGGCCGTATCCGGGCCAAGAACTCACTGCACCAGATCGATTTTCTCGAAGCCCTGACCCTCTGCCAGGCCCTGGACAAGGTGCCCGAAACCGTCATCGTGGGACCCGAGCCCGAGGACATGGAGACCCTGGCCATCGGGTTAACTGCTACTCTCGAAAGCCGGGTGGAGGCGACCGTCGCCATGGTTTCGGCCGAACTCGAGCGTCTCGGTGTTCATCTGCAAAAAAGGACTTGTGCCCATGTGCCTGGCGATACCTTCCCGCATTACGAAAATTGAAAACGATATGGCCGTCATCGACGCGGACGGGGTCCGGCGCGAGGTGAGTCTCCTGCTGATCGAAGATCCGCGGGTGGGCGAATACGTCATCGTGCATGCCGGGTTCGCCATTCGCAAGATCGACGAGGCCGAGGCCGAAGAATCGCTGCAGCTGCTGCGGGAGGCGGCGGCTTTTGCCGCCCTCGGGCCGCAGACGCCCTGAACGGCCCGGTGCGCAAACCGGCCATGGCCTCGTGCGACACATCTCAGATCGCCCTTGGCGTAAAGGTGGGCGGCATCGTCCAGGGGGTCGGGTTCAGGCCCTTTGTCTTCCAGCAGGCCTTGCGGTTGGGTCTCACCGGAGAGGTGGCCAACACCTCCAGCGGGGTTGCGATCCACGTCGAGGGGGCCCGGCAGGCGGTGGCCGCCTTCGTCGACGCGCTGACCCGGCAGGCGCCGCCCCTGGCGCGGATCACCACGGTGGAGACGGCTGAAGCCGCCCTGCGGTGCCTGGACGCTTTCCGCATCGTCCACAGCCAGCGGGCTGCGTCCCGGGCCACCCTCATCAGCCCGGACATGGCGGTCTGCGACGATTGCCTGGCCGAGCTTTTCGACCCGGCCGACCGCCGTTTCGGCTATCCGTTCATCAACTGCACCAACTGCGGTCCGCGCTATACCATCATCGACGATGTCCCCTACGACCGGCCCCATACCAGCATGCGGCGTTTTACCATGTGCCCGGAGTGCCAGGCCGAATACGATGACCCGGGCAATCGTCGCTTTCACGCCCAACCCAACGCCTGCGCCCGGTGCGGCCCCCGGGTGAGCCTCTGCACTCCGGAAGGGCGGGTGTTGAAGGTTGGCGATCCCATCTGCGAGACGGCCCGGCGCCTCATGGCGGGGCGCATCGTGGCCGTCAAGGGGCTGGGCGGATTTCATCTGGCCTCCGATGCCCTGAATGGGGCTGCGGTGGAACGGCTGCGCCGTCGCAAGCGGCGCGAGGAAAAGCCCTTTGCGCTGATGGCACCGGACCTGGAGACTGTCAAGCGCCTGGCGTACGTCGATGCGACCGCCGCGGCCCTTCTTGCTTCAGCTCAGCGACCCATCGTACTGGTACCCCGGCGCCGGGAGTCTCCCGTTGCCGAGGCGGTGGCCCCGGGCAATCCCAACCTGGGGTTCATGCTGCCCTATACCCCCTTGCACCACCTGCTCCTGCGCCAGGGGTTCACGGCCCTGGTGATGACCAGCGGCAATCTGAGCGAAGAGCCGATTTGCATCGACAACCAGGAAGCCTTTACCCGCCTGGGCGCCATCGCCGACGATTTTCTGATTCACGATCGGGACATCTATCTGCGCGCGGACGATTCCATCCTGCGGCCCATGGCCGCCAAGACGCGCTTCATCCGCCGTTCCCGGGGATATGTACCGGCGCCGGTCTTTCTCAAAAAATCCCTGCCCCCCATCCTGGCCTGCGGCGCCGGGCTCAAAAACACTGTCTGTCTGGTCCGGGGAAACGAGGCCTTTGTCAGCCAGCACATCGGCGATCTGGAGAATCGGGCTGCGGCCGATTTCCTCGAACTGACCGTGGGGCACATGGAGCGGATCCTGGACCTGAGTCCGCAGATCGTGGCCCACGATTTGCACCCGGATTATCTGAGCACGCGTTATGCCCTGGGGCGCAAAGGGGTACGCCGGATCGCCGTGCAGCACCACCATGCGCACATCGCCGGCGTGATGGCCGAACATGGTCTGGAGGGGCGCCTGATCGGTCTGGCCCTGGACGGCACCGGCTACGGGACCGACGGCGCCATCTGGGGCAGCGAGGTCATGATCGCCGAGGCCGCGGCCTTCCAACGGGCGGCGCACCTGGCCTACGTGCCGATGCCCGGAGGCGAGAGCGCCATTCGGGAACCCTGGCGCATGGCGGCCAGCTACCTCTGGGATGCCTTCGGCCAGGACTGGGCCTGCCTCGATTTGCCCCTTTTCGGCCGGATCGATCCCGAAAAACTCTCGGTGGCCGTGCGCATGGCCCGCAGCGGCTTCAACGCGCCGCCCACATCCAGCCTGGGACGCCTCTTCGACGGGGTGGCGGCTCTTTGCGGTCTTTACACCCGGGTCAGCTTCGAAGGCCAGGCGGCCATGGCCCTTGAAGCCGTCGCCGATCCTGCCGCCAGCGATGCATATCCTTTCGAGCGGTCCCCGGCCGTTTCCGGCCCCATCGCGACGGCGCCGTTGATCCGGGCCGTGGTGGCCGATTTGAGTTGCGGAACGCCGGTCTCGACGGTGGCCGGTCGTTTTCATCAGGCCCTGGTCCGTCTCTTCAGTGAAATCTGCATCCGGCTGCGGGCCGGAACCGGGCTGGAGCGGGTGGCGCTTTCCGGGGGGGTGTTCCAAAACGCCCTGTTCCTGGAAGGGATGGTGCAATCGCTGGAAAAGGCGGGCTTTAGCGTGTATACCCCCGAACAGGTGCCGGCCAACGACGGCGGCATCTGTCTGGGCCAGGCCCTGGTCGCCGCCGCCGGCGGCTGAAAGGCCGGGCGGGCTTGGGCGTTTTGATAAAAAGGAAAGTGCAATGGCGCTAGGCACGATGGCCGAAAACCTCCGCCTGCCCCTGACCTGGGCCGGAGCCGTGCTGGTGGCGGCGCTGCTGCTGCTCAGCAGCGGCCGGTGGGAGGAAACCTGGGGGCTGAGCTCGGTCCTTTTCGCCGCAGGGATGGCCCTGGTGGGCATCGCTTCTTTGGGAAGACTCTGGTGTGCGCTTTATATCGCCGGCTACAAGGATGATCGGCTGGTCACCGACGGCCCTTACGCCATGTGCCGAAACCCGCTGTACCTGTTCAGCTTCATCGGGGCTATCGGCGTCGGTCTGTGCACTGAAACCTTTACGATCGCCGCGATTCTGACGCTCCTGTTCACCGCCGCCTACCCGGCGGTGATCTGCGGCGAGGAGGCGCGTCTGGCCCGGCACTTCGGCGAGGCCTACCAGGAATACCGGCGGTGCACCCCGGCTTTTTTCCCCAAAATCGGGCTGCTTCGCGAACCGGCCACCTACCTCGTCAATCCCCGGGTTTTTCGGCGCAGTCTCTTCGACGCCCTCTGGTTCATCTGGATTGTGGGGATTCTGGAGGTCGTGGAAGAACTGCACCACCTCGGGCTGTTGCCCGTGTTCTGGCGGCTCTATTAGCCTGCTGTGAGGATTTCAGGATGTCTTTGAAATACGCCGAAGAATATCGGGACCCGGTTCTGGCCCGCAGATTGGCGGACCGGATCCGGGGGCGCAGCCGCCGGCCGGTGCGTCTCATGGAGGTCTGCGGCACCCACACGGTCAGCATCTTTCGCAGCGGCCTGCGGTCCCTGCTGCCGGAAACCATCACCCTGCTTTCCGGCCCGGGCTGTCCGGTCTGCGTCACGGCCCAGGCCGACATCGACGCCTTTGTCGCCCTGGCGCGCACCGAAGGGGTCATCGTCACAACTTTCGGCGACCTGATGCGGGTGCCGGGAACGGCCTCCAACCTGCTGCACGAACGCGGCCGGGGCCGCGACGTGCGAATCGTCTATTCGGCCTTCGACAGCTTGAAGATCGCCCGGGACAATCCCGGACACCAGGTGGTCTTTCTCGCGGTGGGGTTCGAGACCACGGCGCCCACCGTGGCGGCCACGATCCAGGCGGCGGCGCGGGAAGGGATCGGCAATTTTTCCATTTATCCGGCCCACAAGACCGTTCCGCCGGCCCTGGCAGCCCTGCTGGCCATGGACGAAGTGGCCGTGGACGGGTTTTTGCTGCCCGGCCATGTGTCGGTGATCATCGGCACCGAGGCCTACCGGCCCCTTTTCGAAGCCCATCGGGTGCCGAGCGTAGTGGCCGGGTTCGAGCCGGCCGACCTGCTCGGCGCTATCGCCATGCTGGTGGATCAGATCGAGGATGGCGCTCCCCGGCTGGCCAATGCCTATGAGCGGGTCGTGGCAGCCGGGGGCAACCCCAAGGCCCTGGCCGTGATGGACAGCGTCTTTCACCCCACAGACGCCGTCTGGCGCGGGCTGGGCGTGATTGCGGCCAGCGGCCTGGAGCTGGCGCCAGCCTTTGCCGGCTTCGACGCCCGGCAGCGCTTTACCCTCGAACTTCCCGAGCCGGTGGAACCCAAGGGGTGCGCCTGCGGCCAGATCCTCACCGGGGCCCGGCGCCCTTTCGAGTGCCCCCTTTTTCGCACCCGCTGCACGCCCATGGATCCGGTGGGCCCGTGTATGGTCTCCAGCGAAGGGACCTGCGCGGCCTATTATCGCTACCATGCGGGCTGAGCCCGCCACAGAGGCTAATATGCAAAACGATACCGTCTTGCTGGACCACGGCGCCGGCGGCAAGCTGGCCCACCGGCTGACCACCGAGTTGATGCTGCCGATCCTGGACAATCCGATCCTGGCCCCCCTTCACGACGGGGCGGTCTTTGACCTGCCGGCCGGGCGCTTGGCCTTTTCCACCGACAGCTACACCGTTACGCCCCTGTTCTTTCCCGGGGGCAGTATCGGGGACCTGGCGGTCAACGGCACGGTCAACGACGTGGCCATGTGCGGGGCGCGGCCGGTTTTTCTCAGCCTGGCCCTGATCATCGAGGAAGGGCTGCCCCTGAATGACCTGGAGCGGATCTTGCGCGATGCGGCCGAGGCGGCGCGGCGCGCCGGGGTGGCCATCGTTACCGGCGACACCAAGGTGGTGCCCAGCGGCGCGGTGGACCGGATTTTCATCAACACCGCCGGGGTGGGACTCGTGGCCGAGGGGGTCGAGGTGGGCGGGCACCTGGCCCGGGTGGGCGACCGGGTGTTGCTCAGCGGCACCATCGCCGACCACGGGATGACCATCATGACCCAGCGCCAGGAACTGGGGCTCGATTTCCCGCTGCAAAGCGATTCGGCGCCCTTGAACCATATGGTGCGGCACATGCTGGCCGCTTCCGGGCAGATCCGGGTGCTGCGCGATCCCACCCGCGGGGGGCTGGGCACGGCCCTTTGCGAGATCGCCCAGCAAAGCGGGGTCGGGATCCGGATTGACGAGGCGTCTGTCCCCGTGCGTCCGGCAGTGGTCGGGGCCTGTGAACTGCTCGGGTTCGATCCGCTTTACGTGGCCAACGAGGGCAAGCTCATCGCCGTCGTTGGCCCCCAGGAGGCACCGGCGGTGCTGGCGGCCATGCGGGCCGATCCATTCGGGGCGGATGCCTGCGAAATCGGCACGGTGACTGCGGATCGACCCGGGCGGGTGACGATGACCACCCGTATCGGCGGCGAGCGCATCGTGGACATGCTGGCCGGAGAGCAGCTTCCAAGAATCTGCTGACAATCGACCGGCGCAGATTTTAATCAGATATCGGTGTGATCCAGCAAATGGCATCGCGTTACCATTTTCGAATCTCCGGTTTCAGTTTTCAAACCCTATCGCACCGTCTTTTCCGCCTAACGGGTTTCAGCTTGGCCCTGATAACCTTGGCGGTGGCCCTCGCCGGTTGTTCGGCCAGGCGTGAAACCCGCCTGGCCGGCCGGACCATGGGGACCACCTACCACGTCACGGTGGTCCACGGCTTTTTCAACCGTCCCCGGGGGCTGGATCTTCTGCTGACCCACCGGCTCGAAGAGATCGAGCAGCGCTTTTCCACCTATCGGTCCGACAGTGAAATCAACCGCTTCAACCGCTGGCCGGCCCAGGGCGAAGCGTTCAAGGCGTCGGCCGAATTTGATCTGCTCATCGCAACCGCGGCCCGGATTCACGCGTTGAGCCGGGGCGCCTGGGATCCAACCGTGCGCCCCCTGGTGGATCTGTGGGGCTTCGGTCCGGCTCCGGCTGCCGGTCGCGTCCCGGATGCGAGCGCCATCCAGGCGGCCCGGGAAGCCGTGGGCTTCAAACGGATCCGGCGCGAAGCGAACCAGACCCTGGTCAAGACCGACAGCCGGGTCAGCCTCGACCTGGCCTCCATCGCCAAGGGTTACGGGGTCGACGCGCTGGCGGCCCTGATCCGCAACGAAGGGTACGGCGACTTTCTTGTGGAGATCGGCGGCGAGGTGTTTGCCGCCGGCCGCCGGCCGGACGGAAGCCCCTGGCGGGTGGGAATAAATCAGCCCCGGGCCGATGCAAGCCCCGATGCGGTCTACCGCATCCTGGGGCTCACGGATCGGGCCATGGCTACCAGCGGGGATTACCGCAATTTTTTCGAGTCTGAAGGGCGGCGCTACGCCCACATCATCGATCCGCGCACCGGATTTCCGGTGGCCAACGGGGTGGTCAGCGCCACGGTCACCGCCCCGGACTGTACCCTGGCCGACGCCCTGGCCACTGCCTTGTGCGTGATGGGCCCCGCGTCCGGTCTGGCCATGATCGATACCCTTTCCGGGGTCGAAGCCTTGGTGCTGGTGGCCGCCGGGGACGGGACCAGGGTTGAAGAATACCGCTCCAGCGGGTTCCCCTCAGGCACGGTCCCTTGACGCGATCGTTGACAAGACCGGTTTTTCTTATAGAATCTTTGTAACGCTAAAGGCACCGCATCAATGATCTGAAGCCGTGCCGGCGGTCGTTTCTCCAAGCGATTCCGTTTTACATCATCCGCGGCCAGGAAACGGAACTTCTCCGTATCCTTTGAAGATGACCACTCCAACCACGGTCCTGAGGGAACGTGCCAGGCGTCCGGCATGGCTTCCCACGGGTGTTGCGGGGTCAAAATGGGCCAACGGTCTTTTCTCCAAAGGTTCGCCGAGCGCTATTTCGGTTTTGTCCTGGAACGGCCGGGATTTGTCCTGGCCTTGGCCGCCGCCGTGACCTTTCTTTTCGCACTTCAGGTCCCGCGGTTGAATTTTTCCGCCTCGGTCTACGATCTGATCATCCAGGATCTGCCGGAAAACAAGGTATATCGCGAATTCAAACAGCGCTTCGGCTCCGATGAGATCATCCGCGTGGTGGTCAAGGGCCGGGATGTCTTCGATCCAGAGCTGTTCCAGAAGCTGACCGACCTTTCCGATGCTCTGGCCCGCATCCACGGCGTCCATCAGGTGATCGGCCTGCCCGAGGTGCGCCGGGCGGTGGACATGGGTGGCAGCTGGTCCATCGACAGATTCGCCGCGGTGATGAAGCCGGTGGCGCTCTTTGAGCGCAATCTCTTCTCAACCGACCGGCACACCGCGGCCCTGACCCTGATGCTGGCCGACGGGGCCGACCAGAACGCCGTCATTGCCCAGGTCCAGCAGGCCCTTGATGCCGCCCCGATTGGCGCCGAACGCTACCAGATCGGCATGCCGCTGGTCTCACAGGCGCTGGAGCAATTTACGCGCAAGGATTTTTTTCGCCTGCCCCCGGTCACCCTGCTGCTGATCGTCTTGATGCTTTGGGGCATTTTCCGGCGCTTCGGCGACCTTATTCTGCCGCTGGCCTGTGTCGGAACCGGGCTGATCTGGACCCTCGGCTTTATCGCTGCCAGCGGGATGCCCCTTTCGATGCTCACCATGATCGTGCCAATCTTTCTGATCGCCGTGGGCACGGCCTATTGCCTGCATATCATCGCCGAATACCACGTCTGGACCCGGCAAAGCGCCACCGCCGTTGAGGCGGTGCTCGGGACTTTCAGCCATACGGCCTTTCCGACGGCCCTGGCCGTGGGCACCACGGTTCTCGGATTGGCCTCCCTGTTCATCAGCCGGATCCCGATGATCCGCGAGTTCGCCCTTTTCGCCTGTTTCGGTATGTTCAGCCTCTTGGTGCTGATGTTGAGCGTTTTTCCCGCTCTTTTGGTCCTCACCCCCCTGCCCAAAGGTTCCAAAGGCGGCCAGGAGGATGACGAGGGGTGGCTGGATCGTATGATCCAGGCGATGGTGCGCTTGACCCTCAAGCACCAGCGGGAAACGTTGATCCTTTTCGCGCTGTCGGCCGTCGTGCTTCTCGTCGGGGTTTTTCAGCTCAAGGTCGAAACCAATCCCATGCGCTACTTCAAGCCGCAGATCCCGGTCAGCCGTCATTTCCATGATATCTACCAGGATCTTTGCGGGGCGTTCCCCATCAACCTGGCCTTGGGCGGCGGCCAGGCCGATTTTTTCGAAGATCCGGCCCAGATCGGGCGCATCGCTGAAGTCCAGGCTTACTTGGAAAGCCTGCCGGGGGTGGACAAGACCATCTCGCTTGCCGATTATCTCAAACTGGTCAACTACGCCAGCAACGGCTTCGATGCCGCCCATTACACCCTGCCCGAAGCGGCCTGGGAGCTGCGCATGCTTTTCAACAGCTTCAAGACCCTTCTGGGCGAAGAGATGCTGCAGCGCTTTGTCACCTCGGATCTGAGCACGACCAACATCATGCTCATGACCCATCTTTCCAACTCGCGGGACATCATCGCGCTGCGCCGCCAGATCGAAACGTACCTGCAAGGGCGAATCGCGCCGGCGGTTGAAAGGGACCTGACCGGTTTCAGCGTGGTGGTTTCCGCCAGCAGCGATCTGCTCACCCGCGGCCAGATCAAGAGCCTGCTTTTGACCATGACGGTGGTCTTTGCCATCATGTTCGCCCTCTTTTTGTCCGCCAAGGTCGGCCTGATCGCCATTGTCCCCAATGTTTTTCCGATCCTGGTCAATCTGGGGGTGATGGGCTGGTTCGGCATCGAGCTGTCGATGTTCACCAGCCTGATCGCCAGCATCGCCATCGGCCTGGCGGTGGATGACACGATCCATTACCTGGTGCGCTACAACCGGGAGTTCAAGCTCGATCTGAACGACGAGCGGGCCCTTTCCGCCACCTTGCACCACATCGGACGGCCCATCGTCTACACCACCGTGACCATCAGTGCCGGCTTTGCGATCCTGACTTTTTCCAGTTTCCAGCCCACCGCGATTTTCGGCCTGCTGATGGTGGTGACCCTCATTTCGGCCCTGGCCGGAGATCTGCTCTTGCTGCCGATCTTGATGCGCCATGTGGAGTTGGTCACCCTGTGGGACCTGGTGCGCATCAAGCTGGGCGTCGACCCGCAGGAGGGTCTGCCGTTGTTTCGCGGGCTTTCGCGTACCGAGGTGCACTACATTATCGTGGCCGGCGCCCTGCGCCAGGTAAAGGCCGGTCAGGTGATTTTCAGGAAAGGGGAGCCCAGCGATTCGATGTATGCCGTCATCGACGGCGAGCTGGAAGTCTTCGATCATCCCCTGGACCTCGATCCGACAGTCAACGGCTGGGATGCCAAACGCCTCGACATGCTGCACACCGGAGACGTGGTGGGCGAGATGGGGCTGCTGCGCGGTGCGGCGCGTTCAGCAACGGTAGTGGCCCACAAACCGGCCGAGCTGCTTCAGATCAACATGAGCATGATCCGGCGCCTGCAATGGCTCTACCCGCCGGCGGCGCAGCGGTTTTTTCTCAACCTGATGAATATCCTGTGCCATCGGATCGAAAATGTTTCCCGCTGTCTTTTCGCCTCCAGCCAGGTGGACGATTTGAGCGGTCTTTACAACCGGCGCGTCTTTTTAAACCAGCTCGAGCAGGAGCTGCGCCGCTGCCGGCGCTACGGCATCGACCTGACCCTCTGCCTGCTTTACCTCGATTCCTGCGGTCAACCGGTGCCCGAGGCCACAAACCAGCCCATGACCCGCGAGGAGGTCGATTTCTTGCGGCGCCTGCCGGAAATGGTGCGCCAAAACGACATCATCGGCCGGATCGACCACAGGCTTTTGGGGATTTTAATGCCGCACACACCGTCGTCGCTGGCGCGCTATCTGTCTTCACGTCTTTGCCAGGTCTTCGACACGGGCAACCTTTCGGTGGCCGTCCACCTGGTTCGGCTGGACCAGATGCCGCTGCTTTCGGGTGAAGACCTGCTGCAAAATGTCCTGTCCAGTGTCGAGGCCGATCCCATCTGTTCGATTTGCGGGCCACCGGCTTGACATCCCGCCGCGGGTTTCCTAATTTGCACCTCTGCGTATCGCCGCTATTTTCAAAGTTTCTGGCTTTTTAGCGAGGGGCTTGGTGCGCATCTGCCGGACACCGGCAGGATCTTTGCTGGAAAGAAGCATTTTAAAAAGGATTCAGCCTGTGACCGCCACCGGCCGTCGGACCGTTTACCTTTTGAGCCTGGGATGTGCCCGCAACCAAGTGGACAGCGAGACCATGCTCGGCAGACTTGCGGCCGAGGGATGGGCGGTGATCCAGGATCCGGCCGCAGCCGAGGCCATCGTGGTCAATACGTGCAGTTTCATCGAGGATGCGGCCAACGAGTCCATCGACGCGATTCTCGAGATGGCGGCCTTCAAAGACAGCGGCCGCTGCCGCCGGCTGATCGTCACCGGATGCCTTCCCGAGCGTTACCGGGAAGATATCACCACCGCCCTGCCCGAGGTGGACCAATTTCTCGGCACCGGGGCCTTCGACCGGATCGTGGCGGCCCTGGGCGACAACGACCCCGGCCTGCCGGCCTGTCTTTTGCCCAACCCGGATGCCATCGCTCCGGCCCCGGCCGATCTGATGCGCTGGCGCACCCCGGCCCCTTCGGCCTACCTGAAGATTGCCGAAGGTTGCAGCCGCCATTGCACCTACTGCATCATTCCCCGGCTGCGGGGCCGGCAAAAGAGCGTGGCGCCGGATCTGCTTGAAGCCGAAGCGCGGCGCCTGCTGGCCGGCGGGGTGCGCGAACTGGTCCTGGTGGCCCAGGACACCACCGCCTACGGCACCGACTTCCTACCGCCGGGCCATCTGGCCGACCTGCTCGAACGGCTGGCGGTGGCGGCATCCGGGGCGTGGCTGCGGCTGCTCTACGGCCATCCGGAAAGCATCGACGAGCGGATCATCGATGCCATGGGCCGCCTGGCCGACGTCTGCCCCTATTTCGACATCCCGATCCAGCACGCCAGCGACACGGTGCTGCGCCGCATGGGCCGCGGTCACGGCGGCAGGGGGTTACGCGACCTGTTCGCCCGCATCCGGCGCCAGGTGCCCGGGGCCTCGCTGCGCACCACGGTGATCGTCGGCTTTCCCGGCGAGACCGAGGCCGATTTTGAAACCCTGCTCGAATTCGTGGACGCTGTCGGGTTTGACCATCTGGGTGCATTTGTCTATTCCGACCATGAGGATCTTGCGTCCCACCGGCTTTGCGATCACGTGCCGGCCGCCGCGGCGCGCAAACGATACCAGCGACTTATGGCCCTGCAGCAGAAGATTTCCGCCGCGCGCAACCGCCGCCACCTGGACCGCATCTACCCGGTGCTGATCGAGTCCGCTCCGGAACCGGGGCTTTTCGAAGGGCGCACCATGTTCCAGGCCCCGGAGGTAGACGGGGTCACCTATGTGCGCGGCCGCGGGCTGGCGGTGGGTCAGATCTGCCCGGTGGTGATCCGCGATACGCTCGAGTACGACCTGATGGGAGAACCGGCATGAACGACGACCACCTGAAAGAACGGATCCTTGCCGAAACCCGGGCCGATCTGGCCGCCATCGAGACGGCCCTGGTGCAGAACCTCACCCCCCACCTCGATCTGGTGCGCCGGATCGCCGGGCACCTGCTCTTTGCGGGCGGCAAGCGTCTGCGTCCGCTGCTGATGGTGCTCTGCGCCCGATTGTGTGGCTACCGGGGCGATTACGATGTGACTTTTTCCACCATCTTCGAATATATTCATGCCGCCACCTTGCTGCACGACGATGTGATCGACGCCGGGACCCTGCGCCGCGGCCAGCCGGCGGCCCACCGGGTCTGGGATCCGGCCCAGGTGGTGCTGACCGGGGACTTCCTGCTGGCCCGGGCCCTTTCCATCGCCGCGCGCACAGGCATGGCGCGGGTCATCGAGGTCGTGGCGGCGGTGACCGAGGAGATGGCCCAGGGTGAGATCCTGCAGTTGGAGTGCAAAGGGCGGCTCGATCTGGACGAAGACGCCTACCTGCGCATCATCGGCTGCAAGACCGCCGTTCTTTTTCAAGGGGCCTGTTGCATCAGCGCCATCCTGGCCCAGGCCTCCGCCAGCCACGAAAAGGCCCTGGCCGACTATGGTTTTCACCTGGGACTGGCCTTTCAGATCGCCGACGACCTGCTCGACTACACCCAGGACTCCACCGCCCTGGGCAAACTGCCTGGGGCCGATTTGCGCGAGGGCAAGCTCACGCTGCCGGTGATCCATGCCTTGGCCGGGGCGCCCGCATCCGAGCGCCAGCGCATGGCGCGCATCGTTTCCGGTCTGGATTTTTCGGCCGACGATTTTCAAGCCCTGATCGGCCTGCTGCGGCGCTACGGCGGTATCGACTATGCCCGGACGATGGCCGCCGGGCATGTGGGCAAAGCCAAGGATGCCCTGGCCTTGTTTCCCGACTCGACGGCGCGCGCGATTCTGACGGATATCGCCGAATACGCCTTGTCGCGCCAGTCCTGAGCAAAGTTTAACCCCGAAACAGCGAGGCACCAGAATGATGATTTCGTGCCCATCCGGCTTGCGCCAAATCGTGATGTTGATTTTGGCGCTCCTGGTTTTCTCAAATCCGGCGGCGGCTACCGGCACCGATGGAGTTGACCCCGCCGTGGCGGTGGTCGGTGCCGGTTCCGTTGCCAGAAGCGATCCGGCCGCCGCCCGCCAGGAGGCGATTCACTGCGCAAGCCTTGCCGCGGTGGAAACGGCAGTGGCTCAAATCCTGCCTGTGGAGGCCATCGCCCAGCATTTCGCATCCCTCAACGAGCAGATCTACAACCGGGCCGGAACCTTTGTGCTCAACTACAAGGTGCTGGCCGAATGGCAGGCCGAGGGCCAATACCGGCTTTTGATGGCGTGCACCCTGGCGGTGGACCGGCTCAAGGATGAGATCGAGCGAAGCACTGTCGTCACCGAGACGGCGGCAGGATCGGATCCGCTCCAGGCGCCGGCCGTCAATGAGGTGCACGCCGTCACCATCCTGGTGCGCGGGGCAGAGCCCCTGGCCAATTTCGTCCGTTTCCGGCGGATCCTCGGCGGGCTGCCCGGGGTGGAAAATGTCCAGACCCGGGAAATGGGCGGCAATCAGGCGACCCTCCAGATCCGTTTCAAAGGTGAGCCGGCGGTCTTGGCCGGGGCCATCGGCCAGATCAACACCGATGCCTTCCACCTGCAGATCTTCGAGGCGACAGCAGATCACATCGGGGTGGACCTGTTGCCCCGGTGAGCCCTCGCGGGGCCGCTTGCAGCGTGATTAGAGGCTCCCTTTGCGCAAGATGGCGATCAGCAGCCAGATGCCCAGCACGGCGGCGGCCAGAAATCCGATCAGCCCGAGCATGGAGATGCCGAAAAAGAGGGGCGGGGTCTTGGAAATCACGATCAGGGCCGAGCCGATGAGCAGGGCGGCGATGATCAGGGCGAAGGCGATGCGGTTGCTCATCTGGTCGTGGGTGGCCAGCATCCGGTCCATGCCGAGAAGTTCGTGCCGGCAGCTCAGGCGCCCCTGGCGCGCCAGGCGTGCCAGGGACATCAGGTCCTCGGGCATTTGCCCGACGAACTGCTTGAGGGTCGAGGCGATGTTGAGCAGATCCCCGGTAATGCGCCCCGGATGAAGACGGGCCATCTTGACGTGGAAAATGAAGGGTCGGGCCCGCGCGAAAATATCGAACTGCGGATCGAGGCGCCGTGCGACGCCCTCCACCGAGGTGATGGCCTTCATCATCATGAACAGGCTGGCCGGGATGCGCAGGCGGTGCTTGGAAGCCAGCTCGAGCAAGCGGTTGATCAGCCGGCCCAGTTCGATCTCCTGCAAAGGCTTGTACAGGAACTGACCGACGAAGTCGGCCACGTCGCGTTCGATGCGGCGCCGGTCCGGCTCCTGTTCCCACTCGGTGATCTTGAGCAGTACCTGGGCGGCCCGGGCTTCGTGGCGGTGGACCACCGCATCGATCAGATCAACGAAATCTTCGCGGGTATGCCGGTCGATGGTGCCGGTCATCCCCAGGTCGAGCATGCAGATCACGTTGTCGGGCAAGACGAAGAGATTGCCCGGATGGGGATCGGCGTGGAAAAATCCGTGCACGAAAATCTGTTTTAAGACCAGATCGGCGCCGCGTTCGGTGATCAGGTGCCGGTCGAGCCCGGCGGCATCCAGTTGGGCCGTCTCGGAGATTTTTATCCCCGGTATGAATTCGCAGGTCAAAACCCGCATCGCGGAGTACTGCCGGAAAACGGCCGGGATGTAGGCGGTGGGGTCGTCCAGGAACAGGCGCGCCATGCGCTGCATGTTGCTCGCTTCGATGGTATAGTCGATTTCCCGTTCCAGGGTTTGGGCGAATTCCTCCACGATCCGCACCGGGCGGTGCAACGCCAGCTCCGTCACATGGCGCTCGGCCAGGGTGGCCAGGTGCAGCATGATTTCCAGATCGATTTCGATGATGCGCCGGATTCCGGGCCGCTGGACCTTGACCGCCACCGTTTCCCCGTCTTTGAGTTCGGCGCGGTGCACCTGGCCGATGGAAGCCGAGGCCATCGGCTCGGGGTCAAAACGCGCGAAGATCTCTTCGGGAGGATGGCCCAGTTCGCCGGTGACGACCCGGCGGACCTCTTCCAGGCTGAAGGGCGGTACGTGATCCTGGAGCTTGGCCAGCTCGTTGAGAAATTCCACCGGAACCAGGTCCGGACGGGTGGAAAGGATCTGGCCGAACTTGACGAAGGTCGGCCCCAGCTCTTCGAGAATCATCCGTACCCGCTCGGCCCGGGTCAGGCGTTCGAGCCTTTCCCTGGGCTTGCGGTGGATCATTTGCAGGGCGATATCGATGTAACGATCGATATTGAGCCGCGCGACCAGATCTTCGAACCCGTAGGTGAACAGGGCGCCGAGGATCTGGCGGTAGCGGTTCAGGTTGCGGTAGGTGCGCCCGATGACGCCTATTTTGCGGATGCTGAGCATGGCGCGGGCCTGGTGTTGGAAAGGCGGGACGACTACTCGGCCTTGGCGTCAGCACCCTGGCTGACCGCCTTTTTCAGGTCGCGGATCTCTTTTTTAAGGGCCTTGAGATCTTCTCCGGTGACGATGTCGGCCTTCTTGAGAAAGACCTGCACCGCGTCTTCAACCCGCTTTTCCAGCCGTTGCTGGACGTCTTCGTAACGCTTTTCCAGGTCCTGGAGAAACTTTTCGGCGTCCTTTTCACCCATGTCGAATTTCTTGCCGAATTCGCGGGCCAGCTTCTCCATCTCATCCTTGGCCATCAGGCCCATGCCGACGCCCATGATGAGGGTCTTCTTGAAAAATTCACCCGGTTCGACCATAACGCCTCCTTGGCGGTAAAAGTAAGGGAAAACATCGGCTTTTCGTCCGGCCGGGCGACGGCCGCCCGGCCGGCGGGCAGCCTATTTGAGTTTGCCGAGCACAGCGCTGGCGATGGTGTTTTTCTGGATCTCCTTGGTGCCTTCGTACAGCTCGGTGATCTTGGCGTCGCGATAGAAGCGCTCCACCTCGTATTCCGCCATGTAGCCGTACCCGCCCAGGAGCTGGATCGCCTCGTCGCACACCTCCACCGCGGTGCGCGCGGCGGTCATCTTGGCCATGGAGGTCAGTTTGGGATCGATGCGCCCCTGATCGAAGTTCCAGGCCGCCTTGTAGGTGATCAGGCGGGCCAGTTCGATCTTGGTGGCCATGTCGGCCAGCTTGTGCTGGGTGGCCTGGAGGTTGGCGATGGGCTTGCCAAACTGCTCGCGGCCCTTGACATAGGTCAGTGCCCGGTCGAATGCGCCCTGCGCGGTTCCCAGCCCCTGAGCCGCGATGAGGATGCGGCTTTCGTCGAAAAATTCGAGAACCTGGTAAAAGCCGCGGCCTTCCTTGCCGATGAGGTTGTCGGCAGGCACGCGCACATCCTTGAAGGTCACCTCGGCGGTGTGCATGATCTGGATTCCCATCTTGCGCCCGACGTCGGTGGCGTTCACCCCCGGCCGGTCGGCCTCGACCAGGATCAGGCTCAACCCCCGGTGCGGCGGTGAGGCCTGTTCATCGGTCTGGCACAGGACGCTGTAGAAACCGGCCAGCGGACCGCCGTTGGTAATGAAAATCTTGGTGCCGTTGATCACCCACTCGTCACCGTCTTTGACCGCCACGGTGTCCATGCGGGTGATATCGCTGCCATGGTTCGGTTCGGTAAAGGCGCCACATGACAGGACTTCGCCCTCGGCCACCTTGGGCAGCCATTTTTCTTTTTGGGCTTCGGAGCCGAAATGCAGGACGATCTCCGAGGCAAAATCGGCCAACATCAGGCAGGCGCCCACGGACGAATCGCCGCGGCACAGCTCCTCGGCCACCAGGATGTTCTCCATTACCCCCAGCCCCTGGCCGGAGTATTTTTCAGGAAAATGAATACCGATAAAACCCAGCTCCGCCGCCTTTTTCCAGATGTCCACCGGATAGGCGTGGGCTTCGATCAAGGCCTCGATGGCATCCTTCTTAAACTCGCCCTTCACAAAGTCCCGCACCGCTTTTTGAATTTCTTTTTGCTCCTTGCTCAGTTCGAATTGCATGCCGACTCCCCTTTACGTTGATCGGTTCTGAACCGGCGGATCCGTGCGGCCCCCCTGCGGGCGTTACGGCTGCCATGCACCGGGCACCACGCCCGATGACTCCAGTCTGCCTGACTTTTAGCCTCGCAAGCGCTGCTGCCGCTTCAGGCCGGGGATCGCCGGTGGGGGGGCGGCGACCAATACTTAATGTTTATGGCCGGTTATCACATAAGCAGGCCGAATGCAAGGCGTTTTACCCGCCGCTCCAGAAGCGGGCCGGCGGGCCGTGGTGCCGGCGGCGCCAAGACCCCCGCAGCGCCTTGAAGCGGCCTCGAAGCAGGGAAAAGAAGCTTGACGCAAGGCGCCAAACGAGCTTAATTGACAACCGATAATCTGGTTTGAATCAACTTTTGAAGTCACGGCAGAAAGGATCGATCTGGATCATGCCTTATACCATCGCACTGGCCGGCAAGGGCGGTACCGGCAAGACCACCGTGGCCGGTCTTTTGGTCAAGTATCTGGTCAACCATGGGAAAAAGCCGGTCTTGGCCGTCGATGCGGATGCCAACGCCAACTTGAACGAAGTTCTGGGCCTCGAGGTCCACGACACCCTGGGCAATGCCCGCGAAGATATGAAAAAAGGCAAGGTGCCCAGCGGCATGACCAAGGATATTTTCATCTCCATGCGCATGGAAGAGGCCATCGCCGAGGCCGAGGGGTATGATCTGGTGGTTATGGGACAGCCCGAGGGGGCCGGATGCTACTGCGCGGCCAACACCCTCTTGACCAACTTTTTGGGCAAGTTGACCGGCAACTATCCTTACATCGTGATGGATAACGAAGCGGGCATGGAGCACATCAGCCGGCTGACTACCCGCAACGTGGACGTCCTGTTGATCGTCGCCGATACCTCGCGCAGGGCCATTCAGGCTGCCGGGCGGATCAACGAGTTGGCCAAGGAGCTGAACATCGGGGTCAAAAAGAGCTATCTGGTGGTCAACCAGGTGCGCGAATCCTTCTCGCAGGCACTGCTGGACCCGGTGTTGGGCAACGGGCTGGAGCTGGCCGGAACCATCCCCGAGGACCGGCGGATTTACGAGTACGACCTGAACGGTCGGCCCACCGTGGCGCTGCCGGAAGAGAGCCCCGCCATGAAGGCCGCCTGGGACATTTTCGACCGCATCATTGCCTGAAGGCGCCACCCCGCCGCCACCCCGCCACGGGTCCGGCACAGGGTCTCCCGGCGTCGTTGCGTTGCGCAATGGTCGCGACGAAACGGAAGGCGCGATGAAGAGAACTGGCTATCTATACGACTTGCGCTATCTTCTGCACGACACCGGCCCGTACCACCCCGAATGCTCGGAGCGCATCCAGGCCATTCACAAAGGCATCGAATCCGCCGGGCTGATCGAGCGGCTCAAGCGGATCCGTGCCGAGCCTGCCGATATGCGCTGGATCGAGGCGGTGCATTCAACCGCCTATATCCGCCGTTTCGAGGAGCTTTGTCTCAACGGACACCGGATCTTCGATTTTCCCGACAACCAGATGTGCCCCGAGACCTACGAGATCGCCATCCTGGCCGTCGGCGGGGTGATCGAGGCGGTGCGCCAGGTGATGGCCGGCGAGATCGACAACGCCTTTTGCGCCGTGCGCCCGCCCGGCCATCACGCCGAAACCAACCAGGCCATGGGCTTTTGCTATTTCAACAACGTGGCTATCGCGGCGCGCTACCTGCAAACCGAATGGCAGGTGCAGCGGATCGGGATCATCGATTTTGACGTCCACCACGGCAACGGGACCCAGCACGTTTTCGAGCAGGATCCTTGCGTGTTTTACTATTCGTGCCACGAACATCCCACCTTCGCCTTTCCCGGCACCGGGCGCGCGTTTGAAAAAGGGGAGGGACCGGGGCTTGGCGCCACGCGCAACTGGCCCGTTCTGCCCGGCCAGGGGGACGCGGAATACCGCCAGCTCATCGAAGAGGATCTGGTGCCGGAGATGGATCGCTTCAAGCCGGAGGTGGTGCTGGTCTCGTGCGGGTTCGACGCCCACGATGAGGACGATATGTCCGATGTCCGCCTGACCACGGCGGGTTACAGCCATATCATGCAAGAGGTCGTCGGCATCGCCGAAAGGCATGCCGGCGGGCGTCTCGTATCGGTTCTCGAAGGGGGCTACTGTTTGGCCAGGCTGCCGGAATTGGCCAGCAACCATGTCAAGATATTGCTCGGTGAAGACCTGGCCGCCTGATGGCCGCCGGGCCGGTGCGGGTCTTCGGAGAAACCGGAGGGATCCATGTTCGTCCATCGCTCCATGACGTCCAAGGTAATTACCATCGGCAAGGACGCCGGCATCCATGAGGTGCGCCAGTTGATGACGCAGCACAAGATCCGGCATGTGCCGGTGGTCGACGAGAACGATCGGTTGATCGGCATCGTCACCGACCGGGACATCCGCAGTGCCCTGCCGTTGGAAATGCTCAAGTTCCCCGAACGGTGCCAGGAGTTGTGCCAGCAGCTTGCATCGATCACCCAGATCAAGGTAGCCGACATCATGACCGCCGACCCGGTGACCATCGGCCCCCATGATACCATCGAGGACGCCCTTTTGATGTTCCAGCGGCACAAGGTGGGCGCCTTTCCGGTGGTCGACGCCCAGGCACGGCTTACGGGGATCATATCGGTGCGCGATCTGCTGCGGGCTTTTACCAATGTGCTGGGCATCGGCCAGCCGGGGACCCTGCTGTGCATCCTGGTCGAGGAGAAGGTCGGGCAGCTCAAACGGATCGTGGACGCCATCACCGAAGAAGGGATCAGCTTCGGCAGCGTGCTCGTGGCGCGCTACTGGGACGAGAACAAACGCGCCGTCTTTCCCTATCTGCTGACCAACAACGTGGCCCGCATCAAACGCAAGCTCAAGGACATGGGATACGAACTGCTCGATCCGATGGAATGGTACATCGACCAACTGCCCAAGCATGATCCCCACGACTGAACCGACGGTGGCCGTTTTGCCGGTCCGCGATCTGTACATCTATTACCTGCGCGGGCGCCTGGGACCGGGGCGGTCTCCGGCCGGTGAGGACTTTCTGGGCAATTGGGAGGAGGACGGGTACAGTTTCCTCTTTTTCGGCCGGCCGGCCCGCCAGCAGGTCGAGGCCCTGACCGCTGAGGATCCCGGGCTGGAGCTGCTCGATGAAACCACCATGAGCTACGAGCAGTGGCAGGGCGGGCGCATCGGCACCATGACCGTGGCCGGGTTCACCCTCGTCCCGCCCTGGGAAACACCTCCACCCGCAGAGACGCCCCGCCTTATCGCCCTCGATCCCGGACTGGTTTTCGGCAACGGCCTGCATCCGACCACCCAGGACTGCCTGGAGGCCATCGATCTGGCCGCCGGCGCCAAGGCGCCGCGGGAGGCCGTGGACCTGGGCACCGGCACCGGCGTGCTGGCCATCGCCCTGGCCCGCTGCAAGATCGGCCGGGTGCTGGCGGTGGACAACAACCCGCTGTGTGCTTTCACCGCGGCGGCCAATGTGCGGCGCAACGGCTTGCAGGACAGAATCCTGGTGGTTCGGGCACAGGCCGAGGACTTGGCCGCTGCCGGAGACCTGATGGTGGCCAACATCCATTACGCGGTGATGGAGCGCCTTTTGAATCCTGCAAATCTGCGGCCCGGACGCCGGCTGGTGCTTTCGGGGCTGTTGCGCAGCGAGGCCCGCGAGGTCGCCGCCAGGCTTTCCGCCCTCGGGGTGCGGATCGAACGCCGGTGGACCCGCGATGCGATCTGGCATACCTTTTACGCCGTCTGTGATTGAATCCGGGCGCAAAGACGACTGAAATCCAAGGACCGATGCCCCATCGGGCAGGCAAAAGAGGAGTCATGCAGATTCGATGTTGGGGATCAAGGGGGTCCATACCGGTTTCGGGTATAGAGTATCTGCGCTACGGCGGAGACACCACCTGCATCGAGATCCGCAACGGTGCGGATGACATCATTATCGTGGATGCCGGCTCCGGCATCCGGCGCCTCGGCAACGCCCTGCTGGAAGAGGAACGGTTTCGCTACCATTTTATTTTTACCCATGCCCACTGGGACCATGTCATGGGGTTTCCGTTTTTCAAGCCGATTTTCCAGCCCCAAACGGAGCTGGTGATGCACAAATGCCCCTTTCAGAGTAAGTTCGTCGAGTCGATTCTCCAAAAGGTCATGTCTCCGCCAACTTTCCCGGTGCGTTTTCGCGATCTGGTGGCCCGGATTCATTACGAGGATGCCTGCCCCGTCGATTTTGCCATCGGCTCCACCACCATTGAGCCGATACGGCTGAGCCATCCCAACTCGGGCAGCGGCTACAAGTTCTGCGAAAACGGGCGGAGTTTCGTCTTCTTGACGGACAATGAACTCGGGTTCATCCATCCCGGGGGGCTGGAATTTGACGCTTACCTCGATTTTTGCCGGGGGGCCGATCTGCTGATTCACGATGCAGAATACACTCCTGACGAGTACCGCACGGCCCGCGAATGGGGCCACTCATCATATACGGACGCCGTAGACCTGGCGCTGGCCGCCGGCGTGCGGCGCCTGGGGCTGTTTCATATCAACCAGGACCGCACCGACGATGCGTTGGACGAGGTGGTGGCGGCCTGCCGCCGTCGCATCGAGCAGGCCGGCAGCGACCTGGAATGTTTCGCCGTGGGGGCGAACATGACTTTTAAACTATGAGGTTGTCATGAAAGATCTGTATCAGCGGGCCGCGCGGGATATCGCCGCGGCCCGACGCATTGTGGCCCTGACCGGCGCGGGTATCTCCGTTGAAAGCGGAATCCCGCCGTTTCGCGGCCCGGGCGGTCTTTGGGAAAAGATCGATCCCATGAAGTATGCCCACATCGATACCTTCCTGGAGGATCCGGCCGAGGTGTGGCGCGTATTCATCGCCGAGATGAAGACCACCCTGGAAAGTGCCCGGTCCAACGCGGCCCACAAGGGGCTGGCCCGGCTGGAAGCCATGGGCAAGCTGCATACCATCATCACCCAGAACGTTGACGGCCTTCACCAGCAGGCCGGAAGCCGGGACGTGATCGAGTTTCACGGCACTTTTGCCTGGCTCAGATGCATGGACTGCGGGGCCCGGGTGGAAACCGTGCAAGTTCATCAGCCACAGATTCCGCCCTTGTGTGCCTGCGGCGGCGTCTACCGCCCCGAGTGCGTCTTTTTCGGTGAAATGATCCCCCCCGAGTTTCTGGCCCGCTCCCAGGAGGTTTCTTCGCGCTGCGATCTGATGCTGGTGGTGGGCACCTCGGCCACGGTACAGCCGGCCGCCTTTATGCCGATCATCGCCAAACAGGCCGGTGCCCGGGTGGTCGAGATCAACTATGAGCCGACCCCCCTTACCGGCCGGGTGGCCGATTACACCCTGCTGGGAAAGGCGGGCGAGACGATGAAAAAGATCCTGGCCGCCCTGGAAAGCCGATGAGCGGGAAAATGGAACCGGTTTCGCCAAGGACGGGGACTCCGGTCTTGCGCCGGCGTTTTAGTGGGAGGGTGTGACGCCACCGATGCGTGATGGCAACATGATGATCGACCGCTGGGTGACGACCGTCGCCTTGTCAGTCCCTTCGCTGCAAAACAACACCGCCGACGCCGACCGGCTCCTGGAGGCCTTGAGCCAGCGACTGGGGGGGCGTCCGGTACATGCGGACCTGGACGTGATTTCCCGGATTCCGGGACTCCTGCGCCAAAACGGGTTCCGGCTTCGAACCGTTCTTTTCGAGGACCGCGGCCGCTGGGTTCTGGTCGCGGCCGAGGCGCCCCGGACCCCGGCGCCCCTTGCCGGGGTGGCGGTGGATCTGGGCACTACCCGGGTAACCCTGCGCCTGATCGAGCTGGAGACCGGCGGGGCCCTGGACGAGGAGACCTTCGACAATCCGCAGGCCGCCATCGGTGCGGATATCCTTACGCGCATCCACTACGCGGCCCGGCCCGGCGGTCTCGAAGCGCTCCAAAAGCTGATCCTTGACGGACTCAATGCCGCCATCGACCGGCTTTGCGACCGTTGCGGCCTTGACCGGCTGCGCATCCACCTGGTCAGCCTGGCGGGCAACACGGCCATGACCCATCTGGTTTTGGGACTCGATCCATACTGGATGATTCGCGAGCCGTACATCCCGGTGGTCAATCGGCCGCCGGTGCTGCGGGCCGCCATCCTGGGGCTGGATGTGCATCCGGCGGCCCGTATGCTGGTGTTTCCCAATGTGGGCAGCTACTTCGGCGGCGATCTGATTGCCGGGATCCTTTTCAGCGGCCTTCACCGGCGCGCCGAGACGGCGATGCTGGTCGACGTGGGCACCAACGCCGAGGTCGTGCTGGGCAACCGGGACTGGCTCATGGCCTGTGCCGGGGCTGCCGGACCGGCCCTGGAAGGGGGCGTGACCCGGTTCGGGATGGCCGCCGCCCAAGGCGTGATCGATCGCGTGACCCTGGATGCCCGGACAGGCGATTTTACCTGGCATACCATCGGCGACGCTGCGCCCCGGGGGATCTGCGGTTCCGGGCTCATCGATCTGGCCGCCGTGCTCTTCAAGGCCGGTATGATCGACATCCGCGGCCGCTTCGTGCCCGGCCGTTGCGGCCGGCTTCTGCGGGACGTTGACGGCGTTGCCCACCTGGTGGTGGTCCAGGCGCGCGATGCGGCCCGGGGTCTGGATTTGATGATCAGCCAGGCCGATCTGGACAGCCTGATCCGCTCCAAGGCGGCCATGTACACCATCTTGGAGACCATTACCGGGACCATGGGGCTGGCCCTGGCCGAATTGCCAGCCCTTTACGTGGCCGGCACCTTCGGGGTCTTCATCGATCCGGTCTCGGCGGTGACCATCGGCATGCTCCCGGACCTGCCGGCCGAACGCTTCAAACCGCTGGGCAACAGCTCCCTGGAGGGCGCGGCACGGGTATTGACCCATCCCGGCGCTTTGGCCGAGATCGACCGGATTCGCGACGGGATTACCTATCTTGAGTTGAACGTCAACCAGGATTTCATGAATCGGTTTTCCGCGGCCCGTTTTTTGCCCCATACCAACCGTGATCTTTTCCCGTCGGTGGCCGTGCCGGCGGGGGCCAGCGCCTGACTCAGCGTTCAGGGGGGTGGCCGGATTCTTGTTCCGAAATCCGGAAGAGGCGGCAGGTGTTGTCCCAGACGGCGGCGGCCAGGGCTCCGGGATCCTCGT
>CAXXWC010000014.1:0-130997 GCA_963668645.2 Desulfobacterales bacterium
TGTCCACCACCGGCAGCAAGTCCCGCAGCAGGTTTTCATTGGCATACTTGCGAAAGTCCTCCAACTCTCGAAGGCTTCGCTTTTTGTAGTTATCGAATTCGGCCGAGACACGCAGCAGGCGTTCGTAGTGCTCCGCAGCCTCGCGGCGCGTGGCTTCCAGTTGCGCATTCAAAGAAGACTCCGCTTCCGCGGCAGAGTCGTCCGCGGATGGCGTTCTGGCCCCATCCTCAACTTCCTCGGCAACGGCGCCCACAGGTGAAGGTGTCTCGGTTAACTTAACGTTTACAGCAATATCTTTTGGATTATCGCCCGTGGCGACCTTTTTTTTCGTCGACATCTGAATGGCATCTCTCCTAAGATTCGGTCAGCATTTGCGCCGGTTTGGCAACAAGTGGCTAAACAATAATACGCTTGGCCTTGATGTCAAGCGAGGTCGGCCGAGGTCCAAGCGGTTTAAAACATTTCGAAATTAAGGTGAGCCGGGCTGATCCGCGCCCGCCGCGGCGGGCTGTGGCGGCCGCGGGCAACAGATCGGTGAGGATTGGTACTCTGCGGCCAGGGCCGCAGCCCGCATTGCACTGCGGAACAAAGGGTTGCCGGGATCGGGGAGGGGCAGGTGGGATCTGGTTGTGCACCCCCTGTCGTACCGTTGCCGGGCGGCGACGGTCATCAGCATGACCGGGATCGATCCGCGACACAGACCGCATTACTTATCGCTGCTTCCTTCCGGACCTGACGAGGTTCGTAACCGTCTGTTGCGCGGCGACCGGGCAGTGAGACCAATGCTGCCGGCGTCGGTTCTCGAGGGGGAGTTCAGCCCCGCATAAAGCGGATTTCGGGTACAGGGCACCGCTAACTCCCCGCCTAGCACAACCGGGCCGTACTATATTGAAACTGTTTCGATTTGCAAGTCCAAATCCCACTGCCGGTTTTTTCAAAGGAGGAAGTGATGCAGGTTTTTGAAAAGCTTCACGGTTTTTTCTGGAACTCGAACCAGGCCAACAATTGCAATACCTACCTGATCGACGACGGAGTGCGGGTGCTCATCGACCCGGGGCACGCAGCCTTTTTCGAGCATGTGCGCCGGGGTCTGACCGCGCTGAGCATCGATCCGGCCGACATCGACCTGGTGATATGCACCCATGCCCACCCCGACCATGTCGAAGCGGTGCGGTTTTTCAAGAATCTTCCGGCCCGGGTGGCCATGCATCCAGATGAGTGGGCAATGGTCGAGTCCATGGGCCCTTACGTGCGCAGCGCCCTGGGGGCCGACGTTGAGGAATTGACGCCGGATATTTTCCTCACCGAGGGGAGTCTCAAGATCCGCGGTCTGGACCTCGATGTCTATCACACCCCCGGCCATGCCCCCGGTGCGATCTGCCTCCACTGGCCCCAGGGCGAGGCCCTGTTTACCGGAGATCTGGTCTTTGCCGGCGGGGTGGGGCGCACCGATCTGCCCGGCGGCAGCGGGGGGCAGCTCAAAGAGAGCATCCGGCGCATGGCGGCGCTGGAAAAAGTGGCTTATCTGCTTCCCGGCCACGGACCGGCGGTGAGCGGAGAGGCGGCCGTGCAGCGCAATTTTGCCCAGGTGGAACAGACCTGGTTCGGCTATCTGTGAGGCGGCCCGCGCTCTATCGCGTGCTTGTTGGATCCAGGGCGGCCAGATTGCCGGCCCAACGGCGGTGCAGTTTTGCGAGCTGCTCAAGCCAGTCCGCCGCGGCCTGCGGGTTGGGGGTCACGGCCGTTCCGGTGATGCCGTCCGCGGCCAGGCGGCGGCCTGCCGCTTGGGCCCGGGCGGCCCTGAGAGATTCGAGCCCGGTGTGATAGTCGGCCAGCAGCGCTGCAACCGCATTCCAGACGCTTTGCTGCCCGGAATTTTGCAGGATTTCCTGCCAGGGCGTATTATCCGCGTCCGGATCGATGCGTTCCAGCACCGCCCGGATCAGATCACCGGGCAGATCGATGCCGGATCCGGTTTCCACCTTGCGCATCGCATCCTCGAGCTGTGCAAGGGAGATCGCTGCGTCGGCATATTGCTGAATCAGCCCCGCCAGCCGCCGCCGCCCGTCCTCGATCCGCTGGCACCGTTTTTCGTCCTCGTTCAGCGTCAGGTGGCGGGTGCGCTCCATGACCAGATCGAGGGTGCTTTTGATTTCGCCCATTGTTCGCCTCCGTTGCCGGTCACTCCGGCGGTTTTCACGCCTGGGCCGATCCCACCTTTGGGAAGGCCATCACCAGCAGGACGGTGAGTATCGGTATCCAGGCAACGGCGAAGAGCACGTTGCGCACGCCGTAGTGATCGGCCAGCCATCCCACCGCCGGAGTGAAAAGTCCCCCCAGGCCATAGGCCAGGCCCATCATCAGGCTGGCCACCATGGCCCGTCCCCGGGGGGCGAGCTGCTGGGCCATGGCGACCCCCAGCGGCAAGGAGGCCAGGACGGTGAAGCCGGCCACAAAGGCGCCCAGATAGATCCAGTTACCCCGGCAGACCATCAGAAAGTAGAGCGCCGGTGTCATCAGCAGATGGGTGGCCAGAAAGACCGGCTTGAACCCGATGCGGTCGGCCATGTGCCCGGAGATCAACCCGCTGAGGGCCCCGGCCACGGTGAATAGGGCGAGCCATCCCCCGGCGGCCACCAGGCTGTGGCCCTCCTGGACCATCAGAACCGGTGCGAAGGTCTGAAAGGACTGCCCCACCAGGGCCCGCAGCACCATCACCAGCCAGATCAACGCCAGGATGCGCCAGACAGGGCCCAGGGAATCTTTCAGCGCTCTGCGGAATCCCAGGGCGGCCAGGCCTTCGCTTTCCGGCTTGGGTAGCACCCGGTAGAGGTAGGCCAAGGTCACAAGACCCAGGATCATGGTCCAGGGCAGGGCCTCGAGGCCGAAGCGGGCCACGTAAGCCGTCACGAAAACCGGCCCCACGGCGAAGGCGAAGGTTCCCCCGGTATTGAAGATCGACATGCACAGGCCGACCTGGCGGCCGGCAAAGAGCGGCACCATCCCCGTCACCGAGGGGTGGAACATGGAAGAGCCCACCGAACCGATGGCCACCACCAGCAACAGGGCCCAGAAGGCCGGGGAGATTCCGGCCAGGGGGATGAAGCCCACGGCCAGGGCCAGGCCGCCCAGCGGAAAGACGCGTGACTGGAAGCGGTCGGAGAAATAGCCCACCGTGGGCTGGACGATAAAGGCCAGAAAGCGCGCCGTGCCGGCCACGATGCCCACTTGCGCCAGGGTCAGTCCGAGCTTGTCCACCAGGGCCGGAAAAAGGGGACTGATAAAGGAGCTGTAAAAGTCTCCGCTGAAATGGACCAGGGTCAGGGCGAAGATCATGCGCAGATTGGCTTTTGCTGCGAGGGTCATAGTGGAAAATCCGTTTTAGCTGGTAGGTTCGCGCCGGGCTGCCACGTCTTGTCGTTGCTGCCGGGAAAGATAGACGCGCCCTGAACGGCTGAGGGCGAAAGAATCGCCGTTCGAGGTTCATGCCACGGTATCTTTAAAAGCGGCAGTTGGCGAAGGTAAGCGATTGCGCGGGGCGTGTCAATTCTATCCTGGGCGAAACGGCAGTTCCCGTCGAATCCGGGATCTGCCGGTTTTCCCAAAAGGATGGACGCGTTGGAATTGAAACCGAGGCGGGAAAAACCGGCGCGAAACATCACCGGCAGGCGGATCAGGCCGGGAAGACCAGGTGGTCCAGGATCAGGCCGTAAAAGAGCCCCCCGCTTGGCGCCTCGAAACGCCAGCCCAGGTGCGCCATGCAACCGCCGCAGATCGCCATCCGCCACAGATATCCGCTGAACCAACTGAACTCGTCGCTGGCCGCCCCGACTTGGGCGCATCCCGGTGCCGTGCGGAAGCAGCCGATTTCAAAGACGATGCCATGCGGGTTGGCGAAGGTGTGCCGGTGGGCGCCATCCATTTCCAGAGCTTCGGCCGGACGGGTGATGATATGGCGGCAGCGGCGGCAGATGATGGCCGGGGCCTCCCGGGCCTGCTGGGACGGCGCATTCCCGGCGCCGGGCAACGGGGAGCCGCTGGCGCCGCGATCATCGTGGCCGGTGCGTGCAAGCCACAAGCGGTTTCCCATCGGCACCTCCGGTGTTTTGAAATGGATTCTCCCGGAGGATAGGGGGAGGGGCCCAAGAATGTCAAACGGACATGGCACGGGGCGGCGATTGGGGCAGGCCCATCCCGGGGTCTACCCTTGGGGTGGCCCGGTTCACCCGGCCCGCGGTCATTGCTGGCTTTAGCGGGATTTTGCTCGGCACGGGTTGGAAACCGCCTCCACCCGGCTTGTGGTCTAGGCCGGCGGGCAAAGCCGGGCCAGGTGCGCCAGAAGGGCGTCCAGATCGGCCGGCGAGGGCGCCAAGGGCAGTCGGCCGAGAAGGCCCAGCCCCTCCGAGGCTTCGTGAAAGGCCTCGTCGTCCAGATCGCTGACCAGGGCCAGGTTGACGAAGGCGTCCGCCTGCAAAAGATCGCGGCACAGCGCAATCCCGTCCTGCCCGTTCACGCGATGGTCGATCAGGGCCAGATCCGGGCGCCGCCGTGCGACGGCGTCCATGGCTGCCTGCCGGTTTCCGGCCCATTCCAGGGCGGCCCCGCACCGGTCTTCAAGATGATGGCTGACACCTTGGAAGGCGGATTTGCGATCCGTTACGATCAGAATTTGCACCATTGCCGGACAGACTCCTCTTGTGGGGCTTTGAGACGGGTTCAGGCGTGGGGGCGAACGCCCCGGTGCCGGCAGAACCCGGCCTTCGAATTACAGGTTGGCCTTGCCACAGCACGAACCGGGGCCGGCGCAGCCGGAGTGGCCCGGATGGCTGCCGCAGCAGGCCGTATCGCCCGGGCCGGGAAAGGCCTGGCCCGTGCGTCCGGTCAGGCTGCTGGTGGCACTCATCAGTTTGCGTACCCGGGTTGCGCCGCAATGGGGGCAGACCATGTCTTGGGTGCCGGTGACCAGAACTTCGCCTGACTTACCGCATTGGTCGCAGATCACGTCGTAGATCGGCATGCAGGGTTCTCCTTTACTTGTCGGCGGCGCTGGAGGGGTCCAGGGGTCGAGCGTCCTTTCCCCAGACCTTGCGATAGTAGTCGTCCAGGGCCTCGCCCAAGGTGTTGACCGCCAGATTGGCACAGTGCATGTGGTCGGCCGGCAGGCCGCCGAGTTCGGCCGCCACGTCCTGGGGCTGGATTCTCAACACCTCTTCCAGGGAGTGCCCCTGGGCCAGCTTGCTTACCGCACTGCCACAGGCTACGGTGTAGGCGCATCCTTTGGGGAGATGGTGGACACCTTGCATGCGGGAACCGTCGGTCTGGATAAAGACCTCTATGGAATCGCCGCAAACGCCGACCCCCAACGCGTATCCGTCATAGACGCCCGGCCTGCCGATGTTGCATGGCATCTGGGCGTGGGTGAAAAATTGCGGGTCAAGCCCCTCTATTTCGTGTTCGTGCGTTTGGGCGTTTTCACCGGCATGATCTTCTGTCGTGAGCGTACGGTCCATCTCTTCTTGTTCGCGCATCCGAATCCGTATCCCGGTAAAATTGGCATTGCCGCGTTTTGCCGGAGGGGCTTGTGGGGCAAGCCCGGTGGCGGGCGGGCCGGCCCGCCCCTGCGGCAGGTTCGCGGTCTATGTTGGGGACGATCTAATGCGGGCGATTCGTCCTGCTTGTGGATCGTGTCAGTGTGCGCCGCCGCCACCGCCGCAGGTGTGTTCCTGGCTGAACTGCTGCAGGCGGCCGGCCACGAAAGCCTCCACCGCCTGGCCCACACTCTGGGCGTCGCCGCCGTAAAAAACCTGGATGCCGACCTGGTTAAACCCCATCAAGGGGCGCAAGCCCATACCGCCGGCGATCAGGGCCTTGGCGCCCTGCTGGGCCAGGTACTGAACCGGGGCCATGCAGCCGCCCTGCTGATGGGGCACGTTGGGAATCACCTTGACCTCTTTGACCTGTCCATCCTCAACGGCCACCAGGGTGTAAAGATCGCAGTGGCCGAAATGCGCCCCGATGCCGGCCTCCAGGCCGCCCGGGGTGGTAGAGGGAATGGCAATAATCGTGTTCATGACCAGCTCCTTTTTATGTGTATCTGAAAATTATCGGGAAGTCATCCCCATTCATGGTTGCAAAAAGTGAAAACGGCAACGGAGCGCCGAAATTGATTTTCCCGTAAAATGAATACGCCTCCGCCGCCTTGGCAGGCGCGTTGTTTTGCGAGATCCGTTCATGATCCAAAAGGGGCCGGATGTCAAGCCGCCTGCCTGGGGTGAACCTGGGCCTCGACGGCCCGCCAGATTTCCTCGACCCGCTGCGCCAGGGCGCCGCGGGATTGCTCCATGATGGTTTGACGGGCCACCATGGCCCCGGTAACAGCGCTGTCGTAAGGCAGCCGGCCCAGCAGCGACAGGCCCCTGGCGGCGCAATCGGCCGCGATTTCTTCTGCCCGGCGTTCACTGAGGTCATGCTTGTTGATCACCACGCCGGCGGGCACTTTGAAGTGGGCGCAAAGGTCCACGATGCGCGCCAGGTCGTGTCTTCCGGAAGGCGTTGGCTCAGTGACGATAACGGCGAAAGAAGCGCCGGACAAAGAGCTGATCACCGGGCAGCCGATCCCGGGGGGACCGTCTGACAGGATCAGGGGGATCTGTTGCTGCCGGGCCAGCTCCTGGGCCTGCTGGCGCAGCAGGGCCACCAGACGGCCGGAGTTTTCCTGCGCTGGGTAAAGTTGCGCATGAACCATCCGGCCAAATCGGGTCTTGGAATGGTACCATTCACCGCAGGTGCGCGGCTGCCAATCGATGGCGCCGGCCGGGCAGAAGGTCACACAGACCTTGCACCCCTCGCAGTGAAGTGGATCGATGGACGGTGCACCTTTACCGGGGATCACGGCATCGTAACGGCACATCTCGGCACAAATGCCGCAATCGGTACAATCCTGCGGGCGGATCGAGGCTTCGTAGCCCGACTGGAAGAGCTTTTTTTCCAGCGGTTCGGGTTGCAGCAGAAGATGCAGGTCGGGTGCGTCCACGTCCAGGTCGCAAATCACTGCCGGCTGCGCCAGCTGGGCAAAAGCGGCGGTCAGGGATGTCTTGCCGGTCCCCCCCTTGCCGCTGAGAATGACGATCTCATCCATGGGCGGCCTCCTTTGGAGTCGGATGGGCACTGACGATGGTTCGAAGCCGTTGAGCCAGGTCCTCGACGATTTTGCGGACCCAGGGGACCGCGGCGGCCACCACCCGCCCTTCGGCGTAAGCCTCGGCAACGGCGCGGTCATAGGGAATTTCGGCCAGGATTTCCAGCCCCTGGCGCTCACAAAAACCGTAGACCGCATCTTCCCCGATCCCGACCCGGTTGATCACTACCCCCATCGGCTTTCCCAGGGAAGAAAAGGCTTTGTGGGCCAACCCGAGATCGAAGACCCCGAAGGGCGTCGGTTCGGTCACCAGTACGATGGCGTCGGCGTCCATCACCGCGTTGACCGCCGGGCAGCTCACCCCGGGCGGAGCGTCGATGATCATATCGCTGCCCGGCGGGGCGATTTCGCAAAGCTGCCCCTTGACCTGGCGCATCAGCGGCGGGCTCATGGCCTCGCCGATCCGGGAGCGGCCCATGATAAACCCTGCATGTCCGGCCGTTCCCCAGACGATTTCCCCCAGCTCGCGTTCCCCGGGGTGCAGGGCCCCCTCCGGGCAGACGGCCAGGCAGCCGCCGCAGCCGTGGCACATCTCCGGAAACACCATCAGTACCTCGCCGAAGACCTTGACGGCGGCGAACTGGCAGATATCCGAACACTTGCGGCAAAAGGTGCATTTGCTTTCATCCGGTTCGGGAATTTCGAGCATCGCCTTGCGGCGGCCCGCTTCCACCGGATGGAGAAACAGATGCAGGTTGGGCGCCTCCACGTCCAGGTCGACGGCCACCACCGGGGCGGGCCAGACATGAACCAGGCTGGCGGCTACGGTGGTTTTCCCCGTGCCCCCCTTGCCGCTGGCCACGGCGATCTTCATTGCCACCTCCGGCCGCCGCCCCCGCGCCCGCCGCCGCCCGTTCCGGCGCCGGGCCGTCCCCCGCCGCTGTGGGCCTGGCTGTTGGGGTTGTCGGCGATGGTGATGTCGCCCGTCTTGTAACGTTCCACGGCCTGGCGGACCGTCATGTTGGCCAGGTCCTGAATGATCCGGACTTTGCCGGCCGCAAGCGCCTGAAAGGCCTTGGGCCCGACGTAGCCGGTCAATACGGCCGTGGCGCCGGCGCGGATGACGGTTTCGGCCGCCTGAATGCCGGCACCCCGGGCCATGGCCTGGGCCTGGCCGTTTTCCTGGTAGGTGAAGGTCATGGTCTCAGGGTCCACGATCAGAAAACCGGCGGCGCGCCCGAATCGCGGATCGACCTGGGCATCCAGGCTGGGCTCGTCACAACTGATTGCAATTTTACTCATTTCTGTTAACCTCCAAAGGCCACCGGATAAGTGGCGGTTCATGTTTGTTACGAGCATATACCCATTAAGACCGGAATCCGATCCTGTCAAATTCTTTTTATGGAATCCTCTTACGAACAACGCTCCCGCCTGAGTGCCATCGGATTTTCCCTGGCGGTTGCAACGCTCCTGATGGCCGTCAAATTCTGGGCTTGGCACCTGACCGGATCTTCGGCAATCTTCTCAGATGCCCTGGAGTCGATCATCAACGTGGTGGCCGGGGCCTTTGCCCTGGCCAGTGTCTGGATCGCCGAACGCCCTCCGGATGAGCGCCATCCTTACGGCCACGGCAAGATCGAATATTTCTCCGCAGGCTTTGAAGGGGCCCTGATCGTGCTGGCGGCTCTGGGGATTTTTTACGCCGGCGGCCGGCGCATGCTTCAGCCGCAACCGATCCCGCATGTCGAAGCGGGGCTGTGGCTGGTTTTGGCCGCAGCATCGGTCAACGCCCTGCTCGGCGTCTTGCTTCTGCGCATCGGGCGGCGTACTCGGTCCCTGACTTTGGAAGCTGACGGCCGCCACGTGCTCACCGATGTCTACACCTCGGCCGGGGTGTTGATCGGATTGCTGGCGGTCAAGGCCACCGGACGGTACTGGCTCGACGGGCTTGTCGCCTGTGCGCTGGGCATTCAGATCCTGGTGACCGGCTACCGCCTGATGCGCCAGGCCGTTTCAGGGTTGATGGACGAGACCGATCCGGCCCTGATCGATCGGCTGGCCGAACGGCTCGAGGCCCGGCGGCGCCCGTTGTGGATCGATATTCACGAACTGCGCTGCCGCCGGGCCGGGCGCCTGGTCCATGTCAGTATGCATTTGATTTTGCCCCGCGACCTGAGCCTCGAAGGGGCCCACGAAGAGGCCAAGCATCTGGAGCGTCTGGTGGTGGTTTTCTTTGAAGATCCGGTGAGCATCGTGGTCCACATGGATCCGTGCCTGGAACTTGACTGCGCGGCCTGCCTGCGCAATCCTTGCGCGATGCGGATCCGGCCGGCCAGCCTGCCGCGGCAGGCCTGGAACCGTGGCCATCTGATGGCCGAAGGGGCCGATGACCGCCTCCTTGTGCCGGAGAAAAAACGATGAGTATCAAAAAATACTACGGTATTGCGCGCGGCCGGCGGCCGGGCGTTTATACATCCTGGTTCGGCCCTCTGGGCGCCCAGGTGCAGGTCGCCGGATTTGCCGGAGCGCGTTACAAGGGTTTTGCCACCCGCGAGGACGCCGAGGCCTTTGTGCGCACCGGCGGACGGTTGGCGCCGCCACCGTCTGGATCCACACCAGAGCCGGCAGCGAAGGGCACACCGGCCGGCGCCGATTCCGTGCCGCGAGTCGAGGTATACACCGATGGCGGCGCATTGAACAACCCCGGGCCGGGCGGCTGGGCTGCGGTGATTCTGGATTTAGATCCGCCCACCGAACTTTGCGGAGGGTTCAGCCCGACGACCAACAACCGCATGGAACTGACCGCCGCCATCATGGCCCTGCGCTACTTCGCGGTTCCCTCAGCCGTTCGGCTGCATACCGATTCGCGCTACATGGTCGATGGCATCGAAAAGGGATGGGCCGCACGCTGGGAGGCCCGGGGCTGGATGCGCAGCGCCACGGAACCGGCGCGCAACGCCGATCTGTGGGCCCAACTGCTGGCCCTTTGCCGGCGCCACGACGTCGTGTTTGTCTGGGTCCCCGGCCATGCCGGGGTGACCTACAACGAACGCTGCGACCGGTTGGTTCGCAGCATGTCGGCACGCGCCGATCTGCCGGCGGATCCCGGGTATCCGCAAACCGGACAGGACCGGTTGCGTTAGGTGCTTTCCATGTCGTCACTCCAAGACCTGAAGCCTCAACCTCTCTGGAACCATTTTGCCCGGCTGGCCGCCATTCCCCACGCCTCGGGCGACGAAGCCGCTTTACGCGCGGCGATCCGGGCCTTGGCGCAGGCCCGGGGCTTTGACCACGAAATCGATGCCGGCGGCAACCTGCTGGTGCGCAAGCCGGCCGCCCCGGGCCGGGAGGCCGGCCCCGGGACCGTCGTGCAGGCCCACCTGGATATGGTCTGCGAAAAGCTCGGCCATTCGGCGCATGATTTTACCACCGACGCACTGCGTTTGAAGGTGGACCGGAGCGGATGGCTCAGTGCCGAGGGGACCACCCTGGGGGCGGACAACGGTATCGGCGTGGCGGCCATGATGGCCTTGATGGAGGACCGCGATCTGATTCACGGCCCGCTGGAGCTGCTTTTTACCGTGGGCGAGGAGAGCGGGATGCACGGGGCCCGGCAGCTGCGCCGCGGGTGGCTCCGGGGCCGCTATCTGATCAATCTGGATGCCGAGCGCGACGATACGATCATCATCGGCTGCGCCGGGAGCCGCTGCACCACCCTCGATCTGCACCTGGCCACGGCTGGGCCCGGTCCGGATGAGGCCGCGGCCCGCATTTGCATCACCGGCCTTCTCGGCGGCCATTCGGGCATGGACATCCATCGCGGACGGGCCAATCCGATCCGTTTGATGGTGCGCCTGGTCGAAAGCCTCGAGTCAGCCCTGGCGGTGCGCCTGAGCCGCCTGGAAGCCGGCCGGTCCATCAACGCCCTGGCCCGGGAAGCCGAGGCGGTGGTCTGCTACCCGGTGGGGCGCTGGCACCGCCTGGCCGAAATGGTGGCAGGCTGGCAAGACGTGTTTCGCCGGGAGCATGCCGGCACTGAGACCGGGCTGCGCATCGAACTGCAAGCCGTAGGACGCGAGTGCGCACCCCTGGTCTTGACCGGCGCCAGCCAGCGTGCCGTGCTCGACCTGTTGACCGTCCTGCCCCACGGGGTTTTGGCCATGAGCGGCGCCGATCCGGGGCTGGTGGATACTTCCTCCAATCTGGCCGCGGCCGTGACCGCCAAAGACTTGCTGACCGTTTCCACCAAACAGCGCTCATTGGTGGAGAGCCGGCTGGAGGCCGCCTGCCAGACCGTGGTCGCCGCAGGCCGCCTGGCCGGCGCCACGGCAAGATTTCATGGCGCCTATCCTTCCTGGTCTCCCCGTGCCCAATCGACCCTGCTCACCCTGGCTAGCGGGATCTATCCGCGCCTTTTCGCGACTGCCCCAAAGTTGCGCGCCATGCACGCCGGGCTTGAATGCGGTCTGATGGCCCAGGCCTATCCCGAGATCGAGATCGTGGCCATCGGCCCGAACATCTTGGATCCCCATTCGCCCGACGAGCGGGTGGAGATTGCCTCGGTGGTCAAATTCTGGCGCTTTCTCACGGCGCTGCTCGGTGAACTGTAAGACCTGAAAAATCAGCCTGCCATTTGCCGATGGATGCGCCGCAATCGGCGAGTGGACGGATTTTTCAGTCGTTGGCCACCGTCCTGAGGTGTACGTCACGCTGGGGAAAGGGGATCTCGATCTTTTCAGCGAGGAACCGTTTGTAGATCGCGGTGTTGAGCCGGTGCAAGGTGCGGCCGCGCAGCACCGGTTTTTGCACCCAGCAAAGCAGTTCGTGATCCAGGCTGGAATCGCCGAAAGCCCTGAACCTGACCCGGGGCGCCGGCTCCCGGCATACGTCCGGATGGGTCAGGGCCACCTCCTCGAGCACCGCGTGGACCTTGTCAATGTCCGATCCGTAGGCCACGCCGACCTTGACCCGGATGCGGTACTTTTCATGGGGACCGCCCGATTCATTGGTGATCTTGGCGTTGCCCATGATCGAGTTGGGGACGGTGATCTCCACATCGTCGCGGGTCAGCAGCCGGGTGCTGCGGATTCCGATATGGGTCACCTCACCGCGTTCGCCCGAGTCGAGCACGATGAAATCTCCGAGCTTGTAAGGGGCATCGGCCACGATGAAGACCCCGGAAAAGAGGTTGGCCAGGGTGTCCTTGGCGGCGAATGAAATCGCCAGGCCGAGGATCCCGGCCGAAGCCATCCAGGCGGTGACATCGATATCCCAGGCCAGAAAGACGAAATAGATGGCCAGGACCACCACCACGATGGCCAGCAGGTTGTTGAACAGCGGCAGGGTCCGCTCCTGGACAAAGGCGAAACTGCGCGGGTCATGGCTCACCAGCCCGAGGATCATCTTCAAGAGCTGCCCGGCGGCCGTGGCCCAGAGGAAGATGGCCACCGTCTTGATCCCGCCTTTGGTGATGAAGGCCACTTCGGCCGGCAGGTCGATGCGTTCTGTGGCCAAGGCCAGGCCGACAAGCATGATGCTGACAAAGACCGGCTTGTGGAGGATATCCACAAGCTGATCGTCCAGGGTGAAATGGGTCATCGCGATCCAGCGGCGTACGAAACGGCGGATGATCAGGTCCACGATTTTGGCCAGGGTATAAAACAGCAGGATGATCAACAGCGCCTGGAGGTAGCGGTTGGGGGCGATGCGGGCCACAAGGTCGAGCAACTCTTCGAATCTTAAAGTCATATGCGGTCCTTGGCTGTGTGCTGGACAGCCTGTGGCGTGTTGGCCCACAAGCTGTTAAGTGCGGTCATGGCCTGGTGCAGCGGCCGGCGGTGCAAGGCTACCGTATTCGACTTTATCCGTCGCGGCAACCCCTGCACCGAAGCCGGGAATTGCCTATCGAATTTCCCCCATTGAGTTTCCCGAGGCTCGGGCGTAAGGAGCATGATTTGAGTGAAGTTTGATCGTTATGAGGTTTATCCGCCCGTTTCAGAGGTGCTCATGATGGGTCGCATCACCAAAGTCGCCATGATCGCAGGGCTCGTACTGCTGGTGCAGGCTCCTCCGGCCCAGCCCTCCGACGAATCAAGACCGGCCACTGCCGTTGAAAAGGCTTTTTATCAGAGGGTGTTCAAGGCTCTGGCTGCCGCCGTGCCCGACCAGGGACCGCAGGGTTGGACCGTGGTGCAAAAGACCGAATCCGAAAGTCTCGAAACGGTCGGCACCGGTTCCGAAAATGAACCGTTCTGGGTCAATTACACCATCGTCTGGCAGTCCGGCGTCGCCATGCCGGCCACGGCTGCCGGAGATGTGCCCCCTTGCCCCGAGGGGCACGATACCCGGGCCGAGATCACCGTGATGGCCAATGTGACGGTGGAATCGTTCATGGCGCCGTTTGCCGAGAGCGAACCGGTCAACGGGCATCCGGTCTACCGCACCGAGGGGGAACTGGATCCGGACCAGGGCTGGCAGGAAGGGGTCAGTTTCGTTTTTCTGGGGCCCGGCTGGCAGCTCAACGGCGAGGGCGACGAGGCGTACATGGAATCTTTGCCCGAGAGCGATCTGCCCCATACCCGGGTGCAAACCGTGCTGGTGCGGGTCCAGGCCGAAGAGGAAAGGGCCCGCGCCCTGCTCGGGGGGATCAACTGGAAGGCGCTTGAAAGGCTGATCGGTACCTGAGCGTCTTTGGGCCTTGGGGACCGGCAGGGACACGGCCTGCGAATCGGGCCGGCAAACGGCAAGAAGCGCCGGCTTCGGATTTAAAGATCGCGCAGCCGCAACTGACCGCCGGCCCCGAAGCATCGCCGGCGGATGAGCAGGACCACGGCCGCGGTGCTCAACGCCGTGGCTCCCACCAGCATCAGCATCACCACCACCTGATAGCGGATGGCGGTCAGCGGGTCGACCCCCGAAAGGATCTGGCCGGTCATCATTCCCGGCAAAAAGACGATGCCCACCCCCATCATGGCGTTGATCGAGGGGATCATCCCGGCCCGGATGGCATCGCGCACGATGGCCTGACTCGCTTCGCGAGGGTCTGCCCCGAGACAGAGGTACATCTCCACAAGGTCGCGCTGGCTGCGCAGTCCGGCAAAGAGCCGATCCAGTGCCAGGGCCAGAGCGTTCATCGAGTTGCCGATGATCATGCCGGCGATGGGGATGAAATACTGGGGGCGCCACCAGGGTTCGGCCGCCAAGATGAGTCCGGTCACCGTGGCGGTGGTCACCAGGTAGCTCAAGAGCATGGCCCCCAGCATCGGCAGCACGAAGGCGACCTGCCGTTCCTTGACCCGATCGCGGACGATCTGGGCCGCCGCCAGGATCATGGCGCCAAAGACGGTCAGGGTCAGTGCCATGGAGTCGAGCCGGAAAATCAGCACCAGGGCATAGCCCATCAGGCCGAGTTGGGCAAAGGTGCGCAGCGTGCCGACCAGCAGGCTGCGCCCCAGTTCGAGGTGCCACAAGAGGGACGCGCAGCCGGCCAGCAGGACGAACACCAGCGCCAGGGCCAACTGCCAGGGACCGATCTGGATGATGGCAGGATTCATGGGGCCGCTCCGAGCCGGATACGGGCCGTGGCATGAGCCGCATCTTGCGGGTTGTGGGAAACCATGACCACGGTCAGGTCTCTGGTGCGGTTAAGCTGCACCACCGCTTCGACCACCCGCCTGGCGTTGTCACGGTCCAGGGCAGCGGTCGGTTCGTCCAGCAGCAGGATTCGAGGGCCGAGAAGCATCGAGCGCAGAACACAGAGGCGCTGCTTCTGGCCCACGGAAAGCCCCAGGGCCTTGTGATCCAGGTAGACCTTTTCCAGGCTGAATTCATCCAGCCGCCGGCGCAAGTCCCGATCGTCCGGGGCTTTAAGATCCGCGTTGACCTTGAGGGTGAAGGGGAGCGTCAGGTTGGTGCGTACCGTACCGGCCAGCAGCACCGGGGTCTGCTGGACATAGCAGACCTGGCGCCGCAGCCGGCAGGGCGGCAGTGCTTCGATGGGTCTTCCATCCAGAAAGATGGTGCCTGTGTCGGGATTCTCCAGGCGGCAGGCCAGGCGCAGGAGGGTCGACTTGCCGCAGCCCGAGGGCCCTTCGACGCTTACGAAGGCGCCCGGGTCGACGGAGAACGAAAGGCCGTCGAGCACCGGTGCAGCGCTTTCGGGGTAGGTGAATGTGATCGATTCGAAGTCCAGCCGGGGCGGCATTTCAGATGGCATCGTCCGTCTCCGGTCCATCGGCGGGCTGTTTGGGGGCGCAAGGTTTTTCCAGCTTGATTTCAGGCGGCAGGCTGCGAAGGTGCAGATCCCTTTGGGGAAAGGCGATCTCGATGTCGTTAAGGCGAAAGAGGCGGTCGATTTCGAAACGCAGGGCCGTGTCGGCGCGTAGCATGTTGTCCACCGTGGTCCAGACCCGGAGGCGGAAATCGAGGGTGCTTTCCCCGAAATCGGTAAACAGGATGTCCGGTTGGGGATTGGGCAGCACTTCGGCCGTATTGGCGGCCGCCTCCAGCAGGGTCTGGCGGACCAGTGCGGTATCCGATCCGTAGGCCACCCCGACGTTGATGCTGCGCCGCAGGTAGGGATCGCGGTGGCTCCAGTTGGTCACCGCGTTGCTGATGAATTCCGAGTTGGGAATGATCAGGGCCGCGCCGTCGTAAGTCTGCACCAGCGTGGCGCGCACGTTGATCTGCATCACCCGGGCCCAGATCCCGTTGATTTCGATGTCGTCGCCGACCTGGATGGGCCGTTCGAAAAGCAGGATCAGCCCGCTGATGAAGTTGTTGAAGATGTTTTGCAGGCCGAACCCGAGTCCGATGCCAAGAGCGCCGAAGGCCACCGTCAGCGAGGTGGTGGAAATGCCAAAAGCGCGCAGGGCCACCAGGATCCCGGCCGCCCAGATTGCGTAGACGGAAATGGTGACGATGGAATCACGGGCCCCGTGGGTTATCCCGCTGCCGGACAGGACCTGCCCCAGCAGCAGTTGGCGCCACAACCGGGTTGCCAGATGGGTGAAAAACAGTACCAGCACGCCGATCAGCAGCCCGTTGAGGCGAAAAGTCGTATCGCCGATGACAAACGGGTGGCTCAAAACGCGGCCCAGCCCGGACGACAGGCTCTCCCATCCGCCCCAGGCCAGCGCCAGCGCTGCCAAAAAGAGCAATGCCCATGCCAGCCAGGCCACCCTCAGCAGGGCCCAGTGCAGCGGTTCACGGGCCGGGGCCGCCGTCCCGGTCGTTTCCCCGGAAACCGCCGGCCGGTCCATTTCACGCAAAGTCTGGCCCAAGAGCGCCGACCAGAGCACCGTGACCAGGGTCAGGCCCCAACCAAGGTACCAGAACAAAGCCAGCGCTCCGTAGCCGGCCAGATCGAAGGCCGGCCCGGCCAGGGCAATGGTGTAGCTGGCGACGACGGCCGCCTGCTGGGTCCAGCTTTTGGCCTGGACCGATTCGCGGGGCGTTTGCCGGGGGTGCCAGGTGCGCCAGAAGCCGACCAGGACCGCAGCCAGAACGATTTCCAGCGCCAACCGGGCCAGGGCCTCCAGCATGCCGCCGCCTCCCAGCGACCAGGTCAGGAAGATATGCACCGCGGCGTAGAGTCGACTCAGGCGCACCAGCCGGCGTGCCGTGATCGCCAAAAGGGGCCATCGGGGATGAGACGGACCGAGCGGGGCGAGCGCGAAAAACTGGCGCACCCAGTAGCCTGCGAGCCAGACCGCAAAGAATGTGACCAAGGCCCCGGGCAGGGTCGTGGCCCCGGGTTCCAGACCCGGCCCCATGTTGGCGGCCATAAAAACCAATAACCCCAAGGGAACGACGGTTCGCTGGAACATATTCAGCAAAGCGGCCCGCCATGGCAATTGCGCGTTGTCGATGCGCCGGATCAACCGGCCCAGTGCAACCCGAAGCCTCAAAAGCAAGAGCAGCAGGCCGCATCCGAGCACAAAGATGGCTAGCATCGGCCCCGGTCCGGTGCGCAAGAAGGCTTCGGTCTGAAAGCGCCAGAATTGCCGGTCGGTTAAAGAGCGGCCGAAACGCACCAATCGGGAGGATTCCCCGGCCAGGCCGGTTCGATTCAGCTTGGCCAGGGGACTCGCAGCGCGGGTCAATACCGCCGTACGGCGGGCTTCATCCCTTGCCGCCGTCAGGGTTTGCCCCAATCCGGCGAGGTTTCCGGCCATGGTCGTCAGGTTTGATACCTGGTCGGCATAAAGCGGATCGAGCTTTGCGATGAGGCCGATGATCTCCTTTTGAACACGGATCACCGCCGCCAGTTGATCCAGCCAGCGGGTTTGGCCGGCGGCCGGCGGCGGCGCCTTCTTGATCTCCTCGAACTGGGTCCGGTTGAGGGCCAGTTGCTGTTCGGTTTGTCCGCGCAACTCGACCAGGGCCTGGCGCCTAGGCGCGAGCCGGTCAAGGGCGTCCTGGACGGCTGCCTGGCTGCGGCGCTGTTCGGCCAAGGCCTTGGCCAGAATTTCAGGATCCACCGATGGCAGACCGGCTAGATTGCCGAAGGTGGACAACTGGATGCGGTAGGCGGCCAATTCTCCGGCCAGGGACCGATTCTCGCGCTGGGCCCCTTCCCACTCGGCCTTGAGCCGGTCGCGCCGTGCTTCGGCGGTTTTGAGTGCGTCGGCCATGGAAGCGCTCAGATCCAGGACCTTGACCGGGGCCGCTTCGGTGGCCGGCACGCCTTGTTCGCAGGGGGCCTGACCCACGGCGGCCACTAACAGCCAGAAAGCCACGGCCAGGCCGGCCCCGAGAAGGCGGCCTGGGTGGGCAAGTGCGGACGTGGGACTGCAACGGCGAAACGGCATGGTATTCATAGGCCGGCTTTCTTGGAAGCTTGAAAAATCATGTTGGACGTGTAGCATAATAAGATAAAACAGAGCGTAAAACATCAATCCACCGATGGCGGCCCCTCGGGCTGCATCTGTCCCGGCCGGATCATCTAACCCCCCCAGTTCGGCACCGTATCACCGTAGCACCGGCATCTGTTTGCTCCAAGGGCCCTTTGCCGGGCAAGCGGATGCTGTCACCCCTCTGGCCGGGTTTACACCCGCCGCTTAAGCGAGGAGAGATGTATGATACCACGCCCGCATCGCTTTTTCATGGCCTGCCTGGCCATCCTTATGACCCTTATGGCCGCCATCGCCTGCCCCTTGTACGGGGCTGATCCGGTACCGAACGCTGAATCCCAGACGAGTGTCCAGACCGAGCGCACCAGTGTCGTCAAAACGGAGCGTATCGATGCCGCCGGTGAGCGCATTTCCAAGGGGATTGACAAGTTGGGCGAGCAGGCGGCCACACGCCTGGGGCGTTGGGTCAACACCACGGTGTTGCTGAATATCAGCTGGCTCAAGTTGCTTATCACTCTGGGCATGATTTTTGTCGTGGTTTTTTTCGAAAGAATTCTGCGCTGGTTTCTGGTGCATCACCAGCGGCAGATGGAGGCCGAACGCAGTCCGGGGAACCTCTGGCGGCGGCTGCTGATCCGGGCTATGATCCGGCCTCTGTCATTGTTCGTCTGGGTCTACGGTGTCTACCTGGCTCTGGCACCGTTGCTGGCCCATTTTAAGATGGCAAACGAGACCAACCTGGTCCATTTGGTTGCCCAGCGGGCGGCGGATATTGGCGGGATCCTGGCCCTGTTCTGGTTCCTGCTCAACCTGGTACATCTGCTCGACGAGCGGCTGCGGCGATGGGCCGAGGCCAACCAGAGCACCATCGACGACATGCTCGCTCCGCTGGTGGGTAAGACGCTGCGCATCTTCATCGGTGCCATCGCCATCGTCATGGTGGTGCAGAATCTGACCGGAATTCAGATCGGCCCCCTGCTGGCCTCCCTGGGCATCGGCGGTCTGGCCGTGGCCCTGGCTGCCAAGGATACCATCGGAAATTTTTTCGGAACGTTGACCATCCTTTTCGACAAACCCTTCCAGGTCGGCGAGCGCATCGTCATCGAAGGCCAGGACGGCACGGTGGAATCGGTGGGCTTTCGCAGCACCCGCATCCGCACCCTTACCGGGCACTTGGTCTCGATTCCCAACGAGAAGGTCGTCAATTCGACCCTGGAAAACATCGCCCGGCGGCCCAATATTCGTTGGCTGGCCAATATCGGCCTGCCCTACGACACGCCGGTGGAAAAGGTCGAACGGGCCGTCGCGATCCTGCGCGAATTGCTGGCCGAGCATCAAGGGATGCACCCGGATTGGCCGCCGCGGGTGCATTTCAACGGGTTCAATGAGTGGAGCCTCAATGTCACGGTGGTGCTCTGGTATCATCCTCCCGACTGGTGGGCCTACCAGGGCTGGCTGCAGGCCACCTGCCTTGAGATTATGCGCCGCTTTGCAGCCGAGGGAATTGAGTTTGCCTTCCCGTCTCAAACGGTCTATCTGGCCCGGGGTGCCCGGCGCGAGCCGGCAGCTGAGGTTGCAGCCGGAGAAGACGCCCGTGGCTAGGTTCGGGTTGTTTTTCGCGCATGGGTGTAGAATAATTCCATCTCAACCTCCCTCAGGCATACCGGCGGATTTCGGTGCAAGCCGCAAGCCGGAGCGTGAGCCGGAATTCGCACGAAAGGATCGTCCATGGCCCGTTTGATTCCGCGCAACCCCAAAAAGGCCGGCCAGGCACCCGGCACCTTGATCCATGTCGGCGAGCGGCGCATCGAAACGGCCCGCATCACCCTGATCGACTACGACGCACAGCGGATGGACGAACGGCAAGTGGCGCGCATTGAGGAGACCTATCCCTTCCGGGATACAGCCACCGGCACCTGGATCAATATCGATGGGCTGCACGATATGGCCCCGATCCGGGCTATCGGCGAGCATTTCGGCATCCACCCCCTGACGCTGGAAGACATCGTCAACACGGCCCAGCGTCCCAAATTCGAGGCTTTCGACGACTACCTGTACATCGTGCTCAAGATGCTCAGCCTGGATGCGGACAGCGGCGACGTCCATGCCGAGCAGGTAAGCCTGGTGCTGGGCCACAATGTGCTGTTTTCTTTCCAGGAAAAACCCGGTGACGTCTTCGAGACGGTGCGCGACAGGCTGCGCCGGGGCAAGGGGCGCATCCGCCATACCGGCTGCGACTATCTGGCCTATGCCCTGGTGGACGCGGTGGTGGACCATTACTACATTACCCTCGAACAGATTGCCGAGCGGGCTGAAATCATCGAGCAAGCCCTGCTCGATGAGCCGGACGAGGCCATGATGCACCGGCTGCACCACCTCAAGCACGAACTGATCGTCTTTCGCAAACAGATCTGGCCCCTGCGCGAGCTGCTGGCCGCCCTGATCCGGGGCGAGTCGGGCCTGATCGAGGATGGCACGGTGGTCTTTTTGCGGGATGTCTACGATCATGCCGTGCAGGTGATGGATACGGTCGAATCGCTTCGCGATGTGCTCTCCGGCCTGCTGGACCTTTACCTGTCGACTTTGAGCAATCGCATGAACGAGGTGATGAAAGTCTTGACCATCATCGCCACCCTGTTTATACCCCTGACGTTCATGGCCGGCATCTACGGGATGAACTTCAAGCATATGCCTGAACTGGAGTGGCGCTGGGGCTATGCGGCCTTTTGGGGCTTGATCGTGATTATGGCCGCGGCCATGGTGCTCTATTTCCGCAAGCGCAGGTGGCTCTAAGTCCGATGGGAATCGACACCGAAAGGAAAAAAGTCAAACCGGCCCCGGCATCGGGCACGGATCTGGTCCGCCTTGATCCTTTGCAGCGCTACCTGGCCGAGATCCGGCGCTACCCGCTGCTGACCCGCGAGGAGGAACATACGCTGGCGGTCAAGGTTTTCGAGCAAAACGATCCGGACGCGGCCCTCAAGCTGATCACCTCGAACCTGCGCCTGGTGGTCAAGATCGCGCTGGATTTCCAGAACATCTGGATGCAGAACCTGCTCGACCTGATCCAGGAAGGCAATGTGGGGCTGATGCAGGCCGTCAAGAAGTTCGATCCGTACAAGAACGTCAAATTTTCCTACTATGCCGCCTTCTGGATCAAGGCCTATATCTACCGCTTTATCATGGCCAACTGGCGCCTGGTCAAGATCGGCACCACCCAGAACCAGCGCAAGCTCTTCTTCAAGCTCAAAAAGGAAAAACAGGCCCTTATCGACAAGGGCTTCGATCCCCAGCCCAAGCTGCTGGCCCGTCGTTTGGGGGTCAGCCCGGACGAGGTGATTGAAATGGACCAGCGGCTGGGCGGCTGGGACGTTTCCCTGGACCAGCCGGTCAAGGACGACTCGGACACCGAGCGCATGGAGCTGGTGGGCGGCGAAAGCGTATCGGCCGAGGACCAGCTCGCCCAGATGGAGATCGAACAGATCCTGCAGCGCAAGATCGGCGAGTTCCGCGAGCAGCTCGACCAGCGCGAGGCCGACATCTTCGAGCAGCGCATGCTCTCGGACGCCCCGTTGACCCTCCAGGAGATCGGCGATCGCTACGGCGTTTCCAAAGAACGCATCCGCCAGGTCGAAAACAAGCTGATCAAACGCCTGAGAGCCTTTATCAAGGAAGAGATCCCGGATTTCAACCCCGAGGATCTGTTCGCGGATGGGGAAGGGGCGTGAACCACCGGCCATCGGACAGGTATGGTCAGCAGCGCCAACTTTCCACGGCCGGCATCCGTTTTTTCCCGACCGATCCATCGCGTGCACCCGAATTCTTATACCGGCCGGCCGGATCGTACAGAATGGCTTGACAAAGTTTCGGCTCGAACTTATTATTATTGACAGTCTGTATGATCAATGGAGGGCTATATAAAACTTAATTAGTTGATTTCATGAAATAATAGTTTTTAGCGAGTGATCATTTTGCACCTCAACCCAACTGACCTGATACTTATACCCGAATGTTGTTGCAGGCGCCCCTCCCGGGAGACGGCTTGCGCTGAAGGCCTGCTGCCCACCCTGTCTTTACCCTTTCACCGCCAATCCATCGATTTTCATTAGCTTCCTTTCGATTTCCAACTTTTTGCGACACTTCGATGCCGGTTGAAGCATCGATTCTTACCGGTCCGCCTTTCCGTGCGCCACCGGTGCGATCCGTGCGTCCAAAAGAAGAAAGGAAAAGATTCATGCACCTCAACTCCCCCCACTATACCGCCTACGGCATGCACAACCTCGACCGTATCACCCAACTCATGGCCCTGCCGGCCGAACATCGTCAGGACTTCGATCTCGTCTCCCGGGTGCTCCCGTTTCGCACCAACAACTACGTGGTCGAAGAGTTGATCGACTGGAACGCCGTGCCTGAGGATCCGATTTTCCAGTTGACCTTTCCCCAGCCCGGGATGCTCTCCGCGCGCCATCGCATGGCACTGCGCACCTTGAAGGCTGAAAGCGCATCCACCGAACGCTGGCGCAACACCGTGGCGTGCATCCGCAGCGAGATGAATCCCCACCCGGCCCAGCAGACGACTCACAACGTGCCGCATCTGGACGGCTGCCCGATGGACGGCATGCAGCACAAATACCCCGAGACGGTGCTTGTCTTTCCGCGCCAGGGGCAGACCTGCCATGCCTTTTGCACCTACTGTTTTCGCTGGGCCCAGTTTTGCGGGGCCGATCAGCACCGGTTTTCCTGCGGCGATCCCATGGCGCCGGTGCGTTACATCGAGGCCCATCACGAGGTGACCGATGTGCTGATCACCGGCGGAGACCCTTTGGTGATGCGGGCCAAGGCACTGCAGCGCTACATCGATCCGCTGCTGGCCATACCCGGTCGCCGGCCGGCCACGATCCGCATCGGCACCAAGTCGCTCGCCTACTGGCCGTATCGCTTCTTTGCCGACCGGGATGCAGACGACCTGATGCGCCTTTTTGAGCGCATCGTGAAAAGCGGCCGTCAACTGGCCATCATGGCCCATTTCACCCATCCGCGCGAACTGTCCACCCCGGCCGTGGAAATGGCCCTGAAACGGCTCCAGGCCGTGGGGGCTACCATCCGGTGCCAAAGCCCGGTGGTGCGCCACGTCAACGACGGCTCCGGGATCTGGGCAGAGATGTGGCGGCGCCAGGTCGCTCTGGGGTTGGTTCCCTATTACATGTTCGTGGCCCGCGATACCGGGCCGGAGCGCTACTTTCGACTCCCCCTGGCACGCACCTGGTTGATCTACAGCAGGGCTCTGCGCCAGGTCTCGGGGCTGGGGCGCACCGTGCGCGGCCCCTCCATGTCCGCCAGCCCGGGCAAGATCCTGGTCGATGGAGTGGCCGAGATTCACGGCGAGCGGGTTTTCGTGCTCAAGTTTCTCCAGGGCCGCAATCCGGACTGGGTCAACCGGGTCTTTTTCGCCCGCTACAGCGACACGGCCGCATGGTTCGACGAACTCAAACCGGCCCTGGGCCAGGAGCAGTTCTTCTTCCAATGCAGGTCAGGCTTGCATCAGGCGTCAAGAGCCTGTATGAATTAGCCCCACTGTTCTAGCAAGCTCCCACCTGGGGCATGCCCTTTGGATTCAACCTCCATGTGGAAAGCATCCCATGAAAGCCGTTGTTCTTGGCGGATTCGGCCTTCAGGGCCGGGCCGCGGTTATCGATCTGATGCGCAGCGCCGATGTCAAGGAGGTGGTCTGCGCCGACGCCCATACCCAGGGCCTGGAATCTCTATCCGCCCTGGAAGGATTCGAAAAGCTGCGCCCGGTCTCCCTGGATGCGGCATCACCGGCCGCTCTGGTCGACCTGTTCGGCTCAGGGGCCGACGTGGCCATCGATCTGCTGCCGATCCGCTTCATGGCCGCAGCCTTCGAGGCCGCCGTTAAGACCGGAACACCGCTGGTGAGCACCAATTACGCCCATCCCCTGGCCCATCTGGATGAACCGGCGCGCCGCCGCGGCGTCGTGTTGATGCCCGAATGCGGCCTGGATCCGGGCATCGACCTGGTGATCATGGGCGAGGCCGTGCGCCGTTTTGAGACCCTGACCCGCCTCGACTCCTACTGCGGCGGCATCCCCGAAGCCTCCGCCTGCGACAATCCGCTGGGCTACAAGATCAGCTGGAATTTCGAAATGGTGCTTGCCAGCCAGGTGCGCGCCTCGCGCTTCGTGCGCGACGGACGCGTGTTCGAGATTCCGGCCGAAGCCCAGCACGAAAGCGAAATGAACCATGAGATCGATTTTCCCGGTCTCGGCCGCCTGGAAGCCATTCCCAACGGCGACGCTGCCGCTTATGTCGAGCGTCTGGGGCTCTCGGACACCATCCGCCATTCCGGCCGTTACAGCCTGCGCTGGCCCGGCTGGCAGGCTTTCTGGCGCACGGCTAAGCGGCTCGGGTTTCTCGACGAGGAGCCGGTCCCCGGTCTTGGGGGCGACCTCAGTCCCAGGCAGTTCATGATACGCCACCTCGAACCGCGGCTCCAGTACGGCCCGCAAGAGCGGGACCTGACCCCCATGGTCAACGTATTCGAGGGGCAAAGCCAGGGCCGCCCCCTGCGTCTGACCACCCGGCTGCTCATCGCCCGCGACCTTGAAAGCGGTCTGCTGGCCATGAACATCGGGGTCGGTTCCACCGCCAGCGTGGTGGCCCAGATGATCGCCCGGGGCGAAATTGCCGCACCGGGCCTGCGTTCGCCGCTGCGCGACGTCCCCTATCGGCGCTTCATGGACGAAATGGGTGCCCGGGGGATCCGCATCGAGGAAGAACTCACCTGGCTGGACAGGTAATCTGCTGCGGCGGACCCGGTCCGGCCCACCAATCAAACAGCGACCAAAAGGAGAGAAGCGATGGGCATTAAACGGATCGGCAATATTTTTTTGTGCCTGGCTTTGGTGCTGGGGCTGGCGTCCACCGTCCAGGCCGACACCCTCGAAGATATCCTCCAGCGCGGCGAGCTGCGGGTGGCGGTCCAGACCCAGGGTCCTCCGTTCAGCTTCGTGGACAAGAAGGGCGAGCGTACGGGATCCTCGGTGGAATTTTGCAGGCTGATGGCCCAGGAGATGGGCGTCAAGGTGACCTTCCTCGACTATGACTGGGATGGACTGATTCCGGCCCTGCTCTCCAAAAAGGCCGACATCCTGGCGGCCGATATGACCGCCAAGCTGCCCCGCGCCCTGAAGGTCTCTTTTACCAAACCGTTTTACACCACCGGCCAGGTGATGTACGTCAAGACCGGATCGGCCATCAAGACGGTGGCCGACGCCAACAAACCGGCCGTCACCATCGCTACCCTGCTCGGATCGAGTTACACCGAGACGGCCAAGAAGAACATGCCCCAGGCGACCATCAAGGAGTACAAGGGCGGCGGCAACATCGCCATGAACGCCGTGGTGGCCGGACACGCCGATGTGGGCATCGCCGACCTGAGTTCGGTCAACGCCATGGCATCCAACTATCCGGCCGGCACCTTGACGGTCCTGCCGGCCATGCTCTCCTACGAGCCGTTGAGCTTTGCGGTGCGCCCCGAGGACCGGCATCTGCTCGAATGGATCAACCTCTTTTTCGATTGGATCCGGGCCGACGGCCGCTATGAGCAGAACATGGAGTACTGGGTCAAGGGCGACGCCTGGAAAGCGGATCATTGATATTTTTGAGCCGGCAAAGAAGGCCTGCCGGCTCAAAAATAGATAAATTTCAATACGGCGGCACCGCTCCCGGGGCGGTGAAGTTAAAAAAGCAGCCAAAGCAGGATGCTCGAAACCTTTAATTTTCGTGTGATTTGGGCCACCATGCCCCAGTTCCTGCAGGGGATGGCCGGCACGGCGTGGATCTCTTTGGCGGCTCTGAGCGGAGCCATGTTGATCGGCGTGGTGGCCTGTGTGATGCGGCTTTCGGGCCGGCGTTGGCTCTCCTTTGCGGCGGTGGCCTACATCGAGCTGATCCGTTCGACGCCCCTGCTGGCCCAGCTCTATTTTTTTTATTTCGGGCTTCCCACCCTGGGCATACGCATGTCGGAGGTCCAGACCGGAATCATGGCCCTGGCACTCAACAGCGGGGCCTACATCGCCGAGATCGTGCGTGCCGGGGTCATGAGCATCCCTGCGGGCCAGACCGAGGCCGCCACCGCTTCGGGGCTCAGCCTCATTCAGCGGCTGCGTTACATCATCCTGCCCCAGGCCATCGGAATCAGTATTCCGGCCCTGCTGGGGCAGATGATCGTCCTGGTCAAGGACAGCGCCCTGCTGGCGCTGATCTCGGTCTTCGAGCTGACCCGCGCCGGCCAGTTGATGGCTTCCGAGCGCTTCATGCCGGCCGAGGGTTTTTTTACAACCGCCGTCTTGTATCTGCTGATCTATTTCGTGCTGAAGTACGCCTCCAGAGAATGGCAAAAGAGGCTGATCTTTCAGCCGGCCGGATGAGTCGGGCAATATGTGGCTTTTCTATCTAAAGGGGATGTGGGGTTCACTGCCCTTCTTTTTCAAGGGGTTGTGGATCACCGTGCAGGTCGCCGGGTTGAGCCTGGCGATGGGCACGGCGGCCGGATTCTTGCTGGGCATCGTCCGCACCTCCGAGATTCGCGCCCTGAACCGGCTGCTGGCCGTCTACGTGGACCTGATCCGCGGCACTCCGTTTCTGGTGCAGATCTTTATCGTCTTTTTCATCCTGCCCGAATGGAACATCCGCTTGGATGCTTTCTCCTCGGCGGTACTGAGCCTGACGGTCTACGGTACGGCCTACATCTGTGAGATCGTCTACGGCGCCATTCGCGGCATCGCCCGGGGCCAGTTCGAAGCCGCCGCGGCCAGCGGGCTGGGCTGGTGGCAGCAGATGCGCTATGTCATCGTGCCCCAGGCCATGCGTCCGATCCTGCCGCCCCTGGTGGGCCAGTACGTGCTGCTGATCAAGGATACGGCCGTGGTGTCGGTCATCGGGCTTACCGACGTGACCCGGGTGGGCTGGTTCACCGTGCAGCGCATTCCCAACGGGATCCTGGTCTTCGGTCTGGTGGGGCTGCTCTACTTTCTGATCTGCTATCCGCTGGTCTTTCTGTCCAACCGGCTCGAAGCACGGTTGAAAGTGGAAGAGAGTACCCTTTGAGCATAGAGGCAAATGACTTCAACGAGCAGAGCCAACGCCGTATGATTCAGTTTCGCAACGTCAACAAATGGTTCGGCCCCCTGCACGTGCTGCGGGGCGTGACCCTGGAGGTGGCCCCCAGCGAGGTGGCGGTGATCTGCGGTCCGAGCGGTTCGGGCAAAAGCACCCTGATCCGGTGCATCAACCGTCTTGAACCGATCCAGTCCGGCGAGATCTTCGTCGACGGGATTCCGGTCCACGACCGCAAGATCGACCTGATCCACCTGCGGGCCGAGGTGGGCTTCGTCTTTCAGCAGTTCAACCTCTATCCGCATATGACCGTGCTGGAGAACGTGACCCTGGCGCCGATCAAGGTCCGGCGCCAGAGCCCGTCCCAGGCCAAGGAACGGGGGCGCGAACTGCTGGACAAGGTCGGGATCGCCGACAAGGCCGACGCTTATCCGGCCCAGCTTTCCGGCGGCCAGCAGCAGCGCGTGGCCATCGCCCGGGGACTGGCGATGCAGCCCAAGATCATGCTCTTCGACGAGCCGACTTCGGCCCTGGACCCGGAGATGATCAACGAGGTCCTCGAGGTGATGATCCAACTGGCCAAGGACGGGATGACCATGGTGGTGGTCACCCATGAGATGGGCTTTGCCCGGGAGGTGGGCCACAAGGTGGTCTTCATGGACGAGGGGCAGATCGTCGAGACCGCCCCGCCGGAACAGTTTTTCAAAAACGCTCAAAACGAGCGCACCCTCATGTTCCTGAGCAAAATCTTGAGCCATTGAGATGAGTCCGAACGCTGATCTTGCCTCCGATCCCCACGATGTTTCCGGCCCCTGGATCGATGTCGATCTTGGGGCCATCGACCAGAATCTCGACCGGATCCACGCCCGCACCCGCACCCGGCTGATGCCGGTGATCAAGGCCAACGCTTATGGCCACGGCCTGGTGCCGGTGGCCCGGCATATAGCGCGCCACCGGGCCGTGGGCGCCGTGGCCGTCGGCGTGCTGCGCGAGGCCCTGGAGCTTCGCCGCGCAGGATTGAGCCTGCCGGTGCTCAACCTGGGGCCTTTTACCCGCAGCGAAGCCGGGGCACTGGTGGCCCAGGAGATTTCCCAGTCCGTGTTCACCGGAGCGGTCGAATGGATCGAGCGGGCCGCGGCGGCCCAGGGCAGGACGGCCCGGGTTCATATCAAGATCGACACCGGCCTGGGACGGGTGGGCATCGCCCACGACCAGGCCCTGGAATTTATCCGCATGGTGGCCAGCCTCGACCATGTGCGCATTCAAGGGGTTTTCACCTCCTTGAGTGAAGATGCGGATTTTGACCGCGTGCAGATGGCGCGTTTTAATGCCGTGCTTGCCGCGGCGGCGGCTGCGGGCATCGATACGGGGTGGCGCCATGCCGCCTCCAGCGCGGCTATCCTGGACGATCCGGGGTTTTGCCTCGACATGGCCCGGCCCGGGATCATGGTTTTCGGCCATTACCCTTCGGCCGGCGCCTACCGCAGCCGGCCCATCGAGCTGCGCCCGGCGTTGAGTCTCAAGACCCGGGTGGTGTACGTCAAGCATCTTCTGGCCGGCGACCCGGTGGGCTATCATCGGGTCTACCGGGCTCCGGCCGATGAAACCCTCATCACCGGCGCCATCGGCTACCCGGACGGCTATCCGTTCCAGGCCGCCGACCGCACCGAGGCCCTTATCGGCGGGGTGCGCCACCGGCTGGTGGCCACGGTGACCGCCAACCACATCTACCTGCGCGGGGGCCGGGAAACGGTGGTCCCGGGCGATGAGATCGTACTTTACGGCCCCCAGAAGGGGGGCTGTATCGCGATAGAAGAGGTCGCGGCGGCCGTCGGCCGGTCCGAATACAATCTTCTATCCAGGCTCAGCCCGCTTTTGCCGCGGTTTTACCGTGGAGGTCATCACGATGACCCATGAGTCTGCCAACTCCTTTGCAGAACGCATCGACGCCTTGGCTCCGCCGCGGATCAGCCTGGTCCACGGTCCGACCCCGCTTCAACCCCTGACCCGTATCGGAAAGGAGCTGGGCCTCGACCTGTGGGTCAAGCGCGACGACCATACCGGTGCCGAAACCGGCGGCAACAAGATCCGCAAGCTCGAATACGTGATGGCCGAGGCCCTTGCCCAGGGGGCTGACACGGTCCTGACCTGCGGCGGGGTCCAGTCGAACCACTGCCGGGCCACTGCCCTGGCCGCCGCCCGCCTGGGGCTCGACTGCGTGGTGCTGCTGCGGATTGCGGATCCCAAGCAGCCGCCTCCCCTGGAAGCCAACAGCCTGCTGGATCGCATGGCCGGGGCGCGTATCGTCTGGATTTCCCCGGAGCAGTACCGCTGGCGCGAGGCCGAGTTCGCCGTTGAGGCCCGGCGGCTCAAGGCAGCCGGACACCGGCCCTTTATCATCGGGGAAGGGGCCTCGGACGCGCTGGGTGCCTGGGGCTATATCCGGGCCATGGCCGAACTGGCCGCAGACCTGGCCAGGCTGGACGGGGGCCCGATCCGGCCGACCACCGTTGTTCACGCCACCGGCTCGGGGGGCACGGGGGCCGGGCTGGTCCTGGGCCGTCTCATCCTGGGACTCGATCTTCGCGTGGTGGGGGTCAACGTCTGCGACGACCGGGCCTACTTCATGCGGGTTCAAGGAGATATCTGCAATGCGGCCATCCATCGCTACGGCCTGGAGGTCGATTTTCACCGCGAGCAGGACCTGGAGATCCTCGACGGGTACGTGGGCCGCGGTTATGCGCTTTCGCGGCCCGAGGAGCTGGCGCTCATCGCCAGGGTTTGCCGCTCGGAAGGCATGGTCCTGGATCCGGTCTATACCGGCAAGGCTTTTTTCGGCATGGTCGATCGGCTTCGGACCGCGCCGGACTTTTTCGGCCGGCGCGTAGTGTTCCTGCATACCGGCGGCCTGATCGGCCTTTTTCCCAAGGCTGCCGACGTCACCGCACTGCTTTGAACCGGCCACGTGACGGACTTCGCCGGCCCGGCGCCCAGCGAAGCGAGGGACCGCTGGAGGGCGCTTAATTTGTCTTGACAACCTTACCCCATTGACCTAGACTCACCGCCAATTCCATAGTGACAATTCAATCGCCGGGATATCCGGTCGTCTGCCCAAAAAACCTTGAGCACCAGCTGCAACCCCGCCCGGGGGCAGTTTTGCCGGTGAACCGGGCGGCCTCGTTCCCATGAACCCCAAGGAGGTCTCGTAATGCGCAGGTTCCTGTTCGTTCTGGTGGCAGTGGTCGCCCTTTGTATCACTCCGGCCGCGTGGGCTGGCGGCTCGGGGGCCTACCCCAACGGCGCCGAGGATTTCATGGCCGGTGCCTTGCCGCCGCCGGGCACCTATCTGATGTTTTACTCCAACTATTACAGCGCCGACCGCTGCAAGGACAATGGCGGCGACAACTATCGCAGCGGCCCTCTCGCCGATGTCGAGATCAGCATCTGGGCCAACGTGATTCGCGCCGTGCATGTGACCGATTTCAAGATCCTGGGGGGCAACTACGCCTTCCAGACCCTGATCTCCTATCTGGACATGGATTTCGACTTCGGTGCCCCCTTCGATGCGTTGAGCGGTTCGCGTTCCGGCCTGGGTGACATCATCGTCGATCCGCTTCTTTTGTCTTGGCACGGCTCCAAATTCCACTGGGTTCTGGGATTCGATTTCTTTTTGCCCGTCGGGCGGTATGATAAAAACGACGAACCGATCAACCCGGGCAACAACGTCTGGACCTTCGAGCCGGCCTTCGGGCTGAGCTATCTCGACGGTCCGATCGATCTTTCCTTGAAGCTCATGTATGATTTTTCCACCACCAACGACGACTACCTGGATGCGGGCACCGGCCGGACGGTGGACCTGGCGCCCGGCCAGGAGTTCCACTGTGATTTTGCCGCAGGCTACAACTTTGCCGGCGGCTGGACCGCCGGGCTGGCCGGATATTTTTACCAGCAGACCACCGACGACGAAATCGACGGTGCCGACGTGGCCGACGAAAAGGGCCGGGTTTTGGCCATCGGTCCGGTGGTCAAGTATGGCTACAAGAACATGTCCTTCACGCTCAAGAGCCTGTTTGAAACGGCGGTGGAAAACCGACCGGCGGGCAATTCGACCTGGTTCCGGTTCGTGTATGCCTACTGAGCGCCAGTGGGGATGTTGCGGCGGCCGAACGCGGCCAGGGCCGTGGATCGGCTCTTATTCGGGGGCCGGCCCCGGCAGGGCGACTATTTCCATCCGGCCAAACAGAAGAAATACCCCAAAGAAGCCGTGAGCAGCGCCAGGCAGGGGATGGCCAGGTGCCGGTAGACCGGCCCAAGGCCGGTGCCGAAATAGCTGTTGGACAGCACCAGGCAAAGGTGCAGGGGGCTGAGCAGGACTCCGGCGAAGCCGCCGGCCATGGCCAGCATGAGGTAGGCCAGGGTCTGATCGCCGGCCCCGTAGGCCGCGATCAGGGAAATCAGGATGGGAAAGGTCGCGCCGACAAAGGCGATGGTAATCCCCACCACGAACCCCACGATGAAGGGGAGCACCACCGTGACGGTCAACAGCGGGATATGCCAGCTCAGCAGCTCCGTACTGACCGCGTCCACCGCCCGGCTCTCAAGCAAAACCCCTTTGAAGACCAGGATCGCCGCCACCATGTAGGCCATGTTCAGCATGTCCCTGCGGATCACGAGCCGGCGCCGTTCCACCGCCGGCACCCGATTGACGTGCCACACCCAGAAGACGGCGGCCGCAAGGGCCGCGATGAGTCCCAGCTCCTTGGCCACCCCGGCGGCCGGCCCGTTCAGCAGCCGGCTCAGGACGCTGCCCAACACGATTCCGGGAATGATGGCGATCAGCACTGGGGTCAGTTCCCGGATAAAAGGCGTCAACCGGACCGGCGCAACCCCCTTGTGCCGCTGTGTCCGTGGCCCGGCAGGCATCATCCGCCTGAGTGAAAGGTATCCGCTCCCGGCGGTCACGACGGTCAGGGGACAGAGGGCCAGTACGAAGCCCCACAGATCGATGCGGGCCAGGGCCGTGGCGAGCAAGACACCCGGGTACAAGGGCCAGCAGTATTCCCATACATGGCGAAACCAATAGTTGATGAAGCTGAGCTGGCCTGCTGAGAGGCGCGCCGATTGGCCGATGCGCTTGACCATGGGGGCTGAAAAGATCGCCCCCCCGGGCATGGGCAGCAGTCCGATCAGGGCCGGAAAGATCACGATGTTCAGCCGCGGGTTGGCGATCAGGCCCTGGAAGCGCTCCAGCAGGCGTTCCATCTGGCCCGAGACCTCCAGGCTGTGGCTCAGGACCAGGATCATGCAGACGATCACGGCAAGAGAGAGGGTCTTGGGATCGGCCAGGGCCTTTGCCGCTGCCGTAAGGATGGCTGTCAGGGGCATGCCGAAGATGATCCCCAGGGCCAAGGCGCCCAGGGTAAAGGCGCTGCCCAGGGACAGCTTGAATCGGATTCCGGCCAGCACCAGCCCGAAGACCAGAAAGATGCGCACCACTGCGGGGACAACGTCAAACATGTAAATCGCTTTCTGCGCCACGGCCCGGTACGCCGGCCCGGCAGTGCGGGGGCGGACCGGGCATGGATGATCCCGGACCTCGGGTTCGGCGTGGTGCCTGCGGTGGCTCAGGCCAGCACGAACAGGCGCGTCAGGCGCCGGTCGAGCCGGCGGGTGTCCACCCGGCCGTATTCGGCCTCCAGTTCTTTGAACAGGTCTTCCAGAACGGCGGCCAGGTTCGCGGACAGAGCCTCGGCCGGCTGGCCGCTGAGCCGGGCCAGCCAGAGCAGAAAATCGCGCCGCTCGGCCGCGCGAATTTTGCCCCGGGCGGTCCACATGCCGCCCAGAAAGCTGCGCAGAGCCGCTATCGGGATGCCGAGGTCCCGGCCGTCAAGCCCCTCGCGCTCCTGGGCCCACAAGGTGAGGAGCAGATTTTTCCAGGTCAATGACCGCACGGCGGCCGCCGGCGGGCCGGGAAGATCGCATTTTGCCAGAAGGCCGTCTATGGCCATGATGTTTTCCAGGGCGCACCGGGTCCACTGGGTATCCGCCAGGGTGGCAAATTCCCGGTAAAGGACGCCGGTGGCGTAGTTGTCGAAAAACAGGGGCCGTTTGATCAGCAAGCCGCCCAGAACCCCCATCCCGGATTCGTCCCAGAAAGCCAGCTTCAAACCCTGTGCTCGGTACCAGCTGCGGTGCTGCCAGGCATCGGCTTCCCATTTGAGTGCCAGGGCCTTGCCGTAGCCGACCCGGAAAATATCGCCCAGGGCGTGGCGCCGGATCAGGGCCGCGGCGGCGTTTAGGTCCACCTGCCCCTGATCCTGGGCCAGCACCTCGAGGGCGAGGTCCAGGTACCCGGCCGCCTTACGAGCCATGGCGGCGACGTCCTCGCGCCGGCGTACGATCCTGCTGTCGGCCACGGCGATCTGATTGCAGAGCCCGGCGAATTCGGCTTCGATCTCTTCCAGATTTTCCGTGGCGGCCATCCGGGCCAGGGCTTGGGCAAAGACGCCGCTTGAAGGCAGGGCCCCGGCGGCATGGCAGGGCACGGGCAGCAGCCGGTCGTTCTCATCGCGCCACTGGAAATGCTTGGGCTCGCGGGCGGTTAACTGCTGCGGGCGCAGCGGTTGATAGACGCCGACGGCTTCCTCGAAGGGCAGAAACCCTTTTTCCGCCAGGCGCACCGTGCGCTGGTGCAGGGCCGCCTCTTCGTTTTCGGCCGGTACGATGCCGGTCGATTCGATCAGCAGGTCGCGGAAATAGGTATAGTCATGGTCGGCCAGGCGCTCGATAAGGTCGTGGATGAATCCTTCGCGGTCCTCCAGCATTTCGCCGTCGGCGGAGTCGGGGGGCGGATCCGGCAGGATGCGCATGAAAAAAACGTTGTCCAGGGAAAACCAGTCGTCCCCGAATTCGTCGGGGTCCTGGTCGTGCTGGCGCACGAGGACCTCGAGATTGAGCCAGAGCCAGTGGCGCATCAGCCCGGGCTGGCGGCGGACGAGGTAGGGGACCATGCGCGCCGAGTCCGCCTGCACCATCATGGCCAGCCAGCGGGTCAGGGCGGCGTTGTCTATCCGGTCCCGGCTCCAGGATTCGGCGTCGATGAGGTACTGGAGTTGGCCGTCTGAGGCCAGGGCCAGGACCGGCAGGGCGTCGGCTGGTCCGATTTCGTGGATCAGAATATGAAAATCGACCTCGTCGAAGGACTGGACCAAGGTGGCGGGCAGGGGCGCTTCCAGGATCCGGGCCAGGGCCTGATCTCCTTCCAGGCGCACGATCTGCCGGCGGGCCTGATCCAGATCCCGGCCGGTGGGCATGGTCGGGCAGGGGGATTCAGGGACTGGGATGGGTTTCTTTTTCGGCATGGCAAATGGTTGTCAGGTACCTGAAGATTTTGTTGTACGCGCCAAGAAACGGGCCGGTGGAGCTACGGTACAAGAATATAATACAGGATCCTAAACGGACAATCCATTGCCCGTATTCCGCCAGGGGGCGAACTTGACCAGCAGGAGCATTCCGGGAACGGCCAGCAGCACGCAGGCGATGAAAAAGGCTTCCCAGCCGAGCCAGCGGGCCATGGCCCCGGTGGGGGCGGCGGCCATCACCCGGGGGATGCCCATCAGGCTGCTGAGCAGGGCGTACTGGGTGGCGGTGAATTTCTTATGGGTGATGCTGGCCATGAAGGCCACATAGGCGGCCGTGCCCATGCCGCCGGTGAGGTTCTCAAAGCCGATCACCGCCCCGAGTCCGGCCAGACTCGGACCAGTGTGTGCCAGCCAGGCGAACCCGGCGGTGGAAAGGGCCTGTAAAAATCCGAAGACCCAGAGGCTGCGGCCGATCCCCAAGCGCAGCATGAGCAGCCCCCCTGCCAGGGTGCCGGCCGCCGTGGCCCAGAACCCGAAAAGTTTGACCACCGTGCCGATCTCGGTCTTGGTAAAACCGATTTCCAGGTAAAAAGGGGTGGTCATGGCGCTGGCCATGGAGTCGCCGATTTTATAGAGCAGGATGAAGGCCAGGATCCACAAGGCCCCCGGCCGCCGGAAATACTCGGCCAGCGGTTCGACCACCGCCTCGCGCAGGGTGGCCGGCCGGCCGGCGCTCATTTCCGGTTCGCGGCACCAGAGCGTGGTGGCGATGCCCGGCAGCATGCAGACCGCCATCACCAAATAGACTCCGCGAAAACTGATGTGGTCGGCCAGGATCAACCCGCCGCCCGAGGCGAGCAGCATCCCCAGCCGATAGCCGTTGACGTAGAGCGAGGCGCCCAGACCGAGCTCGGCATCGGCCAGATCCTCACGCCGGTAGGCGTCCACCACGATATCCTGGGAAGCGGAAAGAAAAGTCACCAGCAGGGCCGCGACCGCCACCTGCCAGGGGTGGTGGTGCGGATCGGTGAACCCGAGCAGGACGATGGCAAAGGCCAGGGCCATCTGGGCCGCCAGGAGCCAGCCGCGCCGGCGGCCCAAAACCGGAAGGCTGAAACGGTCCAGCACCGGGGCCCAGAGAAACTTGAGCGTGTAGGGCAGCCCCACCAGGGCCATCAGGCCGATGAGGGCCAGATTCACTCCGGCCTCGGTCATCCAGGCCTGGAGCACCGTGACGGTGAGCAGCAGGGGCAGGCCGCAGGAAAACCCCATGAGCAAGGCCACCAGCATGCGGCCCGAAAAAACGGTGCGCAGTACCGGTGGCCGTTGCGAGCCGGCGGGGTTCAGCAAGTTCCGGCCAACTGTTCGGGGGTGACCACCGGCCCGAACACCCGGCGCAGGGCCAGCAGCCCGCCGCGCTGTTCGAAGAGAATTTCGAAAAAGCGCGTCGGAATCTTGTGCTCCTTGCGATAGGCGCCGATCTGCATCTCGATGCGCGCCAGGATGTTGTCCAGGTAGAGGGAGAACTGCTTGTGGTAAAGATCCAGGGGGTAATCCTTGGCGATGATCTGGCCAAAGAGTGCCTTCAGGTCCGCATAAAGGGGCAGATATCCGATGGGCGTATCGATGGCCGCCACATCGCCGTGGGCCCGGCGTTCAAGCCAGGCCATCCAGACCTTGACGTCGCGTTTTTCACCCAGGAGCCGGCGCCCCGTGCCGCCCCGCGCCTCGTGGGTCAGAAAATAGTTCAACCCGGCCATGATGGGGCGCTTGTCGTCGGCGATCTGACCGGACCCGAAGAACTTGAACTGGGCGTCCATGTAGTCGCCCAGCGAGCCGGGGATAAAAGGCGCGTTGGCCCAGGGGGCCCGTTTGACGCCGGTGGCGCCCACCTCGGTGGCGGTGGAGGCTGAAACGATGCAGGCCCCGATGGCCACCCCATAGTCCGGCTCCCTGGCCACCCACACCGGGGGCATGGTGTCGCTGTCCCGGCCGCTGTAGGTGATCACCCGGGTGTCGGCACCTTGCGGATCCTCCAGCTTGTCCGAGCAGTTGGAAAGGGCCCGGGCCGTGACCGTGCAGCGCGCGTTGGGATGGGAGATCGGCACCGGCTTGCCCTTGGCGTCCACCATGCCCGCCTCCCAGGGTCCCTGGAAGTTGACGCCTTTGACCGGCATCGGCTCGCCGTTGCCGGTCCATTGGGGCACGCCGTTTTCATCGATCAGCACGTTGGACCAGATCACCTCGTGGCCCGGTTTGCGCAGCACTTCCATCAGCAGCGGGTCCCCGTCCCAGTTGACATCCTCCACGATGCCGAAAATCCCGCACTCGGGGTTGATCGAGCGCACCGTGCCGTCGGCGGCGATCCACATCTGGGCCAGATCGTCGCCGACAAAATGGTTGCCGGCCATGGCCGTGGTGGTTTTGCCGCAGCCGCTGGGCGCGGCCCCGGCAAACCAGGTGGTGCGCCCCCCCGGGCCGTCGATGCCGGTGATGAACATGTGCTCGGCCAGTTCGCTGCCCAGTCGCTGGTAGACCGACCGGTCCACCGAGAAGCGGTGGTTGCCTTTTTTCAGGAGCAGGGTGTTGCCGGCGTAAGTGCAAAAGCAGCTGTAGGTGGTCCGGTCGGCCCGGTCCATGTAGACCCGGGCATTGGGCAGGTCTTCGGGCCGGTTGGGCCCCTGGCTGTGGATGTTGGTATACAGGTGCCCCAGGTCGGCCACCTCGGCGTCGAAATGGTCGAAGGCGTTGCGGTAAAGGATTTCGGCGCTGTGCATGACGTAGGCCGAACTGGTGATCTCCAGGGCCGGATTGGAGACCGGGGCCCCGATGGGGCCGCGGTTGTAAAAGCCCACCAGCATGGTGGCGCCTTTCATGATCCCGTGCATTTTCTCGCGGACGTCTTCCAGGGCCTCGTCGCGCAGGATTTTGTTGGCCAGGGAACTGACTTCCTCGTCGGGATTGACGATGTAAAAGGTCCGGTCGATGATCCGGCCCTGCTCCTCCCTGAGGTCGTAGTGGATCGTGTGGCCGGGTATGGGCAGGGCCCTCTCCTCGCCGTTGTCGATGGCCAGCTGGCGGATGAAGGCCCGGTCGGCTTCGGTGCCGGTGTTGATGAAAACCCGGTCCGGCCGGCACAGGGCGATGGCGTTGGCCACCTTGATGCGTACCTCCGGGGTCTGGATCCGTTGCATGCGTTCGAAATGTTCGGGGTTCAGTGTCTCGCGAAACAGGGCGTCGGCCGCTTCGGGGGTCTCAATGCCGCCGATGGCCTGCGCGATGTCATAGGTCCTGGCCTTGACCATCGTCTTTCTCCTTTGTGTATCGTTTTGCGGGCCTGCAATGCTGCGGCTTGAAAAATGGCGTGCGGCCCGGTGTCCACTGAAAAATAACAGATGCGGCTAGACGCCGTTCAGGGACCGTGGGTGCATCCCAGTCGAACAGGGGGCGGCATCTGCATATCGATCCACTGCAAAACTTTGTCGAATTCACTGCGCAGCTCGCGCAGCGCCAGCCCCCTGTGGCTGACACGGCTTTTTTCCGCCATGCTGAGTTGGGCAAAGGTGCGGCCCAGGGGAGGGTAAAAAAAGACCGGATCGTAGCCAAAACCGTTGGCGCCGGCCGGCTCGGTGCTGATCAGCCCTTCGCAGCGCGCTTCGTAGGTCAACGCCGGCCCCGTGGGTACGGCGATGGAAAGGACGCACTCGAAGGCCGCCCGGCGGTCGTCATGCCCGCGCATGTCAGCCAGCAGGCGCTGGCAGCGATCGGTGTCCGCGGCCTGCGGGCCGGCGTAGCGGGCCGAAAGAACCCCCGGTGCCCCGTCCAGGGCGGCCACCACCAGTCCCGAATCGTCTGCCATGGCGGGCAGTCCGAGCACCCGGGCCGTCTGGCTGGACTTCTTGTAGGCGTTTTCCTCGAAGGTGGCGCCGTCCTCGATCACCTCGGGGATGGGACCGAAGTCGTCCAGGTTTTTTATGGTGATGGGGAAGTTCTTGAGCAGGTCGATGATTTCGGCGGTTTTGCCCGGGTTGCGTGTAGCCAGCACGAGCGTCCGATGGGGTTGCATGGTCTGTTATCCTCACAAGCGGTTGATGGGCGCACCTTAGAGCATGGCCTGGAGGTTGTAAAGTGTTTTCAAAGCCGTGCAAGGTGCTTTACACGCCGGTGATCCTGTTGCTATAAAACCGAAACGCCGGAAAGGATGCGTTTTTCGCGCGCCAGGGGGCGGCGGATTGCCGGGGGATCGTCCCGCGGTGCATCCATGAGACCACCGGCGGCGCTATTGAACTTTGAGGATACTATCATGCACCGACTGCTTACCGATGCGCCCGGCCGCCAGATGCTGATGCTGGGCAACGAGGCTATCGCCCGCGGGGCCCTGGAGGCCGGGGTGGCCCTGGCCAGCACCTATCCGGGGACCCCGTCCTCGGAGATCGCGCTGCATCTGTTTCAGATTTCGCGCGAAACCGATCTGACCTTCGAATACGCCACCAACGAGAAGGTGGCCATGGAAATGGCGGCCGCAGCGGCCAATGCCGGGTTGCGCGCCATGTGCGTGATGAAGCATGTGGGGCTCAACGTGGCGGCCGATGCCCTGATGACTCTGGCCTACGTCGGGGTCAGCGGGGCACTGGTGATCGTCACGGCCGACGATCCATTCATGTTTTCGAGCCAGAACGAGCAGGACAACCGTTACTACGCCAAGCTTTCCGGACTGCCGATGATCGAGCCATCTTCGGTGGAAGAGGCCCGGCCGATGATGGCCGCGGCCTTCGAACTGTCCGAGCAGCTGGGCGAACCGGTCCTGTTTCGCACCACAACCCGCATCAACCACAGCACCGCTCCGGTGGCCCTCGGTTCTCTGGGCCAGCGGCGGACCCGGGGCAAGTTCGTCAAGGAGCCGATGCGGTGCGTGACGGTTCCGGCCGTTTCACGCCGGCTCCACGTCAAGTTGCTGGAAAATTATGAAAAGGCCGCCGCCTTGAGCGAGGCTTCGCCCTTCAACCAGGTCACGGGCAGCGGCACCTGGGGTGTGATCTGCAACGGGGTGAGCCACGGATACGTCCTGGACGCGGTGGCCGACCTGAATCTGGCCGAGCGGGTCCGGACCCTGCGCATCGGTTTTTCCCACCCCCTGCCCGAGCGTTTGATCACCGATTTTGTGGCCGGATGCGAACGGGTTCTGGTGGTCGAGGAAGGGGAGCCCTATCTTGAGGAAGGTGCCCGCGCCGCGGCCCAGGCCTCGGGCATCACCGTGCCGATCCGGGGCAAAGGCGCCGATCTCTTCTCCCGTCTTTACGAATTCGACCCGGCTCTGGTGCGCCGCTGCATGGCGGTCTACTTCGGTCTGGAGCCGCCCGGTGACCGCACGGTTGACCGCAGCGATGTGCCCGACCTGCCGCAACGGCCGCCCAACCTTTGTGCCGGGTGCAGCCATCGGGCCACCTTCTATGCGGTCAAGAAAGCTGCCGAGGACTTCGAGACCATATGCCCGACGGATATCGGTTGTTACACCCTCGGGTTTTTACCCCCCCTTTCCATGGGCGATTTTCTTGTCTGCATGGGATCCTCGGCCGGTACGGCCTGCGGCTTTGCCGCCACCACCCCCGGCAAGAAGGTCATCGCCTTTATCGGCGATTCAACTTTTTTCCACTCTGGAATTCCCGGCCTGATCAACGCGGTTTTCAACAACCACGACATCACCCTGGTGATTCTGGACAACGGTACCACCGCCATGACCGGCCATCAGCCCAATCCCGGCGTGGACATGGCGGCGCTGGGGATGCAAGGCTTCGGCCGGGTTTCCATCGAGGCGGTGGTGCGCGCCCTGGGGGTGGGCCACGTAGCGGTGGTGCGCCCCTACCGGGTGGAAAAAAGCGTGGCGGCCATCCGCGAGGCGATCGCCTTTCAGGGGGTTTCGGTGGTCATCAGCCAGGAGCTGTGCGCCCTTTACGCCCGCAGCCTCAAGCGGCCCCGGGCCAAGGCTTTCAGGGTGGGCGAAAAGTGCCGCAACCACCGCGACTGCATCAACCTGTTGGGGTGCCCGGCCTTCTATCTGGACGGCGAGAAGGTGTGCATCGATGCCGCGCTTTGCACCGGGTGCAGCGTCTGCGCCCAGATCTGTCCGGAGCACGCCATCGTGCCGGTCAAAAACTCTTGAATCTGGAAACTGGAAACTGAAAAACATGGAAACGACCCGATTGATCATCGTAGCGGTGGGCGGACAGGGGAATCTTTTGGCCTCCAAGGTGCTTGGCGAGGCGGCTGTGGCGGCCGGAGTGCCGGTGCGCATGAGCGAGATTCACGGAATGGCCCAGCGCGGCGGGGTGGTCGAATCGGCCCTGGTCTTCGGCGACGCCCGCAGCACCGTCATCAGTGACGGGGAAGCGGACGTGGTGGTGGGCTTCGAGCCGCTGGAGACCCTGCGGGCGCTGAACAAATGCAATCCGCAAACCACCGTGATCACCAACCTCGCGCCTCTGCCCCCGTTTACGGTGGCCATCGGAAAGGGCGCCTATCCTGACCTGGACCACCTGCAAGGGCTGATCCGTTCGCGGGTGGCCCGCCTGATCGCCTTTGATGCCGTGGCCCTGGCGCAGGAGGCCGGCAGCATCCTCTCGGTGAACATGGTCCTGCTGGGCGGGTTGCTGCGCGCCGGGGTCCTGCCCCTGAGCGCCGACACGGTCCGTGAGACCATTCGCACCCGAACCAAGGCGGATTTTGTGGAGATGAACCTGGCGGCTTTCGAACTGGGATTTGCGCAGCATTAACCCCGTTCCCCGCAGCGCCGGGACCGCCGGCGCCCACCGGGCAGGGTGGACCGGTTTTGTGGGGGCTTGGCAGACTTAAACGATTCCAGATTCCGCCCGGCCAGTGCCGGGCCGTGGAACGGTAACCATGACGAACTCGCACGATTCCACGTCTTCTTCTCAGGCGGTTTTCCCGGGCGGGTCAGATGCCCCGGCGGCACTGGATGAAAATCGGTTGCGCACCGTGATCAACCATGCCCCCATCATCCTCTGGGCCCTGGATACCGATGGTGTTTTTACCTTCTGCGGCGGCAAGGGGCTCGAGGCTCTGGGATTCAAATCCGTTGAGCTGGTGGGGCGGTCCATGGTCGATGTCTGCGTCGATCTGCCATTGGGCATCGACGACGCCAAGCGCGCTTTGGCCGGCGAGGTGCTCACCCGCAACATCGCCATCGGCGACCGGCTCTTTGAAGTCCGCCAGGCGCCGTTGCGCGGCGAGGACGGCCGGATCCTGGGCGCCATCGGCGCCGCCTCCGACATAACCTGGCGCAAGGAGGCCGAGGCGGAACGCGATCGGCTCATCACGGCTGTCGAGCAGGCCACCGAGGATATCATCATCAGCGACGCCGAAGGGACGATTTTGTATGTCAATCCGGCGTTTGAAAGGATCACCGGCTACACCCGCCAGGAGGTTGTCGGCCAAAGCCCTTCCATTCTCAAAAGCGTTCGCCATGAGCGGGAATTTTATCAGCAGTTGTGGCAAACCGTTGCCGACGGAAAGGCTTGGACCGGACGCCTGATCAACCGCTGCAAGGACGGCCGCCAGGTCGAGCAGGACGCCAGCATCAGCCCCATTCGCGACAGCCGCGGCCGGATCACCGGCTACGTTTCGGTCATGCGCGACATCAGCCGCCAACTGTTCATCGAGGCGCAACTGCGCCAGGCCCAGAAAATGGAAGCCATAGGGACCCTGGCAGGCGGGATTGCCCACGATTTCAATAACATCCTGGCGGCCATCATCGGCTATACCGAGATCTCCCTCCAGGACCTTCCCGCCGAGAGCCCGACCCGGCGCAGTCTGCTCAATGTGCTCAAGGCCAGCGACCGGGCCAGCGACTTGGTCAAGCAGATCCTGGCCTTCAGCCGACAGAACTCGCAGGAACCCAGGCCGGTGCAGGTCAAGAGCATCGTCAAGGAGGCGCTCAAGCTGCTGCGCGCGACCTTGCCGGCCACCATCACCATCCGCCAGCAGATCGTCAGCGACGACACCGTGATGGCAGACCCCACCCAGGTGCACCAGGTCCTGATGAATCTGGCGGCCAACGCCCAGCATGCCATGCTTGAAAACGGCGGCGAACTGGAGGTCGGTCTGACCTCCATGGATCTCGATCCGGCCCTGGCCACCCTCCACCCCAATCTGGCTCCGGGCCGCTACCTGAGACTGCGGGTGCGCGACACCGGGAGGGGAATCCCCCCGGAGCTGGTCGGGCGGATCTTCGATCCTTTTTTCACCACCAAAACCGACGGAAGCGGGATGGGCCTGTCAGTGGCCCACGGGATCATCCAGGAGGCCGGCGGGACCATCGTGGTGGAAAGCATCCCGGGGCAAGGCTCGATTTTCGATGTGTTTCTGCCGGTGATTGTGGTGGAAACCAAGGCCGCGCCGAAGGAGTCCTCTCTGCTGCGGGTGGGCACTGAACGGATCCTTTTCGTGGACGACGAGCCCCTTCAGGTGGACATCAACCAGCAGATGCTCGGCCGGCTCGGTTACCAGGTCGCGGCCTTCAGCGACAGCCTGGCGGCCTTGGACCATTTTGGCCGTGATCCGCAGGCCTTCGATCTGGTGATCACCGACATGACCATGCCGGGCATGACCGGCGACACCCTGGCCCAGCGTATTCTGGAGATACGTCCCGATCTGCCGGTGATTTTGTGCACCGGCTACAGCGAGAACATGACCCGGGAAAAGGCCGAGGCCATCGGCATCAGGGGGTTCGTGCTCAAGCCGATCATCCTGCGCGAACTGGACAAGATCCTGCGCCAGGTGCTGGACGCTGAAAAACAGCCCCCCTCTTGAAGTTCGTTTTTCCCACCCCGGGTTGCTCTGATTCGTATTTGACGATGGATGACTTTGACCTGCGCGTTCAGGCTCAGTCCCAACCTGCTGATGCTGGAACGCATCAGCGAAACTTTGGCCGGCCGCGCCGTCTACGTCACCATTTGGCCCTTGACCCGGCGCGAGCGGATCGGTTCAGGCCGTGCGGGGATCTGGCGCGAACTTCTGGCGGCACCGTCCAGTGACTGGAAGCTCGTGCTGGCCGTACCCTGGTGGCAGGTAATCTAAAATCATTCACTTAACCGGTGGGTTGACCCTTGATCGGCCCGCCGATAGCCGCCTTGCCCGCCTTGGACCGCTTGGCCTGGGATTTGTGCTTGCGCACGCTGTAGCCGAAGGTGCCCACCAGCTTGCCCAGGGCGAAGTAGCGCCCGTGCAGGTAGCAGATCGGCTTGGACCGGGAAAGCGCGAAGGCCCCGGTGCGCGGATCGATGTAGCGCTCATCGGCGTTGATGGCCACCACCTCGGAAAGAAACATATGGTGGGTGCCCAGGGGCAGGATCTGGCGCACGCGGCACTCGATGCTCAGCGGCGATTCATCGATCAGCGGGGCCTCGACCTTCTGGGCCTTGACCGGGGTCAGGCCGAGGGCCTGGAATTTGTCCACCTCGCGGCCGGACTTGACCCCGCACCAGTCCGTGGCCCGGGCCAGGGCCGCGGTGGTCAGGTTGATGACAAATTCCTTGCGCCGGCGGATGATCTCGTAGCTGTAGCGCCCGGGTCGCAACGAGATATAGCCCATGGGCGGATCGGTGCAGACCGTGCCGGTCCAGGCCACGGTGATGATGTTGAATCCCTCGGTCCAGGTGCCGCAGGTGACCAGGACCGCGGGCACGGGATAGATCATGGTGCCCGGCTTCCAGGCGCGTTTGGTCATGGCTTGAATCCTTTTTTGGCCGGCACCTGCACCGAAAGATCGACTCCGCGGGCCGCCAGGGCCGCATCCACGCTGCCAAGATCCATGCGCGCGCCGATCTCCAGCCCGGCGCGGGTAAACCCGCCGCGGGGCACTTCGAGGGCAAAACGCATTCCGTCGCCGGCCGAGACCACCGGCGTCCGATCCAGGGGCGCGAGGGGATGGATCTCACGCAGTACGCCGGTGGCGTCGAAAAAGCCGATATCCAGACTCAGGGGCGTATCCTTCATCCAGAAACTCAGCCGTTTGGGCCGGGCGTAGATAAAAAGCATCCCGGCGCCGGGGGCCAGGGTCGTGCGGCCCATCAATCCTCTCAGTACTTCCGGGTTGGTCACGGCCAGTTCGGCGCAGACCACAGCTCCGTCGATGCGGATCGGGTGGCAGTCTCCTGGCGGATCGGCCGCAAGAACCGGGGCTGCCGCCCACAAGAGCAGCGCCGGCACGAGGCCGCAGATTCTGAATCGCCTTTGTTTTGAGTTCGGCATGCGCTTATCCTGAATCAGACGGGTCAGACTGGTCAGACGGATCGGTCGAATCCGTCCGATCGCATGGGTCCGCCTTGATTCCGGGGCTATAGCGCCTCGCGGCAGCCCACGCAAGAGCCGGTCTTGGCGGATCGGCGTGCCGGTGCTTTACAAGCCCGGGCGGCTGTGCCATACATTGCCTTTTATCAGAACGGGTTAGGCTGATTATTGTTTTGATCGCGCAACAGGCGGGAAAATTTCATGCTGCAAGAACTGGCGATCAAGAATTTTGCCATCATCGAGGACCTGCGCATCCAGCTCCAGCCGGGTCTGACGATTTTCAGCGGCGAAACCGGGGCCGGCAAGTCGATCATCATCAGCGCCGTGAGCCTCCTGCTCGGGTCCAGGGCCTCGGACCGGCTGATCCGCACCGGTGCCGAAAGCGCCGAACTCGAGGCCTTGTTCCAGGTTCCGGCAGACAGTGCCGCAGGTCTTGCCATGGCCCGGCACGGCTTTGCGGCGGCTGACGGGCTGGTCGTGCGCCGCGTTATCCGCCGCGACGGGGGCAACCGCATCTATGTCAACGGCAACCTGACCACCGTGGCGGTGCTCAACGCCCTGACCGAGAGTTTGGCGAGCATTTCCGGCCAGCACGCCCACCAAGGGCTGCTGCGCGAGGACCAGCATCTTCTGATCCTCGATCAGTTCGCCGGGTTGATGGATCTGCGCCAGGCGGTGGCCCGGGACCACGGCCTACTGCTGCCCCTGCTCGAAGCGCGCCGCTCCCTGGAGGCGCGCAAGACGCGCCAGGCCGAGCGGATGGAGCTGCTGCGCTTCCAGCGCAGCGAGATCGAGGGGGCCGGCATTACCCGCGACGAGGATCTTTTGCTTGACCAGGAACGGCGCCGTCTGCGCCACGCCGCTACCCTCATCCAGACCCTGGGGGCAGGGATCGAGGTGCTTTACGGTGCCGACGGCTCGGCCCTGGAGCAGGTGGCGGCCGTGGGTAAGGACCTGGGCCGGGCCGCCGAGATCGACACGCGGCTGGTCCAGATGGTCGAGCGGCTCGATGAGATCGGGGTGCTGATCACGGATCTGGCCGCCGATCTGCGCGACTGCCTGGGCACCATCCAGATTGATGAACAGCGCCTGGAGCAGGTCGAAGAACGGCTCGAAGTGCTGAGGCGGCTCAAGAAAAAGTACGGCGGGAGTCTGGAAAGCGTGCTGGACCGGCTGACGTCCATTTCCCGGGAATTGGAAGGGATGGATCAGCTGGACGATGAGATCGTCGAAAACCGCAGCGCCATAGAGGCTGCCGCGGTCCGCCTGGCCGATGCCTGCCGGCGTCTTTCCGCCGCGCGCAGTAAGGCGGCGGCGAACCTGGGCCGGCAGGTGGAGACCGTGCTGGGAAACCTGCGCATGGAAGGCACGCGCTTCGAGGTGGTCCTGGAGCGTTCGCCGGCCGAGGCCCGCAACGATCCCCACCTGACGGTGGACGGGGCCTTGATCACCGAGATGGGGATCGACCAGGCGACCTTCATGATGGCGCCCAATATCGGCGAGACCATGAAACCGATGGCGGTCATCGCCTCCGGGGGAGAGCTTTCACGGGTGGTCCTGGCGCTCAAGGCGATCCTGGCGGCCACAGCAAGCCTCGAAACCGTGGTTTTCGACGAGGTCGACGCCGGGATCGGCGGGGCCGTGGCCGAGGTGGTGGGCCGACAGCTCAAGTCCCTGTCCGGCCACCACCAGCTGATCTGTATCACCCATCTGCCCCAGATCGCCAAATTCGGCGATCATCACTTCCGCATCGTCAAGACCGTGGCCGACGGGCGCACCCGCACCACCATAGAACCGCTGCACGGGCCCGGGCGCGTCGAGGAGCTTGCCAGGATGCTGGGGGGCGAGACCATCGGCGATCAGACCCTGGCCCATGCGCGCGAACTGCTCGGGCAGGTTCAGGCCTCCAGTGGCGCAGAGATAGGCCGATGACCCCAGCAACCCACAGCGGGGGCGCGATCCGGCGGTCCCGGCACACTCGACTCGGAGCCCATGTCATCCAATAGTCCACGATCGATGCTTTGCCCGCGCTGCCGGCGCCTGATCGGCCGCAGCGAGAAGGTTTGTCCCTATTGCGGGCTGCCCGCCCCCGGAGGAATGCGGCCGCTGGGGGCCGTGCTGCGGCGGCTCGATTCGCCCGATGATTTCCTGCGCATCCTGATCTGGATCAACGTGGTTTTTTTCGCGTTGACGATTTTTTTGAGCGCCGGCCGGATCCATTTTTCCGCCAACCCGTTCACTTTTCTGGCCCCCGACAACTGGAGCCTGCTGCGCCTGGGGGCCAGCGGGGTCCTGCCCATCGATCGGCTGGGCCGCTGGTGGACGCTGATCGCGGCCGGGTACCTGCACGGCGGATTGCTGCACATTTTTTTCAACATGGCCGCCCTGAACCAGATCGGCCGGTTGATCCTGCGCGAGTATGGGGTCTACCGGATGTTCGTGATCTATACCATCGGGTCGGCGGTGGGGTTTTTGACCTCCTACCTGGCCGGGGTCGTTTTGACCATCGGGGCCTCGGCTGGCCTCTGTGCCCTGGTGGGGGCCGCCCTTTACTACGGCAAGCGCCGCGGGGGGATCTACGGGCAGGCCGTCTATCGCCAGACCAGCGGCTGGATCGTGGGGTTGATCCTCATCGGCCTGATGCCGGGGATCAACAACTGGGCCCACGGCGGCGGTTTGGCGGCCGGGGCGGCGGCGGCCCATCTGCTGGGATACATCGAGCGCCGGGCCGCGTCGCGCATCGATCGATTGCTGGGGCTGGCCGCGATGCTGCTCACCGGGGCGGTTCTGGCCTGGGCCCTGGTCAATGCCTTTTTCTTCCGGCCGGTTTGACCTTGCCGGAATCGAAGTGGACCGCAGGGGATTCAGGGGCGTTTCAGCGCCTGGAGCTGCTCGGCACTGCGCTGGCAGATGCCGGCCACCAGACTCAGGGCGCGGGTGAGGTGAAAAGGGGCTTCCTGGGGGACGCCCGAGCCGATCATGACCCGGGCCTTGTCCATGGCGCGTACCACATCGTCCCAGGAGGCGTCTCCGGTCAACCGGTGGGCCCCGAGGGCCTCGCCCATTACCAAAGCGAGCAGGGCCTCGCAGGAGGCCACCGCGCCGCGGCGGGCCGCCCCCTCAAGTTCCACGGCCTGCTGGAAACAGGCAGTGGCCCAGATCAGGCCGGATTTGATCTTTTCACAGAGGCTGAATGCCGCCACCGCCGGATCCAGAAAGGTCGTCGCGGCGGGCACGTCAAGCGCCTTTCGCCTGGCTGCAGACCGGAATGCAAATAAAAGATGCCATCGTGGGTTCACCCTTTGTCCGACGAAGATTGGATGGGGACAATGTCCACCACTTCAATGCCTTCCGCAGACCTGCGCCAGCGGACATCGAGATCGTCGAGGCGCAGGCCGTGGATCCGGCCGTCCATTTTTGCGGCATAATAGGCCGGGCGCGGATCGCTGGCAAGCACTTGAACGATCAGTGGTGCGAGCCGGTCCGTCCCCCGGGTTTCCAGGCGGGCCAGGGCGGCCCGGGCATGCTGGGCAAACGTCACCGGCACGCAAGGCGGGGCCTGCTCGGCGAACCCGCCTGTGGCAAGGGGATGGGCATCGGCGTAAGGCAGGTAGGGCTTGATGTCCAGGACCGGTGTGCCGTCGAGAAAATCGACCCCCGCCAGATCGAGTTCCACCCTTTCATGCAGCCGGCGCAGGCCTTCGAGGCGTACGGCCGAAATGCCCACCGGATTGGGCCGGAACCCGCTGCGGGTGGCAAAAACACCCAGGCGCCGGTTCCCGCCGAGGCGCGGCGGGCGCACTGTCGGGCGCCAGCCGCGATCCAGGTGGGCATGGAACACAAAAACGACCCAGATGTGGCTGAAGGCTTCCAGGCCGGTCAGGGCTTCGGGGCGCGCGTAGGGCGGGTAGAGCTCCAGAACGGCACGCGCATCCGGGGCCAGGTTCGGCTGGCGAGGGATGCCGAATTTTTCCTTGAAGCAGGAACGGATCCGGCCGATGGGAACAAAACGGTACAATCGATGCTCCTGGGGCCGTTTTAAAGTTTAAAGGGCCGATCAGGCCGCCTGTTGGGACGCTCGGCGCAGCCCGTTGGCAAACAGGTGCACCTGGCTGGCCAGCATCCCGCCGAGCATCAGGGCACAGCCGGTCATGCTGCGAAAGCTCAAGGTCTCGGCGAGCAGCAGCCATCCGCCCAGGGCGGCGAAGACCGCCTCCAGGCTGAGCAAAATGGCGGCGTGGGCCGGCGGGGCGTCCTTTTGAGCCACCACCTGGAGGGTGTAGGCGATGCCCACCGACGCCAGCCCCCCGTAAAGGATCGGCACGGCGGCGGCCATGATTCCGGCAAGCGTCACGGTTTCGGAAACCAGGGCCGTGGCCAGGCTGAGCAGGGCGCAGCCGGCGTACTGCAGGCAGGCGAGCCGTATGACCGGCAACCGAGGCGAAAGCCAACCGAGGATCAGGACATGCCCGGCCCAGAAAACGGCTCCGGCCAGCTCCAGCAGATCGCCGAAAGCGATGGTGAACTGTTCGGTGACGCTGAGCAGGTAGAGACCCGCAGCGGCCAGCAGGGCGCCGATCCAAGTGCCGGCATCCGGCCGTTGGCGCCACAAAAGGCCCATGATGGGAACGATGACAACGTACAGACCGGTGATGAAACCCGCCTTGCCGGCGGTGGTGTAGACCAGGCCCACCTGCTGCAGCGAGGCGCCGAGAAAAAGGGCCGTCGCGGCCAGAATCGGCCCCCAGAAAGCGATGCCGCCCGCGGCGGCCGTTCGGGGCCGGAGAGTGCGGGAAAGGCGTCCTTCGAGCCAGACCAGGGGCAGCAGCGAGAGGCTGCCCAGGGCGAAGCGTACCCCGTTGAAGGTGAAGGGCCCCACGTGGTTCATGCCCACCCGCTGGGCCACGAAGGCAAAACCCCATATGGCGGCGGTGGCCAGCAGCATCAGATCGGCCCGCAGTGTTCGACTTTGCATTTTACCCATGTTCCGGATGTGAAGTTTGCATGAACGGCGCACCATACCTTCGGCGGCACTGCCGGTCAAGGGTGGTCGCACCCGGAGCGCAATTCTCGATGGAATTGCCGCTGGCCGCTTGACCTTTAAAGATAAGCACTATAGTTACGATCAGTTGACAAAATTGTCACAGCTCGGCGATCAATCGCGACCTGCCTGTAATAAAGGCGGTTGGTGCTGAATCTGATCGATGGGCATCGCAAAGCGGCCGTTGTCGATAGGATCTTCGAGCGGCCAACGGGGAGCCATGAAAGATCAATCCTTTCGGGGCGGCCGGGTTCAAGGCTGCGGCATGCAGGCCGATGAGCTGCGGGAAATTCTCGATCATTCCTGCGATATCCTCTACCGGCGCGATCTTCACTCCGGGGTTTACGACTACCTGAGCCGCGCTTTCGTCCGGCTCCTCGGCTACAGCCAGGAGGAGGTCGCCGGCATGGCCTGGGAAGAGGTCGGCGGTCTGATCCATCCTCAGGACCGCGAACGCCACGATGCCTGCCTGCAAACCCTGCTCGACGCCGATTCCGCCATACCGCGCAACGAGACCGTCGAGTATCGCTTGCGCTGCAAAGACGGGACCTATCGCTGGTTCCGCGATCAAATGACCATCGTGCGGGATCCTGCCGGTCAACCGCTTTATCTGCTGGGCAACAACCGGGATATCACCGAACATCGCAACGTCGAGCAGACCCTGGCCGAGATTCAAGGCGGGCTGTTCATCGTTTTGGACAGCATCGAGGCCCATATTTTCGCGGCCGACATGCAGACCTACGAAGTCCTTTTCATGAATCGCAAGATGAAGGAGGATTTCGGCCATCCGCTCGAGGGGTGCATCTGCTGGCAAGTGTTCCGCGGCGGGCAGGGACCTTGCGCCCATTGCACCAACAGCCGGCTTATCGACAGCCAGGGGAAGCCCACCGGAGTCTGCGTCTGGGAAGGCCGCAATCCGGTTACGCGACGCTGGTACGTCAACCACGACCAGGCTATCAAATGGAACGACGGCCGCTTGGTTCGGCTTCAGATCGCCTTTGACGTTACGGATGTCAAACGTTTGGAGCTGGAGCGGGGCCAAGCCGTCGAAAAGCTGCAGCAGGCCCAGAAGCTGGAGGCCATTGGCACTCTTGCCGGTGGTATAGCTCATGATTTCAATAATTTACTCATGGGGATCGTCGGGCACCTGAACCTCATCCAGCTCGATCTGGAACCTGACCATCCCCAACTGGCGCGGATTGCCAAGATCGAGGAGATGGTTCTCAGCGGGCGCCAGTTGACCGGGCAGCTGCTCAGTTATGCGCGCAAGGGTAAATTTGAGGCCCGGTTTATCGATCTCAACCCGATCGTGCGCGAAGCGCTCGAAGCCGTCTCGCGCATGCGAAAGGATATCATGGTGCGGCTCGATTTGGTGGAAGCGGCGGCCATCGTCTGGGCCGACAGGTCACAGATGGTCCAAATGCTATGGAATTTGTGTGCCAATGCCTCGGATGCCATGCCGGAGGGGGGCATGTTGACGGTCTCTACGCGCATCGAAGCCGGGCAATCCGCAGAACCCGGTCAGGTGGTTCTCACCGTGGCCGATAGCGGCCAGGGGATCGAGGCCGAGATCCGCGACCGTATCTTCGAACCATTCTTTACCACCAAGTATCGCGGCAGGGGCACCGGGATGGGGCTGGCGTCGGTTTACGGCATCGTCAAGGGCCACGGCGGCCATATCCAGGTTTCCTCAGAGCCGGGAAAAGGGGCCTGCTTTACCGTATCCCTGCCGGCGATGAACGATCGGGGGGAAGATCCGTCCGTACCGGCACCGGCCGCTTCAAAGATCCGGACGATCCTGCTGGTGGACGATGAGGATTTCGTGCGTGAAATCGGTCGTGACCTGCTCGAACACCTCGGTTTTTCAGTGGTGGAGGCTCAAAACGGGGAGCAGGCCGTTGCCCTTTTGGCCGAATCGGGGGATATGATCGACCTGGTGATTCTCGATCTGATCATGCCGGAAATGAGCGGCACCGAAACCTTTGACCGTCTCAAGCGGATCGATCCGGCCGTGCGGGTGCTGCTATCCAGTGGATACAGCCTCGAAGGCGAGGCCCAGGCCCTGCTGGACCGGGGCTGTGACGGTTTTATCCAGAAACCGTTCACCATTGCCCAGCTGAAAGAGAAGATCGAGCGGATTTTGTCGCTGGCCCGGCCCAAGTAGCCAGGCCCGGGAGGCCGCCTTGGAATTTCACACCCGACTGCTGAATGACCGTCCGCCAAAAGCCGGCGATTTCGTCCTTTACTGGATGCAGCAGGCGCAGCGGGCCGATGAAAATCCTGCCCTGGCCTATGCCATGATCCAGGCCAACCGGCTCGCCCTGCCCCTGGTGGCGGTTTTCGGGCTGACCGGGGCCTATCCCGAGGCCAATCTTCGCCATTACACCTTCATGCTCGAAGGCTTGCGCGACACCGCGGCCCGGCTCGCCGACAAAGGGATCCGCCTTGTCCTGCGCATCGGGGATCCGGAACGGGTGGTGCTCGATCTGGAAAAACGGGCCGCCCTGATCGTCTGCGACCGGGGGTACCTGCGCCACCAGCACCGCTGGCGGCAGGCCGTGGGGACAGGGGCCGATTGTCCGGTGGTCGAGGTGGAAACCGATCTGGTGGTGCCGGTGGAGGTCGTCTCGGGCAAGTCCGAGTATGCCGCCCGCACCCTGCGGCCCAAGATCATGGGCCTGCTAGACCGGTTTTTGCGCCCCGTGCCGGAAGTGGACCTGGACAGCCCGTCGGTGGACATGGTCCTGGCCGGGGAGGATCCGGCCGATCTTGGCGGGCTGCTGGCCAAGTTGAAGGTCGATGGGCGTGTGGCGCCGGTCTCGCACTGGCTCAAGGGCGGCACCGGCCAGGCCCAGCAGCGCCTGGAGAGGTTTATAGCGCGAGGTTTGGGCGATTATGCAGCCCACGGCAACCAGCCCCAGACCGACGATGTCTCGATGATGAGCCCCTATCTTCACTTCGGCCAGATCTCCCCGGTCTGGCTGGCCCGCCGCATCCGGGCCGCAGCGGGCGATGAGGCAGACAAGGCCGCCTATATCGAACAGCTGGTGGTGCGCCGCGAGCTGGCATTCAACTTCGTGCACTACAATTCGGCCTACGACGGTTTTGACAGCCTGCCGGCCTGGGCCCGTGAGACCCTGGCGGTCCATGCGGCCGACCCGCGGACCCACCTTTATACGCCCGCCCAGCTTGAAGCCGGGCAGACCCACGATCCTTACTGGAACGCGGCCATGGCCGAGATGCGCACCACCGGCTTCATGCACAACTACATGCGCATGTACTGGGGCAAGCAGGTCCTGGCCTGGTCTGACAGCCCCCGGGCAGCCTTCACAACCCTGCTGGAGCTCAACAACCGCTATTTCCTCGACGGGCGCGATCCCAATTCTTATGCCGGTGTGGCCTGGATCTTCGGCCAGCACGACCGGCCCTGGCCTGAGCGGCCGGTCTTCGGCAAGGTGCGCTCCATGACCGCGGCCGGTCTGCGGCGCAAGTGCGACATCGATGCCTACATGAGAAAAGTCGCGGCGCGCGCGGGCGGGCTGGGCGGATCCGACGTATCAGACTGATCGGACGGATCCGTACGATGCTTCCCTTTTTCCCGGTTGCCTTCTAACGATGTGTTCTTATCGTAGCGATAATTGTTATCGCTTAATAATGCTGGGCCGATACCGATCACAAAGGGAATCCCTGGATGTTCATGACCCACACCGACAACCTGGCCAGCATCACTTTTGAGCTTGGCTGGGAAAAACACGGGATCCGCCACACGGACGGGCTGCATGCGCCGCGGGTCAATTTCTGGCGCGACCTGTTGCCGCCGCCACTCGGCCCTGCTCTGATGGGCCGCTGGACCGGAGAGCGGGTGGAGGTGGATGCTGCGGCCGGCTCGATTATCGCTGCGGCCAGCGACAGCCGGGTGCACCGGGTTCCTGCCGCTCGCATCTGCGGCCGGCTGCGATCCGGGGAGCCCATCGTGCCGCGCTACGGCCGGTTCTATCCGGCCGGGATGCTCAAGGGCCTGCCGGGCGTCTTTGCCGGGGCGATAACCCCTTTTCGCTGCACCGGGGTGGGCGCGGGGGGGATCCGGGCTGACTTCAACCACCCTTTAGCCGGTCTGCCCTTGCGCGTGGCTGCGGACATCGAAGACGTCCGCCTGAAGTTCGACGAGCGGGGCGGAACCTGCAACGACTGGCTCGAACTGCTCGCCACCGGGCCGGGAATTCAGGCCCGTGCCAACGGGCGGCCCACCGATTTTCTGGGACCCGGGGCCCTGGCGCGGGAGGACGTCTCTGACGACAGCGGTTTTTACCGCCAGCCGCGCCTGGTTCAGCATATCGACGACGAGGCCATCCGTGCCGTTACCGGCATCTACCGGCGGCTGGTGCCGGCGGGCGCACGGGTTCTCGATCTAATGAGCAGCTGGGCTTCCCACCTGCCCGAAGCGGTCGAATTCGCCCGGGTCGTCGGCCTCGGTCTCAACCGGGTGGAGCTGGAGGCCAATCCCCGCCTGACCGGCCGTGTGGTTCACGACCTGAACCGCGATCCGCGCCTGCCTTTCGATGACGGCAGTTTCGATGCCCTGGTCTGCACCGTCTCGGTGGAGTATTTGGCCGATCCCCTGGCGGTTTTCGCCGAGGCGGCCCGGGTGCTGGCACCGGGCGGGATTTTTATCGTGACCTTTTCCAACCGCTGGTTTGCCCCCAAGGCGATCCGGATCTGGTCGGAGCTGCATGAATTCGAACGGCCGGGTCTGGTACTGGAGTATTTTCTGGCGGCCAAGCGGTTTGTCGATCTGGAGACCTATTCGCTGCGCGGCCGGCCACGGCCGGCAACGGACAAGTACTACCCGGCCGATCCGGTGGCGGATCCGGTTTTTGCGGTGTGGGGGTATGCAGGCGGGAAATCGTTGGAAGGCCGGCGGCCGACCGCTGCAAGGCGGGGGAAATCCCGCCTTGCAGCGGTTGAGGGGCGATCGCTGGATTCAAACAGGCGATAAACGCATCCGCACCGGCCGTCCACTAAGGTTTGCCGATCGTGGGAAGGCCGGAGCCTGGCGCATCCACCTGCCACATCAAGGTGCAACGTCGGGCGGATACATCAGCTTGGCGTCCATATTGTAGGTCCACGGCAGCCCCTCGTACTTCCAGCCGCCTCCCCAGCGCTGGCCGTGAAAGGCGCTGTCCTTGTTCTTGTTCTTGTCTCCCTCGAAGCCGCCCATCAGGTTGAAGACCTTGTCTTCTGCAAAGCCGGCCTTGATCGCCTCGTTGCAGGAGGTACAGCTCCGGTTGCCGCTGCGGCACAGGAAGATCAGGGTGTCGGTTTCCGGGTTGAAGCGCGCGGCGAGCACCTTGCCGAAGTCCGGGTTGGCCACCTCAGTGTAGCCCTTCTTGCCGACCTTGGCTGAGAGGAACCGCAGCGGGATGTTCACGGCCCCTTCGGGATGGCCTACGAACTGGTACTCGGCCCGGGTGCGGCAGTCCACCAGGAAGGTGTGGCCCGGATCCTTCTGGACCATCTTGTAAGCCTCGGCCGGTTCGACATTCCCGCCCAGGTGATCCTTGTTGCACTTGTAGGCGTATCCGGCCATGGCCCAGGATGCGGCGACCAGCACCATCGTTGCAACAAGCACTGCGATCATCGACTGTTTTTTCATGGGGCGCTCCTTTCCTTTCCTGTCTTGAAATGACATTTATCGATCCGCTGCGGCGGCCGGGTTTTCCAGCCGCTGCGGGACCCGTTCCCGCGGCACGATCACCGCGGCGTTGGCTTTCAGCTCCCAGTCCTCCATATCCTGCGGCCCGAGAAAGATGGCCGCGTTGCCGTGGCAGCTATTGCAGTCGCGGTTCTGCTCAGTCTGGCGGCGGATGTTGTGCGGCGCGGCCCTTTTCCAGGTCGGCACCCTGGCAAAGGCGTTGAGAACGCCCTTGCGGTAATGGTCGAGCATCTTGGGGTCAACCGGCGGATGGCGCACCACCGCGAAGGTTTCCGGGCGGGCTTCATCCGGTTGCGGATTAAGGCCGATTTTTAACATCACTTCGGTCTTGCGGCATTTGAAAAAGGCCAGGCCCTCCTTGTCGCGTCCCACGTGGCAACTGGAGCAGTTCTTGTAGGCCTGGGCATGGCAGACCTGGCAGGCGAGCCGGCCCCGGTGGAGCCGGTGGGCGCGGTTGGGCGCATCCTCGGCAACCGCTTCGGGGTGGCACTTGATGCACGCCGGCCGCTGGACCAGGGTGTGCCGGGTGGCGCCGGCGCCTGCTGCAGCGTGTATCTCTTCGGCCTTGTGGCAGGCCATGCAGGTCATCTCTTCGTCCTCGTAGTGGACGTCGGCCTCGCTGTCTTCACGGACCCCGGTGAACTCGCCCGACACCCGGCCGCCGTGGCACCCGGCGCAGGTGCTGTCCATGGGCGGGGTCTTCTTGAAATGGTGCCTGGCCAGCAGCCCGCCGGCAACGTAGTCCGGACGGCTCACATGGCACTGGCCGCAGCTCGCGTGGCAGGTGCCGCAGTGGGTCTCGGCGGCCTTGGCCGCCGTCTGCCGGGCCGCCGGGCAGGGGTTGTCCATGCGGGCCGCAAATGCGCCTCTGAGCGGCGCGATGGTGTAGTGCAGACTGCCGGCCGCCGTCTCGGCGATTTCCGGGTGGCACGGGCCGCAAGCCGAACCGGGGTCCGGAAAGGTCGGATCGGCCACCACCTCGCGGTGGGCCGTCTGCCAGTCGGGATCATCGGGATCGCCGCCGTGGCAGTCGACACAGGCGATCTGACCGTGGTCCGTCTCCAGGAAGTCCGGCTTGACGTAAATCTTTTCGTACAGCTCCAACGGAGCCAGAGGGCCACCTCACCCCTCGCCGGTGTTTTCGGCCGAAGTCTTGGGCTGCGGCTTGATTTTTTCCACCTGCCAGCAGAGTCGGATAAGCCCTTTGAGATTGGTGTGGCAGGTGACGCACTGGCTGGAGCCCGGCGTTACAGGGTCTGCAGAATGGACCGGCGCGGCAAAGCCCGCCACCGCCAGCAGCACCGCTGCCAGCCACATCCTCTTTGTGGAAAGCCGCCGGAATCCCCGGTACATGTTTCCCCCCCTTTTTTTTCCAACGACAACGGATCTGGATTAGATCTCCCGCAGCGCTGCACGGACAGCGAGCCGCATCAATGACGATGGCCGGTCGTGCCGGGCAGGGGAGATATGAGATAAGACTCATTATCTAAACGGCGCCGTTTCGTCCGTCAAGCTTTTAATTACCCCCTCAGCACTTGCCGATAAATCCGACCTTGTGAGCTGCGGCCCACCCGTGCTATGTGCCATCGCACGTTACCGCAACTCCCATGTCCGCGCCCGGATTTGCCGCTTGTCCCGCCTGCCGCTGCAACGGGGCGAGGGCGGCATGCGGACGCCTGATGAAACGGTGAAATTCGTGATGATTGCAAACGTACCCCGACTGGATCGCCAACTGGCATTTTTAGTGGAAATCGACAGACTCAAACAGGTGTACCGTCAGACCCTGCTCATGGACGGCACCCGGCGGGAGAACTCCGCCGAACATTCCTGGCACATCGCCGTGATGGCCCCCTTGCTGGTCGAATACGCTCCCGACGATGACCTCGACCTTGGCCGGGTGGTCCAGATGCTGCTGGTCCACGACTTGGTGGAGATCGATGCCGGCGACACCTACTGCTATGACCCGCAGGCCCGCCAGGACCAGCACGCGCGGGAGGTGGCCGCGGCCGGACGCCTTTTCAGCCTCCTGCCCGGGGACCAGGCCGAGTGGGCCCAGGGCCTGTGGGAAGAATTCGAGGCCTGCCAGACCCCCGAAGCGGGCTTTGCCGTCGCCCTGGATCGGCTCCAACCACTGGTTCACAATTTTCACACCCAGGGGCGCCAGTGGCGCCACCATGGGGTTTGCAGCGATCAGGTGCGCCGGCGCATGCGCCCGATGCGTGACGGGGCCCCCCGCTTGTGGGCCTATGCCGAGGCCCTCATCGACGAATCGGTGGCGCGGGGGTACCTGGCGCCGTAGATGCGCGCCACTTTCTTGCTTAGGATTTGTCTTTTCCCATGACCGAGGCACCGATCATAAAGGCACGTTGCTTGAGGCGGGTTTACCGGCTTGGGGACGCCGAGGTGACCGGCTTGGCCGGGATCGATCTGGACGTGGCGCGCGGGGCCCTGGTGGTGCTCAAGGGCGTCAGCGGTTCGGGCAAGAGCACCCTGCTCTCGCTGCTGGCCGGGCTCGACCGGCCCAGCGCCGGGCGCCTCGAGGTGGCCGGCCGGAACCTGGCCGTGGCCGGGGAGAAGGATCTGACCCTTTTCCGCCGCGAGGTGGTGGGCATGGTCTTTCAGAACTTCAACCTGCTGCCCACCTTGAATGTCATGGACAATGTCTGCCTGCCGGCGCTGCTGGCGGCCCGATCGCGCAGCGCAGCGCGCCGGCGGGCCGGGGAGCTGCTCGATTGGCTCGCGATGGGCCACCGCCGGCAGCATTTTCCGGCCCAGCTTTCCGGCGGTGAGATGCAGCGTACCGCCATCGCCCGGGCCCTGATCAACGACCCGGAAATCATACTGGCCGACGAACCCACCGGCAACCTGGACAGCCGCAACGGCCGGGCCGTGGTGGCGCTGCTGGCCGATCTGAACCGGCGCTGGGGCCGCACAGTGGTCCTGGCAACCCACAGCGGCATCGCGGACCGGGTGGCCACGCGAGAGATCTGCCTGGCCGACGGCGCCATCAGTGACGGGTCATGTGTGAACTGAGCGCATTTTTACGCCTCTTTTGCCAGTTCAGCCTGCGCCACCTGCTTCAACACAGGGGGCGCGTTTTCACCGTACTGGCCGGTATCGCCCTGGGCGCGGCGGTCTTTACCAGCGTCCGGTTGAGCGTGGACGCCTCCCTGGCCTCTTTTGCCAGTACGGTGGATCGTCTTTCCGGAAAGGCCGATCGCGTGGTGGTGGCCCAGGGCCGGGGGGTGCCCGAAACCCTGGTGGCCCGATTGCTGCGGCATCCGGGAATGTGGGCCGCCTCACCGGTGATGACCACCTATGTGCGGCCTGCGGCCGATCCGGAACACAGCTTTCTGATGGTGGGCATCGACCCCATCCTCGATGGCCCCCTGCGCGAATGGAAGACCACGGCCCAAAGCGGCGCCGGCCCGGCTCCCTGGATCGCCCTCATGGCCAGGCCGGCCACGCTGCTGGCGGGCGTTTCCCTGGCCCGGGACCTGGACTGGCGTGTGGGCCGGACGGTCGACCTTGAACATGCCAGGGGCCGGGTCAGTTTCGAAGTCGCCGGACTGGTGGCCCCGGACGGGCTCGGGGGGGCCGAGGCAGGGCGCCTGGTCATCGTGGATCTGGCCACCTTCCAGGAATTCACCGGACGGCTGGGCGAGGTCGACCGCATCGACCTGATGGCTGGCGGCGGTTTTTCAAAGGCCGATTGGAAAGCCCTGGCACACGAATTGCCGCCCGGTGTCACCCTGGCCGAGCCGGGCGGGGCCAAAGCCGTGGGTACCGCCATGGTACGGGCCTACCAGATCAACCTGTCCGTGCTCAGCTTTGCCTCGCTTTTTGTGGGGATGTTTCTGGTCTACAGCCTAGTGGCCCTCAATGCCGCTTCCCGGCGCCAGGAGCTGGCGATCCTGCGGGCACTGGGGGCTGGCCCGCGCTGGATTTTCGCTCTTTTTATCGGCGAAGGGGCGATGTTCGGGATCCTGGGCTGGGCCGTGGCGATTCCCATCAGCACCATCCTGGTCAGGCACCTGCTCACCGCGGTGAGCCAGACCATCTCCGCCCTTTTCGTGCGGGTGGCGGTGGAGCGCCTGGTGCTCAGCCCGGTGGAAGTCGGCCTGAGTTTCGTTTTGACCGTAGCCGTATCCGTGGCGGCGGCCTGGCAGCCGGCCCGCGAGGCCATGGGCGTCGCTCCCCGGGAGGTGATGACCCAATTGCCCCTCTCGCCCCGGTACCCGGCCCGGGCCCGGCGCATGGCCGTGGCCGGAGCCGGGTGCGTCCTGGGGGTCCTGCCGCTGGCCCGGATCCCCGGTCCGCCCGGGCTGCCCATTCCCGGATACCTGGCCACGCTGCTGCTCTTTGTGGGGTTTGCCCTGCTGGCCCCCTGGAGTCTGCGCCGCCTGGGGCGCTGGGGGGCCGCTTATGGCCGGCGCAGCCGGGCGCCGTTTTTCCTGGCCGCCCGCTACGTGCGCGACAGCGGCACGCGCACGGCGGTCAGCGTCGGGGCCCTGATCACGGCGGTGGCTCTTTTCTGCGCCCTGGTGATCATGGTCCACAGCTTCAGGCGCACCGTGGAGGTCTGGGTGACCCAGACCATCAGCGGAGATCTTTTCGTGGCCCCGCGCATGGCCGAGATCAACAACTTTCGCGATCCCATGACCCCGGCCGATACGGCCGCCGTGCGTGACCTGGACCTTGGGGTCACCAAAGTGCCCCACCGGCGTTACAACCTGCGCTACGATACGATCCCTTACACCCTGGAAGCCATGCCGCTCGCCCCCTTCCTCCGGCATGGGGACTTCGTTTGGCTGCGCGGCCGGCCCGAAGAAATCCGGCCGGCCCTGGCCCGGGGGCTGGGGGTGGTGGTCTCGGAGGTCTTTGCCAATCGCACCGGCCTGGGGCCGGGGGACCGGTTTGCCGCGGTGGTGGGGGACCGGCGCCTGGAATGGCCGATTCTGGGGGTGATCCGCGATTACCGTACCCAGGGCGGGGTGGTCTTCGTGGACCTCGACGCCCTCACGGACCGGATTCCGGATGCGGGCTGGACCGGGGTGCGCTTTTATGCCGGCGGGGACCCGAAACGCATCGAAGCGCTGCGCCAGGCGCTGATCGCGCGCTGCGGCAACCGGCTCGACATGGTCAGCGGGGCCGGGCTGCGCGACTCGATTCTCCGGGTTTTCGACGAGACCTTTGCCGTTACCACCGTCCTGTTGCTCATCGCTCTGGCCGTGGCGGCCCTGGGGATTACCACGACCCTGACGGTGCTGGTCCTCGAACGCACCCGCCAGCTCAACACCATCCTGGCCGTGGGCGGGGCCCGGGGCCAGATCCGGCGCATGGTCCTGACCGAGGCCGGATTCCTGGTGGTGACCGGCGAGGCGGCCGGTCTGGCCTGCGGCTTTCTCCTTTCCTACCTGCTTGTCTACGTGATCAATCGCCAGAGCTTCGGCTGGACCTTCATCTATCAGGTCGACTGGGGAACCCTCGCCCTGAGCCTGCCCCTGATAGTGGCCGTTGCGCTCCTGGCGGCCCTGCCGGCCCTGGGCCAGGTTTTCCACCGGCCTCCGGCCGTCCTGTTGCGGGACCGGTGACAAGGGACGGTCCAACTATCCAGAATCAGGTTGGATTGACATACTCGAAGCACTTTGATATTTTTCTGTTGTTTAATATGGCTAAAAATTCGAGAGCCGGTGAGTGTTTCCATTGGAACCCAGCCGCCGGGAAGAAGGGTGAAAGGGGGCCTGCGACGAGGAGGGGAAGATGAACCCCGGTCCGGTGGAGGAAAACAGGCAGGTGCAGCCGGAACCTGGATTTGCAGCACCATGGATCCGGCTCCGATGGAGCACCCTGGGCGCCATTTTTCTGTTGAGTGCGGCCCTGCTGATCGGTCTCTGGTCCTTGTTCGGTGCTACGGATACCACGGCGCAGCGGGTTGCCCATACCGGCGTCATCCGCATCGGGTATGCGCTGGAAGCCCCCTTTGCCTTCCACGACGATCAAGGCCGGGTGACCGGGGAGTCGCCCGAGGTCGCGCGGGCCGTCTGGCAACGCCTGGGCGTCCGCCACATCGAATGGGTGCGGACCGATTTCGGCTCGCTCATCGCCCAACTGCGCGCCGGCCGTTTTGATCAGATCGCCTGCGGTTTGTTTATCCGCCCGGATCGGGAACGCCTGGTGGCCTTTACCTCGCCTTCGGTCTGCATCGGACCGGCACTGCTGGTCCGGCGCGGCAATCCTCTGCATTTGCACAGCTTTGCCGACATCACCGGCCGGGACGGCGTGCGGCTGGCGGTGATCGCCGGAGCGGTGGAAGGCGAAGACGCCGCAAAGGCCGGTGTTCCCCCTGACCGCATCGTCAGTTATCCAAATCTGGACGTCGCCCTGAACGGGATCCGCAACAACTTGGTGGACGCTCTGGCCCTTTCCGCACCGACCATCCAGCGGTTGGCCGATCAGAATGCGGACCTGCAACGGGCCCTTCCTTTCCAATGCCCTTTGAGCAAACCGGGTTGCGGCGCCTTTGCCTTTCGCCCGGCCGACAAGAAGCTGCGCGACCGATTCGACCGGGCCCTGCGCGAGTATATCGGCACTGAGGCGCATCTGGAGCTTATTCGACCCTTTGGGATGAACAAGGATAACTTGCCCGGTTCCCTGCAACGCCAGACCAAGGAGAGCGTTCCATGACGCCGACCGCACCGTCTCCGTCCATCGATACCAAGTCGGCCCTTTCATGGAGCGAACGGGCCATGCTCATTCTCGGTGTGATCGCCTTTGTTTCCTCGATTATGCTTTGGTGGGTCAACAATCTGAGCCGGACGGCCTATCCGCAGCATATCGCCCTGACCGACAACCTGCAGCAGGCCCGCAGGGAGATCAATCTGGCGCTGCTCTTCCAGGCCCAGTATCTGGCCGGTGAAGCCGTTGCGCGCCAGGAGATCTTTTCCGCACTGGACACGGCGGCCCTCAAAGTCAAGGACTGCCTCGACGGGCGTAGCACCCTGCAGGGGATTTACGCCACCCGGGCGACCGGTTCCGTCCGGCACCTGCTGCAATCCTATGCCGAAACCCTCGTGAGGCTCGACCGCACCGTGCGGGCCCTGCTATCCGGCGGGGAAAGCCGCAAGAGACTGCAGATCCGGCAGCTCAGCGAATTTCACGAGTTGGTTCAGATCGCCGATGCCATCGAAACGGAGATGGCCCAGGCCCTGACCCGGCTCATCACCCGGCAGCGAGACCAGCAGCGGATCGGTCTGGGGTTCTGGTTCGTCTTTCTGGTGTCCACCTTCATCATGCTCTACCGGGCCGCGCGCATCGAGGCGGCCCAGACGCAGCAGGAGCAACTGATCCACTCCCTGCTCGACTCGACCACCGACGCCATCTTCGTCAAGGATTGCGCCGGGCGCTATCTGCTCTGCAACAAGGCCGCTTTGCAATTTATCGGCAAGCCGAAAGAGGAATTGATCGGCCGCGACGACCGCGCCGCCTTTCCCCCTGAAGATGCCCAACGGCTGATGACCGAGGACCGGTCCATTTTTGAGTCCGGCGGAACCATCCACTGCGAGGAGCAGATTACCAGCTTAGAAGGGCAGTCCTTGTATTTCATGGTTTCCAAGGGCGCGCTGCGGGACCGGGAAGGGCGGGTAACCGGACTGTTCGGTATTGCCCGGGATATCACCCGCCAGCGGCTGGATGAAGAGCAGTTGCACCGTCACCGTATTTTACTGCAGCGCACCAGCCGGCTGGCCAGGGTCGGCGGCTGGGAATTCGATCCTTTGACGCGGCAACTATCCTGGACCGAGGAGTGCGCCCGGATTCACGATCTGCAGCCGACGGGCAAGACCAGTGTGGACCATTGGCTTGCCCATTTCCGGGGAGAGCATCGCAGGGCCATCGAAAAGGCCTTCCAGCAGGCGTTGGAATCGGGCCAGCCCTACGATCTGGAACTGGAGATTATTTCGGCCAAGGGGGTGCACAAATGGGTGCGAACCCAGGGCGAACCGGTGATGGAAGAGGGACGGGTCGTTTACATGTACGGCGTTTTGCAGGACATCACCGATCGCAAGCAGGCCGAGACGGCCTTGCACGACAGTGAAATGCGGCGCAGCCTGGCCCTGGAAGCCGCGCAGATGGGTACCTGGGAATGGGATATGACCTGCGACAGGATTGCCTGTTCGGAAGCGCTCGAGAGCCTTTGGGGGTATGCCCCCGGAACATTCCCGGGTACGAGAGAGGCCTTCACCTCGCGGATATACCCGGACGATCTGCCGCACATGCAACGGATCGCTGAAGAAGCCAGGCAAGCCAGGCGGCCCTTTCGCAGCGAGTACCGGGTCGTCCAGCCCGACGGCAGCCTGCGTTGGGTGGCCAGCCACGGCCGTCACCTGTTCGACGACCAGGACAGTGCCATCCGGCTTCTGGGCGTGGCCTTCGATATCTCCGAGGGCAAAAAGACCCAGGAGGCGCTGCGCGAGAGTGAGGCGCGCTTCCGGATGCTGGTGGAAGGCGCGCCGGAAGGTATTTTCGTCGAGGCCGAAGGGCGCTTTCTCTTTGTCAATCCGGCCATGGTCAGACTGCTGGGCGCTGCCGGCCCTGGGGATCTGGTCGGCACCGAACTGATCGGACGCATCGCCCAGGAGTACCGCCAGGCGGTCCAGGATCGCATCCGGTCCCAGTGCCAGAGCGGCGGCGTGCCCCTCCTCCTGGCCCATGAATACCTGCGGCTTGACGGCACGCGGGTCCCGGTGGAAACCACCTCGGTGGCCTTTTCTTTCCATGGCCGGGACGGCTGCCTGGTCTTTGTCCGCGACGTGACCTCCCGCCGTGAAGCCGAGGCCCGCCAGGAAGGTTTGCGGAACCAGCTCCAACAGGCTCAGAAGATGGAATCGATCGGCCGCCTGGCCGGCGGGGTGGCCCATGATTTCAACAACATGCTAAGCATCATTTTGGGCTATGGGGAGATCATTTTTAACGGGCTCCCTGCCCAGGACCCTCTGGTGGAAAAGGTCAAGGAGATCCTGAACGCCGCAACCCGTTCGGCGGCCCTGACCCGGCAACTGCTGGCCTTCAGCCGCAAACAGACCTTGCAACCCGTAGTCATGGGTCTTAACGCGGTGGTCCGGAACCTGGAAAAGATGCTGCGGCGGCTGATCGGTGAAGATGTCCGGTTGGAGCTTTCCCTGGCCCGCGACCTGGCGCCGGTAATGGTCGATCCGGGACAGGTCGAGCAGGTAATTATGAACCTGGCGGTCAATGCCAGGGATGCGATGCCCCAAGGCGGCAGGCTGGTCTTTGAAACTCAGAATGTCGAACTCGATGACGCCTTTGTCGCGACCCATGCCGGGGTAGTGGCCGGCAGATACGTGATGCTGGCGGTCAGCGACACGGGCAGCGGCATGAAGAAGGAAATTCTGGAAAAAATATTCGAACCCTTTTTTACCACCAAGGAAAAAGGCAAGGGCACGGGGCTCGGCCTTGCCACGGTCTACGGCATCCTCAAGCAATCGGGGGGCAGCATCTGGGCCTATTCCGAGGTTGGGCAAGGGACATGTTTTAAAATCTATTTGCCCCAGGTTGAGAATCGGGCCGAACCAAAACCGGATCCACTCCCCGGCCCGGGGCCTGCCAGCGGCGAGCATATTTTAGTGGTGGAAGATGAACCGTCACTGCGCAAGCTCATCAAAGGGATGCTTGTCCGGCTCGGGTACCGGGTGAGCCTTGCCGCCAACGGCAACGAGGCCCTTATGTTGGTGGAGGAAAAGGGGGAGATTCCCGATCTGCTGCTTACCGATGTGGTCATGCCCGGTTTCAGCGGTCCGGAACTGGCTAAACGGCTGCAGCGCGTGATGCCTCAGTTGCGGGTGCTCTACATGTCCGGATACACGGATGACACCATCGCGCACCACGGTATCCTGGACCCGGAGATGCCGTTTATTCAAAAGCCCATGAGCGCCGCAGCTCTGGCCGAAAAGGTCTGGAAAGTGTTGCATAACGCGGGTTGATTCCTGCCCGCAAAAATGGTGATTTGGCCTTGGGGATTCATGCCGCCTCGGTATAAATCATTGATCGGCCATAGACGAAAACGGCGGCGGAAATAATGAACCCATCCGGTATGATATGCCTTTTAATGACCCTGTGTCTGGCGGCGATTCCGGCCTATGCCGGCAGTCCCGCCAAGATTAGCGTCAACGGGGGAACGCTGCACGGAACCCTGGAACTGCCTGCCGGAAAGGCGCCCTGCCCGGTTGCACTGATCATCCCGGGATCCGGTCCCACCGATCGGGACGGCAACAACCCCCTGGCCGGAGGAAAGAACAACAGCCTAAAGATGCTTGCCGAAGCCCTCGCGGCCAACGGAATCGCCTCGTTGCGCTACGACAAGCGCGGCATCAGCCAGAGTGCGCCGGCGATGCTCGGGGAAAAAGACCTGCGTTTCGAAACCTATATCGGCGACGCGGCCATGTGGGTCAAGGAGCTGAGGCAAAACCAACGCTTCACCCGCGTGGTAATCATCGGCCACAGCGAAGGTTCCCTGATCGGGATGGTCGCCTGCCGCAAGAGCGATGCAGATGCCTTCGTCTCCATCGCCGGAGCAGGGATTCCCGCTTCGGACCTGCTCCTTTCACAGCTGCAACCGAAGCTGCCGCAAGACCTGTTCAACGCCGCCGCAGATATCGTCGACCGCCTGAATCACGGCCAAATAACAGATTCCTTGCCGCCGGCCCTGATGGCCCTGTTCCGCGAGAGCGTTCAACCCTATCTGATATCGTGGTTCCGCTACGACCCTGCAAGTGAGATCGCAAAGCTTGAAATTCCGGTCCTGATCGTCCAAGGATCCACGGACATCCAGGTCGATATGGAAAACGCGAAAGTGCTTGCAGATTCGAACAGGCTGGCGCGGCGCATAACCATTGACGGAATGAATCATATCCTCAAAAAGGTTGCCGGCAATCTTCAGGAACAGGTTACCTCCTATGGAGATCCGAGCCTGCCCATCGCAGAAGAGCTGGTTGAGGAACTTACTGCCTTTGTCCTGTCATTGGAAACAGTGGTGCCGGACAAAAACCGGCTATAGAATACTCGGTTTCATTGCCCGGGGAATTTTGCCCTGCCAGGGCCCCGTCAGAGTTGGGATCCGCTCTTTTTGTGTGTCAGATTTTTGAATCTGGCGCCGCTTCCCGTAGATCTGCGCAGCTGCCCGATTCCTCACTGACGTTCGGAATGACGCGGGAAAGAGGGCGTCAGCCGTAAGACACCGCTTCCATTCCGCGCCATATAGGCGCAGGCTCATCCTCTCCAGCGTTAGCAGAGTAGACCCATCCCCTTTCGCGTCATCTCGAGGAGGTACGACGAGGGATCTGCAGTCAAAAAAATCGGCAAAATTTAAACTCACAAACAGAAAAAACTCCACTCGATGAAGTCATAGCAGAACTTTGACAGGGCCGTGTTTGCCCGGCCTGGTTGGATTGACACGGTACCATGCCTCTGGTATAGGCCTATTTTCATAGTGAACTCAAAAAGAGACGAGCCATGATAAATGTGCCCTTAAAAACCCCAAGCGCCGTAAATCAGGCGGATGGGGTTTTGTTGTTTCTGGGCTAGGTGATATTTATGGCTTGATTTGGAAGCTTTCAAGCCGAAATAATAATCCTTTACGGAGCGTTCATCTGCCACGTATCCGAGAATAAAAACGACTTTGCATATCCATTGATGAAGGCATGACGCTTAGAGAACGTGGCTGTGTAGTACGATGAATTCAGGATAAAACTGCGCGACTCGATCCAACGGTGACTCCATGATAAAATTTCGAGTGATGATGTTTGGTAAAACGAATGACCTGGTTGCAGTAGGTCTGCGTGGAAAAGTAGGCGTTATGGACCTGCCGTACCAGCTCAATGATTTTAAAATTTGAGGCAGGGGAAAATTGGGGCTTATTTCACACCTCTTTCCCTTAATATCGGGAACAAGGAAAATTAAAACATGGAAAAATTTGGGTGGATTTTTCATGTCATCATGGATAAATAGAATTGTTAGTTAGAAAAATCAACGTTCTATAGCGGTAATAGTAATCAAAATTTGTCATCTATTGCAGCTGTTCTGCACAGCGATATTATTATAAAGGCAACGCAAAATGGATGATTTAGGAACAGAAGGCCGCGGTTCGCAGCCAATAGTTGATTCGTGATCGAAGCAAAAAGGAGATTAAGAATGCACATAATTAAAGAAGATGTAGATGAATTCCACAAGCAGCTCCGACATGGCGTTGTCCAACGCGTTTATAGGGCTTTGCTCTCTTTTATGACTGGACTACAAAGACATTTCAAAGAAAAATATCCAGAGCATTCCATATCATCTCTATATCAAGGGTATTTGGATATGACATATTTTGCTGTCTTCCCACCGTCATTTAAAAAACATGGTTTGAAGTGCGCAATTGTCTTCAACTACGAATCATTCCGTTTTGAGGCTTGGCTCGCGGGTAAAAACAGGAACATCAATAGACAATATTGGGAGATATTCAAGAATCAAAAATTACCAGGATATCGAATTGTCACACCTGGAAAAGGTGTTGACTCGTTTGTCCAATATGATCTCGTAAAAGGGCTTGAACTCAGCGAGGCGGATGCGTTAACAACACTCATTGAGACGCGAATAGACGAATTTATAAAAAACATTGAAGCAGTTTTATCGAAGATATAGGCAAAGAAAAAATGTAATTACTATGGTGAACCAAGGTTTGCAGCAGATTGCACTCGTAGTTATATGGGGTTTGACTATCTACATTAGCCGTGGTAGCCCGTGAATACGCAGAATTTCTTTGAATTAGAAAAAAGTGTTAGTGGCCATGACAACATCTTAATTGAATTAGTTAAGGAAATAAGGAGCTTATCGATAGTCTAAGGGAAGAAGCATGCTATCGGTTTCATTGAGGCAGGTATAAAGAAAAGGAAATAAAGAACGCAGAACTATTGGTTGAACTTGCCCGGGTGAAACGATGCGCCCGGCAAGTTGCCCGCACGATGGTGGAAATAGAGTGATAAAATGAAAAACGATATTTCTCAATTTAATTTTCGAGCAATGAAACAAGGTGAGGAAGCTGATGTTGTAAGTTTGGTTTTAAATGTTTTTGCGGAATTTGTGGCTCCGGATTTTTCTAATGACGGAGTCTTGGAATTCAAAAAATTTGTAAATAAAGAATCAATAGTTGAAAGATGCCAAGCAGGAAATTTGATCGTTGTTGCGCTAGTTAAAAGTCAAATTATTGGCATTATAGAGATGCGGAATGATAGCCATATTGCATTGTTTTTCGTTGAAAAATCATATCAGAAAAGGGGCGTGGCAAAAAAGCTGCTCTTTGAGGCATTAAAGGAATGCAGGAAAAGAAACCAAAAAATACAAAGAATCACAGTCAATTCTTCACCAAATGCATATGTCGCATATCAGAGATTGGGCTTCAAGGGTAAAAATAGTGTAGAAACGGCCAATGGCATTCGGTTCATTCCGTTAGAACTGGTACTCGATCGATAGTGGCGTTAGCCAACCATTCTGGTAGATAAAGTGTTTGTTTTGAAGAAAGGATGAATAAGATGAACATCTTGCATATAGCGTGGAAATTTATATGTGAACGCCAGCCGCCATTGGTTCGGATTCTTCATATCACAATTTTATGTTTGGTTTTAAGTCAGATAGTTGTCAGCAACTTCATGGGGTTTGCTGATAATGGCGAAGTAAGTAGGAAGACCATTGAACATTATGGAACGTGGTTACACATAAGCACCGGATTATTACTATTGCCTGTTGCTTTAGTCTTCTTCTTCGTAGAATTAAAACAACATGGGCTGAAATATTTTTTTCCTTATTTCTATGGCAACTTTTCACAACTGAACGAAGATGTTAAAAAACTTAAACAATTTAAATTGCCAGAACCAAGCGCTTCTGGTATTGCTGCGATTGTTCAAGGTCTGGGGTTGGGCGCATTGATATTGGTAATTTGGTCAGGTTTAGCATGGTTTGTTTCCTGGGCCTATATAGCAACTTGGTCGGATAGCCTAAAAGAAATTCATGAAATATTAACTGGATTAATTGAAGTATATGTAGTCGGGCATGGTGGAATGGGTTTTTTGCATTTGTTTTTTCAGTTAAAAAACAAATAAACTGGAAGGGCATATAGACACCTGACTTCCTTAGTTCTCTGCTGATGCGTCGCCAGCCAACTTTAAATCATAAGGGAAAAGTTTGGAAAATATAACTTGATGCCGTTTAATTGAGCAAACGCAAAAGCCGGTTATGCTATCCAACTTTTCCTTCAGGAGATTTTATGAATGAACTTGAGTATATCAAAATCAGAAATGGAAAGTCTTCTGATCACGGGAAGATCGTTTCAGTAATGCCTGAGTGGTGGGGTGGAAGAGATTTATCATCCTCGGTCATAAAGGTCTTTTTCATTCATTTCAACCAAAGTACATTTATCGCTGAAATCGAAGATGAGTTGATCGGCTTTTTAGTTGGTTTTATGTCCCAGTCTGAGGAAAGAGTCGGTTATATCCATTTTGCTGGTGTACATCCCCAGTTCAGAAAATTTGGTATTGGGCGCCGGCTGTATGAAAGCTTTTATGCTGCTTGCAAGGTGAATGATAGATCAATTGTAAAGTCGTGCACCTCTCCTGTTAATAAATTATCGATAAATTTTCATCAAAAGATAGGATTTGAGATTGAGTCAGGAAACGGAATCGTTGATGATGTGCCTGTCACATTAAATTATCTTGGAAAGGGAAATCACAAGGTGCTTTTCAAGAAAGTGCTGGATAAAAGATAACCTCAATCCGAGTTCAACAAAGCTTCAACCTTAGCGGGAAAATGGGTATTGTCGGGTTTTTAGAAACCATCTCAAAAAAGGTCTTTTGGTCCAATTTCAGCGTTTTGCCCTCACTTCTAGTCCTCGGCATACTTGAGAGGGCACGGAAAAAAGCTTATTCCTTGACTTTCAGTTTTCCGGGCACACCCACGGGGCGCAGCTATTTCCGGGCCAGATTGTTATGGCAATCGTCCAGCCTTTTGTGTCCGGCATGCACCGGTTTCGGTCCACTTTGATCTACGTCAACTCCGGTGAGGGTGCCTGGGGCCGCAGTCCAGGCTGGGATCTGCGGCGGAAATCACGGCCTACGTTCCGCGAACCGAATAGCAGGAGTCACTGCTCCACAGCCGCCTTCAATCAACTTAAGGCGGAACGCGGAACCAAGTCCAGCTGGTGAGTGGGGTGCGGTTTGCCAAACACTTGCGTTTCATCGCCTGGTAAATTTTGCCCAAACAGATTGGATTGACACGGCACCATGCCTCTGATATAGGCCTGTTTCTATAGTGAACCAAAAAGGGAGAAGCCATGATAGCTGTACCCTTAAAAACCCCAATCGCCGAAAAATAGGCAGATGGGGTTTGGTTGTTTTGGGGATGAGCGGTATTGGTGATTGGGTTTAGAAGCTTTTAGGCGACAAGGAAGAGTGCTTTGCGGGCACGTATCAGAGGATAAGAACGACCTCGTTAATCCATAGGTGAGGGCATTACGCTCCGGAAGCATGGCTGTGTGGTACGACGGATTCACGCTGAAACTGGGCGATTCGATTCGACGGTTGCTTCATGATGTGTTTTAAAGCCGTTATGTTTGACAAAATCTGTGGTACAGTAGCCGGTCTTTTCAGTGCGGTAGGCGTAGTGATAGTAGCACAGAAACCTGCCGTACGTGCTACATGGGCCCAAGGCCGGAGGGAGGGGTAAATTGGGGCGTATTTTGCATCTTCTCCCCTTAATATCAAGTAACAAGGAAATTCAAAACATGGAAAATTATTTGCAGATTTTTGATGTTATCATGGATAAATACAATTGTTAGCTGGAAAAATTGACATGCTATAAGGGTAATAGCAAGCAAAATTTTCCATCTATTACAACTGTTAGCGGAGTCAAGAGTATACTGTCTCTGTCAGAAGAGGCCCTTTGTTAGTGCCAGAGCAACGTTCATGGTTAAATAGTTGAAGATCGTTTTTGAATTTTAATTGTATGTTGGAGATTTGGTTAAATGGAATATCTGGGATCATGTTTATGTAGAACTGTTAAGTATAAAGTTGTTGGTGAATTCGAGAGTTTCTTTTTGTGTCATTGTCGTTACTGCCAGAAAGATACGGGGTCTGCACATGCAGCAAATTTATTTTCGTCAACAGCCAAACTTGAATGGATTAAAGGCGAAAACAATGTACGAGTATTTCAAGTGAAGAAATCCAGTCATGAAAAAGCATTCTGCGTAACATGTGGATCTGCAGTACCTAATGTACAAATGGACGGTAGGCTTCTGGTGGTTCCGGCCGGAAGCCTGGATTGTAAATTGGATAAAATACCAGATGGACATATATTTATTTCGAACAAAGCAAACTGGGATGAAGCATTGGAAACGGTGAAAAAGTTTGAGCGATTTCCAGTTGAAGAGTAAATCGCTATGAATCATGAAAGCCCTTTATTAAAGGGCTATTAGCAAAAAAAAGTGCTTGAAAAAAATCCGCAAACAACTGCTTCCAGGAGACACCATAACCGCGCTTCCGCGCGGTCAAGGCGCCCCTGAAGCAGAGGTTAATCCCTGAAAAATCGTGAGATATGAAACAAGAAACTGGAATCATATCAAACTGGAACGAAGAAAGGGGCTTTGGGTTTATTAAGCCCTCCAATGGAGGGGATAAGCTGTTTTTTCACATTAGCGATTACAGCAATAAGTATAAACGTCCGATTTCTGATCTTAGTGTGAATTATCATTTATCAACAGATCGAAAAGGAAGAAAATGTGCCATCAATGTCACTCCTATAAAAGGTCACAGAAGCAATAGGAAAGAGATAGGTCAAAGACTGTTTTCATTAATTTTGGTTGTTCTATGGGGGGGAGCCATCTTAATTATTCATAATAAAAGGTTAATTCCAACCGTGATCCTTTATATATATCCATTTATGAGCTTCATTGCCTTCGTAGCGTACGCAAAAGATAAACATGCTGCCCAGAATGAAAAGTGGAGAATTTCTGAGAACACCTTGCATATTTTATCAATCTTAGGAGGCTGGCCAGGAGCTAAACTTGCTCAAAGTTTCCTCAGGCATAAATCAAAAAAAATCTCCTTTAGGATAATTTATTGGATAACTGTTTGTATTAATTGCGTAGCATTGTATTGGCTGACAACCCCTTGAAGGTATAACTTGGATAAAAAGACTAATGAAAAGCGTAAATATAGGTTGACAAATAGCTGGAGCAGGACCAAGCTTACCGTGTGGCCTTTCGGAAGTAGCTGGTTCAGGAAAAATTAACTTTTTATCGGAGCGTTTAGGGTTCAAAAGCCTGGCCTCCCAGTTCCCAGTTCCCTGTTGGGCGTCATTGAGTGCGCGACAGAATGCACAGAGGGCCTGAGCATTTCTGGGAAACTTCAGTTACATGTTACAGAATCCAGGATTTTTTTGAACAATTCCTGATCTTTGCCAAAATCGGCTGTAGGAGATTGACAGTCAAAAAAATTCAGCAACTTCATTGGTCCAATGTCTTCAATCAAAATTAAACCATGATGTTTGTAGCCGCGAGTGTCTATTTCTACAAACAACCCTTCCATACCACACTTTTTTATTTTACCTACGATTTTCGGAACACTGCCATAATAAAAAGCAAGGAGTTCATTTCTGTTTTTTCCCGGCATTGGCGGAATAGCACCAACATGAAGGCTCGTTTTGGGACGGCCCATATTCAGGATTTTTTCTTTAGGAGCCCAGATGTCCGTATCGGCATCTTCTTTCCATGTACCAGGGATTTTGAAGGTATAGTCTTCATGTGATATCTTTTTCCAGACAGGCTTAGTTCCAGCCTCAACAAACACTACATTGATAGCGGCTGTCATTATTGCAACTGTCAGAAGAACAATAAATCCTGGGACTATCTTGGTCTGTTTCATCTCTTCTCCTTGGTAATTATGGTTATCTTATAGATAGTTTCCATCCGCGGTCGTAACTATCTGGTCAGCATAAAAAAACGTATTTTGAGCTGGAGTTTCGAGGCTGATTGTAGTGTAAACGATGGCATCAAACAACCGTAAATACTAATAAAGCCGAAAAATAAACCAACTCAAAATGCGCGAAAAATGGCAACGCCAAATGCCCCTGATGCCCGAGATCGCCAGTCACATCCAAGCCCAAGAGCTCGAAGTCATCTCCGGCATTCTGGACAGCAAACCTATCATCACCGAGTTCGTGCTGCAAGACCTTTGCAAGCGGCGCAGTGTCGTCAGCCGTGCCGGGGCCAAAGGCATGAGCGCCGAGCAGGTGCTGCGAGCGGCCGTGGTAATGAGGCTCCACGAGTTGACCTACCAGGATCTGGCTTTTCATCTGGTCGACAGCCAGAGTATCCGGCGTTTTTGCCGTATCGGCATTGCCGGCAAGGGGTTCAAAAAGTCGGTGCTCGACAAAAACATCAAGGCCCTGTCGGATCAGACCTGGGAAGCGATCAATTTTGAAGTGCTCGGTTATGCCAAGCAAAACAAGATCGAAAAAGGCCGTGAGGTGCGCATCGACTGTACAGTGGTCGAAAGCAACATCCACGCCCCCAGTGATTCGAGCCTGTTGTATGATTGTGTGCGGGTGCTGAGCCGGTTGCAGCAGAGGGCCCAGGATTTTGGTCTGGGTTGATTTGGATACCACGATCACCGCCGGGTGGCCAAACGGCGCATGGTCAAAATCCAGTACGTCCGCAGTAAAAATGAACGCCGTGGGGCCTATGTCGATATGATCAAGTACACGGTAAAGTCGTTGGCTTCGGCCCGGCGCGCTATCGAACGGCTCAAGACGGTCGGTGCTGACAACCTGACCGCGCTGGGCTTGTTTTTTGAATTTGATTTTCTCCCAAATTAGTGGACACCCCGAAAAGCCCAAGGTATACGGGCGTCAGGAGGTGATCCAATGGCACAGAAAAAGAGAAAGATTTACTCGCGAGAATTCAAGGTCGAGGCTGTAAACCTGATTACCCAAAAGGGATACAGCATCGCTGAAGCCTCGCGGAATCTCGGTATAGAATACAGCGTGTTACGACGCTAGAAGTCAGAACTGGCTAAAGAACCCCTGCACGCTTTTCCTGGTAAAGGAAAGCTTGCCGCTCCGGACGAGGAAATGCGTAACCTCCGCCGTGAGCTGGATCGCGTCAAACAGGAGCGTGACATCCTAAAAAAAGCGCTAGCCTACTTTGCGGAGGATCAGAAATGAAATTTCGATTCATCTCTGAACACGTGGAGACGTTCACTGTAGACCGCATGTGCAAGCTGCTAAACGTCTCCCGCTCCGGCTTCTATGCCTGGAAAAAGCGTCCGGAAAGCCGCCGGAGCCGTGAAAACCGGGTTCTGGAGGATCGAATCCGGCTATCGCATGCAAACAGTCACGGTATCTACGGAGCGCCGCGGATTCACCAGGATCTGAGCGATGACGGCGTGCGTTGCGGGAAAAACCGTGTCGCCCGTATGATGCGCAATGCCGGTATCCGATCTCGTACGAGAAAGAAGTTCAAGGCAACGACGAACTCTCGGCATAATCTACCAGTTGCACAGAATTTACTTGACCGGGACTTCAACGCAAAGGCTCCCGACACCGCACGGGAGAGGAGTCCCTCAACCACCTCTTTTCGCGGATCGTGAAAGACCGCGTCCGCTGAAGAAAGGGTACCTTGGGTCGAGCCACATTAACCTTTTGATACAAACCGTAAAAGCTGATAATAATTGCTTCCAGACGGGGCTATATTGCGTTTTTTAGGGTGAAAATGCCCATATAGGAGATTGAGATGGCAAGGGCTCACCGGTCGGCTTTTGTTTCAGGTCAGATTGAGGTGGATGACCCCTCTATGTCAGGGTGAAAGGACCTTCAGCCTGATCACTGAAATAAAGCGCGAGTCGATCCATTTGTTTCTGGGCCAGGAACGCCGGCGGAGTTTTTTAGATTTTCGGATAGGGCGGCTTGACGGCGATGTTTTCTGCGACGTGGTCATGCAGGATGAGGAAATGATTGTAGTAGGGGCAAGGCAGGGGATTTTACATGGACCGAAGAACGCCTGAATTTGCCAACGAAATCGGACAAATCCAGATAGGCAATGCCCCGATGTGTTCAACACTTCGAATTTTCAGGAAAACACGGAATTCGTGCAATCGGATGGCCAGTGCCTGTTGGGAGCGCTTGGAGAAATTTGCAAGCCGGCAGTAGTCCAGGAAGGCGGTAATGTGGTGCTGAAGCATGACACCTTTTCCATATCATGGGATCACGCTTCACCGTCAAACCCTTGATTTTCAACCCTTCCCAGTCCTCACCGCGGGGTTTGTTGGGCACCATTGAGTGAGCGACGGAATGCACAGCGCTCTTGTTAATAGGAGACGGAAATTGAAAGCAGCAATATATCGAGCGTTTGGTAAACCGCTTACGATCGAGAGTTTGCCGGATCCGACACCTCCTCCGCGGGGTGTGGTGATCCACGTAAAGGCAACCGGGCTATGCCGAAGCGATTGGCACGGCTGGATGGGACATGATCCGGACATTCGCCTTCCCCATGTTCCTGGACACGAGCTTGCTGGAGTTATTGACGCTGTTGGCCCTGAGGTCATGAAGTGGAAACCTGGAGAGCGGGTCACGCTACCTTTTGTTTGTGGGTGCGGCGCATGCCCCCAATGCACTTCTGGCAACCATCAGGTTTGTGATCACCAGTTCCAACCGGGTTTTACGCATTGGGGATCATTTGCTGAATATGTAGCGATTGATTATGCGGACGTCAACCTGGTTCGGCTACCGGACGAGCTTGATTTCGTCACGGCAGCAAGCCTTGGCTGCCGATTTGTGACATCGTTCCGGGCGGTGGTCGACCAAGGGAAAGTTTCGGCCGGGCAATGGGTCGCGGTACATGGATGCGGTGGGGTTGGGCTCTCGGCCATTATGATCGCAAATGCATTAGACGCGCGTGTTGTGGCGATCGACATTGATGACGCAAAACTGGAATTCGCAAAGAGTGTCGGTGCGGATGAGGTGGTAAATGTGACTGCGGTCGACTCCGTTGTTGAGAGCATTAGAAGCATCACGAGCGGTGGGGCCCACGTATCGATTGATGCGCTCGGGAGCGCCGTGACATGTTGGAACTCGATCGTAGGACTGTGCAAGCGTGGTAAGCATATTCAGGTCGGTTTGATGCTGGGCGACGACCTTCACCCAAGCCTTCCAATGGATCGGGTGATCGCAAATGAATTGGAGATCATTGGTTCCCACGGAATACAGGCACACAGGTACCCCGAACTTCTCGCAATGATTGGGGCCGGGAAATTGAAGCCACAAATGCTCATCGGCAGGACCATCAGTCTTGAGGATTCCTTGGTGGAGCTTCCTAACATGAATAGCTTCAGTGGCATAGGTGTTAAGGTAATCAACCAGTTCTGATACGGCACAGCGTTTAACCTATTGCTGCACCGGATTCGGGCCTAAATGCGGCCTTCTTCGGTGAGCAAAACGTTATATTTCAAAAAGGCACCATGAATATTCAAGGCGTAACAAGAGAAAATTACCAGACATTAATCAATCTATGGGAAGCTTCTGTCAGAGCAACTCATGACTTTTTGCCTGAGGAAAAAATTGCAGAGCTAAAGACTGTGATTTTGGAGCAGTATTTTGATTCTGTCGATTTATTCTGCTTTAAAGACAGTAACGATAGGATATTAGGATTTATTGGCGTCGCTGATTTCAAAATTGAAATGTTATTTGTAGCTCCGAATTATATTGGTCAAAAAATCGGTCGGAAGCTTACTGAATACACCATTAAAAATCTTGGTGCATTTAAAGTTGATGTAAACGAACAAAATCCTGATGCAGTAGGATTTTATAAACGAATGGGGTTTGTTCAAACAGGTCGTTCTGCATTTGACGGACAGGGCAATCCTTTTCCTTTAATACATATGAAAATGAATTTAATATAACAATTCGCTGGAGAAAGAACATGCTTAATGTGCGACCTTTAAAAAGTATTTTGTTCAGAAAATTTGACTTACTATTGGAGCTTATGGGGTTCAAAAAGCTTGACCATTCAGCTCCCTGTTATGGTAACCGTTCACGGGGTTGAAATATTTCGTTTCCTCTAAATCGATGTCCGGTAAGGAGGTGCGCAAAAATAAAATCACATTTCAGTCGGACAGATGGAGTAGTTCCATTCAGGGCGTAGCGTATGGAACTTGATATTAATCTTTTCGTAAGCGTTCACGGGGTAAAGGAAACCGTGGTCTGAGCTATATCCAAGACAGATCGGGCTTGTCGTTGTTGAAGAACGATTCGATGCAGAGTTCCAGGGTCTGGAAGGTTGATTTCGCTTTTAACCGACAAGTTTCCTTCAGGGAGAGGATACGTTCTACCCAGCGATTTCCTTTTTCACTTTGGGTGCCGAGGCTGCGCTTTCGCCACAAAACCCCGAAGCGAAGCGCCCGTTCGGCCCGGTTGTTGGTCGGCTCCACGCCCTCGTGTTCGATGAAGAACCAAAGCGAGTCGATTTCGCGTAAAATCTGTCGAGCCAGCTGGCCAGCGTCGGATTTATCGGGCTCCCACAGAGACAGCGCGAACAACAGTTGTGCGTAATACTGCTGCCATTGTCGCGGCGGCGGTGGATCTTTGGCAAATTGAATCAACTGCCGAAGCAAGGATGCCATGATGTGCCCGAAGCGTCGTAGATCAGGTTTTTTCCTCTCGCACAAGGCATCGGCCTTGCGGATCAGATGGGCAAGACAAGTTTGGCGCCCATGAACCCAGTTTCGGTATAGGCCGTAGGAGTCGCTGACCAGAATTCCTCGCCAATCCTGGATCAGCTGGTTGAAGGCATCCTTGGAACGGTGGGCATCGATACGATAGAAGGCCACCCGATCATTGACCATGGCCCACAGCCACTGAAGGCCGTTTTGGTTAAACCAGGACGTCTCGTCAATGTAATTGCACAGCGAACTGCGGGCCACGTCCCCGATGGCTTTGTATGCCGGAGTAATGGCCTCCGAAGCCCGGTCGACGATTTTCTGAATGGTGCCCGTGGCGATGGGCATACGCAGAACCGATTCGCATATATGCTTGACATCGTTTCGGCTCATCGCCTTGATGCCGCTCAACTCGGCGATCAACGCACTCAATCGCGGACCGTATCCATAGCGAACCGGCTCGGGCAGCACGGCCTTGACAGTTTTCCCACAGCTGGGACAGTCGCAGCGGTGAAGTATAAAATGGCTGATCTCCATTTGGATTTCGGGCAGCTCGATATGCTGATGGGTATAAAACGGTTCCATCCGGCTTCCTCCGAAGTCGGTGTTGCCGCAACGACAGCGTTCGGGCATCAACGCATGAGATTTATTTGGACTCAGCATTTGCTGCTTGTAGGCCTTATGGCCTTTCTGGCCGCCCTTGGGGCGACTTCCTTTTTTTCCATTCTTCCGGCCGGATCGGTCAAACGGGCTGTCGGATGACGGCGGCTTGCTGGAGTTTCGAGAATTTTCCCGGGTCTTCACCTCCAGCTTTTCGATTCGCTTGCCGTAATCGTCAACTTGCTTCTGCAGATTATGCAAAGCCTGCTCGAGGTAAAGGATATAGTGCCGGACAGGTTCCGGCGTAAGATGCCATTCAAGGTCTGTGAAGGGTCTTTTCGTCTCCATGGAAAAGAGCCTATCACACTAGAAAACGAATGTCTAGATTTTTTTAACAATTTCAATACTTTATGTCATAATGTATCTTTCTCTTGTGAATTCAGCATGTTAGACTTCGGAATTGTAACTCCGGGATACCCCGTGAACGCTTACCTGTTATGAGTATTAAATAGAAATTATAAAAAATTGCCAACAATCTGATATTGATCTGGCCATTAGCATCTGTCTTGAATTATCTTGTTGTTATTTTAATTAATTATTAGAGGCGATAATGAGTCGTTTTTTATCGAAAAATGAAACTGTAACGGATCGTCAAACTGATTTAATGTGGACAAGAAATGCCTCTCTGTTTGAATTTCCAATGAGTTGGGTCGAAGCGTTAAATATCATTGGTGAACTCAATAAATCAGGACTTTTTGGTTATTATGACTGGAAACTTCCGAACCGTAAAGAATTATTAAGCCTGATAAGCTATCAAACGATTAACCCGAGTCTTCCGGCCGACCATCTTTTTGAAAATGTATTTAACGGTTATTACTGGACTTCTACAACTTGCGCCAGGCTGCCAGATCAAGCGTGGTACATTCATTTGGGCAGCGCCAGAGTGTTCAAAGGAATGAAATATGGTTCATACATGGTTTGGCCTGTAAGGACTGGAGAAAAATTTACCAAACAGGATCTTTTTATGACGGGGCAGAAATCGTGTTTCGGTAAAACCGGCAAAATCATAGATTGCCAGGAAACAGGTCAGGATGGTGAAAAACGTTCGGGTTCTAATCCTATCGAGAATCGGTACACAAAACAAGGTCAAACTGTCTATGACAGTTATACAGGTTTGACCTGGATACAGGATGCAAATACCTGCAAGCATGTGATGAGTTGGAATTCGGCTTTCGATCTGATTTCAGAGTTGAACAGGAAGATGAAGCATGGCCATGATGATTGGCGAATTCCCAATATAATTGAACTGGAGAGTTTGACTGATATGGGGGAACATTCACCGGCTTTGCCCCAGGATCATCTCTTTTATGATATACAGGATTTTTACTGGTCCTCCACCACAAGCATGTATAATACGGATTACGCATGGGTGCTATACATGGTAGACGGCGCCGTTGGCGTTGGTTTTAAGCAGCTGTCGGAATTTTATCTCTGGCCGGTAAGAGGAAAAGAAAAAATGATGGTTTGACAACATATTGATATAGGGTTTATATATGCGATATAAATGTATTTCGGGTTTATCCGCAAGGCTGGTGTCATTTCAAGAACCGGACCATCTACAGATAGCAAGCCTATAAATTTAAAAATCGGATTTTATAAATGAACTCTAAATTGGAAATAAAGCAAGCCACAGAAGGTGATTTGCCTACAATTTTTTCTTTGGTAAAGAGCCTTGCGAAGCACGTCGATTTATCGCACGAACTCACGGCAAAAGAGGAGGATCTGCGTAAATATTTATTCGGTAGCGCCGGGTTTGTTGAAGTTCTGATCGGCTATTATGACTCACAACCTGTTGCGATGATCATATTTTACCCGAGTTTTTCGACCTTTATCGGGAAACCGGCAATACACATCGAAGATTTTTATATAAAATCAGATTTCAGGGGCATGGGGCTTGGGACGGCCATATTCAAATTCCTGGCAAATCTTGCCTTAAGCCGAAATTGCGGAAAGATTGAGTGGTACGCCGCTGAATGGAATGAGGGTGCGTTGGAGTTCTACACAAAAATGGGGGCACAAAAACTTGAAAGGAGGAAACTCTTCAGGCTAACCGCAGACAAGATGCGGAATCTTGTGGAGCCATGAACAGTTGATGGCTCGTGCGAACATCAGGCCATCCCCGTTACCCCTTCGGAATGGCAGAGAGGTGCGATTTTCTGGATATAGAGTTTTTGTTTAGTGACGGTCACCTATGTTCGACTAAACAGGAAATCAGTAATCTATAGAATAGGAAAGAAGAATGAACTTTCGTATTCCAGAACAATTGCATACAGAGCGGCTTTTTCTTCGCATGTTTCGTAATGATGATCTGAATGCCATCCATGAATATTATTCCGATGAATCGTGTGTAAAATATACAATCGGGAAAGTATTAAAGGAGCATGAAAGCTGGAGAGAGATGGCCATAAGAACGGGGCACTGGCTGTTGCATGGATATGGCCCGTATGCAGTGGAGGAAAAAACAAACCAAAATGTAATCGGCATTATTGGGCTCTGGAATCCACCTGAATGGCCCGAGCTGGAATTAACCTGGCATTTGATCAAAAGTAAGCGTTCACGGGGTATCCCGGAGTTACAATTCCGAAGTCTAACATGCTGAATTCACAAGAGAAAGATACATTATGACATAAAGTATTGAAATTGTTAAAAAAATCTAGACATTCGTTTTCTAGTGTGATAGGCTCTTTTCCATGGAGACGAAAAGACCCTTCACAGACCTTGAATGGCATCTTACGCCGGAACCTGTCCGGCACTATATCCTTTACCTCGAGCAGGCTTTGCATAATCTGCAGAAGCAAGTTGACGATTACGGCAAGCGAATCGAAAAGCTGGAGGTGAAGACCCGGGAAAATTCTCGAAACTCCAGCAAGCCGCCGTCATCCGACAGCCCGTTTGACCGATCCGGCCGGAAGAATGGAAAAAAAGGAAGTCGCCCCAAGGGCGGCCAGAAAGGCCATAAGGCCTACAAGCAGCAAATGCTGAGTCCAAATAAATCTCATGCGTTGATGCCCGAACGCTGTCGTTGCGGCAACACCGACTTCGGAGGAAGCCGGATGGAACCGTTTTATACCCATCAGCATATCGAGCTGCCCGAAATCCAAATGGAGATCAGCCATTTTATACTTCACCGCTGCGACTGTCCCAGCTGTGGGAAAACTGTCAAGGCCGTGCTGCCCGAGCCGGTTCGCTATGGATACGGTCCGCGATTGAGTGCGTTGATCGCCGAGTTGAGCGGCATCAAGGCGATGAGCCGAAACGATGTCAAGCATATATGCGAATCGGTTCTGCGTATGCCCATCGCCACGGGCACCATTCAGAAAATCGTCGACCGGGCTTCGGAGGCCATTACTCCGGCATACAAAGCCATCGGGGACGTGGCCCGCAGTTCGCTGTGCAATTACATTGACGAGACGTCCTGGTTTAACCAAAACGGCCTTCAGTGGCTGTGGGCCATGGTCAATGATCGGGTGGCCTTCTATCGTATCGATGCCCACCGTTCCAAGGATGCCTTCAACCAGCTGATCCAGGATTGGCGAGGAATTCTGGTCAGCGACTCCTACGGCCTATACCGAAACTGGGTTCATGGGCGCCAAACTTGTCTTGCCCATCTGATCCGCAAGGCCGATGCCTTGTGCGAGAGGAAAAAACCTGATCTACGACGCTTCGGGCACATCATGGCATCCTTGCTTCGGCAGTTGATTCAATTTGCCAAAGATCCACCGCCGCCGCGACAATGGCAGCAGTATTACGCACAACTGTTGTTCGCGCTGTCTCTGTGGGAGCCCGATAAATCCGACGCTGGCCAGCTGGCTCGACAGATTTTACGCGAAATCGACTCGCTTTGGTTCTTCATCGAACACGAGGGCGTGGAGCCGACCAACAACCGGGCCGAACGGGCGCTTCGCTTCGGGGTTTTGTGGCGAAAGCGCAGCCTCGGCACCCAAAGTGAAAAAGGAAATCGCTGGGTAGAACGTATCCTCTCCCTGAAGGAAACTTGTCGGTTAAAAGCGAAATCAACCTTCCAGACCCTGGAACTCTGCATCGAATCGTTCTTCAACAACGACAAGCCCGATCTGTCTTGGATATAGCTCAGACCACGGTTTCCTTTACCCCGTGAACGCTTACGATCAAAAAGCACCAGGGTAAGGGATATGCATACGAGGCTGCAAAAAAAGTGCTAACGATGACAGGTGAATATGTCCCCGAACTTGATTTGATAAGTTTGATTCACCCGGAGAATCTACCCTCGTTGAAACTGGCTGCGGCTCTGGGCGCATATAAAGAGAAGGAGATATTGTTCAGGAATGATATTTGGTATATTTACCGTCATAGGCGAAATCAAATAAAATAGAAAGGTTACCGGATTTTGTCTTTCGATGGCGAAGTTGTATATTCGCCTGCCGGCTAGACCATGGTCGCCAGTGAAAATGTTGAGAGCGTTGACTTTATGGAGCGGCACCAAAGACCGTTGATCCGGCCTGGGACGAGATGGCTGATCACCCTGTTGATCTGGCTGGCCACGTTGGCAATCGCCAGTGCCGATGGCGGGTTTCGCACGGTGACCGGTCCTTGCGGATTCGAGTATCCCCGCGACCATGGGGCCCATCCGGATTATCGCACCGAGTGGTGGTACTACACCGGCCATCTGGCGGGAAGCGACGGGAGACGATTCGGCTTCCAGCTTACCTTCTTTCGCTATCGTCTCGCCCCTCAGGCAGAGCGGAAAAACTGGCCCGAGCCGGCTTCGGCCTGGCGCGCCGATCAGGTCTACATGGCCCACGCGGCTTTGACGGATGTGGCTGCAAAACGCCATTTGAGCGCCGAGAAGACAGCCAGGGATTCCATGGGACTGGCCGGAACGGTCTTCGATGGTGAAAAGGTCACGATGCATCTTGGATCCTGGTCGGCCCGAATCAGCGATAAAAGCCATCGCCTTGAGGCCGGTAGCGAAGATTTTGTCCTGCACCTCGATCTGAACCCGCTCAAACCGCCTACGGCCCACGGCGAAGACGGATACAGCCGCAAGGGGGCAGAAGCCGGGCGTGCTTCGTGCTACTATTCCTTGACCCGGCTCCGGGCCCGGGGGCAGGTTACGGTGGAAGGACGCACCCATGAGGTGACCGGCCTGGCCTGGATGGACCACGAGTACAGCACCGCTTCTTTGGAGCCAGGACTTTCGGGGTGGGACTGGTTCAGCCTCCAGCTCGGGGACGGGTGGGATCTGATGACCTTTTTCCTGCGGCGGCCGGACGGCACTTGGCACCCGGCCTCATCCGGCACCCTGGTGGCGCCGGACGGCAGGGTTACCCATTTAAACAACGATGCTTTTCAACTCGAAGTAACGCGCTACTGGCAGAGCCCGTCCAGCGGCGGGCGTTATCCGGCCGGGTGGCGCTTTGAGGTTCCGGCAGCGGATCTTGTCCTGGATATCACTCCGGTGATCGAGGACCAGGAGATGCGCATGGAGCGCAGCACCGGCGTGACCTACTGGGAAGGGCTGGTGGATGCGGCCGGCAGCAGGGCCGGCCGGCCAGTTAAAGGGCAGGGCTATGTGGAACTTACCGGTTATGCCGGCACCTTCGAGGCGCCGCTGTGAAGCTTTGAATGCCGGGGACCACTGTTCCGGCTGAGTGTGACGGATTTTTCTCTTGCCGACCTTGCCCTCATGTGGGGGCGATTGCATCCCCCCTTGTTTTTGCGGCTTTGCTGCAAAAATGAAGCGTATCTACGACATAATTGTAGACCGGATCCTCCCTGGTCCTCTCCTTTAAGAGCCTTGGATTGGAAAATATTTAAAAAAATCAGCCCGTTGTTCTCTGTGGAGGTATTTTGGCACCTATATTGCTCTGAAATCGGAAAACTCGAGCAAGGAGGTGCTGTGCATGGAAAATCTGATTTATGACTGGCTGATGGAGAGGAGAAATCCCGTGGAGGGCTGGATGGAAGCCCGGTTGTTCGCAATGATGATATCTTCCAAAACGACCTCTACCTATTGGACGCTCGAAGACATGCTCGGGTTGACCGGTACGGGCATGAAATCCCTGATGGTCAAATACTTCCCCTTTACTATGCCCGATCATAAGGCCCCAAGCTGTTATAAAATCCATTTTCACGCCGCTGTGAAAAATCCGTTCGTCTGCCATTGCTGCGGGCAGGCGGTAAACACCGAAGGCGGGGTAAGGAAAGTCAATATCCCATTGCTGAACGGATACCCCACCGCCCTGAACAGGCAGATGGAAGTGGACGATCTGAAGGATCTTTTTTTTTGCCACCGATCCTGCGAAGCGCCAGAGGCCACCTGGTTTGCTGAAATGATCGCGGTCGGTTCGCTGGGAGAAGATCACCTGTGGCAGGATCTGGGGCTTTCAGGAAGAGAAGATGTGTCATATATTTTGAAACACTATTTTACGGGTTTATCCGATAAGAATACCGGGAATATGAAATGGAAAAAATTCTTCTATAAACAGCTTTGCGACTTGGACGGAATAAAGGTTTGCAAGGCACCGAGCTGTTCCATCTGCAGCCACTATTCAGATTGTTTCGGCCCGGAAATTGCGGCGCAAAGGGCCGCCTAACTGCTGCGATCAGGGCTCTTATCTCACCGGCAGTCCCGCGGCCTCCATCAACGGCAGCAGCACCTCCCGGCTCCGTCGCCCGGCCTCCTCGGGCATGTCCACATAAGGGTAGAGTTCCAGGCTGACGTCCCCTTTGTAGTCGAGCCGCTGCATGGCAGCCAAGACGCTTGCAAAATCGATGGCCCCCTGGCCGGCGATCAGGTGGTTGTGGGTCCGGTCAGGGGCGATGTCCTCGATGTGCACATGGCCGATCCACTGGAAAAGGGTTTCGAAGGCTGCGGCCGGATCCTCGCCGGCGCAGAAAAAATGGCCGATATCGAAGTTGAGGCCCACCGCCGGCGAGCGGATCTCGCCAATGAAAGAGAGAAACTCGCCGGTGCGCTCCATGAGCAGATCGGGTTCGGGTTCGATCAAGATTTTCACCCCCAGGTTCTCGGCGGTGGGGATCACCCGGTCGAGCCCCTCGTGGAAGAGGCGCAGCGCCTCGGCCCGACCCATGCCGGGCTCCAGCGGCCCGCCGGGCGGCACCGAGATGTTGCGGCATCCGAGCCGGTGGGCCACGCGCAGGCAGGCCAGGGTATGTTCGACGCGCATCCGGCGGCGGGCCGGCTCGGCTTCGATCCACGACGGCAGGTAGGTGTCGCCCACGGCAAAGAGGGTGAAACTGTTGAGGTTGGTGGTCTTCAGACCGTGGCGCTCAAGACTTTCGGCCACGGCGGAAAGTTGGGCCTCGTCGAAATCGGGCGGGTAAAGATGGGGCCGGTCGCCCATGATTTCCACACCGGAAAAACCGAGCCGGGCGATCCGATCGATGGCGTCGAGCAGGGGAAATTTGACAAAGGCGTTGGTGCTGTAAGCAAAGATCATGAGATTCCCTTCCAATCTGTTTCTACTTTAAGTTCGCCGCCAGCCGGTCCAGGGCCGCCGACTGCTCGTTGAAGGTCACCGGCGGGCATGGGCCTACGGCTTTTTTGAAGTAAAAGGCCAGCTCGGGCACCGCGCCGCGCCGCCCGGCGCTCTGGAGGGCCGCCACCCAGCGGGCCAAGTCGATGACCAGCGGGGCCGCCAGGATCGAATCGCGGCCCTGCAGATCGATGCGCAGGCTCATGGGCATCCCGAAGAGCCCCTGGATGTCTATGACATCCCAGGCTTCCTTGGCGTCGCCGCGGGGGGGGTAGTAATCGATGCGCACCATATGGGTGGACCGGCCGTAGCGCGCCCCGACCCGGTAGCCGAGGATCTCGTCCAGAAGATCGGTCTTGTTGGCCACCTTGCCGGCGGCCCGTTGGGGGTCGTCGAGGTTGGCGCCGTCGCTGTTGCCCAGGATGTTGGCGCTGTACCAGCCGTCGATGTGAAGACTGCGGGCCTTGAGGGCCGAGGCCAGCGCCACCTTGAAGTAGGTCTGGCCGGTCTTGCCGTCCCGGCCTGCCAGGCAGGTCCCCGCCGTTTCGGCCGCCGCCAAAATTGCCGGGGCCTCTATGGCGTTGGGGGTGAAATTGATCACCGGCACGCGGCTTTCGACGGCGGCCAGGACATAGGCCAGGTCCGGCAGTGAGACGGGATCGGCCCCGGCTTTCAGTTCGTCCAGATTCCGGTAGCCCGAAAGATCTTGGAGCAAAGCCGCCGGCAGTAGATTGACCAGAACGGCCTGGGCGCCCGGGAATTTTTGCCTAAACGCGGCGATGTCCGCGGCCACGGCGGCCGTCTGCTCGGCCAGGGGCAGGGTCGAGTCCGGCGCGGGCAGCAAGTCGATTTTCTCGATGTCACCGGCCGCATCGGCCCACAAGGCTTCAGGGACCACCCCGTGGTCCGTCAGAGCCTGGCCCAGGGAGCCTGGGCGGCGGTCCCAGCCGGCTATGCAAAAGTGTTCCGGTGCCGGCAGTTCGGGGTATCTTTGGACGGTGGTCAGGTAGGGCCGGATCAGTTCGGGCCGTTTGGTGAGCAAGGCGGCGGCGACGGCCAGGGTCGAGCCGATGGCACCGCCCAGACCGGCGACCAGCAGCAGGATAGGGGGCGATTGAGCAGCAGGTTCGGTTGTCATGCGCCTTTCCGGAGAATTGATGGGGTTTGAGAACAGATATCACGCCCGCAGAACAGACAGGGCAACGATTAAGATCCTAAATACAAGCGCAATGCGGCCCGGCCCATCGCGCCATCCTCCACCGCCGCTCAACAAGGCCCGGGCCTGGCCGAAAGCCGTCCGGCCTCGGCCCTGCCGCGGGCCTCGTCCACCCGGGAAAAGAGCACCAGGCCCACCACAAACAAAAGCACCACCGAGCCGAGGCTCCAGCGGGTGGCGAGCTGCCCCACGGCCTGGACCTGTTCGGGACTGGAGGCGGCGGGCAGCATCAAGCGCCGTACCACCAGGCCGACGGTGCCCATCAAGGCTGGCCCGATGATGGCGGCGAATTTGCCCAGCATGTTGTAAAACCCGAAAAACTCGGCGGCCTTGTCCCGGGGAATCAGCCGCGCATAGTAGGACCGGCTCAGGGCCTGGATTCCGCCCTGGACCAGGCCGATCACCACCGCGAGAAGGTAAAATTCATGGCGTTCTTTCATCATGGTGCCCCATAGGGTCACCAGGATATAGATGCCGATGGCCAGGTATATGGCCCGGCGCACGCCCCACCGCTCTCCGAGGCGCCCGAAGACCAGGGCCGCCGGAAAGCCGACGAACTGCACGATCAGCAGGGCCACGATAAGATCGTTGGGATCGAAGCCCAGGGACATGCCGTAGTCCACCGCCATGCGGATGATGGTGTCCACCCCGTCGATGTAGAACCAATAGGCCACCAGAAAGAGGCCGACGGTTTTAAGGTGGCGGGTCTTTTGGAAGGTGTCGCGCAGTTGGTTGAGTCCTGCGCGCACCGCGGAGGCCCGGGCCGGTTTGTCAAAAGCTCCGGGTTCCGGGACCCATGCGATGGTGATCAGGGTAAAGGCGCCCCACCAGAGGGCCACCGAAAGAAACGAGATGCGCACGGCGGTGGCGGCGTCCGGGATCCCGAAAAGAGCCGGTTTGAGGGTCATGGCCACGTTGACCAGAAAGAGCAGCCCGCCGCCGAGGTAGCCCATGGAAAAGCCGAGGCTGGACACCCTGTCGATGCGGTCCTCGTTCACCAGGCTGGGCAGCAGGGCGTCGTAGAAGATGTTGGCCCCGGAAAACCCGATGACCCCCATGATGTAGACAAATACGGCCAGAGCCCATTGGCCCTTGGACACAAGAAAGAGGCTGGCTGTGGCCAGGACCCCCAGGTAGGCGAAAAAGATCAGGAATTTTTTGCGGGCAGAGCCGCGGTCGGCGATGGCGCCCAGAACCGGCGCCATCAGGGCCACCAGCAACCCGCCGATGGCATTGGCGTATCCGAGCTGGGCCGTGCTCAGGTTCGGGTCCGCTCCATAGCTCCAGTATTGCTTGAAAAAGATGGGAAAAAAACCGGCCATGACCGTGGTGGCGAAGGCCGAATTGGCCCAGTCATAGATGGCCCAACCCCAGATGACGCGTTTTGGGTGGTTCATCGGATAGGTCCCTCAAACCGTTCCGTACGGCCGCAAAAAGCTCCGCCGGTAAGCGTTTGCTTGGAGCTGATCGTCAAGCGCCGCTATTGAAAAACGTGGCCGGTCATACATCGGGATCTGGAACCGCCGGCTGAAACATCAATTCACGATGGCCTCCACTATCAACCAAAGATCGGCGGCGATCAAGAGACAAATCGATTTGGCTTTTTACGCCAACTTCGCTATTCTTGAATCCATTCGTCACGCTTCGGGATAAAAGATCCATTCTACGGCGGCGTGAAATGGATCGTGCCGCCATGGGATGGCGCCCCGAACCAATCGCATCGAGGACCTCGAATGATGGCGGGAAGACCGTTTGCCAGATGGCGGGTTGCTGGATCGAAGACCACGGCGATGGCCATGGCGCTGCTGCTGGGCTTGATCTGGATAACCCACGCCATGCCGGCCGAGGCTGAAAGTCCGGCCGATGTGGCCCCCCCCGGGAAACTGACCCTGGTTCAAGCGGTGGTCTGCGAGCAGGTGGACGGATTGAGTCCCAAAAACCCGGCCGTGGCTTTTCCCATGGAACTTGGCGAGGTGATCTGTTTTACGGCCTTCGATCCGGTTCCCGAAGCCACGGTGATCTACCATCAGTGGTATTTTCACGGCGAACCCAGCTCGCGGATCCGCTTGCGCCTCAAGCCACCGCGCTGGTCCACCTTCAGTCGCATTCAGCTTCGACCCGGAGATGCCGGACCCTGGCGGGTGCAGGTGCTGGATGCCGATGAGCGGCCCTTGGCGACCCTGCGCTTCAGTGTTGTCGAGTGAATAACCAAATTCTCAAACCGGACGAGGAGCCGTAACCCGGAATGGAAGCGGTCGTCTTTTTCCTCAAAAGCCTGCGCTGGCAGGACATCGTCGATCTGCTGCTTAACAGTTTCATCCTCTTTCGGCTCTACGTGCTGTTTCGCGGAACCATTCTGATCCAGGTCATCACCGGCTTCGGCCTGCTTTGGATCGCCCAGCGCATCTCTACCCATTTCGGCCTGATCCTCACCAGCTGGGTGCTTCAGGCGATCATCGCCGCTGGCGCTCTGATCATCATCATCGTTTTCCGCAGCGAACTGCGCAGCGTCCTTCAAGTCCGAAATCTCAAGGCGATCTTCTGGGGCGTTCCCCGCCATGCGCTGCAAACACCGGTGGATGCCATCGTCGCGGCGGTCTATGAACTGGCCCGGCGCCGGATCGGCGCGCTGATCGTGATCCCGGGGAACAAAGCCCTGGACGAGCTGGTGCAAAACGGCATTGCCATCGACGCCAACATCTCCAAGGAGATGCTGATCAGCGTTTTCTGGCCCGACAATCCGATCCACGACGGCGCGGCCATTATCCAGGACAATCGCATCGTGCAGGTGGGCGCCATTTTGCCCCTTTCGCGGCGCGAGGATCTGCCCTCCCAATACGGGACCCGGCACCGGGCCGCCGCCGGGCTCACCGAAGAGACCGACGCCCTGGTGGTGGTGGCTTCCGAAGAGACCGGCAGGGTTGCGGTGGCCCGCAGCGGGCGGCTGGTGAACATCGAGGACAACTTGTCCCTGCTGCGCATGCTGGCCGAACACACCGGCCACGGCAGTGAGGCCGAGGCCCCGCCGCCGGTGCGCGAAGGGCTCAGCTACATCGCGGCGGCCCTGGTCTGCCTGCTGGTGGTGGGTGGGGTCTGGTTCTCCTTTGCCCGCGGGCAGGAAACCCTCATGACCTTCGATATCCCCATCGACTATGTCAACCGTGTCGCCTCGATGGAGATTTTGGACGCCTCGGCCACCTCGGTGAAACTCGACGTGAGCGGCTCGGGTCCCCTGATCCGATCCCTGCGCCCGGAACAGGTCAAGGTCCAGGTCGACCTGGCCGGTGCGGTGGCCGGCCCCAACAGCATCGCCCTCAAGCCCGAGATGGTGCGCCTGCCGCCGGGGATCAAGCTCAAGAAGGTGGTCCCGGCAAATCTGGAGTTGATGCTGGATGCCATCGGCGAAAAACTCCTGCCCGTCCAAGTGGACTGGGTAGGCCCGCCGCGGGCCGGCATCCGTCTCGTATCGGCGCAGGTCGTTCCGCCGCGGATCAAGCTGACCGGCAGCCAGCGGCAGCTGGCCAAAATGGATACGATCTATACCAAGAAGGTCGCCCTGAAAGGGCTGGAATCCTCGGGGAGTGTGACCGTACAACTCGCCCTGGACGGCGGGGCGGTGCGGGTGGCTTCGGGAAGCTCGGATCGCGTAACCGTCAACTATGTCGTCGAACCGCGCTGACAGCCGGTGGATAATCGTCGCCTCGGGCCGCCATACGGAGCGATGCAACCTCTTGGCAACGGTTAAAGCCGGCAGGTGCGGATTTGCGTGACGATGATCCCCCTGGCGCCCACCTGGGCCAGGCGGTCGAGGATTGGGTTGACCTCGCGCCGCGGGGTCATCGCCTTGACCGCCACCCAACCCTGGCGGCTCAAGGGCGCCACGGTGGGCGATTCGATGCCGGGCGTGATCACGCAAGCCATTTCGAGCATCACCTCGGGCACGTCGTATTCCACCATAACGTATTCACGGGCCGTCACGATCCCCTGAAGCCGATCGACGAAGCTACGGGCATCCGGATCGGTCAGAATCTCGGAGGTGCGGCTCAGCAGCACGGCCTGGCTTTCGACGATGGGATCACCCAATGTCTCGAGGCCGGCCTCATGGAGGGTGCGGCCGGATTCGACCACGTCGGCGATGGCATCCGCCACCCCGAGCTGGATGCTGATTTCCACTGCCCCGTCCAGGCGCACGACGCCGGCTGAAATGCCGCGGCGATCCAGATCGGCCTTGACCAGGTTGGGAAAAGAGGTGGCGATCCGTTTCCCGGCGATGGCCTGGATTTCTTTTTGCGTCCCCCGGGGCATGGCATAATGGAAACGCGAACGGCCAAAACCCAAAGGCAGCAGTTCGGTGAACCGGGCCTGGCTGTCCAGGGCCAGGTCGCGGCCGGTGATTCCCATTGCCAGGACCCCGCTGCCCACGTAGATGGCGATGTCCCGGGGCCGCAGAAAGACGAACTCGATCCGGTGTTCGGGATCGCGGACCATCAGTTCACGGCCGTAGCGCCGGCAGGCGTAGCCGGCCTCGCGCACCAGGCGTACGGCGTCTTCGGAAAGGCCGCCTTTATTGGGAAGGGCGATATGGAGCATGAAGACCTCGATGTTTTCCAGGTGACGGTGCAATAAGGGGGCTGCTTCCGATTTCAGCCGCTACAAGAAGCGATAGACATCCTCCAGCTCCAGTTCGCAGGCGATCATCATCACCTGGATATGGTAGAGCAGTTGAGAGATCTCTTCGGCGGTGCGCTGGCGGCTTTCGTGTTCGGCCGCCAGCCAGACTTCCCCGGCTTCCTCGAGGACTTTTTTGCCTATGGCGTGTTTGCCGGCCGCCACGGCCCGGACCGTTTGCGAGTCGGGGGCCTGGCAGGCCACTTTCTGTTTCAGTTCGTCGAAGAGGGAATCGAAGGTTTTCATCATCGGCTTCTTTTCGTTTTCAGATTCAAGACCCGGCGCACGTCCTCCGTTCTGCGGGCGGCATGCTGCGGGTGGTTGACATTGGAAAGGGTCATGAGATGGCGGGCGGCCTCCAACGGATCTTCAGCGCGGTTTTTCAGCGCCAGGCGATACCAATGGGGAAGTTGTCGGCTGTAACAGACGGTCAAGGCACCGGCGTATTCACGGATGGTGGCCCGCCAATGGGCAGTGGCGGGCTCGCCGGGGATTTCCAGTGCCCGCCGAATGCGCTCTTTGAGCAGATGGTAGCGCAAGAGGGGCCGGATCACAAGGCGGGCCAGCACATATCCGAACGAGCCGACCAGAAAGCTCAGCAGAGCCGCCCAAACGATGGGTTTCAACAACCATTGCAGGATCATAGCACACGGCGCCAGACGATCTGGCGATCTCCTTTCCGACTTGCCCTTATATCGGCTGGGCGGGCGAAAATCAACGTCCCGGCCGTGTGCCCGTCTGGCGGCCGGAATCCTCTTTACATTTCATAGTCAGGGCTTATTATGAAACATTTTTAGATGGAGGAGGATGGTCTTGGCAATGACACTCAAGTTGGATGTGCCCGACGATCGCTTGGGCGTTTTTCAGCGGATGAAGCGCCAGCTGCCCTTGGAGGTTCGTGAAGACGAGCAGACCTTGCGCCGCATGCTGGGCTACCTCAAGCTTGGCGGTGAACGTTTGGTGCGCCAGTACGTGGCGGCCCTCAAAACGGATTTCCCGGAGGATACCGTCCTGTTCAAGCGCCGCAGCATCGACGAAAGCCTTGACGAGGGGGCCGGTGATGGGGAAGGCGAGGAGGAAGAGGAAGGCGGCGAATCGCTGAGCGACGATGATGACGTAGAGGAAGACTGACTGCGGTCTCCCGCAGCTTGAAAGCCGTTCGGAGGGGATCGAAGGGAAGGACGCTGCAAGGTCGCACGGCCACATCCTGCGCTGAAAGAGGGGAAAAATATGAATGACAATCGACTGCCCGTCGCCCCCCTGCACCGGGTGACGTTGGCCTTGCGCCTTGCCGGTCCAAGCGGCTCCAGCCTCGGGGCGGAGGCGGCCCATCCTTTCAGCTTCGTCCTCGGTGTGGCCAGCGGCGGCATGAGCCCCTTCGAGTATGCGCTGCTGAACAAGGTCCCGGGAGAAGAAGTCGAGTTGAAAATCACCCACGAGAATCGCCACGAAATCTTCGAATATCTTGAACCATCGCTGGATATCCTGCGCGGGGTCATCCTGCCGGTGCACCTGCACGCCCGGGTGACGGCCGTTGCGCCGGCCGCACCGCGGGAAATCGTGCAAGCCATGGCCTCGGTGGGCGGCTGCGAATGCGGCTGCGGCTGCAGCTGAAAGATAGGCTCGGCGCACCATCCGGTTCTAAACCCGATTCCCCCGAAGCAGGCAAAGCCCAACCGCCTGTTGACCCCATGAAGTGCACCTTTGGCCTCTTGTGGAGGTGCTGTGCGCATCGATTCCACCCATGTGGGAACCCGGTTAAAGCCCCACCGGACCGTGGTCGACTGGCGCTGGACCACCAACTACGCCGCGGCCCTGGACGACGACAATCCCTGCTATTTCGACGATACCCGCTCGGCGGGGATCGTGGCCCCGCCGGTTTTCGCGGCAGCCGTGACCTGGCCGGTGACCTCGCATCTCGACCGTTATATCGAATCCGACGGTTTCCCGGTGGATCTGCTGGCCATGCTGGTGCACCACACCGAGCATATCGCGCTGCACCAGCCTGTCAGGCCCGGGCAGATCCTCGATCTTGCCGGGACGGTGGCCGCCATCCGGCCCCACCGGGCCGGCACGCGGGTGATCCTGCGCTACGAGGCGGTCGATCAAGAAGGCGCACCGGTTTTCACCGAACATATCGGCGGCATGCTGCGGGGGGTTGTCTGCGCGGATGAGGGCAGCGGCCTGGACGGCCTGCCGCCCGACCCGCCTCCTGTGCCCCAAGGGAACCATGCCTGGGAGGCGCCGGTAACCGTGCACCGGCTGCTTCCCTACGTCTACGACGGTTGCAGCGGGATCGTTTTTCCGATTCATACCTCGCCGGCCTTCGCCCGCGAGGTCGGGCTTCCGGGCATTATTCTCCAGGGCACGGCCACCCTGGCCCTGGCAATGCGGGAGATCGTCAACCGCGAGGCCGGCGGGGACCCGGAGCGCCTGGCTTCACTGACCTGCCGTTTTTCCGGCCTGGTGCCACCCGGAACCACGATCCGGGTGGCTGTGGGATGCCGCTGCGAAGAGCGTCTTTTCTTCGAGGTGCGCGACGCGGCCGGCAAACGGGTCGTCAGCAACGGGCAGGTCTGTTTTAAGCCGCCGCCGTGACGGCTCCCAGCCCGGGCCGATCACTGCCTTCTTACTGCCGTACCAGCATGAAACCGGTCAGGTCCATCGGATGTTTTGAGCGTCTCCGGCTGCCGTGGCGGCCGGGGAACCTTCGGGTGCGACACAGGGAACAAAGAGGGCATGGCCGTCATCCAGCTCGACCCGGCGGGTGGCCGTTTGATAGAGGCGGCTGACCGTGGCCGCGGTCATGACCGCCCCGGCCTTGCCGCCGGCCAGGACCCGGCCTTTGCTGAGCATGATGACCGTGTCGGCAAATCGGACGGCCAGGTTCGGATCGTGGAGCGAGGCGACCACCCGGGTCCCCTTCTCCCGGCACAGCCTTTTGATCTTGTCCAGCAGGCGGTACTGGTTGTTGAAGTCGAGATGATTGGTGGGTTCGTCGAGAAGCAGGGTCCCCTGAGCCTGTAAAATGGCCCTGGCCAGCAGGGCGATGCGCCTCTCGCCTCCCGAAATGCGGTTGAAATTTCGTTCAGCAAGCGCTTCGGCCTCCAGCTCTTCAAGGACCTTGCGGGCCGCCAGATAGTCTTGCGGTCCCGGCCGCTGCATGAATCCGAGAGCGGCCGTGCGCCCCATGACCACCACATCAATCACCCGAAACGGAAAGATGGCGGTATGCTCCTGGGGCACCAGGCTGATCCGGCGGGCGATTTCGACCCGGGGGGCTCGGCGCAGATCCAGGCCGTCGACCGCCACGGCCCCCTGCTGCGGGTGCAGCAGCCCGGCCAGGCAGTAGAGCAGGGTGGTTTTCCCCGATCCGTTGCGGCCCAGCAGCACGCAGAATTCTCCCTTGCTGACCTCAAGATCTACCGCCGCCAGTACGGGGTTGCCGTTGTAGCTAAAATGCAGATCGCGGCAGACCAGGCTCATGACCAGCCACTTCCCCGGTTGCGGTAGAGCAGATAGGCGAAAAGCGGTGCACCGATAAAGGCGGTCACCACGCTGATGGGCAGTTCGGTCATGGTCAGCGTGCGGGCTACCGTGTCGGCCAGCAGCAGAAAGATCCCCCCCGAGAGGACTGCCACCGGCAGCATCTGTTCATGATTGGGCCCCACCAGGGTGCGGGCGATGTGGGGCATGACCAGGCCCACCCAGCAGACCTGGCCGCAGATGGCCACGGCTACCGAAACCACAACCGAACTGAGGAAAATAAAGAGAAGGCGGTACAAAACGGGATTGAGGCCGAGGCTTTTGGCCTGCAGATCGCCCAGCGACAGCACATTGAGCTTGTAGCGCATCAGATGGATCAAAACCAGGCTGCCGCCCATGACGGGAGCGGCGATGAAAAAGTCCGACCACTGCCCCCCGGCTCATGCTGCCCATCATCCAGAAAACGATGGCCGGCAGCTCATTGTACGGGTCCGAGAGGTATTTGAGCAGGGTGATGGGACGAGTTGAACACCGACAGCACCACAAGACCGGCCAGTACCAGCACCAGCATGGGCCGTACGGCCACCAGCCGGGCGATGAGAATGGCCATGCCCACCGCGGCCAGCCCGAAGACGAAGGCCATGGACTGGATGACCAGCCAACTGCTGCCGGCCATGAGCAGCCCCAGGGCCGCACCGAAAGTGGCGCCGGCCGAGACCCCGAGGATGTCCGGGGAAACCAGGGGGTTGCGAAACAGCCCCTGATACACGGCGCCGGCTGCGGAGAGCCCCATGCCCACCAGGACGGTAATCAGTGCCCGGGGGATCCTTACCAGCCCCCAGGACCAGGGCCTTTCCGGCCACCGCTTCCCCGGCCTGACCGCCCAGCCAGAACCGCACGATGGGGCCCAGCTCGTCCGGGGAGATGGGCACCCAGCCGATCCACAGCGACAACACCAGGGCGGCAAGGAGTCCGGCGGCCAGGCTGGTGGTCAAGCGGGCGGTGCGCCTTGATGGATCCCGGGCGGATTCGGCCTGCAGGGGCACGGACATTTTCTTGCCGCACTCGGGGCAGTCCACCTCCGTCTCCACGCCCTTGCCCTTTATCTGGCGCATGTTGGACTTGGCCTCTTCCAGGGCCTTGGAAAAGGGGCCGTAGAAATCGCCCAAAAGCTTGCGCCAGTTGGTGTCGCCCTCTTCCACCTTGTCCAGGGAACGCTCCAGCCCGGCGGTGAAATCCACCTCCATGATCTGGGGGAAGCTCTCCACCAAAAGGTCGTTGACCACCAAACCCAACTCGGAGGGGGCCAGCCTTTTACCTTTCAGGCGCTGCACATAGTCTTTGTCCTGCAGGGTGGAAAGTATGCTGGCATAGGTCGAGGGGCGGCCGATGCCCTTTTCCTCCAGCTCCTTCACCAGGCTGGCCTCGGTGAACCTGGGCGGCGGCTGGGTGAAATGCTGCTTGGGATCCAGCTTGTCGAGCTTCAGTTTGTCGCCCTCCCGCACCGGGGGCAGCATGCCGTCCTGGGGCTTGTCTTTACCGTTTTCCGCCTCGTCCTTGTCCTCCACATACACCGCCATGAAGCCCTTGAACACCAGCACCTGGCCGGAGGCCCGGAAAAGGGCGGGCCCGGCGGTTATTTCGAGCTGGGTCTGGTCGAACACGGCCGGAGCCATCTGGCAGGCCATGAAGCGGTTCCAGATGAGGCGGTAGAGTTTCAGCTCGTCCCGCTTCAGGTACTTGGCCATGCTTTCCGGGGTGCGGGCCGCGGCGGTGGGGCGGATGGCCTCGTGGGCGTCCTGGGCCGAGCCCTTGGTTTTGTAAAAGTTGGGCTTTGCCGGCAGATAGTCCGGCCCGAAGCGGCCGGCTATGACCTCGCGGGCCTCGTCCACCGCCTGGCCGGCCAGGCGCACCGAGTCGGTACGCATATAGGTAATGAGGCCCACCTGGCCCTGATCGGTTTCCTGGCCCTCGTAGAGCCTTTGGGCCAGGGCCATGGTGCGCTTGGGGGTAAAGCCCAGCTTGCGGAAGGCTTCCTGTTGCAGGGTGGAGGTGATAAACGGCGGCGCGGGCCTTTGGTTGCGCTTTCTTTTCTTGATGCCGGTTACGATGTAGTCGGCGTTTTCAATGGCCTTAAGCCCCGCGTCGGTTTGGTCCTTGGTCTTGGGGTCGAATTTCTTGTTGTCCAGCCTGGCCAGCCGGGCGGTGAAAGGCGGAGGCTCGGCCGCCTCCAAATGGGCGGTTATGTCCCAGTATTCCTGGGGTTCGAAGGCCTGGATGGCGCGTTCGCGCTCCACCACCAGGCGCAGCGCCACCGACTGCACCCTGCCCGCGGAAAGCCCCCTTTTCACCTTTTCCCACAAAAGCGGAGATATCTGGTAGCCCACCAGCCTGTCCAGCACCCGGCGGGCTTGCTGGCTGTCGTAGCGGTGCTGGTTAAGCTTCAGCGGCTCGGCCACCGCCTTTTGGATAGCCTTTTTGGTCAGCTCGTGGAAGAGTACCCGGTGATACTCGTCCAGGGGGCGGCCCAGCTGCTGGGCGATGTGCATGGCGATTGCCTCGCCCTCGCGGTCCGGGTCGGGCGCCAGGAAAACCGAATCGGCGCCTTTGGCCGCTTGGCGCAGCTCCTTGATGATTTTTTCCTTGCCCTTGATCACCTGATACTTGGGCTGGAACTCATGCTCCAGATCCACGCCCAAATCCTTGGGCGGCAGATCCACCACATGGCCCACCGAGGCCTTGACCACGAAATCCGGGCCCAGATATTTGTTGATGGTGCGCGCCTTGGCCGGCGATTCCACTATGAGCAGATTCTTGGACATCTGAATTCTTCTTTATCAGGGTGTTGCGGCGGCCATCCAAGGCTTTTGCCGCAACAGTTAACTTGCCAAACCGAATTTTACCAATTTACTCAAATCGCTAGCTTTTTCAAGGGGTGCGATTTGACGGTGCCGCCAGCGGCATTTCCCGGAGCCGTGTTTGAAATATTTCCGGCGGACCGCATGGGCCGGGGCTCACACCGCCCGGGAGCCCCGGGCCGCGCCCGCCCGGCGGGTTGCCCGCAACCGCCAGCTAGGCCTGGCTTTTCAAAACATAATTGCGGCCGGGCAGGCCCTCCACCAAATCGGCCATCTCCAGGGTGACCAAAAGCGCGTTCACCTCCTGGGCCATGAGCCCGGTTTCCCTCACCAAGACATCGGCGTGCACCGGCTCCGGCCCCAAATGCCCCAAGAGCCGTGCCGCGTCCGGGGGCAAATCTCCGGCCGGGTCCGGCTTGGGCTCCCCAACCGGAGCCAAAAGCGACTCGGGCAGCCCCCCCGGCCCCAGGATATCCCGGGCCGAGTCCAAAAGCCTGGCCCCCTGGCGGATCAGCTCGTGGGTGCCTTCCACCCCCGGGGTCCCCACCGGGCCGGGCACCGCGAAAACCTCCCGCCCCTGGTCCAGGGCGTGGCGGGCGGTGATCAGGGAACCGCTTTTGATGCCGCCTTCCACCACCACCACCGCGCGGCAAAGCCCGCTTATCACCCGGTTGCGGATGGGAAAATTGGCCGCGTTCGGCCTGGCGCCCAGGGGAAACTCGCTCAGCACCGCGCCTTTTTCCGCCATCTCCTCCATGAGTTCCATGTTGTCCGGCGGATAACCCACATCCAGGCCGCAGCCCAAAACCCCCACGGTGTGGCCCCCGGCCGACAGCGCCCCCCGGTGGGCGGAGGCGTCTATGCCCCGGGCCAAACCGGAAACCACGCAGAGCCCCCCGGCGGCCAGGTCCCGCCCCAGGGTAAAGGCCACTCTTTTGCCATAGGGGCTCATCCTGCGGGAGCCCACCAGGGCCACACCGCCGGGCAGGCAGGGGGCAAGATCGCCTCTCAGGAAAAGTACCGGCGGCGGTGCGTATACCTGGGCCAAAAGGGGCGGGTAGTCTTGGTCCTCCAGGGTGACCACCCTGGCTTTCATTTTATATAGCCGGTCCAGTTCCTTTTCAGGGTCCCGGCCCCAGCGCTTTCGGCTTATGGCCTCGGCCAGCTCCGGGCCTATGCCGGCGACGGCCTCCAGCCTCGCCCTGGCCGCCCCCAGCACCGCGCCGGGGGAGCCCAAATTCCCCACCAGGCGGGCGAAACGGACCGAGCCCACCCCGGGGATGAGCCTCAAACCCAGCCAATCCAGAACCTTTTGTTCCCGGCTATGCCCTTCGCCCCCCATGAAAACTTCCTCCGAACGGGGCCTTCCCCAACCCGCGGGGTTTTCGACCCGTGGACCTTGGAAGCTAACCACGCCCGAAGCGTCCGTCAAGACTTTTTAAGCTTGCGGGGCGGGCGACTGGCTTGCCTATAATGCCCTAAGAGTCCATTTTGGCGTTAAATTCCTTGTTTTTCGGAAGCCCGGTGAAAAAGGCATGCTTTGCCCCTTGCCAGGCCGCGCCTCCAAACGATACAGTTTTTAAGCCGATGTCGGAAAACCCTTGCGAAATGGGATCATGAAGCGGTTTCTTGCCCTAACAGCGATCATCTGCTGCCTGCTCGCGGTTGCGGGGCCCGCCCGCGCCTCGGATTTCATCACCGAGCCCTGGAACCTGGCCCTGGTGGTGGACGGCTCCACCAGGCTGGACCGCCCCTGGCTCAGGTCCACTCCCCGGGCGGCCCTGTCCGGCGCCTTGCAGTTGGAGCTGCGCTCGCTTCCGCTTAGGGTCACGGCCGCGGTATGGGAAAGCTGCCGAAAAGGCGCGCGGAACCTGGTGCCCCCCACCGCCTCTCCCAAATTGAAAGGCTGCAACCTGGCGCTCTTGCCCGGAGAGGGCGGCCCGGACCTGGGGCCGGGCATGAAAGCCGCCCTGGCCTGGCTAGGGGCCTCCGGCGGGGGCAGCCTGCTTCTCATCTCCGCCGGCGGCGGCCCCATCCAAACCCTGGGGCCGGACATTTTCGCCAAACCGGGCGGGATCTACTGCCATGCCCTTGGCGTGGGAGAGGATCAGCCCGGGCTGGCCAAGCTGGTGCTGGACGGCGGCGGCAGCTTCCGCCTGGCGCCCAAACCCACCCGCATGGGGCTTTTCCTGCACGGCGCGGTGAAAGACGCCATAAGCCCCGCCAATTTGCTCATAAAAGCCGCCGACGCCGAGAACCGCCCCCTGGCCACGGTCTATCACATCCTGCGCCGGGGGGTGCGGGCCAAGCCCCGGCCGGCGCTCACCGGGCGCAAGGTGCAGCTTGCCGCCGGCAGCTACGGCCTGACCTGGCCGGACAAGAAAACCATGGGCCCGGGCGAGCCTCCCTCCCACGTGAAGGTCGGGCTGGAGGGCACCACCCTGCTTTGGGCCGGCGGGGTGGCCAAGCTTCTCATAAAACCCCTGGGGCTCACCAAGAGCAAGCGGCCCTGGCGGGTAAAGGTGTCCCGGGTGAGGGACGGCAAGATGGTCTCGCCCTACCGCCAGGTTCCCCTGGAGCTGTCGCTCCCCACCGGGCGCTATCTGGTGGGTTCCATAGCCCCGGCCCTGAACTGGAAGCTCAGCCTGGCCCCGGGCCAGGACCTCACCCTGGGCATCGGCCTGCCGGGCGGCCTGACCGCGAGGCTCGCCGGCCCCGGCGGCCCGGCCCGGGTGCCCTTCGAGGCCACGGCCATCCTGGAAGACCGCAAGCCCTACACCGGCTACACCGGCTACCGTTTGCGGCTGGCGCCGGGGCCCTACAGGATAAAGGTGCTCACCACGCCTCCCTTGTGGCGCAAGGTGGACATAAGCCCCCAAAAGGACTCCGTGCTGGAGCTTCCCACGGTGGGCAAGCTCACCATCCGCGACCCCAGGGGCAAGCCCATGCCCTTTGTGCTCCACGACGCCGGGGGCCGGCTTTTGGCCAAGGGCAGGGGAGGGGAGCTTTTGTTTTTACAACCGGGAGCCTACCTGGTGAAAACCGCCGGACTGGACCAGCTTTTCAAGGTGAGGGTCGCGGCGGGCCGGGTGACCACCCTGCAGACCCCCGGGCAATAGGTCCGGAGGATGCCGAGCCTATTGGAGCCCGCCTTGGAATGCGCAAAGCCCGAAACCGCCCCACTTGGCGGCATCATAAAAACCGCGCTCAAACAGGACCCCATTGACCTGGGCGTCTTTCTCGGGCAACTGGACCGGCTTATTCCGGAAGAGCTGTCGGTGCACACCACCGGCGATGGAGGCGTGCTGCGGGTTGCCAGCCGCAGCGGTAAATACGAAAGTAAAAAAGAACGCCTGGCCATGGTTGGCGACAAAGACAAACCTGGCGAAGTGGAGTTCTCGCGGGCCATGTTCAACCGGCGGAGCTTAAAAACCCCGCAGGGTGAGTTCAAGGTGATCGCCTACGAAGCTCCCCTGTTGCGAAAGCCCAAGGGAGGCGCTTCGCGCAAAGGAGAGGTTTCGCGCAAGGTGGCGTGCGATCTGGTGTGCATCAGTGAGGAACCGCCGTGGAGGCTGGTGGCGCTGGAGGTAAAAAGCCGCAAAAACAAGCCCACCAATCATCGACTACGGCCTGCTGGAGGCCAGGGCCTACGCCCATTACCTCCAGACGTTTCTTGATGACCCCGTGTACGGCCCCGAACTGTGCCTTGAAATCGCGAAATGCCTCGACTGGTACCATGGAGTCAGGCAAGAACTCAGCCCCGATCTGGTTTCCATCGGGTACGCCGTGGCCGCCCCCGATTGGTATTTTGAGGAGCAGCGCCGGGACGACCGAATTTTCGCACGGGCCGCTTCGATCCTGGAGAGATTCGCCGGAGAGCCCCGGCCAAAATTTTCGGGGTTTTGGTCTTTGCAATGCCGCGGCAAGGATATTCCCGTGAGCTACTCGCAACAGGACGGGGGCGAGGCCTGGCTGCCCGCATTGCAGCCGCAGGTTTCGCTTGAAATCATACCTGACGCCAAGGCTCTGGCTCTGTTGCAATGCACCTGATAATCCACCGCGGCGCCTCGGAAATAGGCGGAAACATCGTCGAGTTGGGCTCGGCGGCCTTACGGTCAAGGCCCACCCCGTGGATCATTCGGCCTTTGACTCCCGGGCCCTTGAAGTTTCATGCGGCCCCGAGCGGGTCGTATATACCGGCGATTTGCGGGCGCACGGCCGCACCTCGGCCAGGTTCGCCGATTGGCCCGCAATATAAAACCGGAACCGGACGTTTTATTGTTGGAGGGGACCCAAATGGGCCGTTCCGGAAAAGGCGGCCCACCGGTTTCCGAGCATGAGGTCGAGGCCGGGATGCGCCGGCTGATGCAGTCATGGGACGGCCTGGCCCTGGTTGGGTTTTCCCCCCTGAACCTCGACCGGATGGTGTCGGTTTTCAAGGCCGCCAAATCCAGCGGGCGCTGCCTTTTGGTGGACCCTTACGCCGCCTTGATTCTGCGGGGGCTCGCCGATTGACCCCATATGCCGAAGCCCGGCTGGGACGGCCTCAGGGTATGGTTTCCCGGCCGGATAACCCCCTGGATGTCTCGCCTGGGGCTCGGGGATCAACTTGAATCGTTGCGAAAAACCGGAGTCAGGTTGGAGCCGATAAGGAACAGGCCCGGCAAGTATGCTTTTCTGTTCCGCCCAAGTTTGCTGCGGGATATCCCGGAGCAGGTTCGGGGCAGCGTTTTGCACATATACTCCATGTGGTCCGGATACCTGCGCAGACCGGATTGGCGGGAAGCATTGTTACATCCCATGATTGGGCGGATGGAACAGGTGCATGCCAGCGGCCACGCGGCGGTATCGGATTTGGCATGGTTGTGCGAGCGCATCCGCCCCAAAATGGTGGCGCCGAATAAGCCACCCAGCAGCAAGCTACGGGGTATTAAACGGATCAAGATTTATTTGATAGCTAAGCAAGCTTAGGGGAATGTATCCCTCTAAGGGATTCACACCGCGAATCCCGGATGGTATGAACGGCTTTTCCCTGGCGCGGTGCGGTTGGCAAACGGTGAACAACTTGACCTATGATCAGATGCGCCGCGGCCGGGCCTGGTGCCAAAGATCGACCATATCCGGTTGAAGTATGGCGTAAAGCATTTCAGGCGGAGTAAGATATCCCGAGGCGTGACAAAATGTTTGCGGGAAACGCGGAACAAGCCGTGATAGGCGCGGGGCGGCAGCATTGACAGGCGGGATTGCGGCGGGTTATTGTGAACTACTTCGCCCGCCGGTTGCCCTTTGATTTCAAAGGCCGGATCCTCATGTCAGGGGATTCCGGGGCGGGAGGGTTTTTTATGAGCGAGGCATGGCAAGACAAGCCCTGGTCCAAGGACTGGCCCGGGGAAGTGCCCCACACCGTGGAAATCCCCGAGATCGGCCTGGGCGATCTGCTGAGGGACGCCGCCCAAAAGTATTCCGACCAAAAAGCCATAGTGTTTTTGGATTCGGTGCTCACCTATGGCCAGTTGGACGACATGGTGGACCGCATGGCCACCTCCCTGGCCGGGCTGGGCCTGAAAAAGGGCGATGTGGTGGCTATCATGCTGCCCAACTCCCACCAGTTCGTCATAGCCTTTTACGCCTGCCAGCGCCTTGGCGTGACCGTGACCACCATAAACCCCACCTACAAGCCCATGGAGGTCAAGCACCAGTTGAACGACTCCGGGGCCAAGGCCCTGGTGGTGCTGGATTCGGTCTATGAATCGCCCGGCAAGATCCTGGCCGACACCAAGGTGGAGCACCTCATCGGCACCAACGTGGTGGATTTGTGCGGTTTTTCGGCCATCAAGGTGTTTTTGGGCAAGCTCCTTAAAAAAATCCCCACCGGAACCATGCCGGCCGACGCGCTCAAGTTCCCCGATCTGCTCAAAGTGGAACCCAACCCGCCCAAGGTGGAGATAAACCCGGCCGAGGACATCGCGGTGTTGCAATACACCGGCGGCACCACCGGCATACCCAAGGGCGCCATGCTCACCGCCAAAAACCTGACGGCCAATGTGATCCAGGGAGCTTCCTGGCTGGGCGGGGCACAAGCCAGGCTGGGGCTGGGTGGGGGTGCTGCCTTTGTTCCACGTCTTCGCCATGACCTGCTGCATGAACATCGCCATCGGCACCGGCGGGTTCCAGCTTTTGTTCCCCCAGCCCCCCAAGGAAATGACCGAGTGGGCGGCCCAGATCCAGAAATGGGGCAAGGGCACCTCCCTGGTCATGGCAGGGGTGGCCATATTGTTCAACAAGATAAACCACACCGACGGACTGGAGAAATACGACCTCAGCCCGCTTAAAAAATGCCTTTCCGGCGCGGGGCCCCTGCCCAGAGAGGTGCAGCTCACCTTCGAGAAAAAAGTCGGCTCCCTGGTGGTGGAGGGCTACGGCCTGTCCGAGTCTTCGCCGGTGGTCACGGCCAACCCCTTTGAAACCCAGGAGGGCAAAGAGAGGGTCATGGGCTCCATCGGGCTGCCCATTCCCAATACCGACTGCAAGATTATGGACATAGGCACCGGCGAAACGGAGATGGAGCTTTTCCCCGCCGAGCTGGACCCGGACAAGGTGGACGCCAAGGACGAGGACAACCGCTATGTGGGCGAGCTGGTGGTGAAGGGCCCCCAGGTGATGAAGGGCTACTACAACCGGCCCGGCGAAAGCGACATGGCGCTGAGGGACGGCTGGCTCTACACCGGCGACATCGCGGTTATGAACGACCGGGGCTGGATATTCATCAAGGACCGTGCCCGGGACCTGGTCAAGTACAAGGGCTATTCGGTCTTCCCCAAGGAGGTGGAGGACTACATGTTCAACCACCCGGACATCCTGGAGGTGGCGGTGATCGGCGTGCCCCAGCCGGGCGGCACCACCGAGCTTTTAAAGGCCTTTGTGGTGCTGAAAGCGGGGCTGGAGCCTTCCCCGGAAAAGGCGAAGGAGATTATCGCCTGGTGCCGGGAAAACATGGTGCACTACAAGGTGCCTTCGGCGGTTGAATTCCGCAAGGACCTGCCCAAGACCATGGTGGGCAAGGTGCTGCGCAGGATGCTGAGAGACGAGGAAAGCGGCGCGGAGAACAAACCGGCATGACAGCCGGCCGACCGGGCCTCTATGTCCACCTGCCCCTTTGCCCGGCCCGCTGCCCCTACTGCGATTTCTCGGCGCGGAAATACACCATGCAAGAGGCCGGCCTTTTAAGGGCCGGCCTCCCGCTTCATCTGGGGATGCTGGCGGCAAGGGAAGGCCGGGCCGGCCTTTCCAGCGTGTACTTCGGCGGCGGCACGCCCAGCATGTTTCCGGCCGGATTCGTCGCCGGGCTGATGGGTGACGTCGCCGGCGGCTTGGGCCTGGCCCCCGGGGCGGAGGTGAGCCTGGAGGCCAACCCCGGCACCCTTAGCCCGGCCAAGCTGTCCCTTTTGCGCGGGGCCGGCATCAACCGGCTCAGCCTGGGGGCCCAGAGCTTTGACGATGACCTGCTGCGCGGCCTGGGCCGGCCCCACGACGCCGCCCGCACCAGGCTGGCCGCGGGCTGGGCCAGAAGGGCCGGGTTTGAAAACCTGAGCCTGGATCTGATCTACGGCCTGCCCGGCCAAAACCGGGAACAGGCCCTGGCCGATGTGCGCAGCGCCCTGGAGCTCACCCCCGATCATGTCTCCCTTTACGAGCTGACCCTTTCGCCGGACACCCCCTTTGGCCGGAAATATGAAAAGGGGCGCCCGCCGCTTCCGGACGAGGACAGCCTGGCCGAATTCGAGTCAGAGGCCAGGGCGCTTCTGGAACAGGCCGGCCTGGAACGCTACGAGGTGAGCAACTTCGCCCGGCCCGGGTTCGAGTGCCGCCACAACCAATCCACCTGGCAAGGCGGCGACTACCTGGCCCTGGGTCCCGGGGCTCACGGGCACAAAGCCGGCACGCGCTGGGCCCTCATTGCCGACAGCGCGGCCTATCTGGCAAGGGTCCGTTCCGGCGAGGAGCCGCTGGAGTTTCGCGAGGAGCTGACTCCGGAACAAAGGGCGGCCGAGCTTTTCATCCTGGGGCTGCGCACCCTGCGCGGGGTTGATCTGGCCCGGGTGGAGGGGATCATTGTCCAACCGGCAAGGGAAGCCTATGCGCCCCAGCTCGGGCGGCTTACCGGGCTGGGCTGGGCCGGGCTGGAGGGGGGCTTTTTGCGGCCCACCGCCAAGGGCCTGGACCTGGCCGACGCCGCGGGGGAAATGTTCGTCTGACCCTCTTGCGGGGGAAGACGCCCCGCCGGCGCCAAACAAGGCGTCTCCATAGTTGGCTTAGCCGCAACCTACCGTTCGTGTCCAGGAAAAGAGCCAGCCCCCCCCGGGAAAAAATGGCTCTATCCGGTTGCTGTAAACCACGGCCAACTTCTACCTGACACGGGTCCAGCTACAGATCCCGGCTTCGAGAAAAAGCGCTACGTGATAAACTCAAATAGCCGACAACCGCCTACCCGATGGACCGTAGAGCCAGGGGGCCAAGGGGCTAGGGGGGCACCCCTAAAAAGGCTGCCTACGGCAGGTGAAAGGGGGAGCTATCGATTTTTCAATAGATGCGATTACACGATAACCCCACACCCATTCGCCGGCGGCGGCCCGCCGCCCCTTTGCCCCCTGGCGACCCCCGCACCCCCCTCCCAATGACGGCCGTGCCAACTTAAAAGGCTCCCGGCCCGGTGAGGCCGTCTTTCAACAGCCACGCGCATGCGGGCAGACTATCTGTGCTGGAATGAAATGCTATTTCAGGCGGGACGCTGGATGGCGGTAGGAGTGTAATTAAAGGGCTTTTCCTCTGGACCGGGCACGGATAATATCTATGCTTTTCGGGTCCTTCAACGCATCCATCAACTAAACCCACCATAAGCAATTTCAATCCCCGTCAACAACTCCCAGTACCAGGATGTTGGTGAAACCCGCAGAGCCCAACCAACCACTTCCTGCATAGAACCGGATCACTTTGTTTGGGAGGGGGTTTTGGGGGGGGGGGGGGCGGGGGGACTGGGGGAAACCTTTACAAAGGGTTCCCCCAGTCCCCCCCGGGAAAAAATGGCTCTATCCCGTTCCTGTAAACCACGGCCAATCTTCTACCTGATACGGCTACGGCTACAGTTCCCGGCTTTTAGAAAGAACACCACGTGAGGAACCCAGAAATAGAATAGCGTCGCAGGCTCGATAGCACATGGAGCCAGCGCCTTTCCGGAGGCGGCATTCCCGGTGGCTTGCCGCTTTTATTATTCGACTTGGCGTTTTGGGGTGCCGCGCTCTTGGCGTGGGGTCCTTCATTCCTGCCCGCCGGCTGGCGAAAAACCCAATGAAAAGCCCGTGCCCCTCACCGGTTGATAATTTCACTGTAAGCGGAGCGGTACCCCCTTCTTTCCCGTTTTCCGTTGCCGTTGGACATGGTCAAAACCAGGGCGCAGACCAGCACCACCACGACCACGCCCACCCAAAAGGCGCGGTGCTTCAGATAGGAGGCAAAAGCCCGCCAGTTTATGGTCAGATGCAGCATGGCCGCCGCTAAAAAGCAAAGGCCGAGCCACTTGTGCAGGCTGGCGATGCTTCCGGTTTTGAGGTGTAAAAACAGTAAAATGCCGGTCAGGGCCACCACCAGGAGCGTCAGCCCCGCCAGCAGGCTGGTGATTCGCCTGGTCTCCATCTTCACTTTCATCAATCCACTCCGCTTGGCGGCCTGTCTTGCGACAGCCAGCTCAGGTTCAAATCATTTTTGGCCCGGAAAGAGCACCTGCGCAATCCTGCCTGCCACGGAGCGGCAAACCGATCAAGTTTTATTTCAGCAGGTCTGCGGGAAGGGTGTCCCATAAAGGGAGGCCAAGGGGCCCGCAAGCCGACTCTGGGCGGGGCGCGGCAAAGGCGCACGCCGCGTCGGAGGTTCCACCGCGTCGGAGGTTCCACTGCGTCGGAGGTTCCACCGCGCCGGATGGCCGGGCTAGAAGGTTATCTCCTCGGTCTGTTCAAAGAACTCCCTGGTATCCAGAATGAACACCACCTTGCCGTCGCTGCGGCGGCGGGCCACAGACTCCACCATGCCGCCCTCGCCGCTTTCCAGGCGGCTCATGTCGTCGGCGTCCTCGTGCCGCAGGCCCTCCACCGTTTCCACCTCGTCCACCGACAACGCCATGAGCCGGCCGTTTTCCTCGGCCACCAGGGCTATTTCCCGGAAAGACAGGCTTATCGCATGGCGGATTTCGGCGAACAATTCGATCATCTTGTGCAGGGGGCCTTTTTGGGTTTGCGCCATCAACTCCAGGGCCCTGGCCTTGCCCTCGTTTTGCTTCAGGGTAAAGGCCTGCTCGGCAATGGCGTGGATCTTGGCGTGGGGCCGGTCGAAATTGACCAGCGCGGTGTTCAGGGCCATGACATTGGTCTGGAAGGAATCGCGCCATTTGCCGAAGGCGCATTGGTGGGGGTCCAGGGCCAGCTTGAATTCACGGCCCTCCCTTATGGAAGCCTCCAACTCCAGGAGCCAGTTTTTGTGGTCCTCTTCCCTTTGCCGCATCAGCTCCTGCAACTCTTCCATCTCCAGGCTCACCGCGGGCAGGCCCATGCGTACGCGCAGGTCGAAAAGCGGAATCACCTGGCCCCTCAGGTTTATGATGCCCCTCATGAAAGAAGGCGCCTGGGGCAACTCGGTGACCTCGGGCAGCACCAGCATCTCCCGAACGTGCTTGACCGGCAGGCCATACATCTGGCCGCATACTTTGACGATCACATACTGATCTTCATTGGAGTAAAGATTTAGTTCGTCCATGGCGCTTTCCGGGAAGGTTTGGCTAATAGTTGGTATTGGCTAGAGAATAGCAGGGCCCTCGGCCTGGCGTCAATGAAACCCGACCCTTTCGGCATGGCTGACGCCGGGCTGGAGCCCATCCCGCCCGCCCACCGCCCGGCGATGTGGGCAGGCCGGATTTCTGGGGTACAATTTATAACATAGCAAGCCGCCGCCGGCCCGGCACACGGCCGAAAAGGCCTTTTGCGGGATAAAATGGAATCAGCGGGCGGATAAAATAATACTTTCCACTTGTAATCAGCGGTATTTCGTGGGAATGATAGTATACTATAGTTGAGTATAGCCGGCCCCGATACCGGCTGAGGGAGCAAGGGCGTTATCTTGGAGACCAACCCATTTTTACCCCCAGAATAGATGGTTGATTCGATCCGTATCCGCCCAATGCATTACCGGGTTCCAACTCCACACAACCAACAACAGCAAGACTTGAGACATGCTTAAAGACATAATCGTTCGCGGCGCCAAGCAGCACAACCTGAAGGACGTCACCGTCAAAATCCCCCGGGACAAGCTGGTGGTGGTTACCGGGCTTTCCGGCAGCGGCAAAAGCACGCTGGCCTTTGACACCATCTACGCCGAGGGCCAGCGGCGCTATGTGGAATCGCTTTCGGCCTATGCCCGCCAGTTTCTGGAACGCATGGACAAGCCGGATGTGGAGTCCATCGAGGGGCTGTCGCCGGCCATCGCCATAGAACAGAAGACCACCAGCAAAAATCCCCGCTCCACCGTGGCCACCGTCACCGAGATCTATGACTATACCTGCGCCTGCTTTGTACGCCCGGATTGCCGGCACCCCCCACTGCCCCAACTGCGGCCGCAAGATACAGTCCCGCTCGGCCCAGGAGATCGTGGATCGCGACCTCGTAAACCTGGGCGAAGGCGCCAGGGTCACCCTTTTGGCGCCCATGGTCTCCGGCAGAAAGGGCGAACACAAAAACATATTCGCCCGGCTCATGAAGGACGGCTTCGTGCGGGCCAGGGTCAACGGCGTACTCATGGTGGACCTGGCCGAAACGCGCCGGAACTGGACAAGAAAAAGCGCCACTTCATCGAGGTGGTCATCGACCGCATGGTGATCAAACAGAGCGTGATCCAGACCGGCTCACCGACAGCGTGGAGCTGGCCCTGCGCACTGGGCGAGGGCGCGGTCCTGGCCTGGATCCACGGCGCGGACGGCGCGCCCGAGTGGGGAGGAGCTTTTCTCCGAGCGCCTGGCCTGCGACCTCTGCGGCGTCTCCCTGCCCGAACTCACCCCGCAGATGTTTTCCTTCAACTCGCCCCAGGGCGCCTGCCCCACCTGCGACGGCCTGGGCCAGAAGGTTTTCTTCGACCCGGACCTGATCGTGCCCGACCCGGCCAAAAGCGCCCCGCCGGGGAGCCCTGGCCCCCTGGGCCAACTCCGCCGGCCATTACCACGCCCAGGTGTTGGACGCCCTGGCCAGGCACATGGGCGTGGACCTTTACCAGCCCTGGTCCGAACTGCCCGAAGAAATAAAACACGACAAGCTGCTCTACGGCATCGATGAAGAGGTCAGCTTTTCCCTGGACCGGGGCGAGATGAGCCACCGCTTCAAGCGGCCCTGGGAAGGCTTTGTCAACAACCTGGAGCGCCTCTACCGGGAGACCACCTCCCAGGCCGGCCGGGAAGACCTGCAGCCCGCTACATGAATTCCCAGCCCTGCCCGGACTGCCAGGGCGCCAGGCTGCAAACCCGACCTCCCTGGCGGTGCTGGTGGGGGACACCAACATCAACGACCTCACCAGAAAATCCGTGCGCGAATGCCGGCAATTCTTCGAGGGGCTTCAAACTGGGCCGAGCGCGAAACCCTGATCGCCGGAAAAGGTGCTCAAGGAAATCATGCAGCGCCTGGATTTCCTGGCCGACGTGGGCCTGAACTACCTCACCCTGGACCGCAGCTCCGCCACGCTCTCCGGCGGAGAAGGCCAGCGCATCCGCCTGGCCACCCAGATAGGCTCCGCCCTGGTGGGCGTGCTCTACGTTCTGGACGAGCCCTCCATCGGCCTGCACCAGCGCGACAACCAGCGCCTCCTCAAAACCCTCATCAAGATGCGCGATCTCGGCAACACCGTGCTGGTGGTGGAACACGACGAGGAAACCATCCGCGCCGCCGACCATGTGGTGGACATGGGCCCGGGCGCGGGCCGCCACGGCGGGGAGGTGGTGTTTTCCGGCACGCCCAAGCAGCTCTTGCGCAGCACCAAAAGCCTCACCGGCCAGTACCTCTCCGGCAAAAAGTCCATCCCCATACCCAAGGAGCGCCGCTCCAACGGCCGGGGCCACATAGAGCTCATAGGCTGCAGCGAGCACAACCTGAAAGACGTGCACGCCAAAATCCCCCTGGGCCTTTTCACCTGCGTCACCGGCGTGTCCGGCTCGGGCAAGTCCAGCCTCATCCTGGATACCCTCTACCGCGCCCTGGCCCAGAAGCTCTACCGCTCCAAGGAACGCGCCGGCGCGGTGCGTGAAATCAGGGGCCTGGAGCACCTGGACAAGGTCATCGACATAGACCAGTCGCCCATCGGCCGCACCCCCCGCTCCAACCCCGCCACCTACACCGGCGTCTTCACCCCCATCCGGGAGCTGTTCTCCAAAACCCCCGAAGCCCGCTCCCGGGGCTACAAGCCGGGCCGCTTCTCCTTCAACGTGCGCGGCGGCCGCTGCCGGCCTGCGACGGCGACGGCATCCTGAAAATCGAAATGAACTTCCTGCCCGACGTCTACGTGACCTGCGAGGTCTGCCACGGCAAGCGCTACAACCGCGACACCCTGGAGGTGACCTACAAGGGCAAGAACATCTCCGAGGTGCTGGGCATGACCTGCAACCTGGCCCTGGAGTTCTTCCAGGCCGTGCCCCAGATACGCGCCAAGCTGGAAACCCTGGTCGACGTGGGCCTGGGCTACATCCGCCTGGGCCAGCCGGCCACCACCCTTTCCGGCGGCGAGGCCCAGCGCGTCAAGCTCTCCAAGGAACTGGGCAAGCGCGCCACCGGCCGCACCCTCTACATCCTGGACGAACCCACCACCGGCCTGCACTTCGCCGATATCCAGAAACTCCTCGCCGTGCTCGACCGCCTGGTCGCCATGGGCAACACCGTGGTGGTCATCGAGCACAACCTCGACGTCATCAAAACCGCTGACCACATCATCGACCTCGGCCCCGAAGGCGGCGACCAGGGCGGCAACATCATCGCCGTCGGCACCCCCGAGGAAGTGGCTCAGGTGCCTGAATCCTACACCGGCAAGTACCTGCGTGATGTGCTGAAGTAGGGGGCGAAGAGGGGGGAGAGGCAGGAGAGGCAGGAGAATCGGGGGAAACTTTTTTCTTAAAAGAAAAAAGTTTCCCCCGGACCCCCTTCAAAAAAGAATTGCACAGGGCATTGCTTTGCAATGCCCTTTTATATTGCCATGTTAGGCTTGACTAATAGTGGATTAGAATTTTAGTATGATTCCGGCGTGTTGCCCCAGCGCCGGGGGAAATATGCTAGAGAGCCACCGACAAGAAACAGAGCTAACCAGCTTAGGGTCAAGACAGCCCGCTTCGTTCCGAAAGGAATGAAAATGTTAATGACCCAATCCGGTGATTACTTTATAAAAATCGACTTTCAAAGAGGCGTATCTACCGCCACCAAAGTTTTTACTAGTCATATTAATTTAATCTCTGCTTTCCAGCGAATAGACAACCACCTGTTGAATAGCTTATCACTTAAAGTCACTTCCGATATTGTCCTATGGGACATACAACCAGGCTCAATGATTACTTGGCTTATTAATAGCATCGAAAAAATTGACGATGAAGCACTAAAAAAAGTAGACTGGCGCGTGATTGTTGGAAACTTTTTATTTTCTTCCAAATACAGGCTTATTAACTACCTTAAAAAAAGAGATAAATCTTTAGAAAAACGGGAGCTTGAAAAACTCAAACGCCAACTTGAAAAACTTGCATCTAGATATAATCCTTTACCAATTCCTGGTCATTCCCCGATTGAGTACGAAGTGCTACTCTCGTCACTTTCCGATATAAATGAGTCTGTCTCTGATCTTTCAAAATACGAATCTATTTCTATCGGAGACAATTCAAAGACTCTAAAAATAACACACAATCCTTCATTCACCAAAGAATCAATAGAGGTGATTTTAGGCGAACGGGTGATCACTAAAGAGATTACCATGACGCTTAGAGTAAAAAAGCCCGATTTTCTGGGGACGTCTATGTGGGACTTTAGGTATGGAGGCAATCATATAAGTGCAAAAATAGAAGATAAAAAATGGCTCTCAGATTTCCACACAAAGAAAGTGAAAATATTACCCGGTGATTCGATAGAAGCTCAAGTGGAAGTGACTACATACTTAGATGAAGAAAACCGTAGTGTTGCTCCACCACGTTATCGGATTACAAAAGTTATAAATGAGATACCTTCAACAACCAATTCTTTCAATTTCCCAAATTTATTCAGCACAAGTTAGCCAATACGTCAATAAATATGTTGAACACACTCTACCTCCCGAACAAACCCAGGGCTTTCATGGCATCGGCCTTGTCCGGCTTGGCAAGGCCGAGCCGCTTTTTCAGGACGGACTTGTCCGCTTCCAGCCAGATCAGCTCGGTGCCGGGGGGCTCCTCCTCGTCCGGGATCAGGTTTTCCGCGCGGGAGGGCCTGGGCAGGGGCAGGCCTTCCTTTATGCGGGTGTATATCTCGGCGGTGAGCAGTTCCGCCGCGGCGCGGCGGGCCACCTTTTTGTGCACGCCATAGGACCGCGACTCCGGGAAGTTGGTGATGATAACCTCCCAGCCGCCTTCGGGCGCGGGCAGCATCATCGCGGGATAAGGCTCCAGGCTGCTCAAAAGCCGCACCAACTCCAGCCGTGAATACTCCGCCATTTGCATGTCCTCCATTCATCGCCGCCGCCGGGGCGGTCCCGCATCCCGTGGAAAATTTACGATTTTCAGCCAAATATCCTTTGGCCAAACCATCCCCTTGGTTTATCTTATAGCGCGCATACCCTGGGTTAATCAAGAAAGGCCGGCCATGCCCTCATTCGCACGCAAATCATTTTCCGGCGGCCCGCGCTGCCTGGCGGTTTTCATTGCTTTGGCCCTGGCGGCCGTGGCCTTCGGCGTTCCGCCGGCCCTGGCCGAGCGCAGCATAACCCCGCCGCCCAACATCACCCTGGACGTGGGCCAGAAAAAACTCAAACCCATGTGGGTGGCGCTGCCCTATGCCTTCAAGTCCGAAACCACGGACTGGGCCTATGGCGCGGCCTTCGGCATGCGGGGCTATCTCCAGGAGCAGGCCGGCCTGGCCGGCGCGGTGCTGGGCAGCTCCAACGGCTCGGCCGGGGTCTACCTGGTGGGCTGGAACTACAAGGTGCCCTATGCCACGCGCCTGTTCTTCGACTTCACCGCCTCCCTGGGCAAATACGGCAACGACCGCTTTTACGTGGACGGCAACCCAGGCTTTCCGGCCAGCCGGGCCGGGTCCAACAGCTCCGACGCCAGCGACTACATCTCGGACGAGGGCGTGGAAAACTGGGCCGATATCACCCTGCGCTACGTGATGCCCCTGGGCGCGGCCAAAAACAACCCCATGTCCCGCTATGTGGTCAAAAACGGGCTTTTGGCCTCCGGGGCCACCGGCGGCGATGTTTGGAACCCGCTCACCAGCGGCCTGAGCCTTTTGGAGCTGAAGCCCTATTACCGCAAACGCACCCTTGATGTGGACGGCGATGACTACACCCGCCAGAGCGGCGGCTTCATGCTGGCCCTTTCCTACAACAACACCGATTTTCCGGTGAACCCCTCCAGGGGCTCGGTGCAGAGGGTGGCCCTGCGGCGCGACGTGGGCTGGCTGGACGACTCCCAGCCCTGGACCACGGTGGAGGCCGAGGTCGCCGCCTACTGGGACCTGGGCACGCTGCCGGGCATGAAGCAATCCGTCCTGGCCGTGGATTTCTGGACCATCGACGCCACCACCTGGGACGAGAACAACGGCAGCGTATCCGGACGGCCGCCCACCTATTTCGGCGGTTCCCTGGGCGGGTTCTGGCGCATGCGCGGCTATCCCAGCGCCAGGTTCAGCGACCGCGCGGCCATCTACTACGCCGCCGAGCTTAGGATGATCCCCAAGTGGCAGCCGCTTTCCCAGGACAACACCGACCTGGCCAAGTGGCTCAAGTTTTTCAAGATAGACTGGTGGCAGATAGTACCCTTCGCTGAGTTGGGCCGAGTGGCTCCGGTCTGGTCACTGGACGAGCTCAACACCGACCTGAAGTGGGACCTGGGCTGCGGCCTGCGTTTCATGGCCCTGAAAAGCGTGGCCCGGCTGGACTTCGCCTATTCCGAGGAGGGCATGGGCGTCTGGGCCATGGTGGGGCATCCTTTCTAATCCGATGAAGCCATCAAAGCGGCGCGGTTCGGGCGGTGCGCCTGCCCGGGCACGCGATTATTGATGTCCAAGCGACTCCCCGGGCCGTCCCCGCCGGGGCGCGAGGGCCCGGCGCCATCCCGCGCTTTCTCGACAACCCGCCCGCCGTTTCCGTTGATTTCGCCAATCCCTTAATTGAGGGCGTTGCACGGGGGCGTCCTGCCCCGTGCAACCTCGGGTTGGCAAAAACGCGGTTTTGCCAACCCTTGCGAATCACTCGCCTTCTAGACTCGTGATTCGGCGGGCCATCCTTGGCCCGCTTGAGGCCTTGCGAACAAATGAATCCCAAAAATACCCTGTAACCATATAATTATATTAAATATACACTCATTTTACCGTGCATCGGCCTCTAATTCTTCGGGCGGTTAGCCGGCAGGCCCCCTTGCTCCCCGTAAATCGGTCCCGCTATCAGGCTGTTATGGCTAAATTTTATAACTCGCCTGTAAGCCTGACCATATTCAGGGCAAAGGCTTTGGGCTCTTAAAAACCGTTCAAGTCGCACCAACCCCCTGCCGATGGGTCTTACAAGGCAAAGGGAACCGCCTTAGTACAACACCCAAGGAAGGGAGCATCACCTTGAGTACGAAAGGTGAATGGATTGCAAACTGCCTTCCCGACCGTGTTGACCGGATTTCGGCGGCAAGCGTTTATCTCCTGCGGGTGGGCCCGCCCAGGCCCAACCAGATGCAAAACCTGGAGGACCTCCACGAAAAAGGAGTAGTGGGGCTTTACAGGTTCGGTAAGAAAAGCCGGGAGGATGCTGCCAGGAGTCAGCACGAGTACCTGCAAAACTCGGATTTCACCCCCACGCCAAGCATGCTGTTCAGCTTCTTGGACCAGGGATCGGAACCGGGCAACAGCTAGGAGGGAATGGCCCAGGCGAGCGGACTTTTCAGAAGGCGCTGTGCTGTTAACCCAAACGGGGCGTAAGGCCCCAAGACCGGCAACTCCCCGGAAAGGGGAACGGCCGCAAGCATCCGGCAAAAACGGGACGCCGTTTCGGCTGCTTGCGGCGGTTGCCATTTTTAGGATCCCCCGGCGCACGGGCCTCTCCCCGGGCTGCCGCTGTCGTGGATTTTGCGCGCGGATGCCGCGCCTTATACCCCGGCCCGGTAGCGGCCGGCCGCCGCCCGCGATTGACAATAAGACCGCCCGCTTCCTATCATGGAAGCCTCGGGGCCGGCCTTGCGGCCGATCCACCCACCAAAAAACCAAAGGAGCCGGCCTTGCGCAAAACTGTCATTGTCGTCAGCCTTGCCTTGTTTGCTCTGTGCGCCCTTGGAGCCCCGGCGGCCCCGGCCCAAGAGTTGGACAAAACCGCCATCAGCCCCTTTGACGATTATTGCGACGGCTACGGCATGCCCGGCGCAAAGGGCACGGGCTATGTCTCGGTGCTGAAGGTATCCACCGGGGTGGTGGAAAAGGGCGACGACGACCTTTTGGACGGCATCGTGGCCTATGACCGGGCCGAGGCCAACGACGCCTATGTGGGCCAGATCAACATGATCACGGCTTCTTCCTTCAACGGCCCTGCCGGCAGCATTTGGGGCTATGACCTGGCCAGGGCGGCGGACATAGCCCAAAACAGGCAAAGGCCCCTTTTCACCGTAAAGCAATACGACGGCAGCGAGCTGAAGGTGTTTGACGGCGCGCCGTTGCTCCGGGCGGGCAAGGCGCTTTTCGGCACGGCAAAGGCCCGGCGTTTTCCCCTGCTGCCCGGAGCCCATGTCATATGCGCCAACAAGAGCGTGATGGCCTATCGCCCCAAACAGGGCAGAGCCCTCAGGGGCCAGGCCTACGGCGTGTGGTCCTATATCGCCATTTCCATTGCCAAGGACCGCAAAAAAGACGCCAATCTTTTCATAGAGGATGCCGGGCTCTGGACCAAAAGCGACAGCCTCGCGGATTTGACGGCCTTTCTGGAAAGGCATCGCAAATCCGTGGTCAAGTCCATCGTGGCCTGCGGCGAGGACCAGAGCGTGGTGTACGAGCGCACCTACATCAGCTTCGCCAAGGTGATCATGAAACCGGGCCAGATCGGCACCGCGCTTACCGTGGCGCCCTATGTGGTCCTGGCCCGAAAGGCGTTGCCCGGCGGGGATTTTTCAGCCCTGGGCAAGATGACCCTGCCCCAGTGGGAAAGGGCCATGGGGTTCTAGCGGGCTGTTGAAAGCCGGCAGGGGCTTTTGCCGCATCCCGCCCGGAAGCCCGCGGTGCACCCGCCGCGGCACTCGTGGTTAGGAGAGAAAGCGGAAAGTGGATAGGGATCTATTAAAACGCACTCTGTGGAGCGGTGCCGTTTGCGCCGTGCTGGTCGCGGTGCTGTTCATCTGGGTGGACCGGCCGGTGGATCTGGCCGCGCACCGTCTGGCGGGTGGCTTTTGGGCCCGGGCCGCGGCCGCCCTCAGCTGCCTGGCCGATCACGATTTGTTCAATGCGGCCCTGTTCGCGGCTTTCATATATTTAGGCGGGGCGGTTTTGTATCGCGGGCTTACCTCCGGCCTCCGCCTGGCGCTTTACGTATGCCTCGCGGTTTGCGTAACCATGCTGCTGGGCGAAACTTTCAAATGGATCATGGGCCGCTACCGCCCGGTCATGCTGTTCGAGCATGACTTGTACGGCTTTTCCTTTTTCGCCTCCAAGGGAAGCCAACACAGCTTCCCATCGGGGCATACCTTCCGCATCTTTTCGGCCATGACCGCCCTGTCCCTGGTGTTTTACCGGGCCAGGTTCTGGCTGCTGGGCCTGGCCGGCCTGGTGGGCGTAAGCAGGGTGTTGGTCACCAGGCACTACCCCGGCGACGTGCTGGCCGGGGCCTTTGTGGGCGTCTTCTGCGCCCTGTGGGTTTGGCGCATCATGCAGGGCCCGGCCCAAAAGCCCGGCCGGCATTACCCATGAATAAACTACCCCGCAGCAAGCTACGGGGTATTAAACGGATCAAGATCTATTTGATAGCTAAGCAAGCTTAGGGGAATGTATCCCTCTAAGGGATTCAGGTATCCGTTGAGATAAATTCCCGCCCGGGACGAAGCCGAGCCACCGGGGGCTGAACTGTTTCCCTCAAAAGGCTGTCATTGTTTTGAGCGTTGCGCCTCGCCATCCGCCTTGGCCGAATTCGCCGCGCGGCCAAAGGGTTTCAGCCCTGGCAAGGGCGGCGGGCCTGCGGCCGGCCAAAAAAGCGCCCCCCGGAAAATTCCGGAGGGCGCTTGGTTTTAGCGGGTTCTTGAGGCTTACAAATCGGCCGCGCTTGGATGGTGGCTTTCGGTGTGGGCCTCCTTGAGGTACTCCTTGGCCAGCTTGGCCCCCATGCTAAGCGCCTTTTTATTTAGCTGCTCCGTGCCCTTGGGCACCCTGGCCAAGAGCGCTTTTTCCAGGGCTTTCATGCTGACCACCTTGGTCAGTTCGCTTATGGCGCCCAGCGCGACAACGTTGGCCACCATGATCTTTTTCAGCTTGTCCCGGGCCACGGCGGTAAAGGGAAGCTTTACCGCCTTGCTGGTGGGGGGGTGGCTGACCAGGTCCTGGTCCACCAGGATCCAGGTGTCGGAGGAGAGGTCCCAGGAATAAGAATCCGCGGCCTCCTGGTTGAGCGCCAGCAGCAAATCCACCTCGGTGGCCAGGGGATAATCAATGGGCGCTTCGGCTATGGTCACCTCGGCCTTGCTGGCCCCGCCCCTGGCCTCCGGCCCGTAGGACTGCACCATGGCCACCTCGTGGCCGTCGTAAAGGCCGGCGGCTTCGGCCAGCACCAGGCCGGCCAGGATGAGCCCCTGCCCGCCGGAACCGGCCAGGCGAACCTCCAGGCGGGGCTTGGGCAGCTTGTGGTTTCCCGCGGGAGCGGCTTTGGGTTTGGCGGTCTTTTTGGCCGTGGTCTTTTTGGCGGCTGGCATCATTTGCCTCCATTCTTGGCCTGGGCCCGTTCGCAGACCCCATGGTAAAGGTCCAGGTAGCTGGGCTCTTCACGCCGCACCAAAACACCGGTGACGAACTTGCCCTTCCGTTCGGCCTCGCTCATCTTTTCCCAGCGCTCCACCCTTACCGCGTTTTTCTTGTAGTCCTTCATCATCTCCACCTGGGAACCCAGGCGGTTCTGGCGGCCGTAGTTGGTGTGGCAGGGCGAGAGCACCTCCACCACCGCGAAGCCGGGGTAGACGATGGCCTCGGACAGCACCTTGTCCAGCTGCTTAACGTGGTACACCGTGCTTCTGGCCACATAGTTGGCGCCGGCGGTGGCGGTGAGCGCCGAAATGTCAAAGGGAGGCTCGATATGACCGTAGCGGGCGGTGGTGGCCCTTTTGCCCACCGGGGTGGTGGGGCTGTACTGGCCGCCGGTCATGCCGTAGTTCAGGTTGTTCACCACTATGGCGCATATGTCCAGGTTGCGCCTGGCCGCATGGATCAGGTGGTTGCCGCCGATGGCGGTGGCGTCGCCGTCGCCCATCACGGTGATGACCCGAAGGTCCGGGCTGGCCAGCCGGATTCCGGTGGCAAAGGTGAGCGCCCGGCCGTGGGTGGTGTGCACGCTGCCCACATCCACATATACCGGCAAACGGCCGGAGCAGCCTATGCCGGAAACCAGGGCGAATTCATCCTTGCTGAGGCCCGAGTTTTCCAGGGCGCGGACCAAGGAGCCCAACAGGATACCCAGGCCGCAACCGGGGCACCAGACATGGGGGAATTTTTTATCGTGCCGGAGCCACTTGTGCACCACGCTTCTTTGGCTAACAGGTTCCGTGGGCATCAGCTCACCTCCCGGAAACGGTTCAGTATTTCATCTGGGGTAATCATGGTGCCGTCCAGCTTGCTGTGACGGTGCACGTTGGCGGCGGTCTTGTTGACCCTTTTCACCTCGCGGGCCATTTGGCCCATGTTCAACTCCGGCACCAGGCAGACCTTGGCCGTGGCCAGGGCGTTTTCCACCGCCCTACGGGGGAAGGGCCACAGGGACAACAGCTGCAACAGGCCCACCTTGAGGCCGCGCTCGCGGCCTTTTCGCACCGCGGCCTGGGCCGAGCGCGCGGTGCAGCCGTAGGCTATGATCAACAGCTCGGCGTCGTCCAGCATGAAGCCTTTCACGTTTTCCAGGTCTTCGAAATGGCGGCTTATCTTGTCGAACAGGCGATGATAGAACGGCTCCACCTCGTCCTGACGCCGGGTGGGGAATCCTTTTTCATCATGCACCAGGCCGGTGACGTGGTAGCGGTAGCCCTTGCCCATGTCGGCCAAAACCGGAATAAGGCTGGCGTCGGCCTTGTAGGGCACATACCAGTCCGGCGGCACCGAGGGCCTTCGGCGGTCTATCACCTCCACCTCCTCCGGCGGGGGCAGTTCCACCTTTTCCCGCATGTGGGCCACGGTTTCATCGGAGAGCAGTATCACGGGGGTGCGGAAGCGCTCGGCCAGGTTGAAGGCGGTTACCGAAAGCTCGAAGCTTTCCTTCACCGTGGCCGGGCAAAGCACTATGGCCGGGTGGTCGCCGTGGGTGCCCCAGCGGGCCTGCTGCACGTCGGCCTGGGCCACGTTGGTGGGCATGCCGGTGGAGGGGCCGGCCCGCATCACATTCACCACCACCAGCGGCGTCTCGGTGATGCAGGCGTAGCCCAGGTTTTCCTGCATGAGGGAAAAGCCCGGGCCGGAGGTCGCGGTCATGGCCTTGCGCCCGGCCAGGGAGGCCCCTATGCAGCAGCCGATGGAGGCGATTTCGTCTTCCATCTGAATGAAGGGATTGCCCATGGCCGGCAGTTCCCGGCTCATCATCTCGGTTATCTCGCTGGCCGGGGTGATGGGATAGCCCGCGAAGAAATCGCAGCCCGCGGCCAAGGCTCCCAGGGTAATGGCCTCGTTGCCCTGCAACAGCCTGCTTTCGCTTTTTTTATTTTTTGCCATCGGCCGCCTCCTCTTCCGCCGGGACCACGGCCAGCCGCTCCGGGCTGGGCCTGGTTGGGTTCAGCCTGGTGCCCTGGCTGCCCGGGGCGGCAGACTTGGCAATGGGCGGCTTGCCCTTTTCCGGCGACCCCACCGCGATGGCGAAGTCCGGGCACAGCATCTCGCACAGGCCGCAACTGGTGCAGCGCTTGGGGTCTTCCAAAACCGGGTGCCCCCACTCGTCCGGCTTCAAGGCCGAGCGCGGGCAAAAGGCGATGCAATTGCCGCAGCGCTTGCACCAGGCCCGGTAAAAGCTGAGCTTGCCATCGGCCGATTTTTCAACGGCCGGCGCCTTTTTGGCGTTCATCATACAACTCCTTGGGCGGCCTTTTGGGCCACCATGTCCAAGAAACGTTTACGGCCCACCACATGCCTGGTGTGAACCGCACTGGCCACCCGGCCGCCTTGGTCAAAGGCCTCCACCGAAAAGACCAGCTTGTTTTTCTCCACCTCCATAAGTTCCGCCCGGGCGGTGACGCTGAAACCCTCCGGCGTGGGCGCCAGGTGGTCCATTTCCATGCGGGAGCCCACGCACATCCGGTCCCGGCCCAGGTACCCTTCCAGGGCGTGGATGCAGGCCTGCTCCAAAAGAGTCATCAGCGTCATGGAGGATAACACCTCCACCCCTTCGTTGCCGTAGGCCGAGGCAAGGTCCTTTTTGCGGACCACCGCCTCGGCCCGGCCCACAAGGCCCGGCTTCAATTCTGCGCCTGGGGACAAATAATTGCTCCTTAGGCCAAGTAAAGGGCTTCCGAAACGAGCCTCTTCGCCCCGGACAACCCTTTGACTCCACCACTTGAGGCCCTAGCGGCCTCACCTGGTTAAGTTTATCTCCCGACGGCGAAAAAGTGCAACCGTACTACCGAAAATTACAAAGATTTTCGCCTTCGCCTGCTACCTGGCGACACAAGCCGGCCCTGGAACCGCGCCAAGGGGCCAAGGGCCGGCCCGGGCGCGCCGGAGAGGATGTTAACATTTTAAAACTTCGAAAATAAAGACCCCGCTTTAATAAAGCGGGGTGAAAAACCGCAAACCCTCTTCATCGAAAAGCGGCGGGCCGGGACGGGGCCTCCGGCGGCTAGAATTTGAACCTCAAACCCGCGCTGAAGGTCTGGGCCGAGCCCTGCCCGGAATAGGCGAGGCCGTAGTCGGCGAAAAAGGCCAGGTTGCGGTTGAAGTCCGCGTCAAGCCCGGCCTGCAAAAGGGCGGCGTCCTCCATGGCCTCCGCCCCCTTCACGGTGAACAGGCCCGAGGGTTTGTCCGAAAAATAGGCTTCCACCTCCGGCCGGTCGTCGGTGAAGTCGTGCGCCCAGAACAGCCCCAGGCGGGGGAGCAGCCGCCAATCGCCGGCCTTGAATTGCCGGGACAGACGCGCGCCCACTCTTGCGGTCAGGGAATCGACGCTTTTGCCCCTGACCATAAGCCCCAGGTTGCCGGCTCCGCTTTCCCGGAAATCGTCGCTCTTAAGGTGCTGGTAGCCGAGCGAGGCCATGGGTTCCAGCAGCCAGCCGCCGGGCCTTAAGCCGTAACCATATTCCAGCCTGGCCCCGAACAGGTCGCTCTCGAAGTTGCTCTTGGCCGTGGCGCTGAAGCCGGGGTAGTCCACCTCCCGCTCGGCGCTGGCCTCCAGCCGGGCGTAGGACAAGGAGCCCCTGAGCCGGCCCGGGCCGAACTTGGCCCGGCCGTAGACCCCGGCATGCAGCCCGTCCATGTCTCCGCCCAGGCCCTCCTTGCTCCAGTTCAGGTCGCTTTTGGTGGCGGCCAGGGAAACGCCGGCGGTGAAGCGGGGGGAAAGGGCGGCGTCCACCCCCAGCAGCGCCCCCCCGGCCGACTGGTCCCAGCCCAGGTAATCCCGGGAGGAGTCCCGCTTGGACCAAAGCCCCAGGCCCCGCCCCCAGAAGGCCCAGCCTTTTTGCTCGGACTCTGCGGCGGGCAGCGGAAGCCCGGCTTGGTTGGCGGCCAGAAGCGCCGTGCCCGCGGCCGCGCCGTCGGCGTTTCGCCCCAGGGGACCGTGCATGTCCAGTTGCTCCAGGCGCAAAGCCATGGCCCGGTCAAAGGCCAGGCCCAGCTCAAAGGCGGCCGGCTCGAAGGCGGCGTACATTTCCGGCGAAAGCTCGTCCAGGGCGCGCCGGATCTGGGCCGCGCTCATGTCCCAGTCCATGTCCATGAGCATCTTGCGCATCTGGCCGCTGGCATGGGGCAAGACCGAATCCAGGGCGCGGGCCACCTGGGCGTCGTTGGGGTTTGCCGCGAAATCCGCGTAGTCTTTGCGGTTAAGTTCCACCATGAGCGCATTGGCCGTGGCGACGGTATCAAAAGACAACACCGCGCTGTTTTCCAGCCCCTCCATGCGGTCGAAGTTGCCGGAAAGCCCGCCGTCGGCCTGGAGGACGGTCCAGCGGGTCTTGTCGGCGTAAAGAGCTTTTTCCAGGCTGACGCGCAGGGCGCCGCCGTTTATGGCGGCCCGGCCGGTGACATGAAGCAAATCCGTGTCGCCGTCGGCCTCGGCCTCGGTCACCAGCACCGCGGTTTGATTGTGGGTGTAATCGCCTTCTATGGTGAGCAGCCCGGCCGAGTTGCCCGGGTTCAGGGTGCCGTCGTTGATGACGTCGCCTTTGATCCTGCCCGAGCCGTAGAGTTCGCCGCTTGGGGTTATCCGCACCTCGGGGCTTTCCAGCACCCCGTTCACCCGCAGCAAGCCGGAAGATTCCACACTGCCCGCCGACAGGTTTTTGCCCACCAGCAGGCTTCCGGCGTTGCTCACCTTGCCGTAAACCGTGTTCATGCCGTAGAGCTCCGCCACGCCGCTGCTTGCCACCGAAAGCCTCGCCGCGTTGAAGGTCCTGCTGGTGTTGAGGTTGCCTCCAATGTCTGCCAGGCCGTCGATGGAAGCAGTGCCGCTGAAGACAGCCGAGCCTCCGGAAAAGACCAGAAGCGATCCCGCCGAAAGGAGGCCGGAGGAATCAAGGCTGCCCGCCACGGTGAGCGCGCCGGACAAATCCACCGTTCCCAAAAACAAGGCCGTTCCCGTGCTTGCGACCGCCAGGCTTGCGGCGTATAGCGATGCGCTTTTCTGCAACACCAGCGATCCGTCGTAGACCCTCACCGGCACTTTGCCCAGCGCCCAGGTGCCGGTCAGCCGGTTGTCAGCGCCGGTGAAATGCAGGTTCTCGAAGTCGTAGTAGAGCCCGACCCCGTCCGGCCCCTCCCAGAGGCGGCCGTCCTGCACTCCCATGTTGTCCAGGACCAGGGTGTCGTTGCCCTCGAAGGCGGCCACGATATAGCCCACCTGGCTGCCGCCCACCAGGATGATGGTGTCGTCGCCGTAGCCGCCGCCGATGCCGCCGTACACCGCGCCCTTGTTTATGATCACGCTGTCGCCGAGGCCCATGGCGGAGCTCCAGATGTCCCCGTGCACCGTGCCCGTGTTTTCAATGTGGACCTTGCCGCTGCCCATGAAAGTCCCGATGATGTCCCCGTGCACCGTATCCGTGTTTTTAATAAAGACATTGCCGCCGTCTATGAAGGTTCCGAGGATGTCGCCGTACACCGTGCCGGAGTTGTAGATCGAAACCTTGTAATGATCGCCGGTCGAGGGGCAGAAGCGGGTGCCGCCTATGCCGAAGATCGTACCTCTTACGGTGCCGCTGTTTTTTCACGGTAAAGGTTCCCCTGGAATTGAACCCCCCGTAAACATCACACAGGACCTCGCCGTTGTTTTCCACCAGCACCACGTCGCTGTCGTTGGGGCCGCTGTCGGCGCCCACCATCTCCGCCCACACCATGCCGTTGTTGATCACCGTGGGGCTGCCGCCCTCGCCCAGCTCGAAGCCCACCAGGTAGTCCGAAATGTTCCCATTGTTCACGATGTAGTCGTCGCCGCCTTCGCCGGAGACGAACCCCATGACCCAACCACCCTCCTCCACCGTTATCTGGTCCGCTTCGGCGGTGCCCAGTAAATCGCCGGCAACCGTCTCGCCGGAGTGCACGTCGATCACCTTGGCCAGGGCAAAGGATGCGGAAAAACAGAGCCAGGCCCGCCAAAATGAGCGGCATGGCTAGGATCGCAATCTTGAAGGAAAGTCTTTGGCCCACGGGAAACCGTAGGCGGCGGGTGAGGCTTGATCGCGGCATGGCAGGCTCGTTTCTTTTATCGGGTTTTATCGGCGTAGATGCAACCAGGCGCGGAAAAGATCGGACCGTTTATAGGATTCCACATCACCGGCAAAGTTCATTGCCTGACGCCCATTACCATCTATATGTTTAACTCCTGCGATTCCGGTCCGCGCTTAAAGGATAAAGGCGGACCGTTTAACTCAGGGCCAATCTATAATCTCATAAGTTAGTCGCCCGGAAAACCCCCGATTGACTTAGCTGATTGCCATTGGGGCGCATACCCGATATGTTCAGCCCCGCGATCCGGACCAAGCTTTGCAAACAGCGGGTTTTGCGGCTACAATTTCCGCTTCGGATAGCGATCGTCCGCAAAGGCCGCAAAGCCTTTTCAGTTCATTTTCGCCGGAACACCCGGCGCAGCCGGGAGATGTCTGTGAAGCCCTTAAGCCGCGTCACCGAAAACTTCACCCGAATCCGTGATCCGCATGATGGACCCGCATCGTAAACCAGGCCGGCGGTATAAACTTGGCCCAGGGTTTTCCCGGATTGGGACGCGCCCAAAGAGATAATCGAGGCCGCGGCAAATGCCTTGCGCCAGGGCAAGAACCAGTATGCCGTTACCTTTGGCCAGCCGGAGCTGCGTGATGCAATCGCCAGCAAGGTTGAGGAATACAACCGCTACCCGGTGGATGCGGAAAACGAAATCTGCGTGACCTGCGGCGCCACCGAGGGCATGATCTCCTGCCTGAAAGCCCTCCATAAACCCCGGCGACGAGATAATCATCTTCGAGCCTTTTTATGAAAACTACGGGCCGGATACTTTGCTCCTCCGGGGCCACCCCCCGCTATGTCACCCTCAACGCACCTGACTGGAGTTTCGACCCGGACGAAACTGGCGGGCGCCTTCAACGAAAAGACCAAGGCCCTGGTCATGAACTCGCCCAACAACCCCACCGGCAAGGTGTTCGGTAAAGAGGAACTGGAGAGCATCGCCGCGCTCTGCAACAAGTGGGACGCCTACTGCGTGTGGCGACGACATATACGAGCAGATCCTCTACGACGGCAACCAGCACATCGCCATGGCCTCCCCCTGCCCCGGCATGAAGGAACGCACCATCACCATAAACAGCGTGTTCAAAGACCTTCTCCGCCACCGGCCTGGCGGGTGGGCTGGGTCATCGCCCCGCCCCCGGTGACGGCCGCCGTGCGCAAGGTGCACGACTTCCTCACCGTGGGCGCGCCCGCCCCCCTGCAAGAGGCCACCATCTCCGCCCTGGGGCTGCCCCCGGACTATTATGAAGACCTGCGCGCCCGCTACGACACCGGGACGCCGCTTCATGTTTGATGCGCTAAAGGAGCTTGACTTCAATCCCGTGCTGCCCGGCCCGGAGCCTATTACATCATCACCCAGCCCAGCGGGCTTATGCCCAGGCTCAAAGCCGGCGACGACTTCGAACTGGCGAAAAAGCTCATCGAGGTCTGCGGCGTGGCCACCGTGGCCGGGTTCCAGCTTTTATTCCAAAACCCGGCCTTGGAAACGACCAGGTGCGCTTTTTGCTTCTGCAAAAAGCCCGAAACCCCTGGGACAGGCCGTGGCCGGGCTGGAAAAGCTGAAGAAGATTTAAAGCCATGTGCGGCTAATACTTTTTGGTGAGTTTTCATCGCCACCGTGAGCTCCATAAAGGGTTCCCCCAAAAAACCCCCCGGGGAAAAATGGCTCTATCCGGTTGCCTGTCCACTACAGGCAACTTCTACCTGAAATTGGTCCGGCGGACAGATCCCGGTTTCAAAAAAAGAACGCTAAGTGATGAACCCAGGAATGGAATAACGTCGCCGGGCTCGATAGCACGTGGTACCCCCTTCCCAATAGCACCCCGCGCCATTTTAGAAGCACCTTTCTCCGGTGAGGCCATCCTTCAACAGCAACGCTTATGCGGGCAGGACTATCCGTACCGAAATGAAATGCTATTTCAGGGCGGGACGCTAATGGCGCGGTATGGAGGGAACGGCCTGCTAGACCGGGAAATCCACCTTTATCCTTGAACAGCCGGCGGGAGGGGAAGGAACAGATGTTCTCCACCCCGGTGCGGCGGGAGATTTCCTCCAGGTGCTGCTGGATTTCCTCCATGCTCTCGGCGATGAAGGTGAACCACACATTAAAGTCATGCTCCCGGCGGTAGTTGTGGGTCACTCCGGGATAAGAATTCACGCAGTCCACGAACGCGTCGAATTTCTCCGGCGGCACCTTGGCCGCGCACAAGGTGGAAGAAAAAGCCCAGCCGGTCGCTGAAGAAATTGCCCCCGATGCGGCGGATGATGCCCGATTCCTTCAAGGCCTTCAGCCGCCGGATGACCTCGTCTTCGCCAAGCCCCAATCTCTCGGCCAGCCACCAGAAAGGGGCGCTCATCCAGGGGCAAACGGGACTGCACTTCGCGCAATATAGCCTTGTCTGTTTGGGTCCATTTTCCGCCTTTCAGGCAGGCCGCAGCCGTCGGGGTTGATAGCCTAGCCTAAACCATACCATATAAGAAGCGTTAAACCGCCCCGTGCCAAGCCAACCGGGAAAGGCCGGCATTTTCTACCCCCATCAGGCGGTTTTGGGCTACCATTACAAAAGGCGGCCCTTGAAAAGAACGGCAGGGCCGCGAGAGGCGGATAAGGCGGCCTAACCCCGAACCCCGAACCCCAACGCTCACCTGGAGGATCATCTTGCCCGCCCCTGTTCTCATCGCAGGTTCCGCCCTCACTCCTTTTGGCAAAGCCCGTGAACCGCTTTTGGAGCTTTTGGTAAAGGCCGGCGAACAGGGCCCTGGAGCAGGCCGGTGTGGACCGAAAAAAGGTGGACGCGCTATATCTGGGGGCCATTGAACCCGGAGGAGTTCACCGGCCAGGGCAATTTGCCGGTGGCCCTGGCCGACGGCCTGGGCCTGGAGGGGGCGGCCTCTTCCAGGGTGGAGACGGCCAGTTCCACCGGGGCCGGGGCCCTGGAAAGCGCATATTTTCGCGGTGGCTTCGGGCTACCGTAAAAAACCGTGCTGGTGGTGGCCGGCGAAAAGATGACCGGGCTTTCCATCCGGCGCCACCACCAAGCTGCTGGCCGAGGTCATAGACCCCACCGAGCGCCGCTACGGAGCCTCCATGCCGGCCCTGGCCGCCCTGGTGGGCCAAGGTCTACGCCAGGGACCTACGGCCTGGAGCCAGACACCCTGAAGGAGGCCATGGGCAAGGTGGCGGTGAAAAACCCACGCGCGGGGGGCGCTCAAACCCCCCCTGGCCCAGTTCCGGCGGGAGATCACCCTGAAAAAATATACCGCGGCAGCCGTCTGGTGGCCGATCCCCTGGGGCTTTTCGATTGCGCGCCCATCACCGACGGCGCGGCGGCGGTGGTGCTTTCCGCCAAAAAGGGCTCGGTGCGCCTGGCCGGCATGGGGCACGCCCACCGACTCCTCGGCGGTGAGCCGGCGGGGCTCTTTGGTCAGCTTCAACTCCACCCGCCAGGCGGCCAAGGCGGCCTACGACATGGCCCGGGTAAGGCCGGACGAGATCGACTTCGCCGAGGTGCACGACGCCTTCACCATATTCGAGATAATGGGTTCGGAGGATTTGGGCTTTTTCCCTCCGGGCCAGGGCTGGCAGGCGGCCATGAGCGGCGAAACCTCGGCCCAGGGCGGCTTGCCCATAAACCCCTCGGGCGGGCTCAAGGCCAGGGGGCACCCGGTGGGGGCCTCGGGCCTGGCCCAGGTGGTGGAGGCCCACTGGCTCCTGACCGGCCGGGTGGAGCCGGAAAGGCGCCTGCCCAAGGAGCCCAAGATCGCGCTTACCCAGTCCATCGGCGGGCTGGGCAACAACAACTTGGTCACCATCCTGGTGCCTGCGGAAAGGCCGCTCTACCCCAAGGGCCGCTGGCACTGCCCCTATGACCCCGAGATAGTCCCCCTTAGCCCGGCCCCGCCCGAACCCTTGCCGCAAAACCTTTCCGCCAAGGTGGTTTCCTGCACCAGGCTGAACACCCCGCCCGAGGGTTTCCAGGCCCCGTTGGATCTGGTCCTGGCCCGGGCCAAAGGCGGCTGGATGACCCTGGCCCACTGGCAGGGCGGCGAGCCGCCCAAGCCAGGCGGCGGCGCGGAGCTGGAGCTGGTGGAGGGGCGTTACCGGGCCGGGCCGGCTCCCGGTTTGGGAGAGTCGCTGGCCAACAAGGCGGGCTGGGCCCTCAGAAAGTTCACCAAAGGCGGCAAGGAAAAGGCCGGGGCCGGCGTGGAAGACGATGTCCCCAAGGAAGGGGGCGAGGAAAAGGCTTCCTGAGCGGAATTTTTACCCCGCCATAAAAAACCGCCGTCGAACCATAAGGTCCGGCGGCATTTTCTTGGGGGCGCGCAACGGCCCTGCCGGGTCGGGGGGCGGCGTCCCTTTTTGTCAAAGACGCCCCGCAGCCCCGCTTTTCAGGCCAAGGGCAAAACCAAGCTCAGACCTTGTCGCCGGTGACGCCCGCCTCGTCAAAGGTTGCCATCTCGCTGTAGATGGCCACTGCGGCCCGCACCAGGTTTATGGCCAAGGCCCCGCCGGTGCCCTCGCCCAGGCGCAGGTTCAAATCCAGAAGCGGCTTCAGCCCCAGGTGTTCCAGCATGGCGCGCTGGCCAATCTCCACCGAGGCGTGGCCGGGCAGGAAATAGCCCTTGGCCGCCGGCGCCAGGTGGGCGGCGGTGATGCAGCCGGCGGTGGAGATCATGCCGTCCAGGATGACCGGCACCTTTTTGGCCGCGCCCATGAGCGCGAAGCCGCAGATGCCGGCCAGCTCCAGGCCGCCCACCAGGGCCATCACGCCCAGGGGGTCCTCGGGGTCGGGCTTTCTGGCCTCCAGTATCTTTTGGATGGTGGCGGCCTTTTTGTCCAGGCCGGCGTCGTCCAGGCCCGCGCCCCGGCCGGTGACTTCCCGGGGGGAAAGCCCGGTGAACACCGAGGCGATGGCGGCCGAGGGAGTGGTGTTGCCGATGCCCATGTCAC
>CAXXWC010000015.1:0-184073 GCA_963668645.2 Desulfobacterales bacterium
CGCTTCTTGCTGTCGCCACCTACCTGTTCGCAACCGTTTCCGCGCTTCGTGATCTTTAAGAGCTTACTTTCAGAACCGAGCTTTCCGCTCCGAAAGAGAAAGTTAAATTACCGTGAGCATCTTACTTATGTCAAGCGTTTTTCGCGGCCCGGCAAACTTTAACAAGATCGTGCGGCAAGCCGCCTGCCCTCTTCAGGGACCCGGCTTTAAGGTTTCACTTTTCGCCGCGGATGATCTTTCCGATTCCGCTTTCCGGTTCCGGGGTCGCACCACCGGTCCAGACGAACGAGGCGGGTTTTTACATGGTCAGCCGCAGCTTGTCAACCAAGATTTGGCCTGGCTCTCATCCTTTTGTCAGCCGCACCCGGTGGAAATGCTTTTTCCCGGCCCGCAGCAAGAGTTCCTCCTCGGCAAAGTCGGCCAAAGTAATGATCTTTTCATCCACCGTGACCCGTTCACCATTCAGGTAGGCCCCCCCCTGGCGAATCAGTCGCCGCGCCGCACCGCCGGAGTTGCTCAGGCCCGTGATCTGCATCAGTTTGAAAAAGGGTAAGCCTTCAGTAAAAAGATCGGCGCCCAGTTCGGTTGTCGGCACACTTTCGCCTGCACCTTGCCCGCCTGTCCGAGGGATCGTCGACGATGGCAGCAGGTCCTGCGGCAGACTGCGCCGGCCGAACATGCTGCCGGCGGCGTCCAGCGCTTCGATGGCGGCCTGGCGTCCATGTACGATCTGAGTTGTCTCGAAAGCCAACACCGTCTTGGCCAGGTTCAGATCTGCATCGTGCAGGCCGGCGATCCGGCGGATCTCCTCCATGGGCAAAAAGGTATAAAGCGCCAGGAAGCGCACCAGGTCCGCATCGTCACAGTTGACCCAGTACTGGTAATACGCATAGGCACTGGTGCGCGCCGCGTCGAGCCAAACAGCACCGGCAGCCGTTTTCCCCATCTTGGCCCCGCTGGCGGTGGTGATCAGCGGGAAAGTAACCCCGAAAGCCGTCTTTTGGCGCATCTTGCGCACCAGATCGATTCCGGCCACGATATTGCCCCACTGATCGCTGCCGCCCATCTGCAGGTGGCAGTCGTAGCGGTCGACAAGCTTGAGAAAATCGTAGGCCTGAAGCAGCATGTAGTTAAACTCTATGAAGCTCAGCCCCTCATCGGATTCCAACCGCATGCGGTAGCTTTCGGCCTTGATCATACGATTGACGGAAAAATGCCTACCGATGTCGCGCAAAAACGGGATGTAGCCCAGCGACACGAGCCAGTCGGCGTTGTTGACCAGTAGGGCCCGATCAGCGGAAAAATCGATAAAGCGCGCCAACTGGGCCTTTAGGGCCTCGGCGTTGGCACCGACAGTCTCGGCCGTCAGGATCTGGCGCATCTCGGTTTTGCCCGACGGGTCGCCAACCAGACCGGTTCCACCGCCGACCAGGGCGATGGGCCGGTGACCGCACCGTTGCATATGGGCCAGGGCCATGATCGGCACCAGACTGCCGATATGCAGGCTCGAGGCGGTCGGATCGAACCCGATATAGCAGCTGCGTGGCTGTTCTGCGAGCCAGTCGGCCAGTTCCTGTTCGTGGGTTTTGGCCTCGATGAAGCCGCGTTCTTCCAGGACATCCAAAACATGGGTCATTCTGCTTCTCCTACTTGTTGGCGTATTCCACTGCCCGGGTCTCGCGGATCACCGTCACCTTGATCTGGCCTGGGAATGTCAGATTCTCTTCGATTTTCTTGGCAATATCCCGGCTGAGCAGCACCGCGTCTTCATCGCTGATCTGATCGCTTTCCACCAGCACCCGCAGTTCCCGCCCGGCCTGAATGGCATAGGTGTTGGACACGCCGGTAAAACTGTTGGCAATGCCCTCCAGGTCCTCCAGCCGTTTGATGTAGTTCTCCAGCATTTCCTTACGGGCGCCGGGCCGTGCTCCGGATAACCCGTCGGCCGCTTGAACCAGGTAGGCGTAAACCGTGTTGGGTGGAACGTCCTCGTGATGTGCGGCAATGGCATGGACCACCTTGGGCGCCTCGCCGAACTTCTTGGCCAGCTTGGAGCCGATCAAGGCATGGGGGCCTTCCACCTCGTGATCGGCCGCTTTGCCCAAGTCGTGAAGCAGCCCCATGCGCCGAGCCAGTTTCTGGTTGAGACCGAGTTCGGCAGCCATCACACCGGCCAAAAACCCGACTTCAATCGAATGCTGGAGGACGTTCTGGGCATAACTGGTGCGGTACTTGAGTCGACCGAGGTACATGATCAGTTCGGGATGTATCCCGTGAACGCCCAAATCGAAAGCGGCCTGCTCGCCAGACTCCTTGATCGTCTTGTCGACTTCGACGGTCACCTTCTTGACCACGTCCTCGATGCGGGCCGGATGGATACGCCCATCGGTGATCAGTTTCATCAACGAAAGGCGGGCGACCTCCCGTCGTACCGGATTGAACCCGGAAAGGATCACCGCCTCGGGGGTGTCGTCAATGATCAGGTCGATTCCGGTGGCGGCTTCCAACGCGCGAATGTTGCGCCCCTCGCGTCCGATAATGCGCCCTTTCATCTCATCGCTGGGAAGGGGCACCACCGAGACGGTCCGTTCGGCCACAAAATCGCCTGCGTAGCGCTGGATCGCCATGGCGATGATTTTCTTGGCCCGCTTGTCCGCCTCTTCCCGCGCCTCGGTTTCGATGCGCTTGATCAGTTTGGCGCCCTCGTAGCGGGCGTCGTTTTCCATGGCTCGAATGAGCAGATCCTTAGCCTGTTCGGCACTGAGACCTGAGATCGTTTCGAGCTGCTGCTTCTGGGCAGCGATCAATCCCTGATATTGAAGCTCGTCTTGAACGATCTTTTCCTCTCTTTTGAGGACCCCCTTTTCACGCTGGTTGAGCTCGGTTTCACGCTGCTCGATCTGTTCACTGCGGCGATCGATGTGTTCTTCTTTCTGGGCGAGGCGGCGATCGCGTTGTTCGAACCCTGAACGAATCTCCTTGGACTCGGCCTCAAAGTCACTCTTCATGCGAAACAAGCGATCCTTGGCTTCCAACTCAGCTTCGCGCACCAGGGTCTCGGCCCTGCGATGAGCGTCATCGATGATGCGCTTGGCTTCCTCGTCGGCGGCCTTAATCTTCTGGGTGGCGATCCGTCCTTTGGCCCAAAAGGCCAACCCAAAGCCAGCGGCAAAGCCGGCTACAAGCAACCCCAAACCAATACTTGTCATAGCGATTCCTCCAGGGCCCAAGGCCCCTGTTTATCGATTCGCCGGCGGGAAATCACCGCTGCTGCTGCAGCGACGGCGCTGGCGTTGTCAGATAATTCGGCAAGGCGAACGAACCGGTCTGAAGCGATCCGGCAAAATTCCGGTTCCGTACGCGGACGGAGAGAAAAGGGGCGATGGAAGATCAGCGGCGGTGGATCAAACCGCCTACGGGTGAAAGGCAGGCAGGGTAAAGCCCCCGCCAGGTGCCGTGTTGGGAGGCTTTTTGAACCAGGTGGCTCAAAAAGGGACGCCTTGTGGCTTCTTTAGGCTTTTCTGTCGGTGCAGAACCTGCTCACCGAAGCCAAGGGAGGCTCCCGTGAAATGCATGTTGGGTCAAAAGCGCATCTTCCAATCACGAACACGGCAGGGGCTGGAGCGCATCTGCGGGCGGTGCCGGATCGCGTTTACGATTTCCCCCCGGCTCGCCGTTGTTGTTCAGGGAGTGGTTGTGGAGACGGGCTGGCTATCATTCTCGCACCCGCCAAGCCGTCCCCATTTTTCCAAAGCACTATCCAGGACTCGGACAATCCGGCTGGCTCGCTGGGTCAATCCTTGCTCACCGGACTCCCGAAATGTTTTCAACTCATAATTTTCATTAGCAAAATTCAGCGCCGCGAGTATCATTATGGTCAGCTTGTTCATTTCCGAGGCACTTCCACTTGACCCATCGCCGATGCGTTCAACTTCCTCCATCAGCTTCGCCGCCACTGCCTCTGCTTGGGCTACGGTCGTATCGGTCTTAAAGGTATACGTTTGACCGAATAGATGTATTTTAAGCAGCTGATCCAACAGTCTCCAGAAGATGCCAGCCGGTGGCGAATCTTTCCAAGTCCGCCTATTGCGGCTGATCCGTAAACCCCTCCAGCTTGGCTAGCAGCGTATCGATCCGAGTTCGGATTGTCCGTCTTTCGTCCTGATAGTGATTTTCTGCCTCAACCCTGGCTTGAAGCTCCTTTTCCAACCTTTCAACCTTGTTTTTCAGATCCGTGTTTTCGGATTCAAGGGTCTGACATACCGCGATAAGTTGCCCGACCCGCTTTTCAATATCGTCAAACCGATCCAGTACCGCTGTTGCTTCCAATGTTTCACCTCACCAGTTTAAGCTACTATTATCGCTATACTACCGTTATGTCAAGCGGTTTTACCCTTATGGGCCACCACTTTAGCCGCCACCGCATCAAGCTGCGCAACGGTGTTCACCCCGGCGACCTCATCCGGATCGCCGCCCACCATAAAGCCGACCTGCCGGCCGTTGCCCCTTGCGACAGCCGCGATATCCGTTAAGTAGTATTCTTGTTGGACGTTGGCAGGCCTGAGCCGGCCGAGTGAAAAATCCAGAAACTCCTTTGTGACGCAATAAATGCCGCTGTTGACAAGATGAATGGCCCGTTGGGCATCGCTGGCATCGGCCTCTTCGATGATCTCCAGCAATCGGCCCTGACCGTCGGTGACAATACGCCCATACCCTTTAGGGTCAGCGACCTCTGTGGCCAAAACGGTCAGGTCATTGCCACTGCGGCAATGACAATCAAGCAGGACCTCCACCGTCTTCGCCTTGAGCAGGGGGACATCCCCGCAAAGGATAATGACATGTTCCGTTTCCCGGCAAAGAGCATTCATGGCACAGCGTACCGCGTGGCCGGTGCCGCGCTGCTCGGCCTGAAGCGCGAAAGATACCGGATAATGGGCGCTGACCAGCCTGCGCACCGTCTCGGCCTGGTGCCCGATCACCACCACCACATAATCCGGTTCCACCACATTTACGGCGGCTTCAACAACAAAGAGGATCATCGCAGTGCCGTTGATGGCGTGCAGGACCTTGGCTTTATCCGACCGCATACGGGTCCCCAGCCCAGCGGCTAAAATCACAATTGAGACATTTTTTGCCATTTGCCTTCCAATCCGCTCCTGTTTTCCCGGCTTAACTGCGATGAAAGTCGATCCAAGGCCCTAATACGAAGGGCAGATCATAGCGTCGCATGATCTGCCCCCTGGTACGGCCGGTTCTTTATAGCTTTGACAACCGGACCTTAACGGCTGCGGCTTTCCACCAATTTCAGTCGGTACAAGGCTCTCTCCATTGCCGCCCTGGCCCGTGTGTAATCGATGTCCGCCTGTCCGCTGGAGATCCGATTCTGGGCTCTTTCCAGTGCGCTACGGGCGCGTTCGGCGTCTATGTCACGGCGTCTTTCCGCCGATTCGGCCAGAACGGTGACCTGGGTGGGCAACGCCTCTGCGAAACCGCTTGACACGAAAATATAGCGTTCCGTGCCGGAACTGTCCCGGTACCGCAGTGTACCGGTTTTCAAAGAAGTCATAAAAGGCGTATGCCCGATCAGGACACCAAACTCACCTTCGCTGCCGGGTGCCATGACGATCTGGACCTCTTCATTGACGACTTCCCGCTCCGGGGTCACGACTTCCAGTCGAATGTTGCCTGCCATCTTGATCCCTTCCGCCGATTAGGCTTCGGCTGCCATTTCCTTCGCGGCTTCAAGCACTTCCTCGATCCCGCCCTTCATGTAAAAGGCCTGTTCGGGAACATCGTCATGCTTGCCCTCGCAGATCTCCTTGAAGGCCCGCACGGTATCTTCCACCTTGACGTATTTTCCCGGCTTTCCGGTGAAGGTTTCGGCCACGTGGAAGGGCTGGCTGAGGAAGCGCTGGATCTTGCGCGCCCTTTGAACGGTGAGCTTATCCTCGTCTGAAAGCTCCTCCATCCCCAGAATCGCGATGATGTCCTGTAACTCCTTGTACTTTTGCAGCATCTGCTGCACGGTGCGCGCCGTCTGGTAATGGTCCTGGCCCAGAACCTGAGGATCGAGGATCCGCGAGGTGGAATCGAGCGGATCCACCGCCGGGTAGATCCCCAGCTCGGAGATCTGCCGGCTGAGCACCACGGTGCCGTCCAGATGGGCGAAGGTGGTGGCCGGCGCCGGGTCGGTCAGGTCGTCGGCCGGCACGTAGACGCACTGCACCGCGGTGATCGACCCTTTGGTGGTGGAGGTAATGCGCTCTTGAAGCTCGCCGAGGTCGACGGCCAGGGTCGGCTGGTAACCGACCGCCGAGGGCATGCGGCCCAGCAGGGCCGAAACCTCTGAGCCGGCCTGGGTGAAACGGAAGATGTTGTCGATGAAGATCAGCACGTCCTGGCCTTCCTCATCGCGGAAGTATTCGGCGGCGGTCAGGGCCGACAGGGCCACCCGGGCGCGGGCGCCGGGCGGCTCGGTCATCTGGCCGTAGACCAGGGCCGCCTTGGGCAAAACGCCCGACTCCTTCATTTCGTGGTAAAGGTCGTTGCCCTCGCGAGTGCGCTCGCCCACGCCGGCAAAAACCGAAATGCCGCCGTGCTGCATAGCGATGTTGTGCACCATTTCCATCATGATGACGGTCTTGCCGACACCGGCGCCGCCGAACATCCCCATCTTCCCGCCGCGGGGAAACGGCACCAGCAGGTCGATGACCTTGACGCCGGTTTCCAGCACCCGCACCTCCACGTCCTGCTCGGTAAAGGCCGGAGCGAGGCGGTGAATCGGCATCATCTTTTCCTGGCTGATGGGCCCCAGGCCGTCCACCGGGCGCCCGACCACGTTGAGCACCCGTCCCAGCCCGGCTTCACCCACCGGCATCATGATCGGCTTGCCAGTATCCTTGACCGGCATCCCCCGCACCAAGCCGTCGGTCACGTCCATGGCGATACAGCGCACCACGTTGTCGCCCAGGTGCTGGGCCACCTCGATGACAAGGTTGTCGGCCTCATCATTGATGGCCAGGTTGCTGAGCAAAAGCGCCGTATAGATGGTCGGAAGCTTGCCCTGTTCGAACTCCACGTCGACGACCGGCCCCATGACCTGTATGACCTTACCGATGTTCTCTGCCATCGAAAAACCTCCTGTAACCTAATTTCAGATAAGCGTATCGGGTTTAGCCCTTGAGAGCTTCCGCACCGCCGACAATATCCATCAACTCGGCCGTAATGGCGGCCTGGCGGGCCTTGTTATAGGCCAGCGTGAGCCGTTCGATCATATCGTTGCAGGCCTTGGTGGCATTATCCATGGCCATCATACGGGCCGCATGTTCACTGGTCGAGGTCTCGAGCAGGGCTTTGAAAAGTTGAACGTAGACATTGCGCGGCAGCAGCGTACCGAGCAACTCCGCCGGGCTGGGCTCGCAGATATGTTCGGCCATGTAAGGTGCATCAGCATCGCTGGCATCTGCATCGGAATCGGCCTGCAGGGCCGGAATCGGCAAAAGCTGCTGTGCCATCGGATGCTGGCGCGCCATGGATTCGAACAGGGCGTAGACCACGTAAACCTTGTCGTAGGTCCCGTCGAGGAAGCGGTCCACGAGCTGCCGGCCGGTCTTGGATGCAGTGGCAAAGGGGATACGGCTGCCCACGACGCCCAGGTGCTCTTCGATCCGCTCGTGGTTGAGCTTGCGGGCCCAATCGCGGCCCTTCTTGCCGAAATGGGTGAACGAAACCTTGGCCCCTTCTTCGGTCGCCTGTTTGGCCAGTTTTTCGGCTTTTTCTATCAGATTGAGGTTGAAACCGCCGCACAGACCACGATCGGAGGTGCAAAGGATCACATGCACATGTTGCACCTCATCGCGAGCCACAAGCAACGGATTGGCCTCTCCTCCGGCTTTTCCGGCAAGAGATCCGAGCACCTCGGCGAACTTGTCGGCATAGGGCCGAAACGCATCGGTCGCCTGCTGGCAGCCACGCAGTCGGGACGTGGCCACCATGTTCATCGCCTTGGTGATCTGTTTCGTTTTTTTGACCGCCGAGATCTTAAGCTGAACGTCTTTGAGTGTCGCCATCCTGATTCGCCCTTCTGGCTAAGGTTGAACCGTTCGTTTACCGTCGCCGTCGACCGCCCTATTTGATCGTGTCTTTGAACTCTTCGTCGTAGGCGGTGAGCGCCTCATTGGCAAGCTTTTCCAAAGCCTCGGTAAATTTTTGCTCTTCCTTGAGCCCCGTGAACAGTTGCGGGTAGCGCTCCTCGACAAACTTGTAGAGTCCTGCTTCGTACTTGGCAACGACGTCCAGAGGATATTTATCGAGATAACCGCGGGTTCCGGCAAACAGGATGGTCACCTGTTTTTCCATGGACAGCGGCTGGTACTGCGGCTGTTTGAGAATCTGGACCAGGCGCTGGCCGCGGGTCAACTGCCGCTGGGTCGCCTTGTCCAGGTCGGAGCCGAAGGCGGCGAAGGCCTCCAGTTCACGGAACTGGGCCATGTCGAGGCGCAAAGTTCCGGCCACCTGCTTCATCGCCTTGCATTGGGCCGCACCACCGACGCGCGACACGGAAAGGCCGACGTTGATGGCCGGCCGTACACCGGCGAAGAAGAGCCCCGGCTCGAGGTAGATCTGCCCGTCGGTGATCGAAATCACGTTGGTGGGAATGTAGGCGGACACGTCACCGGCCTGGGTCTCGATGATCGGCAAGGCCGTCAGTGAACCGGCGCCCAACTCGTCGTTCAGTTTGGCGGAACGTTCCAGCAAACGGGAATGGTTGTAAAAAATATCGCCCGGGTAGGCTTCTCGTCCGGGAGGCCGCCGCAGCAACAGCGATACCTGCCGGTAGGCCGCGGCCTGTTTGGACAAGTCGTCGTAGACGATCAGCGCATGCTGGCCTTTGTCGCGGAAGTACTCACCCATGGCGCAGCCGGCGTACGGTGCGACGAACTGCAAGGTGGCCGGGTCGCTGGCGCAGGCCGCTACGATGGTGGTGTATTCCATGGCCCCGTGCTTTTCGAGCACGGCGGCCACCTGGGCCACAGTGGCTTTCTTCTGGCCGCAGGCGACGTAAATGCAATATACGTCGGTTTCCTTCTGGGCCAGGATGGCGTCGATGGCCACGGCGGTCTTGCCGATCTGCCGGTCGCCGATGATCAACTCGCGCTGCCCGCGCCCCACCGGAGTCATGGCGTCGACGGCCTTCAAGCCGGTGTAACATGGCTCGTGCACACTTTTCCTGGCGATGACACCCGGGGCCACCATCTCCACCCGGCGATACTGATCGGTTTCGATGGGCCCTTTTCCGTCGATGGGCGCGCCGGTACCGTCGACCACGCGGCCGAGCACGGCCTCGCCCACGGGCACCTCGGCAATACGACCGGTGCGCTTGACAAGGTCGCCCTCCTTGATGTGGATATCTTCGCCCATGATGGCGATACCCACATTATCCTCTTCAAGGTTAAGCACCAAGCCGAGGATATTGCCCGGAAACTCGACGAGTTCGAGCGCCATGGCCTTTTCGAGCCCGTAAACCCGTGCGATGCCGTCACCGACCGACAGCACCACGCCGGTTTCGCTCAGCTCTACCTTCTTGTCGTAATCGGTGATCTGCTCCTTGATAATCTGGCTTATCTCTTCAGCTCTTAATTCCATTACGCACTCTCGCCCCTTTTTAAGGTTTCTCGCATGTTGAGCAACTGGGTCCTGATGCTCCCGTCCAGTACCAGGTCGCCAATCCGGGTCACGAGGCCGCCGATCAGCGACGGATCCTGGCTCACCTCCAGGATGATATCCTTACCCGTCCGTTTGGACAGGGTGGCACGAATCTTTTGGACGGTCTCGTCCTGAAGGGCCACCGCCGATACCAGCGTCGCGCGGGCCACGCCTTTTAGCTCATCGGCCAACTTGTCGTAGTACTGACTGATAGCGCCCAAAAAGGCGATCCGCCCCTTGTCGAAAAGAAGCATGAGAAAAGACTTCATCAGGGCCGACAGCCCGAGCTTTTCCACCAGCGTGGAAAGCACCCTGCGGCGCCCTTCGGTCTCGTAGAGCGGGTTGCACAGGGCCTGCTCCAGTGCCTTGCTCTCGTTGATGAGCCGTGCCACCGAGCCGAGTTCCTCGCGGTAGGCATCCGCCTGGCCGTCCTCCTTGCCGATCAACAGCAATGCCTTAGCATATCGCCTTGCGATGCGCAGATTTTTCACGATGCCACCACCTTCGCTAGGTATTCGTCGATGAGCCGATCTTGGTCATCGGCCGAAATCCGCTCCTTGAGCCGGGCCTCGGCTTTGACCAACGCCTTTTCGATGATTTCGTCCTGCAACCGCTGGCGGGCGGTGTTGAACTCGTGCTCGATATGACGTTTGGCCTGTTCTTCGAGCTTTTCCGCCGCGTTCTTGGCCTCGGCGATGATCCTGACCTTGGCGTCCTGCCCCTGGCGAACGTAATCGGCCATGATTTTCTCGGCCTCTTGTTCCAGCCGGGTCAGCTTCTGGTTGTACTCGGTCAACTGCTTTTCGGCAGCCTGTTTGCGCATCTCCAAATCCTGCAACTGACCCTTGATCCCCTTAATGCGATCGTTGAGGGCCCGGGAGACCGGCTTGCGCAGAATAAAAAAAAGGCCGCCGAACAGCACGGCAAAATTAAGCACGCGCTGGGTATCGGTGGCCACCCATCCTTTAGCGCCTTTGTCCCCGTGACCGCCCGACGACGCCATCAGCGGTGCGGCAAGCAAAAGCAACCCGAGCACGACCAGCGCCAGAATCCACTTTTTCTTGCGCCAATGTGAACCTACAGCAGCATTCATCATCAAACAGCCCTCCCCAGTATCTTTTGTCCAATGGCTTCGGCAAAAACATCGAGCTCTTTTTCCAGGTTGGCCCTTACCCCGGATGCCTCCTGGGAGATCTTTTCTCGCGCCACCGCCAGTTCCGCCTGGGCCTTGGCGTTGATTTCGCCGATCAGCCGCTTTTCCTCATCGGCCGCCTGGGCCATCAACGCATCTTTTTCTTTCAGCCCGGCCGCCCTGGCTTCACGAATCCCCCTGGAAAAAGCGTCGTCCTTTTCTTTGGCCTCCTGGGCGAGGGTCTCAATGTTCTGCTGCATGCCCTCGACCTTCTCCTTGCGCTTTGCCAGCACACTGCGGATCGGACGGAAAAGCACCGCGTTGAGCACCCATATGAGAAACAAGAAATTGACGATCTGGATGAAAACCGATCCATCAACGCTTACCATTGCGCTCCTCCGTGCTCTGAATTGGGAAAAACAAGGATTATCGGGAAGTTGCTGCAAGTGTCCAGGCGGCTATAAACCGCCTGGCAAACTCGGCGGTCTATAACATCCGGCCCAGCGCATTGTCAAAGGTTTTTTCGGCCCCCTTGGGAGTGCGTTCTAAACAGATCCGAATGCTTATTCGGACTGGAAGCGGCGCATGCGAACATTGATGAGCAATCCGACACAGATCATCATCGACAGCACGGATGAGCCGCCGTAGCTGATAAACGGCAGCGGCACCCCCACCACCGGCATCAGTCCCATCACCATGCCGACGTTGATCACCACCTGCCAGAAAATCATGGCCGTCACGCCCACCGCCAGGATGATCCCGAACGGATCACGGCTGTCCGCCGCCACTTTCAGTCCCCTGAGAATCAGAATCGAAAAGAGCACCAGCAGGAGCATGCTGCCGGCAAAACCCCATTCTTCAGCCAGCACGGAAAAGATGAAGTCGGTGTGCTGCTCGGGCAAAAAACTCAGCGCATTCTGGGTGCCTTTGAGAAACCCCTTGCCGCTGAGCATGCCGCTGCCGATGGCGATTTTGCTTTGAATGATGTGATAGCCGGCGCCCAGCGGATCGCGGTCCGGATCGAGAAAAGTCAAAATCCGCTGTTTTTGATACCCCTTGAGAAAAAACCAGACCACGGGAGCGCTCACCGTGCCGAAGGCAATGATCTTGAGCGCCGCCCGCCGCTCGATCTTGACAAACACCGTCATCGACAAGGCGATGAGCAACAGCAGCATCGCCGTCCCCAGGTCAGGCTGGCGCACGATGAGAATGAACGGCAAGCCGGTAATGGCCATCGGCCAGACCAATTCGCGCAGCCTGAAACCACGGGTGTTCACCTCCTTGGCATAGTGGCGCGCCAGCATGATCACCACGCAAATTTTGATCGGTTCAGAAGGCTGGATGGAGATCGGACCGATCAGCAGCCAGCGCTGGGAGCCGCCAGCGAACTTGCCCACGATCAGCACCGCTGCCAGCATCGCCACACCCAGCCCGTAGATCACCGGCGCCCAGCGGCCGACGGTTTTATAATTGATCGTCAAACTGGCCATCATGGCCCCAAGTCCCAGGGCGAACCAGATGATCTGCTTGGTGTGCAGGCTGCGTTGGTGGGCCGATGGGTCGGCATTCACCGCACTGTAGAGGGTAAACACCCCCAGCAAGGCAAGAAGCGTCACGGCGGCCATCAACCCCCAGTCGAAATTCTGGGCCAGACGTCGATCGAACATCATCGGAATCGCTCCGGGAAACAGTTTGCGGAATCGCTCACCTTACTCTTCATCCTCGGCGGCGGTATCCGGAGACCCCAGTGCGACGGTGGCCACCGGATCGTCCGGTTTGAGATAAGCCTGGATCACGGCCCGGGCCACCGGGGCGGCCGCACTCGAACCGTGTTCACCGTGCTCGATGATCACGGCCACGGCGATCTTCGGATTCTTGCTCGGCGCATAAGCGGTAAACCACGCGTGGTCCTTGAGATGATCGGCGACCTGTGAGCCGCGCTGCGCATCGCCTTTACGGCTGAACACTTGGGCCGTGCCGGTCTTGCCGCTGATGGACACATCATCCATGCGGATGCGCCGGGCCGTGCCCCGATCGGATTGAACCACGCGAAACAGCCCCTCCTGAACCAGGGCTAAGACCTTGTCGCTCACCGGAATCCTGCCGGCCAACACCGCCTTGGCCGGCTCGGCCGGCAGGTCTCCGATACCTTCCACGGCATGGAGCAACTGGGGGCGATAGAGGTTGCCACCATTGCCGATAGCCGCCATGAGCATGGCCATCTGGAGAGGCGTCACCAGGTTGAACCCTTGCCCGATGGCGATGGACAAGGTCTCGCCGCGCTGCCAGGGAACGCCGAAACGCCCCTGCTTCCATGCGGCGGTGGGGATCAACCCGGCCTGTTCGTGATCCAGCTCCACCCCGGTAGTGGCCCCCAGGCCGCACCCGCGGGCGTACCAGGCCAGACGGTCGACCCCCAGCTTCATCCCCGTCTGGTAAAAAAACACGTCGCAGGATTGATTGAGGGCCTCGATCACGTCCAGATTTCCGTGCCCGCCCTTTCGCCAGCACCGGTAGACACGGTTTCCGAAGTTTATATGTCCGGGGCAGAAAATCTTGGTATGGGCGTCGATCGCCCCTTCTTGCAGACCGGCCAGAGCCGTCACGATCTTGTAGGTGGACGCCGGCGGATATTCGCCCTGAATTGCCTTGTTTTCCAGCGGCCGATTGGGATTTTCGATCAGCGCCTGCCACTCCTTGTGGCTGATGCCGCCGACGAAGCGGTTCGGATCGAAGGAGGGGCTGCTGACCATGGCCAGCACCTGGCCGTCGGCCGGATCCACCGCCACGACGGCGCCTGTGCGATCTGCCAGAGCCGATTCGGCCACCGCCTGAATCCGCTCATCGATGGACAGCTGCAGGTTGCGCCCCGGAGCGGCCTCGACGGTCTTGAGTACCCGAATCACCTGGCCGCGGGCATCGACCTCGACCTGCCGGCCACCGCGCTCACCCCGCAAAAGGGTCTCAAAGGCTTTTTCTGCGCCGAATTTGCCGATAAAATCCCCGCTGCGGCAGCCTGGATACCGGCCGCAGGCCAACTCGTCGGCATTGATCTCCCCGAGGTATCCGAGCAGGTGGGCGGCGCTTTCCCCGTTCAGATAGTGCCGCCGGGCTCTGACATCCACGACGATCCCCGGCAAGTCGTAGCGGCGGGCTTCGATGGCCGCCAACTCATTGCGGCCGATATCCCGGTACAAAAGGATCGGCCGGTAAGCGGCCTGCTGCCGGTAGCGGGCGATCTGGGCTTGGATCAAAGGCAGATCCAAACCGGTGTAGCGCGCCAGCCGGTCGATGGTTTCATCCACCGGTCGAGCGTCCCGGGGGATAATGGAAAGGTCGAAGGAGGCCCGGTTGTCGACCATCAACCGGCCATGGCGGTCGAAGATCAGCCCCCTGGACGGATCGATGCTCTGCAGCCGGATGCAGTTGTTTTCCGACAGCCGCCTCAACTCCTGTCCCTCGATGATTTGAAGGAAGAACAGGCGCAGCAGCAAAATCAAAAAAGCGGCCAGTACAATCGCCACGGCCAGATTAATCCGTTGGCGATACCAATCGTGATCGGCGGTTTTGAGATAGGGCTGGGGCAAAACAGCGTAATTTCAGGTTAGAGGTTGCCGGTAAGCTGCGCCCGGAGCAGAGACCTGAGCGGCTATTCATCCTTGACGGCGCGTCGCGCCGCGGCCTGGGCCTGATAACGGCGCAGACGCAGCTGCGCCTGGCCGAAAAATGCAAGCAACAACGGACCGGTCAGCAGGGCCCAGGCCATCTGGGCTGCCACCCTGGCGCCAACCCCGGTAGGTGCGAAATTAGAGCGGTCTTCCACCAGCAGGGGAATTGCCAGAAACACCAGATTTTCCAACAAGACGGCGCCGGCGATCACCAGGGGCAAAAGAAACGTATTGGCCACGCGCAGATACCGGATAAGCAGGCGCATCACCGCCCAAATCCACATATAGGCGGTCAGGTAATATCCCGTGGAGGCGGCCGACAGACCGTCCACGACGATACCGATGAGCACCACCACCATCAAACCGTCCCACAGCCGGCGCCGTAAACCGAGAAAAACCACCAGGGGCACCAGCAGATCGTAACCGCCAAGCCAGGGCATCAGGACGGTCTGGACCACCAGAAGGCAAAAACCGGTCAAGGTAAAGAGCAGCACGCTCATCGTTAGTCGGGAATCTCGGGGCGCGTTGGGCTGCGCACCACGAGAACCTCTTCGAGGGTGGCAAAATCGACCGACGGCGCGACCCTGACCTCCTGAAAGATGCCAGGCCCTTCCTGTTCCACCGCGGACACCGATCCGACCCTCAATCCTTTGGGAAAGACCCCGTCCAGGCCGGAAGCGATCAGTACGTCGCCCACGTGCACATCGTCCTGTCGCATCACGTATTTGAAGATGCACCGGTCATCGGAGGTTCCAGTCACCATGCCCCGGGCCCGACTGCGCTGCACCAGGGTATCCACCGCGGTGTTCTGGTCGATGATCAACAGCACCTTGGCATATTTTGCCGCCACCTCGGTGACCTGCCCCGCGATCCCCTGGGCCGTGACCACCGGCTGTCCCTTGGCCACCCCGGAGGCCGTGCCCTTGTCGATGATTACGGACCTGAACCAGGGGGAAGGATCCTTTCCGATCACCTCGGCGGGCAGGACATCGAGACCGACGGCCTGCTGAAAATCGAGCAGGCGGCGCAGGCGCTGGTTCTCCTGGGCGGTTTCCTTGAAGTGGTCGTTCTGGGCCTGGACCTGGGCCAGGTCCTGCCGCAGGCGACCGTTTTCCCTGGCGGTCGAGGCCAGGGCGAAATAGGTGGCCCAGACATCGCGCACCGCACGCAGGCTGTGGGATAGCACAGCCTGCCAGGGCGCCAGGAGCGTCAAACCGACGCGTCCCATACCCAAATCAGCGCTACGACTGCGGCTGCTGAGGGTCAAGCCGATGATATTAGCGGCGATCATCAGAATCAAGCCGACGATCAGCAAAGTTTTCCTGGAAAGCATATGCATCGAGTAGAGAATTCGGAGCGTCGGGGGAATGTTGCCGGTACGCTACGGCGGAAAGTCATCGCGCCCGAATGGCGTTTGCCCGGCCGCATCCTCACCGACGGTCAAGCCGCGCATCGACCGCGACGGCCGGCAGGCGGCATGGTACGCCACTCCCACAGCGACCTATTGGGATCAACCCTTTAGTTCACCGCTACTTGTTTGAGGATTTCGATACTGTCGATCGCTTTACCGCTGCCGATAGCGACGGTGGACAGGGGATCTTCCGCGACGGTGATCGGCAGCCCGCTTTCTCCCATCAGAAGCTTGTCCAGATTCTTGAGCAGAGCGCCGCCGCCGGTGAGCACGATGCCCCGGTCGACGATGTCGGCCGCCAGTTCGGGCGGGGTCTGTTCCAGAGCGATCTTGACCGTTTCGACAATGGCATCGATCTGCTCTGAAATGGCCACGCGAATCTCCTCACTGTCGATGGCCAGAATCTTGGGAATCCCGGATACCAGGTCGCGCCCCTTGACTTCGATGGTCTCCAGGTTGCTGGGGTCTGGATCGGCGTTGCCGATGTTGGTCTTGATGATTTCGGCGGTCCGCTCGCCGATCAGCAAGTTATACTTGCGTTTGATATACTGCATGATGGCCTCGTCCATCTTGTCGCCGGCCACCCTCAGGCTGCGGCTGTAGACGATCCCGGCCAGGGAAATGACCGCCACTTCGGTGGTGCCGCCTCCGATGTCGACCACCATGTTGCAGGTCGGCTCGGTGATCGGCATGCCCGCGCCGATGGCGGCGGCCATGGGCTCTTCGATCAGAAACACCTCGCGCGCACCGGCCGAAAGGGCCGAATCCTTGACCGCCCTCTTCTCTACCTGGGTAATTCCCGAGGGCACGGCGACGATGATTCGCGGCCGCACGAATGTGCGCCGGTTGTGCACCTTTTGGATAAAATGGCGCAGCATCGCCTCGGTGACCTCGAAATCGGCGATCACGCCGTCGCGCATGGGGCGAATGGCCACGATGTTGCCCGGTGTGCGGCCCAACATGTTCTTGGCCTCGGCGCCCACGGCCAGAACCCGATTCTTGGATCGATCGAGCCGCACGGCCACCACCGAGGGCTCGCGCAGCACGATCCCCTTGCCCTTGACGTACACCAACGTGTTGGCCGTACCCAGATCGATGGCCAAGTCATTGGAAAAAATCCCGAGAATGCTATCCATGAACGCCATTGCGTCGAATCCTTGATTGCGGAAGTCAACCGGTCATCCGGAAGCGTTAAAAAGTCATCATGCCGAAGGCTTGGAAAGCCGGCCGATGTGGTGTTTGGCTAACAGAAAGACGGTTTGAAAACAAGAAAAATGTCAATTCCGCCCATCAGTCCGGGGCCTCCATGGCCAGCCACACGGCATCGTGAAGCTCGGGACGAAAGGCCCTGATCGCTTCGTTCGCGCGGCTGGGATGCACCCGGTTGGTCAATAGGATCACGATCCGCTCCCGCTGCAAATCGATCCAGAAGCTGGTTCCGGTAAATCCCAGGTGACCGATGCTCTGGGCCGGAAAATAACGCCCGCAGGCCGGCGGGTCCGCGGAAGGCACATCGAAACCCAGGGCCCGGCTCCCATCCGAGGGCACCTTTATAAATAAACGCACCCACTCCGCGGGCAGCACCGACTCGGCACCGCCCCCCTGACAGGCGGCCAGGATGCAGCTCAACAAGCGGTGCACGGCGGCTGCGCTGCCGAACAGCCCGGCATGGCCGCAAACGCCCCCCAGCGCATAACAGTTGTCGTCGCTAACCTGCCCGCAAAGCGGCCCGCGCCAGGGGCAGTGTTCGGTAGCGGCGAAATGGGCTGCCGGCTGCGGCCTATCCAGGGGAACAAAGAACAGGGGAGCCACGCCCAATGGGTGGTAGATCCGCTTTTCCACCAGCCGGTCGAGACGCTCACCGCTGAGAACCTCGGCGATCCAGGCCAGGATCATGAAGTTCAAATCGCTGTAAAGCACACCGCTGCCCGGGGCCTGTTCGAGAGGTGTGGCGGCCAGGCTGTGTTGAAAAACCTCCTTGCGCCGGTCCGATGAAAGCCTTCGCAAGCTTTCGTAATAAGGCCGCCATGCCGGCAGGCCCGATGCGTGGCGCAGCAACTGGGCCACGGTCACCCGGGCGGCCGGTTGATCCTCAAAGACCGGCAAAAGCCTTTCCAGCGGCGTGTCCAGGGCCAGCCGCCCGTCGGCCCCCAGGCGCAGGATCGCCAGGGTGGTGGCAAGGGGCTTGGTGAGCGATGCCAGGTCAAAGATCGTCTGCAGGTTCACGCGCCGGCCCGTGGCCGAGTCTGCCACCCCGTATGCACGCTGAAAAACCACGGCCGGCCCGCGGGCCGCGAGAAGCACGGCACCCGGAAACACCTTGGCCCCGACCGCCGCCTGCATCAGGCGCTCAACCGGTTCGAATCCCGCTTCCCGCCTTATTCCCAAAAACTTCGTGCCTCCTAGCGCCGCGGCGCCCGCCCCACTTCCAGGCTTTTGCGGGCCGTGTCCAGACACGCCGCCATCCCCAACGGAAGGGTCAGGTTGCGCTTCCCGTGCCCCACGGGCAGCCCGCTCATGACCGGAATCCCCAGATCCTCCAGGCGGTCCTGGAACACCCGCTTAAGGTCTTCAGTGCGGCCGCAGTCGGTAAAATCACCCAGCACCACGGCTCGGGCCCCATCGAAGACCCCGCCCAAGCGCAGCTGGGTCAACATGCGGTCGATGCGGTAAGGCGCTTCGGCCCGATCCTCGAATATCACGATAGCGCCTTCGAAATGCGGCGCAAACGGTGTTCCCATCAAATGGCAGATCGTGCTCAGGTTTCCACCGCAGAGTCTGCCCACGGCCCAGCCTTCTGCCAGGGCCCGGCCCCCGGCCAGCGAAACGGTCATCTCGGGATTGGGCGCCATAAAAACATCCAGCCCCATGATCGTTTCACGATTCACATCGGGGAGGCTGGCTGCCGTGGGGCCGTGAAACCCGATCATTCCCGCCCGGCTGTTCAACGCCCAGAGCAGGGCCGAAATATCTGAAAATCCCAGCAACCGCTTGGGGTGCCGGGCGATCAGGTCAAAATCGAGCCGATCCAGGACACGCATGCTCCCGTAGCCGCCCCGGGCACAGACGATGGCGTCCACAGCAGGATCGAGAAAGGCGTCCATCAAGAATGTGGCCCGGTCCCGGTCCGAACCGGACAGATAGCCCTGGCGAGCATATACGGACCGGTCAAGACTCGGTTCAAGCCCTGCAGCCCGCAGCACTTCGACTCCGGCCACCAGGTCCGAGGGGTTACAGGCCCCGGCCGGTGCCACCACAGCCACCCGTGCGCCGGGTGCCAGGGCCGGAGGAAGGATCAAGGGTGAATGGCGATTCATAAGCTGTAACCATACCAGGACCGCGCCATCTTTCAAAATAAAATTGCGAAAACCTTGGATATTACCCGTTATAATTCCGCAAGATCTCGGACCGCACCCCGGCCGGTACCGGAAAAATGCAGCCCAGACGACAATCCGGTTGACATGGATCAGGGAATTTCGTAGGTAGTGCCTCTGTGTCGGGGCGTAGCGCAGCCTGGTAGCGCACTTGAATGGGGTTCAAGGGGTCGGAGGTTCAAATCCTCTCGCCCCGACCAAAAAAGACTAATAAACCCGTGCGGTTAATCCGTGCGGGTTTTTTAGTTTGTTTATAGCAAAAAGCCATTAGACTGCCCGAAAATGCCTGTTTGCTGGACACGAAAGTGGACATGCTGGGGCGGCATATGGCATGTCGGCAGAGTGCCATCCAGCAAAGTCATCGACCAGTCGGGCAATAAGCAGCGCCAAGTTGCCAAAGGTACTACCGAACTTCAATCCGACGGTGATTATCGGCAAGATCCCACCGATCGCCCCAGGCGAAACCCGTGCGAACAGTCCATAAAGTCGGCTTCGAAGATCGGTTCGATAATCAGCACCACTGCCGTCTGCACCACCCGGTCCCGAATCGTCGGTATCCCCAGCGGTCGCTGGCGTCCGTCCGGTTTGGGGACCTCTCCCAGCGAATTCGTTATGGCTTGTGGTTACCCTCCTATCTATTTCGCCATGACCTTCGGGACCCCTCCATACATTTTCGAAAGGGTTCCAGACAGAGTCCTTTTTGAGTGAGACTCTCGTATACATGACGGCTCCTTATGGCCATAGGCGCAGGTGTCCCTTGTTAGATTATACAGCGATTGGTCGGGAATGGTCTACGGAATAGGGGAAAGGGAAGACTGCCTTATTGGCAGCGGAAGAACGATCTAAACGGTATTATCGGTTTGTCTTGATGAACGACTATGGTCCGGTTTTTTCGAGACCCTTTGCCTCATCAAGGGCTTTTCGGACACTTACTGCGAAATCTTTCAGATCCTGCGGTTTCATGACAAATGAACAAATACCAATCTCACGAGCTTTTTCTTCAGAAATTTTTTCGCTGTACCCGGTGCAAAGCATAATTGGCATTTTGGGCCTGACTTTTAAGATTTCAACTGCCAGTTGATCGCCTGTCATATGCGGCATATCCATGTCGGTGATGATTAGATCAAATGCGTCTGGTGCATTTTTAAATATCGTCAACGCCTCTGATGAATCTGTGGAACCTTCGACTGCATAACCTAATCCTTCCAATCGCCGCTTTCCCAATCTGAACAGTGACGGATCGTCATCCACAAATAAAATCTGTTCGTGTCCTGAAGGCGAAACAATCTCAGGGACAGTTTCCTGCTCAATATGACCTTCATAAGCAGGAAGTAAAATTGTGAATACCGATCCTTTTCCGGGGGAACTTTCAGCAGAGATAATACCGTTGTGAATTTCGACGATTCCATGAACGACCGCCAACCCAATGCCGGTCCCCTTGCCGAATGCCTTGGTAGTAAAATAAGGCTCAAATATTCTATCCAGCGTATGTTTGTTCATGCCATGGCCAGTATCTCCGACCATAAGTTTGACATATCGTCCCGGATTTAACTGATCATGGGAATTCGAAACTATTTCATCAATAATCTCATTATTAAGATCAATGGTGATGACTCCACCTGTGTTGATCATGGCATCAGTCGCATTGCCGCACAGGTTGATGAGCAATTGATTGATTTGGGTGGCGTTTGCAAAAACAGGAGCAACATCATCGGCTATATTCTGGTTAATGCCGATATTTACCGGGATGGATGATCGGATCAATTTCAAGGCTTCCTTTACAACCGCTCCTGTTTGAACAGGCCTTTTCTTTTGTTCAGTTTTTCGGCTGAACAAAAGAAGTTGCTTTACAACATCCCTGGCGCGTAAACCTGCAACTCGAATTTCTTCTGTGTTTTCCTTTGCGTGACTCCATTCAGGCAATTCCTCCATGACCAATTCATTGTTGCCGATGATGATGCTGAGAATATTATTGAATTCATGAGCAATCCCGCCAGCCAGGGTGCCTATGGATTCCATTTTTTGGGACTGGATGAGCTGAGCCTGTAAATTTTCGCGATCCTTTTCTGCGAGCTTGCTCTCGGTGACATCGCTGACAACTACCCGGATCTCCCTGAGATCCTCCCCCCTGTTTTTGTAGACCATGCATTCCATATGGGCATGAAAAGCATGCCCGTCCTTTTTCACAAGCCGCAGATCACATATCAGGGACTCATCTGTTTCCATAAGTCGATGGCGATGTTTATAGTAAATATCTTGGTCATCTTTCAGGATAAAGTGAGTGAAAAACCTTCCGATCAAGGCACTCCGCTCTGTTCCTAACATGGAGGCAAGGGTGAGATTGGCCTCTGTTATGATCCCCTTTTCACTGATTGAAAAATATCCCACCGGTGAAAAATCATACAGATGCGAATAGCGATTTTGTGCCTTTTCAAGCTCTTCCTGAATGCGCCTGAGCTCTTCGTTTTGCATCTGAAGTTCGATCTGGTGAACGCGAAGCTCATGGATCAAGGACGCAATTTCTTCAGAAGATTTGCCTGAAAGATCGCAGTTTTCGTCGGCTGTTTCTGCCAGCTTCTTTTCGGCAAGCCGCCTCAGCATAACCCTGTCGGTAGCATTTTTTTCTTTTTCCATTCCCGCCCCCACTATTGTTGCGACAGCCAAGCCAGATCGCGCTCCGTGACGGCCATCTCCACCGGATGCCCGGTTTCATCGTTTAACGCTGTGGCGGTCATCCATATGTTCAACAGGTTACCGTCTTTCGTCCGCCTCCGGCTCTTGAACGATTTGATGGCTTCGCCTTTTCTCAGCCTGGCGACGATGTCCCTGATCTCGTTGGGGTGGTCCGCCGGAATCAGGACCGAAAAATTCATTTGCAGGGCCTCGGATTTGCTGTAGCCGTACATGGCCTCGGCCCCCTTGTTCCAGGCCGTGATGCGCCCCTTGAAATCCAGCACCGCGATGGCGTCGTTGGCGTCTTCCAAAACGACCGCCAGCCGTCTGACGATCCCTGCCTTTTTTACATCGTGGATGTCAATAAAGGTTATCACCACCCCTTCGATCACATTTTCAATGGTCCGATAGGGCATCATCTTCATTGAGTACCATATACCACCCTCCGACAATATCTCCGTGCTGATGGTGTTCAGGTCCTTTAAAACCGTTTGCGCCTGCTTGGCCAGATCGACCCCCGGGAAACTGGTTTTAAGGTCTCCAAGCGGCCTGCCGATATCGGTCTGGATCAATTTGATGACCCTGGCCGTAGGCGGGGTATAGCGCTGAATACAAAGACGGGTATCCAGAAAGATCGAAGCGATCTCGGTGGCGGCCAGCAGATTGTTCATGTCATTGCTGGACTTTGACAGCTCATCCACCTTGTTTTGCAGCTCCGCGTTGACCGTGGACAGCTCCTCGTTGGTGGACTGAAGTTCTTCCTTTGAGGTCTCGAGCTCCTCGTTGGTGCTCTGCAGCTCCTCGTTGACCGACTGAAGCTCTTCGTTGGTCGATTTGAGCTCCTCGTTAGAGGTTTCCAGCTCCTCGATGGTGGCCTGAAGGTATTCCCGGGTCGACTGGAGATCCTGCTCGAGCTGCTGGATTTCCGAAGGCTTCTTTTCACCCTTACGCTTCAGGTCCACCGCGCCTTCCGGGACGGGTTCGGGCGTCTTGTCTTCAAACACGACCAGCACCAGCCCCGAGGGATTGCCCTCTTCAGAAAGGGGGCCGGCAGTGATGTCGACCACCGTGAAAGAACCGTTCAATTTGATCCGGACGCCCTTTTGTGTGGCACGCGTTTTTCCTCGAAACGCCATATTCAGCGCGGTCGTCAACTTGTATTTGAGATCGGGGCGGGCCATGGTCAGGATGTTGAAGCTGGGCTTTCCCGTGGGGGGCGCCAGGTATTTTTCCGTCCGGCCGACGAAGTGCAGGATCTCGTATTTGTCGTTGACCAGAACTGCGGAAGGGGCGTACCCGTCCAGGATCGCTTTTTCGGCCAGGACATGGATATCGGTTGGCGGGGGCGGCGGCTGACCGGCCCCAGGTGGGGTGTCCCTTTGTCTTTCGTAGATCAGCCCTTTCGAATAATCGACGATGCCGCTCGAAAGGCCTTCTTTTCGCTGGTAGACCTTCAACTTGGAATCAACCGGAGCGAACAGATCCGTGAACTCGCCGATGGTCTCCGAGGTCCCCAGCTGCAAAAACCCTTCGGGATTCAGCGTGTAATGAAATATGGGGATCATTTTTTTCTGAAGCGTGGCGTCCAGGTAGATCATCAGGTTCCGGCAGCTCACCAGATCCAGCTTTGAAAAAGGCGGGTCCTTGATGACGCTTTGCAGGGAAAAGACCACCAGGTCCCGGACCTGCTTTTTGATCTTGTAACGGCCCTCTTCCTTGACGAAAAACCGGTTCAGGCGCTCTTCGGAGACATCCGCGGCGATGCTGGCCGGGTAGACGCCTTTGCGGGCGGCGTCTATGGCCGACTCGTCGATATCCGTGGCAAAAATCTGAACATTGACATGCTTTTTGAGTTTCTCCGTGGCCTCCAAGACGAGGATGGCCAGCGAATACGCCTCTTCGCCGCTCGAGCATCCCACCACCCAGCAGCGCAGGGTGTCTTCCGGGTGCTTGGCTTCGATCAGTTTTGCAATCGCCTGCGCTTCGAGCACATCGTAGGCTTTCGGGTCCCTGAAAAAACTGGTGACCCCGATGACCAGGTTTTTGAACAACGTTTGAATTTCATCCGGGTTTTTCTGAAGGTAGAGGATGTAATCGGGCAGGGAGTCGATCTGGTGAACCGCGAGGCGCCGCTCGATCCGCCGTTCGATGGTACTGTGCTTGTAGTGGGAAAAATCGTGACCCGTAGCCGTTCGGATCAGCGTGAAAATCTTTTGAAGCTGATGTCGGCTGCTGGTTTCATCGAAAGCGATCTTGCCGGGCTTCCTGACAATCTGGTGCTTCAAATAGCGAATTAGGTGTTCCGGCATTTGTTCCACCGGAACGATAAAATCCACCAGGCCGGTGTCGACGGCGCTTCTAGGCATGCCTTCATACTTGGCCGTATCCGGGTTCTGGACCATCACCATGCCGCCTTCACCCTTGACGGCCTTGATGCCCAGGGTCCCGTCCGAGGCCGTACCCGATAGAATTACGGCGATGGCCTTTTCTTTCCGGTCCTCGGAAATCGACCGAAAAAAATAATCAATCGGCATGTTGATCGCGCCGGTTTTGACCGGCTGCATCAGGTGAAGGACTTGGTTGAAGATCGCCACATTCTTGTCGGGGGGGTTGAGATACACGCAGTTGGGCTCAAGGACTGTGGCGTCCTCGATTTCCCGGACGGCCATCCGTGTGTGTTTGGCCAGCAGCGAGGCCATGATGCTTTTGTGCCGGGGACTGAGGTGCTGGATGATCACAAAGGCGATGCCGGAATCCGGCGGCATCTGGTGGAAAAAGGCTTCGAGGGTTTCCAGGCCGCCGGCGGAAGCGCCGATACCGACAATCACAAGGTCGTTTTTTTCCGACTTTTTCTTCTGACTGACTTCGGGGGGTGGCGACTTTTTTACTGGTGACGCATTTTTCTTGCTTGTCGGCATGGTGACCCCCTTCAATCCGGCGCATGATCGCATAGGTCACAAACGGTTTGTGGCTGCATTCATCCTTGACCGGTAAAAAACCAAATGATTTTAGAACTATCTGCGGGGAGTTGAGATCCGGTCCAGCAGAGAGGGGAGGCCCGCTAAAATTCCTATCCAGTATACCTCAGAGAATCGCTGCGGCAACAAGTATTTGAAATCCCCCAAAAATGATGTGCTGGGAATGGCTCACTCCCTCAGAGAACCATCCCCAGACAATATGCTGATATATATCTATTTATTGCGTTCTTGCCACTGCTTCCTCAAAAGCCGGCTCTCCGACAGCCTCGATGCCCTCCATCGTCACGAGCTCGGAAACCTGGAGCTGGAAATCACCCGCCACATGATCGAGGCCTGGCAGATCCAAACCGACGTATGCCATAACGATACCACCTCTGCTTCTTATTATGGCAATGGGAAAGCCACCCCGTCGCCCGAAGGCATCCAGATCACCTTCGGTCACAGCAAAAAGCACCGCGACGACCTCAAGCAGCTGATCTGGTCGATGTCGGTCAGTGACGACAGTGCTTTTCCCCTCTTTTCACAGGCCTACAGCGGCAACACCGCCGATGTGACCACCTATGTCGAACAGTGGCAGCGCCTGATCGACCTGCTGGACCGGACCGATTTTCTCTACGTGGCCGACTGCAAGCTGATCAGCGGGGCCAACATCGCCGCGATCATTGATAACGGCGGCCACTTTCTGGCCCCGGCCCCCATGTATGAAAGCTTTGCCGAACACTTTGAGGCCACCGTTGCCGACCATGACCAGGAAATCCTGATCCCTCACAAGGGCCGCTTCAATCGGGGTTTTGAGGTGCCGATGGTCGTACGGCACCTCAAAAAGGACTACCGGCTACGGATGATCATCATCTTCGATCAGGCCGTGGCCCTGATCAAGCGCCAGAACCTGCAGCGGCGTGTTGAGCAGACAAAAGAGGCCCTGGAAGCGCTCAGGGGTAAACTCAACGGCCGCAAGATGAAAACCGAAGAACAGATCCAAAAAGCCTGCGACGCGATCTTGGCAAAATACGGTACCGCAGACTTTTTCACCTACCGCATAGACTACCAGGCCCTGGTGACCTACAAATACAAAGGCCGAGGACGCCCTTCAGCCGGCAAGGTCGTCGAGAAAGTGGCCGTGCACAGCGATCTATTCGACATCCAGGTCCACTTTGACGAGGCCACCTTTAGCGCAGCGCTGGACCGCTGTGGCTATTATCCGCTGCTAACCGACGTGGAGGCCGAGAACTTGAGCCTCCAGCAGGCCATGGCTCACCACAAGGGCCAGTACCGAAACGAGCATACCTTCCGGCGCGCCAAAGGGCCCTACGATCTGGAACCGATCTATCTGCAGCGCCCAGAGCGCATCGAGACGTATCTGTTCTTGTTCAAAATCGCCTTGCAGATCGTTGTGTTGGTCGAGAGAACCGCTCGGATCAACATCCAACAGCGCGACCGTGGGCTGGATGGCTTGATGCCAAACCGCAAAGATGTGCGCAACCCCAAAGCCGGACACCTGCTGGCCGCCTTCGAACATGTCGTTAAAGGGGCGATGCCTGGCCCGGGCGGCACTACTTTCGGCTTTGTCTCGAAACTGACCGCCTTGCAGAGCGAAATCATCACGGTCTTGGAGGTGCCCCCAGAGTGCTTTTCCTATAAATACTTGGCTGACTCAAGCTAAGCGGGAGGCAACGCGTCTCTTTCACCGTGCGGCAAAAATGCCGGAATCAAGTTGAGATCCGGAAAAATCAAAATGCACTTTTTCAAAGAGCGAAATGCAAGTGACAAGTCTATTCTCAATCTTGGCAAACGGATGCTCCAAAGTCTCGGTTATGAGGTGCTCAGCGCATGCGGTTCTATCGATGCCCTGGAGCTCGCCGGCAAACACGATGGCAACATCGACCTGCTGATCACTGATGTGGTGATGCCGAAAATGAGCGGTCGCGATCTGTCCGAACGGATAGTCGAAAGCCATCCCGGCGTCAGGACTTTGTTCATGTCCGGATATACCGCAAACGTGATCGCACATCGCGGTGTGCTCGAAGAAGGGGTGCATTTCATACAAAAACCGTTTTCAAAGGAAGAGTTGGCCACCAAGATACGCAAAGTGTTGGAAGGTGGCAAAGAGTAGCAAGGTGAAATAGCCCTGAAAGAAATTCGGGAGCAGGCAGTGTCAAATTTCACTACGTACGAGCGGTAAGTCTCGTGGGTAGCCCCATGATCGCCTTTCAGGCCGCCAGCATTTCGGCAATAGCGGCTTCCATCAGCTTGTCGTTTCTCGATTGTGATTTTTGCAGCTTCGCTTCGAGACCATCGCACAGGGCCATAAGTTGATCGATCTTTTTTACGATACGGTGTTGCTCTGTCCCTTGCCCATCTGAACAAACATGTCTATTTTTTCCTTGACCCATATCCCAATTGAGTACATTTTATGGATGTTCTGCTGGACTCATGAACCATCAACCGGCAGCAGCGCCTCCTCTTTTGAGCTTTAAACACCGCGCCTCTCTTCCATTTTAAGTTCACAAGGAGTCCTTATGGAGCTCAAACAGCACGAAATCATCCAAATTCTCAGACGCCGCTGCAACCTGAACCAGGGGGCACTCGGCGCGGCGGCCTTTGACACCTCTTTTGAATCCGGGCGGACGAAAATAAAAAATATCGAACTCGGCCGCCAGATACCGACACCGGACGACCTGAAGAGGATGGCCGCTGTGATGGGAGTGCTGGTTTCCGAGCTGGATCCCGCCCTAACCAGTGCCACACCGGTCCAGCGGCCCGCAGAGGAGGAGGATGGCGGCGTGGTCGTCCATCGCCGCGTTCTCGAGCGACTGCCAGGCGCGGACGTCTATATCGAGATGCTGAACAAGGCATTCCGCCTGGACGACCGCGAACTCATCGGCCACATTGCCGAAAAGCTCGCCGCTTTGTTTGCCAGTTTGACGCAGGAAAGCTTGTCTGCGACCACCGCTTCCAAATAAGGAGGATGCGATGCCCGCGCCAGTCGAAACATTTAGTCCGACCACCGACCTGTACTTGCAAATGCTGCGCGAAGCCCAGCGGGTCGAAGACAAAAAACTGATCCGGCTGCTGCGAGACCGCCTGAAGCACGTTGGCCAACCTCCGAAGCTGACCTCGGCCGGTTGCGAAATCATCTGCTTTCCGGGCCGGGGGGGCCTGCCGGTGCCGTCTCCCATTCAAGACCTGCCGTTCTGGCCGCATTTCGGTTTCGGCGAGATTGCAGCCTTCGCAGCGATCTATTTACTGATGATCGCCTGTGACACCTATCTCGTGTGACGCCCTCCCGAGCGGTTCCACCGTACGACCGGCGCCGATGATAAGGCCGACCGCCGCTCCGGCAGGCGACGCCTGCCGATGACAGGATAGAGATCCGCGCCGGCATTTTCACGTGCAATTCAACCCCGTTCCTGACTGCGAACCGTTTCCTGGGGATTTTTCCCCGATCCACCCCGCCAAATCGATACCGCCGATGGCATGCCCATGGGGCAACCGGCGCTTACCGCCGCCTGCACGCAGGATGGCATGCAGGTGCATTGTCGCCACCTCCCTATCCCACCGACAGATCCCCTATTGTACCAAATATCACTTGACAAAATGTACAAATTATAATTTAAAAACACTAATTGTACCCAAACACCGAAAAAAACCTTTCATCCATTCAACCCAGGAGCAGCCGCGGCTTTGCCAGCCGCACCATGGCGTCAACCACCCACCGTGTCCGATGGAATCACCCGCGACCGCCGGGTGAACCATATAAAATATCAATGCGGCCACGCGCGGCTGTCAGGCCCGCTGGCCGGACAGCCGGGAAAGGGGAGGGCTTATGCGCGGAACAACCTGGGTATACATCATGCTGGGGATTTACATCGTTTACTGCTTCTATTGGGGGTTGAAAGGGTATTTCACCGAGAAGACCTCGGCCGGCTATGCCATCGCCGGCCGCTCGATACCCTTTTTCGCCTTCCTGCTGGCCTCCACCGCGGCATCCTTCAGCGGCTGGACCTTCGTATCCCATCCGGGGGCCATCTACCTCTCGGGCCTGGCCTACGCGTTTGCCTCCTTTTACGTCCTGACCATTCCCATCACCGGAGCCTTCTTCGGCAAACGGACCTGGCTGATGGGCAAACGGTACGGTTTCGTCACTCCCGGGGACATGTACGCCTACTACTACAACAGCGAGGCCGTACGCTTTCTGGTGGTGGTCACCGCCTTTCTCTACGCGACCTTCTATTCGGCGTTGCAGCTCACCGCGGCCGGGGCCCTGTTTCATTACGTCACCGGCCAGCCGGCGGCTTTCGGGGCAATCTTCATGGGCTTTATCGTCTGGTTCTACATCTGCACTGGCGGACTCAAGGCGAGCACCTGGGTGGGGGTCATCCAGTTCATTTTGCTGGTGAGCGGCATCGTGATCCTGGGGGCCTATGTCCTGAGCCAGTTCGGCGGCTGGACCGAGTTTGCGGCCCAGATGGCCACGCTGGAGGCCCGCTATCTGGAGGTCCCCTCCATCATCAATTTTACGGTGGGTCAGCGCGCCTGGACCGGTGTGATGATCCTGTCTTACATGTTCGCGCTGATGGGCATCCAGTCATCGCCGGCCTTCACCATGTGGACCTTCGGCATCAAGGATCCCAAACCGCTGGCCTGGCAGCATGTGTTCATGTCGACCTTCATCGTCGGCTTTGCCCTGTTTTTCTTCACAGCCTTCCAGGGGATGGGGGCCATCATGCTTCAGAAGGCGGGGCTGCTGGAATTTGCCAGCGACCGGGATGTGGTGCCCATCCTCATGAAGAATTATCTGCCGCCGTTCATGCTGGGAGTTGTCTTTATCGGTGCCATCGCCGCCATGCATTCCACGGCGGCGCCGTATATCGGCACCGGCGGATCGATCCTCCTGCGCGACATCTGGTGGCGCTATGTGCGCAAGCAAGAGTGCAGCAACGCCGAACAGATCTGGGTCAACCGCCTTTTTGCCACCATCATCACCATCGCGGCCCTGTGGGTGGGGCTCACCTCGACGGCCGTTCTGGTCATGCTGGGAGGGTTGGCGACCGCCTTCGGCTTCGTCATGTACGTGCTGCTTTGCGGGACCCTCTGGGGACTGCGCTGGCCGTCCATCGGATCGGTTCTGGGGGTCCTTTCCGGCATGGTGGCGGTCTTTATCACCTATCGGGTCTATCCGGAGCCGCTCACGATCCATTGCGCGGCCTGGGGCACCGGGGTGGGACTGCTGGTGGCCTATGCCTGCCGCTTTTTCGGCTTGCGGGACAGCGAGGAAACCATCCAGCGCCAGCAGGAAGTCCGGCAATGGCTGGATCGTGTCGATGCCCCATCCGAATCCGGCAAGAAATGGCGCAAGGCCATGAAAGTACTTGTGCCGCTCTGGTATCTGTTCGCCATCGGTCCGGCGTGCATCATCGGCAACAACGCCTTTTCATTTGCAGGTTTCCCACCCCTGTGGTCCTGGCAACTGGTGTGGTGGGTACTGGGAATCATCATGATGTGGGCCCTGTGCTTCAAGGCCGAAATGTCCACCACCAATGAAGAACAGATCCGGCTGGCCAATACGGATACCATGATCGTGGTCAAGGAAACCTGACCCCGAAAAAAATGGAAGCCGCTGCAGGCCGGAAAGGAGGCATAATGAAAACCGAGGACCGTTATCTGCTTTTGGCAATCGGCATTATCGTTGGCTGGATAACTTTGATGGGCATGGGCATGTTGGGATAGCAGGCGGCTGCGGCCCCGCCGATATCCCTAATCGCAGGCGGAATCATGTTTCGCCAAAGCCCGCCGCTCTTTCCTATGCCCGGGACAAGGCCGGCGACGGGTGCCCAACCGGGGCATGGTTCCGCTTGCCTTCCTGCCGGGATAGATCGTTTCGACGTTACAGGTGCGTTCACCCGCCACCGTTGCTGCGCATCGGGTGCAGTGCGAGTGTTTGCTCAAAAAGAAATCATCACCACGGCAGCCAGTGCGGCGCCCAGGCCGATGACCTGGTGGGGGTGAAGCGGCTCCTTGAGCACCGTGCGCGCCAGGATCACGGTGGTGGCCGGGTAGAGGGAGCCCACAACGGCGGCGATGTCCAAACGACCGATCTGGGCGGCCAGGGCAAACAGCACGTTACCGGCAGTGTCCAGCAGCCCGGCCATAACGACGGGCACCAGTGGCAGGGCTCGGATGGCACAACAGCGGCTGGAACTGCGCCTGCGGTGCAGCACGACCGCAGCCATGAAGACGATGGAGGCCGCGCGGGCGCTCACCAGCGGCCAGAGCACCGCTTCCGGGCTGGCCCGCTCGATGAGAATAAAAAAGAGACCGAACCCCGCCCCGGCGCACAGGGCCAGACGCCATTCACCACCGCGGGCGGGTTGGGCGCGGTCTTGCCTGGAAAGCCACCACACGGCAATCAACGCCGTGGTGAAACCGGCCAGTTTGAGGCGGCCCGGAAAGCCCTCGGTAAACAGCGCGACCAGAACCGGCAGCAGGGCTGTTACCACCGCGGATACCGGCGCCACGATCCCCATGCGCCCCTGGGCAAGGCCGGTATAGAGAAAGAGGATGCCCAGGACACCGGCAATGCCCGCGGCAGCACCGTAAGCCAGCCGATCCGGCGGCGGCATCGATTCCCCCAAGGCCAGGGCAGCGGCGATCAACACGATCCAGCCGATGATCTGGGATACCAGGACAACCCGGAAGACGTCGCCGTTCTTGGTGGCCACCCCGCCGCTGAAATCGCCCGCCCCCAGGTCAGGGCGCAGCCCAATCCGCAAACTATCGTTCCCATTGCAGGATCTATCATCGGTCGCTTTCCGTTTTTTTCATGGGGTCATCCATACCGGAGGGAGGAGGCTAGCCGATCCTTCTTCATAAGTAAAATTATTAATATTGATATCCCATAAAATATGCTAATGGACAGACCATGCTGGATTACAAACTCTTGGAGGCTCTCGCCGCGGTGGTCGGGGAAGGCAGCTTCGAGGGGGCGGCGCGTGCACTGCACATCACCCAGCCCGCGGTATCCCAGCGCATCAAGCAACTCGAGGCCCTTGCCGGCCAGGTGCTGCTGGTGCGCGCGTCTCCGCCCCGGGCAACGGCGGCAGGGTCCCGCCTCATCAAGCACCTGCGGCAAGTTCGACAGCTGGAGGATCATCTGTTCCCCGACATCGGGATGCCGCCGTCGCGCCCCTTCAGCACACTGGCCATCGGTGTCAATGCCGACAGCATCGCCACCTGGTTCCTCGATGCCGTCGCACCGCTGCTGGCCGCCACCCCCGTGCTGCTCGATCTTCGGGTGGACGACCAGGAAAGGACCCAGGAGCTGCTGCGGACCGGTGATGTGGTCGGGAGCATTAGCACCCTGGACGTTGCGCTGCAAGGATGCCGTGCGGTCTATCTGGGCGGGATGGCCTACCGGCTTTACGGCACCCGGGCGTATGCCGCCAAGTGGTTTGCGGACGGGATGACCCGTAAAAGCGTCGAAACCGCTCCCTTCGTTGTATTCAACCGCTCTGACCGGCTTCATGAGAAAATGTGCCGCAGCGTCCTGGGAGCGGTGCCCGGAACACTCAATGCCCACTATCTGCCCTCATCCGAGCGTTTTGTCGCCTTTATCGAGGACGGTCATGCCTGCGGGATGATCCCCGAGCAGCAGATCGGCCAGCGGGTTGAGGAAGGAACGCTCATCGACCTGGCCCCGGGGCACGTGGTGGTGGAGCAGCTTTATTGGCATTGCTGGAATCTGCCGTCCCCCCTGTTGGCGGCCCTGACCCGGTGCCTGATGCAAGGGGCTGCGGCGGCCCTGCACCCGAGCCGCGACAACTGAAGATCTCTCACAAGACAACTTTCCTGTTCTCTCTTGATCGAATTCCTGCCCGGATCTGCCACCTGATTGAAACCGGATGGAGGCGGCTCTAAAGAGCGTCCCCCGGATTCCACCCTCTTCCCTGTTGAGAAAATATTGAGAACAATGGTATTGACCCATAAGGATAGTTTTAGTACAAAAGATGATATCCATATCCTAACTAAACGTACAATCCATGCCGCCAATAGGATTAGCAGGATTCAAAAGGCGGCCTGTGTTTTTTCCATTTCGGCCGCGATTCCGCTGGGAGGCGGCTTCGGCCCGCCCTCTCGCCCCGGGTGGGCGAGCGGCAGGCAAGCCGCCGGTGCACGATCATCCGCATCATTCAAAGAGGAGGAAAGAATGGGCACGCCGATTTTGAAACGACGTATGATGGTCTGGCTTCTCTCGGCCGTGATCGGCCTCCTCGGGCTCACCGCAGGCCGGGTCGCCCGGGCTGCAGAGCCGGAATACGGCGGCACGTTGCGCCACGTCGGAGAGCTGGAAGCCGCGGGCTTCGACGCCCTCCAGACCCGGGCACTCACCGGCACCGGCCGGCTGGCGGCAAGCCTCGTCATGGAAAAACTCTTCGAACGGGACGATGCCGGGGAACTGGTTCCGGCCCTGGGTCTTTCGCTGCAGCCCTCGCAGGACGAAACGGTCTGGACGATCCGGCTGCGGGAAAATGTCCGCTTTCACGACGGCACCCTGTTTACGGCCGATGCCGTGGTGGACCACTGGCGCCGGCTCATCGACCCGCAGCTGCACTTCAGCGGCCGGATTTTCCTCACCCCCATCGCCGCCGTGGAAAAGGCCGGTCCTTACGAGGTGCGGTTCGTTTTGAAACATGCCTGGCCGGCCTTCGATACCTTCCTGACCTCGCCGATAGGATTCACCGCCTATATCCCGTCGCCCAAGGCGGTGGCCGAAGGCCGGCACCACCACGCACCGGTGGGCACCGGCCCGTTTATCTTCAAGGAGTGGAAGCGCGGGGACCGGATCGTGGTCCGCAAAAATCCCGATTACTGGGACAAGGGGAAACCGTATCTGGACGAAGTCGTCTGCCGGGCCATCCCGGATCATGAGGCACGCTACGCGACCCTGGTCTCCGGGGAGGCGGACCTGATGATCACCGACCGCCCGTCGCACGTCAAGAAGCTCATGCAAAATCCGGATTTCGAGACCCATCCGGTCCACTGGCGGGGGGCCGGACTCCTCGCCCTGAACAACGCCCGCCCCCCCCTGGACGACATCCGGGTCCGCCGGGCGCTGGCCCTGGCCTGGGATCAAAAGGCGTATGTTGCGGCCAGCTTCAAGAACATCATGCCCGCGGTGACGCATTGGTACGGCGACGCCGTCGATTGCCGCGACACCGGCTACCCGGCGCCGGACCCGCAAAAGGCCAGGGCACTGATCGCGGCCTACGGCAAGCCGGTCTGCCTGGAATACATCCACAGCGCATCCAACCGGGGCCGCGAGGCGGGGATGATCATGCAGCAGATGTTCAAGGCGATCGGCGTCGAGGTGACGCCGGTGCCGATGGATTTTCCCGGCATCATGAAGCGTATTTTCAGCGAGGACTTCGATATCACCTCCTGGCTGATGCTGGGGTACAACGACATGGGCCCCATCACCAAGGCGTACCTCCACTCGCAAAGCCGCTGGAACGTCTTTAGGTACGCCGACCCGGAAATGGACCGGCTCCTCGACGAACAGGAGCGGACCACCGATCCGCAGGTCCGGGCGAAGATCATGTGCGCCATCGTGCGCAAGGCCAATGCGGATATCCCCTTTCTCTATCTTTTCGGCCGCACCTACTACGTCTTTGCGCGCAAGAACGTCCGGAATCTGGTCCTGACAAAAAGCGGCGAGGAAGAGATCCGGCTGGCCGGGATCTGGCTTGCACCCTGACCGGCGGGGCGAAAAGAGGACAGATTCTCTTCAGGCAATCATCCATCTCGGCAAAAGGCGCTCAAGCACCCCGCCGGCGCGCACGCCGTCCCGGACAACATGAAGGAGAAACAGGCCATGAACACAGAACTGACCGGCTCCTTTAACGACTTGGTGGAGCGTCTCCTGGGGGATCGCATACCGGAATCGCTGGCGGCCGCCGTGCACCTGCCGGAGCTGCCGGCAGAGACACACAGTTTCATCCGCCGCATGCTCCTGCTCATGAAAAAGGCCCGCTACCCGGCCGCTAATTTCAACCCGACCCTTATCAACTGGGTCACCACCACGATCCCGAGCGTTCTGCCCGGGGCCTGGGGCGGACGGATCCCGCCCATCACCGTGCCGCGACGCCATGAAGCGCTGGACGCCTATGTAGCCCGGCAAGCCGGGGCAGCGGGGGCCGCACGCCCCCTCTTCGTGGACGTGGGATGCGGCTTTCCCCCCGACACCACTGCCGATACGGCCAGAAACCTGCCGGGCTGGCAGGTGTACGGGGTGGATCGGGCCTTTGCCGCCTACGTCCTTTACGATCCTGACGGGCATTACGCCTGCTTCGATGAAGACGGCCGCTTCCAGTATTTTCAGGGCTTGATGAACAGCGGCGGGCGCGCCCTCTACCAGGCGCCACAGGAGACCCGGCGCCGGTTCACCGAACGGTTCGAGGCGCTTTGCCCCCTGCTGGGGGAGTCGGATCCGGGCGCCAGCAAGACCGTGGCCCGGGACGGCCACCGGCTCATCCGCGACCACCTGCACGATTTCGAGACGGAGAACCTGCATTTTTTCCCGGCGGACATCATGGCCCTCGAAATTCCGCCGGCCCGGGCGATCCGTTGCATGAACGTTCTGCTCTATTTTAAACAGAAAACCCGGCAGGAACTGCTGCGCCGTCTTGCCGGGCTCCTGGACGAAGGCGGCCTCCTGATCACCGGCACCAACGGCCTCGCCATTCAGACCCGCTATGCGGTCTACCGCAAACAGGCCGGAGAACTGGTCCCGGTGGAGTTCGCCTTCAGCCTGGACAATCTGGGCCCCATCTCCTTCATGCCCTGGTTCACGATCCGGGAAGACGACCCTGAGGCCGCCTTTCTGGCCGCGCTGGCCGCCGCGGTGCGCAAGGATGCGGCCGTCTGGCCTGACTTCAGCGGCCGCCTGGACGCGCTGTTTCAGGATCACGGCATCTGCCGGCGCTGCCCGGACGGTTTCTTCCGGTTTCCGCGCCAGGAGCCGTCCTTGAGTCAATTTTTGACGACCTACCGGACCATCTGGCGTCAGGTGGCGGCCGAGGGGTACACCGGCCGGTGTGTGAAGACGCTCTCCAGGGCCGGGTTCGAAGCCTGGGAGAATCCGGTGGGTGATGTGGCGGTGCGGCCCCTGCCGGCACCGTTTTGGGTCGAATGAACAGGGGGTGGCCTTGGTCGCGATCGGCAAAAAACTGTTGCGGCTCCTCCTGGTGGTCTGGCTGGTGACGGTCCTGACCTTTCTCATGGTCTCGATCCTGCCGGGGGACGCCGCCTTCACGCGGACCGGATTCGAGGCCTCGGCCGACGACGTCCGGGCCGCCAGACACGAAATCGGTCTGGATCGCAACGTCATGGTCCGCTATGCCCTGTGGGTGGGGGATCTTGCCAGCGGCGATCTCGGGACTTCCCTGATTACTCGTGAGCCGGTGTTCGATGCCATCTGCGCCCGCCTGCCGGTCACCGTCGAGCTGATGCTCCTGGCCCAGCTTATCGCCCTTTTGCTGGCCGTTCCCACCGGAATGCTCACCGCCTGCAAACCCCACACGCTCATCGACAAGGCGTTCATGGCCGTGGCCTTTGCCATGGTCTCGATGCCGGTCTTCGTGATGGGCATCGTGCTGATCTTCTGCTTTGCCGTCAAACTCCAGTGGCTGCCAGCCACCGGATATGTCCCCCTCTCCCAAGGCATCTGGCCGAACCTGCGCGCCTTTGTCATGCCGGCGGTGAGCATCGCCATGGTGGAATGGGTGGTGCTGATGCGGGTGCTCAGAAACGACATGATCGACACCCTGCAGCAGGAGTATATCCTCATGGCCCGGTCCAAGGGGGTGCCGCCCGGCCGGATCCTCTTGCGCCACGCCCTGCGGCCGTCGCTCTTCACCCTGATCACCATCGTCGGGATGCAGGTCGGATATCTGGTCGGCGGGGCCCTGGTGGTGGAGACCATCTTCGCGTTGCCGGGGATCGGGCGGCTCCTGGTGGCGGCCATCTATGACCGGGACGTGACGGTGATCCAGGGGTGCGTCCTCTTGATCACCATCGCCTATGTCCTTATCAACGCGGCGGTGGACATCGCCTATGGCGCTCTGGACCCGCGGATCCGCAAAGGGGGGACGGTTGGCTGAACCACTGCGGCAGGCCGTGCGCCCCGAACGGCTGGGCCCCGCCTTCTGGCTCGCCTGCCTCTGGGTCCTGGCCCTCGCGGTTTTGGCCCTCGCGGCGGACCACCTCCCCCTGCCTGCTTGCGACCGGATGGACTGGCGCCACCTGGAAGCCCCGCCGGGCACCGAAGCCCCCCTGGACCGGTCCGTTTTCCTGCTGGGCACCGACACCATGGGCCGGGACATGGCCGCCCGGATCATCCACGGTGGGCGCATCTCCCTTCCGGTGGGGCTCCTGCCGCCCCTGATCGGGCTGGTGATCGGCGGTTTCCTCGGTCTTCTGGCCGGGTTCTACCGCGGACGCACCGGATTTTTGATCATGGCCTTGATGGACGCCATCCTCGCCTTTCCCGCCATGGTCCTGCTGCTGGTGATGACAGTCCTCTTTTCCCCCGGGCTGGGCAACATCATTCTCGCCATGGGGCTGATCACCATCCCGTACTTCGCCCGGGTCGCCCGGGCCAACACCCTGGCCTTGGCCCAGCGGGAGTTCGTCCAGAGTGCACGGATGCTCGGGCTCGGCGATGCGGCCATCATGGCCGGAGAGATCCTTCCCAACATCGTGATGCCGCTGGTCGTCTACGCCCTGCTGCTCGTTTCGTACATGATCGTGGCCGAAGGGACCCTGGGCTTTCTCGGGCTCGGCGTCCCCGCCCCGGCACCGAGCTGGGGCGGGATAATCGCCGACGGCAAGGAGGCCCTGGGCGAAGCGCCCCATATCAGCCTGATCCCGGCGCTCGTGCTCTTTGTTACCGTGCTGTCCTTCAATGTCATCGCCGATGCGGTCAAACGGGTGTTCGCCTCGCAGGAGTGCCGCCTGTGAACCGGATCGCCCCAGCACCGGCAGAACCCCTCCTCGAGGTCCGGCACCTGTCGCTGCGCCTGCCCACGGCAACGGGCGCGGTGCAGGCTGTCACCGATGTCGGCTTCAGGCTCGAGCGGGGCAAGACGCTGGCGATCCTGGGCGAATCGGGCAGCGGCAAAACAATGCTCTGCCGCACCCTGATGGGCCTCCAGCCCAAGACGGCCATCCTGGCCAGAGACGCCCGGATCATCCTGGAAGGAGAAGAGATCGCCGGCATTTGCGAAAAGGCCTACAACCGGATCCGCGCCGCCAGGATCGCCATGGTCTTCCAGGACCCCCTTTCGGCCCTCACGCCGCTGATGACCGTGGGAAAACAGGTCGCCGAGCCCCTGGTGGTCCACCGGCGGCTGGGCCCCGGGCCGGCCCGCCGCCGGGCGGTTGAACTTCTGGAGGCCGTGGGGATCGCCGAACCGCAGCGGCGCGCCGGCCAGTATCCCCACGAGCTTTCCGGCGGGATGCGCCAGCGGGTGGCCATCGCCGCCGCCCTGGCCTGCGATCCGGTCCTCCTGATCGCCGACGAGCCGACCACCGCCCTGGACGTCACGGTCCAGCAAAGCATCCTCGATCTGCTCTGCCGGGAACAGGCCCGGCGCAAGATGGCCCTGATCCTGGTCACCCACGATCTTCACATCGCCGCGGGCCGGGCCCATGAAGCGGCCGTGATGTATGCCGGCCGGATCGTGGAGCAGATCCCGGCGGCCGCCCTTCTGTCCGGGGCCGTGATGCCGTATACCCGGGCCCTGATCGATGCCCTTCCCCCGGTGGACCGGCCGCCCCATACCGCCCTTTATCCCATCGAGGGGCAGCCGCCGGACCTGAAAAGGCCGATCCCGGGCTGTGCCTTTGCCCCCCGGTGCCGCCGGGCAGACCGGTCCTGCGACGAATCGGCACCACCCCTCGCGCCCGGTCCGGGGCCGAACCATCGGGTGGCTTGCCGGCATCCGTTCGGGATGGTGCCATGAACCGGTCATCCCCCCTGCTGGCGGTCAGCCGCCTGACCGTCTCCTACCCCATGGGCCGGGGACCGGCCTGCCGGGCCGTCTCGGGGGTGAGTTTCCGGTTGGAAAAAGGAGAGACCCTCGGCCTGGTGGGCGAATCGGGGTGCGGCAAGACTTCGCTGGCCCGGGCCATCATCCAGCTCCCGCCCCCCACCGCCGGCGAGGTCCGCTTTCACGGAGAAGACCTGACCCGTGCCGCCAAAGACCGCCTGCGCCGGCTGCGGCCGCGGTTTCAGATGATCTTCCAGGATTCGGCCTCGGCCCTCAACCCGCGGCGGCCGGTGGGAAAAACCATCGCCATGCCGCTTTCGGTCACCGGGCGCATCTGCCGGGACCGGCAGTCCGCCGCAGCCCGGAAGATGCTCGCCGCAGTGGGCCTCGATCCGCAAACGGCCGGCTGGCGCCCCTACCGTTTTTCCGGCGGCCAGTGCCAGCGGATCCAGATCGCCCGGGCCCTGATGGCAAGGCCTGAGCTGCTCATCTGCGACGAACCGGTCTCGGCCCTGGATGTCTCCATCCAGGCCCAGATCCTCAACCTGCTGGAGCAATGCCGGCGCCGCTACGGGCTGACCCTTCTTTTCATCTCCCACGATATGGCGGTGATCAAAAACGTCTCGGACCGGGTCATGGTGATGTACCTCGGCAAGATCTGCGAGATCGCGCCGACCGAAGCGATCTTCCGCCGCCCCGCCCACCCGTACACGGCCACCCTCATCGCCGCCATACCGGCCATGGGCAGAAAGCGGCATCGCTTAAAAGAAGCCGCTGCGCACATAGAAATCCCCTCCCCGCTCCACCCGCCGCCCGGGTGCCGGTTCCATCCCCGCTGCCCTTTCCGGCGGCCGCAGTGCACCCGGGCCGAGCCCGCCCTCACGACCGTGGACGAGGGCCGGCAGGTGGCCTGTCACCATCCCTTGGATCTGCTGGCCGAAACGGATCGTCGCCGGCTTTCGCGTTAAAATGCTTTCGGGATTACAGGTTGTGGGAAACCGATTTTTGAATCGCCTCACCGGAACGATTGGTTCTCTTAAAACCTTAAAACGGGCTATTTCTTGATCTTAACCCGCACCGATTAAGCATCCAGCTTGTTCTGCCGCTGCTCTCTGCCACCGTCAGCGGCCATACGCCAGACAACGCTGCCGCAGCCGGAAAAGTCGACAAGCCCGGCAAAAAGGGCTTTCACCTTTTCGCAACGTGCCGGGTAGTCCAGGGCGGGAAAAAGGGAGGCGGACTGGGCCGGTATGGAAAAAAAATCGATGAGAAAATCGGTGTCCAGGGGACGTATCCAATGGTGGTGGGCCACCGGGCCGCGAATACGGGCAAGGGCCTGGCAGGCCTTATCGTAGTCGGTGATCACGCGAAACCGCGGCCTTGCCTCGCCCAGTCGGTCAAATGCCAGATCCAAAAGATCCGCGCCGTCTGGGCCGGTAAGATTGGGGTAGAATGAAAAGGCGATCTTTCCACCCGGGTCAAGGCAGGCGGCGGCCTCTTGCAGGCTCCTTTCAGCGTCGGGGAAGATGAACAGAGAAGCGTTGTACAGCACGAAATCGAAACGGCGGCCGGCGGCCACCTCGACCAGGCGTTCGCCGTCTCCCACCACGAGCTCGACGCTCCGGGATGCAACATCCGCCCTCCCGGCAGCGACCATCGCCGGCGAAAGATCCACCCCCAGCACCGTGCAGCCGAATTGTTCGCTGAGCACCCGCGCCGAAATCCCATTGCCGCAGCCCACATCAAGGATCGCTGAACCGGGGCGCACCCCGACCCACCGGGCCAGCTCGGCACTCAGGGCCGCGAAAAACCCGTGCTTGTCCTCGAAAGCCTGGTAGATCGCCAAGCTGCGGTCGAAGTTGGCGGCAACGTTCTTCTTGACCTTTTCCCCAAAATCACCGGATCCCATCCGTCCACCTTTCCTGGCCCCCTGGGGCCTGCGCGAGCCCTGGTAGCAATGCCATATAATCTACGCCGGTTGGCCAAGCCATTTGGGCCGGCGCGCATCGGCGCCGGCTTCTTTGGCCAGCACGCCCGGACCGACTTCCACCCGCCCGAATTCGACAACCTTAACCGGTACCCACGATAAGGGCGACCGGCCACCTCGTCGCCGGGTGGCCGGGGTCTAAAACCTATGCCGGAATCGACTTGCATTCAAGTCACAATTAGCATCCTGCCCTGCCAACCGACCCAACGCATCGACATAAGCCGGACATCTGAAAACTGTTTGAAAATCGGCTGAACGTCCAAGGAATTGCAGTTTGTCACCCCGACTTGGTAGCCATCATCAAAAAGCGCCTCGGCATCGACCAGAGCCTCTACACTATTTTACAGATCCTGAGTCTTACCCTATTCGAAAAAACGATGCTTTTTCATCTACTTGATGTTAGTGGTCACGATAAGTCGGATAAGGATTCCCATATCCAATTGAAATTATTCGACTCCTAACCGGACACTACTGATATTTAGTGTAATATATAATTAATTTCATGTTTACGCGCGGCAGAAGGCAGACATAGGAATGGCGCCAATATTCTACTCCCCGCAATTTAAGGCGGTCAGGCTCAGAATTTCATTATTAGCAGGGGGCGGTGATCGTTTGGCGCACGATTATTTTGACATCACACCGCCTTTCGGCAATGATCAGACGACGAACCGCCAATATGGAGCCCCTTATGCCGGAATCGCTGTCGAAAGACGATATCCGCCGGATGGCGAACAGATGGGTTCCGGCCTCGAAGAATATCGGCCGGATCCATTACGACACCAGCGATTTTTTCAATGTTCAATACGGGGATATCGCTGTTCTCGACAACAAGGCCTTTCTGGTGCGACACAATGCCAAGGAAGGGCGTTTCGGGGTGGATGACGAGGTCAAGCATTGGGTAAAGCGCTGCATCGATCTGCAGGACGGCAGTCTGAAAGTCGTCAAGCTGGTGTTTTTTGAAAAGTTCAGGGCCACCATCGCCGATTTGAGTTTCGAGTGTTTCCGCAGCCCGCTAAAGGAGGCCCGGATTCTGGATCTGGTGGCGGATCACGAAAATTTCATGCACGGCTATTCGGTCAAAGATGAGGCCGGCAATATCGTGCGGGTCATCGACTACATCTACGGCAAATCACTTCATGCCTTTATCCATGGCCTTTCGATGGACCATGAAGCGTACTATCATCAGACTTTCCCCGACATTTTCAAAAACTTTGTCCAATGCGTCCAGGCGATCGATTTTCTTCACCACCATCTGGAAAAACACGGCGATATCCGGCGGGATCATATCATCATAGACCGGGAATCGGGCCGCTACCGGTGGATCGACTTCGACTTCAACTACATGCACCGCGAAAACATGTTCAGCTACGATCTTTTCGGACTCGGCAACATCCTGATATTCATTGCCGGCATGGGGGATGTGTTAATCGGCGAGCTGAAGAAGAAAAAGCCCGAAATACTCGAAAGGTTGAACCCTAAAGATCTCAATATCGTATTTCACAACCGGGTGGCCAACCTGAAAAAAGTCTACCCATACATTTCGCAATCGCTGAACCGGATATTGCTGCATTTCTCCACGGGTGCGGAGATTCATTACGAAAATACGACCCAGTTGTTGTGTGATATGGGTGAAGTTCTTCAGTCACTTTAGCGGTCAAAATCGGACAAACATTTAACGCAAAAAACGAACGTTCAGGGCCTGTAGTCACAACAACGGCCGGAAGAAGGAGGCGCCCCGATGGAAAATTTCTCCGAAAGGTCCATCCGCAACATTCTGATTGCCGTTGATGAGTCCGAAAACAGCCGCCGGGCGGTTAAATATGTCGCCGATCTGCTCGAAGGGCTGCATGGTTTCCGGTTTTTCGTGCTGCATATCATCAATGAGCCGGGGGAGGACTTTTTTGCCTCGAACCGGGACAAAGAAGCCTGGATGGCAGAAAGGCATCGCGGCGCCAAGAAAATCCTGGCCGGCGCGAAGGATCTGTTGGAAAGCCGGGGCTTCGACCCGCAACTGGTGACAACCCGGGCCAAGGTCAGGTATTGTCCTTCGGTGGCCGAATGTATTTTACACGAGGCTCAACTGTCACGGTCCGAAACCATCGTGGTCGGCCGCAAGGGGGTTTCACGGCAAGAAGAATTCCTTTTCGGCTCGGTTTCCAACCGGATCATTCACAAGGCCAGGGACTGCACCGTTTGGGTGGTGGAATGAGCGTGCCGTACCGGGACGGTCCATCAATCTCCGACCTGCATGCGGCCGCGGCCCCGGAAAACGCACCGCCCCACAGAAAGGGCCGCACGACACCTCAGACGGCACCAACCGGATTCCATTCCGGTAGTCCGCTTTTCATCATCTGGCCGGGCAATGGGTGGCCCAGCATCTTTTCAAGTTGTTTTGCCGCTTCGATCAGGCCGTAAAGATCCATACCGGTCGAAACGCCCATTTCCTCGAACATGAAGACCACGTCCTCGGTGGCCAGATTCCCGGCCGCCTGGGGCACGTTCGGGCATCCGCCGATGCCGCCCAGGGACGTGTCAAACATGGTGACCCCGGCCAGGTACCCGGCGTACAGGTTGGCCATTGCCACGCCCCTGTTGTTGTGCAGATGGAGGCAAAAGTTTGTCTCCGGCAGTTCTTCCTTGAAAAAAGAGACATCATCGTGAATCTGAGCCGGATTGGCCAGTCCGGTGGTATCGGCAAGCGAGATCCGGTCGGCGCCCCCGTGGACGAAGTGCCTAGCGATCTTCAGGACATCCTGCCTGGGAACCCGGCCCTGGAAGGGACAGCCGAAGGCCACGGCTATCACCCCGCAAACAGGCACCTTCCTTTCCCGGGCCAGTGAAAAAATGGCGCCCAGATCCCCAAGAGACTCACCGATGCTGCGGCGCACGTTGGCCTGATTGTGGGCCTCGGAGGCCGATACGAAAACGACCAGGCGATCCGCACCGGCCTCCAGAGCCCCCTGGGCGCCTTTCAGATTCGGCACCATCACCTCGTGCGTCATCGGTCCCCGAGGCACTCTGGCCATCAGCCCGGCGGCATCCTTGAGCTGTGGGATCGCCCTGGGACTGACAAACGACGTCGTCTCCAGGTACTTGACGCCGGCTTGTTCCAGCGCCCGGATCAAGGCGAGCTTGTCTTCGGTGGAAACGAAGTCTTTTTCCGACTGCAGCCCGTCACGCAGGGCCACCTCCCTGATGATTACCTTGGATGGTGCATCCATGTGAGCTCCCCGTTTGGACTTTAAGGAGACCTTTTTCACGGCCCCCTATGAATCGGCGCAATATTCGGCCAACTCCAGCAAGATGCCTTCCGGTCCGTAAAAGTAGACCAGTTTCTTGCCCAGCTTCTCGTAGACGAAAACCTCGCTGAGAAATTCAACCCCCCGGCTGCGCAGCCGCGCCATCTCATCTTCGATGTTTTCCACCGTGAAGGCCAGGTGCCGGAAACCGATGGCGTTGGCCATACCGGGCGCGCCGGCCTTTTCCGAAGGCGGATGATCGTAGGCAATCAGCTCGACCTTGAGATCGGTTTCAGGCAAAGCCAGGCGCACGTAGCGCGCAACCACGCCCTCCAACCGGACGACGGCCGATATCCACGGCCCGGACAGCTCGGAAGCGTCTACGGCGGCAAATCCGAACATCTCGAAAAACCTCTGGGCCGCCTCCAGGTCATTGACGACGATGTTGATATGGTCCAACCCTTTGATCATCTTTCAATAAACCTTTGAACCGAAGTATTCTCCGAACAGCTCCTTTTCCGAAGGCCGGTCCTCCGGGATGGGACGGCTGACCCAGGTGTAGTTCAGATAATGCTTCAAGTGAATGTTTTCGTTAGTGATGTTGTTTCCCCAGAAGCCGCACCCCAGGCTGGCGGTCATGGGCATGCCGTTGGTAAAGGATCCGGAGTTGGAAAGCGAGGTCGGCTGGCGCACCATGATCCGGCTGACCGGCGCGGTTGACGCCAACCGGTCGATATGCGCCTCGTTGTGCGAATAGATGCTGCACGAATGCCCCCTGCCGCCCACGCGAAAGATCGCCTCCATCATTTCCATGGCCTGGTCGAAATCGGAAAACCGGTATACGGCAACAATCGGAGAAAGCTTTTCCCCGGAAAAAGGATGCGCCGGCCCGATTTCCTGCTGCCTCACGATAAGAAATTGTTTACCCTCGGGCAACGCAAAACCGGCCTTTTGGGCGATTTTACCGGCCGAGCAGGCGACGGTGTCCACGGCCCTTGCGCCCTTCTCGTCCCACAAAGCGGCGGTGAGCAGCTCCTTTTCCCGATCCGAGAGCAGATAGCCGCCTTCGTTTTGCAAGGCTGCCAGGAAATCCTCGTAGATGTCTCCGGACACCAGTGCGTTGCCGTCCGCCGAACAGCCGGAGCCGTTGTCAAACATTTTGCTGTTTTTGACCAGTTGGGCCGCATCGGCGACCTCAGCCGTCTCGTCAACGATGATGGTCGCGTTTCCGGCGCCCACCCCGAATGCCGGCGTGCCGGAACTATAGGCCGCCTTGACCATGGCGCTCCCGCCGGTGGCCATGACCAGATCGCATTTGGCCATCAATTCGTTGGTGAGGGCAAAACTCGGCCGGTCGACACACTGGAAAAGGTCCTGGGGAATGCCCTGATCGGCCAGCGAACGGCGCAGCACCGCCACGGTTTCCCGGATGGTTTTCAGGGCCCTCGGGTGGGGGCAGAAAATCACCGCGTCCTTGGCCTTGAGGGCGAACACGGCGGTGACCGCCGGGGTCATGGCCGGGTTGGTGGTCGGCACCAAAGAGACGATGACCCCCGCGGGTTTGGCGTATTTGACGATGCCCTTTTCAGGAATTTCCTCGACCATCCCCACGCTTTTTTGCCGCAGGCAATCGCGCAGCACGCCGTGGACTTTAAAGCGCTTGGCCGGCCGGCCTTGCCAGTCCCCGATCCCGCTCTCCTCGACCCCCATCCGCGCCAGGCGGGTGAAAGTGGTCTCGTTGGAAACGGCCCAGCCGACAGCCCGGCAAAGCCGATCGACCGTTTCCTGTTCATAATCGGCAATCGCCGCCAGGGCGCGACGCGCATTTTGGATGAGTTCTTCGGTATAAGACGCCTGGTCCGCACTTAATTCTCTAGCCAATTTTGACCTCCATGTTGGTTTTAAAATCCGTTGGGATCCGTTTCATTCAGATACCTGTCCCTGTGCCCGGATGGGATGCCATCTTCGGGTGGTGATGAATCTACCTGGCAAGACCAATCTTGCCGGCCGCTTTCAGATCCAGAAATTTCCCTGCGTCTGTTTCAATTCCTGCAAGAAATCCAGCATGAGGCGGTGGAGTGCCTCGATGTGATCCCGCATGACTTTTTCGGCCATGGTGACGTCACACTTTCCGATGCTTTCGATCACCATCTGGTGTTCGTATTCGATCTCCTGCTTTCGCCGGTCCACTCCCCTTTCCAGGCGGTGCATGAAATGAATATGTTCCAGGACCGTCCTTAAAAAGGTGCGCGAAAACTTGTTGCCACCCATCCGGGCGATTTCAATGTGCATGTCCATGTCCAGCTCCAGGTTCTTCCGGTCGGTATACGCCGGCCTGTAGTTGTGCAGTAGATCATGCTTTTGTTTCAGGATCGCGAATTTTTCCGGAGTGAAATTTTTGATGGCATTGCGCACGTTGATGCATTCCAGCTCCAGGCGTATCTCCCACAGATGGGAGATGGTCTTCTCATCAACCGAAGCGATCCGGTATCCCCTGTTGGGTTCGTACAAAACGAATCCCTCATAGACCAGTCGGTTCAGTGCATTGATAATCGGCGTCTTGCTCAAACCGACCCAGTCGCACAAGTCCTTGTAAGGCAGCTTCTGCCCCGGGTTAAGCACCCGCCGGAACAGCAGCTCCTTAATGGCATGGTAGGCGTTTCCGGGTTTGTCGTCTGCCAGATTGTCCGCCTTGGATGGAGTATTGGTCATTTTGGATAACCTCTCATGGCGCATCGGAAGCGATCTTGATCACAATCTCTTCGGAAAAATCGACCCTATCCCAGTTGAACTTTTCCACCGGAATGACAATCCGGCTGTTCGCGATAAGCCGGCTGTAGTCTTTCGACCAGATTTGATTGCCCCCGGACCAGGCTTCAAGGGCCACCTTTTTCATGGTTCTGCGCACCTGGGCTGAAACACCGGGGGTCCGGAAGGATGTTTTCCAGTTGCCGCTCCCATGGCCAAGCAGCTTCTGCGGCACGGCATACCGGAGCGGGTCGAGCGCCCTTATCCGGACGATCCTGTCGTTGCCGGGCCGTCCAGACCGCAGATGCGCCAGAATATTGATGGTCGCCTGGCGGCCCTCCAGGGCGCAGATGTCATGCATGTCGGCCCCGCGCAATACATTTCCGGCTGCGTAGATACCCGGCTCGCTGGTCATATAGTTCATATCGACCTCCGGGCCCAGGCTTGCGCCATCCTCCCGGATGGTGGTGTGGTGGATCAGCGCGGCGTCCGGGCGAAACTTTCCCGTACACACGATGGTATCGCAGGCGATTTCGAACCGCTCTGCCGTTTCCCGGCATTCCAGCACAACCCCTTCAACGCGCTTCTTTCCGCAAATCGCTCGAATGCGCACGCCTCGAAAAAGAGGAAAACCGAACACGGTACGGATCACTTTTGCCGCCAGCGGGTAGGTCTGTACCTGACGATCTTCCGAGACCATGGCGCTGATTTTGGTCCCCGCCTTGCTCAATGTCATGGCCGCAGACAGTGAGACGTGTTCACTGCCGATGATCAGTGCACGGTTGCCGGGTTTACCGTGCTGTAAATTGGCAACCTGCTGAAGCGAGCCGGTTGTGAAAATTCCGGCAGGCCGGCTGCCGGGAATCCTGCGCGATTCCCTGGAACGTTCGAAACATCCGGTGGCGATCAGAATGCAGCGGCACTCACAGCGGATCAGTCCTTCTTCCGTGGCGACATCCAGGGCATGAAGCGAGCCGTCCCTGGCCGGAACAATCCGGGTTACCGTCGCACTGGTATGAATATCGGTCGGGGTCTTTCGAACCAGACGATCAAGTTTTTTCGCGTATCGCGGACCGCTGTATATTCTTCCCAAGTCTCGCATGCCGAAAAAGACATGGCAGCTTCGGGGGATCCCCCCCAGTTCGGTTTCGCTCTCAAACAGTGCGACCTTGATACCTGTGTGACGGGCCAACTCGATGCAGGCCGACAACCCGGCCGGACCACCACCGACGACCGCGACATCCACGGTTTTTATCCGGTTGTATGTCAATGCTCTGCCGCTCCTTTTCTGCTTGGCATTATATCATCAGAACGCGACCATCGAATTCGGTAAAAACAGAATCAGTTGTGGAAAAGCGATGAGAACGGCCATAACCACAAACTCCATCAGCAAAAACGGCAAGACGCCGATAAAGATGTCACTGATCGGTATCTCCGGCGCGACACCTTTGATCACATACACATTCAGTCCGACCGGCGGGGTGATCAGCGATACTTCTTCCATTTTCACGACCAGAATCCCGAAAACGATGGGATCAAATCCCATGTTGACCACGATGGGGAAAAATATCGGAATTGTGATCAACAGCATAGATATCGTATCCAGGAATAATCCGAGGGGAATGTAGATGGCGAGCATGCAGATCAGGATCCAAACCGGTGCCACCCGGATGCTCGCTACGGCTTCCGAAACAGTTTCCGGCAGACCGGTCAGGGTAATGAACTGGGTGAAAAGGGTCGCACCCACGCAGATGGCCATGATCATTCCCGTGGTTCGACCGGTGTCGATGAAGGCCTTGGCCAGGACTTCCGGATTTTTGAAGTTCTTTTTAACGCTCATCAAAAAGGCGATAAAGGTGCCGACCGCCGCGGCTTCCGTGGGCGTGAAAATACCGGCGTAAATACCGATGACCACGGCCAGAAACAAAACGGTCACTCCCCACATCTGCGGCAGGGCTTCCCAACGCTGCCGCCAGCTGAACCGCATCGCTTGCGGTGCTATGGATGGGTTGCGTTTGACCATGACGTAAATGCCGGCAAAATAGATCAAGATCGTCAGGATACCCGGCAAGATGCCGGCCAGCAGCAACTTTGCCACGGAAGTCTTGGTGATAAAACCGTAGATGACCAGCACGATGCTGGGCGGGATCAAGATCCCGAGAAGCCCACCGGCCGCAACTGCCGCCGATGAAAGCTTCGGGTCATAGCCGTATTTTCGCATCTCCGGTATGGCGACGGCTCCCATCATGCCGGCGGTTGCAACACTGGAGCCTGATGTTGCCGCGAAGGCACCGCTGGCGGCGATGCTGGCCATTGCCAGGCCGCCGGGCAACTGCCCGAACCACCGGTACGCGGTATCGAAGGCATGGGCCGTAACCCCTGCCGAGGAGGCAAGATAGCCCATCAAGATAAACAGGGGGACGGCAACCAGCAGCCAGCTTTTTAAAAAGGCAAAGGGATAGTTTCCCAGGCTGAACATCCCGATGCTCCAGCCGTCCAGAGAGAAAATCCCCACCATGCCGGCGATGCACAGCGAAAAAGCGATGGGAACGCGCATGAACAGAAGAAGCAAAAGCCCAGCCAACCCGACAAGACCAATTTCAACAGGACTCATAACGGCCGTTCTCTTCCATTTCAGGTGGACGGTTTCACGACGTCGATTGCCCGAGGTGCCTTTTCACCCTCCCCAGCCTGGGGGCGCTTCGAACCGTTTTCGGGCTGCCACATATTCATCAGACTCTGGATGCACAAAGCAAGGCAACCGATGGGAATCACCAGCCTGACGAACCATACCGGCATCACATACGCCCCAAACCAGTTCGTCTCCCCGGTCTTGAAGGCCGACCAGAACCGCTCTGCCCCTGCATAGAAGAACATCAGGCTGAAAATCAGAATCAAGCCGCTGTCCACCCGTGCCAAGACCTGTCGCACCCGTTCGGGCAGCCGGGTGAAAAGAAGATCGACGGATATATGGCCTTTTTCGTGATAGGTTTGGAAAATACCGATAAAACCGATGACGACGAGCAGGTACTCGTTGATTTCAACGGTACCCGGGAGGCCCGCCCCCAGGATGCTTCGCCCGGCGACATCCATAACCACCAGCAAAACCATCACCGCGAGGCAGACACCCACCACGTTGCGGGCGACTGAATGCATCCTGCCCAACCACCGGCCGCTGCAACTGCAACCTTTTTTTCTTGTCTTTGCCATCACAAGAGGCTCTCCGCGAAGATGTTTTCGCCAGCCGATGAAGACAAGGCATTTGCTTCTGAGCGGTTTTCAGAATCGTTGCCGATCGTTTCTTAAAAAAAATACCTGCCCCAAGCGCATGCCTCCATCGGCTGCATCAAACGTCCGGTCTACTTGCCGTAAGGATTCTCGTAAGGGTACTGATTTTCGTACTTTTCAACCAACGCTTTGTATTTTTCGAGAAACTGCTCGCCCGGCAGATTCTCTTTTTTCATTTCATCAAGCCAGGCTTGCCAGATGGCCGGGACCGCCATTTTTTTCGCCTCGGCCTTTGCTTCTGCCGTCCAGTTGATGATCTTGACTGCACTTTCCTTTTCCAGCTGCTGGAAAACCTCCTTTTCGGTCTGCGCCATCCATTGGCGGTGTCTCACCATCCCCTCTTGGCGCAGCGCTTCAACGATTTTTTTAACCTTGTCCGGAAAGCTGTCATAGGTCTTTTTCGACATCGCAAAATAAGTCACGGCATAGATACCCGCGCCGGTATTGAACACGTGGGGCGCCACTTCCCAGAATCGCGAGGCATGAACGTTCAGCGAAGGAATTCCGAAGGCCCCGTCGAGAACCCCCCTGTTGAGTGCGTCATAGATTTCGGCATAGGACAGGGCAATGGGATTAGCTCCCCAAAGATTGATCATCTCGGCCACGCCGGCATAGCTTCGAAATTTTTTCCCCTTAATGTCGGCAACCCCCCTGATGGGAGTCCGGCTCTGGCAGGCCATGATATCGATTCCTGCGGGAAAAACCATCATCAAGCCGGCATTGTCCCATTCCCTGCGTACCGGTGCATACCCGTTGTAAAGGTCCCACAGGGCCGCGCCGCTGGCATGGGGGTTTTCCGTGATATACAGCAGCTCGAACCCCCTGTTCAGCTTGAAGATATGCGGGGTATACCCCATCCCCGTAAAGATGAAATCCACCGCACCGCTCTTGCAAAGATCTGGCATGTCCGGCGCCTTGCCCAAAGTCCCCGAATAATAAAACTTGGCCTTGTATTCTCCACCGGTACGCTTTTCCAGCTCCTGGCCGAACCAGCGCATCGAACTGGTCATGGGGTTGGTCTCCCCGTAGGGACTGGAGTATTTGAGCATTTTCGCCGCCACCGGTCCTTGGGCAAAGATTCCGGTCAACATGAACATGCCTAAATAACAGAATAACAATCCGATCCGGTTTCCTTTCATGGTTTCTCCTCTCCGAGCTCAGTTGGCTAGCAACGTGAATCCATCTCCTTTGAAAGTGACCTCTTTTCTGTCGGCGTTCAACTCTTTTGCCATGATTTCGAGGATCTTCGGGCCGCACCAGTTTCTTTGGCACCGCCCCATACCTGCCCGGGTGCGAAACATCACCCCCTGGAGGGTCGTCGCCCCCCTTCGCACCGCTTCGGCGATCTCCCCTTCGGTCACCGTTTCACACCGGCAGACAACCCGTCCATATCGCGGATCCTTTCGGATCAGTTGCTCTTTTTCTGCATCGCAAAGATAGCGAAAACGGGGGATGGACCGGCGTTTCGGCTGGAAGCTGTCCTTTTTCTCCAATTGCAGTCCCGCATCCTGCAGCATCCCGGCCACCTTGCCGGCGATTCTCGGTGCCGGCGTAAATCCGGGCATCCGGACCAGGACGTTGATAAAAGCGGGATTATCAGGGGCGTGTTCGATGAGGTTTTCTTCGAATTCCTTGTCATTAAACGTTCGCATCCCGACGTAGGCGGTAATGACATCCTCTTCGGACAAACAGGGCACCAGCTGTTTCATGCGCGCTATGGCATCGTCGAAGTTGGCCTGGGTGGTTTCGGTAAAATCCCGGTCTTCCACCAGATCGTAATTGGCGCCGTACACATGAATGTTCCCCTCGCCGAGAGGATACAAAAAGTCGATCTTGCCCGAATCGGGCGGGATGCCGATGATGTGGCGGATGGTCCCATCGAGCTTCTTGTCCATGATAAGGGCCTGGCTGCGGTAAAAAACCAGGTGCCAGCCGGTCCTGGCATCGGCCATGTCGGCGATGCGATCCGCATATTTACCTGCACAATTGATGACATAGCGCGCCTTGAAGGTTCCCCTGGATGTTCTCACCAACTGGTGCCCGCCCCGGTTTTCGATGCCGCGGCACTCGGCGTTGAAAATGACGTGGGCACCGTTTTCCCGGGCGTTTTCGTATACCGCGATGACATATTCCGGGCCGAACATGGAAATGGTCCCGGTAGAATCGTGCAATCCCTCGAGCACATCCGGGGTGACGTTGGGCTCCATCTCCAGCAGTTCATCCCTGGAGACTCTGCGCACAGTGCCTCCGGGGACGAACTGCGCCAGATGTTCCAGCCGTCGCAGCTTTTCCAATTCGGCGTCGTTTCTGGCCAGGATCAGCAGGTCCGTATGCTTGTGGGCGATGTCCAGATCATGAGCGATCCGGTCGAAGTCGCAAAAACCGCCCCAGAGCATCCGCATCCGTTCGGTTTTCGTCTCCTCTTCCAAATCCATCCCTTTTCCCAGATCCTTGATCACCAGCGACAAGGCCTGAAACAACCCCATATAGATGAGAGAGCCGGCAGTCTTGCTGATGCCCATCGCCACATCGGGTTCCTTTTCGATCACCGTGACATCCACCCGGTAGCGGGACAGCTCCCTGGCGATGCTCATTCCGATGATTCCCGCGCCGATGATTACAACGTCGGTTTCTTTGTCGAGAGATTCGTTTATCATGGTGACCTGCTCTATCCGGCTTTCCTATTTCCAGTTGTTTATTTTCTCGCCGATGACCTTGGAGTCTGAAATGATGGCGATGTAGCTCAATACGTTATCGATGATCCAGTCGTGGAGTTCATCGGTGGCATCGTTGCAGCAGTCTTTGAGCACGATGGGGTAGTACTGGCGGTCGCTGGCGGAAAGGGTGGTTGCCAAAACCACGTACCGGGCAGTGGCGATGCCGGCGATCATCACGTCCGTCACCCCCATCGAGTGCAGCAGGATATCCAAGTCGGTGCCGTAAAAACCGTTTTTCGAGGCGTGGCTGACCACGGGCTCGTTGCCCACCGGTTTGAGTTCGTCGATAATTTCCGCCCCCCATGTCCCATCCACGAGGACCCCCGCTTTCGTGAAAGCGGAAAAAAGCGGACCCGGTTTGGAAGACACCTCAGGCGCCCCGGGGCGAAGTGCAAAGCGCACGTGAATAACCGGAATGCCTTTATTGCGGCATGCATCCAGAACGGCTTTGGTATGTTCAACGTTGCCGGCATCCGCAATCCTTTTGGCATAGTAGCTTGCAATCTTCCCATCGGGATGCACGATGTCGTTTTGATAATGCAAAATCAGCAACGCGGCTTTTTCAGGGTTGAATACCAGCGGTTCGGATTCCTTGGCCATGGATTGCGCCACAGCAAGCGACAAACAAACGAGTGAAATAACGGCAGACAGTAGGGCGAGCCTCTTTTTCATTTTTCCTCCCATGCTGAATTATTTCGGTTAGTTTCATCCCATGGCACAAGTGCTGCGATCAAAAGACGCCTCTTTTCCCAAAACGCCTTGGCCCTGACTGAATTCTCTCGGGCAAGCGTATCGGGTCAATCTACCTATGTTGCGGTAATACGGACGAGGGCCTTGTGTTTTTGCTGCGATCTGATTTTGGATCCAAAATTGGATCGTATATGAGGGATAAAATTTTTCCTGTCAAGACTTTTTTTCAGTTACCTTCAGGATTCCGATGACACCTGTTCCGTGCAGGTCATGAAATGCGTTTGGCGGGAGGTGGATTTTCTTGGAACTTGGGGATACCGAGTGGGGGATTAAAAGAAATCCGTGCCTTGGCAAAGCGGTCTGTTTGGGGGGATTTGCCTCAAACCACCTCTCCCGCACCTGCGGGAGAGGTGGTGGCGCAGAGACATGATCTGGACAAACACTTCAGGCCGCCTCGGCCAGTTCGATGCCGATCTCCAGGGCCTGTCGGTTCATGTCGATAAAAGCCGCGGGAAGGCGCCGTTCGAGCATCTTCATCACCGATTCGGGCTTGATCAGCCCGGTCAGGGTGATGACCGCCCCGAGCATGCAGATGTTGAACACGATGGGCTTGCCGATGCGATCCATCACCGTGCGGAACATGTCCAGCTGGCGCTGGCGGGCGTCCACCTTGCGTTCGAGCTGGACATAGCGCGGATCGGTGATCAACAGCCCCCCGGGCCGGATGATGGGATAAAACTTGTTATAGGCCTCCTGGGTCAGGCACACGAGCACGTTGGGCTGGAGCACCTTGGGAAAGAAGATCTCCTCTTCGGCCACGATCACGTCCGAGCGCGTGGCCCCGCCCCGGGCCGCCGCGCCGTAGACCTGGGTCTGCACCGCGTTGAGCCCTTCTTCGATCACCGCCGCCTCGGCCAGCAGGATGGCCGCCGTGATCACCCCCTGGCCGCCGGAGCCGGAAAATACGATTCTGCATCTTTCCATGGCTATTTTCCTTTCTGGGCCCGTTCGATGACCTGGTCGTAAGCCTTGCAGTACTCGGGCAGCTCCTTTTGTACGAAGACGCCGCGTTCGATCAGGGCCGGGTTTTCCGCCTTGGCCTTGGAGCCCACCGGCGTGGTGTTGTCCTTGAGCCAGTTCATCATTTCCACCGCCCCGCCCTGCTTGTTGCGCCGCCCGAAATAGGTCGGGCACTGGGTCAGGACCTCGACCACCGAAAAGCCTTCGTGCAGGATCGCTTCGCGCAGCAGCTTGGTCAGCTGCTGCACATGGTAGGTGGTCGAACGGGCCACGAAGGTGGCCCCGGCCGCGCGGGCCAGCTCGACCACGTCAAAGCTCTGGTCCACGGTGGCATAGGGGGCCGTGGTGGCCATGATCCCGTAACCCGAAAGGGGAGAGAACTGGCCCCCGGTCATCCCGTAGATGCGGTTGTTCATCACGATGGCGGTGATGTCGATGTTGCGCCGGGCCGCGTGGATGAAGTGGTTGCCGCCGATGGCCAGCGCGTCCCCGTCGCCCATGGGCACGATCAGGTTCAGCTCCGGGCGGCTCAGCTTGACCCCCGTGGCAAAGGCCAGGGCCCGGCCGTGAATCGTATGCAGGGTATGAAAGTCGAGATACCCCGAGATGCGGCTCGAACAGCCGATCCCCGAGGCCATCACGATTTCGTTTTTGCTCATGCCGAGCGATTCCACGGCCCGCAGCAGGCTGTTGAGAATGATGCCGTGGCCGCAGCCGGCGCACCAGATGTGCGGGAAAAATCGTTCACGGATATAATCTTTGACAGCCATGGGTCAGACTCCTCTCCCCTGGATGAGCCGCAGGATGTTGCGGATATCGGTAGGCGTGATCAGGGTGCCGTCGATGCGGTTGGCCAAAAAGACCTTTTCCGGTTCGTTCACGGCTGCCTTGACCTCCCGCATGATCTGGCCGGTGTTCATCTCGGCCACTACCACCGAGCGAGCCCGGCTGCACTTTTCGCGCACGATGGCGGCCGGAAAGGGCCAGAGGGTCTGCAACTCGAGCAGTCCGAGCCGTTCGCCCCGGGCCCGGCGCTCGCGCACCACGTGCAGGGCCGAGCGGGCCGAACTGCCGTAGGAGATGAACACGGTTTGGGCATCGTCCAGAAAGTGCTCCTTGTAATGGGTCACATGATCGACATTGTTCTCGATCTTGTCTATCAGGTGGCGCAGCAGCCCGTCGACCACGGTGGGATTGTCCGACGGAAAGCCCCACATGTCGTGAAACAGTCCGGTGACGTTGTAACGGTGCACCCCGCCGAAATCGCTCATCGGCAGCCGGCCGTCCTCGCGCGGCAGATAGGGGTGGTAGTCCACCCCCCCGGGCACCGAGGTATGCAGCCGCTCGACCAGCGGAATATTACCGGGCTCGGGGATCACCAGCTTCTCGCGCATGTGGCCCACCCCTTCATCGAAAAGCAGGATCACCGGCGTGCGGTAGGTTTCGGCGATGTTGAAGGCCTCCACCGTCATGGCGAAAACATCCTGGTGGTTCGAAGCGGTGAGGGTCACGATGCTGTGGTCTCCGTGACTCCCCCAGCGCGCCTGCATCACGTCGCCCTGGGCCACGTGGGTGGGGTTGCCGGTGGACGGCCCGCCGCGCTGCACGTTGACGATCACGCAGGGGATCTCGGCCATCACCGCATAGCCCAGGGCCTCCTGTTTAAGGGAGAATCCCGGTCCACTGGTGGCCGTCATCACCTTGTGGCCGGTGAGCGAGGCCCCGATGATGGCGCACATGGAGGCGATCTCGTCCTCCATCTGGATAAACTTGCCGCCGATCTGCGGCAGCCGGGCCGAGAGGCCCTCGGCGATTTCCGTGGACGGCGTGATGGGATAGCCGGCAAAAAATTGCAGCCCGGCATACAAAGCCCCTTCCACGCAGGCCTCGTTTCCCTGGATAAATTTCACATTTGGTTTCATCGCAGCTTTTACTCCGTGATGATTTCGATGGCCAGGTCGGGACACCTGAGTTCGCAAAGCTTGCAGGCGATGCAGTCTTCGGGCCGGGCCGCCACCGCCTTGTCCTTGTCGTCGAGTTCAAGTACGTTCTTGGGGCAAAAAGCCACACAGATGCCGCACCCCTTGCACCAGGCCTGATTGATAAGGTGCTCCTTCAACTTGAGTTTTTTCTGGGCTTCGACCATGCAATTTTCCTCCAACGCTAAAGGACCGCGTGGACGCGGCCCGGATTGATGACGATCAGCACTTTACCGATGACCACTTCGCGGACCCTCTGTCATCACCGGCAAGCGGCGGTCAGGGGACCATACGCCCGAACGTCTCCAGGGCCTTTTGGACCAGGTAGAGGTGGTAGCCGGGCGTTTCCGGTGCCAGCTCGCAGCCCACGCTGAACATGAACCCGCGCGGCGCCCGCTTGCCCTTCTCGATGATCTGGCGGCACCGCTGGACGATCTCCCCGGGCTGGCCCGTGAGCAGAAGGCTCGGGTCCAGGTTGCCGATGAGCACCGCCTTGTGGCCGATCACTTCGATGGCCTTGTCGATGTCGATCTCATCGCCGAAGCTGCAAAGCCCCGGATCGCCCATGGCCACCTCGGCCCACATCGGCATGTTGGCGTTCTGGTCCCCGCAGATGTGGTGCAGCACGTGGCGCACCCCCATTTGTGCGATCCGCTCTCCGGTCTCTGCCAGGTACGGCAGAACGAAGTTCTTGAACTGGCGCGGCGAAATGATCAGGTTCGACGCCATCGGTTCCCAGAACTGGGGGATGACCTTCTCGGCGCCGAAGGTATTGACCCAGTACGCCACGGTCTCCAGGATGTGGTCCGTGGCCAGGCGCAGCAGGTGGTGGGCCAGATCCGGTTTTTTGATCATCCAGCGGCACAGCTTGGCCACCGAGCAAAGGTTGCCCGCCAGGGTGAAGTTGCCGCCCATGATCACCGAAATCGGCGTGCCGTTCTGTTCCTGCAGGCGTGAAAATTCCATGGCTATGGGCAAACATCCGGCCGTGCGCACGTCGGGACGGGCCAGATGCTCGGCCTCGGCCTCGTCGTTGACCGGAAAGGTTTTATGCGACGGGGCCTGCTGGTAGGTGCCGGTGGGCATCTCGATCTGGCCGCCGAACTCCCAGGTGCCGTACGACGCGTACCCGTAAAGCGGGCCCCAGTCCACCCCGTACTGCTCGAAGGTGCGCTGCTGGGCCGCGTAGCTCTTCTCGGCGTCGCTGTAGATCGCCTGGATCGGATAGCCCACGTTGCGGGCGCTGAAGCCGAGGATAAATGGAAAGTGGGCAATGCGGTCCACCGGGTTTCCCGCCAGAACCGCCGCGTTGCGTTCCTTGCTGGTCATGGTCGCCATACTGTTTCCTTTTCTTTACCGTCACCCCGGAAATGGTGGATTTGGGTTCCTGGCAAGGCCCGAGCGCGTTTTCAACCGGAGCAATAGTTCACTATTTCAAGGATTGAAAACGAGCGAGAACGCCGCCAGGGGCCAAAAGATGCCGTTTCCGGCAATGTCTATTCGTACCAGCCAAAATCATGGGCCGCACGGGTCATGGCATAGACGTTCACCGGCGGCGCCCCCACCGGCAGGCCGCAGCCCGGCCCCAGGATGAATCCGCCCGGGGCCTGGCGTCCCTTTTCGACGGCCGTTCGGCATAGATCGTAGACCGTCTCGGGGGTTCCGGTCTGGATCACCGCCGGCTCGATGTTGCCAAAGATGATGTCCCCGGGAAAGTGTTCCATGGCCTTGGAAAGATCCACCTCGTGGCCGAAGCTCAGCACGCTGGGGTGGGACCAGGCATCGGCTCCGGCCAGCAGCGGCAGGTTCATGTTCTGCTCGCCGCAGATGTGGAACCCGAAACGCATCACCCCCAGGGCCCGCAGCCGCCGGTGGTACTCCTGGTGATAGGGGATGGCGAACTTCTTGACGATCCGCGGTGAGACGAGCTGGTTCGATTCGGTGGGGCTGCTCATCCAGGCAAATACCCGGCCGGCGCCGAAGGTGTCGACCCAGAGGCCGAGCACGTTAAAGATATGGTCGATGGAAAGCTCCAGCAGCCGCTCGCACAACTCGGGCCGCTTCATGGTCCAGCGCAAAAAGCGGTCGATGCCCGCGATGTTGGCCGCCATGGTAAAAGGGCTGCGCGAAAAAAAATAGACCGGCAAATCGTGCTCGAACTGGAGCCGCGCATAACGCAGGGCCTGGGGAATCCGCCCGGCGCTTTCCGGATCGGGCAGGCGCAGCTTCTCGATGTCCTCTTCGGCGTTGACCGGGTAATCGGTCACCACCAGGGCCCCCTCGTACTCGCCCTTGGGCATGCGCACCTTGCCGCCGAAGTCCCAGGCACCCATCACGGTGTGACCGGCATACTGGGGAATCGGGTCCCACCCGTACTGCTCGGTGGTCCACTGCATGTCCGAAAAGCTCTTTTCCGGATCCTCGTAAGCGTCGGCCACCGTGTGGCCCGCGTTGCGCGTGTTGAACCCGGTACTCATGGCCCCCACCGCAACCCGGTCGGGACGCTGGCCGGCAAAAAGAGCGTCCATCCGCTCCTGGCTTGTCATTCGATCCTGTCTCAGGTGCATGGCTACCCCCCGGCTGCCGTCAGGCCGCTTTGGTGAACAGACGCTCGGCGGTGACCACCGCCTGGATGGCGTCAGTGGCATACCCATCGGCCCCGTACTGGCGCGCGATCTCCTCGTTGAGCGGCGCCCCGCCCACCAGCACGATCACCTTCGGATTGACCGCCTTGACCATCTCGATCACCTTGGGCATGGCCATCATGCTGGTGGTCATCAGGGCCGACAGCGCCACCACGTCCGCCCCGGTGCTCTTGAGCTCCTCGGCAAAACGCTCCAGCTTGACATCCTTGCCCAGATCGAAAATCTCCCAGCCGGCCGCCTCGAACATGGTCTTGACCAGGGTCTTGCCGATGTCGTGGATGTCGCCTTCCACCACGCCCATAATGATCTTGCCGGCCGCAGCGTGTTCGTCAACCTTAACGTGGGGCCTGAGCACCTCCAGCCCGGCGTACATGGCATCCGAGGAAAGCAGCAGCTCGGGCACGAAATACTCGTTCTGCTCGTAGAGCTTGCCCACCGAGTCCATCCCCGCCGCCAGACCCTCCATGATGGCGCTATAGGCGTCCAGGCCGGCGGACAGGGCCTCACGGCACAGCTCCGGGGTCTTTTCCTCGTCCATGTCCACAACCGCATCGTGAATCTCTTTCAGTAACGCTGCCTGTTTTTCGGAATCCATGTCTGAACGTCCTTTCTGCATTCCCATTGGTGCGTGATGCGCGTTTTAGGTGAACGACGCGCCGGGGTTCTCAGCGCCGCCGGTGTTTCATGTTCTCAAGCATGCGAAGCGTTCAACAGCTCGCCCATGTCCCAGACCCGGATGCCCAGCGCTGCTTCGTGTTTCATCAGGTTGATCAGACAGATGGGGCAGGTCACCAGAACATCCTTGCACGCCCCGGCAAGCTCCTGCGCCCGGATACAGGAGATCGAACGGCTCAGATCGCAAAAGGCATATTCCACCGGGCCGCCGCAGCAGGCCGTGTTCTTGGCACAGTTTTCCGCCTCCACCACCTCGATGCCCAGGCCCTGAAGCACGCTGCGCGCCGGAGCCACGATGTCCAGGTCCCGGGTCATGACGCAAGAGTCGTGCAGCACGATCTTTTCCGGCACACCGGCCGCCGGGCGGTCGCGCTTTACCGGCTTTGCGCTGGCCAGTACCTCCAGATAGTGGCGCACATCCAGATCGAACCTGGGAATAAAACGCGGATAGATCTCGCGCAACATGAAGGTCGTGTGCGGATCGGTAGCCACCACGGTCCGCGCCCCGGACTCTTTCAAAGTCCGGTATACCCTTTGGGCGATGGGCACCACCGCCTCTTCCAGTCCCAGGTCGTGGAGCAACACCCCGCTGTACGGTTCCTGTTCGTGCAGGTAGGCCGGACGGAGCCCGCCTGCACCCAGGGCCGCCACGATCCCCTGCAGGGCCGCCTGCCCCCTGCGGCGGATCTCTTGCTGGCCGCGGGCCTTGAACCGCAAAAGTGGGCCGCCCACCAGGGCCCCGGCCATCTCAGCCATGCGGGCAATCGCGTCCACCCCGAGGACCGGCACGATCGGCTGGGCCGCGGCGGCCATCTCCGTGGTGCTCACCACATAGGGCAGCATCTGGTACATGCGCGCCGTGTAGAGCAGGGTCGGACCGCGTTGATCAAGGCCCAGCCCCTCTGCCCAGCGTGTCCAGTAAGTCGTCTTGAGCCCCAGCGGATCCCCGGTGCGCTCAAGGTTGCCCTCTATCGTCCTCAGGGCCTGGGCCACCAGTACCTTAGAGCTTCGCATGGCGTCCTCCCCTGGCCAGCCGGTTTGACAAAAGACGCCGGCCGGTCCCAAGCAATTCACAAATGTCAAGGTTCTGCCCCTTGCCCTTGCACATCACTTCACAGCGCCGGCACTGCAGGCAACTGTACAGGCAATAGGTCAGGGCATCGTCGAAGGCCAGAGTGCCGTTGAGAAGATACTTGATGATCTGCAGCCGGCCGAAGGAGGAAAAACTCTCCACCCCCCCCGAAGCCTGGTAGGTCGGACAGACATCGACGCAGAACCGGCACGAGCGGCACTTGGCGATCTCTTTGAGCAAATGGTCCCGATCCGAGTCGTCGTTGGTCACAGCCAGCCCTCCAGATTGCCGCGGTTTAAAATGTTGTTCGGGTCGAAGGTCTTCTTCAACCCGGCCAGAAAAGCGGTGTAGGCCGGGCCGTACTTCGCTTCGAGAAAACCGGCCCGCTGGGCCGTCAGCCCCCACTCGCCCCCGCATCCGCCGTACTTGACGTTGAGTGCCTCGGTCTTTTCGCGCACCTCCAGGGTCACCGCCTTTTTCACCTCGTTGGGGATCTCCTTGGAGGGGATAAAGGCATAGGCGTGGATCGTGGGCGCCCCGATATGCCCGAAGGAATAAAATTCGTTGCCTTTGTAACTGTCGAGGTTGAGAATGATCTGCTTGGCCTCGGCAAAGGCTTCCCTTAGCCGATCGACCCGCGGGGTGATCTCGCTGCCGAAGGTCGAGCCGAGACGGTAGACGTAGTTGCCCGCCTCGGCGCGGCTGCTCCAGATCTTGTTCCAGCGCTCGGCATCGGCCACGATTTCGGCCGAAATGGGATTGCGCCGCTGGAGAAACTCGACAAAGGCCTGGGCCTTGGCCTCGCACCCGGCCGCGGTGGCCGAATGCATGGTCATCATGGCCACCGCGCCTTTGGGCGGTTCCAGCCCCACGGCCTTGAATCCCACCGGGGCCGATTTCTCGTCCAGATATTCGAAAAACAGCGGCGTGTGCATCCCCTCGCGGTACATGGCCATCACCGTGTCGAGAATCTCTTCGCTGCTGGCAAAATAGGCCACGATGTTGGCCATCTGCGGTTTGGGGATCAGGCGCATGCGGATCTTGGTGATCACGCACAGCAGCCCTTCGGAACCGACGAGAAACTTGGTCGCCTCGATGCCGGCCGGCTTGCGGGTCGACTCGGTGCCCGTCTCGAGTATCTCCCCGGTGGCCAGCACCACCTCCAGGCCCAGAACATAGTCGCCCGGCTTGCAGAGGCTGGCGTCCACCGCGTGGGCACTGGTGTTCACCGCCACCGAACCGCCGATGGTGGCGATCGGCTCGCTGCCCGGAAAAATCGGCAGCAACGCCTTGTGCGGCGCCAGCGCCTTTCTCAGCTTGCCGATGTGCATCCCCGGCTCCACCTCGAAGTAGCCCCGCTCGGGGAAAATCTCCAGCTTCTGCATCCTGCCCGTGTCCAGCACGATGGCATTGGTCTTGGGCCGGCCGAGACCCACCAGCGAGGTCCCCGAACCGTGGGTGTGCACCGGGATGCCGCGCGCGTTGGCGTATTTGAGCACCTCGGAAACCTCCCGGCCGTCGGCCGGGCGCACCACGGCGAAAGGCACGTGATGCGCCTCCACGTCCCAGGGCATCGTGTCCTTGGCATAGGCCATGGCCGTGGGCCGGTCGGTAAACGCGTTCTCCTTACCGACCAGGGCGGCAAGATCTTTGGTCAGTCGTTTCAGGTCGTATTCCATTGCGCCTCCGGTTGTCTCAGCGCGCCGACGGTCAGATGTCTGGCGGCTTTTCATATGAACGGTAAAAGTTTTATCTTCGGGTCACCCAAGCCAGCAGTGAACGGACGTCCGCCAGGGTTTCCAGGCCCATGATGGCGGCCGACAGATCGTCTCGCGCACCGCGATCCATGCCATAGCCGGAGTAGTCGAGACATTTTTCGAACTTGCTGCGGCACTGGATATCACTCATGGGCCGCAGCGGATTGCCCAGCGGAGCGGTGATCTGCATCTCTACCGGCGCCCGGCCCTGCCGGTGAACGCAAAGCCGGGCCGGAAGCAGATCCTTGGCCGCCAGACCCGGATCTTCGATCACCTGCACCTTCGCGGCCAGGTCGAGCACCTCCTGTTTGCCGATGGCCTGCGGTTCGAAATCGCCGAGAAAAACGTCGCCGCGCACCAGGGCACAGGCCACGGTGTACGGAATGCTGAACTGGGCGTCCACCTGGGGGTTCTTGCCGATCCTGAACCGCTTGCCCACCATCTCGGTGACCATGGACGAGGCCCTCACCTCGATGCGCGCAATCTCCCCGGCCGGGCCCACCTGATCGCGCACCGCCAGGGCCGCGTCGATGGCGCTGTGGGTCATGCGGCAGCACGGATACGGCTTGATGCTCAGGTCCGTGACCGCATTGTGCCGGCCAAGGTCCGCCAGAACCGCATCGGCATCCAGATCACCCTGCTCGTAGAGCGGGTAATAACCGTAATTGCCGGTCAGAAAGGCCCGGCTGCCGGTAATCCCCTTTGACGCCAGAAACGCTGCCGTCACCCCGGCAGAAGCGGCAAAAGCCGGCTGCATCCGCTTGACCAGGCGCCCTTCAACCAGTCCCTGGGCATTGCCCGAAGTCTGGGCGTAGACGATGCCCAAAGCATCCCAGAGCCGCTCGCGGTCCAGGCCCAGAATCTTGCCGGCGGCCGCCGCGGCCCCGAAACTGCCGCAGGTGGCCGTGCGGATCCAGGACAGGGGACGCTGGATGCCGAGGCTGATGCGGCAGATCACATCCACTCCCAGGGCCAGGGCCGTGATCAGGGTCTTGCCGTCCACCCCGCCCACCGCCTCGGCCGCCGCCAGGCAGGCCGGCAGAACCGAGACAAAGGTGTGCAGGGCCGAGGCGTCCAGGGTATCGTCGAAATCCAGCGCGTGCATCATGGTGCTGTTGGCCAGGGCCGCCATGGGCGGGGCTGCCTTGGCGCCCGAAAAAAGCACCGATGCGCCTTTGGGGCTCGGCCACGATTCCACCAGGGCCCGCACCTCCGGGCAGCCTGGAGCCGTGCGGCCGGGAAAGGCCACCGCCAGCGTGTCCATCACCAGACGCTTGCAGCAGGCCACTGTGTTGTCTGGCAGTTCATCGTATTTCGCCCCTGCCACATGATCGACGATTCTCTCTTCCAGTTTCACCGGGCACCTCGTTTCAGTGGTAACGACCATGCAAAAATCCGGCGGTCATGCCGGCGACTTTAACGCCGGATTGGCGACGGTCACAGTTCTGCGGTTTTGGTTGATTTTTTTATAGGTTGCGAACGACAACACGATCAGAAGACCGACGATATTTAAAAGCGTCTGCGGAAAAATCAGCAAGATACTTCCCGTGGCAAGCAACAGGCGTGCAGGAATTTTAATCTCGCCAAAGCAATACTTTTCCCAGGCCCAGCACAGCCCGATGATGGCGATAATCGAAAAAATGATACTCACTGCGATTTGACCAAAACTGCCTCTCAGAAGCAGCGCGTTGTTATAGACAAAAGCATAGGGAAAGATGATGATGGGAAACGCGATTCGCAGGGCCGTCAGCGATGTTTTCATCAGCGGTGTTTCGGCGATACCACAGGCCACGTATGCGTTTGGTGCCACAGGAGGGCTGATTTCGGCGATTACCGAAAAATAAAAAACAAACATATGGGCGGCAAAATCCCACACGCCCATCTGGATAAGGGCCGGTGCCACGAGAATAGATAAAACGATATATGCTGCGACAGGCGGCACTCCCATGCCCAACACGATTGCCGCGATCATCGTCAGGACCAACAAAACGAAAAGGTTCCCACCCGACAGCCGTATCAAAATACTCGAAATCATCAGTCCGAGGCCGGTAAAATCGACCAATCCGACGGCGATGCTGGCGGCCGACAGGATGGCGATGACCGAAAGCGCGCTGAGGCTGCCATCGCGCAACGATTCCAGTATCGTCTTGAGGCTCATACGCGTCGATTTTTTGATGCCCGCGGCAAAGGGAATCGAGATACAAGCAAAGAACGAGGCACGGATGATGGTGTACTGGAAGGCGAGAAGAACGACGAGTACGAGGGGCGGAAGAAAGAAATTCCATCCCTTTTTGACGACCTCAAGTGTTTTCGGCAGTTCACTTTTCGGCTTGCCCAAAAGATTGTAGCGCATGGCGCGTAAATCCGTCATGAGAAACACGGCAAGATAAAAAAACACCGCCAGAGTGAGGGCCCGCTCCATGATCACCATATACGGGACTCCCAGGATGGCCATCATAACAAAGACGGCGCTTCCCATGATGGGCGGCATGATCAGCCCACCGGAACCCGCCGTTGCCACCAGGGCCGCGGCAAAATAAGGCTGGTAACCTTCCTGCTTCATGATGGGGATCGTCATGTTGCCGGTAGCTGCCGTATTGGCAACCCCGCTTCCTGAAATCATACCGAAAAGGCTGCTCGCTATGATCGCCACCTTGGCAGTGCCGCCCCTGAGATGGCCCGCGAGGCTATTGGCAAAATCCATAAAGAATTTACCGGCACCGGATTTGTTGTAAAGCACACCGAAGAGGATCAACAAATAGATGAATGTCGCCGATATGCCCGTCAACGAACCATAAAGGCCTTCGGTTTTCAGCGTCATACTGTAGATGATTCTGTCGATGGGGTAGTTTTTGTGGGAAAAAATCCCAGGCATGACTTCGCCGAATACGGCAAAGAAAAATATCAAAATCACCATGGAAGGCAAAACACCGCCGATCACCCGCCTGGCACCTTCCAGGGTCAGGAAAAGCATTATGGCACCCAATACGAGATCATGCACCGGCAGCTTCAGCCCGATCAGCCCCAGCCGCTCGTCCCAAGTCAGCAGAAGATAAACTGATATGGCAAGATATATCAGTGCGAGGATTACACCGAAGGGTTTTACCGTCTCTTTTCTTTTTTGCTTTCTAAAATCGTAATAGAGAAAAATAGTAACATAGCCGATCATCAAATGTATAATCCGCTGGTCCATCGCCTGCATCTGAAAATATCCGGTATAGAGCTGGAACAGTGCCAGGAGCAGGGCAAGAGCATTGATCAGCCGCTCATTGAACGTATCTCCCAGCACTTGGGCGAGCGTATTTTTAAACGTTTGCATCAGCGTCTCCAATCGTTTTCAGGTACTATTTTTATGAGACTTTTACGGGTCGTCTTCGTGACAATCTTCCTTCCCGGATTCGCCGGATGAGCATAAATCAGCCACTAAAGTGCAATTCGTGGTCGAGGAGCACTTTCCATAACTGGCGACAAATCTGCGATCATCACATTTGCCGTCACCGAGGTATTTTATTTTTTGTATATCCCCTTTTCCTTGAAGTATCTGATTGCCCCGGGATGAATGTCGACACCATCGGACTCTGCGCCGGCCAACGCATTTTCGAGGGTCCAGAGGGCGGCCTGGGGATGGATCTGATTTCTTTCCGTATCATGGTCATAAACGGCCTTTACGATTTTATAGACCACCTCTTCGGGCAGATCCTTACGGCAGATCAAGCGCTGCCGAATTGTATAGGATTTGATATCATGATCCTGGCGGTTGTAAGTCCCGGCCGGAATAGTGATCGGCATAAAGTACGGTTTGGACGAAATGAGCTTTTTCAGTATCGGATCGGAAATTTCCAGAAAACGGACTTTATGGGTCGTGCACAAATCGAGAACCGTGGCAATCGGAAATCCGGCCGCAATCAAACCCGCATCGATTGTCCCCTCTTTGAGGCCGCGCACGATCTCGCCAAACGAATAGTAGACCGGGGTATAGTCGGTGTCCGGTTTCAGCCCGAAACCGGCATCGAGCGTCGTAATGGAATAAAGCCGTAAAGTGGCGCTGCCCTGGGGACCGACGCCGACCCTCTTGCCCTTCAGGTCAGAAAGCTGGTTGATTCCCGAATTGGCCAGCGTCAACCAATGTGCGTCGCTACGATGGCCTACCGAAATTAAGGCGACATTGCTCAAATCAAGTTTTTCTTTTTCCTCCAAATACTTCAGCGTACCGCCGCAGGTCAGCCCGAGATCCATTTCACCGGTCGCCACAAGCCTCGCATTTTCAAAGGCTGCCGCCGTGGATTGGGCGGTGATTTGGATCTCCGGATAGTACTTGTTCACCAGATTGGCGAAACCGGCCCCGAGATAGTAATAGGTACCGGCGCTACTGCCGGTCCCCATGGCCAGGTGCACCTTTTCCGGCGCCTTCTTAGCGCCGGACTTTCCGTTTTCTGCCTGATTCTCCTTCGATGAGCAGCCCAGCACCAAGACACAAAAAATCATGATGAGCATGGCTGAAATCGTTACGCATTTTCTTCCCGACCGCTTCAGATTACGCATTTGAATTCTCCCTATTATTGTTATTACCGCTTATGCAGCAGCAAGGCCCCGGAGAAGAACGGCTGCAAATCTGCTCTCCCCGTCTCGCCTGCGTGCCAACAGATTAACCACTTGTTATTATAAGTGATAAAATATATCGCCAGCAAAGAGCAAACCCAGGGACGATGCGCCGTGTCTTGCTGAAAGATTCAAACCAATCCATGTGCAAAAGCTTTCTTAAAAGTAATATTTAAAGGACTAATGTATAATGTCAGACCACTTGAAGCCTGTCAAGAAAGATTTTTGTCGGCTCGCAATACAGCCCGAAATAAAAGACAACACATTGTAATAACAGATTAAAAACTTATCTCGCCGACAGGATGACCCATTGCGACAAACGAGGTGTCAAGAGAACGGAATACCTTTTCAGGGCATTTTGAAGGACATGGGAACAGACTGGAAATAAAGCAGGAAACAGCGGAGCAAAAATAAAGCCAGCGAATCCGGACCGTCATTCCAACGAAAAGTCGTTATCCTGACGGATACGCGTGTCCATAACAGCCTTGTCGAATATTTCCGGTGCGGAGTGGGAATAGGCCCGGTATGTTTCCAATAGATGCTGCCTCGACTTCTCGAAGGCTCGAGCCGGGTCCTGCTTGACAATCGCGTCCAGGATATCGCGATGTTCATCGATGAATTTCTGGATCGTCTCGCGGGGCAAGGTGGTACTGGTGGAATTGATGATGATTGACGAATATGCCTGAGTTATCGATTCAGTGATGTAGACGATAATTGGATTTTTTGTGATTTTAGATACTTCACAATGAAAGGAAACGTTTCGAAGCCGGGCTTCCCTCCTTGATTCGCCTGCAAGCCGTTCGGCGGATTCCAGAAGCATGTGCAGGTGCTTGACGTCATCAGCGGTTCGGTATTTTGCGGCGATCTGTGCTGCGCGGGGTTCAATGTACAGGCGGGCATCGATGAGGTGGGAATAGTCTATACAGCCCATGCGGATCAGGTTATGAAAATTCTCGGTGATGGTATCGGATGAGGGTTCAGAGACGTAGGCGCCTCCGGCTTTGCCTCTTTTGATGGTAATAAGACCACTGCTTTGAAGATTGCGCAGGGCCTCACGGATCGTCACCCGGCTAACTTGAAACTGTTCCACCAATTCGCGTTCCGATGGAATCTTTTCCCCCTGTTTGAAAACCTCATCGTGTATCGATTGCTTTATCGCCCGTACAACCTCCTGTGATAACAGGGGTTTTTTGAGAGAACGAAAATCGTTCATACGGCACTCCTCATGAAATCATAAAACTGACATGACTACCAAAGACTGATGGCCATGCCAAGCGATAATTGCCAAAGCGATTCCGTTCAGAGTCTAATTTCTGGACCATTCCCGATTCGAGCACTCCCCATCCGATAGACGGCATAGGGGCAGGCAAAGCCGAAATTTCTCCGGTATGGGACGAAATCGCCGATGGGAGTGTACCCACAAAGTCAGTTTACAGGTACCGCATCCGGCTCAACTTCTGTAAGTACAGGGGCACTTTTTGTATTTCGTGTCTGTCCGGAAACGGCATCTCCCGGCCTCCGGCGGGGTTCTGGCGCGTTTAAAAATCCTCGAAATAGCAGACCATGCCTCCTATTGAAAACGCGCTCGGGCCTGGCCAGGAACAAAAATCTACCATTTCCGGGTGGGTACCATTTCTGTGGCGAGGCCTGCAGCAACGCCAAATTTCTGGTATTCCAATATAATCACGCCTTTCATCGATAAATCAACAGAAAAAAAATTACCCCCAGCCGACAAAGCCCCCCGAACGCCTTCCGGTTAGGCTCTGCCGATCCTTGATTGCCAATTAAAGTCCCCCATTGGCTGATAGAAGGTTTACTCCCGAGGCCGGATCGTGTCCGATGGAATGCCCTTCTCCGTTCGTCAATGACGTTGATCTATATCAATATAACAGCCCCGCAAATACCTGGTTCGGCAACCCATAACGATGCAACGGCGCAATGTTGGCCCAAATGGCCTCACTTCTGGGTTACCACATCATATTTCGAAATATTGTTAATAGATCAAAACATTCGCTTCATATTGCCGGCAGTGGCACCCCTGGGTTGACACATCCGGATGGATCTTCTAAAAGGTTAGTATTGACTATCGCCATTCTTTTAGCCTCATTCAAATAATCCATTTTATATTACACTATGAAATCAGATGCCTGGAAGCCTTGGGCGCTGCTCTCACCGTCTCTCAGCGCCGTTTTTTTTCTGCTCGTCATACCGGTCTGCTTCGTGGTGGTCTACAGCTTCTGGCTGCGGGCCCCGAGCGGCGCGGACATCCCGGCCTTTCAGTTCGCCAATTACGCCAAATTTTTTGAGGATTTCTTCTATCCCAGCATCCTGCTGCGCACCATCCGCATCTCCTGCGAGACCGTGCTGCTCTGCGTGGTGATGGGCTACATCCCTGCCTATTTTTTCTATCGCAGCGAAAGCCGCTTCAAGCAGTTTTACCTGCTGCTGATCATGCTCCCCTTCTGGGTAAGCTTCATCATCCGCACCATGAGCTGGATCAACATCATGGGCGACAGCGGACTGATCAACCATTTCCTGCTGCACATCGGGGTCATCGAAACGCCGATCTCCATGCTCTACAACGAGGGCACGGTGCTCATGGGACTGCTCATGTACCTGCTGCCCTTCATGGTGCTGAACATCTACGTCAGCCTGGAAGGGATCGACAAGAGCCTGCTCGAGGCGGCCCGCTCCATGGGGTGCACCGAATGGCAGGCCTTCAGGGAGGTCACCCTGCCGCTGAGCCTGCCGGGGGTCAGCGCCGGCTGCCTGCTGGTCTTCGTGCTGACGGCCGGCACCTACCTGCCGCCCATGATCCTGGGCGGGCCGGGCAACGACATGATCGCCAACCTGATCTTCAAACGGGTCATCGGCACCCTCGACTGGCCCTTCGGCTCGGCCATCAGCGTGATCCTGCTTTCACTGCTGTTTGTCATCGTCTGGACCTACAACCGCTATCTGGGCATCAACCAGATCTTCAAGAGCTTCAAGGGGAGCTAGGTCATGAGCCGTTTTTCACCGGGCTGGACCCTGATCCGCATCTACACCTTCCTGGTGTACGTTTTCATGTTCGCGCCCATCGTGGTGGTCATCGTGCTGGCCTTCAATCCCCAGCAGTTCGGCATCTTTCCCATGGAGGGGGTCAGCCTGCGCTGGTTCATCCGCCTGGCCCAGAACGAATCGATCCTCGAGGCCTTCAGAAACTCGCTCATCCTCGGCTCTCTGACCGCCGTGATTTCCACCGCTTTCGGCGTCATGGCGGCCATGGCCTTCATCCGCTTCGAGTTTCCCGGCAAAAACACCCTCAACACCTTGCTGCTCTCGCCCATCATGATCCCCGAGGTGGTCCTGGGCGTCTCCCTGCTGCTATTTTTGCGCTGGCTGCAGCAGCCCAAGAGTTTCGTCCTGCTGCTCACTGGCCACGTGGTGCTGACCCTGCCCTACGTGCTGCTCATCGTGCAGGCCCGCCTGGTAGGCATCCGCAAGGAATACGAAGAAGCGGCTAAGAGCCTCGGGGCCAACGCCCTTCAGACCTTCCGCGAAGTCACCTTCCCGTTGCTGCTGCCGGCGATTCTGGCCGGGGCACTGTTCGCGTTTACCATCTCGTTTGACGACATCACCGCCACCCTGTTCTGGGCCACGGCCCGCAACCAGACGGTGCCGGTGAAAATCTTCAGCATGCTGCGCAACTCCATCAGCCCGGAAATCAACGCCCTGGGAGCGGTCATGATCGTGCTCACCGTAGCCACGCCCCTTCTGGCCGGCTACCTCTCGCGCCGATTTTCCAAAATCAGGGAATGATCCAACAACCCTTAACCGAACCGAAAGGAGTCCCCATGGCTAAAATCACCACAGACCAACTGGATCGGGTGTACGAAGACTACCGCGAAGGCCGCATCGACAGGCGCCGCTTTCTCAAGGTGCTGACCCTTGCCGGCGCGTCCCTGGGCCTTGTTGGCGGGCCCTTCGGATACGCGGTGCGCAATGCCTGGGCCGCCAAGTCGATCCGTTTCGACGGCTGGGGCGGATCGGTTTCCGAGGCCTTCCGTGAGCATGCCTTCAAGCCTTTTACCAAGGCCACCGGCATCGAGGTCGTCGACGGCGAGTTCGGCGACATGAACACCTACCTGACCCGGGTCAAGGCCTCCTTTCCGCCCGGCGGCGAATTCAACATCGCCCATCTGAGCGCCGTGTTCGACTACGCCCGCTACACCGACCTCGGGTTCTCGTCTGTGCTCGACGAGGCCAAGATCCCCAACCTGAAGAACGTCATGGACTCGATGATCCAGCCGCTGCGCGAGATCACCAAGGGAACCTTGTCGGCGGTGCCCTACGATCTTGGCCAAACCGGCATCGCCTACAACACCAAACACATCAGCAAGGAAAAGGCCGAAAAGCTCGGCGCCTCGCTGCTCTGGGACAAGTCCCTTTCCGGCAAGCTGGGAAGCTGGGGCGGCGATTTCCGCACCAACATGTGGTATGCGGCCCTGCACACCGGCCAGAGCCCCAACAACATCACCGACCTCAAGGCGGTCTGGGATGCGCTGCGCGAACAGCGCTCCATGATCAAGAAGTACTGGGGCTCGGGGGCCGAGCTGATGAGCCTGATGGCCAACGAGGAGATCTACGCTACGGTCGGCTGGTCGGGCCGGGTGGCGGCCCTGCAGCAGGAAGGCCATCCCATCGGCTATCTTTCGCCCAAGGGGACCTACTCGTGGATGGAATACCTCTTCGTGCTCAAGGGCACGGACCTTGAGGTGGCCCAGAAGCTGCTCAACTTCATGCTCGAACCCTCGTGCTCCATTGCGGTGGCAGAAGGCCAGAACTACCCGCCCAGCCTCGATCCTTCCAAGGTCACCATGACAGAGAAGATCAAGAAGATGCCGGCCTTCGATCCCACCGGCAAGCTGGACGGCTACCTGTTCGCCAAACCGGCCTACTGGAATTCTCACCAGGTGGAATGGACCGAAAAGTGGGACCGGATCAAGGCCGGAGCCTGACTGCCCGTGGATAAACGGCAAATAAGTTGAAGGCCCCAGGTTGCGGGTGATCATGGAGGCTAAAGCCGGTGGCCCACCGTTGCCGGCACCGCTCATCAAGATGTGAATGGACCAGATCCCCGGCTTTAGCCTACCCGCAGCTCCCGCTCACACGATACAATGGAAGGTATAGCCGTTTTGCAAGACCGATCTGCCAACCCCATGCTGCAATTCAAAGGACTGACAAAACGTTTCGGCAATGTCACGGCCGTTGCCCCCACCGACCTGGACATCGAGGAGGGCACCCTGGTGACCTTGCTGGGCCCCTCGGGCTGCGGCAAAACCACCATGCTGCGAATGGTGGCCGGCCTGGAGCCTCCCAGTGGAGGCGACATCCTGATCCGGGGCCGGCGGATCAACGACACGCCCATCCACAAGCGCAACCTCGGCATGATCTTCCAGAACTACGCCCTTTTTCCCCACAAGACGATCTTCGACAACGTGGCCTTCGGCCTCAAGTACCGCCAGGTGCCGCGGGCCGAAATCGAGGGCAAGGTCAAACGCGCGCTGGAGATGGTGCGCCTGCCCGGGGTGGAACAGCGCCGCCCGGCCCAGCTCTCCGGGGGCCAGCAGCAGCGCATCGCGCTGGCCCGGGCCATCGTCATCGAACCGGACGTGTTGCTGATGGACGAACCGCTGTCGGCTCTGGACGAAAACCTGCGCGAGGACATGCGCCGCGAGATCGACAGCCTGCAGCAGCTCATCGGGGTGACCACCATCTTCGTCACCCACGACCAGCGTGAAGCTTTGAGCATGTCCGACAAGATCGTGGTGATCAAGGACGGGCGCATCCAGCAGTCGGGCACCCCTCAGGAGGTTTACAACCGGCCGGCCAACCACTTCGTAGCCGATTTTCTCGGCCATTCCAACTTCATGGCCGGCACCATCGAGGGCGCGGAAAACGACCGGGTGGTGGTACGGCTCGACAACGGCACCGTGCTGCGCGTGCGCGCCGAAGCGGCGTTGCGCAAAGGGGCTCGCGTCGAGGCCGTGGTCCGGGCCCAGCGCTTCGAGGTTTTCCACCAGGAAGAATGCCGTACCCTGCAAGACAAGGCCAACCGCTTCAAGGGCATCATCAGGGACCGCAGCTACATGGGCGGGGAGGTGAACTACTACGTGGAAATCGCCGACGGCAGCGAGCTGCATGTCATCAGCATGATGCGCACGCGGTTGCTGCACACCGGCGCCCCGGTCTGCCTCCAGGTGGCGCCCAGACACTGCCACCTGCTACCGCTGGAGGCGTAATGAAGACGACCGAACCGTCCCTGGACCGATTGGCGGCCAGCCTCGGGGCACCCATCACCACCATCGACTCGCACACCGCCGGCGAACGCACCCGCCTGATCGTGGCGGGCACACCGGCCCTGGCCGGCGCGACCATGGCGGCCAAACGGGATGATTTTCGCAGTCGTTGCGATTACCTGCGCCGGCGCCTGCTCCATGAGCCGCGCGGCGACGGCAAGCTGCTGGCGGCCCTGGTCACCGAACCGGTGAGCCCGGGAGCGGCCTTCGGACTGATCTACATGGACGGCCGCCGCTATCCCTACCTTTGCGGCCATGCCACCATCGGGGCCGTGGCGACCTTCATCCAGGCCGGCTGGATCACGGCCGAAGCCCCGGAAACCACGGTGGTGGTGGACACCCCCTCGGGGCCGATGACGGCCCGCGCCCGCATCGACGGCGGCAGGGTCGTGTCCGTGGCCATCCGGGCCGTGCCCTCCTTTGTCTACGCCGTGGACCAGCCCCTCAGCGTGCCGGGGGTCGGTGACCTGCGGGTGGAGACCGTCTGCGTGGGCGGGTTTTTCGTCATGGTCCCCGCCGGCCAGCTCCCCGTCCCCCCGGACGTGCGGCGCCACGGCCGCGAGCTGGTGGACATGGGCATGGCGATCATCGCCGCGGCCAACCAACAGCTCACCGTGCGCCACCCGCTGCGGCCAGAAGTGCGCACCGTGGACGTGGTCAAGATCTACGACCCTGCCGGCCACGACGGCGCCACCGGACGCGGGGTGGTAATCTATGGCGAAGGCCAGGTCGACCGCTCGCCCTGCGGCACCGGTACGGCCGCCATCTGCACCCTCCTGCACCACCGCGGCGAGTTGGCCGTCGGGCAGCCGTTTACCTCCCTTAGCCCCATCGACACCCGCTTTACGGCCCGCGTCGCGGCCGAAGTCACCGTGGGCGATCTTGCCGGAGTCGAGGTGGAGATCGAAGGCGCGGCCCACATCACCGGCATCCACCGCTTCGTGCTCGATCCCCACGATCCCCTGCCAGATGGGTTTCTCCTCTAGTCCAGGCATCAATCCGGCTTTGCCTTTTGGATCGTCGAAAGGTATGCACAGTCTTGTTCGGGTTGACACGGGCAGACCGCCGACCTCGCTTATCGAAAGGACTTGCGCATGCTTTCATCGACAGTGCCGCCAATCGACCTGATCCTGTTCAACGGCGCCCTGTGCACCCAGGACCGCCGCCGGCCCCGGGCCACCGCTCTTGCCGTGGCCGGCCGGCGCATTGCAGCCGTGGGTCCCGACAGGGAGATCCAGGCCCTGGCCGGGCCGCATGCCGAGCGCATCGACCTTCACGGCGGCTCCGTGCTGCCCGGGATGGCCGATACCCATTGTCATTTTTACGAATGGGCCCTGCAGCGGCGCCGGCTCGACCTTTCCGGGACCGCCTCCCTGGAGGCCCTGGGCCGTCAGGTGGCCCGGGCCGCAGCCGCTCTGCCGCAGGGCCACTGGCTCCTGGGCCAGGGATGGAACGAGGGGCAATGGACCGCGAACCGCATGCCGGACCGGGAAACCCTCGACGCCGCGGCCCCGGACCATCCGGTGGTGCTGTGGCGCTGCGACATGCATCTGGCGGCAGTCAATTCAAAGGCCCTGGCAGCCGCGGGCATCGACGCCGGAACGCCCGACCCGCCCGAGGGCCGCATCGCGCGCGACGCTTCGGGCCGGCCCACCGGGATTCTGCGCGAGCTGGCCATCAATCTTGTCCGCGACCGGATCACGCCGCCCACCGACGCACAACTGGACCAAGCCCTGGCCGAGGCTGTGGCCGCGGCCCACAGGGTGGGCTTGACCGGAATCCACGACATCCGGTTGATGAACGACGCCGACGGGGCCAGGGCTTTTAGCGCCTTTCAGCGGCTGCGCCAAAACGGTGGCCTCGATCTGCGCTGCGCCGTGGCCCTTTCCGGCGAGCGGTTGGACGAGGCCGTGGCCCTGGGGCTGCGCACCGGGTTCGGCGACGACCGGCTGCGCATCGGCCATGTCAAGTTCTTTGCCGACGGCGGCATCGGGGCGCGCACGGCCTGGATGCTCGAACCTTTCGAAGATGCCGGATGCGGCATCTGCCTGACACCGCCGGCCGAACTGGCCATTGCGGTCCGCAGGGCCGAGGCGGCCGGCTTGGCGGTGATGATCCACGCCATCGGGGACCGGGCCGTGCGGGAGGTGATCTCGCTTTTCGCATCCTTGCAAAAACAGCGCTGCGGCCCCCCACCACCGGTGGCCCACCGCATCGAACACGTCCAGACAATCCACCCGGACGACCTGCCTCGCCTGGCGGCCCTGGACGTGGCCGCCTGTCTCACCCCAGAAAACCTGGTGCTCGACATCAACACGGTGGACGCGGCCCTGGGTGAGCGGGCCCGGCGGGCCTATGCCCTGCGAGACATCATCGACACCGGAATTCCGGTGATGTTCAGCTCGGACAGCCCGGTGTGCACCATCGATCCGCTGGAAGGGATGCGCGCCGCGGTGACCCGCACGCGGCCGGACGGCACGCCGCCAGGCGGCTGGTACCCGCGGTCGCTCGTCTCCCTGGCCGAGGCGGTGGCGGCCTACACCCGCACGCCGGCCGAAGTCCACGGCCGGGGCCACGAGCTGGGGGTCCTGGCCCCGGGATATCTTGCCGACCTGGTGGCCTTGGACCACGATATTTTCTCCCTGGGGCCCGCGGCCCTGGCCCGGGCGCGGGTCGATCTGACCGTCTTCGACGGGAAGATCGTCTATCGACGCAAATAGAAGGGATGCAATTCGAGGCGGGCAGTTTACTTCACCCCACGACACAAAAAAACCGACGTGGATGAGCCGCAACCAAACGGCAGGCCCCTGACGCCGTCATGCCGGGCTCGATCCGGCATCCATTTTTAAAGTCGGACTTCGAATTCGTGTACTGCGTGCTCTTCGTGGCCTCGATAATCCACCGACCCTGCCGGAAACCCCTTGTCACCCCACCATGAAACCGTCGCTGCTGAATAGACCGGGCACGGTCCAGAGCGGCACCCCGGCCGCATCCTCCGACACCCCTTGCGGCCACTGGTAAGCGGGGTCCATCTCCTTAAAATAGTCCAGGGTGTAAGGCTGCAACTTGAGATGCAGCACTCCGCCGGTGGCCTTTAAGCGGGAGGTGAGGCCGAAGTCGACCTCGCCCAGGGGGGTGGCGATGATGTAGCGCGGAATCTCGCGGCCGCTGCCCTCTCGGCGCACGGTAGTGGCGATGTCGATCACGTCGGCCGTGTCCAGGGGCCGATCCGCGTTGTGGCGCCGCTGCAGCGGCAGGCCGGCCACATAGCAGTGGTGAAACTCGATGCCCGCACCCCGCAGGCCGTAGGCCAGGGCCATGGCCGCCTCCGGGGTGTCGTTGACCCCGGTAAGCAGCGGAACGTTGGCGTAGACCGTGATGCCGTGATTGTTGAGCCGGCGCGCCAGGCGACGGTGGGCGGATCCCAGTTCGGCGGCGTGCAGGAATTGGGTTTCGATCTCCAGGCGCAAGGGGCGCGCCACCTCCAGATGGTTCAACGCGCCCAGACGGGAGATCAGGGCCCGGCCGAAGCGTTCGGGCGCATAGGCAAAGGCCAGGCTGCGCAGGCGTACCGCGTTGACGTGGTCCACCGGCCGCAACGCCTCTACCACGGCGGCCACCTCGTCGAGGCGCTCGATGGCCTCGCCGGCAAGGACCACGTCGGTCACTTCCCGGTTGTCGATGGCGTAGGCCAAGGCTTCGGGTCCTGCGCCGGCTTCCAGCCCCACCCGGGTACGGTGCAGGCGGCGGGCGCCTTCAGGCACAGCGGCCACCACCGAGCAAAGCGGCTGCGGTTCGGCCAGGGCATCTTGCTGCAACGTTTCCAGCAACGGCGGGTCGGGCCGCTCGGTCCTCGCCGGCCGGGCCGGGCGCCGGCCGAGGTAAAGGCCCTCGTCGCCAATGCGGGCCATGTAGCTCACGTCGATGGTCCCTTCCGCGTTGGCGCGAAGGTTGTTCAGGCCGTCGGCCAGGGGGGCGAAGCGCTTGAAGTATTCCGGCGTGTAGGGGGTGCGCAGCCAGACGAATTTTTCGTCCGTGGCGTGGGGTTCCACGGCCCAGCCCGAGCTGTTCCAGTCGAGCTTGCCGATGGGCGTGGCCGTGCAGATGCGAGGGATGACCCGGTCGGACAGGTTGGCCCGCAGGTAGGAGGCTACCCCCACACCGTCTGAAAGCGGGGACCAGTAGACGCTGTTGCCGTGGATCGGGCTGCAAGGGATGTAGATGTAGTGCAGCTCTGCCCCGGCGCCGCGCAGCAGGCCAAAAAGACGCACCAGCTCCGGCCCCTTGTCGTTGCAGTCTTTGAGAAAGGGGGTCTGGATGTAGACCGGGATGCCGTTTTTGACCAGCTCGGATATGATCTCCAGGCACTCGGGCGACACCTCGTCCGGGTGGATGAGGTGGGTGGCCAGCTCCATGCGCTTTCCCAGGGCCTGGAGTTCGAGGCTTTTCAGTTTCAGATAGTCGAGCAGCTCCCCGTCGTCGGCCAGAAACAGGTTCGGGTAGTAGGCCACTGAGCGGGTAGCCAGCCGCAGGCATTGCACGTGCGCGATCTGCTTGAGCCCGTCGATGGCCGCGGCCATGTTGCACCGATTGAGAAACGGGTCGCCGCCGGTGATGACGATCTCCTTGATGTTTGGCGAGGCGGCCACGTGGGCCACGGCCCGGGCCACATCGGCCACGGTGGGGTTGGTCTCGTTGCGCGACTCCTTGTGTTTACGGAAACAAAAGCGGCAGTAAACCGGGCAGCTCATGTTAAGCAGGAAGATCACCCGGTTCTGGTACATCTGTTCCAGCAGCCCCTGGTGAAACTGGCCGATCCAGGTGTTGGTGTGTCCCACCGGATCGAGTTCTTCGACAAAGGGCAGGTACTGGTAGGCCACGTCGCGCGAAACGCGCATCTGGCGTATGGTGTGCATAGACAGGCGCACCGGGTAAGTGTCGATGACCGCCTGTAGCGATTCGCGCTGTTCGTCCGGCACACGGATGTTGGTGCGCCCTTCGAGCTGGGCCACATCCTTGATGCTGACGAACCCGTTGCCGGGCAGAAGCCGTTGGAGCACCGCTACCAGCAGCATCTGGGAAATCTCGATGCCGTTAAGGCAGAGCGCATGCGGGCACTGGCTGTCGGCCGAAACGAGGAGGGCCACCAGGCTGCGGATGAAACCGTCTGCATCGGCCCCGAAGCCGGCCGCGGCGACGAGCCGCTCGAATTTGGCCGTGCCGCTGCCCTCCCCGATCACACCGGCCATCGTATCGCCCAACAGGTAGGCCGTACCGTAAAACTCGAGAAAATCGGTTACGGCCGCCACCAAGTCGCAGGAGCGGACATCCACGGTTTCGCCGCTGTTGCTGAACTCGGCCGACAGGTGTTCGTTGTGTGCGTCCATGGCCCATGCTCCTTGGTTTGTTGGCGGGAAAAAACGGCGAAAGCGGCCGCCGTCCGGCAAGCCGCTTCTCGTATGATTTCCCCCTCATAGATAAGGGCGCAACCAGCTGTCAAGCCTTCATTTGAAAAGGCCCTTGGACCAGACCGCCATGGTCTCGATGGTGCCGCCGATCTGGGTGTTGTTCACCATGCATCCGCAGAGGGTGTAGCCGGCCTGCTTGAAAACCACGCTCATCGCCGGTGCGCGCAGCCGGGCGATGGAAAAAACGGTGCTCAGCCCCTGGCGGGCCAACTCGGCCTCCATGGCGGAAAGCAGGCGGCCGGCCAGTTGGCGGCCGCGCCAGCCGGGAAGCACGGCAAAATCGGTCATCTCCGCCGACCGGTGGCAGTGGTCGATCTCTGCCGAGGCCACTGCCACGAAGCAGCCCTGGCGGCGGACGCCAAAATAGACGACGCCTTGCGCCATGGTAGCGGCGAGGTAGGCCGGATCGTAGACCGGAAAAGGATAGGAGGCGAACACGCGCCGGTAGAGGGCATTCATGGCCGGTGCGTCTGTTGGATGACAGCGCGTCATGTCCCTGGGCGGCGACCGGCGCGGGGAGGCCGGCGCAACCGTGTCGAGCAGCGCCAGGGCACGTGCAACCGCCTCGGGGTGGCCCTCGCGACCACGTTCCGGCCGAACAAAGCGGGCCATGAAAAAACCGTCCAGATCCGGGGCGAACAGATTTGGCACCCGGGCTTCGATGCGGTAGCCGTTGGCCTCGAAAAGTCCCCTGGCCGTCGCCTGCACCTTGGCGCAGATCTTACCGTAGCCATGGCGCCGCGCCAGCCGGTGCAATTGGTCCAGGATGACGGGCAAATCCTCCTGCCCAGGTGCATCAGGTAGACCCGGTCGTTGAGCGGCCCGTGCTGAACCGTCGAGCAGCCCAGGGTCTCGATGCGGTCCGCAACGACGGAAATCGGTGGATTTGAAAAAGCGTCCGGCATGAACATCGTGTAACATGTGCATCCGGTGGCGTCCACTAGGGCACTGAAGCACTAACGGCAAAACTGCTTTTCTCGCGCCGAGACGCTGAGTCGCGGGGGACTGCGATAATCCTGGCGTGCTGGCGCGCGCAACGGCACCGCCCTGCACGCCTCGCTGGCCAGATTGCCTCGTTCTTGAAACGTACAGGCACAAAAGGATTGCGGACTATGAACAAAGCGGGGTTAACAGTGAAGTCGCTGTTGCCAAAGCTGCCCGTATTTTGCGGACCTTTGTGCAAGTGGTTGTCAGGTGTTTTTATAACCATAGGGCCCAGTCGCCGAAGTCAATTTTTCCGGTTCCATGATGCAATCTGCCCTCAGCCTTCAATTGCCGAAAAGCATCACGCATTCTACCCAAAATTTCAGGCTGAATATCCAGCGTGTGATGTGCGGGAAACACATGTTTCACCGGCAGAGCTGATACCCGCTCCAGAGAATTGAGGTACGCCTCTGGATCAGTGGACGGAAAGTAGGCAAATAGTGTGTCTTTATAAACCAAATCCCCGGTAAAAAGATATCCGCGCTCTTTTTCCCAAAAACACATATGTCCTGGCGAATGGCCGGGCGTATGGACTATTTGAACAAGGCGGTCTCCGATATGAATTGTATCATTATCTTTCAGTACCCTTGTCGGGTTGCCCTGAAAGAACATATAGTCGTTTACGTCATAGCCTTCCGGCAAGTCGCAACGTTCAACGACCATTGCTTTAATCTGCTCCATTGTCAGAGGAAATTCTCCGTTAAGCCAGTTCAGTTCAGCTTCATGGGCGTAAAAGTCCGGAAAAAAACGATGTCCGCCGATATGATCCCAGTGAATATGGGTGGCGACTGCGGTAACAGGCTTGCCAGTCAGCCTGATGACTTCATCGTGGATGTTACAGATTCCAAGCCCGGTATCAATCAGCAAACTGCGTTCAGAGCCATTCAAGAGATAACAATGTGTTTCTTCCCAGTGGCGGTATTCACTTATGATATAAGTGTCTTTATCAATTTGATCTATTGCAAACCAATCATCCATTTGACTTCCTCTGTAAAGACCTTGTCGGCCTTTTACTTTTTATAAGCAGGGTTGAGGTTTTCAAACATAGGATAGTGCTTGGTCCGGTGTTTTCTAATTTCCGAAGTAAAGACTCTCTCTTCGATCCTTGAGGTAGAAGACTTTGCTGGTTGGGTCGCGCATCCGCTTCAGGGAGGCCAGGTCCAGGTCACAGAAAAGAATATTCTCTTCCGCGATGACCTGATGTTGAAGAGGTTTGCCCGTAGTTGGCCCCCATACGGCTGCGCCGCCGGCCTGGCCCTTTTCTCCGGCATGGTCGATGTGGTTGCACGCAGCGACATAAAGGGTATTGTCATAGGCTCGTGCACCCATGTATCGGTTCCACACCTCAAGGCGCCGTTCACCGCCCAGGGGCGATGCGTGGGGTGAAAAGATGATCTGGGCCCCCTTCAAAGAGAAGACGGTAGCGATTTCGGGAAAATGCATGTCATAGCAGATACCGATGGCAAAGCAGATCTCTTGCCCCGCGTCGGTTTTTGCACGGAATACAGGAAGCGACTCGCCTGGACCCAGGGTTCTGCGCTCCCGGCGACCGAGGTGCGTTTTGCGGTAAGATTCGATTCTGCCGTCGGTAAAGGCGACGACCTGGGTGATAAAGTACTTGTCCTTCTCCTTTTCAATCAGCCCCGCCAGGACAATGATTCGGTTGGCCACCGCGATGTTTGAAAGGGTTTTTGATGAGGGGCCTGGAACAACCTCGGCCATGGCGTGCGGTCGGTCGATGGCATAGCCGGTGATGGACATTTCGGGAAAGCAGATGATCTGCGCCCCCTGTCGCCCAGCCACAACGGCAAAGGACTCTATCTTTTCCAAATTTTGCCGCCTGCCCTGTCCGGTATCCATCTGAACGAGGGCAATTCTGAACTGTTGCGAGTCATGCGCATAGCATGTTGGGCCGAAGGCACTCAGCAGCAAGATGGCTGCCGCTATCACGAGGCGGGTGGCTGGACTGTATTTCATATATCGATCATTCTGTTTTTAAGAGCGATTATGTCAAAGATGCGATTGTAGGTTAATGCTCGGCCCCATACAAGAACGTTTCCAAAGATTCGATGGTTTTCATTCATCCGCCAACAGGATGCTGCGGACCCAAAGCAGACTGTAAGGTCTCGGAAAACCGCGTCTACCCCCTCGGCCTCGACATCATCGCCCCTTGCACCACCGCACTGCAGGCCCCCTTGGCCGCAACGGTGGCCGACATCGGCCATGAAGCGGGAAAAGGCAACTACGGCGGCCACGTGCTGATAGCGCACGCCAGCTATGGGCTGGAGACCTTTTACAGCTTCTACGGCTACCTTCCCCGCGCCGACATGCCGGCCAAAGGGTGCCGCCTTGAGCCGGGTGAACCGTTTGCCCGCCTCGGCGCCTTCCACAAAAACGGCAACGGATTCCATGACACCCACTTGCAGGTGATCACCGCAGAAGGGCTGCAACGCGGCTACCAGTTCAAGGGCTACTGCACCCCGGAGGGCCTGCCTGAACTTGAAGGCTTGTGCCCTTCCCCGCTTTCTCTCTTTCGGACCTGAATGCCTTTACGCTGGATTTCTCAGGCAGATTGCAATCTTGTCATGCCGCCGGGGAGTGTGGAAAACCCTTGCCAGGCATGCTTTCCGCGCGGTTTCACGAAAGGCTATCCGGCGGCCCTTTCGCCATGGCCCTGAGCGGCCCGCTTGCTGGTGCGCACAGGGACCAGCATGCGCAGGTGCACCGATCATGACGCCATGTATCGCTCGATATTTTCGGCCAGCCTGTCCACCAGTTTCCGGAAGCGGTCCTCGTCGGGTTCCAGCAGCGTCATGCGGAATCCCTGAAGTTCGGTGCTGAAAGAGGTCAGGGGAACCAGGCAGATGCCGCTTGCCCCCAGAAGGTAATAGACCAATCGTTTGTCCGGCTGCACATCTGGGCCACAAACCAGTTCCTCCACCAACCCGCGAACCTTTGCATTTTCGATGGGCAGGGCCTGTTTTTTGTTGAGGCATCCGTCTTCGAACACGACGCTCATGTAGAAAGCGCCATTGGTGCGGTTTGCCATGACACCGGGAACGGCCTTCAGCCGCTGAAAGGCGATGTCGGAGAATTTCCGGTAGCGATCCCTCCGCTGTTTCAGGAATTGCGGATATTCCGGATGCTGGAAAATTCTGGGAATGGCCATCTGGGGGAGCGTCGTGGAGCAGACCTCCACCATCTTGGCGTTGAGAATGCTCTGAATGTACCGGCTGAAAAGCGGATCCTTTTCCCGGTTGTACACTTCGATCCAGCCGCACCTGGCGCCTGGCCACGGGACCTCCTTGGAGATTCCCTTCATGGAGATGGCCGGAACGCCGTTGATGATCGTGGACAGCGGAGCCGTCTTCGGCCCGTCGAAGGCCAGGTTCAGATAGATTTCGTCGGCGATGATGAAAAGATCGAACGCCTCGGCAATGGAGACAATTTCCCGAAGCAGCGATTCCGGATAGACCGCACCGGTGGGGTTGTCCGGATTGATCAGCAGGATCCCCGACACGGCCGGGTTGTACTTCACCCGTTTTCGAAGTTCATTCAGGTCCGGAAACCAGGAATTTTCCGGATCCAGCGGATAGGATACCGGCGGCAACCCGGCATGGGCGGCTTCCGACGAGGAGTGCGTCGAGTAGGTCGGGGTGGGCGTGATGACGCGTGCGGTCCTTCTCAGAAAGCCGTAGATCTTCGTGATGGCGTCCCCCAGTCCGTTGAAAAAAATGATGTCTTCCGGGCCAATCTGCGCCCCTCCAGCGGCATTGGTCCGCCCGGCCAGAAATTTTCGGGTTTCCGGATCCCCCTGGGTGGAACAGTATCCGTAGGAGCTGTTTTTCCAGCTGAGATCGGCGATGATCTCTTTCATCCAATCGGGTACGGCCTCCCCTTTGGAGACGGGGTCTCCGATGTTTTCGAAATTGACCTCCATGCCCATGGCCTGCAGACTTTCCGCAATGCCGACGATCTTTCTGATTTCATAGGTCAGTTCCCGTGCGCCGAAATGTACGATGTCCGTTCTCATGTCAGTCCCGATCCTTTCCAGCTTTTTCCAAGGCGCCGATTCCGTTTTCCCTTGCAGCCGGAATAAAAAAGGCTGCGAGGTTTTCGCAGCCCGGTGACAAAAAAGGCTGCGGGGAATCGCCCGCAGCTTTGAAGGTTTTATTTGGAATTTAGCGTATCATTCCCCCATTCAAGACAACGGGCCGCCCGGCTGCGCACGCCGCGGCGGCGCATATAGCTCGTTCGGCTTCTCTGGCTGTCTTGTGGAGGTGGTTCATCCTTGTTTCCTCGGTTTTCTTAAGGTTTTCGTAACTCGTGAGACCACCCTCTATCACAGTGGAAACGGATTGTCACTCTTAATTCCGGCTTCGCCCAGGTTGACCGCATTTGTGGTATGACGGGACATTCTCAAACTTTTAAATTATCAAAGGCTCGCTCATCAGTACCTAAGCTTTCCTGGGGTCGTGGCTTTCCTGGGGTCGCACCAAACTAACATTTTGTTATTACAAATTAAAGCTTCCCAATACGTGGGAGAAATGGCCCTATATGGCGGTGGTCCCCAAAAACTGGACAATGGTGTAAGCTCTAAGTCAGACCGAAAAAGGAGGATCTGACTATGAGTACCAAACGTCGACAGTACAAACCCGAATTCAAGGCCAAGGTCGCCTTGGCTGCCTTACGCAATGAGCAAACACTGGCTGAGCTGGCCAAACGCTTCGATATCCACCCGACCATGATCAGCACCTGGAAAAGGGAGCTGCTCGACGGGGCCGCCGACATCTTCGAGAAGGGGCGCAGAGGCAAGCAGGTCACTGATGTCCAGGTCGGCGAACTGTACCGCCAGATCGGCCAGCTTAAGGTGGAAAACGATTTTTTATCACGCAAGCTCGGCTCCTGAAGCGCGACCTGCGCCGTGATATGATCGATCCATCTCACGAGAAGCTGAGCATCGTACGCCAATGTGACATGCTGAACATTTGCCGTTCCTCATTTTACTACAAATGCAAGCCGATCAAGCCCGAGGACCTGGCGCTGATGCGCCTGATTGACGAACAGTTCCTCAAGACACCGACCTGGGGCAGCCGCAAGATGGCCGATTGGCTCTGGCGGCATCATGGCATGAAAAAGAATCGCAAGCGGATCCAGCGCCTGATGCGACTGATGGGCCTTAAGGCGATCTACCCGCGGCCACGAACCACACAGCCTCATCCCGGGCATAAAGTCTATCCGTACCTGCTGCGAGGTGTGGCCATCGAGCGGCCCAACCAAGTGTGGTCGGCCGATATCACCTACATCCCGATGCGCCGGGGCTATATGTATCTTGTGGCCATCATTGACTGGTACAGCCGAAAGACGCTGTCCTGGCGCGTGTCGAATACGATGGAGGCCGACTTTTGCGTCGAGGCCCTGGAAGAGGCCCTGGCGCGCTATGGCAAACCACAGATTTTCAACACCGACCAGGGAGCCCAGTTTACCAGCACGATCTTTACTGAGCGGCTCAAGGACCACCAGGTGGCCATCTCCATGGACGGCCGGGGCCGCTGCCAGGATAACATCTTTATTGAACGACTGTGGTGGACACTGAAATACGACTACATCTACCTACACGCTTTTGACAACGGAAACGAACTTCGCCGGGGGCTCGATAAGTGGTTCTCGTTTTACAACCAGGAGCGCCCTCATCAAAAACTTGACGGCAGAACACCGGATGATGTTTATTACGGTTTGCCTGCCACCATGGCTGAGGCTGCCTGATGCCCGGATACCAGAACCGGCTTGGAGCTTATTCTACCAACCAGGCTGTCCAAATAATTGGGTCCACCGCCTATCGCTATTTTTACCCTCGGAAATCGTATTATATGGATTCACGACTTCTCTGAGTTCATATCCAGCATCGCTTGATCGAACACGGCGGCCGCGCGCCGATGCATGCATTTGCTGTTTAATCGATGTCAAAAAGTTTTCACTGCCGACCGCAATAGATTCTGTCCATCGTGATTCCCTAACGCTGGACAATTGGGTAACAGCCGCTTCCACCCAGCCGTAATGAGCCTCCTGAAAGCTGGCAAAATCTTTGAAACCAGCGAGTCGAAACAGCTTCTCGTAATCGATGAGGATATTTTTCCGGCGGGGTAATTGTATCTCAATGTAACCGCCGTGTTTCCAGTCTTTGGGATGGGCAACAACTCCAGCGCGAACCATATTCATGTCTACATAGACAATACACTGAAGAAGGTGCTCACCCCTTTCGACTATTGTCGCATGATATCGATCTTCCCAATAGGCACCCTTCCTGCCTTTTCGTTGGTTGTATTCTTGGCCTGTTCTTCCCGCTACAAGTTGAATTGAACTTGGAATCGTCTGATCGCCACGATGATCATAGAGAATCAAATGAATATGATTGGACGTCACCGTGTAGTTGAGAATCACCAGCCCATACCGTTTTCGCGCTTGATACAGCCACTGCAACCAACGATGCCGATCCCGGCCCAACTTGAGCAAGAATTCCCGTTTGTGACATCTATGGGTCACGTGCCAGATATGACCTGGAACGAAATGTCGATGAGCCCTGGCCACTTCAATCTCCTATATGGACGATTTCGCTTTCAAAAAACGCAATATAGCCCGATTTTTGGACCATTATTATCAGCTTATATTTTTCTTATCGGTGCGGTGAGCAGCGGCAGCTTTTATGCCGTCTGCTCAACTGCTTGGTTGGGCCTCTTTCTTGGGATAGATATCTCTAAATATAGCTAAAGGATAAATAGAAACATTCGGATATCTGTCAAATTTTATAAATTTTTCAAGTCCATCGAACCCCCTAAAAAGGCCTCTAAATGCTGATTCGAATCCCATTGGATCGTCTTGTTCATCTTCAGGTGTATGTTCTTCAAATTCTTTCATAGGATCGAATGGATGTTCACTTTTAGGAGGAATTGATGTTATCAAACCAAAAAGGGTAAGTTTTACATTAGGCCTTGATGTGTATGCAAAATCAGTAAAGCGTGAATCTCCATCAACGAAGCTATTCCTCTTTAAAGTTGCTTTTAGATGAAAACTTTCAAAATCGTCAAATGGATAAATATGGAAGTAAATGACATCTTGTATAAAAGTGTCCACCCAATGAGAGAAGCCATCAATTATCCACTGGTCCACTTTTCCTCCTAAAGAATCTTCAAGCTGACCTTCTATAAGTTTTTCTAAATCCTTGATTTGTGATTTCGTCCTTGCCTTTTGATTTCGGTCTTTCTCTTTTTTCATTTTATTTTTTGCATCTTCTATTTGAATCTGAAGCTCCTTGTACTCAGGACTATCTTTTATTGTTGATTTAGCACTATGCCTTATGAAATCCATTAGGGTATTATGCCGCTGCGCTACCACCTTCATCTTTTCATAATCTTCAAAGATCGGCCAACCAGTGCATCGAACATAAAAAGACTCATTAAATATTTTATTGGCCTCACCAGATTCTATCTCCTTCACGCTTATAGAATCGTTTATGTCAATGGCATAACCAGTTTCGAAAAGAAGCTGTTCAACTCTGTTAAACAGGTCATGATGCATCACCCTAGATTCTACCATTTTAGAACTTTTCTTTTCAGCTCCACCAAACTCTGGAGTAAATATTTTTAAATCATATTTTCTGATATTTCGCTGGTCCTTTTCACTACCGGTTTCCACTTCAGTGCCAGTAACTAATCCACCGGTTAATTGGCTAAAAATGGACGCAACTTTAGGAAGATCTAAATATAAATAGTCTCTAATATGTTCCATGTTATTTTCCATTTTTTATGGCCCAACGCCAAGCTAAGCGGCGCAAAGGGTGGAGCGACCGCAGGGAGCGGAACCCTTTGCGTCCGCTTGAGCGACGGGTTATGTGGCTTCACCCGTATCTTCAATTTTTTATCGGTCTTCAGACTTTTATGTGTTCTCATTCATTCCAATTGACAGCGGTAATTGATCGCCCGGTTTAGGAAATGCTACTTTCATATGGTCATTGAATGTTTTCCAGTCGGGCGAAATTCTCATAATAGCGACTAATTGCAGCAAGTGATCCCTTAAATCTTGCTGACCAATATCCTCGGACAGAAACTGGTGATGCTTCCACTTTCTTCTACCAGTGCCTTCGACAGTTGGATTGCGATCTTGTAATTCTTCGAGCACACCTTGTGGCAGCCTTTCATATACAATTTTATTTGTAATTTTGCCGACCATTGGAGTTCTCTTGCCGCTATTCGGCCATTCCCAGTTTTTTAAACGATAAATTTCTTTATAAAATTCATCGGGAAATCTTTTTGCCCATTTCAAGCGTTCTTCCGAAAGATATACAGCCAGCAACTTATGCAGCTCGTCTCTATCTCTTTCGGCTTGGTATCCAGTTGCCTCATCAACAAGGGCAACAACACCGACATGGGCGAGCCCGCGCATTAAAATTTCAGCGTTTTGTGCGCGATTTAATTGTTGCTGCTGTAACATTCCAGCCTCGCGAGCTTTAAGCCAGATATCGCAAATCGTAGGGAGTATTTCAGCTGCATATCCGGTAACGGTCAGCCTGCCGCTCTTATACTTAATAGGTTTAAGGGGCCCATCAACTAACTCCCTTTTAATAAAGGAAGAAAGCCGACTAGGTGCAAGAAAAATAGGCAAAGGGGCCCCATCTGTATCAGAAGCTTTTTTGATTCTTTTGGATGCGCCGCTCCTTGATCCAAGGGCAGTATTGATTCCGTTTTCAGTGATAACCCTAGTGCCATTGTCTAACACCGCACAAGGAATAACAATATCACCGATTCGTAGCTCCCCTTTGTGTGTTGCTTTTGGTATTGGTGATTCATATTCCATGGCCCACCGTTTTTTTGCAGCGTTTGAAGCTATCGACGCCCTTTCTTCTTTGGACAATTTTTTTGCGCGTTCTTTTCCACCAATTGATTGTTTCGTTTTCTGCTCCATAATAACCTCCATTTTAGTAAGCATGTCATTACAGAGCTAATATATATGCTTGCATGTGATCTTGCAAGCACTTTTTTTAATCATAAATAATCATGCTTTCTTAGATGGGCGCAACACATAACAGTTGTAATAGATGGAAAATTTTGCTTGCTATTGCCCCTATAGTATGCTAATTTTTCCAGCTAACAATACCATTGCTGGGTAAAACATGGAAAAATTCGCTTAAAATTTTCCATGTTTTGAATTTCCTCGTTTCCTGATATTAAGTGTAAAAGATGGAAAATAAGCCCCGATTTACTCCTGACCCCGACCTTAAACTCATGGACCAGGTACGGCAGGTCCTGCGCTACTACCACTACGCCTACCGCACCGAAAAGACTTACTGCGATTGGATTCTGCGTTTTGTCAAATATCACGGCTCAAAAATCCATCCCAAGGACATGGGCAAGAACCATGTCGAAGCATTCTTGAGTCATCTGGCCACCAAGGAACGGGTAGCAGCCGCAACCCAGCGCCAGGCGCTTAATGCCATTGTCTTTTTATATCGGGACGTTTTGCTAAAACCGATCGAGGGCCAAATTGCCCCGATTCGGTCCAAACGCCATCCTCACGTACCGGTGGTCATGACCCAAGCCGAGGTCAAACGCGTGCTTTCTTTTATGAGCCGCACCCACCTGCTCATGGCCAAGTTGCTTTACGGCAGCGGATTACGGCTTATGGAATGCGTTCGGCTTAGGGTTCAAGACCTTGATTTTGACAAGGGCATCATCTACGTGCGTCATGCAAAAGGTGGAAAGGACCGAGTTTCACTCTTCCCCAAAGTTTTGCACGTTGAACTACAAAACCATTTGCAAAGAGTCAAAGAACTCCATTCTCAGGATCTTGTGACCGGTCACGGCGAGGTTTACCTGCCCGATGCCCTATCCCGCAAATACCCTAAGGCCGGGAAAGAATTTCGCTGGCAATATGTTTTTCCCTCCAAAAATCTCTCTACCGATCCGTATACCGGGGTGTTGCGCCGCCACCATGTTATGGAATCCGGCCTCCAAAAGGCGGTCAAAATCGCAGTGGAACGGGCTGGCATCACAAAACGGGTCAGTTGCCACACCTTTCGGCACTGCTTTGCCACCCATCTGCTGGAAAACGGTGTCAACATCCGGCAGGTCCAGGAATTGATGGGCCATTCGGACGTGAAAACCACCGAAATTTACACTCACGTGATGGACACTAACTTGGCAGCCGTTGCAAGTCCTCTTGATAACGGAGGATTTTAATCGCGCTGCACCGGCCAATCAAATGATCCACCAGCGATTAAGCCGCTTTTCCCAAGAATCAGCATGGGCGATTCCGTTTGCCGCAGCGTTCTTACTATCGCGAAGTTAAGCGACTTTTAAACAACGCTCCTACTGACGGCCAGCGAAGGGGACCGGAACTCCCACGGCAAGACGGGATTGATATCTTTGATTACCTCGTAAAAAGTCCCATTTGCCTTTCGTACGTCATTCCTGCGAAAGCAGGAATCCAGTAATTACATAGGCTTTTGGATGCCGGATCAAGTCCGGCATGACGGTTTCTGGACTTTTTACGAAAACATCATCTTTTGCCAGCCAAAACGGCAATACCATACAAAAAATATGAACATGCCTCAACAACAAAATATAGCGAATCGACAAATTAAGAAAGTTTATTGAAAAAGCTAAAAATCCTATCGCCCAACTACGGGATTCGAACGGAGAGGCAATTTCCCTTTACGCCTCTTCAATACAGCCGCCGGGGACATCGCCAAGCGTGGCGAACCGCCAGGGCTTGAGGCGGGCGTGGCGCTGCCACAGTGCCCGGCAGGCGGCATCGAGGGGTTGCACGGTGCTCAGAACATCAACAAAGTCGTCCGGGAGCCCCTCGTTGTCGATTTCCCAACGCCCTGCCATCCAGTGAGCCGCATCGAGCAAATCGAGCAGGTTGCCTCGGAAGACGCCCGCTGCGTAGGCGCCTACCGATCGCACCAGAAAACCCGGACCCAGGGTCCGCCCGCAGACCTTGATGATGTCGGCCGATTGGCCGTAGCGTCCTGTGTCTTCAGGCCGTATGAAGGGCGAGGCGAAGATTCGGTGCGGTTCCCGCTCCAGGACCCGGATGCAGGCCAGGTCGCGGTTGAGGCGGTGGGTGTCGACGCCCATGCCGAGGTTGGCCGCCGCAATGAGGGCTTCATGGGTGGACCGGTAGGGGCAGTGTGGAAGGCAGCCCTCATTGGCCAGCAGTTCGATCTTCATTGTTGGCCAGCGCCGGCGGATCTCCCGGCTGATGACCGCAAGGGTCCCGGGGCGGCGGTTGAGGCTGCGGTCCAGCGGAATCTTTCCCGGCTCCCGGAAACCGCTGGCGGAGATCATCTCCAGCAAGGATTCCAGTTTGCCCACGCTGTCGATGCCGAAGTTGATGCTCGGCACGGCTTCCAGGCGGCCGGCCAGCTCCGGTGCGGCATCGGCCAGTGCGGTGAGCAGGTAGCTGTCGGCGAAGATGATGCCGTCAAGGAGGCCGGCGCCGGAAAGTTGTTCCAGCCCTTCGATGATCCGGCGCATCGATTTTTCGCCGCGGTACAGGTCGGCCGGCTGAAAACGGCCGTTGGCGAGGAGATATTTCTTCGGGCCAGGCAGGCGATCGAGATGCACGGCCAGGTCCTGCGGCGATAGGCGGCGCAGCCGCACGCGCGCATCGCACAGAGACGGATCGTACAGCCCGAAGTGAACGGCGTGGATCTGCGACCCCAGCTTTTCCAGAAAGCGCACGTAGGAGGCATCGGGCAGAAAGGGGACGTCAAGGGGCAGCATGGCGATTTCTACCTCCCGGGCCGCTTCATCGCTGAAACGGCTGCATCTTTAGTAATTCAGCTTCACCCACAAATCCGCCGAGGTGCCAAAGTAGCGCCCTATCCGCTCCTGCCGCTTACTCCCCAACAAGGCAGCGTTGCAGCCGCGGCATGATTTCGTCCGACTCGACGCCCCAGCCGATGAACGCCAGGCGAGTGCCCTGCTCGCCGTCCCAGTCCTTGAAGGCGGCCTGCCCGCCGACGTAATTCAGCAGCACGGTCTTGTCCGCGTAGCGCACCGGTCCCTTGATTCGAAAAAGGGCAAACGGAACCTGCGCCAGAAACTGCTCAAAACAATCCACATTGAAAGGCTGCTCGCTCTCGAAGGAGAAAGCTTTGAACCCGGCCTCCTCGGCAACGACCCCGCCGCCTGCAGCAACCGCACCACCCCCACCCGTTGAGGCCGTATCGGCCTGGGGCCGCAGCTGGTAAAACCGCATCGGCATAATACCGAACACCTTGGGTTTGGGCTTTAGCCAAAGCGCCTCGGGATCGATCCGGCAGTGTTGCGTGGGAACGACCTGGCAGTTGGGGATCGACTCATGCAGCTCCTGCAGATATTGCGGAATCTGATCCTCGTCCAGCAGGTCGATCTTGTTGAGCAAAATAAGGTGGGCCGCCTCCAACTGATTATGGAACAGCGGGCCGAAGGCTTCCCGGGCCTCCCAGAAATCGGCGTCCAAGACAGTCACGATTTTTTCCAGCACCATTATTTCACGCAACTGTTCCTGGTTTAGAACCTCACGAACAGCGGCGGGATCCGCCACACCCGAGGATTCGATAAAGATCCGGCGCGGGTGAAAGCGATCCCATAGATCACGTAAACACAGCGTCAAACCGGTCTTTAAGGTGCAACAGATACAACCGCTGGTCATCTCGATAACATCGGTTGCAGCATCCTTCAGCAGGGCGCCGTCAATGCCCACCTCACCGAATTCATTGACGATCACCACCGTATCGGAGAGGTCGGTGTGCCACGACAGGATCTCCTTTAACAGGGTGGTTTTGCCGGCGCCCAGAAATCCGGACAGTAAAATTACATGGGCCTGATCGTCGGGTGTGGTGTCCTCAGGGGACGTCATCGGTTCTCTCCTTCTTTGATGCGGTTCAAAAAGCGAGGCAAAAAACCGTCACCTGCCGGGATTGCCGTCGCCAACGGCACAGGTCAGCGTTACCCCGAGACCTGGATCCACACGCTCCCAGTCGAAGTCTTCCACCGGAATCGGGATGCGCGAATTGGCGATCAGGGTCGAAAAGGTGCGGCGCCAAATCCTTTCGGATCCGTAGCGAGCTTCCAGGGTCGCTCGCTTCACCGTGTGGGCCAGCTGGATCGAAACGCCGGCGGAAAACCAGGAGGTACGGCATTTTCCGGCCTGCTCGAGCGTGAGCCGCTGGGGAACCACGTATCGGATCGGCGCCTGGGCCCTCAACGCGATGACGCCCTCCTTTGGCCGCTCGGGAAACCGGTGCCGCTTCAAAATGCTGCCGGCCGCGCGTCTTCCCTCCAGGGCGCATAGATCGTGCATGTCGGCGCCGCGAAGGATGTTGCCGGCCGCGAAAATGTTGCGCTGCGAGGTTTCCAGGCTCATATCCACCACCGGTGCCGCGGTCAGCGGCTCGGCCTCGATGGCGGTGCCCAGGACCAGGGCGCTATCCGGCAGAAACTGGCCTGTAACCACCAGGGTATCGCATGCCATGGAAGAGACCGCGCCGTTTCGGACCCACTCGATGCCTTCCACCCGCTTGGCCCCCGCAACCGCTTTGACCGAAGTGCCGGTGTAGACGGGAAACCCCAGGTACCGGCTCAGGGCCTGCGAGACGACGGGATAGGTTTGAACCGCGCTGTCCGGTTCGACCATGGCCGCGATGTCCACTCCGGCGTGCCTGAGGGTCATGGCAGCAGAAAAGGCCACGTGTTCACTGCCGATGATCACCGCCCGCGTGCCGGGTTTGAGATGCTGCAGGTTGACCATTTTCTGAAGGCTGCCGGTGGTGAAGATCCCCGCCGGACGGGTGCCGGGAATATACCGTTTTTCCCTGGAGCTTTCGCAGCATCCGGTGGCGAGCAGCAAAAAGCGGCAGGCATAGGTTTTCAGCCCCTCGGGTGAAACCGTCCGTATGCGGTGCAGTTCGCCGGCAGTTCCCGGCACCACCTCGAGCACCGTTGTGCAGGTGTGGATATCGACCGCTGTCTTGCGGATCAGGTCGTTCAACCGGCGTGCATAGGCCGCTCCCGTATAGAGCCACTTTTGATCCCGCATGCCGAAAAAAACGTGGGCACTTCTGGGAATCCCGCCCAATGTGTCTTCGTATTCGAAAAGGCCGATCTTCAGGTTCGATCGCCGTGACAGTTCCAGACAGGCGCTGATGCCTGCCGGCCCGCCGCCCACCACCGCCACATCCATATATCCGCTGTTTTTTCCGTCCATGTTTTCAACCTGGCCCGATTGCCGGATGATTTACTTCCGTTTCGGGATTGCCGGATAGACTTCCTCAGACCCGCTTCCATTGCGCGTGATTTTATCCGCAGTGACCCCGAGTTCCCGGCGCATGATGTCCAAAACCTTATGGCCGCAAAAATTGCTCTGGCACCGTCCCATCCCCGCCCGGGTGCGAAACTTGACGCCGTCGCGCGTCGTGGCCCCGCTGCGGACGGCCGCGACGATCTCGCCTTCCGACACGGTCTCGCAGCGGCAGACGATACGCCCGTAGAGGGGATCTTCCGCGATCTGCCGGGCATACTGCCGGTCATCGAGCGTATGGATGGAAGGCTTTGCTTTGCGCAAGGGGTTGAAGTCGGTTCGTTGCTCGAGCTTCATGCCCACTGCCGGCATCACCTTTTGAACCAGGTACCTGGCCATGGCCACCGACGCGGTGAACCCCGAGGCCCCCAGCACCAGGTGGACAAAGCCCGGTGCATCCGGCGCCGGCTGGATATGGAATTCGGCTCCGGCCATGGGGATCACCCCGCAAAAAGGTTTGATCCCTTCTTGCGGTTCGAGGCCGGGGATCAGTTTCAAACAGTTGGCAACGACCCAACCATTCAGCCCTTCGGCCGTGGTCCGGTCATCTTCCAGGTCGGCCACCTCGTCCACCGCGCAGCCCAGCATGACATTGCCGTCGACCGTGGGGCAGACGAAATCGCCCACCGGGCTTTCCCCGTCCAAGGCCCTGACCAGATGGTTCACCCGGCCGGCGCAGGCCTTGTCCATGATGATCCGCTGCATCCTCAGACCTATCAGTTGAAGGCTGTCGTCGCCCACCATACGGGCGATTTTGTCCGCGTGAATACCGGCGGCATTGATCACATACCCCGCCCGGAAAGCGCCTGCGGTCGTCTCGATCACAAAATCACCGGCCACCGTTTTACGGACCGCTTCCACGCGGGCATTCAGGTGCAGCTCGGCCCCGTTCTCCCGTGCGTTTTCAATCAGGCCGATGGTCAGACCCCAGGGGCTCGTCACGCCGGTCGAGGGGCTGTAAAGGGCCGCGACCACCGCTTCTGACAACTGCGGCTCCATCGCTTGGAGCCGCTGCCGGTCTTCGATCAGTTCGGTTCCGGCAACGCCGTTTGCCACGGCGTCGTCCCGGATCTTTTTCAACGCCTGGCACTCCCGCGCGTCGAAGGCGACCAGCAGCTTGCCGATCCTTTTAAACGGCACCGACAACTGCCGGCAGACCTCTTCCATCATCAGGTTGCCTTCCAGCTCCCCCCGGCTGCGCAACGGGGCCCCGGGCGCGGGAAGGCCGCAATGCACGATGGCATGGCTGCCTTTGGTCGTTCCGAACGAGACGTCCGCTTCTTTTTCCAGTACCGCCACAGAAAGATCGTACCGGCTCAGTTCCCTTGCCGCCGCCGCCCCAGCGATACCCGCCCCGATGACGATGACGTCGTATCCATCTTTGCACGCTGCCATGAACGCAGTCCTTCCGGGTGGAATCACAGGCCGTAGGCCGCCCCCGCGTTGGAAAAGCAGACCTTTTCAATTTCAGGGTCGGAGACCCCTTTTTGCTTCAATGCCATGGCCGTTTTGGGCACGGCAAGCGGATCCGAAGGCAGCCCGGAACAGTCGCTGTCCACCATCACCCGTTGGCACCCGTGTTCTTTGATGATGTCCGCAGCCCTCTCAGGCGTCATATTGCGCCAGGGCTGCACGCTGATGGCGGCCCATGCCCCGGCCTCCAGCACCATGGCGATATTGGCGTCCGAACAGTGATCCACGATGACCTTGTCAAAGGGCAGGCCGTACTCTGCACACAGATCCAGCATCCTTTTCGTGTTTTCCTTTTTTAACGCCGGTGCGTTGGGAACGTGAAAATCGACACGGACCCCCGTTTTGACGGCAATCTCCAACTGTTTCCGGACAAAGCCCTCCTGCTGTTTGAGATCCTTGCAGGTGTCGGAATTGGGCTCTATTCCGATCTCGCCGATGGCCACCACCTCGGGACGGTTCAGATATTGCGGCAGCAGGTCGTAAAGGGCGGCCGGATCGTTTCTCGGCGTGCTCACCATGCTGATGCCGATCATGGCATACGGTTGAATGAAATGCTCCTTGGCCCGGGCGAACTGCACATCGAAAAGGTAATCCCACACATCCCGGATCGTCTCGCAGCTCACCGGCCTGCCGCCGGCCAGTTGCACCGGTGAGACCACCCGCCGGACCCCGGCCAGGTACATCTGCTGTAAAGCGTTCCACGACAGTTCGTCGAGATGAGCGTGTGAATCGGTAAAATTCATTTCTGCCTTGCCTCCCTGTGCTTTCGGGCTCCCCTTGCGGAGCCGTGGATCATGGATCATGGATCATGCGGCGCTGACGGCTGCAGCGCCGCCCACAACACCTGGGCGATATCCCGGACCTCCATGCGCCGGCCCGGGCCCGTGTCCCTGGCGGCGTTGCTCAGCATGGTCAGGCACCAGGGGCAGGCCGTCACCAGAATCCGGGCGCCGGTCTCCAGGGCCTGTTCGACCCGCATATCGGATAATCGCCGTTCCTCTTCGATTTCGTCGAACATCCTGCCGCCCCCTCCGCCGCAGCAGAGGCTGTCCGGCCCGCAAAGGGGCATCTCGACGCGCCGCACACCGGGAATGGCGTCGATCAGTTTGCGCGGCGGGTCGTAAATACCGTTGTGTTTGCCCAGATAGCAAGGATCATGGTAGGTCACGCAAAAATCCTGCTCCCCGGGCCACTCGGGAGACCGCGTGCTGAACAGGCGGTATAAAAATTCGGTGTAATGTACCACATCCACCGTCCGCGGCAGGTCCGGGTAATGATGGGCAAGGGCATGATAGCAATGCGGGGAGACCGTGACGATGGTTCGCACCCCGCTTTTTTTGATCTTTTCCCCGTTTTGCGCCACCACTTCCTGAAACAGGGCGGCATCTCCCAGGAACCGGGCCGGATCCCCGCAGCAGCTTTCGTCTTCCAGCATGCCGAAATCGACGCCGAAGGCTTGCAGGATCCTGATGAGGCTGGTCACGGCATCGCGAAGATCCGGATCATAGGCGGCGGCGCAGCCCACATAGAGCAGGACTTCGGCTTGGGCTTCGGGCAGGAAGAGGACGCCCAGGTCCCGGCACCAAGCCAGGCGTTTTTTCGACGGCTTGCCGTACGGGTTGCCAACCTTGAATATCTCCTCCAGGCATTTGCCCTGCCGCGGCAACGGCCCGATCTGTTTTTCAACCAGCAGTTCGCGCCCGGCCATGATGGCGTCGAGCAGCAAGACCCCTGAGCTCATATCCTTGCAGGCGTTGACGCAGGCGTTGCAGGTCGTGCAGGCATAGACGATCCGGCGCAGGTCCCTGCCGGCCTCGGCATCGAATCGATTCCAGCGCAGCGCATAGCGCAGCGATTGGGTCATGCCGGACGGCCCCTGGGTCTGAAATCCCCGGCTTGATTGATAATTCGGGCAAACGGAAAAACAGAAATTACAGTTCCAGCATTTGTCGACCACCGCTTCGATCTTTTCTTCGATCGCCGCGAGATAAGCATCTTCCGCCATACGTTCCCCTATTCTCGTGAAATATTTCGGCGGCACGACTGCAACATCGCCGCCGTCATCGGTATCCTTCCAGGATGCCCGGATTCAAGATATTGTTGGGATCGACGTCCTTTTTAAAGGCTTTGACCAGGCTGAAGCCCGTTTCGCCGTATTTCTCCTTGAAAAACAGCGTGCGGTGGGCAAACTGGCCCCATTCCCCCGCCGCAGGTGTCATACTTGATGTTCAGCTCCATTTCCCTCCTGAACATCTCGTCCATGGCCTCCTCGAGCTGGCCCAGATTGCTGACCAACTCGGCCGAACTGAGCAGGCCATCGATCTGCTGGCGCAGATAGGACCCGATCACCTCCCGGGTGGTGACGATTTTGTGCCAGGTCGGCTCATCCTCCACCAGCTGCATGGCGCTGGCCCCTCATCCGAAAATATCTCCAGCAGCCGGGCACTCTTTTCGGCGGCCCCCCGGGCACTGGCGCTGGCGGTTCCGAACATCACCACCACCACCCCCATGATGCCGTCACTGCCCACGAAGAACTTGGCCAGATCCGTGCCGGCGATGCGCCGCAGGCCCTTGGTACCGGTTTCAATGATCCGGCCGTCCGGCAGCACGGCTTCCAGCCCGAGGATATAATCGGCAGGCTTGCCCATACAGACATCGATGATATGCCCGTTGGCTTTGTTGCAGACCAGCCCCCCCATGGTGGCGACAACCCGGCTTCCCGGCTAGACCGGCAGGAAACAACCGACCCGCCCCAGGGCATCTCCCACCTTGGCCGCAGTGATACCGGCCTCGCATTCGAAATAGCCGTATTCCTGGTGAATGGTCAGCCGCTTCATGCGATGGGTATTGATGATGATCCCGGATCGATGCGGCCGCGATTGGCCGATCAGCGAAGTACCCGCCCCCCGGATAAAGACCGGGACCCGTTCCCGGTTGGCAAGCTTGAGAATCCGGGAAATCTCCTGGCTGTTGGCCGGCATGGCAACGGCATAGGGGAGCGTCGTCTCTTCTACGTGAAGCCCCAGCGGGGTCGTGGCGTTTTTCATCCCCTCGAAGGGACTGGGCGACACGTATCGGTCCGATACGATTTTTCCCAGTTCAGCGACGAGAGCTTTACGATCCAAGGCATTCATTTCCATCAAGGCTGTTCCTCTCACAGGTAAACTTGCGGCCTGTCCATCCCTGTGCGCCGGCCGGGCAGGTGATCATCGGCGGGTTTTACCATCTGCGGTCTTTTTGGCGCGGACATCGCTACCATGCACCGGCAAATCGGGTGATATGCCTCATGGCGTCTTTGAGCAGGTTCCGGTTTACGGTATGAGAGCAGCAAGCGGAACCTGCGCGACATAAGATACGCTTTTCTTCATCGTTTCCTCGATCCATCTTCCCGGCGTTGGCCAGTCCGCCCTTCAAAAAGGTCGGCGACCTCCCCTCTCCGCATAGAGAAAGGCTCCCGCCGCCATGACCTCGGGGGCCATCGATCCTACAACAAATCTACCTTCTTTCATATAACGCTTCGCTATTGGGGCTGCGATGCTGAACATTTTTGCAGCCTCCCGCGGCCGGAGCGCCCGGCCAGGCCTTGAAAATACCCCTGAAAACCGCAATTCGCAGAAAAGGAAAACCGCCTGGGGTTGAATAATGCTATGCAGGAATGTATCAATGGTGTAACTATCCGGAATGCAGATGCTTTCTTATTCACCACGCCGGACTTGATCAAAGGTGAAGAGGAGGGCTGCGGTTCAGTTGCGCACAACATACCGCAAACACTAAAAAACTGATAATTGACACGATGTTTGCCTGAATGAAATGGCCTGCGGGTTGGCCAATGGGATCTTTTTTCCCATGCCATACCCTGCCAGAGCCCCTTGCGGTGGATGCTCCCGGATGCAAGGCGACATGGCGATTGTAGGATCAACCAGGAGAAAACGCTGCGATGCCCTGCCAGACCCCACCCGAAAGCGTAGAGGTGAAACGGTTTCCTTTCCGCCCTGGATGAGGTGCTTTCGGAGTTGCCGCAAACAGCCATCCAACACTCACCCTAAGTCCTATAGTGGGAGGATCGCATGGGAACAGAGGCCTACATCAAACTGGAAGATACCCTCGGCGCCCATAACTACAAGCCGCTGGACGTGGTTCTGGCCAGGGGAGAGGGGGTCTGGGTCTGGGATGTGGAGGGACGCAAATACCTCGATTGTCTCTCCGCCTACTCGGCCGTCAACCAGGGCCACTGCCATCCCAGAATCATGCAGGCCCTGGTGGACCAGGCCCGGAAGCTGACCCTCACTTCGCGCGCGTTCAGGAACGATCAGCTCGGGGCCTTGTACCAGGAGCTTTGCGCCCTGACCCGGTCGCACAAGGTGCTGCCGATGAACAGCGGCGCCGAGGCGGTGGAGACCGCCATCAAGGTCGTGCGCAAATGGGGCTACGAGGTAAAGGGGGTCCCGCAAGACCAGGCGGAAATCATCGTTTGCGAGGACAATTTCCACGGCCGCACCATCACCATCGTCAGCTTCAGCACCGATCCGGGCGCCAGGACCGGCTTCGGTCCATTCACACCGGGATTCAAAACGGTCCCCTTCGGCGATGCCGGGGCTCTTGAAGCGGCCGTCACGCCCAATACGGTCGGCCTGCTCGTCGAACCGATCCAGGGCGAAGCCGGGGTCATCATTCCACCGGCAGGGTATTTGAAACGGGCCCGGCAGATCTGCGATGCCCACAACCTGGTGATGATCCTCGACGAGATCCAGACCGGTTTGGGCCGCACCGGAAAACTGCTGGCCGAAGAGCACGAAGGCATCGAGGCCGATCTGACCCTGGTGGGCAAGGCGCTGTCCGGCGGATTTTACCCGGTATCGGCCGTTCTTTCGAACACCGAGGTGATGGGGGTGCTGCAACCGGGTGAGCACGGCTCGACCTTCGGCGGCAATCCCCTGGCTTGCGCCGTGGCCCGAGCGGCGCTTAAAGTGCTCGTGGAGGAAGGCATGATCGAAAATGCCGCCGAGATGGGGGCCCTGCTGCTCGACGGTCTCAAGCAGATCCGCAACCCGCTGATCAAAGAGATCCGCGGCAAGGGGCTGCTGATCGGGATGGAGTTTTACCCCGAAGCAGGAGACGCCCGCAGGTATTGTGAAGCGCTCAAAACAAGGGGACTGCTGTGCAAGGAGACCCACAAGCACACCATCCGTTTTGCACCACCGCTGGTGATCAAGCCGGCCGAAATCGAATGGGCCCTGGAGCAGGTACGACAGGTGATCGCGCAATGAGCCAAGCGGCCGGCCGGTGAATAACGCGTATCGGCCTGCCAGGATACCCGCAACCGAATCCGAAAAGTGCAGTCTGAAGCTGCAAGTACGACAGGGAGCAACGTCATGGCCTGTGATCTGAAAGGCAGAAGCTTTTTAAAACTGCTCGACTTCTCTGAGGAAGAGATCCTTTACCTGCTCGACCTGGCACGGTCGCTCAAGAAGGCTACGCGCGCCGGAACCGAACAGCCGCGGCTCAGCGGAAAGAAGATCGCCCTGATTTTCGAGAAAAGCTCCACCCGCACCCGCTGCGCCTTCGAGACGGCCGCCTACGACCAGGGCGCCTATGTGACCTATCTCGGCCCCACCGGTTCCCAGATGGGGCACAAGGAGTCGCTGAAGGACACGGCCCGGGTTCTGGGCCGGATGTACGACGGCATCGAGTACCGCGGTTTCGGCCAGGCGCGGGTGGAACTTCTGGCGCGCTATGCGGGCGTGCCGGTATGGAACGGTCTCACCGATGAATTTCATCCGACCCAGGTACTGGCCGACCTGATGACGATGATGGAACACTCAAGCCGCCCCCTGCGCGAGCTGAAGCTCGCCTATCTCGGCGATGGGCGCAATAACATGGGCCGTTCACTGATGATCGGCAGCGCAAAGACCGGGCTCGACTTCCGGCTGGTGAGCCCGGCGGCCCTGGCCCCCGATGCGGAAATAGTCGAGACGGCACGCCGGATCGCCGCGGCCGGCGGCGGCAAGATCTGCGTGACGGACGATCTGGCCGAGGGGGTCTGCGACTGTGATTTCATCTATACCGATGTCTGGTTGTCGATGGGCGAGCCCGAGACGGTCTGGGCCGAACGCATCGAACTGCTCAAGGCCTATCAGGTCAACGAGCGGGTCATGGCCATGACCCGCAACCCGGATGTGAAATTCCTGCACTGCCTGCCCGCCTTTCACAACCGCGAGACCGGCATCGGCGAGAAGATGTACCAGGCCTTCGGGCTGGAGGCCATGGAAGTGACCGAGGCGGTGTTCGAGTCGGATGCCTCCGTGGTCTTCGACCAGGCTGAAAACCGGGTGCATACCATCAAGGCGGTCATGGTGGCCACCCTGGGAACCTGAGGCGCCCGGCAGGCAGGCCGGTGCATCGGGGGGATGAAAATCGCAGATTTCCGGCCGGAGTGGGAGAATGATGGAAAAAGTGATCATCATGGGCGCCGCGGGGCGCGATTTTCACAATTTCAACGTCTATTTCCGGGACAACCCCCGCTACCGCGTGGTCGGGTTCACCGCCACCCAGATCCCCGACATCGATGGCCGAAAATATCCGGCCGCGCTTTGCGGATCCATGTATCCGCAAGGCCTTCCCATTTACCGGGACGACCGGCTGGCCGACCTGATCCGGGAGCACGGGGTGGATCTGGTGGCGTTTTCCTACAGCGACGTCTCCCACCTGGAGGTGATGCACAAGGCGTCCGTGGTGACGGCCGCCGGGGCGGATTTCATCATCATCGGCGCCTCCTATACCATGCTGACTTCCAGCCGCCCGGTGATCTCCGTTTGTGCGGTGCGCACCGGGTGCGGCAAATCGCAGACCAGCCGCAAGGTGATCGAAATCCTGCAAGGCATGGGCAAGCGGGTCGTGGCGGTGAGACATCCGATGCCTTACGGGGATCTGACCCGGCAGGTGGTCCAGCGGTTTGCCGCTTATGAGGATTTCCAGCTTCACAACTGCACCATCGAAGAAAGAGAGGAGTATGAACCGGTAGTGGCCGCCGGAGCGGTGATCTACGCCGGGGTCGACTATGAGAAGATCCTGCGCGCCGCGGAGAAAGAAGCCGATGTCATCGTCTGGGACGGGGGCAACAACGACACCCCTTTTTATAAGCCGGACATCCACATCGTGGTCTTCGATCCGCACCGGGCCGGCCATGAAACCCGCTATCACCCGGGTGAGACCAATATGCTGCTGGCCGATATCGCCGTGGTCAACAAGGTCGACAGCGCCCAAAAGGAGAAGGTCGACCAGGTTTGTGAAACGATCCGGCGCCACAACCCCCGGGCACGGATCGTTCTGGCCGATTCGGCCGTGATCCCCGAAAACGAGCGGATCATCGCAGGCAAACGGGTGCTGGTGATCGAGGACGGCCCCACGCTGACCCACGGCGGCATGCGTTATGGAGCCGGCGTGATTGCCGCCAGACGCTTCGGCGCCGCCGCCCTGGTCGATCCGCGCCCCTATCTGGCGGGCAGTCTGAAAGAAACCTTCGCCAACTACCCGGAGATCGGTACGGTGCTGCCCGCCATGGGCTACAGCCCGCAACAGGTGGCCGATCTTGAGACGACCATCAACGGCACGGATTGCGATCTGGTGCTGTCGGCCACGCCCATCGATCTGACCAAGCTGCTGCGGATCGAAAAGCCCGTCGTCCGGATCCGCTATGAATACCGAGACAACGGCCAGCCGGATCTGCAAACGCTGATCAGGGAGCGTCTGGCGACCTGAGGACAGACCCCGGGCTTATCCGCTGAACGCCGGGAACCTGGCCTTGCCGGCGATGGCCCCCGCAAGGCGCCGGCAACCCATGCCCGGCCGCCCGCTTGGGCCGGCAAGGAGGACGCGGCATGCCGGAGCATTCAAAAACAGAGATCCTGCTGATCGCACTGGGCGGCAACGCAATGATCAAAAAAGGGCAGGACGGGACAATCGAACAGCAGTTCGCCAACCTGCGGCTCCCCGTGCGCCAGATCGCGAGGCTCTCCCAGCGCTACAAGATCATCATCACCCACGGCAACGGCCCCCAGGTCGGCAATCTGCTGCTCCAGCAGGAGGCCTGCAGCGCCGTGCCCAAGATGCCGCTGGAGATCCTGGTGGCCCAGACCGAGGGGCAGATCGGCTACATGATCGAGTCGACCCTGGACGAAGAGTTGATGCATCTGGGCATCGACCTCAGACCCCTGGTCAGCCTGATCACCTATGTGGTGGTCGACGAAAACGATCCGGCCTTCAACAGCCCCACCAAGCAGATCGGGCCGGGATTCAGCGCCGCGCAGGCAGCCAGCCTGCCGTACCCCACCGTGGCGACACCCAAAGGGTTCCGGCGCGTGGTCGCCTCGCCCAAGCCCCTGACCATCGTCGAAAAGCGGGAGATCGAAAGGTTGATCGCCCTGGATTTCATCGTGATCTGCTGCGGCGGGGGCGGCATCCCGGTGGTGCGCAAGGGGCGTGCCTTCAACGGGGTGGACGCGGTGATCGACAAGGATCTGGCCAGTGCCTGCCTGGCACTGGAAACCGGGGTGGACACGATGATCATCGCAACGGACGTCGACGGGGTCATGCTCGGTTTCGGCACCCCGGCCCAGACCCTGATCCGCGAAATGCGCAGCACCGAGGCCGAAGGTTACATCGCGGCGGGCTGCTTTGCCCAAGGTTCCATGGGCCCGAAGGTCGAAGCGGCCTTTCAATTCGTCAAAGGCGGCGGCCGCCGGGCGGTTATCACCGCCATCGGAGCCATCGAAGCCGCCGTGGAAGGATCGGCCGGCACCGTGTTTCTCAAATAAGGCCGGTCCCGTGAAAACAAAGGCCCCACCTTAGAAACTCGGGAGCGCCGGACTCCGAATGCAGAGTAAAGACGCGCTTTCGAGCCGGTAGCGGCGTTCCGCGGCCAACCCTGATTCCCCAGCCATTTTTGTTTCATCGGGAACTGCTGGCGGCTGTGCTTTGGTAAAGACTTTTCATCCGTTTTTTGATAACAGACCCTTTTTGCCTCAGCCGAACCGGCTTTACGGGCGGCATCGGAAGGGGGTTCTTTATTCAAAATCTTGTTACTGGTCTAACGATAAACCTTAAAATGGGGAGAATGAGATGAAGACAACGCGTACGGCATGTATCGTCACCGCCCTGCTGATTCTGGCCGCTTTCACCGCGATGCCGGCATGGGCAGACCAGGCACCGGTCAAGATTCGCATCGCTTCATGGGACCCGCCGCTGGTGCTCGACATGGAAAAGTGCAACGGCAATTTCGGCTCCTCAAACTCCAAAGCCCAGATGTTCAAGACCGTCGTCGAAAAGAGTTCCCGCGGCCGCATCGAGGTGACCATCATTCCCAATGGGCAAATCGGCGGTGACAAGGACGCTTTCGAGATGATGCAAAGCGGTGCCCTCGACATGAGTGCCTATCCGGCTTCCATTCTGGCCAACTTCGTGCCCGAGTGCCTCGTCTACCAGATCCCCTTTCTCTTCCGGGACCATACGGTGGCCAACCGGGTGATGAGCGGCCCGTTCGGCAATGAACTGAGCGCCCTGGTCCTGAAAAAGACCGGTGTGCGAATCTTTCGCTGGGGCACCGAGACCTTCATGAACTACATGACCTCGGGCGAACCGATCCGGGTACCGGCAGACCTCAAGGGCAAAAAGATCCGCACCCGAGAGCAGAACAACGATGTCGTGATGACCGAACTGCTCAGTGCGTCTTCCACGCCGATCCCCTACGGCGAGCTTTACATGGCGCTGCAGCAGGGGGTGGTGGACGGGGCCTACACCCTCATCCCCACCGTGGAGATGTTCAAGCTCGACCAGGGGCTCAAGTACATCTGCCAGGCGGACATCGTCTATCTGGTGGGCGTCATGGCCGCCAGCGAAAAGTTCTGGCAGAAGCTTTCGCCCGAAGACCGGATTCTGGTGGCAGACGCCGCCAACCAGGCTTCGGACTTCCATCGCGCCATGATGCTTTACGGGGCCCACCTTTTCGGCGAAAGCCTCAAAAACAAGGGCGTGACGATCTATACCGTCACGCCCGAGGAACGCGCCCAGTGGCGTACGGCCATGCGTGATCCGATGATCGAGTGGACGCGCAAGAAAATCGGCGACCAGTGGGTCGACAAGGCGCTGAAGGCCGTGGCCGATGTGGAAAAGCAACTTGTCGAGTAGCGCGGCCATCCGGCCTGGAGGATTACGGGAGACGGGCCCCCAGCGGCGCCCGTCCCCAGCGACGGTCTATCGGTCGCAGGTAGGTTATGTGGAAAATCAATAAAGCGGTTCTGGCGCTGTGCCGGCTGGGGATGATCACCATCGTCCCGTCGATGACCATCATCGTCTTTGTCCAGGTGATCCTCAGGTACGGGTTTCATAATTCGCTCAGCTGGGTGGAGGAACTGGCCCGCTACATGCTGGTCTGGGTGACCTCCCTGGGCTCTGTTTACGCCAGCCAAAAAGGAATGCACGTCAGCGTGGAGGCCCTGCGTTCAAGGCTCAGCGGAAGCGCGCAGGTCGTCGTGGTGCTGGCGATTCACCTGGCGGTACTCTTCTTTTTCGCCATCGGCGCATGGCAGGGGGGAATTTACGCCGCCGGCGGATGGACCCAGCATTCGGCCAGTCTGGACATGCGCATGTTCTATGTCTACGCAGCGATCCCCGCAGCCTTCGGGCTGATGGTCCTGACCCAGGCCGAACGATTCGTGGTGGAAATCAAACAGGCGCTATCCGACCCGGCATGCCGGCGGCCGCAAGCGAAGGCCGCCGACATGTCGCCAATTGATCATAGCGGTGGGCGGTCATGACGCTGACGATACTTTTCGGGACCATGGCGGTGGGGATGATCATCGGCATGCCCATCGCCTGGGCCATGGGTCTTGCCGGCACGCTGGCCCTGATGAACATGGGCATGCCCTTGACCATTCTGCCGCAGAAAATGTTCGGCGGGATGGACAGCTTTCCCTTGCTGTGCCTGCCTTTCTTTATCCTGGCCGGAGAACTGATGGCCGCCGGGGGATTGACCGAAAGGCTGCTGCGCTTTTCGGTCAACTGCGTCGGGCATATCCGCGGCGGGCTGGCCCTGGGCAACGTGGTGGCCAGCATGCTCTTCGGGGGGATCACCGGAGCGGCCACCGCCGACGCCACGGCCCTGGGCTCGGTGGAAATCCCGATGATGGTCAAAAACGGGTACGACAAGATGTTCTCGGCCGCCGTGACCGCGGCTTCTTCCTGCATCGGGCCGATCATCCCGCCGAGCCTGGTGGTGATCATCTATGTAATGGTGGTGCGCGGCACCTCCATCGCCGGCTTGTTTGCCGCCGGCATGCTGCCCGGGATCCTGGTCGGCCTGGCCTTGATGTTCACCTGCTATATCATCTCGCTGCGCCGCCGTTACCCCAAGAGCGATGCCGGGCTCGGCATGCGGGCTTTCTGGCTTTCGGTCAAGGATGCGCTTCTGGCCATCATGGCGCCGGTGATCATCCTGGGCGGCATCCTCGGGGGGGTCTTCACCGCCACCGAGGCGGCCGCCGTTGCCGTCATCTATTCTTTCATCATCGGTTTTTTCGTCTACCGGGAGATCAAACTGGCGGACCTGCCGGAAATGTTCGTGCGCGCCGGGGTCATTTCCGCCGTGGTGATGGTCCTCATCGGCACCTCGACCACCTTCGGCATCGTCATCTCCTTCGAGCAGACGGCGCTCAAGCTCGGCAACCTCGTGGAACCGCTGGGGACCGTCGGGTTCATCCTGGTGGTCAACGCCGTGTTCCTCATCGCCGGCATGTTTCTCGACATGTACCCGGCGATTCTGATCCTGGCGCCGGTTTTTGCCCCGGTGGCCACCAACCTGGGCATCCATCCCTACCAGTTCGGCATGATCGTGATCATCAACCTTGTCATCGGACTGATCACCCCGCCCATGGGCCAAATCCTGTTTGTCGTATCGGCCCTGGCCGACGTGAAGTTTGAAGCTTTGTGCAGGGAGATCATGGTTTTTGTTTTTGTGGAGATCGGCGTGCTGCTGCTGGTGAGCTACGTCCCCTTTTTCACCCTCTGGGTACCGTCGCTCCTGGGATACCATTGACGTTGCCCCCGCGGCGCTGCCTGGCAGCCGGCCGCCTTGAAAAATGACACCACTGACGGCAACCGAAATACGGCATTTGATCACCGAACTGGAGCGAATCGTCACCCCTCGATACGTGGCGACCGGCGTCTTCGAAGGGATGAAAAACGCGACAACCCCCCTGGGGCTCGAAGTCGCCAAAGAATCGCTGCCCTACGCGGTGGTAATGCCGGTGGAGACACGGCAGGTCGCCCGGATTCTCGAGCTGGCCAACCGCCTGCGGGTCCCGGTCTTCGTCCGGGGATCGGGAACTTCCCTCATCGGCCATTCCCGGCCGCACTGCCCGGGAATCGTGCTCAACACCCACCGCATGCGGGATCTGGCTATCGATGAGGCCTGCGGGTATTTCGAATGCGGGCCCGGCATCACGGCGGCGGCGGTGGGCCAGGCCCTGGAGGCCGTCGACTGTTTCCTGCCGGTCTGGCCGGGAAGCCGGGTGATCGCCTCCATGGGCGGGCTGGTGTGCAACAACACCAGCGGTCATATCGTCGATGCCTGCCTGGGCAAACCGGGGGACTATGTCCTCGGCCTTGAGGTGGTGCTGCCCACAGGAGAGATTATCCAGACCGGCTCCAAGGGGCTGCGCCGGATCGCCGGTACGGATTTGACCAAGTTTTTCGTCGGCAGCGACGGCCTGCTGGGGGTGGTGACGCGCATCCGCATGCGCCTGGTCCCCAAGGGGTGCGAGGCCCATGGGCTGGCCGTGTTCGACGATCTCGGCAAACTGGCCCGCGGGGTCGGCCTGATCTTTGCCCGCAGGCTCCCGCCGCCGCTGTTCATGGAGATGATGGATGAGCCGGTGGCCCGCATCGGGTACCGCATCCGCAACATGACGCCTCCCGCGGGGGCTGTGGTGATGTTCGGCGCCGTCAGCGCCGATCGCCAGGGAGCCGCGGCCAAGATCGACCGGATGCTGGAGGTCTTTTCCGGGGCCGGGGCCCGGCAGGTGCAGCGCATCGAGGATGAGGCCGCCTGGCATAAGATCGTCGCGGCCCGGGAGGTAATCGGATCGTATCTGCTGCAAGAGGGCGGCGGCGTGCTCAACTCGGCCGAGGTCGTGGCAAACCTGGCCCAACTTGAGGCGGCCATGGACGATGCGGTGCATTTCAACCGTTCATTGCCGCTGCTCGGTGAACTGCAAAACCACCTCTTCGGCCATATCGGGGCCCTGACCTTCCATCCCTCCTTTGTCTTTCCACGCGCCTGGGCGGACGACAGACGTGCGGCAGCCCTGGACGAACTGTTCCAGCGCGAAGCGGAACTGAACCTCAAGTACGATACCTGCGGCGGTGAGTGGGGCCAGTTCGGCCGGCGCACGCCGTTTTTCAGGCAAAAGTACGGTGAGGCCGCCTTCGATCTGGTCAGGGCCTTCAAGACGGCCGCCGACCCTCATCATATCCTGAATCCGGGTATTCTCGAAGGCCGCCGCTGATCGCGCTGCCGGTTGGGGTGCCCCGGTTTCCTGGCTAACTGCGCTTTTCGCACGGAAAGATCTTGCCGGGATTGAGGATCCCCTGCGGATCGATGAGCCGCTTGATGCCCTGCATCAATCCCAGGGTCGGCGCGTCGAGGTTCCAGCCGATTTTTTCGCGTTTGATCAGACCGATCCCGTGCTCGGCCGCGATGCGCCCCTCCATGGCCACCGTCGCCTCCAGGATTTCCCGCCTGGCCGCGGCGACGGCTCCGGCCGGCGTGGCGCGATCCTCCTCGGCGATACTGATATGGATATTGCCGTCTCCGGCGTGGCCGAAGCTGGCCACCAGGACCCTGTGCCGGGCCCCGATCTTTTCCAGCACGGCGATCATGTCCGGCAGGCGCGAGATGGGAACCGCGATATCCTCTTCTTCCCAGTGAGTCCGCAGTTGCCCCAGTGCCGAATGCACCGCCCGCCTGGAGCGCCAGAGATTCTCCTGGCCGGCCTGATCCCGGGCCAGGCGGATATCCAGGGCCCCGTTCGCCTGGCAAATCCCGCGGATGATTTCCAGATCGGCGGTTATCGCGTCTGTCCGGCCGTCGACCTCGATGATCAGCAAGGTGGCCGCACCGGCCGGCAGCCCCATGGGGGCATAGGTCTCCACGGCGGCGATGCAATGGTGATCCATGAACTCGACGGCGCTGGGCATGATCCCGGCCTGCACGATGGCCGGCACACTGGCGGCGGCCCGGGCGGGCGCATCGAAGACCGCGGTCAGAAGCTGCTTCGATTCGGGCCGCGGCACCAGTCTCAGGATCGCCTGGCAGATGATCCCCAGGGTCCCCTCGGAGCCGACAAAGAGCCGGGTCAGATCATAGCCGACCACGTCCTTGATACATTTGGAGCCGGTATGGACGATGTCGCCGTTGGGCAGGACCAGCTCCAGCCCCATGACGAAGTCCCGGGTCACCCCGTATTTCACCGCGCGCATGCCGCCGGCGTTTTCGGCGATGTTGCCCCCGATGGAAGAAACGCTGAGGCTGGCCGGATCGGGCGGGTAGAAAAGCCCATGCCGCGCGGCGGCGGCATCCAGTGCGGCGTTGGTCACCCCGGGTTCCACCACCGCCAGAAAGTTCTGGGGATCGATGCTCAAAATCCGGTTGAAACCGGTCATCACCATCACCAGCCCCCCGGCCAGGGGTACGGACCCGCCGGTCAGGCCGGTGCCGGCGCCTCTGGGAACCACCGCGATCCGGTGTTCGGCGGCGATGGCCATGACGGCCGCGACCTCGCCGGTGTCGTGGGGAAAGACCACCGCATCGGGCAGGTCGGCCGTGCAGGCGGCGTCAAAAGCGTAGCAGGCGCAATCTTCCCTGGCGGTCAGAAAGCGATGCGGCCCCAGCAGGCCAGTCAATTTTTGGGCGGCTTGGCGGGCAATCATGGGATCAGTGCCCGCAAGCCTCGACCGCCCGGGTCATGGCGTGCAGGTTCTCCGGCGGGGTCCAGGGGGAAAGCTCGCAACCGGGACCGAGGATGAAACCGCCTTCGATCCGCCTCGCTTTTTCGAGGCTGGTGCGGCACAGGTCGTAAACCGCTTGCGCACTGGCCGTGCGCAGGGTTACCGGGTCGATGTTGCCGTAAATGATGTCCCTGGGAAAAAATCGGGCCGCCGTTTCCAGCTCGATCTCGGTGCCCACGCTCAGGATGCTCGGGTGGGGCCACGGGGCGGCCTCGGCCAGGGCCGGAAGGTTCCTGTTCTGTTCGCCGCAGATATGCAGGCCGAAGCGGCGGATGCCCAAAGAGCGCAGCCGGTCGTGATAGGCGATATGGTAGGGCAGCGCCAGGCGCTCGAACAACCGGGGGGCGATCAGTTGGTTGGACTCCCCCGGAGAGGTCATCCAGACAAAGAGGTTGTCCGCCCCGAAAAGCCCGGCCCAGCGGGCCAGCACGGCATGGGTGTGATCGAGGGCCATCTGCATGAGTCGCCGGCAGCGCTCGGGCGCCTTCAGGGTCCATTTTAAAAAGAGCTCGAAACCGCAGATATTCGCCGCCATGGTAAACGGTGAGCGGGACAGGAACGTGACCGGCAGCCCGTGGTCCTGCTGCAGCCGGGCAAAACGCAAAGCCCGGGGGATATTGCCGGCGGTTTCGGGATCCGGTTGCGGCAAGTTTTCGATATCCTCCCAGGCGGTCATGGGATAGGCCTCGACCACCATGGCCCCTTCGTAGGTATCGCGCGGCAGCCGGACCTGCCCGCCGAAATCGGCCGCCGCCAGCACGGTGTGGCTGAACCCCTGAAGGATCTGATCCCATCCGAAGTCCCGGGTCGTGTCCAGAAAGGCGTGAAAACATTTTTCAGGGTCTTCATAGGCTTGCCGGACCGTGCCGCCCTGATGGACCGTGTTGAAGCCAAGCCCCATGAACTGGGTGCCGATGGGGACCCGGTCCGGCTTCCGGTAGGCAAAAAGCGCATCGAGCCGTTGCGCGGAAGTCATTGGTGTGGTCATCGCTATTCCTCGGATTGATCGGGGCCAGCCTGCGGCCGGCTCGTCCGGCGGTATGTGCCGGCATCGGGATAAGGATTGAAGCAAGGGAATCGGGCGGCCCGGGTAGCATTACAGGCAGGGAATCCCAAAACGACCCGGCCTTGAATATCGGAACCGGTGTTGATCGTCAAGCCGCTTTCCCGGGCCGGTAAAATCGCCGGGGCGCCTTGCCAAAGATTCCGGAGGCTGCCGGTTCGCTTCTGCCAGAGCGACCTTCAAATGCGCCACCGACTCTGCGCAAATCATCTTGTACATCCACCGGCGACTGTGGTAGGCACCGAGGCCAGTGCCTGCCACCGCCGTCTTCGAGGAGAAGCCATGGACCGTTATCCCTACCTGCTCTACTGCCAGGCCCACCGCCCGCGGCCGCTGATTGAAGGGCTTCGCGGCGATCCCTACGTCATCGACCTCTCCTTTCGCAACACGTCCCTGGCCGCAATCGACGTTCGCGACCAGCGCACCTTCCAGCAGCGGCTGGACGCCGACATGGCGGCCGGCGGGCACAGCTGGGGGCTCGCTGGGTATCTCGAACGGCGCGACTCGCTGCTGCGCGACTGCCCCCAAATGGTCTCAGAAAACCGCTTTTACCACCTCGGTCTGGACGTCATCGCCCCCTGCGGCACCGCCCTGCACGCCCCGCTGGCCGCAACGGTGGCCGACGCGGGCTACGAGGCCGGAGACGGCAACTACGGCGGCTACGTGCTGCTGGAGCACGGCGGCCCCGGGGTGGAGACCTTCTACAGCTTCTACGGCCACCTCTCCCGCGCTGACCTGCCGGCCCGCGGAACCCGGCTGCAGCCCGGCGATCCGTTCACCCGCCTGGGTGATTTTCACGAGAACGGCAACTGGTTCCACCACACCCACCTTCAGGTGATCACGGCCGCAGGACTGCACCGCGGCTACCAGTTCAAGGGCTACTGCGCCCCGCAAGACATGCCCGACCTCAACGACCTGTGCCCCTCGCCGCTGCCGCTGTTCCGGGTCTAGGCCCACCCAGCCGACCTGCCGCTGCAAGGGAATCTTCAAAGGTGCCTGAGGCGCATCAGCCAGGCAAAGACCCGCTCGAAGGTATTGCCGTAAGGCGGGTACATCCGGGCGACCATGGTCACCGGCGCCTGGCTGAAAACCGGCCGCAGCTTGGAAAACTCCAAAAACCCCTCGTAGGCGTGGTACTGGCCCATGCCGCTGTTGCCCACCCCGCCGAAAGGCAGATCGTGCTGGGCCGCATGCACGGCGCAGTCGTTGATCCCCACCGCGCCGGACATGGTGTGCCGGATCACCCGTTCCTGGATCGCCTTGTCGTGGGTGAACAGATAGAGGGCCAGGGGACGCTCCCGGGCGTTGATGTAAGCCAGGACCTCATCCAGGTTCCGGTAGGTCTTGACCGGCAGGATGGGGCCGAAGATCTCCTCTTGCATGAGCTGCATTTCGTCGCTCACGTCGAGCACCAGGGTGGGCGGGATCTTGCGCCGGCCCGGATCCGGCTCCGCCCCGGGCACCAGGTTGATCACCCGGGCGCCCTTGGCTTCGGCGTCGGCCAGAACGGCGGTCAAACGCCGGTAGGCCCGGTCGTCGATGATGGCCGTATAGTCGCCGCTGGTGATGTCCGGGTAGCGGTACGGCATCAGCCGCCGGGCCTGTTCGATGAAGTCCGCCTGCCGGCCTGCGGGCAGGAACAGGTAGTCCGGCGCCACACAGGTCTGGCCGGCGTTCATGTACTTGACGTAGAGGATGCGGTCGGCGGCCCGGGCCATGTCGAAGTCTTCGGCCACGATGGTGGGCGACTTGCCGCCCAGCTCGAGGGTCACCGGGGTGAGGTGCTCGGCCGCGGCCCGCATCACGGCCCGGCCGGTGGGCGGAGAGCCGGTGAAGATCAGATGGTCGAAGGGCAGAACGGTGAACTCGGCCGCCGGCACACCGGGCACCACGGCCACCAGGTCTTCGGGCAGTACCGCGCCGATGCGCCGTTGAAGCAACCGGCAGAGCCCTTGGGCGTTGGCCGCCATCTTGATCATGCAGCGGTTGCCGGCTGCCAGGGCGCCGGTCAAAGGCCCCAGGGCGAGCTGCAGCGGGTAGTTCCAGGGCGAGATAATCCCCACCACCCCTTTGGGCTGGGCAATCACGCGGTTTCGCGCTCCGGCAAAGAGCAGGGATGTGTGCCGGCGCCGTGGGCGCATCCAGCGCTTCAGATGGCGCCGGGCGTGGGTTAAACCGGAAACGGTGGGAAAAATGTCGAGCAGGCGGGTTTCCTGGGTACTGCGCTGGCCGAAGTCCGCACTGACGACCTCGGCGATCTCGTGCTGGTGTTCGATGAGCAGATTTTCGACGGCCAGCATCGCCGCGCAGCGCTCCTGGCATGAAAGATAAGGCTTTGCCAGCCAGGCTGCCCGCTGGCGGTCGAAGATTTGCCGCGCTCTGCCGCTGTTATAGGTTGGGTCAACCGATACCTTTGCCTCCATCGAATCATCCTTCCAGGGGGGCGAAAACAGCGCCCCGCCTTGAACAGGTCGCCATCCATGATGATGGATGGCCCAATAAAACGCCGGTCCCTACAAGCGTCGGGACCGGCGAAGTGTTGCATGCCGGTGTATCGAGCCGTCTATCCAACGCGGGGCCGGACCGCCGGCGGCTAGCCCATAAACGGGTAACGGTAGTCCCGGGCCGGGACGAAACTCTCCTTGATGCTGCGCACCGAACACCAGCGCAGCAGGTTGAGCATCGAGCCGGCCTTGTCGTTGGTCCCCGAGGCGCGCGCGCCGCCGAAGGGCTGCTGGCCCACCACCGAACCGGTCGGCTTGTCGTTGATGTAAAAATTGCCCGCCGTGTGGGTCAGGCGTTTGGTTGCCGCAGCGACAAAACCCCGGTCCCGGCCGAAGATCGCTCCGGTCAGGGCGTAGGGCGAGGTGGCGTCGAGAAGATCCAGGGTCTCGTCGACCCGCTCATCTTCGTAAACATAGACCGAGACCACCGGCGCGAAGATCTCTTCGCGCATGGTGACAAACTGCGGGTCCTTGCAGACGATGACGGTCGGCTCGATGAAATAGCCCACCGCGTCGTCCCCGCTGCCGCCGGCCAGGATCTCGGCCTCCTTGGCCTCTCGGGCCGCCTTGAGGTAGCCCATGGCCCGCTCGAAGCTCGCCCGGTCGATGACCGCGTTGTGAAAGTTGGCAAAATCGCGCACATCGCCGGTGCGGATCTCGCCCATCATGGCCTGCACCCGCTGGCTGATCGCCGGCCAGAGGCTCCGGGGCGCATAGACCCGCGAGCAGGCCGAACACTTCTGGCCCTGGTATTCGAAGGCCCCGCGCACCATGGCCACGGCCACCGCCTCGACATCCGCATCGGCCGAGGGATGCACGAAGATGTAATCCTTGCCGCCCGTCTCGCCCACGATGCGCGGGTAGCTCTTGTAAGAAGCGATGTTGTTCCCGATGGTGCGCCACATCGACTGGAAGGTTCCCGTCGAACCGGTAAAGTGCACTCCGGCAAGATCCGGGTGGACTATCACCGGATCGCCCACCGAGGCCCCGCGTCCGGGCACGAAGTTGATCACCCCCGCGGGCAGCCCGGCCTCCATGAGAATCTGCATCACGTAATAGTTCGACAGCACGGCGGTGGAGGCCGGCTTCCAGACCACCGTATTGCCCATCATGGCCGGCGCGGTGGGCAGGTTGCCGGCGATGGCCGTGAAGTTGAACGGCGTGACGGCAAAGACAAAACCCTCCAGGGGCCGGTACTCGAGCCGGTTCCAGATCCCTTTGGCGCTGTCGGGCTGGCCGGCATAAATCTGGGTCATGTAGGAAAGGTTGAAACGCAGAAAATCGACCAGCTCGCAGGTACTGTCGATCTCGGCCTGATAAGCGTTCTTGGACTGGCCCAGCATGGTGGCGGCGTTGATCTTGGCCCGGTAGCGGCCTGAAATCAGGTCGGCCGCCTTGAGAAAGATCGCCGCGCGTTCCTCCCAGCCCAGGGCCTCCCACTGGGCCTTGGCCGCCAGGGCCGCCTCGATGGCCGCAGCCACCTGCGCCGGGCCGGCCTGATGATATTCGGCCAGCACGTGCTGGTGGTCATGGGGGCAGACGCTCCGGGCCAGCTTGCCCGTACGCACCTCCTGGCCGCCGATGATCAGCGGGATCTCGATGCGGGTCTCGTACTGGCGCTGCAACTCGGCTTCCAGTGCCGCCCGCGGCGCGCTTCCCGGCGAATAGTCGAATTGTGGCTCGTTGTAGGGTTCCGGGACGTTAAAAAGCGCGTTTGCCATTGTTCCTCCTTAATCACGATGATGCGAGGACAATCGATCGCTCACATCTTTTCGAGACGCACGGCGCAGGCCTTGTACTCGGCCGTCATGGTGATATCATCGAAGGCCGCGTTGGTCAGCCAGTTGCCGCAAGCCTCACGGAAATGAAAGGCCATCCAGACCATCCCCGGCGGCACCTCGCCGGTGATCTTGGCCTTGACCTCGATCTGGCCCCGGCGCGAAAGCACCCGGATCTTTTCGCCCTGATCGATGCCCAGGGCCTCGGCATCGGCCAGGGAAATATCGGCGGTCTCCTCGCCGAGGATGTCGTTGAGCCCCTCGCAGCGGCCGGTCTGGGTCCGGGTGTGGTAGTGGGCCAGACGCCGGCCGGTGGAAAGCACCATGGGGTACTCGTCGTCGGGAACTTCGGCCGGCGGGGTCCACTCGGCCGGCATGAAGACGCCCAGCCCGCAGGTAAACTGTCCGTCCTTGTGCAGAAAGCAGGTGCCCCCATGTTCCTCGTTGGGGCATGGCCACTGCAGCCCGTTGCCCTCCAGACGGTTATACTTGATCCCGCCGAACTGGGGTGCCAGCACCGACACCTCCTCGTCCCAGATCTGCCGGGCGCTGTCCGAAGCCCAATCATGGCCGAAGCGTTTGGCGATCTGTTTGAAAATCCACCAGTTGGGCCGGGCCTCGCCCGGTGGCTGGCTGGCGGTGCGCACCCGGTTGACCCGCCGTTCGCTGTTGGTGAAGGTACCGTCGTTTTCGCTCCAGGCCGCCGCCGGCAGGATCACGTGGGCAAAGCGGGTGGTCTCGTTGGGAAAGATGTCCTGCACCACGAGAAACTCCGCCGAGGCCAGTTCGTGCTCCACCTTGCGGATATCCGGCTCGGTGTTGGCCAGGTTCTCGCCGAAGATGTAAAAACCGCGCACCGAGCCGTCGACCAGCCCTTCCATCATCTGGGGGATCATCAGGCCGTTGGCCGCCGGCAGATCTTCAGTCCCCCAGGCCTTTTCGAACTTGGCGCGCGCCGCCAGGTCGCCCACCTTCTGGTAGCCGTGAAAGACATTGGGCAACGCCCCCATGTCGCAGGCCCCCTGGACGTTGTTCTGGCCGCGCAGCGGATTGACCCCGCCGCACTCGACGCCCATGTTGCCCAGCAGCATCTGCAAATTGGCCACGCTCATCACGTTGCGCGTACCGCAGGTGTGCTCGGTGATGCCCAGCGTGTAGCAGAGCATCATCGGCTTGACCGAGGCGATGCGCCGGGCCGTTTTGCGGATCAGATCGGCGGGAACCCCGCAGATATCGGCCGCATACTCGGGTGGGTAGGACTTTACGGCGGCGGCCAGCTTGTCGAAATCGACCGTGCATGAATCGACAAACTTCCTATCGTAGAGGTTTTCGGCGATCAGCACGTTCATCAGGGCGTTGAGAAAGGCGATGTCGCTGCCCACCCGGATCGGCACGTGCAGTTCGGCCATCTCGGCCAGTTTGTGGCGCCGCGGGTCGACCACGATCAGCGCGGCGCCCTTGAGCACGGCGTTTTTCACGAAGGTGGAGGCCACCGGATGGGCCTCGGTCATGTTGGAACCGATCACAAAGAACATCTTGGCCCTGGCGAACTCGTTGAACGAGTTGGTCATGGCTCCGGAACCGAACGTGGTCGCCAGCCCGGCGACCGTCGGGGCATGTCAAGTACGGGCACAATGGTCGATGTTGTTCGTCTTGAACACCGCCCGGAAAAGCTTTTGCATCTGGTAGGAGTCTTCGTTGATGCTCCGGGCGCAGCTCACCCCGGCCACGGCGTTGGACCCGCTCTCGGCGATGATCTGCTTGAACTTTTCAGCCACAAGATCCAGGGCCTCGTCCCAGGATGCCTCTCGAAATCCCTCCCCGTCGCGGATCAGCGGGGTCTTGAGGCGCTCTTCGGAGTAGATGAAATCGTAGCCGTAGCGCCCCTTGACGCAGAGCCGCCCCTGGTTCGGTTCGGCATCCTCGACCGCCGTGATCCGCACGATGCGCCCGTCGCGCACATGCAGCCACTGCTGGCAGCCCACCCCGCAGTACGGGCAGGTGGTGCGGATCTTTTCCACTTCCCAGGGCCGCCATTGGAAACGGGCCTTCTTGTCGACCAAAGCACCGGTGGGGCAGGCCTGGACGCACTGGCCGCAAAAAACGCAGTCCGAATCGGCCAGGGAGCGGTCGTCGCCGGCCACGATCTTTACCTGGCGGCCGTGGTAGCCGAAATTGATAGCCCGGTTAACCTGGACCTCGTTGCAGGCCTGGACGCAGCGGCCGCAGCGGATACAGCGCGAAAAATCCCGCACGATCATCGGGTTGGCCAGCTCCGGTGGCGGACAATCGGTCAGCGGGACGAAGCGGTCCGGCCGGGCCTGGTACTGGAAGGCGAGTTCCTGCAACTTGCAGTCGCCCCAGGACGGGCACAACTCGTCGCCGTCCATGGTTTGGGCGGCGATCTGAAAGGCGCTCCAGTCACCGCCGTGTTCCATCTGGGTGGCGGCGCAGTTGTGGTTGCCCGAGGCCAGCATCAGTTCGATGATGGTGCGCCGGGCGGCAACGACCACCGGCGATTCGGTCTGCACGCGCATCCCCCCGGCCACCGGGGTGGTGCAGGCCGCCATAAGGGTCTCGGCCCCTTCGACCTCCACCACGCATACCCGGCAGGCGCCGGTGGGGGTGGTGCCGGCCAGGTGGCACAGGGTGGGGATGACCACCTGGTGGCGGCGGGCCGCCTCCAGGATCGTCTCGCCCGGCTGAAAATCGACTTCGCGTCCGTTGAGGGTGAAGACGTTTGCGACCATAGCTCCTCCACTCGTTTCAGGTTTCACCACTCTCGTCTAATTCAGGCCTTGGCCACCGAAACAAAATGCTCCTGATAGGCCACCGCCCCGCCGGCCGGATCCCAGATCTCTAGCCCTCCGCGCATGAAGCGGTTGTCGGCCAGCCCACGGCCGAAAGCTCGGGTCTCGACCGGCAGCCGATGGCCGAAGCCGTGCAGCACAAAGACCGCCTCGGGATGGATGGCGTCGGTGACCTTGGCCCGGATCCGCTCGGAATAGCCGTTCTGGGATACGCTGACCAAATCGCCGTCCCGGATTCCCACGGTCTCGGCGGCTTGGGTGTTGATCCAGAGCACATTTTCGGGAAGCTGCTCGAACAACATGGGATTGTTGAGCGTATGTCCCTGGGTGTGGACCGCGCAGCGGCCGAAGGTCAGCCGGAACTGCCCGGCCGGCGGGGTCGAGCGCGGACTGTACGCTTTGAGCGATTCGAGCCCCCATTCGGTAAGCTTGTCAGAGAAAATTTCGATCTTGCCGCTGGGGGTTTTGAAGCGCATCTCATCACGGGTTTGATAGACCGCCGCATCACACAGCGGCACCATCCCGGTGGCGCTGAAATCGTCGATCTCCACCCCGGTGCCATTCAACTGAAAACGCCAGATGTCCTCGATGCGGTCGAAAACCAGATCGTCCAGCCCCAGGCGCCGGGCCAGACCGCTGATGATCTCCCAGCCGGCCCGGCTGTCGTAGCGCGGCTTGAGGACCTGGCGGCGCATGAAAAAATACGGCCGCAGGCCGTTTTTGCAGGCCATGATGCTGTCGCGTTCCAGGTAGGTGGACAGCGGCAGCACCACGTCGGAGAACCAGGCCGTATCCGACCAGCTGAAGGTCACCGACACCAACAGGTCGAGCTTGGAAAAGATCTTCTGCAGCCGGTCGGGATCGGGAAACCCCATCAACGGGTCGTGGCGGTAGGCGATGTAAGCCTTGACCGGATAAGGATCGTCCGTATCCATGGCCTTAAAGAGCAGATGGGCCAGCCCGGGCCCGGTCTCGAACTGGGGATAGCGCCATCCGACCCCGTCGGCTCTTTTCTCCTTGGGCTTTGGATAAAGATCCATGAATTTTTTCAACCCCTTGGCCCCCACAGCGGCAGGGCTGTTGACCAGGGGAAGCCCCCCCTTGGCCCCGTGAGCACCCAGCAGGGCGTTGATAATGTAGATCGAACGGCACACGTAAAAAGAATCGGTGTAACGGGCTGCCATCCACCCCGGATGCCAGATCACCGAAGGTGCGGCGGCTGCAAGGTCCCGGACCAAGGCGTGGAGTTGATGGGCCGGGATCCCGGTCTGAGCTTCGGCCCATTCGGGGGTATACGGCTCAACGAAGGTTCGCAGGCGGTCGATGTCGGCGATGAAGCGTTCGGCAAAATCCTGGTCATAGACCCGGCGTTGGAGGATTTCGCGGATCACGGCCAGGTTGAAGGCGTAGTCGGTACCCGGCCGGATCATCATAAAACGGCCGGCCTTGTATGCCGACACGTTGGCGCGGATGTCGATCACCGTCAGACCGCAGCCGTTTTCCATGGCCGCCATCAGGTTGTTGACCTCCTGGACGGCCACGGCTTCGAAGATGTTCCGGAACTGGAGCACGACATGGCGTGCATTTTTGAAATCGTAGGCCACCCCTTTGCGGCCCAGGCCGGTGAGCGACAGGTGGGCGTGGTGAATGTTGCGCGCGCAGGATGCATCGTGGTTGCAGTAGTTGGGCGTGCCCAGGCCGCGCAGGAAAGCCCGGCGGTAATCGCGGAACGGGCCGCCGCGGTCCGACAGGGCCACCGTTTGGGGGCCGTGGCAATCCATGAGAGTCTTGAGCCGCTCGGCCACATAGTCCAGCGCTTCGTCCCATGAGGCGCGGCGCCACTTGCCCTCGCCGCGCTCTCCCGTGCGGATCAAGGGGGTCTGGGGTCTTTCCGAATCATTGACCAGGGCCAGGCCGGCAGCACCGCGTGCGCACAGGGACCCTTCCATTCCGGAAGCATGCGGGTTTCCCTGGAGCGTCCGCACCTGCCCCCTGGAAACGGTGGCCTGAATGGGGCAACGGACAGTGCACATACCGCAGATACTGTAAATTTCTTTAAGATCCATACGCTTCTCCTTTATCGATTTCGACGGCTCGAAAGAACCGGTCGAGTTTTCGTTATGTCAATATTGACACATCGGCAAGAAATTTTTTTGGCATCCACCAGATCCTGCTGCTGCTTCACAGACTTTGGGGCGATCGGTTGGCATGGCTCTGCCCGCTAAACGACGAATCTTTCGTCCCAGGGGGCTGAAGACTGCAAAAAGGATCGATATGAGCAAGGTGTCATGCACGATGTTGTGGCTTTTGGCGAATTTTCCATTGGGCGGATAGGCCCCGATCAAAGATAAAAAATTATGTCATACCCCCCCCCATAACACAATACAAGCCCGTAAATTCCTACTCGAATCATCCGATTTCTGATACGTACCCCCAACAACCGCAAATGCCACCACAATCTCCACGCCCGCAGCGGCAAAAGCGGAGGATTCGGTTTTTTGTGGTATGGATCAGGACGGAATCGAAAACGATTCTTTCCGATAGCATCGTTGCCCAAAAAAGGATTACCGATATGCCGGGCCAGGACTTTTCCGTCCGCTCGAAGATCTGGATCGTCGATGCCTGCGGGCAGGTGGTATTCGGCCTGGGGCGGCTGAAAATACTCGAAGCGGTGCAACGCAACGGCTCCATCCAGGCGGCGGCCACTGAATTGAAGATGAGCTACCGGGCCGTCTGGGGCCGGATCAAGGCCACCGAAGAACGCCTCGGCCAGCCGCTGCTGGTGCGCAACATCGGTGGAGCGGCCGGCGGCGGCTCCTGCCTGACCCCCTTTGCCGAAGCCCTGGTGGAAAGCTTCAAGCAACTGCACCGGGAGGTTGCCGAAAACGCCGACCGCCGCTTCGCGCGCCAATTCAAGGAGCTGCTGAAACGGTTCGCCACCCCCTGAAGGATCACACCCGCCCGATCGCCCCACCGTTTTTACCCGGAAATTTTCGGTGAACCCGGGATGTTTTCTCCTCCCCGAAGAGCGGAAGCGTTGACCTCGACACAGCGACCCTCCCTTCGATGACATTGAATATCAGTGATGATAGGCGTTCATTGACGGCGGCATAGCCTCCGGAAACTGAATTTCATCTTTTTGGTTTGTTTTAATCATCAAATATGTCGTTTTTATAACTTAAAATAGCGTTTTAACAGTACATTACTTTCTTTAATCATTACATTAATTGACTTGACCGGTCATTCTATGCATAGTAGTTACTGGATGTAATTTCATGTAATTAACAGGTGGTATTTTCGCTAGCCAATCAACAACTTTCGATACATACCCTAAAATACGTCGCCGGGGTTTCTTCCCATGATCAAAACCATCCCCGTCGAGCAGGCCGTCGGCACCGTCCTTTGCCATGACATCACCCGCATCGTACCGGGTCAGAGCAAGGGACCGGCCTACCGAAAAGGGCACATCATCACGGCCGAGGACGTACCGGTTCTGCTCAAGATAGGCAAAGAGCACGTCTTTGTGCTGGAAATGCCCCCGGACCACGTCCATGAGGACAAAGCGGCCCGGAGGCTTGCCGCGGCGGCCGCCGGTCCCGGGATCCGCCTGGACGAGCCTTCCGAGGGAAAAGTCAATCTCATCGCCGAAGCTGACGGTCTGCTTTGCATCAACGTGGCGGCCCTCGACGCCCTCAACAGCATCGAAGACGTGGTTTTCGGCACCCTTCACACCCACATCATGGTCAAGGCCGGCCAGCTTGTGGCAGGCACCCGGGTCGTACCGCTGATCTTCGAGGAACGCAGACTTTTCGAAGCCGAGAGCCTCTGCCGGCGCCAGGGCCCCATCGTGACGGTCGCACCTTTCCGCAGCTGGGCGGTGGGCATGGTCACCACCGGCAGTGAAGTCTATCACGGTCGGATCCAGGACGCCTTCGGACCGGCGGTGCGCGTCAAATTCGAGAGTCTCGGCAGCCGCATTACCCGCCAGATCCTGGTCTCCGACAGTCTGGTCAAGACCGTTGCCGCCATCAAGGAGCTGATCGCCGAAGGGGCCGAGATGGTGGTGCTCACCGGCGGCATGTCAGTGGATCCGGACGACCAGACCCCGGCAAGCATTCGGGCCACCGGAGCCGAGGTGATCAGTTACGGGGCCCCGGTTTTCCCCGGTGCCATGTTCATGCTGGCCTATCTGGGAGACGTGCCCATTCTGGGGTTGCCCGGCTGCGTGATGTACTACCAGGCGTCGATTTTTGACCTGATCGTGCCGCGCCTGCTTGCCGGCCAACGCATCATGCGCCGGGATATCGTGGCGCTGGGCCACGGAGGGTTCTGCGCCGGGTGCGCCGCCTGCCGCTACCCGGTCTGCGGTTTCGGCAAGAACTGACTTCCATCCGGCACTCGACAGGTGCCGCCCGTCCCTTCAAACCCATCGACCAAAGGGGGAATGCAATGATTTCCAAGGTTGTCCATTTAAACGGCAGTCCCAAGACGCTCATTGCACCGGCCGATGCGACTCTGGCCACCGTGCTGCGCGAACAGCTCGGCCTGACCGGCACCAAGGTCGGCTGCGGCCAGGGCCAGTGCGGCGCCTGCAGCGTAATCCTGGACGGTAAACTGGTCCGCTCCTGCGTCACCAAGTTGTCGCGGGTAAACGAGGGGGCCGCCATCACCACCATCGAGGGGATTGGAACGCCGGATCACCTCCATCCACTGCAGCTCGCCTGGATCGCCCACGGGGGGGCCCAGTGCGGTTTTTGCAGCCCGGGCTTTATCGTCTCGGCCAAGGCCCTGCTCGACGAAAAACCCAACCCCTCACGGGACGAAATCCGCGACTGGTTTCAGAAACACCGCAACGCCTGCCGCTGCACCGGCTACAAACAGCTCGTGGATGCGGTCACCGACGCGGCCAAGGTACTGCGCGGTGAAATGAGCGCCGACGAACTCGTCTTCAAGGTCCCGGCGGACAACCGCATCTGGGGTACCAAGTATCCGCGCCCCACTGCGGTGGCCAAGGTAACCGGGACCCTGGACTACGGCGGCGATCTGGGCCTCAAGCTGCCCGACGACGCGCTCCACCTGGCCCTGGTCCAGGCTGAGGTGTCCCACGCCAACATCCGGGGCGTCGACACCAGCGAGGCGGAAAAGATGCCCGGGGTTTTCAAGGTCGTCACCTGCAAGGACGTCAAGGGCAAAAACCGCATCACCGGCTTGATCACCTTCCCCACCAACAAGGGTGACGGCTGGGATCGGCCGATCCTGTGCGACGAGAAAGTCTTCCAGTACGGCGATGCCATCGCCATCGTCTGCGCCGACTCGGCGGCCAACGCCAAGGCGGCCGCAGCCAAGGTCAAGGTCGACCTGGAACCGCTGCCAGCCTACATGAGCGCACCGGCGGCCATGGCCGACGACGCCATCGAAATCCACCCGGGCACCCCCAACGTCTACTACACCCAGAAGATCGCCAAGGGACCCGAGACCCAACCGATCTTCGATCAGGCCGCCGTGGTGGTCGAAGACGACTTTTATGTGGGGCGCCAGCCGCACATGCCCATCGAGCCGGACGTCGGTTTTGCCTACCAGAACAAAGACGGCCAGCTCGTGATCCATTCCAAGTCCATCGGGCTGCACCTGCATGCAGCCATGATCGCCCCTGGCCTGGGGGTCGAGTTGGACAAGCTGGTCATGGTGCAGAACCCGGCCGGCGGCACCTTCGGCTACAAGTTCAGCCCCACCATGGAGGCCCTGGTGGGCGCGGCCTGCCTGGCCACCGGGCGGCCGGTCTTTTTATGCTACGACTATCAGCAGCAGATGGCCTACACCGGTAAACGGTCGCCGTTTTTCGTCAACATGCGAATGGCCGCCGACCCGGACGGCAAACTACTCGCCATGGAAACCGACTGGTCAGTGGACCATGGCCCCTACTCAGAGTTCGGCGATCTGCTCACCTTGCGCGGGGCCCAGTTCATGGGCTCCGGCTACGATATCCCGTCCATCCGCGGCGAGGGGCGTACCGTGTGCACCAACCACGCCTGGGGTTCTGCCTTCCGGGCCTACGGCGCACCCCAGAGCGAGTTCTCCTCGGAAGTGCTGATGGACGAGCTGGCCGAAAAACTCGGCATGGATCCGCTGGAGCTGCGCTACAAGAACGTCTACCGGCCCGGGGCCACCTCACCCACCGGCCAGGCACCTGAGGTCTACTCGCTTCCTGAAATGATCGACCTGCTGCGGCCCAGGTACCAGGCGGCTCTGGCCAAGGCCAAGGCCGAATCGGCCAACGGGATCAAGAAGGGGGTCGGCATATCCGTGGGGGTCTACGGCTGCGGTCTGGACGGCCCGGACGGTTCCGAGGCCTGGCTTGAACTCAACCCAGACGACACGGTGACGGTCTACTCCTGCTGGGAGGACCACGGCCAGGGAGCCGACGCCGGATCCCTCGGCACGGCCTTCGAGGCGCTGCGGGTCACCGGACTGCCCCCGGACAAGGTGCGGCTGGTGATGAACGACACCAGCAAGGCTCCGGCCTCGGGACCGGCGGGCGGCAGCCGTTCCCAGGTGGTCACCGGCCAGGCGATCAAAAACGGCGCCGAGGCCCTGGTGGCCGCCATGAAAAAGCCGGACGGCTCCTACCGCACCTATGCCGAGATGCAGGCCGACAAGATTCCCACCCGCTACACCGGCAAATGGACCGCCCCGGCGAGCAACTGCGACGAAAACAGCCAGGGCGCCCCCTTTTCCGTTTACATGTACGGGGTGTTCATGGCCGAGGTGGCCGTTGAAGCGGCCAGCGGCAAGACCAGTGTGGAGAAGATGACCCTGGTGGCCGACGTGGGCCAGATCAACAACCGCCTGGTGGTGGACGGCCAGCTTTACGGCGGCATGGCCCAGGGCATAGGCCTGGCCCTGACCGAAGACTACGAGGATCTCAAAAAGCACTCGACCCTGGCCGGAGCGGGCTTTCCCTACATCAAGCAGATCCCCGACGACATGGAGCTGATCTACGTCGAGAGCCCGCGCCCCGCAGGACCTTTCGGCGCCGGCGGAGTGGGCGAGCTGCCCCTGACCAGCCCTCACGCGGCGGTGATCAACGCCATCAACAATGCCTGCGGCGCCAGGGTGACCCGGCTTCCGGCCCTGCCGGAAAAAGTGCTGGCCGCCATGCCGAAGTAGCAGTGCAGTGACTCTGTCCAAGAAAGGCGAACCCGCGGGACATCATCGCCGGGTTCGCCTTTCCCGGTTCAATCGCTTCCTTTTATCATGGACCAACAAACCCTTCGCGATCTGGAACGCCGCTGCATCCAGGAGGAGCCACCCCCTTGCCGGGCGGCCTGCCCACTGCATGTCGACGCCCGTACCCTGACCGGCTGCATCGCCGCCGGCGACTGGGCCGGTGCCTGGCGGGTGCTGCGCCGGACCATGCCGCTGGCACCCGTTCTGGGGCGGATCTGCGATGCCCCCTGTGAAACGGAATGCAAGCGCACCGGGGCTGGAGGGGCAATCCGCATCGGCGCCCTGGAACGGGCCTGCGTGCAAACGCCCGAGCCCTCAGCGCCCCGGCCGTTGCGGCCGCCGGACCGCGACCGGTCGGTGGCCGTCTGCGGCAGCGGACTCGCCGGTCTGACGGCCGCCTGGGACCTTGCCCGCAAAGGCTGGCGGGTGGAAATCTTCGAGCCGGGAGGGCACCTCGGTGCACCGCTGTCAGGATTCGATACCGAACTTCTCCCGCCGCAGGTCGTGGCAGCCGAGGCAGCCGCGGTCGGCAGGCTGCTGCGGGCGGTCCATCTCGAGGCCGACTTCGGCCCGTCTTCGGCCCCGGCCGATATCCGCCAGCGCTTTGATGCCGTTTTTCTCGATCTTGGAGTGGTGGCTCCGGGCCCTTGGGGGACCATCGATGAGACGTCCGGCCTGTTTACCGGCGGAAAGGACGATTCCCCGGTGATCCAGGCCGCCCAAGGACGCTGGGCCGCCACCGCCATCGACCGCTTCCTGCAAGAGGTCTCTATCACCGCCGGCCGGGAAGGTGAAGGCCCCCGGGGGACACGGCTTTTCGTCAACCTGGATGGCGTATCCTTGGCGCAGCCCGTGGCCATGGCCGATCCGCAAGCCGGCTTCAGCCCGGAAGAGGCCGTGCGCGAGGCAGAACGCTGCCTCCAGTGCCAATGCCTCGAATGCGTCAAGGTCTGCGCCTATCTCGAACACTTCAAGGCCTACCCGCGCACGTACGCCCGCGAAATCTACAACAACGCCGCCATCGTCATGGGCGCCCGCCAGGCCAACCGTCTGATCAACAGTTGCAGCCTCTGCGGACTGTGCGAAGAAGTCTGCCCCGAAGACTTCGCCATGGCCGAGCTCTGCCTGAAAGCCCGCCAGCACATGGTGGACCGGGGCAGGATGCCTCCCTCGGCCCATGAGTTTGCCCTGCTGGACATGGAATTCAGCCTCAGTGACCGCTTCGCCCTGGCCCGCCATGCCCCGGGCAGCGACCGCAGCACCCATCTCTTTTTCCCCGGCTGCCAGCTCTGCGCTTCGGCCCCTGAACAGATCCGGCCGGTATACGACTATTTGCGCCGCAGCCTGGACGGTCCGGTGGGATTGATGCTCGGCTGCTGCGGCGCCCCGGCCCACTGGGCCGGCCGCAGGGCCCTATACGAGGGCGTGCGCGCCGACTGGCAACGCCAGTGGGAAACGATGGGACGCCCTGAGCTTATCCTGGCCTGCGCCACCTGCCTGGACATGTTCGGCGAGCACCTGCCCGAGGTGCCGGTGCGATCCTTGTGGCAGGTCATGGCCGATAAGCCGCTGCCGTCCGCCGGCGCCAGTCTTGTCGCAGGCCCCCTGGCGGTTCACGACCCCTGCACCACCCGCCGCCTGCCGGCCGTGCAGCAGGCGGTGCGCCGCATCCTGGCAGGTTATGGAATGGCAACGGTGGAACTCGATCTTGGCCGCGAGCGGACCGAGTGCTGCGGATTCGGCGGCCTGATGCAAAACGCCAATCCCCCGCTGGCCGCCGAAACGGTCCAGCGCCGGGCCCAACGCAGCCCCCACGACTATCTGGCCTACTGCGCCATGTGCCGCGACAACCTGGCCAGCACCGGCAAGCGGGCCGTTCACCTGCTCGATCTTTATTTCCCGCCGGCAGGCGCCACCGATCCGGCCGCCCGGCCCCGTCCGGGGTGGTCCCGGCGCCGTGACCACCGCGAGTGGCTGCGCCGCGAACTGCTTGAAACACTCTGGCACGAAGAGGTCGACCTTATGGAAGACTATCGCCGACTGACTCTCGAGATGGATGCAGAGGTCCGCGAACGACTCGAATCGCGCCGCATCCTCATCGAGGACCTGCAGCAGGTCATCCATCAAGCCGAAGCCACCGGCCAGTCTCTGGTCCACCCGGACAGCGGCCGGATCAAGGCGGCCCGCCGCCTGGGCCGCGTCACCTTCTGGGTCGAGTACGCCCCGGCCGGAGAGGATCGCTACGCGGTCTTCAACGCCTACAGCCATCGCATGGAGGTGGTTCGCTGATGAAAGAGCGCTTTACCGGTCCGCAAGACCTGGGCTGGAAGTGCCGCCGCTGCGACGTGCCCCTGGAGATCAGGCCGGTCACCATGGCCTACATGGACCAGGAATTCAGCGCGGAGCTGGCCCGCTGCCCGCGCTGCGGGTTTGTTCTGGTCAGCGAACAGCTGGCCCTGGGCAAGATGGCCGAGGTGGAACAGATATTGGAAGACAAATAAGCCGTCGGACATTTTTTGGCCATGCCACCGAACCGTTCTATCCCGGACCATGACGGTCGGCCGAATTCTTACGAATCGCCCGCTTTGCGCGCCGTTACGGGTCCGACCCTCCGGCCCGGCGGGTTGGATCTGACCCGCCGCGCCGTTTCGTTCTGCCGCCCCCCGGCCGGGGCCCGGATCCTGGACATCGGCTGCGGGCTGGCAGCCACCGTGGCCTGGCTGCACGAGCAGGGATGGACCGGAGCCGTAGGCCTCGATCGCTCATCGCTGCTTTTGGCCGGGCGCGATCCTCTGCATGCCGGGCTGCCCCTGGTCCAGGCCGATGCCGTGCATCTCCCTTTTGCCGGCCGGTGCTTCGATCTGGTGCTGGCCGAATGCGTGCTCTCACTGATGGCCGAACCGGCACGGATGCTGGCCGAATGCCGCCGGGTGATGACGGCCGGCGCGAGCCTGGTGATAACGGATCTTTACCGCAAGGGGAGCTGGATCGCCGTGCCGCAAGAGCGCCACTCCTCTTACGGATGCCTGTCCGGGGCCTGCTCCAGAGCGCAAATGGAGGAACTGGCAGGCCGGGCGAAATTCGAAGCGACGATTTGGGAGGACCACAGCCACCGGCTTAGACGCCTGGCCGCGGATCTGGTCTGGTCCGGTGGATCACTGACTTCTTTACGGCCTGAGGGTGCCGGACGGCTCGGATTCTGCCTCACCGTCTGGCGCTGAAAGGATCTTGACCATGGATGAGCGAACCATCGAGATGATGCGCCTGGCGGCCCGCGGCTATTCCTGCGCCCAGATCATGGTGCTGCTGGCCTTGGCAGAACGGGGCGAGACCAACCCGGCTCTTGTGCGCGCCATGGCCGGCCTGGCATACGGCGGCGGCGCGGGCGGCGGCACCTGCGGGGTCCTGGCCGGCGCTTGGTGCCTGATGGGACTATATGCCGGGCGCGGAAACGATGCAGAACCCGAGGCGCCCCAACTGATGCCGATGCTGCAAGAAATCACCGATTGGTTCGAAAACCGGATCGGCCGAACCCAGGGCGGCATCACCTGCATGGCCATCACCGGTGAAGACGGGCCGGCCGCCTCCCGCCAGCGCTGCGGCATGCTCGTCGCCGAGACCTACGCCCGGGTGATGGAAATTCTGATAGGCAATGGTTTGGATCCGGCCGGTAGTCGAGAATCCGAAACTTGAAATCTCAAATCCCGAATCCGGATACCACGAGCGTCTGCCCCGAATGCCTGGCGCGCATCGATGCGCGCTACGTGCGCAGCGGGCAAGACGTCTATCTGGCCAAGACCTGCCCGGAACACGGTGCTTTCGAGGCCGTCATCTGGCGTGGAACGCCGGATTTCGATGCCTGGTGCCGGCCCAAGATTCCCGGCCGGCCGGTCTTTGCCGCACAGGCAACAGTCCACGGCTGCCCCTTGGACTGCGGCCTGTGCCCCGACCACCTCCAGCGCACCTGCACGGCGGTGATCGACATCACCGGCCGCTGCAACCTCGACTGCCCTTACTGCTTCGCCGATGCTTCCCCGACCGGCACCGACCTTTCCCTCGATCAGATCGACCGGATCCTGGCCAGCGTGCGCCGCAGCGCCGGACTGTGCAATATCCAGCTTTCCGGGGGTGAACCCTCCCTGCACCCCGACCTGCCGGCCATCGTAAATCAAGTGCGCCGCCACGGGTTCACCTTCGTTCAGCTCAACACCAACGGCCTGGCCCTGGGCCGGGATCCCGGATTTACCCGGACCTTGAAAAGGGCCGGTCTCGATTCGATCTTTCTTCAATTCGACGGCCCCAGCGACGCCATCTATCGGCGGTTGCGCGGCCGCCCCCTGCTGGCGGCCAAGCTGGCGGCCATTGAGGCCTGCGCTGAAGCGGGTATCGGTGTGGTGCTGGTGCCGACCCTGGTGCCGGGGGTCAACACCTCCGACGTGGGCGCCATTCTCGAATTTGCCGCGGCCCGGGTCCCGGTGGTACGCGGGGTTCATTTCCAGCCGGTGAGCTACTTCGGCCGCTGCCCGGCAGAGCCGGACGACGGCGACCGGGTCACCCTGCCCGAAGTAATCCGTGCCGTCGAAACACAGAGCGGCGGCCGCTTTCCCGCTTCAGCCTTCCATCCCCCGGGCTGCGAGCACGCCCGGTGCTCCTTCTCCGGCCAGTTCCTGGTGCTGGAAGGCGCCAGGATCCTGGCCCTCAGCCGCCGCGGATCGTCCTGCTGCGCCCCGGCCAGCGCCGAAGCCGGCGCCGGCCAGGCCATCGCCTACGTGGCCCGGCAGTGGAAAGCGGCGCCGGATGGTATGGCTGCGGATGTCGGCACATCGGCCCAGCAGCGGCCTTTATCCCTCGACGCCTTCTGCGAGCGGGCCAGGACCCATCTTCTTTCCGTGTCGGCCATGGCGTTTCAGGACGTCTGGAACCTCGATCTGGAGCGGCTGCGCGGCTGCTGCATCCATGCGGCACATCCCGATGGGCGGCTGATCCCCTTTTGCGCCTACAACCTCACCGGTCGCGACGGGCGGCGGTTCTACCGGCCATGACCCGGTTGCCCGTCACACCGCTTGAGGCCTGGGTCGCCCGACGCCTCCACCTGCCCGCCGGCCTCCGGCCCGGCCCAGATGTCCTGGCGACTTTCCGATTGGCGGCTCTACGCCGCACCGTGGCCCATGCCCGCGACCGCAGCCCTTTTTACCGGAATCTGCTGCCGGCCCACAGCGCCGCCATCGAGGATATGGCTGCCTTCGAAAGGCTCCCGTTTACCACGACCGGCGATCTGCGGCAGGACCCGATGGCCTTCTTGTGCCTGTCCCAGGCATCGGTGGCCCGGGTGGTGACCCTCCGGACATCGGGCACGACCCGGGAACCCAAACGGATCTTTTTCTCCCGCAACGACCTTGAAAGGACCATCGATTTTTTCCACCATGGCATGACCGGCCTGGTTCGGCCCGGAGAACGGGTCCTGATCCTTCTCCCGGCAAAACGGCCGGACAGCGTTGGGGATCTGCTGCGCCGGGCTCTGGCACGCATGGACGTCCAAGCGCTGGTGCCCGCCGATCCGCAGTCCATGGCCCGTGAAACGGCTCGGCACCCCTTTGACGCCGTCGTGGGGATGCCCCTGCAGGTACTGGCAATGGCCCGGCGTCCGGACCTGTGGACCGGGCCGGAACCGCGCAACGTCTTGCTCACGGGCGATTATGTGCCCCGGGCCGTGGTGGACGTCCTGCGCGCCACATGGAATTGCAGGGTGTTCCAGCACTACGGCATGACCGAAATGGGCCTCGGCGCAGCGGTGGAATGCGCCGCCATGGACGGCTACCACCTGCGCGAAGCGGATCTGTATATCGAAATCGTCGATCCGGATACCGGCTGGTGCCTGCCGGCGGGAAAAACCGGGGAGGTGGTCTTCACCACCTTGAACCGTGAGGCCATGCCACTGGTGCGCTACCGCACCGGCGATCTGGCCCGGTTCATGGATCGCCCCTGCCCCTGCGGCAGCCTACTGCGGCGCATGGCTCCGGTCCAGGGCCGGCTGGCCGGCCGGGTCGAACTGGTCCCCGGGCTGGTTCTGACGCTGAAAGAATTTGACGAAGCCCTGCTCCCCCTTGCCGGCGTGCTGGACTTCGAGGCCCGGGTCATGAGAAAATCCGCCGTCAACCGCCTGGCCCTGGTGGTCTATGCTGAAGGGGGACCGCCGCAGGACATTCTTTCGCAAAGGATCGAAGCCGCTCTGGCTGCCTTGCCGGCCTTGAGCCGGGCCTTGACCGCCGGTGCCCTGGTGCTCGACCCCATCCGGATACGTCCCCCATTGACCGCGGCTGCGGCCTGGCCTGCAAAACGCAACCTCATCGAACAACGGAAAGCCGATTGTCCATGAATCGTGAAATCACCACCGCCATTGAGCGGCATCTGAGCACCGGGCGGCCGTTCGCGATCGCCACCATCATCAGCCAGCAGGGATCTACGCCCCGGATGCCCGGCACCAAGATGATCATTGCCGAAAACGGCACCTTCGAGGGCACGGTGGGCGGCGGGATGCTTGAAGCCGCCGTCATCGACCGGGCCGGCGAAGTGCTGCGAACCGGAATCCCCAAACGGCTGCAATTCAAATTGACCACCGCGGCGCGCGAAACCATGGACATGATCTGTGGTGGGGTGGCGGAGGTGCTCATCGAACCCATCGATCCGGCGGCCCCTTCGGGGGCCTGCCTGGAAAGATGGTGCCGCCATTGTGCCACGGGCGGCAAAGGGGGGCTGCTCACCGTTATCCGGCAGGTGGACGAGGACCGGATTGAGACCGGCCATCTGCTCGTGGGCGACCCTGCGCCGGACCCGGGAAAACGGCCGCCGGATCTTGAAGCCCTGGCAGCACTGGCCGAAGCGGCCGCCGCCGGATCGCAGACCATGACCGTGGTGGCCACCGGCGAATTGCAAGGGGTGGTGGAAATCTTCCAGCAGCCCGAGACCCTGTTCATCTTCGGGGCCGGCCATGTTTCCCGGCCCACGGCCCAGATGGCCGCATTGACCGGCTTTCGGGTCGTGGTCCTGGACGACCGGAGCGAATTCGCCAGCCCGGACCGCTTCCCGGACGCCCACCGGGTCGTGGTGCTGGACGACTATCAGCAGGCCATGGCAGGGCTCGCTGTGACCGGTCACAGCTTCATCGTCATCGTCACCCGCGGCCACCTGCACGACCAGACCGTCCTGGCACAGGCCCTGCGCACCCAGGCGGCCTATGTCGGCATGATCGGCAGCCGCACCAAACGCGAGACCATCTACCACAACCTGCGCCGCCAGGGGTTTAACGATGCCGACCTGGCCCGGGTGTCTTCGCCCATCGGGTTGGCCATCGGCGCCCGGACCCCCGAAGAGATCGCCGTGAGCATCGTGGCCGAACTGATCCAGCGGCGCAGCGAGATCCGATCATGATCCGGGCCGCCGAGGCCGCCGCCGTCGTTCTGGCGGCCGGTTTCTCACGGCGTATGGGACGGTTCAAGCCCCTGCTGCCCTTGGGCGGCCGCCCCATGATCGCCTGGAGCCTAGATCTGTTCACCGGCTGCGGGCTGTCCCAAATCTGCGTGGTAGTCGGACACCGGCACGACGAACTGGTGCCGCTGCTTGCCGCCCGGCGCGTAACCGCTGTGGTCAACCGCGAGTTCGAGCAGGGCATGTTCTCATCGGTCAAGGCCGGGATCCGCGCCTTGAGCCGGGACTGCCGCGCCTTTTTCGTCCTGCCGGCCGACATTCCACTAATCCGGCCGGCCACCATCGACCGGCTGCTCGAAGACTTCGATGCGCCGCGAACCCGGATTGTACTTCCCTGCTTTACCGGCCGAACGGGCCATCCGCCCCTTATCGACCGGGACCTGGCGCCGGCGATTTTACAGGCCGAAGAAGCCGGAGGGCTGCGCGCGGCCTTGGGCCGCTGGGCCGCTGACACCCTCGAAGTCCCGGTGCCGGATCGAGGCATCCTCAACGACGCCGACCGGCATGAGGATTACGAAGCGCTTCAGGCGGCCTGGCGCCGACGCGAAATCCCCGATGCGGAAGAATGCGCCGCAATACTGGCCCACCGCGGCCCGCAGGCCGAACCCATCGCCCGCCACGGCCGGCAGGTGGCCCGGGTGGCCGCGGCCTTGACCGCGGCCTTGAAAGAAGCCGGCGTCGAACTGGACGCCGGCCTGATCCGGGCCGCAGCCCTGGTTCACGATCTGGCCAAGGGGACGACCGATCACGCCCGTGCCGGTGCAAAACGGCTGCATGCCTTGGGCTTTTCGGCCGTGGCCGAGATCGTGGCCTGCCACCACGAAATCCTTATCGAGCCTCAGCGACCCATAACCGCGGCTGAAGTGGTCTACCTGGCGGATAAAAGGGTGGCCGAGGACCGGCTGGTGGGCCTGAAAGAACGATTTGCAGCGGCCCTGGCGCGCTACGGTGCGCTGCAAGATGCGAGAATCAATATCCAGCGCCGCCGGGACCAGGCCTTAGCCGTCCAGAACCGCATCGAGGCGGCCATCGGCCGATCGGTCGACGGCCTGCTAAAAGAGGCATGCAAAACGGAGAGAGTCCCATGACAGCGGATTATCCCGCACCCAAGCGGGTCTACCTGCTGCGCCACGGGCACGTGGAGACCGGCGGCCAAAGGCGCTACATCGGCTGCACCGATCTGCCTTTAAGCCCCCGGGGCCTGGACCAGGCCCAACGTCTGGCCGGTGGCTTGGCCCGCAGCGGGGCCGGCCGGATCGTCTCGAGCCATCTGACGCGCGCCATGCAGACCGCCCAAATCATCGCCGCCCCCCTGGGCCTGGCGGTGCAGATCGAACCGTCCCTTAGCGAAATCGACCTGGGGGCCTGGGAAGGCCGGGAAATGGCGCAGGTGCGCCGGGCCGATCCGGAGGCTTACCGCCGCCGGGGGGAAAATCCGGCCGGATTTCGGCCTCCAGGCGGAGAATCCTTCCAGGATCTGGCGCATCGCGTGGTGCCGGCCTTTGAACGGATCCTGGCCGGCTCTGTGAACGTTTCGATCATCGTGGCCCACGCCGGTGTCAACCGGGTCCTTCTCTGCCACCTGCTCTCGATTCCGCTGAACAGACTGTTTCTTCTGGGCCAGGATTACGCTGCGGTAAACCTTATCGAACATCGGGGTCAAAACCTTGTCGTACGAACCGTCAATGGTTCATGCCCCGCCCTGGACGCCCCGCCGGGCCCGGGCACCGACCCCGATGGCTCTGGAGCCCCCCGATGGACCTGAAGATATTCGAAACGATGGATCGGGCCGGGCTGATGGCCTATCTGAAGTTTTTGCTCTGGCACTACCGGGTGGTGGACGCCTTCTGGTTTATCAAGGTGGCCGAGCGCTTCGACCAACCAACGGCCGAAGCGCTCAACGAAGAGGTGTGGGGCAGGGTGTCCGCCATGGCGGCTGAAGATTTGGCCGAACGCTTCGAGATTCACGAAAAGGGACTGGCCGGTTTCGTGCGATGCCTGCGCCTCTTTCCCTGGTGCATCCTGGTGGGCTACCACATCGTTCAGACCGAACAGGAAGTGGTCATCACGGTCCCCTCGTGTCCCACCCAGATGGCGCGCATCCGGCGGGGGCTGGGCGAATACGTCTGCAAGCAGATGCACCGGGCCGAATTCGCCCGCTTTGCCGCGCAGATCGACCCGCGCATCCGAGTGCACTGCGACTTCGCGCCACCAGATCCGCACCCGGCCGATCTGTTCTGCCGCTGGCGCTTCACCATGGCCGATGACGGCGATTGAAAATCACCTCGGATCGCGGTTCATGCCGCTGGCCCGGCTTTTTCGGCCACCGCCTTGAAGAACGTATAGCAAAAGACCCCGTCGCTTTCAGTGGTCCGGTACAAGGCCCGGATCCCCTCATCGAAGGTCGCCGCATCGATCAGACCGGCGTCCATCGCCGGCTGGCGCACACCCTCGATCATCGCGGTAAACGTCTTCTTGGTGAAGCCTTCCACCAGCCCGGGGCGGCTGGCATCGACATACACCATGCGCGGCGACACCCGTACGGCGGCCAGACCGGCCGCGGTCAGCAGCGGATAGAGCGATCTGCCGATATCGGCATTGCCGCCGGCCCGCCGTTGCAGCTCGACCTGGCACTGGATCGCCCGGCAGGCCGCCGCACTGGGCGGATGAAAATAGGCCGATCCGTGATCGCCTTCGATCACGGTGAGGGTCCCGCCCTGCCTGAGAACCTTCTTCAGTCGCCTGAGGGCCTCCACCGGCTCGGGCAGGTGCTCCAGCACGAAACAGACGAAGACATGATCGAAGGAGCCGGCCGCAAACGGCAGGTCGAAGATATCGGCCTGCTGGAAATGCACGTTGGAAATGTTTGCACCATGAACTTTGCTGCGGGCTTGTTCCAGTGAACTTTGCGAGATATCGACTGAAACGATATGGGCCTGGGGGCTGTTGCGCGCCAGGGTGAGGGTCTGCGCCCCCACCCCGCATCCGGCCTCCAGCACCCGGCTGCCCGCCGCATAGACGGTGTCCGAGTGCAGCAGTTCCACCAGGGTCGAAGCCTGATCCTGAAGGCGCAGGTTCTCGCGCCGATCGTATCCGTGCACGTAGTCCATGGTCGGTTTGTCGGAGTCCTTGCAGAACATAAAAACCCCGCCACTGGTTTCGGCTGGATTTGCTTTTAGTCTATTGTCCGTCCGGAAATGGTAGATTTTGGTTCCCGGCAAGGCCCGAGCGGGTATTCAACCGGAGACATCGTCCACTATTTCGAGGCTTGAAAACGATCCAGGCCGCCGTCAGGGGCCGCAAGATGCCGTTTCCAGACTGGCAATAATCTAAACCGTTTCCATTGACATCGCCACTAGTTTTTCGTTAATCGTGGCGTTTCACAACTTCCATTCACGCCAGGGAGACAAAATGCAAATCGGCAGTTACGCATACGAAGAATTCAACAAACTGACCGCCTCCTTTCACGGAAACGCCGCGCCGGGAGTAATCCTCGGCGGCATCATGGTTCAGGAAGGAATCAGGCGCCTGCCCCAGGGCATCCTCTACGATGCGGTCTGCGAAACGCGCCACTGCCTGCCCGACGCCGTCCAGTTGCTCACCCCCTGCACCACGGGCAACGGCTGGCTCAAGGTTCTGGACCTGGGCCGTTTCGCCTTGAGCCTGTTCGACAAGTTCAATGGCCAGGGGGTCCGGGTTTTCCTCGACCCCGAACGCGTCGCCGCCTGGCCGGAAGTCCAGAAATGGTACCTGAAACTGGCGCCCAAGAAGGAACAGGACAAAAATCGGCTCATGGCCCAGATCCGGGAGGCGGGCCCGTCCCTGCTCGGGTTCGAGGAAGTGCACATCAAGGGCTCCTATCTGGGCAAACGCTCCCGCGGGGTGATGGTCTTGTGCCCCCTGTGCAAGGAGGGTTACCCGGCCGTAGACGGTGGAATTTGCAAGGCCTGCCAGGGCGAGTCCCCCTATGAGGAGAAAGGACCGGGTCGGCAGGACGAAGCCGATTTCCCAAACCCGGAATTGGTGGCCGCGCCCGTTGAAATGGCGTTAGGCCGTCACGTCCTGCACGACATGACCCGCATCATCCCCGGGACCCACAAAGGACCGGAGTTCGTCAAAGACCAGGTGATCAGCGCCGGCGACCTGTGCCGGTTGCATCAGATGGGCCGCCATCAGGTCTACCTGGCCGAGGATAATGCCCCCGGACCTGAATGGGTCCATGAGAACGAGGTGGCCCTGGCCTTTGCCACGGCTATGGCCGGACCGGGAGTCGCCTTTGCCACCCCCCCGAGGGAAGGCAAGATCAGCCTCGTATCGGCCGTCGCCGGCCTCCTGGTGGTGGATGAAGCACGCCTGACCACCTTCAACCTCCTGCCCGGGGTGATGTGCGCCTCGCGTCACAGCTACAGCACGATGGCAAAAAACCGGGTGGTGGCCGGTACCCGTGCCATTCCCCTCTATCTGGCCCGGGAGGCGTTCGAGAAGGCCATGCAGCTTCTGGCCGACGGCCCCCTGTTCAAGGTCCTGCCCATCCGGCCCCTGGAGGTCGGGATCCTGGTTACCGGCACCGAGGTATTCCTCGGCACGGTGGAAGACCGCTTCATTCCCATCATCCAGAACAAGGTCGAAGCTTACGGCTGCCGGGTGGCAAAGGCCACGGTGGTTCCCGACGACCGCGAGGCGATTCGCCGGGGCGTGGAGGATCTGCTGCATGCCGGAGCCCGCCTGGTGGTGACCACCGCCGGCCTGTCGGTGGACCCGGATGATGTGACCCGTCAGGGGTTGCAAGAGGCCGGGGCCGTCGACATGCGCTACGGCGCGCCGATCCTGCCCGGCGCCATGACCCTGCTGGCCCGCATCGGCCAGGTACCGCTGATCGGGGTTCCGGCCTGCGCCCTCTATTTCAAGCGCACCAGCTTCGATCTGCTCCTGCCCCGGCTCCTGGCCGGTGTGGCGGTCACCCGCCACGATCTTGCACGCATGGCCAACGGCGCCCTGTGCCAGGAATGCCAGACCTGCTCCTTTCCCAAATGCGGATTCGGCAAATAGCAAGAATAGATGCCTCATCGGATTGAGAACGGAGAACCGGCCCCCGATCAGCCCTATACAAGAAAGGGTGGACCGATTTTATGTCATTGTTGACATATATCGGAGGAAGTACTCGCACCGGGCCGCCTGGGGCAAGATAAGGGCAACCGAAACGGCCATCGGGGAAAATCATCCAACGCAGCGGCCACCGGCGCGACGGGCATGAACTGACCGATTTGGGCAGGCATCTCAAGGACAGCTTCAATCATTGGTTCGACGCGGTCGAACGCTACGCCCTGCAATCGGCCGAACAATCCTTCCCATGGTCCCTGCAGCGGTTTCCCGCCTCCCGGGACAACGCGTCGGCCGCCCCCCCCTGATACTGCTGCAAAGCAGGCTCGACAACCGCTGCTCAGACGCAATCCGACCGATCGAGCCAGCGCACATCCTTCGGCCGGTAAGCCACCTGGATGGCATCCCCGGGTAAAAGGGCTTCGGCTTGCAGCGCTTGGGGTTCGAGGATGACCGTCAGCGCCAGCTCTCCCACCGCTACCGTGACCACCACCTTGCCCGAACGCCGGATCAGAGCCAGGCGCAGGACGGTGCCTCTGAGCCGCATGCGGCCGTCTTGGCAATCAGGCGCCTTGGTGAGCCCCAACTTCCGGGATTCGATAAACGCGGCGGAGGAGGGATCGACGCCCGGCAGAGCCACGAGTTCCTGGCCGTCGGCCAGCGGGCGGTGCCATCTTCCGTCCGGACCGGGCACCCAGGGGCCGGGGAAAAAAGTACGCGTGCCGGCGGGAAAGAGGGCCCCTGCAAAAAGATGCCAGACCGCGTCGCAGATCTCGAAAAGCCAGGACCAGTCGTGACTGGCCACGATCAGCGTCGTGCCCCACTCATCCCGGGCCGTCAGGGCGGCCCGGCGGATGCGTTCGGCGCTCTGCGCGTCCACGCTGGCGGTGGGTTCGTCCATCAGCAACACTTCCGGTTGCAGGGCCAGGCGCGCGGCCAGAGCCGTTCGCTGGGCCTCACCGCCGGAAAGGGCGTACCATGGCCTCCGGGCGAAGCGCTCCGGGGCCAATCCCACCGCCTCCAACGCCTGATGGACGCGACCGGCCGCTACATGCCGCCCCTCGCGCAACTTTAGCCCGTAAGCGACATTCTCGAACACCGAACGGTTCATCAGGTAGGGATCCTGGGGTAAGAGGGTCACCCTTGAGCGGATGCGCGGGTCAAAGGGCGCGGCCGGCGCGCCTTTGAAAAAAAGCCGCCCCCGGCTGGGCGTCTCGATAAAACCGAGCAGCCGCAGCAGGGTGCTCTTGCCGCTGCCGTTGGGCCCCATCAGCCCGATAATGGCCCCCGGGGCGATCTCCAGGTGGGGCACGCTGAGCACGCGGCGGCCGCCGTAAAGCTGCTGGAGGGTTTCGATGCGGTATATGGGCGGCACGGGAAGACTCATCGGATCCGCCGCCGCAGAAAAGAGACCGAAAGGTTCACGACAAAGGCGATGGCCAGCAGCACCAGCCCCAGCGCCACCCCCATGGCGAACATCCCCTTGTTGGTTTCCAGGGCGATGGCGGTGGTCATGGTCCGGGTATGCCACTTGATGTTGCCGCCGACCATCATCGAGATGCCCACTTCGGTCATCACCCGGCCGTAGGCGGTCACCGCCGCGGCCAGAATTCCGAAGCGCGCCTCCCAGAGGGTCGACAGCAGCAGTTGGCGCCGGTCGGCCCCCAGGGAGCGCAGGGTGACCGAAAGCTGGCGGTCCATGCTTTCGACTGCGGTGGCCGTCAGGGCCACCACGATGGGCAGGGCCAGAATCGCCTGTCCCACGGCGATCCCGGGCAGGGTAAAAAGCAGCCCCATGGATCCCAGGGGACCGCGCTGGGAAATAAACGCGTAGACGATAAGCCCGATCAGCACCGTCGGCAGGGAAAGAAGGGTGTCGACTACGATACGCACGGCCCGCTTGCCGGGAAAGGAATGGTAGCCGAGCCAAAAGCCCAACGGCAGACCGGCCACCAGACTGACGGTCATCGAAAAACTCGACACCTTGAGCGTGGCCGCCACGGCGGCAAAAGTCTCGGCATCGGCGTCGATCAGAAGGGCAAACGCCTGGACGATTCCTTCAAGGATGAATTGCATGGCGCGGATCGAATCGGCCCGTGATGCCCGACTTGCCTGCAAGAGGTTACAGGCCGCCGGGCAACCGTACAAAAAAGGGCGCCGCCGCAAAGCCCGCCTTTATCTTGCCGGACCAAGAGCCGAAGGCCTACTGCGCGTTGGGCGTAAAGAGCTGCTTGCCGAGCAGCTTGAAATCGCCGATCAGCTTCTGGGCACTTTGCCCGGCCATCCAGTTGGAAAAGGCATCCGCCAGTTCGGTCTTGGCATTGGGGCAGCGGGCCGGGTTGACCGTAATCACGCTGTACTGGTTGAGCAGGATCTGGTCGCCCTGCACCAGAATTTTCAGCGGCGGACTGCCCTTTTGATCGGCTTCGTATTTGATGTAGGTGCCCCTGTCGGTCATGGTGTAGCCGTTGCGCTCGGCGGCCACGTTGATGGTGGCCAGCATCCCTTGCCCGGTCTGGATGTACCAGGGCTCCTTTTCCGGTATCGGGGCCCCGTGGGCCTGCCAGAGCGCCAACTCCTTCTTGTGGGTGCCGGAGTTGTCGCCGCGGCTGACGAAGGTCTGCTGCCCGGCGCGGATGGCTCCGAGGGCCGCGTTGACCGATTTTCCCTTGACCCCGGCCGGATCGGCGCCGGGTCCGATGATGACAAAATCGTTGTACATCACCTGGCGCCGGTTGATGCCGAATCCGTCGGCCACGTACTTTTTCTCCGCTGCCGGCGCGTGCACGAGCAAGACGTCCACGTCGCAATTTTGGCCGAGCTTAAGCGCCTTGCCCGTTCCGGTGGCGGTCCACTTGAGTTCGATCCCGGTCTCCCGGGTGAACTCGGGGGCAAGATAATCGAGCAACCCGGTATTGTCGGTGCTGGTGGTGGTGGCCATCATCAGAACCTGCCCGGCGTTGGCCGGTGCGATTCAGTCGCAAAACAGATAATCATAACGGTGCCGATGATTCCTGCCATCAAATGATGTCGTCGCATGACTCCCTCCTTGAGGAAATAAGCGCGGAACGGATAGAAGGTTGGATCGAACCCAGTCAGGCAGTCCAACTGTTTTATAGTTAGACGTTACGCCAGTTGATGTCAAACCGATTCTAGCGTACAATAATTTAAATAACGTAAAATAACCCATAACGACCATGTGCCCTGAATCGCGGATGATCGACAGACTCGGCACGCTGTAGTGGCCGTTTCGGTAGCGGATTGGAAGCGCCGGCGTGCTTTTTGTCCGAGGCTGTTGGCCCAACGGAGATGGCCTGAACGATACGAAACCCGACGCCGTGGCCAAAACGGTTGCCAGACGAGGTTGCTCGGCGAAAAATTTGCCAGGGATTGAGGTTGCGCAGAAAACGGGCATGCCTGCCGAAGAATTCGTGAAAGGAGCGCATCGTGGGAAAACTCGTAAAGGAAGGCGAACAAATTGATACTGATCGCGAGCAGCACATTTGAGGGCGGGAGCGGAAAAGCTGACCAAGCCGACCCATTGATCACCGGCCGGCTTCATATCGACTCGCCGCTGATGGGCCAATCGCTGGTGAGCAAGGCTTTTTTGAAAAATACGGAATCCAGGGAATACTTCCGGATGCATCCGGACATCAACGTGAAGGTCAGGCAGATAAACTCAAAATCGGCGGCCAGAGCATTATACAGGACGGCTTCATATCGACTCGCCGCTGATGGGCCAATCGCTGGTGAGCAAGGCCATCCAGGGAATACTTCCGGATGCATCCGGACCAACGTGCTCGGCGGCAGAGCGATTCTCGACATCCTGGTGCAGGCCAAGGACCGCCACAAGATCCTCTTGATGACCGGCGGCGGCACGCGGGCGCGGCACGTTTACAACGTTTACAACATCGGCGTCGACCTGGGAATGCCCACCGGGGTTTTATCCAAGCTCGGCGACAAAGTCTCGTGGCAAAACGCCGAGATGCTCTCCGTGCTGCTCTCCAAGCACGGCGGGGTCAAGATCGGCCACGGGGACAACCTGGAGCAGTTGACCATGTTCTGCCGCCTGGGATTCTTGCCCATCACCTACGGTATCCCCCCCTACGGCTTTTTCGAGCACCCGGCCGAACATGGCAGCATCCCGCCCCACCGGACCGACTGCGGCGCCTTTTTGCTGGCCGAAAACATCGGGGCCCGTTCGCTGATCTATCTCAAGGACGAAAAGGGGCTTTACAGCGACGATCCCAAGAAGCATGCCGCCGGCGCCGAGGGCTTGACCTTTTACGACCGGATTTCGGCCCGGGAGCTGTTGGCCCTCGACCTGGACGACCTGATCATCGAGCGGCCCATCTTGACGCTCCTCCAGCGCAGCAAGTGTCTAAAAGAACTTCAGATCATCGACGCCCTGCGCCACCCCGAACATATCCTGGCCGCCCTTGAGGGCGAACACGTGGGCACGATCATCTACCGCGACTGAATAATCGAGCCGCAAAGGAGACCTCCCCCGGACGGCTCGACTCAGGGCCGGCTCCAATCCGGCGGCCAAGGCCTGGCGGGCCGCGGTTACTTGTCCTGGCCGCTGCCGTCCCCCTTGTTGGGCAGGAAGACAACCTGAGCGCCCACGGCGGCGGCGATCTGGTCGATTTCCTGCCTGCGCACATGGCGTGAGTAGAGCTTCAGGTCACCGCCGCTGACCCCGACGACGCGGAAACGCGGTTTTTTTTCTCCCTTGTCGACTTTGCGCCGTTCCCGGACAAAGATTGTGGTGGACATGGCGACCTCCTTGGGGCAAGTTGTTTTAAAAATAGGGGCATATACTACGATACTAACCTATATCCTTTAAGGACATATGTCAATATCAGAAAACAACAGCCCCCAACCGGGCAGCGGCAAGCGTGAACGCTACATCCAGCCTTCGATTTTGATGGGATTGTACCGCCGCGCCTCTTACGGCTACGAGTTGATCCAGACGATCGGCCAGTACGGATTTATCCAGGGCACGGCGCCGCCCGGGATGATCTACCGCCACCTGCGGCAGCTGGAGGAGGACGGGTTGGTGGTGTCTCACTGGCAGACCGAAGAAGCCGGGCCGGCCAAGCGGATCTACACCCTGACGGCCGATGGACGTGACCTGCTCGGCCTGTGGATCGACCATATGAGCGAGCAGGCCGAACGGCTCCAACGATTCGTGGCGTGCTACCGCGAAGCATCGGTCGAGGCAGAACAGGCCGGCTAAGTCTGAACGCCCACCCGCACAAAGAAGCGCCACCACCTAGCGGCTCATCGCACCGATATCCATCCACCCGCCGCAAGCATCGCGGCTCAGCAGCCGTCTTTGGGGCGCTATTCTTTATTCATCTCGTTGCGCATCAGGCCTGAAGCGGTGGTCGGAGCGCAGGGTCCGGGCTTTTTGACTCTGTGCTTCCATCCAGCCGGTGCGCTCGACGACCGGAGCATCGAAGGCGGGCACGAAGGGCTTGATGTCCAGCAGCGGTGTGCCGTCAACCACGTCGATACCCTGGACGTGCAGCACGTTGCCTTCCCGTTTGAGCAGCCGCACCACCGAAAGACCGATGGGATTGGGCCTGCGCGGGGCCCGGGTGGAAAACAGGCCGCGCTCCACAGTGTCCATGAAAGGGGTCACCTTGAGCCGGTACCCCTTGGAGCGGTGGAAATGGTAGATGAGTATGAGGTGGGAAAACTCGTCCAGGTCGTCCAGGGCCTCGGACAGCTCCGGGCGCACCACCACCCGGCCGATCACCTCGACCGCTCCGCTGGGTTGAATCGGCATGCCGGCCGGATCACCGAAAGGGGTCTGGATGGTACCGATGGGGCGGAAGCTGAGTGGATCATTATTTTGCATCGTTATTCCATGACATGGATCTTGTCCGGTGGCACCCTCAACCAGACTTGGCCTCCTTCAACAATGCCTTCGGCCATCAAACGACCGGTGGGCACGATGGCCTGCCAGCAAAGGGCTTCGCAGCGAACCTGGACATCACAAAAAACGCCCTGATGGGCGATGCGCACCACCTGCCCGGCAAACCGGTTGCGCCCGTCATCGCCACCCAAAGACGAGTTGCGGGAAATCTGAATATCCTCGGGTCGCACGGCCAGGTACCGGCAGGTCTCAGCCACAGGGGTGCCCAAATCAAGACGCACCGCCCCTGCCTGGGCTGTGCCCCCCTCGAAGTGCGCCGCCAGGATGTTTTTCATCCCCACAAATCCGGCCACCGCCGGGCAGACCGGCCGCTGAAAGACCTCGGCCACCTGTCCGATCTGTTCGATGCGCCCGGCATTGATCACCGCCGTGCGTGCCGCCAGAAAATGCGCCTCGGCAAAATCGTGGGTCACCATCAGCACCGTCAGCCCCGTCTCATGGTGCAACTTCTTGAGCAGATCCCGGATTTCTTCACGGAAATTTGGATCCAGGGCCGACAGGGGCTCATCGAGAAGCAGGATTTCGGGAGCCACGGCCAGGGCCCTTGCCAGGGCTACCCGCTGGCGCTCGCCGCCGCTCAAATTGGCCACGCCGCGATCAAGCAGCGAATCGAGCCCCAGGCGCCGGATGAGACCTGCAATCCTTTCTCGCCCCCCCGCTTCCCGAGGCCGGTAGCGCAGCCCGTAGCGGATGTTGCGGGCCACCGAAAGGTGGGGGAAAAGGGCTTGATCCTGGTAAACGATGCCGATTCCGCGGCGTTCGGGGGGAAGATCGGTCACGTCCCGGCCGCCGATCAGGATCCGGCCCCCATTGGGGGGCACCATGCCGGCAATGGTTTCCAAAATCAGGGTCTTGCCCGCCCCGGTAGGCCCAAGGATGGTGAAAAATTCGCCGCAGGGCACGTGAAAAGATACCGCCTCCAGGGCGAATCCCGGCAGCCGGACGCATAGATTATCGACTCGGATCATGTCCTTGTCCGACCGGCCGGATTGAGCCACCGCAGCAGGAGAAACAGGCCCAGGCAGACAAAGATCAACCAAACGGCCACTGGCTGACTGTAGCGCAGCCCGTAGGCCGTAAAGCGCTCGTAGATCATCACCGGGGCGATCATGGGATGGTAAGCCACGATGACCACGGCCCCGAACTCGCTCACCGCCCTGGCGGTACACAGGATCATGCCCACGATGACACTGCGCCACGCCAAGGGAAAAGTGACGCGCCAGAACGTGCCGAAAGCGGTGGCGCCGAGGCTGCGCGAAACGTTTTCCAGGCGCCTCGGAATCGCCTCGATCCCATTTTTGACCGTGTTGATGTAAAACGGCAGGCCCACGAAGGTCAAAACAATGACGATGCCGGTCACCGACCCCATCACCCGCACCCCCAGGTCGGCTGCCAGCCGTCCGATCCAATGCTGGCGCCCGGCCAGGCTGAGTACGGCGATCCCGATCACCGGGTGAGGGATCATGATGGGCAAATCCACCACACTCTCGATGAAACGCTTGCCGGGAAACTCGCGGCGGGCCAGCAGATAAGCAAAAGGCGTCCCGAAAACAAATGAGATCAAGGCGGCCGTCCCGGAGGTGGAGACCGACAGCCAGATGGCCCGGCGCACGTCGGCGTCGGCGATGCTGGCCTTGAGATCGGCAGCCGTCGGCTGACGGATCATCTCCACCAGAGGGACCATGACAAACCCCACCACCAGAAGGGTACAAACGGCGGCCAGGGCATGAAAGGGGTCAGGACGGCGCATCGGCTGGGGGCTACTTCCTGATGTCCACCAGGTCGGGCAGTCTGCCTGGCAGGCTGCTTCTGACCTCTTGGGAAACCACCTGGCTGGGCGCGATGGCCGGCTGGCCCATTTCCTCCAGGACTTTCAACCCGCCGTTCGGGTCGAGAAGGTATTCGAGAAATAGAATCGCCCCGTCGCGGTTGGGGCCCTTTTTGACCAGGGTCAAACCGTAAGTGCACGACTGGCCGGTGCGCGTTATCCAGGTGCCGGGCGCCTTGCCGGTCACCTTTACCTGCGCCATGGCGTAAAAATTATCGTACTTGTAGTTGCCCAGGTTGATGTGATCGTTCAAAATGACATACTTCAAATCATGCTGCTTGGCCACCGAGAGGTATTCCCAGGCATAGTCCATATTTCCGGTCTTGAGTAGTGAAACGAGTTCAACCGATTTAGGCCGCACGTTGGCCTCGGGCCGATTGGCGATCAGACGATCGTAAAGCCCGGGCTTGTTGTAGAACTTTTCGGCCAACTGGAGAACCATCAGCGCCCGGTAGCCGCAAGGGTCCAGGTTGGGATCACTGTGCCCCCAGACCACTTCCGGGCGGGCCAGGATGTCGTACCAGTTTTCCGCATCGACCTCGGCGGCGAATCTGCTCTGATCGGTGTAGCAGAGCACGAGCTGATTGCTGGCGAAAATGATGTTCCAGTCAGCAAAAGCCGGAATCAATCCTTTGTCGATCACCTTGTAATCGGCCGATGCCATGATGTCCGCCGGCTTGCCCAACTCACTGATCATGCGGGCCATCTTGGTGCTGCCGCCGGCTTCGCGCAGCACGTCGATCTGGGGATGGGCGGCTTCAAAGCGCTTTTCCACTTCGGCAAACGGTACGGTCAGACTTCCAGCATGAAAAACGATCACCTCTTCTTTGGCTTGCGCCGCCGCACTTAGAGCCATCACCAGGGCCGTCGCCAGCACGCCGGTTCGCCAGGCCCAAATTCTGAAAATCGATTTTCGTTTCATGACGGGATCCCCTCCTTCCAGATTTTGAATGAGCCCTAAAACAGCCGAAATCGTTCCACCACACCCTCCGGTGACCGCTGGGAATCTCACGGCCCGATTTACGCCTTTTCTTTTTCTTGCCGATCTTCCGCCGACTCTCCCGGGAAAACCATTCGGCCGCTTAAACTGACATCATAGCCGGCAAGCACTCTGGCACAGTCGAGAAACTCCGCATCATGCAGCAGGCCCAAAAAGTACTGGACCCCTTTATCGAAGAAACGCTCTTTGGTGACCAGCAGATCGTAACGTTCCCAGCGGATGGGGATAAACTCAAGTCCCAACAGGTAGGCCACCGTGCGGATCCCCGGGCCTGCATCGGCGTGGCCGGCCAGGATCTCGAGGCCCACGTCCATGTGACGGGCCACCTCAAAGGAGTATCCCTTGATCCGGCTTCCCTTAATGCCCGCTTTTTTCAGCTCCATGTCGAGAAGCAGCCGCGTACCGGTACCCAGGGCGCGGTTGACGATGGTGATCCCGGCCTCACCGAGATCGGCCACGGAACGGATCTTGTGCGGATTGCCGCGCCCCAGAATCAATCCCTGCTCGCGGCGGCAGAAATTGACCACTACCGGGGCGCTCTCGAATTCCTGGCCGGCAATCTCGAAGTTGTAGTCCTGGCCTTCTTCCTGCATGAGGTGGCTCGAGGCCAGATGGCAAAGCCCCCGGCGCAGGGCCCGCAATCCGCCCATGCTGCCCAGATTGCCGAATACCGCCAGATGGTCCCGATGGCGCTGGTTGAACAGCTGGACGGTCCTGTCCAGAAGCAGGTCGTTGCTGCCTGCCAGGACGAGCAATCCGTCGTAGGGCGGCAGTTTGTTGGCCGACTCTGGATAGTTGAGCGTGTGCGTTTCGACCCATTGTTCCACCAGGTGCAGCGGAAAGAGCCACTTGCCGGTAATCTTGGTGGCAGGCAAGCCTTTTTCCGACACCAGGGTGTAGACCATCTTTTCATTGACGCCTAAAAACTGGGCCGTCTCCTTGGTGGACATGAGACGTATCATAATCCGTTTTCCTCCCTAGCATGAAGTTTGCCTTCAACTGGCCACCTCAACCGGGCATGAGAATATTTTGCCTATTCACTTGGGCATCGGTTGTCAATTTTTTTTTAGGTAATGACCTTGGATGACGACGAATAACCCAAAATGTGGAAAAGCCCGGAAAACCACCTCGGGGAATTTGGGTATCTGTCGACTTTTTCCAAAGGCTGCCTTATGCTGTAGGCATTTTACCTGCGCAGGCGTCAAAGCCTCCATCCACCTGCGGGGGGATGGAAGGTCGCACGCAATCCGAAAAGGCGTTTGATAATGCTGACCGAAAACGAAAAACTGGAAAAACTCACCCGATTGGGCGTGGAGTTGAGCCGGGTCAGGGACCTGGACATCCTCATGGAACGGGTCCTTGACGACGCGCGTCAATTTGTCAATGCCGACGCCGGTTCAATCTATATTCGACGGGGCGGTGAGCTGCATTTCAGCTACACTCAAAATGACACCCTGCAACGCCGGCAGACCCCCGGTGAAAAGCTGATCTATTCGACATTTTGCATGCCCATCGATACCCGGTCCATTGCCGGCTACGTGGCCGCCACGGGAAACCTGCTCAACATCAACGACGTCTATGCCTTGAGTGAGTCCGAACCTTACGCCTTCAGCAAGCAGTTCGACCGGTCGGCGGGCTATCATACCCAATCGGTTTTTGCCGTACCGCTCAAAACCGCCCGCGGGGATATCCTAGGCATTTTACAGATCATCAACGCCCAGGACAAGAACAACAACGTGATCCCCTTTTCCACCGAGGACGAAAAGATCTTGATCCATTTTGCCAGTGTTGCCGCAGTGGCCCTGGAGCGCGCCCAGATGACACGCGCCATCTTGCTGCGGATGATTCGCATGAGCGAGCTGCGTGACCCCAAGGAGACCGGCGCGCACGTCAACCGGGTAGGCGGGTATGCCGTCGAAATTTATGAACAATGGGCGCTTCGACGAGGCCTGGATCCCAAAGAGATGGAGCGCAACCGTGACAGTCTGCGCATGGCGGCCATGCTGCACGACGTGGGCAAGGTGGCCATCAGCGATTTGATCCTCAAAAAGCCGGGACGCTTCAATACTGAAGAATTCGAAGCCATGAAAGCCCACACGGTGATCGGGGCGCGGCTGTTTCTCGACTCCCAATCGGATTTCGATGAGGCGGCCCGCGAAGTGGCTCTCAATCACCACGAACGGTGGGATGGAAAGGGGTATCCGGGCATGGTCGATATCCATACCGGCAAGCCACTGCCCGGCCAGACGCTGGCCGATGGACGGCCCCGCGGCAAGGCCGGCGAAGAGATCCCGCTTTTCGGTCGCATCGTGGCCCTGGCAGACGTCTATGACGCGCTTTCTTCGGCTCGCATTTACAAGCCGGCCTGGAAGGAATCGGACGTGCTCGACACCATCGCCAAAGAGGCCGGGGCCCAGTTCGATCCCGAGCTGGTGGAGATCTTCTTTAGCTGCCTTAACACATTGCGGGCGATTCAGGAACGGTATAGCGACGACGCGCCGGATGATTGTTGAAGCGAGTTCCCAGCCGGGAGCCGGAACAAACCCCGATCCGGCACACAATCGTTGTGACCGAACGAAACGCGCCACATACCCGTCTTTGAAAAAACCTCATGAATCCGAATGCATTTAAAAATCACCCGGTGCGGGCCCTGGGCCTTTGCTCCGGGGGGCTGGACAGTATCCTGGCCGCGCTGGTACTGCGCGATCAAGGCATCCAGGTTGTCTGGGTCTGTTTCGAGACCCCTTTTTTCGGAGCCGAGCGCGCCCGCCAGGCCGCCCGTCAAACCGGGGTCGAACTGATCGTGCGATCCATTACCCCGATCTACCTGGAAATGCTGCGCCACCCGCACTGCGGTTACGGCCGGCACATGAACCCCTGCATGGACTGCCATGCGCTGATGTTCCGCCTGGCCGGTGAGATCATGGAAAAGGAAGGCTTCGATTTTCTTTTCAGCGGCGAAGTCCTCGGCCAGCGGCCCATGAGTCAAACCCGCAACGCCCTGCGCTACGTGGAAAAGCACAGCGGCCGAGCCGGCCTGATCCTGCGTCCCCTTAGCGCTCGCCGCCTGCCGGAAACCTTTCCCGAGCAGCAGGGGCTGGTGGACCGCAACCGCCTGCTCGATTTGAGCGGCCGCGGCCGCAAGGCCCAGATCGCCATGGCGGCCCAGCGCGGCATCGTCGACTATCCGGCCCCTGCCGGCGGCTGCCTGCTCACCGACAAGGGATACAGCACCCGTTTGCGCGACCTGTTCGGGCACCAGTCCGACTGGCGCGAATCGGAGCTGCACCTGCTCAAGTACGGCCGCCACCTGCGCCTGGGGCCACGGACCAAGGTCGTGGTGGGCCGCAACCGGATCGAGAACGAACAGATCGAAAGTTATATCGATCCAGGCTGCGACATCCGACTCAAGTGCGTCTCTTTTCCAGGCCCCTTGGCCGTGGTGCCTGGCGGTGCGCCGCAGGAGTTGATCCTTCTGGCCGCGGCCATCTGTGCCGGGTATGGCAAAACCGCAGCGGACCGTGCGGCCACGATTCAAACTCGCAGCCCGGATGGGTTTGGCGCCGTTGAAGTCCTGCCGCTGGAAACTGCACAGATTCAACGCTACCTGATTCAGTAGCCCCGGTGAGCGCCCTTGAGCTGGCCGCAGGCCGCGGCGATCTCCTGCCCCTTGCTGTAGCGCACGATGGCCGTCTGGTGGCGATCGGCGAGCTGTTGCAAAAAAGCATCCACGACGGGTGCATCCGGCCGCTGAAAATCGCTTCCGGAATGCGCATTGAAAGGGATCAGGTTGACCTTGGCGCGGATCCCGTGCAACCGGGAGACCAGACGCCGGGCGTGGGCGGGGCTGTCGTTGATCCCGGCAATGAGGATATACTCGAAAGTGATGCGCCGCCGGGGCGCCAGGGGAAAGGCACGGCAGGCCTCCAGAAGCGCATCGAGGGGATAGCGGCGGTTGACCGGCATCAAGCGGCTGCGCGTTTCGTCGTCGCTGGCATTGAGCGATACGGCCAGGTTGACGCGGCTGTCGCGGCCCAGGTCGGCCAGACGCGGCACCAGGCCGACGGTGGAAAGGGTCACCCGGCGGGCCGAGACCCCCAGGCCGTAATCGGCATCGGCGATCACGGCAAGGGCATCGATGACGTTGCGGTAATTGGCCAGGGGCTCTCCCATGCCCATCAGCACCACGTTGGTCAGCGGCAGCCGGTCCCCGGCGGCCATGGCCGCCACGTCGCGCACCTGGGCCAGGATCTCCCCGGCGGACAAATCGCGCACCAGCCCTCCCCGGCCCGTCATGCAGAACCGGCACCCCTGGGCGCAGCCGACCTGGGTCGAAATGCACAGGGTCTGATGGCTGCGCTCGCGGATCAGCACGGTCTCGATGCTTTCTCCGTCCGCCAAACCGAAAAGGAACTTGCGCGTACCGTCGTCGGCGACCGATTCGGCAAGGCGCTGCAACCGGCCGACGAAAAAATCCATCGCCAGCGCTTCACGCAATGGTTTGGCCAGATCGGTCATGCATGAAAAATCATCCGTCTGGCGCCGGTGGATCCAGCGCAGAATCTGGGCGGCGTGAAAGGCGCGCATTCCGCGTGCACCAAGCCAGGCTTGAAGCGCGCCGAGGGGCAACTCCTTGATATCTATTTTGTTCACTGTTGCAAAGGCCATTCGATTAGGATAGATTATTTTGATTTAAGCAGGCTTCATTTTGCTTGACATAGCATCGAAGTGCGTCTATTTACAATGATTTTGTACTTTACACCGGTTGTGGGGCCGCGATGTTTGACAATTTATCCGAACGGCTCGAGTCGGTCTTCAAAAAGCTTAAAGGCCACGGTAAGTTAACTGAAAGCAACATCGAAGACGGCCTCAAGGAAGTCCGCTTGGCCCTGCTCGAAGCGGACGTTCATTACCGGGTCGTAAAAAAATTCATCGGCGACGTCAAACAGCGCGCCTTGGGCCAGGAAGTCATGGCCAGCCTGACCCCCGGCCAGCAGGTGGTCAAGATCGTCAACGACGAGCTGACCGTTCTGATGGGTGCCAGCAACGCCGAGCTGAACCTGGCCGGCCCCCATCCGGTGCCGCTGATGCTCGTCGGTTTGCAGGGTTCGGGCAAGACCACCACGGCCGGTAAGCTGGCGGTCTTTTTGCGCGGCCGTGGAAGAAAGCCGTACCTAGTGCCGGCCGATGTCTACCGGCCGGCGGCCATCGACCAACTGGTGACCCTGGGCCGGCAGATCGACATACCCGTCTATCCATCCACGACGGATATGGATCCGGTTCAGATCTGTCAGAAGGCCCGCGCCGTGGCCCAGCAGGCCGGCTGTGACACCGTACTGCTCGACACCGCCGGTCGGCTGCACATCGATGCCGGTCTGATGGACGAGTTGGCCCGCATCCGCGAGGCGGTCAATCCGGCCGACATCCTGTTGGTGGCCGATGCCATGACCGGCCAGGATGCCGTGAACATCGCCAAAGCCTTTGACGAGAAGCTCGACATCGGGGGCGTGGTTCTGACCAAGATGGACGGCGATGCCCGCGGCGGGGCGGCCCTGTCGATCCGGTCCATCACCGGCAAACCGATCAAATTTGTCGGGGTGGGCGAAAAGCTAAGCGCTCTGGAGGTCTTTCACCCGGATCGCATGGCCTCAAAGATCCTGGGAATGGGCGACGTCTTGTCGCTGATTGAAAAAGCCCAGTCCGTGGTGGATGAAAAGCAGGCACTCCAGCTTCAAAAAAAGCTGCGGCGAAACGAGTTCACTCTGGAAGATTTTCGCAATCAGCTCCAGCAGATCGGCAAGATGGGCCCGTTGGGCGATCTGTTGGGGATGATTCCCGGCTTAGGCCGGCACAAGGAATTGAAAAACCTCAAAGTAGAAGAAAAGGAGCTCGGCCGGATCGTGGCCATCATCAACTCCATGACCCCGCAAGAGCGGCGCCAGCACGGCATTATCAACGGCAGCCGCCGCAAACGGATCGCCGTGGGTAGCGGGACCAGCGTTCAGGAGGTCAACCGGCTGCTGAAAGATTACGGACAAATGTTGAAAATGATGAAGAAAATTAACAAAGGCGGGATGCGCGGCATGGGCCGCGGAGTCCTGCCGTTCTGAGGAGAAACCACCCATGCCGACTAAGATCAGACTCGCCCGCCACGGCGCCAAGAAACGTCCCTTTTACCGCGTTGTCGTGGCAAATTCAGAAAGTCCGCGCGACGGCCGCTTCCTTGAAACCGTGGGCACCTATAATCCGTTGAGCAATCCGGCCCTGGTGACGTTGAAAAACGAACGAATCCGCGAATGGCTGGATCGGGGAGCCATCCCCACCGATACGGTTCGCAGTCTTTTGAAAAAAGAGGGGGTGTTGAACAGCCTGTCCTAGCCGCTACCGGATAGACAAGTGCCGGATTGCCGCAAAAGGGGCGGCCGGAATCGAAAAGCACCACATATCAAGCATATGTGAGCATTTTCGAAGAGGCCGCAGCCTGGCATGGCGGACCGGGACAGCGTCTATCCACCGGCGGCCAATCCACTGTCGCGGCCCGCAGAGCAACCTTCAGCATAAGGAGATGTGTTCATGAAAGAGCTGATCGAGTATATCGCCCAGGCCCTGGTCGACCATCCGGATCAAGTGAACGTCTCCGAAGTGGAAGGAAATCAAACATCCGTGCTTGAGTTGAAGGTTGCCAAGGAGGATCTGGGCAAGGTCATCGGCAAACAGGGACGTACCGCCCGGGCCATGCGCACCATCCTCAGCGCCGCTTCGGCCAAAATCAAGAAGCGCACCGTACTGGAAATCATCGAATAGGCACCATGGAAACCGAAGCCCTGGTCCCCCTCGGCAAAGTGGTCGGCGCTCACGGCATCCGCGGTCTGGTGAAAGTTGCTTTCTACTCGGGCCAGGCACCGGATCTGGGCCCCGACCCGTCCATCGAACTGCGCCGTCCGGACGGTGAAACGTCTTGCTTCAAGGTGCTGAAGCTGACCGCCCATCAGCATCAGTTCATCGCCGCCTTGGCCGGGGTCGACGACCGCAACGCAGCCGAAGGGTTGGCCGGTGCCGAAGTGGTCGTGTCTCGCGGGTGGTTGCCCCAGCCCGAGGCGGACAGCTTTTACTGGGCGGATCTGATCGGTTTGGCCGTCACCACCATGGATGGAACGCCTCTTGGCAACCTGATACGGATCATCGAGACCGGCGCCAACGATGTCTATGTGGTACGCCGAGGACGCGTGGAAACCCTGGTCCCGGCCCTGGCATCGGTGGTCCAACGGGTCGATCTGGGACAGCGGCGCATGTGGGTCGATCTTCCCGAGGGCTTGTGAAGACCGATGCACTTTACCGTCCTGACCCTCTTTCCGGAGCTCTTTGAACCGTTCTGGAATCATGGGATCATCCGGCGCGCCATCGAAAGACGGATCATCGGTGCCGAAGCGGTCAACATCCGTGATTTCGCCGCCGGCCGCCATCAGGTAACCGACGACCGGCCCTACGGCGGCGGCTGCGGCATGGTCATGAAGCCCGAACCACTGGCCGAAGCCATCGCCAGGGCCCGCCGGCAGCGGCCCGCAGACCTGACGATTCTGCTCTCGCCCCAGGGCCGGCCCATGGATCAGGCCCTGGCGGCAGATCTGGCCGGGCAGCAGGGGCTGATCCTGGTCTGCGGGCGCTACGAAGGGGTCGACGAAAGGGTTTGCCTCGATCTGGTGGACGTGGAAGTCTCCATCGGCGACTATGTGCTCACCGGAGGGGAATTGGCGGCCATGATCGTGGTGGATGCGGTGACCCGCTTGTTGCCCGGCGCCTTGGGCGGCGCGGATTCGGCGGCCGAAGACTCGTTCAGCATGCCGGGGCTCGATTACGCCCAGTACACCCGGCCGCCGGTTTTTGAAGGCCAGGCGGTGCCGGAAGTGCTGCTGTCCGGGGATCATGCCCGCATTGCGGGCTGGCGGCGCGAATCGGCGCTGATCCGGACTCTGCTCAAGCGCAGCGATCTGCTGGGCCGGCGCCAGTTGGCGCCGGAGGAAGTGGCAACGCTGCACCGGTGGGCCAAGAAAATTGAGAGAATCATAGATGCCCAGGCTCTATATGGCGCTGGTGCACCACCCGGTGATCGACAAAACCGGTGAGGTCATCGCATCGGCGGTGACCAACCTCGATTTGCACGATCTGGCCCGCATCGGTCGCACCTTCGGCGTTGCTCGGTTTTACGTCGTCACGCCCTTGACCGATCAACAGGCCCTGGTACGCCGCATCGTGGACCACTGGTGCGAGGGGTTCGGAGCAGCCTATAATCCTCACCGGGGCCAGGCCATGGAGCGCATCCGGATCTGCGCACAAATGGAAGATGCGCTGGGCGCCATTTGCCAGCGTGAAGGTCGCCCCCCGCAAGTGGTGGCCACCTGCGCCCGCGACGGAGTGCAACGCATCGGTTTTGCCGCCCTGCGAGAGCAGATCGAGAACGGCACCCCCTGCCTGTTGGTATTCGGGACGGCCTGGGGATTGGCCGACACGGTGATCGAAAAGGCCGGTGCCGTCCTCGAACCGATCCGGGGTGTGGACGATTACAACCATCTGCCGGTGCGTGCCGCGACGGCCATCATCCTGGACCGCCTGGTGGGCAGGGGATGATTGCTCTTGCGATTTTGAACGATTGCGTATACAAGCACGGCGCCGTTGGCACGGCCCGATGCCAATTCTACGGGAAACGATTGGAGAAACGACATGCAGCAAATTCGACGAATCGAACAGGAAATGATGCGCCTCGACCTGCCCCGCTTTTTGCCGGGCGATACGGTCCGGGTGCACGTGAAGATTAAAGAAGGTGAAAAGGAGCGCATCCAGGCCTTTCAGGGCGTCGTCATCAGCAAGCGCAAAGGCATGACCAACGCCACTTTTACGGTACGCAAAGTCTCCTACGGCGTCGGCGTGGAGAGAATCTTTCCGACCCATTCGCCGATCATCGACAAAGTCGAGGTGATCACCCCCGGCCGGGTACGGCGCAGCAAAATCTACTATCTGCGCAAATTGCGCGGTAAGGCGGCCCGCATCAAGGAACGGCGTTTGAACTGATCCTGGCCAAAGCCCGGATACCAGACCGGATCCTGAGACCGGAAGAATCTTCGAACGGCCGTTGCGACTTCCGCCGGCAATCCCTCTGAGGAAAGCCATGCGAGACGATCTGTGGGCCTACGAGAGCCGAGCCATGACCCATGGTTACCACCGGGTAGCCGGGGTGGATGAGGCCGGTCGCGGACCGCTGGCCGGACCGGTGGTGGCCGCTGCCGTGATCCTGCCTGAAGATCTGCCGGATCTGGAGCTCGACGATTCCAAGAAGTTGTCCCCCCGCCGCCGTTGCAGGGCGTATGACGCCATCTACCAATGGGCGGTGGCGGTGGGGATCGGCATCGTTGATGCGGCCGAAATCGACCGCATCAACATCCTCAAAGCCGCCCTCCGCGGAATGGCCATGGCTGTGGCCAATCTTACGCCGGCACCCGATCTGATCCTGGTGGACGGTCCTTTTGCCATCCCGGCCCTGGAGATTGAACAGTCGCCCATCGTAAAGGGCGACGCGCTGAGCGCCTCCATCGCCGCTGCATCCATCGTGGCCAAGGTGACTCGCGACCGGATCATGGCCCGCTACGATCTGGAATACCCGCAGTTCGGCTTCGCAGCCCACAAAGGCTATCCGACCCGCGCCCACCGCAGCGCCATCGCCCTTCACGGCCCCTGCCCGATCCACCGGCGCAGTTTCCGCGGCACCCAAGCACAACCCCAAAGGCCCCGATGACCGCCGGGCGCCAGCTGTTGGGCCGCAGCGGCGAAGCGTTGGCCGAGGCCCTGCTGAAAACCCGCGGATATCGAATCCTGGAACGCAATTACCGCACCCGCCTGGGAGAGATCGACCTTATCGCCAAAGACGGCGCCACCCTGGTCTTTGTTGAAGTCAAGGTGCGCCGCAGCGGGCGCTTCGGGTCGGCCAAGGCGGCGATCACCGCCGCCAAGCGCCGCAAACTCTCCATAGTCGCCCTGCAGTACATCAAGAGCACCTGTGAAAAGCCGGTCCATGCACGCTTTGACGTCGTCGCCGTGGAACGGGGCGATGAAACGCCGCGGCTGGAACTGGTCCAAAACGCCTTCGAGCTTGCCTACCCCTGACCGCCTTTGAAAGGGTTTGCGTGCTTTGCGTCCGGCGGTCGGCTGAATGCAATTTATCTCTTGACAGCGACCCGGAACAAACGTTATGCGGGGTTCTCCATCATTTGCTGGAATCGTATGTTGGAATCCTCCAGACGAAAATAACGGCACGTTGCGGCCCGATCCTTCGCCATCGCCGTAAAAACGCAAAAGCCCGGGAACCCGATGCCCTCCCCACTGGAAAAAGCACGCCAGGCCCCCGAGTCGATGAAGGGGCGCATCCTCGACACCGCTCGCCGGCTCTTTGGCGAGTACGGCTTTTCAGGGGTCACCACCCGCATGATCGCCAAAACGGTCGGCATCGACATCTCGACCCTCTACTATCACTGGGGGGAAAAAAAGGATCTCTACGAGGCGGTCATCACCGATCTGAGCGACGAGATCCGCGCCAAGTTGAGGCATATTGAGACCCTGGTGCGCGGCCGGCCCCTGGCCCACCGCCTCGAAGTGGCCATCGAGGTCATGTGCGACTACCTCTTCGAGCGCCCCGAAGCGAGCAACCTGATCCTCTTCGCCTACCTGGGCAAATCCCGGGATGTGACCGAAATCGACCTGCGCCTCAAGGAGCACATCGCCAACATTGCCGTGGCCATGGGCTTGGCCCTGGACCGGACCAACATCCCGGCCCGGGCCAACGCACGGGTCCTGACCGTATGGAACGCGGTGATCAACTTCACCTCCGGGGAAAACTTCTTTCGCCCCATGCTGGATGTCGATCACGGCGAATATATCGCCGTGGTCAAGGAAACCCTTAAATTCATCCTGATTCCGGCTTTTACCCAGCCGGCGCCGACCCGCTGATCCGTCCGAAACCGTCGGCCGCACAGGGCACGGAAGGGATCGGCAGTCACAAACTTTGAACTGAATTCATATCTCTAAAGCAGTTTTAAGACTTACATCCAATCGGTCCAATGGACCATCCGACAAGGAGGGAGGACGATGGCGCTGAACATGGATGCAATCGGCAAACCCATCGGCCCGTTGACCAAGGCGTACACCTGGAAGGACTGTGTGCTGTACGCGCTGGGTGTGGGGGCCGGATTTTCCGAACTGGACTACTGCTATGAAAAAGACCTCAAGGTCATCCCGAGCTTTTCCATCGCGGCGGTGTTCGATTTCCTCTCCCAGGCCGGGGCCCTGTCCAACGTCAACCTGGCCGGGATCCTGCACGGCGAACAGGCCCTGGTCTTCCACAACCCCATCCCTCCTGAAGGCAAGCTGATCACCACCGGTCAGATCGACAACTACTACGACAAGGGCAAGGACAAAGGCGCCCTGGTGGTGGCCACCTGTGAAACGCGCCACGACAGCGGCATCAAGCTCTTTACCGCCACGGCCACCATCTTCGCACGCCTCGACGGCGGCTTCGGCGGCGAAAATCTGCCCGCCATGCCGGTTGAGATCCCCGAGCAGGAGCCGGATTTCAGCGTGGCGGCCGCCCCTTCCACAGACCAGCCCCTGCTCTACCGGCTCTCTGGGGACATCTTCCAGCTCCACGTGGATCCCGAGTTTGCCGGCATGGCCGGCTTCAAGATGCCCATCATGCACGGTCTGTGTACCCACGGCTTCGCCTGCCGGGCGTTGATTCAAAGCCTTTGCCCCGGAGCCCCGGAGCTGGTGCGCCGCCTCAACTGCCGTTTTTCCAAGCCCCTCTACCCCGGTGAGCCGATCCGCACCCTGGTCTGGCAAACGGGCCCGGGGCAGGCCGTCTGGCGCACGGTCAACGCCGAGACCGGCGATGTGGTGATCGACAACGGCATCTTCGAATACGGTCCGGTGCCCAAGGACGAAATCCGTTTCGACGGCCGGGTGGCCATCGTCACCGGAGCCGGGGCCGGCCTGGGCCGGACCTACGCCCTGGAACTGGCCCGGCGCGGGGCCCGGGTGGTGGTCAACGACCTGGGCTCGGCCCGCGACGGCTCCGGGGACGGATCGAGCAGTCCGGCCGACCAGGTGGTGGCCGAGATCAAGGCCGCCGGCGGCGAGGCGGTGGCCAACTACGAAAACGTGGCCACGCCCGAGGGCGGGGCCGCCATCGTCCAAACGGCCATCGAGGCCTTCGGCACGGTGGATATTTTGATCAACAACGCCGGGATCCTGCGCGACAAGAGCTTTACCAAGATGGCGCCGGAAAACTGGCGCGCGGTGCTCGACGTGCATCTTAGCGGGGCCTACCACGTCACCCGGCCGGCCTTCGAGGTGATGAAGGCCAAGGGTTACGGGCGCATCGTGATGACCACCTCGGCCGCCGGGCTTTACGGCAACTTCGGCCAGACCAACTACACGGCGGCCAAGCTGGCCCTGGTGGGGCTGATGAACACCCTCAAGCTCGAAGGGGCCAAATACGACATCAAGGTCAACACCATCGCTCCGGTGGCCGCCTCGCGCCTGACCGAGGACATCCTGCCGCCCGACCTGATCGAGAAGCTCAAGCCCGAATACGTGGCGCCCCTGGTGATGGTCCTGTGCGCCGAACGCTGCCCCGAAACCGGCCGCATCTACAACGCCGGCATGGGCTTTTACAACCGCGCGGCGCTGGTCACCGGACCGGGAACCGTGGTGGGCGGCGGCCAGGTGCCCACGGTGGACGACGTGGCCGGTGCCATCGACCGCATCGCCGGTCTGGAAAAAGGCAAAGAGTACTTCCAGCTCAACGACCAGTTCGGCGACGTGCTGGCCGCCTTCGACGCACCGGCGGCCAAGGTAGGCAAACCGGCGACCGGCGGTGAATTCACCCGGCCGGCCGATGTCTTTGCCGCCATGCCGGCGGTCTTCCAAGCCGACAAGGCCGCCGGTGTGGCGGCGGTCTTTCAGTACAAGATCAGCGGGGACGACGGCGGTCAGTGGTTCTGCGCCGTGAAAGACGGCGCTTGCGATATCCAGGAAGGCAGTCATGACAGTCCCACCTGCACCCTGGAGATGGCAGCACCGGATTTTCTGGCGATGATCGGCGGCACCCTGCCCGCCATGCAGGCCTATACCTCGGGCAAACTCAAGATCGGCGGGGATATCATGAAGAGCCAGCTAATCGGGAAACTGTTTAAACTTTAAAATCCCCTGCGATTTCAAAAAGGAGTCGAAAAATGATCGGGATTACCTCATACGGCGCCTATATTCCCCGGCTGCGGCTCAACCGCATGGCCGTCGTCCAGGCCATGGGCTGGTTCGCCCCGGCCATCATGACCGTGGCCCAGGGCGAACGGTCCATGTGCAACTGGGACGAAGACAGTCTCACCATGGCGGTGGCCGCAACCCGCGACTGCCTGCGCGGCCGGGACAAGACCGCCCTGGATGCGGTCTACCTGGCCTCGACCACCCTGCCCTTTGCCGACCGGCAGAACGCCGGGATCCTCGCCGCGGCCCTCAACCTCAACGAACGGATGGTAGCAGCCGATTTCGGGGCCTCCCAGAAGACGGCCACCACGGCTCTGATCACCGCCCTGGAGGGGGTCAAGAGCAAGGAGCGCAAGAACGTGCTGGTTACGGCCAGCGACCGGCGTGAAACCAAGACGGCCTATTTCTACGAGATGTGGTTCGGCGACGGGGCCGCGGCCCTGACCGTGGGCGACACGGACGTGATCGCCGAGTTCAAGGGAGCCTACAGCCTGTCGCGCGATTTCGTGGACCATTACCGGGGCGCCCGGAAGATGTACGACTACGTCTGGGAAGAGCGCTGGAACCGCGACGAGGGCTACGCCAAGATCATCCCCGAGGTGGTGGGCGGCCTGCTGGCCAAGCTCGATCTGACCATGGAGGATGTGGACCGGCTGGCCTTTCCGTGCTTCTTCAAGGCCGATCACCGCAAGATCGCAAAAGCGCTGGGGGCCGGCCCGGAAAAGCTGGTGGACAACCTGCATGAGGTCTGCGGCGAGTGCGGCACGGCCCACAGCTTCCTGCTGCTGATAAAGGCCCTGGAAGAAGCGCGCCCGGGCCAGAAGATCCTGGTGGCCGGCTACGGCCAGGGGGCCAACGCCCTGCTCTTCGAGGTTACGGAAAACATCACCCGCCTGGCGCCGCGCAGCGGGCTGAGCGGTGCCCTGGCCAACAAGAAGACCATCGACAACTACGCCAAATGGCTCAAGTTCCGCGAACTGATGAGCGTGGAAATGGGAATCCGGGCCGAGGCCCCGACCCAGACGGCCACCACGGTCCTCTACCGCAAGAACAAGATGCTCCTCGGCCTGGTGGGCGGCCGTTGCCGCGCCTGCAGCACGCCGCAGTATCCCAGCTACGACATCTGCGTCAATCCGGCCTGCGGTGCCCACCACAGCCAGGACGAATACGAATTTTCCGATCTGCCGGCCAAGGTCAAGACCTTCACCGGCGACATGCTGGCCGTGTCGGTGGATCCGCCGGCGATTTACGGGATGGTCCAGTTCGAAGGCGGCGGGCGCATGATGGCCGATTTTACCGACTGCGAACTGTCCGAAATCCGCGTGGGCCTTCCGGTCACCATGGAATTCAAGCGCAAGGCGGTGGACAAGGAGCGCGGGTTCGTCAACTACTTCTGGAAGGCGGTTCCCGTGCCCGGTGCGGCCGCCGGGATGGACAAGATCCGTTATGACGGTCAGGTGGCCATCGTCACCGGAGCCGGGGCCGGCCTGGGCCGGACCTACGCCCTGGAACTGGCCCGGCGCGGGGCCCGGGTGGTGGTCAACGACCTGGGCTCGGCCCGCGACGGCTCCGGGGACGGATCGAGCAGTCCGGCCGACCAGGTGGCGGCCGAGATCAAGGCCGCCGGCGGCGAGGCGGTGGCCAACTACGAAAACGTGGCCACGCCCGAGGGCGGGGCCGCCATCGTCCAAACGGCCATCGAGGCCTTCGGCACGGTGGATATTTTGATCAACAACGCCGGGATCCTGCGCGACAAGAGCTTTACCAAGATGGCGCCGGAAAACTGGCGCGCGGTGCTCGACGTGCATCTTAGCGGGGCCTACCACGTCACCCGGCCGGCCTTCGAGGTGATGAAGGCCAAGGGTTACGGGCGCATCGTGATGACCACCTCGGCCGCCGGGCTTTACGGCAACTTCGGCCAGACCAACTATTCGGCGGCCAAACTGGGCCTGGTGGGGCTGATGAACACCCTGAAGATCGAAGGGGCCAAATACGACATCAAGGTCAACGCCATCGCGCCCCTGGCCGCCTCGCGTCTCACCGAGGACGTGATGCCGCCGGAGATCTTCGCCAAGATGAAGCCCGAGTTCGTGGCCCCCATGGTCCTGTATCTGGCCTGCGAAAAGTGCACCCAGACCGGGGCCGTTTTCAACGCCGGCATGGGCTACTACAACCGGGCCGCCGTCCTCACCGGACCGGGGGTCAAGCTCGCCGGCCCCGACGGCCCGCCCACCCCCGAACAGATCTGGAACCGCTGGGAAGAGATCAACCGCATGGACGGGGCCAAGGAGCTGGGCGACGCCAACACGGCCCTGATGGACCTGATGACCGAAAAAAAGCCGGCCCCGGCGGCCAAGGACAGGGCCGACGACGCAAGCCAGGACGCCGGGGGCGACGCGCCCGAGGTGGCGGCCATCTTCGACAGGATGCCCCAGGCTTTCAACCCGGACAAGGCCGCCGGGGTCGAAGTGGTGTTTCAGTACATCATCGGCGGGCCGGGCGGCGGCGAGTGGACCGTGGCCGTCAAGGACGGAACGTGCACGGTGAAAAAAGGCCAGGCCGCCAAGGCCACCTGCACCCTGAAGATCAACGCGGCCGATTTCGTGAGGATGATCGGCGGCACCCTGCCGCCCATAGCAGGCCTTTACCTCGGGCAAACTGCAAATCAGCGGGGACGTGATGAAATCCCAGCTCATCGAAAAACTTTTTACGCTGGCGCGCTGATGCGCGCCGCGATCCTAGGAGGACATCATGGCCACCGGCATTCGTGACAAAGTCGCCATCATCGGCATGGGCTGCACCCGCTTCGGCGAACGCTGGGACGTGGGCGCCGAGGAGTTGATGGTCGAGGCCTTCGAAGAGGCCCTGGCCGACGCCGGGATCGAAAAGAAAGATATCGGCGCGGCCTGGCTGGGAACCTGCTTCGACAACATCAGCGTGGGCAAGAGCGCCCTGCCGCTTTCCATGACCCTGCGCCTGCCCTTTATTCCCGTCACCCGGGTGGAGAATTTCTGCGCCACCGGCACCGAGGCCTTCCGCGGGGCCTGCTACGGGGTGGCCTCGGGGGCCTACGACATCTGCCTGGCCCTGGGGGTCGAAAAGCTCAAGGACACCGGCTACGGCGGCCCTGCCGAGCTTCGTCGGCTCGGACTCGGGCAGCCTGACATGGCAGTGGTTTCCCAACATCACCGCCCCGGGATCCTTTGCCCAGCTGGCCAGCGCCTACGCGGCCAAGTACCGCGTCAAGGATCAGGATCTGAAACACGCCATGGCCCACGTCTCTGCCAAGAGCCACGCCAACGGGGTCCTCAACCCCAAGGCCCACCTGAGAAAGGCCGTCAGCGAGGAGCAGATCATGGCCGCCCCCATCATCGCCCATCCTCTGGGGCTTTTTGACTGCTGCGGCGTGAGCGACGGGTCGGCGGCCGCCATCGTCACCACCCCGGAGATCGCCCAAAAGCTGGGCAAGAAGAATCTGGTCAGCGTCAAGGGATTGCAGCTGGCCCTGAGCAGCGGCGAGGAGATGGGCTACAACGACTGGGATGGCGAGCATTTCATGACCACCAGCGTCTGCAGCCGCAAGGCCTACGACGAGGCCGGGATCGACGACCCGGCCAAGGACATCTCCATGATGGAGGTCCACGACTGTTTTTCCATCACCGAACTGGTCACCATGGAAGACCTGCATATCTCCGAGCGCGGCCGGGCCTGGCGCGACGTGCTCGACGGGCGCTTCGACCGCCAGGGGGCCAATCCCTGCCAGGTGGACGGGGGCCTGAAGTGCTTCGGCCATCCCATCGGGGCCTCGGGCCTGCGCATGCTCTACGAGATGTACCTCCAGTTCCATGGCCGGGCCGGCGAGCGCCAGATCGAAAACCCGAGGTACGGACTGACCCACAACCTGGGCGGATTCCCGTCCATGAACGTCTGCTCGATCTGCGTCATCGGCAGGTACGAATAGAGCGGTGGGAAGATGCTCGACATCATCATCATCCCCGACACCCCGGTAGAGGCGGTCCTCGACTGCAAGTGCTGCCACCTGCCGGGATTGAACATCGAAGTCCTGGTGCGCAACCGGGGCCATCGCCCGGCGACGGCGGCCGGCCCCCTGCACTTTACGGGGCCGGACGGCAGTCCCGGACGTCTCGACCTCTATCCGTTCTGGCCGGTTGAGGTGGCACCGGCAGATGTGACCGCCTTTTACGGGAGCCTTGACGCCGAGATGCTGCGGCGCTGCACGGCATTTTGCATGGCCGACGGCGACGGCCGGCGCCACCCGGCCCGGATCACCGGCACGACAGACTCGGCTCCCGGTTGAAACTCTAAACTTCAAACGCGGTGCTTCCATGTACGATCTGACCAAATCCCAAAAGGAAATCCAGAAGGCGGCGCGCGATTTTGCCAAAGGCGAATTCGACAAGACCCTGGCCCGGGACCTGGACCGCGATGAAACTTTCCCGCAATCCATATGGCGCCGGGCCGCCGAACTCGGCTTTGCCGGGATTCAGTTTCCCGAAGCCTTCGGCGGCGGCGGACTCGGGCTGATGGAAGCCGTCCTGCTGGCCGAGGCCCTCTGCCAGGCCGATTCCTCGCTGGGCGCTGCCGTCCTGGATCCGGCCGCGGCTTGTGCCGCCATCGCCCGTTTCGGCACCGAAGGGCAGAAGAAGTCCTTTCTGGAGCCGGTCCTCGAAGGGCGCAAACGATCGGCGGCCGCCTTCCAGGAAGCCGCCGTCTCGCTGGCCTTTTTGCCTGAGGCCGCAGCTGCGGCTCAGGCAGACGGCTGGCGCCTGCAAGGCGTCAAGTCCTATGTCGCCGGCGCACTCGGGGCCGATTTTTTCGTGGTTCTGTGCCGCGACGCGCCAGGCGATGGGGGCGCCGGTACGGCGAGCATGTTCATCGTCGAAGCCGGTCTTGCCGGGGTCTCGCTGGCCCCCGAGGGGCGCAGGCTCGGGGGCAACCTGAGCCCCGGCGCGGCCCTGCACCTCGAAGGGGTCGACTTGGGCCCCGAAGGCCTGCTCGGGCGCCGCGGCCGGGGAATGGCCCAGTTGGAAGCCTACTTCACCGAAAGACGCATCCTCCAGGCGGCCCAGGCCCTGGGCATGGCCCAGGGCGCCCTGGACCGGGCCGTGGCCTATGCCAAACAGCGGGTCCAGTTCAAACGCAAAATCGCCGTCTTCCAGGTTACCCGCCACAAGATCGCCGAAATGGCCCTGGCGGTGGAAGCAGCCCGCGCCCTGGTCTATGCCGCGGCCCGGGCCTTCGACCGCGGCAAGGCCGACAGCCGTCTGGCCGCGGCCGCCAAGTCGGGCGCCGCGGCCGCGGCCGTGAACGCCGCCGATGAGGCCATCCAGATCCACGGCGGCTACGGCTACATGCGCGAGTACGACGTGGAGCGCTTCTACCGCGACGCCAAAGCGCTCTCCCTGGCCGAGGGAACGCCGGAAGAATTGCGCGACCTCATCGGCACGGCGGTTATCGGGAAAGTGAAATAGAGATGGACATTCTGACCTACACGCCCGACCAGCAAGACTTTCGCCGTCGCCTGCACGCCTTTTGCGAAACCGAGATCACTCCCTTTGCCGACCAATGGGAGCGCGACCACGGCGTGCCGCGCGAAATCTGGCGCCGCATGGGCCGGGCCGGATTTCTCTGCCCCTGCGTCGATCCGGCCTACGGCGGGCTGGGGGGCGATTTCCGCTACGCCCTGATCGTAGGCGAAGAGCTGGCCGCCACCGGCCAGACCGGGCTGGCCGCCTCTTTGCACAGCGACGTGGTGGTGCCCTACATCGAAAGCTTTGCCTCCGAGGCCCAAAAACGCCGCTTTCTGCCCGGCTGTGTCAACGGGGAAATCGTCACCGCCGTGGCCATGACCGAACCAGGGGCCGGCAGCGATCTGGCCGCCATGACCACCACGGCCGTGGCCCAAGGGGACCGGATCCGCCTCGACGGTGCAAAGACCTTCATCTCCAACGGTCAAAGCTGCGACCTGGTGGTCCTGGCGGCCCGCGAGCCGGACGTGGCCGATCCCCACCAGGCCATTTCACTTTTTCTGGTGGAATCCGGCCGGCCCGGCTTCGGCAAGGGAACCCGGCTCGAAAAGATGGGCTGGCACAGCCAGGACACGGCCGAACTCTACTTCAACGCGTGCGACATCCCCCGGGAAAACCGCCTCGGCGAAAAGGGGGCCGGTTTTTTGATGCTGATGAGCAAGCTCCAGCAGGAACGCCTGGTCTGCGCCATCGGCGGGTTCGCGGCCGCCGAACGGATCCTGGCCTGGACCAGCGACTATTGCCGGCGCACCCGGGTCGACGGCCGGCCCCTGGCCAAGCGCCAGGCGGTGCAGTTCGCCCTGGTGGAAATGGCCGCCGAGGTCAAGATCGGCCGCACCTTCGTCGAAAGCCTGGTGGCGGACCACATCGCCGGCACCCAGATCGTGGTGGAAACCTCCATGGCCAAGTTCTGGACCACAGACCTGGCCAACCGGACGGCCAACCGCTGCCTGGATCTGATCGGCGAGGAGGGGAGCCTGGAGCGCACCCCCATCGTACGGGGCCTGCGCGATGCGCGCATCATGTCGATCTTTGCCGGCACCAACGAGATCATGAAGCAGATCGCAGCAAAATTCATGGGGCTTTAAGAAACTGAAAACAGTGTCCTTTGGGTCCCTTTGGTCATTCTGGTCCCTTCTTCGACCCACAACCCGGAGCGCAGAGCATGCAAACCCAAGGCGCCCTCAAGGGCATCACGATCCTCGACCTCTCACGGCTCCTGCCCGGCCCCTATGCCTCGATGATCCTGGCCGACCACGGGGCCCGTGTGATCTCCGTGGAGGACAAGCGCTTTCTGGCCGAAGGCCTCTTTCTGGCCACCGTCAACCGCAACAAGGAGCACATGTCGCTCAACCTCAAGACCGAGGCCGGCCTGGAAGTCTTCTTCAAGCTGGCGGCCCGCAGCGACGTGGTGATGGAAGGGTTCCGGCCCGGGGTGGTGGACCGGCTGGGGGTCGGCTACGAGGCGGTGCGCCGGGTGCGCCCGGATGTGATCTACTGCGCCGTGACCGGCTACGGTCAAAACGGACCGGCCCGCGACCGGGCCGGTCATGACATCAACTATCTCTCCCAGGCCGGGGTGCTGGAGCTGATGGGCGAAAGCGATCGCCCCCCCTCGATCCCCGGGATCCAGATCGCCGACATGGTCGGGGGCGGGATGAACGCCGTGATCGGGATCCTGCTCGCCCTCTACCACCGCCACCGGACCGGCCAGGGCCAGTACATCGACATCTCCATGACCGACGGCACGGCCGGTCTGCTCCCCCTGGCCCAGTTCTTCCGCCAGCTGACGGGCAAAGATCCCCGGCGCGGCGACATGCTCCTGGCCCACCGCTACGCCTGCTACAACACCTACGAGACCGCCGACGGGCGCCACCTTTCCATCGGCGCGGTGGAAAACCGCTTCTGGAAAAACCTGTGCGAACATTTCGGGGTCCCGCAGTACGCGCCCCTGCAGTACGACGACGGCCGGCGCCAGGAGATCATCGCCCATTTTCGCCAGCGCTTCCGGCAAAAAAGCCTGGCCCACTGGTGCGCCGAACTGGAACCGCTGGACGTCTGTTTCGGCAAGGTTCAGACCTTTACCGAAGTGCTGGCCGATCCGCTCTTCCGCCAGCGTCAGATGGTGGTCGATCTGAAGCGGGCCGACGGCACATCTTCGCCGGCCCTGGGCGTCCCGGTCAAGCTGAGCCGCTCACCCGGTGCGGTGCGCACCCCGCCGCCGGACTTCGGCCAAAGCACCCGCGCCATCCTGGCCGAGCTGGGCTACCGTCCGGACCAGATCGAAGCCATGGCGGCCGAGAACGTCATCTGATTTCAGGGATTGCAACGACCATGCAAATACTCGACTACACCCTGGCCCATCAAGACTTCCGGCGCCGCCTGCGCGCTTTTCTGGATGACGAGGTCGTGCCACACATCGACCGCTGGGAGAATGAGACCCACATCGTTCCCCGGCAGGTCTGGCAAAGAATGGGGGGTCAGGGCTTTCTATGCACGGCCGTTCCCCCAGCCTACGGGGGGGCTGGACTCGATTTTCTCTATTCGGTGATCGTCATCGAAGAGATCAGCCGCACCAACCACAACGGTCTGGCCACCCCCCTGCACAGCGACATCGTGGTGCCCTATATCGTCTCTTTCGGCAGCGAAGAGCAAAAACAGCGCTTTTTGCCCGGCTGTGTCAAGGGGCGCACCATCACCGCCGTGGCCATGACCGAACCGGGAGCCGGCAGCGACCTGGCCGCCATGAGCACCACGGCGGTGGAAGACGGGGGCCAGATCGTCATCGAAGGGGCCAAAACCTTCATCACCAACGGGATCAATGCCGACCTGATCGTCCTGGCGGCCAGGGACCCGGCGGTGGAAAATCCCCACCAGGCCATCTCCCTTTACCTGGTGCCGGCCGGCACCCCCGGATTTTCCCGGGGCCGCCACCTGGAAAAAATGGGCTACCAGAGCCAGGACACGGCCGAACTGTTCTTTTCCGGCTGCCGCATCCCGGCGCAAAACCGCCTCGGTGAAAAGGGGATGGGCTTTTTGATGCTCATGGACAAACTCCAGCAGGAGCGCCTGGTGGTGGCGGTGATGGCCCAGGCCGCAGCCGAGTTCGTGCTTCAATGGGCCACCGATCACCTGCGCCGCACCCTGGTGGACGGCAAACCCCGCAGCCGCTCCCAGGCGGTGCAGTTCGCCCTGGTGGAGATGACCACCGAAGTCAAACTGGGCCGCACCTTTCTCGACCGGCTGGTGGCCGAACACATGGCCGGTGAAAAGGTCATCGTGGAAACCTCCATGGCCAAGTACTGGATCAGCGCCATGGCCAGCCGCACGGCCGAGCGTTGCCTCGAGCTCTGCGGCCCGGAAGCCGGCCTGGAGCGCTGCCGCGCGGTGCGCACCTTCCGCGATGCCCGGGTGATGTCGATCTTTGCCGGCACCAACGAGATCATGAAACAGATCGCCGCAAAATTCATGGGATTGTAAAAAGAAAAAAGGAGGGAACTTCAGATGGCCCAACTGATCGCCGACCGGCGCGACATAGACTTCGTTCTTTACGAGCAGCTCGATGTCGAAGCCCTGTGCCGAACCGAACGCTACCGTGAGTTCAACCGCAAGACCCTGGATCTGATCCTCACCGAGGCGCGCAGCTTCGCCATCAAGGAGATCCTGCCGACCTTCGCGCCTGCAGACCGCGAGGGGCTGCGCTTCGAGAACAACCGGGTCCATGTGCCCGAATGTTTTCACCGGGCCTACCGGCTCTTTTGCGAAAACGAGTATACCGCCCTGCCCGCCGATCCCGAAATCGGCGGCCAGGGACTGCCCCATGTGGTCTCCCAGGCGGTCAGCGACTACCTGCTGGGGGCCAACTACGCCTTTACGCTCTATTGCTGGTCCGGCTTCGGGGCCGGAGAAATGATCGAGATCTTCGGCACCGACGAGCAAAAAGCCCTCTTCCTCAAAAAAATGTACACCGGCCAATGGGGCGGCACCATGGTGCTCACCGAGCCGGAAGCCGGCAGCGACGTGGGCAACCTGCAGACCTCGGCGCGGCTCAACCCGGACGGCACCTACTCGATTTGCGGCAACAAGATCTTCATCACCAACGCCGAGCACGACCTGACCGAAAACATCATCCACCCGGTCCTGGCCCGCATCGAGGGGGCCCCGGCCGGTACCAAGGGAATTTCGCTTTTCATCGTGCCCAAGATCTGGGTCAACGAAGACGGGAGCCTCGGGGCGCCCAACGACGTGGTCTGCACCGCCATCGAGGAAAAAATGGGCATCCACGCCAGCCCCACCTGCCAGTTGTCCTTCGGGGCCAAGGGAGAGTGCCGCGGCCTGTTGCTGGGCGAGGTCAACAAGGGGATGCGGGTGATGTTCCATATGATGAACGCCGCGCGCATCCTGGTGGGCGCCATCGGCGCTTCCAGCGCCTCGGCGGCCTATCTGTACGCGCTGGACTACGCCCGCCAGCGCAAGCAGGGCCGGGACCTGGAAAAGGCCTTCGACCCCACCGCCGCCCAGGTGCCCATCATCCGCCACCCGGACGTACGTCGCATGCTGATGTGGATGAAAAGCCACGTGGAGGGGATGCGCAGTCTGATCGCCTACGGGACCTGGTGCATCGACCAGCAAAAGTGCCATCCGGACCCCGAGATGCGCGAATACTACAAGGGGATCCTCGATCTTTTGACCCCGGTGATCAAGGCCTACTGCACCGACCGCGGGGTGGACGTGTGCAGCCAGGCCATCCAGGTCTTCGGCGGCTACGGCTACACCCGGGACTACCCGGTGGAACAGCTCTTGCGCGATGTGCGCATCGCACCGATCTACGAAGGCACCAACGGGATCCAGGCCATGGACCTGCTGGGCCGCAAGCTCGGCATGGCCGGCGGCAAGATCTTTGTCAACCTGATGGACGAGATCAAGAAAACCTGTGCCCGGGCCCGTGAAACACCTTCCCTGGCGCCGCTGGCCGAACACCTCGAAGCGGCGGTGGACCGCATGGGGCAAACCGCCATGCACCTGGGCACCATGGCCATGAGCGAACGGCTGCGGGCGGCCTTTGCCCAGGCCTGCCCATTTTTGGACGTGGTCGGGGACGTGACCATGGCCTGGATGCTGCTGTGGCGGGCCGCGGTGGCGGCCCCGGCCCTGGAGAAAATCCTTGACGGGCTCCAGGGCGGCGCACGACGCGAAAAGATCGAAAAAAACAAGAACGCCGCCTTCTATGAAGGGCAGCTCCGTTCGGCCGAGTTTTATATCGAAACCGTCCTGCCCGTAACCTGCGGCCGCATGGACAGCATCATGGCCGCCAACGCGGCGGTGGTCGATATCCCGGAAACCGCCTTCGGCGGACTCTGATCCGTCCGATCGGTCCGATCGGACAACAGCAGCCGAACTAACCAAAACCGGAGGTTTTTGCATGTACCGCCACCTGTTTTCCCCCATAACGATCAACAAACTCGAAGTCAAAAACCGCATCGCCTACCCGGCCCTGGGTCTGCTCTACTCCTACGACAGCCGGCTCAACGAGCGCTACTACGCCTATTTTCGCCAGCGCGCCCGGGGCGGGGCCGGGATCGTCACCGTGGGACCGGTGGGGGTGGACCACATCGGTTCGGGCCTGTTCGCCCTGAGCCTGCGCGACGACGAATACATCCCCGCCTTCGAGAAGCTCACCGCGACGATCCGCGCCGAGGGGGCCCGGGCCTTCGTACAGTTGTTCCACGCCGGAGGCTATTCCCACCCGATCCTGATCGACGGCAAGACCCCCATCGGCCCCTCCCCGGTGTACAATCCCTATGCCAAGGTCACCCCGCGGGAGATGACCACCGATGATATCCAGACCGTCCAGGAGGCTTTTGCCGCCGCCGCAGCCCGGGCCGTGGCGGCCGGATTCGACGGGGTGGAGATCATCGCCTCGGCCGGATACCTGATCACCCAGTTCCTCTCGCCGCTGCGCAACCAGCGCACGGATCAATACGGCGGCAGCTTCGAGAACCGGGTGCGCTTCGGCCGCGAGACCATCGAGCGGGTGCGCCGGCGTATCGGCCCGGACGTGGCCCTCTCGGTGCGCATGGCGGGCAACGATTTCGTACCCGGATCGAACACGGACAGCGAAACCCCGGCCATCGCCCGGGTCTACCAGGCGGCCGGGGTGGATGTGATCAACGTCACCGGCGGCTGGCACGAATCCAAGGTGCCCCAGCTGCCCATGGAACTGCCCCGCTCGGCCTACGCCTACCTGGCCCTGAACATCAAGAAGGCCGTTTCGGTGCCGGTGATGGCCTCCAACCGCATCGCCACTCCCGCGATGGCCGAAAAGATCCTGCGCGACGGCTGCGCCGACATGGTCAACCTCGGCCGGGTGCTCATCGCCGATCCCGAATGGCCCCGCAAGGCCTTCGAGGGCCGGGCCGACGAGATCCGCCCCTGCGTGGCCTGCTCGCAAGGGTGCACCGACCAGATCTTTTCCGGCCAGCCGGTCTTTTGCGTGGGCAACCCCCTGGCCGGGTTCGAAACCGAGCGAGCCCTCGCACCGGCCTCGCCGCCCAAGCGGGTCATGGTGGTGGGCGCCGGTGCGGCCGGACTCGAAGCGGCCGTCACGGCCGCCATGCGCGGCCACCGGGTGGCGCTCTATGAAAAGTCCGACGAGATCGGCGGCCAGATCTGGCTGGCCGGGGCCCCGCCCCACAAGCGCGAACTGCTCGAATTCGTGCGCTACTACCGGGCCATGCTGCACCGCTGCGACATCCAGGTGCGCCTCAACACCCCGGTGGACCTGGAAACGGTGCGCCGGGACGCACCGGATCATGTCATCGTGGCCGAGGGGGCCGAGGCCCTGGTACCCCCCATCCCTGGAATCGAGGCCCCCAACGTGCTTACCGCCTGGCAGGTGCTGCGCGACAACCCCCTGCTGGGCAGGCGGGTGGCGGTCATCGGCGGCGGGGCCGTGGGCCTGGAAACAGCCCTGTTCGTAGCCGCCAAGGGGACCCTGACCCCGGAGATCCTCCATTTCCTCTTCGCCTACCAGGCCGAGCCTCCCGAACGGCTGCGCGAACTGATGTACCGGGGCACCAGCCGGGTGACGGTCTTCGAGATGCTGCCCAAGGCCGGCGCCGACGTGGGAAAATCGACCAAATGGATCCTCATGGCCAACCTGGAGCACCACGGCGTCAAGATCCGCACCAACACCAAGGTGAGCGCCATCCAGGACGGCCGGATCATGACTCTGGAGACCGAAGGCGGGAGCCTGGAGGAAGAATTCGACACCGTCATCGTGGCCTCGGGTTCAAGACCGGTCCGGCACCTGAGCACGGCCCTGGCCGAGGCCGGGATCCCCTACACCGCGGTTGGCGACACCCTGGGGCCGGGAAAACTCAACGATGCGATTCACGGGGGATTTCTGGCTGCGTTGAAAATTTAAGAAGCGGTCTGCCGTTCGGCCAAACCGCAAGAGACGTGTCCGCCCTGGCAGCCCTGGGCTGGCTAACCCTGCGACAAGCCCCGAAGCAGAGCCAGCACGTTTTGCCCCAGGACCTTGTGGTTGTAACCGCCTTCGAGGGCCGCGAAACAACCGCCGCCGCTGCGCCGGGCCGCCCGGCGCACCAGGCTTCCGATTCGGGTGTAGTCCTCGGTGGCCAGGATGCGGCCCCAGTCCTGAAGGTGGGCGTCGAACCCGGCCGATATGCCGATCATGTCCACCGCCTGATCGGCAAGAAGCCGCTCCACGGTGCTCATGTACGCCTGGCGTGAGTGGTCGGAAGGATTCTCGATGCGCACCCAGCGCCGGTTGCCGAGAATATTGACCGTCCCGTCGCCGTAGTGCAGGTCGATGTCCAGGACCAGCGCGGAGTCGATCTGCCGGCGCTGGCGCAATTCCTGCAATGCGATGGCCATGTTGTTGAAGTGGCAAAAACCCCAGGCATCATCGGCCGAGGCGTGGTGGCCCGGCGGGCGCACCAGGGCCAGGCAGGGTTCACCCAGGCCGATCCCGGCGGCCTGAATAGTGGCCCCGGCCGCCAGGGCGGCGATCTCATAGATCCCCTGGCGCACCACCTCGGCCATATGATCCTCGGTGTGGATGGCGCCGATCTGCTCGGCGGTTGCCGGCCGGGCCTCGACGAATTCAACCTCCCCTTCGATGATATTGACGATGGCTTCCATGCGCCCGGCCTCGGCGGCTGGATCGGAATCGTAAACCTGGCAGAACGCCTCGTCGAAAACGACCTTGATCATGGCAGGTCTCCTGGCGCGGGGTTGGGAAAGGGCAAAAGAGCGGAGGGTAGAGAGTAAAAGGACCCAAAGGACATAAAGGACGAGACCCCGCCTATGCATCAAAAGATGTGCTTTTGAGTCCTTTGCGTCCCTTGGGTCCTTTTTGTCCTTTTTGTTTTTTCCTTTTCTTTCTCCCCTCAACGAGCCATCAACGCCTGCAAACGCGCCACCACCGGGCCCAGCCGCGGCTGGTGCTCCGGCGCAATCATCAGCATTTTCACCGGCCGGTTGGCCGGCAGACCGGAAGCCCCGGGTTGGAGCATCTGACTGCGGTAGACCGAGCAGGCTTGCGGATCGTTGAAAAGAAAAAGCACGTCGATGAGGTTGCCCGTGGCCCCGGGCACATCCAGGTGCTCGATCACCTGCTGGAAGACGGTGTTCAGCGTGATGCGGTAATCGTCCATGGCGGCCCATCCGTCCGGCCGGCAGACGGCGGCCGAGGCCATGGCGCGGCAGGCAAAGGGCCGCAGGTCGTACAGGGGGCACAAATCATCCGCTAAAAGGGGGCAGGGCGTCCAGGCCGGGTCACAGTCCTCTTCGGGCGGATCGGTGTCGCCCATGGCCAGTTCGGCCAGATGGTTGACGGTGATCTGCGGCCGGAAGCGGTCCAGGCGGGCGGCTGGCCCCAGGCGTTGATAGAGCCGGCCCAGGGCCTGACGCTCCAGGCCGGCCACGATCCGGCAGGCTTCTAAGGTGGTCAGGGTCACGTTGCGGGTGCAGCAGTGGGCGCAGCCCTTTTGGCAGGCGGCCGGCAGCGGCGCCACGGCATCGTCGTAGAGCCGGTATATCGCCTTAAGAAGTTCCAGCTTGGCATCGATGTGCATGGACGTCTTTCCCGTGATTGGAAGCCGGACTCATAAAAGACCGCGCTGTTCGGGCATGACACACTCCAGGCGGTCGACCCGCTGGAAGCCGCGGGGCAGCTTGCGGCCGCGCAGCCCCCGCTGGCCCCTGAACTCGGACCAGTGGGCCGGCTTGAGATTGAGAAAACGCTTGCCGGCATGCACCACCAGGATACTGTCCGGCCCGATGACGGCCAGCACAGCCAGGTTCTCCAGCCCTTCGCGGGCCCGCTTGGGCGGGATCTGGATGATCTTGTTCCCCTTGCCCCGGACCAGCTCGGGAAGATCGGCCAGCGGGAAGATCAGCATGCGCCCCTCGCTGCTCACTGCCACCAGCAGGCTGCGCTCGAGCTCTTGCAGGACCAGGGGCGTCAAAGGTTGGGCCCCCGGCGGCAACGTCAGGACCTGCTTGCCGCCGCGGTTCTTGCCGATCAGGTCCTCCAGGCGGCAGATAAAACCGTAGCCGGCATCCGAAGCCAGCAGCAGCCGCATCTCGTCCGGCCCCATGAGCAGATGGCGCACCCGGGCCTCGGACGGCAGCTGGAGCCGGCCGCTGAGCGGTTCCCCCTGGCCCCGGGCCGAGGCCAGACCGTGTACCGGCAGGCTGTAGCTGCGGCCGGTGGAATCGAGAAACACCGCTACCTGGCTGCTCTTGCCGCGGGCCGCTTCGAGAAACCGGTCGCCGGCCCGGTAGCTGAGTTTTTCCGGATCCACCTCGTGCCCCTTGGCCGCACGGATCCAGCCTTTGTGGGAAAGGACCACGGTCACCGGCTCGGCCGGCTGGATATCGACGGCCGTCAGGGCCTGGGCCTCGCGCCGGGCCACCACCGCCGTGCGCCGCGGGTCGCCGAAGCGTTGGGCGTCGGCGGCCAGCTCTTTGCTCACCAGTCGCCGCAACTGCTTTTCGGAAGCGAGAATCCGTTCCAGATCAACTTTTTCCACGGCCAATTTTTCCTGCTCGGCGCGGATCTGGATCTCTTCGATGCGCGCCAGCTGGCGCAGGCGCAGTTCCAGGATGGCTTCGGCCTGGCGTTCGGTCAGGCTGAAGCGTTCGATCAACGCCGCCTTGGGATCATCGGACCGGCGGATGATGGCGATGACCTCATCGATGTTCAGGTAGACGATCTGCAGTGCTTCCAAAACATGAAGCCGGTCGCCCACCTTGTCCAGGCGATGCTGCAGGCGGCGGCGCACCGTTTCCAGGCGAAAGGCAAGCCATTCGCCCAAGATTTCGGCCAGGTTGCGCACCCGGGGCCGGCCGTCCATGCCGATCATGTTCAGGTTGACCCGGTAGGGCCGCTCCAGGTCTGTGGTAGCAAAAAGGTGGCCCATGAGCTGGTCCACGTCGATGCGGTTCGAACGCGGCACGATCACCAGGCGCACCGGCTCTTCGTGGTCCGACTCGTCGCGCAGGTCGGCCACCATGGGCAGCTTCTTGGCCTGCATCTGGGCCGCGATCTGCTCCATCACCCGGGCACCCGAGACCTGGTGCGGCAGGGCGCGGATCACGATATCGCCGTTTTCCCGCTCCCAGACGGCCCGCATGCGAAAAGATCCGGCACCGCTGCGATAAATATCGATCAATTCCTCCCGGGGGGTGATGATCTCGGCGCCGGTGGGCAGATCCGGCCCCTGGACAAAGGTGCACAGGGTCTCCACGTCGGCCCCGGGATTTTCCAGCAGGTGGCGGCAGGCGTCCACCACCTCGCCCAGGTTGTGGGACGGGATATCGGTAGCCATGCCCACGGCGATGCCGCTGGCCCCGTTGAGCAGCACGTTGGGCAGCCGTGCCGGCAGCCGGCACGGCTCCTGCAGCGTGCCGTCGAAGTTGGGCCGCCAGTCCACCGTGCCCTGCCCCAGTTCGGCCAAAAGGGTATCGGCGTAGGGTCCCAGGCGGGCTTCGGTGTAGCGCATGGCGGCAAAGGACTTGGGGTCGTCCAAAGAGCCCCAGTTGCCCTGCCCGTCGATGAGCGGATAGCGGTAGGTGAACGGCTGGGCCATGATCACCATGGCTTCGTAGCAGGCCGTGTCGCCGTGGGGGTGAAACTTGCCCAGCACGTCGCCCACGGTGCGGGCCGATTTTTTGTGTTTGGCCGCAGCCCGCAGCCCCAGTTCGCTCATGGCATAGACGATGCGCCGCTGGACCGGCTTGAGCCCGTCGCTCACATGGGGCAGGGCCCGGTCCAGGATTACGTACATGGCGTAGTCGAGATAGGCCTTCTCACTGAACGCCGCCAGGGGCTGGCGTTCGATGCCTTCAAAGGCGATGGGAGGGGTGCTTTCGGTCATGGCACAATGGTCTCTGGGGGTCTTTTGCTGTTTTATATGCCCTATAAGTCCTATAGGACCTATAGCCTTCGCGCTTTCAGATTTCCGCCGCCTCGGCCAGGTTTCCCTTGGCTTCGAGCCAGGAGCGCCGGTCGGCGGCGCGCTTCTTGCTCAAGAGCATGTCCAGCAGGGCCTCTTCGTCCATCTCGTCGGTGACCGTCAACTGGACCAGGCGGCGGGTGTCCTGCGCCATGGTGGTTTCACGAAGCTGGATGGGGTTCATCTCGCCCAGCCCCTTGAAGCGCTGGACCTGGATCTGGGTGCGGGAGACCTTCTTGGCGATCAGCCGGTCGATGGTGCTCTGCTTTTCCGCCTCGTCCAGGGCGTAAAAGACCTGCTTGCCCGCATCGATGCGGTACAACGGCGGCATGGCCACGAAGACGTGGCCCCGGCGCACCAGAGGTTCGAAGTGGCGCCGGAACAGGGCGCAGAGCAAAGTGGCGATGTGCAGCCCGTCGCTGTCGGCGTCGGCCAGGATGCAGATCTTGCCGTAGCGCAGCCCATCCATATCCTCGGAAGCCGGGTCCATGCCGATGGCCGTGGCGATGTCGTGGATCTCCTTTGAGGCCAGGATGGTCTCCGGGGCCGCCTCCCAGGTGTTGAGGATCTTTCCACGCAGGGGCATCACGGCCTGGAAGTTGCGGTCCCGGGCCTGCTTGGCGCTGCCCCCGGCCGAATCGCCCTCCACCAGAAAAAGCTCGCAGCGCAGCGGATCCTGGCTCACGCAGTCGGCCAGCTTGCCCGGCAGGGCCGGACCGCTGCTGATCTTCTTTCTGACCACCTGCTTGCTGGCCTTGAGCCGTCCCTGGGCATGGGCCAGAGCCAGGTTGGCGATCTTCTCGGCGGTCTCGGTATGCTGGTTGAGCCAGAGGCTGAAGGCGTCCTTGACCGCCGCGGTGACAAAGGTGGCCGCCTGGCGCGAGCCGAGGCGCTCCTTGGTCTGGCCGGAAAACTGGGGATCCTGCATCTTGAGCGAAAGCACGTAGCTGCACTGCTCCCAGACGTCTTCCGGGGCCAGGCGCACCGTGCGGGGAATCATCTTGCGAAACTCGCAAAATTCGCGGATCGAGGCCAGCAGGCCGCTGCGAAACCCGTTGACATGGGTGCCGCCCTGGGCCGTAGGAATCAGGTTGACGTAGCTTTCGGCCACCACCTCGCCGCCCTCGGGCAGCCAGGTCACAGCCCAGGAAACGACCTCGGCCTCACCCTCGGAACTGCCCACGAAGGGAACCTCCGGCACCCGCAGGACTTGCTCCAGACTGTCGACCAGGTAGTCGCGCAGCCCGTCCTCGTAATACCACTCGCCGTTTTCGCCGCCCGTGCGGTCGAAAAAGCGCACCCGCAGCCCCGGGCAGAGCACGGCCTTGGCCCGCAGCACGTGGCGCAGCCGGAGAAGGGAAAAGCGCGGACTGTCGAAATACTGCGGATCCGGCCAGAAACGGATGGTGGTGCCGGTGTTGCGCAGCCCCACGGTGCCTGCCTCGGCCAGGGGCTCGATCAGCTCGCCGCCGGCAAAAACGATGCGGTAGCGCCGCTGGTCGCGCCGGATCTCGACCTCCAGGCGGCGGGACAAGGCGTTGACCACCGAGACCCCCACCCCGTGCAGCCCTCCGGAAAAACGGTAATTTTTGTCGGAAAACTTGGCTCCGGCGTGCAGGCGGGTCATGATCAACTCCACCCCGCTGATCCCCTCCTCGGGGTGGATATCCACCGGCATGCCCCGGCCGTTGTCCGTCACTTCCAGGCTGTGGTCCTCGTGAAGGGTCACCTCGATGTTCTTGGCGAATCCGGCGATGGCCTCGTCCACGCTGTTGTCCACCACCTCCTGGGCCAGGTGGTTGGGCCGCTGGGTGTCGGTGTACATGCCCGGGCGGCGGCGCACCGGTTCGAGGCCGGTGAGCACCTCGATGGATTCGGCATTGTAGACATTAGAGTTGTTGAAACGCATGGTGCCTTATTCCCCTTTTTCCCGAGCCGCGGCGGCGGCAGGGGCACCATAGCGCATCTGGTGGAATTTGCAACCGCGCCGGATCGGCGCTTGGCTTTGTGCGCCGGCTGCCGGGGGCGGTAAAAAGTGCAAACCCGCGGCCGGATCTCAGGTGCGCTTTGTCCGTCTCTGCTTGAATAGCCCGAAGCGGTTCTGCGCTACTTGAACAGATTTTCCAGCGGGTCGCGTTCTTCTATCGGCAGCGGCTTGGATTCGAAATCGACGCACACGATCTGCTGGCAGAGCTCCTGCAGCCTGGCCACCACGACCTGGTGGTCCGGATGAATCTGGTAGCGCTGCATGGATTCCAGGTTGGCAAACCCCGATACCAGGGCGAAGTCCCAGGACCGGGCCGAGTGCAGAACATCCCGCCCGAATTCGTAGGTCTGGATCTCGACGATCCGGTTGGGCAGGTCGTCCAGGGCGCGCTCCAGGGCATCGACATCCTCGGCGCCCACCTCGGGTTTGAATTTCATCAAGACGATATGTTGCAGCATCCCATCCTCCGCAAATCGCCCGGCCCCCCACAAAAAAACCGGAAGCGCCAGGCGGTCTAAGATCTCGCCGAAAGACTTGTCCTTATCTCCGAGCGGGTAAAGGGTCAACAGGCAATCGGGCAGGGTTCAGGCCTGGCGGCGCTCCAGGATCTCGGCCACGGCATCTTCGGCGGCCGCGCGCACCTCGGCATCGACTTCGTCTTCCACCAAGGCGGTGATCCTGGAGATGGTTTCGGCGTTTCCCACCATGCCGAGCACCTGCATGACGTCTCCGCGCACGTTGGCCGGTTGAGGGCGGTAGCGTTCCGATAAAAGGGGCACCGTGCCCAGGGCCAGATCCGCGTCCAGCTCCGCCAGGGTTTCGACGGCCACCATGGCCCCGAGCCGCACCGACCAGCGCGGATCCAGGATCAGGTCGATCAGGGCCGGGAAGATCTGCCCGGCCTCGGCCATCATCCCGGCCAGATCGCCGGCCGCTCCGCTTTCCAGCATCCGCTCCAGCACCGCGGCCGGCAGGCGGGCCGGATCACGATCCACCAGGGCCGGCACCAGGGCCTGGAATTCCACCGTACCGGTCCAGCGCAGCCCCCTGTCAAGGATCAGGGTCGGCACGGATTGGATACCGTCCTTGGCGGCACTTTCGGCAAACAGCCCGGCGTCGATGACGGCCAGGGCCAGGGACGGTGCGGCCGCTGCCAGAGCCGTCAAGCGTCCGATCATGGCCGGGCAAAACGGGCAGTGGGCCCCGACGTACAGATCGAGCTGGGCCGGTGTGTGCACCTGTGCCAGGGCTTCGGCCTGCTCGCCGGAAAGCGGCGCCGTGGTCAAACCGGCCGTCAAGGCCAAGGCGTCCAAAAAAGGGGCGATCTGCTTTCCGGCAGGCGCCGCATGAAAGATCAGGTTGGGTGCCAGCCTCAATCCGGGCTGGAAGACGTATTCATCGGTTTCGCGGCGGATGCGCAAAGACGGCACCAGCTCGGCCAGGGCCCCGGCGAAACCCTCCACCGCCGCCAGGGCCGGATGCCCGGAAACCCGCACCAGGTCGATACGCAGATCCGGTTCATGCTCCCGGGCCCAGCGGCGGATGGCATCGGCGTCGTGCGGCGCCAGTCGATAATCTTGAGAATCTGTCGAATTCATGGGAATAATCGCCGTTGTGAAGTTAAGGTTGCCGTGCGTCGCGCGCCTGGTTGAAGCGCACCCAGTCGTCCGCAACGGCCTGCGGGTCGAAGGCCCGGGGGCTTCCCGGCCGGCCGTCGGCCCCGATGCGCAGCCGCTGCAGCTTGCCCAGGATGATTTCCTTCCACCGGGCCTCGCCCACTTCGGCCGGCCAGGTGATCTCCTCGCGGGGCGCGCCCGGCGCCAAGACCGGCGGGGCCACACCCACCAGCCCTTCGTAAACATAGACATCCGCGCTGCCGTCCGTCCCGGCGCGCAGGTCGTAGACCGTGCCGCGCACCCCGATCACGGCGGTGGGAACGCGGTTTTCGAAAAGCCCCAACTGGCCGCCGGCCGTTTTCTGAACCCTGGCCCAGAGCTTGCCCCAAAAAAGCTTGGCCGAATACCGGCGCGGTTGGCCGGCGTCGAATTGGGCCGCATCGATCTCGTAGATCGAATCCGGAGCCAGGCGGACCACCGAGGCATCCGCCAGGGTCAATTCAACGATCCCGTTCGCACCGGTGCGCACGTAACTGACCGGGTCCACCGTCTCTCCGGGTTGCAGCGGCGCCCACGGCCCCTGGCGGGCAGCGCCTTTGAAGACATCGCCCTGGGTGAAGGTTACCCGGCCGCCGGCCGCCAGACACGCCGGCGGCCCGCAAAAGGCCAGAATCCCCGTCAAGAGAAAAACCGCAAAGATTCGCCGCATGATCGTGCTCCCTGAAAATGGCGGCCCATGGTCCGAACAAAAATCCGTGGGGGCCGGCGACGATCCGTCGAGGCTTGGCGCCTCAAGGGATATTGATCTTGCCCACCCGTACCTTGGAGCCCTGGCCAGCGGGAGCCGCCGGCCGGGCCAGAGACGACCGGCCGGCAGTGGAGACCGCCGGCCGCTTGGCCGATGGCGCCGGGGCACGGACCTTTTCACTGACGATGATCACCCGGCCCCTGCTCAAAACGGTGGAAGCCCCGGCCGCTTGGGCCAGGAGACGGGACCCGTTGGGGTCGAGGAGCAAGACTCCGGGCGGGCCGAGACCGGAGGCCTTGAGCACCGCGGGCCGAAGTCCGATCCGCGGATCCTGGACCGCCCCGGCCAGGTCGGGTTGATACCCGACAACGCCGTACTGTTGGAAGTAGGCCTTGGCGATCTGCGACGGGCCGTAGAGTTCCTGCCCACCGGCGGCTCTAAGCCGCGGCGCCAGGACCGGCCGGAACCCGAGCCCCACGGCGTCCACGATGATCCCGCTGGGCGCTTCGACCGGAGTGGACGCCGCCGGCCGGGCGCTGCCCAGGTCGATACTCAAGGCTGCCAGTGCGTCCAGGGGCGCGGCCATGACCACCTCGGCCGATCCGTCCTTGAAATAGTGCGCCTCGCAGCGCACGGCGTTCAGGATCAGTCCGCCGGCCTTCTGGGCGGCCCCGGGCAGGGCCTTGACGCTGCGCTGGCCGTCCACCTGCACGGCCAGGTAGGCCTCGAGCAGCTTGCGTTGCGCATCGACTTCGGCGGCCCGCTCCATCTTGCGCATGCGCACGCCCTCGTCCTCGTCCTTGGAAAAATCGACCCGCCCGCGGCCGCGGGCCACCACCAGCTTGCGGCGCCAGTCAATATGGCGGTCGGTCACAGCTTCGAAAAGACCGCGGCAATCCAACGCCGTCACCGGGCGGATCACCACCGCCACACGCCCGTCGCCGAAAAAGGCCGGGGCCCCGGCAAGGGCTCGGGCCGCCTCTTCGTCCAGCACGAGATCCGAGGGCGAAGCACCGCCCAGCCCGGCGGCGTAAACGTGCAGGGGATGGGCGCCGACCCAACCCTCCGGCAGGGGTGCGCCGGCGGCCGCAAAGCGCACCGCGGCCCCCCCGAAAACGACCTCTTTGCGGACCATGGAGACATCGAAAAGCACGTTGCCGGCTGGATCCAGGAGCCGCGGCGCGATGGCCGGGGCGAAAGCGAGGTGGCCCGCATCCACCACCAACCCGGTGTAGGCCGACGGGCCGGCCGCCACCCGGCTGCCGGCCGCCGCAAGCCCTTCGGCGGCAAAGGCCCCGCTCAGCGGGACCATCACCACCATGTCGATCCCGCCGTCGGCGTAATACTTGGCCCGGCAGATTTTGGCCTTCTGCACGAAGGCCTGGATACGGCTGACCACGCGCGGATTGTCGGCGGCAATGGACTCACTGGAAATCCGCACACCGGTGAGGATCCCGGCGGCCTTGCGATAGGCGTCCAGGGCCGCGGCATCCTGGGTGGTGCGCTTGATCACCGACAGGGGCAGATTGGGATTGGACAGATTGGGGGCGGCAGTGCCCTGAACCA
>CAXXWC010000016.1:0-27756 GCA_963668645.2 Desulfobacterales bacterium
GGTCATCACGTGAACCCTTGCCGGCGGCGGCGGCTCCACCGTCGTCAGGGGGGGCGGCGTTCCAGTCGGTCAGCTCGCCGAAACGCTGCAGGTGCTGCTCCACCTGCTCAGGATGGGGACGCGTGCAAATGCAGCTTGACGTCGCGGCCGTTCACGTTGGCTACCAGGCTGTTGCCCCACCCGGGCCGCCTGGCGGGTGAGATCGGCCGGATCATGCGATCCACGGACCCAGGCGTTGATGCAGGCCCCCTGCACGGGCGTTGTCGCCTCCCGCCTTATTTCGTCGCAGGTGCCGGCCGAAAAGAGCCGGGGGCCATCGCAGGGCTTGCGGGGAGCCGGCCAAAACCGCCAGAAAGGCCTCGAAGAAGAGGAACATGCCCAGGGCCCCGGCGTCTACCACGCCGCTGCGACGCATCTCGGGCAGGGTTTTGGCGGTGCTCTCCACGGCCCGCACCAACGCGTCCACCACCTGCGGCAGGGCCTCGGCCGGCGGCTGATCCACCCCGGCCGTCAGGGCGCCGGCCAAGGGCGTCGAACACCGTCAGCATGGTGCCGGGTGTCGGCGCTGCAAGGGCCTGCCAGGCGCTACGGGCCCCGGCGCAGGCCGCCGCGCAGAGGTCGCCGTTTCCGGCCGTCGCGCCGAAAACGGAAAAAAAAGCGGCGGCGATGTTGCCCGAGTTGCCGGTGGCGGCCTGAAGCAGGCGCCGGACCATTTCCTCGGCGCAAATATCGGTCTGTCTGAGCGGGCTCAGGCTGATGCGCAGGTTGCGCCCCGTATCGGCATCGGCCACCGGAAAGACGTTGATTTCATCGAGCAGATCACACCAGGCTGCCATGCGTTCGTACCCGGCGATGCAGGCTTCGGAAAACGCCGCGGTCAAGGCGCGCCCTCCAGGGCCAGGCGGATGGCGGGGGGATTTCGAAGGCCAGGTCCATGCCCGGCAGCTTGACCGCCACTTGTTCGCTGCGGGCGCGGGTGCAGATCTCACCACTCGGCAACCGTCTGATTTCAAAGTGCATCACGATTTTGTAAACCGTCTCGGTGACCGTGGCGCGGCAGACGAATTCGTCGTTGGGCCTCAGGGGGGCGATATACTTGACCTCGGTGCGGGTGATCGGAAACACGTAGCTTTCCTCGGTCATATGGCGGTACAGGTCGATCCCGGCCGCCTCGAAGAGGCCGAAACGGGCCAGGTCGAAGTACTTCATGTAGTTGCCGTGCCAGACGACCTGCATGGGGTCCAGATCGTGGAACGGCACCTTGAGCCTGATTTCGTGGCTGGCCGCCATGGCCTTCTCCGCTGGACGTTAATGATGGGAAATCCTGATAGTGCATCGCCCCTCAAAATGCAAGATCGGCGCCAGTCGCATTGGGTGAATGCCGTCTAAAAGGGCCTTGACACTGCCGGCGGTTTCGAAGGAGAAAAGCAGACCGGACCGCAGGTGCGGCCCGGCCCGATGGCAACCCTTACCGCTGCCTGGCCGCCTTGCAACAGCAAAGCCGTTCATCCAAATCGCCCCCGGATCCTTCCCTGGAAGCTCAAGACCGCGCCGCTGGCCTGCGGGTCCGCTGGCTGCCTCTGTGCGTGGTGGGGCTGATCCTGGCCGCGGTGCTGGCCCTGGCCCTGTTGCGTATCACCGTGGATACGGACGTGGCCGGAACCCTGCCCACCGGCGACCGGGTGGTTGCCGACGCCATGTATCTTTTCCGCCATCACCCCATCAAGGACCGGATCGCCGTTGACGTCGGCCTGCCGGTGAGCGACCGGCCCCGGCTCATCGCCGCGGGCCGGCGGGTGGAGGCGGTCCTGGCGGCAAGCGGCCTTTTTGCCCAGGTGGGCCTGGACCGGATCCAGCGCCACCTGCCGGCCCTGCTAAACCATATCGACCAGGATCTGCCGCTGCTCTTGACGGCCGGCGATCTTCAGCGGCATGTGCTGCCGCGCCTGGAACGGGCCCGCATCGCGCAGCGCCTCGACCGGGTGAAAATAGACCTCCAGGGGCTGGACGGCATCGGCCGGGCCAGGGAATTTTCCCGCGATCCGCTCGGGCTGAATCAGATCGTGCTGGCCCGCCTGGCCCACCTGGCCCCCACCAGCGGCGGGACCTTTGTCCAGGGGCACCTGGTTTCGGCCGACGGCCGGCATCTGCTCATCCCGGCAACGCCTAAAGGCTCGGGTACCGACACGGCGCTGGCCCGGCGCCTGACCGGTCTGATCCGGGACCTGGAAGCGGACCTCAACGCCGGTAAAAACGGTCCAGAAACGGTGACCCTCACCGCCGTGGGGGCCTTTCGCGCCGCGCTGGACAACGAAACCATCGTGCGCCGGGACGTCAACAGCGCCATCGCCTGGGCCACGGCGGGCATTGCCGTGCTGCTGCTGTTCGCTTTTACCCGGCCATTGATCGGATTGCTGGCCTTTTTGCCGGCCCTGGCCGGCGTGGTTGCAGCCCTGGCTGTGTTCGCCTTCTGGGCGGGGCGGATCTCGGTGCTGGTGCTTGGCTTCGGCGGGGCCGTGATCTCCATCAGCGTGGATCATGGCATCGCCTATCTGCTCTTTCTGGAGCAGTCCGCCGGGGGCGACAGCCGCCGGGCGGCCTATGAGATCCGCGCCGTCGGAATGCTGGCGGTCCTGACCACCCTGGGTGCCTTCGGAATTCTGGGGCTGAGCCCTTTTCCGATCTTTGCCCAGCTAGGCCGTTTCACCGTCCTGGGGATCGGGGCCGCTTTTATCTTCGTGCATACCGTCATGCCCCGGCTTTTTATCCACCGGGGCGCGGCGGTGCCGACGGCGACGCCTGCCGCACCCCTGGCGCGCCTGGCGGCCCGGGTGCCCAGCCCCGGTCTTTGGGGTGCGGTCGCCGCCGGGGTCCTGATGCTGGCCCTGGCCGGTTTTGCCCAGGTGCGCCTGGACACCCGCCTCGAACGCATGAACAGCATCAGCGCCTCGACCCGGGATGCCGAAGCGCTGATTGCACGGGTCTGGGGCAACGTCTTCGAGCGGGTCTACCTGATGATCGAGGCCCAGCGTCCCGAAGATCTCCAGCGCCGCGGCGACGCCCTGCTGGGTCGGCTGGAGGCCGAGGCGGAGGCCGGGCGGGTGGCGGCGGCGGTCACGGCCGCCTCCTTTTTTCCCGGCCCCGGGCGCCAGAGCGCCAACCGCAGCGCCTGGAGCGCATTCTGGACCGCCGGGCGGGTGGCCCGGCTGCGCGCCGACCTGGCGGCCGAGGCCGAAGCGCGGGGATTCCGGCCTGAAGCCTTCGCCCCCTTTTTCCGGGAGCTGAACGCGCCGCCGCCGGTGGACGCGACGCCGCTGCCGGAGGATCTGAGCGCATTTCTGGGATTGTCCCGGGACCTGCAAAACGGCCTCTGGCGCCAGGTGGCCTGGATTGCGCCCGGGCCCGGCTACGATGCCGGGGATCTTTTCCAGCGGCTGGGCAAAACGGCCCATATTTTCGACCCGGCGTTTTTCGCCCAGCGTCTGGGCCGGCAGCTTTCGGATACTTTTAAGCATCTTATGGCGGTCGTCGGCGCCTGTATGGGGATCTTGCTGCTGATTTTTTTCGCCGACCTGGGGCTTGTCTGCATCGCGCTGCTGCCCCTGGTCTTTGCCGTGGTTTGCACCCTGGGCACCCTCGGTTTGATGGGCCGGCCCCTGGACATCGCGGCCCTGATGCTCGGGGTGGTGATCCTGGGCCTGGGAGTTGACTATGCCCTCCTGCTGATCGGCGCCTTCCAGCGCTACCAGCGCCTGGACCATCCGCGCATGGCCAGGGTGCGCCTGGCGATCCTGCTGGCCGGCGGATCGACCCTGATCGGCTTCACTGTACTGGCGCTGGCCGATCATACCGTTTTGCAAAGCGCCGGGACCACCTCGGCCCTGGGTATCGGCTACTGCCTGATCGGCGCCTTTCTCATCGTGCCGCCCCTGCTGCAAAGGCGGTTGCGGCCGCCGCGTCCCGGGCCGCTGAGCGCCCGCGACCGTTATCGCAACCTGGCCTCCTGGCCCCGCCTGGTGGCCCGTTTCAGGCTCGGCTTTGATCCGATTTTTGCCGAACTTGAACCCTTGCTGGGGGATTTGCAGCCGCTTTCCACGATCATCGAGGTCGGCTGCGGATACGGATTGCGCGGTGCTTGGCTCCTGGAGCGGTATCCCGCGGCCGTGATCTGGGCCACCGACCCGGACCCGGAACGGGCAAGGGTGGCAGGCCTGGTTCTGGGCCGAAGCGGGATCGTGGTCCAGGCGGGCGCCTGCCAGGCGCCGGACCCGCCCCGGCCCGCCGATCTGGCCCTGATGATCGACGCGGATCGCCACCTGAACGACGCGGCCCTGAAACAGGCCCTGGAGCGGCTGCGATCCTGCCTGGCTGAGGGCGGATGTTTGGTGGTGCGCTCGCTGGCGGCACCGGCGCGCCGGTACCCGGCAAAATTTCTGGAGCACACCCGGCTGCGGCGAAAAGATCTGCGCCTCTGCCGGCGTTCGGCGAAAACCCTGGGGCGGATTATTCGGGAAAGCGGGTTCGAACTCGAAACGTGGGCAGCTTCCGGACGGCGTCGAAATCGGGTCTGGGCCCTGGCAAGGGCCAACGGCCGCCAAACAGGGGATGGTGCCCCGCAGGACGGCGGCGGGGCGTTTCAGCCCGGACCGGGCGCGTTGCGCCAGCAGAGCGGGTCCGAGGCCAAATAATCTCCGGTGAGCTGGAAGGCGGCCCCGCGGCAGCCGTAGCAACCGGCGGCCAGTTCACAGGTGCGGCAAGGCCCCTTGATGGTCCGGCGATAGTTGCGCAAATCGGCCAGAACCCGGCTTTGGGCCAGGATCCGGGCCAGCGGGGCGGTTCTGATGCTGCCCACGGAAATTCGACGGTTTGTGAGGAAGTTCAAAATGAGTTGCCCAATGACGATAGAAGAATTGCCGGATAAGATCCGGCGCATCCTATCAAGTCCCCCGGCCGGCGGCAAGGAGTCCGGGATCGAGCGGATCCGTACCATGGCGGCGCGGATCCGGCATGCCGCCAGCGGCCCGGCCCCCCTCTGCCTGGGCTGCGCTTCGGGCGAGATCATTGCTGCCGCCCTGTTGGCCGGGCTGGCCGGGGCTCCGCCCCTGATCCTGCCCCCGGAGTTCAGCGCTCCGGTCCTGGACGCCATCCACCGGGCCACCGGCTTTCAGGCCCTCATCGCGGACCGGGAAACGGCATGCCAGTCACCCTGGACATGCATTGATCCGGAGGTGCCGCTTCTTGCAGCGCCGCTTTCGGCCGCCGGCCGGACCAGGGGCCCCCATGAGGTATGGGTCCATCTTTACACCGGCGGCTCCACCGGCACGCCCCGGCTCTGGTCCAAGACGGTGGCCAATCTTTTTGGCGAAGCTGCTTTCCAGGCCGAGCGGCTGGCCCTGACGCCGGCGGACGTGGTCCTGTCCACCGTGCCGGGCCATCATATCTACGGCCTGCTCTTTGCCGTTCTGGCCCCCCTGATCGCCGGTGCCCAGGTTGTACCCGACACCCCGGTCTATCCGGCCGAAATCACCGCCGCCCTGGCCGCCACAGGGGCCACCGTACTGGTGAGCGTGCCGGCCCACTACCGTTTGCTGGCAGGCCACCTGAGCCGGGATTCACGGCTGCGTCTGGCCCTCTCCTCAGCCGCGCCCCTGCCGGCGGCAGACGCCGAGGCCTTCTCCGCGGCCACCGGGGTCGTTCTGGAGGAAGTCTACGGGTCCACCGAAACCGGCGGGATTGCCACGCGCTGCCGGGCCCGCGGAGAGATCGGGCTGACGCCCTTTTCCTGCCTGGACTGGAAAATCACCGACGGCCATCTGCAGGTCCGCTCACCCTTCCTTTCACCGGAACTGCCCCGCGATGCCCAGGACTATTTTCAGACCGCCGATCGGGTCGCGGCCCACGGGACGGACGGGTTCATCGTCCAGGGCCGCAGTGACGGAATCGTCAAGGTCGCAGGCCGCAGGGTGGAACTGGAAACGGTGCGCAGGCGGATTTTGTCCATCCCGGGGGTATCGGACGCCTTCGTTTTCGTGCGGCCGGCACCGGGCGGCCGCCAGAACGAGATCCTCGCCCTGGTCGAAAGCGGCCTGGAAGCCGCGGCCATCCGCACCCTGCTGCAGGCCGACCTGCCCGCCTGGACCCTGCCGCGCGTCATCCGGGTCACTGGCGCCATTCCCCGGGCCGCCACCGGCAAGTACAACCGGCAGGCCATCGGGGCCTTGTTCGAGTCCTTTGATGAGGATTGAGGGCAGGGGGCGAAAAATCAGGAGCGGTCCCGCAAGGCGAGGATCCGGTCAAAATGTGCCGGGTCAACCGGCAGGACCGACAGGCGCTGGCCCTTCTTGAGCAGTGCCATGCCCTCCAGGGCCGCGTCGGCGCGAAGCTCGGCCAGGGGGATCAGGCGGGGGAATTTTTCCACGAAGCAGATGTCCACCAGGATCCAGATCGGATTTTCGAGGCTGTGGCGGGAATCGAAATGGGTGCTGGACGGATCCAGGGCCGTGGGGTCGGGGCGGGGAAGGCTGCAGACCCGCCCCAGACCCGCCACCCCCGGTGGGGTGGCGTTGGAGTGGTAGACGAGCACCGGGTCGCCGATGCGCATCCGGTCGCGCATGAAGTTGCGTGCCTGGTAGTTTCGTACCCCGTCCCAGGCGGTGCGCCCGTCACGGGCCAGATCGTCGATGGAATAGATCGACGGTTCGGTCTTCACCAGCCAGTGGCGGTATTGCGCATCGCTCATCTGGGTCCCAGGCGCTCGAAGATCGCCGCGATTCCCTGGCCGCCGCCGCCGCAGATCGTTTCCAGGCCGTAGCGCGCGCCGCGCCGCTGCATCTCATGGATCAGCGTCACCAGGCGCATGGCACCGGTGGCGCCGATGGGGTGGCCTAGAGAAATCCCCGAGCCGTTGACGTTGACCCACCGCTCGCAGTCCTCTTCGCTCAGGTTCATCATCTTGGCGTCGGCCAGGGTCTGGGCCGCGAAGGCCTCCTGGATTTCGATCAGGTCGATGTCGTCGATGGTCAGGCCGGCCCGCTCCAGGCTCTTTTCCACCGCCGCGGGCACCGCCGGGTAGGTCAGGGTCGGATCGGCAGCCGCCACCGCATGGGAGACCACGCGAACCATGGCGTTCAATCCCAGTTCTTCGGCCTTGGCCGCGCTCATCATCACCAGGGCCGCGGCCCCGTCGTTTTCCGTCGAGGAGTTGCCCGCGGTGCAGATCCCGTCGGGGTAGACCGTCTTGAGGCGGGTCAGTTTTTCGAGACTGGTGTCATTCCGCGGCGGCTCGTCGCGGTCGACCACCACGGTCTGCCCCTTGCGGCCCGATATTTCCACCGGCACGATTTCGTTGTAAAAACGGCCCGCCTCGATGGCGGCGCAGGCCTTGCGGTGGCTGCGCTCGGCCCAGGCGTCGGCCGCTTCGCGTGAAATGCCTTCTTCTCGGGCCGCGGTCTCGGCCCAGGTCATCATCGAGTTCAATTCGCCGAAGCGCTCCACGGGCTGGCTCATCACCCGGGCCCGCTGGATCCGGTCGAAAAAGGGCAGCCCCCACATGGAAAGAGCCCCGTGCCCGCGGGGCATGAAGCCCAACTTGTCGTCCTTGCCCCCGCCCAGGCCCCACTTGATGCTCTCTCCGGGGATGTAAAATTCGGTCCGGCTCATGGATTCGACCCCACCGGCCACCACGATTTCAGCGTTGCCGCTGGCGATCAGCATGGCCCCGTAGCGCATGGCATCCAACCCCGAACAACAGCGCCGGTCCAGCGTAATCCCGGTTACTTGCACCGGCCAGCCGGCCGCCAGCAGGGCCATGCGGGCGATATTGACCGATTCGCCGTTCTGGTAGGACTGGCCCAGGACCACCTCGTCGACCTGGGCCGGATCAACCCCGGCCTTCTTGGCGGCCTCGTTCAGCACCAATGCCGCCAATTTGTAGGCCGGCACATCCCGCAAAGCGCCCATGTAGCTTCCGATGGGGGTACGAACACCACTGACAATAACGACCGGTGTGGAATCCATTACAACTCCTTTATCCTCATAATTTCTTTTGATCCTGCTCCGCGGCGCTTCGTACCACACCAACCATCGTACGAAAAGCCCCTTTTAAAATTTTACATCCCGAGATAGGCCCGGCGAATGTTTGGGTCATTCACCAGGCGGGCCGATACACCCTGGCCCGTCACCCGTCCGCTTTCCACGATGTAGGCCCGTACGGAGTGCTTCAATGCCAGCTCCACGTTTTGCTCCACCAGCAAAACAGTGGTTTCATTACCCAGGCCTTCCAGGGCCGCATAGATCTCCTTGGTGATGCGCGGGGCCAACCCGAGGGAAAGTTCGTCGATCAGCAGCAACTCGGGACGGCTCATCAGGGCCCGGCCGATGGCCAGCATCTGCTGCTCGCCGCCCGAGAGGGTGCCGGCCCCCTGATTGAGCCGGTGGCCCAGGGTGGGGAAAAGATCGAGCACCTTTGCCAGCGTCTCTTTGAGTCTGGCGCGTCCCCGGCGGGGGAAGGCGCCCATTTCCAGGTTTTCGTGCACGCTCATGCCCTTGTATACCCGGCGCCCCTCAGGGACCAAAGCGATGCCCATCTGGGTGATGCGATGAGGCTTGAGCCCCACCAGCGACTGGTCGTGAAAGCGGATTTTCCCCTTCCGGGGGGGAAGCATGCCGGTAATGGCCGCCATCAGGGACGATTTGCCGGCCCCATTGCTGCCCAGAATCGCCACCCGCTCGCCGGCGGCCACGGTCAGGTCGATCCCCCAGAGCACCTGGGTTTCGCCGCGGAACACATCGATGCCTTCAATGGTGAGCATCCTAATCCCCCAGATAAGCTTGAATCACACGTGGATCGGAGACTACCGCCGGTGGGGGCCCCTCCATCAGGATGGTCCCCTGGTCCAGTACGATAACTTTTTCGGCGGCCTGCATGATGGCGCCCATCACGTGCTCGATCCAAAATACGGTAAGTCCGCGGCGGTCGCGCAGCTCCCGGATAAATGCCACCGATTCCTGAATCTCCTGGGTGTTAAGTCCGCCGAGGACCTCGTCGAGCATCAACAGACGCGGTTCGGTGGCCAGGGCGCGGGCGATTTCGAGGCGTTTTTTCTGAATCACGTTGAGATGTTTGGCCGCTGTATGGGTCTGGACCTCAAGGCCAACCTCCGCCAAAATAGCCTCGGCCCGCTCCTGCCATTCAGATCGTCTCGTCTCCGGGCGGCGGTTGACGATTCCCACCGCCACGTTTTCCAGGCAGGTCATTTCACCGAAGGGCCGGGTTACCTGAAAGGTGCGTGCGACTCCCTGGCGGCAGATACGATAGGCCGGCAGGCCGCTGATCTTCAAGCCGTCGAACAGCACCGCCCCCTGGCTGGGGGCCATGGCCCCGGCCACGATGTTGAAAAGGGTGGTCTTGCCCGCCCCGTTAGGGCCGATCAGCCCCACGATGGTGCCGGCCTCTACCTGGAAGTCGACCCCGTCCAGGGCCCGCACCCCGCCGAAATACCGGCTTACCCCATGTCCTTCCAACAACGTCACGGCCTGCCTCCCTTTGCCCGAGATTTCGAATTTCGGTATTCGCCGTAAAACGCAAGTACGCGTTTATCCGCTCTACGCTTTCAGCATTGCTTTGCGCGCCCGCCACGCACTCCAGAGTCCCACGACCCCTTTGGGGGCAAATCGCGCCACAATAAGGGCCACCAGCCCGAAGGCCAGCACATGGTATTCACCGTAGGCCCGGATATATTCGGAAAGGAACTCCAGGCCGAAAGCGCCAATGACCGGTCCGAAAAAGGAGCCGAGCCCGCCGATGACCGTCATCGACAGGACCAGAAACTGCTGGTCCAGCGATGGGATCTGGGGCGTGATGAGCAGCAGGTAATGGCCGTAGAGGGCCCCGGCCATTCCGGCCAGGGCCGAAGAAACGGTGAAGGCCAGGACCCGCACCCGCACCACGTCGACCCCCAGGGCCGCAGCGGCCCGCTCGTCGTTTTGTACGGCGCGGAAATTGAGCCCGATGTTGGCGTGGATCAAGCGGTGAACGACGGCCAGGGTGAGCAGGGCGGCCGCCAGGAAGATGTAAAAATAGACCAGCTTCGAATACTCGGCGATCAACCCGGGCACCTGCAATCCCATGGTGCCGCGGGTGATCTCGTATTCATTGTTGATGATGATGTGCAGGATTTCGGAAAACCCCAGGGTCGTCAGGGAAAGATAGATCCCACCCAGCTTGAGACACAGGATGCCCAATAGAAAACCGAAGAGCGCCGCCACCAGCGTTCCGGCTGCCACCCCGATCCAGGGGCTGATCCCGGCCTTGGCTGCCAGGATTCCCGAAGCATAGGCCCCGATTCCGGCAAAGGCGGCATGGCCGAAGGAGACCTGACCGGTATAGCCGGCCAGCAGGTTCCAGGAGGCGGCCATCATGACGTAGAAAAGGGAGACGATCAGGATGCCCTGGTAATAGTCCCCCAGGGTCCAGGGCAGGGCCGCAAAAGCTGCCACGGCCGCCGTGATCCACCATCGTTTATCGATTGCCTTCAATGGCCCACTCCATCAAAACGGCTGTCCGGGTTAGGCTTCGCTGCGGCCGAAAAGACCGGCGGGGCGGAAAAGCAGCACCAGGATCAGGATCAGGAACATGAACACGTGTTTGTAACCGGTAGAAACGTAGGCGGCCCCCAGGTTTTCCACCACCCCGAGGATCAGTCCGCCCAGGATGCATCCTCTCATGGAGCCCATCCCGCCGATGACCACGCAGACAAAGGCGGTCAGGGCAAGGGGGGTGCCGGCGGTGGGGGTGACGGGGAAAACCGGGGCCAGAATCACGCCTGCCGCGGCCGCCAGCGCGCAGCCGAGCCCGAAGCTGAACATGTTTAAACGGGTGGTGTCGATCCCATTGAGTTCGGCCATTTGACGGTCCTGGGAGGTGGCGCGGATCATGCGCCCGAACCAGGTCAGCTTGAGCATGGCGAAAAACAGGGCGATCACCACCACTCCGGCGGCCAGGGCCGCCAGGCGCTGGTTGCCGTAGTAGAACAGTCCCAAGACGTTGGTCGCCCCCTTGACCCATCCGGGAGGCTTGTTGGGATAGGGACCGAACACCAGCAGATAGGCGCTTTGCAGCACGATGGACAGGATGAAGGTCAGGATCAGCGAATACATGTCGTCGCCGTAGGTCGGGCGGATCAGGGTGTATTCGACCACCAGACCGAGTACGAAGACCGCCGCCAGGGCCAGGATCATGGCCACCAGCGGGTGCATCCCCATCGTGTGGGCGAACAGATAGGAAAAATACCCGGCCAGGATGTAGAATTCACCGTGGGCGAAGTTGACCACGTTCATGATCCCGACCACCAGCGATACCCCAAGGGCCGTCAGGGCGTAAACGATCCCGATCACCAGTCCGTTGGTAAGGGCTAAAGCGAACATATACCATCCCTTGTCCCGCATGGCCGGGGGCGCGAAATAAGGCCCCGGACATGCGGGAAGAAAGGCAGGGAAGAATAAAGGGCTACAGACCGAAAAAAACGATCAGGCCGTCAGCGCTTGAGTTTGCCGGTGGCCGCCTCGGCCGGGTAAAGCACGGTCTGGGCCTTGTCCTGCCACTGGATCACCAGCATGGGCGGCATCCACTGGTGGTATTCCGGCCCACCCTTTTCCGTGCTGAACTTGGCCTTGCCCCGGGTGGTGAGCAGGTCGGTCTTTTCCAGGGCGTCGACGACTTTTTCTGCATCGATGCTGCCGGCACGGTTGATGGCGTCGGCGGCGATGAGGATCGAATCGTAGATCGAACGGGACTTGTAGTCCGTGGGCTGCTTGCCGAAGGCCTTGACGTAGTTTTCACGAAATTCGGCGGCCAGGGGGGTCAACTCCACTTTTTCGTGCATCGAGGAGACGAAGCACTCCAGATCTCCGTAGTCGCCCACGTTGGTCCAGTAGTCCGGCCAGAGGCTCGGCGGTCCGGCACCGTCCAGGACCACCGCCTTGGGGGTCAGGCCCACCTCGCCGGCCTGGGCCACGAAGTAGTGCAGGCCGGTGCCGTAGACATAGGCCAGCACCACGTCCGGGTCGAACTGCTTGATCTTGGTCAGCTCGGTGTAGTGGTCCTGGCTCTTGCGCTCGGTGACCAGCTGTTCGTAGGGCACCCCGGCCTCTTTGAGGGCCGCTTCGGTCAGCTGGGCGATGCCCAGGCCCCAGTCGGTGTTCTCGGCCACGATGTAGGCCTTCTTGAAGCCTGCGGCCTTGACCCACTTGCCGATGGTTTCGTTGACCACCCCGGAGTTGGACGGGCCGGCGCGGAACACGTAGCGGTAGTTCTTGGCGGTGATGGGGTCAGCCCAGGCCTCGACCACCACGAAGGGCACCTTGAGCCGGTTGGCCACCTCGATCTCGGCCAGGGCCGAGGACGAATGGCTCTCGCCCAGCACCATGGCCACCTTGTCACGGGTTGCGAGCCGCTCGAAGCCCGAGGCCGCCTTGTCCGGGGCACCGGCGGTGTCCTCGAATACGATTTCCAGGGGACGACCCAACACCCCGCCCTTGGCGTTGACCCAGGCCGTGGCCAATTGGATTCCCTCCTCGAAGGCCTTGCCCGTGGCCGCGGCCCCGCCGGTGCGCGGGCCCACCACGCCGATCTTGACCGGATCGGCCGCCAGGGCCGGGCCGGCGATCAGCACCGCCGCGACCATCGCCAATGTCATCCAGAACAAGCTTTTTTTCATATGCCCCTCCTTAGTTGATTGTAGTGTGGTCGAAACCGGCAGTGCCTGCGGGTCGGGCCCAAGCCGATCCGCGGTTTGCCGTCATGGCAAAAATTCGCTCCTGGGCCGTGTCAATACGGGTGGCGCGTCTGAGACTGCTCACGCATGAACTGGGCCACATAGTACGGCCCCAAAAAACCCTTGCCGCTGCCGCCGCTGCCCTTCCAGCCGCAGAAGGTGTTGACCCCCGGCCAGGCGCCGGTGGTGATCCCGGTGGGCCGGTTGATGTAGGTACAACCGGCCTCGATGTGGTCGAGAAAATACTCGATCTCGGTTTCGTCCTTCGAAAAGATCCCCGCCGTCAGGCCGTAGGGGATGTCGTTGGCCATCTCCAGGGCTTCTTCGATGGTGCTGAAGGTATAGAAGTTGAGAAACGGCAGAAAGAGTTCGCGCTGGGTCAAGGGGTGGGCGTGGGGCAGGGCCGCGATCGCCGGTTCGACGAAGTGGCCGTGGCGAAGGTCCTCGCGCGTTTGGCGGATGTCACTGCCGCCGGTCAGAATCCGGCCGCCGTCCTGGCGGGCCAGATCCGCCGCCTCGAAGTAGCGCGCCACGGCGCTCTCGTCGATCACCGGGCCGATGAAGGTCGTCTTGTCGACCGGATCGCCGATGACGAGGTTTTGCACCGCAGCGACCAGCTTGGCCTGGAAGGCCTCGGCCACGTCCTGGTGAACGATGATCCGCGACAGTTCGCTGCACTTTTGGCCGCTGAGGCCGAAGCCCGATTTCCAGGTGGCCACCACGGCCTTGTCGATGTCGGCGCTGCGCCCGACGATTCCCGGGTTTTTGCCGCCCATCTCGGTGATGCACGGGCGCACCCACTTGCCGCCGGTGCCGAAGCGGCGGATCAGGTCGGTGCCGACCTCGTAACTGCCTGTAAAGGCGATCCCCCTGGTGAGCGGGTGGCTCACCAGGGCCTCGCCCACCGCCTTGCCGCCGCCCTGGACCATCTGGAGGACCCCTTCGGGGATCCCGCCATCGCGGAAGCATTCGAGCAGGTTCTGGGCCGACCAGGGGGTGGCCGAGGCGAGCTTGAATACCGCCGTGTTGCCGCTGATCAGAGCGGCGCTGATGGCTCCCACGGCAAGGGCCATGGGGTAGTTGAACGGCTCGATGACCACGAAGACCCCGTAGGGCTTCAAGATGCTCTTGGCATCCTCGCCGGGAGACAAAGATCCCATCTGGCGTACGTAGCCCTGGTTCTGCTCGAACTGGTCCACGTAGCAGGAGATCATGTCGACGCTTTCCTGGACCTCGCCCAGCGATTCGAGCCGGTTTTTGCCTACTTCCATCGCCATGATGGCTGCCAGCTCGAACTGGCGCCGGTGAATCTGCTCGGCGACCTGGCGCAAAAGGGTGGCGCGTTCGGCGTAGGGGCGCTTCCACCAAGCCAGCTGGCATTGGTGGGCCCTTTTCATGATCTCATCGATCTGGGCAACCGGGGTTTTTTCGTGGCGCGAAAGGACTACGCGCGTGTCGCTGGGGCTGCGGTTTTCCAGGACCCCGTCACCGGCGATGGGTCGGTAGCCGTCAAGGGCCGGGTAACTCTGGCCGAGGCGGGCGCGCACCGCCTGGACGGCCTCGTCGAATTGACGGTCGATTTCCGCCATGTTTTCCTGGGTCATGGAATAAGTAATCTTGAACGCCATGATTCCTCCTTTGGGCTAACCGATGGGTGGCGGTTGGACGCCGCCGCTGCAGCAATCCGGCCTGCGGCGGCGTTCCAGGGGCACAATTTCCGTGCCGCCGTTGATTTCAGCGGTGCCGTCGATTGCGCTGTTCGGGGTCAGGACGGCAGCACCTTGGCTACGGCCCGGGCCAGGGCGTCGACGATCTGTTCGAGTTCGGGGTCCGTGGCAATGAACGGCGGTCCCACCACCATGCCGTCGCCGTCACGGCCGGCCATACCGATGGACTTGTAAAGAAGCACGCCGTCGTCATAAAGCGCCTGCCAAACCCGTTCGGTCACCTGGTCGCGGCGGGCAAAGGGCCGGCGCGTCTCGCGGTCGGCCACCAGTTCGACCCCCCACATGTGGCCGATACCCCGGATGTCGCCCACGCGGGGATGGCCGCCCAGCCGATCCTGGAGCATCCGGCCCAGGCGGGGCCCGTTTTGGGCTACCCGCTCGACCAGGTTTTCGGCTTCGAAGATGTCCAGTACGGCGTTGGCCGCCGCGCAGGCCACCTGGTGGTGCGAGTAGGTGCCGCCGTGGGCAAATCCGCCCGAGCCGCTGCGGATCGCTTCGTAGTGGCAACGCTGCACCCCTACGGCCGAAAGGGCCGCCGCCCCGCCGGAAAGCCCCTTGCCCATGGTGACCAGGTCCGGCACAACGTTGAAATGCTCCGAAGCGAACAGGCGCCCGGTGCGTCCCAGACCGCAAAACACCTCGTCGAGGATCAGCAGCACCCCGTAGCGGTCGCAGATTTCGCGGATGCGTTCGAAGTACCCCGGGGGCGGCACCGCGCAAGCGATGGTGGCCCCGGAGACCGTCTCGGCCACGAAGGCCGATACCGTGGCCGGTCCCAGGTCGAGGATCTTTTCTTCCAGGGCGTCGGCGCAGCGCAGATTGCAGGCGGGGTATTCGAGGCCGAAGCTGCAGCGGTAGCAGTAGGGCGGTGAAATATGATGGTTTTCCGGCAACATGGGGGCGAACGGTGCCCGGAAAGAAGTCCGGCCGGTCACCGCCAGGGCGCCCATGGTCAGACCGTGGTACGACTTCCAGCGTGAAATGGTCTGGTAACGCTGGGGCTCGCCGCGCTCCAGATGCACCTGGCGTGCCAGTTTGACGGCGGTTTCGACCGCCTCCGAGCCGGTGGCCATGAAGTAGAAACGCTCGATCCCCGCAGGCGCCTTAACCGCCAGGCGCCCGGCCAGCTTTTCCACCGGTGCACCGGTAAACATGGTCGGATGCACGTAGTCGCAACGCCGTACCTGCTCGACCATGGCATGGGCGATCTCCTCGCGGCCGTGGCCCACATTGGTTACCAGCGGGCCGCCGGACCCGTCGAGGAACCGGTTGCCCTGGTCATCTGTAATCCAGACACCGCAGGCGCCGCTCGCCATGGCGAGCTGCCGGCCCAACTGCCGGCTGAACACCGCACCTGAAATGGACGCCATCGCCATTCTCCTCATCATCGAAGTGTAAAAGAATTCGGACGCTTTGCGCCCCGCTCGCACAACAGGCCGCTGCCAGCCATGCACCGGGCTTCAGCTCCTGGTGGAGCGCCGAAACATCCAGGTAGAAGCAAGATGCGCGCCACAAGTTCCGGATATCCGCCTGCCAAGGGGGATTTCAAGTGCCGGTTGCCCTGCCGGCTGGTGTCGGCCCATGCACTGGCCGAAGCGGTCCGGTGGATGTTGACTATTTTTGGGATTTTTTGGATAAAATAGGCCTGCAAATGATCCTAAACGGAGACGACGTCATGCCACCTGAGCGCAAACATCTGTTCATCTTCTCCCTCGACCGCCAGGTCAACGCCTTTCTTTGCAACATCGTCCATGGAATCATCGGCAGGCAGGTCACTATCACCGGGGCTAGCCTCGACGCGCCGCCCCTCTCCTTTGGCGGGGCCGACCTGATCCTGACCTCCGGCGAGCATCTGACCGCCGAGGCCCGCCGCCGTTTTCCGGGAATCCCCATCCTGGCCCCGGAGCGGATCGTCACCGGCTTTAACCTGGAAAAGGTGCTGATGCTGCCCAAAGGGACCCGGGTGCTGGTGGTCAACCATCCCCGGGAAGCCACCGAAGAGACCATTACCTCTCTCAAAAGCCTGGGCATCGGGCATCTGCGGTACATTCCATACTGGCAGGGCCGCGCCCTGTCGTCCGCTGAGGCGGCGGTGCCGCTGGCCATCTCGCCGGGGATGCGCCATCTGTGCCCGGACTCGGCACGCAGCCACATCGACATCGGCCCCCGGCTGATCAGCATGGCCAGCTTCTCTCGCCTGCTCGTGGCGCTGGATCTGGACCTGTCCTATCTGGAACGCTATGCCAACACCTACCATAGCTTTTTGATGGCCGCGAGCCGCAAGCTGGCCGACACCCTGGGCCATGCCGAACTGCTGGCCAAGCGCAACGAAGTGATCCTCAACGAATTCGACGAAGGGCTGGTGGTGATCAACGCCAAGGGGCGCATCGACCAGGCAAACCGCGCCGCCTACCGGATTGTGGCGCCCGACGGCGGGCCATTACTGCACCAGCCATTGGAGAATCTGATGGCCGGATTCGAAAAAATCGCCGATCTCATCGAGCCGACTGACGAGGGCAAAAAGTCGGCCAGTATCCACCTGTGGCGCAACAAGCAGCTCATCGTCACCCGCATTCCGGTGGAAAGCGGCGGGGTGCGCACCCACCTGCATATTTTTCGCGAGATCGCCGGTATCCAGCGCCTGGAAAAGAGCGTGCGCGTCAAGCTGGCACGCAAGGGGTATCTGACCAAGTACGACTTTACCGACATTTGGGGGCGCAGCGCCCTTTTGCAGGCCGCGGTGGAGACCGCCGCGCGTTTCGCGCGCACCGACAAGACGATCCTGATTACCGGCGAGAGCGGCACCGGCAAGGAGCTGTTCGCCCATGCGATCCACGCCAACAGCCTGCGCCGGGAGGGCCCTTTCGTGGCGGCCAATTTTGCCGGGCTGCCCGAAACCCTCATCGAAAGCGAGCTGTTCGGTTACGAGGAGGGAGCCTTTACCGGCGCTCTCAAGGGAGGCAAGGCCGGACTCTTCGAACAGGCCCACGGCGGCACCATCTTTCTGGACGAGATCGGGGACGCCTCGCCCGGGGTCCAGTCACGGCTTTTGCGCGTCTTGCAGGAGCGCGAGCTGCTCCGGGTGGGCGGATCGAAGATCGTGCCCATCGACGTGCGGGTCATCGCCGCCACCAACACCGACCTGGGACGGGCCATGGAGGAGCGCCGCTTTCGCAAGGACCTCTACTACCGGCTGAGCACCCTGCCGCTTGAGATTCCGCCGCTGCGGGCCCGGCCCGAGGATATATCCCATCTTTTCAACCGCTTTCAGGATAACCGCTATGCCATTCGCAAGCCCCTGACCCCTTTTGCCGAGGCTCGCCTGACCGGTTACAGCTGGCCGGGCAACGTCCGCGAACTGATCAATGCGGTGGACTTTGCCGCCATCGCTTCCGAGGGGCTGGCCGAGATTCGCATCGAACACCTGCCGCCGGCTTTGGGCCGTCGCTGGGGGACACTGGCCGAAGCCGAGGCCTGCCGACCGGCGAACCACCAGGCCTTGTGCCATCGATTGGAGGCCGCGCGGCTACCCCTGCCCCTGGCCCGGGCCGTGCTCGGCACGCTGGCCGCCGGCAAGCCCGGGGCCATCGGGCGCAACCGGCTGTGCCGGCTTCTGGGCGAACGGCGCATGCCGGTCACCGAAGGGGGGATGAAGCGTCTGATCCGCACGTTGCAGCGCGAAGGGCTGGTGGCGGTGGGCACCACTAAGCAGGGAACCGCCATCACCGATGCGGGAGAAAGGTTTTTAGCCCTCCTGGCAGCCGGTGCCGCACCGGAATTGGGATAATTGGGACAGGCACGGTCCGCCGGGCACCTGCCCGGATATGCGTCTGGCGGGGGGCAGTGCCCGGCCTTTGCCAATGCCGCTTGAGACTTGCCGGTGGGCTCCGGTGCGGGATCGAATGGCACAGATCATGCTTCAATAGCGACCGAATCGTGCCGCAACCTGCGGACGGACTGGCAACCCCTACCTGTGAGGCGCTATCGACATGACTGTCAGCAACCAGAAGCACTGCTCGGCGCAAGAGGCCATCGGCCTGATCAACCCGGGCGACCGGATCATGGTGGGTAGCTTCGGCAATAGCGGCTATCCGGAACAACTGGTCAATGCCGTGGCCGAAAGCGGCCTGAAGGATCTGACGATCATTTCCAACGATCTCGGTTCGCCCAATGTGGGCCTGGGCCGGTTTTTATACAACAACCAGATCCGTGCCCTGATCGGCAACTACTACAACTGGAATCCCGAGGTGGCCGAAGCTTACAACGCCGGGCGCATTGAAGTGACCCTGGTGCCCCAGGGCACCTTTGCCGAAGCGATCCGGGCCGCCGGGGTGGGGATCCCGGCCTTTTTCACCCCCACCGGCGCTGGCACCGAACTGGCCCTGGGCAAGGAAACCCGGCAATTCGACGGCCGCGCCAACGTGCTGGAGCGTGCCATCCACGCCGACGTGGCGTTGGTCAAAGCGTTAAAGGCCGACACGCTGGGCAATCTGGTCTACTTTAAAACGGCGCGCAACTTCAACCCGCTCATGGCCATGGCGGCCCGGCTGACCATCGCCGAAGTCGATGAGATCGTTCCGGTGGGGGCCTTGGATCCCGAGTGCATCGTCACCCCGCATATCTTCGTCAATAAAATCGTCGTCAGGGAGGTCCCATGAACTCGCCGGTGGCCAAAGAAGCCATTAAAGGCCGCATTGCCCGGCGCATCGCGGCTGAATTCTCGGCCCGCAAGGGGCCCCTTTTCATCAACTTGGGCGTCGGCACACCGACCCTGGTGGCAAACTTCATCCAGGGCGATCACATCTACCTGCAGGCCGAGAACGGAATGCTCGGCGTAGGGCCCAAGGCCACTGGCGATGCCGTGGACCGGCGTCTGATCAATGCCGGGCGCGAACCGGTCACCGAGACGGCCGGATGCAGCTATTTCGACAGCGCCGCTTCCTTCGGCATGATTCGCGGCGGCCATATCGATGCCACGGTTATCGGTGCCTTCGAGGTGGACGAGCAGGCCAGCATCGCCAACTGGATTATTCCCAACGGGCGCCAGCTGGGTGTGGGCGGGGCCATGGACCTGGTGGCCGGCGCGCGCCAGGTTGTGGTGGCCATGCCCCATACGGGCAGCGGCGCAAAGCCCAAACTGGTGCGCCGCTGCACCCTGCCGGTGACCGGATTTCACGAGGCCGATCTGGTGGTGACCGAACTGGCCCTCTTCCGTTTTGTGCAAACGCGCATGGTGTTGTGTGAGATCGCACCGGAAATCGATCTGGAAGGCCTCAAGGCCCTGACCGAAGCCCAGTTTGAGGTGGCCCCGGACCTTAAATCGATGCCGGTTTGAATCCCGGGTCCGCGTGCAGGCTTGCCGTCAGCCGGACAAAACCGGCCATCGGCCGGTTGATAAAAAATGTTCGCCAGCCGGGCCTGGTTCGGCTGGCGTATATATCCCATAGCCCACCGCTGTTCACCGCTGCCCGATTTTGATCTGCCTTGGGCAAGGCGGATCCAACCCGGGCCTTGCACCGATTCCCGGAAAACGATAAGGAGGAAGCCTGCCCGCGCCGGTATGCCGCGGTCTGACACTCGACGGGCGGCCCGCAAGGGGCGCCCCATCGGAGCAAATCCATTGCCGACGCGCATTTCCCAAAAAGAGCGGCTGCAGCGTTTCTACGAACGCTTCAAGTCCGAAGACCAGGTGCTGGTGCTGATCAATGCCGACCCGGACGCCATCGCCAGCGCCATGGCCGTCAAACGCCTCTTGTGGCGCAAGAGCGCCGGGGTGACCATCGCCTCGATCAACGTGATCAAGCGGCCGGACAACCTGGCCATGATCCGCCTGCTCGGGGTGCGCCTGGAGCAGATCGAAGCCATTGATCCCAACCGGTTTTCACGTTTCGTGATCGTCGATTCCCAGCCCTCACACCACGAACTGTTCGCCCGCTTCCGCTTTGACGTGGTCATCGACCACCATCCGCCCACCCAGACCGAGGCTCTTCTGGTGGACATCCGTCCCGAATACGGGGCCACGGCCAGCATTCTGACCGAGTATCTGCGCACCGCCCGCATCAAGCCCTCGGGCAAGCTGGCCACCGGGCTTTTTTATGCCATCAAGACCGATACGGACAACTTCAAGCGCAAAGCCATCACCGAGGATATCCGGGCCTTTCAGTACCTTTTCCACCATGCCAACCTGCACCTAGCCCGCAAGATCGAACAGTCTGAAATGCGCCGCGATTTTTTGCGCTTTTTCAAGACCGCCCTCCAGGAACGGCGTATCCGCAAGGGGCGGGTTTTCGTCCATCTGGGGCCGGTGCCCACCCCGGACATCCTGGTGCTGATCGCCGATTTTTTCATGCGCGTGGAGGACGTCAACTGGAGTATCGTTTCCGGGCTTTACGACCGCAAGCTGGTCGTGATCCTGCGCAACGACGGGATCCGCAAGAACGCCGGCAACGTCGTCAAGCAGAGCTTCGGGCAGTATGGCTCGGCCGGCGGGCACCAGAGCGCGGCGCGGGCCGAGATTCCCCTGAACGAATTGGCCAAGGTGGTCGATCCCAAGGAAAACGGAAAACTCTTCAACTGGATCATCGCCCAGTTGGTCAAAAACGCCGGCAAACGCTGACGGGACTGGTTGCCATGACGCTGCGCGCGACGATTCTCGGCTCGGGTACCTGCGTGCCGTCGCTGGAGCGCTCCAGCGCCAGCGTGCTGGTGGCCTGCGGCCGCGAGCGGATCCTCATCGACATCGGCAGCGGTACCATCCACCGCCTGGTCGCCGCCGGCCAGCCGCTGGCCGAAATTTCGCATCTGCTCTTGACCCATTTCCACCCGGACCATACCGGGGATCTGGCCGCTTTTCTCTTTGCCAACAAGTACCCGGGCGGCTGTCAAGGCCGCCGGCGCCTGACCCTGATCGGTGGGCCGGGACTCGGGCGTTTTTTCCAGGCGCTCAAGGCCGCCTGGGGAGACTGGATCGACCTGGGAGAGGAGCGCTTTGAACTCGTGGAGTTGGACGGCCCGGCCGGCATCCGGGCCGGGGAATCCTGCCACCTGCGATCCGCCCCCGTGGCCCACAATCCGGAGAGCCTGGCCTACCGGCTCACGGCCCTGGACGGCGGGGCCTGCATGGTCTATTCGGGCGACACGGACGAATGTGAGGCTTTGGAGGAGCTGGCAAGAGGGGCGCACCTGTTCATCTGCGAGTCGGCCCTGCCCGAGGCGTTCAGGGTCCAGGGGCACCTGAGCCCGTTGCGGGCCGGTGGCATTGCAGCCCGGGCCGGGGTGGACCATCTGGTGCTGACCCACCTTTATCCGGCCTGCCAGAGGGGTGATCCGGCCGCCGAATGCCGCCGCACCTGGAGCGGGCCGCTCACCGTGGCCCGGGATCTGATGGATTTTCAAGTCGTCCCCGGCAGCCGGGGGGCGCGGGTCGAGCGGGGTTCTTGATGGACTATTATCCACTCAATCTGGACATTCGCGGGCGCCTTTGCCTGGTGGTGGGCGGCGGCAAGGTCGCCGCGCGCAAGGTGGGCTCCCTGCTGGCCTGCGAAGCCCGGGTCGCGGTGGTCAGCCCGCACCTTGAAGCGCGACTGCAAGAGCTGGCCCGGGCCGGCCGGATCGCATGGCAGGCCCGGGAATTTCGCCCTGCGGATCTGGACGGCGTTTTTTTGGTTATCGCCGCCACCGACCGGTCCCCGGTCAACCGGGCCGTGGCCGATGAAGCCGGCAGGCGGAATATTCTGTGCAACGCCGTCGATCAGCCGCAGGCCGGCATCTTTATCGTCCCGTCGGTGGTGCGCCGCGGAGACCTGATGCTCACCGTTTCCACCGCCGGCCGCAGCCCGGCGCTGGCCAAGTACCTGCGAAAAGAACTTGAAGCGCGCTTCGGCAGTGAATATGAGATCCTTTTGCGTCTTCTGGGCGCCGTGCGCCAGCACCTGCTGGCGGCCGGGCACGATCCCGGGGCCCACCGGGAAGTCTTCGAAGACCTGGTGTGCGCGGACCTGATCGAGGCCATCGGCCGCGGCCGATGGATCGAGGTCCGCCAGCGACTGCGCACCATTTTGGGAAGCGCTTACGACGAAAGCCTGCTTGCGGCGGCCGGTGCACCGCACGACGCCGTGAATCGGCCAGGGTGATGCCCATGCACGTTGTGCTTCTGACAACCATCGCGCTTTACCTGGCCAGCACGGCCGGTTACATCGCCTTTCTCATTTTCCAGCGCGGATTGTTGCAGCGCATCGCCCGCGGGTTGCTGGCGCTCGGATTCGTCGCCCACACCCTGGTCATGATCGGCGCCGGCCTTGACGCGGGCCACCTGCCGGTCAACGACCTGCACGGCACCCTGATCGTGGCCGGTTGGGCCGTGGTGGGCGCCTTTTGGGCCTTGCACCTGCGCTACCGTCTCGACGTGGTGGGGGTATTTGCCGCCCCGCTGGCCCTGGTGATCATGATCGCAGCGGCCCACCTGCCCAGCGCTCCGGCTGCCAACAAGGCCCTGTTCAACAATTTTTGGCTCGTGAGCCATATCGTGGCGGTTTTCCTCGGAGAGGCGGCCCTGGCCCTGGCCTGCGGCCTCGGAGTCCTCTACCTGCTCCAGGAGCATGGAATCAAAGCCAAAAGCCACGGTTTTTTCTACCGGCGCCTGCCCAGCCTCGGCCTGATGGATGCGGCGGGCTACGGATGCATCGCAACCGGCTTCGTACTGCTCACGGTGGGCCTGGTGACCGGTTTCGCATATGCCCATGCCGTCTGGGGACGCTTCTGGCGGGCCGATCCCAAGGAGATCTGGTCCGTGATCACCTGGCTTCTCTACGCCGCCTTGCTGCACCAGCGGCTGACCGTGGGTTGGCGCGGGCGCAAATCGGCGGTGATGGCCATCGTCGGGTTCGCCGCCTTGCTGTTTACCTTTTTGGGCGTCAACCTTTTACTCAAGGGACACCACGGTGTCTTTACCGGATTGTGACCCATGACCGGCCGGCGCTCCGAATCAGTGATTGGCAAACCGCATATCCTGCTGTTGGGCCTCAATCACAAGACCGCTTCGGTGGAAGTGCGCGAGTGCCTGGCCTTTGGCGCCGATGAAATCGAGGTGGCCCTGGAGAGCCTCGGCCTCTGCCCTGCGGTGGGCGAAGCGCTGCTGGTGTCCACCTGCAACCGGGTCGAAGTGCTCGTCACCACGGATGATCCCCAGGCCGCAATCGTTCAGGTCAAGGCGTTTATCGCCGATTTCAAACATCAGCCGGTGGCCGCCTATGACAGCGTCTTTTACTGCCATCTGGACGAGGAGGCGGTGCGCCACCTGTTCCGGGTGGCATCCAGCCTCGATTCCATGGTGGTGGGCGAACCCCAGATCCTCGGACAGATCAAGACGGCCTATTTGGCCGCCACCCGCTGCAAGTCCTCCGGGGTGATCCTCAACCGGTTGCTGCACCGTACTTTTTTCGTGGCCAAGCGGATCCGCACCGAAACCGGAATCGGCGACCATGCCGTGTCGATCAGTTACGCGGCCATCGAACTGACCCGCAAGATCTTCGGCACCCTCGAGGGACGCAAGGTGCTGCTCATCGGGGCCGGCGAGATGGCCGAGCTGGCCGTCGAACATCTTATCCGCCAGCGGGTCGAAGACGTTCTGGTGGCCAATCGGACCTTTTCCCGCGGGGCTGAGCTGGCTGCGCGCTTCGGGGGCCAGGCCGTCCGCTACGAGGAGATCGACTCCAGCCTGGTTCAGGTGGATATCATCATCAGTTCCACCGGGGCCCCGGGATTCGTCGTCGAACGCGATACGGTGCGCCCCATTATGCGCCAGCGGCGCAACCGGCCCCTGTTTTTCATCGACATCGCCGTGCCCCGGGACATCGATCCGCGCATCAACCGCCTGTCCAATGTCTATGTCTACGACATCGACGATCTCAAGGGGGTGGTGGACGAAAACATCGAAGACCGCCGGCGCGAGGCGCTCAAGGCGGAACGGATGGTGGACGAAGCCGTACTGTGCTTCGGCCAATGGCTCGAAAGTCTCGGTGTGGTACCCACCATCGTCGCCTTGCGCCGCAAGCTAGAGGCCATTGCCGAGGGGGAGATCGAAAAGACCCTCCATGGGCTGAGCCGTGCGGACAGCCCCGATGCGGAGGCCCTGAGGCGCATGACCGGGGCCATGATCAACAAGATCCTGCACGACCCCACCATGCTGCTCAAAAGCGACACGTTCCATGGGACCGCTCGCAGCTCATCGATCTGACCCGGCGCCTCTTCAATCTCGACGACCCCTGAGGCGGTTTTCGGTCCTTGTCAAATTGAGGGGCGATGACTAATTTTATCTCTTTACATGTTGGTAGGCTTGTGCTAGGGCTACTTTTTTAATTAAATCGAGGACTCGGACAGAGGTGGGGCCCACGATGAAAAAAAAAGACCTCGAATACTTTAAAGCACTGCTCGAAAACCAGCTTCAGGAACTGCTGAATCAGGCGGACAACACCGTTTCGGGCATGACGGTTCCCAAGGAGAATTTTCCCGATCCCACGGACCGGGCCTCCCTGGAAGCGGACCGCAACTTCATGCTGCGGATTCGGGACCGTGAACACAAGCTGATCAAAAAAATCAAGCTTGCCCTGGAGCGGATCGAAAACGGCACCTTCGGCATCTGCGATACCTGCGGTGAAGAGATCAGCGTGGCCCGGCTCAAGGCCAGGCCGGTAACAACGCAGTGCATCGACTGCAAGACCAAGGAGGAGGCGCTGGAAAAGGCTCTGGGAATCTGATCGTCCTGTGGGGATCGACCTTCACATCCATTCCACGGCCTCGGACGGCACCCTGACCCCCGCCGAAATCCTGGCGGCGGCGCGCCGAATCGGGCTCGCCGCTATCGCGTTGACCGATCACGACACCGTCGAAGGCGTGCGCCGGCTTCTGGCCGCGCCCATTCCCGATGATATCCAGGTTCTGCCCGGCGTTGAAATCAGTGCTGCCCCACCGGCCGCCTGCCCCCGCCAGGGCAGCTTTCATATCCTCGGCTACGGCCTGGATATAGACCATCGTGAACTGAACGATACCCTTGCCCGGCTGCAAAACGCGCGCCAGGACCGCAACCCGGCCATCATCGCACGCCTCAACGCCATGGGGCTGGCGGTGGACCTGGCGGAAGCAGAAGCCCTGGCCGATGGGGGCCATACGCTTGGAAGGCCCCACATCGCCCGGGTGCTGTTGCAAAAAGGGTACGTCGCCAGCATCCAACGAGGCCTTTGACCGCTACCTTGGGCACGGCCGGCCGGCATATGTGGACAAGTTTCGTATCGGCTGCGCCGAAGCCATGGCGTTGATCCTGCGCGCGGGCGGCCTGCCGGTCCTGGCCCATCCGGGGGTGAGCATCCCGACCGAAGTCGATTTCGCGGCCGTACTCGATTCCCTGATCCCTTTGGGGCTGGCCGGCATCGAGGTCTATTACCCGGAGCACGATCCGGAGCAGACCCGCTGCTATGCCGCCGCCGCCCGGCGCTGCGGCATGCTCATGACCGGTGGCAGCGATTTTCACGGAGACGGCAAGCCGCAGATCGCCATGGGCAGGGGCAGCGGGAACCTCGAGATCCCCTTCGAACTTTACCGGGATCTGGCGGCGGCCCTGGCGGCCCATCGCGGCCCTTCACGCTGAGGCGGCCGGAAAACAGCGCCCGGCGCCTTGCCGGCCTGGCGGTGGGCCGTTTCGGAACTGCCTGGAATCACGCATAATCATCATGACCACACAGACATTGCATACACTTCAAGACCGGCTCGGCTATCGCTTCCGGCAACCGGCCCTGCTTTGCGAAGCGCTGCGCCACAGCAGCTTTGTCAACGAACAGGGCGATCCTTCCCTGAAAGACAACGAACGGCTCGAATTTCTCGGCGATGCCGTGCTGAACCTTCTCGTCAGCCTGATGCTCATGGAGCGCTATCCGGCCCGCCCGGAAGGAGAGCTGTCGCGAATGCGGGCCAATCTGGTCAACGAACGCCAACTGGCCCGCATCGCCGGTGCCCTGGCCCTGGGCGACTGGCTTTCATTGGGCAAGGGAGAGGCCCAGGACAGCGGGTATCGTAAAAAGTCGATCCTCGCCGATGCCCTGGAGGCCATGGTGGCCGCCGTATTTTTGGACGGCGGCTACAAGGCCGCCGAACGCATGGTGCGCCGCCACTTTGACGAACCCGTGGAGCGCATCTGCCGCCCCGAGGTCGACCGGGACCACAAGTCGCGGCTGCAGGAGCTGGTCCAGGCGACGCATAAGAAGGTGCCCCAATATCGTATCCTGGGGGCCAGCGGGGCCGGATCATGCCAAAATCTTCGAAGTCGAATTGCGTATCGACGATCTGGTCACCCGCGGCCTGGGCAAGAACAAGAAGTCCGCCGAGCAGGACGCCGCGCGGCAGGCCCTGGCCCTACTGATGCCCGAAGAGGACGCGTTGAACACGCGCCGCCTTAACGTGACCGGTTCCGGGGCATCGACTCCGGCTTCCAGCGTGATCCCCGTCACACTGCCCCACGATCCCGCCCCGCTGCGCGGCCGCAGGCCGCGCATTGTGCCCGTTTTCCTGCCCCATGCCGGATGCCCGCACCGCTGCGTCTTTTGCAATCAACACGCCATCACCCGGCAGCAGGCCGGTGCCCCCCTGCCGGACCCCCGGACGGTGGTCACCCGGTGGCTCGGTAGACGTCCCCAAGACCCGGTCAACGTCCAGCTCGCCTTTTATGGTGGTAATTTTCTCGGCCTGGCCCGAGAGCACCTGGCATCACTGCTCGATGCGGCCCGGCACCTCATGGCAGAAGGGTGGATCGGGGCCCTGCGGTTTTCCACCCGTCCGGACACCGTCGATGACCGGCGCCTGGCCCTGCTGGCCGGGATGCCCGTTGCGGCGGTGGAATTGGGCGTCCAGTCGATGGACGATGCCGTGCTTGGATTAAGCCGCCGGGGGCACACGGCGGCCCAGACCGAGGTTGCCAGTGAACTTTTAAAAGCCGCCGGCTACAAGGTGGGCATGCAGATGATGATCGGCCTTCCCGGTCAAGGGGCTTCCAGCGCCATGGCTTCCGGGGACCGCATCGTCCGGCTGGCACCGGATTTCGTGCGCATCTATCCCTGCCTGGTCCTGGCGATACGCCTCTGGCCGCCTCTTACGGCAGCGGCTTTACCATCCCTGGCGCTGGATTGCGCCGTGGACCTCACCCAACGCTCTGGCGGCTTTTCGCCCGCCGGGGGATTCCGGTGATCCGCATGGGCCTGCAGGCTTCCCCC
>CAXXWC010000017.1:0-70774 GCA_963668645.2 Desulfobacterales bacterium
GGCCGCCGGGTATGATTCCGGCGGCCGGTTTTTTTTAAGCTTCGCGTTTCCGTGCGTTAATACCCTTCGTAGGCCAGCCCCTGCCAGCTGTTCGGATCGGCGAGACGGGCGGCGATATCCAGGTTGAAAAATTCGGCGACCGGCGCGAAAAGTTCAGGGTTTTGCGCCTGGACCTGGCGGGCGGCGGCCAGGACGGTCTCCAGCCCCTGGGCGGTCATGCGGCCCAGGGGACGGCGGCATCCGCCCGAGGGCATGCCGAGGATCGTCATCAGGGCCTTGAGCGCCAGGGGGTTGCGGGCCCGGCAGGTCACCGGCCCGAAGGGCGTCGTCTCGGTGGTCTTGACGGTGACCAGATCGAAGAGCGGGGTCAGGGCGTCGCGCAGGGCGGCGGCCCCGGTGCGGTCCCCGTCGTTCAAGCGCGAGACCATGTCGATCACGGCCCGGGGGACCACGTTGGAGAGCACGCTGATCACGCCGGCCGCACCGATGGCCGCATCGGTCATCATCTCGAAGGTCATCCCGTCGTCGCCGGACAGGATGGTGAAATCCGCGCCGCAGCATTCGCGGGTGCGCCGCATGTTGTCCAGGTTGCCCGTGGCCTCCTTGGCCGTGTTGACGTTGGGGTACTGGCGGCTGAGCAGGGCCAGGTCCTGGGGGAGCAGCTGGGCGCCGGTGCGGCCGGGGATGATGTAAGGCACCACCTCGATGTCGGGAAAGGCCTGGGCCACGGGCGCGACGTACTCGCGCCGGATTTCCAGTGAACTTGGCCCGTTGTAGTAAGGATCGACCAGCAGCACCGCGTCGACGCCGGCCGCTGCGGCATGCCGGGTCCCCTCCAGGGTTTCGGCGGTGTTGTTGCTGCCGGTGCCGGCGATGCACAGGCAGTGCCCCCGGCTCATGCCGGCCACCATTTCGATGACCCGATTGTGTTCCTCCCAGGTCAGGGTGGGGCTTTCTCCGGTGGTGCCCACCGCCAGGATCCCGGTGATGCCGTTTTCGATCTGAAAGCTGACCAGGCGCCGCAGCCCGGCATCATCGACGGCCCCGCCGGCAAACGGTGTGATCAGCGCTGTATAGCAACCTTTTTGCATACTTCCCCCTTCGTGTTCATCCGGATGGTCCGGTTTGATGTTGCAATATGTTGGAATCGTTCAAAACGTTTTCCTTTTGTATGGCACAAAACGATCGGCCGTCAACTGAAAATCCGGCGCGTTTCGGTTTTGGTTCGCCTGGATACCTGCCAAAGGACGGGAACCCGTTAGCGGCCCGGGCCGGCTGCGGGTGGCCGGCCCGGGCTGCCGCGGTTAACCCTTGACAGCCGCCGCCGGCGATACTATCTCGAAAAATTTCAGGTTGAAAAACGTCTGGAGACGACTTGAGGCAGCCAGCCAAAGGAGCCCTATGAGCGACCAAAAGCCACGATTTCAAAATGTCCACGAACATATCGCCATCCTGCGCGCCGCCCTGGAAGCCAACCCGGACTGCGGCACGACCCATTACAACCTGGCCGTCGCACTCCTTGGGCTGAATCGATTCGAACAGGCCGAGGGTGAACTTTACCGGGCCATCGAGTGCAGTCCGACCCTGGCCGAGGCCTACGCCCAGGTGGGCGGGTTGTGCCTGCGCCGGGGCGACCTGGACGGCTGTCTGGACTGGAACCAGCGTGCCGTCAAGGCCCGGCCGGGCTTTTCCGAGGGGTACGGCAACATCGGATTTGTTCAGCTGCAGCGCGGCAACGTCGACGAGGCGATCAAGGCCCTTGAAAAGGCGACCCATTTCAATTTTCGTTTCATCCAGGCCTTTACAACCCTGGGCAATGCCTACCTGATGGCCGGAAGGGTCGAAGAAAGCATAGCGGTCAATCTGCGGGCTCTCGAACTGAAACCTGAATTCGCCGTGGCCCACAACAACCTGGCCATCGCCTACCTCGAGCAGGGCGATTTCACTCAGGCCGATCACCACATGCGGCTGGCCCTGAAGCACGGTTATGCCGTGGCCGAGCAGATCCAGCAGGATATCGCCGCCGGTCTGGACCGTGATCCGGACCCCGCCCGTGGCTGACTCTGCACGCATCGCTTTTTTCCTCGCCGACCGGCAACACCCGGTCGGCCCTGCAAGTCCGATCTGGGACCGCGTTCTACCTTCGGCGCCAGATCCGGGTGGCGGCCCGGCTGCACCGCAAAACACCCTGACCTATGGGCAGTACTTCACGGCCGTGGCCGATTTTTTGCGCCATCGCGAGTGGTTTCCGGTCCGCCTGGGCCTGGGCGACGCCCCGCAGCAGGTTGAGATTTTTCTCGAAAAACACGGGGCCTTTTACCATCCGGCCAGAATCGCGGTCGCCACCGACTCCGGCCGACGTGATCTGGCCGTCAATGTGGCCGTCTCGCCGGCCGGCAGGGCCCTCTTGGCCGGGGAAGCAAGCCTGCTCGATTGCCTTGAAAGGCGTTTCGGCGGCGGCCGGCTGCCGAAAGTCTTTCATTGCCGCACCGTCGTTTTGGATGGCGGGCGTTGCGTGCCGATGTTTCTGGCCGAATGGTTCACCGGATTTTTCGAATTTCATTTGACCGCCTGTCCGGACGCGAAGGGCCGGCCGGCGGTTTGGACCCCGTCGGGTCCCCGGCCCTTGGATGCCGGCCAGACCCGATCGCTTTACCGCGAGGCGGCCGGCTTGTTGACCGGCTACTACGATGTCTTGAGCACCGAGCAGATCCTCGACTGGCACCATGCCGCCGGCGATTTCATCGTACGGCCCCACGATGGCGGCGACATGGAGCTGCGCCTGATCACCGTGCGCCGCTACGGCCCCCTGATTGCCGGCGCCGAGCCGGAATTTGACACGGTTCTCCTCGGTGCCGCGCTCTTTCTGGTCCACACCAGCCTGCGTATGCGGCTGGACCGCTGCGACGGGATCGGTGAGACGCTCCTGGCCGGTCCCGAAACCATCGCGCCGGTTGTAGAGGGATTTTTTGATGCGCTGGCGGGCAAGGTGCGCCGCGGCCAAATCCCGGATGAACTGGCTTCGGCCGTGGCGGTCTATTTGGGTGGTCTTACAGTCGAAGATCTGGCCCCCATGATCTCGGCCTGTATTCAAAAACGGCCGGCCGGCGACCCCGGGCGGATCCTGATGGCCGCTGCCGCCGCCAGGCACGGGATTGAGCTGCAGCGGGTTCTGGAGGCGGGAGAACGGCACAGATCAACCACTACATTCAGCGGTAAAACTCTCTAGCCCCACAAGATGAAGTGCGAAAATGCCGCGGACGGCCGCTGGATAGATGATGCCGCGACGCCGATTCCTGCTTTTCTATTGACATTATTGAACAATGATTCTATATCCGTTCCTTGCATATCCACGATGCAACGCATCGCTACGCGATCGATATACAACAACTCGAATCAAATACCACAAGTGCAAAGAGAGGAGGTGACCGCGGGCCCCCGCCGGGCATTTTTCAGCGCAGTTTCCCATTTGGCCGGTAGCTTAATTGTTATTTACAGACATGGAGGTAAAAGATGGCAAAGCATGCAACCCCCCTGCTGGACCAGCTGGAAAGCGGACCGTGGCCGAGCTTCGTGTCCGACTTGAAAGAGCAGGCCGAGAAGCGGGCGAAGAACGCCGAGAACATTGAGTTCCAGATTCCGACCGATGTCGTCGAGGACCTTCTCGGCGTGCTCGAACTGTCTTACAAGCACGGCCGCACCCACTGGAAGCACGGCGGGATCGTCGGCGTCTTCGGTTATGGCGGCGGCGTCATCGGCCGCTACTGCGACCAGCCGCAAGCGTTTCCGGGCGTGGCTCACTTCCACACCATGCGAGTCTCCCAGCCAGGCGGCAAGTTTTACACCAGCAAATATCTGCGCGAGATTTGCGACCTGTGGGATATGCGCGGTTCAGGCATCACCAACATGCACGGCTCCACCGGTGACATCATCTTTTTGGGCACCACCACGCCGCAGTTGGAAGAAGTCTTTTTTGAGCTGACCCACAACCTGAATCAGGACCTGGGCGGCTCGGGCTCCAACCTGCGCACCCCTTCGGATTGCATCGGCGAAGCCCGTTGTGAGTATGCCTGCTACGACACCCAGGCGCTGTGCTTCGATCTGACCAACGAGTACCAGGATGAGCTGCACCGGCCGGCCTTCCCGTACAAGTTCAAGTTCAAGTTCGACGGTTGCCCGAACTGCTGCGTGGCCTCCATCGCCCGTTCAGACCTGTCTTTTATCGGCACCTGGCGCGACAACATCCGCATCGACCAGGAAGCGGTCCAGGCCTATATCGGCGGCGAGATCCCGCCCAACGGCGGCGCCCATGCCGACCGTGACTGGGGCAAGTTTGACATCCAGGCCGAGGTAATCGGCCGCTGCCCGACCGGGTGCATGTGGATGGAAGACGGCCAGCTGAAGATCGACGACCGTGAATGCACTCGCTGCATGCACTGCATCAACGTCATGCCGCGCGCGCTGCGCATCGGTAACGACCGGGGGTGCTCGATTTTTGCCGGCGCCAAGGCTCCGATTCTCGACGGCGCCCAGATGGGCTCGTTGGTTGTGCCTTTCATCAAGGTCGAGGAACCGTATACCGAGATCAAGGAAACCGTGATCGAACCCATCTGGGATTGGTGGATGGAAGAAGGCAAGAACCGCGAGCGTCTCGGTGAGTTGATGAAACGCCAGGGCTTCCAGAAGCTCCTCGAGGTGATGGACATGAAGCCGATGCCGCAGCATGTTCAGGAACCCCGCAGCAACCCGTACATCTTCTGGAAGGAAGATGAGGTTCCCGGCGGCTGGGAGCGTGACATCAACGAGTTCCGCAAGTACCATCAGAGATAAGAGGAGGTGGACGCCATGGCATTTGTTTCTTCCGGATACGATCCTTCAAAGCCGATGCAAAACCGGATCACGGACATCGGTCCGCGTAAATACGACGAATTTTATCCGCCGGTCATCGCCAAGAACAAGGGTAAGTGGCTGTATCACGAAATCTTGGAGCCCGGTGTGCTGGTCCATGTGGCCGAGTCCGGCGACGAGATCTACACGGTGCGCGTGGGCGGGGCCCGCCTGATGTCCACCGGTCTGATCCGCGAGATTTGCGAGATTGCCGACAAGCACTGCGACGGTTACGTACGCTGGACGACGCGCAACAACGTCGAATTCATGTGCGACGACAGGGCCAAACTCCAGCCCCTGATCGACGACTTGGCCAGCCGTAAGTTCGTCGGCGGCAGCTTCAAGTTCCCAAAGGGCGGCACCGGCGCAGGCGTGACCAACATCGTCCACACCCAGGGCTGGATCCACTGCCATACCCCGGCCACCGATGCTTCCGGTCCGGTCAAGGCCACCATGGACGTGCTCTTCGAGGACTTCCAGAAGATGCGTCTGCCGGCCCAGGTGCGCGTATCGTTGGCCTGCTGCCTCAACATGTGCGGCGCTGTGCACTGCTCGGACATCGCTATCCTCGGCTACCATCGCAAGCCGCCGATGCTCGACCATGAGTATCTGGACAAGATGTGCGAAATCCCCCTGGCCATCGCAGCCTGCCCCACCGCGGCCATCAAGCCGTCCAAGGTCAAGCTCGCCGATGACAAAGAGGTCAAGTCTGTGGCGGTGAACAACGACCGCTGCATGTTCTGCGGCAACTGCTACACCATGTGCCCCTCCATGCCGCTTGCAGACACCGAGGGCGACGGCATCGTGCTCATGGTGGGCGGCAAGGTCTCCAACCGCATCAGTGCGCCCAAGTTCTCCAAGGTCGTGGTGGCCTTTCTGCCCAACGAGGCGCCGCGCTGGCCGTCGACCACGGACGCCATCAAGAAGATCATCGAAGCCTACTCGGCCGACGCCAAAAAATACGAGCGCGTGGGCGAATGGGCCGAGCGGATCGGCTGGGAACGCTTCTTCGAAAAATGCGAACTGGAGTTCACCCACCACCTGATCGACGATTTCCGCGATCCGGCATACTACACCTGGCGCCAGACCTCGCAGTTCAAGTTTACCGAATAATCGGTGCCTGCTCGTGGGCGGCCAGCCAACCGGCGGCCGCCCGCTCTCAGACCCAGAAAGAAGGGCACAATGGAATACGAAGAGGCAAAACAGAAGATCGTCGAAGAGCTGACCAAGAAACTCAAGAGCAAGAGCAAGTTTTATTTTAATGACTTGGCCAATATTATCGGCGAAAAACCGCGTGATGCAAAGAAGTTGATCAATCGGATGGTCACCGACGGCGTCTTGGAATACTGGTCATCCGGCAGCACTTCGATGTACGGAATGCCGGGGACCGGTAAACAGGCTGGCGCTGAGCACGAGGAAAAGTAGCGCACCTGCCCCACGGGATGAATCGAACGCCGTGTCAGCAGACCCCATGAAGTACTCGGGAATCGTCATATCAGCTCTGCGCGGCGGGTCGGGCAAGACCATCCTGGCCATCGGAATTGCGGCGGCGCTGCGGCAGCGCGGTCTGACCGTGGCGCCGTTCAAAAAGGGCCCCGACTACATCGATGCGGGCTGGCTGGCCTTGGCCGCCGGGCACACCTGTTACAACCTCGATTCGTTCATCATCGCTCAGGAGCCTCTTCTGTGCTCCTTTCACCGCCATGCCAGCGGCCGCGATCTGGCCGTGGTCGAAGGCAACCGCGGCCTCTACGACTGCATCAACACCGAAGGCAAGACATCCACCGCCGAATTGGCCAAGCTCCTCGGCCTGCCGGTGCTGCTGTGCATCGATGCCACCAAGACCACCCGCACCATGGCGGCCGTGGTCGCGGGCTGTTGCCATTTCGATCCTGATCTGGCCCTGGCCGGGGTGATTCTCAACCGGGTTGCCGGCAGCCGCCACGAGGCTATTCTGCGCCAAAGCATCGAGCAGCACTGCGGCATTCCGGTGGTCGGAGCCGTACCCAAGCTCAAAAAGCAGGCCTTTCCCGAACGCCATATGGGGTTGGTGCCCACCGCCGAGCACGGCTGGGCTGGAGATTCGGTGGCTGTGGCCGCCGGGATGGCTGAAGGGTACCTCGATCTGGACCGTATTCTGGCCATGGCCCGCGATGCCCGGGGATTGAACACCACCCTGCCGCCGACCCGGATCTGCGAGCCGCCTGCGGCGCTGGGCGATCCGCCCCTGGTGGGGGTGATCCGCGACAGCGCCTTCCAGTTTTACTACCCGGAGAATCTGGAAGCGCTGGTCCAGGCCGGGGCGCGACTGGTCTTCACCAGCCCTTTGAACGCCGCGCGTCCACCCCGGATGGACGCTTTGTACATCGGCGGCGGATTTCCCGAGACCCACGCCGAGGCCCTGAGCCGCAACGAGACATACCGTTCGGCCCTGCGCGCAATGGCCGAGGACGGCATGCCGATTTACGCCGAATGCGGCGGTCTGATGTTTCTCGGCGAGCGGCTGGTCCTGGAGGATCACACCTATGCCATGAGCGGGATCCTGCCCATCAGCTTCGGTTTTTCGCGCCGGCCCCAGGGCCATGGATACACCGTGGTCAAGGTTACGGGCAACAATCCATACTTCCCTGCCGGCAGTGAATTGCGCGGCCATGAGTTCCACTACTCCAAAGCCATCGACTGGCATGGGAATCCCGGGGACCTGGTCTTTGGCATGCAGCGCGGCAGCGGCATCCTCGACGGGCGCGACGGATTATGCCGCGGACGGGTTTTGGCGACCTATACCCACATTCACGCCCTGGGCGCCCCGGGCTGGGCGCCTGCCCTGGTGGCTGCGGCGCGCAGTTTCGCCTTGGAGCAGGTTCTTGACAAATCCGAACATCCACCGGCTTGAAATGACCGATCTGGATGGATCCGGCCCCTTGCCGGCCTCCTTGAGACCCGTTTCCCGATTATTCTGTATGGAATCCATTGTATTGCCCATCAGCGATGTCCTGGATCTGCACACCTTTCAACCCAGGGAAGTGCCGGAACTGATCGACGACTATTTGACCGCCTGTGCCGCCGAGGGGATTCTGGAGGTGCGGATCGTTCATGGCAAGGGTACCGGCGTTCTGCGCGAACGGGTGCATCATATCCTGCGCCGCCATCGACTGGTGGCGCGATTCGAAGCCGCCCCGGCTGGGGCCGGCGGGTGGGGCGCGACCCTGGTGCGCCTCAAAGTGGATACAATTCCAGCAGGCGGACCGGAGACGGCCGCCAACCATGAAGACCGTATTACTGCGGGATCGACACAGAAAGAGGCAGAAGGGTCGATTCCGTCAGCCGAAGGGAGTCGCCCAATGGCCGAAAGGCAAGAATCAACCCATAGCGAGACAGAATGGGAAAACCGGCGTCTGTGCCGGGATGAAAACTGCATCGGAATCATCGGCCCGGACGGGCGCTGCAAAGAATGCGGTCTACCGGCAGGCGACGCGGATCCAGAGGACCTCGGTGCGCAGCCTGAGGTGGATGAGGGTTCAGATCCGGTGGCCGCACCGGCCGTAGACAGGACGGAAGCCGAGGCCGCATCATGCCGGGCGGCGGGTGGCGCGGATCAATACTGGCAGGAGCGGCAGCTTTGTCCGGATGGCAACTGTATCGGCGTCATCGGTCCGGACGGACGCTGCAAGGAGTGCGGCCGCCGGGCGGACGGCGCAGCTTTGGCCGATGTCTCCACCTCCGGCGGTTGAGGTCGCCGGGCGCCACGGCTAACAGCTCGAGTCCGATGCATCCACCGCTGTGGGGTTGCCCCTGACACGGCTCAGTGGGTTGATGTCGATTTTTCGGATAGTGAGTGATCGCCTTGACGGAGCCGATCTGCACGATCTGCCGGTTTTCCGGAAAGGACGAAAGAACCGAAGATACTTGAAGCGGTCCGGACCGGACCCCTTGCCGGCGGGTAAAGGCAACATCGCGACCGAAACCCGGGCTTTGCGGGTCCGGAAATTCAGTCGGTTCGGACGGTGTTGAGCAAGGAAAGCATTTTGCGAAAACCGTCCGCCTCGAAGCGCGTCAGGGCCGCGAGAATTTGTTGCGGCAGGCCGGGCGGAGAGAACCGGCTGGCGAGGCGGAGGAATTTAGCTTCAAGTTCTGGGGGGCTGAGGGGATTTGCCGGATCGCCGTGAGGGGTCAAAACGGTTTTTTCGATCCTCTGCCCGCCGGTCTGCACGATAATCCTGGCGGCGGTTTGGACCGGAAAACGTCCGTCCAGTTCCGGGTCCACCGCCAGTGTCACGCGCCGCGCCAGGGCCACGGCGCGCGGATCGTGGAGGCTGGCTTCCCTCAGGGGCAGCAGTGCCCCGGCCCCGTGAAAGGCGGCCAAGCCAAGGCAAAAGGGGATGCTGTACTGGGCCCCTTCTATCCCATCGGGGTCCGGGTAATTATTGAGCCGCAGGGCCCGCTCGAAGGTCTGGATGGTGATACCGGCGATGGCGGCCGGATCCAGGCAGCCTTCGGCCAGGATGGCGAGCAGACCGTCCAGGGCGGCATGGCTCCAGCGGCAGCTCGAATACGGTTTGAAGTAGACCGCTTCGATGGCCCGTCCGAAGGGCGTTGCATCGATGATCCGTTGCGCGTCGAACCAGTCTGGATGGTCCAGCAGATCCAATGGGCCGGTGAATCCCTCCTGAGCCAGGGTTACGGCATTGATTCCGAGCAATACGGACCACGGGATGCCCTCTTTGACATGGTTTCCCATGACTTGTGAATAGCCCGCTGCCGCCAGATCCGGCACCTGGGCGCCGGCAATAGCCAGGGATTGAGCCAGAACCGGGACTGTCACGTTGCGAAGATATCCGGTGGCGGCAGCTACTCCGTAAGGGGTCCAGCGTCCGGTGGACAGGGTCGGCAGGCGGTCCAGATCACGGGCCGCGGCTATCCGGCAGCCGACTTCATACCCCACGGCGATGGCGGCCAGGACCTGCATCGGTGGGACGGGCAGGTCCGCAGCGACGGCGAAGACCGCCGGAATGATGGCGGCCCCCGGATGTCCGGCCGCCCCCCGGTGGCCGTCGTCCAGATCCAGGGCGCTGGCCGCGGCGGCATTGACCATGGCGGCCGCCGCGGGGTTCAGGCGGTCCGGACTGAACCAGACGGTGGTCGTTCCGGGGCCGAAGGTCTTAAGTGCCGCCCGGTGCAGGGCCCGGGCCGAGGTGGTTCGGCGGCCGGCCATGCAGGCGCCGAGCAAGTCAAGGATGCAGCGCCGGGCAGCCTCACGCGTTGTTTGCGCCAGGTCTTGGGGCCGCAGGGCCAGGGCCTTTTGCGCCAGTTGTTCGGTGGTGTGCATGGTGCTTTTCACGGTTTTTGGAAATCTTGAATCGCCTCCCACAAGGCACGCACCGCCGGTGTTCTGGTACTGAGCGTCTCGGCGGCGCGCCGGCTTGCGGTCCGCCACGGCTGTTTATCGACGGTCAGGTAGCTCACGGCGTGGCGGCGCATGTTGAGGATTTCGTTTTCCGGTTCGGCCCGGGCAACTTCCGCGCTGAAGAAATCTCCGGCCTCATCGCAGGCATCGGCCAGGGCCGATTGCAGGGCCGGGGGCAGGCTGCCGTAGCGAGCCTCGTTGACGGCCACCATCAAGGCGGGTGCCACGTCGCCCAGGCGGGTGACGAACCGGCCGCGCCGGCAGAATCCCAGCGGATAAAGGTGAGCCTTGTGCGTGGGCAGCAGATCCACCTCCCCGCGCAGCCAGGCCCGGCGTACCCGGGGCCAGGGAATCACCACCGGTTTGGCGCCTAGCATTTTCCAGAACTCGGCTAGCAGCGGCGATCCGAAGATGCGTACCCGCAGGCCGCGCACCTGGTCCGGATGCGTGATGGGGCGGGTGGCCAGGATGACCCATTCCAGTCCCCGGCGCCAGTTCCAGCGCCGGTTGACCAGCCTGACTCCCTGATCGAGGAGCGGCTGGCGTACCAGCCGTTTGAAAAGGCCGGATTGCAGAAAGGCCGCCAACTGCGCTTCGTTCTTGAACGCATACGGCAGGCTCAACAAATCCAGGGCCGGTACCAGATCGCGAAAGGCCGGCAAATCCTCGATGAACAGATCGATGAGCCCTTCGCGGAGCATGGCGGCCTGACGGGTCTGGGTGCCCAGAACGGTGGCCTGGAGCGGTACCAGCGACAGGCGGTCCTGGCTGCGGCGGGCCACTTGGTCGGCAAACCATGCCGTGGCCCGGCTTTCGGGGCCGGGCACGGTGACCATGGTCCCCAGGACCCGCGGAATCTCCGCCTCTTTTTGAAAGAGGTAGCTCAGCGGACGCTCCAGCACCCGGCAAAGTTCGCTCAAGGCGGCGATGGACAGGGCCGCCTTGCCGGTTTCGATCTTGGAAAGTTGCCCCTGGGACAAGCCGGCCTGGCGGGCCAGTTCTACGGCGGTCATGGCCGTAGCCTGGCGCAGTTCCCGAATCTTAAGGCCCACCTGCCGGCGTACCGCTATTTCGTCTGTCGAAGAATGCATATCGGTTCAGGAAAGATCTTCGAGCCGGGTGGCCACATGGATGCCGCGGCGTTCGAGTTCCGCCAGCACCCGCTTGGCAGGAACGTCAGCGATGGGTGAAAGCACGCCCGGCCCTTCGATTTCGCCGCTGAGCACCATCTGGGCCGCGATGCTGGCCGTATAGCCCACCGTGCGGTTCATGGCAAAAAGTCCGGTCTTAAGATCGCGGTAATCGATCAATTCGTAGGTCAGCCGCTTTTTCGATCCGTCCTTGATCCCCCAGGTCTGGATGCGCAGCACTGCAATATCCCGTTCATCATCGCGGTATTGCAGGCGCGGGTTAAGATGGTGGACCAGAAACTGCAGCGGTTCGTCTTCCAGGAAACCCATGTCCGCCATTGTGCGCCAGAAGGCGCAGTGGCCGGGCCAGCGGGCGGCGAAACGGGCCATGTCCCGAAGCTGCGGTCCATCAAGGCCGAAGCGTTGGATGAAACCGATGGCATCGCCGTTGGGGTAGGCTTCCATTTCGCCGAGATCCCCTACCCGGATGGTGTGGATGTGCTCCGGGCGGAAGATATGGGTACCGGCAATCTCCTCCATCCGGCCGCCTTTCAGAATCCGGGCCGGCCTGCGGTAGGCATTGAGTACACCTTCCAGGGTCCAGTTGACTTTATACTTGATCGCATTGTCGGCCGCCGCCGGTTCCGGAACCCCAAGCCCGTAACTGTACAGGCCGTGAACCTCGTCCAGGCCTTTTACCGCCAGTCCTCCCAGAATCAGGTCGATTCCCGGATCGAAGCCCATTTCCGGCATAATGGTGATGCCATTGCGGCGGGCTTCGGCGTCCAGATCTGCCACCCAATGGGCATAGCTGGTGTTGACGAAGGGAATTTTCGCCGCGATGCAGGCTTCGGCCACCGTATGTGCCAGAAAAGTGGGCAACATGCAAACGGCAATGGCCGCTTGGGTGCCGCGCATCAGTGCAGCCAGGTCTTCCTTTTGACGGGCGTCGATCTTTTGCAGGCGCACGTTCGGGTAGTTGCCGCGGCGGAGAAATGCGTCCGCTGCGCTGGTGTCCATATCCGCACCGATGATCTCGTCGATCTGGTCGTTTTGCGACAAATCGTGGATCACGGCCCTACCCTGAAACCCAAGACCGAGCACAAGTGCTTTCATGACAGAATTCGACTCCTTTCCAAATCAGCCGGGAATGTTTCTCAGGCGCGGATCGAGGGCATCCCGTAGCCCGTCGCCCAAGAGGTTGATCGACAGAATGGTCAGCATGATGGCCAGCCCCGGCAAGGTCACCAGCCACCAGGCATCGGCAATGTACACCCTTCCTTCGGCCAGCATGCGGCCCCAGGTCGGCATGGGCGGCGGAGCGCCCATGCCGAGAAACGACAATCCGCTTTCCCAGATGATGATGTTGGCCACCCGTACGGTGCCCAGGACCAGGATCGGCGACAGCACATTGGGAAAGATGTGGCGCAGCAGGATCACCCCGTGGGAAGTGCCAACGCTGTGCGCCGCCATGACGAACTCTTTTTTCTTGATGCTCAGAACGCTGCCACGGATCGTACGGGCATAGGTAACCCAGTCCGAGAGCCCCAGAACCAGAATCAGGTTGAAGATCGAGTTGCCCAGCACCGCGATCACCGAGATGGTGAGCAGCATGAAGGGATAGGCCATGAACACGTCGGCCAGGCGCATGATCAGATTATCGGTGCGCCCGCCGAAGTAGCCCGAGATCAGACCCAGCACGATTCCCGTGGTACAGGCCACAAGGACTGCGGAAAAACCCACCAGAAGACTGACCCGGCTGCCGTAGAGGATGCGCACCAGCACATCGCGGCCCAGATTGTCCGTCCCCAGCGGATAAAGCAGAGTCCCGCCCTCCTGCCAGAACGGCGGGGTCAGACGGGCTAGCAGGTCCTGGGCCAGGGGGTCGCGGGGGTAGAGGAGCGGGAAAAACAGGCTCGTGGAGAGGATTGCGGCCAGCAGCAGGCCTCCGGCCACCGCTCCGGGCGAGCGGCTCAGGGCCTGAAACGTCTCGGCCCAAAGGCGCAAACTGGCGCGCAGTTGATTGAAACGCCCGACTCCTTTCACTTGGCCTCCAGGTAGCTGATCTGGGGATCGAGGTAGAGATAGATCAGGTCGGTAATCAGGTTGATCAGCACGAAAAGGACGGCCAGGACCAAAACCGCGGACTGGACCAGGGGGTAATCCCGGCTGAAGATGGCCTGGACCACCAGGCGCCCGACCCCCGGCCAGGCGAAAACCGTTTCGATGATCACTGTGCCGCCGATAAGAAACCCGAATTGCATTCCGGCTACGGTGACCAGGGGGATCAGGGCGTTTTTCAACGCATGTTTGCCGATAACCCACCGCTCGCGCAGCCCTTTGGCCCGGGCGGTGCGCACATAGTCCTGGTTCAGGACCTCCAGCATCACCGAGCGGGTCAGCCGGGCGAACATGGCCATCAGGCTCAGACCCAGGGCCAATGAGGGCATGATCAGATGGGCCAGCGTGCCCCGGCCCGAGGTGGGCAGCCATCCCAGGGTCACCGAAAAGAGCAGGATCATCATGATCCCCAGCCAGAAATGGGGCATGGAGAGCCCGAAAAGGGCCCCCAGCATGGATGAGACATCCAAGAGCGATCCGCGTTTGACCGCCGAGATGATCCCCAGCGGGATGGAGACCACCAGGGCGATGAGCATGGCGGCGCCGGCCAGTTCCAGGCTGGCGGGCAGACGCTGGAGGATCAAGTCGATGGCCGGCACCCGGTAGTAGAGGGACATGCCCAGGTCGCCGTGGACGGCGCGCACGGCAAAGCGCCAGTACTGCACCGGCAGCGGGTCATTGAAACCGAGCTGTTCGCGCAGGGCCTCGATTTCGGCATGGGAGGCGTCCGGCGGCAGCATCAGCATCACCGGATCACCGGAAAGATGGATGAAAAAGAAGCTGATAATGGAGATGCCCACGGCCACGTAGACGGTGTGCCAGAGCCTTTTGAGGATGTATCGACCCATTGTCCCAGGTTTCGGTTAGCGGGTGCCGGAGGATCGTTTCCCTGACCATCCGGCGCCCGATCATTTACATCGCAATACCATCCCAGATCACTTTTTCGGCTTGGCCGTGTTCATGATCAGATAACCGTCGCGCAGCCCCTTGTACTGCACGGCGTTGGAGACGGCAAAGACCTCCGGAATCACGTAAAGATACACCCAGGGGGCATCCTGGTACAGAAAGCGATCCAGTTCGTTGTAGATTTTGACCCGGGCCGCGGGATCCAGGGTGGAGCGGCCCTTGTCCAGGAGCTGGTCCACCGTTTCGCTTTTGTAGTAGTAATCCCGGCTCTTGGAGTGAAAAAGGCTGTACATGTAGCGGTCCGGTTCCGGGGCGTCGTCCCAGAAATAGATATACATCTGGTGCAGTTTCTTCTTGTAGCGGTCCCACATCACGGCGCGTTCGAAGGGTTCGAGGGTTACCCGGATGCCCACCTTGGCCAGGTCCGCGGTGATCGCCTCGGCCTGCTCCTGGATCTGGGGCAGGTAGGTACCGTAGGCCAGGCGGGTCTCGAAGCCGTCAGGGTAGCCGGCCTCGGCCAAAAGCTGCTTGGCTTTCTGCGGATCGTAGGCATAGGGCTTGAGGGAGGGGTCGGCGCCGAAGGTGCGCGGGCTGATGGGGCCGGCACAGAGAATCGCCTTGCCGTTGAACAGAGCCTTGTTGATCAGGGGGCGGTTGATGGCCTGGTTGACGGCCTGGCGCACCCGGACATCGCTGAACGGTTTCTCATAGGTGTTCAGACCCAGATAATTCATCGAACCCATCTGATCGGTGAGGTAGGCCTTGCCCGAGTTGAGGACCTTCTTGCGCTGGTGCACCGGCACGCCGCTGATCACATCCGCTTCGCCGGTGAGCAGGGCCGAGATGCGGGAGGCTTCCTCCGGGATTCCCTTGAAGATCAGCTTTTTGTAGGCCGGCTTGAGGCCGTAGTACTTGTCGTAGGCCGACAGCACGATCTCCTGGCCCTTGACCCATTTGTCCAGCTTGTAGGCCCCGCAGCCGACGGGCTTGAGGTTGTATTCGGCATCTCCCACCTGCTGGACGTATTTCGGCGGCACGATAAACAGATACTGGGCCAGCATGTAAAGCCCCGGGGCATACGGCTGCTTCATAGTGATGGTGAACGTGCGGTCGTCGATGACCTTGACTTCTTTGAAACTGTTGAGTTTGCCGCGGTGGGGACTCTTGAGCGCGTCGCTCGTGATGCGTTCGAAGGAAAATTTTACCGCCTCGGCGTTGATAGGCTCCCCGTTGTGGAAGGTGGCGCCGGCGACCAGGGTGAATTTCCAGGTCAGGTCGTCCACCGCTTCCCATTTTTCGGCCAGTCCCGGTTTGACCGTGGCGTCCTCCTGGGGTTTGAGCAGGGTGTCATGGATGTTATAGCCGACGCTCATGGTGGTCTGGATGGAGCTTTGCATGATGTCCAGTCCTACCGGTTCGGCTTCTTGCACCACTACGAGGGTGTCCCCAGTCGCTGCTGCCGGACCGGCGCAAACCAGGCCGGCGAAAACCACCGATAGGATGATCCGCATCAATTTCCGCTTCATACGCTTCCTCCTTTGAGTTGGGGGTGGGACCGGGTTCCCGTTGGGGAAGCCGGCGGCTTGGCGATCCATTCGTCGTGATGGTTGTAAAGATGGCAACAGACGCGATGGCGGTCCGCCACCTGCCGCATGTGCGGCGCTTCCCGGCGGCAGATCTCCATGGCCTCCGGGCAGCGGGGGTGGAAATGACAGCCTGGAGGAGGGTTGATAGGCGAGGGGACGTCTCCTTGCAGGACGATACGCCGGCGCCGGCGCCGCGGATCCGGTATCGGCACCGCCGAGAGCAGTGCCCGAGTGTAGGGATGGGCCGGTTGATCATAGATGGTTTTCACATCCGCCAGTTCCACGATCCGTCCCAGATACATGACCCCCACCCGGTGGCTCACGTAGCGGATTACCGACAGGTCGTGGGAAATGAAAAGAAAGGAAAGCTTGAGCTGCCGCTGCAGGCGGACCATGAGATTCAATACCTGGGCGCGCACCGAGACATCCAGGGCTGAGACCGGTTCGTCGCCGATCACCAGCCGTGGTTGCAGCACCAGGGCCCGGGCCACGCAGATGCGCTGGCGCTGCCCGCCGGAAAACTCGTGGGGAAAGCGTGTCATGTGCTCGGGCAGAAGCCCCACCGTTTCGAGCGCTTCGGCCACCCGTTGCTTGCGTAGGGTGCCGTTGAGGGTCTCATAGTTGAGCAGCGGCTCTTCCACGATGCGCTCCACCGTCAGGCGGGGGTTGAGCGATCCGAAGGGGTCCTGGAAAACGATTTGCATGCGGCGGCGATGCCGGCGCAGCCGGTTTGCATCCAGGGACAGAATGTTTTCCCCCTCGAACCAGACCTCGCCCGCGGTCGGTTCGATCAACCGCAGGAGGCTGAAGCCGGTGGTGGATTTGCCGCAGCCGGATTCACCCACCAGCCCCAGGGTCTCGTTTTCCCCGATGCTGAAAGAGACGTCGTCCACGGCGTGGACCACGGCGCGCCGGCGGCCCCAGAACCCGCGCCGCAGGGGAAAGTGCTTGATCAAATGGTTGACTTCGAGCAGTTCAGTCATCGGTCACCGCCCAGCAGGCCACCCGGTGGTTCTCGCCCACCGCCTTCAGCGGTGGGACCTCGGCGCGGCAGACGGCCATCGACCACGGGCAGCGCGGCTCGAAATGGCATCCGGGCGGCAGGGACCCCAGCCCGGGTACCACACCCTGGATTTCCGTCAGGGCTTCGGTTTCGAAGCTGGCGTCCGCCCGGGGAATGGCCCCCATCAAGCCCTGAGTGTAAGGGTGCAAAGGCCGGTCGAAGAGTTCCAGGGTCGTGGCCTCCTCCATGATCCGGCCGGTGTACATCACCGCAACGCGCTGGGCCATTTCGGCCACGACCCCCAGATCGTGGGTGATCAGTAAAATGGCGGTGTCCAAGTCCTCCTTAAGGGCGAGCATCAATTCTAAAATCTGGGCCTGGATGCTGACATCCAGGGCGGTGGTGGGCTCATCGGCCAGCAGCAGGGCGGGGTTGCAGGCCAACGCCATGGCGATCATCACCCTTTGGCGCATTCCTCCGGAGAGCTGGTAGGGATATTCCCTTACCCGCCGCCGGGGAGCCGGAACCCCTACCCGGGCCAGCATTTCAACCGATTGTGCCAAGGCCTCGGCCCTGTCCAGGCGGCGGTGGACGCGAAACACTTCCATGAGCTGATTGCCCACGGTAAATACCGGATTGAGGGCCGTCATGGGCTCCTGGAAAATCATGCTGATGGCATTGCCCCGCAACTGCCGCAGCTCCTCTTGCGAAAGTTGGAGCAGATCCTGCTCCTGGAAGAGGATTTTCCCGCCTTCCACAAAGGCCGGCGGGCGGGGCAGAAGACCGAGAATCGAGAGGGCCAGCACCGACTTGCCGCAGCCCGATTCACCCACCACGCCCAGAATTTCTCCCCGGGACAGGGAAAGGCTGACCCCATCCACAGCGTGGATCGCCCCATGGGGGGTATGGAAGCCGGTAATCAGGTTTTGTATTAGAAGCACAATGATCGACCAAACGCCAAAAGAATAAAAAAACTGGTCAGGAAATTATAGCGGGATAATTACGTCATATGGCAGAGAGAAATATGCCTGTCAAGAATAATTTTAAAGAGAAAAACAAAACCGCTCTTGCTCCCCTTGCGGAGGCAGGACATCGATCAGAAAATGGCATTTTCTCGGACTGGCGGTCGACGGCGTTTTTTGCCCGCCGGCCGCGTTTAGGCAGGGGCCTGCCCGTTGCTTCACGCCCCGGTCATGGGTCCGACGGTGACCTGGGATCACCCACCCAAGCGGGCGCCGACGAAATATGCCTCGTAGTTGGCCGGCTGCTCCTGATAGACTTCGAGCATCGCCTCAAACTGCTTGCGTACGGAATTGTTCTTCCAGGCGAGCCAGCTTTCGAGATTCTCCCAGGTGCCGATTACGAGAACCTTGCGGGGATCTTCTGCCGCGCTTAAACTGATGCCCGAGAGGTACCCGGGCATTTCCATGGCCTTGGCCCGCAGTTCACGCAGCAGGTGGAGGATTTCGATTTCGTTGCCCTTGCGAAAGTGCCGTTTGATCAAGACCTTGGTCAGCATGTTGCCCTCCTTGGCGCTTGGCGCCGGTCGGCGCGCGGTTGGCATCAATCGTGAGGCTTTGCAGATTGATTGTCGCTATCTGATATCCTGGCCCGTACGGGCGTAAAAGGCAAGTGAAAAGCCCCGCCGAAGCGGGGCTTTTCAAGGTTTGGAGGGAAGGGGCGAGGATGGGCTATTTAAGCATGAAGCTCCAAAGGATCCCGGCGCAAGTGGCCGATCCGATGACTCCGGAGGAGTTGCAGGCCATGGCGGTCATGAGCAGGTAGTTGGTCGGATCGGCTTTGAGGCCCTGCAAGTGAACCTCGCGGGCCGATCCCGGCACGGCCGAAACCCCGGCCGCCCCCAAGAGGGGATTGATTTTGTTTTTCATGAAAAGGTTCATGATTTTGGCGAAGATGATCCCCGAGGCGGTGGCCACCGAAAAGGCCGCTGCGCCGAGGCAGAAGATCATAATCGAGCGGCCGACCAGAAAGACATCGGCCTGGGTGCTGGCCCCCACGGTGAGCCCGAGAAAGATGGTGGCCGCGTCGATGATGGCGTTGCGCGCGGTGCCGGCCAGGCGTTCCACCACCCCGCACTCTTTCATGAAGTTGCCGAAAAAGAAGGGTCCCAGCAAGGGGATGGATGTGGGCGCCAGCATGCAGCAGACCAGCACGCCGATGACCGGAAAGAAAAGCAGTTCCTTGCGCGACACCTCCCGCGGTTCATACATGTGGATGCGCCGTTCCTTTTCGGTGGTCAACAGCCGCATGATGGGCGGCTGGATTACCGGGATCAAGGCCATGTAGGAATAGGCGGCGATGGCGATGGGGCCGATGAGGTGGGGCGCCAGCTTGGCGGTCAGAAAGATCGAAGTCGGTCCGTCGGCTCCGCCGATGATGCCGATGGAGGCGGCCTCTTCGGGAAGGAAACCGAGATAAAGGGCGCCGATGAAAGTGGTGAAGATCCCCATCTGGGCCGCCGCTCCGAGCAGCATCAGTTTCGGATAGGCCAAAAGCGATGAAAAGTCGGTCATCGCCCCCAGGCCGAGGAACACGATGGACGGATAGAGGCCGGTGGTGACGCCGAAATAGAGATAGTGCAGTACGCTGTTGGATTCGTAGATGCCGATGCCGAAGCCGCGAAAGAACGGGATGTTGCCGATGATGATGCCAAAACCGATGGGTACCAGCAGCAGCGGTTCATAATGCTTGGCCGTGGCCAGATAGACGAAGAGCACCCCGACGGCCAGCATGATCAGGTTGCGATAGTCTGTCAGAAAAAAACCGGTATTGTTGAGGAACGAAAGAAATAGGTCCATCGTTTAGTCTTCCTGCGTGACTGCGGCTTCGGATTTCCAGGTAAACGCTCCACCACCCTCGGGGTGCAAGATCCCTCGATGTTGCAGGCGAGAAAGGCTCAGATGGGGGTGGGGGATGTCATTCTCACGGCAGAGGCGGTAGAGTTCGGCAAGTTGAAAAGGCTCTCCGAGCTTGGCGGCCAAGGGCTCGATCTGGCTGGCGATATCCTTCTTGCCGGGCTTTTCGGCCGTTTTGGCCGGTTCCGGTGGCGCCGGGGCACCAGGTTGCTGCGAGGCCGTCTGTTTTTCTAATAATTTTAAAATCCTTGGCAATTGGGAGATGAAAAAAGAAAGCACTGCCAAGCCGGCAAAAACAATACTGGCGCCCAACACCGCGATCATCCAGCCGTTGTAATGGGCGACTGCCGCAAAACCGGTCAAGATGCACCTTCCTCATGGGGATGCGGCCTGACCATTACCCCGGAGCTTTGGGGGACGGCCGGCACGCTCTGTCCGGACTTAAAAGTTTCAGCTTGCGAAGCCATCCGGCCGAACATCCACAAGCCATTGGAATAGAAGATAAACATTCCATTCTTTCCTCTCTTTCAAGAAAAGGACGGAAAATTTCCGTAGAGCATATTTCTTAGCGCTTGTCAACGACTGTTGATCGCCAGTCCCCTGGGCCGGGCGAACGCCATGATGCGCGCCGGATCGAATTCCCCAGCCAGGTAGAAGCTGCGGAAGGCATTGTCGTCGAGCAATTCCAGGACATAACTCACCGGGCCGCAGTAGCCGTTGCGATCGAGGTGCTGGAGTTCGGCGACCGCGTCCCGGGCCAGCTCCACGCTCCGGCGGTGGACCGTAGGCCCTTGACCCGTGCAAGGGTGCAGAGAGTAGAGCTGGCGGCAGGAGAAGGGACGCCAGGCGTAGATGGCACAGCTGTCGTTTTTTTGCAGAAACGGACAGCGCAGAAATCCGCCCTCGCGGCGGCGCAGCCGATCGCGCACCAGGGCTTTTTCAAAGGCGGTGCGCCGGGCCTTGGGCAGGCTGTGCAAATAGCCCCGGATCGACATGCCTTCCATGGTGGTGGCGTCCACCCGGCCCACCTCGATGCAGCATGCGGCGCAACCGACGCGGCATACGGCCCCGGCCCTGAAGGGGGCCGCCGCGGCATCAAAGCGCTCGTAGACCGCCGCCAGCTGCCCGCGCATGGTTGCGATTGCCGACCTTTCCCCATCGACTGCCATGGCTCCTCCTGTCTTGCGCCGTCCGGTGGCGCCCCGCGGGCGTCTTTGAACATCCAACCAACAGATTGCTGTGCGAAGGCCAACATGAAGCGTTATTGCTTGCGAATCGGTCGCGACGGCGCTGATGCTTTTCGGTGGTGTGGGCGGTTTTCTTCTTGCCCGTCCGCCAGGCCGAGGCGTCCGCGCCGTTTGGAAGGCGCCGATCAGTTCGCCGGCGGAACCTGATCGGCGAAATGCCAGGCATCGACGACGGTCTGAACCGCCGCCACGCTGGGCGAGGCGAGCAATTGCACGGCGTAGCGTTCGGCGTCAGCAAGGACCAGCCCGGCAAAGAGCCCCTGGAGAATCGGCAGGTAACGCGGGTCGACGGAAAAACGCCGCAGTCCGATGCCGAGCAGAAAGGGGGCGAAAGCAGGATCGTGGCCCATCTCGCCGCAGACCGTCACGTCGATTTCGGCCGCCCGGGCCGCTGCCACCACCCGCTGCAAAGCGCGCAGCACCGACGGGTGCCCGGGCCGGTAATAGGCGGCGACGCGTTCGTTGTTGCGGTCCACGCCCAACAGGTACTGGATGAAATCGTTGGTGCCGATGGAGAAAAAATCAGCGGCGGCGGCCATTTCGGCGATGATTTCCACCATGGCCGGCGTCTCGACCATGACGCCCAGCAAGGGGCGCTTTGCCGGCGCCAGATCCTGGTTCGCCAGTTCGATCATGGCCGCGTCCACCATGCGCCGGGCCTGGGTGAAATCGTCCAGCGAGCTGATCATGGGAAAGAGGATCCTTACCCGGTCGGTCCCCCGTGCGGCCCGCAGGATGGCCCGCAACTGCAGGGAAAAAATGTCCGGGTGGTGAAAAGAAAAGCGGATGGCCCGCAGGCCGAGTTCGGGATTGGCCTCGGGTGCAGCCTCGAGGTATGGCAGGTGTTTTTCGCCGCCCACGTCCAGGGTGCGGAAGGTGACCTCGCCGCTGGGCAAGGCCTCGACGATCCGGCGATAGACATTGTACTGCTCTTCTTCGGAGGGAAAGGTGGTGCGTACCAGAAAAGGGAACTCGGTGCGGTAGAGGCCGATCCCCTCGGCTTTGAGGTCCTGGGCCAGGGAGACTTCACTCAGCAGGTTGATGTTGGCCAGAAGATGGACCCGGACCCCGTCGCCCGTCTCGGTGCGTTCGCGCATGGCCGGGGCCTGCGCGATGGTTTCGTTGCGGGCGGCGTTGCGCGCTTCAAACCGGAGTACGGTTTCCTGGGACGGGCGCACGAAAACCGACCCCATGTCCGCGTCCAGCAGGATCGGGGTGCCGTCGGGAACTTTCAGCAGTTCGGGCCGCTCGGCGATCACCAGGGGCAGATGCAGCGAGCGGGCCAGGATCGACACATGGGACGTCAGCCCGCCGCTGACCAGCACGATTCCGGCCACGTTTTCCGAGGCCAGCTTGAGCACGTCCGAGGGGAAGAGCTCCGGGGCGATGACGATGCGCCCTTCGGCCAGGCCGCTGTGCTCGGCCGGCTCCTTGTGGAGGTTGTGGAGCAGGCGGCGGGCCAGATCCTCGATGTCCTGGGCCTTTTCACGCAGATAGGCGCTGGGGCTTTCATCGAAGCGGCGCATAAATTGGCCGGCCACCTGGCGGATGGCTTCGGCCGCCGCCCCCCCCTGGCGCACCTTCTTGACCATGGCGCCTAGAAAGCGCTGGTCCTTGAGGATCATGAAGTGGGCTTCGAAGATCAAGGATGCGCTTTCGGGCAGCCGTTCGGCCAGGCCCTGCTGGAGTGCCCGCAGCTGGCTGATGGTGCGGCGCACCGCTGTCTGGAGACCGGCCAGGGTGTTGTCCAGATCGGGGCTGCCGGCTTCAAATTCAGCCAGATCGTGGTGGCGGCCCAGGACGATGGACTGGGCCAGGGCGTAGCCGGCCGCGGCCCCGTCCCCCTTGACGAAGTGCAGGCGCTTGATCAGGTCTTCGGCTTCCGTCGGGGACTGGAGCCGGTCGAAATGAATGATGAGCCGGGCGTTTTCGATGGCCCCGGCCAGTTGGGCGGCAATGGCTCGCAAGGCCATGACGTCGATTTCGTCGAAATAGTCCGAAGCCTCGTGTTGGACCACCAGCACCCCGATCTTTTCCGGACCGCGTACGATGGGTACGGACAGAAAAGATTCGAAACGATCCTCGTGGGCCTTCTCGAAATACTTGAAATTGGGATTGCGGCTGGCCCGGCCTTCGCGGATGGCATGGCCCTGCTGCAAGGTGGCGCCCACCAGCCCTTCTCCCGGGCGCATCTTGACCTGCCCCACCGCTTCGGGGTTGAGGCCGACGGTGGCGCTGAGCACCAATTGCTGGGCCGCCTCATCCCAAAGATAGATGGAGCCGACATCCGCGGCCAAGTGGCAGGCGACCAGATTGACGGCTTGCTGGAGAAAACTTTGGATGTCCGAGCTGTCGATGATCAACCCGGCCAGGTCGCCGATGTCGCAAAGCAGGTTGAGATGCTGACGGTGTTTCGGGCTCATAGAGTGTACTTGATATCCGACACATGGGTCGGGTAGGCCCATAGAACCCGTTTCAGGTCCATGGTGGTTAGCCCGGCCTTCATGGCCAGAGCGAAGATGTTGATGGCCTCATCGGCGTTGTGCCCGAGAAGGTGGGCACCCAAAATTTTCTTGGTGTCTTCGTCCACGATAACTTTGTAGCCGGCATGGCGCTGGCCGATGCGTCGCGATGAAGGCCAGTGAGTGGGGTCTCCAGTGTTGACTCGCACGCGGTACCCGTCGGTGTTTGCCTGGGCCTCGCTTAAGCCCACGGCCGCCAGGGGCGGGAGGGTGAAAACCACGCTGGGCACGTTCGTATAGTCGACCGGCGCGGGCTGGGCGCCCAGGATGTGGGCCGCGGCTGTTTCGGCCTGCATGTCGGCCGTGGGTGCCAGGCGCAAAGGGGTTCCGGCCGCATCGCCGACGGCGTAGACGCGCGGATTGGAGACGCTTTGCATAAAGGCGCCGACCGTCACGCCCCGGGTGGTGGTTTCCACTTGGCCGGCCGCACAATCCAGAGGCTCGATGTCCGGGATCCGGCCGGCTCCGTGGATCACCAGATCGGCCGTCTCCTCGATTTTGCCGTCTTTGCCTGCATTGACGGTGAAAGCACCGTTGACGGCGGTTACCGCCTGTACCGGGGCTTTGGTGAGGATACGGATCCCTGCCGCTTCGGAGGCGGTCTCAAGTTGCCGGACCAGGTCCGGATCAAAGGGTTGCAGGATCCGGCTTCCGCTGTGCAGTACCGTGACCCGGGCGCCGGCCCGGGCCGCGACATGGGCAAATTCCATGGAGATGTATCCCCCGCCGATAAAGGCGATGTGCTGCGGGAGGTGCGCCAGGGACAAAAAGGCACTGCTGTCAAGAACGTGCTTTTCACCGGGAATTTTCAGGGGGGCTGGCACCGCGCCTGTGGCGATGACGATATGGTCCGCCCTCAAACGGTCGCCCCGGTCGGTGACGATGGTGTCCGGCGCTGCGAAGCGGGCCAGTCCGTCATAGGTGGCGATGCCCGCCTCCCGAAAGCCGGTCCGCGTGCGTTCGGGGACAGGATCGGTAAAGGCTTGCTGGGATCGGATCAGGGCCGGCCAGTCGATGGCCGCCGTGCCGGCGACGCCGATTCCGGCCATGGCCCGGACTCGCTCTACCGCAGCAGCGGCGGACGTCAGGTATTTTTTTGGCTGGCATCCGCGCATGGCGCAGGTGCCGCCATAGGCTTGCCGGTCGACGACCGCCACGCTTTTGCCCGCCCTGCTGCAGGCATAGGCCAAGGTGTAGCCGGCCGTGCCGGTGCCGATCACCACAGCGTCATAAACGGTTTGTGTCACGATGCATCCCTTTCCGGCAAAATCCGGTTTACCTGAGATCGCCCTGTGTCCCGTTTCCCAAAATCCAGTCGGCAAAGGCGGCAAAGTTTTCGAAGACCGCATCCGGGCCGGCGGTCATCAGGCTTTCGCGGTCCAAGGCGTCCCAGAGGGCCGCTGCGGATCGCACCGGGTAACGGCAGGCTCTGGCGGCCAGGATGTCGTTGGCGTTGTCGCCGATATAGACACCGCCGGCTTGGGGAGCCCCTCCGGCCTCCAGCGCCAATATAAGTCCGTCCGGGGCCGGCTTGGGGTGGGCCACCTGGTCGCCCCAGAAGATGAAGTCCAGTTTGCTGGCCAGGGGCAGTTCCAGCACCGGCCGGCTGCGGCTGGTGGGCCGGGTGGTGACCACGCCTACCTTGAATCCGGCCCCGTGCAGACGGTCGATGGATTCGGGCACCGTATCGTAGATCCGGCAAAGGCGGTTGTGTTCACGGTTGTAGTAGACTTCAAAGGCGGCGTACATTTCATCCACGGCGCTTTGCGGGGCCCCGGCGCGGGCCGCGAAATGGGCAAAAAAATTGCGTGCCAACTGGCCCCAGAAGGGGCGCAAATCGTCCGGGGTGGCTTCGAGGCCTAAACATTCACGCACCACGGCCGGTACGCCTTGGAAGTAGAGGGGACTGGAATCGATCAAGGTTCCGTCCAGATCGCACATGACGAGGGGCAAAGGCATTGGAAAATTCCAGCGATTATCATAAAACGCGTTCGGCCGCAGCCAAGCGCCCTTCCAGGTCGGTCAGGGCCTCGTTGCAGGAGGCATCCGTTTCAAGTTCACCGAAAATGACATTATAAGCGCCATCCAGGGTTCTGTCACCCCGATCGGGCCTGCGCATCCTGTCCGCGAAAAAGTCGTGGCACAGGTGCCCGCTTCGGTGCCGGTGGGGCCAGTCGATTTTGATGCGCAGCAGATCTGCCAGGGCCTTGCATCGGACCGGATCTTGACCGACGGCCGCCGGATCGAGGGGGCGGGCCAGACGATCCTCCAGGACCCCGAGCAGGGCGGCCACCAGGTGCCGCTCGGTGGCGATGAGGCCGAAAGTGTACCAGTCCTGCAAGACGATCCGCAGCACCTGTTTGTAGCGGGCCTCGAGCTTGCGGGTGGCCGGGCAGAAGTAAACCCGGCAGGCCATGCCCCCATAATGGCTCAATCCGCGCCAGTCCACCCCGGCATTGCCCTCGGCCAGCGGATGGAGCAGGCAGCCGGCCCGGGTGCGGCCATCGCCGATCAGCCCGAGATACGGGCAATGGTGAAAATCCGGATGCGGCCGCTGCCGGCACTCCTCGGCTTCGGTCTGGCGCGCGAAGTCCAAGATGGCGTCCATCTCCCGCGGCAGGCGGGCGAAGCGGGCCGTTCGCCCGGCCAGCATGGCTTCCAGGGCCGGCCGGGACGGGTCGGCCACGTTGTAGAGGCCGCAGCAGGCCCCGCAGGAGACCGTTTCGCTGACCTGGCAAAGATATACCCCGCCGGGGACCGCCTCGGTCGCCTCGGCCGGATTGCCGTTCCGTTGTGTTCCCGCCGCTAAACAAACACTCATCAAACCCACATCGATTCTAAAAAAATGTTCGCCAAAAATTCGTATCAGCCTCTCAATCGCCCGACTACCTTAACCCTTTGGCGCCGATGCTCGCAAATCGAATTTTCCGGCTGCCGCCTCCGGCCGCACCCTTTTTAGGCCAGGGCCTTCTGTGGCGGGCCATGGAATGGTCGCTGGGGCTGGACCGCTGCGAACGGCTTTACCGGTCTCTGGCAGGAGAACCGGATCCGGACTGTTTTCTCCAGGCCCTGTTCGACCGGATGGCCATCACGGTGCGGATCTGCGAAAAAGACCTGTCGCAGATCCCGGCCCGGGGACCGGTGGTGGTGACGGCCAACCATCCCTTCGGTGCGCTGGAAGGGGTGGTGCTGGCAGGCCTGCTGCGGCGCGTGCGGCCCGATATGCGCGTCATGGCCAACTATCTTCTGGCCGGGATTCCGCAACTGGCGCCGCTGCTGATTGCGGTGGACCCTTTCGAGGGCACCGGTGCCGTGCGCGCCAACATCGGGCCCCTGCGGGCCGCCATCCGCTGGGTGCAATCCGGCGGGCTGCTGCTGGTCTTTCCCGCTGGCACGGTATCGCACCTGCAGCTCGACCGGGGCCAGGTGGCCGATCCGCCCTGGAACCGCGCCGTGGCGCGCATCGTGCGCAGCGCCCGGGCCCCGGTGGTGCCTGTTTTGATCGAGGGGCACAACCGTGCTTTTTTCCAGCTGGCCGGTCTGATCCACCCCCGCCTGCGCACCGCCATGCTCCCCAGGGAGCTGATCAACAAACAGGGGGCCTGCATTCCGGTCAGGATCGGCAGGCCCATTCCGATCCGGCGCTTGGAGCGCTTCGACAGTGATGGGCGGATGACCGACTACCTGCGCTGGCGCACCTACCTGCTCGAACACTGCCATCGGCGGCCGAACCTGTTCCAACGAATCGGCGGCCGTTTACCCCGGCGGCAGCGGCGCATCGCCGCGCCGGTATCGGCGGTCCGCTGCCGCCGGGACGTGGAGTCCCTGCCGCCGCAGCAGATTCTGGCCCGTAGCGGTGAAAACACGGTATACGCCGCCGAGGCCGACCAGATCCCGCATCTGCTGCTGGAGATCGGCCGGCTGCGCGAGTTGACCTTCCGCGAGGTGGGCGAGGGGACCGGCCAGCCGCGCGATCTCGACGGGTTCGACGCCCATTACCTGCATCTGTTCATCTGGAACCGGAATGCCGGCCATGTCATCGGGGCCTACCGCATCGGCCGCACCGACCGGATCCTGGCCGAACACGGCCTGGATGGCCTTTACACCCATACCCTCTTTCGCCAGAGCGCGCTGTTGCACGCCCGTCTCGGACCGGCCCTGGAGCTGGGGCGTTCCTTCGTGCTGCCCGACTACCAGAAGGCTTACGCCCCGCTGCTGCTTCTCTGGAAAGGGATCGGGACCTATATCGCCACCCGGCCCCGCTACCGCCACCTCTTCGGGCCGGTGAGCATCAGCCGCGACTACAGCGACCTGTCGCGCCGGCTGATCGCCACGACCCTGATGCACCATCGCCAGGCCGGGGATCTGGCCGCTCTGGTCAGACCCCGCACGCCGCTGCGGCCCCGGCCGGTGCAGGTCCGCGGCTGCCCGGCCCACTGGCCCGCCGATTTTTGCCGCGACATCGAGGAGGTTTCTGCCCTGGTCGCCGACATCGAACTGGCCCACCGGGGTGTGCCGGTGCTGCTGCGCCACTATCTCAACCTCGGCGGCCGACTGCTGGCCTTCAACCTCGACCGGCGCTTCGGCAATGTGCTGGACGGGCTGATCCTGGTCGATCTTTGCGACACTTCTCTGCGGACCCTTGAGCGCTATCTGGGAAAGGAAGATGCCCGCGATTTCCTGGCGTTTCACCGCCTTTGACGCCGCCACCCAGGCCGGCTGAAGATTTCCTGCATACAACGGCGTCTCCTCGGTTCGAATTCCCGCCTGATCGGAGAATGGACAAATCGGGTTGGATCAGGTATCCGGTATCTGTTCGCATTGCCCTTCCTCCTACCTTGATCGCCGTTTATGCCAAGAGACGACTTCAACGGCCTTATTCGGGAAGATCTTTCGGCCAACGCGCTGCACGCGGCGCTGGTGCGCTGCTGGCACTATCTGAGATCGGACCGTGCCATCTTTTCAAACGCCGAGGCGGAGGCTGACCGCGATTCCGATGCCTATGGTCGGCTGAAGGACCGCATCCAAAAGGCTTTGCTCCCTTGGACAAAGATCCACATCGAAAATAGGGATTGGCCCCCGCTGGCCACCCTCGAAGTGCTCGACCGGTTTCTTTTCGAGCGCTTTGATGCCTGTCACGGTCTGGCCCCGCCGGCGATGGTACCGATAGCCGGGACTCCGGGCTATTACGTGGCCAGGCGCCAGATCGCCTTCAGCGAGCCGCCGCGGCATGCCGCCCAGACCGGGCATCTTTACGCCCGGCTGCGATGGCACTGGATCGCTCCCACCGCCATCGGCGGATTCCAGATCCGGGTGGCTTCCCTGAGGGCGCCGTCCCGGATAGTCCTGGCCGATCGCCTGTCAAGGGGCCGGGTACGGGTATTTACGGCCGCCTTTGCGGACAACGTGGTTCTGGATATCGATCATCCCGGCCCCAATACTTTTCTGGCCGTTGGGCTGAAAGACCCGGAGGCAAGGTGGCAAAGTATCTCGGCGGCTTTGGAAGAAGCGTTGCGCATGCGGGCCGACGTCCTTGTGCTGCCGGAGTTGACCGTGAGTCCTGAATTGCGCCTCCGGGTGGCCGACTGGCTCGAAGAAAACGTGGACCACCCCTTCGCCCTGGTGGTGCCCGGCAGCTTCCATCAACGGCGCGGTTCGCGCGTCTTCAACCGCGCCGAGATGATGGGCGCTTTCGGCGGGGTCGTTCTCTGGCATCATAAACTGACCCGTTTCGGGGACCGGGATATGAGCGAGGGCATCGCACCGGGAGATGCCATTGAGCTGCTCAATACCCCCATAGGCCTGGTGGCCATGCCGATCTGCCGTGATTTTTGCGACGAGGATGCCTTTTTCGCGAATTTCTGGCAGGAACTGGCCCCGGACTGGATCCTGATTCCGGCCATGGGGGAAGCGGCCAGCATCAGCGCCCACGGCCGCCGCAGCGCGCAGTTGCGCCGGGCCGGCACAGCCTGCGCCGTTGCCAATCAGCCCCAGGCGGCCAAGGGCTGCACCTGCAAGGGGTCCTGCCAATGCCATGGCTTTGTATCCGCCATCGGTGCCGTCCACCAGGCGGTGGAAGAAAAATGCCGGACCTGTGCCAGGATTCCGGTAAAAACCAGGATGTAAAATTAAATGAAGTATTCTTGTAAAACGTTTTATTATGTTTTATATTGTTGTTCCCATTGAGAATCCTGAAGGGTGGGTCGGGCCTGCCCGGGCGGGAAGCCGCCGACATCGAAAACAAGCCACCTCTATATGTAAGGCCATTTGTCATGTCTGCCATCGATCTTGAAAGCGCTGTGCCGGAAATCCTGGCCGAAACCGCCTCCCTGGACGACCTGCTGGCGGCGGTCAAGGGCGTCGAGACCTGGGACGACCGCAAGGCGCAAATCCTGGACCACGTTTACCGCTATCGCACCGATAAATTGCTGCGGGCCGCGGATGCCGAAAACGGGATCCCGGAACTGATCGGCCACCTCGACCGGGTCGCCCATCCACGCCGTGCCGCGGCCCTTGACGGGCTGGAAAAACCGTACGCCAGCCGATGGCGCACGTACATCGATCTTTTGGATGCCCGCCTGCACGCCTTGCAGAGTCCCGCGCCGGCCATGGTAAGGCGCCGCGCCCACGTGGAAGAGATCCTTGAACTGGTGGTGGGCGGGGCTGTAGCCAACCGCAAGGAATTGAGGCAAAAGACCGGCCTGGGTGAGGCCAACCTTACCCGGCTGTTAAACCTGATGGCTGCCAACGAACTTATCGTGCTGTCGGCCGCCGGCCGCGAAAAGCGGATCATGCCGGGACCCGCTATCGCGGCCGCCGCCAAGGCGCCCGGCCCCACCACCGATCCGCCCGTGGAGAGGGGCCTGAGCTACATGCAAACGAGGCAAGCGGCATGAACCGTCCCTGCCACATCACCACCTTCTACAGCTTCAAGGGCGGCGTCGGGCGCACAATGCTTCTGGCCAATGTGGGCACGGCCCTGGCCCAGAAAGGGCGCCGGGTGCTGATCTGGGACCTGGATGTCGAAGCGCCGGGGATGCACCTGATTCCCGACCTGACGCCGGAACCGCTCCCTGAAACCGGTTTTCTGGAATGGCTTCTCGACTGGCAGGAACGCCGCCGCTTCGAAGAGCCGGACCAATCGCTCCTGGCCGCTTTGATGGATCGCATCCGGCCGGTTCCCAGGCTGCAAAAGCTCCACATCCTGCCGGCTTTCGGCGACAAGGCGGACTGCGCCGGGATCTACCAGCGCATCCGCTGGCACGACTTTCTGGTTCTGGACCCGGCCCGGGGGCTGAAGCTGTTTCAGCGCATTCTGGCCCATCTGACGGAAAAAGGGCCGTACGACCACATCCTGCTCGACGCCCGCACCGGGATGACCGATCTGGGCGGATTGATGACGGCGGTGCTGCCCCATGCCACGGTGCTGGTGGGCAGCTACGGCAGCCAGAACCTCTCCGGCCTGCTGCGCATTCACCGGGCCTTGCAGCCGGCGGTGGACAACCGCCTCCCGGTACGGGGCGACCTGCCGCCGCTCCAGCGCATGGTGGTGGTCTCGCCGGTGCCCGAGGACCAGGAAAAACGACGGGAGGTGCGCCGGCAAATCTGGGACCGGGAGTTTCCCGCCGGCAGCGACGAGATCCGGGTGGAAATCCCCTTTGACAGCCGGCTTCTTTTTTCCGAGGACGTGCTCTGTCTTTCAGATCCGGATTCATCGACGGCCAGGTGCTACCGCCGGGTGGCCGGGGATCTCGATGCGCTCCTGGACGGGCTGAGGCAGACCGCCGCGGCCGGCGAAAGGACCGAGGCCGCCTATCCGGAATTTGCAGACGGCAAAGACCCCAGGACCCGCAAGCGAAAAGGCCGGACTTTCGAAGACCGGGTGGCCCGGCTCCTGACCCTGCTCGACTACCGGGTGGAGGCCGAACAGTATATCGACGGCAACCGGGTCGATCTCGTGGCCCGCAAGCGGAGCGGCCTGCGGTCCGAGTGCTACCTGGTGGAGTGCAAGCACCACGGCAAACCGGTGGGCAAGGATGTGGTCGAAAGACTGGCGGCCTGGCTCCAGGGCGACAAGGCGCGGGAGATGCGCGCCGAAGGGATGGTGGTGGCCCCCCGGTTCACCCCGGCGGCCCTGACCTTCGCCAGGTCGGCCGGAATTCTCGTTCATACGCCCGAAGCGCTGGAAAATCTCCTCTTCGATTTCGGGCCGTATCTTTCCCGCATCCGGCGCAGCTTCGAGGAAAGTCACCTGGCGCGCACCTACGTGCCCCAGCGGGTCCTGCTGGAGGCCGATCCCAAGCGCTGCCAGGGCGTCGACCTGCTGGACCACGCCGCGGCCTGGGCCGGCGGCGAGGGCCGGCGGCTCTGGCTCCTGCTCGGGGACTACGGTACGGGCAAGACCTGCTTTTTCAAGCGCTTCGCCTACGAACTGGCCCGGCTTCACCTGGAAGCCGGGGACGACGAAAAGCGCCCCCCGGTCCCCGTCGCCATCGACCTCAAGGATTTTCCCAACGCCATCACCCTGGAAGGCCTGCTCCAGGACCACCTGCGCCGCCATGCGAACTGGCACGGCAATCCCGAGATCCTGCTCCATCTCCTGGCCCAGGGGCGCGTCGTCCTGCTGCTCGACGCCTTCGACGAGATGGGCACGGCCGCGGCCGGCCGTTCGGTGGAAGAACAGTTCCGCCTCCTGGCCCGGCCCACCATGTCTGAAGGAGCGTCCGGGGGCAACCGGGTGCTCATCACCTGCCGCACCCATTTTTTCCGGGACCAGCAGTACGTCAAGGACGTGGCCTGCCACGGGCCGGAGGACGACCTCATCGCCGGCGATTCGATCCTGGGCAAGGTGGCCCGCTCCTTCGAGGCGTCCATCGACGAGCTGATGCTCTTCGACGACGATCAGATCCGAGCCTTTCTGGAGCGGCATCTGCCGGCCGGAAAGGTCGAAGAGGCCCGGCGTTTCATCCGCCAGACCTACGACCTGCCGCGCCTGGCCCCCAGGCCGGTGATGCTGGAGATGATCGTCCAGGCCCTGCCCGAGCTGATGGCCGCCGGCGAAGGACTCACCCCGGCCGGCCTCTATCACCGCTACACCAGCCAGTGGCTTGAGGATCGTTCGGGAAAATCGCTTCTCACCACCCCGCGCCAGCGCAAACGGCTGCTGGAACACCTGGCCTTCGAACTCTGGGGCCGGGACCGCAACCGCATCCACCACCGGGACTTGGTCAACGTGCTGCGCCAACTGCCTCCCGAGCGCCTGGCCGGCCTGGACCCGGACCGGGTGGACCTGGAGCTGCGCACCGCCGCCTTTCTCACCCGCACCGCCGAAGGGATGTACGGGTTTTCCCACAAGAGCTTCCGCGAATTTTTCTTTGCCAGCTATCTGTTGCGGGCCTTGCGTCGGGGAACGGACGCCCTATCTGCCGCCCTCGATACCGCTCGCCTTACGCCCGAGTGCGTGGCCTTTCTGCATGATTTGCTGGTCGCCGACGGCGACCGGGACAAGGCTGCCGAGGCGATTAAAGCGATCCTCACCGCCGAATACCGTCACGGGATTAGCGAGAACGCCCTGCGGCTGGGGTATCTTCTGGTAAAGGCGAAAAAGCAGACTTATTTGGCAGATGTCCTGCCGGGGCCGGACAATCTCATGGCCTTTTTTCTCCCAGAAAAAGCCCGGTTGGCAGGTGCAAACCTTGCCGAGGAATACCTGTTTGGTCTTCGGTTGCATAGCGCTGATTTTTCCGGTGCGATATTGGATGGTGCCGACCTGTCCGTTGGAAGCTTTCAATGGGCAAGCTTTGCGAATGCATCGATGAAGGGCTGTCAGCTCTATAACGCAGATTGTTTTTCTGCTGATTTAAGCTGTGCCAATCTAATCTCAGTCAACGCAGAAGAAGCCCGTCTAGAGGGGGCGGATTTTTCTCAGGCGGATTTGACGGCATCTATATTTGTCAAAGCCAACTGCAAGAGTGCGAAATTTAAAGGGTCTGTCTGCTATGCCGCCCGGTTTGCAAGGGCGGAATTGACCGATGTCACTTGGCAGCCGGCCGACATTCGGCGTCTCACTTGTCCCGGCGCGCGACCAGAGGTAATCCAGCCTGCCTTGCCTATGGTGCATAGAGCATCGTTTAGCACCGGCCATCATGCCGGCATCAATTCAGCGGTCTATTCCGAGGACGGTCGTTTTGTGTTGACGGGCAGTTCCGACGAGACGGCTCGGATCTGGGATTGTGCCACGGGCGAGGAGTTGCGTCGTTTCGAGGGCCATGGCGATTGGATCAATTCAGCGGTCTATTCTGGGGACGGTCGTTTTGCGTTGACAGGCAGTGACGACAATACGGCTCGGATCTGGGATTGTGCTACGGGCGAGGAGTTGCGTCGTTTCGAGGGCCATGGCGATTGGATCAATTCAGTGGTCTATTCTGGGGACGGTCGTTTTGTGTTGACGGGCAGTTCCGACAAGACGGCACGGATCTGGGATTGTGCCACGGGCGAGGAGTTGCGTCGCTTCGAGGGCCATGGCGGGAGTATCTGGTCAGCGGTCTATTCCGGGGACGGTCGTTTTGTGTTGACGGGCAGTGACGACAATACGGCACGGATCTGGGATTGTGCCACGGGCGAGGAGTTGCGTCGCTTCGAGGGCCATGGCGGGAGGGTCAATTCAGCGGTCTATTCGCCCGACGGTCGTTTTGTGTTGACGGGCAGTTCCGACAGTACAGCTCGGATCTGGGATTGTGCCACGGGCGAGGAGTTGCGTCGCTTCAAGGGCCATGGCCGTAGGATCAATTCAGCGGTCTATTCGTCCGACGGTCGTTTTGTGTTGACAGGTAGTTCCGACGAGACGGCTCGGATTTGGGATTGTGCCACGGGCGAGGAGTTGCGTCGTTTCGAGGGCCATGGCGATTGGATCAATTCAGTGGTCTATTCTGGGGACGGTCGTTTTGTGTTGACGGGCAGTTCCGACGAGACGGCACGGATCTGGGATTGTGCCACGGGCGAGGAGTTGCGTCGCTTCGATGGCCATGGCGGTTTGATTTTGTCAGCGGTTTATTCCGGGGACGGTCGTTTTGTGTTGACGGGCAGTTCCGACGAGACGGCACGGATCTGGGATTGTGCCACGGGCGAGGAGTTGCGTCGCTTCGAGGGCCATGGGGGGAAGATCTTGTCGGCGATCTATTCTGGGGACGGTCGTTTTGTGTTGACGGGCAGTTCCGACGAGACGGCACGGATCTGGGATTGTGCCACGGGCGAGGAGTTGCGTCGCTTCGATGGCCATGGCGGTTGGATCTTGTCAGCGGTTTATTCCGGGGACGGTCGTTTTGTATTGACGGGCAGTTCCGACAAGACGGCACGGATCTGGGATTGTGCCACGGGCGAGGAGTTGCGTCGCTTCGATGGCCATGGCGATTGGATAAGGTCTGCGGTCTATTCTGGGGACGGTCGTTTTGTGTTGACGGGCAGTGACGACAAGACGGCACGGATCTGGGATTGTACCACGGGCGAGGAGTTGCGTCGCTTCGATGGCCATGGCGGTTGGATCTTGTCTGCGGTCTATTCTGGGGACGGTCGTTTTGTATTGACGGGCAGTTCCGACAAGACGGCACGGATCTGGGATTGTGCCACGGGCGAGGAGTTGCGTCGCTTCGAGGGCCATGGGGGGAAGATCTTGTCAGTGGTTTATTCTGGGGACGGTCGTTTTGTATTGACGGGCAGTTCCGACAAGACGGCACGGATCTGGGATTGTGCCACGGGCGAGGAGTTGCGTCGCTTCGAGGGCCATGGCGGGAGTATCTTGTCTGCGGTCTATTCTGGGGACGGTCGTTTTGTGTTGACGGGCAGTGACGACAAGACGGCTCGGATCTGGGATGCCGAAACCGGGCAGTTAAAGATGATCCTTTTTCCCGCCCCGGACGGGTGGGTTTCTCTGGACGAAGAGGGGCGCTACCGGGCCGGGGGCCGGGGGCTGGATTACCTGGTCTACGCCGACGCGGAAGAAAAGATCTTTCCTCCCACCCTCTGGAAGGCCGAGGATCTGCCCCAAATGGCCGCCGATGCTTGACCATGAAGGTGCGCCGGTATAGGCTTTCAGGATAAAATCAGACGGAAGACTGAACGGTTCGAGACAGTGAGGAACGCGATTCAATGGAATGCAAACAGGAAAAGAATCTCCAACACTGCAACTGCAGCTACGAGCCGTGCTCGCGCAAGGGGCTCTGCTGCGAGTGCATCGCCTACCACCTCAAAATGCGCCAGCTTCCCGGCTGCTGTTTCCCGGACAGCGCCGAGCGCACTTACGACCGCAGCTTCGAACATTTCGCCAAGCTGGTGGCGGCCCGCAAGGTTTAACCCCAGGACCTGCCGTGGGATCGGATTTTACCCGCAATCCCGGGCCGTCAATTCTTTATCCGGCGGCAACCTGGTGTTCACCTTGCCCGGCCACGGCCTTTTCCAGGGCCTTGAAGGCATCGACGCCCTGGGCCGCGGGTTGGCCCTCGCCTTGCAGAATCTGTTTGAAATATTTCAGATCCGCCTCGTCGGCGGCCTTCAGGGGCCGGTCGATGTAGCTTAAGCGGTTGTGGGCCAGGCTGTAGACCGCCATGGGGCCGCAGCGGGTTTCGCCGGCCTGGCGGGCCACCTTGGCGCGGATCTGATAATGGGCCGCGGCAAAAGGCGGCGGCGGCGAGACATAGCCGAGCACTTCGGCCAGCAGGTCGAGGGCTTCGACCACCCCTTCGCCATAGCGGCTTTCCAGGGAGGCGGACCCGTCCAGGGCGATGGCGGCGATATCCTCCGGGCTGTAGGAAAGATCCAGCCGGGCGGCGGCGGCGGAGCGGATCCGGGCCACGGTCTCGGTTTTCTTGCGGACCACCACGTCGGCGTCGTTGAGAATCCGCCGGATGTTGCGGAAGCTGATCATCTCCTTGACCAGCGGGCTTTTGCGCAGCACCGCGTCTTCCACCGTGGTGCGGTACCAGCCCAGGTCGTTGTCCAGCACCAGCACCGCCGCTTCGGCCGCGTCGGGCGGCAGGTAAAGCTCCAGATCGCGCTCGCGGCGCACCTGCCAGCCGGCCAGATCCAGCAGCCGGCGCATGGCCGGCTTGTCGATGCGGGTAGTGCTGTCCGGCCCGGCGCTCACCGTGCGGGACACATGGGCGGCGAGCCGGTCGATCTCGATTTTTTGCTTCAGATTTTCTCTAAATCCCATGGCGGTTTCCTTTTTCTTCAGTCCCTAACAGATCCCGACCCCTGTTGCAACGGGGCCAAAGCTTGCTTGACCGGTCTCTTTGATTAGGTTAACGTATCTTTTTCTTTTCGCCGGGGCCAGTGGCCTCCCGCAGATGCATACTGCCCGCCGGGCCCCTATAAAACCCTTTCCAGACCGTGCGCCACCGCCCGCTTTTTTGAACTTGTGCACAAGTGCATGGGCGCAGGAGCCTATTGCGGAGCGCGGACGGGTTGCGCCGGTGCCAGACGCCAAGGAGTGGTGCCATGAGCGGTGAAACCGTGCAATTGATCTACAATGGCCAGACCTTCGATTTGCCCCTGGTCACGGGCACCGAAGGCGAAAAAGCGGTGGATATTTCCGAGCTGCGCCGCCGCACCGGTCTGATCACCCTGGACCCGGGATACGTCAATACCGGAAGCTGCCTGTCGAGTGTCACGTTCATGGACGGCGAGCACGGCATCCTGCGCTACCGCGGGATTCCGGTGGAACAGCTTGCCGAACGTTCCAGCTTCGTGGAGACTACCTACCTGTTGATCCTCGGCCGGCTTCCCTCGCGCCGGGAGCTGACCCGCTTTTCGGTCCTGCTCAACGACCACAGCCTGGTCCACGAGGACATGCGCAGTTTTTACGAGACCTTCCCCCGCGGATCGCATCCCATGGGGATTCTTTCGGCCATGGTCAACGCCCTGCGCAGTTTCTATCCGGAATTGCAGATTGTCGAGGAAGAGATCGACATGACCGTCACCCGCCTGGTGAGCAAGGTGCGCACCATGGCGGCGCTTTCTTACAAGATCAGCCGCGGTCATCGCCTCGTCTATCCGCGCCCGGACCTGTCGTATTGCGCCAATTTTCTTAACATGATGTTCGACACCCCGGTACGGCCCTACGTGGTGGATCAGGACGTGGTGGACGCCCTGAACGTCTTTTGGATTCTGCATGCCGACCACGAGCAGAACTGCTCGACCTCCACCGTCAGGATGGTGGGCAGCGGCCGGGTCAATCTCTATGCGGCCATTTCGGCCGGAATCGCGGCCCTCTGGGGACCGCTGCACGGCGGCGCCAACCAGGCGGTGATCGAAATGCTGCAAAAGATCCACCAGGGCGGGGAATCGGTCAGCCGGGTGATCGAGCGGGCCAAGGACAAGGCCGACCCCTTCCGCCTGATGGGCTTCGGCCACCGGGTTTACAAAACCTACGATCCGCGGGCCCGGATCATGAAAAAGGTCTGCGACCGGCTGCTGGATAAAATGAGCATCGACGATCCGCTGATGGACATCGCCCGGGAGCTGGAGGCGCGGGCCCTGGAAGACCCCTATTTCGTGGATCACAACCTCTACCCCAACGTCGATTTTTACAGCGGCATCGTGCTGCGGGCTATGGGGATTCCCACCAAGATGTTTACCGTAATGTTCGCCATCGGCCGGCTGCCCGGCTGGATCGCCCAGTGGAAGGAGAGCATGGACGATCCAGACTGGCGCCTGTCGCGGCCGCGGCAAATTTACATCGGCCCCCAAAAGATGGATTATGTTCCGATGAACATGCGCGAGGACCGCGAGCCCCAGCCGATCCGGCGGCCTGGAGAATAGCGCCGGCAATTAGAGGCCGGAGAACGGAAGGCCGCCGGCGGCGGGCAAGGGGCGGCACCCGGCGCGGAGCCGATAAAAAAAGGGATGGCCGCGGTTTGCACCGGTCCATCCCTTTTTTGCTCGGCTTCCGTTTCGATCGTTGGACGCCGGATTCGGCTATCACGCCGATCGGCGATCGGCGGGCAGGACGAGGTTGAGGACTACGCCGAGGATTCCGGCCAGGCCGATGCCCCCGAGGCTGAAGGTGCCGATGGACAGCACCATGCCGCCGATGCCGCAGACCAGAATCAGTGCCACGATGGTCAGGTTGCGCGGCCGGGTCAGATCCTCGCCGGCCTTGACCAGGGTGTTGAGGCCGACCACGGTGATGGCGCCGAAAAGCAGGAGCATGATCCCGCCCATCACCGGTACGGGGATGGTCTGGAGCAGGGCGCCGACCTTGCCGATAAAGGCCAGCAGGATGGCGAAGATGGCGGCCCAGGTCATGACGGCCGGGTTGAAGGCCCGGGTCAGGGTGACGGCGCCGGTCACTTCGGAGTAGGTGGTATTGGGCGGACCGCCCAGAAAGGAGGCCATGGTGGTGGCCAAGCCGTCGCCCAACATGGTGCGGTGGATCCCCGGCGACTGGACATAGTCCCGGCCCGTGACGTTGCCGATGGCCAGGATGTCGCCGAAATGCTCGATGGCCGGGGCGATGGCCACCGGCACGATGAACAGCACGGCTTGCAGATTCCATTCCGGGAAGACGAAGTTGGGCATGGCAAACCAGGGGGCCTCGGCGATGGCTTTGAAGTTGACCAGGGCGGGAGCGGTGAAATTTTTGAGCTGGCCGGGATCGAAGCCGGCCTGGATCGTGGCCGAAACGCCCGCGGCGTCCAGAATCAGGGCTACCAGGTAGCCGGCAGCGACGCCGACGAGGATGGGGATCAGCCGGAACCATCCCCGGCCGATGAGCGAGGTGACCACGGTGGTGATCAGGGCCACCCCGGCCAGGCTGACCGCCGTGGTGCTGGGCACCAGCCAGGCGCTGCCGTCACCGGTGCGGCCCATGGCCATATGGACCGCCACCGGCGCCAGGACCAGGCCGATCACCATGATCACCGGTCCGACCACCACCGGCGGCAAAATCCGATGGAGAAATCCCGGCCCGAAAGTTTTCACACAGAGGCTGAGCACCACGTAAAGCAGCCCGGCAGCCGCCAGCCCGCAGAGGGTTCCGGGGATGCCCCAGGTACTTACCCCGTATATGATCGGCGCGATAAAGGCAAAGGAAGAGGCGAGAAAAATGGGGACCCGGCCGCCGGTGACGGCCTGAAAGAGCAGGGTTCCGGCCCCGGCGGTGAACAGGGCCACGTTGGGATCGAGTCCGGTGAGCAGCGGCACCAGCACCAGTGCCCCGAAGGCCACAAAGAGCATCTGGGCGCCGATCACGGCATGCCGCGGGGTGAAATGGTAATCCGGTGAGGATATATCGTGGGGCATACCACCTCCTATTTGGGGACGTGTAATAACGTTGTGCGCCGCGGCGCGGTCGGTTGCGTCTATTTGGTGCCGAAAATCTTGTCCCCGGCGTCCCCCAATCCGGGAAGGATGTAGCCGACGTCGTTAAGCTTTTCGTCGATGGCGGCCACAAAGATATCCACGTCCGGATGGGTTTGCGTGACGCGGCGGATCCCCTCGGGGGCCGCCACGATGAAAATCCCCCGGATCTGGGTGCAGCCGGCTTCCTTGAGCAGGTCGATGGCGGCCACCAGGGTACCGCCGGTGGCCAGCATCGGATCGAGGATCAAGGCGATGCGCTCTTGCATGTTGCTCGTCATCTTGACGTAGTAGCGTACCGGTTCGAGGGTGTCCTCGTTGCGGTAAAGACCGACCACACTGACCCGGGCCGAAGGGATCAGCTTGAGCACCCCGTCCATCATTCCCAGGCCGGCGCGCAGGATCGGCACCACAGTGATCTTTTTTCCCTTGATCCGCTCCACGGTGACCGGTCCGGCCCATCCCTGGATGGTCTGGGACTCGGTTTCAAGATCCTTGGTGGCCTCGTAAGTGAGCAGGGCGGCCAGTTCGGAAGCGGCCTCGCGAAAATCCTTGGTGGAAATGTCGTGATGGCGCAGCAGCCCGAGTTTGTGTTTGATCAGGGGGTGGGGAACGACCTGAACCGGCATTTCACGCTCCTTGTGGTTGGGGTGAAGGTGGAAGGTTAAAGAAATACTGCAAAAAGGTAGGGTTTGCCGTCCGCGCCCCGCGGGGCCGACCCGAGCGGCAAGGTCTATATGAAAATTCGGGGGGGGTGTCAAGGCGAACGATGGCGGCGCAGCGAATCCCGGGGAGCCCACGATCTACCGGTTTTACCAAAGGCAAAAGAAGATAGGGGCGCTGGACTTTGAATTCGGTAGGATCGCGAGATAATAGAAAGGCTTCGGGCGGGGACCGGCGGGCCGCCTTTTGCAGACCCGGCAAGCTGTTGGGTTAGGTGATATTGGCTATCGCTTATCGCAGCTGCCGAGCAACGCGCCAAGCCAGCAGCCGGCCATCCAAGGCTTGTCAGGAGCCGCCGGCTGACGCTATATCGGCTTTGATTGAATCGCCCGAAAGAACAGAGGTGCCGGCAAACCGCGATTTGCCGGGTTGAAGGATGAATCCGTTCAGGAAGATCTGGTAAATCCGCTATGGGTGTCGAACAGACTGATCCGGCGGCGGCCGTGCCGGCGAATGCCGCCGATCCGATTCCGGTGGCCGAGGTGGCCGTGGCCCTGCCGGTGTGGCAGACTTTCAGCTACACGGTGCCGCCGCATCTTTCCGGGGCGGTTCAACCCGGCGTTCGGGTTCTGGTCCCCTTCGGGAACCGGCGGGCCACCGGCTATGTCATTGCCGCAGGCAGCGCGGCCCCGGAGCAGGAGCTGCGTCCCATCGAGGACGTTCTCGACGAGCATCCCCTGCTGCCTGCCGCCATGCTGCCATGGCTGCGCTGGATGGCCGACTACTATCTGCACCCCGTGGGCCAGGTCATCCGTTCGGCCCTGCCTGCGGGGCTTACCGACGGCGATGTTTACCTGATCGAGATTACCGCCGACGGCCTGGCGGCCCTGGACGCTGGCCAGGCGACCGGAACCGAAGGGCAGGTGCTCGAACGGCTGCGGCGCAGACCGGCTACGCAAAAAGCCCTTTATCGTCATTTTCCCGGCGTGACCCTGTCTTCGGTTCTGGGCCGTCTTGAACGCAGCGGCTGGCTGCAGCGCCATCAGAAACTGGTGCGCGGCGCCACCCGGCCCAAGACCGAACGCTTCGTCCAGCTGATGCCTGGCGCGGATGCGGCGGCGGCCCGCTCCGACATGCAGCGCGAGCTGCTGGCGCTGCTGGAAGGCGCCGCTGCCCCCATGTCGATGTCCGAACTCAAAACCCGTATCCCCGGCGCGGCGCAACGGGTGCGGGCCTTGGCCGGCCGGGGGCTCCTGGCGCTGGAGGCGCGACCGGTGTTTCGCGATCCTCTGGGAGAGCCGGTGGACCCGGATTGCCCGCCGCTTCTCAACCAGGCGCAGCGTCGAGCCGTAGAGAAGATCGGCGAAGCCATAGGGCGGGGGTTTGCCGCTTTTGTGCTGGACGGGATCACCGGCAGCGGCAAGACCGAAGTCTATCTTCACGCCACGGCCATGGCGGTGGCCCGGGGCCACAACGTCCTGGTGATGGCCCCCGAAATCGCCCTGATTGCCCAGATCGAACGGCGCTTCCGGGCCCGTTTCGGCGAGCGCATCGCCGTGCTGCACAGCGGTCTTTCGGCCGGCGAACGCTACGATCAGTGGCGGAGCATCGCCCAAGGGGGGACGGCCATTGCCATCGGTGCGCGCTCGGCGGTTTTCGCCCCTTTTCAGAATTTGGGGTTGATCATCGTGGACGAGGAGCATGACGGGGCCTTCAAGCAAGACGCCGGGCTGCACTACAACGGCCGGGACATGGCCCTGGTCAGGGGGCAGCGCGAGGGGGCCGTGGTGGTGCTCGGCTCGGCCACGCCGTCCATGGGGGCGCTGCATGCGGTTGAGCAGGGACGCTACCACCGCCTGGTGCTGCCCGAGCGCATCAAAAACCGGCCCCTGCCGCAAGTGGAAGTGGTTGACCTGCGTGAATACCGCAGGGAACGGGGAACGCGGCGTTTTCTCACCCCCCGGCTCATCCAGGGGATGCGGGCCGCCCTGGACAACGGCGAGCAGGTTTTGCTCTTTCTCAACCGGCGCGGTTTTGCCGCCTATCCGGTCTGCGGGTCCTGCGGGGAGGTGCTGCGCTGCCGCCGCTGCGACATCAGCCTGACCCTGCATCGGGCGCGCAACGCCTACCAGTGCCACTACTGCGGTTTTAGCCAGGCCGCCGGTATTCCCTGCCCCCATTGCCACAGCGACAAGATCAGGCTTTTGGGATTGGGCACCGAAAAACTCGAGGCAGCGGTGCAGGCCATTTTCCCCCAGGCCCGGGTCGCCCGCATGGATCGTGACACGGTCTCGCGCCGCGGGCAGTTGCTGCGGCTTTTGCGCCGGCTCCACGAGCGGTCCGTCGACGTGCTGGTGGGTACCCAAATGGTGGCCAAGGGGCACGACTTTCCCGGGATTACCCTGGTGGGGATCGTCTGCGCGGACCTGACGTTGAATTTCCCCGATTTCAGGGCCGGTGAACGCACCTTCCAGCTGCTGGCCCAGGTGGCCGGCCGGGCCGGACGCGGCGATCGATCCGGCCGGGTGATTCTGCAAACCTTCAATCCGGAGCATTTCAGCATTCAGGCCGCCTGCGCCCATGATGCGCAAATGTTCTACCGGCAGGAACTCGGTTTGCGTGAAGCTCTGGGGTATCCGCCGTTTTCGCGCCTGGCGATGGTGCGGGTGGCCGGTCGCGACCCCGAGCAGACCGCGGAGACCGCTGCCCGGCTCGTGGCCACCGGCCGGCGTGCGGCCGAGGGCGAAGGGGGCGTGGCGGTGCTCGGTCCGGTTCCGGCGCCTCTGGCCCGCGTGGCGGATCGCCATCGCTGGCAGATGCTGTTCAAAGGGGTTACATTCAGGGCACTGCGCCGGGTCCTGAGCCGGATCCAGGCCGAGATGCATGCCGGAGACCTGCCGCGGGGTGTCCAGGTGGCCATCGACGTGGACCCGCAATCCATGTTATGAGCCGCGGCCGGTTTCAGGGCTTGGCAAACCAGGCGACCCGTTTTAGGGTAGGAGAATCCGACGGCTCAGGTGCCACAGGCGGCCGGCCGGAATTCAAATCACCAAAGAGGAGAATGTCGATGCGTTGGATATTACCAGCGGTTCTGGCGCTTTGCATGGTGTTGGCCGGTATGGCCGGGGCCGAGGCCACCCCGGCACCCAAAATCGCGTTCGATGAGAGCAAGTATGCCTTTTCACCCGTGGTCGAGGGTGAGACCGTGGCCCACGAATTCGTGGTGCGCAACCTGGGTGACGCCGAACTGGAGATTTTCAAAGTGCGAACCGGTTGAGGCTGCACGGCCGTTTCCTTTCCGAAGCGGCTCCCTCCCGGGGGGGAGGGTCGGATCGAACTGCAAGTGTTTACCTCAGGATACGGCGGCGAAACCCTGCGCAAAGGGGTCACGGTGGAATCCAACGATCCGCTGCGGGCCGCGATGGGATCTGTCCATCGGCGGGGAGGTCATGCGTTTTGTGACCATCAAACCCAGAGCGCATCGTCATGCAGGGGTACGGCGTGGTGGATCTTCGCCAGAGTGCGCTCATCGTTCCCGAACCGCGTTTTCCGTTCACCATCACCAAGATCAAGAGCCGCCAGGGGGATCGTTTCGTGGGGCTGGAACTGGAAGAAATCCGCCACAACGACCGGCCCGCTTACCGCTTGACGGCCATCAACCACCAGAAGGAGCCGGGGCGTTACTACGAAACCATCACCCTGGACACGGACAGCAAGATCCAGCCACAGCTTTATGTGCATGTTTACGGCAACATCCTGCCTGCGGCCGATGCCGGCCAGGATCGGGGTAAATCGACTGCCGCGGTGCCGCCGCGGCGCTAGACGCAAAGGGAAACGATGATTCGAGTGGTGGCTTTCGACTGCGACGGGGTCATGTTCGACTCGCGCGACGCCAACGCAGCTTATTACAACCGGATTCTTGCTCGTCAGGGCCATCCTCCCATGGACCGGAACCAGCAGGACTTTACCCATGTGAACACGGTGGACGCCTCGCTGCGTTTTCTCTTTGACGACCGGGACGATTATCTGGCGGCCCAGGCCCTGCGGCGCGAGATGACCTACCTGCCGTTTATCCGGCACATGCGCATCGAACCCCACCTAAGAGCGCTGTTGCGGTGGCTGCGGCCCGCCTGCCATACCGCAGTGGCCACCAACCGCACCGACACCATGGACCGGGTTCTCGAGGAGCACGATCTGGCCGGGGAGTTCGACCTGGTGGTCGGCGCCCTGGACGTGGCCCGGCCCAAGCCGGATCCGGAATGCCTGCAAAAGATTCTGGCGCATTTTGAAGTCCTGCCCCGGGAGATGATCTATATCGGTGATTCATCCCTGGACGCCGAAGCCGCCAAAGCGGCCGGCGTGCCGTTTATCGCCTTTCAGAATCCTGATCTTGCGGCAACCGAGCATATCGAGACCCTGGATGCCGTGGCCCGTATCGTGGCAAGCTCAGGCACCCGCCTGCCCGCCTTTGGCGGGCAATCTCAAGTTTGAAATTTCGAATCTCAGATTCCAGTGACCGGGATCGCGGCAAGTGGCAGCACCGCGCTTCCGGTCATTGATTGCCGAATCCGTTCTGGCCGCCGCAATCGGGGCACTGCCAGGTGATCCCGTTGCAGGACATCCCCCAGAGGTTTTCCAGCATACAGTCCTGGCAGATGGCAAAGCCGCAGCGGCAGGTCCAGCAGAAGGGCACCTCGGCCTTGCAGCAGTGGCATCGGGTCTGGCGTTGGCGCCGCCGCCGCCACCGGGAACGGGGATTTTCGCTCATCGGGTTCATGGGCCTTGCTTGTCGTTTAAAGGTGATCGTGATACGACGCAGATCGATGCCTTGCCGGGGCGGATCGGCCCGGCATCGTAGCGCCAACGGATTTATTTTTCGTCCCTAAAATTCATCCTCCAAGGCTGGATACCAAATTCCCATGCAAAGCGATCCCACCGTCTATCTTATCGACGGCACGGCCTATGTCTACCGTGCCTTTCATGCGATCCGCGGCCTGACCAATTCCCGAGGCATGCCCACCAACGCCGCCTTCGGGTTTGCCCGCATGATCCTCAAGTTGATGGACGAGCGCGCGCCGAGCCATGTGGCGATCCTTTTCGACGCCAAGGGCCCCACCTTCCGCCACGAGGCCTACACCGAATACAAGGCCAACCGGCCGCCCATGCCCGAGGATATGGCCGCTCAGCTGCCCTACATTCAGCAGCTGACCGAGGCCTTTCGTATCGCCCGCATCGAGATGCCCGGCTACGAGGCCGACGACCTGATCGGCACCCTGGCGCGCCAGGCCGAGGCCCAGGGATTTTCGGTGGTAATGGTCACCGGTGACAAGGATTTTCTCCAATTGGTGACCGAAAAGGCCGTGATCTGGGATCCGATGAAGGAAAAGCAGACCGACCTGGCCGCCGTGCACGAGAGCTTCGGGCTTGAGCCGGCGCAGATCATCGATGTCATGGGGCTTTCCGGGGACACCAGCGACAATATCCCCGGGGTGCCGGGGATCGGTCCCAAGACCGCTAAAGAGCTGATCCGGTGCTACGGCTCGATCCAGGCCATCTACGAACAGCTTTCCGAGGTGGGCACGGCCCGCCAGCGCGAAAAGCTGGCGGCCTTCGAAGCCCAGGCCCGGCTCAGCCGCCAACTGGTGGAGATCTGCACCGAGGCGCCGGTCGTCTTCCAGCCGGAGGATTTCGTCCGCCGCGAGCCGGATGCCGAGGCCCTGGGCCGGCTCTTTCAGGAATTGGAGTTCTCCCAGCTTCAAAAGCGGTTTGCCGCGCCGACAGAGGGGCCGGCCAAACACTACACGATGATCAACACCGCTGACGCGCTCGATGACCTGGCGGCGGATCTGCGCCGGGCCGGGGCCTTCGCCCTGGACACCGAGACCACGAGCCAGGATCCGATGCGCGCCCGGCTGGTGGGCATTTCGGTGAGCCTGCGGCCGAACGAGGCCTTCTACATCCCCTGCGGCCACAACTATCTCGGGGTGCCGGCCCAGCTCCCCCGGGACCGGGTCCTGGAGGTTTTAAGGCCTGTTCTTGAGGACCCGACCCTGGCCAAGGTGGGGCAGAACATCAAGTACGATCTGATCGTCCTGGCCCGCCACGGCGTGGCGGTGGACGGGGTGGTCTTCGACACCATGATCGCCTCCTACCTGCTCAACCCCTCCAAGCGCAGCCATGGCCTGGATCAGATTGCCCTGGATTTTTTCGACCACCGCAACATCACCTACGCCGACGTGGCCGGCAAGGGGGCCGCAGCGGTGACCTTCGACAAGGTGCCGCTGGAAAAGGCGGTGCCCTATGCCTGTGAGGACGCCGACATCACCTGGATGGCCTACCAGGTGCTGCGCGAACGTCTGGACAAGGAAGGGCTCTCCGCCCTGATGGCCGCGGTGGAGCTGCCCCTGGTACCGGTGCTGATGTCCATGGAAATGACTGGGATGTGCATCGACCGCAAGGTGCTCGAAAGGTTGTCCCGGGAGTTTCAAGCCGAACTGGACCGCATCGAAAAAGAGATTTACCGCCTGGCCGGCGAATCGTTCAACATCAACTCGGGCCAGCAGCTCGGGCGGATCCTGTTTGAAAAACTCGGCCTGCCGACCCAGAAAAAGACGCGCAAAAAGACGGGCTATTCCACCGATGTGGAGGTGCTCACGGCTCTGGCCGACCAGCACCCGCTGCCCGAACAGGTGCTGCGCCACCGGAGCCTGGGCAAGCTCAAGTCGACCTACGCCGATGCGCTGGTGGCCCTGATCCATCCTGAAACCGGACGGATCCATACCTCCTTCAACCAGACCGTGGCCGCCACCGGCCGGCTCAGTTCCAGCGATCCGAACCTGCAGAACATCCCGATCCGCACCGAGGAGGGGCGCAAGATCCGCGCGGCCTTCGTGCCCCGGACCGGGTGGCGGCTGATGGCGGCCGATTACAGCCAGATCGAACTGCGGGTGCTGGCCCACTGCAGCGACGATCCGATCCTCATCCAAGCTTTTGCCGGCGACGAGGACGTCCATACCCGGACGGCCAGCGAGGTTTTCGGGGTGGCGCCGGCCGAGGTCAACGCCGATCTGCGCCGCCAGGCCAAGGCGATCAACTTCGGCATCATCTACGGCATGAGCCCCTTCGGCCTGGCACGCCAGCTGTCCATCAGCCAGAAGATGGCCCGCACCTTCATCGACCACTACTTTGCCCGCTATCCGGGAGTGAAGACCTTCATCGATCAGACCATCGCCGAGGCCCGCAACTCCCGCCAGACCAGCACCCTGATGGGCCGCATCCGTCTTCTGCCCGAGATCGGCAGCAGCAACCCGAACCTGCGCCAGTTCGCCGAGCGCATCGCCGTCAACACTCCGATCCAGGGCACGGCGGCCGATATCATCAAGTTGGCCATGATCCGCGTGGATCAGGTGATGCGCGCTGCCGGCCTGCAGGCCGCCATGCTTCTTTCGGTGCACGACGAGATCGTCTTCGAGGCCCCGGCCGAGGAAACCGGGACGCTCACCGAACTGGTCCGCCACCAGATGGAGACCATCATGGACCTCAAGGTCCCCCTCAAGGTGAACATCGCCTGGGGCGACAACTGGGCCGAAGCCCATTAGCAGGTTGGAATCGTCAGTGGGATTTCTTCGATTCTTCGGGCGGCCCCTGAGCCGGCGGCGAGGCTTTCACCGTATCGGCCACGGTCTGGTAGATGCTCTGGAACGCCTCGGGAAAGGCCGACGGGGAAAGACGGCCGGTTTCGATGAATTTGACAACGATTTCCTTGGCGGCTTTGAGAATTTGTTCGTCCATCGATGCCATGGCGGTTTCCTGCTCCAATCGATAAGTTGCTAAGGCGTCCGCCTTGTCAGGCCGGCGTCGTACAACGCCGATCAACCCTGCCGGCACTCTACCGGGGCCGGTGCGGAAGGTCAAGCCGGAACCGGGCAATTGCCGGTTGAATCCGGGATCTGCTGGTTTCATCTTTTTCTGCCTGCCGGCTTGCACGCCAAATCACCAGGCGGCCGGTTTTCTTTTGAGGCGAAATTGACAGTCAATCGTGAATTCTCTATGTAAAGAGGCTTACTCGCCCCGGCAGCGGCATTCGACGGCGGCCGGGGACGATCCACAAGCAAAATGTTCCAACGCGCCATGGAAGGGATGCGTGATGAAGCGATTTTTGGGATTGTGTTTATTTCTGGCAAGTCTTTGGACCATGACCGGATGCGGCATGGTGCACGAGTCCTACCAGGCCGTGGCCGAAAAAAGCCATCAGGTGATGCGCTGGTACGAGGCGCCGGGCGGAAACCTTGGCAAAACGGTCGGCGTGGCGTATCTGCGCAACCAGAGTGGATATCTCGTGCCTGATTTCGAATCGACTTACACCACCGAACTGATCGAGCGGCTGCGGGCCGAGGGCGGCGAGTTGCGGATCCTTTCCCCCCAGGATCCGGCGGCGCCGGAAATGCTGCGCCGTGTGCCGCTGAATCCGAACGGCGGCATCGACAACTTCGACCTGGCCCTCAAGGCCCGCCAGAACGCCATCAACGCCGTGGTGGTGGCCACTTTGATCGATGTTCGCGACCGGCGCCAGGAAAAAGGGCTCTGGTGGTTCAAGGATGTCTATGATTACATCGATGTGACCCTGGATATCGAGGTCTATGACAGTGAAACGGCGGCCAAGCTGCTCGACGAACGGTTGATCCACTCCTTTGAGGCCGATATGCCGCTGCATTCGTCCAACCAGCCGGCATCGCAAACGCTGCCGGCCCAGGTGCTCGAGGAACTGAGTTCGATTCTGCCCCGGGCGGCCCGCATGATCGCCGATGCGGCGGTGGTGCACCCCTGGGTTGGCTTTATCCGCGAAGTCTCACAGCGCCGGGTGATCCTGAGCGCCGGTGCGGACAGCGGCCTCCAGGCCGGTGATGTGCTGGAGGTTTTCGACAACAGCCGTATCATTCAAGGCGCGAACGAGATCCACTATTTCGTGCCGGGTCTCAAAATCGGCGAGATCGAAGTCACCGCTCCTTCGGCCGGCGGCGTTGAGGCCCGGATCCTCTCCGATGGGCCGATTTGGGTCGGATGTTCGGTCAAACTCAAGGAATGATCGCCCCCCATTTTACCCAGGACGCCGTTCAACGAACCGTTGCGGCCCTGGCCACTTTGCAACACCCGGTCCACCAAGCCATTGCCGAGCGTCATGATCCGGCCGCGGCCTATGCCGAACGGATCGGCGCCCTGTTCCACCTTGCCGATGTTGCCGCCGATCCGCAGTGCCTGGGCTCCGAGACCGTGGAATGCCTGGCCCGCATGCTCCAGGACGCGCATTTGGGAAGCCGCCGGCAGGACCTTTTTCTAGCCCGCAAGGCGACCGAAGTCCTGCTGGCACTGGCCACCTGCTCACGGCCCCGGCTGGCCGATGGCGCCTGGGACGCACTGGGCCGGACTCTGCGCCGCACCCTGGGGCTGGCCCACCGGGGCACGGCGGAAACCATCGGGACCCTGCCCTGTCTGAAAAGAACCGGATCCTCAAGGCTGCCGCCGGTCTGCCGAGGCGACCGGTCGATCTCCTGGTCAGAAATCCCGGGCCGGGCCGGGATGAGAGGACCGCTGAGGCTGGAGTCCAAAGGCCGCAGCCTGCTGGTGCGCGACGGTATGGCCGGTCACATCCTGGTGGTCAAGCAGGCGCTGGCCGGGCAGGATCCGGATGATCTGGCCCGCGAGTGTGCCTGGATGACCTGGCTGGCCGGGGCCTCGCCGCATTTCGATTGCCGCTTCGAGGTGCCGGTTCCCCTTGAATTCGACGGCATCCATCTGGTTCGCATCGCAAGGCTGCCGTGGCCTGGAGCGCGCCGCGCAGACATCCACCCGGAAGGATGGGCCGTCTGCTACCTGGCTCCGGAGAGCTATTTCGTTTATCCCAACGATGCGCGCGGTGCACAGCGCCCATCGCCCGGGGCCTTTGTCGAAATCATGTCCCGCGCAGCCCGGCTCATGGGGACCCTGGCCGGTGAAGGGATCGTTCACGAAGCGCCCATCCCATTGTTTCACAACCGTGTACAGCGCCAGCGCCGGCGGGATGCGGGGCGCTATGAATGGTTCCGCGGCGGCCGTCTCGACCGTTGGCTGGCTTCGTGCGCTTATCCCAACTGGGGGCCGGCCGGGCTGCGTGATTTCGAGCATCTGATCGAATTTTGCGGCCCTCCGCTTCACCTTTACCGCCATCTGGGCAATCATTTTTTAAGTCTTCTGCTGGTGGCGGGCAGTTATTTTCGCGCCGGGGATGCCGGGCGCATGGGGCGTCTTGCGAACGGGGAACCGGTGGATGCGCGGGATCTGTTCGACCCGGATCTGCTGGTACGCACCATTAAAGCGGTTTTTCACGGCTACTACAGGGGATTTGTCGGGGGAAACGACGAAGCAGAGCTGCCGCTGGACCCCGAAGGATTGGCGGCCCGCATGATCGACGAGATGGGCGTGGATCGTCACATGGAAGAAGTCCTGCGGGTGGCTGACCAGCAGGCCATGAGCCGCGCGCAGTTTCGTTCTTTTCTGGACCGGAGGGGGTTTACGGCCGAACAGATCGAGGCCCAGCGCCAGGGCGAACAGGACCTGACCGTGCTTACCGGTCCGCATTTGGGCGGCTTCAACCAGACCATTTCCCTGCCCGAACTGGTCACTGCGGTTGAAGGCCTGGCGGCCACTTGCATCGCCGGCCGTTTTCGGCAAAGGCGGTGTGAACCGGAAAAAACATAATAAAAAGGGGCATCCCGTTTTTATGTAGCGGGATGCCCCCTAAAGCTTCGCAAACGGCTTAATCAGACTACGTTTACGTTGACCGCGGCAGGTCCTTTGCGGCCCTGCTCGATGTCAAAGGTCACCTGGTCGCCTTCTTTAAGGCTTTTGAAACCGGCCATGTTGATCCCTGAATGATGAACAAATACATCCGGTCCGTCTTCCTGCTGAATGAAGCCGTAGCCTTTCTGATCGTTGAACCATTTTACGATACCATTTGCCATTGTGACATCCTCCTGATTGTTCTAAGTTACCATTGTTCCAACTCGAGGTGCCACTTTCGCAAATGGTCTTCCTCTAGCCTGGAGCCGGGGCAAACAGCTATAGTGCACCCTTGGTGGTTAGTGCGATAACATACTTCATTTAGAAATCTTGTCAAACGAAATTTTTTGAAGATTCATTTTTTCCCTAAAAGTCCTCCATCCGGAGCTGAAAATCAGCTTGCAGATCGGATTATCGCCCGGCCTCAGACCCGGGAGGCGACGGCGGCGTGACGGTCCGGGTTTTTTCTTCATAAGTGGAAAGCAAGAAGAGAATGGCCAGCGGCTGGGTAAACAGCACGCCGATAAAGACCGTTCCGCCGATCATGTTGATGGCCGCGAACAAAATGACCACCACCACGTGGTCCACCAGTGCACCGCGCCGGGCCATGGCGTAGCTTTCCTTCACCGCCTCGACCAGCCCCAAGCCGCTGTCGGTCATCAGCGGGATCATATAGATGCAGCAAAAGGCCACGGCCGCCAGGACGACGATCCCGGGCAGGAAAAGGAGCGTGAATCCGATGGCGGTGGCCAGCAAGACCGCGATGCCGAACCCGAGCAGGGGCAGGAACAGGTTCATGTGGCTGAACAGATCCTGCACCCGCGGTTCGCGGCCCCTGCGCATCAGTTGCAGCAGGCTTTGCGTGTAGCCGGCCATCAATACCGGGGCCAGGATGCCCAGCGTCAGGGTGCTGATGGCGATCATGACCAGGGTCAGCAGGATCAGGGATACGATGTTGTTCAGGGTCAGATTCCAGGCGGTCATGATGTGATGTTTGAAGTCCATGCCAGCTCCTGAGTTTGTTTATTGTTTGTTTTCGCCATTATAAGCGGCGACGGCCGTTTGAATCAACCGGTTTGCACCCGGGCCGGCTCGGGCTCGGCCCCGGTGCGGGGTAAAACGGCGTAAAGCAGCACTGCTAAGAGCACCATCCCTGCCAGGGTCATGACGGCGGCAACGGCAAAGGCGCTCTGATAGGCGCCGATTTCGGATATGCCGCGCCGGATCAGCAGGTCGGTCAAGGGGCCGGCGATGAGGGTGCCGGCCACCCCCCAGGAGAGGAAAAAGGTTGCATTGAACCATGCGAAACGGCGCGCCCGGCGTTCGGGCGGCATCAGGGTCGAGGCGAAGCTGTAGGCTGCGGCAAGGATGGTGACGTCGGCAAACCCGCGCAGGGCGTGGGCCAGGTACATCATGGTCGCATCGAGGCTCAGGGCCAGAATCAACAAGGATGCGATGGCCGTGGCCGTGCCGAGCATCACGGTGTTGCCGTTTCCCAGGCGGCGGGCAAGGGCGCCGGTGAACAGGCCGGTAACAATCATGGCGGCCGACTGGGTGTTGAAGATGTCGGCCAAAATCCGGCTGGAAACCGCCAGGCCGGATTCCAGGGTCAAAAACTGGCTGACCATGACCACGATGGCGTTGCGTCCGAAGTTGATCAGGACCATGGCGATCAGAAACAGGAAGAAGATGCGATCGTTTGCATGGGCAGCGGCAGCCGTCGGGGCTTGGGGATCAGGGCCGGCAGCCGGCTGGCCGATCCCGCCTTCGGGAACCATGCGCATGGGCAAAACCGACAGCAGCATCACGGCCGAGGCCACGGCAAAAAGGACCCCGTTTTCAAAACCCCAGCCGTTGTAGCGCGCCCCCAACCCGTCGTAGAGCATGCCGCCGATCCAGACCCCCGCGATGCGTCCCATTCCTCCCAGGCTGGCCAGGCGCCCCTGGACCAGGCTGCGGTCCATCTCGCGGTAGACGTCGCTGATCAGGGCGCTCCAGCCCACGTTGGACATGGACCAGAAGATTTCCACCACCGACAGGCCGATGATGATGGCGTAACCGGCGCCGGTGGGGGTCGACGGCAGGCGGTGGGCGGCCCATACCCCCAGGGTGCCGAAGGCGCCAAGGATTTCACCGGCCACGATCAGGGTGCGCCTTTTTTGCAACCGATCGGAAAGCGGTCCCCAGCAAAAGGTCTGGAAAACGATGTTGAGCAGCATCGGAAGCGTGGCGAAAAGAGTGGTTTCGGTGACGCTCAGGCCGAGAAAATGGCGCAGATAGACCGACAGGTAGGCATAAAAAAGCCCCCGTCGAAACATGGCGAGCATCTCGAAAGAAGAGATGCCGAAAAAGATGCGCAGCGGTGATGGTGAGTAGCCCAACTTGATGCTTCTCCGGTGAACTTCCGGGCTTCGTACCGCAAGTCCTGTTGCACCACCTTGCGACGAAAGCCGAAAGTTGAGTTACACACTTCCTTTATCCCAATACGCCCTGTATATCACATCCATGTGAACACGTTGTTGTGCCCCCGTAAAGGTAAAGCCTAAAGCATGTCTGCGACCGGTCGAACACTCCGTTAGGTTGGCCGCCCGGCCGGGGGATTTTCAGAGGCTTATGCACATCATCCTCATCGAACCTTTTTTTGCCGGCTCCCACGCCGCCTGGGCCGGGGAATATGCCCGCTGCAGCGGGCACCGGATCGAAATCCTCAGCCTTGGCGGTCATTACTGGAAATGGCGCATGCACGGCGGGGCCGTCACCCTGGCCCGCCGCTTTCTGGGCAGCGGGCTGCGGCCGGACCTGCTCCTGGCCACCGACATGCTCGATCTGACCACCTTTCTGGCCCTGACGCGGCGCCGAACCGCCGCGGTGCCAACGGCGGTCTATTTCCATGAAAATCAGATGGGCTATCCCTGGTCGCCCCGGGACCCGGATCCGGCCCGGGGGCGCGACCAACACTACGCTTTTATCAATTACAGCTCAGCCCTGGCGGCCGACCGGGTCTTTTTCAATTCAGGCTATCACCGGCGCAGCTTTCTCGATCAATTGCCCCGCTTTCTCAGGCAGTTTCCCGATCATCAGGACCTGGAAAACGTGGCACTGATCGGCGCCAAAAGCGAGGTGCTGCCCCTGGGCGTCGATCTTCGGCGCCTGGATGCTGCGGGGGCCGAAAGTCACGGGAAGGCTTCCTTTGGCGGGGCGCCCCTGATCGTCTGGAATCACCGCTGGGAGCACGATAAGAACCCGCAGGAATTTGTCCAGGCGCTTTTAGCGCTCCATGATCGGGGGGTGGACTTCCGGGTGGCGATCTTGGGCGAGGGCTGCCGCCGGGAGCACCCCGTTTTTGAAACGGCGCGCGATAGGCTGCAAGACAAGGTTGTGCGGTATGGATATGTGAAGGATTTTACCCAATACGCCGATTGGCTGTGGCGGGCCGACATCGCACCGGTGACCTCCCGTCAGGATTTTTTCGGCGTCAGCCTCGTGCAGGCCCTTTACTGCGGCTGCTATCCGCTTTTGCCGCGGCGTTTGAGCTACCCGGAGCTGGTGCCCTGTGAAACCTATCCCGAGGTCTTTTACGACGACTTCCAGGACCTGGTGGAAAAGCTGGCCCGGGCGATCGAGGGGATCGACGCGGTGCGCCGACGATCGTTTCGCCGTTGCATCACGGGTTATGACTGGCAGTCGCTGGGGCCGGTTTACGACAAGGTCCTGGACGGGCTTGCCCCCGGTGCGAAAGGAGGGTTGATCCATTGAATCTGGATGTGCTCTTGTTGATCGCCTACATGGGCCTGGCGCTGTTTTTTTCGTTTCTTTGCTCGGTTGCAGAGGCGGTGCTTTTGAGCATCACCCCCTCCTACATCGAAAGTCTCAGCGCGCGCTGGCCCAAGCGGGCCCTGCGTTTGAAGCGACTGCGGCAAGACGAGGTGGACCGATCCCTGGCCGCCATTTTGACGTTGAACACCATTGCGCACACCGTGGGCGCCATCGGGGCCGGCGCCAAAGCCAACGTGATCTTCGGCAGCGTCTGGTTCGGTCTTTTTTCCGCCGTCATGACCCTGCTGATCCTTTTTCTTTCCGAGATCGTGCCCAAAACCATTGGCGCGGTCTACTGGCTGAAGCTGGCGGGCCCGGTGGCGGCCTTCGTCCATTTTTTGATCTTGAGCCTGTATCCCATCGTCTGGATTTCGGAACGCTTGACCGGGTGGATTGCAGACGGAAAGCAGGCGCCCCGGTTCAGCCGGGACGAGTTTCTGGCCATGGCGCGGGTGGGTGAACAGACCGGACAGATCCGGACCAAGGAGTCGCGCATGATCGCCAATCTGCTGCGCTTCGAGTCCCTGAAAATCGTGGATATCATGACACCTCGAACCGTGGTGGCGGCCCTGCCCGAATCGATGGCTATCGGCGAAGCGCTCAAGCATGTCACCCATTCGCCGTTTTCGCGCCTGCCGGTGTATCGCGCCAACATCGACGAGATCAGCGGATTTATCCTCAAGGACGACGTCTTGATCGCCAACACCCGCAAAGGCGGGGCTGCCCCCCTTGAGACCTTGAAACGCGAGATCCTGGCCGTGCCCGAATCCGTCTCCCTTCCACTTTTGTTCGAGCGTTTTCTCGAAGCCCGGCAGCATATCGCCGTTGTCGTGGACGAATACGGCGGGACCAAGGGACTGGTGACGCTTGAAGATCTTGTGGAGACATTGATGGGAATGGAGATCGTGGATGAAACCGACAGCGTGACGGACATGCGCCTGCTGGCCCGCAAGCAGTGGATCAAACGGGCCGAGGCCCTGGGGATCGACGTTTCAACAGTCGAGGGGATAACAGAGCGTCATTGATCAGCCCCCCACTCTCGGAAGCCACGCCCCGAGGGGCGGGGAAGCGGCGCCCGGCGCCGCTTCCCGTGCCGATTTTCAACCCCTGATCATGCGCGGCAGGATCAAGTGGTGCTGGGGGCAGATGGACTTGGGATTCTGGTAGGCCGCCCCGGCAAAGGCCACCAGGTAGTTGCGCAGCTCGGCGATGGGCACGATCTCATCGACCAGCCCGGTGCGCGCGCAAAACAGCGGGCGCGACTTGTCGTGGTAGTCGCTGGCGAGCTGATTCATCTTTTCGATCACTGGATCCAGGGGCCGGCCCGCATCCTTTTCCTTGACCAGGCGCCGCGCGTAGGTGGCCACGGCGGCGGTTTCCCCGTGCATCACGTAGATCTCCGAAGCCGCGGTGCCCAGGGTGAAGGCATTGTGGCGATTGGCCGTGGGGCCGCCCATGACGTAGTGGGCCGCGGCCGTGCCTTTGCGCAGCACCACCAGCATCATCGGCACGTCGGTCTGCTGGATGGAGTAGATCAGCGACTGGCCCAGTCCGAGCAGCTCGGCCTTCTCGGCGATGTCGCCCACGTCGATTCCCGAGGTGTCCTGGAACCAGATGACCGGGATCCGGTCCCGGCCGCAGAGGATCACGAAGTCGTTCATCTTGATCAGGCCCTGACGGTAGAGCTTGCCGCCGATGCCCGGGTAGTCGGCGTATTCCGGGTACCCTTTACCCAGGTACCCCTGGCGGTTGCCGATGCACCCGACCAGAAATCCGTCCACCTTGCACAGCCCGGTATAGATCTCCGGGCCGTAGTCCGGGCGAAACTCCATATGCTCGCTGCCGTCCACCAGGCGCGCCAGGATCTGGTCGAATTCGTAGACCCGCTTGGGCTCCATGGGCAAAAGATTGTAGATGTCCGCGGCCGCGAACTTCGGGGCCTGGGGCTTGGCGACCCGGAAAAACTCTGGATGATAGGAAGGCATCTGGGCCATGAACTCCTTTAGCCCGTCCAGGACCCCTTTTTCCTCTTCGTAGACGTAGCGGAAAAAGCCGGTCTGATCATAGTGAACCTTGACCGATCCGGGGGGCTTGGCTTTGAACTGCCTGGCCTTTTCGATCAGGGTTTCGGCCATTTCGGTGTCGAAGCCCCCTTTGGGGGCCATCCCGGAGACGATGCCGGCCCCGCCCACGGCGATGTTACAGTTCTTGTGGGCAAAAAGGATCGTGGGGCTGACCCCCTGGTAGCCACCGCCGGCCGGGTTGGTGCCGTAGATGCCGGCCAGGATCGGAATGCCCATCTGCTCGAGTTCGGCGTGGCGGAAAAACGGGGTGCCGGCGCCGCGCCGGTTGGCGTAGAATTTTTCCTGCTCGGGCAGCTTGGCCCCGCTGCAGTTGACCAGCCAGATCAGCGGAACGTTGAGCCGCTTGGCCAGATCGGTAACCCGCAGGATGTTCTCAGACTGCCCGGGGAGCCAGGCCCCGGCCATCACCTTGTTGTCGAACCCGATGATCACGGCCCACTTGCCGCTGATCTTGCCCAGCCCGTCGATGACGTTGGTGGTGCCCTCTTCGTTTTCCAGGGGATTGAAAAGGGTGTGCAGGGGGCACCAGGTGCCCGGATCCACCAGGTATTCCAGTCGTTGCCAGACGGTCATTTCGCCGCGGGCGTTGATCTTCTCGGTAGGAAAGCCGGCGTTGTGCACCGCCTCAACGGCCTCGGCGATTTCGGCCTCGGCCTGCTTGAGGATCTGGACGTTTTCCGCCGTGCGCTTGATTTCGCCCTTTTTCAGTTCCCGTCCCAGATCGGGCATTTTTTCGAAATACGGTCTCATGAGCGACTCCTATCTTTCCCCTGTGATCACTCGATAACGGCCAGTACGTCGTCTTCCTCGACCATGGCCCCTTCCTTGGCCAGGATTTCCTTGACCGTGCCGTTACAGGGAACGAAGACCGCCGTTTCCATCTTCATGGCCTCGATGACCATGGCCTCGTCGTCTTCTTCCACCGCGTCACCGACCTTGATATTGATGGCAATCACTTTGCCCGCCAAAGGGGCCAGAATCTTTTCCGCCATTTTCGGTTTCCTCCTTGTTTTGATGGTTGTTGGCGCTTTTACCTGTGTGATAGGCAAAAGCAGACATCATGGTTTTTTTCAACTGCGACTGCGTTTTTCCTGATCGGCTCTAAGCTCCCCAGGGCTTGAAACACTCAGTTGAGCAGGGTCAAAAAGATGCCGGCGGCGATGACCGTGCCGATCACCCCGGCAACGTTGGGCCCCATGGCGTACATGAGCAGATAGTTTTTCTTGTCCGCCTCGGCGCCCACCTTGTGAACCACCCGGGCCGCCATGGGCACTGCGGATACGCCGGCCGCCCCGAGCAGGGGGTTGATCTTGTTGCGCGAAAAGAGGTTCATCAGCTTGGCGAGGATCACACCGGTGGCCGTGCTCACCATGAAGGCGAAAAGGCCCAGGAAGAAGATGAAGAGGACTCGGGGTTGAAGGAAATTTTCCGCGTTCATGGTGGCGCCCACCGGCAGGCCGAGAAAGATGGTGACGATGTTGAGCAGTTCGTTCTGGGCCGCGTTGGTGAGCCGTTCGACCACCTTGGCTTCACGAAAGAGGTTGCCCAGCATGAACATCGCCATCAGCGGGGCCGAGGGCGGTACCAGCAGAATAAGCAAGATCGCCGCCACCACGGGGAAAAGGATCTTTTCCAGCGAGCCGACCTTGCGCCCCTTCTTCATCCGGATGCGCCGCTCGTTTTGGGTGGTGAGCAGCTTCATGATGGGCGGCTGGATGATCGGCACCAGGGCCATGTAGGAGTAGGCCGCTACCGCGCAGCTTCCCAGCAGCTGGGGGGCCATCTTGGTGGCCAGAAAGATCGTGGTCGGCCCGTCGGCCCCTCCGATGATGCCGATGGTGGCCGCTTCCTTCAGATCGAATCCCATGGCATGGGCTATGAAAAAGGTCAAATAGACCCCGCCCTGGGCCCCCGCTCCAAGGAAGATGAGCCGCGGATTGGCCAGCAGGGGGCCGAAGTCGGTCAATGCCCCCAGGCCGAGGAAGATCAGGGGCGGGATTACCTCCCACTGGAGACCGTAGTGATAGAAGCGCCAGACCAGCCCTTCGCCGGGCTTCATCAAGTCGGCCATGGGCAGGTTGACCAGCAGGATGCCGAAGCCGATGGGCAGCAGCAAAAGCGGTTCGTAATCCTTGGCAATGGCCAGGTAGAGAAGCGCAAAGGCGATCGCCCACATGATCAACATGCCGGGGGTGAGGTAAAAAAAGCCTGATGTTTTGAACAGTTCGACCAGATTTCCCATTTTACCCTTCCTTGCCGGCGCCCATGCGGTCCACCACCAGCGAGATGAGGCGGATGGCGGTGTAGAGCAGGGTCATGCCGATGAAGACGCCGCCCAGACCCACCACAAAGATTTCGATCGCTTCCTTCACGTCAATTCCTCCTCGACCCGGGCTTGCGGCCGGTTATGCCTCATCGGGCGAAAAGTCGCCGCAAGGCGGCCAGGCCCCGCGTTCCTGCAGCACGGCCCGCAGGGTCTTGAGGGCCGTGTTGGTGGCCGGCATGCCGCCGTAGACGAAGGTCTGGAAGATCGTCTCGGCGATCTGGGCCGGGGTGCAGCCCACATTGAGAGCTGCATGGATGTGGAGCTTGAGCTCCTCGGGCCGCGACAGTACGGTGAGGGCCGCCACGGTGACCAGTTGGCGGGTCGGATGGGGCAGCTTCTCGCGGGCATACATGCGCCCGGTGATGAAAAGCGACAGGTCCCTGGCCAGATCCGGGTCAAAGGCCTTCCAGAGGGCGTAAGGGCCCTCTTCCTTGACCCCCTCGAAATAGAGGGCCGCGGTTTTTCTGGTTTTTTCAACGAGTTCGTCTGGCATGGAAAGACTCCTGAACCGTTGGGGCGGGCAAACATCGGGCCGATCAGACGGATCGGACGGATCCGACCGATCGGCATCCTGCCGCTCGCCGTAGAGGCTTCTACCGGTTCGCCTTGCGGATTCCGAGCTGGTCCTGGGCGATGATCCACTTGCAGATGTTGGCCGAGCCTTCCACCATGGTGTAGGTGGGTGCGTCGCGGTAATAGCGCGCCACGGGATATTCGGTAGAATAGCCGTAGGCGCCCAGTATGCGCATGGCGTAGTTGGCGCACTTGGTCACGGCCTCGCCGGACATGTATTTGGCCACGGCCACATCCAGCCCGTTGTTGAGCTGGCCCTGATCCTTGGCCCAGGCGGCCTTGTAGACCAGCAACCGCGCGGCTTCGATTTCACAGACCATCTGGGCCACCATGTCCTGGTTCATCTGGAAGGTGCCGATGGGTTTGCCGAACTGCTTGCGGTCGTTGCAGTACTTGGTGACGGCATCCAGGCAGGCCTGGGCCAGGCCCACGGCCCCGGCGGCGGCTGAAAGGCGGGTCTGGTTCAGGGAGCTGAAGACGATCTTGGTCCCGTCTCCGGGCTTGCCGATGATGTTTTCCTTGGGGACCCGGGTGTCGGAGCAGAAGACTTCGCCGGTGGGGCTGGAGTGGGAGCCCATTTTTTCCAGGGCCGAGGTCTTGACCCCGTTGAAGTTTTTCGGTTCGAGCACGAAGGCCGAAAGGCCGCGGGACCCGGCGTTGCGGTCGGTGTAGGCGTAGTAGATGAGCACGTCGGCCACCGGGGCGTTGGAGATCCAGGTCTTGGAACCGTTGAGCAGCCAGTGGTCGCCCTTGTCCTCGGCGGTGGAGGTCAGCGCCATGACATCCGAGCCGGCATCCGGTTCGGTGATGGCGAACCCGCCCACGTAGTCGGCCTTGACGAGTTTTTCGATGTATTTGCGGCGCAATTCCTCGCTGCCGTAGTTGAAGATGGTAAAGGCGCAGCCGAGGGTCTGCATGTTGACCTGGACCCGCAGCGAGCTCGAAGCCCGGGCAATTTCCTCGGTGACGATCATGGCCGCCAGCCAGCCCATGTCCTCGCCGCCGTACTGCTCGGGGATCACGGTGCCGAAAAACCCGAGCTGGCCCATCGGCTTCATCACTTCTTTATAAGGCAGGTGATGCTCGGCATCCCAGGCATCGGCATTGGGGGCAATCTTCTTGGCGGCAAATTCGCGTACCGCATCGCGCAGCATTTCGAGGTCTTTGGAAAGCTTGAAATCCATGGGGTCCCTCCTTGAGGCGATGAATTTAGAGTTAAGTTGCCGCATCCTCGGGCCGCGGCGTTTAATATGACGGTTTTCAGATTACGCCGGTTTCCTTCAATGATCGGATCTGCGCGGTGTCCAGCTCGAGGCGCTGGCGCAGGATCTCCTCGGTATGTTCCCCGAGCAGAGGCGGGTGGCGCCGGATTTCGCACGGCGTTTCGCTCATCTTCATCGGGCTGGCCACCATCTTGACCGTTCCGGCGGTGGGGTGCGGCACCTCGGCCACCATCCGGCGAAACAGGACCTGGGGATCGGCAAAGACGCGGTCCAGGGTGTTGATGGGGCCGCAGGGGATGCGCAGTCTGTTCAGTTCGGTGAGCCACTCGTCGCCGGGCTTCTTGAGCATCGCTTCGGCCACCAGGGGGATGAGGGCTTTGCGGTTGTTGACCCGCTCGGGGTTGGTGGCGTAACGCGGATCGGTGGCCAGGCCGTTGAGACCGGCCAGCTCGCAGAACTTCTGCCATTGCAAATCGTTGCCCACCGCCAGGGCGATGTAGGTGCCGTCCCGGGTCAAAAACGGTTCGTAGGGGACGATGTTGGGATGGGCGTTGCCCCAGCGGGTGGGGTTGACCCCCGAGATCAGGTAGTTGCTGCCCACGTTGGCCAGCCAGGCCAGGGTGGAGTCGAGCAGGGCCATGTCGATGTATTGGCCCTTGCCGGTCTTTTCCCGATGGCGCAGGGCCGCCAGTATGGCGTTGACGGCAAACAGGCCGGTGGTGATGTCCACGATGGCGACACCGACTTTCATCGGGGGCCCCTCGGGCGGTCCGGTAAAGCTCATGATGCCGCCCATGCCCTGGATCATGAAGTCGTACCCCGCCTTGTCCTTGTAAGGGCCGTCCTGGCCGAAGCCGGTGATCGAGCAGTAGATGATGCCGGGATTCTCTTTTTTGAGGTCTTGGTAGCCGAGGCCCATCTTGTCCAGGGTGCCCACGATGTAGTTTTCGATGACGATGTCGCTGGTGCGCGCCAGATCGCGGATGATCTGCTGGCCGCGGGGGTCTTTGAGGTTTACCGTCAGGCTGCGCTTGTTGCGGTTGACGAAAAGGTAATAGGCCGCTTCGCCGCCGGCGTTGGGCGGGCCCCAGTGGCGCGTGTCGTCGCCGAACTTGGGCCGCTCGATCTTGATCACGTCGGCCCCCAGGTCACCGAGTACCATGGTGGCGTAGGGGCCGGCCAGAACCCGCGAAAGGTCCAGGACGGTGATGTCGCTCAACGGTTTCGAATTCAACTGCATCAAAGTCTCCTGTGTCAGGGGTATGGGATCGGTTCTTGCTGGCTGTCGTCGTAGCCCATGATCCTGGAAAAAGCGTGCGCGGCCTTTTTCAGCTCCCGGATACAAAATTCCCGGTGGACCGCATCCTGGTAGCGGATTTCAGGGATCGCCAGGCTCAGTGAAGCCAGTAGCTGGCCGTGGTGATCGAAAATCGGGGCGCTCAGCGATCCCAGGCCGCGGTTGCGCTCACCGAGGCTTTCGGCATGGCCCTGGGCTGCGATCTGCGCCAACTCCTGGCGCAGGGTGTCCAGATCCGCGACCGTACGGTCGGTAAAGGGGGGCAGGGTCGTGAACTCCTTGAGATATCGTTCGCGATGGTCTTCGTCCCAGAAGGCCAGCAGGCATTTGGACGATCCGCCGGCGTAAAGGGGCGAACGGCTGCCGATGGGCATGGAAGCCTTGAGGGCCTGGGGTGATTCGATGGTATCGATGCAAACCCGGTCGGTTCCCTCGATGATGTTCAGGTGAATCGTCTCGCCGGTCGCTGTCGCCAGGCTCTGGAGGAAGGGCTGGCTGGCCCGGGCGACGGGGTAGGTGCCTTTCAAGGTGTTGACAAAGCGGTAGAAAACCACTCCCAGATGGTATTTGCGGCTGACGGGGTCCTGGGCCACGAATCCGTTGCTTTTCAACGACTGCAAAAGACGCTGAACCGTGGCAGGACTGAACCCCAAGTGGGTGCTCAGCTCCCGCACCCCCCAGGTGGGCTGCTCGGACTGAAAGGAGAGCAGAATTCGCAACGCTTTTTCGACGGAATTGACCCGCTCATCTTGTTTCATATCGTGGAACCCTGTTTTGTATGATGCTTTTTATGCCAACTCATACCGGGGTTGTCAACTGGAAATTGTCACAACCGCTGACCCGCCTTCAGCCGGCTGAACCGGAAACGTTCGCAGAGGGGCCGGGAGTGAACTATCGGGTTGAAGAGAGTGCTAATACATTTTACATTTGGGGGGCTCAGGCGGCTGTCAACCGAGAAACGATCCTCCAAGGAGGTTACATGGCGCTGCACCCCATGGCCGGCCAACCGGCCCGGCCCGAAGACCTGGCAAACATCCCCCGGCTGGTATCGGCCTACTACACCCGGCGCCCGGAGCCGGACCACCCGCTTGAACCGGTGTCTTTCGGCACTTCGGGCCACCGGGGGTCGTCTCTTAAAGGAAGCTTCAACGAGGGGCATATCCTCGCCATCACCCAGGCGATTTGCGAGTACCGGCACGCCGCTGGCATCGGGGGACCCCTCTTTCTGGGCATGGACACCCACGCCCTGAGCGAGCCGGCCCTGGCTACGGCCCTTGAGGTGCTGGCGGCCGGCGGTGTGACGGTCATGGTCCAGCGGGACCTGGGCTACACCCCCACGCCGGTGATTTCGCATGCCATCTTGACACACAATCGCGACCGGTCGTCCGGGCTGGCCGACGGGATCGTGATCACCCCGTCCCACAACCCGCCCGAGGACGGCGGCTTCAAGTACAATCCGCCCAACGGAGGGCCGGCGGATACCGGCGCGACGGCGGCGATCGCCCAGCGGGCCAACGCCATTCTGGCCGCAGGCGTCGACAAGGTGCGACGCATCCCTTTGGCCCGGGCCATGAAAGCCGATACCACCCATGCCTACGACTACATCACGCCCTATGTGAAGGACCTGGACCGGGTGGTGGACCTGGAGATTATCCGTTCGGCCGGCTTGAAACTGGCTGTGGATCCCATGGGCGGTTCGGCGGTGGCCTATTGGGCACCCATTGCGGAGTGCTACGGCCTGTCTTTGGAAGTGGTCAACCCCCGGATCGATCCGACCTTCGCCTTCATGACTTTGGACAAGGACGGCAAGATCCGCATGGATTGCTCCTCGCCATATGCCATGCAGCGGCTCATCGGCCTCAAGGACCGCTTCGACATCGCCTTTGGTAACGACACGGACACCGACCGCCACGGCATCGTCACCCGGTCCGGTGGCCTGCTCGATCCCAACCATTTTCTGTCCGTGGCCATCGGCTACCTGTTTCAACACCGGCCCGAATGGCCGGGCTCGGCCGCCGTGGGCAAGACCCTGGTATCGACCTCGATGATCGACCGGATCGCCGCCGATCTGGGCCGGTCCCTGGTGGAGGTGCCGGTGGGCTTCAAATGGTTCGTGGAAGGGCTGCTGCAAGGGCGTTTGGGTTTCGGCGGCGAGGAGAGCGCCGGAGCGGCCTTTTTGCGCCGCGACGGTACGGTCTGGACCACGGACAAGGACGGGATCATCATGGGGCTCCTGGCGGCCGAGATCATGGCCCGTACGGGAAAGGACCCGTTCGAGATATATGCGGATTTCGAGGTGCGCTTCGGCCATTCGGTCTACCGGCGCATCGATGCGCCGGCCTCGGTGGTCCAGCGGGCCGTGTTCGAGGATCTGGCGGCCGAATCGATCCGGGCCAGCGAGTTGGCCGGCGAGCCGATCCGGGCCGTGCTTACCCGGGCCCCGGGAAACGGGGCGCCCATCGGCGGGCTCAAGGTGGTGGCGGACAACGGCTGGTTCGCGGCCCGGCCTTCGGGTACGGAGGACATCTACAAGATCTATGCGGAAAGCTTCGTCGACGAGACCCACCTGGCAAGGATCCAGCAGGAGGCCCGGGCCATGGTGGGCGAGGCCTTCAAGGCCGCCGGGGTGTAAGGCGGTGCGGTGCGATGGCCGTTTGCCGCTTTGACTATGTCTGATCCGTCCGATCCGCCCGATCGGTCTGATCAGTCTGCTCTTTAATCCGGGAGGCGTTAGATGGATCGTTCTGAAATGCTAAGGGCCCTGGAGGCCCACGAGGGCTACTGGGACATGATCGTGGTGGGCGGGGGAGCCACCGGGCTGGGGGTGGCGGTGGACGCGGCCAGCCGCGGATATCGCACCCTGCTGCTTGAACAGCACGATTTTGCCAAGGGGACCTCCAGCCGCAGTACCAAGCTGGTCCACGGCGGGGTGCGCTACCTGCGCCAGGGCAACGTGGCCCTGGTGATCGAGGCCTTGCACGAGCGCGGGCTGATGCTGCACAACGCTCCCCATCTGGTCAGCCACCAGTCCTTCATCGTGCCCAACTACGAGTGGTGGGACGGCCCTTTTTACGGCGCGGGGATGAAGGTCTACGATCTTCTGGCCGGCCGGCTGGGTCTCGGACCTTCCAAGTGGCTCACCCGGGCCGAAACCCTGGCGCGGATACCGACCCTGGAACCCCATGGCCTGCGCGGCGGGGTGATTTACTACGACGGCCAGTTCGACGATTCGCGCCTGGCCGTCAACCTGGCCCAGACCATCGTGGACCACGGCGGGGTGCCGATCAACTACATGCCGGTGGTCGGGCTGCTCAAATCCGGGGAGATGATCCAGGGGGTGGCCGCCAGGGACCTGGAAAGCGGTCGCGACTACGAGATCAACGCCCGGGTGGTGGTCAACGCCACCGGTGTCTTCGCCGACGGGCTGCTGGCCCTGGACGATCCGTACACCCGGCCCCTGATCACCCCCAGCCAGGGAATCCACCTCGTTTTGGACAAAAAATTCCTGCCGGGCGACAGCGCCATCATGGTGCCCCAGACCGAGGACGGCCGGGTCCTTTTCGCCGTTCCCTGGCACGACCGGGTGGTAGTGGGCACCACCGATACCCCGGTGGCCAAGCCGGTTCTCGAACCTTTGCCCCTGGACGAGGAGGTCGAGTTCGTGCTCCAGCATGCGGCCCGCTACCTGACCCAGGATCCGAGCCGTGCCGATGTGCTCAGCGTCTTTGCCGGCTTGCGACCTCTGGTGGCAACGGGCCAGAACAAGTCGACGGCAGCCATCTCACGGGATCATTTTCTCTTGGTGTCGGCCTCGGGCCTGGTGACCATTACCGGCGGCAAGTGGACCACTTACCGCAAGATGGCCGAGGACACGGTCAACCAGGCCATGCTGGTGGCCGGATTGAAGGAACACGAATGCGTCACTAAACAGCTGCGGATTCACTCCTGGCTTAAAAACGTGGACCGGCATGATCCGCTGCACGTCTATGGATCGGATGCGGTTTATCTCAAGAAGATGATGCGCGCCGATCCGGACCTGGCCCGTCCCCTGAGCCCCAACCTGCCCTATACGCCGGCCGAGGTGGTCTGGGCCGTACGCGAAGAGATGGCCCGCACCGTGGAGGACGTGCTGGCCCGCCGCACCCGGGCCCTGCTGCTCGATGCCCGGGCCAGCCTTGCCATGGCGCCGGCCGTGGCGCGCATCATGGCGGCCGAACTGGATCGCGACGAGGCCTGGATCGACGATCAGGTCAAGGCCTATGGCCGGTTGGCAAGGGGGTACTGTCTCGATACGCCCGACGCGGACCGGCCCGCCTAGAAACGCAGACCGGATCCCGGCCCGGTGCTTCCGGGGCTCGATCCGTTCACACGCGCGCTGCGGAAAAGAGCTTGTCCAGGTCGAGGCGATTGATCATGGTGGTGAAGATGTCGCCGAGCACCGTCTCGACGTTTTTGCTGCCCGGCATCCTCAACCGCTCCTCGGTGCCGCTGATGCTCTGGGAGGCCTTGAGGGTTTCGAGGCGGCCCAGCTCGGCCTGATAGGCGATGTCGGCATACCACTTGACGCTGTCCTGGCGCAGGGCGAAGCGGGTCAGGGTAACGGTCATGCGCGCAGCCTCGGGGGTTTGCGCGGTCACCACCGCCACTCCGGCTTGCTTGAGCCGCTGGGCCAGCGCTTCGCGAAACAATCCTCTCAGATCGTAGGCCCCCATCATGATCCCGTTGGAATCGTCCCGGGCCACCCGCAGGGCGAAGTTGCCGGTGAAATGCCTGAAGTTGGATTGCATGGAAGGGCCGAAGATCGTTGCCTGGGGACGGGCGTCGATGATTTCCAGAACCACCTGTTTGCCGCCCAGGTCCGCGGCGCTGCCCGGCAATTGGTAGCGGACCGGCAGATAATCCGTGCTGGCGCAGGCGGCCAGCAAAAAAGCGCCCGCCAGGATAATCGAAGAGAGGGAAAAGATTTTTTTTGCAGGCATTACAGAGGCTCCTTTGACTCAAAAAGGCTTGGTAGGGAGTATCGTTATCCCGAATCAGGCCCACTAGTACCGGGTTCGGCCCATCGCCGTCAAGTCCGGGCGGAGTCTGCCAGCAATCCGTATTTGACATCCTTTCCCTGCCCGCAGTATAGCTGGCCGCTATGAAACCTATTGTCGCTATCGTGGGACGGCCCAACGTTGGCAAGTCGACCTTCTTCAATCGCCTTACCCGGACGCGCGACGCCCTGGTGGACGATTTTCCCGGCGTCACCCGGGATCGGCTTTACGGCGAAGCCGTCTGGCAGGGGGTCGCTTTTACGGTGGTCGACACCGGGGGCTTTCTGCACTCCGATGCGGACGCCTTTGCTCCCCAGATCCGCACCCAGGTGGACCATGCCATTGCCGAAGCCGATCTTGTGGTGGTGCTTTTCGACGGGCGCAGCGGCGTGACACCCTTTGACCGCGAATTGGTGACCCGGCTGCGGGACCATTCCCGGCCGGTGCTCTACGCGGTGAACAAGATCGACGGGGAGGCCCAAGAGTCGGCCCTGTACGAGTTTTATGCCCTGGGCCTGGAGACGCTCCATCCCGTATCGGCCGAGCACCGTTATGGGGTCCCCGATTTTCTGGACGAGCTTGTGGCGCATCTTTCCGGAGCGGCTGGTGACGAAGACAGCGGCACCGACGAGGCGATACGCATTGCCGTGGTGGGACGGCCCAACACGGGCAAATCGTCTCTCATCAACCGGATCCTGGGCCAGGAACGGCTGGTGGTCAGCGACCGGCCCGGGACGACCCGCGATGCCATCGACACCCGGTTGACCCGCGGCGGCAAGGAGTACCTGCTTATCGATACGGCCGGAATTCGGCGCAAAGGGAAAGTATCCGCCAAAATCGAGAAATTTTCGGTGATCAAGGCCCTGCGCAGCCTGGAGCGCTGCGATGTGGCCCTGGTGTTGCTGGACGCCTCGGAAGGGATTGCCGAACAGGACGTGAGCATTGCCGGCTATGCCTATGACCGCGGTTGCGGCTGTATTTTCGTGGTCAACAAGTGGGATCTGGTGCCGCGCGATCCGGGCGCCACCCGGCGCTTCCAGCTTCAGCTTAAAGATGCGGCCAAGTTTTTGGCCTTTGCACCCATGCTCACCGTCTCGGCCCAAACCGGCCAGCGTGTGCAGCGGATTTTTCCATTGGTCGACACCGTGTTCGATCAGTATCAGGCGCGGCTGGGCACCGGTCAGGTCAACAAGATTTTCGAGCAGGCCGTCACCCGCACGGTGCCGCCCCTGCACAAGGGCAAGCGGCTCAAGTTCTACTATGCCACCCAGGTGAGGACCCGGCCGCCGACCTTCGTGGCCTTCGTCAATTTCCCGGAGGCGGTTCATTTTTCCTACCAGCGCTATCTCGTCAATCAGATCCGAGCGGCGTCTGGACTCGACCGGACGCCGCTGCGCCTGGTGTTCCGCCAGCGCAGTGGCCGGATCGATTTTGGGGCCAAGGGCAGGCCGAAGCGGCGGCCGCGGATCCAGAGAAAAAAAGACTCAAGCGGGAAGTGACTGAACTTCAACCCGGGCGCCATGATCCGGGGCAAGGCCAGCGGAGAGCCATCGTCGATGGACCTGTTCGAACAGGCGGCCCGCCAGGGCCAGGGGGCGATCCCGCTGGCCGAGCGGATGCGGCCCCGCAACCTGGACGAATTTCTGGGCCATGAAAGCGTCGTCGGGCCCGGGACCCTGATCGGCAACGCCGTGGTCCGGGACCGGATTTTTTCCATGATCCTCTGGGGGCCTCCGGGCTGCGGCAAGACGACCCTGGCGCGGATGCTGGCCCGGACCACCCAGGCATATTTCGTGCAATTTTCCGCCGTGCTCTCCGGGGTGCGCCAGATCCGCGAGGTTATCGAGGAGGCGCGCCAGCAGCGCCAGTTTCACCGGCGCCGCACCGTGCTTTTCGTCGACGAGATCCACCGTTTCAACAAGGCCCAGCAGGACGCTTTCCTGCATCACGTGGAAAGCGGTCTGATCACCCTGATCGGGGCTACCACCGAAAATCCTTCCTTTGAAGTAATCCCGGCCCTCATGTCCCGCTGCCGGGTGATCGTCCTCAAGGCCCTGGCTCCCGAAGCGGTGCGCCTGATCCTGGAGCGGGCCCTGGCAGACCCGGAACGCGGTCTGGGCCGGCGTTCTTTCATCTTGACCCCGGAAGCCATGGAGCACCTGATCGCCGCGGCCCAGGGCGATGTGCGCCATGCCCTCAACAGCCTCGATATCGCCGCGGCCCTGGCTGCACCGGAAGGCGAGGAGGGGGCTGATGCCGCTTTCACCATCGATCTGGCCTGTGTGGAAAACGCTCTGCAGCACAAGGTCCTGATTTGCGACAAGAACGGCGAAGAGCACTTCAACCTGATCTCGGCGCTCCACAAGAGCCTGCGCGGCAGCGATCCGGATGCGGCCGTATATTGGCTGGGGCGCATGCTGGCCGCGGGCGAGGATCCCCTTTACGTGGCCCGGCGCATGGTGCGCTTTGCTTCGGAGGACGTGGGGCTGGCCGACCCTTTCGCCCTCAACCAGGCTATGGCGGCGGTGGAGGCTTACCGGCTGCTGGGCAGCCCCGAGGGGGAGCTGGCCCTGGTTCAAACCGCCATCTACCTGGCCACGGCCCCCAAGAGCAACCGGCTTTACAGCGCCTACGGCGAGGTGCAGCGCACGATTCGCGAAACCGGCACCTTGCCGGTGCCGCTGCACATCCGAAACGCTCCCACCGGCCTGATGAAGGAGCTGGGCTACGGCAACGGATACCGCTACGCCCACGACTTCGAGGAGGCTTACACCCCCCAGGAGTACCTGCCCGAATCGCTGCGCAAGATCTTCTACCGGCCCAGCCAGAGGGGCTACGAAAAGACGGTGGCCCAGCGCATGGAGCACTGGCGGCGGCTCAAGGCCAACGCCCAGCGCGATAAGGCC
>CAXXWC010000018.1:0-42500 GCA_963668645.2 Desulfobacterales bacterium
GGGACCTTCTGGGAGGCGTTGATCCGCAGCGGCTGGTGGTCCTGGGCGGGGGCACAGCCGGCACGGCCGCCGCCTTGCAGGCGGCCGATTTGGGCATTGCGGTCGAGTTGTTCGAGATCGACGTCCATCGCCTGGCCCGGCTCAGGACCCTTTTGCCGGGCAACGTGGTTCTGCACTCCATGCCCAATGACGGGCTGGCGGACGCCGTGGCCGCGGCCGATCTGGTGATCAACACCGCTGGGCTGCCGGCCCGCAGCCCGGTCCACCTGGTGGAGCGGGCCACCGTGAAACGCATGCAGCCGGGCCGGGTCATCGTGGATGTGTCGGCCACCATCGGCGGGGCCGTGGAGACGGTGGAGCGGCTCACTTCCCACGAGGACCCGGTGTTCAGTGTCGACGGGATCCTGCACTACGCGGTACCCAACATCCCAAGCCTCGTGGCGCCGGCAGCCTCGGCAGCCCTGAGCCGCAGCCTGCTCCCCTACCTGATGAAATTGGCTCAAAAGGGGATCCTGGCGGCCCTGGAACACTGTGCGGATCTGCGCCGCGCGCTGGTGTGCACCGGCGGCGTGCTCGTCGATCCGGCCGTGGGCCGGGCCCAGGCACGGCCGTGGCAGGAAGCCCGGGCGGTTTTGCCCACCGATCGGGCCGGATAGGTACGAGGCCTGCATCCCGCAAACCGGGAAAAGGCGGGCGTTTCAATCCGCCGGTTGGGGTTGGAAGGCTTGCAGGGCCGGGGCTGATGGATACCGGATAGACGTCCGGTTCGCGGATTTTCTTGAAGCGGTCGTCCAGCAAGGACAGCTGGAGGCGGCAGCGGTCGCGAATGGCTGTCAGATCGGGCTGGTCTGCGACGATCCTGCCGCCGGACATCACGGTTTCCAGCAGCGGGGCCGCGCCGGAGACGGTCTCGCCGGCCGTGCCGATGATGTCCTGCACAAAACGCCCCTCACCATCCGTATGCCGGAAGACCTGCTTGGCCCCGGCCAGGGTCTTCTTGCCGGCGGAAAACTTGCGGATCGGCCGGCCGTCGAAGCGCACCAGTTTATAGACGATGTCCAGAAACGGCATGTCGGATGAGACGCCCGCCTGGGTGCCCACGCCGAATCCGTCGATGGGCGCCCCGGCAGCGAGGGTGTCGGCGATCTTGAACTCGTCGAACCCGCTGCTGACAAAGATCTCCACATCCGTCAATCCCTCGTCGTCCAGGATGGCGCGCACCTGGCGGCTCAATTCGACCATGTCACCGCTGTCCAGGCGTACCCCCGCGCAGGCGAAGGCCGCGGGACGCCATCTCCCGGCCCACCCGGGCCGCGGTGCGAGCTCCCTCGAGGGTGTCGTACGTGTCGATCAAAAACGTGGAAGAATCCGGGAAAAGCTGGGCGTAGGCCCGGAAGGCGTCCGCTTCGGTGTCGAAAGCGGTCACGAAGGAGTGGGCCATGGTTCCGGACACCGGGATTCCGTAGGCGCGTCCGGCCAGCACGTTGCTGGTGGCGACGAATCCGGCGATGTGGCTGGTCCGGGCGAATTTCATCCCCGCGTCCAGGCCCTGGGTGCGGCGCAGGGCGAAATCGACCAGGGGCCGCCCTGCGGCCACGTGCATGCAGCGGGCCGCCTTGGACGCCAGCATGGTTTCGGTTCCCAGGACGTTGAGCACGAAGGTCTCCAGGAGCTGGGCCTCGAGGATCGGGGCCGTGATCTCCAGGATCGGTTCGTCCGGAAAAAAAACCGTCCCCTCGGGCATGGCCCGCACCGTGCCGCTAAAGCGCAGCCCGGGCAGCGAATCCAGAAAGGGGCGGGGAAACAATCCGGTCGCATCGAGGTAGGCGATGTCTGGTTCACTGAAGCGGAAGGCGGCCAGCTCGGCCAGCAGCTCAGCCAGCCCGGCGGCCACCAGGAACCCGCGCGGCAGCCGGTCCCGGCGCACATAGACCGAAAAGACCGCCTCGCCTCCAATCCGGTGGGCATGGTAGCCGGCCGCCATGGTCAGTTCGTAAAGATCGGTAAACAGGGGCAGGGCGCGTCCGGAAGCGTTTGCCGTATCGGCTTCGGGGTTCGAATTCATGTTAACTCACCTCGGCACCGTAGAGCTGCTTCATCCGTTTGAGGGCAAAGGCGTGCATCCGGGGGTCGAAGTCGGCCACCCCGTCGGCCGGCACGCGGACGCGGTAGTCCCGGTTGGCCAGCCCGCCCACCGTGTCCATGACGCAGATCGAGGTGCAAACACCCACCACTTCCACCGTTCCGAGCCCTTCGGCTGCCAGTATCCGTTCCAGGTCGGTGCCATAAAAACCGCTGTAACGGGTCTTGGCGATCACCGTCTCACCGGCCAGGGGGGCCAGGGCCGGGATGATCTCGGCGCCCCGGGTGCCGGTCACGCAGTGGCGCGGGAATTTTTCGAATTCCCGATCGTCCGGGGCATGGGCGTCGCAAAGAAAGATCACCGGGTCGCCGGTCCGGCGAAAGGCGTCGAGCCGCGTCCCGATAAAGGGTACGATGGCCCGGGCCGCCGGCCCGCAGTCCAGGGCCCCGCCTTCCTCGATGAAATCGTTGAGCATGTCCACCACGATGAGTGCCTGTTCCGCCATCCCCTGCCTCCTGTATCGTGTAAAGAAGATGTTGCCATGACCTTGAATTGATCCATAAGGCCTCAGGGGGTAAAAGGCAACCGGAAGGTGACAGGTTTTTAGTATTTATTCTCCCAAGGCCCTTTCACCCAGATTGCCGTAGCGGTGGTAATTGTGGCAGATGCTCTGGGCCTGCAGGTAGTGGAGCAGCTCCAGGCGGCCTTCCATGCGCACCGGGGTGCGGGCGATGTAGACCCCACGGGCCGCTGCGGCGGCGAGTACGGCGGCCGGCACCCGGTCGGCGGCGGCGTAGCGCACCCGGTCGATATCGCCCAGGCGCGCCGCCAGGGATGGGTCGTCTTCCTCGATACGTTGCAGCGCGTCGAGAAAACCGGCCAGCGCCGGATCGTCAAGCAAGCCGGCCACCTCATCGGCAAGGCCCGGCGGCCGGCTCAGCTCGACGCGATTGCCGGCGATCCGGGCTGCGGCGCAGCGGGCCAGGACCTCGAAGAGGGTGTCGTCGGTGTGGAGCCGGACCACCACGCGGCCGAGAGGCTTGTAGCGGTAGATGTTGTCCTGCCCGCGCAGGTGGAAGAAATCCATTTCCCGGCCGAACCAGGTTTCCATGCGGTAAAGGTAGCTTTTGACGGCCCGTACCAGGCGGCTCAGGTCCCCGGCCATCTCCGGGTACCGCCCCCAGTGCAGCCGGCGCTGCAAGGCGTCGGCCCGCTGCAGCCAGGGCGAGTCGGTGGCCAGGGGGCCGTCCGGGGGCGGTCCGGTTTCTTCGAAGTGCATCAGGGCCGCGACGTAATCCGGACCGCCGGCCTTGAGTCCCGGACCGAGGGTGCTCTTGCCCGTTGCGCCGAATGGCTGGCGCAGGACCATGGCGCCGGTGGTGCTCCGGTTGATGTAGAGGTTGCCGGCCCTGATGTGCTTTTTCCAGTAGGCGTGCTCGCGCGCATCGAGACTTTCCAGACCGGCGCTCAGGCCGCAGCCGGCGGCATTGGCCAGGTTCACCGCCTCTTCCAGGGTGCCGGCCTCCATGACCCCCAGAACGGGGCCGAAAAATTTGCTGGTATGGGTGCGGCTGCCCGCAGAGACGCCCCACTTGATTCCCGCAGACCAGATCCGCGGATTGGCTGCCTGCTGCCTGGGCGCCAAGGCCCATGATTCGTCCGGTTCGAGGCCTGCCAGGGCGTCTTGCAGCGGTTGGGCGGGAGGGCGGATCAGGGGGCCCAGGCGGGTTTCGAAATCCCAGGCCGAACCGGCGGCCAGGCTGGCGGCGGCATCCACCAGGGCACGGCGGAACTTGGGATCGGTGTAGACCTCCTTTTCCAGGATGAGCAGAGAGGTGGCCGAACACTTCCGGTCGCTGTCGGAAAAAGCCGAATCGACCACGTTCTTGATGGCTTGGCCCCGGTCGGCCATGGCAGTGACGATGGTGGCGTTCTTGCCGCCGGTTTCGGCATACAGGTTCAGGCCCGGGGATCGGGCCAGCATCCGCATTGCGGTTTCGGTGCCCCCGGTGAAGATCACGAAGTCGATCTCCCCATGGCCCACCAGAGCTTCGCCCAGGGCGTGGCCCGCACAGGGGACGAACTGCAAGGTTTGGCGAGAAATTCCGGACTGCCAGAAGCACCGGCACAGGATCCAGGCCGGCAGGACCGCGTCCGAGGCCGGCTTGAAGATCACGGTGTTGCCGGCTGCCAGGGCCGCGGCGATCCCGCCGCAGGGGATGGCGATGGGAAAATGCCTCGGCGTGATGACCAGCCCCACCCCCCGGCCCCGCGCGGTCATGCCGGAAAGCCGCTCCAGGTCCTGCACCGCGTGGGGATAGTATTCGAGAAAGTCCACCGCCTGGGAGACCTCGGCATCCGCTTCGGTAAAAATCTTGCCCGTGGCGGCCAGCGCCGCGCCAATCAGATCCCCCCGGGCCTGGCGCACCGCCCCGGCCACGCGGCGCAGCACCTGGTGGCGGTCTCGTACCCCGAGCGCCCGCCACCGGTCCGCATCGGCCTTGGCCGCGGCCGCAGCCAGGTGCAGATCCGCGGATGCGGCGGCGGTCCAGCGGGCCACCACGATCTTCTCGGGCAACCGGTTGGGATCGAGGGCGTCGATCCATTGGCAGTCGTCGCGCAGCTCTTTTCCGCCGATCACAAGGGGGATTTCCAGTGGCGGATCGGCCGCGCTTTTCTTCCAGCGATGGCGGATTTCCTCGGCCCAGCGGCGGTTGGGGGCCAGGGAGAAATCGGTGTCCGGTTCGTTGTCGAAGCTTGCCAGGGAAAGGGGGCCGTCCGGCTGGGCTTGCGCCTGCGCGCGGGTCCGGTCCTGGGTGCGGCGCGGGAGGCCGGAAACCCGGGCCCTGCGGGCGCAGGCATCTTCAAACTGGCGTTGCAGCATCGCCCAGGCCTCGGAGCCGGTGGTCAGTCCGTTGGCGTGGCGCAGGAAATTTTCCCGGCCGGTGTTTTCGTCCAGGCGGCGGATTAGATAGGCCACGGCGTTTAGGAATTGCTCGGGTCCGGCCACCGGACTGTAGACGATGACATCCTCATGGATCTCGCGCAGGACCCGCTGCAAAGGGCCGGCCATGCCTTCGAGGATCTCGAAATCGAATCCCGCCTGCCGGCCCTCTTCACCGGCCAGGCGCCAGGCCAGGGCCAGGTCGAAGATGTTGTGCGAGGCCACCCCGAGGCGCACGGCGTGCAGGTTTTCCGGCTGCAGGCCGAAGACCATCATCCGCTTGTAGTTGGCGTCGGTCTCCTGTTTGGTGCCGTAAGGGGCCTGGGGCCAGTTGCGCAGGGCCGCTTCGAGGCGTTCCATTTCCAGGTTGGCTCCCTTGACGATGCGGATCTTGATCGGTGCTCGGCCCGCCTCGACCCGCCGGCGGGCCCAGGCGGTCAGTTCCTGCTGGATGGCATGGGAATCGGGCAGGTAGGCCTGGAGGACGATTCCGGCCGAAAGATCGTTGAACTCGGCCAGGTCCAGGGTGCGGCAAAACACGGCCACCGTGATGGCCAGGTCCCGGTATTCCTCCATGTCCAGATTGACGAATTTGGGTTTCAGACCCCCGTCCGGGGTTTGGCAGGGGTTGTCCCTGGCGGCCCGGTAGAGGGCGGCCAGCCGGTCGCAAAGCAGTTCGACGGCGTGGTCGAAGGCCAGAGGATGAATCTGTGAGTAGAGGGTCGAGATCTTGACCGAGATATACTCGATGGCCGGATCCTTGAGATCCTCGATGTAGGCGGCCAGCCGGTGCCGGGCTTCTTCCTCGCCGAGAACGGTTTCGCCCAGGTGGTTGAGGTTGACCCGCACCCCTTCGCGGCGGCGCTGGGCCAGATAGGCGCTCAATCGATCCGGTTCGCCCGGGATGATCACGTGCCGGGTGTTCTGGCGCATCTTGTCGATCATCCTGGGCACCGAGATCGATGGGAAATGGCGCCCGATGCCCATAAAGGCTTGGGCCAGGATCCAGTCCAGTTGGGAAAAGGAGCGCGGCACGCCGTGGGTCTGGAGCAGGTATTTCACCTGGTCGGCCACCCGCTGCGGGTCCTTGCTGCGGAAGCTCTGGTCGATGAGCCGGGCCAGCAGCACCTTGTCTGCAGGGCTGGCCATCAGGCGTCCCAGTTGATCCTGGACCGTCTTTTCCTCGGTCGTGATGCGGCGGTTGGCTTGCTCCTGCCACTTTGCGGCCAATTCGACCGCATCCTGAACCACGTCGAAGGAGAGTGTCAACGCCATGTCCATTCCCCCTGATGAAGTTTAAAAATGCCGCAGTCCGCGCACCGGGATTTGGCGTCCCAGACGTCTCGCAATGACCAGACTCGCGATGTGGTCGTTTTGCGGGCAGATCAATTCTGGATCACCACCCGGTTGCGGCCGCTGTTTTTGGCGGCATACAGCGCGCAGTCGGCCTCTGCGACGAGGGTTTCCGGAGCGGTCCTGCCGTCGATCACCCGGCTGGCCCCTCCCAGGCTGACCGTGACCCGCTCGGCGGTGGGAGAGGCGGGATGAAGGATGCCTAGCCCTTCTACGGCGCGGCGGATCTGTTCGGCCACGCAGAGGGCCCCCGGCGCGTCGGTGTGGCTCAGGATCACGGCGAATTCTTCGCCGCCGTAGCGGGCCACCAGGTCGCCGGGCCGCCGTGCATGGGCTCTGATGGCGCACGCCACCTTGCGCAGGCATTCATCGCCGGCCAGATGGCCGCTGCTGTCGTTGAAGGCTTTGAAGTGGTCCACGTCGCAGATCAACAGGCTCAAGGGCTGCTGCTTGCGCCCCATCCGGCGCCATTCGCAATCGAGCCGCTCATCGAAAAAGCGCCGGTTGGCGACCTGGGTCAGCTCATCGATTACCGCCAGGCGATGCAATTGCGCGTTGGCCCGGTGCAGCGCCTCTTGAGCCTGCTTGCGTTCGTTGAGCTCCTGCTCCAGGCGCTGGTGGAGCAGGGCATTGTCCAGCACGATGGTGGCCAGCTCCGCCAGACGCATGAGGGCGTCCTGCTCCTCCTGGCCGAAACTTTTTTCCGGCCTCAAATGGGCCAGCCCCATCACCCCGATGATCTGGCCGCCGTTTTGCAACGGGATGGCCATGACGGCACGCATCGGGTCTAAGAGGCGATTTTCCAGCCGTTCTTCCCAGCGGCTGTAGTCGGGGATCACCATGGGCTGATTAGAGTTAAAGACCTTGCCCACCAGCCCTTCACCGGGTTTGAGGTGCAGGCCCACCACCCGGTGGAACATTCCCAATCCCACTTTGAGCTCAAGCATTTGGTCTTCGGCGCGGTAGAGGAACAGAAAACCGTTGCGGGTGCCGGCCAGGGTTCCGGCACGCTTGAGCACCGACTCGATCAGCTCGTCGAGGGTCATCCGCCCGATCAGGCTCAGGGTGGCTTCGTGAAGCGCTTCCATGTGGGCGCTGTGGCGGTACAGGGCTGCGTGGGTCTGTTGCCTCTGGCGCATATCTTCGCGCGCCACGGCGTAGAGCGATCCGATCAGCGCGGTAAAGACGAGGGTCAGAAGGATCAGCATCGACCGCTTTTCATCGAAGATCGGGCTGTCGAGTCCGGTAGGAATTTTTTCCCGGTCGGTGAAGATCACGATCCGCCAATCCCTGAAACCGGGAACCAGGGCTTCATGTACGAGGTACTCGCGTCCGGCTGCGTCCACGGCCCGCCGGTCACCGGTTGGCCACATGCCGATTCCTGAATCCGCGTTCCGGTGATTGCCGGTCCGCTTTTTTTGCCGCGTGACGGGTTTGCCGGCTTCCGGCCAAACCGGTCTTTGCTGCCATCGGTTGCGGCTGGCGGCGAAAACCCTGCCGTGCGGATCGACCAGCACCCAGTCGCCGGTAAAGGCATGGTTGATTTCGGCCTCTAGGGGTTCGACGGTGTTCTTGATCACCACGACACCCAGAAGGGGATTTCCGTCACCGCCGGCCGTTACCGGGTGGCTGCTGTAGATTCCCCGTTTTCCGGAGATCCGCCCCACGCCCAGGTCAACCCACGGCATGCCCCGCATGGCGTTTTGGAAGTAGGGTTGAAAGGCGTAATCATAGCTTGCAACATTGGGCGGGCGGGGGGGCTTGGAAGTGGCTACGATCAATCCGCCGGCATTCATCAGGTAGCAGACATCGGCATTCAGGGCCTGTCGGAAACGGCCCAGGAGCCGTTCGGCAGCCAGGAGCTGTTCGGCCTCCGGTTGCTTGAGGGCTTCGACCACCGCCGGCAGGCCGGCCAGGATGCGCGCCGTCTTGATGTTTTCTCGCAATGCATCTGCTATCCGGCTGGCAATGGCGCCGACCTCGGACGCCATGCGCACTTCAGCGTCGGTCAGCGCGGCGGTCCTCATGGCTCTGTAGTAGACGTAAGCGCCGGCCGTAAAGGCGGCCAGGGCCAGAAGGGTCAGGGCGAGAATGGTAATCCTTAGTTTCATGATCTTGATGCTTTATGCGCAGTCGCCATCTTGGTCAAGTTTAAAGAGGACCACCCGACGGCCCTGGTGCGCCCCAGGGCATCCTATCGATCGATGCGCAGGATCAGGTCACCGCCCTGGGCTTCGGGGCTGGACGAGATTTCCAGATCCAGGTAGCGGTTGATTTTGTACTGGGTGATGAGCTTGCTCACGCCGTCGAAGACCCCTACGGCGTAGCGCAGCAGCAGGCTGGGGTGGATGCGTTTGCCGATGGTCAACTGGGGGCCTTCCAGGCCGTCTTCAGTGCCCAGACTGACTTCGTCGAAGCCTGCGGCCAGGCCGATATCACGGGCGATGTCGTCTCCCTTCTTGATCCCCAGGCCGGCCAGCGCATTGAGGAGCAGATCGGTTTCGCTCTGGCTGGTGCCCTCGGACAGGCGCCGCCCGGTGAGCAGCAGGCTCAGGGCGTCGCTTTCGGGAAGAGAGGGCTCCGAAAAAACCTGACTGCGGGGCGATTTCAGCGTTCCTTCGATTTTCAATCCGGCCTGGTAGTCGTCCACGGTGCGCGTGGCGCTGACATCCAGGCCCGGGTCATCCAACGGACCGTTGAAGGACAGGCGGCCCCTTTCGATGCTCAGGTTCTGTCCATAGGCGACATAGCGGCCTTTGCGGATGTCCACTTCGCCGAAAGCGGCCATCGGGGTGGCTTCATCGCCGCGAAGGCGGATCTGGCCGCCGAGATCCGCGGAAAATCCCATGCCTTCCAGGCTGACCCGCTCGTCCAGGACGATTTCAATGTCGGTGCGCAGAGCGTAGGTGCCGGCCGCTTTTTGCTTCTGGCCGGCCACCACCAGATCGGCCGATTCGCGCACCGAACCCTCCGGCAGGGTCTGGACCCGCACTTCCACCCGCGGCAGGACAATCCGCCCGCTGATCAGCGCTCCATGCTGATCGGCATTAAGACTCAAGGCGGGGCTGGCATCGACCCAGAGTGCGTCGGTGCGCATCACCGGCATGTTTTCCCCCTCGGTGGTCAACTGCAGGCTCCAGTCAGGCAGGCGGGCCAAGGTTCCATCACCGGAAAATCGCAACCGGCCGCTGCCGGCACCGGCCAGTTCGCCTGCGACCTTTAATTTCTGGGCGCTGTCGATATCGACTTGCAGGCGGCCCTGCTTATAGGCCGTACCGGTATCCGGCAGGTTGAAGGAGAGTTCCTGTACGGCGATGTGGCCGCTGAGGGCCGGCCGGTCCAGGGTGCCGGCCAGAAGGAGGCGGGCGTTGGCGCGGCCGGCAAGGGACGAGAGGTCCGGGACAACGGCGTTCAACCAGGAGATATCCGCCATCCGGGCGCTGATCTGACCGCTGATCGGTTGCGTACCGTCGAGTTGCGCGGTCATTTCGCCCGCCACCTCGACATCCCCGGAGAGACGAGCGTTCAGACTGGCGGTCAGCTGCCGGTCCTGCAAGGAGATTGCGAGCCGGGTGGCGCGGTACTGGATCTGCACGGGCGCCTCGGTCAAGGTATGGGCGATGATCCGGTCGTCCGGCAGGACCAGCTCCGCCTCGGCGGTAAGCGTTGGCCCGATCCGGGACTCGGCCGCCAGGGTCGCCGTTCCGGGCAAACTCACGCTCGGTGGCAAGAAGGGCTGCAGCAGGGCCAGGGGCCAGACCGCTTTTAAACCGGCATGAATCGGCTGCTCTGCCGGCTTGGCGATCGATGCGCAGACCCGCGCCGGGCCCGGATTCGATGCCGCGGTTGCCCTTTCCGGTGACCGATCCGAACCGGGGTGCGGTGCCAGGCAGATCTCTTCCAGCAAGAAATCCGTTTCGCCGGCCCGGACCGCCGCCGGCCGCACCAGCATCCAATCACCGGCAGGGGTTTCTTTTAGACTCAAAGCGGTCAAGCGGCCCTGCCAGCGGCGGTCCAGCCAGCGGCGGCCCAGCCAGCCGCCGTGCAGGGCCAGTTCCAGATCGCCGTGATCGGTGCCGGCTTTGAGTGCAAGATCATGGTCGCTGAGGCGCCCGCCTGCCGTGACGGAAAGAGCGGCCACATGCAGGCCGCCCACCTCCATCCGGTCCAGCCAGAGCGCCAGGTCCAGCCGGTCCGGGCCGGCAGCGGCTTTCAGATCGATGCCGGCCGATCGCAGCGCGCCGAATGCCAACCGGTGCCCGGACAATTGCAGCTCCAGTTGCGGGGTGTCCAGGGTGCCGGCCAGGCGCCCGGCGCCTTGCAGGCGTCCGGCCAGGTTCGGCTCGAACCGCAAGGCCGGCGGCAGACGGGACAGATCCGGCAAATCCAGCCGGTATTGCAGGTCGAAAGGGGGCGTCATGGTGCCGCTTGCATAGACGTGATTGGCGCCCAAATGCAGCTCGGCCGGATCGAGGTCGACCTTCGGGCCGTCCACCCGGGCCCGGATCCGTCCGGCGATTTTCTCGCCCTCCAGCTCGCCGCGCAGATTTTCGACCTCGGCCGTCAGCGAGGCTCGCCCGTCTTGCCACCGTCCCTGGCAGCTTAGGTCTAGGCCCAGATGCCCCTGGACAACGGGATGGATATCAAAGTGCTTGAGCCGGCTCAGATCGGCATGGTCCAACGAAAGCCGGGCCTGCCAGTCCATACCCTGCCGGTTCCAGTGCAAGTTGGCCTTTCCGGCGACCGGGGCGTCGAGGATGTGGCCGGTAAGATCTTGGATGTGCAGGCTTTGAAGATCGCCGGTCGCCCTCAGAGCCACTTTGGTGAAGGGAACGGCGGCCACAATCCCGCCAAGATCCGCTATCTCGATTTCATGGTTCAGGCCTCTGCCGGAAAGCAGTTGCCCCCGGCTGGTCATCCGGAATTCCACCTGCCCGGCCGCCGCGGCGGCAAAATGACCGGGATTGAGCTGGGACCCGGCCAGGGCGGCCTGCCAGCGCAGACCCTCTTGCCACTCGATCTCGCCTTGGGCGGCAAGCCGGCCGTCCAGCAGGCTGGCGGTCAGTTCCTGGATTTTGGCCCGGTGTAAATCCCCGCTTGCGTGCAGTTGCAGATCTTTGAGGGCCAGGCCGGCGATTTCGGCCCTGCCGCGGGTCAGGCGGCTGTCGTGGGTCAGGGCGCCTTGGGGTGTGATGCGGCCGGTGCTTTCAACCCTAAAATCGACCGGGCCGGTGGCTGGTTCAAACCAGGGCCCAGGGTGCAGCCTCTTTCCGTCAAGTGTCGCCTGCCAGGCAAATCCTTCATGCCAGTCCACCTCACCGGCGATGGAAGCGCTGCCGCCCAGGAGTTCGACGGTCAGGGTCTGGATCCGGGCAGCGCTCGGGCTGGTTTCGACGGTTAGGCGGGCCGTGGCGTCCGGGGTTGATTTACCCTGCCAGCCGAGGCGCCCGCCCGTCAGCAGCCTGTCAAGCGTTCCCTTGCTGGTTAAAGACCAGTCCAGGCGCCCCTGTTCCGTTTTAAGATCGCCTGCCAGGCGCAGCTTCACCCGATGAGGCGCCGAGGCCTCGAGGCTGGCGTTGGCTCGCAGATGGAGGGGCGCCGGTGCATCCAGGGCCAGGATCAGATGGGGTATCATGATGCCTGAGCGATTAACGCGCAGGGCCGTATCCAGGGCAGCCACTCGGATGACGCCGGCCGCCGGTGCGGTTTTCAGCCTGAGATCCTTGATGCTCAGGGCGTCAACCTGCAGCGCCAGGGGCAGATCCGGCGTCAGCGATTCGAAATCCGGTGCCGGAGCGGCTGCCTCAGCGGCTTCGCTTTGGGGCAATTGCAGGCGCACACCGGCCGCTTCGGCCCGGGTCAGGTGGAGCCGCAGGGCCAGAAGAGCCGGCCAGGAAAGGGCCAGGTGGACCCGGTCTGCATCGAGCTGCAAACCGGACCCGTCCCCATAGTGGATCTGTTCCAGGGTGACGCCCTGCCACAAGGTGCCGCGGATCTGCCCTGCCGTGATATGGGGCACGGCGGCAAGCAGCGTTGCCAGGGTGCGGCGGGTGCCGTCAGGCGTGCCGAGCACCACCCCCAGCAGGAGCGCCAGGGCAGCCAAGAGCGCTGCGCTCGGCAGGAGAAACCAGACCAGGATTTGTTGGCGGCGGCGGGGTCCGGTCATCAGAAGTCGGCTCCGATACCGATATGCAAGCGGACCGAAGAAGAAGCGGCGTCCAGGGGATGGGCCAGGTCCAGACGCACCATCCCGATAGGCGAGCGCCAGCGCAGCCCCACACCGAGTCCGGTGCTCAGGTCGATTTCGCCTCGGTGGTCGAAGGCATCGCCACAGTCCACGAACAGGGCGCCGAACCAGTCTTCCCCGTAGACCGGGTGCATGACTTCGGCGCTGGCGGTTAACAGGTAGCGGCCGCCGATGACCTGGCCCTGGTCGTTTTTCGGCCCCAGGCTTTCAAAGCCGTACCCGCGCACCGAATTGTCGCCGCCGGCGAAAAACCGCAAGGATTTGGGCACGGCCTCGAACCGGTGGGCATCGGTGCCTCCCAGTTCGGCACGGCCCTGAAAGATGAAGCGCCGCCAGGGGCGTGAGGCCATCATGCGAACCTTGCCCTGGATAAGAGACGTGGCGCTGAGCAGCGGTTCGGCCGCACCCTGGAGGATCAGGTCCAGGGAATGCCCCCGCACAGGAAAGAGTGGATCATCCAGATGGCGCCGCCCAAGCTTGATGCCGGCAAGAAGAAAGTCGTCGCCCCGGGCCGGTTCGTTACCGTAGCGGGTGCGCTCGTAGAGGTATTCGGTAAAGAGTGAGCGGGTCCAGGCGGACCGCCGTCTTGTCCATTGGGCACCCAGGGTGCCGGCCTGGGTGACGATATCGTTGTTGTCCTCGCGCCTGGCCCGGGCGTAAAAATCCAGGCTCTCGGTCAGGGGCCGGCGCAGGGGGATCGAATAGACGCTTTCCAGGGTTTGCTCGCGCTGGGCCAGACCGATGGCGGCGTTCCACTTGTGGCCGCTTCGATTCACCCAGCGGCGTTGGATTTCGGCCCGGGTCCGCGGCCCGGTGTCGGTGCCGTACCCGACGCGAAAATTATAGCCGGTGCGCCGGCGCGGGGTGAGCAGCACGTTGACCGGTACGCGGCCGTTTTCGCGCCCCTCGATATCCGGTCTGACGCGCACGTCGGCAAAGTAGCCGCTGGCACTCAGGGCGCCGCCGATCTCGGCCAGCCGGTCGCTGGAATAGGGATCTTCCTTCTTGGCGGGCAGCAGCCGGTCGAAAAAGGAGGGGTCCAGGATATCCTGCTCGGCGTGAAGGGGGCCCAAACGGTACTGGGTCCCGGACTCGAGGGTCAGCGTGATGCGGGCCTTTTGGGCCTTTGGATCCACCCATAGCCGGCGCCGGGTATAGCGTGCATCGAGGTAGCCCCGGGCCAGCGCGCGGCTGATCAAACCGTCGCGGATCTTGTCATAGGCCCCCTGGTTGAGCGGATCGCCGATTTTGAGGGGCAAGGCCTGCAAGAAGCGGCCGGCTGCGGCGTCCTCCCGGAAAGGACCCTGGATCTGGATATCCAGCCCGTCGATCACCACCAGCGGCCCGGGGGCGATGGTCAAAACGGGTTGGGGACAGTCGCCGTCCGTTTGAATGCGCTCCGCGATGACCGGATCAAAATGGCCCAGGGCTCGCAGGGCCGTGGCTGCCTTTTCCCGGGCCCGACGCAGATAGGCCTGCATGCTGATCCGTGGGGCGTCGCAGGCAAAGCGGATCTGCGGCACCATGGCCTGCACGTTGGCCAGCAAGGCCGGATGATCCTTCAATCCCTCGATGATCAGCCTCGGTGCCCGCCCGGGCTCATTTTCCAGGGAAGATGCCGGGGCGGCCCCGGGACCGATCCAAAGGGCGATGAAAAACAAGGCCAGGCCGGCCCGGACCGTTATGGACACTGTCACTTCGTTTGCCTCTGTGCGATCTTGCCCGCAGCTGTGCAGCCGGTGGACGCTTCAAATATCCTCATACAGGGCTCGGCGATGCACCGGCATGCCGGCCACCATTGCGGCTGCTTTTTGCGGAGCCACGGCAATCCTTTGCCCATCCGGTTTTTGGATGATGACACCCGATCCGGCCAGCATTTCATAACGTTTTTGACGCTCTGTTCTGTCCGGGCAGCAGACCAATTGGCAGTTTGCGCAGGAAACCCGCAGCTTTTCGTCCATAAAGAAAAAATAGCGGCCGCCCTCGGAATCCGGCCACCGATCGTGGGCCCGTTTCATGCGCCGGTGGGCTGCCGCCAATTGGCTGTCGCTGCGGGGAACGGCAAAACGCCCCGGAGACCAGGTGGACCATTTGCCCGATGGGTGCAGCCCGGTATAGCCGCTGCAGACCAGATCACAGCGCCCGTAGTGGCGGCGTTTGGCGTAATTGAATTCGAAACCGCCCAGTGCAACGGTTGCCTTTTGGCGCCGGTTCATAAAGCCGGCCACGCACGATGCCATGCACAGACCGCAATTGTCGCAATAATTTTCTTCCACCGGCAGCGGCAGCGTCGGCACGAGCGCGGCTGAGGTGACGGTGGCGGCCAAAATCACCGCAGCCCCATGGTCCTGTGTGATCAGGTTGCCGGATAAACCCAGATGCCCGACGCCGGCCCTGACCGCCAGGTACCGGTGGGCGATATCCGGTTGGTAGGCGTCCGCTATGTAGCCGGCCGGGGCGCCGGCGTCCGGCGCCCTGAAGACGTTGTTGGCGGCCACTGCAACGGATGGGAATCCCCTTTGTCTCAGATAGTTGGCCAGGTGCAGGGCGATGCCGCTGGCCAGGGTGTTGGCCCGGATGAAGGCCTTTTCCAACCCGATCCGGTCCTTTTTGGTCAAATAGGGCACGATCGGTTGCGCCTCGATGGCAACGGCAAAGCTCACCGCCGATTTCGCCTCTGGCAGTACATAGGTCAAATCGGCCGACGGCGGTCCGCCGCCAAGGCTATCCAGCGTTGCGATTCCAGCTCGGCAGGCCCCTTCGATTAAAACGAACTCCTGGACGATGCGGCTCAATTTTTCCACAATTTCAGCCCCCTCTCTCTCGCAGTCGGCGGCATCCTAGTGGCACCCCGGTCGCCGGTGGATCCATTTTAACAGAACGGCCCTTGCGGGCAAGTGGGCACGGATTTTGGTTATGGCCGGGCAAGGGACAGGCTGCCCGTAGATGGGGTGTGAAAGGGAAAATGGGCGGATTTCAATCGAGGCGTCCAGCAAGCCTCTGGGCGCGCCGGGGGGCCTGCTTCGATCGGCGGGACGGATGCCCGGCGATCGAAACAGGCCCGGCAGCAAAAGCGCTACTGGATGGCGGCCTTGACCTTGGCGGCCACTTCGGCCGGAACCCATTGGGTCCACAGGGATTCATGCTGCTTCAGGAACCACTTGGCGGCATCTTCGGTGCTGGCCTTGTTGTCCTGCATATAGGCCAGAAACTTGTTGTTGATGTCCAGCGTGGTTTCGTATTTTTTCAGGAACGCCACCACCTCCGGGGCCTGCTGGGGCAGTTTCTTGTAGACCAGGATGTCGCACTTGACCGCCGGGTAGGAACAGGCCTTGGTCGAATCCCAGATCTGCTGGTCGAAGGGCGGCTCTTCGAGCTGATACATGTCGAGTTTGCCCAGCACCCAGGTGGGGGCCCAGTAGTAGCCAAGCCACGGCTTGCCGCGCTTGTAGGCCGTTTCCATGGACGCGGCCAGGGCCGGGCCGGAACCGGGCTGCATGATGTTGTACTTGTCCTTGATGCCGTAAGCGTCGAATTTCTGTTCGTTGACCAGTGCGCAGGACCAGCCGGGGATGCAGCTATAAAAGATGCCTTTGGACGGGTCCTCGGGGTCCTTGAACAGTTTCCAGTATTTGGGCAGGTCGAAAACCGACTTCAGGTCGGGCGCCGTCGCTTTGATCCCCCGGGCCGCGTCCCCCTCGACCACATAGCGCGGCACGTACCATCCCTGAACGCTGTTGGGGAAGTTGGACCCAAGGTTGATGAAACCTTCATCCGTGCGCGGATCCTGGCCCTTGGCCAGCCCCTCGTCATAGAGTTCCTGCCAGTTTTCGGTCCAGCTTTCCATGTTGACGTTGGGCGCCTCGCCGCCCTTGGCCTGGATCATGGCCGTGTTGAGCATGATGGTTTCACCCTGGACGAATTTGATCGGGAAGCCCAACCCCTTTTCAACGATAATGCCTGCGATCCGGTTGTGGACCTGGGCGCTGTCCCAGCCGAAGTCGGCAAAGATGATGGTGGTTTTGGCGGCGGCCGGCGTGGCACTTAAGACCAGCGCCAGGGCGAGGAGCATGGCGGCCGCTGTCAGCGGCAGTTTTTGGGTTCTGAACATGGGGATGGCCTCCTTTGTTTGATGTTGAACGGAAACGATTGCCGTTGAAAGCTTTCAAGCGTTTTTCCGGCTGGCCATGGCATAGGTGATGCGGTCGATGATGATGGCCATGAAAACGATGCACAGACCAGCCTCGAAGCCGCGGCCGACTTCGATGCGGTTGATGGCCAGGAGTACCTCGAGGCCGAGCCCCTTGGCACCGATCATCGAGGCGACCACCACCATGGCCAGGGCCATCATGGTGGTCTGGTTGATGCCCACCATGATGGTGGGCCGGGCCAGCGGCAGCTGCACCTTGAACAGGATCTGCCAGTAGCTGGAACCGAAGGCGTGGGCCGCCTCGATGACGCTGGTCGAGACCTCGCGGATGCCGACGTTGGTCAATCGAATCACCGGCGGCACGGCGTAAATGATGGTGGCGAACAGGGCCGGCACCTTGCCCAGACCGAAGAGCATCAGGGCCGGGATGAGGTAGACGAAGCTGGGCATGGTCTGCATCCCGTCGAGAATCGGCTTGAGCACCGCCTCGAAACGGTCGCTGCTCGCCATGGCGATGCCCATCGGGATCCCGATCGCCAGGGAGATGATCACCGAGGCCACCACCAGAGAAAGGGTCATCATGCCGAGCTTCCAAAGGCCCAGTGCGCCGATGAAAAAGAGCATGGCGCCCATCAGCAGCCCGGACCACCAGCGGCCCATGACCCGCCAGGAAAGCAGCGCCACACCCAAAACCAGCACGGGCCAGGGTGTCCAAAGGAAGAATTTTTCGATGTAGATCATAAATTGGAGAATAACGCCGCCCAGCATGTCAAAGAAACCGCTGAACGTGGTCAAGACCCAGTCCATGGCCTGGTCTACCCAGACGTCCAGCGGGATGTCGATGCTCTTGGGAAATTCCATCATAATGATTACCTCGTTGAAATCCGATCTTTCAGGTTCAGGCCTGCCTGCGTTGCCTGGGCCATCGTCCGGGTTGGTTTCCGCCAGCTTGGAAAGCAGTGAACCGGCAACGATAACCCCCAGCAGGTGGTCTTCGGCGTTGACTACCGCCACCGGGTAGTTGTTTGCGCCGCCCAGCATCGCGAAAAGGTCGGCGGCCGGAGTGCCGGGCATCATTTTGTGGATGTCGCGGTCGATGATCTGCGCCAGCGATTGTTTCTCCCCGGTCGACAGCCTTGCGGCAAGCGTGGGCCGTGACGATGCCCACCACCCGGACGTGTTCGCGCACGAAGATCGAAGGGATGCCGGCTTTTCCCATTTTTCGCAGGGCCGCTCTGGGCCCGTCGGTGCCCAGGGCGGCGACCGTTTCGCTATTTTTCATGACGGTTTCGGCGGTGATCACCCGCGTCATGTCCACATCTTCAACGAATCTGGCCACGTAGTCGTCGGCCGGGTTGGTGAGAATCTCCTCGGCCGTACCCTGTTGGACGATGACCCCGTCGCGCATCAGGACGATGCGGTCGCCCAGCTTGATGGCCTCGTCCAGGTCGTGGCTGATGAAGATGATGGTTTTCTGGACCTTTTCCTGCAGATCGATCAGCTCGTCTTGCATGTCGCGGCGCATCAGCGGGTCGAGGGCCGAAAAGGCCTCGTCCATCAACAGGATGTCCGCGTCCAGGGCCAGCGCCCGGGCCAGGCCGACGCGCTGTTGCATCCCGCCCGAGAGCTGGTCGGGCATCGAGTCTTCCCAGCCTTTGAGTCCGACCTGTTCGATGGCTTGCATGGCGCGCTCACGCCGCACAGAGGAAGTGACCCCTTTGACTTCCAGACCGTATTCGACGTTGTGCACCACCGTGCGGTGCGGCAGGAGCGCGAAATTCTGAAACACCATGCCGAAATTTCGTTGCCGGAACTGGCGCAGGGCCCGTTTGTCCAGGGCGGTGACGTCTTCGCCGCTGACCAGGATCCGGCCGGCGGTCGGTTCGATGAGACGGTTGATGCAGCGGATCAGGGTCGACTTGCCGCTGCCTGAAAGGCCCATGATGACGAGAATCTCACCCTGGGCCACCTCGAAACTGGCATTAGCCACCCCGACACCGTTGCGGGTTTTTTCCATTATCTGGTCCTTTAAAAGGCCGTCGTGGAGCATGGCCAGGGCCTTCTGGGGGTCGGGGCCGAAGATTTTGTAGAGTTCTTTAACGACGATTTTTTCCATGGTTGGCATCCGTGGGGGGGATCCGGCGGGAGCGGTGTTTTAACGGCCATATATCGTAACAGCTCAAACGATCGGAATCCGGCAGGTGCAATTTGCGTGGTGCGATCTCTATCATACGCTTCCACGCGGAATGATTTGATGGCCGCTTTAATTGCGCCGTTTTGGAACTTGGAACACGCAACATAAAATATATATACCTAAATTACCTTATGATATTAAGATGTCGTAAGATTAAAGCATACCACATATGAGTCGCGCTTGAAATGTAAAATTCATTTCAAAGCGAATTATTTGTGTTGAAAATTGTAGATTCTATTAAATTTTGTACACTTAGATCCCCCGGGGGGATCGGGCGGCATTTTTCCCGGCCACACGGCCGAAGACCAGGCAGTCGGTGATGGCGCAGCTGCCCAGGCGGCAGGCCCCATGAACCCCTCCGGCGACTTCTCCGGCGGCGTAGAGCCCGGCGATGGGCTGGCGTTGCAGGTCGAGCACCCGGGCCTGGGTGTCGATCAGGACCCCGCCCATGGTGTGATGGACTTTGGGAAAGGTGCGCATGGCGAAAAAGGGCGGCGTTTCGATGGGCAGGGCGCGGGCCAGAATCGGTTTGCCGAAGTCGGGGTCCAGGCCCCCGCTGACTGCCTGGTTGTATTTCGCCACCGTCTCGCGGAGCCCCTCAAAGGGGATATCGAAGTTGCCGGCCAGCCCCTTCAGGCTGTCGAAGGCTTTGACGACTCCCCGTTTGAGGCAGCGGTCGATCCGAAACCCGGATACGGCCACTGCACTGCTGTCGGTCATGCTGATGCACGGGTGCCCGGCATTCAGGATGGCGTCGGCCCGGGTTCTGCGGTCGGCCAGTTCGTTGACGATGCGGCAACCTGTGTGAGGGTCCACCAGGATCCCGTAGGGAAAGGCGATGTAGCTGGCGAAATCGGGCCCAACGCCGTAAAATTTCTCGTCCGGGCAGGCCCATGGACCGAGCTGGATCCATGACAGGTGCACCGCCAGTGCCCCGATGCGCATGGCTGCTTGCAAACCTTGCGCCGTGGTGCCGGTTTTGTTGGTGCTGCCGACATCGGGTCCTAAGCGAGGATCCTGGGCCGTGCGAAAGGCGATGTCGTCGGCAAATCCACCGGTGGCCAGCACAACGGCCCGTCTGGCCAGGATCCGTCGCTGCCCGCCGGCCGGCGATTCGGCCAGGCTGTCCTCCCGGCCCACCGCCACCCCGCGCACACCACCGGCCTCGTCCTGTAGCAGCGCCTCAAGGTGGATGCGGGTTCGAAAAGCCACCCCCATCGCCTTCGCCTTGCCGAGCATCGGACGGATATACTGCGAACCGCTGCGCCGCAACGGTGTGTAGCAGCGCGGCACCGAATGGCCCCCGAACTGGTCTACCCGATTTTGATAGGTCATGCCCAGAAAGTCGATTGTCCAGCGGAAGGCCTCCACCGAGTGTTCGGCCACCGTGCGCACCAGTTCGACCTGATTGAGATGCAGGCCCGCACGGAGCATGTCTTCGGCCAACAAATCGGGGGAGTCGGTGATGCCGGCCTTTTTTTGCAGGTCGGTTCCGGCTGCGGCCATTACCCCGTCGCTGATGGTCGAATTGCCGCCGTAGCCCTTCGCCTTTTCGATCACCAGGACATTGCTGCCCGCGGCTCTGGCTTCGATGGCGGCCGCCAGTCCGGCAAAGCCGCTGCCCACCACGACCACGTCGGCCTGGTCATCCCATGTCTGTTCTGTCTTTCTGAAAGTCATGTTCTCTCCCCGTCTGGTTTGGCGGCCGGCGGTTGGGCAACCGGTTTCAAGCGCCGGCCGCGCCAAGGTTGAGTCCCACCACACCGGCGATGATCAACACCAGGCTGATGAACTTCGAGGCGGTGAGCGTTTCATTGAAGCACAGGATTCCAATGGCCGCGATCAAGGCTGTGCCGGTTCCCGACCAGACGGCATAAGCGATGCCGACGTCGATTTTTTTCAGCGCCAGGGTGAGGGCCGCAAAAGAACCGGCATAAAAAACGAAAAGCAGCACCGAAGGAAAAAGCCGGGTAAACCCTTGGGAAAGTTTCATCGATGTGGTCCCTGCGACCTCCAGGACAATTGCGCCGGCAAGAAAAGCCCACTGTTGCATCAGTCCTCCTCCTTGCTGCCTTGAATGTTCAGCCGGCCTGGCTCGATTTGTTCCAAGGCGTTTCCGCCTATTGCGCTTACCTAGCAACCGGCGTTATATTAGAGCGCCTAAGCCGACATCCATACGCCGGCGCCCACTGCGTAATGGGGTCGTGAAAATCTGCATGCCATCCTGCGCAGTTGCGATGAGCTTGCAAGGCAGCATCTCTTCCGATCCCTGGCACGCAAGGCTCCATTTCAGGCAGACATCCCCATGAGTGCCCGGAGTGATGGCCGCTGACTATTTACGGGCTTGCCACGACCTGTCCCGTTCGAACATTTTTCAGCCCATCCGACGCCGCAGGCATCCGGACGCGCCGTGTATCTGCGCCGCCGGGAGCCGGGATGAAACCGCGCGTGGTTTAACTGCTTGCCATGAAGAGGGAAAATGATATGCCCACCCCCGCTTCCACCATTCTCATTGTCGATGATGAGCCGGTGAATCTGGCCGTGCTGAACCAATTGCTGGCGCCGGAGTTTCGCGTTCTGGCCTGCAGAACAGGCGCGCAGGCGCTGAAGAGTGCGACAGGCCAACCGGCACCCGACCTCGTCCTGCTGGATGTCATGATGCCGGGGATGGACGGCTATGAAGTATTGCGCCACCTGCGGGGAAGCGCGACAACCCGCGATATCCCCGTTATTTTCGTCACTGCCCTGGACGGTTCGATGGACGAGGAGCGCGGTCTCTCCCTTGGAGCGGTGGACTATATCACAAAACCGGTCAAGCCGGCCATCGTCAAGGCACGCGTGAATGCCCACCTGGAGATCAAACAGGCACGCGACCGGCTCAAGGACCAGAACGCCTGGCTGGAAGCCGAGGTCGCCAGGCGCATGCGCGAAAACATAATCATTCAGGAAGTCAGTCTTTCGGCTTTGGCGCAACTGGCCGAGACGCGCGATACGGATACCGGCAATCATATTCTGCGCACCCAGGCCTACGTCGAAAGCCTGGCCCGTAAACTTCAAGACGATCCACGTTTTGCCCCGCAACTGGATGAACTGCACCTGGTCCGGATCGTCAAGGCTTCACCCCTGCACGACATCGGAAAGGTCGGGATCCCGGATCGGATCCTGCTCAAACCGGGGCATCTGACACCCGAAGAGTGGCAGATCATGAAGACCCACTGCCGTATCGGCGGAGATGCCATCGGCAACGCCATCGACCGGGTGATCGCCTCCGGCACGGGCCTGGACGGGGTAGCCAAGCCCGAATCCCTCGCCTATCTGGAGGTCGCGCAGGTCATCGCTTACAGCCATCACGAAAAATGGGACGGCAGCGGATACCCCGAGGGACTGGCAGGCAACGCCATTCCGCTGCCGGCCAGGCTGATGGCTTTTGCCGACGTGTTCGACGCGCTGACGACCCCGCGCGTCTACAAAGAGGCCTGGAGCATGGAACAGGCCGTTCAAATGATTTTCGAGCAGAAAGGCCGGCATTTCGATCCGGGCCTTGTCGAGGCCTTCGCTTTACTTCAGCCCGAATTCGACCGCATCCGGCGGCGGCTGGCCGATGAACCGGCGCAAAACGCGCCCAAAAAGGGACCATGACCTGACCGTTTCCTGGCCGGGATCCACGCTTCCGAATACGCCGGGGCCTGAGCACGGCCCGATGCCGCGGATGATGCCAGCGGGGAATTTGTTCGGTTCACAGGGGAGGGGCGGGTCGAATCCCTTGGGAAAAGCGGCGGCCACGCGGTCGCCAAGAGCATCGGGGAGCGAACGTTTCCGCCATGGCTGCAAACCTTCTTGCCATCGGTCTGTTTTCCGCCCTGTTATGCTTGGGGACCGATCCTGCGGCGGCCCGGAGCATGCCGGTGCGGGTCGGTATTTATGAAAACGCACCCAAGGTCTTTACGGACCCGTCGGGGCGGCCGGCCGGTATTTTTATCGATATCCTGGCCGATATCGCGGCAAAAGAAGGCTGGCAGCTGAGCTATGTGCCCGGCACCTGGGGTCAGGGGCTCGACCGGCTGCAAAAAGGCGACATCGATCTGATGCCGGATGTGGCCCATAGTACGGAACGGGAAAAGATCTGCGCCTTTCATACCGTGCCGGTGCTCTCCTCCTGGTTTCAGGTCTATGCCCGCAAGAACAGCGGGATCCGTTCGATAGTGGACCTGGACGGAAAACGGGTCGCCGTTCTCGATCGCTCGGTGCAGCACGATTCGTTCCTGCACCTGGTAGAGGGTTTTGGATTGAAGGTCACCCTCATCGCGCTGCCGGACTATCGGGCTTCCTTCTCACTGGTCGGCAAGGGGGAAGCTGACGCGGCGGTCACCAACCGTCTTTTCGGTCTCATGCACGCCAAGCAGTTCGGCCTGGTCGATACGGCGGTAATCTTCAATCCTTCCAGCCTGTTTTTCGCGGCGCCGCCAAACGGCGATGGTCAACTGCTGGCCGCCATCGACGCCCACTTGACACGGCTCAAGCAGGATCCGGCGTCAACCTATTATCAGACGCTCAAGCGCTGGACCAACGAGAAGGTCGAGTTTTCCCTGCCGGCCTGGGTGGAAGTCGCCGGGCTGATCGTCTGGGCGTTGCTGCTGGTGAGCCTGATCGGCAGCGTTTTCCTTAAACAGCAGGTCAATGCCCGTACCCGTGAACTACAGCAGGCCAATCGGGAAATTGAGGGGCGCATCGTGCAGCGAACGGCGGAACTGGAGGCGGCTAAAGTAGCGGCTGAGAAAGCCAACAAGGCCAAGAGCACGTTTTTGGCCAACATGAGCCACGAGATCCGCACGCCGATGAATGCGATTATCGGTTTTTGCCACCTGCTCAAACAGGACCGGCTCACCGACCGCCAGCGCGATCAGCTGTCCAAGATGACCGATTCGGCCCAGCATCTTTTGCAGATCATCAACGACATCCTGGATTTTTCCAAAATCGAAGCCGGCAAGATGAACCTGGAAATTCAGGACTTCGAGCCATCGCGGATCCTCGACAACGTCTGCGGTCTTGTCGCCGATACGGCGGTGGCTAAAAACATCGAGTTGCTGGTCAGCCTGGAGGATGTGCCGCCCGTGCTGCGGGGAGACCGGATGCGCATCGGCCAGGTGATGCTCAACCTGGTGGGCAATGCGGTCAAGTTCACCGAAAGCGGCAGCATCCAAATCTCGGTGCGCGGCACAGCCGAGCAGGACGGGCGGGTCAGGGTCCGTTTCGAGGTGCGTGACACGGGTATGGGGATGACCGAAGACCAGGTCCGGCGCTTGTTTATTTCTTTTGAACAGGCCGACCAATCCATGACCCGCCGCTTCGGGGGCACAGGGCTTGGGTTGGCCATCAGCAAGCGGTTGGTGGAAATGATGGGTGGAACGGTGGGCGTGAGGAGCCGGCCGGGAGAGGGGAGCGTTTTCTGGCTGGAGATTCCGCTTGAGCCGTCCGCCACCAATCCCGAGGCGTCCACGGGGATCGAAAATCTCATGGGGATGCGGGTGCTGATCGTCGACGATCTTGAGAGCGCCCGCCAGTCGCTTTGCGCCATCGCAGCAGGGCTGGGCCTGCGTGCGGATGCGGTCGACTCCGGTGAGGCCGCGCTCGAAGTGATGGTGCGGGCGGACCTGCAAAACGACGCTTACCAACTGCTGCTTGTCGACTGGAAGATGCCCGGCATGGACGGGATCGAATTCGCGCACCGGCTCCAAACCCTTCCCTTAACGAGGCAACCCTACTTTGTGATGGTGAGCGCTTACGGCGACGCGGTCCTGCCGCAAGAGGCGGTACAAGCCGGTATCACACGGGTTCTGGCCAAACCAGTGACGCCGTCGGTCCTGCACGACGCGCTGCTTTCGGCCGTTGTGCCTGCGACCAGGAACCGAAGCGCCACGCAGGGCGAACGGTTCACCACCAAACTCGAAGAGCGCCGCGGTGCGCATATCCTGCTGGTGGAAGACAACGCCATCAACCGCGAAGTGGCTTGCCAGATGCTCGAAGCGGTGGGGATGCGGGTGAGTATCGCGGAGAACGGCCGGCGGGCGGTGGAGATGGCCTCAGCCGGAACCTACGACCTGGTGCTGATGGACGTGCAGATGCCGGAGATGGACGGTCTTGCGGCCACGGCAGCGATCCGGCGGCTGCCGGGGTGGGGCAAGATTCCGATTCTGGCAATGACGGCCAACGCCTTCGAGGAGGATCGCCGGCAGTGTCTGGCGGTGGGGATGAATGCGCACGTGGCCAAGCCGGTGGAACCATCGGACCTTTACCGGAGCCTGGCCGAGTGGCTCCCCGAGCGCGGGACCGCCGGCGGGCCGGATGAGCGGGCCGATGGCGGTACGCGGCCGGCGCAGGCCTGGGAAGCGGACTGCCTGGCGCTGCTCGAAGCGGTTGACGGTCTGGATGTGGCCGCCGGCCTCAACCGCCTGATGGGCGATGGGGCCTACTACGTGCGGTTGCTCGCACAATTTGCCGAAAACCATGGCCGGGATGCCGCGCTGCTGGCCGAACAACTGGCCGCCGGGGATCTTGAGGCCGTGCGCCGCACGGCCCATGCCCTCAAGGGGGTGGCTGGTCTGCTGAGCGCCGTTGCGGTGGAGCAGGCGGCCAGGGAACTGGAAAACGGTGCCCGCAGGGCGGAGGCCGATGGGATTTTACGCGGATGCCTGGATGCGTTGACCACCAGGCTGGATGATTTTCTGCATGCCCTTGGAAGGGCGCTGCCCAAGCCGGCGGTCGAACGCGCCCGGCCCGGCGAGATCGACGCCGCACAGCTGGCCGATGTGGTGGCGCGCCTGGCAGCGCTGCTTGAGGCCAAGGATACCCAGATCGAGGCGTTCTTTGAACAATCCCGCCCCGTGCTGGCCGCCGCGCTGGGCCATGCAGCCGAAAAGATGGGCCGCCAGATCCGCGATTTTGATTACCCAGAAGCCCTCAACACCCTGAAAGCCGCATGCAAATTGGAGCCAGGATCCGATCCGCCGGTGGCAGGTGACCTGCTTTGAGGCGCTTTTTGATCGCTTTCTGCAGGCGATTGATTCGCAGCCGGTAATGAAAGGGGATTCAGTCTGCCCGGCTGCGGATCATCCGGCCCGGAAATCAGGCCGCCGGCTGGCGTTTGGCGGCCGTTTCCCACTCTTCCACCTCGCCTTCGGCCGCATCCTCCCACCCGGTGATCATGGCCTTGACGTGGGCCGTGAGGGTGTGGCCGGTGGTGGTCATGTAGACGTGCACCACTACAAAGCAGAGGATGGCAAAGGCACCGGCCGTATGGACCAAGGCGACCATATCCAGGGAAAGCCAGTCAAGCCCCCAGTCCTTCCAGGAGTTGTATCCCCAGTAGAGAAAGCCCGAGGCCATCTGAACCGGGAGCAGAAAGGCCGCCAGGGACAGATAGACCAGGCGTTGGAGCGGGTTGTGCTTGGCTTCTTTGCGTTTGGGCACCGGGTGGCGCTCGCCCTTGAAGATCCCGTAGCTGTAGTAGCGGATGACCTGAAACATCTTTTTGGTGGTGGGAATGTATTGCTTCCACTCGCCGGTGGTAAAGAGCCAGAAGACGAAGAAGGCAAAGGCGATCAGCCAGCCCAGGCCAACCAGGTTGTGGATTTGCACAGCCCGGCCGAAGCCCAGAAAACCGAAGTTGCCGTGGACTTCGAAGCCGGTGAGCAGCAAGGCGAAGATCAGGGCCATCTGCAGCCAGTGCCAGAAACGCTCATAGCGGGTGTAAAGGTACATGTTGATCATTTGCGGTGCGGACATGGCTATCGACCCTCCTTGCGGCCGTTGGTGAAGATGCGCGTCAAACCGTGCACCACCACCCCCAGCAAATTTGCCAGGACCAGGATCCAGCCCACCGAGTCCAACAGCCTGAAGTTGTCCCGCCCCGGCATGTAGAAGCCGGCCAGGTTGGCCAGGCGGCTTTCGGTGCGGGTGTGGCACTGGCGGCAGGAGACGACGTCCTTTTTGGGCGCCACCATGTGGGTGATGGGAAAGACGTAGGTGGTGTCCACGAAATCGAATTCGCCCGAATAGGGGATCCCCAGGGCCTGCTGGCCCTTGGTAAGCGCGTGCTGCCAGTCCAGGGTCTCCCAATAGCCGTCCGGTCCGGAGAGCATGGGCCCGAGCAGGGTCTTGTTGACCTTGTCGTAAGGCTGGCGTCCCCGGTGCACTTTGAAAGGAAAGATGCGCGCCTTGGGGTCCCGCGAGTTGCCCGCCGGATGACTCACCGCCACGACGCGGCCCGGATCGATGGGCTCCTTGGCCGTCACGCTTTCGATGGAGCCGTTGTACCAGAAATACTCGGGCCTGACGTTCTTGGCCCACTTCATCTGGCCTTTGATGGAAAGGTAGCTGTCCTTGCCGAACGCGTCCTTGGTCTTGTACGGCTTGCCGTCCTTGGTCTTGCCGGCCTGGGACCAGTCCCAGGACATCTTGGTCGGATTGACCCGGGCGAAGGTGGGGATGTGGCAGCTCTGGCAGGCCACCTTGTCCGTATGGTCGTTGGCCTTGGATCCGGCCTGGTGCGGGGTCGCGCTGTGGCACGACTCGCAGGTGATCTTGGCGGTCAGATCGTCTTCGATCAGGCTCTTGCGGTCCCTGGCGGCCGGGCGGGTGTAGACCCGGCCGGCGATGTTGTGCAAGGTGGTGGTGTGGCAGCGGGTGCACTGGAAGTTGCGCCCGTCGGCGTCCATGTGGACGTCCAGGGCCTTGTTGGGCCTGGTGAGCGAAGTGTCCAGATCCCCGTGCTTGACCCCGTCCCCGCCGCCCCCTTTGAAATGGCAGGCGCCGCAGTTCTGCCGTTCCGGGCGGGTCACGGCCTGGACCGCCGCCTGGATGTTGGCGCGGATCTCTTTGGCGATTTCCTGTTCACCGGGATCTTTGGAATCGGCGAAGGCTTCCAAGTCCTCGAAGGCTTCTTCCCAGTTGATCAGCTTTTGCCCGTGACAGTTGAGGCAGTTGACGGCCTCGGTCTTTTTGCCCCAGCCCGGGTGGCAGCTCAGGCACCCTTTGTCCTGCATCCGGTCGGCCGAAATGCAGAAGTTGTTGACCGAGTCGCCGGCCTTGCCGTGCACGATGCCGCTGTCGGTGGTGTAAGCTTTCCAGGTCCAGTGGATGGTGCGGTGAAACTGTTCGGCCGCTTCGGTGTGGCAGGAGATGCAGGCCTGGGTCACCTCCGGACCGGAACGGAAGTCCTTTTGCAGGGCCGGAAGCCGGGAATGGTCGGTGGTGATCCAGAGGGTTTTGCCCTTGGTGGCCTGGTCCGCCATGGTCCGGCCCGGAGCTCGATCATCCGTCTCGGCCGTGTCGCCCACGGCAGTCGAGGGACCGAAGAAGGGCATAAGGAACAGGACCAGGGTGCATGGCCAAATCCATCGGCGTTTCAGGGTCGAGCGCATCGCTTGCTCCCATCGTTTTTAAAGACCGCATCCATCGCCCCGATGTGGGGCTGGGCGCTCATTTCGGCTTGGTGAGGGTAAACGTGCCGTCCTTTTTGAAGGTCATCTCGCCGTCCACGTAGTAGACGTTTTTCATCTCGGGACGCAGGTCCTGGACCATGTAGTACGACTCGCCGCTGCGGGCGCCCGTGCCGCAGATGAAGATTACAGGCCTGTCGCCGGGCAGGCGCTTGATCTGTCCGGCTAGATCGTCCACCGGGATATTGATAGCTGATTTCAAACTCCCTTTGGCGAATTCGTCCGCATCGCGGACGTCCACCAGGTAGACCGATGCGGGATCCTCGGCCATGATGCGGTTAAACTCGGCATGATCGATGCTGCCCTCCTCGGCCCCGGCCTTGAGGGATGTGGGGGCCGCCGCCGCCATGGCGCTCTGGCCGCCCAGGGCCTTCCAGGCCGGGTAGCCTTCGGCAAAGACCTTGACGTTGGTGTAGCCCAGAGCGATGGCCTTTGCCGCGCTTTTGTGGCTCAGTTTGCATGCCAGCCCGCCACAGTAGAAGACCATGAGGTGATCCTTATCCGCGGGCAGCTCTGCTTTGAGTTGGTCGAACTGCATGTCCGGGATGCTGATCGCCGTCGGGATGTGGCCCTTGTCGTACTTGGCCCGCCTGGGGCGCGCATCCACCAGCGTCATGGGAGCGCCCTTGTCGAGCTGGGCCTTGACCCACTCGGCCGATACGGCGGGGTAATTCCCCTTTTGCGCGATCCAGGCCGGGTAGCCTTCAGCGAAAACCTTGACGTTGGTGTAGCCCAGCGCTTCGGCTTTTCTGGCGGCACTATGGCTCAGCTTGCAATGCAGCCCCTCGCAGTAAAATATCAGCAAACTGTTCTTGTCCGCCGGCAGCTTCTCTGCGGCCAGGGCCTCGAACCGGCTGTCGGGGATGCTGACCGCCATGGGGATGTGGCCCTTGTAGTACTTGGGCTTGTACGGCCGGGCGTCGATGAGCATGACGTTTTCAGCCATGGGGATACTGATGTGGGCCTTTACGAAGGCGATGTCGACGATATCGTGGAACGGCTCGAAGGCCGGTGCGGCAGCTGCCGCGGCGGTGGGCGCCGCACTTTTGCTGGCGGCGCATCCGGATAGACCGGTGATCAGCAGGAAGGCGGCCAGAAGGGCGGCCGAGCAGGGTCTGGGTCTCATCTTATTCTCCATGCAGCGTGCACCCGGCAAGACCGGCCTGCCGGATGGATGTGAAAACCTTTGCCTACTTGCACTTGGCCGGGGTTGGCGAGTCGGCTGCGTGGTCGTGCAGGTAGGCGTAGATGTCCATCAGGGCGGCCTCGGAAAGGGCGTCCCATTCCTGTTTGCAGCCGAACTCGGCAAAATCCTTCTTTTCGAAGACCCGGGTCCACTGGGCCTGGGTTTTGGCGTCCGGGCTGACGGGGGGTTTGGCCGAGGTCGCTTCACCGCGCTCCATGCAGGCCTGGTAGACCTTGCGATAGGTGTACTTGCCCTTGCGGTCGTTGCCCTTTTCCAGGGCCAGGGCGATGCCTGCAAAGGTCAAAAGAAAGAGTACGGCGGTGAGGCTCAGAATCGCTTTTTTAAACATTTTTCCTCCTAATCCTAAATGATGCGTGCCCGGGTACGGCAAGCGCCCGCCCGGATCGGTTTGATGCGGTTCAATAGCGGAACGTCAGCGACAGATAGCCGTCCCAGACGGTGTCGACCACCGGGTTGAGGGCGTCCAGGGCACTTAGCGCGCTGATCTTCAACGGTTCGCCCATGGGGTTGCCGCTGCCGGTGTACGCGTAGTCGTAGTAGCGGACCCCCAAAGTGGCGAAGAAGTTGTCGCGGTAGATGGGCTGATGCCAGTAGGCCTCGTAGACCTGGCCGCGCACCGCCAGTTTGCTGCCCACCAGCGAGTCCTCGGCCCCGGTGAAATTGAACCAGTACTTGGAGCCGTAGTTGTACTCCAGGCCCAAACGGGCATCGAACGGCATGGGCAGTACGGCCCCCAGGTAGATCATGTAGCCGTCGCGGTCCTTCAACTCGCCGTTGGAGTTGAGCAGGCCCATGCCCATAAGCTTGTAGAAGGGGTTTTGCGAGGTTTGTGAGGGGCTGGTGTGGCTCCAGGAGCCGGAGATGAACAGGTCGATATCGGTATCGAGCCGTTCGGCCAGATTGGTGCGCAAAAGCAGGCTGGCGGCGTCCCAGTCGCCGATTTCGGTCATTGGCTGCAGGCGCGACACATACCCGCCGCTATTGGGCGCAAAGGAGAAGGTGCCGTCGGCGTTTTCAGATACGGTAAAGGGCATGACCGTCAGGCCGGTGAACCCGTCGGTGATGTCCCAGGCATGGGCATAGTTGAGTACCGCGCTGGTCTGGTCGTCGTCGAACAAGGTGGCGATGAAGCCGAACATATGTACGTCATCCACATCGGACTGGGTGTGGCCCAGGGCGTAGGTGTTGCCCCAGTCTCCCTCGAAGCCGACTCCGTAGCAGAGCTTGAGGGCCGCCCCCGGAATCCCGGTGACCTCCTCCAGGCCCAGGTTGTACGAGGCGCCGTCGAAAACTGCCAGTTGATGATGGTGGCCAGCGGAGAGCCGCCCTCCAGGCTGTTGTTGAGAAATTCCAGCGGCGGGCCTTCCGTGGAGGGGCGGCGGCCGAGGGAAAAGCTGGTGGGTACCGGGCCGAGATCCTTCTTGTAGAGGAAATAGGCCCGCTCCAAACGGATGGTGTCCCCGTGGGGCAAACTGGTGGTGTTGCCGTCCAGGGTCACGTCCCCCAGGCTGCCCTGGTTGAACTTCACCTCGGTGCTGTCGCCGAAAACCTTGTAGGCCGCCAGGCGGCCGGCGAAGCTGAGCTGGTCGTTGACTTTGGTGTGCATATTGAGGCGGAACTTGTTGGTCAGGATGATGTCGTTGTTGGCATCGTAGGTTTCGGGGGGCGGGATCATGCCGGCGGCGGCCATGCTGCCGATGGCCTGTTGGATCTGGGGCAGGGTGGCGTTGTTGAATCCGGCCGGATAGTCGACGAAGAAGTTGCCCGCCATCGCGCCGGGCGCCACCCGAAGATCGGTGTAATGGAGCGTGTCGGCCCGGCTGCGCAGCTCGACGCCCAGGGCGACCTTGTCGATGGCGGCGTGCAATTCGGCCTTGTTGAGGCGGTCGTCCATCTGCGCCATCTCTTCTGCCTTGTCCTGGGTTTTAGCCTCCAGGGCCTCGATTTTTTTTTGGACGGCCTCTATTTCCTGCATCATCTGCACCATGCGCTGTTTCAGGGCCGCCACATCGTCGTCGGCCCCCACGGCAGCCGGTGCCGTGACGCCGAACAGCAGTACCGCGGCTGCCAGGGTCTGCAGGCCGCTTCGCATCCATCCTTTTGTCTTCATTGCCGCTCCTTGCCTCAGGGTTGCCGGTGCGTTGCTCGGGGCAATATTTTTCAGCAAGGGGCATGCCAGAGTCCGGGTGACGGCCGCAAAACCGGGTATCGGTTTGAAATGGCGTAGAAAATGAAGGCCCTGAAAGCCTCTTGCCAAATGCTGCCGGCTGGTTTAGGTTAACAGGTGTTAACTTAACAGGTAGCACTTTGCCGAAGGCAGGGTTAACATGCGGAGGGGGCATGGACATCGCCAGATACTGGAAGACCATCGTGGACACCTTGCAGGATGGCCTGATGGTGGTGGACCCCAAAGGGCGCATCGTCGCCGCAAACCCGGCGGCCGAGCGGATCACCGGGTACGCGGCCCACGAAATGATCGGCAAGTCTTGTCGCATCCTGAACTGTACGGGATGCGATATCATCGGCCAGGGGGCCGGGGCCAAGTGGTGCAGCCTTTTTCGCAAAGGCGCCGTACGGGAAAAACGCTGCCTGATTACCCACAAGGACCGCCACACGGTGCACATCATCAAGAGCGCCGCGGTGCTGCGTGACCAAGACGGCGAAATTCTCGGTGCGGTGGAAACCCTGACCGACATCACGGAAAAAATCCGCCAACAGCTGGAAATCAGCCAGCTGCGCAAGACCTTCCACCTCGACGAGGGCTATCACGGCATCCTGGGCAAATCCCAGGTGATGCTCGATCTGTTCGAGTTGATCGAGAACGTGGCCCAGTCCGACACCCCGGTCATGATCCAGGGTGAAAGCGGCAGCGGCAAGGAACTGGTGGCGCGGGCGATTCATCAGGCCAGCGCTCGCCGGTCCAGGGCCTACGTCAAGGTCAACTGCGCCGCTTTGAATGAAAATCTACTCGAAAGCGAACTCTTCGGCCATGTCAAGGGGGCTTATACCGGGGCCGACCGCACCCGGGTGGGCCGTTTCGAAGCGGCCCACGAAGGGACCATTTTCCTGGACGAGATCGGCGACATCCCTCCGGCCATTCAGATCAAGCTGCTGCGGGTCCTCGAGGACCGCAAGATCGAGCGGGTGGGCGACAATCGGCCCATCCCGGTGGATGTGCGGGTCATCTCGGCCACCCACAAGAATCTGGAGGCCCTGATCGAAAAGGGCCTGTTCAGGGAAGACCTCTATTTCAGGATCAACGTCTTTCCGCTCGCCTGCCCGCCCTTGTCCCAGCGCCGGGAAGACATCCCGCTCATCGCCCTGAGCTTCATCCAGCGCAATGCGGTTACCAGCGGCAAGCGGATCGTCGGAATGACGCCCGAAGCCCTGGAGGCCCTGACCCGCTACGACTGGCCCGGCAATGTGCGGGAGCTGCGCAATGCCATCGAATATGCCTTTGTGCTCTGCCACGGCGGGGACATCGGGATCGCGGATCTGCCCAAACGGATCACCGGCGCAACGGGCCCATCCGGGGCGGTCTGCCTACCATCGGCGGGAACGAATCCGAACCGCCAGCGGTTGATCGAGGCACTGCGCAAGACCGGCGGTAATCAGTCCAGAGCCGCCAAGACCCTGGGTGTCAGCCGGGTGACGGTCTGGAAGTGGATGAAGCGCTGGCAGATCGACATGCATCAGATATAGATTCGGTTTTTTCCATTTCGAGGCCTGAACCCATGGCCATCGCCAAGAGAGGGGAGCATGCGCGTTCTGTTTTGGTACTGCGATCGATTCGCCTGGAACCCGGCCGTCAAGACCCTGGAAGACGTTCCGGACGCCGCACCCAGCGCCTACGAGAAAGCCGTGGTGGCCTTTATCCACGTCGAGCCCAAGGATGTGGGCGACGGCGGGGTTGAAACCAAGTTGGTCAAGAACGCCAAGTGGCTGGCCCGCAAATGGGACACCGATCTGGTCATCCTGCATTCGTTTACCCACCTGGGCGAGACCAAGGCCGAACCGGCCGGGGCCAAGGTGCTCATCGACCGGGTGCAGCAACGGCTGGAAAGCGTCGCTTACCGCGCCGTCCAGACCTCCTACGGGTATTTCAACGATCTGACCCTTCAGGCCCAGGGGCATCCCCTGGCACGCATTTTCAAAGAATTTTAAGACAACAAAGATTGACAAGTGCTCGGGTGGCGTCTTAAGACCGATCTTCGCCGCCGAAGATCTGTCTGGACGGCGCCACGCTCTCATCGTTTCCGCCGACGGGCTCCGCGCTCCCCCCACAGCGCCTTGAGCCGTCTTTTTGCGGAAAGTATCCATCACATCCCAAATGAAAGGAGATCCAAAGATGCAGGTACCGCAGTTCATCGTCGGCCAGACCACCATCGGTCAGCTCGTGGATCTGGTGGCGGATCAATTCGGCGACAGCACGGCTCTGGTCTATCACAGGCTGGGGATCCACATGAATTACCGGCAGCTGCGCGATCAATGCAACGCGGTGGCCAAGGGGTTCATGGCGCTGGGGGTGGAAAAGGGGGAAAAGGTCGCCATCTGGGCCAATAACGTGCCCCAGTGGGTGCTGACCCAGTTCGGCACCGGCAAGATGGGGGCAGTGATGGTGACGGTGAACACCAACTATCGCAGCTTCGAGCTGGAGTATCTGATGAAGCAGTCCGATGCAACGACTCTGCTGCTCGTCGGCGGGGTGCGCGCGGACGACGAATACCTGAAAGTCCTCGACGAGGTCTGCCCGGAACTTAGGCAGTGCCGGCCCGGGCAGCTGGTGTGCGAGAAGCTGCCCAAGCTGAAAAACGTCGTTTTTCTCGGCGAATCCCAGCACCCGGGAATGTACACCTGGGAAGAGCTGCTGGCCCTGGGCGCCGCAGTCGAGGATGCCGAGCTGAAGGCCCGCCAGGACGGTATGGACCCGGACGAGGTGATCAACATGCAGTACACCTCGGGGACCACCGGCTTTCCCAAGGGGGTTCAACTGAGCCACACCAACCTGATCGGCAACGCCAAGAGCATGGCCGAGTGCATGCGCCTGTCCTGCCAGGATACCCTCTGCATCCCGGTCCCCTTTTTCCACTGCTTCGGTTGCGTGATCGGCACACTCTGTTCCATGGTTTCGGCCACCGCCATGGCGCCGGTGGTCGCCTTCGATCCCGTCGATGTGCTCGAAACACTGCAAGCCTCGCGCTGCACGGCCCTGCACGGGGTGCCCACCATGTTCATCGCCGAGCTGGAAGAAATGAAAAACAAGGCTTACGACACCTCCAGCCTGCGCACCGGCGTGATGGCCGGTTCACCGTGCCCCATCGAGGTGATGAAACAGGTGGTTTCCACCATGGGGGCCGGGGAGATGACCATCGTTTACGGGCAGACCGAGGCCTCGCCGGGGGTGACCCAGACCCGGCCGGAGGACTCCCTTGAGCTGCGGGTCACCACGGTGGGCCGCGCCCTGCCCAACGTGGAGGTCATGATCGTGGACCCATCCAGCGGCAAGGAGGTCGAGCGCGGCGTCCAGGGCGAGCTGTGCACCCGCGGCTACCACGTGATGAAAGGGTACTATAAAAATCCTCAAGCCACCGCCGAGACCGTCGACCCGCAGGGCTGGCTGCACACCGGAGACCTGGCTGTGATGGACGAAAACGGATATTGCAAGATCACCGGGCGGATCAAGGATATGATCATCCGCGGCGGCGAGAACATCTATCCGCGGGAAATCGAGGAATTTCTCTACACCCACCCGGAGATCAAGGACGTTCAGGTGGTGGGCGTGCCCAGTCGCAAGTACGGCGAAGAAGTGGTGGCTTTTGTACAGATCAAAGACGGGTTGCCCCTGACCGGTGAAGACCTGCGCGCTTTTTGCACCGGCAAGATCGCCTTTCACAAGATTCCGGCCTACTTCATCTTCGTCGATCAGTATCCGACCACGGCCAGCGGCAAGATTCAGAAGTACAAGCTGCGCCAGGAGGCCGTCGCCCGCCTCAACCGCGAGGCGGATGCCCGGATCGAGACGGCCTGATAGAGACGGAAGGGGCAAGGAGGACCGTCACTTATGGAATGGGAAGGCCGCTTTGCGCCGGTCTGGATGGGGCGCCAAGCGGCACGAAGAGGATCCGCTGCGGGCGTGAGGCGCGGGTCCGGGTCTTGGGCCTCGCCCCCACGCGGGGCCGGTGGAAAAGATCATGACGTATAATTTCGACCCGGACAAGTGGTATGACAATGAACTTGCTTTCCTGCGGCTGAAGCTCGAATCCGGCCAAATGGCGGTGCAGGCCTTTCAAGACGCCGTGGACGCGCTCGACCGGCGCCATGAACAGATGTGGCGCCGCTTGGACGGCACCTATCAAATCCCTCAAGCTTGCCGCCACGATCGTCCCGCGGCCCGGATCGCCTGGCCGGTGCTGACCGTCGGCCGCCTGATTCGGCGTTACAAAAGGTTTCTGGCCGATGTGCGCCTCGACACGGGGGAGACGGTCACGGCCCATTGCCCCAATTCCGGGCGGATGATCGGCTGTGCCGAACCGGGCCGGCCGGTTTATCTTTCCTTTCATGACAATCCCAAGCGCAAGCTTCGCTACACCTGGGAACTCATCGACATGCCCGCTTCCCTGGTGGGCGTCAACACCCTGGTGCCCAATCGCCTGGTGGCCCTGGCCGCAGCCGCCGGCCAGGTGCCACAGCTCGATTCGGATGCCGCCATCCGGCCCGAGGTGCCGGTGGCGCACCATACCCGGCTCGATCTTTGCCTCACCGACGCCGCAGGCCGCCACACCTTCGTAGAGGTCAAGAACTGCACCCTGGTGGAAGACGGCCGGGCCCTTTTCCCCGACGCGGTCACGGCCCGGGGCCGCAAGCACCTGGACGTTCTGGCCGAGCTGCACCGCTCGGGCCACCGGAGCGTGATTTTCTTTCTGGTCCAGCGGATGGATGCCGATCGCTTTGCCCCGGCCAATGACATCGATCCGGCCTACGGTCAGGCACTGAGGCGGGCGGTGGACCAAGGCGTGGAGGTCCTGGTTTACGATACGTGCATTGATCTGGAGGGCATCGCCTTGAACCGTCGCCTGCCGCTGGTCTGGTAGCCGCGGTGGGGTTTTCTTTTCCCGGGTGCTATCCTTTATTGATCAACAGCGCCAGGCCGAGGCGATTGGCGGTCTGGGTCTTTTCGTAAATCGAGGTGAGGTGGGCTTTCACGGTGCGTTCGGTGATGTTCAATGCGGCGGCGATTTCCATGTTTGATCGACCCACGGCTACATGCTGGGCGATTTCCTGCTCGCGGCCGGTCAATCCCTCTATCTGCTTTTTCCGCTCCGGATCGGCACAGGTTGCTTTCGGGCGTCCATGGGCCTCGGCGATCAGAAGCTGGATGACTTTCTGGCCGACCCAGACCGATCCGTTTTCAATGGTGTGGATCGCAGCCAGCATGCGTGCGCGGGAGATGTAGGTATTGGCGTAACCGACGATACCGCGTTTTACAAATGCGAGGCCCTCGTTTTCATCCGGCCGGTCCGAGAGCAGAAAGAACTTGATGGCCGGGGCGCCGGTGAGCATCGCCGAAAGGGTTTCGCGGTCGATCAGGGAGCGGTGGACCAAGGCCAGCTCGAACCAGCCGCGGGTGCTCAAGGCTTGCAGTTCCTTTACGGATAGGGCCTGAGTCATGCGATGGGCCCCGTTCAGGTGCCCGGCCCAGCGTTTGACCACGTCTCGATTGGCGCTTGCCAAGATGATCTTCATCTGATCAACGCTCCCTTAGCGCCATATACTTGGCCCTTAAAACCGGTTTTAAGAGGTAGGAGAGGATCGTCTTTTTGCCGGTCAGAATATCGACGCTGGTCACCATGCCCGGGATGATCGGCAGGGGGGCGTTTTCGCTGCCGAGATAGTTTTTCTGGGTGCGCACGTTGACAAGATAATAACTGTTGCCCTGCTCGTCGGTGATACTGTCGGCGCCGATGTTCTCCACCGCGCCCTCCAGTCCTCCGTAGATGGTGTAATCATAGGCCGTGAATTTGACCTTGGCCTTCTGTTTAGGGCTTAAAAATGCGATATCCGAAGGTTTGATGCGCGTTTCAACCAGCAGGGTGTCATCAATGGGGACGATCTCGATCAGATCCATCCCCGGCTGGATCACACCGCCGACCGTGTTGACCAAAACGCGCTTGACGGTGCCGTTGACCGGTGAGCGGACTGCGGTGCGTTGGAGCCGGTCCTCCAGGGCGATGGCGTTGGCTGAAAATTCCTCCAGTTGCGCCATCACATCGTTCAACTCCGCCTTGGCCTTGTTGTAATATCCCAAGCGCCCCTCCTCCAGCGAGAGCAGGGCCTCCTCGATCTTGGATCTGGCCCGGGGAATGGCCATCCGGGTGGCGGCGATGTCGCCGGTGATCTCGCTGGCCTGGCGCTCCAGGCGCAGCACTTCCACTTCGCTGGCAGCCCCCTGTTTCACCAGGGGCCGGGTCAGTTCCAGTTCCTTCTGGACCAGGGCGTTGGTGCGGGTCAGCTCTGTAAGCCGGGTATTGAGTTCGCGGATCTCCTGGCGGCGCTGGGAGACCTGTTCGTTACGGATCGCCTGGCTCGATTCAAACTCCTTGATCCGCGTGCGATACAGTTCGCGCTCCCTGCGGGCGATCTCGGGCATCTCCTTGAGGACCTCTTCGGGCACCTCGAAGTTCTCGCCGCTCGCCTCGGCCCGCAAACGGGCCGCCTTGGCCAGAAAGGACAGGTACTTGACCCGGTTCTGCTGGAAAGATGAGGAAAAGCGCTTTTCGTCGATGCGCAGCAGCAGTTGCTCTTTTTTGACCATATCGCCCACATTGACGTGAATCTCGGAGAGGATTCCGCCTTCGAGATTCTGGACCACCTGGATCTGGCCCGAAGGGATGACCTTGCCGCTGCCCCGGGTGACCTGTTCGATCTCCGAAACGCTGGCCCAGTAAAAGAAGATCCCCACCAGCAAAATGGTGACGTAAATGATGGCACGTCCGCCGCCGGGGGTCTGGGCGAGAATCGAGGTGCGGATGTCGGTGGCCAGATTCACGTCCTGGGCCGGCATCCGGTAGAAAAGATCCTGTTTTTCGCCGCCTGTGGTCAACTTGAAGTTTCCTCTGGTTAGATTTTGAGCTGTCCGCTTTTGAGCGCTTCCAAAACCGAGGCCTTGGGGCCGTCGGCCACCACCGCGCCGTTGTCGATGACGATGAGCCGGTCGACCATATCCAGCATGGAGGCGCGATGGGTGATCAGCAGCAGGGTCTTGCCCTTGACCAGGCGCGCCAGGTTGCGTTTGAGCAACCCTTCGGTCTTGTTGTCCATGTTGCTGGTCGGCTCATCGAGGACCAGCACCGGCGGGTCCAGTAGCAGGGCCCGGGCCAAAACGATGCACTGGCGCTGGCCTCCGGACAATCCACGCCCGCCTTCCTGGACCTGCATGTCGAACCCCATGGGGTGTCTCTTCACGAAGAGTTCGACCCCGGCGTTCCGGGCCGCCTCCATGATCTGGGCGTCCTCGATGTTGTAGGTGCCGATGGTGATGTTGTCTCTGACCGTGCCGCGAAAGAGCATGATGTCCTGGGGTACGTAGCCCACAAAGCGTCTCAGCTCGGCCGGATCGATCTGCCGGATGTCGGTGCCGTCCATGCTGACCATGCCACCGGTGGGTTGATAGAGCCCCAGGGTCAGCTTGCCCAAGGTGGTCTTGCCCGAACCCACCGGCCCGACGATGCCGACCCGTTCGCCGGCCGCGATTTCCAGCGTGATGTCGTTGATCACGTTGATCTTCTGATCCGGGTAGGAAAAGGTCAGGTTCTTGATGCCGATGGCCCCTTCGAAGCGTTCCCGATGCAAGAATGACTTACCCGCCGGGCGCTCCACGGGCAGTTCCATGATGTTGTTCAGGGACTTGAGAGCCGCGCGGGCCCGATGGTAGCGAGTGGCCAGATTGACCACCTGGGCCATCGGGGCCACGGCCTGGCGGGTGAGGATCACCAGGGCGATCAGCCCGCCGGTGGTCAGCAGGCCCGAGCTGATCTGGTAGACCCCGGCCACGACCACCGCCACCACCACTACGCTTTGCACGAAAAAGGCGAAATGGTTCACCGAGGAAGACAAAAGCCGCGAACGGACGCTCCAGCGGGAGATGAATGCCACCGCCTCTTCCCAGGACCGTTGGACCTGGCTTTCGGCCCCCAGCATCTTGATGGTCTCCAGGCCGGACAACCCTTCCACCAGCAGGGCGTTTTTTTGGCTTGCGGCCTGCAGGGAATTGCGCACGGCCTTTTGCATCGGCCCCTGGATGATGACGGCGTAGAGCAAGAGCAAAAGGATGGCCGCGATATGAATCAGGACGATGTCCTTGCCGATGTACCAGATCACGGCAAGGCCGAGGCCCACGAAGGGCAGATCGATGAGCGCCGTGATGGAAAAAGAGGTGATAAAGTCGCGTATGCTCTCGAATTCCTGTAAGTTTTTGGTGAATGAACCGATCGATTGGGGCCGGGCTTCCATGCGCAGGCCGAGCACTTTTTGCAGGAGCATCGACGAGATCCGCAGATCGACCTTCTTGCCGGCCTCGTCGACAAAATAGCCACGCAGGGCCCGCATCACCACGGCGAAAACGTAGATCACACAGATTCCCACCGCCAGCACCCAGAGGGTCTCCACGGCGTGGTTGGGGATGACCCGATCGTAGACGTTGAGCACGAAAAAAGGGCTGGCCAGGCCGAAGATATTGATGAGCAGCGAGGCCACAAAAACGTCCCGGTAGATGCGCCAGGATTTGAACAGGGTCCCCCAGAACCAGCTGCGGGTTTTGAGGTAACCGAGGTCCTCTAAGGATTTTTGCTCCAGGCGGAATTTCGGGCCGACGAAAATGGCATAGCCGGAATAGAGCGTTTCGATTTCCTTGGGGGTTACCGATTTCTCCCCCATGCCGGTTTCGGGCAGCAGCAGCGTCAATCTCTCGCGGCCAGCTTCGGCCAGCAGGCAGGCGCTGCCGTCATTGAACAGCAACACTGCGGGGAGCTGGAAGGCGGCGAATTTTTTTAAAGGGCGTTTAATCACCCGGGCCGCCAGGTCGGCGCGTTCGGCCGCCCTGGGGAACAGTTCCACGGTAAGGCGATTTTTGACCAGCGGCAGGCCGGCGACCAGGGCGGTCTTCGAGGCCGGGCGGCTGTGGAGGCGTGCTAGCTGGACGAGGCATTCGAGAAGCGGATCGTCCAGGGGCTGGGCCCCGGAAACGGGAGGAGGCGGCGTCTCGGGCGGCAGGGTTTGTTCCGGGACGCCTGTCGCCGGCTCGGCCTGTTCTTTTCGGATCGGTTGAATCTTCACGTTTTTATCATTGAAAACAGCGTCGGAAAAGGGTTAGAAGATAAAATCACGATGACGCGGTTGTCGATTACCTGAGACGAGTTCCCCATATGCTATACGCCGAACGCGACCCCGATGGCAAGATCATCGCTTTGAGCCGCATAAAAACTCCGGGCGCCGAGGAGATCACCTCGGCCATGGACGAGGAGCTGGTCGAGTTTCTCGACCGCAACGGCGACGGCGTCGATCCGCGTTCTTTGCTCGGAGCCACCGACAGCGGCCTGATCCGGGTTATCGAAGATTTGATCAACATCCTGATCGACAAAAAAGTCATCCGCTTCACCGATCTGCCCGTGGAAGTCCAAAAGAAGATCAACGCCCGCCAGAAGATCCGCCAGCGGCTTTCGGACGAAACCCTCATGGTGGATGATATCCTCTGAGACTAGGCCGGCCCCTGACGCGGCCAGCCATCGGCCCGGTTTCATGGCGTCGTGCCATCGATCTCCCCGACCGGCTGCGGCTTGCCGATGAGCCAGCCTTGAATCGCATCGATGTGCAATTCTTTTAGCCGTTGGAACTGGAGTTCGGTTTCCACCCCTTCGGCGATGACGGCGATATCGATACTGTGGGCCACGCTACAAAGCGAGCCGATGAAAAAGCGGCTGTCGCTCTGTTCGTCCTTGAGTTCTCCGGTATAGGCCCGGTCGATCTTGACATATTCGGGCCGCAGGGATTTGAGGTAGCCAAGGTGCGAAAAGCTTTGCCCGTAGTGATCCAAGCCCAGGGCGTGTCCCCGGGCCTGGATCATGGTGCCGAAGTCCCTGACCAGCTCCAGGTTGTTGACCGCCCCGTATTCTGAAAGTTCGAAGACGATCCGCGGCGATGTGGCGGGAAGGGCTTCCAAAAAGGACTGGACCCATTGCCGGAAACCTTCCTCTCTCAAGGATGCGGGCGATATGTTGACGGCCACCCGATCCGTGCCCAGACGCTTGGTCTCCAGCCCCTTGATCTGTTCGATGACCAGCCGGTCGAGCTGCGAAACCAGGTTGAGCTGTTCGGCGAAGGGCAGGAAAATTCCGGCACTGACCAGTTGTCCGTCTTCTTGAAGAATGCGGGAAAAAAGCTCCAGATGGATGCACCGGTCCCGGTCGGTCGTTGTAACAACCGGTTGGGCCACAAGGCTGATGCGGTGTTCTGCGAGAGCCTTTTCCAACGAGGCCTTCCAATGCTGCTGGCCCAGGGGCAGCCGGTCCGTTTCCCTCGTGATGGCCCGCACATGCCAGGCGTTGGGGCCGCTTTGGACGGCGGTTCTCAGCGCCAGGTCGGCCTCGGAAAACAGGCGGCCCATGGTGGTGGTAACTTCGTAGGTCGACCCTCCGACATGGCCGACATCGTCGTTCAAGGTCAGGTTTTCCACCGCCAACTGGCTCATGCGCCGGCCGATGGTGCCTGCGATGGCTTCCGCTTCCCATGGCGGCGTATCGGGAAGGTAGATGCCGAAGTCGCCACCGGTCA
>CAXXWC010000018.1:47500-622859 GCA_963668645.2 Desulfobacterales bacterium
GGTGTGTACCAGCTTGCCCATGGCGCCAAGGACGCGGTATTCGGCGTACGTTTTATCGTAGAGGGCACCGACCAGGTCGGATTTGGCGTTGATGTACTCGGCCTGGGTGTCGAGCACATCGAACATGGTGCGCCGTCCCACCATCCACTGTTTGACGAAGGCATCCACCGTCATGCCGGCGGCTTCGACGTATTTTTGCAGATGGACGGTCTTTCGGGTGGTCGCTTTGTAAGCCTCCCAGGAGAGGCGGATCGATTGGATCGCCTGGCGTTTGGTATTCTTGTAAATCTCGTTCGCTTCCTTGATCTGGTTCAAGGTTTCGGCGATCCGCGCGCTGTCGTAGCCGCCATTGAAGATATTGAGGCGCATCACGGTGGCAGCGGTGAATTCTTCGCTGTAGCCCTCCCGATCCACGTCGTTCTCCCAGCTGTAGTCGGCCGTCAGATCGAGTTTCGGGTAGGCGTCACTTTTGGCGGTTTTATACTGAAACTCTCGTGCCTCCAGGTCTGCCCGGGCCGACTTGATCAGGGGGTAGTTGCCGATGGTCAGTTCTATCGCCTTTTCAATGTTTTCGGGTAAATCGACATCCGCCGGGCCTGGTTTGATCAGCGCCGCGGGGGGGATGCCGATCACGGCGAGGTAGTCGGTTTTGGCGTCCTCCAAATTTGCGAGGGTGACCACGATATTTGACTGGGCCAGAGCAAGACGCCCCATGACCTGGTCAAGATCGGCTTTGCGCTCGACTCCCGATTCGCTGCGCAGCTTCATCTGGTCGTAAATTCTCTGGTGGTTGACGAGGTTCTCCTGGGCCAGTTCGTGCAGTTCCTCGGCCCGCAGCACATTCAGATAGGCCTTGGCAGCTTGCAAAGAGACGTATTCTGAGTTGGCCTGGATCAGGTAGGCCTGGGATTTGACGCGCGATTTCTGCCTCTGGACCTCGTTGGTCGTCACCCCGAAGCTGAAAAGGTTCTGGCGCAACCCGAGAACGGATGAGCGTGGATATAAATCTTGGCGGAACGGATGTTCCTGGCGGTTGGCGCCGATTCCCGCGGTGAGGCCCAGGGTCGGAAAGAATCCGGCACGCGCCTTTTCAACTTCCTGATCGCGGGCCAGGCGGTTGTATGCGTTGGCCCGAATCTCTGGATTGGTGGCCAATACATGGCCGATGGCATCGTGGAGCGTATCCGCCAGAGCGATTTGGTCCGCAACGGCCAAGAAGCTTATCAAGATAAGGGGCAATCGTTTCAGCCATATCTTCATGACGGTGTCCTCTCTTTCCTTTTGGCTCCTGCCGCGATTCCAGACAGACTTTCTCGATAACTTTCTAGGCTAGATGGCGGATCAACACAGGCTGAATTGTACCATTCTTACTATTTTAATTCTTTCTAAAACAGGGCCAACAGGGCTGACAAGAAGAAGTTGATTTTTTTGTTGAAATATTATGCCATTTGACTCGGACATGAATATGGAACCTAAGCATTCCCCTGAAATATTTCAAGTAAAATTTTTACGGTTTCCAATATTAGACAAGACGTCAATCGGACACAGGTTCAAACAAGTGCATCGAATTGAATCGTGGCAAAAATTTTGTTAATTTTTAATGAAGATTTTGGATGACTTGACCGCGCTACGCCATGGCGGTCCAAAAGAAACCCCCGGGCAGGGGAGTTATTCATCGGTCGGCGCACCTCCGGGGGCCACGATGCCTCGACGTTCAAGGAGTGAACCGTCCTGGCGGTAGAGCTCGACCAGAGCCTTGAGGTAGTCGGTCAGGGCGCCGACCTCGGCGATGCGGCTGGCCAGCAGATCGCGCTGGGCCTGGGCCACGAGGAAGCTGGTGGACTTGCCCACCCGCAGCTTTTCGGTTTCGATGCGCAGCTTCTCTTCGTCCAAGCGCCGGGTGGCGGCCGAAGCGTCAATCTGTTGCCGGGTGCGGCGCACCTCAATACAGGCGGCACGCACATCGACTTCCACCAGTTGGCAGAGGTTTTCCAGGGCCCTGCGGGCCTGATCGCGGGATTTGAGGGCGTGCCGGTGAAGGGCACCGGCCTTTCGGTTGGCCAGCGGATAGGCGATCCGGACCCCCGCCAGGGCGTCGAAACCGTCTCGGTCCAGATCCTCCACCGCAGCTGCGAATGAATGGGCATAGCCACTCTTTGCGATAGTGATAAAAAAATCCATCACCGGAAGCAGGCCGTTGCGGGTCCGGATAATCTCCAAATCACCGCGTTGGATCGCCAGGCGCGCCTGATTGACCATCGGATGTCGCCTCAGGGCTGCGGTCACGTGTTTGGCCGCATCCGCCACCACGACTTCGGGGGCTGCTGCGGCATGGATCACTTCCACTTCCCGATCCCAGACGGCGGCCAACGGCGGATTGATCAGCCGCAGCAGGCGCAGGCGGATGGTCTCCTTTCTGGCTTGGGCCTCGATCAGCGCTTGTTCCTGGGCCGCGACCTCGGCCCGCACGGCCGCGAGTTCGGCTCTTGCCAGGCGGCCGACGGAGATCAATTCCTCGGTTTCCCGCAGCTGTTGGCGAACCACTGTAAGTGATTTTTCCACGATCTCGATACGCCGGCGTGCCAGGGCATAGTCCCAAAAGGTGTTTTCGACCTCCGCCACCAGGGTTTCGGCAAAGCTTCGCAGTTCGAATTCCGACATTCGGGTGTCGAGCCGGGCTTGATCCAGCCGGGCCAGGTTCACCTGTCTGCCTGCACCCTGCAAGAGGGGCTGGGTGGCCGTCAGGCCCAGGCGGGTGGACTGAAGCCTCCTTTGTTTATACGAGGCATCCTCCATCTGGGTCCCGGCCTCCACGGCCAGCGTGGCGCCGGTGGGAAACAACCGGGTCAGTGAGATCATTCCGTCCAGAGTATCGGTGGTAAAGGCGGTCAAACGGGATTCGGAGTCCTCGAGGCGCTCGCCTCGAGTCCGGCCCACGGCCGTCTCGAGGTTCAGTACCGGATCAAAATCGGATTGCACCTGGTCTTCGAAGGTTTGCTGAATCTCGGGCACCAAACGCTGGACCACCAGGGAGCGGTTGTGTTCCAGACAAAGCATCCTGGCATCGTGGATGCTGATCTGCAATGGCCCTGTGTCCGCAGGGGGCAGGGCCGCCATCCCATCGCGCTGTTCGGTTGCTGCCGGTTTCATCGCAATGTCCCTTTGGACCGTTCGCGCCGGTCCGCCGATCCCTTTTTCACTCCATACTGTGATTGGGGCGCAGGAGGCGGCCACCGCCAGCCAGCAGATCCCCGCCGCCAGGATGAGTTTGCGTTTGCCCGGACCGATAGCCGGCATATGCGCTACACCCCTTTCGATTGCAAGTTCGAGCGTCATCGGCAAGCGCGCGGTGCGCGGGCCTGTCCACCCCATGGGCTGATATTCTTCTAGGCCATCTCGGCCTTTTCATCAAATCATTTTCCCTTATCCATGCTAAAGTGCAAAGGATCGATTTTTCTTGCAGCCCTATTTTCAAAAAGGCAATATCGCCATTGCCGGCGCGGCCCGGAGCTGATTTCCAGTATGATCCGAGAGATCCGCTGCGCTGCCGGTTACCCCATCCGCAATGAGGTGCCCCTTATGGCAGGGAATGGCTCGAAAACCAGAATTTTCTTCCTGGTCTTTATCGCCGGGGCGGCACTGGCTGGCTGGGCGATATTTCTTCAGATCGTCAACCACAGCGGCGAGCAGGCCGGCAGCGTGGCCCACGGTCCGGTGCCGGTGGAGGTCGCACCCGTGAAGCAGGGGCCGATCATGCGCCGGCATACTTTCAGCGGCGAGTTGGAGGCCAGGGCCGAATTCATGGTGGCGCCGAAAGTCGGTGGCCGGGTCGAACGCGTCATGGTCAACATCGCCGATACCGTGGTGCGCGGCCAGGTTGTGGCTGAACTGGACAACGATGAGTATGTCCAGGCGGTCGTTCAAACCAAGGCCGACCTGCTCGTGGCCAAGGCCAATCTGTCCGAGGCCCGAAGCGCCCTGGAGATCGCCGATCGCGAGTTCAAACGCACCGCCTCCCTTTTGAAGACCGGGATCGCTTCGGATTCCGACTACGATGCCGCGCGCAAGGAGCAGCTGGCCAAGCAGGCTCAGCTCGAGGTGGCCGCCGCCCAGGTGGCCAAGGCCGCGGCCGTGCTGGAGACCGCCAACATCCGGCTCGGCTACACCCAGGTCATCGCAGGCTGGAGCGGCGGCGACGAGCACCGGGTGGTGGCCGAACGTTTCGTGGACGAAGGGCAGACCGTGGCGGCCAATGCGCCGCTGCTTTCCATCGTCGAACTGCATCCCATTGTGGGGATCGTCTTTGTTACCGAAAGGGATTATGCCCATCTGGCCCCCGGGCAGCCCGTGGCGCTTTTTACTGATGCCTACCCGGGGGAGTCCTTTGCCGGCCGTATCGATCGTATCGCTCCGGTTTTCCGGCAATCGACCCGCCAGGCGCGGGTTGAGATGGTGGTTCAAAATCCCCGCCACCGGCTCAAACCCGGGATGTTCATACGCGCCACCGTCGTTCTTGAGCAGGTGGCCGAAGCGACCCTGGTGCCGGCCCAGGCTTTGACCACGCGCGCCGACCGCACCGGCGTTTTCCTTGTCAGCGGGGACGGGCGTTCCGTGCGCTGGCGGGAGGTTGCGGTGGGGATTCGCGAGGACCAGTGGGTGCAGGTGGACGGGGCAGATCTGGCCGGAAGAGTCGTTACCCTGGGCCAGGAACTGGTCGAAGACGGCGCTGCGATTACGATTCCCGGGGCGGGCTCCAAAACATCGCCGGTTCCCGCCAAGGACGCCTCTCGATGAACCTGCCGAGCTTCAGTGTTCGAAGGCCGGTTTTTACCACCATGACGGCTCTGATCCTGGTGATTCTCGGATTTGTGGCCTTGACCAGGCTCCAGATCGACATGCTGCCCAACATCGAGCTGACCACCCTGACCATCCGCGCCGAATACGAGGGGGCCAGCCCCGCGGTGATGGAGCGGCTGGTAACCCAGGTTATCGAGGAGGTCGTAGCGACCGTGCCGGGGGTGGAACAGATTAATTCCACCTCCTCGGAGGGCCAGAGCCGAATCCGGGTTACTTTTATCTGGGGCACGTCCATCGATACGGCGGCCATCGACGTGCAGGGCCGGATCGAAGACGAAATCGAGGAGCTGCCCGAGGATATCGCCCGCCCGCAGATCCGTAAATTCGATATTGCCAGTTTCCCTGTGGTCATTTTGGGCATTTCCAGCAGCCTGGATCCGGTGGCCCTCACCGAGTTGATCGAGGTTCAGGTCCGCAATCGCTTCGCCCGTATTCCGGGGGTGGCCCAGGTGGATATCTGGGGCGGGTTTAACCGCGAGATCCGTATCGCCCTGGATCCCGACCGCCTCAAGGCGGTGGGGTTGTCGCTGGACCGGGTAATCAAGGCCGTCGGCGATGCCAACCTCGATCTTCCGGCCGGAAAAATCGAAGAGGGCCGTTACGAGGTTACCCTGCGTGCACCGGCGGAATTCACCAGCCTGGATCAGATCGGCGAGACCGTGATTTCCCGGCGGGACGGGGCTGTGGTTACCCTGGGGCAGATCGCCGAAATTCAGGATACTTACGAAAAACGAACACGCATCGTACGGGTCAACGGCGAACGGGGGCTGCGGGTCGGCATCCGAAAGCAGGCCAGTGCCAACACGGTCGAGGTCTCCCGGCGTATTCTAACGGAGATTGCGGCCGTCAACCGGGCATTCCCGCAGATTTCGGTGGTCCCGGTGATCAATCAGGGCAACTTCATTCAGCGCTCCATCGCCAACGTCGCCGGTTCGGTTCTCTACGGAGGCGGGCTGGCCATCGTGGTGCTGCTCTTTTTCCTGCGCAACATCCGCAGCACCCTGATCATTTCCCTTTCGATCCCCATCTCCATTATCGCCACTTTCGCACTGATTTTCTTTGCCGGATTTACCCTCAACCTCATGACCCTCGGCGGCCTGGCCCTGGGGGTGGGCATGATGGTCGACAGCTCCATCGTCGTGCTGGAGAATATCTTTCGGCGCCGCGCGGAGAACGGGGAAGCACCGTTTACCGCCGCGGTGGAAGGGGCACGGGAGGTCGGGCCGGCCATTGTCGCCAGCACCCTGACCACCCTGGCCATTTTTTTGCCGCTCAGTTTTGTACGCGGCGTTTCGGGAGCTCTTTTTAAGGAATTGGCCTGCGTCGTTATCTTCGCCTTGGTTTGCTCGCTGTTGGTCGCCTTGACCCTGGTGCCCATGCTGGCCTCACGGCTTTTGAGCACCGTGGGGCCGGCCCAGACCTTGCCGCGTCCTCGGATCCAGCGCTGGGCCGGCACCGCCCTGGCCCTTTTCAAGGGGCTGGAAGCCGCGTATCTCGATTTGCTGCGAAGCGCGCTGGCCCATCGGTTCGTTACCGTTTTGGCGGCCATGGCCATGCTGGGGGCCAGCCTGCTGCTGCTTCCCCTGATCGGCAGTGAGTTCATGCCTCCCAGCGACGAAGGCGAAGTGCGCGTCACCGGCAAGATGGAAATCGGCACCCGCCTCGACCTGGTCGATGGTCAGACCCGCATCATGGAGGCCATCGTCCAGGCGGCGGTGCCCGAAACCCAGGCCTCGGTAGTGAGCGTGGGGGCCACCGGGTGGCGCGCGGATGCCGGTTCGGAGGGCGAAATTCGCCTTTCCCTGCTTCCGGCAACCCGGCGCGATCGCTCCAACGTGCAGATCGCCCATGATCTGCGCCAGCGCCTGGCCGGCCGGGTCCCCGGGATGGAGATTCGCACCCGGGCGCCCCAGGGGCAGTTCCTGCTCGATCGCCTGCTTGGCGGAGATGAAGGGCTGACCGTGGAAATCCGAGGCCCGGAATTGGCTGCCCTGGACGCTCTGGCCCAGCGGGTGGTCGCCGAGGTGGTCGACGTGCCGGGGATCACCGACGTGCAGCGCAGTATCGAAGCCGGTATCCCCCAGCAGGCGTTCCGGATCAATCGCGAAAAGGTGGCCGACCTCGGCCTGAGCGTGCGAGATTTGACCGAAATGCTGCAGACCGCAGTGGCCGGTGCCAAGGCCGGGGAGTACCGCACCGGAGGCAATGCGCATCGCATCTGGGTGCAGCTCAAGGATGCGGAAAAACGCTCCTTGGACGAGATCCTCGATCTTACCCTGACGACGGCTTCCGGCGAAGTGGTGGCGTTGCGCAACCTGGTGACGGTCGAGGCGAGCCGCGGCCCGCTGCTCATCGAGCGCCAGGATCAGCAGCGCCGGGTCACTGTCCAGGCTAATCTATCCGGGCGGGATATGGGGTCGGTGGCCCGGGAGGTTCAGGCCCGCCTGGATGGTATCCCGAGGCCGGTGGACTATACGCTGACGGTCTCCGGCACGTACGAAGAGCAGCAAAAAGCCTTCCGGGAATTGCTGGTTTCCCTGGTCCTGGCGCTGGTCCTGGTCTACATGGTGCTCGCCTGCCAATACGAATCGCTGCGAGATCCCCTGGTGGTGATGTTTTCCGTGCCCCTGGCGGCCGTGGGAGTGCTGGTGACCCTGTTCTTGACCGCCACGACCCTCAACGTGCAGTCTTTCATCGGCTGCATCATGCTCGGTGGAATCGCGGTCAACAACGCGATCCTGCTGGTGGACCAAGCCGCCCACCTGATAGGCGGGGGAATGGAGATCCGGCAGGCCCTGGTCGAGGCCGGCCGCCGCCGCTTGCGCCCGATCCTGATGACCACCTTGACCACTATTCTCGGTCTTCTGCCCCTGGCGCTGGGGGTGGGCGAAGGGGCCGAAGCTCAAGCCCCCCTGGCCCGGGCGGTGGTGGGCGGGCTGGCGACCTCCACCCTGATTACCCTGGTTCTGATTCCGGCCCTTTACTCCCTGTTCCACCGCGGGCGGTGAAGGTGTGAATCGGATTCGATCGTCTAGTTGTTAGACCGGCAAACGGTATAGGTTTCAGACCCGTTTTCTTTGGCGCACGAGACCATTGTGGCCAGCACCCGCTGAAAGCGATCCAGGGCCTTGCAGGTCTCCATGCACCGGGGGAAGTCACAATGCCTCGGGCAGCCGCGACAGGGGCTGCGAGTCACATCGCCCACCTCGAAATCGAATGCGACCTTGATGATTTCGCGTTTCATGGCGTCCTCCTCGGTCGGGGTTGTCTTTGCTTATCAGCAGAGCTGATGCTTCCGATCTTCCCCCTACCCGACGCGTATCAACGCCGCTATGGGACAGCGCACGGGAAAACTGTGACATTCTACCCAAGAGCGGGGCGATGACGTTGACAATTTCTGTTTGCAGGTTAGGTTAGGCCACGTTGCGCCAACCCGATCAATATGCGGGCATTTTTGACGAAATACGTCTGCCACCTCAACCTTTTTGGAGGAAATCCATGGCCATCGAAACCTTGGAAGAAGTGCGCCAGAGAGTCTTCAGTATGACCAAGCCCCATTGTCCTGCCTGTGGGCAGGAAATGACCATTTACGAAGTGCCGCCGATCAATTTCAGCGATGGACTCGGATGGGGGGAGCCGTACCTGTTCATCTGCTTCAACGATGAGTGCTCCCTTTACAAAAGCGGCTGGGATCACATCAACGAAACCTATGCCCATAATGCCTCCTACCGGCAGATGTGCTACCCGAGTTCGGGGGTCTTCGAGGTCATGCCGGTGTTCGGGCCGGATGGGGGCAAGGGGCAGATCATCGACGATGAGGTCCGGGCGGCCGAGGAGGCCCTCAAGGAGAACATCAAACGGGGGTTCAATATCCTGGCCCAGTGTTACGTCGACAAGGATGGGGTGACCATGCTGCGCTTGTTGATGGACCCGACCGAACCGGTGCGGGTGAGGCTCAAAGCCGCCGAGATGATCGGTGACATCGGCGAACTGGAAGCGATCGAGCCGATCCGCAACCTGCGGGTGGGCAATGAAAAGCTCCAGGAGGCGGTCGACAAGGCGGTCGGCCATATTCACGAGCGCTTCTTTACCCGTGAATGTCCTTTCTGTGCCGAGATCATCAAACGCCGGGCCAAGGTGTGCAAGCACTGCGGCAAGGATGTGGCGGGGGTCTGATTCATTTTAAGCGATGAGTTTCGGGCTCACCTGGAAGGCCTGAAGCGAGGTGGTTCTTGGCTCTTTCCGTGGTCGATCTTTACCGGGAGGTTCTGCCGCGCACCAATTGCGGTGATTGCGGTTACCCGACCTGCCTGGCTTTTGCCAGTATGGTGGTGTCGGAAAAACTGCCTCTTGCCCGGTGTCCCCACCTTGTCCCGGAAGTCGTGGTCCGACATCAACCCGAGCTCGATGCCCAGCACGCGGCGGGTAAGTGGACCCGCCGCGATCTGGTCGCCGACGCGCTGACGTGGGCGCGCCAACGGGCTGCCTCCATGGATTTGGCCGATCTGCCCGGGCGCATCGGCGGGGTGCTGAGCGAGGCGGCCGGTGAGACGGTTCTGGCGCTGCCCTATTTCGAAGGGGTGATCCATATCGGCCGTAGCGCAATCAGGCATCCGGACGGCAGTGATCTGGGCCGCTGGGAGCAAGTGTTTATTTTAAACCACCTGGCCCAGGGCGGATCACGCCATCCCACCGGCCGCTGGAAAGCGCTCCAGGAATTTCCCAACACGGTCTCCAAGATCAAGTCCACGGGCACCCATGTGGAAGCCCCGTTGCGCGAGCGCTTCAGCGGCCGCCGGGATGAACTGGCCTCGAGGGCCTTGGCTTTGGGAGGCATTGATCTGACGGCCGAGACCGCCTCGGCCGATCTGGCCGTCCGCTTTCAGCCCCTGCCCCGGGTTCCGGTGATGCTTCTTTTCTGGGATGCGGATTGCGAATCTGGATTTGAAGCCGAAGTCAAGCTTTCCTTTGACGAGACCATCGTCGAACACCTCGACATCGAGTCGATCATGTTTCTCAGCGAGCATCTGGCAAAGCGGCTGATAGCCGATTGATTCGCGCCGGTGTGCGAACATCGAAACAGTTGACCATGAATGGGATTTTGCGGCGTGCGTCTTGATGTCAAGCCTTCTATCCAGGTAAGATGCCCGGTGACCGGCAAAGCGGCCTTTATCGAACCATCGGTGAGCCGGCCCGGGCTCTGTTTCGCACCTCGTGAAGAAAATCCGTAACCGGTGACGTTCATGCGTTTTCGACCCTGTATCGACCTGCACGGCGGCCTCGTCAAACAGATCGTCGGCGGCACCCTGGCCGACGAGGGGCCGGCCCCGGAGACCAATTTTACCGCCGACCGGCCGGCAGAATGGTTTGCAGCCCTTTACCGTGCCGACCGGCTTAGCGGCGGCCATGTGATCCAACTCGGCCCGGGCAACCGGGAGGCTGCCCGGGCGGCTCTGGCGGCTTGGCCCGGTGGGCTCCAGGTGGGCGGCGGCATCACGGACCAAAACGCCGCTTCTTGGATCGAAGCCGGCGCCTCCCACGTCATCGTGACCTCTTTCGTTTTTCACGACGGGATGCTGGACGAGGACAGGCTGAATCGCCTGGTAGCCGCTGTGGGGCGGCGGCGCCTGGTGCTCGACCTGAGCTGCCGGCGCCGCGGGGCGCAGTACATCGTGGTTACCGATCGGTGGCAGACCTTTACCCGCGAATCGATCCGGCCCGAACTGCTCGATCGTCTGGCGGCCCATTGCGACGAGTTTCTTGTCCACGGGGTTGACGTCGAGGGGCGCTGCCAGGGCATCGAGGCCGACCTGGTGGCCATGCTCGGCCGCTGGTCGTCCATTTCTTGTACCTACGCAGGAGGAATCCGCACCATGGCCGACATCGAGGCTGTCGGCCGCCTGGGCCAGGGGGGCATCGATTTTACCGTAGGCAGTGCGCTGGATATTTTCGGCGGCCGCCAGCTTTCTTACCGGGAGTTGGCGGCCCGCTACGGGCCGTCCGCCTGACGTTCCGCGAGGGCAGCGGAGCGGTTTGGCCCCGCGCTCCGTTGTCAAAGGCGGCTTGATCCTTCGTATTGTGGCCCGCCTCTTTCTGGCCGCGCTTTGCCGGAATCACCTAAAAATCGCCGCGATAGGCTTCGTGACAGGCGCCACAGCTTTGCTGCAGTTGCCCCATGGCCTGGACCGCGGCGTTTTTGTCCCCTTTTTCTGCGCTCATTCGCACCTGCTGGGCTGCCGCGCGCATGGCTTCGGCGGCGGCTTCAAAGTCCGCGGGTGCCGCTCCCTTGAAATATTTGCCCTGCCCCGTGTAGGCCTGCGCGTGCTTTTCTTTGTACAAAGGGGGCATGACCTTGGCGCTCAGCACCAGGGCGGCTCCGTTTGCCTGGATGGCGCCGATGTCGCCGGCCTCGAATTTTGCAGCCGCATCTTCCACATTGAGCTTGGCTGTGTGCATCAGATACTTGCGGGTATGGACGATCTGGCGGGGTGAATCCAGACCGGTTTTCAAGACGCCTTCGGCCCAGAGCAAGCCTGCTACGGAAAAGACCAAGGCCGCAGCCAGCACCACGGTGATGATCCGTTTCATGATCAGCCTCCTCCTTGTGGATGGTGGTTGTTGCGGCCAAGACGCGCGTGCAGACGCCGTCTTTGCATGCTATGCCGCCAAGGCCAGGATTCCATGGACCAGGGCAAGCAGCAAAAGCGCCTGGCCTGAACGCCGGTGCACCGCGATCTTGACCCTGAGCCAGCGGCGGCCTGTAGCCACTTGGAATGCGCACAGGAGCAGATTGGCACCCCCCAGACCGAGCACGATCCAGCCAAACGGGTTGCGACCGCCTGGCAGCGGGGGTAAGGACCCGGCATCTTGTACGGCAGCGGCTGGGGCCTCGATTTCGACCTTGACCTGCGCCGGGCCGGCGCTGCCGTGCAGATTGCAGTTGCCCTGGGCCGTAAAGACCGTGGGGCCGGTGAGCGTGTATTGCACTTCGCGGATGAAGTTTTCTTTTTCGGGCCGTGCCTGGGCGCTGAAGGTCCAGCGGCCGATTTCAGTGTCGCCGGCCTTGAGCCAGACCCAGTTGGTATAGTGGAAGAAATTGTTGCCGTCGTGGGAGGCGTTGACCCGGATGGTGATGTCGGTGCCGGCCGGGGCGCTGGCCGGAGCCTCGATGCGCACCCTGGTTTGATCGGCTGCTGCAGTCTGCGGCCAGAGCGTCATCAGACCGTACAGGGTGGCAAGCACCGCCCAGAAAAAGCGGTGCAGGCAGGATTGAAATGGCCGCGGCCAACCCTTGGCAAGGAACATGGCGCCTCCTGTTGACAGTTTAATCGCCACCTTACAGGGAATGATTGCTATTTTCAATAGGCTTTAAATATACAGGATCGGCTCCAGATCGAGGCGCTGGCGCACCGCCTCCAGCAGACCGGTGGTGCCGGTCATCATGTTATCGCCGAAAGGGGCGCCAAACATGATCGGCAGGCCGCTTTCGCGGGCCAAAGCGCGCCGCGGCCCCGTGGCCACGATCAGCCCGAGTTTGGCGAAACCGAGCCGCTTGCGAGTGTAGGCCCCATGACCGCCGGCAGCCAGGACCGCGCCGTGTTCCAGGCGCCCTTCGGCAAGATCGGTCAGTATATCATCAAGGTTTTGGGCAGAGACATCCCGGGTGTGGTACTCGACGTAGGCGGCGATCTTGCCGTCGCTCAACGTGGCGGCGACGGTATGTGAGGTGGCGATATCCAGCACCATCAGGTGCCGGTTACGCATCGCCAGAGGATCGAAGCCGGCGCCGAGAATCGCGGCCATGCCGCTGTCCATGACATAGACGGCCCGCGTCGGCAGGCGCCCGGCGTCAGCGGCGATGGTCCGCAAGCGATTGAAGGTCTGCGGCACGGCCTCGGCGGCATAGAGCAACGCCGCAGGGGAGGGATTTTGATCCAGTACCGCGGCATGCATCCGATGCCGGTAGTCCAGATGGGATTCGCCCGCCGGCGGCATGCCATGGTCCTGGGCGCAAACGGCGACCGCATCGAAGTCAAAAGGGATATCCATGGCAGCCGCGATGCGGCGGATCTGTTCGGGGTCGATATCGGCCAGCACGATGTTTTCGCAGCCGGCCTCGGCCAGGCGGCCAGCTTCGGTGTCCGTTACGATCTCAAGGCCCATGGCCGATACTTTGGCGGCATCATGGTGCAAGGTGCGGGCCGCTTGCGCGGTGATCGCCACACGGGCTTGACCGGCTCTGGATTCCAGGGCGGCGGTTACCGGGCCGCCGCCCATCTCACCGCCTTGCACCACCAAATCTTTGTTGCCGGAACGCACCCGGCGGGCCACGGTGCGCACCGGGGAACTCAATACGGTTTTATAGCTTTGGCGATTGTCGCTATCGTACCACAAGACGTCCATGGTGCCGGCGCCGACATCGATCATCAAAAAGCGCGCCATCTGTTTTCCGTCCTCTTATCAGGTTGCTGGGATTTCGGTCGGCGATCGGCCTTGACGGATGGATGCTGATGCCTAATAGTATTGGTTACCGATTTGAAATAAGGCTGCGCCGGTTGCCGCCAATACCCGGTGGAAAGGGGTTGCATATGTCCGCCTTGCATAAAATCGCCCGCGATCGCCAACTTGTCAATGCCATCGATTGGGAGATGACGCCCGAGGAAGCGGTTCGCCTTTACCTGGAATGGGGCAACAACTGGACGCGGGGCAACTACGTGATCCGGTCGAAAAACGATGTGGCCCATTATTTCGTGGTCAACACCTGGCATGAACCGGTGATCTACCTGATTCGGCGCAATTCGGAGGAGGCCGAAGAATTGGCGGCCATCCGGATGCCCGAGGCCCTCGAGCGCCGCTTTATGCAGCGGGTGGGCCATCACAAGGGGGTTTGGCCCATCGACAATGAACTTCGCGGCTGGCTGCAAAAAGAACTCGACGCGGCCTGACGGCAACGCTTCAATGGCCTTGGAGGGCCTGGCAATGCGGGCAAAGGCCGATAAACTCCAGGCGGTGGCCCAGGATCTGAAAATCGGTCTTGCCTGACAGGATGACTTCGATATCGTCCAGCCGCTCTACCGGGGCATCCACTACCCGTTTGCATGAGGCACAGCGGATATGGTAGTGGGCTTCGGGGTTGCCGTCGAAACGTTTCAGTGTGCCGCCCGTTTCGATCTTCTGAATCTCGCCCAACTCGGCGAGGACCTCCAAGTTGCGGTAGACCGTACCGAGACTGATGCGAGGCAGGCGCCGCCGCACCAGGCTGTAGATTTCATCCGCTCCGGGATGGGTACATGTCTTGCGCAGTTCTTCCAAAATGACCTGCCGTTGGCGGGTCATTCGCATCTGGACCGGTTTTTCCACCTTTCTCTTCCTTCCCAACGGTTCAAAATCAGGCCTCCCCAAAGGCCGATTCATAATCGGGTTTGTCATCAAGTCGACTCTGCGGGGGGCATGCGGTACCCGCTTTAAGTGTTTTTCGTATCAGTTTTATACCGTTTCCCGGCTCTCCTGCGGATAATATCGGATTCCGCATGGGATTGCCGTTTTGAGATTCCTGGGCATCGATGCACAGTCAGCGCTGTTCCAGGGGAACGTAAGCGCACTCCTGGGGGCCGCAATAGTCACCGATATACTCCGCACCGGGTCGGTACAGGGACGGCTTGGGGGCTGCCAGGGCAAACGCCTCCTCGATCACGTGGGCCGTCCATCCGGCCACCCGGGAGACTGCAAAGACGGGGGTGAACAGATCCACAGGGATGCCCATGCAGTAAAAGAGTGAAGCGCTGTAAAAATCGACATTGACAAAGATGTCGATGCCCTTGCGTGCTTTGAAGGCGGCCTTGCCTGTTTTTTCGAGCTTCCTGGACATGGCGTACCAGTGCGGCTGCCCGCTGCGCCGGCCCATCTCTTCGGCCATGGGGGCCAGGATGTGGGCGCGCGGATCGTCCACCTTGTAGACGGCATGGCCCAAACCCATGATTTTCTGCCCCTGGTCGAGGACCCGGTTGACGTAGGCTTCCACCTGCTCGATGTCGCCGATGGCCTTGAGCATCTCCATGACCCGCACGTTGGCCCCCCCGTGCAGTTCTCCGGATAGCGAACCGACAGCGGCCGAAACCGCCGCGTACATGTGGGCCCGGGTCGAGGCCACCTGGCGCGCGGAGAAGGTCGAAGCGTTGAACGAGTGCTCGGCGTGCAGCACCAGGGCTGTGTCGAAAAAGCGCGCGACCTCGTCATCGGGCCTCTGGCCGCCGAGCATGTAAAGGAAATTGGCCGCGTGTCCCAGATCCGGATCCGGGTCTACCGGCGCCTGCCCATGCCGGATCCGATGCCAGGCCGCGACCAGGGTCCCCAACTGGCCGATCAATCGGACCGCCCGTTTTTGAGTCCCCTCAATGGTCTGGTCGGAAGGTGCCGGGTCGTAAGGCGCCAGCATGGCTACGGCCGCTTGCAGCACATCCATGGGTGGGCTGGCAGGCGGCAGGGCTTTCATGGCCTCTACGATTCCCGGCGGCAAAAAGCGCGCCCGGCTGAGCTGGTCTTTGAAGTCCGCCAGGGTCTCGGCATCCGGCAACCGTTCGAAAACCAGCAGGTGGGCGACTTCTTCGAAAGTGGCCTCCTCGGCCAGGCTGACCACCGGAAAGCCGCGGTAGATCAATTTGCCGGCGTTCCCGTCCACGTGGCTGATGCGGGTGCTGGCGACCTTGACCCCCCTCAGACCGGTGTTGACTGTCGGTGTACACGCTTCCATCGTGTCCCTCCCTGGCAGGATGAGGTTAGTGGATGCCGGCTTGGTCACAGATCGATCCACATGTCCGCTTCATTGCCACAGTGGGTACAGGTGCCGTGAGCCTTGACCTGATGGCCGGGTTGGGCCGATTCGGCAGGCGGCGTTTTCTCTGAAGGTGAAGCTTCCGGCAGGGTACAGGTCAGGACCATCTCAGCCTCGTTGCCGCAATTTTCACACTTGCAGACTTGTTTACGCGTGATTTCAGCCATAGCGCGTTCCTCTTTGAATTTAGGGGCTAAACAGTCGAAAACGACCAACAAGCAACCAGTTACGATTCCTACAAATTGGGAATTCGATCCGTAAAAGTCAAGGATGAAATCGCCTGGCGGATTCGCGCCACCGGCCGCAACCAACAACGAGTTGAAAACCCACCTTGAAAATGGTAATGTTTCTCGTCAGTTTTCCGGTGCCGTAATTATACTGTAATCGTTATGGGTTAACGTTTTTTCCCCGGCCGGTGTGCCCGCATTGCACAGCTATGAACAGGTTAAGGGTTCGCAAAGGCTATACATTGAAATTAAGCGGGGCCCCCACGGCGGATCTGGACGTTTCGGAACGTCCCCGGCGTGTGGCCCTGCTGCCCGATCAGATCCCCTTCATCAAACCCAAGCTGTTGATCCGGGAAGGGGAACCGGTGGCTGTGGGCAGCGCCCTGTTTCACGACAAGCGCCATCCGCAAGTCCGTTTCCTGTCCCCGGGCGGAGGGATTGTCGAAGCCGTCGAATACGGCCCGCGCCGGGTGATCCGGCGCATCGTGATCCGCCTGGATGAAATCGAGGAGGCCGAGACCTTCGAGGCCTTCTCCGAGGACCGGCTGCGCCGGATCGAACGTCAGCATCTGGTGGCGGCTCTGTGCGACGGCGGACTTTGGCCCCTGCTGCGGGCCTTGCCCTTTCGCGACTATCCGGATCCGCAGCTGGATCCTCCGGCCATCGTCGTGACCCTGGCCGACGACGAACCCTTCCAGCCCGATCCGGCCATATACCTCGCCGGCCGGCGGGATCTGTTCGCTTTTGGCATGCAGGTCCTGGCACGGCTGGCCCCGCAGATTTTTGTAGTTGCGCCGGCCGGCGGCCAGAGTATGCAAAAAGAACTGGGGGCCTGGATTACCCACATGGTATCCGGCCCTTATCCGGCCCAGGATCCCGGGGTTTTCATCTATCATACACGCCGTTCGCCCGCCGAGAATCGGGCCTGGTTCGTGCGCGGCCAGGACCTGCTGCTCATCGCTGGCCTGCTGCGCGAGGGACGCTATCCCACCGAACGGATCGTGGCCGTGGGCGGCCCGGCCGCCGGGCGCCGGCGCCATGTGGCCACCCGCCTCGGAGTCCCCCTGGGCCTTCTGGCAGATGCGCCCGGTGATGCCTCGGTGCGCTATATCGTGGGGGGGGTGTTGCGCGGTTTCAGCAGCGAGGAGAACGGGTATCTGGGATGGCGGGAGACGTCGCTCAACCTGTTGTCGGCAGGCGACAGCCGTGAGTTTCTGGCCTTCGTACGGCCCGGTGCGCGCAAGCCGAGCTTCTCGCGCACCTTTCTATCGGCCCTGCATCGAGATGGGCTGCCGATGGACTGCAACCTGCACGGCGAGCTGCGGCCCTGTGTGGCTTGCAACGCCTGCGTGCAGGTCTGCCCGGTGGAGATCCTGCCCCAGTTGACCTTCAAGAGCCTGTTGGCCGGAGACATCGAAGAGGCCCTGGCCCACGGGCTCCTCGATTGCGTCGAGTGCGGTCTGTGCAGTTATGTCTGCCCGGCCAAGATTGAGATCTGTGATTTGCTGACCCGCGCCAAACGCCGATACTACCAGGAGCAAAGCGCCGCATGAAACGTATAGTGCAGCGATTTTTCGACGGCCAGCGTCCCCATTTCACCAAGGGTGGGCGACTGGCGAGGCTGCATCCGTTTTTCGAGGCCATGGAGACGGTCTTTTTCGCGCCGGCCGACACCACCCGAATCGGCCCCCACGTGCGCGACAGTCTCGACGTCAAACGCTTCATGACCCTGGTGATCGTCTGCCTGCTGCCCCATTTCTTTTTCGGCATCTACAACGTCGGCTACCAGAGCCTTGCGGCCACCGGCCGCCCCACCGAGTTCGTCGCCGCCTGCTGGATCGGCATCGAGGTGGTGCTGCCCATGGTGATCGTTACTTACGTGGTCGGTTTTTTCTGGGAGATCGTGTTCGCCGTCGTAAGGCGCCATACCATCAGCGAAGGGCTTTTTGTCACCTGTATGCTCTTTCCGCTGACCCTGCCGCCCACCATCCCCCTGTGGCAGGTGGCCCTGGGGATCAGCTTCGGCATCGTGATCGGCAAGGAGGTCTTCGGCGGCACGGGGCGCAACTTTCTCAACCCGGCCTTGACTGGGCGGGCATTTCTCTTTTTCGCCTACCCGGTCCAGATGTCCGGGGCTGCGGTCTGGACCTATCTGGGCGGCCGGGCCGCGGTGGACGGGTTTTCCGGGGCCACGCCCCTGGCGATGGCAGCGGCCGCCGAGCCGCCGGCCGCGATCCAGGCGGTGCTCAGCCAGGCCCATTGCGATTTTTGGACGCTTTTTCTGGGACGCTATGCCGGCAGTATCGGCGCCACCTCGACTCTGCTTTGCCTTCTGGGGGCCCTGGCCCTAGTCATTATGGGCATCGCCAGCTACCGCACCATTCTCGGCGGGGTCCTGGGAATTTTGGCCACGGCCGCCTTGCTCAATCTGTTTGCCGGCCCTGCAGCGTCCCCCTGGCTGGGCCTCAACCCGGTTTGCCACCTGGTGATGGGCGGGGCGGCCTTCGGACTGGCTTACATGGCCACCGATCCGGTTTCGAGCCCGGACATGGAATCGGCGCGCTGGATTTACGGTTTTTTGATCGGGGTGCTGACGGTGCTGATCCGGGTTTTCAACCCGGCGTTTCCCGAAGGGATCATGCTGGCGATTTTGTTTATGAACGTTTTTGCACCGCTTTTGGATCATTTCGTGATCAAGGCGCGGCTCAAGCGGCGCATGGTCCATACCTGATGCCCGGCCCCGGCCGGGCGGTACAGGAAAGGAAAAGATGAGCGGACCGATGCGATCACTTCTGTTCACGCTGGTGCTTTGCATCGTGTGCAGCCTGCTGCTCACGGGGGCCGCCACCGGGCTCAAGGACCGCCAGCAGCGCAACCTGCTCATCGACCGGCAAAAGAACCTGCTCCAGAGCGTGGGGCTGGTAACGGCCCATCAGCACCCGGGGGCCGATGCCATCGAGCGGCTCTATCATGCCAATATCCGCCAGGTATGGATCGATGCGGCCGGGCGCATCGTCCCGCAAGGCGAGCACCGGGCGACCGACCTGCCTCTTTACCTATACGTGAAGGACGACTGTGTCGCCGCCTATATCGTGCCCATCGACAGCCAGGGACTCTGGGGCCGGATCAACGGCTACCTGGCCCTGGAAAGCGACGGTTCGACGGTGGCCGGTTTCACCGTCTACCGCCACCAGGAGACGCCCGGACTGGGCGGCGAGATCGAGCAGCGCTGGTTTCAGAAAAATTTCGTGGGCAAGCGCATCACCAACCGCAGCGGCGATTTCGTGTCGGTTCAGATCGCCCGCGGCAAGGTGAACGAGGTGATCGCCCCGGATCGCCAGGCCAACTATGTCGACGGGATCAGCGGTGCCACCATGACCGGAAAGTATCTTTCCAGCGGGCTCAAATCGACCCTGACGCGCTACGAGCCGGTGGCTGTCAAGTTCCGCCGCAATCCGACCTGCCCGTCGCCTGCCGCTGTCGGCGGCTGAAGCAAGGACGCACCATGGCAAGCAAGCTTTCCCCAGCGATACAGGCCTTCGGCCAGGGCCTTTGGTCCAACAACCCCATCGCCGTTCAGGTGCTCGGCATCTGCTCGGCCCTGGCGGTGACGGTTCAGCTGCGCACAGCCGTGGTGATGGCCCTGGCGCTGAGCACGGTGGTGGCCGGCTCCAACCTGGTCATCTCCGCCATGCGCAACCTGATTCCGCGCAACATCCGCATCATCGCGGAACTGTGCATCATCTCCACCCTGGTGATCATCGCCGATCAGTTGCTGCGGGCCTTTCTCTTCGATGTGAGCAAGCAGCTGTCGGTTTTCGTGGGCCTGATCATCACCAATTGCATTGTGATGGGCCGGGCCGAAGCGTTTGCCATGGGAAACCCGCCCTGGCCTTCGTTCATGGACGGGCTAGGCAACGGGCTGGGCTACGGTGCCATCCTGGTCATCGTGGCCTTTTTCCGGGAACTGCTGGGCGCGGGCAAGATCCTCGGTTTTCAGGTGGTGCCGCCGTCGTTTTACGCGGCCGGATACCAGAACATGGGTTTCATGCTGCTGGCACCGGCGGCCTTTATCCTCATCGGGCTGCTCGTCTGGGTGCAGCGGACGGTGGTGGACCGCCGAAAAGGGCGCTAGGGAAGGATCCGCATGCAGGATCTGGTGAGCATTTTCGTCAACTCGGTGTTCGTGGGCAATATCCTGCTGGCCTACTTTCTGGGGATGTGCTCGTTTCTGGCGGTGTCCAAGAACATGGAGACCTCCATCGGGCTGGGCATTGCGGTGACCTTCGTGCTCACGATCACCACGCCGGTCAACTGGCTGGTCTATCATTACCTGCTGGGGCCCGGGGCCCTGGCCTGGGCCGGCCTGCCTGATATCGACCTGAGCTTTTTGAAGTTCATCACCTTCATCGCCGTTATCGCGGCTCTAGTGCAGGCGGTGGAGATGATTATCGATCGTGTTTCACCGACCCTCTACAATGCCCTGGGCGTTTTTTTGCCCTTGATCGCGGTCAACTGCGCCATTCTGGGCGCATCGCTGTTCATGGTCGAGCGCAACTACTCCCTGGTCGAATCGATCGTTTTCGGCGTCGGCTCAGGCGCCGGCTGGGCTTTGGCCATCGTAGCCATGGCGGCCATCCGGAGCAAACTGCGCTATGCCGACGTACCCAAGGGCCTTGAAGGATTCGGCATCACCATGATTTCCACCGGCTTGATGGCCATGGCCTTCATGCTCTTTTCGGGTATCACCCTGTGAGCCGTCAAATCAATTTGCGAGGCGCGTTTTGATTTACGTGGTGAGCATCGTCGTTTTTTCCGGGATCCTTTTTGCCCTGGTGGCCGGGCTGCTACTGGTCGAGGCCAAAGTGGTGGTCAAGGGCCAGGCGGCCGTCGAGATCAACGGGGATGCCGAAAATTCGCTGCACGTGCCGGTGGGCAACACGCTTCTGGCAGCCCTGGTCAACAACCAGGTTCTGCTTCCCTCGGCTTGCGGCGGCAAGGGGACCTGCGGCACCTGCAAGTGCACGGTGGTCGAGGGGGGCGGGGATATTCTGCCCACCGAACTGGCCCACATCGGGCGCAGCGAGCGGCTCAAGGGCGTGCGCCTGGCCTGCCAGCTTAAACTGCGCGACGATCTGAAGATCCGGATTCCCGAAGAGATTTTCAGCATCAAGCGCTACGATGCCACGGTGGTGTCCAACGAAAACGTGGCGACCTTTATCAAGGAGCTGGTGCTGCAGCTCGACGAAGGCCAGCGGCTCGTATTCGAGGCGGGCGCCTATATCCAGATCGATATTCCCGAGTATGAGGTGAGCTTTCGCGATTTCAACGTGGCCCAGCGGTATCGCGACGTGTGGGAGCGCTTCAACCTCTGGGGCCTCAAGGCCGCCAGCGAAGATCCGGTCTACCGGGCCTACTCCCTGGCCAACCCGCCCCACGAGGGCAGCGTTTTGAAGTTCACCATCCGCATCGCCACCCCGCCGCCCAACGCGCCCCAGGCTCCGCCGGGGGTGGGCAGCTCCTATGTTTTCAGCCTCAAGCCCGGCGACCGGGTCACCCTAAGCGGTCCCTACGGCGACTTTTTCGCCAAACCCACCGACCGTGAAATGTGCTTCGTGGGCGGCGGGGCCGGCATGGCCCCCATGCGCAGCCATATCCTCAACCAGCTCGAAGCGGTGCATACGCAGCGCAAAATCAGTTTCTGGTATGGGGCGCGATCGGTATCGGAAATGTTTTACGACGAGGAGTTCAAGCGCCTGGCCGCTGCCTATCCCCATTTTTCTTACAACGTAGCGCTTTCCGAGCCCCAGCCCGGGGACGGCTGGGACGGACCGATAGGCTTTATCCACCAAGTGCTCTACGAGAACTATCTCAAAGACCACGAGGATCCCACCGAAATCGAGTACTACCTGTGCGGCCCGCCGCCGATGATCGACGCGGTCACCCGTATGCTCGACTCTCTGGGCGTCGAGGCGGAAATGATCGCCTACGACAAGTTCGGTTGATCCGGCCGCGAAGAAGATCGGCAGGCCCGCCCGGCTTTGTCGGATGGACCCACATCGCAACCCGGCTCCCATAAGCACCCGGAGTATCTTGGATTGACCGCGATTCTGGTAGGTTGCTCGGCTTGCAGGGCCGATTTCGACCCTTAAGATGGCACGGGCTGCCTTGACAGACTTGTAAAACGACTTGACAAGCTGTGCATCTAACTGTAATCACATGCGAATTGCTGTAGATCGGCGGTTGCGGGGGCAGCCGCCGCCCCTCCATGTGCGCCCCGGTCGACGACCGGCGGCATTCGAAACCGCAATGAGGAATGAGGAAGGAGACATTAGATCATGACCGAGACCGTATGGCCTACTCCCTATTGGCCCGCAGGCGTCGCGCGGGATGTCAGCGGGTATGACAAACCGCTTTTCAACGTCCTTGACGAGGCGGCCCGCGCCTATCCGGACAAGACCTACACCTTGTTCAACGGCGCCGGCCGCACCTTCGCCCAGGTCAAGGACACCGCCGACCGCATCGCCAACTTCCTGGTCAGCCGGGGGATCCGCAAAGGAGACCGGGTGGCGATTTTCCTGCCCAATCTGCCCCATTACGCACCGTTGTATTTCGGCATTCTCAAGGCCGGTGCGGTCACGGTTACCTGCAATCCGCTTTATACGCCCAGCGAGTTGAACTACCAGCTCAACGACAGTGGGGCCCGGGCTGTGTTTTGCATGGATCATCCCGTTTTCTACCCCACGGCCTGCGAGGCGGTTAAAAACACCCTGGTGGAAACCGTGGTGATCTGCAACGTTAAATCTTACCTGCCGCCCCTCAAAGGCTTTATCGGCGGACTGCTGGGAAAGATCCCCAAAGCCGCCAGCCACGATCCCAATCATCTGATGTTCGATGCCGTGGTATCGGCAGCCAGGCCCGAACCGCCCAAGGTGTCCATCGATCCACTCAACGATCTGGCCCTGATCATTTACACCGGCGGTACCACCGGCCTGCCCAAGGGCGCCGCTTTAACCCACAGCAACTTTTACTACGACCTGATCGCCATCAACGAATGGATGCGCCTGGTCCAGGAACCGGGGGGCAAACCTGAAAAGATTCGCCAGGGCGGTTTCCATACCTTTCTCGGGGTCCTGCCCTGGTACCACAGCTTCGGTATGACCACCGCGCTGCTGCTGTCCTGCTACACGGGCAGTCGCATCGTCTGTGTGCCGGATCCGCGGGCCGGCAACCCACCGTTTACAGGGGTTCTCGAATCGGTTCAGAAAGACCGGCCCACCGTGATGCCGGCCGTACCGACCATCTTCGTCGCCTTTACCAACCACCCCAATATCAAGCAGTACGACCTGACCTCCATCATGGGATGTTTTTCCGGCGGGGCGCCGCTGCCGCCCGAGGTCTGCCGTCAGTTCGAGGAGGCCACCGGATCGGTGATCTTCGAGGGCTACGGTCTGAGTGAAACTTCCCCGGTGGTCAGCGTCAATCCGGTCAGCCGGGAGACCCGGCGTATCGGCTCCATCGGATTTCCCCTTCCCGGAACGGACATCAAGATCGTGGACCTGGAAACCGGGAGCGAGGAACTGCCCCAGGGCGAAGACGGCGAGATCGCCATCAGCGGCCCCGAGGTGATGCAGGGCTATTGGAACAAACCGGAGGAAAACGAGGCCGTGTTCCGTCAGCTCGGGGACCGGCGCTACTTTCTGACCGGCGATATCGGACATATCGACCCGGACGGCTATATCCTGGTCACCGACCGCAAGAAGGACATGATCCTGGTGGGCGGGTTCAACGTCTATCCGCGGGACATCGAGGACATCCTTTATAAACATCCCAAGGTAGCCATCGCGGCGGTGGTGGGGGTTCCCGATTCTCGCAGCGGCGAGGCGGTCAAGGCCTTTATCCAGCTCAAGCCTGACCAGACGGCCACCGAGGAAGAGATGCGCGAATTTTGCAAGCAGAACATGGCCGGCTACAAGCGGCCAAAATTTATCGAGTTTCGCGATACGGTGCCCACCTCCAACGTCGGCAAGGTGCTGCGCCGGGTGCTGCGCGACGAAGAGCTCAAAAAGAAATAAGACTTGTCGGACCCGGCGGCCGCCCGCCGGGTCTGGCATATTATCGGCCTGACCACGCCCTTGAACCAATCGCCCCAAGCCCCTGGGCAAGCTCGTTTCCGTCCATAAATCGCCAAAATCAGCCGCCCGAGGACCCTGCAAAGAGGCGGCAGGCGAATAATCTCGAAAGAATTTAGCAAAAAACAAGCCCTTAACAGTAAATGTTGCCATTCACCCTAAAATCCGGGAACACCTCACCTGTTGGCTTTACGTATCGAACGGGTGCCGTACCGTCAGGCCAACTGTTTGCGGGCAATCGTAAGCAGGTTGGCCGAAACGATCGACGCCCAAACATAACTCTGGAACGATCGCCATCCTTTCCAAGTGCACCGATCCAGCCCCAGGCTGCGCTTGAGCCAGGATATGCCCGCCTCGATGCCGGCCCGGAAGCGACGAAGGCGCCTGTACACATACGGGCTGCGGCACATCTTCTCCGGGTCCAGGCCGCGCTTTTTGGCAAAACAGACGTCTTTGATTCCCTTGTCCTTGGCGGCCTTCAAATTCGCCTTGGAAGCAAACCCTCCGTCCAGTGCAACTTTGAGCGGGCAGCGCCCGTAAATCTTTTCTTGCCGATCGAGCATCGTCTGGGTCAAGGTCACATCGGCCGGGTTGCCTTCCACGATCTGACAATCGAGAATCAGGTTCGAACGGCCTCCGGTCAGACATATCTTGTGACCGAAAAATGTGTCGCGCCGGTCTTTGACGATGATGTCGGTATGCTCCTCGAAAATCGACACGAGCTTTTCCGAGGCCGGAACCTTCTCTCCTTTGATGACGCGGCGCTGGGTCTGCGCGATGACCTTTTCGGTCAGTGCAACGTAGCGTTCCAATTCAAAAAACAGGCCCAGCGCGGTCAGGTTGTCAGCACCGACCGTCTTGAGCCGTTCGATAGCGCGCCGGGCCGAAGCCAACGACTTTGCCGTGTACTTGAGAAGATCGACATAGGCCCCACGACGTTCATTTTTGCTGCGGGCGTACTGAATTTTGACCATGCGCCGTTTGGCCACCCGGCGGTGATCGTGGTATCCAAATCGGCCCAGGCCAAGATCCCGGACCCTTTGCTGCAACCGGCTCAGCACCCGGACACAATCATACAGCAGGCTCGAATCACTGGGCGCGTGGATATTGCTTTCGACAACCGTACAATCGATACGTGCCACACGGCCTTTTTCGATCTTGTTTTGTTTGGCATAACCGAGCACTTCAAGGTTGATCGCCTCCCAGGTCTGATCCGACAGGGCCTTGATGTTTTTGTTGAGCACCGACTTTTTGAACCCCTTGTCGGCAATGCCGATACGGCAAAAACGCCGGATACTCTGGCTGTCGACCAGATGAAAAGCCAGGTCCTGGTAGGTCAACTCGTGGAGCCTCATCACCACGGCCGCTCGCAGCACCTGCTCGGCGCTCATGCCTTTTGCCCCGGCACGGCTGACAACACGGCGCCGCTTGCAAAGATCTTGCAGCACGAACTCGGTGATGATAGGTTTGCTGTCCAGGATGCCGGAGATGGCTTCGAGCTCTTGGGCTTGGATGTGGCTGGCGATCTCGGGCATCAGGGGCATTTGGCGTTGCCATTTTTCGCGCATTTTGTGTTGGTCCTTTTCTCGGCTTTGTTAGTATTTACGGTTGTTTGGCGACATCGTTTATACTACACTCAGCCTCGAAACTCCAGCACAAAATGCGCTTTTTTTATGCCGGCCGGATAGTTACGGCCGCGGATGGACACAAGCTCGCAGATAAACACGTATCGGACTGTTAACCCGTGTCGATCCATAAACGGCACCTTTCGGCCCCCGGCGGCGTTCTCACCCGTTTCCAATCCTCGCAATAGCGGGCTATTGCTCCGGTTGGAAACTCGCTCGGGCCTTGCCAGGAACCAAAAATCACCATTTATGGACGGACACTAACCCGGTGTGCAGTGGGCGCAGCACCGGCCGGCGGCGGTCCTCAGGTCGTTGGGCAGACCTTCGCGCCATGGCCAATAGGCGTGGCAGGCCGGACAGCGTACGTGAACGAGGTCATGGTCCACACTGCGCTCGACAAACAGCAGATCGAAGCCGAAGCGGTTGCTGGCCACCTCCAGGCAGAGGCGTTGGGCCATGAGGATGGAACGCATGCGCCAGGGATGAAAATGGACTTTGAACAGGCTGCGCCCGTAACCGCGGACGCCCCGGCGCAAGCTCAGGATATTGGCTTTGACCGTGCGTACGTTGCCCATGCCGAGGTCATTGAGGGACTGGATCTGCAGCAGCGTCATTCCGCGTGCCGGGCGATTGCCGCCCTGCGATGAGGCCGTTTTAACGGTAGGGTTAAAGTGTTGCAGCGCCAAAAGTGACAATGGACCCACGATGGAAGAATCCTTTCCTTGAAAAGCAGGCTGGGTTCAATAAGAATAGGCCTTTATATAAACTGAAGATTGTTTAGGATATAAGGCTCCTGTCAACGCCTGTCAAGAAGAAAACTGCACCCAGGCAATCCGAACAAGGCCGGTGATGGTGACCGAAAATCTGCGCACAGCCGTTCTGTACGCCGCCATGCAGGCGGCAACGGTGCTGGCCGAAGATCGGCCCCGATGCGTGATCCTCTTCGGTTCAGCAGCGGCCTTGCTCGCGGGGCAGGGAAGCGGTGCACGGCCCCGTGACCTCGATCTTTTGCTGATCGGAGATTTCCCCCCGCCGCGGGACATTTCAAAAAACCTCGGTTTTCCCGTGGAGCTTCACCGCCTGCGGACCGCCGAGTTGATCGACGTCGCCACGATCCTGCGTTATGATTCCCGCTTGGTGGCTCTGGCCCGGTTCTATGCGGACAATCTGGTGCGCCGGCACGCCCTGCGGGTCATCGCGGCATGTCTGCTGCTCGGACCCGGGTACCGGGACTTCGGTTTCGAACAGATCGAGGTCGACGGCCGCCCCGATCCTCGCGATTACGGCTGCCACCGGGTGCTTTACGGCCACGACTGGTGGGGACGGATTGCCGCCTGGGCCCGAAAAAGACGCGGTCCGGTGGGACGTTGGAGTGACCGGCTGGTGGCCGGCGACATCTTTCCCGGATAAGGCCGGCAGGTCCGTTGATGGCGGGTCTTGGTGAACCGTCGACGAAGATCCCCTTGAAAGGACAATGAAAATGCGTGCCATGCTCTTGAAACGGCTGGGGCCGGTGACGGCCGCCAGCCCACCTCTGGTTCCGGCGCAGCGGCCGGATCCGGTTGCCGGGCCGGGCCAGGTCCTGATTCGGGTGGCAGCCTGCGGGGTCTGCCACACCGAGCTCGACGAAATCGAGGGGCGCACGCCGCCGCCGCGGTTGCCAGTTATTCCGGGTCACGAAGTGGTGGGGCGGGTGGCCCAGTGCGGTCCGGGCGCCTTGCGGTTTCGCGCCGGTGACCGGGTGGGGGTCGGCTGGATCTGGTCGGCCTGTGGCCGGTGCGGTTACTGCCGCAAGGGGTTGGAAAACCTTTGTGCCGGTTTCAAGGCCACCGGACGCGACGCGGACGGCGGCTATGGCGAATGGCTGGTGGCCCCAGAAGATTCGGTTTTCCGGATCCCGGACCGCTATGCCGATGCCGCCGCCGCACCGCTGCTTTGCGCCGGGGCCGTGGGCTACCGCGCATTGCGGCTGGCCGGGATCCGCAACGGGCAGACCCTGGGGCTGACCGGGTTCGGCGCCTCGGGGCATCTGGTGCTGAAGATGGTGCGTCATCTTTTTCCGGATTCGCCCGTATCGGTTTTTGCCCGCAGCCAGGCGCAACGGATTTTCGCCCTCGAGTTGGGGGCGGCCTGGGCCGGGGATACCGAACAGACCCCGCCCCAGCTTCTCGATGCGGTCATCGACACCACGCCGGTCTGGCGGCCGGTGATCGCAGCCCTGGCTTGCCTCGCCCCGGGCGGACGTTTGGTGATCAACGCCATTCGCAAGGAGAATCGGGATAGCAACCTGCTGGCAGGGATCGACTACCCGACCCACCTGTGGATGGAAAAAGAGATCAAAACCGTGGCCAATGTGGCGCGGCGCGATCTGGCCGAGTTCCTTGAGCTGGCCGGCGAGGTGGACCTCACCCCACAGATCGAGGTATTCCCGCTGCAAGAGGCCAACCGAGCCCTGCTCGAGTTGACCGGGCGTAAAGTCCGCGGCGCCAAGGTGCTGCTGATCGACGACGGGCCGGGGCAGGTTTGATTCAGCCCGGGTCGCTGCAGATAATGGCAGACGGGGAAAAAGTGCTTGCACCCGGCACCCGGCTGATTCCTGAAATCCGCTCTGGCATCCGGCAAAAGTCCGCGGCGTCCGGTCAGAAGGCCATTTTCTCCGGTGGCCGGCGTTCCGGGACATAGGGGTGGGCTGCCGTATCCGCGTTCCAGGCGGCCGAGACGTAAAGGTTGCAGTAGCAGCTGCCGTATTCGGCCACATCCGGTTCCCGGTAAACGCAAGGGCAGATGATGTCCCGATCGGCTTCCTTGTCGCCGGCGGCCAGCCGGCAGGGGCAGGCCATGTAGCCGTAGCGGGATTTGTTGAGCAGCAAGGCTTGCAGCAGGTCCATGACCCGCTCCCGGTCGTTGCTGAAATAGTACCCTTTGGCCTCCTGCGTCTTTTTCAACATTTCATAAAGCTGTTGGGCCTCCATCAGATCCCCAGAGCCTCCTTTATCTCCTGCTCCCTGAAGCCGACGATAACCTTGTCGCCGATGATGATGGTCGGAAAAGAGCATTTGGGGTTGAATTTGCGGACATCCTCCAGAATCTGCTTGCGCTCGTCTCCCTCGAGCAGATCGACGTCGACAAATTCGTATTGAACCGTGCATTCGTTGAGCAGTTTCTTGGTCGACTTGCAGTGGCTGCATGTGCTGAGCGAGTAGAGCTTGACCGTTTTTTCATCCATTTGACTTTCCCCTTTGTGCCTTGGCAGGTTGCGATGACAAAATCTTTGGAGCCCATCCAACCATAGCCGTCCTGATTTGACAATCCTGATCTCGATTGTGCCCCCATATCCTGCAACGTTGCGACGGTTTGTCAAGCGTGTGGCACTTTCCATCGCCTTGCCGGGCGCTGCTCCCTGAAGCGGGAGGATCGGGTATGGATTTTAGCTTGACAAAGGAATCGGGATGCGCATTATTAATGATAATCGTTATTATTAGCTAGAGTTCAGGGCTCTTTCCCGTACCCGCCTCAATCCTGTGGACTCAGCCTCAACCCGGCCCCGAAGGTCGGCCGTCATCCGGTAGACGAAAACACGATTTGCAATCAATCCAAATCTTTCCATGAAGGAGGGCTCAATGCCAGAAGCCTCAGCCAAGGACAAGAAGGCCGCCAAGCAGCCGAATATCAAGGACTTTACCATTTGTGACGCCACCGCTCAGATGCTTGAAAAAGCGCGCCGAGATGGCGTTGAAACCGCCTTCGACCGGGCCGCGAACATGAAAGCCTGCCCCATCGGGGCCGATTCGGCCTGCTGCAAGCACTGCGCCATGGGGCCGTGTCGTCTCAACAGCAAGGATCCCTACGGGAAAGTGGGGGTTTGCGGGGCCACCATCGACACCATCATGGCACGCAACTTCGCCCGTATGGTCGCTTCGGGGGCCGCGGCCCACACCGACCACGGGATGTCGATGCTCGATCTGTTTCGCGAGGTGGTGCACGGCAAGATCAAAGAGTACCGCATCAAGGATGTTCACAAGCTTGAGCAGGTGGCCCAGGAGATCGGGATCGAAACCGAGGGGCGCAGTGTGGAGCAGATCGCCGACGATCTTTACAAGGAGCTGGAACGAACCTACACCCAGGTCGAGGGGGAAATTCCTTTTGCCAAACGGGTGCCGGCCAAGACCCTGGAAACATGGCGCAAGCTGGGGGTGGTGCCCCGTGGCGCCATGCGCGAGATCATGGAATTGATGCATCGCACCCATATGGGTGTGGATCAGCATTACGAGAACATTTTGCGCCAGTGCAGCCGCACCGCCCTTTCCGACGGGTGGGGCGGTTCCATGGTGGCCACCGAGATCTCGGACATCCTTTTCGGCACACCGACTCCGGTTGCGGTCGACGTGAACATGGGGGTGCTCAAGGAGGACCAGGTCAACATCATCGTGCACGGGCACGAACCGAACCTGTTCGAATCGATGCTCGTATCGGTCAACGAACCGACCCTGGTCGAGGCGGCCCGGGCCGCCGGGGCCAAGGGGATCAATCTGGTGGGGATGTGCTGTTCGGGGGCAGAGATGATGTCGCGCCATGGCGTGCCCCACGCGGGCAACTTCATGTCCACCGAGGCCGTCCTGGTCACCGGGGCGGTGGACACGATGTGCGTGGATGTGCAGTGCATCAAGCAGGGGCTGGCCAAGGTGGCCGAGTGTTACAATACCCCGTTGATCACCACCAACCCCCGCTGCCACATCGAGGGGGCCGAGCACGTGGAGTTTCACGAGCACGACCCGCAGTCGACCACCGACGAGATCGTGCTCAAGGCCATCGGTCGCTTCAAGAACCGCCGGATGCCGGTGGAGATCCCACACATCACCAACACCGGCATCCATGGCTTTTCCCACGAGTATATCAACTACATGCTGGGCGGGACCTTCCGCGGCAGCTACACCCCGCTCAACGATAACATCATCAACGGCCGTATCCGGGGCGTGGCCGGGGTGGTGGGTTGCACCAACCCCCGGGTCAAGCAGGACTGGGTCCATGTGGAACTGGTCAAGGAGCTGATCAAGAACGATGTCCTCGTTTTGCAGACCGGGTGCAGCCAGATTTCCCTGGCCAAGGCCGGACTGCTGACCCCCGAGGCGGCGCATCTGGCCGGATCGGGTCTCAAGGAAGTCTGCGAGGCGGTGGGCATGCCGCCGGTACTGGGTATGGGATCATGCGTGGACAACAGCAGGATCCTGATCGCGGCCGCCGAGATGGTGCGGGTGGGCGGATTGGGCGATAGCATCGCCGATCTGCCGGCGGCCGGTGCAGCTCCAGAATGGATGAGTGAAAAGGCCATCTCCATCGGCCACTATTTTGTGGCTTCGGGGGTCTACACCGTCTTTGGTGTGACCTTTCCCATCGTCGAGGAGACCAAGTTTCACCGGCTGCTTTTCGATGGGATTGAGGCCCAGGGCATGGGCAAGTGGGGCTTTAGCGCCGATCCGTACGAGATGGCGCGCCTGATGATCGCCCACATCGACAAGAAGCGCAAGGCCCTAGGCATCGACAAGTCCCGCGAGCGGGTGTTGGTGGACATGGCCGACCGCAGGGCGATGGAAGCGGCCTGATCCACCTTTTCTTTAAGGCGGTTTGCACCGATTGGCGGGGGCACCGGAAACGGTGCCCCCTTTTTGTCTGGCTGCCGGCAGGTGGGCCTTTTCGGTGAGCGAAGGCAAAAAGATGAGGTCAACGGTTCGAAAGTTCGGGGAAATTTTCCAGAAAGCGGTATAGGGTCGCTCGGCCTACGCCGAGGACCCGGGCCGCGCGGGCCTTGTTGCCGCCGGTTTCCTTCAACGCACTGCGCACGCTGTGGGCGTCCAGCTTGCGGCCCGGTCCTCTTGAAAAAAAGTCCGGAGCACCGGCCCTGCCCGCCGGCCCAAGGGGACGATCCGGCCGCCTGCGGTCTGTCAGCTCCAGGGGCAGATCCGCCGGGGTGATGATGCGCCCGCCGCTTTTGACGATGGCGAACTGAATGGCGTTTTGCAGCTCGCGAACGTTGCCGGGCCAATCGTAGTCCATTAAAACGGACAGGGTTTCGGCCGACACCCGGGCCAGTTTTTTGCCATACTGTTCGCTGGCCTCGTTCAAAAAATGGTTGACCAGCAGCGGGATGTCGTTGCGCCGTTCCCGCAGCGGGGGCAGGCGGATGGGAATCACATTGAGCCGGTAGTAAAGGTCTTCGCGAAAGGCGCCCGTTTCCACCTCTTTTTTCAGCTCCTTGTTGGTGGCGCTGATGATCTTGACCGACACGGCAGTTTCTTTTTCCCCTCCGACCCGCACGAAACGGCCCTCCTGAAGGAAACGCAGCAGTTTGACTTGCATGGAGCGGGAAAGTTCGGCGACTTCGTCGAGAAAAAGGCTGCCGCCGTTGGCCAGCTCGAAGCGTCCCTTCTTGTCGCGGATGGCCCCGGAAAAGGCACCCTTGACATGCCCGAAGAGTTCACTTTCGATCAAGGTCTCGGGAAGGGCGCCGCAGTTGACCGGCACGAAAGGGGCGCCGGCACGATGGCTTTCATGATGAATCGCCGTTGCGACCAGCTCCTTGCCGGTACCGGTCTCCCCGCAGATGTGAACCGGGTAGTCGTAGGCCGCCACTTCGCTGATCTGCTGAAAGACCTGGAGCATCTTGATGTCCTGGCCGACGATGTTGCCGAAACTGGTCAGTTTGCGCGCCTGAATCTGGAGGGCCAAAAGATCGGTGACATCCCGAAAGCAGGCCAGTATCCCGATGGGCCTGTCATCGTCGCCGGTCATCAGGGTTACACTCATCTCGATGCGGCGGGCTTCTCCGGTGCTTCTAAAAATGTTGGTGGCATATTCGCAGTTGGGGGTCGGTCTCGACCGGGGCTCGCAAAACGAACACTTGTCGCCGCAAAAAGGGGTGCCGAAAGCCTGGTGGCAGTCCCGCCCGAGGACGTCGCTACGATTGTATCCGGTGATCCGCTCGGCCTCCGTGTTGAAAAAGAAGATCCGCCGCTGCATGTCGTGGGCGATGATGCCTTCTTTGAGATTGTCCAGAATGCGTTCCAGGTTGGCCTGATTGGCGGTGATGTGAGCGATGGACACGACAGCAATCCTCTTGAAGAGTGGCGGATGGCGCCGCAAGCGGCCAACGGTCAGCCTACCCAAAGGGCGGCTAAAAGTCAATCGGCGCGGGGCGCCTTGACAGCTGCAATTTCGCGCGGTTATAGTCACTTTTCAGGTAATGATGCAGCGCGGCGTGAATTGGGCGCCGCGTTGTTTTTGCTTTTGAGCCGCAGATGAATGCGAGGTGCCGATATGCGACGGATTTTCTTATTGTTCATGGTGGCCATGATCTGGATCGGCGGGGGCAACGCCGCGGCCGATGATACGGCCAGGGCCGAAGCTCAGCTCAAGGAACGGGTCGATCAGGCGATGGAGATTTTAAGGCGCTCGGATCTCGAGTTGAGCGTCAAGAAGGAAAAGATCGTATCCATCGTCGAGCCGCTTTTCGATTTTCCCCTGATGGCCAAGCTCGTACTCGGACGCAAGCATTGGTCAAGGCTCAATGCTCAGGAACAGGAGCGTTTCGAGACTCTGTTCGTCAAGCGGCTCAAGTCGTCCTACATCGACAAGATCGATCAATACAGCGATGAGACCCTCGAGTGGCGCCCCCCAGTGCCGGATGGTAACGACCGGGTGCAGGTGCCGTCCGCACTGGTCCAGCAGCAAAAAGAGATCATCATCCTCTACAAGCTCTACCGCAGTGCAGCCGGAGGATGGCGGATCTACGATGTCGAAGTGCAAGGGATCAGCATCGTCGCCACCTTCCGGTCCCAGTTCGACCAGATCTTGAGCACCGGTACGGTGGACGATCTGTTCCGCGAACTTGAAAAATCGGGTAACGCCTGACCGCTGTGGGCCAAAGGCCCCATGTCCTTTCTACTTCGAGGTTCCTGTGATGTCTGATCATGCGCCGTTATGGGTGCACTGCTTTGACCGGATCGTTCTGGCCCGGCCCTGCTTGACCGCTCTGGTGCTCGTGGCTCTTTTTGCCGTCCTCGGGTACCATGCCCGCGAGTTTCGGCTGGATGCGTCTTCCGAAACCCTGATGCTGGAGCACGATGCCGATTTGGCCTATGCGCGTCAGATCGATGCCCGCTACGGCAGCTCCGATTTTCTGATCGTGGCCTATACACCCCACCAGGATCTTTTCGCCGCCCAGAGCCTACAGCGGCTCAAGGCCCTGAAGGCGGATCTGGCGCGTGTCGAGCGCGTATCGTCGGTGATGACGATTCTCGATGTCCCCCTTCTGGAAAGTCCACCGGTGCCGATCAAGGAGTTGGCCAACGGCCTGCGCACCCTGCTGGATGCGCGCACCGACAAATCCCTGGCCCGGGTCGAATTTCAGCAAAGCCCCCTTTACCGCGACCTGCTGGTGAGCAGTGATCTGCACACCACCGCGCTGGTGGTCCAGTTCCCTCCAGACAGCCGCTGGAGCGAGCTGCGAAACCGGCGCGACGCCCTGCGTGAAAAGGCGGACCGCCAGGGGCTGGCTCCGGACGAGGCGCGTGCCTTGCAGGAGGTCTCGGCCGCCTTTCGGGACTACCGCGACCAAGCGCGCCGCCAGTGGCATGCCACCATCGAGAAAGTGCGCCGGATCCTGGATGGTTACCGGGGTGAGGCGGACGTTTTTCTCGGCGGGGTGGACATGATCGCCGACGACATGCTCAGTTTCATCCGCAGCGATCTGAAAGTTTTCGGGCTGGGGGTTTTCCTTTTTCTGGTGGGGGTCCTGTGGATTCTTTTCCGTTCGCTGCGCTGGGTTGTCCTGCCGATCCTGTGTTGCACCTTTTCGGTATTGGTCATGGTGGGGATCCTGGGTCTTTGCGGTTGGGAAGTGACGGTGATTTCGTCAAATTTTGTCTCACTGCAGCTGATCATCACCATGGCGATCACGATTCATTTGATCGTGCGTTACCGGGAATTGGCCGCCCGCAATCCGGACGCCACCCAGCGCGATCTGGTGCGCGAAACCGTTCGTTTGATGTTCAAGCCTTGTGTCTATGCCGCCCTGACCACCATCGCCGGTTTCGCTTCTCTGGTCTTTTCCGACATCAAACCGGTGATCACCTTCGGTTGGATGATGATCGTCGGGATCGCGGTTTCCATGGTGGTCACTTTCATGCTTTTTCCTGCGGTGTTGATGCTCTTGCCCTTGAAGAGCGGTTCGACCGGCCCAGAGAAAAAACATGCTCTGGCCGTTGTACTGGAGCATTTTACCGAGCACCACGGCACCCTGATCCTGGTGGTCAGCATGGCCGCCCTGGCCTTCGGCGCCTGGGGTATCACCCGATTGAAGGTGGAAAACGCGTTCATCGATTATTTCAAGAAATCGACCGAGATTTACCAGGGGATGCACGTCATCGACCAGAAGCTGGGCGGCACCACGCCCTTGGACGTGGTGATCGAACTCGATGCGCCGGCGCGATCAGCGAGTCGCGGCGTCTCAAACCCCGATGCCCCCGGGGTTCAGGCCCCGGACGACGTTTTTGCCGGATTCGAGGAGTTCGACAAGGTGGACGACAGTGCCAAGTACTGGTTTGCTAAGGATAAAATGGCCCGGGTCATGGCGATCCACGACTACCTGGACCGCCTGCCGCAAACAGGCAAGGTGCTCTCATTGGCCACGGGCCTCAAGATCGCCGAACAGCTCAACGGCGGCCAGGCGCTGGACAATTTCGCCCTGGCCCTGCTCTTCAGCGAGTCGCCACCCGAGCTCAGGCGCATTTTGATCGATCCCTATGTTTCGGTGGAGCACGATCAGGTCCGCTTTTCGGCGCGCATCATCGATTCCCAGCCCGGTTTACGGCGCAACGAACTGCTCGAAAAGATCCGCGCGGAGCTGATCGAACGGTTCAATCTTCCTGCTAACCGGGTGCATCTGACCGGCATGATGGTCCTGTACAACAACATGCTCCAGAGCCTCTTCCGGTCCCAGGTGTTGACCCTGGGGGCCACGGTGATGGCTTTGATGGTGATGTTCTGGATCCTGTTCAGATCCTTGCGACTGGCGATGCTGGCCATCTTCCCCAACCTGTTGAGCATCGCCGTGGTGCTCGGTTTTATGGGCTGGGCCAAGATTCCGCTGGACATGATGACCATTACCATCGCGGCCATCAGCGTGGGGATCGCAGTGGACGACACGATCCATTACATCCACCGCTTTCGCCAGGAATTCAACCAGGACGGCACCTACGTCGGTACCATGCGGCGTTGCCATGGCAGTGTGGGCCATGCCATGTACTACACTTCGATAACGGTGATCATCGGCTTTTCGATTCTGGTGTTTTCCAATTTTATTCCCACCATTTATTTTGGCTTGTTGACCAGCCTGGCCATGGGCATCGCGCTTTTGGCGGCCTTGACCCTGCTGCCGGCGCTGATCGTACGCATCCGTCCCTTCGGGCCCGAGGCACTGTCTCATGCGGCGTCCCCGGCCGATTGACCAGAGGTGATGGAAGGCGAGAAGGGAGGACTCAATGCAACCGATGATTACAGTATGGCCCCTTTTGCGGTGGGGCCTGTTGGCCCTCATGATCTGCCTTTTCGGGGCGGTGTCCGCGGCGGCCCAGAGCACCGATCCTTTCACCGCGCTGGACAGCCAGTTCGAAAGTCAGCGTCTGGAGATTGCCGATCCGCTGCACTCCTGGAACCGGCTGATGTTCCGGTTCAACGACCGGCTCTATTTCTGGTTCCTCAAGCCCGTGGCCGAAGTCTACAAAGATGTGGTTCCTGAACCGCCGCGAATCGGTATCCGGAATTTTTTTACAAACCTTGCGGCACCGGTAAGATTCGTCTCCTGCCTGCTGCAAGGCAAGCTCAAGCGGGCCGAGGCCGAGTTTGGCGCGTTTTTGGTCAATTCCACGATAGGCGTCCTTGGCTTCGGCAATCCAGCGGCCGGCGAGGCGCGCCTGAGGGTTCCCAAAGAAGACCTGGGCCAGACCTTCGGCGTATGGGGATTGGGCCACGGCTGCTACATCGTGTGGCCCGTGCTCGGACCTTCCTCGCTGCGCGACAGTCTGGGGATTGTCGGCGGCCACTTTCTCGAACCGCTGACCTATGTCGACCCGTCCGAGGTCGCCTTTGCGGCCAGCGGGTTCGAGGCCATCAACACCACTTCACTGCACATCGGCGAGTACGAAGCGCTTAAGAAGGACGCCGTCGCACCCTACGAAGCGATGCGCGATGCCTATGTGCAGTTCCGGCAGCGCCAGGTCGACCGGTAATCCGGGGCGCGGCCTTTTACTTCTCCGGCCTTCTGCTACGAGAGGGGTTGGGATACCGGAAGCCGGATATTGTTCATCTGCTCCAATGCCAGTGCCAGTGCCTGGGTGCCGCGGCGGCCTCCCCCGTTGGCCTGCACCGCCAGATAGAGCTGCTCGACCAGGGCCAGCCCCGGAAGGGCCAGGGACATGCGCCGCGCCTCGGACAGGGCGATTGCCATATCCTTGATGAAGTGGGAAACGAAGAAGCCGGGCTCGAAGTCGCGCCGTAAAATCCGCGGTGCCAGGTTTTCCAGACTCCAGCAGGCCGCCGCGCCGCCGCTGATGCTCGCCAGAACCGTTTCCATGTCCAGACCGGTGCGATACGCGTAGACCATCGCTTCGCAGACGCCGATCATGTTGCCGGCAATCACGATCTGATTGCACATCTTGGTGTGCTGGCCGGCGCCCGCCGCGCCCTGGTGCACGATGGTACGGCCCAGGCACTGCAAAAGGGGCCGGACCCGCGCCAGGGCCTCGGGATCGCCGCCCGCCATGATCGAAAGAGTCGCGTTGCGCGCCCCCACATCACCTCCCGAGACCGGGGCATCGATGGCGTAAAGGCCCCGGGCTTCGGCCCTGCGGGCGATTTCGGCGGCCAGGGTCGGTTCCGAAGTCGTCATGTCGACCAGCACGGTTCCAGGATCGGCCGCCATTAGCAGGCCTTGGTCGCCCAGGTAGATTTTCCGCACGTCCGCCGGTGTGCCGACCATGGTAAAGACCACCCGGGCATCTTCGGCCGCCGCCGCCGGGGTTTCGGCCCGGCGTGCGCCGGCGGCAATCAGGGGGGCGGCTTTTTCCGGACTGCGGTTGTAGACGGTGAGTCGATGACCGTGCTGGATAAGATGCTGGCACATTGGACGGCCCATGACACCGGTGCCGATCCATCCGATCTGCTCGATTGAAGACATCGTTGATCTCCTTGTGGTGGGGTAGGGGAAAAGCGTATTGGTGCCACCTTCCAGGTGCGCATATCAGGATATCCGCACGGCCGCAAGCCGGACACTCCCTTGCCCTGTCCTTGACAGGCTTTTGAATCCCGCGGACTGACGGGCTTGACAAAATGCGCGATCCGAATATGGTAAGAACGCTGCTTGCGCGGCCTGACGCAAGGCGGAAGGTGGCACGCAAGCCGGGCGATTACCACATGCAAAAGGGGGAGGATGCGTTGACACCGATGCGCGTGCTGGTCAGTGATAATCTGGATCCCAGCGGAATCGAATTGATGGCGGCTGAAGAGGCGATCCAGGTCGATGTGAAAACCGGACTGGCGCCCGAGGCGCTAAGGCAGATCATCGGCGAATACGATGCTCTGGCGATTCGCAGTGCCACTCGCGTGGACGCCGAGCTGCTTCAGGCGGCCACGCGGCTCAAGGTGGTGGGGCGGGCCGGGATCGGACTGGACAATGTCGATATCCCCGAGGCCACCCGGCGTGGCATCGTGGTGATGAACACCCCGGACGGCAACGTTGTCACCACCGCCGAGCATGCCATTGCCATGATGCTGGCCTTGACGCGCAACATCCCCAGGGGGACCGCCTCGCTCAAGGCGGGAAACTGGGACAAAAAGCGCCTTCAGGGCCGGGAACTCTTCCATAAAGTGGTGGGTGTCGTGGGCTACGGCAAGATCGGTTCCATCGTGGCCGACCGCGCCCGGGGGCTTAAAATGCGGGTGGTGGTGCACGATCCGTACGTTCAGCCCGAGCGGATCGAAAAGGACGGCTTCGAGGCGGTTTCCTTCGAGCAACTGCTTTCGCGGGCCGACTATATCACCATCCATGTGCCCAAGCTCAAAGACACTTCGGGCATGATCGACGCGGCCGCCTTTGCCCGGATGAAGGACGGCGTGATGCTGATCAACTGCGCCCGGGGCGGAATCGTCAATGAGGATGATCTGCTGGCGGCCCTGGAGGCCGGCAAGGTGGCCGGGGCGGCCCTGGATGTTTTTGCGGTCGAACCTCCCGGTGCCAGTGCGCTGATCGCCCATGAACGGGTGATATGCACGCCCCATCTGGGCGCTTCGACCAAGGAGGCCCAAACCAACGTGGCGGTGGCCGTGGCCCGCCAGATCGTGGCTTTTCTCAAAGACGGCACCATCCTGAATGCGGTCAACGTGCCTTCGGTGACCGGCGACCTGCTCGTCAAACTCCAACCCCTGCTCTCGATGGGCGAGCAGATCGGCCGGCTCCAGGCCCAGTTGATTGACGGCCCGTTGACAGAGGTGGCCATAGAGTACGCCGGCGATTTTCCCGGACTGGACCTGGCCCCGGTGACCACCGCGGTGCTCAAGGGGATGCTCACCCGGGAGGTAAAGGACGATGTGAACTACGTCAACGCGCCGGTGCTGGCCAAAAACCGGGGGATCCGGGTAACCGAGACCACCAGCAACGCTTCGGAAGAATACCTTAACCTGGTGAGGGTGCGGGTGGCGACTACCGAAATGACCAGCACCGTGGCCGGAACGGTATTCGGCAAGCGCGACAGCCGGATTGTGCGCATCAATAATTTCCGCCTCGAGATGATTCCCGAAGGCCATCTGGCCCTGATCTACAACATCGACAAGCCCGGCTCCATCGGTCAGATCGGTTCGACCCTCGGCCGCCGCGGGATCAATATCGGACGCATGCAAGTCGGCCAAGAGCAAGGCGGTGACCGCAACATCATCTTTCTGACCACCGATACGCCGATTCCGCCGTCCGTGCTGGCGGAACTCAACAGCCTATCGCTGGTCAAAAGCGCCATTGCGCTGGAGTTTTGACCACGCCGCCGCAGCGAGCCGAGCGGCATCCACAGGAGAGCGCGCCATGACCGACCCGAAGAAGTTCGTAATGCGTGAAGCCGAAGCGCCCTGCGGCGAGGGGAAAAAGCGCGGGGCCGATGGGATCTGCATGCCGGAGGTCAGTTTCTCGACCTTTGTGCTGTCGCTGAATGCATCCGCCCTGGTGCATCTCGGTGTGCTGGAGAATCCGGAAACCGGACAAAAACAGCAGAACCTGGCCATGGGGAAACAAACCATTGACATTCTAGGGCTCCTCGAAGAAAAAACCCGCGGCAATCTGACCGCGGATGAGGAGGGGCTGCTTAAAAACCTGCTCTATGATCTGCGCCTGATTTATGTGCGCGAAAAACGCTGAACGGCCGCCTTATTACATTCGCGCACCAGCCAAGATCAATCTCCACCTGGCGGTAACCGGGCGGCGGGCGGACGGCTATCACGAAATCGTTTCACTGATGGCCGCCGTGAGCCTCTACGACGAATTATGGCTCGATCCGGCCGCCGGGCAAATCCGTATTGAATGCAGCACCCCGGAGGTTCCCCGGGACCAGAGCAACTTGGCCGCCAGGGCGGCCAGGGCTTTTTTCGAAGCTGCCGGCCTGCGGCCGGGGGTGGCGATCCGTATCGACAAACGGATTCCGGTGGGCGCCGGCCTCGGCGGCGGCAGCAGCGATGCGGCCGCCGTACTCACCGGGCTGAACCGCTATTTTGGCCGGCCGCTGGACTTGGCCCGACTTCACCGGCTGGCCGCCGGTTTGGGTGCCGATGTCCCATTTTTCTTGTCCGCCCGGCCGGTCTTGGCCACGGGGATCGGGGATCGATTGTGCCGCTATGGGGGATTGGCCCCCATGCGGGTTCTGATCGTTTTCCCGGGGGTCGCGGTGTCGACGGCCAGGGTCTACGGTGCCGTCAGATTGCGATTGACAGCTTGTGGAAAAAAATCTAAGGTTTCCGCTTTGAAGGCACAGCCCTTCGATGTCAAGCGTCATCTTTGCAATGATTTAGAACCAGTGGCCGCTGCCATGTGTCCGGAAATTACCGAGGCCAAGGCTGCGCTTTTGGCGCAGGGGGCCGACGGCGCTCTGATGACGGGCAGTGGATCGGCCGTCTTCGGGCTTTTCAAAGAGGCGGACAAAGCCGTGCGGGCCGCTCGGGTTATCGCTGAATGCGGTTCCAGGAAGTGGCGGATTTTTGATGCGGATTTGATCCTTTGATGGATCGACAACGGGTCGTTTCAAGGGATCCGTTGCATTTTACCGGGTATGCAGATTGCTTGGGGCGTCGTCAAGCGGTAAGACACAGGATTTTGGTTCCTGCATTCGGAGGTTCGAATCCTCCCGCCCCAGCCACTCGCAATGATTGCGGCCGGTCTGCCACCCGTGGAGTCGACATGGATGACAAGGTAAAGGATTTCGTCATTTTTGCCGGAAATTCGAATCCGGCGTTGGCCCAACGAATTTGCGATTACCTTGGGGTGAGCCTGGGCCAGGCCAAGGTCAAGACCTTCAGCGACGGCGAGATCCAGATCGAAATCAACGAGAACGTGCGCCTGAAGGACGTTTTCGTGATCCAGTCCACCTGCTGTCCGGTCAACGACAATCTGGTGGAACTCCTGTTGATGATCGACGCCTTCAAGCGCTCCTCGTGCCGGCGGATCCATGCCGTGATCCCCTATTACGGATACGCGCGACAGGATAAGAAAGTCGCTCCCCGGGTGCCGATCAGTGCCAAGCTGGTGGCCAACCTGATCACCCAGGCGGGGGCCAGCCGAATCATCAGCATGGACCTGCATGCCGGCCAGATCCAGGGCTTTTTCGATATTCCGGTGGATCACCTCTTTGCCGCACCGGTGATTCTGGAGCACATCCGGACTCACTTTGACAGCAACCTGGTCATCGTTTCGCCGGACGCCGGCGGCGCCGAACGGGCCCGGGCTTATGCCAAGCGGCTCAACTGCTCCATGGCGGTGGTGGACAAACGGCGTGACCGGCCCAACGAATCGCGGGTCATGTCGGTGATCGGCGAGGTAGACGGCAAGCACGCCGTGATTCTTGACGACATGGTCGACACGGCCGGAACCCTTACCGGTGCGGCCCAGGCCTTGATGGACAAGGGGGCAGAGGCGGTCTATGCTTGCTGCAGCCATCCGGTTTTATCCGGACCGGCCCTTGAGCGTATCCAGGCGTCCCCCATACGCCAGGTGATTGTGACCGATACGATCCCGCTGAGTGATCAGGCCGTGGCGACCGGACGTTTCAAAGTTCTTTCGGTGGCGGCGCTGATGGGCGAAGCCATTGTGCGCAGCGTCACCGGTGACTCGGTGACTTCGCTTTTTGTTTAAATGCGATTGATTAAAGTTCGACCCTCAAGGAGGAACACGTTTTGGACTTCATTTCCCTGTCAACCCAACCCCGCGTCCAGAAAGGCAAGGGGGCGGCCAGAACCCTGCGCCGGGAGGGACGTATCCCGGCGGTGCTCTACGGACCGAACACGGCTCCGATCATGCTTTCGGTCAACCTGACCGAAATGGAAAATGCACTCAAGAAACGTACGGCTTCCCTGGCCGTTTTTAAACTGGCGGTGGATGACCCCGATCGGCCCGACCGGCCGGCCATGCTCAAGGAACTGCAGGATGATCCGGTCACCGGTCGATTCATTCATGCCGATTTTTATCAGATTGACGAAGCGCACAAGGTGCATGTGCGCGTACCGGTGGTCACCGTTGGCAAGTGCAAGGGCGTCGAGTTGGGCGGTATGCTTCAAGTCATTCGCCGCCAGCTGGAAGTCCTCTGCCTGCCGCAAAGCATACCCCAGAAGATCGAGATCGATATCAGCGAGCTGGGGGTTGGTGAAGCGGTGCATGTGGCCGATATCCAAGCCGGTTCGGGGGTCGAAATTCCCCACGATGTCAATTTTACCGTCGTGACCGTCCTGAGTACCCGCAAGACAGAAGGTGACGCCGGCGAGGAAGAAGAAGGCGCCGAGGCGGAGGAAGAGGCCTGACGGAAGCTCCGGGCGCCGCGAGCGCAGGCAGGGAGTCTTTCCTGGTCGTGGGCCTTGGCAATCCGGGGGAGACTTACAGCCATACGCGGCACAACGTCGGTTTCCAGGTCGTGTCGGTTTTGGCCGCGACAGCCCGGATCCGCCTTGCTTCCACAGACGCGGATCGACGTTGGGGGCGGGGGCGTCTCGCCGGCCGATCCGTCGTTCTGGTTCAACCCCTGGCTTACATGAACCGCAGTGGACCGCCGGTCCACCGCTTGATGGAAGAGCTGGAGATTGGCCGCAGGGAGATGCTCGTCGTTCACGACGACATCGACTTGGCGTTGGGCAGATTAAAAATCAAAGAGAAAGGGGGCGATGGGGGACACAGAGGGATTCGATCGTTGATGGATGCCTTGGGCGACGGTGATTTTTGCCGGCTGCGCATCGGCATCGGGCGGCCGCCCCCGGGAACCGATGTGGCAGACCATGTGCTGGCAGATTTTACTTCCCAAGAGACTGCCATCATGGATGCCGCCATCGAGCGGGCCTGCGAGGCGGTGGCCAGCGTTCTGGTCGACGGCGCCAGAGCGGCGATGAACAGATTCAACATCCGCGAACCGTAATTCTAGCCAAGGGATATGGAGGAAAGAATGGACGTTGTAATGAACAACATACCGCTGATTTGTACGTTGGTCGGGGTTGTTGGGGTTGCCTTCGCGATTATCCTCGCCGGTATCGTCAAGGGCGCACCTGCAGGAAACGAGAAGATGCAGGCCATCGCCGGCGCTATCCAGGAAGGTGCCATTGCCTACCTGAACCGGCAGCTCAAAAGCATGGGAATCGCCGGTATCATCATTTTTGGTGTTATTTTTGCCACCATGGGGTCCAAGACCGCCATCGGGTTCATGATTGGCGCCGTCGCCTCGTTCATGGCCGGCTACATCGGCATGCGGGTCTCCGTGCTGGCCAACGTGCGCACGGCTGAAGCGGCCAGAAAAGGCATGTCTGCCGGCCTTTCCATGGCCTTCAAGGGCGGCAGTGTGACCGGCATGATCGTTGCCGGACTAGCCCTGACGTCCGTGGCCGGGTACTACACCGCCACCCATGACGTCATCGCCCTGGTCGCCCTCGGTTTCGGTGGCAGCCTGATCTCCATCTTCGCCCGTCTGGGTGGTGGTATCTTCACCAAAGGGGCCGATGTGGGTGCCGACCTGGTGGGCAAGGTCGAAGCCGGGATTCCCGAGGACGACCCCAGAAATCCGGCCACCATCGCCGACAACGTGGGCGACAACGTGGGTGACTGTGCCGGTATGGCCGCCGACCTGTTCGAGACCTATGCCGTTACCGCCGTGGCCGCCATGCTCATCGGCCACCTGCTGTTCCCCAAGGTGCCGATGGCGACGGAGTTCCCGCTGATTCTCGGCGCCATCTCCATCATCGCCTCAATGATCGCCGTGTTCTTTGTCCGTCTGGGCAGCGGCGGCTACATCATGGGCGCCCTCTATAAAGGCATGTTCGGCGCCGCTATCATCGCTGCCGTCGCCTTTTTCTATGCCTGCACGAAGTATATGGGGAATCTGGGCACCATTTCCGCAATGCATATTTACTACTGCACCCTGATCGGTCTGGTGCTGACCGTGGTGATCGTTATCATCACCGAATACTACACCGGCATCTACGGCCCGGTAAAAAGCATTGCCGAGGCCTCGACCACCGGCCACGGCACCAACATCATCGCCGGTCTGGCTGTCTCCATGCAGGCCACTGCACTGCCGGTCCTGGCCATCTGTCTGGCCATCCTGCTGGCTTTTAAATTCGCCGGCCTCTACGGCATCGCCATGGCCGCCATGTCCATGCTCTCCATGACCGGTATGGTCATCGCCATCGATGCCTACGGCCCGATCACCGACAACGCCGGTGGTATCGCTGAAATGGCCGAGATGGACGAGAGCGTGCGCGCCGTCACCGATCCGCTGGATGCCGTCGGTAACACCACCAAGGCCGTTACCAAAGGCTACGCCATCGGTTCCGCCGGTCTGGCCGCCCTGGTGCTGTTCGCTGCCTACGTCATGGAATTCCAGATGCAGGGCGCCGAAAAAGCGATTAAATTCGATCTTTCCGATGTCAACGTCATCGTCGGTTTGTTCATCGGCGGCCTGCTGCCCTACCTGTTCGCCTCGATCGCCATGAAGGCTGTCGGAAACGCCGGCGGCGCGGTCGTCGAGGAAGTCCGTCGCCAGTTCCGCGAAATTCCGGGCATCATGGAAGGAACCGCGAAACCGGATTACGGTGCATGCGTAGACATCGTCACCAAGTTCGCCCTGAAAGAGATGCTGGTCCCGGCGCTGCTGCCCGTGGTCGCGCCTCTGCTGGTGGGCTTCCTGCTTGGCAAAATCGCCCTGGGCGGCCTGCTGATCGGCTCCATCGTTACCGGTGTGTTCGTGGCCCTGTCCATGACCACCGGCGGCGCTGCCTGGGACAATGCCAAGAAGTACATCGAGGACGGCCACCTGGGCGGCAAGGGCTCCGATGCCCACAAGGCCGCGGTCACCGGCGACACCGTAGGCGACCCGTACAAGGATACGGCCGGCCCGGCGGTCAACCCGATGATCAAGATCCTCAACGTGGTGGCCCTGCTCATGGTGCCCTTCCTGCTGTAAGCTCTTCAGCAGCCACGTAGTCCGATGCAGAAAAAGGATTGGCGTGCCATAGTGGTGCGCCAATCCTTTTTTATTGATCCGTTTTTGCGCCCATGGTATAAAATTTAATAAATCTGATTCCTTTTGGCGTTGCAGCGGTCCGCTTTGAAGAAATTGACATGAATTTTGCTTGCCGTTCATGAGCTGTTGCGGCGTTTACATATTTCTGCCAACCCGGGAATCGCCTCCGTACCGCCGCCAGCAGCGCTACACCGACGCGGCGTTTCTTTGGTGGGTATCATGGAAAATAAAAGCATAAATATCAAATCGAACGCCAAGGCCAAAACAGGTCGGTTTCGTATTGGCGACCTGGCGGTTTATCCGGCCCATGGGGTCGGGCGCATCGAAGCCATCGAAAGTCGCGAGGTAAACGGTGAGGCTCATGATTTTTACATCATGAAGGTGCTCGAAAACGACATGGTGATCATGATTCCCACCTGGAATGTCGACTCGGTGGGGTTGCGCGACATCATCAACAAAAAGGATATTCCCAAGGTTTACGCAGTCATGCAGCAAAAGCAGGACGACGCCCTGGGAGAAGGGCAGACCTGGAACCGGCGTTATCGGGAATACATGGAGAAGATCAAGACCGGATCGCTCTTTGATGTGGCCGAGGTTTTTCGTGATCTCTCCCTGCTCAAGACCACCAAGGACCTTTCCTTCGGCGAACGCAAGCTCTACGATACGGCCCAGACCCTGCTGGTCAAGGAACTCTCCACCGCCCGCCAGACCGACGAGGCCACCATCGCCGCCGAATTGGAAGGGCTTTTTGTCCAGCCCAAAGAGGCTTCCTCCACCATGGAAGCCGGCTGAGCCACCGCCCAATCAATGGTGCAAGACGCTTTTGGCTTTACCGTGACCGTCACCGAAGAAGGTTGCCGGCTGGATCGTTATCTTTGCGACCATCTGCCTGCCTGTTCGCGGACTTTTGCCGCCCACTTGATCCGCAACGGCCATGTGAGCGTCAACCACCGTCCCGCCAAGCCCAGCACCCGCCTTCATTGGGGGGATCTGATCAGCGGCACAATCCCTGCGCCTGCTCCCCTGCGCTTGTTGCCCGAACCGATTCCCCTGGACATCTTGTACGAGGATCGGCATATCATCGCCGTCAACAAGCCTCTGGTGGTCCACCCGGCACCGGGACATTTCCAGGGGACGCTGGTCAACGCCCTGTTGCATCACTGCCCGGATCTGCAACCCATCGGCGGGGAGATCCGGCCGGGCATCGTCCATCGTCTCGACAAGGATACCTCAGGGGTGTTGCTGGCCGCCAAGCACCGGGATGCTCTGGAACGCCTTGCGGTTCAGTTCAGACAGCGCGAGGTTACCAAAGTCTACCTGGCTTTGGTGCGAGGGGTGTTTGATGCGGACAGAGGGCGCATCGAATGGCCCATCGGCAGGCACCCGACGGCCCGCAAGAAGATGTCGATTCAAAGCCGACGACCCAGAGCGGCGGTCACCACCTGGCGGGTCCGCCGCCGTTTCCACGGCGCGAGTCTGTTGGAGGTGAACCTGGAGACCGGGCGGACGCATCAGATACGGGTTCACTGCGCGGCCATGGGGCATCCGGTGTTGGGCGATGCGGTCTATGGCAATCCGGTACGGGATCGGCAGGTGGCAGGGATGCCGGTGGAACGCCAGATGCTGCACGCCTGGCGTTTGAGCCTGGTCCATCCGGCCAAGGCTGCGACCATGGTCTTCCAGGCCTCCCTGCCGGCGGACCTGCAAGCCCTTGTGGATGCTCTTGAAGCCGGTGGAGTCCGTTAGCGTCTTTTCTATTCCGGACGATATGGCAAGTCCCGGCTTTTCAGATCCCAAGCCGGGGCGGTCCGTACTGCAAAGCCAGCGGCAAGATCACGGCGCGATGCGTCTTTACGATGTGGCGTGATGAGATCGACTCTCGGAGAAGATCTTGGGAAATCACCGGGGAGCGTATCCGTGTATCTTGCCGGCTTTGCTCCCTGCCGCGTGCCGGGAGGGCGGCCGGGGATCAAACCATGCCGCGGAAGGCGAAAAACGTCAAGGACAGCAGCCCGGCCGTCACCAGGGCGATGGATGTGTCCTGGAGCGGCCGCGGTACGCGAGCCAAAAGGATCCTTTCGCGCACGCCGGCAAAAAGGATCAGGGCCAGACCGAAGCCGACTGCATAGGCAAAGGAAGACACCAGGGTCTGCATGAAGGTGTATTCCTTGTCGATATTGATGATGCAAACGCCCAGCACGGCGCAGTTGGTGGTAATCAGGGGCAGGAAGATGCCCAGGCCGGCGTAAAGGGCCGGGATGCTCTTTTTAAGGAACATTTCCACGAACTGCACCAGGGATGCGATTACCAGGATGAAGGCGATGGTACGCAGGTAGACCAGGTCGTAAGGCACGAGCAGAAAGGTATAGGTCACCCAGGTGATCAGGCCGGCCAGCACGAGCACGAAGACCACGGCCATGGCCATCCCCACGGCGGTTTCCATCTTCTTGGATGTTCCCAGGAAGGGACAATTGCCCAGAAACTGCGCCAGCAGGATGTTGTTGACGAAGATGCAACTGATGATCAGTTCCATATAGCCCATGTGCGGCGCTCCTTTATCACTTCTTGCCTACCAGATTCATCAGGCAGAGCATCAATCCCAACGCGATGAAGGCCCCCGGGGCCTGGACCATAAAGGTGAACGGTTCATAATGGGGACCGAAGACGGAATGGCCGAAAAAAGTACCGGTGCCGATGATTTCACGGATGGCACCGAGGGAGGCCAGTGAAAGGGTGAATCCGATGCCGATGCCCAGACCATCCGCCGTGGAGGCGACGACGCCGTTCTTGGAGGCGAAGGCTTCGGCCCGGCCCAGCAGGATGCAGTTGACCACGATGAGGGGAATGAAGACCCCCAGGGTCTGGAAAAGGGCGTAGGCGTAGGCCTGCATGAGCAGTTCAACCACGATGACGAAGGTGGCAATGATGATGATAAAACAGGCGATGCGCACCTTCGAAGGGATCACGTTGCGCAGCAGGGACACCAGGATATTGCCGAAAACCAGCACAAAGGTGGTCGCCATGCCCATGCCGACCCCGTTTTTCATGCTGGTGGTGACCCCGAGGGTCGGGCAGAGCCCGAGAACGAGCCGAAACGGTGGGATTTCGTCCCACAGACCCTTGGTGAACTCTTGTACGAGCGTCTTGGCCATGCCCAGCTCTCCTTCTTATTTGAATCTTTTGACCTGTTCGACGATCTGGGATTTAAGCTGCCGATACTGTTCCAACGCGCCGGTGGCGGCCGCGCAGACCCCGCGGGAGGTAATGGTCGCACCGCTCAGAGCGCTGATGCTTCCCCCGTCCTTGCTCACCTTGATCGGCTGATCCACCGGAAGGCCTTTGAACTGGGCGGCAAAATTCGGATCATCCTTAGCACGCGCTCCGAGTCCGGGGGTCTCCTTGTGGGTCGTGACGGCCACCCCCAACAGTTTGTCGGTCTGTACGTTGACGGCCACCATCAAGCCGAAGGCGTCGGCGAAGCCCTTGCCAGCGGTCTCGAAGACCACGGTATTGGGCTGGCCGTCAAAGACGCCGACAAAGAAGCTTTGGGGTTTGCCGTCCACGGTGAGCTTGAAGCGGTCGTTGACCGGGTCGTTGGTGGCCCCGGCAAGGATCTGGCGGATGGCCGGTCCTTTGACGAATTCCAGCTCCTGGCGTTCGATCTGGGCTGCCGTGGCGGTGCGCAGATAGGCCAGCAGCCCTCCCGACAGGGCGCTGAGGAAGGTCAGGACCACCACCATCTTCATCATTTCGCGCATATCACGTTACCTTTCCCAGGGCCCGGGGCTTGATTTTGTCCAGCAGCGGGGCGATCAGGTTGATGACCAAAATCGCGTAGATCACTCCATCGGGGTAGGCACCGATGTTGCGGATCAGCACCGTGAGCAGGCCGCCGCAAAAACCGTAGATCAGCATGGGCCAGGTGTTGACCGGTGAAGAGCTGTCTTCGGTGGCCAGAAAGAAGGCGCCGATGAGACAGTAGCCGGTCAGCAGATGGAAGGCCGGTCCGGCATAGCGGACCGGATCGCCGAGGTGAAAGGCGGCGGCAGTGGCGACCACGCCGGCGATGAAGGCGGCCGGAATCTGCCAGCGAACGATGCCGCAGATTACAAGGTAGGCGCCGCCGACGGCGAGCCACAGGCCGAAGGGCGCGCCGATGGCCCCGGCCTGATGGCCGAGGAGCAGGTTCACGGCATCAAAACGCTGCGCGGCCGCGGCGCCGAAAGCTTTGGCGGCGGTGAGCGGTTCGAGCATGGCAAATCCCGGATCGAGGCTCAGCAGGGCCGCGTCGAAGTCCATGTGGGTACTCCAACTGACACCCAGGATGGCCACACTGACCACTACCGGATTGAAGGGGTTGGCACCGATACCGCCGTAGATCTGCTTGCCGATGACCACCGCCAGAAAGGTGCCGGTGACCACCATCCACCACGGGGCGGTGGCCGGCAGCAGCATGGCCAGGGTCATGCCGATCAGGGCGGCGTTGCCGTCGCCGATGCTGGGCCGTTGGCGGCCGATCTTGTTAAACGCCAGCTCCCAGAGTATGGCGCTGCCGATGGCCATGCAGATCACCGAAAGAGCCGGTTGGCCCCACTGGATGATGCCGGCGAGCGCTGCGGGCACCAGCGCCAGCAGGATCTGGTAGCTGCGTGAAGCGATACTGCTGCCGTCATGGACGAAAGGCGGATGGGATACAATGAACTTTTGGGCGTCAGGCATCTTCGGCCTCCGCGATGGCGCTCAGGGCCAGTTCGTGCTTGGCCAGACGGATGTACTGGAAGATGGGAATGCGTGCGGTGCAAACATAGCTGCAAAGGCCGCAGTCCACACAGGAAAACAGATCATAACGTTCAGCCGCCTCCCCGTACTGTCCGGCTTCCAGCAAGCGGACCAGCATATTTACCGGAACGCGGGTCGGACAGATGCGGATGCACTCGCCGCAGTTGATGCATGGGGCGTCGCTTACCCGCACGACCTGCGAGGCGTCCTGGATCATGAGGCTGTGGGTGTCGGGTCGGACGGGGAAGTCTGTGGCGTATAGGGCCGTGCCGGCCAGCGGGCCACCCGCGATGAGCCGGTCACCATCATTCAGTTGGATGTCCAGGGCTTGGCAGATGTGCCCCACGGGCGTGCCGAGGCGGACGGTAATGAGTGTCTGGCAGCCGTCCTTGGCGATGACCGTCAGGGTCTTGTCCAAACAGATTCGCTGCTCGGCCAGGGATTGCCCGAGAGCGGCGGCCGCCTCGACCGGTACGATGCAAATGCCGAGTTTTTCCAGGGTGGTGCCAGCCGGTACCGGCCGTCCCAGAATTTGCTGAACCATCAGGGCCGGTGCGGCAGCCGGATACTGGTCGGGCACGGCCACCGGTTCGGCGTGCAGGTGCCCGAGGCCCTGGACGGTGTCCCGGGTGATGGCCAGCAGAGTGTGCCGGGCGCCGGTGACGGTTTTGAGTAGATCGATGCCCTGGGCCAGGGCGGTGCTGCGGTGGCGCAGTACATACTGGGCCGTGACGCTGCCCAGATCGGCTTCGGTAGCTGCAATGATCAGGGTTTCGATGGCGCGCTGGGGGGCGCAGAGGCTGGCCACCGGCAGGGCGCCGGGGATCTGGGCCATCCAGGCGCGCAGCAGGTCGGGTCCTGGTTCAGCGGCCGCCTCGGCAAAGGCCGTGTCCCAGATTTCCTCCGAACCCACGGTCAGGTCGATGCGGGTCCAGCGGTCGCCGAAGTTGCCGGTGAACGGTTCGATGGCTTTAATCGTACCGGTGGCCGGGGCGATGACGCAGGCGTCGCTGTCGGAAAAAGGAACAATCCTTTGCCCTGTGCGCACCGTATCACCGACCCGGATATTGAGCCGATCGCTGCGGGTCAATGGATGGTCGCAAAACATCACCATACCGGGTGGCGCGGCGGTCAATAGCCGGTGGGGGATATCCTTAAGGCGCTGATAGCTGAAACACGGCGGACTTGAGCGGAACAAGGATCTTCGAAACATGGGCATCCTTTTTCGGCAACCGACTGGCCGATCAGTGGAGTTTAAAGCACATGACAGGCGTTGCAGGCCACCGGACCGGCATCGAACTGCTTATGGCAGCCGATGCATTGGTCGTGAAAGGCGTCGCTGCGCTTGGAAACGTCAGCCAAATCGTAGGAATCCGGCGAATGGCATTCGTTGCAGGTTTCAGCGATGGTTTTGTGGTTTTCGAGACTGCCATGGCAGGCGCCGCAAGCCATGGTGTTGTCTTCCCCTTCGGGGTGATGATGGCAGTCGGCACAGGCCAGGCCGAAACGGTCGGTGGCCAAATGGGCCTGATGGTCGAAAAGGACTTTGCCGGCGTTGGTGTGGTACATCATCCTCAAGGGCGGATCAGGGATCCTGGCTGAATAGCAGGCAAAAGAGAAAATCCCGATAATGATCAGCACGATGGCCAGGCCATAGGCCAGCTGCAGTTCCTTTTTGGGCGCCATTGCGGCTGTCCTTTCAGTGGTCATTAAAACTTGGCGATATTGTTTTGGCGGGGGGGCAAAACCACGCCCGGACTACCATAATCGCGATGGCCTTGCAACCCCTTTTTCATGGGGGCTGCCGGGCCGGTTCAGGTGTCAAAGCCTTTAAAACCAAGGTTTCGTGTGGCTGCAAAGCGCAAGTCGAGTACGGTTCGGATGGCCGCAAGCGCCGGTGGCTCTAAGGGAATCGAGGGCTGTCCGGCCGGGGGGAACAAACCCCGCAGCGGCTGCAACCGCTCGGCGGACAGGGAGGGGATAGGCGCCGCTGGTGGTAGCGCTGATATTCCTGCCACAGATAGGCGCGTTGGATTCCGTGATCGATGATTTCCCAGGCGAAGACTTCTCGGGCTTGCCGCGGGCGCAGGACAAAGAAGTCCGGATTCGGCGCCGCGCCGCGTCCCAGGTCGGACCAGGGTCGGCCGCTGCGAAAATGCAAATCGAGCATCTGTCCCACCCGGCGGTCTCCCCGGGCTAACAGGGCCTGGATCGCGGCCCAGCGGGGACTGTCGGCATGGACCCGGACGTTGGCCACCGGCCGCAGCCCTTTTTGAATCGAGCGGATCTTGGCCTTGAGCCGGGCCAGGGATTCCATGGGCGCCCATTGCAGGGGGGTGAACGGCTTGGGCACAAAGCTGTTGAGGCTGACGGTGATCGTACCGAGGCGGCCCCAGCTGCGGCTGGCGCGTAGGAACCGATCCTTGATGCGTTTGACCAGGGTGACGATGGCTTCGACGTCCGCGGCTGTTTCGCCCGGCAGCCCGACCATGAAATAGAGCCGCAGGTTGGGGATGCCGGCCCCGGCCAGACCTTCGGCGGCGTTAAGAATCGTATCGTCTTCCAGATGTTTGTTAATGGCGGTACGCAAATTCTCACTGCCCGTCTCAGGCGCAATGGTGGCGGTTTTGATCCGGCTGCCGGCCAGGGTGGCGATCAAAGGCGCGTCCAATGCATCGGCCCGCAGCGAGCTGAAGTGCAGTTTCAGGCCCTGCCGGGCGGCATGTTGGCACAGTTCCGCCAGGTCCGGCAGATCCGACACCGCCGCTCCCACCAGGCCGATCCGGTTTGTCCTGGCAGCGGCTGCATCGAGGCAGGCGGTCAGGGCGCTCAGCGGGGCGAAGCGCGCCGGCCGGTAGACATAACCCGCGGCACAAAAGCGGCATCCGTGGGGGCAGCCGCGGGATACCTCCATGAGAAAATCGGCCTCGAAGGTCGTTTCAGGAGTCACCAGGCGGGTGCAGGCCGGCGGGGTGCTGAGATCTTCCAGCCGCACCCGGGTGGCGCGGGCCGGCACGTCGGCCAGCAGCCGGTAGGTCGCCAAGGTGCCGTCCGGGTGGTATTCGGGGGCATAAAATCGCGGCACATAGGCCCCGGGGAGCTGGTTGGCAAGCGCGTGGAGCCAATCGGGGCGATGTGCCGAAGGATCGAAAAGCGCCATGAACTCAGGCAGCAGAACTTCCGCTTCGCCGATGAGGATGGTGTCGAAAATCTCGGCCAGGGGTTCCGGATTGATCAAACAGGCGACTCCGCCGGCCACGATCAGGGGGTGGCGCCCATCGCGGTCCGCGGCACCGGTCGGCAGGCCGGCGGCGGCCAGCAGGGCGAAGATCGACGGGTAGTCGTTTTCAAAGGAGACGGAAAAGGCGACGATGTCAAAATCGTCCAGGGGGCGGCCCGATTCGAGGCTCAACGGGCGGGGCCAGGGGTGGGGGGGCGGGCCTTCGGGGGCGAAAACCCGCTCGCAGACCACGTCTTCCATCTGGTTGAGCAGTCCGTAAACCGTCTGGAACCCGAGGTTGGCCATACCCACGGCATAGTGGTGGGGGTAGACCAGCGCCACGCGCCGGCGATGGCGCCACGGTTTGCGGACGGTTCCCTGCTCGCGTGAAAGATAATCGGCGTTCGAGGTCATGAGGGATCACGGCTGGCTGAATTTGCCCTCGCCCACCCGCCTTAATGGCGTGAACGTGGATCGGGGCGAGGGCCGTCCCGTAGGGGGGCTTTCGGTCCGGCCCTCGCTTTGGCAGCGGACTAGTCCGCCTTGCGCCTCAGGAAGGTGGGAATGTCCAGGTCGTCGTTGTCGATCACCAGTCCTTTGTAGCCGCGGTAGACAGCAGCGCCTTCACCCACGGCTTCTTTTTGCCGCACAAAGGTCGGTTCGTCGTAGTCCACCGCCGTTTGCAGATCGGCCGGGGTCAGATCCCGCAGCTTGCCGCGGGTAGGGGGCTCGCGGCGACCCTTTTCCGTCACATTGTGACCGGATCCGATCCCGGTGGCGATGACCGTTACGCGCATCTCGTCGCCCATGTTTTCGTCGATGGCCTGCCCCCAGATAATCTCGGCGTCCTCGCCCACCTCTTTGTAGATGCGATCCGAGGCCTCGGTCATTTCCTCCAGGGTCAGGTCGCTGGTGGAGGTGATGTTCATCAGCACGCCCTTGGCGCCGGCGATGGAGATGTCTTCGAGCAGCGGATGGCTGATGGCGCGCTCGGCGGCCTCCACGGCCCGATTTTCGCCGCTGGAAATGCCGATGCCCATGATGGCCATGCCCGCCTTGCTCATGGTGGTGCGCACATCGGCGAAATCGAGGTTGACCAGCCCCGGGATCATGATCAGGTCGGTGATGCCGCGCACCGAATGGAGCAGGATCTCATCGGCCTTTTTGAACATGTCGATCATACGCGCGTTCTTGGCGGCCAGGGCGCGCAGGCGGTCATTGGGGATGGTGATCACCGTGTCGGCCACGTCTTTGAGGGTGGAGATTCCCTCTTCGGCCTGGCGCTGGCGTTTGCGGCCCTCGAAGGAGAAGGGGCGCGTGACCACCGCAACGGTCAGTGCGCCGATTTCCTTGCATATTTCCGCAATCACAGGCGCGGCGCCGGTTCCAGTACCCCCGCCGAATCCGGCGGTTATAAAAACCATGTGGCTGTCGCCCAGGGCCTGGCGCAGGGCCTCTTCGGCTTCCAGGGCCGCCTCTCGCCCCACTTGGGGATTGGCGCCGGCGCCCAGGCCCTCGGTAAGTTGGCTGCCCATTTGGATCTTGACCGGCGCCCTGGAGATGTCCAGGGCCTGCAGATCGGTGTTGGCAGCGATGAATTTGACGCCCTGCAAGCCGGCCTCGATCATGTTGTTGATGGCGTTGCCACCGGCGCCGCCGACCCCGATGACTTTGATTCTGGCTGAACCGTCCGTGTCGACATACTCGAATCCCATGGTATCCCCCCTTTTTAGCTTCAATCGTTGCGTTGATTTGGGTTGCGGCGGCCTGCACCGGGCCGCCGGGCAATGGATGTATTAAATCACGTCCTTAAACCAGCGTTTCATGCGCGTCATGACGCGGTTGAAGATGTTTGTGTCGCGGATGCGAAACTTGTTGGCCGCCTTATTCCGATTGCGCGCGCCGTAGACCACCAGGCCCACCCCGGTGGCGTACATGGGGTTGTTGACCACATCCACCAGCCCGCCGATCCCCCGCGGGCGCCCGAGACGGGTGGGCAGATTGAACACCGATTCGGCCAGATCGGTGCAGCCTTCGAGCAGGGCCGATCCACCGGTGATGACGATCCCCGATGAGATGAGGTGTTCGACGCCGGCGCGGTAGATTTCGCGCTGGACCAGGGTGAAGATCTCTTCGGTGCGCGGTTCGAGAATCTCTCCCAGGATCTGGCGCGGCAGGTTGCGCGGCTCGCGGCCTCCCATGCCGGGCACTTCGATGGTTTCTCCGCTGCCGATCTGGCTCGAGACGCAAGTGCCGTATTTGATTTTGATTTTTTCGGCCTCGGGCAGCGGGGCGCGCAAGCCGACGGCGATGTCGTTGGTCAGGTTGTTGCCGCCCAGGGCCAGCACAAAGGTGTGCTTGATGTTGTTTTCGGCAAAGATGGCCAGGTCCGTGGTGCCGCCGCCCAGGTCGAGCAGCGCGGCGCCGAGCTCCTTTTCTTCGCCCGTGAGCACCGCCTCGCCCGAGGCGAGGGATTCGAGAACGATGTCGCAAACATCCAGGCCGGCGCGGTTGGCGCATTTGACGATGTTGTGGGCCGATGTGACCGCACCGGTGACGATGTGGATCTTGGCTTCGAGCCGGACGCCGGCCATGCCCACCGGGTTCTGGATCCCGGTCTGGTCGTCGACGATAAACTCCTGGGGCAGCACATGGATGACCTCCCGGTCCATGGGAATGGCCACGGCCCGGGCCGCATCGATGACCCGTTCGACATCGTTATCCGTGATTTCAGGCCCCTTGATGGCAACGATGCCACGGCTGTTGAAGCCGGTGATGTGCCCCCCGGCAATACCGGCATAGACCGACGAGATTTCGCAGCCGGCCATCATTTCGGCTTCTTCGACGGCTTTTTGAATCGATTCGACCGTCGATTCGATGTTGACCACCACCCCCTTGCGCAAACCGATGGAAGGGTGGGTGCCGATGCCGATGATATTGATCTCGCCGCCGCTCACCTCACCGACCACGGCACAGATCTTGGTCGTGCCGATGTCGAGTCCGACGATGAGTTCGCCTTTGCCCTGATGCATGTTTATGCCTCCTTTGGATCGTCGCCCGGTTTAACGACAATCCGCTGTCGTTGCGTCAGGTCGATACGTTGCCAGCCGCCGCCAGGGGGTTCGGCTTCCTGCAAGAAACGGTGCAGGTTGGCCAGCTTTTCCGGGTAGTGCTCGAAACCGAGAATGACCAGCCCCAGCCCTGACGCGGTTTCGATGGCCATCCCGCTGTCCGGGTCGGCCAAAACCGTGAACGGCGATGGGGCATTGGCATTTTGATGGAAAGCCCGCCAGCGCCGTAGCGCTTCCATCGCGGCGCCATAGACCGGGGGCGCCGGCGCGTTGCACTGGGGCAGATCCGCGTAGTGAAGCCCTTCAATGACCGGCAGGTGCTCTGGATCCCCGGCGGCCCAAAACTTGAAAGGACGACCGTTTTCATCGATCAGCAATCGTCCTGCCGGCATTTCGGCCAACGCCAGGGTACGGTGTTCGGTGATTTCGATTTCCAGCCGATCCGGAAGCCGGCGTTTCACCGAGGCGGCCGCGATCCAGGGATGGGCCAGCAGGCGCCGCCGGCACTGCCCCAAGCGTACCGCCAGGATATTGATCTGGGGATGAAGGCCGGCCTGGCGGATGACAGTCATCTCGTCCAGGTGCCGGTTGCCCCTGACCTGGATACTGGCCGCTGCAAAGGTGCGGCACTGGGTGGCCAGATCGTGCAGCAGTACAAAGGTCAGGGCCAGCCCTACAATCAGGGCCGCCAGACCCACGGACCGTACCAGGCGGCCGATAGACGATCGGCGGGTTTGGCCGGCACCGGTCCCCGTTCGCCTGAAGCGGTTGCGTCTGGGAGTACTCTTGCGCGAGATCGTCACGGCGCGCTTCCCCCTTCGCCCGCCAGACGGGCCAGCACCTGGGGGCCGATGCGCCATACGTCCCCGGCCCCTAAAGTCAGCAGGATGTCGTTGCCGCCCAGGCGCGATGCCAGAGTGTTGACCGCCTCCTCGGCCGAAGGCAGATACGTTACATGCCGGTGTCCGTGTGCCCTGATTGCCTCGGCCAGTGAACGGGCGTCGACCCCGTCGATGGGCGGTTCGCTGGCCGCGTAGATCGGCAGCACCAGAAGTTCGTCGCTCTGATTGAACGCTCGGGTGAAATCCTCGAAGAGGGCGCGGGTGCGGCTGTAGCGATGCGGCTGAAAGACGACCACCTTGCGCCGTTTGGGCCAGCACTGATCAAGCGCTTCCAGGGTGGCGGCGATTTCGGTGGGATGGTGGCCGTAGTCATCGATCACCGTGACCGCGCCGGCATGCCCTTTGATTTCCAGCCGGCGCTGGACGCCCTCGACGGTTTCCAGGGCGGCTTTGATGGTGGCAAAGGGGATTTCCAGCTCTATGCCCACCGCGATGCTGGCCAGGGCGTTGTAGACGTTGTGGAGACCGGGCAGGTTGAGCACGATTTCACCGAGGGATCGGTCTGCCCGGCTGACCTCGAAACGGCTCTGCAGGCCATCGAAGCGGACCTTGGTGGCCTGGAAGTCGGCCTGCCGGCTGATCCCGTACGTGGTCATCCGCTTTTTGACCCGCGGAATGATCTCCTGCAGGGCCGGGTTGTCCAGACAGAGGACCGCCAGACCGTAAAAGGGAATCCGGTCGATGAAATCGAGAAAGACATCCTGGATGGCCGCCAGGTCCGGATAAAAATCGAGGTGCTCGCGGTCGATGTTGGTCACCACGGCGATGGTGGGCGAATACTTGAGAAAGGAGCCGTCGCTTTCGTCGGCTTCCGCCACGATAAAGGCCCCCTGCCCGAGGCGGGCGTTGGCCCCGAGATTTTTGAGCTTGCCGCCGATCACCACGGTGGGATCGAACTCGCCCTGGCCCAGGACGGCCGCCACCAGGCTGGTGGTGGTGGTCTTGCCATGGGCCCCGGCCACTGCCACGCTGTATTTGAGCCGCATGAGCTCGGCGAGCATTTCGGCCCGGGGAATGACCGGGATCCCGGTCTGGAGGGCTGCGGCCACCTCCGGGTTGTCCTGGCGAACGGCGGACGAGGTGACCACCACATCGGCACCGGTAACATTCTTGGCCTGGTGGCCGATCACGATGCGGCCGCCCAGGTCGATAAGCCGATCGGTGATCTCCGAGCCGCGCAGGTCCGAGCCGGAAACCTGATAACCGAGGTTGAGCAGCAACTCGGCGATGCCGCTCATGCCGATGCCGCCGATGCCGACGAAGTGGATATGGTATTGTTGACGGTACATATTTTATCCCCGGGCCAGAAGATCGAAGATGTCGTCCCAGATCCGCTCGGCGGCATCGGGACGGCCGAAGCGGGACATGCGCCGGGCCATGGCCGCCAGGCGCTGCCGGTCGGCGGCATAGCCGGCCAGCCGTTCGGCAAGCAGGCCGGCGCTGAACTGCCCCTCGTCGATCACTTCAGCGGCCCGGCCTGCCGCCAGGGCCGCCACGTTGCGCGCCTGATGGTCGTCGGCGGCAAAGGGAAAGGGAACGAAAAGAGCCGGCAGTCCCACGGCGGCCAATTCGGCCGCCGTGGTGGCCCCGGCGCGGCACACCGCCAAGTCCGCATCCGCGTAGCAGGCCGCCATGTCATTGAAAAATGGGGCTGTGCGGGCCTCGATGCCATGATCGCGATAAGCGGCGGCCACGGCCGCATGATCCGCACTGCCGGTCTGGTGAACGAAACGGTAGCCCTGCGGCGGTTTCAACTGCCCCAGGGCGCCGATTACTGCGGTGTTGATCGCCCGGGCCCCCTGGCTGCCGCCCAGGACCAGGACCCTCAGCGCCGGCTCCGGCGGCCGGCTTGCCCGCTGGTTGCGCACAGCGGCGATGGCCGCACGCACAGGATTGCCGGTCAGGCGTACCTTGGGGGCTGCTTTGCCCAAGTCGGTTCCGGGCCAGGTGATGTAGATGCGCCGGGCAAAGCGGGCCGCGAGGCGGTTGGTGGCGCCGGCGACGATGTTCTGCTCGCAAAGCACCACCGGAATCCGCAAAAGCCATGCTGCCACGGCCATCGGTCCCGCGCTGTAGCCGCCCATGCCGATTACCACATCGGGCCGGTGGGCCCGAATCAGGCCCATGGCCCGGATCAACCCCAACGGCAGCCGGCCCAGGGCCAGGGCCTGGCGCCATGCGCCGCGGCCCTTGAGCCCTTCGACCGGCAGGACCCGATGGGCGAAACCGGCCCTGGCCAAGGCCCCGGTTTCCATGGGGCGGTTGGTGCCGGCGAACAGAATCCGCGCGTCGGAGTGCCGGTGGCGCAACGCCTCGGCAAGCGCGATGCCCGGAAACACGTGCCCGCCCGTGCCGCCTCCGGCGAAGATCACGGCCGGAGGGCGCGGGGCGAGTGAACGGTGGCGGGCATGCCGGCTCATCGTTTGGCTCCGATATTCATCAAGACCCCCACCATGGCCATGCTCATCAATAAAGAGGTGCCGCCGTAGCTGAGAAACGGCAGGGTCAGGCCCTTGGTGGGCAGCAATCCCAGGCTGACGGCCATGTTGATGCAGATCTGCAGCCCCAAGGCGGTGGTCAGGCCCAGGGCCAGGAGCATGGCAAAGGGGTCGGTCGCCTGGCGGGCAATGCTGAAACCGCGCCAGATGACCAGCCCGTAGAGGACCAGGATCGCTCCGACACCCACCAGACCGAGTTCTTCGCCGATCACCGCAAAGATAAAATCGGTGTGTGGCTCGGGCAGGTAAAAGAGCTTTTGTATCCCCTGGCCGAGCCCGCTGCCCAGGATCCGGCCGCTGCCGAAGGCCATCAGGGCATGGATGATCTGGTACCCGTCTCCCTGGGGATCCTTCCAGGGGTCGATAAAGACCATCAGCCGTTGAATCCGGTAAGGCTCCTGGATGGCCGTGTAGGCCAGCAGCGGCGCGGCGACGGCCAGGGCCAGGGCCAGGTGCCGAATTTTCACCCCGCCCACGAAAAGCATGGTCCAGGTGATGGCCGCCAGGATGACCGCCGAGCCGAAGTCGGGCTGGAGCAGGACCAGCGTGCACATCAGCATCAGTACGATGACGTGGGGCAAAAAGCCGATGGAAAACTCCTTGATGCGGGGCTGCTTGCGGCTCAGAGAGTAGGCCAGGTAGACCACCAGGGCGAAACGGGCCACCTCTGAAGGCTGGAAGTTGACCGGTCCCAGGCGCAGCCAGCGGGTCGAACCGCCGGCCGTGACCCCGTGGCCGCTGAACAGGACCGCCGCCAGAAGGATCAGGGCAAAAGCGAGCAAAGGATAGGCCAGGGGGCGCAGCAAGCGATAGGGCAGGTGGCGGCAGGCGACCAGGGCGCAGATGCCCAACCCGGCAAAGATGGCCTGTTTTTTGAGAAAATAGATATCGCTGCCGTAGCGTTTCAGGGCCACGGCCGAACTGGCGCTGTAGACCATCACTAGGCCGATCCCGACCAGAAAGAGGACCGCGAAGAGTAAAATCCCGTCATAGGCTGCCGGTGCGGTCGATTTTTTGGGAGGGGTTCGGTTCATCGTTCCAATTTTCCTACCGCCGCGGCAAAGACCCGGCCCCGGTGGGCGTAGTCGCTGAACATGTCGAAGCTGCTGCAGGCCGGAGACAGCAGCACCACATCCCCGCGGCGGGCGCTGGCGCGGGCCAGGGCCACGGCCTGGTGCATGTCGGCGGCGTGCACCGCACCCTGTTGGCAGCAGGGGCCGAGCTGCGCGGCGATGGTGTCGGCTGCTTCCCCCAGCACGATCAGGCGCCGTACTTTGCCGTTCACGGCGCTTTTCAAGGCGTCGTAGCCCCCGCCCTTGTCTTTTCCTCCGGCAATGAGCACCACCGGGCATTGGAAGGCCGCCAGGGCCTGGCAGACCGCATCGACGTTGGTCGCCTTGGAATCGTCCACGTAGCGCACCCCGTCGATTTCGGCTACCGGCGTCAGGCGGTGGGACAGTGGGGCAAATGCGGCCAGGGCCGCGGCGATGCCGGCTGGATCGGCGCCGGCGCTCAGGGCGGCCAGGGCCGCGGCCGCGGCATTGGCCCGGTTGTGGGGGCCGATCAGGCGCAGGGGCGAAAGATCGATGCGCAGGCCGTTGTATTTGTCTTGCAGGCCGCTGAAACCATTCAAAACCAGATGGGATCCTTGCATGTCGGCGCCGGGTGCGCCCGGCGGCCGTCCGGAAAACCAGACCCGGGTGGCCGCAATGGCCTCGGCCATGGCCCGCACCATCGGATCGGCGCCGTTCAGGACGGCGGTGTCGGCGCTGGTCTGGCGTTTGAAAATGCGCGTCTTGGCGCGTGCATAGGCCTGAAAGTCGTCGTAACGATCAAGATGGTCGGGGCTGATGTTGAGCAGCACCGCCACGCCGGGATGGAAGGCATCGGCGGTGTCGAGCTGAAAGCTGCTCACCTCAACGACCACTACGTCCACGGTGCGGCCGCTGTGGACAAGACCGATGAGCGGCTCCCCGATGTTGCCCCCCACGAAGACGCGTTTTTGCGATGCGCTGAGCATCTCGGCGATCAGCCGGGTAACGGTGGTCTTGCCATTGGTGCCGGTCACGGCCACCATCGGCGCCCGTAAATAGCGCGATGCCAGCTCCAACTCGCCGATGACCGGCACGCCGCGGCGCCGGGCCGCTTCCAGGGGGGCGATGGTATGGGGCACTCCCGGGCTGAGCACCACCAGGTCGGCGTCCATAAAGGTCTCGCTGTGATGTCCACCCAGCTCCAGGCTGACCCCCTGGGCGGCCAGTTTGGCCGGTACGTCGCCAAGAGATGCGGCCGGGGCCTGGTCGCTGAGCGTCACCCGGGCCCCGCGGCTTCGGGCGAAGCGGGCCGTTGCCGCACCGGATCGGGCCGCCCCCACCACCACGATATGTTTGCCGCTCAATTCCACCTGCTGCCGATCCTTTGGCGCCTTTAGCGCAGTTTCAGGGTGCTCAGGGACATCAGGGCCAGGGCGATGGCGATGATCCAAAATCGTATGATGACCTTCGGCTCCGGCCATCCCTTGAGTTCGAAGTGATGATGGAGCGGTGCCATGCGAAAGATCCGCCGGCCGCGGGTGGCTTTGAAAAATCCCACCTGAAAGATTACCGACAAGGCTTCGATGACAAACAACCCGCCCACCAGCACCAGCAGAATCTCCTGTTTGGTGATCACGGCTACCGTGCCGAGGGCGGCCCCCAGCGACAGGGAGCCCACGTCCCCCATGAAGATCTGCGCCGGGTAGCTGTTGAACCAGAGAAATCCGAGGCCCGCACCGGCCACCGCTCCGCAAAAGACCGTGATTTCCCCGCTTCCCGGCACGTAGTTGATCTGCAAGTATTCGGCGATGCGCACATGGCCGGCCACATAGGCAAAAAACATGTAGGTGGCCGCGGCGATGATCGTCGGCCCGATGGCCAAGCCGTCCAGGCCGTCGGTGAGATTGACGGCGTTGGAGGTGGCCGTGATGACCAGGGCCGCAAAAAGGACATAGCCCCAGCCCAGGTCAGGGCTGAACTGCTTGAAGAACGGAATACTCAAGTGGCTGGAAAACTCCGGGCAGATGAAGATCAAAAGCCCCACCAGCAGCGAGAAGAGCACCTGCAAGGTGAACTTGCCGCGAACGGTGAGCCCCAGGCTGCGCTTTTTGATTTGCATCAGGTAATCGTCGGCAAAACCGATCAGCCCGAATCCGAAGCAGCTCAGCAGGGCGATCCAGACGAACGGATTGGCCAAGTTGCCCCAGATCAGGGTCGAGGTGATGATGGCGAAGATGATCAGGGTGCCGCCCATGGTGGGGGTGCCGGCCTTTTGGTGGTGGCTCTGGGGGCCGCTTTCCCGGATATACTGGCCGATTTGAAGGGCGCTCATGCGCCGGATGATCCAGGGGCCGAGGAAAAAACAGATCAAAAAAGCCGTCAGGCTGGCATAGATCGTCCGAAACGTGATGTAGCGAAAGACGTTGAAAACCGAGAAGGTCGTATGCAGTGGATATAGGAAATGGTAAAGCATGGACGTCTTACCCTTGCAGGCGCGCTTTTAGCGCCGCCACCACGGTTTCCATGGCCATGGCCCGGGATCCTTTGACCAGCACCAAGTCCCCGGGGGCCAGCCATTGGTCCAGATCCGTGACGATTTCGTTCTTGCCGGCCACCGTGATCCGATGGGGGGGCATACCGGCCTCGCGGGCGCCAGCGGCCACCTCGGCGGCCATTTCACCGGTTATCCAGAGCCGGTCGATGCCGGCTGCCGCAGCCTGTTCGCCTGTCCGGCGATGGAGGGCGCCGGCCGCCGGGCCGAGCTCGCGCATGTCTCCCAGGACCAGTGCGGTGCGTCCCTGCTCGCGGCGCTGGGCCTCCAGGGCCCCGATGGCCGCGGCCACCGATGCAGGGTTGGCATTGTAAGTATCGTCGATCAGGGCAACGCCCCGGCCGGTTTCCAGGCGCACCATGCGCCCGGGCACCGGTTGGAAGCTTTCCAGGGCCGCGCCGATCTCCTCGATTTCAAGGCCGGCATGCCAGCCCACCGCTGCTGCCGCCAAGGCGTTGGCCACCATGAAAGGGGCGGCCATCGGCAAGCACACCGCTGTGCGTTGCCCGGGCAGGACCAGCTCGAAGTGCAGACCGCCGGTTGCGATGGCGATCTTTTCGGCCCGTACCGTTGCCTTGGCCGAAGTCCCGAAGAGCAGCGGCGGTGCGGAGGCCCGTGCGGCCAACTGCATTACCAGCGGATCGTCGGCGTTGAGCACCGCCAGGCCGCCTGGGCCGAGGCGGTCGAGGAGTTCGCCCTTGGCGTCGCGCACTGCTTCAAGAGAACCGAGGCCTTCCAGATGGGCCGGGCCGATGTTGGTGATAACCCCCAGATCCGGCCGGCAGATCCAGGCCAGGCGATCGATTTCACCCGGCCGGTTCATGCCGATTTCAAAGACGGCCCAGCGGTGGGCCGGGGTAAGAGCGAAGAGGCTCAGCGGCAGACCGACGGCGTTGTTGAAATTGCCCCGGGTGGAGACCACCGGATAACGCCGGGCCAGCACGGCGGCGGTCAGGGCCCGTGTGGTGGTCTTGCCGTTGGAGCCGGTGATGGCCGCCACCCGGGCCGGATGGCGGTCGCGATGAAAGCGGGCCAGCCGTCCCAAGGCGGCCAGGGTGTCGTCCACCGCCAGACAAAAAACGCCGGTTCTGGACCAGGCGCCGGTGGGAAGCGCATCGAGCCGGTCGCGTGCCACGATCAGACCGCGGGCGCCGGCGGCGACCACCTGGGGTGCGAAACGGTGCCCGTCGTGGATCTCGCCCTGAATGGCGACAAAGACCTGCTCGGTGCCCAGGGTGCGCGAATCGATGCCGATGCCGCTGAATCCAAGGCCCGGATCACCACAGATCCGCTGCCCGCCGGTGGCATCCAGCAGGTCCTGGCCCGTCCACGGGTCAAGGCGCCGGGCCGTGCCCGTGGTGGCGGTGGGAGCGCTCATAGCAGTCTCCCATCCTGGGTGAGGGGGGGGGCGGCCAGCGCGAGGCGTACCGCCTGGCAATCGTCGAAGTCGATGATGCGGTCGGCCAGGACCTGGTAGTTTTCGTGCCCCTTGCCGGCGATCAGCACCGTGTCGTCCTTGCGGGAAAGGGCCAGGGCGCGGCGGATCGCCGCGGCCCGATCTGGCTCGACCTGGAAGGCCGGGGCCGCTTGATTGCGCCGCAGGCCGGGCAGGATGTCATCGATGATTTGCATGGGCGGTTCGCTGCGCGGATTATCCGAGGTGACCACCGCCAGATCGCTGAGCCGGCCGGCGATTTCGCCCATCAGGGGCCGCTTGCTCCGGTCCCGGTCCCCGCCGCAGCCGAAGACGCAGATCAGCCGTCCGGCCGTAAGCGGGCGCAGGGCCGACAAGGCATGCTCAAGGGCGTCCGGGGTATGGGCGTAGTCCACATAGATGTGGCGGTCGGTGGGACCGGGGACCTCTTCCAGGCGTCCCGGCACCCGCCGGAGGGAATCGATCCCCCGGCCGATGGCCTGGGCCGATGCGCCGGCGGCAATGCCGCAGCCCACCGCCGCCATGATGTTGTCCAGGTTGTGGCGCCCCACCAGGGCAGAGTCGATGTCGATGGGGCCCTGCGGAGTCGCCAGGCGAGCCTTGATGCCGTTGATGGTCGCCTTCCAGGTCTCGGGGTGGATCAGGCCTTGCCGATCCGTGCTGCAGGTCAGACAGGCCAGGGTCAGGTCCCCGGCGAGCTCACGGCCGTGCGCATCGTCCAGGTTGACCACTGCGGCGGCCTGATGCGCCTTGGATCCCCGGGGCAGATGTTCGGTGAACAGCCGCCGCTTGCAGCTCCAGTAGGCCGCCATGTCCTTGTGGTAGTCGAGGTGGTCCTGGGTCAGGTTGGTAAAGATGCCGACGTTGAAGTCGATCCCTTCGACCCGGTGTTGGTCCAGGGCATGGGAGGAGACTTCCATAACCACATGGGTGATCCCGGCGTCGCGCATTTCGGCCAGAATCCGCTGCAAATCGAGGGATTCGGGAGTGGTTACCCGGTTGGTGAATTTGCGGCCGGCATAGTGGTAATCGATGGTGCCGACCACGCCGACCCGGTGGCCGGCGGCGGTCAGGACGGCTTCTGCCAGATAGGAGGTGGTGGTCTTGCCGTTGGTGCCGGTGATTCCGGCCACAAAGAGGCCGGCCGAAGGCCACCGGTAAAAGGCCGCCGCCGCCTGGGCCAGGCTGCGGCGCACATCAGGGCTTTGCAGCACCGGCACCGGGGCCGTGACCGGCCGCTCCACCAGCAGGGCTGCGGCGCCGCGGGCCAAGGCGTCGGCGACAAAATCGTGGCCGTCGACCCGGGTCCCGGGCACCGCGGCAAACAAGGCGCCCTCAACCACCCGGCGCGAGTCGTAACAGACCGCGCTTACCTGCGGGTCGGCGCCGGGCGGGAACCGCACGGCGGGGTCGGCGTTTTGAAACAGTTGGGAGAGTCTCATCCGGTCATCTCAACCTGGCGGGCCAGGATCAGGGTGTCGGGTTCGGTTTTCGGCGGAACATTGAGGAAGTTGAGCGTTTTCTGGCAGATCTCCTTGAAAACCGGTGCGGCCACGGTTCCCCCGTAATGGCCGCGGCGCGGCTCATCGATGACCACCAGGACCACGATGCGCGGTTTTTCCAGCGGCGCCAGGCCGATAAAGGAGGAGACGTAACGGTCGCGGTCATAGCCGCCGCCCGGTTTGACCTTATGGGCCGTGCCGGTCTTGCCGCCGGCCTGGTAGTCCTGGAGCGCCGCTTTGGTGGCGGTGCCGCCCGATTCGAGGACCCCGGCGAGCATGGTCCGGACCTTGCGCGCGCTGGCGGCCGAAACCACCTGCCGGATCGGACGGGGTTGGGTCTGGTGGATGATCCGGCCGCGAGGGTTGCGAATCTCCTTGATCAGGTACGGCTGCATCATGACCCCGTCGTTGGCGATGGCGCCCATGGCGGTGGCCAATTGCAGGGCCGACAGGCTCAGTCCGTGACCGAAGGCGATGGCCCCGGCGTCCACGGTGGTCCAGCGCTGGTAGGGCGAAAGGCTGCCGGCGGTTTCCCCGGGGAAGTCGAAGCCGGTGCGATCACCGAACCCGAAGCGGCGCAAGGCGGCGTGAAAATTGGCCCGCCCCAGCCCCTCGCCGATCTTGACGGCACCGATGTTGCTCGAATACTTGATCACCTCGGCCATGGTGAGCCAGGCATGGGGCTTGGTGTCGTGCACCACATGGTTGGCGAGGCGGTATTTGCCGTTTTCGCAGAAAAAGCGGCTCTCGGGCGTGTAGGCGCCGGATTCCAGGGCTGCGGCCGCGATGAACACCTTCATCGTGGAGCCGGGTTCGAAGGCATCGGTGATGCACCGGTTGCGCCATTGCCGGGCTGAATAGTCGGGGTAATTGTTCGGGTTGAAGGTCGGCACCTGGGCCATGGCCATAACGGCGCCGGTGGACGGATCGAGCACCAGCGCCATGCCGGATTTGGCCTCATGGTCGATGACGGCCTGGTTCAAGGCGGTTTCGCTGATGTGCTGGATGGTGGCGTTGAGGGTCAGCATCACGTCATTGCCCACCGGTACTTGAGCGGCTAGCGAACCGGTACCGAAGCGGCGGCCCAAGGCGTCGCGCATGACCTGGTGGGCCTGGGTTTCGGTGTTGAGGTCGGCTTCGCAGTGGTGTTCGATGCCCTCCAATCCTTTGCCGTCGACGCCGCAAAATCCGAGCACTTGGCCGGCCAGGTGCTTGTTGGGATAATACCGGTTGTATTCACGGTGAAAGGTGAGCCCTTTCAGGTTTAGGGCTTCGATCCTGCCGGCCTGGTCCGGCGGGACCTGGCGTTTGACCCAGACAAAGCGCTTATCGGTGTCGAGCAGACCGGTCAGATCGGCGGCCTTGATCCCCAAAACGGCGGCCACCTGTTTGGCGGTTTGCTTTTTATCCGAAATCTGCCAGGGATGGGCACCGATGGAGGCAACCTCGAGGCTGACCGCCAAAGGGCGGCCCTCGGCGTCCCGGATCATGCCCCGCTGCGCGCCGATATAGACCGAGGTTTGATACTGGCCGGCGGCCCGGGAGGCCAGGTCGGGGGCGCAAAAGACCTGAACGTGGACGGCGCGGGCCGCGATGATCAGCAGCAGAGCATGGAACCCGACGCCGACAAGCCAAACGCGCAGGCGAACAAATTTGTCCGGTTTGTCCGGCGATTTTGTCATGGCAGCCTCCTGATCTGTTCCGGAGTGGGACGCTGCAGCCCGAGACGCCGGGCCGCTTCGGCTTCGATCCGTTGCGGCATGCGCAGGCTGGCCAGTTCCGTCTGGAGCTGCTGCTCGGTTTTCTTCAGCTGTTGGTGAGCGATTCCGGCCCGCTCCAGGCCGTAACTGACGCTGCGGCATTGCACCTGAAACCAGGTATAGACAAACAGCTCGAGGACCAGCACGAGAAGGACCGCCATTTTCCAGACGGTGCGATTGTCCAAAATCCTCGTCATGGGGTCGCCAGCCTTTCCACGGCCCGCAAATGGGTGCTGCGGGCCAGAGGATTGGCGGATACTTCCGCCGGGTCCGGGCGCTGCGGTTTACGGGTCACCAGCCGTACCTGCGGTATCCGCCCGCAGACACAGCGGGGAAGGCGGGGCGGACACTGGCAGGGGTTGGCCAGAAGTTTGAACTGCTGTTTGACGATGCGATCCTCCAGGGAATGGAAGGTCAGCACCACCAGCCGCCCGCCGGGCCGCAGCAGTCCGGGAGCTGTCTTCAGGAACATCTCAAGGCATTCCAGTTCCCGGTTAACCGCGATGCGCAAGGCCATAAAGACCCGGGTGGCCGGGTGGATGCGCCTCCCCGAGGCCCGGGGCCGGCTTCCGGCCACCAGCCGGGCGAGCTGGCCGCTGGTGGTAATGGGTGTAAGCCGGCGTACGGCCACGATCTTGCGGGCGATGCGACGGGCGTGAGGTTCTTCGCCGAATTCATACAGGAGGCGACTCAGCTCCTCTTCGGACAAGGACTGGAGCAACTCGGCGGCCGTCGGGCCCTGGCTTGGATCCATGCGCATATCCAGGGGCTCATCGCGCTGAAAGCTGAAACCCCGGCCGCTGCCCTCCAGATGGTGCAGCGACAGTCCCAAATCGGCCAGAATGCCGTCGAGGCCCTGGATGCCGAGTTCGGCCAAGGTTTCGGGCAAGCGGACAAAGTTGCGTTGAAACAGGTGAACCCGTTGGCCCCAGGGCGCCAGTGCCTGCCTGGCGTTGGCGATGGCATCCGGATCCTGGTCGAGGCCGATCAATATACCCTCCGGGGCGGTAAGCGCCAGGATTCGACGCGCGTGGCCCGAAGCGCCGAGGGTGCAGTCGGCCACGGTCCGCCCCGGAGCCAGGTTCAGGGCTTCCATTGCTTGCTCGGGCATGGCCGATGGATGGCGGTACGGCATCATCAAAGCCCCAACCGCGCGATTTCGCTGCGAACCTCCTCGCTTTGCATGTCTTCTTCCAGGGCCTGGTTTTCACGCTCCCAGTTTTCCCGGCTCCAGATTTCGAAGTGGTCCAGGACCCCGGCCAATACGATGTCGCGTTCCAGGCAGGCGTATTCCCTCAGGGAAGGCGGCACCAGAATCCGTTCCTGGCGGTCACAGGGACATATAAAAGCGCCACCGATGAAAACACGCCGGAAACGGCGCATCGAAACACTCTTTTCAGCCAAGGAGAGAATTCGGGTTTCGATCTTGCGCCATTCATCAAGGGAATAGGCCACCAGGGCGCCGTCCATACGCGAGAGCATCACCGCGTCGGTGCCGCTGGCCTTGATGATGTCGCGGAACCGCGCCGGAACGATGATGCGCCCTTTGGCATCGATGGTATGATAGGAACTACCACGGAACATAACCTTGCACCCACAATCCTCCACTTTTTGAAAATAAAAGACCAAAAGGCCGTTTCTGTCAAGGGAAAAATGTAAAGTCGTTCAGAAGATTTTCATAGTAATTAACATAATTTACTCTTTCTTGGGAAGTGGTGGATGATTGTGGTTGTAATTTATGCCAAGGCGGCTTTTATATTCACTTTTGCCCATGCCTTGACAGACCGATCATGTCCCGGTAGACAGGGGCACGAACCATATACTTAGAATTGAAAATGCTTGATCTTTTTGAAGGTCCTGAAAAGAAACTGGAAATTCTTCTCCACCGGCCCGATCAGACCCTTCGTGACGACCCGGGCGGCCGGTGGACCGGAGTGGTCCAGGCCAGCGGTGCGGCGATCATCAGCCGCATCTGCGATGAGCACCTTGACGCCTACCTGCTCAGCGAATCGAGCCTTTTTGTCTGGAACGATCGCATCCTGATGATCACCTGCGGTGATACGACCCTCATCGACGCCGTACCGGCCATTATGCATTTGGTGGATCCGGACAATGTCGCCATGGCGTTTTACGAACGCCGTCGGTTGATGTTTCCTCAGGCTCAACCGGAAGCCGCCGATTTCGAAGCCGAAGTGATGCGCCTCAGCCGGTGGTTCGGCGGACGGAGCTATCGGCTGGGACCGGCCAACCACGACCATGTGCATGTTTTTTTTGCGGGCCGTACTCCGGTGCATCTGGACCAGGACATGACCCTGGAACTGCTCATGACGGGATTGGCGCCGGAGCGGGCAGCGCTGTTTTACACCCGCCATGCCGACAGTCCGGCCACCGGGGCGATCCTGGCCCGCCTGAAACGGCTTTTCCCGGGAATGCGGATGGACAGTCATTTTTTCGAGCCGCACGGGTACTCGCTCAATGCGATTCGAACCGATGTATACTGCACCGTTCATGTCACGCCCCAGCCCGAAGGCTCCTATGCCTCTTTTGAGACGAATCTGCGCCAGGCAGATCTTCGCAGCCTGGTCGACGGGTTGATCGATATTTTTCGGCCGCAGCGTTTTTGCCTGGTGGACACCAGGACTCTGGGTTCGGGTTCTGTTTCACAACCGGATCGGTTCGGATTGCCGTTTCAAGGCTATGCGGTCACCGAGGAAGGCCGCCATAAGTTTGACTGCGGTTACGCGATCCGCTTTTTAAATCTGATCCGCGCTTCGAGCTGAGGCCTTCATCCCGTGAAGAGGTTGATTTGATGAGCGACGTTGCCGACCGGCCGGATCTGTGGCTGCGCGAAGTGCACCAGGATGCGGTGGCCTTGGCGTTTCGGGTGGTGCGCACCATTTTCTCCGGCCGCAGCGACTATCAACGGGTGGATGTGGTGGAAACCGCCGCCCACGGCCGGATGCTGCTCAACGACGGAGTCGTCATGCTCAGCGAGCGCGACGAGTTCGTCTACCACGAGATGATCGCCCATGTGCCGCTCTTCGTGCACCCGGCGCCCCGGCGGGTGCTGATCGTCGGCGGGGGAGACGGCGGCACGGCGCGCGAGGTGCTGCGCCACCGGCAAATCGATCAGGTGGTGCTGGTGGAAATCGATGCGCTGGTAGTCGAGGCCTGTCGGCGCCACCTGCCGGCGGTGGCCGCATCCTTCGACGATCCGCGCCTGAAGCTGATTATTGACAACGGGGTGACTTACGCGGCCCGGTGCCGCCGGACCTTCGATGTGGTGATCGTCGATTCGACCGATCCGGTGGGCCCGGCCCAGCCGCTCTTTGATGAGGCTTTCTATCGCTCGGTTTTCCGGCTTCTTTCCGATGACGGCATTCTGGTGACCCAGGCCGAATCTCCCTTTTACGACAACGCCTTGCAGCGCCAGATGCTCGCCCGCCAGCGGTCCTGCTTCCAAAGGCTGCACCTCTATCTGTTTCCGACCCTGACCTATCCCGGCGGGTTGTGGAGTTTCGGCTTTGCTTCCAAGGGGTTCTGCCCTGTGGGCGATTTGGATCCCGGCCGCATCGCTGCCGCCGATCTGGCCTGCCGCTATTACAGCGCCGCGGTCCACCGCGCCGCCTTTGCCCTTCCCAGATTTCTGGTGGAATCGCTCGGGGCGCTTCTCGATCCGCTGACGCTGTAGCCCGCCTTTGCCGCCTTGATACGTATTTGCGCTTTTCAGGAAACGGTCTTTTGTGGTAGCGCCTGGCGGACCGGCTGGCGCCGGGAACGACTGCACAAAACCTTTGCAACCCCCCGGAGAGGCTCCCATGCGCCGTAAAGACAAGGAAATTGCTGGACTGGATCGGATCGAGGCGGTGATCCGGCGCGCCACGGTCTGCTTTCTGGCCCTCTGCGACGGGGGCCAGCCATACGTGGTGCCGCTGAGCTTCGGTTATGCCCGCGAGCGGCTCTATTTTCACTCGGCAGCCCAGGGGCGCAAGATCGACCTGATCCGGCGCAATCCACGCGTCGGTTTTTCCCTGGAGGCCGGCCATACCGTGGTCGAGGCTGAAAACCCCTGTAGTTGGAGCCTGCGCTATGAGAGCGTCATCGGTGAGGGGCGGGCGGTCATGGTGGACGATCCGGCGGAAAAGCGTTTCGCCTTGGCGTGCATTTTGGCGCATTACGGCGGCACAGCCCAGGCCATCGATGACGGGCGGCTGGCCGGGACATCGGTGATTCGCGTCGACATCGCCAAGATGACGGGAAAGCGTTCAGTATGAAGCCGAAGACGGTGAGGCGCCACGCTTCGATCACGGATCAAGAGGCCGTGGAGCGGATGTGCCGCGTGGCCCGCCGCATCTTCAACGCCGCCCGCGGCAGCCACGGTTGGGACCATACCCTGAGGGTGGTGCGCCTATGCGAGCGGATGGGGCCGCTGGAAGGGGCCGACATGACGGTGCTGCGCATCGCCGCCTACCTGCACGACATCGGCCGCGGCCGCCAGGATGCGCTCAACGGGGCCCTTTGTCACGCCGACCAGGGGGCCCGGATGGCCCAGCGGCTGCTCGGGCCGCTGGGGCTGAGCGCCGAACGGCGCGATAACGTGGTCCATTGCATTCACAGCCATCGTTATCGTTGCGACCCGCCGCCGGCCACCCTTGAGGCGCGGATCCTCTTCGATGCCGACAAGCTCGACGCCATCGGGGCAGTGGGGGTAGCCCGGGCCTTTCTTTTCGCCGGCGAACTGGGCGCCCGGCTCCACTGCCCCGAAGTTGCGGTAGATCGAAGCTCACCTTACGGCCCCGAGGACACCGGTTACCGCGAGTACATGGTCAAACTGCGTTTCGTTCACCAGCGGATGCTCACCGCCAGCGGACGCCGTCTGGCCGCCGCGCGCCACGACTTCATGACCCGCTTTTTCGAGCGTTTCCTGCAGGAAATCGACGGCCGCGACGACGGATGCTGAGTCTTCGCGCGCCGGCCCTTCCGGCCATGCGAACGGCGCTTGGAGGGGCTATGCAGCGGTTTTGGCCAGGGCTTGGACCGTTTGTGGATCCAGGTTCTGGTCGTAGCGGATGTGCAGAGAATATTCGTTGGCCATCAGGTCGTTGACCCCGATGACGGTGCCGCAGGTCGATACTTTGCGCGGGGCTCCGGCCAGCGGGATGACAAATTCGAGCTGGAGCCGCCGGCCGAGCAGGATGCGGGCGGTTTGCGAATTGGCCGATCCGATGCAAAACGCGATCCCACCTTGCGAGCAATCGCACAGGGCCCCGAGAAAGGGGCGTCCCACGGCCCGCCCCTTGCGATCCTGGATTTGGACCTTGATCCTCCCCTGAATTTGATAGCGCGGATAGCGGCGCCGATCCATGCCCCGGCGCCGGAGCTGTTCGGCGATGGTGTCCTGGCGTGCGACATGGTCTTGCAGTTTTGACTTGAGTCCGGGATGGTCGGGGTGGAGTTTTTCCAGAAGGTCGCGGGCCAGGCATGTGGCCGCCACCGGACCCATCGCGATGACGGCCACGGTGGACACCGTGGCTTTGAAAAAGCTGTCTGCGCCCACGATGCTGCCCGTTTGGGGCCGGTCGATGAGCATCTCGCGCGAACCCTGGCGGTGAACGATCTTGACCGTCCCTTGATTGATGAAGCAGAGCCGGTTGTTAATCCGGCCCTGGTGCACCAGGGTGTCGTCAGGAGCGAAGTTTTCCGCTGTCATGGCGTGGAAGAGAGCGTTGCGCTCGGCTTCGCTGAGCTGGGCGTACAGAGGCGCGAAGGTTTTAAGATGGTCGGGGTCGATGGCCCGGGATTTTTCCGCTTCGATGATTTCCCCGGCCTGGATGATCGGGCCCAACGCCAGGGCGTCGATCTCGTAAAGTTTTTCATGGAGTCGTTCGGCCTCGGCGAAGCGCTTGGCCTTGGCTGCGGCGGTGACCATGGCCAGCAGGTGCGCTACGGCGGTCTCACTCTGGCCGGCGGCCGCCAGGCGGTCGATTTCAGCCTCGGTCGCCGGGGGGCTGGAGGCGGGATGCGGGGCCTGACCCGGCGGTGCGGGCTTCGATGCGGCGTTGGGGCCTGGATCGGCGCGGAGCAGCGCCAGGGCTTGGCGTGCGGCGCTTTCCACCTGTTCTGCCGGTCCTCGGGAAAAGAGGCCGTGGGGCTCAAGGATCTTTGAAAGCGCCGGAATCGCTGCCGTATCACCGATGCGCCCCAGGGCGACACAGATTTTCTCCGCCAGCGCTTCGCCGGCTTTGGGGTAACGCGGTGCAAAGGATTCGAGCATGGCCGTCAGGGGGGCCGCAGCCGGCCGGTAAGCCAAGGCGCCCAGGAGCGTTACGACATTGATTTTGAGATGCTCATCCGCATCGGGCAAAAACCGGAGTAGAATTTCCCCGCGGCGTTCGTCCTCGACGGTATAAAGGCCGCTCAGGGCTTCACGCTGGATACTGGGGTCCGGGTTGGCGAGCAGGCGTTCGAAGACCGGCAGATCTTCGGGGCGCCCGATTTTGCCCAGCAGTCCGGCCAGATTGCGCAGGTAGTACCACGGCCCGCCGTTGCCGATGCGGTGCAGCACCGGCCCGCGCAGTCCGTCTCCCAGCTCGGGCAGCAGACGCATCAGATGGCTGCGTTCACGGCGGATATCGGTGACGCGAAGCTGTTCGAGCATGAAATCGGCCGGGGCCGGCATCAAGAGGCGCAGGATCCGGGCAATGACCTCCTGGATGGCCGGCGAACCTTCCAGGTGGCTTTTTATCAACCCGTGCAGCAGCGATTCTTCGGCGATGCTCTCCATCAGGGTGCGGATCAGGTTGCGCATTCCCGCGGGGCAGGCGCTGTTTGCCGCTGCGCTGTCAAGCGCTTCCAGGATGCGCCCGGCGGACCGGAAACGTCCGTTGCGAAGATGGGTCTGAACCACCGCCTTGATATGGGCGAAGAGACTTTCCACGGCCGGTGAGGAGTGGTCCGGTTCGGTGGCGAAGCTTTGGTTCAGAAGGGATGCCAGGGTTCCCGATTCCAGGCCGAGGCCTGGCGCGCCTTTCTGCCCGCCGGTGCGCGAACCGCTCCCGCCATCCAGGTCGGCAAGCCCGGCAAGCAATTGATCGAAAACAGCCTGGGTCTCTGCCGACCGGCCGCCCTGGGCCAAATCCGCAAAGGGCTGCAAGCCTGAATAAAGAACCCGGGTAACCTCCTGGGGGCCTGCTCCCGGCGTTTCGGATATGCCGGTTTGGGGTGAGGCCGCGCCGGCCTCCGGCTCTGCTTCGTTGGCCTCTTTAGCCGGAGCGATGCGCTGGCCCTTGTCCAGGGCCACGAAGCGTTTTTCATCGATGCGGATATGGGGCAGGTGCCGCCGTTTGACCAGGGCTGCCATGCCTCCCGCGGCGGCGATCTTATCGGCCTCGCCGCTTAGCAGCTCGAGAAATACATGCAACTCGTAGAAACCGAGCCCCCGCTGTAACGACAGGGTGCGCACCCCCAACTCGATCATGGTGTTCAGGAAAGCACGCACTTGGGGTCGTTGCAGGATTTTTTCATTCAACGGCTGATCGTCGACAATCAAGACCTTTTCGGCTTCGGCAAAAACCACCTGCTCGGTTTGTGAGAGCAGAAAGGAGACGCTCCGCTGGACCTTGTCCAGGGCGTCTTGAATCATGGGGTTGCCGCTTGGATAGAGGCGCAGGGTGCGAATCGCGTTGTTGATGGCCATGATGGTCTGGACGGCGTCGGCCTGAATACTGCTTTTGGGCATCGGTTCTCCTTTACCGGCGCGATGTATTTCCCGCTGGGCGAGCTGGATTTCTCAAATTGAGTCATGTGTTTTTTTTTGTCAATCCGAGAGGCGTCTTGACGGGCCCTTAGCCTTGCAGATATGAGTCAAGGCAATCGATTTGGATTTTCCATCACATGTCGAGTCGAAAGGATCGCTGATCATGACAATCAACGTCGTTACCCGTATTGACGCCGAGGTGCCGCTGCGCCGTATCCTGGTGAGCGTCTCGGACAAAAGCGGCCTGGATCTTTTCATCCCCAATCTTCTGGACATCAATCCGGGCCTGCGGATTTTTTCCACCGGTGGGACCTTCGAGCGGATCCGCCAGATCCTCGGCAACCGGGCCGATGGGGTGTTGACCCAGGTGTCGGATTACACCGGCCAGCCCGAAACCCAGGGCGGACTGGTCAAGACCCTCGATTTCAAGATCTATCTCGGCCTGCTCACCGAGACGTACAACCCGGCCCACCAGGCGGACCTGGAGCGCACCGCAGCCGTGCCCATCGACATGGTGGTGGTCAATCTCTACCCCTTCGAGCAGACCGTGGCCGCAGCCGGAACCACCGCCGAACAGGCCCGGGGCAACATCGATATCGGCGGTCCCTGCATGATCCGGGCGGCGGCCAAAAATTTTATCCGGGTGGCCCCGGTGGTCGATCCGGCCGATTATCCCATGATCGCCGAGGCTTTGAAGGCCAATGCCGGCGCCACTTCGCTGCAACTTCGTCTCGGGTTGGCCAAGAAGGCTTTCGCCCACACGGCGCGCTACGACCAGGCCATCGCCGCCTACCTTGAGCCGCGCACGCTGGAGGAAGTGGAAGGCTGTTATTTTGGAAAATAGCCAGGCCCCCGGTTAATCACGGGGGTGGCCATCCACTCGGCGGTTGTTTCCGTTTTGAATCCGTATCAATAATTTGGCGTCGCAATCCGTTGCTCTGGAGGATCCCATGGCAGAAGACCTCAAGAAGATGTACCGCACCATCGTTACCGATCATTTTCCGCCGCAGATGGAAATCAGCTTCGTGGAAGCCGAGCGGCGCCAGACCCTTTTTTACGAAAAGGTCACCTGGCACATCGGCGATGAGGATCGGGGGCTGCGCTACGGAGAGAACCCCGGCCAGGAGGCAGCCCTCTATCGGCTGGTCAATGGCAACCTCGTACTGGGCGAAACCGCGACAATCCTAGCGGGACGGTACCTGGCTTCGGATATCGAGCTGCTCCAGTCGGGCAAGCATCCGGGCAAGACCAACCTCACCGACGCGGATAACGCGCTGAACATCCTGCGCTATTTCACCGATCGGCCCACCGCGGTGATCGTCAAGCACAACAACCCCTGCGGCGTGGCGCGGGACGAAAGCCTGGAGACGGCCTACCGGCGGGCTTACATGGCCGATCGGGTGGCCGCTTTCGGCGGCTGCATCGCCGTCAACCGCCCCCTGGATCTGGCCACGGCCGAGGCGGTGGCCGCCCAATACGCCGAAGTGGTCGTGGCGCCGGAATTCGAGGAGGGAACCTTGGCGGTGCTGGCGCGGCGCAAAAACCTGCGCGTGGTGCGCATCGGCAACATCGCCCGGCTGCAGCAATTCGTAGGCCAGCGCTGTGTGGACTTCAAGAGCCTGATCGACGGCGGGCTGATCGTCCAGTGGTCCTTTGTGCCCCAGGCCCGCACCGCGGCCGACTTGACCCTGGCCGGCTGCGAATACCAGGGCCGCAGCTACCGCATCGAGCGGGAACCGAGCGCCGACGAAATCGAGGATCTGCTCTTCGGCTGGCTGGTGGAATCCGGGGTGACCTCCAATTCGGTGATCTACGTCAAGGACAACGTCACCGTGGGGATCGGCACCGGTGAACAGGACCGGGTCGGGGTGGCCGAGATCGCCCGCGACAAGGCGTACCGCAAGCTGGCGGATCGATACTGTTTCGAAGCCTACGGCGAGGCTTACAACGATCTGGCCGATGCGGATCGCAAGGCCGGCATCGACGCGCGAGTGGCGGCCGAAAAGGGGGGCCTGGTGGGGGCCGCCATGGTCAGCGACGCCTTTTTCCCCTTTCGTGACGGGGTGGATGTGGGATTGCGCGAAGGGGTGACCGCGGTGATCCAGCCGGGCGGTGCCAACAACGACCACCAGGTCATCACGGCCTGCAACGAGGCCAGTGCGACCATGGTCTTTACCGGTCAGCGCTGCTTCAAACATTGAGCGCCGGGATTGCTTTTCTGCTTGGCATTCGCGGTGATCTTCTCTATAAACACCGGCCTAACCGCCGAGGGAGTCACCCGAGGACGGACACCAGCCAAACGGTTCAGGTGCCATGCCACCGGAACCCGTGACGGGGAATGCTGCTATGAAGGATATGCGGTTTCCGGATCTGAGCGGAAAGATCATCTTGATCTACCTGACCAACCAGTGTGACGAGCACAACGTGGTGCTCGAACAGGCCCGTTTTCAGATGCAGGGGGACAGACTCTTTGTCGTCGGGGTGTTTGCCGAAGGCACGACGGCCAACGACTGGGCTACGGGAATTCCCACTGCCGTGGCCTGGAGCAACGTTGAACAGTACCTGGTCTTCGATTCGTTGGAGGACTACTTCTACCGGATTTCTCTGGCTCACGAGAATCAGACGCTCCAATAGAAGCTTTGGGGTCAGGCGGCTTGCACAACCCGGCCGGCGCCGGGCCCCCTTGATTCTTTTTTCCCCACCAGGAATAAAGGACGGTGCCAGCCGTCCGCCCCCCCTTTATTCAAGCAGGCTGAATAGCGCTTGCCGGAAGTAAATGCCGGCACAGCGCCTCTGCCAGGCCTGCCACGGCGGTCTCGATTGCCGTCTCTTGGGGCATGGTGAAATTCAGGCGCATGGTGTTCCGCCCCTGCTCCGGGTCGGGAAAGAAGTGGCGCCCGGGAACGAACGCCGTGCCGCAGGCTACCGCCGTTTCGTAAACCGGGTCCATATCCAGGCACGCCGGCCCTTTTACCCAGACGAACATTCCGCCCGCGGGCTTCGACCAGGAAAAGCCCGGGGGCAGATGCCGCTTCAGGGCAGCGAGCATCGCCTTGCAGCGAGGGCGGTAAAGGTCGAGAATCAGAGGCAGATGGCGCTCAAGGTGTCCGCCGGCCAGGTACTCGGCCGCCAGGGCCTGGCTCAGGGTTCCGGTGTGCAGGTCGCACCCCTGCTTGGCCAGCACGAGCTGGCGGTCCAGGGGCGGAGGCGCAAGGCAGAAGCCCACCCGCAGCCCGGGCGAGAGCACTTTGCTCAGGGTGCCCACATAGACCGTGTGGTTCGGGGCCAGTTGTTTGACCGGCGTTGGCACCTCGCCCTGGTAGCACAGTGCCCCGTAAGGGTCGTCCTCCACCAGCAGGGTGCCCGTACGCCGCAGCACATCGGCCAGCGCCAGACGCCGTTCACGGTCCAATGTCTCCCCCGTGGGGTTTTGAAAAGTCGGTACCAGATAGACGAATTTGACCGGACGGCGCCTGACGGCTCTTTCCAGGGCCTCGGGGATCATCCCCTTCGCGTCGCTGGCGATGGTCACGTAGCGCGGTTCGTAGGGGTTGAAGGCCTGGAGCGCCCCGAGATAGGTTGGGGCCTGCACCGCCACCCGGTCTCCCGGAGAGATCAAGACCTTTCCCAGGGCGTCGAGGGCCCCCTGGGAGCCGCTGGTGATCAGGATTCCATCTGCGCCGGCCGTGATGCCCCGCTGGCGCAGATGCACGGCCAGGGCCTCGCGCAAGGGGCCGAAGCCTTCCGAAGGGCCGTATTGCAGGGCCGCCGTCCCGTAACGGGACAGGACACGGTTGGTAAGATCGGCCATCAGGGCGGTGGGAAAGCTTTCCGGGGCCGGCAGGCCCCCGGCCAGCGAGATCATTCCCGGCTGTTCGGTGACCTTGAGGATCTCGCGGATGGCGCTGGCGCCCATGCGTTCGGTGCGCCTGGCGAGGCGGATCGTAGCACCCATTTTCGTGTTCCTTTGATGCATGTCCCGGAGCGGGCTCCGGGATACCGCAGTTTTCGCCGCGGCAGATTGTCTCTGTCCAAGTGTCTGTCCATAAATGGACGGGCACCGGTTAAGGCCGCAGCCCGTCGATATAGCGCCCCAACTGCGCGCCGGTCTCCCGCAGCACCGCCGGGTCGCGGCTGGCAGTGTAGAAGGTGGCGGCCCCGTTGAGGGCGATGAGGATGAAGTTGGCCACCTGTCGGTAGTCGTGGCCCGGTTTCAGGTGCCCGGCCGCCTCGGCCTCAGCCAGCCAGGATTGAATCAGCTTGGAGAAACCGACGAACCCGCGGAACAGATGGCGGCTCATGCCGGCCGCCTGACCGGACAACTCCACGATCATATTGACGAAGAAACAGCCGCCGTCGAAGACCTCCGCACCCAGGTATGCGAAAAGGTGGTTGTCCGCCACGCGGGCGATGCGCTGCAAGGGATCGGCGGCAGGCTCGAGGCCGGCGAAGATGTGGGCCTTCCAGACGGCCACCGCTTCGTCGTAGACCGCGTACCAAAGATCCTCCTTGCTGCGGAAATGGCCGTAGAGGCCGCCCTTGGTCAGGCCGGTGGCGGCCATCAGGTCGCTGATGCCGGTGTTGAAGTAGCCCTTGACCGAAAAGAGCTGAAGACCGGCGCTGACGATGCGCCGGCGGGTCTGATCTCCTTTGGTGCCCATGGCGTGTGTCCATTTGTATGTCAAACAAAAAAACGACCGGTTGGTATTTTTTATTCCGATTCCACTTCCATGTCAACCCTCAAGACGCTGAATTTTGCGGGTGCTTCAGGCGTCCAAGGCGGGATCGCTCAACCGGCCGCCGGGAGTGAAAACCAGCGGCTGCGGCCGGTCTATAGAGACGTCTGCCATGGCTGCAAGTTCGGGAGCAAGAGCGGCCGAGGCCCAAAATTCGAAGATGTTGCGGGTGTCGCGCACGATCACGGCCCGCACCTGATGGACGGAAACAGGGCCGAGGGTGGTAAAGCAGGCCTGGATCGCCTTTTCGTCGTTGGGCAGGCGCACCGGGATGAACGCCTTGTGCAGCGACAGGCTGGTCAGGGCATTCATTAGCGTGGCTTCGTAGTCGAGCCTTTCAAAGACCCTCTCGGTGATGATGTCCGCGTTGCCCAATCCGATGGCGTTGCCCGCGGTTTTGGCGGTCAAATCGAGGATTGCCACCCGGGTGGCCTGCATCTGGGTGGAAAAATCGCTTTCCCCCAGGTCGAAGGCCCGACCGGTGACGTTGGGATCCATGCCGGCGCCGCTGATTTCCTTGCCGATGCGGCCCACCACCAAGACGTCCAGTTGACGGAAGGGAAGCCGGGCAAAGCGCGTTTTGGCCAGGGCCAGCAGCGCCGCTTCACGCTCCGCGAGCCGGGACTCCGGCACCGCCTCAATGTGAACGATCCGATCGTTTTCGTTTTCCACCACCGCCATACCGAAACGGAAGTTGCTGCGTGCCGCCAGAGCAAGACCCATCACCTCCAGCAGCGCGTACCATCCATAGCGCAGGGCCCAGCGGTGAAAGGCCAGGGCACCGTCGTGTTTGCCCATGCCCACGCAAAGCATCTTGAGCAGGCCGCTTTCCACGGCAGCCTTGAATTTGCTGTGGGGTTTGATGCGGTTGATGCAGACGGTGTGATCGGCGGTGGCGAAATCGCGGCCCAGGTAAAGGGGAATCCCGTCCATCACGGTACCCAGTTCGGTCACAGCCATGCTGGATACCACCGGCGCCCGGCAGGTCGCCTCGGTAACCCCCAGCCGTTCGAGCACCGCCGCCTGGCCTTCGGCCGTGGCACCCCCGTGGCTTCCCATGGCCGGTACGATGAACGGTTGGGCGCCGGCTTGCTGCAGTCCGCTGCACAAGGCGCGCACCATTTCCGGCAGCCGATCGATGCCCCGGCTGCCCACGGCCACGGCCACACGCTGGCCTGCGCCGATGCCGCTTTGAGGCAGGATCCGTTCCAGTTCGTTTTTTACCGCGGTCGCCACGTCTTCGATTCCGTCGTCCGGTATCCGGCGTTGGACGTGGATGAAATGAGGAAGGTCGATGGGCTTTTCAAGATAGTCGGGATAGCGCATGGCAAGGGCTTTCTTTTGGCAACGACTTTTTTCTTGACAAGTTGCGGCCGGTTCCGTTAATCCAAAGGTTAGAATTGGTCAGACCTCAGACATGTCGATATCGTACCCCTCCCGGATGTCGGCGTAAAGCATTTAGTTCTCAGGACCGGGGGGCCTCGCTTCACGCAGCAGACCGAAGGGGACGCCGGTCCCCGCAATAGCTTGATGATGCACGGCTCCATGCCGGGTGCGCCAGGTCCGATGGCCCTCGGCTGAATGACCTACCAACCGCCATCCAAAGGAGGGAACCGTGTTGAAAAAGATCGTCGTCGGGTTAGTCGTTCTCTGTTTGGCGTTCAGCGTCGCGCCCACCAGTGCCAGCGCCGCGGACAGCCTGATCATCGCCACCGCCACCACCGGTGGCACCTACTATCCGGTGGGGGTGGCCATCGGGACACTGATCAGTATCAAGCTCGCCAGCGAGGACAAGATCACCGCCACGGCCGTCAACTCGGCCGGATCGGGCGAGAACGTCCAGATGCTCAAAAACAAGGAGACCCATCTGGCCATTCTCCAGTCGCTTTTCGGTCTCAACGCTTACAACGGCACCGGTGCATATGAGGGCAAGGCGGTCAAGGATTTCCGGTCGATCACCATGCTCTGGGAAAATGTCGAGCACTTCGCCCTGGCCGCCAAGTACATCAAGACCGGTACCATCGACGATCTGCGCAATCTGGGCGCGAAGTTCTCCATCGGCAAGCGCGGCAGCGGTACCGAGGGCTCTGGCCGCACCATCCTGGCAGCACTGGGCATTGATCCGGAAAAGGAGATGACCCTCGAGTATCTGGCCTACACCCCCTCAGCCCAGGCCATGATGGACGGGCGGATCGTAGGCATGAACTGCCCGGCCGGACCGCCGGTGGCCGCCATTACCCAGCTATACGCCCAGATGGGGGCCAAGAAAGTCAGAGTGCTCGATTTTAGCGACCAGCAGCTCGCCCAGATCCAGGCCAAGTATCCGATCTGGAACCGTTTTGTCGTCCCGGCCGGCTCTTACCCCGGCCAGAAGACCGACATCCAGACCATCAGCCAGCCGAACTTTCTGGCCGTACGGCCGGACATCAGTGAGGAGACGGTCTACAAGCTTACCAAAACCATTTACGAGAATCTGCCGTTTTTGGCCAATATCCACAAGGCCACCAAGGCCATGAAGCTCGATCGGGCCATCAGCGGTCTGCCGGTGCCGTTGCACCCGGGTGCTGCCAAGTACTACAAGGAAAAGGGGATCAAGATCCCCGCCGAACTGATGCCCATCTGACAGTCGCCGGGCCGCCCGCCGCGCGGGCGGCCCGCGTTCAAGCCAACCGCGTGGGGGGCGTGCCGGCGTGGCAATCAAGGGCCACCGCCGGCCGCGCTCCCTCACGCAGGTGCCACCACGGGGCGCGACACCCGAGACAAGGACAGATCATGCCCGAGGCTTCCGAAAAAGACACCACCGATGCGGCTACGGGGCGCCAGACGCCTTTCAACCAGCGCCTGCTCTACTGGTGCGGGGTGCTCATGGCCCTGTTTCACCTCTGGGTCAACACCATCGGCATTATGCCCGAGATCCAGCGTAACGCGCTGCACTTTGCTTTCATCCTCTTTATGGGGTTCATTATCTACCCGCCGATCAAAAAACTGCCTGAACGCGGGTTGATTTTCGACTACATGCTGGCGATCCTCTCGGTGGTTACCGGGGCCTACCTGGTACTCTTCGAAGACGCCCTGCACGCCCGCAACGAGGTGCCGACCCAGCTCGACTTGGTCTTCGCCGGGATCGCCATCTTGCTCATGGTGGAGATTACCCGGCGCAGCGCCGGCTACATCATCCCGCTGCTTTCGGCCATCTTTCTCGGCTACGCCCTGTGGTTCGGCCGTCTTATGGGTGGGTTGTGGAATTTTCCCGGCGTCACGATAGAGCGGATGCTCTACCGCATGTACTTCGCACCGGACGGTATTTTCGGCACCATCGCCACCATCTCATCGACCTTCGTCTTTCTCTTCGTGCTATTTGCCGCTTTCCTGCTGCACAGCGGCGCCGGCGACTTCATCATCCGGCTGTCGGTGGCCATGATGGGGCGTATGGTGGGCGGGCCGGCCAAGATGGCGGTTTTTGCCAGCGGGCTGATGGGATCGGTGTCGGGCAGCGCCGTGGCCAACACGGTGGGCACCGGTTCAATCACCATTCCACTGATGAAGCGGGTCGGCTTCAAGCCCCGGTTCGCCGGTGCCGTGGAAGCGGCCGCCTCCACCGGGGGCCAACTCATGCCGCCGATTATGGGTGCCGGCGCCTTCATCATGAGCCAGTGGACCCAGATTCCCTATTTGAAAATCGTGGCCGTGGCCACCATCCCGGCCCTGCTCTACTTTTTTTCGGTGGCCTTCTTCGTCCACCTGCGAGCCAAGAAGGTGGGGCTAGAGGCCCTGCCCAAGGAGGAAATCCCGCGCATCGGCGAAGTGCTTAAGGAGGGGTGGAATTTTTTCATCCCCATCGCGGTCCTCATGGGGCTCTTGATGATCGGCTACACCCCGACCTTCTCCGCCTGTGTCGGTATCGGCGCTATCGTGGTGGCCAGCTGGTTCCACAAAAAGACGCGCATGTACCCACGCGACATCCTCGACGCCATGGCCCTGGGAGCCAAAAACATGGTCTCCACCGGTGTGATCCTCCTATGCTCGGGGATTGTAGTCGGGGTTGTGCTCATGGTGGGGGCCGGGATCAAGTTTTCCATCATGATCACCAGCATCTCGGGCGGTAACCTGTTTATAACCATCGTGCTGGTGGCTCTGGCCTCTCTGGTGCTCGGCATGGGGTTGCCGGTGACCGCCTCCTACATCGTGCTGGCGGTGCTCGCAGCGCCTTCCATGGAGATGCTCGGCTCGTCGCTGATCGCCGCTCACATGCTTATCTTCTGGTACTCCCAGGACTCCAACGTCACACCCCCGGTCTGCCTGGCGGCCTACTCTGCGGCAGGCATTTCAGGATCTAAGCCGCTGGAGACCGGTATGGAGTCCTGGAAGCTTGCCAAGGGGCTGTATATCATCCCGCTTTTGTTCGTCTATACGCCGATTCTCTTCGAGGGGCCGGTGTGGCAAGTGATCGAAACCAGCCTCATGGCTGCAGCGGGGCTTTTCTGCGCAGCGGCGATGTTCGAAGGCTTTCATGTGATCCTCCTCACCTGGATGCTGCGCCTCGTCTATCTTGGCGCGGCCGTCCTGCTGCTCTGGCCGAGCTTCGTCTGCCATGGGCTGGGGGTGATGGTGCTAGTGGCGTTGGTGGCCTTCCAGAAAGCCAAGGTGCGTCGCTCCGTTGTGGATGTGCCGCCGCTGGAAGCATGAACGACCTTTTCGAAAAGATACCTCAGAAAAAGGTCAGCGACCGGGTGTTCGAGCAGGTTCGTGCCCGCATTGCCGACGGGAGGCTCAAGCCGGGCGACCGGCTGCCTCCCGAACGGGAGTTGACGGCCCTGTTCGTGGCGGGCCGCTCCTCGGTCACGAACTCAACGTACGTTTCCATAACACCATAGCCACCGCGGCCCACAACCTGTTTCTGGTCCATATCATGAACACCATCTCAGGATGGATCGGCCAGATCACCTCCAAGGTCTACGCCGACCTGTTCGATGACCGCGAGACCTCCCGGCTCCTGCTCGAACAGCACGTCGCCATTGCGGACGCCATCGCCCGGCGCGATGCCGAGGCGGCCCGTGAGAGCATGGACCTGCACCTGCGCTATTCGATGCGCAAGGCCCGCAAGGCGGGGGTCGCGGCGGCAGCCTTTTGACAGCCGTTGACCTTGGTGGTCTTCAGGATTATAATGTTTACCACATCGATTGGCGGCTTCTCGATCCGTCTTACCCTCAGCGGAAAACGAAACCGATCCTCACCCAGATCAACAGATGAACCCTCATATCTGACATCATGCCAGAACGGAAATCAGGGGTTTGACAAGGCCGGCCGCTGCGGCGGCTGGAGGCAGGACTGACTTGCGAAATCCGACCAAGACGCACCCCACGGAAAATCCAGCGGCTCCCCTCAATCAACTCCAGCGAACCCTCGACGGCGAGGTCCACCACGACCTGGTACAGCGCACCTTGCTGGCCACCGACGGGAGCATCTTCCAGATCATGCCGGCAGCCGTGGTCTACCCGCGGCACACCGGCGACGTGCAGGTCGCGGTGCGCTTTGCCAAGGAACACGGCCTGACGGTTCACCCCCGGGGAGCGGGCAGCGGCCTTTGCGGCGCGGCCCTCGGCCGGGGATTGATCATCGATTTTACCCGCTTTATGAACCGCCCCATCGGCGTGGATATCCAGGCGCGCACCTTCACCTGCGAGCCCGGCTACCGGCTGGGCGACCTTGAGGAGGCCCTGGCCGGATCGGGGCTCTTTTTCCCGCCTGATCCGTCCAGCGGCCAGTATGCCACCTTTGGCGGAATGTTCGGCACCAACGCCAGCGGGGCCCACTCGGTCAAATACGGCAACGTGGCCGATTATATTCTGGACGCGGAAATGGTGCTGGCCGACGGGTCCCGGGTGACCCTTTCAGACCTGGCCGCAACACCTGGCGACCGGCTCCCGGCCCCCTTTGATCGGCTTTACCGTCTTTATGCCGATCACGGCCCAACCATTGAAACGGCTTATCCGGATACGGCCTACAACAGCGCCGGGTATAACCTGCGCGGCCTGGTGCGAGACGGCCGTTTGCGGCTGGGCCGTCTGCTGGGCGGATCCGAGGGAACCCTGGCGGTGGCAACCCGCCTGACCTTCCGCCTGATCCCCAAGCCGGCCTGCGACAGCCTGGTGGTGGCCTACATGGATGATATCCAGGATGCCGCTCTGGCCGTGCAGCGGATTTTACCCATGGGGCCGGCGGGCATCGAGGTCATGGACAAGTCCCTGCTTTCGCTGGCCCGGCGCGAAGACCCGCGGCTGGCCCGGGCCCTGCCCGATGGGGTCGACAACGTGCTGCTCATCGAGTGCGACGGGCCGGACGAAGCCGCCTGCCAACGGACCAACGGGCAGGTCCTCGAGGCGCTGCAGGATCTGTCCCGTGAAGTGCACGCGGCGGCCGATGCCGCTGAAAAGGCGCGTTTTTGGGCGGTGCGCAAGGCTGCCGTGCCGATTCTCTACCGGCTGCGGGGCCGGCGCCGGATTTTGGCCCTGATCGAGGACGCCTCCGTGCCGGTGCAGCATCTGGGGACCTATTTCAAAGAGGTCTACGCACTGTTGGAGCGCCATCGGGTCCCTTTCGTGGTGTACGGCCATATCGCCAAGGGGCTGCTCCATACCCGGCCGCTGCTCGATCTCAGAGACCCGGCCGACGTGGCCAGGCTGCGGCCCATAGCCGACGAATTTTACGCCATCGTGGCCGCCCTGGACGGCTCGGTGAGTGGCGAGCACGGGGACGGCCGGCTGCGCAGCGCCTACGTCCGGCGCCGCTATCCTCAAATCTACGACCTTTTTCTCGAGGTCAAACGGATTTTCGATCCGGCAGGCCGGCTCAACCCGGAGATCATCACCCACCACGACCCGGACCAGATGAGCCGGGATCTGCGCTTCGGGGCCGAATACCGCCCACGGCACTCCGGCCGGCAGGAGCTGGCCTGGCCAGAAGGGTTCGTCGATGCGGTGGAGCTGTGCCATGGTTGCAGCAAGTGTACCACGGTGAGCGGGGCGACGCGTATGTGCCCGGTTTACAAGGCCACCCGGGAAGAGGCGGCCGCCCCCAAGGCCAAGGCCAACCTGTTGCGGGCCCTGATCGGCGGCGCCATCGACGACCAGACCCAGTACCAGGCGGCGTTCAAACAGGTCATGGACCGCTGCGTGCACTGCGGCAGCTGCCAGCGCGAATGCCCCAGCCACGTGAACATCCCCAAGCTGGCCGCCGAGGCCAAGGCCCGCTACGTGCGGCGCTACGGCAACCCTTTGCACGATCATCTGGTCACACGCATCGAAATTGCCGGGCGCACGATGCACAGGGTTTCGGGGCTGATCCAGACCCTGGCGGCCCCGGCCGCCGTGCGCCGGGCCGTCGAACGGGTTACCGGCCTGTCGGCCCGGCGCCCCCTGGTTCCCTTTTCCCGCCGGAGTCTTTTCGAACGCCTCGGCCAGACAGTGCTGGGAAGCGGTCCGCGCCGGGTGCTCTACTACGCCGGCTGCGATGCGGCCTATCTGCGACCGTCCATCGGTATGGCGGCCGTTTCGCTCCTTGAGGCCGCCGGCTGGCAGGTGCTCGTTCCCCCCCAGCACTGCTGCGGCCTGCCCATGTTGGCCAAGGGGATGGTGGACGGGGCCCGGCGCCAGATCCGGCAGAACCTGCGCGCCTGGCAGGATCTGGTCGCCGGGGTGGAAGCCGTGGCGGTTACCTGTTCTTCCTGCGGCCTGGCCCTGATGCGCGAATGGGCCGATCTGATGGGCGACCAAGCCGTGGGCCGCATCGCCGGTAAAGTCCGGCCGGTCAGCGCTTTGATCGGTGAAGCCATGGACCGGTTGCCGTTGACTGACGCAAAGCGGCAGGCGGTGGCCTACCATTATCCCTGCCACCTGTTGGGACAGGCCGAAGCGGACAGTTCGGTGCGTATGCTCCAAGCCGTCGGGGGCATCGAGTTGAGTGTTCTGGACAGCGGCTGCTGCGGGATGGCGGGCAGTTGGGGCCTGCGCGCGGACCACGACGCTTTAAGCCGCCGGATCGGCCAGGGTCTGATGCAGCATCTGGCCGCCGCTCAGGCCGCCACCGCCGCCACCGACTGCCCGACTTGCCGGCTGCAGATGGAACAATTGGGGCCGACGCCGGTCTTCCATCCGGTGGAAATCGTGGCGGGCCGGCTGCGTCGATCCCTGCGCGATCGGAATTAATGAGTGCCCGTCCGTAAATGGTGATTTTGGGTTTCCGGCAAGGCCCGAACGAGTTTTCAACCGGAGCCATAGCCCGCTATTTCGAGGATTGGAAACGGGGGAGAACGCCGCCGGGGGCCGAAAGGTGCCGTTTATGGGTGGCGCTAAAGAAGGATCAGACAAAAAGGCCGGGCAACGGAATAGACCCGGCCGCTCAGCAACATGGCAAGACCCGCTCGATGGCCGCCAGGGCCGCATCGATATCCTGCGCCGCCAGCGGATAGTGGGTCACGGCCCGCAGGCGGAACGGATCGAGAGCCAAAAGCTTCACCCCGGCCTCGGCCAGGGCGGTAGCCAGGCCGGCTGCGGTCAGACGCCGGTCGCTGATTTCGAAAAAGACGATATTGGTCCGCACCAAGCTCGGGTCGGCCGTGATTCCCTTGATGCGGGCCAATCCCCGGACCAGGCGCTGGGCGTTGGCGTGATCTTCGGCCAGGCGGTCCACCATCTCATCAAGTGCCACGATTCCGGCCGCGGCCAGGATTCCGGCCTGGCGCATCCCCCCGCCGAGAACCTTGCGCGCGCGGCGCGCCGCATCCACAAACGCCCGGCTGCCGCAGACCACCGATCCCACCGGGGCCGCAAGCCCCTTGCTGAGACAAAAGGAGACCGAATCGGCTTGGGCCACCAGGTCGGCGGCCGGGCAGCCCAAAGCCACCGCGGCGTTGAAGAGTCGCGCGCCGTCCACGTGAATCTTGAGCCCCCAGCGTTTTGCCGATTCGCCCACCCGATTCATGTAGTCCACGCTCAGGGGGCTGCCGCTGCAGCGGTTGTGGGTGTTTTCGAGCACCAGAAGCCGGCTGCGGGGAAAGTGGACATCGTCACTGCGCACCGCCGCCTCGATCTGCGCCAAATCGATGGTGCCGTCCGGCCGGTTGGGTACCGTGCGCGGGTGAATGCCGCCCAGGGCCGCCGATCCGCCCTGCTCGTAATAAAAAATATGGGACTGGTCCCCGAGGATCATCTCGTCGCCCCGGTTGCAGTGGACCAGTTGGCATATCAGGTTGGCCATGGTGCCGCTGGCCACCAGCAGGGCCGCAGCTTTGCCGGTCCTTTCGGCGGCCATTTGTTCCAGGCGTTTGACGGTGGGGTCTTCACCGTAGACGTCGTCGCCGACTTCGGCCCGAGCCATCGCTTTTCGCATCCGCTCGGTGGGCGGTGTGACGGTATCGCTGCGCAGATCGATGGACATCTTCTTTTCCTTGGGATGCCGGGGGGCTTCAGGCGGGCTCGGGAGGATCGGCGAAAGGGGCCGGTGGATCGGTGGCACCCGCGCCGTGGACCATTCTTTCGTAAAGCCGCCCGGTATAGTTTTCCTGAATGGCGTCGCGGATGGTGCGCATCAGGTAGGCCCGGGTGGCATCTTCCCCGTCCACACTGAGCCGGAAAGCCAGCAGACGCCTGAGCTGGGGATCGTCGCGGTCCCGGTCGGGCACCATGCGCAAAACCCGCTGAAAGACCATCTGAAAGGGACCGGGCCGGTTGTCCAACGAAATTACCTTGTCTGACATCGAAAATCTCCGATAGACATTCGTGAACCGGGCCGGCGATGCTGCGCCCCGGATTGCTCAAAGATGTTGCTCCCTCCGCCGTCGACTGTCAAGTTCATGATCATTTTGTTGACCCTTTCCAGGCGGGCAGTCCTTGATCCCGTGCCCCAGGTTGGGGTATATCATCGCCACGTCGGATATAGTCGGGCTTTCCGGTAACGCTTCGATTTTTCGACGATCTACAACGAGAGTGCCGAGAACAGATCCGGGCTGGATGGCCCTCCATGGAGAACGCGGATGACCAAAACGGCTTATTGGGCCGATAGTTACGTGGAAAAGACCTGCACCGCCGAGGCGGCCCTGGCCCTGATTCGCCCCGGGCAGCGCGTGTTCGTCGGTTCTTCTTGCGGCGAGCCTCAACACCTGATGCGGACCCTGGCCCGGTCCACCGCGCGGCTCACCGATCTTGAAATCGTGCGCCTGCTGGCTCTGGAAAGCACGCCCCTGACCCTGATGGAGGGCGAAGAAAAAAACCAGGCCTTCAACATTCGCAGTTTCTACCTCGGCTCGGCCAAGCGCCGCGCGCTGGAGGCCAACCGGCGTTTTATCACGCCGATGAACCTTTCAGCCATCCCGCTGCTTTTCAAAAGCCGCCGAATGCCGCTGCACGCCGCTTTGATCCAGGTGTCTCCGCCCGACGATTTCGGCTGGATGAGCCTGGGGATTTCGGTGGATATTACCCTGGCGGCGGCCCAGGCGGCCGATCTGGTGATCGCCCAGGTCAACCCGCGCATGCCCAGGGTGCTGGGGCGCGGCTTCATCCATGTCAACGATGTGCACCGGATCGTGGAGTGGGAAGAGCCATTGCTGACCGTGGAGGACCCGCCGGAGATGGAGTCGGCCAACATCATCGGGCGGCTCATCGCCCGGCTCATCGACGACGGCTCGACGATCCAGATCAGCCCCGGGGCCACGACCCAGGCCATTCTCTTCGGCCTGGAGAACAAAAACGATCTGGGAGTCCACAGCGAATACATCACCAACGGTATGATGCACCTTTTCGCCAAAGGGGTCATCACCAACCGGCGCAAGGGGCACAAGGAGGGACGCCTGGTGGCCACTGCGGCCATCGGGAGCGCCAATCTTTTCGAGTTTCTGGACGACAACCCGGCCATCGACTTTCAACCCTCGGATTATGTCTGCGATCCGGCCATCATCGCCAGCCATTTTCGCATGACCAGCATGAACGTGGCCATGGCCATGGACCTTACGGGCCAGGCGGCGGCCGATGCCTTGCATTACAACCTTTTTTCCGGGGTCACGGGGATGCTCGATTTTGTGCGCGGTGCGGCCCGTGCCGAAGGGGGCAAATCGATTCTGATGCTGCCGGCCACCTCCGGCGATGGCCGGCGCAGCCGGATCGTGCCGATGCTCAATGACACCACCGTGGTGGTGCCGCGGGGCGACGTGCACTACGTGGTCACCGAGTTCGGGGCGGTCAATCTCTTCGGCAAGAGTCTTCAGGAGCGGGCCATGGCCATGATCAGCATCGCCCATCCGGATTTTCGCGAGGAACTGTTTCAGCGGGCACGCCAGATGGGGCTTTTAGGGCCGGACCGCACCCTGGGCGAATCGGTCCACGGCATCTACCCCTTCCGCCTGGAAGAGGAGATCAGTGCCGACGGCCAGACTGTGACCATCCGGCCGTCCAAGCCGGTCGACGAACGGCGCATCCAGGAGCATTTTTACGGCCTGAACAAGGAAGACGTGGTGGCGCGTTTTTTCCACGAGAAGACCACCTTCGTGCGCGACGAGGTCGCCGAGGTGTCCCAGGTGGACTACGTCAAGGATCTGACCCTGTTGGCCCTGGTCGGCGAGTTCGGCTTCGGCCGGGTCATCGCCATTGCCGAGTACCTGCTTTTGCCGGCCCGCAACATGGCCGAGGTGGCTTTTTCGGTGGAGCGCCGATGGCAGGGAAAGGGGCTGGGCAAACTGATGATCCGCAAATTGGCCGATGCGGCCCGGGAAAACGGAGTTGCCGGTCTGGTGGCCTACACCAGCCCGGAAAATCAGGCAATGATCCGGCTCTTTCGCAATCTGCCATACAAAGTACACACCGCCTTCGAGGCCGATATGCTGCACCTGAGCTGCCGTTTCGACGAGCCTTTATGAATCGGTATTCAGGAATTGTTCGCAATTCAGTCGGCAGGATCTATTGACAAGCAAAACTGTGCAATATAAATGGTGATGTTTAGTTTATGAGCGTTTGTGCAAAACCTCCCCGTACGATCATGTGATTATCACCAAATTGACGTCAGGTGAATCGATTACGAACTGTTTTCGATGCAGTCTACTTCGAGAAAGGAGGTGGAATCCGGTACCTTTTGATTTTCCGCGGCCCGATGGGCCACCGCTTAGAAGCGGTAAGGTGAAAGTGGTCGGCAATCACCATCAACGCTTATCTTTGGCATAAAGGAGACGGAAATTGGGCTTCGAATTTTACAAGGAATCTTATTCCGGTACGGTCAAGGAGATCACCCTGGGCCAGGGGAATAAGGCGGTCACCGTGGGCGGCGAGACCGGTTACCCCTTTTACCACTTCGAAGGCAAGATGCCCCGCAAACCCAGGATCGCCATGGAAATCTGGGACGTGGAGCCCAGCGATTGGCCTGAAGCAGCCCTGGCCCCCTTCAAGGATGTGGCCGGCGATCCGGCTGCCTGGGCCAAGAAATGCGTCGAGACATACGGCGCTGATCTGATCGTCCTGCAGCTCAAGAGCACGGACCCCAACGGCGTCAACGCCAGCCCCGAAGAGGCGGCGGCCATAGTCCAGAAGGTCCTGGAGGCCATCGACGTGCCTCTAGTGGTCTGGGGAACGGCCAACCACGAGAAGGACGAGGCCGTTCTCAAGCAGATCAGCGAGACCTGCCAGGGCAAGAACCTGGTGCTCGGTCCGGTGGAAGACAAGAACCACAAGGGGATCGGGGCCAGCGTAATGGCTTACGGGCACGCGATCATCAGCTCTTCGCCCATCGATGTCAATCTGGCCAAGCAGGTCAACATTCTGCTTGAAAATCTGGGCGTATCGATGGACAAGGTTATCGTCGATCCCACCACCGGCGGCCTCGGCTACGGGCTGGAATACTCTTACTCGGTTATGGAGCGGTTGCGCATGGCGGCCCTGCAACAGGGTGACGACAAGCTCCAACTGCCCATCATCAACAATCTGGGCAACGAAATCTGGAAGTGCAAGGAAGCCAAGCAGACCGTTGACGAAGCCCCGACCCTGGGCGACCCGGAAAAACGCGGGATCCTCATGGAGGCCGTGGGCGCGGTGTGCTATCTGGTGGCCGGCAGCGATGTGCTGATCATGCGCCACCCCGAATCGATCCGTATGGTCAAGGCCTTCATCGACCTGATGGTCGACGGCGGCAGTGCCGCTGATGTGGCGGCCATTGAAAAACGGCTCGAAGCGGTCCAGATCGATCTGGCGGCTCTGGCGCCGGAGCCGGACCTGACCATCGCTGAGGAAAAGAAGGCGGCGGCCAAGCCGGTTGCAGCACCCAAAGCGGCTCCCAAGGCGGCAGCCGAAGCCAAGCCGGCGGCGGCGCCCAAAGCGGCGGCCAAACCGGCTCAAGCGCCCAAGGCGGAAGTGGTAGCCGCTCCGGCTCCGGCTGAAGACACCGCCGCCAAGGCGGAAGCCGAAGCCAAAGCCAAGGCGGAAGCGGAAGTCAAGGCCAAGGCGGATGCCGAAGCCAAGGCCAAAGCGGATGCGGCAGCCAAAGTCAAGGCGGAAGCGGAAGCCAAAGCCAAGGCCGAAGCCGAGGCCACGGCCAAGGCGGAAGCCGAAGCCAAGGCCAAGGCCGAAGAGCACGCCAAGGCGGAAGCCGAAATCGAGGCCATCCGCCAAAAGCGGGCCGCGGAGCGCGCAGAGCGCATGGCCAAGAAGGCCGTCGCGGGCGAAGGGGCGGTGAGCATGACTCCGGCCGCCGTTCAAAAGAGCATGCTCGACAAGCTCTCCGAGCGGCTGGACTGGGTCCATCGGCGCACCTGGCCCTGAGCCTGCGCAACCCTATCCTGACATTCCACAACGATGAGGAGGAACCTCAGATGCCCGAAGAGAAAAAGATCATAAAGAAGGTCGAAAAAGCCGTGAAGGTGGCCGACCCCGTCGCCTCGACCATCGATCCGGCCAGCCAGATGATGATCCGCCGGTCCCAGGAACTTAATATCGAGACCTGCTTTGACCGTGCGGTCAAGATGAAGCCCTGCAACATCGGCAATACCGGGATTTGCTGCAAAAACTGCGGCATGGGACCCTGCCGTCTGACCCTGCCTAAGGATTACGACGAAGCCACCGACATCGAGACCCGCAAGGGGATCTGCGGCGCCTCTGCCAATACCGTGGCCGCGCGCAACTTCATCCGCATGATCGCCGGCGGCGCAGCAGCCCACTCCGACCACGGCCGTTGCGTGGCTGAAGTATTCCTCTCCGCTGCCCGCAAGGAGAGTGATGCCTACAAGATCAAAGACACGCGCAAGCTTCTGGAAGTCGCCCCCCACCTGGGGGTTGCCACCACGATAGAGGTCGACGGCGAGGTCAAGGACCGCGACATCGACGAGATCGCCGTGGAAGTGGGCGAAGCGGCCATGGCCGAGTGGGGCAAGCCCGATGGGGAATTGCTCTACGCCAAGCGCGCGCCCAAGGCCCGCTACGAGCTGTGGCAGAAAATGGGGGTCCTGCCGCGCAACATCGACCGGGAAATCGTCGAGATCATGCATCGCACCCACATCGGGGTCGACCAGGACTACAAGAACCTGATGAAGCAGGGCACCCGCGCGGCCATCGCCGACGGCTGGGGCGGCTCGATGCTGGCCACCGACCTGCAGGACATCCTCTTCGGCACCCCCTACCCGCTGGCCAGCGAAGCCAACCTCGGGGTGTTGCGCGAAGATCATGTCAACATCGTGATTCACGGCCACGAGCCGGTGCTCTCCGAGATGATCGTGGTAGTGGCCCAGAAGCCCGAGATCCTTGAATACGCCAAGAGCAAGGGAGCCAAGGGTATCCAGCTTTCGGGGATCTGCTGTACGGCCAACGAGATTCTGCAGCGCCACGGCGTGCCCCTTTGCGGTACCTTTTTGCAGCAGGAACTGGCCATCATCACCGGGGCGGTGGACGCCATGGTGGTGGACATCCAGTGCATCTTCCAGAATGTGGCCAACGTGGCCAACTGCTTCCACACCAAGCTGATCACCACCCACCCCATCGCCCGCATGGAGCAGGAGAACGCGGTGCACATCGAGTTTGACGAGCACCACGCCCTGGAGGATGCGGAAAAGATCGTGCGCATGGCCATCGACAACTACCCGAACCGCCGAAACGAGGTGATGATTCCCAAGCAGAAGTCGCCCATCGTGGCCGGCTTCGGCGTGGAGTCCACCGAGTACCATCTGGGCGGCACCTTCCGCGGCTCGTACTACACCCTCAACGACAACATCATCAACGGCCGCATCCGGGGTATCGGCGGTGTGGTGGGCTGCAACAACGCCCGCACGCGCCACAACGAGGGGCACATCGAGGTGGTCAAGGAGCTGATCAAGAACGACGTGGTCGTGCTCACCACCGGCTGCAACGCCATCGCCTGCGCCATGGAAGGGCTGCTGACGCCCGAATCGGCCAAGGTCTTCTGCGGGCCGGGGCTGGCCGAGGTCTGTGAGACGGTCGGCATTCCGCCGGTGCTCCATCTGGGCTCCTGCGTGGACAACAGCCGCATCCTGCTGGCGGCCACCGAGGTGGTCAAGGCCGGCGGTCTGGGCAACGACATCAGCGAGCTGCCGGTGGCCGGCTCTGCGCCGGAGTGGATGAGCGAAAAGGCGATTTCCATCGGTCACTATTTCGTGGCCTCCGGCGTGTACACCGTCTTCGGCGTGAACCTGCCGGTCCAGGGAGCGCCTGTCTTCCAGCGCTATCTGTTCGAGGAGTTCGAAAAAATGTACGGCGGCATGTGGGATCTGGTGATCGACCCCATCGAGCACGCCCGGGCGATGATCGCCCACATCGACAAGAAGAGAAAGGCCCTCGGCATCGACAAGGCGCGCGAGCGCGTCCTGATGGACATGGCCGACCGCCAGGCGCTGGAAGCCTAACCCGACCCCAAAAGGACCAAGTCCTCAACGAAGGAGGAAGACATGTCGAAGCTTGTTGCCTTTGCAGCCATACAGGGCGGCTACAACGTCGTCTCCAAGACCGAGGGCCTCTACCGCAAGGCCCTGCAGACCTACAACGCCGATACCAAAATCGAGTTTCCCAACACGGGCTATTATCTGCCGGTGATCTATTCGCTGCTGGGAATCCCGGTCAAGACCCTCGAGGACATGCAACAGCCGCTGGCCTTCGCCCGCAAGCTGCTGCCGCCCCACGTCAAAAACGTCAACCACCTGCCGTATCTCGGCCCCCTGCTGGACGCCGGTATGGCGACCCTGCTGGCCTTCGAGATCCAGGAGGCCCTGCGCATCCTGGACGAGCCGGATTTCTACTTTCCCCAGGAAGATCCGGACATCGATAACGGCAAGATCTGGGTCGGCCCGGCCGACGATATCATCCTGCGCAAGCGCGGGGTCGAATTCGTGGACGGTTCGGCGCCCGGGTTCGCCGCCATCGTCGGCGCGGCGCCTACCAAGGAGATTGCCAAAGATATCGTCGAAGGCTACCAGAAAAAGAACCTGTACATCTTTTGCGCCGCCAACCAGAACGGCACCTCGGTGGTCGAGCAGCTCATCGAGGCCGGAGTCCAGATCGGCTGGAACACCCGCATCGTGCCCTTCGGGCCGGACATCACCTCGGCCATCTTCGCCCTGGGATTCGCCAACCGGGCCGCCATGGCCTTCGGCGGGGTCCAGCCGGGTGACTACAAGAAGATTCTCAAGTACAACAAGGACCGTATCTTCGCCTTTGTCAACGCCCTGGGCGAGGTCGGCACCGACTGGGCCGGGGCCGCGGCCGGCTGCGTCAACTGGGGTTTTCCCACCATTGCGGATACGGATATCCCCGAGATCCTGCCCACCGGGATCTGCACTTACGAGCACGTGGTGGCCAACGTGAGCCACGACGAGATGGTGCAGAAGTCCATCGAAATCCGCGGCCTTAAGGTCCAGGTCACCGAGATCAACATCCCCTGCGCCTTCGGTCCGGCTTTCGAAGGCGAGCGGGTGCGCGGGGCCGATCTGTTCTGCCAGATGGGCGGCGGCAAGACCCAGTGCACCGAGTATCTCCAGATGGCCGAGATGAACGAGATCGAGGACGGCAAGGTCACCGTGGTGGGCAAGGACATCGGTGATCTGAAGCAAGGCGAGGTTCTGCCGCTGGCGATCTTCATGCAGGTGGCCGGCCGCGAGTTCCAGCCGGACTTCGAGCCGATCCTCGAACGCCAGACCCACCACTTGGTCAACTATATCCAGGGCATCATGCACATGGGCCAGCGCGACATCGCCTGGGTGCGCGTGAGCAAGGCCGCGGTGGAAAAGGGCTTCACCCTCAAGGACATCGGGGTGGTGCTGCACGCCAAGTTCCACCAGGATTTTGGCAAGATCCTCGACAAGGTCCAGGTGACCCTCTACACCAACAAGGAAGACGTGGACAAGATTACGGCCCAGGCGCGTGCCGCCTACAAGCAGCGCGACGAACGGGTCGAGAAGATGACCGACGAAGACGTCGAGGTTTTCTATTCGTGCACCCTGTGCCAGTCCTTCGCGCCGACCCACGTCTGTTCGGTGAGCCCCGAGCGCACCGGCCTGTGCGGGGCCTACAACTGGATGGACTGCAAGGCCTCTTACGAGATCAACCCCACCGGCCCCAATCAGCCCATCGAAAAGGGCGAGTGCCTCGACCCGGTGCTCGGCCAGTGGGCCGGGGTCAACAATTTCGTCAACAAGGCCTCGCGCGGGGCCATCACCCACTACAACTTCTACTCGCTGGTGATCGATCCCATGACCACTTGCGGTTGCTGCGAGTGCATCGCCGCCATGCTGCCGGCCTGTAACGGCGTCATGACGGTCAACCGCGAGTATACCGGCGAGACCCCCTGCGGGATGAAGTTCACCACCCTGGCCGGGGTCATGGGCGGCGGGGCTTCCTCGCCCGGGTTCGTCGGCCACAGCAAGTTCAACATCTGCCAGAAGAAATTCATCAAGGGCGACGGCGGCCTGCTGCGTATGGTCTGGATGCCCAAGAGCCTCAAAGAGGAGATCAAAGAGCGCCTGGACCGTTTTGCCGCCGAGTTGGGAGTGCCCAACTTCTATGACATGATCGCCGACGAGACGATCGGTACCACCGAAGAAGAGATCCTGCCCTTTCTCCAGGAAAAGGGCCATCCAGCGTTGAATATGGACCCGCTGGTCGGTTGATGCGAAACCGGTTGCCGCGGCGGGCTGTGGGCATGGCCCGCACGCAGCCCCCGCGGCGGCCCTGACCTGCAACGGCATTTGCCCGCGGTGCTCCGTGCACCGCGCATGACCATCATCACTAAGGAGACGAAGATGGCATTAACCGGGATTCAGATTTTCAAGCTCCTGCCGAAGACCAACTGCAAGGAATGTGGGGTTCCCACCTGTCTTGCGTTTGCCATGAACCTGGCCTCGGGCAAGGCCGAACTCGACCAGTGCCCTTACGTATCGGACGAGGCCCGCGAAAAACTGGCCGAAGCCTCGGCCCCCCCGATCCGCCCTGTCGTGATCGGCAAGGGGGTGCGCCAGCGCACCGTGGGCGGTGAGACGGTCCAGTACCGCCATGAAAAAACCTTCTACAATCAGACGCTGCTCGGTGCCCTGGTGGGCTCGGACATCGCCGCCGATGCCCTGGCGGCCAAACTCAAGGACTGGAACGCCTTCCAGTTCGAACGGGTCGGCTTCAACCTCAGACCCGAGCTGGTGGCTGTCAAGGACGTCAACGGGGATGCGGCCGCCTTTGGCGCGGTGGCCAAGACCGTGGCCGAAACCAGCGAGTTCAATCTGGTGCTGATGAGCGACAGTGCAGAGGTGCTCAAGGCCGGGGTGGACGCCGCCGGGTTCAAGCGGCCCCTGCTCTACGCGGCCACCGAGGCCAACATCGATGCGGTGGGTGAGTTGGCCAAGGCCAACGACCTGCCTGTGGCCGTGCGGGCCGACTCGGTGGAAGCGCTCGTTCCGCTGACCGAAAAACTCGCCGGCATGGGGATCAAGGACATCGTTCTCGATCCGGGCTCCCGCGAGCCCAAACAGGCCTTTTTGGACCAGGTCGCCATCCGCCGTGCGGCCCTGAAAAACGGCAACCGGGCGGTGGGTTTTCCCACCATTGCCTTTCCCTGTGAGATGGCGGGCAACCTCGACATGGAAACCCTCATCGCGGGCATGTTCGTCGCCAAGTACGGCGGCATCGTGATCATGAGTGACTTTGCCGGAGAGAACCTCTTCCCGCTACTGCTGGAGCGGCTCAATATCTTCACCGATCCCCAGCGCCCGATGACCGTTACCGAGGGGATCTACCCCGTCAACAACCCCGACGAGAATGCGCCGATCCTGGTGACCACCAACTTCGCCCTGACCTACTTCATCGTATCGGGCGAGATCGAGGCCAGCAAGGTGCCCAGCTATCTGCTCGTCAAGGACAGCGAGGGGCTTTCGGTGCTCACCGCCTGGGCGGCCGGCAAGTTCGCCGGGGACGACGTGGGTACATTCATCAAGAAATGCGGGATCATGGACAAGGTCAAGCATACCGAGGTGATCATCCCCGGGTATGCCGCCTCCATCGCCGGCGACGTGGAAGAGGAACTGCCCGGCTGGACCATCACCGTGGGACCGCGCGAGGCAGCGCATATTCCGGCCTTTTTGCGCGGCCGGCAGTAAGATCCAAAATTTCGGGGCGCCGGCTTGCGGCGCCCCGAAATTTTCGGTATACATCCTATAAATTATCTAGGTCCTATAAGTCGTATAGGCCCCATCTTTTCCCACCATTTCTCAGGAACTACCAACCGAGGGAGGGAGCATGCTTTTAATCGGTGAGAGCTTGAACGTGATTTCGCGCAAGATCGGCCGCGCCTTCAAGGAGCGCGACCCCAAACCGATCCAGGAAGAGGCCCTGGAGCAAAAGGCCAAGGGGATGGACTATATCGACATCAACCTCGGCCCGGCCAAAAAGGATGGCCACGAGTTGATGCCCTGGGTGGTACAGGTGGTTCAGGAAGTGGTTGACGACGTCCCCCTGGCCATGGATACCTCCAACATCGACGCCATCGAGGCGGCGCTGAAAGTGGCCAAAGAGGTGCCGGGCAAGCCGCATCTGATCAACTCGATCATGGCTCGCCCCGAGCGCTACGAGCGTATGATTCCCATCGCCGCGGAGCACAATGCCGATTTTATCGCCCTGATGTGGGGCCCCGAGGGGCTGCCGCGCGACGAGAACGAGCGTGCTGCGCTGTGCGTCGAGTTGATCTATGCGGCCAATGAAGCCGGGATTCCCAACGAGAAGATCTGGGTCGACGGGATCGTTACGCCGGTCAACATCCAGCAGCCCCAGGCCATCAGCCTGATGGAGTTCCAGAAGATGCTCCAGGATATCGCGCCGGGCGCCCTGAGCACCTGCGGGCTCTCCAACATCTCCAACGGGCCGCCGAATCACCTGCGTCCGATCCTGAACCAGACCTACATGGTGATGCTGGAAAAGTGCGGCATGTACTCGGTGATCAGTGATCCGCTGGACGAAATGCTTACCGCCATCGCCAAGGGCGAACGCCAGGACATCGTGGACCTGATCTACGGCATGATGGACGGCAACGATCCTGACATTCCGGGCCTGTCCAAGGAGATGCAGGATTACGCCAAGACGGTCAACGTCATCTTGGGCAAGACCCTTTATTCGGACAGCTGGCTGGAGATCTGATCCGCGCCGACGTGGCCAAGATGGCATATGTATTACCGGGGCCCTGCCGTAAGGCGGGGCTTTGGTGTTTGGGGGTACAGTATAGACCGGACGGATCGGACCGATCCGGCGGATCCGTCCGATAAATTCCAACCGGCAACTGTGAGACACCCATGATCCGCTCCAAGGCCCTGGAAGCCAACATCGCCGACTACCACATCGATGTGGCCATCGATCCGCGTTACGCGGTCCTGCAAGAGGTCATGTCCCGCTATTACGGGATCATGGAAGGCGTGGCCACCTTTCTCAAGGAGCTGTCGCATCCCTACAAGAGCTGGTCCTTCATCGTCCAGGAGGCGCGCACCTATGCGTTGGATTATTTCCATCTGCTGGTGCTCAATCCCCAGGGGGGGGCGGCGGCCCAGCGCTTCGTGGAAATCTTCTTCCGGGTCCTCGACTCAGAGCGCAGCGACGCGGCGGTGCGCAGCGACGCGGCCGACAATCTGCTGGTGTTCGTCGACAAGATGATCCGTGACAGCGGTGTCGACTTGGCGCGTTTCATGCCGGCTCTCACCGACGTTTTCCAACGTCTGATCGGCTACGATGCGGATCGTTTCATGATATTTGTCCGCAGCCATTACCAACTGCCGCGTCTGGCCGAAGCCCTGGTGCAGGCCGCGCCGGCCGATGCCGATCTGGGGGCCTGCAACCAGGCCCTGGTCCGTTATTTTCAATCGACTTACCGCTACTGGCTGGATCAGCCCGATCCGCAGGACTGGTTTACCGGTCAGATGGAAGACGCCCTGGGCAGTGGGCTGGAGCACATCTTCCAGGATCTGGGCCACACGGACATCGTTGCCTGGCAGCGGCGGCTGGAGGATTTGATCGCAGGCGGCGGATTGCCTCAAAGCGCTCTCACCCGGCACTTGGTGGGCTTGACGAGCTATGCCCGGATCGTGGAGCGCTACCGGCTGATCCCGCGGCGGCTTCTGGCGGCCGGAGGGCAGAAAGGCAACGGCCAGCGCTGGAAAATCATTTTCCTCTTTCACATCATGAACATTCCGGGCCTGGGCATGATCCATGAGGAGACCCTGCGCGACATCAACCGCACCCTGAGCTGGCTGATCGCCAACGAGCCCGATTACCGGGTCAAGCGGCTCATCGACCGGACCTTTGCCATCCTCAAAACCCGAACCCTGGAGTTTCCCGCCACGGCGCTGAACTGCGTTTTGACGATGGGCAAGGGGGTCTATAAGACCGACGACAGCGAACTGGTCAACTACTTTATCGATGCGGTCATCGATCTTGGATTCCAGGCGCCGATGATCGGCGGGGTGGGGGACGACTGGCAGATCAAGGTCAACAGCGCCCATCTGCAGAACATCCGCACCTGGCTGGCCCTGATCCAGCGCAATCCCAAATGGTCGCCGCGTCTGATTTCCTACCTGATCATCCACCTGTCCCTGTGCGGGGTTTTCATCAAGGACACGGATCTGTTCCAGCGCGACATCACGAACCTGCTCAACAGCGGGATCGCACCGGTTTACAACCTGGCCAAGCAGCTCGCCCGGCTTTTCCCGGTCTACTTCAACGATATCGGGGCTGAAGGGAGGCTGCGGGACATCTCCACCCAGGCCGACGAACTGCTGCATCGGCGCGATCCGCTGGTCCACTTTCTGCGCAAGCAGAGCCACGTGGAGAGCAGCAGCCGGGTCCTGGACCTGATGGAAGCCACCCTGACGTTTTGGGAGAGCGGGGACAAGCAGGTCCTGGAAGCCTTTCTGCCCCCCTATCTGCACGCCCAGATCGATTCCCGGGGGCCCTGGGTGGACGGTTCCCGGCGTATCCTGGCACATTTGCGGGGCCAGGGGATGGACCTGCCCCGGGGACTGCTCGAAGGGCCCGAGGAGCGGATCGGCGCCTGGATCGGAGAAGTCGAAGGGGTCGACAGGATCGATCGCGAGCGGGTGCGCCTGATGGTGGCCTTTTACCGGATGCTTCACCAGAAGTACAATCTGGTTTTTGTCGACATGAACGCCTACCTGGCCCTGCTGCGCACCGAGGCCTTCCCGGATCTGGACCAGTTGCAGGCCGCCCTGGAAGAACCCGATGTCAAAACCCGTCTCAACCGGCTGCTGGACTACTCCGAGCGGCTCAAGGAGCTGCTGCTCGGGGACAAGCTTTATGAGATCCGGGAAGATATCTATAAAAAGCGCCATTTTACCGTCGACATCCCCTCGATGTACGGCAGCTACCACGAGCTGAAATTCGATGCGCTGGGACTGGCCTTTCGCATCGAATCGCTGGCCAACGCCCTTTTCGACCGGATCATCGAGGAGCTGGACCTGTCGCTGATCACCAAGGCGACCTTTTTTCAGATTTACGACCGGCTGCGGCTTTTCCAGAAAGCCATGCGGGTGGACGGTCTGAGTTCCATCGAACTCGAACGCCAGCTCGAACTGCTGGCCCACTCGTTGGAAGTGCGCGGCTTTACCTTCACCCAGTATCTGGATATCTTCAAAGGCTTCGCCCTGGCGGTCAAGAATGTGATCAGCGATCATTTCAACAACATCCACGAAGCCAACCTTAACCGCATCCTGGACCAGATCCCAGAGCGTCAGATCCTGTCAAAATTCATGCCGTCCGAGCAGTGTGCCGATCCCGAACGGCTGCGCCACCGGATTTCAGAGATTTTCTTCCGCGACCAGATCGCCATGAGCCTCGGCCTCCAGCAGCTCGACCGCTTCCTGGGCCGGATTCTGAGCACCCTCTTTCACCAGGCCGACCGGCTGCCCAAGGACAAGCTCCATCTGCTGCTCAATTTCGATCCCCAGCGGGCCATGACCCCCATCGATCCGCCCAAAGCCCGGGTGGCGGGAATCATCTATCTGGGTACCAAGGGCTATAACATGGTGCAGCTCAAGCGCTTCGGGATGCCAGTACCGCCTGGTTTCATCATTACCACCGAAGCCTTCCGCTGCCGCACCCTTATCGAGGGGTATCCGCGGGCCGAGCAGAATTTCAGGGACCAGATCAACCGGCACCTGGCCGGTCTCGAGGCCCAGACCGGCCTGCGATTCGGTGCCCCGGACAACCCGATGCTGCTCTCGGTGCGCAGCGGGGCCGCCATCAGCCAGCCCGGGATGATGGACACATTCCTCAACGTGGGGATTAACGAGCAGATCGCCGAGGGGATCGCCGCCAGCACCGGCAACGCCTGGTTTGCCTGGGACTGCTACCGGCGCTTTACCCAGTGCAGTGGAATGGCCTTCGGCCTGGAGCGCGACGCTTTTGACGCCATTATCAGCGATTTTAAACGGCGCAACGGGATTCCTTTCAAACGCCATTTGTCCGGCGATCAGATGCGCGAGGTGGCTCTGGCTTACAAAACCCTGGTTCAGGACCACGATATCCAGGTGCCTGAAGCGCCCTTCGATCAGCTGGTGATGGCTGTGCGCAGCGTTTTTGCATCCTGGCAATCAAGCCGGGCCCGCACCTACCGGAAAATTATGGGGATTTCCGACGACTGGGGCACGGCCGTGACAGCCCAGAAAATGGTCTTCGGCAACCGCAGCCGTTCCTCGGGAACCGGTGTCTTTTTTACCCACAACCCGCGCTGGTCCGGTGACATCCTCAAACTATGGGGGGATTTTACCATCGGCAACCAGGGCGAGGACGTGGTCAGCGGGCTGGTCACCACCCTGCCCATCTCGTTGTTTCAGCAGGAACGCGAGATGCGCGAGACCGACATCACCCTCGAGACCCATTTCCCGGAGATCTACATGCGCCTCAAGGAATGGGCCAACACCCTCATCTACCGCCACGGGTGGAGCCCCCAGGAAATGGAGTTCACCTTTGAAGGCCCCACGGCAGAAGACCTCTATCTGCTTCAGACCCGGGACATGGCGATCCGCGAACGTAAAAAGGTGTTCACCTTTGACCCCGAGGAGATTGATCCGGCCCGCCAGCTGGGCCACGGGATCGGCGTTTCCGGCGGGGCCATGGCCGGCCGGCTCGTTTTTACCCTGGAGGAAATCGACCGCTGGCGGCAAGAGGAGCCTGAAACCCATCTGATCCTGGGACGCAACGATACGGTGCCCGACGACATCCGGGAGATCTATTCCGCCGACGGCCTGCTCACCGCTCGCGGCGGGGTCACCAGCCACGCCGCGGTGGTGGCTCACCGGCTGGAGAAGACCTGCGTGGTGGGGTGCACGACCCTGGTCTGCGACGAACAGCGGCGCGAGTGCCTTTTCGAACGGGTCACGTTGCATTCCGGGGATTTTATCAGCATCGACGGCCAGGCCGGGATCGTTTACCAGGGCCGTTTGAAGGCCCATGCAGCGCCGTGAAACAGAATGGCAAAGCGACTTGCCTTCAGGCTCCATGCGCCTTGCATGCCGTCGGGGCCTATGATAGGATCGCTTAAAATAGACTAAGTATCAGGTCTCACTGGAGGAAAAGAATGAAAAGGGCTGATGGCCACCGGGCTGGACCGCACTTTTCCAAAAGTGGAGTTGTGCCTTTGACAGGAAAAGGGGTTCCGATTTCCCTTTGGTGATTCGCAACTGCCCCACGGCTATTTCGTGGTGATAGGAGACCCGGCATGGAAAAGCATGATGCCGACAGCGATTTGGTTTTGGGCATCAACGGATTGGGCCGCATCGGCAAGTTGACCCTCTGGCACCATATCGGCCGGCGGTTTTTCGGTAAGATCGTGGTCAACCTGGGACGCAAGGTCGGCACCGGGCTGGCCGATATCGCCCATTACATCGAGCGCGATTCCACATACGGCGCCTTGCACACCTATCTGTACGGGCACCTGGCCCGGCCCCTGATCACGGATCTGGACGAAGAGGCCGGCACCCTGCGCATCGACGGCATCCCGGTGCACCTGCTGCGCGAGCAGCGCGATCCGGCCGAGATCGGCTGGGCCGATCACGACGTACGCCTGGTGGTGGACACCACCGGCCGCTTTCTCGATCCGACCCTGGGCGGAGATGCGCCGGGCGGTGCTTTGCGCGGCCACCTGGACAGCGGGGCCGAGAAGGTGATCCTTTCCGCCCCGTTCAAGATAAAGGCCAAGGGGGCCGCCATGCCGGCCGACGCGGTGACCACCGTCATGGGCGTCAACGCCCACCAGTACGATCCGCGGCGCCACCGGCTGGTATCCAACGCCTCGTGCACCACGACCTGCCTGGCCCACATGATGCGCCCGCTGATCAACCATTTCGGGGCACGGCGGATTTTATCGGCCTCCATGGCCACCGTGCATGCGGCCACCGGCAGCCAGCAGGTTCTAGACCGTATGCCTGGAAACGGCAAGACCGATCTGCGCAAGAACCGCAGCATCCTCAACAACATCATCCTCACCACCACCGGCGCGGCCAAGGCTTTGAGTCTGGTGATCCCGGAAATGGCCAATATCGGGTTTATTGCCGAATCGGTGCGCATACCCACCAGCAGCGGTTCACTGATCATTCTGGTGCTCAATCTTCAAGAAGAGCCGGACGGCGAGTCGATCCGTTCATTGATGATCAAGAACGTCTATCGCCAGGCGATGGCAGACGATCCCAATGGTTATCTGCACTATACCGACAAGCAGAACGTATCGGTGGACATCATCGGCGCGCCGCGGGCCGCGGCCGTTATCGAAGGGCACGAGATCCATACCCGCACCGCGGAGATCTGCATCGATCTGAAGCAGACCGCCGGCCTCGACGCCAAAATCGTCGAAGCCCTGCCCGATACCCTCCTGCGTATCCCCGTGACCCAGGCCGTAATCTACGGCTGGTACGACAATGAGATGGCCTCCTACGTCAACCTGCTCGGGGACCGCACCGTATCGATCGCCGAGCAGCTCTGACGGCATTGCGAGGCGGAGTCGAATTTACGCGGGATTTTGATCTTCGAATTTCATCTCTCATCCCACAGAGTTTCCAGCGGCATGGTGAAAAAATCCGCCAGTGCAATTCCTTGTTCGCCTACCGGGATCTTGCGGAGACGATGAGACGCGGCAGGGAAAAGCTTGGCAGGGGATGTGGCTGAATTCAAAGTCGACCGATGTGACCATCGCCTTTTTCCCCGTGTATATAAAAGCATGAAACCGGCACACTCGGCCAAATATCTCGTCCAATCGCTGCGCCGCCTGCCGGCGGCCGAACCGCCCCCTGGCCTCAACCATCGCATCATGGCGGCCTTGCCGCGCCGCAGGGGTCTGGCGGGCCGCCTGGAATACGGCGTCCGTACGGCCCTTCACGGGCAGGCCGGAGGTTACCTGCTGCCCTCCGGTCCGGCCGAAATGGGCCTTCTGGTCTTGAGTACCGGCTTGTTTTTCTGCTGCCTGACCGCGGTCATCTCGTTGAGGTTGCGTCTTCCGGATCATCTTTACGCCTTTTTACCGGCTTTTGCGGCTGGTCTGCTGTTGATGCACCATGGATGGCGGCAGCTCCAAACCCCGGACAAGATGATCGTGTTGCGCTCCGGGTTGGCGGTGGTCTGCGGCATTTTTGCCGTCAACGCGATCCTGGGGCTCTTTTACGGGGTTCATTCCGGACCGGGCCTCATCGCCACTTGGCTCGGCCTGTCTGGAATCATGGTGGCCGGCGCCATCACTCTGGTGCTGGCGGCTGTGCCCAGGGCCCGGCGCCGCTATTCGGCTACTGTGGGGGCGGTTTTCAACCGCGATCACTGACATTTTGGGCTTCGCATTTCGCATTTACCCTTCAACGCCTTCGCGCCGTGTCGTCTTGACGCTTTGTCGAACATTTCATACCCTGTAGCAAAACGGCACCTTGTTGAGCCTGATAAAGGAAAACACCATGCCGGTGACTATCGACAGAAGAAGGAAGCATCAATTTGCCGGTTTCGGTCAGGACGGAACTCGACGATGCCGAACTGATGCCGAATGGAAAATTCATCGCTGATTTGTTGAAATGTAAATGCAATATTGCGTAAAACGGCCGTAGAACGTCCTGCAGCCTCCCTTGTCCTGACTGTGTCCCTGCCAACATTCAACAAACGTCCGCCTGCCTTGTTCGGAATTTGTCGGAGTCCCGTATTTTATCCTTGACGAAAAGGACAAAATAGCATTATTATGTCCTCCATACAAAGGATATAAGATGAAAGAGGCCTTCAAAAGGATCATCACCGACTTTCAGGAAAGAAAATTACCTCCGACAGTACCGCGGGAAGTTCAGATCCCCCTGGATACCGGCAAAATCGTCTCGCTTGTGGGCGTGCGACGCAGCGGCAAAACCTCGATCATTTACCAACTCATTGAAAAACTGAGGGAAAACTGTGACCCTGCCAATATCGTATACGTCAATTTTGAAGACGACAGACTTTTTCCGTTGCAATTGTCCCACCTTAAAGACCTCGTAGAGGCCTATTACGAGTTGCATCCGGCTAAGAGAGAAGAGCGCATCTATCTCTTTTTGGATGAGATTCAGAATGTAGCAAGCTGGGAGCTGTTTGTCCGAAGAATTTATGACACCCTTAACGTTCAGATATTCATTACGGGCTCTTCGTCAAAACTGATGAGCGCAGAACTGGCCACCTCTCTTCGCGGCCGGGCGATCATTTATGAAATCTTTCCGTTTTCATTTTCCGAATTTCTGTCCTTTCGGGGTGTTGAGGTCAACCTTAATTCTTCAAAGTCGTTGAGCTATATCGCTAATGCTTTCAATGACTACATCTACCAAGGAGGTTTTGCTGAGACCATCAATGCACTGCCGGCCATAAGGTCAAAAATACTTAGAGATTACGCCGACATGATTATCTATAAAGATATTGTCGAGCGGTACGGTATCCAAAACCTGACGCTGATGAAGCATCTTGTAAAGTACTGCTTTACGAACATGGCCACGGCTGTTAGTATGAACAAACTCTACAACGATTATAAATCTCAGGGATTCAAGCTCGGAAAAGACACTCTTTTCGAGTATTTTTCTTATCTTGCGGAGGCGTTTGCCGTATTCAGTGTACCGGTTTTCAGAAACTCCGTTCGGGAAGAACAGCGCAACCCCAAGAAAATCTATGCCGTAGACAATGGATTTAAATCCATTTTTGATGTTTCCTTATCACCTGATCATGGAAGGCTTTACGAAAATGCGGCATTTTTGCATTTGAGGCGAAAAACCGCTGAAATATATTATTTTTTACAAAAACAGGAAGTGGACTTCTACTGCCAAACTGAAAATGGGCCATTTGTCGCCAATGTCTGCTACGATATCAATGATCCTCAAACGCGCCGTCGCGAGATCAACGGCCTGGTAAAAGCTTTAAACTATTTCGACTGCCCCCAAGGTTACCTGCTGACGGGAAGACATGAGGAAACACTCCGCCAAGATGGTAAAGAGATCGTGATTTTACCTTTGTGGAAATGGATGTTGGCGAGCTGATGTAAAGAGAGTTTTCCAACCTAAGCGTAATACATTTCCCATCACCCTTGGTTAAAAAAAATGTATCCCAGCCCAAAACCCTAAAACACCTATCGAGACTACATAAATGGCTGAAAAAAAATATCTGGCCAATCGTTCAGATGGATAAATTGCAGTTGTGATAAATAGAATAAGGCAGAAAAGAAAAAAAATTTTAACATAATTCAAATGAACGACAATAAATCCGAATGAAAAAATGGCCGCCGGGAACAAGGCGGCGATTCGCTTGCCGTAAGCAACGGCAAACGTTCTGTCTCCGATCAGCCTGTCCGCCTCAAAATCCATGATAGTGCTAAAAGCGTGAAAACCCATGACACAAAAAGTAAAGTAATAAGCTTGAAGGGGGAAATGACCTATCTCTCCAGTAAAGCTGTAGCCTAATCCGAATGGGGCGAAAAAGCCGATGAGCCCTCCACAGATGACATCCAGAGGGGGGCGGGTTTTAAGTCTCCAGGGCGGGGCGGAATAAGTGTAAGATAAAACGAGCAAGGAAGCCGCGCAGTAAATATTAAAAATGTTGGTCGTGGCGATAGAACTTAAAAAGAATAGGACTGCAGCGGCCAGTGCTGTGATTTTGATCAGATCGTGCTGTTGAATCGGTAGAGAACCTTCTAATCCCCTTTTTCTAGGATTTAATCGATCAGCGATATGGTCTTGAATATCGTTGAATCCAAAAATAAAAAGGCATATAGGGAGGGCTAATAGGATAATCTGAAATATCATTAAAGGTGTAAATTTATGTAAAAACTGAAATTTGTTTAGAGGTGAATCAGTCCGACCATAAAGTAATCCCATACAAAATACAAAAGGCATGCCTGGCCATAAAAAAGGACGGCTTGTTTTGAGTATAAGTAGTGTTTGTTGAAGCATATCTATAGAATATGTTGAGATATAACATTTATTTCATTATAATCAATATTGTAGAGGATAAGAGAATCCTTGAGTTCCTCCTATGGTCGCGCCTACCATTTGGGTTGCGAAGTCATCAAAGTAGGCATTGTTTGTCATACCATCTCCAAAGGTGTGAAGCCCAATTTCATTTTGAGTAAAATTAGATAAACTATGAGTTGTATATTTTGTTGTTCGAACGATAGAGTTTGGTTCTTCTGAAGTTCCTGTGAGCCAAAATGTGCTTGAGAAAGACGGATTCAGGTTCCAGTTTTGTATCAATGTAAAATGGTCCGTACTCTGATAGGCCCCTTGGTCATCAGACCAACCATCTTCGGGGGGCCAGTTGATGTCATCAGTGGTTGGGGGGCTGCTCCAGCGCTTATTGGCATATCTTTTTGAGTCAAGAGGAGAGCCGTCAGGACTACCATGTTGATCAGTATCTCCGACATAAACTCTGATATCGTTAACATTGCCATAGGTTCCATCTATCTTTTCTTCAATTCGTAATACAAGTGTGGTCCAGTCTTTGATATATTGCGTGCCGCTGGTTAGAATGTCAGAAAGAGATTCGAGTGCAACAAAACGAGCGCTGTAGTTGGAATAAGGCCGATAAACGTCTAACCACTCGTTATTATAGAAACTACCTTCAAACTCAGAGATGGTTATTGTCCCTCTGTAGTAACGCCTCCAGCCTTGCCAATATTGAGTCCGAGTGATATTGGCAACAAGTGCCCGGGCACCACTGCTCTGCCCTTGAATAATGTCCCCAACATTTATCTCATTTTGTCCTCTGTCGTAGTCTATAGATGAAGAGGAAATCGGAGTATCCACTTGCGCCGTTACATCGTTTTGCAGTATAAGTTGAAAAAGTTTTTCGTTCGTTTGAAATGTAGAATATTGCGAAGAAAGTGAAAGTGAAAGCGATCCAGAGATACCGTTGTCATTCGTATTGACGGCGGTTATATCGGCCCGGGCGCCACTGCTTTCGCCTCTTATGAAATATGAGTTCGAACCATTTTGAAAATATGGGTACTGACCATTATTGAAGGTTATTGAGTCGTCAATAATTTTATAGGCAATCCAGTCAAGACCATGGCTTTGCCCTTCTGTCTTTCTCCATAATACGATGGTTGCAGTGTCGTCAACGGGTACTAGAGAATTGTCGATGCCGTCATCATCGGTGCAAAAAAACAAAAAACAACTTGAACCATTGCGCCCCCTCTGAAGGGATAGGCCGAGGCTGGATAGACCGCTAATAGAGGATGACGATAACTTCATCCGGAAATTAATCCCGCCCATATAGTAATCATGTTGAGGCAATTTGAGCTTGACTTGTGCATCGTAGCTTAATGTCTTTTCATTTGCTTGCCAAGAAGCCAGAAAATTGGCATAATTTTGACTCCATTTAAGCGGAATTAAGCTCAAAAATATATCGTCTGAAAAAAATGAAGTACCACTATTGTAGGAGTATGTTCCTGTTACTTTAAGGGCATTATTTGCTGTTGTATCGCCGGATTTCGTTCCTCCTGATGCAGTGGCTATCGCATGTGAGCCAAATACGGAATCGTGCCAATTGCTGGCGGAATTAGAAGTACCCGGATTTGTATCAAAAGTGTCTGAATATGTAGTCTTTTGTGTATCGGAATCGGAACTATCCATAAAATCAACTGGGGTAATAAAGGTGACCGTTCTGCTAACGCCTGCATATGTCCCAATACTCTTTATCGTAAAAAAATCGTTAGGAATGATATCGGTGGTGGTTGATACGCTAAAAGTATCGGTGCTTTGTGGATCATCGGAATCGTAGATGCCATGCAATGTAGAAGTGTTTGAATTGCTGTCTGTTTCACAATAGTCATACCGATAAATGACAGAATTCCCTTGAATTTGAAATTTTCCATTTTTTGGTGGCATAAAAAATCCGCTACTCGCCACGGGGTTGCTTAACACTAAAGTAGCGGCTGATCCGGGTGTAATGTTTTGCTGGCTGGAAGGATTTGCGATAACGGTAACGGATGTCCATTCTGGTATTTCTGTGGTAATTGGATTAGACGGCAATAGTGTAAACATGTTACTACTGAAACTTGTATATTGATATTGCTTGGTGATAGTTGTATAAGCAGCTGAGGCATTTGGACGAGTCTGTGTACGAATCTGGAGCTTGCCTGTTGAAGGCACTGAAAATCCATTGGGTGCTGCACCAGGGAATCGTACGTTTAAGGTGGTTGCCCCAACAGCCTGATCTGATGAAGAAACCAGATAAAACGGTATTACTTCTAATTGTATGGCTCCTTCTGTCATATTGAGTGTGCGTCCGTCGAGAGTATTTGCCATTGCATTTTGGTCATCGTTACGACCATTATTGCTGCTATCCGTTGAATGAAGAAACTGGCTGGCGGCGTAACGGAACCCTGATTCTGCAAGATAGTAAGAATTCTTAGATACCTTATCGACCGTTTGACGCATGCTTGATGTATCGACCATAGAGAACATTACAACGCCCAATACAGATATAATTAAAATAGAAAAAATTATTCCGATGAGGACGGACCCATGGTCGCTAAAAAATATAGAATTTTTCAGTGATATTCTTTTTGCTGTTTTTGTACCGGATCTTCTGTTTGCTTTCTTAAATCTTATAAAAGCCCAAAAAGAAATAGCTGTTATCAGTAAGACAAGAGGAATGGCTCCTTTTGCATAAATTATTAAAAATGATATTGAAACAATGGGAAGCAACAAAATTCTTACGATAATTTTTAAACAAGAATTGGTTTCGATTATACCAGAAATACGAGGGCTATAGGTATAGTATAGATTGATAAAACGTCGGCCTATAGACCAGGTATTAAGATAGCGGTCTCTGAATTGCCTCAATATCACCACCATGGGATGAGAAGAATTCCCATAAGCCGAAGTAGCAATGAAGCAGGATTGAGTGAAAGCTGGTGGATTATCAGGGGTTGGAATGGGGGCGCCACCAGCGTTTCCGTTGTTTCTAGGATTGACCACTGTGCTAAAAGTAAAATTACTTCCCCCTCCTGCATTGCTCATTGATAAATTGATGACAATATGCGATAGATCCCTGATGTCATCAGCGGCGGGATTCCAATTATTACTACTTTTTTTATAATCGAAGCTTAAACCATTGACTTGGTCGACAAGGATGTCGCCGCTACTAAAAGAAGGATTCGAACCAGCCGTACCGGTTGCGATCAAAATCTCAGAATTCCCATTGCCGCCAAGACCTATCGATGTCGCTCCGGAAACCTTGTCGAACGTTATTGAAGTGGTTGCGGCATTTGATGTCGGGGAAGGGATCGAATGAAGATCGATTAATTCTCTCGTAATCCTTGCTAGTGCAACTTGAGCTTTTCCTGCAACTATGGAATTGTCCTTTACAAAAAGGTAGCCTTCAACAAAAGAGACTATTCCAAGGCCTGCAACAGCAGAAACAATACCGACTAAAATAAGGGTTATAATAATCTCAAATAGTGTAAAACCGCTTTGTTTTTTCATGATAGACTCCTGCTGATTAGCCGATACGCTCTTCATTCGGTAAAAAAAGCTGTCAATTTCTGTTCGTTTGCAGGATCGGTAATAGTCACTTTAAGAATTTCAGTACCGCTTGTCTCGTTACAGTTCTTGCCGCTACAGTTGAAAGAGATATACCCATTGTAGCTTAGAGTATACTTTCCATAATCATTATCGTATGAATTGCCCGCTGTGCCGAGACTGTTTCGAAAAGTATTAAGAGGGTTGGCGTCATCCGTGGAAGCCATTGATTCTTTATAAAATGCGGTCATGTTTTCCATTACTTCACTTAAATCATAAGTGTTTCTGACACGAATTAAATTCATGGAGCTTTGGGAAAGGCTATTTTTCATGAAAACAGTTAGTATCGTACCAAATATAGCGATCAATACCAAAGAAACAATCACTTCGATTAAAGTAAAAGCCCGGCTTTCAAAATTATTTTTCAGTTTAAAGATTTTGTTTGTAAAATTAGAACCAATCATATTATACCTCGTACGAAAAGAGATAAAAGTAATTAAGGAATAAATCCTGTATTACGAGTAATTGTAATGTTTCCACCGTTAGTCGCGACAACGATTGTCGTTGCGCCAGGACTTCCATATTCGTCAAACGTTACACGGTTTCCAGTTGGTGGTGATATTGTCAAACCTGAATTTTTTGCAGTCAGGTCAACCGTTGAAGAAGACTCTCCGGGAATGATGACATGGGTTGTAGAACCTGTTCCCTGAAACAAATAGTAAGAGGTCGTGTTGAAATATATACCCCATGCGTTGTCGGTATTGATGGCTTTTATCTGCGCGTAACGCAAATGATTCTTTACGGTTTCAACCTGGGAAGGTAGATAGAACTGATCAACGTTAGGCATACGAGAGAGCGCTATTGCGCTTAAAATGCCAAGGATCAACAGCACAGCCACGACCTCGATAATAGTAAAACCGGCATAATGCCCGGTACGTTTTTCGTTTCTCATGAAAGTATCTCCTCAAAATTAATTCTGTGCAATCAAATGTTTTCGGACTCCATATAGTGGATGGAGATAATTTCTGACCGTTCATCGCTTTCAAGAGAAACGGGCATTGAAAGTATCATATTATACAACATGGAAACAAAATTAGTCACTACTGTTAAAATTTTTTTTAAAAATTGAAATTTCGCGCTGCTATTCCATAGTATCTTCTCCTAATCGCTTTTGATCGGTTCCCTGAATTTTGGAGGCCACGTGGCTACAGAGGGGAAAACCATCAAACATCAGAGGATTGGGAGATTTGTTTGGCCTAAAAATCTTCAATTTATGTCGGATTGTGTCTGTATAAGAAAAATAAATAAGAAAATCAGTATATTAAGATCGTTTAAGGGCTGGCACGAAAATGGCAAAGTATCCACTAGGCTTGATTGACACTCATTGACAATGAGCAGGCATTAGGGTAAATAGTCTTATTGTGGGAAAAATTTTGGGGAAAAATACATTCCATCATTCGGGGATTGACTCGAAATTAACTTCAATGCACAGATTGTTTTGAAAGGAGAAGGAAAATGCTGAGAAAAGACATAAAGAAGGCCCAAGGCGGTTTCACCTTGATTGAAATTATTGCGGTGTTGGTTATTCTGGGGATTTTGGCGGCGGTGGCCATTCCGAGGTTTATCGACTTGCAGGCGGATGCTAAGGATAAAGCACTTGATGGTGCCTGCGCGGCATATGCCTCAAATATCAACCTGCAATTTTCCAAACAGTTGCTGAATGGTAGCAATGTCAGCAATTCTCTAACTGAAGCTTTTACCGCTGCACCAACAGATTTGGGTGATTTTAATGCAAGTGGTGCAACAGCCCCAGCACCAACAGAGGAAACCTATACATTTACCGTTGCACATGAGACAGATACAGATTGGAACAAATCGTGTACAGCTCCAAATCCTGGTTATGCCGGTAGCTGATAGTCTTTTGTATAGAGCGATAAAATCCAAGGGATTCTCCAGGTGGGGAATCCCTTGGATTTTCTATGAGGACGGTAGAGCTAAAAGATCAAATCGATATAAACATACGGCAAGAATGATTTTAAAACCGTTACTTTGATCTCGAAAGAGCTTCAATCTCTAATCTTAGCCCTTCACAGATAGTATGCCTTAAACTATTGTTGTAAACAACCTCACCATTTTGCTCCAAATTGGCGATACGGTTTTTAATATTCCGGAAACCAATCCTTTTTTTCAGAAGCAAAAGATCGATCACCGACTTGCGTAATGATAAATCATCACTCATTACATTGGCCAATCGTATTAAAGCCAATAAGGGTTCGATATCTTCTTGATCGACTTTCTGATATGAGGTCCAATATATTTTTGATAGTCTGTATTCTTTCAGTTTAAAAAAAGATTCTCCCAAGACTTTTAAAGCCGTTTTTTCATCATTTTTGAGCAGTAGCGTTTTATAAGCCATTTTTATTGCACCGGAATAATTATCTTGCCGAAGTAGTATCAAACTTTTTAACCCTAATATTTTCGGCTCTTCAGGATGCCTATTTATTAGTTCCTCTGCTACTTTGTCTGCTTCATCATACTTTTTTTGTTCAATGTATGCATGTACAAGGTTGAATATAGACTTTTCATAAGAAGGATCAATTGATAATGCCCGCTTGTAGAATTCGATGGCTTTTGCGGGCTCCTTCTCTAATAAATAAATATTGCCAAGATTGTTAAATGGCACTGCTTGTAAATCAAGGCGATCATATCGAGAGATTTCTATATCTTTTAAAAACGAATTTTTGGCCTTTTCAAAAAGTCCCATATCATAATATGTTTTGCCCAAGTTTAAATGCACGCGACTTAAATTTGGCGACTTTTCTATATTATCCTGCCAGATATATATCGGGTGTTTAAATAGATAATTTCTTTTTATAACCGAATACCCTTGTCCGGCAATGGTTACACAAATTATACAAGCAACAGCTGTCTTGAATATGTTTTTCTTACCGAAATTGTAGTAGAAATTGATAGTTGCCATGCTCAGTAGTAAAAATATGGTGACAGAAGGCAGGTAATTACGGTGTTCATACATGATTTCCAGGGGTATGAAAGAGCTTTCAATCAGGTTATTTATGATAAAGAATAGCATGCAAAAGGAAATAATGCGATTTTTTCTGAACAAAAATAACCCTAATAATACCCATGCTATCCAAAATAGAATGGCCGGCATAGTACTCCATGGGGTCAGAAGAGAAGTTGATATAGGGACGTCATAAATTAAAGTAAAGCGGTCAGTCATCGGGTAAAGAATAAGAGAGAGATAATTCAGAAGAACCCGCGGCTCTGTAAGAACCCGCTCTGTTAAGCTGAAACTTCTATAATCATATCCAGACAAAATATCTAAAGGATTTGCCACTAAAAACGAGATTGAAGCAATTAGCGAAATCAATAATACACCGACTATGAATTTGACTTGAATTCCAGCCGTTTGCATTTTTTTAAAAAACAAAAATTCGTATAATAAAAGAACAAGGGGTAGTAAGAAGACATTCTCCTTGCTTGCCATCGATGATATCGCAAAAATTGCACCCAATACATAATATGTTGTTCTTTTTAATTTTTGTCTGGCTATCCGACCCTGAAGATAAAAAAATATTGTCATGATATAGAACATGCCTGCCATACTGGTCATGCGTTGGACGATGTAAGTCACTGAGGTAACCAGGATAGGATGGGTGGCCCAAAGGGCGGTGGCCAGCAAGGCAATGGAACCGGCACGATTGTCGTATTTTCCCCGTAGTATGGGAAGATGGAGTGTTTCGTAGATAAAGAGGTAGAGAAAAATTGTCGCAATACTGTGAATAATTACATTGACCAGGTGATAGCCCCAGGGACTCAGACCACCAAAATAATAGTTAAGTGCAAAACTGATATAGGATAGTGGTCGGTCGACACGTTTGCCTCCCAAGCCGCACGCCGCATCTTTAATCCCCTCCCAATCGAGAACCTTCATATGAATACGGGGATTGGCGACGATATTTTGTTCGTCATCGAAGATCCAGGTCCCATTGAAACTGTTGGCATAAATTATCCAGATCAGCGCCAAGATCAGCAGCAAGGGAACGGCGTGAGCGCGCCAACACAGAGTCTGGTCCGGGGTGCAGCAGGCTTCGGAGGGCATTTTATTGGTTGCGGCTGGTAAATAAGCGTCATTCATGGAAATCCCCCGGTGTCTGTGAAAGTTGATTTCGTCTTTTTTCGAAAAAATTTTCAAGGATGGAAGCCATGTCCCGCATCATCTGCGCTGTAGGCTGCCAGCCTCGGCAATGTCAAGACATGAACCGCCTCTTTACGTTTAGGTGAACATCGCATGCATTTGCCTCCTGCACCCCTTTTATAGAGTATCTCGGTTCATGCGACAACTATCCCGGCACGGGGAAAGAGCGAGCGTCCCGGCCGTTTAATAGCGTTCATCGCGCAGATCCCGGATCACCATTGCACTGGATGACGATTTGCACCGTGCACTCAAGGAGACGGCCGCTCGGCAGGGGCGCAGCATCGGCCAGATCATCGAAGAGAGCCTTGGTGCTCGGTCATCTCACCCACCACTTCGGCCGAACACTTCAAGAAACGGTGATGACGCGGTTTCAACTTGATACCTGGCCTTGTGGGATCGGTTTTTAACCGCGATAAGGCATAGTGGGCGGACGCTCGGTCGCGGATAACTTCCGCTCCTGTCAGGAATACACCTTTACATGCTTTTGCTCTCCGCGTCTCAGCGTCTCCGCGCGAAACCGGCAGTTTTCCGCCCTTTTCCCGCCTTTTGGATCAACTTCAGATTCCTCGATGCAGGCTTTTCGGAATGATCCGGGGAAGGGATGGCTGAGTCTCTCCGTGTGAGGCACCTCTACAGGACTGCGCGCCTCCGCGCGAGGCCGTCCTTTTTCAGACGTTTCCCAGCTTGATTGCGCGGTATTTTCCCATGTGGTAAAGAAACCTCCGGACGGTGCGCCGGTTTTCACCTTCATCGATGTACAAGCGGCGCCTTGCCCTATTGCGATAGTGAGCCTCGCGGCCGGTGGCTGCCGCCGGTGGCGTTCGGAATCATGAACCGATCCGGGAAAGCGGAATTTCAGACAGATCATGAAAAGAGATAACAACAGACAGCGCGCCTTGATCGCGCTCGGGACGATGGGCCTGCTCGTGGCTGTTTTGGCCTCCGCCGAACCATATTTAGCCGCCCTGGCCGATCTTTGCGGCTTTGTCGGCGGCAGTTGCCGGGACACGGCGGCCTATTCGCTTTTCGGGCAGCCCGTGGCACTTTGGGGCATCGCCTACTATGTGGTGCTGCTCGGGTGCATTCTCAAAGCACCCACATGGACTTTTCGTCTGGTCATGGCCGGCGTCGGGGTGGAGGCCACTTTCTTTTACGCCCTGGTCGCCCATCGTATTTTTTGCCCCATCTGCATGCTGAATCTGGTGGTGGTGGTGGCCCTGGCGGTCCTGGTATTTCGCCCCTCGCGTGCCTGGGAAGCCTTGGCCCTGGGCCTCCTTTTCATGGTCCTTTCCCTGGCGCCTTTTACCTCCGAAAACCTGCCGCAGCGCAATCCTTCCCGTGCGGATGCGCAGCCGGCCGTCGTCGCCCGGGTCGACGGCAAACCGATCACGGCAGCGGATCTGGAACGCACCATGGCGGGCCGGATCTACGATGCGCGCATGGGCCTATACAAGGATAAGGTCAAGCAGCTCGACCAGATCATTCAGGAGCGTCTTCTTGAACTGGAAGCCCAGCGACTCGATACCACGGTGGAGAAGCTGCGCGTAGCGGCCGTCAAGGACGTGGCACCTGTTTCGGACGGGGATATCGATGCCTATCTGGCGGCCAATCCGGGTATCGTTTCCAATTGGCAAGGACCGAAGGCCGAATTGCGGAAGCGGATCAGCGAGCATCTGGGCCGCAACAGGATCACCACAGCGTTGAACACCTTTGTGGACGGTCTGCGAAGCGGCCGGAAAGTCGAGATCCTTCTAAGCGAACCGCCCCTTCCCCTGACCCAGGTGCCTCTGGGCGCCAGTCCGAGCCAGGGACCCGCCGATGCCCGGGTCACGGTGGTGGAATTTTCCGATTATCTTTGCCCGGCCTGCCGCAAGGCCCACGATGTCGTCTCCGGCCTGCGCCGGACCTACGAGGGCCGGATTCGATGGGTCTTCAAGGACCTGCCTCTCGAGCGCCACCAGGCCTCCTTCCAGATGGCCGAGGCGGCCCGCTGCGCCCATGATCAGGGAGACTTCTGGCAATACCAGGATCTGCTGTTCCAGGCGCCGAAAGACCTCGACCAGGCCGGGTTGGTCGAACTGGCGCAAACCCTGGGAATGGACGGCGGGCAATTTGAACAGTGCATCCGGGATGAAAAGCACCGTGCCGATGTGCTGGAAGATATGCTGGCGGCCCGTGAAGCTGGGGTGGACGCCACACCGACCTTCATCGTCAACGGCAGACTGCGGCCCGGCCTCGGGCGCAACAACAACCTGCACGCCCTGATCGAAGCCGAGTTGAGCACCCCGGTCCCGCACTGAAAGATTTCTTAAGCGCCTGAAGGTTCTTTTCATTTTTTCCCGTTTACAGCCTGTAAAGATAGTGGACACTCCTTTTGCCGGCGATGGCCGGTAAGTATTTTTTGTCACTTGATTTAAGCCTGTTATGCGCCTTGCTGGGCTTGCGTTGATGGCACAAGGCTTGCAATGAAATCAGTGGCAATAAAGGTCGATCGGTCCCACCAAAAGCTATTGGACAAAGGATGGCGGCTATGAATTTTTACAAGCGCATCATGGTGGCAGTCGATTTTTCGGAATTTTCCTCAAACGCCGTGGCCCACGCCGCAGCTCTGGCACGGCGTCTCAGCGCAAGCCTGATTCTGGTCAATGTGCTGAACCGGCGTGATGTGGAGACGGTCGAAAGGGTTCTGGTAGGACAGACGGAGTTTACCGCCGAACAGTACATCGAAAGCCAAAATCAGGAGCGCTTGAGACGCCTGCGCGCGCTTCTATCCGAAGCCAATGCCGAGGATATCCCCTCCAAAGTCGTGGTAGAGACGGGGGTGCCGTACCAGGTTCTGCTTGAACAGATCAGGGTCGAAAATGCCGATTTGCTGGTGATGAGCACCAAAGGCCGCGGGAACCTGGCGGATACCGTGGTCGGCTCCTGTGCCCAGAAGATGTACCGCCGCTGCCCGGTGCCGCTGCTCAGCCTGCGGCCAGAAAAAAGGAGGTAGCCGATGCTGGTCAAAAATTGGATGCAAACCGAGGTGGTCACCATTGAAGATCAGGACTCGATGGAAAAGGCCATCAAGGTCATGAAGCAAAACGACGTGCGCATGCTGCCGGTGCTGCACAAGGGACGTCTGGTGGGCGTGTTGACGGACCGTGATTTGAAGCGGGCCTCGGCCTCGGAGGCCACCGCCCTGGAAGTCCACGAGCTGTTTTACCTCATCTCCCAGATCAAAGTGGCCTCGATCATGAGTGCCCCGGCCATCAGCGTTCCGCCGGATTTTACCATTGAAGAAACGGCCGAATTGCTGCTGCGTCACCGGATCTCGGGAGCCCCGGTGGTGGACGGCCAGAACCGCATCGTGGGCATTATCACCCAGGTCGAAATCAACAAGTTGATTATCGCCCTGACCGGCTTGGGACAGCGAGGGATACAGTTGGCTTTTCTGCTGACCGACCAGCCGGGATCGATCAAGGCGGTGGCTGACGTGATTCGAAACTATCAGGGCCGGCTGTTGAGCATCCTGACCTCCTACGACCAGGTGCCGGAGGGCTACCGCAAGGTCTATATCCGCTGCTTCGGCCTGGAACGTTCACGGGTGCCGGCGTTGCTCGAGGCTCTGCGTGAAAAGGGCAAGCTGCTTTACATGGTGGACCACAAAGAGAACCTGCGCGAGATTTTCGACACCTGATCGATGCTGGATGCCGTTCGGACCGGTACGACAGGAAATGGTTATGAATCAAAATGCTTGCGGGACAGCCGGTCCGACCCAACCCTTCGGCTGGCATGCACTGGACGCGGGGTCGGTATTGGACAAGCTCGGCGGAGACGGCCGCAAAGGGCTGAGCGCTGTCCAGGTCCGAAGACGCTTGCGCCGTTACGGTGCCAATCTGCCAGCGCCCCTGGAAGCCAAGCCGGCCTTTGGGTGGCGCAATTTCAATGCGCCCATGCTGATCCTGCTCCTGGCGGCGGGAGCGGGCCTTTTTCTGCTTCGCGACTGGACCGGGGGAACGGTTCTGCTGGCTCTGCCCCTGGTCAACCTGGTGGTTCATTGGCTCTATTCCCTGAAAAGCGAGAGACACCGGCGGCGGTTGCGCCGCCGGCTGGTCAGTTCCGGCATGGCCGTGCGTGAGGGCCGGGCCACCGCAGTGGACCCGGCCCAACTGGTTCCAGGCGATCTGCTGGCTTTCGAGCCGGGCGCCCGCATCTGGGCCGATGCCCGTCTTATCGAGGGTGAGGGGGTTATGGCGGACGAGTCTTTTTTCGACGGTCCGCTGGAGGTCGCCAAAAGCGCGGCCCCCATCGCCATCGAAACCGACCGGTCATCCCAGTCTTCAATGCTCTGGTGCGGCACCACCATCGTCGTCGGCAGCGGCCGGGCGGTGGTGGTGGCCACGGGCCCGGGCACCTTCTGGAGCCGCACCTTGTCACCGGCGCCATTGCGCCCCCGGTCCGCCGGGTTGACCGGGGCTCTGGCGTTGCTTCTGGGGCTGTGGTGGGTACGCGGATGGCTGCCGGCGACCGTGGCGGCCTTCGTTCCTGTTTTGATGGTGTTTGCGATGGGCGTGGACCGTTGGATCTACCACCGGGCCGAGAACCGGCGCTTGAATGAGCTGGAGCGCCGATTCGATAAAGGTGCTTCGATCCGGTGAACCGAAGACAGATCCTCTCTTCCACGGTTGGCCAATCCTTCATCCGCCCCAGTCAAATCCACTCCTTGCTGCTGCGCCATTGCCAGGCAGGCGGCATCATATGCGCAAGATCCAATCGAACCGATTTACACCCTGTAAAAGAATCGGACAGCCGATGTTGCAGAGGCCCGAGCCTCGACCGCCTGAGCCTTGACTGTCCAGGTTCTTGTCCTTTTGCATGGTTGGTACGGCCATTGCTTTACCTTACTGTAACAACAACCGGGCCGGCCCGGCGGCCGTCATGCCGCCGGTAACAAACCGGGCGGATCAACCAAGGAGGAATGTCATGCCAAGAACACGTCCACAACGCATCCTGATGGCCCTGGACGGCTCGGAACGCAGTCTCGAAACGGTACGTTATATCGCCCGTTTCAAGCCCTTCCAAAAGATGGACACCGTGCTGCTGCATGTCCTCAACAGCGTGCCGGAGTGTTACTACGACCTGGAAAAAGTTCAAAAGGCGGTCAAGGTCGCCGCGCCGATGCGCGCCTGGGAGGCCGAGCAAAAGAAGATGATCCAGGCCTACATGCAGCACGCCAGGGAGATCTTGCAGAACCACGGCTATGATGCGGATCGCATCCAGATCATGATCCGCAAGCGCAAACAGGGCATTGCGCGCGACATCATCCGCGAGGCGGGCAGCGGCTACGACGCGGTGATCATCCGCCGCCGCGGGCTGGGTGCCATGAGACCGGTGGTCGTGGGCAGCGTGGCGGCCAAGCTCATCGAAAAATTGACCTTTCTGCCGGTGCTCATCGCCGGCCGACGGGCGCCCAACGACCGGGTCCTGGTGGGCCTGGACGGGTCCGAGTGCGCCATGCATGCCCTGGATTTCGTGGCGCAGAGGCTGGGTGGGCGCGACTTTCACGTGCATCTGTTGAACGCGATTCGCGGCCGCGCCACCGCTGAGTTGACATCCCGGCGTTTTGCCGCCTCGGCCGAATGTCTGGCCGAGGCAGAAGCCCAGATCGATAAGGTCTTCGCCGAAGCGCGGCGGCGTCTCGAGGCCCAGGGATTCGCCCCGGACCATATCAGCACCCAGGTGATCAAAGGGGGTTGTGAGCCGGGCCGCCACCATCGCTGAAGAGGCCAAAAGCGGCAACTTCGGCACCATCGTCCTGGGCCGCCGGGGCCAGTCCAGCGTGAAGGACTTTTTCATCGGCCGGGTGACGAACAAGGTGATCGTCGCCGCACGCCAGCACAGCGTGTGGGTGGTGACCTGAGAAAATTGCGGACCAGGGTCTCATCGGGGTTATCGAAACGGATGGCTTCAGGACCCATGGAAGCCAAGGCCCATTGCCTGACTTGAATGATGACTGGGATGCGATGAGCGCCGAAAATCTAGATCGAATTCTCAGCCCCCGGTCGGTGGCGGTCATCGGTGCCGGGTGCGACAACAACGGCCTCGGCACCTTTCTGCTGGCCAACCTGAAAGGTAGCGGTTTTCGAGGGGATATTTACCCCGTCGGGTTCGAGGCGGCCCCGAAAACGGGCGGGTGCTCCCGTTTTGAGTTGTCCGCCTTGCCGCGCGACGTCGATCTGGCCGTTATCGCCGGACCCATCGGAGACGCTCCGGCCCGCATAGCCGAGTGCGCCGCCATGGGAATGGCCGGGGCCCTGATCGTCTCTCCGGAGGGCCGCGAAACGGCCAACGGGGGCCGGGGCATCCTGGCCGCCATCCGAGAGGCCGCCGGTGCGGGTTTTCGCATCATCGGTCCCAACAGCGCCGGACTGGTCAACACCCGCGCCGGTTTAAAACGCCGGTTTTTGCGATTCGATTCCCGCGACCGGTCGCATCGCCCTGATTTCCCAGAGCGGGGCCATTCTCACCGCGGTTCTCGATCTGGCCCAGCGCGAGGGGATCGGTTTCAGCTATTGTGTGGGCGTCGGGTCGATGCTGGATGTGGATTTTGCCGACCTGATCGATGTGCTGGGCAGCGACAGCCAGGTTTCGGCCATCGTGATCTACGTGGAGCGGTTGCAGCGCATCCGCCAGTTCATGAGCGCGGCCCGTTCAGTGTCGCGCGTCAAGCCGATCATCGCCCTCAAGGCCGGCCGCAACCAGGCCCAGGCGCAAACCGTGGCCTGGCATACCGGTGCCCCGGGCAGCCACGACGACGTTTACGAGGCCGCCTTCAGGCGCGCCGGAATCTTAAGGGTCAAGACCTTCGAAGAGCTGTTCGACTGTGCCGAACTGCTCGCCAAGCAGCCGCGCACCGTGGGGCAGGGGCTGGCCATCGTCACCAACGCCTGCGGCCCGGCCATCATGGCCGCCGATGTCCTCTGCGACCGCGGGCTGGATCCGGTCACCCTGACCGCCGGGACCCTCGAGAGCCTGGACGCCGTACTTGCGGCCGGCTGGAACCGGGCCAATCCGATCAATGTGCCGGGAAGCGTGGCGGCCGAGATCTACTGCCAGATAGTGGAAATCTGCCTGGCGGCACGGGAGATCGACGCCCTGCTGCTGATCTTCGCGCCGGTGGGGCCGGTCGATCCGGTCCAGCTGGCCCAGCGTCTGACCGCACTGCTGGCCGGCCGGCCCAATCCGGTCTTCACCGTCTGGATGGGCGGCAGTCGGGTGGACCCGGCCCGCCAGCTGCTCAACCAGGCCGGGGTCATTACCTTCGATACCCCCGAACGGGCCGTGCGCGCGTATACCGACCTGGTCCACCACGGGCGCAACATCGAAATGCTCCAGGCGGTTCCCTCACGTATTGCTCGGCAACTGACCTATGACCGCACCGCTGCCGAGGCGGTTCTGCCAAAATCTTTGACGGGCGAATACCGGTTGAGCAGCGGCCAGGCTCGTGCCCTGATCGGGGCCTACGGGATTCCCCCCGTTATTCCCGCATCGCCGGGTGCCGAACCGTTGCCACCGGGCGGCCTGTCTTCAGCAGCCGAATGCCACCTCTTTCTGGGGGCCCGGCGCGATGCGGATTTTGGTTCCCTTCTGGTTTTCGGCGGGGCCGGCCCTTATGCGTCCGTGATGGCCGACCGGGCCATGGCCTTTCCGCCCCTCAACCGTCTTCTGGCCCGGCGTTTGATGGAAGAGACCCGCGTCTACCAGCTTCTGGCCGGGAAGGATGGCCCGGACGGGGGAAACCTCTTTCTGATCGAGGAAATATTGATCCGGCTGGGACAGTTGGTGAGCGATTTTCCCCAGATCAAGGATTTGAAAATCGACCCCCTATGCCTGTCGGCCGGTTCGGCGTGGGCGGTAGACGTGGACGTGACCCTGGCCCCAGCGGCCCTCGGCGCGCCGCACCACATGGCCATCAGCGCCTATCCCTGGCAGTATGAGACCCACACCGTGTGCAAAGGGGGGCTGGAGGTTTTTATCCGGCCGATCCGCCCCGAGGATGCCCCCATGCTGCTGGAGGTCTTCGAAGCTTTGTCCCAGCGCAGCGTTTATTTGCGCTTTTTTTCGCCGATCAAGCACCTGTCGCCATCCATGCTGGTGCGCCTGACCCAGATCGACTACGACCGGGAAATCGCCCTGGTGGCCATCCGGCCGGATCCGGAAAAAGAACGGATGGTCGGCGTGGGAAGGGTGATTGCCACCCGCAACCCGAGGCTGGCGGAATTTTCCATCCTGGTAAGTGATGCCTGGCAGGGGCTGGGGATCGGCGCCACATTGCTCCAGCGTTGCCTGGCCATCGCCCGGGATCATGGGATCGAGAAGGTCTGGGGCGTGGTTCTGGCGGAAAACGGCGAAATGTTGGCGCTGGGCCGCAAACTCGGCTTTTCCGTGAAGCGGGCCGGCGGCGCGGAGTACGAAATGACCATTGATCTGACCGCGGAAAGGACCGCCTGAGGTGATCCCACGCTTTCAAATCCTCGTGGCGGACCGCAATCCCAATGTACGCCGTTTTCTGAGTCGTGAACTTGCGGCCGCCGGTTTCGAGGTGCAAGCCTTTGAAAGCGCCCGCGGACTGATCCAGAGCCTCGAACAGAAACCCAAGCCCGATCTGGTGGTCCTGGATCCGGACCTGCCGGATGCGGACGGCCCGTCGCTGATCGAGGCCTTTCAGCGCCAGGCGCCCAGTGTTCCCCTGGTGATTCATACTTTTCTGTCGGACTGGAACGGCTCGGCCCAGCAGATGACCCGGGCTGCGGCCTTTGTTGAAAAGGGCGCCAACAGCATCGAAAACCTCATCCGTGAAGTGCGGCGTCTCTGTTTACGGCCGGATTCGTAAAAACCGGTCTGGCCAGTCGGGAAAAAATGGTTTTTCATGTGGCGCCGGCCACGATTCGATTTCAATAAAACATCAAGAGAGGACGCATGCCTTCCATCAACGGTTTTCCCATCCTGACGCCCGAAGAGGCAGTGGCCGAAATGAAGCACGGTGAAACTGTCTCTTTTAGTGGATTTACACCGGCCGGGGCCGCCAAGGTGGTGCCCCAGGCCCTGGCGGCCCGTGCCCGCAATGAACACGAGGCCGGGCGCCCGTTCAAGGTCCGGGTGCTGACCGGGGCTTCGAGCGGCCATGTCATCGATGACGAACTGGCCCGGGCCGATTCGGTGGCCTGGCGCGCCCCATACCAGAGCGGCGCCGCCATGCGCCGGCAGATCAACGACGGCAGCGTCGAATACGTGGACATGCATCTGTCCCACGTCCCCCAGACGGTCCAGTTCGGTTTTTTCGGCCGCATCGACATGGCGGTGGTCGAAGCCACCGAGGTTACGGCGGACGGGCGGGTATTTCTGACCACTTCCATCGGGGCCTCGCCCACCTATCTGCAGTGTGCCGAACGGGTGGTGATCGAAATCAACCGGCGCCACTCGCCGCGATTGCGGGAGATGGCCGATATCCTGACCCTGCCCCTTCCGCCGCACCGGACGCCGATTCAGATCTACGACCCGCTGGGCCGGATCGGGTTCCCCTACGCCGTGGTCGACCCGCGCAAGATCGTCGGGGTGGTGGAAAACGACGCCTTCGACGACGTGGCCGCCTTCAGCGCCCCGGATGAAAACGGGCGGCGCATCGCCGAACATGTGGTGGAGTTTTTGATCAACGAGATGCGCTGCGGGCGGATCCCGGCCGATTTTCTGCCGCTGCAGGCCGGGGTGGGCAACGTGGCCAACGGGGTCCTGGCGGCCCTGGGGAACCACCCGCAGATTCCGCCCTTCAAGATGTACAGCGAGGTCTACCAGGACGCCATGATCGATCTGATGCTCGAGGGCAAGCTGCTCGGGGCCAGCGCCACGGCCCTGACGATCACCACCGAAAAACTGGCCGAGGTGGTGGACAAGATCGATTTTTTCTCACGGCGCATCGTGCTGCGCTCCCAGGAAATTTCCAACCATCCAGGGATTATCCGGCGCCTGGGGGTGGTGGCGATGAATACGGCACTGGAAGCGGACATCTACGGCAACGTGAACAGTTCGCACCTTTGCGGCAGTCATATCGTCAACGGAATCGGCGGCAGCGGCGAGTTCACCCGCAACAGCTACCTGTCGATTTTCATGGCCCCTTCCATCGCCAAGGGCGGCCGCATTTCGACCATCGTGCCCATGGTGCCCCACGTGGACAGCAACGAGCACTCGGTCCAGGTTCTGGTCACCGAACAGGGCCTGGCCGACCTGCGCGGCCTGGGGCCCATGCAGCGGGCCCGGACCATCATCGACAACTGTGCCCATCCCAGCTATCGCGACTATCTCAACGATTATCTGGCCTGTGCTCCGCCGGGGCATATCCGCCATGACCTGAACCGCTGCTTCGAGCTGCACCGCAACCTGATGGAGACCGGCGCCATGCTGCCGGCAAAGTAAACCTGACCGCCGGGGATTTTTTTGTGCGGCGGCGTCCGGGCGGTTGCCGCGGAGAAAAGAGCGAGCGATGAAAACCAAACTGTACCGCAGCCTGCAGCATCGCATGGCGGCCATCACCCTGGTGGTTTCCATCGCGCCCCTGGTGATTCTCGGCGCCGTGATCTACTTTCAGTACGTCAAGGTCTTCGAGGCCCGCATTCAGGACCAGGTGCGTCACCTGGCCAGCTCCCAGAGCAATGCGGTGGATGTCTTTCTGCACGAACGGGCCACCATCCTTTCGATTATCGTGGACACCCACAGCTTCGAGGAACTGCGGGAAACCGAGGCCCTCAACCGGCTTTTCGAGATGATCAACCGCCGCTCCGACGGTCTGGGGCTGGTGGATCTGGGGGTCATCGACGGCCAGGGCCGCCATCTGGCCTATGCCGGCCCTTACAATCTGAGCGGGCTGCGCTACGACCAGCAGCCCTGGTTCGGCGAAGTGATGAGCCGGGGCAAGTACATCAGCGATGTCTACACCGGGTTTCGCCAACTGCCCCATTTTATCATCGCCATCAGGGGCCACAGTCCGAACGGTCCATGGATTCTGCGGGCGACCATCGATTCGAACATCTTCAACCGCCTGGTGCGCAGCGCCCAGGCCGGCCAGTCGGGAGACGCCTATATCATCAACGCCGAGGGGATCTACCAGAGCGAGCCGCGCTTCGGGGGCCAGGTGCTGGACCAGGCCCCGCTACAACCCCGCAGCTTCGGTGAGGGGGCCAACGTGCTGCGCCGCGAGAACGCGGATGGGTCGGTGGAGTTCGTGGCCGGGGCCTGGCTCAAGAGCAAGGATTGGCTGCTGGTGGTCAGCCAGGGGGGCAACGAACAGATGGGCGGCCTGATCCAGACCCGGGAGACAGAGATCGTCATCATTCTCTTCGGCTGTGTGGCCATCATGATCGCCACCATGATCACTACCCGCCAGATCGTGGCCCGGCTGGAGACTTCGGACCGGGACCTGAACGAACTCAACGCGCAGCTGCTGCAGCGCGACAAGATGGCCGCCCTGGGTAAGATGGCGGCCGGCATCGCCCACGAGATCAACAACCCCCTGGCCGTCATCGGCGAAAAGGCCGGCTGGATGCGCGATCTGCTCGACGATGAGGAATTTCAGCAAAGCCCCAATCTAACCGAGTATCGCAGCTCGCTGGAAAAGATCGAGCACCATGTGGAGCGGGCCCGTAAGATCACCCACAACATGCTCGGGTTCGCCCGCCGCATGGAACCCCATCTCGACGATGTGGATGTCAACGAGATCCTGATGCAGACGCTGGACTTGCTGCAAAATCACGCGCGCATCAACAACATCCGCATCGCCTCGGACCTGGCGTCCGATCTGCCGGTTATCGCCAGCGATCAGAGCCAGTTGCAGCAAGTCTTCCTCAACCTGCTCAACAACGCCATCGACGCCATCGGCAAGGACGGCGTCATCCAGTGTGCCACCACGCGCACCAGGGACGAGATCGTGGTTTCGATCGCCGACGACGGGCCGGGGATTTCTCCCGAGCATCGTCACCGGGTCTTCGATCCCTTCTTTACCACCAAGGATCCGGGAAAAGGCACCGGCCTCGGTCTGGCCATCAGCTATCAGATCATCGAGAAGATGAGGGGCCGGATCCTGATGGAAAACGTGGAACCCCACGGCACCCGGGTGGCGGTGCACCTGCCGATCGTTCTGCCGGAAAAAAAGTGAGGAGAGGGCCATGGAAGAGCGCAAGATTCTGGTGGTGGACGATGAGGTCGATTTTCTCGAAACCCTCGTCAATCGCCTACGCAAACGCAACATGACGGCCCGCGGGGTCAGCAGCGGCGAGGACGCCCTCAGGATGCTGGATCAGGAGCCTTTCGATGTCGTGATTCTCGACATCAAGATGCCCGGCGGGATGGACGGCATCGAGGTGCTGCGGGCCATCAAGAAGCGCCAGCCCACGGTCGAGGTTCTCCTGCTCACCGGCCATGCATCGGTGGAAACCAGCATCGAGGGAATGAAGCTGGGTGCCTTCGACTATCTGCTGAAACCGATGCGCCTGGAAGATCTGCTTAAAAAATTGGCCGTAGCGTTTGAAAAAAAGGATGCCTTGGGGTAATGTCGCCGGGGTTTGACGCCGTTCGGGCCGATCTTTTGGAGGGCCGCCCGGCGATTTTGTAAACGAATCGACACCGAGGATATCCTTCAGCGGATAGGACCCGTCGCCAGGCGGATGCAAAACAACCCTTTACCACAACCATTCCATCCCCCCCCCCGGGATCCGTTCAAGCGCCGTTCAGACCGTTCTGGCCAGTCTGCGCCTGCGCGCCCGGGGCAGCGAGCACGTTCTGAAACGGTCCCGGCGGCTGATCCTGCATGTTGCCGGCGGTATCCGGCTGCTGGCCTTTCATACGGCCCATCCTTCCCCCCGGGCCCGGGTGATTTTGATCCACGGCTGGGAGGGCAGCAGCGATTCGACCTACGTGCGCACCACGGCCTGTACCCTGTGGCGGGCCGGGTGCGATATCCTGCGGTTGAACCTGCGCGACCACGGGCCGAGCCATCATCTGAACCCGGGAGTCTTTCTGGCCGTTTACCTCGACGAGGTGGTCGAAGCCGCGGCCCAGGCCGCCGCTGCCACGCCCCATCTGCCGGTCTGGATCTGCGGTTTTTCCCTGGGGGGCAACTTCGCCCTGCGCATCGCGGCGCGCTGGGCCGCAGCGGCGCCGTCGAATCTCAGCCACGTGGTGGCCGTCAGTCCGGCCATCGATCCGCTTGGTACCACCGTTTGCATCGACCGCCATCCGGCCCTGCGCTGGTACTTCCGGCGCAAGTGGCAGCGCAGCCTGCGGCGCAAGCAGGCCCTTTTCCCGGGGCGCTACGATTTTTCCGGCCTCGATCCGCACATGAGCCTGATGCAGATGACGGATCATCTCATCCCCCGGGTCAGCACCTATCCGGACGCCGACACGTATCTGGCCGCCTACGCCGTCACCCCGGCCGTCTATCAACGCATCCGGGTGGCCACGACGATCGTTTCGGCGGCAGACGATCCGGTGATTCCGGTGGCCGATCTGCTCTCCTTGCCGGACAATCCCCATGTCAGGCGCGTCATCCATGCCCATGGCGGCCACAACGGGTTTGTCGAAGCCGGCCTGCGCACCACCTGGTATGAACGCTGGATGGTGCGGGAGTTGGCAAGGAACGCCTCCGGTCCTCCTGCCCGTTGAATTTTCGGCCCGCCGGCACTATGCTGCATGCCGCGGACCAACTGCCAGCCGGGATCGAAAACCATGTACCAGCACCATTTCGGACTCAAGGAACGCCCCTTCCGTCTCGTTCCGGATCCGGCTTACCTTTTCATGGGGGGCAGCCAGCGCGAAGCCATGGCGCACCTGGCCTACGCCGTGCAATCCGGGGACGGGTTCGCCACCCTGATCGGAGAGGTGGGGTGCGGCAAGACCACCTTGTGCCGGGCGTTTCTCGAACAGTTGGACCCCGGCGTCAACTCGGCTTACATCTTCAACCCCCCGGCCGATCCGCTGGATCTGATGCGCTCGGTCAACCGCGACTTCGGTCTGGAAAAGGGCGGCGAGCGGCTCCAGGATCTGGTCGAGGAACTCAACCGCTTTCTGATTGGGGAAAAGGCCGCCGGGCGCACCGCACTGCTGATGATCGACGAGGCCCAGCGCCTCGACCGGGCGGTGCTGGAACAGATCCGCCTGCTTTCCAACCTGGAAACCACCCGCAGTAAGCTGCTGCTCATCATCCTGGCCGGACAGCCGGAGCTCGAAGCGACCCTGGCGGCCCACGAGCTGCGCCAGTTGCGCCAGCGCATCACGGTCAGTTGCCGCTTGAAACCCCTGACCGCGGCCGAGACCGGCGCTTATATCCGCCACCGTTTAGCCCTGGCCGCCGCCGGAGTGCCGGTGGCATTTACCGCCGCGGCGCTACGGGTGATCTTCGCCTTTTCCAAGGGGATTCCCCGCCGGATCAACCTGGGATGCGACCGGGCCCTGATATGCGCCTATGCCTCCGGTGCCGGGCGTGTCGACCGCGCTATGGCCCGCCGGGCCGTCAGAGAACTGCAAACAGACGCCCCGGTGCGCAGCTCCCGCCCATGGCCCTCACCGGTTCTGCTCACGGCGCTGCTGGCGGCGCTGCTGGCCCTGGGGCTCAACCTGAAGGTGAACCGGCCGGCCGAGCGGAATCTCGCCCGCCTTTCGGTGGCGTCCCGGACGCCCGCAGCGGCCCCGGCCACCTTGCAGGAGACCGCCGCGGCCGCAAGCGTGATCCATCAGGACCCCTGGGCCTTGGACCGCCGCCAGGCCCTGGAAGCCCTTTTGGCGCTCTGGAATCTGGCCGCCGTGGTGCCGGACCGGTCCCCGGCCGATGATCCTTCCTTTCTCGAAGCGTATTGTGAACCGCTGGGATTGGCGGTCTATCCGGTGGACGACCTGCCAATGGTGGAACGGCTCAACCTGCCGGCGATCCTGGTCTTGGACAGGAGCGAGGACCGTTACGGCGTGCTTTGCAGCGTACAGGCGGATCGCTATCTGCTGGCCGGTGCCCGGGGGGAGCGTCATCCACTGACTCATGATGGGCTTCAATCCACCTGGACCGGCAAGGCCTATGTGCTGTGGCGCGATTATTACGCCCTGAGCGGGCGGATTCCGGGCGAGGCCGGGGCCGCTGCGGTCCTCAACCTCAAGACGATGCTGCGCGAACTGGGCTACACGGACATCGACAGGCGTGCGGGCTTCGACGATGCCACCCGGCGCGCCGTGGTCGATTTCCAGACCCGCGTGGGGCTGCCGGCCGACGGGGTGGTGGGCCCCCAGACCAAGATCGCCCTCTACAATACCCGGCCCGAGCTGGCCATCCCTCTTTTGCGCCCCTTGGCGCCGATTCAGCGGGCCGTGCCGCGGGAGGCCACTTGAGCAGTATCCTGACCGCCCTCAAGCGCCTGGAGACCGAAGCCGAGCCGGCTGCCGGAAGCACCCTGCCGGACTGGCTGAACCAGCCCGAGGCAGTGCCGGGCCGGCTGGCTCGGATCCAGGCCTTTTTCAATGTTACCGGCCGCTGGTGGTTGGTGGCCGCCATGGTGCTGGCCGCGGCGGCGGCGCTGGCGGCCGTCTGGATCACGCAGCCGGTTCCCGAGCCGTTGCGGGCCGGGGCCGGACCGAAGGCTGTATCCCCGGTCAGGCCGGCGCCGGCTAAGGCTCCGGTCCAGCCCCCGGCCCATTCCGCCCTCCCGGCAGTAGTCCCCCCGCAGTCCAGGCCGGTTCCAACCGGCACTTCCCCACCGGTGATGCCCTGGGCCCAAACCGCTCCTCCCCCGGTGCAGGCGACCTCCAAGGCCGTTCCAGCCGGGCCTGCTGCACCGGCATCGCCCGTCCTTGCACCGCCGCCGGCCCCTGCCGGCCTGACCCTCCAGGCGATTTCCTGGGCCCCCGGGGCGGAAAGCCGCATCGCTGTGGTCAACGGTCAGATTTTACATCTGGGTGGCGAGATCGACGGGTACCGGGTCAAGGCGATCGAACCCGATGCGGTCACTGTCTGCCGCGGGGGGGAGTGTTTTGGTCTGGCCTTCGACGTGGCGCGGTGAGCGGCGGTCTTCGATCAGGGTTCGTCCTTTGCGGGGGCTGATGGCATTCCCGATCCGAAACCCGTATCAACGCTGGGTGACGCGCAGTACCTCGGCCAGGGCCGTCACCCCGTCGAGCACCTTGGCGATCCCGTCCCGGCGCAGGGTGATCAGACCGTCGGCTATGGCCTGGGCCTTGATCTGGTTGGCATCGAAAGTCTGGAGCAGCAGCGATTTCATCGCCGCGGTCATCTCGAGGATTTCGAAAATCGCGATGCGCCCCTTATATCCGGTCTGGAAGCAGTGGGGGCAGCCCAGGGGGCGGTAAAAAACCTGGCCGTTCAGGCGGGCCGGGTCGATGTCGAGTTGGCGCATGGCTTCCGGCGCGGGGCGGTAGGATTGCCGGCACTGGGGGCAGAGCTGGCGCACCAGGCGCTGGGCGATCACGGCCAGGACCGCCGAGGAGATCAGAAAGGGTTCGACGCCGATGTCCACCAGGCGGGTCATGGCCCCGGCCGAGTCGTTGGTGTGGAGGGTGGAAAAGACCATGTGGCCGGTCAAGGCGCTCTGAACGGCGATGTCGGCCGTTTCGCGGTCGCGGATTTCGCCCACCAGGATGACGTCCGGGTCCTGGCGCACGATGGAGCGCAACCCCCGGGCAAAGGTCAGATCGATTTTGGGATTGACCTGGATCTGGCTGATTCCGGCGATCTGGTATTCCACCGGATCTTCGATGGTGATGATGTTGATCTCCGGGGTCCTGATCGACTGGAGCACGGCGTAGAGGGTGGTGGTCTTGCCGCTGCCGGTGGGCCCGGTGACCAGGAGTATCCCGTTGGGCGAAGCGATCAGCTCTTGCAGCTGCTCCAGACGCTGGTCCGAGAGCCCCAGTTCGGAAAGACCGATGAGCGACTTGGACTTGTTGAGCAGCCGCAGCACCACCCGTTCGCCGAAGGTGGTGGGCAGCGTCGAGACGCGCACGTCGATTTCCTGATTGCCGATTTTGATCTCGATGCGCCCATCCTGGGGCAGGCGCCGTTCGGCGATGTTCAAACGGGCCATGACCTTGATGCGCGAGATCAGTGAGGCATGGATCCAGCGCGGCGGGCTGAGCATGTCGTAGAGGATCCCGTCGATGCGGTAGCGCACCTTGAGCTGGTCCTGGTAGGCCTCGATGTGGATGTCGCTGGCCCCGGCTTTGACCGAGCGGGAGATGATATGGTTGACGAGCTTGATGATCGGCGCCTCGCTGGCGTCTTCGAGCAGATCCGGGGCGTCTTGCAGCTCGTGGATGACGATCTGCCCGTCTTCTTCCATGTCCTGCACGAGCTGTTCGGCGCTGTCCGGGGAAAACTCGTAGCAGATGTTGATGGCCGACAGGATCGTGGGGCCGGGGGCCACCACGATGTGGTAGGCCGAGATTGCCAGCCGGCGGACCAGCTCGTCGATGGGCTGAAACTGGCCCGGGTCCTTGACGGCGATGACCCAGTCCATGTCCCGGGCTCCGTCCAGGGGCGGGGAGAAGGCGGCGGCCTTGAGCGGCACCATGATATGGTATTTGAGAAACTGGATCGGCACCCGGCGGGCGACTTCCTCGTCGATTTCACCAGGGGCCAGTTCGGCGTAAAACGGCAGATCGTAGTACCGTGCCAGGGCCTCCTGGAACTGGTTTTCCGAAAGCAGTTTGCGCCCGGCCAGAATCCTGGAGACGGGTTCGCCCTTTTCGGCCGCCGCCGCGCCCGCCTCGGCAAGGGCCTCGGGGTTCAGGCCGAAGTCCTCGCTGAGGATCCGCGCCATCCCGGCGGGCAGGGTGGTGATGGGATCAGCGTTCATTTTGCTGGCCCTGGGGCCCTGGATAGAGCCGGATGCTGTCGCTGGCAGCCGGAGGGAGCGGGGCTGCCCCGGTCTGCCCGGAACCGATGGGCGATTTCTGGCCAAGCGGACTTTCCGCCTCGATGCGGTCGATTATCGCCTTTTTGCGTGCGTAGACCCCGTCGGCCTCGCCGGGGCTGCGGATCACCCGGGGGGTGATGAACACGAACAGGTTGGTCTTTTCATTGCCGCGGCCCCGGGTCTTGAAGAGCCACCCCAGGACCGGGATGTCGCCCAGCAGCGGCACCTTCTTTTCCGTCAGGGATGTGTTTTCGTCGATCAGGCCGCCAATCACCACCGTCTGCCCGTCGTTGACGATGACGCTGGTCTCGATGGAGCGTTTGAGCGTGGTGGGCCGGTAATCGACGTTGGATTCCAGCTTGGTGACCTCCTGGGAGATATCCAGGCGTACCAGGCGTTCCTGGTTGATGCGCGGGGTGATCTTCAAGGTGGTGCCCACGTCCTTGTATTCGTACGAGCTGTAGTCGATGTTGGTGGTCGAGGTGGTTTCCTGGCGGGTCTGGAACGGCACGTTCTTGCCGATGTAGATCGTGGCCTCCTGGTTGTCGGTGGTCAGGATCTGGGGGGTCGAGAGGATATGGACATCCTTGTCCTGCTTGTAGGCCTCGATCATGGCCCCTATGCTCGGGAAGGTCTGGCCGCCGACGGTGAGCGTCTCGCCGAAGATGCCGAAGGCGCCGCTGGCGTCCAGGCTGGTCAGGTCGGTGGCATCCGGACTGCCGAATCCGCCGCCGAAGGCTGATGATTTGCCGTCGATGTCGGTCTTGCCGAAGGCGCTCCATTTCACGCCCAGGCTGAAGTCCTTGTTGACGTTGACTTCCATGATCAGACATTCGATGTAGACCATGGAGCGGGGGATATCGAGCTTGGCGATGATCTGTTCGATCACCTCGTAGTCTTCCTTGGCGGCGATGATGATCAGGCTGTTGGTGGCCGGGTCGGCCGTGATCTGGATCTCGCCCGAGAGGGCCGGCGCCTCGGCGGCCTTGCCCTGGGGTGTTTTTTTCTCCTCCTTGACCGGCACATCCTTGAGCACCTTGGCCAGGTCTTCGGCCACGGCGTTTTCCAGGTAGTAAACCCGGATTTTGCCCTGGCCGCGGGGCGTTTCCCGGTCCAGCAGGCCGATCAGGTCCCGCAACCGCTTGATCTCGTCCTCCTTGGCCAGCACGATCAGGCTGTTGGTCCGTTCGTCCGAGACCACTTGAACCGGACTGGCGGCCGCCGATCCTTTCTGGGCTTTGGCTGCCGGGGGATTGAAGACCGCCGAGGCGATCTTTTCCATCTTTACCGCCTCGGCGTATTTGAGTTCGATGACGGCGATCTCCATTCCGACCCCGGTGATATCGATGGCCTTGATGATGCGCATCAGCCGCTGGATATTGGACTGGACGTCGGTCAGAATCAGCATGCCGGTGGGCGCGTAGGCCAGCAGTACACTGTTTTTGGAGACCAGCGGCGCCAGCAGCTTGCGCACCTCTTCGGGCTCGGCGTACGCCAGGGGCACGATCTGGGTCACCACCCGGTCGGCGACGGTGCCGGTTTCCTCGTAAAGGCGGGTCTCGATGCTTTTGCCCCGGGCTTCGGGCGCCGGTACGATCTTGGTCACCGTGCCGGAGGGAACCGTTGTGAAACCGTGCACTTCGAGAACCGACTCGAACACCTTGAACGCCTCGTCCACCGAGATGCGCGACGGCGAGATCACCGTAACCTTGCCGCGGACCCGTTCGTCGACGATGAAGTTGCGTCCGGTCAACTCGCTGATAAATTTGACGAAGACCGCGATGTCGACGTTGTTGAAGTCGATGCTGACAAAGCGGCCTTTGCCCGCCGGCGGATTCTGATCCGCGGCGGCGGCCGTCGCCGGACAAAAGGACAAAGCGAGGCAAAGTCCCACCAGAAACACTCGGATGGCCATGCGTGGCAGCATCGGTTGATAGGTTCCTTTCAAAGCTCGAAGGTTTCCACCTGAAGAACGGCCTCGATCCATTTTTCCTCTTTGCCGGTCTGGGTGATGCTCAGGCGCTTGACCGTGATCGCCTCGGCGGCGGTTTCCACCCTGTGCAAGAAGGCGACCAGCTCGGGCAGGCTCACGTCCTGGATCTTCATCTCCACCCGCGACAGGCGATAGGGGGTATCCTTGATCGGATCGGCCGAGGGCTTCATATAGGCGATACGATCCTTGAGCTGGGTCTGGCCGGCGGCGCCGTCAAGAAACGAAAAGAGGGTGAAGCCCGCCTGGCGCCGGCCGAGGCGCTGCTGCTGGGTTTGGGCCTCGGCCTGGAGCTGGTCGTACTGCGCTTTGAGGCGGTGCATCTGCTCCAGGGCGACCGTTTCGGCCGCCAGGGTGCGGTCGATGCGCCGGACCCTGGCCGCCAGCGGCGAAATCACCAGTTCGATCAATGCCACCGCCAGCAGGACCAGGGCCGCGGCTGTAATGCCGATCCTTTCACGGCGGTTCAGTTGGATGGCCATGGGACCACCTCCAATCGGCCGATGTTGAGGGTAAAGCGCACCCTGTTGCTGCGGTTGTCGATGTTGGCCGCGGCAATGGTCACTTCCCGGAACATCGGATTTTTTTCCAAGCGCGTCTTGACCTCGTCCACCGCGTTGAAGGTGGCGGTATGCCCGGTGAGGGTCAGATTGTCCGGACCGATCACCAGCCGGGTGATCTCCACATCCAGCCCGGCTGGAATTTCCCTGCTCAGTGCGGCCAGGATGTCGATGGCCCGGGGCCGGGCCCCCTCACTGCCCGGGATCTTGGTGGTGCTTTCCAGCTCCTTGATGACGGCGCGCATCTGGCTGACCGGATCGACCACCCGCGTGGCGTCCGGCCGGGTAGCCCGGAAAAGGGCGGTGGTTTCCCGGGTGATCGCCTCGATACGCCGCTGCTTGAGATAGACCCCGTGGGCCAGTTGGGCCGCGCCGAGCACCAAAACCACGGCTGCCAGGACGGCCGTGCGCTGGAACTGCCTGCGGTGGCGGGTCCAGAATTTTTTTACGGCAAAGTCACCCTGGCGCAGGTTGAAGCCGGTATCGGCGCGGCGGGCAGCCAACGCCAGGGCCAGGGCCCCGTTCATTGCTCCCGGTTCCCAGTCGCGCAGGGCCTTGGCCGTAAGATGGCCGCTGCGGCTCAAATCGACTCGCTCGACCGCCAGATCGAGGCGCTCGGTGGCCAGGGCTTCGAAGGCTTCGCTGTAAGGCCCGTAGCCGGTCAGCCGGAGTTGCCCGGGGCGAAACGGGTTCCCGTCCGCATCGGCCAAGGCCCGGCAGGTCTGCTGGAGCATGCTGATCAGTGTTTGACGGCCCGCTTCGGTATGCAGGGGGGCGCAGATGTCGCGCACGGCGAGCAGCCGGCCGTCGGCCACCGGCACCAGCGTGGCCCCATGGGGCCGCAGGGCCGCGGCGATAAACCGCTCGGCTCCGCCCTGTCCGTTCATCAGGCACAGCGCCGGGCAGATCCCGTCCGCCGTGACCCACTCCGGATCGAGTCGTAGCGCGCCCAGGGATTCCAGCAGGCCGGCCAACCGGCTCTTTTCAATGGCGGCGGCCAGAATCCGCGGCGGCGGCCCGCTGTCCAAACGCCGGTGGTCGAAGACCATTTCGTCGGCCGCGGCCACCAGGGACGGTTCCAGTTCGAAGGGCAGAACCTGGCGCAGCTTGCGGTCATCATCGAAAGGGGCCGTCAGCGGGCGGAAGATGAATTGTCCCGCAGGCAGGGCCACCGCGCAGGTTGCGGTCAAAGCGGCATCATGGGCCCCCACCGGTCCCAGAACGGCCGCCAGGGATTCGGCCTCCGTGTCCTGGGCGGAGCGCTCCACCCGGTGGGCCGCAACGATCTGCGCTTCGCCCCGCTGGATCTGGCAAAGGACGGCGCTGGCGGTCTCGGGGCCGATCTCGATGCCGAGGAACGATTTTTTCAGGACGGTTGCCACATCAATATCCTGCATACGGTTTTGCCGCTGGCCGCATCGCTTTGGCGCAGGACCACGGCCGTCAGGGCCGCGCGCGCGCCGCTGTATTCGGCCACGGCCTGGATACGGAAATGATCACTGGCCGTGGTGATCAACTCGGCTTCGATGGTCAGCTCCTGGCACCCCGGCGCGTTGCGGTACCAGAGCGGATCGGCCAGCAGGTCGGAAGTGTCGTTGGCGATCACTTCCTGGCGAAATTCCAGGATGGACTGGGCCAGATCCTCATATTCCTCGGGCAGCAGGGCCGCCAGCAGGGGCAGGGGGGCCGTGTTGATGTTGATCCGGCCGTCGTAGGCGGCCTGGTCCCCGCGCACTTCGTTCATCCCGTAAACCGTCAACAAAGGGCCGATGCCCGGTTGTTGCCCGTCGCCGTCGATCAGGCCGGGGATAATGCCGCGCACCAGACGCAATTCCTCCACTTCGGGCACGGGGCCATTGCGGCAGGTGTAAGGCACTGGCAAAGACGCATAGTAGGGAGCCTCGGCGCCTCCCAGGCCGGTGACGGCGTCGTCGTCACCGCGGTCGAGCCAGTCCTTGACGGCGGCCACGATCATTCCGGGGGTGGTGTCCGGCGTGCGCAGATCGTCAAAGGCCGGCAGGGACAACAGCCGCTCCCAGAGACGCTGCTGGGCCGCAACCACCTGCTGGCCCTGGGGAAAGTCGACCAGGGCGTTGACCTGAAGGCGGGCCCTCGCGTCGTCGATGCGCAGCGCTAAGCCGATCCCCTCGGGAGCACCGGCAGCGGCCAGGGCGGTGATCTTTTCCGTATCGGCCCACAACTCGGCCAGGCTGTCGGCCCGGCTGGTGCGCTTGTCCTCGACCAGGACCGCCATGGCGGTATGCACGGCACCCTCGGCCGCCGCCGCCGCCACGGCATGCGCCGCCTGGCGCTGGCCCTCATCCAGGGCTTGGCGCACCTTGAGGTGGATGGCCAGCGCAACGGAGACCAGTACCACGGTCACCGCCAGGGCCACGAGCAGGGCGGTGCCGCGTTCAGCCCCGGCGGCCTTGAAGGCCCGGCCGGCCATCAGCGGCGCGCCTCCCGCACCACCGCCGGTGCGATTCGGGGCCGGTAGATCCTGCCGACCCCCTCTTCACCGACCTCGATCATCAATTCCACGGCCCGGGGGGTGGCCCAGTGCCACTTTTCGTCGTCCGAGTCCCACTCCTCGTGCGTATCGCCCTGGTCGTCGACAAATGTCCAGCGCAGGCGCAGAACATTTTCGCAGACTATGGCGGCGGGTACCGGCAGGTCCGGGTCGGCCTGTAGATCGAAAACATCGGTGCGCATTAGCACAAATCGATCATTCATGCGACGGACAAAATAGCTCACCCGCGCCAGAGCCCCCGGGGCGATCTGCAAGGCCGAGGGGGCCAGGGGGCGGTGGGCGCGGGCGGCAAACTCCAGGCGCTTGAAATCGGACGGATCTTCGGGTCCGGCGTAACACCGGAACCGGTAGGGATCTGGGTCTTTGCCCATCTCCGGCGGCCGGTAAACCGGGGTTGCCGTGATATGAAGCGCCCCCAGGTCGGCCTCGATCCATTGGATCGCCTCGGCAGCGGCACCGGCCGCTCCCAAGGTTTGTTCGATGCGCGCAGCGGTGCGGTTGACCGCCGAAAGCGCGCTCAAGGCGGTAAGCAGCACGATGCCTAGTATGGCCACGGCGACCAGAATCTCCAGCAGGGTAAAACCGCTGGTAAATATCCGGCCCCTACGAAGGCGCCAGCCGCTGGGTGCGCAGGTGAAATACACGTTCATCCTGGTTCAGATCGATTCGGATGTCGATAAGGTAAAGACTCCGGGCCGTTTCTCCCAGAAGTTCGTCGTCCCGTGCCCTTGCCGTGATCTGCCAACCGTAGCCCAAGGCGTCTTCGCCGAAATCTCCCCGCTCATCGAGGTCTTTGTCCAGGCCGCGGGAATCGACGGTGGCCAGCACGGCCTGGGCCAGCATGGCGGCACGGCTGTTGAAATCCAGACGTTCGACAACACCCAGATTCCCGGCCTGCATGCGAAACACACTGACCAGCACCACCGCCAGCACCGCCAGGGCAACGACGACTTCCATGAGGGTAAAGCCCCTGACCGAAGGGCCGGCCGGCCGAAACGCGCGCCGCGGGGATCTGGTGCACGGTGCCGCGCATCTACCGTTGAAGATCGGTTCCATCTTCTCTGATTACCCGTGCCGCGGCAAGAAACGGTTCGATGCGCAAGGTCAACCGGCGCCCGCCGAGTTCGGCCATATCGATGTCGACCATGAAGCTGTGGCCGTCGGGGAAATATTGCACCGCGTAACTGCCGGTATTGATTTCACGCTCATCGGGCAGGCGCAATTGTTCGAGGCGCACCCGGCTCGGCAGGCGGTATCCTTCGTCTGCCGCGGCCGCCATTTGATCCTCGTCCATGGACGCATCGGAAACCCAGATGCGCTGCCGATCGAGATCCAGATGCATGCTGTAGCGCAATTGCCGGCCGGCGGCTTCGGCCTTGAGCTTCCGGTGGGCCTGGATCACCTGGCGGGCCGCGGCCGAAAGATCGTCATGCAGCCCGGGCAGATCGATGCGCGGTACGGTGAGCACCAGCACCGTGCCGATGACGGCCACCACGACCATCAGTTCGAGGAGGGTAAAGCCGGCTCCGGAGCGGTAGCGGCGGCCCCGGCCGCTTCGGGTTGGCCAAGGCTGGCGATCCGCATCTGGATGCGGCCTGCACGGCCGGTTGCGGGGCGAGCACGGATGGCCCGAGCCCCGGCGATCAGATAGCTGTCCTGGCATGGCCCGCTGGTAACCTTTGTATCACTCGATTTCCCAGTTGTTGATGTCTTTGTCCTTGCCCTCACCGCCGGCAACACCGTCCGCGCCGTACGAGGTGATATCGAAATCTCCGTGGTTGCCCGGGCTCAGATAGACGAACTCGTTGCCCCAGGGATCTTTGGGAACCTGGTTTTTTTCAAGATATCCGCCCTCTTTCCAGCGTTTGGGAATCTGGCCGCTCTGGGGTATCTGCACCAGGGCCGCCAGGCCCTGCTCGGTGGACGGATAAAATCCGTTGTCGAGCCGGAAGAGCTTGATGGCCGTCTCCAGGCTGGCGATGTCCATGCGCGCCTTGACCTGCTTGGCCTCGTCCGGGCGGCCCATAATCTTGGGGGCCACATAGAGCGCCAGGATTCCCAGGATGACGATCACCACCATCAGCTCGATCAGGGTAAAGCCCTGCGGGCTGCTTCTGAAACGCCATGAACGTTTCTGGTTCATGCTTTTGACTCCTTGAAATTCCATTTAAGCGTTGAAATTTCTCCGCACTCGTTCCGTATCGCGGTTCAAGATCCCCGCCCGGTCCGGTGCCGCATTCTCCGGCGGCGCTCAACACAACGTTGCCAACCGCGCTCGGCCGGCGGTGGCGCAACCTGGATCGCGGGACCAGCCCCTTCTCTCTTCCAGGGGCCGTTACTGCCCCTGAAGTTTACCGTATAAGCTGATTCATTTCGAAGATCGGCAAACAAACCGCCAGCACGACGAAGGCCACCGCCGCACCCATGATCAGGATCATGAGCGGTTCGAGCAAAGCGGTCAAGGCGCTGATGGTCGATTCCACCTCATTGTCATACATGTCGGCGATTTTCCCCAGCATCGGTTCGAGCCTGCCGCTTTGCTCGCCGACATCGATCATCTGGATGGCCAGCGGCGGAAAAGCCCGTGGGGTGGCCGCCAGTGCCCGGGACAGCGATTTGCCCTGGCCCACATCGCGGCTTGCGTCCTGCAACGCCTCGGCCACGATGGTGTTGCCGGCGATATTGCGCACGATTTCCAGGGCCGCGAGCATGGCCACGCCGTTTTCCAGCAGGGAGCCGAAGGTACGCATGATGCGGGCCACATTCAGCCGCTGGACCAAAGAACCGACCAGTGGGATTTTCAGGATCGTGCGGTCCGTGGCCAGCCGGCCCCGAGCGGTGCGCCGAACGGTGCGCAGGACCTGGAAGAGCGCCGCCAGGCCCAGCGGCAGGCTCCACCAGTAGGTGCGCATCCAATGGCTGAAACCGAGCAGCAAGCGGGTGGGCAGGGGCAGCACCTGCTTGACCTCGGCAAAGATTCCGGAAATGGTCGGCACGATGTAGGTGAGCAAAAAGATGAGGACTGCCGATCCGATCACCAGCATCAGGACCGGATAGGTCATCGCATTGCGGATGCGGGCCCGCACGGCCTGCTGTTTCTCGGTGACGTCGGCCAGCCGTTCGAGAACGATTTCCAGGGTTCCCGATGCTTCGCCGGAACGTACCATGTTGACATAGACCGGTGGGAAGGTGTCGCCGGCGCGGCCCAGGGCGTCTGCGAAGCTGCTGCCGCCCACCACGGCGTCCTTAATCTGAGTGAGCTTTTTTTGCAGCCCGGCCGACGGGGTCTGGGGGATCAGCGCGTCCAGGGCCTGCACCAGGGGAAAACCCGCCCCCAGCAGGGTGGCGAGCTGGCGTGTGACCAGGGAGACCTCCGCCGGCTTGACCCGATTGCCCATCAGGCGCTGGCGTATTGCCCCCTGCTCCGGACCCGCGGCAGCGGCGGTGACCTCCTTGAGGCTTACCGGATAGATCCCCCCGGCGCGCAGCCGACTGCGCGCCCCGGCCAGCCCGTCGGCGTCCAGAACCCCGCTGACCTTCCTGCCTCGTCGATCAAGAGCGCTGTATTCGAATACCGACATGCGTGCCTGCCAAGTCTGTCATGGGTTGAAAAATTGTCCTGAACAGCAAAGAGATGCCGTCCTGTTGAAGATGAATTTTTACTCCGGCTTGGCGCAGCGGGTCAAGTCGGATGTGGAAAATCTATGGACCGCGCATGACGAGGCATTTTCCCTTGACATCAATGGCGCACTTTTATAATACAGACTTAAAAAATTTGTTCAGGCGCTCATAATGGAGCTTAATAGGGAACCCCGTGAAAATCGGGGACGGGCCCGCCGCTGTAATCGGGGACGAAAGCCGTAGCATGCCACTGACCTTGGGTCGGGAAGGCACGGCCGGTAGGACGATCCGTCAGTCAGAAGACCTGCCTGGGCATATGGTCACCACCGCGCGGACGGCGTGGCGGCCACGATTTATCTGTGGATAAAAAAGGGAAATCCCGGATCGCAAAAGATCCGGGATTTCCTTTTTTTTGTGGGCCCTGCCGGCCCGGATTCCGGGTCAACGAAACGGTCAATACATCGGGCTTTGGGTTTTCAACCATCGGCATCGTTCGAGAACGAAGAAAGGCGCTGATGCGATACGCTAAAAGCGGGCTCAATACTGTCCTGTTAAAAGGTGTTCAATATGAAATAACTATCTAAAGATACTTAAAGGCGATGGACTTTTTTGCCCATACGTCAGTTCCGCCGGTGCGCTGCTCGGTATCCTGGAAGCTACCGGGTTTGCTCTTTTACATGCCACGACCAGTACCTGTGTATGGCTTTTGCCCAGCTGATCTAGCGGTACTACGATGACCGGCAACAACGGGCACTGGTTTTTTGACCAACAACTTTTACCCACCTGCCTTGACCATAGCGGATTTTGCCGCTGGCGATGGCAGGTGAAACTCTTTTTCAATTCGAAAAAGTGACTCTTTTTCAGCTACTTGATGTTGCCGGCGACAACAAAGCAGATAGGGTGCCTTGTCTCCAATTGAAATTATGCGATTCTTGAACGGACACTGCTGAAAAAATGCTTGTAATGATTGCCATTTGCGATAGATGGCTATCCTCTTCTTCTTCTTTGTCAAATCGTCCATGCCAGTCCGGCCGGGATGACCGCCGAAGCGCTTGGCAAAAAGCTGCGCTGCCGTTGTCATTCGGTTCTGGTCGGGTTGTACCGTCGCGGTCTTGTCCAACGCCAGCACCAGGGACGCGCGAACGTTTACCTGGCCAGCAATGCCAGGACCGACGAGGCGCAACGTCGTGTCCTGGCAGCGCCCGTGACGGCGGTGCTGCCAGCCGAGATCGCGGTGATGGTGCTGGCCGGATTCATCCGCCAACCATCGGCCGGGCCAGCCGAGCTGGCCCGCCGGGTGTCGGCCAGGGCCACCGTGCGTATCGAGGCCGAACAGATCCGGGCGCTGTTCGCGCATCACGGTTTAAAAAAACTGTTGCCGTTGCGGCCATCGGCCTCCTGAGTCGCCTCAGCGAACAACTGCAACAGGAGGTGCGCCCGTCGGTACTGTCCCCGCAGCCACCGGCGGTCGATTTCGAGGCCTGCCACAGTGTCGGGCAGATTCGCAATGAGCCGCTGGCCCGCGATGTGGTGCTGTCCGATTCTCAAATCACCAAACTCGGCCGCAAGTTTATCCTCTTGCTGGCCCATCGCCGCGCCATCCCGCGCATCAATCAGGCGATGGTCAGAAGCGGCAGCTATATCCTCCATCTGGATGCCGTGCACCAAGAAGATGTGCCCGCCCTGATGTCAGACAACGACGGTCTGAGCGGCCTGGTGTTGTCCAACGTCAAGGTCCCCAGTGAACACGCCGCGTTGGTAAAAAATTTTTCCAACCCCGACTACATGAAAACCCTGCTCGACGGTCGGCCCAATATCGAAGCCGTGTTTGCTGATTTGAATTGGGCTGCGGCTTCCGAGGATCTGACAACGGCTACGGAAGCCGAATGTGTTCTGCCTGGTTTTAAAGCACTGACAAAAATGCCGGATCTACCCGTTCGAATCTCAGAACGCGCTTCTGCGGCTTTATCCAGGGTAAAATCCAACCAAATTGTGTGGTTATGGAAGATAACGTTACAGCTTTTTTGTCAAAGGAGGAAAAACATGCAGGCTGATCCACGCAACAGGTTTTTGAATTTTGCAGGCGCCGTACTGCTGGCCGTGCCTTTGGTCGCTATCGGCCTGGCCGCCGGACCGTCTATGGCCGACGCGGCCGGAATTACGGTCCAAGAGGGCGGAAGCATTCAGGCGGCCATTGACGCGGCCACGTCCGGGGACACGGTAACCGTGGAAAGCGGCACCTATGCCGGGGGCCTTACAATAGCTGAAAAATCACTGATCCTGCTCGGGGTGGACACGGGCGCCGGAAAGCCGGTAATCGACGGCGAGGGCGGCTCGGAACCGGTTGTTTCGCTGCAAAACAGCAGCGGCTGTACCGTCGAAGGGTTTGCGATCCAGAATTCGGGTTCTTTCGGCCTGAAGATACTGGGTTCGCCCAACGCGATCGTCCGGAGCAATGAACTCACCAATACCAACGGTATCGATGTAGAAGAAGGGTCGGACGCGGTCACGATTGCACAAAACACCTGTGAGAGCAATGGTAACGCCCTTTATGTGTATAACTCACCCGGCCCCACCATCACCGGCAATACCTTTCAAAATGTCAGCAGCATTGGGTTGTACATAAGAAATTCCGGCGATGCCGCCATCAGAGACAATACCTTTGAAAACGTGGGCAACCGCGGAATTTACGCAAGAGATTCGATCAATCCTGTCATCACCGGAAATACCTTAAACACCGATAGGGACGCAATTAACGTGAGGGGGTCGGACAATGCGGTCATCACCAAAAATACCTCTAAGAACGCAATCAATGTACAGCAGTCCAACAACGCTGTTATTTCCGAAAATAGCTCTGCAGATTCATCGGGCTACGGAATATATGTAAGTAATTTAAGCGATCTGGTCCTTTCCCAGAATACCGTCAGCAGCGCCGGCAGCGATGGCATCTACCTGAACCAGATCACAACTGGCCTGGTGGAACACAACGCCGTCACCGGGGTAGGTGGTACGGCGTGTCTCGTCGTCGAAAGTTGCAGCGATGCGATCGTCCGATACAATACGCTCAATGAGTCGGTCTACTATCTTGGTCTCGCCATTTGGGGGGGCAGCCAGGGGTGCAGCTTTTATGGCAATACCGTGGCCAACAACAACGGTGACCAGGGATGGAGCGGCGGTCTTTACCTGGAGGATGCCGATGCCGGGAACACTTTTTACCTCAACGATTTTGAAAACGATGTCAATGTCGTCGAAACGGCAGGCGGCAGCGACTACCATTCGCCTGTTTTGTTGCGATACCAATACGGAGGCGAGACCCGTGATGGGTATTTGGGAAACCGCTGGTCCGACTACACCGGCACGGATGCAAACGGCGACGGCGTCGGGGATACCCCTTATGTGATAAGCGGCGATATTCAGGACCCTTATCCCCTGGTAGGGACCCTGGACGCGTATACGGACATTATTGAAATAGCGCCCGATATCGCCATCAGCAACCTGACGCCGCCGTATGTTGTCGGCGTCAGCCTGAACAACGTGATAACGGTCACCCTGCGCAACAACGGACTGGGCGCTGCCGGGACCTTCAACGTCTACCTTTACGCCGACGGCGAACTGGTCGACACGGTGACGGTGGAGGGCTTGGCCGCCGGCGAAGAGATTCAGGTGGCATTCACCTGGACGCCGCTGGAACGGATGACGGGCGTGGTTCTTACCGCTGAAACCGATCCGGACTACGCCGGACAGGGCATTAATCTCGATGACAATCAAACCGTGGCCGAGGCAGCGGTGGACGTTCTTGCCTCCGATTTGACCGTGACCGCGGTGGCCGTGGCGGCCGAGGTGGACAAAGACGAGGCCCGGACGGTGACTGTAACCGTTGCCAACACCGGATCCGCGCCGGCCATGGACTTCACCGTGGGGCTCTACTGCGACATGTCGCCGGTGGTTCCCTGGGCCATGGCGCACCCGGCCGAAGCGGCCCTGCAGCCCGGCCTTTTCAACACCGTGGGAGCCGCCGGTCTGGTGGCCCGGGCGGTGGTGGACAATCTAGGGGCCGGAGAGTCAACGGATGTGGAGATTTCCTGGACCCCGGCCGACCCCGGGGTGCATTTTGTCAGCGCCTGGGTGGATATGACGGCCGGTACCGTTGAGATGGACGATGCCAACAATATGCTGGCAACCCCGGTGCAAACCCTGGTTACGCCCTACGCCGGCACGGTGACCACCCTGAATCAGGGGGATTCCCTGCAAACTGCGGTGGACGCCGCAGCCACGGGCGACACCATCCTGCTCAACCCGGGAACCTATCTGCTGGAGCCGGACGGCCAGGGCCTGCGGCTCAACATTCCGAAGGGGGGCTTGACTTTCAAGAGCGCAGGCGGGGCCGTGATCGACGGCAGCGTCAATGTGCTGCAGGACCCGGCCATTGCCTGGACGTCGGACGCGCCGGATACGGTCTTTGACGGTATTGCCTTTGTAAATTTCGCCATGGCCGCCGGCACGGCGGACAAGTCCGGCCTGATGCTGAAAAACTGTACGTTCCAGGGCGGCCTGCGCGCCTTTTTCGGCGCCGAAGACGCCCTGGCCAATACCGACGGACTGACGGTCAGCGGCTGCCTGTTCGAGGCTGCCGACGTCAACGCCTTTGACGCAACGGCCGCGGACGTGACCATTGAAAATACGGTGTTCGACGGCAGTGCGTTTGCCGTGCGCAACCCGTCCGCTTTCAGCGGCTTTATTTTCCGCAACAACATGGTTGCCGGCGCTACGGTGCCCGAGGGCGCCAACAGCGCCTTTGTGCGCATCGAAGGGCCGGACGGCCTGGTGGCGGGCAACGTGTTCGAAGCCATGTCCCCCGGCGCGGGAAAGCTGGCCCTGACCCTGGTGGGCAGCAATGCGACGGTGCAAGGCAACCGCTTCGGCGCACTTTCCGGCGACGGCCATATCCTGCTGGAAAACGGTTCGAACAACCGGATTTATCTGAACGATTTTCCGGGCGAGGCGCCTCTTCTGTACGGCAATCCCGTGCTGCAGTCGCCGGAAGCCTATACCTATACCTATCAGGAACAAAGCTACACCTCGGTGCTCGGCAACCGCTACGCTTCTTACGGGGGCGCTGATGCGGACGGCAACGGCGTGGGCGACACCTCCATGGATTTCACCGGGGCAAGCGACACGTTCCCGCTGATGGATTCCTTTGCCGCCTATACGGATCTGGCCGCCGAAAAGGCCAATCTGACTGTGGGCGCGGTTACCGGGCCGGCAACGGCCCATGTGGGCATCTCCGCCGAGGTGACCGCCGAGGTGAGCAACACGGGCGGACCGGCCCATGATTTCACGGTGGCCCTCTACGCCGATGGAACCTTGGTGGAAACCCTGACCGTCGATACCCTCGGATTCGGGGAGACCGAAACCCTGACCTTCACCTGGACACCGGCGGCGGAAGCCCAGGCAGTGGTCCTTTCGGTGATCGCGGATGACGGCAATACGGTGGCCGAAAGCAACGAGGATGACAATACCGTTGCGGCCGACACCGGTGTGGGCGTCACGCTGGCGGTGGACATGAGCATCGATCCGGCAACCGTTGAGACTGAAAACGGATCGGCCTTTGACGTGGCCATCCGCCTGGCGCCAAACGCTTACCGGGTGGCCGGGGTACAGTTCGACCTGACCTTCAATCCCGCCATCCTGGAGGTGACCGGCGTAACCGAAAGCACGCTTCTGAATCAGGACGGCGCCGGCACCTATTTTAACGGCGGTGCGGTGGACAACACGGCCGGCACCCTCACCGGGGTCGTGGGCGCCATCACCACCCCGGGGGCGGACGTGGGCACGGCCGGCGTTTTCGCCGTTGTGAGTTTTCTGGCCAAGGGGGACGGCGTTTCGGTCCTGACCCTGTCCAATGCCATTGTGGGTGACATGGATGCCCAGCCGCTGACCGTCGCCTTGACCGGAGGCTTTGTGCAAACCGCCTTTACCTATACGGCCACGGGCCAGGCGGCCTACGGCGGGGGGCAAACCGGCCCGCTGTATGTGGGCGTATACCTGGATGAAGACCTGAACCAGCCGCTGGTGCTGCCGGTTGCCGCCGACCTTGGAACGGACGTGACCGTGTCCGACCTGGGGCCGGGGACCGGATACTACTTCGGCGGGTTTATCGACAGCAACGAAAACAACCTGCGGGATCCGGCCGAGGCTTTCGGCGCGGTGATGTTCGACATCGTGGACGACGACGTGACCGGGCTCGACGCTATTCTGTCGGACCCGGACGCGGACACCGACAACCTGCCCGACTACTGGCAGACCCTGTATGCCGGTTACAACTGCGGCCAGGGCATCGGGGGGGGCGACGACGACGCGGACCACGACGGCTACAGCAATGCCTGGGAATGGGCCAACGGCACCGATCCCACGGTGGTGGATGATCCGGACGGTCAGGGGTACGATCCCCAGACCGACCAGCGGGTGGTGCCGGCTGGCTGGTCCGTGACCCGCAGCCACGGCGACTACCGGCCCGGTCAGTCCTTTACGGTAACCGTCACGGTTGCATACTCAGGGGACGTAACCGCCCTGGGCATCACCGAGGCCTTGCCCGAAGGCTGGACCTACGTATCGGCTGAAAGCGCCGGCGGTATGAACGTGTTTGCGACCGGCGACGGCCGCCTCGAGTTCGCCTGGCTCAGCCTGCCGACCGACGGCCAGGGCCAGTCGGTCAATCCTTTTACCTTCAGTTACACCCTCCAGGTGCCGGAAACGGCCGGTGGCGACGCGGTTTTCGATGGGCAGGTGATCATGCGCATCGGCGGCGAGGCCGAAACCGCCTTTGACATGGCCCGGACCGTAGCCCGGCGCTTTGCCTTCCACACAGCGGACTTTTACCCGGCGGACTGGAGCATCAACCTGTCCGAGCTGCTGCGGGTCATTCAGCTTTACAACGTGGGCGCCTACCACTGTGATGGCCTGGGTGAAGACGGCTTCAACCCGGGTGCGGGTGAATACATGGACCCTGCGCCCCACAGCGCGGACTACAACCCGACAGACGGCGTTATCAGCGTATCCGAGCTGCTGCGGGTCGTGCAGATCTACAACGTGGGCGGGTACTGCCAGGATGCCCTGGGTGAGGACGGGTACCGGCCAAGCGTCCAGTAGGAATGAAAAAAGAGCCGCGGGGGTGGGCTTTCGATCTGCTCCCGCGGCGCCGAATATATTGCCTCATGCAGAGTGCCGAGAGCATCGCGCGGGAGGCATCATCTGACAGGATGAACCGGATTAAAAGGAGAAAGAAATGAAACGAAAAGTGGCGATAAGAACGCTGTCGGTTCTGGCCCTGGCGGCCGTGGTGCTGTGGTCCGCAACGGCCTTTGCGTTGACCGCCTCCCAGCAGGTTATCGGTGCGGGCGGCGAGATAACGGTCATTACCACCATTGAATACAACGAGGCGCTCACGGCCCTGGGCGTAAGGGTGAAGCTGCCGGCTGGCTGGACCTTCAAGACCGTGGGCGGCAGCGATGTGCCTGCAGTGGCGCCGGCTGAGGGTGCAAGCGGTGAAATCGACTTTGCCTGGATCGCGGCACCGGCTGGACCGGCGATGTTTGCATATACCCTGGCGGCGCCGCAAGGGGGTACGGCTCAGGATCTGGCTGCCGAGGTGGTCTACCGCGTGGGCGCCGGTGAGGAGCAGGTGGTTGTTGTCGAGTGATTTGATGGGTTCTGCTTCGCTCCACCGATACGATATCAAAAGAACGTTTCAGTCTTATTGCCATAGGAGGAAAACCATGCAGACCGATCCACGCAACAGGTTTTTGAACCATGCAGGCGCCGTGGTGCTGACCGTGTTGATGGTCATGGGCGGCCTGGCGGCCGGCCCGTCGGCGGCCTATGCCGCCGAACATGTGGTCCAGGACGGCGAAAGCATCGTCATGGCCATCCAAAATGCCGCCGGCGGCGACACGATTCTGGTGGAAAGTGGCACCTACAACGACGTCCTGTGGATAGACAAAACCCTGACCCTGCGCGGGGTGGACACCGGCGGCGGCAGACCGGTGATCGACGGCGGCGGTGTAAGCGACGCCATCACGCTGATGGCCGGGGGGATCGTCATCGAGGGGCTTATCATCCAAAACAATAACGCCAATTACGGTATTCAGGACTACCGCGGCAGCGCCACCATCCACGACAATGTGATCCGCAACTGCAATATCGCCCTTCGGTTGAAGAGTTCCGCGATTGTCACGCAAAACACGATCCAGGACATGAGTAGCTACTGGATATACCTCTCCAGTTGCTCCAGTATCCTGATTCAGGGAAATACCATTTCGAACTGCAAGAACGGGGAATTCATCAGCACTTCGCGCGATGTTATCGAACACAACACGTTTTCAAACATGGATTATGCCATCCGTTTCAGTACGGCCAGCCAAAATATCATCCGGTACAACACCTTCTCCGATTTCACCGGAAATGGAATCTATTTCAACAATATGCCCAACACTGGGTATTGGAACGAGGTCTACGGCAACACGTTCAGCAACATCGGCGGGAAGGCCATGGCAATCAACGGCAACGCCAAATACCAGCGGATCTTCTTCAACGACTTCGAGAACGTCGGGGGCGTGGTCGGCACGACCGGAGGGATCGACAACAGGTATCACTCCCTCGGCGTGTGGCAGTACGACTACAACGGCCAGACCTATCAGAGCTATCTTGGCAACCGCTACCCGGGCTACGCGGGATCGGATGCGGACGGCGACGGCATCGGCGACACGCCCTATGCGGTCACCGCCGAGCTCAACGACGAATATCCCCTGGCGGCGTCCCTGGATGCCTACACCAACGTGGTGCCGGTGCTGCCGGACCTGACTGTGACCGATATCACGCTGCCGGCTGTCATCGGCGTTGACCTGTCGTCATCCGTGGCGGTGACCGTGGCCAACACCGGCCTGGCCGATGCGGAAAGCTTCCAGGTGAAGCTGTACGCCGACGGCGAGGTCGTGGAGACCCTGACCGTGGACGGCCTGGCCATGGGCGCCGAAATCGTGGTGATCTTTACCTGGACCCCCGAAGAGATCGCCCAGGGCGTGGAACTGGAGGTCAAAGTCGATTCGGGCAACAGCCTGGATGAAATTTCCGAAGACGACAACACGGTGCCGGCGGGTGCGCCGGTGGATGTACAGTCTTCCGATTTGTCAGTCACCGCGGTCACCCTGGCGGACAACGTCAACCGGGATGAAAGCCAGACCGTCACCGTGACGGTGGCCAACACCGGCGCGGCCGATGCGGGGAGTTTTATCGTGGGGCTTTACTGCGACATGTCGCCGGCGGTGACCTGGGCCGCGGCCCATGCGGATGAAGCCGCCCTGCATCCCGGCCTTTTCAACACCATCGGCAAAGCCGGGCTGGTGGCGGCCGCTACGGTGGATTCACTGGCGGCCGGTGCAACGGTGAACCTGGATATCCCCTGGACGCCGGAAAAGGCCGGCGTACGGACCCTCAGCGCCTGGGCCGACATGACCTGTACGGTGGATGAACAGGACAATGCCAACAATCTGCTGGATACGGCTGCCCTGCGGGTGGTGCAGCCTTACACCGGGACGGTGGCCACCCTGGATCCCGGTGACTCGCTCCAGGCGGCAATGGATGCCGCGGCCGCGGGTGACACCATCGTTTTGAATCCCGGGACCTACGAACTGGAAGAAACCGGCGGCACTCGTACCCTGGCCATTACCGGGCCGGACCTGACCGTCAAGGCTGCCGGCGCGGTCGTTATCGACGGGGTGGACCCGCTGCAGTATCCGGCCCTGGTGTGGGGGCCTGAAGACGCATCCCGGACCCTTTTCGACGGCATCACGTTTGTCAAGGTGGCCATGGCATCCGGCGAAGCAGGCCGGTCCGGACTGACCTTTAAAAACTGTACCTTCGGAGGCGGCCAAAAAAACCTGTTCGGCGACGGGGAAGCGCTGGCCGGGGTCGGCAATGTGACGGTTGACAGCTGCCTGTGGCAGTCCGGCAACGACCAGCCGTTTTCCGCAACCGCCGAAGGTTTTACCATCCAAAACAGCGTTTTTGACGGCTGCACCCTGACCATCCGCAATCCTTCGGCCTTTGGCGGCTTTGTTTTCCAAAACAACATGGCCGTGGGGGTGACGGTACCTGAAAGCGACTATAACGCCTTTCTGCGTATCGAAGGGCCAAACAGCCTGGTGGCGGGCAATGTATTCGAAGCCATGACGCCGGGAGAGGGTAATCTGGTCGTGAACCTGGTGGCCGACGGCGGCACGGTGCGGGACAACCGCTTCGGCGTCCTGGCCGGCAGCGGGTGGACCTTCATGGAAGCCGGAACCAGCAACCGCATTTTCCGCAACGACTTTCTGGGCGATACGCCCATGTTTTTCGGCAATCCCTCCCTGCAAACCCCGGTGACCACCGCCTGGGTCTACCAGGAGCATACCTGTACCGGATTGATGGGAAACCATTACGCGAATTATTCAGGCGGCGACAGCGACGGCGACGGTATCCGCGACAGCGCCGCCAACATTGACGGGGTCATGGACGACTATCCGCTGGCAGCTTCGATTTCCGCTTACGGGGTCGTGCCGGCCAATCTCACGGTGAACGCGCTGACCTTGCCGGGCGGTATTTACGAGGGACTGCCGGCGGAGATCACTGCCGTTTTGGCCAACACCGGCGCCAGCGATGCCGGTCCCTTTACGGCTGCGCTCCATGTGAACGATCAAATCGTGGATTCTCTTACGGTGGGCGGCCTCGCGGCCGGTGCGGATATCGGGGTGACCTTTACCTGGACCGCGCCGGGAGCTGCCGAGGGGGTGGTCCTGACGGTTGTGGTGGACGTGGACGACGCCGTTATGGAAGCAGACGAAACCGACAACACCGGCGCCGCGGAAGCGCCGGTGGACGTGGTGCTGCCGGTGCGGCTCTATACGGAACCGATGCCGGCCAACGCTCCCGTCGGGGCCTCCTTTGACGTGGCGGTGCGGGTGGATCCGGGCGCATTCGGCATTGCCGGCGTGCAGTTCGACCTGTCTTTCGATCCGGCGGTCCTGGAAATTACCGGGGTGGCCCAAGGCGCCTTGCTGAACCAGGACGGCGCGGGCACCTATTTTGCCGGCGGTACGATCGACAACACGGCCGGGACCCTCAGCGGCGTGGCCGGCGCCATTACCACGCCGGGTGCCGATGTGAACACTTCCGGCGTGTTCGCCGTGATCAGCTTTACGGCCAAGGCATATGGTGTTTCGAACCTGGCCTTTTCCAACGCCATCGTGGGGGACATTAACGCCGACCCGGTGAGCCTGATGGTGGAAAACGGGTCCGCGGCAGTGGTGGTCACCTATTCGGCCACCGGCCAGGCGGCTTATGCCGTCGGCCAGACCGGAGATCTGATCGTAGGTGTCTATAGCGACGATGACCTGACCCAGCCGTTGGCCGTACCGGTGATTGCCAGCCTGGGGGCTGACGCGACCGTGACCGGCCTGGTGGCAGGGACCGGATACCGTTTCGGGGCCTTTATCGACAGCAACGGCAATGGCGCAAGGGATGGGGCCGAAGCCTGGGGCGCGACCGTCTTCGATATCGTGGACAGCGACGCAACCGGCCTGAAGGTGCTCCTGATGGATCCGGATCTTGATGCCGACAACCTCCCCGATTATTGGCAGGCCCTTTACGCCGGGTATAACGGCGGCGCCGGCATCGGGGATGGAGACGGCGACGCGGACCACGACGGTTACAGCAATTTCTGGGAGCTGATCAACGGCACCGACCCTACGGTGCAGGACGATCCGGACGGGGAGGGCTACGATTCGGCCACCGATCAGCGGGTGGCGCCGGCCGGCTGGAACGTGTCCCGCAGCCACGGGGATTACCGGCCCGGGCAGTCTTTTGAGGTGACTCTGACTGTACAGTACAGCGGCGACGTGACGGCCATGGCAATCATCGAAACCCTGCCCGAGGGCTGGACCTACGTATCGGCGAACAGTGCCGGCAACATGTTTGCCCAGGAAGGACCCGACAATACGCTGGAGTTCGTTTTGATCAGCTTGCCTGTGGACGTGCAGGGCCAGGCGGTCAATCCTTTCACTTTCAGCTACGTTGTGCAGGTACCGGAGACGGCCGACGGTGCGGCGGTTTTCGACGGCGACATCCTGGCGCGCATCGATGACGGCATCGAAAAGACCTTTACGATCCCGCAAACCACGGCAAACCGCTACGCTTTTCACAGTGCGGATTACCGGCCGGCGGACTGGACGATCAATCTCTCGGAATTGTTGCGGGTGATCCAGCTTTACAACATGGGGGCCTATCACTGCGATCCTTTGGGTGAAGAGGGCTTCAACCCAGGTGTGGGTGATTACACCGATCCGGCGCCTCACAGTGCGGACTACAACCCGGCCGACGGCAGCATCGGCCTTTCCGAGCTGCTGCGGGTGATACAGATCTACAATGTAGGCGGATACCGATTGGATCCTGCCGGCGAGGACGGGTACCAGCCGGGTTTGGAGTAAAAGAGGATATGATTGCCGCGGGTGCGGTCTCGGGGACTGCTCCCGCGGCGGCCCAGAAAAGCGCAGAGGGTTAACGGCCCTGGCGTACGGGAAAATTGCATAAGGAGGAAAAATGAAGCGAAAATGGACGACTTCAATGATGTCGGTTCTGGCCCTGGCGGCCGTGGTGCTGTGGTCCGCAACGGCCTTTGCGTTGACCGCCTCCCAGCAGGTTATCGGTGCGGGCGGCGAGATAACGGTCATTACCACCATTGAATACAACGAGGCGCTCACGGCCCTGGGCGTAAGGGTGAAGCTGCCGGCTGGCTGGACCTTCAAGACCGTGGGCGGCAGCGATGTGCCTGCAGTGGCGCCGGCTGAGGGTGCGAGCGGTGAAATCGATTTTGCCTGGATCGCGGCGCCGGCTGGACCGGCGATGTTTGCATATACCCTGGCGGCGCCGCAAGGGGGTACGGCCCGGGATCTGGCTGCCGAGGTGGTCTACCGCGTGGGCGCCGGTGAGGAGCAGGTGGTTGTCGTCGAGTGATTCGATGGGCTTGCCAGCATAACGATCCATAGTGGATAGGGAAAACCTGACAGGATGAACAGGATCGTAATGATAATAGCATCTGCGGAAGTTTTATGAGGAATAACGAGATGATGAAATGCCTGATTCAGAAAAAAAACGCATATCTCTGGATGGCCGTCATCGCGCTCTTCTGCTTGGTCCTGCCCATCACAGCCAGCGCCGGGCTGGATGACGGGACGAGCTGGGAGCAGTTCGGCGGGGACGTTACCCACGTGGGATTCACCCAGTCCACTGTTCCCCACGTCAAGCAGCTTGCCTGGTTCAGTCAGATTATCTATGCCAGCGGCTCGTCGTCCCTGGCGGTGGCGGACGGAAAAATATTCGTTTATTCCGCCCCCAGCGGGATGGATGCCAGCGGTCCCACAAGCGTTGTCTGCCTGGACGCCGCAGGCGGCACGAAGCTATGGGAAACGGCAGTGGAAGAGGCCGAGTGGGGCTCATGGTCGTCACCGGCCTATCACGACGGCAAGGTGTTTATCTCTTCGGGCAAGGAAACCTGGTGCATGAACGCTGAAGACGGGGCCAAGATCTGGGCGTTTCGCAACCCTTCGGAAGAGGCGTCCTGTAACGGGGGGCCGACCGTGGCCGACGGCAAGGTCTTTTGCAGCGACTGGCAGGGGGGGCACTATTACTGCCTGAACGAGTCGGACGGCAGCCTGGTGTGGACCTTTGACGTGCCCGGCTACGCTCAGGGAACGCCGGCCTATCGTGACGGCAAGGTCTACCTGACAAGCTGGGTCTATGTTGGCGGACATATCTATTCCGTAAACGTCGCCGACAAGAGCGTGAACTGGCATCAGACAAATCTCCTTGATACTTGCGGCTCGGCAACCCTCTACAATGACACAGTTTTCGTGACCACGTATAATTTTGCCGGGGACGGAGAACTCATCGCCCTGAACGAAGCGGACGGCAGCTATAAATGGACGCGTGTCGTTCAGCGCACGGACAATACGCCGGCAGTGGCCTATGGCAAAGTCTATGTCGGGGGCGGGTGTGCCGGCTATTCCGCTTCAATGGTACACTGCTTTGACGCCGAAACCGGAGACATGGCCTGGGAAGTGAGCAACTACGGCAACTGGACCGGCAACGTGGCCGTAGCCGACGGACTGGTAATTGTGGGCCGGGGCGGCGGCAGTTACTTCGGCTATGCCGGCACCTATGCCCTGGATGCGGAAACCGGTGCGGAAATCTGGGGCCATAATAGGGGGGGATCTTCCCCGGTGGTGGCCAACGGATTCATCTACACCATCGGCGACGATGGCCGCGTTTATGCCTATGGATCGTCTTTCCCGGCCTGGGATATCAATACCGACGGAGCCACCAACGTGCTGGACCTGATCCGCGTGGGCCAGCATTTCGGGGAAACCGGGGCAGCAGGCTGGATTCCGGAAGATGTCAACATGGACGGCAGGATCAACGTTCTGGATATGATTCTTATCGGACAGCATTGGAGCTTTTAACCCATAAATTCGTGCGGTGGATTATTTTTATCGCAGTTTTTCTCAGCCTGGCAGGTGTTTTTACACCTGTTCAGGCCGAATTGCGGACGGCTTTGACAACGGTGGCGGCCCACCATTCGAGCGCCGGCTACATCGCCGGTGAAACGCTGGCCGTTTCGGTATCCATTGAGTATCCGGAGTCCTTAACGGCCCTGGGGTATCAGATGGCCCTGCCGGCCGGATGGTCCTTTGTAGCTGCGGCCGGTTCAAGGGTCCCGCCCATCAAGCCTGATGTCGGGCATACAGGCGTCCTCGATTTTGCCTGGATCCTGCCGCCCGCCGGTCCGTCGGTATTTACGATCACCCTGGCCGTGCCGGAAGGGTGTGCCGGCATACAGACCCTTCAAGGGACCGTTCTGTTCCATGTCGGCAACGACAATCAACAAAAGACCGCGGCCTTGCCGGATCCATTGAGGGTCTATCCGTTGGGCGCAGGCGATCTCGACGGCAGCGGCGTCGTAGACCTGGCCGATGCCGTTGCGGGGCTGAGGGGGCTTTGCGGCCTGCCGGCACAATTGGGGGAACTGGAAGGCGGACGGGTCAGAATGGCAGATGTGCTGCTCGTGCTGCGGCGGATCTCGGAATGAAGGGCGTTTACGCATAGCGCAGAGGGCAAGGGGCATGGCCCGTCGCGCAGAGAGAAAAAAACGGACAGGATGAATCGCAGGGTTAACTTTTGTTGCAGGATAAATGGAGGAACTAATTGAAGTCCCTTAAAAACAACACAAATGGGGGGGAAAGCCCGGGACACACCGCGGCAACCCTTGTTTTGCTGCTTTTAGCGATTTTTGCTGCACCGGCGGCGGCAGCCGTGGACCTGACGGCTCACCATGCAGCCGCTCCTTACATACCGGGAAGTCCGTTGGTCGTAACCGTGACGCTGGACTACGATACGGGCCTGAGTGCCCTGGGCATGCGCGTGGTGCTGCCCACGGACTGGACTTACCTTTACTGCTGCGGGACCGGCCGGCCCGACAGCGTCCGGGTCGTCGCCCCCGGCGAGCTGGAATTGGTGTGGATCAACGCACCGGAACCCGGCGCCGGGGAGGATCCTGCACTGTCTTTTACCTATCTGCTGGGCGTTCCGGCATCCGAAGCCGAAACCCGAACGCTCCAGGCTGAAATTTTTTACCGCGTCGGCAGTGGGGCCGAGAATACAGCGGCCGTTTTGCCGGACCCCTTGGACGTGTCCGCTGATCCCGCACCGGAAAGTTTCGTGGAGCCGACGCACCAGGCAGCGCGTTTTTTGGCCGGCAGCCTTGCAGCGGTGGAGACGTCCGTACGGTATTCGGGCGAGTTGAGTGCATTGGCCCTGGTTATGGAACTGCCTGAAGGCTGGTCGTATGCCTCCGCCGACGGAGAGGTGCCGGACATTGAACCAACACCCGGTACAGAAGGAACATTAGAATTTACATGGATTACGCCGCCGCCAAGTCCGGCCGTCTTTACCTGCCGGCTGCAGACACCGGTGGATGCCGGCAATGCCGCCGAGATCCGCTCCGAAATTGTATATCGGCGCCTGGCCGAAGAGCTTCGCAAGGAGGTGCAGCCGGACCCGCTCATGCTCCGTTGGGTGACTCCGGAAGTTTTGCAGGCAGCGCCGTCCGCCATCGTGGACAGTCCGGAAGCAAAGGAACTGGTGGTTACCGGCCGCTATTTTGTTCCGGGTGAAAACCACATCGTGCGTTTCGTCAATTCGCAAAACGTTTTCGATCTGAAAAGCCTGCCGTCGGATGAAAGCAGTCTGACGGTCGCTATCCCGCCCGGTGTTCCGCCGGGGACCTACCGGCTGCGGGTCATCAATGCATGCGGCATTTCGGCTCTCAGCGAAGCCACCGTGGAGGTGACCGCGCCGGCGACGCCGATACCCAACGTAACCGACGTCCGGCCCTCTACCGGCGCCGTTCAAAAATCGACCCGGATCACCCTATACGGGGCGCATTTCAACGACGTATCGTCCGTTTGCCTCTGCGAAGACGGCCTTCAGATAGCGCTATTGGACGTTACTTTGGTGGATGAATCCACTGTTCAGGCGACAGTGCCGTCGACTTGTCCCGAGGGCATCTATGATGTGCAGGTGACGGCCGGCGGGCTAAAAAACAACATCAGCACGGTAAAGTTTTTCGTATTTGTACCGAGGGCCATTAACTCCGAGACTTCCGATGAATTGGTGGCCGATGGGTTGGTGGACCTTGACGAAAATTTAAACGGTACCCTGCCGGTCAACCTGACCCTGAAAACCTGGTCCGACGGATACCGGATGGTGATCGACGACGATCCCCTGGAAATCGAGGCGGTCATCGAGGCCGGTACCCGCATGACCCGCAGTGACGGGAGCGCCTATGCGGGCGCCCTGATGATGCCGGTGCAGGTCAAGGTAACCGAGGATCTCGCAGAGGATTTCAGTTGGGATGACGTGGCGCTATTCCAGATGGGCAGCGCCGAAGAATCCATCATTTTGTCCGAACCCATGGTAATCGCCTTGACCGTCAGCCGCAGCGCCGCGAAGGGCGCCCCCCTGATCTACTACCTTGATGCAGACGGCGGGACCACACCGGCCGGCGTGGCCGGTGTAAAGGACGGCCGGGAATATGAAGCCGGCGGAACCGTACTGGAAGTTAGGGCGGATGAACCCGAGGCCGGCAAGAACACATACCGTATCGGCCTGCTGCTAGACCATATGTCCACCTTCGTCGTGGGAAACAAGGGCGCCGCTTCGGGGCAGCCCCCGTCTGGCGGCGGCGGAAAGTGCTTTATCGATGTGGCCGACGGGGAAATAGGTAATTTTAACGGCGGCTGTCAAGTGATTTGGGGCGTGATGGTCCTTCTGGCGATGGGACTGTGCCTGGTGAAACGGATGGAGGATCAAAAGCCGCAGGATAGGTGAATTCCAGCGAAAACCATCGTTTCGTCCGTCGAAAGGGAAAATATGATCCGACATGTTTTTGGCGTTCTACGCCGGAGGTGGATTTTTTGGGGCATACTCTTTTTGCCATGCCTGGCATCCGCGGCCGTTGCCGAGGAAACGCGTGTTTTTTTTACAGGCGGCCCCCATTTTGTCGAAGAAGGTGGCAACTGTACCGTTGCGCTGCAGGCGGTGCCGGCCGTTCCCGTCGCCGGTATTCAGGTGGACGTGGTTTTCGATCCGACCCATGTTGAAATCACCGGAGTTCAGGAAGGGGATTTTTTCAAAGGGCAGGGCTACAGCACCTATTTCGTGCCGGGCACCATCGACAACGATCAGGGGCGGCTGTCCCAGATGGTGGGGGTGATCACGACCCCCGGCGGTGAAACCGGGCAGGCGGGCGTGATCGCCGAGATCGCCTTTATGGGCAAAACCGCCGGAACGGCTGCCCTGACAATCGCAGAGCTCGTCATCGGCAACAAAGACGGGGCGGCCGTGGCGGCTTCGGCGGAGGCGGGAGAAATTCGGATAACGGCTGCGGACGCCGATGACGACGGTATCCCGGACGTGTGGGAAGAGACCCATGGACTGAACAGCGCTTTTGGAGACGACGCCCTTGAGGACCGTAACGCCGACGGCGAAAGCAACATCAACGAATATAAACGCGAGTTTCTGTCCTGGATCAGCGGCGCTGATCCAGAGTTGGAACGGGCGAAATGGGATGTTGGCGGGGACGGGCGGTTGACGCTCGCCGAGGCAGTATGCGCTCTGCAGGCGGCGGCCGGATTGCGGCAGGCAGTGCTTTCCGACGCTGATTCGGAAAGCAGCGCGGCCCTGGATGCCGAGGACGCCGATAATGACGGCATGCCGGACGCCTGGGAGACGGACCGTGGTTTGAATCCGCAAAACGCCCAGGACGCCCTTGCGGACAGGGATGCGGACGGCGTCAGCAACATCCAGGAGTGCCTGCGGGAAGCCTGGCTGGCCAAGGAAACGACGGGGGCACTTGAGGCCCGAACGCCATGGGACGTCGGCGGTGATGGTATTATGGGGTTGGCCGAAGCGGTTCAGGCCCTGCAGGTGGCGGTGGCGAACTAGGGAGTTTCCATCCAGAAATGGCCCTTTTCCGCAATCTCGGTCTCAGACCGCGGAGTTTCTTGTGCGGCGTACTACCCGTACGCCTCCGCGCAACTCCTTGTCTTCCTTGATCTTGCGAAAAATTGCTCATTTCTGAATCGGAAACTCACCGGTGCCCGGTTCCCATTTCTGGATGGGCACTAGGGAGGACAACGTGAAGCGATGCTTTTCAAAATCAAAAACAACGGCCTGGAGCGTAGCAATCCTTTTCGGGCTGTTGGCTGCCGGGGGGGCCGTTGCCGCTGACTGGCCCCAGTTTCAAAACGGTGCCACAAGACCCGGCATCACCTACGATGCCGCCCCTGTTACGGCGCCGGCAGTACGCTGGAAAACCTTTACCCATTACCACTATACCCACGGCATCGACGTGCCGGCGGTCATCGCCAACGGCCGGGCCTTTGTCATTGATGTGGACGAATACGCCTGGGCCTTCAATGCGGACAACGGGGCCATGATGTGGTCCGTGCCGCTGACCGAAGGGAACCGCTTCACCCTGGCCACGCCGGCTTACGGCGACGGCAAGATTTTTTTCGCCACCTCCACCGGCTGGATCTACGCCCTGGCGGAAGAGGATGGCACGGTGCTGTGGAGCGGCAAGCTGACTCAAGGGGCGTATCAGGAAGAGGAGCTTTCCACGCAGATCGCTTATGACGACGGGCGGGTTTACGTCGGCAGTTGGGAAGGCGTTTACTACGCCCTGGACGCCATGGGAGACGGCGGCGGCCAGCCGAAGATTTTGTTTTCTTACGAAATCTCGGAGGGCGGCTACGATTGGTGGTCCGGCCCTACCGTGGTCGGTCCATATCTGCTGTTCGGCGACACCCGGTCGCATATGGTCTGCCTGGACAAGGTGACCGGTGAGAAGACGGCGGAATTCGACGCCGGGCAGTATTTCGGAGTGGATGCAGGCTCCATCCGCTCGGCAGCGACCTACGACGCGGGCAACGGCCGCATCTATTTCACCTCCAAAAACGGCTATCTTTTTGCCGTCGGCTTCGATCGGGGCGTTGGGCAGTTCGACGGGGCCAGCGGCTGGGTCGTCCCGGCGGGAAGTTACAGCGCTTCGACGCCAACTTTCCACGACGGGCGGATCTATGTCTGCACCGGGAGTTTTCAAAAAACCGGCGGTTTGAGCTGCCACGGGGCGGCCGATGGCGGGGTGATCTGGCAGCACGCCTTCGACGGTTACGGCTCCGAAGGCGCACCGGCCATATCCGTGCAAAACGGGGAGGCCTACATCTTCATTTCCACGGATACGGGCGCGGGAACTTTTTACTGCTTCGACAAAGACGGCAACATCCGATGGTCCCACGTGCCGGACCATCCTGAATACATACTCCAGGGGGCCGCCATCTGGGACGGCAAGGTCTACTTCACCAACGATGCGGGCTATATCTACTGTATGGGGGATCCCCTGGAAGCCGACGTGAATCGGGACGGGGCGGTGAACGTGCTCGACATGATCCGCCTCGGACAGCATTGGAACCAAACCGGTGTGCCGGGATGGATCACCGAGGACGTCAACGCCGACGGCGTCGTTAATATCCTCGATATGATTGTGGTGGGGCAGAACTGGTCAGGGAGCTGAAACAATCTCAAAACCGAAAGCCCAGTGAAGAATCGATGATTTTAATGTTGCGACGATGAAAAAAATAAAAACGATTTGGATCTGTCGGGCCGTTGTGCTGCTGGCCGGGCTATTGGCCGCCGGCGCCGCCGGCGCGGAAGACTGGCCCCAGTTCCAGTGCACGGCGGCGCGAAAGGGATGGACGACGGATTCGGCGCCCGTATTACGCCCGGTCCTCAAATGGCGGCGCTATGTAGACGGGTGCGGCGTCGGCATTGAATCGCCGCCGGTGGTCTGGAACGATCGGGTGTATGTGATCGCCTGCAGCACCATCCTGGCTCTTAACGCGGCCACCGGACAGGAGGTGTGGCGGGCCGACATCTCCGGTCACGGCAGCCTGCAGTCGGGCACGCCGGCAGTGGGCGGCGGCATGCTGTTTGTCGTGACCTTCGACGGGTATGTCATGGCCTTGGATGCTGCCGGTGGAGATTTGCGCTGGTCCCGCAAGGTGGCCGCGCTGAATTTTCAATGTCCTTTGACCTATCACCAGGGGCGTCTGTATGTCGGGGAGGGCGGCACCGGCGGGACTCTCAACCGCTACTTCTGCCTGGATGCAGCCGACGGCGACACGCTATGGGAATATGCGGCTCAAACCGCCGGGTACCTCTGGTGCGGCGCCTCCGTTGCCGGTGATTTTCTGGTGTTCGGCAATGTCAACGGGGTGCTTACCGCCTTGCACCTGGCCGACGGCACGGCGGCCGACGTCCTCGACTTCCACGACCTTGGCATCGAGCCCGGGCGGATCCGGGCTTCGGTAAGCTTCTTCGACGGTTTTGTATACACAACCTCCGAAGCCGGCGCCGCGGCCGGCTATGTCTACAAGGTCCCCTTCGACACCGTAAGCGGGACGTTCGGCGATCCGACCTGGATGACGCCTTTCGGCTTCAGCACGTCCACGCCGGTCAAATACGGGGACCGGATCTACGTAGGGCAGGGCGAACACGGCTTCCCGGGACGACTGGTCTGCCTGAATGATGCCGACGGGTCGATTCTCTGGGACTATGCCGTTTACAGGGGGGTGAAGTCGTCGCCCGCCCTTTCGGCGACGCCGGCAGGGCTTCACATCTACTTTGTGCCGGCACAAGACGACGGAGCGATGACCTGCTTAACGGAAAACGGGAATTTGGCCTGGTCCTGGAACCCACCGGAAGACGACGGCTATATTCTGCAAGGGGCGGCCCTGTCCGAAGGCCGGCTTTTTTTCGGCACAGGCAGCGGGAATCTCTTCTGCCTGGTCGAAGCTGCAACGGCCGACATCAACGGCGATGGCGGCGTGGACGTGCTCGACATGATTCGCCTTGGACAGCAATGGAACCAAACCGGTGCACCGGGGTGGATTGCTGAAGACATCAACACGGACGGCATCGTGAATATCCTGGATATGATCATCGTGGGGCAGAACTGGTCGGGGCGCTTATGACCAAAGGACGGAGTCCGGAGTACGGAGGGCAGAGGATAAGATGGCGGCGCCGGCCGGCGCAGAGCGCATCTTTTTTTTTTCATACATTCATGACCCAATATCCCTGTAAAACGCAGAATTCAATTGCGGCGATGTTGCGGCTCGTGCTGCTGGCAGCCCTGCTGCTGGCGATCGGTGTCCCCATCAGCCATGCTGAGAACGGGCAGGAAAGGGGCGGCTCATATTCGGATGCCGCGGATAGCTCCACGAAAGAATCCACCGATGACCCGATAGTCCTCGACGAAGTCGTCGTCAAGGGCGTCAAGATCAAAGAGTCCACCGGGGTAAGCGTCATCAGCCGCGAGGACATCGAAAACAAGCAGAAAAACACCGTTATCGAGCTATTGCGGGACATTCCCGGCATCGACGTGGTGCAGACCGGCGGGCCCGGTAAATCCGCCCACGTCTATATCCGCGGCGCCAATCCCGAGCACACCCTGGTGTTGATCGACGGCGTGGAAGTCAGCGACCCCATGTCGCCGGCAAGATCGTTCGACTTCGGCTATCTGGGTACCGACGGCATTGACACCATCGAGATCCTGCGAGGAGCGCAGTCTCCGCTTTATGGGGCAAACGCCATGGGCGGCGTTATCAACATCACCACCCGAAAAAACAAGGGGCCTATCTCCGGGTTCGTTTCCAGCGAGGGCGGCTCGCTCGATAGCCGCAAGATCGCCGGCGCCGTCGGTGGACGCATAGGATGGTTCAACGTCTCCGTAAACGGTTCCCACGCGGGTAGCGACGGTGTGTCGGCCGCCAACCGGGAAAGGCAGCAAAAAGGCGGAGGGCACGGCTTCATGGGCGAGGGCAGTACGGAAACCGAAATCCCCGAGCCGGACGGCTTCACCGACAACTCCTATTCGGCGAGGGTGGAATTCATGCCGATGGAGATGTGGAAGATCGAAGGCTTTTATCTGTGCAACGACTACGCCGGCGATCTGGACGACCATGCCGGCGCCGGTGGTGAAGATCCCAATTACGACATGGATATGAATCACCGGCTATACAAGCTGGCCGGATCGCTACGCCTGTTCGGCGACCGCTGGGAGCAGACGCTGTCCCACGGGGTCTCCGAGACGGTGCGCACTTACGAAAACAAGGCCGATCCCCTGCATCACCTGAGCGAGGACTACGGCAGCGTCTATGATGGAAGCATCAGCCAGGACAAGTGGCACCATCACTTTGAGATTTTCCGGTGGGCCGAAGTTGATGTCGGTATCGAGGAGAAAAAAGAGCTTGGCGACTACAGCTACTACTCGGACAGCCACTGGGGACGATATAACTATCAATTCCCGCTTCGCACGGCGAGCACCACCAGCTACTACGGCAGTGCAAGGATCGAGTTCGGCGAGCGGTTTTCCGTCACCGGCGGCCTTCGCCGGGACGATCACAGCATGTTCGATTCCGAAACCACCGGACGTATTGAGACGCTCTGGATATGTCCCGGCGTCGAGACTTTTTTAAAGGCTTCCTACGGGACAGCATGGAAGATCCCATCGCTTTTTCAGCTCTATTCCCTGTGGGGCAACGAAGACTTGAAGCCCGAAGAGAGCACTAGTTGGGATATCGGCGTCGAGCAGGCCCTGTTCGAAGGCCGGCTCCGGGCGGGCGTGACCTGGTTCCGGAACGACTTTGTCGATCTGATTGACTACAACTATTGGAAGGGATACGTCAATGTGGAAGGCGCCCGGACGGAAGGTGCCGAGATTTTCCTGCGGCTGGAATTATTGGATGATTTGACGCTCAGCGTAAATTACACTCACACCGAGACCGAGGACAAAACCACGGGGGAAAAGCTGCTGCGGCGTCCCCGGACCAAATACAGCGCCAATCTCAACTACGCTTTCACTCCCGGCCGTTTTTTTCACCAGGCGAACTTTAACCTAAATTACCGGTATGTGGGGGAACGGGAGGACTGGGTCCCATGGCCCCGGCGGGGCGTGGTGGAATCCTACTCGGTCGTGGACGTGGCACTGCATGTGGACATCAACGACCGACTGCGGCTGTTCGGCCGCATCGAAAACCTGTTGGATGATGAATACCAGGAGGTCTGGGGTTTCGGTGTGCAAAGGCGGTTTTTCGCTGCTGGCCTGCGGGTCAGCTTCTAACTTGGGGATCTTTTTTTGACAACAACGAACAGCAAAGATTGGAAAAGGCGCTGGAACTCAACAAGCCGCTGGCGACGGCCTACTATATGAAAGAAGACTTGAGGCGGCTTTGGAGTCAGAGCGACAAGAAAGCCGCCTACCACTTTCTCATCGACTGGATCTGGCGTGCAGGCACCTCCGGGATCGATATGCTTTTTCGTTTTGCTCGTACCCTGGCAACCCATATGGACGGCATCCTTGCCTACTACGATTATCCGGCTTGCCTATCGGGTCAAGTCGGATGATAGGGGCTTTACCCGGGCAAAATTCAGTAGTAAGGATAAAATTTCCGGACGGGGCCAGGCATGGGCGAATTTCTGAATGCCGCTTGCGGGGCTGCCTTGGGCGGATCAATTCCCTGTTTCACACTTCTTGGTGGTTTTGCAGGCAATCGACGTGACAGCGGTTTATTCAAAACCCCATCGGTTTAAATTTCGGCCTCTGCTCTGGGGCACTATCCTGGCATCCATTCTCTGGTCGGGCTCGGCCTTGGTTCCGGCGTTGGGCGCTGCGACCGAAATCCACATCGATGCACAGACGGTATCGCCCGGCCAGACGATCAAGGTTCCCATCGTGATCGACAGGGTCGAAGACCTGGCGGGGGTTAAGATCGTGTTGCAGTATGATCCCGGCCAGCTCCGGTATCGCGCCACGGCCCGGGCCGCGGCGGCTTCGCAGATGATGCACGTGGTCAACGACAAGCGGCCCGGCACCCTGATCATCGTGATGGCCGGGGCGACTGGCATCCGAGGCGAGAACCTGGCGCTGTTTTCCATCACTTTCAATGTGGCCGCCGAGCTGCCCGCGAAGACCCAGATCACCCTGCGCATTGCCGAAAGCCAGTTGATGAGTGCGCAGCTCAAGGACATTGCCCATGCGGTGGCGGTATCACCGTTCAGGGTCAAAAAGACGGCCCAGCCGCAATGAACCCCTTGCGGAAAATGCGTTCACAAGGAACCGTCGCTTTACGGCGGTTGCTGATTATCCGGACCTTCCCCTTGCCGCGATGAAGCAACGGTCTTTATATTTTCTCTACCTGGTGGCGGTAACGGTCGTCTGGCTCTACGTGCAGTTTCCGGCCCGTGCCATCCAGGCCTATGTCGTTCAAAAGGCCGCGGCCCTGACACCCGGCCTGAGCATGGCGGTGGAGGCGGTCAACCTCAGTTTTCCGCTGGGGGTTCGTTTCGATGAGGTCGCCTTGAGTTATCAGGGGGCCCCGGCCCTGAATCTTGACTGGCTGGAACTGCACCCGGGATGGAAAAGCCTGATGCCCGGCCAGGCCGCCTTCGCCTTTCAAAGCGCCCTTGGGGAAGGCAAGGTCCTGGGGCGTATCGAAATGGTCCGGGGGCCGGATTGGAAGCCGAAATTTTTGCACTTCGACCTTGAGGCGGTTTCAGTGGCCGATCTGCCGATTCTGGCGCAGCAGACCGGCCGGAAAATCACCGGGATATGCAGCGGGGAGATAGTCTGCGGACCGGATGATGCCGCCGCTGAGGCCAAAGCCCATCTGGTGCTGGAGAACGGCCGCGTCGAGATTCGCCAGCCGGTGATCAAGCGCGAGAGCCTGGAGTTTGCCAGAGTCGATGCGCAGATTGAAGTGCAAAGATGGTCCGTGGCCCTGCGGCGTATCGTCTGGCAGGGACCCGAGATCGACGGGGAGTTTTCCGGCACCATCGAGATCAAGTCGCCCCTGGAGACCAGCCGGATCGAGATCCGCGGCGATCTGCGGCCCCATGCGGGATTTTTGACCGAACTGGGCCAGACCATTCCGGAACGGCTGCTCCCCAAACCCGGTCCGGGCGGCCGCTACGCGGTGCAACTGGCCGGAACCGTGGCCAAACCCCACTATCGATGGCGTTAAAGCGATGAAGACCATTTTTTTTACCACCGCCCAACTCCTGCTGCTGACCCTGGCGAGTTATTTCGGGGTTGGGCTTTTTTACCAGGTCATGAGCGCCGGCCTCGATCCGGCCATTTCCCCGGCAGTTTCGGCCCGCGCCGCCTCCCGGCCGGCGGGCCCGGAAACGGTCCGGCCGCTGGCCGCATACAGCGCCATCGCGGGGCGCAACCTGTTTCGTACCGCCGATCCGAACAAGGCGCCCGAGACGCCCAAGGCGGTCGATCTGGCCGCCTTGCAGGAGACCAAACTGGATCTCAAGCTGTGGGGAACCCTGATCCTGAACGACGGGCGCGGCAGCCGCGCCGTCATCGAGGACAAACAGGCCGGCGGGCAGAACCTTTACCGGGTGGGCGACAAGGTCAAGGAGGCGCTGGTCAAGATGATCCTCAGAGAGCGGGTGGTGCTGGACGTGGGAGGCAAGGACGAGATCCTGCAGATCGAGGATCTGGCCGCCGTCTCCGGTGCGGTTCGCACGCCGCCCGGCGCAACGGCAGCACCGGCCGGTCCCCCGCCGGCCGAACCGGAACCGGTGGCCCGGGATGTGAATCTGAGCCGCCAAACCATCGAGGAGGCCATGGGCAACGTGGCCGAATTGATGAAGCAGGTGCGCATCCGCCCCTTTTTCGAGGGAGGCAAACCGGCCGGCCTGAGCCTGGCCGGAGTCACCGCAGGCTCGATCTTCGAAAAGATGGGAATCCGCAACGGCGATGTGCTCCAGGCCGTCGACGGCCAGCCGATCCAGACGGTGGATGACGTGGTCAACCTCTACCAGAGCCTGAGCAACGCCGAGAACATCGCCATCCAGGTGCGCCGCGGCGGGCGGATCGAGGATATCCAGTACAAGATCGAGTAAGGGGCCCAGGCTCGCAAGTTATCCAGACAGCCTGCAGCCAGTTTCCCACCACCTGTTGAAAATGTCCGGCACCGAAAACCGGTTCTCCCAACGTCACGGCGGAAATGCCCAAAGTTTATCCTCCGCGTCTCCGCGCGATACCCAAAGCTGCTTGTTAACGCCAGCCGGCCACCTCCTGCAAGGCAGACATCGCCTCGGCGGCCCCGATGCGCCGATTTGCATCCACGTCGCCTGCCAGGGCCGCATGCACCGCCGTATCGCCGGCCAGTACCCGCAGCGCCAGGATAGCATCGGAAAGATCGACAGCCCCGTCGCTGTTCATGTCGCCGGGGGTCCCGGTATAGAATCGATAGTTGTCGCTGTTGCTGGCCGGCACCTTGGAGATGTTGTCCGGGTCGGAACCGGCGCTGTCCCAGGCCTCGACGCGGTAGCGGTAGTACGCGTTGGGCCGCAGCACCCCGGGGGGGACCGTGTAGGTGGTCGTCTGGCCGTCGACAGGCCCGCGATGGAGGGTGCGGCTGCTGTCGTTGTTGTAGATGCGCACCCGGTATTTTTCGGCCCCTTCAATGGGGTTCCAGCGGAAGGTCGGCGTGACCGAGGTCACCAAATTGATGCGAACCTGGAGCTGCTTTTCCGGATAACGGGCCGCCAGGACCGTTCCGGTCGGGGTATAGGTGTAGGTGGCCTCATCGGCTTTGAACACCATGCTGGTTCCGTTCCAGGAAATTCCCACGGTTACGGTTTCACCGGCCTCGACGGTTTTGAGGGTCCCGTTGGCGATGTCCTGCCAGTGCATCGTCTCGTCCACCAGGTCGGTGGAGATCGAATAGGCCACCCGCATCGGGGTGACGCTGATCGTCGCCCACACATCGAGCCCGTCCTGGTTGAACCAGTAGCCGCTGATTCTCGCTTGCGGACCGGTTTCCGAACTGGCTTCGGAAACGGTGACGGCCGCCTCCACGGCGTCGACCGATTCGGGGTTTTTCAATGAGATGCTCGTATCGGCCCGTCCCACAGAGTTCAGGGTCGACAGGTGCAAGGCCCCCTGGTCGATCTGGATGCCGCCATTGTCCCAATAATTCCATCGATCGGTGTCCGGCAGGGCGCCTAGGTCGAAAGCATCGTACAGGACGCCGTTGACCTTCACATCGTCGAAAACGGCGTGGATGTATTCCTGTACCGGGTTGTAGAGGCTAGGCCGGAGCTGGGCCGGATCCACCGGCGCCAGGGGGTTGGCGATCAGCGTATCGGTGGTGGTTGCAGATCGGTTCTCCAGGTCGGTGACGGTGAAGGTGTAGATGCCGTCCGGGCTTTCCGGCACGGGACCGCTGCCCCAGTAATAGGCGGTCTGGTTGTCGCTGGAACTATCGAAATTGAGGTCCACCGATGACCCGTCGGGCAGGCTCACCGATACCTGGTGCGAAGACCCGTCTGCCGCGATTCCGTCCGCATCGTAAACCGTCACGCTGCCGGCCAGGAATGTGCCGTTGGGGGTGGTATAGGTCAGGGCGTTCCAGTCCTCCAGGAACTGGGGTGTACTGGCATGATCGAGGCTGGCGGCCATGGAAAAGGGGATCCAGGCCGATTGGGAGCGATTCTGCACGTCGAGCCAGTCGCTGCTGTCGGTGGCCCGCACGCGGTATTCGTAGTTAGTGCCGGCGCTCAGTTTTCCGGCCGGAACGGTAAAGTGGGTCATCGAGTAGGTGCGCGGGGTGCTGACCACCTGCTCGCCGGTGGTGCGGTCCCGGATCTGGAGCCGGTAGGCGATGCGCGCTCCGGCGATGCCCGATGAGGCCGGGTCGGTGATCGCGGCCCAGGAGAACATGGGGGTCTTGGAGCTGAGCACCGTGTCCGGCTGCACCGCAAAGCCGGTGGCGTCCGGCAGCGGCAAGTCTCGGTTGATGTGATGGATGCCGGTATAGGTCCGGGTCTGGCCGGCGATGGTGAGGCGGAATGTGTAGGTGCCGACCTGGGGGGAACCTGGGGTTATTGCATAGACTTCATTCCACGCCGGATCGAACTGGACTCCGTCGACGCCGGCGGCGATCTGGGCGCCGGTATAGGAAAGATCGATGCCCGGGCCGGTGACGGCCCACTCGTCGATGTCCTGGGGCAGGGAGCCGCTGTAGTCGTATATGTCGGTGATAAAAAGGGCGCGGACGCCTTGTGCATCGTGGGTATTCATCACCCTGGAATCGTGACTGAAAGGCGGCTCCACCGTCAGCTGAAGCTGGCGCGGTTGGCTCTCGTCCACAGTGTCATCCGGCATTTCGAGCAGCATAAAACCCGGCCAGTCGCTGCTGATCGCCACCTGGCCATCCGGCGGTCCGATGAAATTGGTCGGTTCCTGACTGCCATCGTCACCGGGGTTGGAAAGGCCCGCGGTGATCCAGCCGCCTGCGGCTGGATTGCCGTTTTGATTCACTCGGAACGCCGTTCCGGCAGTCAGGTCCTGGATGGCGTCGAAGGAAAAGATGCGGTCTCCGTGCCACAGGATGAGAATATACTTGTAGAACTTTGACGCCGGGATGGTGGCGGTTTCCGAAGATTCACCCAGGAAAACCATCTCGGCACCGCTCCAGTCGATGTCATTGGGGTTCCAGGGCCCGTAAAAAGGCTGGGCCAGCGGGTTGGTGTCGGACCCGAAAACCCGGTAGACCCCCGCTTTGGTCATCACGTAATCGTCGTTGATCGGTGTGTCGGCCTCCGAGTCGATGAGATTCTCGCCGGCGCTGATCGCCACCGGTCCGCTCACCCCTGTGGTGTCGCCGAAATCGAGGATGCCGTTGTCGTTCGCATCGTAGATCACGTGCAGGTAGACCGTGGCGCCGATGGGGATGCCGGTCAGGGTGTAGCTGCCTGAATTTTCGAGAAAGACCGCATCGCCGATGGCATCGCCGCAGCGGTAGGCCGGTTCGGCGCAGGGCAGGGCGGCGACGAAAAACTTGCCATCTCCGGTGCAGTCGGCACAGGAAACCGTTCCGGACAGGGTCGCGGTTTCGATCCGGATCTGGGTCGGGTTGTCGTCGCTGAGGATATGCCCGCTGGTCTGGTGGGAATAAACTCTCAGCCATCGGCCCGAGAACAGGTCCCCGATTTCGGCAAGCGGGGCTCGCCATTCGATGAAACCGGTTCCCGCGGCCACATCGCCGTTGGCACCGGTCCATAGCACGTTAGGCTCCGCCCACGGATCCGCCGTTTTCGTGCCGAACCCGGCAACCCACTGCCCGTCCGCGCGATAGGCGTAACAGGCCGGGTTGCCCGCCTGATTGCCGTTTTCATAATCGTTCATGGCCTCCCAGACATAGGCCATGCCCGTTTCGGCCAACGGATTTCCGTCCGCCAGTTGGATCCCGACATAGAAGTAATTGCTGTCCTTGGCGGCGTAAACCGCCTGAATGTCGCCACCGGCAAGGTCCGCCCCTTCATTCTCGTCGCCGCTAAAGTCGGTGAAGACCAGGCTGGCGGCGGGCCATCCGCTCTGATTGCCGTCCAGGACAATGGCGCCGTCAGAGACCGTGGGGATATTGAAAAACGGCCCTCCACTGCCGTCCAGGTGGGTTTCGTGGCGCAGTTCCCATTGGGCCGCAAGCGCTTTGTTGGTGGCCGCACCGGGCCAGATCCCGTTGAGAACGTGGCCGTTCGTATTGGCGGGAAAGGTGCCGGCCACCGCATCGTCCTGGATGCCGAACTTGGGCAGTGCGGCGCGGATGTCGAGCGGATTCTGGCCCGTATTGCCGAACACGGCGTTGGGGTTGAGGGATTTCGTCCCGGTTTCCATCGCGTTGCGGATGCCGGCAAAGTTGTAAGGCCCCTCGGTACCGGAATTGGTTGTGCGGGTGTAGTTCCCCGCGATGGTATCCCCGTTGACGGTGCCGTTAATCGTGGCCGTAAAAGGCTCCGATCCGCCGGTGGTCAAATTCCAGGTCACTTGGTTGCCGCTGCGCTGGATGCTTTCCAGGTAGCCCCCGCAGGTGAAAAAGTTGCAACTGTCTATCCCGTAGAAATTCGTATCCGCCAGGATCAGTTCATCCAAGGTGCCGGCCGGCGGGGTGGTGATGTATTCGAAACTGACGGCCAACCGGGAGCCGTCGGCAATGTTTGTCAGGGTCCAGCTTTCGTAAGTTTGCGAAAAGTCCGCCGCACGGTTTTCAGCCAAGGCGCTGTTGATTTCTTCCAGTTGGATCAGGTCGCCCAGGGCATCGCGCCGGGTTTGGTCCGAATCGAAATAGAAAAGGTCGTCGTCCTGGAGATCGCCTTCAAGGCTGATCGCGTCGTAAGCGGCCCGGGCATTGTCGATGCCGGCCATCAGGCTGGCGCGGGCCTCCGTGAGGCTTTCGATCCCGTCCGCCGAGCGCAGCTTGAGCAGATCCGGATTTTCATCCAAAAGTTCCTGGAGGCGCAAAACCCCAGCATTGCCCAGAACCATCAGTTCGCGCAGATCGATGTCCAGGTCGTAGGCCGTCACGATCAAAAGGGACGCCTTGAGCAGCTGGAGGGTGGATTTGAACAGCAGGATGTCGCCGGCGTCGATTTCCACCTGCTGGTCGCCTGTTTCTGCCGCGCTCAAGGTCAGGGCGAATCCGCTTCCCACGGCTTCCAGGTTGGCCAGGGCCCCGTCGATTTCCGTGATGAACGGTCCTTGAAGAAAGGCGTGAAAGGTTGCCCCGTCGGGGACGGTGGCCGGCGGGTCATACTGGTCGTAAGACAGGGGCGGTTCGTCGAACGGCTCCTGGCCAAGGGGCCGGGTCGGATGGACGTTCAACCCGAAGAGGCTTGCCAGGTCGGCGGCGGTGTCGAGGCCGGCGGGACTCGTGTCAATGAAAAAGGCCGCCATGCGCGTGACGGCGCAAAACAGGTGGGCCGTTTTGTCGGTGGGGTCGCTGGAAACCGCCTGTTCGAACTTGTCGCGGGCCGCCACGATATCGGCATAGGTGGTCACTTGACCCTGGAAAATCAGGGCGCGCCCCTCAGCCACGAGTGCGCTGGAAGCATCCGAGGCCTGGGCGGAGGTGATCGGCCCCGCCATACAAAGGGATATGACGATTGTCACTATACTCGCGATACGCCAGTTCGATGTCATGGTTTCCTTTCCTCTCCTCCATCTCGGCCAAAAGTCGGGTGGGTAATGTCGTTATCTGCCTGTGGGAGCGGATGACATCCGCTCCTCGGGTTTTAATGCCAAATCGACCACCAGCCGGCGACCCCTGGTTCGCCTGCTTTCATCTTCCATGGTGTAGGGGCCTTGCACCGCAATGGTCCCCGTTTCCGGCCGGAGGATGGCCCGTTCGGCCGCCAGGCGCCGCCCTCCGGCACGGATATGGATTTTCCCCTCCAGGAGCATGTCCTTTTTCTGAAATCTTACCGTTGCCCGCCGGCCGGTGATTCGGGACAGGGTCTGGCCGTCTTCATCGAGTAGAACAAGGTCGACCGGTTCGGCCATAAGGCCGGCGATCCGCCCCTTCGAGAACCCTGCCAGAATGTGCTGATCCAAGCCCTCGACAAGGGTATAGCGCGACCTTGCAGGTGTCTCTGTGCCTTGGGGCAGCGGGGCCTTGACAAGGTGCAGCTCGATCCGCGCATTGGCTAAAACGGCTTCCTGGACAAGACCGAAGCGAAAGTGGCCCAGCTTTTTGTGCTGGATGCGAAAGGCATCCGCGGAGATGTGAAACACGGTTTGGCCGTCAACGGTATGGGTAAACGAGAAACCGCGAATTTCGACTTGGGGGGCAGGATAGGGGGTGGTCCCGGCCGGTGCGGTTGCAATGGAGTCATGGCGCGCTGGAAAAGAAAAGTGCCACAGGGCCATTGTCGTGCCGATTGTCGCCACGGCAACGGCCACAGCCAGCAGGAAGAATGCCCGTTTGACTCGGAGGCCCTGGCAGATGGGCAGCTTCTGTCCCATTTCTCTGCTGACCGCCGGCCCGATCAAGGATATTTTCATATACAGGTCCGAAGGCGCAAATTTTCAGCTTCAGTTTTTTATCCCGATTTAGTGCAAGTCTAAAGCCGAATGGCAATGGTTGTCAACGAAGAGACCCATGACACGGCAAATTCCGTTGAATCCAAGATCTGCCGGTTTCACCGAAGGGATGCCATCGCTGGACTTGGAATTCGGCAAAATGGCAGGTCTAATTTCTTGACACCGGGACGGCCCTAGCTTAAAGTGTTTTCCCATAACGGCAAGCCTTTTTTACCCTCCAAATCTTCAAGGAAACCACATGCCGGCAGGCAACCAGATTTTGCGTTGGGTGCTGACGTTGGTGGTGCTCGGCAACTGCCTGCCCTACTTTGCCTTCGAAGATGTAAACCGTGATCGCAGGGTCGACCTTTTCGACGCCGTCGTTCAGGTGCGCAACATGGTCGATGCGACCCAAGCCGACAAAGCGGTTTTTGTCACCATTCAGAAAGCTATCCTGGCGGTCAGCGCCACGGCCGGGCTGGAAACCGTTATCCAATCCGGGGCGGATCTGTTCGATGCCGGACGGCTTTCCATGACCGCCTCTTTCCTGCTGTCCGCATTCCAATGGGATCAGCCGAGCGCAGCCGGCCTTGCCCGGCCGGATCAACCGGTTCGGTTCGACTCCTTGGCGCGAGAGCCTGTGTTGCCTCCTCCGGAATTGGGTTGATTCCCTTCTCAAGACTCCAGGCAACCGAGATCGTCATTGCCGAGGAGCCTGCGACGAAGAATCTCAATGTGCCGGGGCTGACGTGGCGAGATTCTTCCTCACCCGTATCAAGCTTGAAATATAATTTTTCCCTATTGATCCTATATTTTGGGGAGGCGCCCAATGAAAAAAATGAAAACCGCCTTCGTTTTTCTGGCGACGATTATTTTGGCTCTGGCTTTTGCGGGTTCGGCACTTGCGGCCAATTTGAGCCTTCAGGCCACATCCGACGGCTTGACAGAGGCCGCCCAGTTCATGCAAGGCGATTCGATTTACTTGAACATCATCGTGGACGACTCCACCGGCCTGGCCGGTTGCGCCTTTACGGTGACCTACGATGCCACCCTGCTCGATCCGCCGGCCACCAATGCCGACGGTACCCCGGTGGACGGCTCGGTGACCTCGGTTTTCCCGTTTACCTTCCAAAGCGAGCCGATGCACCGGGAGAACTCGTCCGAAGCGGGAAAGGTCTACCTGGCCGGGGCCACCATCGACGAGAGTACCGGCGGGGCCAAGGCCGGCCAGATTGACACCGTTTTGTTCACCCTGATCTTCAAGGTCAAGGACGAAGCGACCATCGGTTCCACTTTCAACTTCGGGCTGGAGCAAACCTGGCTGATGAATCCGGACGCCGGGTACGGAACCGACGTCGACGGTGACGGGGTCTATGATCCCGGCGACGGAGATTTGAAAGACTCGGTGACGGTGCTGGTGGGTGCCGTGGCCCAGGGAGAGCCGGGATACGACAATTTCGATTGCAGCGGCGAGGATCCGTGCGCCTTTCCGGAGATCGCCAGCAATCTGCCGGTTGGCAGTACCCAACTAGAGGTTGTGCCGGTTCCTACCTATACGGTCAGCGGCACGGTCGCGTATGCAGGTCCTCAAACCGGCGACATCCTGGTCGGTGTATTCAACAGTTCGACGCCCGGTACTGATTCGTTTGTTGCCGGCGTCAGCATCGCGACGCCCGGCGCTTTTACGATTTCCGATGTGCCCGAGGGGGAAAACTACTACCTGGCGGCTTTCCGCGATTCAGACGGCGGATCCGATTTAGGTACGCCCGTGCTGGATATCGATGCGGCCGAGGCTCAGGGTATACTGACCACACCCTTTGATGTCCTGGAAGCCGTCAGCGGCAAGTCCGTCACCTTGACCGATCCGGACAACAACGCCGATGGGATCCCAGATTATTGGTACCCGGGGATCGGCGCTGCGGGCGACGACTTCGACCAAGACGGGTACTCCAACCTGGTGGAATTCCAGAACCAGACGGATCCGACGGCCGACGACCCGCCGTTCGGGACGGGATATGATGCCGCTACTGATGAGCGTGGACCATATCAGAAAGTGACACCCAGTCCGGCATCCATCCGCAATGCAGCCGGCAAGTCCTTCTCTTTCGCGGTCAATTACACCACGACCGACAACAATCCCAACTTGGCCGGCCTTGGGCTGAGAATTCATTATGACTCGTCCAAGCTCACGTGGGACAATTTCTCGGATACCCTTTCACAGAGCCTGACAAGCACAGGGACGGCACCTCAAGACGACACCGAGGACGCAGACAACGATCCGTCCACCGACGAGTACGTCATCATCGCCTGGTCGGATACGAGCGGCCTGTGGCCGGGAAGTCTGCCCGCGACGCTGTTCAATATCCAGTTTACGTTGAATTCGGAACTGGCCGAGGGGGAGACCACGACGATCCGGTTCTCCTATACCTCCAAGGCGGTTTCGCACTCCTTCTTCGCAGACAGCGCAACCGTGACCGTGTCGCCGTTCTCGTTGGATATCGATGGCAACGGCGTGGCGGACGCTCTGACCGATGGGCTGCTCATCATGCGCTATCTGTTCGAAGCCCGCGGCAGCGATCTGATCGTAGGTGCGGTGGATACCTACAATGGGACGCGCACTACGGCGGAGGAGATTGAGAGCTACATCGCCGGTGGTATCTCTTCGCTGGACATCGATGGCAACGGCGTGGCGGATGCTCTGACCGATGGGCTGCTAATCATGCGCTATCTGTTTGAAGCCCGCGGCAGCGATCTGATCGTAGGCGCGGTGGATACCTACAACGGGACCCGTACCACGGCTGCGGAAATCGAAGGTTATGTCGAAGGACTCTTGCCCTAGCATCACTGCTCGTGAGGGAGTAACCGACGCCCGCGGTTAATGTCGGGCGTCGGTCTGGCGCGGTGATGAGGATGGCTTGAAATGAAAATGGCGAAACATAGACAAATGGCAAAGGCCTTGGTTCTATCATTGGGCATGCTGATTATGTCAGGCCTGGCCTCATCCTACGGATGGGCGGAAACGCAGTACGTGGAATTGAAACCTCTGCAGGACGTTGGCGGTGTTCAAGATTTTGCGGTGGTCTATCATATCGATGGCGCCACGGCACTGACCACCGGTTTGGGGATCAGGATCCACTACAACTCTAAAGCCGTTTCAAAAGTGATTTTTTCGGGTGTTTTTGAAAAGGGGCTTGTGGTCAAGGACGCAAAACCCAAACCGGATAACGCGGACTATGACAACAACCCTGAAACGGACCGATTCGTTGTGCTGGCATGGATGGATTTAGACGGTCGATGGCCTTATGAGGCCCAACTTCCGTTGACGCTTGCAACGCTTTCCATAACCTCAAACAAAAACGGAGGAACACTGCGACTGGCGGTCAGCGCCTCCAGCGTGCCTCCGGGGCTGTCCTTCAAAGGAGGGCGATTATAGTCTGGTACAACCATCTGAACAACCACAACACTTTGTTTTAATAAAATTAGACGTTAATCCCACAAAGGACGAGGTGGCTGAAAATGACTTCTAGAAAATTAAAAACGTTTTTATCGACAGGCCTCCTGATTTCAATGCTGTTTTTCCTCCCGTCGATGGCGGCCGCGGCTCAGCAGACTGTTACTCTGACCCCGGTCAGTTCGGCCCAACTGCTCGGTGGGGAAGATTTTTCGCTTACAGCGACCTACGACGCCGATAGTGCAGAAAAGACAGGTATCGGCCTTCGAATCCATTACAATTCTTCGGTATTGACTTGGAATGGCTTCAGCGATGTGTTGGCGCTCAACCGTACCGCTCTGGGCACGTCTGCCCAGACGGACTCCACGGATAAGGACGGTGATTCGTCCACTGACAAGTTCGTGATCGTCAGTTGGGCGGACACGGGTTCCACCTGGCCGGGAAGTGTCCCGCTTACCCTGTTCAAGATCAATTTTTCTCCCACGGGAAAGGGTACTTCACCCGTCAACGTCACTTTTACAAGTACCTACCAATTCCAACCGGCGGAGGCTGTCAATGCGTCGGTAACCGTATCCAGTGTTCCGTCACAGATTCAGATTACTTCAAGTGCGTTGAGCCAAACTGCCGGCACAAAAGGCGACATGGCCATCGTGCTCAAGGATGCGGAAGATGATACGGCCGCAGCCACCACTGACGTGGTCATTGATCTAACCAGCGACAGTGCCAAAGGGACCTTCTACAACGCTGCCGGCGACACCGTCATCACTTCAGTGACTATTCCCACCGGCAGCACTTCGGCCGAGTTCAAGTACGCCGATGAAACCGTCGGCACGCCCACTGTTGCCGTGAGCGCCACCGGATTTACCGGGGCCACCCAGCAGCAGACCATCAACGCCGGGCCCTTGGCCGTTTTGACGGTGGCACCGGACACGGTCGCCCTGACTGCGGATCAGACCCAGCTTTTCACCGTCACCGGGGCCGACGCCTACGGCAATGAGGTGACCGAGATCGGCACCATCACCTGGAGCGGCGGGGCCGGGATCGGCACCATCGATTCGGCCACCGGCGAATTTGAGGCGAACTTCGTCGGCGACGGTACGGTGACGGCCACCAGCAGCATCGACAACATCAGCGACAGCTCCGGGACGATCACGGTTTCAGCGGGGGTGCTGGCCGTGCTCACCGTCAGCCCGGATACGGCCAATCTGACCACGGACGACACCCAGCAGTTCACCGTCGCCGGGGCGGATGCCAACGGCAACGAAGTCACTGACCTGGGCACCATCACCTGGAGCGGCGGGGCCGGGATCGGCACCATCGATGGGGCCAGCGGCCTGTTCGACGCCACCACGGTGGGTACCGGCACGGTGACGGCCACCAGCAGCATCAACGGCATCAGTGACACGACGGGAGATGTCGTGGTGGCCGTGGGAGCCCTGGCCACATTGACCGTCAGTCCGGACACGGCCGATCTGACTGCGGACGATACCCAGCAGTTCACCCTTGCCGGCGCGGATGCCGACGGCAACCCCATCACCGCCCTTACCCCGGCGACCTGGTCGGTGGCCGGTACGATCGGCAGCATCGACGCTTCCGGCCTGTTTGACGCCACCACCGTCGGCACAGGCATCGTGACGGCCACCATCGGGGCGGTTTCCGACGATTCAGGTAGCATCAACGTGAGCCCCGGTGCTCCGGCCGAAATCGTGCTGGTCTGCGACAAGACCAAGGTCGCCAGTGCCGGCAAAGGCACCGCCGTGCTGACCGCGACTTTCAAGGATGGAGACGGCAACACGGTAACCGGTGACAGCGGTACGGCTGTCACCTTCACGGCCTCGGGCGACGGCGCCGTCCATCTCTACCCGAATCCGGGCACCGGCGATACTTCAAGCGGCGTGGCCACCTTAACCCTGAATACCACCGGAACGGTGGCTTCGGGCAGTGCGGCAGCCAGTATCGTGGCCACTGCCGGCGGCATGACTTCCAATGATGTCTCCCTGACCGTGGTCAATTTCTCCATCGATGTGGCCGGCAACCAGACCGATTTGATCCGCAAACCATTTGCGCCCAACTCGGTAGGGCTCACCGGCCAGGGCGGTACTTCCGGCCAGTACCGATGGACCATTACCGGCGTGGGGAGCTTTTCGGCCACCGAAACCGTGACCTCCGTAGTGGCCGACAGCGTAACCTTCTACGCGCCTGAAACCTTGACCGGGGCCTCCCAGGCAGCAACGATCCGGCTGGAGGACACCCTTGATTCCAATCTCAACGACCAGGTTGTGTTGACGGTCCACAACCCCACCAAGCTGGCCTTCACCAATGCCGCCCTGAATCTGGCGGCCGGAGAGACCGGCACCATGACCGTCGAGGTGCAGGCCGATGACGGCACCCCGGTGACCATCGGCGCCTTTACCGTGGCCCTTACCACCGACAGCACTGGCAAATTTTACTCCACCAACCCGGGCACCGAGATCACCAGCGTGACCATTGCCGACGGGGCCAGCAGCGCCAGCTTCAACTACAAGGACGAAAAGGCCGGTACCCCGAAGGTGACGGTTACGACTGAAGGCCTAAGCTCTGATGAACAAATACAGACCGTCGTTGCGGCTGCGGCCAATAAGATGACCCTGGAAGCCTCCAAGACCGTTCTGGCCAGCGACGGCAAGGGGTCGGCAGGATTGACGGCCAAGATTTTCGACGCCTTCGACAACCTGGTGACCGCTGACAGCGCAACCCAGGTCACCTTTACCGTAACCCCCGACACCTATCTGACACTGACCGGTTCGCCGGCCACCGCCGCTGAAGGGGTGGCCCAGGCGACGGTGACGACCAAGGCCGGTGAGGTGCCGTCCCCGCCGGCTGCCGCGCAGGTGAGCATCAGTGCCGACGGCCTGACTGCTCCGGCGTCGCTCACCCTGACCATCGTCAACTTCGACATCCAGGTGACCGGAGAGACCACGCTGCTCGTCAGCGGCAACACCCCGGACAGCGTGGTGCTCACCGGAACGGGCGGCACCGCGGGCAATTATCGCTGGAGCGTGTCCGGCGTGGGGAGCCTGTCGGCGACCAATACCGACAGCGTAACCTTCTCCGCGCCGGAAACCATCGAAGGATCCAGCCAGACGGCCACGGTGACCCTCACCGATGCCACCGATTCCAGCCTTGTCGCTACGGTGACGATCACCGTTTACAACAAGGTTGCCATCACCGACAAACCCACCACCCCGCCGGTGATTGAAGCCGGCGAGCAGTCGGCCACCTTCAGCGTGGGCGGAGGCGATGACACCCTCTACACTTGGACCCTGACCGACAGCAGCGGTGGCGTCGTCGACACCAAAACCGGCGCCAGCTACTCCTTCGTGGCCCCCTCGACAGGGGCTTTTGCCGGCGTTTATACCGTATCGGTGGCCGACAACACCGGCTTTACGGACAGCTTCGAGGTCAAGGTGCCCTTCAAGCTGGATCCGGCCATCAAGGCCTTTACCGAAACCAAGCTCGATGGGACTCCCAACCCGCAGGCTTTCACCGTTTTGGGGGCCGACAGCGATTACACCTGGGAGATCCTGCATTCGGAGACCGCCACTTCTGAAGTGGCCAGCCCCGGTGACTATGGCACCTGGGACAAAGCCAGCCCGGTGACCGGGGATGCGACCAATTCTCTGAATCCGGCGAATGTGGATGCGGTCAAGCGGTTCTTCATCCGCGTCACGGTGCAAAACGATGACGACCTCACCGAGGACAATGGGCTGAATCAGCGGATCTTCGGTCCCTTTACCCTGATTCCTGTGGCTGACTTTGCACTGACGGTGGCCGACGAGGCCGGTACCGTAATCGCTGGTGCCGAGGTGAGTGTCGATTACACCGATCCGTCCACCGGCACCAAAGTGGCGGCCAAAGTCACCGATGCCGAAGGCATGGCCGTTTTTGTCCTGCCGGACGCCGGTGGTACATACACTTATATGGGCAAAGCGGACGGCTATGTTTCCGGCACGGTTGCTTCCAAGGCAAAAGCGGCAAGCCTTGCGCTCAAAGCGGCCGGTACGGATCAGATCGCCGGTACGGTGACCGATGGTACCGCAGGGCTGGAGAATGCCACCATCACGGCTTACCAACCTGCCGATCTTTCCAAAACCTACTCGGCGAACAGTGCGGCGGATGGCACTTATACCATCACCCTGCCGGTGGGCGCGGCCCAGAGCGGCTGGACCGTGGTCGCCGTCCTGAACGGTTATACCAGCTCCGCAATGACGGATCAGGCCATCGGTACGGTGGACTTCACCCTGGAGGTATCCACCGATCCGGATATCATCGATCCGTTTGCCCCCGGCAGCCTGACCTTCAATCAAAACGGTCAGACCGTTGTCGTCGACGTGCCGGTGGGCGGCGCAAGCCAGAGCGCCTTTATTATCGTCAACCAGTTCTCCAAGACGGATTCCGGGGCATCGGCCACCGCGGGGTCACCGACCTATGTCTACGAGGTGCGCCTGGACAGCACCACCGGAACCCTGACCTCCGACCAGATCAACCGCGTGGAAATCACCCTGCCCATCGATCTGAGCGTGGTGAGCCCGGGGGACCTGGAAAACGGCAATTTCCTGATCTACAAGGCCGACAGCCAGACTGACTTGCTGGATCCGGACAAGCGTTCCATCATGCCGACCTCGAGTATCATCAGCACCGATTACATCGGTGACGGCAAGATCGGTTCGGTGACCTTCTGGGTCGACAGCCTGTCTGTCTTCGGCATCGGCGAGCCCGAAGGCTCGGGGCCGGCGGCCGGTGGCGGTGGAGGAGGTGGATGCTTCATCGACACGGCTGCCAAAGGATCCCCGACGAACGGCGTTGGCGCCCTTCCGGTGGTTGGTGCCGGCTTGATGTTGCTCGGTTTGGGCATCGCGCACATCCGCCGCAAGCGGTGATCTGACGCATGCAGCCGGTACTTTTGGGATGCCGGCTGCATCGCTTGTTTTCGTATTCCAACAATCTGAAGAAAAAGGAGGGGCGATCGCCCCTCCTTTTTTATTGGATGGATTTCAATGGCAGGAATAACCTGAAACTCCCTGGACCGAAAAGGCGAAATCCGAACTGCTCATAAAAAGCGACGACATCGTCGTTTGCGGCATCCACGACCATCGCATAGACTGCGATCTGATCTGAAACCGTTAGGGTCCGTTTGATGGCGTCGGCCAACAACATCGCCCCGATTCCCTGCCGCTGAGCGTGGAGGCTAACCGCCAGCCGTCCGATTAAAGCGGCGGGTATCGGATGACGGGGTAATTTGCGGGCCATCGATGGGGGCAACTGGCTAAGCTCGATGGCCAAAGCGCTCAATGTATAAAAACCCAAGACCGTTTTTGGATCGGTTCGGGCTGTTGCGACGAAAACGTGGCTGATGCGGCGGCGGATGTCCTGCCGGGCCTGTTTGAGTAGATACCGATCCAGCGATTCACTGCCGCACCTGAATCCGGATAGGTGATGGGCCGGATCAAGGGGCGAAATCACAAGTTCCTGCAAGGCGTTCATTCTTGAACCACCCGCCGGGTATGTTCATCTATAGCTGCCGCCAGCTTTGGATTGAAGTGGACCGGTTCCGCCAGTGCTTCGAAGAAGACGCGGCTGTTTTCGGCATTCAACGCCATGATTTCGTGGGCCTGAACGGTTTGTTGGGCGCACTCCAGGGCGCTTGTCAGTATGAAATGACTCACCGATTTGCCCTCAAAGCCGGCCGCGCGTTCGATCAGATGTTTGGCGCTACGCTTGAGACGCAGATTGATCCGTTCGTTTGCATCTTGAGTACCCGGCTCCATTCCATTCCCTCCTCTTGGCGGTCCTTGTTTGACCCGTGTGGAAATGTACGTCTAAACGGTGCCTTTGTCAAACTCGGTGGCGGTCGGTTCAGGTGTCATGGCAAGTCCGAATGATACCGGTACGACGATTTTTTTGACCTCGCGCGGAGACGCAGAGACGCAGAGGAACAACAAATCTTACTCCGGCGTTATGCCGAGAAACGACCAGGGATTTGCAGTGACGAAAGAAGGCGGGACGAAGCCATAGAAAAGCAAAAAGGTGCATTCTTTCAAATCAACCGCCACACATGCACCACCGGTTTGGCCCCGTCGGCGTATAGTCCCAGAACATACAGATACCCGTTGTCGCGGTCGTAGGCTGCGGCCCCGATGCGATAGCGGCGCTGGTCCCCTTCGCCGACGTTGACCACGTCCCATTGGGGCGGGTTGAGATAAAGATGCGCGTCGATGTCCAGCGCCGCGTAGGGCTGGGGCTGCCAGGGTTCCAGTTCGCCGGCTGCCACGCGGGCCAAGTCCGCCGGGTCGAAAAGGATCAACTGGGCATCGAAGCGGGTGCTCCACCACCCGCGGTAGCTGATGCAATCTTCTTCGGCTTCGTCGCAGCAGCCGGCAAAATCTTCGGCTGGGCAGGGGGTGCCGTCGGCATTGCGGCAGGTGACATAATCGGTCACATGGTGGTCGACGCAGGGGTGCTCGGGACCGAGGGGGTTGCGATAACCGTACCAGTATTTGCTTCCCGTGGCCTTGGTGCCGGCAAAGAGCACCGCCGTCTTGCCCGACGGGGTGGTGATCCAGGCCCCGCCCTCCCATTCGTCCGCATGCTGGTACCCGTTGAGGGCGTGCTCGGGAGGATCCATGGCGGCGACATCGCCGTAAAGCAACAGGACCGACTCGGCCAAGCGGGTGCCGGGGGCCGGCGCCGCGCCGCCGGTCAGCCAGGGACGGTAGGCGAACAGGGCCGGTCCCATCCCGCCCTGCCCCCCATCGCGCATCCTGCCGGTGGCCAGGCAGCGGCCGCCTGTGTTGGCATCGGCCCAGGCCGGCGGGATGTCGAACAGGTACCCGTTGACACTGTAAAGATTCTGGTCGCCGATGAACCAGGAGCCCTGAAAATCGGGGTGGCCAGGTCTGCGCTGATCCAGGCGTGGGAAGGGGTTTGCGGGGGCTGCAGGTGCTGGCCCCAGCAGACATGGAGTTTGGCGCCGGTCTCAACGGTGTTGAGATACTGCATGCCGACCTTGGGGATCTCGTCCATGTCGGTGAACCGTCCCTGGAGCGCGTCGTGAAAATCCTGGATAAAAGACGCTACTGGAAGGCTTTGCGGGCTGGCCGCAGTTGCCGGTATGGGGATGGAAATTTCGGCGATCTGATTGCCGTCCGGCATCTCCCCGTAGGGCAGCCGGTCGTGGCCCGTTACGAACAGGGAACCCGGCGGACCTTCGGTGCCGGCCGGATCCCCGTCCGGGTTGTAGGTCATGGCATTGCCGCCGTATTCGAAGGTCAGGGGGCGATCGCCGGCGTCCGGCAGGCGAAAGGCGCCGAGGTATTGAAAGTCGGACGGCTGGAGCAAAGCCGTCGGCTGGCGTAGCGCGGCAGTTTGCTGCATGGCGTATATGGCTTCCGGCAGTCCGATTTTCCCATCCCCGTCGATTTCCGCAGCCCCGACCGCCTGCGGCTGTTTCACGGCGGCGCATATTTTCAGCGCCAGGATGGCGTCCGCCAGGTCGACCTGGCCGTCGAGGCTGCCGTCGACATTGCCCGGGACCACGGCAGCAGATGATGCGCTGCGAAAGGTCATGTCCTCGCCCAGTGTCGTTCCCGCGCTGTTGGTGGCAACGATGCGGTAATGATACGGATTGTCGGCGTTCAGCCCCGTGATGGCGGCATTCACCGCCAGATCGGTGCTGCCCGAACCCGCGCCGGACGCTGCGCTCTGGCTGCCGTAGGCGTCGGTTGGGCCGTATGAGAAGTAAAAAGTGGTCTCGGCGCCACGGGGATTGACCACGCCGTTCAGGACGGCGCTGTCAGACGTTACGGCACTGGCGGCGCCGGTGGTCGCGGTGGGCTTGGACACCGCTGCGGTGCCGTTCGTAAAGGTGTTGTAGTAGAAGTTCAAAAGCGGGATGAACTCTGCGGTCGCTTTCTGGTGGCCGGCCGTGCTAGGGTGGCTGTCCCAGGCGTCGTTCGGATAATAGGCGAAATCCTCCGACTCGGGGCTGGTGACATGTTCCACCGTCCCGCCCACCACGCGGTGGTGGTTGTCCGGGTGGGTCAGTACGTTGAAATAGTCGAATACGGCGATGTTGGGGTGCGGATAGCCTGCCAGCCATTCGTGAACCAGCCAGTTGTTGAAGGCCCGGGCATTGGCGGCTCTATGAGCGGGTATCTGATAATCGGCGCTATAGTCGTTTTCGAGCTGGGGCGGCGCCGTGACGGCGACGAAAAGTTTTTCCGGGTGGGCGGTAAAGTAGATCAGCAGGTCGTTGTAGACCGCCTTGGCATTGGCCACGGTGAACTGGTCGCCGGGCTGGGCGGCCGGCGGATCGTCGGGTTCGCCGAACAGATCGGAGTTGGGAAAGCAGGATTTGAAAAGGACGACGGTGTTCTCGCCTCCCGGATCGGCAGCCAGACGGGGCCAGGCGCCGAAGTCGCCCGTGTTCTGTCCGGTTTCACCGTAAAGGGCCGCTAAGACGGCAGCGCTGTTCTGGCCGGTGAACCATTCCGGCCAGTTGGGGATGTCGGTGCGGTCACCGATTCCGTTCGGTCCCCAGCCGTAATTGGTGGCGCTGACATAATAGTTATTGGCCATCAGGGCCGCTCCCAGATCGCCGTAAGGCTGGTCTTCATTGGGTGCCGCCAGCCAGTTGCCACCGGTGGAGTGGTGGATGAAGACCAGTTTGACTGGCGAGGTCGCAGGGGTGGTGCCGGCGCTCAAAGAGGGCGATGGGGTTAGAAGGAGCACCGGCAGCAGGGCTAAAATCAGCGACACCTTGGCGCGCAGACGGTCCATCGGCGGTCCCCTTTCTGTTATGGAATCGGCGGCTTCTTAATTTTTTTCTTTTCGGATTTAAATTTTGTATCGACCTCTGACCCGAGTGTCAACAGCCGGCAAGGCCCGTTGTGACCGTTGCATATTGCACCATCGGTTTGAATATGCATGCTTGTAAAGGGTTGATACACGGCCCCGTCAACGTTTTGTGATGGCTTTATCAAGATGGATTCCTTTCTGTTTGGGGGGGGCACCTGTGTGCCTAACTGCAGATCCCTCGTCGTTTCTCGGGATGACACGGAAGGGGATGGGCCTGCTCGGGATGACGCGGGATGGGTCCTGAGCATTAATAGCGAATCGGTATTACAGCACCCGGGGCCATTTCCTGGCCCCGTGCAGTACGCGCAGGATATGAACCTCTTTGTCTATGCATCGGTACGGTACGATAAACGGGGTGTCGGCGACGACCAGTTCGCGGGTCCCGGGAATACGACCGGGACGGCCCATGGCGGGCTGCTCTGCCAGGCATTGGACGGCCTGCCAGATTTTGGCGGCTATTGAAATGGCGCTTTCCGGCCGATCCCTGGCGATGAAGGCCATCAGCTCGTCCAGATCGGCCAGGGCCAGGTGGAGCCACCTAATCTTGTTCACCGGAAACGCCCCATTTGGTAAAAACGGATATGACTTGAGCATCCGAAGCGAAACGGCCGGCATCGGCCTCCTGGATGCCCTGTTCGATGGCCTCGATCTGCCAGGTATGCGCATCCACAAAGGCACGGATGGCTTCGGCCACAAGGAAGGATTTCGACCGGACAGTGGCTTTGGCCAGTTGCCCGAGTTTGGCATTGGTTTCCGCATCGAGGCGGGCGGTTACCGTGGTGGTGTGCATGGTGAACTCCAGGGGATGTTTGGATGTGAAGAATTTGTGTACAAATTATTAACACGTGTTTGCTGCCCAGGCAAGGAGCGCAATACGTGATCATTATTTGTGGCAGCCAGCCATGGACGTAATTTATTCAATTTTTCTATGGACAACGGCGGATATCTCCTCGTTGACGCTCGCCGCAATGACAGAAAGGAAGATATAGATGCAACTCGAATCTCTGATTCAAGCGGCCCGGGGAAAGATCCCCTGCGATCTGCTGCTGACCGGTGCCAGAATCATCAATGTCTTCAACGGCCGAATTTTTTCCGGCAGCATCGCCGTTCACGGCGGGGCCATCGCGGCCCTGGACGCGCGGCCGGCCCGCAAGGTGGTGGACCTGGAAGGCCGCTGGGTGGCTCCGGGTTTTATCGACGCCCATGTGCACCTCGAAAGCGCCATGACCGTGCCGGTCCAGTTCGCCCGGGCCGTGCTGCCCCGGGGCACGACCACGGTGGTGGCCGATCCCCATGAGATCGCCAACGTCCTGGGAACCGCGGGGATCGACTATATCCTGGCCGCCAGTGATGGGCTGCCCCTGCAATGTTTTTTTGCTCTGTCGTCCTGCGTGCCGGCCACCGGCCTGGAGACCGCCGGTGCGCGGCTCGGGCCCGCCGAGCTGGCACCGTACTGGTCCCATCCGCGCATCGCGGCCCTGGCCGAGATGATGGATTTTCCCGGAGTCCTGGCGGCCGACGGGGAGGTGCTGGCCAAGATCGCGGCCGCCGAGTCGCGCGGCAAACCGGTGGACGGGCACGCTCCGGGTCTTGGCGGGCCGGGGCTAGCGGCTTACGTGGCGGCCGGGATCGGCAGCGACCACGAGTGCACCCGGGCCGACGAAGCCCGTGAAAAGCTGGCCGCCGGGATGCGCATCATGATCCGCGAGGGGACCGGGGCCAAGAACCTCGACGACCTGCTGCCCATCGTGAGCGATGTCAACTGGCACCGGATCATGTGGTGCACGGACGACCGCCATCCCCACGACCTGATCACCGAAGGGCACATCGACGCCATGGTGCGCCGGGCCGTGGCCGCGGGCCAGGATCCGGTGCGTGCCATTCAGATGGCGACCCTCACGGCGGCCGAGTATTTTGGCCTGCGCCGCTGTGGGGCACTGGCTCCAGGCCGCCGGGCCGACCTGGTGGTGATAGACGATCTGGACACGATCCGCATCGATTCGGTCTGGGCCGGAGGGCGGCAGGTATCGGCCGGAAATGAGATGATCCTGGCCGATGGGCAAACGGCCGGCCCGGCAGCCCCCACAGTCATGCGTCTGGACCCTGCCGCCCTGGGCCTGGCCGTGCCGGCGGCCGGAGAACAAATTCGGGTCATCGAGCTGGTGCCCGGCCAGATCCTCACCGGTAACGGCCGGGCCAGGGCGTGCATCCGGGCAGGCCTTGCCACGGCCGATCCGGCCCGGGATCTGCTCAAACTGATAGTTGTGGATCGTTACAGCGGCCGCGGGCGGACAGGGATCGGGTTCGTGCGCGGCTTCGGTATGGATCGGGGCGCCCTGGCTTCCAGCGTGGCCCACGATTCACACAATATCATCGCCGTGGGGGGCGACGATGCTGACTTGAAGGCCGCGGTGGCTGGTGTGGTCGAAATGGGCGGCGGATTGACCGCTGCGGCCGGCGGCCGGATCCGGGCAAAACTTCCCCTTCCGGTGGCCGGGCTGATGAGCCTGGAGCCGGTGGATGCGGTGCGCCGGGGCCTGGATCGGCTCAACACGGTCTACCGGGAACTGGGCGGGCGGCTGAGCGATCCTTTCATGACGCTGTCCTTTCTGGCCCTACCGGTGATCCCGGAACTCAAACTCACCGACCAGGGGCTGGTGGACGTGAACCGCTTTACATTCGTCCCGCTCTTTGTCTGAATTTTCCGATGCCAGGGTCAGAGGCTGATCACGGCGGCGTCACAGGCCAAGTGGATCAGTTCCGAGGCCGCTCCGAAGCGGGCGCCTTCGATCAGGTCCGACTCGGCGATGCGCCGGGCCTTGGCACACGGGGTACAGACGATGATGGGCACTTCGTGGGCCTGGAGGTAGGCAATCATGTCGTCGGCGATGTCGCCGGTGGCTGCGCGCAGGTTGTCCGCCAGACCTTCTCTGGCCAGGTAGACCGCCTCGTCGAGCAGGAATACGGAGACCTTTTTGCCCTCCTTGTGGGCTACGGTGGCCAGGTGGAAGGCGCGGGTGGCGCGATTGGGATTGTTGGTGCCGCAGCTCAGGGCGATAACGACGTTGTCGGTCATGAGAGTGCCTCCCTTGGGTGATGGGTGGTGGTGAATCTGAAATTCAATCGCCGAACGATAAGTCTACCTGCAAAGCCGGGTGTTGCGCAATATCGGGTTTGACAGTCGGTTCCAGTTGTGCTTTCTGAAAGGCCGCTTTTATTTATCCATCCCTGCCAGAGGAAAACCCCATGCCCGATGCAACTCATCCGACCCGCCCCATCTGGTTTAATGCAGAGACCGCAACGGTTCAGGTTATCGACCAGCGCCGACTGCCCCACCGCCTGGTGGTGATGGACCTGCCCAGCGTTGATACGGTCATCTACGCCATCGCGGAAATGGTGGTGCGCGGCGCCCCCCTGATCGGGGTCACGGCAGCCTACGGGGTTTATGTGGCCTGCGCCGTGGCCGACGATATCGACGATTCCCGGCTCAAGACCGAGGCGGCCCGCATCAAGGCGGCCCGCCCCACCGCCGTCAATCTGGCCTGGGCCGTGGACCGGGTCCTGGAACAGCTGCTGGCCACGCCGCCGGCCGAGCGCCGGACCCGGGCACTGGCCATTGCCGGGGAGATCGCCGAAGAAGAAGCCTCCAACTGCCGCCGGATCGGTCTTCACGGTCTTCCCGTGATCCGGAAAATCGCCGAGACAAAAAACGGCGCACCGGTCAACATCCTGACCCACTGCAACGCGGGCTGGCTGGCCTGCGTCGAATACGGTACGGCTACGGCCCCGGTCTATGCCGCGGCCGAGGCAGGCATTGCGGTGCATGTATGGGTGGATGAGACCCGTCCGCTGAACCAGGGCGCACGCCTGACAGCCTGGGAGCTGGAGCGGCGCGGCGTCCCCCACACGGTGATCGTCGACAACGCCGGGGGCCACCTCATGCAGCACGGCCGGGTCGATCTGGTGATCGTGGGTACGGACCGGACCACCGCCACCGGGGACGTGGCCAACAAGATCGGCACTTATCTGAAGGCCCTGGCGGCCCGGGACAACGAGGTTCCCTTTTACGTGGCCCTGCCCTCGAGCACTTTCGACTGGGATTTGAGCGATGGCATCGCCCAGATCCCCATCGAGGACCGCGATCCGGACGAGGTGCGTTTTGTCCAGGGGCTAGCCGAGAACCGGGTGGTGCAGGTGCTGGTGCCCCCGGCCCAAAGTCCGGCGCTCAACCCGGCCTTCGACGTCACACCCGCCCGGCTGGTGACCGGTTTTATCACCGAGCGCGGGATCTGCGGAGCCACGGCCGGGGAGATCCGGCAACTGTTCCCGGAAATAGGGGCCTGAAATCGGCGGGAACTTGATTTTCAAATCCGTTTACCGTTTAATGGCCAGACCATGCTGAGCGAACTTGAAAAACGGGTCATCGCCTCGATCCAGGGAGATCTGCCGGTCACCGAACGGCCTTACCTGGAAATCGCCGAACGCCTGGGTATCACGGAGGCGAGACTGATCGAGGTGCTTCATGCACTTTGCCACCGGGGGGTGATTCGCCGCTTCGGGGCGACGTTGAGGCACCAGAAGTCCGGTTTTGCCGCCAACGCCATGGGTGCCTGGAAGGTGCCCGAGTTGCGGGTGGAAGAGGTGGGTGCTTGCATGGCCGACTCGCCTCATGTCTCCCACTGCTACCGGCGTGATCCGGGCGATGGCTGGCCTTACAACCTGTACACCATGATCCACGGGACGGACCGATCCGGCGTGGAGGCCGTCGCCGCCGATCTTTCCAGCCAGACCGGGATCGCGGAGTACCGCCTGCTCTTCAGTCGCCACGAGCTGAAAAAGACATCCATGCGTTACTTTTCCGAATCTTGAGACCGGCTCCCGCCCACATCCTGCTCGTCAATCCCTGGATCCACGATTTTGCCGCCTACGACTTCTGGGCCCGGCCTTACGGCCTGCTGCTGCTGGCGGCCATCTTGCGCCTTCACGATTTTCGCGTTACCTACCTCGATTGCCTGGACCGTTTTCATCCACGCGCCGCAAACCGAACCGGGCCTTTGCGCCACGGCCGGGGGCCGTACCTCAAGACTCCCATCGCCAAGCCGGCAGGTCTGGCCGACGTCCCACGCACTTTTTCACGCTATGGGATTCCGGTGGAATGGTTGCGCTGCGACCTGGAGGGTGTTGAACGGCCGGACCTGATTCTGGTTACCGGGTTGATGACTTATTGGGCCTCCGGGGTAGCCGAAACCATCGCCGAGCTGCGCCGGGCCTTTCCAAAGACACCCATCGTCCTGGGCGGGGTCTATGCCACCCTGTGCCCGGATCACGCACGGCAATTTTCAGGCGCCGACCGGGTGGTGACCGGCCCCGGGGAAAAGACCGTGCTCGAACTGGCGGCCGAGGTCACCGGGTACCGGCCCGAGCTGCGCTTTAACCCGGAGGATCTGGATACCCATCCTTTTCCGGCTCTCGACCTGCAGCGCCGGATTCCCTTCATGCCCCTGCTTACGGTGCGCGGGTGCCCGTACCGCTGTGCCTACTGCGCCTCTTCGCGGCTGGCCCCGCTGCGCCGGCGCCAATCCGTGGCCCGGGTCCTGGCCGAGATCGAGCATTGGCACGGCCGCTGCGGGGTGCGCGATTTCGCCTTTTACGACGACGCGTTGCTGGTGGACCCCGATGTGCATGCCCGGCCGCTTTTCGAGGCCATCGCCGCTGCCGGTCTGGGCCTTCACCTGCACACGCCCAACGCCCTGCATATCCGATGCATCGATGCGCCGCTGGCCCGGGTAATGCGGCGTGCCGGGATGCAGACGGTGCGCCTGGGCCTGGAGACCACCGATTTCGAAGGCCGCCGGGGCCTGGATGCCAAGGTGACGGCCGAGGAGTTCCGGCAGGCTGCGGCTTATCTAAGGGAGGCGGGATTTTCAGCCGGCCAGCTCGGGGCCTATCTGCTGGTGGGGCTTCCCGGCCAGTCCATGGCTGCCGTGGAAGCGGCCGTGCGCACGGTCCGTGAGGCCGGGATCACCCCGATTCCCGCCTATTACAGCCCCATCCCAGGCACGGCCCTGTGGCCCGCTGCGCGGGCCGCTTCGCGCTACGACCTGGAGGCCGATCCGGTGTTTACCAACAACGCCGTCTGGCCCTGCAGCCCGAAGGGATTCGACTGGCAGACCCTGACCCGGATCAAGCGGCTCTGCGTAAAAGGATAGGGTCTCGCGCCGAGACGCGGGGCACATCCTTTTAAGGCGTCATTCCGAGGAGCTTGCGACGAGAATCTGCAGTTGGGCAAAGCGTCGGGAAAACAGCGTCAATCAGGATGAGATCCCTCGCTGGCTGGATCCAACGTTAACCAGAAGTGCTATGTCATAACCAAGAACGGATGCTTATCATTTTTGTTAAGTTTGTGTTCCACTTTCAGGCCACCGGTATTGATGCACTTCAGTCGCCCACAGATGCCAGGATCAGCTTTGAGGCAGCTAGTGACACTGTGTAATCCGCAAAGTCGGGGCTATAACGACCGGTCAGTAGTGATATCTCAGTTGAGCAACAAGAACTGCATCCTCTGAAACCTTGTAAACGAATCTATGTTCGTCGCTTATCCGCCTGGACCAGTAGCCGGAAAGCGCATGTTTCAGAGGTTCAGGTTTGCCGAGCCCCTCAAAGGGATTACGTTTCGTTTCTTTAATGAGGGTGTTGATGCGGTGAAGGATTTTTTTATCCGTTTTTTGCCAATAGATGTAATCGTCCCAGGCATGGTCGGAGAAAATGAGCTTCACTCCACAAGCTCCTTTTCGTTTCCCTTACCATTTTCAAGTTGGGCGATGGATTCAATCAGCCGCCTTGTATTTTTCGGTGACCGCAACAGGTATGCTGTTTCTTCAAGGGCTTCAAAGTCCTCGAGAGACATGATCACTACGGATTCCGACGATTTCCGTGTCACAATGATCGGAGCGCGGTTTTTGCAAACTTTTTCCATTGTTTTTGCAAGGTTTTGCCTCGCTGCGGTGTAGGTTATGGCTTCCATTGCGGCACCTCCTGTACAAGTTATTGTACATATATAGAGCCATTCGTCAACACATTTTAGGCCCAACCCCTCTCATGGAGCTGACGGGGTTGACCACGTGTCTCCACATGTGTCTCTATATGTTATTCAAGCTCCAGACCCGCCCCTGACCTTGACGCCGGTCTCCCCATCTTTCCGCAGGCATTGCTGGCACAGCCCATCCAGGCGCACCTCGACGCGCTCGATCCGGCCGGCAAAGGTGCGCATCAGGTCGGTCACTTCCAATTGCAGGTCGCCGGCATGAATGCACTCCAGTTGCCCGCACTGGCGGCAGTGGAAATGGGGGTGTGAGGGGTGGTTGGCATTTGGGGCCAGTCCATAGAAGAATCGGCGTTCGCCTGCACTGAGCCGATCGACCAGTCCGTTTTGCACCAGAATATCAAGGATGCGATACACCGTCACCCGGTTGATCGGTCCTTGCCGCCGCAAAATGGCCAGGATGTCGCGGGGGCTCAGGGGCTTGTCGTTGTTGCCGATCGCTTCCAGCACGTGCACGCGGTTGGGGGTAGGGGACAGGCCGGCATCGCGCAGCATCTTCTCGTAGTCGCAGTGGCGGCACATGGGCGCCTCCTTATTCGGTTGAGGCCGGCAGGGTCTGTACGTCCGGGCTATGGTTATGTGCGCCCGCGCGGCGCCGCCTGCCTATGAGCTGCGAAAGGCCCAGGGCCGTGAAAAAGCCGACCCCGGCCACCAGGATGATGGCCGCGCCCGAACTCAGGTTGAAGCGGTACGCCAGCCCCATGCCTGCCAGGGTGAAAAGGGCGCTCAGGCCGCAGGCATGGATCATCATGGTCTTGAGCGATCCGGAGAACCGTTCGGCGATGTACGGCGGGATGGTCATCAGGGCGATGACCAGGATCAGCCCGACGATGCGGATGACCACTACCACCGTGACGGCGATGAGTGCCAACAGCAGAAAGTGCAAGGCGGTGACCGGCACCCCGCGCACGCGGGCGAATTCCTCGTCATAGGCCATGGCCAGAAGGTCCGGGTAGCACCAGCCCACCACAGCCAGCACGACGACGGTCAGCACCGCCATCTGGACCAGTTCGGCGCCGGGAACGACCAGGATGCTGCCGAACAGGTAACTCATCAGATCGACGTTGTAACCCGGGGTCAGATCGAGCAGAACCACCCCGACGGCCATGCCCACGGCCCAGATAACCCCAATAATGGTATCGGCCCGGTGGCGGGCCTTCAGGGTGACCGCTGCCATGATCAGGGCGGCGGTCAAGGCGAAGCCCAGGGTCCCCACCAGGTAGGGCCAGCCGCAGAAAAAGGCCAATCCGATCCCTCCGTAGGCCGCGTGGGCGATGCCGCCGGAAATGAACACGATGCGGTTGACCACCACCAGCGAGCCGATGACCCCGCAGATGACGCTGGCCATCAGGCCGGCGAGCAAGGCGTTGCGCATGAATTCGAATTGCAGGATATCGAGCATTGTGTTCAATGCCTTTGTAAAAATCCTGCAATTGGCCTTTGGGCACATGCAGGGATTTTTTTGCCTGTTGGAATAAAATGGATTCCGGATCGAGTCCGGAATGACGTAAAGGCGGTGTTTGGCATTTTTAAGATTTTACCAAGTTTTTAAGGGCTACGTTTTCGGGTTTCGCAACCGGCCCCAGTTCCTTCATTCCTGCGAAAGCAGAAATCCATGTCCATTTTCTCTTGTTCTCCCCCGTCAATGTGCCGGCAGCACCCGATGCGGCAGACCGTGGGCCACCAGCTCCACCGGGCACTGGTACAGATCCAGCATTGCCCCGGTGATTTCCGGCTGGGGATGGTAGTGGACCCGCCGGTTGACGCAGGCCACCGATTTGACATAGCTCGAAAGGGTCATGAAGTCGTGGCTCACCAAAACGATGGTCACCGTCTGATTGAGCCGGCGCAGGTCTTCGAAAAAGTCGGTCTGCCCCTGGGGGTCGATGCTGGCGGTGGGTTCGTCCAGAAAAAGCAGCTCCGGGTCGTCCACCAGGGCCCGGGCGATAAAGACCCGCTGGCGCTGGCCGCCGGAAAGGGTTCCGACACGCCGCTGGCCCAAATCGCCCATGTTCACACGGTCCAGGGCTGCCAGGGCCGCCCGGCGGTCACGGGCCGTGAGGCGGTGCCGGCTCTGCCCCGGCCGGCGGACGCCCATCAAAACCACATCCAGGGCCGTGACCGGGAAGTCCTTGTTGACATGCACGTTCTGGGGCACGTAGCCCACCCGGCGGGTCGATTGACGCGGCGACCGGCCGAAGATGCGGATCTCGCCGTGATCCGGGGCCAGCAGGCCGAGCATCAGCTTGAGCAGGGTCGTCTTGCCTCCGCCGTTGGGGCCGATGAGGGCCAAGAATTCACCGGCCGCAACTTCAAAGCCCACATCCTGGAGAACCGGCTGGCCGTTGTAGGCAAAATAGACCCTGTTCAGTGAGATGACGGTGTTGTTATTGATGCTGTTCGGCATTGTTACCGGTTTCGCGAGTGTCCATCCATAAACGGCACCTTTCGGCCCCCGGCGGCGTTCTCCCTCGTCTCCAATCCTCGAAATAGCGGGCTATTGCTCCGGCTGGAAACTCGCTCGGGCCTTGCCGGAAACCAAAAATCACCATTTATGGACGGACACTCGCTATGTTGAGATGGCTTGTCGCAAGCGCCATGGGCCGCTTACTTGGCCACAAAGACACCAGGGAGAAAATAAATGACATAAAATTTTAATGGCACCGCTCATAAATAGCGGTCCGGGTCGCGCCGGTTACCGTAGCGCCTCGCGGAACGCCGCCGCCTGGCGGCGCAGATTGGCAATCCAGTCCTCGGCCAGCGGATCGGCGGCCACCACCCGGCCGTCGATGGCCCGGGCAACGGTCCGGGCTGCCGTATCGGAAAACTGGGGCTGTACGAAGATGACCCGGATGTTTTTTGCCTTGGCAGCCTTAATCAGTTCGGCGAGTTGGGCCGGTTTGGGGCTTTTGCCCTCGATTTCGATGGGGATCTGTTCCAGATCGTAGGCGTCGGCGAAATAGCCCCAGGCCGGGTGAAAGACCATGAAGGCCATGCCATGGCGATCCTGGAAGATTTCATGCAGTTCGGTGTCGAGGGTTTCGATGTCGGCCGCAAAGGCCTTGTAGTTGGCGGTGTAAATCGCGCGGCCGGCCGGATCGGCGGCGATCAGCGCATCACGGATTCTTGTCGCCTGCATCTTGACCAGGGGCGGCGACGTCCAGATGTGCGGGTCGAGGATGCCGTGATCGTGTTCCACTTCTGAATGTTGTGTTTCCTCTTCATGGTGATGCTCCCCGATGGGCCGCTTCTGGATACCCTGGTGGGTCTTAATGATCTGCATTTTCGGATTGGCCGCGGCGATCTTGCCGAGCCAGGCCGTCTCGAAGGGGACGCCCACGGCAAAATACAACCGCGCTTGGGCCAGAGCGGCCATCTGGTTCGGTTTGGGCTCGTAAGTGGCCGGGCTGGCTCCCGGGGCCACCATGACCTGCACCGTCACCCGCGATCCGCCGACCCGTTCGACGAAATACTTCTGGGGGGCGATGCTGACAAAAGCGGTCAGGGGGGTGGCGGCTGCGGAACCCACCGCAATCAGCGCACCCACCGGGGCGATCATGGCCAGGATCAGGGCCAATCGGCTCCAAATCGATATGGGATGGCGAAACATGGAAATCCTCCTTTTAAAAACAATCGGCTGTCATGCAGAAAAGCCAGTACGGTTTTTTCGGTCCAAGGGCCGGGATTACCGAGCGGCGATGGGGTTAGTGCAACTTTGTTGCTTATAGGGACGGGCACGGCCTTTGTCAAGCAGGAGGGGTGCTTTCACAAGGCCCGTCAAAATTCTGCGATGAATTCATCGAGAGGGATTTTTTCTGTTTGGGAATTTTTGTTTCGTCGATTTTTCTGAATGCTGATTCCTCGTCGTGCCTCCTCTGGATGACGCAGAAGGGGATGCGCCAAGAGCCGCCTAGCGGCGGTGGAAGGGGTGTTCAGCCTCGCGCAACTTGATTGCAGATTTTTTCCCTCTGGCCGCGTGGATCAGGGGTGATTCTTCCAGGCGGGTGCACAGATAAAAGTTGGCCAGCGCCAAGGCCACGAAGAGCCCCATGAACGGAAGCATGCCAGCCAGGTTCATGCCCACAATGAAAACGATGCCCGAGATCTGCCCGCTCAAGGTGAGCATCGCCTGGGACAGCGATTCGGGGGCCGGAAAGCTGATTTCCGCTCCGTATTGGAATCCGATGGGTCCCCCGGCACCCAGAAAGAAAAAGCCGAAGATGAAGGCCGAGACCAGAAGGCCGCCGTACCCGGACAGAAAGGCGAGGCCCGCCAGTCCGGGAAGCATCCCGCCCATGCCAACTACCAGGTAGGCCTTGCGTTTACGGGCACGGTCGGAAAGCGGGGGCAGGACCAGGGCTCCGGCCACTCCGGCCACGAGGATCAGTCCCCCCAGCACCCCGGCCTGTTCCATGGAAAGCCCCTTGGCTTGGCAGATCTGGTCGATGCAGGTGCTGATGGCGTTGAACATGCCCAGACCTGCAAAAAAGAGCAGCACCAGCAGGCGCATGTTACGGTCGCGAAACATGTGGCCGATGGCCTGAAGCATTTTGAAGCGCTTTTCTTCGGACTCGAGCGAAGGCGCCGTCTTCGGCCGTTCTCGTAAGAAGACCAGCAGGGCGACGGCGCCAGCGGCCGAAAGGCCGCCGTAAAGCCGCAGGACCTGGACGATGCTGTATCCGGGGGCCTCGCTACTGCCGATCATCAATGGGGTGGCCACCATCACCGCGATGATGCCGGCAAACTGGGCCAGGGTGGCGATGCCCACCGCCGTGGCCCGTTCGCTGATGGGGAACCAGCGCACGGCGACCTTGGTGGCGGCGTTGATGATGAATGGCTGGGCCACGGCCAGCCCGATCTGGGCGGCGACCACCAGGGCATAGTCCCGGGCGAAAATTCCCTTGACCACCCCGAACAGGCCGGTGAGCGCCGCGCCGATACCGATACCGACCCGGATGCCGAAAGTATCGATGACCCACGAGGCCGGGATACAGACCACGAGAAAAACGATCATGAAGAGCATGGAAAGAAAGTCGATCTGAAGCGGCGTGGCGTCGTAGAAGATGCGCGCCTCGCGGGCGATGGGCGCGAAGGTCAACCACTGGATCTGGATGATGGCGGTGATGATGAAAACCACCGCAAGTACGACCCAGCGGTAGGCGTAGATCCGTATCGGCGGGGTATCCATCGTTTCGATCCTCCCTGTATCAAGCAGCGCCCGTCACCGGTCCGATGATGGCGGACCGGCGTCTTCGCTCCTTGCCGGCAGTGTCAACCCGCTGCGCAGCATATCGAAGATCAGCGCCACGATCTCCTCGCGATCGGCGACCCCGGCATCCCTCAGGTGAAGACTGCAGAGGCTGTCGAGCATCCCGACCACCGCCACCGCCGCCAGGTGCCGGTTCACCGGGCGCAGGTACCCTTTTTCCACCCCATCCCGGAGCTGATCGGAGACAAAGTCGACGTAGCGCCGGCGCATCCTTTCGATGTCGTCGCGCACTGCGTCGTCGATCCCGTTGGACACTTCATTGAAGACGATGCGGGCCAGATCGCTGTACTGCAGGTAGAGATCGACGTTGCACTCGATCAGCTTGTGAAAATGGACCATGAAGGGCAGATCGGAGCGCAGGTTCTCGCGGATTTTGGCGATGATCTGCTCGATTCCCTCGGTCACGGTAGCCGAAAAGAGCTTGGATTTACTCGAAAAGTTGTAATACAGCGTCCCCTTGGCAACTCCGGCGCGGGCGGCGATTTCGTCCATCCGGGCCTGGTGGAATCCTTTTTGGGAAAACACCGCCGCGGCGGCGGCAAAGATCCGCCGGCGCTTGCCGGCTTTGGCATCCGGGTTCATGGTGTCTCCTTGCGGCCGGCGGAGGCCTTTTTACGGGCGTCCTCGCGCACGGCCTCCAGCAAGGCGGCGATCGGTTCGGGGAGTACGGTCACCTCTCCCCCTGCCGCCATGGCCCGGAGGTAGACGGCGGCGGTCTTTTCCAGCAGTTCAGCGTTGAGCCAGGCTTTTTCCAGGCTTTCGCCCAGGCAGAGGGCCCCGTGGTTTTGCAGGATGTAGGCGTGGGCGCCGCTGGTTACGGCCGCCGCGACGTGGTCGACCAATTCGGAGCTGCCCGAAAGGGCGTAGGGGATTACCGCCACAAGGGGGCCGAGGCTGAGGGCGACCTCGTCGAAGAGGGCCGGAATCGGCCGGTTGAGCAGGGCGAACACGCTGGCCTCGGGCTGGTGGGTGTGCACCACGGCACCGACGTCGGGCCGCTGGCGGTAAACCGCCAGGTGCAGCCCGGCTTCCACCGAAGGCGGGTACGGACCTTCGATGGGCTGGAGGTCGAAGTCAACGATACAGATGTCCTCGGCCGCCAGGCGGTCATAGGGACGGCTGGACGGGGTGACGGCGAAAATCGCCTGGCCGTCGATGCGCACCGACACGTTTCCTCCCGTGCCGCGCAAAGCCCCGAAGTAGCCGTGGCGGCTCAGCCATGCGGTGCATTCCAGGACCTGTTTGCGGTATCGATCATATCGGCCCATCTTTGGCCTTTCATTGGCAGTTCAGCGGCGGCCCAACCCTTGAAGATCGCGGTTGAGGCGCCGGAAGAGGCCCTTGTTTTTGCGGTAAAGATCCTTGAACACGGCGAAGTTGCGATCGTAGAGGGACTTGAATTGCGGCCGGGGGGTATAGGTGCGCGCCACCGGCACCATCGACTTGGCTGCCGCAAAGCCGTCCACGCGCCCCAGCCCGACTGCGCAGACCAGGGCGGCGCCTTTGGCGCCCGCGTCCTGGGGGTTGGCCACGGTTTCGATCCGCCGGCCGGTGATGTCGGCCATGATCTGGCACCAGACCTCGGACTTGGCCCCGCCGCCGACGAAGCGCAGGGCATGGCGGTGCGGGATCTTTCTTTCGGCGGCTTCGAGGATCCAGCGCTTGTGAAAGGCCACCCCTTCGAGCACGGCGCGAATCATGAGCCGTTTGCCACTGTCGATGCCCAGGTTGAAAAAGATGCCCCGGGCCAGGGCGTCCTCGCGCGGCGAGCGGTTCCCGTGCAGCCAGGGAGTAAAGATCAGGTTCCCCGCCCCGGGTGCGGTCTCTTCCACCACGTGGTTGAGCAGTTTGTAGAGCAGGGCCGTCTCTTCGGCCGGGCCGGCGGCCGGGGTCTGTTGGGCCAGATAGACGCCGATTCCGTCCAGCGCCAGGTGGTCGCGCACCCACTTCAGGCAGGCCCCGGAGGTCTCCTGCTCGCCGATGTAGTTGTAACGCCCCGGCATGGCCCCGAGGATCGAAGCCATGAAGTTGCCGATGTCCACCATGCGCCGGTCGACGTTGGCGGCCACCCACCCCGAAGTGCCCACATAGATGTGGGTGTCGTAAAGATCGAGGCATCCGGCGCCGATGCCGGTCATGGCCACATCCCCGCCCCCGCCGAAGACCGGCACGCCGGGGGCCAGACCCATCTGGGCAGCGGCAGCGCTGCTGAGCCGGCCTGCCACGTCGGTGGCTCCGATCACGGGAGGCAGATGGGCCATGTCCACGTCAAAGAGGCGGCAGAGTCCCGTGTGCCAGCCGAGACGGCCCGGCCGGGTGTCATAGACGAAGGTGACGTTAGCCGAATCGTGGGTCATGGCGCAGGACCCGGTGGCCCGCAGGATCAGGTAGTCCTTGACGTCGAGCCATTTTTCGGTACGGGCGAAGATCTGCGGTTCGTTGTCGCGCACCCAATGGTACTTCCACAGCGGATCCTTGGGCGAAGCGGCCAGCCCGCCGGTGACGCGCAGTGAGCGTAAGGTCTTGAGCGCATTCCAGCCCCCGATGCGCACGATCCCGCGGTAGAGGTGCCGGGCGATCTGGCGTGTGGCCCGGCCGTCGAGGTAGACCATCGGGTTGCGCAGGGCGCGGCCGGCCCGGTCGACGAGGATCGAGCCCTGCATCTGGCAGCAGAAGGCCATGGCGGCGATGCGCCCGGCCCCGATGCCGCTGCGCTCCAGCACGATGCGCGTCGAGCGGCAGATGGCTTCCCACCAGTCGTCGGCTTTTTGCTCGGCGCCGCCCTCGGCGGTGGTGAAAAGCGGATACTCGGCCATGGCTGCGTCCACCCGGGTCAGGGTGTGGCCCAGCCGGTAGAGCCCGGTTTTGCTGCCGGTGGTGCCCACGTCATGGGCCAGGATATAGACCGGCACCGCACTCATCCGGCCGCCTCGACTCCGGAAAAGACCGCCTCGAAGCGCTCCAAGGCGTCGTCGATCACCGCGTCACTGTCGGCCATCGAAGTGTAGATGCGGCTGCCGGCCAGGGTGACGATCCCCTTGGCCATGAAGGCGGCGCCCATCTCCTCCATCATCCGTTTGCGCGGGCCGATCTCCTCGAAGATCTTCGGGCTGTGGATGTCCAGCAGCATCACCCCCGAGGTCTCCAGATGGCAGATCGATCCGTGGTTGAAGGCCACGTAGGGCAGATTCAGACGCTCGATGAGTCGCTGCAACCCCTGGCAGAGCCGGTCGCCGGCCCGGCCCGCCGCAACGTGGGCCTGGTGTTTTTCGATCTCCAGAATGGCGTGGTAGCCGGCGGCACAGCTCAGCGGATTGGCCGCCAGGGTGCCGCCCACCATGACCCGCGGTTTTCCCGACTGGAGCCCGGCGGCCAGGGTGGCCATGATGTCGGCCCGGCCGCCCAACCCTCCGGCGGCAGGAAAGCCGCCGGCCACGCATTTGCCGAAGACGGTCAGATCGGGCCGTACGCCGAAGTATCCCTGGGCCCCGCCCAGCCCCACGCGGAACCCGGTGACCACCTCGTCGAAGATCAGCAGGGCACCGAAGGTGTTGCAGATCTCGCGCACCTGCCGGTTGAACTCGGGCAGGACCGGCCGGGTGGCGCTCTCCGGACCCAGCGGCTCGACGATTACCGCCGCGCGGTCCCCCCGTCGTTTTCGTTTTGCGCCAGCTGCCGTTCAAGTCCTTCCGCATCGTTGGGAAAGACCTCCTGGGTGTCGGCCAGGCACCCGGCCGGAATTCCATGGGCTTCGAAGGCCCCCGTGCCCGGGATGCGCATGCCGAAGACCATCTGGTCGCTCCAGCCGTGGTAGGCACCGCCGATCTTGATGATTTTGCGCTTGGCGGTGAAGTTGCGCGCGGCGCGGATGGCGGCCATGACCCCTTCCGTACCGCTGCCGAGCATACGGAACATCTCCACGGCGGGCATGTGACGGTGGATCAGGCGGGCCAGCTTCAGCTCGTACTCGTGGAACAGCCCGGTGGCAGCCCCGCACTGGGCGAGCAGTTCGGCCACCTTTTCGCGCACCGGGGCGTAGTTGCTGCCCAGCAGGGTCGGGCCGCCGGCCTGTAGGAAGTCGATGTAGCGGTTGCCGTCCACGTCCCAGAGGTAGGGCCCTTCGGCCTTTGCAACGGCCAGGGGAAAAGGGTGGTTGAAGGCCAGGTTGTGCTGGACCCCGCCGGGGATGAAACGCCGGGCCTCCTCGGCCATGGCCTTGGAGCGGCGGCAGCGCTGCTCGAAATATTCGAGCATCTGCGCCATGAAATCGCGCCGCAACGGGCGCATCGGCTGGTTGACCAGCCGGTCGAGGCGTTCGAGAATGCGGCGCGTGTCCGGCCAACGGCTGATGGCATAGGTTTCGCTCATGAGCGACCTCCTCGGGATGGCAAGGGCTGTGTACGGGGCGGGGGATTTGACCGATGAGTACAAAAACCGCGGCAGGGCTGTCAAGGTAAAACTGACCGGTCGGTACAAAACTTACTACAAGCGGCGGCCAGAGCGCCAGTTGCCGATCACCGGATTTCTATCCGGTCGCAGAGCAGCGAAGATGGGATGTCTTTGCCGGAATGCCGGGCGGTCCGGCCTGCGGCGGGGCTGTCGGGCCGGCACGGGGATATTAACCTGTGCCGGCCGTCCCGTGGCGGTCAATGCCGCCGGGCGCCTGCGCCGGACGGTCCGGTACACAGGCCCGGTTTTGTGGCCGGATGCCTGAATACTCCTTTGGCGCGGGTTCTTAGCCGTTGGCCTGCATTGCCGGTACGGTATACTGGTTCATGACCCATCCATAGCCATTTTCCGGGGTGCGCACGTAGTACCAGCCCGGAACACTGCCGTAGACCGAAAGCGGCGTTCCAGCGGCGAGCTGGTGCATGGAAGGGTCGGTGAGGCTCGGTCCTGAACGCAGATTGAGCAGGGCAGCCGTTACCACCACCGTGCTTGTAACGGCAATGCGATTTGGCCCCGCGGCAACGGAGGGCGCGCTCATGACCACCACTGGTGTGTTTGCAGGCGGGGGAGGAGCGCTGGGGGCGTTGTTGATTGCGCTCAAGGTCATCCCGGCGAGCACGACCGTGGTCAGAATTGCCGGCAGCAGCAGCCAGCCGTCGCCTCCGTGGACATGGTGGTGCCCGCCGCCGTGAAACGGTCTCGGAGGTCTGCAGAAGGCCGGGGTGGAGAAAACGGTCAGGGAAAATACCAGGGCGACCAGCGCCGTTGTGATCCTTTTGGATGTATTGCGAGTCAATATGGTCATGGCAACCTCCTGAATGTATCATGGGCATCCATTTGCTGTGGAGCATGATTATCCATAGAGTCGTTGGGCCGCCTCGAACGGTTACACCCTGGGTTCGGGGAGTATCCTGGAAAACACCGGCAACCCGGGCCTGCAGGGAGGCCGATATGAGGCTCAACTTTACTGGAGATCTCTTTGAAGCGCAACACAGTGGAACGCAATGCCTTTTTGCCGCCGCGGCCTCGGAAAACTTGACGTAACTGACGGTTCGGGTATAAAAGGAGCCAAAATGCTTGCCCGGGTGCGCGCATTGCGCTTAAAAGGGAACCCCGTTGGAATCGGGGACGGGCCCGCCGCTGTGATCGGGGACGAAAGCTGCACTGAAGCCACTGCACTGCCATTGAGCGGAGCGGGAAGGCGCGGCCGGTAGAAGGATCCGAGAGTCAGAAGACCTGCCGGGGCAAGTGGTGGCTGGGCGTGGAATCCGTTTAGCCGCCGGATCGCGTGGATCAAACAGGGCATCCCGGATCGAAGCTTTTCGATCCGGGATTTTTTGTTCTTTGCCAACCTGTCGATTTTAGTGTTCGGGTGCTCGCTTGCGAGCTTGAAAGGGAACCTCGTATGAATCGGGGACGGGCCCGCCGCTGTGATCGGGGACGAAAGCTGCATTGAAGCCACTGCGCCGCGCGAGACGCGGCGTGGGAAGGCGCAGCCGGTAGAGCGATCCGAGAGTCAGAAGACCTGCCCGAACGCACTGATGCGTGCTGCCGAGGCAGGGGTGCGCGTTTTTGATCTGCGGATGAAAAGGGGACGTCCCGGATCGCGACCGGTGGCCGCGGCTTCGGGGTACGACCCGGACCGCTGCCGCCCTCATGCTCAACTTGAGGAGGAAGAGATGAGAAAAAGGCACGGTTTGGGAATTCTGGTCGTTTTGACAATGGTGATGCTGGCGCCGGCGCCGGCGGTTCTGGCCGCCGGGGACGAGCCGGTTCAGATCGAGGACGTGGTGGTCACCGCAACCCGCACCGAAACCAACCTGGACAAGGTCGGCGGCAGCAGCGTGACGGTGATCACGGCCGAAGAGATCCGCGCCAAGGGCTACCTGACGGTGGAAGAAGTGCTCAAAGGGACGCCGGGTATCGACGTTACGGCTTACGGCGGGCCGGGTACGGCGACTTCGGTTTCCATTCGCGGGGCCGACGCCAAGAACACCCTGGTGCTGCTTGACGGGATCATGCTCAACGATCCTTCGGGCACGGCCCGCGAGGCCGACTTGGCGAACCTGACCACGGATAACATCGAACGCATCGAGATCGTACGCGGTCCTCAGAGCGTGCTTTACGGCAGCAACGCCACTGCCGGGGTAATCAACCTGATTACCCGCAAGGGCCGGGGTAAACCGCAGGTTTACGCCGGCAGCGAGGCTGGATCCTACAACACCTGGAAGGCCTACGGCGGTGCATCCGGCCAGATCGGCGAATTGTTCAACTTTTCGCTGGGCGCCTCACGGACCGAGACCGGCGGTTTTTCGATCGCCAATGTCGACAACGATCGCATCCCGCAAGGCGACGCCACCGACGAGGACGACGGGTGGCGCAACACGACCTTTTCCGGCCGCTTGGGCATGGACATCAAGGATCGTTTCACTTTCGGCGTGACACTGCGCCACGTGGATTCCCGGGCCGACCTGGATGATTTTGACTATGGCGGGTATGCCACGGACAACCAGTACGGTCCCGGTCTGCCTGAGGATGCCTACCAGGACAGCGAACAGACCTTTTTCAGGGCCGACGCCAAGGCCAGATTTCTCGAGGGGCTGATTTCGACTTCCGTCTATTACAGCCAGGCTGTTCAGGATCGGGAAATCTATGACAACGACAAGGCGTTGACCAGCGACTACGATGCGGACACCGATGAAGTCGGGGGCCAGGTCGATTTGAACTTCGAAAACGATGTCGTTTCCATGGGGGCCGTCTTCCTGAGCGAGGCCTTCGACACGGGTACGACGAGCGAAAAATCAGCCGACACCCAGAGTTTTTGGATCCAGAACCAGTTTTTCTGGCAGGATTGGTTCGACATCGTCGCCGGCCTGCGGATCGACGATCACGAGCAGTTCGGCAACGAGACTACTTACCGCATCGCTCCGGCCTTCACGCTGCCGGTCACGGCCACCGTGTTGAAAGGGGCCTGCGCCACCGGCTTCCGATCCCCTTCCCTCTATCAGCTCTACGCCGACGCCGTCCCGGCTTGGTGGTTCGCCGGAGGCAACCCCGACCTGCAACCGGAGACCAGCAGGGGATGGGAGTTGGGGCTGGAACAGCCGCTCCTGGAAGGGCGCCTGAAGCTGGGTACCACCTATTTCGAGTTGCGCTTCGAGGATCGCATCGAATACGTCACCGATCCGGTCACCTGGCAGGGAACCTATGCCAACCTGACCGGCACTTCCAAGAGCAAGGGGGTCGAATCCTTCATCGCCTGGCAGGCCTTGGACTGGCTGGACCTGCGCCTGGATCACACTTACACCCATACGGTGGATCCGGACGGCGAGCGCCTGGCCAAGCACCCTTTGAACAAGGTGCGGTTTGCGGTCAATTGCCGGCCCACCGATGCCCTGAAACTCAATATGGACGTTCAGTGGGTGGATGAGCGCGATGCGTCCAGTTACGACTACGACAAGTACGGCAACCTGGTGAAAACCATGGACGCCTATACCCTGGTCAACCTCTCGGTCCGCTACCGGGCCGCCAAATATCTGGAGATCTACGGCCGGCTGGAAAACCTGCTGGACGAGTTCTACGAAGAATCCTGGAGTTACGCCACCCCTGGCTTTTCGGCCTATGGTGGTTTCAGGGTAAACTTTTAAGCCAAAACGGCCGGGCCGCTGGGCGGTTCCGGCCGATACCGTGTCTTGGGAAAAGGATCGGGAAAAATGGCGGCCGGTATCTTGTCATCACCTGTAAAGCTGGCGTTTGCCGCGTGCATCGGTCTTTTGCTGACCCTCGGGCAGGCCGGGGCCGCACCGCTGACCTTTGTCGACGATGCCGGAAGACAGATCCGGCTTGAGGCCCCGCCCCGGCGGGTGGTGAGCCTGGTGCCGTCGGTGACCGAGATCCTGTTCGCCATCGGGGCCGGAGACGCCGTGCGTGCGGTGACCTATCACGACCACTGGCCGCCCGAGGCTGCCACGCGGCCGGTGGTGGGCGGTTTCGCCGCCCCCGATCCGATGCGGGTGATGGAGGCGGCCCCGCAGGCAGTCTTTGTCTCTTCCATGCATCAAGACCTTGCCGCCCTGCTTTCCAGCGGCCATATCCAGCCGATCCGCATTGAAATCGAATCGATTGAAGACAGCTTTGCTGCCATACGGCGCCTGGGGCAGATCTTCGATCGGGGCACGGCAGCCGAGGCCCTGGTGGCCCGGATCCGCACTGATCTGGATCTCGTGGCCGCCAAGGTGGCCAAGATCCCGGCTGCGAAACGGTTGCGGGTGATGCGCCTCATGGGCCGCGACCGGGTGATGGCCCCCGGCGACGATTCCTTCCAGAACCAGATGATCCGGGTCGCCGGAGGGATCGCACCGCAGTGGGGCCAAACAGGCGACGTGGTGGAAGTGACCATGGAGCAATGGCAGCGCTTCAACCCCCAGGTGGTTTACGGTTGCGGCGGGGACCGCCAGGCCGCGGCCCGGCTCTTCGATCGGCCGGGATGGCGGGATGTGGAGGCGGTCAAAAACGGGCGCCTCCTTTTTTTCCCCTGCGAACTGACCTGCCGCTGCGCCACCCACAGCGCCGATTTCGTCGCCCAGCTGGCATCGCGTCTTTATAGCGAGGCGTTTGCCCGGCAGGAAGATCAGATCCACCCGGACGCCGTTTTCAACGCGCGCCCCCTGGCCCTGGATCTGCCTTATGTGGCACGCAGCCGCATCGTCGAAAGCCGTATCCACGACTTTGTCAACAAGACCCTGGCCGTCGATTTCAGCCAGCCGATGCAGGTGGTCTCGTCGCTGGAAGGCCAGCGCGGAAACATCCTCACCGTGGGCAACCATTATGCACCGCCGGCCTGCTGGGCCATCGGCCACCAGGGGGGCCTGGAGGCGGTAAGGCGGCAGGTGTACGGGGTGCTGGGCCAGGACCCGGCGACCGCTTCCTTTCTGTTTACCGGCGCCGACATGGATCATCTGTCCGTCCAAAAGCGGATCTGCCGGCAGATGGCGGTGGTGGCCCTGGTGACGGCCGGGGTTGAATCCAACGCCCAGCGTACGGGCTGCGATGCGGGCTTCTGGTACGAACCGGGCACGATCAACATCATCCTGCTGACCAACATGCGGCTCAGCCCCCGCGCCATGACCCGCGCCCTGATAACGGCCACCGAAGCCAAGACGGCCGCTTTGCAGGACCTGGATATCCGCAGCAGTGTGGCGCCCTATCGCGGCGCCACCGGCACCGGGACCGACAACATCATCGTGGTCCAAGGAACCGGGGTGAACATCGACAACGCCGGCGGCCACAGCAAGATGGGCGAACTGATCGCCGCAGCGGTTCATGCCGGCGTAAAAGAGGCGGTCTTCAAACAGAACGGCCTCGCGGCCGATCGATCCGTTTTTCGCCGCATCGAGGAGCGCGGCCCGGGAATATGGGAACGGATCTTTCAGGCTCCCTGCAACTGCGCGGCCTACCGGCACGATCTGTACGCTGAAATCGAGCGGCTCCTCTTGCAGGATCGCTATGCCGGTTTTCTGGAGGCTGCCATGGCCCTGGACGATGCCCGGGCCTGCGGCAGAAAAGTGGATTTATCCCTCTTTGCCCGATGGTGCCAGCAGGTGTCGGCCGAGATCGGCGCTGTGCCGCTGCCCGAAGTTGATGAAAAGGCCGGCAGCGATAAGAACGCCTCGGCCCTGGACCTGGCGCTGGATGCCCTGCGAACCGGGGTGGCGCAAAAGATGCCGGCACCGGTGGAGGTCGAGGCCCCGTGAAGCACTGGTTTTTTGCTCATAAGTGGCTGGGAGGCGCCGTTTTGCTGGTGCTTTTTCTATCGAGCGCAGCGGCGGGCGCAGCCGGCGACCGCGTCGTCACCGATCTGGCCGGACGGACGATGCGGGTTCCGCAAGACCCGCAACGGGTGGTGGCCCTGGCGCCGAGCCTGACCGAGATCGTTTTTGCCCTGGGCCGCCAGGACCGGCTGGTGGGGGTGACCCGGTTTTCGGACTTTCCGCAAGCGGCCCGGCTGCTGCCCAAGGTCGGCTCCTATGTCAAACTCGACCTGGAACGCATCGTGGCCCTGCGGCCCGATCTGTGCCTGGCGGTGCGCGACGGGAATCCCAAGGCGGTGGTGGATCACCTGGAGACGATGGGAATCCCGGTCTATGCCGCCGATCCGCGTGATCTGGGCTCGGTGATGGAGACCATCACGGCCCTGGGCGATCTGCTCGGGGTGCCGGATGCGGCCGAGCGCATCAACGCCGATACGCGCCGCCGGATCCGGGCCGTGGAGGATCGGGTGGCCCAGGCAGGCCCCCGGCCAGGGGTCTTTTTCCAGATCGGCCTGGCGCCCATCGTCTCGGCGGGCAGCGGGACTTTTATCAACGAACTGATCGTGCGTGCCGGTGGGATCAACCTGGCGGCCGGGCCGGTACCTTATCCGCGCTTTAGCCGGGAACAGGTCATCGGACTGGCCCCGGAGGTGATCATCATCACTTCCATGGCCAGGCAGGGCCTCTTTGAACAGGTGCGCGACGAATGGCGCCGCTGGCCCCAAATGCCGGCGGCGGCCAAGGACCGGATCTACATCAGCGAGTCGAACCTGCTCGACCGGCCCAGCCCGCGGCTGGTGGACGGCCTGGAATACCTGGCAAGGCTGATTCACCCGGCGCTTTTCCAGGAGCGGCCGTGAGCGGGAAGCCCATCATCGGTGCGGCCCGGATTCTGGCTGTCAGTGCTGTTCTGGCGGTGCTGCTGGCCCTGGCCATCCTGGCGGCGGTCTCTTTCGGCTCTTCCGAACTGACACCGGCTGCGGCCCTGCGGGGCCTGCTTCGCGGACTTGGCGGCGACGACCTGGCCGCGGCCATCGTCTGGCGCATCCGGCTGCCGCGAGCCGTCCTGGCAGCCCTGACCGGAGCGGTCCTTTCCCTGGGCGGGCTGGTCTTTCAGGCGCTGCTGCGCAATCCGCTGGCCGAACCATATATTCTCGGCATCTCGGGCGGCTCGGCGATCGGTGCCATCGTAGGGATTCTCCTGGGCCTGGCGGCCTTTCCAGGGGTAAGCCTGCTGGCCTTTGCCGGCGCCATGATCACCCTGGGGCTTATCCTGGCCATGGCCTCGGGCAGGACCCTGCTGCAGCGCGACGCCCTGCTGCTTTCCGGGGTGATGGTCAACGCTTTTTGCTCGGCGGGGATCATGTTCTTGTTGACCTTGAGCCAGGATGGCCGGCTGCACAACATCCTCTTCTGGCTCATGGGCGACTTGACGTCCACCACCTTCGGTCAGGTGGGGTTGCTGGCGGCCGCGGTCCTGCCGTGCTTTGCCGTTGTTTTTTTGCTGGCCCACCCGATGAATCTGATGCTTCTGGGCAGGGAGTTGGCCGCTTCCAGCGGGGTGCCGGTGCGGGCCGTGACCATCGGATTGCTGGTGGTTACCTCTTTGATGGTCAGCGTGACGGTGAGCTTCTGCGGGCTGGTGGGATTCGTGGGCCTGGTGGTGCCCCACCTGCTGCGGATGCGCTGGGGCAGCGACCATCGGCTTCTCGTACCGGCCTGTATCTTCGGCGGCGGGGCCTTCATGGTGGTCTGTGATCTGTTGTCGCGGGTGCTGCCCCGGCATGGAGAGATGCCCGCCGGAGTGATCACGGCCATGATCGGCGCGCCGCTGTTCATCTATCTGCTCAAGCGGACACGGCAGTGAAAGGGCCATTCATAGATGATCCGTCCAGGGAAAACTTTTTGCAGGACGGCGATGGGCAGGCTTGCGGCGGTAAAGCGATGAGCACGGTGGTGGCCGTTCACGGGGTGCGCTTTGCCTACAACGCCCGTTCGGTGATCGAGGATCTGTCGCTGGAGGTGAACGCCGGCGATTTTTTCATCGTCATCGGCCCCAACGGCTCGGGAAAGACCACCCTGCTGCGCCTCGTACTCGGGAGTCTGAAGCCGGCCGGCGGAACGGTGGACATTTTCGACCGGCCGGCAGCGCGCATCGGGCGCCGGGACCTGGCGCGGCGGGTGGCCCTGGTGCCTCAGGCGGCTGCGGTGGCCTTCCCCTTCTCGGTGCGCCAGATCGTTGCCATGGGGCGGGCACCCCACCTCGGACTGCTCGGCTTCGAGGGCAGCACCGACCGCGAGGCGGTGGACCGGGCCCTGGCCACGGTGAGGCTCGAGGCTCTATCAGACCGGATGCTCGACCAGCTCAGCGGCGGCGAGCGCCAGCGGGTCTGGATCGCCCGGGCTCTTTGCCAGGAGCCGGATCTGCTTCTTCTCGACGAGCCCACCGCAGCCCTGGACATGGGCCACCAACTCCAGATCATGCGCCTTCTGGCCCGCCTGCGCCGCGAGCAGGGACTGACCGTGATGATGGTCTCCCACGACCTCAACCTGGCGGCCATGTTCGCCACCCGAATGCTGCTGCTGCGCAAGGGGCGGGTCGTCTGTCTCGGCGCGCCGGAAGCGGTGCTGCGCGCCGAACACATTCGCACGGCTTACGGCTGCGAGGTGCTGGTCGACCGCCACCCCCAGGGAGGGTTTCCCAGGCTGACGCTTCCGGCGTAGGAAGTGGGGTGAAAACAACTTCAAATGATTTCCCCTTTGGCAGCTCGATAGACAGGTCGTAACAAATGGGCTTTCGCTTCGTAGAGGTTGTAACAACTGCCAGTCGATGGCGCAATCCCCAAGTTGGTCAATGCTAAAAAGTAGATTGAGTTTACGCCAGCCGGATAGCGACCATGTTTCGAAAGCGATCGCTGACTGAGTTATTGCGGTTCGGGGGTTCTGCTTGACACAAAGAAAAAGCATTTGACCTGATCTAAGGCCCTTGGTATAGCTACAAGAATTCGGAGTATCCCTACAATCTGTAAAGCGCTCAAAAATGAACGATAGCCGCATGAAAGGGTTAGTTGTGGCATTTCGTATATAGAAACAGCCAAACGGAGGGTACATCATGAAAAAAGAACCCAAAGCACCTTCCAATAGTTATCAATTTGACAAAACCTTCGCGAGGGCTGCCGAACTGCTGAAAGGCAAGTCTAATGTTTTGGATAATATCCTGGCCTCGATGGGCGACGGCATGAGCATACAGGATCGCAATATGCGCATTGTCTATCAGAACAGGTACATGATCGATAATTTCGGGTCGCATATCGGAGAGTTTTGCTACAAGATATACGAAAAACGCGACAGTATCTGCGAAGGCTGCCCGATTGTTGAGGCTTATCTTACCGGAAAAGTGACAAAGGCATTGCGAGTGGGAGGCACCGAAGACGGAGGACAATTCCGCTTCGAAAACATTGCCTCGGTACTGCGGAACGATCAGGGGGAAATTGTCGCAGGAATCGAATTGGTTCGAATGGTGGAGGATCGGGAGCGGGCTCTCGAGGAACTGCGAGCGGCGATGGAACAACTCGAGCAGGCGAAGGCCGTTTACGAAAGCAGTAGTGAAGGCATTATGGTAGTGGACAAAAACAATCACATTATCTCCGTCAATCCGGCTTTCGAATCCATCACCGGTTACAGTCGTAATGACGTTTTAGGATCTGACCCGAAACTGCTCAGTTCCGGGACCCACACGAAAGAATTTTATGTCGAAATGTGGCGTTACCTGCAAGATATCGGCACCTGGCGAGGCGAGATATGGAACAAGCGTAAGAATGGCCGGATCTACCCCCAGTTTATGAGCATCGACACCATTTACAGCGATAGCGGTGAAGTGTCTAAACGTGTCTGCATCCTTTCCGATATCACGGAAAAGAAACTGGCTGAAGAACAAATCAGGCACATGGCGCAGTACGACACACTTACCGATCTGCCCAACCGGATGCTTTACGAGGATCGATTACACCAATCCTTGGCCATGGCAAGGCGTGAAAATAGCCCCCTCGCGCTACTCTATATCGACCTCGACCGCTTCAAGCCGGTCAACGATACTCTCGGTCATGCCATGGGTGATAAACTGCTTAAGTCGGTCGCACAGCGGATGCTTGATTGCGTACGCCAAACAGACACTGTTGCGCGTATCGGAGGCGATGAGTTCGCAGTGATCCTAACGGCTGTTTATTCCCGTGAGAAAGGACTGATGGTGGCGGAAAAGATCCGCAATAAACTTGAACTGCCTTTCGATATTGACGGTGAGCGACTCAATATTTCAGCCAGCATTGGTTGCGCCATTTTCCCGAACGATGGGCAGGATGAGGAAGCGCTTGCTCAAAGTGCCGACCAGGCCATGTACCTGGCTAAACAAAGCGGCCGCAATAGGATCTGTTTCAAAGGAATCAAATAGCAAAACTGAGTGGAATAGCTTAATAGCTGCTGTAAGCCTCCCTCTGGCTCCTCGGTATTCACTCAGGTACTTACGCGGTTATCTGCCCTGATGATCGTGGGAAAATCACCCCCTCTCCAACTTGGCGGTATGCTCGTGGAGCGAGTCCACGGCTCCGTATCTGTGATCAGTAGGCAGCCCGCCGCATAACGGTGGGGTAGGCCTCTGACCGCCGGTGTCCCAGACACAGAGCCTCCGAGTCTCGTTCTCCCACCATTTTCGTCCTGCGACCCCGTTCCAAGGGGACATGATGCTTGCATTTCAAAAAAAGGCAGGTGTAGTGCTAAAACGCACATTACGGCGTGTAACCACGCTATTCGCTATAGGATCGTTTATCCGGATGCCTGTTATGAATAAGGGGGAGTGAGAGGAGGGAAACAGCGAAGGCGCATTGCGCTGCTAAGACACGTTCAACACAAAACGATGGAGGCGTTGGCATGCAAAAACCGATGGATGAAAGGTACGGACTTTACATCAACGGAAACTGGACGGATGGCAAGGGAGGCAAAACGATAACATCGTATTGCCCCGCCAACAGAGAACCTCTTGCAGCTTTCGTTGACGCCACCAAGGAAGATGTGGACAAGGCGGTCAAGGCAGCCTGGAAGATTGCTCCGGTTCTGGCGGCAGGCTGCTGCACCGTAATCAAGTCTTCAAGCTTCACTTCCTTGAGCCTTCTGGAGTTTGCCAAGATTCTGGACGGTGTGTTGCCCGCCAGTGTGGTCAATGTGGTTACGGGCAGCGGGACGGGTGCCGGCAGCTACATGATGGAACATCCGGATTTCCGGAAACTGGCGTTTACGGGTTCCAATGAGATCGGATACAACGTGGCCGAGGTGGCCGCCAAGAAGCTGATTCCCGCCACATTGGAATTGGGCGGGAAGTCAGCCAATATCTATTTCCCCGATTGCCCTTGGGACAAGGCGATCGAAGGATTGCAGCTCGGCATTCTTTTCAACCAGGGGCAGGTCTGTTGTGCGGGTTCCCGGGTCTTTGTCCATGAGGACATCCATGACAAGTTCGTAGCCGAGGCGGTCGAAGCTTTCAATAAAGTCAAAGTCGGACTGCCGTGGGAAAAAGATACGGTGATGGGGGAGCCCTTAACAATTATCTGGAAAGCTTGCCGGAAGGTGAGGAGGATAGAGAGAGGGGCCGATAGCCAGCCGTCCAGCCTAGCCTGAAGCTATTCAGGGGGTGGAAAAAGATTTGACCTGCTTCGGGCGGCATTGCTATGAGTTTAAAAGCAAAACAGGAGAATGCACTGGAATCGAAGGGAGGCTTGAGCCGAAATCCGGCCCGCGCGCCGGTCAAGCCCTCCAAGAAAGGCACTTCCCAGGGAACAACGGAAGGAGGAATTTATTGGAAAATATTTTGAAAGGAGAGCAGACAGAATGAAAATGCAGTTGGTTGTCGTGTTTTTTTGCGTTGCAGTTTTGGGGTTTGCATCGGGTCTATATCCGGCCATGGCCGGTCAGGGCGATACGACTTGGCAAGTGCTTGCCCATATCGATAAGGTCCTGGATGAAAATCCGCTTCCACAGGGAAAAGACTCGCAGCTTATCAAGGTCGCCGAAGACGATACCGTCAGCATGTATGTCGTGCGGATGATGCCGGGCTCGGAACTCGGCCCCCACTTTCACCAAGGGCATGACGAGATCGAGTACGTAATCCGTGGCCAGGCCGAGCTGTTGATAGACGACGAGTGGCGGCAGTTCAAGGCGGGCAGCATCCATTTCAATCCCAAAACGAAGGTGCACGCGGCGCGCAATCGAAGCGACGCGCCGCTCATCGTACTCATCGCCTTTACCCCGGCAATGAGAGAGACGGACCGCCACTTTCTCAAATAAGCAAAGCTCTATGGACAGCTCGATACCAGAAGTCCGGCGCCTCCAGGCAAGCTCCAGGCCGGAAGGCGCCGGCTGACCGAAATCGCCACACTTTCAACCCGCCCACCGTCTCCCGCAGCCCCCCCCATTTTTTTCTTGACAACGATTTGGCGGCGGTTTAATGCTGGTTCATTGGCTCAACCAAGCACCCAACTGACCATACAACCATAAGGCAGGCGACCGATGAACCCCAATTTATACCCCAAGATCCGCCAAGAATCTATTTTCGAGAAAATTATCAGCCACATAAAGGATCAGCTGAACTGCGGCAATTTAAACGCGGGAGATCAGTTGCCAACAGAGAGAGATCTGTCGGAGATGATGGGGGTGAACCGCCATTCCGTGCGAGAGGCATTTCGTGTCCTTGAATTTTTAGGGGTGATCGAGCGCAAAGTCGGGGTCGGGACGGTTGTCAAGAATGTGGGGCAGGATCTGCTTGCGGAGCGTCTGAAGCACGCTCCGGATTTTTCGCCGGACAGCTTCTTGTGCGAGCTGCTCGAGCTGAGGATGGTTCTGGAACCCGCGATGGCTTCCTTGGCCGCTAAGCGTGCGACCGAGGCGGAAATAGAGGAAATGGCGCATGCGATCCGGGAACTGAAGGCCAAGGTTGATCATGTGGGAGAGGCAGCCAGCGCAGATATCCGATTGCACATGGTGATTGCCAAGGCAACTCACAATATAACGTTTTCACGGCTTTTTGAGCCCGTCTTGTCAATGCTCTCCCACATCAGGGAACGGATGAAAAAAGTTCGTTCACGACGTCAATCGATAATCACCGAGCACGAGGATATATTCAACGCCATCGAAAGCCGGGATAGCAAGAAGGCGGAAGAAGCCATGCGATACCATCTTACCCAGCTGAGAAAAAGCATAATGGAGTGAGCAGCCGACATGGCAAAGCGCATGAGCAAGGCAAAGCAGCTAAGAGAAAGTCTTTCAAAAGGGCCCCTTGTTATCCCGGGCGGGTTTTCGCCGCTAGTCGGGATGATTGCAGAGCAGCTGGGATATTCAGCTGTATACATGAGTGGTTATGGAACTTCAGCCTTTCGGTTGGGACTGCCCGATGTCGGGCTGATTTCGTTGCCGGAAATGGTGGATGCGGCAAAAAATTTTGCCCGTTCGATCTCTATCCCTCTTATTGCGGACGCAGATACCGGGTATGGCAATGTAATCAATGTCATCAGGACGCTGCATGAGTTTGAGGCCGCGGGGGTCGCCGGTCTGCAACTAGAAGATCAGATCTGGCCGAAAAAATGCGGTCATATGGAAGGAAAGGCAATTATCCCGGAACGCGAAATGGTAGGGAAGATCCGAGCTTGTGTTGATGCCAAAACCGATGAAGATTTTTTGATCATCGCTCGAACGGATGCAAGGACGGTGGAAGGATATAAAGAGGCAATCAAGCGTGCCAATAGTTATGCTGATGCCGGTGCGGATATAATCTTTGTCGAGTCTCCACTAACCGAAGAAGAAGTGCGTGAAGTCCCGAAAGTCGTCAAGGCTCCTGTTTTGATCAATATGTCTGAAGGCGCAAAAACCCCATTGTTTACGAGTCAGGAGTTAATGGAATTCGGCTATCGGATCATTCTGTGGCCGAGTTCGGCAACATGGGCAGCCGCAGGGGCGATAAAAGAGGTGCTGGAAGTTCTTCTTCGCGAGGGAACTACGACGGCGCTGGAAGAAAAGATGGTTGATTTCAAAAGATTCAACGATCTTATCGGATTGAAAAAAATATATGAGGTCGAAGCCAGATATAATCGATGATGTTTGTACAAAGGCGAAGGGATGTCCGGTAGTTGAGCTAATTTATCAATCAGAAGGAGGGGTATCATGAGTAAGCGAAAGTCAATTTTGAGTATCGCTGTTGTGATCGCGGTACTGGCGATGGGCTTGACTCCAGCCATGGCCAAGGCGGAGACCGTGAAGATGAGAGTGGCTGGTACAGCCCCAAGCGGCCATTTCGGTTACAAGACATGCCAGGAGATGGGCAAGAGGTTGACTGAGAAATCAGGGGTCAAAGTAAAGATCAATGTGCTTGGAGATGCAGTACTCGGTGGCGATATTGAGCTCGTACGCGGCGTACAAAACGGGAGTATCGATGCAGCGCTGGCCTGCGGTTTTGCGATTGCGAATATCACGGGAATGAAGGAGTTCCAGATTGCTGAACTTCCATTTCTTTTCCCGACGAAAAAGGTCGCATACAAGGTGCTAGATGATACCATCGGACCTTCATTGTTTCCGAAATTGAGAGATAAAGGCATCATGGCATGGTCATTCTGGGATCTCGGATACCGTCATATGACGAGCAACGGCAAGGCGATCCTTGATCCTTCTGACTTGGATCGGATGAAGATGAGAATTCCACAGTTGCCGATGTTTATCGACATGTTCAAGGCCTGGGGAGTCAATCCGGTACCGATTTCGAGAGGTGAACTCTATTCGGCGCTTCAGCAGGGAGTTATTGACGGGCAGGAAAACCCTGTGGGCGTGATTTACAATGGAAAGCTCCAGGAGGTACAAGACTCCTTGTCCCTGACAGGGCATGTTGAAATGCAGTACTTTCTTATCGTAAGCCGAAGTTTTTTTGAAAAGCTGCCCGAAAAAGTCCAGAAAGTGTTTCCTGAAGTCGTTGTTGGGCTGGCTTCCTATAACAGGGAGTTGTCAGACAAAGACGATGTGGATGGAATTGAGAAGTTGAAAAAAGACGGAATGAAAGTATATGAGTTGAGTCTGGAACAGAAGATGAAGTTTAAGAAGGCTGCAGAAAGTGTTTACGGTAAGTGGGAAAAGGAAATTAACAGCCCCCTATTTAACCAGGTACTCGAAGCCGTTTCAGTGTCAAAATAACACAGTTTAAATGATAGAAAGAGGCTCGGCTGATGTCGAGATAGGCCGAAAACGGCCTCTTGATATCTATATCCAGTGATTTGTGCCGAGCCTCTTTCCATAGACTGAAATACCATCCGGAATGCCGTGAAAACGGCATCCAATTCAAAACAATTTTAACCTTATCCGATGCGGTTTTTTCGGCATACTGTAATCGAGGTGGGCATGATAAAAAAAGCCGTTGAATACTTTGTTATCCTGCTATGTTCGGTGCTTGTGATAGTCAATATTCTACAAGTGCTGCTGAGGTATGTCTTCGGGACATCGTTGGTCTGTTCAGAGGAGCTGTCCCGGTATACCATGATTTGGATGGCTTTTTTGGCTGCCGGATTATTAGGCCTGGATAATGGTCACTCGAAGATTACTTTGATAATGAAAATTAAATTTTGGAAAATTCCTTATACGATAGTCGAGTTGATTTCATCTTTCATGCTTGTCATTATCATCATCGCAGGCATAAAAATTAGCGTTCAAAGTTGGAGCCAACCTCTTCCAACCTTACCGATTTCAGCGGGTGTAGCCTATCTTGCGCTGCCACTTGGAATGATAATACTGCTCATTGCGGTTATTCGCCAGGCGATAAGTAGAGGAAAGGATCATAAATGACAGCGTTGATCACAATTATCGTAGTGCTCTTGGTTCAAGTATTTCTCGGGATGCGCATTTCCATCGCAATCGCCTCCAGTGGGATAATCACCTACATAATGTTTTATGGCGAAATCCCCTTCGATGTATTGTCTTCCTCTATGTTCATGGGGTTGAACTCCTTTCCACTGATAGCGCTGCCTTTGTTCGTTCTGGCCGGTGAGCTGATGAATGAAGGCGGTATGTCCAAAAAGCTGGTGGAGTTTGCCTATCAGATCATCGGGCGAGCCCGTGGCGGGCTTTCATATGTGGCGACGGTTTCCGCAATGCTGTTTGCAGGCGTTTCAGGTTCAGCAGTCGCAGACACAGCCGCAATCGCATCGATATTGACGCCTGAAATGGCCAAAAAGGGGTATCCCAAAAATTTCAATGTGGCGGTAATTGCAGCATCGGGAACAATAGGACCGATCATCCCGCCGAGTGTGCCAATGATCGTTTACGCGATTATCGCGGGGGTTTCAATCGGAAAGCTTTTCGTCGCCGGGTACATTCCAGGGCTGATGCTCGGATTGGGTTTTATGCTTGTCAGTTACATTCTTTGCAATAAGATGAAGCTTGCGAGAAGCGAAAAATATTCTTTAAGTGATGTGGCTAAATCCTTCATAGATGCGATATGGGCTCTCCTGTTTCCTATCATTGTAATGGGAGTGATCCTGGCAGGGATCTGTTCGGCCACAGAGGCGGCAGCCATAGCGGTTTTATATTCTTTTGTTGTCGGGTTTTTTATTTACAGGAAGATTTCGATTAAAACAATTCCTGGAATTATATTAAAAACGGCAAAAGTCGCATCGAATATATTCCTGATTATTGCCGCTGCAAATTTTTTGGGTTGGATTATGGCCTATGAGGGAATCCCCCAAGAGGTCTCCGAGGCACTTTTAGCGCTATCGAGCAATCCGACCGTCGTCTTGTATATCATTCTGTTGCTTCTGCTTATAATCGGAATATTCATGGAGACCACAGCCGCACAGTTGATCCTGGTTCCCGTCTTGCTGCCTGTTCTTGTCGAGTTGGGGATTGATCCGCTTTTCTTTGGCGTTTTTATGGTCGTCGCTCTGGCAGTCGGATTTTTAACTCCACCCGTAGGAGTGGTGCTATATGTGGTCTCTTCGGTAGCTAACGTGGATGTTGAGACTGTCTTTAAACATTCGTTTGCATACATCGCAGTGATGATCCTGGTATTGATAATAATGATCCACTTCCAGGGATTGATAATGTGGCTACCAGAGGTTGTCTTTGCAAAGTAATATAATTTAAAGTTAGGTTGACCATGAAAGTGTCGGACAAGATAAACGGCCTTTTGAAAGGCGCTTGGGACATGCATGTTCACGGGTATCCGGAGATATCATTCGATGTGCAGCAACAGCTCGATGATATCGAAGTAGCGCAGGAAATAGAAAGCGCAGGAATGCGTGGATTTGTGTTGAAATCTCACTTTTGGCCGACGGTTGGAAGATCATACCATCTGAAAAAAAGGTTCCCATCCATAAAGATCCTGCCAAGTATAACCCTGAATACAACAGTTGGCGGTCTGAATCCGGTTTCTGTCGAAAGTGCAGCAAGACAAGGGGCAAAAGTGATTTACATGCCGACTTGGTCGGCCGATAATGATTTGAAAAGAAACGGGTTTTCCAGGTACTTGAGAGGCTATATAGATAGGTTCAGCTCAGATTGTAAAAACGAAGGACTCAGGCTGCTAGATTCAAAAAATTTGATAAAGGAGGATGTCCGGGAGATAATACGGATTGCAAAAACTTTTAAAATGATCATCGCTACAGGCCATGTCTCTGTCGAAGAAAGTCTGGCTATGATTGACGAAGCCGGGCGGCTTGATTTTAGTTCCATAATCTTTAATCATCCCAATAGCCATTCCATCGGTGCAAAGATTGAAGACATGGAATTGATGGCGAGCAAGGGTGCGTATATCGAATTTTGTGCTTTAGGATTGATGCCAGTATTCCAAATCGTCCGTCCGGATGATCTTAAGAACATGATAAGACGGATAGGGGTAGACAAATGCATATTGTCAAGCGATTACTTTTTCGAATGGGCCCCGTCGCCTCCTGAAATGCTGAAATTGGCGGTATCGTCACTGCTCAGTGTTGGAATGGAGGAAGAAGAGATCGTGCAAATAGCCCGGACGAACCAGGAAAAATTATTGACAAAATAAACCGATCTTGTCGTAAATCTGTTTGATCAAAAGAAAGATGCTGACATGTATGATTTATTGATAAAAAATGCACACTTGGTAGACAAGTCGGAAAATATAAATCAAATCGGATCCGTTGCTGTAAGAAATGGAAAGATTGAAAAAGTATGCATGCAAAACAGTGTCTATGATTCCGAAACGATTATAGACGCCAGAGGATTATATTTGTCTGCAGGACTGATTGATTTGCACTGCCACCCTGTTGCGGAATTGTGCGATTTGGGTGCTGAAGCGGACAGGGTCGGAATCGAATGCGGGGTTTCAACATTGTGCGATGGAGGAAGTGCCGGGTGCGATACCTTCATGGCAATGGAAAAACTCGTTATCGATAAGTCGATTACGGAAATTTTCAGCTTTCTCAACATCGCGCGTACGGGATTGGTTAAAATTCCTGAAATCAGCCACATCAGTGATATCAATATAGAGAAAACCAAAAAGATTATCGCATCGAAACCGGATCGTATAAAGGGTGTAAAGGTGCGGGTAGTGGAAAGCCTCGAAAAGACAGTCGGCATAGAGGCGGTAAAAATAGCGAAAGAAATCGCGGTTAAGTTTGGATTGCCGCTTATGATGCATATCGGAGAATCGCGCAAAAGGAAACCCTCTGATACGATGGATTCTTTTTCGCGAAATGCGGTTTCCTATCTTGAAGAAGGGGATATCCTGAGCCACTATCTCACGTGGGAGGCCGGTGGCCTTATCTTTGAAAATGGCCAAGTCGATAGAGCGCTTGAATTGGCAATCGACAGGGGCGTTGCACTGGACTCGTGCCATGGATTGAATCATTTCAGCTCTAAAATAGCGAAGATCGCCATTGATAAAGGTATACTGCCAACGATTATAAGTACGGATATGTCTGCACCATCAGCTGCGGTTGTGCAATCGTTAGCGGTCGTTATGTCCAAGTTTTTAAACATGGGCTTATCGATTGACGATATAATCAATATGACTTCTTATAATCCGGCTAAGCTATTGAAAATAGACAATACCAGTGGATCTTTGAAAATCGGAAAAGCTGCAAATATGTTTATTTTTTCGATTGAAGACGGGAATTACTGCTTCAAAGATGGCAACAGCGGAGAAACAGTGACAGGCGAAAAACTGATAGAGCCAAGGATGACGATTTTAAGAGGGAAAACTTATCCTGCATATTCGAATTATCATTTGTAGACTGTCCATAGATGGAGGGCGTTCAAAAAGGAGATGGTAGATGAGTATCACAGTTGTTGGTGGAGGCCCGGCAGGCTATGTAGCCGCAATAAGAGCGGCACAGTTGGGCAATTCCGTTAAACTGATCGAAAACGGCACGCTAGGCGGCACTTGCCTCAACAGAGGCTGCATTCCGACAAAATCCTTGTTGCAGGATCTCAAGCTGATTCACGCATGCCGGAAAAATGGTTTTATTACCGGAGGTGAACAGCCGGACAATATTTTGATCGAGAAAATTCTTGCCAAGAAGAATGCCTCTGTCAAAAAAATGGTTGAAGGAATCAGGCTGCTATTGGGCTCATACGGAATCGAGGTTATTAAAGGTCGTGCTGATTTCATCGGCACCAACAAGCTCGTTCTGGAAAGAGAAAATGGCCCGGCAGAAGAACTCGCCTTTGAAAAGCTTGTTTTGTGCAATGGATCCTGTCCCAGGACCATTCAGGGCATAGAGCCGGATGGCAGGATCGTGCTGACCTCCGATGACATATTAGGTGCCGATAAGCTGCCGGGGAGTTTGATTATCGTTGGAGCGGGTTATATCGGCATAGAGTTTGCCTTTATTTTCAAGATGATGGGAGTTGATGTGACGCTCGTGGAATCAGAGCAGAGAGTGGTTCCGGGCATCGATCTGGAGTTGAGCAGATACATCGAGAGGATTCTTAAGCAAAACAGGATCAGGATAGAAAAAAATACAATAATCAAGGATTTTAAAAAAGAATCTGACAAAGCGGTTATAACGGTGGAATGCAACGGGAGGACTCAAGAGTTGTTTTCCGAGGCACTGCTTTTATCCGTCGGCAGAAAAGCGGAAATAAACATGAACTTCGCCACTGCCGGAATAGAAATCGAGAATGGATTTGTAAAAGTAGACAACTATCTTAAAACAACAGCCGATAATGTTTATGCTGCAGGAGATGTTATCGGCGGGCTGCTGCTGGCATATGTAGCCTCTGCTGAAGGGGAGATGGCGGTTGAAAACGCATCGGGTAAAATGGTGTCTATAAAGCCCGTAACTACCCCCTTTTGTATCTTTTCTAACCCGACGGTGGCCAGCGTAGGAGATACAGAGGAGGACGCTAATAAGAATGGGGCCGTAAAGATCGGAAGATTCCCGTTCAGGGCGAATCCGAAGGCAAATATTCTAGGAGAAGTGGATGGGTTTATAAAAGTAATTGCCGATAAGGAGACCGATATTGTTAGAGGAGTGCATATCATCGGCCCAGATGCTGATACTCTGATTTCGGCGGCAGCAGTGGTCGTAGATCAGAAAATTAAATTGAAGGAGTTTACCAACATATTGCAGCATCATCCTTCGACCAGTGAAGCACTGAAAGAGGCCTTCTTAGATGCCGATAAGATGGCGATACATCTTGCCAAAATCAAAAGACCATAACTCTCGAATGGAGTCCTGAGATGAAAAGTATAGAAGCCACAGAAAAGCAAATGCCCATTCCCGATCTTTTGGGGTTGTATGAATTGCTCGTCACTACAAGAGAATTCGAGCTAGCCGTTGCAAAGATCAATGCCCGGAAAAGCCTTCCGGAAAATCCGCATCTTTGCGTGGGGCAGGAGGCGATCGGCGTAGGCGCCTGTTACAACCTGAGAAGGTCTGATTCGGTCATGCCATCCCTTAGAGGAAGATCTGTGTTGATTACCAAAGGTGTCCCGCTCGGTGTATTGCTGGCCGGAATCTATGGTAAGGCTACCGGTCCATCACGGGGAAAACATACCACCCACCATATGGGCGATCTCGATTTCGGAGTCCTCCCTTCCAGTTTGTTGATCGGCTCACAGATACCGATTGCCGTCGGAACGGCCCTCGCATCCAAATACCAGGGAAAGGATGATGTCTGTTTATGCTTTTTCGGTGACGGCGCATCGAACAGGGGTGATTTTCATGAGGCGTTGAATATTGCGGCAATTCAGTCGCTCCCGGTTGTATTTGTCTGCGAGAATAATCATTATGCAATCGACACTAACGTTAAAGATTCCATGCGAATAGAAAATATCGCCGATCGTGCCGGCAGTTATGGCATGATCGGCAAGTGCATCGATGGAAACGACGTTCTGCAAGTCCACCAGACTGTTCAAGAAGCCATATCCAAGGCGAGAAGCGGAGAAGGCCCTTCCCTGATTGAGTGCAAGACCTACCGTTATCGAACACATTCCGAAAGATTTAAAGAGGAAAGGCCCAAAGAAGAGTTAGCGCAATGGATGGAAAGATGTCCGATAAAGCTATACGAGGAGCATCTTTTCAACACTGAGGTATTAAATCAGTCAAAGAAAGATGAGATCTACAATAGGGTGAACGGGGAGATATCAAAGGCGATCGAATTTGCCGAAAACAGCCCTTATCCGGACCCAAAAGAACTATTTGATGATGTTTACACCAATGGATATATAAAGGATGGAAGACTATGCATGAAATGACTTTTCGTGACGCGATCATGTCTGCAATAGCGGATCAGATGGAAAAAGATCCTGCGGTATTTTTAATCGGTGAAAATGTCGGTAAAGCCGGGGGGGTCTACTTTCACACGAAGGGACTCTATGAAAAGTTCGGTCCGAGCAGGATCATGGATATGCCGATATCCGAGTCCGGTTTTGTCGGAGCTGCCGTGGGGGCTGCCATCCAGGGGACAAGACCCATCGTTGACATGATGTTTTCGGATTTTATGCCGTTGGCGATGGATCATCTTGTCAATCATGCTGCAAAGATGAGGTATATGTGTGCCGGAAGAGCAAAGGTGCCTCTTGTCGTAAGGACCTTCTGCGGCGCCGGCACCAGCCTGGGATGTTCTCATTCCCAGAGCCTCGAGGCCTGGTTCACTCATGTGCCCGGGCTAAAGGTGGTGATGCCGTCGACGGCGCAAGATGCAAAGGGATTGATGAACTCTGCTATCCTCGATGATGATCCTGTGATTTTCATAGAGCATCGTCTGCTATATTCCCTGCCTGGTCAAGTGCCATCGGATTCTTATACGATTCCCTTCGGAGTCGGCGAGATAAAGCGAGAAGGAAGCGATGTCACCATCGTCGCCACCGCCCTGATGGTTCAAAAAAGTCTCAAGGCGGCCGATCTTCTAAGTAAGGAAGGAATAGAGGTCGAGGTTGTGGACCCGCGGACGTTGAATCCCCTCGATGTCGATCTGATCGTCTCATCCGTCAAGAAAACCTCCCGACTCGTTGTCGCGCACGAAGCGAATGTGACCTGCGGTATCGGTGCAGAGATAGCTGCAATTGTCGCCAATAAGGCTTTCGGGTATCTTGACGCGCCTATCGAACGCGTATGCGCTCCCGATGTGCCGATTCCGTTCAGTCCGCCTCTCGAAGAGGCCTATATACCGGGTGTAAAAGACATCGTAAAAACAGTAAAAGGAATGTTCTGAAAAAGAACATAGGAGATTTGAAGATGGCCAGTCACGTTACCATGCCGCAGTTTACCGATACCATGGTATCGGGTATTGTTTCTTACTGGATAAAAAGTGAAGGGGACTCGATAAGCTTGGATGAGCCGATTGCGGTTATCGAAACCGACAAGGCAACCATGGAGATCTTATCTCCGCAAGATGGATACCTGCTTAAGATATTGGCTCAAGAAGGCGAAAGCATCGATGTCGGTGAACCGATCGCAATCATCGGAGAACCGGGCGAGAATATCGATTCGATGCTTGGCGAAGCGGCGGAAAGTCCGGCAAAACCAGAGCAGATGGACGAAACCGGCGGGTCAACGGCAAGCAGGGTGACAAAGATCGCTTCTCCTGCTGCAAAGCGTCTTGCCAGTGAAAATAATATCGACCTGGATGAAATCGAGGGATCCGGAAAAGACGGACTGATTTCTGCAAAAGATGTCAAAGATTATATCAAAAAAAGATCTGAAAGTTCACCGGTGATTGAAAGGCAGGAAAAAGAAGCCAAGGAACATTTTCCCGGCGGCCACGTTGAAGATGAAATCATCTCTATCAAAGGGATAAGGGCGGCGATGTTCGAAAGCATGACTGCCAGTGCCAAGATCCCGCAGGTGACTACGGTGGCCCAGGCCGATATGACGGAGATCGCCCTATTTAGCAAAGAGACTTCGGTATCGATTACTTCTTTTGTCGTTAGCGCAGTGGTTGAAGCCCTGAAAAAGTTTCCGCTGATCAATTCCAGGATTGAAGGAGACTCGATCCGGCTCTTCAAGAAGATGAACATCGGGGTGGCCGTGTCCACGCCCAACGGTCTTGTGGTTCCGGTGATCAAGGATGCCGAAAATAAGCATGTCATCAGGATTTCAAAAGAAATCTCCGATCTGGCCCGGAAAGGGCGAGAGGGCAGACTTTCGCTTGATGACCTTAAGGAACGGACTTTTACTGTCACCAATTCCGGTGTTTTCGGATCGATATTTTTCACCCCGCGCATAAATCCGCCCGAGGTCGCGGTCCTGGGAATCGGTAAAATCGTTGAACAACCGGTTGTTCTAAACGGCGGTATCCACATAAGGGCGATGATGTATCTCTGTCTTTCCTATGACCACCGTGTCATCGACGGGGAGACGGCGGTCAAATTCGTGCAGGAAATTCGCATGATGCTCGAATCGCCCAAAGAACACCAGATCGCTTGATAATCACGATAACTCGCATGTTTTGCTGAATATATGTCAAGAGGTGATGTATGCAATACACGGGCATAAGCGCTCTTAAAAAAAGTCAACTGATTGCAGGTAAAGTCGCCGTGGTTACCGGTGCGGCCGCCGGTATCGGCGCATCCATTGCAAAGGTCTTTGCAGGCCAGGGGGCGAAAGTCGCCATCGTGGATCTGAACTACGATCAGGCCATGAAAGTCGCAGAAGAGATCCTTTCGAGTGGGGGAGAGGCTTTCGCCGTGAAGGCCGATATTACCAAAGATGCGGATATCGATCGTATCTTTGAGGAGACCTGGAATAAATCTGAGCGACTGGACGTCGTGGTGAACAATGCGGGCGGGGGACTTTCCACAGGTTTTTTTGACCTGCAACTCGAAGAGTGGAAACGCATCATCGACATCAATCTTACGGCCACTTTTAGAATCTCCCAGAAGGCGGCACCGTTTTTAATTAAAAATTCGGGTGGAAGCATTATCAACGTTTCTTCCCTGGCCGGCCGCTCGTGCAGTCCTACAGCCGGTTGCCACTACACGGCTTCAAAGGCAGGGGTGCTCGGATTGACAAGGCATATGGCAAGGGAATTGGCCAAATATAACATCAGGGTCAACTCGGTGTGCCCGGGGGTGGTCAACACAGAGAGGATCGCCACCCGTGTAAAGGCCCAGAACACCATGCAGGCGATTTGCGACGCGATCCCGCTGGGCAGATTGGGTGAGGCGGAAGAAGTGGCGGGTGGTTGTCTCTTTCTGGCCTCAGATCTGTCCAGCTACATGACCGGCGCAACCCTTGATATCAACGGCGGATCATTGATGATTTAAAGAGCCGTACAGCTCGCCCACCATTGCCTTTCAGGGCACCGGTTAGATTGGATCCCGCTAAAGGCGCCCAATCCGCCTGCGATAACAGCCGTCCTCCGGTGCTCCTGAAAGGCAAGCCGAGCGGCTCACGCACAAGCCGTTTGGAGTGAGCGGTCCCGACCGCCCAATCTTCGATCGGAAGCTGAAAGGGTGATCGTCGAACTTGATATTTACTGGAAGCGATCCAGATCCACCCACTCCTGCTTGATGATCGTCCACCAGTCCACCGCCAGGCCCTTGAGAACAAATTCATACGGTAGCCACCCATAGCCGCCGGTGCCCCAATCCGGTCCCCAGGAATTGCGGATCAAAATCGCGCCGCGGGTCGGCAGACTCCCGGGCTCGCTGTTTTGGATGATGATGCTGTCATTATAGCCGACAGCCGCCACGGCATGCCCCCCCACGGAGCGGTCCCGCAGCGAAGGGAAAGGTATTTTGCCTTCGCTGGTTTCGGCCTCGCCCATCGAATCGTACACCGTAAAACCGAACATGAGTGGATAGCCCGCCGCCAGGGATGTCTTGATTTCAAGCAGCAGAGCTTCGGGCTGAGTCCCCAGCGGGTCGAGGCGGTAGTAGCTTGCCGTTTGAAAGTTCTGGCCGAAGGCGTAGCAGAAAGCCGATGGTTCTTCGTCGAAACGCTCGGGCACGTAAGGCATGTAGCGCTCGGGCGGGACGCCGAAAAGGACCAGCGCTTCCATGGCCGTGCGCAGGTAGGCACCTGTATCGCCTTGCCAGTCGAGGAGGTTGCGCGTCACTTTGTACAAAAATAGACGCGAGGCGTCGATGTGCTTTTGCTGGGTACGGATCTCGAAATATTCCACCAGAGAGATGGCCGCGTGGGCCGTGCAGGCGCCGATGGCCCCCTGATCCTCGACCGGAGAGCACCAGGGCCGGAGGTCGACGGCCGCGGGCGGATCCTCGGCTGCCCGCCGCAGGACCGGCGCAAGCATCTCCTTGACGGTTGGCTGGCCGGGAGCCTTGAGCTGGCGTTCGTATACGTTGTCGTAGCGAACGGAAAAATCGCGGCAGTCCGGAAGGTCTCTCACCCACCCGAAACGGTTTTCCCCGCGGATGCGTTTGATAAAGGCGTGCCTCGAGTTGCGGTCCAGGGCCCCGGGATGGGGCGGTTGAATATGCAATCGTTCAGGGGCCTGCGGGGATTTCAGATTCAAAAAGGCCGCCGGCGCGATCCGCGACATGGCCTCCAGGTCGCCGTGTGAAAAGACTTCTTTGAACTGAGCGAAATATTCTTCCAGGTGAATCAGGTCCGTAATCAGCATGACATCGAAATCCGTGCCGAAAAGGAGCCGCTCTTTCAGGATGACCTGCTCGTCAAGCATCGTTTTGACCGCTTTTAGCTTCTCCGAATCGGTGTAGCAGGCAAGGTCGGTGAAGATACGGCTTTGCGGCTTTTTCATCAGGTCGATGATTTTTTCGGCCCAGCCTTTCCCGTTGTTGCCGAAATGGGCGAAGTTGACCCGCAGGCGCGGATGGGCATCGAGGATGGCCTTCCAGTTGTCCGGATCGCCGAATTCGTTGTAGGCAGTGATTGGCGGGGGCGGAAATCCGGAGGCACTGCAATGCAGGGTGATGGGGATCTGGTTGTCTTCGCACCAGCCATAGAACCCCGGGCATAGCCTTTCCACGTCCTGGGGCGTGTAACCCAGGCGCGGGTAAAGCTTGATGCCGAAAAAGGGGCCGTTTGGGCCTACGAGGGGGGCCTCGTTGGGAAGAAAGCGCCGGCCCTTGGTCACCACGTCCATGATGCCGATGCGCCGCGGATCCACCGCAAAAAAAGGAAAGACGCAATCCGGGTGGGCCTTGCGCAGGGCTATCAATTCCCATACCTGCTTTTCAAAGGCTTTGGACAGCTCGATCCCGTCGGTGAAAGAGGCTCTCAGCCCCTGGTCCTGGGGGCGGATGATCCCCTTGTAGATACGGTCCATTTCGGCTTCGGCGTCCGCCGGTGCCGGTCCGGCACCCAAAGCTTGCATCGCCTGCATCCGGGCCGGCAGGATTTCATCCCTTCTGCGGATCACGGCCTGTCTGAGTTCGTCGAAAAGCAGCTCGAACTCCTTGGCCGGATCTTTGACAAAGGGGCCGCGGCCTTTTGCGGCGGTGGCTTTGGGGGGCGCGGAACTGGGGTCGGCGAACATGTAGTAGATATCCATCATCAGCGGGTAGACGATGATCGGCTCCAGGGGCTGGAAGCTTTTACGGTAGGCGTTGGTGAGCAGTTGAAAGTTTTGTTCATAGGAATTGAAAGCCGAATCGGCCACCTCGCTGATCTGTTTGAGGATTGCGGCCAGCCAGTCCCGGATTTCCTTGCGGCGCACCCCGGCGGCGGCCCGGAGGGCTTCCGGCCGGTGGGGATAGTTGCCCCAGAGTTTGTCCCAGAGGATTTGGGCGACTTCGCTGGTCAAATAAAAAACGTTGAAAAGGTGACAATGGGCATCGATTCGCGGCGATTGGGGCGCCATGGCAAGCCTCCTTTGACTGGTTGGGGTACAAAATATCTTCGGAAGCGGTTTTCTGGATAAAGGGCCGGAGTGATTCAAAGCGGCGCTTCACGCGATTCGGATCAAGGTCCGGAATATTGCTGCGAGGCCCTTCAGCAGGAGAAGAGAGGAGGCGGCGATAATTACAAGAGTGCTTTGATCAGGCCGTTTTTCCGGGCAAGGGGGAGTTCCGGTCTTAATGAAGCGCCGATAACATTTTTGATATACAAAAAGGAATATCTGCTTTTAGCATGCGGTCATACGGGTGTCAAGACGACCATAGACGGTTCAATCTCTTGTGCCGGTCCGTGGTTGCGGTGTATCTTAAACCGATCGTCCATCTCCCAATCCCGCCCGCTCGAACGGGCTACCTCAATGAAAGGAGCGTCCCATGAGTGCCAAGAAGATACTGATGCTCGTAGGCGACTTCGTGGAGGATTACGAGGTCATGGTGCCTTTCCAGACCCTGCTGACGGTGGGCCATACGGTCCACGCGGTCTGTCCGGACAAGCAGGCAGGCCAGACGGTGCGCACCGCGGTGCACGATTTCGAGGGAGACCAGACTTACAGTGAAAAGCCGGGCCACAACTTCGCGCTCAACGCGACCTTCGCCGAGATCAAAGCCGAGGAGTACGACGCTTTGGTGATCCCCGGCGGCCGGGCCCCGGAATACATCCGCCTCAATCCGGATGTGATCTCGATGGTGCAGCATTTTGCCCGGGCCGGAAAGCCGATCGCTGCCATCTGCCACGGGGCCCAGGTCCTGGCCGCCGCCGGCGTGCTCGGCGGCAAATCCTGCTCCGCCTACCCGGCAGTCGGTCCGGACGTGACCTGTGCGGGTGGCGCATACGCTGACATTCCGGTAGACAAGGCCCATGTGGACGGCAACCTTGTAACGGCCCCGGCCTGGCCCGCCCATCCGGACTGGCTGGCCAAGTTTCTCAAGGTGCTGGGGACCCGCATCGAGCCGTGACCGGGGGGGGGCGGCCGGCGCGGTCGTTGAAAAGTGCTTGGCCGGCTCTTGGGGGCCTGTTTCTTGGCGTATCCGGCTATTGCTCGTCCAGGGTGCCTTCCGGCGGGCGAACGGCGATGTCGCCCGCCGGGTTCTGCCGGGCATCCTAGCCGGCGCGGACCAATGCCTTCACCGCGCTGCGGGTGTAGCCGTCCGCTTCGAGGCCTTTTATCCGTCCAGGTTGTCCGGTCTTTCATCCGGAACCCCCAGCATGTGCAAAAGGCCGTAGAGGTTGTGGGTGGTGATCATCCCGTCGCTGTACTGCTTGAGCACTTCTTTCGGGTTGAAGGCGATGGCCAGACCGGCGTTCTGGAGCATGAAGCGGTCGTTGGCCCCGTCGCCCACCGCCACCACCTGGTCCGGGGAAACCCTTTCCAGCCGGGCGATCTCCATGAGAATGTCGCCCTTTTTTTCCGCGTCGATGATCCCCCCGCGCAGGTTGCCGGTGACGATGCCGTTTTTGATCTCCAGTTCGTTGGCAAAGACGTAGTCGAGATTGAGGCGTTCCTTGAGGTAGTTGGTGAAAAAGGAGAAGCCGCCCGAGATGACCGCGATCTTGTAGCCCATGGTGCGCAGCACCGAGATGAGTTCCTCGGTTCCCGGGGTCAGGGTGATGGAGCGGGCCAGCAGCGCCAATTTGTCCTCCGGCAGCCCTTTCAAGAGCTTGACCCGGCTGCGGATAGCCTCGTTGAAGTCCAGGGTTCCGGCCATGGCCTCGTGGGTCATTTGGCGCACCTGCTGGTCCACCCCGGCGATCTTGGCCAGTTCATCGATAACCTCGGCTTGGATGATGGTCGAATCGCAGTCGAAGACCACCACGCGTTTGGGCTTTTCCAGCACATCGTACTCGCGCATCGACACATCCAGACCATCCATTTCCGAGTAGGCGTAGAGCTGGTCGCGGATGTGCACCAGATCGGCGACCTCGCTCATGTCGACCTTGATTTCCATGGCGATATAGTCGCCCCGGGCGATCATCTTGATTTTTTCGATGTTGATGTGGTTTTTGGCAAGGATCGACGAAATGGACGCCACAATACCCGGGTGATCCACACCCATGACGGTCAGGATCATCAGATGTTTGTCGGTTTTGCGCCGTCCGGCCTGATAGGGTTCGGCCCGCAGTCCCAGGTCGAAATTTTCACCCACCGGCTTCAAGGCGCTCATCATCTCATCATAGGTGCAGGCGGCCGTGCTCAGGTCGACCACCAGGAACATGGAAAAGTGGCCGCGCACCGAACGGGCATCCACGTCGACGATATTGACGTTTAACTTGGCCAGGACCTCGGTGACCGAGTGAACCAGGCCGGGACGGTCCTTGCTGACCGCGGAGATGACGTAGAGAGAGCCTTTGTCGTTTAAATTCATCGCAGGTTCGACATCCTATGGGGTATCGGTTCAGTGTGGTCCGTTTGTGAAGGCTGTTTTCAAGTGTGCCTGCTCAAGTAGCTTGATCAATCTGCGGTGTCAACGGCGTTGAAGGGGGTCGGAAGAAATTAACCAGCGGGACGGTCGGGGGCTGCTCGTGGAAGTGAGGCCCGGCTGCCCCCCAGGAGGACGGATCCGGCAGGACGGCCTCGTTCGGTCTTTCTTGCCAATCCGGGGCGATTGTGCCATGCACTGTCGGCGACAGTGCGGCCGCCGATCACCTGAACAAAGGCATCTGAAAGGGCCGCCCAAAGGAGAATCTGATGAAGAGCGAAGCTATACCGGCGCCCGGCACTCTGGCGGTGTGGGCCGGTGAAGAAGAATACCTCATGGACCAGGCCACCCAGGTGCCGGTGGTCCACAGCGTTTCCTTCGGCTACAAAGATCTGGAGCAGTGGCTGGCCGTGGCCCGCGGCCAGGCCCCGGGCCATATTTACAGCCGCAACACCAATCCCACGGTGCAGGTCTTCGAAGAGAAGGTGCGCCGGCTGGAAGGGGGCGAAGCCGCCACCAGCGCCGCTACCGGCATGGCCATCATCAGCGCCACGCTCTTCGGCCTGCTGCGGCCCGGCGACCGGGTGGTCTCGGTAAAAGATACCTACGGCGGCACCCATCAGCTTTTTGCCGAATTTCTGCCCCGCTTCGGTATTCAGGCGGTGCTTTGCGACACCACCGACCACGAGGCCATCGAGGCCGAGATCGCCCGCGGCTGCCGTCTGCTTTATCTGGAAAGCCCCACCAACCCGACCTGCAAGGTGATGGATCTGGCCCGGCTGCTCGAAGCGGCAAAATCCACCTCAGCCCTGACGGTGGTGGACAACACCTTTGCCACCCCCATCAACCAGAACCCCCTGCAACTGGGCGCCGACCTCGTGCTGCACAGCGCCACCAAATACCTCGGCGGGCATGCCGACGCTCTGGGCGGGGTGGCCTGCGGCCGGCGCGACCTGATCCACAGCATTTACCATTACCGTGAAATCAACGGCGCGGCCCTCGATCCCATGGCGGCCTATCTGCTTTTGCGCGGCATGAAGACCCTCCACCTGCGGGTGCGCCAGCAAAATGCCAGCGCCCTGGCCGTGGCCCGCTTTCTCGAAACCCATCCGGCCGTGGCCCATGTCTTTTACCCCGGCCTTGAATCCCATCCGGGCCACGACATCGCCCGGCGCCAGATGCGCGGCTTCGGCGGCATGCTCAGCTTCATGCTGGCCGACAACAGCCTGGAGGCGGTGGCCCGCTTTCTTCCCATGCTGCGTTTTGCCCACGCGGCGGCCAACCTCGGGGCGGTGGAGACCATCGTCGGCCCGCCGGCCACCACCAGCCACGTGGAATGCTCTGCCGAGGAGCGCGCTGCCATGGGTATCCCGGAGGGGCTGATCCGATATTCCACCGGCATCGAGGAGACAGCGGATCTGATCGCTGACCTGGATCAGGCCCTGGCCGGATGACAGCTGGCAGGGATCTATCAGAAGCACCTGACGAAAACCGCACCCCGAAAGGTTCTGGGGGCGGGTCATCAAAAAAGAAGCCCTTGGGACATGATCTGAAAATGGTCGAACGTTCCTCATATTTTGAAGATCTGCCATCCCTCATGAGCAGGGCCACAGAATTTTTCAATCTGAGGCGAAAGTGCCCGGCGAGATGCAAAAAGATCCTCGGGGGCCTCGTTTTTTGGGTGCTCCTGGGACTTCCGGCGGCCTCACCGGTCCATCCATCGGATGTAACGGTCCATGTGGAATCGTTGACCATCCCGCTTGCCCGGCGGTATCCGGCCGGGGCAGCCATTTACGCGCGCAACGTCTGGGACTTGCAGGCATTCGAGGGTCGCTTATATGTGGGCGGGGGAAACTGGGACAACAAAGGGCCCTCGTCCAATGCAGGGCCGGTGCCGATTCTGGCCTGGGACGCGGACAAAGGAAGGGTTGTCCAAGAAGGGGAAGTCGATGACGAAGAAATCAGCCGCTTTGAGATAATCGGCGGCAGGCTCTATATCCCGGGCGCCGATGCCTTGGAAAGCTGGAAGCTGGGCAACCTCTATAGGCGGGAAACGGATGGGCATTGGCGCAAACTGCGTACCATCCCCCGGGCCATTCATGCATTTGCCCTGACGGACTATGGCGGCCGCCTTTACGCCGGGCTGAAGGCAACGGATACGGTCCCGTGGTATGTGGATTTTAAAGGATACGGGGCGGCCGTGGCGGTGTCCGAAAATAGCGGCAGCTCCTGGAAATTCCTGCCACTGGGAGGTTTTGGTGCTTTCGAATTCCTTCAGGTGGACGGATGCCTCTATGCAATGGACCTGACCCCGGGTCCTGGGTTGAGGCAATGGATTTCAAAACAGGATCGAGAAGCGTACTATGCACCGGCGTATGCCCTGGACCCTTCTGGATTGTGCTTTGAACGCAGGCCTGATCTCGATGCGGCCCATCTCTTCCCGGATACGCCCGAAGCCCGGGAAAGGGCCTGCTGCGTGCACCGGCCGGTATCTTTCGGCCGAAGCGCTCTTTACATTGGTGCTTGCGGCGGCCCTTTCGGACTTTACCGGGCCGGCTCCCTGCACAAGGGCAAGGTCCGTACAGCCCGCATTCCATTGCCCCCAGGAACTATCCCGCAGGACCTGCTGATCCGCGATGGTGTGGTGTTCGTTCTGCTCCAGGGTCCTACCGATAAAAAGGGAATTCAGATCCGGGTGCTGGCCAGCCGGGATCTTGATCAATGGTTTGATCTTTTGCGTTTTACAGCCCCTACCTTTGCCCGGTCGTTCGAGATTTTGAACGGTGATTTCTACTTCGGCCTGGGCTGTACGGTAAAGAGTCGTTCTGAATGGAATCCGGCGGAACTGCACCCGGAAACCGGCCGGCTGCTGAGGATCAAAGGTGGATATCTGCCGGCGCTACGTACTTATCTAAAATAATGACTTTGTTTAATACACTTGGGCATAAGATTCTCACTTTGAACGGGCATCAATCTCCTTTGATGGACTAAAGTGCCCATAGCGCTTCCGGATAATAATAAAAAGGGAACCGGGAAAACAACGCTTAGCCGGCACATACTTCCCGGCGCAACTGTTATTGATTTGCTGGAGATCGTATGCACTTAACAGGAATGTTATTGTCTGTATAGTAACAGAATACCGGTGAAAAAAATCTAAACATGTTGACCACAAATTTTGCCTCAGGATCACACGAATCAAGAGCCTTTGCCTGGCAGTACTTTTGAAGAAAAGGAGTATGTAGCAAATCATGTATTTCCAGTTTTTCCTGTTCAGATAACAGGAGGTGCTCCCTGTCGGGATGGATAACATCTGCTTTTAAGCGCCATTGGATACGTTCGGTGGTTACCCCTTCCAAAATTCTCCGGAATGCATAGCGTTCAATCCCGTTATTAATTTTCAGGTGGGAAGGCAGGTTATAGGAAAATTCGACCAACGGAACATCCAGCATGGGGTAACGGAATTCTACCCGGAACATGCGGGCGCTTAGTTCCGAGTCAATCAGGCGTTGTTCAACGCCAATATCAAATAACTCACGGCGGTGATGAGCTTTGGTAGAATAATAATGGTGATAGCCATTGGTGAAGGCTTTTAATTGTGGGATTAAACGGTAACGCTTTATGTAGTTTTCCCTCAGCAGACTGTATTGACTTCTTTGCCACAGCGCATGTTCCAGGCCCCCGCGTTTCCGGGCATACCACCAGGCCAGTTGAGGCGCAAGATGTTTCATCAGCAGATGTAGCCATGCTTTATATGGAGTACCTCCGCGGCCTCGTTTGTGTTTATCTTTGAACAACCGGTGTATCTTGCGCCATTTTAACGCGTTAAAAAGCTCGCTTTCGTAAAAATCGCCATAGGTTGAAACGCAGTGGTCGCCGCCCCATCCTGCCAGCAGCACGCGGGCATCCTTCTGATGTGCCAGTTTGCAATGCCATAACCATGCTCCCCGCAGGGCAAAGGCGCCTCCGGTATTGCTGATCAAATTTGCTTTATCCTCTTTTGCTGACTGTTCACGGGTCCATACAGGCTGCAAATTATCATGCATATCCAGCATTTCAAAAATGTCTTGGTAGGTTTTCTCCCAAACCGGGCGTGTCTCTTCTGTTAACTCGGCACATTCATAGGAGAGCGTGTGGATTTTTTCTTTCGGTTTTATTGTTGCGGCATAACCGGCAATGCCGTTGGAATCCAGACCTTCGCTCAACTCACAGGCCAAAGGATGATCGCTCTCTAAACGGACTTCGACGGCATGTTGGAACCGACGCTTTAATTCTGGTAGTAAATCTTCATCGCTCATGCCTTCCCACTGTGCATCATCCGCAAGTTTCCAGTACGGATCTGTAATGATAGTCCCTTTGGAATCTACTTCCATAACATGCCCGGCCGGTACCAATTCCAACCCCTCATACGCTGTTGCGACAGGGTCTGAGCCCAAATTCCATAACTGCTTAACCAGCCAGGACTCTTTCAGTTGTTTCTGAAGCCAGCCGGACGTAAAAAAAGCATTCGGTTCATTGGAGATCATAACCCCTTTGTCGGTGCGACTGTAAAGCAGCAGCTTTACCCCGAAGTGGTCTCTCGCGCAAAACAGTTTTTGGTTCATCTCGTCCCAGATGATGAATGCAAAATCACCCAATAAATATTCAGGACACGCTTTGCCCCATTGCCGATATGCATGTAAAATCAGTTCCCCATCGGTAATTGTTGCATTATTCAGGTTTAATTGCCGCAGTAGTTGCGCACGGTTGTCCAAACGGGCATTGGCACAGATCAGCGCCCCCGTTTGACGGTCCGTACAAACATGATCTTTTTTAGAAAGGGCTGTATTAAACAGGTTCGCTTTGGCAAGACGGCATGTATTGTTCCTGTTTCCGACCTGACTGACGGCATCGGGCTTCCAATAGCCGGATGCTTTAAGCATGTCGGACATGATATCCTCGTTAAAAGGTACTTTAGGCTGAAAGCAGCAATGAATGGTACTCATAATCTCTGATTCTTTTTGCTTTCGAAAATGTCCTGTCTGGCGTATGATATGTGAGCAGGCATAAGAACCGGCCCATTTAACTGGTGTGGGGCAACTCCCCAATTAATATTGCCTTCAATAAGCCGCACGCCCTCCGGCGTAACTGCCAGGTCCCAGCCGATGCTGAACAGATCGGGGAAAACAGCGTGCGCTTTTTGTGCTATCTCCACCAATTCTTGCCAGTGTACAACCAGATGTCCGGGAACATGTTCGAACCTCGGTTCAATCTCTCTTTTTATGGTAACCGGTTTTTCTTTTAACGCCAGTATTGTCCCGTTTTGCAGGTCAACAGGAAGCGGATAAACGTATCCGGAGCTGTCGTTTACAGGAAATTCAGCAATGGCCGAAATGGGTAGCGCCTTATTTCCTGACCAAACCGTTATCACCCGAAAGGTTATCAGGCTATGAAACTCCGAAAGCCTTTGCATATCGGGATGGTTAAGCAGAAGCGGTTGTACCAGGTAGTCCTGTTTTTCAGTCAATGATTGGAAAAAAGAAATAATTTCTCCCCTGCTGTCTACCGTATTATCTTCATCAACAAACAGAGAATAACTGTCTGTTGATGAATGATATTCCAATTCGTAAGCTCCGATTTTCCGGCTGCCACACAAGGGCTTCAGAAATAACGATGTCTGCTGGAACAGTTGCCCTTGGGTGATCCGACTCCCTTTACGAATAACAATTCCATCAATAACGGGGAGACCTTGTTTCCGCATGTCCTGTGCAAAGGCCGCCTTATCGGATAAAAGATTCGCCGTTTTTGGGCTCAGGTCAGGAGACATGACACGATGCCAGTTGGGGAGCTCATGGGTATAGATAAAGTTGAGCCACTCCAATGTTGTATAACGATAAAGCCGGTAGCGGTAATAAAAGCCCGGCGGTGTTGTTTGCAGGAAAACCAGTTTCAGTAAATCAACAAATTGCTTGTTGCGCGGTATGCCGGTTTTTTCCTGTAAAACAGGGCTGAGTCTTTTCCATACCCTCAAAAGTTGTATCCACCCCTGAAAAGCAAACCACTTTGTATAGCTGAACAAGGAAACAATATACCATACGGCTCGCGGTTTACCGGGGAAAGCATGTAAAAAAACCAACTTGTGCAATCGGACAGCAACATTTTGTCCGGGCAATAGAAAACGCCAGCTTAAAATCGCATAAGGAACAGGATGCCTAAGGATCTGGTTTAGACGATTTTTAAGATTCAATACGTTAGTAATCAGTCCTGCAAACAAAACTATCGTCTACTATGAAGGTCCAAACGTAGTTAGACCGCTTGCACTCTCAGCCGCAGTAACGTTTTTTGCTTCTGTTCTCGATTCTACATCCAGATCAATAATTTCGGGTGTTTGCCAGGCTTTTTTAGCTTTCACAGGAATCCGTTCTTCGTTTTCCATAATCGATCTCCTTTCAAAAAAATGAATGATGAAGGGACATCACACATCCCTCGAATAAAATATATCGGCCTAAAGTCATCTTTCCCAGGATATAACCCTAAACCTCCACCTCGTATTTCTGGACAATGTCACACTTCACGGCCTTGTCCAGAAAGTCCCGGACCTCGCTTGTGCACTGCGCCTCGGTCACGTCGAATTCAGACATCAGGTTCTGTGTGATCTCCGGAAAACTTTTGGGTTCTTTAATCAGTTCCCATATTCGTTTCCCGACCGGATTCAGGCCGAAGTATTTCCCCTTTTCAATGTGCATCATCACCTGGTTGTCGTCCAGTTCGCCGTCGATGATCTGTTCGTTTCGTCTGTATTTTTCCATATCAATGGAATCCCTTTCAATTATACGGTCAATTTCCCGTGGCTGTCCCTATAGCCAAACGCTTGCATGGTGTCGCCATGGTATGCCACAATTCTTTGTACCTGTTCTTCCGAAAGGTAATCCCGGTAGTTGCCGATTTTGCCTTTCCAGAAAAAGTGATTGCTTTGTTGCAGCCGTTCCCTGAAACCATCGGTTTGTTCCATCTGCTGCAATTGTTTAAAATCGCTGTGCCGGATGGCTCGTTCGAGCTGTTTTTCATCATATGCCAGCCCCAGGAAACGGACAATTCCGCCAAAGGTTTCCACGGGTTTTTGAATCATGTCTTCGTACAGGGTCACATGAACCGGTATTTGTGATTGTGTTTTCCAGCTCTGCACGTGACTTTTCCACGACAATAGTTTCTGACGAAGCTGCCCACCCCTTTTTCCCGCTAACGATGCCTCTTCATTGAGCAAAAGCGAAACCGTCTTCTCGATATTTTTGGCGCCGTGATTGGCGTAGGACACACACACATCCAAGGGATTTCGCACGAAATAAACGGCACATTTGCTCACCTCCTCCGGAAAGAGCGGGTCTCCGTTGAGGTTCAGGGTATACGCGTCGTGTACTTTTTTATAGAGAATTTCCCCGTTTTTCTCGGCTTCCTTGGACAGCGTACGGTACAGATCGGGTCGATACAGGTCGGCTTCATCGGCCTGGAGTTCAAAAGGGTTCAGCCCGATCTGTTCCTCGAAATCGACGGAACTGCTGGCAATCGGGGTGGATTCGATCTCGTCTAAAGAGACCGGCGTTGCACTCTTGTTCCGGTAATTGGCCAGGAACATGCGAAACCAGGTATTGCCCGATTTCGGATAGGAAGCCAGCCAGACGATATTTTTCATAAAGCCATCTCTTTTTCAATAAAACGCCTGGTTTCACGAATATCACAGATTCGGGGCCTGGTCATGCGGATAACCCGCACGTTGGCGGCCAGGGCGAACAATTGCCTGAAGTAGGTCTTTTCCGTTTCAGGCATGCCCCGCAGATAAACTCTCCGGTACACCTGGCGACGCAGGGCATTGTATTTTGCCATGCCATCGAGTTCCGTTGCCTGAAACTCGTCTTGATTGTGAACGCACAGGATAAAGATATAATCCAGGGGATGTTCCGATGTCGCTCTATCTTCCACGGGCAGGTAGAATTTATCCATGCCCGGCCGTATCCTCTGCAAAGGTTCGGAATCGATCTCAAACGTCCGGAGCGAATCATCCCAGAGCTTGATCCGTGTCTTGAGGGGGAGGATCGTTGTGTTTGAATCTGAAACAGCGACAGGGGTGATATCGTCGTTTATGAAAACAGCGTCTTGCTGGCAAAAAGCAGCAGTGACAGACGATTTTCCCACACCTGAATGCCCGCAAACCATAACGCCTTTGCCTTGATACGCAAAGGAACTGCCATGAAACGGAAGCATTCCCCGTTGATGCAGGATGGCGCCCAAGGCCGATCCCTCCAGAAAAAGCTCAATGGACGCCTGGTCCACGCCTTCATAAGGACATATCGAGACCTGCCGTCCGTTTTGCACACGGTAACGGGCGACATTTTTCACATCCAGGTAAAAATCGGATTCGTTGATTTTGAAATGGGGACGAGAATAAATACAAGGCTCAGTCCCTCCCACCTCCTTTGCCTCTTTTTTCATTTCAATTGTTGTTTGAGGAAGTAAAAAGTTCATTTCTATGCTCGGTATTCAGATATAGAATTTTTACAGCAAGTCAACTGTTTACCGGATCGGTTTGCAGAGTCCGGTGCCTCATAGAGGCATTGTTCGCCATATTTCAAAGAACCACCGATCCGATCCGGCCCGGACGAAAGCAACCAAGGCACCATCGGCTTAAACCCAGAAAATACTTCTTCTGCTACAAGGCGATGGCTTAAGTTAATACCATTGTATTTAAACTAGTTAACTTGTCAATAGGTATTTTATAAACGCTGGTATGCACTTGGCTCCAGTAACTACCATATGTTGTGGTTATAGATAATCGAGGTCGTCAAAATTATCGTCCTCATCCGTTGCAATGCTTGACCTCAGATCACTGCCACCAATGGGATTTGCCATTGCGGCCTGTTGCACCAACCGGTAAAACAGCTTGCCGCGATGTTTTGAGGTTCGACGATTGAAGCGAAATGTAAATTCGTCCAGGTAATAGGAAAGATGCGTCGGCCTTACTGCTCCCTGATAAGTACCCAGCAACCAGCGCTTCAGCAAAGCTGCCACCAAATGAGGTCGTTTCAATCCTTAGGAAGGCAGAACCTGGCGCTTGCAAGTTCGCCTCTTCCAATCTGCTGTATCCTTTTCAGTCGTCGGTTTGTACAGTTGTTCCAGGAACAAGGTGAGCCGTGACAAAAGCCGCCAAGCCCTTGGCCGAAGCGTCCTCGGTCAGCCCCAAACGGATACGGCCGATGCTTTCGCCTGGCCCATTTTCGGCAGCTATTACCACCAAGGATTTTCCTTTGGCGCCTCTTCCAGTGCGTCCAGGCCGAGGCCCTCCGATGTACGTTTCGTCAACTTGAACGTGCCTCACAAGCAGATCTCGTCCAGGTCTCACCATGGCGCGTCGAAGCTTGGGGAGCCACTCCCGGGCGGTATTGTAGCTTCCCAACCCAAGAACGCGTTGAATACCCAGAGCATTGGCACCGTACTTTTGATTGGTAACGTACCACATCGCCCGAAACCAGAGCTGAAGTGGTTTGCGGCTTCGGTGAAAAATGGTGCCCGCTGTTAAAGCTGCATCCATGTCTACTGGCCCTGTGGCGTGGCCACCCATGTACTTGCTCTTTTTCCAGACCACCAAGTCTGGAACCAACCCGGCAACGGCCCGGCGGTGCAGGTAGTGACCCATGTCCCGGTAATAGTTTTCTTCTGATGGGATGCTTGAAAACAGTCTGACCAGCCGCAAATCCAGCAAGGGCTATCGGTAGTCTGTTTTTCGGGTTGCGGCCATGAGGATCCGAGGATCAATTCAGTATCACAGATCCGCGCGGCCTCTGCGCGGGACAGATCCAATTTGCCGGCCAATTCATCCCGGTTGTCGATTCTGGCCCAGGCAACCCCATGGGTGTTTGACCCGGTATCATAAAATGGAACCGGCTCCTGCTTTGAAGGAGCGGTATTCCAGGTGACGCACTGGAACAGCAGAAGATGGTCGTCTTTTCAAATGCCGCTCTTGTCCGGGGCGGCAAAGGGCATCAGGTGTTGGATCACATTCCGTTGGTCGACGGAATTGCCCGGGAAACGGAGCTTTGCGGTGAAAACTCAGGAAGAACATGCTGATCTCTTGGCTTGAATCTGTTTCTGGGTAACCGTCCAGGTGAAATAATCCCACCCGAACGGTTACGATTGACAACCTTTAGAATATTCAGTAGTCGCTTTCAAGTTGTAAATATTTCCCCCAAAGACGCCTCAAATTTTTTCGATGTCTTTGCCGTTGCCTGGGAGTATGTGATTACTCCCGAAGGCCCTTACCTGCTGGAGGGGAACACCGGCCGGGGCACCCGCATGCCGCAGATCATCCAAGGGGGGCTGCTCGGGGAAATACAAAAAGGTATGGGCGCTGCCGGAAAGGCCGTGGCAGGTCACTGAAATCTGCGCCATGATGGCGGCGCGCTATGATGTGGACAGGGATCAGTGTGAACAGGACGTTCTTGCCTTTCTCAACGATCTGGCCTCGGATGACACCATCCGTACGGTTCCGGTTGAAATTGAGAGTACAAGAACGTAAGGGGCTCGAGAAAAGGGATCGATTCCAGATGTCCTCCAAAAATATTCAGAGGCTTTGGGCCGGCTGGCGGAAGTTCTGCTCGCGATCTTCAATCCAACAGCGCCTGTTTATAGAGGCATGGCTCTGGCTCGGCCTCAGCCGGCTGGCGATTTTGGTGATTCCTTTTCGTTGGATCGCGCCCTTTCTGGGTCAAACCATGGTGGAAACGCTATACAGTGCTCCGGCGTCGCCTCTGGCCCTCCAGATATCCTGGGCCGTGCGGGCCGGGAGCCGTTACACCCCCTGGGAGAGCAAATGTCTGGCTCAGGCCATGGCCGCCAAGAGGATGCTCAAAAGACGGGGCTTGGATAGTACGCTTTATCTGGGCCTGTCAAAAGATGGGAAAAACATGCTGAGCGCCCATGCGTGGCTGCGCTGCGGGGACCGGATTCTTACCGGGGGGCCGATTCACCGGCAGTTTACCCAGGTGGCTGCATTCGGAGATGCACCGCGACCGAAACGCAAGCCGAACCAGCGGTTAAACTGAAAATGTGCACTGTATCAAAACCCAAGCACGTATACCATATTTTCGGCCTGAACATGGCGTCGGAACTCCCTTTCCTTGACATGCCTCAAACCGCGGGAACCCCGGATGTCGTGGTTCGATATGGCAGAGTGCCTAAAAATATACTGAATGCAAAGATCAAAGGGGGGCGGTTTTTCCCTCAGCGATAGCCTGACACGCCAATGGAGTGAGCGTTGAAATATGGAAGGATTCCATACCGCCCGACGATGCCTCCCGGCCTGCGTCTGCTGACCGCCTGCCTGCGGGGGACCCTGGGCCGGGGAGAAGATGCCGAAATCCGTGTTTTGTGCGAGCGCTCTTGTGATTGGGACGGTTTTATCAAGCTGGTGGAACGACACCGGGTCGTTTCTTCGGTTTATCCGGTCCTGAAGCGAGCTGGGGGAGACGGTGTGCCCCAGGCCGTGCTGGCGGATCTCGAAGCCGTCTTCCTGCGAAGCGCACATCTGGCTTTGGGGATGGCCGCGGAGCTGGTTCGGCTCGTGAAGCAGTTTGAGAAAGCGGGTATCCCCGCTCTCCCGTTCAAGGGGCCGGTGGTTGCGCTTCAGGCGTACGGCCAAGTCGGCTCGCGCCATATGAGGGATCTGGACATCATGGTTGCGCCGGGCCGGGCTCTGGAGGCCGAGGGCATGCTGCGCGGGCAGGGGTATGAGCGGACTCATCCCGGCTTTGAACTGACGCCCCGGCAGACGTCGGCTTACCTGCGGGGCAACCATCATTTCGGGTATGTGCATCGAAAGACCGGGATACGGGTCGAACTGCACTGGCGCTTCGGACAAAACCGGCACCTCTTTCCGTTGCGCTTTGGTGACCTGTGGCGAAAGCGGCAGGTGCTGCAGCTCGGCGGCGTGGCCGTGCCCGCCCTTTCTTGCACGGATACAATTCTTTTGCTATGCACCCATGGCGCCAATCACCACTGGTATAGGCTCTTTTGGCTCAATGATGTGGCCCGGCTCGTTGCCCGGAAGGCAGTGGTCGACTGGCACGGACTCATGGTAGATGCAGACCGGCTGGGCCTCAGCCGTGTGGTGGCCGAGGGCCTGGTGCTGGGCAATTTTCTGCTGGGAAGCCCGTTGCCAGGGCCGGTACAGGTTTACGCCGCCGCAGACAAAAGCCTGGAAAGACTCACCGCAATGGCGCTGTATCTGATTTACCGGACGGACGGCCCCTCTTTCAAGCCGTTCACCCGACCCTATGTTTTCGACAAGATGCGCAGTCTCCTGCTTCGGAAGGACCTGCGCTACCGGCTGGGGGGCTTTGCCGCCATGCTGGGGGCGGACAGGCACTATGAGAACTGGGAGCGGGTCCCTTTGCCCGACCGCCTCTTTCCTCTCTATTACCTGGTTCGGCCCGTCATGTGGTTTTTCAGATGGTATGTCCTGAAAAGCCGGGTTTATCGGGAAGGCGCCACGGGGCGGAATATACGATGAAGGTCGATAAAGCCCGTAGCGGCCGCCTGCCCATCTACTATGCCAAAACCCTATTCCGGTACGCGAAGTACCGGGTATGGTTGTCGCTCGGTCTGATGGTCTTTTCGGGATTGACCCAGGGGGTGGGGCTGGTGATGCTGATCCCTTTTCTGGGTCTGATCGGCCTGGGAGGAGCTGACGGGCCGGGTGGCCTAACTGCGCATGCCGGCCGCATTTTCGGCTGGTTCAATCTGGATTTGAACCTTGTGACGGTCTTGTGTCTGTATGTATGCATTATCGCGATCTATGCCGCGGCGACACGGTATCAGACCGTCCTGAATACCCGGATCGTCTACGGGTTCACGCAGGCGCTCAGGGATCGTCTATACCGATCGCTCTGCCGGGCCGAATGGCTCTGCCTGCTGCGTACCCGGTCCTCGGATGTCACCCAGGCCTTGACTAGTGACACCCAACGCGTGGGCTTTGCCACCCAGCAACTACTGCATCTGGGCAGCACTCTCATCATTGCCAGCGTCCACATCTGGGTCTCCCTGATCATCTCCCCCCCCATGACCCTGTTCGCGCTCGCCTGCGTCGGGGGCTTTCTCCTTTTGCTCCGCCCACTCAATCGAACGGCCCACGGCACAGGTGAGGCACTGAGGGGGAACATGACCAAACTGTATGGAGAGGTCACCGAACATCTGGGCGGCATGAAGCTCGCCAGGAGCTACAGCTTAGATGAGGTTCATGAGGAAAATTTCAGCGGGATCACCCGGGGCGTCACCGATCAGATGGTCCGGTTTATCAGGATCAATTCGGCGACGCGCATGATTTATGAAATCGGAGCGGCCGTGGTCCTGGCGATTTTTTTCTTTATTGCGGTGGAAATCTACCGTATGCCTGCGGACAGTCTGCTGATCATCGTTTTTCTGTTTGCCCGTCTCCTGCCCAGGTTTTCTTCAATGCAGCAGTCCGCACAACGGATCGTCAATACCCTGCCGTCGTTTCAGGCGGTACTCGACATGAAAGAACGGTTTGAGGCCGCAGGGGAACCACCGCCATCCGGCGTCGCGAAACGGGTCGGGCTGGAAGGGGAAATCGGCATCTCCCACGTCTTTTTCCGGTACGACCGGAATTTCGAGACGTGGGCCCTTCGGGATGTGAGTCTGGTTGTTCCCGCCCGGGGGATGACGGCCCTTGTGGGACCGTCCGGGGCAGGGAAGAGCACCCTGGCGGATTTGATCCTGGGGCTTCTCTCACCGGAACGGGGGAGCATAACCATCGACGGCCGTCCCCTGAAGGACGGTTTTGTGCACGCCTGGCGGCGCTCGGTCGGGTATGTGCCCCAGGACACCTTTTTGTTCCACGACACGATTCGTGCCAACCTGCTCTGGGCCATGCCGAATGCAACGGAAGAAGATCTCTGGGCCGCGCTTGAACTGGCATCGGCCCGTGATTTCGTATCCCGATTGCCCCAGGGGATCGATACGGTGGTGGGGGACCGGGGGATGCGGGTTTCAGGCGGTGAACGCCAGCGGATCGCCCTGGCCCGGGCCCTGCTGCGTAAACCGACCCTTCTGTTGCTGGATGAGGCCACCAGTTCCGTGGATTCGGAAAGCGAGCGGCGGATTCAGCAGGCCGTCAACAAAATTCGCGGCGGACTGACCATTGTCGTGATCGCCCACCGGTCTTCCACTATCCTGATGGCCGACACGGTTGCAACCCTTGATAAGGGGACGATCGTGGATGGTTCTGCGGTATTTTCTTAATTCGGATATGGGTGCTACCCCCTGTGTCAGGATAGTTGTCGCATGAACTGAGATCCTTTATAAGAGGGGCGCAGGAGGTTCATGCATGCGATATTCACCAGAGCGTAAGGAAGCGGTTCTCAAAAAGATGATGCCGCCGCACAACCGAACGATCAAACATCTGGCTGTCGAAGAAGGCATAAGTGAAGCCACGTTATACAATTGGCGCCAGCAAGCCCGGACGAAAGGGATTTTGATGCCTGACGGCGATGCCGGTCCCGAGGGCTGGAATGCCCGTGACAAGTTCGCGGCTGTCATGGAAAGCGCCTCTTTGAACGAACAGCAAACGGCCGAATACTGTAGACAAAAAGGCATTTATCCACATCAGTTGGAACAATGGCGCAGGGCCTGTGAAGATGCCAACGACTGGGACAGACAGGCCAACATTAAACTCAAGGCCGAGCAGAATACCCACCGTAAGCGTATCAGGGATCTTGAAAAAGAACTCCATCGCAAGGACAAGGCCCTTGCCGAAGCGGCAGCCCTGCTGGTGCTGCAAAAAAAAGTCCAGGCGATCTGGGGGGCCCCCGAGGACGAATGATCAGCACCGCTGATCGCCGTAAAACTGTATCGCTGATCAATGACGCGTGCCGCGATGGTGCCCGCTTGGCGCAGGCCTGTCGGGTAATTGATATCAGTATCCGAACCTACCAGCGCTGGACCCGAAGCGGAGAAGTCCAACCGGACACCCGTTCGACCATCGCGCGGCCGGAACCGGCAAATAAACTGACACTAAAAGAAAGGCAGCAAGTTCTGGATGTCTGTCACCAGCCTGAATATGCCAGTCTGGCCCCAGGCCAGATCGTGCCCATCCTGGCCGATCAGGGTATCTATATCGCGTCCGAATCGAGTTTTTACCGGATCCTTCGTGACGCCGATGAACAACATCACCGCGGCAGGAGTGCCAAACCGCATCACCATAAGCGCCCAGCGGGCTATTGCGCCACAGGGCCGAATCAGGTCTGGAGTTGGGATATAACGTGGCTGCCATCACCAATCCGGGGCATGTTCTATTACCTGTACATGATTGTGGATGTTTACAGCCGGAAAATCGTCGGTTGGGAAGTCCAACCGATGGAAAGCGCCAACCTTGCCGCATCGTTGCTTCACAAGGCGGTTATGGCCCAGGGGTGCCTGCTTGATCCGCCCGTGCTGCATGCAGACAATGGGAGTGCTCAAAAGGGCTTTACCATGAAAGCGAAAATGGAGGCGCTGGGTGTAACCCCGTCCTACAGCCGGCCGAGAGTGAGCAATGACAACCCTTACTCGGAAGCGCTGTTTCGCACCTTCAAATATCGTCCGCAATATCCGGTCAAGGGATTTGAAAGCATTGAAGCCTCCCGGCAGTGGGTGGACCGTTTCGTTAAATGGTACAACGAGCAACACCGCCACAGCGCGATTCGATATGTCACCCCCGACCAGCGTCATACGGGAAAAGACATCGAGATCCTTGCCAGTCGCCACCAGATCTATGAACAGGCCAAAAAACGTCGGCACGATCGGTGGAGCGGCTCAACGCGCAACTGGGAACCGATCCGGCAAGTCTGGCTGAACTGCCCGGACAACGGACAACCCAACGTATCGGCTTGTTCAAAGGCCGCGTGATGAGAAATGATTTTCAAAGAGCGATTGAAAAATCGAGATGATGCCAATCATCTCGATATGAGCCCACGAGCCGGAAGCCTTGGCAATGTCAAGGGCGCGCAGCGTTCATCTTGACCCTTGACATTGCCAAGGCTGGAGGCTACCGCGCAGATGATGTGGAACATGGCCGCCAGCTTTGAGAATGTTTTTCCAAAAAAGGCGACATCTACCTTGACAGACACCGGCTATGTCTCGACGTCAGGAGCTTTCGGCAAGCATGTGCTGGATGGTAAACATTGAAAACGTAAAGGTGTAACGACTGCCATGATTCAGGAAATCGTCAAAAATCTGTTCCGCATTCAGGTTCCTCTGCCCAACACTCCGTTGAAATCCCTCAACAGCTATGTCGTGCGGAACGGGGAACGAAGCCTTATCGTGGACACCGGTCTTAACCACGATGTCTGCTTTCAAGCGCTCCAGGAGGGGCTGAAGGCCCTCGACGTGGATGCGGCCAAAGCCGACATTTTCATCACCCACCTGCACGCAGATCACTTCGGGCTGGTGACCCGGATGGCGACCGAGGATACCCGGGTATACTTCAACCGGCCGGATGCGGAGATCGTCGAGTCGTGGGAAGGCTTAGGCCCTATGCTCGAGCATGCCGGGCGCAATGGATTTCCAGTTGACCGCCTTCAAGCCGCCCTGGAGGCCCATCCGGCCAACCGGTACGGTTCGGACTGGATCCCGCCGTTGGAGGTTCTCGCGGACGGGGACATCATCAGGGTAGGGGACTTCGAATTCCACTGCGTATCCACGCCGGGCCACAGCATGGGGCATATGTGCCTCTATGAGCCGAATCAGGAACTGTTGATTGCCGGCGACCATATCCTTATCGATATCACCCCCAACATTCAATGCTGGTCGGACCGGCAAAATCCCCTCAAGAACTATCTGGAGAGCCTGGAGAAGATCGCCGCCATGAAAGTGAAGAAGACCCTGCCGGGTCATCGGCGCCTGATGGACGACCCGGGTCCGAGGATCCGAGAACTGCAAGCCCATCACCGGGCCCGGCTTGACGAGGTGGTGGAGATTCTTGCCGGCGGTCCACAGAACGCCTATCATACCGCCGCCCGGATGACCTGGGACATCAAGGCCGAAAACTGGGACGCTTTTCCCGTGGCCCAGCAGTGGTTTGCCACCGGAGAAGCCCTGTCGCATCTGAGATACCTGGAAGAGGCGGGAAAGATCGTCAGGTCGGAATCCAAGGGGGTTATCCAATTTGCAATCCGCCGCATCGGGATAGACTGAAATGGCGCAAGACCGGTCGTTGAAAAATATCGGCCTGATTGGCATGCCCGGAGCCGGCAAGAGTACGGTGGGGGTGCTGCTGGCCAAGCGGTGCGCCCTGGCCTTTACCGACACGGACCTGCTGATCCAGACCGGTGAGGGGCGGCGCCTGGAGGAGATCATCCGGCGGGTCGGCATCGAGGGGTTCTGCGATCTCGAGGCGCGCTACCTGATCGATTTGAGGGAAACGAGCGGGGTGATCGCCACCGGCGGCTCGGTGGTCTACCGCCCTGGTGGCATGGCCCGGCTCAAGGCCCTGGGGCCGGTACTCTATTTGAACGTGCCGCCGCCGGTGCTGGCCGAGCGGCTCGGGGACCTGGACCAGCGGGGCGTGATCCGCGGCCCGGGCCAAACCTTGGAGGACCTGCACCGCGAGCGCGATCCGCTCTACCGGCGCTATGCCGATCATGTCGTCGATTGCGGTGACCTGGTGCCGGAGCGCGTGGTGGAGCGGATCCTGGCACAACTGGCCGTCGATGAGCCTTAATCAGAGTAAATAAATAACTCGCTGTTTTAAGATTGACATCAGGTTTTCCCGGAGGGTAGCTGGCCATTGCCGGCTACCCTTACTTTTTACACACGACTATCCCCGGAGACCTCTTCTGCAATTTCTAACAAATCCCTTAAAATGTTTTTATCTTGCTTTTTTAGCTCAGCATCTTCTTCTGTAAAAGATACCCCCAATGACGCCTCGACCTTCTTGTTGATTATTATTGGTACAGCATAATTATACCATCCGATTGAAAATTGATTGTGTGCTGTAGCATATCCTTGTTTTTTGTATTCTATGAATTTTTTTTGTAATATTTCTTTGTCTGTAATCGTGTGTTTGTTGAATTTTCTAATATCGGAAGCTTCAAGAATTCTTTTTCTCTCTTCTTCGCTCATAAATGCTAAAAAACAACGCCCTAGTCCCGAACAATAAGCAGGTAAGCGGGTACCGATTTTATAATCAATATTTGATAAAGATGAACCAATAATTCTCTCGATAAAAATTATATCCGTGCCATCAAAAATGGCTAAACTAACATTTATATCATACTTTCTGTTCATCCGAAGCATATATGGATGCAGCCTCTTCCTTAAATCAATATTATTTAAAAAAGTAAAACCTAAGGAGAGTACTTTGCTGGTAAGTGAATACCTTTTTGTCTCCATATCAATGTCTAAATAGCCCAAATCTATCAACGTTCTAATATAACGAGTGGTTGAGGGCATATTCATTTTGGTGAATTTTGATATTTCGCTTAGACTGAGCGACTTTTGTCTATAATTAAACGCCTCCAGGACGCTTAATCCCTTTTCGAGCGCAAATACAAAATACCGTGCCATGCTGTTCCCTTCCAATCTTGACTCGCTCGTAACAAATCAAACAAATGTTGTTGATTTTTGTGATTTGTCCTCTCCAATGTAACGGTCTGTATTTATAGAAATATGTATACTGTAATGAGAAATATTTGTCAAGAGGGGAGAGAATCTTTACTTGAATTATTGCAGCTTATGGAATCTGATCTTTCGCGAAATCATCAATCTTTTTGCCATTTTTTAGGTGATGGCATACCTGAAATTCTGGAAGCCCCCTTCCGTGTCAAATTGCATTTCAGCAGGTTGATCATCGAGAATATCGAGGAACTCGTTCCTCTTTGCTTCTTCATGCAGCGAATCTGAAATTGCGATTGTTTCAATATCTCTGGTGTTTTGTATATAAACTAGGCGCAGTTCATTGTCGCTTCCCAATCCTGCCGTTCTGATTCCGGCTTCGATCGCCTCTTTGTCATTTTGCATGACGCACGGGATCGCACCGTGCTCCGGTGACATAGATATGATACAATTTTTTGATGTTACATCGATATCCATCTCCTCATAGACTCGCTTGGTCGTCAGATCCGCCAAACCGATACCGAGCGCATTTCCATGAGTCCCCTGTGTAAGGCTCAGGACCACGATCCGATCTATGGCGGGGCTTTGGGGTTCATTTTGATGAATCAGGCGCCTTCTTCCAAGAATACGGCCATCCATTCCAGAGCCGATGATATCTTTTCCAATTTCTCCTACCACCAAGACATGCAGCCTTTCAAACGGGAGTTTAATCGCCATACTTTTGGCCTTTACGAGAAGTTTTTTCTCCTCCTCATAGATCGAACAAGGCTCTATGCATTTGATGATAGCCGCCTTTCCTTTCCAGTTTTCAACAATTCCTACGCCGCAGAGCACAGAGATTTTTTCCATTATGGCCGTTCCGACTCCGTAAATGACCTTTTCATATCCATGGATCATGGCATGAGTATGGGCAACAGTCGCCCCCTCCGGACCACCCAGCCCAATGGTAACCATCTTGTGAAGGCCGCTTTCAATTTCACCACTGAAATCAGTGTGCTTTTTGATCTTGTTGACGACAATGGTATAATCTGCTTCCAGAGCCAAGCGATTGCAAAAAGCCGGTGTGCCAAAGTTTGTTTCTCCCACCAGGACCGACTCTATACAAGGAGTTATAGACGCACCTACTGTAGACTCCGTTATCCCCAGGCCTTTCAACACATCGACCTGTCCCTGTTCTGTGCATCCTCCGTGGCTCCCCATGGCTGGGAGAACAAACGGGCTCCCTCCCTCTTTTTTTACAAACTCAACAATTGTTTTGATAACTTCCGCAATGGCATCTATGCCTCGACTTCCCCCTGTAATACAAACGCTTTTCCCTTCGAGTTGTCTTGGCTTTAAACTGATTCGCCCTAACTCTTCTGAAACCTTTTTCGGCACATCTTCAATTCGATATGCCGGATATGTCTGCCGTACTCTGTAAAGCCGGGGAAATTGATGCCCATATCCATAATTTTTATCGTTCATTATTTTTCTTCTGTCGCTGAATCATTTACGACGACGACCGGCTTCTCAAGCGTTATGCCGAGAACCCTCAACGGGCCGCTGGATCACCGATTCGCGAAAGCCATACTGGGAACAGAACTCAAGGCACCCTACGGGCCGCCACAAGGCCAATGCGAGGTGCAGGCTGGTCAACCTCTATCCCCCAGATAGCCTACCGGCCATTGGCGGCTTAGGAGCCGTTTGCCAGATCGGAAGTGGCGTATGGACCAGCTGATCAGCGAACGGTTACGAGACAATCTGTAATGGCGGCTCTCAAGCTCATCCAAACGGCCGCGCGATGTCTTGGTCGCTTTCCTGTTGTCACTGGTAATGCAAAAATGTACCAAAAAAGGGAATGAAAAGTGTACCACCTCCGTGGCCGGATCATGGTAGGACCCTCCAAGAAAGGAGGGCTTCGCCATGATCGCAAGGGAGGTCTTCATGGACATTCTTTCCTATTACCGCCAAGGGTTGTCTCAGCGAGCCATCTCGCGAAAGCTTGGCATTCACCGCGACACGGTAAAAAAGTATATCTCTCAGCCCCAGGCGCCGGAGTACTCAAAAACCAGCAAAAGGGAGTCGATCCTGGCGCCGTTCTACCAGATGATTGAAGACTGGCTGGCCCAAGATGACTATCGGGCTGCCTGGATCTTCCAGAGGATCAAAGATCTTGGATATTCAGGCAGCTACGATACGGTCAAGCCGTTTGTGCGATCCATCAAAGCCCGCAACCGGCGCCAGGCCTACCTGCGCTTCGAGACCGTGCCCGGGCTCCAGGGGCAGGTCGATTGGGGCGATTTCAAGGTCAGTGCGGCCGGCGCCGTGGATCTGACGCTTTACCTCTTTGTCCTCGTATTAGGCTTTTCGCGCGCCATGTATGCCGAATTCGTCAGCCAATGCACCCTCCAAGCATTCATGGATGCCCACATACACGCCTTTAAATACCTGTGCGGTGTGCCTTTCGAGCTGCTCTACGACAACATGCGCAACGTCTTTTCCGGCCGTCAGAACGCAAAGCCGGTCATCAACGTCGAGTTTACGCATTTTGCCAACCACTACGGTTTCAAGCCGATCCTCTGTGCGCCTTACAGCCCCTGGGTCAAGGGAAAGGTGGAACGGCCGATGGACTACATCCGCGAAGCCTTCTGGAGAGGCTACCGCTTTACCAGCCTGGAGGCGGCCAACCACGATCTTCTACAGTGGCTTTCCCAGACGGCCAACCGGCGCACACACGGCACCCACCGCCAGCCGGTGGACATGCGCTGGCAGCAGGAGGTCAAGAGCCTCAGCCCGGTCATGCCCGACTACGACACCGCCATCAAGGTCTATCGCAAGGTCTACAAGGACTGCATGGTCTCCTACAACGCCAGCCGCTACCAAGTCCCTCCGGAAGCGGTGGGCAAGAAAGTGTTGTTGAAGATCAAAGACGGCGCCGTGCGGATTTACGACGACGACCGGCTGCTCAAGACCTATGCCCAGAGCGATGAAAAGGGCCGATGGATGACCGATCCGGCCATCATCAAGCAGATCCTCGATCTGCGCCGCGAACAGCCCTGTCAGCCGCCCTACGGCCGCCCCAAGGGCAAAGCCACCCGCGGCCTAGTCAACGCCAGTCTCTTTCCCCAGGTAGCCTGTCGGCCGCTGTCCGAGTATGAACAGTTTGCCCAGAAAGGAGGCGGGGTATGGACCAGCTGATTAGCGACCGTCTGCGGGACAATCTGCAGCGGCTCAAGCTCACCCAGGCGGCTGATGTTCTGGACTCGGTCCTCTCCCAGGCCGAGGCCGAAAAGGGCTCGTACCTGTCGTTCCTCGACCACCTGCTGGAGGAGGAAGTCGCGGCCAAGGAAAAGCGCCGGGTGCAAACCGCCATGAAAACCGCCGGCTTGCCGGCCGCCAAAACCATCGACGCCTACGACTTTACTTTCCATCCGGATCTGAACAAAAAGGAGGTGATGACCCTGTTCGATTTGGACTTTATCGCCAAGCATGAAAATGTGATCTTTCTCGGGCCGCCGGGGGTGGGTAAAACCCATCTGGCCATCTCGCTGGCGACCAAAGCGTGCCATCACGGTTTCAAGGTCTATTTCACCACGATGGACACGCTGATGCGCAAGCTCAAGGAATCGCAGTCCCGGCACAAGGCCTATCTGACCTCGCCGCTGGTGGTGGTCGACGAGGTGGGCTATCTGCCCATCGACAGCCGGGAGGCGTATCTGTTCTTCCAGTTCGTCTCCCATCGCTACGAGCGCAGCTCGACGATCATTACCTCGAACAAGAGCTTTATCGACTGGAAGGAACTGTTCGGCGACCAGGTGATCGCCACGGCCATTCTCGACCGGCTGCTGCACCACTGCCGCGTGGTCAACATCAAAGGACACAGCTATCGGCTCAGGAAACACAATTTTTCAAAGAACGAGTTCGGACGCCACCCGGTTCCGCCGGCAGCGGCCCAGGAGGCACGGAATTAACCAGCGCGGTGGTACACTTTTATTTTCCCATAACTGGTACACTTTTCATTCCCATTGACACCTGTGGCCCAGGCCGAGGCCAAAAAGACTCATATCTGAACTTTCTTGATCGAGAAGTCGCCGTTAAAAAAAACGCGATGTCTGGGCGGCCATGAAGACCGCGGGGCTTCCGGTCACCCAGACTTGAGAAAAAATCAGGTCCTGTTCAAACTGGATTTTATCACTCTGTACGAAAACATGATTTTCTCTGACCGCCGGGTGTGGGAAAAACCCATCTGGCCATCTCGTAAAAAAAAAAATACACGTCTTCGCAGGTAAATATTAGATAATTTTATCAACCATATAATTTAGTTTTTTATTGGAATTTTCCAGCAATACTCTCTTTGATGATATAAATTGTTTTCTTTCTTCTATTTTCTTGATACGGTTTTTTATCATTCTTTTCACTTCACTAGGTGCAGGTCCTCCTCGAAGCTTACGCACCATAACATTATTTAGCGGATCAAGTGCCATTTCGACCAAACTCGAATCAATGGATATCTTTTGCCCAGTATATTCATTTATGCACTCTTCAATTAAATCAGAAGAAATGTTTTTCGCTTTTTTGCCATTGTTCAAAGTTTTTTTGATCGACAGCCCGACAACTTCATGGGCGGTCCTGAAAGGCAGATCATATTCCTTTACAAGCATATCGGCAATTTCGGTTGCAGTAGAAAATCCATCCTCTGTCAATTGATACATCCTGGATTTATTGATTTTAATTGATTTTAATAATCCACCAAAAAGAATTATCATGTTTATTACTTTTTCAGCCGTATCATGATGGTCCTTTTCTAATAGAGTAATTTCTCTTCCATTGCACCAAGGTAAGGCTTTGAGGATAGATAAGGCATTAAATAGCTTCCCATATATAATCGGGTTAAGGGCTCGTATGCACTCCAGGCTCACAGCATTTTTTTTCTGAGGCATAATACTGCTAAACGATGTATATTCATCTGCAAGCTCAACCATGTCAAATTCAAAAGTAGTCCACAGGAGAAAATTTTCTGCCATTCGTCCTAGCTCACAAGTTATTTCTGAAATGATAAATAAATATTCTATTAAATAATCCCTACTGCTGATTGCATCGTACCCATGTTCATGAACATCCTCAAAACCGAGTAAATCAGCAACCAACTCGCGATCTAGATCAAAACTGGTCGTTGCGAGGGCTGCCGCCCCCATTGGACAAAGGTTCAAACGAGTCCATAAATTTTCAAATCTTTGCATATCTCTGTAAAAGACATCGAAATTGCCCATCAAAAAATATCCGAATGTGATTGGCTGTGCATGACGGCTATGGTGAGTGTAGCCAGGCATAACAGTTTCTATATTTTGCTCACTCATGCTTAGCAGTATTTTTTCAAATTCATACAACGATTCCAAAATATTCAATACTTCTTCTCTAATCACCATTTTGGATACTGTTGCATTTATATCATTTCGGCTTCTCCCAACATTTATTTTCCCACCGCAGTTCACTCCGGTTTTTTCGATTACAAATTGCTCCAAGCAAACAACCAGGTCACCATATTTAAAGTCCAATGGAACTACATTTTCAGCCCCATCATGCTCTATGTTTCTGAATATTTTCAAAATTCTTTTGGCATCATTCATATCGATAATATTCTGCTTTAAAAGCATTACAATATGTGCGTAATTTATATCGATAAGATGCTGGGCACTATGATATTCAACCTTTTTATCATCCCCTGACAATTTAACCAGAATATCTGCGTGAAGCTTTTCTAGTCGAGTTCCCCGAGCCATACCTTTATTCTTATTCCCATCCATTTTAGCTATATCCATTTCTAATTTGATCGTTATTTGTTGAAGTCATCTGCCTGGTTGAAAGTCAGGCACAATCAAAGTTGCCCTTATTTTAGCATTTCACACGGTTTTTTTTTAAAGCCCTTTTTCGAGCGATAAATTCGACACAATCATTGGCAATCCCCTGCTGTAGTGCTGCAGGGGATTGCCGCCAATAGTATCGCTGGCTTTTTTGTTTTTATCTAAGCTATTAGATTTTCGGTAATTTCCTTGTTGCTACTTATTTTCAACATTTTTAATCTGATCGAGGGTTTTGTGCAGAAATTCATCATACTTTTCACCAGTCATATAATCAAAAACCAGCCCGCCCTTTTGAAGCGCTTTTTGGATTCCTTCATCCTTCAAACTTCTTTCGAAAGCACTCCTTAAAATCTCTAATCTATCACGAGGAACTTTTGAACTCGTAACAAATCCGTCATATGAGGCAAAAGTCGCTTCACCATACCCCAACTCTTTCAAAGTAGTAACATCCGGCAATACATCCACTCGATCTTCTGTTGTGACCGCAAGAGCATCCAAATTTCCTGAATTAATATTCGAGGAGGCTGTGGCTGTCGTAACAAAAGCGATATCTACATGCCCTCCCATTGCTGCCAGCATAGCCTTTGCACCTCCTTTAAAAGGGACATGCTTTATCTTAACGCCAGCAGCTTGGCAAAAAAGTTCTCCGGCAATATGCGAAGAGCTGTTTACACCCCATGAACCGAACGTTAACTTATTAGGATTCTTTTTTGCTTCTTCCGCTATTTCTTTCAGACTTTTATAGCGATTTTTTTTAGAAATAATGACTAAGGGGTTTTTTACCGCCTTTGCAATTGATGAAAAATTTTCTAATGAATATGGTATCTTGTCGTTCGTCGCAATAACCGAACCAAGATTCGAGGCTCCACCTGTAAGAAGAGTATAACCATCATCGGTTTTGGAAACATATTCTGCTGCGACCGAACCGCCTGCTCCAGGTTTATTGACTATTATTACAGGAACTTTCAAATACTCCGAAGCTTTTCCACCTACGATTCTGGCCATAAGATCGGAAGAGCCCCCAGGAGAATAGCAGACAACAAGCTCGATTTCCCTGTTTGGAAAATCATCGGCTCTACAATCAACACTGCCAGCTACTAATTCGAAAATAATAGCGAATACCAGCATTCCATAGATTAAAATATTTTTTTTAAAAAACGTCATTTTGACTCCCCTTTTTTAGTTCTATATTTATTGTTTATATAATTACAATCGACTGCACGGAGACTGTATCGAGTATCACCTCCTTTCACGTAGACTAATTTCGATCACATGCTTTTAGGGTCATCACTATGCCTGATTTTTACTTTATTCATAATCCGAAAATGCCGGACGACTTTTGCCGAATATTTTTAATGCCATTGGCGATATAAGAATTACCAAAGCCAATATAAAAAGAACCCCTGATATCGGACGGGTTATAAATATCATCGGGTTCCCATCTGAAATAGTAAGAGACTGTCTTAGAGCCGTCTCAAACATTGGCCCAAGCACCATAGCCATAATTAAAGGAGCTGGTTCATAATCAAACTTTTTCATTAAATAGCCAAGTATACCAAACATGATCATAATGAAAGGGTCCCAAATATTATTATTTAATGTATATGACCCTATTAATGTTAATAGAAGAATAATTGGAAATAATATTGAATACCTTATTCGCAATATCTGAATCCATAGAGGTATTAATGGAAGGTTGAGAACTAACAACATGGCGTTACCGATATACATGCTTCCAATTATGCCCCAAAAAAGCCTTGGATGTTCGGCCATTAGCAGTGGACCTGGCTGAACCCCCTTAAGCATAAGAGCACCTATCAATATTGCCATTACAACATTGCATGGTATCCCGAGTGTTAAAAGAGGTATAAATGATCCTTGGCCGCCCGCATTGTTCGCACTTTCCGGTCCTGCGACGCCTTCAATAACTCCCGTACCAAATTTTTCTGGATATTTGGAAATCTTTTTCTCCATTGCATAAGAAAAAAGGCCGCTGATCAACCCTCCGCCACCAGGTAAGATACCCAAAAAAAATCCGACAACCGAGCCTCTTATTATTGGCCACGTCGATTTTTTCCAATCGTTTAGGCTTGGAAAGAAATTTTTGATTTTTGATTGATATATTTCGTTGTCAGCAGAACCCTGTTCGATATTGATCAACACTTCCGAAACCCCGAATAATCCCATCATAACCGGAATTAAGCCAATACCGTCCCGCAATTTTAATGTGGCAAAAGTGTATCGTGGTTCTCCCGTGACACTGTCGAGACCTATGCATCCCAGCAATAATCCTACCGCCCCCATTGTTAAGGCTTTTATCAGCGATCCACGAGCCAGATATGTAACTAATGTTAATCCAAAAAATGTTAATGCCACATATTCAGGCGGTCCGAATTTAATCGCCGTTTTAACTAAAATCGGCGACATGATCATCATCATAACAATACTAAAAGTCCCCGCTATGAATGAACCGATGGCCGAAATACTCAATGCAACCCCTGCACGACCCTGTTTAGCCATTTGATGGCCGTCAAGGCATGTGATCATTGATGTACCTTCCCCAGGCACATTGAGCAATATCGATGTGGTAGAACCGCCATACAAGGTTCCGTAAAAAATACCTGACAGCATTATTATGCCATGCGTGGGGGAAAGAGAAAAAGTAGTGGGAAGCAAAAGTGCCATTGCCCCAGAGGTTCCAAGGCCTGGAAGAACTCCTACCAAAGTGCCGACCAACACCCCGATAAAGCAAACAAAAATGCTTGTTGGCTCAAGGGCAATGCTAAAAGCAAGGGATAAATTATGAAAAAAATCCAAAACGCCTCCTTATATTCCAAAAATTCCTTTCGGGAATCTGACGTGCAAAAGATAGACGAATAAAATATATGATAGAACCGTTATTAAAATGGATATCTTGAAGATTGTGGCCCACTTTTTAGGTTCAAAAACTTTTAATAAAAAAATCGTAAAAATCAGAGTGGAAAGAAAATAACCTAATTTTTCAAAAACCACCTGATAAAATATCAGTGAAAAAACAACACCGAAAACTCTTCTCAAACTCTCTTTTTCCGGGAAAAAATTCTGATTGCCTCCGCTTTTTGCCTTCTCCATGGTTATCGAAGATATGAATGTTATCGTTGACAGAAAAATTAATATTATACTTGCAATTAATGGAAACAGCCCTGCAAGAGGGCCGGATTCGTTATATAATCCTAGTTTGATCGAGCCATACAAGAATACAAACCCGACAAAGATCCCAACCCCACCGCTTATGCTATCCTTTTTAACCATTTTAACCATAATAAGAACCGTTACTTTGTTTGGGTTTTATCATGATGGAATATCAAAATAGTCCTGATAACCACTGTGCACACTGACCACAAGGTGGTCGCTCTAACTTTTGCTCTGCAAAACAAGATAACGCAGAGTAAAAGTTAGAATTGATAGAATCATACTCATTTGAGTCTGTCAATATAAATATTCATTCATCTTCGATTTTCACTCCTTTTCTCAATACTTCAAAATCTCAAATATATACGTCTTGAACGCCATTTGCTTGGCGGTTAAGGGGTGAGAAAATTTATTTTAAATCTCCTCCATAAAACCTACGAAATTCCGATAATATGCTCGATTGACAAAACTCTTGTTAGAAATCAACTTATGAAACAGAAAGTGGTTTTAAAAAATTTGAGCTATAACATTTGTTCGGTGCAAATCAGCGCGTACACTCCTCAACCAGGTATAAAATGGAAGAAAAAACGACCCCGCTTTCTTCCGAAAGGCCGATCTCGCAGGTGCGGCTGGTTGAAAAACCCCGTTTTGCTTCAACTGGAAAATTTTCATGCAGGTTCCGTAATCCATGACGATTGAGTTCCGGACGTAAAAAACCTCGGTCTCCCGCGAAACCACAGCAATTGGTTTTTGTGGATACCACTCTTTTTGCACACATCTCTGCAAGTATGATCAACTTCTTCTCGATCCCCATTTTTTTAACGCTGCATACAGGATGTATCACAACGGTTTCCATTTTCTGATGAAAGGTCAGATGCGGGGATAGAAGCGACAGCACAAGTCCGGTAGGATCGTAAAACTTTAATTTTGGGGAAAGGGTTTCTTTCATGTGAAGCAGGCAGGGACTCGTGTCGCAAAAGATCGGAAATTTTCCGTTTTGCGAAACCTTCAGCAGGGCCGCTTCCATCTCCCTTTCCCTTTGCCGGGCGGCATCTGCCTGCCCCTTGGAGGCAAAGGCCAGCCCGCAGCAAAGGGAGTTCACCTTTTCCGGAAAATGGAGGGTGTATCCCGCACGCAGGCACAGTTTTTCCACGACTCGAATGAGACTTTGCCGGTGGTCTGCTGCATAAGGGTCCTCGCCCATCGTACGGTTGATGCAAGAGGGTATGTAAACGATATTACCGTTTGGGCCTAAAGTTTGGTGTTGCTTGAAGGGGATTTTAGTTTTTTGAGGGCCCGGCATGTGTGACATCCACCGGGGCGTGTTTTGCCCGGAAAGCTTGCGTGAAACTTCTCCTGCGGCTTTCATCGTATCATCACCGATACATGAGGCGATGCGGCTAATGCCGCGAAGCGAGAGCCGGCCGGCGGCAGTTACCGGTGCCATGTGATCGCCGATGCCCTTTCCGATCAACCGTGATAGGGAACCCGTGTTCTGGCTGCGAAGCTTTTTGACGAAACTGCCCGTGTTGATCCCTGATGGACAGGCCAGGGAACAGAGCCCGTCAGTGGCACAGGTCTCCATCACAAGGTAGGGGATATCCTTTTCCAACTGCTTAAGAAAGGCATTGTCCTCGCCGCTTTCTTTCAACCAGGCCATATAGCGCAGCAGGACGATTCGCTGACGGGCCGAAAGGCTAAGACCGTCGGAAACGCAGAACCGTTCACAAAATCCACATTCGATGCACTGGTCCACCATGGGGTCCACGAGGGAGAAATGCTTCAAATTGCGAACATGGATTTCGGGATCATCGTTTAGGATGACCCCCGGATTGAGAATTCTTTGCGGATCGAAGATCTCCTTGATCTCTTCCATAATGCCGTATATGGCGTCTCCCCATTCCTTGCGGACAAAGGGGGCCATGTTACGGCCGGTTCCATGTTCGGCTTTGAACGAACCGCCGTACTTCCCGGCCACAATATCGGTCATCTCCTCCATGAAGCGCTGGTAGTGTTTGACTTCCTTGTCGGATGCGAAGTTAACAATGATGTTGAAATGCAGATTTCCGGCCAGAACATGCCCGAAGACGACCGCCTCTTCGTATCGATAGCGATCGAAGAGCCAGTGCAGGTCCTTTACCGCATCTTTGATCTGTTCGGGGAAAACGGCGATGTCTTCGGTCACCATGATGCTGCCGGGGGAAGCCTTTGCGAAAATAATCGGATCGAACCCATCCCGAACCTCCCAGATCCTGCATCGCTCCGATTCGTCGGAACAGAAGGAGACCGGTTGTGGCATGGGAATCTTTGCGAGCGCTGCCTTGATTTGCGAGACTTGTTCAGCCAATTTCTCATGGTCGGTTGCCTGGGTTTCCACCAGAAGCGCGGCCGCGTTCGGTCCCAGTGTTTTTAAAAAGTCCGGTATACCGGGCAGGTCCTCCACGGCAGCGACGGTGCGCCGATCCATCAGCTCAACGATAGCGACATTGCATTTGCGAAGTATCGAAACCACCTCGCAGGCATCTTGCAGATCGTCAAAGCCAAGCAGTGACGTTGCTTTCTCTGGCAAGTCTTCAATCGTGTTCAGAGTGACCTCTGAAATAAACCCCAGGGTCCCTTCTGAACCCACCATGAGATGTTCGATGATATCCACCGGGTCATCGAAATCGAGCAGTGCGTTAACAGCGTATCCAGTGGTGTTTTTAATACTGAATTTCCTTTTGATTTTTTCCCGGATATCGGAAGATTCCATCACCCTGGATCGCAACGACAGCAGCCGCTCGGCTATCTGGTGGTGGGAAGCAAGAAATTGCTTACGGCTCGCTTCGTTTCCGGTGTCGAGTATCGAACCGTCAGTGAAGACAATGCGCATGCTCGAAACGGTATTATAGGAATTGAAAGCGGTGCCGCAGGTCATGCCTGAGGAGTTGTTGGCGACAATGCCGGCAATCGTGGCCGACTGAATGGACGCCGGGTCCGGGCCAATCTTCCTGCCGTAGGCGGACAGCGCGCGATTGGCCTCTCCACCGGTAATGCCCATCCCCAAGGTGATTTTCCGACCCTGCTCGGTGATATCGCACCGGTTCCAGTCGTCTGTCAACATCACCAAAATCGAGTCGGTGATTGCCTGGCCGGAGAGGCTGGTGCCGCTTCCCCGAAAGGTGAGGGGAGCGGCCAACAGCCGGCAGGTGCGTAACAGGGTTTGGACTTCCGCCTCCGTGGCGAGTTGCACTGATAATTGAGGAATAAGGCGATAAAATCCCCCATCGGTGCCATAGGCGAGTAGTCGTGGCCTGTTGGTGATAAAGTGGCCTCCAGGGATCGCCTTTTGCAGCTTCTCAAGCAAATGCGTTTTCATATTTGGTCCCGGACCTCGTCAGCCCGTCACGGAGGCGGCCGCCCGCGATCAACCGTCGGGGCGACCGCATGCAGCTATTCAACGACGGGCAACACGAGATCCGCCGGTCCCTTTTTCGACGTTTTTAATTGTGGAGCGTGGCGTTGCATCAACTCCTGGACCACTTGGGCTATCTTGACTTTTTCGCGGACCAACTCTTGGTGAAACGATTCAAAGGCCCAGGGTTTGTAGATATCACCCTCGGAGGTTCCCGGCTCGATCTTGAAATAGACCGGTGCGGCCACTCGTGCAATTTCCGGTGCCTCATAAGCCCGATACATCCCCCCGAAGGCATCGACGATGATAACATAGACATCCAGAGGCACGTCGACCGTCTTGCGGATTGACGATAAGATCGGCAATGAGACATCGGACAGCGGGTTGATTGAATTGACCCCCATCGACTCGATGACCTTGGCTCCGGCCGCACTGCAGTAGCCGCCGAAAACCGAGAATTTGAATATGGTCTCGGATGGAATTAATCCTTCTTTTCTCATCTTATCGATAAGGTACAAAACGCCTTCGTCATAAACCAGAAATCCGCGCACCCCGGCTTCGATGTTTCGCATCATATCTGCGATGTGATAGGAAACGTTATCGGAGCCTCTCAAACGGAAGCCCTGCATTTGACCCTCAGGCGTGGGCATTTCCTTTGAACCCGGATCCCAACCCTTTCGGTGCCCGACAACCATAACAAGCTCGATCTGTTCATCGTGGGCCATCTGAGCCATGGCCTTTAATTCCTCAAAATCGCAGTAAGTCGAGCCACCCACGGTGGCGATGGCCCGGTGAACGGTTACATCGCGTTTTTTGGCTTCGTCGATCATCGCCTCCATCGTACTGGCCCGTTCAATGCCGGCGATTTCGATACGCCAATGGGCACCATCCGGGAACGACTTTGGCGAGTCGGCAAGATCGTACCCGTCTCTTCCTGGAATTCCCTCCTTCTCCATAAAATCACGTATCTTTTTCAGCACATCTGACATGAAAGCCTCCAAATGAGTGTTTTTCGATGTATGCTCGTGCATACCTTATTGTGATGCTTAACTTTTCAAAAATTCCAAGATTTAAGTTTCTATCCCGATCCTTAAAGAAGTGCGTTGAGCTTCTCCAACTCTCCAGCCACCATCTTGTAGGCGTGCTCTTCCCGGGGAAAATCGCCTTTGCGGGTGTCCTGGGCGTACTGCTGGAAGGCTTCGACAGTTTTTTGGCCCAGATTTTCGTATTTTTTCACAAATTTAGGCGTGAATGCTTGGAAAATGCCCAGAACGTCGCTGCAGATCATAAGCTGGCCATCCGCTTCCCATCCAGCACCGATGCTGTAAACAGGAATACTCAGTTTGTCGCGAATGATGCCGCAAACTTCCGGCGGGACCGCTTCGACCAACAGGGCAAAGGCACCGGCGGCCTCGATAGCTAGGGCGTCGTCGATGAGGTCCCTGGCGGCTTCGGCCGTTCGTCCCTGGGCCTTGAAGCCGCCAAGCATGCCTGAACTCTGGGGGGTCAGCCCGATGTGTCCCATTACCAGCATGCCGCCGTCAGCGATGGCCTGAATTTGAGCACATACACGGCGGCCGCCTTCCAACTTGATCGCATCGACGCCGGCTTCCTTGTGGAACCGGCCGGCATTGCGTACCGCGTCTTCGACGCTGACCTGATATGACAAAAAGGGCATGTCGCCGATGACGAAGGTGTTGGGCGCACCTCGGCGTACCGCTTCGCAGTGATAGATGCACTGATCCATGGTGACCGGGACCGTGCCACTGTATCCGTAAATGCACATCCCCAGGGAGTCGCCCACCAGAATCATGTCCATTCCGGCCTGTTCCGCGAACGAGGCCGTCCAGTAGTCGTATGCGGTCACCCAAACCGCTTTGTGGCCTTCGTTTTTCATCTTCAGCAGATCAAAACGCGTTATTTTTTTACTCATGGTGCCTTACCTCTTCTTTTACGTTATCGGTGAATTGCTAAATTTGACTTAAAATCCCGGTGCTCCGATTTGGTTGGATATTTTCTGGCACAGCGCCAACAGCATGGTTTGGATCTTATCGATCTTATGATCGGTCATGCGCGGGGTAGGGCCGGATACGCTTATGGCATAGGAAGGTTTGCCCGTATAATCGAACACCGGCGCCGCTACGCACCGCAAACCGAGACTCAACTCTTCATCATCGAGCGCGTAGCCGCGTTGCCGGATTTGGGCCAGCTCGGCCTTCAGGCGCACTGGATCGGTTATGGTTTTGGGAGAAATCGTTGCCAGTTCGGTCGACGCGAGATAAGTATTGAATTCCGATTCCGGCAAAAAAGCCAATACGGCCTTGCCCAGTCCGGTGCAGTAGGCTGGCGCAACCGCTCCCATACCCACGTCGAGACGCAGGATTTCAGTGCTGTTGATTTTATCCAGGTGTGCAATGGCCTTGCCGTTCCAGTGACCTAGGTTAACCGTCTCGCCGAAAGCCAGGGCGAGCTCTTGCATGTAAGGATGGGCTGTGTGTCGGATCTCGAAACCGGCGAGTTTTCGCATGCCCAATTCAAGAACCTTGAAGGTCAGCTGGAAACGTCCTTCAGCAGTTTTTTCCAGATATCCCAAATCCAGTAATGTTGTTAAAAACCGGTGGCTAACAGCCCGACTTGTGTTCATATGGACAGCGACTTTGGAGGCGGAGATGGCGCCCTCGGAAGCTATCAGTTCCAGGATATGAAGGCCTTTAGCCAGAGAGGAGATAAAATAATATTTTTCGCCTTTGGAGGGCATAAGCGACCTCATGCAATGAGCATGGTTTGGAAAAGAAACGATCTATGTCACACTATGTGTGACTATGTATATGATAGATACATTAAACGATACGGATCCAAGTTGTCAAGTATTTTCAGCGGTTAAAAATATGACAGGGATTTGACGATAAGCATCTGGAAAATTAGTAAAAATAATTTTTCTGACTGGATTGCTGCGGGGCAACATCGAGTGAGAAGAGTTGATATTCATGAAGCCGGAGCGCACCCTTCGCGTCTCGTCTCGTAGAATAGGCCGCAAGGTGGAATGCTCCCGGTATCAGGAACCGGGCCGGTTTGACAGAATACGGCCCCAGGGGGTAAAGCCTGGCAAGGCATTTGGAATTGTTGCCGTGCCCGAACGAAGGGAGCGGTATGGAGAGGTAAATGCGGAGGAACGTGCTTAAATGGCGGTTTACGAGTATGAACATCTCGGCCCGGCCTGCCCGCGCGGCCGGATTTTCGAAGCGGTCCAGTCGATCCACGACGATTCGCTCACCGTCTGCCCAGACTGCGGCCGGCCCGTGCGCCGGTTGATTTCTCTGGTGGGGATCAGTACGCCCAAAGGCAACAGCGAGCTGCGGGACCTGGGATTTACCAAACTGGTCAAGCGCGACGACGGGGTCTACGAAAACGTCACCGCCCGCAACGGCGAGAGCCGCTACATGCAGCGTGGCCGGCCCGAAACCATGCCTGACCTGTCCAAGACGATCAAAGATTGAGTCGTGTAACGGTCATTCCCACCTTGGTCACCGGTCATCCTTTGCCTGTTGGCTCGCCCGGCGCACCGCATCGGTGCCGAATCTGGCGGTGATCCCATCCACGGCCCGTTCGACCTTTTCCCAAGCGGCGTCGGTCCGGCGTACGCCGCTGAAAAGATCCGCCTGTACCGGGACTCCGGCCGGCACCAGACCGGCCGCCCCCACCCCCACGAGGCGCACCGGTCGCGCCAGGCGGTATTCGGCCAGCAGCCCCACGGCGGCCTGGTGGATGGTGGTGGCGCTCTGGGTGGGGCTTTCCAGGGTTCGGCTGCGCGTGACCTGGCGAAAATCATCGTGCTTGAGTTTGAGCACCACCGTGCGGGCGCGAAATTCCTTGCGCCTCAGCTGGCGTGCCACTTCCGCGGCCTGGGCCAGGAGCAGGGCGGCCAGATCGGCCCGGTTGGCCGTATCTTCGGCCAGGGTCTGCTCTGCGCTGATCGACTTGGGATCGCCGGCCGGTGTCACGGGCGACCGGTCCTCACCCCGGGCCAGGGCCGCCAGGCGCAAGCCGAATTTTCCCAGTCGCCGTAGGAGCTGGGCCTCGTTGAGGCGCTTGATGTCCCCCAGGGTGCGTATCCCCAGAGGGGCAAGGCGTTCAAGGGCCGCCGGCCCCACTCCGGGGACCCGGGAAAGGGGCAGGCGGTCGATCAGCGCCGGCACCTCTTCGGGCCGGATCACGGTCAGGCCGTCGGGTTTGTCCATGTCCGAGGCGATTTTGGCCAGAAACTTGACCGGCGCAACGCCCACCGAGCAGGTCAGGGCCACCTGCTCGCGCACCGCCGCCTTGATGCGCCGGGCGATTTCTTCGGGCGGACCGTAGATTCTGCGGCATCCGGTGACATCCAGAAAGGCCTCGTCGATGGAGACCGGCTCCACCAGGGGGGTGAACGTTTCCAGGAGCGCCATGATGCGGACGCTCACCTCCTTGTAGCGGCCCTTGCGCGGCCGGACCAGGACCGCCTGGGGGCACAGCTTGCGGGCCTGGAAGAGCGGCATGGCCGAGCGCACCCCGAAGCGGCGCGCCTCGTAGCTGGCCGCGGCCACTACACCGCGCGACGATGTGCCGCCCACAATGAGGCAGCGACCCTGGTAGGCCGGGTTGTCGAGCTGTTCCACCGAGGCGAAAAAAGCGTCCATGTCGATATGCAGGATCATGTGCGGCTTGCCATGGTTTACAAAATTGTTATATACGAACGCTCATTAATCATTTCTGTTTGTCCGCGGTGCGATCGCACGGCGATTTGTTCGGCCGCCACTTCGCGCTAAGACGAACTTCAAGGAGTATGTTTGCATGGCCCAGCCAACCCGGCCCATAAAGCGCATCGAGGACGTCACCCTGCTTTACGAGATCAGCCAGGCCCTCAACGAAAGCCTCGATCTGAAAAAGGCCCTCTATCGGGTCCTGGAAATTCTCGCCAGCGCCAAGCACTTGATCCGCGGCACCATCACCATTCTCGATCTGGTGCGCAACGAAATCAATATCGAAGTCGCCCACGGGTTGCCGAGCCAGACCGTCCAGCGCGTCAAGTACAAGCTCGGTGAGGGGATCATCGGCGACGTGATCGCCAACGGCAAGGCGGTTTCCATCCCGCGGATCAGCCAGGAGCCGCGTTTTCTGGACCGCGCCCGGCGCAGCAAGGAGGAACGCGAGTTTTCCTACATCTGCGTGCCGATCAAGAAAGGCAACCGGGTGGTGGGGGCACTGAGCGCCGATCGGGTTTTCGAGGGGCCGGTCCAGCTCAAGGAGAGCGAAAAGCTCCTTTCGGTGGTGGCCACCATGGTGGCCCAGCAGGCCATCAACCTTGAGAACATCCGTATGGAAAAAGAGAAGCTGCGCCAGGAAAATCTCAACCTGCGCAGCGAGCTGGCAAACAAGTACCGCATCACCAACATCATCGGCAACAGCAACAAGATGCGCGAAGTCTTCCAGATGATCAGCCAGGTGTCGCGCAGCAACGCCACGGTCCTGATCCGCGGTGAAAGCGGCACCGGCAAGGAACTTGTGGCCAACTCGATCCACTACAACAGCTCCCGCACCAAGGGACCCTTTGTCAAGGTGAACTGCGCCGCCATCCCGGTCAACCTGATCGAAAGCGAACTTTTCGGACATGAAAAAGGGGCCTTTACCGGTGCCATCAAGCAGAAGATGGGCCGCTTCGAGCTGGCCCACCGCGGCACGATCTTTCTCGACGAGATCGGCTCCATCGGCCTGGACGTTCAGGCCAACCTGCTGCGGGTCCTCCAGGAGCGCGAGTTCGAGCGGGTGGGGGGTCACCGGACGATCAAGGTCGACGTGCGGGTGGTGGCCGCCACCAACAAGAACCTCGAACAGGCCGTGGAGGACGAAACTTTTCGCGGTGACCTTTACTACCGGCTCAACGTCTTTCCCATCTACATGCCCCCGCTGCGCGAAAGAAAGACTGACGTCCTGCTGCTGGCCGATTTTTTTCTGGAAAAATACGGCCGTGAAAACGCCAAGGAGATCCGCCGCTTTTCCACCCCGGCCATCGACATGCTCATGGCCTACCACTGGCCGGGCAACGTGCGCGAGCTGGAAAACTGCATCGAACGGGCCGTGTTGCTTTGCGAAGAGGGGGTGATTCACAGCTACCACCTGCCGCCCACCCTGCAGACCGGCAGCGAGTCGAATACCCTGCCCAACCTCAGCCTGGAAGAGGCGGTGGCCAATCTCGAGCGCGAAATGCTCATCGACGCCCTCAAGAACACCCGCGGCAACATCACCCGGGCCGCAGAGCTGATCCAGACCACGGTGCGCAAGTTCAACTACAAGGCCCGGCGCTACGGGATCGATTATCGCCACTACCGTTAGGCCGGGGCGCAGGTGTTGAGCATCTGCGGCTTTCTGTGCCTCGACCCCGGGCCAGCCCTGCATCGTCGCAGTTGTCCCCGGCAACCGTTGCGGGCAATGGGCGTTGGCGACGCACCCCATAGCCGGGCGGGGGCGCCGGTGCCCGCCGGCCCGCCCCGGCACATGTACAAGCGCCCTTAATTTGTATTGACAACTTGGCCAATAAAGCGGTACCCTCAAACAACTTCGATCCTGGCCCGGGGCGCTGTCGCCCTTTTCGGAAGAATTTTGGGGGCACCGAATCCTATGCTCAATCCTGCATCACCCATGCCGCTGTACCACCAGCTGGCCGAATTGCTGCTCTCCGAGATCCGCAAAGGCACCTACCCGCCCGGCAGCCGCATCCCCTCCGAGCATCAACTGGCCGCAACCTATCGCATCGGCCGCCCCACGGCCCGCCAGGCCACCGATCTGCTCGTGCGCCGGGGCATCCTCGTGCGCCGACGCGGGTCGGGCACCTTCGTCAAGGAGCCGGAGCAGGAGGTGGATCTTTTTTCCCTGGCCGGCACCAGCGCCTCGTTCCTGCAAACCGGCGTGATTGTCAGCACCCGGCTTCTTTCGCGGCCCAAACGGCGCCAGATCGGCCGCAGCCCCCACAACCCCTTTGCCGGCCGGGAGGCTTTCTACTTTTCGCGCCTGAGCTTCACCGATCAGGTTCCGGTGCTCATCGAGGACTTCTATCTTGATCCCGACCATTTCGCAGGGTTGGATCAGATCGATATGGAGGGGCGCTCTCTGGCCCGGGTGGTCGCCGAGCACTACTACCTGCGGCCCACCGGAGGCCGCCAGACCTTTCGCATCGACTATCCTTCCGGGGTCCGGATGCGCCATCTGCAAGTCGAACCGCAAACCCCGATCCTGGCCGTGCGCCGCTACCTGAACTTTCCCCAGGCCCCGGCCGCCATCTACTCGGAGCTGTTCTGCCGTACGGACCGCTACGTTTTCGCCCAAAGTCTTGGAGCCCATGAAACCAGCTGAGAACGGATATTTCGGAGACTTCGGGGGCGCCTTCGTGCCCGAAATCCTCCAAGCCACTTTTGAGGAACTGCGTGCCGCCTTCGGTGCGGCGCGCCGGGACCCGTCCTTTTGGCAAAGCTATCTCGATTTGATGGCCAACTACGCCGGAAGGCCCACCCCTTTGACCTTCGCCCCCAATCTGACGGCCCATTTCGGCGGGGCCCGGATCTTCATCAAGCGCGAGGACCTGAACCACACCGGCGCCCACAAGGCCAACAACGTCATGGGCCAGGGGCTGCTGGTGCAGCGTATGGGCAAGACAAGGGTCATCGCCGAGACCGGGGCCGGCCAGCACGGGGTGGCCACGGCCACCATGGCGGCGCGCTTCGGCCTGGCCTGCACGATATACATGGGGGCGGTGGACGTCGAGCGCCAGCGGCCCAACGTCTTTTGGATGCAGCGTTTGGGTGCCGAGGTCGTCCCAGTGGAAGCCGGCAGCCGCATCCTCAAGGACGCCATCAACGAGGCCTTCCGGGACTGGGTGACGCACATGGACACCACCCACTATGTGCTCGGCACGGCCTGCGGCCCGCACCCCTTCCCGGAAATGGTCAGCTATTTCCAGTCGATCATCGGCACCGAGGCCCGCGAGCAGATCCTGGCCCAGGCCGGCCGTCTCCCGGATCGGGTTTACGCATGCGTGGGGGGCGGATCCAACGCCCTGGGGCTGTTTCAAGGGTTCATGGACGATCCGGTGGAGCTGGTGGGCGTCGAGGCCGGCGGCCGGGGGCTGGCCTCGGGGCTCCATGCGGCCCGCCTGGCCTGGCCGGATGCCAGCGTCGGGGTGGCCCAGGGTTACAAGACCTACTTTTTGCAGAACGATGACGGCCAGATGCGCGAAACCCACAGCGTGGCCGCCGGGCTGGACTATATCGGTGTGTCGCCGATTTTATCCCATCTCAAGACCGCCGGCCGGGTGCGCTTCGAGGCCGCCACCGACGAGGAGGTCATTGCCGCCCTGGCGCTGAGCATGCAAAAGGAAGGGCTGGTACCGGCCCTGGAATCGGCCCACGCCTTCGTGCAGGCCTTCAAGGAGGCCCCAGCCCTGGACCGCGACGCCGTAATCATCATCAACCAGTCCGGCCGGGCCGACAAGGACATCTTCACCGTGGCCGACGCCTTCGACGATCCCCAGTGGCGTGAATTCATCGAAGAAAAGGCCGCCGCCTACCGCCGCCAGCGCGAGGGGCGGGGGGGATGACAGGCCGGATGATCCGATCCGTCGGATCTGGCGGATCCGACAACGGCGCTAAAGTGCTGTCTCAACGTTTGCTGGTTTTCGCCACTCGCAACTTTATCGACTTCAAAGGACCCCCATGGACCTGACCGCCTACATCCGCCAGCGCCGGAATGAAAAGGGCCTGGCGCTCATGACCCATATCGTGCTCGGCTATCCTTCCTTCGACGTCTCCTACGACCTGGTGGGCGCCATGGTGGCGGCCGGGGTGGACCTGATGGAGCTGCAGATTCCCTTTTCCGAGCCCATCGCCGACGGTCCGGTGATCCTTCGGGCCAATCAGGAGGCCCTGGCGGCCGGGTCCACGGTGGATCGCTGCCTGGACTTCGCGCGCCGTGTCGCAGCTGATTTTGACATCCCTTTTGTTTTTATGACCTACTACAACGTGCTGTTCAAGCGCGGGGTGGGGGATTTTGTACGCTCCACGGCCCGGAGCGGATTGCACGGCGCCATCGTGCCCGATCTGCCTCCCGAGGAAGGCGCTGAATACCTCGATGCCATGGCGACCCATGGACTGCATCCGATCCTGATTTTCTCGCCGACGTCTTCGGACCGGCGCATGGCCTACCTGGCCAAACATGCCGGCGGCTTTGTCTACTGCGTGGCCCGCAAGGGGGTGACCGGTGCCGAGACCGCCTTTAGCGAGTCGCTGGAGGATTATCTGGACCGCTGCCGGCGGTACACCGACTTGCCACTGGCGGTGGGGTTCGGCGTCAAGCAGAAGGAGGACATCGATTTTCTAAAGGGGCGAGCGGATATCGCGGTCATCGGCACCGAAACGATCCGCGTCATGGACCGCAACGGCCTGGACGGCGTCAAGGATTTTCTCGGCGGGCTGCGTTGCAGTTAGCCGCCCGCGACACGTATGGGGCTGCCCGGACGGGTGTGCGGCCAAATTCGTAACGCGCCGCATATTCAGGCATCTGAGAGCATTTTCGAAGAGGCTTGCCGGGCATCAAGGTCTAACCATATACTTATAAAGCGATAAAGGCCGGCGACGCTTTCTGAGTCGCCGGCAGATAGACGGCGACCCGGGTGCCGTGTCCGGTTTTCGACTCGACCTCGATCCATCCCCCATGGGCCGCCACGATCCACGCGGCGGCCGCTCCTCCCAGGCCGCGGCCGTATCCTTTGGTTGAAAAGAACGGATCGAAGAGCCGGCGGCGCGTTTCCTGAGTCATCCCGCATCCTTCATCTTCGATGCCCAACCGCAGGTAAATGCCTGCCGGCGCCCCGTCGGCCGGTGGCGTACCACAAAAGCGCCGACCGGTCAGACGGATCCGGCCGGACGCGCCCAGGGCCTCGGCCCCATTGCGGATCAGGTTGGACAGGGCCAGCTGGATCTGGGTGGCATCCGCCATCACGGTGGGCAGATCCGCGGCCAGGTCCGTCTCGATTCGGATCTGTCCGGCCAGCAGAGGGGTGATGCGCTCCAGGGTCTGTTGCACCAGGTTTGACGGCGCCACGGCGGCCACATCGTAGCGCTCGCCGGCCAGGTAAGCTTTCAGCTGTTCGAGGATGCGGGCGATCGGCTGGAGGCTTTGCGCGAGGTCTTCGGGCTGGCCGGCAGGATCTTTGGGGGGCTTGTCACAAAGATCGGGCTGCGTCAAAATTTCGTTTGCGGTCGCCAGTGCGGCTTCGAGCTGATGGGAGAGGCCTTTGACCAAAATGGAGAAGGCCTCCAGTCGTTGCAGGTGCTGGATCTGCATCTCCATTCGCACCCGCTCGGTGATGTCCCGCACGAACTCCACGACCTGGCGCACCTTGCCCGAGCCGGGAGCCTTGACCGGAAAACTGAACAGTTCGATCCATTGGACCGGCGATCCCTTGGGACCGGGCACGACCTCGCGTTCCACCTGGCCGGTCTGGATGCAGCGCAGGCTCGGGCATGGATGGCAGGGCCCGATACGCTCGTGGTAGCATTCGTAGCAGCGTCGTCCCACGATGGCCCCCCGACCGGCGTACCACTGCTCCATGATGCGATTGACGCGCCGAATGGTCAGATCTGGATCCAGGATGCTGATGCCTTCCTGAATGGTATCAAAAATGCTGTGAACAAATTCTTCCTGGGCCGTCAGGGCCGCCTCGGCCCACCGCTGTCCGGCCACGGCCGCCGCCAGAGCCTCCGGATCGATCCTGCGGCTGGAAGAGCCGGCCCGATCCTGATCTTGCAGTACCGCTTCAAAGAGGAGCGCCGTGCCGGTCTCGGTTCCCAGATCAATGGGCGAGGCGACGGCCCGCACCCGGCGTGGCGTGCCGCTGCGGGTCTGAAAATCGCACTCAAAGGCAGCGCTGGCACCGGCGCCATCCGCCGCATCGCAGCCCATGGGGCACCCGGGTGCGTTTAGACCGAACACTTCCCGGCAGCGGCGTCCCTCGATTTGCTCGAGGCGCCAGCCGGTGAGGCCAACGGCGGCCGGGTTGAGATAGATAACGGTCTTGCGGCTGTCACGCACCAAGACGGCGTGATTCAGACGGTCGAGAAAGGATCGGATCAATTCGGGAACGGCCACAGATCTTTCTCCCTGCCGTCCATGACGGTCGGACGACGCCGGTTTGTCCTGTTGCGGCGCGTGATGGAGTCGTATCTACCTAAACGCCGTCAGCCTGCGGACAAACGGGCGTCTCGGACCGCCTGCGGTGTTGGTGTCGTTATTGAAAATGCGCGCATCTATCTACAACAGGCGGCGCTTTTCGAATTCGGCCGTGCCGCGCCCGCCTGATGCTTGTTTATCCTCAGGTCGTTGGGTGCTGTGAGGCAGCGTCGTGTGGGATTGGTTTGATCCTACCACCTCGGCCTGAACGGTGCAATCGAACTCCGGGCAGACCGGCAATTTTCGCTGAGTGCGGCTAAGGAGCGAAGACCCCGTGCTTTCTGTTCGCGCATGTGCTATCCACCCCCCTCTGTTATCAATGAACCCGTGGTGATTCACCTGGAGGCGTCTGGACGGGGCGGGACGCCGGTCCGTCGCGCAGGACGCCTGGAGGGACGCGACGTTCGACTTTTGCCTCACCGCGGAGCGGCATGGAGCCCAAAAGCTGAACAACGGAGCTTGCCGTTGATGCGCCAAATTCTACAAACGCCGATGTACCGCTTTCTGATCGTTCTGACGGCCGCGGCGGCCATAGGACTGCAAGGGTGGCGAACCCTTTTCAACAACTTCGCCGTTGATATCGCTCAGATGCAGGGGCACCATGTGGGCCTGATCCAGTCGGTGCGCGAAGTGCCCGGGTTGCTGGCGTTGCTGGCCGTCTATGTGCTGCTGCTGCTGATGCGCGAACAACGCCTGGCGGCCCTGAGCATCCTGATCATGGGCATCGGGGTCGGCGCCACCGGTCTGTTCCCGTCCTTTGCCGGACTGACGTTGACCACCTTGGTGATGAGCTTCGGCTTTCACTATTTCGAAACCGCTAACCGCAGTTTGACCCTCCAGTATTTCGATGCGGCCACGGCGCCCTGGGTCCTGGGGCGCCAGCGCAGCATCGCCGCGGCGGCCAACATCGCCGTGGGCCTGGCCATCTACCTGAGTGCCGGCCACCTCGCGTACCGCAGCCAGTTTCTGGCCGTTGGGCTGCTGCTGGCGGTCGTCGGGCTGTGGGCCGCCGTGCAGAATCCGGCCGCGACGCCCCCCGTGCCCCAGCACCGGCGTATGATCTAGCGCCGTCGCTACGGCCTGTACTATTTTTTGACCTTCATGGCCGGCGCCCGGCGCCAGATTTTCATCGCCTTTGCCGTTTTTATGATGGTCAAGCGCATCGGCTACACCGTGCCGCAAGTGACCTTGCTGTTCATGGTCAACAACCTGATCAATTATTTTCTGAGCCCCCGGATCGGGCGGGCCATCATCCGCTTTGGCGAACGCCGGGTTCTGTCGCTGGAGTATGCCAGCCTCATTCTGGTCTTTTGCGGCTATGCCATGGTACAGACCAAGGAGGTCGCGGCGCTGCTCTATATCCTGGACCATATTTTTTTCAACTTCGCCATGGCGATCGAGACTTACTTTCAAAAGATCGGCGACCCGCAGGACATCGCTCCGACCATGGCGGTTGGATTCACCGTCAACCACATCGCCGCCGTGGTGCTGCCGACCCTGGGCGGTATGCTGTGGCTCGTCGACTACCGGATCCCCTTTCTGGCCGGAGCCGCCATGAGTCTGGTGTCGTTGATCGCCGTCCAGTGGATCCGCACCCCTTACGGGCGCCGGGAGGCTGCGGCCGGAAGGAAAGCGGACTGACGCGCGACGCTCGGTCTGGTCGACCAAAGACGCGACACCGCTGCGGGCGGGCCGTCCTTGTTGCGCCGACCCTACACCTGCCCGGCTAGCGCGATGTGAGCTTGATTTCGATGCGCCGGTTGCGGCTCAAGGCCTCGGGACTTTTGCCCGGATCGATGGGATGGAACTTGCTGAAACCGGCGGCGGTCATGCGCTTTTCAGCGATGCCGCAGGTGGCCAGGAAGTGGACCACGCTGACCGCTCGGGCCACGGAGAGCTCCCAGTTGGAGGGAAAACGGGCGCTGTTGATCGGAACCACGTCCGTGTGCCCGTCGATTCGCAAAATCCAGTTCAGATCCTGCGGGATCTGGGCCGCCACCTCCCGCAGGGTAATTGCCAGCTTGGACAGATGGGCCTTGCCCGGCTCGGAAAGATCGGCCGAGCCGGAGGCGAAGAGCAGTTCGGCCTGAAACACGAAGCGGTCGCCCTCGATGCGCACCTGGGGCACGTCGGCCAGGGCGGTGCGCAGCCGGCCGAAAAAGTCGGAGCGATAGCGGGCCAGCACATTGACCTGCCGGGCCAGGGCGATGTTGAGCCGCTGGCCCAGCTCTTCGAGTTTGGCCTGCTGGGAGTCCTTCACGGCCTCGGCCGCCGCCAGGGCCTGGCCGATCTCGTTGAGCTGTTCGCGCAGCGCGGCAAGCTGGCGATTGAGAAGGATGATTTCGGCTCGGGCGTCGGCGGAAAGAGATTCCTGGCGTGCCAGAGCCTCCTTCTGTTCACCGACCAGGGCGTCCAGGGCCTGGATGCGGATATCTCGTTTTTCGATATCTTTTTGCGCCAGCAGGGTCCTCTCCCGGGCTTCGGCCAGACGGTCGTCCAGGGCCTTGGAGCGGTCTCGCCATTGACCGACCAATTCCTTTTGCGTATCGAGGCCGGCGGCCAGGTCGCCCACCCGGGCTTCCAGTTCGGTGCGCATCCGGCGCAGGGCGTCGATGTCTTCCTGCAAGCTGGCGATCAACATGAGTTTGGAGGCGATTTCGGCCTGGTTCTGATCCGCTTCGGCCTCCAGCGTCTTGACCTGACCTTGCAGCGCCTGCTTGTCCGCGCTCAAGCCGTCGATATGCATGTTGAGCCCGATGATTTCAGTCTGCAAGCGCTGGGTACGCGCCTGTTCCAGGCCGAGCTGCTCCTGAAGTTCGCTGAGCATGCGCTGGAGGGACGCGAGTTGGCTTTCCTGGCCGGAGAGGATTTCGTTGAGCAGGAACTGGACCACGGTGAAGATCATCAGCACGAAGATGACCAGCATCAGCAGCGCGGAAAGAGCGTCCACATAGCCCGGCCAGACATTGATCCCGTTTGTCGAACGCCGAGAGCCGGTGATCATGGCGCATCCGACGCCCCCGCAGCGCCCTCCTTCGCCTCGCCGGTGTCATCTTCGTTTTGCCGCTCCAGCAGCTGCTCGATGGCCCGGTTGTTGCGCCTCAATTCGCCGATAATCCGCTCCAGGCGGTCCTGGGTTGCACCGTTTTCCATCGGCCCCGGTGCGGCCCCGTCCGTCTCCTCGGTGTCGATGAGCCGGGTCACGCCGTAGAGCCACTCCTCCATCTCATTGAAGAAACGGTTCTGGGCGTGGCTGGCCTGGATGTCGAGAAAACCGAGAACCAGGGATCCGCCCAGGCCGAAAAGCGAGGAACTGAAGGCCGTTCCCATGCCCTGGAGCGGCTGCTGGAGCCCGGACTTGAGTTTCTGAAAGAAAGCGGCGAAATCGTGCTGCCCCACTTCGAGGGTGCCGATCACCGCCCCGACGTCCGCGATGGTGCCCAGCAGCCCCCAGAAGGTCCCCAGCAGCCCGAGGAAGATCAGCAGCCCGATCATGTAGCGGGAAATCTCGCGCGATTCCTCCAGTCGCCCGCGGATCCCATCCAGCACGGTGCGCAGCGACAGGGCTGAGAGTTTGAAATGATCGTGGCGCAGCCCGTCGAGATGGCGCGTCAGGGACCCGAGCAGGCGCGGCGGTGCGGCCACCGATAGGCCGACCCTGCCGGTCCGGAACATGTGGATCCAGCCGATTTCAGGCTCCAGGCGCAGCACGTGAAAGACGTTGATGCCGATGCCGACCCCCAGGGCGCAGAGAATCAGCAGGTTGAATCCCCAGTTGGCCAAAAAGGCCTGCTTGAGCGGCTGGAAAAGGAAGAGGCAGACGGCCACCACGACGGCCAGATAGATCAGCATCAAATACAGGTAATGGCGGATGTTGCTCATGAGGCTTCCTCGGACGGATCGAATGTTGGGCCTGCTGCCGCCGGGCGGCCGCGGTGATCGCCCGCCCGGGCGTGGCGGCGGCGGTTGGCTGCAATCATTTCGCCCCCAGACTATTAAACCCTGCCGGGATAGTCAAACTTCTCGTAAAGAAACGCTTACGGTAACAAATTTTTATCATTTCTTTGAAAGAAACCTCTCGAAAGAGGTGCCGGGGCCGGCAATTTTCGGTGAATCCGAGATCCGTAGGACGAGTGGGACTTCGGAATCGGACGAATGACCGGATAAAGACGAGGCTGTCAGCGGGCAGCGGCGATCCGGGGATGCCCACCGCCACTGCCGGTTGGAACCCGATCGCCGCCGCCGCGCGCATTGGTGCATTTTCGCCGAGAGTGTGGTAACAGGCCGGAAACCGGCGGGAGCGCCTTTGGCGGCAGGATACTGCCGTGATTTCACACTGCCGCCGCCATCATTTTGGAGGGCTGATGAAACCGATTCGCCAAATCGCCATTCTTGGAGCCGGCGCCATGGGCGCCTATTTTGCCGGCTGCTTCGGCCGTACCGAAGGATTTTCCACCCGCCTGATCGCCCGCGGGGCGCGCCGGGAACGGCTCGCACGCAACGGCTTGGTAATCAACGGCCGGTCTTTGTCACTGCCTGTGGTTTCGCCCGCGGACGGACCCGAACCGGCCGATCTGATCATCGTGGGCCTGAAGCATCACCATCTGGCCGATGCCCTGGAAGACCTCAAGGCCTTTGTCGGTGAACGGACCGTCATCCTTTCGGTGATGAACGGAATCGAAAGCGAAAAGATCATCGGCACCGCTGTGGGGATGGACAAGGTCCTTTACGCCGTTTCGGTGGGGATCGACGCGCTGCGCGAGGGCAACCGGCTCACCTATACCAATCCGGGCCGCCATCTGTTCGGCGAGGCGCAAAACACCGAGATCAGCGAGCGCGTGCGCCGGGTTCACGAGGCGTTCGAGCGGGCCGGGATCGCCGGTGAGACGCCCCGGGACATGATCCGCTCCCTCTGGTGGAAGTTTATGGTCAACGTCGGCATAAACCAGGCCTCGGCGGTGATGCGCGCCCCATACGGCGCCTTTCAGGCCATGGCCGAAGCCCGCGAGCTGATGGACGCGTTGATGCGCGAGGTCATCGTGCTGGCCGGGCCGGCAGGCGTCGATCTGAACGCAACGGACATCGAGGCCTGGTTCGAGGTGCTGCCCACTCTCGCACCGGACGGCAAGACCTCCATGCTCCAGGATATCGAGGCGGGTCGAAAGACCGAGGTGGAAATCTTCGCCGGCAGGGTGATGGCTTTGGGTGAGCGCTACGGGGTCTCCACCCCGGTTAACCGGACTCTGTTCCAAATCATCCGGGTGCTGGAAGCCGGCGGCCGGTCGCCTGAGCGCCCGTCGGACGGCTGAAGCCCTACTTCGACGGGGCCCTGATGGGCCGGTCGGTCTTCGTTGACCGGGGCCGCGATTCGGCATAGGATGGCAGCCTGCCGCGCCGGCACAAGGGGGCTGCGGCGGGATTTTATCACAGGACCACATTTTACCGGGAGGACCCTATGAAGAAGATGGTGTTGTTGGCAGGTTGTCTGGTACTCATCCTGGTGGCGGGCTGCGATCGGCTGGGACTGCGGCCTTCGCCCGAGGCTGCTGCCAAGGCCCATGTCGAGCAGGCTTTGGCCGGGCTGGCCGCAGATACCAGCGGCCTGACGGTAAAAGTCGTCGAAAGCGGCGCGGATCAAGCCGTGGTGCAGGTCACCGGTTCGGTCGCCATCGATACGGCGGTTCGTCTGGTGCGCCAAAACAGGCAGTGGGTGGTGGCCCCTGCCGAGACTCCCGCCGCCGAAGCCCCTGCCGAGGCTTCTGCGCATTAGCCTTTGGGGTCCGCTAGCCGGTCCGGTACGGCCCCATCCGGAACCGGGACAAGCCGGCACAGCCTGGGGCGGAAAACCGATACCCTTGAATCGACCGGAGGAGTCTAACATGTTCGAAACCCGCATCACCCGGATGCTCGGCATCCGCTACCCCATCATCGGGGGTACCATGATGTCCATCAGCACCGCCGATTTCGTGGCCGCCATCTCCAATGCCGGCGGACTCGGCATCCTGGCCTCGGCCATCTACCACAGCCGCCAGGAGTTCTCCGACGCCATCGACCGCATCCGCGAACTGACCGACAAGCCTTTTGCCGTCAACATCAACCTTTTTCCGGCCATGCGGCCCATCGACAACGACGAATACGTCGGGGTTCTGGAGGAAAAGGGGGTCAAGATCGTTGAGACCTCGGGCCACTCGGCGCCCGAGACCCTCAGCCGGCGCTTCAAGGCTGCCGGGATGACCTGGATCCACAAGTGCGTCGGGGTGCGCTACGCCAAGAAGGTCGAGTCCCTGGGGGCCGACATCGTCACCGTGGTGGGCTACGAGAACGGCGGGGCCACGGGCAAGCTCGACATCGGCACCCTGGTGCTGGTGCCCACGGTCAAGGATGCCGTGAGCGTGCCGGTGATCGGCGGAGGCGGGGTTTCCGACGGTCGCGGTCTGGTGGCGGTCCTGGCCCTGGGCGCCGAGGCCGCCATCATCGGTACCCGGCTGCTCGTCACCCGGGAATGCCCGATCCACGACAAAATCAAGCAGGCCCTGCTGGCGGCCAGCGAACTGGATACCAGCCTGGTGTTGCGCTCCATCGGGGCCACCCACCGGGTCTGGTGCAACCCGGCCGCCGAAAAATGTATCGAGCTTGAAAACGCCGGCGCCGGCCTGGAAGAATTGATCACCGCGGCTTCGGGCGAAAAAGCCCGCCAGATGTATCGCACCGGAGACCTCGAATGCGGGATTCTCTCCTGCGGCCAGGGGATCGGCATGGTGCGCGACATCCCCACGGTGGCCGAACTCTTCGCGCGCATGATGGCCGAGGCCCACGAAACGGTTGGCCGCCTGAGCAATGACCAATGATCGAGCGATAGGGGTGACCTGATGCGATTGCTGGAAAGACTCTACACACTGTTCGAAGCCCAGGCCCGAAACGTGACGGTACAGACCGTTTCAATCGGTCTGAGCTACACCGCCGTGGCCACCGATGACGGGGGGCTGGGGATCGCTTACACCTGGAAAGAGGCCGATCACTGCTGTCTGAGCGGCGGGGCCTATGTCGATTTCGAGGGGCGCCCGGCCATCGAACTGCTGGCCTTGATCCGTGACCCGGCCCCGCTGCAGCGCACCATGGCCCTGGCCCTGGTCAATGCCCTGAATGCGGCGCGGGCCTCGGGCCTGGCCCAGGATCCGGACAACCGGCAGCTTTTCGAGGATCTGGGGATCAGCGCCGGCACGCGGGTGGCCATGGTCGGCTATTTCAAACCGATGCAAAGGCAGTTCGACGCCAGCGGCTGCGAGCTGATGGTGCTCGACGCGGGCCGGCGCATCGGCAATCCGGCGCAGTTCCTGCCCCGGCTGGGCGACTGGGCCGATGTGCTGGTGCTCACTGCCACTTCGATCCTCAACGATTCCGCGGAAAAGATTCTGTCCCACTGCCGGCCGCAGGTGCGCACCGTGATCCTGGGCCCCAGCACGCCCATGGTGCCCGAAGCCTTTGACCATCTGCCGGTGGACCTGCTGGCCGGCAGCGCGCCCACCGACCGGGAGATGGTGCTGCGCCGCGTGCGCCACGGCTGCGGCACGCCCATGATCCAGCGCCATTGCCGCAAGGTCTTTTGCAATCTTCAAAGGCCGGCATGACGCCGAACTGTTCGTCCGGTCCGCGCAGGTCAAGTCCGGTTTTCGCACCGTTGACAGCACCGGGGGGCGCGGGCCGGCTTGCGTTTGCGGGCGTGGATCCCCTGGCGCGGTCCGGGAAAGGTGATTCATGGGGCTGCTGAATCTGCTGCTCAAAGATCCGCTGACGTTTATCCTGATCGCCGTTCCGCTTCTGTATGCGGTCATTTTCCACGAACTGGCGCACGGGTGGGTCGCCTATCGTTTCGGCGACCCGACGGCCAAGTATCTCGGCCGGCTGACCCTCAACCCGATCAAACATCTCGACCCGGTGGGCACCCTGCTGCTCTTTGTCTTCGGCTTCGGCTGGGCCAAGCCGGTGCCGGTCAATTTCAACCGGCTCGGGGGCGGGCGCCTGGGGATGATGCTGGTTTCGGCCGCAGGGATCATCGTCAACATCCTGCTGGCTTCCGTTGCGCTTTTCGTCTACCGCCTGCTGTCGCTGGACGGCCAGACAGTGCCGGCCAAGATGCTTTTTTACTTTGCCAGGATCAACATCATCCTGGCCGCTTTCAACCTGATCCCCCTGCCGCCCCTGGACGGGTCCAAGATGTTGTTGAGCTTCGCCCCGCCAGCGGTCAAGAAGTTGATTCTCAGCCTGGAACGGTACGGATTTATCATCATCATCGCCCTGTTGTACCTCGACGTGCTGGATCCGGTGATCCGATTTTTCCAGTCGATGATCATCGCGTCCATCAAACTGGTGCTGCCCTGAGGTGCCGCCGGATCAGTAGCTTCCCAGAAGCTTGAGAAACTCGGCCCGTTCGGTCAGGGCTTGGCGCAGCGGTTCCATTTCCGGATCGTCGAGGTTGGCCTCCAGGTCGATGTAGAACATGTAGCGCCATGGCTCGCCGCTCATGGGCCGCGACTCGAGCTTGATCATGTTGATCCGGTTTTCGGCCAACACCTGCAAGATGGCGTAAAGGGCCCCGGGCTCGTTGCGTGCCGCGCAGATCAGGGAAGATTTCCGGGGTGTTTGCCCGTCGATGGGCGCCCGGCCCACCACCACGAAACGGGTGTAGTTGCGCGGGTTGGTCTCGATCCCTTCGGCCAGGACATCCAGGCCGTAAGTTTCGGCCGCCACCCGGTTGGCGATGGCCGCATCCCCTGGCTCCGCGCCGGCCGCAATCCGCTCGGCGGCCCCGGCCGTGTCACTCACCGCCACCCGCTCCCAGTCATGTTGATCGAGGTAAGTCAGGCATTGGCCGAAGACCTGGGGGTGGGAGAGTACCCGGCGCACATCCGCCAGTTGGGTGCCGGGCCGGGCCATGAGGTGGTGCATGATGCGCAGCTTGATTTCGCCGATGATCTTGACGTCGAAGTCGAGCAGATGATCGTAGTTCTGGTGGATGCTGCCCGAAAGGCTGTTTTCGATGGGCACGATGCCGAAGTCGACCCGGCCTTCGGCCACCGCCGCAAAGACGTCGGCGAAGGTGCGCTCGGGCACGGCCTCGACCCGGTCCCCGAAGTATTGCAGGCAGGCCTTGTGGCTGAAGGTGCCGATGCGGCCCATGAAGGCCGCCCGCCGCGGAGCCCCGTTGCCGCCCACATCCAGGCGCCGAATGGCGGCCGCCTTGTCGAGGTAGCCGAAGTCCACCTGCTTGCCCACCACCGGCGCGATGACGTAAAGGTCGCGCATCAGCTGGGCGAACTGATCCGGGTAGAGGCTCTGGGGGCCGTCGGAAAGGGCCCGGTCCGGATCGGGGTGGACCTCGATCATCAGCCCGTCGGCCCCGGCGGCGATGGCGGCCCGGGCCATGGGGGCCACCTTTTCACGGATTCCGGTGGCGTGGCTCGGATCGATGACGATGGGCAGGTGGGTGAGGTTGCGCAGCACCGGGATGGCCGTCAGGTCCAGCGTGTTGCGGGTGTACGGCTCGAAGGTGCGGATCCCGCGCTCGCAGAGGATCACCCGCGGGTTGCCCTCGGAAAGGATGTATTCCGCGCTCATGAGCCATTCCTGGATCGTGGCCGAAAGGCCGCGTTTGAGCATCACCGGTTTGCCCATACGCCCGACGCACTTGAGCAGTTCGAAGTTTTGCATGTTGCGCGCCCCGATCTGCACGACATCGACATATTTCATCATCAGGTCGGCCTGGGAGATGGAAGTCATTTCGGTCACCACCGGCAGGCCGTAGGTTTCGCGTACCTCGGCCAGCATCCGCAGCCCTTCTTCCTGAAGCCCCTGGAAGGCATAGGGTGAGGTGCGCGGCTTGAAGGCCCCGCCGCGGAACAGAACCGCTCCGGCCTTGCGCACTGCAGCGGCTGCTGCCATGACCTGCTGGCGGTTTTCCACGGCGCAGGGCCCGGCGATGACCGTCAAGCGGTCGGCGCCCACCACTACGTCCCCCACCGCTACGTGGGTATCTGCCGGGTGCATCTGGCGGCCGGCGAGTTTGAAGGCCGTTTTGACCGGTACCAGCTCGGCCACCCCTTCCAGGGCTCGCAGAAAGGTTTCGTCGATGGCCGCACCGCCGAGGATGCCGATGCGCGGCGGGTCGAATCCGGTCAATTCACGGCAGTCATAGTGATGCCGGCGCAGGGTCTGGAGCAGATCGGCGCGGGCCTGGGGCAACAGTTCGGGTTGCAGTTTGAGCATCATGGTGTGGCTCCTTTCGCTTAGTTGTGGCGCCTAACGCAAAGACCCCCGAAGGCTCGGTTCCTTCGGGGGTCTTTGCAAAAAGAAAACCCCCGGATGGACCGATTCGAAGTCCATCCGGGGGCGCGCTCAGGCGAAAGCCAGGCTATACGTCCGGATGGACGCTTCTAAAGAAGAAAAAGAAGCGTCCTTCAAAAACGCCGAAAACCTGGGGGTGAATCTGGGTCATGAGTCTTGTCTCCTGTTCCCTGCCTCATATCCGGGTTCTGGCCGCACTGTCAAGGAGAAAGGCAATCCTTCCCGGCAAACCCGAAACGGCCGGGACCAGGCTCGAAAGGCAATGGAGAGTCACGACCGTTGCTGTTATGCGCTCGAAGCCTTTCTTTTGTTTCGCCGTTTTGCCGGATTCGGTTCTTTTTGATGTTACGGGGTGTTGTGGCAGCCGCCAGCCCCCCGGCCGCCCACGCCGCTCGGGCACGCAAACTCAGATAACGATCTGGAATTGTTCCGCTCGGGGTTGTCGCTGGAGAGATCCTAATCAGGCGCTTTTATCGAAGAATCCTGTTTCAGGATGCGATACAGGGTGGAGATGCTGATTCCCAGATACCGGGCCGCTGCTTTCTTGCCTTTGACGCTGTGGCCGAATTGTTTAAGCGCTCTTTTAACCTGTTTTTGTTCTGCATGTCTGCGCGCAACGGTCAAATTGGCTGGCGATCCGGGGTCATTTTCATTATCCAGAAAAGATTCATCCCCCAAGCTGCGCCCATCTGTGGGTTCAAATCGGTGGGCAAGCATTTCCCGGGTGAGCATTCCTTCTTTGCAGAACTGGACCCCATATTCGATAAAATTTCTTAACTCACGGACGTTTCCAGGCCACGAGTAGGTCAAGAAAGACTGCATCAACTCGTTGGTTATACCGGATATCTTTTTACCTGCCCGGCCCATGAACTGGTCAAGAAAGTAGTGCGAAAGATCGGGGATGTCCATTATCCGCTCCCGGAGAGGGGGCGCCGTGATGGGTATGACATTGAGCCGGTAATAGAGGTCAGGGCGAAACAATCCTTTTTTGACGAGTGCGTGCAGGCTTCGATTCGTGGCCGCGATTACCCTCGCATTCACTGCGATCGTCCGGTTGCTGCCCACCGGCGAGATTTCATGCTCCTGGAGAAAGCGGAGCAGTTTGACCTGCATATTGAGGGGCAGGTCGGAGATTTCGTCAAGGAAGATTGTGCCTCTGTCGGCCAGCTTCAATAATCCCTTGCGGCCTTCACTCCGCGCCCCGGAAAACGCTCCGCCGGCATAGCCAAACAGCTCGCTTTCGATCAATGCTTCCGGAATGGCCCCGCAGTTGATTGCGATAAACGGTTCCTTGCAACGGCGACTGTTTTTATGAAGCGCTTTGGCAATCAATTCTTTGCCGGTCCCGGATTCTCCGTAGATCAATACTGCCGAATCCGATTGGGATGCGATTAGGATCTGATCTTTCAGCCGGCGCATGGGGAGGCTTTCCCCTATGATGGTCTTCCACCGGTTTTCGCCGATCAAGGCGTCTCGCATGTCCAGGGGAGAGAAGTCGTCTGCTTCTTGCCTGCCGATGATGCCGATTTCGTAGAATTGCTCGACTATCTGGCAGGTCAATCGAATCGTCTTTTCAGCCTTTTGCAGGAGATTGATCCGCTGGTGGTGATCGAATGCCACGATTTGCAGGGCACCGATCAGACTTCCGTTGAAGTGCAAAGGGCCGGTGTAGTTTGCCCGGTCGCGGCAACGCTGTTTGATCGAACAGGCCAGACAGGCGTCGTCGGCCCCCGGGTTGAGGACCGCAGCCCATTGTCCGGACTGCATGCTGAAGCCCAGGGCCGTGTCGCTGGGAACGAAAAAGCCGTGCGCCTTTTCATAGGGGCCGGTTCCCGCCACGCACAGATAGTCGGTGTCGATAACGGCTATTTCAACCCCCAGCAGGTCCCCCAGGGTTTTAAGGATCGGCTGGACAGGCTTCCACCGGGCCAGCGAAGGCGTCTCGCGGTCGAGGCGAATATTATCCGGGCCTGCCCAAATCGGGCTGAAGTCTTGAACTTGGTAACTTCTCATCGCTTTCTCATTTGTGAAAAAGGAAAAAGATCTATCTCAGATATGAGAAATTGACAACCCGGTTTTCGACTCGGCGGCGTGGTGCTGAAAGTCCGGATCTGAAGCGTCGGCCTGAACGCTCCGTTCCAACTGCAGCCTCCGGCGGCTGCGGGTGGGGCGGCGGGATATACGTACATCTTGTTGCGTCGGTACATCCCGATCTTGCCCGGTCGGGATGGCTTAAAGGGGATATTGGCATGGTCTCTGCAAAAGGCCACGGTGGCAGCGGGTAAGGCGTGCTTTTCCCGCCGCTTTTATCAACCCCTGAATGCACCTTTGAAAGTCTGAATGTTCAATCAGCTTTTTATTCAACCGAACGGATGAGATGGCCTGATGGATCTGAACTCTTTTTTCGAAAACGAAGTCAAGCCTTCCCTGGGGTGTACGGAGATAGGCGCGGCAGCCTATGCGGCCGCGGCAGCTGCCAGGCATCTTCGCGAACCGGCAGAGAAGATCCTCCTGCGCATGTCGATTCCCATCTACAAGAATGGGGTCTCGGTAGGAATCCCGGGGATTTCCGGGCTCCGGGGCATAGGTCTGGCCGCTGCGCTCGGGGCTGTGGGAGGGGACCCGGACAAAGGGCTTGCCGCCTTGTCGGAGACCAGCGATAGGCACCTGGACAGCGCCAAAGCCTTCTTCGAACAGGGGCGGGTAACTGAAATCGTTGAAAAGGAGGCGCCCGACGTCTGGCTGGAGGCCACTCTTTTTTCCCGGTCCCATACCAGTGTATGTACCATTTCTCACCGGCACGATGCCATTGTGCGTATTGCTGTGGACGGCCAAGACGTCTATCTGGAAGATGAAAATTCTCCCACTCCTGCCGACGACCAGTTGAACATCTTGAAGCGGCTCGATTTCGCCTCTCTTTGGAATCAGGCAATGGCCATCGATTCCAGCCTGGAGGAAACGCTGCTCGAAGGTGTGACCATGAATATCGAAGCGGCTCGACAAGGCGGGGGGATTTCAGACGGCCTGGATTATCAAGACTCGCCGCGCCCTGCCGGCTCGCAAAATGACCTGGGCCGCGCGATTTCGCAGGCCGCCGCTGCCGCGTCGCTTTTCAGGATGCGGGGCGGCAGATTGCCCGTCATGAGCAGCGCAGGCAGCGGCAACCACGGAATTACCGCCATTGTCCCGCTTGCGCTGGTGGCCCGCGATCTGAACTGCACCGGCCGCAGCCTGGCGCAGGCCGTGGCATTGAGCCATCTGGTCTGCGGCTACCTAAAGGCCTATATGGGCCGGCTTACCCCGACATGTGGCTGTGCCGTTGCGGCCGGAGCCGGCGCGGCGGCCGGAATCGTCCACCTGCACCAGGGAACGGCCGCTCAGGCCGAAAGTGCGGTGGCCACATTCGTTGCCGCCCTTTTGGGCATGATCTGCGACGGGGCCAAAGAGTCCTGCGCGCTCAAGGTCGGGGCGGCCAGCTTTGAAGCGTATATTTGCGCCATGCTGGCATTGGAAAACGAGGGCTTGAAAGCGACCCAGGGTTTGGTTCCGGCCCGCCTTCCCGAACTCGGACGGATGCTCGAAGCCCTCAATGGACGGGTCTTTTCGGAGACGAACCGGGGCATCGTTGATTTGCTGATGGAGCAGGCTTCACTTGAGCGCAGGCGGCAGCCCGATGCTTGAAAGATGCAGTCACACCGGACGGAATCCTCGTCACGCCCGCATCTCAAATGACCATGCGGGGTCACCTCCGGCCTTGGCGGTCATGCGCCACTTCGATGGACCGGGTGCTGGGGTCCATGCCCGCAAACTTGAATCTGCGGGCATGGCGCCGGGGTGATCGTCTAAAACTCGATGGCCAACTGGGCCACGACCGAATCGATCTCGTCGTCGTTTTCAAACTCGCCGTGCAGGTATTCGAGGGACACGGTGGTGTGTTCGAATACCCCGTAGCTCACCACACCGCCGTACTGGCTCTCGGGAATCCAGTCCCCGCCGTCTTTGCTGCCTTCATAGCGCAGGGCAGCTTCCAGCTCGTCGCTGATCGCGTAGGCCAGCTCGAAGTTCCAGGCCCTGGGCTCGAAGCGCTGCCCGCCGTCGAAGGAAAGCTCGCCGGCCTCGAACTTGTCGGCCGCGGCCACGTACTCGGCTTCGATAAAGATCTTTTCCATCAGGGATACCGATGCAAAAAGGCTGTACCCGGGGACATGTTCGCGCAAGGTGCCCGGGCCGTCGGAGATATCGTCCTCCAACCCGCCTTCGGCAAGGGTGGAAATGTACGAAGCGCCGAAGGTCACGTTGGGCAGCGAGACGCTGGCGGCCAGGGTGTAGGCGTTGACCGTGTCGTCGTCGCCGGTCTCGTCGATGTCGGCGTTGAACCCACCGGCCGAAATGTCGATCAGGCCGTTGGCAAAACCGATCACGGCCGCCCCCTCGTTGGTCTCACCCAGCACCTGGGTCAACGGATCGGAGATGAAGTGGGTCTCGTAGTTGCCGAAGGGCACCACCATCTTGCCCGCCTTGAGATAAAACGGCATCTCCTCTTCGGCGCCCAGCACGATGAACCCTTCGTCCACGGTCAGATCATCGTCCTCCCAGAGAAACACGACCTGGCCGGTGACGTACTTGGCGATTTTGGCTTCCAGCCCGATCTCCACCTTGGCCAGGTCGATGTCGCTCTCTTCGATGTCATCGGCGGCCGGATCTGCCGGGTTGAACCGGGAAAAATTGGCCTCGACCTCCACCGTGCCGCTCAGCACCAGGTTTGCCGGCCAGGCACCGGCCGCACCGCTGCCGGTCAAGGCGCTTTCCACCTTGGCCAGGCGTTCTTCCAGGGCCGACACGCCATCTGCCGCCAGGGCCGGGGCACCGGCCAGGCTGAGGGAAAAGACCAGAGCCGCGGCGGCTTTTGTCCATCTGCTTGTTGTCATCATCGATTTCTCCTTTCCACGTGTTTGTTCCAAAAAAAAAGACGCGGCAAAGGTCTGATGCAATGCATCCCTCGCAGCGTCTTCACTTCTTTCGCGCCGCCAGCCGGCCGAAAGACGTAAGCGTAAACAAAGTATGTTTTAGGGGTCTATTTTTATTTTGGCTTCATTACACACGAAGCCGGATGTTTGTCAACAGGTTTTGCAGCTTCGGACCGGGAACACGGCGGATTTCCCACCAACGATTTCCCCATCACCCTTCCTGATACCCGTTCGCACGTGCCCACCATCGGCTGAGCGCCTTCGCGGGCTGCCCCCATGGCGGGCGCTGCGATGGCGCTTTATGGACGTGGAACGGGCTATCAACCAGGCCCGGCGGATCCGCATCGGGCTGGCCCTGGTGTGCGCTGAATTCAAAGTGTGGATCAACCCGGCATCCGCCACGGCAAAAAGGAAACCGCCGGTCGGGTCTACCGGGCGCACTGCCCGAGGCGGCAACAAAAAGGCCGCACGATCGTCGGAATTTCGGTTTCCGCATCGATCGCCGGCCTTTTTGTCTATTACAGCGTGGGAGTGTCCCGCCCGCCCAAAGCGCACTTCAGACAGGCATGGAAGTGAATCTCACTTATGGCTGGCAGGCCAGCCTGGCGGCCCATTTGGTGTCGCCCAGCCGGTTTTTGACGCTGATCATGATGTCGCTTCGCCACCGGTCGGCATCCTGGGCCTGGAGTGCCTTCTGGTAGATGCGCCGCGCCCATTCCCGATCGTCTATCCGGGTCAGCACGCCCTCTGCCAGGCACTTGAGTTCCCGCGCACCGGCCAGTTTGCCCTCGGCCGCTGCGAACCCTCCGCGCGCGACGTCCCCAAATCCTTCGATCTGCAGCGCGGCCCGGACGCAGACATCGAAGTCGCCGAAGACCTTGCAGGCACCCTGGGCCTTGGTGAAAAACGCCCGGGTGCGATTGGTATCGCCGAGGCTCGCCTGCAGCGCCAGGGCTGCGGCGGTGCAGTCCACCACCGTGGCACAGCCTTCCAAGGCGCGGTCGAAGAGCTTGCCGGACCAATCGGCGTCATCGAGCTTTTCGAGCACCATCCGCGCCAAACGGACGTAGGCGCCGGGGCCGTCGGCCCGTTTTTCCACCTCAGCGTAGATCGACTTGGCCCATTCCTTGTCTTTCAGGTTGGCCAGGATCCCGTCCACGATGCCGTGGATGTCGGCTTCCGCCGTGCGGCCTTCCAGCAATCGGGTGTAGATTTCGCGTACCCAGTCTAGATCGGCCAGGTCGGTCGCGATCGCATCGGCCAGGGACAGGGTCTCGGGCAGATAGTGGACGCGTTTGGCTGCCTTGCGATACAGCTTGCGGGCGTAATGCTTGTCGCCGGTCTGGGCCGTCACGTCTCGGGCCAGGCCCACCAGGGCGCCGGCGGTCTGGCATTCTTCCTCGCGGGCGATGTACGCCTTGTACAGGTTGGCATGGGCCTCGCGCTTTTGCTGCTGATCCTTGATCGCCTCGGTCCATTGCGCGGCGTCGGCGTACTGGAGGATCGTTTCGGCAACCTTTTTGAAATCGTCGTTGCTCTTGACCGCCAGTTCGGCCTGCCGCAGCACCTCCATGGCCCCGGTCCGGTCCTCGATCTGGTCAGCCAGGGCCTTGGCCACGTCCACGAGCTGCTTGGTGGTGGGTTCGGCGGTCAGGGTCTTGCGGTACACGGAACCGGCGGCCGCTTTGTCTCCCGTGTCGGCCATGATCGTGCCGGCCAGCTTGAGCAGTTGGTCGAACTCCGTGAAGAGCGCTTCGGCCCGTGTGTAGATCTCCAGGGCCAGGGCCTGGTCCGAGAGCGACTCGATCACCGATTTGGCCAGGGCCATGAGGTCCTCGCCCGTTTTCATGCCTTCGGCCGCTTTTCCATAGATCTGCCGAGCGTAGTCCGCGTCCTTCAGGTCCGTGGCCGCAGCCGTAGCCAGGACCTTGAGCTCCTGGCCGCTGTCCAGCGCGGCCTCCGCCTTGGCGAAGGTCGCCCGCGCCAGGTCGGCGTCCTTGAGCGGGTCCAAGGCGGCCTGGGCCAGCTTGGCGAAGTCGGCGCCGGTCTTGCATTTTTCGGCCGCCGATTCGAGGATTTCCCTGGCCCGCGCCGCGTCTTCGAGCACCTCGAGCACTCCCCGGGCACAATCGATGTGGTCGGCCACGGTCTGGCATTTTTCCATAGCCGCCGCCACCGGTTTCCGGGCCTGTTCGGCGTCGCCCAGCAGGGTCTGGATCTTCTTGCTCAGGGCGAACAGGTCCGCCACCTTGGTGCACTTGGCCTGGGCCGCGTCCAGCACCTCGGCGGCCACCTCGGTCTCGCCGATCTCGGCGGCGGCACCGGCCAGCTTGACCAGTTCGTCGGCGTTGGTGCCGAAATCCTTGGCCTGCGCAAGGTACTGCCTGGCCTTTTCCCTGTCCTCTACCGCCTCGGCGGCGCACCTGGCGAACAGGATCAGTTCGTCCACCGTCTGGGCCCACTCGGCCCCCTCGTCGAGCAGTTCGCCCGCCCAGGTTTTATCGGAAAGGTCCTGGACGATCTCCCGCGCAACATTGGTGTAGTCCTCCGAGGTCTCACAGCTTTCGGCCTTCGCCTCCAGTTCTTCCTTCGTGCTCATGGGCTCCTCCTTTCCGGGTGGGTCGGTGTATGCAGTGGACGCAAAATACGTTCCTGTTTACATACTCCAAGGGCGATCACGGACGCAACCGCCAAGTCCGCCCCCGGTTGCACGGTGGCAGAGGATCGTCAGATATTTTCCCGCCTGGCGACGATGCCCTGCCCCTCGACCTGGTTGTATCGCCCGCCGCCGCACATCAGACAGAGACCATGATTTTCACCTTGAGAGATGGTTTTCGTCGCCATGATCGTTTCTCCGCACCCGGGGCAGACGACGCTCTCGGTTATCGGTGCGTATTCGGGCAGGCGAGGGTGCACCGTTTCCGTGATCAGAAGCTTTTCGAAAGGAAGCGCCAGAATCGCGTGGGCCGCTTTAAAGCCATAGTTTTTAAAGGCAACCTCATCATCGGCATTTCCCTGCCGGTTTTTAATGACTTTTTCCATAAACATGTAAAACTCGGGGACCAGCTTATCGATATGGGAACGAAAATCAGGCCGGACCCGGACGCGTACCCCCGTTTCCTGCCCGCGTATGGCAAAGGTAACTGCAAGACGACCAAGATCGCGGTATACCAAGGCATTATTTCCGAGCGTGCATCCGGAAACCACCTGGACCCCATCTGCAAAGCAGGCGTTGATCTCGACGATGGCCATGAGATTTTCCAGTCCGTCGGACTGCACCGTTCCATTGCCCAATTGCCACAGGCCGCACACCGAGGCCATCACGCCCAGTGCGCTGCCCGGACAGAAGTGGCCGTGAATCTGGGCCGTTCGATTTAAACACCAGACCAGATTCTTGTCGTTTATGGCCTGAATGATTTCGTTTCTTGGGTTTCGATACTGGTATTCGATTCCGGATTGTTGCATGGCAGATTTCCTTTCTGATCATTTTTTTTTTTGATACTAAAAGTTATGCTCAATCGACCCAACTTCAAACCGCCCGGGTACGATGGATTAATCATCCGGTCTTCGGGATGGATGGTGAAAAAGCGGCCTTAGCGGTACGATGTATGGTCTGCCTTCAACGCTCTTTACAACAACCTCAACATGATAGACAGAGGCGATATTTTCAGGCGTCAGGACAAAAAGTGGCTCGCCCGAGGATATGACGTTGCCGCGTTTCAACATGATGACGTTATCCGCATATCTTGACGTTAAATTAAGATCGTGCAGCGATATGATCGCTGACATATTGTTTTTCCTCACCAGACGCCTTAACAGATCCATCACTTCAAGCTGGTGCATAATATCGAGGTTGCTTGTTGGTTCGTCAAGCAAAAGGACTTTTGCCTCCTGTGCAATGGCTCTTGCAATCGTCACTTTCTGCTGCTGGCCGCCGCTGATCGCCCCGAAATCTCTCATTGCGATATCTTCTATATCCAGCAAAGAAAGCGCCTTGGAGACCTTTTCAAGATCCTGTTGGCTGCGATGGCGATTTGAATGAGGATGCCTGCCCTGCAAGACCATATCGAAAACCGCCCTGCAAGACCATATCGAAAACCGTGGCCGGAAAAATGTCCGGCGCGGTTTGCGGCACGTATGCCAGATACTTGGCGATCTCCTTTCTGGGCATGGCGCTTATCGATTTTCCGCTCAACTCGATGCTTCCGGTTTGATGCCTGAGAAGTCCATCTATACATTTTAACAAGGTGGATTTTCCGGCACCGTTTGGACCTATCAGGGCCAATATTTGCCGTGGTTTTAGCGAAAAGGTAATATTCTCGAGAACCGGCTGCATGCCATAAGCAAAGCTTAAATCGTTGATCTTGAGTTCTATAGCCAGAATTCACCCCTGTTTTTCATGATTAGATAGATAAAGAGAGGCACGCCCATAAACGATGTCATTACCCCTATCGGGATGACGGTGGGTGCGATGATATGCATGGCTACCATATCCGATCCGCTGAGAAGCAGAGCGCCGATAAGTCCTGCTGCCGGTACGATAAAACGGTTGTCTCCGCCCAAAATCATCCTCGATATGTGCGGTGCGACAAGTCCGACGAACCCGATCGTTCCGGTAAAGCAGATGGTCGTTGCCGTTAAAAGCGATGCAGCCACCAACATCAGAATCCGGGTTCGCTGGACGTTTACGCCCAGGCTTGCGGCGACATCATCTCCGGCATTCATCATGTTGAGATCTTCCGATTTCAACAAAAGATATGGAACACATATGAACATTATCGGAAGCAGGAACCTCAAACTGCTCCAGGTTGATCTGGCAAGGCTGCCGACCATCCAGAAAACCACTTCAGCTACAGCCCATGACTCGGCAAAGTACTGCATCATGGTCGTGCCGGCGCTGAAAAGATACGACAAGGCGATGCCGGCCAGCACCATGGTTCCGGGTTTGGCTCCCTTGGATCGGGACAGACCTAATATGATAAAAGAGGTGAATAGTGAAAACACAAATGCGTTGATGACTACAAAATAGGTGCCTCCTCCAACGCCTTTACCAAAAAGTATGGCCAGGGCCGCACCGAATCCGGCGCCTGATGATATGCCTAAGGTAAAAGGGCTCGCCAAAGGGTTTCGCAACACCGTCTGCATCACGGCACCCGCAACGGCAAGGCTGCAACCGGCGGCAAGTCCCATGAGAAGCCTGGGCATTCTCATATACCATATCGCTCTTTCAGCCACTTCACTTGGAGACGAAAAATAATCCGGTAAGAATCGATTCAGAATCGTAGCATAAACTTCAAAAATTGAAATCTTCAACGGCCCCAGCGTAATGGAAAAAGTCGCCAGGATTCCTGTGGCTGTCACAAGCGCCAGAATGAACAATCGCTTCCTTTTTGCATGTTTTTTATAGTTAATCAGAACCTGGGGGTTGAGGGGTGCCTGCATTAATCTTACATCCATACTTTCTGAATGAATATTTATGCGTTTTAAGCAGCTCAATTTAAAGATACCTGTCTCCAGCGGTGAAGTTCGCTTTTTGTGATAAAATCAGTGTAAAGACCATCTATCCCGTAAAAGCGTTTCAATATTTCATTGCACTCTTTTTCAACGTCGAGTTTCATATAGAGTTCAGGGTAAAAGAGTTTGGCCATATAGTAGATTTCACACAACCCCATTGCAGGGTCCCATCCTTTCATGAAACTTCGCGAGTAATACACGCGCCCATTTCTTACCGCATTCACCGTCTGGAGGGCCGGATCGGAGAGGATAGTGGATACACGTACACCGACATTTTTTCTGGTCCACCACTGGAGCAAAATAATATCGGGGTTCCACACCGCCAACTGCTCTTTAGTAATGTCGAAAATCTCGTATGGCTTGATCCGGGCCTGCATGGCTGCGTTTATGCCTCCGGCCAGATCGATGGGATCATAGGGCGCAATCGTTTTAGGAGAATCTTCAACAGGCCACCCCCAAAAGAATACGTTTACGCGTTTTGTTTCAGGGATCTGGCGATTCTTTTCAACGATTTTCTCAATTTTGCCCAGAGCATAAGCAACAAGTTCCTCCGCTCTTTTTTGTGTGCCCGTAATCTCGGCTACCAATCTGAGCATCTTGAAATCGAGGCATCCGGAGGATTTGAGGCAGGCAACCGGATGGCCTGTTTGCTCTTCAAGGGCTTTGGCCAGGCCCCCATATGAAGCATAAGTCAGAACAACATCCGGCTCCAGGGATTTTATCAGTTCAATGTTCGGCTCACGGCAGCTTCCCATGCTCAGAAGGTTTTTCAGGTGTGGTGCCGCCTTCGGCGACGCGAACCAGCAACCGAAGGCTTTCCCTTCTTCTCCGTACATAAAATTTTTAACGACATCGTTTACGCCGACAAGCTTGTCGGCGACTCCAAGCTCAACCATTGTCCGTGTCCCGTCCAGCATCGCCAAATCCACCACTTTTTCAACTATAGTCGGGACCGTGACTTTTCTGTCCAAACAATCGGTTATTATTTTTTGATAACAGGTTCGTCCTTCCGGACTTTCTTGTTCTGTACCTCCTGCGGTTAAGTTGAAAATCAATAAGAGTGATAGTGTACATGTTAACAGGATCGTTTTTTCCCAACAATTTTTAACTAACATATTTTTTTCTCCGATGATTCACTGAACATGATCCTGGCAAGTTCGGATTAGAACACTGAGAGACTATTACACATTAAAAATCGAAGCTTAACGCAGCACCATATGTCCGATCCGTAGCTGGATAGCCACTGAGATTTTCATATTCTTCATCAAGTAAATTGTTGATATAGAGCTTGACCATGCCATTCTTCAGAGCGCCCCATTTTTCAAAAATGGTTTGCTGAATGGCAATGTCGAAAACATGATAATCATCTATTTTAATTTCTGTAAATACCCACTCATCCGGCGCGACCTCTTCCCCATTTTGAACAACCTGGTCATCTTGGTACTTATAATCAAAAAGCAGCAACGTGTTCTCAAATATATTATAGCGCAACCCGGCATTGACTCTGTTCTCAGCGATGTTGTCCACCGCTGTTTCCCCGGCCGGTTCGCCTCCTTCGTTGTCAAATTTTTGATATGCATAACCGATGTAAAATGAAAGATCGTCTGTAAAATGACCGCTTAACTGTACTTCGAGCCCATGCCGGGTGATCTTGTCAAGATTGATTATATAATCTTTGTATTCCAAGCCAGGTGTGACCGGATTGGTGCTGCTCGGGGTGTATTTCGCATAATCCCAATTCCAGGCAAGATAGTCTTTGATTTCATAGTAAGAGTAATTGACCTTCAGTTGAATGTCATTGACCAGCCTCCGTGATAACACTATATCATAACCGATTCCGTGTTCCGGTTCTGTCCATGCACCAGCCGGCATCCCTCTGGGGTTGAAATCGCCGAAATTGATCGGTGCCCTCCAGATTTTGCTGACGCCTAAAGAGACGGATGTGTCTCTGAGATTCGTGGCAAGGTCATCCAGTTCGTAAGTGAGAAACGATTTTGGCAGCCAATCATCGAAACTGCGTTCGATCCATCGGGGCTTTCCGGTAATGAGCAGCTTGCCGGTGCTGGAGGAAAGGTTGTCGATCCAGATGTCGGCATGTTCGTAACGCAGGCCGGCGGTCAGTGTCAGGCGGGGTATAATCTGCCAGCAGTGCTGTGCGAAACCGGATATGAGCTCTACCCTTTTCTGGTCGTCAAAGGCAGCCGGCGATCCCTGTTTTGAATCGTAACTGTCAAAAAATTGTTGGAGGTCGGTGCCGATAATGGTTTGATGTTGATCTGAAAAATTGATCGTATCCTGCAGCTTACCGCCCTGCTGGTGCCAAGTCGCTTCCCATCCGGCATCATAAACTCCTGTGGAATTTTTCCGTAAAGTTGTTCTTTCCCATTCTTCTTCAGTGTAATAGGCATTCAGATCCCAGATACCAAGCGATGTCGGTTGATTGTAATTGATCCGGTAGGATGCCGCCGTTTCATCCCATTCGGGTTTTTGCCATTCGTAGTAAGAAGAGGTCGTTACAACAGGATCTCCGCTTTTATAGTCCGAAAGACCAGGATCGTTTTTTACGGGGATCTGCCGATTCGCGCTGGTGTGGGAAACAGTAAACGTGACATAGCCGTCCGAAGGAAGGATATAGCCGATGCGGCCGAAAGCCGTGTCTATGTCCGCCACAGCATTTCTCAGATAGCCGTCAGTGGCGTATTTTTGATACCCTGTGTCATAGATGAAATCGCCGGCGCCGCCCCGGATGTATGCGCTGTGATTCTGGGTATCATAGGATTTATAGCTCGTCGAAAGTGATACTTGAGGCTTCAGGGTGTCATACCGCTTGGGTGTTTTGGTAATCAAATTGACCACCCCGCCTATGCTCTGGCCTGGATACAGGGCCGAGTGCGGACCGGGTAAAATTTCAATCTTTTCGAACAGGAATGTCGGTAGTAATGAATAATCCATCACATGAAAGGTCTGGCGGCCGCCGGGTTTATGAAGGTTGGATCCGTCGATGGCGGTAACAAAGCGGTTGCTGCTGAAACCGCGCATCCAGATGGTGTCGTCCCCGTCAACCAGATCCCCGGGCACCAGATCGGTCGCTCCCCGGAAGTCTATCACAGGTTGATCCTTGATGATGTCACCGATATTCTGCGGTACTCCGGCAGTCTCATAAGTGTCGAGGTCAATGATGGTTTCTTCCGGCGTATAGGACAGCTCCGTAGCTGTGTTTTTTCCGGTGACCACTACATCATCCAGCTTATAGTCGCTTTTTTCTTCGGCCTTTGCCACATTTGAAAAAAACAAACATAACGATATAAATAACAATAGGTTCATCTTCATTTCAGTTTTGCGAAACCATTTCATTTCAACTTCCCTCCTGTACTCATCATTTACCAGTTAATCAAATCCGACATGTCCAAGATTCAAGTTCCAAAGAAAAAGCCATGATGCTACCTTCCCTTTTCCGGGAAGATGAAACCTTCATGGCTTTGGTTGATTTTATTTGATTGTCGCTTTGTAAACAGCGAAAGCTGTGATCCGGTTTTAGGTCATCCTGATTTCATGTCTTTTCAAAGACATGTACTGGACGGCTTCAGCCGTATGGTTATCCGGTTAAGCTTATTTCGCCACGCTTGAGCAACCGTCAAATATGATCGGATGATTGGTCATATTCTGTTATCGTATCTGTCGAACGTAAATCGCTTGATTTTGCGAGGCGGAACCCAGATGGGCAATGAATACAACAATCGAGATTATTTTGTCTTTTGCGAAAAGCACTCTTTTTTATGAATGCCGCACAACTATACTCTAATCAAGCATTGTTTTGCAGGTCATCAAGATATGGCGCCCGGCGGGAAAGGATCACTGGCATCTTCCCGGCGCACTGTTTTGGGGGTTTTGCCGAATTGCTTGCGAAAGGCAGTGGAGAAATTAGCTTGGTTGTTGTAGCCAACCGAGCGAGCGATTTCAGACAGGCTCAGATCCGTCTGCTTGAGAAGTGACCAGGATTTGAAAAGTCTGGCGTTGCGCAGCACATTGAATACAGTATTGCCATATAACTGTTTAAATCCCTGGTTCAGCTTGTTGCGGTTTGTCCCGACTGTGCGACTTAAATCGACCAGACTTGGAGGGTTGTCAAGATTGCTCAGCAGGACATGGTACGCTTCTCTTGCCCTGTCCAGATCCTTGCGGTTCATATCCTCCGACACATCTCTGCGATAATTTTGTTCCAGTTCGGCAAGCTTGAGGGTTACAAGTTCCAGAGATTTGGCCTCGAAGAACAATCTGCGAATTTTACCATCATAAGGACACTCTATGATTTGCTTGAGGACAAAACAGGTTTCCCCGTTAAAACGGGACTGCTGATAAAAAGCTTGCCCCATAGGTGCACCGAACCTGGAACCGCATTTTTTAATACACTGGGGTCTTTCGTTGAAAAGTTCGTTGAAAGTATGAACGCAAAAGTGGAGTGAGACACCGACGACCCTCTCAGACGGCGAAATATGGACCTTTCCTCTTGTTTTGGGCAGATAAGCCAATACCCCATCTCCCGCTGATCTTTCCACCGTTCTTTTTCCAATGCCATCGCTTTCCATGGTACAGCGGACCCGTTGAGACAAAGTATAACAGAAACTTACAGGTGCCTCATCGATTTCATAATCCATCTGAAAACCTTGAAGCATGCCATGACTGGCGACAATCATTCTAATACCGGGACGGATGCTGATATTTTCGAAGTGTGAATCTCCACGGTAATCGTTATGGGTTATCTCCACTTCTCCAGATGGGATAGAATCTTCGGATGGTTTCGATAATTTCGAATTGCCGATCGTTCTCTTTACGTTGATATGCCGAATCATTTTTTCTCCGGTAGCGGGCGAAACTGGATCATGTAGGTATACTTCAGCTCGACAAGGCTGAAGCGCTCGAAACCGCAGCGGCTGACGGCGGCCTCGACGACCTGGGGGGCCAGCCGGCGCTCCAGGGGCGGGCCGAATGGCCGGTCTTCACACTTCAGTTCGATCACCGCCAGGCGCCCATTCGGCTTGAGCACCCGCCGGATCTCGCCGAAGGCCACCCGGCCGATCCCGGCCTGGCCGAAGATGTGCAGCACGGTGCAGATCAGGCAGCGGTCGATGCAGCCGTCGCCGATGGGCAGGTTGCCGGTCAGGTCCGCCAGAAAGACCGCGATGTTGCCCAGTCCCTGGACTTCGCCAATTCCCCGCAGCCGGTGGACCATGAGGGCCGATTTGTCCAGGGCGTAGACCCGCCCGGCCGGCCCGACGCGCCGGGCGGCCTCGATCGCGTAATCGCCCGGTCCGCAGCCCAGGTCCAGAAACGTATCGCCGGGCTTGAGGTCGAGGTGGTGGAAGAGCGCCTCCGGATCGTGCAGCCAGAGACTGCTCGGGCCCCGTCCTGTAGGGTGGTGATTGTCCATCGGTCCTCCTTGTCAGAAGCTGTAGCGCACCGCCGCATAAACGTTGGTGTTCTTTTCAAACTGGGCAAAAAAGGTGTGCGCCGCCTCTCCTTGAAAGATGTTGGCGCCGACCTCTACCCCCAGCCGGTCGTTGACCTGGTAATGGATGTGCGGCATCAGGTAAAAATCCGCATCACTGGGCGAGTAGTACGACGACAGGCTCAGGGTCAGGGTCTGGTTCAGCGCCAGGCGCGTCAGTTGGAGGGTGATGACGTGCCTGAGCCGGTCCCGGGCATGGCCGCCGCTCAGCGCCGCCCGGTAGGCGCCGTAGTCGAGCAGATGCTCGACGTAGTACTGCACGCTGGCGTTGAAATCGCGCGCCAGGTCCTGAGTATACCCGGCAAGGTAGCGCATCTCGGCGTTGTCGATCAACGGGTCGGTGCCGCTGCGGTCGTCGGCCGAATCGTAATAGGCCAGCTCCAGGTTGCCGATGCCCGGGCCCACCTTGCCCCGGGCGCTGGCCCCGTAGACGTTAAGCGCGGGGAAGACGGCCTTTCCGTCTGCCGCTTGGCCGGCCGGGCGCTTCCAGAAACCATGGTAGGCATACAGCGCCAGCTCGTAGTTGTGGATGTTGCGGTAGAGCCGCAGGGCCAGTTCCTCGTCCCCGAACCAGCGATCGGGCTTGTCGGCCGCCACGATGCGGTCTTTTCCCACACGCGCTCCCTGCTGGCCGTCCCAGTAGGAAAGGAATTCGCCGGTGACATAGCGGTCCGCGTCGAAGCACGGGGTGTAGACCAGATCGAGGTTGACCGGAGCCGAAAAGAGGCTGACTTTGACCGCGTCGCTCGGGGCCTTGAGATACTCCTTGTCCCGGCCGAGGAAGAAAGACTGCCAGTCCTTGGGAAACAGGTCGTTCAAAAAGACCAGGTCCCCCGTGCCCCAGGTGAGCACCTGCCGGCCGGCCTTGAGATCCATGTACTCCAGGGGGCGGGCGAAGAGCCAGAGTTCCCGGGTATCGTAGCGCCCCTTGTCACCCACCCCGTCGGCCCAGGCATCGGCTCTGAACTTGAACTCCAGCGCCTCGGTGGCGGCAAACAGCTCGGTCTGGAACCGGGCCTCCAGGACCGAGGCGTCCTTTTCATGAAGGTCGCTCTGGGTGCGCGCGCCGCAACGCGTCTCGACAAAACCGTGGACCTCCACCGGCGGCAGAAAATCGGAAAGCGAGTGCTCCTCGGCCTGGCCGGCAGCGGCCAAGGCGGTCAGCAAGATCAGTTGCACGACCAGCCGGAGGATGCCGGGGATTGCGGGCTTCGGCTTCATCGCATCGCTTCCCTGGGCGGGCGCCGCAGATAGCGCTCGGAAAACAGCCCGTCATCCAGGCCGATGTTGTAGCTCAGCCCGGAGGTGGTCATCTCCGTTTCGCCGCCGCTTTCCAGGTCCCGGGCCACCGACTGGGTGACCGTGGGGAAGGTCTGCCTGCCGCCGTCGCCCGAGGCTTCGATGGCCTCGACCCGCGTCGACTCGATGATGCGATAGCAGCGGCCGTCGGCCTTGAAGAATTCCAGCTTCATCGGCAGGAAGGTCTGCCGGTCGATCCGGGCCAGGTAATAGGCGAACTCCACCGTGCCGGCAGCCTTGGGCACGTTCTTGATGACGTACCGGGTATCGCCGGTCTCCACCAGGGTGTGGACGTCCTCCTGGGGGCTGCGCCCGGAGATGTCCTCGTAGAGAAAATCCGACCCGGCGAAACTGGTGCGCTTGTCACTGGCGGCGATCCGCTTGACCAGATCGAGGCCCGGCAGGTAGAGCCAGCGGTCGTCGTCGCTTTCCAGGGCCGCGTGTTTGTGCACCATGAAGGCCATCTTGCGCACGTCTGCCGGGGTCTGAAAATAGACGTAATACTTCTGGTCCCGGTCCTGGTCGTCGTCGTTTTTGCGCAGCATGGTAAAGGTCCGCTGGCGCACGTGGCCGGCCTTGTCGCGGATCGTCAGCGAGACTTTCCCTTTCAGGCTGCGCCCCTGGTACAGGGCCATGTGGTTGGCCCGGCGTACGATCTCGTCGGCGTTCATCCCGCCGGCCATCGCTGTGGCGGCTGCACCCCAGCAAATCGCTGCGGCCACCAACAGTTGCACGAGTTTCGATTTCATCGGATTCTCCTTGTTTTCCTTGTGTTGAGGTTCAGGGTTCAACCGGTGCCTCGTCCTGCGACAACACCGGCCTGGCGTTCGAGCTGCGCCCCCGGCCTGGTTGAAAGAACCATTTTTCGGCCACGGTGAGCAGCGACGGCAGGGCCAGCAGGGTCATCACCCCGGACAGGGTCATGATGGCGAACAGCATGACCCCCATGGTCTTGTACGGAATCAGGGGGCCGACCAGCAGCGGCAGAAAGCCGATGGCGATCACCAGCACGTTGCGGCTGATGGCCCGGGCCGGTTCGCCGAACATCCGCTGCAAAACCGGCGGCCACTCGCCCAACTCGGCGTACTGGACCCGGCTGCGCTGGAGAAAGTGGATCGCAAAATCCACCGCCATACCCAGGGCCAGGACCCCCAGCACGGCGATGGGAAGATCGTAGTCCTTGCCCATGGCCCCCACCAGACCGTAGATCGTCACGATGGTGACGGTCAGCGGTACCATGCACAGCACCCCCCAGCGTGCGGAGCGGAACAGGAAGGCCATCATGGCAAACACCACCACAAAGCTTCCCGAAAAGGAGCGCAGCATGGCCGGGATCAGCCGTTCCTGAAGCACCAGGTTGATATAGTGCAGCCCGGCCCAGCGGTGGGTCAGGGACATCGGGGGCGGATGCAGCCGGAAGTAGTCGTCCACCTCGGCCACGACGGCTTTCATGACGCTGCTGTCGCCGCTTTTAAGCTGCACCCAGATGTTGGCGTGCCGGTAGTCGGGCGCCACCATGTGCCACAGGTCGCCCGGCCGGTGGCCCTGCTGGAATTGGAAGCAGCATTCGGCCACGGCCTGCAGGGTGTCCGGGATGCGAAAATTTTCAGGCCGGCCGTCGATCATCTCCTGGCGGACCTTGGCCACGGCGCCGGCCATCGAGGTGGTCTTGCCCACCATGTCGGTGGCTTCCAGGTGCCGTTGCAGTGCGGCCATGTACCGCAGCACCTCCGGCCGCTTGAAGGCCTTGCGTTGTTCCTTGATCAGCCCCACGTGGCCGCGCAGTTCCTCGTAGGCGAAAAAATCCTCGTCCGACGCGGTGGCGGCACGCGCTTCGATCAGGGCGGCCACCCGGTCGAAAAAAGTCTCGGCGCAAGAGGCCGGCGCCTCCATCTCGATCGCCGCCGACACCTGGCGCGCCAGTTCCGGCGCCCGGGGATGGACCCGGGCGATCTTTGCGGCAAATGCGGCCAGCTCCTCGCTCAGCGCCCGCCTGCCGTCGGTGTCAAAGCGGTCCGGCGTGCTGTCTTCGAGCACCAGGTAGGCGGTATAGGTGCCCCCGAGGTGCCGGTTGAGGGCGATATCGGCCTGGCGGATGGGGTGGCCGGTGACAAAGCGTTTGGCATAGTTGTCGTTGACCCTGATCTGCGTCATGCCCCAGACGGACAGGGCGGTGAGCACGGCCAGCACCGCCAGCACGGCGCCGGCATGCCGGGCCGTCAGCCGGCCGACGGCGTTCAAGGTGGCCGTCAGCAATTCCCGTCCGGCCCGGCGCCCGGCCGCCAGGCCGAAGCCGGTCAGCTTGCTTTCCGGGATCATCATCACGTAGGCCGGCACGAAGATGACGGTGTACAGCCAGGCGATCATCACGCCGATGCTCAGAAAGGCCCCGAAGATCTGGGCCGGCGGGATCGGTGTGAAGATCAGCGAGGCGAATCCGGCCGCCGTGGTCAGGCTGGTGTACAAAATCGGCACGAACAGGGTGTCCATCACCCGGCGGATCGTTTCCCGGCGGCCTGTCTCCGGGCGGTAGACATCGAAGAATTCCGACAGGATGTGGATCGCGCTGACCGTGCCGATGCACATGAGAAAGATCGGGATCATCGAGCTGAGGATGTGCACATCGAAGCCGCAGGCGATCATCAGTCCCATGGTGGACAGCACGGAAAACGAGGCGATGATCATCGGCAGGATCACCAGGCGCCACTGGCGAAAGAAGATCATCATCAGCGCGAAGATCACCGCCATGGCCATGGGCGAGCCCACCGCCATCTGCGAGAACATCTCCACCCCGATGGCCACCTCGGCCACCGGCACGCCGGCGATGTGGTAGGTCTCATCGCCGCCCATGGACTCGATTTTCTTGTTCAGCGCGGTGCAGATGCGGTAGCTCAGGTGCTTGTCGGTCAACGGCAGGTAGATGCAGATCACCCGGCCGTCCTCGGAAAACATCCGCCCCCGCAGCAGGGGATTGGAAAAGGCCCGCTCCCGGATCGCCCGGGCCGCCTCGCGGGTCTCGGGGGGTGCGGGCATCAGCCATTCGAAGCGGATCTCTCCCGGTGCGCCCTGGCTCATATGGTCGACCAGGGACGGGGCCACCATGTCCACCGTGACGACCCCGGAAGAGCGGGAGGGATCGGCCTCGTCCGGCCAGCGCAGCGTGCGGGCGAATTGGGTTAGTTCGAAGACCCGACCCAGGGTCTGGGGGTTGAACGCCCCGTCCGGGTCGTGCTCGTTGACCACGCCCACCACCACGGTTTCGCTCAGGGCGAAGCGGCGCTTGGAGGCGTTGTGAAAGACCCGCTCGGGTGAGTCGGCAGCCACCATGTTTTCCGGGTCGGTGTCGATGTGGATCTTGGGGAAAAAGGCGCACAGGGCCAGGGTCAGCGCCACCATGAGTGCGGTGGCCGTCCGGCTGTGATCGATGGCAAAGGTGATAAGGGCGTTGCGGATACGGTTCATGATGCAATCTCCGGCAATCGTGCCAGCTTCGGTTACAGATAGGCGAGAAAGGCCTCCAGACGGTTGGCGTCGCTGGTGTTCGGGTGCCCGTCGAAGGTCAGGTTGAGCAGCGGTCTGGTGCCTGGACCGGCAAAGGCCGGGTGCAGGACGTTGAGCGAGACACCGGTGTTCTCATAGACAGAGGAAACCGTGACGATGCCGTCGATGTGCGCCGGATCGCCCAGGACCTTGGCCGCCCGGTAGCGGCCGAAGGCGCCGGCGTAGTACCCGACGCTGCACTCGGCCCGGTCGGCCAGCACTTGCGGATCGTGTTCGAACGGGCTGCAAGGCCCGAGACATTGCGAGATACGCGCCATGTTCTTGGCCAGGGCGTCGAGCAAAGGCCGGTGGCGGTCGGTGTGTCCGTTCTGGGCCGCGCAGTCGTGCCAGAACAGCCACAGGGTTTCGGCCAGAGGGGCCCAGACCACCCGGTGGCCCCGGTTTTCCATCGCCTGGAAAGTAAGGTCGTTCAGCCCGTCGTTGTAAAGCACCAGCGGCTCACCCACGGCCATGATCCGCTTGCCCGGCGGCATCGGTTCCCGGGCCACGCTGCCGGTCACTGCCGCCAGGGCCTCGATGTCCAGGCGGCCCCTGAGGGCCGGATCCAGCAGCCGTTGCAGGCATTGCTCGCGGCGGGGCAGGGGGGCGGCACGCACCACGTCCCCGGCCAGCAGGGCGAGAAAAAGCGCTTCGATGTCGGCGGCGGCCAGGTCCGGCAGGTCCTCCAGAAACGGCGAAACCACCGTCGCTTCACCAAAGCCTTCCTCATCGAGTTTGAGCCGCAGCATGCGGCTGAACTGCCCGTCGACTTCCGCGCCTTCGCTGCGGGGGACCAGAAACGCACGGCGGGTGCCGTCGCCGCTGCGGCACCGTTTGAGCGCGTCTCCCATCAGGGCTGTCAGCGAGAAGGATTCCTCGGCGAGGGTCAGGGCCCGGCCGATGTCCAGGGCGTCCGCATCGGTCATGGGCAGCACCTCGGTGGCGAACCCCCTGGCCTGGAGCAGGGCCGCGCCGATCTGGGCATAGGGATAGAGGTGTGGCAGGCAGACGGTGGTGCCGTCCTCGACCTGTCCCAGGCTGCCGGCGATGTTCTCGTCCCGGTGAACGATGCGGGAAAGGTAGGCGCTCACCGGTTCGGCCCGCGCAGGGGGCCGATGGCGGATGCTCTCCACGAAGGCTTCCACCCGGGTGAGCATCCCGACCCGCGAGGCGTGCTCGTCCACCTCGATGTGCAGGTAGGGCTTGTCCTGCATCGCCTCACGGAAATAGTGGGCCAGGACCGAATCCGGGCCGCAGCCGTGGTGGGTGAGCAGGATGGCGTAAAGGTTCGGATGCTCCCGGATGAAGGGGGCCGGCTCCAGGATATGCAGGCCGAAGGGCCAGTACATGTTCGGGTGTTCCCGCGACAGGTCGTCTTCGGGCATGAAGTAGAACGGCAGCACCGGATAGCCCATCTCCATCAGCCGGTCGGCGATGCCCATGTTGAGCACCGGGTCGGCGATGCCGTAAATCTTGGAAATCATCACGAAGGCCTTGCGGGTCGGGTCGAGCCGCTCCAGGGCCGCGCGTCCGGCCGCGGCCAGGCGTGCCTCGAAGTCGTGGTAGGCAGCCATCCCCTGTTGCAGGGCTTCGAGGGTCTGCTGGCGTGTCCGGCCGAGCTGGCGCCCCAGACCCGCGAAGCTTTCCATCATGAAGGTCCGGCCCAGGCTGAAGGCGATGGTGGGGGCCAGTAGCCCGATCTTGCGGCCATCGAGGTCCATGGCGCGGTTGACGATCTTGAAGGCGAGCTGCATGTAGGCGCAGCCGTAGTTCTTGCGCGCCGGCGATCCCGGGTGGTCCACGCTGTACAGGTCCGGAAAGAAGATGTAGTCCACCTTTCTTTGGACCAGTTCGGCCACGTGGCCGTTGATCAGTTTTACCGGATAGCAGGTCTCGTCCAGGGCATAGGCCTGGCCCAGGGCGATGGTCCGCTCGCTGCTGGGCGCCGAGAGCAGCACGTTGAAGCCCAGGGCGGTAAAGAACCGGTGAAACAGGGAGAACATCCCGAAGGTGAACAGGGCCCGGGGGATGCCGACGGTCGGCTTGTTGGGGTCGAGTTTCTCGCGGTACCCCTCGAAGATCAGCGTGTCCACCGATTGGGCGAAGGCGGAGGGGGCCGGGTCCGCCGGCTGGCGGGGTGCTGCGGGCGCCGGGCCTTCGGCTTCGGGCGTAAATCCCTTGAAACGGGTCGCGCCTCCTGCCACGGTCTCCCGGGCCAGCAGGGCCGCACCGTAGGCCCCGGTGACGCTGAAAAAGGGCGGTACGACGATCCTCTTGCCGGTGAGGGCACGCAGGGCGTTGGCCACTCCCTGGTTGAAGGCCAGGCCGCCCTGGAAGAAGATCCGCTCGCCGATCGGCTTTTTGCCCACCACCCGGTGAAGGTAGTTGCGGGCCACGGCGTAGCAGATCCCGGCGCTGATGTCCTCGCGGCACCGCCCGCGGCCCAGATGGGCCGCGATGCCCGCCTCCATGAACACGGTGCAGCGCTCTCCCAAGTCCACCGGCCGGTCGCCGGCCAGGGCCATGGCGCCGATCCTGTCCAGAGGGATGTCGAATTTTTTCGCCTGCTCCTCGATAAAGGAGCCCGTACCGGCGGCACAGACCTTGTTCATCTGGAAATCGGCCACCGCGCCGCCGGCGATGCGGATGTACTTCGAGTCCTGGCCGCCGATCTCGAAAACGGTGTCCACCGCCGGATCGAGGGCCACGGCAGCCCGGGCCTGGGCCGTGATTTCGTCCTTGACCGCGTCGGCGCCGATCAGCCGGCCGGTGAGGTAACGCCCCGATCCGGTGGTGGCCGCGCCCAGGACACGCAGTCGGTCGCCGTAGGCCTCGTTGAGCGATGCCAGGCCCCGGCGCACCGCCGCCGCCGGATCACCCAGGGTCCGCAGATAGCGGAAGGCGATGATCCGGCCCGCCGGGTCGGTGAGTACCAGGTTGGTGCTGGTCGAGCCCACGTCCACCCCCAGATACCCGTCGATGCGGCCGTCCGGGGGGGCAACGGTCTCGTGCTTCAGACGGTTGTCGCCGCGCCCGAAGGCGGCCAGGGCCGGCATGGGCCGGCCGGGCGGCACCGCTTCGGCCGGCGCTTCGGTCCATTTCAGTTCCGCGATTGCCGGATGTGCCACGCGCATCCTTTCGTTCAGGGCGATGCGGGCCGCACCCAGCGCACTGATGCAGGCCGTCTCGGGCGGCACGATCAACTCATCGGGGGCCAGCTTCAACAGATCCTGAAGGGCGAAGCGGATGGCCCGGTTGCGGGCCACGCCGCCGGCCAGCAGCAGCGGCGTCTGTTGCGGCAGCTTGCGCAGCACGGCGATGCGCAGGTTGCGCACCAGGGCGTAGGCCAGTCCCATGAGGATATCGGCCACCGGCACGCCCTCCTGCTGGTGGTGGGTGATGTCCGTCTTGGCGAATACGCTGCAGCGTCCGGAAATCCGGGGAACCGCGGTGGCCCGGGCGGCCACGGCCGAGTACTCCTCCAGCACCATGCCGAGCCGCGCGACCTGGGCTTCGATAAACGAACCGGTGCCGGCCGCGCAGCCGGCGCTCATGGCGATGCCGATGCGGGATCGGTCGTGGCCGTCCAGTCCGGTGACATACTTGGCGCCTTGGCCGCCGATCTCGAGCGCGGCCCGGGCCCCGGGGGCTGCGGTCCTGGCACCCTCGACCAAGGCGCGCACCTCGTTGATCCGGTCGATGCCGGCGCTGCAACCGAACCGTTCGCCGCCGCTGCCGGTCACCGCCCCCCATTCGATCCGGGGCAGTGGAGAGCCTGCGGCGGCCTCCTTCATCAGGCCCTGCAGCGTGCTGCCGGGGTTGCCGTTGTGCAGGCGGTAGCCGGCGAAGCGCACCGCGGCCGTTTCGTCCATCAGCACCAGTTTGACGGCGCTGTAACCGATATCGATGCCTATGCTTTGCATGTCCTCTCCTTTTTGGTCTCTGACATTGTTCGAGCTGTCTATCAATACTCGATCCGCACCCGGGATTCTGCTCCGGGCGGCCCGTTTTTCGACCCGCACCACCCGCGGCAAGGCAGGTGGGAAGAGGGCCTGCCCCGGCGGATGAAAAGCGCTTGGCGGTAACGCGCCGCTGGTGCGTCATGAAGAGGGCAGCACGGCTAAAGGCGCACCGGGAGGCGATGCGCCAGATCGGGGCAGGACAGGGGAGAGGGCCGGCGGCAAGGTGCCCCGAACCGCCGGTGCTAGTCGGAGATCGGTGGGTTGGACTGGTTGGGAAAAAGCGGCTCCCGGTTGCGGAGCGACTGCAGAACGTGTTTGGGCAAAAGACCGAAGCGGCGCTTGTAGGCCCGGGTGAAATGGCTCACATTGACGTAACCGACACTCCAGGCCACCTGGCTGACGTTCATCTCGGCGGCTTCCAAAAGCTGCCTGGCCCGCTGCAGCCGGTACTCGCGCAGGTAGCCGTAAACGCTTTGGCCGTAGAGCCGGTGAAACCCGTGCTGCAGCTTGTTCAGGTTCAGGCCGTGCTGCCGGCCGAGAGCCTTGAGGGGCGGCGGGTCGGCCAGGTTCCGGACCAGGTGATCGTGGGCCTCGTGGACCCGCGCGATTTCGGTATGATCGAGCCTGAGCGGCGATGGCCGCCCGGCGGCCATCAAGCGATTGAGGCGCAGGGCGATGAGTTCCAGGGCTTTGCCTTCAAGGTAGAGCCTGTCGAGAGGCGCTGGGGGATGCAGGGAAAAGATATCCCGCACGGCGCACTGCAGATCGGGGTCCATTTCCTGGCGGCAGAGGTAGGCAGGGCCCGGATCACGTCCGAAGATCGACCGGAAACCGGCCGGCAGCCCGGTCAGGTCGTTGTCGAGCAGGTGCCGCAGCAGGCCCGGCGCCACGTGGATATGCACCGCCTGCAGAGGCCGGCCGCCGCTTACCGCCACCACGCCGCGCCGCCCAGGCAGGTAGCCGATGCCGGCAAGTCCCGCGGCACCGTCCAGGTCTGATGGGGGACCGTCCCGCAGGCCCCACCGATGGTTGAGGCGGCCGCTGAGAATGAACCCGAAATCGACCATGGCCGGCTGCTTCCGGTAGCCCAGCTCGAAGGGCTGACCGGCAGGGCAGTCCAGCACGCTGATCCACAGACCGGGGCGCAGCACGGCCTGGCGCCAGATGCGGCCAAGATCCGGGAGGTCGGCGGCTGCCGCTGCATCCAGCAGCTCAACGGCGTAGATCGAGGTTGCTGTCACTTGGTGTCCCCTGTTTGCGGGCGATATCCAGGTCCATCGCGCCCATGGGGGTCTGGACGGTGCGCGATTGTACCGATCGGAACCCGCAGCGCAGCATGGCGCCGGCGATTTCCCCCTGGTCAAAGGCGTAATCCCGGCCGGTGCGCATGGCGTCTGCCAGATGGCCGAGCATGGTGTCCGGCTGGGTCCGCTCATCGGTCATCCCGTCCTGAAAGGCGATGAACAACCCGCCGGGGTTCAAGGCCGCGGATATCTTGGTGATCAGGGGATCCAGGTCGTGGCGGGCGAAATTGAGGGTCGAAGAGGCCCAGACCAGATCGTAGGGCCCTCCGATGGCGTCGTTCAGATAGTCGCCGGAGATCACCGACACCCGGTCCTGCATCCCGTATTGCCGGATAAAGTCTTCGGCAACCGCCGTTACCGCCGGCCGGTCGAAGACCACTGCGGCTAGGGTCGGGTGGGCCGCGACAAAGTAGAGGGCGAACATTCCGTGGCCCCCGCCCAGATCGAGCATCCGGTGCAGGCCGGCGAACTCCGGCAAGCCGGCCAGGATGCGGGCCATCTGCCGGCCCACGCCGCCGGTTACCCACGCCGCGCTGGTCCGGGTCGTCTCTGCCCAACGCCGTTCGGAGGCGAAATCTTCTTCCCTCTTTTCGCGGCCGGGGCCGGAGCACACCTGCTCGACGAGCTGTGCCAGCGGGTCCGCACACATGCGCTGGATCGTCTGCAACATGTCGCCGAGAAACGCCGGCGCCGTCTTGACGAGAAAGGCTGCGGCCTCCGGTCCGTTGCGGTAGCGGCCGGCGCTTTTTTGCACCAGCCCGATGGTGGCCAGGGCGTCGAGCAGCCGTGCGGTGTTGCCCGGGTGGGTCCCGAGTCGAGCGGCGACCTCATCGGCCCGGCAAGGCGTATCCAGTACCTCGAAAACCCCGAGTTCGATGCCGGCCAGCAGCAGCCGGGCCCGGATCGGTGCCTGGACCATTTCGACAAGGTACCGGCAGTCGTGTTCAACTTCAGGAAGTGTTTTCAATGCTTTTTCCTTTTCCTGCGCGAAGCGGTTTTTTATCGGTTGTCGGTTTGCCTGGGATGCCCCGTTGCGGGGTTCCCTTTCATGGCCCGACCGGTGTCGGCCGGCGGCTGCGTGCCAGGCGCGCCGAGTTGGCCACCACCAGCACGGAACTCAGGTGGTGAAACAGGGCCGCCAGCCAGGGGCTGAGCAGCCCGGCGGTGGCCAGGGCGATTCCCACCGTATTGAAGCCGATGGCCCAGGCGTAGTTTTGCCGGAGCACCCGGCCCAGCCGGCGGCCCGAATCGATGATGGCCGGCAGGCAGGCCGCGCCGCCGCGCAGCACGATGATGTCCGAAGACTGGACCGCCAGGTCGGCATCGGCCCTGGCAACCGAGATCCCCACATCGGCTTCGGCCAGCGACAGGGCATCGTTGATTCCGTCACCCACCATGGCCGTGGTTCCCCGGGCCCGGAGACGCTGAACGATCGCCGCCTTGTCCTGGGGCTTCAATCCCCAGCGAACATCGTCTGCGCCGATGGCCTCGGCCACCCGCTGGACCTCGCTTTTTTCGTTGTCGCCGGTGGCCAGGGCCACATGGTGCACACCCAGGGGGCGAAGCAAGGCGCCCAGATTCCTGGCGTCTTCGCTCAGCGTGTCGCGTATGACAAAGGCACCGGCGACCTGGCCGTCGATGGCGATCCAGGTCACGCTGCCCCCGGGCGTAAAGTCGCCAGGCAGCCGGTTTCCCAACGCCTTCATGGTTTCGGCCGAACCGAGGACCACCTGGCGCCCCTGAACGGTGGAGCGGACCCCCAAAGCCGGCAGGTATTCGGCCTTGTCCGCTGGCAGCGGGCAAATCTGTCGGGCCGTCGCATACGCCACCACGGCATCGGCAACCGGGTGGCGAAACCCCACCTCCACCGAGGCGGCGATGCGAAGCAGCTCTTCTTCCGGCATTCCGAAGGTAACGACACGGGCGACTTGGGGCCGGCCCAGCGTCAGGGTGCCGGTCTTGTCGAGCACAACGTTTTGTATCTGTCCGGCCCGTTCCAGCGGTTCACCGCCTCGCACCAGGATGCCGCCGGCGCTCAGCCCCCCGATGGCCGCGGCAAAGGCGGTGGGCACCGACAGGGCCCAGGCGCAGGGACAGGCCACGGCGGTGACCGCCGCCATGCGCACCAGGGCCTCATCCGTATCACCGGAAAGGCCGCCGTAAAAAAAGAACACACCGGCAGCATAAATTACAACACCGCCGATAAAAAACTGTACGATGTTGTCGGCGGTGCGCTGGGTGCGCGGCTTGCGTTCCAGGGCCGCCTTGATCTCCCTGGCCATGGCGTAGACAAAGCCCTGGTCGCCGTTCTTTTCGGCCTGGACCCGCAATGGCGGGCCCAGGTTGATGCTGCCCGAAATAACCGTGTCGCCGATCTGCTTTTGGACCGCCAGCGGTTCGCCGGTGATCACCGATTCGTCCACCGGGGCCGAGCCCTCGACGATCCGCCCGTCCACCGGGATCGACTCGCCCTGGGCCACCACGGCCAGATCCCCCCGGCACACGTCCTCCACCGGCAGGTTCATCAGGCGGCCGTTGCGCACGATGCGCACCATCTTGCGCCTTTGGCTGACCAGGGACTCGATGCGTCGCCGGGTCTTTTCGATGATGGCAAAGGAGATGGCCAGCCCCAGGCTGATGAAACCGGCCACCAGGGCACCGCCCAGCGGTTGGCCGGCCGCCAGGGAAACCACCATGACCGTCACCACCAGAAGGTCGGCGGTGACCCGTTTCATCCGGGTCAGTGCAATGAACAGGGCCTTGGCGTACATGCCCAGGCAGATGCAATACCAGACCAGCCCGAGCCATTCGGCCGCGGCCCAGCCGCCGAGCCGCTGGGCCGCGAAGCACAGGACAGCAGCCACGGCCACCGCTGCACGGATAAAAAACACCTTGGAAGTCATCGATTTTCTTCGGCTATCCGTTGGCGGCCACGGCTTCGGTCCATCCGGCGATTTCCTCTCTGGCATCCTGCGGGTCTCCATCGATCTTGAGCGGATCGTAGACCAGCACTGCACCCATCTTTTCGACCCTTTGGGCGATGGCGTCCACCGCGCCGCAAAAATGGGTGAAACTGCTGTCGCCGCAACCGAAGACGGCCAGTTTGCGGCCCTCGAGCTTGACCGTGTCCATCTCTTCGTAAAAGGAGGCGAAGTCTTCCTGTAGTTCGATTTCCTCTTCTCCCCAGGTCGAGGCCCCCAACAAAATCAGGTCGTAGTCTCGCTCCAGTTCGCTGACCGGCAGGCCGGCCACATCCATTACGGTCGCTTCCCAGCCTATTTTGCGGAGCACGTCCGAGGCGATGTGGGCCACGGTTTCGGTGTTGCCGGTGGTGCTGCCGAATATGATTGCTGCTTTTGCCATCTGATTTACCTCCTGCTGTTTTCACCACAGCGGCACAGAGAAAAACCAAAATATCAGTGTGCTGCGCCCCTGTGGCGCGATAACGGATTGAGTCGTGACAAAACGTCGAATTTGTCAACCGGAACGCTAAGGATATCCACCCTTCAGGCCGCCGCCAGGCTCCCCTCCGCCTCCAGCAGAGGCAGCAGTTCGTCGAAGGGCATCTCGTCGCGGAAGACCAGCCCCCCGCGCCGGGCGTCATTTTCGATCATCTCGGACGAAAACAGGGTGACCACCTGATTTTCCACGCACAGCACATAGAACAGGTTCTTGAACAGTTCGATCCGGTAGAGGGTTTTGGGCTTGGGCCGTCCTTTATAAGAGGCCGCCGAAAGGTAAATGGTGCGGCCGTCATCGCGGGCCTTGTTCAGGGCCTGGGCGATTACCCGCCGGACGTCCTTGGAGGTGCGCCGGTTGCGCCGCACCGCCGGGTCGTCCACCCGTTTCTTGTACTGGTTGACCGGATGGGCACCGATGGCCCAGTCGCTCTTGGTACGCTTGCCGATTTTGGCCATGATGGGCTCCTTTCTGTTGCCGATCCGCAGGTGCACAAAAAAAGGCGCGAAGGGTATCCGCCCGCCGGACATCCCTTGCGCCTTCACTTCTTTTGCGCACCGCAAATCGGCCGCACGCCGTAAGGCTTATCGATATATGTAAGAAACATCTAACTTGATAAGTACTTCCTTATACGCCTGTGCCAGACCTGTCAAGTCCTTTTCCGCAGCTCCGACCGGATTTTGACTGCCCATCCAATTTCCGGTCCGGCGCGTTGGCTTGGAGCAAAAAATGGCATCTGAAGGAAGTGGGGGTGTCATGAAAATCCAGCGGTGGGCGATTTGAGTTCTTTCCGGCCGGTACTTTCTCTGTTTCGATTCGGTGGAATTTTTACTTGAAGCCGGTATAGCCTTTGTGTAAGATCTCAATCGGTTCGTCCAAAGAAGCCTGCCGGGCCGATATAGCCTTTGTGTAAGATCTCAATCGGTTCGTCCAAAGAAGCCTGCCGGGCCGATATAGCCTTTGTGTAAGATCTCAATCGGTTCGTCCAAAGAAGCCTGCCGGGCCGAAAAACAAGGAAGGATCCGGCAGCCAACTGCTGCACCACCCGGATGAAAGCGAGGCCGCACCGTGACCGACAGAACCGTCTGGATCGATGTGTGCCCGGGCCGATCAGGCATTCTCATGACGGGAAGCGCCGCCTCCTGTCCGAAGCCCATATTCATTACTGAAAAGCCGTGTCGCCGAAAAGCCGACGGCCTGCATGCGTTGTTGCGGCAAGGATGGCCCGGTCTTGGTATATGGCGGCACTCGGCCCGCCGTGGTCTCCTTCATTCGTGCGGTCAAAGCCTGATCTGGAGGTGTGCGAAGATGCTTGGTGCATACGGGAGCCGGGAAAGGGCAAAATTTTTCGCAAGGCGCGAATGGGACGACCCTTCGGCCCAAATCATTCGCTCGGAATTTTCAGGCTAAACCGTCCGACGCGGAACGGTCTGGCTAGTCCGATAAGGATGGAATGCTTAAACAATTGAATTGTTGGCTATTTCATTGATAATCTTTTCGGGCTGGCGGGTCTAGTCGGAAACGTCAGCCCAACACTGTTAACCGTCAGAAAAAATTAGCTTGAAAAAGCATAGGGTATGATTTATTATCATACCTGGAGGTGATAAAAATGCCAGCATCAAAAATTGCAATTACAATTGACGACAAGACCCTTAAACAGCTTGATATTCTTGTCAAATCAAAATTTTTTCCGAACCGTAGCAACGCCATTCAACAGGCCGTTGCTGAAAAGCTTATGCGCATTGAGAAAAGCCGTCTTGCGCAGGAGTGTTCCAAGCTCGACCCTAAATTCGAACAGTCTTTAGCTGAGGAAGGCTTCTCATCGGAGTTGGAAGAATGGCCTCAATATTAAGGGGTAACATACACTGGGCAGATTTAAATCCAGTCATTGGAAGCGAACAGGGCGGCTTGCGCCCTGTTCTCATTTTAAGTCACAATGTATTTAACGAGAGATCGGGTACTGTAATTGCCGTCGCGATCACCAGCCAGCGGCAAAAGGCAGGCTATCCATTAACTATGGAACTGGTGGGAGCCAAGCTTCCCAAAAAATCATGGGTAAAGATTAGCCAGATTCGAATCCTGTCTACAAAGCGTATTGGCAAAAGGATATCAAAAGCATCCGACGAAGAGTTGACGCTCATTATTGAGGGGTTGAATGAAATAATTGGCGGTTAACCATGCAGTGAACAGGACCGCTCGTTCCTCGCGGCCAGTGACCGCAACTAAACCGCTTCGCGGTAGCGAATAGAACGCGATTCGTTGCTCTTTGAAAATCTGTTCGTTGAAGCCGGAAAGGTGAAACAGCCCGGTAGCGGTCTATCTGTCGGTCTTTGGGGAAGGTGATATGTGTTTACCCATCACATTCACCTTCTGTTGCCTCCCGCATTAATCCGTTCAAAAATTCCTGAATAATTCGACCGATCGGTGACAATTTAAGATTAATTTGGCGAGCCGCCGGAGCGCCCCGCCGTCAGAAGTGCTTGTCAGCGGTCAGAACGGGATGTTGTCTCGCATCGGGCAATCCTCTTTATAATGACTCCGCATACAATCTTAAACGTTAGCAGCCTGCTGGGGACAAGAAGGGAACTGTCATGATGTTTAAAGACGATAAAGGTGGATTCGCTTTCTCATGTAAAGATGCGAAATTTTGTCTTGAAGCAAGTACTTGGGGAACAAAGTTGTCGCAGATTGGAAAAATGAAAGGCGCGATTTGCATCATGACAAAATTATTACCGAATATTCAATATATTGAAAGAATCCTATCTAAGCGGCCCACAAATATATTTATTCTTGCACATGACGAAGCGGAGTTTAACGCAAAATTAATCAAGCAAAAATATCCCGGGATTCGCGTAGCACTACATTCTAAAATTAATGCAAAAATAGTATTTATTGAGCCTCATCATGTATGGATTTCCAGCGCCGACTTTGGAGAATCGATATTGTTAGATTCTGCTGTTGGGATTCATTCTGCCGAAGTGTATGAAAGAGGTCTAAAAGAATTTTTCGGTAAGGAATGGGAAAAGGCAACTGAGCTATGAGTCTGCTAACAACTGCTTCCAGGGGACACCGCACCCGCGCTTCCGCGCGGTCACGGCGCCCCTGAAGCAGAGGTTATACCACAGGAAAAAGGGACATTGAAACGATGATTAGAAAACGTACAAAAGAAATCCATAGACTGATAGAAGCGTTCGAGAAGGAGGCGAATCAGTTTTATGATATCGAATTCAGTGTTTTCTATTTGAGTCAAAATGGGCCGGTTGAAGATCGAAAGTTTCATGAAAAGAATCACACGATAATGCTTTGGCAATATCAAGGTAATATGGACGAAAAAAATGTTTCTGAACGTGTGACAAAAAATGTCATGGAAAGTAATTTGCAATGGGGATTGAAGGGTGCACAATATACTTGTTGCGGTGTGATTGAAGGGCCAGAAACTGATCTATTCGTGAAGATGGCAAAACGATCTGCAAATCTTTTCGATAAAAATGAAATTCGAAAAATACAAAATGCAATTACAGCCAAACTTCGGCAAAAATTGAAAGAAAATGGTGTAGAGAGAACAATAATGGCGTTCAATAGAAATCCATTGGGGATATGGATGAGCTATCTTTTATATCATTTGTCTATGGTGCAAGAGGATTTTCAGCCGATCAATAGAATTGATCCAGAGCCATTTTGCTTATCGTTACTCGCGCTTGAAAAATTATTAGAGGATAAAAAGCCTAGCAAATCGGATAGATCTTCAAAACGATTAGAAGATATTAAATTCAAAGTTGCGCTATCTTTTCCAGGGGAAAAAAGACGCTACGTTTCGAACGTTGTAAAGCAATTAAAAAAGACGCTTGGATCAGACTCGGTATTTTACGACTATGATTATCAATCTCAATTGGCACGACCTAATTTGGATGTTTTTTTACAAAAAATTTATAGAGAGCAATCTGAATTGATAGTTGTCTTCTTGTGTAAAGAGTATTCCGAAAAAGAGTGGTGTGGCTTGGAGTTCAGGGCCGTTAGGGACATGATTAAATCTAAAAACAGTGACAAAGTTATGTTCGTCAAATTTGATGATTCTCAAATTGATGGATTGTTTTCAGTTGATGGATATATATCTGCTGAGCAACATTCATCTAATGAAATTGCTGATTTTGTATTGCAACGAATTGAACTGAATTCTTGAGCCGAATTTTGGCATAACAAGTGCTTCAAACGGGACATCTAACCGCGCTTTCGCGCGGTCAGCCGCCCGTTAAGCACGGTTAGCGATGTAAATGAACGTATGCAGATTTTTCAAATGGTAAATATTTCAGAAGTGTTAATTCGGGAGATTGAGAAGAAAGAATTTGTTGTTCTTGAGGACTTGCTATATGAAGCGATTTTTCAACCTGATATGATGAATCCAATTCCTCGTAGTGTAATTGATATACCTGAAGTTCGGGTATACATAAAAGATTTTAGTCATAAGAAAGATGATTATTGTTTAGTCGCTTTATCCAATGGGCAGATAATTGGGGGTGTTTGGGTTCGAATCTTAGCTGATGATATCAAAGGTTTTGGCAATATAGATGATAAAACCCCTGAATTCGTTATATCAGTATTCAAAAAATTTCAGAATCAAGGTGTTGGCAAACTTCTAATGGCGGAAATGATTTCATATCTGAGAAAAAATGGATATAGCCAGGCATCCTTAAGTGTTCAAAAAGAGAACTACGCAGTAAAGATGTACAAAAATTTTGGATTTAGAATAGTAAGAAAAAACAATGAAGATTATATCCCTACAACGCAACTAAAGGTTATTTGACAATCTCAGCCAGTCGCTTTTTCCGGTGCGATAGATAGGCACGGTGGTTTTTATCTTGCACCCAGATGATTTGCGCAATCAGGGTGTCGAGTGTGTGTTTGCGCATGGGTAGTAGCAGTCTGATCAGCACTCTAAGCTGCGACAGCGTAATAGATGGTGCTTTTTTTCCCCAACCTGATTTTCAGGTGCCAGAGGAAAAAGTGGGCCATTATGCACGTGAGTATGTGGTGGTGCCAGCCCGGAAACTTTCTGACCTCATAGTGATCCATGCCCAGTTCGGTTTTGGTTTCCTCGAAACACTGCTCGATGGCCCAGCGCATCCCGCTTAGCCAAATCAGGGGCTTGAGCCGAATGCTGGGGGAGGCGTTGCTGATATAATAGGAATAGTGCCGATCCTCCCCGAGGGTGCGCCGGATCAGCAACCAAGCGGCTTTCCCAGGCATCTTATCGGCTGGAAGGATGATCCTGCGCCGGGTGAATTCATAAACGATCGGCCCCTTGGTGCCTTCGGAAACCTCGCGGCGGTACCAGAAATAGTCGTTGATGTTTTTTGCCAACGCCTCGACGCTCATCGGTTTGCTGTCGGCATCGGCCAGCACGGTTTTCGTCCGGGTCGTTCCGCCCCATCGATACTGTCGGGTAATAGTCATGGGTTTCTTGAGCCAGCACAAGGTCGTCTTGGTCACCGATACCAGGTAGGTCGTATCCGGCAACGATTCCACAGCGCCGATGAATTCCGGACTCATACCGTAGATCGAATCGGCCAGTACATATTTGAACGGCAGCAGCTTTTCCCGGCGGATTTCTTCAAGCATTTCGGCGGCAAGCTGCGGCTTGGTCCGAAAAACGACATCCTCCGGCATTTTACACTTTTGCCTTCGCAGGGCATGTTCATCCGAAAACCATTTTTCGGGTACAAACAGCCGCTTGTTGACCAAGGCATATCCTTTTTCGGAAGCGTAGGCGGCAAAGACGCCGACCTGGCAGTTGTCGACTTTGCCAATGTTGCCGCAGTATTGGCGGGCGACTCCCACGGATTCGTCTCCCTTTTTGACAAAGCCGCTCTCATCGAAGATCAGGACGCCATCGGGGCTTCCGAGATCGTCATTTACAAGACTACGATATTTGATTTCGATATTTGTGTCATCCCAAGGTGCTTCACTGACAAACCGTTGCAATGCCCTGACATTTCCATTTTAGACGGCAAGGGCGATTGGTTCAATGGATTTTCTTTCCAACGGGCTGAACTGCCCAACCATGTAATTGAAGAAATGTTCTCTGGACTCACTGCGTTGGAAACAATCGTAAAACTGTTCATGAAAGCCTCTGAGTTCGCTCATGAAATCTTTGATATCACCCCGAGCGAGATCAAATTTTGGAACATCGTATAGGTATTCGTCATGACGGCAACTGGGTAGCATGGTCTGCCTCCTATATGTGGGTTGTTGCGTAGTATGGCAGGATGCTACGAAAAAATCAAGTGTTAATCATAACAAGTTGCGTTGTAGGGATATAATGTTGCTGAATTTGGTAGATGAAATAAACCACAGTACAAAATCAATCCGCTAACAATCCACTGCAGGACGACCCGGGGGATAGCGGCTTTTCGAAAGTGCTTGGTTTTGGAAAAAATTGGACTTCGACAACCTGCTCGGCTATATGCCCCGGTCGGCTGAGCTACGCGTTGGCAAAAACATATGACAAATTCGAGGAAAGATGAGGAGTCTCAAATGGTAAAACATGATCCACAATGTGTGAAATGCACCGTTCTTCGATGTCGTTCCAAAGAAGAGGACAAAAAGGTTCCATCATTCTGCCCAACAGAAAAGTATCGTGGCTTAGTCGGTGAAACATTAGAAAAATTGATGCTGCCCGAAAACCAAGCCGTAAATATGGCCTGGATCTTGCATTTCGCTCTTTGAAAAAGTGTATTCTTGATTTTTTCGGATCTCAACTTGACCCCGGCATTTCGGCGATTTAGTGATAGAGACGGGTTGCGCCGCGTTTAGCTTGAGTCAGCCAGGTATTTATAGGAGAAGCATTCCCGGGGCACCTCCAAGACTGTTATGATTTCGCTTTGCAAGGCGGTTAGTTTCGAGACAAAACCGTAAGTGGTGCCGCTGGGTCCATGCATCGCCCCTTTGACAACATGTTCGAAGGCGGCCAGCAGGTGTTCGGCTTTCGGGTTGCGCACATCTTTGCGGTTGGGCATCAAGTCATCCAGCCCGCGGTCGCGCTGTTGGATGTTGATCCGAGCGGTTCTCTCGACCAGGACCACGATCTGCAGGGCAATTTTGAAAAGGAACAGATACGCCTCGATGCGCTCCGGGCGGTGCAGATAGATCGGCTTCAGATCGTAGGGACCTTTAGCGCGCCGGAAGGTATGCTCGTTTCGGTACTGGCCCTTGTGCTGGACCATGGCCTGCTGGATGCTCAACTGTTCGGCATCCACGTCGGTCAACAGCGGATAATATCCACAGCGGTCCTGCGCGGCGGTAAAGACCGCCTGGTCAAAGTGGACCTGGATATCGAACAGATCGCTGTGCACGGCCACCTTCTCGACGACCTTGCCAGCCGAGGGGCGTCCTCGGCCTTTGTATTTGTAGGTCACCAGGGCCTGGTAGTCGATGCGGTAGCTGAAAAAGTCTGCGGTACCGTATTTTGCCAAGATGGCATCTCAGGCCTTTTGGATCTGTTCTTCGGTTTTCGGCTTGCGTCCGTTGAGTTTGCCCCGGAGCGCTTCCAGGGCCTCTTTTGTCTGCTCGACACGCCGCTGCAGGTTCTGTCGTTTGGTCTGGGCCACGGCTTGATCGAAGATGATGATCATCCGTAGCCGGTAGTCCTTTTTGAGGTGCCGTACGACCATCGGGACCTCAAAACCCCGATTGAAGCGGCCCTTGTGAGGGATCAGGATTTCCCGGTCATGGTCGGCAACGGCGGCCTCAAAGTGTTCGGCAAAGCTTTCATACATGGGGACCGGGGCCAGAAAGTGGCCGCCGTTATCAATGATCGCGGCGATGTTGGCCCCGCTGATCAGCTTGCAGTCGGCCACGTAGAGAAAATCGGTCCGGTCCAGCAGGTCGATCAGGCGCTGCCACTGTTCGACATAGGTGGTCACATCGGCGGTGTTGCCGCTGTAGGCCTGTGAAAAGAGGGGAAAAGCACTGTCGTCACTGACCGACATCGACCAGATCAGCTGCTTGAGGTCGTCGCGGTGCTTTTTGCTGTGACCGAAGGTGATCTGGATGCCTTCGGGCGACGGGGTGGCTTTCCCATTGCCATAATAAGAGGCCGAGGTGGTATCGTTATGGCATACGTCGGTTTGGATCTGCCAGGCCTCGATCATGTGGCGGGTGATTTCCAGCTCCAGGTTTCCGAGCCCGTGACGATGGAGGGCATCAAGGCTGTCGGCGAGCCGGTCGTCGAAGTAGGCCTCTGCCGGGATGCCGGCAAGGACGGTATCGAGCACGGTGCTTTGCCTGGCAAAGGGGCAGATGCGATAAAGCTGCATGACCTGGAACAAGATGGCGGTGATCATGGCCACGGCGGCCTGGCCATGGGTCAGGACTTTTCGCCGGGGGTCGATGGTTACCGAGTCGTCGATGATGCGGGCGATGGCGGCTTTTTCTAAGTAATATCGGAGTATTGGTGCGAAGCCGATGTTCTGGGTAACGACATCATCGACGATACTGGAAACCGAATCGGTTAAGGCCATAAGAAGTTCCTCCGTAAGTTATTGGAAGTACTTCTCTTTTTTCATATAAAAATCTAGTTTGATTTCTGATAGTTACACCGTATTATAGGTAGAAGGGAACAATTAAAAAGCAAAAAGATAAGTAAATCAGAGATTATCGTTGAAATTTGACGATTTTCGGTGTTTTTCTAATTTTCAGGTTACAACTGGCAACAAGCGAAATCTGAGTTACATTGAGGTCTTCTACAACCGAAAAAGACGACACTCATCGATTCATTACGCAATCCCGCAAGAATATAAGAATTTCCTCCTTGCGGCTTAACCTCGTGTCCACTTTTTCGGGGCAAGATCATAAATCAAATAAGATAAGAGTAATAATGATCTAAAAAAATTGGTTGATAGGGAGGCGCTAAAAATGGCACGCATTGGAGATGATTCATGGGCACAGGGAAGGATTTCCCGTGCTAATCACAAGACAGAGACCAAGCTTGATCTTGATCACACGACGCTCATATCAGAGTTATGGTCTCTGGATGGGTATACGCAGTGGCAATACCTAGGCATAGCGAACCAGAAATTAACTAAGTTGCCACAATCCCTTGCCCAATTTAAAAAATTAAGAGATTTAAATCTGTCTAACCATCAGTTGACTACGTTACCAGAGTGGTTGGGAGAGCTTCCGGATCTACAGACCCTGATTCTGGACAATAATCGTGTGACTACCCTGCCTAGAACGCTGGTTCACCTGCATGTATTGGATCTCCAGAACAATCAGCTAACTGATCTTCCAGAAACGCTGGAGTACATTACACAATTAAAAGTTTTGCATCTTGAAAATAATCAATTAACTATCTTATCAGATATGATAGGAAACCTCAAGCAGCTACAAACACTCTGTCTTCAAAATAACAGACTGACAATCTTGCCAAATACATTTAGACATCTTAATCAGTTACGAATATTGCACCTCGGATACAACAATTTCATCTCAGTGCCAGAAAGTCTGGAGCAACTTGCGCAATTGCAGGAACTATACTTGGATCATAACCAGTTGATTGATCTCCCTGCATCGTTAGGCCAATTCACCGATTTACAGCGATTACATCTTAACCACAACAAACTAACCTCAATTCCGGAAGCATTAGGATATCTTTCGCAGTTGAAAAAATTGTATCTTCAAAGCAACAAATTAACAAACATACCGAAAAATATAAGTAAGCTCAGCCAGTTACGTGTCTTGAATCTCGGATCAAACAATATGACAGCAGTGCCTGAGACATTGGGGTTACTAACACAATTGCAGGAACTAGACCTTTCTTATAATCAACTGGCTGATCTTCCTGCTTCATTAGGGCAACTTGAATATTTAAGTTCTCTTCGCCTTGACCGAAATCCTTTGAATCCTGAACTGGCCGCGGCTTATGAACATGGAGTGTTTGCAGTTAAGGCATATCTCCGAGCTAAAATAGAAGCACAGGTGGAATTGAACGAAGCTAAACTGATTTTAATCGGTGAGGGTGAAGTTGGTAAGAGTTCTCTATTAAATGCTTTACGAAACGGAGAATGGATCGAAGGGCGTCCTACGACCCACGGTATCGAAATCAAGCCTGTACATGTGACAGATCCAGATAGTGGTAAAGAGATAATGCTGAATGGTTGGGATTTCGGTGGACAACAGATTTACCGTCCTACCCATCAGCTCTTTTTTAGTGCGCCTGCCGTTTATCTGGTGGTCTGGAAACCACGAGAAGGATCTAATCAGGGGTTTGTGGACTACTGGATCACTCTTATCAAGCATCGGGCTGGTGAGGGAGCCAAAATAATCGTCGTCGCCACTCATGGTGGTCCTGGTCATAGACAACCAGATATTGATCAACAAGAATTGCATGACAAATTCGGTAGTGAAACAATTATAGACTTTTTTCATGTAGACAGCAAGCCTGATAATACTGGTAAATCAAAGGGCATTCAGAAACTTAAAGATGCTATTGCCAGCATAGCTGCAAAACTTCCAGAGATGGGGTATTTAGTCCCCGAGAAATGGCAACTTGCAAAGGAGGCACTGCAAAAAGCAAAAGCGCCTTACTTACCCTACAATAAGGTTAGTGAAATCTGCCGCAAATATGGTATGGATGAGGTACAGGTAGATTTGTTTCTCAAAGTCTACCATACTCTTGGTCATTTTATTCATTACCATTATGATCCAATGTTACATGATATTGTAATCCTCAAACCCGATTGGCTGACTAAAGCAATTAGCTTTGTTCTAGATGATGAAGAGACTCGTTCCCGTCATGGGTTGGTGGACTTTGAACAATTGAGTCGTTTATGGAATGATCCTCGACGAGGAGACGAAGAACATTATCCGTTGGCAGTTCATCCAATGTTTCTTAAACTAATGGAACGTTTCGATCTGTCATACCGTGTTGTGTTGCCAGACAAATCTGTTACTAAAAATGAAAAAATTTCAGAAAGTTGGCTTTTAAAGAAAATTAGAGCTTCTATAGCCGAACTTTTTAATACAAAGAGAGGTGCAGGCTTAAACGATCTCTGCCGCACCATCCTGATTGCCCAACTTGTGCCAGACACTCGACCAAAATGCTTGAAAAACTGGAAAGATGGGCCGGATTATGGAGAACGAGAGCAAATACAAATCTGCCACATTGTTGATAGGGAAAAGGGACAGCCCGCTATTGCAGAAGGATTGTTTTACCAATTAATCGTACGTCTACATAAATATTCGCTGGGGCGTGAAAACTACGAAGAAAGCGTTCATTGGCAACGAGGTTTAATGCTGGATGATAGCTATAACGGTCGAGCTCTTCTAGAATATATAGGAACAGATGTCAAAATTACTGTACGGGCTGCATATCCGGAATTTTATTTATTCGAATTGACCAAAGAGGTTGACTGGCTGGTAGAGCATTTTTGGGAAGGCCTGCGCTGTGATACAATGGTCCCATGTACTGGTCCTTGCGGTCTCGGTAAACCTGGTCTTGGTTTGTTTGAAGTGAAAAAATTAATCGAAAGTAAACGTCAAGGTATGTCCAAATTTCCCTGCATGGTTTCAGGATGTAATCAATGGCTTGATATTGACAGCCTGCTTAGAAATTCGGCTGCAGAAAACAAGGCAATGACTTTTTCAAATGAAGAGATTAATGACGTCAAACAGACTCTTGCAAAGGTGGTTCAAAATGAATTCAAGGTCAAAGATAATCGGGATCATAAACGATTCAAAGTTCTGACTCAAAATCAACGGACTATCATGAGCCGGGTAGACCAGCAATTTTCTACATTACTTCATGTTTTTGCTGATGAAGCCAAAGAAGGGCCCCGCCTGTTTAGCTTCCAGCCAGTGGAACCAGGATTTTTCGAACGACCAACCTGGGTCAGTGCGAAGTTCTGCTTGACCCTTTGGTGTGAACACTCGCGGAAGCCATTACCTGTGCTAAACGTCAAAAATCCTAAACAAGGAGTTTATGAATTAACAATACCTAAAGAATGGCTTATAAAGGCCGCACCATATTTTAAATTTGTGGTAGCAACTCTAAGCTTGGTTCTGCCTGTGGCAGTCTCAACTGCAAAATTCGCTCTGGATAATACTACTTATAATAGTATTCAAAAAGAATTGGATCTTGGGCAGAAAAGTCTTGATTTTAGTATTAAAAGCGGTACAAAAGTAGCAGATTGGTTAGGACAAGGTAGTGCCTCTGCCGATTGGGAACATGGCGAAGCTATCTGCGCTCAAGGTGCACTTTTACGAGAGATGCATGTTCTACTACGAGAAAAAGATCCTGGTTTTGGAGGTTTGGTACGTGTCCAAAATAAACGGCGTGAATTTTTATGGGTGCATCCGTGGTTTGTGGAGGAATATTAAGGGTAAAGGGACTTCCAACTCGGCCACAACGAACGCGATCCCAAAAATCCCCAAGACGGTCGCCAAAATCATCCACAACTTTGGGCGCACCGATCAGCTCTGTCAGGTGTTCGCTACGCCGTCGAGCGGGGAGAACGGATTGCAACAGAACGCAGGTTGATACTTGATGAGAATTAGTTGTTTTGGCTCTTCGCTGTTTCGTGTGGGTGGATTTGGTTTGCGAGGGACCTCGACCTGGGTTAGAGTTGCCGCATTATGAAAGAGACTGATCTTCTACAAAAAGCGTTAGGGCTGGCGGATCCATGGAAAGTGGTTTCCGTCAATTTTGATTCAGCCAAGGGACGGTTGGACATCGAAATCGATTTCGAAAAGGGTGCCACATTTGATTGTCCGTCTTGCGGTGTGGCCGGGTGTAAGGCCCATGATACTGAGTTCAAGGATTGGCGGTGTCACTGGTAATGCAAAAATGTACCAAAAAAGGGAATGAAAAGTGTACCACCTCCGTGGCCGGATCATGGTAGGACCCTCCAAGAAAGGAGGGCTTCGCCATGATCGCAAGGGAGGTCTTCATGGACATTCTTTCCTATTACCGCCAAGGGTTGTCTCAGCGAGCCATCTCGCGAAAGCTTGGCATTCACCGCGACACGGTAAAAAAGTATATCTCTCAGCCCCAGGCGCCGGAGTACTCAAAAACCAGCAAAAGGGAGTCGATCCTGGCGCCGTTCTACCAGATGATTGAAGACTGGCTGGCCCAAGATGACTATCGGGCTGCCTGGATCTTCCAGAGGATCAAAGATCTTGGATATTCAGGCAGCTACGATACGGTCAAGCCGTTTGTGCGATCCATCAAAGCCCGCAACCGGCGCCAGGCCTACCTGCGCTTCGAGACCGTGCCCGGGCTCCAGGGGCAGGTCGATTGGGGCGATTTCAAGGTCAGTGCGGCCGGCGCCGTGGATCTGACGCTTTACCTCTTTGTCCTCGTATTAGGCTTTTCGCGCGCCATGTATGCCGAATTCGTCAGCCAATGCACCCTCCAAGCATTCATGGATGCCCACATACACGCCTTTAAATACCTGTGCGGTGTGCCTTTCGAGCTGCTCTACGACAACATGCGCAACGTCTTTTCCGGCCGTCAGAACGCAAAGCCGGTCATCAACGTCGAGTTTACGCATTTTGCCAACCACTACGGTTTCAAGCCGATCCTCTGTGCGCCTTACAGCCCCTGGGTCAAGGGAAAGGTGGAACGGCCGATGGACTACATCCGCGAAGCCTTCTGGAGAGGCTACCGCTTTACCAGCCTGGAGGCGGCCAACCACGATCTTCTACAGTGGCTTTCCCAGACGGCCAACCGGCGCACACACGGCACCCACCGCCAGCCGGTGGACATGCGCTGGCAGCAGGAGGTCAAGAGCCTCAGCCCGGTCATGCCCGACTACGACACCGCCATCAAGGTCTATCGCAAGGTCTACAAGGACTGCATGGTCTCCTACAACGCCAGCCGCTACCAAGTCCCTCCGGAAGCGGTGGGCAAGAAAGTGTTGTTGAAGATCAAAGACGGCGCCGTGCGGATTTACGACGACGACCGGCTGCTCAAGACCTATGCCCAGAGCGATGAAAAGGGCCGATGGATGACCGATCCGGCCATCATCAAGCAGATCCTCGATCTGCGCCGCGAACAGCCCTGTCAGCCGCCCTACGGCCGCCCCAAGGGCAAAGCCACCCGCGGCCTAGTCAACGCCAGTCTCTTTCCCCAGGTAGCCTGTCGGCCGCTGTCCGAGTATGAACAGTTTGCCCAGAAAGGAGGCGGGGTATGGACCAGCTGATTAGCGACCGTCTGCGGGACAATCTGCAGCGGCTCAAGCTCACCCAGGCGGCTGATGTTCTGGACTCGGTCCTCTCCCAGGCCGAGGCCGAAAAGGGCTCGTACCTGTCGTTCCTCGACCACCTGCTGGAGGAGGAAGTCGCGGCCAAGGAAAAGCGCCGGGTGCAAACCGCCATGAAAACCGCCGGCTTGCCGGCCGCCAAAACCATCGACGCCTACGACTTTACTTTCCATCCGGATCTGAACAAAAAGGAGGTGATGACCCTGTTCGATTTGGACTTTATCGCCAAGCATGAAAATGTGATCTTTCTCGGGCCGCCGGGGGTGGGTAAAACCCATCTGGCCATCTCGCTGGCGACCAAAGCGTGCCATCACGGTTTCAAGGTCTATTTCACCACGATGGACACGCTGATGCGCAAGCTCAAGGAATCGCAGTCCCGGCACAAGGCCTATCTGACCTCGCCGCTGGTGGTGGTCGACGAGGTGGGCTATCTGCCCATCGACAGCCGGGAGGCGTATCTGTTCTTCCAGTTCGTCTCCCATCGCTACGAGCGCAGCTCGACGATCATTACCTCGAACAAGAGCTTTATCGACTGGAAGGAACTGTTCGGCGACCAGGTGATCGCCACGGCCATTCTCGACCGGCTGCTGCACCACTGCCGCGTGGTCAACATCAAAGGACACAGCTATCGGCTCAGGAAACACAATTTTTCAAAGAACGAGTTCGGACGCCACCCGGTTCCGCCGGCAGCGGCCCAGGAGGCACGGAATTAACCAGCGCGGTGGTACACTTTTATTTTCCCATAACTGGTACACTTTTCATTCCCATTGACAGGCGGCATCTGAACTTTTTCCAGCATGAGACCTACCTGCCGGCCCGGGTGCCTCGGGCGGGGTGTTCGGATTGTGGCCCGCACGTCGTCGATTTGCCCTGGGCGAGGCTTGGCAGCGGCTTTACCCTGCTGTTCGAGGCATTTATCATGACGTTGGCCAAGCAGATGCCGGTCAACGCGATAGCCCGTCTGGTGGGCGAGCACGACACACGGTTATGGCGGATATTGAAGCATTACGTAGATGAGGCCCGAAAGCACTTAGACATGTCTGAAGCGCACCGTGCGGGAGTGGATGAGACCTCACGCAAAAAGCACCACCAGTATGTCAGTGTGGTGATGGATCTGGATCAATCGAGTGTGCTGTATGCCACGGAAGGCAAGGGAGCGGAGGTGATTGAATCGTTTGCCCAGGATCTGGAGGCTCACGGCGGGGATCGCAGCAACATCGAGGAGGTCTGCTGCGACATGTCACCGGCGTTTATCAGTGGAGTGAAACAGTATTTGCCTGAGGCGCAACTGACCTTTGACAAATTTCATGTCTTAAAAGTGATCAACGAAGCAGTGGATAAGGCACGGGCTCGTGGCTATCGTTCAGCACGCAATTTCATTACGATGATCTACATCATTGCGGGCAAGCTCGAATTCGATTTACCCACATGAAACAGCGAAGAGCCGTTGTTTTCTTAACATCGTCCCAACCCGTTCTCAATGGAAAGGATTGGAGAGGGTATTGCATTACCGAGATCAGGAACGAAAGGAAAAGATTAAATAAAGATTAATGAAGATAAATGTACTGGTTATGGATTATGTGTATCTGTTTGCAAAGATTTCAGCTTAAGAATAGAAAACCAGAAAGTCAAACTCGTCGATACTCCGTTATTCGGGTGTATTGCTTGCGTGCATTGTATGGTTATCTGTCCATCGAGCGATATAAAGGTCTACGGACAAACACAATCGCCGGGTGATATGTTCGATATTCCTGATAAAGAGAAAATAGCAACATATGGGAGAGAGGGACGATGTTCAGTAACCAAGTAAATTGACGACAGAACCGAGATGAGCTAACCTGTAACCATGCCGAGAAGCGCCCGTCTGGGAAAACAGGGACGATGTTCAGTAACCAAGTAAATTGGCGACGGAACCGTGATGAGATTACCTGTAACTGTCGTCGGCAGAGCTTGCACGACAATTTTTCATGACGGTGGCAGATGCCGGTTACGCCGTAGAGCAGGGAGGACTGATCGCAACAGAACGTAGGTTGATGATTGATGAGGATTAATTGTTATCTTAACATCGTTCCCATCCGCGTCCCCCGTCTATGGCTGTGCGGAGAACGCTGGGTGACCAGCGTTCCTGCCGTGAGAGCTACTTCAAAGGAGCGACCATAATATGAACAACGAAACGATTGTAAGTCTTGAACAAAAACTTGAAGCCGCGATGTTGAGTTCTGACGTAATGATGCTGGACAATTTGTTAGATGATGAACTCGTTTTCACGAATCATATTGGTCAGCAAACAACAAAACAAATGGATATAGAAGCACATCGTTCTGGATTTGTAAAAATTGAGTCAATCAAACAGTCAAACCAAACTGTGAATCTTTTTGAAAATGTAGCTATTGTCACGGTATTGTCCGAGATCTGCGGTTCGTTCGGAGAGATTCGTTCTACTGTAAAGATCCATTTCACTAGAGTATGGCATAAAAAACACGATGATGAGTATAAATTGATTGCGGTTCATTCGAGCCTACATGAAAATTCTTGAAAAAAATTGCGCTAACAAGCGTTTGAATTATGACACCTGACCGCGGATTCCCGCAGTCAGGTGCCCGTGAAAACGCGTGGTTAGCAAAAACATATGACAAATTCGAGGAAAGATGAGGAGTCTCAAATGGCAAAACATGATCCACAATGTGTGAAATGCACCGTTCTTCGATGTCGTTCCAAAGAAGAGGACAAAAAGGTTCCATCATTCTGCCCAACAGAAAAGTATCGTGGCTTAGTCGGTGAAACATTAGAAAAATTGATGCTGCCCGAAAACCAAGCCGTAAATAAGGCCTGGATGGGTTATATGAGTAAGGTCATGGATCCGGAAAAACCGAGAGAAAAGCTCTCTTGGACAAGGGTTGATGAAATTATTGAATACGCAAAGATACGAGGAATGAAAAGGCTGGGCATCGCAACATGTGGGGAATTGATGCCTGAATCCAAATTGTTGTCTGACATTCTTGAAAGTAACGGGTTCGATGTCGTTTCTGTAATATGCCTCTGTGGTGAATTAAACCCGCAAGACATTGGGATGTGGGGGAATAAGATCTGCAATCCAATAATGCAGGCAGAAGTACTCAACCGCGAAAAAACAGAGCTAAACATAATGATGGGGCTTTGCCTTGGGCATGACATACTGTTTCTGCGTTATGCTAAAGCAGAGACTACTCCTCTCGTAGTCAAAGATCGTGCTCTTGGGCACAACCCTGCAGCAGCGTTGTATCTCAGCCAGAATCCCATGTTTAAGGACAGATTCTTCAAAAAATGAGATTGTCGATGGCTTAAGTTAACGACATTGGAATTAAAATACGAGGGTGCGATCGGCGGACGGACGGCTAGTTTTTCAGAACCCCGGCAGCTGCCTCCCCGGCTTTTTGCATGCGGCGGGTCAGCTCGAGGTAATACCGGCTCTGTTCGTCGCCGGGGTCGCGCGCCAGGGCCCTGGTCAGATAGACAATCGCCTTGGCCGTATTTCCCTGCAGGTAGTAGGCGGTGCCCAGCTCGCTGAGAATGACGCCGTCTTCCGGCGCCAGGGAGAGGGCGGTGGACAGGTTGGTCACCGCCTTTTCCGGAGCGCTGCGGCGAAGTTCCACCATGCCCAGGTACTTGTGCGGGGCCGCCTTGCGCGGCGCCAGGCCGGCGGCATCGGCCAGCAGGTGCGCCGCTTCATCCAGGGATCCGCTTTCGGCAAGCAGCAAACCCAGGGCCGTCAGGGCCGGTTCGTTGTCCGGGGCGAGCTTCACCGCGGCGCGCAGGCTCTCGATGGCCCGGGTTTTCCTGCCGCCGGCAATACAGGCCAAAGCCAGGTTGTAGTGGTCGTCAGGGCCGGTTCGTTGTCCGGGGCGGCCGGCGAGGCTCTCGATCGCCGGCCGGCCGCAATTCGATGGCCGGCGAATCGCCGCCGGCCGCTTGCCGATTGCGGCGATCTGAATTTCGGCGCAGGTTCTTTTGAGCTCAGGCGCATTGAAGACCCCGTACGAGGGGACCAGGACGCGCCCGCAATAATTGGCAACTATTTGCCGGTAACGCGACTGCTGATCCTGTTCCAGGCGCGGCCACGGCAGCACGTTGAACATGGGCACGTTGGCCGAGGTGGCAAATTGCACCAGATCCAGCAAGGTTTCGTAATCGTTGTGGCTGTCGAAAAAGCGCTGGCTGGCCGGTGACAACCGGCGCCGGGCGGCGATGGCCCGTTCGATGTCCCCGCTGCCGTGGTAAAGCTTCATGGGGGCGGAAAACTCGAGATAGGGCCGGTCGTCCGTATGCACCGGCCCGGTTCCGAAAAAGCGCCTCAAATCCTCGGCCAGGATCAGGTGGACGAGAAAATCGAAGCCGGGAAGCGTGACCATGGTCGACCGCATGGCGTAGGCGGCATTCTGCCCGGCGACCTGCCAGTCGAATCCGCCTTCGTCGTTGTTGAACCCCATCATCAGGTAATCCACCGGGCCGACTTTGACCAGGGCGCTGGTGGGAAAGACGGTGGCGAAGGTCCGGCCAAGGAGGAAAAAGGTCTCCTGGTCCATTTCATAGGCCTGGATCCACTGGGCAAAGATCCCGTCGGCGGTCAGGTGGTGTCTGGCTAACCGGAAAAACTCCAGGGAGTAGAGATTGGCCAGTCCGGCCATCCAGGGATTGGACGGCTCGGAGATGATGACATCGTAGTTCTCGCGGGTCAGTGCCAGATGGTTGCGGCCGTCCTGGACGATCAGGCGCGCGCGCGGATCGTTCAGGCAGTGGTTGTTCCAGGGTGAAAAATAGCGCCGGCAGGCGGTGGTGACCGCCTCGTTGATCTCCAGGATGTCCAGCCGCTCGATCGGGTAGAGCAGCACCTCCCCGGCGGTCATGCCGCTGGCCAGCCCCAGGAGCATGATGTTCCGGGCCCCGGGATGGAACAGCATGGGGATATGGGCCGAGAGCGACTGGGTGGATCGGTCCCCGTGGGAGGAGGCATCGGCTTTGCCGCTGTTGAACAGGGCCACTTCCACGGTCCCCAGGCTGGTGGTCTCCCTTTCCACCGTGGTAAATCCGCTGGCCCCCTCTCCCTGGAAGACAACCTTCAACCCCTGGCGATGGTCGGCAATCCGCCGCGCCCCGCCGACCAGGGCCGCTCCCCATCCGGTGCGGTCCAGCTCCGCCTGGAGCGCGCCGAAGTCGCGATACCACCCCCGGGAGAGCAGGTCGGTGCGCCAGCTTGGAAAATGGCCCGCTAACAGCCAGCCGGCTGCGAGCAAGCCGACCAAGGCCAGCCGGTACCGGCCGCTACGGTGGGCTGGCGCACCCAGATGGAGCAGTGCCAGTCCTGCCAGGGAAAACTGGAGTAAAATCACCAGCCGCAGCCCGTTCATCTTGCCCAGCCAGGGGACGAGCACGAACCCGGCGGCGAAGGACCCGGCCAGGGCCCCCAGGGTGTTCAGGGCATAGGCGGTTCCCAGGCTGCGCCCCATGGCGTGGAGCGATTTCACGTAGAGGCGGTTGACCAGCGGGAAGGCCGCGCCCAGAAAGAGGGTCGGGGCCAGCAGGAGGGCAAAGAGCACCAGGGACTGCACCAGGACAAGGTGGAAAAACTGGCCCTGAAAGGTGTGGATCAGCTTGGCGAAAAAGAACTGGCCGTTGCCGAGGAGCTGGCTGACGGCCAGGGCCATGGCGGCGGCCGCCATCTGGGTGCCAGCCAGCCACCCCAGCGGATGGCGGGTCCTGTCCGCCACCCGGCCAAAGAGGATGCTGCCCACGGCCAGGCCGACGATGAAGGTGGCCACCACGATGGTAAAACAGTAGGTCGTGGGCCCGGCGACAAGCCCCAGCAACCGGGTCCACAGCACTTCGTAGGCCATGGCGCAAAAGCCCGAAGTGGCAAAGATCGCCACTCCCCAGCGCGTCGGCCCCTTTGCGCCGTTGCCGGATCCCATGGTCCCGGCCTTGCCGGACGCGGCCTTGCGCGGATCATGGCCCCGGTTTTCATCGACGGGCAAAAGCCGCGAGAGCAAAACGCAGCAGAGCCCGATCACGCCGTTGATGCAGGCAAAAAGCAGCAGGCTGTTGCTCACGCCCAGGGTTTTGATGAGCACGAATCCGCACAGCACCACCCCCAGGGCCGCGCCCACGGTGTTCAGGCCGTAAAGCCATCCGGTTCGCGAGCCGATATGCTCCAGGCGCAGGACATAAAAGCGGCACAGCACCGGCAGGGTGGCGCCCATCAAGGCGGCGGGCACCAGCAAAATGAGGACGCAACCGGCGAAGGCCGTGGCCTGGTAGCACCAGAATTGGTCCAGGAGCCGGTCGTAGATCATCCGGTAGACCGGCTGGATGGCCCTGACCAGCAGGGGCACGAACAGGGCGCAGAGCCCGATGCCGATTTCCATGGCCCCGTACAGGGCCAGGAGTCTGCCGCGCCGGGCGATCCGGTCCACCGTCCGCCCGGAGAGGTAGCTGCCCAGGGCCAGCCCGGCCATGAAGACCGAAAGCACCGTGGCCACGGCAAACGGGGCGCTGCCGAAAACCTTGTCGATCAGGCGGACCCAGATGACTTCATAGACCAGGCCGGCGGCACCGGAGAGGAAAAAACAGGCGGCCACGAAGGCAGAGAGCATTTTTCCGTCAGCGACGGGGAGCCTGGGGTGGGGCGGGAAGTATTTCAATTTTTCACCGAAGGCCGGGGCAGATTCAAAGCCGGGTCGAGCGCCGGGCTTTCCAGCCGTAAATAAATCCGCACAAGCCGAAAATGATCGACAACCCGGCGACCACCTGCAGCGGGCGGTCCATGGCACTGCGGGCCGGGGCGGCCGGAGCGGTGGCGGCCGCCGGGGCTCCGGTTTCGGAAGTTACCGTGAAGTCCAGGGCCAGACGGTGGCCCATCCCGTCGCTGACCACGGCCAGCCAGGGGCCGGGAGTGTCCGTTTTGACCGTGAAACAGCCGTTGCGGTCGGTACGGCCGGTCTGAAAGGCCACTTCGGTCTGGGGGGCCGTGATTTCAACGGCGGCGTAACTCATCGGTTCACCGTCATCGTAGCGGGCCGTGACGCAATGGGCCGTGGTCTGATCGACGCTGCCCTCGACGCCGTGGCACCAGCCGGTGGCAGCGGTCAGCAAGGACGCCGCGACGATGATGAAAAAGGTTCTCATCTTTTTTGCCTTTCGATGGGGACGAATGCCTTCCGTTTCATCCGGCCCCGGTCTTCAGTCCGTCTTTCCGGAAGGTTCGTCTTTCGGCCGCTGCAAACGGTCGAAATAAAGGTAGGCCACAACCCCCAGGCCGATGGTGCCGAGTCCGAACAGGGCTGTGATGGGTCGACTCTTGATGGAAAAGAAGATGATCCAAAGGTTGCCCAGAATGAACAGCAGGGGGGTGAGCGGATAACCGAAGGTCCGGTAGGCCCCGGCGGCCGGTGGCGAGTGCCGGCGGACGCGCATCAGGCCGATGACTGCCAGCATGGCGAACAGCGAAAGGGTAAAACCGATATAGAGCAGCAGGCTTTCAAAGGAGGCCGAGACCACCATCACGACGGCGATTACGGCCTGCAATAAGATGGATGCCCCGGGCGTGCGGCGGTCCGGGGCCAGGCGGCCGAAGACCGGAAAGAAGAGCCGGTCCCCGGACATGGCGAAGTAGATCCGGGGGCCGGTGAGGATCATGGCGCTGATGACCGACAAAAGCCCCAGGGCCACGGCGCCGCTGAAAAAACGGCTTGTGCCGTAACCGAAAAGCGATGCCGCCGCCTTGTCACCGATTTCCATAATCCCCTGCATGGCCTGGGGAGGCAGGGCGTAAAGATAGACGATGTTCAGCGCCACATAGAGGATCACCACGATGGTGGTGCCCGCAAAGAGCGCAAGCGGGATATTCCTTTGCGGCTCGATGATTTCGTCGCCCAGGTAGGCGGCGGCGTTCCAGCCGCTGTAGGCAAAGGAGACGAAGATTAGGGCCACGGCGAACTTCTCGGCGGACCAGCAAAGCGGGGCCGGTGCCGAGAAATGTGCGCCGGAGCCATTGCCCACCAAGAATCCGGCGCCGATGAAGACCACCACCAGGATGAACTTGAACAGGGTCAGGGCGTTTTGCACCCGGCTGCCCACCTTCAGGCTGTGGTAGTGGATCAGGGAAAAGAGCACGATCACGCCGATGGCGGTCAGGGTCAAAGGCGTGAGGGTCGCCAGGCAAACGCCGCCCAGGGCGAGCCTCAATCCGCCTCCAGCACCAGGGATGGAAAATGTCCGGAACAGATAGGTGGCAAAGGCCATCGAGGCGGCCGCGATGGGCGCGGAAAAACCCACGATCAGGGAGATCCAGCCGGACAAGAATCCCACCGGCCGGCCCAGGCTTTCCCTTAAAAAGACATACTCTCCCCCGGCCCGGGGGAACCTGGCCCCCAACTCCCCGTAGCAAAGGGCGCCGCACAGGGCGAAGAGGCCGCCGCACAGCCAGCACAGGAGCAGTGCGCGCGGGTCGCCGAGTTCGGCCATGATAAACCCGGAAGTGGTAAAAATGCCGGTGCCGACCATGTTAGCCACCACCAGGGCCGTTGCCGAAAACCACCCCATTTCCCGTTTCAATCCCACGGCGTTGAACGACTTTTTCATCCTGGTGCCCCTACGGTTGCGGCCCGGTTGTCCTGAAATACGACTACTGCATGAAATCGCCGACGTAGACCAGATGCTCAAAGGGGAAGGGTTGGCCTTTGACCTTGTCGATGATGGTGTCCAGGCGGCCCTTGACGATGCGCTCCTTTTGCTTGTAGCCGGCGTGGAACACGATGGCGATGGGGGTTTCGACGGGGTAGTGGCTTTTGAGCTTCTCTACCAGTTCATCGAATTTGGTGTGCATGGTGAAGATCACCATGGTGGGGTGGGAGGCGGCCAGCTTGTCGATTTCGCGGTAGGTGGTCAGCACCGCCGAATGATTTTGCCGGCCCGACATGATCTCCTTGCCCATGGCCGCGTTGGCCGCGTTGAAACAACTCACCCCGGGAACGATTTTGGGATTCAGGTCCTTGAATTCATCGAGGTACCAGTGGTAGGGGCCGCCATAGATCATCAGGTCGCCGCTGCCCAGCACCGAAACCGTTTTACCCGCTTTGACCGCGGATCGGATCTGTTGGATCAATTGGGCCCGTGCATCCGCTCTTTTCTGGCATTCGGCCCGTTCTTCGGGATTCTCGATGGAGGCGCAATCCTTGTGGCGGGTGCGCCAGCCGGCCAGGGAGGGGTCCAGGATGGTCTTGCTGTTCAAATATTCGGCGAATTCTTTCTTTTCCCTGTCCCGGCAGATGATGACATCCGAGGCTTTGATGGTGTTGACGGCCCGCAACGTGATCAGATCCGGATCCCCAACACCGAGGCTCACCAGGTAAAAATGGCTGCCATCGGCCTGATCCTGGGCCGTGGCGGCGCTGGCCGCGGTGGCCAGCGCAATACACATCGCGACAAGCACATAGATCGCTGTTTTCGATCTGCTGATTTTCATGGGTGCCTCCATACCAGAACCCAGTCAGGCGGTAGACGGATAAAACGTCAAGGGGGGTGCCGCGCGGCTATTTGCCCACCTTAAAAGTAAAAGCCATGTTGTAGCTATGCTCATCGCAGGTGCCCGCATCCTCAAAGGGGCAGCGATGGGAGAGCATGATCATCCAGTAGCCGCCCTTGTCCAGCTGCAGTGCGGCCTTGCCCTGGGCGTCGGTCTGGGTTTGCACCGGGAAATGATGGCTGTGCCCTTTTGAGGGTCTTTTCCCATCCTTGCCGGGGGCGGCCGGTTTGGGAGGCGCACCTTGTTCGCTTTCAAACCCGGCATAGGTGGCCCTTACGGTGGTATCGGCAAGGGGCTTGCCTTCGTACAGAACCTGGATGCTCAGCGTGTCGCCCGGTTTCATGCGGCTCAGGTCGTTTTGGGGAATCACCTCCAGCCCTTGGCCGGCCGGACGGGTGAGGTTGGTGTCCTTTGCGCCGGCGATGAGCACGGTCTTGGCCTGGATATGGAAGTTGGTGCACTTGACGGCGTTGGCCACCTCTTTCTTGTTACCCCATTTGCGCCCTTGCGGGGTGTTGGTGAAAAAGCCGGACTTGATCCTGGCGCTGACCAGATAGGCGCCCGGTTTGTCGATTTTAAGCTGATAAAGATCGGCTGACACCTTGGTCAGGTCGACGGTCTTGCCATCGGGGTCCACCGCCGTGATGTTTTCCACGCGGCCGTCCTTTACCTCCTGGTCGATCCGGTTGGCCGGATACGTGTGACCCCAGCCGATGCCGATATCCACGGTGGTGCCGACCTGGGGAAAGTGGTCGGCCGGATTGAGCCACAAGTTGTGCGCCGCAACGGGGGGGCAGAACGCGATGAGGCAAACGGCGGTAAGCAGCAGGACGATCAGCGATTTTCTATTCATTTGATTTCTCCGATATTTGGAATGGTTTTTCCCGGTTGTGCGTGCCCCACCCCGGCCAGCGCCGCCTCTTTGCCTTCCTGGCGGGCTGGGGACCGGGGTGGGAGAAACCGTATTCGATGATCCAGGTTTCAGCATCGGTTGGCGGCGTATCCGGTACGGTTAGAACCGGACGTCGAAGACGACGCCGAAGGTGCGGTCCGTGGCCAGGTACCCCCGCGAATCGTAGTACTCCTCGTCGAAGAGGTTCTTGCAGTAAAGCTGCAGCCGGGCGTTCTTCATGTGCCATTTATTTTTGAAAAGGGTCTGTTCCACGGCGAAATTGAAAAGGCTGTAGGCCGGGTTGTCCTCTATACGCCAATCGTAGATGGGGTCGCCATTGTCATCGTCGTTGATGTACGTTGAGATCTCCTGGGTCTCATCGCTTTGATAGGAGTAATCCAGTTTCAGGGCGGTGTTGTCGAAAAGCTGGTAGCGCAGGCCGGCGGTGACGCGGTGTTCCGCCTCATCGTCCAGTTCGGTTTTGCCGGCCGGTTCATCGCCCTGGTTGTCGAAATGCTGCCAGGCGTACGTCAGGTAGAAGGAGAGGTCGTCGAGCAGGTGGCCGCCCAGATTGATTTCCACCCCGTGGCGGTAGACCTCGTCCAGGTTGATCTTATAGTCGCTGAAGAGCAGGTTGGGATCAACCCCCGACCCCGGCTTGATCTTGGTGAATTGGGCATAGCTTCTGTTGCTGGCGATATAGTCCTTGATCTGGTAAAAGGAGTAGTCGACCATCAGCGAGATGTCGCGCCACAGGCGCCGGTTGAGCACCAGGTCGTAGCCCATGCCGTGTTCCGGATCCAGCCAGGCCCCGGCCGGCTGGCCCTGGGGGTTGTAATCCCCGTGGCTGTCCGGCGCGTGCCAGATCTTGCTGACCCCCAGCGAGAGGGATGTGTCCCGCAGCCATTCGGCCATGTGGTCCATCTTCAAGGTGGTATAGGATTTGGGCACCAACTGGTTCCAGTTGCGCTCGATCCAATCTCCCCGGTTGGGAATCCCGCGGTTGCTGACCCAGATGGTCACATCCTCGTTGCGCAGCCCCAGTTTCACGTCCAGATAGGAGGTGATGTTCCACTGGTGCTGGAAATAGGTGCCCTTTTTCTCGACCCGTTCATGCTTGTCCGAGCCGTCGTACAGCTTGGCATAGTCGAAACCGATGGTGCTGACATGGTTCGGCGACCACTGGTATTCGTCCTGGATCTTGCCGCCTTTCTGGCGCCAGCAGGTTAACCCCGAAGTGAACTTTGTGCCCAGGGAAACGTTATTTTTATTGATCAACTCGTAGTAGGCCCGATCGCGATCCTCCATGCTGCTGTAAGCCGAAAAGGTCAGGCGGCCGACGGGAAGATTCTGCATGTAATCCAGGCGATAGTTCCAGGCCTCCTTGTCCCAGGTGGGGCCCTGCCAGGGGTCGAAAAGGGAAGCCGTTACCTCCGGGTAGTCCGGGTCGAAGTCGCTGCCGGTGTTGTTTACGGTCGCTTTGCGGTCAATATCCGATTGCGAACCGTTGAAGTTGATGTACCCCTGGTAGGGCAGCAGCACGCCCAAGCTGCCCGAATAGGTCTCGATATCGGTTTCGTTGTTGCGCAGGTACCCGTCGGTGGTGTTTTTATTCACCCCCAGGCTGTAGGTCATCGTGTCCACGGCACCGTTCATGCTGAATTTGTAGTTCTGGGTGTTGTAAGAGCCGTAACTGGTACTCAGTTTGGCATCCGGTTTGAGGGTGTCCCGGCGTTTGGGGGGCTGGGTGACGATATTGACCACGCCGCCGATGCTCTTGCTGTCGAACAGGGCCGAGTGGGGGCCGGCGATGATTTCGATTTTTTCGATGGGCAACGGTGACAGCAGGCTGTAGTCCACGATGTGGGACCCCTTGCGCCCGCCGGTTTTCTGGACGGTCAACCCGTCCACGGCCATCACGAAACGGTTGCTGGAAAAGCCGCGCATGGTCAAGGTGTCGCTGTCGGGCACCAGATCCGTCTCACCGCGGAAGTCGATGATGGCCTGGGTCTTGAGCAGGTCCTGGATATTGTTCTGCGGGCCGATGGACGAAAAATCCTCCACCTCGATGGTGGTTTTGGAGGGGCTTGTTGCAAGGCCCGGTGCCCCGCCTTTTTCCTTGACGACGATGGTCTCCAGTTTCTTGACCGATTCTTCGGCGGGCGCCGTCGTCGCCTCGGATTGCGCATCGGTCTGTTGCGCATGGGCGGGCCAACTGGTGCAAATGCCGATCGCCAGACAGAGAAAAACCGATGCCGCCGCCTTACCAATCCTTTTCATTTCCTAAGCTCCCCCTTTCTTGCTTCGCCGTTGGTGAGTGACTGCCGGCAATCGGCATCGGAATTGACGCCTGGGGAGCTCAGGTGTAAAGATAACGAAGCTCCCCTTGCCGGGGATGCTGATCTGAAGGCAGCCGAAACGTCCTGGCCGGGATGCGGCTGCCTTCTTTTATCGGCGATCATATAAGAATCGGCACGGTGCCGATTTTGAACGCATCGGTCCTTTTGAAAATAAAAAAGCCATGAAGACAGGAGGGAACAACTCTCCCCCAGCCTCCATGGCTGCATTACAACGTTAGTTGCTTATCGATTATTCTATTTGTTAGGTGTCTATTAAGGTGAGCGCCCTCGTTGCGCCCTTTTCGTTTTCGCTTAATAGATTGTGGGCTATAGCCCACAGTGGTGGAGCTGTCAAGAAAATTAGGGGCGCTGTTTTGCCTCTCCTGCCGCAAGCGCTGCAGCCGGCACTGCAGATTGTATCCTTGGAGGGTATGGCGTACCACGGTCGGCATCGTTGATGCGGCCTCGGTTTGCGTTTGACGAATGGCCCAAAAAAAATCCCGGATCGCCAATGATCCGGGATTTCCCTGTTCTATTCGCAGATTACTTGTGGCCGCCACACCTTCCCCGAGGTGGTGGTGGTCACACATTTTCAGGCGGGTCTTCTGACTGTCGGATCATCCTACAGGCCGCACCTTCCCAACCCAGAGTCAGTGGCGTGGTGCGGTCTTCGTCCCCGATTTTCACGGGGTTCCCTATCAAGCTCAGCTATGAACACCTGAAATTCTCACAACCTGTTCGCAGTGCTTACTCAAAATGCAAGGAGCGCAGAGCAATAATAATCGTCTCTGCGCCCCCAACGCCTTTGCGGTCAAGGCCGATTGTTTGGGGCTAATAGGGGTTGATTCTACCCATCGCTCAGCTCGGCGATAACAATCAACCGGGTGGAGACGTCACCCCAGTAAAGATCGTTGCCGATCGCCACGTACAGTTGGGCCATGGTATTCAGATTGACCGTTTTCCCCTCGATCGCCGGGACCGGGAGTTTAACCCCGGCCTGGCCGTTGAGCCACCCACCGCCGGAGATATCGCTGATGGTACGCGGCTGATCGAATTTCAGTTCGAAATTCTGCATCAAAACGGCTGCGCTTTTTACATCGGCTGAAAAGGTGACTGGATGGCATTTGGAAAAATCGGGGCTGCCGCTATAGCTGATATAGGTGATCGTAACTTCGTAAGCCGGCATATCTGGAATGATGGCGAAAAGCCCCGCATCGAGACTCCCGGTGACAGTGGTGCTGTTCGTCATCTGGGCCACGCTCCCAATTTTGAAATTATTTTTTTCATCAAAGCGGATATCGGTCCCCACGTTCAGCGAAAGAATCTCTTGTGACGGTTTGCCAAATGATAGCTCGAACCCGGAAATAAAGGGTTCCACAACATCTGGGTCCTCTCCGGAGGGATTGGGTACCGCCGGTGAAACGGTGCCGTCCTTGATGTCGTTTTCGTTTGCCAGCACCACGTCGTTTTGCGCACCGCCTGCCAGCCAGGCGATCACCGTCACGGCGACAAAATTAAAGGTGTCGGACGGATCTAGGTCATGGCCCTGATCGTCGGTTAAGACAATCGAGGGGGATACCTTGACGGCGTTACTGCCCTGGGGTTCGGCATCCAGGTGTACGGCAAAATTGCTGATCTTCAGGTTCAGGATCTCCTTTGCCCCGGAGCGCACCTCCATGTTAAAGCCGGATAATCCCACGCTGTAGCTTTGGATGTCGCTGTCAAATTCAAACGTGGCCGATTGATTGATGCGGATCGATTTGGTTTGAAATGCCAATTGTCCCATTTGTTGCCTCCTCGTAGTTAGTTGTCGTCACCCTCCTCTACGTCATCGGTTTTCGCAGTTTCGCAGAAGCACATGGTATTTCGATCCTGGCCCGCAGCTGCAGATCTTTTTTTCAAACGGGTTAGCATAAAATCGAGGAATAAAGAGTCGGCTTTTTCAGATGAGAGCAGGGGGAGAGGTCGGGATTCGGACCTTCCGCTTAGGGAAATGCCCTTCCGGATATCAGTAGCAGCAGAACTCCGACGAAGAAACAGCAATAATGTATTTTAATATCAGGATCAAGGGAAAAATAAGAATACTGAATATTTATAAAATTAAGTTCTGGGTTTTTGCTTTTTGCGCTGTTCATTATGCATCATGCTATCTGCCTGTACAGCTGTAATAGCAGGGAATTGGCGGATCTCTCCTTGAAGCAGCCCGTATCAACTTCTTCATAATAAATAAAGTCTTTATTAAATTAAATAGATCAAATTATCATTGACTTAAGTAGATGGGTCTGGTATTGCCTTCGCGATCCAATGATCCAAACCAAATCCATGCTGGTCTTATACCAGGTTGGCGTATTCAATTGGCGATTAACCGCCTTCAGGGAAAAATTACGATGGTCGTGATTGCCCATCGGCTTCCCCACTATCCGGAATGCCGATCAGGTTGTTGTTATTGATCAGGGCCGGATTTTGGAGCTTGGTCCATGGGACGTGGTTCGTTATGGCCGGGAAAAGAGGCTTTCTTTGTCTTAGGATGTCGTTTTGAAAATATAAACTGCCTTTCAGGACATGGGGTTTTATATAAATGGGCTACTGTTACAATGTCTTCGGGTTAACCATAAAATCCGAGATTGAGTTTCATGATCTCATGATTCCAGAAGCCGAGCCGGATGTCGTGATTCAATACGGCCGGGTTCCGGATAAATTAAAAACCCCGAGGGCAAGAGGCGTCCGTTTCGAGGCATCGCCCGGTGAGTTTCTTTTAAGAATCGACAATGTGGCACGCTATTACGTCAGTAAGGGCAACCGCATAAACATAGAGCCGGAAAATACGGGTCATGAACAGGATATACGTCTTTTTCTCATGGGCTCGGCCATGGGGGCCTTACTGCATCAGCGCAACATTTTGCCTGTTCACGGGAGTGCTGTGGCGGTCAATGGAAAAGGCGTCGTTTTTACCGGTCCTTCGGGTGTCGGCAAATCGACCCTGGCCGCGGGTTTCCATAAACAGGGCCACCCGCTGGTGGCAGACGACATTTGCGCGATATCGACGGGAAAAAACGACCGGACCATGTTGATCCCTGGCCTTCCTTGTCTCAAGCTGTGGCACGATACCCTGAAAATACTGGATGCCTGTTCAGACAATTTGAAGCCCGTGCGCCATAACCGGAAGATCAAGAAGTATTATCTGCCCGCAGAGGCTATATGCGATGCGCCTCTTCCTGTCAGTTCGATTTTTGGTCTTGAAACCACAAATCATGATCAATTCAAGATAACAACTTTGAACGGGATGGATAAAATTCAACCTCTTATCCGAAACACCTTTCGCAAGAATTTCCTGGAAGGGCTGAGCGGAAAGGAAAAGCATTTCGAGACCTGCGCGAGGATTGCATCGGAGGTGTCCATCTTCACCGTGATGCGACCCAGAAGCCCTTTTTTGCTTGACGAGCTCATGGAACTTGTGGGGGAGAAATTGTAATGAAAGGGATCATATGGCTGGCGTCTTATCCAAAATCCGGCAATACCTGGTTCAGGATATTTCTGGCCAACCTGAAAGGAGACCAGAAAACGCCTGTTGATATAAATGCATTGGAAGGCTCCCCAATTGCAAGCGCAAGAAGCATATTCGATTATAACGTCGGGATCGAGGCCTCGGACCTGGATTTTGATGAGATTGATCGGTTAAGGCCTGAAGTATATCAACACATGGCGGAAAAGTCCGAAGAAACACTGTTCATGAAGGTCCATGACGCCTATATTCATGTGAATGAAAATAGGCTGTTATTCCCCTTGGGAGCGACGTCCGGGGCTGTTTACCTGATTCGCAATCCCTTGGATGTCGCGGTCTCCTTTGCGTATCATTTAAATGTTGATTATGACACTGTCATTTCAAGAATGGCAGATGAAAACCACAGCTTTTGTGATCACAATGATAGGCTTCAGAACCAACTTCGCCAGCAGCTTCTTTCATGGAGCGGTCATGTCCTGAGCTGGACAAGGGCCAAAATTCCGATTTGTGTTCTGAGATATGAAGACATGAAACAAAATCCGGTTGAGACCTTTAAAATGGCGGTTCGGTTTTTAAAGCTTACCCAAGAAGAAAATCGAATCAAAAGTGCTTTGACATTAAGTACATTTGAAGAATTGCAGCGCCAGGAAAAAAAAATGGGTTTCAGGGAAAAAAGTCCGGAAACTGAAATGTTTTTCAGGCGAGGTGAGGTAGGAGCTTGGAGAGATGAGTTAACAGGTGGGCAGGCAAGACGAATAATTATGGATCATGGAAAAGTCATGCGAAGTTTCGGTTATCTGAATCAACAAAACCATGTAGTCTTTTAATAGTGTTATTATATTCAAAAACGGAGGCTACATGACAGATATCTTGAAGATTAATCCGAAAACTCGGATCTCGAGGAATGAGGAGCATGTGTCCGCTGAAATAGATGGTGAAACCGTTCTTATGAGCATTCAAAATGGGAAATACTATGGCATGGATGATATTGGAACCCGCATATGGAAACTTTTGTCGGAACCGATTACTTTTATGGAATTAATCTCAATTCTGGCTAAAGAGTTTGAGGGGGACATGGGGCAGATTCGGTCTAATACCCAGACTTTTTTAAGAGCTCTAAAAGAGGAAAGACTGATTCGATTTTTTTAATATTTGAGGAAATAATGCAGATTAATAATAACCATTACTTGCCCATTATTAAATGCCGACGACCGGTCGATAACGACGGAAAGCAAACATATCTGAGAAAGGTCTGTGGTGTTTCCCTGATCCGGATACTGGCCGAGCGATTGAAAAGGGTAGGGGATATATCCACGCCTGTTATGATATTGCATCAGGAAGAGCCGGAGACTGTGAGAGAAGCAAAAGGATTCGGCTGGATACCCCTGATAAAAAACCGTTGGCGGTTCAAAAATTTTTTAGCCCTGCCTGAATTTTTCAAATCCGACTATTTTCTTCTGTTCGATCTTGATTTTCCCTTTATTGATCCGGACATTTTAAAATCTGTCATCAGCCGGATTCAGAAGGATACGTTTTCTGGTCTTTTTTCTCATCGCTATTCAGGCTTTTCTCCTGTGGCAGTAGTCAGAAAAAAAGAGGCATTGCTGGGTGTCTTAAAAAAATATAAATATCCTGATAATGTAGGTTGGCTCAGGTGCGTTGAAGATCTCATACCAGAGGGAAAAAGTGATAAGATATCCATTCAAAGACCGGTGCTTTCCCATTGCCTTCGTTCGGATACGGTCAATTCCAAGATAATAGAGATCCTGGGGGGGCTAGGAGTCACCCTGGAATCCATTTTGGTAGCAGAGGAAAGCGGGGAAATTGATACGGACAGAATTCTGAAAATTTCTCGAGACCGCCTTTATCAACGAATGCAGCATTCCAGTGCCCCGCACTGGGCCAACAGGGATCTAATACAATTTGAGTCCAGGCATGCCATCACCGAGGTCAGATCCTTTCCGATGGATCTCGCTATTACGATTACAGGGGCATGTAGTGCCCGTTGCCTATTTTGTAATTACAAGCCAGGATATTACCAGAGCCACGACCATTTTACCCTCCAAGATTTTAAGAAGATGACCTGGTTGAAGTATTTATCCAAACTCGGTCTGGGAGGAGGTGTGGGCGATCCCCTTGCTCATCCGGGATTTCTGAAAATATTTCATCACCTTAGAGAAGCCTATCCCCATCTCCTGCTCCGGGTTATCACCAACGGTATACTGATGAATCGAGAAATCCGTGAAGCATTTTCAAACAGTCTTTCAAGACTCCGGATTTCCATGAATGCTGCAACTAAAGAAACATACAAAAAGATCATGAGAATCGATAATTTCGATAAGCTCTGCCGATCAGTCTCCCAGCTTTCCCGATTAAAGCGGAAGATGAAAACAGATAAACCTGAAATTATTTTGATGATGGTGGTAAACCGGCTAAACGCCCACGAAGTTGTCCGGTTTGTCGAACTATCCCATAGACTTGGGGTACAGGCAGTAAACTTCTCCCACTTCGCAAAAGTTGTTATGACCCAAAGCGATATGCCAATGGAGGATTCTCTCTATTCAGATCAAAAGTATTCCGATTTACAGCTTGGCAGGGCTGAGAAACGAGCCAAAGCGCTGGGCTTGGGCCTATCGCGGCCCTCAGCCTTCACCGAAAAAGGATGTCTATGTTTTCAGGGCGAACGCTTTATGAAAGTCCCTGAAATGTGCTATTTCCCATGGACCACGGCCTATCTTGTAAAAAGTCGCACCCCCCCCTATACAGATAGACTGCAATTCTGTTGCGTGGGGGTTGAAAGCGCCATTTCTTATAAGAGAGAGAGCCTTAGTACGGAAAATTTTGTAAAACTATGGAATCATCCTTATCTTCAACATTACCGTAAAACAGTTAATAGCAGTCAAAAGAATCCTGTATGCCGTTTTTGCAGAACCGTGGATCAGGCTGATCCCAATAACTATGAATTTTGCAGCAAGATGCGTTCAGGCGGTTTTATAGACACATCGTATCAGGTTGCACACTGATCTTAAAACTGATACCCGAAAAACTCAATATCTTTGCGGCACTGACTGCGGACGATCCTTTCGGATTCACCACTGTAATAGCACTGGTAGGCGTCGTGTGCCGTTCGGTTGATCCGGGGGATTTGCCCGGCTTTAATGTTGATGGAGGAAAAAATATCTCGCAGGTCGGTCTCGAAGCTCTCATGCCGGCCGATTCGGCTGACGAGCAAATCACCATTGGTGTCACACAGGTAATCGAGCTGATTCGTAAATGGACACAGACCGTTGGAATTTAGTCTTTTTGGCCCAACCCAATAGCGAATGAATTCATCGAAATTCGTGATCGGGTTTGCGCTGTTATTCAATGCGGCGCCCTGGCGAATCAACGCATACCAAGAGACCCATCTTTCCCAAGGGTTTCTTACGAATGCGAAAGAATAGTAATCCTGAAATCTTGGCCATAGTCTATTGCGGGCGCTTGCAATCGGCTCGTGCTGTCCCAAAAACGGAATCGAGTCCGGCAGGAGCTGAAGCAGCAGATTGGTGATGGTGGTCCCGCCTGTCCGATGGAGATGGACAAACAATATTTTTTTTTGAGTACAGAGAATCATCGCAGTAACCACTAAAATGTTAAGCTCAATAACTAACGGGCATCTTTCTTTTCCAGAGATATTTTAGCCGCCTGAGGTCTTATTTCAAGCGAAAATGTAAAAAAAAGGGAAGTTAAGTGTATCAGAAAAAACGTATTTACCTGTTTTTAATGTTATATCCCTGAAATCAAAGGGTTGTGGGGTTGACAGGAGGGATGATTTGCTCTATTTATGCAATGTTGTAACGTTATCCGGCTCCCAGAGAGTAGAGTGGCTGTATTCACTGCCATCATTTATAGGCAACTATTCAAACAGGAGGTAACCGGCAAATGAATAATAGATCTGCATTATTAACAAGAGAAGTATCGGAAACTCATAAAGCCAAGTCATCCAGTGTCTCCCCTGAAGCGTTTTCATGCGGCATCATGAATGCTTCTCTGCGCAAATGTTGGCGCTCCCCAGTATTCAAACAGTTGGATGCAGCAGGGACGAGTACAACCACTTCATTTGGAGCAGATGCTGCTTCTCCTCCATATGAAGCCAGTTGAAAGGCCGGCCCTTAGGATTAACAAGGGGATGGCAAAGCTGTTTTTCAGACATTTTCCTGTTCCAGATTTTATCTTCGAGGCCAATCCGTAAAATCCGCCAAGCTTTTAGGGAACTGGCCGGAGGGGACATTCACCGTGCATAATGCTCCAGAAAGTATATCAGATAAATACTCAGAGGAACGGCGTGCATACAGGCAAAATCGACCGTACGGTTGCAGCGGTTGGATTGCATGGTAAAGCCAAGCATGTGCTGGAGTCTGTCCAGATCAACGATTTCATTGACTACCGGATTACGCCTGGCCCGCTGGACGATTTTAAACGCTAAATGTTTTTGGCGGTTGTATCGATCGTGAAAATCCGGTGAAAAGGGATTCTTATCAATTCGAAAGCGCAGCGGATCCGGAACAATCCCCTTCATGGCCACGCGGATGAGATATCGGGAATATCCGTTTCTTACCTTCATGCTCCCGGGAACTGCCAGACAAAATTCCAGAACCCGCCGGTCCATTAAGGGGGAAGTCATGCAAACTCGATGGAACCCTACAAATCCGCCTCCCTGCCGGCCCCTCTGCCGGTTTGATAAAGCTTTCAACTGATTGACTCGGTGATTCGGCCAGATGCGTCGAAATGAAAAGGATTGTCTCTGTAAGTGCTTCCATCTCTTTCCGAACAGGTTTTTAAAAAAATCCTCACGTAACGGCATCAACCGCTGAATCTGATCGGTATCATACGTCGGTTTGATATGACGGGTAAGTCCGAAAGGGATAAGAGGGTGCATAACCTCTGCCCGGAAAAGGCCTGCGACCCTGCGGTCTTCCCTCTCGGCGCGCAGCCGGATTTCCCTGGTCAGGGTGTGCCATTTGCCTTGAAGCAACAGCTCCGCATAATAACCCCTCCCGTGAAAACTGGGGCCGGATTCCCCCCCCTCTCCGGTTAAAAAGACACGTCCTTTAAAAGGACGGGCCCTTTCGGCAAAGGCCGTATATAGGAAGTGGCGGGACGTAAAAAAAGGATGGTCCCCGACCGTGATCAATGATTCAAGGTCATCAAAAGGACCTCGCCAGGGGTCACTGATATATTCGATATCTATCCCATGGCCGTTTTTCAGCAGGTCGATATAGCAACGTTCATCCGTACCGCTTCCCCGGTATTCAGGAGGCAGAATCGCTGAAAAGGCCTTGATCCCCCCCCCTTTTTTCTTCATAAGATGGGCGGCCGTAGCGGTTACTGCTGTAGAGTCAAGCCCCCCGCTGTAGAGGGATATTACGGGAAAGGCGCTTCGAAGCCGCGCTGAAACGGCCTTCTCAAAAATTTCCCGGAAGGCCTCTGCGTACAGGTTTTCATCAGCCAAATATATCCGTTTGGCAGGATCCGGACGCCAGTAAACCTCTTTTTGAATTCTGTTTCGGTTCACGCTTATCAGAGTGGCGCCCGGTATGATCCTGATGCCTTTGAAAAAGGTGGTTTCCGGTTCCATATGGCGCAGGGCCGGTATGGCCAACGAGGCGATTTTTCTCTGGTTGACGACCCGCGGAACATCCTTCACGGCATGGATCGCCTTTATTTCAGATGCAAATATGAAGGTTTCCGACGTATGATAATAACAAAGCGGGCACATCCCCAAGGAGTCCGTGGCGATGATGAGTTCCTGTGAGAGCCCGTCCCAGAGGGCAAAGGCAAATTCTCCTAATAAATGATTGAGAAAATTTTTGCCCCATCGCTCATAGGCCTTAAGGATGAACAGGCTGTCAGGCATGCTGTTTTCTTGCCAGGAGGGGATGCCCAGTTTGTGAAAAAGCTCCTTTCGGTTATCGATTCGGGCATCGGCAGTGATGGCCATATTCCGTTTGGCATCATAATGGGGGAGCTCTTCCTTTAACGACTCCGGTGTGATGTGGAGCATCAGGTGGCCCAGAGCCACATTGTTTTTACGCCAGACACCGCTGCCATCAACTCCCCGATGGGCAAGAGCCGTCACCATGGCCTGGAGGGTTTCTTCGGAAACCGGACGATCATCGAAATAGAAAATACCGCAGATTGCGCTCATCATTCAGTTCGAAGCTTTATAGTTACTCTTTGTATTTAGATAAAAACCCGTTTCCGGAGAGCTTCAAGGATTCGGAAACGGGGATAAAACGTGGGCCGTTTTGATCGCCTGTCGCAGGTGTTAACTCGACCGGCTTGGATAGATACCGTCGACACAGATAAAGAAATATACGGCCAAATAAGGCTGGCGATTCTCATGGCCATGGCTTTCTCCGGCAACGGCCATGGCTTGATCGGCCATCGCTGTAATGCCCTCTTGCGGCGTCACAAATGCCAATGCGTATTCATGAGTGCCATCACCTTTGTCCTGCCATATTAAAGATGGCCATGAGTTCGCCACCGGCTCTCCGGAATTGGGTATGTCCTGCACCGCTTTCGCAATATGGTCATGGGAGGGTATCTGGGATTGTACAAGCGAGACCGTGCTATCCCCTGTAGCTTGTCCTATGGCCCTGTGCGTGAGGCCTGGCCCGTCTCCCCAGCCCATGGGTGAGCGGTCCTTAAGACTGGGAAGGCCAAAGGTTGTGCGTCCGTCGCCCCCGTAGATCGTACCGATGACGGAAAACAAGGCCGAAGATTGGGCGATCGGCACTATCTGGCCATCGCAATAGGCCCAATTATATGGAGCGAATGTATAAGGAAGCATGCGAATTTCACCAGTAAAAGGATCTGCCATGATAGACCTCCTTTAAGTACGGGGCGGGTAAATGCCTCGTAAGGCAATAATAAAACTGACGCAGCGAGCCGGCATCAAGTTGGTGTGAGATTGATCCTGGCCCGCTTTTGATACTGTCGAGATGGATAAATCTTGTACTTTTGTCATATCCGGTTCGGTGATAAACCCTTGTGCACCATTGCCGGCCGGTTTGGCCAACACCTGGCCCGTGGGGACGGCGCTGGTTCCTTCTAAAGTGGAGGCCTGAAGCGGGTGGTTATGGTTCGGAATTTGTGTCAGGATCAACTGCACCTGTTCGACCCCGTATGGTGAGCCCTGGGAAACCGGGGAAAGGCCCGGACCGGTCCCGGTATGTACCGGAATCCGCCCCCTGAAATCAGGAACCGCAAAGGAGGTCCTGCCATCGCCGCCATAGGTCGTGCCCAACAGAGAATACAGGGAGCTATAATCTGCAATAGATAGCAACTGCCCATTACAAAACGCCCAGCCGGGGGGTGCATAATTGCCGGCAAACATCCGTATTTCACCTAAATATGGTTCTGCCATGATTTGCCTCCTCTATGATCGTGTTGGGAAGAGTCCTTGAAGGGCGATCGTAAAGCGGACTACCTGGCTCGGTTGCCGATTTTCGTGTGCCTGGGCACCGCCTCCCTGGGGTCCGCCGGTTGTTGAACAGGTGCCGGTATTAAGCGGGCTGAGGTTGACGGGAGTGTGATAAATGGCTGCCGGATTTTGTGAAACCTTCCAAACGGCGGTTGTATATACCTTGTCTGTAGGTGCGGGTTTTCCGCCTCCCTGGGTATTGCCGTTAAATGTGTGCGTGTGGGCCGCCATGGTGGATAAATCAAGGGTCACCGTTTCAGATCCACCCTTCGAGCCCTGCTGCGGTATATCGATCCCCGGGTAGACCGGGGTCCGGCCGCGCATATCCGGCAGGGCGAAAGTAGTGTTGCCGTCACCGCCGAACTGGACTCCCAGTAGTGCAAACAAGGCGCTATTTTGTTTGATTGCCAGAAGTTGCCCGTCGCAATTGGCCCAATCTCTTGGGGCGAATGCATATGCGACCATGCGTATTTCACCGATAAAAGGATCTGCCATTTCAACGCCTCCTTTGATTATAGTTCAAGAAGACCATTTAGAGGTGCGGTTATCGAAATTATCGTAATCCGCTATTTTTCTTTCAAACGGCTGATAATCGCCTGATACTGGTAACCGGTATCGTTTTTAGCCACCGGTACGATGAAAAGCTCGAAATAACCCATCTTGTCATGGGTGAATTTGTGGATCTGCTGATCTAAAAATACATCTCCCCCGCCCTGAAACAGGAGTGAAAATCCTTCGGTGGCATCGGTCTCCTTTTTTACGGCTTCCACCAACTCCACCTCGGTCTCGGTAGGCCCCAAATCCTCTTCTTCCAGGCCTTCGATCGGTTCGCCGAAGGTGATTTTGAACTTTGTGTTCAATTGCCCATCGAAGTTTTCATAGGCTATTTTTTCCGGCATGCCTTTCTCCTTTCTTCTGTTTGCGTTTACGGGCCACGATCGTCAATTAAAGCCTTTTCAGGCTGCCATTCCATATAATAGTAGGCCCCTTCTGTCTTTCGGACCGTGAATCCCAAACGGTGGTAAAAACGCACAGCCGGATTGTTCGGTTCTACATGGAGGCTGACCTGGGCCCCTTTGCGGCATCCTTCTGCGAGCAATTCCGCCACCAGGCCGGCGCCGATCCCCTGGTTGCGGTACTCGCGGAGCAAAGTGATATCCATCAATCGGATGTCGTGGTCCTGGCGGTGGACGTAGATCCGGCCGATTTTCGTGTCCTCCAGGCAGATGAGATCGAAATTCCCCTCCTTGTAGTGGGTTTGATAATGCCGATGCTGAAGCTCGAACTGCCATTGCAGAAAGCGGGTCTTTTCTTCTTCGCTCCAGGGGTAGTGGACCATTTCAAAATCCCTGGAAACACAGTAGATCTGCCGCAAAAAGCCCATGTGTTCCGGCTTGATCGGTATCAGATGAAGTTGTGGGAGGTCCATGCTTTCCCTTTTTCGGGCTTATGAAATCATAAAAATACGTAAGCCAGAATTACCCATAAGGATCGTTCGAAAGAAATCTATCCACAATATATAGATATTGTTGCGGCTAATAATTCTATATGATGTGTCGATAGGTTGTTACCGCAAAGTTTTAACGATTGTCAGACCTGGAAAATTAGCAAAAATCGATTTTCGAGCGGCTTAACATGATATCAAGGAAGAAGAAGTCGGTATTTTCAGGTGAGAACGAGGAGAGATGACAGCATTCGGCCCCTGCCTCTTGGGGCGGAGGCCTTCCGGATATCAGCCGTAACATAGCCCCGATGGAGAATCCTCAACGGATTAACTTTCCTACAGCTTTTTGATATCGGAATCAAGGAGAAAAATCGTGCCTCTGAATTTTAACAAAAATCAAATTAAAGTCTACGCTTCTACCGATGTTTAATTATAGACTTGATTAACTCTGCATAATCAAGATCTTCAGGGATCAAAAGCGGTAAGCCGATTCTTTTTTCGATACACTCAACCACCACCGGCAATGAAATGCCCTCAAGGCCTGTGCACAAGCCTGACTCCTGCAAGTACGGTTACCCTGGCAAAGTCGAGACGCAAGGCTGCGTTGATCGCGAACCATCCAAGCCCGAGTCCCATTACGACGGTGTGGTCGTATGCGTTGAAACATCCCAGCTCCTGGCTTTCGATTTCGTGGGGCGAAATCGCCATCCAGGTTTCCCATGAGGGCGGATCTTCGCCGGTCTGCCGCGCTAATACGGGCATATTGCATACCAGCCAAGTGCCGCTCGTATAGCCGTGGTCATGGCCGAGCTGCATATGGCGGATGCGCTACTTTCCGAAAGTACCGTCTTGATAAGCGGGAATAAAAAAATCCGTCTTGAAAAGGGGGGGCAGGGATCGGGGTGGGAAAGATTCGCCTTCGGACATGACGGTCACTCCTTTAATTAGCGTGTTATGCAACAAACGGAATTAAAGGCGCTGCCACTTGAAATAATTCGATATCGGGAGTTCCAAAGAACATTTCCAGAGTATCACTCAGGATACGACTGGCCTCTATGGGCGTCTGCGAAATATAGAAAATGAATCGTATGCATACGGCTTGTCAATTTATGCATCGGCCCGAGGGTGATCGGTTGTCAATTGCCTGCCTGCAGCGGAGCCGCCTTTGCCGGGAGCGGCTTCGAAATTATTCTGGACTATCGGTCCAAAATGGATTAAGAGTGGATTATGGGAACCAGGGAACGCAAACAAAGGGAAATGAATCAGAGAAAAAGACTGATCATCGAAAAGAGCAAGGAACTGTTCTTTTCCAGGGATTTTTCCAGTGTCACCATCCAGGACATATGCAACGCCATCGAATACGGCCGCAGCGCCGTCTACAACCTGTTCAAAAGCAAGGAAGAAATCTACGGGCACATCTACGTGGAAGCCGTGCGGATTCTTGCCGACCTGCTCGGCACCATCGATGTGGATGGAACCGATCCCGAGGATATGTTCCGGGTGGCCACCGGGCAGGTATTCACCTTTTTCAAGGATTACCGGCCTTACTACAATGCCGTGTTTTTTTTCGATTCCAACCATCTGGCCTGCCGGCAAATCCCCCCGGACCTGTTGACCGCCAAATACGCCCAGAAAGAAAGGGCCATGTCGCCGGTGCGGGTGCTGCTGAACAGGGGGGCCGAAAGCGGGGTGCTTAAAGATGTGGATGCGGACCGGATCATCGAGGTCTATTTCGCATCCATTTTGGGCATCATTAATTCGTTTGTTGCTGAAAACGGTGTTGAAGACCTGGATACGCTGTCGGCAATGTTGCAGCAGCATGCCGATATTTATGGCTATGGCCTGAAGGCCTGATTTTTTTTGCCCTATTTTGGACTACCAGTCCAAATACGACCAAAAGTTTTGTGTGGAATAAAAAATAGAGGGATCGAAAAATCGTTATAGAACAGCTTGTTGGGTGCTTGATACCCTTGATCAACCTCGTGGCTTTGCAGCTATTTTCCAAAAGGAGTCCTGACCATGTCTAATGCCGATCCGATACAGGGAATCGTCCAGGCACAAAGAGCGTTCTTCAACCAGGGCCGCACCCGCACTCCGGACTGGCGGATCGCCCAGCTCAAGAAGCTGCGCGCGGCCGTCGCCGCCAATGAGGAAGCCATCCTCGATGCGCTCAAGGCGGATCTGCACAAGCCGGCCTTCGAGGCCTATTCCGCCGAAGTGATGCAGATTATGGGGGAGCTGGCATACACCATAAAACATCTGAAAAAATGGGCCGCCCCGCAGAAGGTCGCCACCCCCCTGGCTCTCCAGCCCGGCACAAGCCGGATCTATTCCCAGCCCCACGGCGTGGTGTTGAACATCGCCCCGTGGAACTACCCGATCCAGACCTGCCTGGCGCCCCTGATCGCCATCCTGGCGGCCGGCAACTGCGCGGTGGTCAAACCGTCGGAGTTCGCGCCCCATTGCGCCCGGTTGGTGGCGGAACTTATCGCCAATACCTATCCGCCGGAATACTGCACGGCGGTGGAGGGCGGTGTGACAGAGACCCAGGCCCTGCTCGCCCAGCGATGGGATTACATCGCCTTTACCGGCAGCCCGGAAATCGGACGCATCGTGGCCCGGGCCGCAACGGAAAACCTGACGCCCACCCTGCTGGAGCTGGGGGGCAAAAGCCCGTGCATCGTCCATGTCGATGCAGATATCCGGGTTGCGGCCCGGCGAATCGCATGGGGTAAATTCCTCAACGCCGGCCAGACCTGCACGGCTCCGGATTTCATCCTGGCAGACAGACGCATCGCCGGCCGTCTGGTGGAGGCGCTGGCCGGGCAGATACAGGCGTTTTACGGCCCGGATCCGATAAAGAGCCCGGACTACGCCCGGATCATCAACCAGAAGCATTTCGACCGTCTGGTGGCCCTGCTCGATGCGGGCAAGATCTCACATGGCGGGCGCACCGACCGTGACGATCTGTACATCGAACCGACCCTTGTTTATCCGGCGAACTGGCAAGACCGGATCATGGCCGGCGAAATTTTCGGGCCACTGCTGCCGGTTCTGGAATATGAAGATCTGGATGCCGTCATGGAGGAGCTGTCGGAGCAGGAACGGCCCCTGGCGCTATATGTGTTCACCAAAAGCCGGGCAATTCAGGAAAAGATCGTCGGCCGCCTGAACTTCGGCGGCGGGGCGATCAACGCGACCCTGCTGCACAACGCCAACAACCGGCTGCCCTTCGGCGGCACCGGCAACAGCGGCATGGGACGCTATCATGGCAAAAGCGGGTTTGACACCTTTTCGTATACCAAGAGTATTTACTCAAAACCGACGTTGATCGATCCCGCGCTGGTCTACCCGCCGTACCGGCAGAGGCTCAAGCTGGTCAAGCGGCTGGCCTGACGGCAGTCAGTTGCCCGTTTGCAGAGACCGGATCGGGTAAACTCGGTCAGGGCGTCGAAGATTTTGAAATCGATGCTGCAGTTCATCTTCATGCATCCATGAAAGAGATTCGCTGGAAAGCTAAAACCATATGCCAATTGAGAAAGATAAAGAATGGCAAGGTGAGGGGGGCACCCCCACGAGGTTGTGGGATTGGTGGTCAAGAAAGGGATTAACCCGGCCAAGGCCTGACGGATCCGCCTGGGTCTGGTCGACAAACGGGCCGGAATCAGCCAGTCAGCGATTTCACAGAGGGGAAGAGCGGATAACCGCCGCTCTGCCACCCTTGGAAAATTGGCGAAAGCACTTGGGCTCTCTGTTGCGCAGCTTGCCGATTGAACAGGTTTTGCTGTAAGTGCATGGGCCGAAATAGGGGGATCGGAGGTGGGCGCCTGAATCAAACCAGGGCGAAGGTGCGCTTTGGGAAAATCAGGCAGGACTGCCGTGTCGCGGCAACTCGGCCTCAAGTTATCAGGCAGTGCGCCTGTCGCTGTGCTGAGGCCGCGGGCTGGCTCGGCTTGTTGACGTAGAACCGGTGAAGCCGACAGAGTTTGGTTTTGCCGAGATTTGCTGGTGCGTTGGGGTTGAGCCTTGACAGTCGTTTGATAAAACGGCAGGTTAAATACTCATTTTTTCACCAGCGGTACCACCTCGTGGTGGAATTTCATTTTTGTAAGTTTTTACAGGAGGTTCGGTCAAAATGGTCCCTTTTGACCTATACGGTTTGCAGCAGGACCTCGAGCGCCGCAGCATCATGTTCTGTTACAGCGGCCCCATCCTCCAGTCCACCATAGAGGGGATCGGTCAGACGTTGCGCCTCGATCTACGGATCGAGGCCGCCGGGCAGTCCACGGCCCAGGCGGTCTTTTCGGTCTTCATCGAGCAGATGCAGAATGTTCTCAACTACAGTTCGGACAGGATCAGCGCTGATCCCGGGCTGAACAAGGAGCTGCGTACCGGTGTGCTGGTCATCGGCCGCGCCGAGGGCGGGTTTTACATCTATTGCGGCAACAAGGTTCTGGCAGAAGACGTGCCCCGGCTCCAGGGCCGCATTGGCGAACTGGCCGGGCTTGACAAGGACCAGCTCAAGGCCCTGTACCGGGAGCGCCGCCGCATGGAGCCCGAGCCGGGAGCCAGGCGCGGCGGCCTGGGGCTGATCGAAATGGCACGCAAGGCCGGACGGCCGCTGGCTCACCGTTTTACTCCCATAGACGAACGGTCCTCCTTTTTTTCCATCATGGTTACCGTGGCCGGGAACTGATCACATGCAAGACCTGCACATCACCCAGGGTGTATCCCACCCGGCTGTAGACTTCGGCGCGGCGGGCCGCACCTTGAGCATCCGGGGCGAGTCCTTTCCCGAAAACGCCTCCCGGTTCTACACCCCGGTGGTTGACTGGATTTCACAGTACCTCGAGTCCGCCGGTCCGGGCCGCACGGTGGTCGAGATGGAAATCATCTATTTCAACAGCTCGACTTCGAAGATCTTTATGATGATCTTCGACCTGCTCGACAAGGCCGTGGTCAGGGGGGCCGACATCGTTGTCAACTGGCACGCCAACAGGGACAATCAGACGGCCATCCAGTGCGGCGAGGAATTCCAGGAGGACCTGGAGCATCTCCCCTTTAACCTGGTGCTTGACTGAAGGCCCACGCTATGGATCTGCTCTTCCAGCGCGAAAAAGAAGTCCTGGCGCGGTTCCAGGGGTTGATCGATACCGGAGGGGTGGATACCGAAAAGGATCTTGCCTCTCTGCGCGAGTTGCATTCCGAATACGCGTTGCTGCTCGATCAGATGGCGCGGATCATCAAGATGTCCGACTGGACCGGGGCCGCCCTGAACGACGCCCGGCGCTGTTCCCACGAGCAGTCCAACCTTGACTTTCTTACCGGCATCGCCAACCGGCGCCATTTTTCCGAGGTGCTGGAAAAGGAATGGCGCAGTGCGATGCGCGAGAAGGTCCCCATGTCCCTGCTCATGCTCGACGTCGACCATTTCAAGGCTTACAATGACACCTTCGGCCACGTGGCCGGGGATCGCTGCCTCAATCAACTGGCCCAAAAAATGGAAGCGATCGCCAAGCGCCCCCGGGACATGGTGGCCCGTTACGGCGGTGAGGAGTTCGTCATCCTGCTTCCCGCCACCGACCTCGCCCCGGCCCGTGAGCTGGCCGAGCGGCTTCGCCTCAGCATCCAGCAATTCGAAGAACCCCATCCCGTCAGCGCTGGCGGCTTCGTCACCGTGTCCATCGGGGTGGCCGCCATGGTTCCCGCGCCGGACCGGTCGGCCCAGGATCTGTTGGCCGAGGCCGACACCGCGCTTTACCAGGCCAAGTCGAGTGGCCGCAACTGCGTGTTTCCGTAAACGGAGATCCTTCCCCCCATGGCTCGCTTCGTGTCCCTGAAGGCCCGTTATATTCTGGCCGGCCTGGTCATCTGCCTGGTAACCGGCGTTTTCGTCGCGGCTGTCAGCTACGTCGTGGCCTATCGGATCGCCGCCGATCTTACCGATAAGTACGTCGGCGAGCTGGCCGCCGGCCAGGCCCGTAAGTTCGATTTCTGGTTTGACACCAAGGCCCAGTTGGTCGAGGGGCTGGCCCAGGATATCGAGGCGGCCGGAGATTTCAGCGACGCGCATCTCATGCGTCTCATCCTGCGCAAGATGGAACTCTACCACGGGGAGGTGCTCGACTTTTACATCGGCTTTGTCGACCCGCACCGCCGGCTGCTCAGCGGGATTGGCTGGATCCCGCCTGAGGATTACGACGCGCGCAGCCGGCCCTGGTTCAAGGCCGCCATCACTGCCGAAAAGGTCGTCTTTACCGAGCCGTACCGGGACGCCATGACCGACGAATTGGTGGTCACGGTGGCAAAGGCCATGCACCACCAGGGGCGGACGGTGGCCGTGGTGTCCACGGATATCTATATCACCGCACTGGGCCAGGTGGTGCGCTCCTTTTCCGCCGGCCCGGGGAGCTACGCCCTGCTGCTCGACGCCAAGGGCCGCGTCATCGCCCACCCGCAAAAGGCACTGGAGCCCTCGCCCGACGGGCTGCGCCCGGTGGAAGGGTGGGCAGATCACGGACGGTTGATGACCGCCTTGAACAGCGGTGGTATCGGCAAACGCCTCGACTTTCGCAACCCGTCAGGGACGCGGGAGTACTACCTTTTCAGCCGGATGGAAAGAAACGGCTGGCTGTTCGGCATCGCCGTGGATCGATCCGCCTACCGGCGTCCGTTGAGACTCTTGCTTGCCGGTTTTGCTGCGGCCCTGGGGCTTTCCATCCTGATCGGCGGCCTGGTCATGTACCGCTTGGTGGGCAGGATGGTGAGCCCGATCCACGCCCTGACCAAGACGGTGACCAGCTTTTCCGGCGACAACCTCGCCGTGCGCACCACGGTCGATTCGTCCGACGAAGTGGGGCAATTGGGCCGTGCCTTCAACACCATGGCAGACACCATCGAGGGCTACAGCCGGTCGCTGGAAAACATGGTGGAAGAGCGCACCCGCCAGCTGCGGGAAAAAAACGAGACCATCATGGAAAGCATCGATTATGCGCGGCGGCTGCAAAGTACCATCCTGCCGGACTTGCCCGCCGTGCTCGGTCTTGATCCCCGGTACTGCTTTTCCATCTGGCGCCCGCGCGACGTGGTCGGCGGCGACATGTTCTGGTGCCGCCGGACCGGCGACCGGGCGTTGCTGGCGGTCGCCGACTGCACCGGCCATGGCGTGCCAGGTGCGCTGGTGGCCATGACCTTGAGCACCACCTTTGACGCCCTGGCCCGCGAACTCGAATGGCATTCCCCGGCCCGGTTCGTGCAGCAAGCTCACCTGCGTCTCAAACAGACCCTGCAGCAGGATAAAACCACCATCTGGGTCAACGACGGGGCCGATGCGGCCATTCTGTTCATCGACTTCGGATCCCGGCGCCTGGTTTTTTGCGGGGCACATTTTCCGGTTTTTTTAAGGGACGCCACCGGCGTCCGGGAGATCCGCGGCGGCCGCCGCAGCATCGGCTACACCCTAGACCGCGAAGCCCACTTCGAAGACATCGAGATCGACTGGACCGATCCGCTTTGCCTCTACTTGACCACCGACGGCCTGCTCGACCAGAACCATGCCCCGGGTCAAGGCGGCATGGGAAGGGACGGGTTCAGGCGCCTGCTGGCCGATATGGCAGCCCTGCCGATCGCCGATCAACAGGCGCAGCTGGCCGCCGAGATCGATAGGCGCCTGGCCGGGGCGGCCCAGCGTGACGACATCTGCGTGGTGGGATTGGAGCTCTGAGTTTCGTGAATTGTTATTGCGGGCCACGGAACCGCCCCTGGGTGAGATTCCCTGCCGGCATCAAGATGATGCCGATGCCTGGCCTAAGTCCTTCTTTTCTGCTGTTCTATGTTCATGGCTGGAACGCAAAGCCACCTTCGTAGCAGCTCAAGCATGGCTTTCAGATGGCGCTCGAGTTCTCCCGTCTGGACAATGTTATCCGCTGTGGTGTGCACCACCGAGAACACAAGCCGGGCAGCTACGTCGACATCAACAGTGCGGCACGCGCCGGTTTTGATTCCCATTTCCAGCATCCAGCCGATGACCATTTCGGCGGATATGGAGGGGTCTATGGGACGCTCCGCGATGGCCCCATGAAAAACGGCCTTATGCAGCCGGCCGAGATTGTTGTGGGAGTGAATAAACTTCACGCACTCGTTTGAAAATGCGGGCCACTTTATCAACTCTTTTTTGAAGAAGAAACAAACGGCGGCATAAACTTCAGCACGAAAACCATGCCTGCCGCGCCAACTCCGCAGATAACCCAGAAAGTGATTTGCCAGCCGTCCATGAAGCTCCCCTGGGCCAGCGACGATAATTTTTGCCCTGCTTCCGCTGGTAGACTGCCGGCCGTGACAACGGCCGCGCCAAGGGATTCCCTTGCCTCCTGGATTATCTGTACCGGAAAAGCAGCGGCCGCGGTCAGCACCGCGTCCATCCGCAGGCGGTAGATACTGCCGAGCAGCGAACCCAGAACCGCTACTCCCAGAGCACCTCCCACCTGGAAGGAGACATTGCCGATGGCCGAGCCCACGCCGGCCTGTTCCCTGGGCAGGGTCCCCAGTACGGAATTGAGCGAGGGCGCCATGATGCTCCCGTGGCAGAAACTCAGAAAGGCAATGTTCAAACCGATTAACCAGAAAGGGGTTGAAGCTTGCCAGAAAACGATGAGCAAAGCCGCCACCGCCGTTCCGGCAAAACCCGCCGAGACAACGGATCTCGCGCCCCAGCGCACGGCGGTTCTTGCGCTGGAGACATTACCAAGGGCATACCCGATGGCCACAGGAAGATAACAAAGGCCGGTTTCCAGGGGTGAGTAGTGTTTGACAAACTGCAGGTACAAGGTCAACCCAAACAGGGTCCCGAGCATGGTAAAGGTCATCATCGCGATACCGCTGCTACCCGCCGTTAAGCCGGGATTTTTAAAAAGGGTGAGATCCAGCATGGGCGCACCGGTCTTTTTTTCGCGGATGATAAACAGAAAGCCGAAAACAAAAGACGAGACAAAGCTCACGTACACGAAGCCACTTGTCCAGCCTGCTTCGTTTCCCTTGATGATGCTGAAGACCAGCAAAAAGACGGTTGCCGCCGAAAGCATGGTTCCGGGCAGATCGACGCGACTTTGGATCCGGGCACCGCTTTTAGGCAGTAAAAACACCCCTGCCACAAGTGCGGTGACGATGATGGGAATGTTTACCAAAAATATCGAATTCCAGTTGAAGTGTTCAAGCAGCCAGCCGCCAAGCAGCGGGCCGAGGGCTGTTCCCAGGCCGTTCACGGCGCCCCATGCGCCGATGGCCCTGCCCCTTTCCTCGGGAGGAAAGATGATGGAAATGAGTGCCAGGGTAGTGGGGACGATCATGGCGCCGCCCACGCCCATAAATACCCTCGCCACCGTCAGGTGCCACGCGGAACCGCAGAATGCTCCGTACAGGCTTGCCAGCCCAAAGACCGACATGCCGGCCCGGAGCATGGTGATATGGCCGACACGGTCGCCAAGGGCTCCCATGGTCATCAGCAGCGAGGCGAAAGCCAGGATGTAGGCATCGACCATCCACTGCAACTGAGAGAGCGTGGCCCCCAGTTCGCGCTGCAATGTCGGCAAGGCTACGTTAAGCACCATATGGTCCAGCACCACGATCAACACGGTGAGGACCAGCACCGAAAAAGAGAGCCATCGCCGTGAACAGGCCTTTTCCATCTCCGTTATAACTGTTGCTGTTTCTTTCTGCCTGTCCATTTTTACGTGGAAGTCCTTTTGCATCACTTCGTTGATATCCGTATTCCGCTTTGTTTGTTGGTCTGCCTTTCAGTCAAATCAGCGTCTTTCCAGCCGCCGCCCAGAGATGGGGTTGAGATAAGGACAATGGGGCCGTTTGACCGCCCTGAAAAGGTTATACTTGTCATTGTTCACCTCGATTTGTTAATATAACTATTTAAAATTGTTGACATCGAGTACCGCTATGTGGAAGATGGTGCATCAAAATCGACTCAAAGTCAATAAAAAATCGACTTTTGGTCGATAAAATAAATGAAATGCTGTTTGTGGTTTCGTAAAACAGGTTAAAACAGGTAATTAGTAAAGGCGTGTTTGCCTTGGCGGGGGAAAAGCATGAAACAGACAGGTTCAGTTAAAAAGAAGTGTCCCGGGAAGCGAGCCAGCCGCCAGGCCGGTGCACCGCCTGGCCAACGGCAAACGGAAAAACGGAGGGAGGCGTTGTTGGAAGCCGCCGGCAAGCTGTTTGTTGCCAAAGGCGTCGAGGCAACGACGATGGATGAGGTCGCCGCCAGCGCCCGCGTGGCGAAGGGCACACTTTACCATTATTTTGCAAGTAAGGCAGAGTTGATTGAGGCTCTCAGGGGCTCCTTCAGAAACGAATTCATGACGCGGATCAGGACGCGGGTGGAGGCCTGTGCCTCCGACGATTGGACAGCACGTCTCAGGGCCTGGGTTGACGCGGCGGTCAACGCCTACTTTGACATGAGCGGACTCCACGACGTGGTGTTTCACGACGCCACAACGCCGCTGCGCCATGCAATGACCGATATCGAGATCAATCGTTACCTTGCCGGCCTGATCAACGATGGTACCAAGGCAGGGGTCTGGTACGCTGACGACGCGGCCTGGGCCGCGGTGATCATGTATTATGCCCTTCATGGCGGCTGTGACGAAGCCCGTTTGGGCAGACAAAAAACGGAAAACGTGTCGGAGAAACTCTCAGCCCTTTTTCTAAGGATGCTTGGGGGTTATGAATGAAGAGGGCATGCGGGTGATCGGTATCTTGTTTCCTGATTGAGCAGATGGGGGACACCGGGTTGGCCTGTACGCTATTGGGGCTGGATGCAGAGTCACTGTGGAAGGACCGTGCGGTCTACGGAAGGCTCCTGGAAACGTTTATCTATCAGGAGTTGAGGCGACAGGCCGGTTGGGAGGAGGAAACGGTCGTCTTCAGCCATTTTCGCGACAAGGACAATGTCGAAGTGGATGTCGTTCTCGAATCCGGCGGCAAAGCGGCCGGGGTGGAGGTAAAGGCCGCAGCGACCGTGACCACCGATGATTTCAAAGGACTGCGAAAGCTTCAGGATGCCGTTCAAACACGGTTTGCCGCCGGCGTGGTGCTCTATGACGGTGACACCGTAGCCCGTTTCGGCAGTCATTTATACGCCGTACCCATCTCCCATCTCTGGGAAATGGCGCCTTGAGAGGGGATGCGGGGACCGAAACCGGGCGTTGCCATCGATTCTTCAACTGTCCCGGTTCCGGTCCCGACGGTTGCCGCTTGTCCGGATCAGGTGCCCTGGTTCCAGGAATTGAGATATGCCTTTTGCTCCTCGGTCAGCGCATCGATGCCGATGTTCATGGCCTCCAGTTTGAGCCGTGCGATCTTGGCGTCGATGGCCCGGGGCACGCCGTGCACTGTTTTCTCCAGCCGGGCTTCTTGCCGGACCAGATATTCACTGCACAAGGCCTGATTGGCGAAGCTCATGTCCATCACGCTGGACGGATGCCCCTCGGCCACCGCCAGGTTGACCAGGCGCCCCTCGCCCAGGACATGGATGCGGCGGCCGTCGGCCAGGACAAAGGCCTCCAGGCCGTCCCGGATAAGATCCCGGGAAACGGCCATGGCGGTCAAGGCTTCCAGATTGATTTCGACGTTAAAATGACCTGAATTGCACAAGATGGCGCCGTTTTTCATTTCCTGGATGTGGGCCCGGGTAATGACCCGTGTATCACCGGTCGCCGAGCAGAAAAAATCGCCCGCGGGCGCGGCCTCGGCCATCGGCATCACCTGGTACCCGTCCATGACCGCTTCGAGGGCCCGCAACGGATCGGTCTCGGTGACGATCACCCGCGCCCCCATGCCGGCGGCGCGCATGGCCACCCCCCGGCCGCACCAGCCGTATCCGGCAACGACGAAGTTGCTGCCGGCCAACAGCCGGTTGGTGCCCCGCATGATGGCATCCACCGTGCTCTGGCCGGTGCCGTAGCGGTTGTCGAACAGGTGCTTGGTGGCGGCGTCGTTCACCGCGATGATCGGGTACGCCAGCATCCCCTGACCGGCCATGGCGCGCAGGCGGATCACGCCGGTGGTGGTTTCTTCGGTCCCGGCGACAATCTTTTCCAGCAGGTCCCGGCGCTCGCCATGAATGGTGCTGACCAAGTCCGCGCCGTCGTCCATGGTCAGGTGGGGCCCGGCGTCCAACACGGCATGGATGTGGCGGTAATAGGTGTCCCGATCCTCGCCGTGGATGGCGTTGACATCGATGCCGTCGTGCACCACGAGGCAGGCGGCCACATCGTCCTGGGTGCTCAGAGGGTTGGAGGCGCACAGGTGCACATCGGCGCCGCCGGCTTTGAGCGCCTGCATGAGCACGGCGGTCTCGGTGGTCACATGCAGGCAGGCCGCGATGCATCTGCCCGCCAGCGGCTTTTCCCTGCCGAAACGCTCCTTGATGGCCGTGAGCACCGGCATGCTTCCGGCAGCCCAATCGATTCTTTTGCGACCCTTTTCCGCCAAACCCTGGTCCCGTATGTCCATGGCAGCATCTCCTTTCGGCGCGGCGGCTGTGGCCGCCACCCTTTTGTTGTTAACGATTGAACCGATTGACAATCGACCCGGATGCTTTTATAGGTCACTGGTATGCATTAGTTAAATTAATTGATTTAAACTATTGATACGGTCTGGCTTATGCTTCCGGATTTCAACCGCCTCAAGGTCTTCTACCATGTCTACCGCCTGCTCAGCGTTGCGGGTGCGGCAGAAGAGCTGCATCTGAGCCCGTCTGGGGTCAGCCAGCACATTCAGAAACTGGAGGCCGAGCTGAAAGTCCCCCTCTTTACCCGCCTGCCGCGCCGGTTGGTGGCGACATCTTCCGGCGACCGACTCTTTGCCCGGCTCCAGCCGTTTGTGATCGGGCTTGAACAGAGCCTTCTGGAAATTCAGGCCACCCGCAGCCAGCCGTGCGGATTGCTGCGCCTGGGAGCGCCCGTAGCCTTCGGTGAAACCGTGTTGCCCCGGTATATGGCGGCCTATCGCGGACTTTACCCCGAAGTGCGTTTTCATCTGCAACTGGGCCATCCCAGCCTTTTGCTGCCGGCCGTTGCCCAGGGGAAGCTCGATTTCGCCTTTGCCGATATCTTTTCTTGCCGCGATCTGGATGCGGTGGCCAACCGTGGATTGAGCTCCCGCTCCGTGGTTGAAGAGACGTTGATCCTGGTCTGCTCCAGTGCCTATTTTCGCAGTCACATCGAGGGCAAAAAGATGCCGCAGTCGCTTCACCAGGCAACCTTTGTCGCCTACGACCCCTTTGCACCGGCCCTGCGCGCCTGGATGAAACACCATTTCGGCATCTCTCAGATCAAGCCCGATATCGTGTTATCCGTGGAAAGCGTACGGGCCGTTATCACCGCCATCGAACATCATCTGGGTCTGGGGGTGGTGCCGGCCCACCTGGTGCAGACCGCTTTGGAGCATGGAGAGGTCACCCGCATCGCGTCACGCCGCAGCCCGATGGCCAACCACATCGCCGTGGCCCAACTGGCCAACAAGATTCCCACGGTGACGGAAAAAAGCTTTATCGGGCATGTGGAGGAGATGTGGCGAGCGGAGTCGGCAAAGGGCTGAAGGGGGCTTCCTGCCGATCCTGTCAGGACCGGTGCGATTATTCTCCAAGAACCCGATAGTGGTTCGCCAGGCCATCGTCGCCCGGGACATCGGCGAAGCCGGCCTGCAGCAGTTGCTCCCGCACGGTTGCGTCAAGGCGGCGGACCTCCATGTGCGGATCGAATTTGCGTTGCTCGCACGGTGAATTTGTTCTATGCCCGTGTTGCGGTCGGCCGGCAGTTGTCAGTCATGGCCAGATAGTCGAAGACCAAGCGGACGTTGCGAGCCAGTTGGCGCATTTTTTGCGCCACGCTGCGCACACCTTTGGATTTAATTGCGCTTACGGCAAAACGGCGCAACCGGGTGATATTTTCAGGCCCGTGGCCTTTGCGGATACGGCTGCGGTCTTCGTCGAAGTTCCAGTCGATGATGTAATGGCATTTGTTTTCGATGCACCAATGGCCGCGGTTTATGGCCATCGGGCGTCGGCCTGCTCGGCAGGTCTACTGGTGATACCGTAAGCAATCTCAAATGATTGTTTGCCGCTTTTTTTGTCCGTGCATCGGCGTTCGATGACAAAAGCTTGTTGGACGTGAGGAAAGTCGAGAAACTCGTTGAGTTCGGTGGTGGTCCAGATCTTGCGCTCTTCGATGCGGCCGTGGTCGGGCGGGTCGCAAAGGATGAAATCGGGTTGGCCGCGGTCTTTGAAGTACAGACCGATGTCGTCGAACAGTCCGGGCTGGTTGTTTTTGACGGTGAAGTGGTAGTGGGCGCCGCGCTGCTCGACGATGTATTCGGCGAACTTTCTCTGTGTCAGCAGGGCATCGGCGGTGATGTCTTTGTTTTCGATCTTGATGGCATCGAGCAGGGGCTGGGCGGTCTTGATTTCGTTGGTGCGCTTGACCTTTTGGTCGTCTACGGCCAGGTTGCCGACTTTTTTTGGGTGTAGCAGGCACTGGTGGTATGGCCGACAACGCTCATGATGTGGGTCTGATAGCCTTGATCGTCAATGGCGTTGCACATGGTTTTGCCATCGATGGCCAGGCATTGGTCGCAGCCGGCGTGGATGCTGTTCCATTTTTGCAGGGCGTCGTCGAGGCGTGCCGGATCGACTCGGATGAGCACATCGCGGATGATCGACAGACTCGGCACGCTGTAGTGGCCGTTTCGGTAGCGGCATTGGAAGCGCCGGCGTGCTTTTTGTCCGAGGCTGTTGGCCCAATCGGAGATGGCCTGGTAGCCGCGCATGCCACACAGGGTTGCTGCGGCGGCGATGGCCAAAACGGTTGCCAGACGATGGCGTCGGCCTTGGGGGCGTCGCGGATCGGGGATGTCGGCGAAAAATCGGGGCAAAGATTGCATGTGTTGAGCCGGCAGCATGATTTTAGGATCTCCTGTTTGATAAAGCGGTGGCAGCATGGTCTGTGACAAGAGGGTTTGCGCATCGGGGCGCAACGGTTTGACAAAAACCATTTTGGGTGAGTCGGCCGTGTCGCTGTATCCTTTGGCGTGCCGATGAAAGCCTTTGGAGTTTCCGACCGCAGTCCAGTTGTCGGCTTTATAGATGGTTCCCTTGAAGCGCGCGGGATCGACGAAGGTTTCGAGCAACAGCACGGGATGTCCGAAAGCGGCTTGCCAGTCGGCGGGCAGTCTTTTTCGGCACAAGGCCAGGATGCGCGAGGCCATGTTTGGCAGATGCCAGTCGGGCAGGATCAGAAAACGGCTGTTGTTGGTCAACAAATTGAGCCGATCGAACTGATGGTTAAAGGGCCAACCGATCCACTGATCGCGAGCAGCACATTTGAGGGCGGGAGCGGAAAAGCTGACCAAGCCGACCCATTGATCACCGATACAGGCCGCATATCGCAGGGTTTCACCGATTTTGGGCAAGGCGCCCAAGTAATGATGCCGGTGCATCAAGCTCTGGAAGCGCTGATCTTGATTCTGGCGAACTAACCGAACAACGACTTGTTTGAGATACAACACATCGCCCCCCATTAACGAAAGATGACCTGCCGGGCAGCTATATAACTGAATATCAAGGGGTTGTCCAGATGTTTTGATAACCACTTGGAGTTTAATGGCTTATCGAATCAGCACGAAATCATCATGGCGTTGCTCGTCCCCCCCTTGCAAATTATCATACCGTGCAGTATGTTTCTAACAATCCCATCGTTGGAGTAAGGATCCGTGTCAGAGACGACGACCTCCCGCCGGATTCGATTTTATCGCCGGCATCGCTGCTACCGGACCGAGAATGACGCGGATAGAGCAGAAAAAGAAACATAAGCAGGACAGCATCCTGAACTGCGCCCAGCGGTTGTTCCAATCCCGCGGCTTCATCGGCACCAGCATGGATTCCATCGCCGAGGCGGCCGGGGTCACCAAACAGACGGTGTACCGGTATTTCGATTCCAAGGAGACGCTTTTCAAGGCGGCCCTGGAAGCTCAGCGGCTGCAAGCCAGCGACGACTTTCTGGAGGCCCTGGACCTGGAGGATACGACCCGGGCGCTGGAAGCATTCGCTACCGGCTTCATCGAGAGGCATCTGTCCAAGGCGCATCTGGCCAATATGCGGTTATTGGTGTCCGAAGGCCCCATGGTGCCGGAGATCACGCGCGCCTTTTACGCCACGGGCCCCAGCCGCACGAAAAACCGCCTTGCCCGGTTTATCAGGGACCGGCTCAACATCGATGAAGCCGAATACGAAATCGCTGCCTTTCTGGCCATCCTGCTTTCCCTGCGCATGCCCGTGCTCACCGGCCTGCAAAAGCCTCCGTCTCGAGCCAAGATCCGCCGGCATGCCGCGAAAGCCGTCAACGTCTTCACGAAACTGTTTGACTCAGAAACAGGACGAGGTGAGCCATGATGCCCGAAAACCGACCCGTGCGATGCGACCGATGCGGCGCGGTCATCCCCGAAAACGATGAACGCGAATTCAACGGACAGACGATCTGCGAAGATTGCTACATGACCGTACTCTCACCGCCCAAGGCGTGCGATCCATGGGCGGTGTACTGCGCCAAATCCTTTTCGGAAAAAACCGGCGTCCGGCCGGATCTGACCGAGGTGCAGACCAGGATCCTGAAAATCCTGGAAGAAACCGGCGGCGTCGACCGGCAGGAACTCGCCGAGCGGCTCGCGCTTTCCGCGGAAGACTTCGAACGCGATCTCGCCGCCTTGCGCCATATGGAAAAGCTGCGGGCTGAAATGCGGGAGGGCCGCGAAATCATCTGCCTCTGGTAAAAGGACACCGTATGAATTTATTCCCACTGAACAACCAAAAAGCCTGGCAAGACCTGTGGCGCCACGCCTTGAAGAACGATCCGGAAATAAAGAAAGGCATGGATCATGTCGGAAATTGGGACCGGCGGGCCCGCAAGTTCGACCAGCGAACCGCAACGCCAGGGGCGGCTTCACGGAAGGAACGTGTCTTTTCCATGCTAAAGGAAGCCGGCGCGCTTCAATCCGGAAGCACGGTTCTTGACATCGGGGCCGGACCGGGCAACTGGGCCATTCCCATGGCCGAAATGGGGATGGAAGTGGTGGCGCTCGAGCCCTCCGGCGGGATGGTCGAAATACTCAGGGAGAAGATGTCCGCCCGGGGTATCGGCCCGGATCGGATCCGCATCGATCAGCGCGCATGGCAGGATGTGGATGTGAAGAAAGAGGCACTGGCCGGCCAGTTCGATCTGGTCTTTGCCTCCATGAGCCCCGGGGTGCGCGACCCGGAGACATTGGACAAGGCCATGCAGGCTTCCCGGAAGTTCTGCTATCTGAGCACTTTTTCCGGCGGCGGCTGGCGCGGTTGCTACAGCGATCTGTGGCAGCGCCTTACCGGCCAGGAACTTGAATCTAATTCATGGGATTTCATCTATCCCTTCACCCATGTTTACGCCCTGGGGTATCGCCCGCGGATCGATTTCTCCGTCTGGTCCCATGACCGTGAAGAGACCATCGACGAAGCGGTGGAAAATATTATCTTCTTTGTCCAGGGCGCGACAGAGGTCACTCCGGAAATCCGCGAGAAGTTGGAAGCCCACGTGACGCGCCAGGCCGTCGGCGGGATTTTTCATCAGCAACAGACCGTTTGCCAGGGCGTGATGCTGTGGCAGGTCGCGTGACGGACGGTTCGTGGACACGACCCGTTCTCCGGGCGTACGATTTTTCCAGTTTGCCTGGCATGGCCGGCGCCTACGCATAACCATCACCGCCAAGCCATTGGCGATCGAAAAAACGGCCATGCCCGCGGGAAACGAAGAATCTGATCCAGATACGACGGACCTGGTGATGCCGTTGCTACAGGTAATGCACCTTATCTGCGTCGAGCAGCGCCCCGGCGGCCTAGGGCACCTGGAGCGGAACGATGAAATCTTCAATATTGGACTTGTCGTCGATTGAAGACGCGAATCCGTCAATCACATGGAACGTTCCGCAGGAAGCGATGGTAACGCCCAACTGGCCGTTCAGAAAACGTGCAAGCGGCTCCAGGTTATCCGGCAGATCACCGGCGGAAAGCCCGTCTATCTGCCCGGCCAAAAGCTCTTTTACCGAATCCTGGATGGCGAATTTTGCCAGTTCTCCCTTTTTTGTCATCCGCACGCCTTCCGGCCCGTAAAAAATCGATATCAAGACCAACGGACGAACGGAACCTGCCCCAAACCGGTATCAGGGTTTGACGTGAAAGCTCAGGCTGGCCGCGTCGTAGACGGCGGTGCATTTTCCCACCAGCTCATCCATGCCGGCCTCCGGCTTGACCTGCTGTTGGATATAGACGTTGGCCACCCATGGCCCGGCCGTGGGTAGGCGCAACTGCGCCTTGCCACCCATGAGGTAGGCCGAGAGGAAAAAACCGTCCGGGCCGCCGAAGGTATTGCTCGTGGCGGTGAGATAGTACATCCCCTGGGCGCCCGAAGAGACCGGCTTGCCGTTGAAGGTCACCTCGAAGGAGACGAGATCGCCGGCGTGGACATCGCTCAGGTCGCCGGCCGGCATGATCTCCAGGGCGTGGCCCAACGGCTTGGGGGCGGTCCATTTTTTCACGGCGGTATAGGCCTTGGCAAAGCTCTGGTACTTGAACGAGGCGAGGATCTGCTTGGCCCCCTCGATGGCGTCCATCGGCTTGGGCGCCATCTTCCGCTTGCCCTTGCCGTCGAGGTACATGGTGAAGAAGGTCGGTTCGCTCTGGCAGGCCACCTGGTAGGTGCCGGCAACGGTCTTGTCGGTCAAGGTAAGTTTGCGAACGGCCAGATCCCCTTTTTCCACGGTCAGACCGCCGGCCGCGGGTACCACCTCAAACTGTTTTGGGGAGGGTTTTTCGAGGGCGGTGCGCTTCAGATCTGGGGCGTACAGGTCGAAGGCCTCCAGGGAGATGACCCCATGGCCGGAGACCAGCAGATCGTCCAGGGGAACGCTGTGCCCCCATCCCAGGGTGATCAGGGCATGGCCCGGCGGGTGGGCGTACGACTCGTTGAGGTTGATCCACAGGCCGTGTGCCGCCGCCGGAGCGGACAGCAGCAGCAAGGCCAGGGGGACGGCGACGATAAGCGTGAACAGTCTTTTCATGATCGGCTCCTTATGCGTATTCAATACGCCGTTACGGTCCTTCCTCGTGCGCGGTATGCCCCGGGCCGCCATCCAGGATGATGGTGTAGGGCACCGAGGGCTTCTTGAAGGTAAATTCACCGTCGGCATCGGTGCGGCCTTTCAGCAGGATGTTGTTCTGGCCGTCGACGACCCGCACCTCGGTGGACCCGGCGACCGTCCCGGTGGAGTACATCCCCGAGATGGTCACCGTGCCGTCCTGGTTGTCTTCCACGGACATATAGAGCGTGTGGGCCTGGGCCGTGGCCGCCGTGGCCAGGAGCACCAGACAGATCGCTGCGGTGAACATCGCTTTTCGCATGAAGCTCGCGCCTCCTTGGGTTGGGATCGGCTTTTCATCAAAAAGAGCGCAAAGGTCATCCGAAAGTTCCCTTGCGCCTTGCACTGCCCTGCGCGCCGCGCCAAAGGCGCCGGCCGCGGGCCGTAAGACGAGTCGCACGTAGATAGAAGGCTCTATCTACGTAAGATCCGCCTTATTAAACCCTCGATGACGGCCAGTCAACCCTAAACTAAAAAAGGATGCCGGGCTGCTCGGGACAAAGGCGATCCCGGCCCTGCAGCAAGTACTGTCCTTGTCGGCCAGGATGCCACACCCAGGTTGCACAGCCGCCTGACCGCCTCCGGCTCCCCGTCAGCCTTTTTCCCACCACAGTTTCATGCTCCGCCAGGTGTAAGGGAGGATCACCCGGCCGTCTCTCTTTTCCACGACGTCTTCGTAGTAGGCTTTGAGCTTGGCGATCTGGGCGTCGGAAAGCGGGGGCATCCTGGCGGCAAAATCTGCCACGAGATCGTCCAGGCTGTTGAAATGATGGTCCATCCGCCCTGGAAAGACCTCGACGTTGGGATAGATATCCATCTGGCACAGCAGGTTGAAGATGATGTCCGCCCGGGGCATGCCGGTATAGGGCCGGTCGAACAGGGCCTCGAAGAGGTAGTCGTTCTCCCGGTCCCAGGAGGCCGGTCCGGCAAACCACAGCAAGAAGACATGGCCCCGGGACACCCGCTGCATCTTTTCAACGGCCGCGCAAAGGTCGGGCATCCCCAGCGAGTACGAGGCGACGACCACGTCGTAGGGCGGCGCGATGTCGGTCTTCTCGTCGACGTCCTCCCATCGTTTATGGACACAAGCCACGTTGCCCAACGCCTCGCTGGCGATATTCTCCCGCAACACCCGGGCCATGGCCCCGGCCGGTTCGACGGCGGTGACGTGGCCCACCTGGCTGGCCAGGGGGATCGTCAGTGTCCCGGGCCCGGCGCCCACATCCAGCACACGGATGTTTTTTCCGACCGGCATGTGCCTGACCATCTGCCGGATCAACGGCCGGGAGTTCAAGGCCATCTGCCAATAGTTGCGCGCCGAATCGTCATTGTCCCAGGATCTGGCGCAATCCATTCCGCCCATCATCTCGGAGAATGCCGCCACCTGCTTTTTCCAGATCCCGTTCCAATCCATCTGATCGTTGGTCATTCTGAATGCCTCCCTGGCAAGGATTTTTCTGAAATGCCGCCGTCAATACGTGAAGCTGACATTGAGGCCGAACACCCGGTCAGGGGACGGCACGAGGTACTGTTCTTCGTATTCGGTGTCGAAGAGGTTGGTGACATAGACCTTGACCCGGGCCTGTTGGCTTAAAAAGCGTTGTTCCACAGCCAGATCGACGGTGGCAAAGTCGTCGATCTCCTGGTTGAGGCTGGTTTTGCGTTTGTCCACGTACCGGATGCCGGCCAACAGGATGGTGTCGTCCAATACCGCGTAATCCAAACCCAGGGTCGCCTTGTGCCGGGGGAGCTGGTAGTGGTCGTCGTAGAGCTGGTCCTCTGCGATCCGGGTCGGGCCGAGTTCGGAATCCTGGTACGTGTAGTTGAGATAGCCGTCGAGACGCTGGAAGAGGCTGAAGCGCAGTTCCGCCTCCACGCCCTGAACAACCATGTGGTCGGCGTTGAAAACCATCTCTTCGATCCGTCCCGAATACAGGAGCGGATACGGGTCGCGGTTGAACATGATGTAGTTGTCGATGTCGTAATAATAGTATCCCAAACGCGCGGTGATATCCTTGGTGAGCTTCCGGATGACGCCGCCCTCATACTCCATGGCGGTTTCCGGATCGATGAAAAGGCCCGTCGGAACGCCCATATAACTGAACTCCATCCCGGTGGGGATGCGAAACGCCTTGCTCACGTTGAGATAGCCGGTGGTACCGGGCCAGAAGACATAGTTGAGACGCGATTTGGGGCACCAGGCATCCATCTCCTTTGAAAAATCGTCGTATCCGGCAATATTCACGTCCACATCCATGTCCACCCGGTCGTAGCGCAACCCGAGTGCCAGGCTGAGCTTTTCGGTAACCTGCCAGACGTCCTCGAGAAAGGCCGCCTTGTGGGCGATCATTCTGGTCGACGGCACATGCCACTGCATCGTGGGCATGACGGCGTCATAGCCGAGTTCGTACTCCCGGCCTTCCAGCCCCACCGTGATGTCGTGGCGGTCGAAGAGCGTAAAACGGTCATGGACGATCCAGCCCCAGTCGCTGAAGTCGACCTGCTCTGTATAATCGTAAAACCCGGTGGCCTGGCTGTAGTTGTGGTGGCTCTCGTCGCGGAACTCCTCGGATTTGTACAGGTGGAGCTTCCAATCGCCAACCGGCGTCGGTTGTTCGAAGAACAGGTCGAAGTACTCGGTATCGCGTTTTTCATAACTGCCGGCGCCGGCATAATTGGGCGTCGATCCCGCCGAGACCGCTTTGACGACGGGATAGCCGCTGTCGTAGCAAGCGCCGGTCAGAACATCGGCGGGATCGTTGACCACATAGGGAGACTTGTCCTGGAAGCTGCCTTTGTAGCCGAAGGTCAGACGGCCCCGGAAAGGGAATCGATAGGAGATGCGGCCGTTGACGTCCTTCAGGCGGTAGCCGCTGTTTTTCAGGTAGCCGTCAGATTGCCGGTAGGCGCCGCCGAAAGCGTAGCTCAAGGCGTTCATGTCGCCGGACACCCCGGCCATGTATTTTTGCGTATCGTATTCTGAGATATCCACCGTCGCCTTGCCCTCGGGCCGGCCGTCGGGGCGTGAACCGCCCTTTTGGGTCACGATGTTGATCGTGCCGCCGATGGTTTCCCCGTAAACCGCCGAATGGCCGCCGCGGATGACCTCTACCCGCTCCACATTTTCAAGGGTCAGCGAGTTCCAGTCCACCAGCTTGTCATAAAAGCCGCCGGCATTGCGGACCGGCCGGCCGTCGATGCGCACCATGATCCTCCGCGCGCCCAGGCCCCTGATTTTTACCACGTCCTTGCCGTCGGAAAGGGTCTGATCGCCCCGCTGAACGTCTATCTCGGCAAGGCTCTCCAGGATATCCTGGACCGTCTGCGGACTCCTGGCGCTCTCGTAGGTCTCGGTCACCACGGTGGTGGCCGTGGGATCGATGGCGACCCCGGCGGCTTCGCCGTACCTGTCCGCGGTGACGACGATCTCCCCCAGGTTCTGGGCCTTCGGGGCCGCCCCGGCCGAGGCAGCCGCCGGCGCCGTCTGCGCCACAAACAAGAGCAATGCCAACAGGCTTGCAACATGCCTGCAAGGTATCACCGGAACCGGCACCGATGCGCCCGTCCCTTTTGCACCGAGACATCCGCCTTTTTTCTTCCGCCTTGTCCCTCGCGCCATTTACACCTCCTTCGTCTCCCAAATGCCGTCGAAATAAAAAAGCCACGAAGCCATCGGGGCCGTTTCCGTCCCTTCAGCCTTCATGGCTCGACTGGATTGTTTCCCCTGTTTCGGCAGCCGGATCGCGACGACAGGAGGCTTCGTGCCCCAATGGCGGTATCCGTCACCGAAGAGAACCGATCAGGAAAGCAAGGCTTTTAGCACGACCGGAGGAGGCCGTCTTTCAAACACCGCACCATTGTTTGCACTTGCCGCACTTTTCGTGCGGATCAGATCTTTTGGTGCCGTATCAGGCGAAGAAGATTGAAGCGCTGCGAATCGTCGCCCGGATCGGTGCGGAAGGAAGGCGGCTTGAGCCCGGACGACAGCGTTCCGGGGCGGGGCGGTTGGGCGGCCGCCGACCCCAGGAGGTGGATAGGGCCGGAACCGTTTTTCAGATAGGCGGTCGGGGGGATGCCGAAACGTTTTGCGAAAGCGTTGGTAAAATGGCTGTGGCTCTTGTATCCGGCTTCATGGGCGGCCTGTCCGATGTTCAGCCGCCCCTCGGCCAGAAGGCCCAACGCCCGGTCCAGTTTGGCCAGGCGCAGGGCCTCGAAGACGGTGAGCCCAAACAGGTGCCGGAAGCCGCGGTTGAGCTTGTTACGGTTGACGCCGGCCATGTGCGCCAACGATTCCAGGTCCGGCGGAGCATCGAGGTTTTCCAGCAGCAGACGGTGCGCCTCCCGGACCCGGTCGAGATCCCCGGGGCCGAGCGGCCGGTTCTTCCGGGGTGGGGCTGCGAGAACGGACAGGGTCAGGGCGACCAGTTCCAGGGCCTTGGCTTCTATGAAGATCCTGGCCACGGCGCCCTGGTAGGGACAGGCCAGGATCTGGCGGACGACGGCCTCCATGGCCGGCGTGATCCACAAGACATCGATCACCGGCGACTCGTTACCCCTGCCGTTCGCGGTCAGGGCGGCGATGTGCCTGAAAGCGCCGTTCCCGTGTTCACTACCGAGACAGGCTTGCAGGAAGGGCCTCGCCATGAACAGAGTAAGGCTCAGATGATCTTGCGTGCCGAGGCACTCGATCGTTCCGCTGCAAAAGGGAAGGTAGGCCAGGACGCACTGCCCCGGTTGCATCAGTTCTTCGACGTGCCGGCGGTGGCTCAAACGGATGAGGCTTCGGCGCCGGCCGCGCAGATGAAAGGCCAGCTCCAGGGGGGCGGGGCCCATCTCGAATCTGATCATGGACCGATGGCAAAGTGCCGCGCTGTTAACGACCAGATCGAGGCCCGGGCGCAGGCAGATGGCGCCGGTGGGACCGCCCGGACCGTTTTTCCAGGCGAACGTCGTCGGGCGTTCTTGTGCGGGCTTTGCGCCCGTTTCGGCCAGTGCCGGCGCACCGATGCAAAGCACCGGATCATCCGCCAGGGACTCTCCGAGGGGGGACGGCCCTGGCGCGCTGTTTGTTCTCTCCATGTCGATCCGTCACCGCGGCCTCAGTGCCGGGGCGGCATGCACGGCTTGCGCATACGGGCCGTTCATCCGTCTGTGGCGAAATCGACTTCGTCTCGGCCCGGGCCATGTCCCGTCAATCGGTCTCATGTTCACCCATCATTTTCAAGCGGATCGATTGACGCCTTCTCAGCCCGCCACGTCCCGTCGGATGGAACCGCAGGTTCTTGGGAAACACAAGAATACCAAGATTGAGATAGATATCTCTAACTATACGGCAGGTGATTTACCCCCGCAGTACCTGATTGTCAAGGGCCTGACGCTGTCTGGCGATGAAGAGGGCTCTATGTGGCAAGACGCCGGGCCAGCCGCCGGGCAGCAGGCCCCGGGGCAGCAGATGGTCGATCCGTCCTGTCGCCGGCGCGTCTCCTGCTAAGTCCGCCCTTTCCACCACTTCAAGTCCTGTTTTGCGGAAAGGATGCCGTTAAGCGCGGTCAGGGCGTGCTTCTTGATGATGCGAAAATGCTTTTTCATCGCCTTGCGGGTTTTTTCCAGGGACCGGCTTTCGAGGGCTTCGATCAACTCGCTGTGCAGGGAGCCGACCTTTTCCTCTGAAGCCACAAAGAGCAGGCTGCCCCGATACTTCAGATACAAAAGATCGAAGAGATGTTCCAGGATCTGGAGCTGCGTCTTGCGCCCGGAAACGGTGGCGATGGCCAGATGGAACTCCCGGTCCTGATGCAGCTTATGGTTCAGGTAATCTTCCCGGGAAACCGTCTTGTCGTCGATCAGAATCCGGCGCAACTGCGCCACGGCCGCGGCGTTGAGGTTGTAGAGCACCGCCGGCAGCAGTGACATCTCGATCATCTCCCGCAGTTCGTAGATTTCCTCGACCTCCTGGACGCTCATGGGGGCCGTGAAATACCCCCGGTTGGTCTCGTGGTGGACAAGCCCCTGGTGCTCCAGTCGCTTCAATGCCTGGATGACCGGGGTCAGGCTGACATGGAGTTTTTCGGCCAGTTCCCGGTAGGAAATTTTCTGGCCCGGCACGATCTCGTTGTTGAACAGCATTCTGCGGATGCCTTCATAGACCTGCCGGGCCACATCGGATTTGCTGCGTAAGGGCTTTTCGGATGATTTCATGGATGCTCCGGGTCTTTCTGGTTTTAAAAAAGTTCGTTACATTTTCGTATAATTACACTCACAATTTTGTCAAGCCTGATGGCGTCTTGATCGATGCTTTGAGGGCAGCCGGTTTTTTCTGAAAATGCCCTAACATTTATGTAACATTTTATATTAATTGAATTTCTGCATTTAATGAAAAAGGGTTGACAGCGTAATCCCCCTAAGATTATTAAGAGTAAACTTAATCAAATTCAACAAAATTTAATTAAATCACGGACCCGATCATAACCTGCGATATCGCTGCCGCCGCCAGGATCAACCGAAAAGGTGGCCGCTGCACTGACCATTGGCCAATCGGTTCAACCCTACAGTGAAGGAGGTCGACATGACAGGTTCAAAAAGGCGCTTGTTTGTTGCAATGGTTGTTGTGGCCGTGTTTGCAGGTGCAATGGTTACGGCGCTCTGCCCGCAGGCAGGGGCGGAAGCACTTACACCGGTGCGCTACGAAGAGGTCATCCGCTCCGTGTTCTACCTGCCAAGTTATGTTGCCCTGAGCAAGGGCTATTTCCAGGAAGAGGGGCTGGACGTCTCCATCAAGACATCCTGGGGCAGCGACAAGGGAACTGCTGCACTGCTTTCGGGCAACGCGGACATCGTACTGGTGGGCCCCGAAACCGCCGTATACATCCAGAAAGGCGAGTCGCCCGAGAAGGTCAGGATTTTCTGCGGACTGACGGCCACCGACGGGTCGATGCTGGTGTCCCGCGAGAAGATCGACTCCTTCGACTGGCAGAGCCTGAAGGGCAAAACCATCATGAGCTGGCGGGTGGGCAGCATGCCGGCGGTTTTCCTTGAACATCTTTTGCGTGCCAACAGCCTCGATCCGGACAAGGATGTGACCATCATCAACAATCTGGCCGCCCCGGCGCGCCACGGCGCCTTTGTTTCCGGAACCGCAGATTTCGCGACCTTTTTCGAGCCCGATGTGTCCAAGATGGAGTCCAACGGAACCGGCCACTTCGTAACATCCGTCGGCCGGCAGGTGGGCAACGTCGACTACACCGTGTTCATGGCCACCCAATCCTTTATCGCCAAGAATCCGAAGATCATCCAGGCATGGACCAACGCCATTTTCAAGGCCCAGAAGTATTGCCTCGAAGCCGATGCCATGGTCATCGCCAAGTCGGTGGCCGCCTTCTTCCCTTCGGTGGACCTGGAGCTGATCGCCCAATCCATCCAGCGCTACCGGCAGCTCAGTATCTTAAAGACCAGTCCGCTGGTGCAGCCCGCCGCCATCGAGGGGCTTCAGGACCTGCTGGTGGAAGGGGGGCTGCTCAAAACGCAAGAGCGCGTCAAGTACGAGGACATAGTGGTCGTCGATTTTGCAAGAAAGGCGATGGGGCAAAAATAATGGAAGCGCTGGTGCCATCAGGTGAGCAGGGAGGCAATGCCGGCGGCGGGCCGCCGCCGGTGGCGGTTGTCGAACTGTTCAAGGTCCGGCAGGTCTACTTGTCCGACGACGGGGAGATCGAGGCCATCCGCGATCTCAGTCTCACCGTGCGCCAGGGGGAGTTCGTCAGCATCGTCGGGCAAAGCGGCTGCGGTAAGAGCACGCTGCTGTCAATCATCGCCGGCCTGATCGCGCCCACGGCGGGCGAGGTGCGTATCAAGGGGGCTGCTGTTAAAGGGCCGTCACGGCGAACCGGCTACATGCTCCAGCACGATACCCTTTTCGAGTGGCGCACCATTCTGGAAAATGTTCTGCTGGGACCGGAAATCCAAGGCCTGGACATGCGGGCGGCCGAGGCCCGGGCCCATCACCTGCTGGACCGCTACGGCCTTGCCGATTTCAAGGGGAAACTGCCCCAGGAGCTTTCTGGAGGGATGCGCCAGCGTGCGGCCCTGGCCCGCACCATGTGCACCGAGCCTGAAATCCTGCTCCTGGACGAACCGTTTTCCGCCCTCGATTACCAGACCCGCCTGGCCATGACCGAAGAGATCGGCATGATCCTGCGCACCGAACAGCGCACGGTGATCATGGTCACCCACGACATATCCGAGGCCATTGCCATGTCGGACCGCATCGTGGTGCTCAGCGCCAGGCCCGGCCGGGTCCAGTCCGAACACCGCGTCGTCTTTCCCAGTGCCGGCGGCCGGCGGCCCACACCGCTGGCCACCCGCGACACTCCGGAGTTCGGCCAATATTTTCAAACCATCTGGAAGGAACTGGACTTTCATGTCAACGGCACCGCAAAAGAGCGAAAATCCCGCCGCTCGGGACAATCCGGCAGCTGCAAGGCCTGATGCGCTCCAGGGCACCAGGCCTTCCGGTCCCAGCCGGATATACCGGCGCTACCTTCGCCAACAACGCAACACCCGCTGGATGGTGCGCTTGAGCCAGTTTCTGCTGCTGGTGGCGTTCCTGCTGGTTTGGGAGGTGGCGGCCCGCACCCATGCGGTAAACCCCATGCTGACCAGCTACCCGTCGGCCATCTGGCCGACGCTCCTTGAACTGCTCAGTCCGGGGGACCTCAACCGGCAGGGCAACATCATTCATCACACTACCGTCACCTTCGTGGAAGTGGGCATCAGTTTCATCATTTCCGCGGTCATCGGCATCCTGGCCGGCGCGGCCCTGTGGTGGTCTTCCTTTCTTTACCGGGTTCTCGACCCCTATCTGGTGGTGGCCAACGCCATGCCCAAGATCGCGCTGGTGCCCATCTTTTATATCTGGCTGGGCGATACGCTGTCTATATACGGGATCGCCATCGCCATCGCCGGTTTCATCACCACCATGATGATCTATTGCGGTTTTCGCGAAACCGATCCGGACAAAATCAAACTGATGCAGGTGCTGGGAGCCAAAAAGTGGCAGATTTTCTCCAAACTGGTCTTTCCGGGAAACCTGCCGATCATCACCGCGGCCCTCAAGGCGACCATCGGGCTGGTGCTGGTGGGTGTGATCGTGGGTGAATTCCAATCTTCCCGCGCCGGTTTGGGGTACCTGATCATCTATGGCAGTCAGATCTTCCAGATGAACCTGGTGATGACCGCCATCGCCATTTTGGCGGTCATGTCCACGCTGATGTACGGCGCGGTCTTTTACCTTGAAATGGCGATCAGCCGCAAAAGACGGTAAGGCGGGGTCCTGATGAATGCAGAAACTGTCACGGCCCGCAGCGTGGTCGAAGCCCTCGACCGGATCACCGGCGGCCGAATTCCGCCGCCCGGAACGCCCATGGTGGCCGGCAGCCATCCCTTTGTCGTGAAACGGACATCAGGCCTGGCCGGCAAGGCCGTTCTCGAAACACCGGGGCTGGTGGTGGGCGATCCGGGTAAACCGATCGGATCCATGGGCATCGCCATGACCTTGACCGAGAGCGTCATCGAACTTGCCGGGGCCATGGGGCTGGATGCCATCCTGACCCATCATCCGGTTGCCGATGCGGCCAGTGCCGGCGGGGTCCCGTTGCGGCCCTACCTCGATCTTTATCACCTGGCGCTTTTCGAACTGCATGAAGCCTTCCACGGGCTGCATCCCGGGATCGCCTACCTCCACGGCCACCGCGTGGTGGAATGCGACATCCATTTTTCGGGCATGCCGGGCAATGTCGTTTTTTTCGGGCACGCCCTGCCGGATGTGCATACGGCCGGAGACATCCTGACCCGCCTGGCGGCTTTCATGGACCGGGAGGCCGAAAGCCGGCTCCTGGCCCTGGAGGCCGATATCCGCGGGTGTGCGAACATCCGGGAGACCACCCTGGCGGCACCGGCCCGGATTCTGGTCGGTGGTGTCCGAGCGCCGGTGAGCCGGATCCTGCACGTTTTCCCTCACACGGGATTTACGGCCCGGCATCTTGGCATGGCCCTGGAGCGGTTTGCGCAGGTCGACACGGTTATCGTCTCCATAAGCCGCGTGCTACCCGACAGCGAACTTGCGGCGGTTATCCGGGACAGGGGGCTGACCCTGGTGGCCGGCAATTCACATGCCCAGGAAATATACGAAAACGGCCTGCCCCTGGCTTATGCCCTGCAGCGCGAATTGCCGCGGGTCGATTTTGTCATACTCAAAGAGCGGATCACGGCGGTTCCGCTGCGGCATTTCGGAAACCGGCAGATCCAGCAATACGCCCGGCAGATGGCGGCCAGGTTGGGCCGGCCGGTACAGGATTGAGCCGATGGCAACGCCGGTTTAGTGCGCCAGGCTGCCACCGGATATCAAGAGAGGAGCAAAGCCATGAAAATCGTTGTCGTGGGCGGCGGGTGGGCCGGATGCGCCGCCGCGCTGGCCGCAGAAAAGCAGGGCGCTGAAGTCGTCTTGATCGAACGCACCGATATGCTGCTGGGCACAGGCCTGGTGGGCGGCATCATGCGCAACAACGGACGGTTCACCGCCACAGAAGAGATGATCGCCATGGGCGGCGGTGAACTCTTTGCACTCTGCGACCAGAATTCGCTTCACCGCGGCATTGATTTTCCCGGGCACCGCCACGCCTCCATCTACAACGTTGCCAGCATGGAGCCGATGGTTAAGCGCTTTCTTCAGCGGCAGGGGGTCGGCATTGAAACCGAGACACGGATAACGGATGTGGAAATGGGCGGCGGCCGCATCCGGACGATTTCGGCAAAGCGCAAAAGTGATGAATCCTGCGTCTTTGCCGGTGATGCCTTCATCGACACCACCGGCACTGCGGGGCCGCCGTCAAGCTGCAACAAATACGGCAACGGCTGCGCCATGTGCGTGTTGCGCTGCCACACCTTCGGTGGCAGGGTGAGCCTGGCCGCCAAGGCCGGCGTAAAAGAGATGGTGGGCCGCAAAGGGAGTCGCAGTGGTGCCATGAGCGGTTCGTGCAAACTGCTCAAAGAGTCGCTGTCGGAAGAAATTAGAAAGACCCTTGACAGGGAAGGGGTGGCGGTGATCCCCCTTCCCGAATCTCTGATTCTCAGGGGCAAGCTGGAGCTGAAATGCTGTCAGCAGTATGCCCTGCCCGAATTCGAGCGAAACATCGTTCTGCTCGACACCGGTCATGCCAAGCTGATGAGCCCGTTTTTTCCCCTCGATTTGTTGCGAGAAATCCCCGGACTTGAAAACGCGCGCTACGAAGACCCCTATGCGGGTGGGCGCGGCAATTCGATGCGCTATTTTGCAATGTCTCCCCGGGACGACAGCCTGAAAGTGGACGGTGTCGAGAACCTGTTTTGTGCGGGTGAAAAGGCCGGCCTGCTGGTGGGCCACACCGAAGCCATCTGCACAGGAACCCTGGCCGGCTACAACGCCGTTCGGTATGCCAGCCGGCAAAAACCGCTGATACTGTCCGATTCCCTGGCGGTGGGTGATGCCATCTTCCATGTCAGATCCCAGATGCAGGATCAAGGCATCCTGGACCTGAAATACACTTTTTCCGGCTCCGTCTTTTTCGAACGCATGAAGAAGCGCAACCTCTACACCACCGATGTCGATACGATCCGAAAGCGGGTCGCTGAGGCCGGGATGGAAGGGATATTTTCGAAGGTGTAAAATCAGTCTAAATTTTTTTCCCGTTGATCGAGAGCGTTTCGGACCGCATTGGCCAGTTCATGGAAATTGACCGGTTTCATCAAAATCTTGCTGATGCCCAGTCTCTTGAGATCGCATTTGGCAACCGGTGAACTGAATCCGGAGCAAATGATGATGGGAATATCCGGCCGCATGGCCTTGATTTCCTCGGCAAGAGCGGCGCCGTTCATATGCGGCATACTGACGTCCGTAAGAACGAGGTCATACTTTTTGGGGCGGGCACGAAAAGCTTCGATCGCATCGTAGGGATTCAGTCTGGTTTCAACTATATATCCCAGGCGCTGCAGCAAGTCCTTGCCTATTTCGACCAGGGCGACTTCATCGTCAACCAGCAAAATGGTTTCTTTGCCTTTTGGGAAGGTTGCCGGTTCTACGGGGACATTTCCAGTCAACTCTTGGACGACAGGGAAAAGTGCCTCGAACTTGGTTCCGAATCCGGCTCTACTCTCGACGCTGATATCACCGCCATGGGCCTTGATGATTCCATGCACCGTAGACAGACCCATACCGTTCCCTTCTCCGCGAGGTTTGGTGGTAAAGTACGGTTCGAATATGTGCGAGAGAGTATCTTCATCCATCCCGTGCCCTGTATCCTCAACGCGCAGTTTGAGGTAGGGTCCGGGCCGCAGGTCGGTATCGAAAAGCCTGTCGTTGTATTCCAGCAGAACCGGGGAGAGTGAAACCTCGAGAATCCCGCCTTTGGCCTTCATGGCGTAAAGCGCGTTGCTGCACAGGTTCATGACAACCTGGTGAATTTGTGTTTTCTGGGCCATCACGGAACCGAGGTCGGACGGTATGTCTTCTCTGATCTCGATATGTTTTGGCGTCGATACCTTGACCAGCTTCAAGGCGATGGCGACTTCGTGGCTCAGATCGGTGGGCTTTTTTTCCATCGTGTTTTGCCTGCTGAACTGGAGGATCTGCATAACAAGATCCTTGGCACGCTCGATGGCAACAAATAGCTGGTCGAGGTAGTTTCGATTTTTTGAGTTCGGCTGGCATGAAAGCTTTGTCAATTCGGCATATCCGGTGATCGCGCTAAGAATGTTGTTGAAATCATGAGCGATACCTCCGGCAAGGGCCCCCAGGGCCTCCATCTTGTGCCTCTGCATGAGAAGTGCTTTGATTTTTTCATTTTCAATCTCGGACTGAGTGCGTTCGGAAATGTCTTGAACAAACGTGACTGCAAAACACTTGTTATTGCATTTAAACAGGTTGGAGATCACTTCCACCGGAACTGTGGTGCCGTTTTTCTTCCGGTGCAATGTTTCAAATTTGAATATGTTCTTTCTAAGAAGGGTGCCCCACTGTTTTTTGAGTTTATCGGCGTCAACCGTGGGATCAAGGTCACCTACTGACATGCTGCACAGTTCCTCTCGGCTATAGCCGAGAAGAAGGCAAGCATACTCGTTGGCATTGATAATCTTTCCATTCGAGTCTATGCGATAAATTGCATAGGATGCCTTTTCGAAAATGAATTTTGCAATCTCCAACTCATCTTCAATATTTTTTCTGTGGCTGATATCCATAACGAAAGAAGTCGCAAAAGTCTGGCCGTCAAGCTTCATTGGTTTGGTTACGATTTCAACTGGGAAAGTGGTTTCATCTTTCCTGTGGAATATACTTTCGAAAGTACCGGTTTCTTCCTTGCCAGTTGTTTGCCAGGATGACTCCAGTTTCTCACGGGTTAACGAAGGGGCGATGTCAAAAATATACATGTTGCGGAGTTCTTCACAAGAATAGCCCAGAATTTCTGCCGCTTTAAGGTTGACATCCAAAAAACGGCCGTTTTCTCGATAACAAAGGATCGGTAAGGAAGCCTGCTCAAAGAAGAGTTGCTTCAATTGTGCCGAGAGTTCCATCGTATCAATTTGCCTTTCACTTTGGATTGAGAAAGTATTTGTCTGATTTCTATTGCCAGGACCTTTCCTGAGACTAAATGTTGATCCTCATCGAAATGAACCATCGGCGCGGCTGGTTTTTGTAACCGACCGGTATCGCAATCAACCGCCGATTTTGGGGGCACAATCTCGATTTTCTTCGTCCAACCGTACGTCACGGGGCCCGGGGAGCGCTGAAAGGGGCGGCCGCGGCCTGTGAAACGTTTAATTTGCCGGAATCTTCGGTCAAGATTGTTTTGCCGCCCGGATATTGCTGATCGTATAAAGTCAGGAGAGCCGCAGCAATGGCTTTCGCATGGGAGGGTGTCGCCCAAAAGGCTAAGCATTAAAGAGGCACTATACATCAACACCTCGTCGGCTATGGGAATGAATAGCCGGCAGTTCAAAGATGGCTATAGAAAAGTGCACCGGCGGCTCATTGCGTCTGAAACGCTCAAATTTGGTAAAATTAACGCATGATGCTTACAATGTCAATTTCAGCATTTTATCCGTTGTTCAACAAATAAATCCCGAGTGTTGTGGGTAACACTCGTCTTTCTATCGGTTTTTCCAGGACTTTATTTCTTTGCGACAGTTTCTATCTATTTTATTTCTAGTTTTTAACCCTACAACGCAACTAAAGGTTATTTGACAATCTCAGCCAGTCGCTTTTTCCGGTGCGATAGATAGGCACGGTGGTTTTTATCTTGCACCCAGATGATTTGCGCAATCAGGGTGTCGAGTGTGTGTTTGCGCATGGGTAGTAGCAGTCTGATCAGCACTCTAAGCTGCGACAGCGTAATAGATGGTGCTTTTTTTCCCCAACCTGATTTTCAGGTGCCAGAGGAAAAAGTGGGCCATTATGCACGTGAGTATGTGGTGGTGCCAGCCCGGAAACTTTCTGACCTCATAGTGATCCATGCCCAGTTCGGTTTTGGTTTCCTCGAAACACTGCTCGATGGCCCAGCGCATCCCGCTTAGCCAAATCAGGGGCTTGAGCCGAATGCTGGGGGAGGCGTTGCTGATATAATAGGAATAGTGCCGATCCTCCCCGAGGGTGCGCCGGATCAGCAACCAAGCGGCTTTCCCAGGCATCTTATCGGCTGGAAGGATGATCCTGCGCCGGGTGAATTCATAAACGATCGGCCCCTTGGTGCCTTCGGAAACCTCGCGGCGGTACCAGAAATAGTCGTTGATGTTTTTTGCCAACGCCTCGACGCTCATCGGTTTGCTGTCGGCATCGGCCAGCACGGTTTTCGTCCGGGTCGTTCCGCCCCATCGATACTGTCGGGTAATAGTCATGGGTTTCTTGAGCCAGCACAAGGTCGTCTTGGTCACTGATACCAGATAGGTCGTATCCGGCAACGATTCCACAGCGCCGATGAATTCCGGACTCATACCGTAGATCGAATCGGCCAGTACATATTTGAACGGCAGCAGCTTTTCCCGGCGGATTTCTTCAAGCATTTCGGCGGCAAGCTGCGGCTTGGTCCGAAAAACGACATCCTCCGGCATTTTACACTTTTGCCTTCGCAGGGCATGTTCATCCGAAAACCATTTTTCGGGTACAAACAGCCGCTTGTTGACCAAGGCATACCCTTTTTCGGAAGCGTAGGCGGCAAAGACGCCGACCTGGCAGTTGTCGACTTTGCCGATGTTGCCGCAGTATTGGCGGGCGACTCCCACGGATTCGTCTCCCTTTTTGACAAAGCCGCTCTCATCGAAGATCAGGACGCCATCGGGGCTTCCGAGATCGTCATTTACAAGACTACGATATTTGATTTCGATATTTGTGTCATCCCAAGGTGCTTCACTGACAAACCGTTGCAATGCCCTGACATTTCCATTTTCGACGGCAAGGGCGATTGGTTCAATGGATTTTCTTTCCAACGGGCTGAACTGCCCAACCATGTAATTGAAGAAATGTTCTCTGGACTCACTGCGTTGGAAACAATCGTAAAACTGTTCATGAAAGCCTCTGAGTTCGCTCATGAAATCTTTGATATCACCCCGAGCGAGATCAAATTTTGGAACATCGTATAGGTATTCGTCATGACGGCAACTGGGTAGCATGGTCTGCCTCCTATATGTGGGTTGTTGCGTAGTATGGCAGGATGCTACGAAAAAATCAAGTGTTAATCATGACAAGTTGCGTTGTAGGGTTGACCTCACCGTGGATCTGACCTTCTACGACACCACTACGGCCTCGTTCCATGTCGATCAGGAAGATGACGGTGACCGGCACGCCAACACCACCTTGCGCAAGTTCGGCCGCAACAAGGAAGGCACCTGGTCGCCTCAAGTCGTCGTGGCCCTGGCCGTGACCCGCCAAGGTATCCCGGTGCGCAGTTGGGTGCTGCCGGGCAACACGGCCGATGTGACCACTGTCGAAAAGATCTGTACTGACCTGCGGGGCTGGAACCTGGGTCGCGCCTTGTTTGTCGCCGACGCGGGCATGAATTCGCAAACCAACCGCGAAGAACTGGCCCGGGCCTGCGGCAAGTACCTTCTGGCCTGCCGGATGGCCAGCGTGGCCGAGATCAAACGCGATGTGCTGAGCAAACGCGGCCGCTACACCGTCATCCGCGACAACCTGCACGCCAAGGAGGTCATCGTCGGAGACGGCGAACGGCGCAAGCGTTACATCCTGTGCTACAACCCCAAGGAAGCCAAACGCCAGCGGCTACACCGTGAAACGATCGTTCAGATGCTCGAAACCGAACTCGATCGGCACCCGGACCCATCGGCCACGGCCCAGTGGGCGATCGAGCTGTTGGCCTCGGCGCGTTTCAAGCGGTATCTGCGCATCACCAAGGGCAACCAGGTCCGAATCGACCGGGCGGCCATCAAGGCGGCGGCCAAGTACGATGGCAAATGGGTGGTGGAAACCAACGACGATACCATCAGCCTTGAAGACGCCGTCTGCGGGTACAAAGGGTTGATGGTCATCGAGCGCTGCTTTCGCTCGCTCAAGCGCACCCAGATCAAGATGATGCCGATGTACCACTGGGCCTCGCGGCGCATTGAGGCCCATGTGAAGATCTGTGTGCTGGCGCTGATGATCGAGCGGGTGGCCGAACTCGAATGCGGCCTGCCCTGGCACCGAATTCGCCGGTCGCTGGACAAGCTACAGGTCACAAAACTTTGCAATTTAAATTCCCGTGTGCTTATGCGCAACGAGATCCCCGCCAAAACTGACAACATACTGAAAGCGCTTAAAATCAAAGCTCCGCAGCAGGTTCTTTCACTGGAAAATCGGCCCTAAAAAGGGGCGAAAATTGTAGACACACGCTGAATTTCATTCATCGGCACAGATGCACGCCAGATAAGGGTTTGCGCCAATTCCGTGTTCCTACGTTTCCCAAACCTAAGTGTTAGCCACGGCCATCAAAGTCTTGGCAACCGGATGGCGGCAAAAAGCGCCGGCAACCTGAAAAATAAATTAAAAAGTATCACCGCCCCGCTCTGATGATCCTTACCAGTATTTTGGATACTGTCATTTTTCTCTACAATTTAGCTCTGCTTACAAAAGCGCTATCATGTGTATTATCATATAGTTAGAATATTCCAATGGCCTTTTGACACAGCCTTGTCAGAAGAGCTTTAAAAATGATTCGTTTTTTTGCTTGACAGGGAATTGTATACAGAGTACAGTTGGCAAAGTTCAGTTAGCAAAGTACAAAGTACAAAGTACAAAGTGCAAAGTGCAAAGTGCAATGACAATGACAATGACAATTGCAGTGGAGAAACTATGCAAATTGAAAGCCTAACCCAATTAGTGATCGATTACGTAAGAGATAGAATTGTTACGGGAGTGTTTCCTCCTGGATCAAAACTCAATGAAAGTGAAATCGCCTCTTCTTTGGGAATAAGCAGGCATCCGCTACGAGAGGCTTTAAAAGTTCTTGAAAGCGAATTTTTGGTTTTCAGTGTTCCAAGAAAAGGAAGTTATGTTAAAGATTTATCGGCTGATGATGTAGCAGAGCTCACTCAGTCAAGGGGAATGGTTGAGTGCTATGCTATAGATTACCTTAAATCCAAAAAAATTAAAAAATTTCCACTTGTAGAAAAGGCATTGAAGGCAGAATGCGACATACCTTATCCTTCTAAAGAAAAAATGGATGAAATACTTGCTTATCATAAGGTGTTTAATGATTTCCATCTTGCATTGGTAAAATCGACTGAAAATTACAGAATTGCTCATTTTTATAATGCAATAAGCAAAAATCTAATACGGTATCAATTGATATATTTGTTCATTCCCGGATTTGCGATGCAATCGGTGAATGATCACCAGAAAATTTTTGATTTAATGAAAAGCGGCGAATATATAAAGGCTAGAAAATTATTATTATCGCATATCAATAAAACTAACAATATTCTCGAAGAAAGAATTTTCAATGAAAAAGCTAAAAAGCCACTTGGCTCGAAAAGTTAATTAAAGCGAGTGAAGAATGTTCAGGAGGAAAAAGAAATGGAAAAAGAAATGGAAAAAGAAATGAGTTCCTATGACCGAGTAATGGCGGCAATTAATGGTGAAAAAGCCGATCGTGTTCCAGTATTCCCAATTGTCAGAGAGTGGTGTTTAGAACAGGCACAATTCAAGTTTACCGATGCTATGAAATTTCCTGAAATATATGCTTATGCACAGTATTACTGTCTGCAAAAATTCGGATACGATGGGGTTTGGGACCCTCTGGCTGTTCATGCTGAATCCGGTGCAATGGGTAGCGTTATAGAGCTTGATGAGGGCTACCCTCCGAAGGTCGTTGATAGCCCGATAAAAGATTATAATAAAGATCTCTCGAAGCTTAAAATGCTTGACCCGCAGCAGGATGGCTGGCTACCTCATATACTGGCTATCATCAAGCAATTAAGGAACCTGTGCAGGGGAAAATATGCGGTAGTGGGGTATGTTCAGGCACCTTTTCGCCATGCAGCAATGTTGCGAGGGGCGGATTTGATTTACACAGATGTTCGGAAAAAACCGGACGACCTTAAAAAACTATTAAAGATCACTACAGAGAGCCAGATTATATGGGCAATGGCCCTAATCGAAGCTGGTGCGGATATCATCTATATGGCGGATCCCACTTCTTCCGGCGACGCCGTATCCAAAAAAGTTTGGGAAGAATTCGGTGCTCCTTATGTAAAAGAGGTGGTTACAACGATTAAGGCCAACTCTTCGGTCAAAGTCGTACTTCATATATGCGGTGATACAAACGATAGGTTGGAATCGATGTATAACACCGGGGTAGATTGCCTAAGTGTTGACCAGAAGGTTGATCTTGTTCATGCAAGACAAGTTCTTGGCCCAAAAGCATGCCTTTTTGGAAATATTGATCCGACAGCTCTATTGGCCTTTGCAGGTCCTGATGAGGTTGAAAAAGAAGCAGAGAAATGCATTGAGAAGGCAGGGCAGAATGGTGCCTTTATTCTTTCCAGCGGTTGCCTTACCACAATGGCGTCGCCGGAAAACATTGAGGCGATGGTAAAGGTTGCAGTCGCACATTCGTATTAGAATTTTATGAAAAGGGATGATAATAAATTTAACTGTATTAAACCAAGGGGCCGATAGATTTGTTGATTAAACAATGTGCGGACACAGACAGGTATCAAATACTATATATTTAGAAAGGAAGTGATTTAATGGCAGATATGACAGTTCTAAATGCCCAATATTTGAATAAAATAGATTTTAAGCCTTTTGGCCAAAAACTGAATCGCAATCGTATCGATAAGGAAATCGAGCCGGCTAAGGGCGTTTTTGTTATACCGGGTGTTGGTGAAGTTGAAGTCGAAAATGGATTGCCGGAACTTAACTTTCTTAAAGTTTTATCTCGTCCTTTTGTCTGTAAAGTTCTAGAGCGCCATTTGCTGACTTCTCAATCTTTTATTCCTATAAAAGGCTGCTGTAGCCTTATGGTTCTGGCTCCGGCCACGAAAGGACCATTGCCAGACTTAAGTAAGATAATTGCAGTAATATTTGATGGAACAGAAGGTATAAATATAAAAAAAGGCACATGGCATAGTGCACCATTTGCGATTTCAAAAGAATCTAATTTCGTCATGGTAGGAAGAAAAGGTACATTAATGGATGATCTTTATCTAGTCGATTTGGAGAAAAATTTTAATATAAAGTATCAGATAATTCTTTAAATGCATATTGTTGAAAAAGGTATCAAATAATGAAATCATAGACTTTGTAAAAATGAATTCTAAAATCTATTAGGAGCTTCCGATGATTGAAAAAGTGCAAATAAAGGCAACGCATTTAAATGAGATCGATTTTACCCCTTATGGGCAGAAACTTGCAGAAAGTGACATAGGCAAAATCATAGAACCGGAAGAAGGGGTTTTTGTAACGCCCGGAGTGGGACAGCTATACGTAGAAAGAGGCGATCTTGTATTTAATTATCTTACGGTACGCAGGTGTCCATTGATTGTAGGGGCGTTGGAGCGTCATGTGTTGACATCGCAAACGGTTGTTCCTTTGTTGGGATGTTGTGGATTATATATGATGGCTCCACAGGCAAAAGATTTTGATGGCCCGGATTTAGACAATGCCTTCGCAGTCTATTTTGACGGATCACAAGGTATAAATATTAAAAAGGGCATCTGGCACAGTGCTCCTTTGGCATTTTCAGAAGAGTCGAGTTATCTCATGGTTATGCGAAACGGGACATTTAAAGACGATCTTGAAGTATACGATTTTCAAAAGAATTTAAACAAGGTATTCCAAATCTTAATTTAAACTACCCCCAAAAAGGAGAATCAGATGATGAAAAAGTTGGTCGGTCTAATAGCTGCACTAATTTTGGCAATTTTGATGATCACTCCGTCAACCACAAAGGCCGAATATAAGAAAGAGTACAAGTTTTCAATTATCGTAGGTCCATCTTTGGTGTGGGCCAAGACTGCGGAGTATTTTGCTGATGAGGTAAGAGAAAGAACAGGTGGTCGGGTAAATATCAAAGTGTATACAGGTGGAACACTCCTTGCGGGGCAACAGTTAAATGAATTTATGATGTTAAAAAAGGGAGTTATCGATTTTGCCTATGATTCCACAATAAACTGGTCCCCCCAAATTAAAGAAATGAACCTATTTACACTTCCTTTTTTGTTCCCAAAAGGAAAATATATTTATGATGCTGTCGATGCTGTAGAAAATGGTGAGCCGGGGAAAAAATTATTTGAAATTATGGAAAAAAAGGGCGTTGTGGGCCTTGCCTGGGGAGAAAATGGATTCAGGCAGTTGTCCAACAACAAAATTGAAGTCAAAACTGTGGATGATATGAAAAATCTTAAGATCCGAATTGTTGGGTCACCAATTTTCATAGATATCTATAGGGCACTTGGAGCTGACCCAATGGCAATAAATTGGGGAGAAACTGTAACAGGACTGCAGCAGGGTACTGTCGATGGTTTTGAAAATGGAATAAATTCAATACAGCGTACCTTGAAGGTGTGGGAATACACTAAACCTATGGAACCACAAAACGGTTGGATTCTGTAAAATCAGTATGTTATCCGATTATTTTTGCCATACTTGATCATATTTTGCGATTCTCAAGGAGCCTGTGCTTTCGTTTTCCGGGGTGTCGGCTTTGCGTCTAACTCATAGAAAACACATGTAATGATTGTCATTTACGATAGATGGCTATCCTCTTTTTCGTTCTTGTCAAATCGTCCATTTCTTGATAATGTATTGCATATATGCCCGGTTGCGGCGATAACCTGCAATACTTTATCGGGAGGGCGATATGGATGGTTCGACCGAGGTTTCCCAGCGTCTCGCGGTCCTGTTCAAGCAGCATCCATGCTGGATGATCGGGCCGCTGAGCCAACAGATGGACTACTCGATTCCATCAACCCGGCGATTTCTGGCCCAGAACGGCTACTACAGCAGTTTTACGCACAACGGACGATGGTATACCCTGCGTTCGATTCCTCGCTTTTCGCGCGAAGGACTGTGGTTTTACCACGACATCGGCTTTTCCCGGGCCGGCAGTCTGACCCGTACGCTGGTGGCCCTGATCGATGCCAGTCTGGCAGGGATGAGCGCCGAAGCGCTCGGCCAAAAGTTGCGCTGCCGTTGTCATTCGGTTCTGGTCGGGTTGTACCGCCGCGGTCTTGTCCAGCGCCAGCGCCAGGGACGCGCGAACGTTTACCTGGCCAGCAATGCCAGGACCGCCGAGGCGCAACGTCGTGTCCTGGAAGCGCCCGTGGCGGCGGTGCTGCCAGCCGAGATTGCAGTGATGGTGCTGGCCGAATTCATCCGCAAGCCGTCAGCCGAGCCGGCCGAGTTGGCCCGCCGGGTGTCGGCCCGGGCCGCCGTGCGCATCAAGGCCGACCAGATCCGGGCGCTGTTTGCGCAGCACGGTTTAAAAAAAATGCTGCCGTTGCGGCCATCGGCCTCCTGAGCCGCCTCAACGAACAACTGCACCAGGAGGTGCGCCCGTCGGCGTTGTTCGCGCAGCCGCCGGTGGTCGATTTTCGCTACCCGCACCGGCAGTGCTCCTGCGGCGGTGCCTTGAAAGTCCAAAAGACACAAACCAAGCGCGTGGTCAGTCTTTCGGTCACCTATATCGCCCGCCGGACCGTGCAACGCTGTACCCGTTGTGGCCGTGTCTGGGAAGATCCGGCCCTGCGTCAGCGGGTGGCGCATCGTTGCAATACCGCTTGGGACGTGCTGGTCTTTGTCGGCCGTCGCCTGTTCGAGGACTGCCACAGTGTCGGGCAGGTTCGCAACGAGCTGCTGGCCCGCGATGTGGTGCTGTCCGATTCTCAAATCACCAAACTCGGCCGCAAGTTTATCCTCTTGCTGGCTCTGGCCCATCGGCGCGCCACCCCGCGCATCAAGCAGGCCATGGCCAGAAGCGGCGGCTATATCCTGCATCTGGATGCCGTGCATCAAGAAGATGCGCCCGCTCTGATGTCAGGCATCGACGCTCTGAGCCGCCTGGTGTTGGCCAATGTCAAGGTGCCCAGTGAACACGCCGCTCAGATCATCCCGTTTTTGGAAAAGATCAAAGACGACTATGGCGATCCGATCGCCTGTGTGCATGACATGGGCACAGGCATCTGCAAGGCGGTCGGGGCCGTGTTCCCCACAAGCAAAGACTTTGTCTGCCACTTTCATTTCTTGCGCGATGCGGGCAAAGACCTGATCGAGCCGGCCTACCGCGAGCTTCGTGGCTGCCTGCGTCGCCATGCGTTCAGCACCCGGTTCCGTGCGTTGGCCCGCCACGCCCGTCGGTTACTGGCCGAGCCGAACGCCCTGGCGATGTATCTGGCGGGCACCCAAACGGCTGCCGATTTGAGTCTCACGACCCCTGCGGCGGTCTATGCACTATCGCTGTGGAGCTTGCAGGCCAAACACTGCGGCGATGGCTACGGCTTTCCTTTCGATCGCCCCTTGCTGGTACTGGCCGAACGGCTTATGATCCTGCTCGATTGCCTGCCGCGCCTGCTACAGACACTTCCCGGCGACAACGTGGCCGGCAGCCGCTTGTTTGTCCACCTGGCACGAAAGGTGATGGATGTCGTCGCCGATCCGGTCTTCGAAAAAAGCCTCGACTCGTTACGCTGGCGTTGCCGGCTCTTTGATCAGCTTCGCCAAGCCATGCGCATCGCACCTTCCGGAGGCCGAGACGGCCTCAACGATGATGGTGCCGCACCCGCGATGGAAAGTATCCGCCAGAGCGTTGGCCAATTCCGTCACCGTCTCGATGCCGAAGCAAAGCTGGCAGCCGATCCGCTGTGCCGCAAACTGGCCGAACAGATCGACAAGTATCACGACAAACTGTTTGCCGACCCGATTGACGTGCAGACCCCTTCGGGGCCGCAGGTGGTTTATCCCCAGCGGACCAACAACATCCTGGAACAGTTCTTTCGCAGCTTGCGCCGGGATCATCGCCGCCGTACCGGCGATAATCGCATGCACCGCGCGTTGCAAACCATGCTGGCCGATACCCCGTTGGTGAAAAATCTGTCCAACCCCGACTACATGAAAATCCTGCTCGACGGCCGGCCCAATATCGAAGCCCTGTTTGCTGATTTGGATCGAACCTCGGCTTCCGAGGAGCTGATACCGGCCGCGGATGCCGATCGCATTCTGCCTGGTTTTAAAGCACTGACAAAAATACCGGATCTTCCCGTTCGAATCTCACAGCGCGCTTCTGCGGCTTTATCCGGGGCAAAATCCAACCAAATTGTGTGGCCATAGCACTAAACATATATCTATTTGGGATTATGTAATCGATCCAATTATCTTTGGGGTTAGCAAGAAATCCTGGATGGATTTCAGTTCAGAAGATAAAAAAATAATTAAAGAGGCAGCTATCAAATGGTCTAAATACCAAAAAGAAGATGCCCGCAGGGGTCTTTTAAATTACGTAACAGGCATAAAAGGACCCGGCAATTCAATTTTCATGGAAGACGTTTTTGAAGAATTCAAGGATCATGGAATAAAAATTACAGAAATCGATAAAGCAAATTGGAATGAATTTAAGGATAGGACTAAAGATGTATACAACAAATGGAAAGAGCAAATCGGAACAGATCTCGTAAATTCAGCAGAAAAAATTATCGCTCAATATGAATAAAGATAGAATGGAAATGAGAAGGAATCCTGCAACTTGATGACAGGGTTCCTTTTTCACCAGTGGGACAAACAAGATTGATGCTTGTGTAAAAGCCATGTTTTTTCACTTTAACCAAATAAAATTGTAGCCAAAAAATATTAACGCACGGATCTGATGTCGGTTTTCTATATTATGATTTTTAAGAAAGCATCAAAATTAAAGGGGAACAAATTGAATTTAAGAATCCTTTTCGATAAGATTGAAGAATTTTTATGCGCCCTATTGATGACTTTTATGGCATGCCTTGCATTCGGGAACGTACTTTCTAGATATCTATTTCACTATTCGATTTCATTTTCACAGGAACTCGTTTTGAATGCTTTTGTTTGGTCAACTTTTTTAGGAACTGCCGTTGCATTTAAGCGGAATAGTCATGTTATGGTGTCATTTTTTGTAGAAAAATTATCAAAAAAATTACAGAATTTTCTGTCACGCCTTTCAATGGCTTTATCGATTGGACTATTTGGGCTTTTAATATACTGCTCCATAGATCAAATAATATCTGAAATTGAGTTAGAGACAACATCCGATGCTTTAGACATTCCAGTTTTCTGGTATACTTTGGGGGTTCCAATATTTTCGTTGCTCATTATTTTTAGGATATGGCAGGCGTATAGAAGAAAAGTAAAAGGGAACGGTGAATAATGGAACAGACAATATTATTATTTTTAGTGTTTTTTGTGCTTCTCCTTTTGGGGGTACCTATAGCAATATCTTTAGGAGTTGCAGGAACCTTTCTTATTATCATAAATTCCTTAGGATTCTATATTTTTGCGCCAAATGTATACGGCGGGATTGGAAAATTCCCTCTGTTGGCAATACCATATTTCATTTTAGCTGGGGTGATATTAACCGAAGTTGGAATCGCTGAAAAAATCATAGCTTTTTTTAAAATCGTTGTGGGCTCATTATATGGCGGTCTTGCGGTAGTTGTAGTAATAGCAGCTCTCTTTTGGGGAGCTGTTTCAGGCTCGGGACCTGCAACGGTCGCAGCTCTTGGATCGATGTTGATCCCACTAATGAAAAAAGAAGGATATCCGGTGGATTTCAGCACTGCCTTGATATGTTCTTCGTCAGGGCTAGCTATTGTTATTCCACCTAGTATAGCGCTTATAATTTACGGTACAATTACAGGGGATTCGGTTACAGCGCTCTTTAGCGCAGGAGTTATTCCGGGAATTCTGACAGGCTTTTGTATTGCCGTAACTGCCTTGATTATTTCAAAGAAAAATAAATATCGAGGAGAAATTCTGGTTAGATCTTGGAGAGAAATATGGAAAGTTTTTGTCGATGCCATCTGGGGTTTTCTTGCTCCGATCATCATTCTTGGAGGAATATATTCTGGAATATTCACTCCTACAGAGGCTGCAATAGTTGGGGTTTTTTATGGTCTTTTCATAGGTTTCTTCGTATATCGAAATTTGAAATTTAAGCGATTGTATCAGCTATTGGTAGATTCATGTGTCGGGTCTTCTATAGTAATGATTATCGTGGCATTTGCAGCCATATTTTCTTGGGTTGGACACGTGCTTGGTATCATGGAAATATCTGCGAATTTTATCATAAGCGTAAGTGAAAATCCGTATATTGCGCTGATCCTTATACAGATATTAATTATTATTGCCGGCATGTTGATTGATCCCGTTTCGATTTACTATGTTTTCGTACCCATTTTTATTCCAATCATGATTCATTTTCATTGGAATTCGATATGGTTCGGTATACTGATGACAGTAAATATTGCAGTGGCTCAAATAACCCCACCGATTGCAGTAAACCTGTTCGTAGGTTCAAATGTTGCAGGAATAAGTCTTGAAAGACTTTCAAAAAAAGTTTTCGTATTTATTATCACAATTATATTCGCATTAATCATTTTGACAATATTCCCTGAAATTACTCTAATTATTCCAAGATTATTAGGCCATATGAATATATAACTCTATTCCGGTAACTGAAAAAATAAAAAATATGCTAAGGAGGCATGGATAAAAAATGATTATTAAGGAAGATTTATACAAACAGATGAGCGATGCTGTTGTAGAATTTAATGAAGATAAAGTAAAAGATTTGGCTCAGGTTTCCATAGATTTAAGCTTAGACCCTGTTGAGACTATTTTGAACGGATTATCGAAAGGCATGTTGATTGTTGGTGATCTGTACGACAAGAAAGAGTACTTTGTGCCAGAGGTATTATTATGTGCGGAGGCAATGCAGCTAGGTTTGGATGTGCTGCAACCGCATATAGAAAAAAGCGAAAGCAGAGGTGAGGGGTTGGTCATTATAGGCACCGTGCAAGGTGATATTCACGATATCGGTAAAGATATTGTTAAATTAATGCTGGATGTAGGAGGTTTTAAAGTTTTTGACTTGGGTAAGGATGTCCCGCTGTTAAAGTTTGCAGATGAAGCAGGCAGGCTTGATGCAGATGTTGTAGCGATGTCTGCTATGATGACAACCACTATGATGGGAATGAAAAAGGCTATACCAATGATCAGAGAAGCAGCTCCTAAGGCTGGTATAATGATAGGGGGCGCACCGGTGACCATAGAAATCGCAAAGGCATTTGGGGCGGACGGATATGCCGAAAACGCAGGTACTGTAATTGATGCTGCCGTTGAAATGTTAAAACGTTTGGATAAATAGACAGCCGGCAATGTATGAGCATTATTATGGATAGACTTTCGGAATTCATGACGCTGCGAAAACAAAGAGCGAATGAACAACATTCGCGGAACTTTTTAAGAAAATGGATGCGGAAAGAAAGAGCGTCTCAAAAAGAGTTTTTATTGTTTTTTAAAAGTTCAATATGAATTTCTTAAAATTCTTTATGGAGGGTTCGAGAAACGAAGGTAATTACCCATTTCGCATGATTTGGATGCAGATATAAAATTGATAACAGATCACCATTATAGAACTTAATTTGTTTGGGAAATGCAATCCCATCATATGTAGAACCAGTTTCCGAATTTAGCAGAATTGATCACGCCCGAAGTGTAGCTAAGAGGAAAATATGACCCTTGTCGAAGTGAAGGTCGGAATTTGTAGATTTTCGTTATTGTTGGCGCCACTATGGTAGACGAAAGGAAATAGCAGTTGAAAGCGGCTGACAAAAAGTGCAGAATTTGCATATTTATTTCAATAATGAATTATGACGAGGATATTAAAAGATGAATAATTTAAAAGAATTTGTTAAGAACGCAGGTTACGTTCCAATTGTGCCCCTTGTTGGAAATCCAGGTGCGAAGCTTGTAGGGAAAACCTTAAAGGAATGTCTTACAGATGCAGCGATTCAGACATCTGCTTTGGTTGCCTTATACGAAGAAATTAAGCCGGACGCCATGTTTGTAATGATGGATTTAACGGTGGAAGCTGAATTTTTAGGATGTGATCTTATATTTTCAGACAACGATCCTCCAGCTGTTTCAAATCCTGTGTTAGAGGATTTTTCCAAATTAGAGGAAATTTTTTCAAAAACCGATATCGGTGGTCGAATGCCTCTTTTTGCAGAAGTCGTTAGGGGTTTAAAAAAGGCAATCGATGTTCCTATATGCGTATACGTCATTGGACCTTTTACGCTGGCTGGTGAGATAATGGATTTGAAGCATGCAATGAAATGCACAAGGAAGCAGCCAGCTATTTTGCATCATATTCTTGAAAAAACGACGGAATTAATTATTAAATATATCTCTTCACTGGAAGTTTCAGGGGCTGATATGATTTGTATTCTAGAACCGTCGGCCATGATGATATCCCCGGCACAATTTATGGAATTTTCGGGTCAATATTGTAGGAAAATTATTTCTTGTATCACTAAAATGAGCGTGCTTCACATTTGTGGTGATACCAATCACTTAATATCTGAAATGGAATCAACAGGAGCCGATGGCTTGAGTCTAGACAAACAGGTCAGTATGCCAGATGCATACTCAAAATTGAATGGAAATACTGTGCTGATTGGTAATATCGATCCTGTTACAGTTATAACCCTTAGCGATCCGAAAAATATCAGAAAAAAAAGCATAGAGATGATAAAGGAGATGGCTGGAAAGAAGAATTTTATTTTAAGCACTGGTTGTGATGTCCCCCAAGACGCGCCGATAGATAATCTAAAGGCCATGATGTCTGTAAGAAATCTTTGATTTCTGATCGTATGAAAAATTGCGAGCCTTACCCGCTCAATCAAGAAAAATGAACAACTATTACTTAATGACCCAAAGTTTGATGTTGTTTAGTGGATCTACTACATAAGCGTCCGGGCAACCGCACCCCACCCATTGGGCTTGGTTTCGCGCTCCGCATGAAGTCTATTGAGCCTTCAGTCTCTTTCTGGCCTTCCAGAAGTCGAGACGTTGGCCCTCACCGACATCCATGAAACAGTCTTCAATGACCTCATAGCCGAGACCTTCGTAGAAAGCGCGTGAAGGAAGGGATACGCTCAGCACGACCTCGTCATGCCCGATCTGGAGTGCCTGGCCCTCGAGTGCATGCATAATCGTTCTGCCGTACCCCCGACGCTGGAACCCGGGATGAACGAATACGCCGAAGATGTCACCGTCGACCAGTGCACCTGTGGCAAGAAATTCACGATCACGCACGATAACGACAACCACTCCGTCGCAAAGGCGCTGTGAAATCCTGTCCTCGGTGTGGAATTTCCTGAAAAACGCGACTGCACGCGGGGGATATACGCCAGGGTAGCACGAATCGATGGTCTGATTGATCAAGCGGTGGACAGCGGCCACGTCAGATTGGCGTAATGGGCGAAGTTCGGCTCTATCTGGTTTATTCATTTCGGCACGCAATCACGGTCCAGGTTGCGGAGGCAAAGGGTCCGGTTCAAGTCAAAAATCCCGGATTGAGGCGTCTTGATTCGGGATTCTTTCGGTTTTTCTCCCTGGCCATATCCAGTTCTGCACCATTGAGGGGCAGGTCTTTTATGCGCAGTGGTTTCATCTTTAACCCCCTTTTGCCGAAAATTATGAGAGCGAAAGACGCCCGGCCTTGTCAATCGCTTTTTTTCCGGCTGCCCTGGGATACCCCGGAAAAGAAGGGTTCGGGTAAGGAGTGCAAGGATCTCAATGGTCTTCGGCCTTGGGGCGCTTGCGCGCGTTGCGCACCTCGAACACCAGGGTGGTGGTCTGTTTGTCGGCCAGGAATTCGTTCCGTTTTTCCGCGGGAGCCGGGATCTTGGAGAAGAAGCGGACGAACCAGCGGCCGGTGACATCGATGGGCACGACAAACTTGCCGCCGGTGCAGGCCGTGCGTTGGATGTACATGTCCTCGGCCTCGGTGGAAAAACCGTTGTAGGTCGCGTCCCAGAAGCCCTCGCCGCTGTAAGGGGCCCCGTTGCGATAGACCTGAAGGCTCAGATTGTCGCCCTGCTTGAGCTGGGACGGGTCGGTTGCCGGAACCAGTTCCAGGGGCAGGCCGACCCGGGCCGGAAAGGGGACAGACGGGTTCCCGCAAAAGACATAGGACTTGGCCCACTGGCTGCTGCGCATGCTCGAAAGGATCTTGGTCGCCCGGCCGGCGAAAGCGGACATCGGTTTCAGCGAGTGGCGCTTGCGTCCCTTCTTGTCGATATACATGGCGAAATAGCCGGGGGCGGTCTCGGCCACCAGGACGTATGTGCCCGGCTGGTCGTAGCTCACCAGATAGGAATGCAGGGACCGTTCGTCGCGCAGGGCGATGTCGCTGGTGGCGCGGTCCGGAGCGATGACGCGCACATAGGCCAGTTTCTGGCGGCGAACGGCGTCGTCCACCGGGAAGTGGTGCCCGTAGCAGAAGAAAAGCGGCGACGCCTTGCCCTCCGATACCTGATGCCGTCCGGACTGGATGAAAAGAGAATGGCCACCGGCGTTGGATGCAAAGACAACACAGATAGCCGCCGCTATGACGATCTGCCCAATCCTGCCGATCCCGGATCGGCGGCGGGTAAAGAACGGCTGCCGGGTTTCACCGACTAAGTTCAAGACGCTGCCAGGGCGGAGCGGTTTCATGGGACTCCTTTCGGTTGCACCCTGATGCCACGGGCCTGGTTCGGGTGCAGATGCAGGTGCAAACCGTCGTCGGTGGTAACCACTACCGGTTCGTGAGTGGTCAGGGCGATGGTCTGGCCCGGAGCCACCGCTTCCAGAGAGATGGTTCGGCCCGGTAAAATCCCCTTGGCCGCCAGGGCTTCTGCGGCGCGCTCGCCCCCGAGGATTGTTTCCACCAGGAACGGCTGCCCCCTGCCGGCTGAAACGAACTGCACGAGCCGCTGTCCGATGCGGCCGCCGATCTTGGCGGCCATCCCCTCGGTGATCCGTTCGCGCCGGCTGCGGTCCACCCGGACGATGTAGTCCATGCGCGGCAGCTTGCGAACACATGTCACCGGTTCGTCCGGGTGGAGTTCCAGCTCCGCCAGAACCTCTGTCAGCCGGCCCAGGGCGGTGGTTCCTTCGATGTGGCCGGTCTGCCCGGCTCGCATGTCGCTCAGGGGCATCCGGCGCCCGTCGTCCAGATGGACGATCACGCGCATGGCCATCCGGCCTCCCAGCACGACCTCTGCCTGCGCAGTGCGCACCCGCACCGGCTGCAACAGGATCTCTTCGTCTTCCCGAACCAGGGTACGCCCCCGGGCGAGGCCGAGGCGCAGGAACTGGTTTTCCATCTGCGCATCGGTAAAGGCGACCAGCGTCAGCGGCCAGTCGAAGGGGGCTTCGTTCAGGGGCATATCCATTCCAGAGCACCGTTTTTTGTTATGGTTGGCCGGTCCGGCGGTCAGGATGCCGCGAGCTTCAGTCCTATGCGCGGCATGCAAAATGGCATCCCGCAGGGCAGCAAGCCCTGTGCTGAAATTCATCGCCACCCGGAACGGATTGAAAGCTTAAGTCAACAAACTTAGCGAGGGAGTATAGCGCATGATGATAGATAATTCAAACATCTTTATGCTATCCGAACTGGAAGGGGGGGCAGAAGCCCCTCCCCCGGGAAACGATCGCTGCGTTCAGTCCTGCGCGGCTTTCTTCTGCCCTTCCTGCTTGCCGGCATTTTTCCCGGCCCGGTAGACGAGATAGCCGGCCACGCCGAGCACGGCCCACCCCAACGGGTTCCACAACAGCGGAATATGCATAGCATTACCTCCTTTTCACCGATTTGCGGGATGCAGTGCAGCCATCCCGGCCGCCAGCCGCCCTTGTCCTGATCCGGACCCGGTGCCCGGCCTCAGCCCTGCCCTTCATCCGGGGCGGTGGTTTCGTCGTCCGGTTGGCGGCGCCACTCTTCGCGGGCCGCGTCGGCGGCCTTTTTGCTCGCCGCAGCCATCTTGGCCGCTTTTTCCCTGGCAATCTCCTTGAACTTTTTTACACTGCCGCTTTGTGCCACCAGACGGGCCGTCACGAACCCTGCGGCGAAACCGAGGATGGTTCTGAGCATCATGTCACCTCCTTTAGCGGAATTTGCGAAACAGGATCTCTCTCTGGGTGTCGCCGCTGCCTTCGGGGACCGCTGCCGGTTCGCCGCCGTTGTCGCGCAGTGCGTAGAGCTGCCGCAGCATGGCGATGTGCAGCACGCAGGGGATGAGCACCCGGTAGGCCGGCCCCAGCACGTCGAAGAAGGTCCACAGGGCGGCGATCCCAAGGCCGACCGCACCGGCGAAGGCCGCGGCCCAGCGGCTGAGCGCGGCGCTGGCCACGAAGGATATCCCCCGCTGCAAAGTGGCCCGGGAAACGGCCCCGGCCACGATCAGCCAGAGCTGGTAGGCGGCCAGCCCCCCACCGGCGATGATCGCCGCCTGAACGAGCGTCGTGGGAAATTCCCGGGGAAGTCCGGCGGCCCCGGTTTCGGGCAGGATCCCCTCGAGCAGGGCCTGCTTTTCATTCGTGCTCATCTTTTCCCAGGACTGTTCCAGCACCTTGAGCAGGATCTGCTCCTCGATGCGTGCCACCGGCCCGTTGCGATCGGCTTTGACCTTCAGCCGGCCGGACACGGTGCACACGATATCGCGATAAGCGACCCCGACGCCGCCGCGCATAATGTTGAGGACGGTGTTGCCGCCGAATTTCTGGATTTCGGCGGCGATTTCATCGGCATAGCGGGCATGCTCCGGAAACCACTGCCGATAGGCCGCCGTCGCTTCCAGTTGGGATGTGATCCCGCCGCGCTGGGTAAGGTAGCCGACCAGGTTGTCGAGTTCTTCGCTGCTGCAGCGGCGCAGCAGGGGGAGCAGGTCGTCGTCCGGTTCTTTGAGTTTGATTTCAGCCATCCGGGCCTCACTTGAGAAAAGTTGCGATGCGGGTCGCCAGGCTGGCACTCATCTTGTTGCCCAAGGGGTTTTTTGCCGCAAAAGCGCCGGCGATGAGGGTTAACAGCCCGCGGACCCCTGTGATCAGGGTCTGGGCCACCTCCGGAGACTCGAGCCCGATCTCGCCGGCAAGCTCGATGCTGCGGCCCGCCCCCATGACCAGGCCGGCGAAGACCTCCCACCGGCTTTTGTCGAGCTGGATCCCCTGGCGGCCCAGGTCGAAGAAGACATCGTCCGGGCTCTTGATCAGCCCGATCACGAGATAGAGCTGAAAGAAAAACTGTTCACGGGGGGCTACCCCTTCTTCCCAACGCTTGACCGAAGCGGCCGGTGCTCCCACGAGCGACCCGAACTGGGCCAGTGAAAGGCCGTAACGGCGTCGGATGGCGGCGATTTCGGGGTTGAGTGGAATATTCATTTCTCTGCTATTGATTAATTACAGTGTAACAGTTTTATAACACTCCATACCCTGTGCAAACCGGTGTGTCAACCCCGGGTTTGGACATCTTACCGATCCGACCGATCAGACGGATGCGACCGATCGGTCCGATCACATCCGAAAACGTGCTGTGAAATTGATTCAGGCGGGAGAAGAGGCTTTCTTGGGGTGGCGGTTGCCCAGGGCGGCGTAACCAAGGATACCGACGGTGCTCAGGTTGTGCAGCAGGGCCGAGCCGACCGGGGCAAGAAAACCGAGGGTCGCCAGCAGCAGGATCAGCGAATTGAATCCCACCGCCGAAGAAAAACAGTTTTCGATGACCCGGTGGGCGTCGCGCACCACCTGCAGCGCCGTGAGCAGGTCCCCGAGGTCTTCTTCGAGCAGGATCACCAGGGCCGACTCCTTGGCCAGTTCAGATCCGCCGGGCATACAGATCCCCACCTGGGCGGTCACCAGGGCCGGTGCGTCATTGACCCCGTCGCCCACAAAGGCCACCGTACGGCCGTTTTCGATCAGTTCCCGGACGATGCGGGACTTGTCTTCCGGCTTCATCTCCCAGTAAAGGTCGTCCACCTCGGCAAGCTTGCCCACTACTGCCCGGGCCGTCTGTTCATGGTCGCCGGTCAGCACCACGATCCGTTCGACGCCGGCCTTTTTCAGGCCGTTCAGGACCGCCGCGGCCTCCGGCCGCAGATCGTCGCGCAGGGCGATCAGTCCTGTCAGTACACCGGCCCGGCTGACAAAAAGGAGGTTCTTGCCTTCGCGGCGGAGCCTGCCGGCCGTTTGGTGCACGCCGCTGCAATCCACGTCTTCGTCTTCTTCGAGGAAGTGCTGGCTGCCCACCAGCACCCGCTGCCCATCCACGAAAGCAGACACGCCGTGAGCCACGATATAGTCCACGTTGGACATGGCCGGAATGAGCAGTCCGCGGTCGCCGGCGGCCCGCACCACGGCATGGGCCACCGGATGGGCGTAGTGCTGCTCGGCGCCGGCGGCCAGGGCCAACAGATCGGCGGCAGTCAGGTCGCCGACGGGAATCACATCGGTGACGTCGAGCAGACCGTCGGTCAGGGTGCCGGTTTTGTCGAAGACGAGGGTGTCGATGCGCACCAGTGCATCCAGGGCCTGGGCCCCCTTGATGAGCACGCCGCGGTGGGCCGCCTGGTACATGGCGGTCTTGACCGCAATGGGATTGGCCAGTTTGATGGCGCAGGAATAATCGACGGTCAGCACAGCCGCGGCCCTGGAGATGTCCCCGGTGAGCAAAAAGACGGCCAGGCCCAGGGCGAGGGTCACCGGTACCAGGCGGTCGGCCAGCTCCTGGCTGCGGGTCTGGGAGGTGGATTTGAGCCGCAGCGAGTTCTCCAGAAACCGCGTGATCCGGGCCATGCTGGTTTCGGCCCCCACCAGTCGGGCTTCGATCTTGATGCGGCCGTCTTCCACTACCGAACCGGAAAGGGCCTCCTGGCCGGGATAGAGATGGACAGAGACCGATTCGCCGGTGATGGCGCTTTGGTTTACCGAAGCCTCGCCCTGGACCACCGGACCGTCCACCGGGATGATGTCCCCCGGGCCGCAGATCACCGTATCGCCGATGACGACCCGCTCCAGGGCCAGGGAGATCTCGCGCCCGTCGCGTTCGATCCAGGCATGTTCCACCGTGGGGCGCAGCAGGCTTTTGAGCAGGGCCGTGGAACGGTTTTCCGAACTCGTTTCCAGGTGGGCGCCGAGAGATAGCAGCGAAACGATGGTGTTGGCAGTGAAGTAGTCGCCCCGGGCCAGGGAAAAGCCGACGGCCGCGGCGTCCAGGACCTCGACCTTGACACCCTCGTGAAAAAGGGCGTCGAGTCCGCCGATGATGGTCGGCAGTCCGAGCATCACGCTCAGAGGGGCGGCCACCGGGGCCGGAATCTTGAGGCCGGCAACGGTGAGCGCACTCTTGATCAGGACATCGGCCAGTTCCGGGCCGCTCCTGTCGTCATCCGGGGCGGCGCAGTAGGCCTCGGCCGGCAGGTTTGCCAGGGTGGCAAGGACCTTTTCCCGGTTTTCCGGGCGGTCGTCGTAAGCGACAACCACGCTCGCCGCCCGGCGGTTGATCCGGGCATGCCGGACGCCGGGCAGGTTTTCGATGATCGCCTGGACATAAACGGCATCGAGCAGCGGGTCGTGAAGCGGCGGACAATGCACCCGGATTCTTCCGGGCAGTTCATGGGCGATGTGCAGGCGCCGGGCGTCATTGAGGGCTTGCGTCACGGCGGCTGTTCATCTCGACTGGGATTTGGGTTGATACAGTGACCAGTGCCACAGCGAGAAGCCGATCAGGGCCAGGCCGGAACTGATGTGCAGCCGGCTGGCCTGGCGGCTCATGAAACCGGTGGCCACGAGCGTGCCCATGGCGGCCACCATGCCGAACTTGGCCAGGTCGCGTTTTCCCCGCGCCGAAATGAGCGGTTGTTTGCCGGGCTTTTTACTCTGTGGCATGGGAATCACCTTGTCCGTCATTTTGGCTCGCCTCTGACCCGCCGCGGTGGGCGCAAACCCGAAGTGCGGGCGGCAGGAAGTGAAAAGCAGGCAGCGTATACGGCTACCGGGGCTGCCTGCGCGGGTTTAACTCTGGCTTTTTTCAGCCTTGGCGTCCCGAATCCGCTCCTTGATTTCTTCGATTCCGCCGACCACGGCGGACCAGGCAGCCACCGCACCTCTGACTACCGCGTTTTGCACCTTCGGACTGGTGACCAGCAGGGTGGCGCCGGTGCCGGCCAGCAATCCGGTGATAAAGCTCGGATGGGTCCAGTCAAGCCACGCTCTGGTGGATGGCGGCGGCGCGTCGGGCGGCAGGGGAGGGGGCTGAGCCGCCGTGCCGGGATCGTGTGCATAGACCGGGTTGCCATCGTGGACCCTGGCCGCCTCAGGGGCCGGTTGTGGCTGGGGGGCGTATCCCGCCTGCTGAGGATATGGATATGGGGTCTGCATCATTTCTCCTTGCCGGTCTCGGTTTGACCGCTTTGCGTTTTTTCCCGGCTTTTGACGGCCGGTCGTTTCTTGGCGGGCTTTTGTGGGCCGGATGATTCCGGGCCGGCCGTCTCCTGTGCTTGCGGCGGTTGGAATGCGCCGTCGTAGAAATATTTTACGGCGGTGGCCGCAGCCAACATGCCGGCTGCCGACACCGCCCCTGAAACCCCGATCGTGCGCACCACCAGGGTGGCGGCCGCCGTGGCCAGGGCGGCGCCGGCCGATTCGCGCACTACATTCTTGAGGGCCAGGCCGGCCTCGATCTCGCCGTTTTTCACCCGGCGGATGTTGGCGGCCGAAGCGCCGGCCGCGCCGACGACCAGGCCGACGCCGCCCATGGCAACGGCCGGCGCCAGCGACGGGGGCCTGTGCACCGCTGGTGTGCCGGGAGCAGGGTACTGAGCATTGCGGGGGTCCACCATTTCAGTGTCTCCTTTCTACGGGTATCGTTGCAGTCGCCCACCGTTCAGACGGCGTCCGGTCAGGTGGTTGCGCTATCATCGGGTTGCTGATCGCCCTGCTTTTTGAAACCGCCCAAAATGGTGCCGAAGGCGCCGGAAATTCCGGAACGGACCGTTTCATTGGTGAACAGCAGTGTGACCAGAACGCCGGCAAGAGCGCCTTTCCAGAACTGGCCGTCGAAGCCGTCAAACAGGGCCGCCATTTTTTCCGCGTCCGGCGTCTGTCCGTTGGCGATGTCCTTGACCACCTCGGCGATCCGGCCGTGGGCATTGCCCTGAGCCTTGTCGGCAGACGGATCACGGGGCTGGGAGGCCGGCTCGCTCGGTTGCGCGGAACCGTATCCGGGGACCGTGCCGCCGGCGGACCCCTGGGGCGGGGGGTAGCCGGGATAGCCCGATGCCGCCGGGCCGTATCCCTGGGCGGCCGCTCCATTGACGAACGGGCCGTATCCGGGCGCAACGCCTGGAGCGCCTCCTGCCTGGGGCGGTGGATAACCGGGGATCGGGCCGGGCCCGTGGATGGTGTACGCATCGGCATACCCTGCGTACCCAGTTCCCGGGGGCGGCGGCATAAAGCCTGCGTAGGCGTCGCGGGCAGGGGCCGGCGACCCGTGCAGCATGCCGGCCGACATGGGATCGTTGGGCGCCTGGGGCCGCCCCAGGACGTATCCGGCAGCGTTGTAGCGGGGAATATCGTAGGCGTTCATGGCCCCTGGATGCGAGGCGCCGGCGGTCGCATGGCCTGCCGCCGCGCTGCTTTCAGCCGCCGCATGGCTTGGGTCTTCTTTGCAGTCGCTCATCGTTATCTTCCTTGTTCGGCTGTAGGTTGAGATTGTCGCCGGGCGCTACCGGATAAAGGCGCGAGGCCTGGGTCCCGGGTTTTCGCTTCCCGCCTGGCGCGGTCGTTGCGGGGGCGCTGGGGCGTGATTCCCGCTTGGCGGCCGGTTTCACGCCTGGGTCCCGACGGGGATGGCCGGCCGGGGGCGTAGGTGAGCAGGCGACTGGAATTGGCCAGGATCCCAATGGTATGGGTAATGTGCACGAGTCCCGCCATGACCGGGGAAAGCAGGCCCAGGGCGCCCAGCACCACGCCGGCGATGTTGGAGCCGGTGGCGATCCAGAAATTTTGGTAGACCACCCTGAGGGTCTGGCGGGACAGGTCGCGCACGTAGACCACCCCGGCCAGGTCGTCGCGCACCAGGGCGATGTCCGCCGCCTCGATGGCCACCTCGGCCCCGCCGGCCCCCATGGCGATCCCGATGTCGGCCTCGGCCAGGGCCAGGGCATCGTTGATTCCGTCGCCCACCATCAAGACCCGGTACCCGTCCGCCTTCAATCCGGCGACGATGCGGGCCTTTTCCTCGGGCAGCACCGAGTAGCGGCACTCGTCGAAGTTGAGCCGGCCGGCCAGATCCAGGGCCGTGTATTTGGAATCCCCGGTAATCATGACCGTCTTGCGGATTCCCCGGTTTTTGAGGTGCGCCAGAAGGGGTTTCAGGTCCGGCCGTTCCTGGTTGGCGAAACCGATCACCCCGAGCAGTTTTCCGTTGCGGGCGATGAAGACCTGGGTCAGCCCCTGGGTTTTGACCGCTTCCAGGTGCCGTTTGATCGCATCGAGGCCGACCCCGAACTGCGCCATAAGCTTGTGACTGCCCACCAGCACTTCCTCGCCGTCGATCACCGCCCGCATTCCCTTGCCGAGGATGTACTCGCACACGGTGTGGGCAATGGGCGCCAGGCCCCGCCGGCGGGCTTCTTCCTGGATGGCCAGGGCCAACGGGTGGCGGTTGTGCATCTCGGCGGCGCAGGCCAGGTGCAGCAGTTCGTTCTCGCAAAGGCCGTCGAGGTTGACCAGTTGCCGGATTTCGGGCCGGTTGGTGGTCAGGGTGCCGGTCTTGTCGAAGCAGATCGCATCGACCGTATCGATTTCCTCCAGGTAGCGTCCGCCTTTGATGAGGATGTGGCGGCGGGCCGCGGCGCTGATGGCCGCGCTGACAGCCGTGGAGGCGGCCAGGATCGTGGCACAGGGACAGGCCATCACCAGCATCACGGCAAAGGCGCGCCAGAGACTGCCCGTGAGCGCCAGGGTCGCCAGGGTGACGGCGAACCCGGCCCTGATCAGGGTTCTGGCCAGCCGGTCGGCCACCCCTTCGATGGACGCCCGGTTTTCCAGGGAGTCTTCCACCATGCGCAGGATTCTGGCCAGGTACGTGCGATCGCCGACCTGTTCGGCTGCGACATAGATCACCCCCTGGCGTACGAAGGTGCCGGCAAAGACATTGTCGCCGGACTGTTTGGCCACCGGCTCGCTCATGCCGGTGATGGAGGCCTCGTCCACCAGCGCACCGCCCCGCACGACCCGCCCGTCCACGGCGATTTTTTCGCCGGTGTGCAAAACGACCGTATCGCCCGGCTTCACGTCGTTCACCGCCATGCCGACCTCGACCCCGTCGCGCAGGACGTAAGTCTCCTTTTCGGTCACCTGCAGAATGCTGCGGATGCTGCGCCGCGAGCGTTCGGTGATCCAGGCCTGCAACAGGGTGCCGGCGCTGGTGATCCAGAGGATTTCCAATGCAGCCAGAGCCTCGCCAGCCGCCACGGCGGCAACGATGCTGGCGCCGAGAAAGCTTTCCAGAGAAACGTGCCGACGGCGCAGGTCGGCCAGGCCGGCTTTGACCAGGGGCAGGGCCGCCAGAGCGGCCACCACCCCCAGGGGGCTGGTCAGGGTCGCGGCGACCGGCAGCCCCAGCACCACTTGGCGCACGAAGACGACACCGGCCAGTGCGGTGAGGCCCGCAAAGCGCCGCCGCGCCGAGACGAGTTCCTGCGGCTCCGGGCCCGGTGGGCCGGCAGAGACGGCCGTGTCCGCTATAGTTGATGTGCAGCGCCGGCGGGCAAAGTCGGCAACGGCCGATGTGATCGCGAAGCGGGAAAGGGTCTGCGGATCGTAGCGAATGACCAAGCCGCAACAGAGCGCGTTGATACGCGTGTGCCGTACCCCGTCCATGGCCGCCAGCAGCGTTGCAAGCGCTTCACGTGCCTGCCGGCTGCGGCCGATCAACGGCACGCGCAGGCGCAGGCGGCCGTTGATGGCATGCCGTACGGCGACGATCTGTTCGGTGCGCTTCATCGGCCGTCTGTTTCCTGCGAGCGGTCGCAGCCGGCCGCCGGACAACCGTTGCACCCGCCGCAGCCGCAAGACGGCGCCTTTTGCTTGAGGCTCCGGGCGACGGTGCGCCACAGATAGCCGATAGCCACGGCCACAATAAGGACAACCAGAAAAGTTTGCATATCATTCAGGATGAGACCGAACGGTGTCGCATTTAAACCGTCGTCCGTCCGCAAGAGGTCAAAAGAAAGGGACACCGGGCATCCACAGGGCAAGAAGGAGGAGTTATATTTTAGGGCGCTTGCGTCTGCGTTGCGGCTTCCGGTGCCCCCAGCTCAAAATCCGGGGCAGGTCGATGCGCCGGATCTTACTTCATGTCATGGGCCTGGACCCAGATCACCGCGTCCTGGGAAAGCTCCTTGCCCTTGAACTCCTTGTCCGGCCCGACACCCAGGGCGCAAAAGCCCCACCAGCCGGCCCGGGGAATGCCGAAGGCAAATTCACCGTCGGCGCCAGCCTTGATGGTCATGGTCACAAAAGCATCCTGGGGCGCTTGCACCGCCGCGGCCTTGGCAAAGGCGTTTTTGTCCATCAGCGGTGCGTGGTTGAGGTACTCCACCTCGATCTCGGCCCCGGGCACCGGTTTGCCGGCGCTTTTGACCACACCCCGGAATACGTTGCCAGTCCACAGGGCGTAGGGTTTGTCCAGCGGTACGATCTCGGCCGGCAGGCCCACCTCGGCGTCCCAGTCGGTGGGCAAACCGCCGGTGTTGACCACCGCCTTGGCGATCTGCTGGATGTAGATCCCCTCGCCTTCCTCGTAGTAGGGGGCCGGAACCAGGCAAAAGATGTTGTCGCCCATTCCGCGCAGTTTGACGCTGGCCTCGAAGGCCTTGCCGCTGTTGGTCAGGCTGGTCCAGGTGATCGGCTTGAGGGTCGCCAGCAGATCCGTTTTCTTTTCCTTGCGCACTACGAAGAAATGCTCGGGCTGGCCCATGTTCATGGTGTGGCCGGCCTCGAAGGGGTGGGTGAAGACGATCTTCAGGTCGATGGTATCGGCCTTTTCCAGTGCGCTTTCCGGCGTGTAGACCATCTGGAAGTGGGCCAGGGCCGGGGCCGCCAGCAAGAGGGACAGAATGGTTGCCACAACGATTTTCTTCTTCATGACCTTAATTCCTTTTCTTTTTGAAATCATTCACGTTCCGAATCATTCCACTATTTCTTTGCCGTCGATTTCGATGTGATGTCCCTCGCCGGCGTCGAAGTGGACCGTGTAGGGACCGGCGGGCTTTTTGAAGGAGAACTCGCTGTCGGCGTCCATCTTGCCGTTGATCAGGACCTTGCCGCTGCCGTCCTCCACCCGCATCTGCACGCCGGCGGCCGACGAACCGTCGGAAAACCCGCCTTCGCAGGTTACCGTCCCGTCGCCGTTCTCATAGCAGGAGCAAAGGGGGGTATGGGCCAGGGCCGCACCGGCGGCCGCCAGGGTCAATGCCAAGACGCAGATGATGATTTTACTTTTCATGATACTTCCTCCTTGATCAGAATAAGATTGCACTGAAAACCACGCTCAGACGTAATCACTCGGTTTGCCGATGAACCCGGCGGCGATGGTCACCGCCAGAGCCAGGGCGTAAAAGAACACCATGGCCTGAAGCCCGCTCAGGCCCAGGGCGCTGCCGCCGGAAAACACCAGGATCGCCACGGTGAGGCCCAGCGCCATGGGATAGCCCATGGAAAAGAGCATCCAGCGCACCGAACCGGCCTGGAGCTTGACCGCGATGGAGGTGGCCAGACAGGGCGGGTAGAGGACCATGAAGAGCATCAGCGCCAGGGCGTGCAGGGCCGTAAAGCCCGTCTCGCCCTTGGCCATGCGCTGCTCAAGGGCCTCGCCCTCCTGCTCCGGCTCGTAGAGGGCGCCAAGGGTGGCCACGCTGCTCTCCTTGGCGGCAAAGGCGCTGAGCAAGGCCACGTTGACACGCCAGTTGAAGCCGGCAAAGCGGGTCGCCGGTTCGAGCCACTGGCCCAGGCGCCCGAGAAAGCTGCGGTCGATGCGTTCTTTGCGCATCTCGCGCAGCAAGCCCTTGCGCTGCTTGTAAAGATCCTTGAAGGCCTTGTTGATCTTCCTGGCGACTTTGTCTTTTTCCGGCTGCACGATTTTAAAAAAAAGCGGGTTGCGCTTTTCGTATTCGGCGTTGAGGGCCGCCACGGAGGTCTCGTCGTTGGCGGCCATCTTGGCGTCTTTGTATGCGTCCCAGTATTGGACCAGTTCCATGATGTTCTCGCTGCGGACAGCATCGGCATAGGGGGTTGCGGCGGCCTTCTTTAAAAAGGCTTCCATAGCCTCTTGTTTTTGCGCCTCGAAGTGGGCCTGGCGCTGCGCACCGATGCCCGGAAACTGGAGCAAGACGAAGATCACCACCGCCACGGCTGCCACGATGGTGGTAATCTTGCGCACGAAAAGCCAGACCCGCTCCACCGCACGGCCGAGCACGCCGCGCACCGTGGGCAGGTGGTAGGGCGGCATCTCCATCACGAAGGGCGCCGTTTCCTTGTCCTTGAGAACCGTCATGGTAAGGAGCTTGGAGACCGGCAGGACCATCAGTAGGCTGATGGTGGAGATGAAGAACATGGCCCAGGCCTTGTGGGCGGCGAAATAGATATTGATCAGCAGTACGTAGAGCGGCACCTTGGCCAGGCAGTTGAGCAGGGGAATGATCAGGATGGTGGCCAGACGCGAGCGTTCGTCCGGGATGCCCTTGCAGGACATGACCGCGGGCACGGCGCAGCCGCCCACGTAGATCCCGCCGAGCACCATGGGCAGGGTCGACTGCCCGTGCAACCCGTAGCGGGAAAAGAGCCGGTCCATGATAAAAGCCATGCGCGGCATGTAGCCGCTGTCCTCTAGGATGGCGATCAGCCCGAAGAGGATGAAGAAGATCGGAATGTAGTTGAGCAGCGCGTTGACGCTGTCGACGAACCACAGCACAAAGGACCGCAGCAGCGGGATCTCAATGAACCCCGGCTGAGGCGTGACCGCCTCGGCCAGGCTGCGGATTTTGGCCAGCAGCGGCCAGGTGTAGTTGGTGAGGTTGTATCCCTGGACGATGGAAAGGTAGTAGAGCAGCCAGATGACTCCCAGTAGGAAGAGGGGGCCGAGCAGGCGGTGACACACCACCCGGTCGATGCGGTCCGAGAGGGTGCCGGCTCCTTGGCGGCCGGCCTTGACGCACTGGCGTTCGATGTCGTCCGCTTCGCGGTAGCGCCGATGGGTGATGTGCAGTTCGGCCGAGTTCTCGAAGCGGGCCTCGAAGTCGCTGCGTAATTTTCGCACCATAGCGACGATTTCTTCCCCTTGAGTGCTTGAAGCGCGCACCAGGCGTTCGACTTCGCTGTCGCCCTCCATCATTTTGATGGCACACCAGCGCAAGGGGTAGACCCGATCCAGAGCGGTTGCGGCGGCCAACCGGTCCTCGATATCCCGGAAGAAGGGCTCCATTTCACCGTAGTCGATACGCACGGTCCGTTTTCGCCGGTCGGCGTCGGCGGCGGTGGCGGCCACGGCTTCCAAAAGCTCCGTCCTGCCGCGGCCGGACTTCATGGCGCTGGGGACCACCGGCACACCCAGACGCTCGGCCAGTCGCTGCGTATCGATGGCTATCCCGAGCCGATCGGCCACGTCCATCATGTTGAGGTTGAGAACCAACGGAATCTCCATCTCCAGAAGCTGGAAGGTGAGATAGAGGCTGCGCTTGAGGTTGGAGGCGTCGGTGACGTTGACCACCACCGAAGGCCGTTCGTGGAGGATGAAATCCCGCGACACCCGCTCTTCGGGCGAGTAGGAGGTCAGGCTGTAGGTGCCCGGCAGATCGACCACCTCGACCTTGTATCCGTCATGCTTGTAGAACCCGGTCATCTTGTCCACGGTGACGCCGGGGTAGTTGGCGACATGCTGGCTGGCGCCGGTCAGGGCGTTGAAGACCGTGGACTTGCCGCAGTTTGGCTGTCCGGCCAGGGCTAAAAGGACCTTGTCAGGCTTCACGGCCGTCCACCTCCACGAAGCGGGCCTCGGCGTGCCGCAGACTGACAAACTGCCCGTCGACCTCCACTTCCATCGGGTCGTCCAGAGGAGCGTTGCGCACCACCCGCAGGTGCAGCCCGGGATAGATTCCCATGTCCATCAGGCGCTGGCCGAGCCGGTCGCGCACCGAAAGACGCGTGATGCGGCAGTGGCTGCCGGGTTTAAGCTGATCCAGTGTCATTGAGCCTCCTTTTAATCCCGCGGCGTTATCGCCGCCAGGCCGTTGAGCCGGCCCGTCCGTGGTGGAGGATTGATCGAAAAAAAAGGCGCAACCGGAAACGGACCATAGCCGCCGGTTACGCCTTCACTTCCTTCGCGCCGCAAGGGCCGAAGGACGTAAGACATCCCTTTATTAATTAGAGCCATCTATCTATGTAAGGGTATTCATATGGCACGAACCGTTTTGTTTGTCAAGCAGTTTTTACTCCCGCCACTTTGCCTCTACCTTTGAGCGGGAAAAAGGGGTAAGTCGATTGTCATGAAAACTGATTCTTCCCACGCGCAAGATGTCCGCGGCGCCTTTGCCCGCCCGGCCGGAATCCTTCCGGTTCTGTTCCTCCTGGCAGCTATCTGGGCCTTGCCCGCCGGCCCCGAAGACAAGACCCGCAGCACGCTGGCCGTCGTTTTTCTCAGTATCGTCCTGGAAGCGCTTCCCTTCATGTTCATCGGGTCCCTGGCGGGCGGTTTGATCGAGGCCTTTGTGAGTCGCGAGCGCATGGCATCGTTTCTGCCGCGCCGGCGGTGGTGTGCCGTCTTTATCGCCGCCGCCGCCGGTATCGTGTTCCCGGTCTGCGAGTGCGCCGTCGTGCCGGTGGTACGGCGATTGACCGGCAAGGGGCTGCCGTTGTCGGCCGCTGTCGGCTACCTGCTCGGCGGCCCCCTGGTCAACCCGGTGGTGGCCGTCTCGACAGCCATGGCCTACGGCTTCGACTGGCGCGTGGCCCTGATGAGACTCGCTGCGGGGTATGTCATCGCCGTGACCATCGGCCTGCTGATGGGGTGGCTTTTCCGCGAGGTTGACGCCCTGCACCCGCAAGCATGCCTGCAGCAGCGCGGCGGATGCTCCCATCGGCATTGCGCGACAATTGACGTCCGTTCGAAGCCGGGCGGGGAGGCGGTTTTTCAGGACCTGCCGCAAGCGGCCGCCGGCACCTGTGGCGGATGCCATGGTGGCGCCGGCCGGTCGTGGCTCGACAAGGTGGGTGCGGCCTTTGTCCATGCGGCCGACGATTTTATGGCCGTGGGCCACTATCTGGTGATCGGCGCTTTTATCGCCGCCGTGGCGCAGACGCTGGCCGACCGGTCGAGCTTCGTGGCGCTGAACAGTGTGGCCGGGCTGCCCATCGCCGCCATGATGGCCCTGGCGGTGCTGCTCAACCTCTGCTCGGAGGCCGATGCTTTTGTTGCGGCCTCTTTCCGGGGGATGATGCCCTTGTCGGGCCAGCTCGCCTTCATGCTGACAGGCCCCTTGTTCGATCTCAAACTGCTGCTCATGTACCAGGGCCTTTTCCGGCGGCGGGCCATCGTCGCCTTGGCGCTGATGGTCCTTGTGGCCGTTGCCGGGGTGGCCCAATGCCTTGCGTGGATCACCGGAGGGGCGTGATGAAGGTGCCGCAGGCCTTGGTACGGCGCTGGATGTCGCCCATCGTGTTCGGCGTCTGGATGTTGGCGCTGATTTATCTTCTGGCTACCAGGCGCTACACTGCATTTTTGCGGCCGGAATTCGGGCTTCTTCTGGCCCTGGCGCACTTTGTCGCCATGGGATTCATGATCGCCGGCATGGCAGCGGAGACCCATTTGCCGGCCGACCGCTCCCGTGCCCTGCGGGCGGCGATTTTGTTGCTGCCGGTTGCTTACCTGGCTTTCATACCTTCCAGTTCCCTGGGATCACGAGCCTTTCAATCCCGTTTCACCGGCCCTTCGCTTGCGGTTGGTGCAGACAGCGCCGGCTTGCCTCCGGCCCAAGGGAGCCTTTCCACCCAAAGGCGGCTTTGGGATTCGGAAAGCGAAAAAACGGATCTGCAAACATCCGGTGAGCAGACCCTCCTCGAGCTGTACCTCGACCCGCGGCGCTATGACGGGCAGCCGGTGGCCGTCACGGGAATGCTCATGCGCGATGCGCTGCTCGAACCCTACTTCGGCGGCCGGGACACGGCCGTCTATCGCTTCCTGATCACCTGCTGTGCGGCCGATGCCCTGCCGTTGGCCATCGCCCTCGATCCGAAGCAGGTGGCCGGCTTGAAAGTCGATCAGTGGATCGCCGTGGCGGGGACCTTTCGCATGATTGAGACCGGATCCAGCCCAGTCCCGGTGATCGAGAACGCCACGGTCCGCACGATCAAGGCGCCGTCTCAGCCCTACCTGTTCTGACCTGTCTTTTTCAATGGGAATGGGGGTTGAAATGAAACACCTTGAGGTAGCAAGGCGGCATGCGTTGCGCAAAGCGGCGCGCAACCCTTCCGGTCACGGTTAGTCTGTCAATGTGCCGGAGTGCTCATCAAAAATGGCTAACGCCGCGGGCAGTGCACCCTAAGACTTCGGTTCACAGGCGGTGCAGTCACCGCAACCAATCTCCTCGCCGGTCGACGCCTGCCGCTGCAGTTCATCCGAAAAGTGAGCCGAGCGTTCCGGGCAGTCATCCGGCGGCTTGCCGTGGCGGCGGTACTCGTCGAAGCGATCGAGCCAGTTGGGGCCGGTGCGCGGGCAGTTGCGGATAAAATCCATAAAATCGGTGAGCCGTTCCAGGGTCTCCAGGCTCAGGTTGTGCTCCATGCTGCAGGCCTCTCCGTCGGCTATGGCGGCGTCGATCTTGAGCACCTCGGTCAGGAAACTGGACAGCAGTTCGTGGCGCCGGCGCATCTCCCTGCCGACGCGTTTGCCCCCGGCTGTAAGGTCGACGTACTCGTACTTGCGGTACTTGACCAGGCCGCGCTCGTCCAGGTTCTTGAGCATGCTGGTAACCGTGGGCATCTTGACCCCCATACGCCGGGCGATGTCCTTGACGCGCACGACCTTCTGTTCCCGATCCAGATCGAAAATCGCTTCCAGGTAGTCTTCCATAACGGATGTCAGCGGTCCTGGCGGTGTTCGACTGGGCCCCTCTTTTCTCGGTTCCATGGTCGCCTCCAGAGTTTTAACCTGCTATACGTAATAGGTAATCCTAATCCAAGGGATGTATCGCCGTCAAGCCGCCTTTGCCCGGCAACCGCCGCAGTTTCCGCCGCAGCCAACCGTTGCGCAGCCGTAATCGGCTTTTTCGGCGGTCGCAGGTGCCGTTGCCATCGTTGCAGGCGCTTTGTCCGCAATGAAGCCTTTGCCCTGGCAGTGCGGACAGCGCAGGCCGCCACGGATGACGCGCACCACCCCCGGCCCGAGCCGGACCACCTGAAAGGGGTGGCCCTGTTCAGCCATGTACCCCACCAGCCATTTGACGAAAAATTTGTTTTTCAAGGTCACCGCCTCGAATTCACCCCGCTCGATCTGGGTGACGAGTTTGAATTGGAAGTTGCGCATCACCTTGGATTCGCGTTTGGTCATGTTTCGGCTCCTTTCGGGACTGCCGGTTGACTGCGGTCTTGTGATCCGGATATCCGGCCGAGCAGATTAAGTTAGATTATACTAATAAAAGTTATTGTCAATAACTTTATTCGGCATAGAACTCGGAATGGATTCTGTCGCCATTGCCATCCGATGCGATTTTGGATAACAAATCCGCTCCAGCGGCCGGCGCTTTGCTGGAGCGCCAAATGCGGTGCACGCTGCGGCCTCTGAAGACCCGCAGTGCCGTGCAACCTGAATGCAAAAAAGAAAGTTCACCTTCTGGCGATGGATGCCAAACAGGATAGGGTTTCGGCCAAGCCGCAAATTTCGGTGGCGGCGCGCGTCCTGGCCGAGCATGTGCTGCAAGGCGGGGATCTGGCTTTCAGCTTCCTAGGCTCGGTGCGCGCTCAGGAAGGGATCGCCGGCCACCGCCGGGTTCAGGCCTCGCGGCCCGAGGGCTATCAGCGAGAAGTCGCGGTGGCCTGCCGGGTGGAGACCGGGGACTTTGTACTCGACATCGGCGGGCGCATCGACGGGGTCTGGGACCTGGACGGGCAGGTGGTGCTCGAAGAGATCAAGACCACCATCCAACCGCTGGAAGCGGCGGCCGGGGCCGATAATCCCGTGCATTGGGGCCAGGCCCGGATCTACGCCCACATGCTGGCCCAAGAGCGGGGTCTGGCGCAGGTCACCGTCCAGTTGACATATTACCATCTGGAAACCGGCAAGCTTAAGGAGCTGCGCCGCACCGAAACGCGCACGGCCCTGGCGGAGTTTTTCGAGGCGGTGGTCGGCCGCTACCTGGACTGGATCCGTATCCTGCTCGCGGGCCGCGCCCGGCGCGATGCGGCCATCGCCAGCCTTGAGTTTCCCTTCGGCCGATACCGTCCCGGCCAGCGAGAAATGGCCGTGGCCGTGTTTCGCGCGGCGCGCGACGGCCATCCGTTGATGGTTCAGGCTCCCACCGGGATCGGCAAGACCATGGCGGCCTGGTTTCCGGCCGTCAAGGCGGTGGGCGCCGGTCTGGTCGAGCGGGTCTTCTTTCTCACGGCCCGCACCACCGGACGCCTGGCGGCCGAAGACGCCATGGCCCGCCTGCGGTCGGCCGGCCTCTATTTCAGGGTTCTGAGCCTGACGGCCAAGGACCGGATCTGTTTTGCCCCCGATGCGACCTGCGGGCCGGAGGACTGCCCCTATGCCCGGGGCCATTTCGACCGGTTGATGCCTGCATTGCGGGCGGCCCTGGAAGAGCAGGCCCTGACCCGCGCGCGGGTCGAAGCCCTGGCGGGTGATCACCGCGTCTGCCCCTTTGAATTCTCCGTGAGCCTGGCGTCCCACGTGGACGGGATTATCGGCGACTACAACTACGCCTTCGATCCGCGGGTACGCCTCAGGTCCCTTTTCGAAGCCGAGGGGGTCGGCCGTACCCTGCTGCTGGTGGATGAGGCCCACAACCTGGTGGACCGGGGGCGTGAGATGTATTCGGCGGATCTGGGCAAGCAGGCGGTTTTGGCTGTGCGCCGGGAGGTCAAAACGGTCGCACCGAAGCTGTACCGGGCCTTGGGCAGGGTCGGCCGCGCCATCTCCGCCGTGCCTAAGGAGGGGGCGGAAGGGGTGTCCGAGACGCCTCCCGAGGCTTTGCTGGACGAATTGAAAGGCGCCCTGCGTGCGAGCGAGGCGGTGCTGCTGCGCCATCCCGGCGCTCAATGGCGCCAGGCCGTGATGGATCTCTATTTTCAGATGCTCGCCTTCGCGCGCATCGGCGACGGCTATGACCGGCGTTATGTGACGCTTGCCACAGGGCCGGCCAAGGAGGTGCAGGTGCGCCTCTTCTGCCTGGATCCGTCCCCAGGGCTTGCCGAGACCTTATCCCACTGTAATGCGGCGGTATTTTTCTCGGCCACCCTCACCCCGATGGACTACTTCCAGGCCCTTTTCGGCCTTCCGGCGCAAACGGCGCGCTGCTGCCTGCCCTCGCCGTTTCCAGAGGAGCGCTTCGGAATTTTCGTGCTTTCTTCGGTTTCCACCTATTACCGGGATCGTTCCCGAACCCTGGAGCCGGTGGTCGAGGCCATCGGGGCCGCCGTCGATGCAAGGACGGGCAATTACCTGGTCTTCTTCCCCTCCTATGCCTATCTGGAACAGGTTTACGACGTCTTTGTGCACCGTTGGCCCGGAACCGCCGTGCAATGTCAGACGCCCAGGATGGGAGATCAAGCGCGGGACGATTTTCTGGCCTGGTTTCCCGAGGCGCCCTGCCATACCCGGGTGGGATTTGCCGTGATGGGCGGGGTCTTCGGTGAGGGGATCGATCTTGTCGGCGAGCGGCTCACCGGCGCGGTGGTGGTAGGGGTCGGCCTGCCGGCCATCTGCCCAGAGCGCGAACAGATCAAACGGTTTTTCGACGGAGAAATGGGGACCGGGTTCGATTTCGCCTACCGTTTTCCGGGCCTCAACCGGGTCTTGCAGGCCGCCGGACGGGTGATCCGTTCGCCTGAGGACAGGGGCGTGGTGGTGCTCATCGATGCCCGCTACAGCCGAAGTGCCTACCGCCGGTTGTTGCCCCTGCACTGGCGGCCGCGGCCGGTCGGCCGGATTGGGCGCCTGGCCGATGGGCTGGCCGATTTCTGGGACGGTGCGCAGACGGATTAGGCCGGAGAAGAACGATTCTTGATAGCGGCGCTTGCCGGCCGCAGGTCCATCTGGTAGCCTGAAACGGTCCAGGGCGTATTTGGGCGCAGGCAGATGGCCGTTTGGGCTGCGGTCCCTTGCAACGAATGCCGATAGTTGCGTAATTACCAGAAAGGTCCGGCATGGACACGCCACCCCCCCCCGATCTGGATGAACTTAGGCGGCGCCACGAGACCGCTCTGGAGTCGTCGGCCCGGGCGGTGGAAGGCAATGCCGGGGTCTACCGCGATCTGCGGCGCAACGCGGCCCTGGTGGCCTATGGAACCCTGGATATCGGGGCATATTACAAGACGGCCGAGGAGATGGTGGGCTGCTTAGAGGCCCTGTGCCGCACCGGGGCCGGGACGCTGTTTGTCTTCTACCGGCGGGCGCTGGACCCCAAAAGCGAAGGGCATATACGGACCTTCCGTCCGCTGTGCTGCGATTTGTTGGCGACCCTGGAAGCGCTGGACCGCTGGCGCCGGGCCAAACGCCGGATCCGGTGTGTCAAGTAATCGGCCCGGTCAGCTTTTCTTGGACGCGTATCCATCGGCGTACCAGCCGCCTCCTTTGAGGGCGAAACTGCACGTGGAGATGATCTTTTCAGCCTTGGCACCGCATGCGGGACATTTGATGGTTTCGGTCCCCATGCGGACCAGCTCTTCGGTGACGTGGCCGCAGGGGCATTTGAATTCATAAACCGGCATTGTCGCAGATTCCTTTTTGCTCCGGGCGGGAAAATCGCCGGAGCGCGTTGATTCGGGCTTTTACCTTCGGTTGCCAGTCAGGTCTCTTCAACCCTTGGCGGACATGCACTTGGGCGGCTTGAACCCTCCGCTGCCGCTGGGAATTCCGTGGGGACGCACGCTGCCCGCCGACATGAGCTTTTCTACCTCCCGGGCAGAGCAGCTGGGGCAGGCCGGAGCTTCCGGGTCTCCGGGAAGCACCAGAGTTTCAAAACGGCACTGGCACCGATTGCACTGATATTCAAAAATGGGCATCAACAAGCCTCTCATAGTTTAAAACGACTTTTCTACTGCCCTTTGGCCTCCAAGTCAAGGAGGAGATCCGCGACTTTTTACGGAACTGAAATGGCTGGCGCCAGGTTCGATGCGGCTGACGGCGCAGGTGGCGGGCCTGGTCTTGCCGGCGTTGGGGTACTGCGTTTTACGGCGGAGGCAAGGTGTATTCCATGCCAATATTCTTCTATGGAGACTTATAGTCTTTCTGTCGTTATTTGGCCGGATTCGGCCTCTTGGATGCTGCGGGGGGCCGGGACCGCCTCGGCCTTCCGGCCGGCCCCGCCATTGTATCGGCGCGCTCCTGATCCGGAAAGACCAACAGATCGGATTCACCGGGAATCGTTTTACAGCGCCTTAATGGGTTGTCAAGGCGCACGGGCGCATGTTAGCTATACGGTTCAACTTTCGGCTTCAACTGCAAAACAGAGTGTCATAGATCCCGAAATTAAAAATACGGATTAAGCCGGCCATTGTGTCAAGATGAAAGTGAGACCTTTATGCTTCCGCCCTTTCACCCCCGCTTGAATACCACCTTGATCGGCAGCCTTCCCCTGTCGGATCCGGAAAAGGCTTTGGACCTGGTACTGGCTCACGCCCCGCGGGTGCCGGTCTGGCCCCAGCTGCCGGTATACCCTGAAGAAAGCTTCGTCGCCCAGTTCACCGCCGGGCTGCCGGGCTACGGCGGCAATCCGGCCCGGGTGGTGGTGGATACGGATGGCCCCGATTTTGACGCCGCCGTGCTCGATTTTTACGAAACGTACATGGATAGTGCCGAGCATTGGCCCGAGGCCCTGAACCCCCGCTTTACGCTCGATCCTAAAAACGCAAGGGGATTTTTCGCCCTCTGCCGCCGCCTGCCCGGGCTCGATGAAAAACCCCTGGCAGTCAAAGGGCAGATCGCCGGGCCGTTCTCCCTCGGCACCTCGGTCAAGGACGCTGCCGGCCGGCCTGTTTTCTACGATGCGCAGTTGCGCGACATCCTGGTCAAGCTGCTTGCACTCAAAGCCCGCTGGCAGGCGCGCACCCTGGCCGGCCTGGCCGGCGCACCGGCCATCGTTTTTATCGACGAACCGGGGCTGGCGGGCTTCGGCAGTTCGGAGTACATCAGCGTCTCACGGGAGGACGTGGCCGAGAGCCTGGGCGAAGTCGTCGCCGCAGTGCACGCCGAGGGGGCCCTGGCCGGGATCCACGTCTGTGCCAATACCGACTGGGGCCTGGTGATCGATACCGGGGTGGACGTGGTCAATTTCGACGCCTTTGCCTATTTTGACCGCTTCGTCCTCTATCCGCAGAAGATCCGCGAATTTTTCGAGGCCGGCCGCATCCTGGCCTGGGGCATCGTGCCGACCCTGGACCCCGAAGATATCGAGCGGGCCACCGTCGACGGGCTGGTAAAACGCTGGGAAGAGCAGGCCGAGACCCTGACCGGCATCGGGGTGGTACGCCGGTGCCTGACCGATCAGGTGCTGATCACCCCGGCCTGCGGTACCGGTGCCCTCTCGCCCGAGCAGGCCGAACGGATCCTCGGGCTGGCCTCCGGGGTTTCCGCGGCGCTGCAAACCAAGTACCTTTAATCAAAGAAGGCCTGAAGAAGGATATGTCATGACCCAGAGCGAGACCTCTTTTTCCGGCGCGGCGCGCTACGTGCTCGACGACGAACTGGCGCGCATCGTCAACATCTCCATGGCCCTGGAGATGCCCCTGCTGCTCAAAGGCGAGCCGGGCACCGGCAAAACCATGCTGGCCCATGCTATCGCCGAGGCGCTTCACATGCCCCTGCTGGTGCTCAACGTCAAATCGAGCATGAAGCTTATCGAAGCCTTGTACCAGTACGACACCCTGACGCGGCTCAACGACAGCCGCTTCGGCGACTCGAGCCGGGACGTGAGCAACATCGAGGACTACATCAAGATGGGCAAGATCGGCCAGGCCTTCACCGCCGAGCGGCGCACCGTGCTGCTGATCGACGAGATCGACAAGGCCGACACCGATTTCCAGGACGACATGCTCGATGTGCTCGACCAGATGGAGTTCGACATCATCGAGATCGACAAGACCATCCAGGCCCGGCATCGGCCGGTGATCATCGTCACCTCCAACGCCAAGAAGGATCTTTCCGACCCCTTCCTGGGCCGCTGCAACTTTCATCACATCGCCTTTCCCGACCCCAAGATGATGCGCCGCATCATCCGGGTCCACTTTCCCGAGATCGACAGCCAACTGCTGGAAGGGGCGGTGGAGTCGTTTTACCGGCTGCGGGAGATCGACGGGGTCGAAAAAAAGCCCGCCACCCGCGAACTGATCAACTGGATCCGGGCCTTGCAGGCCGATGCGGACTTCCATCCCAAGAACCTGGCCAAGGGCGAGCTGCCCTTCCTGGGGGTCCTGTTCAAAAAGAGCGGGGACACAGAGCGCGCCGCGGCCGTGGTCAATCGCCGCCGGCTTTTCTGAAATACATTTTTGCAGGCAAAAATTCATGTTCGTGGATTTTTTCTACAAGCTCAAGGACCAGGGCGTGCCGGTGAGTCCCACCGCCTTTTTGACCCTCCACCGGGCCCTGCAGGCCGGCCTGGTCCATTCCCTGGACGATTTTTACACTGCGGCCCGGGCCATTCTGGTCAAGAGCGAACGGTTTTTCGATCTTTTCGACCAGGTCTTCGCCCATCAGTTTCAGGGCGCCGAGCTGCCGTCCGACGAGGGGTTCGAGGTCGACGAGATGGCGCGGCTGCTTTTGGAGCAGTGGCTGGCCGATCCCAAGACCCTGGCCGAGGCCCTGGGGGCGGACCCGTCCGAGTTGAGCCGCCTGAGCCCCGATGAGCTGATCGAGTACTTCAAGCAGCGCCTGGCCGACCAGGATGGCCGCCACGACGGGGGCAGCCGCTGGATCGGCACGGGCGGCACGTCTCCGGTGGGCCACTCGGGCCACCATCCGGGCGGGATGCGCGTTGGGGGGGTGTCGCGGGGCAAGAGCGCCGTCAAGGTCGCCATGGAGCGGCGCTACAAGGATTACGCCCGCGGCGGGCCGCTGACCGAGGCCCTGATCGGCGAGGCCCTCAAACGGCTGCGCCATATGGTGCCGTCCGGGCCCAAGGACCAGGTGGACGTGGAGGCGACCATCTACCAGACCATGAAAAACGCCGGTGAGATCGAGATCGTCTTCGGCCGCAGCCTCAAGGACCGGCTCAAGGTGATCTTGATGATCGACAACGGAGGCTGGTCGATGGATCCTTACATCCCGGTGGTCCAGACCCTCTTCGATTACGCCCGGGCCCAGTTCAAGGAGTCGAAGACCTTCTTTTTCCACAACACGGTCTACGACACGGTGTGGCGCGACGCCGCGCGCTACCGCCAACCCCAGCCGGTGGCCGAATTCGCCCGCTACGATCCGCAGACCCGGCTGATCATGCTCGGCGATGCCTCGATGGCCCCTTACGAACTGATGGCCACCGATGGCTCGATCTACATCACCGAGCGCAGCGGCAAGCCGAGCATCGTCCAGCTCAAATACCTCGCCGAGACCTTTCCCCGTTGCTGCTGGCTCAATCCGGTGGCCGAGCGCATGTGGGGCTATACCCAGACCATCGGCGCTATAAGGCGCATCTTTCCCATGTTCGAGCTGTCGCTGGACGGTCTGGAAAAGGCAGTGGCCCACCTGATGGTCAAAAATTAACTATTTTATCCGCAGGCTGCTCGACCGCGCCACCCGGAGCCCCGGGATTATACGGGTCAGGGGCGGGCCGTTTTATCTTCAGGGTCCTGAAAAACCCGGCCGCAGATTCCCGCCGCAGCCATGCCCACGGCGTTCAGAACCACCGGCAGGAGCAGTTCGGCAATGGCCCCGTTCAGTGAAGCACCGCCGGACAGCTTGAGAAAATGGCTTACCGGTTGGACTTGCAGGGCGCCGATTTCCGCGCGCCCGCCGAAGGCCGCCTGGGTGATCACCGCCAGGCGTGCATAGCGGCTGCCGAATACCGAAAGCTCGTCCAGGGCTGTGTGGAAATAGCGGTCGCTGGTGGCATCCAGCAAGATGAGATTGTCCAGCAGGGGGTCGTAGTCTTGGCGCAGCACCGGCAGATACCAGCGTCCTTCTGCAAAAAACGGGGAAGGGGAAAGGCCCTTGGCCAGGTCGGCCACCGTGGCAAACTCATCCACCGTGCGCGCGCCGAGAAAATTCTGCTCCCAGCGGGCCACCGTCGCCGCACCGTAGGTTGCGGCCATTATGGTGCGTTTTTCCAGCGGTACATATTTGAGCGCCGCCCCCCGGCTGTCGACGGAAACGATGGGGCCGTGGACCGCTTCTCCGAAGCCGTGGCGAACCAGCACCAGCCGGCCGATGCGCGCAAAGGCATCTTCCCAGAACAGGCCGCTGCCTCCCGGCGGCCCCACGAAAAAGGCGGTGGCATATCCGCGGTTGGCCGTAAAACACTCGGTCAGCCCCGCGGGCAGAGACGCATCGCTGAAAAGGGCGGCAAGGGTTTCGGGCAGCAGTTTGAGATGGTCTGAAAGAACCCGGCCCCGGGTGCGGTCCCGTACCTGCCAGACGCCCGCGAGCAAACGGCAAAAGGCGAGGTATAGGGCGTCGGCCCCCGCTGGCCCCGGCACCTCGGGCAAGTGGAGAATCCCGGCCGAACCGCTCAGCCGGCGCTCCAGGGCGGGGGCCAGGGCCGGCCCGATCCAGGCCACCGGTACCTGGGCCGTTTCCAGGAGATGCGCCAGCCGGGGCCCCTCGGGCGTGCGGGTGCCGCATAACATCAGCAAAGTCTGGGGCGCCAGGTGGCCGCTCAGGCCGGCCAGCCGTTCGACCCGCAATCCGCAGGGCAAAAAATCTTTCCACCGGGCCGCTGTGGAAAGGGCCGTGATTTCCGCCTGGCGGTCGGTAGGCACCAAGAGCAGGGTGCCGTCGGGCGGCAGATCGTCGAAGAGCCGCCGGGCCAGCGACGCCCGATCCAACAGTCCGTGCCCCGCTTTTGATCCGACCCGTTCAAGCCAATCGGGGCTTGCGGCCAAGCGGTCAAGATGCCCGAAATAGTCGGCGGCCAGTCCCGCATCAGCCTCGGCCAGGATTCCGCGGCCCCCGGTCACCGGGGGCGTGGAAGGCGCAGGTGCCGGGACCGGCAGGACCGACACGGCGGCCTGGGGCGAGGGGCAAACCGGCGGGCGGCTGCGCCCTACGGTGACCGACTTGGCCCGGTTGCGCGGGAATCCTTCGCTTGTTTGGCCGTGGCTGATCCCGTACTGATAGGCCAGCTCGTAAAGCACCACCAGGTCGAGAAACGGCTGGAAGCAATCCTGAATCTTGGGCAGCCAGAGGCATTGGCCGCGGCTGAAGCGTTCCACCTGGCCGCTTTCCCGGCTGGCGTAGCTCAGGGCGATAAAGTCGATGCCCGCCGCATGCAGGCGGCCCATGGCGTCCAGGGCTGCCGGCATGCTGCCGCGGGCCGTGGCGTTGACCACCACCAGGGTCCGCGTCTTGACCAGATCGTCCATTTGGGTGGGCAGATCCTCGAAATCCATGGCCCGGCTTACCGAAGTCCAACTGGTCTCTTCCAGCTTCAAGGCCGCTTCCCGTGCCGTGCCGCCGCGGTGCACCGCATCGAGCACCAGGCAGTCGGCCGCATCGCTATAAGCGGCGGTCAGGCGGGCGCAGGAGTCCTTCAGGACGTCGTCACCGTGAAGTTGACGGATCTGATCGGGCAGTTGCCGCAGGACGGCAGTCATGGATTGCGCCGCTTCGCTATTCTGTCTTTCACAGGCCACCCACACCGCCAGCACGGCCAAGCTGAAGGCCAGGCAGAAAGTACTTTTTACCGCCGCTACGGTGACCTCTTCGCCGCTGAGGCACAAGACCAGGCCGCCGCTTTTGGCCAGCACCAGGGCCATGTCGGAGAATCTTTTTTCCGTCACACCGATGGTGACGATATTGGACCGCAACAGCACCTTGGCCAGCTCAACCATTTCGGCGGTGGTGCCGGACCAGCTCAACAGGATCGCCAGGTCCTGTTCCGGGCTCAAAGAACGCGCCAGCAGATCGAAGTCCGACGGGTCGGCGGCCACGGTTTCCAAATCGGGCAGATGGCGCCGGAAAATGCCGCGTGCCACCAGGGCCATGTGAAAAGAGGTGCCGCAGCCCACTATGATGACGCGGCGCAGGTTGTGAAACCGCGGGCCGAAGCGCCGCTGCAAGAGCTTGTCATTGAGCCCCGGCGCCGGCCGGGTGCTGTCGCCGGGCAGGTAGGTGCGCAGGATGTTCTCCAGCCGATCGGGGATTTCGCGCTGATGCGAGACGAACAGCGAGGCGTACAGGTCGCGTCGCACTTGGGGCGGCCTGAGGGTCGCGCTGATGGGGTCGAGGTCGAGGATCGGCTCCTGTTGCAGATTCGCCAGCCAGACGTTGCGGCGGATCCTTGCGCCCTGCATCACGGTCTCGATGCGGGCCAAACGGTTTTCGTTCTCCAGGGGAAATACCTCTACGGCGAAATCACGGCACAGGGCTTCTTCGGTCTGATCGTAGTTTTTCCGCAAGGCGTCGATTTGCTCCTGCGGTGCCCCGTTTCCGCGCTTGCGGGCGACCTCCTGTTCGCAGTCCCGGGCCGCTTTGAGCATCTGCTGGCAGCGGTCGTGAATCAGCTTCTGGGGGAAGAGGCCGATGGCGGCGTTGATATCCGAAACCACCATCACATCGTGGTTGTCGCGGCGCCGCACGATGAAGATGGGCCGGTCGCTGGCCGCCACGTAAAGCCGGCCCGGCGATACGCGGCTGAGCCCGATAACGGCGATCTGCCCGCCGTGCTGCATCATCTGGCGTACCCCGGCCACAAAGGCCATCTCATCCAGGTGGGCCCGGCTCCGGTCATGGACAGCGTGGTAGACTTGGTAATCGATGGCCTGGCTGCCGATGGAAAGATCGATCATCTGCGCTTCGGTCTGCTTGCGGATGGCCTCGAAGCGCTGCTGTTCCTGGTACAGAATCCGGTAATAATAGCCCCACAGCAGGGAAAAATACTCGCCTGAGTTGTCGCTGCGAAACGAAAATCCGGCCACCTGCTTCAGGTATTGTTTCAGCCGGGTTTCCACGCCGGCGTCGAATTGACCGTTGACCGCGATGGCCCGCTGGCGGGTTTCATCCAGAAACGGGTGGCAGTTGGCCAGGGTCACAGGCGACTGGAGGGCCCAGCGGCCGTGGGCGATGATCGGGGTGGTGAGCAGCCTCAGGCTCAGCGCATCGGTAACCCCCGGCCGGATCGCCGTGGCCGCTTTCGCGCTGGCCGGATCCGCGGCCAGGGCGGGCAGGACAACTTTCTGTTGCAGGGCATGCAAGGCTGCCGAAGCGGCCCGGCCGAAGAGATTGGCGGCTTTTTCCAACTGGTAGAACTGGTACCAGGTCAAGGGGGCCGCGGCGGCGGCCTCGGGCCACAAGCTTTCCAGCAAGGCGGTCATCCGCTCCGGGATTCCCGGGTTTTCGGGGATGCGGGACAGCAGGGCGCCGTCAAGCAGCCGGAAAACGCCGCGCACCCCGTCGCGGTCGTAGTCCTCGGGCACTGCCAGGGGACAATTGGCCATCAATTGCCAGAAAGCTTGCCAGACGCCGGGATGCAGGCTTGCGGTTTCAGACCAGAAGGCGGGATGGTGCGGGGTCGAGAGCCCCTCAAAGACACGCTCGAAAAGCCAGAGCAGATCGCCGGGAGCGATGGTTTCAGGAAGCGGGAACTGGATGAGGGCTTCTTCCAGCCCACGGCGATAGAGGCTTTGAATCACCACCGGTGAAAGATCGTAGGCCTTGACCAGGCGTTCGACCAAGACGGCCAAGGCCCGAGGCGAGGCGGCGCGAAATTCCGGCATCCCGGCCGAATCGCCGCTCATGCCGGGATACAGGCGCCTGGCGCGCTGGGGCGGCAGGGCCACCAGGTCGTCGTAGCTGGGCGCTTTGCGGGGTTTGGCGCCGGCCACCTCGGTCTTGAAACCCTGCATCTCAAGAAGATCGCGACGCCACTGGATGCGCTGCTCGGGACCTGCCGGAGTGCGGCCGGGGGCCAGCATCTTGGTCGCGCGGTCCGGGTAGGCCGGATTTTGCGCCAGTTCCCGGACCAGTTCGCCGACGGCGCCAAGGGACTTGCGCGTCCGGATCGGTTCGTTCTCGTCGCCGTGAAGCCCGATACCGGTGCTGTCCGGAGCCCGATAGGTGACGGCCGACATGCCGGTGAGCACCCGGGTCAGGTGATTGCCGGCCCCGCCGAAATAGGCCACGATTCCGCACATGACAACCTTCCGAACGATTTCAAAGGGGTAATGGCCTCAAGGGGCCGGTATCCTCCGGCAACAGTCGCGAATCAGCGGTTCAACGCGGGTTTCAGTCTCCAGGCGCCACACCCTGGCCGCCAGGGTTCTGGCCGCCTCGATGCCCAGCACGGGCGAGACCAGCCAGGTGAACTTGGCTTCCAGTTCCGCGTCCGTCGGCAAGCTGTCGGGAGCCTCCCAGCGCGGTTGCACGCGGCCGGATCGAAAGCAGTTGCCGTCGCGGGTTTCGATGACGACCTCGGCGTAGGTTTTCATGGGAAAGGCCGCGTCAAAACGCTCATTCACCGTGGTGGAAACCTTGGCGAGCAGATCGATCAGGTCCGGTTCGAATATCCGCGGCGGCAGTACCTGGCCCGGGCCGACCTCGCCGTCAAGCAGGGCGGCGGCCACCGGAAAGGCGATGTTGTACTGGGCTTCTTCCGTGTCGCGCGGCGGCCTGACGCTCAGGGCGCAGGCGGCCGCAAAGGTGAGGATGCGGATGGCCCGGATCGATTCGGTCGCAAGATGATGCTCTCTTTGAATTTTCAGGGCTCCGTCCACCGCGGGTTGGGCCCAGCGGCAGGCGGCGTAGGGTTTGAAGTACAGGCGGCGGATTTGCCAGTCGGCGCCCAGCCCATTTATCCATTCTGGCTCGGGCGTGTCGGCAAAGAGGGGTTCGATGCCGGTAAATCCTGCGCGGGCCATCAGCACGGACATCATCGCGGTCATCGCTCCCCAGCCGATTCCGTCCTTGCCCATGCAAGGGGTCTGGATGCCTTTCATCATCGGAGCGATGGGGGCATGGTACTCGGCGGCGCCCATGGCGTTGGCAAGGGGGCCGGCTTCCAGTTGCAGGATTTTTGCGGCGGCCGCGGCCCCGGCTACGGCGCCCCAGCTTCCCGAGGCATGATAGCACGGATAGGTGGCGTGTCGGATAAGTCCGGCCCGGATGCCGATTTCATAGCCCACCACCAGGGCGGCAAGCAGCTCCGTGCCACTGCACGCCGGCACGAGTTCGGCCGCCGCCAGCACCACCGGCAGCACGCAGGCCCCTGGATGCCCCTTGACCAGACGGTGCCCGTCATCGATGTCCAGCGCGTTGGCGGCAAAACCGTTGGCCAGGGCGGCCCCGGCGGCCGAGGCGCGGCCCCCATCGACCAGGATCGTCGCCTCGTTGCCGGCGTACTGGGATCGGGCGATCTGCCCCATCAGATGTCCGGGCGGTGTTTCGGCGCCGGCCAGCATGGCGCCCAGCGTGTCCAGCAGACAGCGTTTAGCCTGGAGGCGAACATCCTCCGGCAAGTCTTGCCAGGCACTTTGACGGATGAAACGGACCGCCGCGCCGTTGGCGTTCATTTGCCGTCGCCGCAAAGCGGGTTGCCGGCCCGGGCAAAGCGCTGGGGATGCCGGGGAAGATCGTCGTTCAGGGTGTAGTAGTCCGCCTTCTGGGAGACCCAGACATGCCGTTCGGTGGTCAATCCCGTGGGTGGATCGATGGCCCCTGCAGCGATGGAGATGTTGGGTTTTCCCCTGGGATCCCAGAAAAGACTCGATCCGCAATGGCAACAGAACCCCCGGTGAACGTCGGGAGTTTCGTCCTGGGTCGACCGGTACCAATGGAGGCTTTCGGCCCTGGTCAGTTTCAGGTTCTTTCTCGCCGTAGCCGTATAGGCGGCCACATGGCCGTGGAAGCGCCGGCACTTGCTGCAATGGCAGTTGACAACGGGCATCAGCGGCCCGTGCACCTCAAAACGCACCGCCCCGCACAGACAGCCTCCTGTGGCTCGGATTGCGTGTGCTTGCATGTTTGGCTCCGGGCAAGGCGGGGCGCCGCCGTGTGCCGGCGTCCCCGCCCATCTCATGGTGCTTGCTGAACGTTGGGCTTCCGTTCCAAGGCCCGGGCGAGTGATCCATATCGCGGCGGCATGAATCCCGAAAGTTGAACGGTTTGCCTATAGACTTTCTTTGCAAGCCTTTAGCGGTTAGATCAGTCCCGCGTCTTTGAGCCACCGTGTCACGACTTCCTTGACCGCCTCATGCTTGCCGTCAACCGCGTAGTTGAGGGCCGTCATGGTTCCGGTGTCCAGCTTTTTAGCCAGTGCGGCGAAGATCGATTCCAACTGCGGATACTTGTCCGCGACTTCCTTCTTAAATACCGGGGCCGGATTGTAGACCGGAAAATATTTCAGGTTGTCTTCCAGCACCACCAGGCCGAATCCCTTGATGCGTCCGTCGGTGGCAAAGCCCATGGCCACATCCACGTCGCCTTCCTTGAGGGCTTTGTAGAGCAGGCCCGGTGTCATCTTGATGATCTTGTCGCGGGGAAACTTGAAGTCGTATTTTTTCTGCAGCGGCTTATAGCCGTCCGGCCGGGCGTAGAACTCCTCGTTGGTACCGAAGCGGATCGTGTCGGGATGAGCCTTGACGTAGGCGGAAAGGTCCGAGAGGGTCTTGATCCCCTTGGCCGCGGCGTCATCACCGCGCATCATGAGGCAGTAGGTGTTGTTAAAGGGCATCATGGGCATCCAGACCAGGCCGTTGCGCTCCAGGTCGGCCTTTTTGACGAAATCGTAGCAGGCTGCCGGATCGGTGATGACCTCCTTTTCTTTGAGCATGGTCACCAGGGCCGTGCCGGTGTATTCCATGTAGGTGTCGATCTGGCCGTTTTCCAGAGCCGTGCGGGCCACCAGAGTCCCGCCCAGCCCGGTCTTGTCCACGGTCGAGAAGCCGTGTTTTTCCAGCAGCTGGATCATGATTTCGCTTAGAATGCGCTGCTCGGTGAAGTTCTTCGATCCGATGACGAGCTGCTTGTCCGCGGCGCCGGCGGTTCCGGCCGCCAGGACGACGGTCAGGGCCGTCAAAAGGCTAATCCATTTGATCCGTTTCATGGGCGATCCTCCTTTGCTTGGGGTTGAGTGAACCGATATCAGGCGGGCCGGTGATTGAATCACGTCACAGTTCCGAGGCGCCGTTATTTTCATAAACCAGGCCGGGACTGATGGCCCAACCTTCCACCTTGCCGAGAAACCAGTTCAGAAATATGGCCAGCGCGGCCGTGGGCACGGCGCCGGCGAGCATGTAGCCCGGATCGACCATGGCGATGCCGGAAAAGATCAGGTCCCCCAGGCCGCCGCCGCCCACCAGGAAACTCATGGCTGCGGTGCCCACGTTGATCACCGTCGAGGTGCGGATCCCGGCCAGGATGATATACAGGGCGTTGGGGATTTCCACGCGCAAGAGCAGTTGGCGCGGGTTCATGCCCATGCCGCGCCCGGCGTCCAGAATCACCGGATCGATGCCGGCCAGGCCGGCCACGGTGTTGCGGATGATGGGCAGCAGGCCGTAGATCACCAGGGCGAAGATGGCCGTTTTCTTGCCGATGCCCAGGTAGGTCATGGCGATGGCGATCACCGCCAGGGAGGGAACGGTCTGGCAGATTCCCAGCAGGTTGAGGCTCCAGTTGCGATAGCGGCGCATGAAGCCCCGGGTGAGCAGGATCCCCGTGGGGACGCCCAGGCTGATGGAAATGGCGCTGGAGATCAGCACCAGTTGGATATGTTCCAGGAACAGGATCCAGATTTCGTCGGTGTTGTCGCGGGCGAATTCGAAAAAGCCCAGGCTTTCGAACCATGCCCCGGCGCTGAAGGCCAGCACCAGGCCGGCCATGGTCCAGGTCCGGCTTGCGCCCGAAAACTTGCCGAGGCTGCCTTTCATAAGATTTTCCCTCCGGTGGTGATCTTGCCCCAACGCCCGCCGTGCTCGTCGTAGGTCTGGCCCACCACCCGGGCCAGGGTCATGGTGTTGAGCACCCCCATGAGCTTGCCGTCGTCGTCCACCGCCACCACGATGCCGATATCGAAGGTGAGCATCTTACTCAAAGCGTCCTTCAGGTTCTGCTGCGGGCTGACGGTAATGGTCATCGGCTTGGTAAGGTCGCCCACCTTGCCGCTCTGGTCGAAAAGGTCGCGCAGGGTCACGTAGCCCTTCAAACGGTCCTGGGCGTCGTTGACCAGCAGGAAGTTGAAATCCCCTTCCTGCATGGCCCGGACCACCGATTCGACCGCATCCGTATCGTGGCAGTGGACGGGGTTTTCCAGCATGGCGTCCTTGACCTTGAGCAGATCCAGGCGCTTCAAGGCCCGGTCGGCGCCGACGAAATCCTTGACGAACTGGTTTTTGGGCGTGGTGAGGAGCTGTTCGGGGGTGCCGAACTGGATCAACCGGCCGGCATCCAGCAGGGCGATCTTGTCGCCCATCTTGATGGCTTCGTGGATGTCGTGGGTGACAAAGACGATGGTTTTCTGGATCTGGGACTGGATCTTGAGAAATTCGTCCTGGAGCACCTCCCGGTTGATGGGGTCGATGGCCCCGAAGGGTTCGTCCATCAGCATCACCGGCGGGTCGGTGGCCATGGCCCGGGCCACGCCGATGCGCTGGGCCTGGCCCCCGGAAAGCTCCCGTGGGTAGCGGTGCCGAAAAGCGGCAGGCTCCAGTTGGACCAGGCTGAGCAGTTCATCCACCCGTTCGTCGATGCGCTGTTTATCCCACTTGAGCAGCCGCGGTACGGTGGCGATGTTATCGTAGACCGTCATGTGGGGAAACAGCCCGATCTGCTGGATGGCATAGCCGATATGGCGTCGCAGTTCGATGGAATCGATGTCGAGAATGTTTTTCCCGTCGATGTAGATGGCGCCGGAAGTGATCGGGATGAGCCGGTTGATCATGCGCATCAGGGTTGTCTTGCCGCAGCCGGAGGAACCGATCAGGACGCAGATTTCCCCTTGTGTCACCTCCAGATCGACGTCGTTGACGGCCGGCACATTGGACCCCGGGTAGATTTTGGTCGCTTTCTCAAGCCTGATCATGAGCGCAATCCTTTGCTGACAAGGCGATTTTCGATGACACCGAACAGATAATCGACCACCACGGCCATCAGGGCCACGGCGATCGAGCCGCAGTTGATCATGGCGTCGTAGGAGCGGTTGATGCCCATGAAGATGAAGTGGCCCAGCCCTCCCGCGCCGATATAGGCTGCGATGGCCCCGATGCCGATGGACATGACCACCGCCACGCGCACCCCGGCAAAAATCACCGCCAGCGCCATGGGCAGCTGCACCTTGCCCAGCACCTGCATGCGGGTCATGCCCATGCCGATGCCGGCGTCGATGATGTTGGGGTCCACGTTCTTGATGGCCGCGTAGGTGTTGCGGATGATGGGCAGCTGGGAGTAGAGCACCAGGGCCACGATGGCCGGGACCGTGCCGATCCCGTGGCCGAAAACCGATAGCAGGGGGATCATGATCCCGAACAGGGCGATGGATGGGATCGTCATGACGATCCCGGCGATATAGAGGACCGTCTCGGCGGCTTTGCGGTTGAAGGTGATCCAGATCCCTATGGGAACCCCGGTGAAGATGGCGATGAGCACCGCCACGGCCACGACCCAGGCGTGCTGGCCGGCCAATTGAAGGGTGTGGTGCCAGTTGCTGAGAAAAAACTGCCAGGTTTCCATGGCGGATCTCCTAGATGCTCCAATTAGAACTGCCGCTTGGACGTTGCGCCATATGGTCCGTGTTACAGCATTGCCCTGGCAAGCTTGGCGGCGGCCCCTGCGTCTGCAGCCCAGGCGTCGGCCTCGATCTGATCGGCGTAGGCCTGAGTCACCGGGGCCCCGCCCACCATGATCTTGACCCGCTCGCGCAGGCCGCTGCCGGCGATGGCGGCGATGGTTTTGCCCATCATCGGCATGGTGGTGGTCAGCAGGGCCGACATGCACAGGATGTTGGCCTGGTTCTGCTCGACGGCGGAAACGAATTTTTCCGGGGCGATGTCCACCCCCAGGTCCGTGACCTGCAACCCGGCGCTTTCCATCATCATGGCCACCAGGTTCTTGCCGATGTCGTGCAGGTCCCCCTTGACCGTGCCGATCACAACCCGGCCCTTGGCGGCCGAGGCGTCCTCGGACAAGAGGGGCTTGAGGATTTGCACCGCGGCGCTCATGGCCTGGGCGGCCAGCAGGACTTCCGGGATGAACATATCGCCGTTTTCCATCCGTTCGCCGACGATGTCCATGCCGGCGATCAGTCCCTGATTCAGGATCTGGTTGGCACCGGCGCCGCTGTCCAAAGCGGTCCGGACAAGGGCGACCACCCGGTCCTGGTCGCAGGCGAGCAGGGCATCGACGATGGATTGATACGGGCTCATTAGGGCCTCCTTGGGGCGGAAGGTTCGATCAAAGCAGAATGGTGAACTGTTCGCGTATTTTCCGGTCGATCTCTTCGGGGATGTGGCAGGTCGGCGGTTGATCCAGAATTTTGCGGGCCAGGGCACGGGCACGCTCCCGGGCGTCCAGGCTGCCGTCCTTTTCCCATTTTTCGCGGCGTTTCTGGTCGGTGACGCCGTTGCTCTGGAAATATTCCGTGCGCATGTGCCTCATGGTATGCGGCGACATCATGAAGTTGCCCCCTGGGCCCACCGCATCAATGACCTCCAGGGCCAGTCGGTCCGCATCGACCTCGATTCCCTTGAGCACCTTGCAGCAAAAACCGATGATTTCGTCGTCGATGACGAACTGTTCGTAGGCCACGGTGAGCATCGATTCGAGCATCCCCGCGGCGTGGTGCACGTAGTTGGATCCGCCCATGACGGCCAGTACGGTGGTCAGGGCCTTTTCCCAGCCGGCCTGGATGTCGGGAATCTTTGAGTCGGTCAGCCCCGAGGAGTTGTAGTTGGGTACCCGGATGTGGTGGGAAAGCTGGTGGATGGCGGCGTTCATCATGCCGCACTCCACCGCACCGCCCAGGTAGCCCATGGTCCTGAGGTTGGCCATCCCGGGAATTCCGCCATAGAGCAGGGGCGCCCCCGGGCTGGTAAGCTGGCAGATACAGATTCCGGCCATCTGTTCGGCATGCAGCTGGGCCAAAGTCCCGGCCATGGTCATCGGAGAGGTGGAGCCGGACATGGGGGCGGCCGAAAGGGCCACCGGAATCCGGTGGCGCACGGCCTCTCGCATGATGCGGGTCGACTGGGTGCACAGCTTGAGCGGGCTGATGGCAAAGGAGGTAATCACCGAAATAAACGGCCGCCCGGCGAGCTGTTCGCGCCCGCCCGCGATGAGGGCTGCCATCTCCAGCACCCTGTTAAAGCCGGCTTCGTCGTTGACGCCGGACATGACGTGCTTGCCGGTGGCCTTGAGGCAGGCGTAATACATGTTTACGTCGTAGGCCGACTCGGGGATGTCGGTGGGGATGCAGGGCCGCAGGTAGAAGTGGACGTGCTCGAGGCGGTCCACCAGCCGTCCGATGTCGTAGATGTCCCGCAGAGTCGAGGGGCGGGCGGCGTCGGTCGAAAGGTCCAGCACCTTGATGGCCGCCCCGCCTGTGCCCAGGTGAACCCGGTGTTCGCCCAGGTCGATATCGTTGGCCGGATCCAGGCCGCACAGGACCACCTGCTCGGGCGCCTTTCGGATTTCGGCCGTGATCAGGTCCCGGGGAAACAGGATCCGGCTCCGGTCGCGGTCGACGGTGGCGCCGGCGCCGGCGAGCATCTCGAGGGTTTCTTCCAGACCGGACTCGTAGGTCAGGCCGATGCGCTCCAGGATCGTGAGGGCCGCATCGTGAATGGTGGCAAGATGTTCCTCGGAAAGGGGGCGGTATTGCCCGCCGGCCAGGCCGCTGAGCTTCATTGCAATCTCCTCTCTGTTAATCAAACCTTTGCCGGCGGCGCCGCGAGCTGCCCTGCGCGATAGGCCTTGAGGTAGTTCATGCAGTAACCGTCCCTGCCGGCCAGGGTCTCGGCGGCCGCGATGGCGGCCATCATCTCCCGGTCCAGGGGGTTGACGATGGCCCCGTCGAGCCCTCTGGCGATGGCCATGGCCATGAAGGTGCGGTTCAACAAGCGGCGCTGCGGCAGGCCGTAGCTGATATTCGACAGGCCGCAGGCGGTGTGAATTCCGGGAAACCGCTGCATGATGGCGTCCACGGTATCCAGGAAGGCCTGGCCGAAGCTGTTGTTGACACTCACGGGCTGGACCAGCGGATCGACGTAGATCTGTTCCACCTTCAGATTGTGCTGGACCAAACCTTCGACCAGGGCGTCGGCGATCCTGAGCCGGTCGTCCACCGTTTCGGGCATTCCCGCATCGCTCATGCACAGCGCGATTACCTTGAGGTCCGTGCCGGCCACGATGGGCAGCAGATTGTCCCAGCGTGCCTTTTCCAAAGAGATGGAGTTGATCAGGGCCGCACCCCGATGCACGGCCAGGGCCGCCTCGATGGCCGCCGGATCCGGGCTGTCGATGGCACAGGGCCTGTCTGCGGCCGACTGCACCGTTTGCACCAGCCACTCGAGGAAGATCGATTCCCGGCCCACGAAAACACCGGCATTGACATCGATATAATCCGCTCCGGCCTCGGCCTGGTCCCTGGCCACCTGCTGGATGGTCCCGGCGTCCCGGGCTTCGATGGCTTCGGCGATGGCCTTGCGGCTGGCGTTGATCAGCTCTGCGATGATGATCATGGCCTTTTTTCTCCATGGCGTGCGAGCATCTGGACGAAGCGGTTCTCACCGGCCGGGCGCAGGTCGAATTCGGCGCCTGCCTCCTGGACGGCATGCACCATGTCGTGCCCGTAGCCGCGGGAACAGCTCAGCACCAGCATTTCACTGCCCGGCGCGGTTTGCAGTACCAGCAGCTGGCAGGGAACATGGCAAAACGGGCCCTGGACAAGGAACGGCGGCTCTCGCCACGGGGCCTGGAGATCCAGGCTGGTAAGCTTTTCGGTGATCCGGAAGGCGTTTCGGCCCAGGATCGCCAGGCCCAGGGTTCCCTCGGTGATCCGGGTCCGGTTGAAGTGGGGCGGGATTTCCACGGCTGGGTCGAAACACCAGAGGCATGCCTGGGCCGGTCCCATGCGGGCCACCAGGACCATGCCAAGAACGGCGATATCGCCCGGATTTTCCGGTTCAGCGATGCCGGCCGGGATCAGCTTGCCCATGGCGCGGCCCTGGATATCCAGCCGCGTGCAATGGCTCAGATCGACCAGCCAGGGGCCGGCGTCCTCGCCGGCGTACTCGAGGACCACCGGCCAGCCGCCCCGGGTTTCTTCTTTGCTCGGGCGCCCGGCAAGGCGCACCGCGGATCTTCTCCGTGTCGCATTGGTGCTCATGGATCCACTTTCGCTAGAGGCTTCGGGTTACATGCGCAGGCGTTCGCCGCGCGGATCGTAAAAGGGGGTGGGCGAGACCACGGCCTGTGCCAGCCGGCCGCCGCAGCCATCCTCGTAAATGCCCAGGGCTGTGCCCTGGACTGCAAGATCCGCGTCCACCAGGGCCAGGCCAACCGGTTCCCTGAGGGTGTGGCTGTAGCGTGCGGTGCAGACATAGCCGCGGATCTTGCGATCCACGATGATCGAGCCGTCCCTGGGGGCCGGCGAGGCCGGATCGGCCATGCGAAACCCCACCAGCTTGAGCCGGCCCGGTTGGTGTTCGGTCTGGCGCAGGGCCGCATCGCCCACTGTTTTGGCCTGCGGTTTGTCCCGGTGCCAGAGAAAGCCGAGTCCCACATCGTGCAAGGTGGTGCGCTGTTCGGACTCCGAGCCGAGGATCACATGGCACTTTTCCAGCCTCAGAGTCCCCTGGGCCTCGAGGCCGAAGGGCCGTATCCCGAAATCCTTGCCGGCCTGTGCAAGAAGGTCCCAGACATGGACCATCCAGGAAGAGGGCACGTGCAGTTCAAAGGAGAGCTCCCCCACGAATCCGAGCCGCAAAGACCGCACCGGCACTCCGTCCACCGTGAATTCGCGATACCCCATATAGGGAAACGCCGCATTGCTCACATCGGCATCGGTCACCCGCGCGAGCACCTCGCGGGCCCTGGGGCCGGCCAGATTGATCGTGCCGTAGGCATCGGTCAGGTTGACGATGGAAAAATCCCAGCCATCGAAGCGGGTATGGTAACGGATCCATTCCACCGTCACGCCGGCCCGTCCGGTGGAGGTGGTAAAAAAGAAGTCGTTTTCGCCCCTGGCTACCACCACCCCGTCATCGGTGATGCAGCCGTCCTCGTTGCACATGGCTGAATACTTGGCCCGGCCCTCGGCAACCCGCGTCATGTCGCCCACATAGACCCGATCCAGGGCTTTGACGGCGTCCGGGCCGAAGATGCGGAACTTGCCCAGGGTCGACCCGTCCAGCATGCCCACGTTGGTGCGCACGTTGACGATTTCATCCCGGCAGCAGGCATCGTCGGAAAACCGTCTGGCCCGCTGCCAGACGCCGAGCCGTTCCATGCGGCCGCCATCGGCCACCTGGCGCCGGTGCACCGGGGTGCGTTTGCACATGTCGTGCTGGGTTCCGGCGTAGGTGGCCAGCAAAGTGGGCACCAGGGGCGGGCGCACCGTGGTGGGCCGCGGTGTGGGGTCGGGCGAAGTGCCGGCCTGGGCCACGTAGAGCGGCAGGTTGTGGCCGGGGATTCCCCCCTGCCCGGGGCCGGTGCCGGTCGAGGTGAAACGCTTGATCAGTTCGGGCACATCGAAACCGGCCGCCATGGCCTGGTCGATGTTTTTGACTGTCGCATCCTCGTCGAAACAGATGAAGGTTTTGGCCCCTGCACCCGGGGCGATGACGAATTTTGAACCGCGCGCCGCTCCGGGCAGATCATCGAGCCGGTCACGCACCTCACGGACCCGGGCGGCCACCTCGGCGCCGCAGTCGCCGGCGGCCTGCAGGCCCGCCAGGCGTCCTGAAGCCAGAATGGCATCCCAATCTTCAAGGCCCAGGATCCGTCCGGCGGCGTGTACCTGTTCGGGAAGGGAAGCGGGCACGAAAAATCCTGTATGGGAATCGAAGGCGAGCTTGGCCTGGGACAGGGTAAGCGGCCCGGTGACCGGGGTGAAACCGGCCGAGGCCACCAGCAGGTCGCAGGCCAGTGTGCGGCAAAAACGGCCGTTGATCGAGGTCAGGGTCGCCTTGGAGACCTGTTGCCGGCCATGGGTCTGACGGGCCACCCAGCCCCGGTGCAGGGACAGCTTGCGTTGCGCCAGGGCTTCGAGCAGGGCAGGATCCTGGCCGTCCTGGCGGGTGTCGGCCACCGCGGCGATCTCCAGCCCAAGATCGAACAGATCCACGGCCGCCTCGAGCCCGGCATCGTGTGCCACACTGAATACGGCCCGGGTGCCGGGCAAAATACCCCAGGTATGCGCCAACCGGTGGGCGCAACCGGCCTGCATGACCCCGGGCCGTTCGTTGTGTTCGAAGAGCAGGGGGCGCTCGATGCAGCCGGTGGCCACCACCAGGCTGGCAGTTCGGATTTCGATGTAGCGCTCGTCAAAGTCCTGATCGCTCCCGCCGCGTTGAAAGGCCGTCACCTGCCCATTGCTGTAACCGCCGATGACCGGCGCCCGGGTGAAAACCCGGATCCTGGGATCGGCCAAGATCTGTCGGGCCAGTTCGGCGCTCTTGTGACAGTAGGCAATTCCGTCCCCGGCGGTCTTGATCCGGTGTTCGAAGGCCCCGCCCAACCAGGGGCGTGATTCGAGCAGCACCACCCGCAAGCCCTGGTCCGCCGCGGCCAGGGCCGCGGCCATCCCGGCCGGGCCGCCGCCGGCAACGCAGACATCGGCGGCCGGGTAGATCTCGTCGAAGCGGCCCGGCATGCGGAAATCTGCATCCAGGCGGCCGAGTCCCGCAGCCTTGCGGATCTGGCGCATGGCGATGGGCCAGATGCGCGCCGGCTTGTGGAACACACGGTAGTAGAAACCGGCCGGCATGGCCCAACTCAAAGTGTCCATGAACTGCATGGCATCCCATTCGGGACTCCCCTTGACGTTCTGGGGCATGACCCGCATCCCCTCGCTCAAGGCGGTGGTTTCGCAGCACACGTTGGGGATTCCGTCGACGGCCATCAGGGTGTTGGAAGATTCCCCGTCGAGGCTGTAAAGACCCCGGGGGCGATGGTACTTGAGGCTTCGGCCGAAAATGCGCACCCCGCCGGCGAACAGGGCTGTGGCGATGGTATCCCCCTTGAGACCCTGCATGGCTTTGCCGCGATAGGTCAAAGTGCGGGGGGTGCCGGGCTCGATGCGCAGCGTGGGCAGGTGGTTGAGCCGTGTCATCAGACCGCCTCCGCAACGTCGGGGGTAACTTCGAGATTGGTCGTGGTGTCCCGGCAAATGGTGAACCAGGCACCGCAGCCGCTGCGGTGGTACCACCATTCTTTCTGGACGCCGAGACGCGAGCAGTTCAGGTGGGCATAGTCGCACCAGGCTTCGGGACTCAGGTGCTGCGGATCGGGCCGCGGTCCCTTGTCCTCGCCGCCGAACCGGAATTCGTATCCGCTGCGCGGTCCGCAGATGGGGCAGGTGATGGTGAATGCCATGGCCGTTCTCCTGCGCATGCCCGCCCTGGCCGGGCGGGGCGTCAATTGTTGGCGCTGTAGTCCACCAAGGCCGCGGTCTCTCCCATGAGCCGGTGATCCTGGAACCGTTGCAGGCCGAAAGGCTTGAGCATCTCCGGACACTGGCCGGTGGCCATGTAGCGAGCCATGTACTTGCCGGTGACGGTGGACGACTTGAAGCCGAAATAGCCCCATCCGCAGTCCAGATAATAGCCCTGCACCGGATCGTTGCCGTCCAGGATGGGGGCCATGTCGGGGGTCATGTCGGCCAGCCCGCCCCAGATGCGCATGAACTTGACGCCCTTGAGGCAGGGCAGAAACTCGGTGAGCGTTTCGGCCTGGTGCTTGATGTAATGGGCCGTGGTTTGGGTGGTGTAATTGGGCCACGGGTCCATGTGGGCTCCAGAGACGATCTCGCCCTTGAGAGACTGGTTGGCGTAGCAGTGGTAGGCCCCGGACGAGACCACGTGGTGCAGCAGCGGTTTGAGCGGCTGGGTGACCATGGCCTGGATGGTCAGAACGCTGACGGGCAGCCGCTGGCCCAGATAGCGGTAGGCGAGTCCGGCTGCATAGGCCCCGGCGGCGTTGAGCACCCTGGAGGTGTGGATTTTTCCCCTGTCGGTCTCCACCCAGGCGACCTTGCCCCTGTCGACTCCGATTCCGGTGACTTCGGTTCCCTGGTGGATGTGGATTCCGCGTCGGCTTGCGCCCCTGGCCAAGCCCCAGACCACCGCGTCGTGGCGCAGGATTCCTCCCGGTGGATGCCACATGGCCCCGGAGATGGGGTGGCGGGGCCGATCGGAAATATCCAGAGCCGGCACCAGTTCCTTACACTCCTGGGGGTCCACCAGGCGGCTGTCGATACCCAGAAACTGCGCCGAGGCCACATGCAGGCGCATGGCCTTGAGCGCCGCTTCGCCGTGGGCCAGGTTGAGGTTCCCGCAATTGAAGAACATCAGATTGAAATCCAGCTCACGGGTCAGAACGGGCCACAGTTCCAGGGCTTCCTTGTAAAGTGGAAGGTTTTCCTGGGTCCTCTGATTGGCGCGCACGATGGCGGTGTTGCGGCCTGCGGCGCCGAACCCGATAAAGCGCTTCTCGATGACGGCCACATCGGTCATGCCATGGTCGCGGGCCAGGAAATAGGCCGTTGCCAGTCCGTGCAGCCCGCCGCCGATGATCACGGCGTCATAGTGGGATTTGAGGGGACGCGAGGGCCAGAAGCGTTGCGATCGACCGAACATTGGATCCCCCTGTCAGAAAGGGAGTGATTGGTGTTCATTTGTTATGAATGGACATATTTCATATGAAACATATTAAGTCAAGAAATTTTGAAAGGCGAAACGCTGGCATAGAACTAAAATGTATATAACTATATATAATTAGGTAGTAAAAAATATTCTTGGGGCGTTGTAAGAGCGCAGGATCGTATGGGCTGTGCAACTTTTATTGATTAATATTTCGACATTTGATAGTTTTTGTTTCATAAACGGCCTTAAGTTGAGTTTTCCGGTTTTTGTCCAAATGTGATAAGCAACGGCCGCTCAGAACGGCCTATCATCTCAAAACAGCCAAACGTGCTGTGAAAGGAAGGCAGATGAATCCTCGAAAAAACGGCATCCAATCCCTGGTCCGCCGCATTTCCGAGCTTCAGCAAGAACTTACCCCCAAGGGTCGCATCCTCGGGGAATACGTTATCGAAAATCTTCCCAAGGTTGTTTTCATGACGGTGGCGGAATTGGCCAGGGCCTGTGGGGTCAGTGAGGCGACGGTGGTCCGTTTCGTGGCTCAGCTCGGGTTCGGCGGATATACCAGTTTCAAACAGGCCCTGCGGGATTTCATGGATGTCGAGTTGACGCTGCTGGATCGGGTGGACATGATGGCTGCCCTGGAACCGAGGACCGAACGGTTTCAGCGGGTCGTTTACGAAGAAATTGACAACCTGCGCCAACTCTTCGAGCACATCGATATGGCACAGGCCGAGCGGGTGATCGCCCTGCTCCAGGACAGCCCCCAGATTTTCGTGATCGGTTCCCGCCTGTCCTACAGCGCCGCCTACTACCTGGGATGGTCCCTGACCAAAATCCGCGGAGGAATCCAGATCTTCAAGGGCAGTGACAAGGCCAACATCGACTGGCTCACCATCGCCCCGGTCGAGACGCTGGTGGTCATCGTGGCCCAGTCACGATACCCCAACGAACTGATCCGTCTGGGCAACCTCGTCAAACGTCTGGGGCAGCAACTCGTGGTGATCACGGACAGCAGGGCCTGCCCGCTGCTGCACTGTGCCGATGAGAGCCTCATCGCGCCTTCGACCTATATCCCGCTTATCGGCAGTCCGACAACGATCGCCTGCCTGGTCAACTATCTGATCCAGGAGCTGGCCAGCCGGTATGGCCCCGAACTCAAGCAGCACCAGGAGAAACTGGAACAGTCCTACTGGGAAAACGATGTGCTTTTCAACATCAAGCGCCAGCCCGCAGAATAAATCCCGCCGGCACCGAAGGGGATGCAGATCCGATGGTCATTTCTTACCGGACCGCGCCCAATCATAGACGGCCTCCACAGTCCGGAAGACCCCATCCCAGGTATAGCTTGCCAGCAATCGGCCGTAAGCGCTGAGATCGGGGATGGGGGTCTCGATGGCGGCATTGAGCTGATCGGAAAGTTTGGTGGCCAGACGTGCGATGAAATCCCCGGCCCCGTTCGGGTCGGGGGTTTCGATATCCGCCATGGGAGGAAGCGCCACCAGGCGTAAGGCCGGATCCGGGATGGCTTCGAAAAATTCCCGCACCCCGGGCAGGGCGGTCGCCACCAGACGGCATCCGCTGGCCAGGGCTTCGAGCAGGACCAGGGGCAGACCCTCGAAAAAGGAGGGCAGCACGAAGATGTGGGCCTTGCGCATGCGCGCGGCCAGAGCGCTCTGGTCGATGGGCCCGGTGACCGTGACCCGCTCGCCCAGCCGTGCGGCTGCTTGCAGCACCTCTTCCTGTTCCTCCCCGCTGCCCCCGCCGACCAGAGTCAGGTGCCAGTCCGGGGCGTCGATTCTCGCCAGGGCCTTCATCAGCCAGGAGGCGCCCTTGGTGCGGCTGAGCTTGCCGGCAAAGAGGATCTGCACCGGATCGGGGGGCCGGCTTGGGTTCCGGGTAAAAGCGCGTCTCGTCGTAGCCTGCGCCGGCCACATGGATGCGCCTGGGCGCGATGGCGTAAAGTTCGGCGATTTCGTCTTGCTGGATGCGGCTCAGGGCCAGCACGGCGTCTATACGGCGGCAGGCGCCGGCCACATGGGGGCGCAGTGTGGGCACATTGGCGGAACTGGCGCAGATCCGTACCGTGACAGCTCGTCACCAGGGGCAGGTCCGGGAAAAGGCGGCGCACCCGGGCGCTGAGCAGCCACAAATGATGGCTGTGGATCAGGTCGGGGTGAAATTCGGCTGCCGCCTCCTGCAAACGCCGATCGAAGGCCGCATGGTAGGCATCGATCTGCTTGGTGCCAAGATCGATGAAGCGGCAGCTGGGGTAGGGCATTACATCACTCATGCCCACCACGTCGAAGGGCAGGTCCGCGCCGCCGAAATGAACGAAACGGCAACGTCCGGCCGGCAGTTCGGAAATTTCGGGGTGGTCCGGACCGGGAACCCCGGCCAAGAGGAAGTTGTCATGCCCGCGGCGGGCCGCCGCGGCGATCATGGCCCGGACATATATTCCGCTGCCGGTGGCTTCAGGTCGCTGGCTCAGGACGTGAAGGATGCGCATGGTTCTATCTTAAGGCATTTATCTGGTTCGAAAAAGAAGATTTGATCGCCTCCGTAAACAGCGCCGGTGTGAAAAAGTGGTTGCGCGCGGCCAAGGCGCAGCTGGATTTTGCCGCGGATCTAGACATTGCGGCTCAACGGGACAGCCGGCACCGGGGGCCTGTGGCGGTGGTTGATGCAAACGATGCCGGCGGCGATCAAGGCCAGGGCGGCCAGAAGATAAGGGGTCAACGGTTCATCCAGGATCAGGCCGCCGAGAAGCACGCCTGCGATGGGCATGATGAAAATGAAAACATGCAGGTTGACCGCCCCGTAGGTTTGCAGCAAACGGTTCCAGGCCACGAAACCGAAGGCGGCCACCACCAGGCTCTGGTAGACGAGCCCGGCCATCACCGGCCCGTCGATCCGCGTGACGGCCGGGGTATCAAAGATCGCGCTGAGCACCAGGGAGACCGGAATCGCCGCCAGCATCGGGTAGAAGACCACCTGGAAAGGGGAGAGGTCTTCCAGGAGCCGTTTGACCAGGATGCCGTTGCAGGCCCAGACAAGGGCTGCGGCCATGACGATCCACTCGCCCCCCCAAGATCCTGCCGCCCCGGCCGATCCGGGAAAGATGAGGCAGATGATGCCGGCGAACCCAAGCGCCAGACCGGCGATTTTGCGTGTGGTGATCCGTTCGCCGGGGATGAAGTAGTGCGCCAGGATCAGCAGGAAGAAAGGTTGCAGGTTCGCCATGAGCACCGCCCGTGAGGCCGGGGCTCGGCTCAAGCCGAGGTAGAAGAGCGTGAGTTGGACCGTGAAGGTGAAGCTGATCAGCCCCAGGCGGGGACGGTTCTCCGGCGGGACGGCAAAGGCCTGGCCCGTGGCTCTGGCCCAGATAAAGAGCGCACCTGCGGCTGCGGCAAAGCGCAATCCGGCCGTTGCAAAGATGCCCATGCCGGCAAGGGTGATCTTTACCGCCACCGTGTTGGCACCAAAAAGCACGCACAGCGCCGCGGCGGCCAGCGCCGCGCGCAATGGAAGCTCGGTGGTCACAGGGCGGGATAGGGGCACGGATCGACTCCAGTAATAAATTGGTGGTGATTCAAGGATTTCAGATCGTAGCGACGCGTTACTTCAACAGATATTCCCAAAAAGCCGCCGCGTCGCGGGCGACAAAGTCGATGCCGGTCCGGGCGGCCAGGTCCGGGTCGGCGGCAAAAACCGGGCCCCCGGCCACGATGCGGGTGGCGGCCGGAATCCCGCTTCGCACCTCGATCAGTGGCGCCTCGGTGTCGAACTGCAAGACGGTCAGCCCCAGCAGATCCGGGCGGTGCTGCCGGCACGCGGCGATGATTGCCTGTGCTGTCAGCATGGTGCCCAGCGGCAGCAGGTGCAGGCCGGCGGCCTCGGCGAAGCGGTGAATGATCTCGAGGCCGTGGCCGAATCCGTCGTCCAGGGTGGCGGTGGCCATAAGCGGCGGACAGGGCCAGAGACCAACGATATTCCTGTCGCGGCGGAAGCGGTCGACTGCGGCGGCCGTCTCCAGAAGCGTTTGACGCGAGGGGCGCTCAGGGCCGCGCAATTTTTCCAGGTGCCTTCGGATTTCAGCGCGCAGTGCTTTTTCGCTATGCAGGTAAGTTTCCACGTCGACTCCTGTCAAATGGCCGGCATCGGCGCCTATGCGGGCAGGGCCGCAATGAAGCCGGAAACGGCAGTCATCCAGGCCTGGGGCGCTTCATTGTGGGGGGTGTGGCCGCAACCGGGCAGGATCAGGCAATCGGCCGGACCGTTGACCGCATTGACGATGCCTTCCACCTGAGCCCGTTCGCCGTATGAATCCGCCGCGCCCTGGATCGCCAGCACCGGACAGGTCACCTGCCGTATTTCGGCTTCGATGGACCAGCGGCGAAACCAGGGGGCCAGCCAGGTATCGGCCCAGGCTCGGAACACCGCATCGGTTTTAGCGCCGTGATACTGGTTCAGCGCCTGGCGCAGGTTCCCCTTCTCATAGGCCGTCACGGCTTTGCGGATGCCTGCCAGGGTGGTTTCGTCCACGAAGATGTGGGCCGCCTCGGTGGCGATGGCGCTGCAGCGTTCCGGAAATCTGGCGCCGCAGAGCAGGGCGATGGACCCCCCGTCGCTGTGGCCGATCAGCACGGCTTTTTCGATTCCAAGTGCGTCCAGAAAAGCCGGCAGATGAATATGGGCTTCGTGGTGCAGATACCGGATGTCCCGCGGCGTGGTGCACGGGCTGCTGCGGCCGTAGCCGCGACGGTCATAGACAATGGTTTGCCGTCCGGTGGCCGCGGCCAGGGCGGCCGGCCGGTCGCGCCAAAACTCGATGCACCCGAGCCCTTCATGGAGCAGCACCAGGGGGGCACCGCTTCCTGACACAGCCGGAAGGTGAATTTGAACCCGGAGGCGGCAGCCTTCCACTTGCAGCCACTGTTCTTGGAACGTGTTCGGCATCTGACCTGTAAGGAAAGGTTTGTTTTTTCCGATACCCCGGCGGCCCCAGCTCTCTGTACCCGGGTAGCGCCAGGCACCTTGGCAGCCGGATCAGCTTTCAATGAATCCTTCAAAGGCCGCAAGGGCCTCGGGCAGGCCGCGGCGACCGAAGCCGATGCGGAAGTGATTGCCCGGGTGGTTGTAAACCGTGCCGGGAAGCAGCAAGACCCCTGCCTGGGAGATCAGGCACCGGCAGAAGTCGGCCGCATCCTCTTGTTTGAGCCTTGGAAAGGCGATGGGACCGGCCCGGGGCCGCACCCAGGCGAAGCGGTCGGTGTGGCGCGCGAAAAAGCCGTCCAGCAGACTCAAATTGGCGCGGATGGTGGACAGGCTGCGGGCCGCCAGGACTTCACGGTGCCGCAAAGCCAGCGACGCGAGAAACTCGCTCGGGGCGCTGTTGCAGATGGTGGTGTAATCCTTGAGCGACGCCATGCGCCGGTAAAGGTCCGCGTTGCGGGTGGCGATCCAGCCGATGCGAAGACCTGCAAGGCCGTATGTCTTGGAAAGCACGCCCAGCGAAACGGACCGTTCGTCCAGGTCGCAGGCTGCCGGCAGGCGCAGAGCCGGATCGTATTCCGATTCGCGGTAAACCTCATCGGAAAAAAGAATCAACCCGCGGTCGCGAACGATTTCGATCAGTGCCCCCTGGTCGGCGGCGGACATGAGATAGCCGGTAGGGTTGTGCGGCGTGTTGACCACCACGACCCGGGTCTCGGGGCGGATGAGGGCTTTCAATTCATCCGGATCCAAGGCCCAACCGTTTTCCTCCCTGGATTGCCAGAAGGTTACGTCGCAGCCGAGACTGCGGGCCACTTCGAAGAGCGACTGGTAGCAGGGCCAATGGACGATAACATGGTCTCCGGGGTGTAGTGCGGCCTGCATAAAAAGGAATATGGCCTCTTCGGCACCGGTGTGGACCAGTATCCGGCCGGCATCAACGGTGGCATAGATCCGGGCGATTTCTCGACGCAGGGCTGGATGCCCGGGCGCTTCAGTGTAGCCGAGCCAGCAGTTTTGGAACGCCTCGGCGGCATCGGCTTCCAGACCGAGCAGTTCGCCGATGGTCATCGCCTCGCAGTCCGAGGCGCACGCTAGATGGCGTACGGCGAACTCGTAGCGGGCAAAGTAGCGTTCCAGTTGAAAAGGCGGCAGGTTCATCGGGTCGAGACGATATCCGATGACGGCGGTAAAGACAAGTGGTGCGCCGAACGGACTTCATTATCTGGTCTGTCAAAAAACACTTGACAGATTTCAACTGGTATGACACCAGACGTTATACCGTTCAATCCAGTTCGAAAAATGAAAGGAACACCGATGGGAGGCTTTCGTTCCCTGAAAAAGCCCTTGCTTTCCCAGGAGGTCGAGAAGGCCATCAAACGGTCGATTCACGACGAAGTCTTCAAGCCGGGGGAAAAAATCCCCTCCGAGCGCGAATTGGTCGAACAGTTCCAGGTCAGCCGGGTGACGATCCGTGAGGCCTTGCGCAACCTTCAGCGCAGCGGCCTGATCACGATCCGGCGCGGAGTCCGGGCCGGCGCATACGTTTCCGAGCTTACCTCAGATCCCATCACCGAGAATTTCCAGAATCTGATCCGTTTGGGGCGTATCGACTATTCGCATCTTATCGACGCGCGGCTTTACATCGAGCCGCGCGCCGCCGGAATGGCCGCCAGGTATCGCAGCGATAAGGATGTGCGGCAACTCAAGAACCTTCTCGATCAGGCCGAGGCCCTCTCCGATAAGGATCGTAAACGCTCGCGCATAACCAATGTCTCATTTCACTGCGAAGTGGCACGCATCACCAAGAATCCGATCATCGTCTTCATCACCGAGTCCATCACCCAGTCCTATTCGGCCATGATCATCGAGACGACAAGCGACCAGCTCAATCGAGAGGATGTTCAGAAATTTATCCATGAGCATCAAGATATCCTGGATGCCATCATCAAGCAAAAGAGCGGAGAGGCATACGAAAAAACCCGCCGCCATCTGATCGAGACCTACCTGACCTACTCGAGAGTCGCCGGTGCAGGGCTCGAGAACAATATCGACCGTCGAATTCGACAAGACTGCGAAATTTATTCGCATCTGGGCGGTCGGCCACTGTAAAAACCCAAAAGGGGGGGATTATGCACATGCGAAGATGTCGATGGGTGTTGGGGCTGTTTGCAATGATCATGGTGGCAGGGTTGATCGGCGGATGTGCCACCGGCGGTAAACAGGCCGCCGATGCCGGTATTGCGCCCAACATCACCTATCAGGTGCCCCCGTCGGCCCAGCTGGCCAAGGTGGCTTATTTCCTCAAAGATTACAAAGGCGCAGAACGACTGCACATCGAACTGACCGTCAAAAACCTGGCCGATGTGGATAAGCGCTTCCGGGTTCACATTTTCCTGCCGGAAGGACCTGCAGGCGGCGGGTTCTACCCGAGGAAGGTCAAGGGCGACGTCAAGGGCATCAAACCCGGCGAGGAACTGACCCAGACCTTTCCCATGTACTACGACAAAATGCCCAGCGGCTTTAGCATCGTTGTCAAGGAACTCGGCTGATTATGACAGAAAGGAGGCTCTCATGAAAAAGCATGCGCACACTAAGGTCGGGTTGGGAATCCTTGCGGCGCTTTTGATTCTCGTATGTCCCCAGAACGTTCCGGCCATGGAATTTCTCTCTTTCGGTACCGGTAGTCCGGCAGGCACCTATTATTTCATCGGGGCTGGTTTCTCTTCGATTATCAACAACCACGTCCCCGGGGTGCGGGTGGCGGCTGAATCCACCGCCGCTTCCACCGAAAACGCCCGCCTGCTCATCCGTGGAGAGATGGAACTCGGGCTGGCCTGCATGGGAACGTTGAAGGACCTCAAAGACGAGGGGATGGATGTGGATCAGGTCCGTCTCGTCGCGGTAGGCCACACCAGCGATACCCATTGGATCGTACGCAAGGATTCGCCCATTAAGTCGATGGCCGATTTCAAGGGGCGGGTAATCGGCGTCGGACCGGCTGGCAGTGCAACTTTGAATCTTTATTCAAAGAAGCACCTCACCACCGGCTGGGGGCTGACTTTCGATGATTTTACGCCTAAGTACATCTCCTTTAGCGAAGTGACCCGCGGTATCCGAGACAATACCATCGATGCGGGGCTGATCGCCGCCGGGGCCCCCCTGGCTTCGGTCATGGAATTGGCCCGGGATATTCCCATCCGCCTGATAGAAGTCGAACCGGAAGTGCTTAAGAAGCTCAGAGCCGAATACAGCAACGTGGTTCCGCTGGTCATTCCGGCCGGGACTTACGACGGGATCGATAAGGACGTGCATACCTACACCCTGCCCCAGATGTGGATATGCCGTACCGATTTGCCGGAGGATCTCGTCTACCAGATCATCAAGGCGGTCTATGAAAACGAGGAAGAAAAGGACGCCATTCACCCCCTGGCCAAGATGTACACCCTTAAGAACGCCTTCCGGGGAACGCCCGGAGTTCCGGTGGGATTTCACCCGGGGGCGATCAGATTCTACAAGGAAAAGGGCGTCTGGGACAAGCGCGCCCAATACTATGAGTAATAACGGGTAGAGATGCACCGGGTCCGGCCCCTGGCCGGACCCGTTTTTCAGGGACTTTCCGGCCCGGGCGTTTTCCCGAGTCCTGCAGCGCCTGGAGTTCGGATCGGATTTTCAGAGTCCCTTTTTTCGACGCACTGATTGCAAGATCATTGCGGGCAAGCTTAAAAGGCAAGTCGCTTATCGGTTGTTAAAGGAGAAAACTGGTCTGACCATAGACCTCAAATTGTGTATCGACCTATTCGGGATCGTTTGACGCCTGAAATTTTTCAAACGGCCGTTCATTTGCGTCCATCGACGTTACCAGGGGATTGTTATGGAGATTGTCAAAAAAACGGAAAAGCCTCCTGTTCCCATGCTCATTCGCATCATCGCGGTGGCCATGAGCCTCTTTCAGCTCTACACCGGGATCTTCCAGCTCACGGCCATGAACCAGCGGGTCACCCACGTGACCTTCGCTCTGGTCTTGATCTTTCTTGCTTACGGTTTCGATCAGAAAAAAAAGACGCGCATCGCCTGGCACGGTTATCTGATGGCCTCCGTGGCCCTGGCAATGGGCATCTACGTGCTGACCACCTGGTTTACCAAGGTCGGCGCCTGCGGCATGCGTCCTCCCTGGCATGAACTGGCCCTGGGCACCGTTTTTTTGCTCTTTTGCATTGAGGCGGCCCGCCGTACCCTGGGCTGGATTTTTCCCATCATCGCCGTGGTGTCCATGATTTATGCCCGTTTCGGCGAGATCCTGCCCGGGATCCTGGCCCACCGCAACTACGCCTTCGAGCGTATCGTCGGCAACATGTTCATCACCACCGACGGGGTCTTCGGCATGCTGGCGGGAATTTCGGCGACATACATCTTCCTGTTCATCCTTTTCGGGGCCATGCTCAGGGCCGCCGGCGGCGGAGAGTTCTTCATCAATCTTTCCTTCGCCCTTTTCGGCCATGTGCGCGGCGGTCCGGCCAAGATCGCCGTGGTGGCCTCTTCGCTTTTCGGGATGCTGTCGGGCAGCGGTACGGCCAACGTTGCCGGCACCGGGCAGATCACGATCCCCCTGATGAAGCGCAGCGGCTACAAGCCGCATTTCGCCGGCGCGGTGGAGACTGTCTCCAGTGCGGGCGGCCTTCTGATGCCGCCGATCATGGGCAGCGCGGTATTCATCATCATGGAGGTGCTGGGCGTCAATTACGTCACCATCATGAAGGCCGCCGGCCTGACAGCGGTATTGTATTACGTGGGGCTTTTTCTGATGATCGATATCGAGGCCCAGAAGATGGGGATGAAGGGCCTGCCCAAAGAGGAGCTGCCCAGCATCAGGGATACCTTCAAGGAGGGCTGGTATTTCATTATTCCCATCTTCGTGTTGATTTTCTTTCTGGTCTACTCGAAGGTCTCGGTCACCCGGGCCGCCTTCTGGGCCACGGTCTCGATCCCGTTGTGCAGCCTGCTGGGCGGCAAGGCGCGGCGCATGACCTGGGCCAAGATCATTGAAGGGCTTGAGAGCGGAGCCCTGACGGCGCTGCCGGTGGTGGCGATCCTGTCTCTGGGTGGCGTGGTGCTGGGGATGATCACCCTGACCGGGTTAGGGTTGATGATGTCCGGTCTGCTGATCAAGATGAGCGGTGGCAACCTGCTGATCCTCCTGTTTTTGACCATGATCGCCTCGATCATTCTCGGCATGGGGGTCCCGCCGGTGGCCGCCTATATCGTGCTGGCCATCCTGGTGGTCCCGGCGCTGATCAAACTGGGGGTCTATCCCCTGGCCGCCCACCTTTTCGTTTTCTATTTTGCGACCATCGCCGGAATCACGCCGCCCATGGCCCCGGACGCCTTCGTGGCCGCCGGGATCGCCGAGGCGCCCATGATGCGCACGGCGTTTACCGCCTGCCGGCTGGCCATGGTGATCTTCATCATTCCTTACATGTTCGTATACAACAACGCCCTTTTGCTCATCGGCAGTTTTGGCCAGATTTTGCAGGTTACCATCACGGCCTTTTTCGGGGTGACGGCCATCGCCTGTGCGGCCCAGAATTACCTCGGCGGCCGGCTGCCGATATTGCTGCGGATTACACTTTTTCTCAGCGGCGGATGCCTGATCTACCCCGGACTGAAAACCGACTTGATCGGACTGGTGGTCCTGGCGGTGGTCTTTTCCGTTCGTGTGCCGGACACCCTGCGGCGCTACACCGTCGGACTGCTCGGCAGAGCCAAGGCCTAACAGGGTGCTGTGAAAGGAGTTGCCAATGAACGCTAAACCTATCGCCCGGATGACCTGGGAAGCTTTTCGCGACGCGGTGGACAACGATACGGTGGCGGTGATTCCCATGGGATCGGTGGAACTGGAAGGGTCCCACCTGCCCCTGGGGGTCGACACCATCGCCGTAGAGGCCCTGGCCCGGTCGCTGGTCGAACTGCCCGGGGTGCTGGTCGGCCCCACCCTGCCGATCGGCTATTCCAAGTGGTTCATGCCGTTTCCCGGGACCATCACCCTGGAAACCGACACCCTCATCCGGGTCCTGCTCGAGTATGCCCGCAGCCTCATCGCCCACGGGATCCGGCGCCTGGTGTTTCTCAACGCCCACAAGGGCAACAACGCCTGTATCGAGTCGGCCGCCCGCACCCTCATCGCCGAAGACCGGGTCCAGGTGGCGATGCTCAGCGTCTGGAAACTGGCCCACGACCTGGCCGCGGTGGGGGAAAAGAGCGTCGCCGAGGGCCGTTTCACCCACGCCGGCGAGATCATGACCTCGGTGATGCTCGCCGCGGACCCCGACACGGTGGACAGGGCCAGGATGGCCCCCGGAACGGTCCGCTCGCCCGAGGGGTCGGCCTTCAGGGTCGTCAACTCACTGGGCGAGGCCGACTTCATGGGCTCGGTGCAGACGATTTACCAGGACATCCGACAGGTGACCGACAGCGGCATCCTGGGCGATCCCACGGCGGCCTCGGCCGAGAAGGGCGCGGCGATCCTTGAGACCATCGCCCGCTATGCCACGGCGTTCATCGCCGAGCTTCAAAAACTGCCCCTCGAACCAGCAGAACAGGAACGACCATGACCAACAGCGACCCTCAACTCGAAACGCGATTGATCGATCATCTCTTTCGGGTCGGTTACGACGACCTGGACGAAAACACGGTGGCCTGCTGCAAGCGCCTGGTGATGGACACGCTGGCGGTGGCCTTTCCCGGCCGCACGGCCCCAGGCTGCCCGGAGGTGCGGGCCCTGGTGGAATCGTGGCCGAGTCCCAAAGGCGCATCGGTGCTTTTTTCGGGCGCCAAGGCAGCCCCGCCCATGGCGGCCCTGGCCAACAGCACCATGATGCACGCGCTGGACTTCGACGACACCCTGGACGCCTCGGCCCTGCATACCTTCGTCTCCGTGCTGCCGGCCTGCCTGGCGGCGGCCGAGGCGGTGGGCGGGGTGGACGGCAAGACCCTGATCACGGCCCTGGCCCTGGGAGTGGATGTGATCTGCCGCATCAGTCTGGGCATCCAGCGTCCCCTGTCCTGGATCCGCACGGCCACCTGCGGCAGTTTCGGGGCCGCGGCGGCCGCAGCCAAGATTCTCGGCCTGGACCGCGAGCGGCTCTGGGATGCCCTGGGTATCGTCTACGCCCAGACCTCGGGCAACGCCCAGGGGCTGATCGAGGGGCGCCTGGTCAAGCGGATGCAGCCGGCCTTTGCCGCCTCGGCCGGCGTGACGGCCGCTTTTTTGGCAGCCCGCGGGATCACCGGCAGCCGGGCCTTTTTGACCGGCAGTTACGGTTACTATCCGCTCTACGAACAGGGGGACCTCGACCCGGAGCCGGTCCTGGCCGATCTGGGCCGGCGCTATGCCGTCACCGATTTGAGTATCAAGCCGTATCCTTGCTGCCGCATGACCCACAGCGCCATCGACGCGGCCCTGGCAGTGCGTGAGGCGGCAGGGGAGGCCGCGAGTATCACGCGCATCGAGGTCCAGGCCTCCTCCATGGTCACCGAGATGGTGGGCAAGCCGTTCAAGATCGGCAAAAATCCCCAGGTCGACGCCCAGTTCAGCATTCCTTACACCGTCGCCTGCGCCCTGGTGCGCGGCGACGTTTTCCTCGGTGATTTCGAGCCTGAGGCCATCGGCGAGAAAGCGGTCCTCGATCTGGCCGCAAAGGTGCACGTCATCGAAGATCCGGACCTGGCGCCCAAGGATATCCTTCCGGCCAGGATTCGTGTTTACCGAGACGCAAAGGCGCCGGTGGAGACCCGAATCGACGCTCCGCTCGGCAACCCGCTGCGGCCCATGACGGATGATCAATGCCGCCGGAAGTTCGAGAAATGCCTCGATTATTCCGGCTATGCCATCGAGGCCGGCGGGCGGCAGGAACTCCTGGCCGCCATCACAACCCTGGAAACCCTGGCGGATGTCCGTTCGCTGCTGGCTTGGGTGGCGCAATGAAAGATCGCGCATCCCAGGACAGGCCTGCAGGGGGAGGATCGGTCAAGGCTCTTTTCGACGCCGGGGCACTGGATTACGACGCGGGGCGCCGCCGGGTGATTTTCTGTTTCGACGATTTTTACGGCACCCTGCTGGCGCTGGTCCCTTTCACGCCCGGCCAACCTTTTCGCTTCCTCGACCTGGGGGCCGGAACCGGGCTCGTGTCCGAGCTGATCCGGTCGCGCTTTCCCGGCGCCGAGGCCCATCTGCTAGACGTGTCGGAAAAAATGATGGAACAGGCCCGGCTGCGATTCGAGGGCCGGCAGGGAGTCCGTTTTTACGAGCGCGATTACGCTGCGGCCGATTTGCCCGGGACCTATCCGCTGGTGGTCTCGGCCATGTCAATTCACCACCTTGGCGATGACGGCAAGCAGCGGTTGATGGGTAAGATTTTTGCCGCCCTGGAACCGGGCGGTGCATTCATCCACGCGGATCTTGCCCTGGGTGCCACGCCGGCGGTGGAACAAGGCTACCAGGACCACTGGCGGCGCCATCTGGCGGCCTGCGGGCTCGATCCGGCAGAGCTGGCGCGCATCGGCGAGCGGATGGCCTGCGACCGGCCGGCGTCTCTCGAAGATCAGCTCGGCTGGATGCGAGCCGCAGGGTTCGTGGATGTGGACTGTTTTTACAAGAACTTCAACTTTACGGTTTACATGGGTAAAAAGCCGCCGACCGGCCATGAAGGCCGGCGGCCCTGAAACAACCGGAGGCGCAATGGAATACGACCTGAAACGACTGACCAAAGATCTTGCCGCCCTGGTCGGTAAGGAGAACGCGTTTACCGACCGGCCCACGGCCATGGCCTATGCCAAGGACACGATGCCCTGGGACGTGGAGGCGCATCACGTGCCTTTCGCCGTGGTGCGCCCGGCCGACAGCCGGGAGGTTTCCGAGGTGCTCAAATACGCCAACGCGCGCGGCATCCCGGTGCACACCCACGGTTCGGGGACCTCGCTGGTGGGTCTCGGCCGGCCCAAGACCAATGCCATCGTGCTGGACACGGGCAGGATGCAGAAGCTGGAGATTTTCCCCGAGCGGGGCTACTTCGAGGTGGAGCCGGGGATGCACATCGGCAAGCTGAGAAAGGCGCTGGCGCCGCACAAGGCGTTGCTGCCGATTTTTCCGGGCAGCGAGCCGATCGCCACCATCGGCGGTTCGGTGGCGGTGAACACCAGTGCCCACGCGGTGGACGCCAGCCTCTGCAAACCTGGCGACTACGTTCTGGGCCTGGAGGTGGTGCTGGCCACCGGGGAGATACTCGAGACGGGCACCGAATCGACCCGCAAGCCGGCCGGCATCGAGGCGACCAAGTTTCTCGTCGGTTCCGAAGGGCTGCTGTGCGTGATCACCAAGGTCCGCATGCGCCTGATCCCCAAGCCGCAGACGGCCAATATCGTTGCCTATTTTGCCAGTACCGAGGAAATCCTCGACACGGTGATGGCCATGTACCGCGAGGGGATGCACACGCCGTTGTTTTTCGAATACCTGGACGAAAAATCGGCCCCGGTGGGATTCAAGGCCGTGGGGCTGGAACCGCCCAAAGGCGCGGTGGCCATGATGACCATGCATTCGGCCACCGCGGCCGGGTGCGAGGCCAAGGCCCAGGCCTTTCTCGAGTTTCTCCAGCGGCGCAATCCCATTTCGGCCGAAATCGTGTCCGATACCGAGCGCTGGAACAAGATCTGGAGCAGCCGTGCCGAGGCGGGCAACTACGTCTACCGTCTCGGGTCGACCTTCGGCAGTGAGATCACCCCGCGGGTCGACCGGCTCAAGGAGGCCTTCCTGGAGGCCAAACAGATTATTCTCAACCTCGACAGCTATAAGGGCAACGAGTTTTACTCCTTCGGGCATATCGGGGCGCCCACGATCCACGCCTATGCCTTTATCCCCTCCAAGGAGATCCCCAACGAGGTGAAAAAGGCGGTGACCCTGGAGGTGCGCGAAAAGACCGAGGCACTCAACGTCAAGTACGGCGGCTGCGGGGGCGAGTGGGGGCTGACGGCCCAGCGGGCCGGTTTTCTCGAAGCGAAGTACGGCCCGGCCTACACTGCTTTTCTGGCCGGGTTGAAGAAGACCTTCGACCCGAACAACATTTTAAACCGCGGCAATCTGGAGGGCTGGCTGTGACCAACGACGACTCGGATCGGGACCATTTGCTCAAAGAGATCGCCAAGTGCCGCTCGTGCCGGTTCTGCGTCGATGTCTGTCCGACCTACCAGGCTTCGGGGGGGGTGGAGAGTTTTTCCTCCTTCGGCCGGCTGCAGATCATCAAGTATCTTCTCAACGGCACTCTGGCCTTCGACGATGCCCTGACCTATTGCCTGTACAGTTGCCTGCAGTGCCGGCGCTGTGAAGTGATGTGCAAGAGCAAGGGGCAGAACCTTGACATTTGTGAATTGCTTGGGACCGGCCGGCGTCTTTTGTCAAACCGGCTGGCCAGGGGAGGACGCCATGCGAAGCTCTAAGGTACTGGTGGCCCAGGCCCTGAGGACGATAGAGGGCAACCTTGAGCGCACCGGGGATCCGCTGGGGCTCAAGACGGACTACTGGACGCGCTGGGCAGAGGGTCTGGGCCTTGATCAACGCGGTCCGACCCTGCTCTACACGGCGCGCATGTACCAGATGCTGCCCTATGTGGTGAGCGCCACGGAGATGGCCGCCGCGGCCCAACCGATCGTGCCGGCCCTGGCGGTGGACGCGATTGCCCGCATGGCCGAGATGGCCGGGGCCCTGGCCGCCGATCCCCTTTTGCGGTTTCAGGCGCGCGGGGAACGGGAGATCCGGCGCCGCGGGGAGGCGGCCCTGCAGGGGATTGTCGCGGCCCTGGCCGCCGGCCAAATCCGGCCGGCCTACCTCTGGCAGAAAGAACCTTACAGCGGGGTTCTGCTCCACGACCTGGGCCTGGATGCCCAGGTGGCCCCCATCGCCCGGGCGGTCTACCGGAACCTGAAAGCGGCCGGGGCCCGGACCGTGGTGGCCACTGATCCGCATACGACCTTCATGCTCCGGAGCGTCTACCCGGCCTTCGTTCCCGGCTTCGATCTGGATGTGCGCCACTACCTGGAGGTGCTGGCCGGCGCGAAGCTGCCGCAGCGCAGCGGGCCGGCGGCCGGTGTGCCGGAAAAAATCGTGCTGCACGACTCTTGCGTCATGACCCGGGACCTGGACATCGTGTCCCCGGCGCGCACCGTCCTGCGGCGCCTGGGTATCGAGGTGGTGGAGGCGGAAAACTGTGCCAAGAACACGGCCTGCTGCGGCGGTCCGGTGGAATATGCCTTCGCCGACCTGAGCCGCTCGATTTCCTGCATCCGGGCCAAAGAGCTTGCCGGGGCGTGCAAGGATGTCCTCGTAACCTGTCCCATCTGTCTGATCAACCTGATGAAACACGAAGCGGCGTTGGGCATCCGGGTCTGGGACATGGGGGAGCTGTTGCAAGCCTCGTTTGCTTGAGAATGATACATGCCAGCGGCGCTGAAATGGCAGGATGGCTGATTACTAACCCACAAACGAGAGGAGACGGAAGAAATGGGAAAAGTCGCTAAGACATTGATGTTGCTGGCAATGGCGGCGGTGCTGACGGTCGTGTTTTCAACGGGGCCGATGATTTCCGCGGCCGGCGCCAAGGAGAAGGTGTGGCGCTTGAAGGCCCAGGCCTTTACCGTGCCGGGAAAATACGATTGCCAGTGGGTCGTCGCCGAAAAGTTCATTGAACTCGTCAAGAAGCATACCAACGATCGGGTTCTTTTCAGCTTTCATCCCTCCGGCGAACTCGTGGGTCCCAGGGAGATCTGGACGGCTGTTTCGGCCGGCACCGTGGATGCGGGGGCGACCCTGGACATCAAGGAAGGCGGCACCCACCCGGAGCTGAGCTTCGATGTGGGCGCGATCTGGACCATCGACGAATTTTTCGGTGTCATGCATGGCGGGGCCCTGGACATCCTGAACCGGCAGACCGTTCCGGAAAGCGTTCGCATCATCGGCTATTTCCCCTTGATGCGCTACTACGCCGTGGCGATGCGCAAGGGCCACGTTAAAACCCTGGAAGATCTGAAAGGTAAGAAGATCCGCGGCATGGGAGGCGCCTCCAACGTATTTTTAAAGGACAAGGGCGCCGGCATCGTCACGTTGCCGATGTCTGAAGTGCCCCCGGCGTTGCAGACAGGGGTCGTCGAGGGGATCCTGACCGGCTGCGCCGGGCTTTACGCCATGCACCTGTGGGAAGTGGCCCCTTATTTCACGGCGACTTACAGCGGCAACTTCGGTTTCTTCTTTCTGATCAACGACGGCATATACAACGAATTTCCGCCAGAGATCAAAGCCGGCATCGACAAGGCCCAGCTCGAGCTGGAGGGCTGGTACAAAGAGTGGGACAAGAACTTCTGGAAAGAGATCCGCACCGATGTCGAAGCCAAGGGGATCAAGTGGTACGATCTGCCCCCGGAAGAATCCCTCAGATGGCGCCAGGAGCTGACCAAGGCGTCGGTGGCCTGGAGCCTCAAAAGCAATCCCGAGCTTGGCAAGGAACTCTTCAGCGTCGTTGAGCGCGTTACCGGCAGGAGCATCCTGAAATAGGCCGATAGATCCAAGGCCGGCAGGGGCGCAAACGGTCCTGCGAAAAGTCGAGGCCGCAGTGGATAAAGGCTCGGTTTTTTGCGGACCGTCTGCGCCGGCGGCCTCCGCAACGGCAACCCCATCGACTCTCGTCGATACATCCCACAGAGGCGGCTTCTAAATGGAATGGTATTTTCAACTGGCCATCGTGGCCGTTACGATTCTTTGCCTGCTGGCAATGCGCATACCCCTGGGCTATGTTTTCGGCATCGTGGGAACCGCCGGGATCGTTATTTCCTCCGGCTTGAACCAGAGCATCGCCATCGTGCAGCAGATTCACGACATTTTGAGCGATTTCGTCCTGATCACCATTCCCCTGTTCGTCTTTATGGCTGAGATACTTTCCCTGGGCGGTTTTATTCCGGATCTGTACAACAGCGTGGAAAAAATCACCGGGCGCATCCGCGGGTCGCTTTGCGTCGCCACCATTGTGGCCAGCGCCATTTTCGCAGCGGTGTGCGGTTCGAGCTACGTCACCGCGGCCACCCTCGGGCGCATGACCTTGCCGGAAATGCTTGCCCGCGGCTACGACAAGAAGCTGGCATCCGGCAGCGTGGCAGCGGGCGGCAGCCTCGGCATCCTGATCCCGCCGAGCCTCGCCTTTGTGATCTACGGCTACATGAGCGGCGCATCGATCGCCTCTTTGTTCATCGCGGGCATCATTCCCGGCATGCTCCTCGGGATTCTGTTCATCTTGAGCATCGTTTTGTGGATCCGGATCTTCCCGGATAAAGCCGGATACGGAGAACCGGTGGCCTGGATCGATAAACTGAAAGGTTCCTACAAGATCATTCCGGTTTGCGTGCTGGCCGTCGTCTTGCTGATCTGTATCTATCTGGGGGTCACGACCCCGGCCGAAGCCGCCGCCGTCGGGTGCGTGTTTTCCCTTCTGTTGTGTATCGCATACCGCCGGATGACGTGGAAAATCTTTTTCGACTCCATGCGGCGGACCATATCCGTGAGCGGGTTCATTCTGTTGCTGATGTGTACCGCCAAGATCCTCGGCTTCATGATGGCCAAGGTCGGCATCATGTACGGCCTGCAAGAGAGCCTGGCATCCATTTCCAAATGGCAGTTTATCATGGTGCTCTATATCACCATCGCCATTCTGGGGCTCTTTCTGGAAGGCAACAGCATCATCGTGCTGACCACCCCGATATTCGCCCCGGCGGTCAGCGCCATCGGGCTGGATCTGGTCTGGTACGGCATCATCCTGGTCCTGTTTATCGAAATCGCCCTGCTGACGCCGCCCGTCGGGATGAACTGTTATATCGTCGCCGAGGTGTCCAAATCTTTCGGCATCGAAATCCAGGAGGTGTTCCGGGGGGTGATCCCCTTTCTGGTGGCCTTGCTGGTTGCCGTTGTGCTGGTCACCTTAATTCCGGGGCTGGCGCTCTGGCTACCGTCCACCATGGGACAATGAGGAGACTGCCATGATCTACAAGGCATTTGTCAAAATCGTGGAGTGGATTTCCATGGTGGCCATATCCTTGATATTGCTGTTCACCATGTATGAGGTTGGGGCCAGGGAACTGCTCGGAAAACCCACCATCTGGACCAATGAAGTCACTTCCTACATGCTGGTCTGGTTCGGTATGCTGAGCATTCTGTACGCCCAGGATAAAAAATCGCACGTCAGCGTGGATCTGGTCTACAGCCGGCTCAAGGTTCCGGTCCAGCGCGCCCTTGATCTGGTCAATATGTTTTTGACCCTCATTTTTGCCGTCTTCGTGTGCGTCTACGGCTACAAGTACTGGTGGCTCGGCTATTCGAGAGGTTGGCGTCATTTCGGCATGCTCGACATCCCCATGAGTTATACCCGGATTGCCATGCCGATTGCCGGTGCCTTGCTGGTTCTGATCGTATCCCGCTCCTTATATGAAAGACTGTTCAGGAAAACGGACCGCTAGCCGCCGGCCGGCGCAGGAGATGGAACCCGCGAGCCTCCATACCGCCTGACCGCTCGTGTCTTGCCCTTTTCCACGCGCCGCAGAAGGTTTTCAAAAATCAGGTTCTCTATATTCAACCCAAACAGGCATCACGCACCAATGGGAATGCAGAAAGGACGTTCAGACATGGATCCCGAAAAACAGGCAGCGTTACTGAAAGAGATTCACGATGCGGTTGTGGACATGGACGAGGAAAAGACCCCGGAGCTGTGCCGCGAGGCCCTGTCCGCCGGCCTGGACGCCTATAGCGCCATCATGGAGGGTCTGGCGGCGGGGATGGACTCGGTGGGCAAGCTTTACGAGCAAAACGAGTATTTCGTGCCCGAGCTGCTGCTGTCCTCGGATGCCATGTACGCCGGGCTGGAGGTGCTCAGGCCCCACGTTAAGGTTGACGAACACGCTGCGGCCGGCAAGATCATCATGGGCGTGGTGGAAGGCGACATCCACGACATCGGCAAGACCCTGGTCAAGACCATGTTCGAGGCGGCCGGCTGGGAGATTTTCGATCTGGGCAAGGATGTCAAGCTGGAGCGTTTTGCCGAGGAGCTCAAGAGCACCGGGGCGGACGTGGTGGCGCTGTCGGCCCTGATGACCACCAGCATGATGGCCATGCCCAAGGTGATCGAGATGGTCAAGGCGGTCAATCCGAAGGTGATCGTGCTGGTGGGCGGGGCCCCGCTCAACGAGGAGATCGCGCGCCAGTACGGGGCCGATGGGTATGCCACCGATGCCATCCAGGCGGTGGTTACCGCCGAGCGTCTGTTCACCAAAGCGGCCTGACGGCAGCCGGGGGGTAGCCATGCACCTGAGACAGGATCGAATGACAAGCCAGGAGCGGATGGACGCTCTTTTTGCCGGCCAGCGTCCCGACCGGGTTGCGGTGGGGGCCATGAGTACCGGGTTCAACACGCGCAACGCGGGCCACACGGTGGCCGACGCTTACGAGGATCCGGAAAAGAGCTTTTCGGACATGCAGTGGACCACCGAGCAGTACGGGTGGGACCCGATTCCCCAGTATGCCGGTCATACCGTGATGGGTGCCTGGGACTTCGGCGGCAAGGTGCGCATGCCCAAGGGCGAGTACGAGGGGGCCCTGGTGGTGACCGATTATCCGGTCAACGCCGAAGAGGACATCGACAAGCTGCGCCTGCCCGATCCGGAAAGTGCCGGGCGGATTCCCCAGGCCCTGCGTTATGCGCGGCTCCAGTTCGAGCACGATTTGCCGGTCTATTTTTTTTCGCGCAGCCCCTTTACCATGGCGGCCAACATCGCGGGCATCGACCGCTTTTTGCGCTGGACCATGAAGCGGCCCGAGCTGTGCGAGCGGCTGCTGGAGCTTTCCATCGACCATATCTTCAACGTGCTCGGCCTCTGGGTCGACACCTTCGGCGCCAGCCGGGTATTTGCCTGGATGAGCAGCCCCACCGAATCGAACCAGCTCGTCTCACCGCGGATCGTCAAGAAGTTCGCCATCCCCTATCACCAGGAGTACCACCGGCGGCTGCGGGCCCTGGGGGTGATGCGTTTCGGGTTCCACATCTGCGGCGAGCAGAACATGAACCTGCCGCTGCTGGCCGGAGCCGATGCCTGGTCCCACCCCAGCGTGCTGAGCTTCGGCCACGAGGTGGATCTTTCCAAGGCCATGGAACACTTTCCCGGGGACATCATCTTCGGCAACATCGAGCCGGCGGTGATCCAGACCGGAACCCCCGAGACGGTCTACGATCTATGCCGTACGGCCGTCGAAAAGGGACGCCAGGCCCCGGGCGGGTTCATCCTGGGGCCGGGCTGCGGGCTGCCGGTGGGGGCGCCGCCGGTGAACGTCTATGCCATGACCCGTGCGGCCCACGATTTTGGCTGGTACGAATAGACATTGCCGGAAACGGCATCTTTTGGCCCCTGGCGGCGTTTTCGCTCGTTTTCAATCCTTGAAATAGTGAACTATTGCTCCGGTTGAAAACGCGCTCGGGCCTTGCCAGGAACCCAAATCCACCATTTCCGGGGTGACGGTAAAGAAAAGGAAACAGTATGGCGACCATGACCAGCAAGGAACGCAACGCGGCGGTTCTGGCGGGAAACCCGGTGGACCGCATTGCCCACTTTCCATTTATCCTCGGCTTCAGCGCCCGCAACGTGGGCTATCCGATCCAGGCGATCTACAGCGACGCCGAGAAGAGCTACGCGGCCCAGCAGCGCACCTTCGAGCAGTACGGGGTGGACTGGGGCCCGCTTTACGGGTACGCATCGTACGGCACCTGGGAGTTCGGCGGCCAGATCGAGATGCCCACCGGCACCTACCAGCAGGCCCCGTCGCATAAAACCTTTCCGGTCAACGACGAGGCCGAGGCCGAGCGGCTGGCCCGTCCCGACGTGCGCACGGCCGGATGTTTGCCCATAGCCATGGAATTTTCACGCCTGCAGGAACAGAACGGCACGCCGATTTCGGTGATCATGGGCGGCAACTTCACCCTGGCCGGCAACCTTTGCTCGGTGGCCAAGCTGTGCCGCTGGATGATCAAAAAACCGGATCTGGCCCACCACCTGCTGCGCCTGGCCACGGACCACATCCTGGAGACCGTGGCGTACTGGGTCAATACCTTCGGGGCCGAGAAGGTCATCCCCCAGTTCTGGGAACCGATGGCGTCGAACCTGATCATCTCACCGCGCCAGTTCAAGAACTTCGTTCTGCCGTACCTGGCAGAGACCGGAGAGCGGATCGCCAAGATGGGGGTGCGCCACGTGCTGCACCACATCTGCGGGGACCAGAACGCCAACATGCCGATGTGGGCCGAGGTGGCCATGGGCGATCCCGGGCTTTGCAGCTTCGGCGATGAGATCGACATCGACAAGGCCATCGAAGTGATCGGCCACAAGGCGGTGCTCATCGGCAACCTGGACCCGAGCCTTCTGCTCACGGGCCAGCCCGGGGAGATCGTCCAGCGGTGCCGCCAGATCATCGAGAAGGGCAAGCGGGCGCCGCGCGGGTTCATGTTCAGCGTGGGCTGCGAGCTGGCCCCGGAAACGCCCGGCTACCACCTCTATCTGGTCCAAAAGGCCCTGGAGACGTTCGGGCGTATGGACAACGATTGATTCGCGCATCGATAGCGTTTAATGTGGACTTCAAAATCTGCGTGACGGCGGCGGTGGCGTGGTGCCAGCGCCGCAGATCGCTCCGGGAGAAATGGTCATGACCCGCGTGGCAGTGGCGTGCGGGGCCTGTGGTTTTCAGGCCGACATCGAGGTTGTACGCGACGGGGCCAGAACCGTATCCTTGCGGCTGGCCAGCCGTTGCGAGGCGGTGACCCGATGGGGCGCCACCGTGGCACGGATTGACTGGCACGGTCCATTGGGCCGGACGCCGGAGGCCCTGGAGTTCCGGCGTTCGGCCCTGGATATACTCAAACACCGCAGTTGCCCGGTCCCCCTGGCCGTTCTCAAGGCGATCGAGGTGGAGATCGGCGCCGCGCTGCCTGTGGATGTGACGATCCGTTTCGGCCATCCTGACGCAGTGCACCCCGCGGCATAACAGGAAAAAGGATATGAATTCGAAAAATCCCGAGGTGGTTTTGCTGCCCGCCGGCCTGAGGGGCCCGGTGGCGCCCGGCACCCGCCTCGACGAGGCCGCCCGGCAGCTGGGGGCGGACCTTCAGAATCTTTGCGCAGGGCAGGGAAAATGCGGCAAATGCCGTATCCGGGTGACCTCTGCGGCCGTGGAGGCGCTTTCCCCGCCAACCGCCATGGAAATCAAGGCCCTGACCGGGGCCGAAAGGCAAAACGGGTGGCGTCTGGCCTGCCAGGCCAGGGTTAATGGGGATCTGACCATCGACATCCCCGACGAGAGCCGCACCGGCCGCCAGGTGATCTGCAAGGCCCCTGGGGCCCAGACCGTGACCCCGGATCCAGCGGTACGCCGCAGCACGGTCCAGGTCTCCCCGGCGGATCTTAACGCGCTTGTCGCGGACTGGGAACGGGTGGCCGCCGCCCTGGCCGCAGCAGGAGAGACGGGTGAGCTGAGGCCCGATCCGGGCATGCTGAAGGATTTGCCCGCCGCACTGGAGCAGACCGGCGGGCGGATCACGCCGGTTTTGGATGACACCGGCCGGTGCATCGCCGTTTTGCAGGATGCCTCCCTGCCCCTGGCCGGAGTGGCCCTGGATATCGGCACCACCTCCCTGGCGGCCTATCTTTGCGATCTTTCGACCGGCGCCGTCCTGGCCACCGCCTCGGCCATCAATCCCCAGGTTGCCTTCGGTGAAGACGTGATCGCACGTATCACCCACGCCGCCACGGCGCCTGACGGGCGCCAGGCCCTGCAACAGGCGGTGGTCGGCGCGGTCAACCGGCTGCTGGAAGATCTGGCCGGCCAGAGCGGGGTGCCGCAGCATGCCATGGCCGAGATGGTCTGCGTGGGCAACACCTGCATGCACCATCTCTTTGCCGGCATCGATCCGGCCGCCTTGGGCCGGGCGCCTTTTGCACCGGCGGTTTTCAGGCCTCTGGACATTGCGGCCCGCGATCTGGGTGTGAACCTGGCCGCGGGTGCGAGGGTCCATCTGTTGCCCGTGGTTTCGGGCTTCGTCGGCGCCGATACGGTGGGGGCGGTTCTGGCGGCCCTGGCCGAACCGTCCGATCAAACGACCCTTTTGGTGGATGTGGGGACCAACGGCGAGATCGTTCTGGCCCAGGGCGAAAGGATGGTTTGCGCCTCGTGCGCCACCGGCCCGGCCCTGGAAGGGGCCACTTTGCGCCACGGGATGCGGGCTGCAGCCGGCGCCGTCGAGCGGGTCTGGATCGATCCGCAGACCCTGGAGGTACACTGCCGGGTCATCGGCGATAGTCCGGATCATCCGGTGGCGGCGGCGGGAATCTGCGGTTCGGGGATCATCGATGCCGTCGCCCAGATGGTGGACAACAAGATCGTGGGCGCCAACGGCCGTATCTGCAGCGAGGGGGGCTTGGCGCATTTGATCACCGAGGGCCGGCAGCGCGCCTTTGTGCTGGTGCCGGCCGAAAAAAGCGCCACCGGCAAGCCGATTCTCATCGATCAGGAGGACATTCGTGCCGTTCAAATGGCCAAGGGGGCCATCCATGCGGCGGTGCGTCTTTTGATGGAAAGCCTCGGGGTGGAGCGGTTGGACCGGATCCTGCTCGGCGGGGCCTTCGGGTCCCTGATCGATCCGGCATCGGCCCTTACCATCGGGCTGATCCCCCCGGTTGCATCAACCTGCATCCAGGCGGTGGGCAACGTGGCCGGCGACGGGGCCCGCCTGGCCCTGCTAAGCCGCGAAAAGCGCCGCCAGGCGGTCCTCCTGGCACAGGGGATGGAGTATCTCGAGTTGACTGTTCATCCGCGTTTTTCGCGTGAATTCGCCATGGCGATGTACCTTCCCTATCTGCAGGACCAGAAGCTGCGCGCCCGCTTTTAACAGGCGCGCTGGCCGGACCGGGCCGCGGGGATATTGCGAATTCGGATCAATGGGCCCGCCTGCTCGAAAGGGGAGGAGGACCGTTTGAGAAAGGAAATGTTCAGATGGAAACCTCCAAGGCGCACTGCGCCCTTTGCCGCGTCCCCAAAGCGCAGCGGATCTGCCAGGATCCTAAATCCGGCCGGGGTCCGGAATTTTGCCCGACGGTCAACTACGCCGGGATCATCGAGGCGGTCACGGCCCGCTACCGCGATCCGCAGGTCTATCAATTCGCCCGCCAGGCCGCGATCCAGGAGGCATCCTGCTATGCCAACCGGGCTCCGGGAGCCTGCGCCCTGCAGCCCACCAAGCCCCGGATCCAGGAAACGGTGGAGTTCGCCTCCCGCATCGGCTGCAGGAAGCTGGGGCTGGCCTTTTGCGGCGGGCTGCAAAAAGAAGCCGGCCTGGTGGCCGGGATTATCGAGGCCCATGGGTTCGAGCTGTCGTCCGTGGCTTGCAATTGCGGGGCCGTGTTAAAGGAAGCAATCGAGATCGAAGACGCGGACAAGGTCTGCCCGGGCAGCGCCGAGACCATGTGCAATCCGCTGCTGCAGGCCGAGATCCTCAACCGTGAAGGCACCGAGTTGAACATCGTCCTCGGGCTTTGCGTGGGGCACGATTCCCTTTTCCTCAAGCACGCCCAAGCCTTTTGCACCGTCCTGGCGGCCAAGGACCGGGTCACGGGGCACAACCCTCTGGCGGCGGTCTACACCGCCCATTCCTACTACCAGAGGCTCAAGGCCTGATCAGCCCGGAATAAAAATCAAAGCGGCGTTTAGGCCATGCCGGACCCGGTGGGGGACTCATCGTTGTCCAACAGTCCCCTTACCGCGACTGCCAGTTTCGTCTTGGTGAAAGGCTTTTGAATAAACGGCGCTGCGCAATCAAGTATTCCGTGATGGACGATGGTGTTGTCCGCATAGCCGGACATAAAAAGAACCTTGAGTCCTGGCAGGGCGGTTTTGAGGCGCCCGGTCAGGACTTTTCCACTCATCTGCGGCATCACCACATCGGTAATGACCAGATCGGGGCGAAGTTTTTTCTCTTCAACCCAAGACAAGGCTTCTTTGCCGTTCGCAGCAACGGCGACCCGATAATTCAGGGATTTCAAAGTTGTCTCACAAAGTCTTCTTACAGAAGGTTCATCCTCCACCACGAGAACCATTTCACCGTTGCCTTTGACCGCTAGATCGCCCCTTGGCGCTTTTCTCGCTGAGGGTGAATCGATTGTTTCTGGCAGATAAATCTTGAACGTCGTGCCGTGGCCGGACTCACTGTAGACCCAGATATTGCCCCCGGACTGTTTGACGATCCCGTAGACAGTGGAAAGCCCGAGTCCGGTGCCCTTGTCCCTTGTTTTGGTCGTAAAGAACGGTTCGAAGATCTTCGCCCGTATCTCCTCGGTCATCCCGCAACCGGTATCGGTGACGGCGATCATCACATATCGGCCCGGATTTACGCTGACATGCGTACTCGCGTATTGGTCATCGAGTTCGATATTGGAGGTTTCGATCGCCAGTTTCCCGCCTTGCGGCATGGCATCACGGGCATTGACGGCAAGGTTGACAATCACTTGTTCCATTTGGCCCGGATCGACCCTGACAAAGGAAAGGTCTCTGGAGAGCAAGGTGGCCAACTCGATGTCTTCTCCGATAATCCGGCGAAGGACCTTCTCTATGTTTTTGACGACAAGATTCAAGTCCAGCATTTCCGGTTGGAGCCTTTGCCGGCGACTGAAGGCCAATAGCTGGCGGGTCAATTCGGCCGAGCGCTTCCCGGCTTGCAGTATTTCCTGTGCGTATTCGCGCAGTGGGTCCGTTGGCCGGAGGGCATGCAAAAGCTCTTCGCCATAGCCGAGGATCACCCCTAACATGTTGTTGAAGTCATGAGCGATTCCCCCTGCAAGTTGGCCGACGGATTCGAGCTTTTGGGATTGTTCGAGTTGATTTTGCAGGAAGATCCGTTTTGTTTCGCTGCTTTTTCTTTCGATAATCTCGGTTTTTAAGGTTTGGTTTACCTTTTTAAGCTCTTTTTGATTGTCCTGAAGATTTTTGCGCAGCCTTTCTTCTTCAACGAGTGCGGATTTCAATCCATCGATGATGGCGGTTATGGATATCGCCGAGGCCGCATTGAGCGTTATGAAATTTAAAAAGATAACCACCCATTTTGAAACCGTGTTTTCCGCAGGGACATGCGAACCGGTCCAGATGCCGGCCCAGATAAGCCCGCCAAGGGACACAATTGTCAGCGCATTGATAAAGAGGGTGATCACTGTGCTTTTGTAATCCAAAAGGATTCCGGCAAGGACCGGAAAAGCAAACAGCCAGACAGGACCAGCCCCGAAAGGGCCGATCACCCATAAAAGAATCAGGCCGACAAGATAGCAAAGAATGGTGACATTGACGGCGCGAAATTGGTAAGTGAGTCGGCGGCTGAAAAACAGATATAGCAGATACAGGTAGACAGCGGTATCGATGACCGCGACGATGATCAGGTCCTCTTTGAGTGAAAGCCATACACTCGGAATGTAAGCCGCCATCCCCAGTGCAACGGATGTCAGCAAGATCAGATAAAGGACCCGGTTTCGCCAATATTCCAGCTTGTCCGTGCCTGAAAGCGGCTTCAGCTCTGGCCAGATAAATATCCGATAAGGCAACATGCTGGCGCTCTCCGTGTATGCCTTGACGAGACAATGACGCGGTCATCTCTACGGTTTTTCAAATTTTTTGAAACCGAAGATGGAACTTGGCCGTTTGATTTTGCATATTACCGGTGCTGCCGCTAAAAGCCAAGCCCGGCAACCTGCGATGGAACCAGGTTTCTTAGAATTTCACTGCGTTTTTCGTTCAAACGGCCGGATCAGGTGCTGCGGCGGTTCCGGCGGGAATGGTCGGATTCAGTTGCTCGAAGCGCTCGAAGTATCCGATGAGCAGCCCCTGCGCGTCGCGTACGGCCACCATGGAGGCTTTTTCATTCTCTTTGGTGACCTTGACGAAAACGGCCTCTTCACCCTGCTGCAAACGCGCGTAGAGTCCCAGGATTTTTTCGCGTGAAGCCGGCTTGTGGCAGTCGAAAATCGATTTTCCCACCAGATCGTCAAAACCGCGCTTTTGGTAGAACCAGTGCCGGGCCGCCCGGTTGAGGTAGCGGATCACATGCGTGTTGTCCACGAACACCAGGCGATGATGGATGCTGTCGAGGATGGCCTCGTAGGTTTCGATATCCAGCATGGGAAGGGGCTTGTCCTTTCGAAAAAAACGATGCGGTTCAATCGATGGCCTGGATTTTCTAAATCAAGGCGGCGGACAAGTCAACTAGTGTCCGTCCATAAATGGTGATTTTTGGTTTCCGGCAAGGCCCGAGCGAGTTTCCAGCCGGAGCAATAGCCCGCTATTTCGAGGATTGGAAACGAGTGAGAACGCCGCCAGGGGCCGAAAGGTGCCGTTTATGGATGGGAACACCAACTAATAGTCCTCTGGCAACGCTGCCAGGCCGCCTGCGGGGCCGCAAGATCCCGTTGTCTTTCCAGCCCGATCTGCCCACCCTGGCTTCACCACTATGCGGAGAAAGGAACGTGGTTATTGTGGTCTAGCAAAACTCCGGCACACGGCCTGCAACCGGGTGCCGCCTCGGGCCTGCAAGGAGGTCTGCGATGAAACGTCTCTATATCGTGCTGGCGGTTGTGGCGGTGGCGATTTTTTGGGGCCAGCGCCAGGTTGCCGGCCTGGAATCGAAGGAGGGTCCCATGAATCGACAGTTGCCTTCCGGTACCGCCTCGGCCGTGTTTGCCGGCGGTTGCTTCTGGTGCAGCGAATCGGATTTCGAGAAGATCGACGGTGTCCTCGATGTGATTTCGGGGTACACCGGCGGCCATGTGGCGCATCCCACTTACCAACAGGTCTGCGCCGGCGGCACAGGCCACGTGGAGGCGGTGCAGGTGCTTTATGATCCTTCCAGGGTCGATTACGAACGCCTGTTGGATGTTTATTGGCGCCATATCGATCCGACGGATCCCGGCGGTCAGTTCGTCGACCGCGGCCAGCAGTACCGCAGCGTTATCTTCTATGCCGACGAGGCCCAGAAAAGGTCTGCCGAGGCCTCCCGCGACCGCCTGGCGGCCGGCGGGCCTTTTAAAAAGCCCATCGTGACAGAGATCCTGCCCCTGGCAGAGTTCTATCCAGCCGAGGACTACCACCAGGATTACCACCAGAAAAATCCGCTGCGCTACCAATTTTACCGGCGCGCATCCGGACGGGACGGTTTCATTGAAAAAGCCTGGGCGGTCTTCGCCAAGACAATTCGCGACCCTGTTCCGGGGCGGGGGGAACCGGAGGTCGGGGCCCCGCCATATCCGCGGCCGGCAGACGAGGCGCTGCGCCGGCGGCTCGATCCTCTGCAGTACAAGGTCGTGCGCCAAAACGGAACGGAACCGCCCTTCGAGAATGCCTTCTGGGATAACCACGAACCGGGTATCTATGTGGACGTCGCCAGTGGTGAACCGCTTTTCAGCTCGACGGACAAGTTCGATTCGGGGACCGGCTGGCCCAGTTTCACCCGCCCCCTGGAAAAGGACCATGTCGTGGAAAATATGGACCGGAGCCTCTGGATGACCCGCACCGAGGTGCGCAGCCGTTATGGCGACAGCCATCTTGGGCATGTCTTCGACGATGGGCCGGAGCCCACCGGCCGGCGCTACTGCGTCAACAGTGCTGCCCTGCGCTTTATTCCGGCCGCTGAACTGGAAAAGGAGGGCTACGGGGCCTACCGCAGGCTTTTCGAGTGATACGGCCCCTCGATACGGCGGTCGAACGGGACGGGAGGATGCACGTTCGTTTTTAAAACCGTGCGCGCCGCTTTCCCGCCCGACCACGGCCGGTCCGCTCTATCCTTCCACCACGAATCGCTGAACGATATCGAACAGTGCCTGAATGTCGGAGGGGCTCTCGAGGTAGGCGTCGACCACCTCGGGGGCAACGGCATGGACATCATCCGGGGGCGCAGCGATCAGGATGCCGATACATCGGGGCTGATCTTTCTTGATGGCGACCAGTAGATCCCGGCCGGACATGCGCTCGAGCACTTCGTCGCAGAAGATGATATCGGTCTGGCCGTACGTGTCGAAATGATCGAGCGCTTCTGTTTCGTTCCGGGCCCAGAGGACCTCACGGTTGACCGAGAATTCCAGGACATCGACGATAAAATCCCGGATCGAAGGGTCCCGGGATACGACCAGGATCTTGACGTTGTCGCGCATGGCCGGCCTCAGGCGACTTTCAAAAAAGCCATCTGCGCCAAGACCTTGTCGCCGCGCAGGTGATTGCCGATGAAATTGACGCTGTTTCCCAGGCAGGCCGGGTCATGGGATGCGACGGGAAATTCGGAAAAAGCCCTGGCCAGCATAACGATGTGTTTTTCCAGCAACGGACTGTGCGATTTGCCAAAACGGAACATATTCTGACGCGGCAGTTGATCGAGGATCATGCCGGAGTTACTTACGATGGCCTTCTGGCGGTAAAATCCCAAAGGGTATCCTTTGAGGTAGGCCTTGGCGGCGATATTGAGCAGTTTGAGGCGGGCAAGGAAGATGTCGTCGTTAGCCTTGGCAGCCGGTGCGGCTGATAAAGGCGGTGCCAGCGGGCATCCCCAATGACGCAGCAGGGCCTCCAGCCGCTGGGCCTTGGCATCGGCAAGCTTTTTGAACTGGATCCCGCATCTTCTCCAGATTACCGGTTCACACCCGGTGGGGGCGGCCTCGGAATCGAAGGCGATCGTGAAGGGCACGTCGTTGAGGCAGAACTCTTCGCGATCTGCCAGGATATCGATCTGACGCCCTTCATTTGCCCTTTCATCGAAGAAGAAATACTCGAACGCGGCCCCCTGGGAGCTGATATTGACCAAAAATCCGGCGGCTTCACAGCCGGTCGTGCAGATACGGACTTGGGCGCCTTCAGGGGCCGGATAGCGGCGGTATCGCCTCCTGTCGGCAGTTCGGGAAGATTGCATTGGCGGTCTCCTTTGTTTTTTCCTGTCTTTGTGCCTCGTGATCCGTCAAACGCCGCAATTCAACTTAAAGGCCGAAGGTCGCTTCCAACTTGCCGGCGGGCAAAGGCGCTTGCATAGCCGGGGGTGTCCCTGCCATGTTGCGTTAAATTCAATTAATGGGCTTAATTTGATTAATTAGCTCCCCTTAATTCCTTAGGGGTATTCAAATCCATTGTCAAGGATCTGCACCCGCAAATCTCGGTGAGTCCGCGATCTGGCAGTATCCCCAAGAGATGGAAGAAAGGCGGGGCTTCAAGCGGGGTGATGGGGCGTGAGATCTTCGCCGACCGAGCCAGGAGGATAACGTATTATCTCAGCTGGCTGTCCTTGCTGCCGCGCCGGTTGTAGCTCGCCGTGGTGGTCTGGGCGGCCTCGAGCCGGGCCTGGCATTGCACGCACAGCCGCACGCCCGGGATGGCCTGGCGGCGGGCTTCGGGGATCGGTTCATCGCAATGCTTGCAATGGGTGGCGCTTTCACCCTCGGGGAGCCGGCTGCGGGCCAGCTTCACCGCGTCGTCCACACTGGCATCGATCTGGTCCTGGATGGCCCCGTCACGGGCCCAGCCCACCGCCATGTATTCCTCCTTGTGCGATATCGGTTTTCATCTTTCGGTGCGCATCAGCCGAAGCGTACGGCAAGCATCGAGATCGAGCCACCTTCCACCCCTTGCACCGGAAAGGATCCCGCCTCTTGCGGCCGGCGCAGGCCGAGTAGATAGACAAACGGCAGGTAATGATCTGGGGTGGGCACGGCCAGGTGGGCATCCTCGCCGAGGGCCGCGTAATGGATCAGCGGATCGGGATCAGGGGCCGCCAGACCCTCGCGTACGCGCGCTTCAAAGCGCAGCGCCCATTCGAAAGGGGCGGCCTCCTGTTCGCTCCACCGGTAGCGCGCCAGGTTGTGGACGATGTTGCCGCTGCCGATGATCAGCACGCCTTCATGGCGCAGGGGCGCCAGCCGGCGGCCGATTTCGTAGTGCCAGGCTTCCGGGCGCGTATCGTCGATGCTCAGCTGCACCACCGGGATGTCGGCCTGCGGGAACATATGCACCAGCACCGACCAGGTGCCATGATCCAGGCCCCACTTCTCATCGAAGCGCACCGCATCCGGCGCGAGCAGATTCTTGACCCGCTGCGCCAGTTGCGGACTGCCCGGCGCCGGATATCGGATCCGGTACAATTCTTCGGGAAATCCGGCAAAATCATGGATGGTGGGCGGGGCCTCATTTACGGTCACCATGCAAAACGGGATGTAGTAGTGGGCCGAAATGCTCAAGATGGCCCGGGGACGCGGCAGGCTACGGCCGATGGCGGCCCAGCCTTCGGTGTACCGGTTCCGGGCCAAGGCGTTCATGGGATTGCCGTGGCCGACGAAGACCACCGGCATCAGGTTTTCTTCCGCCTTCGCTTTGAAGTCCATACGCCTTCCTGATCCGTCTTGTGTCGCAACACCCTGAACTATTCTTTGGCAGGCGATTTGCCTTTTGTCCAGTCCCTTGTAACCAGCGTTGATGCCCAGGCGGGCTTGATCGCAGAGGTGATGGCCGGCGTTGATGCGGGCGGCGACCTTGATGTCCGACGTGGCGGTGACCACGATGTTGTCGAGGGCCGTTTCCTCGTTTTCAGCGTCCGCAAGCAGCGGCCTGGGTGCTGGCCGCTTCAGCGACCGCCAAGGGCCGGCACCAGCCTATCAGTGCAAGCGCTGCGAGCAAAAGACAGATTCTTCGAAACATGCAATGCCTCCTCTTCCAACTCTATTGTTCCAATTTGCTGGGGTCGCGAAGGCTCCCACTTTTCCTCGATGGGGGGGGCATCACAGCGGAGTGACCACTCCCGATTTGATTTTCCACGGTGTTGCCGGTTGTTGCCGGCGGGCCAGCGCCCCGGGCCGGCGACCGGCTGCCTGGGGATTTGCTTTATAGGGCGGGTGCCTCACCTCCTTGTCGGATCTTCCTAGCGGCTGCGCCTTCCCAGCCTTACGGCCAGTGGCATCGTGCAGCTTTCGTCCCCGATTTTCGCGGGGTTCCCTATTGAGCTCTTTCGAGCACCTGAACAACGAGAAAGACAAGACAAAAAACGCAACCGATGTCGAGAAAAAAGTCGTGACTTGTACCGGATTCCGGTTTGATGGAAAATTCGTGTCGGATAACTTGCGCAGGGAGGATTCGTGCCCCGACTCAAGTGCGTTTTTTGCGGGGCGCGCGCCGGGCTGCACGGCCGCTGAGCCCACGCCCGTGTGGCCTGCAGGGACTGGGGGATGGAAATTTGCCCGTAAAGCCTATCGGGACCAGATCGAAGACTGGATGGAGACCGCCTGCGGGCTTGCCTGCGGTGATGATGCCGATGAAAAAGACGCTAGGGCCGCGATGCGAGCCAATCGCCCACCCGATCGCTCAGCGCGGCGAACTCGGGCACACTGAGGGTCTCGGCCCGGCGGCCCGGATCGATGCCGGCCGCCGCCAGGAGGGTTTCGGCCGTGGCGCCGTTCAGGGCCAGGGCGCTGCCGGAAAGGGCGTTTTTGAGGGTTTTGCGGCGCTGGCCGAAGGCGGCTTGCACGACCCGGGCAAAGACGGCTTCGTCCCTGGCCGGGCTTGGCGGCGCCGTGAAGCGCACCTCGACCACGGTGGAATCGACCTTGGGCCGGGGAAAGAAGTGCTCGGCGCCCACCGCAAAGAGCCGGCGCACCTCGGCGCAGTAGGCCAGCATCACCGTCAGCCGGCCGTAGTCCCGCCCGCCGGGCGCGGCCGTGATCCGTTCGGCCAGCTCTTTTTGAAACATGAGCACGGCCCGGTCGATGGCGGCGCGCTGGGCCACCAGGCGCACCAGCACCTGGGAAGAGATGTTGTAGGGCAGGTTGCCCAGCACCACCAGGGGGGCCCGGGGACCTGCCAGGGCGGCAAAATCGGTCTTCAGGATATCGGCCTGGACCAGTTCCACCGCCCCATGGCCGGCGGCGAGCAGTTCGGTGCGTAGCAACTGCAACATCCGGGGGTCTTTTTCCACCGCGATCAGGCGGTCGGTCCGGCCGGCCAGGGCCAGGGTCAGGGCGCCCAAGCCGGGGCCGATCTCGAGCACCGTTTCGCCGGGCTCGATGGCGGCGGCGGCCGCGATGCGCTCCACGATCTGCGGCGCGTTGAGAAAATTCTGCCCCAGGGCCTTGTTGGCCTTCAACTCCCAGGCATCCATCAGGCTGCGCGGATTTCTCATCACGGCCAGGACCTGTCGTGATTGACTTTCATACCGGTCTTTCTTAGCATTGGTACCGCTTTCGAGCTTTCATACGGGTATATCAGTTCCGGGACCGCCGCACAACGGCGGCCCGGCAAGGGGTACACAATCCGATTTTGCATTCCAAAGGAGTCCTGTCCATGACCATCCCAACCCCCATCCAGGCCGGAGACCGCATCGGCGGCTACCGGGTCGAACGGGTCGAATCCATCGCCGAGCTGGACGTCACCCTGGTGGCATTGGTGCACCCGGCCAGCGGGGCCCGTCATCTGCACGTGGCCAACGCCGACGCGGAAAACGCCTTCAGCGTGGCCTTCAAGACCGTGCCGGCCGATTCCACCGGCGTGGCCCACATCCTGGAACATACGGTGCTTTGCGGCTCCCGGCGTTATCCCGTGCGCGATCCGTTCTTTTCCATGCTCAAGCGCAGCCTGAGCACCTTCATGAACGCCTTTACCGCGTCGGACTGGACCATGTATCCCTTTTCGACGCAAAACCGCAAAGACTTTTACAACCTGATGGACGTTTACCTGGACGCGGCCTTTTTTCCGGTTATCGATCCGTTGAGCTTCAAGCAGGAAGGCCACCGGCTGGAATTCGAGAAGGGCGCGGACGGGACCGAGCGGCTGGTTTACAAAGGGGTGGTCTTCAACGAGATGAAAGGGGCCATGAGTTCGCCGGACCAGGTCATGGGCCGCGGCCTGCTCAACGCCCTTTACCCGGACACCACCTACCGTAACAACTCCGGCGGGGACCCGGCCGCCATCCCCGGTCTGACCCATGCGGATCTGGTCGCCTTTCACCAGCACCACTACCATCCGAGCAACGCTTTTTTCTACACCTACGGCAACCTGCCCCTGGCCGATCATCTGGCCTTTATCGAAGAGCGGGTGCTGTCGCATTTTACCGCCATCGATCCGGGCACCGAGGTGCCCAATCAGCCGCGCTGGAGCGCGCCGCGCGAGGCCGTTTATGCCTATCCTTTGGCTCCGGGCGAGGATCCGGCGCGCAAGTACCAGGCCTGCGTGGCCTGGCTGGCGGCCGATATCCGCGACAGCTTCGAGGTCCTGGTACTCGAAATCCTCGAACAGATCCTGCTGGGCAACGACAGCGCACCGTTGCGCCGCGCCCTGATGGACTCCGGGCTGGGCACGGCCCTTTCCGACGGCAGCGGATTCGACGGCGACAACCGCGACACCCTCTTTGCCTGCGGGCTCAAGGAAGTGGCCGCCGACGCGGCTCCGGCCGTGGAGCGGATCGTTTTCGAGACCCTTGCGGCCCTGGTGCGCGATGGGGTTCCCGAGGACCTGGTGGAATCGGCGGTGCACCAGATCGAGTTTCACCGCAAGGAGGTCACCAACACCCCGTATCCTTACGGGCTCAAGCTTCTGCTCCATCTGGCCGGCGGGTGGCTGCACGGGGCCGATCCGGCACTGATGCTGCGCTTTGACGAGGATCTGGCCCGGCTGCGCGCCGAGATGGCCAAGGGCGGTTTTTTCGAGGCGCGCATCGGCCGTTACTTTCTCGACAATCCGCACCGGGTGCGCTTCGTGCTGGCCCCGGACACCGAGATGGCCGCCCGGGACGCGGCCCGCGAGACAGCCGAGCTGGAAGCACGCCGGGCCGCCCTGACCCAGACCGAGACCGAGGCCATCCGGGCCGATGCCGAGGCCCTGGCCCGGCGCCAGGAAATGGATGAGGACGTCTCCTGCCTGCCCACCCTGGCGCTTTCCGAAATTGCGCCCCGCGTGCCGGTGAGCGCCCCGGCGGACCGTTACGGGAGCGCCCCGGCCCTCTGCTATCCCCAGCCCACGGCCGGCATCGTCTACCTGAGCGCCGTGGCCGGGATCGGGCGCATCGCGCCGGCCCAGCGTGCGCTGATCCCCTTTTACTGCTATGCCGCTTCGCGCATCGGCACAAAGCGGCGTGATTACGCTGCCATGGCCCGGCGCATCGATACCTACACCGGCGGGCTGGGGCTGGCGGTCCAGGCGCGCACGCGCTTTGACGGCGAGCGCGATTGCCTACCCTTCGTCTCTCTGGCGGGAAAATCCCTGGTGCGCAACCACGAGACCATGTTCGAGATTCTGGCAGAGCTGCTGGCCGAGGCGGATTTTGCCGATCCGGCCCATATCCAGCGCCTTTTGCTCGAATACAAGGCCCACCATGATGCCATGGTGGTACACAACGGCCACCGGCTGGCCATGAGCCTGGCGGCGCGGCGCTTTTCGCCCACCGCGGCCCTCAACGAAACCTGGGGCGGGGTCCATCAGCTCAAGGCCCTCAAGGCCCTTAGCCGCAGTCTGGACAACGGCGGGCGCGAGGGTCTGGTATCGGATCTTGCCGCTCTGGGAAGCGCCCTTTTCGGCAGCGGCAATCTGCAAATGGCCCTGGTGGCCGAGGAAGGGGCCATGGACAGGGCACGCGAGGCCCTCGGCGCTTTCAGCCGGGCCTTGCCGGAAGCGGTCCCGGCCTTCGAGGCCGAGCTGCCAGAAGTGCCGGCCGGGCCGGTCTACGAGGGCTGGTCCACCGCCACGGCGGTCTCCTTCGTGGCCCAGTGCTTTCCCACCGTGCGCCTGGGCCACGCAGACGCCCCGGCCCTGGCGGTGATCGCCAAGATGCTGCGCTCGCTCTATCTGCACCGCGAGATCCGTGAAAAAGGCGGCGCCTACGGCGGATTTGCCGTCTACAGCATCGAGGACGGTCTTTTCAGCCTGGCCTCCTACCGGGATCCGCAGATCGCCCGCACCCTGAAGGTCTTCCAGGGGACGGCCGATTTTCTGCTTTCCGGAAAATACACCGATGAGGACGTACACGAGGCGGTGTTGCAGGTCTGCTCCGAGATCGACAAGCCCGACCCGCCCGGCCCGGCGGCCCGCAAGGCCTTTTTCCGGCGCGTGATCGGCCTGGACGACGAGGCCCGCCTGGGCTTCAAGCAGGGCCTGCTGGCCCTGGGCCGGGCCCGAGTGCGCCAGGCGGTGGAGGCCCATTTCGGTGCTGCGATGCGCGAATCGGCCGTGGCCGTGATCAGCTCCGAGGATCTGCTGGCCGCGGCCAACGCGGAGCTGAAAGACGCGCCGCTCAAGGTGCAGGCCATCGGCTAAAACGGGGTGTGTCGCTGAAATGTGCTGGGTGAATGAAAACTGAAAACGATAAGGCCATCAAGGTTCAGGGGCTCGCCAAACGTTTTGGTGACGTTCAGGCCGTCGATGCGGTCGATTTTGAGGTGAATTCCGGCGAGCTGTTCGGTTTCTTAGGCCCCAACGGCGCGGGCAAGACCACCACCATCAACATGCTCACCGGCCTGGCGCGGCCGGATGCGGGATTGATCCGCATCGGTGGCATCGATTGCACCCGCAATCCCAGGGCGGCCCAGCACCTGATCGGGGTGGTCCCGGACGAGAGCAACCTCTATCCGGAGCTGACCGGCTTCGAGAACCTCTGTTTTTGCGCCGCGCTTTACGGGATCGGCAAGACCGAGCGCCAGGGCCGTGCCCGGCAACTGCTGCAGGACTTCGGGCTGACCCCGGCGGCGCAGCGAAAGTTCGGCGGCTATTCCAAGGGGATGAAACGCAAGCTGACCATCGCTGCCGGGATCGTGCACCGGCCGCAGATCCTCTTTTTAGACGAACCGACCACCGGCATCGATGTGGCCAGCGCCAGGCAGGTGCGCCAGCTCATCGCCGAACTGCACCGCAACGGAACCACCATCTTTCTGACCACCCATTACATCGAGGAGGCCGAGCGGCTTTGCGGCCGCATCGCGTTCATCGTGGCCGGCCGCATCGTGGGCGTCGACACGGTGGAAAACCTGATCCAGCCGGTCCGAGACAAGCACGTGGTGCAGATTGCCTGCGAAAATCCGGATGGGGAGGTCTGCGCCGCTCTGGGCGAAGCGTTTCCCGGGCTGCAATTTACCGCACCTGAGGCCGGCCTGGTGCGGGTGGAGGCCAGTGCCCCGGTGCGGGTGGGACCGCTGGTGCGCTTTCTGGAAGAGCGCGGGGTCGAGGTCTGCGAGGCGCGCCGGATGCAGCCGTCTCTTGAAGAGGTCTTCGTGAAAATCACCGGCATCGAGGCCCGCGCCATGGGCAAGGAAAAGGAAAAGAAAGGCGGGGGCCGATGAAACTCTGGATCGCCTTTGTCAGTATCCTGGCCAAGGACATGCGCACCTACTACCTCAAGCCGCCCAACATCAGTTGGGGCCTGATCTTTCCCCTGGCCTGGACGGGGATGTTTTTTATCAAGTCCGGCAGCGGGCTGGGCAGCATCGCAGCGGTGCTGCCCGGGGTGGTGGCTGTTTCCATCCTCTTCGGCACGACCTCCATGCTGGCGGTCACCGTGACCTTCGAAAAGAAGAACCGCTCCTTCGAGCGGCTGCTGCTCGCCCCGGTGCCCTTCGAAATTCTGATGCTGGCCAAGACCAGCGGGGCTATCCTCTTCGGTGCGACCAACGCCTTTGTGCCGGTGGCGATGGCGGCCTTTTTCGTCGATTTGTCGAATGTGGCATGGGGTGCCTTCGTCCCGGCGGTGGTCCTGATCGCGGTGGCCTCGACCTTCCTGGGGCTTTTCATCGCCGTGGCGGTGAGCGAGGTCTTCGAAGCCCAGACCTTTTCCAATTTCTTCCGCTTTCCCATGATCTTTCTTTGCGGCCTGTTCTTTCCCATCGAGCGGCTGCCGATCTTTTTAAAGCCGCTGGCCTACGTCTTTCCCCTGACCTACGGGGCCGATGTGCTCCATGGGGCCGTCAACGGGGTTCACCGCATGCCCTTTTTTTTCGACCTGGCCATCCTCGGTCTTTTTTGCATCGGCCTGTTCGCAGCCAGCCTCTACAATATCCGCAGGCGCTGGATCGCCTGATATCGCGCGCCGGGTCTGACGGCGGCAGTTTTAGAAGAAGAGGGTCAACGGAAGAATTCGAGACCATACCTGGCGGCGGTGGCGATGATGATCGTGGCCAGCATCCATTTGATGATCCTGGCCGGGACGAACTTCTGGCAGCGGGCTCCGAGGTACATCCCCGCCATCCCGCCCACGCCGAACAAGAACCCCAGCAGCCAGTCCGGGGCCACCGACAGGTGGGGATAGAACGGGGCCATGGCCTGGTAAAAGCCCACCCCGGCCGAAAGTGCCCATCAGGGCCGCCCCAGCCACGGTATGGACCGGAAGCCCGAAGACGGTCACGAAAAACGGCGCGATGATCGCTCCACCGCCGATCCCGTAGGTTCCGCCCACGATCCCCACCACGAAGCTCAGGGCGAGGATGCCCCATAAAGAGATGTCGAAGGTCTGGCCGCCGAAGGTGTATCCGAAGTGCCTGAGGGTGAAGTGGGTTGACCGGATCCTTTCCAGCCGTTTTCCGGCGTTTTCACCCGGATCTTCCTTTCCGGCGCGGCGGCGGCGCACCCTTGCGGTAAGTTGCCTTTCGGCGCCGCTGGCCCCGTTCTTTCGCAACAGGTCGCGCACCATCTTCAGCCCGACAAGCAGCAGCACCCCGGCGGCAAAGATCTTGAAGCGTGCCGGGTCTGGCAGCCAGGCGACGCGCAGCAGGGCACCGATAAAGACCCCCGGCAGGGTGCCGGCCACCACCAGCGCCAGGGGCCAGACCATGCGGCCTTCCTTCCAGTAGCGGTAGGCCCCGCTGGGGATGGCCACGACGTTGAAAAGCTGGTTGGTGGCGCTCACCGATGGGTGGGTGTAGCCGAGAACCGAGACCTGTAAGGGAAGGAGCAGGAAAGCGCCCGAGATCCCGCCCATGGAGGTGGAAAACGAGATGCCGAAGGCCACCAGGGGCGGAACCCAAAAGTCGATTTGAATGCCGGCGGTTTGAAAGAGCATGGCCGCCTCCGTTCCTAAAAAAACTTGACTAATAGACACGATAAATATAAAAATCGTGTCAATAACCCTTAGCCGGATATGCCATGGACTGTCAAGTTCGTAAAATCACGCAGTTGTCATCCCGAGCACAAGCGAGGGATCTCTGTCGAAAATTTAATGTCAAATATATTCGGCAGGTTGAGATTTATTGCGGCAGGCTCTTCGGAATGACAAAGGCTGTTTGCGGCCTTTTTACGAGGGTCTAATGGATTGCCAAGAATTTGCACTGTCTCCTTTCGAAGACGGGGAACATTGCCTGGATCCGGTGGCTCTCGGCCGGCTGGAACAATCCTTCCGGGACTGGGCCGATGCCTCGCCGCGAAAGGATGTGCGCCGGTCGCGCCGCCGGGTGCTGCTCATCTTCCTGCTGATCCGCTACACCGGGGCCAGGCTTAACGAGGTTCTGGCCCTGGATCCTGGGGCGGATATCGACTGCGAGGAGCGCGCGGTGCGCTTCGGCGCTGCGGCGACCGACAGGCAGGACAATTCCCGTTCGGTTCAGATCTCGGAGCCCCTGGCGGCCGAGATCCGAAGCACTCTGGACGACGGTGAATTTCGCGCCATGCTCGGAAACCGCTTCGGGGTGGATCCGGCCTTCGTGCGGCGCAAGTTCTACGAGCGGGCCGAGGCCTGCGGGTTTGCCAAGCATCTGGGCGGACCGGAAATGGTGCGCCGGGCCCGGGCCGTGGAAATGTTGCAGGCCAAGATGCCCCTGGCGGCCGTGGAAAAAATGTTCGGCTCCGCCATGCCCCAGCGCGCCGCGGCCCACATCTGCTTTTCCCCGGAGGAGATCGCCGAGGCCACGCGGCGCTACGTGGAGCGCGAGGGTTCGCGCAAAACCAGCGCCCGCAACATCTTTTTCGGCAAGATCACCTCGATCCGGCGTGGCGACATCCAGGCCCGGGTGACCCTGGTTACCGTGGCGGGCCAGGAGGTGAGCACCATCATTACCAACGACAGCCTGGAGCGGTTGGGGCTGATGGTGGGCGGCCTGATCAGCGCCGAGGTCAAGGCCCCCTGGGTGGTCCTGTACCGCGGGGAAAAAGAGCCGGTGTGCAGCGCAGAGAACCGTTTTTTCGGGGTCGTGGAACGCGTCGTGCGCGGCAAGATCAACACGGAGTGCGGGGTGCGCATCGCCGGCGGAAGCGAGCTGTGCGCCCTGGTGTCCAGCGAGTCAGGCCGGGGAGCGGCGATTGGGAAAGGCGAGCGGGTGTGGGCCGTCTTCAACGGCTTTGCGGTGATTTTGCATGCCGATTGAGCAGTTGTTGCCGGTTATGCGCTGCTGCGGCCAGGCGATACAACGGGTCAAAGGTCAGACGAGGGCACACTCATATTCGAGGAATTTTGGATCATCCGATATCAGGGACATCCCGTGAGTAATGGCCTGGGAAATGATCATCCGATCGAAGGGGTCCCTGTGATGCATCGGCAGCCGGCCTTATAAGGAATTACCCCTATGTCCGAACGCTTCGCATTCAATCGCATGGAACTGGCCGGGTCCCTGGGCGACCTGGGCACCCTGCTGCCCATCGCCATCGCCATGGTGTTGTTCAACGGCCTGAGTGCGACCGGGCTTTTTTGGAGCATCGGGCTTTTTTACATCCTGGCGGGTCTCTACTACGGGGTCACGGTGCCGGTCCAGCCGATGAAGGTCATCGGCGCCTATGCCATCGCCACGGCCATGAGCGCCAACCAGATTCTCGCCTCCACGCTCCTGATGGGACTGGTGCTGCTCGTGGTCGGGGCCACCGGAGCCATCGACGTTATCCGCAAGATCACCCCCAAGGCGGTCATCCGCGGGGTCCAGCTTTCCACCGGAACCTTGCTGATCGCCGGGGGAATCAAGTTCATGATCGGTGCTTCCACCTTTCAGGTCCTGCAAAAGGCGGCCGAACCCCACCTGGCCGTCCAGGCCGTCGGTCCGATTCCGGTCGGCCTGCTGCTCGGGGTCGCCGGCGGCTTCGTCACGCTGCTGCTGCTGGACAACCGCCGCTTTCCGGCCGCCCTGATCGTCGTGGCGGGCGGATTTTTGGCAGGCCTGCTCCTGGGCGCCCGAATGGACGGCGGCGCTGCCGGTGGCGGCCTGCATCTGCCACAATGGCTGCCCTTCGGATTTCCGGGCAGGGCCGATTTTACCTTCGCCCTGTTCGCCCTGGTGCTGCCCCAGCTTCCCATGACCCTGGGCAACGCGGTCCTGGCCTACACGGATCTTTCAAAGGAGTATTTCGGCGACCGTTCCGCGCGGGTCACCAACCGAAAGGTCTGTGTGAGCATGGCCTTGGCCAATTTTTTGAGCTTCTGCCTGGGCGGGATGCCGCTTTGCCACGGGGCTGGGGGACTTGCGGCCCACTACCGCTTCGGGGCCCGCACGTCTGGATCGAACTTGATGATCGGCCTGATCTTCGTGGTCCTGGCAGCGCTTCTCGGCGAGCGCATCCTCGATGTCCTCAACTTCCTTCCCATGTCGATCCTGGGCGTGCTGCTGGTCTTTGCCGGGGCCCAGCTTGCAATGACCATCATGGACCTGAACCAGCGCAAGGACTACTTCGTGGTCACCCTGATCCTGGGCATCACCCTGGCGAGCAATCTGGCAGCCGGATTCATCGCCGGGATGGCGGCGGCGTGGGTCCTCAAATGGGAGAAGCTGTCGGTCTGACAGGCCTTTGATGAAAGGCGTTTCAGTCTGCCATATAGCATTGCGCGACCCTCCCGAGGCGGCAAGCCTTTTCGAAAGTGCCCACATAATCGAAGTGGTGCCTGCCTGGCGTTTCCTGCCCGATCTACCTCAATGTACTCTGTGAAAATGTGGGTTGACGGTTTTAAGTGGATTTGTTATGGCTCAATAAATTGAGTGATACAAAAAATAGAGGAGCTGCGGATGCTTTACTCTAAAACCTCAGTCGCCAGAAAAAAGGCGGATGGGGTTTTGTTGTTTTAGAAGCTCCCGGCATCGATATGAAATTGTGCCAGTTTTTGGCGGGCGAGTGATTCTGTGCCTTGTATCCGGCGGTCAGTTCGCTTTCGACGGGCTGCCGTTTTTAGAAGAGCGCCCGGCGGTGAGCATTTTGGCGCGTTATTGAAAGCTTTCAGGTGACAGATCGTTACCGTTTTCAGCAAATGGGGTATGGGCAATTTTGAATTGAAGTCCATATGAAGCAGGTAACGTATTGCCACGATCACCTGCTACCACGGCACCGCTCAGGGAATTCCAAATTTTCAGACCAGCCGGAGCTGGCCGGTTACCTGGCAAATCCAGAGAGGAGGTGCGAACATGGGAACAAATTTTGCCAAGGGATGGGACCTTGTCGTTTGCGTCACTAGTGTAGTGGTCAACAAAATGATCGGTAAGGCTTACGATGCCTTTAAGCTGCCCAGAAAATTCGACGCCGATCTTTCGATAACCCTTTTTGGCCAGGCGGTACACCGGCGGATGAAGGGCACCTTTGCGGCCATGGCCCTTACCGGCGGCACTGGTGCCGACATTAGAATCAGCCTGCCGGTGATCAGCGGTACCATCACCGGCGAAAACGGATACAGTGCCGATATCTCCGGGGTTACCGCCCAGGTCACGGTCCGCCTCACCCTTATTAAATCGCCTGCCCAGACCACCGACGGAATCAATTACGACTACCTTATCGACTTCACTTCAGCAGATGCCATCGTCGCTTTTGAGGTAAGCGGACTCAAACCTGACCTATCGGGCCAGAAGACCGAGATCGAGGTGGTGATGGCCCAGTACCTGCGTACCCAGACCGCTGACAAGTCGTTCAAAGTCGCCACCATCAATCTCGGCGCCACCAGGACCACCTACCCATTCCTGGCACCTTGTTCCTGTGCCTATGCCTATCTCGACACCGGCGGTGGCCGGGGTCTGTTCGGCATCGGCGCTCATACCAACGCGCCGCGTCCGGAACCGGCCCCTTCCACCCTCCAGATTGAGGCCGGAATGGTGCCGGACGGCGCCAGCGCCGGGGTCACCATCTCCAACCCGATCCTGATGCGCTTCTTTGTCATCCCAGCGGTGGCGACGGCCTTTTCCACCTCCCGGTCGAACTTCTCCTGCTCCGGCGACCCGGCCTCGGTGGGGCTGGCTCACCACTTCGATCTGGATGCCAAATACCATCCCGCCATGACTCATTTCAGCTCCAGCGTCGATTCCGGGATGCTGGATTTTCAGAACACCTTCCACGCCACCCCCTCCAAGGGAATCGAGGTCAAGATGGAGATCCATGCCCGGTATTCACTGACCATCTCAGGCAACCCCGGTTCCCGATCGGTGGGGGTTCATAACAAGCTCTGGAAGGTGAAAAAGGATGTGGACCTTGCCTGGTGGGTCAAGCTCCTGGCCGGTCCCATCGTCTCGGCGATCATTGCGGCGATTGTCAAGGCGGCCACCCCGACTCCAAAGGCCAGCTCCTTCTCGCTGGGCCAGATCACCCCAAACCTGCCCTTTGGAGAATATCTCGATATCCAGGGCGCCAGCCTGCCTACCCCGCTCCTCCTGGAGGGTGCGATCACAGTGTAGCGCATCTTGAAAATTTAAAATTTTTCAAGATGACCTGTAGTCATTCCAGGCATCGATGGGCACGACCCGCCGGTGCGATACTCGAACCCATAAACGATAAGGAGGGACACCATGCCGAAATTGCCCGAACCCATAACCATCGACCACCATGTCGATATCCAGGAACTCCGGAAAGCGGCAGCGGCTAACGGTCTCAGGCAACCCGAGGAGGCATCGGCGGTCCAGGTTCGGTTGCACCCCACAAGATCCGGCCGCCACGCTGGCAACGACCCCTTCCTGGCCGGACTGCCCGCCGACCTGTCTGGTGAGGTTGGGGCCCTGGTGGAGGAACTCTATGAGCACCAGGACAAGATGTTCGCCTGGATGCACCAAAGCGAGGAGAACGCCCGAAAATTCCTGACCGATCCCTTGGCGGCTTTTCAGGAAGCCACCTCCAGCTCCGGCGCGCTGCTCGAAAAAATCAAAACCATGCAGACCCGGGTGATGAGCGCCCTGGAAAAGGGAGGGGAATAAAATGGGTGACAACTACGCACAGGGATGGGACCTGGTGGCGGCCAGCCGCCAAAAGGAGATCAACGAGGCTATCGCACTTGCCTATGCCAAAGGCCTGCTGCCCACCGATTTTTCGGTGGATTTCACTATTGAAATCTTCGGGGTCACGATCAAGGTAAACGCCAGCGGCGTCTTCGGGCCTATGAGTTTGGCCGGCGGCACCGGCGCCGACGTGGATGTCCAGATTCCCATCGATAAGGGCACCATTAAGGGGCCCAACAGCTATGAAATCGACATCAGCGGGGTGGTCGTGGTGATGACCATCAATCTGACCTATGTGGAATCGGAGGTCCAGCCGGAAACCGGGCATAACTATGACTTCAAGATCGATTTCACCAATGAGAAGGCCTTTGTGGGCATCGACCTCAAGAACCTGCCGGATCCATTGAAAAGCCAGGCCACAGCCATTGAAATCGCGATGATCAACGCCATCCGTAATGCCGCAGCGGGCAAGGAGTACACGGTTGCCACCGTTAACCTCAAGGGAGTGGACGAGGACTATCCCGAACTGGTACCCACTCTCTGTGAATACGCCTTTGTCAACGACGGCAGCGGCAATGGCGACGACAACACCATGGCTCTCATGGCCTTGACCATCAACACCACCCCCGGTGCCCAGCAGGTTCTGGACGGCACCATTCCGGACGGCGACCGGGCAGCCCTGATTCTCTCCAATCCGGTCTTTATGAGCTATTTCATGAAACCCTCCTGCGCTTCGGGTTTCGACACCGATGTGTCGAATTTCAGCACTACCCCCATCAAGGGCCAGCAGGCGGTCACCATCAATGCCACCAAGGAGTTCAACGCCAAATCGGTTACCGTAAAAGGTAAAACCTATCACCCCAAGGTGACGAGCTTCAGCGCCCAGATCAACAAGGATAAGGTGGAGTTGGACATCGACATCCAGATCGTGCCGACTCCGGGCATCAACCTGAAGTATTCGGTCACCGCGCCATACACCTTCACCATCAAGGTGGTCTCGGACGGCCAGGAATTAGATCTCTCCCTGTACAAGGACGGCTATAAAGAATCAAAATCGGTGAATGCCAGTTGGTGGGTCTGGCTCCTGGTGGGCGCCGCAAGCCTGATTTGGCCGATCATCGGCAGCATTATCGCCCTGATCGTGGTTCTGATCATCGAGGCGGTGGTCAAAAGCAAGGCCCCGTCCCTGGAAGACTCCGCCTTCGGCAAACCGATCAAGGCCTTTACCTGGAACCATCGCGGCATCTTTGACATCAAACACGTTTACACCCCGCTGCCGATTCAAGTGGGCGGCGATCTGCCGTTTCTGGATTCATGATCGTGGAGTGGAAGATGAGGGGGCAGGGAGCGCCCCATCGGTATCCAGCAGCACTGGTGCCAGGCGCTTCCTGGTCCCTTGGTCGCTCCAAACCACGGTGCCCGTGATTAGGCAGAGTGCTGCCGCTCCCCAGCTTCCCATGACCCTGGGCAACGCGGTCCTGGCCTACACGGATCTTTCAAAGGAGTATTTCGGCGACCGTTCCGCGCGGGTCACCAACCGAAAGGTCTGTGTGAGCATGGCCCTGGCCAATTTTTTGAGCTTCTGCCTGACCGGGATGCCGCTTTGCCACGGGGCTGGGGGACTTGCGGCCCACTACCGCTTCGGGGCCCGCACGTCTGGATCGAACCTGATGATCGGCCTAATCTTCGTGGTCCTGGCAGCGCTTCTCGGCGAGCGCATCCTCGATGTCCTCAACTTCCTTCCCATGTCGATCCTCGGCGTGCTGCTGGTCTTTGCCGGGGCCCAGCTTGCCATGACCATCATGGACCTGAACCAGCGCAAGGACTACTTCGTGGTCACCCTGATCCTGGGGATCACCCTGGCGAGCAATCTGGCCGCCGGATTCATCGCCGGGATGGCGGCCGCGTGGGTTCTCAAATGGGAGAAGCTGTCGGTCTAACCGGTCGTTGAACAGGAGTGGATGCCGGACATTGGCGGCCAATAGAAGCCGATTGACATATTGGCTCTTGAGTCGTACAGTATTCATGTACAACTTAAACGGAGGCTGATATGGCAATACAGACAACCTATACCGATGCCCGCGCTCGGTTCGCGTCGTTGATCGATGAAGTCGTCAAAAATCGTGAAGTCGTCATCATTCAGAGACGTGGAAGCGAGGATGTCGCCATGATAGCGGCGGATGAGCTTGCCGGAATTCTCGAAACCGCGCACCTGCTTAGGTCCCCCGCCAATGCCGAGCGGCTTAACGCCGCGCTTGAACGGGTAAAAAAACAAGAGGGATCGGCCCAAACCATCGAGGATCTGCGTCAAGAGGTTGGCCTCGATGAGCCGGTCTGAATCCAAAATCGGGAGAGAAGCCATATTCGGGCCGGAATTCAGGGAAGATCTGCGGTACTGGGTAGAGATCGATCGGAGAGCGGCCCTTCGGATTTTCAACCTGATCGAGGCGGTAATGCGGAATCCATTTCAGGGTATAGGCAAACCAGAACCCTTGAAATTTTTCGGCCCCGGCGTTTGGTCCCGCCGCATCACCCAAGAGCATCGTCTGGTTTATGTCGCGGGGGGCGGCAGAATCGATTTTGTTCAGTGCCGCTATCACTATTGAAGGAATTTTTCCCAGAAGCCATTCAGCAATATACTGTTTTTTCTCCTGCTTTTTCCCTCACACTGTTTTTTACCCGCCGGCAAGTCAACCACGATGCCGTGGTGGTGCGGGCCATACTTGATGCGTTCGTAAAAAGTCGGATTTGCCTTTCGTACGTCATTCCTGCGAAAGCAGGAATCCAGTAATTACATAGGCTTTTGGATGCCGGATCAAGTCCGGCATGACGGTTTCTGGACCTTTTACGAAAGAGTCATACTTGTCTATCCACGAGTTGGTAAGGGGTCTCTCCGCAACATCGGCTTCAGATGTCGAGGATACATGGCTGCATATCAACCGCGAAGTGGTGAATTTACAGTTTCTGAGCCCGCACGGCCGCATCCAACCTGATGATCGACCTGTTCTTACTGGCAGGCACCGGCAGTGCTTCTCGGCGAGTGCATCCCCGACGTGCTCAACTTCCTTCCCATGTCGATCCTCGCGTGCTGCTGGTCTTTTCCAAAGCGCTGATGACCAAGAGAAGTCATGCATATTGTCATTGTTTCTCGCCGATCTGTTCAACTGCAGATTCCTCACCGACGTTCGGAATGACACGGAATGGAGCTGTCATTCGGAAAGCAGCGCATGCTTTCAGAGTCATCCAGAGGGGCGCGTACTGCCTCTTGTGTGATCTTTAAGCCTTTCTTTTCCGTGAAATCCCGAGCCCTCTAATGCCGAGCCATCTCAACCCCTTTTTCCCGGGCTATCCAGAACCTTTTATCCAGTTTCCTCCCGTGCCCTTATCCCAGGTCATCCCGTGCCCTTATCCCAGGTCATCCCGTGCCCCTTATCCCAGGTCATCCCGTGCCCCTTATCCCAGGTCAGCCCGGGCCCCTCATCTCGGGTCATCCCGACGAGGAACGAGGAGGGATCTGCAGTTAAGGACAACAGCAGGACCACAGCCATAAGAAAGAAAAATTCCCCTGTTGAAGTGGTCGCAAAACGTCAACGGAACCGTAGCCCTGTGAAAATGTGGGTTGACGGTTTTAAGGAGCTTTGGTATGGCTCGATGACTTGAGTGAACTGAAAATGGGAGGAGGCGTGAATGCTTAGCCCTATAGCCCCAATCACCAGGAAAACCGGTGGATGGGGTTTTGTTCTTTTCAGAAGTGACGGCATGACCTTGCATGGCGCTTAATTCATTGGGGCCGGCAATTGACGGCCAAATCGCTACCGGCGCCAAGAGACGCCTAATTCGATACGCACGAATAGCATATCCCATTGATATTTTATGGTATGTTGGCTTTATCGGTGAAGACACTCTAAAATGGACGCCAATTGGCGTCCAATAATTGTTGGGCTCCGTGAGACATACTTCTAATTCAGGATACGGGTATGAAATATTACGTTGGTTTCAACTCCAATATGAATGATTATCGAGAAATTTACTAATATGCGTTTTTCCATTCTCCATATCTCTGACCTTCATCAAGACTTAAACGACGAGGTTGCAACTGGTTGGCTTCTTGATTCTCTTGAACGAGATTTCGATCAATTTGAAAATCAAGATCCTATTATAGCTAAGCCTGCACTTTGCATTGTAAGTGGTGATATTGTCCGTGGCGTTAATCCCAATGCAACCGATTCCGGCAAAGAATTAGAGCGGCAGTACGAGCAATCGGAGGAGTTCTTTGTCGGTTTGGCAAACCGATTTTTTGGTGGAAATCGCGAACGAGTCATTATTTTGCCAGGTAACCACGATGTCAGCTTTAATGACGTAATGGGGAGCGTGCAGAAGATCGAAATCCCGCCTGAGCCAGAAAGAAAGGCCAAACTTGTATCCGAACTATTTACAACTAATTCTCGATTGCGATGGTCTTGGCGTGAGTTGTGCTTTTATAAAATTGCTGATGATGAACGTTACTGCAACCGATTCCGCCATTTTGCAACGACATACGAGCGTTTCTATCAGGGGCACCGCAGTTATCCTTCAGCTCCTGAACATCAGTTTGATGTATTTGACTATCCTGACCTATGTTTTTGCGTCGTTGCATTGAATAGCTGTTTCAACAATGACCCACTTCACCGTGCGGGAGCCTTCCACCCAGGCACCTTGGCTGAGGCATGCCGAATTACCTTAAAGCATGACCGCGCTGGCTGGGTAGCCGCCGCGGCGTGGCATCACAACCTGCGCGGTGGCCCGGCTCAAGACGATTATTTGGACGCTGAATTTATCCAACTGCTTATAGATTCAGGAGTGTCACTTGGTTTTCACGGACACCAGCACTTGCCTGAGTGCATTGACGAACGGTATCGCATTAGCAAGAAAACAAGGAAAATGACCATCATTAGTGCAAGCACGCTTTGTTCGGAACCACTTAAACTAAGCCCTGGTGTTCCTCGAAGCTATAACATTGTAGAAATTGACACTGACATTTTGAGCGGCCGTGTGCACCAGCGGCAAATGGTTAATAAACTATTCAATCTTCCTGTATGGGGACCAGGCCATTTCGCCAATACCAATAGCTCGTTCGTTGATTTTCAGATATGCAAACCACTAATGATTAGACCGATCAAGCTTGATGCACAGATAGCTCTCGATAGGGCAGATAAGCTTATCAGCACACAGCAATGGCGTGAAGCGGCAGACATACTCGAGGGCATAAAGGATATCCCTATTGCGCGGCCGCTACTTGTGAAGGCACTTGAGGAGTTGGGTGATTCACGTCGCACTATTGCCACAATATGGCCGCCCTTAACTATTGCAGAAACGGTAACACTTGGCGGTGCAATCCTTGATTGCGGTACACATGAAGAAGCCGAGGCGTTCTGTATGCTGGAATTTGTCGATAAGGCCGAGGACGCAAGTGTTCGGGAAATATTAAACCGATTAAGGCAGAGGCAATCAAAATGAGTGATGGAATAGTTTTTCAAGTAGAAACAACGCGTGTACTTCAAATTCTTGCGCGCGAAATATATGATTCGCCCCTAGCATTAATACGCGAAAATCTTCAGAACGCTTACGATGCTGTTCGTATGCAGTTTGCAAGTACTGGCACGCTAGTCGAGGGCGGTAGAATTGACATCCATGTAACTGAGAGGGAGGTGTCAATCTCCGATAATGGAATCGGAATGAACGAGGAGGTTCTCCGCGGAAATTTTTGGAGGGCTGGGTCGAGTGGTAAACGTTCAGATCAAGCCCTAAGGGCTGGAGTAGTTGGTACGTTCGGTATTGGGGCCATGGCGAATTTTGGGGTTTGCACGCGACTTATTGTCGAGACACGAGCTGCTGGCAGTAATGAGACACTGCGCAGCGTTGCCGATCGAGATTCATTAAAGATTGCTGAAGAATGCATCAGCTTGAAACGTACTGTTTCAGACATGGGCGTAGGTACCAAGGTGACCGCAATCTTGGATGTAGAAAATCCAATAAGTCAAGAACAAGCATTGCGATATCTTGAGCCTTATGTCTGTTTCCTTCCACTTCCAGTATATTTCAACGATAAACTTATAAGTGGCAACACAATTGACTCCCATCTCCCTATCTCAGGCCGAACTTTTGAGCAATTAGGAGTGCAAAACTTGACTGACGGGCTTTGTGGTGGATCTTTCGATGTACGAGCTGATTCAAATGGGCAACTTCTGGTTTTCGCTTCAAATATTACACTTGGAGGAAATGTAATTGAAGGGAATATTGCCCTTGTGCAGTCTGGTGGGCAGCTCATGGGGCTACGTTCTTATTTTGGTCTAGCTCCGATACCTGTGATAGGCAACTATCAGTTTGGTGGGTTTGCTAACCTATCATTTTTACAGCCAACTGCTGGACGAGAGGCGTTGAGCCGCGAAAGTATAGACCAAGTGTCCAGACTGGTAGGACTCGCTGAAAAAGCAGCTTCGGAGTTACTCGCTCAAACGCCTTTAGCCGACAAAAATAACGCCTTCTTGCAATGGCTTTTGATACATAGTCGATACGACCTCGCAAATAAAGTATCGATCCGTCTGTTACCAGACGATAGGGATGTGCCACTTGGTGAGGTTACGTCTTACACTGACAAGAAAACTTCACACTACTACACAGGCAATGATAGGCATATTTTAACGACATTTGCTAATGAAGGGACTTATTTACTCCATGTTGCACAGGCGGTCCCACGCCGGAAAGTACAACTACACTACCTATCCAACATAATACATCTGCAACAAGTGCCAGATTCAGCCCAAATAACGCGCATATACTCAGGAACAGACCTTACCTTGCCAGAAGCTTCCGTTCTGCTTCGGATCACATCTATCCTTCGCGAAGATTATTTAATCCCGGACGTTGAAATCTTACTATCTGATATCTCACATGGGGTCACAGTGCTACCGCAAAAGGCAGGTACACAGCTCAAGATACATGTTTCAAGATCTAGTGCTTTATTGCCTCCATTGATCGAGTTCTATGATAAAGCATATGAACTTTTCTCGCAGTTCATGAAGGATTTCGTGAGAGTTCATATTTACCCAAGGATTCAGCAATTTGTACCATCATCAACTAGAGACGGTGTTGATGCTTTACGGAAGTTGCTGCAACGCAACCGAGAATTGTATCGTTACGAGGAAACAGAATTAGGTGATTTAGAGGGCATACTTGGAGAATACCTCTCAGGTGCGGCGAGTCTTACTACGGTTCTCCATAACTCACGCGCTAAAGCACGTCCTCAAACTCAACGCGTTTCGCGCGAACAAGTTGGTGCTATTGAGACTGAGGTGCCTGGCATAGTAGATTCTCCTGTGTCACAGCAAGCTGAGGAGGGTACTGAGTTCGGACCTAGCCCACCTATTATCAGAGAGTCCGTCACGTCAGACATGAAAATTCTGACAACGGAGGGGAAATACCCATTCCTTAATAATTTTACTATGTTGCTTGGGCTTTCGGATCGCCTTATGCGAACCGAGGCGGAATTTTTCCGCACTCCACATACAACCAGAATATTGTGGGGCGGACATCGAGTTGTATATATTTTCACAGAGGCAACAGGGAGGCTAAGCCTTTATTATGACATTGAGTTACGCTCCCCAATCAAGCCAACAAAAGCTGGCGGGGGTATGCTTCCAACAACAACATTAATTACGAATAAACGTATTTTTGTACCAATTCCCGATACACTTGTTGATGAGTTCAAAATCGACACAGGGCCAAAAGAGTTCTTTGTTCGCTTCGATATTCTTAGCAGCGACGTTGTATAGGTGAAACCTGAAGAGAGTTGGGGATCATGCGTATTTGAATGTGGTGCATATTACAAGTAACAATTTGACAAGGCCCAACAATGCCAATTAACGCGGACGCAAAAAACGCGCCGGTTATTGGCGGCGAACCGCGCGGTAAGGTGCAAAGTTATGCGCAATTGGGAGAGGTGGTTCGGGTGAAGCGGCATATTTTTAGCGGATTAAAAAGGAAAATGACGGTCCATTAATGCTATTCTCTCTGTTTGGAAGAACAGATTTTCAAAAATACAATAAAATGTCAACAGTTCTCCATACAGAAACGGATTTCTGTTAAAAAATGCAAAAAGAATAATGACGAGGTATTTTTCATTCTATTTTGGGTCGGTTCCTGTTTTGAAAGCGCAGATTCAGCACTCCGGTGTTGATAAGCTCTTTTACATAAACGACCGTTGGCAGTGTCTCGAGTGCTTGGCGGACCCTTTCCTGAGAGGGATGGATGTAGGGTTCGGTGCTGCGGGTTGAAGAATGCCCGAGGATGCTCTGGATGATCAACACGTCGACCTGCTTGTCGTTGAGATGGGAAGCCAGGCTGTGGCGCAGGGTGTGGCAGGAGACGTTAAACGGCAGGTTCAGCCCTGAGTGGGTCATGATTTTTTTCAGATTGTCCTCCATGGTGCGGATAGCCAGGCGGTTTCCTTTTTTGGATACGAACAGGGCCGGAGTCATCCAGTAGTTGAGGAACAATTGCCGGACGGCCAGGTAATGGCAGAGCGTTTCGACCAGCTCATCGTTGAGATGAAGGGATCTGGGCTTGCGGCCTTTACCCATGACGTTGATCTTGCGGGATTCGAGGTCGATGGCGTTCAGATCCAGGCTGTGAACCTCACCTACCCGGAGCCCGAGCTGATACATGAGGGCGTAAACAGCGTATTCACGGATTCCCAGGACGGTTTTCGTGTCGATTGCGGCAAACAGGGTGTTTATCTGGTCATGGGTCAGGGCCTGGGGGCGACTGCGGTAGCCGGAACGGATTTTCAGGACATCGTAGAAAGGCAGATCCTTTGCGCCCGGCGGGTCGCACAGCTTGAGAAAATTGCCGTAGCTTCTCAAGGAGAATATCTTGCGGTTGACAGAAGCGCCGCAGTTGCGCCGTTGCTTTTTCAGATAATACTGAAAGTCGATGACAGCCGGTCCGTCGATGGCGTCGTAACCGCCTGTATCGATGAAGTCCTTGAACAGATCCAGGTCGACGCGGTTGGTTTGCAGGGTCTGCTCGCTGAGGTCGTAGATCTGCCGGCGATAGTGGAAGAAGCGGTCGACGTGGCCGAAAAAGACGCCGGGTGTAACGCTCATTGGCACCTTCCTTGGATGGAGACGCCGTCCAGGGCGTTTTGGATCATGTGATCGCAGACATGAACGTAGATGGCCGTATCGCAGATGGTGTCATGGCCCATCATGGCCTGGATGGCCCACAGGGGGATGTTTTTGCGGTACATTTCGGTGGCAAAGCCGTGGCGCAGCATCCTGGGGGTGATGGGCGGATCGCACCCGGCCTTGCGGGACTGGTCCTTTACCATGCGCTGAAAACGGTTGTTGGAAAGAGCGGTGTAGTATTGGGCCGGGAACATGGGAGCATAGGGCCTGTGGGGGGAGTCGGGATGGTCCAGGTATTCCACCATGGTGTCAAACAGCCGGCCGACGACAAACAACGCCCGCTGCTTTTTGTTTTTACCCCGGATGCGCAGCAGCCCGGTGCGTGCTGCGTGTCCGGTTTCAAAATCGCGCGCGCAAAGGCCTGTCACCTCGAAGGTTCGCAGCCCCAGCGCCCACAGTAGCGAGACCATGGTGAAGTCTCTGAGGCAACGCCAGGTAGACCGGTCGAAGGAATCGAGCAGCCGGAAGGCCTGGTCCGTGGAAGCCGGATTTGTTCTTTGCCGCTGTCGCCGGATGATCAGCGGCAGGGCCTCGGCGGGGTTGGTATTGATGAACCCGGCCCTTCTAACGAAGGCAAAAAAGCTTTTGAGGGCGTAGTGGTTGCTTTCGATGCGGCTGGGCCCCAGGCCTGACTTTTTCAAATGCGTGAGCCATTGCAGCAGGTGTTCGGGTTCAGCCTCAAGGGGATCGATGTGCAGACGGTGCTTTGCGTAACCCCAGAAAGCCTTGGCGCCCAGGGCATAGGTTTCGATGGTGGATGGGGCAAAGACGTTGATTTTTTCAAGCTCACTTCGGTATCGTTGGATTAACTGCGGCATGGTACCTCCTGGTTGTAGGGATGTTGGTTCATAAAGGCGGCGAAGCGGTCGGGGTTGAGGTGGGTGTATTTGAAGGTGTTTTTTCTCAGGCTGTGGCCGAGGACTTCTTGGGTGATTTCGATGCCGGCGGCGCGGTTGAGATGAGTGGCTGCGGTGTGGCGGAACAATCTGGGGTGAAGGGCGTTTTCTATGTCCACAGTGTCTGCGGCCTTGCGGAAGATCTCCTGGATGGTGCGCGGGCAGATGCGCTTTGCGCGCTTGGAGGTCAGCAGGGGACCGGCTCCCATGGTCTGGATATAGGCGCTGAGGACCACACACAAGGATTTGGGCAGCGCGAGAGAGCGGCAGCGCCGTCCCTTTTCGGTGACCCATAACAGCCCGGAACCAATATCGACATCGTGGACATCGATCATGCACAGGGTCGAGGTTCTCAGCCCCAAGGTGGCCAGCAGCAAGAAGATGACCAGGTTTCTCAGACCGAAAGGACCGTCAGCTTGATCACTGAAATAGCGCACGAGGCGATCCACCTGCTCCTGGGTCAGGAAGGCCGGCACAGTCTTTTCGATCTTCGGATAGGGGAGCTTGGCGGCGATGTTTTCGGGGACGTGGCCATGCAGGCTCAGGAAATGGTAAAATTGCCGCAGGGTCCAGACACGGGATTTTTTCACATGGACGGAAGGACTCTTGAATTCGCCAACGAAATCGGACAGATCCAAATAGGCGATGTCCGTAACGAGTTCAACACTGCGAATTTTCAGGAAAACACGGAATTCGTGCAATCGGATGGCCAGTGCCTGCTGGGAGCGCCGGGAGAAATTTGCAAGCCGGCAGTAGTCCAGGAACGAGGTGGTGTGACTCTGAAGCATGACGCCTTTTCCATATCATGGGATCACGCTTCACCGTCAAACCCTTGATTTTCAACCCTTCCCCGCCCTCACCGCGGGGTTTGTTGGTTAGGCTGAGATAATTTATGTCACTTTCAGATATTCATAATCCAAAGGCGGCGGCAGAATTTTTAGCACAATTTCGTAAGCGTTTTAACACCAAAAATTGCATGGCGCCTTATGAAAATCATGAGGGGTCAATAATTTCTGCCCATACTCTTTCGGTCGAGGCGATGCTACGCAAAATAGCCATAGATTCACATGTCTATAGTATAGTTCCATCGAAGCGTATTGCCCGTGATACTTTTCCCTTCGAGGTTAAACTACGTGGCTTGAGAGACGTATCTGTTTTTAATGGTTTTTGTAAGAAGCATGATGTTGAGCTTTTTGCTTGTTTAGAAACAGAACCTTTCTATTTTAAGCGAAAGCAACTTTTTATGCTTGCTTATAGGAATGTAGCACGAGAGTGTTATTTAAAGCGTAAACAGGCTGAGTCGCTGCCAGCGCCTGAGGATTTTGCTGCTATTCATGGGATTGATGGGGATCTTGAATTAAGCTATGCTGCAACTATGTTCCAGACTGCGTCGCTACGGGGCGCTGAAGACGTAGAAACGCTTAAATCTACATTGGATAGTTATCTTATCTCTGAATCATGGGACCGTCTCGTTACACGAGCAATTATCTTTCCTAAAACCCCATCAGTTCTTGCTACTTGGGCATTTCAACCGTTTTTTGATATGGACGGCCAAAAGTTACAGGATTTTGAAAATCTTGAAGCTGATATGAGTCAAATATGTGTTTCGTTGATTCCAATAGAAAATGGTGGCGCATTAATTTTTTCATGGCTGGACACTTCAAATCCCGCTCCTGATAAATTCTTTCAATCTGTAGTTAAGTCATCGGACTTGACTACAGCCACAATTCATACAGTATTTGATAACACAGAGAACTTCGCAATTAATCCTCAATGGTATGATAATCTTTCACAAGAAAAGAGAGATTATATTTTTTCTCGGATAATAGATGTCGAACAAAATGTTACTTATTTTAAAAACCAAAGACCTGAAAAAACAGCTCCAGTCCTTGATGATTGGGGGAAAGGAAATGTTGCTGACTTTTAAAAAACCTAACAACCGCTTGCACGAATGGAATCACGAAGTCCACCAGTTTCAAAACGAGTAGCCAAGGCCGTCGCGGAAATACTTGAATTGCTGTGCGAGAAGAATCAGCCCAACAATTTTTTGGAGCGGACAGAAAAAGCCCTGCCGCGCAAAATGACGTTGGGCATTCATTAAGGAGGATAATTATGGAACTTGTTTTTCAATCATCGCCAAAAATAATCGTCGCAACCAATACTTTTATCAATGTACCGACTATTTTGAAATATGAAGATACTTCGCTAATACAGGTTATTCAGGAACAAGGTATTGGCTTCACGGCACAAATACCAATTTATCACTCAGACGGTACGTATCTGGCGAAAGTAAAAGGAAATCGAGTTTTTCCCACAGAAGCGGGTAAAAAAGCAAAGATCGAAATTAGAGACACACCGGGTAAGTTCATTTGTAGTCTTGAAAATAAAGTGATGTTCGAGCTATCACATGGTGTTGGCGAGGAATTCAAGGCGGATGCCGAATTATATGCGCCGGATGGCTACTTCATTAAGTGCTCAGATTCCCCTAAGCCTGAATTATTTGATGTAAAAGGTAACGCGATCAAAGCTGGCGGGATTACTATGATTGGAAATGTATTTCAGAACCTATCTATAGGCATTTGGCTACGAAAAGATGGTTCCTGTACAATAGGAGTGTCATAGTCTGTTTCTTTTAGAAAAAGGGAAAGGTCGTAACGCATTGCCCAACAAATCACTGCACTGGATTTTTACTGCGTTGCGCTCCATAAAAAACCAGTGAGTTCAAACGAACCGCGCGGTAAGATGCAAAGTTATGCGCAATTGGGAGGGGCGGTGTTCGGGTGAAGCGACATATTTTTAGCAGTTAAAAAAGGAGAATGACGGTCCTTTGATGAGATTCTCCCTGCTCGAGAGGATAGGTTTTCAAAAATACAATAAAATGTCAACAGTTCTCCATACAGAAACGGATTTCTGTTAAAAAGTTGAAAAGAATAATGACGAGGCATTTTTCATTCTCTTTGGGGTTGGTTCCTGTTTTGAAAACGCAGATTCAGCACTCCGGTTTTGATCTCATGATAGGGTAGCTTGGCGGCGATATTTGGGGCGACGTGCCCATGCAGGCTCAGGAAGTGGTAAAATTACCGCAGGGTCCAGACACGGGATTTTTTCACATGGACGGAAGGCCGTTTGAATTCACTAACAAAATCGGACAGATCCAAATAGGTGATGTCCGTAATGATTTCAACCCTGCGAATTTTCAGGAAACCACGAAATTCGTGCAATCGAATGGCCAGTGCCTGCTGGGAGCGCTGGGAGAAATTTGCAAGCCGGCAGTAGTCCAGGAACGAGGTGATGTGACTTTGAAGCATGACGCCCTTTCCATATCATGGGATCAAGCTTCACCGTCAAACCCTTGATTTTCAACCCTTCCCCGTCCTCACTGCGGGGTTTGTTGGTTAAATGATAAATACGCGATTGTATTGTGCGTATTGCCGTGAAGACATTTCGAATGGTTCAAGCCTGCTAAAAGTATGGGAGATTTAGGTTGATAGATAAGGATATACCAACGCTTGAGCTGGACACTTTTGTAAGATCTGTAGGCGTAAACAGAGGCTCGCCCCACGCTCTCTTTTTAGGTGCCGGCGCTTCAATGTCCTCAGGTGTGCCATCTGCAAAATCATGCATTTGGCAATGGAAAATGTCTATCTTTTGTACGAACAACCCCGGCTTCGAAGAGCAGGTATCGGAAATATCACTTAAGGCAGTGCAAAACCGCATCGACCGGTGGCTTCAAGTAAATGGATATTATCCTGATAAAGGTGAAGATGAGTATTCCTACTTCATCGAGAAATGCCTTCCAATTGCTGATGACCGAAGACGTTTTTTTGAACCCTGGATTCGAAAGGCACGCCCACACGTAGGGTATCGACTGTTATGCCTTTTGGCCGAAGTGGGACTATTCCGAAGTATTTGGACTACTAACTTTGATTGTTTGGTAGCTCGAGCCGCTTCAGAGTTTGACCTAACTCCGGTTGAGGTAGGGATCGATTCCAAAGAGAGAATATTCCGCCAGCCAGAGCGGAACGAATTGATGTGCGTCTCCTTGCATGGTGACTATCGCTACGATCCTTTGAAAAACACGAGCAAAGAGCTCCAAGCACAGGAAATTGAACTCAAAAATGCCCTAGTTTCGACGCTCAAGACACATTCTCTTGTTATAATAGGCTATAGCGGAAGAGACCCTTCAGTTATGGATGCAATACGAACAGCCGTTTTCCAGGAAAATGCGATGGGGAAAATATTCTGGTGCGGCTTTTCAGATGAACCTTCCAGAGATGTGGCAAGTTTGCTGATAGATGCAAAGGAGAAGAAAAGACAAGTCTATTATGTCCCAGGCACAGCTTTCGATGACGTTCTGACACGGATAGCCCATCATTGCTTGGAAGGGAGCCACCTTAGTAGTGCGAAACAGATTCTTGGTGACTATGCTGAAAAAGAAAAATTACAGTTAAATGCGTTTTCCTTTCCACAAGGTGATCCAACCACACTTATTAAAAGCAATGCTTGGCCGATTGTATGTCCAACAGAAATGTTTGAGTTTCAGCTTCGTGAATGGCCAAATAAGCAAGTTTGGAAATGGATGTCTCAAAAGACAGCAGGACATCAGGTCGTTGCAGTACCTTTCAAGAAAGTCCTGGCACTTGGAACACTTGATGGTATTCGTGAAATATTTAGCGATCTAATTGATGGTGAAATCCAACGAGTGCCAATTTCCGATCAAGATATTCGTTACGAGGACGGGGCTGTTGTTAGCCTTTTGCGCCAGGCTTTGGTTCGAGCCATTGCCAGCAAGCGGGACCTTTGTTCTGATGGAAGTCGGGTACTGTGGAAAAATGGAAAATACACGACAGAACGAGAGGGTGGCAACCCGTACGATGTCCACCATGCCGCACATCTTGCATTGCGTCGTATCGGCGGGCAGATGTACGTTACGATTGACCCGACCGTTCACTTTCCCGCTGAGAATTCGGATAACGAGAATGCGATTCGAAACATCCGAATGAGGATTCTAGGGTACCAGCACAACGATAAATTCAATAAGGCTCTGAACAATTGGAGGGGGCTGATTCTGACGCCAAATGAGCCAACTGAATTCGATTTTCCAGTAAAAAGTGCCTCATTTCGATTCGTTATAAAGAGTGCCCCCGCTTTTGCATCCATTAGGCAACCGCGAAGAGGCTCAATAAAACTTCCAGACGATTTTGGGCGACTTATTCACCACCACGGCTTTGAAATTCCAGAACAGAGCCTTCGGTTTAACGGTAGGGCAAGACATACCGCTACAGATACGCTTCCTTTGCGCGGACTTGCAACTCACGGACCCTTTGACCAAAGCTTTGTCCCACAGGCAGACGATGACCGAATCAGAGTAGCAGTTATATGCCCACGAGCAGAAGCCCCGTTTCTTGAAAAATTCCTATCAGAAGGATTACAGATACATAATCCACAACGCGGTGCTAAAGAAGAATACTTGGTTCCATACACAGGGTTTGAAAAAATTTTTCGCGTACCGGTAAAATTCCCAAGTCGTGGAGATCCTCTTTGGTACACAATTCCAGAGATTGATTCACAGCTTGATCAACGCTCTGGCGCTCTGGAGATGTCTCGCAAAATTCGAGAAGGTGTTTCATCGCTATCAGCAGCGGGTAGGTCAGTCGTTCTCTATGGAACCACAAAACGGTTGGATTCTGTAAAATCAGTATGTTATCCGATTATTTTTGCCATACTTGATCATATTTTGCGATTCTCAAGGAGCCTGTGCTTTCGTTTTCCGGGGTGTCGGCTTTGCGTCTAACTCATAGAAAACACATGTAATGATTGTCATTTACGATAGATGGCTATCCTCTTTTTCGTTCTTGTCAAATCGTCCATTTCTTGATAATGTATTGCATATATGCCCGGTTGCGGCGATAACCTGCAATACTTTATCGGGAGGGCGATATGGATGGTTCGACCGAGGTTTCCCAGCGTCTCGCGGTCCTGTTCAAGCAGCATCCATGCTGGATGATCGGGCCGCTGAGCCAACAGATGGACTACTCGATTCCATCAACCCGGCGATTTCTGGCCCAGAACGGCTACTACAGCAGTTTTACGCACAACGGACGATGGTATACCCTGCGTTCGATTCCTCGCTTTTCGCGCGAAGGACTGTGGTTTTACCACGACATCGGCTTTTCCCGGGCCGGCAGTCTGACCCGTACGCTGGTGGCCCTGATCGATGCCAGTCTGGCAGGGATGAGCGCCGAAGCGCTCGGCCAAAAGTTGCGCTGCCGTTGTCATTCGGTTCTGGTCGGGTTGTACCGCCGCGGTCTTGTCCAGCGCCAGCGCCAGGGACGCGCGAACGTTTACCTGGCCAGCAATGCCAGGACCGCCGAGGCGCAACGTCGTGTCCTGGAAGCGCCCGTGGCGGCGGTGCTGCCAGCCGAGATTGCAGTGATGGTGCTGGCCGAATTCATCCGCAAGCCGTCAGCCGAGCCGGCCGAGTTGGCCCGCCGGGTGTCGGCCCGGGCCGCCGTGCGCATCAAGGCCGACCAGATCCGGGCGCTGTTTGCGCAGCACGGTTTAAAAAAAATGCTGCCGTTGCGGCCATCGGCCTCCTGAGCCGCCTCAACGAACAACTGCACCAGGAGGTGCGCCCGTCGGCGTTGTTCGCGCAGCCGCCGGTGGTCGATTTTCGCTACCCGCACCGGCAGTGCTCCTGCGGCGGTGCCTTGAAAGTCCAAAAGACACAAACCAAGCGCGTGGTCAGTCTTTCGGTCACCTATATCGCCCGCCGGACCGTGCAACGCTGTACCCGTTGTGGCCGTGTCTGGGAAGATCCGGCCCTGCGTCAGCGGGTGGCGCATCGTTGCAATACCGCTTGGGACGTGCTGGTCTTTGTCGGCCGTCGCCTGTTCGAGGACTGCCACAGTGTCGGGCAGGTTCGCAACGAGCTGCTGGCCCGCGATGTGGTGCTGTCCGATTCTCAAATCACCAAACTCGGCCGCAAGTTTATCCTCTTGCTGGCTCTGGCCCATCGGCGCGCCACCCCGCGCATCAAGCAGGCCATGGCCAGAAGCGGCGGCTATATCCTGCATCTGGATGCCGTGCATCAAGAAGATGCGCCCGCTCTGATGTCAGGCATCGACGCTCTGAGCCGCCTGGTGTTGGCCAATGTCAAGGTGCCCAGTGAACACGCCGCTCAGATCATCCCGTTTTTGGAAAAGATCAAAGACGACTATGGCGATCCGATCGCCTGTGTGCATGACATGGGCACAGGCATCTGCAAGGCGGTCGGGGCCGTGTTCCCCACAAGCAAAGACTTTGTCTGCCACTTTCATTTCTTGCGCGATGCGGGCAAAGACCTGATCGAGCCGGCCTACCGCGAGCTTCGTGGCTGCCTGCGTCGCCATGCGTTCAGCACCCGGTTCCGTGCGTTGGCCCGCCACGCCCGTCGGTTACTGGCCGAGCCGAACGCCCTGGCGATGTATCTGGCGGGCACCCAAACGGCTGCCGATTTGAGTCTCACGACCCCTGCGGCGGTCTATGCACTATCGCTGTGGAGCTTGCAGGCCAAACACTGCGGCGATGGCTACGGCTTTCCTTTCGATCGCCCCTTGCTGGTACTGGCCGAACGGCTTATGATCCTGCTCGATTGCCTGCCGCGCCTGCTACAGACACTTCCCGGCGACAACGTGGCCGGCAGCCGCTTGTTTGTCCACCTGGCACGAAAGGTGATGGATGTCGTCGCCGATCCGGTCTTCGAAAAAAGCCTCGACTCGTTACGCTGGCGTTGCCGGCTCTTTGATCAGCTTCGCCAAGCCATGCGCATCGCACCTTCCGGAGGCCGAGACGGCCTCAACGATGATGGTGCCGCACCCGCGATGGAAAGTATCCGCCAGAGCGTTGGCCAATTCCGTCACCGTCTCGATGCCGAAGCAAAGCTGGCAGCCGATCCGCTGTGCCGCAAACTGGCCGAACAGATCGACAAGTATCACGACAAACTGTTTGCCGACCCGATTGACGTGCAGACCCCTTCGGGGCCGCAGGTGGTTTATCCCCAGCGGACCAACAACATCCTGGAACAGTTCTTTCGCAGCTTGCGCCGGGATCATCGCCGCCGTACCGGCGATAATCGCATGCACCGCGCGTTGCAAACCATGCTGGCCGATACCCCGTTGGTGAAAAATCTGTCCAACCCCGACTACATGAAAATCCTGCTCGACGGCCGGCCCAATATCGAAGCCCTGTTTGCTGATTTGGATCGAACCTCGGCTTCCGAGGAGCTGATACCGGCCGCGGATGCCGATCGCATTCTGCCTGGTTTTAAAGCACTGACAAAAATACCGGATCTTCCCGTTCGAATCTCACAGCGCGCTTCTGCGGCTTTATCCGGGGCAAAATCCAACCAAATTGTGTGGCCATAGGTCGTTCTCATATTTACGCCGGATCGATGGCGTCTTTGGCGTGGATTCAATAATTATGAGGAAAAATTTGATGTTCACGACTTTGTGAAAGCTTATTGCGTACAGAGGGGTATCTCAACCCAGTTTCTCGACCAAGACACCCTTGGTTACCATGATAAGTGTAGGGTGTGGTGGTGGTTATCTGTTGCCCTTTATTCCAAGGCTATGAGAACCCCATGGGTTCTCGACTCACTCGATCCTAATACCGCATTTGTTGGATTGGGTTACTCTATCGACCAGCGAGCAGACAAAGGTAGTCACATCGTTCTTGGATGCAGCCATGTTTACAATGCGCAGGGCCAAGGATTACAGTTTCGCCTAAGCCGTATTGAAAATCCGGCTATATTCGGCGGTAACCCATTCATGTCATTTCAAGATGCTCGAAGGTTGGGCGAGAGTATTCGTACACTCTTTTGGGAGTCTCATTTAAAGTTACCTTCGCGTGTTGTGATTCACAAACAAACGCCGTTTCGAAGTGACGAACAGCGGGGGTTGCATGCGGGTCTTGAAGGTGTACAGGATTTGGAATTGATAGAAATTAACTTCGAGTCATCCCTTCGCTACATAAATTCGCAACCACAGAATGGTAAATTCATAGAGGCCCGTTACCCCGTACGCCGCGGAACTGCGGTGAAGCTGACGGATCATGAAGCATTGCTTTGGGTGCATGGTTCGACTGAAGCAGCACAAACAAATTGGACCTATTATCAGGGCAAACGCCGCATCCCTGGCCCTGTTGTTCTCAGGCGATATGCAGGCACATCGGATCTTGCTACTTTGGTCAGCGAAATTCTCGGACTTTCAAAAATGGATTGGAACTCTGGCGATCTCTATGCGAAGCTTCCAGCAACTATTCAATCTTCGAAGCGTATAGCACGTATCGGATCGCTCTTGGATCGATTCAATAATTCATCCTATGACTATCGGCTATTTATGTAAGACAATGTCTAAACGAGAAGAATCATTTAACCACCGCGTGCATGGGACGGCGAAGACCATGCCGCCCATGACGCAGGTTATGCCTCAAAATTAAAACTCAAAAAGGAGAATGGTCATGAGCTACATTGAAAAGAATCTTATGAATGGAGAGAGCATTGTTTACCGTACGAACTTGCACTGGGTCGTTTTTCTTTGGCCAATAATTTGGCTTGTGGTTGCAATAATGTTTTTCACTGGTGGTGGCGATGCTGCCGCAGCTGGCGCCCTGTTTATATTGATTGCAATACTCACAGGAATTGCTTCATTTATTAATTTCAAAACATCCGAATTCGGAATAAGCAACAAACGACTTATTGTAAAAGTTGGCTTTATCCGTAGGAATTCAATTGAGGTATTGCTTAACAAAGTAGAAGGTATTCAAGTCAATCAAGGTATTTTGGGTAGAATTCTGGGTTTTGGCTCCATCATAGTAAGTGGTACAGGAGGCACCAAAGACCCTTTTCATAAGATTGATACACCTCTTGAGTTTAGAAGAAAAGCACAAGAGCAAATTGCTATAGTCCAAGATGCTAAATGAAAACAATGGCATAACAACCGCATCAACTCGGACGTGCGAAAGCGCCGCTTCGCTCTGCTTTTTCACGCCAGTTATGCTCCCCGTTATCTTAAAATACCATGAGGTATTGAATATGGAATCACAAGTTTTTATTGCATTCGTCGTAGCAACGTCAATAATGATAGCATTGCCTGGCCCTAGTGTTATCTTGACAGTTGCCCATAGCATTTCATTTGGCTGGAGACCTGCAATAGCAACTGTTGCTGGTGAGACAATGGGAATTGCTGTTCAGTTACTTGTTGCAGCTATTGGGCTTGCGTCTTTACTCAACGCTGTTGCAGGAGCATTTGAGTTGATACGTTGGGCAGGAGCCGCCTATCTTGTATATCTTGGCATAAAACAATGGAGAAGCGCAAACGAACCCTTAGATTTTAACGCGTCTAAAGTGTCAAAAAAGAATCTCTTTATTCAGGGACTTGTTATTACAATCCCTAATCCGAAAAGCCTCGTATTTATTGCAGCTTTTCTACCTCAATTTATAGATGACACTCATCCTATAGCACCACAATTTATTGTAATCGTGCCAACATTTTTATTGATAACTTTTACTGTAACATCAGTTTGGGCAGTGACTGCTAGTTCTGCAAAAGTTTTTTTAAAAAACCAACGATCAATTAAAACAGTATCTCGAACATCAGGAGGATTAATGGTTTTAGCAGGTATGGGATTAGCGGTAGCTCGTCGCAGCAATTGAAATAAAAAGATAACAAGGCAAATTCTCGCGCCCAGCGAAGCCCGAATCGTTGGGAATCTCCATAAGGAGGTGAAATTCGGTATTGTTACCTAGTAGGTGAAAGTCCTACCTGAGCAAAGCGTAGCCGGCAGCTCAGTAGTGAAATCCACGGGCAAGCCTGGAAACGGGAGTCCGGAGCTGGATGGATCGAGGGTGCAGGGTCTGTATTGAGCCCCGAAAAATGTATAATTGCGGACCGAGAAGATAAATCCTGCCACGCAGGAGGAAAGCCGACGTACTGAAGTATGCGGAAGGCAGTAAACCCGTACGCGTCATGGCAAGTGTGCGAGGTTTCCACCGGGGTCTGGTATCCGCTTGAGTAAGGGTAGCTCGCCCGGCATTGACCAGATTACGGCCAAGCAATACGCGGAGCATCTGGTGGAAAACGTACATGACCTGCACCAGCGGCTACGTAGCGGCCGTTATCGGGCCTTACCGGTCAAACACGTCTGGATCGACAAGGAAAACGGGAAGAGGAGATGGAGTTGGCAAGGGCTTATCGGAATTTTGTTCCAGGCCAGATCTATCATGTGATCCATCGATGTCACAAGCGGGAATTCTTTCATGGTTGGAAAAAAGGCAAAAAGGAGGCATCTTGGCATCTCCACAATTGATTGCGAAAATCGAGTCAAAAGAACCGACTCTTCGGCTTGCTGTCCTAATTGACGCTGATAATGCACAAGCAGCGGTTGTTGAAAAAGAAACCGATCTCTTTGTCACGGAAGAGCGAAAAACACCAGGGTCGAAGCAGATGGTTTTGTACATTCGTGCCAAGTAGAACGAATTGCTATTGGTTTTCAATGTAACCCACTAAATGTGAGTTAAAAATGTCTATGAAAAAGACAAGTGGTTTCGTCTTGCTAATTTTGTTTTTGGTGTTGATTCATGTGGCAGGGTTTGTCAGGCTTAGTACAACAGCCATACATAGCGAGGCGGCCTCAAGACTCGGGCTGTGGGAAAGAACAAAAGGCTATTCAACTGTGGCTGACGGAAGAAAAATCGATACGGAAAAAGCGTATTTAGATTATATCCAGGTCGGGCCGATCAAAATCAAAAACTTCCAGGTATCTATAATCAACTATTCAGGCAATAACGATAACTATACGGGCCTTTTGGGTATGAATTTTTTAAAAATGGTCGGGTACACTATCGACTATTCAAGGCAAGTTATTAAATGGGAATAATATGTTTGAAAAGCCGGAACGTTCGTATATTTTATGGGCCAGCATTGAGGCACTTTTCATCGCTCTCGGCGCTGAAATTTCTGAAGGCAGTGGGTCTCGTGTCCGGATTGCTCTAAATGAGGTGCGAGCTGTTTTCCATAGACCGCACCCGACCAAAGTAACAAACAAGGGCACCGTTAAATCTGTAAAGAGGTTTTTGCAAGAAGCGGGGGTAACACCATGATGGAATATAAAGGATATTTTGCAAAGGTCGAATTTGATGATGAAGCCAATATCTTCCATGGCGAGATCATCAATTTAAGGGACGTCATCACTTTTGAGGGTGAGACTGTGGATGAATTACGAACTGCATTGGTTGACTCTGTTGAAGACTATCTCGCGTTTTGTAAAGAACGTGGAGAAGAACCTGACAAGCCCTATTCAGGAAAATTTCTGGTTCGTGTTGAACCGGAATTACATAAAACGCTCGTTATTCAGGCCAGAAAAAACGGTAAGAGTCTAAATGCATTAGTCCATGATGCACTTTTAAAGGAAGTAAAAACAACAACCAACAACAGACTGTAGCAGCCCCACCGGGGCTGGGCGGCCTTGGCAGAGCGAAAATTGGTGCTAAATCACATTTTTGGCGCGAAAAATGTGATGATCTTCACATCATTTGACTGAAAGCCTGGCGTGAGAGAGACGCGCGACTCGTCCATCGTGTGACCGCAGTGGGGAAAGATCAACTTCCGTTCAACGAATACGAGGGGCTTTCGTAGAAAACGATGTTGCCCAGCAGCTTGCCGCATGCCCAAATGGCGGCCTGTACTACTGGCGCAGCAGGGGAGGGCGGGCTGAAATCGATTTTTAGATCGAAAACGGCGACCGGATATTTCCACTGGAAGTCAAAACCGGCATCAATCCGAAAAGCAAGAGCCTCAGGTCTTACGAGGAACAGTATTCTCCGACGGCCCTGTTGCGATCCAACCTTCTTAATTTTCACCGGGACGGGAAAATACGAAACATTCCGCTCTACGCCCTATCGCAATTGCCAAGGCTCCTGGATATAATTTAAAAATCGTTCCAAGCGTTCGGATATTTTGAGATTTTTCCCAGTCACACATTGGACTCGTGCTTATCGGCCAGCATCCCGGCCCGGTAGGCTCTGAGGTAATGCATGCAAAAGGCGTCACGGCCGGCCAGTGCTTCAGCGGTTTTGATGTTGGCCATCATCTTGCGATCGAGAGGATTGATGATGGCGCCGTCCAAACCGCAGGCGATGGCCATGGTCATGAAGGTTTGGTTGAGAAAGGCACGTTCAGGGAGGCCATAACTGATGTTGGACAGGCCGCAGGCCGTATGAATTCCCGGAAATGCCGCCATGATTCTGCCGACGGCGTCGAGGAATTCGACCCCAAAGCGGTCGTTGACGCTGAGAGGCTGCACAAGCGGATCGACATGGATCGCGTCCAGGGAGAGTCCTGCAGCGGTAAGCTGGTTTACCAGTTGATCGGCGATGGCCATCCGCTCCGCCACGGTCCGGGGCATACCGTTGTCACTCATGCAAAGGGCGATCACTTTGCAGTCGGTGGCCGCGACCAGCGGCAGCATCGCCTCATAGCGCCCCTTTTCGAGGCTGATCGAGTTGATCATCGGCGTGCCGCGATGGACGGACAAGGCGGCCTCGACAGCCCCGGGGGCGGGACTGTCGATGGCGCAGGGCTTGTCTGTCACCTGTTGAACGGTCTTGACCAGCCAGCACAACAGTTCAGCCTCGTTGTCGACGAAAACGCCGGCATTGACATCGATATAGTCGGCACCGGCCTCATCCTGGTCCCGGGCGACGCGCTGAATCACATCACGATCCCGGGTTTCGATGGCCTGGCGGATCACCTTGCGGCTGGCGTTGATCAGTTCTCCGATGATAATCATACTTTCTCCAAAGATTCGGGTTCCAACAGGTTGCGGGCAACGCGCACGGCCCCTGGGGCGTCTTCGCTAAACCCGGCAGCGCCGATCTGTTCGGCAAATGCCCGGGTAATGGGAGCACCGCCGACGATGGTGCGGGTCAAGCCGGCATCGCTGAGGGAGGCCACGGTTTCGCGCATGGCCGGCATCGTCGTCGTCAGCAACGCGGAAAGCGCGATGATATCGGCATGATGCTCTCTGGCCGCCGCTACAAAAGTCGCCGCATCGACGTCGACGCCGAGGTCGATGACGGTGAAACCACCGCCTTCCAGCATCATTGCCACCAGGTTCTTGCCGATGTCGTGCAAATCCCCCTTGACCGTGCCGATGACCACTGTACCCTGCGACTTGGCGGTGGTGGCCTTGAGGTCGGGGGCCAGCACATTCAGGCCGGCCTTCATCACCTGGGCGGCCAGCAGCATTTCAGGGACGAATATCTCCCCCTCGGAAAACCGTCTGCCCACTTCGTCCATGGCGTCGATCAGCCCGCCGGCAAGGATATCCGCTGCCGGGAGGCCCGTTGCCAGCGCGCCGGCGACCCTCTCTTTCACCTGCGCTTCGTCATAGGCGAGGATACCGTCGCGTATCGATTCTAGTGACATGCTTTTCTTCTTTCTCCATACGGGTTGGGCTACACATCCGCGGCGATGGGATAGCGGCCGAATGTCCTGACCGAATCAAACAGGGACAGAACGTTCTGCGGCGGTACGTCCGCCTGGATGTTGTGCACGGCCCCGGCCACCAAGCCGCCGCCGGGGGCCATCTCCCGGATCAGATGGCGAACTTCATTTTTCACGTCCTCGGCGGTGCCCAAGGGGAGCACCTGCTGGGAGTCGACGCCGCCCCAAAAAACGATGCGATCACCAAAGGCCTTCTTGAGACGGGCCGGATCCATTCCGGCGGCCCGAATCTGCACCGGATTCAGGATGTCGATACCGACTTCGATAAAGTCCTCAATGAGGGCGCTTACCGCACCGCAACTATGGTAGAAGATCTTGGCCGGAGTCAGACTGCGGATCTTCTCTACGGCCCTGGCCTGCCGGGGCTTGATAAAGCGACGATAGTGAGCCGGCGACATCAGGGTCGTCTTCTGGCCGCCCAGGTCACCGCCCTGGACCACGACGTCCAGATACTGGCCGCAGGCCGACAGTACGTGGTCGAGAAAGTCGAGGTGGATGGTCGACGTTTTCTCCAAAAGGGCCTCGACGAAGGCGGGGTTCACGAGCATGTCCATGTAGAATGCCTCCATACCCCGCAGCTTCCAGGCGCGCTCGAACCACGTCTCCCAGGCGAAGTCGCCGATAACGGCATACTGGCCGGCTTCGGCCAGACTGCGCGCCCGCTCGGTGATACCGTCCAGATAGCCAGGATCTCGTGGGTCCGGCCAGGGATATCGCTCCAAATCGTCGATGGTCGCCTTGGCCAACGGGGAATCGACCAGATTGAAGTACAGAGACGATTCGGGCTTGAGAAAGCCGCAGCCCCATTCATCCCGAACATGGAGTCCCCTGTCGGTTGCCTGGGGATTGAACCGCCAGCGGTGGGGTCTGCCGGGGTAGACGTAGCGGGTGTCTACACCGAGCCGCTGCAGCACATCCTCTTCGGGCGCCACATTTTGCCGCAGCCAGTCAAACACCTCACGGTGACGGTCGATTCCGAGATGTTTCAGCAACCGGTTGTAGCTGACTTCAGAAATGGTCGTGACCCAGCCGCCCAGATCCAGGGGAACCCGGTCGGGTTCCCGGTGGTTCAAGGCGGTCAACACGCGTTCTTTCGAGTTCATTGAAATGCCTCTTTCGTGCAAAACAGGGGCGGTGCTCATGCCGGGAAATTATCCAAATACCAGGTCCGGCAACCAGAGCACGAGTTGGGGGATATAGGTGATGAGGAACATCGAGACCATCAAGGGCACCAAAAAGGGCCAGATCGCCTTGACCACCTCCGAGACCTGCATGTCGGCCAGGTCAGCCAGAACATAGAGCCCGACGCCGAACGGCGGGGTCAGAAAGCCGATGCAGACGTTGAGCACTTCAACCACTCCCCAGTGCAGCAGATCGATCTGGTAGGCCTGCAGAACCGGCAGAATCATCGGGGTAAAGACAAGGATGATGGCGCAGATGTCGAAAAAGCATCCGGCCAGCAAAAAAACGAGGTTCAGGATCAAAAGGACGATCCACTGCTGGTCCGTAGCGCCCATGATCAGGTCGCGGAGCAGCAGCGGCACGTTCTCCATGGTGACGATCCATCCGAAGACCGACGCCGCTCCCATGACAACCAGGATGAGCGCGGTGGTCAGGGCCGAGCCGACCACCATCGGCAGAAGGTCGCCAAGGCGCAGGGTCCGGTAGACGAAAAAAGAGATGATAAAGGCGTAGACCACGGCGACCACGGCGGCCTCGGTCGGGGTGAAAACGCCGGAAATGATCCCGCCAAGGATGATCAAGGGCGTCAGCAGGGCCCAGAAGCTGCGTTTGAAGCGCAGGATGATCTCGCCGATCGGCGCGCGCTTGGGATCAAAGGGATAACCGCGGCGGATCGAGATGATGTACACCGCCAGCATGATCGCGACGCCCATGACGACACCGGGAATGGCACCGCCGACAAATAGCCGCCCTACAGACTGCTCGGCGATCATGGCATAGAGAATCATCTGGATCGAGGGCGGCATGATGGGGCCGATGATCGAGCTGGCCCCGGTGACCCCGACAGCGAACTTCTTGTCGAAGCCGGCGTTGGTCATCATCGGAATTTCGATGCGACCGAGGCCGGCGGTGTCGGCGGTAATCGACCCCGACATGCCGGCAAAAATCATCGATGCAACGACATTGACATGCCCCAGGCTGCCGCGGATATGCCCCACCAGGCTGCGGGCAAAGCCGAACATCTCCTCGGCGATCTTCCCGGAGCTCATGATGTCGGCAGCGAGGATATAGAGTGGCAGCGCGATGAGCGAGAAAATCTCCAGGCTGCCCAGCATGCGGTGGGCGAGGATGACCATCGGGATCGGCTTTAAAAAAAGGACGTACACCAGACTCGGTATCAGTAACGAGAACACCACCGGTACCCGCATGGCCATAAGCAGAAGGAGCAGACCGATCAAAATGAGCGCGTTCATGGCTCAGTCCTCTTCTCTGGAAATCGGGGCCCCCCCCGATCGAACAGGGTCCGCAGGCCCCGGGCGACCCGCTGAAACTGGAAAAACGCCATCCCGGCAAAGCCCGCAATCATGGCGGCACCGTACCAGAACTCGGACATCCGCAGCGCCGGGGTGGTACTCATCGACAGCCGGTTGGACAACCGCCAGCTCAGCCAGAGCATCACCACAATCATTCCCAGCACCAGGATGTCCCCCAGCAGGCAGACCATGCGGGCCAGGGGTGGCGGAAGCTGGTCAGTGACGACGGTGATCGCCACGTTCTTGTCGTCGCGCACCAGGAGAATGCCCCCCAGAAAAGTGATCCAAATGAGGGCGAGTACCACTACCTCCTCGGCCCAGAACAACGGAGCATTGAACAGGTAGCGCAAAATGACGCCGATCAGCAGGATCAGGACGATGGCACCGGTGCTAAAACCGATGACCCACTCGATGGTGCAGCTGACGATGCGATTGAGGTGAGACATAGCCCCTCCCTTGCCCCCCTGTGGTCATACACCCTCCGGCGCAACCGGGTGCCGGAGGGCGTTTCATGCAGGCTACTGCTTGTTAAGCTTCTTGAGCAGTCCCGCGGTCCAAAGACCGGACTGTTCGAGTTCGCCGTGGATGGCACGAGCGGCCTTGACCCACTTTGGCCGGTCGCCCTCTTTGAAGACGACCCCGGCCTTTTCCATTGTGGCCTGTGCCTCTTTTTCCATGCCCCGGCCAAAGTCCACGAACCAGTCGGCCGACTCTTGCGACGCTTCGCTCAGGGCCTTTTGATGCGAGGGGTTCAGGGTCGCCCATTTCATTTCCGAAATCCAGGTCACGTCGTACAGTTGCATGAAATCAAGCTTGGTACAGTAGTTCAACTGCTCGTAGAACTTTTCGTCGCGGACCTGGACAATGTTGTGGACCATCCCGTTGACCACCTTCTGGGACAGCGACAAATAGACATCGCCCCAGGCGAGCGGGACGGCTGTGGCGCCCAGGCCGTTCCATGTGTCGACCAGGGCCTTTGACTGCCATACGCGCAGCTTGATACCGTTGAGTTGGTCTGGAGTCAGAATCTGGACCTTTTGTGTCCACAGGTGGAAGGCGGGCCGGAAGGCAAACCCTGGCAGGGTGCGAATACCAGTTTTTTTCCGTGTGCGTTCACGCACTTCCTGGATATAGGTATTTGACTTGAGCTCTTCCCGCGAGAACATGAACGGCGTGCCGAAGATGGCGTAGTCCTTGTCAAAAGCGTCCATGAAGCTCTCGGATTCCTGGGCCATATCGATGGTGCCCAGGGAAAGCCCCTGAAGGATTTCCTTGATGTTGCCGAGCTGCTGCGCCGGATAGATCTCCACCTTGACCTGGTTGCCTGTTTTGGCCGCCACCAGTTCGGCAAACTTCTGCGCGCGCTGATCGAGCATACCGCCGGGGGCGGTGATATGGGCCAGCTTCAGGACGACCTGTTCTGCCGCCGGCGCCGGGCCAGCGGCAAGGCCGGCGATCAAAACCGCGGCCAGCGTCATTGCCATTTTTTTCATCACTTCTCCTCCTCGTGTTGGGATGATGTTTGGGGGGGCATACGGCCGCAGAGGCCGTGCAATGGGGAGTCGACACCACACCTTGGAAAGACGATTCAACCACACTGAACAAACGAGGGCCTGAAGGGGAAAAAATATCGCGTTGAGCAAAGGGAGGGGGAACGATCGTTGCATTGGAAAAAGTGAATAAAATTAGTTTGGTTATTGCAATATGTTCAATATATTTTAACCTTATTGGATTTTGTACGTTATAGATTAACATCTGTCAAGCTTTTCTTTCACTTTTTTTGCCATTGCCGTGCGGTCATGACCGGACCGTGCGGCAGGGTGGGACAGGGGACGCCGCCAAAACATATAACCACTCAATATCATATTAATAAATCATCAAATAAGACGAGGCTGGAGGTATGATGGATCGTAGACTTCCGCCGCAGATGGCAGTCCGTACGGGCTGCTCCATGCGAAAGGGATTGTCGGGGGGGCATGGGTTGTGTTAAGCAGGCATGAATTTAAATCGGCCGGTGAATCGAGGCACCCGCAAAAGTGCCGACACAACCATTTACTGTATCACTTCAGGGCATTTCAGGCAGGATCTTGGATCTTTGCTCCCGCATACGCAACCTGCGCAAGCTCAAACGGCTGTCTTTGCGGGACATGGCGAAGGATTGCGGCGTTTCCTCCAGCATGCTCAGTCAGGTCGAGAACGGCAAGGTAGACCCTTCACTGTCGACCCTGCGCAAGATCGCCATCGCACTGGAGGTGCCGCTTTTTTATCTGGTCATGGAAGAAGCCGATGGCGGTGGCAGGCTGATCCGTAAAGAGAATCGGCGCCGCATTTCGTTTCATAAAAGCGGCCTGGAATACGAAATCATCCACTCGGATCCCGGGAAAAAAATTGCGGTCATGATCGGCACCCTGCAACCGGGGGGCGCCACCAGCAAAGATCCGCTGCCCCATGAGGGCGAGGAGTGCCTGATCGTTCTCGATGGCCGCCTGCGGGTGGAAATTTCACTCGAAGCGGTGGATCTGGATAAAGAGGACAGCTTTTACTTTGATTCCTCCATCCCCCATCGTCTGACCAACACGGGCAGCGAAGCCTGCCGTTTTTATCTCATCATTACCCCTCCAAAGTTCTAGCAGCGGGCAACGGGGTCGCTGTTTTGCAGCCAAGTACACTGACGGCAGGACCGAGATAGATTACTCGACTTTCGGGATTCGAATTGAGATGCGGCATTCGTCAACGCCACGGTTACGGCGTTCGCTCTTTGATACAGACGATTTTCACGTTGCCGTTCGTCGGTCGAAATTTCTTCCGTGGCATCACCGTCAACGACGAACTTGCTTTCGGCAAGGATGCCCCTACCCCAGGCAATGAAAGCAACGACCTGCAACTGGCGCAAACTGATGCTGATACTGGCCGCACGGCTGTTTACCGTATTCGACCGCCTTACGGGTCAAAAACGAGAATCGGTGTTGATCATCGACGACAGCCCCTACGATCGCTCCCGATCCAATATACGTTGATGGCTTCAGGGATCGGATCGATCAGGCTTGACGAAACTTTATGCGCGTTATACCTTTGTTGAAACATTGTTGGAACTCTAAGCCGCCGGAGGCTGTCATGATCAAGACTCTGACCAAACACGGCAACAGCCTGGCGCTGGTGATCGAAAAGCCGATTCTGGAGCTTCTCGGGGCCGACGTGGATACCCCCTTCGACGTGACCACCGATGGGCAGGTGTTGATTCTTTCGCCCATCAAGGATGCCGGCCGCAGCGAAGCGTTCAAGGCTGCTCTCGACAAAGTCAACACCCGCTACCCCAGGGCCCTGAAGAAACTGGCGCAATAAGCCATGACGTTTCTCACTTTGACCGAGGTGCTGGAGATCCACAAGGATCAGGTGGCACGGTATGGTGGTGCCAGCGGAATCCGGGATATCGGGTTGCTGAAGTCCGCCCTCGGCATGCCGCCGGCCGCTTATGGCGGCCAGTTTCTGCACACCGATATTTTCGAGATGGCCGCTGCCTATCTCTTTCACCTGGCCAAGAATCATCCCTTCTTTGATGGCAACAAGCGGGTCGGCGCGGTGGCGGCGCTAGTGTTTCTGGCCCTGAACGGCTATGACTTCGATGCGACGCAAGATGCATTTGCCGAGATGGTTATGGCCGTGGCCCGGGGCGAACTCGGCAAGGCTGAAGTAGCCGTTTTTATCCGCCGCTGGAGCCGGAAGCTATAGCCTTGGGTTCTCGCTGGAGGACGTGGGGTGTAGATCATCGTCGTGCTCACGTCGTTGTGGCCCGGCAGTTCCTGGACGGTACGGATGTCGTCGTAGCCGCCATGTACAGGATCCTTGTGCAATTTTAACGGAGGGCAACCCATTTACTGTTTTTCTCCTCCTGCTTTTTCTTCCCTCACATCTTTATCGCCCCGCCCGCAGGTCCACCACGTTACCGGAACGGTGCGGGCCAATGGCTGGAAGGTGACTTGTCTGCCGACTTCCAAATTCGTGCCATATTTGGTAACCTATCAGGCCTGACACATTCAAAAATGAGATCCTGCCATGCCCAAAACCGTGCCACCGATTGAGTCTCCACCCGGATCGTCTCCCTCGATCCGCTCCCTGACGCGCCGGGAGTTCACATCCTTTACCCTGGCAATCGGGGCCACGCTCGTCGCCGGCGGTTTTCCGATTGCGGCCCATGGCCGTCAGGCCGGATCAGTGCAAACCCAATTCCAGAGACTCCGTTTGACCGACCGCCCCAGCCAGAATCCCGCCTTTCGTGCCAAAGCGCTCTGCGACGGGGGAGCGCTTCTGTGGGTCCGGCGGCAGGACGGCACCGTGACGGCCTTCGTGGTAAACCGTCTGGGGCGGCGCATTTACGAGCTTTGCGATGGACGGCGCTCCCTGGAGGCGGTTTGCCACGCCTATGCCGCCCAAACGGGTGCAACACCGGCGGCAGCGGCCGGTTTTCTCGATGATCTGGTTGAAAAAGGGGTGATTGTACGGGGCGGCTACCTGCGGGTTTCGGCGGATTTTCCCCGGCCCGGCCAGGGTGGGAGTTATGTGCACCGGTTCTGAGGCCGCCGTTCCGGAGGTGCAGGATTTCGAAACCGCTTGCCGGGTTCCGGAAACGAACATCTTCGTTCTGCCCCACGGGAGGCGGTTTATCGTCTACGCGCCGGTGCGGGGCCTCGTGCTGGAGATGAACGCCGCAGCCGTTCGCCGGCTCAAGGACCATTGCCTCAGCCGCGGCAGCATCCCGCTGCCCCCGAGCATTCAACAACGCCTGGGCGACACGGCCTGGATATTCGAGCCCGACCGCCTGGACAGCCAGCCCCCCCCGACACCGTTCGAACCCGATCGGGTCACCCTGTTTCTGACCAACCGCTGCAACCTGCGCTGCCGGTATTGCTACGCCGAAGCCGGCGGCCGGCCGGCCCGGGAGATGAGCGACCCGATCGCTGCGGCGGCCATCGACCTGGCCTGGCAAAACGCGGCGCGGCACGGAACCCCCCTCCAGGTGGGATTTCACGGCGGCGGAGAACCCACCCTGGCCTGGCGCACCCTGACCCGGGCCGTGGCCCATGCCGAATCCCTAACCCGCGGCTACCGGCCGGGCCTGAAGCTGGCACTGACCACCAACGGACTGCTGGCATCCGAACAGATCGACTATCTGGCGGACCATTTCCCGGGGATCATGCTCTCCTTGGACGGCCCGCGGGACATTCAGGATGCCCAGCGCCCCAGGGCCGGCGGCGGCGGGTCCTTCGATGCGGTGATGGCAACGGTGAAACGGCTGCGGGCCAAACGGCTGCCCTTTGCCATCCGTGCCACCATCACCCGTCAAAACGTGACCCGCATGCCGGAAATGGTCGATTTTTTCGTTTCCGAGACCGGATGCCGCTCTCTTCACTTCGAGCCGGCCTTTGCCTGCGGCCGCTGCGCCGGATCCGGGGACGTGCCCGGCGGCCCTGTCTTTGCCCGCGCCTATCTTTCGGCCTTCCGCCGGGGAATCGATCTGGGGGTGGCCGTTCGCTACTCGGCAGGCCGGTTGATGGGACGGCGGACCAGCTTCTGCGGGGCGGCCCAGGGCGGATTCAACGTCACTTTGGACGGCCTGGTCAGCGCCTGTTATGAGGTCTGCGACGCCGCCCACCCCCTGGCCGATACCTTCATCTATGGCCGGTTCGACAGGCAAACCGGCCGATTCGGGTTCGACCGCCGTCGCCTGGATCGGTTGCGGGCCATGGTGGTGAAAAACAAACCGCACTGCGAAAACTGCTTTTGCCGCTGGCAGTGCGCCGGGGACTGCCCGGTCCGGGTGGAGGGTACCCGGATCGATTTCGCATCTGCGAGTCCCCGCTGCGAAATGAATCAGACGATTCTCAAAGGCATGCTCGTCGAACTGGTCGAAAGGCACCCATGGGAGCCGCCGCAAAAGACATCTTCCTGATACCGGTGGACCACCGCTGCCTGGTCCACGCGCCCCTTCACGGGGTCACCGCCGTGGTCAACCGGGCGGCGGCCGGACGGCTCCGGCAGATACTTACCGCAGGCCATCTGCCGGCCGACCTCGAAGAAGGGCTCGGGCCCTTGGCGCGGCGGTTGTGCCGGCCGCCGGCGCCGGCACCGGTGCACCGGACCGGCCCCTTCGCGCCGCGCCGGCTGAATCTGTTCATCACCGGGGACTGCAACCTGGCCTGCCGCTATTGTGTGCCGAACGGCGGCGGCGCCCCCCGTGCCACGATGCCGGAAGAGATCTGCACCCTGGCGCTGGCGTCTTTCGCAGCCATTGCAAGGCGCGATCGGCTCCCCGATGTCACGGTCTATCTGCATGGTGGAGAACCGCTGCTCCACCTGGATCGGGTGGCCTTCTGCCTGGCCGAGGGCCGGCGGCAGGCCGGCAGACTCGGTCTGCCGTTTTATCTTTGCGCCACCACCAACGGTTGCTTTCCAGAAAAAACCGCCGAATGGGCCGCGGACCATTTCAATTTCCTCGTGGTCTCCCTGGACGGCACCGCCGGCGTTCACGACCGGCAGCGGCCCACGGCCAACGGCCGGGGCAGCTTCGCAACCGTGGCCGCCTTTCTTCACACCCTGAGACGGAAGAACGCCGCCTTCGCCATCCGCTGCACCGTTTCCGCCCAGGGGGCGGCGCAGATTGCGGATTGGACCCGCTTTTTTTGCCAGACCTTTGCGCCCCGGGTCATCGCCTTCGAGCCGGTCATGCCGACCGCCCGTTCGAAGGCGGCCGGCATCGGGCCGCCGGAAGCCGACGTTTTTGCCGGCGGCGTCATCGAGGCTCACCGCATCGCCAGCCAGTTCGGTATCGGCATCGAACTGCCGCGATGTGGCATCGACCGCATCACACGTTGCGCCCAATGCGGCCTTGTCGACGACCAGATGATCGTCACCCCGGACGGTTCGGTCTCCACCTGTTTTGCCGCCGATCATGAAAACTCGCCCCATGCCGATCCGTTTATCGTGGGACGATGCCATCCGGGTCGCGGCGGGCTGCGGTTCGACCACCAGCGCATCGAGCGTGTGCGGGCCATGGGTGTCGAGTCCATGACCGCCTGCAACGACTGCTTCTGCCGCTGGCACTGCGCCGGGGGCTGCCGGATTATCCATTCGCCCGAGGCCGAGACGCAGGTCCGGCATCTGGCCTGTGCCATCACCCGTCATCTGATACGATGGAAACTGCTCCGGCGCGTGGACATCGCCACGGCGGCCGTCCCGATACAACGAGCGGAACAGGAACAGCATGCATCCATCTAAGCCATTGTCGTTTCTCGCGCGCCCCGTGCTGACCGCCATCGTATGCGCCGCTGTTCTCGGGATCGGGTTTAGCCCGGTGTACGCCGATCACGACACGGCCAAAACGGCGCTCAAATACGGCAACGACCTTTTTTTTCAGCAGGATTTCATCGGGGCTGAAACCCGTTTTGCAGCCGCCGTGGCCGAAGATCCCGACTGGGCCGTGGCCTACAACAACCGCGGGCTCGCCCGCTACAAGCAGGAACGGCTCGCCGATGCGGAAGCCGACTTCACCACGGCCATCGCCAAGGACGGCGATTATCTGGCACCGCTCATCAACCGGGCCAAGTGCCGCGCCGCCCAGAAACGATGGGCCGATGCCCTGGACGATCTCCAGCAGGGGCTGGCCCTTTGCCCGCAGCACCCGAAGCTGTTGTACAACCTGGCCTGGGTTTACGACGCCCAGGGGGAGACCGCTGCGGCCGCCGAAACCTATGAGGCGGTGCTGGTCCTTTCCCCGGACCATCTGCGCGCCCGGATCGGCCTGGCCGTGGCCTATGCTGCCCTGGGCCGCACGGACGACGCCCTGGCCATGTTCTACGAGGCCCTGAACCGGGCCGAACGGGGTGATTTCGACTCCCTGCTGGCCGCCCACAACCTGGATCTGCTGCGAGGCCCCGGCCTCAGCTTTGCCACCCAGGAAGCGGCCGATTTCCACACCCAGGGCGTTTTTCACCTGGCCACCGGCCAGCACACCGCCTGCTGCACGGCACTCAATAGCGCCCTGGCCTGCGATCGTGGTTCGGCTGCAACCTACTGGGTGCGGTACCTGAGCTACTTGAAGCGCGCAGAGGAACGCCTGGCCCGGATCTGCCGGCAGCAGGCCGGCACCCGCCTCGAACGGCGCTATGTCCGCGGGTTTACCGACGGCGCCGACATCTTCCACAACGGCCTTCACCAGGGGACCGCGCCGGCCATGCTCTATTTGTTTCCCGGCCCTTCGGATCTGGTCCTGAGGCACCTGGTCGAGGGGACCCGTTATCAATGGGCCGGACCGCTGGCGGCGGGCGACAGCGCCGGAGATCTGCTGCCCCTGCGGCTCAATCCGGCCGCGGTATCGGCATACCAGGCGTTCGGTCCGGTTGCGGACAGCGACGGCGACCGGCTGGCGGACGCCTGGGAACAGTTGTGGTTTGCCGGCCTGGACCAGGAACCGGCGGACGACGCCCCGGACGGCGACGGTCTGGCCGATCTGGACGAATTCAGGTCCGGCACCAGTCCTGCCGCGGTCGATACCGACGGCGACGGGCGCTCCGACGCCCTGGAATCCGCCGGCGGTGAAACCGATCCGGCCAGGGGCAATGCGTTTTTTTATGTCAACGACGCAGATACGCAAAACGACATTTACTGCACCGCCCCCGGCGATGACACCCACGACGGGCTCAGTCCGGCCACCCCCAAAGCCTCTCTATCCGCCCTGCTGGCGGCCGTGGATCTGCCGCCGGGGGCCGTGGTGCGGATCGACACCGGCACCTACGTTTCGACGGCCGATACCGTGGTGGCTGCGCAGGACGGGGGAACGGCCCTGCTGCCCGTCACCATTTGCGGGGCCCCCGGCGGCGGCACCGTGCTCCGGCGCGATGGCGGAGCGACCGGCGCGGCGGTGTTGCGACTGGACCACACCGCCCAGGTCAAGATCGTGAACCTGGTTTTGACCGGCGCCCAGGACGGTTTCGGCCTGTTGGATCAGGCAAGCCAGGGGTGCCGGGTGGAGCGCTGCACCGCCCGGGGCAACGGGACGGGATTTTACTTCAATGGCCCGATCCGCAACAGCCTGGCCTGGGACAACGATACCGGCCTGGACATCGGCCCCGAGGCCCGGGTGGCCAACTGCACCGTGGCGCAAAACCGCCAGGTGGGCATTTTCATCCGGGGCGGCCACATCTCCGGCAGCATCGTCACCGCGGCAGGATCCGGAGCCTATGCCCTCTATCATGCCGAGGGCGACCTGCGCTCGGATCACAACGACCTTTTTGTCACCGGCGGTGCGGCCGTGGGGTTTTCCCTGGGCCGCCGGACCTGCCTGGCAAACTGGCGCGCCGCCACAGGCCAGGACCTGAACAGCCTGAGCGAGGATCCCCTGTTTGCGGAAGCGCCGCAGGGCGATTTTTCCCTGCAATCGGCCGGCGGCCGCTACGATGCCGCTGCCGCTGCATGGGTCGCCGATGCCCTGACCAGCCCGGCCGTGGACGCCGGCGCCCTGGATGCGGACAGCTCCGGAGAGCCGCTGCCAAACGGCGGGCGCACCAACCTGGGCGCCTTCGGTGGCACCGGCCAGGCATCCAAAAGCGGCCCTCTGCGCCGGTTGCGGCTGCTGACCCCCGCCGGCGGGGAGCGCTGTGCAGCCACGGTCCCCATCCGGTTTTGCTGCACCGGCACGGCCTGGACGGCAACCGATACCCTGGCCATTTACTATGCCACGCAGGACTCGCCCCTCGACTGGACCCCGATCGCCCAGGGCATCCCTTACGACCTTGGGGCCTATCTCTGGCAAGCCCCTGCGGAGGTGGTGGCGGCGGGCCAGCCGGTATGGATCCGCCTGACCGCGGAATCGGACCCGGCCCTTGCCGCTGCGGCTGGCAGCCCCTTTTATTTTCGTGACTTGGTGCTTACGGCCCCGGTGGGCGGCGAGCGGGTATCGGGAACCCTGAGCGTCACCTGGCAGACCACCGGCGCCGGATGGACGGCCGAAGACGCCCTGCGCCTGGAAGTTTCCGCCGACAACGGCCGGACCTGGATCACGGCCGCCGAACACCTGCCGGCCGCGCAAGGCAGCTACGACTGGGACTGCACCGGCGCGGTCGACGGCCCCTACCACCGGATCCGCCTGGTCTCGGAGCGGACCCCGGACCTCTGGGCCCAGAGCGCGAGGGCGTTTTACGTATGCAACGCACCGTTGCACTACTATGTCAACGATGCCCAAACAGCCCTCGACGCCTGGTGCACAGCCCCGGGGCAAGACCTGGCCGGCAACGGCGCCACCCCGGACCGGCCCGCCGCATCGGTCAACTGGATCGTGGACACCTTCGATCTCGAACCTGGCGACACGGTACACATCGACACCGGCACCTATGTCCTGGCGGCCGACATCGTGGTGACGGCTGACGATGCCGGGGCGGAGAACCATCCGGTGCGATTCGAAGGCGCGCCTTTCGGGGTGGTCCTGAACCGGGCCAATCCCAATGCCGGAAACCCGGCCTGGCGCATCGACGGTGCCTCGAACATCACCATCACCACGGCCACCAGCGATCGCCATCCCCAGGCGCCCCGCAAATGGATGGCCGTCACCGGCGGCTACAGCGGCATCGATCTGAGCGTTGCCTATCATTGCACCCTGAGCCGGCTGGAGCTTTACGGCAATACCCACGCGGGCATCGCCGGCAACAGCACTCTCGATCTTGCCTGCCGCAACAACGTCATTCACCACAATGCCCGGGGCATCTACCTGTGGGGCTGTCGTACCAACAGACTGGAAAACAACACCCTGTACCAAAACAGCACCAGCCAGATCGACCTGGAGCAGTACTCGGTCTCCAACACCCTGGGCAACAACATCGTCGTCGCCAGAGGAAGCGGCGCCATGGGCATCCGGGTCCATGACAAGAGCCGGGATCTGACCTTTTGCGACTACAACCTCATTCACGCCTCTCAGGGCGCCATCGCAGGCCACTACAGCGGCGACTGCGCCACCCTCCAGGCCTGGCAGGCCGCCACGGCCCGCGACGCCCACAGCCTGTCCAACGCCCCCGGGTTCGTAGACGGCGAAAACGGCGACGTCCACCTGGCCAGTTCCGGGGGCAGCTACCATGGCGGAAAATGGCGGGCGGACGACACGAGTGCCGCCGGCATCGATGCCGGTGATCCGGCCGTCGATGTCGGGGACGAGCCCTCCGACCATGGAAACCGGATCAACCTCGGCGCTTACGGCGGTACGGACCAGGCCTCGCGCACCCCGCCGGACCGGGCCCTGGTGCTCCAGGCCCCCAACGGCGGTGAAACGGTGAACGGCGTTTGCACCGTGCGGTGGCGAAGCGCCGGCCGGGGGTGGGCGGAGACGGACACCGTCAGCGTCCAGATCTCCTCCGATGACGGGGGCACCTGGCAGACGGTGGCCAGCGGGATCGCGGCGGCCGACGAGGCCTGGGCCTGGGATACCACGGCCCATCCCAGCGGCGCCAACTACCGGCTGCGGATCACCTGCGATGCGCAGCCCGGCCTTGCGGCGGCCAGTGAACAATGGTTTGCCGTCACCAACAGCCGGATCACCTACTACGTCAACGACGGGTCGATCGAAGGCGATCTCTGGTGCACGGCCCCCGGGTCGGATGCGCCCCAACGGGGAACGGCGCCGGCGTCCCCGGCCGCTTCGGTCTCCTGGATCCTTGAAAACTACGATCTGGAGCCCGGCGATGTGGTGCAGGTGGACACGGGCGTTTACGCGCTTTCGGAAAACATCCGGATCACCGCCGCAGATCAAGGCGACGCCACCGCCCCCGTGGTCTTCGAGGCCTCCCCCTACGGGGTCACCCTGGACCGGGGCGACCGCTCCGGGGGCAGTTACGCCTGGTCCATCGACAACGCCGACCATATCGTCATCCGCACGGCCAGCGCGGAAACGGATCCGGAACGGCCCCAGACATGGATGCGCCTGGTCAACACGCATATCGCCGTCAACCTGGGTTATGCCGAAGACTGCACCGTGGAACGGATCACGGCCGTGGACTGCGGCAACATCGGCGTGAATCTTTTTCGCAGCCATTCAAACCGGGTGCGCCATTGTGTGGTGTACGGGGCGGACAACTACGGCATCCAGCTTTGGGACGCCACGGAAAACCGGATCGAAAACAACACCATGGCATCGAATCGGTATGGCGGCGTGATCCTGACGGGATCCGCCGCGGCCAATGAACTGAGCAACAACATCATCTATCAGACCGGCACGAACCGGGCCGGGATCGACAGCCGCAGCCAGCAGACCCTGGCGGCATCGGACTACAATCTCGTGCAGACCGAGAACGGCGCCGTTTTCGGGCTTTTCGGCGTCAACGAATTCTGTGCCACCCTGCGGGACTGGCAGGCCAAATCCGCACTGGACACCCACAGCATGGTCGCCGATCCCGGCTTCGCCGACCCCGGGGCCGGCGATTACCACCTGTTGAGCACGGGGGGACGCTATGACGGGGGAACCTGGCAGATCGATCCTCTGTCGAGCCCGGCCCTGGACGCCGGAGACCCGGCCGTGGACCCGGGCATTGAACCGGCCGCCAACGGCGGGCGCATCAATATGGGCGCCTACGGGGGCACCGCCGGGGCATCCAAATCGCCGGCCGGGCGCGGGCTGGCCCTGCGCATGCCCCGGGGCGGGGACGTGGTTGAGGGCCAATACCCCATCGCCTGGCTGAGCCCGGGCCAGGGGTGGGAAGAGGGCGACACCATTTCCATCGACTATTCGACGGACAACGGCACCACCTGGCAGCCCCTGGCCCGGGCTGTGCCGGCCCGCACGGGCGCCGGGGATATGGCCTTCAAATGGGATACTACGACGCTGGCCGACCAGCCGTTTTACCGGGTGCGCATCACCTGCGACCAGGATGTTGCGGTCAGCGATGCGGGGGCCCATTGGTTTACCGTTCACAACCGGCCCATCGCCTATTACGTCAACGACGACGACGAGACAGACGACGTCTGGTGCACGGCCCCGGGAAGCGACGCCCATGACGGCCTGGCGCCGCAACGCCCGCTTTGCACCATTCAGGCGGTCATCGAGCGCTACGACCTGGAACCGGGCGATACGGTGTTCATCGACACCGGGTCCTATCCCCTGGCGGCCGACATTCGCATCACCAATGCCGACGAAGGCGATACAGACGCTCCGGTCACTTTCAAGGCATCTGCGGCGGGTGTCTCGATCCAGCGCAGCGGAACCAGCGGCGGGCGGTGTGCCTGGATTGTGGACGATGCCAACCACGTCGTCATCACCACGGACACCACCCAAAACGGCTCCGCCTGGGTTCCGATGAAGATCACCGGTGCCGGAACCGGGGTCTTTTTCCTCAACGCCCACAACGGCGAGGTTTCTTTCCTCGAGCTGGCCGGCAACACATCGGCCATCGGGTCCCAGAGCAGCCACAATCTTCGCATGGCCCACAACATCATCCACGGGAACCAGACGGGGATCGGATTCAACGGTTCCAACGGCAATATCATCGAGCAGAATACGGTGGTGGACAACAGCCTGGTTCAAGTGAATTTTTTCTATTGCCAGAGCGCCGTGATGGAAAACAACATCCTTGGCGCCGGCGCTGCGGACAGCGCCGTTTTCAACTGTAATCGGGGCGACGTGATCCAGCGATCGGATTACAACCTTTTCTATACGACCGGCAACGCCCTGGTGGCCGAGTATCTGGGAGACGACCGGGAGACCCTGGCGGATTGGCAGGCCGCCACCGGTTTTGACGCCCACAGCCTCTTCGCCGATCCGCTTTTTGTCGACGGGGCCGGGGGGGACTTCCACTTGCAAAGCCGGCGGGGAAGCTTTCACGGGGGCTCCTGGAGCGCCGATAGCGCCACCAGCCCGGCGGTGGACCGGGGTGATCCCGGCACCGACTGGGGGGATGAACCTTTGCAAAACGGCGGCCGGGTCAACCTCGGGGCCTACGGCGGCACCGGGCAGGCCTCGAAAGGCATCATGAGCGTGACTGCCCCGGTGCGCTATACCAACACGGATGCCGTCATTGTGTCCGGCACCCGGGGAACCGGAGTCACCCTGTCGGTGGCTACGGATACTGCCGCCGCGCCCGGCGAGATCGAATACGCCGAGGACGGAACCTGGCAGGTCGCCATCCGCGGCCTGGCGGAAACGGCCAACACCATCACCATTGTTGCTTCGGACGGCGGTGGGGAGGCATCAACGGCCATCGTAACCGTGGTCTATGACATCACCCCGCCGTCCATCGGCGTCGATGAAACCGAAAGCCATACCAACCAGGCGCCGTATGTCGTCACCGGCACCCGGGAAGCCGGCGCCAGGATCGAGGTGTGGGGCGAGACATCCGGGGTATCGGCCGATATCACCTACCCGTCGGAAACCACCTGGCAGGCATCGGTATCCGGCCTTTGCCAGGACCGCAATCCCTTAACGGCCCGCGCCACGGATCCGGCCGGCAACACGGCGAGCGTTTCTGCGGTCATCGTATACGACACCCGGCCGCCGGAGGTGACCCTCGATCCGGTGATCACGCCGACTATCGAGGCCACCCAGGTCGTTTCCGGCACCCGGGAAACGGGCAGCGATATCAGCCTTGCGGTGGATACCACCGCCCAGGTGCAGGCCCTGACCTACCCTTCGCCGGTCACGTGGACGGCAACCCTGCAAGACCTTGCGACCGGGTACAACCGGTTGACGGTCTCGGCGGCCGACCGGGCCGGCAACCTCTCCAGCGCCAGCGGCACCATTCTTTACCGCAGCCACTTTTACTGTTACGGTGATGTCGATCGGAGCGATTCGGTGGATCTTGCCGACGCTGTTCTGGCCCTGCAGATCTGTGGCTCCCGGCCACCGGGAACGCCGATCTTCATGGAGGGGGATACCGACGAAGACGGCATCATCGATCTGAAGGACGCATTGCATGTCCTCGGCATTGTCTGCGGGTATCGCTCGTGCCGCTATCATGAATAACCACCGCCTGGAAAATGCATACCGGAGAGTTCCCCATGGGTGAAAAACGCCCCGACCAGACCCTGAAAAGCACCATCCTGCCCCTCGAAGAGAATGCGCCCCAGGTCTACGCGGTGGTGGACCTGCGCCCCTACCTGAAGCCCGAGATGGACGAAGAACTGACCTCCCCCGAAGGCGAACCGGCCGTTTACGGAACGGAAACCGTGTGTGGTTGCGTACCGGTGGAAGACTGCGCCTGCAATACCGTCAGTCATTTTGTCGACGGCGACAGCTGCCCATCCCACTGCAGTTGCGTCGGCCACGGCGGTGGCGGTGGCGTCTACTGGTATCCTTATTGACCGGTCCGGCCAGGGCAGGGTCATCAGCCTGTGGATAAACGGCGTCTCGGGCTGCCGGAAGGCGTTGCGGCCTCTTCTAAAATGCTCGCACAGACTTGAATATGCTGCGCTTTGCGAAATCGGCCGCGTCTTGCCGGACAGAAGACACTCGTCTTATCCACAGGCCGATTGAGCGAATGCCTGCAGGTGGCGGCATCCGGTGTTGCGGACGGAAGGACCGGTGCGGCGGCGTGCTGGAATTATTTACTCATAGCAGTTGAAGGAGCGTCCGATGAACGACCCCAGGGACCGGCAAGAATCCGGATTCCGTCTGCCCCTTCCGATGCGGGAGGAATTGGATGGATATGGAAAATCGGTTTATGACCGGCTGACGGATCCCGCCAGCCGGCTCGTGGCCGGCTTGCGGGGCCCTGCCGGGATACGGCTGCACAGCCCCAGGCTGGCGGAGATTTCCAATTAATTCAACCATTTTCTCAGGTATCAGACCGGGTTGGCTGGCGCCGTGCGGGAACTGGCGATTCTGGTGACGGCCCGTGAGATGAACAGCCAGTTCGAATGGGCCGCCCACGAGCGGCTGGGCCTGAAAGAGGGCCTCTCGCAGGCGGTTATCGATATCGTGAAATACCGAAAGGGCCTTGAGGGGCTTTGCGAAACCGAAGCGGTCGTCGTCCGGCTCGGCCCCCAGATGTTTGGCCACAACAGCGTGGATCGGTACCTTCCTGACCGGCTATGGCGTGGCCGTCCTGACCCTGTTCGGCCCCATGCAGATCGGTGCGGCGGCCATTTGCGGCATACCGGCCACATGGCTGGCGGCCGCTTTATCCGTGGGCGCATCCCTCGGCTCCATTTCCTCGCCTTTCAAGATCACTCTGGCCACCGTGATGTGTGGCGCCATCGGCCGGGAGGGCGCCATTTTGCGGCTCACCATTCCGCTCGGCCTGGGCGCTTCGCTGGTGATCGGCCTCATTCTATCCTTGCTCTGACGCCTGCGGTCGCTTTGCAGTCCGCGGATCAACGGCGTTTCAGGCCGCCATGGAGGCCTTGCGCAACCACCGCTGGCCGTATGCGCTGAGCGCTCGCCTCTTGTTCCATCAGCTGCGGCAGACCTAAAAAATTGCTTGTGCATGATCAGAGAGAGGATATAAACAATAAAGACAACCCCGCGTATCCACACTCTATTCGAATCATAGCAGAAGATCAGGGCTGTACCGCTGGTCTGAACCGAACAACCAGGTGCGTCCGATGCAGCCTTTCCATTTATGCGGATTACATCCGGTTGGGAAGCACCCTGAGTCAGGAGGCGGCGCCCACGGTGTTTCTATCTGCGCTTCTACCCGCTCCTGATCCGGGAGACATGTTGAATCTGGGCACCACCGATGGAACGGACATGACGGTGGACGGGGCTGCCCTCAGCGGTGAGGTGGATGCCTGGCCGCTGGCCGGATGTTTTTATACCACCCTCCGGAACGCGAACTTCCGGAATTTCCCGCGCCACGGCATCTATCTTTCAGCAGGGGCGACCGGCAACCTGACCTACGACGTGAGGATCGAGAACTGCGGCGGCACCGGCGTTTTTTTCGATCAGAACGCCGTTAACAATATCCTCAAGGATACGAAGGTGACGGGCAGCGGCCTCAATGGTCTGCACATGACCGGTGAAGCGGTCAAATTCAATGATCTGCGCAAAGATTCGGCAAGCTCTTTCAGCGACAACGCCCGGTACGGCGTTCTGATCGAAGACGGGGCGAGCTGTAACCTGGTCTGCCCGGGCCGTGTGGTCAACAACCGACTGGAAGGGGTGATGATCCGGGGCGAAGACACCGACTCCAACGTCATCGGCCGCAATTCCCTCGTGGTGCCCGCGAGTTCGGAAGCCTACGCCAACGGGGCAGAAAACGGCGGTGCGGGCATTTGCCTGGGCCCCGGGATGGATCACACCCTGATCCGCTACGCTCATGTGGCGGGAAACGCGGGGGACGGTATCCTGCTAGAGGGGCCGGGCTGCGCTTACAACCAAATCCAGAGCGTTTCCACCGGGCTCGATCTTTCCAGCAAGCAGAGTCCGATTGCTTCTCCCAACGGTGCCAACGGCATCCATCTCAAAGACGGGGACGAACACAATCTGATCGGAGGGCGCCTGGGAGGGATGTTTGGCTGGCGCAATGCGATCGCCGGAAACAGTGAAAACGGCATTCTCATCGAGGGCGCTCCAGCTACAATACCATCAACCAGAGCCATATCGGTTCCACCGCGCCGGCGTTGTATGTGCAGAATCCCTATATTCCGAACGGCCAGAACGGGATCGTCCTTCGCGGCGGCACGCACCACAACATCATCGGCGATCGGCACGAGTGGCTCGACAACCATCTGGTGGCCCACGCGAACGGGGCCGGGATTCTCATCTTCCTTCAGAGGCCTATTACGAGGGGATTTTCGCCTTCTTTTCGGCCAACGCGATTTCCAAGTAAAGGATTCCTCGGGCAATGCGATCGGGGATGCCGGCTGGTGGGCGGGCAACGAGGTGGTGGACAACCACAGCGGAGGGATCCTGGTGACCGGCACGGACAGCTTCAACAACAAGGTCCAGGGAAATTATGTGGGGGTGGACAGGAGGGCAAGGCCCAATCTGAATCTTGGGAACAACGGCCCCGGGGTCCGGCTCGATCTGGGGGCGGCCGGCAACCTGATCGGAGGAGAGGGGCGCCGGGACGATTCTGAGGTTCCCGGCGCCGAACGCCATCGCGGGCAACGTCGGCCCGGGGGGCCTGGTGGATGGGGCCGGCACTCTGGGCAACACCATTTCCTACAACAGCATCACCAACAACGGCGCAAAGGGCATCGAACTGAGCAACGGGAGCAACAACGGCATCGAGCCGCCGACGATCGAGGGATATGACGGTTTCAGCGCCTATGGCAGGGCCGATCCGGCCACGGCGCCGGCAGGCAGCACGGTGCAGGTTTTCTCGGACCCTGGCGGCGAGGGAGTGCAATACCTGGGCGAGACAACGGTGCTTGCCGGAGGCACCTGGTCGGCGCCTGTTGCCAACCCCGTTTTTATGATGCTCACGGCCACGGTAACGGATCTTCAGGGGAGCACCTCGGAATTCGGCGGTTTCCTGGTGGATACGGGCGGGCTTTTCGTGGCCCGCACGGACGGCGGAACCGGATCGGAGACCGCGGGGGTGGAGACGAGACAGGGACGGGTCGTCCTGGACCTGACCTTGACGCCCGTGAACACCGATGTGCTGGTGACGGAGATTGAATTCAAGGCCGAAGGGACCCTGGACGACGCAACGCAAATCCTGGCTGTCCGCCTTTACGCGGACAGAGACGATACCGGTACGGTGACGGAGCTGGACGATCTGCTGGGGGGCGTGGACGGCCAGGGCTTCGACGCGGACGATGGCTCCCTGGTGGTGAGGCTGGAAAATGGCGCCCTGGCGAACGGCAGGCCCGAGCGGTGGCTGCTGGTACTGGATTTCGCAGGGGAGGTTCGCCTCGGCGCCTCTTTCCGCGTCAGCATCCCTTCTGCGAACGCCATTGCCGCAGGGGGCACATACCCCTTTGTCAAGGCCACGCTGGGGGGGTGACTTTCCGCTCCGGTCGGACCAGTACGTCGTTCAGGCCACCATGGAAGATCTGATCCGCGTCCTTCAGCTTCTTTGCGGCCTGAATCCCGAGGGAATCGAAATACTGGCCGATCTGAACGGGGACGGCAGGGTTGGACTGGCCGAGGCGATCGGCATACTCAAGGAGATTTCAGAGCCGGGGTATGCGATGGACTAAGCTGGGATATCGGCCTCAACGCACAGAAACATACGGCGCCGGCTGAACCGGGGAGTTTGCTTGACATGCCCGTGACGATGAAACATCATCATACTCTCGCAAGGAGGCGCAGCCATGAAAAGGGCAAACGTTGCCATTTCGCTTGAAGAAGGTACAGTGCGCCGCTCGGACCAGCTCGTCAGTCAATTGATGTTTTCCAAGCGCAGCCAAGCCATTCCATCCGCTCTGGACGAAAAGCTGGAGCGTATGAAACCAAGCCGTCTTGCCCGTGAGCGCGCAACGCTGGATCCGGTCATGGAAAAGAGGCTGGCCGCAGAAGGCATGTCGGGCGAGCTGCCGGAATGGCCCGAATGCCGAGAAGTGGCATTCGTCCATGCACCGGCTTTGACCCGGCGAATCGGTTAACCAAAACATGGGAGGTGTTCTTGTGAACAGAGGATTTTTTATTTCCCGGGCCATTTTTGGCGTAATGTTAATCCTTGTTTTGGGTGCTTGTTCCTCTACCGAGAAGGCTGTCAAGCCGGATGCCGGACCGCCGGCTGTTGAACTGTCATACCACTTTTCACCACCCGAACTGCCGCTGAAGAAGATTACAAACACGATCGGTATGGATTTCGTCTTTATCCCCCCGGGAGAGTTCGTTTTAGGGAGTCCACTCACGGAACCCGAGCGAAGGCCTGACGAGACGCCCCACGTCGTTGTAATTTCCACTGGATATTACATTCAAACCACTGAAGTCACCCAGGGACAGTGGAAGCAACTGACAGGGGAAAACCCTTCGTATTTCAGCCAATGCGGGGAAAACTGCCCTGTGGAAACCGTATCCTGGGAAGATGTTCAAAAATTTATCGACCTGTTGAATAGACGTGAAGGCCACAATAAATACCGTTTGCCCACGGAAGCTGAATGGGAATATGCTTGCCGCGCCGGGACGACGACGCCATTTTCATACGGCCAATGCCTGTCAACCGATCAAGCGAACTATAACGACCTGAATGACCAAACGCAGTACAAGGGGTGTCCATGCACCAACGTCAAGCGGGGAAAGACGATACCCGTTGCGAGCTTGGCGTCGAATCCCTGGGGAATCTACGACATGCATGGCAACGTCTGGGAGTGGTGCCAGGACTGGATGGGGGAATATCCTGCGGGCGTGAGTATCGATCCTGCCGGGTCTTTTTCCGGAGAAAAAAGGATATACCGGGGCGGCGGGCAAAATGATAGAGCGGGGTATTGCCGTTCCGCATTACGCGGCCAGTTCATGCCTTACAGAAGAAGCGGGAGCCTGGGCTTCAGGCTGGTAATGAATCCATAGAACCTGCCGCCCCAAAAGCAAGGCTTCGCGCAAACAAATAGGCTGTCGCCAATTTCGGCTCATTACCGGTTCGTGGTAACACCCATCCATAAAAAATTTCCAAAGAGGGCGGAATGAAAATACTGGCACTCAATTCCAGTCCCCGAAGCAAAGGCCGCAGCAAAACCGAACTGATGCTCCATCGTCTTGTCCAGGGCATGCGGGAGGCCGGCGCCGAGGTCGATGTCGTGAACCTGCGTGAAAAAAGCATTAAGAGCTGTATCGGTTGCTTTACGTGCTGGACCAGGACTCCCGGCCGGTGCGTGCACAAGGACGATATGACCAGTGAACTGTTTGCCAAATGGATCGAATCGGACATCGTCGTCTATGCCACGCCGCTTTACTACCATTTCATGAATGGCACCATGAGCACCTTCAGGGAGCGCACCCTTCCGGCTATCCAGCCCTTTTTCGAGATCAGTGATGGGAAAACCTACCACCCCTTGCGCCACAGGATCCCGGCGGCGGTGTGGCTGTCGGTGTGCGGATTGCCGGACGAATCCGAGTTTGACCTGCTGTCGGACTATGTGAATCGCACGCGCCACAGCGAGGCGATACTTTTGGCCGAAATTTACCGGCCGGCGGCAGAGGTGTTGACCAATCCCCTGCTCGAGGAAAAGGCCGCCGGCATACTGGATGCTACAACCCAGGCAGGCAGAGAACTGGTCCAATCCAGGACGATCGCTCCTGAGACGATGGCGCGGATCCGGCAACCCCTTGTGGATTCTCAGACCTTTGCCGAAATGGGCAACCTTTTTTGGAAGACCTGTATCGCCGAAGGCGTGACCCCAAAAGAATTTGCCGAAAGGAAGATGGTTCCGCGTCCGGACTCGATTGAAAACTTTATATTTCTTTTACCTTTCGGGCTCAATTCCGCTGCGGTTGGCGACAACATAGCGATATTACAGTTCATCTTTTCCGGCAGTATAACAGGTTCCTGCTATTTTACCATTGAAAAACAGAACATTAAGGCCAGCACGGGGACCTGGGAGAGCCCTGACATTACGATCGAGACGCCCTTTGACGTGTGGATGGACATCATGGCCGGAAAAGCCGACGGCCAGCAGATGTTCATGGAACAAAAGTACAAGGTGGATGGTGACATCTCGTTGATGGTTCGATTGTTCCAAAAGAAACGGGTCTAGTCGCGGATATCCAGTTCATGAAGATCCGCTCGTGCCTCGCGGCCTGTAACCGTAACCTTCGCGGGGAAGGGGAAGCCATAACGACATGGGGAAAGACGAAAATAAACAGTATGATCCACCGGTACCGGGCAGGGATGATGTCGCTTACACCATCGCACGTGCCGGGATATCCAGCATCCCTGTGGCCGGTGCGGCGGCCGCTGAATTTTTCACGGCGTTGTTTGCCGCTCCTGTGGAAAGAAGACGTCAACGGTGGATGGAGGAAGTGGCCAAAGGTCTTCAGGATGGAACATAATGCATCGAATCGTCGTGTCGGACATTTTTGGTAAAACCCCCGCCCTGGAACAACTGTGCAAGGCGGTAGGTGAAAATGTCGATATCATCGATCCGTATGCCGGAAAATACATGAATTTTGCGAACGAAGAGAACGCCTATGAATGGTTCGTGACAAAAATCGGTTTGGATGCCTATTGCGCGTTTTTACATGATAGGATAGAAAGGATATCCTCACCTGCCACCCTGATTGGGTTCAGTGTCGGGGCCTCTGCTATTTGGCGGCTTTCCGGATCTTTGGGCCCTGAGAAGACAGTGCGTGCCATATGCTTTTACGGTTCACAGGTTCGGCACATGCTGGAGATAGATCCGCGCATTCCGGTGGAATATATACTGCCTGAATATGAGCCGGGTTTCAACGCCGGTGAATTGGCGGTCCATCTATCCAAAAAGAAAAATGTCATGCTACACAGAACTCCATATATGCATGGATTCATGAATGCGCTTTCAACAAATTACAGCAAGTCGGGTTACACAACCTATATTGAATGGCTATCAGCCTCTGGGTAAACGAGTATCGGGCTGTCCGGCAAGGCGCGGCCGATTTCGCAAAGAGCCGCATATTCAAAACCATGAGATAATTTTCGAAAAGGCCGCAAAGCCGCATGGCGGCCCGAGACGCTGTTTATCCACAGGCTGATATGTCAAGGCGCCAGTTAATGGACAAGTTCCGTTGTGACCCGCTTGTGCAGACGGGTGTTTTGCACGCGGGAGGATTCGTTCCAGAAGAATGGTGCAGCTCCGGTTTTCCAGAAAACGCAGTAAAACAAAAGGAGGGTAACCATGAGAAAAAAGTCTAAGATTCTCGCTTCGCTAAAGTTGCGAACGGCTGCAATTATTATATTGGTATTTAGCACGATTCCGCAAGCTGTGGTTGCGGCACCCAAAATAGTAGACGTTGAAGGCGTGAGCTACAATGTGAACGCTTCTGTGGCAGATAACTTGAAGTCGTTTATCGGCGCGAATGTGTCGGTGACGACAGATGCCGGAAAGACCTTTTCCGGTTATGTCAAGGAAGTCGGGATTCATCTGATTCATTTGGAAAAACTGCAAGGGAAAGAGCATTTTGATGCGCTGATCCGTATTGATAATATCAGCGCGATAGAGGCCCGCTTCAGAGAATACCAGCGCTGAGAAAGAGGGATGTATTTTGTGTGGCGTATCGCCGTTTGGCGGGCTTCTTGCCAGGTTTAACAGCCCCTGGATAAAAAGCCGCTTCCTGCCGGACAGCCCGCTACGTGTTTCTACACGGGCTGTCCGGCGCCTGGAAGAGCAAATCCGGCAAAGAGGCGTGGATCAAGCCGCTGCCGGGGACTGGACGTGAGCCTGCCACGCCGGGTCATTTTCCAGCAGCCGATCGATCTTGCCGACAAAACAACGGAAGACATCGTCCCTGGCTTGCTGCCATTTGACAAAGATGTCTTTGGAGACAAACCCCTCCCGGTGTGCGAGTTCCTGTAGGTGGTGGATCAGCAACGCCCCCTTAACCCCTTGGCTGCATGCCGCGATGCAGGAGCGGCAGTCAAGGCAGACCCAGAGGGCCGGTGAACGCAGCAGTTCCTCGATTTGCCCCAGATTGGCGAGCCTGAAAATTTTCAGCGGTTCGAAAAAGGCCGGCTCCTGGCCGACCGGGCATGCGCTGCTGCATTCGCGGCAGGTAAAGCAAGCGGACAGGTCGGTTTTGGGGCCGCCAAATCGGCCCAGCTCCGCTTTGAGCGCCGCATTTTGTCCAGAATGGCTGCCCAGCCGGATGAGCGGCTTCACGGCATGCGGCAGTGGGGTGAAGCGCCACTCGTCCCAGGATTGGGCAACGTTTGGTGTCTTTCCCTGCAACACGGCGTTGGCCGCATGCCACAGGATTCGGGGCAGCCAGTCCATGATTTCCCGGCGTTGCTGCAGGAACGTCGGGCCCACGATCTGGCGGACCTCGGCCTCGCGGTGGAGATTTCTCAACAACGCGGAGGGCTTTACGAGCATGGGGCAAAGGTTCGAACAGCGGTTGCAGGCGATGCAGTGCCAGATTTCATTCATCGCCAGCATCGGTTCGTAAAGCCCCAACCGGGCGTGGTAGACGATCTCATTGGGTCGCAGGCGACCGGTTGCCGTGCCCACTGGGCAAGCCGAGCTGCAAGTGCCGCAGGTGTAGCACCAGCGGCTGTTTTCGGCTTCGTCATAGCGGCTTGCCCGGCTTTTGACCGTGTTGGGGTTCAAACTGACAGGGACCATGATTTCCTCTCAAAAAAGCGGCATCTCTGTACCGGTCGGGGTGTAGAAACGGCGGCCTGGGTAAAATTGAAGGCCGGGGTGTAGCACAAGGGCGTCGGATATCCCCTTGTTGAAGGGCGATGTGGCCGAAGGGGCATTTGAGGCCATATCGGTGGGTGTACAGCACATCATTCTTCCAGTCAGTCCACCATCATTTCAGAAGCAAATTAATGACGAATGCCGCGATGGTCAAGGCGGGCCGGACTGCTTTTCGACCCGTTGAAAATTCGATGCGACGGTAGTGGCAACAGCAAAGCGCCGGGCGAAAATGAATCTTTTCAGCGATTCCGTTTTGATGAGGCCAGAGTCTATACTATAGTCGGATCGGTGGTGAACCGGCACGGACAAGAAAGGAAACCGATGATGGAAATTTCAGAAGCCATTGCGAAACGGAAAAGTATCCGGGCGTACCAGGACCGGGAAGTCGGGGACGAAGATCTGGCCAGGATCGTCGAGGCGGGCCGCTGGGCCCCCAATGCGGGACCGTTTCAGCTCACGGTGATCAGAAATCCGGCCCTGCGCCAGCGCATCGATCAAAAGACCTATGAGGCGATGGCTCAATCAGGCAACGATTTTCTTCAACAGCGCGCGGCGCTTCCGGGCTACCGGCCTCTTTACGGGGCGCCGGTACTGATTTTGCTGTCCACACCGCGGCAAGCCCCTTTCGGCGCGCACAATGCCGCGCTGGCGGCCCAGAACATGATCCTGGCCGCCACCGGTCTGGGACTCGGCTCATGCTTTCTGATTTCCCCAACCATGGCGTTGAACGGAGACGCCAACGCCGAGTTGGCCGCGGCCGCGGGTCTGCCCGGGGACCACGAGGTCCGGTGCGCCATCATCGTGGGCCACGCCGCGGCTGAAAACAAGTTCAGCGCTACAGAGCGCATTGCCAAAGGGGTGGTGGTTCATATCGACTGACGGGAAAACGGGCGGCGCTTCGGCCTCCCATCTGCCCGGGATTTTTTTGCGACGGTCTTTGTGTACTCGGGCAACAGAAAAGCCACCTCAAGAAGGTATTTGCCTTTGAAGCGATGCGTTCAAGTGTAAAAGGGGAGGCGGTGGCGCGAGAGGGGACGTCTTGTCTTATAGACGGGGCGATACGTTTAAGATGAGCCGATTGCGGCGGCCAACAGGTAGCGGTAGCCGTAGTCGATCACCGGCTCTGACCGCTGATTGGACACCTGGCAGCGGATGGTGGCGAAGCCGCGCTCGGGTTTTGTCCGGGATCGTTTCAAATCGGTCCAGAAAGCCTCTATGGTCAGCGTATCGCCCGGCCGCACCGGGTTGTGCATCCGGACCTCTTCGAGGCCTACCCCGCTGATGATGGCCACATCCCCTTGGGCTTCGACCACGGATCGGGTGCAGGCCGAAAGTACGTGCAGGGAAGAGGCCACGATCCCGCCGAATACGGATCGTGAAGCCGCATCCGGGTCTGTGTGAAACGGCTGAGGGTCGAACCGGGCTGCAAAGCCGGTGATGTCATCCAGGTGGAAAACGACCGGCCGGCAGTCGAGTCTTTCGCCCTCGGCCAGGTTTTCGAAATACCGTTTGGCCATATGCCGTCCATTCATGTCGATCCGGGTGCGGCGCTGCGCAGCGCACCGGTCTCGCGTTTTACCCCGATTGCGATTTTGAGCAGTCCGGTTAGACAGAGTCCGCCGATTGCATAAACCCCCAGAGAGATCAGCAGCTCGGCAAGCGTAGGGGTGTATTCGACGACCTCGTGCAAAGGGGTCGGAATAAATCCGCCGGTCACCAGGCCAAGCCCCTTGTCGATCCAGATACCGGTAAAAACCAGCGCGCAACCGGCTGCCAGTCCGCCGGAACTGTTGCGCACCGCTGGGATCAGGAGGAGAAATTGAGCCGTGACCATCGAAAGCAGTGATATCCTCATCCATGGCACCAGCGACGATGCGCCGTCAAGCCCCAAGTAGAGATAGACGAAGTGGTCCATATGCTCCGGGATCTGCGAGTAGGCGACCACGAACACCTCGCAGAGCAGGAAGAAGAGGTTGCCCAAAAGTCCGTAGGTGACGATGACGGCAAGGGTGCGGATCGCTTTGGTGCCCGGGTCGAATCCGGTCAGCCGTTTCAGCGCCATGCACAAAAGGATGAGAAAGGCCGGACCGGATGCGAAAGCCGAGGCCAGAAAACGGGGCGCCAGGATCGCGGTGAGCCACAGCCCGCGCCCGGGAAGCCCGCAGTAGAGAAAGGCCGTGACCGTGTGAATGGCAAAGGCCCAGGGGATGGAAAGATAGATCAGGGGTTTGACCCAGGCAGGCGGGGCCGTGGCATTGCGCTGGGCTTCCAGCACGTTCCAGCCCACGACCAGGTTCAGGGCCAGGTATCCCACCAGCACGTTGCCGTCCCAAAAAATGATCGAGTTGGGGGTGGGGTACAGGAAGATGTTGAGGGCCCGGGCCGGCTGGCCCAGGTCGACAAAAAGGAAAAGCAGGCACATGCAGATGGCGGCCACGGCCACGAACTCACCGATGATCGTGATGCGACCGAAGGTCCGGTAGTCGTGAAGGTAGTAAGGGAGCACCAGCATGACGGCCGAGGCGGCCACGCCGACCAGAAACGTCAACTGCGCCACGTAAAATCCCCACGATACGTCCCGTGACAGGCCGGTGAGTCCCAGGCCGAATTCAAGCTGCCGCAGCCACAGGACGGCTCCAACGGTTGCCAACGCTGCCAGAAGACCGAGCCACGCCCAGTATCGCCGGGATCCGCGCAGGACCAGTTCCAGCATGATCTCCTCCCCCAGTTGCACAGGTTTGCCGTTCATCGGCCGGAGTAAAAAAGCCGGCCGCAATGGACGGGGAGGTTACCGGTGGAGACTTAATCCTGAATTAATCGTTGCCGAAGCCGCTCGATGGAGGATTGAAATGGGCGATCTTGTCTGCAGGCATTCCGGTCAGCAGGCCAAAAAGGGCTTCGGTATCCTTGCCCGGGGTGCTGTCCATCCCGGCGGCCAGGCCGAGGCGGCATTGCTGCATGGTTTCCACGATGCGGGAGATCTGTCCGAGATGGAAGAAAAACTTCATCAAGGCGCGGTAAACGGGCTCGGCGCATTTGTCGATGGCCAGGTATCTTTCCGCGCAGGCGGCGGCCTGCTCCCACTGCTGCGCATCGGCACACAGGGTCATGATCCGCTCCAGCGCTTGCAGGCATCGGCTGCGCAGATAGCGCCTCGGCTCCACGAAGGCCTCGTCGAACATGTCCTCGGCAAAAAGCGGACCTGAATAGATCGCATCGGCTTGCTGGTAAAAGGACAATGCCCTTGCGGCGTCCTCGGCTTCGATGCGCCGGGCCGTTTCCAGGCGGGCCAAAAAGGTTCGAAAATCGATCGATCCGGCCGGTCCGGTTTCCAGGCGGTACCCGCTGTTTTGGCGCACAATGAAGGAAGACGGCATGCCGCGCTTCAGATCAGGCTCCAGCAGGCGGCGCAAAGCGTTGAGGGCCACATGGAAGCGCTGGTGGGTCCTGGAGGGGGGCTGCTCGGGCCAGAGGCGCTCCACGAGAACGTCTTTGGCAATAAAACCCTTCTCGATGGCCAGATACTGAAAGATTTTGCGGGCCGCTGTGCTGCGCCACCGGTTGGCGGCAAGCACCCGGTGCCCGACGGCAACCTCGAAGCCGCCCATGCAGCGTACGTGCAAGGACTGGTCCGTTGCGGGAATGGCCGCCAAAAGTTCCCGGCCCGCTTTCCGGATTCCGGCCTTGGCATGGCCCCGGCTGGTCAGCAGTTGATCCCTTGTGCGGGTTCCGTATTCTCGAAACCACCGGTCGATGAAGGCGCGCGACCGGCCGCGGGCGTGGCAATGCAGCAGAACGGAAACCGCCCACGGTGCTTCTTCTGCCAGCCAAGGTCCATATCCGTACGTTTCGGCCAGGGACAAGGCCTCTTGCATCGTTGCGCCAGCCTCGGTCTCGTTTCCCTGTATGGTCCGGAGCCGTGACGCCAGCAGCAAGCACCCGAAGTGGTGAAATGTGCTGGCGGCGGTTGGCCCGCAACAGTCGTCCAGAACGGCCCGGGCCTGCTCGACGGCGCCGGTGTCCAGCAGCAGTTCCACTTTTCTCAGCACGAGGGCCTGGCGGGTCACTTTCAGATTCAGCCCCTCGATGAGTTGCAGCCCTCTGTGCATGCAATCGGCAGCCTCGTCGAGCCTGCCGCCGTGGCGATGGATCATGCTCAACGCCTCGTATACAGAAGCCTGCCCCCACCGATTGGCATGACTGCCGAAGATCGCCAGGGCATCCGAGGCATCCATCAGCGCCTGCTCGATTTGGCCCAGTTTCGACGCGTTGAGGCATCGTGCGAGTCTGAGCCAGGCGTACTGGTGGTCGTAGATGCCCACTTTGTCTGCCATGGCCAGCCCCGCTTCGGCAAAATCGAGCCCTTCGCGATGCCGGGCGGTGTAATAGGCGCTCATGGCCGACTGGAAATTGGCCAAAGGCAAAAACGCTTGCATCCCGATGGCCTCGAATCGCTCGAGGGTCCTGGCATCGAGGGCCGCGGCGCGGTTGAAATCGCCGCTGTTGAGCAGCCGGTTGCTGTAGCATAGATCCAGCCAAGAGCCGACCAGGGGGCCGAGGGTTGGATGGCAGCGTCCCACCGGGTCGTCAAAGCCGGTGTAGAGCCGGTCGGCTTCGTTGAACGCTCCTGAAATGGCAGCGAAAAGGATCAAGTAGCCGTTGATTTCCGCGGCAAAAAACGGATCGTCATGGCGAAAGGTCTGCAAGGCCTTCAACCCGTCCTGCGCGCGCACGATGTCCCCGGTCAGATAGTGATGAAAGGCCAGGTCTTTGAGGCAGGCTGCGGTACCGGCCTGGTTGCCCTGGGTCCGGAACTGCTCCAGGGCGGCCTTGAATCCATCGATGGCGCCTTGCACATCTCCGCTTATCGAGTCCAGTTTGGCTCGCAAATGCAAAAGACCGGCCCTGCCCGCCATCCGTTCACAGGGGATTCGGGCAATGGTGCGGGCCAAAAAGGGGAGCGGAAAGCGCACCAGGTCATTGAGGGTCAAGGCGGAGAGCAGCCGGCAGACGGAATCGAAGTCCGAGGCCTGCATATAGTGGCCGACAGCCGATTGGATGTCACCTCGGTCCTCGAAGCCCTTGGCGATATCCAGGTGCAGTCGTCGAATCTCACTTCCGTCCACTGTCCGCCCGAGCCGATCGAGAAGAAAATCCCTCAGCAACTGATGGTAATAGTATCCATGGGCCTTGCCGGCGCAGCGAAAGGTGAGCAGATGGTCGCGGCACAGGGTTTCCAGAATCCGGGTTGTATTGCTGGTGCCGAATACGCATTCGCAGAAGGCGGGGTCGATCTGTTCCAGCAGGCTGGATTTGAGCATGAAAAGTCGATGGATCTCGGGCAGGTTGGCAAAAATGTTCTCTTCCAGGTACTGGAAAACGTGCCGGTTGGAATGGTTGTGAAACCGGCGGGCAGGCGATACCGTCTCATGCGGACGGTTTTCCAGGGTGCCGAGCATCAGGACGAGTCCGGCGATCCAGCCTTCGGTTTGCGCCAGAAGCTGCCGCGAGGTGATCCGGCCGGCGCTGGCAGGGAAAATCTGTGAGCGGAGTCCTTCGATTTCGTCGATGCTGAAGGTCAGCAGCGCCTCGTTGATCTCGATGACCTCCATCATCGCCCTGAGACGGGAGAGCTTGAGAACGGGCTCGGTCCTTGCGATCAGAATCCAATGGAGCCGGGGCGGGCTCAACGACAACAGGGTTTCCACGGCATGGCGAATTTCGGCGCTGTCCTGCACGTGATGAAAATCGTCCAAAACGATGAACAGGTCTTCAGTCCGATCCGTCTGGAGCGCGCCGATCACCCTTTTCAGCAGCAGGTCTTGGCGCTTCGGAGACGTTGCCCCGGCTTCGATTCCGCGGCGGATGTTTTGGCTGCCGGAAACAAGCGGTTCGAGGGCGGCGACAAGGTATCGAATGAAAACGGAAAAATCACGATCCGTCTCATCGAGACGGTACCATGCGGTTCTGGCGTCCATTTCGCAAAGACTTTGGCACGCAAGAACTGTCTTGCCGTACCCGGCACCGGCCACCAGCAGTGCCAGCCGGCGTGACCGTATCTGGCTGAAAATGGCGTCCAGCCGGGGCCGCAAAAGCAGGCCGGCAACCCTGGGCGGGTTGATTTTGGATTGCATTAGGGGAGGATGGCGTTCCATGAGCGCTGTTTCGGTATTCAAAAAGCCCGCCGTAATAGCTGATCCGGAGTCAAGCAAAGGAAATTGATACCGAGCGGCTTAAAATGTCAATTGATTTCCGATGCCAAACCCAAAGACGCTGATGGGTGCGGCCCGGTTCGAAACGGGAAATTCCGTGGCCTGAACTCAGGCGGTAAGTCCACTCTTGGCAGGCGGTCTCTCCATGGATAAGGTAGGCAGCGCGACACCGGTGATTTGCAAATTGACCTGCCAGGATCGATTTGATACTTTTTCCCCAAACGGCCAAGATCCCGAGCGCCATAAACGGCGAGCCGGATGCCCGTCACCCCGTATGACAGGCAAGACTCTTTCAGGGCAAAGAGTTTTTACGATGAGGCCGCTTCGAAACTCCCTTCAAGCAATTTGCCGGTGAGAACGATATGGCCAATCCGATAGAGCGCAATGATGTCGTGATCGGGTCCTGGTCGGAGCTTTGCGAGAGACTGTATGATGGCTCCTGGCAGGACGATATTAAAAGATTCAGATCCAACTTTGCTTTTCGCGGGCTGGCGGACAAGACATATAGCCTGGTCAACAGCTTCAAAAGAAACTGTGGCGATAAACCCGGACTGGAATACCATCTTCTGCGAAACTTCAGGAAATACTCTCAACTCGGAGATCTCGATCTGACTTACTCCGACTGGAGATGGATGACCCTGGCGCAACACCATGGACTTCCGACAAGATTGCTCGATTGGACATACTCGCCTTTCGTTGCCGTACATTTTGCAACGAGCCAGACGAATAAATACCACTTGGACGGTGTGATATGGGCGGTTGATTTCGTAAAGGTAAACCGATTGCTGCCAGCACCGTTGTTGAATCATCTCAATGATGCCGGTGCCAATGCCTTTACGGTCGGAATGTTAGAGAAAGCCGTTTCGGATGTAAGACAATTCGACAGGTTATCACCAGGGGAACTGGTCGTCTACTTCGAGCCGCCATCATTGGATGCCAGAATCGTGAACCAGTTCGCCTTGTTTTCAGTGATGTCGAGCCCAACGGCCGATTTGGACGGATGGCTTGTCCGGCATCCGGACCTGTTCCGGCGTATCATTATTCCGAAAGAGCTGAAGTGGGAAATCAGGGACAAGCTCGATCAGGCAAATATCACGGAGAGGATGCTGTTTCCCGGACTGGATGGACTGGCCTCATGGCTTCAACGGCACTATCAGCCAAGGATGTGAGGCGCTGCCTTTAACGGGACAACAGGCCGTTTAAAAGAGCCAAGTCCGAGTTAAGGCGCATCCACAGGAACAACGATGGAACTATTGAAATTCTTAATATTGAAATTTTTGATCATCGCTGCGGTGTTGGCAGCTGTTCAAGCTGACGCCGCTGACGATATCGATGCCCTTTCCCATGGAAAAATCAAGCGGGTATTAATCCTGAATTCAACCGACCCTGGCATGCCATGGCAGTCAATTTTTGATGAAGCAATACATAAAAAGTTGGCCAGCGTACCGGGTATGGAGATTGAAATTTTTACTGAATTCACCGGGATCGAGGCTAATTACACTCTGGACTATATGCGGCTTTTGCATGGCATCTTGAAGTATAAATATGAAAAGATAGCGATCGATTTGATTGTCGCATCGGCGGATCCTGTGATAGATTTTATGATTCTTTATGGAGAAAATCAATTTTCAAATATACCGATTCTGTTTGTCGCAGAGAAAGAAAAATTTCAACAAATCAGATTGCAGTCCAATATGACCGGTGTTTTTGAAACAGTGGAAATAGAGGATACACTGAAGTTGGCTCTCAAATTACATCCCAAGACAAAAAATATTTTTGTCGTTTCGGGTGCTAGCGAATACGATATCTTTTATGAGAACAAGGCGCGTAAAGTTTTTAAAAATTATGGCAATGATTTTAATTTTATCTATTTGAGCGGCCTGCCGATGGATGAGCTTCTTGAGAAATTGAGGCGAGTTCCGAAGTATACGATTCTGTTTTTTATGTTGATGACCCAAGATGGAGACGGGAGGCGTTTGATTCCCAAAAATGTTGTTACACAAATCAGGGAAGCGTCCAATTGTCCGGTATATGGCCTTTGGGATACCTTTCTAGGCAGTGGAATAGTCGGTGGAAATCTTTCAAGTGCCGAGGTTGCAGGAGACAAGATCGCTGAAATGGGATTGCGAATCCTGAATGGAGACAGTCCCGGGGAAGTACCGGTCGTAAAGGGATCTTTCAGATACATGTTTGATTGGAGGGAATTGGAAAGATGGGGAATCAAAGAAAGTCATTTGCCGGCGGACAGTATCATTCGATTCAGAAAGGTGTCTTTTTGGGAGGCGTATAAGTGGTATTTTATATTATACCTGCTTGTGGTAGCCGCGTGTGGATTGGGATACTTGCGCTACAGGACCCGATCGTTTGAAAAGGAACTGAAAAAGCAAGAGGATATCAAAAAAACACTCGAAGAAAAAGTAAAAGAACGGACGGCCGATTTGGAAAAGGCAAACACAAAACTAGAGCGTCTTTCCAATGTTGACGGGTTAACCTCTCTTTTTAATCGTCGCTATTTCGATAGCGTTTTAGCAAAAGAATGGAAGCGTCACAGCCGCAATAACCTGCCGTTGTCTCTCATAATGTGCGATATTGATTATTTCAAGAAATTCAACGACACTTACGGCCATCAAGCAGGCGATGATTGTTTGAAGATGGTCGCCAAAGCCATCAAAATGGAGGTTAAGCGTCCTTCTGATATCGCTGCGAGATATGGAGGTGAAGAATTTGTACTACTCTTGCCGGATACAGAATCGAATGGTGCCCTGGTCATTGCGGATCATATTGGAGGCGCTGTTGAAAATCTCAATATAAGGCACTCCGCTTCGTTGATAAAATCAATCGTATCATTAAGTTTTGGTGTCGCGACAATTAATCCGGACCCAACTCATGATTCATCCGATCTCATCCTTGCGGCAGACAAGGCGCTATATTTAAGCAAAAATAGTGGAAGGGATAGGATAACAGTGTTTGGAGGAAAGAAGCAAAATGGATAAAAAGGCCAAGACAAGGGAATATAAAAATACGCCCCACCCTATGGGTGTTTTCAGGTAAGAAACAAGATTAACGGCAAAATTCTTATCGGATCAAGCAACAATTTGCCGGCAATCTTTAACCGCATAAAATTCCAGCTAAGAATGGGTAGTTACCACAATCCTATACTGCAGCAAGAATGGCTTTAGTATGGCCCGGAGGCTTTTGAATTTGAAGAACTGGAAATCTTGGAGCCATTGAATGACCACGGCTATAGCCCTTATGATGATCTTCGTTTTCTTGCGGAACTGTGGAAAGAAAAATTGAAACCATATGGAGAGGACTGATATAATCCAAGAAAACCATAAACTTTCGAATTTTTTTCATTGGAAGTTGGTCGCGATACGCTCAACACGAAGGGGAGGAGTATCATGACATCGGCCGATTATAAAATAAAAACGATGTCCCGTGATCAAGTCGATATCGCCATCGAGTGGGCGGCATCTGAAGGGTGGAATCCCGGTCTGCATGATGGCGATTGTTTTTATTCGGCCGATCCGGAAGGATTTCTGGTTGGAGAACTCAACGACGAACCCATTGCAGCCATTTCGGTTGTGAGATATGGCAGGACTTTCGGTTTTCTGGGCTTTTATATCGTTAAGCCGGAATATCGCGGCCAGGGATATGGTATTCAGATATGGAATGCCGGCCTCGAACGTCTGGCGGGTCGAAATATCGGGCTCGATGGAGTTGTCGCCCAACAGGACAATTATAGGAAGTCAGGATTCACGCTCGCTTATCGAAATATCCGGTATGAGGGCGCCGGAGGGGGACGGCCGCCCGGATACGCGAACATCGTGGACCTGTCTCGAGTCCCCTTTGACGTTGTCGCCGCTTATGACCGGCCCTTTTTCCCCGACAGTCGCTGCCAATTTCTCAAGGCCTGGATTGATCAGCCCGGGAGTGTCACCCTTGGAATCGTGCAAGATGAAAAATTGTTGGGCTATGGAATGGTTCGAACTTGTCGACTGGGGCACAAAATAGGCCCGCTGTTTGCGGATGATTTTGAATTGGCCGAATCTCTTTTTCTGGCGCTGAGATCCAACGTGGCGCCTGGAAGACCGATCTACCTGGATACGCCCGAAGTAAATAAAAACGCTGTTCGCTTGGCCGAGAAGCACAACATGAAATTGGTTTTTGAAACAGCAAGAATGTACAAAGGAATCTTCCCTGACTTGCCATTCGATAGACTTTTCGGTGTCACAACTTTCGAGCTTGGTTGAGCACCAAACCAAGACCTCGATTGATTAGAAACAGTCAATACCAAGGCGATACCCCGGGTTTTGCCGTGACCGGTGCCGGCCCGCGGCGACGGGGGGCTTTTATGGGTTTGCTATTCGATTCGGCTGGTTATGAAAATGTGGCTTGACCGTCTCGGGAGCCTTTGGTATGCCATGATTATTTGAGTGGCGCCAAAAACGGGAGGAGCCATGGATGTTTTGCCCTAAGACCCCAATCGCCAGAAAGAACGGCGCTTGGGGTTTGTTGTTATCCCCATGGCCACCGAAAGGCCGCCATGCAACGTTACGGCCTTTGCGAAACTGCTCCCATATGCATGCATAGGCGGCCCTTTTCGAATGCGGCCGCGCCTTGTCGGACAGCCCGATTCGTTTTTGTTACGGTCGGTTAGCGCAATCAAAGGAGCCTAAAAATGATATCATTTGCAAGGATTCGCACAAATGGCATTACCCCTTCATTAGCCGTGTTTTTGAGTTGCCTGACCTTCGTGCTGCCGTTTTCAGCGCCCACAGCGCTTGGCGCAGCGGATGTTGCCGACCTGGTTGAAGATGGAATGCAACGCTATCATTCAGGAAACTTCGGGGCGGCGGCGGATGCCTTTCGCCAGGCGGCGCTCAGCGCTCCGGGACAACCCGATGTCTATCTCTATCTTGGAACCACTAAATTGCAGGCCGGCGATCTTGCCGGCGCCATCCGTGCGTTCGAGCGCTACCTTCAACTGGCGCCTGAAGGGGATGCGGCCGATGCGGTGCGGCCAAATTTGACTCTGATCAAAAAGGCGTGGGCCAAACAGCAGGCCGAGGCCGCGGCCGGCGCGGAAAAGGCCCTGGCCCCCCTAACGGCCGAGGCTGAAAATACCATTGCCGTCTATGCCTTCGCCAATACGGGCGATTCCAAGTACGCCAACCTCTCGCGCGGCCTGGCGGCCATGATGATTCACGACATCTTCCAGCTGGAGCGCTTCAAGGTGGTCGAACGCGTGCGCATGCAGGCGCTGCTCGACGAGCTGGCCCTGACCGGCAAGGGGGTGGTGGATCCGAATAGCTCGGCGGCGTCCGCACGCGTGCTTGGTGCCGGCAAGGTGATTGCCGGCATCTATGCGGCGGCCGCTGATCGCTTGAAGATAGATTCCAGCCTGGTGGATACCCTTTCCGAGGGCGTCGTCGACCAGCAAATGGCCCAAGGCCCCATGCCGGCTTTCTGGGAATTGGAAAAAATGCTCGTTTTTTCGGTACTCAAAGACATGGGGGTCGACAAAAGCCAGATTCTGCCCCGGATTTTGGCCAAGGTGGAGAAGGTCCACACCAAGAGCCTGGATGCCTTTTCAGCCTACTCGGACGGTCTGGCGGCCACCGACCTTGAAGATTATGCCGAGGCCAGGCGGCAGTTCGAACGGGCCTTGCAGCAAGATCCCCATTTCACACTGGCCGCCGACGCGCTCAAGGCGCTGCCCATGGCGGCCATGACAACGGCCCAGATCGTCTCTTCCATGGAGGCGGCGGCCCCGGCGACAGAGTCGGGCACCTTGCTGGCATCGGCGAGCAGCGGCGTTTCCACGCTGGGTATCGGTGCCGCAGTGGTGGCCGTGGCGGCCGGTGCGGCGGTGGTTGCAAGCGGTGGGAGCTGGGAAGGTTCAACTTCGGGGCTGGTGGATGTCGCAGGCACATGGAATTATATGCAAACTTCAACTTCGTGCCGCAATACTGTCGCCCAGGGTACAATGACTTTTGATTATTTTAATACCGGAAACGGGTCTCAAATGATTGCAAGTATTGGAGGGGATAACATATCGGAAGATTGTGAAACCTATGGAATACAATGTAGCGATGAAATATCCGTCGAAAGAAATCCTATGAGCGAAGGGGAGTTTCAAGAAATGATGAATCAGTTTTGTGATATTTTTTACACCCATCAGGTAACACAATTTACCGCAAACCAAATCGTTATATACGATTCGACATATGGTGAAACCTATACGCTTACACGTTGACTTGATTGATATTTGGCTGCAACCAAACCACATGAATATAAAAAGGTGCGTTTTTTGTGCGCGCAATATATTCAAAAAATTCTCGATAGGACTTCGTATGTTTTCGCGAAAGTTGCCTTGAAGGCTTTTGTCTGGTTTTGTGTTTATTTCGTCCTGAATGGGATATCCGTAAATTCGGATAACTCGATAGTCTTCGCTTTTCAACAGATTCCTTCTTCTGAAAAAACAGAACCGATTTCACTGGAACAAACCATTGTCCATGCGCTGCGATACAATCCGGGGCTCTTCGATCAAAAAAATGTCCTTGCCAGCGCCAGACTCTCGCTGGATGCGACCCGCACGGACTTCAAGATCCAGATCGTGCCGGCTGGAAATGCCGGTATTTCCGGCGGCGATGGCTTGAACGAACATGGCGTCTATTCGGCAGGCATCGCGGTGAGCCGGGATTTTCCGTCCGGGACCCAAGTGGCCGTCTCACCGCAAATCGGCAAATACGACAGCGACGACGGGAGCGTTTTCGCCAACAGCGTGGGCATCGAGTTGACCCAGCCGCTCTTGCGCGGTTTGAACCGGGAGTACAATCTGAGCGGGGTGATGGGCGCCGAGTACTCGGTGCGTTCGGCCCGGCGCCGGTATTTTCTGTCACAGGTGGATGTCGTCGTTCAGAGCGTCGCCGCGTTTTACAACAATTTGCTGCAACGCCAGCTGGTGCAAAACAGACGCCAATCCGTCGGCCGGCTAGAGGCGTTCACCCGGTCGGCCAAGATCAAACGGGAAATCGGCCTGGCGACGACCGAAGACGAATACCGCGCCACCCAAAAGCTCAAGCAGGCCCGCGACGATCTGGTGGCCAGCGAGCAGGCGTTGAAAAAGGCCGAGGACACCTTAAGGCAGATTCTGGGGTGGCCGATGAGCCGCCCCATATCCGTGCAAGGCGATTTGGCTTTCCAGGAGGCGGCGATCGATGAGGCCCAGACGGTGGCCACCGCCCTGGAAAGGCGGGTGGAAATCGACCAGGCCCGGGACGCCTTGAGCGAACAGCAGCGCCTGTCGCGGGATGCGGCGCACCGGCTGCTGCCGGATCTGGACATCTCGCTGTATTACGAGGTGAACGGGGAATCTTCTTCCTTCGCATCTGCCACGGCCCTGGACGATACCCGCTGGGGGATAAGCCTGAGTACCAGCGCCGACTTGTTCCGCCACAAGGAAAAGGCCGCCTACCGCAAGAGCCTGTTGGCCGTCGAGGACGCCAAGCGCAGCCTGGCGACCTTGCGCGACGACATCGTACGCCAGGTGCGCGAAACCATCCGCAACCTGAACGAATTTGCCGCCCGCATCGAACTGCAGCAATCCAGGTCCCGGGACGCCGAACGGCAACTCGAGATATCCAGATTCAAGTTCAAATACGGAATGGCCAACAACTTCGACCTGATCGAGGCCGAGGCGGTCTACAGCACGGCCCAGACCAATGTGGACAACGCCAAGGTGCAATATCTCGTCGGCCTTTACCGCCTGCGCGCGGCCATGGGGACATTGCTCCCGTCTTTGGAACAGGACCAATGAAAAAACTCTTCTTGGGCGGCTTTGCCATCGTTTTGGCGGTTTCGGTGGCCATGGTGTTTTTTTCAGGCCCTCGTCCGGCCGCGACCACCACCACCACCGATTTGGCCGTGCCCCGTTCTTTCGAGGTGATCGTGCGTGCCACCGGGGAGTTGGATGCGGTCCGGTCCACCATCATCAGCTCGGAGCTGAGCGGAGACAAATCCAAGATCGTCTGGCTGGTCAAGGATGGTGCGCGGGTGGCCAAGGGTGATATGCTGGTGCGCTTCGATCCGAGCGAATTCGAAGACAAGGTGCACCTGCTGGAAGCCAAAGTGATGGAGTTGGAGGCCATGGTGGAGGCCAACAACCAGATTTTCCAGTGGGAAAAAAGCCAGCTGGAGCGTGAAATCCAGACCATGGAGATCGACCTGCGGGCCGCCGAGCTCGACCTGATCAAGCTGGAAAAGGGCGAAGGCCCGCTGGAGCTGTCGCGGCTGGAGGAAAAGCTGGACGAGGCTGCCAAGAAAAACGAGAAATTCGCCGGCTATGAGAAGGAACTCAAAGAGTATCAGGCCAAAGGATTCATCAAACCCAATGAGATCGAAGAGGCCGGCAAGGAAATCAGCGCGGCGCGCCGCGGGTACGAGATGGCCAGACAGGAACTGGCCACCTACCGGGATTATGTGCTGCCCACGGACCTGGAAAAATCCAAGGCCATGGTGGCACAAGCCCGGGTCAACCTGGAACAGAACAAGAAAAACGGCAGTTTCAAGATCGGCAAAGCCCAGGCGGCCCTGATCCTGGCCGCCAAGGAATTGGAGAGCAACCGGGCGCTGTTGCAAAAGGCCAGAGAGGACCTCGAGAAGACCGAGATTTCAGCCCCCATGCCGGGCATGGCCATCTTGCGTGAAGAGTTTCATGACGGCGAGCGTCGCAAGCCGCGCATGGGAGACAAGGTCCTGCGCAACCAGCCCGTCGTTTTCCTGCCCGATATTGCCAAGATGGTCGTGCGCACCCGGATCCGCGAAATCGATCTGCACAAGGTGGCCGCGGGCGAAAAGGCCCTGGTGCGCATTGACGCCTACCCGGATTTGGTGCTCAGGGGCAGCGTGGAAGCCATCGGTGCCTTGGCCGAGGTGGATCTGAAAAGCGCCGCCAGGGAGAAGTATTTCGCCGTGGATGTGATCATCGACGATGAAGACCCCCGTTTGCGGCCCGGAATGACCGCGCGGGTCGAAATCCTGTGCGCCAGGCTCGATGAGGTGTTGAGCGTGCCGGTGCACGCCATCTTCATGGACGACGGGCGGCCTTATTGTCTCGTATATGCGGGCGAGCGGCTTGAAAAGCGCTTCGTCAGCGTCGGGGCGGCCAACGAGTTTTGGGCGCAGATCACCGCAGGGCTTAATTCCGGGGACCGCATTTCGCTTATCGCGGACCCGGATCGCTGATCGCTGGAGGATCCGATGGGCGCCGTGGTTGAAGTCTGCCACCTTACGAAAACCTACCTCAGGGGCCGCACCCCGGTCGAAGCGCTGCGCAGCGTCGACCTGAGCGTGCAACGAGGTGAATTTATTTCCGTTATGGGCGCTTCGGGCTCGGGAAAGTCGACGCTGCTGCACATCCTGGGCTGCCTCGATACCCCCAGTGCCGGCAACTACTGCCTGAACGGAGAGGATGTCTCTCGTCTTTCCGACAAGGCCCTGAGCCGGATCCGGTTGCGCCACATCGGTTTTGTCTTCCAGACCTTCAACCTGATCGGTGAATCCAGCGTGTTGGAAAATGTTGCGCTGCCGCTTCTTTACCAGGGCATCGGGGAAGCCGAGGCCCGCGACAGGGCGGCGGCGAGCCTCGCCCGGGTCGGCATGGCCGATCGCATGACGCACCGACCCGGCGAGTTGTCCGGCGGCGAAATGCAGCGCAGCGCCATCGCCCGGGCCCTGGTGATCGATCCGCTGCTGATCCTGGCCGATGAACCGACGGGAAACCTGGACAGCGCCACCGGCAGCGAGATCCTGGCCCTCATCGGCGGGTTGCACCAAAAGGGGGCGACCGTCGTGATGGTGACCCATGATCCGAAGGTGGCCGCCTACAGCCAACGGACGCTGTGCATGCAAGACGGGCGTTTGGCATCATGAAGCGCATCGACATATTTCGCCAGCTGCTGCGTTCCGCGTGGCGCGAACTGCGCAAGCAGAAGCTCAGGAGCCTTCTGAGCGTGCTGGGGATCGTTTTCGGAGTGGCGGCCGTTATTTCAATGCTGGCGGTGGCCGAGGGGGCCAAACGCGAGACATTGCGCCAGATTGCCGAACTTGGCGCCGACAGCATCCTGCTGCGCAACGCCGTGCTGACCCCGGAACAGAAAAAGGCCGCTGCCAGCAACCGGTCGCGCGGTCTGAGTGATCTTGACGTGGCGTCGGTCGAACGCCTTTTTCCGGCTGTCGAACGGTCTGCGGCGATTCGTGAGATTGCCTCCCGTATCGCCGCGCCGGTGGACGGCACCGTTTATCAAGTGTTTGCGGTGAGCCCTTCTTTCGCGGTGCTCAATGGCCTGCGGCCTCGCCAGGGCCGGTTCATCTGCCCCCTGGACCAGCACCTGGGCCAGCGGGTTTGCGTGATCGGCGCCGAAGTTTCTGCCGGGCTGGGCGATAGCGGCCGTATCGGTGCGGCGGTGCAGATCGAAAAACGCCCCTTTACGGTGGTGGGCGTGCTGGCCAACCGCGAGCAGGCCCGGCGCAAAAACAGCGCCGTGGCCGTGCGAAATTACAACCGGGCCGTTTTTATCCCCCTGGGGACCGAGCCGACAGCAGTACCCGCATTGGATTCGGGCTATTCGGAACTTGTCTTTCGCTTCGACGATCGCCAAACGATCGCCGCCGCGGCCCGGATGATCCACAGAATCGTTTTGAACAATCATGGCGGCTTCGAGGATTTTCAAACCATCGTGCCCATTGAACTGCTTCGCCAAGAGAACCGGGCCCAAAGAACCTTCAACGTCATTTTAGCAACGATCGCGGCAATCACGCTGCTGGTGGGCGGTATCGGCATCATGAACATCATGACGGCTTCGGTGACCGAACGCACCCGGGAAATCGGCATCCGTCGCGCTGTCGGTGCCAATCGGCGCCATATCGTTATCCAGTTTATCACCGAATCGACCCTGCTCACATTGATCGGCGGCGTGATCGGCTTTTTTCTGGGCGCCATCGGGGCCTTTGTTGTTCAATGGGCGGCCGAATGGCCGATTTTCATCAGCGGGTGGAGCGTTTGCACCTCATTTGGCGTATCGAGTCTTGCCGGGATTTGTTTTGGGATTTATCCGGCTTACAAGGCGGCCATGATGAATCCGGTGGATGCTTTAAGATATTGAATACATAACTCAAAGGAGGAATGTGATGACAGACAAAAGAGCGGATCTTGCAGGGCCGGGCATCAGCACTTACGAGGAGGTGGATAAGATCCTGCCCCGGGATTACGAGGCGTTGTTGATGCCCAAAGAAAGAATGAAGGCCTTGTACAAGATAAAAAACTTTATTGAAGAGAACCTGTGCAAAGAACTCAACCTTTTTATGGTGCAGGTGCCGCTTATCGTAACGAAAGAAAGCGGCGTTAACGATTACCTGGATCGGGACGGTTCGCGCACACCCATCGAATTTGACTGCGGGCTCGGTCTTGAAAAACGAATCGAGACCCAGGTGGTCCAGGCGGCCACGAAATGGAAGCGGATGGCCCTGAAACAATTCGGTTGCGAGGTGGGCGAGGGAATCTGCACCGACATGAAGGCGGTGCGCAAAGACTATTTTTTGGATCATGACCATAGCGCCTACGTGGATCAATGGGATTGGGAGCGGGTGATCACCGATAAGATGCGCAATCTGGATTTTTTGCGGGATGTCGTCGAGCGGATCTGGTCGGTCATCTACGAAGCCGGTCAGATGGTCAAGAAGGACTTTCCCTCCCTCGATACCGGCAAGTACCCGGATATCCCCAAAGAGCTGAAATTTTTCCACGCCGAGGAGATCCTCGATCGCTATCCGGACCTGACCCGGAAACAAAGAGAGACCCAAATGATCCAGGAGGTGCATCCGGCGATTTTCATCATCGGTATCGGCTATGTCCTGGAGGACGGCTATCCGCATGAGATGCGGGCGGCCGATTATGACGACTGGATCACCCCGACGATAGAGAAAGACGGCAAACAGTTGCATGGCCTCAACGGTGATATTCTGGTCTGGAATCCGGTGACCCGGCGTCGCCATGAGCTGACCTCCATGGGCATTCGCGTGACCAAAGACACCATGGTCCAACAGCTCAAAGAGGCCGGCCAAGAGCATTTTTTGGAATTGCCCTACCACCAGGCCATCCTCAATGACCAGATCCCGTTGAGCATCGGGGGCGGCATTGGACAGTCGCGAACCTTCATGTATCTGTTAAGGACAGCCCATATCGGGGAGGTGAGCACCACGGTCTGGCCCGAACCGCTTAAATGGATTTGTAAAAGGAAGAATATCCATGTGTTGGAATAACGGCTGGCGGGGTTCAGGCCGCTAAGTCGCATATCGACAATCTCGATTCAAAATCGATGGCAAGATTTTTTTTCCGATTGGATTCGGTTGACGCCGCTGTGCTAAGGGTCGCCCAGTAATTCCTGACACCCACAGAAAAGGAGGAGTGGCGATGAAGATGGGCTTTTGCACCAAGGCGTTGGCGGCTGCGGTGGCGATGGTAATGATGATAGTGCTTCCGGTCTGGGCCGATTCGCTGGAGGTCTTCAAAGGACAGAAGGGCGAGATCAAGATCTCGGGCGGCACGGCCCATATTCCGGTGATGGAAGAGGCGGCCAAGCGCATCCGAACCGCGAACCCGGATATCCAGATCAGCATTGCCGGGGGCGGGTCCGGCGTCGGCATCAAGCAGGCCGGAGAGGGGTTGGTGGACATCGGCAATGCGGGCCGCAAGCCCAGCGATGCGGAGGTTTCCAAGTACGGGTTGAAGTTGTTCCGCTGGGCCGTGGACGGGGTCGGGGTGGTGGTGCACCCGGCCAACCCGGTCAAGTCCCTGAGCAGTGACCAGCTCAAGCAGATCTACGCCGGCGCGATCAATAACTGGAAAGTCCTGGGCGGCGTCGACAAGGCGATCAATCTGTACACGCGCGACGAGGCCAGCGGCACACGATCCGTGTTCTGGAAAAATGCCCTTAAGAAAGGCGAGATCAACCCCGGAGCGAATGTGGTCCCCTCCAACGGGGCCATGAAGACGGCCGTGGCCAACGACCCGTACGCCATCGGGTACGTTTCGGTGGGCCACATCGACGCCACCGTGGCGCCTGTGGCCCTTGACGGGGTAGTGCCCACCATCGAGACGGTCAAAAGCGGCGCTTATCCGGTCAGCCGGGGCCTGTTCAGCCTCACCAAGGGAGAACCGAAAGGACTGGCGCGGCTTTTTATCGACTATCTCTACGGGCCGGACGGCCAGCAGATCATCTCGGCCAAGGGCTTTATCCCGGTTAAATGATCCATGCAAGGTGAGCGCATCGCCGAGAAGGTCTTTCTGCTGGCCGCGGCCCTGAGCGCCTCGGTGACGGTCCTGCTCTTTGTTTTCATGGCACTTCTTGGCCTGCCGCTGTTCCGGGAAGGGCTTTTTTTCGAGATCCTCGTCCAGCCCTGGAATCCCGGACGGCAGATCTTCGGCATCCAGCCCATGATCGTGGGCACTGTGGCCATCACCGGCCTGGCCGTGGCGGTCGCCTTTCCGGTGAGCCTGGCCGTGGCGGGCTTTATCGCCGCCATCGCCGCCGGGCCCATCGCCCGGCCGGTCAAGGCCGCGGTGCGCCTGATGACCGGGATTCCCACTGTGGTTTACGGCTTTGTGGGAATCTTTCTGCTGGTGCCTGTCGTACGCGAACTTTTCGCCCGCGGGTCGGGATTGTGCATCCTCACCGCGGGCCTGGTCCTCGGGGTCCTGGTGGCGCCGACCATGATCCTTTTTTTCTCCGACGCCCTGGCGCGGGTTCCGCGAAGCCAGCGCATTGCCGCCGAGGCCCTGGGCGCCACCCCGGCCCAGGTGCTGGTCTATGTGCTGGTGCCCGGGGCCTGGCGCGGCATCATCAGCGGCCTGGTCCTTTCCATCGGCCGCGCCTTGGGCGATACCCTCATCGCCCTGATGCTGGCCGGCAACGCGGTCCGGGTACCCGGCAGCATCCTCGATTCGGCCCGCACCCTCACGGCTCACATCGCCCTGGTGGTAGCGGCCGATTTCGACAGCCTGGAGTTCAAGACCATCTTCGCCTGCGGGATTCTACTTTACGGCTTTACCGCGGCCGCCACCGTTGCCGTGCGCCGGCTGGAACGCCGGAGGATCGAGGCCTGATGCGGCGGCGCGCCCTGGATATCACCGTCGGCCTTGCCGGCTGGGGCAGCACCCTGCTGCTCCTGGGGGCGGCGGGGGCCGTGATCGGCTTTCTGCTCTACAAAGGATGGCACAGCCTCGGCCCGGCGCTGATTTTCGGCGACACGGCACCGCTGGACGCCATTTTACTGCGCCGGCCGGTCTTCGACGGCCTTTTTCCGGCCATGGTGGGCACCTTTGCCCTGGTGTTGCTGGCCGTGGCCCTGGCCGTGCCCCTGGGGCTGGCCGCCGGGATCTACATGGCCGAGTACGGGCGGGGGCGCATCCAGCAGGCCCTGGGGCTTTTTTTCGATATCCTGGCCGGGGTCCCTTCCATCCTGGTGGGCCTGTTCGGCTTCAGCGTGGCGGTGTTTTTACACCGCCAGTTCGGGGGCCGCATCTATCCCTGCCTGCTGATCTCGGCCCTCTCCCTGGCCTTTCTGGTCCTGCCCTACCTGATCCGCACCACCCAGAACGCCCTGGAGGATCTTCCCGCCGAGGTGCGGCGCACCGCGCCGGCCCTGGGCGCCACCCGCCTGCAGAATATCCGCTTCGTGCTGCTGCCGCGGGCCCTGCCGGGGATTTTGAGCGGGGTGATTCTGGCCGTGGGCCGCTGCGCCGAGGATACGGCGGTCATCATGCTCACCGGGGTGGTGGCCAGCGCCGGTTTGCCCCGCTCGCTGCTGTCGTCCTACGAGGCCCTTCCGTTTTACATCTACTATATTTCTTCGCAGTACCGGAATCCGGGCGAACTGGCCACCGGATACGGCGCGGCCCTGATCCTGCTGGCAATCTGCGCTCTGCTGCTCACCGCCGCCGTGATGATCCAGCATCGTTTGCGCGCCCTGGCGCACCAGCGTTTGTGAAAGGTTCGCCATGGACAATCGCAGCCTCAAAATCCGCATCCAAGATCTCAGCTTCCACTACGGCCGCCGCAAGGTCCTGGACCGGGTCTGCGCCAATATCCCGGCCAACGCCATCACGGCGGTGGTGGGCCCCTCGGGCCAGGGCAAATCGACCCTGCTCACCTGCATCAACCGGCTCTGCGACAGCCTCTCCGGGATCCGGGTGGGCGGCAGCGTAGCGATCCGCTTCGAGGATAACTGGCTGGATATCCGCAGCCCGAAGGTGCCCCTGCACTGGCTGCGGCGCAAGGTGGGGATGGTCTTCCAGACCCCCAACCCTCTTCCCATGAGCATCTTCAAGAACGTGGCCTTCGCCCTCAAGCTCACCGGCCAGCACCGGCGCCCCGACCTGAACGACCGGGTGGCCGAAGCCCTTGAGCACGCCTTTTTATGGGACGAGGTGCGAGACCGGCTCCACCACGATGCCCGCACCCTTTCCGGGGGCCAGCAGCAGCGCCTCTGCATCGCCCGGGCACTGATCCTTGAGCCCGAGATCCTGCTTCTTGACGAGCCCACCGCTTCGCTGGACAGCGAGGCCGGCGCGGTGATCGAGTCGCTGCTCCTCGCGCTGTGCAGCCGCTGCACCCTGGTGATGGTGTCGCACTACCGGGACCAGGTGCGCCGGGTGGCCGATGAGGTCTTGCAGCTTGACGGAGGGAAGCTGCGGCCGCTGGCGCATCGAGAACCTTCCTGACTTCATCTCCAGTTTTTTTGCCGGTTAAACCGGGACACCCGCTTGATCGGGAGCAGGGCCGATTTATTATGGTAGCCGAATGGGGTTGGAAGCCTGGCCGAAGGGACAGGCTTGCTTTTCGGGATCTTTGGGATAAGTGACAACGAGGAGGCAGTATGGGCGAATATCCGAATTCTGTTACAATGCGCGGCAATCCGTTGACCCTGGTGGGTGATCCGATCCAGGTGGGCCGGCCGGCCCCGGATGCGACCCTGATCAACAACGAGATGCAGCCGGTCTCCCTGGCCGACTACCGGGGCAAGGTGGTGATCCTTTCCACGGTCCCCTCCCTGGACACCCCGGTATGCGACCTGGAAACCCGGCGTTTCAACAGCGAGGCGGCCGGCCTGGGCGACGACGTGGTCATCCTCACCGTGAGCATGGATCTGCCCTTTGCCCAGAAGCGCTGGTGCGGGGCGGCCGGAGTCGAGCGGGTGGTGACGCTTTCCGACCACCGCGCGGCCGCCCTCGGGGAGGCTTACGGCCTACTGATCAAGGAGCTGCGGCTTCTGGCCCGCGCCGTCACCGTGGTGGACCGGAAAGGGGTGGTGCGCTACCACGAGCTGGTCAGGGAGATCGCCGCAGAGCCCGATTATGCCGCTGCCCTGGAAGCGGCCAAGGGGCTTGTTTGAAGCTTCATGCGCCGGGCGACCGGGCCTGGGCCGAATCACACAACACCACCCCGGCATAACCGACGAAACTCGGGCCGGGAGTCTTGTCGTGGCTGGTGGTGTAGGTGAGCAGGTGGGCCTGGTCCGCCCCGAGGCGGCGCGCCGTTTCCATGGCCGCCGCCGCGGCCCCGGCGCAACAGGCGTTGTGGCTGTTGAGGGCCTCGTCGATTACCGCCGCCGGGGCCATCTTGCGCATGGCGTCGATGATGCGCCGGTCGTTCTCGTCGCGCACCCAGGCCAGGGCCGCCGGGCCGCTTCCCCGGGGGGTGAACCCGTAATTGGCGCCGTAATGGGTCAGGTCGGTGGAGCCGATCACCTTGATGCGCCTTTTTAGCAGGGCTGCACTCTGGGCGACCCGGTGGGCCAGATCGACGGTGGCCGGGGCCGGCGGCACCCCGAGGGGCAGGATCTTGACCTCACCGAAAAAATGCCGGACAAAGGGCAGCTGCAATTCTATCGTATTATCGCGGGAAAAACGTTCGGGCGTCTCCACGATGAAGTTGCCGTCCTCCTGGATCTTCGCGGCCAACTCCTCGTCGATGGCCAGCACCCCCAGGGGGGTTTCCCATCCGCCTTCGGCCATGATGCGGCGGGCGTCGCCCGGGCGCAGGTGCATCCCATAGATCACCACCGTATCCGGTTTTTCACCCCTGGCCGCCACCTCGATGGTGCGGCAGGCCACCGCTCCGGAATAAAACCAGCCCGCATGCGGCACGATGCCTCCGGCCACAGCGCACCCGGGCACGGGCAGGGCCGCGGTCTGGTCGAGAAAGGCCTCGATTTCACGGCGGCATTGGGCGGCCGTAGCCGGATACCAGCTTCCGGCCAAAATCGATTTGCGGATTTTCATCAGCGCCTCCTTTGCACCGGGCTTTCCGGCGGGCAATTCTTTTCCCATCTGAAAGACAGCCAGGGACCCTGACCGCCAATCTGGCACAGGCGTTGATCGCTGTCCAGCCAAAGCACGCCTTTTCTTCAGGCCGATGATGATTATGGTGCTTTGATATACGGCCCAGCGGCGATTTGGCCGGCGGTGCGCCGCAAATGCGGAAACTTGAAAAGACCGGTTTTGAATTGGCGGGGACGTTTAACCAAGGGGGGACATGCCATGTGGGACTATACCGATAAAGTAAAGGATCATTTTCTCAACCCGCGCAACGTGGGCAAGATCGAAGACGCCGATGCGGTGGGCGAAGTCGGATCTCTGGCCTGCGGGGATGCGCTGACCCTCTACCTGAAACTCGACGAGAACCAGCGCATCCGGGACGCCAGTTTTCAGACCTTCGGCTGTGCTAGTGCCATCGCTTCGTCTTCGGCACTCACCGAGATGGTCAAGGGCAAGACCTTGGAAGAGGCGCGTCAGATCACCAACGAACAGATCGCTGATTACCTCGGCGGGCTGCCCAAGGAGAAGATGCACTGCTCGGTGATGGGCCGCGATGCGCTGGAAAAAGCTATTTCCTGCTATCTGGACGAGCCCGAAAAGAAGGTCGAGGGCGAAATCGTCTGCGAGTGCTTCGGGGTTACCGACCGGCAGATCCGCGAGGCCGTGGGCGAGCACCGGCTCAAGACCATAGAGGACGTGACCGGCTACCTCAAGGCCGGCGGGGCCTGCGGCAACTGCCACGAGAAAATCCAGCATATCATCTGGGAGACCCTGGGCCTCCCCGATCCGGTGAAAAAGCCGCCGGCCATGACCAACATCCAAAAGATCCGGCGCATCGAGGAAACCCTGGATGCCGATATCCGGCCGGCCTTGAAACGCGATGGCGGAGATATCCAACTGGTGGACGTGGAAGGGAACCGGGTGCTGGTCAAGCTGCGCGGGGCCTGCGCCACGTGCCAGTTGTCCCAGGCGACCTTGAGGGATTTCGTCGAATCGCGGCTGCGTGAAACCGTGGTCCCGGAACTGATCGTAGAGGAGGTGCCGGCATGAATCCGATCTACCTGGACAACAACGCCACCACCCGGGTGGCCGATGAGGTCATCGAGGCCATGGTGCCGTATTTCGGCCAACGATACGGTAATGCATCGAGCATGCACAGCTTCGGCGGCGTGGTGGCCAAGGAGCTGCGCCAGGCACGGGAGCAGTTGGCCGGCCTGCTGGGGGCCGACCCGGAGGAAATTATTTTCACCAGTTGCGGCACGGAAAGTGACAGTACCGCCATCTGGTCGGCCCTGCGCAGCCGGCCGGACCGCCGCCACCTGATCACCAGCCGGGTGGAGCATCCGGCCGTCAAGAACCTGGCCGAGTGGCTGGCGGAAAACGGCTACCGGGTGACCTTCGTTCCGGTGGATGCCCGCGGCCGGCTGGATCTGGACTATTTCGACAAGCACCTGAGCGACGATACGGCCATTGCCAGCTTCATGTGGGCCAACAACGAGACCGGCACCCTTTTTCCGGTGGAAGAGCTGGCCGGGCGCTGCCGCGAGCGGGGGGTGCTCTTTCACACCGATGCGGTTCAGGCCGTTGGCAAGGTCCCCATCGATCTGGGCCGCAGCCGCATCGACATGCTTTCCCTTTCCGGCCACAAGCTGCACGGCCCCAAGGGGATCGGGGCGCTTTACGTGAGGCGCAAGACGCCTTTCGCGCCCTTTATGCTCGGCGGTCACCAGGAGCGCGGGCGGCGCGCCGGCACCGAAAACAGCGCCTCCATCGTGGGTCTGGGACAGGCGGCCGAGTTCGTGGCGCAGCAGATGGACCAGGAGAATACCCGGGTGCGTACCCTGCGCGACCGGCTGGAGGCCGAGCTCCTCGACCGGATCCCCGATGCCTTTGTCAACGGGGATCGCGACAACCGGCTGCCCAACACCACCAGCATCGGTTTCGACGCCGTGGAGGGCGAGGCGATCCTGCTGTTGATGGACCAGTACGGGATTTGCGCTTCGTCCGGCTCGGCCTGTACCAGCGGGTCGCTGGAGCCGAGCCACGTGCTGCGGGCCATGAACGTTCCCTTTACCCGGGCCCACGGCTCGATCCGTTTTAGTCTGAGCGTCTACAACACGGATGCGGACATCGATCTGGTGCTGGCCAAGCTGCCGCCCATCATCGCGCAGCTGCGGCAGATGTCGCCTTTCTGGAAGGGGCCGTCGCGGCTTTCCTGCCCGGCGACGTGAGGGCGGAAGAGAAAATAAGACCTCGCTGCGGTCCGGCAGCTGCCGTCAGGGCCTGCCGGACTGCGAGGTTTTGACCACCCGATCGACCGTGTAGCCTTTGGCTTCGAAAATCCCCCACGAATAGTCCGAACCGTGATCCCCCAAGATAATGTCGATTCCGAAAGGGATGGCAGACAGGGGCGGGATCTGCACCTTGCACAAATAGAGCCGCGGGAACACCTCCCCACCCTTGGTCGTTTTCACATACACGGCGATTTCGGTAATGAAGATGTCGCTGTTCCCGTTGTAGAAATTTCCGGCATAGGTGGTGCCGTCCTGCAGGCCGGCCTCGCCCGAGATCCTCATGATCTGGGAGCTCGACAAGGGCTTGCTTTTTCGCTTGGTCCCCTTTTCCGCCGAAGCGGGCGAAGCTGCCGCGAAGATGATCACCAGGAAGATTACCGCAATCTGTTTGCCGATCATTGTCTGGCTCGATGGGGCTGATGAGGTACTGGTATCTGTTTGGATACTTCCGAAAAGACCGGAGGTGTCAAGAATTCGGGGAGTAAACGCATTGCTCCTTATGGCGTTATGCGTACTTCATGGCTGCTGCGAGCCGGTCAGGAATACCGCAAGCCGCAACGGTGCAGTCGGAGAATCGAGTGGGGGCGCTTTTCGCAGGGCGGCGGATCCGCCAGGGAAAACAGGGCAAGCGGTCGGTCAGCCCTGTTCTCCCTGGCGGGAAATGGTCGTTAGATCAGATTGTGCTACTGGATCGGTTTGAGTTCCACGCGGCGGTTGTTGGCGCGGCCTTCCCTGGTCTTGTTGCTGTCCATGGGCTGTGACTCACCGTAACCTTCGGCCGTCATGCGGGAAGCGTCGATTCCCTTGCCTTCCAGGTATTCGAGCACGGTCTGGGCGCGGCGTTTGGAAAGTCCCAGGTTGTACTCTTCCGTACCGATGGAGCAGGTATGCCCCTGGATCTCGACCTTGATTTCCGGGTTGTCGCGCAGGGCATCATAGATCCCGTCCAAGATCGGATAGGAGCTTGTCATCAAGGTCGCCTTGTCGAACTCGAACTTGATGTCTCTGAACACCCAGGAGGCCTTCTTGACCGGCTTTTCAACCTTCTTGGGGGCCGGTGCAGGTGCCGGCGGGGGCGGCGGGGGCGGTGCCGGGAGCAGGAGGACGGTTTCGACGAAATCGGCCATCTTGGCGCCCGAATCCAGATCCTGTGCGCTGACGGCAGCGCCGCATCCGGTGACCTTGCTCAGGGACTCCATCAAGGAGCGGCCGGCCGAATCATCCCCGACCAGCACGGTGTAGATGCACAGCCTGTCGCCGTACTTGGCTTTCAGGTCGCCGGCAGACGCCAGGGGGGCCTTGCCCATATCCTTGCCGTCGCTGACCACCACCATGGCAATCTTGCCCTGGGCCTTGGCAAGGTCATCGATGAGGGCGCTCAGGCTCTTTTCCATTGGGCTGGGACCGCCGGCCGGGGCGACCTTGCCTAATGCCGCAGCCAGATCAGCGCGTGAATAATCGCTCGGACCGTAGGCCAACATCGTGCTTTGGGTCGATAGTTTCGGTTCGTGCCCGAAGGTGCGCAGTTCGGCCTTGATCGGCAGGTCGGGCATGGTCTCGTTGAAATTGGCGATCACCGATTTGGCGATGGCGAATTTTTCACGCATATCGTAGGCGTCCCCCATGGAGGAAGACGCGTCCAGCAAGAAGACCAGGTTGTCGGCCTTGGGCAGCCACTTTTGGGAATCCATTTGCTGGGTCTGGTAAGGCTCAACTTTGAGCAGTGGTTTCGAGGCGCATCCGGCGAAGACCAGCGCGATGGCCAAGATAACCGCTACCCCTATAGCTTTTTTAGCGTTCATGCGGTTTTCCTTTCATTAGAGGTACAAGTCTGTTCTCCATCAAGAAGACACTATCCGTCCGGCTGGATCTTAAAGTTGATCAGGTCTGTTTGGCCGCCACCTGATCACGCAACCAGACGATCCACGCTTCGAAACCTTCTCCGGTCCTGGCCGATACTTGAAACACCGGCATGTCCGGATGGATCTGGGCGATGTTTGCCAATGCTAGGTCAAGATCGTAATCCAAATAGGGCAGGAGGTCAATCTTGTTGAGCAGAGCCGCATCGCATTCACGGAACATGAGCGGATATTTGATCGGTTTGTCCTCGCCTTCGGTGGTCGACAGGATGACAACGCGCCGATCCTCGCCGATGTCGAATTCGGCCGGGCAGACCAGGTCTGCCCACGTTTTCCACGATCAGCAGGTCCAACGCGTCCAGGGGCAGTTCGGCGGCGGGCCCTTTCGATGACGTGCGCCGCCAGGTGGCAGTCGCCACCGAACTCGTCGGTGTTGACCTGGACCACCGGGGCCCCGGACACCGACAACTGGTCGGCGTCGTAGGTTGAACAGATGTCGCCAACGATCACGGCCGCAGCGCAGCTCGGGCATCAAGGCCGCCAGGGTGCGGATCAGGGAGGTGGTTTTGCCCGATCCAGGGAACTCATCACGTTGAGCACGAAGATCCCCTTGGCGGCAAAGAGCTGGCGGTTGGCCTGGGCCATGCGGTCGTTGGCGTCCAGGACCCGGCGCACAACCTTGATTTGGCGTGATCCGGCGCCGCTGGCGGCGTGGATCGTGATCGTGATCGTGATGATCATGATCATGGGGATGGCGATTGGGGGCGGCCATGGTCGTGATGGCGGGGCGGCGGGGATTTCGCAGAAGATGGAAGGGCATGTCAGTCGTCCAGTTCTTGGAGTTCGATGGATTGAATATCCAGCTCCCGACCCGAAACGATCTCAATAGCGGTGCCTTTACAACCCGGGCAGCGGAAGACCGG
>CAXXWC010000019.1:0-774052 GCA_963668645.2 Desulfobacterales bacterium
AGGACGCCATGGAAATGGCCGAAGCGGCCCTGGCCGAAACCGCGGCAGCCTTTACGGCCGAATTCGCCCGCCGCTGTGCGGCTATCGAAACCGACGGCTGCCAGGATGCGGATATCGTGCTGGTCACCACCGGATCGGTGACCAGCACGGCGCGCTGCGTGATCGAAAAGCTGCGCACCCAAGGCGAGCGGGTGGGGCTGTGCAAGCTCAAGCTCTTTAGGCCTTTCCCGGCCGAGCAGATCCGGCGCATCCTCGGCGCCGCGCCGCGCATCGCGGTGATCGACCGCAACGTTTCTTTCGGCGTAGGCGGCATCTTTGCCCAGGAAATCCGCAGCGCCCTTTGCGCCCTGGACCGGCGGCCGCCGGTTTACAGCTACATCGTCGGCCTTGGCGGCCGGGATGTGACGCCGGAAAATATAGAGGAAATTTACAAACTGACCCGAGAAACGGCGGCCCCCGAAGCCGAAAGCCGCTGGATCGGGCTCAACGCGGAATTGCTCGCCTCGGCGATGCGGTAGCAATGGGCGGGCGCCGGGCGAAAGTGCCAAGGCCTGTCAATCAGGACCGTTGCGCCGGACGTTTAAAAAAGCACCACTAGTGGCGCTGGACAAAGAATCGGAGACCTTGCCACGGGTCTCTTTCCAGCGCCGGGAGACCGGGACATCATGAGCGAGCCGATGAACACCGACCGGGGCCTGACCTGTCCGGGCAATGTGGGCTGCCCGGGCTGCGGGGCCAACATCGCCATCAACCACGCCCCTCAAGGCGCTCGGGGAAAAGACCGTGCTGGTCATCCCGGCCTGCTGCTACGCCATCGTATCGGGCCCTTATCCCCAGACGGCGCTTAAGGTGTCGATCCTCCACAGCGCCTTTGCCTCGTCTGCGGTGATGGCCAGCGGGGTGCGCGCCGGGCTCGACATGCAAGGGGATACCGGAACCACCGTGGTGGCCTGGGCCGGTGACGGGGGGACCTTCGACATCGGACTGCAGTCGCTGTCCGGAGCCGCCGAACGCGGCGACGACATCATCTTCGTCTGCTACGACAACGAGGCCTACATGAACACCGGGGTGCAGCGCTCTTCGTCGACCCCCTACGGCACGCGCACCACCACCACCCCCGGGGCCGGCTGGAAAAAGACCCGCAAGAAGAACATCATGGAGATCATGGCGGCCCACCGCATCCGCTATGCGGCCACGGCCAACATCGCCTATCCAGAGGACTTCATGCGCAAATTCTCCAGGGCACGCGAAGCCCGCGGCGGCACGCGCTTTATCCACGTCTTTGCCTCCTGTCCCACCGGTTGGGGGATTGCTTCGAGCCAGTCGGTCAAAATCGCCCGCCTGGCCACCCGCACCAACATCTTTCCGCTTTACGAAATCAGCGGCGGCACGGACTACATCCTCAACCTCGAAGGGGATCTGCCGGTGGCCGACTACCTTTCGGTCCAGGGCCGCTTCAAGCATCTGGGTGCCGAGGATCTGGCCGCCATCCAGTGCGAGGTGGACCGGGACATGGCCCTGATCCAGGAAAAGGTGGCCGCCACCGGAGTGCGCCGCGCCCTGCGAAAGAGCGCCTGAAGAAACGCGGGGGGGCTACGGCGCCCGCGTTTCTTTTTTCCGGACAGATTACTTTCGGTCAAGCCCGGCAGGTGCAGCCTGACCATCCGCAAGCGTGTTTTCATCCCGGATCAAGACCCTGGGCATCGTGCTTGGCCCTGGCCTTATATTTCAACCCCCAGAAGAACCCGCATCGCAAGGCCGAGCAGGAAGCTCAATCCTGCAATACCGATACTTAAGGCGGCCATTTCCACAAAGCGTCTCTTGAAGGGCAGATCCATGGCCACGGATACGTAGAAATTGAAAACAGCAATGATTAGGACGACCGTCGAGAGGGTCCATGCCAGGGCCACATAATAGTTTTGCAACAGCAGATAGGGCGCGATAAGAAGGACAACGGTGATGATGTAAGTCGTCCCGGTATATAATGCCGCTTTCAGCGGTTGCTGGCTGGATGCTTCCGCCTTGGTTGACAGGTATTCCGATGCCGCCATCGACAGGGCGGCCGCAATGCCGGTGATGGACCCTGTCAGGGCGATCAGTTGGGTGTTTTGGAGTGCCAGCGTGAGTCCGGCCAAGGCTCCGGTGAGTTCGATCAATGCATCATTCAGTCCGAGCACCACGGACCCGATGTAACGGAGCCGTTCCTCATCCAGCATTGCGAGCAATGCGTTTTCATGTTCATCCTCCTCCTTGGCGATGACCCTGGCCTCATCAATTTCGGCGGCCAGATCAGCATAAGACTTCTGGGCTCCCACTTCGCCCCGCTCCATGAACTTTGTCCCGAAAGTGAGGCCGAAGACCCTGGCAATCACGTATAAGAGCCAGACCTTGATCCAGTTCACCTGCGCGTCCGCGCCGGTGTAGCGTTTCCATCGGTCATGGTGGCTCTTTTCGTCCTCGGCGATCCGTTCAAGGATGCGGCGGTTCTCCGGCGATTTCTCTATCCGGGCCAGTTTATGATAGATATGGTGTTCGGTAATCTCGTTGCGCTGATAATCCAGCAATCGTCTTTTTGTGGCTGCCGACAACATGAATCGCCCTTTCTGATCCGATCCGATATAAAAGCCAACTGTTTGCCTGGTCTATTTTGTCTCTTCTCAAAAAAACGGCCGCCCATCCTTTGGTGAATGCGCCTCTGGATTTTCGCTTTCGCGAAAATGACGGGCGAAAGGCACTTCCATCACCTGTCATGGCCGCGAAGGCGGGTATCCAGAAAAAATCAGAGGGCTTTGGCCTGCGGCTGTCCGCGCTCGTCTGCGGCTAATTCCATACGCCAGCAGCGGTGAATCGGTTCGCGCTGGCGCACATAGTCCTCGGGGATGGTGGCGGCGGTGATCTCCTCGACCCCGGCCAGGGGGAGGCCCTGGAAGCGCGGTGCAAAACGCTGGTGGTTGGTGGAAAAAATGACCGTCGCCCCCGGGCGCATTAAGGCGATGGTCTCGGCCAGCAACCGGGGGTGGTCATCAAGGACGTCGAAGGAAAGATTCCGGCGGCGGGTGGTGGAATAAGAGGGCGGGTCGACGATTGCCAGGTCGAAGGTCCGCCCCTGGCGCTTTGCGCGTTTGAGAAAAGCGAATGTGTCGGCGTGGATCAGGGCGTTGGTCCCGGGATCAATGGCGTTGAGGACAAAATTTTCCCGGGCCCACTCCAGAGTCGATTCGGACCGGTCGACCGATACCGTGCTCGATGCACCGCCCCGGGCCGCGTAGCAGGCGAAGGTGGCCGTGTAAGCGTACAGATTGAGTACATCCTTGCCGGCCGCCATTTCGCGCAGCATCCGGCGGGTCTCGCGGTGATCGGCAAAAAGTCCAGTATCGACGAAATCATACGGGTTGACCAGGAAGCGCAAATCGCCCTCGGCCACCGTGATCTTGCGGTCCGTGTGATCCAGACGCCGGTAGCGCGCTCCGTCCCGTGCCCCGGCGTAGCGCGCCTTTAGGTGGACCTTCTCCTCGGCCACGTCCAGGGCCCGGGCCAGGGCCGCCCCCATGGCCGGCAGCCATTCGGGAACCGACTGGCGGCGCATGTACTCGCCCACCACCAGGTGGCCGGCATACCAATCGACCACGGCCCTGATCTCGGGGATATCCCAGTCGTAGAGCCGGAAGACCTCGATGTTCAGGCGGCCGAAACGCCGGGACAGATGCCGGAAGCGTTTGAGCACCCGGTTGGCGAGCATCTCGGCCTGACGGTCAATTTTTTGTATCAACTGCTGATCCACCCCTATCTCAATCGCCATCTTTGATGGGTATCCACCCCGGTCAAAATCCGGGCAGTTTCATCCGCAAGGTGCGTTCACCGGCCTGCCGGCGATCTGCATCATTTTATCTTGAGGATTTAATAGATTCTGTGTTAGGTCTAAAAGCAACTCCCAGCCATGAGGGCTGGCTAAAAAATTGCAGCACCTATAATTTGCCGCGGCCCCATGCAGCGCCTGTCCTGACCGCTGGATGCCAGGGCCTCCCTCCCGAAGCATGAGCGTAGCTTCAGGCGGCGTCTTGCCCGGGGCCGCGGCAATCCCTTTCCCATCCGGAACCACGCCGCGCTCCGGCCGCCAACACAGCCACCGCCCGAGAATATACCCCTTTATGCCTTGCCGGAGCCGGTCCAGTACGGGTTGATCAGATCCTCGAAAATCGCCATGGCCGCCTCGGCCCCCTGGCCTGCGGCGGTGACGATCTGCTTGTAACCGCCTTCCACATCCCCGGCCGAATAGATACCGGCGATGTTGGTGCGATGGCGAGCGTCGCGGGCAACATACCCCTCGTCGTTGAGGGCCACGCCGATCTTGCGGGCCAGATCGACGGTGGGCAGATACCCGATGGCCACGAAGACCCCCTGGACGGCCAGAGTCTCGCTTTCGCCGCTGCGGTTGTTTTTCAGGCGTACGGCCTCCACCCGGTCCTGGCCGAGGATTTCTTCCACCTCGGTGTTCCAGCGCACCGGGATGCCGGCGCTATTCAGATTGTTGACCAGGTGTTCCTGGGCCCGCAGGGCATCGCGCCGGTGCACCAGGGTCACCTCCACGCCCATGTTGGCCAGGTACAGGGCCTCGGTTACCGCGCTGTTGCCCCCGCCGACCATGATCACGCGGCGCCCGCGAAACAGGGGGCCGTCGCAGGTGGCGCAGTAGCTCACACCGCGGCCGGAAAGGCGCTGCTCGCCGGGAACCCCCAGGTGGCGATGGCTCGCCCCGGTGGCCAGCAGCACGCTTCGAGTCTTGAATTTACGGCGGCTGGTCTGGACCGTGATGGAATCCGCGGCCGTGATGTCCACCACCTCTTCTCCCTGGAAAATCTGGACGTACTCCAAGGCGTGGGTGACCATGATGTCCACCAGGGTCTTGCCGCCCACCTGGGTAAAGCCTGGATAGTTTTCCACCATCGGGGTGGTGGCCACCTGCCCGCCCAGGACCTCGCGTTCGATCAGGGCGGCCTTCAGACCGCTTCTCACCGTGTAGATCCCGGCGGTCAGACCGGCCGGACCGCCGCCCACGATCACCACGTCGCACTCGACCAGTTCGGCGTCGCTTTCCGGGATGAAAAGGGTCTGGGGAGCCAGCTTGAGCAGCGAATCACAGAAAACCTCTTCGCTCTGGGCACCCAGACCGATCTGCACCTCGTTGGCAAAGGCCTGGGGTACGCTGTTGGCCCCATAGGGCTCGGCAAGTTCGGGCGCGCATTGGATGTCGATGATCTCCAGGCTGATCCGCTCGGGGGCTTCAATGGCGGCCCGGATGGCATTGACCGCCTCCTGGGGGCAGTAGGGACAAGAAGGGCTGACAAAAACCTTGACGTCCCGGGGGTCTTTGATTTTGTCTATCACGGCCCGGCTCTGATCGCTGAGCTGGCTGTCGGCCCGGCCCACCAGCATGAGCAGTTCAAGAAAGGTGCGCCCCTCTTCGCCCATGGGCGCTCCGATCCAGCGAATGCGGTAGCGGTCCGGGGCGACCACCAGGGTGGGAGAGTGGGAGACCTGGTATTTGCGGGCCAGTTCGTGGTCCAGGCTGTACTCGCGAAAGGTGATCTTGTCCGAAACCTGGCGAAAGGCCCGGATCACCTGGCGGTTGGCCTGGGTGAAGGGATTGTCTTCGGCCGGATAGGCGAACAGCAGCAGATCGATGGGATGGGGCAGATCGGCAAAGGTCTTTTTAAGCCGGGCGAGGATCTGCTGCGCATCCTGGGGTTGACCGCCGGTGGGATCGAGGGTCTGGGCCATGTCTACCTCCGTTCGAATGGGTTGCCACACAGATTTGGCAGATCACAATGCCGGCCGCGCGATACGGTGAAATTTGGCGCGCGGCGTCGGTTACGCTATTGTAAAGATAAAAAATGCCCGCCAGGGTGTCAACGGGATGATGTCATGATCGACCCTATCGACAAGCAAGGTTCCTCTACCACCGGGCTGCGAGTTTTGCGCTATGAACTTCCCGGAGGCTGGGAAGTACTGGCCGGCCGCACGGATGCGGACAACGATCGACTTAGCCTGAAGATGGCCCGCCCCAACGACCTCTGGTTTCACGTGCGTGGAATGCCGGGCAGCCATGTAATCCTGCGTGCCCGCTCCGGTGAGGAGCCGGACCGGGAGACGGTGCGCCGCGCTGCGGCCATCGCCGCTTTTCACAGCAAGGCCCGTGACGGCGGCACGGTAGCGGTAAGCTGCACCGAAGCGCGCCACGTCTCCAAACCCCAGGGCGCCAAACCGGGCACGGTGGCCATCCGTAAGGAGCGGGTCATCAAGGTGCGCCCGGCCCTGCCCTCGCAGCCGCCCCCACAACCGCCCCGGCCCGCTAGCAGGCGGTAAAAAAGCAGAGGATGAATCCGGCAACGAGGCGGTATTGCAGCGCTTCTTTCCACGCGGCCCCATCGAGATTGAAAATTGCGCTTGACAGGAAGAAAAGATTTCAATATAACGTGACTGACTGATCGGTCAGTCGGTAACTGAAAGGCGTTTTCATGACCAAGAAAGAAGACATCCTGACGACGGCCACCCGGCTTCTGGCCATCAAGGGCTACAACCAGACCTCCATGGGCGAGTTGGCCAAACTCACCGGAGTGGCCCACGGCACCATTTTTTACCACTACAAGAACAAGGAAGAGCTGTTTCTGGCCATCCTCAAAGAATTCGAAGCCGAAATCCTCAGCGAATCCCGGCGTCACCACAACGCCCTCGAGGCGGCAGACGGCTTGGCCCAGATCGAGGCCGCCGTTGCCTTCTATTTCGAACTGGCCGCCCAGATGGCCGACCGCTTCCTTTTGCTCCACCGCCACGATGCCTATGAACTTTCCCAGGTCAACCCGACCTGCCGCCGCCGCCTGGAATCGATCTATGACTGCCTCATCGGGCTTTTCGAGGCCGCCATCGTTGCCGGCCACAACGACGGCACCATCGACAGTAGTCTGGCGGCCCGCAAAACCGCTATGCTCGTCTTTACCCTGGTCGACGGGCTGGTGCGCTTCAACACCTACAGTCTCTACGATGCCGGCAGCCTCTATGGCGGCCTGATCACCGCATTGCGGCGGATGCTCGCTTCGGACACCTACAAAGGAGGATAGTCCCAAGATGCTCACAAAGCTGCTCCCGTTTATGACTTGGTTTCGCGGTTACCGCTTGGGCGACCTGCGTATCGATGCGCTTTCGGGGCTCACCGTGGCCCTGGTGCTCATTCCCCAGTCCATGGCCTACGCCCAACTGGCGGGACTACCCCCCTTTTACGGATTGTACGCTTCATTTCTGCCCCCCGTCATCGCGGCCCTGTTCGGATCGAGCCGGCAGCTGGCCACCGGACCGGTGGCCGTGGTCTCGCTGATGACCAACGCCTCGCTAGCCCCTCTAGCCACCGCCGGGAGCCAGGAATATATCGCCTACGCCATCCTGCTGGCCCTTTTGGTGGGGGCCTTCCAGTTTCTGCTGGGCGTGCTGCGTCTCGGGCTGGTGGTCAACTTCCTCTCCCATCCGGTGGTCAACGGTTTCACCAACGCGGCGGCCCTGATCATCGCCACTTCCCAGTTATCCAAGATGTTCGGGGTTTACGTGGACAACGCCCCCCATCATGTGGAAACCATCATCCTTGTCTGCAAGGCGGCCATCAATTACACCCACTGGCCGACCCTGATCATGGGGCTGCTGGCTTTCGGCATCATGTACGGCCTCAAGTGGCTCAATCCGCGCATCCCCTTCGTGCTCGTGGCCGTGGCCGTGACGACCCTCGCCTCCTGGCTGATCGGCTTCGAGCAAAACCGCACCGTTGCCATTCAGGCCATCGCCGATCCGGCCGCTGTGGCACGCATCGGGGACTATAACCAAACCGTTACCGCCATTGATCCCCTGGCCCGGCAGCGCACGCAGATCAACCAGGAGATTGAAGAGGCCAGGGCCGGACACGATGAAATCGCCGTTCTCGATGCCCTGCACAAGAGCCAGGTGATATCCGCCCGTATTGAACACCTCAAGAAGGAAGCCGGCCGGATCCGCGCCGAAATCCGCGACATGCTGTTCCAGGCCGAGGCACTGGCCGACGGCGGCCTGCGATTCTACCGCAAGGGCACCGAGCAGCCGGTTGCCGACGGCGACGGCCGCACCTGGCGCATCAAGGTGGGAAGCTTCGCGCTGAAACCCGAGCAGCTGCTCATGATGGGCGGCGGCGCCGTGGTCGGCCGGATTCCCAGCGGTCTGCCCGCCTTTTCCATGCCGGCCCTCAACCTCAAGGTGATGGCCCAGTTGCTGCCCTACGCGGTCATCATCTCTTTGCTCGGCTTCATGGAAGCCATTTCTATCGCCAAGGCCATGGCCGCCAAGACCGGCCAACGCCTCGATCCCAACCAGGAACTGATCGGGCAGGGCCTGTCCAACGTCCTCGGCGCCATGGGCAAGAGCTACCCGGTCTCGGGTTCGTTCTCAAGATCCGCCGTCAATCTCCAGGCCGGGGCCGTCACCGGGATCTCCAGCGCATTTACCAGCCTGGCAGTGGTCATCGTACTGCTTTTTTTCACGCCCCTGCTCTACCACCTGCCCCAGGCGGTCCTGGCCGCAGTGATCATGATGGCCGTCATCGGCCTGCTCAACATCTCGGGCTTCATTCATGCCTGGCATGCCAAGTGGTACGACGGGGTGATTTCGGTAATCTCCTTTCTGGCCACCCTGGCCTTCGCCCCCCATTTGGACAAGGGGATCATGATCGGGGTGGTCCTGTCGTTGATCGTTTTTCTTTACAAAAGCATGCGCCCTTCGGTGGCCACCCTGGCCCGGACCGAAGACAACGCCCTGCGCTGCGCTACGACCTATGGCCTGGAAGAATGCAAATACATCGCCATGGTGCGCTTCGATGGACCGCTGTTTTTCGCCAACGCCACCTATCTGGAAGACAAAATTACCGAAATCATGTTAAACAAACCGAAGTTGAAGCATATCATCATCGTGTCCAACGGCATCAACGACATCGATGCCTCGGGTGAAGAAATGCTTTCACTGCTGGTGGACCGGGTGCGCAGCGCCGGCGTCGGCCTGAGTTTGAGCGGGGTCAACGAAGCGGTCATGAAGGTCTTCGAACAGACCCATCTGCGGGCAAAAATCGGAGATGAACAGCTTTTTTCCACCATGGAGGCGGCCATCGCCGCCGTCCATCCCAGCGCTCATCCGCCAGGAGAAGACCAGGAGTGCCCCTTGCTGACCGTCTGTCGACTCGCCGATGCCAAAAATTGATATCCATTCGGGGGACTAGAAAATGCCAGTGATCACGATTTTCAGCGGCAGTTATTGCAACACCGGCCCTATCGTCGAAGAAGTCAAGGGCCGCTTGAACTACCGGCTGTTGACGGACGCCGACCTTGTCGCCGAGGCCGGCGCGCAATCCGGAATCGCCCAGAGCAAGATCCAGCGGGCCTTCAAGGCCAAGCCGTCCCTGTTCAACAAGTTCACCCACGAACGCGAGCAGGCCCTGGCCTATATGCGGCTGGTCACGGCCGAATCGTTGGCCGAAGAACGCCTGCTGGTTCACGGCTTTTGCAGCCATCTGATCCCCACCCGAATCAGCCATGTCCTGCGGATCTGCCTGATCGCCGACATGGCCGCGCGCCTGGCCAATGCCCGCGGCAGCGGGATCGATGAGAGCGAAGCGCGCAAATTGATCCACCTGGAAGACCAGGATCGGGCCGCCTGGACCCTGGCGCACCGGTCGGTGCAAGATCCCTGGGATGCGACCCTCTACGACCTGATCCTGCCCACCGACAAGCAGCCGCCCGCAAAGGCGGCCGACCTGATCGCCGCGCAGGTCGCCCGGCCGGTGGTCGAGCCCAACCAGGCCTCGATGCAAGCCGTGGCCGATTTTCTGCTGGCGGCCCGGGTGGAGGTCGCATTGGTCAAAGAGGGGCACAAGGTCGGCGTGCGGGCCGAGGACGGGCGGGTGATCCTGACCATCAACGAACATGTCCTGATGCTCGGACGGCTGGAAAATGAACTCAAGACCATCGCCGGCAAGGTTTCCGGCGTCACCGCGGTGGAGACCGAGGTCGGTCCCGGCTTTTACCAGGCCGACGTATACCGGCGCTTCAACTTCGAAACCCCCTCACGGATCCTGCTGGTCGACGATGAACGCGAATTCGTCCAGACCCTTTCCGAGCGGCTCTTGCTGCGCGATATGGGATCCGCGGTGGCCTATGACGGTGAAACGGCCCTGGAGCTGGTGGGCGAGGACCAGCCGGATGTGATGATTCTCGATTTGAAAATGCCGGGGATCGACGGGATCGAGGTGCTACGCCGGGTCAAGCAGACCCAACCGGAGATGGAGGTGATCATCCTCACCGGCCATGGCAGCGAGGCCGACCGGAAGCTGTGCATGGAGCTGGGGGCCTTCGATTACCTGCAAAAACCGGTGGACATCGACCGGCTCAGTGAAACGATCAAACGCGCCAATGAAAAAATCCGTCTGCGCCACGAGGCGGACGGTCAATCGGACTGAAATTCCGGGAAAACACCCATGGGCAAATTGCGCCTGTTGATGGAACAGATTCGACCCGCGTTTTTGACGCGGCCGCCCAAAACACCGGTGGCCGGAGCGTATCTGTTCAACTATCGGCGTTTGTGGTGGTTATCGACCCTGATCATGCTGGCCGTGGCGCTGCTGCCGCTGCTGATCATCTCGATCGTCAACTACAAGGTCACCGAGAGCGGATTCGAAAGCGAATACCGCCTGCGCACGGCCCGTACCGTGTCCAACAGCTGGCGTGCCGTCTCCTTCTTTCTGACCGAACGGCGCGCGGCCCTGGATTTCATCGTGCACGACAACTCCCTGGAAACCCTTGCCGAGCCCCAACGGCTGGCCGACGTGCTGGCCGACCTTAAGCGTAGTTTCGGCGGCGGCTTCGTGGACCTGGGTGTCATCGACGCCCAGGGACGCCAACGCACCTACGTGGGGCCCTACGGGCTGGAAAACCGCCAGTACCGCGACCAACCCTGGTTTCGCGAGGTGGCCGAACGGGGGGTTTTTGTCAGCGACGTTTTTCTCGGTTTTCGCCAGGTCCCCCACCTGGTGATCGCCGTCAAGCAGACCTTGCCCTGGGGCGATTTCTATGTGCTACGCGCCTCCATCGGTATCGGCCCCTTCGAAGACCTGCTGGCCAACCTGGAGCTGAGCGGGCAGGGAGACGCCTTTATCATCAACCGCGACGGTGTGCTGCAGAGTCCTTCACACTACCACGGCGGGGTGCTTGAGAAAGTCTCCTTGCCCCTGCTCCCGCACGCGGCCCAGACCGAAGTGATCGAGCATACCACCGCTGGCGGCGAGGACCTCTTCATCGGCTACCGTTTCATCGAAGGCAGCCCGTTCATCCTGGTCATCGTCAAGAACAAGAACGAACTGCTCAAGCCCTGGTATCGCATCCGCCTGGAACTGATCGTTTTCACCCTGATCAGTATCAGCATCATCGTGGCGGTAATCCTGGGCACCGTAACCCTGATCGTCGGGCATATCCACCTGGCCGACGAAAAGCGCCTGGCCACCTTGCATCAGATGGAATACGCCAACAAGATGGCCTCCATCGGCCGCATGGCCGCCAGCGTGGCCCATGAAATCAACAACCCCCTGGCCATCATCAACGAGAAGGCCGGCCTGATCAAAGACCTTTTTACCTTCAAGCCCCAGTATGCACCGGATCCCAAACTCAACGCCCTGCTCGAAAGCATCCTGGCCTCGGTGCACCGGGCCGGCCGCATCACCAAGCGGCTGCTCACCTTCGCCCGCAACCTGACGGCCAAGACCGAACGGGTCGACATGGCCGAAACCATCAATGAAATCCTCAGCTTCGTCGAACGTGACGCCGCCTACCGCAACATTAACCTCCAGACCGATATCGGCCCGGAGCTCGATGCACTGTGCATGGACCGCGGCAAACTCCAGCAGGTGATCCTCAACATCGTCAACAACGCCCTTGCCGCCATGTCCGACGGGGGCCACCTGCGCCTGAGCGCCCATCGCGAGGGACAAGCGCGCATCCGCCTGGAGATCTGCGACGACGGCTGCGGGATTCCCCCCGAAGACGTGCAGCGTATCTTCGAGCCGTTTTTTTCCACCAAAAAAGGCCAGGGCGGAACGGGGCTCGGTCTGTCCATCACCTATGGTCTGGTCCAGGAACTGGACGGCACCATCGCGGTGCAAAGCACCGTGGGCCAGGGGACGTGCTTCTCTCTTACCCTGCCGCTCAAGCCGGTCGGCGCGTGTGAGAACCAATCCACCACCTGCGAAAAGGAGCCGCCATGCGCGTCCTCTTAGTCGACGACGAAAAGGAACTGATTTCGGCCATGGCCGAACGATTGGAGATGCGGGGGATCGAAACACGTTGGTTCACCAGCGGAAAGGAAGCCATCCTGGCGATGACCTCCGACTGCTTCGATTTGGCCGTGCTGGATGTCAAGATGCCCGGCATGGGCGGCCTGGAGTTGAAAAGCCGTTTGACCCAATGCTGCCCGCAAATGAAATTCATCTTCCTGACCGCCTACGGCTCGGAACAGGTTTTCGATTCGGTGGCCACAGAATTGGGGGACGACTTTTACCTCGTCAAACCGGTGGATATCCAGGAGCTGATGGCCAAGATCAACCTCCTTTCGGGCAAGGAGGACGCATGAATCCAACGCACCCGGCTTTGGCCATGAATGCCTTGCAGTTCAGCGGTGCGGTAACGGCCGCCTTTTCCCACGACTTTAAAAACGTGCTGGCCATCATCAAGGAAAACAACGGCCTGCTCAAAGACCTGCTGGCCATGGCGGAGCACGGCCGCCCCCTGGATCCCGAGCGCCTGGCGGTTCTGGCCGAACGCATCGGGCGCCAGGTGGAACGGGCCGACCGGATGGCGGTCCAGCTCAACCGTTTCGCCCACAGCGCTGATCTGCCCGAGGTCGAAACGGATCTGGGCCCCATGCTCGAGTTGGCCGTCGTTCTGGCCGGCCGCCCGGCAGGACTCAAACGGGTGACCCTGGAAGCGGTCCCCCCTGCGGCATCGCTATGGGTGACGACCTTTCCGTTCGCACTCCAGCAATTGCTCTACCGCTGCATCGAGCCGCTTTTGGACAGGGCCGGCAGCGGTGGGAAGATCATGTTGAAGGCTCAGGGCGGACCGGCTTCTGCCGCAGTGGCGCTTATCGCCCGCACCGCAGAGGGCCGGATCCCTGCCGGCGACGCCCCGGCCCCGGCCCTTGAAATGGCCCACTTGGCCGAGGCCCTGAAAATCCGCCTCGACTGGGACGAACCGGACGGCGGCTGGCACCTCGCTTGGCGTTCCCATCGGCCGCAAACAGAAACAGAGCCCTAACCCAACCCCCGCCGCAAGGCATAAAACGGCGGACCCGCGGATCTTCACCCTTCCCAAAGGAGGTTATACATGGCTGAGCGCATATTGATCGTGGATGACGAAAAGGATTTTCTCGAAATCATGGCCGAACGCATGAGCACCCGCGGGATCGAGGTGGCCACAGCCCACTCGGCCCAGGAGGCTTTGCGCCAAGTCGAAGCGGGCAGTTTCGATGCCGTGATTCTCGACCTGAAAATGCCCGAAGTCGACGGACTCGAGACCCTCAAGGCGATCAAGGCACGGCAGCCCGAAGCCCAGGTGATCCTGCTCAGCGGTCAGGCCAGCCTCCAGGACGGGATCGCAGCCATGAAGCTCGGAGCCCTCGATTTTCTGGAAAAACCGGCCGACATGAACGTGCTGATGGAAAAAATCCGCAAGGCCCAGGCGCGCAAGATGCTGGTAGTCGAACGCCAGGTGGAAGAAAAGGTAAAAAAAATCGTCAGCACCCGCGGATGGTAAGACCGGGAATGACGTCAGGCCGCTAGATGGCCCGGGATGCTTGAGGGAACTTTCGACTTCCTGAACGAAGACAGTCCGTTCGAACGAATCGCAACCAAAATCGACGCGGCCCCGGAGCGCTTCAACATGCACCAGGACCGCACAGAATAGGCACGAAGCGCCATCGCACACTGCGAACCGTCTCTTGAGGATGATCCGCGGTAAACGAGGCATGCTCGCATCCGCATGCGACAACCCCCACAAACAAAGGAGAAAGTCATGAAACCATCCCGACTGACTGCAATCATCCTTATCTGCGCTGCAATGGTGTGCCTCTGGGCACTGGCAGGGTGCGGCTCCAGGGCCGACATGCTGACCGAATGCAGCGGGACGTGGCAAAACGACAAAGGAGACGAGACGGTTGAAATTCAGCTGGTGGGGGACAGCAAGCGGATTGTCGTCAATGGCGATGCCTATACCGCCATCGTCGAGCGGATCGACAAAGGCAGCTACCTCGCGGTGGTCAAAGTCGAAAAGACCGGTGGCCCGACCGCCGAGTGGAGCCTTCAGCAACGCTGGAACGACAACGGCAGCAGCTTTTCACTGCTCTTTTTCCACGACGGTCACCAGGAAGTCTTGACGGCCAAATCCTGAAACGATCCACGCCGGCATCCGGTTCAGTCTGCACCGGGGCCGGCGCGGAAAAATCATCCGGCCAAAGAGGCCAGAACCGCTTTGGCCGCCTCCAGGGTGGCGGCGATCTCGGATTCACCATGAGCCGCCGAAACAAAGAGCGCCTCGAACTGCGAGGGCGCCAGATAGACGCCCCGTGCCAGCATCCCCTGATAGTACCGGGTGAAACGCTCCAGGTCGCTTTGTTTGGCCTGCGCGAAGTCGTGGACCGGTTCCCGGGTAAAAAACATCCCCAGCATCGACCCGACGCGGTCGACCGCCACCTCGATCCCGACCGAGGCTGCGGCGTCTTTTAGTCCCTGGGCGAGCTGTTGGCAGCGCCGGTCCAGGGCCTCATAAAAGCCTTCCGTTTGAAGCTGTTCCAAGGTCGCGATGCCCGCGGCCATGGCCATGGGGTTGCCCGAAAGGGTTCCGGCCTGGTAGACCGGCCCCACCGGCGCCACGTGGGCCATGATCTCGCGCCGCCCCCCATAGGCTCCCACCGGCAGCCCGCCGCCGATGATCTTGCCGAAGGTGGAAAGATCCGGGGCGATCCCATATAGCACCTGGGCCCCGCCGTAAGCCACGCGAAATCCGGTCATCACCTCGTCGAAGATCAAAAGCGCACCGCAGCGTTCGGTTTCCCGCCGCAGGGTCTCGAGAAATCCGTTACGCGGCGCCACCAGGCCCATGTTGCCGGCCACCGGTTCGACGATGACGGCCGCGATCTTCTCCCCCTGTTCGGCCATCACCTGCTGGAAAGTGGCGCTATCGTTGTACGGCAAGGAGAGGGTATGGGACGCGAAGGACTCGGGTACGCCCGGGCTGCCCGGGATGGCCAGGGTCGCCACCCCGCTGCCGGCCGCCACCAGCAGTGAATCGGCATGGCCGTGGTAGCAGCCGTCGAACTTGACGATGCGCTCCCGGCCGGTATAGCCCCGGGCCAGGCGGATGGCGCTCATGGTGGCCTCGGTGCCCGAATTGACCATGCGTACCATTTCCAGGGCCGGTACGGCCGCCACCAGCATTTCTGCCAGGCGGGTCTCGCTTTCGGTGGGCGCCCCGAAGCTCATCCCGTGCTCCAGGGCCTCACTGACCGCCGCCACCACGGCCGGATGGCGGTGGCCCAGGATCATGGGCCCCCAGGAACCGACATAGTCGATATAGTCGTTGCCGTCCGCGTCGCGGATATACGCCCCCCCGGCGCTGACGATAAACGGCGGGCAGGCCATGCCCACCGAACGGCAGGCCCGCACAGGGCTGTTGACCCCGCCGGGAATCACACCCATGGCTGACTGGTAGAGGCGCTGGCTGCACGAATGATCCATGACGGTGTTTCCTTTCCGAAACAGGTTGACAGATCGGCATAACGCAGCCAAGAGATAGCAGAAGCTTTCCGAACGGGTCAAGACGCCGTAGCGCCCGTTGCGGCTTTTATCAATCGCTCCGGACGGTGATTCAACCCATGCCTCGTGTCCCTCCGCTGGCAAAAATGCTCGCCTATGTCCTGGGCCGCTGCCCGGACGAGTTCGGCCTCGTTCCGGGCAGCGACGGATTCGTCCCGGTCAAGACCCTGCTCCAGGCCCTGGGCGAAGAGCAGGGCTGGAAGCACGTGCGCCGGGGCCATCTCAACGAACTGCTCATGCTCGGTCCCCACGCGCCGGTGGAAATCGTTGCCGATGGGATCCGGGCCGTGGAACGCAGCCGCCTCCCATCGCCCATTGCATGCCACGATCCGCCCAAACTGCTCTATACCGCTGTCCGGCGCCGGGCTTACACCCATGTGCTGGAACATGGCCTAGCGGCCACCGCGCCTCCGGGGCTGATCCTGGCCGCAGAACGCCAAATGGCGCTACGAATCGGCGGGCGCCGCGATCCGGATCCGATCCTTCTGGAAGTGCGCACCCGGGAGCTGATTGCCGCAGACGCGCCCCTGCAGTCCTTTGGCGAACGGCTCTTTGTGACGCCGGCGCTGCCGGCCGGGTGCTTCAGCGGCCCTGCCCTGCCCAAGGCCGCACCGGCACCTGCGGCAACGGTGCCAAGCGCCGCCCGCCCGCCGGCCCATCCGGGCAGTTTTTTCCTCGATCCCGAGCCGTCCGGCCCGTCCAAGGCCAAAAAGGGGCAACGCAAAGAACCGGAATGGAAACGCCAGCGCCGTCTGGACAGACGACAGCAGCGCCAGCGCCGTGCCGATGGGCAATGAAAGACAAAAATCCCAAAAATGGCTTGACAACCGAATTTCGAGCTGCTATCGAAGCGTTTTCATTGCATGGGCCGTTAGCTCAACTAGGCAGAGCAAATGACTCTTAATCATTAGGTTGAAGGTTCGATTCCTTCACGGCCCACCACAATGATCGCCCAGGGCTAGCCCGCAACGGCTAGCCTTTTTTGCTTTCGCCGCCCTTGACATCATTACGGGGCCGGTGATAGTTAAATAGATTTTTTGAGGCCCGCAACGCTTTGGGCGGAACCGGGCCGCTCCTTGCTCCGGCACCCTGCGCCGGGGCTTGAAACCCGAAAGGAGGCGCAATGCGAAGGTATGAAACCATTCTGATCCTCGATCCGGACCTTTCCGAAGATGGAAGGGCGCCGCTGATCGAGCGCATCGGCCAGTTCATTCCCCAACAGGGGGGGCTCGTGGTGGAGGAAGACCACTGGGGCGCCCGCAAACTGGCCTACGACATCAAGCGCAAACAACGCGGCTATTACTTGCGGTTCGATTACTGCGGCACCGGCCCCCTGGTCACCGAACTGGAACGCTTCTGCCGCATCGACGACCGCGTCTTGAAGTTCATGACGGTGCAGTTGGCCGATGCGGTGAATGTCGAAGAGATCCAGGCGGAAATGGCGGCCCGGGCCGCCGCTGCCGAAGCGGAAGAAGCGGAACAGGACGAGGCACCCGCCGAGGAAAGCGACGGCGAGCAAACCGCCGAGACGACCGAAGACGGCAGCGACACGGACCTCGAAACCGCCGACGAAAAGAAGGAGTAAGCCATGGCCGCACCTCGCAACCGCAACGCCAACGCCCGCCCGCGGCGCAAACGCAGAGTTTTCCACCGCCGTAAGGTATGCCGTTTCTGTGCCGACAGCACTATCGTGATCGATTACAAGGACCCTAAAACCCTGCGGCACTTCATCACCGAACGCGGCAAAATCATTCCACGGCGGATTTCCGGTACCTGCGCCCGGCACCAGCGGGTTCTGACCACCGCGATCAAACGGGCGCGCACCATCGCCCTGCTGCCCTTCGTCGGCACCGTGGAGTAACCTTTCCTGGCCGCCGCCGTTGCCGGTGGCGGCGGCAGGATTTCACCATGACCCGAGACATCGCCACCGGGATCGGCTTGACCCTGCTGGTCTTTGTTATCGCGGTGCGGGTTCCGGTACTGGGCTTCTTCGGTGTCCTGTTCATGCCCCTGCCGACCCTTTTTTACCGCGTCAAACTCGGCCGGCAGCCGGCCGTGGCCGTACCGGTGATCGGGATGGGGGTCATGTTCGCCGTAGCCGGTGCATTTTCGGCGGACTTGTTCTTTTTCACGGCCCTGCTTTTGTTGGGGTTTATCCTGGGCGAACTGCTTGAACGGCACCTGGCCATCGAGCAGATGGTGCTGAAGGCCTGCGGTGTGATGATCGCCGGTGGCGGGGCCATGTTCCTTCTGGTGGCACTGGCCGCCGGGCAGAACGTCGCCGCCTTGATCAACGCCTACGTGGCCGAAAACCTTAAGGCCGCCTTGGAACTCTACCGGGCCATGGGGATCCCGGAGGAGAATGTCCGGCATATCGCCGGTGCCCTGGACCGGATCACCTTCATCCTGGTACGGGTTATCCCCGGCATGGGGCTGAGCACGCTTTTGGTGGTGGTGTGGGCCAATCTGATCATGGCCCGGGCCATCTTGGTCCGCCGCGGGTTGCCGGCCCCGGATTTCGGCCGGCTCAACCGCTGGCGGGCCCCGGAGCCCCTTGTCTGGGTGGTCATCGGCGGTGCAGTCCTGCTGATGACCCCGCCCATGGGGCTTAAACTGATCGGGGTCAACCTGCTGCTGGTGATGATGACGTTCTATTTTTTCCAGGGCATCGCCATTGTGGCATATTATTTCGACCGCAAAGGGGTCCCCCGCCCCCTGCGAATTTTTCTTTACAGCCTGGCGGCCGTGCAGCAACTGATCCTACTGCTGATCATCGCCATGGGCTTTTTCGATGTCTGGTTCAACTTCCGGCGGCTGGAAACCGAAAACGGCCGCTGAGGCTGAGTGTGGGAGGCAATATGATGAAAGTCATTCTGACCCAAACGATCGATTCCCTCGGCATGATCGGCGCCGAGGTCAAGGTGGCCAACGGCTATGCCCGCAACTACCTGCTGCCCCAAAAAAAGGCCGTGCTGGCCACGGCGGCCAACAGAGCAGTTCTGGCGCAGCAGAAAGCCAAGCTTGATCTGCAGATCGCCAAGGAAAAGGCCGTGGCCGAAGAGATGGCCCAACGCCTGGCCGGCGTCTCGGTGAGCATCACCGGCAAGGTGAGTGATCAGGACCGGCTCTACGGCTCGGTGGGGGTCCGGGACATCGCCGAGGCCTTAGCCAAACAGGAGATCCGGGTCGAAAAGCGGATGATTCTGCTTGACGAACCGATCAAGCAACTCGGGCGCTACCAGGTGCCGATTCGGGTCTACACCGATGTGGAACCGACCATCGAAGTCGAGGTGGTGGCCGAATAGCGCAACGATGCACCCGGATCGCAGCCGCGCGCGCAATCCGGGTGCATTCCACGCCGTCGACCGATGGCGCCAGTGACGCCGCTTGCCGGCAGGTGCCGGCGTCTCGGCCGCCCGTTTTCCGGGATGACAGGTCCGTGCTGTCACCCGGGGTGAACATGACCGGCCATGGCAGATTCTTCCCCTTTCAAGCAGCCCCAGGCGACAGACTCGCTTCGCGTTCCGCCCCAGAATGTCGAAGCCGAGGCCTCGATCATCAGCGCCGTTCTGATCGACAACACCACCCTCAACGATGTGCTGGAAATTCTCAAGCCGGACGATTTTTACCGCACCGCCCACCAGCAGATTTTCTCCGCCATCAGCGACCTTGCGGCCCGCGCAGAGCCGGTTGACCTGGTCACACTGAACAACCGCCTCAAAGAAACCGGGCAGCTCGAGGCAGTGGGCGGCGCCGCTTACCTGGCCCGCATCGTGGACTCGGCCCCCCTGGCGGTCAACGCTCCCCACTATGCCCGCATCGTTTACGAAAAGGCCGCCCTGAGACGGCTGATCGAAAAATCCAACGCCATCGCCCGGCGCTGCTTCGAACACCAGGGAGATCTGGACGAAGTCGTCGATTTTGCCGAAGGCGCCATCTTCGAAATCGCCGAAAACCGGACCCGCAAAAGCTTTTTTCCGCTCAGTGAGCTGGTGGTCCAGAATTTCGACGCCCTCGAACAGCGGGCCGCCAACAAGTCCCTGCTCACCGGGACGCCGTCCGGTTTCACCGCTCTGGACCACAAGACCAGCGGCTTTCAAAACAGCGATCTGATCATCCTTGCGGCCCGACCGGCCATGGGCAAGACCGCCCTGGCCCTCAACATGGCCCGCAACGCAGCGGTGGAAGAAAATGTGCCGGTGGCGATCTTCTCCCTTGAAATGTCCAAGGAGCAGCTTTCCATGCGGCTGCTCTGCGCCGAGGCACGGGTCGATTCCCAGCGTGTGCGCAGCGGCATGTTCTTCGCCGAGGACTGGGCCAAGCTGACCGACGCGGCCGGGCGCCTGTCCGAAGCCCCCATCTACATCGACGATTCGCCGGACATTTCCACCACCACCATCCGTACCAAAACCCGCCGGCTCAAGCTTGAAAAAGACCTGGGCCTGGTGGTGGTCGACTACCTGCAGCTGATGCGGCCCCGGGTTCCCAGCGAGCGGCGTGATCTGGAAATCAGTGAGATCTCACGTTCCTTGAAACAACTGGCCAAGGAGCTGAATGTGCCGATCATCGCCTTGAGCCAGCTCAACCGCATGTTGGAGCAGCGCTCGGACAAACGCCCCGTCCTTTCGGACCTGCGTGAATCCGGCGCCTTGGAACAGGACGCCGATCTGGTGATTTTCATTTACCGCGACGAAGTCTACAACAAGGAGGAGACCAACCCCAATCGCGGCAAAGCCGAAGTCATCCTCAGCAAACACCGCAACGGCCCCACCGGAGTGGTGCCGCTGACCTTCCTTAGCCAGTACACGCGCTTTGAAAACATGGCCGACGAGGCGCTGGGGTGATCCGGGCTGGAACAGCAGGCCTTCCGACAGCGATCAGATGCGTAGAATAACAGGCGACATCAGCGGCTTGAAATCCAACCAGGTCCGGCGCATCGAAGCCCTCTACCGGCGGCGGCTGGCACCCGAAGTCCTTTGCACGCCCGAGTTGGCCAACGAGCTGGCCCTGCTCTCCACCGAAATTCGGCGCCAGATCGGTCTGCTGGTCGATCGGCGCGGGCGCATCGCCACGGTGATGGTCGGCGACGGGCAGAAGATCGTCATTCCCGACCTGGACGATTTTCGCGCCGCACCGGGACGGTTGCGCGGTGTACGCTGCCTTCATACCCATCTCAAGGGGGAGGCCCTGAGCCGGGACGATCTTACCGACCTGGCCCTGCTGCGTCTCGATTTAATGGCCGCCATGACCCTGCGCCCCGACGGCATCCCGGCCGCCTTGCACGTGGCCCATGTGATGCCGGCCGAGGAGGGGCCCTCCTATCATCTGCTCGATCCGCTTTCGGCCCATCATCCGGATATCGATTGCACCGGGCTGGTGCGCTCTCTTGAAGAGGAAATGTCACGGATCGTCCACGGCCGGCAGGCGGAACCGGCCGGTGAGCGCGCCGTGCTGGTGAGCGTCACCACTGCGCCGCGCCGCCGGGCTCTGGCCGGCATGACCGAGCTGCGCCAACTGGCCCTCTCGGGCGGACTGTCTGTGGTTGCCGAAGAGATCCAGCAGCGGCGCAGCATCGATCCGAGATTTCTCATGGGATTCGGGAAACTCCAGGAACTGGCCATCGTCGCCTTGCAGCGCGCGGCCACGGTCCTGGTCTTCGACCAGGAACTCAACCCCAGCCAGGGCCGGGCCATTGCCGAGGCCATCGATCTGAAGGTTATCGATCGCACCCAGTTGATCCTGGACATCTTCGCCCAGCGGGCCCGGTCCCGCGAAGGCCAGCTGCAGGTCGAACTGGCCCAGCTGCGCTACCGGCTGCCGCGTCTGATCGGCAAGAACCGGGCCATGAGCCGGCTGGCCGGAGGAATCGGCGGCAGGGGGCCGGGCGAAACCCAGCTGGAAATCGACCGCCGCCGGGTACGCGAACGCATCGCCCGCCTGGAAGAAAGCCTGCTCCAGGTGCGCCGCCAGCGGCGGCAGCAAAAGTCCCTGCGCCAAAAAAAGGCCGTACCGGTGATTTCCATCGTGGGATACACCAACGCGGGCAAATCGACCCTGCTCAATACCCTGACCCACAGCCGGGTGGCGGCCGAAGACCGCCTCTTCGCAACCCTCGATCCGTCCAGCCGGCGGTTGCGCTTCCCCCGGGATCTGGAGGTGATCATCACCGACACGGTCGGTTTCATCCGGGACCTGCCGGCGGACCTGCGCGTCGCCTTTCGCGCCACCCTGGAAGAACTGGAAATGGCCGATCTGCTCTTGCATGTCATCGACCTGAGCAACCCGGACCATGGGGCCCAAATCCGCGCGGTGGAAAACCTTTTGGATGAACTGGGCTTGAATGAAATTCCCCGCCTGCGGGTGCTCAACAAGCAGGACCGGCTGGATGCGCAAACGGCCGCCCAGCTCTGCCGGCGCCTGGGAGGCGTGGCGGTATGCGCCCGCGAGGCCCACAGCCTGGCCCCGTTGATCGAACAGATGCAAACCATGATTGAACCGCTGGCCGTGCTCGAAGGTGACGCCATTTCGGACGGCGGGGAGAAAAACGCAGTCGAAGCCGACAGGCGGGATACGCCTTTTTGAAAGGGAAAAATTGGAGCAAATGATGCCTCTTGCCGATATCGCCCGCATCGCCCTGCAGGCCGCCGATAGCGGGGCCCAGGCGCTGCGGCGCCATTTCGGCCGTCTGACACGGGTGGATAAAAAAGGTGCAATCGACCTGGTGACCGAGGCCGATCTGGCCGCCGAAGCCGCCATTGTCTCCACCCTGCGGCGCCACTGCCCGGACCACGGCATTCTGGCCGAGGAAGGCGGCCTCAGTAACGGGCGGCAAAACGCCTGCTGGATCGTCGATCCGCTGGACGGCACAACCAATTTTGCCCATGGCCTGCCGATCTTTGCCGTCTCCATCGCCTTTGCCGAAGCCGGACGGATCCGTCACGGTCTCGTGCTCAATCCCGTGGCAGGAGAGTTGTTCCAGGCCACCGAAGGGGCCGGGGCGACCCTCAACGGACGCCCGATCCGGGTTTCAACCACCACAAAACTCAACGAGGCCCTGATGGCGACCGGTTTCCCGTATGATCTGCACACACATCTTGATACAGTGATGGCTCGACTTGGCGCCGGGCTCCGCGCGGCCCAGGGGGTGCGCCGCCTCGGTGCGGCCGCGCTGGATCTGTGCTATGTGGCCTGCGGCCGGTTCGACGGGTTCTGGGAAGAGCACCTCAAGCCGTGGGACACAGCCGCCGGGGCCCTGCTGGTCAGCGAGGCGGGAGGCCGGGTAACCGATCTGGCGGCAAATCACTTTAAGCCCGAAATGGCGTCCATCGTGGCCACCAACGCACGGATTCACCAGCGGCTGCTCGAAACACTGCGCATTTCAGGGCAACCGGATCGATATTCAGACAGGAGGACGGACGATGAATGAGGCGCTTCAGGTTCTTTCCTCCGCGGCGCATATCGGCTGCTTCGGCCAATTCAGCGCCGACGATCGGATCTGCCGCAGCCGCTGCGCCCTGCGGCTGCGCTGCGCGGTCGTCAGCGCCGAACAGCAACGCCAGCTGATTCTCGATGCCCTGGAAGCCGATGAGGATGATCTGTTCGATTATTGATTTGGGGTGAAATCAACCCCGGGGCGAGGCGCCGGTGCCCCTGTTCCGGGCACCGCCCGGAATCCGGCCTTTCCCTTAGAAATCACCGCTGTCGAGCCGCTCACAGATCATCTCCACCTGGCGCCGCAGCTGGTGATCGGTGCGGATCCCGCGTTCGATGCATTGAATCGAATGCATGGCCGTGGCATGGTAGCGGTTGAAACTGCGCCCAATGGCTTCCAGAGGGGTATCGGTGTAGGCCCGCGACAGGTAAATGGCCACCTGCCGTGGGCGCACGTGACACTTTTTGCGCGAGGGCGAGACCATATCGTTCACCGCCACGCGGTACTGGCGGCTGACGAGTTTCTTGATCGCCTCGATGGTGACGGCTTTGCGCGCCCGCACGATGGTGCTCACCACCGCTTGGGCCAGGTCCAGGTCTATCGGCATGCCCAGCAGATTGGACTTGGCCGTGATGCCGACCAAGCCGCTTTCCAGCTGGCGCACGTCCTCGTGCAGTTCCCCGGCCAGATACTCCACCACCGCTTCGGGCAGATGCGTCCCTTTTGAGGCGGCCTTCTTTTTCAGAATACGTGCCCGGGTCCGAAAATTGGGCGGCTCGATGCGCGAGATCAACCCGTTGGAAAGCCGGGAGCAGAGCTTGTCATTGATACGGGGAATCTCGTTGGGCAGGCAGCAGCTCGAAAAAATGATCTTCTTGCCGCTTTCCTGCAGGCTGTCGAGGGTCTGGGCCAGCTCGATCTGGGTCCGCTCTTTGCCGGTCAGGTAGTGGACGTCTTCGAGCAGCAACACGTCGCAACCGTTGCGATACTTGTCTTTAAAGCGGACCACCTGGTCGCTCTGGAAGGCCTGGACCAGCTCCTGGGTAAAATCCTCGACGGTGGTGTAAAAGACCAGCTCGGATCTCGAGTGGGAGATGATATGGTGGCCGATGGCCTGGGACAGGTGGCTCTTGCCCATCCCGGGACGCGAGATGAGATAAAGAGCGCTCTGGTCGTTTTGCCGGGCGTTGGCCAGCGACAGCGCGGCGCTGTAGGCAAAGTCATTGTTGCCGCCCACCACGAACTGGTCGAAGGTAAAATCGCGGCGCAGCAAGCGGCCGTTATGAAAACGCAACCCCTCCTCGGGCAGGGGAAGCTGCTGGGGGGTCGATTTTCCCCGGGCCTCGCTTGCGTTGGTGGATCCGACCTCGATGCTCACCTGGCAGGGATGGCCGGCCGCCTCGGAAAGCACCGTAGCGAGCAGGTCCTTGTAGTGCTCCAACACGCGCTTGCGCGAAAAGAAATTCGGGGCCAGCAGCACCACAGAACCGTTGTGCCACGATTTGAGCCCCAACGGCTCGATCCACATCCGGTAGCTGTGAGCGGCAACGCGTTTTTCAATGGCCGACTTGGCCTTGGTCCATTGCGTATTCATACAGAGGTTCATCACGATGCACGGCTGGAAAAATACTCGCCGCAGGTCGCCCCGTACAAGGGAGGTGGAGGGTAAAATCCAACAGATTTCCGGATTTCTGTTTGTTCTGGGAAATCTCGGTCTGGTTCAAACAAACGTGGCCCATTTTGTAGTGCCCCCCCGGACGGATGTCAAACCGGAAGATCCCAGGTTACCCCGGGTGTCCCGGGAAGTTATCAACAAGTTTTATCTATTTGTAATTATACGACATATATTCACCATCGGAACAACCCTTTTTAAATACTCGTTTTTTGATCACCAAAATTCGCCAAGCATTCTAACGAGATCCAAATATTTGGTCCCCGGGGGGGCAACCCACTAAACTGCGAATACCTACGTTTTTCTACGAATAGCACCTATTTTCTTCTTTGACTGGAAACCGGCCATGAATCCACCTGTTACAGCCCTGCCGGACGGCGCCGACCGGATTACGGTCCGCGGCGCACGTCAGCACAACCTGAAAAATATCGACCTGCAACTGCCGCGAAACCGTTTGATCGTCGTGACCGGATTGTCCGGCAGCGGCAAGTCGACCCTGGCTTTCGACACCCTCTATGCCGAAGGCCAAAGGCGCTACGTCGAATCGCTGTCCACCTACGCCCGCCAGTTCCTGGAACGGCTCGACAAGCCGGACGTCGACCTGATCGAGGGGTTGTCGCCGGCCATTGCCATCGAGCAAAAAAGCGCCAGCCACAATCCGCGTTCCACCGTCGGTACGGTCACCGAGATTTACGACTACCTGCGGCTGCTTTACGCCCGCGCCGGCACGCCGTTTTGCACGGCCTGCAACCTGCCGATCGCCGGCCAGAGCGTCGACCAGATGATCGAACAGATCCTCTCCCTGCCCCGGGACAGTCGCATTTTGCTACTCGCGCCGCTGGCCGCCAGCGGTGCGGCGGAACTGGCCAAGCTGCTCCAACGGCTGCGGAAAGATGGATTTGCACGGGTGATGCTCGACGAGAAAGTCTACGACATCGAGGCCGTTGCGCCGCTCAAGCGCGGGGCGGCCCACACCATCGCCGCAGTGGTGGACCGACTGATCGTCAAGCCCGAAATGCGCAAACGCCTGGCCGATTCCCTCGAACTGGCACTCTCGCTTTCAGGGGGGCAGGCCCGTATCGAACGTCTCCGGGGAGATCACGACCCGCCCGAAACCTGGACATTCAGTGAAAAAGCGGCCTGTCCCCGGTGCCGTTCCACCTACCCGCCGCTTACCCCGGCCGCCTTTTCCTTCAATTCGCCCCAGGGCGCCTGCCCGGCTTGCAACGGATTGGGCACCAGCACGACCTTAGATCCGCAGCGCCTGGTACCGGACCCGGGCCTGAACCTGCGCGAAGGGGCTATCGCTCCCTGGGCCCATCGCAACAACGTCGTTTTCGCCGAATTTCTCGAAGCGCTGACCTCGGCCTATCAGGTGGACATCTACACCCCCTGGGCCGAGCTGCCCGAGGGGTTCCGCCAGGTGCTGCTCCACGGATCGGGAGAGCGCAAACTCCCCTTTTACACCGTGCGCAGCGGCCGGCGGCACCTGACCCCCAGAACCTTCGAAGGCCTGATCCCCAATTTGCAGCGGCGCTACCTGGAGACCGATTCGGCCCAGGTGCGCGAAGAGATCGAGCGCTACATGAGTTTCCAGCCCTGCCCGGTCTGCCTCGGGGCCAGGCTCAATCCGGCCAGCCGCAATGTGCGGATCGCGGATGTGGCGATCCACCAGTTGACCGCCCTGACGGTGGACCGGGCCTTGGCCTTCATCGAGGGATTATCCCTGAACGGGCGCCAGGCCGCCATCGCCCGGCCGATTTTGCGCGAAATCAGCCTGAGACTCGGTTTCTTGGTGCAGGTGGGGCTCAATTACCTGACCCTTGACCGTTCGGCCGCCACTTTGTCAGGCGGCGAAAGCCAGCGCATCCGCCTGGCGACCCAGATCGGCTCGCGCCTGACCGGAGTCCTCTACGTCCTGGACGAGCCGAGCATCGGGCTGCATCCGCGCGATCACCGCCGGCTGCTGGACGCTCTTTGCCGCATGCGCGATCTGGGCAATACGGTGCTGGTGGTCGAGCACGACAGCGAGACCATCCAAACGGCCGATCATGTGGTGGACATGGGGCCGGGCGCCGGGGTCAAGGGAGGCCGGGTGGTGTACAGCGGCCCGCCTGCCGGGCTGCTCACCAGCGCGGAATCGCTTACCGGCCAGTACCTTTCAGGCCGGCTGCGCATCCCCATGCCGGCGGTGCGCCGCAGCGGCAACGGTCAGCGCCTGGTCCTCAGCGGGGCGGCAGCCAACAACCTCAAATCCATCGAGGCGGCCTTTCCCCTGGGATGCTTGATCGGGGTGACCGGCGTTTCCGGTTCGGGCAAATCGACCCTGATTCTCGAAACCCTCTATCCGTTGCTGGCCCGCCGGCTCCACGGGGCCAATCTGCAGCCCGGGGCCCACCAGGCTTTTACCGGCATCGAGTACGTCGACAAAGTGCTGCACATCGATCAATCGCCCATCGGACGCACGCCCCGCTCCAACCCGGGCACCTATACCGGTCTGTTCGGTCATATCCGCGAGCGCTTCGCCCGCACCGCCGAGGCGCGCATGCGCGGCTACCGGCCCGGGCGCTTCAGCTTCAATGTCAAGGGAGGACGCTGCGAGGCGTGCGGCGGGGACGGGATCGTGCGCATCGAGATGCATTTTCTGCCGGATGTCTACGTGACCTGCGATGTCTGCCAGGGCCGGCGCTACAACCGCGAAACCCTCGAAATCCGCTACAAGGGCAAGAACATCGCCGAAGTCCTTGAAATGACGGTCAACCAGGCCTTGGACTTTTTCGGACGGATTCCCGGGGCCCGGGAAAAACTCGTTACCCTGCGCGAGGTCGGACTCGGCTATATCCGTCTGGGCCAGGCGGCCACGACCCTTTCCGGCGGCGAGGCCCAGCGTATCAAGCTGGCCCGCGAGCTGAGCCGCAAGGCCACCGGCCGCAGCGTCTATATCCTCGACGAGCCGACCACCGGCCTGCACATCGATGACGTTCGCCAGCTGCTCGAGGTGCTCCAGCGCCTGGTGGACGCAGGCAATACGGTGATCGTCATCGAGCACCATCTGGACGTGATCAAGTGCGCCGATTACATCATCGATCTGGGCCCCGAAGGGGGCGAGGCCGGGGGATGCATCGTGGCCACCGGAACCCCCGAATCGGTCGCCGCCGCACCCCAATCCCACACGGGGCGATTTCTGCAGCGCGTGATAGCGGAGGATGCTGCGCGGATTTGAAACTTCAAATTTGAGATTCGAGATGCGTCGCACGGACAAAAAAAAACCGCGTCCCGTTGAGGAGACGCGGTTTTTTTGATCGTGCGATGCGCTTTAGTGGGCGGCGAACAACCCGGCGATCGCAGCGGCCTGCGGATGCGCATAGATCAGAATCAGGGACACGACCAGCGCGTAAATACACAGCGACTCGATCATGGCCAGACCGATCAGCATGGTCACGGTGACCTTACCGGAAGATTCCGGATTGCGCGCGATGCCTTCCACGGCGCTCTTGAGGCCAAGCCCCTGACCCAGGCCGCAACCGAAAGCGGCGATGGCGATGCCGAAACCGGCGGCCGTCACACAGGCGATAAAAAACTGCAAAGCTTGAGCTTCCATTGAGACGCTACCTCCTTTGATAAATGATGGTTTTTGGCTTCTTCCGTTATCCCGCGTTATCCCGCTATTTTACGACCCGCATCGTAAAATCCAGTGATAAAAATCCGGCCCTCGATCAGTGGGCGTGCTCCATGGCGCCGGTAAAATACATGATCGAGAGCAGGAAAAAGACAAAGGCCTGTACCATGGCCACAAAAATCCCCAACGCCATGATGGGCAGGGGGGCGAAAAAGGCGCCCGCCAGCATGAAAAGGATGAACAGCACCAGCTCGTGGCCCATCATATTGCCGAAAAGACGGAAGCTGAGCGAGAGGATCCGCGCCAGGTGGCCGATGATCTCGATGGGCATGATGATCGGCACCATCCACCATACCGGTCCCATGAAATGCTTGATATAGCCGGCCCCATGGTACTTGATCCCGATAATGTGGGTAAAAACGACCACCACCAGGGCGCACGATAGCGTGGTATTGAGACTGGCCGTGGGCGGGAAGAAACCGGGCACCAGGCCGATGAGGTTGCACGTCAGGATGTAGAGAAACACCGTAGCCGCGATGGGCAGCAGCCAACGGCCTTCCTCGCCGGTGACGGTTACCATGAAGTCTTCGATCCCGCCGACCAGGATTTCGAAAAAGTTTTGCCCTTTGCCCGGAATCAGACTGACCGTTTTGGCCGCCAGGGCTCCGGCGATGATCAAAATCGCCATCACCACCCAGGAATAGACCACGTGGGGATAGTGATGGGCAAAGCTGCCCAGTCCGACGGCTTCAAACAACTTGACGAAGAAAAGATAGGGGTGTTCCATGCCTAGACCGCCTCCTTGAAGATGAGTCGTTTGAGTTCCCGCATCGTGGCCAGGGTAATGCTGACGACCACCACTGAAAGCCCGGCGAAAAGCCCCAAAGGATCGACCAGCCGCCGGGAAATCAACACGTAGAGGATCACCGCACTGACCAGAAACCGCATGTAGTACTTGGCCAGCACGACATGATGGGATGCCAGGTGAGGAGGCCGCAGGGCCTTTTTCAAGGTTCGGTGCAACAGATGAAAATTGATCGTGACGATCAGCCCCCCGCACAAAATGCCGACGAAAACCGGCCGCGGGGCCAGCACCGCCCCCAACCCGCTGGCCAAGACCAGCAGGATCCAGTTGGTATGGGTTACGAAGGAAAGCAACCGCTGCTGGATGTTCACCGTTGCTCCATTAGCGTGCGTCTTAAAATTTGCGGCTCTTGCGAATCGCCAGACCGATGTTACGGTACCCGGCGGCGATGCCCATCCCCAGCCCCACCAGAGTGAGCCACGGAGATGTTTTCCAGCACCGGTCCAGGTAAACGCCGATACCCAAGCCGATAAAAATCGACAGGGCCACCTGGAGTCCCAGGCTGGAAAAATAGGCCATCTCGCGCAAGTAGCGCAGGGTTTCGTTTTTCATGAAATTCTCGGCCGGATCGGCCGGGCAAAGCGAATGCTCATGAAGTTAAGGCACCTAACACAGGACACCGGTCAAGTCAATCTCTTATTGGCCAAGCCAATTGCCCGGCATCGAAAACCGGACCGTCCCGGCAGACATGCCGGTAGGCGCTCTCCCGGTCTTCGGCGGCCACAGCACAGCCCAGGCAGGCGCCGATACCGCAGGCCATGACGGCCTCAATACACACCTGGCATGGAATGCACTGCGCTTTTGCAATTTGGGCCACACAGGCGAGCATCGCCGGCGGGCCGCAGGCGCAGATCAGTTCGGGCGAGGATTGGGCCGCCGCTTTTTCCAGGGGCAGGGTCACCAGGCACTGGTCCCCGCCCGAGCCGTCCTCGGTGGTCAGCGACACCTGCACCCCGAGGCGCTCGAAATCCTCGACACATAAAAGATCGGCACAGCTGCGGGCCCCAAGATAAACCCGGAGACCGTCGGCACCCTGCCGCTGAACCAGGGTTTCGGCCAGAAACAGAAGCGGCGCCACCCCGATCCCGCCGGCCACCAGCGCGACCTGGCGTACGCCCTGCGGCACCCGGAAACCGCGGCCCAAAGGCCCCACCAGATCGATCTTCGCCCCGGCGCCAAGACGCGCCATGCCCCGGGTGGTCGGTCCCACCACCCGGTAGAGCAGCTCGATGGCCCCGCCGCCTTCCACCACGAGCCGCCGGTGGATGGAAAAGGGCCGCCGCAGCAGGCCGGGAGATGGGTCGGGCAAACCGACCATAACGAACTGCCCGGCTTCGGCGTTGGCGTAAACCTCGCCCGTATCCAGCGCCATGCTCCGGTACCCCGGTGCCACCTCCCGGTTCCAGAGAATCGGAACCCGGACCTGCAAGGCCCCGGGCCGTTGCTCTTCGAATCGATGCATGCTGCCTCCGTCGTTTGCGCGGCCACCGCAGGCACGCTTGGCCTGCCCGCCACCGCCCTCAACCCTGGCCGGCAAGCCCGATGACAGCGGCGAACCGGCCCGTGGTTCCTTCTGCGCGGTAGGAAAAAAAAGTATCGCTGCAACAGCGCGTGCAGACCGCGGCGGTTTCGATGCGCGCCGGGTTGAGGCCCGCCGCGACGAGTTGGGCGTGGCTGACGGCCCAAAAATCGAAATTCGCCTCCCCGACGCGAAAACGCCACAGATCGGAGGGGATCTCCCGGCGATAGTTGATGAACTGGCCGCAGCAGGGCCCCAGGGACGGCCCGATACCGGCCCAAAGGGATTCGGGCCGGGTGCCGAAGCGGGCCTTCATCAGCGCCACTGTGGCCCCCAGGACGTTGGCCACGCTGCCGCGCCAGCCTGCATGCACCGCGGCCACCACCGGCCGCAACGGGTCGGCCAGCAACACCGGCTGGCAGTCGGCCACCTGGATCATCAGCAACCGGCCGGGCAGATCGGTGACCAGCGCATCGGCCCGGGCCGGCCGGTGCACGTCTTCATCGGCCTGCACCACATGCACCGTTGTGCCGTGCACTTGGTGGGCCCGCACCAGGGTCCCGCCCCCCATGGCGTCCACCACTCGCTGCCGGTTCGCTTCAACCCGCCGCGGATCGTCGCCCACCGTCATGCCGACATTAAGGCTGTCAAACGGGGCAACGCTGGCCCCGCCACGGCGCGTGAACACGCCGTGGCGGATGCCGGGCAGCCGCTTCAGGCCCTCGAATATCCGGCGGTCCAGACCGTTGCCGGCAGGCGGTGCGCTCATGCCGGCTTGCCCCCTGCGCACCGCGCCATGATCCGGTCGATCAGCATGGTGGTGGAAACCTCGGGCACCACCGCGATGGTCTCCACCCGACCGCCGGCCGCCAGGACCAGATCGGCCCCTACGATCTTCTCCTTTTGCCAATCGGCCCCTTTGACCAGCACGTCCGGCCTCAAACAGGTGATGAGCCGTAGCGGATCGTCCTCATCGAAAATCACCACCAGATCGACGCAGGCCAAAGCCGCCAATACTTCGGCCCGATCCGACTGGGGGTTGATCGGACGCTGCGGCCCCTTGATCCTCGTTACCGAGGCATCGCTGTTAAGGCCGACCACGAGTCGCTCGCCCAACCGTCTGGCCGCCTCCAGGTAATGGACGTGACCGCGGTGCAGCAGGTCAAAACAGCCGTTGGTAAAGACGATCCGCCGTCCGGCGGACCGTTCAAGGTCCAGACGCCGGACGGCGGTATCACAGGAAACAATCTTTTCGTTCATGGCGGGTATGATCCGGTCGGCACCGCGGGCTGTTCAAGCCGCCCGCGGCGACTTCAGTCAAGCCGAGTCGGGGCCTCCAGGCCCCGGGCAATCTCCTGGGGGAAAAATGGCCGGCCGTCGCTTTTAAGAATCCCGCCGGCGGCCACCAGCCCCGTCTGCTCGCGCAGCAGCCGGCCGAGCTGGCCCGTAACGTTCTGCTCCACCACGATAAAGCGCCGCCCGTCAAGAACCCGGGCCGCTGCCTGCGACGGGAAGGGCCACAGATCGGTAAAATGGACCGCGCCCACCGATCGGCCTTCTTCGCGCAGCCCTTCGACGGCCTCTAAAAGGGCCCCCCGGGTCGATCCCCATCCCACCAGAAGGGTTTCGGCATCCGGGTGAATCACCTCGGGCGCGCGGAGCGCATCGCGCATGGCAGGAAGCTTGGCAAACCGCTTGGCCACCATCTGCTGCCGGTCGGCGATTTTTTCGCTGATATGACCGTCTTCGCGGTGCTCGTCGCTGCAGGCCACCACCCGGGCCCGTCCCCGGCAGGGCAGGGCACGCGGAGAGACGCCGTCCACGCCGGGGGCGAATCGCCGGTAGGCCTCGGGATCTTCCAAATCGGCATCACCGATCACGTACCGGGTCACGGCCGCAACAGGCCCCAAAGCGGGTGTGGTAAAGAGTGAATCGTTGAAATACTGGTCCACCAATACGATGGCCGGCACCTGAAAGCGTTCGGCCAGATCAAAGGCCCGGATCATGGCATCGAAAGCCTGGGCCGGGGATCCGGGAGCCAGGACGAAGCGCGGGAACTCGTCCTGGGACGCGTGGATCACGAAATTCAAGTCTCCCTGGGCCGTACGGGTGGGCAGACCGGTGGCCGGACCGGGTCGCATGGCATCCACCACCACCATGGGCGTTTCGGTGATGGCGGCCAGCCCCAGGGCCTCGGTCATCAGGCAGAATCCCCCCCCGGAGGTGGCCGTCATGGCCCGCGCCCCGGCAAAGGCCGCACCGATGACCATATTGGCGGCGGCGATCTCGTCTTCGGCCTGCTCGACGGCAAGTGGGAAAATCCCCGACAATTCGGTGAGTTGGGCCAAAATCCCGGTGGCCGGAGACATGGGGTAGAAAGCGGCGACGCGGCAGTCGGCCGCCGCCGCACCCAGCGCCAAGGCCCGGGTGCCGTCCATCAGATACCCCTGCACCGGAAGATCCCAGGTCCCGGGGATGCGGCCGGCAAAGGGAACCTGGGCCGCGGCGTAGCCCAGATCGAAGGCCCGCCGATTCTGGTCGATCAGAGTTTGACCCTTGTCCCGGAACTGGTGTGCCAGAATTTCGTGCCCCAGGGCAGCAGGAGCCCCCAGCAATCCCAGGCAGGCCCCGGCCGCCACGGTGTTGGCCAGAATCCGCCCTCCGGCCTCGTTGGCCATATCGGCAAAGGGCAGGTTGAGCACCTTTTCGCCTTCGAGGCCGGCCGCCGCGTCGGCCAGGGTCAGCCCGTCGCGCACCAGTTCGTGGCGGTGTTCGCTGTACGTCCTGCGGTCCAGCGCCACCAGCAGGTCGATGCGATGGTGGGGCGCCGCCACGTCTCGATCGGCGATGCGCACCTGCATGAAGCTGTGGCCGCCGCGGATCCGCGATTCAAAGTCGTTGACCGCCATGACATGCAGCCCGGCCCGGTGGCAAACCGCAGCCAGTACGTGCCCCACGGTTTGAATCCCCTGGCCGGCCTCCCCACCGATTTTTACGGTCCGGTCGATCCCCATCGATCCTCCTTTTCCAGGTTGACCACTTACACCTTGCCATATCAATAACCAACACCGGGGCAAATGGCAACATCGGGGGGCGGCGATTATCGCAGAAGCGCTTTCGATGCAGCAAGATTGTCTCGGCCGCCGAGACGCAACCGGCCGACAGGCGGGACAGCCCTGTCGGCCGGGGGGAACAGGCGGCAGGCCGCCTGAGGGGCTCAACTGCAGGTATAATGACGGATGAACTCTTCCAGTTGCCGGCGCTGTTCTTGCAACGGGACCTCAAATACCAGTCCGGCCTGCCGTAGCGGCATGTAATCGACATCGATGTCATCGGCCAGACCGCGGTCCCACACGACCCGAAAAGGCAATCCGGTGAGGTGAAACCCGGTTTCGGCGGACAGGATGTCGAGCACCAGCGGCTCGTCGACCACTGCACCGCTTTCGACATAACTGAAGCTCAACCCGCCGACACTGATGTCATGAACCTGGCCCATATGTAAAGGGTGCATGCGGTACATGGCAAAGGCAATATCGCCCATGCCCAGATCCTGGATATGCGGCGGTACTGTCCTAGCGGCACGCAGAATGGCAAAAATACCCGGCCTGACCGCACGCCGGGGTTGAACCCGGCGCTCACCGCCGCAAGCGATCCCCTGCCTTGGCGCAGGATCCATCGACAGCGGCATGCCCATTGCCTCACCTTCCCTCTCAAAGACGGCATGATGCTTGGATGGCTTCATGGTCCCTCTTAAATGGTTAAGACTTTGAAATCAATTGGAAAGCAAGCCACAGCAACCCTGATCCAGACCTCAGCGGCTTTTTTCGGAGCGGCCGGCCCTCAAAGGCAGTACCGGCGCCAGGGGCAATCGATGCGATCGCAATCTTGCGCGCCGGTTTCAAAACAAGGGCTCTCGCCTTCGGCCCGCTGGAGGCTGCGAATCAGGGCTGTTATGTCCACACGGCCCGCTGTGGGTTGGGGGTCGCAGGAGCGGCTGGTGGAGATATCCGGAGAATTGACGTCTGAAGGGAAAATCGGCTTGAACGCTGTCGGTTTCGAATCCATGCGGCCCCGATCTTGTCCTGCAACGGCCGACAACACCACATCGTTGAATGTTTATGGCCCGGGCGCACCGGTTTGTCCATGAACCGAAGGCCTTATTTTGGCCGGGAGAAAATCCCGTGCCGGACACTTTCGAGCGCCCGGCTCATCGTCCCCAGTGTTGCAGGTCGATCAGACCGATACGCGCCGCATAGCGCACCAGCTCCATGGTTCCACTCAGGCCGAGCTTGCGCAGAATGTTGGAGCGGTGGTTTTCCACCGTTTTGGCGCTGATGCCCAGCCCCTCGGCAACCTGGCGCGGGCTGTGCCCCTCGGCCAGGCGGCGCATGACTTCCTGTTCGCGGCGCGTCAGACGCCCGTAGGCGGCATCACCGGCACCAGGGCCGGCGGCCTGGACATTCATCAGGCGCTGCACAACCTCCCGGGAAATGCCGCTGTCCAGATAGTATTCTCCGGCCGATACCACCTCCAGGGCCTGGAGCAGGCGATCGGCGGCCGACTCCTTGACCACATAACCGGTGGCCCCGGCCTGAAAGGCCTCGACGATGTAGTCGACCCGGGCGTGCATGCTCACGATGAGCACCCGGGCAGCCGCAACCCGGGAACGGATATCGCGGGTCAGATCGATGCCGCTGCGGTCCGGCAGGCTGATGTCGACGATCACCAGGTCCGGGGTCAGGTCCAGGGCCTTTTGCAGCCCGCTACGGGCCGTGCCGGCCTCGGCCACGATCTCGAACCGGGCACTGCGGGCGATGATGGCCTTGAGCCCCTCGCGAAAAAGGGGATGGTCGTCGACGATCAAAAGGCGCTGGGATCGTTTCACGGGGTGACCGGCCTCTCCTGAACCAGGGGATCCGCGGAGGGGAACAGGGGCGCCTCCAGGTAGAGGCGCGTCCCTTTTCCGGGCCGCGTGGTGATGCGCATCCGCCCGCCGAGCAAGCGGGCCCGCTCCTCCATACTCTGCAAGCCCATGCGGCGCTGCTCGCGCACGGCCTCCAAGCGCTCGGCAGGATCGAATCCGCACCCGTTGTCCTGAATCCGCAGCACGATGTACGGAGCGCTGGCCACCAGCCGCACCGTCACCCGGGTGGCCTTGGCATGCCGGCGGATGTTGTGCAACGCTTCCTGGAACACCCTGTAAAGGTTGATTTCCAGTTCGGCCGAAAGTTTCAGCCCCTGCACGCCGACCGCACAAAAATCCACCGGGATGCCGTTGGCGGCGCTGAAGGACTGGCAGTCGTGCAAGAGGGTGCGTTCCAGGCCGAGCTGATCGAGCCCCGGCGGCCGCAGATCGTAAGCCAGGGCCCTGACGGCGTCGATGGCGCGTTGAAGCTGGGCCGCCATCTTCTCCATGTGCGGCTTGAGGCGCGCACCGGCCTCGATTTCGCCGTCCAGGAGCGTCGCACACAGAATCTTGAGGATCGAGAGATCCTGGGCGATCTGGTCGTGCAGGTGGCGGGAAATATTGAGCCGCTCCTTTTCCTGGGCCCGCATCAATTTCTGGGTCAACTGGCGGATGCGCGCCTCGGCGCGGATGCGCGCACCGATATCGTAAAGCAGGACCATCGCGGCGCGGCGTCCCTCGAAGGACGTCACCGTCAGGTTGAGTTCCACCTCGATACGCCGGCCGTCGGCCGCCACCACAACGGTCTCGAAGCATTGCTCCAGCTGCGCCTGGGTATCGAATCTTTCCCGCACGGCGGCCACCACGGCGCTTTGGTCCCCAGAAACAAATTCTTCGAAACAACGACCGAGCAAGGCCTCCCGGGGATGCATGAGCATCTGGCAGAGGCGGCTGTTGACGTAGCGCAGCACCCGGTCATAGATGATGCAGATCCCGGCCTTGGACAACTCGGTCAGATGGCGGTACTGGGCCTCGCTTTCCTGCAAACGGCGATGGGCGGCCGCCATGGCCGCCAATTCTTTTTCAAGACGGGCCGCCTGGGCCTTACACGCGGCCATGTCGCCGGCAGTGCTCATCGCCGCCCCTGGTCCGCCCGGCCCGAGGTGGTGATATAAGGCGCGGCCCAGGCCCCGATCAAGGTGCCGGCATAGCGTGCATCGGCCGGCCGGCTGAGCAGGTGGTCGGCCCGATCCAGGCAGACGAAGCTTTTCGGATGCCGGGCGGCGGCGAAGATCCGCCCGGCATGTTCGATGCCCACCGTTTCGTCCAGGGGGGCGTGCAGCACGAGCAGGGGCTTTGCCAGCCGTGCAATGGCCTGGTTCAGGCGAACGGCGGTGACATCCTCCAGAAACCCCCGCCCCACGGTAAACGGACGCCCGGCGATCATCACGCGGGCCTCGCCTTCGGTCTCGATGGCCTGGCTCTGGTCCGCCAGATGGCGCAGCACGTAGGCCGGATCGGCCGGTGCGCCCACCGTCACCACGGCCTGTATACTCTCGATGCGCCCGGCGGCCATCAGGGCCGCCGCCCCGCCCAGCGAATGGCCGATCAGCAGACGGGGGGCCTGCACCTCGCGGGCCAGATAGGCGGCGGCATCTTCCAGATCCTCGACGCTGGAGGTGAAGGTGGTCTGGCTGAAGCACCCCTGGCTGGCGCCGATCCCGGTAAAATCGAAGCGCAGCACCATCAGGCCGGCACTGGCCAGGGCCCGGCTCAGATAAAAAGCCCCCTTGAGGTCCTTGCCGCAGGTAAAACAGTGGGCATAGAGGGCCACCGCCCGCGGCGATGCGGCTTCCGGTAGATCGAGGCGCCCCGCCAGTTTAAGGCCCCTGCGATTGGTAAAGGTCAAGGATTTTGACGGCATGGTAGGATTCCGATCCGGCGCGAAGCCGCCGCCTCAACCATGACGCAGGGCGTCGACCGGGTTGAGGCGGGCCGCCCGCCGGGATGGATAAAGGGTGGCCAAAAAACAGATCAACAGCGCGCAAACCACGATCATGACGACATCCGGGACCTGCACCGCCACCGGCAGGCGCGTAAACGGATAGATCTTGGGGTCGAGCTCGATGAATTGGTAGCGGCCAAGCAGCACGCAAAGCCCCAACCCCCCGGCCAAGCCCATGAGGGTGCCGGCCAGGCCGATGAGCATCCCTTTGAAGACGAAAATCTTGCCGATGCTTCCATCCGTTGCGCCCATGGCCTTGAGGATGGCGATATCACGGGTTTTTTCGGTGACCATCATGAACAGGGTGCCGGCCACGTTGAAGGCCGCCACCAGAACGATGAGGGTCAGGATGACGAACATCACCGTCTTTTGCAGGCGCAGGGCCCCGAACATGTTATGGTAGAGTTGGGTCCAATCCTTGGCCCAATAGGGAAATCCGAGGGCCGTGACGATCCGTTCCCTGACCGCCGGAGCCTGGTAGACGTCGCCGACACGCACCCCAATGCCGCTGACCGCATCGCCCAGGCCCATGATCCGCTGCACGTCGCCAAGATGCATGTAACCCAGGGTTTTGTCGAAATCGTAGAGCCCGGTCTCGATGATGCCCAGCACTTTCAGGCGCTGCATCGCCGGCACATGGGTGACGGCCGACGCCATCCCGCTCGGCGAAAGCATGAACACCTGATCCCCTTGGACAACCCCGAGCTGGCGGGCCAGCTCCCGGCCCAGAACGATCCCCGGGGGCCCGGGATCGTTTTCACGGCGGGCGTTGTCGGCTTGAAGCCGATGGAGAAGCGATGGGGGCAGCACCCCGGTCACCCGGCCTTCCAGGACCGGGTCGATGCCGCGCAAAACGGTGCCGGCCGTCCCCCCGGGCGCGCGCAGCAGGCCGTGGGCATAAACAAAGGGCGCGGCGGATACCACCTGCGGAACGGCCTCGATGCGCTTGAGAATGTCCCGGTAGGCACGCAACGCCTCCCCGTAGCGCATCACCAGGATATGGGCGCTGACGCCCAGAACCCGCTCCTGGAAACCGGCCTGGGCCCCGCTCATCACGGCGGTGACGGTCACCAGCACGGTGACGCCCACCGCCACGCCGGCCAGGGCCAGAAAGGTGATCAGGGATAAAAAGGTCCGGCGCCGTCGCGAACGCAAAAACCGCCGGGCGATGAAGGATTCATAGGGCATGGGCGAACACGGCCTCCGACGGCGGTCTTGGCGTTAGGCTGGCGGATCGGCTGCGGAAGCAGGAGGCAGGTCACCGGCCAGGGATGCGGCCAGATCCCGGCCGGCCGCATACGCCTCGGCCAGGTATTCGGGATGGGCCAAGACATCCTGTTCGTAATCAAGCTGGCGATAACACAGGGACCGCCAGAGGTCAAAGTCCAAAGTGTCCAGAAAATAACGCACCGTAAGCAGGGTCCCCTCGAAGAGCCTGCGGCCCCGGGTCGCGCCGGCGGCGATAAAAAGCGCATTGCGGCGCCTGGCCGCGGCGCGCGCTTCGGCCGTTTCGATCCAGTACTTGCGCACCCAGCGCGACTGGCAGCGGTCCATGAAGATCTTGGTGTGGGCGCTGACGGTGTAAAAGAAGATCGGCGAGGCGAGCATCAGTGCCCCGGCCTCGTCGATGGCGGCCACCAGATCCTGGAAATCGTCTTCGATTACGCAGCGCCCTTCCTGCCGGCACCCGTAAATCTCCATGCAGGGACTGATCTTGCGGTCCCGCAGGACGATCTCGGTCACCGCCGCACCAGCCTCGGCCGCGCCGCGCACCGCCTCCTTGAGCAAAGTGGCGGTATTGCCCCGGCGCCGGGGGCTGCCGTAGATGGCAAGGATTCGATTCATGGCAACGGTTCCTCCCGCCCCACCCTTCCCACAAGGGATGGCGGTTGTCAAATCCGGGGGTGCCAATTGAAGGTTGCGGAGGTTTTCGATTGGGGTTATGAAGCGCGCATCGCCCATTTTGGCACCTCGCCGGGCGGTGCGCGCCGGTGCGGCGGCGACAAAGGATCTAAACTCTATCCTGCGCCCCGGCCGGCATCTTGTAGGGGCGCCGGCCAAGGAGGCAATGTGTTCGGTACGTTGATCAACACTCTGGCCATTATTGCCGGCAGTCTGGCCGGAATCCTGCTGCGCGGCGGTCTGCCTGAAGCCTACCGCCTTACCGTGATCCAGGCGATCGGTCTGGCCGTGCTGCTCATCGGCCTGCGCGGGGCCTTTGGCACCGATGCCATCTTGCTGGTAATCTTCAGCCTTGCGGGCGGCGCGGTCATCGGGACGGCTTTGAAAATCGAAGAGCGGCTCGAGGGGCTGGGCAGCCTGCTGGAGCGGCGCCTGAGCCGCAGCGGGGAAGGGGTGGCCCGCGGATTTGTCACCGCCAGTCTCGTGTTTTGCGTCGGTTCCATGGCCATCGTCGGCTCGCTGGAAAGCGGGCTGACCGGCAACCACCAGACCCTGCTGGCCAAGTCGGTCCTGGACGGGATCTCCTCGGTCGTGTTCGCCTCCACCTTCGGCATCGGGGTGATGTTCTCGGCGGTCTCGGTGTTCGTTTACCAGGGTCTGATCACCCTGAGCGCCACTTTGGTCAAGCCGCTGCTCGTGCCTGAGGTCGTCTCCCAGATGTCGGCTGTCGGAGGGCTGCTGATCGCCGCCATCGGTTTCAACCTGCTCGACTTTCAGCGCCTGAGGGTGGGCAACATGCTGCCGGCCATCTTCGTGCCGCCGGTGTTCCACATCCTGCAAAAGGCGGTGCAGAACCTGTTTTGACATCCCGCCGCTTCAATTTTTTGCGACGCACAGGAAGAGACATGTACATCTGCGCTTATCCGCATCGCCGGCAACTGATGCAAATCACCCAAAGATGGATCTCGGACCGGCTGGAGGCCGACGATCCTGTCCAGATCACCCGAATTCTGACTTACGACAGCTTCGTCGCCTGGCACAGCATGGTCGACTTCGTCCAAGCCCTCACCCGGCGTCTCGGCCCCGGCCCGGAGGTGCACCGGCTTCCGCTCTACTCCAAAAAAGACCTGAAAGACTTCATCACCAGCCCCGTCGAACCGACTTCGGCCAGGGTCGCCGAATTGATCCGGACTTACCGCCGGACCCCGGAGTTTTTCTATGTGGGCTCTCCCATGGCCGGCTATCTCTTCCATGATCCCCGGGGCCGGGTCCTGAGCCTGTGCCGCTTCAAGCGGATCAAACGCATCGCCGAAAAGGCCAGCCGCTACGCAGCGCTCTATATGGGCGACTGCCTGCAGCGCAGCGCCGAAACCCTCGGCCTTGAGGCCGCCGGCGGAGGCCCCGGAGCCCTGCCGCTGGCCGGGGCCATGGCCGAAGCAGAACGGCGTCTAGCCAGTGAGATCCGCCAGGGGAGCTTTACCCTGCCACAGGAAAAGATGCAGATCCTGGACGTGGTGGGGGCCAAGATCATCGACCGGGGTTTCGGACCCGAAGGCCTTGAAGCGGCCATCGCCCAATGGCCCGGCGCCGCCATCCTGGAAAAGGAGATCCACCGGGGGGCCTACAACGCCATTCACTATACGGTGCGTCTGGATATCAACCCGCAAGCGGTCATCAAGGCCTTTTGCACTTCGCCGCACAAGGCCACCTACCGGCGCCGGGGGCTGACGGCCGGGGAAGGGAACGGCGACTTCGAAAAATTTCTGGCCACCGGCGCCGGCCATCTGAGCCTCGATTTGATCCTTACCACCTTCGAAGAGCTGATCGAGTCTGAAATCGGCCGCAGCATGCACGAAGCGCGCATCTTTCGCCAGCGCCGGGAGGGGGCTGTTTACGGCAATATCCCGGTCAACATCGAGTACATCCTGGAATACCTGTTGGCCGTGGGGCTGAGCCCCGCCGTACAGATCGACGAGATTCCCATCAAGATCTGGGGCCGCTACCTGCCCGACACCCTCAGCTTCTGCATCCAGCGCCTCTATGGAATCCCGGAGTTTTCCCTCACCGAGGGATGAAGGTTCAACTACCAGATATTGTGGATCGATACTGTTGACACACAAAATAACGGGGGCTATAGTTGCCCCTGCATGACCGATCCGGTTAGCCAAACTTAGAAAGGAAACCGTTATGAATACCCTGAGCGCCCGCCGCCTTCACGACCTTTTTGATGAAAATCCCCACCAGCAGACCCTTTGCTGGACCGGCCAGTGCCATGACTGCCAGGCCGGGGTGGAGATCACCGCCACGCCCCGCGCGGACGGGATTCACATTCAGGGCGGCGCAGTTTACGAACCGACCGAGGGCCGCTTCTATCTCAAATGCGACGCCTGCCACCGGGCCGAACCGGCGCTGCAAAACTTTCAACCCTGCGAAGTCTACAGCCGGGTTGTGGGCTACCTGCGCCCCGTGTCCCAGTGGAACGACGGCAAACAGGCCGAATTCGCCCTGCGCAAGACCTTCGACGCCAGCCTGGCCGAGGCGCGCTAAAGGCAAGCGATTAGGCCGCTGGCCCACCGCTGCAGCGCACCACGATCTCTTCCAGCGGGATATCGGCACCCGAAGCCTCCAGGGCTTTCTTGACGATCCGTTCGAGCCCTGCGCAGCAGGGTACCTCCATGCGCAGCAGGGTCACGCTGCGGATTGCGGCGCTGCGGAAAATGGCGCTGATGCGGGCGATGTAGTCGGCCGCATCGTCGAACTTGGGGCATCCCATCAACACGGCCCGGCCCGGCAGAAAATCCTGGTGCAGGTTGGCCGCCGCCACCGCGGCGCAATCGGCCAGCACCAGCAGGTCGGCGTTTTTCAGAAACGGCGCATGGGGGGGAACCAGGCGGATCTGAATCGGCCAGTGGCCCAGGGCCCCGGATCGGGTCGGACCGGCCAGAGCCCGGGGAGCGTTGGCCTGGGCGCAGGCATCGGCCGGAGCGAAAATCCGGATCCCGGCCGACGGGCAGGTTCCGGAAGGCGGCGCGGGCTTTTCCCCAAGGCGTTCCAAATGGACCTCCACCGCCGTCTCGTCGAATTCGTCGGCCTCCCGTTCAACGATGTGCAAGGCCCCGCGGGGGCATTCGCCCAGGCAGGCCCCCAGCCCGTCGCAAAGATTTTCGGCCACCACCTTCGCCTTGCCGTCGATGACCTGCAGCGAGCCCTCGGCGCAGGACGGCACGCAGAGCCCGCACCCGTCGCATTTTTCCTCGTCGATTTGGATGATCTTGCGCATCACTTTCATTGTTCCGTCCTTTCCGGGCCGGGGCCTTGCTGAGCGGGATCCGGAGCCCGGCGGCACGGATCCCGGAATTTGAGGTTCAAGCGCCGGATCCGGGCCGCCCATCGGCCAAGGCCCGGCCGGTGGCCGTGAAAAAATCGGCCTGCACCGCCGCCGGGCCGGCCGTATCCAGGTCCGCCAGGCGCCGGGCATCAAGAATGATGGCCACGGTCGCGTCGGCATGGGCCTTTTCTTCGGCCAGCGCCGCCATCACTTCCGTGACCGCCTTGACCAACTCTTCCCCGGCCCCCAGACGCCCGAGAATCTCCCGGGCCGCCGATGCGTCGCCCGGCGCCGATCCGGTTTCGCTCAGATAAGCCGCCACCAGGGCCACGGCCGGATTGGCGCCTTCCGCCTTGGCGATCCGTTCCACATACCGGGCCGTGCGGGTCGCCCGGCCGATGCGCGCAAAATCGGTCTTGAAGTAGTGCTTCATCTCCACGGCCACCCGGTCCTTGAGCAGGTTTTCCTGGTGGGCCAGGGCCTCGGGCGGCAGGTTGCCGATGCACTGCTCGGCGAAGGGGCAGTAGGCGGCGCAGCCGAAATCGAGCCTGGGGTTGACGAAACGGTGCCCGCAGTGGGCGCAGCGGCGGGACGGGTCGTCCTTGAAAAATTCCACCTTCCGGCCGCAGGCGGGGCAGTCCACCTCGTAGACGGCTCCCGGTTTCCAGTACTGCGTGTCTTGTCCGGGACATTTCATGGCCGGCTCCTCCTTTTCACGCCCTCGCTTGCGGGGAGGCCGCAGGCCTCCCCGGTTCGACCCCCTGTCGATGGCCTATCCCAGGATCGCTTTGAGGTCGTTTTCGGGCGTCGAGATCGGCATAATATTGAAGTGCTTGACCAGCACGTCAAGCACGTTGGGCGACACGAAGGCCGGCAGGATCGGCCCCAGCCGGATGTCGCGGATTCCCAGGTGCAGCAGGGTCAGCAGGATGGCCACGGCCTTTTGCTCGTACCAGCTGAGAACCATTGAAAGCGGCAGCTCGTTGACCGAGCATCCGAAGGCCTCTGCCAGGGCCACGGCGATCTTGACCGCCGAGTAGGCATCGTTGCACTGGCCCACGTCGAGCAGGCGCGGGATACCGCCGATATCGCCCAGGTCCTTGTCGAAGAAGCGGAACTTGCCGCAGGCCAGGGTCAGCACGACACAGTCGGCCGGTATCTGCTCCACCAGCCGGGTGTAGTAATCGCGTCCCGGCTTGGCGCCGTCACAGCCGCCCACGAGGAAAAAATGCCGGATGGCCTTCTCCTTGACGGCCGCGATGACCTTGTCGGCCACGCCCAGTACGGCGTTGCGGGCAAAACCGACCATGACCGTCTTGCCGGGCTGGTCCGCGGCAAAGCCGGGCATGGCCAGAGCTTTTTCGATCACCGGGGTGAAATCTTTATCCGCGATGTGGCGCACCCCGGGCCATCCCACCAGGCCGGTGGTGAAAATCCGGTCCTGGTAGGTCTCGCGCGGCTTCTGGATGCAGTTGGTCGTCATGAGGATCGCTCCGGGAAAGGCATCGAACTCCCGGGCCTGGTTCTGCCAGGCGGTGCCGTAGTGGCCGTAGAAATGGGGGTGTTTTTTCAGCGCGGGGTACCCGTGGCAGGGGAGCATCTCGCCGTGGGTATAGACGTTGATCCCCTTGCCGGCGCTCTGCTTGAGAATCTCTTCCAGATCCTTCAGATCGTGGCCCGAGACCAGAATGGCCTTGCCGGCCTTGGGGCCCAAAGGCACGGCGGTGGGCACCGGGTGGCCGTAAGTGCCGGTGTTGCCCGCGTCCAACAGTTCCATGGCCCGCAAATTGACCTCGCCGCAGCGCAGGGCCAATCCCACCAGGTCGTGCACCGTCTTTCGGCCGTCGAGGGTGACGGCCATGGCTTCGTAGATGAACCCCTCCACCGCCGGGTCGCTCTGGCCCAGGATGCGGGCGTGGTCCGCATAGGCCGCCACCCCCTTGGTCCCGTAAACGACCAGCTCGCGCAGACAGCGAATGTCCTGATCCAGATCGGCCTCGGCCATGATGCCCACCGTTTGGCCCTGGGCCACCAACCCCGCCAGAGTGCCGGCCGGCTGAAAATCGGCGGCTGCATGGTCGAAGTCCATCCCGGCACCGGCCGCAGCCAGACGCTGTTTGAGGTCTTCGCGCCGCCGCACCGCTTCCCGGACCAGGGGCTCGAAGCGCTGGGGATCGAAATCGACGTTGGTCAGGGTGGAAAAGATCGCCTCACAGGTGAACTTGTCGGTGGCCTCGTCCCGGATTCCGGCCATGCGGGCCGCATGGGCCGCCAGGCTCAGGCCCTTGACGGCGTAGATCAGCAGATCCTGGAGCGCCGCCACTTCCGGCTGCTTGCCGCAAACTCCGATATTGGTGCACCCTTCGCCCTTGGCCGTCTGTTCGCACTGGAAACAAAACATGGTATACCTCCTTTGTCGGTGATGCCGGTGCCCCTTGGCGGGGCGTTGGATTAACGCGCTGTTGACCCCCACCTTAAGACCCCCGGCGGCGTGAGTCCTTGACCTAGATCAAGGCCGGTGCAATTTTTTTAAAAAAGGAAGCCCGCCATGACACCATCGATTCGCGCCACCCTGGCCGCCACGCCGCTGTTCGAAGGCCTGGAGGCCGAACAGATATCCGATCTTGCCGCCATCGCCGTGCAGCGGCGCCTGGAGCGCGGCCGGCGCATCTTCGAGGAGGGGGATGAAGCGAGCGGTCTTTACATCGTGGCCGCCGGCCGGGTGAAGATTTTCAAAACCGGCCCCGAGGGCAAGGAGCAGATCCTGCACGTCTTCGGTCCCGGGCAGCCGTTCGGGGAAGTGCCGGTCTTTGCCGGCCAGCGCTTCCCGGCCAGCGCCCTGGCCCTGGATGACTGCCGCTTGATCTACCTGCCCCGCGCCGCCTTCGTACGGCTGATCAGCGGCCAGCCGCCCCTGGCCCTCAACATGCTCGCCGTGCTCTCGCGCCGGTTGCGCGAATTCACCGTGCAGATCGAAAATCTGGCGTTAAAGGAGGTCCCGGCCCGGCTGGCCGCCTACCTGCTCGCCCTGGCGGCGGAACAAAAGAGCCCCGAGCGGGTCGAGCTGCATATCACCAAGGCGATGCTGGCCAACATCCTGGGCACCATTCCGGAAACCCTGTCGCGGATCCTGGGCAAGATGTCCGGCCAGGGATTGATCCGGGTGGACAACCGGGAAATCGCCCTGCTGGACAGGGCAGGTCTGAAAGATTTGGCCAAACGGGGGCGGATCGCGGCGGATTGACTCTCTGCGTCACACAGTTGCGGATAAAATCCGCTCCCACAGCCCAAAGGGCATCCGGCTGCGTTAGCCTTCTTTTTGCGCAGCCAGCAGGCGTATCAGGTCCTTGCCCTGGGCCTCGTCGATGTGGCCGCCCCGGCGGGCCACGGCCACCGTGGCCAGACCCAAGGCGCGGTAAAGGGGCAGAGAGTCCGGATTCAGCCGGCCGACGGCGGCCATATGATCAGCTATGGTCTGGCTGTCACCGCGGGCCACGGGGCCTGTGAGGGCCGCTGCCGGCCCGCTTCTGCGCACATTGGCCAGGGTCCCGTCGATGAGCGGCCCCATCACGTCGGGGGCGTCTTCGGGAGGTACCCCGGCTTCGGCCAAGAGTGCAAAGGATAGATCGAGCAACGTGACCAGATAGTTTGAAGCCACCACGGCCGCGGCGTGGTAGAGGGTCTTGGCACCGGTGCGGATCCGGTGGCAGCGGGCTTTCAAATCGGCGCTGACGGCCTCGGCCAGCGCCAGCGCCGGCCCGTCGCCTTCCACCGAGATGATGATCCCCTGAAACGGGTCATGATCCGTGCTGGTTGCCGCAAAGCTTTGCAGCGGGTGGATCGAACCGATGTGTGCCCCGGCCTCCCGGGCAGGGGCGAGGATGGTGGACGGCAGCGCGCCGCTGCAGTGCAGCACCACAGTGCCCGGCGCAAATCCGCCGCGGCGGGCCGTTTCCCGGCAGACTCCGGCGATGGCGTCGTCCGGAGTGGTGATGAAGACGATCTGCGCCGCTAGGGTGACCTGCTCCGGCCGTTCGGAGAGCAGGGCCGGGGCCTGTAAGAATGCCGCTGCCGCCTCGGCCGAGGCCAGGCGGAGACTTGCCAGCCCGGCCACTGTGTAGCCGGCGCGCTCCAGATAGAGGGCCAGGGCCGTGCCCACCCGGCCGCATCCGATAATGGCGATCTTGGGTTTGGGGTTCATGGCTCAAAATTCAGTAGCAGTGCTCCGGTCCGGGAAACTGCCCTCCCTGGACTTCGGCGGCGTATTGGCGCAGGGCTTCGCCGGCCTGTTCCCCCAGCCGGGTGTAAGTCTTGACGAATTTGGGTACATGGCGCTCGTTGAGGCCCAAAAGGTCGTGAATCACCAGGATCTGCCCGTCGCAGTGCGGGCCGGCGCCGATGCCGATGGTGGGAATCCTGAGCCGGGCGGTTATCCTGGCCGCGATGTCGGCCGGGATTCCCTCCAGGACCACGGAAAAGGCCCCGGCAGCCTCCACCTCTTTTGCGTCGGCCAGCAGGCGATCTTCGTCGCGCTGGACCCTGAAGCCGCCCATCTGGTGGACCGACTGGGGCGTAAGACCGATATGGGCCTGAACCGGAATCCCGGCGGCGGTCATGGCGCGGATGCATTCGCTTACCGCGGCGCCGCCTTCCAGCTTCACCGCCATGGCCCCGGCCTCCTTCAAAAAGCGGCCGGCATTGGCCACCGCCTCGGCCACCGTGGCCTGGTAGCTCATAAAGGGCATGTCGCCCACCACCATGGCGCGGGCTGCGGCCCGGGACACCAGGCGGGTATGGTAGACCATTTCGTCCATGGTCACCGGCAGGGTGCTGGTGCGGCCCTGGACCACCATCGCCAGGGAATCGCCCACCAGAATCATGTCGATACCGGCCTGATCCACCAGGCAGGCGAAGGGATAGTCGTAGGCCGTCAAGGCTGTGATCTTGCGTCCTTCGGCCTTCATGCGCAGCAGGCTGGTCACCGTCACGGGGCTGGACATGGTTGAACTCCCTTAATCAAAAATCCTCGAATGAACCGGTTGGTGCTGCAACCATTTTGATTTGATATGAAATTCCCATTCGTTGCATCATATCTGATGTGAGGCGCACGATAATCGATCAGGGGCCGATTGTCCACCCTGATCGGGGTCCGGCATGCCGGCGATCCTGAATCGGCGACGCCGGAGTCTTGGCAGGGTGAACCCAAACACCGTCTATTTGGCAATCCGGAACGATAGATGTGCGGATTTATAGCGACTCTTGCCAAATCTCAAAAGGATCTTGACGATAACTCCCTGCCTGATCTAAAAGGGTTGGTTTATGCTAACGGAACCCCGATCCGGCCGGATCGGTGTCGTTATGGAAAGATGATAAGAAATGATCCAATTGATTCGCGGTTTCAAAGACATCCTGCCTGGCGAAGTCGAATTGTGGCAGCACATCGAGGCCGTGGCCCGCGCTCTTTTCGCCGATTTCGGCTACCGTGAAATCCGGGTGCCGCTGGTGGAAAAAACGGTCCTTTTCTCCCGCGGCATCGGTGAAGAAACCGATATCGTCGAAAAGGAAATGTACACCTTCCCCGACCGGCAGGGAGAGACCATCACCCTGCGGCCCGAAGCCACCGCCTCGGTGGTGCGCGCCTACATCCAGCACAAGTACTACGCCGCCGATCCGATGCAGAAATTTTTCACCATCGGACCGATGTTTCGCCGTGAACGGCCCCAGAAGGGACGCTACCGCCAGTTTTACCAGATCAACGTGGAGGCCCTGGGCATCGCTGAGCCGTTCATCGACGTGCAGCTGATCCATCTACTGGTCACCTTGCTGGGCAGGCTGGATGTCACCGATGCCACACCCCACATCAACTCGCTGGGCTGCCCGCAGTGCCGCCCTTTTTTCCGCGACGCCCTGCTGGCCTACATCGAGGCGCGCCAGGATCTTTTGTGCAGCGACTGCCGGCGCCGCAGCCGGCGCAATCCCATGCGGGTGCTCGACTGCAAGGTGCCCGGCTGCCGGGAAGCCATGGCCGGGGCCCCGGCCATCACCGATCACCTGTGCGACGACTGCCGCGCCCATTTCGACACGGTCCGCGACCGGCTGGCCGCCATGGGAATCGACTACGAGGTGGACAAGCGCCTGGTGCGCGGACTGGACTACTACACCCGCACCACTTTCGAGATCCACACCGCGGCCCTGGGGGCCCAGAGCGCCGTGGCCGGCGGCGGGCGTTACGACGGTCTGGTGGAAATGCTCGGCGGACCGCCTACTGCGGGAATCGGCTTCGCCGTGGGCTTCGACCGCCTGGCCGAGATCGTGGCCCTCCAGCAAAAAGATTACAGCCGCCCCCCGCGCCTGTTCATCGCCGCCCTGGGCCCGGCGGCCCAGACGGCCGCCTTCGGATGGCAGACGGCCCTGGGCCTGGCCGGAATCCCGGTGGAAATGGACTACGCCGACCGCAGCCTCAAGGCCCAGATGCGCCGGGCCGACCGGCTCAACGCGGCCAATGTGCTCATCGTGGGCGATAACGAACTGGCCGCCGGCGAGGCCATGCTGCGCCATATGGCCAGCGGCGATCAGGTGCCGGTGGGTCTGGCCGGCCTGGTGGAAACCTTGAAAACCCGCCTGGCGGCCGCAGGGGGATGATCCGCAAGAAGACCGAACGATCCAAACGATCCAAACGTTCTCAACGTTCTCAACGATCCAAACGACCAAGGAGCAATCGTGACCTTCGATCAACTGGGAGACTGGCGGCGAACCCACCATCTTGAGGCTCTGCGCCTGAGCGACAATGGCCGCGAGGTGGTGCTGATGGGCTGGGTGCACCGGCGGCGCGATCACGGCGGGGTGATCTTCGTCGATCTGCGCGACCGGGAGGGGATGACCCAGGTGGTCTTCAACCCGGAGCACAACGCGGCGGTGCATCAAAAGGCCCATGTCCTGCGCAACGAGTACGTCATCGCGGTGCGTGGCGTGGTGGCACCGCGCCTGGAAGGGATGACCAATCCGCGCCTGCCCACCGGCGAGATCGAGGTCTTTGCCGACGCGCTGCTGATCCTCAACGGGGCCCAGACCCCGCCCTTTCTGATCGAAGAGACGGTGGACGTGTCGGAAAACGTGCGCCTCAAGTACCGCCACATCGATCTGCGCCGCCCCGGCTTGCAGCAGAACCTGATCCGGCGCCACCGGTCCGCGGCCTGCGTGCGCCAGTATCTGAACGAAAACGGGTTTCTCGACATCGAAACCCCGTTCCTGACCCGTTCGACCCCGGAAGGGGCCCGCGACTATCTGGTGCCCAGCCGCGTCAACCCGGGCCAGTTCTATGCCCTGCCCCAGTCGCCGCAGCTTTTCAAGCAGCTCCTGATGATCTCCGGGTTCGACCGCTACTACCAGATCGTGCGCTGCTTCCGCGACGAGGACCTGCGGGCCGACCGCCAGCCCGAGTTCACCCAGATCGATCTGGAGCTGAGCTTCGTTGGCGAAAACGACATCATGGCCCTGGCCGAGGGGATGATGCAGCGCCTGTTCAACGAGATTCTCGAACGCGAGGTCGCCCTGCCCTTTCCCCGCCTGACCTATGCCGAGGCCATGGACCGCTATGGTCTGGACAAGCCTGATACCCGTTTCGGCCTCGAACTCAAGGAGATTACCGACATCGTGGGCCGGTCGGGCTTCAAGGTCTTTGCCAACGCCGTGGCCGGCGGCGGGATCGTCAAGGCCCTCAACGCCAAGAGCTGCAGCGAGTTTACGCGCAAGGAGATCGACGATCTGATCGCGTTCGTGGCCATCTACCGGGCCAAGGGCATGGCCTGGATCAAGGTGCGCGAGGACCAGTGGCAGTCACCCATCGCCAAGTTCTTTACCGACCAAGAAAAGGAACAGATGCGCCAGCGACTGGACATGCAGCCCGGCGATCTGGTCTTTTTCGTGGCTGACCAGCCCCGGGTGGTCAACGACGCCCTGGGCAACCTGCGCAACCACCTGGGCCGGCGCCTGGGCCTGGTGGACGATGCGGTCTACAATTTTCTGTGGGTCACCGAATTTCCCATGTTCGAGTACGACGAGACCGAAAAGCGGCTCCAGGCGTTGCACCACCCCTTCACCGCACCCATGGAAGCCGATCTGGACAAGCTGGAAAGCGACCCGCTGGCCCTGCGCAGCCGGGCCTACGACCTGGTGCTCAACGGTTCGGAGGTCGGCGGCGGCTCGATCCGTATCCACCAGCACGACGTGCAGGAGCGGGTCTTTGCCGCCCTGGGAATGGACAGGGAAGATTACGAGGAGAAATTCGGCTTCATGCTCCAGGCCCTCGAGTCGGGGGCCCCGCCCCACGGCGGAATCGCCTTTGGCTTCGACCGGCTGGTGATGCTGCTTTGCAGCCAACCCTCGATCCGCGACGTGATCGCCTTTCCCAAGACCCAGAAGGCCGCCTGCCTGCTGACCAACGCGCCCAGCGAGCCGACCCGAGCCCAGCTCGACGAGCTGTCAATCCGGGTGCGCAAGCTGGTGCCGGAAGTCTGACTAGGATCAAGACGGGAGCGGCTCTAACCGGGTTGATCGCGGATGCAATCCGCTCCCGCTCGTCTCCACCAAACGACCAACCCCGCCGCTGTGAAGCGGCGGGGCTGGTTCGAACCTCAGCAGTTATCAACGCCAACGCGCCAAAGGTGATGGCCGCGCCTGGTCGATCAATGCGTCGTCACCCCTTCCTCCTTGTTGGCTTCCTTTTCCTCCTGGGCCTTGCGGGCTTCCTGGATTTTTTCCTGAAGCTGTTTGGCCGCGGCCTGTAAGCCGCCGGCCACCTGGCCGTACGAAATGGCCGGAATCACCAGCTCTCCGGACTGTTGATCCGTTCCGTCGGCCGCGGTGGCCATGCACTGAATGCGAATGACACCATTTCTCAAGGATACTGCGCCCAATTTTTCGATCAGAATAAAACTCATTCCTGCTTTCCTCCTTGCTGTTGTGTTTTCGGTTGATGATGAACCCGTTATTGTTGACCTGGGTCGCATGGTACCACATATGGTACCGTTGTCAAGACAATAATCGTTGGCGGCTTCGCTGTAAAAAAGAGCAATGGAAATCGTCATCTCATTTCAGGCTCCGAATGCTTTTTTCAATCTTGACAATTTATTCATATCAAAGTAAAAATTGTTAATTATCTTCCCAGATCCGACAATTTGACAATCCGAATTGTTAACACCGGAAAGGCGCGGATGACGCTTATTTCGGATTCAAACAAGGAGGATCCGCCCATGGCAAGAAACACGCCCCGTTTCGTTGTCCTGTCGTGTATTGTATGGGGAATCATCGTTTTTGCCCTCGCCGGCTCAGCCGATGCGGTGCGCTTTCTCAGCAGCGGGTACCATACCCGCGAGACGATCATGACCGAATCGCTCCTGGCGCCCCGGCAGCCCCCCGAGCCGTACGTGGACTATGACAACCAGCATTTCGATTTCACCGCCATGGTGCCTCAAACCTGGACGCTTTACGAACATTACGACGAGGACCGGGTCTTCGGCCATGTGGTACGCTACATCTTCGTCGGTCCGCCGGAAAGCGTGTCGGGCGTCGGCTTTACCGCCATCGAGTTCCGATTCGTTCCCACCGTTGCCATGGGCGGGAGCATTGCCACCCTCGACGCTTATGTCAGCGAGACCCTCGTCCAGAAGAACCGGATCGACGGCAGCGTCGTCGACCAGCCTGCCGATGCACCGTTCCTGGGCCTGACCGGCAAGGAAACGACCATCGCGTATCCAACCCAGCGGCCCGTGGTAGGCACTGTCGACAACCCGCCGGTGGATGTCACCACTATAAAAAAATGGATCTGTATCGAACGCAACGGCTATTTTGTCGAAGTGAGCATCCACAGCAGCAGCAACGATATCGATCTTTACCAGCCGGTATACGATCAGGCCAAAAACTCCATGTCGTTCCGATAGCGGCACTAGGCTCCGGAAAGGAGGGCTGCAATGAAATCTGCAACCACGCTCAGGATGAAAGCCGTGGTTTTCACTTTGGCGTTTGGATTAATCGGGGGGTTCGGCCCGTTGATCGACTTTGCCCAAGCGACTATCATCGATGATGCCCTTGCACTACCCGGCATGGAGGCCGTCAAAAACTCGGGAGTCGACATCGAACTTGAAGACATCGACGATGTAGAGGGCGCCAACGGGAGAACCTACAGGGTGATCGGCCAGACGGACGGTGATGAGATCACCCTCAATTCAAAGGTCTTCAACGGCAGTTCCGATCCGGGGGCCGCAGCCCAGACCATCCTCCACGAATACATCCACATCCGTGAAAAGCACGAAGGAAACTGCAAGGAAAACGAACTGCTCCCCCGCCGGACCGAGGCGGCCTTTTGGCGAGAGTATAAAAAGACCCATCCCACCGCTTCCAGCCCGGCCTGCGACGCCAATGAGCGTCTGGTCTATGCCAACGGTGCCTACCGCTCGCAGGCCGACACCCTGAAGGACATTCACGACAATTACGGCTATCCGGACGAATCGGACGGCAAGGAAAAATCCGATGCCATCTACAGCGTGGAAAGCGGGGGTCTGGAAAAGTATCTGTATCTGAATTCAGGTGTCAGCGAAATCATCTTCGGCGCAGAGGGCGGGGCGACCGAACCGCTGGTCGTCGAAGCGCTCGAGGGCAGCGCGATGATCGTACTGGATAGTGAAGATGAAACCATCGCAAGATTCAGGATATCCCACTTTTCCACCCTTGCCCCGCCGGTGGATCTGCCGCCTTCGCCGCTTTTTCCCGAGGGCGCGACGACCGGTGACAACATCCTCACCCAGGATCCGGATCAAACGTCCTACGGATTCGTCAATCTGGAGACCGGAGAATTCACCGCCTACCTCAAGGGGATCATCACCAACGATCTTTTCGGCCCCCTGCTTCCCATTCGCACCACCTCCCACATCCGCGGCAAATGGGACAAGGAGGCCACGGTGACGCTCAGCACTCTGTCTTTCGACATCTTTCCACCGGCCCCCCGGCCCCTGGTCTGCGCGCCGTGCGTCTGGGACAGCGACGCGGACGGAGAGGTCGACCTGCCGGACGTCATCTACCAGCTTCAGATCATCTCCGGGATACGGTAGCCGGGGCGGCTGCTAGGATCGTCACGAATCCAATCCCCCCACGAACAGATGTCAGACGGATCGGTTCAGCTTGACCCCAACAAGCCGATACGATAACAGACATTGGACCTGTCCGGGCACGCAGCCATTACAGTCGGACAATTATATCTTTTCCCCGGCCGTCGATCATTTTCGACCAGGGTCGAAAATCATGGTGTCATCAGCAAGCAAGCAGGATCTGAAGAATGCCCTTTCCAAAACGACATCCAGGCAACAAGCTTTTTCAGACTGCCGACCTTCGCTTGAAAAATCTGCTGGGCCAGGCCCAAAAGCGTCTCCAGGAAGAAAGTGTCGAGAAGGTTCTGGCGTGGTTGCGGCCCCAGATCGGCGATTTCGCACAAAGCCAGGACGCGGCACGGCTGCTCTATATCCTGGCTGCCGGGGTGCGCAACCGTCACCCGCAGCAGGCCATCGCAATTCTCGAACATTTGCTGTCCCGGCGTCCGGCGGATACCCATGCCCGGGCTGCAATCGCACCACTTTACGATCGTGTGGGGGCCCAGCTCAAAGCAAAGAACACAGCGCTCAAAGTCATTGAAACCGCCGATGCGGCCCCCCTTGATCGGCTGCGCGCCGCGAATCTGCTGGTGCGTTTCGATGCCGGTCCCCGCGCACCGCAAGCCGCTCTCGAGGCTTTCGAAGCCATGGGGCGTCCACTGCGATTCGCCGCCGAACTGCTCTACATCGCCTTGCGCGTGGCCGATTGGAAGGCCTCGCGCATGTTGATCGACCAGATCCACCAGGCTTACGCGCAGGGGCGTAGCGACGAAGTTCGGGAAAGCCCGCGCACCCACCTGCTCTGGTGCGACGACGAAGCCACCAATCTGGCCGTGGTCGCTTCGTGGAATCAACGTTCCCTGCCGCAAATCCGCACCAATCCTCCGCCGGTCCAGGACTTGAAAGACCGACGCATCCGCATCGGTTATCTATCCAGCGATTTCCGTGAGCACCCCACCGCCCGGCTGATCAACGGCCTGCTGCGCCATCATGATCACGAGCAGTTTGAAATTTTCATCTACTGCAGCGGCTGGGATGACGGATCACCTATCCGCGCCCAAATCAATACCCACTGTGATCAATTGCATACGGTTACCAACCTGCACGACGCCGATGCGGCGGCGCTGATCCGCAGCCATGGCATCGACGTCCTCGTAGAGCTCAACGGCCCCACCCGGGCCACGCGCATGGGTATTCTGGCCCACCGGCCGGCCCCGGTGCAAATCGACTACCTGGGCTACCCGGGCAGTGTAGGCGGGCGGGTGGTGGACTATATCATCGGCGACCCTTACACCGTGCCACCCGGCGCCGAACAGGCCTACCCGGAAAAGGTGATCCGCATCCAGCAGACCTATCAGGTCAACGACTATGCCGCCCTGAGCCTTCCACCGGTGCAGGATCGACGCTCCATCGGCATGCCGGAAAAGGGCCCTGTGCTGGGCATGTTCAACGCCATCAACAAGGTGAGTGAAGATGTCTGGACCGTCTGGATGCGCATTCTCAAAGAAGTCCCTGAGGCAACTTTCTGCCTGCTGGATCCAGGGACGGCGGCACGCAAACACCTCAGCGACGCCGTTCGTGCCCACGGCCTGAACCCGCAGCGCAGGGTGGCGGCTGTGAGGCCACTGCCGCAGATGAAACACCTGGCTCGTTTGCAGTTCTGCGACGTCATGCTGGATCCCTGGCCCTACGGCGGCCACACCTCCACAAGCGATGCGCTGTTTGCCGGTGTTCCCGTGGTGGCCTTGGAGGGCCGCAATTTCGCCTCCCGGGTCAGTGGCGGATTGCTGCGGGCCGCCGGCCTTAGGGTACTGGTGCAGCCCGATATCGAGGGGTATGTGCGCATGGTGATCCGCCTGCTGCGCAACCCGGGGGATCTGGCACAACTGAAACGCTTCATCCGCGACCAGGTGCCGCGCAGCAACATCTTCGATGCCGCGGGGAAGGCCAGGCAACTGGAATGGGCCTATCGCACAGCGCTCGACCTAGCGCGTCAAGGCCTCCCGCCGCGGCATATCACCGTAACCGGCCAGGAGTTTGCCGTCGATCGCAAGCCGTCAATCTCCACCGGCCCGACGGTGACGATCCCCGCTCCCGTGCCACCAACCCCCAAAGCTTCACCTGCCGACCACAGCCGCCCCATTCCATTGGTGTTGGTCCTGGGCCCCTGGAGCAGCGGCACCTCGGCTACCGCAGGCATGCTGGCACTGGCCGGCCTGCACGCCCCTGGCCCCTATGTGCAGGTCAACGACCCGCGCACACCGCAAACTTATGAAATGATCGCTTTCAGAGACGTACTGCGAACACTGGCGAGCGAGGCGACCCTGAAATGCCGGTCCTCGCCGGAAACGATTCGCCGTTCATTGACGGATTTTCGCAACGGCCCGCTACGCGAGGCGCGCCGGGCTGCCGGGTCGCCCCCCGATGCACCGGTACTGCTCAAACATGCGCTCTGTGCTGTGATGCTGCCGGCCTTGGGGGAGATCTTCGACCTGCGCCTGATCGGGGTGCTGCGGCCCTTGGCCAAAATCGAAGCCACCCGGCAGCGCCGCCAGTGGCCGGCGGTCTTCGGTGCCGAAGGTGCCAAGCTTCTGTATCGGTCGATGTTCGCTTATCTCGTTGATCATGACACTCCGTTTCACTTGCTTCGTTTTACCGATTTGCGGCGCCGGCCGGAGGCCTGCCTGGACGACCTGGTGAAGTTCTGCGGCCTCGATCCCACTCCGGAACAGCGGAAAGCGGCCCTGGGATTCATCAACCGGCGCGGCACCAAGGCTGCCGCATGAGCACTGCCTTGGCAGCAATACATACACCGGGAAGACCATAGGGAAACATACCGTATCGATCAGACAAGAGAGACACCGCATGTCCACCGGCTGATCGTGTAATGACGAAAGCATCGATATGCACACCTTCCCTCCTGTTAACAAACGATGACCATCTGTGATGGACAGGCGCATTCCGGACCGGCGGATACGTCAATTTTCAGATTCGGCGATGGGCTGGTCTTTGACAGCAATATTGCAGAAGACCAGCGCTTCGGGAAACTCGTACTTGTTTGCGGTCCATGGGGCAGCGGCACTTCGACTCTATGCGGTATGCTCGTCCGGGCCGGCCTGCCTGCACCTGGCCCCTATACCAAGATCAACGATCCACGCACGCCGGATACGTACGGAATGCTGGCCTTTCAGCAGTTGTTGAAAACCTTGGCCTCGGAGCCACTCTTCAAGCGCTTGCAGCCTTCAGACGTCATAGTGGAAAAGCTCGTTGAGTTTCGGGAAACGGCGTTGCGTGAGGCCCTCATGGACCTGGACACCGGCCCGTTTATGCTCAAGCACCCCCTGGCGATCCTGTTTTTACCTGAGTTGAACCAAGCGTTCGACCTTCGCATGGTTTGCGTAATCCGGTCTTTTGCCGATATTGAAGCTACCAGGGTTCGGCGCAACTGGCACAAACTTTTCGGCCGCGCCGGGGCAGGCGTGCTTTATAGCCGGCTGTTTGAATATTTGATCGATTCGCACACGCCTTTTAAAATGGTTCGCCATACGGATTTACTGTGTGAGCCACAAAAGGTCCTGGACGAATTGATAGAATTCTGTAACCTCACAACGGGTGACTCAGCCAGAAAGGCTGCGCTCGATTATATTGCCGGGGTTACCGCCAGACAAGGCCTGGCCCAGATTCCGCCAACTTCCTGGGCGGCCTCAAAAAACAAAAACGGCAAGCCGTTACAGATAACCATTCTTAAAAACTCACCTTTTGCAGGGGAGAACGTGACCACGCTGTTTGCCGTTCTCAAGAACGAACGTTATTTCCTGCCACATTTCCTGCAATATTACCGGGCACTGGGTATTTCGAATTTTCTTTTTCTGGACGACCAATCCACCGATGGATCGAGGGAGTATCTTCTGGCGCAGAAAGACTGCGGTATTCTTGAGGCCAACTATTCGTTCGGCGACATGATCGGCGGGAAGCGATTCGGCATAGCCGTCAAACAGATCGTGCCGGAAACGATGCTCATGGGCGGCTGGGTGCTGACGGTTGATCTGGACGAATTTTTGATACTCCCGCCGCCTTACGAGAATATTCACGGCTTGTGCATCGATCTGGACAAGCAGGGCCGCAATCATGCCCGTGCCATCATGCTCGATTTCTACCCCGAACGTTTCAACGATCTGAACGGCACCGTTTCGGGAATGGGACCATTTGAGCTTTGCCCTTATTTCGATGCATTATCCATGGAATGGCCGGATGGATCGCGCGCTCCGACGCGAATTTCAATCCAGGACGCTATCAGGGTCAGAATGTTCAAAGAGATGATAACCAGAGGTTTTAACGAACTGACTGCGTTGCGGGGCTACAAATGTGCCAATCCCTACAAGGTCCCTTTGTTGAAATGGGACCGGTACACGCGGGTCCTGTCTTCCCACCATGTAAATGTTCCGGTAAGTGATGCCAATCAGCTCGTTCTGGCCCATTTTAAATTTTATCCGGGCTGGCAGCAGAAGGTGGAGGCGGCTGTCGCGGGAGGCGCCTATTATAACAACTCCATCGAATACAAAATGCTTAAAATTGCCGCCGATAGATTACTTCACTGGCCTCTCAAAGGGAAAAAAAGCAAAACCTTTGAAGGTAGAGGGCAACTGAACGCGATGGGGTTGGTATACGCGGCCGGATCCGGCGGGTAGGAAAATTCGTCAAGGGGCGTCCGTTCGACAGGATACGAAATGAACCCCCAGTAACAACAGGGGACCGAAGAAGCCTGGTAATCTCATCCAGACCGTTTTGTTTTAATCAAACGACCCTGCCGCCTGAAAGCGGACAGGGTCGTATTTTTCTCGGGCAGACGCTGTACAAACAGGACCTGGCTTATTGCGCGGTCTTGTTCCCTTCCTGTTCTTCCTGGGCCTTGCGGGCCTGCTCTATCTTTTCCTGAAGCTGCTTTCCGGCCGCTTGGAATGCACCGGCCACCATACCGTAGCTGACTGCCGGAATCACCAACTCGCCGGACAGTTGTTCCGTACCGTCGGCCGCGGTGGACATGCACTGCATCCGGATAACACCATTTCTCAACGATACCGCCCCGAGTTTTTCGATCAGAATGAAACTCATACCTGCCTTCCTCCTTTTATCTGTACTTCGATTAGGTGGCTGGCCCGCCGATTGACGGGCCGTTCTGAACAGCTTGAAATACATGGTACCATATATGGTTCCACTGTCAAGTGATTAAATTGCGGTCTAGCATCCGCTACCATAAATGGGGAAGAAGATGCCCTGTGGGAGCACACTTTCTTAAATCTCGGCGACAAGGCCGGACAGCCACCTCTATTGGAACCTGATAAACTCGCCGTCAAAGGAAATGCTCGCCACGGACTCCGGCTTGGGTTCGATGGCCTTATAATGCATATCCGCGAGTACGCTGTCCCGAAGGCTCATCTTCGAAAACAGATGCCCATAAACAAGCTCCATGGCATCCCCGGGTCCCAACCCGGCAGCGGCCAGCTTCTGTTCATCGATCATGCGCAGACCATCAATTGCACCGACCTGTTTATCCCCGGCCATCACGCCCATCTCCTGCATCTGAAACAATCCTGCCTCACCGATCTGCCTGACCGCCTGCTGGGTAATCACGCGCTGGCTCTCGATGGCCTGCAGCAGCCTGATCCTTTGCTTCAGGAAATCCGTAGGTTCGCCGCTCCGGTTAAAGATTGCCTTTCCCGGTCCCGAATTAAAATGGGGCGCGTCGGCATCTATGGCCAGGGTAAACCCGGAGGAAGAGGAAGTGGTGTCGCTGCGGGCAAGTATAAATGGGTATCGGCGGATATAGATGGGGATATACGCGGACCTCCAGGTGCCGTCCTCGTCGACATACCGGTTCACTCCCTGCTTGAAGCCAAGAAGGGCATGCGGCAGATCCGTCCCGTTGTCCGGAAAGCAAACGTAGTATTCCCTTATCACCCTTGGAAGCTCCTGTAAAAAAACAGGACAAAAATTTTCCCGGGCGGCAAAGCCATAGCCGATGTTCGGGTTGAATTGCAGGTTGTCCGATTTGTTCAGGGGCTTAACGGCGGTATACATATGCACGGGTCCTTCGCAGTAGAAAAGGGTTACGCTGAACCGGCTGCGATTAGCTACCAGTTATACGGTAGCATGTCAATTTTATCATGAATGAAATCCATGCTCTCAGCCTGCCGGTAATGACAAACCGGAAAAGATCGGCCGGGCCATAATACAAAAAACCAACCCCCACTCCTGCCGGAATGGGGGTTGGTTCGCGCTGCTATCGTTTTTACGCTGGCACGTCCTGTGCCGTGTTCGGGTCAAAGACGAACGTTATACCAGGACAAAGTTGTCAGCATCCAGATCACCCGCATCAATACCGACCAGGGTGATGTAACCGATCACCTCCGAGCCGATGTAAATGGGCACATCATCGACATCGGCGGAATCACTGCCGAAGTAGATGTGGAAGTCACCGTCGCCTGTAAGGGTATTGGAATCGGAGCCAGCCTCCCATTGCAGGCCAGTGGCGAAGTCACTGAAATCGAGGATATCGCTTGTAGAAACCTCGAAGCCGTAAATCTCGATATCGCCGTTGTCCGTGCCGTTGAAGACGAAGCTGAAGTCATCGGATGCATAGTAGTCGTCGAGATAGTAAGTTTGGTCACCGCTTCCCACCTCGACCGTGCCGTCAGCAGAACGGACATGCAGGTAGGCCGTCAGCTCGCCGGAATAGCCGGAAGCATCCAGCGTGCTGCCGGAAATGTCCAGATAGGACCAATCCTCTTCCACCGTCGCATAGCCGATATTCAGCGTGCTGCCACCGGTGACATAGAGCGTGTGGCCGTTGAGGTCGAAGTCGTCCACGTCGCTGATATTCAGGGTCGCATCCGAGACGTGGATGGTAAAATCGTCCACAAGCGTTCCATCGAGCTCATTGATGTTCAACTCTCCGTCTCCGGAGACGTAGAGCTCTTCGGCACCCGGCCCGGCATCCGAGCCGACAGCATCACTCAGTCCGAGCCAATCGATGGTGAAGTCGTCGCCGTTGTTGACCGTGACGATGTGCAGGGTTTCCTCGAGGTTGGTCATGTCAACTTCGTACAGGAAACGATCCCCTGTCCCCTGGTTGGTGATGGTGAAGTTCACGGAATCCGGCACGGAATCCGCATCGGAGCCCAAGGCCATGGAGATGGTCCCGTTGAAGTAGATGTCGTCGTCGGCCCCCAGCATTCTCAGCTCGGAGGCGTCGGAGACGTTGGCGAACTCGACATTGCCATCCAGCGTGAATCCGCCGTCCTGAGAGTTGATGTACAGCAGACCGTAAACCGTCTGCTCGATATCTCCGGTGATTTCCAGGCCCAGCGGCGTATCCACGGCGATGCTGAGACCTTCGCCGGCAGCGTGCCCCAGATCGTCCATCATCATCTTGGTGTTGTCGATATCGGACTCCACGGTCAACTCTGTCATCCGGGTGCCGTTAAAGTCATCCACCCAGGCCACCGTGCCCTCTGCCACACCGAGCTGCAGGGTAATCGCGATGGCCTGTTGATCCTCAATATCCACGTGGCTGGCCACGTAGGAATCACTGCCGCTGTTTTCGATGATGTAGGTCCGTTCATCGATCAGATCCGGCAGCCCCCCGTCCAGCATCGCCCGCTCGAAGATGATGTCGATGTTGCCCAGGTCGTCACCGATTTCGACCACCGGCCCGCCGGGCAGGTTCACCACCTTCAGATCGTAACCGTGGGTGCCGGCGATGGCCAGGGTCTCAAGATCGGCATCGTAGCGGTCCGCCGAGATGCTGATCCTGCCCAGGGGATCGAGGTCGTCGGTTCCGACAGCCCAGAAGTTGTAGATGACCTTGGTGCCTTCCCCGTTGCTGCTCTCCGAACCGGCGTCGGTGATGATCTCGATGGCACGGGAGGCCTGATCCACGTTGGTCAGCACCACCTGCTCGCCGAGACTGGTATCGTCGGCCACGTTGTCGCGCAGTTGCAGGGTGAAGTAGCCAAGGTCGGTCTCCGGATGCAGGACCACCGGGTAGTAGTCGTCCAGATGGTCGAACGGATCTTCTTCGGTATAGGCATCGGATACATACGCGAAGACGGACTCCGGTGAGTCGCTCCAGCTTGCACCGTCACTGCCGAAGAAGACGGCGCCGTCCGCATCCGCGTAGAGGGTCTTGAAGTCGAAAGGCGTGCCGTCCTCGAGCTGCTCGCTGGCCAAAGCCGTCTGCAGATCTTCGATGGTGTCGAAGACAAACTCCTTGGGCGCTTCGTTGGGGTCGACGTTGTCAAAACGGATGTAGATGTCATCGGGAGTTTCATAGTCGCCGGCATCGGAATTGCCCGGGCCGCCGACCACAGTGTCGACCAGGTCCTTGAAAGCCTGTTCGATGTTCTCCGCCTCGCTGTCCTGTCCTGTGTAGCCTGCATCGCTGAAGTCAAAGACACCGATGGCATCATTGAGGTCGCCCTGGTCATCGACCTGGTCGGAGTGCCACTGCGCCAGCCCGTCGGAGTAATCGGCAATATCACCCGCCAGATCCGAGAAGGGTTTTTCGCGCTCTTCGAGCCGCACCCAGCCGGCGATCTCCTCGTCGATGTGGCTCAGGTCGTACTGCAATGTATTATCCAGGAACCAAGGCTGAATCCCGTCAATCTCTCCATCGCTGTCATACGTATAACTCCCGTACATGTGGGCATCACTGACCTGGAATCCTCCGCCAAGCTCCGTGACGTTGACGCTTCCCGTCTCGGCGTCGGAAGCAAGGCCGATGGAAGCGCCGAACTCAGCAAAGTAGTCGTCCACCTGCGCTGCCGTGAGCGTCAGCGTGGAGTCATCCGTCAGCTCGAAGGACATGCCGGGTTCGACCGTGAGTTCAAGGTTGGTAAAGTCGATGTCCCCGTCGATGATCACCGTACCGTCTCCCAGGAAGTTCAGGGTCGCGGCGTTGGAAAGGTCGACATCGTCGGTAAAGGTCACTTCGCTTCCGGAAAAATCGGCGTCGCTGAAACCTCCGGGCACACCGTCCGAGCCATACCCGAACTGGAAGGTCCAAATACCGTCTTCGGCCAGTTCGACTTCACCCAGGGTGAAAAGGACCGAGTAAATTGGACCGTACAGCCACTCGGTGAACATAAAAGCATCGCCGTCAATGGCGTCTATGACCCCCAACTCGGCGTGGCCGTACCATGAACTCGCATCCAGAAGCTTGAGGCCGTCGCCGCTGATGCCGACGTTGGCGCCATCATCGCCGAGGTAGATCTCGCCATCTCCTCTAAGATAGAGCTGATCGACGCTCCCCAGTTCGATGGCCGGACTGCCTCCGGGGCCCATGTATGTGGCGTCTTCGGAAACCCAGATACCGAAGGCCCCGAACGCCTGGTCAGTAAGGTCGATATGGCCCACCGTTGCCTGGCTTTCGCCGTAAACTTCCAACCAAGCCCAGGCTTCCATCTCCACGTCTGTAATTGTCAAGCCGTCACTGACTGCAAGGGTCCAGGCCCCTGGGACCCCGCCGGGCACCACGTCCAGTATTTCACCGCTGTCCAGGCTGATGAAACGACTCGGCCCGTACACGCTGTACTGAAAGACGTAGTCCTCGACGCCATCGGCATCGGAAACGCTCAGCCGCGGGCAAAAAACATCGTAGAACAAGTCGAAGCCACCCTCCTCGGTCTCGGTGAAGGTCACGGTGGAGCCGTCGCTACTTATTTCATACCCGATTCCGAGATCCGGCGCACTGTAAGTGATATCGTCTATATTCAGGTTGTTGTCGTAAACACCGAGTTGCACCCAGGTCAGACGGTCGCCGGAGAGGCTGGTCAGGTCGATCTCCACGAGCTGATCGAACTCGTCTCTGATCTCTCCGGCATAGATATAAACGCCCAAGCTCTGGTTGTCCACCAAGTCGGGCGTGCCGGTGGTGTCGACCTGGAAATCACGCCACCGGATCTCCTCGCCGTTGAAGGTGATGGTCTGGTCGCCAAGGCCGTTGGCCAGCCAGACCCGCGCCTCTTGGCCTAAATCGGTAACCACGAGATCCTGGCCGTTGGTCCCGTCGATGCGCAGATAGTCGATGCCATCATCACTGTACCCGGTGCTGTAACCCGAGGCATCGATGGAAATCTCGCTGGTGGCACTGACAAAGTCGAAGGCGACACCGACATCGCCGTGAAAAAGACTTGCCCCGTCCACGTCCACCGTCACTTCCCGGCCGTCGGCCTGATCCTCGCCGGTGAAAACGATCTCCTGACCGATGCTGTCCCTGAGCAGCTCGATGCCGAAACTGCCAAGATCGGTGGCCTCGGGTAGCGTCAGGGTAGCGGAGTAGGCGTCGACAAAGGCTTGGACAAAGTTGAAATCGAAGTTGTCGTAGAGCACCCCGTCCATGATTCCACCGATCCCGGCGAGATCTGCTTTTGCGATCCCTGCGTCATAATCGTCGAAGAGCGCGGTCTTGAGGGCATCCAGATCCACCGCTTCAGTCTGCTCTCCGCCTTCGAACTGGTATCCGATAAGGTCGAATTTCTGGAAGAAAAGATCCCCGTAAGCATCGAGCATGGCCTTGAGAACGGCGCCGAAAAGGGAATTGCTGTAATCTCCCCCGTTGAATGTCGCATCCAAGGCCACAACAAGATCATCAAAGGCCGCTCCCTCGGCCGGGAAGTAGGCCGTACCAGCAACGGTGCCTTCACCGGTGATATCCGCCTGATCCGGCAACGTGACCACCGCATCGCCGATCATGACGTGCGCAAACAGCGTGCCGGCGTAATCGGCAGCCACCTGCAGGGTGCCGCCATCGGTCATCGTTACGGCAGTTTCGCGACCCGACCCGAGGATCAGCACACCCTCGCCGGTAACTTCCAATTTGCTGGCGCCGCCGCCGAGAACAGTCTCGCTGGCGTCTTCAATGACCGTGCCGTCTTTTGCATTGGCATCGATGGTAAAGGTGCTGGTGGTGTCGATATCCACCACCAGGCTGCCGACGGTGAGCGCTCCAAACCCTTCGGTCTGCAAGGTGTCGATGTCGTTGGCGTCCAGGGTTCCGATATAGACATTCGAACCGCCGAAGTATTCAGAACCGCTGATGTAAGCCGCCATTTCGAGGATTCCGAACTCGTGGCCCCCCTCATTTCCGCCCACCACCCAGGTCAGGCCGGGCTTGGCCTCACCCGTTGCATAGTCGGCAAAAATCGCCGCCTTGAACTGCTCGAGGGTGGTCACCGTAAAGGTCTTGTCTTCCCACTCGCCTAGACCGATCTCTCCGAAGCCGATGTGAATGGCTTCGAAAACCGCTTCCCAGACCTCCGGGAACTCGTCCAAAAGCGCCTTCATCGCGCCGCCAAAGGCCATGACATCATAGCTGCCGTCCGCCACATGGGCATCTTCGACAGCGTCAACCAGTTCCTGGAACCTAACCGCATCGTATCCGGCGGTATCGAGGGTCAACGTGTCGGGCGAAGCGAAGGTCAAGGTACCTTCGTAGTTGGTATCATCATAGAATACAACCTCCAGGGTCTCCGAGCCGCCCTGAATGGTGATGGTCGAGTCAGTTTCGCCATAGAGGCTGTCGTAGAAGTAGATGGACTCGAAACCTTCCGGCAAAATGATGGTCAGATCGGTGTGATCCAGATCCACGTCTGCGCCTGTGTCAAAGGTCAGGGTCAGCAACCCGACGGCGCCACTCAGATCCAAGACATCCTCGTCGATGGACCCTACGCCGAATTCACCCTCAAACACCAGGTTCTCCACACCGTCAAGACCGGAGAAGTTCATGGCCTTGAAGATGCGGTCGCTGTTGTCGGTGATGTACAAAGTGTTGTCAGCCCCGTCGCCCAGAATACTGCGGCCGGGAGCGGCCTCGTCGAAGTAAGTGCCGTCGAGATTCGCCGTGTAAACGGCGTCGTAGGCGTTAATGTCGCCCGAGTAGAGCAGCAACTGATCCGCGGACATGCCCACACCCTGGCCCTCGTACAGTTGAACCGCGAAACCGCCGAGGTCGGTGTCCGGATCGAGGTCAAGCCGCTGCCCCAGAACGTCCATGGCCTTGATCTCATCTCCGATATTGTTCAGACCGCTGACGTAATCGGCTTCAGGATCGCCCGGGTCTTCGCGCGAGATGAATTCGCTGATACCGGCCTGGGCAACGGCGGTACCACTGCCGACATCGATGCTGGCGAAAAGCGGTCCGCCCGCGGCCAGCAGTTCTTCAACACTTCCGACCAACTGGCGCACGTTGCTCAGCGGATCCTCGCCGTATACCACCCCGAATGCATCGAGATACTGGAAGAAAAGATCCCCGAAGGTGAAAGCATCTCCGTTGTTGACACTCTCGATGGTGTATTCCTTCACGAACAGGTCGTAGAGCGCCTGCCCGAGTTCGTTGACATCGTAGTCCCCGCTGTTGAAGGCGTCCTGAACCGCCTGGATCAGCACGTCGAAAAGGACTTCCTCGGTCTGCACGTATGCCGTACCGTCCAACGTGTACAGGTCACCGTCCATCGCCGTTGCCACATCGTCGATACCGGTATCGTACTGGGCCGGATCGGCGTCGATCAGCTTTCCGCGTACGGTCAGATGATCGAGCGGATTCAAGGCACCCGGGTTTGCGGCGGCAAGATCATCGAGCAGACGATCGATAAAGGCACCGATGTCGGTATAGGTCTCATCGTCCACGTACCCGGTGAGCGTGTCGCCGTCATAGGCGATCCGGTAGACATCGAAGCTGAACGGATCCGGATCGGTATCGATACTGAACTGGATCTCGGAGTACTTCGACAGCAGGGCATCGGCGTATTCCCCGAAGAGCGACTCGGCAATGGCGGCCAGGCTTTCCGGCTCTCCGGCTGCCACGGCCTCGTTCCAGCTTTCCACCAGGAAGTCGAACCGCGCCGTATGCTCCACGGGCAGGGTCACCGTATCTTCGCCCAGCAGGACGTAGGCTTCCAGGTTGCCGTCGTAGGCGGTATCCACAGCCAGGTTGCCGCCTTCGGTGAAGTCCAGGGACTGGCTCACCGGCACCCGGTCCGGTCTCGACAAGAGGGTATCCTCTGCACCGGTGCCCAGGGTCAGATCCTGGTCGCCGGAGATGGTGATGGTCTCGTTTTCCGTCATGGCGAAGCGCGAAGCGTCGGTGATTCTGTTGGCCGCCCCGCCGGTGCTTTCGATGTTAACGTCGATACCCGTGTCGTTGCCGGTATCGACCCAGGATAGGTTGACGCCGGTTTCGCCGTCGAGCATGAGGTTGAGGGTTTCAACGCCGGAGGCTTCGGACAGATCCAGGGTGCCTCCCCCGTCGCCGGAGTAGACGCGTACATCACGGATCTCGGCCTGGTTGATCAAGGCCACGTCGGCCCCGTCGACCATGTCGAGTTGAGTCTCGGGTGCAAGTCTGTAAAGTTCACCGGCAAAATCGTTATTGGCGATATCAAGGACGTCAAGCTGGCCGTCAACGCCGCTTCCAAGCCCGGCATCGAACCCGATTCCATAGTCTTCCACGTCGATTTGATCATCACCGTAGAAGTCTCCGGCGAAATCGAAGACCACCCTGCTCTCGCCGTCCCCCGAGGGAGCGATGGCAACATCCCGGCCATCGGCCTGCAAGGCGGTGGTAAAGGTCACTGTCTGGCCGAGACCGTCCTCACACAACATAATGGCGAAATCGCCCAGGATCGTGTCGGAGGACAGCACCACGCTATCACTGCCCATGAAGGCAATGCCCAGTTTGAGGGTGTAGATGTACTCCTCTATGAATTTCTCGGAAAAGTCTTCGATGCCAACGTAGCGTTCCAGGCCTTGTTCCGTCTGGATACCGCCACCGAAGCCCAACAATCCGGCCTTGGCAATCCCCGCAGCGTAATCTTCGAAGAGGGCATCCTTGAGTGCCTGGATATTGTCCACTTGGACCTCATCCTGACCGTCAAACTGGTAGCCCAGAACATCGAAGACATCGAAGAAAGCATCGCCGTAAGCTTCGATGAGGGCTTTTGCCGCTGCACCGAATTCGTTAACGTCGTAAGTACCGTCATCGACATAGACACCGTCGATTGCCTCGACCAGATCCCCTAGCTGATCGGCGATCTCGGACCCGTCATAAGGCAGAACCACCGTAGCCGCATCGATCGTCACCGCCGCATAGAGCACGCCAGGTTCACCGTGAACGACTTCGAGCGTACCGCCTCCGGTCATGTCGAGAGCCGTATCTCTAAGTGCTATTGCGGCTCCGTCGTAATCGGGATCTGGCTGGCCCACAAGCGTAATGGCCGTTTCAAAATCGCCGATAAACAAGGCCCCTTCACCGGTCACTGTCAACGTTCCGCCATTGGTTTCAAGGCCGCTGGCGTCTCTTATGTAGGTGCTGTAGGGTCCACCGTTTTGGACATCGAAAAAGCCCGCATTGGCATCGATGGTGAACTGTGTGCCGGCAAGGTCGCCCACAACACTGCCGAATGTAACATCCCTGGCGCCTTGAGTGACCAGGGTAGCAAGATTTTCGATAAGCAGTGTGCCGATAAAAACAGCCGGAGTCTCGATCGGGCTACGCACGGCACTTTGGCTGTCAATCACCAGGGCCTCGGGCGAAGAGAACTGTAAAGTGCCCTGGAAATCCACAACCTGATAAGCGTTTACGGTCAGCGTTTCGCTTTCCATGCCGGCGATGGTCAGAACGGCGTTTTCCCCGGAAACCAGCGGACCGTAAAGGTTGATCGTCTCAAACCCGGTCGGCAGGGTAATGGTCAGATCGCCGCCACCCAAACCAGAGGCGTCATCGAAGACCCCCAGATCAAGAAAATCCGTGAAAGTAAGTGTCTGGAGCCCATCGGCCCCGCTCAGGTCCAGATGGTCGGCGAATCCGTCGTAGGGCACCGGGCCGAACGGTACGTCGAAGACCAGGTGCTCCACGGACGAGAGGTTGTCGAAATCCATCTGGCTGAAGGCGCGTTGGCTCGTGTTGGCGTTGATGGTCAGCGTGTTGTCCCCAACGCCGATGCCCATAATGGTCAGACCGACTTCGTCCGCCGCAGCCGTCATCAACTGATCGGCGGTGATGGTCAGGCCGGCGCCGGCCTCTCCGGCCTCATCGGCCAACGTACCGTCTTCGGCGACATCGCTGAGCTGAATGAGGATATCGTCGTTGAAGGTCAGGCTGGAGTTGGCGTTGAGTTCCAGCCCCGAGAAATCGACAGTGCCGTCGATCGCAAGGATGGCAACGTCGATGGTCAGGTTTCCGCTGTTGAAAGCGAGGTAATCCTGTATCCCGTTGAGCTTCATGATGCTGCCGGTGGCATTGCCAAAATCGAAGGTCCAGGCCGCCGGGTCGCCTTCCGTCGGATTCTCCAGGACGCCCGCCGCCAGGGTCAGAGTCGTAAAGCCCGTTCCGCTGGTGAAGGTGAACTGATCCTGGTAGACGCCGATTTCGCCAAGATTCAGGTTTCCGGTCAGGCCGGAGGCGTCGACTTCTTTAAGACCGGCTGAATCATCATTCTGGTAAGCGGGCACCGTCGCAGTGCCGGCAATCAGAGTCGGGTTCAGCGTGAATCCATCAAGCGCCTCTGTCAGCAGGTTGCCGAAAGTCATGTCCCCGCTGCCCTGCAAGGTGAGCGTTACCGCGTTGTCGGACTGGAAGAACGCCGATCCACCGGCACCCAAGAACAGGCCGTCGCCCTCGTGGGTGATGACCACCTCGCGGATGGAGTCGCCGTCGAAGCCATCCGTGCCGGGATGGTTATCGGTTCTGAGTTCGTCAACCGTGACCGTGCTGGCGTTGAAGGTGTTGATGTTGAGCTCCAGGATCGACAGCTTGACCGTCGACAGGGTGATCTTATCAACATCCAGATCCTCGTAGGCATTCAGGGTCAGATCCACCAGCTTGCTCTCTCCAGAGTCGCCGATGGTGCCTTCGATATCTCCGATGGTATTGGTCTGGCCGGCGAGGGAGTTGAGCGTCGCCTTGTCGGCAATGGTCAACACATCAATCTTGAAGGTCTGCTCGTCTGCCACGTTCACGGTTTGCAGGTTCACCACGGAAGCGTTTCCGGAGTTGAGTTCGGAGATGCTCCCGCCACCGTCCTCGGTATCCGGGCCGCCGGCGTAAGTGTAGACCGGCACCGCGCCGTCGAGGACCACGTTCAGGGTTTCGAGGTAATCGGCGTCCGCGTAACTGATCGTACCGCCATCCTCACCCGTCACCACGGTCAGGTTGCGCTCGATCAGATCTTCGCGGGCCGAGTCGATCAACACCGAGGCGCCCGAGGCCACCACCAAGTCGATGTCGCCCAGGCCATTCAGTTCGTACTCGGGCGCGCTTGCATCGTTGCGGATCTCCAAGACATCCAGCAGATCGTCGTAGCCGGAAACATCCACCTCCTCGACGCTGTCGCAACCGGTAGCTTCATCCACACTGCTCTCGAAAATCACCCGCGTACCGTCGCCGCCGTTGACTGCCGCGCCGCCGTCGATATCGCCTATGATTTCGATATCGCGGCCGTCGGCCTGCTCCAGGGTGGTGAAGACGATCTGCTCGGGCAGGTCGTCGCGCAGTTGCAACGTGAACTCTCCGAGGGTGGTGCCATCCGTGAGAATCAGCGGATAGGCCAGGTACTCGTTTAGCATGGCGTTGATCATATCCATCGCATCGGCGTAGGCCGGATCTGCCAGGGCCTCGAAGTACTGCCATGAGGGCGGCAGCAGACCAAGAAGATCATCGATTCCGTCGTAGCCGGTTTCCTCGGTGAACCCGGGGATGGCCAGCAACCGATCACCGAATTCGTTGATCAGGGCCGTCATGGCGTCAAAGGCGTCCTTGTCGTCACCCGCCGTCACCGCCGCATCGTAGGCATCGCGCATTTCTGCCAGCCGCGCGAGCTGATCATCGAGGCGCACCCATCCGGCCATGTCCGCATCGATGGTCCCGCCGGCGCTCAGGTCCACCGGGCTTTCATCGAGATCGATGACGTTGATGATCCCGTCGCCGTCGAAGCCGATTTCAGACGCGTTCAGCTCGGCCATCTGGTCGGCGGTAATAGTGACCACCGCACTGGCATCGAGCCAGATGCGACCATCCCAATCGTTACCACCGTCCACCGTGATAGTCAGATCCGCCAAGGTGGTGAAGTCGACCTCGCCGAAAATGGCCAGGTCCGCATCGGCGCCCAGATCGATGGTCAGCGTGCCCTGGCCGAGGATGGTGTCGCCGGTGATGGCGATCCAACTATCATCGGCTGCATTGGACAGGTCAAAGGTCCAGACGCCGCCGTCCAGCAGCTCCACCCCGCCCAGGCCGACCAGGGTAAGCCCGTTGCCGCTGGTGAGGGTGAAGCCGGCGCCGTCGATCTGCTCGAGGATGACGCCGAACTCATAGTTCGTGCCACTGGCATCGATGCTGCTCAGGTTGGCCGCTGCGATGCCGTTGTAGTCGCCGGTCCATTCGCCGTCCCCGTCGACTGCGAAGGAGCCCAGATAGAGGTGCCCTTCGGCTGCCCCTTCTCCATTGTTGGCCGCACCGGTGAGGCTGATGCTTTCAAGCGCGTCGCCGGTCACCGCCGGGCTGGTTCCGATGATCTCTACATCGCCGGTGCCCAGCTTATCTATGGTCAGATCGGTGATGCTGCCCATCTCCAAAACTCCGGCGGTCACGTCCACGCTGCCGTCGATACCCAGATAGGCATCCGTGGTGGCCGTCGAACCGAAGGTGATGGCACCGGTCACGTTCAGAATACCGTCGCCGTCTATGAGCAGCGCGTTGACTTCATCACCGGGATCTTCGGTGCCGGCATCGAGTGCATCTGTGACGTCAACGGCCTCGACGGTGACGGTCTTGACCGGCTCAGGCGCATAGGCGTTCAAAGCTGCGGTAATGGCATCCCAATTACCGTCGTTCTGGAGCGCATCGATGAAGTTGCCTTTGATCCCCGCCAGATAAGCCAGCAACTCGTCGACATCGTCGGCACTATCGAACACCAGGGTCTCACCACCATCGACGATGTTAAACGGTGTCGTGGCGATGTAATCTCCAGCGAAGTTCTTGATCAACCCGACCACGGCCGCGTAAGCTGCCGCGTCGTCTCCCGCACCGTAAGCCGCCACCAGTTGGTCATAGTATGCGGCATAGGTCAGGTCGTTGACTTCCAGTTCGGCGGTACCGGTGCCGTCGAAGGTGATGGTGCCGGTTTCCAGATCCGCGCCATAGGTGTTCAACTCGACTGCCATCAGGTCGAAACCGACCCCGCTGGAGATATCGCCCACCGTGTTGACAGCATCCGGGAATCGCTGGCCATCCTCTCCTGCACTGACCGGCGTCCAATTTTCAGGCACCAGTTCCGGATAATGGATCACGTAGTCTGTGAAGTTGCCCTGGGCGTCCGGCTCCGTACCTTCCATGCCCAACTTGGCGTTAATGGTTAATTTTTCGAAAATGATCGAGGACGGATTGATCTCGTTCCCCGTTTCCGGATTCACCGCCCCCGAAGCGATCTCGTTGTTCACCTGAACGGTGCCCAATTCAACTTCGCCGCCCAGATCGATGGTCACGTCCTTGACAAAGGTCATGTCAAAGGTGTCGGTGACAACCACGTCCACCGGCCCGTCGGGTGAGGTGCCCACGAAGGACACGAATTCGAGAGTCTTGCTGAATCCTTCGGCATCGTCCAGACCCGGGATCCAGCTGCCGGCCGGCATGTCGATGGGGAACTCGACGCGTACGATATCGATGGCCAATTGGGCAAAATCGATGTCCGGGTTGTTCTGCACGAGCTGCTCGCTCACCCATAGGCGGGCGATTTCTCCGTCATAGCCCGAGCAATCGACCGCGTCGACGCCCTCGCCGACATCGGTGAACAGAAATACGATATTCGCCGTGGCCGCTTCTCCCTCTCCGAATCCAACCGCTTCAACCACCCTGCCATCCGCTTGCTCAAAGGTCATGAAGCGGATGTTCTGCCCAGCGTTGAACGCTCCGTCGACGTTATTCAGCGTGATGCCGAAATACCCAAGGGCTGTTGCGGCATCCAATGTAACATCGTTATCGTCGCCGAAGCTGATCATGCCGGCAACATCCTCGGAGATGTTGCTCAGATCGAAAGCACCTGTTTCGTCTGTAAGGCCGACAATATTGACAACGCCTGTAAAGTCGTCACCTTCGTCGTCGCCATCACCCGCCCCGACGATGTACAGGCTGCTGGCCTGCTCCGGGGTCAGGATCAGAGTGGCGCCGTCCATGATTACGATGGGATTGGTGGCACTGTTGCCGGTAATGACCAGATCGTCACCAAGAGCGCTCAGATCCACCACGCCGGAAATCTGCAAGGTGGCATTGGCGCCCAGATCAATCTGCAGGTCGCCGCCGGTGTAAGTCCCGCCGTTGATGTTCAGGACGCTGCCGGCGGCTGCATCCTCGAGGTCAAAGTGCCAGCCGGCATCATCGCCGCCGGCATCCAGTGTTTCTCCATCGATCCCGGCCACGGTGATACCGGTGCCGCTGACAAAACTGAAGTCGGTCTCGCTGATGTTGTTGATGTCGTTGATGGTCAGACTTCCGATGAAACCGGAAGCATCCACTTCGGCCAGCGCATCGCCGTTCAAGTCATCAATCACAAGATCGGCGTCCAGCTCGGCGCCGGTGATGGTGACGTCGGTCAGGCCGTCGTCCGCCTCACTTCCGTCGTTGCTGTCCGACATGTTGACGGTCAGAATGTTGATGTCGCCGTCAGCCGTAATGTCGAAGCTGTCTCGCACCTCCACCGTGGTGACATTCAACGTCCCCTCACTGGCATGCACTAGGGAAAGGGCATCAATATTCGGATCGGCGACAGCGTCGAGGGTCCAGATGTTGACGATGCCGTCAACGCCGGTATGCACCGCAATCTCGGCCCCGATGCTCGCCAGCGGGTTGTAATCCACATCAGTGAGAGAGTTCGCGATATAGCTGAACTCGATACCCCGGATGGTCAACGTGTTTTCGGCGTTGATCACCACGTCCAGCAGGTTGTTTTCGGTCGCACCGTATGATGGATCGCCGCCGACGATGTACCAGATTTCGTTTTCATCGGTATCCGCAGGATCGGCCGTGCCCACGGAGTCGATGGTCAGTGTTCTGAAGAACTGCTGATCGTATTCGGTTGTGTCCACAGGCACGAGAGTGCCGATATCGATGGTGTGCGTAATGGTCGAGTCGCCCAGGAGGAAGACATTGAGGTTCTCGAGGTAGCGCTCTCCGGTGACATCGGCGAAGACCAGACCGCCCAGAACCGTCTCGCCGACGTCAACGATGAAGTCACGGTCGTAGCCCATCGCACCAGGCAGAGCCCCGCCGGGAAGTTCATCCCAGCTCGTGACCCTCACCGCGATATCACCGATCAGGTTGTAAAGGATCTTTTCGACGTTTTCATCATACTGCCAGAACTGGCCGAGAACCAGATTCCTCAGGATCTCCAGCTCGAATTCGCCGCTGAAGTTGGAGCAGTCGATTCCCTCTCTATCCCAGAATTCGCCATCGCCAATCGGCAGATCTGCATACAGCAGGTCAAGGGAAACCACCGCCGTGTCAGGCCCGTCAATGAAACGCTCATCGGCCTGGTCGTAAGTCAGCAGCCGGATCTCCTGGTCGTCTGTCAGATGGATGGCGAAGCTTCCCAGATCGGTTTGAGATTCCCAGTAGCCCGTGTTTATTCCATCGCCCAGGTTCCACACGCCGAAGATGAGTACATCGTCCGGCACATCCAGGTTGGCAATGTAATCCGGGTCGAGCAGATCGGCATCGTAATTGTAGTTCAGCTCGCCCACGTCGTCGGCCACGTAGAGGTTGGCATGGGCGGCATAAATATGGCTAAGATCGATATCCGCGTTGTCGTTGGCGAAATCGCGCAGGTTGACGGTGATGTCGTAGTTGCCATCACCATCGGCAACACCAGTGCCCATGATCTCCGGGCAACCCATGGCTTCATACATATCCGCATCGATTTCGACAGTCACCCCGTCGGGCACATAGATGGTACCCACCTCAAAATTAATGGTGCCGTCAAAAGTGAACGTGTCTCCGGCTGTCGCATCCAGGGTGATGGACTCTACTTTGAGGCCGGCGATACTGCCCAGGTCGAGCCCCTGGTGCGCCTCGGTAAAACCGACGATGTTGAGTTCCGCCGTGGGCTCAGGGACACCGTCTTCCGGCAGAACACTCAGGTTGGCGGCTCCGATGTCCGCGATTTGATCCGCGTCCAGAGTCAGCTCTGAACCGTTTTCAAAAGCGATGGAAGAAACGCCGTCCAGGGTGTATGCGGAGAGATCCACCGCATCGGCGTCGGTTACGCCCTCTTCAATGACGTCATCTCCCGCAATGGTCAACGCGATATGGTCGCCCAGAAACTGGACGTCTTCGATGTGCGCCGCATTGATGCCTTCGTCCACGGTCACACCCAGGGTGCCGGTGCCCAGATTGTTGACCACCAGATGGGTTACATCGTTGTCGTCGAGATTCATCTCGCCGACGTTGACATTGGCGGTGCTGGTATCCGTGACGGTGAAAGTGGCCGTGGCATCGTTCGGGTCTTCATCATCCCGCTGCACTGAAGAAAAAGTGATCGTGTCGATGGAAAGATCCTGCTGTGCGTTGACCACGATGTCGAGCAGGTCGTTTTCGCTGGGCCCGTCTTCGACGCCGGCGGTGATATCATCCAAGCTGTTGGGTTCGTTGCCCTGGGAGAAGATAGTGAGCGTGCCGAAGTACTTGGGGGCGAAAAGCCCGTCGTATTCCGGTTTCAGGATGCTCAAATCGATGTCGCCCAGTACTGTGGCGCCGCCCATGAGATGCAGATCCAGGGTCTTGACCACGGTATCGACGGTCAGGTCAGCGAAGATCAGGGAAACACCATCGACCGCATCGACCGTGACGCCTTCCTCGACCACCACGTTGCGGTAGGTCTCGAGATACTCGTAAAGGGGGATGCCGGGCATGTCTTCGCGTTCCAGGATTTCCACCGTAATGGCAGAATCGAGGAAGGCGAGGATCTGTTCGACATTCATGCCCTCGAGCAGCTCGTCGAGTACCTGCAGGGTAAAAGATCCGTTGTAGTTACCGGTATCGATGCCAAAGACCAAGTTTTCAAAACCGTCTCTGAGGTCGATATCGATCTGCCCAAGCCCGGTGACGAATCCGAGCGAAACCACGGCGTCAGCCGGCCCGTCGATGGTACGGCCGTTGGCCTGATCGTAGTTGATCAGGGTGATATGATCGCCGGATTCGAGATGAATGGCGAAGTTGCCCAGATCCACCTGGCTTGTCCAATCGTATTCGATCGGATCCCAGAGACCCATCAGGATGTCGCCGGCACCCGAAGCCAGGCTCAGCACGGCGTTGTCCGCCGTGACACCGGACAGATCCAGCCCTTCGTCCACATCGGCCTGGGTAAGGCCGGTGATCTGAATCGTGTAATCCGTCGTTGCGTTGCCCTCGGCATCCACACCGATGATCGTTCCGTTGCCACTCAGGGCCTGGAACTGATCGATGGTCATGATCACGGTGCCGCCCTCGGGCACGATGATCATTTCGGCGCCCGTCAGATCCGTGGCCGGATCCAGGGTCCAGTCACCCGAAGCCATGGTGATGGTGCCAAGGGTTACGCCGTCGCCCAGGTCGTCCACATCCAGTATGCGGTCGTCCATGCCGACTATGTTCAGGATACCTGCTGCTATCGTATCTCCATCAGTGCCGCCGTCGGCGGCCACAATGTTCGCCAGGCCGATATCCAGGACCTGATCCAGGGTCAGCGTCAGTTCGGCGTCAGTCAGAGTGACGTTGTTGATACCCGAGAGCGCGGCACCGGACAGGTCAAGATCTTCACTGTCGGCGATGATCAGGTCGACGCCGCCGCTGCCGGTGGCGCCGTTGATGGTAATGTTCTCGTCACCGATGGCCACCGCGTCGTCGTCCAGGGTCAGCGTCAGCACGCCGGTAGAGTTATTGGTGATGGCCAGCGAATCAAGATCTTCGTCGGTGGTGTCGATCCCGCCCAGAGTCACATCGGCAACGCCGTTGATGACCAGCACCGCGTCGTCCATGCCGACACCGATGGCATCGTGATCCGGAATCTCATCGACCGAGTTGAAGACGATGTCACCCTCGACAATCAGGTCCGCGTTGGCGTTGATCACGACGTCGAGCAGGTTGTTCTCCAAAGCCGTGCCCAGGGGGCCGCCGCCGCCGACCGGAGACGGGGTCGGATCGATGTCGCCGGAGATGATATTGACCGTGTTGTGGATCGGATCGTCCGCCCCCACATTGGAGTTGATGGTCAACTGGTCGAAGTAGTTCTGGGTCAGCGGGTTGCCGTACTGATCCTCGGCCGCAACAGTGGTCAGGCGAATGTTGCCGTCGACCTTGGCACCGCCTTCCAGGGTGAGGTTGAGGGTCACCACCGAGCTGTCGCCCTGGTAGTCGTTGAGCACCATGAAACCATCGACGGTCACGCCTTCTTCGATGGTCAGGCAGCGGTTGATGGGGATGACAACGCCCATGTCCTGAGCGTCGTAAATGTGGATGCAGATGGCTGAGTCGATATCCTGGAACAACTCGATGTCGCGGTTCTCGACCAGGTCGTGGAGCATCTTGACGGTGGTGACGCTCCAACCGGAGGCATCGAAGGTGTCGAAGGGGCCGAAACCGCCGCTGATCACCTGATCATCTTCGCCCAGGATCTGATTCTGGTCGAAGTAGAGCGCCAGGGTCGTATCGGTGCCGCCGCCGACCACGAGCCCGTCGGCCTGCTCGATGGTGGTCAGCGTCAGTGTCTGGCCGTCTTCCAAGACGACCTGGAAGCCGTTAAGATTGACAGCCCTGTCCAGCATGAAATTTTCGTTGAACTCGCCCAGCACAACGTCTTCTGCCAGGGAAAGTGTGCCCAGGGTGAAACCGGTCACCGCGGCAAGATCGAAGCCGGCATCGATGTGCGCCTGGGTCAGGCCGGTGAGGTGGAGGATGGAATTCTCGGCATCCCCGGTGCCGTCATCGGCGCCGGTCAGCGAAGCCAGGGCCAGGAACTGATCGACCGTCATGGTCACTTCCGAGTCGGCCGAGACCATCAGATCGGCGCCGGCCAAGTCTGCGGTCGGATCGAAGGCGATAGCGCCTTGGGCCGTGGTCACGGTGCCGATCACGACCCCGTCGCCCAGATCATCCACGTCGAAATAGGAACCGTCATAGCCCTCGATGTGCAAGGTGGCGGTGTATTCGTCGTCCGGATCGATCTCGGTGATGTTGGCCGGACCGATGGCATCCACCTGTTCCCAGGTCAGGGTCAGCGAAACGGCCGCCACAGCGCCGGCGGTGTCGATCTGCACGGCATCGACGCTGGTCAGTGTTGCATCCGACAGATCGGTCGTACTGTAGATGACTAGCGTAAGATCGCCTGCGGCGCCGTCGATGGTGACGTCCGCGTCTTCTCCGATACTGAAACTCGCCAGGGTCAGGGTCGTGCCGCCGGCACCCGCGGCGAAGGCAAACGCATCGTCCACCTCACCGGTCAGAGTGGCATCGAAAGTGCCCACCACGCCCGTGGCGTCGATGGATTCGATATTGGCGGCATCCAGAGCATAATCGATGGTCAGGTTGAAGTCGGCGTTCAGATCAAGCGCATCCAGGCTGTCGCCCTGGATTAAACCGATCTCGGCATTGCCGTCTGCGATGTTGATCGTCAGGCTGTCGGCGTTGTCGATGTCGATGCCGTCCACCATCAGGCTGCGCAGGCCCCCGTCGGAAGCGTCGCCCAAAAGAACGCCCTGGTTGTTAATGTTCACTACAGCCGGCGCATGGTCGGTATAGAAATTGGCGTACAGTGCACCGATGTTGGACTGATTCCAGTCATCGGCGAATTCGTTCTGGACTTTTTCGGCCTCGGTCCATTGGGCCAGTCCGTCACCTTCCAGCAGGAAAGTCACGCCCCACTTGACTCCGCTGAAAACGATATGTTTGCCGCCGTTGCCCTGCAGCCCGAGTTCCTGCAGGCCCTCGGTGCTGTTGCAGACGAAGAACTGGGCCCAATCTCCGACTTGGTCGCTAAACTCCGTAACCACGTAGGAGGCCACACCGCGCGAGGTCACACCGTTCTCGGCGTCTATCCCCACTGGTTCGGCATCCATGATCACATCGACGCGCAGTCCCGGCTCGCCTGCGATCAGTTCGAAACCGCCCACGGCCGCCGCGTTCAGGGTGGAGGCGTAGAGGGTTACATCTTCGACGATGGTGATGGTGGACTCGGATTCAGCACCGAGCAGGGCATTCAGTTCGCCCAGAACCTGGCGGAAGGAGTACTCGGTGCCTTCGTAGTTGACTTCCCAGTCCAGATGGGCCTGGGTGACACCGGTGATGTGGATCGTATTGGTGGCATCCACCTCGCCGTTGATGGCCCCGTTCTCGGCAAAGGATTCGGCGAGCTGGACCAGCTGGTCAGCCGTGAGGGTCATTTCGGCGTTGTCGAGCATCGAAAAACTGTCGACGTTGCTCAGGTCCGTGTCCGCATGCAGGGTCCAGGCGCCTTGAGCCAGGGTCACGTTGACCGTGATCCCGTCGGCGATGTTGGTCGAATCGAAGACCTGGTCGTTCAGCCCGCTCACTTCCAGGACGGCGCCGTCAGCGTCGTCTAACAGGCTGATGTTGGCTTCGCCGATAATCTGGAGCTGGGCGTTGGTCAGAATGACCGTCGCACCGTCTTCCAGAACGATGCCTTCCACATTATCCAGCGTAGCCTGGCTCAGGTTTACAATGTCTGTTCCACCTTCATCCGCACCGATGGTCAGCACCACACCGCCGACCCCGCCGTCAATGTCCGTGTCGTCAGTGGCCACAAAGTCAAGAAGGGTCAAGTAGGAACCGCCTGCGGAACCGATAAAGCTGAAGTCTCCCGCAGGTTCATCGATGACGGCCGTGAAAGTGCCGGCAACATCGGAGACGTCGATGAAAGTCAGGGTGCCGGGCAGATCGTCAACGATCTGGACGTTGTAATCCGAGTTGATATCGAGGGTTTCGACCCCGCCTTCACCGTTCTCTCCGTCGATGGTATCGACGATGAGGTTGCCGTCCTCGACATTGATGGTGATCGACCCGGCGTTATCGATGTCGATCTTCTCGACATGCAGCGAGCGGGTGGTCAGTTCAGTGCCCTGGTTGTTGATATTGACCACCGCCGAGGCATTGGCCCACTGGAACTGGGCGTAAAAAGAGCCGACGTTGGAATATGCCGGATCGCCGTTGGCCTTGGTGGTGTATTCGACCGTACCGTCGCCTTGCAGTTCGAACTCGATGCCCCACTGGACCTGGTAGATTTCCAGCTCGGCATTGTAGTTGCCACGCAGGCCGATGACCTCCAGATCCTGGGTGGTGTCGCAAAGATAGATGACCGCTTTTTCGGCATCGTAAGCAGAAGTGTCCCCATCGCTGATATCGGTCACGATGATGCGGCGCACCCCTGAAGAAACCAGCCCACTGAATTCGCCGTTGCCCAGATCCTCGCCGCCTACGGTCGGCACGACCGTTTCATCGGTTTCCGGGGTTGACGGATCGTCCGGCGTTCCTGTCATCTTGACGTAGATGGTGGTTTCGTATCCGTCCAGCCCGTTGCCGCGGATCTGTTTGACATCCTGGAAGTTGGCCAGAGTCAGGTTTTCTACCACGGCCTCGAGAGTCGAAAAATCCACCACGAAGTCGTCGCCCAGATCGATGGCGCCGGTGAAGATCACATCGTGGTCGCCGACAATCTCCAGACTGCTGACCCAGGACGAGAAAGCGCCCTGATTAATGATCGCACCGGTGGAATCGATGGTGATCACATCCGAGTTGGGCTCGTCTTCCGGACGGTTGTAGCCGGCGTTGGGGCCCTCGGTAACCGGAGTACGATGCACGGTTACGTTCTCTGACGAAAAGTCGTCCGCCAAAGAGCCGCCGTAGTAAGGGTCGCCGACATGATCGCCGTATTCTTCACCGTTATAAAGGTCCGTATTGTGCCACGGATCGAAGTAGAGACCGGCCTGGTTGATCACGACCCTGCCGCTGGCCACATCGGTGTTGCCGTCGTTGGCCAGGTAGATGCCGCCATCTGCAACGTTCTCGTGAAGCTGCTGTGCGGTCATGGTCAGGGTGACGCCGTCTTCAATCTCGAGATACAGATCGATATTGCTGGAGAGGTTGTCGACACCCAAATCGGTCAAGGAGGTGCTTTCCGTAACGATTATCTTGATGAAAGCGTGAGTATGGAAAATCGAACCTTCCACACTGAAATTCTCTGCGCCGATAGCGAGGAACTGTTCGGCGGTCAGGGTCAGGATTGCGTTTTGACCAACAGCAGCATCATCGTTGGCCTGGGCAGCATCCAGGTAATTGAACGAATCGTCGTCCAGAATGACCTTGGTGATGCCGGAGAGTTCGGCAGCCCGCAGATCTGCAATGGTGTTGACAAACAGGGTGACGTTCTCGCCGGTAATTTTTGAGCCTTCCATGGCGGTGATGGTACCGGTGGCCAGGAAGGACGAATCCAGGGCAGCACCCAGCTTGATCAGGTCTGCGCCACTGCCGGTATCGATGTCCAGAACGGCACCGTTGGAGACATAGTCCGCGTCGATGCCGACCAAGGTGATGACATCGTCTCCGGCCCCCGAAGAAATGGTGATATCCGAGCCGGCCACCAGGATCTCGTCCGCACCGGCTCCTGTTTCGATGTTAGCCGTGGTCAAAACGCCGGTGATGTAGCTCAGCGCATCGCCTACCAGATCGACGATATCGTCGAGAAAGTCTGGGATATTGAGAAAATCTGCTGCAAAATCAACAACTTGCCCTGCAAGATCATACGGCAAACCTGGAATGTTAACTACGTTGCCGCCGTCGCCGACGACGATATCGATGGTAACGGGCTGGAGAAAGTGCAGGCCGGTACCGAAAAGGTCATCAATGACTTCTTCGATCGTAAATGAGTCAAGATTAATCTCAAGGTTGTCGATATAATCGGTCAGTTCTTCAACCGTATACCCCAATAGTGTGTCTATATCGGTGCCCAGGACGTCTTCAACAACAGCCGTAACCGCCCCTACCAGATCGTTAAACGGACTGGTATAAATGTTAATTTCGTTGCTGCCGTCGCCGGCGGTGATACTCACGCTGGTATCGAAGTCATCCTCCAGATACCAGACACTGGTCTGCGGAGAATCGTAAGCCTTGATGTCAAACTTGTTGTCACCGTCGCCCACGACGGCAGTCATGTTGACCACGTGGCCTTCGAAATCGTTGTCCCCGTCGCCCGCAGCTTCGATATTGACCTCAACCGCATCCATCCAGTAGGTGTTGTCGCCGTCTCCAGCGATGGTGATGTCTGCCGAGTAGGCTTCCGAAATAACGAAGTAGTTATCTCCGCCGCCGTCGGTAATGGTTATATCGTAGCCTTCGATCTCGTAAACGCTGTCGCCCGTGCCGGCCGTGATGTCGACATAGCTGGCATCCACCTCGTAGTTGCTGTTGCCGTCGCCGTCGACGATCACCGCCACGTCGGTATCGATCTCGTAGTAGTTGTCGCCGCCGGTGTCGATGATGGTAACGGACTGGTCGTTTTCAGGCATCCAGTGCAACGTCGTATACTCGGCATCGTCGGTGTCGACAATGATGCGGTCGTCGGCGCTCGAACCGAGGTAGGTGAGCTGTTCGATCCCGCTCATGTTGAGGTTGACGCCGCCGGTGTTGGCCGACGCATCGATCAGGATGGGGTTTTCCGCGTGCAGGCTCTGGCCGAGATCGCCGGCGATGTACAGGCGAGCGTCACCGGTGATGTTGATGGTGCTTACCTGCCCGCCCAGGTCGGCGTCCGCAATGGTGTTGCCGCCGCCGGTGGATTCGATATTGAGGGTATCGGAGTTATGGGCGACGTTCAGAACCGTGTTGGGCTGCATATCCAGGTTATTGAACACCAGGTTTACGCCCGCCCCCTGTAATTCGCTGTAATGGAGGTTTACATTATGGTAAAATCCGCCGTCGAGAACGGTTTCCGCACCGTTGCGGATGCCGACGACCGTCAGCGTCCCCGGGTACTGGGAGTTACCCAACTCCAGGCCCTCGTAAGCGCCTTCAGAGATCACCAACTCCTCAAGCGAAGTTGCCCGGGACAAGTCGATTATGGAGTTGTCCAGGCTGGCATAGGAATCACTGTCCAGGTCTGGATAGGTGGAAACGGGCTCTCCGTCTACAACGTCCGTGTAGACATTGGGCAGGTTTTCAATGACGATCTTCTGAATGTTCAGCAGCTCCTTGGGCTGTGCGAAGTATCCCTTGGCATCGATTTCAAGTGTGTTATAACCGCCGCCTCCGTCGATGTAAGCCCCATGCAGCAAATCTAGGCGCCCGGCGACGATGGTGTCGTTGCCATCGCCTGTAAAACCTACTTCCTCGGTCCCACCATTGTTTTCGGTCGGGGTCAGGACGATGGGGACCTGCGTGTATGTGGTTTCACCCTCTTCGACCACAAACTCATACAGATTGACGGTAATTGGCTCGCCGTTCGCATCAAGGACGATATTGCCATCAGCATCTTTCAGGTAAACCTCAGGCCAGGTCTTTACCTCCACCTCGAATAGACGCGAGTTGCCCTCCTCATCGAACAGCAGATTGTGGATGAACTCGAACTGGTTCTCACTCAACTCGACGATAGCACTATTGATGGTGCCGTCGGAAAGGGTCACGGAAATCTCGTAATTGCCTGTGTAGTCGCCATCGCCGAAACCACCTTGAACATTGTCAAAGATGCCCGCAAAGGTGATGTCGCGAATGGCCTGGAGCGACTCGTTAATATCGTAAAGGCCAAGATCTCTAAAGTTCACAGCCAGATAAGTTTCGATAAAGCTAAGTAGATCCTCTAACGGTACCCCACCATCCAGGGGCCCCTCGTTAGTCAACCCGTTGTCATTGCCGTCCGGATTGTCCCCGTCGAGGTTGTCGACCCCGGTCTCGTCATGGCCGTGGGGATTGTAACCCCAGTAGGTGACCGTTTCGATCTCCGGCTCGATGGTGACCACCACGTCTTCGGTGACCTCGGCCGTGTAGACCTCCTTGAGGGTAAAAGTCTTTTCCAGCGAGAAATAGGCGTTAATCTCGTTGAGGGTCTGGTTCAATGAAGCGTCGCCGGCGGTAGTACCCGCAATGAAGGCCTCCAAGTCGTATCCCAACTGATCACTGTAAGGGATCTCCTGGTCGATCATCATGTTGAGGGCGTGCTCAGCCGACGCCAACTTGTTTTCCATGGTCAACCGGTCGTCCCAGTTGTTGTCTTCTTCAGTCGCCTGGCCGGACACCCAGATGATGGTCTGGGCCAGTGCGGCGTGGGTAACCCGCCCCGCGTCGAGTTCGCCCAACCAGTACTGGAGGCCGTCATCATCGATATCGCGGTTGAACAGGTTCTCGTACAGATTAGTAAGGAAGGACTCGGCAAAATTCTCCGACCCGCCGCTAAACTGCAAATAACCTGAATAGACGAGATGGTTGCTCATTTCTCCTATGGTCATCCCGCCATTTTCCAGAAGGTCGTTCCAGTAAAGGTAGCCTTCATAATCCGCCGGCCGACCGAACAGAGTGAGATAGTAAAGGTTGATCCATTCTTTGTTCGTGTACTGAGCCATGGTGTCTTCCTCCTAAGATAAGTTTTAGACGCCTTGTACTGGAATCTAACTGAAATCGAAATAGCGGAAAAAACCCGCTCTCGGGCTTCCCGATGTTCACGCATGCCTATCTGATAAGGTTATCCGCTCATAACCCTCCTTGGGATATCAAGGCGATTTCAGGCAGGTCTCGTGTCGCATCAGGACTAACCAACAAAGGGAGCCGGTCGCCGTAAATAGTGTTCGCTGGAAAGCTGAAGAGCACGAAAATTCCTCAGTTTGAAAACAAATCGCTCATTATCAATCTCGAAACTGTATTGGGCTTATACACCGAAGTATAGCGTTGGGCAAGTTTTTTTTATGCGAGAAAATCAATCCAGCCTATGCCGGGTAAAGGGTTGAGCGACTTTTGGCCACGGCTTGGCCCCATTAATCAGACCTGCAATGGCCTTGCCCACCACCGGCCATTGCAAAACCGCCAACCAGCGCTGTTGCACCTCGCCTTTGGCGGCTATTTGATCCGGGTTCGCAAGGAGCCGATCGATCCCCCGGGCCAGATCCGCCGGGGTTGTACCCGGCAGGCGGTGAACGACACCTCCCACATCCTCAAAAATGGGCAGCGGAGTAACCGCCGTGGGCGCACCGGAAGCTAGCCCCAGGCGCACCGCCGCGCTAGAGGATTCGGCACTGTGCTGATAAGGAAACACTATCAGTCTGGCCCGTAAAAGCAGGGCCCGAATATCCTCGGCGGGCAGAAAATCGGTGACCAGGCCCACCCGCTGGGCCAGGCCCGTCTCGGAGATGGCCGCCAGACAATCCCGGTAATATACGAGCACCTCATCCTTGGGGTAAAAGGAGGTGAGCAGCAGCAGGCACAGTTGCGGATGTGCCGGAGCAAGGCGGGCAAAGGCCCGGATCAGCTCCAAAATCCCTTTGTGAGGCATCAAGAACCCGAAAGAAGCGATAAAGCCGCCCCGGCGAAAAGCGGCGGGCAGTACCATGGACGAAGGTCGTGGGCGATACTTGGGGCCGGCCACGCCGTGGGGCAACAAGGCGCTGTTGTGAACCAGGCCCAACGCATGGAAAAAATTGAGATCATCCACGTTGTGCACCAGCAACCGGTAGACCCGGGCCAGCTCCCGGACCAGGGGACGCACATCCATGGTTTCGGTGCGGATGGCGTGAAAGACAATGGTCGTGGCAACGCCCATAAGCCGCAACCGGCGCAGCAGATTCCGGAACCGGGGCCGGGAAAAAAAACCGAAATGAAAGTTGATCAGGATCCGGCCGATCCGGTGCGCGGCCAGAAAACGGGGAATGGCGTAAAAAAAATCGTGGTGCCACCAGATGCGGTGTACGTTGGGCTCGTCGGTCCGGATGGCGTCCCCGAAATGCGGGGCCAGGATAACGATCTCCAACTCATCGAGCAATGGGGGCAGCAACTGGCGCGAATACTCGGCGATCCCGCAGCGCGTGTTCCAGGTGGTCACCAGGGCGGCGCGGGGCCTGGACGGACGCGAGGTTTTGACCCGATCGACCCTGCGCTCTTTCAGATCCGTGATGAAATCGAGCAGACGCCGGGCGCAGGCTTGCCAGGTGAAACGTTCTCCGATCTGCTTGCGGGCCGCGGCGGTGCGCGCGGCGAGAACCTCCGGGGCTTCCTCAAACTGTGCGCGCAGCAGGCGTGCCAGGTGATCGGGGTCCGGTTCGGCCCAGACCGAAGCGAAGGGATTAAGATGGGACCGGGCCGCCTGCATGCGGTAATCGATGAGCCGGGCGGTGGCCGGATGGCAAAAATCCATCTGCCCCCCGAACCCGGTGGTGATCACGGGCAGCCCCAGCAGCATGGCCTCGGCCAGAGGCAGGCCGAAGCCCTCGCCCCGGGATGGGGCCACCACACAGTGGCAGCGCCGGTACAGATCCACGATACGTCCCGGAGGCAGGTCCCGGTCGATCAGGACCACGGCCGGCGGGTCCGGATGATGGCGCCGGAAATCGGCCACCTGGGATGCGGCGTCGTTGTGGGGATTGGGAAAGGTCTTGACCACCAGGGTGACCGCGTCGGCGCCGGTAAAAGCCCGGCCGTAGGCCCCGAGCAGGACGTCCAGACCCTTGCGCGGAAAACAGGAGGAGACGTGCAAAAACCGGTAGCCGGCCCCCAGATCCTCCGAACCGGATTCCGGTTTGGTGCGTAAAATGTGATCGGCCCCCAGGCCCACCGGAATCATGGGGCGAAAAACGCCGTTGTCCGCCAGGGTCTTGGCCACGAAGGCGGACATGACCGTCAACCCGTCCAGAGCCCGGTTGAAGGCCGCGGCGTGCTCGGGGGGAAAGCGGCTTTCCTCCCAACCGTAGGCGTTGGTCAAAAAAAGAGGTCGCTGCCCGTCTTTCTGATCACAGAACCGCTCCACCGGCACCAGCGGCGGCCAGGAGTTGAACAGGACCACCCGCGGGGATTCACCGGCGGCCCGCATCCGTTCACCGCGCCACCACAGTTCGGCCTCCCGGCGATGGTCCTCGAAAAAAGCGGGCTCGGGTCTGTAAGCCTTTTGCGGATCGGGCCGGCACTCAAAGGAGAGACTTACCGCGCCGGGGAGCAATGCTTCCAGGGCCAGGGCCATCTCCCGGTTGACCAGGGCCAGGGAGTAGGAGCCGCTAAAGGGGCCGTCAATCCGGATTTGCATCGGGCTTGTAGCCGTAGGCGGCATAATCCATGGCAGCACAAAAAAAACGGTTGAGGCGCGGATCCTCGAAGATGGGCGGTTCAAAGATTTCCGGGCGCAGCACCCGGATATGGATGAACCCCACGGCAGCCATGGTGTGGGTGGTCAAAGGCGGGGGAACCGGATCCCGGTGAGTGGGATCCAGGCGGAAATAGTAGGCACCGACCTGGAAGTTTTCCGGGTTGGGTGTTTCCAGCAGCACCAGGCCGCCGGGGCGCAAAACGCGAAAAATCTCCTGCAACAGTTCCGCCAGCACCGGAAGCTGCAAGTGTTCGATAAACTGAATGGCGCTGACGGCCGGCACCTGATCGGCCGGCAGGCATTTAAGAAAATCCAGGGCGTCGCCGGCCGCCACATCAAGACCGCGCTTCCGGCAATCGGCAATCATCAAAGGACTGCAGTCCACCCCCCGGGCCGGGACCCCGTGGCGGGCCAGCAGATCGAGCCACTCGCCCCGCCCGCAGCCCAGATCAAGAAGTGGCAAGGGCCAGGGGGGGGGCGGGAGGGCTTGAACCAGCGGCAGGTAATGGATCAGCCGCTTTTCCAGATCCTCTCGGCTGCCGCGAAATTGTTCCTCAAGAAAATGGTATATCTCGTCAGGATAAGTCCGGGCCGCTTCGCGGTGGAAGCGCTCGCGTTCCGCATCCAGTTCCGCTTCAATCCGCCGGACCTGGCCCGCGAGGGCCGGCAGGCGATACAACGACAAGGGCAGGGCGATAAACCTCCCCCAAAACGGCAGGGTTGCCAAACGCCGGTAAATCCGGCGCAGCCGGTCGAGGGGGGAAGGACGGGAGGCCGATGGCGGGTCAGAGGGCATGGGGATCTCTTGGCGAATATGGCATTTTAAGTGATGAACCGTTGCATGGGGTGCGGATTCTATTCGTGATCCGGGTTTTGCGGCTGCAAGCAAGTCCCGGAAACCTCAGGCGACCACCTCAATCTCACAATCTGCCCGCGCCGTCCACCCCTGCCCTTCGTGCCAGCGAACACCTTCCTGCACCAGCCGCGGCTGGAGCCGGTAGCGTCCGGGCCGCGGCGGGGCCTCGGTGAGCATGTGAACCGCTGCAGCGGCGCCCGGTGGTATCAATCCCGGCGAGGTGCGCAGGCCGTCGAAAACCGCGTACCCGCCGGCGGCGTCGCACCAGTGGTAGGAAAGCAGCACCGGGTGCGCCCCCCGGCCGCTGAGTTGAAACCGGCTGCGGTTGTGAATCCGAACCACCAGCCAGAACCGCTCGCCCGCCTTGATGAGGGCGGGCGGTGGGCCGGTCGCATTCAGATCGACCGCAGCAGCCTCATCCGGGGGCAGGGGCGGGGTCGGTGCCAGGATGGCGGCAATGGGGGCGGGCGACAAGGGCCGGCGGGCCGCGACGGCGAACAGGTCCCTGGCCGAGGCCATCTCACGGCGCGAAAAGGGGCGCACCAGGCTGCCGGCCGGATCTTCGGGGGCGGCAAACCAAAAGAGCAGGTGCGGAAAAAAACGGCTCAGGCCACGGCGCAAAATCTGAGGCCTCTGCTCGTTGATGTGCATCTGTTTCTCGTAATCGCTGCGCGGGTCGGCCGGCAGGTCGATCCCCCGGGCGGCCGCGGCCCGCCGCTGCCTGGGATAGTCGTAATCGTAGTACCACCGGTTGGGAAAGGTATGCACCACAAAGAAACCGCCGGGCGCCAGATGGCGGGCCACCAGATCAAAAAGCGCCTCCACCTCAGGCGGCGAGAGGTGTTCCACCAGGTCGGCAGCCACGACGGCATCGAATCGGCCGTCCAGGGCCAGTTCGCTGACCGCCGTGCGATGAAAAACCACTCTCTGCCGCAGTTCAGGGTTGTCGCCAAAACAGGATTCGGCCAACTCCAGGGCCGCAGCGGAATAATCCACCGCCACCACTTCGGCGCCCTGCCGGGCGGCCTGGAAGGTCAGCTCTCCGCGGCCGCAGCCCAAATCCAGCACCCGGCGCGGATGGCGGTGCAGCAGTAGATCGGCCAGTGCCCCTAAGCGCGCATCGGTGATCACCCTGCCCCGGTGGCGGACAAAATCGTGGTATCCACCGCAATCGGTCAGAAAGTAGGCGGTGTCGTAGTGATCCTTCAGGTACGCTGAGCCGGGTTGGGAAAATGTCATTGATTGGGATAGAAGGCCAGGATTCTTCGGGGTCGAAAACAAATCTCCGCAGATAGAAAGATAGATGGAGAGCGTAGATTGGTTCTCAATCTTAGCGATTCTTTAGGGCAGTGTTTTGCCAGTACTGGCCCCCATCGCGCGTCGTCATCCCCACTTGGCACTTTCTATCGCTGCGAAAAGAAAATCGTGTCGGCCGTTCACGAAGCAGTATCCACCCATGCTGGTGTAGGCATTCAATTAATTCGCCCTCAATCTTGCGACTGTGGGTTCCGACGAACATATGTCTCACGTGTTCCCCGATCAGCTCTGCCTCGTTCTGAATCACCTCCGACTCGGTTCCCTGAATATCGACATGCAGCAAATCAATTGATTTCAAAGAGTCAAATATTTCCGAAAGCGTCACGGCGGGCACTTCTTCATATTGAACCTGTCTGCCCACATAGTCCTCTTCGGAGATTTTGTCCGTCGCCTGGCCACCATTTTCACCTGCGCTATGAACAACCGGAAAATATAACGTGCCGGGTCTGGTGGCCACCGCTCCATGGACAAGACGAACGGAAAATTTCGTTCCATTCAGTGAATCAGACGTTTCGCCGGAATTAGTTCTAATGTCATTGTCAGCCAAATGCGGGGAAATCAGATCATATAAGAATCTGCTCGCCTCAACAGCCACTAAATTTACGGCCTTTTTGTTCATTCGACGTCCGATCACTCCGGCTGTGCAAATCCAAGCGCCAAATGAGGCGCCCAATTCAATGAGGGTAAATGAATCTTTCAAAGACTGCTCATAACTATGCAATAAAGCATAATACTCGATCGCCTCGGCGCGCACTGAATCGTCCGGTATCGGTAGGTCCCCAATACATTTTCCCTCTAGATGCTGTGCCCACGGCACTAGATTGCCCCTGGTTTTAACGCCAAGAAAGTCAGTGATGAAACCTGCGGTTCCTTCTGTTTGGACATAATAGCGTCTGAATAAATCAATATCCTCCGGGACCCAGCCTCCAAAAAAGTCCTCTCCCAGATGCTCTCTGGCAATGAGCGATTGCGTGGCTCTGCTTAAACGGTTGGGTGGCTTCGCTAATTTGGCTTTTAAAAAACCCGGAATCGATTTCAATTTCTCTCCTCTTTCAATGCTGAACACGTCTGCCTTAAAAAATAAAGAGGGCTGAACTTTCTCGCAACTTGGCAGTATCTCGTTTCCGCGAGCGGTAAACGGGAACTCTCAACTAGTGGACGCTCACCTCGGGACATAAATCCCAGATCCCCTGCCATCCGTTTTCGCGCCCCGGCAGCACCTCGAAAATCAAAAAGGCCTGGTCGAAGAAAAAGGCCCGCTCGAACGAACCCGTGCCGAAGCCGCCGTCCGCCACCCCGACCATCAACTCGTAGGTGCCCGGATAAAGGGCGCAGTTGAAATGAAAATCGACCTCCAGGGTTTCACCGCTTTTCACCGGACGGGTCCGCCGCCCAAGGGTGTAAGTGTTGGCTTCGTAAACCACGATGCCCATGCGGGTGCGCACGCCGAAGCCGATGTGCGGATCGGCACAGTCTTCCTCCAGGGTTGCGCCGATACACACCGAAACCCGATCGCCGGACCTGATGATCGGCTCGGTACCCATCACTTTAGCGTGTATCCCACCCAGCGTCTCGCGTGACAGAGTCGTTTTGCCGGCACGAGCTTGCTCCGGTTTGTGCTCCTGGATGGTCAGGGCCTGCCGGTCTTCATCCGCCTCGCAGCGGCGCACCTGGCCGGCGCGGTAGTAGTCCATCACCTCGGCGGCGCCTGCGTCCTTGACGATACGCCCGTCCTCGAGCAGCAAAGCCCGGTCGCAGAGCATGCGCACCGCCTCGTCGGCATGCGAAACAAATAGCAGCGTGGTGCCGCTGGTCTTGAAATCACGGATCCGCAGCATGCATTTGTGCTGAAAATAGGCGTCCCCCACCGCCAGGGCCTCGTCGACGATCAACAGATCCGGCCGGTTGGCCGTAGCCACGCTGAAAGCCAGGCGCATCTGCATGCCGCTCGAGTAGACCCGCACCGGCTGGTCGATGTAATCGCCGATCTCGGCAAAGGCCTCGATGTCCGCCATCCGGCCGCCGATCTCCTCGATGCTGTACCCGAGCAACTGGCCGGCCATGAAAACGTTCTGGCGGCCGGTGAATTCGGGATGAAACCCCATCCCGAGTTCCAACAGGGCCGCCACCCGACCGTTGATCTCGACCCGGCCGGTGGTCGGTTGGGCGGTGCCGGTGATGATCTTGAGCAGCGTGCTCTTGCCGGCGCCGTTGATCCCGACGATGCCCACCGCTTCGCCCGATCGGACATGAAAATTGACGCCCTGCAACACCCAATGGCGGCTATGGCGCGGCCGGGCGCCGGGCAGAACCCATTCGGCCAGCCGGGCCCAGGGCCGGTGGTACTGTTTGTACGCTTTGCTCAGATTGGTGACGGTAACGGCATTCATGGGAAAATAATCAGAACAGGGTAATCGCCTCAAGCCCCAACGCCAGTATCCGGTTATCCGTGTTGATGCCAAGATCCACCGGACGGATCGCATCCTTAAAACGCAACCGCAGGCGCATCCATCCCAGCGCCAGGCTTTCTTCTTGAACGGCCTCGGGAATGGCAAATTCGATGATGTTGCCGCGAAATCGGGTCAAATTTCCCGCGTAGACCACCTTCCCGCCGGCCTCGATCACCACCTCCTGGCTCGGATGGCTGGCCCCGAGAAGGGCCAGGGCCTCGATTCGCACATGGTGGATGGGCTGGGCGGCCGGCAGGATGATCTCGGCCGCCCGGCCCTCGGACCAGGTGCCCCAGGGCTCGGGGTGGGACCAGCCGCCCGTATTGAGGCAGGCCACGGCGGGACTGCCCTGGTTGAAGGGGATACGGTCTCCGACCTTCATCACGGGAAGCAGATCCGCCGCTTCCAGACGATCGGCCAGGGGCGGGCAGCCCGCGCAGTTGCCCCAACCCGGGGCCAACACGTTGAATCCGTCAACATGGGCCAGGACGTCGGCCCCGGCATCCAGATTGATGGCAGCTCCCAGCGTCACCCCGTCGTCCAGGACATAGAATGTGTCGGATGCGTAGCGGCCGGTTTCCACGGCCCGCAGGGCTGCAGCCTGGGCCGCAGCCAGCTTTCGGCTGCCGACCCGGGCAAGATAAACGGCGTCCGTGCCCATACGATGCTTTGCGGCGTAAGTAGACAGGGCCAGCCAGTGGGGCGAGAAGTTCTGGGGGGGAATCCACCGCACCTTGCGGTATCGCAAGGCCGCCGCTTCCCAGAAAGAATCCTCCAGCGGCGTGGCCCAGGCCGTGGCCGGTGCAGGCATCAGGTTGCGGCGGATCCCGGTCCAGGCAGCGCTGGTGTCCGCCACCTGGATCAACAGGGCTGCGACCAGCAACACAGCAGCCGTACGGGGAGGATGGCAGCGCACCGTGACGAAGACCACGCCCAGCACGATGGCATAAAAAACCGGCCAGAACATGCGGCCTGAGGAGCGAAAAACGTTGGCCGGGTAAACCCAGGAGTCCGGCAAGCCGCAGTGGAACTCATAGGGACCGACGCCGATCTTGTACGACAGGGCAAAAAGTGTCAGGCCGGCCAGGGCCGCTGCAAGCATCGGAAACCGCCGGATGCGATCGAGAATGCCGGTGCGCCCGCCGATCAGGGCCGGCAGGCAGGCCGCGAGCAGCAACAGCACGCCCAATCCGAGAAAGTTGAAGCCCTCATAGTCACCCCCGGCTTCCGGTATGTCGTGCAGCACGTAGGACCAGCCGCTGCTGTCGAAAAGTGACAGCAGGTTGAAACGATAAAAACCGAACCCCCCGGTGATCGTGCCGGGGCCGACGGAAAAATAACCCGCTTGCCAGCAGGCCGCGGAAACAATCGCCGTCAGCAGTACCCACTCGCAAAGGGCCTTGCCCGGCGGCAGGCTCCGATTGATCGTACGGCCAGCCAGATCGGCCACCCAGAGGATCCCAACCATCGCCAGCAGATAGGAATGGACCCAGGCCGCCACAACCAAAAGCACCCCCCAGGCGGTGCGCCGCCACCGCGGTTTTCTTTCCAGGACCAGGTAAAGCGCCGCCAGAACCAGAAAATGGGCGGCCAGATTCATGTGGCCCTTGAGACGCCAGATCATCGGGGGCGAGAAAGCGAACAGACCGCTTGCCAGGGCGCGAATCCCGGGCCGATCGGTGATCCGCCCGGCAAGCTTCCAGCCAAACCAGGCCTGGAGCACGAAACAGGCCAGCAGCCAGATGCCGAAGTACTGAAACGGTTCGGGCAGCCATCGGCCAAACAGCTTGAAAATGAAGGCCAACAGCGGATTGCTGTCCGAAAAGAGAATCGCACTACCCAATTCGAGTCCGCAATCGGGATTCAATCCGAGGGGAAACGACCAGTCGGCATGGCGGAAAAAAAGCCAACCGAGGTAGTGCTGAGCCGGGTCGACCAACCCGAGACAGGCGAGGTGCCCGATCCAGGCCAGATTGGTGGGATACAAAACCCGGGGGCCGGCTACGGTAAAGAAGGCCGCCGCTCCGATAGCCAGCGGCAAAACGGCCTGGATGATGGATTTTTCAGGTTTCATCGACTCCAAAAGGCTCCAACTTCAACCACCGTGGACCGGATCAGGGGACCGTTTGCGCATCTTCTCCTTCGTAGATGCGCCTCACCAGGTAAACCGGCCGCCGCTTGGACTCAATGTAGGTACGGCCCAAGTATTCACCCAGCATCCCGATACCCATCAATTGCAGCCCGCCGAAAAACATGATCGCCACCATCAGGGACGCATAGCCGGGGGTGTCCCGGCCGAAAATCAGCGTCTTGACGATGATAAAGATTGTGAAGATAAAGGACATCAGCGAAATTGTAAATCCAATATAGGTCCAGATCCGCAGTGGTACCGTGCTGAAACTGGTAATTCCCTCGATGGCGAAATTCCACAAACGCCAGCCATTAAACTTGGTTTGGCCTGCAGCCCTTTTGGGCCGCTCATAATCGACGCAAACGGTGCGAAATCCAGCCCAGGCAAAAAGTCCCTTCATGAACCGGCGCGACTCGCTCATGCCCCCTAAGGCGTCGACCACCTTTCGATCCATCAACCTGAAATCACCTATATTTTCCGGAAGCTTAGTATCTGCGACGGCATTGTGCAGCCGGTAGAACAACCCTGCAAATGTCCGTTTGGCCCAGGAATCGGCAGCCCGGTTCACCCGCCGGCCCAAAACCACCTCGTAGCCCTCACGCCATCTGGCGAGCATTTCCGGAATCACTTCGGGCGGATCCTGCAGATCCACGTCCAGCGGCACCACTACCCGGCCCCGGGCCGCATGGAGCCCGGCGGTCAGGGCGGCCTCCTTGCCGAAGTGCCGGCTCAGGTCCACCACCCGGATGCGTTTGTCGCGCCCCTGGCGTTCAAGAAGCCGTTCTATGGTATTGTCCGTACTGCCGTCGTTGACGAACACGAATTCCAGATGGACGTCATCCTGCCCGGCAAACACCTGGTTGACGCACACCAGAAAGGCATCGATCCCGTCTTCTTCGTTGAAGACGGGAACCACCAGCGACAGCAGCAACCGGTTATCCACGCAATGAGGGTCCATAAGAGGCGTCTCAACCTGCCGAAAGGCGTTGGGCCCGGTCGTAAATCACGGCGCAGGTTTCCTGCCAGGATACCGGCGCGTATCCGGCCCGCACCGCCGCCTCGCGGGCCGCCACGGCCTCGGGATGATTGAAGTACCAATCCAGCCGTTCCGTCCAGGCCTGAACGTCCCACGGGTCGAGGTATTCCACCAGGTCCCCGCCCACCTCAGGGATCGAGGCCGCACCGGAGGCCAGGCAAAATTTGCCGTGGGCCAGACTTTCGGCCACCGGCAGGCCCCACCCTTCGTAAAGGGATGGAAAAACGGTAAAATAGGCCCCTTGGTAGAGACGGGCCAGATCGCTGTCACTCACATGATTGAAAAGCCGGATATAGGGCTTGGTGCGATGGTCAAGGGCAAGATCGGACAGCAAGTCGTTCACCCCCCAACCCGGCATGCCCACAAAGACCAACAGCGGCAGATCCGTGCGGCCCGCATCGATCAACCGCGTATAGGCGCGGTATAGGGTTTGGTGGTTCTTACGCCGCTCGATGGTCGATACGTAGAGGATGAATTCTCTTTTAAGCACATCTTCGACTTCTGCCGACACAGGCCGGTGGCCGGGCGATTGGATATCGCTGCCGAGCCGGAGCACCTCGGTAGCGGGAACCGGGGTGCCGAGATTCTCCAGAAGCCGGATCAGATCGTTGCGCGAGCACTCGGAGATACACAGGATCAGATCGGCGCTCCAGGCCACGTCCGCAAAGTACTTGGCGAATTTGGCGGCCACATCGCCGACGCAAAGGTGGGGGAACTTCACTGGGATGATATCGTAGCAGAAGAGCAGTGTCTTGAAGGCTTCTTTTCGTTTCTGCCTGTACAAATAGACGATGTCCTTCTGATCCCAATCAAGTCCGAGACTGATATAGACGTCACCGTTGGAAAACGGCGTTGGATGAGCAGCCGACACCGCCGAACCATAAGGGCTCGCATACAATGTTGGCGTCGACAGGGTTGGCCGCATCAACTCGCGAAACGCCAGCCGCCATTCTCTCAGCCCCCTGATCGCCGCATGAAAAGATGGTTTGCGCCGGGTGACAGACAGGTAGATCCGGTGCTGCAAATCTGCTGGCAATCCTTTAATTAATTTAAAAAACAAGGCTTTTAGACGCTCTCTCCCGGGGCGAGACGAAGCGGTGGCTTCATCCATCGTGTTGCCGGGACCAAAGGATGCCGACCCGTTCTGAGGCTGCCCGATCCTTTCGAGTGCCGCCCGAACGGCACGGGGCGCGACTTCATGATAACGCGTTGCAAGCCGATCGAATCGGCAAAAGCGGACGGTCGAATCTTTTGAATCCAATGCATGGGCCGCGCACTCGGACTCGACGCGCAAGACACCCACTGCGGGTCTATCCCACCCTAGCAAGGTGGTAACATCCAGCCAGACGACAGGCATCAGTAGTCCTCGATTCCTCGCAAGATCTGGAAATCCAGCTTTCAGGTTCATGCCACCGGGAAAAATGTTGCTATGATGTCATTAACCGCTCGACGGCATACGATAACCCGGCCAGACAACGATCCCAGCGCAGTTGTTCACGCAAATCGTCCCGTCCAGGCCGGCATGTCTCAATTTTGGGCCTTGTCAAGACGTCTCGCATGGCGCGGCGCCAATCTGCCGGACTGTGGCACACAAAGGTTTCAGGCAACCGGACAAAGGCCTCAAAACCGCGCAAGGCCGTTGGCGAACAAATCACATAGGCCCCTGAATAAAGGGCTTCGGCCGTTTTCAAATTTGACCCACCGCCGTGCTGGATGGGCAGCAAGTAGGCGTGGGCCAGGTACTTGACCGCTGCCAGATCCGCATCCGAAAGGAGCCCCAGCAGTTCCAACCGGGATAGATTCAACGAATTCCATCGCGTTGCAGCTAAGAGCCGATAGAGATGCTCGCCGACGCTGCCGACAACCACGAGTCTGGAATCGGGGGGGATGCATCCCAGGGAGTCGCCGACGCAATCGATAAATCCCGTGAAATTAGGCGGATGCGCGCTGGCCACGTATAGGATCCAGGGCACTTCGGGCAGCTGTTTTTTCCATTTTGAAAGGACCTCCGGCATCGCCGTCCAGGGGGCGATGCCGTTGGGGGCCAGCAGGCAAGAGCGGGCGCCCCATTCAATCAGCGCCTGTTGATCGGCCGGGCAGACTGCCAGGCACAGATCGGCCTCGACGGCGGCTTGCCGCTCGAGGGCGCCGACGGCCTCCACCGCGTCTTGGGCGTCCTGGACGGCGAAACTTTCAAAAATGCCGGCCTTGAGGGGCTGCTCGATATTGGCCGAACCGTACACGAGGACGGCCCTGTTATAGGCCGCAATCTGCTTGATGCGGCGCGCCAGGGGCCATAACCAAGGTTGCTCGACGTGGATGATGTCGATGCGCCCGGGCAGACAGGCCTCGATGGCGGGAAAGCCGCCGTCCCGGGCCGCGGCGAAGCGTCCGGATTGCAGATCGTTGACAAAGGGCAGATCGCACCCATCGAATTTGCGGTAGCGCGAATCGAGTGGAAACGGAATGTCGCGCGGTCCCAGGGCCGCTCCCTGGTAAGCTTCGGGCTCGAAAACGGCGATACTCTCCACCCGCAAACCCGCTGCGGCATAGGCCTTGGCGATATTGGCCAGTCTCACCTGGCCGCCGTGCCGCGGTACGGCAAACGGGTATGTACTCAGTAAAAGAACCGTTAGCGCAGAAAACCTCGTCATAACTCGTCCACCATTTCACCGGCATGCCGCCGAAAGAGCCGGAAGCCCCAGTAGCAAAGCAGTCCGGCCAGAATGGCCAGCGCGCCGAGCGACTTCCAGGAAGGCCCCTGGCCAGAGACCAGGATCGTCTGGTAGGCCCCGGTGAACCGGGCCATGGGATTTAAGCCCATCAGCTGCCGCACCGACTGGGGCAGGATGGTAACCGGATAGACAATGGGTGTGAGCCAGAACCAGAACTGGAGCACCACATTGAACAACTGCCCCACATCCCGAAAAAAGACGTTCAACACCCCCAGAACCATCCCCAGCCCGATGGAAAAGGCGATCTGAACCACCAGCACGGGAATCACGACCAAAAAAATCCACCCGGGAAAGTTACCCGAAAAGAGTAAAAAGAGGGTGAACAGGCCGAAGATGATGGCGAAGTTGAGCAGGGCGCTGCCCACGACGATGGCCGGCAGGCAGATGCGTGGAAAACTCAGTTTCTTTAACAGATTGGCTTGTTCCAGAAAAACGTTCTGGGAGCGTCCGGTTATCTCGGCGAACAGGTTCCAGGTCAGCACCCCGGCGCACAGGTAGATGCTGTAGCCGAAAGTGCTCTCCACCCCGGGCAGCCGGGTGCGCATGATCTGGGCAAAAATCACGGTGTAGACCACGATCATAGCCAGGGGGTTGAGCACGGTCCAAGCAGCTCCGAGCATCGAGTTGCGGTACTTGAGCTGGAATTCGCGCTTGACGCTGCCAAGAATGAAGCCGCGATAGGTCCACAGGGCACGCAATAAACCGGTCATAAGCAGGCTCCGGGTAAAAGAATGACGGCATTGAGCGCGATCAACGACTCAGATCCTCGAAGGCGGTTGCCAGCTGTCTGGCATAGGTGTCCCAGCGGAAGCGGCAGGCCTGCTCACGCCCCTTTCGGGCCAGGGCAAGGCGAAGATCCTGGCGTTGGATGATCTGCCGGATCGCCCGGCCGATGGATTCCACGTCGAAAGGATCGACCAAAAGGGCCGCGTTTCCGGCCGCCTCGGGCATCGAGGATCGCCGCGAGGTGATCACCGGTGTCCCGCAGGCCATGGCTTCCAGGATCGGAAAGCCGAAGCCTTCGTAAAGCGATGGAAACACCAGGGCCAACGCTTGCTGATAGAGGCTGAACAACTGGGGCCGGCTGACATACCCGAGCCTGTGGACAAAATCGGCGGCTGCCGTGAAAGCCGTCCCGTTCACCAGGGCCTGCGATTTCCACCCCCGGCCTCCGGCGACCACCAGATGGACCCCATGTTCTTCGGGCCGTGTGCCAAGATAGGCGCGCAAGAGGCGTTGGAAATTCTTGCGCGGCTCCATGGTCCCGACAAAAAGCAGAAACCGCTCCGGCAGCCCTTCCGGGAGGAAAGAAGCGTCCGGCGGGCCGTGATCCGGAGCGCCCGGGTAAACGACGCGGATCTTTCCCGCGGCAGCCGGGTAATACTTTTGAAGATCCCCGGCGGTCGACCGGCTGTCGGCCAGAACCAGCGACGCCCGGCGCACCGAGAGGCCCATCAGCAGCCGTTCGAGGACCAAGTTGCGCAGGGTCATGGTTTCCGGATGGCGCCGGTGCACCACATCGTGGATGGTGAGCAGGCATTTGACACGGCGCGGCGTCCAGACCGGCAGATGGTGGCGCGTGCCCCAAAACAGATCGAGCCCCAATCGTTCGGCCAGGACCGGTCCCCACGCCTGGAGCCAAGCCGAACCGAGCCCTGGCAGCTTCAGGCCTCTGGAGACCTCTTTCCAGCGCCCATGCTGAAACCCTGGACGGATATCAGCGCTGGAAATCAGATAGTAATGATGAGCCGTTTCCAGCCGGCGAAGCGCGTTCAGGGCGTTGTATAGATAGATGCCGATCCCCGTGGGCGCTTCAATAAGGGGCCGCGCATCGATACCGATCCTCACGAAGATCCTGTTCCGTCGCCACCGCGCTCGGCCGCCACGATCCACTCGATTACCTCGCGCATGCGCCGTTTGGCCCGCCAGCGCAACTGCCGGCCGGCCTTGGCCGGATTGCCCCGGCTGATCATGATGTCTGAGGGCCGCAGCAGCGTGTCATCACTGACCAGATGCCGCCGCCAGTCCAGGTCCAACAGTTCGAAGACCGTGGCCACGAATTCTTCCAGGGTATGCGTCTCGCCGGTGGCGATGACAAAATCCTCGGCCTTTTCCTGTTGTAGCATGCGCCACATGGCCTCGACATACTCCTCGGCGCTGCCCCAGTCGCGGGCGATGCGGATGTTGCCCAGCTTTAGTTTCTCAGCGCTGCCGGCGGCGATGCGGCAGGCGGTGGCGACGATCTTCCGGGTGACGAAACGCTCGGGCCGCAGGGGTGACTCATGGTTGAATAAAATGCCGGTGCAGGCAAACAGGCCGTAGGCCTCTCGGTAGTTGGCCACCTCCCAGTGGGCGGTGGCCTTGGCCACAGCATAGGGGCTGCGGGGCCGGAAAGGGGTTTCCTCATCCGCCGCCAGCCCGTTCGTGTTTCCGAAACACTCGCTCGATCCGGCATTGTAGAGCTTTACGGGCAATTTGGTAAAACGGATCGCCTCCAGAAGATTGAGGGTTCCCACGGCAATGCTGTCCAGCGTCTCCACCGGCTGTTCAAAGGAAAGGCCCACCGAACTCTGGCCGGCCAGGTTGTATACCTCATCGGGCTTGACGCGAGTGAGCACCTGCAGCACGCTGCGAAAATCGTTGAGGGCCATCGAATGGAAGCAGATCCGGTCGGCAACAGCGAACCGCCTCAGATTGGAAAAACGCGCCACCTGCGCATCGCGAGCGGTGCCGTGCACCGCGTAGCCCTTTGCGAGCAGCAGGCGGCTCAAGTAGGCCCCGTCCTGGCCTGAAATTCCGGTGATCAAGGCTTTTTTCATGACAGATGCCCCTCAAGCGTTGGAATCCTGACGTCCTTCATGTTTTGCCGATACCATACAGCGGTCTCGTAGAGCCCCTGCTGCATCGAAAAAGGCGGCCGCCACCCCAGGAGGGTCCGGATATGGGTGGCATCCACCTGCAAATCGCGGCACAGCTTGTCGAGCCGGCGTCCCTGCCCGAAAAGGCCGGCCATCTTCTTGAGCCACGGATAGGGAAAGGCGAACAGGCGGGCCGGCCGGCCCATGATGGCAGCCAAGCGTCGGATCAACTCCGGGGTCGAGATGTCCTCGGCGTCCGAAACGATGAAGGTCTGCCCGGCGGCCTGTTGATGGTCGGCGCACAAGATCAGGGCGTCCACCAGGTTGCTACGGCTGATGAAACTGCGGCGGTTGTTGACTGAACCCAGTGGCAGGGGCCACCCGCGGGCCACCAGGGCCAAAAGGCTCAACATGTTGCCCTTGACTTCAGGGCCATAGACAAGGGGCGGGCGCACCACGACGATCTCGAGCCCCGTCTCCTGGGCGATCCGGTGCAGGCCGCATTCGGCCTCGTATTTGGCCTTGGCGTAAGGGATGTCGGGACGCGGTGGATCGGATTCACGAAAAGGCCTGCCGTTGGTGAGACTTCCGTTGACCCGGATCGTGCTGGCAAACACCAGGCGCCGCACGCCGGTCCAAGCCGCCGCCCGGGCCAGGGCCAGCGGCACATTCCGGTTCGCCTCCTGGTGAAGCTGGCAATAGCTGTTCGTAACCTCCCGGTCCATGTGGACCCGCGCCCCGAGATGGATGATGGTATCGATTCCCCGGCAAGCGTCGATCCAGTCGGCCCGGTGCACCGCCGGGGCCGGGACCCCCCTTGCCTCGATTTCACCGCAGGGCGCCAAACGCTCCTGTAATACGGCCAGGCGCCGTCCCAGCGCCTCTCGCTGGCCCGGCCGCGAGGTGGTCGCACGCAAGCCGTAGCCAGCCGACAATAGCGCCTCGCAGAGGGCCCGCCCGATAAAGCCACCGGCACCGGTGACCAGAACCCGTTTCATCTTCTTCTCTCCGGTTTGGGCCTTTGGATGAATTGCAGGCCGCGTGAACCGCATTTGCTCACGGCAAGCCGAAACATCGAGGCGGGCAAGCCATGCCGCTTCAAGGCCTCCAAAATCTGCCGGTTTTGCGCCACCACATTGGTGATACGCCGGTTGGTAACGCCGCCCAGGCGCATTTTGACCAATACGCGTGGGATATAGCGGGACCGCAGCCGGTGCACATCGAGAAAACGCAGCATCAATTCGAAGTCCGCCGCCAGGGTATACACCGGGTCGAAGGTCCCGTGCTGCTCGTAAATCCTGCGACGCACGAAAAAGGTCGGATGCGGCGGGCACCAGCCCCGGGCAAAGGCCCCTGGTTCAAAACGCGAAGAGCGCCAGTAGCGCACGATGGACAAAGGATCGCGCCGCTTGACGTAACAAAGGTCACCGTAGCAGGCATCGACGTTCGGATCGCGAAAAATATCCGCCACGGCGGCCAGAACGTCATTGGCGGCGTAAACATCATCGGCGTTGAGAAATCCGATGACCGCCCCGCCAGCCCGGGCGATGCCCTTGTTCATGGCATCGTAGATGCCAAGATCAGGCTCGGAAACCAGCCGCGTCCGGCTGCCGCCGTACGCCCTGGCCAGTGCCGCGGTGCCATCCTGCGACAGCCCGTCGATGACCCAGTGCTCATAATCCGCATGGCTCTGGGAGGCCACGGACCGCATCGTGTCCAGGATGGTCGCCGCGTCGTTCAATGTGACGGTGATGATGGAAAATAGCGGCGCCATCAATCGTCCCGCCTTCCTTGGAAAAGTTCCTGGTAAACGGCGATGGTGTCCCGATAACAACGCTCCCAGGAGAACCGTTTGGCGTTCTGGAAACCGCGCTCAACCAGCGCGCGGCGCAGCGCTGGTTGTTCCAGTGCCCTGATCCGCGCCCCATAAGCCTCGGGGGCCGGCCGGGCCACGAGCAGGGCGGCGGTCCCGGCCACCTCGGGAATGGCCGAGGCGTCGGCCGCGATCACCGGACAGCCGGCCGCCATGGCCTCGACGACCGGAAGGCCGAAGCCTTCGCAAGTCGATGGATAGATAAGAGCCTGGGCATGGTTGTAAAAAGTATTGAGCGATTCATCGGAAAGATGGGCCAGGTGCAGATAGCGGCCTGGAAGCCGGCGGTCGAGCAGGGCCCGATGGTCCCGGTTCAGGGGGCCGCCGCCGATGACCACCAGGGCGCATCCTTCAACACGGCTGACCGCCTCGACCGCCAGGTCGAAATTCTTGTAGGGAATCCGACTTCCGACATAGAGCAGAAACCGCTCGGCGCAAAAATCTTTCAATACGAGCGGTTTTCGGGCGGCCGCAACGGGGCGAAAGGCTTCACTGCATCCCAGGGGGATGACGCGCACCTTGTGCGGGGAAAGACGGGGCATGAAACGGACCAGATCCCGCCGCGTGTGCTCGGAGACGCAAATCACCCGCTGCGCGCCGCGTAGCGCCAGGCGCTTCTGGAGCGAATGGACCCAGCGGGCCAGGCCCCTGCGGTAATGTTCGTAGGTGAAGTCGTGCAGGGTTTGCACCGTTTGCCAGCCGAGGCCCGTGGGCTGGCGGTAATAGCTCGAGTGGAAAACGGACCTTCGGCCGTGCGGCGCTGTCACGGGCAGATAGCGGCCGATCCGTCGCGGACCGAGGCGGCAGCGCAGGCTCCGGTGGGGCGGCAAATCGAGCCGGGAGCGAAAAAGGTTGGCACGCCCGCCATCGGCCTCCAATGCGGTGAAATTCACGCTGTCGCGCACCATCCGCCGCAACAGCTCATACCAATAGACCGAAATGCCGCCGGCCGGTTGCAGGCTAAAAATGATATTGTCGAAGAAAATTTGCACAAAAAAAATGGCGTTAACTGCCCGCCCCCAAGCTCAGAATACGCCCGGCATCCACCCCGAGGGCCGCCAGCTGGGCGGCGGATTCCGCCTCGGGCCCGATTGCGGTGATCAGAACCGGCGGCCCGTTTTTCCAGTTCACCTGATCAGGGGTCAGAACGGCAAATCCCATCCAGGCCCGGGCTGCGGGCTGCGGATCGACGATCGCTTCGAGGCGGATCCCGACCTCCTGCATGGAAATGTACGCGATTTCAGCCAATTCGCTCACCCCGTAAAGAACCATACGCCGCACGGCGCGCCCTTGCAGCCCTTTGAAGAGCCGTTGCATGCGCTGGCGCGCCTCCCGGTAAAAAGAGACCGAATAGGCGATGTATTCGCAGGTCAACCGGGTCTTTTCCAGGGCACCCTTGGGGGTCAGAATATAGCGTGCCCGTTTCCGTGGAATTTGGGTGACCTTGAAATACCCCTTGCGAGCCAGACGTTTGATAAAGGCGTTGACCAGTCCCAGAGACACGTTCAGACGCCGGGCCAGGTCGCGCTGGCTGGCGCCGTCGTCGGCCTCGATCGCTTCGAGCAGCTTGAGCGTGCGGATCTCTTGGGGTGTCATAAGGCGACCGGATGAACGGCGGGAAATGTTCAATCTCCCTGCGGGAGCGGGGCTGAACCGCGACCGAAGCGGCACGGCCGTCATCCATCGCGGATGCGATCCACTCCCATACGACAAAACGGGCCAGCCCGATCCTGAAGAATCATGGCAAGCCCGGAGCAGTCACTTCTGAGAGCCGCTGGAACCGAATCTTTTACAGTAGCCTTTCAGGTCTTCGATGACCTTCTCCAGTTCAGGAACGTAGCGCAGCACGTCCATGAAAGGATATCGGCCTGATCCGCATCAAGTCGCATCTTGACAGCTCCGCCGCTCCGGTTCCACGCCGGATACAATCTAACCACTTATTATATAATCGAATAATTACTTATCCCCTCTTTCTGTTCGAACATTGAACACCATCTCCGGTCTTTGGTCAAGGGCTATGTGGGCCTGCGGCAGGATGGCCGGATCAGTCGTTCCGCATGATGCCAGGTGCCATTCCGAAGAACGCCGCGACGATGAAAGCATTGGACTGCAAAGGCTGGAAAAACAGGAAAACGCAATCCGGCCCAAAACCGATCAAACGCCGATCCCTACCGAACCTCGATATAGTGCCGGATTGCAGCGAATTTGTTGCGATCGATGCCATCGATCTTCATGATGTCTTCGGGGGTTTCGAAGGGAGCCTTCTGCTGGCGGTGTTCGATGATACGCACCGCCAGGACGGGACCGATCCCCGGCAGACGCGCCAGTTGGCTGGGGGTGGCCTGGTTGAGGTCGACGGCCAGCGGCTCAGGGCTGTCCATGAGCCGGCGATGGGCTTTCTGGTAATGGCGTTCAAGGACCTGGCGGGCCTGGCGGGATTGAGCCGGATTCTGCCAAGATTCACGCTCCAGGCTGCCCAGCACCCAGATGAGCTGGTCCGCATCGACGGTGCCGTCGGCCTCGCGGTAGGGGCAATGCCGGTATTTGCGGCCAACCGCATCGGTTTCCACCACGGCGAAACTACTGTCGGGCAACAGGTGAATCTTGACGTCCATCCAGTCCTGGGCCGCGGCCGGCAGGGGCAGCAGGAGCAAAAACAGACAAAGGCAGAGGTGTTTCATGGCGTATCTCCAAGTGCCGGTGGACAGATACGTATCCGTGAGAGCGGTTTTCAAGCGCGATCCGAGATGGCGCGAACGTCACTAGTCGCGGTTACAAACCGCTCCCACGGCCGCTACTGCTTGGCCGGCCCGGAAACGCTGATCCGGTCCTTGTTCAGGTCGAAAACCTTCTGCCCGACACCTTGCACTTTCATCAGATCCTCGATGACGGCAAAGGGCCCGTTTTGTGTGCGGTAATCGACGATTCGCTGCGCCACAACATCACCGATGCGGTCCAACTGCTTGAGCTGCTCCACCGTGGCGGTGTTCAGATCAATCTTGTCCCCGTCGGCCGCCCCGGCCGGCACCCCACAGAGCATCACCAGAGCCATGGCCATCATCAATGCCATCCGAATCGATCGTCTGCTGTTTTGCATTCCTGCCTCCTTTCCATTCCGTGAACGGAATCGATGGCCCCGGGGCTTCCGCCGATCCGGCCTGTGACCCGTTAACGCAGGACGCCCGGGATTGAGATGGAACGAAGCATGGCACCCCTTTGGCGCCACCTCCGTTTTGGGCATACAAACAAAATCCGTACCAGAGGCCGAAACGATCCTCCCGTGGCGGCAGATCTTCGCTCAAAACCGTTTCTAACTTGCTTGATCGCTTATGAATTGCAGATAGTTGATAGGATACGAAATATTCGCCAGGCGTAAACTCGATGAAAGGCGGCTTTCAGTCATTGTGGGGTGCTCCGGCACCCATTTGCACACGTTCCTGTGCAGCATGGTGCGTCGCTGGTGCAATTCGGGGATTGACCTTGACCTGAGCCAAGATATCTGCTCTGAGGGAGCCGACGCATCGGACAGGTCGGATCGCTGCCCGCACATCGTATGCGGTTCTGATCGACTCGAAGCAAAACTGCGGGAAAAACGCTATCGCGAAAACCGAAGGAGAAAAAAAATCGATGTCCGATCATGATACCATCGAGGTGCGGGCCATCGTCACTTTGAGCACCGCCGCCTTGCAAACCATCGTCAGCAATGCCAAAGCCATCGTGGGCGCCAACGCCAAGGGGCACTACCGGGTCGACACGGCCGGCTTGGTCAACCGGATGATATCCAAATTTCTGATGGACAAAGATTTCGCGGCCTACGTGGCGGACACGGCCAACTATCCCGCCCTGCGATCCGAGTCGATGCAATGACCCGCAAATCCGGGCCACGGCCAAGCGCCTGATCCGGTGTCCGCCTGCCCCGGCGCACGGAATCAGCGCCCGGTCAGCCTCCCCGCTCGTGCCGTCCTGACCGCTTGCCCCGGCGCACGGGATCAGCGGTTGCCGCGGGTAAAGACCTCGCCTTCGCCGGGATAGACGCGCCGTTGATCTTCGGCGGTCGGCCGGACCACCGGCGGCCAGCGTTCGGGCCGGGGCGCGTCCCCTTCCCGGGCGGCCGGTGTGGGATCCCGGTCGTGCATCTGGGGCCGGCGGCGCAAATCCACGGCCGCTACCGGAGCGGAAAATTCGATGGGCATCCGGTTGGGATCGAAACTGTAAATCGAGTGGATAAAACCGTGGTCGATCGGCTCGGAAACCCAGAACCCGGCGGCCTCCAGGCGGTCCTTGAGGTCCCACAGGTCATCGTCGGCGGCCACGCCGATGGACACATGATCGAAGGCCACCGGGCCGCTAACCGGCACCCCGTGGTCCTTTTGCGCCACCTTCTCCACCCCGGGCCACTCGAAGAAAGCGATCATGTCGTGGGGACCGATCTCGAAAAAATAGTGCCGGTAGCCCGGCCGTCCCAGGCCGGCGATCAGGCGCATCCCCAACAGGTCGCGCCAGAAGCGGATGGTAGCTTCCATGTCGCCGGTGACCATGGCCAAGTGGTTGATGCCGGTGTAGTCGATCATAGCCGGATTGCCGGTTGTGGGTGAACAAAAATTGGCCAGACCGGCCCGACTCGCCTGACGGGTCTGACATGTCCACCATCGCGAATCGCAATGCCCGTAGTTTAAGCGCTTTCCGGCAAGGCTGCCCGAAAGACCACGGCCTGACCCGCGACGGTGTAGGCCCCGGCCGCCGCCGGCACCAGAAGGGCGGTGCCTCCGGCGAAAGCGGTGCGATGGCCGTTTTGCACGGTCAGTTCTCCCCTGCCCCGGGTGCAAAGAAGAATCTCCACCCGGCGCCGGGCCGGACTGTCCCACCGGCGGCCGTGTTCGACCCGAAGGGTCCAGAGCTCGAACTCCTCGGCCGGGGTGCGATAGCGCTCCCCTGCCCCGCCGACCGCATCGGCAATCCGTACTTCGGGCAATCGGCCATCGAAACACAGCACCCGCAGCAGTTCGGCCACATCCACATGCTTGGACGTCAATCCGCCGCGCAGTACATTGTCCGAATTGGCCATGATCTCAACGCCCTTGCCTTGCAGATAGGCGTGCGGCCGCCCCGCGGGAAGAAAAAGGGCTTCGCCCGGCCTCAGGCGGACCAGGTTGAGAAAGGCCGGCGCCAGCACGCCGATATCCTCCGGATACTTTTCAAGGAGCCGCAGCACCCAGTGGCGAACCTGTTCCTCGCCTGATCCCCGAGCCGCCCGGGCGGCGGCCTCGGCCAGTGCGGCCCGGCGTTGTCCCCCTTCCAGACGCATCAGGCCTTCAAAAAAAAACCGGATCCCCTCATTGCCCGGCTGGCTGTCGAGGGCGGCTAGCAGCGAAGCCAAGCTGTCCGGGCACAGGGCGCCCACGCCCTCCAGCATGGTCCTCGCCGGCCGAAACCCGTCCAACGCCCAGAACTCGCCCAGCGCACAGATCAGCTCCGGCTTGTGATTCGGGTCGCGGTAGTTTCGCTGCGGCGCTCCGAGAGGCAAGCCGGCCCGGTTTTCGCGTGCAAATCCCGCCTGGGCCTGCACCCGATCTGGATGGGCCTGGATCGACAACGGGGCATCCACCGCCAAAACCTTGAACAAAAAGGGCAGGGCCGCCCCGAAGCGCGCCACGACCCCGGACCCCAGGATCGGCTCGGCAAAACGCTTGACGAGCCGGTCCAGAGGCTGCCAGCCCTCGTCGGTTTGCACCAGCGAAGGGGCCTTGGGATGGGCGCCCATCCACAGCTCGGCCTGGGGTTCGGGAGCAGGAACCGGAGTACCGAGAAGTTCGCCGATGGCCGTGCGCGATCCCCAGGCATAGGTCTGGATGGGATTGCGCAGGATCAGGGCGTGTTGCAGGTTCATTGCGGATCGTATCGGAAGGTGAGCTGGTCGTCTTCCAGGCCCACCCGCACGCGCCCTCCTTTTTCCAGGCAACCGAAAAGGATTTCGTTGCTCAAAGCGTCCTTGAGGCGGGTCTGGATCAGCCTTCCCAGGGGTCTGGCCCCGTAAACCGGATCGTGTCCCTTGTTTGCCAGCCAGAGCCGGGCCTCATCTTCCAGCGCCAATTCGACCTTGCGCCCGGCCAACTGCGTGTTGAGCTCATCGATGAATTTATCCACGATCCGCGCCATGATTTCCACCGACAGGGCGTTGAAGTGGATCGTGTCGTCCAGACGGTTGCGAAACTCGGGGCTGAAGAGGTTGTCCACGGCCTGCTTGCCCTTGCCGGCCGAGTCCTGCTTGCGGTCGCCGAATCCGATGGCCATCTGGCTCATCTCGCGGGCCCCGGCGTTGGAGGTCATGACCAGGATCACGTTGCGAAAATCGGCCCGTTTGCCGTTGTTGTCGGTCAGGGTGGCATGGTCCATGACCTGCAGCAGAATGTTGAACAGGTCCAGATGAGCCTTTTCGATCTCGTCGAGAAGCAGCACGGCGTAGGGGTGCTTGCGGATCCCGTCGGTAAGCAGCCCTCCCTGATCGAAGCCGATATACCCCGGCGGGGCGCCGATGAGCCGTGCCACGGCGTGCTTTTCCATGTACTCGCTCATATCAAAGCGCATGAAGTGCACCCCCATGATGCGGGCCAACTGGCGCGCCACCTCGGTCTTGCCCACCCCGGTGGGGCCGGTGAACAGGAAGTTGCCGATGGGCCGCTCGGGACTGCCCAACCCGGCCCGGTTGCGCTTGATGGCCGTCACCAGGGCCGCGATGGCCGAATCCTGGCCGAAAACCACCTGGCCCAGATCCTGGGCCAGGTTTTCCAGTTTGAGCCGGTCCGAAGTCGAGACGCTCACCGTGGGGATGCGGGCCATCTTGGCCACGATCTTTTCGATGTCCGACGGGTGGATCTTGCGGCGCCGCGAGCCGCCCGAAAGGCGCACGAAGGCGCCGGCCTCGTCGATGACGTCGATGGCCTTATCCGGCAGAAAACGGTCGTTGATATACTTGGCCGACAGCTCGCAGGCGGCCCGCAGGGCACTTTCACTGTATCGGATCTCGTGATGATCCTCGTAGTAAGACCGCAGTCCTTTGAGGATGCGGAAGGCGTCTTCCAGATCCGGTTCGGCGATCTCGATCTTTTCGAAACGCCGCGACAGGGCTCGGTCCTTTTCGAAGTGGTTCTTGTACTCTTCGAAGGTCGTCGAGCCGATGCAGCGGACCCGGCCGTTGGCCAGCACCGGTTTGAGGATGTTGGAGGCATCCATCGACCCGCTGCTGGTGGCACCGGCGCCCACGATGGTATGGATTTCGTCGATAAAGAGGATGGCGTCCTGTTTTTCAGCCAGCGCGTTGATCACGTCCTTGAGCCGCTGTTCGAAATCACCGCGAAACTTGGTACCGGCCAGCAGCCCACCCATGTCCAGGGCATAGATACGCATCCCGGCCAGAAGGTCCGGCACCTGGTTCTGGTGGATACGCTGGGCCAGCCCCTCAGCCATGGCGGTCTTACCCACCCCGGGATCACCTACGAAAATGGGGTTGTTCTTGCGGCGGCGGCATAGCACCTGCAGGGTTCGCTCCAGCTCGGCTTCACGGCCCACCAGCGGATCGAGGCGCCCCTCGGCGGCCATCTTCACCAGATCGGTGGTGAATTGCTCCAAAGGATCGGGCTTGCCCTTTTTGGGATCCGCTTCCTCGCGCTGCGGCCCGCCGCGGCCCGGACGGCTCTCCGGCACCGGGGCGCGGTGGGCGATATAGTTGAGCACGTCGATGCGCTCGATGCCTTCCTGGCGCAGGAAGTACTCGGCATGGGAGTCTTTTTCCTGAAATATCGAAGCCAGGATGTCGCCGATGGCCACCTCCTGTTTCTCGGCCGAACGCGCATGGTTGACGGCCCGCTGAATCACGCGCTGGAAACCGATGGTCTGCTGCAGGACGTATTCGTTCTCCTCGGGGATCCGTTCGATGCGTTCGTCGAAAAATTTCTCCAGCCGCGCCTTGAGCTGTTCGGCGTCCCCGCCGCACTGCACGATGATCTCGGTCCCGCCTTCATCGTGCAGCAGAGCGTACAGGACGTGCTCGATGCTCACATATTCATGGCGCCGCCGCTTGGCTTCACGCACGGCGAATCCCAAGGTGGCGCTCAGTTCCTTGCTGATCATGGCCTATTCCCTCTCCATCTCACAGCGCAGGGGAAATCCGTTCTCCCGCGCCAGGCTATGCACGGTTTCGACTTTGGTTTCAGCCACCTCGCGTGGATAGGTGCCGCAGACCCCCGTCCCCTGCCGGTGCACATTGAGCATGATCCGGGTCGCCTCGGCCGGCGGCTTGTTGAAGACAAACCGCAGTACCTGCACCACGAATTCCATGGTGGTATAGTCGTCGTTGAGTAATAAAACCCGGTACAGCGGCGGCTCGTCAGTTCTATCGACGGTCTTGCTTCGCTCCTGGAGTTCCGGGTCGGCAATCGGGGCATTCATGGATCGGTTTCCTGGGGCGCCCCAAAGAGCGCTACGGCATCGCCGCTATCCGTCCTTCGGGCGCCGGTTGCCTTGGCAAGGCGTTTGGGTCGGCAATACGTAGATTCAATATAACCATCCGCGGCAGGGATTGTAAAGAAACGCGGGGGGGCGCATCCAGGCGGTAGGGGCGAAAAATTATTCGCCCCTACGGTCGTTCCACCACGTTCGCCCCTACATGCACCCCTACCGCCCGCAGCACTTTTTGTATTTCTTGCCGCTGCCGCAGGGGCACGGATCATTGCGGCCCACCTTGGCGGCGTTGCGCTGGACCGGCTGGCGCCGGGGCGGCGGGGATTGGCCCCCGCCGCTGAAATGCATCTCCTGGGGTTGGGGACGGTGCATTTCGACGACCCGTTCGGGCTCGGCCAGTTGAATCCGGAACAGAATGCGCAGGGTTTCGTCGGTAATCCGCTCGATCATGTCCTGGAAGGCTTCGAATCCCTCCTTCTTGTAGACCAAAAGCGGATTTTGCTGGGCATACCCCCGCAGCCCGATCCCCTCCTTGAGATGGTCCATGGTCAGCAGGTGGTCCTTCCAGCGCGCGTCCACGGCCTGGAGCATCACGAACCGTTCGAGCTGGCGAAATTCCTCAAGGCCGAAAAGACGCTCCTTTTCATCATAGCGGGCCACGGCCTCCTGAAAGATCAATTCGACCAGCCCTTCACCGGTCAGCCCGTCCAGAGCCGCATCTTCGAGAGGCGCCAGGCGAAAAGCGAAGCGGTCGAATACCGACTGGTTGATGGCCTCGAAGTCCCACTCGGCAGCCGGAGCCCGTTCGTCCACGTGCAGGTTGGCGATTTTTTCGGCCGCCTCGCGAATCATCTCCTCGATGGCCGGGCGCAGGTTTTCACCGTCCAGCGCTTCGCGCCGCTGGCGGTAGATCACCTCGCGCTGCTGGTTCATCACGTCGTCGTATTCCAAAAGCTGCTTGCGGATCTCGAAGTTGTGAGCCTCGACCTTGGACTGGGCGTTTTCGATGGCCCGGCTGATCAGGTTGTGTTCGATGGGCTCGCCGTCCTGCATCCCGAGCCGCTCCATGATCCCGGTAATCCGCTCCCCGCCGAAGATGCGCAGCAGATCGTCCTCCAGCGCAAGATAAAACCGTGAAGAGCCCGGATCGCCCTGGCGACCGCTGCGGCCGCGCAACTGGTTGTCGATGCGCCGGCTCTCGTGGCGTTCGGTGCCGATGATGTGCAGCCCGCCCAGTTCCACCACCCCGGGGCCGAGCACGATGTCCGTACCGCGGCCGGCCATGTTGGTGGAAATCGTCACCGCTCCGCGCTGGCCGGCCTGGGAAACGATCTCGGCCTCCCCCTCGTGGTTTTTGGCGTTGAGTACACTGTGGGGTATCCCGCGCTTTTTCAGTTCGCCGGCCACGGCCTCAGACACGTCGATGGAAACCGTGCCTACCAGTACCGGCTGGCCTTTGGTGTGCAATTCCCGGATTTCGTCAATGGCGGCATCGAACTTCTCGCGCCGGGTCTTGTAGATCACGTCGGGAAAATCCGTACGGATCATGGGCCGGTTGGTGGGCACCACCACCACGTCCAGGTCGTAGATTTTCTTGAACTCGGCCGCCTCGGTGTCGGCCGTACCGGTCATGCCCGACAGCTTGTCGTACATGCGGAAATAGTTCTGGAAAGTAATGGTAGCCAGGGTCTGGTTCTCGTTTTCGATCTTGACGTTTTCCTTGGCCTCCAAGGCCTGGTGCAGCCCGTCGCTGTATCGGCGGCCCGGCATGAGGCGCCCGGTGAACTCGTCGACGATGATCACCTCCCCGTCCTTGACGATATAGTCCACATCGCGCTTGAACAGGGCGTGGGCCTTCAGGGCCTGGTTGACGTGGTGCAGAATCTCGATGTTGGACGGGTCGTAGATGTTCTCCACCTGCAGCAGGGTTTCCACCCGGGCCACCCCTTCTTCGGAAAGGGTCGCCGAACGGGCCTTCTCGTCAATGGCGTAGTGGCGGTCGCGCTGGAGCTGAGGGATCACCTGGTTGGCCCGGTAGTAAAGATCAGTGCTGCGCTCGGCCGGCCCCGAGATGATCAGCGGGGTGCGGGCTTCGTCGATGAGAATCGAGTCGACCTCGTCCACGATGGCGAAGTTAAGCGGCCGCTGCACCAGCGTGGCGCGCTCGAACTTCATGTTGTCGCGCAGATAATCGAAGCCGAACTCGTTGTTGGTGCCGTAAGTGATATCGCAGCCGTAGGACGCCTGGCGCTGGTGATCGTCCAGCCCGTGCAGGATGGTGCCGACGGTCATGCCCAGAAAACGATAGATCTGGCCCATCCATTCCGTGTCGCGGCGGGCCAGATAATCGTTGACCGTCACCACGTGGACCCCCCGCCCGCTCAGGGCGTTGAGGTAACCGGCCAGGGTCGCCACCAGGGTCTTGCCCTCACCGGTTTTCATCTCGGCGATCTTGCCCTCGTGCAGTACGATCCCGCCGATGAGCTGAACGTCGAAATGGCGCATGTTCAAGGCCCGCCGGGAAGCTTCGCGGACCGTAGCGAAGGCTTCGGGAATCAAATCGTTCAAAGGTTCGCCGTTTTCCAGCCGCTGCCGGAAGGCGGCGGTGTTTTCCCGCAGGGCCTCATCGCCGAGGGCCGCCATGGCCGCTTCCTGCTCGTTGATCGCCGCCACCAGCGGCTGGATGCGTTTGAGAACGCGGTCGTTTTTACTGCCGAAAAACCGGGTGAGCCATTGATTCAACATCGATGGGAATCCTTGTCCAAGTAAGCCGCAGCACCACCCGATACCTTCGACCGATGGATGGACGCCGCGGCCGATTGCCGTGAGCATCGCTGGCCGCCAACCCCTGCAACATAGCCTCCCGAACCGGACCTGGCAAGGGGGGAGGGATTGATGATGGATGATCGACGCTTTTGGATTGTCGGAGTGTGAAAGCGGCTGAAAACCGCGATTGAGGCGTTTCGGAAGGTCCTGCCGCGGTTGAAAAAACCGCTCCCACAAAAAAAACGGCCAACTGCACCTGTGGGAGCGGTTTTGGAACCGCAGTCGCGCGATCGCGCCTGGTTTACGCGATCCCGAGCTGGAACTTGAGGCTCTTGAGGGTGTTTTTCATCAGCATGGTGATGGTCATGGGCCCCACCCCGCCGGGCACCGGCGTGATGTGGCCGGCGATTTCTTTGGCCGCGTCGAAGTCCACGTCGCCCTTGAGAATCGCCACCGGCTTGCCGGTCTTTTCGCTGATCTTTTCACCCACTCGGTTGACCCCCACATCGATGACGCAGGCACCCGGCTTGATCCACTCGGGCTTGACCAGATCCGGAACCCCGGCCGCCACGATGAGGATGTCGGCCCGCTGGCAGTGGCTGGCCAGATCCCGGGTGCCGGTATGCACGATGGTCACGGTGCTGTTGGCCCCGGGTCCCTTTTGCACCATCATGTTGGCGATGGGCTTGCCCACGATGTTCGAGCGGCCCACCACCACCACCTCTGCGCCCTTGGTCTCCACCCCGGCGCGCACGATCATCTCCTGGATTCCAGCCGGCGTGCATGGCGGAAACTTCACCTCGCTGCCGCCGATCATCAAGCGGCCGACGTTGACCGGATGGAAACCGTCCACATCCTTGTCCGGATCGATGCGGTTGAGCACTTTCTTCTCGTCGATATGTTTGGGCAGGGGCAACTGAACCAAAATACCGTTGATGGAATCATCCTGGTTGTACTTGTCGATCAGGGCGAGCAGGTCGGCCTCGCTGATATCCACCGGCTGGCTGTCCTGAACCTCTTTGAAACCCACCCGGTGGGCGGTCTTGATCTTGAGGGTCACGTAAGAAATCGAGGCGGGATTCTCGCCGACCAGGATGGTCACCAATCCGGGGACCTTGCCGTACTTTTCCTTGATCTGGGCCACCTCGGCGGTGATCTCCTCTAGAATCTGCTCCCGGATCTCGGTTCCCTTGATGAGTTTGGCGGTCATGCTGCTCTCCTTTCAGGCTGTGGTTGCAAAGCGGTCTTTACGGGAGGCGCCGGCAGCGGCGATCCCCTCCAGGGGCCGACTCCGGCCCTTCGAATCATCAATCAACCAATTGGGTGTCGTCTGTGAGGTGAACATGCTGCGCCCTCAGGCGCCCCGGCAGCATGCATCGATGCTTGTAGTCAAATCCCCGGCGGATGTCAAGAAGACGCCCCTTATACAAAAGCGCTTGACAAGCCCCCATTGTACCGGTACTAATACGCGATCTTGAAGCCTTTTTAGCTGTCTTTATTTTCCTTGTCGCAAGGCCTATGCAATGAACACCCGCTTTAAGAATTCTTTCTTTATCTACGCCTACCTTTATTGATGGCTTGCTGGCCGCAGATTGGCGGCACAGCAAGCGGACCAACCGGTTTCACCCCCTGTTTTCAGTTTAAAGTGTGAGTTGTTGTAAAAGACGCGTGGTTGTCGACCCGGCAGCCGTGTCAACCGTATAACACGGTATTCCGGCCGCCCTTTTCATCCACCATCCAGTCAAGGAGTGACGTCATGAAAACTGCCCGCCTCTTTTCGCTGCTTTGCCTGTCTGCCCTGGCCCTCTCAATGCTGGGTGCCCCTGCCCCGGCTGCCGCCGCATCGGTGGAATTGACCTATTCCATCTTTTTTCCGGCGGCCCATGGCCAGTGCCAGGCAGCCATGGCATGGGCTGCGGAAATCGAAAAGCGGACTGGCGGAGAGGTCAAAATCACCGTCTTTCCCGGAGGTACCCTGACCAAACCCAACCAGGCCTACGATGGGACCGTCAAGGGCATCTCGGACATCGCCATGTCGGCCTTTGCCTATACCCGGGGACGTTTTCCGGTAATCGAGGCCTTGGACCTGCCGGTGGGATACACCAGCGGGTTGCAGGCCACCCGGGTGGCCAATGCCTTCTACCAGTCCGAAAAGCCCGAAGAACTCAACGATGTGAAAGTCCTCTATCTGCATGCCCACGGCCCGGGCCTGCTGCACACCCGGAAACCGGTGGCCAGCCTGGAAGATCTCAAGGGCATGAAGATCCGCTCCACTGGCCTGAGCGCCAAGGTGGTCGAGGCCCTGGGGGGCGTGCCGGTGGCCAAACCCCAGAATGAAACCTATGAAAATCTGCAAAAAGGCGTGGTGGAAGGCACCTTCGGCCCCATTGAGGTTCTCAAGGGATGGCGCCAGGCCGAAGTGATCAAGAGCACCACCGAATGCGACGTCGTCGGCTACACCACCGCCATGTTCGTGGTGATGAACCGTGGCAAGTGGAACGCCCTCAGCGATGCCCATAAGGCGGTCTTAGAGGCGGTCAGCAACGAGTGGATCGACGTTCACGGCCGTCGCTGGGATGAGGTTGACAAGGAGGGGCGGGCTTATACCCTGAGCCTGGGCAACACCATTGTACCGCTGGCGGCGGCTGAAAAAGAGCGCTGGCGCACCGCGGTGCAGCCGGTGATCGACCAGTACGTGGCCGGAATCAGCGCCAAGGGCCTGAACGGCAAAGAAATCATCGCGACCCTCGAACGGCTCCTGGCCGAAAAATAAAATTGGGAGGCAAAGCGTCCATGCGACCTTTGATCCAACGCCTCGGCTGGCTCACCCGGGGCCTCAACGCCCTGGCGGCCGCGGCCGTGATGGGGATGATGCTGCTGACCTGCGCCGACATCTTCATGCGCCTGATGCGCCACCCGATCACCGGCACCTATGAAACCGTGGGCTTCATGGGAGCCTTGTGCGTGTCCCTGGCCCTGGCTCAGACCAGCGTGGACAAGGGGCACATCGCGGTCGACTTTCTCGTCCAGCGACTGTCGGAAAAAAGCCAGAAGACCATCGAGGCGATCAATAGCCTGATCAGTGCGGTTTTCTTTCTCGTGGTGGCCTGGCAGGGCGTTCGCTACGGTCTGGAATTAAAGGCCAGTGGGGAAGTTTCGATGACCCTGCAAACCCCCATCTACCCTATCGTCTACGGCCTGGCGGCCGGATGTGCCGTGCTGAGCCTGGTGCTGGCCGCCAGACTGGTGGACATCGTCAGTCAGTGGCGAAAATAAGCCGGACCGTTTTCAAAGCTTCGGATCCGGTCCGGCAAACGCGTTTCAACCTTCAACCGGCCGCCCAGCACCACCGGGCTTCCAGAAAATCGCAGAACCGGCATGAGCCCAACCGCTAGCGGAGTCGTCGGTCTGACGGCTCTTTTCGTCCTGATCTTTTCGCGCATGCCCGTCGGTTTCGTCATGATGCTGCTCGGGTTCGCCGGATTCGGCTATGTGGTCAACTTCAGCGCGTCCCTCAACGTGGTAGTCAGAGACCTCTTCGACGTCTTCGGGTCTTACAACCTGTCGGTGATCCCCCTGTTCATTCTCATGGGGCAGATCGCCTACCATTCGGGGATCAGCCGGCGGCTTTTCAACGTCGCCTACAAGTTCATCGGCCACTGGCCCGGAGGCATGGCCATCGCCACTATCGGCGCCTGCGCCGGATTTTCGGCCATCTGCGGGTCAACCAACGCCACGGCAGCCACCATGGCGGCCGTGACCATGCCCGAAATGCGCCGCTACCGCTATCGGGACACCCTGGCCGCGGGAGTGGTGGCCGCCGGCGGCAGCCTGGGGATCATGATTCCGCCCAGCGTGATCTTCATCATTTATGGCATCATGACCGAACAGTCCATCGGCAAGCTCTTCATCGCCGGGGTTCTACCCGGGATCCTGCTGACCGTTCTCTTTGCCGCCACCGTCATTGTCTGGGCCGTTGTCGATCCCACCGTAGCCCCCCGCGGACCGCGAAGCGGCTGGAAAGAACGTTTCGATTCGCTGTCCGGGGTAGTGGAAACCCTGATCCTCTTCGTGCTGGTCATGGGCGGACTCTTTCTGGGGATCTGCACGCCCACCGAAGCCGGGGCCCTTGGCGCCTTCGGTACCCTGACCATCGCCGTGGTGCGCCGCACCATAACCTGGCGCAACCTGGTGCAGGCCCTCCAAGAAACCACCCGCATCTCGTGCATGATCCTGGTGATCGTGGCCGGCGCCACCGTCTTCGGCCATTTCCTGGCCGTCACGCGCATCCCCTTCGATATCGCCAACTGGGTGGCGGGGTTTCAAATGCCCCCCGCGGTCATCATGAGCCTGATCATCCTGGTCTACCTGGTGGGTGGCTGCTTCATCGATTCGCTGGCCCTGATCATGCTCACCGTGCCGATCTTCTATCCGGTGGTGCTCGACCTGGGCTTCGATCCGATGTGGTTCGGGGTGGTCATCGTCCTGGTTACGCAGATCGGCGTGATCACCCCGCCGGTAGGGGTCAACGCCTACGTGGTCAGCGGGGTGGTGATGGACGTACCGCTGGAGGATATCTTCAAGGGCGTCGTACCGCTGTTGGGGGCCCTGATCATCGGCACCCTGTTGATGATCCCGTTTCCCCAGATCGCACTCTGGCTGCCGGGGCTGATGAAGTAGCAAATGGGGGGAAAAACCGGCGCGGACCTATAGAGAATAGAGCTGTTCGGCCGAAAGCACGTTGACACCGCCTGCCTGGAGCGTGGCGACGGCTCCGTTCAGATCCTCGAGGTTGAGGATCAACACGGCCTTCTCGCCGTTTTTCTGCACAAAAGCGTACATATACTCCACGTTGCGCCCCTGCTGGGCCAGCAGCCGCAGCAGCCGGCCCAGGGATCCGGGGCGATCGTCGATCTCTATGGCGATCACCTCGCTTTGGCGCACCGGGTAGCCGTAATCCTTCAGCACCCGGCTGGCCTTGGCCGTATCGTCCAGCACCATGCGCAGGACCCCGAAATCCTTGGTATCGGCCAGGCTCATGGCACGGATGTTGACCCCGATCTCGCCAAGGATGGCGGCGATATCCGCCATCGTTCCGGGGCTGTTGGAGACGAACAACGACAGTTGCGGAATCTTCATGGCCCCTCCCGGGGTGGTTGGTGAGTCAACGAAAACGCGCCGGTGCTTTCCATCCAGCGAAGCCGGTTCAGCGCGCAAAGATTCTGCACCTTCGGATCCTAAATTTCAAGTCGCCCGTTTTTCAAACCGGATACGGCACCTGATCCAGGCCGTCGCTTTCGGCTAGGCCGAGCATCAGGTTCATGTTCTGCACCGCCTGGCCTGCGGCCCCTTTTACCAGGTTGTCGATGGCCGACATGAGAATCAAGCGCCGGTGCGGCCGGTCCAGGACCAGCCCGATATCGCAGTAGTTGGTGCCGCGCACATGCCGGGTATCCGGCACCTGGCCCAGGGGTCGGATCCTCACGAAGGGCCGCCCGGCGTAAAATTCGCGCAGGCAGTCGCGCACCGCCGCCTCATCGACCCCGGAGGCCGGAAGGGCGTAAATCGTGGTCTGCATCCCGCGGCTCATGGGCACCAGGTGGGGCACGAAGGTCAGGCCGACCGGGCGGCCGGCCTGTTCGCCAAGGATCGCCTCCATCTCCGGATTGTGCCGGTGCTGGGCGACCTTGTAAGGCTTGAACGACTCGCCCGCCTCGCAGATATGCACCGCCAGCGAAGGCGAGCGCCCCGCCCCGCTGACCCCGGACTTGGCGTCCGCCACCAGGCCATCGGTCTCGATCAATCCGGCCCGCAGGAGAGGGATAAGCGGCAACAGCACGCTGGTGGGATAGCATCCCGGGTTGCCCACGATAACAGCCCCGGCGATGGCTTCGTCGTAGACCTCGCTCAGCCCGTAAACCGACCGGGCGCACCACTGGCGCGCCGCATGCGGCTGATAGGCCGCCTCGTATCGATCCGGGTCCCGGAAGCGAAAATCGGCCGAAAGATCGATGACCCGTTTGCCCGCTTCCACCAGCGGCGGGACGATGGTCATGGGCAGTTTGTGGGGCAAGGCGGTAAAGACCACATCGGCGGCCTCGGCGATCGCCTCGGAGGTAAAGGCCTGGCAGGTCAGATCGACGCGGCCGGTCATGGCCGGAAACACCTCGGCCAGGGGCACGCCGGCATACTGGCGCGAAGTGACCAGGGTCAGCTGCACCCCGGGATGGCCGGCCAGAATACGCACCAGTTCGGCTCCGGCATAGCCGGTGGCGCCGATGACGGCAACACGGGTCATGGAATTTTCCTTCCGTTCATATACGTCTTATAAGACCTATATGACCTATAAGCACTAGCGGTCTTTCACCCGCCCAAATAGGCCGCCTTGATTTCCGGATTGTCGAGCAGATCGCGGCTTTTGCCTTCCAGGACAAGGTGACCTGTTTCCAGTACATAGCCGCGCTGGGCGAATTTCAGGGCCAGCCGGGCGTTTTGTTCGACGAGCAGGATGGCGGTGCCCTCCCGGGCGTTGATCTCTTTTAAGGCATCGAAAACCCCGAGCATCAACAAGGGTGCAAGCCCCATGGAGGGCTCGTCTAAAAGCATCATGCGCCGGCCGCTCATGAAGGCGCGGCCGATGGCCAGCATCTGCTGCTCCCCGCCGGAAAGGGTGCCTGCCTTTTGCTGATCCCGCTCCTTGAGGCGCGGGAACAGGGCGAAGACCCGCTCCAGGTCTTCATCGATACGCTCCCGGTCCCGGCGGGCGAAACAGGCCAGAATCAGGTTTTCCATCACGGTCAGATTGCCGAAAAGACGCCGGCCCTCGGGCACATGGCTGATCCCGAGCCGGCTGACGACCTTGTCGGGCGCAAAGGCGAGCAGATCCTGGCCCCGGTAAGTCATGCGACTGCCTTCGAGAACCGGCACCATACGCGATATGGCGCGCAGAGCCGTGCTCTTGCCGGCCCCGTTGGCACCGATGATGGTGATGATCTCGCCCTCATCGATGCTGAAACTAACGCCCTGCAAGGCCTTGATCTGGCCGTAGGAGACCCGCAAATTTTCCACTTCGAGCAGCATTATTCCACCGTTTCCTTGCCCAGGTAGGCTTCGATCACCTGCGGATTGTTCTGAATCTCCTCGGGTGTGCCTTCGGCGATCACCTCCCCGAAGACCAGGGTCTGAATCCGATGGCACAACTCCATGACCATCTTCAGGCGGTGCTCGATGAGAAAAATCGCCAGGCCCAGTTGCTGGTGAAGCTGGCGGATGATGCCCATCATCTGGCCGAGTTCCTCGGGGGTCATGCCCACGGTGGGTTCGTCGAGAAAAAGCACCTTGGGTTCCACGGCCAGGGCCCGGGCCAACTCCACGCGGCGCTGTGCTCCGTAGGGCAGGTTCAACACCCCCTGGTCGGCCAGGTGCCCGATGCCCACCAGATCGAGCAGCTCCCGCGACCTCGCCTCGATGTACGCCTCCTGGCGGTGGCGCTTGGGAGTGGCGAAAAAAGCGCCGGCCAGCCCGTATTCGATGCGCGCATAGTGGGCCATGCGCACGTGATCGAGGACCGACATGTGCCGCCAGAGACAAAGATTCTGGAAGGTCCGCCCCAGCCCGCGGGCCGCGATCTGGTTGGGGGCCAACCCGACGATGGACCGGTCGTTGAGCAGAATGTCTCCCTGGCTCGGTTTGTAGATCCCGGTAAGCAGGTTGAAGATGGTGGTCTTGCCTGCGCCGTTGGGACCGATGAGCCCGACGATCTGGCCGGTCTCGATCTTCAGATTGTAGTCGTACACAGCCCGCAGGCCGCCGAAATAATGGGTCATATGCTCAACGCGCAGCAATCCCATATCACACCTTTGGTCCCGGTTCGGTTCGCGGTGCCATGGCCTTGCGCAGGTCGAAATCGCGAAAGGCGACCAGCCCGGTGGGCCGGTAAATCATCACCAGAATGAGCAGCAGCGGGATGAAGATCCACTTGAGGATCTCCAGGGGCCGCAACGCCTCGCCGAGCAGACTGATCGACACCGCCCCCACGATGGAACCGTACACCGAATTGAGCCCCCCGAAGTAGACCATGGCCAGAACCTCGGCCAGCTTCTGGACCCCGAACATGGCCGGATTGATGTAGCGCAGCACGTGGGCCAGCAGGCCGCCGGCGACACCGGCCCAGAAAGCGCCCACCAGAAAGGCGGTCATCTTGGCCTGGCGGGTATTGACGGTCATGGCCTCGGCCGCCAGTTCGTCGTCGCGCACCGCATTGAGGGCCTTGCCCAAAGTCGAGGTAACGAAGTTGTTGATCATCCAGATCCCGAGGACCACGACGGTGAAGATCACCGGCAGGCTGGCCCAGTCCGGCTGGCCGGCGATGCCTCGCGCCCCGCCGAGGGATTGAAGATTCTCGAAGAGGCTCTTAATGATGAACAGAAAGGCCAGGCTGATGATGGCCAGGTAGTCTCCCCGGGTTTTGAACGACGGGATGGCGACGATCAGGGCGCCGATGGCCGCTGCGATCCCTCCGACAACGAGGGCCAGCGGGAAGGTCAGATAATCCATCGGCATGGCGATCAGGGCCTTGCCCAGGACCTTGTCGTCAACGAAAAGGCCCACGGTGAACAGGGACGAAACGTACGCCCCGATGGCCATGAACCCCGGATGGGAGCAGGAAAACTCGCCCATGTACCCGTTGATGATGTTCAGGCTCAGGGTAAAGAGCACCGCGATGAGGGTCAGGTTCAGGGTGATGAGCCGATAATCGCTCATGCCGGCCCAGATATGCAGGGTGAAATAGATCAGCGCCAGGTGCACCAGCGCGGATACCAGCAAGGGCATGCGGCCGAGAACCCGGGCGGCCCGGTTGGCCGGGCCGGCACCCAGGCGGCCGACGATGATCATGGGGGCCAGATAGACGATGGCGAAATAGACCAGGGCCGCCGGTACCTGGAGCAGGCTGCCGGCCTCAAAGGCCGCGTCCTTGAACAGGGCGTTGAGCACTCCGGCCACGACCTTGGAGATGGTCAGGATTCCGAAGAGCACCGGCATCTTGGTAAGCTGGAGAACTTCGGCCAGGCGTTCACCGAAAAAGTTCTCGATGAGCACGCCGGCCATGGCCCCGAGGAGAACGCCGAGCAGGGGCGCTGGACCGATAATCCGGTCCAGAACGTGCCGGGCGCCGCCGGGTAAAGTCGTTGCTTGAGTCTGGGTCATGGAACCGCTTCCTTGTACCGCCGGCCGCCGCCGGGCCCCATCAGAGGCGCAGCTTGGCGCTGTACGGTTCACCGAAAAGCCCGTGGGGGCGAAAAACGAGGATCACCAGCACGATGGAATAGGCGATCAGATCACGTAGATTGGAACCGATATTGAGCGCGAAGAGTCGATTGACGATCTGGATTCCCGGAACGGTCATAATCTCGATAAAACCGAGCATGAAGCCGGCGATACAGGCCCCCATGATGGAACCACGCCCCCCGAGAATCGCGGCCACGAACGCTTTCCAGCCGAAACTGACCCCCATGTAGGGGTCCAGGACCGGGTAGGCCAGCCCGAAGAGGATGCCCGCCGCGGCGGCCAGGGCCGAGCCGAGGGCGAAGGTCATCACCGCAATGGTGTTCAACGGCACGCCCACCAGCGGCACCACCACGAAATCGTAGGCCATGGCGCGCATCGCCATGCCCCAGCGCGAGCGGGTGACGAACTGGTGCAGCGCGATCATCAGGCCGAGGGAGACCAGCACGATCATGATCTTCTTGTTGGTGATGAAGATCCCGCCGAGGTTGTAGGTCTGCGACTTGATCAACTGGGGAAAGGCCAGCCGCTGCCCCCCGAGAAACAGGATGTTGCTCGTTTCGAGGATGATCCCGATCATCAGGCCGGTGATGGCCGCCGAGGCCCGCGGCGCATCGCGCAACGGGCGGTAGCCGATCCGTTCGACGATGATCCCCACAAAGGCGGTCAGAAACATGGAGATCAGGATGGTGGCCACCAGGACAATCCACCCGGGCACGATGGCGGCGGCCCCCGTACCCACGAGCTTTAGCAGCACCAGCGAGACCCCCAGGCCGATATAGGCGCCCACCATGAAGATGTCGCCGTGGGCGAAGTTAAACAGCATCAAGATGCTGTAAACCATCGAATAGCCTAGGGCGATCAGGGCGTAGAAACTTCCCCACTGCAAAGCGTTGATCAGGTTTTGCATGAAAAAATTGAAATTCATGCAGGGTCCCTTTCATGAACAAGCCAAGGGGCTCGGGAATGCACCCGCCGAGCCCCTCACTTTACGTTGCGGCTTCCCGCGATGGGAAACGGATCAGATCACGGGCAAACGGACTTGTGAAAGGCAAACTGGCCCTGATCGTTGATTTTCACCACTACGGCGCACTTGATCGGATCCCCCTCGGGGGTAAAGGTCATGTTGCCGGTGATGCCCGGATAGTTCTTGACCTGCGCCAGCGCGTCCTTGACTTTGGTCCGGTCCGCCTTGATATCGCCGCTCAGGCCACCGGTGTTCTCGATGGCCTTGATCATCAGGCCCAGGGCATCCCAGGTCAGGGCCGCCACGTCGTCCGGGGTTTTGCCGTAAGCGGCGCTGTACTCGTCGATAAAAGCCTTGGTGGCGCCCTGGGCACCGGCTGCGGCGTAGTGGGTGGAGAAGTAAAAGCCCTTGCAGGCGTCCCCGCAAAGCCCCATCAGGTCCCCGCTACCCCAGGAGTCGGACCCCAGGATCGGCTTGTTGAAGCCGTTTTCCTGGGCGGCGCGGACAATCAGCGGCACCTCGGAGTAGTACTGCGGGGTGAAGAGCACATCAGCCCCGGAGGCCACGATATTGGCCATCTGGGCCGAAAAGTCCTTGTCGCCGGTGGTAAACGACTCGAAGGCCACCACCGAACCGGGGCCGTGGATCTTTTCGAAAGCCTGCTTGAAGAACTCGGCAAGCCCTTTGGGATAGTCGGCCGCAATGTCATAAAGCACGGCGGCCTTTTTAGCCTTGAGTTCGTCGGTGGCGAAGTTGGCGATCACCGGCCCCTGGAACGGATCCAGAAAACAGCCACGGAAAACGTAGGGCCGGTTCAAGGTGGTATTGGGATTGGTGGACCAGGGCGAAATCATGGGAGTGGCATAGTTGTTGGCCACCTCGCCGGCCGGAACCGCCTGGCTGGAGGACTGGGGCCCGACGATCCCGAGCACCTCTTCTTCGGTGATCAGCTTGGTGGCCGCCTTGACGGCCGACTCGGCCTTGTACTCGTTGTCCTCGTAAATAAACTTCAGATCGTAGGCCTTGCCCGCCACGGTGACGGTGGGGAATTTCTTGAGGTACATCTGGGCTGCGTTCTTGCTCGAAGCCCCCACGTCCGGGTTTTCGCCGGTCAGGGGGATGGGAAAACCGAGACGGATGACATCGTTCGCGGCCCAAGCAACGGGGGATAAGACCAGTGCCAGACCAATCAGGGTAACGATCAAAAGCAGTCCTTTTCGCATCGGCGCCTCCTTTTGCCCTCAAGATGTGAATGGATCGATAATGGGGAGATTCGGCCGGTCTCGTCCTGCAACCGGTTCAGGGGTAAGGCAAAGTTGATAACACAGGCCCGTGGATATGGCAACGGGCTTTTTGTGCTTCCAGCTCCGAATCAACCACCTGATTTAGTACAAGAAAAAAACAGACCGCAACTGTGAGTCCGACAACACCCGCAGACCGCCGCGACCCCTACGGGGACCGAAAATTATCACGGCCCGGAAAACAAACAAGGCCTGGCTCGACCGGTGAAAAGCGCTCAGCGCCGCAAATCCCGGATCAAGTCCTGGATGATTCCCAGAACGTTGCGCCCGCGCTCACGTGCGATGCGTCCCGCCTCGTCGACCACCGCTGTCGCCTGGCGTTGCAAGTCATCCGGCGACGGCCTCGGCAGGCCCCGCTGCTCGTACTGGCGCGCCAACAGCCGCCGGGCCAGGTTGATTTTTTGGTCGCGGATAAAGCCCATGGGGTGACTTCTTTGTTTGTTGCAAGAGGCGCAATGCAGGGGCGGATGTGGGGGAGAGGCGAAAAATCTTTCGCCTCTACGACAACCCCTACAACCGTTTAACCCACAGCATGTTGGTGGTCCCGGCGGCGTAAAGCGGTCTGCCGGCGGTGATCACCGCCAGATCCCCGGCAGCCGCCTTGCCGCTGTCCAGGGCCGAAGCAGCCGCTTTTTCGATCATCTCGTCGGTATCGTCGCTCAGCTCCAGGCACCACGGCACGCAGCCCCAGACCAGGGTCAGGCGCCGGGTGGTCTCGGGATCCGGGCTCAAGGCGATGATCTTGGGCCGGGGGCGAAACCGGGCGATGTGCATGGCCGTGGCGCCGCTGCGGGTGGTGGCCACGATGGCCGGAGCGTCCAGGTGCTCGGCCGTCACGCAGGCCGCATAGGAAACGATCTGGGAAACCCCCTGGCGCGGCACCATCTCGAGATATTTGGCATGGGGATAGCGGACCTCGGCGCTGCGGGCGATCTGGGTCATATAGCGTACCGCTTCCACCGGATAGCGGCCGCTGGCGGTCTCCTCGCTGAGCATGACGGCATCGGCGCCGTCGAGAACCGCGTTGGCCACATCGGCGGCCTCGGCCCGGGTCGGCCGTGGAGAGTCCACCATCGAGCGGAGCATCTGGGTGGCGATGATCACCGGTTTTCCCGCCATGTTGGCCTGGCGTACAATCTCCTTTTGAATGTTGGGCACTGTTTCCAGGGGTATTTCTACCCCCAGGTCGCCCCGGGCCACCATGATGGCGTCCGCCACCTCGATGATGGCCTCGATATTTTCCAGGGCCTCGTGCTTTTCGATCTTGGCCACGATGGGCGTGGTCAAACCGGCCAGATGAATCCGCCGGCGCACGCTGAGCACGTCCTCGGCGCGGCGGACAAAAGACAGGGCCACGAAATCGACGCCGTTTTCGAGCCCGAAGGCCAGGTCCGCCAGGTCTTTTTCCGTCACGGCGGGCGCATCGATGCTCCCCGTCGGCAGGTTGATTCCTTTATGGCTGGTAAGTATCCCCCCGGTTATCACGCGGCAGAAAAGTTCGCTGCGGGTGGTCTTTTCCACCACCAGTTCCAGCAGCCCGTCGGCCAAGAGCAGCCGGTCACCGATCTTGGCGTCCCGGGGCAGGTTTGCGTAGGACACCGAGACGCGATCTTCGCTGCCTTCCACCGTTTCGGTGGTCAGCACAAAGGCTTTGCCCGACATCAACCGCACGCCCGGTTCGGGGATGTTGCCGATACGAATCTTGGGACCGCACAGATCCTGCAAGATCCCCACCGGTTCGTTCTCTTCGGCCGAAATGGCACGGATGCGCGCGATGACCTCACGGTGTTCCTCGTGGGTGCCATGGGAGAAATTGAGGCGCGCCACGCTCATCCCGTTGCGGATCAATCCCCGGATTGTTTCCACAGAACGGCTCGACGGCCCGATGGTACATACGATCTTGGTGCGCGGCATGGCGCCTCTCCTAACTTAAATTTCGGCTCTCGCCGTAAAACGGAACGGCATGGATCATTTGCCGCAGAGAAAAAAAATCAGCGCTTCGAGCACCAAACGGCCCGAAGCGACGCTGCTTTTCAATGCCCGATCGGTCTCGGCGAGCCGAACCAGAGCCGACTGGAGCTGTGCGCTTGAAAACCGCTGGGCCTGTTTGAGCAGCAGGTAGACCGGATAAGGACTCTGGGGATTTTTCACCAAAACGAGATCGGTGTCAATGCTCCGGCGCCGCCTTTTACCCTCTGGTTGCGGCGGCTGCCAGGAAGAGACCTGATCACTCAGACGCCGGTCGGCCTCCTTTAGCACGGGCAGAACGAGGCGTTGAAAATCGTCGTAACGCATCTGCGGCTGCCATGTGCGGCCTTCCGGGGCGTCGAGAAAGGCACGTGCCAGTATCCACCGCCGGGTCTGGTTGGCCAGGGAAGCCAGGACCTGCAGCGGATGGGTTTCGGCGCCCAACAGGGAGTCGAGGGCCTGCAGGGCCTGATCGAGACGGCCGTCGCCCACGGCCCCGGTGAGGGCATAGATCGGGTCCTGCCTGCTGCGCGACAGGACCCGGCGTACATCCGCAGCCTGGATTTCGGACCTCTCCCCTGTATAATCGATCAGTTTCTCGAGGCTCTGGGTAAATCCGCGCAGGTCGAAACCGGTCATGTCCATTAAGGCAGCCCAGGCCTCGGGCCCCATCCTTTTGCCCCTGGGGTCCAGAATGGCATGCATCTGCCGTTGCAACACCCGTTGCTGGATGTCGCGATCCGCCTTGCGGTCGCCCCCGGGCACGGTGCAGTCCACCACCACCCCTGCCGTTTCGAAGGCTTTGTAAAGCTTGCGGCGCCGGTCCACGCTTTCGGCCGTCACGATAAGGTGATGGCCTGGGGGAAATCCCCGTTCCAGGGCGTGCGCCAGGACCTGTGCGTCCCCTTCGCTCACCGGCACCTTGAGCTCCTGCCGGCGGCACCAATCGACCAGCGCGGCGAGCCATTCGTCCGCTTCGGAATCCATCTCCGCGGCGATGAGAAGACGCCGCCGGGCATCGGCGTCCATCTCGTCCAGTTCCAGGCGATGGAATCCGAGCACCACCATCAACGCCTTGGCGCCCTTGTCGGGGCGGTCTTCCTGGTGGGCGGCACGGGCCTTTTCAAGAAAAGCGCGGCTGTCCATGGCGTCGTGAAACACCCGCGCCTCGGAGAGCACCACCACCTTGGGGTCGCCGAGCAGCGAATAGGTATTGACCCGCGCCAGGGCCTCGTTGACCGCACCGGCCGTAGCGCCTTCGATCCGCTCGATCTGGTGGGCGCCCGGGTTCTGTCCCAGCAGCTGCCGGCACAAATCGCCGGCAGCTTTCTGGCGCAGCATCTCCTCGCCGTGAATCAGGTATACCGGTGCGCCGGCCCCGGCCTTGAGGCGTTTGAGATGGTCCGCGAAAAGATCGTGAGACACTTCGGTCATGGCGTCACGGGATGTGCAGAACGATTGGGGCCGGACATCTTCATGCCGAATCCGACGATCCTCGATCCCCTAATCGTTTTGCCCGTCCGGCAGGCGGTCACCCAGCATCAGCACCACGAAGACGCCGATGCCGACCGTGATGGCGCTGTCGGCCACGTTGAAGGCCGGCCAATGATAGCCACCGACGTAAACATCCAGAAAATCGACCACTTTTCCCATACGCAGGCGGTCGATCAAGTTGCCCACGGCGCCACCGAGAATCAGGGCAAAGGCCGTCGCCAGCCATGGGCGGCCCGGGGGCATGCGGTGGTAGTAGGCCAGGATCAGGCCGATGGCAAGGGCCGTGGCGGACAGAAAAAGGCCGGTTCGCAGCATCGACCCCTGTGCGGCCAGAAACCCGAAGGCTCCCCCGGGATTGTGCAGATGGACGAGGTTGAAAAAACCGTCGATCACCGGGATGGTGTGATACAGGGGAATCCTGGCCTGCACCAGCAGCTTGGTGGCCTGGTCGCCGGCCAATACGGCGCCGGCCACCAGCACCAGCCAGAGGTATTTGCGCTGCTCAGGTCTCAAGGCGCCTCTCTCAGGGGCCGATCTGGTCCAGGGCCGCCCGGCAGCGCGGGCAAACCGCTCCGTCCACGCCCACCTGCGGATGGTGAATCCAGCAGCGCGGGCACTTTTCGCCTGGGGCCACCGTCACCACCAGGTGAAGATCGGTCACGTCCCCGGCGGCCACGGCCTCCTGCGGGGCCGGATGATCACTCAGATCGGCGGCCGAGACGATAAACAAGGTGGCCAGATCCGGGGCAAAGTGCTGGAGCCGCTCCAGGGTGGCCCCGCCGGCGTGGAGGGTCACGGCCGCATCCAGGGCGTGGCCGATCCGCTTTTCGGCCCGGGCGGCTTCCAGGGCCCGGGTCACCTCGCCGCGCACTTCCAGCAGAAAATTCCAGCGTTCGGCCAGGGCGGAATCCTCCCAGCGCGCATCGGGCTCGGGCAGCAGGGTCATGTGGACCGAGCCGGGTGCACTGTCCCCGCTCTGGCCGGGCCGATGCTGCCAGAGCTCCTCGGCGGTAAAGCAGAGCACCGGCGCCATGAGGCGTATGATGGTATCCAGGATGATGGCCATGGCGCTCTGGGCGCTACGCCGATCGGCCGAGGCGGGCGGCGAAGTGTAGAGACGGTCCTTGAGCACGTCGAGATAGAACGCCGACAGATCCACCACGCAGTAGTTGTGCAGGGCGTGGTAGATGGTGTGAAACTCGTAGCGCTCGTAAGCCCGCCAGCATTTGCGCACCAGCTCCTGGAGCCGGTGCAAGGCGAACCGGTCGATTTCGTGCATCGCTTCGGGACCGAGCCCGTCGCGGGCCGGATCGAAGTCGTACAGGTTGCCCAGCATGAAGCGGCAGGTATTGCGGATGCGCCGGTAGGCGTCGCTGAGCTGCTTTAAGATGCTGTCCGAAATGCGCACGTCCTCGCGGTAGTCGGCGGCCGAGACCCAGAGGCGCAGCACCTCGGCTCCGAATTGGCGGATCACCGCTTCCGGGGCCACGACATTGCCGATGGACTTGGACATCTTCTTGCCTTCGGCATCCACCACGAACCCGTGGGTCAGCACCGCCTTGTAAGGGGCCCGCCCGCGGGTGCCCACCGCGGTGAGCAGGGCCGAGTGAAACCAGCCGCGGTGCTGATCGCTGCCTTCCAGGTAAAGATCGGCAGGCCAGGTCAGCCCCTCTCTTTGCTCCAGCACGGCCGCGTGGCTGACGCCCGAGTCGAACCAGACATCCAGGATATCGGTCTCCTTGACGAATTCGCCGTGGCCGCAATGGGGGCAAACCGTACCCGGGGGGAGCAGTTCGGCGGCCGTCTTTTCGAACCAGACGTCGGCCCCGTGGGCCTCGAAGGCCTGATAGACGCCTTCCATGGCCGCCGGGTCGGTGATGACCTGCTCGCAGCTGGCGCAGTAGAACACCGCAATGGGCACACCCCAGGCCCGCTGGCGCGACACGCACCAATCCGGCCGGTTTTCGATCATCCCGTAAATCCGCTCGCGGCCCCAGGCGGGGATCCAGGACACCGTGTCGATGGCATCCAACGATTTTTGACGCAGCCCGGTGCGGTCCATGGAAATGAACCACTGGGGGGTAGCCCGGAAAATCACCGGCTTTTTGCAGCGCCAGCAGTGGGGATAGCTGTGGTGGATGGTGCGCCGGGCCAGCAGGACCCCGCGCTGCTCGAGCTGGGCCATGATCCGGGAGTTGGCTTCGAACACGAATTGTCCGACCAGCTCGGGCACCTCGCCGGTAAAACGGCCGAAGTCGTCCACCGGCGAATAGCTTTCCAGACCGTAGGTCAGGCCAACTTCGTAATCCTCGCGGCCGTGGCCCGGCGCGGTATGCACGCAGCCGGTACCGGCCTCCAGAGTCACGTGGGTGCCCAGGACGATAAGCGACTCACGGTCGTAAAGCGGATGGCGGCAGCGCTTGCGTTCGAAGTGGGCTGCGGCAAAGCGCCCCACGATCCGGTAATCGGAAATCTGGAAAATCTGCATGCACCCGTCCACCAGATCTTCGGCCATGATGAGCACCTCGGATCCGGTGTCCACTGCGGCGTAAATAAAATCCGGGTGCAATGCCACGGCCAAGTTGGCCGGGAGGGTCCAGGGCGTGGTGGTCCAGATCACCATGGAAACCGGACGCCCGGCCGTATGCGGCTCCAGCTCGGGAAGATCGTCGATCATGGGAAACTTGACGAAAATCGACGGTGAGCTCTCGTCGGCGTACTCGATCTCGGCTTCTGCCAGGGCGGTCCGGCAACTGCAGCACCAGTGAATCGGCTTTTTGCTGCGAAACAGGCTGCCGTCCACGGCGAACTTGAAGCATTCGCGGGCGATGGTGGCCTCGTAGCGGTAGTTCATGGTCAGGTAGGGGTTCTCCCACTCGCCCATCACTCCGAGACGCTTGAACTCGTTGCGCTGCACGTCGATGAAGCGCTCGGCGTAGACCCGGCAGCGCCGGCGCACGTCGGCCTGGCTCATGGTAAGCTTGGCCGCGCCCAGCTCCTTGTCCACGTTGTGCTCGATGGGCAGCCCATGGCAATCCCAGCCCGGCACGTAGACCGCATCGAAGCCGCCCATCTGGCGGCTGCGCACGATGATGTCCTTGAGGATCTTGTTCATGGCCGTGCCCATATGGATATGCCCGTTGGCGTACGGGGGCCCGTCGTGCAAAATAAAAGCCGGCCGGCCGCTGGAAGCCTCGCGGATCCGGGCGTAAAGATTTTCATTTTCCCAACGTTGGAGTTGTTCGGGCTCCCGCTGGGCCAAATTGGCTTTCATGGGAAAAGCGGTTTGGGGTAGATTAAGGGTCTTTTTGTAGTCCATGGGGCCTCCGCTGACGGTATCTTGAAGCAAGCTGAATCGGTCAGAAATAGAATGATGCCTTGCGCCTGTCAAGGGTCTTGGCTCGTCTGGCAGCAAATCCGACTGAAACCGGAATGGCTCGGGTCGGGTTGAAAAAACGACGGGGCCCTTTGACACCCGTCGCCATCCTGTCCAGATTCGAGACCCAACGCTTCCGTCCCCTTGGTGAAACCGGCAATCGCCCGGCGCGCCCCCTTCCGTTGACAATCGTGGCCCGCTTCGACTAAGAAATAGAAAAATAAAAATTCGCTTTTTTAGCCCGGCATCCCGAACAGGGACGGGCCTGGGCACATCCCATCGCCATGGAACGGAAAGGAACGCATCATGAAGCGTGGATGGATCTTGGCAGTACTGCTGGCGGCCGCTTCGATCACAAGCGGCTGTGCCGCCTTGGTTGTTGGCACGGGTGCCGCGGCGGGGGTTTACAGCTATGTGGAGGGCGAACTGCGCCGGGCCTACCCCAACGACGCCCAGGAGACGCTCGCCGCTTGCCGCCAAACGCTGGAGCAGTTACAGATCCGCATCGAAAACGAAACCACCGACGGGATCAAAGCCACCATCGAAGCCAAGCGGCCGGACGGCACGCCGGTCACCGTCAAGGCCACGATGCTCTCGCCGCGGGTTACCGAAGTTGGCGTCCGTTCCGGGGTCATCGGCCTTTGGGACAAACAGATCTCCGAATTGATCCATTCCACCATTGCCAAACGTCTCCTCTAGCGCTGCCGCCCCATCGGGCCGTGCGGCCGCCATGGCCCGCCAGACCACGGCGCGCTTTCTCGCCGACATTGAAAAAAGTATCGTAAACCATGGCATGCTCGCCGCCGGGGATGCGGTTCTGGTCGCCGTCTCGGGCGGGCCCGATTCGGTGGCCCTGCTCCTTGCCCTCGGGCAACTGGCCCCGGCACGGGGCTGGCGCCTTACCGCGGCCCATCTGCACCACGGACTGCGGGGCGCGGCCGCCGACGCCGACGCCCGCTTCGTCACCCAACTGACCCGGCGCCTGGGTGTGGCCCTGATCACCGAAAAGGTCGACACCCAGGCCGAAGCCCGCCGCCGCAAGCTCTCCATCGAAACCGCCGGCCGCCGTTTGCGCTATCAATTCTTGAACCGTTGCGCCCACCGGCACGGATGCCGGCGCATCGCCCTGGGACATCATTGCAACGACAACGCCGAACTGGTGCTGATGAACCTGATCCGCGGTGCCGGCCCCCTCGGCCTGGCGGCCATGCCGCCCGTGCGCGACCGGCGCTTCATCCGGCCCTTGCTGGACGTCGACCGGCGGCGGATCCTGGCTTTTCTAAACGCCATGGGCGCGGCCTACCGCGAAGACGAGACCAACCGCCATCTGCACCACACCCGCAACTGGGTCCGGCGGGTCCTGCTGCCGCTGATCGCCAAGCGGATCAATCCGGCCGTCGTGGCCGCCTTGAACCGCACGGCCGCCATCATCCGAGACGAAGAGGACTGGCTGGCATCGCTGACCGGCGACCTTTTCGAGCAGGTGGTGCAATCATCTGAACCCCAACGGGTCGCGCTCCATGCGGCCGCCCTGGCCCGGCTGCATCCGGCCGCGCAGCGGCGCGTTTTGCGCCACGCCCTGGAGCGGGTTTACCCGGACCGCCACAGCATCCGCCACGACCATATCGAGGCTATCAGCGCCCTGGCCCAGGTTCAGGCCGGGCCGCGGCGGCTGCACCTGCCCCACCGCATCGAGGTGGTGGCCGACGCCCGATCGATCCTTTTGCACCGTTCGACGACCCCTTTGCGCCAGCCCCCGCCCCCCGCGCCGGCATTCTGCTACGAGGCCGCCGGGCCGGGTGTTTTGCATCTGGTCGAACTGGCCCTGACGGTGGAAATTTCCATCCGCCAGACCCCGCTGCCCGCCATGGGCCTTAGCGCTGGACAGTGGTCCGCCTTTTTTGATATGGGTGCGATCAGCTTCCCTCTGGTCGTGCGCAGCGTCGTTGCTGGCGACCACTTTCGCCCCTTGGGGGCCGGCGGGACCCAAAAGGTGGCCAAGTTCTTAATCGATCACAAGGTCCCGCGGTCGCTTCGCTGCACGTATCCAGTGGTTGAAAGCAATGGCAAAATCGTCTGGCTGGCCGGCTTGCGCATCGCCGAAGGGGTCAGCGCCGTAGCCGCAAGCCCCCGTGCCCTGGCACTGGTCTTCCGGCCGGCCGACCCGTCGCCTGCGACCGGCCCAACATACAAGGAACCTTCCGAGTGAATCCTTTTTACAAGAATCTCGCCCTGTGGCTGGTCATCACCCTGATGATGATCATGCTCTATAATCTTTTCAATCAGCAACACCTGAGCGAGACGACCATCGGTTACAGCGAGTTTCTCAATCTAGTGGAAAACGAGCAGGTCGCCGAAGTCTTGATCCAAGGTCAGGAGCTGATCGTCAAGGACACCAACCGCAACCGCTACAAGGTCTTCGCCCCCCAGGACAACGATCTGATCGGTACTTTGCGGCGCAAGGGGGTCGCCATTTCGGCCAAACCACCGGCCGAATCCCCCTGGTACATGTCGGTCCTGGTTTCGTGGTTTCCCATGATCGTCCTGATCGGGGTGTGGATCTTCTTCATGCGCCAGATGCAAAGCGGGGGCGGCAAAGCCATGAGTTTCGGCAAGAGCCGCGCCCGGCTGCTCAGTGACCAGCAGGCCAAGGTGACCTTCGCCGACGTGGCCGGCATCGACGAGGCCAAGGAGGAGCTGAGCGAAATCGTCGAATTTCTCAGCGACCCGAAAAAATTCACCCGTCTGGGCGGACGCATTCCCAAGGGGGTGCTGCTCATGGGATCGCCGGGCACCGGCAAGACCCTGCTGGCCCGGGCCATCGCCGGCGAAGCAGGGGTTCCCTTTTTTTCCATCAGCGGCTCGGACTTCGTCGAGATGTTCGTCGGAGTGGGCGCCAGCCGGGTGCGAGACCTGTTCGTCCAGGGCAAAAAGAACGCCCCCTGCATCATCTTCATCGATGAGATCGATGCCGTCGGCCGCCATCGGGGAGCCGGGCTGGGCGGCGGGCACGACGAACGCGAACAGACCCTCAATCAACTGCTTGTGGAGATGGACGGCTTCGAGTCCAACGAGGGGGTCATCCTGATTTCGGCCACCAACCGACCCGATGTGCTGGACCCAGCCCTGCTGCGCCCCGGGCGCTTCGACCGCCAGGTGGTCGTGCCGCTGCCGGATATCGTGGGGCGTGAAAAGATCCTGAAGGTCCACATGAAAAAATCGCCCATCCATGAGGACGTGAGCGTCAAGCGCCTGGCCAAGGGGACCCCCGGGTTTTCCGGGGCCGACCTGGAAAACCTGGTCAACGAGGCGGCTCTGCTGGCCGCCAAGCGCAACAAGGAACGGGTCGACATGGTCGACTTCGAGGATGCCAAGGACAAGGTCTTCATGGGCCTGGAGCGCAAGAGCAAGGTCATGCGCGAGGAAGACAAACGCACCACCGCCTTTCACGAGGCTGGCCATGCCTTGGTGGCGCGCTTTTTGCCCAACACCGACGCGGTCAACAAGGTGACCATCATTCCCCGGGGCAGGGCCGCCGGGATAACCTGGTTTCTGCCCGAAGAGCGCGACTTCAAATACAAGGATCAGCTCGAGAGCGAACTGGCAGTCGCCTTCGGGGGCCGGGCCGCCGAGGAGATCGTATTTAGCCGCATCAGCACCGGGGCGGCCAACGACATCAAGCAGGCCACCGAACTGGCCGAACGGATGGTGCGCACCTGGGGCATGAGCGAGGTTCTCGGCCCGTTGTCGTACGCCAAGGGCGAGGAGCAGGTCTTTTTGGGCCGCGAAATCGCCCAGCACCGGGACTACAGCGACGAGACGGCCCGGCGCATCGACGAGGAGATCCGCCGTCTCATCGAGGGGGCCTACACCACGGCCAAGGATGTGCTGCGCAATAATCGGGACGTTCTCGATGCCCTTTCCGAGCGTTTATTGGAAAAAGAGACCGTTCTGGGTCAGGAACTCGATGAGATGATCCTTGCCATGCGGCCAGGATTCGTCTTTCCCTCCAAGGGGTTCAGCGACGACGTTGAGGAAACCGAGGAGAAAACCGCCGAAGCCGCCCCCCCACCGCCGGACGAGCCCGCCGAAGGCCAGGAGCCGCCCGAAGGCCATGCGTAAAGCTTACATTATCGAATGGAACGGTCGCCGCCTCGATCTCGGGCGGCGCACCTGTGTCATGGGGATCGTCAACGTGACCCCGGACTCGTTTTCCGACGGCGGCCGTTTTTTCGACGCAGACGCCGCCGTGGCCCAGGGATTGCGCCTGGCGGCCGAAGGGGCCGACATCCTGGATGTGGGCGGCGAGTCGACCCGTCCCTTCTCCGATCCGGTCGCCCCGGAAACCGAAGCGGCCCGGGTGGTTCCGGTGATCGAAGCCCTTGCGGCACGGGTGGATGTGCCCATCAGCATCGACACCATGAAAACCGATGTGGCCCAAAAGGCCCTGGCAGCCGGTGCATCGATAATCAACGACGTTTCGGCCCTGCGTTACGATCCGCGCATGGCCGAAGTGGCCGCCGCAGCCCGGGTTCCCGTGATCCTGATGCACATGCTCGGCAGCCCCAAGACCATGCAGGTCGATCCTTGCTATGGGGACCTGCACGCCGAAGTGGCCGCCTTTTTGGCCCAGGCCATTGACCGGGCCGTAGGCGCCGGAATCCATCGAAGCCGCCTGATCCTCGATCCGGGGATCGGCTTCGGTAAAACCGTGGCGCACAACCTCTCTCTGGTGGGCCATCCGGAGCGCATTGCGGCCCTGGACGCCCCGCTCCTGGTCGGCCCTTCTCGCAAGGCGTTCATCCGCACCCTGCTGGCCCAAGACGCCGACTCTCCCCCGGCGCCGGACGCCCCCCAGGTTGCCGTGGGCACCCAGGCCGTGGTGACCGCTGCGATCCTGGCCGGGGCCCATATCGTACGGGTTCATGATGTCGCGCAAACCCGGGCCACGGCCCGTATCGCCGACGCCCTGCTGCAAGCGCAAAAGTGAGACGCATCCCATGCTCCTGGTTATCGACGTCGGCAACACCAACACCGTCATCGGCCTTTACAGCGGCGAGACACTGATCCACGCCTGGCGCATCCGCACCGAACGCAACACCACCGAGGATGAACTCAACGTGCTGCTCGCCGGCCTGCTGACCACCGGCGGCATCGCCACCCAAACCATCGCACGCACCATCATTTCCAGCGTGGTGCCGCCCATGGCCAACATCCTCAACGCCTTTTGCCGCCGCCACCTCGGCCATGCCCCGCGTTGGGTCGACCCGCGCCAAGTCGCGCCCATGCCGATCCTTTACAGCAATCCGGCCGAAGTGGGCGCCGACCGGATCGTCAACGCCGTGGCGGCCTATCACCGGTACCGCCAGGGGCTGATCGTCATCGATTTCGGCACCGCCACCACCTTCGATGCCATCTCGCCCAAAGGGGAATACCTGGGCGGCGCCATCAGCCCCGGAATCATGATCAGCGCCGAGGCCTTGTTCATGAAAGCCAGCAAACTGCCGCGGGTGGAAATCTTCACCCCCCCCCAGCGGGTGGTGGGCAAGGACACGAGTGCCAGCATCCAGTCTGGACTGATCTTCGGTTATGCCGGCTTGGTGGATGGCCTGGTGAGGCGCATGCATGCCGAAATGGGGATTCCGGTCAAAGTCCTGGCTACCGGGGGGCTGGCGCCGTTGATGGCCGAGGTGGCCGAAACCATCCAAGCGGTGGAGCCGGATCTGACCCTCGAAGGACTTCGGCTCATCGACCTGATGATGACGACCCAAAAGGCCCTCACCGATCTGTGAAGACTTCCAAAAGAAGCCGCATACCGGCTAGCCGGCTTGTTCTTGCAGGTATCCGACAACCCCGCGAATGCTGTTGTTCAGAAAACCGGCTTCACGGCGTTGGGTTGCGGCAGGCATAGCGGCAAAAGGTGCCAGGAGGGGATCGGATCCCAGCAGGCGCTGGCGGCAGGCGTCGATCAGGGCCGAACCATCGAGGCCGGCTTGCATCGTCTCGGCCACCAGGTTACGCCATAAGAGCAACTGGCGGCGGTGGGCCGCCAGCAGGCGGGGGCCGTCTTCGCTCAGACCGAAGTGGCCGTAACAAAACCGGGCGTGGCCGATGGACGAGAGCCGATCGATGCTTTCCAGGTGGGTTTCGAGAAAGAAGCGCGGTGGGGTGGCCGGCCTCAGGTACTGTGCACCGCCTATGTCGTAAAACACCCCTCCGGCCTCTCCGGCGAACAGCACGTCTTGCACCAAAAAACTGACATGATGGGGGGCATGGCCCGGGGTGGCCACCGCGCTCAGGCCCCCAATGCGGCATGTTTCGGCATCCACCAACCGTTCAGCCGCTACCGGTCGGATCTCACCGTAAGCACGGGCCGTGGCACCGAGGGTTTTGAGACTGCCTTGCCACAGGCGCGCGGGGTCGGTCAGATGCTTGATGGCGCTGCGGTGGCAAATTACCGGGACCGCGGGCCAACGGTCGCAAAGATGCCCCACGACACCGGCATGGTCCAGGTGGATGTGGGTTAACAAAATGGCATCCGGCTGCCCGATGCCCAGCGCTTCCAGCCCCCGCATCAACCGTTCCAGGCCGGCGGCCGGTCCCGGATCGACCAGGAGTATCGGCGGTCCCTGCCAGAGCCAGGCGCTGATAAAATCGGTAAAGCCATCCAGTTCCGGTTGATCCAAAACGATCTGAAACAAGCCGGGGCCCGCGGGCCGCAAAACCCCGTCCCAAACGGCCGCCATCATTTCTCCGCAATGCCCATACGGAGTTCCAGGGCGTTGATCTGGGTTAGAATTTCCTCGCGCTCGGCAGCCGTCAGATCGGCTTCGGCCAAACGGCGCCGCAAGCCGAGCAGCAGCATCTCCTCGCGATAGTCGGCACAAGTATAGGTCATGGAACGGTGCTCCTTTTCAACTCTCAACGCTTGTCCCGGAGTGCCCTGATTCATATTGCACCGGCATGCCTTCGGGAAAGTCCTGCGGCTAAATTTGGCCGGCCCGGGCCATGGATTCTTTGAAAATCCGGTAAAAATGGGCGTTGTCCGAAATCCCGCGTTTCAAAATTTTGGCCAGGGTGTCAAGGTCGCCCACGTGGACCACCAGGTTGGCGCTTTTGTGAAAGGCCGCCATATTGTCCATGGTCCGGAAGCGATCGCTGACCAGGGCCACGAAGATGTTGCGGCGAAAGCCCATCGGCAGCCGTTCAAGGTAGCGCAGCACACTGTTGCGATCTGGATCAGGGGTGTCGAAACGTTCGTTGATCACCACCAGGTCAAAGGTGTGAAACCGCATCCTTTTGAGCGCTTCCCGAGCCGAGGCCGCCTCGGTGATGTAAAAGCCCATCTGCCTCAAGGCGGCGTGAATCTTGGGCCGGTATTCCGGATCGTTTTCACAGATGATGGATGTCTGGGCCCCTTCTTCGATGAAGTCGAAAGGCCGTTCGGACGCATCGTAACCGCCGGCCGAAACCTCGTTTAAAATCCCCCCCTGCCCGTCCGGAGACCCGTTGCCGGATCGGGGCTGGACAGTAAATTTTTGCTGACATTTTGGGCATTTCAAGGCAAACGCCTTGCCCGGCGGGACCTTCTCGTCAGAGACCCTGAAGCGGGTCTCGCAGTGCTGGCAGATGACATCCATCCAATGCCTCCTCGGTCCGTTCTCAGAAAGGGGATCGATCCTTTTTGCCGTACGCGAAATCGACCGCAAGCCCCTCGATGTCCGTGGTGGCCTCACCCCGTTTGCTCTTGACCGCGTCGATGCCCCGGCTCGTGACGGCCAGGCGCGAAGCGTAGGCCAAGGCCGTCTCCTCGGTGATCAATCCCTTTTCGTAAAGCCCCACGATAAATTCGTCGAAGGTGGTCATGCCGAAGGCGGTGCCCTGCTGGATGATCTCATAGAAGGTCTTGCCCTCGGACTCACCGTTGAGGATGCTGTCCTTGACCCGCAGGTTCGACCCCATGATTTCAAATGCCGCCACACGGCTGCCCCCCACTTTGGGCAAAAGGCGCTGGCAAACGATCCAGCGCATGGTATCGGCAAGGCGGATGCGGATCTGCTTTTCCTCTTCGATGCTGAACATGCCCAGGATGCGGTTGATGGTCTGGCCCGCATCCACCGTATGCAGAGTGGTCAGCACCAGGTGCCCGGTTTCGGCGGCCGACAGACCGATTTCCACCGTTTCGCGGTCGCGCATCTCGCCCACCAGGATAACCTTCGGCGCCTGGCGCAGGGCCGCGCGCAGCCCGTTGGCAAAAGTGTCGAAATCGTTGCCCATCTCACGCTGGTTGAACGTCGACTTCTTGTGGGGGTGCTGGTACTCAACCGGGTCTTCCAGGGTAACCACATGCACCGATTTGGACTCGTTGATCTGGTTGAGCACGGCGGCCAGAGAGGTGGTCTTGCCGCTGCCGGTGGCCCCGGTAACGAAAACGATCCCGTTTTTCTCTTGGGCGATCTTCTTGAAGGCAGCCGGCAGATTGAGATCATCGATGGTGGGGATCTTGGATTCGAGCTTACGCAGGACGGTGGAGATATTGCCACGCTGGGAAAAGACGTTCACTCGGAAACGCGCCTTTCCCGGCAGTTCGTAGGAAAGGTCGCAGGAGCCCTCGGCCAGCAGGTTGTCGGTCAAACGCCGGTTGCGGTTGATCAGGTTGAGGCCGAGAATCTCGGTCTGAAACGGGGTCAGTTCTTCGAAGTCCGGCTGAAAAGGAACGCTGACCAGTTGCCCGGAGCTTTCCACCTGGAACGGCTTGCCGGCGGTAACGTTCAAATCCGATACGTTGTCGTGGGAATCGAGCATCCGGGCCAGAATATAATCGATTTCCTGTCTGCGCATGACGCACCCCTTTGCGGCGGCCGGGCTCAGGCCTCGGTGAAGTCGGTGGGCGGATTTCTAAGCAAGGGCCGGAAACGGGCCTTGTCATTGGCCTTCATGTAGGCCTCGTCGGCACCGATCCAGCCTCTGTTGAGCAGCCCCATGATAGCATCGTCCAGAAGCTGCATCCCGTAACGTTTGCCGGTTTGGATCATGGACGGCAGTTGGTGGGTCTTGGCCTCGCGAATCAGGTTGCGCACCGCCGAATTGGCGATGAGGATCTCCAGCGCAGCGCAGCGTCCCTTGCGGTCGATGCGCTTGAAGAGCACCTGCGCCACCACCGCTCTCAGACCGTCGGAGAGGGTCGAGCGGATCTGGGGCTGCTCGTTGGCCGGAAAGACCTCGATCACCCGGTCCACGGTCTTGGCCGCACTGGAGGTGTGCAAAGTGCCGAAAACGAGGTGGCCGGTGGAAGCGGCTTCGATGGCCAGACCGATGGTCTCCAGGTCACGCATCTCGCCGACCAGAATAATGTCCGGATCCTCACGCAAGGCCCCTCGCAGCGCGGCGGAAAAAGAGCGGGTGTGGAGCCCCACCTCGCGGTGGTTCACGACGCAGTTTTGACTCTCGTGAACGAATTCGATGGGATCCTCGATGGTCAGGATGTGGTCCTTGCGCGTACGGTTGGCCTGGTCGATGATCGCCGCCAGGGTGGTCGACTTGCCGCTTCCCGTGGGGCCGGTGACCAGCACCAGGCCGCGGGGCAGGTTGGCCAGCTTGGAGATCACCGGCGGCAGCCCGAGCTGCTCGGTGGTCATGATCTTGGTGGGAATCTGACGGAAAACGGCCCCCACCCCGTATTTTTGCATGAAGAAGTTGGCCCGGTAGCGGGCCAGCCCGGGAATCTCGTAGCCGAAGTCAACATCCCCGGTCTCTTCGAAATGCTTGATCTTGTCCTCCGGGGCGATTTCATAAAGCATAGCGCGCAGCGTATCATCGTCCAGCACTTTGTACTTTACCCGCTCCAGGTCCCCTGTGATCCGCAGCACCGGGGCCTGGCCGGAAATCAGGTGGAGGTCTGAAGCTCCCTGATCGTTCATCAGCTTAAAGAAAGCATCGATTTTGGCCATCGCTGGTCCCTCTTAGTTTTAACAAAGGCCTTTCGGGCGCACAAAACGGGAAAAGCCGATTCTCTGACAGCGAGCCGTTGCGGCGGCTTCTCACCGTCAAAATTGCTGCACTCCGGCCGCCGGTGTATCGAGCCGTCTGCCGTGCAGGGAAGACAAATCAGCCCGTTATTTCCCACGGTTGGCGTATTTGTAAAGATTAGCGGGAACCGGAATTGAAGGCAACCGAAAAGATCGCACGCTCGAACGTGGAACGCCTCGTGGTGGAAAACGGTCTAGAGCAGAGCCCGGGCCAAGCCGTCAAGCGTGGCCACCAGAAACTGCTGGAGGAAAATGATCGCCAGAAAAACGATGATGGGCGAAAAATCGATGCCACCGAACTGAAGCGGCACCATGCGCCGGATCCTTCCCAGAACCGGTTCCGTGATGTTGTATATAAAGCGCACGATGGGATTGTAGGGGTCCGGATTGACCCAGGAAAGCACAGCCCGGGCGATCACGACCCACATGTAGAAGTTGAGCAGATAATAGACCACCTTAGCGATGGCCAGCAAAAAATTGGCGAGGATTATGGACATCTTGAATCCTATCGAGAGCAATGATCGTTAAAAGACGCGGCGGGTCTTTCTACTCGACCGCCATTGCGGCTTTACCTCAAGCGGCCGCTGCGGTCAAGAAGGGCGGGTTATGCAAAAAACCTGGAAGCAGGATACGGGGTTGGCTGCCAAACGCCGATAAATGGGAATCTGTAACCTCACCCGCCGGCAATCATCGGCACCAGATGGACCGTGGCCTCGTCGGGTACCGTCGTTTGGTCGAAGCGCGGCCGGGCCACGATGCGGCCGTTGACCCGCACCGCGGCGCAATCCTGGCCCTCGGGTACACGGTCGAGGATGTCCTTGACCGTGATACCCGCCTGCCAGGGGATCTGGATCTGATCGCCTACAATGATCATCGCCCCGCCGGGGTTCTATGGTTGAACCTTACGCCGTAACCCCGTGTTCAGCCAGCAGCGCCACCACATCGGGAAAATCAATCCCCAGTCGCCGGGCAGTGGCCAGGGTGGGAATTCCGTCCGCGGTCCAGCCCCGTCGATGGTATACGGCGTCCTTGAGCTTTTCGTACTCCGCCTCCCGGTGCCGTCGCAGTCGTGCCACTTTTTCACCGGTCGAGAGGCCTTCGATCTCTTCTTGCCAGATCTCCTTGAGCTGTTTGTCGTAGCGCTCGCGGCGCGATTCGTACTCGTCTTCGGTCACCGGCCCCATGGCCCGGTAGGGAATCGTGTCGCCGTCGCGTTTTCCCTGGCCCATGCGCAGGTTGAAGATACGCTGGAAGTTGTAGACCTTCTCACTCATGGCGATCAAATCGTCGGGCCCCACGCGACGGCCGGTAACGGCCGAAAAGTAGTCGGCATACCACTGAACGTGCTTGACCACCTTGGCCGGTTCGGGATTCTGCTTGTTGTCCTCGGGCACGATGTCATTCCACGGCAGCTTGCACAGACCGCAAAGACTGAACCAGGTCCGGAACATGGGAAACCAGTGCAGCGCCTCGGCCTTCTGCTCGAAGGTCGGCATGAAGTTGTGGACCATATCCAGGAAAATCAGCCAGGCTTCGTCGTGCTGGGGCCCCTTGAGAGCCAACCCGTACCCCCCCTGCTGGGCCAGCGATTCCTTGGTCATGTACTCGGAAAACTCCAGCCCTTTGGACTCCATGCCGATATCGGCCATGACGGCCGCATCGGCGCCGAAGCGTTCGGCGAAAATCTGTTTCATGCGCCGGATGCCCTGGCCCACCAGAAGGCCGAAGCCCTCGCCGCGGGCGATCTGGTGCATCACTTCAAGAACGGCAAGGCGGTTGCCGAAATTCAGCTCGAGCCCCCCGGTGTCGCTGCTGTCGATCAGCCCCAGCGTGTAGCACTCCAGGACAAAGGCCATCCCCGTCCCGAAGGAGATGGTGTCCAGGCCGTAGGTGTCGCAATAGAAATTGATTTCCAGCACGGTGTACGGATCGAAGATCCCCAGGTTCGAGCCGCAGCCGGCGATGGTCTCGTACTCAGGGCCATCGACGAACACGCGCTGGCCCTGATAGGGGCCGGTCATGGGCACGAAATCGCGCACCCCGTGGGCGCAGGCCACCGTGCAGCCGCGCCAGCATCCGTCGAAGCCCGGATCGAAGATGTGCTCGTAGGTCTCTTCACCCAGATTGTTGCCGCCAGGATGGGCTCCGTAGCGGAAGTTGTTGACCGGCAGACAGTCGTGGGCGTTCATGATCGGTACCAGGTGGGTCGTACCGACCTTGGCCATGCGATTCTGCTTGGGATCGAGTTCGACGATCTCCTTGGCGTGCAGCTTGGCCACCTGGCGCAGGCCCGCCTTGTCGGCCGGGGCGTTGGTCTCCAGTGAGACCTGTCCCCAGCGGGCCACGACGGCCTTGATCCCCTTGCGGATCAGGACGGTGCCGATCCCGCCGCGGCCGGCCTGCTTGTAACGCACGCGGCGGCGTTTGGCATCGTACCAACTGAAATTGAGGCAGCCCCAGCGGCTGTGACGCGCCCCGGCGCCGGTGGTCACCACCGAGACGTCTACCGGTTTGCCCTGGCAAAAATGCGCGCTGAGTGCATCGGAAAGGCCGTAGGCATCGTCGCTGAGCCCCGGAGCCTCGAAGATCTCTATCTTTTCTTCGATGCCGTCGATGAGAATCACCTTTTCCGTCTCGCTGCGGCCGGTGAGGGTCAGGGCGTCGAATCCGGCGAACTTGAGATAGGGACCGAAATACCCGCCCACATTGGAGTCGACCGGGATCCCGGTCAACGGCGAGATGGTCGTAACGATGCTCTTTCCCGATCCCGGGTAGCCGGGGGTCCCGCCCATGGGGCCCGAGGCAATGCAAACGGCGTTTTGTGGATCGTCCCAGCCCGTCTCATCGCGCACGGCCTGCCACATCAGCCACAGGTCGAATCCCTTGCCCCCGATGAAGATCGCCTTCATCGTGTCGTCGACCGGCTCGATGCGGATCGCATCGGCGCCGATGTCCACCGCCAGGGTCTGGTTGGCGTACCCCTTGTCGATCGTCGGCCGCGCATAGCTCAGGGTGGTCAGGGACTTGAGTTGCAGCTCGGTCATGAAACACCTCTCATTTGGTTGACGTGAAGTTTCTCTTCTGACTCGTGCGCCTCCATGTAGCGGTGGAAGCGGTGCACATGGCTCTGGGCCATGACGCGGGCCTCGTCCGGCCTCCGGTTGCTCACGGCGCGCATGATGTCGCAAAGGTCCTTGTAGTTCTCTTCAAGCTCCCGTTCGTCCATGGGCAGGAACCGGTCGTAGTAACGGTGGATGTTCTCGTGGATCGAGTGAAACACGAAGATGTAGACCGGGTTGCCGGTGATCTCGCTCAGGGCCAGATGAAAGTCCCTGTCCGTCTGGATGAAGGCTTCGCGGTCTGTGGCGGCCACGTATCGGGCCGCATGGTCGAGGATGGCCTGCAACCGCTGCAGGTCTTCGTCCCCGGCCCGCTGGGTCGCCAGGGAGGCCACGTTGCCTTCCATCCCCTCGCGAAACTCGGCCAGGTGCTTGAGCGAGACCTTGCGCGAACGGATGAGCAGCGCCAGGGTCTCGCTGGCCTGGTCGCTGCTGAGGCCCCGCACCACCGCCCCGCCGCGCACCCCGAGCCGGATCTCGACCAGACCGCGCTCCTCGAGCACCCTCAGAGCCTCTCGCAGCGTGCCGCGGCTGGTGTTGAACATCTGGCGCAGCTCGCGTTCGGCCGGCAACACGTCGCCCGTCTCGAGCCGGCCGTCAAGGATGGCGTCCTGGATCTGGTTGACAACATCCTGAAAGATGCGGTTCTGCGATGCCTGGTGGAACATGATCTATCCTTCCGGGAATGGCCATGCTATTGCGATTAATGGTTAAACCATTCCTAACGAATTCTCCTGCCGATGTCAAGCCGTATAAACAGAAATATGCCGTAAAATCATCCCGCCAGGACGGCTCTCATTTGTGCTATTTACGTACCACAGATCTGAAAACCGGCGACGTAAATGATATTTTTCCTTTTATTCCGGAATGTTTTAGAATAATAAGCGAACACCAAAAATACTTTGACAAACACCGACAATCGCGCTAAATGGTTTTACCATTGAGGCCATACGCATCGAAGTCCCGGCACCATGGAGTCGCCGACGCGATGCACCATATCCCCTACGGCGGCCTTTGCCGCCCTACTTAAAAGGAGGACCTTCATGGGCGAACACCGGATCCGCCGCCACCCGATCCTGGACGTGCCCGACCAGCGGAAGGTGACCTTCACCTGGAACGGTCGGCCGCTGGAGGGCCACGCCGGCGAAATGATCTCCTCGGCCCTGATCGCCAACGGCATCCACGTCTTCGGACACCATCACAAGGACCATAGCCCTCAGGGCATCTATTGCGCCAACGGCCAGTGCAGCCAGTGCCTGGTCATGGCCGACGGCCGGCCGGTCAAATCGTGCATGACAGCACTGACCGCCGGCATGACCATCGAAAGCGTCGAAGGGCTGCCCCGCCTGCCGGCCGATGACGCCCCGGTCTCCACGGCGGCCATCGAAACCATCGATACCGACGTGTTGATCATCGGCGGCGGTCCGGCCGGGTTGTCGGCCGCCGTGGAGCTTGGCAAACTCGAGGTGCCGACCATCCTGGTGGATGACAAGGACAGGCTCGGCGGCAAACTGGTGCTTCAGACCCACAAGTTCTTCGGTTCTGTGGCCGACTCGCACGCCGGCACGCGCGGCTACCAGATCGGTGAACTGCTCGCCGCTCAGGTCGCGGCCCTCGCCTCGGTCGAGATCCTGCTCGAAACCACCGCCGTGGGGGTCTTCGCCGACGGGCTGGTGGGCACGGTCACCGGCGGGCGCTACCGGCTGATCCGCCCCAAGAAGCTGCTGGTGGCCACCGGAGCCCGGGAAAAAATGCTCTCGTTTCCCGGTAACACCCTGCCGGGGGTCTACGGCGCCGGTGCGTTCCAGACCCTGGTCAACCGCGACCTAGTGCGCGCCAGCGAACGGGTGCTGATCGTCGGCGGCGGCAATGTCGGCCTGATCGCCGGCTACCACGCCATCCAGGCGGGCATCGAGGTGGTGGCCCTGATCGAGGCACTGCCAGAGGTTGGCGGCTACAAGGTGCATGCCGACAAGCTGAAGCGCCTCGGCGTGCCGATCTTCACCGGCCATACCATCGTCTCGGCCCAGGGCGACGAGCACGTCAAGACCGCCACCATCGCCCGGCTGGACGAAAAATGGCAGGTCGTACCCGGCACCCATCGAACCTACGAAGTGGACACGGTGCTCATCGCTGTGGGCCTGGCCGAGGTCAACGAATTCGCCCTCAAGGCCCGCGCCTTCGGCTTGGACGTCTATGCCGCTGGCGACGCCCAGGAAATCGCCGAGGCGTCGGCGGCGATGTTCACCGGACGCATCGAGGGATTCAAGATCGCCTGTGCCCTGGGCCTGCCGGTGGGCGAGATGCCCGCCGACTGGGACGCCAAGGCGGCCATCCTCAAATCGCGGCCGGGAAAGGTCGTGGCACCGGTGCCACCCGCCGCCGAGACCGGCGTGTTTCCCGTGTTTCACTGCACCCAGGAGGTGCCGTGCAACCCGTGCACCTCGGTCTGCCCCGTCGGGGCGATCCACACCGAAAACGACACCCTCACCGGCCTGCCCTACCGCGACGAAACCGAGGAATGCACCGGCTGCATGGCGTGCGCGGCAATCTGCCCGGGGCTGGCCATCACGGTGGTCGACTACCGCAAGGACCCCCAGCGCCCTCTGGTAACCCTGCCCTACGAGGTCTGGCGCGAGGCCGTCGAGGTCGGCCAGACCATCACAGTCACCGACCGCGAGGGCGCCGTCCTGGGTGAGGCGGCCGTCGAGAAGATCCGCGTCAAGAAGCAGTACCCCCAGACCCTGCTCGTGCAGCTGCGCCTCGACCGGGCCATGGCCAAACAGGCCGTGGGAATCCGGGTCCAGGCCCGGGAGGCTGAACCGTCGACCCTTTACGAGAACGCCCCTTTGCCCGACGAGGCGGTGGTCTGCCGCTGCGAGCGGGTCACGGCCGGTGAAATCCGTGCCGCCATCCACCAAGGGGTGCGCGACATCAACCAGCTGAAGGCTCTGACGCGCACCGGCATGGGCGCCTGCGGCTCAAAAACCTGCCGTCCCATGGTATGGCGGATCTTTCAGGAAGAAGGGATCGACCTGGGTGAGGTGACCGACCGCACCGACCGCCCCCTCTTCGTGGAGGTCCCCATGGGCGTTCTGGCCGGAATCGAGGGAGGTGAGAGCGATGACTGATCAGAACTTCGACGCCATTGTCATCGGTGCGGGCAGCATCGGCGTGCCCACGGCACTGGCCCTGAGCAGACGCCGGCTGCGTACCCTGGTACTGGAAATGCGCCCCAGCCCGGGCCAGGGCGATAACAAACACGCCATCGGCGGCATCCGGGCCACCCATTCGGCCCCGGCCAAGATGCTCGCCTGCAAGCGTTCGCTGGATATCTTCACCACATGGAAGGACCGCTGGGGCGACGATATCGAATGGCAAAGGGGCGGCTACATCTTCCCGGTTTACCGCCATGAAGAGGAAGCGGTCCTCAAGAGCCAGTTGGTGGTCCAGAAACAATTCGGCCTGAACATCGACTGGGTCGGGCCCGAGGCCATGGCCGAGGCGGTGCCCGGCCTCAACCGCGAGGGGCTGCGCGGCGGCACCATCGCACCCGAGGACGGTTCGGCCTCGCCGCTTTTGTCGGTCAACGCCTTCTACCGGCTCGCCTGCAGGCTCGGGGCGACCTTCCGTTTCAAGGAACCGGTGCGGGATCTGGTGCGCACAAAAGGCCGGGTCGCCGGAGTCAAGACCGATACCGGAACCTACCACGCACCGGTGGTCATCGACGCCGCCGGAGGGCTTTCAGGGGAATTGACCCGTTCCATGGGCTGCGCCATGCCTGTGATTCCCGAATCCCACGAAGCCGGCATCACCGAGCCGGTGGCCATGTTCTGCCCGGCCATGGTGGTGGACCTGCGGCCGGCGCCCGGATCCAAAAACTATTATTTCTACCAGAACCGCCACGGGCAGATCGTTTTTTGCATCACGCCGGATCCGCCCATCACCGGCACCGATACCCGCTCGACCTCCGTCTTTCTGCCCCAGTGTTGCAGCCGCATGATCGACCTGATGCCACGGCTGAAGAACATCCGTGTACGCCGGGTCTGGCGCGGGCTCTATCCGATGACCAGCGACGGCTCACCCCTGGTGGGCTGGAACCGGGACGATCCGGGCCTGTTGCATGCCACCGGCATGTGCGGCCAGGGGTTCATGCTCGGCCCCGGGATCGGCGAAGTGGTGGCCCGGGCCGTGGCCGACGACCTGAACGATGATGACCGCATGATTCTCGACGCCTTCAGCCCCTACAGGGATCTAACCTGTGGGGAGGAAGCCCTGCAGTAATCCCCACCCCGGCCGGCACACCTCGCCGGCCGGGATATCTCCCCCCCCCCCCCCCCCCCCCGCCGCCTTCCGCAGATCAATCGGGGATAGCGCGGCGGGATGTTATCCCGGGCCGTGACCGTATCCCCCCCCCCCCCCGGGACAAAACGGTGCGCAATTGCCAAGGCAAAAAAATTCTGATATTTATGCGATTGTTTAAAATAATCTTTTCATTCCCCACCCTTTGATTTCCAAATGCGCCCATGACAAAGGCTGAAGGAGCAAACCAGGCGATGCGATATCTGCTGATTATCGGCATGGCGGTTGTGCTCACCGTCGGCAGCGCCATGGCCGAATCCCAGACTGCCGGATACGTAAAGACCCTCAACGGCAAAGGCCATGTCGTGCACGCCAGGGCCGTCGTGCCGGCCCAAGTCGGACAAATCCTCTATGCGGGCGATACGGTCTGCACCGGCCAGGATTGCTGCCTCGGCATCCTCTTCGAGGATGACACCCTGGTGTCGCTGGGGCCGAACAGCCTCCTGGAACTGAAAGATTATGCTTTCCAACCCGAAAGCGGCCTCCTGACCATGGCGGTGCGCCTGATGAAGGGCTCCTTCGCCTATGTTTCAGGGATCATCGGACGATTCGCGCCCCAGAATGTCCGGGTCGAAACCCCCGATGCCGTCATTTCCACTTATGGCACCCGCTTTTTGGTAAAGGTTGAGGGGAAATGATCACCTGGCTGCGAGTACTTCTCACCGTGGTGCTTCTCGGTATTTTCGGATGCGCGGCCCAGGGCACATCAGTGGTGCTGCTGGCGGACCCGGACGGCAACGCCGGACGCATTACGGTACAAACCCAGGCCGGCGCCCGAGTCCTCGATGTGCCCCGGCAAAGCACCCATGTTTCGAATCCGTCGGCAAAACCAAGCCCGCCGCAAATTTTGGATCAGACTCAAATCGACCAAACCTATGCCCGGACCCTCTCGGCCCTGCCCCAGGCGCCTGAACTGTTCCGGCTCTACTTTGAAATCGGCACCGATGCGCTCACCGCCGAATCCCGAGTAGAACCCCAACGCATCGTGGCCGCCATCAAACGCCGCAAAGCCGTTGATGTACGCATCAGTGGCCACACGGACAGCCTGGGACAAAAAGAGGACAACATGAACTTGTCGCTCAAACGCGCGCAAACCATCGCTGACCTGCTGATCGGCCAGGGCATCGATGCCGCCAGCATCCGGATTTTCAGCCATGGCGACGGCCTCCCGCTTATCCCCACCCCCGACCAGACGCCCGAACCCCGCAACCGCCGTGTGGAGGTGGTGGTGCGCTGATGGCTTTTGAATGCAGACTGCCGAGCCACCAAAACCACCCTGGCCGAAAGCGGCGCGACACGCTGCGGCTGATGCTGGCCGGTTTGCTTCTCACCCTATCGGTCTTGGCGGTCCAGGTGCTCCGGCCGGACCTCTTTGCCCACATCGATAATAAAACCTTTGACGTATTGATCTCGCGCACCGAACGCCACCGGCCTTCATCGGTCCCGGTAATCATCGGAATCGACGACAGGGCACTGGCCCGGTACGGCCAGTGGCCCTGGCCCCGGCACCACCTGGCACGCCTGATTTCGCGCCTCAATGATGCCGGGGTCGATCTTGTGATCCTCGACCTGATCCTCTTCGGCAAGGATCGCACTTCGCCCCTGACCATGCAGGAAGAACTGCACCAGGATTTCGGCCTTCATCTGTCCATCGAAAACCTGCCGGCAGACAAACGCGACAACGACCGGATTCTGGCCCGGACCCTTGCCGCATACCCCGTGGTGCTCGGCTACAAGCTCGATTTCACGGCCTCCCCGGACACCGGGGCCGCCTGCACCAGTCGCATCGATCCGGTCCTGCCCGCCGCACCGATGGCGGCCCAGGCGGGATTTACGCTGCACCAGGCCACATCGATGGTCTGCAGCCTGCCGGAACTGAACAACAACGCCCAGGGCCTGGGATTTATCAACGCCCTGGCAGACAGCGACGGGGTCCTGCGCCGGGTTCCGCTCATCGCCGACTACCAGAACGGGATCTACCCAGGCCTGATTCTGGCCGCGCTGATAGCCCGGGCGGACGGCGCCGGTCTGGGCCTGGGCCGGGACATGGACGGCGGCTTTATCTATCTGAACCAGCAGCGGATTCACCTTGATCCGCATGGACATCTCCTCTTGCGCTACCGCGGTCCACGAAAGACGTTTCCGACCTTTTCGGCAGCCGCCATCCTCGCCGATCCACTGCCCGATTTGAGCAGGTCTGTCGCCATCGTCGGCCCCACGGCCCCGGGCCTCGGAGACCTCCACGTCAGCCCGCTGGACCGTGCCTTCCCGGGAGTCGAGGTGCATGCCACCATTCTGGACAATATTCTACAGGACGATTTTCTGATCCGGCCGGCCTGGGCAAAGGGAGCCGAATCGCTGGGCGTACTGGTGGCCGGCTTGCTCTCGACGCTGATGATCGTTGTGGCCGGCCCGGTCCTTTACATGCTTGCCATCACGACAGCAGCGCTGGGCGCCTGGTCGCTGAGCGCCTGGATGCTGGCCGGGCCGGGATGCTGGATTTCACCGCTGGGGGGGCAGACGGTGCTGATTCTAAACACGACGGTGCTCAGCCTGATGGAATACGGGCTTAAGGCACGGGAACTGCACCTGAGCACCCAGGAGCTGGTCAAATCCCAGGATGCCACCATCCTCGGCCTCACGGCTCTGGCCGAAACCCGGGATACCGAAACCGGGGGACACATCAACCGAACCCGGAAGTATGTGCGCATCCTGGCCCGGAGCCTGGCCCTTAAGCCGGCATACCGGCGCCAACTCGATCCGGATGCCATCGAGATGCTATACAAGACCGCCCCTTTACACGACATCGGCAAGGTGGGCATCGCAGACCAGATCCTTCTCAAGCCCGGCTCCCTGACAGCACACGAATACCGGGAAATGCAGCGTCACACACTGCTCGGGGCCGAGGCTTTGGCAAAGGCCGAACACCAAGCGTTCGGCCATAAAGGGGACCGCTCCTTTTTGTCCCTGGCCCGTGAAATCGCTCTTAGCCATCATGAAAAATGGGACGGCAGCGGCTATCCTCAGGGCCTGCGCGGCACGCAAATCCCCTTGGGTGGCCGGCTCATGGCCCTGGCGGATGTCTATGATGCGCTGATCAGCCGCCGGGTCTACAAAGCCCCCATGGCCCACGAGCAGGCCGTGGAAATTATCCGCCAGGGCCGCGGGACCCACTTCGACCCGGACCTGGTGGATGCCTTCATCGAAAATCAGGATCAATTCAGGGCCGTCAGCACCCGCTACACCTGAATCGGGCCGCGGCCTGGCGCAACGACCAAGACGCCGCGGCCCACCGGCCCGCTACCCTTCCGGCGCCGGGCCAGGCGCACCTTTTCCCTTGACCCCTGCATGGTCTTGATCTAAATTTTTCAATCTTTGTTCCATAATCCATACAGGCAGTTATCCGGACAGGGGGTGGATCGGCATGCTCACGGACAAAACCATCGCGTTCATCGGCACGGGCAACATGGGCGAAGCTTTGGTCAGCGGACTGGTAAAAAACGGCTCGGCCCGGCCCGAGCGGATTATCTGCACCGACATCCGCGAAGACAAGCTTTCAGGCCTGGCTGGAAAATACGGTGTATGCATCATGACCGACAACCTGGAGGCGGTAAAGGCGGCCGACATCGTGGTGTACGCCGTCAAACCGCAGATTTTGGCCAAGGTGCTGCGCCAGACCGTTGAAGTTCTGGACATGTCCAAGCTGGTGATTTCCATTGCCGCCGGCGTGCCTCTGGCGGCCATCGAATCCTGCCTGGAAAAGAAGCTGCGCCTGATCCGGGTGATGCCCAACATTTGCGCCTTCGTGGGTGAAGGCGCCACGGCCGTGGCCGGCGGGGACAACGCCACGGCCGACGACATCAAGACGGCCATGGCGATCTTTGACGCGGTGGGCAAGACCGTCTTTCTCGGCGAAAACTACCTCATGGACGCCATCACCGGATTGTCGGGCAGCGGGCCGGCCTACATCTTCATGATCATCGACGCCATGGCCGACGCCGGCGTCAAGATGGGACTCTCACGCCAGGACGCCCTTTTTCTTTCGGCCCAGACCGTCCTGGGAGCCGCCAAGCTGTTGATCACCTCCGGGGAACACCCCGGCCAGCTCAAGGACCGGGTCACATCTCCGGGGGGCACGGCCATTGCCGGCATTCACACCCTGGAAAAAGGCGGCCTGCGCACCACCCTGATCAACGCCGTGGAAGCGGCCACCAACCGGTCGAAGGAGCTCGGGGAGATCTGTATCCAGAATTTCGCCAACGGCGGACCGCGCTGATCTTATGCTGACCGAGACCGTTTCCTATGGCGCCGCCTTTGTTGCCGGGGTCCTGAGTTTCTTTTCGCCGTGCATCCTGCCCCTGGTACCCGCTTATTTTACCTTCATCACCGGCTATAGCCTGGAGGACCTGACCGACGCGGGGCGCACGGACATCCGCCGCGCCACCATGCGCGCCACGGCCTCCTATGTGCTCGGGTTTTCCCTGGTTTTCGTACTGATGGGCGCCTCGGCCTCGCTCCTGGGCCGCCTGGCCTTCGACTATCGGGATCCGATCCGCATCATCGGCGGGGTCATCATCATCCTCTTCGGGGTTCATCTGACAGGAATCTGGCGGATCCGGTGGCTGGATGTGGAGCGGCGGATCCAGCTGGACCGCAAGCCGATGCACTGGATGGGTACATTTCTGGTGGGCATGGCCTTCGGCGCCGGGTGGAGTCCTTGCATCGGCCCCCTGCTCGGTTCGATCCTCATCGTCGCCGGCAGCCGCGAAACCGTCTGGCAGGGGGTCGCGCTGCTGGGCATCTACGCAGCCGGATTGGCCATTCCCTTTTTGATCATCTCGGCATTCATCCACCTGCTGATCAACTTCGTACGCCGGGCCACGCGCCTGATCCGCTATCTGAACCTGGCGGCCGGCTGCCTTTTGATCCTCATGGGACTCATCCTGCTTGCCAACCGGCTGGATTGGATCACCAGCCTCATGGGGGGAGGCGTGTGAATTTTCCCCTCGATCCAGATTTTCTGGCGCCTCTTGCTTCACCCGCCGGCAAGACGTCCCCCCGCACACCGGGGTACCGGCCGGCCAGCGTCAGCCTGCTGCTTTTCCAATCCGGGCAGCCCCACCTGTTGGCCATCCAGAAGACCGACACCGAAGGCTATCCGTGGCGCAACCAGATCGCCCTGCCCGGAGGCCACCGGGACCGCAGCGATGCCTCGGCCCTGGACACGGCCTTGCGCGAATTGGAAGAAGAGCTGGGTATCCTCGCCTGCCAGGTGAAGATGATCGGATCCCTGGGCCGCTTTCAAACCATTGCCCAGCGGGAAGTGGAGGCCTTCGTGGGCCTTTGGGACGGCACCGGCCCGGTGCGCTACGATGCCACCGAAATCGCCCGGGTGCTGGAGATTCCCGTCGCCGACCTGGTCCGGACCCACTGCGAACGCCGCTACACGGGCCGCCTGCCCGATGTGCGCGAACTGCTCTATCCTTACCGGGATGTGGTCATCTGGGGCCTGACGGCCAAGATCTTGCACAGCTTCCTCGAAAGGCTGCTGCCGGTCGTCCATGCCGGCAAAGAGGGCTGTGCGAAGGGGGGGGCGGAAGGGGCATCGTTCGCACCGGAGTCCTGAAAACGACGGTCAACGCTGTCCCCGGCGGCGTTTTAAGAGGCGCAGGCCGATGGTGCAGAAGGTCAGGGCGCTGGCCGCCGTCAGCCCGGCCGGCACCCACACGTGGCCGTTGAACATCGGTTCGGCCAGGGCCACCAGGATCCCCACCGTCCCGAAACCCAGGACGATGAAAAGCAAGACCATGGTGGCGATGCAGATGCCGTCGGCATCGTACCAGGGAACGATCACTCTGCGACTGCTGGCGCTGGGTTCAAGGCGCATGGGATAAAAAAGGCCTCCAAATATCCTGCCATCTGCCGGAACCTACCCCGTCCGGTGCCGCTTTGCAAGCCGAGAATCCGCCGCCCGCCCGTCCCTGGACCACCGGCGATCTGGAAGAGAGTGCAAAAAATGGCAGGGTTGGGCCAAGGATTCCGGCAAGATGGCGGCAGAGAAATTCGGACCAAGCAGCTAACCCACTATTAACACTACATATAGATACCTATTCTTGACAAACCTCAACATGTTGTGCTAATCATCCCAGGTATTGATAGCGCCCCGATGCGGCCAAAACTCCCCGAGATTGCTGATGAAGTCCGTTTTCGGGAGATCGCCGCAACCTTGGCTCCATCTTACCCTCATCCGTCCGCGCCGCACGTTTCTCCGAGAAAACCGCGGTCAAATCTGCATACCGCCGGACGGTATTTCATTTTTAAAGGAGAAGGCAGTGTTCGAACAGATCAAGAAGCGCGACGGCCGCGTGGTTGAATTCGACTCATCCAAAATCACCGCCGCCATCGCCAAGGCCGGCAAGGCCACCGGTGAATTCACCGAACGCGAAGCGCGCAAGATGACCTTGAGGGTCTTGACCCTCAGCCACGAAATGCGCCTCGGGCCCCAGCCCGAGGTGGAAGAGGTCCAGGATATCGTGGAGCGGGTACTCCTCGATTCGCCCTACTACAAAACCGCCAAGGCCTACATCATCTACCGCGAGCAGCACGCCCAAATCCGCAGCATCACCACCCGTGCCAATGTACGCCTCGTGGAGCACTACATCGACAAGCTGGACTGGAAGATAAAAGAAAACAGCAACATGTGCTACAGCCTGCAGGGGCTCAACAACTACATCTCCTCGGATGTGACCTCCGAGTACTGGCTCAACTGCATCTATCCGCCGGAAATCCGCCGCGCCCACCGCGACGGCGACATGCACCTGCACGATTTGAGCCTGTTGAGCGTCTACTGTGTCGGCTGGGACCTGCAGGACCTGCTGCGGCAGGGCTTCACCGGCGTGGAGGGCAAGGTGGCCAGCGCCCCGCCCAAGCACCTGCGCTCGGCCCTGGGCCAGGTGGTCAACTTCTTTTACACCCTGCAGGGTGAAGCGGCCGGAGCCCAGGCCTTTTCCAGTTTCGACACCCTCCTGGCCCCCTTCATCGCCTATGACGGCCTCGATTACATTGAAGTGCGCCAGGCCATCCAGGAATTTATCTTCAACATCAACATCCCCACCCGCGTCGGGTTTCAGACCCCCTTTACCAACATCACCATGGATCTGCAGCCGCCGGCCTCCCTCAGGGACCAGCCGGTGATGATCGGCGGCCGCTGCCAGGAGAAGGTCTACGGCGATTTCCAAAAGGAGATGGACCTGTTCAACCGGGCCTTTGCCGAAGTGATGATGGCCGGCGATGCCAACGGCCGGGTCTTTACCTTCCCCATTCCGACCTACAACATCACCGCCGATTTCGATTGGGACAACCCCACCCTGGACCCGGTATGGCAGATGACCGCCAAGTACGGGATCCCCTATTTTTCAAATTTCATCAACTCGGACATGTCGCCGGACGACGCCCGCTCCATGTGCTGCCGCCTGCGCCTGGACAACCGCGAGTTGAGAAGACGCGGCGGCGGCCTTTTCGGCGCCAACCCGCTGACCGGGTCCATCGGAGTGGTGACCCTCAACCTGCCCCGCATCGGCTATCTGGCAACCACCGAAGAAGAATTTTTCTCCCGTCTTGAACGCCTGGCCACCATGGCGGCCGAAAGCCTTGCCATCAAGCGCAAGGTGCTCGAGTCGTTCACCGAAAAGAACCTCTATCCTTACAGCCGGTTTTACCTGCACCAGATCAAGGCCCGTACCGGGGCCTACTGGAAAAACCATTTTTCCACCATCGGCATCATCGGCATGAACGAGGCCTGCCTCAACTTTCTGGGCCGGGACCTGACCACCGAAGACGGCCAACAGTTCGCCCTGCGGGTAATGGCGGCCCTCAGAAATCAGATCACCGAACTCCAGGATCGCACCGGAGAGATTTTCAACCTGGAGGCCACCCCGGGCGAAGGGACTTCGTACCGGCTCTGCATGCTGGACAAACGGCACTACCCCCAGATCCTCTGCGCCAACGAAGCCCAGCTGAGCCAGGGCGCCAGTCCTTACTATACCAACTCGAGCCAGTTGCCGGTCCAATATACGGAAGATCTGTTCGAAACCTTACGCTTGCAGGACGAACTGCAGGCGCAATACACCGGCGGCACGGTGCTGCATATCTTCCTGGGCGAGCAGGTGCGGGATATCCAAGCCCTCAAGGGCCTGGTGCGCAAGGTGGCCACCAACTACCGCCTGCCCTATTTCACCCTGACCCCCACTTTCAGCGTCTGCCCACAGCACGGATACATCGCCGGCCAGCATACCTGCTGCGAACGCTGTACATGCCAAACCGAGGTCAGCTCGGGAGTGGTTCCCTACCTGCACCCTCTGGCCAGACAGCAAGGGCAGCAAGCGACCGACGGCCTCCGGGACAAGACACCCAGCGTTGCGTGAACCTTCACCGGATCGGTCCGATCCGTCTGATCCGACCGATCCGTCCAATGAAAATCCCTGAAATCTGACGATCTTCCCATGCCCATCGCCGGCATCCAGAAAACCACCCTCATCGACTACCCGGGCAAGGTGGCCTGCACCGTCTTTTTCACCGGCTGCAATCTGACCTGCCCATACTGCCACAACCCGGATCTGGCCGCCGGCCGCATCCCGGCCAGTGGCGCTTTGAGCACCGAGGCCCTTTTTTCCTTCTTGCAGGAACGCAAAGATTTTCTTGAAGGCGTCGTTCTTTCCGGGGGAGAACCGACCCTGGCCCCGGAGCTGATGACCGTCTGCAGGACCGTCAAAGCACTGGGGCTGGCGCTCAAACTCGACACCAACGGAAGGCGGCCGCAGGTCCTGGAAACCCTGCTGGCGGCCGGACTGGTCGATTACGCCGCCATGGACCTGAAAGCGCTGCCAGAGGACTATTTTCCGCACCTGAGCCCGCATCCTTGCGCCGGGGCCATCCGCGAATCGATCCGGCTACTGGGAAGGTACGGGACGGACCACGAGTTTCGCACCACCTGCGCCCCGCCTTGGGTTGACGGACCGTGTCTTGCCGCCATGGGCCAGATCATCCGGGGGGCCCCCCTCTGGGCCTTGCAGACCCTTCAAACCGGTGTGATGCGTGATCCTTCGTTTTTGCCCTCCGCCCACGGTCCCATGACCGAGGCTGAAATGGCGTCTTTGCAGGCCATCGCCGCCCCCTTTGTCCAACGCTGCATCCTGCGCTGATTCCGGGCCGGATTCCCCCGAGCACCCGCCACTTACGTTCATATACTGTATTTCATTCATATTTTGCTTGACACCCTCGCGGCCACTTTCCTATGGTGGTCTTCCATCCAGCCAGCCAACCACCATAAAGACAAAGGAGAAAGCACGATGAGCGACGCCTATGTCGAGGCTTGGGAGCAGTCGATCAAGGATCCGGAAAGTTTCTGGGGCAAAGCGGCGGAGGATATCCATTGGTACAAGCGCTGGGACAAGGTCCTGGACGACAGCCGGCCGCCTTTTTACCGGTGGTTTGTCGGTGGTGAGCTCAACACCTGCTACAATGCTTTAGACCGTCACGTGGAAGGCGGAAGGGCCGATCAGGCGGCCTTGATTTACGACAGTCCGGTTACGGGAACGATCAAGACGTTCACCTACCGTGAATTACGCGATCAGGTGGCGCTTTTTGCCGGAGTCCTGGCCTCCCAGGGCGTGGTCAAGGGCGATCGGGTGCTGATCTACATGCCGATGATTCCAGAAGCGGCGATGGCGATGCTGGCCTGCGCCCGCATCGGCGCCATCCACTCTGTGGTTTTCGGCGGTTTCGCGGCCAACGAGCTGGCCACCCGGATCAACGACGCCAAGCCCAAGGTCATCGTGTCGGCCTCCTGCGGCATTGAGGTCAAACGGGTGATCGCCTACAAGCCGCTGCTGGATGAAGCCATCCGGCTTTCAAACGAAGGTGCCCGCCCCCAAAAAACCATCATCTTCCAACGGCCGATGGAGAAGGCCCCCCTGACCGCCGGTCGCGATCTGGACTGGGCCGAGGCCGTGGCGACCGCCAAGCCGGCCGACTGCGTGCCGGTGGCGGGCACCGATCCGCTCTACATCCTCTATACGTCAGGGACCACGGGCCAACCCAAAGGGGTCGTGCGGGACAACGGCGGCCATGCCGTAGCCCTGAACTGGAGCATGAAGGCCATATACAACGTGGATGCCGGAGATGTTTATTGGGCCGCCTCAGACGTGGGCTGGGTGGTGGGGCATTCCTACATCGTATACGGCCCGCTGCTGCGCGGCTGCACTACGATCCTCTTCGAGGGCAAGCCGGTGGGCACCCCGGATGCCGGAGTTTTCTGGCGCGTGATCGGCGAGCACAAGGTGCGCGCCATGTTCACGGCCCCCACGGCGTTCAGGGCCATCAAACGCGAGGACCCCAGGGCTGAACTGATGCAAAAATACGATCTGTCCAATTTTTGCACCCTCTTTCTGGCCGGCGAACGCCTCGATCCAGACACCCTTAAATGGGCCGAAAAGGCGCTCAACGTGCCGGTGATCGACCACTGGTGGCAGACCGAAACCGGCTGGGCCATCTGCGCCAACTGCATCGGACTGCACCAATACCCGGTCAAGCAAGGCTCGCCCACCAAAGCGGCCCCGGGATGGAACCTCCATGTGGTCGACCCCAACAACCAGCCGGTGCCGCCCGGTCAGATCGGCGCCCTGGTGGTCAAGCTGCCCCTGCCGCCGGGGACCCTGCCGACCCTTTACAAGAACGACGCCGGGTTTCTCAAAAGCTACATGGAAGAGTTCCCGGGCTACTATAAAACGGCCGACGCCGGCTTTATCGACGCCGACGGCTACGTATTTGTCATGGCCCGCACCGACGACATCATCAACGTCGCCGGCCATCGGCTGAGCACCGGCGGCATGGAGGAAGTGTTGAGCGACCATCCCGACGTGGCCGAGTGCGCCGTGGTGGGCGTCGAGGACAATCTCAAGGGACAGGTACCGGTGGGTTTCGCAGTGCTCAAGGCCGGGGTGGACCGTTCCCACGAGGAGATCATCGCCGAGCTGGTCAAGATGGTGCGCGAGCGCATCGGGCCGGTGGCCAGTTTCAAAAGGGCCACGGTGGTCAAGCGCCTGCCCAAAACCCGCTCGGGCAAGATCCTGCGCGGCACGATCCAGAAAATCGCCGACAACCAGCCGTACAAGGTGCCGGCCACCATCGACGATCCGGTGATTTTAAATGAGATGGAAAACGCCCTGATCGGGATCGGATACGCCAAAGCACGAAGCTGAAAAATCACTGCACGAGCATCTCAGCGCCCAGTTTCAAGTTCTCAATCGCTCCGGCGGCCTTTTTCCCGAAAGGGCCGCCGGAGCGACCCGTAATTCTCGCTGTAACCAAGTCGATAAAGCCCGCCGTGTCACAGCCAACGCGCCTATCGCCTTCGGACCGCCCGGAAGACCACCGGCTGACTCGGAGTGTTGACTGATGGCGACAGAAAGCAGCCGGGCGGACCGGCAACTGCTGTAAAGCGAGTCGAACGGTTGCATTTTGAGACCCGATTCAGTATAGGACGCCTTTAGCTTTTCGGAAAGCTGCGCCATTAGCACGCCATTAGGAGGATTGGACGTACCGCCGCCACGGCCTTGCCTCCAAGAGGCATAATCGCACCGCCACCAGGAGGAGGAGGGCGCATGACCGATATCGCAAGCTGGGACTGGGACATCGGTGAAAAATCGATTTCCGTGGCCCCCTGGAAGGATCAATTCCGCTGGGTCGAAGAACTGTATGTCAGCCCGGACGGGGAGCGGGTCGCCGCCATCGTCAACATCGACGAAGGCGAATTCGGTGTCTGCGTCAACGGTGAAGCCTGGGAATCGCATTTCGACAAGATCTGGTACCTGCGCTTTTCCCCCGACGGCCGCCTGACAGCCCTGGTCTCCGACGGCGGCGAATGGACTGTCGCTGTGGACGGCGAGGCCTGGGAAAACCGCTTCGGTTATGTATGGAACACACTTTTTTCCACCGACGGCCGGCACATCGCCGTGGCGGCCCAGCAGGATATGCAATACGCCATGGCCCTGGATGGAGCCATGTGGGAAAAACGCTTCGCCAACATGACCGATTTCGCCCTGAGCCGCGACGGCCTGCATGCCGCAGCAGCGGTGCAGGTAAGTGAAACCGGCGAAGCCGACCTGGTCAAATTCCAGGCCGGATGCTACTCGGCCGCCTTGGACGGAAAAGTCTGGGACACGGCCTTTGTCAATGTCTGGCATCCGGTCATCAGCCCCGACGGCACCCGCCTGGCCGCCGAGGTGCGCCAGACCCTCTACGATTACACCATCGCGGTGGACGGAACCCCCTGGGGCCAAACCTTCGCCAGCGTCTGGGAGCCGATCTTTCATCCCAACGGAGCCGTTATTGCACCGGTGCGCATCGACGGCAGCTGGACCCTGGCCGCCGACGGAACCCCCATTTGGGAACAACGCTTCGTCCAGGCCTGGCACCAGATGATCAGCCCCGACGGCACCCGGCTGGCGGCGGTGGTCTCGCCGCGCTACGGCCTGTGGACCCTGGCGCTGGACGGCATCCCATGGACCACAACGGTCAATGAAATGGTCACCGAAGCGGTCTTCAGCCCGGACGGCCAACATCTGGCAGCGGCGGCAAAGCATGACGGCCGATGGTCCATGCTGGTGGACGACCGGCGTTGGGAACAGGCCTTCGATCGGATCTGGGCCCCGGTCTTCAGCCCGGACGGCAAGGTCCTGGTGGCCAGGGTCAAAGCCGGCGGCCGCGACCGGCTGGCAGTGAACGGCCGGCTCCGGCCCGAAGCCTATGAAAATCTCTGGCCTCCGGTCTTTTCACCCTCGGGCGACCGGGTGATGCTGCGCGGCATTCAGGACGGGACTTACCACCGCCGGATCCTGCCCCTGGACCAGTTGCTCGCATAAAGGGAGAAAGCATGCATGCCATCTACCAGTTCGTCAGCGGCCCTCTTTTGTGGATCGCCGCCATCGTGTGCCTCGGCGGGTGTCTGCTGCGTTTGATCAGGTTGTTGCGGCTCACGGCCCGCAAAGAGCCGTTCATCTACACTTACATGAGCCTGAAATACAGCCTGCGCTCGATCCTGCACTGGATCGTGCCCTTCGGCACCACCAACTGGCGGCGCCATCCCTGGCTCACGGTGGTCACCTTCGCCTTTCATTTCTGCCTGCTGGCGGCGCCTCTTTTTGTCATGGCCCATGTCATTCTGTTTGGCGAGGCCTGGGGGTTTGCCTGGTTCAGCCTGCCGGATGGGGCGGCGGATTGGATGACCGTGGTGGTGGTCGCCGGGGCGGTCTTCTTTCTCGTGCGCCGCATCGTCCGGCCCGAGGTGCGCTTCGTGACCTCGACTTCGGACTATGTCCTGCTGGCCGTCGTGGCGGCGCCCTTCGTGACCGGCTTCATCGCCTATCACCAGCTTTTCGCCTACCCGTGGATGATGATCCTGCACATCCTGGCCGGTGAAGTCATGCTGGTGGTCATCCCCTTTACCCGGCTGGTGCACATGCTCTTCGCCCCCTTGACGCGGGCCTACATGGGATCGGAGTTCGGCGGTGTTCGCCACGCCATCGACTGGTAAAGACCGGGCAGCGGCGGGCGGCCTTTTCGTTCAACCATTCAGGAGGTGCCTTCGTGGCGGAACCGGCTCATCAAGAAATTAAAGCAACCAAGGATCCGGGAATCGAAAAGGGGGCTGCCGGGCTGACCGAGGAACGGATCCAGGCAGTGATCAACCGGGTCATCGACAAGGAGACCGGAGCCCGTCTCAAGGCCTATGTCGACACTTGCGTGCATTGCGGCCTCTGCTCCGAAGCCTGCCATTACTACCTGTCCCGGGACGGTGACCCGCGATTTTCGCCGGTGGGCAAAGTCAAACAGACCCTTTGGGAAATGCTGCGCCGCAAGGGGCGGGTCAGCGTCAATTTCATGCGCCGGGCCACCGAGATCGCCCATACGGAGTGCAACCTGTGCAAGCGTTGCGCCATGTACTGCCCCTTCGGGATCGACATCGCCTACCTGATGCTCGTGGTGCGGCGCATCGTGCATCTGCTGGGCATGACCCCCCAGTATATCCAGGATACGGCCCACAGCCACTCGGTGGTGCTCAACCAGATGTGGGTCAAGCCGGACGAATGGCCCGACACGCTCCAGTGGCAGGAAGAAGAGGCCCAGGCCGAGATCCCGACCCTGCGCATCCCCCTGGAAAAAGACGGGGCCGAAATCATGTACTCTGTCATCGGCCCGGAGCCCAAGTTCCAGGCCCAGCTCATCTACCAGGCGGCAGTGATCATGGACGTGGCCGGGGCCGACTGGACCATGCCGGCCAGCGCCGGGTGGGACAACAGCGACATGGCGATGTTCACCGGTGACAACGAGATCATGGGGCGCATCAAACGCGCCCATTACGAAACCGCGGCGCGGCTCCACGTCCAGCGGATCGTGATGGGCGAATGCGGCCACGCCTTCCGCTCGGTCTACGACGTGGGCAACCGCTGGCTCGGCTGGCGCCTGCCGCCGATTCCCATCATTCATGCCATCGAGTTCTATCACGAGCTGATCGTACAGGGTAAACTGCGCATCGCCAAAAAATGCGACACCCCGGTGACGATCCACGATCCGTGCAACGTGGTGCGCGGCGGGGGCCTGCATGAAAAGGCGCGCGAACTGGCCCATGCCCTGTGCACCGAAGTGGTCGAGATGCACCCCAACCGCGAACACAACTACTGCTGCTGCGCCGGGGGCGGGGTGATCAACTGCGGTCCGCCCTACAAGAAGAAGCGCGTCGAGAGCAACCGCGTCAAGGCCGACCAGTTGGCCGAGGCCAAGCATCGCGGCGCGCAAATCCTCATCGCGCCATGCCACAACTGCCACAGCGGCCTGGAGGACATCAACCACGCCTACGGCCTCGGCATGGAGATCAAGTTTTTCGGCGACCTGCTCTACGAAGCGATCGAAAAACCGGTCTGACCGGCACTTAAGGAGACTTTCATGAAGTCGATCCCCGCACTGCTGCTCGCCATCGTCCTGGTCGCCGGCACCATTTGCCTGGCCCAGGAAGAAATGCAGGTGGTGGACAACGATGCGTTCATAGCCCCCCGGCGCCCCCCGTCGGTCTTCGCTCACGAAGCCCACAACGAGACGGCCGCCATCGATGAATGCAGCGAATGCCATCACGTCTATGAAAACGGCCAGCGGGTCGAAGGAGAGTCTTCCGAGGACCTGCGCTGCAGCGACTGCCATGCCGAAACGGCCGACGGCGCCACTCCGGGCCTGATGGACGCCTTTCACCGCAACTGCAAGGGGTGCCACGCACAAGAAGGAAAAGGGCCGTTGATGTGCGGCCAGTGCCACCAGAAATAACGGATTGATGATCGGCGGTCGGTGAGGGCCGGGTCCGGCATCAACAATCTGCCGCATCAGTCCAGGAGGCTGTCATGCCCAAAAAAATCCTCATTATCGAAGACGATCCGGTGATCGTCCGGTATCTCCAGGCGGTGTTCAGCGACAACGGCTATGCCACCTGCACCGCCACCAGCAGCGCCGAGGGATTGGCGGTGGTCAGGGCCGAAAAACCCGATCTGATCACCCTCGACTTGCAGCTTCCCGGCGAGTGGGGCCCACGCTTTTACCGCCGGCTGCGCCAGGATAAAGACTTGCAGGATATCCCGGTGATCGTGGTCAGCGGCATCGACGGCGACCATGCCGTCAAGGACGCCATCGCCTTCGTCAAGAAGCCTTTCGATCCGGAAAAGCTCATCGGAATCGTGCGCAACACCATCGGCGGATGAGTGCAGGTTCGCCCGGAGCAAAGAGCGCCCAACGCTCTGGACTCGGAACCGGACGGCCCCACATTCATTTGAAAAGGTTGTAGAAAATCCTGCAAGACAAGGCTGTTCAATCGGCCCCCGGGATTTTTTGGTGCTTGTCTGAGCCCGCAAATCATGCTACCAAAACGGGCGATCGCCTCCCGGAGGCCACCCCGGGCGGCCATCAACACCTCCCGGTCGATTCAAATTCTTGTCAGCGCTGTAAAAACGGTTTCAAAAGGAGCGACAGGCAATGGCCAAGAACAACTGGAGCACGCCCATCGTACTGGTAATCCTGGCAGGAATCTTCTTGCAGGTCATTTTCTGCCTGGTGGAGAACCGACCGTCACCCCACCGTACCGCCCTGGCCTTCTCCAAGGCCTACTACGCCCTTGATCCCCAGATGGGCAAATATCTGTGCAATGATCTCAAGTCCGATGAAGACCTCGATCTTGTGGCCGAATATCGCAACCGGCGTTTCGACGAGGCCCGCCAGCGGGGCCTGCCCTTCAGTTACATGAAAGGCGCCTTGGTCCACTACGAAACCGAAACCCGGCTCGGTGCAGACGGCAATAGCGCCGCGGTGCAGCTGACCGCCAAACGGCGCACCGCCATCAACCCCGTCTTTGCCTGGGTGGCCAAGCTCTTTTCCATCGGGCATAGCCAGCCGGTGGAAGAGGTCATCGAGCTGGTCAAGGAAAACGGCGCCTGGAAGGTATGCGGCAACCCCTTCGGCCTGGTTGAAAACGGCTGAAAACGGATACCGTACTGCGTCCGGCACACCCTCCCGGTGCACGCCGGCCGCATGCCTCTGGAGCGCTCCTGGCCTCCCTGCTCCCCCAAAGAGGGCCAAGACACGGTTTGCATGGACACCGTATACGCGCGGCTTAGAGAATTCGCCCGTGAGATCGTAGCCCGCCACCCACGCCCACGCTTTTACACCGACTGCGGCCGGGCCTTCGCCGCCTCGGTCAACTTCTACGCCACCGATCCCATCATCTCCCGCTTGCGGCGCTTTGTCGCAAAGCGGTTGAACGATGATTTCGGCCATGGCATGATCCATGCCGCCAAGGTGACCCTGGATGCGGGCGCCCTGATACTGGCCGAAAGCGGCAAGCTGCCACCTTCTTTCCATGCCATGGCGCACCGCTTGCGCCATGCTCAATGCGCCGGGTTGCTCCACGACATCCTGCGCCACGATCCAGACCACGCTTCGGCTGGGGCTGAATTCGCCGGCCGCCTGCTTTTGGGCTATCCTTTGCCCATCGCCGCGGTAAACGACATCCGCCGCGCCATCGCAGACCACGAAGCCTTTAAGGATTATTCTCCGCCGCGCCGGTCCGAAGCCCGGCTGCTGGGCGCCTGTCTTTACGATGCGGACAAATTCCGCTGGGGGCCGGACAACTTCACCGACACCGTATGGAACATGCTCTCCTTTGCCCGCATCCCCCCCGAGGATTTCATCCGGCGCTACCCCAAAGGGATGGAACGTCTGGCACGGATCCGGGATACCTTCCGCAGCGCCACCGGCCAGCGCTACGGTCCAGAGTTCATCGATCTGGGCATCGCCATCGGATGGGAGATCTACGATCGGATCCGCCATGAACCATGGAACCGGGCGTGATCCTGGCCACGGGGCCTTGATCCGGCGGTGCACCCATCTGAAAAACAGCTGTTTCTTTCAGAGAGGATCCAATGATGGATATGACTTGCATTGCCAAGCAGACCGTACTGCTCAACCCGCTCAAGGATATGGAGCGGCGCAGCGTGACCAGCGAAATCCGCCTGGATCCGCTCACAGGACGCAGTTCGCGGATCTGCCATTTCATGAAACTGCAATGGGAAAAGCCGGACCTGAACGCCCTGGCGAAAATAACCGCTCCCCACTGCCCTTTTTGCCCCGAGCGGGTAATGGCCATCACCCCCTGTTTCCCACCGGAGATTCTGCCCGCCGGGCGTCTGGTCGCCGCAGACCAGGTGCTCTTTCCCAACCTGGCTCCCTACGAAGCCCTGAGCGCCGTTGCGGTCCTGGGCGCCGATCATTTTATTCCCATGACAGGCCTGGCGCCCGAACGTATCGCCGCCGGGTTTGAACTCTGCCTGGCTTTTTTCCGGGCACTGGAAGACGCCGGGCACCCTGAATCGGCCTACCATCTGATCAACTGGAACTACATGCCGCCTTCGGGCAGCTCCATCGTCCATCCCCATCTGCAGGTTTTCGCCGGCAGCTTCGCCCCGCAGCTGCTGCGTGAGGAAATCGCGGCCGCGTGCGCCTACCGCCAGGCCCGGGGCGCCAATTACTGGGACGATCTGGTGGCGGCGGAACGCCTCGAGGGCAGCCGCTATCTAGGAAGGATCGGACGTACGCAGTGGTTGAGCGCCTATGCACCCATGGGCGTGGCCGGAGACGTGGTGGCCGTGGTGGAAGGGATCGGCCGGACCATCGAGCTGACACCCCAAGACTTGCAGGATCTGGCCCTGGGGTTGACCCGCGCCATGGCGGCCTACGATGAAATGGGCATCTTCAGTTTCAATATGAATTTTTTCAGTGCTGCGGCCGGCGAAGACGACTTCCGTCTCCACCTGGTTTTTTCACCGCGCACCTATTTCAACCAGGCCCTGGGCACACCGGACGTGGGCGCTTTGCAGTACCTGTACCGTGAAGGGGTCTGCATGGCCTTTCCCGAAGAGATCGCCCAGCGGCTCAAACCGTATTTCGATCACGGCACCCCATGACCTCTTTGACCACATCCCCTGCCACCCTCTACGTGGTGGCCACCCCCATCGGCAACCCGGATGATATCACCCTGCGGGCCCTGCGGGTGCTGGCCGAAGTGGACTTCATCGCCGCCGAAGACACCCGCAAGACGGGCCAGCTTTTGGCCCATCACGGGATCCAGGGGCACATGGCGGCCTACCATGAGCACAACGAGGAACGCAAAACCCCCGATCTGATCAGCCGGATCCAGGCCGGCGCTTCGGTGGCCGTCGTCTCGGATGCCGGCACCCCCTCGGTTTCGGACCCGGGGTTTCGGCTGGTGCGCGCAGCCCTGGCCGCCGGCTTGCCGGTGGTCCCGGTGCCAGGTGTTTCGGCCGCCGTCACGGCCCTGAGCGTTTCCGGGCTGCCCACCGACGCCTTTGTCTTTGTCGGCTTTGCCCCTCGCAAAGCCGCGGCCCGCCGCCGTCTTTTCCAACGCCTGGCCCCCCTGGCGGAAACCTTGATCTTCTATGAATCGCCGCGGCGCATCACCGGCCTGCTGGCGGATCTGGCCGAGGTCTGCGGGGATCGCCAGGCGGTCCTGGGCCGTGAGATGACCAAGACCTACGAAGAATTTTTGCGCGGACCGCTCTCTTTGCTTGGAGATCAGCTGGCGCAAAGACCCGCGGTACGCGGCGAAGTGACCCTGCTGGTCGCCGGGGCCACCGAAGGGCAGGAGGTGGACTCCGATCTGCTGCGCGCCGTTCTCCAGGAAGCCTTTGAAAACGGCACCACCACCTTTTCACAGGCCGTCCAGCAAACGGCCGAAAGGCTCGGGGTGGCGCGCCGCCAAGTCTACCAGCTCGCCTTGCAGCTCAAGGGCCGGCCCCATGGCGGCTGACCTTATCGGAAATTGACTCTCAACTTGCAGGAGAACGCGACATGGACCGACTGGACGCCATCTTCAACCCCGCCTCCGTGGCCGTGGTCGGCGCATCCACCTCCCCCGGCAAGGTGGGCCACGACATCTTCGTCAACATCCTCAAGGGCGGCTTTACCGGCACCCTCTATCCGGTCAACCCCTCGGCACGCAGCGTGGCCAGCGTGCGGGCCTACCCGACGATCGCCGAGATCCCCGACAGCGTGGACCTGGCCATGATCATCGTGCCCCCGCGCGTAGCGCTCAGAAGCGTCGAGGACGCCATCGCCAAGGGGATCAAGGGAATCGTGATCGTTTCGGCCGGATTCCGCGAGGTGGGCGGCGAAGGCCTCGAGATCGAAAACCGCCTGGTGGCCATGTGCCGCGAGGCCGGGGTGCGCCTGGTGGGCCCCAACTGCCTGGGGGTGATCAACCCGAATCCGCTGGTGCGTCTCAATGCGAGCTTCTCGGCCCGCATGCCCAAACCGGGCAACATCTCGTTCATCTCCCAGAGCGGGGCCCTGTGCACCGCCGTCCTCGATTTCGCCGCCGACCGGGAGTTCGGCTTTTCCAAGTTCATCTCCATCGGCAACAAGGCCGACGTGGACGAACTCGACCTGCTGCGCTATCTGCATGCCGACCCGGATACCGAGGTCATCATGCTCTATGTCGAGGAACTGCGGCGCAGCGGTCGCGAGCTGATCGAGACCGTCAAGGAGATCACCGCCGGGGACCGGCCCACGCCGGTTTTGGCCATAAAATCGGGCCGAACCACCGCCGGGGCGGCTGCGGCGGCCTCCCACACCGGTTCCCTGGCCGGCAGCGAGGCCCTCTACGACGCCCTTTTCCGCCAGTGCGGGATCATCCGCGTCGATTCCATCGACGAGCTTTTCGACTTCGGATCGGCCTTCGCCTACAAGAACGAAAGCGCCCTGGGCAAGCTGCGGCGCAAGGTGCCGGACGGCAACCGGGTGGCCATCGTGACCAACGCCGGCGGCCCGGGGATCGTGGCCACCGACATGACCGTCTCCACCGGGCTGCGCCTGGCCGAATTTTCCCAGGAGACCATCGAGGCTCTGGCCAGCCACCTGCCGGCGGCGGCCAACCTGCACAACCCGGTGGACGTCATCGGCGACGCGGCCCAGGACCGCTATGAAAACGCCCTTGCCGCCGTGATCCGCGACGAGAACGTCGACGGCGCCATGGTCATCCTCACCCCCCAATCGATGACCAATGTCCTCGGCACGGCCGAAGCCATCGCCCACATCGCCCGGCGCAGCCACAAACCGATCATCTGCTGCTTCATGGGGGTGGTGGACGTCTCTCCTGGGGTCAAGTATCTCCAGGAGCACGGGATCCCGGTCTACCGGTTTCCGGAAAACGCCGCCAAGGCCTTCGGGGCCCTCTACCGCTACAGCCAGTGGCTCAACCGCCAGGTCCTGGCCCCCTTCTCCCTGAGCCATGATGTGAACCGGGCCAAATCGATCATTCAGACCTGCCTTAACCGGGGCCAGACCTACCTGGGCGAGCTGGACGGCCTGGACCTGCTGGCCTGCTACGGCTTCAAAACCCTGCCCACCCAACTGGCTGCCAGCCCCGACGAAGCCGTGGAGGTGGCCGAAGAAATCGGTTTTCCGGTGGTGATGAAGATCGTCTCGCCCCAGATCGTGCACAAGAGCGACGCGGGCGGGGTGCGCGTCGGGCTGACCGACGCCGCGGCGGTGTCCGAAGCCTACGTGGAAATCGTTGCCAATGCCCGGCGCTTCGATGCCGCGGCGCGCATCGACGGGGTCCTGGTGCAGCAGATGGCGCCGGCCGGGGTTGAAGCCATCCTGGGGGTAACGCGCTATCCGGTCTTCGGCCCCCTTTTGATGTTCGGCCTGGGCGGGATCTTCGTGGAAGTCTTCAAGGACGTGGTCTTTCGCCTGGCGCCGGTGACACGCACCTCGGCCCGGCGCATGGTCCGCAGCATCCGCGGCTTTTCGCTGCTCGAGGGGGTGCGCGGGCGGCCCCGGGCCGACATCGAAAACCTGGAACGGATGCTCGTGAGCCTTTCCGACATGGCCCTGGACCATCCCCAGATCAAGGAGCTGGACATCAATCCGCTGCGGCTTCACCCCCAGGACGAAGGCCATACCGTGGCCGACTGCCGCATCCTCCTGGATCCGGACGCCAAAACCGAGAGCGGGTCTTGAATCTCTTTGCCGTGATTCTCCCGGTGCCGGCCGATGCCGTTAACCGCTATGGCCGCGGACGGCATCGCCAATTGCAGACCCTGGCCCGCCAGGCGGTGCACCAGGCGGCCGCCCGCAACGGCCATCCGATCGAAAGGCTCGATCAGGAAGAAGGCGGCCGGCCCCTGCCCTGGGCCGGTATCCACTGGTCTTTGAGCCATAAGACCCGGTATGTGGCCGGGATCACGGCTCCGGCGCCGGTGGGCATCGATCTGGAATGGGTGCGCCCCATGACCGCTGGGATGTATGCCCGGGTGGGGCGGTCTTTGGATTGGGACCTGCTTGGGGAGCGCACGCCGGTTTCCTTTTTCCGCCTCTGGACCGCCAAGGAGGCGGTGATCAAAGCGGTGGGCACGGGCCTGCGCGACCTGGACCGCTGCATTCTGGTTGAGGCGGGGGATGATATCCTGGTCATGGCGCTCGGCGAAACCTGTTGGACGGTGCACCAGCGGGCCTTCGACGACCACCTGGCCGCCGTGGCGGCCGCCGGCGAGTACCGGGTGGTGTGGGAGCTGCCGCCATCCGCCAGCGATGGGGGAGGCATTCTTTAGGCACGACGAGGGATCTCTTGCCGAATGCCGCCACTTCCCGCCCTTGTTCCCAAATGCAGATTCCTCCCCGCCAAGGCTCATCGGAATAGCAGCGGGAGCAGGATGGCATTCCGAGGCACGATGGGGGATCTGCAGTGGGGTAACAGGGCGGGAGGAATCCATAAAATTGACCTGCCTTTCCCAAAGCATTCCCGAATTCTGCCCCAGGGCGAATTGACGCCGCCATGCGGCCCTGGTAGGATTCTTAAATCCTTCATCGACTGGCACCCTCGATCTCCAGCCCCCACTGAAAAGGAACATTTCATGGACATCACCTTCCACGGCGCAGTCAGAGAGGTCACCGGATCGCTGCATCTTCTCACCCACGGCCGGGACAGTATCCTTCTCGACTGCGGCCTGTTCCAGGGCCGGCGCAAGGAAACCGCCGCCAAGAACCGCAGCCTGCCCCTTTCCCCGGAAAAGATCACCAACGTGGTGCTCTCCCATGCCCACATCGACCATTCGGGCCGCATCCCGGTTCTGACCCGTGGGGCTTTCGGCGGGCGGGTGGTCTGCACCCGGCCGACGCTGGACGCCTGCACCTACCTGCTGCCGGATTCAGGCCACATTCAGGAATCGGACGCCGACTACCTCAACTACAAGAGCATCCGCAATCTGCTCAGCAACCAGCGCCAGGATCGCGACGGGGTGAATATTCCCCGTTTCCAGCGCCAGGAATTGCAGGAACTGCTTAAAAAAGGCGCCCACAGGCTCGATCGCGATCGGATCGGCGAACTGATGGCCGAGTATCATCTCGATACCGTCCACCCCCTCTATACCCAGCAGGATGCGGAAAACGCCCTGGATCTCTTCGACGGATACCCGTACGGGTTTCCCGTTACCGTGGGCCGGGGGCTGACCTGCACCTTCTACGATGCCGGCCACATCCTCGGTTCGGCGGTGAGCATTCTGCAAGCCAGGCATCAGGGCCGCACGGTCACCCTGGCTTACACGGGCGATATCGGCCGCTACGATACCGCCATTCTCAACGATCCGTGCCAGGACTTCGAACCCGAGCACCGGCGCATCGACCTGCTGGTGATGGAAAGCACCTACGGGGATCGATTGCACGAACCGGTTCAGGGGTTGCCCGACCGGCTGCGCCAGGTGCTGATCGAAACCCACGAACGCGGCGGGACCCTTCTGATTCCGTCCTTTGCCTTCGGCCGTACCCAGGAACTGCTCTACGTCCTGCACGGTCTTTACGACAGCGGCGCAGTGCCGCGCCTGCCGATCTTCGTCGACAGCCCCCTGGCCACCCGCATGACCCGGGTCTACGGGGAGCACCCGGAAGTCTACGATCAACAGGCCCACCGGACCTTTTTACGAAAGGGAAAGAACCCCTTCGATTTCAAGCAGGTCCATTTCGTCACGGCGGTGGAGGACTCCATGGCCTTGATGCGGGAAGAAAATCCGCACATCGTCATCGCCTCCTCGGGAATGTGTGAAGCCGGCCGGATCCTGCATCACCTGCGCTACAAGATCCACAATCCCAAGAACACCATCCTCATCGTCGGCTACATGGCCCAGCACACACTGGGCCGGCGCATCATGGAACAGGGCGAAGCCTATGAGGCCGGTGGGCGCCGGGGAGATGTCCCCATGGTGCGCTTTCTCAACAAAACCTATCCATTGCAGGCCCACGTGGTGCGCCTGGGCGGCTTCAGCGCCCATGGCGATAGAGATGAGATGGTGCGCTTTCTCAAATCCTCCGGCCTCGAAATCCGGCGCATCGCCCTGGTCCACGGCGAGGAAGACCAGAGCCTGGCACTGGCCGATCATCTGCGCGGCTTGGGCTATAACGTCGAGGTTCCCGAACCGGGACAAACGTTCACGATTTAGCCAACGCTGGCATGTATCGATATGTTTCATTGATACATGCTTGTCTCACCTTTCACCGTAGGATTTCCCACAACCCTGAAAAAGGGGGCGTATCGCCTGCTGCTGATCCCATGACCATCTCACCATTGACCGTGCCAGGCGCGCTGCAGCGCGGAATCTGGCTCTTTTGCCGCCACTGTGTGCACCGTGGGAAATCCACATCCTGAAAATAGCGCCGGGGAAAAATCAAAAAGACCCAAACCCCGGATGCTGTTTTGGCGCAGGGGCCGGGTGTTTCATACGAGACAGCCGCCTGAGGGGTGGCGAAGTGTGCGGATTGTCAAAAATCAGTCAGAATTTACGGCAGGATATCTAATTTCTTGAAATTTTAAAAATCGTTGGCATATATATTGATAATGAGAACTAAACAAAGTAGCGCGATGGCTGCCAGCTTGCAGCCGGTATCTTTCACCGATTCGAAAGCCGTTACCCGTGAAGCCCTGCGACCACAACCTGCAAGAAGCGCTGGATCTGGCCGAAAAACTGATCGCCCTCTCTTTCAGGGGCGACGACCAGCGGGAAGACAATGAATGCGGCATTCTTTACGGGGTGATGCGGGACGCCGGCTTTCAGATTCGCAATCTGGCTCAGCGTGAAGTGCACCACCACCACCGGCGCAAGACGCGAAAAGCGGGAGGTTGAAACCCCACCTGCACAAATGACAGCGACCGCGGATGGGGAAAACGTGCAACTTTGTTTCCAAACCGGCGGATCCTGAATCGATCCGCTAAACTCAGTAAAAGGAGGACAACGTGCCAAGCATCAAGGGAACCCGTACCGAGAAAAATCTTTTGGCCTCATTTGCAGGCGAATCCCAGGCCCGCAACCGCTACACCTACTTCGCTGGAGTGGCCCGCAAGGAAGGCTACGTCCAGATTGCCGACATCTTCGAAGAAACCGCTAATCAGGAAAAGGAACACGCCAAGCGCTTCTTCAAGTTCCTCGAAGGGGGCATGGTGGAAATTCAGGCGGCCTACCCGGCCGGCGTCATCGGTACGACGTTGGAAAACCTCAAGGCTGCGGCGGTCGGCGAGCACGAGGAGCATACCGACCTCTACCCGGAATTTGCCCGGGTGGCCCGGGAAGAGGGGTTTGTCGCCATCGCCATGGTTTACGAAGCGGTTTGCGTCGCGGAACGCCAGCACGAAAAACGCTACAACGACCTGGCCGCCAACATCGAAGCCGGCCGTGTCTTCAAACGCGAACAGCCCGTGGTCTGGCGCTGCCGCAACTGCGGTTACCTTCATGAAGGCGCCAGCGCACCGGAAATGTGTCCGGCCTGCGCCCATCCCCAGGCCCACTTCGAGCTGCTCGGGGAAAATTGGTAACCGCGACAAGGACCCTGCACGATCGACGGCGGCATCCGGTGCCTGAACGGATCAAGCACCCGGCTGCCGGCAGGCCAAGAATCCAATACGTCAAAAAGGAGACATTCGATGGCTGAAAGACTCGAAGTTTACAAATGTGAAGTATGCGGAAACATCGTGGAAGTGCTGCATGGCGGGGCCGGTGAGCTGGTTTGCTGCGGCCAGCCGATGGTCAAGATGACCGAGAACACGGTGGATGCGGCCAAGGAAAAGCATGTCCCGGTAATTGAAAAGATCGAAGGCGGCTACAAGGTCAAGGTCGGCAGCGTGGCCCATCCGATGGAAGAAAAACACTATATCGAATGGATCGAACTGATCGCCGACGGCAAGGCCTACCGCCAGTTCCTCAAACCGGGTGAAACCCCCGAGGCGGTCTTCATGATCGAGGCGGCCAGCGTCACGGCGCGCGAGTATTGCAACATCCACGGGCTGTGGAAGGCCTGAAGCGTTCTCGTTTTTGATGCGGCCGGAAGGGACCCGGGGCCCGGCCGGCGCATCAAAATGCTAATATATCAACGCCCGGTTCCTTGCTCGCAAGGGGCCGGGCCCAACCCGAGGAGGCTCCCATGGCAAGCTGGAAATGCCAGAACTGCGGCTACACTTTCGAGGCCGAAGCGCCTCCGGAAAAATGCCCGTCCTGCAAGCAGACTTGCGAATTCGTGGACAACACCTGCTATACCCCTGATTGTCAGCACCAGGGGACGGATCCGCGGATCAAGTAAGCCCGGCGCGATTTGCACCCGCCGGGACCGGATCTGAAGAATTTGAACAGTCGTTTTTCCTGACGCGCAATTGGAGGGCCGATTGATGGCCAACGCACTGATCGTCTATGCCACCCGAAGCGGCGAAACCGGCCGCATCGCCGAGCTGATCGCCGAGGGGCTCCGTTTCGGCGGCGCCCAGGCGACCGTCGTCAATGTCAACGAAATCAAGTCCGAAACCGCCCTGAATGGCTACGATGCCCTGGTCTTCGGCGCCCCGACCTATCACGGCGACATGACCCAGAGTATGAAAACGTTTCTCTTTCTGGCGGAAAAGGCCGATCTGGCAGGCAAAGTCGGCGGTGCGTTCGGAGCCTTCGGCTGGAGCGGCGAAGCTCCTGACCGCATCTTTGATACCATGCGGCACATCTTCAGAATGGAGATGGTCAACGGACCGCTACGCCTCAAGTCCAGCAAACTCGGCGGCGGCCTGCAGATGGCCCAGGACTACGGACGGCAGATCGCCAAGAAGCTCGGTCTGTAAACCCGGCGCCCGGCGTGCCGGACGCCCGCCAGCCCTCAAAAAGGAGGTCGCCATGTCTACGCCAAAACATTGTCCCGGCTTTGAACAGCACAAGTCCCTCAAGTCGTTCATATGCAAATGCCCGCAATGCGGTGTAGCGGCGGAGATCTTCTCCGATGAATTCGACCGGCCGCATACCTGCAAAGCCTGCGGCAAACCGATCGACTTCACCCAATGCACCCTGGACGGACAGGCCTGATCCGCACGCGGCGCTGCGGGCCGATTCCGGCCGGCAGCGTGCTGTGAACACCTGGCTGACCTCTTCTTTTTGATGCGGAAAAAATCCGCCGGGATGGCTGCGGCCAGACGATGGCCGTACCGGTGGAACGCGCTGCCGGCTATAGACCGCCGGCCGAGGAGGATTTAATGGATGTCGTGATGCTGTCGCGGCTGCAATTTGCGGCCGCCACCATGTTTCATTTTCTCTTCGTACCCCTCACCCTGGGATTGTCGATCCTGGTGGCCTGGATGGAAACACGCTACGTGCGCACCGGAGACGCCACCTATCTGCGCATGACCAAGTTCTGGGGCAAGATCTTTTTGATCAATTTCGCCCTGGGCGTGGTGACCGGCATCACGCTGGAATTCCAGTTCGGCACCAATTGGTCGCGCTATTCGGCCTATGTGGGGGATATTTTCGGATCTTTGCTGGCCATTGAAGCCTCGGTGGCCTTTTTTCTCGAATCGACCTTCATCGGGGTGTGGATCTTCGGCTGGAAACGTCTTTCGGCACGGGCCCATGCCACCGTGATGTGGCTGGTGGCCGCCGCGAGCAATATCAGTGCCCTGTGGATCCTGACGGCCAACGGATGGATGCAGCAGCCGGTGGGGTTCACCCTGCGCGACGGGCGGGCCGAGCTGGTCGATTTCGCCGCGGTGGTATTCAACAAGTTCGGACTGCTGGAGTTTATCCATACTTTAAGCGGCGCCTATATCCTTTCGGCCTTCGTGGTGATGGGCATCAGCGCCTACCACCTGCTCAAAAAGCAGCATGTCGTTTTTTTCACCCGCTCTTTTCGCACCGCCCTGGTTTTTGGACTGGTCTTTTCGGTCTTCATCGTGATCAACGGTGACATGCACGCCGTGCACGTCACCGAGGTTCAACCGACCAAACTGGCCGCCATGGAGGCCCACTGGGAGACCACCACCCGTGCCCCGATTCACCTGTTTGCCATCCCGGACGCCGAAAACGAACGCAACCTGATGCAGTTCGGCTCGATTCCGGGAGCGCTGAGCTTTCTCGGATTCCACGATCTGGATGCCGAGGTTCGCGGGTTGAAGGACTTTCCCAAAGACGAGCGGCCGCCGGTATTGCCGACCTTCATCAGCTTCCGCGTCATGGTGGCCCTGGGCACCCTTTTCCCGATTCTGATGATCGCAGGTTGGTTCAAACGCAACCGTCTGGTGGAAAGTCCGAAGTACTTGAAAATCATGCTCTGGGCCATCCCCCTGCCCTACATCGCCAACGAATTGGGATGGATGCTGGCCGAAGTGGGGCGCCAGCCATGGATCGTCTATGGGTTGATGAAGACTTCGGATGCCGCCTCACCGGTGGCTGCCGGCCAGGTCGGTGTGACCCTGGCGGCCTTTGTTCTGGTCTACGGACTGCTGGGCGCGGTCGGGTTTTTCCTGATGCGGCGCACGGCCATCGCCGGGCCGCCGGAAGCCTGATCCGGTGCAGCCTGCCATCCAACCATATGACCGTCTTTTTTGATCGGGAGAAGCAACCATGGATTTGAATGCCGTGTGGTTTTTTCTGTGGGGCCTGCTGTGGGCGGTGTTTTTCATGACCGACGGATTCGACTTCGGTGTGGGCACCCTCTATCCGTTCATCGCCCGCACCGACACCGAGCGACGCGTAGCCATCAATACCCTCGGTCCCCTGTGGGACGGCAACGAGGTCTGGCTCATCACCGCCGGCGGGGTCACCTTTGCCGCCTTTCCGCTGGTCTATGCCGTCATGTTTTCGTCACTCTATTCGGCGCTTATGCTGATTCTTTTCGCCCTGATCCTCAGAGGGGTGAGCTTCGAGTTTCGCAGCAAAATCGATGACCCGCGCTGGCGCCGCATCTGGGACGGGTGCATCTTCGTCGGCAGCCTGCTGCCCGGGCTGCTTTTCGGCGTCGCTTTTGCCAACATCTTTCAGGGACTGCCCATTGACCGCGACGGGCTGCTCCACGGCAACCTGCTGACCTTGCTCAACCCCTACGGGCTTTTGGGTGGCGTCCTGTTCGTGCTCCTGTTCGTCCAGCACGGGGCACTCTGGCTGGCATACAAAACCGAGGCAGACCTGCACCGGCGCGCGCACACGGTGGCCGTGCGCCTCTGGCCCCTGGTCCTGGTGATCGCGGCCATTTTCCTGGTCGCCAGCGCCTGGGCAACACCCCTTTACGACAATTACCTGGCCCATCCATTGCTGTTCATCGTGCCGGCTCTGGCCGTGGCGGCCCTGGCGGCAGTGCGGGTGCTGGTGGGCCGAAAGGCACATTTCAAGGCCTGGCTGGCCTCGGCGGGAACCATTGTGGCCTGCACATTTTTCGGTGTGATCGGCCTGTTTCCCAACATGTTCCCTTCCACGATCAACCCACGCTTCAGCCTGACGGCCTACAACGCGGCTTCCAGCCCGTTGACCCTCACCATCATGCTGGTGGTGGTGCTGATGTTCATCCCGGTGGTGCTGATTTACCAGATCTGGGCCTACCGCCTGTTTCACCGCAAGGTGACCGAGGCGGATCTGACCAGCGGCGAAGCAGCCTACTAGCCCCTGAAAGAGCGGTTTGACTTTGGCGGAAGGCTCTGGCAGAGTATTTCATCTGAGTGACAAGACACCTGCAAAGTGCCCAGGAGCGCCAAGATGAAAAGCCAATGGATATTCCGCCTGACAGTGACGGTCGCAGCAGTTATGGTCTTGCTCCCCTTCAGCCTTTGGGCCGCCGGACCGAACAAGGGGGCCGAACAGATCGTCATCGATGGGGGCGGAAAGGGGCCGGTCCCCTTTCCGCATCACCGGCATCAGGCAGCTTTGACCGACTGCAATGCCTGTCACACGGTTTTCCCCCAGGAGCCCGGCAGCATCCAACGGCTCAAGGCCGCCGGCACGTTGAAAGCCAAATCGGACGTGATGAACAAGTTGTGCATCGCGTGCCACCGGGCCAAAAAATCCGCGGGCGAAAAGACCGGGCCGGTCACATGCAGTACCTGCCACCAAAAATAGCCAGTGGACGGGAGTGACCATGCTCGTATTGGGTCTTCAGGGAAGCCCGCGGCGCAAAGGCAACACCGCCTTTTTGCTCGATCTGTTTTTGTCCGAGGCCGCCCGTCTGGGCGCCCGCACCCGGGTGATCCACCCGGCTAGGGAGCCCATCGCCGCCTGCCGGGGCTGCGGGACCTGTGAGAAGCAGGGCCTGTGCGTCAATCAGGACATCATGGGCGAGGCCTTCTTTCCACTCTTGCGCGAAGCGGATCTGGTGGTGGCCGCCTCGCCGGTCTACTTCTACGGGATAACGGCCCAGCTCAAGGGATTCATCGACCGCTGCCAGACCTTCTGGTCGCGCAAGTACCGCCTCAGGCTGACCGATCCTGGGGCGGCGACCCGTTCAGGCCTGCTGCTGGCCGTTGCCGCTTCCCACGGCTCCCAGCTTTTCGAGGGTTTGCAGCTCACGGCCCGCTACTTTTTCGACGCCATCGCGGCCCGCGACGGAGGCGCCTTGACCTACCGCGGAATCGAGCATACCGGCGACATGGCCCACCATCCCGAGGCCGCCCTGGAAACAGCCCGGCTGGCGGCAAGCCTTCTCGGCCCCCTGGTTGAACGGCACACCGTGGCTTTTTACGACGCGTCGAGCACCGGCGCCGCCTGGGTGGCTGCGGCCTGGATGCGCCACCTGGCCGGAGACCGATGGGATGTGTACGCCGCCCCGGCGCCGGCGGACAAGACCCTGAAGGCAGGCCTGGGCCGCGTCATGGCCCAAAGCGGCATCGATATGGGCTATTACCAATCCCAACCCCTGGAGCAGGCCCCGCAGCCTGTGGACCGGGTCATCGCCCTGGGCGCCACAACGCCTGAAGAGCCTCGCCAAACCTTGTGCTGGCCCATTCCAGCGCTTGACACCGGCACCGATCTCGAGCTGGCATCGTTTTGCGATGCCATTCGAACCCAGGTGCGACGCTTTATCGATCACGATGAAAACCGCTGACTCAAATAAAAAAGGAGGAAAGCATGGACCGTTACGTTTGCACGATCTGCGGCTATGTCTACGACCCGGCCCAGGGCGACCCGGACAACGGTGTGGCGCCGGGCACCGCGTTCGAGGACCTGCCCGATAGCTGGGAATGCCCGGTCTGCGGTGCATCCAAGGACGACTTCGAAAAGGAAGAATGATTTTTAGCGGCGGCCGGGGCATCCGGCCGCCGCACCCTTTTGCACAAGACACCGGCCGGTGGCGGATGCCTTGCGCAAAAGGGTGCCGAACCGTTAAAATACGCGACCGCCGCGATAACCATTATTGCCAGTAACGAAAAGGAAGACAGATGAAACCGATTGAAATCGCCAAAGGGATCTATGACGTCGGGGTACATGACTGGAACATCCGGGACTTTCACGGCTATTCGACCTATCAGGGAACCACCTACAACAGTTTCCTGATCGTCGACGATAAGATCGCCCTGATCGATACGGTCAAGCAGCCCTTCGCCGATCAACTGCTCGATAACATCGCGCGCATCGTCGATCCGAAAAAGATCGATCTGGTGATCAGCAACCACACCGAAATGGACCACTCCGGTTCCCTGCCGCGCCTGATGCACCGCATCGGCGAAGACAAGCCGCTCTATTGCTCGAAAATGGGCCACAAGAATCTTTCGCACCACTTTTCCCAGCCCTGGAACTACCAGGTGGTGGAAAACGAGGGCCAGCTGAGCCTGGGCCGGCGCACCCTGACCTTTCTGGAAACGCGCATGCTCCACTGGCCGGACAGCATGTTCACCTATGTCAAGGAAGACGAGATCCTTTTTTCCTCCGATGCCTTCGGCCAGCATTACGCCAGCCCGTTCAAGTTCGACGACGAGGCCGACGGTGCCGAGGTCTGGTTCCAGGCCAAGAAGTACTTTGCCAACATCCTGATGCTCTATGCCCCCAAGATCCTCAAGCTCATCGAGCAGGTGACCGCCATGGGCCTGACCTTCAAGATGATCTGCCCGGATCACGGCATCCTTTGGCGCGCCGATCCGCTCAAGATCGTCAAGGCTTATAACGAATGGTCCCTGCAGCGGCCGGCCAAGAAGGCCATCGTGGTCTATGACACCATGTGGCACAGCACCGAGCGTATGGCCGAGGCGGTGGTCGAGGGGCTGGCGGCCGAAGGGGTTCCGGCCGAACCGATTCACATCCGCTCTTCCCACCGCAGCGAGATCATGACCCAAGCTCTGGACGCCGGGGCCATCGTTTTCGGTTCTCCGACCCTCAACAACCAGATGTTTCCCACCGTGGCCGACGTGCTCACCTACATGAAGGGGCTCAAGCCGAGAAACAAGGTCGCCGCGGCCTTCGGCTCCTACGGCTGGAGCGGCGAATCGGTCAAGCTGGTGTCCCAGGAACTCGAAGCCATGGGCTTTGAGATGGTCGCCCCCGGCGTCCGCCTGCAGTACGTGCCGGACGCCGAAGGCCTGGAAAACTGCGTGGCCCTGGGCCGCGCCGTGGCCCGCCAGCTTCTGGCCAAGCTGGAAGCCGGGGCCTGAAATGGCACGCCGGCCCGTGGTCGATCTGGCCGATTGCAGCCGCTGCGAAGGATGCATCGCGGTCTGCCCCACGGTCTTTTTCATGAATGGTGCGGGCTTCATCGAAGCGGCCGAGCTCCAGGTCTATCCTGAAAAAGAGGTCGACGAGGCGATCAAGAACTGCCCGGAGGATTGCATTTACTGGGATGAGGGATAGAGGCACCCCGGCGGCGCCCTGCCGTTGCCGGGTGCCGGGCTGAAAGGAACCGTATGACCACTTATGCCCTGTTTGTCTTCAACGGCGATCCCATGTGCTTCATCCATGTCCTGCTCAACGCCCTGGACATGCACCAGCGCGGCGACCGGGTGCGCCTGGTGATCGAGGGGGCCGCCACCGGCCTGCTGCCCGAGCTGGAAAAGGAAGGCCATCCCCTCCACAAGCTCTGGCAAAAAACCTTGGCGGCCGGCCTGGTGGACGGGGTTTGCAGAGCCTGCGCCACCAAGACCGGAGGGCTGGAAACGGCCCGGAAATCGGGCCTGGCCCTGCTGGATGAAATGAGCGGCCATCCGTCCATGGCCGCCTACCGCCAGGCCGGCTGTGAATTGGTCACCTTCTGAGGCCGGCTCGGGCGGAAGCTTCCGGCGCCTCAAACAGGCGTTGGAACCGCTGCTGCGCGAGGCGCCGCCCGAGGTGCTGCGTGCGGCCGTTACGCGAATCGCGCCCCAGCGGGCCGTCAATCCGCTGATCTCCTTTTTCTACCACCCCGAGCCGATGGTGCGCTGGCGCGCCGTTTCGGCCTTCGGCATCGTCACCGCCGGCCTGGCCCAGGAGCGCATCGAGGCGGCCCGGGTGGTGATGCGCCGGCTCATGTGGCACCTGAACGACGAATCCGGCGGGATCGGCTGGGGCGCGCCCGAGGCGATGGGCGAAACCCTTGCGCGCAGCCCGCAGCTGGCCGCAGAATACCACCGCATCCTGGTCTCCTATGTCCGCAAGGACGGCAATTTCCTGGAACACCCCATCTTGCAGCGCGGCGCGCTGTGGGCCGCAGCACGCCTGGCCGAGGCCCATCCGGCCCTGGCGGCCGGCGCGGCACCGGCGCTGGCCAATTTTATGACATCATCCGACGCCCACCACCGGGGCCTGGCGGTTTGGGCGGCCGGTCTGATCGCAGACCGCGGCATGATTGCCGGCATCGAAAAACTCCGCGGCGACAAGGATTGCATCGATCTTTACCGCCGCTGGCACCTGGAACGAATTAAAGTGGCCGATCTGGCGGCCGAGGCGTTGACCCGCCTGGGGCCACAGCAAGGATCCTTCTGTGTCGCGGCCGATGGACATACCCCATGAGTAATTCAGCCGAATATCCCGATCTACCCCGCTTGGCAGTGGGGGCAGTGGTCGTCCACCAGGGCCGGATCCTGCTCGTACGGCGCGCCAAGGCCCCGGCCAAAGGGCTCTGGGCCATCCCGGGCGGCAGCGTGAATCTGGGCGAAACCCTCCAGCAGGCCGCCGAGCGCGAGATCCTCGAAGAGACCGGCCTCACCATACGCGCAGCAGAGCCCCTGCTGACCTTCGAAACCATCCGCCGCGACCCGGACGGCCGGGTGCGCTTTCACTACGTGATCGTCGATCTGGCGGCCGTCTACGTGGCCGGAGACCTGGCCCCGGCCGACGACGCTGCCGAGGCCCGCTGGTTTTCGGCCGCCGAGGCCGAGGCTGAACCGGAGATGGTCGAAAAGACCCGCGAGCTGATGCGCAGCGTGCTGAGCGCTTGACACGGGACTGGTCATCGACCGGGTCTGGAGGCTGAAAGACGGCGGCCCGCCACCGCCGCCGTCATCTGCCCCGCCGTTTTACACACCCGGGCTCAGTATTGATATGCCAAACCGAAATAAAAAGAGCGGCCCGGCGACCAACTGTCTTCGTTGGTGGAGTAATATTCGTCGAAAAGATTTCTGATTTTCAGCTTCAGGCGCACCTCCCCGAAATCTTCAATCTTCCAGATCCGCTGGCTCAAATGCAGATCCACCACCGTGGCATCCCCGACCTCCTCGAGCTTCTCGTTGTCGGAAGTATATTGATCCCCGTAGTAGGTGGCATCGAGGCCGGCGATCAAGCCGATCTTCCGGCTGTCAAAGACGATACCGAAGGCGAGGGAATCGCGGGAACGGTTTTCCAGCTTATCGCCGTTGCCATCCTCGAACTCGAACAGGTGGGTCCAGGAAACGTAAGGCTCGAGGGTGTAGTCCAATCCGTAATAGGCCCCCACATCGAACCGGCCTCCGATTTCGATGCCGTTTATGGTCGCCTCGTCTACATTGTAATACCAGTAATGCTTGCCCGCGGAATAATGGCTGTCGCCCACGTTGTGGGTTTCATAGCCGATCAGATCCTCATACTGGCTATAAAAAAACGTTCCGGAAAACACGAAAGAATTATAATCGATGTCAAAACCGGCGTCCCAGTTATCGCTTTTTTCAGGTTTCAGATCGGGGTTGCCGATAAAAGGCGTGGACATCATCACCGTGTAACCGGTCAACTGCCGGGGCAGGGGCATTTTGAAGGCTTGGGCGTAATTGGCCCTTAGTTTGATCAAATCCAGGGGGCTGTAGGCGATACCGATGGACGGGGTCCAGTTGTCCTGATCGATGTCCCTGAAAACGGTCAGGCCTTCTTTGATTTTTTCAGCATCCACCGCAATGTCGTACAGATCATAGCGCAACCCGCCTGAAATCACCAGGTTGCGGTTTTCCAGCAGGTAGAGTTTTCCGATCAAAAAAGCGCCCCAACTGTCATAATCGCTCACCGCCCTGTTTTGCGTGGAGGCGCTGGCGGCCGCTCCGGTCTGGCTCTGGTCGAAATCATAGGCCATCCAATCGACCCCGCCGACGATTCGGGCCATCTCGAATTCATGGCCGATCTGGGCCTGGCCTCCCCGATACCTGTTTTCGTTCTCGGACAGCGGCAACTGGGTATCGCTGGTTTTGGTAAACCTGGACAGATCATAGTTCACTTCGCCCTGGAAATAGCGCGCCAGCCACGTCGTGGCCTTGGACGGACTGCTTCCTTCATAGGAGATATCGGCGCTATAATTGTCCCGGTTTTGCCGGGTGTAGTAGTAATAGCGGGAAGAGGCGTCTTCCCCTTTGCCGGCATCGTCGATTTGCGATCCCTGCAAAATTATGCCCAACCGGTTATTCGGGTTGAAGTTATACCCGGTATTGAGCGTATACCGGGTTCGCGACCCGAGGTCGCTGTTTTCAAAGTTGTCCCCATTGCCGAGTTTGTAGTCATTGCGGGTAAAATAATCGGCGAAAACGGAAAAATCGAAGCTGCCGGATTGACCTGACGCAGCGGCTTTGTAGCGCTGTGCTTCCCAACTGCCGAAGCCGGCTTCGATGGCCGCCGCGGGCTTTTGCTTCCCTCTTTTGGTAATCACGTTGATCACGCCGCCCATGGCGGCGGCGCCATACTGGACCGCTCCCGGCCCCCTGATGACTTCGATGCGTTCGGTGGCATTCAGATCGAGCATGGACAGAAAATCCGATCCGCTTCGATGCCCGTCCACCAGCACCAGAATATCGCCGGCGATATCGAATCCGTGCATGGAACTGCGCCCGCCCCGGATCACCACGCCCTCGTTGCCGTAACTTTCGGCGCCATCATGATAGACCTGGATCCCGGCCGATTTGAGCAAATCGGCGACGGTCTCGGCACCGGATCTTTCAATATCCTTCTGCGAAAAAACGGTCACATGCTGGCTGACCCCCTGCAATTGCTCCGGCACACGATCGGCGGTCACCACCATTGTGTCCAGTCGATGGGCACTGCCATCCTGCGATCGGTCCGCGTCCTGGGCCCATCCGATGCCGGCCGGCAGCAGCAATCCCAAAAGCAGTGCCCGGTTTAATATTGTTCTGATAAGGTTGGAATTGATCCGGGCTTCTTGAAAGGTTGAGGATTGGCATCCGATTTTCGGAAACCGCCGTGCTTGTGAATTCACTTGTTGCCTCCTTGGTTGATGAGATTCACAACATCCAGTCCACGTCCCATCCAGATAAGCGAACGTGCGGATCGAATTTTCAGGACCAAGAAGACAAAAAAATCCCCCAGCCCTGAAACGGGCTGGGGGATTGCACCCGGTTTAACTTGATCTCCCCAGCGCAAGAGAATCTTTTGATGCGCGCCTGTCCAAGTGGAATCACAAGGGCAGGCAACCGGCGCGGTGCGCCTCGCGCGGCAGCCGATTCTCTTGACAGCCCACGAATCCGCGTTCGTTCGCTCGGGCCATCGCTGCCGGCAGGTCTTCTGGTTTCCGGATCGCCCTACTCACCGCGCCTTCCCACCCGCTTGCTAACGGGCAGTGGCCTAATCGCGGATTTCGTCCCCGGTCACAGCGGCGGGACCACAACGGACTTTCACCGTTTTCCCTATTGAGTCCTAAAGGACACCGACAACAGATTTCTCTTAGAGGAATAACCGATCCACTGTCAAGCGATTTACCACCGGTCCAGTGCCGGCACGCGGCGGCGGCGATCTCCTATCTGAAAATCGCCTCGGCCCCGGACGGCGACACCAGGGGGTAGACCTCGAAACTGACCGGAACGATGTTGGCCCAGCGGGTCATGATGGCGTGCAATTCGTCGTTCGAGTCCACATCGAGTACGGCCGCGATGCCTCTGCCCACCCGGTAATAAAAATGGACCACCTTGCGTTTGGCCTTCAGATCGTCGATCCAGGCCCGAAACGTCGTCCTGGCCTCTTTGGCCTCGTCCGGTCTGGATGGATGGGGTGTACTGACGAGCAGATAGAGCATGATCGGTCTCCTTGCCTTTTATCATGGGGCCGGCGCGTTGCCGCCCCCGGTTCGGTCCACCATCATGCTATCAGATCGGCGGATACCGCTCAAGAAACAGGAAGGGGGGACAAACCGTGAAAGGCCCCTTGCCGCCATGGGGTCAAAGCAAAGCGGCCGGGAGGCCCGAAGGCCTCCCGGCCGCGAAAAATCGGGCCGACGTCTTGCCGTGCGGATTTCAGCAGCTTCCGTTGCGGGTCGAGGCCACCTCCACCCGCGCGTCCTCCAGTGCCGAAACGAGAATGCGCCCGGCCTGCGCAGCGAAAAAGGTGTCTCCGGTCGCGAGCAGGTGGTCTTGCAGGTCCCCTTCCTGGGTCACCCACAAACACCCCTTCAGGCACCGGATCACATCCCGCCGCCGGCGTCCGGCATCGATGACGTGCACCTGGCCCGCTTCCATCTCCAGACCTTCCACCCGCCTGAAAGACGCCGCAGGGTGCAAGACCCTGTTCATCGTCTGCCCGATCGATTCGATGTTAAAATGGGTATCTGTACGCATGGTTCTTCCTTCCTGATTGGTCCGTCTGTTTTACCTCGTTTAACTCGGCAATCCTTTTGATTGCTTCTCTTTGGCGCCTAAGTTAATCTTCCTGAAACGAGCGGTACAGAAACAGAAAAGTCCTTTTGTTATGATAACAGGTCGATTTTTTCAAACCTGTTGCGTAAATTATGAATCGAACTGTACCGTTTCCAGTGGATGGGAGATCACGGAAGAAAAACCATGGGACGGATGAACAAGTACGAATCTCTGGCTGCCGAGCTGGCCGGACTGATCACCGCGGGCACCTACCGCCGGGGAACGCCGATGCCTTCGGTGCGCGAGCTGAGCCGCGAAAAGGGGCTGAGCGTCTCTACGGTCCTTCAGGCCTACTACCTGCTCGAGGCCCGCGGGCTGGTCACGCCCCGCCCGCGCTCGGGTTTCTTCGTGGCCGAGGCGGCCCTGCACCCCGAGTCGGAGCCGGAAGCCTCGACGCCCGAATTCGATGCGGCCCGGGTGAGCATCCGCCAACTGGTGACCCAGGTCGCCTTGCAGGACGCCCGTACGCTGGGCCTGGTTCCCCTAGGATACGCCCATCCCCACCCGGCCTGCACCGCAACCGGGGCCATAAACCGGCTCATGACGTCCATCGCCCGCCGGCTGGGCGATGCGAGCTGGGCCTACGAGCTGCCGCCGGGGTGCAGCGCCCTTCGCACCGAGATCGCCCGCCAGGCCGCCCGGGCCGGCTGCCGCCTCAACCGCGGCGACATCGTCATCACCTCGGGCTGCACCGAGGCCGTCAGCCTCTCGCTGCGGGCCGTCTGCCATCCGGGGGACGCCGTGGCCATCGAATCGCCCATTTGCTTCGACACCCTCCAGACCTTGGAAACCCTTGGATTGAGGGCCGTGGAGATCCCCACCCACCCGCGCGACGGAATCAGTCTCGAAGCCCTGCGCTTCGCAACCGATTCGATGCCCATCAAGGCCTGCCTGGTGATCGCCAACCATAACAATCCAGTGGGCAGCCGCATCCCTGACGCGGCCAAGGAAGAACTGGTCGGCATGCTGGCCGAACGGGAAATTCCCCTCATCGAAAACGATATCTACGGCGAGATTCACTTCGATGCCCACCGGCCCACCGCGGTCAAGGCCTTCGACCGCAAGGGGCTGGTGCTGTTGTGCGGCTCTTTTTCCAAGACCCTCGGCCCGGGCCTGCGCGTCGGCTGGGTCGCGGCGGGGCGCTTTCGCGACAATGTCGAATGGGTCAAATACACCCTGAGCCTGGCCGTCGCCACCCTGCCCCAGCTCGCCATCGCCGAGTTCATGGCCGGCAGCGCCTACCCGCGGCACCTGCGGCGCATCCGGCGCATCTACGCCGACAACGTGGCCGCCATGCGCCAGGCCGTGCTGCGCTATTTTCCCGCCGCAACCCGGGTCACCCGCCCCAGCGGCGGGTATCTGCTCTGGATTCAGCTTCCCGAGAGGATCGACGCCTACGATATGTATCGCCGGGCCCTGGAGGCGGGCATCGCCATCATGCCCGGCCACCTCTTTTCAGCCGCCGACCGCTACCACGACTTTATCCGCCTCAACGCGGCCTTCTGGTCACCCGAGGTCGATAAGGCGGTGCGGCAGCTGGGCCGGATTGCGGCCCAGGCCCTTGAGGCTAAGCGTCTGAATGAAGGAAAATCGATCTAGATACGACCCACCACCCAGCTTGAATCCGTTCTGCCCTCCGGGCATCACTCAGGCGAATCCGCCCCGGCCGGATGGGCCCCTTTCAGCCCGTGGCCGTGGGCAAACTCCCAGCGCTTGTCCAGAAAGTAGAGGATCGGCACGGTCATGCGCGAAAAGAGCAGCGAAGCGACCTCGCCGGCCATCAGGGAGATGGCCAGCCCCTGGAAGATGGGATCGAAGAGGATCACCGAGGCGCCCACCACTACCGCCGCCGCCGTGAGCACCATGGGCCGGAAACGCACCGCCCCGGCATCGATCACGGCCTGATCCAGGGCCATCCCCTCGGCCAGGCGCAGCTCGATGAAATCGACCAGGATGATCGAATTGCGCACCACGATCCCGGCCCCGGCGATGAACCCGATCATGCTCGTAGCGGTGAAAAAGGCCCCCATGGCCCAGTGGGCCGGCAGGATGCCGATCAGCGAAAAGGGGATCGCGACCATGATGGTCAGGGGGGTGGAAAACGACTGGAACCAGCCCACCACCAGAACGAAGATCAGCACCAGCACGACGGCAAAGGCGATCCCCAGGTCGCGGAAAACCTCGTAGGTGATGTGCCATTCCCCGTCCCATTTCATGGCAAAATGCCGGTCGCTGTCCGGCAGGGCCGCGGTGTGCTGTTCGAGCCGGTAGCCTTCGGGCAGGGCCAGGGCCTCGATCTTTTTTTGCATTTCGAGAATGGCGTAGACCGGACTCTCCTTGGCTCCGGCCACGTCCCCGACCACATAAACCACCGGCATGAGGTTCTTGTGATAGATGCTGCGGTCGTTTTCGGTGCGCCGGAATTGCACCAGGCTGGCCAAAGGCACGCTGTTGCCGCCGGCTCCGACCACCGGAACGGCCCCCAGCCGTTCGAGCCCGGCCCGGTCAGCCAGGGCCGGCTGCAAAACGATCTCCAGGTCCTCCTTTTCGAAAGGCTGGTGCACCAACCCCACCGGCCGGCCGGAAAGAGCGGTGCGCAGGGCCTGGGCCACCTGGACGGTGGCGATCCCGCTCAAGGCGGCCTTTTCCTTGTCGATCTGCACCACGTAGCGGGTCTGGGCCTCCTCCATGAACCAGTCCACATCCACCACCCCTTCGGTCTGCTCGAAAATGCGGCGGATCTCAAGGGCGATCTCGCGCTGGCGCGTGTAGTCCGGCCCGTAGACCTCGGCCACCAGGGTCGAGAGCACCGGGGGGCCGGGCGGCACCTCGGCCACCTTGATGCGGGCCCCGTGACGCCGGGCGATCGCCTCCAGGGGCGGGCGCACCCGCTTGGCGATGGCGTGGCTCTGGTGGGCGCGGCGCCCCTTGGGGGCCAGGTTTACCTGGATATCGGCCAGGTTCGGCCCACGGCGCAGAAAATAGTGGCGCACCAGCCCGTTGAAGTTGAAAGGACCCGCGGTGCCGGCATGGATCTGGTAGTCGACCACCTCGTTGACCGTGGCCAGATAGTGCCCCATCTCCATGCAGACACCTGTGGTCTGTTCCAGGGTGGCCCCCTCGGGCATGTCCACGATCACCTGAAACTCGCTCTTGTTGTCAAAGGGGAGCATCTTGACCCTGACCAGGCCCAGGCCTACCAAAGTGCAGGCCGCCAGCAGCATCCCCACCACCAGCACCAGAAAACCGGTGCGCGCCACCGGCCTGTGCAGCAACGGCCCCATCACCCGCCGGTAGAGGCGCGTGGCCCAGTCCTCGCGCTGTTCGTGCCCCCCATGGCCGCCGCCGTGGTCCCGGACCAGGCGCACCGAAGCCCAGGGGGTCACAATGAAGGCCACGATCATGGAAAAGATCATGGCCGCCGAAGCCCCCACCGGAATCGGGCGCATGTAGGGGCCCATCAGCCCGCCCACGAAGGCCATGGGCAGGATGGCGGCGATGACCGTCATGGTGGCCAGGATGGTGGGGTTGCCCACCTCGTCCACCGCCTCGATGGCCACCTCGATCCGGGGGCGGCCCTCATTCTGGGGAAGCCGGTAGTGGCGCACCACGTTTTCCACCACCACGATGGCGTCGTCGACCAGGATCCCGATGGAAAAGATCAGGGCAAAGAGGGTGATGCGATTCAGGGTGTACCCGTAGACGTAAAAAACGGCCAGGGTCAGGGCCAGGGTCACGGGGATGGCCAGGGCCACCACCCCCGACTCGCGGTGGCCCAGGGTGAACCAGATCAGGATGGTAACCGAGACCACCGCGATCAGCATGTGAAAGAGCAGCTCGTCACTCTTTTCCTTGGCCGTTTCCCCGTAGTGGCGCGTGACGGTGAGGTGGACGTCGCCGGGGATCAGGCTGCCCCGCACCTCGTGCACCCGTTCCAGAACCCGTTCGGCCACGGAGATGGCGTTGGTCCCCTTGCGCTTGGCCACGGTGAGGGTCACGGCGGGAAAAACCCCGGCCGCTCCTGCCTTGAGCCCTTGCAGGTTCTGGACCTCGGCCGCCGGGCCGGTGCCGAAAAAGACGTACTGCGAAGGCTCGGCCGGGCCGTCCACGATCCGGGCCACGTCGCGCAGGTAGACCGGCCGGCCCCCGGAGACATGGACCACCACCCGGCCCACGTCCTGCGCATCCTGCAAGAAGCCGCCCACCTGCACCAGGATCTCACCCTGCGGGGACGGGAAACCGCCCGCGTCCGCGGCCATGTTGGCCGCGCAGAGCATATCGGCCACCCGGGCCGCATCCAGGCCCACGCCGGCCAGGCGCAACGGATCGAACAGCACCCGCACCTGACGCCGCTGGCCGCCGATCAGCGAAGTGAGCGAGACGTTTGGTTCGCGCTTGACGATGTCCTCGACTTCGGCCGCCACCCGCCGCAGGGTATAGTGGTCCTCAGCCTCGCTCCAGAAGGTCAGGGCCAATATCGGCACGTCGTCGATATAGCGCGGCTTGATCAGCGGGGGGCTGACGTTGCACGGGATCCGGTCGGCGTTGGCCATGAGCTTGGACTGCAGCCGGACGATGGACTGCTCCTCGGGCTGCCCCACGTAAAAGCGCACCACCACCATGGCCATCCCCGGACTGGAAGTGGAATAGACGTATTCCACCCCGGGAATTTCCCAGAGCAGCTTTTCCATCGGGCGGGTGACCCGCTGTTCCACCTCGGCGGCGCTGGCCCCGGGCATGGTCACGAAGACGTCGATCATCGGCACGATAATCTGCGGCTCTTCTTCCCGGGGCAGGGCCGCCACGGCGGCCATGCCGAGCAGGATGGCGGCCACCACGATAAGGGGGGTAAGCTTGGAATCGATGAAAGCCCGCGCCAGCTTTCCGGCCGTACCCAACTTCTGACTCATGAGGCCTCCCGGATGCGGCATCCGTCCACCAGGTCAGACCCCGGGGCGGTCACGTAACGCTCGCCGTCGCTCAGTCCCGAAAGGATCTCCACCCGCCCCTCGGCCACCCGGCCGGTGCGCACCAGGCTGAAGTGGGCCGTGTCTTCGGCCCCGACCTTGAAGATGCCGGTCAACTGCCCCTGGTGCACCAGGGCCTGCTCGGGCACGCGCAGGATCGTCGTGCTGCCCACCGGTACCCAGACCCGCGCAAAGAGTCCGCTGCGCAACCCGTCCATGTCCGGCAGGCCCACCTTGACCAGGATGGTGCGTGTGGCGCTGTCGGCCGCCGGCATGATGGTTTCCACCGTCCCCGTGACCTGCTCCGGCCCGATGGCGGGCAGAACCACCGCGAGGGCTTGCCCTCCGGAAACCGCCCCAAGCCGGCTCTCGGGCAGGGTCAGGTCCACCCGATACCCCTCACGGGCCTCGATGGTCAGCAGGGGCCGGCCCGGAGCGGCCAGGTCCCCGGGTTCCACCAAACGGGCGGTGATCAGGCCGTCGAAAGGGGCCCGCAGTTCGGTGTCGGCCTGGGTGGCGCCGGCTGCCCGCAGGGCTGCACGGGCCTGGGCGACCTGCTGGTCGGCCGCTTCCAGCATCGCTTCGGCCTGGGCCAGAGCCGTATCGGCCGCTTCGGCGCGGGTGCGCACCTCGTCGATCTCCTGGGCGCTGACCGCCTCTCCCACCGCCAGGCGGCGAAAGCGGGCCAGGGTTGCCCGGGCCATCTCGGCCTGGACCCGGGCCCCGTTCCGGGCCGCCTCTGCCGCGGCGCGGGCCTTGAGCGCCGCCTCCACCCCGGCCCTGGCCTGATCGAAACCGGCATCGATCTGGGTCCGGGACAGGCTCACCAGCACGGCGTCACGGGCCACGTACCGGTTTTCCACGGCGTTGACCGACACCACCGTGCCCATCACCTTGGCCGCCAGGGTGCTCACCTGGCGGGCGCGCACCGTGCCTACAGCTTCGTAAAGGTCCGCCCGGGGTTCGATTCTGGCCACATCTGTGCTGGCCGTGACCGTTGCCGGCGCACCGGCCGGGGTGGTGCCCGGTGCGATCTTGTCGCCGCAGCCGGCCGCCAAAAGGGCCAGACCGGCCAGGAGAAGAAAGATCATTGGATGCCGCATGGAAGGTTCCTCTGGAATTTAAATGGCTGAAACAACCGGTGATGTCCGTTCAGTTATCGAGATCCTCGCTGATACGCCCGGCCGCCAGCAGCAGCCGCACCCGCGCGGTGCGGTAGTCGTGCACGGCCCGGAGCCGCTGCAAACGGGCCTGCTCCAGGGCTGTTTCGGCATCCAGCAGGTGGACCACGGTGAGCAGTCCGTTGCGGTAGCGCTGGGAGACGATGGCCAGGTTCTCTTCGGCCTGTTCCACTGCGGCCGCGGCCACGGCGATGCGCCGCCAGGCACTGCCGGCCTCCAGGCAGGCCTGGCGGGTCTCGACGCGGATACCGGTCTCCAACTCGCGCCGCTGGGCCTCGACCTCGCCCAGCAGCGCCCGGGCTTCACGGGTGCGGGCCACGTCACGGTAGCCGGAAAAGAGGTTCAACTCCACCATGGCCCCCAGGGTATAATTCTCCCCGCTCCCCTTGAACTTCTCACTGTCGATTTCATAGTCGCCGAAAAGGCTGAAACTCGGATGATGGGCCGCCCGGCTTTTGTCAAGTTCGGCTTGGGCGATGGCCTCCCGGCCGGCCAGGGCCCCCAGCTCCGGCCTGGCTGCCAGGGCCTCGGCCACCCACTCCTCCATGGAACGCTCCGGTCCCCGGCCCGGGGCCAGGGATTCGGCCGGCGCAAAAACCGACGCCGGCGCTTCCCCCATGGCGGCATTCAGATGAGCCGCAGCGATTTGCGCCTGGCTCTCGGCGCTGAGCAGCCGCTGATCGAGTTCGGCCCTGCGCACCCGGGCGCGCAACAAATCGCTCTTGACCACGAATCCGGCCTCGTAGCGTTCGCCGATCATCTCCAGGTGGGCCTGGGCCAGGGACAGAGCCTGCTCGATGGTCCGTCGCACCGCCAGGGCCAGCAGCCATCCGTCGTAAGCCGTGGCGGCATCCGCCATGGCCTGCTGGCGGGTGCGCAGCCCCATCTGCTCGGTCACCGCGGCTCCTTGCCGGGCCTGGTCCAGCCCGTAGCGGGTCCGCCCGCTGTCGTAGACGGACCAGCGGGCCGATAGAACGCTGGCAAAGTTGTCGATGGGATCCGGGTCGTTGAGAAGGTCCGGATCGAAATCCGAAGACGTGATGCGTTCCTGGTTGAGGCGGGTACCGAAGGCCCACATGGGGTTGGTGGTGGTGGAGAAGCGTTCGCTGAAAGAAAGCTGGGGCCAGAATCCGGAACGGGCCTGGGTGATACGCTCCCGGGCCGCCTCCCGGCGCTTGTCGGCCGCCTCCACCCGCGGATGTTGGTGTACGGCTCGGAGCACCGCTTCGGCCCGGGTCAGCGGAGGAATTCCGCCGGCCCAAGCGCCGGGAACCGCCGCTACAACGGCGCAGATCAAAAACAGACAGGAAAAGGGCAGGCAGCGCATGCTTGCGGGGGCCTCCTTTGGTCTTGGGCCGCAGCGTACAACCAAGTACTAGCAGGATAGGTTACCGCGGCCGATTCGGCAAAACCCGCCGGTGGTCACAGATGCGAAAGCCGATGAAAAACAAGCCGTTGCAACAGACTGGAATTAAGCCGGTATCAGGCGGTGATCTTCTTCAGCAGCCAGGCCATGTTTTCTCCCAGAGTCTTCATGGCCGCCAGGCCCTCCGCGTCGTTTTCCACCTCGCCTTTCTCCCGGCCGAACCCCATGTTCCAGTAGGTCGAGCCGGGAACGATCATCTCGTTGATGGTGAAAAAATGATTGATCGAATCGAAGGTGTGCACCGCCCCGGCCCGCCGCGCGGCCACCACCGCGGCCCCGGCCTTGCGCTTGAGCATCATGCCGTTGGCCCGCGAAACCATCCCCGCCCGATCGATGAGGGCCTTGATTTCCGGGGTCATGCAGGCGAAGTAGGTCGGCGAGCCGAGGATGATCCCGTCGGCTGCCACCATTCGATCGATGCACTCGTTGAGCATATCCTTGTCCACCGAGCAGTGGCAGTCCTTGTTTTCGAAGCACTTGTAGCAGGCGATGCAGCCGTGAATCGACTTTCCGCCCACTTGGATCGTTTCAGTTTCAATGCCCTGGTTTTCGAGCACATCCAGAACATTACGGATCAAAAGCGAAGTGTTGCCGCCTTTTCTAGGGCTTCCGTTGAACGCGACGACTTTCATGACGCTTGGTTCTCCTTTCAGGGTTATCGGAAATGGCACTCCCCCTTTTAAATATCGTGCTATATAAGCACACCTCAGGCGCCTTTGCAAACCTTCAGAGTCCACCATAAATCTTTACGCCTGCAGCCGGGTGGGCGGCTTGACCTGTACCGGCGGTTTTGCTATGCATTTTTATATCATTTTATAATCACAACTGAAAGGAGCGATGCACTGCACCCCAGCGCCCCCATTCCCAGGAAAACGGAGGGGGGATTTTTTCCCGAGGGTAAGCAATGAGGTTGCTCGCTTTCAGTACACCCGTGTAATTGTAAATTATTACCGATAATCTGATTGGTTCTCAATGAAAAAAAAACAAAAAGAAAACATTATTATTTCCTTTCTTAAGGGAAAAGAGCGTTATAAAAAACTCGCAGAATATTTTATAAAACTTATTGAGAACGATCCTTCTTATCCCAAGGAGAGCCTTCACACAATAACTTTTCGGATTAAAAATGAATCGAGGCTTATTGAAAAAATTGAAAAGTACAATTCCGGTCTTGAGGATAATAAAAATGCCATCAGCGAAAAAGACTATCAATCAAGGATCAGTGACATACTGGGGCTTAGAATTATCTGCCTGCGTCTCTCGGACATAGCTATAATCAAATCCTATTTGGCCTTTTTTAAAGAAGAACAAATCCTGGATTTTATAAGTGGACCGGATCCGAAAAGGTCATTCGTTCTTCCGATCAACCATGAAAAGTCCCTGCCCGACGGCGTTAATTTAGCCTATAGTGGATATTCATCAATACATTACATCATGAAGTTGGGAGACCGCGCCGAAGCCCATGCAGACTTGAAAGAGCTTACATTTGAACTCCAACTTAGAACTATACTCGAGGAGGCATGGGGTGAAATTGATCACAAATACAGATATACTTATAGTAGAGTTGGGGTCACCCTACCCGAACACATACATGCAGGCTTTTACAATTTGAGCGCCTACCTGCAAGTTGCGGCACTTCAAGCCGAATATCTATGCCGTATGACAGAGACATACCGGAGTAGGAAAACAGATGAAAAGGCAGCACGGATTCAATTGGCGCAAAATGCGGATTTATCCGGCACGAAAAATAGCCAGGTTTCAACCGATATCGAGTTGGCAGAAATTGGCAAATTCCTGGATAACACCCTGAAAGTCAAGCTTTCGTCCAGAACATTGAATTACATCGAAAAACGGATCAAAGAGATCAATTCTAAAGGAGAAAATTACAAACCACTCTATAAAATGCTAACAAAAAATAGAATATCATTATTCAAAAAGATATTTAAAAACAGCATCGCCGAGAAACCATTTGAAAATGAATACAATAAAAATATCGATGTGATTAATTTGATCAATTTTTGCATATTTTATGAATTTGAAGGCAAGAGAATTGCCCAGGAAGGGTTAAGTACTGTTTTGAAATGGAGAAAAAAACGTTTAAGCAGTCAATGACTCAGGTTGTGCAAGAATCTAAAACCCATCTCATCCATTGAAAATGGTCATATATGCTCATTGGTTAAATGTGACCAGGTTTCCACGAGTTATTTTTTTGCCCCGCCAGCCGTCTCAAAGCTTGTTTCATTTGTAAATCAACACGATGCAGTATAAAAATCCAATGGTCAAGATTTGGCATAAAATTTGATTCATAGAACCCCCATAGGGGTTACCTTTCCTTACCAGAAAGACTTACGCCAAAGTGATGCGACCGCACGTTCACGGTCAAACAAGAAAATTAAATCGGCATAGACCAGAAGGCTTAAGTTAAGGTTGGCACTTCATGGAGGTTACCATAATGATTGTCATTAAAATCACCATGAACGTAATTCCAGGAAAACAACTGGAAATGATGCAAACCCTTATCTCCATGATCGAGCCGACGGCAAAGGAGACGGGGTGCATAAGCTTCTGCGTTTTTTGCGATATCAAAGACAAAAACCGTTTCTGCCTGATAGAGGAGTGGAAAAGTCGCGAATACCTGGACCACCATATAGCGTCTCATCAATTCAGCGTTTTATTGGGAACAAAAGCGCTCTTATCCGAACCTTTGGAAACTCAAATTTTCACGATATCTCATTCAGAGGGAATGGATGCCATTCGTACGATTAGAAATAATATTAGGAGGTAAGTTATGCCGGAATGGAGTCAACCCCCGCAGGAATCGATACCGACGCTAAAGGACCTGCTGGAAAAAATTCAACAACAGTTTAAAAAGATTAAAGGCGTTCCAATCCTCATTCTCGTCGCCGGCATTGTGGTGGTGGTCTTATGGACCGCATGGTTCACCGTCCAACCTGAAGAAACCGGCATTGTTCAACGCTTCGGCAAGGTCATGCGCACGGCCGGACCGGGGCTGCATTTCAAATTGCCTTATGGCATCGAAAAGGTCCAGCTGCTGCCCACAGCTCGCGTGCTCAAAGAGGAATTCGGTTTTCGAACGGTGTCTACCGTTCCCGGGGAAAAGACCCGCTATGATACGGGCAGTACTTACAAGGACGAGTCGCTGATGCTTACCGGAGATCTGAATGTCATCGATGTCCAATGGATCATACAGTACCGGATCGAAGATCCAATCCGCTACCTGTTTCAGGTTCGCGATACATCGAAAACGATCCGCGACACCACCGAGGCGGTCATGCGCCGGGCGGTCGGCAACCGCCTGGGCAGCGATGTGCTGACCACCGGGCGGGTAGCGGTGGCCAGCGAAGCCAAAACCGAAATTCAGAAAATCCTGACATCCTACGAGTCCGGCGTGCGTCTGGTTACGGTGGAGCTGCAGGACGTAACCCCGCCGGATACGGTTAAACCGGCTTTCAATGAAGTCAACGAATCGCGCCAGGACAAAGAACAAACGATCAATAAAGCCCAGGAGCAGGCCAACCGTGAAATCCCCAAAGCCCGGGGCGTGGCGGCGCAAAGCATCAGCAAGGCCGAAGGTTACGCACTGGAACGTATAAACCGGGCCCAAGGGGAGGCCACCCGGTTCGAGGCCATTTTAGGCCAATACCAGCAGGCGCCCCAGGTAACCCGCCGGCGCCTGTACCTGGAGGCCATGACCGGTTTTCTATCTGACATGAAAGGGCTTTATATCGTAGATCAGGACCAAAAGGCGATGGTGCCCTGGCTCCCATTGGATTCCGCTAAGCAACCATCAGCCCAGGGGAGGCAGCCATGAAACTTCACTTGAAGTCCGTAATCCTTGCGATGGCAGTGGTAATCGTTATCGTACTCCAAAGTGGCCTCTACTCGTTGGAAGAGGGTATGCAGGCGATTGTGGTGCAGTTTGGCCGGCCTGTCGGGGAACCGGTAACCGAGGCGGGACTGCACATGAAACTGCCCTTTGTGCAGGAAGTCCGGCGATTCGAAAAGCGCCTGCTGGTCTGGGACGGTGATCCGAACCAGGTTCCCACCAAGGGACGAGAGTTCATTTGGGTGGATACCACCGCCAGATGGCGGATTGCCGATGCCAAAAAATTCTTGGAGAATGTGGCCAGCGAAGAAGGAGCCCAATCGCGCCTGAACGATATTCTCGATTCGGTGGTGCGCGACCAGGTGTCGAGCAGCGAACTCGTGGAACTCGTGCGCAGCGCCTCGTGGGAAGCGCCCAAGGATGAAGCGCTGAAGGAGATCCCGAAGGAACGTGAAGAGGAGCTTAAAAGGGAGATTGCCCGCGGCAGGGAGGAAATCACCCGAACGATCCTCACCGAGGCCCAGAAGATCATTCCACAATACGGCATCGAGCTGGTGGATCTGCGCATTAAACGCCTTGATTACGTGGAAAGCGTTCGCGAAAAAGTCTATGATCGCATGATTTCCGAGCGCAAGCGCATCGCCGCCCAGTTCCGCTCCGAAGGCGAGGGACGCAGTGCCGAGATCCTTGGCACAATGGAAAAAGAGCTGCGCCAGATCCGCTCGACCGCTTACCGCCGGGTGCAGGAGGTCCAAGGCCAAGCCGACGCCGAGGCTACACAGATCTATGGCCAAGCGTACAATAAAAATCCGGAATTCTACGCCTTTTTGCGCACCCTTGAAAGCTACAAGGAAAATACCAATCCAAACTCCGTATTGATTCTCACCACGGACAGCGATTTCTATCGATATATCAAGCAGGCGAGTCCCGAAGAAGCTCAGGGGCGGCCCGTGCCTGCCCGTTGACCTTATCCGACACATTTAAAGAACGAACAGCCCGGGAAAATACAGACAACATCAACCAGCGAGGAGTGATTCATGAAACAGGAAACCGAAAGTAAAATCAAGTATGGCATCTGGGGGCTTGTATGTGGAGCCGTTATCTCAATGATCATTGGTTTCGGATGGGGGGGGTGGTCAACAGCATCGGCGACTCAAAAGGTGACCGAAAACGCAATTCTGGAAAGTCAAACGGCGATCTGTGTCGCCCAATTCGTGGCGGACCCCGCCCACGCAGAAAAACTTGCGAAACTGAAAGAAATCGACAGCTGGAAAAGGTATGAATTTATTGAAAAGGGTGGCTGGGATAAAATGCCCGGACAGGAGAAAGCAGGTTATGGTGTCGCCCGAGCCTGCACGGATGAGATTGAACTGCTGATTAAAGAGTAAGATGGGCAGTCAAAGGCAAATCCTACCCGATATCTGAGAATTGGTGGTCTCCTTTTCACGGATTCCGCCAATTCCGGATTCCGCGGGTTATTCCCGTTGACAATATCAAAGGGAATAACCCGCGGGCCACAAGCCGTTACCATGCCGGTCTGATCGGCGCACCTGGACTCAAAACACAGGAAATCAGAAATGGCCTCCAACGGGGAAAAAGATCCGGTCGACAATCTGATTGACAAACTGCGAACCTTCTTCGGGGTGGACAACCATTCGCGAAAAAAGATGTCGCTGCCATTTAAGAATAGTTCCAGAATCTGGTATCTCGTCATCGCTGTGATTGTATTCTCTTATCTGCAACCGTTGCTGTTTTCTTCAAAAACAGAGGCGATTTCCTATAGTCAATTCAAACAGTATGTCGACCAGAAAATTGCGGGCGAATTGATCATTGGCCCTGAAAGCATCAAAGGCACCCTGGCAGGATCACCCAAAAGAGCCTTTGTCACCGTTCGGGTGAATGATCCGGATCTGGTCAAGGAACTGGATGAACGCAAAATCAGCTATTCGGGACAGTATGAAAATAGATTTCTGAGCAGCCTCATATCCTGGATTCTGCCCCTTGGCATCTTTTTTTTGATCTGGCGGTTTGCCATAAAAAAAATGGGAACGGGAATGGGGGTCATGTCTTTTTCCAAGAGCAAGGCCAAAATTTTCGCACAAAGCGACACCAAGGTCTCTTTTGCCGATGTGGCCGGCATCGATGAGGCCCGGGAAGAACTTGAAGAAGTGGTCGAATTTCTCAGAACCCCGGAGAAATTTCAGAAACTGGGGGGCAGAATCCCCAAAGGGGTGCTGCTGGTCGGCCCGCCGGGAACCGGCAAAACCCTTCTGGCCCGGGCCGTGGCCGGGGAGGCCAAAGTGCCATTCTTTTCCATCAGCGGGTCCGAATTCGTGGAGATGTTCGTCGGCGTTGGCGCGGCCCGCGTTCGTGATCTGTTCTCGCAGGCCGCGGCCCAGGCACCTTGTATCATCTTCATCGATGAACTGGATGCCCTTGGCAAAGCCCGCGGGATGAATGTGATGGGCGGGCATGACGAACGCGAACAAACGCTGAACCAGCTCCTGGTGGAGATGGACGGGTTCGAAACGAACAAAGGGGTCATCATCATGGCAGCCACCAACCGGCCGGAAATCCTCGATCCGGCTTTGCTGCGCCCCGGACGCCTGGACCGGCAGGTCCTGGTGGACCGTCCGGATATCAACGGGCGGGAGGCCATCTTGAAAATCCATTCCCGGAACGTTGAACTGGGACCCGACGTCGATCTACGCCAGATCGCCGGCCGCACCCCGGGCTTCGTGGGCGCGGACCTGGCCAACATCATCAATGAAGCGGCGCTGCTGGCGGCCCGCAACGATAAAGAAAAAGTTGAACCGATCGATTTCGACGAGGCCATCGACCGGGTGGTCGCGGGCCTTCAGAAAAAAAACCGGGTAATGAGTGCTCAGGAGAAGAAAATTGTCGCCTTTCATGAATCCGGGCACGCCATTGTGGCCGAATCTGTCGAGCATGCCGATCCGGTGCATAAAATATCGATCATTCCCCGCGGAATTGCGGCGCTTGGATATACCCAACAGCAGCCAACGGAGGACCGCTATTTATTGACGCGCTCGGAGTTGATCGATCGCCTGGCCGTTCTTTTAGGTGGCCGGGTCGCCGAGGAGTTGGTGTTTAATGAAATCTCCACCGGGGCGCAGAACGACCTGCAACGGGCCTCCGACATTGCCCGGGCCATGGTGACGGAATACGGCATGAGCGATCTTCTGGGTCTGGTGAGCTATGAACGTTCGCCTCAACCGATGTTTTTTCCGGGAAATTATTCTTCCCATGGTCAAAAATACAGCGAAGCCAAAGCCACACAAATTGACGCCGAAATCACACGATTCGTCGATGAAGCCCATCAGCGTGTGCGCAAAATCCTCTCGGAACGACGAACGGTCCTCGACGATCTGGCCAAGCTCCTTTCGGAAAAGGAAAGCGTGCAGGGAGAGGAGCTCAGAACGATGCTCTCGGCGGCCGGGCCATTGCCATCGTCTGTTGGGTTAACTCAAAGCAATACCGTAAAGGGAGGTATGGTTTTACACAATCAGAATTGGGAGAAGCCGCATGAAGCCTAAACTCATTATTGGAGCCGCCCTGGCAGGATTGGTTCTGGTATTTACCATCCAGAATGTCACCGTCATGAATCTGAGGTTCTTATTCTGGACGCTGTCGATTCCCGGCGCATTGCTGATGCTATTGATTCTGTCAGTAGGCGTCATTCTGGGCTGGCTGCTCAATAGCGCCTTCGGCAGAAGACAAAGTGATAAATCCGGCTCAAGTTAAGTGAAGATATGCGATATTATTGATAGAAGCCATCTCAAAAAACCGGAGTAGGATTTTAGCACACCCAAGCAACAGCATGCCCAGGAAATTGTCCGAATGGTATTCCCATCGAACCGTCAACCGCCTGAAATTTTGAAGCCAGGCAAACAGACGCTCGACTTTCCATCGGCGCCGGTAGCGCCTGAGCTTCCGGCCGTCCTTGGTTTTCGGCTTGTGCCGGTTGCTACGGTGCGGGGCGATCAGCTCAACGCCCCGTTCATGCATAAGCCGCTCATCGAGCCCGTCGCTGTCGTAGGCCTTGTCACCGATCAGCCTGTCCGGAGCATGTTCGACAAAACCGCTGTCGATGGTCTGATCGACCAGCGTCACTTCGTGGGGAGAAGCACTTGCCACGTTTGCGGCGACAGGAATACCAGAAGCGTCCGCGATTGCCATGATGTTGGTGCCCTTGCCACGCTTTGTCTTGCCGACAGCAGGACCCCTTTTTTTGCCGGTACAAAGGTCCCGTCGATGAACGCTTCGCGGATATCGATTCCGCCGCGCTCGTGTACAGGTCCTCTGCCATCTGCCGGACAATGCGCCGAAAGACACCTTGCCGGACCTATTGCTGGAAGCGCCGGTGGCAAGTCTGGTACGGTGGATATCGCTGAGGCAAATCCTTCCAGGGAGCCCCTGTTCTTAAAATCCACAGAATGCCGTCTAAAACCTCCCGTGGATCGCGGGCTGGGCGTCCCCTCGGGTCTCTCGGAGGCCTTGTTGACAGAATCATGGGCTCTAACCGCTTCCACTGTTCGTTTTTGCGTTCCATCCTGATTTTATTACATAATCAGTACGTTATGTCTAGATTTTTTTGAGTATGGTCTGCATTTTTTTGAGATAGCTTATAGAAAAGACCGTCGAGAATCGCGACATCGAAAGGGAAGTAAACGTAGAAGAGGACAGGCAAGCTGCCTTCAGAGCATCACGGTGTCAAACGCAATAGGTAACCAATAACCGCCAACACCTTAAGGAGATAAAAATGAAACGAATGGCTTTTCAAGCGGGCCTTGCCTCGGGATTGCTGGGCGTACTTATTTTTATGGCCGCACCAGCGACGGCACAAAAGCCCTCGTGGAACGGCCACGGCGATCAAGGCTGGGGTTCTCCAAAAGCGGACGGCCAGCAGTCGTCACAACGTGTGCAGTCGAAAGACCGTGGCAGGCAATCCCAGGGTCAGGGCGATCATTATCTCAAAGGAGCCCAGGACCGGGATGCGCGCAATCGGCATGCGGACCAACACCAGCGTGCATCAAGGCGGGATGACCGCTATGACCGTCATTTCGCTAATCACGACCGGTCGTCCATCGATCGCTACTATTCGGAACACTATCGCAAGGGCCGGTGCCCCCCGGGTCTGCGCAAAAAGGGTCACGACTGCTTGCCGCCGGGACAGGCCAGGCAATGGGTGCGGCATCAGCCCCTACCCCGGGATGTAATCTTCTATGACCTGCCCCAGGATGTCCTGGTGTACCTCGGCCCGCCGCCGCCCCACCACCGTTTCGTGCGCGTGGCCCAAGACATCCTGTTGATCACCGTGGGCACGGGAATCGTCATGGATGCCATCGAGGACCTGGGTCGGGGCCACTGACACACCGCTAAGGTGTGTTGCCATGGAGATAAAACGGTCTGGCCGCAGAAGGCGGCAGAAAGGAGCATCATGTCACTTGGCACCATACTGCTGATCATTTTGATACTGGCGCTTTTGGGCGTAATCCCCATCTGGCCCCACAGTCGTTCATGGGGGTATACGCCCAGCGGTGGCGTCGGGCTGATCTTGGTCATTATTGTAATCCTGCTTCTCATCGGTAGAATTTGACATCTGACATCAACCCCGCTCAAAAAGGAATAACGAACATGAGAAAGCAAATCAGAGTTACTGGCTTTTTGGTCACGCTTCTGTTCATCGCGATCTTGGTGGCCTGCGCATCCACAACCAAACAGGAAAGCACCGGACAATACGTAGACGATTCGGTCATTACCACCAAGGTGAAATCTCAACTCGCAGGAGATGATTTTCTCAAGTCGTTTCAGATCAGTGTCGAAACCTTCAAGGGTACCGTGCAACTAAGCGGCTTCGTCAATTCAGAAATGGCGTCCGATAAAGCGAGTCAAATCGCCTACGGCGTCGGTGGGGTCAGATCCGTCAAAAATGATCTGATTGTGAAGTAGGTTTCCGAACCTACAGTAAGGGAGCGCCGTGTCAACAAGAAGTATCTATTTTATATTAATGTACTGACACTTATACTTGAATTAATTGCGCAAGGGGGAAAAATGAAAAAAATTATCGTTTCATTGGCGTGTATGGCATTTTGCTTGGCAATAAGTTTGCCTTCCTGGTCTGTTGAATTATCCGCAGACACTGTGCAGGCCAATAAGGTGCCGGCAAGTTATGCAACCGTAAAGGGGGGAAACGTCGTTTTCGGACAATCGGTAACAGCGTACAGCCCCGAACCGTTGGACATGGTCCTCACCGCTTATGGCGGCACCTTGTCGCCGGATGCCAAGGTCCCGGCAAGTTATGCAACCGTAAAAGGGGGAAACGTTGTTTTCGGGAAAACGACGACTATATACAGTCCGGATTTGACGCATGAAATCCTGAGCGCCTACGGATTTACAACCACACCTGAGGCGATGGCAGAACTTAAAGATCCGTCCAGTTATGCAACCGTAAAAGGGACGAAAATCGTTTTCGGAGAATCGGCAACGGCATACAGCCCGGAAGAATTCAACATGCTGATGGCCGCTTATCAGCTACCTGCCGAGCCGGTGGCTGCCCCAGAGCCGGTTGTCGTCCCGGCGCCTACAAAGCCCGTGGTTTTAGCCCCTGCGGCTCAGCCGGAACTCGTTTTTCTCGCTTTGGAGAACATTTATTTCAATTTCAACAAATCTACTCTTACACCGGAAGCGAAGGCGAACCTGAAAAGAAATTTTCAGATTCTGACCAAAAACCCTAAAGCCAGAATCCGTATTGCCGGTTATGCTTCCGCCTCCGGCTCAGATGCCTACAACCAAAAGCTGAGTGAAAGAAGGGCCGAAAACGTCAAGGAATACCTCGTTAACGAAGGGATTATTTCACGGGACAGGCTTGTCACGATCGGCTATGGCGAGACAAACGCGGCGATGTATGAAGCCACACCCAAAAAGGTTAACTCAGAGGCAGCCAAGGCAAACAGGAGGGTCGTTTTTGAAATCCTCGATAAATAGACACTACAGGTCGCGGCCCATCCTAGTCGGTGACGGGAATAAGACCGGATAGGTCATACTTTAAAATCGGCTTCAATGCGGAAGGCTGCATTGAAGCCGATCAAGCGATCGGCAATATGAAAAAGATTTTGATTTCAACGATTGTCATGGTGTTTTTACTGATGGCCTGTACGGTGATGGCGATGGGACGACGCGGCCCAGGTGTGGACGTAGTCTTGACCATCCCCGTTTTACCGTCCATCGTGGTGATGGAGCAGGAACCCTACTATTACCATCAGGGCTATCACTATCATTACACAAACGACCGGTGGTACTACTCGAGGTCAAAAGGCGGACCCTGGACCGACTTGCCAAGAAACCACTGGGCCAAAGAGGTCAAATACAAAAAAGATCACTGGAAATATGACGACGGTCGAAAGCAATATCACCGGGACGATAACCGTGGCCACGACCAGCGGAAAGACGACCGAGGCCGCGATCAGCGACGCCAATGATATTGCCTTGTTTGAAGTGACATCCACTGATGGATTCTCCCCAAAAGCCCATCAGCGGAAAGTGCCAAGAACGCTTTTCACGACGCGGCCTCACGGTTCACTTAACTTCTATGTCGGAGGGCACGGAAGGTCATGGCTGAAAAACCAAAACGTTTCCGGGAATAGGCGCTACGGGTTGCGGCCGATCTCCCTGGCGGTTGCTCGCAATCCGTTCGCATTTTCCTGAATAAAGGAGAAATAAATGACATACGCTATCAATACCGTTGAAAACCAGGCACCAGTCTTGGCCGCGGGTGGCAGGCTGCCCCATCATCCTCTGCGCTGCCTGGTGGTCGATGATAACCCGACTATTCTCAAATGCATGGCCGATTTGCTCTCTGAACTCGGATTCCAGGAGGTGGATACCGCCCAAAAGAAACCGGAATTGATGAACAAGTTAAACACCGGCCCCTACGATCTATTGGTTACAGACCTGGAGATGCCGGACATGAATGGGTTCAATCTCTCCAATATGATAAAAAACTGGGTGCCTGAAACCAAAGTAATCCTTATGACCGGTCGTCATAAGGACGAATGCCTTGCAATGATGGACGTGCGGGAGGCGAACGGATGGCTTTTCAAGCCATTTGGATTGAACGAACTGCACTATGAACTGGTAGGATTGGGATTGTCCGAACAGTTAGAGTCCATTCACATGTTGTAAGTCGATTGGGTGGGCGCCAAGCACTTTGGGGGCACGTCAGATCTGCTTTCTACCCATTCCGGCCCAAGCTCAACCGTTGGTCGCATATGATCAATGGTCATATATGACCACTTCCATTGACCGCGTTCGCTGTGCCTCTCAATGCCCGTTCCATCACATCTCTTCATTAATACAGCCGAATTTTACTAAAACGGCAGACACTCGATTTCAGGCACGATTTTTGAGAAGATAGACCAATAGGAAGGTGGATCGGCGAGCAAGAACGGAACCAAGAGGGTCGAACAAGGGCAGGAATACATCGGAAAGGAAACATCGTGTCAACGAGATTGGAATCAAAGGATATCGAGCAATTACTGGCACAGGCCGATGAACTCATCCAACGGATAAATTCGGATTCCCACAAGGAGATGAAAGAAGAGCATCTTCTGCAATTTAAGATGCACGCTCAAAAATTGAAAAAACTAAAATCCGAGGTCCAAGGCCGTATTGAAACAAAAGAAACATCGAAAACGGACTACGGCGCGGAAGGTTTCCATGAAGCGATTGTTGATATTGTTGCGGCCATGCAGGATTTGACAAAATTCCTGACCTGATTCCGATCGAAACGCTATTGGATGAAAGAGTAATTATGAAAGATCCCAATACCGAAAACCAGGTTCACCTCGTCAACGCCGAACTGGGCAGGCGTGTTGCCTTGATAGCGGGCAACTTGCTGGAGAAGACCAGCGTCGTGGAGGCGCTGCAAGATTCCGAAAAGCGCTACCGGCGGCTCTTTGAATCGGCCAAGGACGGTATCTTGATTCTGGATGCGGGACCTGTTTTGCAGAAAAAAGACGAGCATAACCATTTCCTGCCTTGCCGGGCGAGCCAAGTGTCTAAAAAAGGGAATCGGCTATGTTGTCCTTCTGGTGCTCATCGCCAGCTTTGTGGCCAGTGCAGGGACATCCAGAAAGGAAAGCACCGGGTGAATTTGTTGACGATACGGTCATTGCGACCAAGGTAAAATCCGTGCTTGCAAAAGATGATTTTCTAAAGTCATTCCAGATCGGCATGACGACCTTCAAAGGCATCGTTCAACCGAACTGCTTTGTTGGCTCTCAAACTGCTGTCAACAAAGCGGGTGCGCACATAGCGTCAAAGGGGTTGTATCCGTTAAGAATAATATGCTGGTGAAATAGGCAGGTGCTATTGCTCATCATAGATTCTGATCGCCGGTGTTGTTTCTTGAAAAAGAGACCGAACCATAAGGCAAATGTTTATTAACAACATGGAATAGAGGGAAAATTCATCATGAAAAGTTTAGAAAATAAGGGCGAACATAAAATTGATGATCAAAAGGACAAGTATGTTGAGAAACGGAAGGCCCAGATTGACAAATGGAACGATGATATTGAAGACCTGAATACCAAGATCACGTTGGCCGAAGCGGATGCCGAGGCCAAACTTGGGCACAAAGTGCATGTTGCCACTCTCAGACAACAACGTGATGAGGCCAGGGCCAAGCTGACAGAGATTGAGGAAGCAGACGATGATCGATGGGAAGATCTCAAGGAGGGTCTGGAAAACATTTGGACAAATATCAGGTACGGTTTCGAAAAAGTAAAAGCGAAGTTTTGAGTGACGGGCTCTTCACGTTGCCGTGACCGACACATTGGAATTTTTTATCAGAACCCTAGTCGCCGCCAAGCAAACGGATTCAGACAAACAGATTTTCACCGGCGAGCAGATGAGCCAGGGAAGCGGCCCCTCTGCCCGCCGTATAAGGGCATCGCCACTCAAAAGAGCTGGTTTCCATGAAAAGAGGTTTTGACATCATCAACGAGCCTTTTGTCGACGTAATCATAGCCGTTCTCGGTAAACTAGGAAAATATTCATCGTGAGGCTAATCCCCAAGAAAATTTTTCGTACCCTGTTTAATTTTAGAGCGCATCTCGGCAAGACCGGTCAGACACAAATATCAGCCGGCAATGAGCCGCCTCTGCGCGAGGAACTGTTCAGTAACGATCAGATGAAGGTGCACGGCAGGGTGCTGGCAGAATCGCACAAGCTGAGTTCGGCACGTGCTTCAGCACGACTTCTGACGCGCCTGGCGGAGAATGAAGCGATCTTGATCGGCGCCCGGAATCTGCTGACTGAGGCGGTCCTGGCCAATCTCAGGATCGCCCCGGCCGGCGAATGGCTGCTCGACAACTTCTATTTGATCGAGGAGCAGATACGAACGGCCAGGCGGCATTTGCCCAAGGGGTACAGCCGGGAACTGCCGCGTCTGCTGAATGCCCCCCTGGCCGGGCTTCCCCGAGTGTACGACATCGCCCTGGAGATTATCGCGCACGGAGATGGACGGGTGGATCCGGAAAATCTGAGCAGTTTCGTGGCGGCCTATCAGTCGGTGACCATCCTAAAGATCGGTGAATTGTGGGCCATCCCCATCATGCTGCGCCTATCGCTGATAGAGAATCTGCGCCGGGTCGCCGCCCGGATCACCGCGGGCAGGATCGAGCGCAACCGGGCCAAGCACTGGGCCGATCTGATGACTGAGATCACCGCGCGGGACCCCAAGAGCCTGATTCTGGCTGTCGCCGACATGGCACGCGCGAAGCCCCTGATGGTGAGCGCGTTTGTTGCCGAGCTGACGCGCTGCCTGCAAAGCCAAGGCTCCGCTCTATCCCTGCCGCTCAACTGGATTGAACAGCGACTGTCCGAGTCCGGCCAGACCATCGAACAACTGGTGCACATGGAGACCCAACAACAAGCGGCGGATCAGGTTTCCATGAGCAACAGCATCGGCAGCCTGCGTTTCCTGGGTGCGATGGAGTGGCGCGAGTTCGTCGAAACGATGAGCATTGTCGAGCAGACCCTGCGTGAAGATCCTGGAGACGTATACGGCAAGATGGATTTTTCCACCCGTGATCGCTACCGTCACGTCGTGGAGAGGATTGCCAAACGCAGCCCGCACTCGGAAAACGAGGTAGCACGCCAGGCGATCCATCTGGCGCAAGCGTGCGCAGTCAGGAAAGGCGGCCAAGACCGTGCGGCGCATGTCGGGTTCTACTTGATCGACGAGGGACTGACCCGGCTTGAACGCATGGCGCAGGTGCGCTTGTCGTCCGTTGAAATTCTGCGCAAAATCGGTCGCCGGTTTTCCTTGCTGTTCTATGGCGGCACCATTCTGCTGCTGACGGCAATTTTCTCCGGCTTTTTCGCGACCAGGGGGTATACCGCCGGATTGCCGGTTTGGGCGCTGGGCTTGTTCGGATTGCTCTGGCTTGTGTGCACCAGTCATCTGGCGGTGGCCCTGGTGAACTGGCTGGCAGCGGCACTGGCGACGCCGCTTCCGCTGCCGCGCATGGATTTTTCCCATGGAATTCCCTCGCAATTGCGCACGTTGGTGGTGGTCCCGGCGATGCTCACGAGCACTCAAAACATCGAGGAACTGATCGAGGCGCTGGAAGTCCGCTTCCTGGCCAATCGGGATGACCACCTCCACTTCGGTCTGCTGACCGACTTTCGTGATGCCGCAGCAGAAACACTACCGGAAGACGAATCGCTGTTGTGGTTGGCCCGTCACCGAATCGAGGATTTGAATCGCAAATACCGGCGTTTGGAAGTTGACCGCTTCTTCCTGTTTCATCGCCCGCGTCGATGGAACCCGCGCGACAGGATCTGGATGGGCTACGAGCGCAAGCGCGGCAAACTCACGGATTTAAATACGCTTCTGCGCGGTGAGGCCCACGGCACCGCGATGGATCGCTTCGCGCTCGTGGTTGGGGAAACCAGGGTCTTATCGAACGTCAAGTATGTGATCACCCTGGATACCGACACCCAACTGGCTCGCGATTCAGCATGGCAGTTTGTGGGGGCCATGGCGCACCCACTCAATCGTGCGCGTTACGACCAGACGAAACAACGCGTTGTTGCAGGATACGGCATCCTCCAGCCACGGGTGGCAGTGAGCCTTTCCGGCAAAAACCGGTCACGGTATGCGCACATGTGCGCCAGTGAGCCCGGCATCGATCCCTATACCCGCGCTGTTTCCGATGTTTACCAGGACCTGTTCGGTGAAGGCTCATTCATCGGCAAGGGCATTTATGAGGTGGATGCCTTCGAACAGGCCTTGGCGGGGCGTTTCCCGGACAACCGGATACTCAGCCACGATCTTCTGGAAGGCTGTTATGCCCGGGCCGGATTGCTCAGCGATGTCCAGTTGTACGAGGAATATCCATCCAGCTACAGGTCGGATGTGAGCCGCCGGCATCGTTGGATTCGCGGCGATTGGCAGATTGCACGCTGGCTGTTGCCAGATATTCCTGTCCCTGATAGGCGACGGCGAAAAAATTCGCTCTCAATGCTATCCCGCTGGAAGATCTTCGACAACCTGCGACGCAGTCTGGTGGCCGCGGCATTGACCCTCCTGCTGTTGTCGGGCTGGATTTTTTTCCCATCGCCGTGCTTCTGGACCTTGGCGGTGATCGGCATCATCTTGGTTCCTGCTTTATTCGCCTCGACCCTGAAGATGATACAGAAGTCCAACGATGTGACTCTGGGACAGCACTTCGCTGCCGAAGCGCACACAGCCCTCCGGAACCTTGGTCAAGCTCTATTCACGCTCGTATGTCTTCCATATGAAGGGTTTTTCAGCCTGGATGCCATGGCGCGTGCCGGTTGGCGGATGCTGATTTCACACAAACGGCTGCTCCAATGGGATCTGTCGGACGACTCGGACCGCAAGAACGGCACGGGCTTGGCCGACTCCTGGCGAACCATGTGGTTTGCCCCCGCTCTGGCTGCCGCTACTGGGATTTATCTGATCATTTCAAGGCCGGCATCCCTTGCCGTCGCAGGAGCTATCCTGGGCCTCTGGCTGGCATCTCCGGCTATCGCATGGTGGATCAGCCAACCACTCGCTCACCTCCGGGAAAGGCTAACGACGGATCAGACCTTCTTTCTACGCCGGCTTGCCCGCAAAACCTGGGCGTTTTTCGAGACCTTCATCGGTCCGCAAGATCATTGGCTACCGCCGGACAACTATCAGGAGCACCCCGATCCCGTGGTTGCCCACCGCACATCGCCGACCAACATGGGCCTCGCGCTGCTGGCCAATTTGTCCGCCTGCGACTTCGGCTACCTTTCGGCCGGAAAGCTTCTCGAACGGACCACGAAGGCCTTCCACACCATGCAGACCCTGCAACGGTACCAGGGCCACTTCTACAACTGGTATGACACACAATCCCTGCAACCACTGCCGCCGCTCTATATTTCGTCGGTGGACAGCGGGAACCTGGCAGGGCATTTGCTGACACTTCAGCCGGGTTTGCTCGCCCTTGCCGATCACAAGATTCTATCGCTGCGCTTGTTGGATGGCCTTGGCGACACCCTCGGCATTGTCGCCGATGCTGCGGCCGCCACTGCGAATGCAGATGCGCCGGCCCGGCTCGCCGGGCTTCAACAGGCCCTGGCGTCCGCGGCCTGTTCCCAACCCGCTACCCTCATGGCGTGGAGATTGGTCCTGGATCGGTTGACAACCGCGGCCGCGGAATTGGAGGCCGGCATCGAAGCTCTCGACGCGGACCCTGAAAGCCAGTTTAGATGGTGGGTCCGTGCCTTCGCCGGGCAATGTCGTGATGCCCTCGATGAACTCAACTTTCTTGCACCGTGGACAGAGCGCTTTTCTTCTCCGAACAACCTCGGCAACTTTCCCGATCTCGAAGCGATCCCAACCCTGCGCGAACTAGCGCTTCTGGACGAAAAAATCCAGGCGGCCATCGCGCAGCGACTGAACTTTTCTGCAACGCCGGAGGAAACCGTTTGGCTCAGTGAACTTCAGCGTCTCATCACGGCAGCCAGTCGACGCGCCCAAACAAGAATTGCGGCGATCGAAAAGCTTGCTCTGCAATGCGATACACTCGCCCGGATGGACTACGGCTTTCTTTTTGACGAGAAGCGTCATCTACTGGCCATCGGCTACAATGTAGGTGAACATCGACGCGACGCCAGTTACTACGATCTGCTGGCTTCGGAAGCACGGTTTACCAGTTTCGTGGGGGTTGCCCAAGGACAGCTGCCGCAAGAAAGCTGGTTCGCCCTGGCCCGTTTGCTCACCATCGCCGGAGGAGACCCGATCTTGCTGTCGTGGAGCGGCTCGATGTTCGAATACCTGATGCCGCTGCTGGTGATGCCGACATACGAACATACGCTACTCGATCAGACCTGCAAAACCGCAGTGGAAAGGCAAATCGCCTACGGGAAAAGGCGCGGTGTTCCTTGGGGCATTTCCGAATGCGGGTACAACGCCATCGATGTGCATTTCAACTACCAGTACCGCGCTTTCGGCGTACCCGGGCTTGGGCTCAAAAGGGGTCTTGCCGAGGACTTGGTGATTGCGCCTTATGCCTCGGCCCTGGCCCTGATGGTAGCGCCCGAGCGGGCGTGCCTGAATCTTGAGCGACTTTCGGCCGAAGGCTTTGAAACCCGCTATGGCTTTTTTGAAGCCATCGATTACACGCCGTCACGTCTGCCGCCCGGCCAATCGAACGCCATTGTTCGGTCCTTCATGGCCCATCACCAGGGCATGAGCCTGCTGTCATTGGCCAGCGTGCTCCTGGACCGGCCGATGCAAAAGCGGTTCGAGTCGGTTCCTTCGTTCCAAGCGACCATGCTGTTGCTCCAGGAACGAATCCCCAAGGCGTCGGCATTCTATACGCATACCACCGAGCTTTCCGAGCACCATTTGGTTTCCGCTGCTCCTGAAACGCCGATTCGCGTTTTCACAAGCCCCGACACGCCGAACCCGGAAGTACAGCTGCTGTCCAACGGGCGCTACCACGTGATGGTCACCAATGCCGGAGGCGGCTACAGCCGCTGGAAGGATTTGGCCGTTACCCGTTGGCGCGAAGACCGCACCTGCGACAACTGGGGCACGTTTTGTTACATCCGCGACGTGACCAGCAAGGCGTTCTGGTCGACTGCGTGCCAACCGACACTCAACCGGTCCAGGCAATTTGAGGCCATCTTCTCGGAAGGGCGAGCCGAGTTCCGTTCCCGCGACCACGGCTATGACACCCATTCCGAGATCGCGGTTTCGATCGAGGATGACATCGAGCTGCGCCGCGCGCGCATCACCAACCGCGCGCGGAAGCGCCGGGCCATCGACGTGACCAGTTATGCGGAAGTGGTCCTGGCGCCCCCTGCTGCGGACGCCCTGCACCCGGCCTTCAGCAATCTGTTCGTGCAGACCGAGATCATCCGGCACCAGCAGGCGATTCTGTGCACGCGCCGGCCCCGCTCGCAGGGCGAGCAGTCCCCCTGGATGCTGCACCTGATGGCCGTGCATGGCGTACAAGTCGAAGACGTCTCCTATGAGACCGACCGCATGCGGTTCATCGGCCGTGGCAACACCGTTGCCGATCCGCAGGCGGTGCTCGGGGTCGGCGACTTTTATACGGGAGCGCTCTCGGGCAGCGAGGGCTCCGTGCTCGACCCGATTGTCGCTATCCGCCAACGAATAATCCTGGATCCCGAGGCCTCGGCAACGATCAACATCGTCTCCGGCATTGCCGAATCACGTGGCGCCGCCTTGCGCCTGGTGGAAAAGTACCAGGATCGGCGTTTGGCCGATCGCGTGTTCGACCTGGCCTGGACCCATGGCCAGGTGCTGCTGCGCCAGTTGAATGCGTCACTGGCCGACGCACAGCTCTATGGGCGCCTGGCCGGAGCGATCATCTATGCCAACAGCTCCCTTAGAGCCGACCCGGGCGTGCTCATCAAGAACCGGCGGGGACAGTCCGGTCTCTGGGGATACGCCATTTCCGGCGATCTGCCGATCGTGCTGCTGTGCATCAAGGATGCGGCCAATATCGAGCTGGTGCGTCATTTGGTTCAGGCGCACGCCTACTGGCGCCTGAAAGGACTGGCCGTGGACCTGGTGATCTGGAACGAAGATCGTGCCGGCTACCGGCAGCTTCTTCACGATCAGATCATGGGCATCATCGCCGCTGGTACCGAAACCGGACTGACCGATCGGCCCGGCGGCATTTTTGTCAGATCCTCGGACCAGATCGCCGAGGAGGACCGCATTTTGATCCAATCGGTGGCCCGCGCCATCATCACCGACGGTGGCGGGTCGCTGGCGGATCAACTCAACCGGCGCAGTCCGGGCGAGGCAGCGGTGCCGCTGCTGCAGGCCCCGACCCGCACCCACCACTCCCACCCCCCGGCCGTGGCCGCATTGCCGCGCGACGATCTTACCTTTTTCAACGGGACGGGCGGTTTTACGCCGGACGGACGCGAATATGTGATTACTACCGCCTGCGGGCAGGTAACGCCGGCACCCTGGGTGAATGTGCTGGCCAATCCGCATTTTGGCACCGTCGTATCCGAAAGCGGTCTGGCCTGCACCTGGAACGAAAACGCCCACGCATTCCGCCTGACACCCTGGGCCAACGATCCGGTCGGTGATACGCGCGGAGAGGCCTTCTACCTGCGCGATGAAGAGCGCGGCCACTTCTGGTCGCCCGCGCCCCTGCCCCGCCGCGGCGCGACGCCGTATGTCACTCGGCACGGCTTCGGCTACAGCGTCTTCGAGCACACCGAACGCGGCATTCATTCGGAGTTGTGGGTTTACGTGGCCCTGGACGCGGCGGTCAAGTTCACGGTGCTCAAAGTACGCAACACGTCGGGTCGAGCCCGCCGGCTCTCGGTCACCGGCTACCTGGAATGGGTGCTGGGCGACTTGCGCCAGAACACCGGCATGCATGTCATCACCGAAACCGACCTCTACAGTGGCGCCCTGTTGGCACGCAACCCCTACAACACGGAGTTCCGGCAGCGGGTGGCGTTCTTCGCCGTGGACGATGCATCGTGCACCCTCACCGGCGATCGAACCGAATTTTTAGGACGCAACGGCAACCTGCAACGCCCGGCCGCGATGATGCGCCCCCACCTTTCCGGCAAGGTGGGGGCCTCTCTGGATCCCTGCGCCGCGATTCAGGTGAAACTCGATCTGGCCGACGGCCAGGAGCAGGAGGTCGTTTTCCGACTTGGCGCCGGGCGCGATGCCGACGATGCCCGCAATCTGCTTCATCGATCACGCGGATCCACCGCCGCACGAGCCGCCCTCGAAGCGGTGTGGCGGCACTGGACCCATACCCTGGGCGCGGTCAATGTGGAAACGCCCGATCCGTCCCTGAATATGCTGGCCAACGGCTGGCTGTTGTACCAGACCATAGCCTGCCGGCTTTGGGCCCGCAGTGCCACCTACCAGCCGGGGGGAGCCTTCGGTTTCCGCGATCAACTGCAGGACGTGATGGCGCTGGTCCACGCCGAGCCGCATCTCTTGCGCGCGCACCTACTCCTGTGTGCATCCCGTCAATTCCCGGAGGGCGATGTGCAGCATTGGTGGCATCCGCCGACGGGACGAGGGGTGCGCACACGCTGTTCGGACGATTACCTCTGGCTACCCCTCGCGACATGCCGCTATGTCCTTGTCACCGGGGACACCGGTGTCCTTGATGAGCCTATCCACTTTCTCCAGGGCCGGCCGCTAAAAACGGATGAGGAATCCGATTACGATTTGCCCGGACGTTCGGAAAAGACGGCCAGCCTCTACGAGCATTGTGTGCGCGCCATCGAGAATGGTCTCAACTTCGGCGGGCACGGCCTGCCGCTTATCGGGTCGGGTGACTGGAACGACGGTATGAACCTCGTGGGCGCGGGCGGCAAGGGGGAAAGCGTCTGGTTGGGATTTTTGCTGTATGACGTGCTCATGCGCTTCATCGAAGTGGCACGGGCACGGGGAGACGCAGTCTTTGTCGAACGCTGCCGCGGAGAGGCGAGTCGCCTGCGTCGCAATCTCGAGGAACATGGCTGGGACGGTGAGTGGTACCGGCGCGCCTATTTCGACAATGGCACGCCGCTCGGATCGGCAGACAATCCCGAGTGCCGGATCGACTCGATTGCCCAGAGCTGGTCCGTGCTTTCGGGGGCAGGTGATCATGAACGTTCTCGTGTGGCCATGGAAGCGGTGGATGCACACCTTGTCCGCGGCGAGGAGGGGCTGGTCCAGCTTCTGGACCCGCCTTTCGACAAATCGGCCCTGAACCCCGGCTATATCAAAGGCTATGTCCCCGGCGTGCGGGGAAAACGGCGGCCAGTACACCCATGCGGCCATCTGGGCCGCGATGGCCTTCGCCCGCCTGGGGGACCCCCGGTGCGCCTGGAAGGTTTTTCGCATGATCAACCCGGTGAACCATGCCCGGTCGGCCGAGAAGGCCGCCATCTACAAGGTGGAACCTTACGTCGTTGCCGCCGACGTCTACGCGGTGCCGCCGCACACCGGCCGCGGCGGCTGGACCTGGTACACGGGATCGGCCGCATGGATGTATCGGCTCATCTTGGAATCCCTTCTGGGGCTCAAACGCCAGGGAAACAAGCTGTGGTTTGCACCGTGCCTGCCAGCAGATTGGGAGGGCTTCAAGATGCATTACCGTTACCGGGAGACCGTTTACCACATCACCGTCCGGCAACTTGCCGCCGGCAAGGGGAGGATGCCTCTATGCCTGGATTGCATCGAGCAACCCGATCAGGCCATCCTGCTTGTCGATGACAATAAGGAACACCAGGTCGAGGTGCGGGTACCGGCGCTTGAGCATCCGGACCGTCTTGAAGTATTGTGCTGAAAATAGGGGCAACCGTGCCGTGACCCAGATGATTCCAAACAATCAGGTTTCCCTGCTGCAAAACGGCGAGGTTTATTTTCCAGCGATCGAAGCAGCGCTGGACCGGGCGATCGATAAAATTTATCTGGAAGCTTATATTTTTACATATGACGCTACCGGACGACGCATTGCAAAAGCGCTCAAACGGGCGGCGGTTCGCGGTGTGATAACCCACCTTCTGATCGATGGATTCGGCTCGATCGGTCTGCCGAAAAGCATTGTAGATGATCTTGAGACGGCCGGTGTTATGGTGCTGAAATTTCGACCCAAAACCTCGCCTTGGACGCTGCACCGTCGGAGATTGCGCCGTCTGCACCGGAAAATTGTGGTCGTAGACAGAGAGATTGCTTTTGTTGGCGGCATTAATATTGTCGATGATATGGGTGTGGCCAATCAAAAATCAAACTTGATTTCATCGTAAAAAATAGTCATCGTCTAACACATTAAAAAATTAACACAAAAACTTTCAAAACTTCTTGACTAGCTCTTCCTGGCATGGCAGTATCATCAACAAATCCGATATCTTGCATCGAGGAAGACATGCTGAAAGCAAAAAACCGAAAATAACAACATTTGTTCGACCCCTGGCAGTTTCTGAGCCCCAAACGCCGCGAAAATCTCGACGGCAATTGGCCGGGGTTTTTCCGGGAGCATGTGCTGGACTTGCTGCCGGTGGAAAAGCTCGGGTTGCTTTTTCCGCAAGACCGGGGGCGGCCGACCAAGGAGATGTACACGGTTTTGGGCACCCTGGCCCTCCAGCAGTACCACGATTTGACCGACAGGCAAGCCTGCGATCAACTAATGTACAACATTCAGTGGCACTATGCCCTTGACATCGTAGAAGAAAGCGACGAAGCTAAATACATCTGCCCCAAGACGCTGTGGAACATGCGCACTTTGGCCACCGAGCTTAAGATCGATACCGACCTGTTCGACGCCGTGGCCGTCAAGTTGGCCGACGTGTTCAAAGTCGATACCGGTCACCAGCGCATCGACTCGGTTCACACCCGCTCCAACATGGCCCGTCTCGGGCGCATCGGGATTTTCGTCAAAGGCATCGACCGGTTTTCAGTCAACCTCAAGCGCCACCACCCGATCCTGTACGGCCGTATCGATGAGGAACTGATCCAGCGCTACCAGGGCGAAAAGGCCAGGCAGTGCTTTGCCGGGGTCAAGCCCTCGGAGTCCAAGAGGGTGTTGTGCGAGGTGGCCGGTGACCCAGTTCGAGTCCAACCGGCAGGTGGCCGATATGCGCAGCTACAAGCTGCTTTGCCGGATCGCCAAAGACCAGTTGGAGGTGCGCGAAGACGGCACCATCGAGGTCAAGGCGCCCAAACAGATTCCTTCCGATTCGCTGCAAAACCCATCGGATCCGGATGCCACTTACAGCGGCCACAAAGGCCAGGGCTACCAGGTCCAGATCATGGAGACTTACAGCGCGCACGAAGATGGCGCCAAGGACCCGGGCCAGTTGAATCTGATCACCTACGTCGAGGTGGAACCGGCTTGCAACAGTGATGCGCAGGCGCTGCTGCCGGCCATCGAAGCGACCCTGGCGGTCTTGCCCCCGAACAGGTTCAGGCAGATTCCCTTTACGGTTCGGATGAAAACTGCCAACAGGCCGCCGAGTTGGGTGTCGAGGTGATCAGTCCCACGATGGGGGTCGAAAAGAGCGAATCAGGCAGCCTGAGCGCCTTTCAGTTCCTCTCAAGTGGACATGTGGATAAATGCCCTGCCGGCCACGAACCGGTTTTGCGCAAGAAGAAAAAGGATCGCTACACCCAGGGCTTTGCAATCGACCTGTGCGACAGATGCCCACTGGCATCCGACTGCGCCGCCAAAAAGAAGGTCCGGTTCTTCTACCTGCATTACACGGAAAAGAACCTTCGCATCGCAAGGCGTCGGCAGCATGAGCAGACCGAAGCGTTCCGGCAAAAGTACCGCTGGCGCGCCGGGGTCGAGGCGACCATGAGCCAATACGACCGGATAACGGGCGTCAAACGACTCAGGGTGCGAGGCAAAAAAGCGGTACGCTTCGCTGCGGTCATGAAGGCTACGGCGGTCAATCTTGCCCGGGCGCTGGCGGCCCGCCATGCCCGAATGCGGGCTAAAGGGGCCAATCCCGACCGCAACCGGGGTCTTTTCCGTGTTTTTCGACTTTTCAAAGAGCGAATCGGCGGCTTTTTCGGTTCAACTACTTCTCGGATCGCCGGGAGGCTCATGTTACGAACATATGCTCATTACCAGGCTTGATTCAAACGCCGACTCTTTTTACGAGAGCATCAAGGATATTTTCTTGAACAACGGCCACAAACCGCCACTTCATACGCTACCCTTGGGGACGCGGCATGTCCGGGGAAAAAACAGGCCTGACACCAAACCGGTCAAGACAAAATCCAAAACCAACGCCTGCCGGGCCAAAGGGGCAAGATCTCCTGCGGCCACAAACGAACGATTCCCGGTGGTCGGTTTGGGCGCGTCCGCCGGAGGGCTCGAAGCGCTGAAGTCCTTTTTTAGCATGGTGGCGGTGAACAGCGGCATGGCGTTTATCGTGGTGGTCCACATGGCTCCCAAACAGCCGAGCCTGATGCCCGAGCTCTTGCAGAAAGTAACCCCGGTGCCGGTTTCCGTCGCCGAAGACGGACAGACCATTGAACCGGATCATATCTATGTCAATGCGCCGGACAAGGAGATCCTTGTATTCAAAGGCAAATTCCAGCTATTGGACGCTCTTGATAAACGCGCGACGCTGCCCATCGATCAATTTCTGAGATCACTTGCCCATGATCGGAGGGCCAACGCAGCAGCGATAATTTTATCGGGCACCGGTACGGATGGCACGCTCGGCGTGAAAGCAATCAAAGCCAACGGCGGGCTGGTCCTGGTTCAATCGGAAAACTCGGCCGGTTACGACGGCATGCCCCGCAGTGCTGTCAGCAGCGGTGCGGTGGATATCATCGTGGCCCCGGAAGAGATGCCCCAACGGCTCACCCATTATTTTTGGAGCCCCGATATGGTGCTCAAAGAACAGCCTGCTCACGCCAGTGACCAACGGAACTGGCTGAACAAGATCTTTGCCATTTTGCGAGCCCAGATCGGGCATGATTTTTCCCTGTATAAGAAAAATACGCTGCTGCGTCGCGTCCATCGCCGCATGGAACTGAACCAGATTTCACAGCATGAGCAATATGTGCACTATTTGCGCGAAAATCCCGCCGAAGTACAAGCGCTGTTCCGTGAACTGTTGATCGGGGTGACCAGCTTTTTTCGAGACGCCGCGTCCTTCCAAGCCCTTAAAACCGACATCCTTCCGGACCTGCTTGGCCGAATCAACGCCGACGCCACGTTCAGGGCCTGGATTCCCGGCTGCTCCACGGGCGAAGAGGCCTATACCCTGGCTATTGTAATCCATGAGCTGCTGGACACCAACCCCAACCATATTAACCTGCAATTGTTCGGCACGGACATCGATGATCATGCCATCGACAAAGCCAGGCAAGGGCTTTTTCCGGCGAACATCGCGGCCGATATCAGTGAGGATCGCCTGAAACGGTTTTTTATAAAAGAGGGGGAGTCGTTTCGCATCCGCAAGGAAATCAGGGACTGTGTGGTCTTCTCGGTTCAAAATCTGATCAAGGATCCGCCATTTTCGCGGCTGCATCTGCTTTGTTGCCGCAATCTGTTGATCTATCTGGACGGCGAGGCCCAAAAAAAGCTTTTACCTTTGTTCCATTATACCTTGATGCCCGAAGGCATTCTCGTGCTGGGATCTTCCGAATCCATCGGTGGGTTTTCCAACCTGTTCACGGTCCTGGACAAAAAATGGAAGATATTTAAACGGTGCGAGGTGCCGCTGGCCCTGCGCCAGCAGATCGAGTTTCCCAGCGGCCCTCCCACACCGGGCATGGCTGCGGGGGGTGCCTTGGCGGCCGTAGCAGCAGGCCCAAAAGTGAATACCGCGCAGATGATGCAACGGGCCATCCTTGATCAGTTTGCCCCCACCGCCCTTCTCGTCGATGCCCACAGTAATATTTTGCATGTTCAGGGTCGCACCGGCAAATATCTGGAAACCCCCGGCGGCCCCCCCACGCGAAACATCCTGGATATGACCCGGGAGGGGCTGCGTAATGAGCTTTCCTCGGCCATCCGAGCGGCCAGATCGTCCGACCAACCGGTGCGCCGCCGAAACATCGCCGTAAAAATAAACGGCGGCGTTCAATTGATCGACCTGTACGTTTGTCCCCAGCATGCCCCTGAGGAGCTATCCGGGTGCTTGCTGGTGGTTTTTGAGGATGTCGAGGCCGCCGCCATCGCGCAAGGTTCCCAGCCACGCGAAGACGGTCACCGGCACCAGGAAGCCACCCGCATCGCTGAGCTGGAAAGAGAACTGCAGAGCACCCGCGAAAGCCATCAGACGACCGTCGAGGAACTGGAGTCGTCCAACGAGGAGCTCAAATCCATCAACGAAGAGATGCAGTCTTCCAACGAAGAGTTCCAGTCCACCAATGAGGAACTCGAATCTTCCAGGGAAGAACTGCAATCATTAAACGAAGAGCTGCTGACGGTCAACGCCGAGCTGCAAAGCAAGATTGATGAGCTGTCGGCGGTCCACGACGACATGCGCAATTTGCTCAATAGCACGGAGATCGCCACCATTTTCGTGGACAACTACATGCAGATCAGGCGATTTACGTCGGGAGCGACCGCCATCATCAATCTGATCCAGACCGACATAGGGCGTCCGCTGCAGCACGTGGTCACCAATCTGTCCTATACGGCGATGATGGATGACCTGGGTGATGTTCTGAAAACGCTTATCCCCAGAGAGGTCGAGGTGCAGACGACGGAAGGCGCATGGTATAAGATGCGCATTCTTCCCTATCGCACCATGGATAACCGCATTGACGGCGCGGTGCTCACCTTTGCCTCCATTACTGAACAGAAACAGGCTCAACACGTACTGAGCAACGCCAACCTGGAAATGGAGCAGGCCTGGCTGTTGATACGCAAAATCTTCGACATGAATTCCGATCCACTGGTCGTACTTGACCAGGAGGGCAAGATGATCACGGCCAATACGGCCTTTGCGGATATAATGGAAACACGCCCCGACGAAATTAAAGGCATGGATATCTTCAAAATCAACAACCACTTGATGCGGCAGACCGATTGGGCAGCCCGACTCAAAGGCGCTTTGGAAAAGGGAGAGAACTTCCAGATCAGCTCAGGTCATATATTTCCATCAGAAAAGACAGCTCCATACCTGATGTTGGGCCAAGTCATTCGACCAGACGATGATTGGCCCTGTCGCATCCTGCTGCGGTTGGTAAAGGAAGGCTGAAAGGACGCAGAAAATGCCTCCCCCCCAAAATCAATCCGATCAATCAAACAAATTCGATCGGCTTCGCCGTCAAGCCGAAGAATTGATCACCCAGCCATCGAATGCAGCCATTGAAGCGCCCACCGATATCCTTGAGCTGATCCATGAACTCAAAATCCACCAGGCAGAACTGGAGATCCAGAACGAAGAGCTCAAACGGGCGCAACTGGAGCTGACCGACCTGTATCGGCAATTCGAAGACCTGTATGAATTTGCCCCGTGCAGCTACCTCAATCTCAGCCCAAAGGGATTGGTTACCCGCATCAATCTGGCCGGGGTGATGCTTTTAGGTGAGCTGCGCAGAAAGATCCTGCATACCGGTTTCAGTCAGTTCGTGGCCCCGGGATGGCGGGATGCCCATCTTGACGCCCTGAAAAAAGCCGGCCGGACCGGTGAAACGCAAAGCCTGGAATTGCAGCTCAACACTGTTAATACATCGGACACCTGGGTCTGGGCGGAGATTCAGGCAAATCGGGATGAAACCGGCGTGGTAATCCAGTGGCGGATGACACTGGTGAACATCTCTGCAAGAAAGGAAGTTGAAATCGCCTTGCAGGGCAGCGAGATGAAATTCCGGCAGTTGTTCAATGAAATGGTCGGCGGGGGCGTGTTGCTGGAGATCACGGACCGGGATAAACAGGGCCGTCCCGCCGATGCCCGCATAGTGGAGGCAAATGCCGCTTTCGCGGTCCTGACCGGCATCCAACGCGACCGGGCGGTAGGCAGAACCATCCGCCAGATCTGGCCGCAGACGGGACCTTTTTGGTTCGATCTGTTCAGCCAAGCCATGCGCAGCGGCAACCCTTTTCCGGTGGAACAATGTCATCAGGAATTAAACCTGCATTTCCTGGTATCGGCTTTTGTGCTTGAGGACCAGCGCGTCGGCGTCACATTTATTGACATCAGCGCCCAAAAAAAAATCGAGGAGACTTTGGCCAAGGCCAGGCAAAATCTGGAGATTCAGGTCGAAAACCGCACGGCGGAACTGTCGCGGGCCAATCAGAAGCTGCAACGCGAGATTGCCTCCCGCGAGCAGGCTCAACGGGCGCTGCTGCGAAAATCAAAAGAGCTGGAGGCCCGTACGGTTGGATTGGAAGAGGCCAACATCGCCTTGAAAGTGCTGCTCAAGGAGCTCGAAAATGAGCGTCACGCACTTGAAGAAAAAGTGGTCTGCAACATTAACGGGCTGACCCGGCCGCATCTTGAAAAACTAGCGGCCGGGAACCTGAGTCAACGGCAACGAGCCCTGCTAGACGCCGTAAATAGCAGCCTGGACGACATTGCATCACCGCTTAGCAGGCGGTTCATTATCGAAAGCAGTCATTTAACACCAGGGGAAACCCAGGTGGCCAATTTAATCCGCCAGGGTAAAACCACCAAGGAGATCGCCGATTTGATGCGCGTGGCAACCAGCACCATCGATTTTCATCGGCTCAATATCCGCCACAAGTTCGGGCTGACAAATAAGCGGATCAATCTTCAATCTCATCTCAAATCGCTACTATAGTAGGTGGATTTTCCCCGTATTACACCCCTGTTTTTCCCGCCTTGGCGTATTGCCGTCGTTCGATTATATTGTATCTGTAAAGGAAGATGCCCAACATTGTTGCGCTGTATGCATACCCGCAATGCTGAGCGCCAGTTTACCTGAAAATCGAAGTAAGTGATACGTCCATCCGGATTCCACCCCCAATGATTGGACGACGGAAAGGACCCAATGATATCTTCTCCTTGTAGAAACTGCGATAAGCGCCATATGCCCAAAGACAAATGCAGCAAAGACTGTGATAAAATTGCAGCGATTCAACAATTTCAGAATACCATACACACACCGCCATATGCGCGCAACGACAGCGCTGATACGTTCAACTGCGCGTATGAATCTTGCATTTCACTCTCTGAAAAAGTGTATTTTTGATTTTTCCGGATTTCAACTCGCCTCCGGATAGTCGATGAAAAAGACGGGTTGCGCTCCGCTTAGCTCGAGTCAACCAGGTATTTATAGCTTGCATTTCGCTCTTTGAAAAAGTGTATTCTTGATTTTTCCGGATCTCAACTTGACCCCGGCATTTCGGCGATTTAGTGATAGAGACGGGTTGCGCCGCGTTTAGCTTGAGTCAGCCAGGTATTTATAGGAAAAGCATTCCCGGGGCACCTCCAAGACCGTGATGATTTCGCTCTGCAAGGCGGTCAGTTTCGAGACAAAGCCGAAAGTAGTGCCGCCCGGGCCAGGCATCGCCCCTTTAACGACATGTTCGAAGGCGGCCAGCAGGTGTTCGGCTTTCGGGTTGCGCACATCTTTGCGGTTGGGCATCAAGTCATCCAGCCCGCGGTCGCGCTGTTGGATGTTGATCCGAGCGGTTCTCTCGACCAGAACCACGATCTGCAGGGCAATTTTGAAAAGGAACAGATACGCCTCGATGCGCTCCGGGCGGTGCAGATAGATCGGCTCCAGATCGTAGGGACCTTTAGCGCGCCGGAAGGTATGCTCGTTTCGGTACTGGCCCTTGTGCTGGACCATGGCCTGCTGGATGCTCAACTGTTCGGCATCCACGTCGGTCAACAGCGGATAATATCCACAGCGGTCCTGCGCGGCGGTAAAGGCCGCCTGGTCAAAGTGGACCTGGATATCGAACAGATCGCTGTGTACGGCCACCTTCTCGACGACCTTGCCGGCCGAGGGGCGTCCTCGGCCTTTGTATTTGTAGGTCACCAGGGCCTGGTAGTCGATGCGGTAGCTGAAAAAGTCTGCGGTACCGTATTTTGCCAAGATCGTGTCGCAGGCTTTTTGGATCTGTTCTTCGGTTTTCGGCTTGCGTCCGTTGAGTTTGCCCCGGAGCGCTTCCAGGGCCTCTTTTGTCTGCTCAACACGCCGCTGCAGGTTCTGTCGTTTGGTCTGGGCCACGGCCTGATCGAAGATGATGATCATCCGTAGCCGGTAGTCCTTTTTGAGGTGCCGTACGACCATCGGCACCTCAAAACCCCGATTGAAGCGGCCCTTGTGAGGGATCAGGATTTCCTGGTCATGGTCGGCAACGGCGGCCTCAAAGTGTTCGGCAAAGCTTTCATACATGGGGGCCGGGGCCAGAAAGTGGCCGCCGTTATCAATGATCGCGGCGATGTTGGCCCCGCTGATCAGCTTGCAGTCGGCAACGTAGAGAAAATCGGTCCGGTCCAGCAGGTCGATCAGGCGCTGCCACTGTTCGACATAGGTGGTCACATCGGCGGTGTTGCCGCTGTAGGCCTGTGAAAAGAGGGGAAACGCACTGTCGTCACTGACCGACATCGACCAGATCAGCTGCTTGAGGTCGTCGCGGTGCTTTTTGCTGTGACCGAAGGTGATCTGGATGCCTTCGGGCGACGGGGTGGCTTTCCCATTGCCATAATAAGAGACCGAGGTGGTATCGTTATGGCATACGTCGGTTTGGATCTGCCAGGCCTCGATCATGTGGCGGGTGATTTCCAGCTCCAGGTTTCCGAGCCCGTGACGATGGAGGGCATCGAGGCTGTCGGCGAGCCGGTAGTCGAAGTAGGCCTCGGCCGGGATGCCGGCAAGGACGGTATCGAGCACGGTGCTTTGCCTGGCAAAGGGGCAGATGCGGTAAAGCTGCATAACCTGGAACAAGATGGCGGTGATCATGGCCACGGCGGCCTGGCCATGGGTCAGGACTTTTCGCCTGGGATCGATTGTTACCGAATCGTCGATGATGCGGGCGATAGCGGCTTTTTCGAAGTAATATCGAAGTATTGGGGCAAAGCCGATGTTCTGGGTGATGACATCATCGACGATACTTGAGACCGGATCTGCCAAGGCCATGAGAAGTACCTCCGTAAGTTGTTGGAAGTACTACTCTTTTTTGCATGTAAAAATCTAGTTTGATTTCAGGTAGTTATAGGAACATACGGGTGATAGAGAACGACTATGAACCAAAAAGATCGGTGAATCAGAGATTATCATGGAAATTTGGCGATTTTCGATGTTTTGCTAATTTTCAGGTCACGACTGGCAACAAGCGAAATCTAAGTTATAGGAAAAGCATTCCGGAGGCACCTCCAAAACCGTGATGATTTCACGCTGCAAGGTGGTCAGTTTCGAGACAAAGCCGCAAGTGGTGCCGCTCGGACCAGGCATCGCGCCTTTAAGGACATGTTCGGAATTCAACTACGGGCTTTTCACCCCTATTTAGCCCAGAGGCAACCATTATTGCACTATACCCCCAGATCATCTATCAATCCCTTATTCATAAAGGATTCAGCAAAAACAATCCGGTCATGATCGCGGCAGGCAAGACTTCTGTTTGCTGACATATGGCACGAATCGGTTATTCTTCTCTTTCCGCTTACCCGTTACGGTTATACCGATGTAATCCCATCTTGCCTGATTTGCTTCGATCTGCCCCACTGGAAATGTAGCCATGAATGTTTAATCCGCTGCCAACTGAATGGGTTTCAAGGAGAGGAACAAAAAAATGACCTTTAATGCTCCTACCGTTGAAAGCAAGCCGTCACCGTTGGTTTTGGGTAGTCCGGAGACTCATTCGCCGAAGCAAAAAAAACGAGGCTGCCATCGTCTCCGCAGCCTAGTGGTTGATGACGACACCTCTATTCTCAAATGCGTGGCCCAAATGCTTACCCGGATCGGTTGCCAGGTCGACACCGCCCAAGAGCAGCCTGAGGTGGTCAACAAGCTGGCCACCGGCACCTACGACCTGCTGGTCACGGACCTGGAGATGCCGGAAATGAATGGCTATTATCTGACACAAAAGGTCAAAAATGAAATGCATGGCACCAAAGTTATTATCATGACAGGCCGGCTTGAGGCCGATTGTCTCGAAATGATGGTCACGCGGTGGGTGGACGGGTGGCTTTTCAAGCCGTTCGGATTGAAGGAACTGTACGCCATGCTCCAGTGGTTGGGGTTGATTAAGGAATGACGCCGCGCATAACAGCCTAACCCTACAACAATATATAGTGATATTAACCGGATTCTCTCAACCGCTTCTTCCTGTGAAATAGGTAGGTTCGAATCTTTCCACCACGACGATAGCTGCGAGTGACCGTCATGGGCCGTTCAAGCCTAACTTGGGTGCATTTTGACCTGCACCGAAAGGTGACATCCGGATAGGAGATTCACCCTGGACTCGTTGCGAAGGAAGCAATCATTGAACTGCTCACGAAATCCATTGAGTTCATTACCGAATTTTTTGATGTCGCACACCTGAGGTCGAAATTGGGAACGGGGATAGGGTCCTCTTCGCATCGGATCACTAACTGTTCTAACCGGCGATCTTCACTTTCCTGGACCTGAATGTCTGATAGTCTCGGCCAACCGTGGACACATTTATCAAGGATGATAGGGATGGCACAATACAATCTGAACCGCGTCTTTAAACCGCGGCAGGTTGCCGTGGTGGGCGCCAGCGAAAAAGCGGGAACCATCGGCAACGCGTTGATGAGACATCTCATTGACGGTGGGGTTCCCAGAACGGTGCTGCCGGTCAATCCCAAATACCAAGCCATGCAGGCGCTTTATACGTTACTGCGCCCTTCTGGAGCAAAGGGAACCCCATCGACATTCTCGGCGATGCCTCGGCGGAGCGTTTTAGCCAAGCGCTTACGGTTTGCTTCAATTCGCAGAATTTGGACGGGGTACTGGTCATCCTTGCGCCCCAGGCCCTTACGGAACCTCTTTGGGTGGCAGCAACGCTGGCCTCCGCCATGAAAGAACGCCGCTACCCGTTGTTTACTATCTGGATGGGCGGCAAAAGCATCGGGCCTGCTGTTGAAATTTAAATGAAGCGGGAATCCCAACCTACGATACGCCGGAACGGGCGATTAGCGCTTTTCTATACATGGCTGAATATACCCGAAACCTTGAACTGCTTTTGGAAATACCACCGAACAGTAACCAGGCATCTGGTGTTCGATCAGGAAAAAGCCCGGAACCTTATCGCCGGTGCTCCGGCACAGGAATTTATGTCGGAAACGGATTCCAGGGAACTGCTCATGGCCTACGGCCTACCCGTGATAAAGACGGAATCTGCAGATACCGAAACCCAGGCTTTGAGTATCGGCCTTGAGCTGGGATATCCGATGAACCGTCTGCTTGCCCGGCGACTCATGCAGAAAACCAAGGCCTGCGCCTTGTTGCAAGGATACCGAAACCGCCCGGCTGCCGACATGGAACGACTCGAAGAAATGATAATCCGACTATCCCAACTCCTGATTGATTTCCCTGAAATTGCCGAGCTGGACATGAACCCCGTTCTGATCAAAGAGGGCAATCCCGTCGCGGTCGATGCTCGAATTCTTGTTTCACCCCATGGGGTGCCCTCCTCCCTGCATCTGGTAATCGGCCCGTATCAGGAGGATGAAAAGTCCCACATGCTCAGCGATGATGGACGCCGCATTTTTATTCGACCTGTCAAGCCCGAAGACGCCCCTCTTTTTATGGCGTTGTTCAAGGTGCTTTCGCCCACGCCGATTTATTATCGTTTCTTCGGATCGTTAAAGGAACTAAATCCGGAGATGCTGGCACGGTTCACTCAGATCGATTACGATCGGGAGATCGCGTTGGTTGCCCTGGATGAAGATATCGACGAAAATTCGGAAGCCGGCGGCATGTTGGGGGTCGCAAGAATCATCGGTGATTCGGATGGAAAGACGGGGGAGTTCGCCGTTTTGGTAGGGGACGCCTGGCAAGGCAAGGGCATTGGGGGGAATTTGCTGGAAAAATGTCTGTCCATCGCCGAAAAGCAAGGCTTTGAATCGGTGTACGGTATCGTACTGCATGGAAACCGGAACATGCTCGAGCTATGCAAAAAACTGGGATTTGACATCAAAAGAGAGCCTGACTCTGGAGACGATGAGCTGACGATTCATTTCGGAGGGACCCGACATGAGGTTAATTGAAAAAATCGAAAGCATATTCCCACGGGCCGCCGATATACCGAAGGCTCTTTTAAACGATATTCCCTGCATTCAAACCGGCTATCTCGTGAACGGCGAAATTCGGGTCTGGCACGGCCCGCGCCAGGAGGTACTCTCGCCGGTGTGGGTGACGGGCGATAACGGGCCCAAGCCCTTTTGCATTGGTGAATATCCGCTGTTAACGGAGGCGGAAGCGTTTCAGGCCCTGGACGCGGCAGTGGCCGCCTATGATCATGGGCGGGGATTGTGGCCGACCCTCTCCGTGACCGAGCGCATTGATCACATGCAGCGGTTCGTAGTTCGCATGATTGAAGAAAAAGACCAAGTCGTGCGATTTCTGATGTGGGAGGTCGGCAAATCCCTTCAGGATTCGCAAAAGGAGTTCGACCGGACTATTCAATACATCAACGATACCCTTGCCGCTCTAAAAGACCTGGATCGAATTTCTTCCCGGTTCACCATTGAGGAGGGCATCATCGGTCAGATTCGGCGAGCCCCCTTGGGCGTTGTGCTCTGTATGGGACCGTTCAATTATCCGCTCAACGAGACATTCACGACCTTGATACCGGCGCTTGTCATGGGCAACACCGTGATCTTGAAGCCGCCCAAACACGGCGCGCTTCTTTACGCACCTCTCCTGAAGGCCTTTTGCGATGTTTTTCCACAAGGCGTCATTAACATCATCTATGGCGAGGGAAGAAAAATTATTCCCCCGCTCATGGCATCCGGAAAAGTCAACGTGATGGGGCTGATCGGAACGAGCAAGACGGCCAATGCCTTGAAAAAACTGCACCCTAGCCCCAATCGCCTGCGCTGCGTACTGGGGTTGGAGGCCAAGAATCCGGCGATTGTGCTCAAAGGCGCCGTCCTTGACCTGGCTGTAAAGGAGTGCATTCTCGGCTGCCTTTCCTTTAACGGGCAACGTTGCACGGCGCTTAAGATCCTCTTTGTGGAGGCTGCCATCGTGGACGCGTTTCTTGAACGCTTCGCTGCGGCCGTTAACGCCCTTACCTTTGGCATGCCATGGAAGGAAGGGGTTGCCCTGACACCGGTCGCGGAAAAGGGCAAAACGGATTACCTGCAAGAACTGGTGTCTGACGCTGTTGCCCAAGGTGCCCGGATCGTGAATCCGTCCGGAGGAGCGCTTTGCGGCAGCTTCTTTTTTCCGGCCGTCCTGTATCCGGTCCACAACAGAATGAGAGTGTATCATGAAGAGCAGTTCGGGCCGGTGGTTCCCGTGCTGCCCTTCGACAACATAGACCAACCCATCGACTACATGATCAATTCCAACTACGGCCAGCAAGTCAGCATTTTCGGCAGCGACCCGGGTCAGATCGCCCGATTGATCGATCCGCTGGTCAACCAGGTCTGCCGGGTCAACATCAACAGCCAGTGCCAGCGGGGACCGGACACCTTTCCCTTTACTGGACGAAAGGATTCAGCCGAAGGAACGCTTTCCGTATCCGACGCCTTGCGGGTTTTTTCCATCCGAACCTTGGTTGCCACAAAACAGACGGAGTTGAACAAAAAGATCATCACCCGCATCGTGCGGGATCACAAAAGCAAATTTTTGGCGACCGACTTTATTCTATAATTGTGAGCTGAAAGCGTTTGGAATAAAGAAAGGTATCAAGAATGATATACACCGTCACATTAAATCCTGCACTGGACCGTTTCATCGTTGTTGAGCAGTTGCTTGCGGAAGACACCACCCGCATCCTTTCGGAAACACCGTATGCTGCCGGTAAGGGGATTGATGTATCCAGGGTGATCCGGGAATTGGGCGGACAGAGTGTCGCCCTTGGTCTCGTCGGAGGCTATGACGGCCTGCAACTGGAAGGGTTGCTCATCAATGCGGGTGTCATGACCGATTTTACCCGGATTTCAGACGAAACGCGAACCAATATTATCCTACGTGAACAGGCCCAAAACCGGCAGTACGCCATCAGCGCCGCCGGGCCGGAAATTAAGGCAACAGAAATCGGTATGTTTTATCAACATATGAACCAGGTCCGGGATATGGATTACCTGATCCTGAGCGGAAGTCTCCCACGCGGCGTTTCACCGAACCTCTACGGTCAACTGATTCTTGCCGGGAAAAAAAAGGGCGCTTTCATCGTTCTGGATGCGGATGGAATCGCTCTGCATGAAGCACTGGACTATCAACCGACCTGTATTAAACCGAATATTCACGAACTTTCCCGTCTGGCGGAACGGGAACTGCAAACCGAACCGGAAATTTTAGGTTTTTGTGAAAAACTCCACCAGAAAGGAATTCCATTTATTCTTGTTTCCAGAGGGGAAAAAGGCCTGCTTCTCTCTTCGGCAGAACAAAAAATAAAGGCGGTTGCACCTCCGGTGGCAGTGGACAGCACCGTAGGTGCCGGGGATTCGGTGGTGGGAGGATTCGTACTGGCGCATTCCCGGGGCAAAGACCTCGCTGACAGCATACGGCTCGCCTGTGCCGCGGGAACGGCAACCGCGCGAACGCCTGGTACCGAGCTTTGTCATCTCGCGGATGTTGAAGCAATTTTACCCAGGGTTGAACTATCAAAGGTATAGACGTTGCCGTTCATTCCTAAACGGATATCCTGATGCCGGCAAATTCCCTTCAAATCATAGCAGAGACATGAGCGACGACGATTTAGCAATGAGGATGCGGCCTTTTTATGACAATGGCCTTCCAGCCTGGCGGGGCACTTCATCACCTTTTGGCAAATGCGGTTTCAGTCGGCGACTGAATTTTCCCGCGCGCGGGAAAATTTTTACACACGCAATCCCTTGCGTGCCGGGCTTGCCGGCAAGGCGCTCAAGATCGACAATCAAGCCGATACCCACCAGCGTTTGAATCGTGCCATGAAGGCTGGCGGCTTCAACGCGCTCGTTCGCGAGAATTGACCTTCCGAAAAGCGAAAATGGCGATCCCCGTATCCGGGCACGAAATGTCAGGGCCTGCAACGCTAAACGCCGCCGTGCATCCAAACACCCATTGAATCTTGGAAACCAATTGATACCATTCGAAATTTCTGTTATGATTTTATACTTTTATCTTATCATGCCGATAAATATGGAATCATCAGATGATTAAAGATTTTCTGAAAGTTTTCAACAGCATTCTGGGGTCGATTCGCGAGCCCGTGATCGTGCTCGATCGGGATCTGAAAGTCGTAACAGCCAATCCCTCTTTTTACCGGACATTTAATGTCAAGCCTGACGAGACCGAGGGCGTTCGGATATACGCTCTGGGCAACCGGCAATGGGACATCCCCAGCTTAAGGAGATTGCTGGAAGATATCCTTCCTCAAAATACCGATTTTCACGATTTTGAGGTGGAACACGATTTTGAAAGCATCGGGCACAAGATCATGCGCCTGAACGCCAGGCGGATTTACGTCCAGGACGACCCAAACCAGTTGCTATTGGCCATCGAGGATGTAACCGAACGCGAATATTACAAAAAGCACCTTGAGGAACTGGTTGGAGAACGAACGGTAGAAATAAGAAAACTCAAGGATCCTAGCTCGAAGTAACCGAACGCGAGCACCTTATCTTCAGGAAGAAACTCAAAGCAGCTCGTTTAGCGAACCATGAGAACATCGTCATGAGAACATCGTCGGTAAGAGCGACGCTATCAACTACGTGTTTTTCAAGGTGGAGCAGATCGCCAATACCGACACAAACGTCTTGGTTCTCGGTGAAACCGGAACCGGAAAAGAATTGGTGGCGAGGGCCATTCACGGCACCAGCCTACGCAAGAAGCGCAGCCTGGTCAAAATCAATTGCGCAGCCCTGCCTTCGAATCTGATCGAAAGCGAACTTTTCGGCCATGAGAAAGGCGCCTTCACCGGTGCCCAATCCAGGCGGTTGGGGCGCTTTGAAATTGCCGATGGAGCGACCTTGTTTTTAGACGAAATCGGGGAACTGCCGTTGGATCTGCAGCCCAAACTGCTCCAGGTGATCGAAGACGGGGAGTTCGAACGACTCGGCAGTTCGGAAACCAGAAAAGTGGACGTGCGCATCATTGCCGCCACTAATCGTGACCTTCAAGCGGAGGTCCAAAAGGGTACTTTCCGGGAAGATTTGTGGTACCGGCTGAATATTTTTCCGATCACCATGCCGCCCCTGCGCGATCGTCTGGACGACATCCCGCTGCTGGTCAATTTTTATATTGACCGGATTTCAAGAAGACTGGGCAAAGACATCAAGATGGTCCCGGCGGGTGTGATGGACGCGCTGCAACAGTACCATTGGCCCGGCAATGTTCGCGAACTGGAAAATGTCCTCGAACGTGCGGTGATCAACTCCTCGGGCCCCAAGCTGAGACTGGTGGATGAACTGAAAAAGCCGCATAAGGATGCCGCAGCACCTGAACAAACCCTGGAGAGTGTCGAACGAGACTACATCCAGCGGGTGCTTGAACAGACCGGCTGGAAAGTGAGCGGCAAGAACAGTGCGGCTGAAATCCTGGGTCTCGACCGCAGCACGTTGCGCGCCCGCATGCGCAAACTCAATATCCATAAGCCGTAAATTCTCATTCCAATTCCAGCACATTTCTTATCATCGTAACGTCAGTATCGCATGGAAGGCCGGGAAAAAGCGCATATATGATCTTCGGTTAAATATGGCCTTTGGGGGCAGGCGGAAACGAAGGTCTTGCAAGCAATTTCGACTGTAGGCTGCCCGACTGGACCTGTGGGAGGGGCGGGTACGGCACACAGAACCCTGGCTGCACGAAAACCGACGTAAAAGCGGCAACCCAAGCCGGTCGCCACTCCTTCCAAGCCGCTATTTTTCAAACGCGCGCGGCACAACCTGATGTAGCAAAGCGACCTCAGGAAGGTTGAGCAGACTTTCGGGACCAGCTGCACTTTGCACCCTGCAGCTGAATTGGCGGATTGACCTTCACCAGCGGCTTTGGTAGATTTTTTTAGATTATTTAAAAAACAAAACAGGATACCATGTACTCCCCCGAAGACAATTCAAAGGACGCCGATCAGGTCCGCCACCCCCTGCGCTTCAAGATCTTTCTCGTCTGCCTGATACCGACCGCGGCCCTGCTGGCCGCAGCGTTTCTCAACAATCAATATCTCAGCGAGCTGGGCGCGAGCGCCGACCAGATCTTGTCTAAAAACTACAAGAGCATCCGTGCGGCCCAGGAAGCGCGCAAAACCCTTGAACAGATCCGCAACGTGCTGCTGGGAAAAGCTTCGTCAGGGGCTGCAATCCCGATTCCGGCATCCACTCTTGATACTCTGGCAGTCAATCTGGAAGTTTGCCGGCAGAACATCACCGAGAAAGGCGAGCGGGAGTTGATCGATCGGCTGTTCGAACGCCAGAGGCGATATCGGGCGGCGGCCAAGGAAATGCAAGAGAACCCCGCAGGCCGGGATGGAGAGAGGCGCCTGGCGGACTTTCTGGGCGTTACTGCCGCCATGGTTGGCCTGATCGATGACATGGTGACCATCAACGAAGAAGCCATGGAGCATGCCGAGCAGAAAACCCGGCTGCTGGCCCTCCAGGCCCAGCGCAACGCGGCGGTCCTTTTCGGTGTTGTCATCGTCGCGATCCTGGTGCTGAGTTATTTTCTTTCTTACCGGATTGCCCGGCCGCTCATGAACCTGGCGCGCGTTTTGTCCGCGACCAGGGAAGGAAGCGGCTTCTACCCCACCGTAAAAGCGACGACCAACGACGAAATCGGCTTTCTGACCACCGCGTTCAATCGCCTCTTTAACCGTCTGGAGATTCATGACCGCCACCGCGACGATATCCTTGCGGCGGAGAAAGAAAAAGTCCGCTGCAGCGAGGAGGCCAAGGGGAAATTCGTCGCCGACATCTCGCACCAGCTCAAGACCCCGATGACTTCCCTGTCCATGGGGGTGGGTATGCTTTACGAGCGCGGGCAGCGACTCGGCGCCGAAACCCGTGCCAAACTGATTGCCACGGCCCACGACGACTGCAACCGCCTTTCGGCGCTGATCAACGAGCTGGTGGACGCATCGCGGTTGGAAGCCCTTTCCCGGCCGCGCCCCAAAGAGACCCTGGATGTGGCAGTGGTTATCCGCGAATGCCTGGCGCCCTTGCAGAAACAGGCGGGCGACAAGGGGATCTTTCTGGACATCGACATCGGCACCGGCCTTGAACTGGTGACCATCGATTCGTTTCGCTTCCCATGGGTCATCACCAACCTGGTGGGCAACGCCCTGCGCTACACGGATCGCGGCGGGCAGATCCGGCTCAGCGCCCGCCAGCGCGGCACGCGCTGCTACTTCGCGTGCCGCGATACGGGAAGCGGCATCGACCCGGCCTACCTGCCGCACATCTTCGATCGCTACACCCAGTTTTCAGAGCGCGGCAAAAGCGGTACCATCGGGCTCGGTCTGGCCATCGTCAAGGACATCATCGAGCAGCACGGCGGCGACATCCGGGTCCACAGCCTTCCCGGGCAGGGAACGACCTTCACCTTCTGGATCCCAAGCGGCAAAGAGGAGCTTGCGTGAAGACAGCGCTGGTGATCGACGACGATCACAACATCCTGACGATTCTCGAAGTCTACCTGCAAGACCTGGGAATGGAAGTCACCACCGCATCGAGCGGGGCCGAGGGGCTCGACTGCCTGCGCCGCAAGACACCGGATGTGGTGCTGCTGGACCTGAAGCTGCCGGACCATAACGGGCTGGATGTGCTGCGGGAAATCGTGGCCGCCGGAATCCCGACCCAGGTGGTGATGATCACCGCCTATGCCACGTTGGAAACGGCTGTGCAGGCGGTGAAGATGGGGGCCTTCGATTACCTGCCCAAGCCCTTCGTACCGGGCCAACTCGCTCTCGTGCTGGAACGGGTCAGACGTTTCACCTCCATGGAGGCCGAGATCGCCGCGCTAAAGGGGGTTTTCTCCGAGGGCGGCATCCTGACCCGCAACCGCCGCATGCGCAAGATCCTCCAAAACGCGCGCCAGGCGGCCGAGGCCCAGGCCACGGTGCTCATCAGCGGTGAAAGCGGCACCGGCAAGGGGTTGCTGGCCGGCCTGCTCCACGAATGGAGCTCGCGGGCCCAAGGCCCCTTCGTCACGGTGGACTGCGCTGCACTGCAAGAAAACCTGCTGGAAAGCGACCTGTTCGGCCACACCAAGGGTGCCTTCACCGGGGCTTCCAGGGACAAGGTGGGCAAGCTGCGCCTGGCCGAGGGGGGCACCGTTTTTCTGGATGAAGTCTCCGAAATCCCGCCTGCAATCCAGGGCAAGCTCCTGCGGTTCTTGCAGCACCGGGAGTTCGAGCGTCTCGGCGACCCGATCCCCCAAACCGTAGACGTGCGCGTGATCGCCGCCACGAACCGGGATCTGGAAGAACGGGTGCGTGACGGGATCTTCCGAGAAGACCTCTATTTCCGGCTGAACGTGCTGGAACTTTTCCTGCCCCCGCTGCGGGAGCGTCCCGAAGACATCCCCTTGCTGGCCGAGCACTATCGCAAGCGATCGGCCCGGCTCAACGACAAGCCGGCAGGCCGCATTACCCCCGAGGCCATGCAGCGGCTCCAGAATTATCCCTGGCCGGGAAACGTCCGTGAACTGGTCAATACCATGGAACGCTGCGTCGTAATGGGCGGCGGCACCTTGGGCGTGGAGGGACTGCCTGCCGGCATTGCAAATTACAACCCGGCCGCCGCAGGGGCGGACCGCTTCGCCAGTTTGGCGGAGATAGAAAAAACCCACATTCAAAGCGTTATCCTGCATACCAATTCGCTGGAGGAAGCCGCACGCGTGCTCGGGATCGATCCGGCCACCTTGTGGCGCAAGCGCAAACGCTATCAGTTGGATTGACCCTCTTGCATTTTGCAGGACCGTTTCGTTGCATATTTCAAGAAACGGCCCCCGACAAAGCCCGCCTTTTCCCCGCTTTGCGCCTACCCCATAGAAAGTATTACTAAAAACGGATCCGGCATCCGTTTTGCCTATAGACGATCATCCATGTACCCGCGGTTGCAGGCCGCCGATTGATCGTCAAGGCAGCAAAGGCTGATGAACCCATCGAAAACAAACCCCTTGGTACTAGTGGCCGCCTTCCTGCCCGGTTGGAACCCGGTGCGACAGGACGGCGTGCAAACGGTCCGCACGGCACTGGCCTGCATGCACACGGCCACCAGGTGCCGCTACGATATGATCCAGATCCATAGTACGGTAAACGATGTAATTGCCCGGGCGGACCTGGTCGATCTGGTGGATTGTCTGCGGCATCACCCGGCAAGCCGGCAGACGCCGGTGCTCTTAACCCTGGACAGATGGCATCGGACCGTCCTGGCCGAACTGAAAGCAGCCGGGCTGGAGCTTGTCGGTCTGCGCCCACCGGGCAAAGCGGCCGATCCCCTGGCCCTCTATCACCAATCCACCTGCTGCCGCCTGCGTTTCGATCTCTGCCATGCGCTCTTACAGCTATGCCCCCATTTGAACTATTCGTTTTTCGACGGCGGCACGGAACTGGTCACCTGCGGCGCCTACCGTAACCGGATGGTGCTGGGGGGCGAACGGCTGCGATCCGTATGCCAGGCGTCCGTTCACTGTCACTGCGATTATTTCATCGAGGCCAAAGCACGGCCATGACACCCCCCAGCCGAAGGCCCAAGCCTCAACCCGGCCCCCTTTTGCCCCTGCCTGCCCGCTTGTCCGCCACCGGCTCTGGGTGAGAGTGCAAAGAAAGGACATATCTTGAGATTCAACGTCATCAAACCCGATGCATCGGACGAAGCCAGGGCCACCACCGCCGAGCTGATGCTGGGCGGGTCTTCACGCAAACGGCTCAGCCAATGGCTGGCCACCGGCATCTGCGGCAACGACATCACCTCTTCGTGCCTCTATGTTTCGGCCATCGCGGCCGTCTTCGCCGGGGTGCTGGCACCGGTGGTCCTGCTGATGGTCATCGGTGTGCTTTATCTTTACAAGAAAGTCTACATCGAGGTGGTCGAAGCCCTGCCCCTCAACGGCGGGACATACAACTGTCTGCTCAACTCCACCTCCAAGTTCGCCGCGGCCCTGTCGGCCTGCATGACCATTTTGTCCTACATCGCTACGGCCGTCATCTCAGCCAAGACCGGCATCGACTACCTTTATTCACTTTATCCGCAATTCAACGTGATGGCCACCACCATCGCCGTGTTGGCGGTCTTTGCCGTTCTGGCCATCATCGGCATCACCGAGTCGGCTGTGGTGGCGCTGTCGATTTTCATATTGCACATGGCCACCCTGGCGTTGTTCTGTTTCATGGGGGCGTTGAGCATCCCGGGGGATTTTCACGTCTTCAAGGCCAACCTGGCAACCCTGCCCAACGGCGACGAGCTTATCGTCGCGCTGGCCATGGGATTCAGCGCCGCGCTTCTGGGCATCAGCGGTTTTGAAAGTTCGGCCAATTTCGTGGAAGAACAGGAGGCCGGGGTTTTCAGAAAGACCCTGCGCAACATGCTCGTGGCCGTGGCCATCATCAATCCGCTGATTTCCGTCTTGTCGCTTAACCTGCTGCCCATCGATCAGATCATCGCCTACAAGGAAAACCTGCTGTCCCACATGGCGTTCCTTATGGGCGGCCAGGTCTTTCGCGTCTTGCTGGTGATCGATGCCGCCCTGGTGCTGGCCGGCGCCGTGCTGACCAGCTTCGTGGGCGTCACCGGCCTGGTGCAGCGCATGGCGCTGGATCAGTGCCTGCCTCAGTTCCTGCTGAAAAAAAACAGGCGCGGCACGTCCCACCGGATCATCATTGCCTTTTTCCTCTTGTGCTCATCCATCCTCATTGTCACCGGTGGCAACCTGCTCTCCCTGGCCGGGGTCTACACCATCTCCTTTCTGGGGGTCATGACCCTGTTCGGATTGGGCAACATCCTGCTCAAAATCCGCCGCAAGAAACTCAAGCGCACCTACCGGGCCGGCTGGCCCACCATCCTGGTGGCCATCACCGCCACGAGTCTGGGGATCGTGGGCAACGTGATCATCGATTATGAAAACCTGCTGTTTTTCCTGCGCTATTTTATCCCTACGATTTTGTTGGTGGTCATGATGTATCTTCGCATTCCCTTGCTCAAAGCCATCCTGGACGTACTCAACAACATCATGATCCGGCTGCTGGTCTGGCGGACCATGGTTGTGGATCTCATCAGTGCCATTACCAACCGGAAGGTGATGGTCTTTACCCGTGGCGGCGATTTGAATCGGCTTCACGCTGCCTTCAATTACATCCACCACAACGAATCAAGCCGTATTATTGTGGTCATTCACCTGTTCAGCGGACCAGAGGATGACGAAAGCGAGGCCATCCAAAAAAGCCTGGAGATTCTGGGCCGGATCTTCATGAACTATGAGATTGAATTTCATAGCTGTCGGGGCAGCTTCGGGCCGGATATGATCCAGACTTTGTCGCGGAAATATAACGTGGCGGTAAACAACATCTTCATCGGTGCCCCGGAGGAAAAGCACCATTTTTCCATCCAGGAACTGGGAGGTGTGCGGGTCATTTTTTAAAAGGCCCGTCTTACGGAAGTTGATATGCCCTGCGGGTCCTGATCCTTGCCGGGCGATCGCCCGGTTGCGAAACCGTCCGCAATCACCCCTGTTACGGCAGCATCAGGAGCGAACAGATCTGTCCTCCACAAGTTTCTTGCGGTATTCGGATGGGGAAATATTCTCTTTTTTCTTGAACACTTTCGCAAAATGACTCGGATCCGCATACCCGACCGCCAGGCAGATGTCGATGGTGCTCTGGGTTGTCTCTTTGAGCAGGTTTTTGGCAATGGATATGCGCACCGACGTCAGATAGTCCATAAAAGATGTGCCCATTTCCTTGCGAAACAGGTGGCTGAGATAATAGGGACTGATTCCCACGGCCTCAGCCAATTGTTTCAGAGAAATATTCTGGTTATGGTTTTTCCAGATATATTCCTTGGCTTTTGCGAAAATGGCCGTGTGCTGGATATTGCGGTTCTGGTAAATGCATTCGAAGAGCTGATTGAAGGCTTTCATCAAAAAATGGTAGAGGGTTTGCTGGGAGTCGTCATTTGAAAGGTTTTGTACGCACTGATATTTGAAGCCCAAGATTTCTTCCAGGTTCGCCCCCGCTTCCACGGCGGCTCTGGCGATGACGAAAATGATTTCCAGTGCCCTGGCCTTGAGGATTCCGATGTGCTGATGGCTTCGGAACAGGGCGGTACCCAAAATTTCGTCCAGAAGTGCTTTGGCCTTTTTCCGATCGCCGATTTTGATCAGGTCGATCAGTTCGTTTTCTTTGTATATTTCCCTTTTCGAGGATAGTGGTTGGATCGGCACATCCTCCTCTTCTTCCAATTTTGAAAATTTGCTTAAAAACAATCCCTCGGCAAGCAGCGATTGCTGGAAGGAGATTTCGTGCTGCTGGTGCATGGTCAGCAAATCGATCTTTGAAAAATAGGTGGCAATCAGAAAAAGCAGATCGGCCGCAGCCTGAACCCTGCGCTCCGAATAAATGGGAATGTTACCAAGGCTGTCCAGGAGCTGTTGTTCGTCTATGCCGAGGTTCTGGCCCCCATCCACAACGCCCTGCGTGATTTGCGCATTGAGCGGACGCAGCAGCATCGGCCCGCAAACGAAGGCCGCCGTACTGCCGTCTCTGCCCTTGAAAGCCGCAGTAAAGGCAATCATCCCCGCATGGCATTGAAAAATATACGGCTCTCCGGTCTTCACGGAGAGGTTGATGGCCCGGTTGATATCCTGAAGGCAATTGTCCATGCCTAGCTGGCAGCTGCGGATGGTCCGGCAATAGGAATGTCCGATATCATTGAAGGACCTGACCCCATTTTGGTTCGTGACCGGAAACAGATATACCTCCAACTTCATGGCTTCCCGGAAGGAACCAAGCATTCGCAGCAGGAGCTTCTCTTCCTGTAAATTGGTCACCAATCTTTTAGGCATAACTTTTTCCGGCAACGGCGGACTTGCTCAGGCTTTCTTTTGTTCCATCAACTCCCTGGCCTTCTTTACGCCGTCAACGGCATCCACCCCGAACCCGTCGGCCCCGATCTGGTCGGCGAACTCCTGGGTGATGGGCGCGCCGCCGACGATCGTTTTGACTTTCCCCTTGAGACCGGCTTTGCGCAAGGAGATGATCGTATCCTCCATGGCGTGCATGGTAACCGTATAAAGGCAGGAAAGCAGGAGAAGGTCCGGTTTGGCGCTTTTGACCATCTTGACGAAATGCTCGGGAGAAACATCGATGCCGAGATCGATGACATCGAACCCCGAGGCCTCCAAAAACATCAAAAGGATGTTTTTCCCGATATCGTGAACGTCTCCCCGGACGGTACCGGCGACGGCCTTTCCGATGGCGGGCCCCCTTGTCGCCTTCAACACCGATTGAAGTGTGCCAAGGGCAAGTTTGGTGGCCATGGCAGACACGAGCACATTGGGGATAAAATATTCATAGGTCTTCCACCTCTCGCCGACGATTGCCAGCCCCTTGAGAATGCCATCCTCGATGAGGATGGCCGGTGGAATGCCTTCCTGCAAGCACTTCTCAGCTATGGAAACGACTCTTTTCGTGTTTCCCTTGACGATGGCGCATTCCAGCTGTCGAACCGAATTCATTGATATCTTCAAAGTGCGGCACCGTTCCACTTGGGGATTGGCAGGCATTCCGGGTTGAAGCCGGCGCTGCCTGTGGCAGCACTTTCCTTCAGACGGCCGGATATTTAGAGGGCGTGCCATCGGCAGCAGTGCTCCATCCTCCTCTTGCAGAAAAGCTGTGTTTCCTTCCTTGTGCCGGGCCTCGCTATTCATCACGCTGTTTTTGCTTCACTCGCCGCCTTCGCAATACGCATACGACGGACAACTTTATGCTTCAACTTCTGAAAGACGAACCAGAAGTAGATCTCTTGTGGCATATTGGTGCGGGCTTCCTTCAGTACCTGCATACCCTGCCGGGCACAGTTCAACGCCTGGGAAAAGCGGCCCGCATCCAAGTGCAGGCAGCACATGCGCTGATAGGTGAAGGGCGTCAGGGCCCCCTGCCGCACACCTTTTTCGTAACTTTCCAAAGCCCGCCGGAGGTCACCGATCTTTTCATAGAGGATACCCAGTTTGTTGTAAATCAGAACCCGACCGGCGCTTCTGGGAGGATAGTGTTCCAGGGCCTTGAAGTAAACATTCTCAGCGTCGCGGTAATGCGCCTGGTTAAACAGTCTCTGGCCCTCGATCACCGGGCCCAAGGCTTCGATGGTTTCCTGGGAGATGGAGGCCTTCGGTATCAGGTCATGCCAGCTCATGACGGAAAGGCCATGCCATGAATAAATTGGAGTTGAAAATCAGGCGTCCGTGCCAGATCGATGTGATCGATCCGCTCGGCAATGCGTACCGCCTCTTTGTAAGCGACCCGGGAGAGCAGGGCCATACGGGCTCCACTGCCAGCCGCGTTTCCCACCTGCCGGATTTTCGCCCGGGGAAAGGCTGGCAGAAAGCCTATCCCCATGGCGCTGCGCGCGCGCACATAGTTGCCGAAAGCCCCTGCCAGTAGTACTTCATAAATATCTTCAGACTTCAGTTCCAGATAATCAAGCATTATCCGTATCCCCGCCAGCATGGCGCCTTTGGCGAGCTGCAATTCCCGGATATCTCTTTGAGTAATGACTACTGGATGATTTCCCGGCGAACGGTCCCCCTCGGTCAAAAAAAACTGACCGAGGGGTTCTTCGCTCAACCGGTGGGCATAGACAGAGCCGGCGGCTTCTTTTCCGGTGAGCAGCCGACCGTCGGAGGTGACAAGCCCGGCGGCCAGAAGCCCGGATACGGCGTCCACCAGGCCGGACCCGCAGATGCCCCGGGGCGGGACCTGGTCGATGACACGACAGACCACTTTGCCGTTTTCGAAATCGACCCGGTCTATGGCCCCACTGCAACCGCGCATACCGCACTGGATGTGGGCGCCCTCGAAGGCGGGCCCTGCGGCGCAGGAGCAAGCCACCATGCGCTGCCCGTCACTGAGAACGATTTCGCCATTGGTGCCGATGTCTATGGCGATTCTGGGCTTGCGGCTCTTGTGCAGGCCGGTGGCCAGCACGACTGCCACGGTATCCGAGCCGATAAAACCGGAAACCAGCGGCAGAGAAAACACCATACCCAATGGGTTGATGTGAATGTCCAGATCCTTGGCCGGAGCCCTCAGTCCTTCGATAGAGATCGGGTTGTAGGGCGGCCGGATCAAAAGCTGGGGAAGGATGCCCCAGAAGAGTTGATTGATGGTGGTGTTGCCCACGATCATCAGGCTGTAGACAGCCTGGTTGGGCAGGCCCTCTTGTTGGCAGAGACTGTCTATGATGCCGTTGATGGTGGACAGAACCGATTGCCGTAGCTGATCGAGTCCCCGGGGGTAATGCAGCGCGTAGTCGATGCGGGTGATGACATCGGCACCATGGATCTGCTGCCCGTTCAGGGCTGCCTGCACACCGGCCATCCGGCCGGTGGTCAGGTCCAGCAGGTAGCCCACCACCGTGGTGGTGCCGATGTCCACGGCCAGGCCCCAAAACTGACGGGAGGTATCGCCGGGTTCAACCCCCAGGACCTGGTTCTCGTGAAGCAGGACGGTCAGACCTTCCTGGCCGGCCGGGTCGATGGCGCCAAGGCTCTGCAGAGCGGAAACATCCAGGCTGGCACAGCGCACGCCGGCCTGGCCCAGGCGCTCCCGAATCAGACCGGCCAGGGGCCCGTTTGTTTTCCAGTCGTCGCTATTCAAGGGTAAAAAAAGTTTTACCAGTGCGGGCCGGAGCCGCACGGCCCGCGAGACGCCCTCTTGCAGAATATGGTGCCTGGCTGCAACGGACGACAATAGCGTCACGCGCACCGGGCCTGTAATCCGTGCCTGGCAGGCCAGCCGCACCCCTTGGGCAATATCCCGGGAATCGATCTGTTTCAGTTCCATGGCGGTGGGAGGCGTCAGGCCCTCATGGGCAATCACCCGGCATTTGCCGCAGCTTCCCATCCCCCCGCAGTCGCTATCCAAAACCACACCGGCGCCACGAGCGGCCTCCAGCAGGGATGCCCCTTTTTCCACTTCCGCTTTCCGGCCTTCGGGTAGAAAAAGGACTTCCATTTTCATGATTGTGCCTTAGCAGTTTTAGGCAATGCCGATTTGGCGGGGGAACGCCCTGTCGCTTGACACCAATTGGACTAAAACGAAGTTCCCCCGCTCGGATCCGCGCGTCTTCAGGTCAAAAGGGCCTCGGGCTCAGTCGGATTCTTCCATCACCGGCACCCGCCAGAGCGTCAACATGATGAATGCCGCGACCAGGGCCGCGATGATCCAGTACCAAAAGCCGGCCGTCCATCCATACTGGTCCACCAGCCAACCGGTGAAGATTCCGGTCATGGCGGCGCCGATGTAACCGAAGCCGTCGATGAAACCGGCGGCCGAGGCGGCGGCCTTGCGGCCGGCAAAATCCTGGGCCGCATGGCCCACCATCAGAACGTGGGCCCCGTAAGTGCAAAAGCCGATCAGGGCCAGGCAGACCAGGCTCCAGATCCAGGCCCCCGGCGGTGCGTAATAGAACAGGTAGGAAAAGATGGCCAGGCCGAACAGACAGAGGCAGATGACCGGTGCCCGGCGGTTGTCGAAAAACTTGCCGGTGGCCCAGCCGCAAACGACCGCACCTGCAGAACCGGCCAAGGGCAGGATAGCCACCGTAAGGCCCGCGCTGCTGATCGTAGCCCCCTGGGCCTCGATGAGAAAGACCGGTGCCCAATAGAAAAAGCCGTAACGGATGATGTCCAGACAGAAGAAGGCGAGCGACACACCCCAGATGCGCGGGTTGGCCACGCAAACTTTGCAGGTGTAGGCAAAACCCATGTGCTTGTCCTCGGTCACTTTGCACACCGGCGCGGAGGTGGAATCGAGGGTCGCTTTTTCACCGGAGACGACTTTGCGCAACTGCTCGATGGGCGGCAGGCCCACTTCTTCGGGAGCGTTGCGCAGGCGGGTGACAAAGTGAATCGAGGAGATCAGAAACAGGCCGGCCGGCACCCAGAACAAGGTGCGCCAACCGTAGTTGGCCGCCAGGTAGGAGGCCAGCAACCAGGAATAGGCGTTGCCGATCTGGTAGCAGGACCCCATGAGCCCCATCCATTTTCCCCGCTGGGCCACGGTGAACCAGTTGGCCATGGTCTTGACCTGGGGCGCCCAACCCATGGACTGAAAGTAGCCGTTCAACCCCCACACCACCAGCATGAAGGCAAAGGCGGTGGAAAAACTGAAGATGATGTTCAGCAGGGCCGAGCCGATCATGCCCACAAAGACGAGCTTGCGGGCCCCGAATTTGTCGCCCAGCTGACCGTTGACGAACTGACCGATGGAATACATGACGAAGAGTGCTGTGCCCAAAAGGCCCAGCATGGTTTTGGAAAGGCCGAACTCTGCCGCGATGCCGGGCAAGGCGAAGGACATGTTGGCGCGGCACAGATAAAAGGTTCCGTAAGTAATCCAGATAGTGACGAAGGTCCTGACCTGCCAGCTGCGCCAAGCGGAATGAATCTGCGCACCGGTCATCGTGCTCGTATCATACATGGTTCCTGTGGTCATTGGTTCCTCCTGGGTTCCTCCTGCACGGGCTGCGCGTGGCGAGGGACGCCTTCTGCCGACCCGATTATTGGTCTTGCCTGAGATTGCCCATGAGAATGGGCTTGGGTGTCTCCTTCTTGATCAGGGCGCCCAATTTCGCTTTCACGCCCACCGGATTGCCGATGGGCTTACCGCTCGGGTTGAGGTAGATACCGACTTGCACGAAACGCTTGTAGATGTCCTTCTTCATGGTCGTCTTGAAGTCCACCTCGCCTGTTTCGCTGACCGTGAGAACATGGGGCGCGGGGCCGATCCCCTCGAACATCTTGCTTTTTGTATTTACAAAAAATGCGGTGTAAAGCCCCTTGGGGTCCAGGCCGCTGATCCGGATGGCCAGATCGGTGCCGTTGGCCGTGTCGATCACCAGCTTGCCTTGGGCCTGACCCGCGACACCCTTGACGAGCACCAGAGCCACCTCTTTCGAGCCGCCTTGCTGGGCGGTTTCCGCCGAACAACCAACGCAAGTTCCGCACAGGATAAAAGCCGCCATGATCGTGAAATAAACGTTTCTCATAGGACACCCCCCTTCTGAAAAATTTCTGTTTCCTGGGCAGTGCTTTGCTAAACTCGAATCAGACCTCCCCGCCCCTCCCGGTCACGGCGGCGCTAATAGTCCAGCCGACCTTCCCGGAAGGCCTGTAGATAGCGGGCACAAAAGGCATCCTTGTCGGCAAGGGCCTCGGAGGCCGTAATCATGGCCATCAGCGCCTTGTCCGTGGGATCGGCAATGGCTGCGTCCATGCCCGCAAATCCGGCCAAGATCAAAAAGGCCTGATTCAGCAGCTTGCGTTTAGGAAGCCCGAAGGAAATATTGCTCAAGCCGGAGACCGTCCTGGCGCCCGGCAGTTCACGCTTGATCGCCTTTAAGGTCTCCAGAAATACCAGGGCGTTTTTCTGGTCGGTGGCCAGGGAAAGGACCAGGGGGTCGAAGTAAATATCTTCCAGGGGAATCCCGTACCCTTCAGCACTGCGGGCAATGGTCTTGGCAATTTCCAGCCTTTCGGCGCTGTTGGCCGGAATTTTTTTCTCCCGGTTGGTGGTCAGGGCAATGACCTTGCACCGGTTGCGCCCGGCCAAAGGCAGGATGGATTCCAGAACGGCCGGGTCTCCGTTGACCGAGTTGATCATGGCCCGCCCCTTGTGCAGGCGCAGCCCTGCTTCCATCACTTTCGGGTGCGCCGTATCCAGGCACAGGGGCAGCTCCGCTGCTTCCTGAATCAGAGGCACCAGCCATTCGAAGTCGGCGGCTTCCTCATCCGGGTCCAGGGGCAGCCCGGAGTTGACGTCCAGGTAAGCGGCGCCCGCTTCGGCCTGGCGGCGGGCCAGATCCTGAATGAAGGCGGCATCGCGTTGCCGCACCGCCGCCTCCACGGCCTTGCGTGTGGTGTTTATTTTTTCACCGATGATTTCCATGTGGTGGTGTCCACCCTTTCAGCATCATAGAGTTTCGGCCATTTTCCCGGAGCGCCCTGGCGGCATCCGGCAGCGATCTAATAAACGCCGAACTCGTGATACGCTTCGAACAAAGCCGCCACGTTTTCGATGGGTGTATCCACCTGGATGTTGTGCGAGGTGCAGATGATGTAGCCGCCGCCTTTCTTGGTGTTGTCCATGGCGTACTTCACCATCTTGCGGACGTCTTCGGGTTTGCCCAGGGGCAGGACCTGCTGGATGTCCATGCCTCCTTGGAAGCTCAGATCCTGGCCGAATTCCTGCTTCAGGCGCTTGATGTCCATGTTGGTGGCCTGGGGTTGGAGCGATTGCAGGCAGTCCAGGCCGCTTTCGATAAAATCCGGGATCAGGGCGTAGACGTCGCCGCAGGTGTGGTACATCACCTTCAGGCCGAAGCTGTGGGCGATGTCGCAGTACTTGCGGAAGCCGTCCCGGAAATAGCGACGCCACATATCCAGGCTGAGCAGGGGGCCGCCCTGGCCGCCCATGTCGTCGCCCATCATGAACATGTCGAATTCCCCGCCGCTGGCCGCAAAAACCTTGGGGTTGTAATTGACGAAGTATTCGAGGATATGGTCGCGGATGCACTCAACGATCTTGGGGTTCATGGCCAGATCGACGAAGGTCTGCTGGATGCCTCGCAGGTACATCATGGGCTTGAGCTGGGCGGTGCGGTCCAGGCGGTCGCCCTTGTTGAGCACGAAGTACTTTGGGTGCAGGACCTCGCATTCCGCCTTAAGATTGGAATAATCCCACCAGTCCGGGGACGGCCAGCGGGGGTAGGCATCGATCTCATTGACGGTCTGCATGTGCTCCAGGGGTGAATAGGCCACTTCGGTGAAGGTGCCCTCGTGGTCGGTGTCCTTGCCGTAAATCACCTTGCGGCGGCGCACGCCCCACAGATCCTCCACCGTACCGTCGGAATGGGTCTTGAACTCCAGGCCCACATAGGCCGGCCCGTAGTTGTCACGGATGTCCACCCCCAGAAAATCCAGCAGTTCGGCTTCGCTCTCCAGACCCCAGTAGGTCATGCAGCGTTTCTTGATCTCCGGGACCATCCAGTTGTCGATGGGCACCCGGTCGGCCTCCTCGAAATTGATGGCCTTTAAACCCCGCTCGCGGGGCGACATCTTTTCGTTCTTGGCCCGCAGTTCGTTGATCTTGTATCGTCTGTTTTCATAAATTTTATCCGTCAGCATGCCGGTACCTCCTTATGCCCGCGGGTTGAGCCCATCGCCGGGAGTTAGGAAAGCCATCTTTTGCACAATTGCACTCCCTGGGGAGCATCCGGCGCATAACCGTCGGCCTTGATCAGGGTGCAAAAATTCTGGTCAATGGGAGCCCCGCCGATGATCACCTTGACCTTGTCGCGCAGGCCATTGCTCTCCATGGCCTTGACAGTCTCGGCCATGGCCAGGCGGGTGGGGGTATAGAGGGCCGAGAGGGCCAGAATGTCCGGCCTGTATTGCTCGACGGCCGCCACGAACTTGGCCGGGGGGATGTCGATGCCCAGGTCGTGAACCTTGAACCCGGCCCCCTGGAGCATCATGGCCACGATGTTCTTGCCCACATCGTGCACGTCGCCTTCCACCGTACCGATGACCACGGTGCCCTTGGGTGGAGCGTCGGATGCTTCGAAAGTGGGACGCAAGAGATCCAGAGACGCCTTCATGGCCATGCCGGCGGTCATAAGCTCGGGCACGAAGGCCTTCTGGCAGGCGAAGGCCTTACCTACTGCATCCAGCCCGGCGATGAGGCCCTGGTTGAGGATGTCCATGGCAGGAATGTGTTCCACCTCCAGCGCTTTTCGGGTGGCCTCTTTGGCCTCCTGGATCTGCCCCTTTTCCACGAGCTGAGCGATGTTCATAAATGTATCCATCTGATGCACCTCCATGACGGTTTGGATTTTGAACTCGCAGCGGATCACTTCCTCGAAGCGCATCGCTGTTGTTGCTCAGTTTGTTTGGATCGGCCCTAGGGATTTAGCCTTTGTTAAGAAAACTGTGAGTATGGGTTTAGCAAGAAGCCCGTCAACTTGTCTGTGGAGATCTTGCGAAATTACGGGCAAATTTGCGAAAAAGTGATTTTTGAGGCGGATTCGAAATCGGTGGATCAGATCAACACCCCAAAGGTCACCGAGGTCATGTTGGGCTTGAGCGGTAAGCTGTCGGGGTGCGCGATGATGGAAAGCGCAGTCTGCCGGGTATCAGCTGTTCGACGAGCGAAGCCGAGGTGTACTGGCAAAAATTGAAACGAGAAGACACATATGATAGCGTATGTAAAGCGTCGGCTTCGTTGACACCGCGGCGTGTTGTTCAAACTTCATGCGACAGGAGATGACGGATGAATCGTTTGGTATCAGCGGTGGCGGTTGTCGTGTTCAGTGCCTGGATCGGCGTTTTCACAAGCGGCCCGCTTTGGGCCAAACCCCAATCGAAAGACGACAAAGACCGGTCCGAGAAGACCTGGCAAACAAGTGGCCAGGTCGATCGTCAGGGAAAAGCCAGCCAAAGCGGCCAGAAGGGCGGTAAACACCAGCAGGCCCAGAGCCAGGACCGCGGGCCCAGCCACGGCAAGGGCCAGCCCGGATTCACGAGCGGCGGTGGCCAACAGGGCCTCAAACAGGGCCGCAAGGCCGCCGGGAAGACCAGGAGCGCAGCCGTTGGAAAGTCGCAAACGGGCCGGAGCAAGGCGGCGGGACACCATTTTGACGATCGGGCGCGCAACGCGGTGCGCCGTTACTTCAGCGAACACTGGCGTTCCGGACACTGCCCTCCCGGGCTGGTGCGCAACGGCAAACGCTGCGAGCCGCCGCGAGCGCCAAGAAAGTGGGCGGTCGGCAAACAGCTCCCCCGCGGGGTGATCTTCTACGATCTTCCGCCACGGGTGATCGAAGTGCTCGGCCCGCCGCCGCCAAGGCACCGCTACGTGCGCGTGGCCAACGATATCCTGCTGATCACCACCGGCATCGGTATGGTGGTGGATGCCATAGCGGACCTTCAGGCCATTCAGTAGAAACGTTCACCGCCATGCTCGGTTTGACGCCCTGGAGTGCGGGAGTATATTTGCGGTATGAAAACCCCCTTGAACATCACTGGTGGTGACATCGCCGGCGCCAGCCTGGCCGCTTCCGGGGTGCCCGGCGAAGTCTTTGTCTGGCACGACATCCTCTACGACGGGCCGCGCCAGCCGGGATGGCCCGGCGCAGAAGTTCTCGAGGCGCGGGCCCGCTTCCTCGAAGAGACCACCGGCGGCGGCCTCGGCCGGGAGCTGGTCTTGCGCACCCTCGCCGAGCAGTACGACATACTGGCCGCTGCGGACCGTTACGATTCCGTCGTACTCTGGTTCGACGCCTGCCTCTTCGACCAGGCCATGCTGGCCCATATCCTGGCGATCCTGCCGCCGGCCGTGCGATCGAGCACCGAGTTGATCTGCGTCGACGCCTTTGACGGGATCGTACCCTTCCACGGGCTGGGCCAGCTCGACCCGCGGCAGATGGCCTCGCTTTACCACCGCCGGCGGCCGGTGACCGCGGCCCAGTTCGATTTCGCCCAGGTTGTGGACCGGGCCTTTGCCACCCAGAATCCGGCCCTTTTCGACCAACTGGCCCGGACCTCTGACGCGCCCCTGCCCTGGGTGCCGGCCGCAGTGACCCGCTGGCGCCAGGAACTGCCCGATCCTGAAAGCGGCCTGGGCCGGCTCGAATCCATGGCCCTGGCGGCGATCGATCAGGGGTGCGAAACGCCGGCCGAGATTTTCGCGGCCGTTGCCGCCGCCGATACCCCGCCGCAATACTGGGGCGATACGACCCTCTGGGCCAAAATCAACGCGCTGGCCGACCGCTCCCCGGCCCTGGTATGCATCCAAGGCCCCCTGCCGCGACTGCCCCAGTGGGAAGGAATCGCTGACCTGAACCGCTTTCGCGTGACGCCCTCCCCTGCCCGGCCCTGCTCCTGATCTACGATCAGCTAAAATAGCACCCTCATGCATAGAGCCATAGAACATGGCTCGCATTCATTTTATGCACAGCTTTTGACTTCGCCTCGAAATATGTTCTATAAATCAGTTAATTGAAGCATCTTCCCCTTCTCCATCTCCAAACCAGTGCGGCACAACACCAATCACCCCATGTCACCGGGTGGCTTTTTCCACGCGGTGGAAGGGATTATCGCAAAGCGGATGAGACGCACGCTATTGTTCTGGCTCATCGTACTGTCAGGCACCATGGTCGCTCTCCCGGCCGTGGCCACGGAGGACTATGCCCGGACCACCGGCAAGGGATGCGCCTTTTGCCACCACGCGTCAACCGGCGGCCCACTGCGCACCGCGGGACTTGCCTACATCCGCAACGGTTACCGCTACCCCATCAGCCAAACGGTACTCGAAAAGGCCGAGGCCCTCCAGAGGCCCGGGCACCGGGTGCTGCGCTGGGCCTTGGGCTATCTGCATCTTTTGGCCGCGGTGATTTTCTGCGGGGCGATCTTCTACATCCACATCTTCGTCGGACCCGCCAAACTCACCGGCGGCCTGCCCAAAGCCGAGCGCATTCTCGGCATGAGCTGCATGGCGGTGCTCACCGTAACCGGGGTCTACCTCACCTGGTACCGGATGGACCGCTGGGCCCAGTTCGTCGACAACACCATCGGCCTGATGCTCACGGTCAAGATCCTCCTCTTCGCCCTGATGGCCGCCATCGGGTTGACGGCTGCCACGGTTGTCCATCGCCGCATGCGCACCGCGACCCTGAAGCCGCCGGCAGACGCCGATCCGCTGACCACACCTGCCCTTACATCGGCCGACGGCAAAGACGGCCGGCCGGCGCATATCGTTTTCGAAGGTACGGTCTACGACGTCTCGGCGAGCGAAAAATGGAAAGGCGGGCGGCACTTCGGCAAGCACCAGGCCGGTGCCGATCTGACCGCCGCCATGGCCGGCGCGCCCCACGGTCAGGAGGTCCTTGAAAAGGTTCCCCGGCTCGGCCCGCTGGCCGCAGGTGGCGGCAAAGCGCCAGGCGGCAGGATGCGCCGGATCTTCGTGGTGATGGCCTACACCAACCTGGTGCTGATTTTCCTGATCCTGGCCTGCATCGGTGTTTGGCGCTGGGGGCTGCCCCTGGCCTGGCTGCCCGCGAGCGCCCCGGGCAGCGCCGGGGCCGCGGTGCTGCCGGCTGAAAGCTGCGTCCAATGCCACAGCCAAAAGACGCCCGCCGTAGTGGCCGACTGGAAGAACAGCGCGCACGGGCGCCTCGACGTGAACTGCTACAAGTGCCACCGGGCCGGCAACGATGCCCTGATTCTCAAAAGCCACCTGGAACAGACCATCCAGCCGATTTCACCGGTGGTCAGCCCCGTCGCCTGCCGCGGCTGCCACCCCAGAGAGGCCGAAGAGTTTGCCCGCAGCAAGCACGCCAACACCCACCAGATCATGTGGCGGATCGATCCCTGGCTCAAAGACGGAATGAACAACGAACTCGAGCGCACCACCGGCTGTTTCGCCTGCCACGGCACCCGGGTCGAGGTGAGCGGCGGCCGGCCGGATCCGGGAACCTGGCCCAACGTGGGCATCGGTCGCATCAATCCCGACGGCAGCCGGGGAAGCTGTTCCAGTTGCCATACCCGCCACCTGTTTTCTTTGGTCGAGGCGCGCAAACCCGAAGCCTGCGACCAGTGCCACCTGGGGCCGGACCACCCCCAGATCGAGATCTATAACGAATCCAAGCACGGGACCATCTACAACGCCGAGGGACACCGCTGGCAATGGGACCCCGACGACCGGCGCTGGACGGCCGGTCGTGATTTCCGGGCACCGACATGCGCCTTCTGCCACATGTCGGCCGCCGGTACCGTTGCCAGAACCCACGACGTCACCGAACGGCTCGCCTGGGAACTCCAGGCTCCCCTCACGGTGCGGCCCCAGGATTTCGCCCCTCTGCCGGCGGCCTCCACCTGGCAGGCCGAACGGGACAAGATGGTCGCCGTCTGCCGCCAGTGCCACGCCGAAATCTGGGCGAGGGGCCACTTCGCCAACCTCGACGCCACGGTGGCCCATTACAACGACACCTACTACCGCCCGGCCCGGGTCCGGATGGACGCCCTCTACGCAGCCGGCCTCCTGTCGGGCGAACGGTACTTCGACGAGCCGCTGGAGTGGGAATTCTACGAGCTGTGGCACCATGAGGGGCGCCGGGCCCGCATGGGCACGGCCATGATGGCCCCGGACTACGCCTGGTGGCACGGCTTCTACGAACTCAAGCACCGCCTGGGCACTTTTTCCGACGAAGCCCGACGGCTTGAGGCGGGAGGTGCCGCCCCCCGCTGGGACGCCTTTCCCGGACGTTTCAAACCCCGCCCCAAGGGAGGATCGCCATGAAACGCATGCTCGCTGTCACCCTGCTGGTGGGTGCCGGCATCCTGATCGCTTTTCCTCTTTTTTCCATGACCTACTACACCATGGTGCGCACATCGACCCCAGAGTTTTGCGCCTCCTGCCATGAAATCAAACCGGCCGTGCGCGCCTGGCAGGCCTCGACCCACACCAACAACGCCCCCGGGGTGGTGGCCGACTGCATGGACTGCCACCTGCCCGCCCCCCACCGGACCTTTGAATTTTTCTTTGCCAAGACCTACCACGGCGCCAAGGACGTGGTGAAACACTTCCTCATCGAAACGTACGACCGGGAAAAGAATCGCCAGGCCGCCTACGCCGGCTTCACTAATGAGGAGTGCCAAAAGTGCCACCGCAACCTGATCTTCATGCCGGCCCGGCGCGGCGCCATGCTGGCCCATCGTAGCGTCCTCTACGCCCGTGCCGGCTACGAAAAAAAGTGCGTCGACTGCCACTACGATCTGGTGCACGACGACAAGATCCAGATGATGTACCGCCAGTACCGCAAGACCCCTTACCAGGCCAAGGGACTGCGCGTGGAAAGGCTGGACATGGAACGCCCGCAAACGGGGAAAGGAGTATGACGATGAAAAGGATGCGTTTGGCTGTCTGCCTCGGGGCAGTCCTGCTGATGATCGGCGGGAACGCCATCGCCCAACAACCCAACTATCCCAAGGCCAAGGAGTACCGCATCGAGCGCAACGTCCCGCCCGAGGCCCAGGCCTGCATCGAATGCCACCGGGCGACCACCCCCGGAATCTTCTCCGACTGGGCCAACAGCCGGCACGCTAACGCCAACATCACCTGTCTCGACTGCCACTTGGTCCAGCCGGGCGACGTGGACATCGCCAAGGGGCACGAGAAGTACTACGGCCGCTCGGACTTGCCTTACGGCAAAAGCCGCTACAAGGTGCCCATCGCCTCTGTCGTCACTCCGAAGGACTGTTCGCGCTGCCACCCGGACGAAGTGACCCAGTACAGCCGCTCGAAGCACGCCAACACCATCGAGATCATCTGGAAGATCGACCCCTGGCTCAACAAGGGGATGAACTCGGACAACGAACGCAAGACCGGCTGTTTCAACTGCCACGGAACGGTAATCGCCATCGACGGTGCCGGTGACCTCGACCCGGCGACCTGGCCCAACGTCGGCGTGGGACGGCTCAACCTGGACGGGAGCAAGGGAGCGTGCACCTCCTGCCACACCAGGCACCGGTTCTCAGTGGCCGAGGCGCGCATGCCCGAGGCCTGCGACCAGTGCCACCTCGGCCCGGACCACCCGCAGATCGAGATCTACGAGGAGTCGAAGCACGGGACCATCTACCACGCATACAAGGACGAGTATAACTTCAATGCCGCCGGCGGCACCTGGACCGCCGGGGTGGACTACCGCGCTCCCACCTGCGCGGCCTGCCACATGTCGGGCACGGGCAAGGTCCTCACCAGCCACGACGTCACCGAACGCCTCTCCTGGGAGACCCAGGCGCCGCTGACGGTCCGCCCCAAGGACTTCGCCGCTTTTCCGGCCGGCACAGACTGGCAGGCCGAACGCGGGAAGATGAAAGACGTCTGTCGCCAGTGCCACGGCGACTCGTGGATCGATGATTTCTACACCGGCTTCGACAAGGCCGTCGAGGAGTACAACGAGGTCTATTTCAAGCCGGCCAAGGCCAAGCTCGACGAGTTATATGCTAAAGGGCTGCTCGATCAGACCAGATTTTTCGACGAGCACCTGGAGCACGAGTTCTACGAGCTGTGGCACCACGAGGGGCGCCGGGCGCGCATGGGCACGATGATGATGGCCCCGGACTACGCCTGGTGGCACGGATTCTATGAGTGCAAGTTCCGGTTCGCCAACTTCATGCAAGAAGCCGGGCACCTGATCGAAACCGGCCACAAGGCATATGTCACCAAGGACTTCCCCAACGCCACCGGCAACACCCAAAAACCGCCCGCGGTGTTCGGGAACAAGTAGGGAGAGAGGTTCCCGAAAACCGGGAAATGGAGGGGGCTGAAACCGGTTCTAACCATGGCATCGCGGACACGAGGAGGCAGGTTCCAGGGGGCCTCGTTTTACGACGGACTTGATCACGGGCGTCAGACGGTTTGCCGCGTAGGCACTTCTTCCGATGGCGACCACAGCGACAAATCCGGCGATCCCACCGGCGAGGCATCCCAGGATGGCCCAGGCAGAGGTGGCAGCGCCCAGTGCGCCCGCCGCCCATGTCCCCGTTCCCGCCCCCAGCACCATCAAGGCAACCGGGAGAAGATAAAAGAGCGCCGCCCCCGTGAAGAGATGGGTCGATGCCAACTCGATACGGACCATGTCTCCGGTGCGGGCGCCGACGGGGTTGATCACGCGGCTTTCTATTTTCCCGGAAGCTGCCGGGCATGCGCTGCAGGCGCCGCCGTGGTCATGGCAACCGCCGCAGGCCTCTTTTCTGGCGGTAAGCACATTCGCCCAACGTTTCCCATGGCTGCCGACGACAATGCCGATGCACTGTGTCATGGGGCACCTCCTATTTTTCTCATATCTTCAGCCCCGCTTCGCTCTCCGGCCCGAGTCAGTGGAATCCCCCGCAGCACCTTATCGGGCAAGGTCCTGGCGCCTTTCCAGGTATTCCGCTTTATCGATTTCTCCCCGGGCATAGCGCCGGTTGAGTATCTCCAGGGCATCCGGATCGTCTGCGGGCACATCGAGGCGTGGTGAGCCGGTGTTGCGACCCAGCCGCCCCACCAGCAGGACAAGACCGATAATGACGATAAGCCAGAGGAAAAACATGCCGCCTCCTATTCCGTGCCCCATCATGCCATACCCACCGGCACCGTATCCGCTGCAAAACCAGCCTCCCGGTCCGCCGGTGCGGTACATCCAGAACAAACCGCCGCCCAAAACCAGGGCCGCGGCGATGGCGATCACTGAAGACAGGGTTCGATTCATGTTGGCCTTCTTTCCAATTGCGCCATCCGGCAGCAGCACGACCGCTACCGGATGGTAAGAAACCGGTTACCTCCAGCAGTATCCGGGGCCGTAACCGCCGCCTCGATACCCTCTTTCAGGCATAATCTTTCCGACCGCGAGCCGATAGGCCAGGGCCTTCTGGTCGAATTCGCCCTCAAGCCCGGAGAGTTCTTTCTGTAGTCTGGAGAGTTCCGCCTGGTCCGGGCTTTCCTTGTCCATGGCTTCTTCCAGCGCGATCTGCTTGTCGCGGATTTCAGACCGAAGCGTTCTGGTGGATGCGTAAAATTCGTCCCGGGCCTGATCCATTTTGATCGCGTCCTCCCGGGAGACATTGCCGTTGTCGCCATATCCGTAGCCCATCATGTGACGGCCCCATCCGCCGCCGTATCCCATCATGTGGCCGTAGCCGTCGTCGTCCATCATGCTGCCGTAGCGGCCATAACCGGATCCATGCGCAAAAGCCAGAGAAGCGATGCCGACAAGCGCGATTGCTGCGAATATGCTGAGAGTGGTTTTAAAAGGTGCCATGGTTTCACTCCTTTGGTTAAGGTTGACTGACCCAATGGATCAGCTTGTTGTTTAGTCTCAGAATAAAGCAATCCGCATGCCATACAAGCCATACTCAATTAAAGAAATTTTAATTTACTGATATTATGGGATAATAATTTTAACAAATACCGCCGGTCGCAGAGTGCCACTAAAATAAGCTGGGTAATAAAGCCACAGCCAGCGGCTGCAGCGAAGCGACCTGGGTAAAAACGGCACAGGTGGAAAGCTGGCAGGATTACCTTCTGGGCACCGGCTCCCTTCCAAGGGACACCAATGCATCCCCTCTTGCAAGAGGCCGCCGACAAAAGCCATAAAAAGTCCATTTGAATGCCGGTTCATGCGGGCGGTCGTAAAAGGTATGCTCGACCTTGAGGAAGGATGCGAACAGTCTCTCTTCCAGGTCAAGAAGAGACTGGGATTGACCTGTCGATGCCCGCCCGAGTCACGATCCGTTTTGCCGATTCCGTTGTCCGAGACCTCGAAGAGATCCTGGCCTATTATTCCGTCAGGGAGCGGCGGACGTCGGCAAACGTTTGGTGGCTTCGAGCCTCGCGGCTGTCGAGGCATTGGTGGACCAGCCGGACATGGACCGGATAGCGCCGGAATTCGAGTCCGAAAATCTGCGTGAACTGATCCGCCCTCCCTTTTGGATCGTGTACCGCAGGCAGAGTTGGCATGTACGCATCGTTCGTGTCTGGCAAAGCGAGCACATGCTGAAGCTTACGGAGCCCTGAGCAGATCGCTTTCGGCTTCGGCGGCGCTTATCTTCCCATGTGACAGGCTCATTGAAGGAAAGGTCTGATTTTTTCAATGAGCCGATCAGGTTGCTCTTCAATCACCAGATGACCGGCATCATTAATGATATGGAATAATGAGTCCGGGATCATTTCATGTAAAGCCTCTCCTTTTTCCAATGGTATCCATGTATCCTCACGTCCCCAAAGGATTAGAACAGGCGTCGTAATTTTGCCATACAAGTGCTGAATCTCTTTTGTAAAACTTGAATTTGCCTGCGCAATTTGCCGGTAAAAAGCCGCCTTGCCATCCGACCCCGTCCATGGACGAACAATCATATCAAGTGTCGCATCATCAATGGGTTTGAAGGCGGCAGTTTTGACATAAGCACGAACAATTGCCTCATGGATATAGTCCGGAACGCCAGCAAAAGCAGCTTCGTGCGCATTGACATGTTGGAAGAAAGGCGACCCCCAGGGAGAAATCGCGACTGGATCAATAAGTACAATTTTTCTGAAATCACATCCATTGAGAAGATGTGTTCGAAGAACTGTCGTACCTCCGAAGTCATGACCAATGATAGCAGGATTCTTGAGGCCCCAGTGATCTATGAGCTTATCCAATATCTGATTCTGAATACATAGTGAAACATCACCGGGCGATTTATCAGACTGGCCGTAACCGACAAGGTCATAATAATAAACGGTGAAGCTTTTCGATAACGCTTCAATAACATGGCGCAGATTGAATGAAGACCATGGTGTGCCGTGTACCACCACCACTGGAGAGCCATCACCGATCACCCCATATTTTACAATGCGCCCCTTAAATACGTATGACTCGGGCACCTTCCATTGAACCATTAATAGCCTCCTATCGTCTCGGATAACGCGGCCGGCAGCAAACGAGGCCGAGCAAAACGAGCCGGATGGCCTGTTCCGGCTCGCGTTCATCCGTTTGTTAGGCGGCAGGATGCGATCTGAACACGTAGATCGCCCAACCAAGCGTGTCGCGCCCCCAACGCAGGTATGCCGTCTTCGCCTTGCTCACGCGCTCGACCACCTCGGCCAAATCCGGATCATCTGGCTGGGTGCGAGCGTACTCGGCTGCCGCTAACCATTGGAGGCCCTCATACCTGTCCCAGTCGTCCTTGCTGCTCACGATGGTGTGAACGAGCGCCATTCCTCGCTGCTCTCCGGCTTCTGCATTCGAGGCATGGCTCCCGAAGTCTTCGCGCGTGCACTCCAATGCCTCCAGGTACTCCCCTGACGGCTCCTGCCGCCAGTACGGCTCTCCCACGATCACCCAGCCGCCGGGCTTCGCCATACGAATCAGCGCGTCGAGCGTATTCACATGCCCCCCGAAGATCCAACTGGCACCGATACATGACGCCAGATCCAAGCTGTGCGGCTCGTCCGGCTTGAAATCCGCACCGTTCATTTGAGTGAAGGTGATGCCAGGACTCGATACCCGCGCATCGAGCCTTCTTTTCGCATCGGCGATGTGGAAAGGAGAAATGTCGATGCCCGTGCCGCGAACACCATAGGTTTCCGCCAAGCGAATCAGAAATTCGCCCTTACCACACGCAATGTCAGCTACCTGCGCGTCAGCCGGGAGGCGCAAAAGCTCCACGAGACGGGTCAGTTTTTCTTCGCTCGTGGGATTGCATACTAAGTGCTCACGGTGAGTGATATCGTAGAACTTCCATGTATCCATGATTTTCAATCCTCCGAAGGCCTACCTTGCGATAAGAGCAGGAAAGCAAAAATTCCCGCTTGTGACATCTTTGGATACCATTATTATCAGCTTTTAGTATTTACATCTATAGGTTATCGTGAGCGACCCAATTACGACGCGGTGGAGTGTCGATGTCGCGTCTTGTGGAACCGCCCAAGCCGGACGATCACCTTCTGGAGCGGATCATATCCCAGGGATAACATGCTTTGCGCATGGAAACGGGTCAAGGTTGTCAATGGTCAACAATGGCGCTGCAGAAGTCTGACGGGATCTCGATCGAACGGTTTCCGGATGTTGCCCGCACGGGGCTGATAGAGTTTTCGAATCATTTGGTGGTAAGGAGAGGTGGAGAGAAACTCCCTCTTACTCAAAGTTAACCCGTCCTTTTTAGACCCGAAAACGCGAATATCGGGTCGTTTTCGGGCCAATATTTTCGCCAACCCTCTTGATTTATGATTTTTTTCATGGTCCGCCCCCTTTCGAGTGGTTACTCGTACAGGGGTGGCCATTCCCATGTTCCTTACACGCAAAGGCCCTTGATAAAGCTCGCGCACGCTGGCGACCCAGAATGGTATGACCAACCAGCGGCTGAAGGATCAGGGGCTGGCATCTGTCAAAAAACTGTGGGTGAAAATCCACTACCCGGGGCTACGGCCCGGTAAGCTTTGCGAACCGCATAGGGCGCTTGACTTGTGGATTCGACAGGATGGCGGAGGAACTGCCGGGCTTCGATGGGAGACCGGCGGCCCGAGGATCCCTCATGAAAACTCAGGCTCTAACTTGCACTCAACGAACCTGTTGCGCCCCTCTTCTTTCGCTCTGTATAAGGCTTCGTCAGCTTTTGCCAGGCAACGATCCAGTGATATGTCTTGATCCCAGGCATCTGCAACAACGATACCTATGCTGATCGTTACCGTGATTGTTTTATCCTGGTAGCGGATCTCAAGCGACTCGATACCTCTGTTAAGCCTTGCGGCTATGCTCGAAGCGGTCTGCCGATCTGTTTCAGGAAGGGCTGCGACGAATTCTTCCCCGCCGTATCTACCGAGAATATCCGTTGAACGAAGGTCGTCAGATAAAAATTTCGCCACGTTCTGGAGCACAATATCGCCGGCCTGATGGCCATGTTCATCATTTATACGTTTAAAAAAATCAATATCCATCATGAGCAGTGCAAGAGGCCTTTGGCTCCTCTTTACCCTATCCAGTTCCTTTCCACAAAGCACCATGAAGTTCCGGCGATTATTTATTCCCGTCAATTCATCGATGGTCGCCATGGTATGCAACCGGCCAATCAGCATCTGTTCAGAAGTGACGTCGTGCAAAGTCAGCACACTCCCTATCCTCTTTTCTGAAGCTATTAGTTTTGAAATCCCAACCCTGTAGTATTGCGTTGCGCCGGTGGCGCTACTAATTATGGGATCCGCATTGCTGACATTATTCTTCAACAAATCGATCAATTCAGCATGATTATAGAAAATCTGGTCGATGGATAACCCGACCATTAATTTTGAACGATTTCCGAGAAGATCTATAGCCGCCTTGTTATAGTCGACGAGCCGATTCCCGGTATCCAACACAAAAATAGGATCATTCATTTCATCAAAAACAGTACGCAATGCGATGGGAACCAGATCGAACATTTTAAAACGAAATAGAGCCAAAATAAAAATCGGCCCCACAAGAGTTAAGAAAAAAGGGGTATGATCAATGCCATATATTGACGCCCCTATCAAATAGAGTATGTTAGCGGCCCATGGAATGACGGATGAAAAAAACATGAGAATAGCTTGCTTCCGCAGATATCCTGAAGAACGTGCTACTAGAATCAAAAAGAGGACGTTTCCGGCAAGTAACAGGGAATACGCATAAGTCACGTTCAACCAGTACCATGGACCCCGATCCAGCACAGAGATCGAAAACAGCTTTGTCTCGATGACTCCTATGTTTTTAAAATAGATATGATGATATTCATTTGTAAAGACCAAAATTAATGTCGTGAAAGAAATAATGAAAAATACGGGATATAAAGATCTCAATATCTTCTTGCCAAGACCGGTATAGTCAGCAGCGAAGATAACCCAAAAAACCGGCAAAAACGATATACCGATGTATTGGATCTTTAGCGCATTAAATATACCACCAACTGTTGATGATGAAAGTTCGATGGCATAACCGAAAGAATAAAAACTCACGGAAATCATAAGTAAAGCATAGCTCAAGAAACCCGGCTTCCTAACCTTAACAGCGACATATGAAGCCAAAACCAAAGTAAAAATCGCAGAAAAAATAAGCGACGATATGATCAGCAATGCTTCCATTTGACTTTAGCATCAATTAACGTTTTGGGTTAGGTATCAGTTATGACAACACGGTTCTTTGATGGCCCAAGATACAAGGAAACGAAAAACCTTTTCCTTCATACAGCCTTATGGGCTCACCAAGCTTTGGACCTGTTCTAAAGCACACCGCAATCAGCCTCAGCAGTGGTGTCCGGAAGGTAATATTAAACATCATCTAAAACATTTTAGTCAAGCTCAAAAGAAACGTTTCCGCGTTCCGAGGCAACTCCAGATTGGCACGGGCACTCTCAGGGTGCGTAAAAGATGACCGGTTTCAAATCAGAACTCCTGTTTGACCCCGATAGTGCACAATTCTTCTTGCCTTCGGCCATCTTCTTGCCGATAGTACCCTGCACTAAATGCCTTGTCGGCCGCAATCCTCGCGCGCGTCTTTTGGGGCTGGCTCGGCAGCACCCTGCTTCAGGCACGCACCCTGCTTGCGCTGCTCGCTTGGGGAATGGGTGTGGCGGCGGTCATCACCGGGCTCTACGACCCGAGCTGGTCGGTGCCGATGATCGCCATCGTGGCCGTCTGCTACTGCATTTCGGCCATCGGATGGCACGGACTGCTGCTGTCCGAGGTGGCCCGCCTGGCGCCGGCGGGCAACATCGGCGGCACCACCGGCGCGGTGCTGGCCTTCGGCGGATCGGGCATGATGTCCTACCCGATGATCTGCGCGCTGATCATGGGCGCCACCGGCGACTTTCGCATCGGCTTTTTTTTGGGTTCCGTTCCGGCCTTTTTCATGGGCCTGCACCTGCTGAGCCGGCCAACCGGACGCCCGGCACGCTCAACCCTGGCCAAAGGGGGCAGGTCCTGAATCGAATCCCAGCCCGTCAACGGCCCCTGGAATGAGGCTTCAGCCAGGCAGCAGGGAAAACCCTGACTTTTTGAAACCGACTACAACAGGTAAGGATGATTGTGATGAATGTTATGGCATTTAACGGCAGCCCGAGAAAAAAGGGCTGGAACACGGTCACGTTGCTCAACAAGGCATTGGAAGGGGCCGCCTCGGCCGGTGCGCATACCGAGCTGGTTCAGCTCTACGATCTGAATTTTTCCGGCTGCATCAGCTGCTTTTCATGCAAGAGGCTCGATCGCAAAAAGGACGGGGTATGTGCGATTCAGGACGATCTGACCGCCGTGCTCGACCGGGTCCGGCACGCCGATGCCCTGATCATCGGCACACCCGTCTATTACGGCGCAGAATCGGCTTCCACCCGGGCCTTGATCGAGCGTCTTTGCTTCCCTTACAACAAATATTCCAAAAACCCGGAGTCTCTTTTCCCGAGACGCGTCCAAACGGCTTTGTTCTATACGATGAACGTAAAAGGCGAGGGCGTCCTTGCAAGGGGCTATGACCACCATTTCAGTTTGACCAGGTCGGCTCTTGAAAATCATTTCGGCCCATGCGAGCTGCTGTTGTCCACTGATACGCTGCAATTTAGCGCTTACAGCCGCTACGAATCGGAACGGTTTGACGTAGATGCGAAAATCAAACGCCACGCCGAAGTCTTCCCGGCGGAGTGCATACGGGCGTTTGAGGTGGGTGTCCGTATGGCATCTTCCGTGTAACCTGTCAAAGTAAAGTGCAATGCTGTTTTTCCGCTTCTCGGGCTGGGTGGGCATCCGACCCGCACGCTGCTCGCCCTGCTCGCTTTCGGAATGGCCCTGGTGGAAGACGACCGATGCCCACAACCCAACGTCCGCCGGCCGGATTCGGACTTTGACGGGGCCCCGGCACCCTGCGGTTGCGTTCTTGCCGTCGCCTAAAGCTTATGCTACTGATTACAAACAGTAACATGGTTCATACATAGGGGACTTGCACCCCGTAAGTTCACCCCGTGCCGGGCGTTCACAATTCGTTGTCCTGGAACGCAAAAAGCCCCGCCCCGTGAAAAGTATTAACCTCTGTTGGTTAAGGAGGATGGGCAATGAAGCTAAAAGCAATAGTTCTTCTCTTTTTGTTTATTGCGCCTATAGGATGCGCATCTGTAAAAAAAGAGCTTCCTGCGGAATTAATGTATCATCCTCCGGTTGCATCAAATGATACAGCCACGATTGTTGGATCAAACAAAGAGGAATGGATGTTTGAAGAAGTCGTATATGTAATGGATATCAACGGCAAAAGACTCGCCGGTGACAAAAAACACTGGGACGATCCGGTTGTGATAGATGAAGGCAAGACTGTTGTAACGGCCGCCTTCGATGGGAAGGGGATTCCCGTAACCGCAAAAGTTGAGTTTGAAGCCGTTGCCGGGCACTCATATCAAATACAATTTCTGTCTGATATCGAAGAGGATTGCTGCGATTTCTGGATAATTGATATGGCTTCAGAGAAAGCTGTAAGCACAATCGGGCGAGGTTACGCGCCAAAAAAAGAAACCATATATGTCCCGCTCCCGGTCTATTGGCCTCGTGTATATTGACTACATCAGCCACGCCGCTAAAACCGTCGGCTGCACGGAATCCACGGCCATCATGACGCTCAGCGCGGTGATGCCCACCAGGGAAAAAACGAAGATCCGCCGGGCCCAGCGCGAATCATCGGATGCCGCCGGCCCGGCCCAGGCCAGTGCCAGCCAGGCCAGACCGACCATGGAGGCGACGGCCAGGTAGCGGATGCCGGTGTAACCGCAGACGGTCAGCAGCGGCGCGGCCAGCGCGAAGGCCAGGATGAAGCCGATGATATGCTTTCTGGCGGCCGCCGTGCCATGGCGGACCGGCAGCAGCGGGATGGCGGCGGCGGTGTAATCTCGCAGCCGGAATACGGCGATGGCGTAAGTGTGCGGGATCTGCCAGAGGCTGAAAATCGCCAGCAGGATCAAGGCCCCGGCATCCAAGTGGGGGCTCACGGCGCAATAGCCGGCCAGAGGCGGGGCCGCGCCGGCCAGGCTGCCGACCAGCGTGCTGTATACGGATATGCGCTTCAACAACAGGGTATAAAAGATCACATAGTCCGCAAAACCGGCCAGGACAATGGCCAGGCTCAACGGGTTGGCAAAGGCCCAGAGCACGGCCGTGCCGCCAAGGCCCAGGATGGCTGCGTAAACGAGGGCCGACCCGGGCCCCACCTTACCGCTGGCCAGGGGCCGGTTTCGGGTACGCGCCATCTTGCGGTCGATTTTCCGGTCGATGCAGTTGTTGCACACGCACGCGGCCGCCATCACCATGCCGATGCCTGCCAGGATCGACAGCAGGTGCGGCCCGTCCGGATTGCCCCTTGCGGCCAGCAAATAGCCACCGGCCGCCGCCACCAGGTTGCCCGCCACCATCGCCGGCTTGGTCAGCTGCAGGTATCTTTTCACCAGGGCGCCGAGCATGTTCACATCATGCGAAAATTAAGATCGGTCATGATCCACAACGTGCCGCCGACGAAAAGGGCCATGATCAGCACGGTGAAGATCAGGGCCATGCGGTTCCAGTACGCCGCCGAACTGCGGTCCAAATGCAGAAAATAGTGCAGGTGCACGAGAATCTGCACCACGGCGGCACCCGTTATCCCCGATGTAACCAGGGCCCGGGGCAGCCCCCGGCCGTTGATGGCAAGGGCAAAGGCCACCGCGGTGAGCACGATGGATAGCACAAATCCGACGGCGTATGACTTGAAGCTGCCGGTTGCCGCACCGGCCCGCTGCACTGGCGTCCGATCCATCTAGATTACCCCCATCAGATAAACCATGGTAAACACCCCGACCCACACGATATCGAGAAAGTGCCAGAAGATGCTCAGCCGTAGCAGCCGGGACTGCACCGGCACCGTGAGCCCCTTGGTCAGAAGCTGGCCCATCATCACGGCGATCCAGAGCAGGCCGCAGGCCACGTGACTGCCGTGGGTGCCGACCAGAGCGAAAAAAGACGAAAGAAAGGCGCTGCGCGACGGTCCGCTGCCCGCCAGGATCATGTGGCGAAATTCGTAGATCTCCATGCCGATAAAGCCGAGACCGAGCAGGAAGGTCACCCCCAGCCAGGCGACGACCCGCTCCCTGCGGTTGGCGTGCATGGCCAGCATGGCCATGCCGTAGGTCGCACTGCTGAACAGCAGCAGCAACGTCTCGGCAAAGGCGTAGGGCAGGTCGAACAACTCTTTGCCGGTCGGTCCGCCGGCATAGTTGCTCCCCAGCACGGCATAGGTCGCAAAGACCGCCGCGAACAGGACCAGGTCGCTCATGATGTAGAGCCAGAAGCCCAGGACTTGGTTGGCGACGGTGTCCGGGTGGCCGGATGGGCCATCGGCAACGGCATCGATCGTCGAGGAGGTCGTCATGATTCACACCGGTTGAAGGTTGACATTACACGGCAGCGGCAATCGGCCGCTCGCCCAAGGCCTCGATGCGGGCCACCTCGGCCGCCGGTATGGCATATTCCGTATCCTCGTCGGCGGCACGCAGGATCAGCGCGATGACCATCCCTGCGGCGCAGGCGGCGGCCAGCCACCAGATCTGCCAGACCATTGCAAAGCCGAACAGGCCCGCCAGGCCCCCGTTGACCAATCCCGAGGCCGTGTTCTTGGGCATGTGAATCTCCTCATAGCGCTCGGGCCGCTGGCGGGCGAGGCCCTTTTCCTTCATGTCCGCAAACGCGTCGATGGCGTGCACCACCGGGATGGCGGCGAAGTTGTACACCGGCGGGGGCGAGGCCACGGCCCATTCCAGGGTCCGGCCGCCCCAGGGATCTCCGGTCAGGTCGCGGGTGGCGTGCCGGTCGCGGATGCTCACGATGAGCTGGATGATCTGGCAGCCGATCCCGAGCATGATCACCGCCGCACCGGCGGCGGCCACGATCAGGTAGGGATGCCAGGCCGTGTTGGCGTAATGCCACATGCGCCGCGGCATACCCATCAGCCCCAGGGCATAGAGGGGGAAAAAGGCCAGGTAGAAGCCGACGAACCAGGACCAGAAGGCCCGCTTGCCCCATTTTTCGTCCAAGGGAAACCCGATGGCCTTGGGAAACCAGTAGGCAAATCCGGCATAGTAGCCGAAAAGCGCACCGGGAATCAGCATGTTGTGAAAGTGGGCCACCAGAAAGAGGCTGTTGTGGAGCACGAAATCGGCCGGCGGTGCGGCCAGCAGGACCCCGGTCATCCCGCCGAGCACGAAGGTGGTGATAAAGCCCAGAGTCCAGTACATGGGCGTGGCCAAGCGGATGCGGCCCCTGTAAAGGGTGAAGAGCCAGTTGAAGACCTTCACCCCGGTGGGCACCGCGATGATCATGGTGGTGATGCCGAAGAAGATATTGACGTTGGGGCTGGCGCCCATGGTGAAAAAATGGTGCACCCAGACGGAAAAGGAAAGGACCATGATGGCCGCGGTGGCATAGACCAGGGACGTATAGCCGAAAAGCCGCTTGCGCGCGAAGGTGGCCACCACCTCCGAAAAGATGCCGAAAGCCGGCAGGATCACGATGTAGACTTCCGGGTGGCCCCAGATCCAGAACAGGTTGGCGTACATCATCATGTTGCCGCCCATGGTGTTGCCGAAAAAGTGCATCCCCAGGTAGCGATCCAGGCTCAGCAGGCTCAGGGTGGCCGTCAGCACCGGAAAGGAGAGCAGCATGAGCACCGTGGTGCACAGGGCGGTCCAGACGAAGATCGGCATGCGCATCAGCGTCATGCCCGGAGCACGCATCTTGAGGATGGTCACCAGGAAGTTGATACTGGTTAAAAGTGAACCGATCCCGGCGATCTGGATCGACCAGATCCAGTAATCCACGCCGGTGCCCGGGCTGTACTGCAGCTGGGTCAGCGGGGAGTATCCCGACCAACCGGCCCGGGAAAACTCCCCCACCCCCAGGGAGATCATCACCAGCCCGGCACCGGCGGCGGTCAGCCAGAGGCTGACGGCGTTCAGGTAAGGATAGGCCACGTCCCGTGCCCCGATCTGCAGCGGCACCACGATGTTCATCAGCCCGGTAAGAAACGGCATGGCCACGAAGATGATCATGATCGTGCCGTGGGCGCTGAAGACCTGGTCGAAGTGGTCGGGCGGCAAGAATCCGTGGGACAGGCCTGCGGCGATGGCTTGCTGGGCGCGCATCATGACAGCATCGGCCATGCCGCGCAGCAGCATGACCAGCGCCAGAATGATGTACATGATGCCGATCCGCTTGTGGTCGACGCTGGTCAGCCACCCGGTCCACAGCGGTTTCCAGAGACGAAAGTAGGTGATCAGGGCAAAAATCCCCATGCCCGCCAGGATCGATCCGGCCACGGCCCCCATGACAATGGGGTCGTGATAGGGGATCGCCGCGAGGCTCAAGCGTCCGAACATGTCAGTTCCCCTCCGCTGCACCGTGATGCATGTGCCCGGCACCGGGCGCCGGATCTCCGGCCTTGGCGTTCATGTCCATGGGTTTCATCTCCATGGACATGCCGTATTTTTGCAGGATGTGGTCGAACAGACCGGGTTGCACCGATGAAAAATAGCGCACCGGGTCGGCCAGGCTGGGCGTTTCCAGCGCGTCCAGGCGCTGCATGTCCAGCTTTTCAGGCGATTGGCTGACCCTGTCGGTCCAGGCCGAAAAGTCCTTCGCCGACATGGCGATGGCCTCGAAATTCATCTCGGTGTAGCCGCGGCCGCTGTACTGCTGGTTCTGCCCGAGATAGGTGCCCGGCTCGTCGGCCAGCAGGTGCAAGCGGGTCTGCATCCCGCCCATGGCATAGATCTGGCTGCCGAGCTGGGGAATGAAAAAGGAGGTCATCACCGAGGCCGAGGTGATCCGGAAGTTCAGCGGCACGCGGGCCGGAAAGACGAGTTCGTTCACGCTGGCGACACCGAGGTCCGGGTAGATGAAAAGCCATTTCCAATCCAGGGAAATCACCTCGATGCGAATGGGCGCGACCCCGGTTTCGATGGGTTTGTACGGGTCGAGGCGGTGGGTGGTCTGCCAGATCAGGATGCTTAAGATCGTCACGATGACGGCCGGCACCGTCCAGACGATCCATTCGATGGTTTTCGAATGGCTCCACTTGGGGGCGTAGACCGCCTTGGTGTTGGTTTCCCGGTATTTCCAGGGAAACCAGAGCGCCATGACGATCACCGGCACGATCACGAGCAGCATGAGCCCGAAGGCGGTCAGAATGACATAGCGCTCGGTCTGGCCGATGGGGCCTTTGGGATCGAGCAGAATCATCTGGTCGCATCCGCCGAACAAAACCACAGCCAGACAGACCGGTGCCAGCATCGAGACCAACTGTCCGATTCTTTTCATCTATGACCACCAAACAAAGCTAGGGGTGGAATCCTTCTTCGAAACGCAATGCCGCTCATGCTAACGATTATCGCTGCCGAATTCAAGGTCGAGGGGACCGCCGGCAAATCCAAGCTTACGGGCGCGGCTGCATGGCAAGACACCGCCGCCATTCTTGCAGCCGCAGGCGGCAGATCTCAGGATTGATCAGTGCCACGGCCCTGGCGAACCATTCCCGGGCTGCCTGGGGCCGGTGGGCGGCCAGATGGGCCGCCCCGAGAAAGTACGGGGCGATATAGTCGCGCGGATCGGCCGCGGCCACCGCCTCGAAAAGGCGGATGGCGATCTGCCACCGTTGCTGGTGAAAGCGGACCAGGGCCAGGATGGTCAGCCGCTGGATCTCGGCATCCACCTTGCGGCCCATTCCCGGCTCGTCTTGCCGGGCCGCCAGGTCTTCCAGGCCCTGGATATCCGTTTCGCTTCCCAGATCTTCGAGAATCGGTCCATAGCGGCCCTGATAGAGGCAGAGATCCAGGTACTGGTCCGACAAGTCCTCATCCCCACCCGAACGTTCGATGGCCTTTTCGAGACGGTGGAGGGCCCCTTGCCCGTCCCCGGCCTTCAAGCACTGCCCGATCTCTTGGCGCAGGGCCCGGGTCTCGCGGCGCGCCGCACTGAAATTGTTCAACCGCTCGCCGAATGCCTTCAAAGCGCGCCACCAGCGCTGGTAGAAGGGCGAAGGACCATCGGGCGGCGAGTCCAGGTAGCTCGCGGCGATCATCTGAAGCGCCAGGCTGCGCCCGTGAGGGGCAAAGGTGCCCAGGGCGGTTTCGCAAAGCACGAGCCAGCGGGCCTGAAAGGCGGAGCTGGTGTTGACCAGAAGCCGGTCCAGGGCGTCCAGGCCAGCCGCTTCGGGTCCGGGCAGGCTGCAGTGGATGCGCACCAGCAGCCGGTAGCCCGCTGCCAGCCGATTGTCCGGGGACAGCCGGATCGCTTCTTCGAAAGATCGGGCCGCCGCCTCGTCATTGCCGGCATCATAGGCCAGCCGCCCCTGGATAAGCCGGTAGGCGGCCCGCCTCGGGGCCAGGGCTACGGCCCGGCCGGCCCAGTCGAGAGCTTCGCCGTGGTCGCCCCCCTCGCCGAGAACCACCGCCTTGTAGAGGATGGCCGGCACAAAGTCGGCCCGCAGGGTCAGGGCCCGTTCAAAGGCGTCCCGGGCTTGGTTCAAGCGTCCGGCCTGGATCGCGCGTTGCCCTCGGCGCAGCAACATTTCGGCATGCAGGGTGTCCAACATGGCTTGTAGGTAAACGGCAGCCCAGGTCTTTGTCAATCGGATCCATAAAAAAAGGGGCGGCGAGTAACCTCGCCGCCCCCTGAGTTTTTTTGGCTGAGGGACTAGGATTCGAACCTAGGTTAACGGGGCCAGAACCCGTCGTCCTGCCGCTAGACGATCCCTCAACAACGACCGCAGAATATAATCGAACCGACCGCGGCCGTCAACCCCCGTTTTTATCAGAACCAGGGGCATCCCTTCTTTTTGAAGCCGTACCGAGCCTTCCTCCGGCCGTGCGACCCGGCCTGGTGCTCAGGTCTCGGCCTCGGCCACGGCTTGAAGGTACTTGACGGCCTGATGCAACCGGGCCAGGGTCTTTTCGCGTCCCAGGGCCTCGATGGTCTCGAAAATCCCCGGGCTGGCCGTGCGCCCGGTGAGCGCCAGGCGCACCGGCTGGGCGATCTTGCCCAGCTTGAGCCCGGTGGCGTCCATGACCGCGGTAAAGGCCGCTTCGAGGGCCGCTTCGCTGAACTCGGGGATCTTTTCCAAGGCTGCGGCCAGCCGCTGCATCGGGTCGAGGGTCGCCGGCTTGAACAGCTTCTTGGCGGCCGCAGGATCGTAAGAGACCTCTTCTTCGAAGTAGAAACGGGCCTGCTCGGCCATCTCTTCCAGGGTCTTGCTGCGCGGCTGCAAGGATCGGATCACCCGGGCCAAAGACGGCACATCGCCGGCCGCCAGCCCGCTGCGCGCCAGGATCGGCTCGAGGTGGGGCACCAGGGCCTCCGGGCCGTTGGCCTGGATATGATCCGCATTGAGGGCCTGGAGCTTGGCCAAGTCGAAAACCCCGGCCGAGCGGCCGATGTTTTCCAGGGTGAACTTTTCGATCAGCTCCCGGCGGGTGAAAAACTCCTGGTCCCCGCAGGACCACCCCAGCCGCACCAGATAATTGATAAAGGCGTCCGGCAGGTACCCCATGTCGCGGTAGGCCGTCACCGACATGGCGCCGTGGCGCTTGCTCAAGCGGGTCCGGTCCGGCCCCAACACCATGGGCACATGGGCGAATACGGGCAGCCGGGCCCCCAGGGCACGGTAGATCTGGATCTGCTTGGGGGTGTTCATCACGTGGTCGTCGCCGCGGATCACGCTGTTGATCCCCATGGTGATGTCGTCCACCACCACCACGAAGTTGTAGGTGGGCATCCCGTCGCTGCGCACCAGCACGAAGTCGTCCAGTTCGCTGTTCTGGAAAACGATGCTCCCCTTGACCACGTCGTCCAGAACCGTGGTGCCGGTCGCCGGAGCGCGAAAGCGCAGCACCGCCCCGGGCTGGGGGCCGAGCCCGCGCTCGCGGCAGGTACCGTCGTAGCGGGGGTTGGCGCCGGCCGCCGTGGCCCGGCGGCGCATCTCCTCCACCGCTTCAGGGCTGCACGTGCAATAGTAGGCATGGCCCGCCTCGTAGAGGCGCCGCGCGTAGTCGAGATAGATCTCGATACGCTGGGACTGGAAATAGGGCCCGTCGTCCCAATCGATCTCGAGCCAGCGCAGGGCTTCAAAAATGGCGTCCACCGAGGCCTGGGTGGAGCGTACCGTGTCGGTGTCCTCGATGCGCAGCACGAAGCGCCCGCCGGTATGGCGGGCGTAAAGCCAGTTGAAAAGGGCGGTGCGAGCCCCGCCCACATGCAAGTATCCGGTTGGGCTGGGGGGGAAACGGGTAACGATGGGATCCATGGCGACCTTTCAATATCGACGGATTTGCGCGCCGCCGGTCCAGATTGCCGGCCGGCGCTGCAAACCGGCGTTCTATTTGTTATACTGCCCTTCGGACCTGAGCAGTGCGGCCGGTTCATACCGTTCGCCGGTCGGTGCCCTGATAGCACATCCGTCCGGTCATAACAACAAGACCGCAATGATTGCAGGGAAATCCCTTGACAAGCCAGGGGGATTTCATTAGTAACAAGTCGCCCGCTTGCGGGCATTTTCTGTTTAAAAAACCAATTCAGTCAGTTAGGAGAACAATATGGCCGTACCCAAGCATAAAACATCCAAATCCAAACGGGACATGCGCCGCACGCATAAGAAAACCGCTGCACCCAATGTGGTACCGTGCCCCCAGTGCGGTGAAAAACGCCTGCCGCATCATGCCTGTCCTGCTTGCGGCAGCTACAAGGGCCGCAGCATCACGGAAAGCGAGGAATGACCTGATCCGGCGCCCCTCGCCCAGAATGTAGATTGCGTGGTTCCCGCCGTTGATCAAGTCTTCGAAACGGCGGTCTCCAATCTCCTCGTAGGCGCATCTTCGTTGCCTGAGCGACCGAGCCACCAATGGGTGAAGATTTACATCGCACAGTCGCCGTGACCGGCGGATCCAGGGGCATCGGCAGAGCGGTCTGCCTGGCCTTGGCCGAGACCGGTGCGTCGATCTTTTTCAGCTACCGCCAGAATGCTGCCGCCGCCGAACAAACCGAAAAGGAATGCCTGAGCCGCGGAGCCCGGCGTGCCGTAGCGGTGGCCGCCGATGTCTGCGATCCGCAGGCCGTGAAGGCTTTTTTCGACCGGGCCGTGGATGAAAGCGGAAGCCTCGACGTTCTGGTGTGCAATGCGGGCATCAACCGTGACGGGTTGATCCTTCGTATGGGCCAGGAGGCCTGGGACACGGTCATCGCCACCAACCTGACCGGAGCCTTTCATTGCACCAAGGCCGCCGCCCGCGTCATGATCCGCCAGCGCAGGGGCCGCATCATTCTGATCTCCTCGGTGGCCGGTGTGGCCGGCAACGCCGGACAGGCCAACTATGCGGCGGCCAAGGCCGGTCTTCTGGGCCTGACTAAATCCCTGGCCCGGGAACTGGCCCCGCGGCATATTACCGTCAACGCCGTGGCTCCCGGTTTGATCGAAACCGAGATGACCGCCGCCATGAATGGTACTGCCCGGCAAGCGGCCCTGACCACCGTCCCTCTGGGCCGGATAGGCCGGGCGGCCGAGGTGGCGGCGGCGGTCCGCTTTCTGGCCTCGGAGGACGCCGGCTATATCACCGGTCAGACCCTTCACGTAAACGGCGGCATGTACATGTGATCCATCCCGTCCACCTTCACTGCCAGTATCGATTGTCACAAGACCAGGAGGAAACATGTCCGTTCAAGACAAGGTAAAGAAAATCATCGCCGAGAAACTCGGCGTGGATGCGTCGGATGTCGTACCCCAAGCCTCATTTATCGACGATCTGGGGGCCGACTCCCTCGATTTGGTCGAACTGATCATGTCGATGGAAGAGGCCTTCGAGATTGAAATTTCGGACGAAGACGCCGAAAAGCTCAAAACGGTTCAGGATGCCATCGACTATATCAACAGCCACTGAACAAAAAAACACCGCACTGAACCGCCGGCCAGCCCCGATTCCACCGGCCAGTGTCTTGTGCGGAGCCGGTAGCTGCCCATGGGCGTACGGGTCGTTATAACCGGAATCGGACTGGTCACCCCCCTGGGCATCGGCACCGGACCGACGTGGGACGGCCTTTGCCAGGGGCGATCGGGGATCGGGCCGATCACCCGCTTTGATGCCTCCCATTTCCAAACCCGCATCGCAGGAGAGGTCAGGGGATTTGCGGCCAACGATTTTCTGCCGCGCAAGCTGGCCGCCAAAGCCCAGTCTTTCGTGGCCTTTGCCTGCGCCGCAGCCCGCATGGCCCTGAAAGACGCCCGCCTGACCATCGATGCTTCCGCAGCGGAAAACACCGGGGTGGTGGTCGGCTCCGGAATGGGTGGTCTTTCCCTGCTGGAAGAAACCTTCCAGGTGATCTCCGACCGCGGCCCCGGGCGGGTCAGCCCTTTTTTTGTCCCCATGATGATCTCCAACATGGCGCCGGGGATGATCTCGATCCTTTTCGGGGTCCGTGGCGCCAACCTCTCGGTCACCACCGCCTGTGCCTCCGGGGCCCATGCCATAGGCGAGGCGGCGGCCATGATCCGCCGCGGCAGCCTGACGGCGGCCATCGCCGGCGGCACCGAAGCGGTGGTGGCGCCCACCTGCATCGCCGGCTTCAACGCCATGAAGGCCCTCTCGACCCGCAACCACGACCCCCAGAAGGCCTCCCGCCCCTTTGACAGGGATCGAGACGGCTTCGTGGTGGCCGAAGGCGCCGGCATCGTAATCCTGGAAACGCTGGAGCAGGCCCTTGCCCGGGGCGCTTCGATCTACGCCGAAGTTGCCGGCTACGGCCTCAGCAGCGACGCTTTTCATCTGGCCCAGCCGGCCCCGGACGGCGGGGGGGCGATCCGCTGCATGCGCTCGGCCCTGGCCGATGCGGGCCTTGATCCGGCCGCCATCCGATACATCAACGCCCACGGCACCGGCACCCCCCTGAACGACACGCTGGAAACCGAGGCCATCAAGACGGTCTTCGGCCCCCATGCCGCCCGGATCGCAGTCAGTTCCACCAAGTCGATGACCGGCCACCTGCTCGGGGCTGCAGGCGGCGTCGAAACCGCCATTACCGCCCTGGCCATTCACCACGGGACCATACCGCCCACCATCAACCTCGATCATCCCGACCCGACCTGCGACCTCGACTACGTGCCCCACACGGCGCGTTCGGCAACGATCGAAGCGGCCATGACCAACAGCTTCGGCTTCGGCGGCACCAATGCCTGCCTGGTGCTGAAGTCCTTGCGGCGGTAAGGTTTAGGCTTGTCCTCCGGCTGTGGTTTGGATAAAGAAAGAGCTTGAAAGCTTAAAGCCTAACGTTTCACCTCCCCAATAAGGACGCTCAATGCAACCATCCGCTATCATCATCGGATCCGACCATGCAGCCTGGCCCTTGAAAAACCGGGTCAAAGAATACCTCCTTCAACGTGGCATAGAGGTGGAAGATGCCGGCCCTCAGATCGAAACCGCCTCGGACTATCCCGAATACGGCATGGCCGTGGCGCGCCGGGTGGCCAGCGGGGAGTTTACCCGCGGCATTCTGATGTGCGGAACCGGACTGGGCATGTCCATGGTGGCCAACCGGTTTGGCGGCGTGCGCGCCGCCCTGTGCAGCGAGCCGTTGAGCGCCGCCATGAGCCGGCGCCACAACGATGCCAACATCCTGGTGATGGGCGGGCGGATGATCGGCGAGGTCATGGCCCTGGAGATCGTGCAGGTCTGGCTCGAAACCGAATTCGAGGGTGACCGGCACCAACGCCGCATCGCGATGTTCGACCGGATCGGTGCTTGAAGCACCTTGATCCGGACATCTTGAACCGATCCATACACGCAAGGAAACCACCTTTGGAAACTGAACGACTCGAACAGGTGGACCCGGAGATCTGGCACGCCATCGGCCTCGAACTTGAACGCCAGCAGACCACCCTGGAAATGATCGCCTCGGAAAACATCGCCAGCCCGGCGGTGATGGCGGCCCAGGGGAGCGTGATGACCAACAAGTACGCCGAAGGCTATCCGGCCCGGCGCTACTACGGCGGATGTGAATTCGTCGACCAGGCCGAATCGTTGGCCATCGAACGGGTCCAGGCCCTTTTCGGCGCTGAATACGCCAACGTCCAGCCCCACAGCGGATCACAGGCCAACATGGCCGTCTACTTCGCGCTGCTGGAACCCGGAGACACGATCCTGGGCATGGATCTGGCCCACGGCGGGCACCTGACCCACGGCAGCCCGGTGAGTTTCTCGGGGCGGCTTTTCAAATTCATGCACTACGGGGTCGACCCCGAAACCGGCCGCATCGACTACGCCCAGCTCGACCGGCTGGCCCAACGCCACCGGCCCCGCATGATCGTAGCCGGGGCCAGCGCCTATCCGCGCATCATCGATTTTGCCGCCATGGCCCGCACGGCAGCGGAGGTGGGCGCCTTTTTGATGGTGGACATGGCCCACATCGCCGGGCTGGTGGCCGCCGAAGTCCACCCCTCCCCCCTGCCCCATGCCGATGTGGTCACCTCCACCACCCACAAGACGTTGCGCGGCCCCCGGGGCGGGCTGATCCTGGCACGGCGCGAGCACGGCGCTGCGCTGAACAAACAGGTTTTCCCCGGAATCCAGGGCGGCCCCCTGATGCACGTCATCGCGGCCAAGGCCGTGGCTTTCAAGCAGGCCATGGGCGAAGGGTTCCGCCAATACCAGCAGCAGACGGTGCAAAACGCCCGGCACCTGGCCGCCGCCCTGGTCGACCGGGGGGTCGATCTGATCTCGGGCGGAACGGACAATCACATGATGCTGGCCGACCTGCGCCGTCTGAAGGTCACCGGCAAGGCGGCCCAGGCAGCCCTGGAACAGGCCGGCATCACGGTGAACAAAAACGCCATCCCCTTCGATCCCCTGGGGCCCCTGGTGACCAGCGGCATCCGCATCGGCACTCCGGCCCTGACCACCCGGGGGATGGGGCGAGCGGAAATGGAGGCCATCGCCGAAATGATGGTCGAAGTCCTGCGACATCCCGAGGACGATGCCCGCCTGGGGCGAATCCGCGATAAGGTGCGCCGGCTCTGCGAGCGTTTTCCCATCTATCCCCACCTCGGCCCTGACAGGCCGGTGGTATGAGAATCGAATGATGACTGCCTCCGCCCCGGCGCCGCGCCCTTCCTGGGACACGTATTTCATGGACATCACAAGCCTCGTGGCCCGGCGGTCCACCTGCGTGCGACGGGCGGTTGGCGCGGTGGTGGTCAAGAACAAGCGCATCCTGGCCACCGGCTACAACGGGGCGCCCACCGGGGTAGCCCACTGCGCCGAAACCGGTTGCCTGCGCACGCAGCTACAGGTTCCGTCCGGAGAACGCCATGAGCTGTGCCGCGGGATACATGCCGAACAGAACGCCATCATTCAAGCGGCTTATCACGGGGTCAGCATCAACGGCGCCACGCTCTACTGCACCAACCTGCCGTGCAGCATCTGCGCCAAGATGATCATCAATGCGGGCATCCAGACCATCGTCTATCTTTCCGGGTACGCCGACCCCATGAGCGAGGCCATGCTCCGGGAAGCCGGTGTGACCGTTCGGCGTTTCGAAACGGAGGCACCGGCCCCGGCCGGGGAAGGAGGGTCTTGATGAAGTGCCCTTTTTGCGGTGAATCCGAGGACAAGGTAATCGATTCGCGCCTGAGCAAAAACGCCATGGAGATCCGCCGCCGCCGGGAATGCATCGAGTGCGGCCGGCGTTTTACCACTTATGAGCGCATCGAGGAAATGCCGCTCATGATCCTCAAAAAGGATGGGCGGCGCGAAGAATTTTCCCGCGACAAGGTCCGCAGCGGGATCCAGAAGGCCTGCGAAAAGCTCGACATCAGCGTCAATGAGATCGAGGAGTTTCTCGACGATCTGGAACGCGACCTGAAGGAGACCGGCGAAAAGGAAATCCCTGCGGCCAAGGTGGGCGAAAGCGTCATGGCCTGGCTGCACCGCCAGAACGACATCGCCTACGTGCGATTCGCCTCGGTCTACCGCGAATTCAGGGATGTCAACGATTTCGTTTCCGAACTGCGCCGGCTGCTGGCCAAGCAGTCCACCTGACAGGCCTTCATGACCCAGCGCGACACCGACTACATGCAAACGGCCCTGCAACTGGCGGCCCTCGGGGCGGGCACCACCCGTCCCAATCCCATGGTGGGCGCCGTGGTGGTACGCGGGGACCGGATCGTGGGCCGCGGCTACCATCAACGTGCCGGCGGTCCCCACGCCGAGGTACTGGCCATCGAGGAGGCAGGCGACCTGGCCGCCGGGGCGACGATCTATGTGACCCTGGAGCCGTGCAACCACTTCGGCCGCACCCCGCCATGCACCGAAAAGATTCTATCGGCCGGAATCCGCCGCGTGGTGGCGGCCATGCTCGACCCGAATCCCAACGTGGCCGGTCAAGGCTGCGCGCGGCTCCAGACCGCCGGTTTGACGGTGGAAACCGGCCTGTGCGCAGAGGCGGCGGCCCGGCTCAACGAGGCCTGGATCAAGTTCATCCGCACCGGCTCCCCATTTCTGGTTTACAAGTGCGCGGCCACCCTCGACGGGCAGATCGCCACGGCCGGCGGCGACAGCCGCTGGGTCACCGGCCCCGAAGCGCGGGCACGGGTGCACCGGCTGCGCACGACCATGGACGCCATCATGGTCGGAATCGGCACGGTGCTCAAGGATGACCCGCAGCTCACGGCCCGGTTGCCGGACGGCAGCGGGTGCGATCCGGTGCGCATCGTGCTCGACACCCGGCTGCGCATGCCCGCCTCGGCGCGCATGCTTCAGCTTGACTCGCCGGCCGGGACCCTTATCATATGCGACCGGGAAGCCGATCCAACCCGGGGCCGTGAACTGGAAAAAGCCGGGGCCGAAGTTCTATGCTGCCCGATTCACGAAGAGGGCATCGATCTGGCGGCCCTCATGCCTCTTTTGGGCCGACGTGGAATCACCAGCGTGCTGCTCGAAGGCGGCGGCCGGGTGGGGGCTGCAGCCATCAAGGCCGGGGTGGTGGACAAAATCATGTTTTTCTACGCGCCCAAACTGCTGGCCGGAAACGACGGGGTGCCGATCTGCAGCGGGCCGGGGGTGCCGCGCATGGCCGAAGCGCTGGCGGTGCACGGGATGCAAATCGAACCTCTGGGCGCGGACATCCTTGTCTGCGGGTACCTGAAACCCGGCCCCCATGGGAACGGATAGCATGTTTACCGGTATTATCGAAGGTCTCGGCCAGGTCACGGCCCACACACCCGGCGCAGAGGGGCTTCGCCTGGAAATCGGCGCCGATTTCGATCTGGAGCGCACCCGCATCGGCGACAGCATCGCGGTCAACGGGGCCTGTCTGACGGTGGTGGCGCTCTTTGGGCGCCGCTTCAGGGCGGATGTATCGCCGGAAACCCGCGCCTGCACGGGCCTGGGACAGCTGAAAATCGGCGAGCGCGTTAACCTGGAGCGCGCCTTGCGCCTTTCGGACCGGGTCGACGGCCACCTGGTCTCGGGCCACGTGGACGGGCAGGGCCGGATCGTCACGCGCCGCCCGGAGGGCAATGCCGTGGTGGTGGAAATCGCGCTGGACGAAGCCCAGGCACGCCACCTGATCCCCAAAGGATCGGTGGCCGTCGACGGGATCAGCCTGACGGTGAACCGTTGCGCCGAGAATCGATTCTGGGTCAGCATCATCCCGCACACGGCCGCGTTGACGACGATCGGCTTCAAGCCCATCGGGGCCGCCGTCAACATCGAAACCGACATGATCGGAAAATACGTGGAACGATTTTTGACTTCCCGGCGAGGCGGCACTGAAGACGAACCGCCCGCCAAGGGGGTCAGCCTCGACTTGCTGGCGCGCTCCGGCTACTTGTGAGCGGGCCGGCCATCGCTAAAGCCTTGACAGGCTAGACCCCCTGACATAGAAAAGATACCTTTCATCCACCGTCGGTCTTACCTGGCGGCCGGAAACGATTTTCGGCCGGCGCCGGCGTTGACGCGTTCAAGGAGCAATCGAAAATCCCATGGGAACCATTTCGATCGAACAGGCCATCGAGGAAATCCGTGCCGGGCGCATGGTTATCCTGGTGGACGACGAGGACCGGGAAAACGAGGGGGATCTTTGCCTGGCGGCCGAGAAGGTCACCCCCGAAGCGATCAACTTCATGGCCAAGTACGGACGCGGCCTGATCTGCCTTTCCTTGACGGGCGAAACCTGCGATCGGCTCGAGCTGCCGTTTATGGTGGAACACAACACCTCCCCTTTTGAAACCGGGTTTACCGTCTCCATCGAGGCGGCCAAGGGTGTGACCACCGGGATCAGCGCGGCCGACCGGGCCACCACCGTGCGCACGGCGGTGGCCGACAACGCCGGCCCCCAGGACTTGGTGCGGCCCGGGCACATCTTCCCACTGCGCGCCCGCGAGGGCGGCGTGATGGTGCGTGTGGGCCAGACCGAGGGGTCGGTGGACCTGGCCCGTCTGGCCGGGCTCAAACCGGCCGGAGTGATCTGCGAAATCATGGACGAAGACGGGACCATGGCACGCATGCCGGCTCTGGAAAAATTCAGCCAGCGCCATGGCATCGGCATCTGCACCATCGCCGACCTGGTCGCCTACCGGGTGCGCAACGAGTCTTTCGTCAGAAGGGCGGCCGAAACCGAAATCCCCACCCTCTACGGGGGCGACTTCAAAATCATGGCTTTCGAGTGCGCCCTGGACGGCCTGACCCACATCGCCCTGGTCAAGGGAGAAATCGATCGCGAAAAACCGGTTCTGGTCCGGGTTCATTCCGAGTGCATGACCGGCGACATCTTCGGCTCCCGGCGCTGCGATTGCGGCGACCAGTTGCACAAGGCCATGGAACAGATCGACAAAGAGGGCTGCGGGGTGATTCTCTACCTGCGCCAGGAGGGCCGCGGGATCGGCCTGGTGAACAAGCTCAAGGCCTACGCGCTGCAAAAAGAGGGCCTGGATACGGTAGAGGCCAACCTCAAGCTGGGATTCAAGGACGATCTGCGCGATTACGGCATCGGGGCCCAGATGCTGCGCAACATCGGGGTGCGCAAGATGCGCCTGCTGACCAACAACCCGAAGAAAATCGTCGGGCTGGAGGGCTACGGGTTGAGCATCGTCGAACAGGTGCCCATCGAAGTGCCCCCCAACGACTTCAACCGCTGCTATCTGGAGTGCAAGAAGCTCAAGATGGGCCACCTGCTCAAGATGCCGGCCAGAAGGCAATAACCCCACGACCGCTGGAACGACTGAAAAGGAGGCACCGGATGCCGAAGATCATCGAAGGGGGGCTCAACGCCGAAGGGAAACGGTTTGCCCTGGTGGTCAGCCGGTTCAACGATTTTATCACCGAGAAGTTGACCTCAGGAGCCATGGATGCCTTGACCCGCTGCGGTGCGGATCCCGAAGCCATCGAAATCCTCAAGGTCCCGGGGGCCTTTGAGATCCCTCTCGTGGCCCAGAAAGTCGCGTCCGCCCGGCGCCATGACGCCGTCATCTGCCTGGGCGCCGTGATCCGCGGTGCCACCCCGCATTTCGACTACGTCAGTGCCGAAGTCTCCAAGGGGATCGCCCAAGTGAGCCTGGCCAGCGGGGTCCCGGTAATCTTCGGCGTGGTGACCACCGACACCATCGAACAGGCCATTGAAAGGGCCGGCACCAAGGCCGGCAACAAGGGCTGGAGCGCCGCGATCAGCGCCGTGGAGATGGCCAACCTGCTTTCCAAGGTGGAACACGCCTAAATGGGAATCCGACGCCGGGCGAGAGAACTGGCCATGCAGGCCTTGTTTTTTATGGACATGCGGCCGGATGCGGACGAAGAGGATCGCCTGGCCCTTTTTTGCCGGAGCTGCCCGCCGCCTAAAAAGTCCTACCCCCTTTTCCTGGAATTGGTCGAGGGGGTGCGCTGCTACCGGGACCAGATCGACCGGATCATCGAACGCTTCTCGAGCCACTGGAAAGTGGCCCGCATGGGCGGGGTGGATCGCAACGTGATGCGCGTGGCGATTTACGAACTGCTCTGCTGCGCCGACATCCCGCCCAAGGTCTCGATCAATGAGGCCATCGATATCGGCAAGAAGTACGGCACCGAAGAATCGGGGGCCTTTATCAACGGCATCCTGGATGCGATCCACCTGGCCCTGGCCCAGGACGACGAGGGCATGAAGCTGCAGCCCCCTGCGGCCCCCGAACCCGCCCGCCAGGAGCCGGTTGTCCAGCCCGTTGCGGATCCGGCACCGTTATCCGAGACGGTTTCACGAGTTAAAATCCGCCAGGGCCTGGTGCGCCGGCGCAGCCAGCCTGAATGAAAAATCGAGGTCCAAAATGCTGATTGACACCTTACCGGTCGGGCCGATCATGGCCAACTGCTACATTGTCGGATGCGAAGAAACCCGCACCGCCGCCGTCATCGACCCGGGCGACGAGGCCGAACGCATCCTGACCGAACTGGCGCGCCATGAGCTCCAGCTCGGGTACATTCTCAACACCCACGGCCACTTCGACCACGTGGGCGGCAATCGCCGGCTCAAGGAGGCCACCGGCGCGCAGCTGTTGATCCACCGCCTGGATGCCCCCATGCTGTCGCAGCTGGACACCGCGGCACGCATGTTCGGCCTGCGCTCGGAAAATTCACCGCCGCCGGACCGCACCCTGGAAGACGGGGATCATATCGCGGTCGGCACCCTCGATTTTACCGTGCTGCATACCCCGGGCCATACCCCCGGCGGGATCTGCTTCTACGGCCAGGGGGTGGTCTTTGCCGGCGACACCCTGTTTGCCGGGTCCATCGGACGGACCGACTTTCCCGGCGGCGATTTCGACACCCTGATCACCAGCATCCGCCAGCGCCTTTTCGCCCTTCCCGAAGAGGTCAAAGTCCTGCCGGGCCACATGGGCCCCACCACCATTGGCCGGGAAAGGCATTACAATCCCTTCGTTGGCCTGCGGGCTTCCTGAAGGCGGCAAAAAAGCCGCAATATCGTCGCACGGCGCCTCACCGTCCAGGGCTCACCGGCCTGCCGCACCAGGGTATTTTCCTTGAACAAACCAGGCGGCTCTGTTACTTTCTGCCTGTCAGCCGGTGGCAAAAACGCGGCGTCATCGAATCGCCGGGCCACCCGCGGCAACGGCAAGGGGGCTGCCAGGACGCTCGACTTGTGCATGGACGGCCCGTAATGCCGAAACCAAGGAAACCTGTTCAGACCCCGCATGCCTGGATCCATCAATCGTAAAAAGACGCGCCGGATCTCGGTGGGAGAAGTGCCGGTGGGCGCACTGGCCCCGATCAGCGTCCAGTCCATGACCACCACCGACACGCGCGACGTGGCCGCCACCGTGGCTCAGATCAGGCGGCTGGAGGCCGCCGGCTGCGAGATCGTGCGGGTTGCGGTGGTCGATGAAACGGCCGCCCGGGCCATCGGCGCCATCAAGGCCGCCATCGGCATCCCCCTGATCGCCGACATCCACTTCGACCACCGCCTGGCCATCGCCGCGGCCGAAGCCGGGGCCGACGGGCTGCGCATCAACCCGGGCAACATCGGCGGCGCACAAAAGGTGCGCGCCGTGGTGGATGCCGCCCGCCACCACGGCCTGGCCATCCGCATCGGGGTCAATGCCGGCAGCCTGGAAAAGGACCTGCTACGCCGCTACGGCCAGGCGAGCGCCGAAGCCATGGTGGAAAGTGCGCTGCGGCACATCGACCGGATCGCCGGCATGGGGTTCGAACAGATCAAGGTCTCGATCAAGGCATCGGATGTGCCGCGCACCGTGTCGGCCTACCGGCAGCTTGCGGCGCGATCTGATTTTCCGCTCCATCTGGGGGTCACCGAAGCCGGAGGCCTCTTTCCGGGAATCGTGAAGAGCGCTCTGGGCATCGGCATGCTGCTGGCCGAGGGGATCGGTGACACCCTGAGGGTTTCGCTGACCCGCGATCCGGTGGAAGAGGTGCGCGTGGGTTACGAAATCCTGCGTGCCCTGGACATCCGCCGCCACGGGGCCGAGATCGTCTCGTGCCCCACCTGCGGGCGTTGCGGCATCGATCTGTTCGGAATCCTGGAGCAGGTCGAACAGGCCCTGCTGACCCGCCCGTTGCCGATCAAGGTGGCCATCATGGGATGCGTGGTCAACGGGCCGGGAGAAGCCCGGGAGGCGGATGTGGGTATCGCCGGGGGCGAAGGGGTCGGCATCCTCTTCAAGAAAGGGCGGGTGGTCAAGAAGTTCCCCCAGCAAAAACTGGTGGATGAGCTTCTCAACGCCGTGGATGAATTCGGAAAGCCGCCGCCTGGGGCCGGGACGATTCCAGCCCCGTCCAGTTGACCGCAACGAAGCAAAGGCCCGGCCCGGTCGCTTCAGTTCCACCGCCTACGTCTTCGGGTCATTTTGAATGCCACTTTTTCAAGGGAGCCGCCAAAACGATGAGTAAACCGACCCAAACCGCAATTTCCCCCACCCGCGTCGAAGACTACCCCGAATGGTACCAACAGGTGATCAAGGCCAGCGACATGGCCGAAAATTCACCCGTGCGCGGCTGCATGGTCATCAAGCCTTGGGGCTATGCCCTGTGGGAGAATATCACCCGCATCGTCGACGACCGGCTCAAGGCGATTGGGGTACGCAACGCCTATTTTCCCATCTTCATCCCCCTGAGTTTTCTTCAAAAGGAAGCCCAGCACGTGGAGGGGTTCGCCAAGGAGTGCGCCGTGGTGACCCACCACCGGCTCGAAAAAGGTCCGGACGGGCAGCTGGTTCCGGCCGGTAAACTCAATGAACCGCTCATCGTCCGGCCCACCAGCGAGACGATCATCGGCGATTCCTTTTCCAAGTGGGTCAAGAGCTACCGGGATCTGCCGATCCTGGTCAACCAATGGGGCAACGTGGTTCGCTGGGAAATGCGCACCCGGATCTTTCTGCGCACCAGCGAGTTTCTCTGGCACGAAGGCCACACGGTGCATGCTACGGCCAAAGAAGCCATGAACCTGACCGAAACGATTCTGGACATCTATGTGCGCCTGGCCCGGGACTTTCTTGCCATACCGGTGATCGCCGGCAAGAAATCACCGGCCGAGCGCTTTCCCGGAGCCGACGAGACGTTGACCATCGAGGCCATGATGCAGGACTGCAAGGCCTTGCAGGCCGGCACCTCCCATTTTCTGGGCCAGAACTTCGCCCGGGCCCAGGAGATCAAGTTCCAAACCGCCGACGAACGCGAAGAGTACGCCTGGACCACTTCCTGGGCCGTTTCCACCCGGCTCCTGGGCGGGCTGATCATGACCCATGGCGATGACGACGGCGCCGTCCTGCCGCCGCGGGTCGCTTCGGCCCACCTGGTGCTGTTGCCCATTATCCGCAAGGCCAAAGAGCAAGAAGCGGTAATGGACTACGTCCAGGACCTGGCACGCCGCTTGCGCCAGGTGGACTACCACGGCCAACCGCTGCGGGTGGAAATCGATGCCCGCGATATCGGCGCAACCCGCAACTGGGACTGGATCAAGCGCGGGATCCCCCTGCGCGTGGAAATCGGGCCCCGGGACATCGGCGCCGATGCGGTCTTTTTCGCCCGCCGCGACCGCGATCACCGCGAGAAGGTCGCCATGGGACGGGAAGGGTTCATCGCCGAAGTGGGCACGATTCTCGACGAGATCCAGCAATCCTTGTATCAAAAAGCCTTGGCCTTCCAGGAAGCGCACACCCGGCTCATCGACAAGCGGGATGACTTCTACGCCTTTTTCACCCCCCGCGACCTGGAACGGCCCGAAATTCACGGGGGGTTCGCCCTGGCCCACTGGTGCGGCGAAGGTGCCTGCGAGGCAAAGATCAAGGAAGACCTTGGGGTCACCATCCGCTGCCTGCCTTTTGACACGCAACGCTTTGCCGTGGAACCGGGGACCTGTATTTGCTGCGGCCGGCCCAGCCCGCGGCGCGTCATCTTCGCCAAGTCCTATTGAGGAATGCGGCAGGTCGCCCATGCCACGGCTATGATCCGGATCAACGACATTCTCGATTGCATTGGCGAAGCCCACCCCCAGGCCGATCTGGATATCGTGGAACGCGCCTATATCTATTCGGCCCAGGTCCATGCCGGGCAGCTGCGCCTCTCTGGAGAGCCCTACCTCTCGCACCCCCTGGCGGTGGCCCACATCCTGGCCCAGATGCACCTCGACCCGGTGAGCATCGCCGCCGGGTTGCTCCACGACGTCATCGAAGACACCCATGCCACCGCAGCCGAGATCGAAGCCATGTTCGGCCCGGAAGTGGGCCACATCGTTTCCGGGGTGACCAAGATGAGCAAGGTCGTGGTGAGCGACTCGCGCGCGCGCCAGGCTGAAAGCATCCGCAAGATGCTGCTGGCCATGGCCGACGACCTGCGCGTGATCCTGATCAAGCTGGCCGACCGGGTCCACAACATGCGCACCCTGGAGTATCACCGGCCCAGCAAACGCCGGCTCATCGCCCAGGAAACCCTGGATATCTATGCCCCCATCGCCGCGCGGCTCGGGATCTACTGGATGAAGCATGAACTGGAAGACACCGCCTTCATGCACACCGAAACCGAGTCCTACGAACAGATTCGCCAGATGGTGGCCAAGAGCCAGGCCGAGCGGGAAGAATACGTCCAGCAGGTCATTGCCGTCATTCTCCAGCACATGCATCCGGTCCACTCCGACTGCCGGGTGCTGGGCCGCTACAAGAAGTACTACAGCATCCACCAGAAGATGCACTCACAGAATCTGGCCTTCGAGGACATCTACGACATCATCGCCTTTCGCATCGTGCTGGCCAGCGTGCCCCAGTGCTACGAGGCCCTGGGGGTGATCCATTCGCTGTGGAAACCCATCGACATCAAGTTCAAGGACTACATCGCCCGGCCCAAGCCGAACATGTATCAGTCGCTGCATACAACGGTCATCGGCCCCCGGGGCTATCGCATCGAAATTCAGATCCGCACCGAGGAGATGGACGAGGTAGCACGCAGCGGCATCGCGGCCCACTGGAGCTATAAGGAGGGACAAAACAGCGATCTGAAAGTCAGCCAGCAGTTCGCCTGGATCCAGAACCTGATCGAAAACCAGGAAAACATCCAGGATCCCAAGGAGTTCATGGAAAACGTGCGCATCGACCTGTTTCCCGACGAGGTCTATGTGTTCACGCCCAACGGGGACATCCGCAGCCTGGCCCGGGGGGCCACACCGGTCGATTTCGCCTACCTGATCCACACCGAAGTGGGCAACCACTGCTCCGGCGCCAAGGTCAACGGCCGCCTGGTGCCGCTGCAGACCGAACTGGAAACCGGCGACATGGTGGAAATCACCACCTCGCCCAAGGGCCATCCGAGCAAGGACTGGCTCGCCTTCGTCAAAACGGTCAAGGCCAAGGCGAAGATCCGCCAGTGGATCAAAATCCAGGAAAAGGAGCGCAGCCTCTCACTGGGCCGCGAAATGTGCGACAAGGCGTTTCGCAAGTACCGCCTGAGCTTCAGCAATCTTCTCAAGACGGCGGAAATGGAAAAGGTGGTGGAGACCTTCGGTTTCAAGAATGCCGACGACCTGATCGCCAGCGTGGGCTACGGCAAGATCACCCCGCTTCAGGTGGTGCGCAAATTCCTGGTTAAACCGGATGCGGTCGAAACGGACGACTCACTGCTGAAAAAGCTCATCGGCGCCGTGCGCAAGCGCAAGCCCAAAACCGGGGTGACGGTCAAGGGAATGGACGACATCCTGGTCCGTTTCGGCAAATGCTGCCAACCGGTGCCAGGAGACGCCATCGTCGGCTATATCACCCGCGGATCAGGGGTAACGATCCACCGCAGTGACTGTATCAATGCGCTCAAGCTCAGCTCGGATCGGTATATCGATGTGGAATGGAACGTGGAAATGGCCGATACCTATCCGGTCAAAATCCGCGTCACCTCATTGGATCGGATGGGTCTGCTGGCAGATGTGGTGTCGAATTTCACCAAGCACGGGGCCAATATTCTCTCGGCCTGGACCGAAACCCGCAAGGATCACACGGTGGACAGCCTCTTTACCATCGGCGTCACCGACGCCGAGCATCTCAATCGGATCCTGGCCGATATCCGCAAGGTCAAGCTGGTTCAGGATGTACGTCGAACCAAGTAAAATGGCGCGCACAGGTCCGCTCACCGACCTCAGGGCGCCTTGACGATCTGGCCGGCCTTGATGCAACGGGTGCATACGGTCAGCTTTTGAATACGACCGTCTTTGAGAACCCGCACATTTTGCAGGTTGGGATTGAAGCGGCGCTTGGTCTTGTTGTGGGCATGGCTCACGTTGTTGCCCACCTGGGGATTTTTGCCGCAGATATCACATATTTTGGACATGATCGATTCTCCACTTTATCTTTGTACAAAGGATTTCAACGCGCCGAATCAATGACCGGCCACGCTCAAGCGCGGTCTTGAGCAAAATGGGTTTGATAGCGCAAATCCTTCACGCTGTAAAGGAATTTTCGGCGGGTAGAGGAAGTCTCAGGGCTTGTCGGCTTCCTTTTTTTCAGCCATTGCGATGCGCGCTTCGCATTCGGCGATATGCTGCAGGGCCAAGTGATGGATCCCGACATCCGGGTATCCGTTAATCACGTTTTTAAATCGCTCCAGGGCCGCCTTGGGCCGCTCGGCCTTGTAGTAGTACATCCCCACGTAAAAATCGTGGCCGGCCAGACTTTTCCAGCAGTCCTTGACGTGGGCCGCAGCCTTGCGGGCGTATTCGTCTTTGGAAAAGCGGTTGATCAATCGCGCGTAAACCTCCAGGGTCCGGATGGCAAAGGTCTGGTCCCGGTCCATGGTATCGAGCCGGTCAAAATAACAGCGGCCGATCTGGTAGATCACATAAGGGATGGCTTCGTTGCGTGGATGGAGGTTTTCGAAGCTTTCATAGGCCGCGATGGCCTCTTCATGATCCTTGAGACGGTAATGCGCGTCGGCGATTTTCAATTCGGCCAGAATGGCGAAGCGGCTGTAAGGGTACCAGTCCTTGAGCTTCTCGAAATGCTCGATGGCCGTTTTGTAATTGCCGAAATCGTAGGCGTCCATGCCTTCGGCCGCCAATTCGCTGGCCGAAAAGTCCTCGCGGGTTTCGAACCAGGCGCAACCCGTCATCAGCAAAGCCGCCAGCACCAAGGCAACGATTCGCGATTGCATTATCAGTCCCGGATTTGCCCCGCCGGGATTCCGCGGTATCCCGTCAATCCCGGCCGAAGGCTCAGATTACGCGGTTGAGAGTCTCTTCGAGCCTCGATTTGGCCACCATGCCGGTGATCTGATCCACCACGGCGCCGTCTTTGAAAAAGATGAGGGTGGGAATGGCCTTGATGCCGAACTTTCCCGGGGTGATGGGGTTTTCGTCCACGTTGCACTTGGCGAACTTGATCCGATCCTCGAAGCTCTTGGCCAGATCCTCGATCACCGGCCCGATGGCCTTGCACGGCCCGCACCAGGGTGCCCAGAAATCGACCATCACCGGTTTTTCGGCTTTCATGACTTCCGCTTCGAAGTTGCCGTCGCTGACTTCCACAATGTTGCCTGCCATGGTTGCACTTCCTTTCTCGGTTTCTGAACACGGTACCCGAAGGGCGCCTGCCCATGCTTGCAATTTTGGCAATATAGTAATAGCCAGAAGGCTTGTCAATCATCACAACCTGGCAGGGCAGCAGCGCCGTCCCACCCGGCGGCCGCCCCGTCAACTTCGGCCAAGGAGGAACCGGCAATGACCACTCGACTGCGCATCGGGGCTTTGATCTCCGGCGGCGGCACCAACCTGCAGGCCATCATCGACGCCTGCGCCACCGGCCAGGTAGACGGGCAAATCGTTTTCGTGGGCACGGACAACCCGCAGGCCAAGGGCCTGGATCGCGCCCGCAAGGCGGACATTACCACCTTCGTGGTCGATTACGGCCGGATCCTGCGGCGCTGCCGGGAAAATCCGGACGCCGAGCCCTTGCCGGCCGGGGTGGACCTGGACGAGCTGGCCCGACGCCAGCAGCTGCATGCTGCCGATGGCGACCCCCGGCGGCTGCACCGCTTCTTGCACGGCCGGGTGCAGGCCGAGGCGGCCCTGCTTGCCGCCATGGCGCCCTACCCCTTCGATCTTCTGGTCCTGGCCGGATTCATGCGCAACCTGACCCCCTATTTCATCGACCGCATCAATACCGAACCGGGCCGGCCGCGAATCATGAACATCCACCCGGCCCTGCTGCCAGCCTTTCCCGGCACCGACGGATACGGCGACACCTTCCGCTACGGGTGCAAGGTGGGCGGCTGCACGGTCCATTTTATCGACTACGGCGAAGACAGCGGCCCGATCATCGGCCAGCGGGCTTTGGCCATCGGTCCCGACGACGACCTGGAAACCGTCCGGCGCAACGGCCTGGCGCAGGAATGGCAGCTTTATCCGGAATGTATCCAGCTCTTTGCCGAAGGACGGTTGCGGGTGGTGGAAAAAACCCACACCCTGGACAACGGGGTGCCCTATCGGCGTTCGGTGGTGGAGATCCAGGACAGGTAGGTAAGGCGGGTGGATGGCAGCGTTGCTACATCAACCGGACCATCATCGGCAGGGCCACAAAGGTGCCGATGCTGCTGCCGATGTTGGTGAACACCACCACCAGCAGGATCCGGGTGACCTTGTTGCGCCAGAATCCGCGTATCGAGAGGATATCCTGGGCCAGGTTCTCGAAGTCGATGACCCGCGGCCGGCGCGAAAAGGCTTCTACCAGGCCTGAAACCCAACCGGCGGCGATCATGGGGTTGAGGCTGGTCAGGGGTGCGGCGGCCATGGACGAGACGATGGTCAGTGGGTGGGCCAGGGCCGCCAGTGCCCCCAGGCCGGCCAGAATGGCGTTGGCGGCGATCCACAGGGTGACCATTTCCGTGCCGGTATGCACCCCACTGCTGGCGAACCCGTAGATCATCAGGGCGAGGATGGCCAGCGGCAGCCCCCACTTGACGGCCCGCGACCAGCGGCCCGTGGCGGGCATCCGCTCCAGGGCGGCCATGTCCACGTCCTGGTCCCAGTAGCGCCGAATCCCGGCCACATGACCGGCGCCGACCACCGCTACGATCTTGCGGCCCGGAGCGGAGCGGATCTTCTCGCACAGGTAGCGGTCCCGCTCGTCGATGAGGGTTTGGCGCACCTCGGGCATGCTCTGTCCCAATTCGGCCATCACCGATTCGAGCACATCCTGCTGTTTTAGCCGTTCGACCTCTTCTTCGCTGATACGCTCGGCCTCATCCATGGAAAGCAGAAGCTGGGGAATCAGTTTGAGTTTGGTCCAGAACCCCATGGCGGCCCAGGTACGCGCCAGGGTGGTGCGAATATCCCGGTCGGCCAGATGAACGGTGGCCCCGATCTCCTCGGCCACGGCTACGGCCTGGAGCATCTCCTCGCCCGGGCGGATCTCCAGGCGGCTGGCGATGCGCCGCTGAAAGGCGGCCAAGAGCAGGTTGGCCAGCAGCAAAAAGGCCTTTTTCTCCCGGATCACCTTGATGATGTCCATGTTCTGCCACTGGTCTTTTTGGCGCAGGCTCTGGTAGCGCGAGAGGCAAAGCTCCACGCAAACCGTATCGGGCTGCTCGGTTTCGATGGTGCGGCGCACCAGTTCGGCGCTCTCGCGCGAAACGTGGGCCGTACCCACCAGGACGACCTGCTTGTCCAGATGGCTCAAATGGTAAACGGGCGGCGCGGTGGCCGCTGGCGGCGTCCCATTGGTTTGCTGGCAGTTCATTGAATCCATCGCGTTTGGCCGGCCGAGGCGTGATATTCTGTCACCGGCAGGTTCATGCCACCGCACGGCCGCGGCGACCATCGCGCGGTACTGCGGATATTATTTGATATTAAGATCGAAGTGCGGCCCGGTCAACGGCGCTCACCGGACCTCGTCGTCTTTCCAACCCGGCCTGTCCATTCGGGTTTTGCCGGGAATCGTTGCCTCGAAAGGTTCCGCATTGACAGGCCGGGCCTGGAAAACTAAGCTGAGCGCCCGTATCTTTTGAAAAGTTTCAACCATGGAGGGGCCGTTCCTTCCATCATCCAACCGGTATACCGACGACCTTGCCAAGTGTCGGGGAGACGTTTTTGACATGAACGCTTCAATTGACCCGGAAACCGAACCCTACCTGATCCAGGAGGAACCCTTCTACCTCGAATGCGCCGGTGAGGTGCGCCTTTTCCAAGCCGCATGGGCGGCCCGCTTGCCGGTGATCCTCAAGGGGCCCACCGGCTGTGGCAAAACGCGCTTCGTCCAGCACATGGCCTGGCGCCTGGGCCGCCCCCTGGTGACCGTGGCCTGCCACGAAGATCTTTTCGCCTCGGACCTGATCGGCCGCTACCTGCTCAATGACGGCCAGACCGTCTGGACCGACGGCCCCCTGGCAAGGGCGGTGCGCATGGGCGCCATCTGCTACCTCGACGAGGTGGTCGAGGCCCGCAAGGACACCACCGTGGTCATCCACCCGCTGACCGACGACCGGCGCCTGCTGAGCATCGACAAGAAGGGCGAAATCCTGGCGGCCCACCCGGATTTCATGATGGTCATCTCGTACAACCCCGGTTACCAGTCGGTGCTCAAGGACCTTAAACAAAGCACCCGCCAGCGCTTCGCGGCCCTGAACTTCGACTACCCGGCCCCGGAGCACGAAGCCCTGATCGTGGCGCGCGAGGCCGGCGTCGGATCCGATTTGGCCCGGCAGTTGGTCCACCTGGCCGGGAGGATCCGCAACATCCGCGAGCAGGGCCTGGCCGAAGGCGCCAGCACCCGCTTGCTGATCTATGCCGGCCGCCTCATGGCCGGGGGGATCGAGCCGGTCGAGGCCTGCCGCATGGCCATGGCGCGCCCGCTCACCGACGATGACCGGCTACTGGAAACCCTGGATGATCTGATCGCCGATGCCTTCTGAACCCCATGCGGCCCCCGGCCCGGGCATTCCGCCCTTCGCCCCGCCGGAGGAACCGCTGGCGCGCCTGGCGCGCTTCGACCCGGATCTGGCGGCCCTGGTTGCCCGACATCTGGCCCCGGGATCCCGGGCCCCGCAGCCGGCCGGCCTGGAACGTCTGGTCGAGGAAATCATGTGGGCCGCCACCGTTTCGTTGCCCCTGGCCCGGGCCCTCGCCGCCGGCGGCGGCGAACTGCTGGTTCGCGCTGACGCAGACCGGATCGCCGTCTACTGGCCCGAGGTGCGCCGCGCCGCGGCCCACGGGCCGGAGCTCGGCCAGATCATGGCCGCGGCCCTGGCGCCGGTGCTCTGCTTCGGACCGCCGCCCGGAACAGCCCGGTTTCTGGCGGCCGTGGCCGTGCTGCGCGCCAAGGGCACCTATACCCTCAAAAGGCCCCTGCAATCCCTGGAACAGCTGCTGCGCGAACAGGACCTGGAGGCGGCCCGCGCCTTCGTGGATCTTATCCGGGACGCCTTTGACCAGCCCCTGACCTACAACCAGAGCCTCCACCTGACCCACAGCCTGCCCAAGGTGGCCTTGAACCTCAAACCGCCACGCCGCGCCTTTCAACTCGACCAGATCCGGCGCATCGCGGTGCAGGACCCGGCCCTGGTGGACGAATTCATCGACGGCTTGGCCGCCGGGCTCGAAATTCTGGATGCAAAGGCCCTGGCCTGTTTCGTGGACGAAGCCCTGGCCTGCTGCCAGCGGCAGCACCATTTCGGCCGGCGCATGCTCGCTTTGCGGACCATAGCGGCCCGCCATCGCTTTCACAGCCTGCAACAGGCCGTCTCCCTGGCCGAGGTCCGCCCGGCCCTGGGCCGCTATCTGGCCGCCCGCCTAGGCCGCCACCTGCCCGTCCGCCCCCTGACCGAACTGGGGGCCGCCCGGCAAGTATCCACCGCAAAAGAGCCGGCGGTGTGCAGCGACGGCACCAGGCTCTATCTGCCCCCCGAACTGGACGCCGGCGCAGGCCGCGCGGCCAACATCGATCTGTACAAGCTGCTCGTGCGCCTGGAGGCCGGCTATTACGAACATGGGACCCTGGACTTCGATCTCGAGCGGATGAGTGGTGCGCCGCCTGCGATCCATGACGAGCCGGACGATCTTTGCGATCTGGAGCGTCTTTTCGGGCGCTTTGAAATCCCGCAACTGGCCCAGGATCTTTTCACCATCGCCGAGCACGGGCGGTTGATGCGCACTTGGCGGCGCGACGCGCCGGGATTGTGGCGCCTTTTGAAAAGCCGGCTAACGCGGCCGGATGCGGACTGCGAGCCCGGCCGGCCTTCGATCCTTTGGCGCCTTTATCAGGGCATCGTGCTGGGGCGAATCGAAGCGTGCGCTTCGCCCGACGGTCCATCCCTGGAGCATCTTTTGACGGCCTTCGAGGGGCAAATGGCAGCCGACCCCTCGGTGGAGGGTACCGCCGGCTGGACCATAACGGCCTATTCTGCTCTTGCCTCGACCGGCGAGCCGCCCTGGGACGCCGAGCCGCTGTGCCCCCCTTTTGGATGGCGCGTGCCGGCCGCACTTTTCGGCCAGGCCCAGCGAACCATCCTGCGCCGGGCCGCCACACTGAAACGCGATCTTGCCGCACATGGGGCCCAGATTTACCGCAGCGCCCTGGTCCGCGAATTGATACGCAGCCAGGGCCGGCTTGAAAGCGACCAGGTGGCCACCCTGCTGCGGCAAAAGGCCGATCGCCGGCCAGGCACCCCGGCGGCGGTACTCGATCCGCAGACCCTGCGGCGCTTGCTGGAAACCGCGACGCTTGCAAGCCCGGCCCCGGTTTGCGACGGCACTCCCGCCGCCTGGTACCCGGAATGGGACCAGGCCGCCGGCGGATACCTGGCCGACCATGTCCGGGTGGCGGACCGCCCGGTGGCACCGGGCGATCCGGCCTTTTATCCGTCGGTGCTCACCGCCCGGCCGGGCCTCGTGGTCCGGTTGCGGCGAACCTTCGAGTGGCTGCGCCCCCAGGGCATCGGGATCCTGCGCCAGTGGATCGAAGGCGATGAGTTCGACTACCGGGCGCTGATCGATTACGCCGTGGACCGGCAAGCCGGTGTGACGCCCTCGGAAAGGCTCTACATCAAACGGGTCAAACGGGTTCGCGACGTGGCGGTTCTGCTCCTGGTCGATCTTTCGCGCAGCACCGGCAACCTGGTGGCCGGCCGCCGCCAGCGGGTGGTGGATGTGGAAAAGGAAGCCCTTGTGCTCTTTTGCGAGGCTCTGGGGGTGGTGGGAGACCGTTTCGCCCTGGCCGGCTTTTCGGGCAGTGGGCGGCTCGGGGTCGAATACCTGCGGATCAAAGATTTCGATGCCCCCGTGGATGGTGCGGTCAAAGAGCGCATCGCGGCCGTGGCGCCGCGGCGGGCCACCCGCATGGGGGCCGCCATCCGCCACGCCGTGATGCAACTGGCGGCCCAACCGGCCCGTGTAAGGCTGCTGCTCATTTTGGGGGATGGATTTCCCAACGACATCGACTACAAGGCGGACCATGCCGTGGCCGATACCCGCCAGGCGATGGGCGAGGCCCGGGCCCGGGGCATCTATACCCATGCCATCACGGTCAATCTGCCCCAGGACGCCCGCCTGGACGATCTGTACGGCCCGCTGCGCCACACCGTGATCGGGGATGTGACCGAGCTGCCCGGCAAACTGCTTGGCATCTACGGGCGTCTGACCCGCTAGCCCGCCGGCCCTGGGAGGCCTGTGGGAATTTGAGCTTTCAAATTTCAGATGCTTCGGGAGGGAGCCGTCGATGAGCGCCGAAACATTGATTCACGATGCCGTCTACCGCTGGCCCGGCTGGGGCGGGCGGATGCAGCTGGGCAGCGGCCGCTGCCGCCTGCGCATCTTCGACCTGCGGCGCGGGCCGGCAAATGGGCTGTGCCACCTCAAACCGATCATCGCGGTGGTTTCCGACCTGCCCAAAAAACGGCTCAACGACATGTCGGTGCGCAGCTGCACCGGGCATATCGCCACCTGCGTGGCCCGGGATTTTGCCATCGATCCCCAGCGCATGCTCTGGATCGAATATTACCCCGAACGTCACTACGGAACACACCGGGAGCGGACCGTGGCCCAAAGCCTGGTGGCGGTCGATCTGACCTGGCACCAGGACCTGGCCATCGAGCCGCGCTGGCGGCCTCTTCAACCGCCGTTGAGCGATGCGGTTCTCGAAATGCTCAAGACCACCCCGGAGGAAATCGAAGAGGCCTGAAGAAAGGTCGAAACAAAACCGGCCCCTTTCCAGGAGCCGGTTTCCTTCCTGCTTGCGATCGGCGATCGCGGTGGCCTATTTGGCGATCCAGGCCTCGACCTTCTTGGGGTTTTCCTTGACCCAGCGTTTAGCCGATTCGTAGGGATCGGCGCCCTCGGCGTTCCAGCCCTGAACCTGGCCGATCTCGGCCAGGGTCCAGTGAAAGTTGTCCAGCACCTTGTAGACCTCGGGCATGTCTTCCTTGAGGCCCTTGCGCACGATGGTGGCGATGTACTCGCTGCCGCCATAGATCCCCTTGGGATCCTTGAGGTACTTGAGCGACCAGCGGGCGAACTTCCAGTGGGGCGTCCAGCCGGTGACCACCACCCACTGCTTGTTCTTGATCTTGTCGCCCAGGGTGGCGGTCATCATGGCGCCCGAGCTTTCCACCAGTTCCATCTTGTCCATGCCGTAGGCTTTGATGGCGTCTTCGGTCTTGCTCATGATCCCGGCGCCCGGATCAATGCCGATGATCTTGCCGTCGAACTTGGCGGCATTGGCATTGAGCTGGTCGATGCCCTCGATGGTCACGTAGGTGGGTACCACCAGCCCGATGCCGGCCCCGGCGCAGTTCTCACCGAGATTGACCACCTTGTCTTTGACCTTTTCCAGATAATGGCCGTGGGTGACGGGCAGCCAGGCGGTGGTCATGCCGTCCACATCGCCCGTGGCCAGGGCCTGCCACATGGCCGCGGCGCTTACCGGGGTAATCTCCACGTCGTAGCCGAGCTTTTCCTGCAGCACGGCCTTGACCACGTTGGTGCTGGCCGTGGCGCAAGACCACTCGACGTAGACCAACTCGACCTTCCCCTTGCCCGCCATGGCCGCCGGTGCGCCGATCAGAACGATCAGAACCGAAAGTGCTAAAATGAGTGAGAGTGACTTCTTCAAAACGACCTCCTTGAGATTTGGGTTGGTAAAAAGTCCTTTCGAACGCTGTTGTTTTTCAACAGCATATAAACTCGCCTTTCACCCCTTTGTTATCTTGGCCTTGCCGCCCACCCGCTGCATGATGCGGTCCAGGATGATGGCCACGATCACGATACCGATCCCGGCCTCGAAGCCTTGACCGGGCTGCAACCGCTGGATGGCCTTCCATACTTCGCCGCCCAGCCCCTTGGCGCCGATCATGGCCGCAATGACCACCATGGAAAGGGCCAGCATGATGGTCTGGTTGATCCCGGCCATGATGGTGGGCATGGCCAGGGGGAGCTGAAGCTTGAAAAGCTTTTGGCGTCGGTCGCAACCGAAGGCATCGGCCGCCTCGATCAATTCCCAGGGCACCTGGCGGATCCCGAGACCGGTGAGCCGGATGGCCGGCGGGACGGAGAAAATCACCGTCGAAAAGATCGCCGCCACGGGCCCCAAACCGAAGAAGGGGATGGCCGGAATCAGGTAAACGAAGGCCGGCATGGTTTGCATGAAATCGAGCACCGGTGTGATGATGCGGTTGACCGGCTCGCTCAGGGCCGCCAGGATGCCCAGCGGCAATCCGATCAGAACGGCAAAGAAGGTGGCGATCAGCACCAGGGCCAAAGTGCTCACCGTGGGGGCCCAGAGCCCCAGGTTCCAAATCAGTCCCAGTCCCAGCAAGGCAAAGAGCGCAATCCCGCGCCGGCGGCTCAAAAACCAGGCCAGGCCGGTCAGAAACAGGATCATAAGCCAGGCCGGGAAAAACATCATGCCGTCCACCAACAGGCGGATGCCGTGCTCGGTCAGACCGGAAAAGGCCCGGGTGGCAAATGAAAAGTGATTGACGAAAAAATCAATCAGCACCTCAATCCCATTGCCGATGGGAATCTTGTAAGGATTCATCAATCGGATTCCTCTGTTTTCAGGGTAGCGGCGATGCCGGCCAGAAGCGATCCTTTGATCACGACGCCTTTGAGCCGGTTTTCGGCATCCACCACCGCCACCGGGAAGGACGACTCGGCCAGCAGCGGAAACAGTTCGATGGCCGGGGTATCCGGGCTGACGCGGTCGATCTGGCGCCGCAGGACCGCATCCAGGGTCTTGTCTCCACGCTGGGCGGCCCGGGCCGCGTCTTCCGCCGTCACCAAGCCTTCCAGATGGCGGTCCTTGCGCACAAAAATCGATGAAATCCCCGCCTTTTCCATCTTGCGCAGGGCCGCCTTGGGGCCGTCGCCGGGGTAGACGGCCACGGCCACGGCCTTTTTCATCACCGACTCGGCGGTAATGATCTTGCTCATGTCCACGTCCTCGACAAAACGCGCCACGTAGTCGTTGGCCGGATTGGTGAGGATCTCCTCGGCGGTGCCCTCCTGGACGATGGCCCCGTCCTTCATCAGAACGATTCGGTCGCCGAGCTTGATGGCCTCGTCCAGATCGTGGCTGATAAACACGATGGTCTTTTGCACCCGGTCCTGCAGGTCGAGCAGTTCATCCTGCATATCGCGGCGGATCAGCGGATCGAGGGCCGAAAAGGCCTCGTCCATCAACATGATGTCCGGATCCAGGGCCAGGGCCCGGGCCAGACCGACCCGCTGCTGCATCCCGCCCGAAAGCTGGGCCGGCAACTGGTCCTCCCAGCCCTTGAGCCCCACCTGTTCCAGGGCCTTCATGGCCTGCTCGCGGCGTTTGGCCGCCTCTACCCCCTGGACCTCGAGACCGAACTCGGTGTTTTGGCAGACGGTACGGTGGGGAAAGAGGGCGAAGTTCTGAAAAACCATCCCCAGATGTTTCTGCCGGAATTGGCGCAGTTCGTTTTTGGACAGGGCCGTAACATCCTGCCCGTCGATGACCACCTTGCCGGCGGTCGGTTCGATGAGCCGGTTCAGGCAACGCACCAAAGTCGACTTGCCGCTGCCCGAAAGGCCCATGACCACGACGATTTCGCCTTCCTGGACCGTAAAGGAAGCATCGTAGACCCCCACAGTCTGGCGCGTTTCGGCGAAGATCTCGTCCTTGCGCTTGCCTTGCGCGATCAGTTCCAGCGCTTTTTCCGGATGATGGCCGAAAATTTTGGTCAGATGTTCAACACGGATCTTTTCCATGCAGGACCACTGGGCTCCTTAATAATGCGAATAAACGTTGATAAATACCGCCAGCCGATTCAAAGCTCCCGATTCACCGCCCCTGACGGGATAACCGGCGGATTCCGGTGCTTGCCCAGATCCATCAGCGCCACAAGCCGCTGCAATGCGCTCAAGATCATCGATTGCTCCCATCCTGGCAGGCGATTGAAGGCGGCGACAAAAGATTCCTGCATCACCGGCGGCGCTTCGGCAAGCACAACGCCAGCCCTCTCGGTGGCTCGAAGCAGGACCCTGCGGCGGTCGATGTCGCTACGCTGGCGGATGATGAATCCCCGGCGTTCAAGCCTTTCGAGAATCCCGGTGACGGTGGCTTGACTCAGGCTGATGGCCTTGGCCACCTCGCCGGCGGTGGTGCCGCTGCGGCGTGTGATTTCTCTGAGAATGACCAGCTGCGGGCCGGTCAATCCGAAGCGCTTGGCCAGAAAACGCGAGTGAAGGTCGATGGACTGGATGATCTTTCGCAGACAGTCCAGCACCTGATCACAGACCTGGCCACAAGCCGTAAGGGAGGTTCTCTTTTCCATTAAACTTCCGCGATGCCACGATCATGTTCGGACCTAATCATTATAACATCAATAATCAGTTCCAACGCGTTTCTTTATTCGTCCTATAATTCTCTAAAACTTGGAATATTATAAATTATTTTCTTGTAATCAAAGGCTATATCAATACTCAGCGACCAAATCAGACCCGAAAAAGATAGTTTGTATACAAATTTTTGTCAAGGCTGATCAGCATAATTATCGATTTGAACAGGAATCGATAGCGCCCCACATCGATTCCTGTGCAGATTAAAGCCTTCCAGGATACGCGCAAGATTTTGATTTGATTTCGGGCGGATAAATCTCTATTGGCCCGAGATAAGAGGTTCTGATGGTCAGCCGGTCTGATGACCTGCATTTTCCCTTGACATGATTCTAGGGTATGGTAGTAAACAATGGTCTATTCCCAGGTATCGATGCGCATCCCCGCGGATAGAGGCTTTGCGGGGTAACGGGCCGATTGAAAAAAGCGTCGAGTTCTCAAAGTACTTCACACCACGCAAAGCAAGGAGGAGACTACCATGGGCAAGCGCGTACTACTCGGTATTGCGGTGGCGGTGGGATTGTTACTCTGCGTCCAGCCGGTGATGGCCGCCGACACCATCAGAATCGGACTCATGGCACCATTGACCGGAGCCTGGGCCAGCGAAGGCCAGGACATGAAACAGATCGTCGAGCTGCTGGCCGCAGAGGTCAACAGCCAGGGCGGGCTGCTGGGCAAAAAGGTTGAAATCATAACCGAAGATGACGGCGGAGATCCAAAAACCGCCGCGCTGGCGGCTCAACGACTGGCCAACAGCGATATCGTGGCGGTGATCGGCACCTACGGCTCCTCGATCACCGAAGCGTCCCAGAACATCTTCGACGAAGCCGAAATTTTGCAGATCGCCAACGGTTCGACGGCCATCCGGTTGTCGGAAAAAGGGCTCAAATACTTTTTCCGTTCCTGCCCGCGCGACGACGAGCAGGGCATGGTGGCGGCCAAAACGCTGGTCAACATGGGATTTAAGAAAATTGCCATCCTCCACGACAACACCTCCTATGCCAAAGGTCTGGCTGACGAGGCCAAGGGCCTGCTGGAAAAGCAGCCGGTCAAGATCGTCTTTTACGATGCACTGACCCCGGGCGAACGCGACTACAACACCATTTTGACTAAAATCAAGGCCGCCGGGCCGGATGTGGTTTTCTTCTCGGCCTACTATCCTGAAGCCGGCCTGCTGCTGCGCCAGAAAATGGAAATGGGCTGGAACGTGCCGTTCATCGGCGGGGATGCCACCAACAACCCGGACCTGGTCAAGATCGCCGGCAAGGATGCCGCGGCCGGCTTCTACTTCTTGAGCCCTCCCGTGCCCCAGGATCTTGACAGCTCGGCGGCCAAAAACTTCATGAACGCCTTCAAGAAGAAGTACAACGCCGAACCCGGCTCGGTCTGGGCCGTGCTGGCCGGCGACGGGTTCAACGCCGTAGCCGCCGCCATCAAGGGCTGCGGGTCGACCGAGAGCGCCAAGATGGCCGCTTACATGAAAAAGGACCTCAAAAACATGCCGGGGCTGACCGGCAACATCTCCTTCAACAACAAGGGCGACCGCGTGGGTGATCTGTACCGGGTTTACAAGGTCGCCACCGACGGCAAGTTCGTCCTGCAACCGTAACCTGCCGCAAACGTGTCGCACACCGATGGAGTATAGAGACGCCGGTCCACTATGGCCTTTTGGCCGGGCCGGCGTCTTTTTTTAGGGCGCGGCCTCGTCGCGCCGAACCCCTGCCACTTTGCCATACGGGGGAACCCTATGGAATTTTTCTTCCAACAGTTGACCAACGGATTGGCCGTCGGCGGCATCTATGCGCTGATCGCCCTGGGCTACACCATGGTCTACGGGGTGCTGAAGCTGATCAACTTCGCCCACGGCGACCTGTTCATGATCGGGGCCTACCTCGGCCTGACGCTGCTCACCGCCTTGGGGCTGGCCGATCACCTCGGACCCTTCGGGGTGATCGCCGTGCTGGCGGTAATGGTGCTGATGCTGGTGGCGATCCTGGGAGTGCTGCTCGAACGGATCGCCTACAAGCCGCTGCGCCAGGCCCACCGGCTGTCGGCGGTGGTCTCGGCGCTGGGCGCTTCGATCTTCTTTCAAAACATCGTGATGGTGATCTACGGGGCCAAGTTCCGCGTCTACCCGCACGATCTTTTGCCGCGCACGGTGGTTCATGTGTTCGGTATGCCGGTCCCGTTGATCCGGATCCTGATCCTGCTTGCCTCGGTGTTGATGATGGTGGCGCTATACGCGTTTATCCAGCGCACCAAGGTCGGCACCGCCATCCGGGCTGCGGCCATCGATCAGGGTGCGGCCCGGCTGATGGGAATCAATGTCGACCGGGTCATCGCCCTGGTGTTCGTCATCGGCCCGGCCTTGGGCGGGGCCGCCGGCCTGATGGTGGGGGTCTACTACGGCCAGATCAACTTCACCATGGGGTGGATCTACGGCCTGAAGGCCTTTACCGCGGCCATCCTCGGCGGAATCGGCAACATCCCCGGCGCCATGGTGGGCGGACTGCTCCTGGGCGTAATCGAAGCCCTGGCAGCCGCCTACCTGTCCGTGGCCTGGAAGGACGCCTTCGCTTTTTGCGTGCTGATCCTGATTTTGATCGTACGGCCCACCGGTCTGTTGGGGGAACGGGTGGCGGAAAAAGTCTGATCCGCCGCGCCGCCGGCCGCTGAGGCCGGTGGCGGCCTAACTTTCAATCGCGGCGATGCGGGGAACCCCATGAAGAACAAACGCTTCATCCTCTATGCAATCTGCACGGCACTGCTCTTGCTGTCACCGGCGGTGCTCAACCGGTATTGGACCGACGTGCTCAACGTCGTGGGCCTTTATGTGATGCTCTCTTTGAGCCTGAACATCATCCTGGGCCATTGCGGCATGTTTCACATGGGCCATGCGGCCTTTTACGCCGTGGGGGCGTACACCACTGCGATCCTCAATACCATGTACGGGATCCCGGTCCTGTGGCTCATGCCCCTGAGCGGTCTTTTGGCCGGACTCTTCGCCCTGGTGATCGCCCGGCCGATCATCCACCTGCGCGGCGACTACCTGTTGATCGTCACCATCGGGTTCGTGGAGATCGTGCGCATCGCCCTGATCAACAACGTCTTCGGGATCACCGGCGGGGCCAACGGCATCTTCGGCATCGACCGGCCGACCCTCTTCGGCGCCAAGATCAGCAAGCCGGCAGAGTTCTTCTACCTGATCTGGTTCTTCGTGGCCATGACCGTCTTTTTGTTTTACAAACTGGAGCACTCGCGCTTCGGCCGAGCCCTGAACTTCATCCGTGAAGACGACGTGGCCGCCGAAGGCAGCGGGATCGACGCGGGCCACTACAAGCTGATCGCCTTTGTCATCGGGGCGGTATGGGCCGGCTTCTGCGGGACCCTGTTCGCCGCCAAGATGACCATCATCGCGCCGGAATCATTCAACTTTTGGGAATCAGTGCTCATGTTCATGATCGTGCTGCTCGGCGGGCGTGGCTCGATTCCGGGCGTGATCCTGGGCGCCTTTCTCGTCGTCGGCCTGCCGGAACTGTTCCGGCAGTTCGCCACGGCGCGCATGCTGGTCTTCGGGGCGGTGATGGTCGGGATGATGATCTTCCGGCCAGAGGGGATCCTGCCGCCGCCGCCACGCGCCTACCGTCTCGATGACCTGGACGGGCCGAAGGAGGCATCATGACCCTCTTGAAGCTGGAAAACCTCACCAAACGATTCGGCGGCCTAACGGCCGTCGACAACGTCAATTTCGAGGTCACCGCCGGCGCCATCGTCGGGCTGATCGGACCCAACGGGGCGGGCAAGACCACCGTCTTCAACCTGATCACCGGCAACTACCGAGCCGACGAGGGAAATATCGTCTTCGACGGCCGTTCGATCCGCTCCCTGCCGACCCACAAGATCGTGTCTCTCGGCATCGCCCGCACCTTCCAGACCATCCGCCTCTTCCAGAAGCTCACCGCCCTGGAGAATGTCCTGGCCGGCTGCCACTGCCGGATGAAGGCCGGATCCATCGCCGGGATGTTCCAGCCCCCCGGCCAGCGGCGCGAGGAGCGTCAGGCCCTGGAAAAGGCCGTATCCGAGCTGCGTTTCGTCAAACTCGAACACCAGGCGATGAACTTGGCCGAAAACCTCTCCTACGGCAATCAGCGTCTGCTCGAAATCGCCCGGGCCCTGGCCACCGAGCCGCGCCTGGTGATCCTCGACGAGCCGGCCGGCGGGATGAACGACCAGGAAACGGCCCGGCTCATCGACACGATCCGCCAGATCCAGGCCCGCGGGATCACCGTACTGCTCATCGAACACGATATGAGCCTGGTGATGAAGGCCTGCGAACATATCGTGGTGCTGGAAAACGGCGCCAAGATCGCCGAAGGCCCACCGGCGGCCATCCGGTCCAACCCCAAGGTCATCGAGGCATATCTGGGCACGGAAGAGGAGTGACGGCATGCTGCTTAAAATAGAAAATCTGCACGTCAAATACGGCAACGTGGAAGCGCTGCACGGGATCGATATCGAAGTCGAACAGGGCGAGATCGTCACCATCCTGGGGGCCAACGGCGCCGGCAAGTCCACCACCCTGATGGCGATCAGCGGGCTGGTCAAGGCCAGCCAGGGGGCCATCGTCTTCGACGGGCAGCCGCTGCACAAGATGGCGGCCCATGAGATCGTAAGCCGGGGCGTGGCCCAGGCGCCGGAGGGACGCCGGGTCTTCGGCATCCTGACCGTGCGCGAAAACCTTTTTCTGGGGGCCTATACCTCCAATGACCAGCAAAAAATCAACCGGAATCTCGAATGGGTTTTCGATCTGTTCCCGCGCCTCAAGGAACGCGAGAAACAGATGGCCGGCACCCTCTCGGGCGGCGAGCAACAGATGCTGGCCGTGGGCCGGGCCCTGATGGGCAGCCCGCGCATCCTGCTGCTGGACGAACCGAGCCTCGGGCTGGCGCCGCTGCTGGTCAAGATCATCTTCGACACGGTGCGCCAAATCAACGCAGCCGGCGTGACGGTGGTCCTGGTGGAGCAAAACGCCCGGGCCGCGCTCAAGCTTGCCAACCGCGGTTACGTGATGGAGGTGGGCAACATCGTACTCAAGGACTCGGCCGCCAACCTGCTGGCCAATCCCGAAGTCCAGGCCGCCTACCTGGGCGGCAAAAATTGATGCACCCCATGAGCCGCTGCCGCTTCCGGGCCGGCCGATGAACCCATCCCGCAGAACGGGTTCGATTGCCCAGCAAAACACATAATTGTTGTTTTACAAGAACGAAATGCCATTCTTGTATTATACAAATAATCAAATAACAGATCTGCAACTTCTTTCCCGTCCCCCCACCCGCCCATACATGCCATCCACCTGCACACGCGGGCCGCTTTCCATGCGTGCGAAATCGGCGGCCGCCAGGATCTGAAGTCTGAGCGTAAAAATGGCAAGATAGGCCCGATCGGGGCGGCGGCTCTTTTCCAGCAGGTCGGCCAGCATTGCCACAGCGACCGCAAAGGACCTGCGCTTCTTCTCCGGTCAGGTACATGGAATCCGCGCCACCCGGTCTGCTTTTGGATCGACCTTGGTCAGCCAGCGCCGGCCCTTGCCGGGGTCCGGTGGTCTGAAGATCTGAATTTTTTAGATTGACCCGCGATCCATTTGTGCTAACCTTCGCCTCAAGCCGAATTACAGGATTGGTGGTCTGATGACTATGGACGGACCGGACAGCCGAATGCCCATCCTCGACAAGCGAAGTGTTGGTTCAGCCCGGTTCTCTCGCAGCCCTGCGCTACAAACGCAACGGCGGGGCGGCCAACGGCAGGCTCACCGGCCACGACGAACAGCAACGGCGCCCGGCGCGCCGAAAGGGAGAAAGCGGACCATGAGCTTTGAGGCCATTCGCAAGAGTACGGCACCGGAGATGGTGGTCGAACAGATTCTGCAGAAACTCGAAACCGGGGAGTTGCAGCCCGGCGGCCAGCTGCCTTCGCAACGTGAATTGTCCCAGCTTTTCGGCGTGGGACGCAGTTCGGTGCGCGAGGCCACCAACGCTTTGGTGGCGATGGGCTATATCGAGGTGATCCAGGGCCGCGGCACGTTCATCCGCCAGCAGCTTCCCGGCACCGATCCATCCACGGCAAAGCTCAAAAACGCCCTGGCGGCAGGCAACATTTTCGTGTTGATGGAGGCCCGCGAGCTGCTGGAGTGCAAAAGCTGCGAGCTGGCCGCCGAGCGGGCCGACGAAGCCCATCTGCGCCCCCTTGAAGAGGCCATTGACGAGGCCCGGGGGGCCGGCCCGGATGACTACCCGTGCTTTCTCAATGCCGATCTCAAGTTCCACTACGCCTTGGCCGAGGCCACGGACAACGAGGTCATCTGCGAGATGATGAAGCTGGTGATCGAAAAGGTTCTGGCCCACCACTCGAGCTTTCGCACCAAGTACCTGTCGGCCAATTTCCGGGAATTTTCCATCCAGAGCGCCGAACGGGTGATCGCCTGCCTGCGCGACGGCGACAGCGGCCAGGCCGCCGAATGGATGCGCCGCCACCTGGACGCCATCCGCGGCGAACTCAAGGACATCATCCCGGACGGTCCGGAGCGCAACCGGCTCGAAAAAGCAGCCAAAACGGAAACATAACCTGAAAACCAGCCCGTGGCCGGTTCTTGTTTACAAGCCCTGACCCAACCTTCCGCCCCACTCTGATTTAGAAGAACGAATTACGACTTCACGGCAGCCTGGCGCGCGGCCAGGGCCATCGCCACCTCTTCTTTGTATTCGAGGGCCGACAGGTGCCAGCGATGGCAAAGTTCCGGATCGGCGTCGCGATGAAAAGCGGCCTTGAGTTGCCTGATCGTCAGGTGGTCGTAAAGCCAGGCGCAAAGTGCGCCATCCTCCAGAAAGGCGGACGGACTCGCTTCCGGGTGGGCCGCCAGCAGGCGGTTGAGTTCATCGGCGGTTCGCGCATTCATGGGGCCGGAGCATAACCCGGCGCCGGCCAAAAAGCCACCCCTTGCAGCCTCCGCCGGCCACGGCTGCAAAATCAGGAACGCCGATCAGTGGCCCGTGCAAAGCAGCGTGTCGATCCAGTCCAGATAGGCCGTCCATTCCCGGTAAAGCACGTGAGCCTCGGCCAGAGTGATCCGGCGGAAAATGAAACTGTCCCCCGGCTTGGCCTGAGCCACCTTGAACAGGTCGACGGAGATCACCGTGGCGATCTTGGCGTACCCGCCGAGGGTCTGTTCGCAGAGCAGGATGATCGGCTGGCCGTCTGCCGGAACCTGGACGCTGCCCGGCACGATGGGCTCCGAGACGATACTCGCCGGCGCCCCCTGGTCGCGGATCAGGGGCGGTCCGCTGAGCCGGTAGCCCATGCGATCGGCCTGGGCCGTGACGGTGTAATCGGCCTCGAAGAACACCTGCCGGCCGGCGGTGAAAAAATCGTCCTGGGGACCGGGCACCACGTGCAGCGCGGTGCGCTCGGTGTACAGCGGACGCCAGGGCAGCTGGCGCGGCCGCGCCAGCACGTCGCCCGTCCCACAGGCGAGCACGTCCCCATCGGCCAGGACCCGCCCCTCGAGGCCACCGAGCCGGCCACGAAGATAGGTCGCGCGGCTGCCCATAACCGGCGGCACCTCGATACCGCCGGTTATGGCCACATAAGCGCGGCATCCGTTCTCGGCCATGCCGATGTCAACCACGTCCCCGGGCGCGACGCGAATCGAGGTCCACCCCTGGGCAGGTCGCCCGTTGACGGTCAGGGCCGTGTGCGCACCGGTGACGGCGATGTCCGCCGGGCAGCAGACTTGGAAACAGGGCCCCAAGAGGGTCGCTTCGAGCACGGCGGCGGACGCCGGGTTGCCCACCAGGCGGTTGGCCACCCGCAGGGCGAAACCGTCGACCGCCCCGGAAACCGGCACCCCCATGTGAGCGAAACCGAACCGCCCCCGGTCCTGAACGGTGGTGGCCGGCCCGGCGCAAAGGATCCTGAGAGCCTCTTTCATGTCCCCTCACTCGCCTCGATGCGCGCGTAGTCCGCCTTGGAAATCGGCACGAAGCGGATCTTGTCCCCGGCACGGTAGGGGATCGGATCGGCTTTACGCGGATCGAAAAGCCTCATGGGAGTCCGCCCGATCAGCTGCCAGCCGCCGGGACTCGCCGCAGGGTAGATCCCGGTCTGGGCCTCGGCGATGCCCACCGATCCGGCCTCAACCCGCATTCGGGGGGTTTCCAGGCGCGGGGTATGCAGCCGTGGATCGAGACCGCCCAGGTAGGGAAAGCCGGGAGCGAATCCGATGGCGTAGATGTGGTAGGCGGTGGCCGCATGAATCCGGACCACCTCTTCAGGGGCCAGTCCGTGGTGGGTCGCTACGGCATCGAGATCCGGGCCGGCCTCGCCGCCGTAAAGCACGGGGATTTCCACCGTCCGGGCCGGTGCGATGCCGGCGGCGGGAAGTGCCGTTTCGAGCTCGAGCAGTTTTTCCCGCAAGGTTTCGGGTTCGATGCTCAGCGGGTCGTAGAAGACCACCAGGGAGCGGTAAGCCGGCACCACACGAATCACGCCGGCCGGCCGGTCACGCTCGATGACCAGCACCATGGCCCGCACCTTCTCGTTGAGCGCCTGATCGACCCCTTCGCCGTATTCCACCAGCAACGCCTGATCGCCGCAGATGCGAAATCGGGCATGTTCATAGAGGACGGTTCCCATGACAGCCGTTTTTCCTCAGTCCGGTGCACCCATCGGTAACAACGCCAGCCCGGCCTCCTCAAGGGTGCGCCGGATCTGGCAAACCAGGGCCAGGGCCGCGGGAGAATCGCCGTGGACGCAGAGGGTGTTGATCTCCAGTTCCAGCACGCTGCCGTCGGTGGCCACCACCCGGCCGTCGCGGGCCATGGCCAGGGCCCGGGCGGCGGCCACGGCCGGATCCTGGATCACCGCGCCGGGCAATCTGCGCGAGGCGAGCCGCCCTTGCGGGGTGTAGGCCCGGTCCGGGAAGGCTTCAAAGACGATTCGCAGTCCGGTCTCGCGGCCGATACGCTCCATCAGCGGCGCTTCGGCCCCGGCCAGGGTCACCAGCAGCAGGTTGGCGTCGACGCTGGCCACCGCCTCGGCAATCGCCCGGGCCAGCGGCTCGTTGCCCACCGCCGCGTTGTAGAGTGCACCGTGGGGTTTGACATGCTGCAAGGCCACGCCGTGGGCCGCACAAAAGGCCTTGAGCGCCCCGATCTGATAGATGATGTCGTTTTTGACCTCCTCGGGGGTGCAGTCGATGGTGCGGCGGCCGAAGCCCTGCAGATCGGAAAAGCCCGGGTGAGCCCCCACCCCCACGCCGTGGGCCGAGGCCAGGGCCACGGTGCGGTTCATCACCAGCGGATCGCCGGCGTGAAAGCCGCAGGCGATGTTGGCCGATGTGATGTGGGCGATAACCTCGGGGTCCATGCCGATGGTCCAGGCCCCGAAGCTCTCGCCCATGTCGCAATTCAAATCGACACGCTGCATGCGCACCTCCTTTACTTCATCATGTTCGGCAGCACCAAGACGATCTGGGGAAACACGGTCACCAGTGCTGTGGCCAGGGCCATAAGCGCAAAAAAAGGAAAGGCCGCCCGGGCGATGGTCAGGATGTCGTCGTTGTTCAAACTGCTGATGACAAACAGGTTAAAGCCCACCGGGGGCGTGATCTGGGCAAGCTCGATCATCAATACGAGGTAGATGCCGAACCAGACCGGATCAAAGCCTGAGGCCGTGATCAGCGGCAGCACGATGGGCGTGGTCATCACGATCATGGAAAACCCGTCCACCAGGCATCCGAGAAGGACGTACAGAAAGCTCAAGATGAGAATCAGCACGTAGGGCGACAGGCCCATCTCGGTGACAAAGAGGGTCAGCTTGCGCGTGATGCCCAGGTAGCCGACCACCACCGAGAGGTAGGAAGCGCCCATGACGATGAGCATGATCATGCAGCTCGTCTTGACGGCGCCCATGAGACTTTCGACGAAAACCTTGCGGTCCAGGCTGCGGCTGATCAGGGCAAAGACCAGCGAGCCGACCACGCCCACGGCCCCGGCCTCGGTGGGTGTGGCCCAGCCGGCGTAAAGGCTGCCGAGAACCACCAGGATGAGAAACAGCACCGGTGCGATTTCCGGAATGGCGCGGATGCGCTGGGCCCAGTTGTGTCCTTCGGCCCCGGCCGGCGCCAGGCTCGGCTGCAGGATGCAGCGCAAGACGATGTAGCCGCTGAAGAGCCCGGCGATCAATACCCCGGGCAAAAAGCCGGCGATGAACAGCTTGCCGATGCTCACGTCGCCGATGATCCCGTAGACGAGCATCATCATGCTGGGGGGGATCAGAAACCCGAGGGTACCGGCGCCGGCCAGGGAACCGACCGCGATGCGCTGGTCGTAGCCGCGCTCCTTGAGTTCCGGCACGGTGATCTTGCCGACGGTGGCCGTTGTGGCGGCCGAAGAGCCGCTCACGGCGGCAAAGAAGGTGCACGCGAATATGTTGACGTGCAGCAGGCGCCCGGGTACACGATCCATCCAAGGGGTCAGGCCGTTGAAAAGGTTTTGCGATATCTTGCTGCGAAACAGGATCTCGCCCATCCAGACAAACATCGGCAGTGCCATCATGGCCGATCCGCTGGTGTTGTTCCAGACCACGTTGCTCATGATCGAGCCGAAGGGCAGGTCGGTAAAAAAGACGAATCCGCCCAGGCCGACCAGAAACAATGCAATCCCGATCCAGACAGTGCCGCCCATGAACACGACCAGCAGGGCGAAGAGGGTCAACGAAATGCTGGCTAATTCCACGTTTCGACTCCTGTGACCGGCCTTGAGCGCCGGTCGTCTGGCCCCCGCGGGAGGACTAACGGCCCAAGCCGTCGATCTCCTCGTAGAGCTTTAAACCATCGGTATCCCCCCTGAGCATCGCCACGGTGCGCAGAAGCTCGCCACCGAACTGCACCGTCATGAAAAGGGTGCCCAACGGCATGAAAAACTGGGGGACGGCCAGGTAGGTTTCACTGATCTGCATCGACTGGGACTCGTTGACCACCGAGTCCCAGAAAAAGACGCCGGTGTAGTACGTCAAGGCGGCACAAAAGAGCAGACCGACGCTAAAGCAGATGATATCCAGGTAGAGGCGCCGGCGGCCCGTGACCACCCGCAACAGAAAAGTCATGCGGATATGGCCCCGTTCGCGCAGGGTGTAACCCAGGGCGCAGAAGGTCAGGCCGCACATCAGGTAGCCGGCGTACTCTTCGGTAATGAACAGCGTGTGGTGAAAGGCGCTGCGCACCACGATTTCGGCCACGATGAGGGCCAGACCGCTGCAAAGCATGACCCCTGCCAGGGCACCGAGAAAACCCGACAGGGTGTCGGCCCATTTGACCAAGCGTTTCATGATGTGACTCCCGGGACCGGACAACGCCGGGGGTGCAAAGGTGTCGCCCCCGCGGCGGCGCGGTCGTGTCGCTCCGGCTGGCCGCGCTAGGCCCTGCAGCGTCGCACGGCCGGCCGGAACAAGGATGGAAAGGCGCTTTCGGTTCTCAGCGCTGGCTTTTTTTCTCGAACTCCTCGTAAATCTTGCGAGCCAGGGGCGGCGCGTCCTTGAGCCATTCGCTGCGGATCGACTCGGTAACCTTCTTCAACGCCTTGAGCAGATCCTTGGACACCGCAACGGTTTCGATGCCGTTCTTGTTGCAGATCGACTCCTTTTCCTTGTCGAGCTTGGCCACCTTGTCCCACATGATGTCTTCCATCTGCTTGCCGAGCTGGATCAGGGTCTGCTGGGTCTTCTCGTCGAGCTTCTTGAAGGACCTCAGGTTCACGTTGACCATGTCGGTGGCGATGGTGATGTTCAGCGGCTGGTAATACTTGAGCACTTCCCAGAACTTGCCGTCCACGCCAGTAGGCGTCGAGGTGATCACCGAGTCGATCAGGCCGGTGGCCAGCGAGGAGTAGACCTCGGAAAAAGGCAGCGCATAGGGGGTGCCGCCGGTGGCCTCGACCACCAGGGCCCCGTTCTTGTCATAGGTGCGGGTCTTGAGGCCCTTCATGTCCTCGACGCTGGTGATCTTGCGCTTGGTCCAGAGGCCGGCGCCGGGCCAGGGCGCGATGTAGAGGATCTTCTGGCCCCATTTGGCCGCCACCTTGTCGAAGTAGGGCCGGGCCGTGTCCAGCAGCATGCGGGCCTCCTGGAAGTCCTCGACCAGAAACGGCAGGGTCACGATCTGAAAAACCTTCTCATCGCCCGCGACCCCGCTGATGAGCATGTCGGAAAGCGGCACCAGGCCGTCGCGCACCGCCTTGAGCAGCTCGGGTCCCTTGTAGCCCAGGGCCCCGCCGGCGTTGACCACGACTTCCAGCTCGCCGCTGGTGGCCGTCTTGACCTTGGCGGCGAACTCCTCCAGGCCGATGGTGTGGTGGTTGTTGGGCGGCCAGACCGAGTTGGCGTTCCAGGTGGTTGCGGCCGCGCAGGGCGCGGCGCACCAGATTGCCAGGACTGCGACTACCATTGCCGATGCAAGCACTCTTTTCATGATTCGCCCCTTTCTTTTTTTACGTTCAATGATCACGGCCGGCACGGCCGGCCGTGCGGCGCCATTGCTGCCGCCGTGGATCTCATAAATCCGTAGCATGGATCGCGCCTACCGGACAGAATTCGGCGCAAACAGGTTGCCGGCACCCGGCACAGGCGCTTCCGAGGGCCAGCGCCAGGCGGCCGTCGTCCAAAAACGTGACCTGGATAGCGGCCGCTTCCGGATCGAAGCACCCCAGGCGGCCGAAGGAACAAGCCAGTTCGCAAAGCCGGCAACCGACACAGCGTTCCGGGTCCACCGCAACGGTTGTCATGGCGCCTCCTGGCAGTGGTCGCCTGCCGCACCCGGCAGGCGGATACCCGCGGCGGCCAGACGGGCGGCCACATCGGCCAGTCCCAGATCCACAAGCCGCCGGGAACTGGGCCAACCGGTGGCCAGGTCGTAGCCGTGGGCCAGGTAGTAGGCGTCCAGCATCTCCTGCCAGCGCTGCAGATCGAGCCGCTGGCCGGTGAACGGCCCCCCGGTCACCGGAATCTCCACCAGCTTGGACGGCGGCTGGGCATCGGCGCGGCCGAAACCGGCATGCAGGATGTTAAAGGCGGTTTCCAGGGTTTGCAGCCGTGCCCCGACCTGGAGCAGATCCGCTACGGACCGGCGGCTGCCGGTGACCAGGTGGTGAAAACGGGTGATGTCCGCCGGTGTGAACAGGCCGAGCTCCATCCACATGGACGGCAGATAGCATAGCCCCATCATGTCCACCACCCCTTTGTAATTTTCATACCAGGTCACCAGTTCGGCCTTGTTGGCGTAGGCGGTGGGGTCTTGGACGTCGTCGACGCCGAACCAGGCGCGGCTCTCTTCAGGACTGAGACACTGGGCCTCTACGGCCGGCGCGCCGCGCAGGTGCCCGCCGCCCTTGGTGCTGGTGACGATCCCCAGAGCCCAGCCTTTGTGCGAACGCATGCCCGCTTCCATCAGTGCATTGCGGTGCGCCAGGGAAGCGAGCTTTTCGCTGCCGCGGCCCACCTGGCGTGCGGCGTTCGCCACGCCCCGGGCCAGCACGGCACCGAACCCGCTACGCCGGGCGATCTGTTCGAGCAGTCGCATCGCGGCTGCTCCATCCCCCCAGCGCAAATCAAGGCCCCCGGTGTCCCCACTGTTGATGATCCCCTTTTCGAAGCACTCCACCGCCCAGGCCAGGGCCGCGCTGGTATGGTCGCCGTCCAGGCCGTAGCGGTTGGCCAACGCGTGCAGTTGCAGCACCTGATCCGGGTCGGTGATTTCCAGGTTCGAGGCGAAGGCCCGCCAGGAGTTGGCCTGGAGCCCTTCGCAGCGCAGGTCGCCGATCCGGTATATCGCGCTGCAGTAGATCGGGCAGGCGAAGCAGGAGTGACGCCGCACGAGATAGCGTTGATCGAAGACGCCGCGGCGAACCCGCCCGATGGCCTCGTTGCCCCAGAATTCCACACTCATGTTGCGTACGGCATGGGGCCGGTTCTCGCCGGGCAGTTGGTAGGCGTTGAGGGTGCCGCCCTGGCGGTGGATGCTTACAAAACGGCTCTTTTCAATGACCTCGCGATTGAAGCGGCGCAGCTCGGCCAGCAGCGCCTCGGGCCGGGCCACGGTCAACGGCCTGCGTCCACGCACGGCGATCGCCTTGAGCCGCTTGGCACCAAGCAGGGCGCCGCTGCCACCGTAGCCGGCCGCCCGCCCCCGGTCACCGACGATGCAGGCAAAGCGAACCCGGTTTTCTCCGGCCGGCCCGATGCACAGCGTCTTGAGGCGCGCGTCGTGTTCCAGGCGCTTGATCCGGTTTTCGGTCTCCCAGGTATCCAGCCCCTGCAATGGAGCGGCATCGCGGAAAAAAACCGCTGCGTCCGTAACGAAGAGGTAAACCGGCCGCCGCGCCCGGCCCTGAATCACGATCTGGTCGTAACCGGCGTACTTCATCTCGGCGGCAAAGTGGCCGCCGAGATTGGCCGAGCCGACGCCGCCGGTGATCAGGTTGCGAAAGTCCACCGCCAGGCGGCAGGCTCCCGGCACCAGGGTCCCCACCAGCGGACCGGCACCCAGAATCAGCGGATTTTCGGGATCGAACGGATCGCGTCCTTCTGGTTGCAGATCGAAAAGCAGGCGCTGGTTGCTCCCCCGGCCGCCGATCCATTCCGGTTCCGGCCCGGTATTGAGCACTTTGCAGCATTCTCTGGTCAGATCGACATAGAGGATTTTTCCAGCAAGTCCGTGTGTCATATCGGGCATCCGCAAGTCTGAAAACGGCCGATTAAACGCTGAGGTACTGAATGATCCGTTCGCGAAAGGCGGTGATGTGCGCCTGGCAAGTCAGGCGCAGGGCATCTTCGTTGTTTTCCACCAAGTATTGCATGATGGCCCCGTGTTCTTTGCGTACCGCATCGTAATGTGCCTCCAGGGAGTGGCCCTGCATGTGATTCTGGCTATAGGAGATGTAGGCCAGTCGCTTGGTCTCGAACCTTATCCGGATCAGGCCGTAGATCAGGTATTCATTGCGGCAGGCGGCGTAAAATCCCATGTGGAAGCGATGATTCGATTCCACCAGGGCCAGCACGTCCTTGGCCAGGATGGCGGCTTCCACATCTTTCTGGGCCGCATTCATCTCATCGAGAAACAAGCGGCCATCCAAGTGGCGCATGGCCAGATCGATGACCCCCATTTCCATCGTTTCCAGGGCCTCGAAGACGGCCTTGATGTTCTGCAGGCTGATGGACCGCACGGCCCAGGCGCGTGCGGGATGCGTCTCCAGGATCCCGGTGGCCGCCAGACGGTGCAGGGCTTCGCGGATGGGGGTGCGCCCGATGTCGAGCTCATCCATGAGCTGTTTTTCGCGCAGGATCTGGCCCTGAGCGTATTCCTGAGAAATGACGCGACGGTAGATCTCGTCGAAGGCCACGTCGCAAAGCAGCCGTTTGGTCGAAGTGTCAGTGCTGGCCATGTGCCGAATACCTTCCTGGCGTGCCGGAGCAGGTGTTGCCGCGGCCCTTTTGTGGATGGATTCACTAGAGATACATATATCAACGATATATGTCAAGTATACATTATCGCGGGCTGTCCATTCGGACGCGAATACTCCACCCCGGCACCCGGCAAAAATCGATCCCCGGCATCCGGAGGCATCAAAAAAACATCGGCACCGCCCCGGAAATACCGGAACGGTGCCGATGTATCGTTTTTAGATTTTGTTAAATCGGTCTATTACCCAAGCGTCTTGAGCAAATCCTTGAGCCCCTGGACAGCGGTGGCGCTCTTGTCCAGGGCCGTCTTTTCCTCGGGGGCAAGCTGGATCTCGATCACCTGCTCGACACCGTTCTTGCCGAGCTTGACCGGCACCCCGATGAACAGGTCGTTATAACCGTACTCGCCCTCCAGGTAGGCCGCACAGGGCAGGATCTTCTTTTTGTCCTTGAGGATCGCTTCGGCCATCTCGACGGCCGCCGAAGCCGGCGCATAGTAGGCGCTGCCGGTCTTGAGCAGGCCGACGATCTCGGCCCCGCCGCTGGCGGTGCGCTGGCAAAGGGCCTTGATCCGATCTTCCGGCATCAGTTCGGTGATGGGAATCCCGGCCACGGTGGAAAACCGCGGCAGGGGCACCATGGTGTCGCCGTGGCCGCCGAGCACGAAGGCGTGGGTATTTTCCACCGACACGTTCAGCTCCATGGCGATAAAGGCCCGGAAGCGGGCCGAGTCGAGAACCCCGGCCATCCCGATGACCCGGTTCTTGGGAAATCCGGAAGCCTCATAGGCCACATGGCACATGGCATCCAGGGGGTTGGAGACGATGATCAGAATCGCTTCGGGCGAATATTTGGCCACCTCGGCGACCACCTTTTTCATGATCCCCGCATTGGTGGCGATCAGATCGTCGCGGCTCATGCCGGGTTTGCGCGGAATTCCGGCCGTGATGATCACCACATCCGAACCTGCGCTGGCCTCATAAACGTTGGTACCGGTGAGCTTGGCATCGTGTTTTTCGATGGGGGCGGCCTCCATCAGGTCAAGAGACTTTCCCTGGGGCACGCCCTCGATGATGTCCACCAGCACCACGTCGCACAGTTCTTTTTCCGCCAGCCGCTGGGCGGCCGTGGCGCCGACGTTGCCGGCCCCCACCACCGTTACTTTCTTGTCCATCTGCTTTCCTCCTTGTTCCCGAATGATATGCGTCGGCATCACCGTTACGGCGATACGCCGGTTCGCGATGAGCCGCTTCAGCCACGGCCCATCTTCTCAATTGGGCAGCCGCACCACCAGCACCGGCACCGGCGACCGGCGCAGTACCCGCTGGGCCGTGCTGCCGAGCATGGCGTCGGTCAGGGTTCCCTGGCCGTGAGTGCCCATGACGATCAGATCGCATTCCCTGTCCCGCGCCGCTTCAAGAATCTTTTGAACGGCGTTGCCCCGCTCCAGCACGATCTCGTCCGATCCGAAGGTCTTGGTGTCCGTCTCGGAACGTGCGTTCTCGTAGAACTTGTTGAGCACATCACGGATCAAGCCGCTGTCACGGCGCTTGCCGATGAGCTGCTGGCGGGCCTCATCCTCGTTGCGGGCCTGGATCTCGGCCCAGTCCTTCTCGCTGATGTAGCCGGTGATCCTGCGGTCGAGGTCCGGGACCTCCTCCATCACGTGCAAAATCACCAGGCTGGCCTGGTAGTGACCGGCCAGATTCAGCGCATAAGAAAAGGCGTAGCGGGCGCTCCACGACAGATCGGTGGTGTAAAGAATCTTTTTGATCGTGACACTTGGAAGTTCCATAAGCGGCCCCTTTCTTACTGAGTTGGAGATGGCAACCGGGTAAGGATGAACTGAGCGTTCGTGCTCTCTTTAGGCGGAGGGCCTACCGGGTGTCAATCGCTTTCGGACCATTCGAGGCCGGCATCGCCCCTTGCTCGGCGATGCCGGCGGTTCGTTGTGGATCTTTTCAGGCCACGGCGCGGCCTTGTATTTCCCGCTTGAGGCGCTGGCGCTCACCGATAGGCAGGGTCAGGGTCGGATCTTTGCGAATGCGCAGTTTCTGCATGAAAAAAACCACCACCCAGAGTCCGATCCCCATGGCGTCCACCAGCAACGTGGGCAGATCGACCCAGAATACGATCCAGTTGATCAGGTGCGGGAAAAAGAGCAGCAGGGTCGACAGGGCGGCGATGATCCACTCGAAAACCGTCATCCCGCAAAGGAAGTAGCCCATGGTGAGACTGCCGAAGGCGATGGTCCCCAGCACGATGGTGACCCAGGTGGAGGCCACCTGATAGGCGGGCATGATGTAACCGGGGCCGCCGAGGAGAAATCCCGGTGAAAAGGCAAAAAGGAAAGGTCCCACATAGAGCATCTTGGCGAACTTGAACGAAGTCCAGCCGGTTTTCCACGGGTCCGAGCCGGCGATGGCCGCCCCGGCATAGGCCGCCACGCAGACCGGCGGGGTGATGTTGGAATCCTGGCTGAACCAGTAGACGATCATGTGCGAGGCGATCAGGGCAAAGGCCACCTGCCCCATGATCAGGTCGCGCTGCGGGTCTCCCGGCAACAGATCGCCCAGGGGCAGCTGGAGTTCCATGAACCCCACCCCCCAGTGGATGCGGCAGATCATATCGGCCAGGGCCCCCACGGCCAGAACGGCGGTGATCAGGTAGGCGGCGGTCACCGGTACCCCCATGCCGAGGACCAGCGAGGCCATCCCCACGAGCAGGATGGCGATCACCAGCTGCCCGGAGGAGAGTTCGATGATGATCTGGGAAAAACGCAGGCCGATGCCGGTGAGCTGGATCGTGCCCACGATGATGCCGATCACCCCCACGGTGGCCCCGATGATCAGGGTGTTGCGGGCCCCTTCGTCCATGGCGGCAAGGATCTGCTTGGGACCCATGCGGTTGTCGGCGGTCAACCAACTGACGCCGATGCAGGACAAGACAGCCCAGAACGCCGCATAGCCCGGCGAGTACCCGAGGAGCATCATCACCACGATCACCAGGAGCGGAATCGACATGAACCATTGCTGTTTGAGGATCTGCCAGGCGGTGGGGGCGCCCTCTTCGCGGATGCCCACCAGACCGTAGCGCTTGGCCTCGAAATGAACCATCACGAAGACCGACAGAAAGTAGATCAGCGCCGGGAAGATGGCCATGAGCATGATCTTGACGTAGGGGATCTCGGTCATCTCGGCCATGATGAAGCCGCCGGCGCCCATGATGGGCGGCATGAACATGCCGCCGATGGACGAAGCCGGTTCGATGGCCCCGGCCACGTGGGGCTTGAATCCGGCCTTTTTCATCAAGGGGATGGTAAAGGCGCCGGTGGACACCGTGTTGGCGATGGCCGACCCGGAAACCGAACCGAAGAACCCGGAGGCCATCACGGCCACCTTGGCCGGCCCGCCCACGGTGCGGCCGGCGATGGCCATGGGCAGATCGAGAAAGAAACGGCTGGCACCCGAATACTTGAGAAACGAACCGAAAAAGATAAAGAGGATGACGTAGGTGACCAGCACCGAGGCCATGATGCCGAACACGCCTTCCTGCTTGTAGTAGATATGGTTCAGGGCGCGGTCGACCTTGAAGCCGGTGTGGGCGAAGGACTTGAGAATCGGAATCCCGTGCAGGGCATCGCCCCAGAAGGCATAGGCGAGAAACGCGACCCCCACCAGGGTCATGGACCAGCCCAGGACCCGGCGCGCCACCTCCAGCGAGATGAGGATCCCCAGGGCGCTGACCGCCGTATCCAGCGCCGTTTCAGATCCCATGCGGTAGTTGATGGCCGCGTATTCGACGATAAAGTATCCCACCACGAAAAGCGCCACCAGGGCCATGAGAAGGTCCAGCGGCAGCGGGGTTGCCCCGTCGTTGCGCCCCCAGTTGCGGATCGGCAGAAAGAAGATCACCGCCGCACCGATTCCCACCAGGGCGTAAATGGGGTTGATCCCTTCCAGCGGGGTCTTGAGCCCCTTGGCGCCCAGGGCGAAATGCAGCAGGTAGTAAACCAGCATCATGACGGTGATGAACGAAATCGCGCTGTCGATGTAATAGTCTTTTTCTTTGGGCGAGGCGGAGGTGGTCGGATAATGAATCAGTACCATCACATAGGTGAGCAGCACGTAGAGCCCTAAAAAATACTGGGTATCCACCGGCGTGGCCGCACAATACATGTAAAAGAGCACCATGCCGATGCCCATGCCGGTAAACAGCCAGTGCCAGAAACCGGTCATGGCCCGGCCGGTCTTGGAATCCTTGCGGACGATCTCCTTTAACTTTTCTTGATCCGCCGCCGTTGTGGGAACTTCTGGTTCGGTCATGATGGTGTCCTCGTTCAGCCCGTCGGGGCAGTGCGCCCGGTAAAGGACGCCAACCGTTTGATGGCCAAAAGGGGAAGCGCCGCAGCGGCGCTTCCCCTTCGGGAATCTGGGGGTTCAACAGATCACTTGGGCATCAGCCTGGCCGGGATCTCCTTGCCCTGTTCCTTCCAGAACTTGACCGCCCCGGGGTGCAGGGGCACCGAAGCGCCCTTGAAGTTGTTCTCCAGGGTCATTTCCTTGAAGGTCTTCTTGGCCATGACCATCGCCTCCATGCCCTGCTTGGACCAGAGGGTCTTCATGATGGTATAGATCAGCTCCTCGTCCAGGTCCTTGTTGGCGGTGAGGATCGCGCCGTCCTGGAAGGACTTGCAGTCGGGCATCTCCTTGCCGTAGGTGCCGGCCGGAATCACGGTCGGCGCATAGGCGAAGGCATCGTAGAATTTGGTCTTTTCAGCGTCCACGCCCACATCCACCAGGGCGATCTTGACCTGCACGGCCGCCTCGATGATCGAACGGTTGGGATAGCCCACCAGGACCCAGAAAGCGTCGATCTTGCCGTCCTGGAAGGCGCTGGCGGCCTGGCTGTAGCCGAGGAAGGTGGGTTTGAAATCGTCCCAGAGGCCGATATGGCGGAAGAAGCGCTCGGCGCTGGCGGCAGCCCCCGAGCCGGCATTGCCCAGGGCGACGCGCTTGCCCTTGAGATCCATGGCGCTCTTGATGCCGGCATCGGTGCGCACCACCAACTGGGCCGGGGCCCCGTAGAGGTAGCCCATGGTGCGGATCCCGTCATACTTGTTCTCGTCCTGGGGCAGCTTGCCCTTGAAGCCCAGATCGGAGTCCACCGCGTAGCAGATGCCGAAATCCGACTCGCCGTTGTGGACCCGCTTGACGTTTTCCACCGAGCCGCCCGAGCCGACTGAGGTGGCCTTGATGTTGGCGTTGACCTTGGGCACATAGACGGCCATGGCGTTGGTGAACGTGTTGAACGTCCCGCCCGTGGGGCCGCCGCCGATCTTGATGCTGTAATCCTTGGCCTGCACTGTGGTCATACCCGCCAGAATGACGGTGACGGACAACAAACTGATCCAGAGTAATTTTTTCATTACGCTCCTCCCGGTTGAAAGGTTGAAGTGATCCGTTGGGCGTTCCTGGATAGGTCCGCAAGCGGAAACAGAAAATAATGGAAAGACGATTGGCCAGCTATCCATGCAAATCCTGAGCCACTAGAAATTTTGGCGCAGCCCGGTGCCGACCGTCGAATCGGTGAGCCGGTTTGTGCCCTCTGCTTGCCGTTTCACCGGCGTCTCCAGCGCACCGCCATCGAAATCCCGGCGGCCAATTTCCGCCGCCATGTGGCGAAAATTGGCCGCCGGAACCATCTGAAACGCCTCCGATCCCGCCCCGGCATTGCGGGCTTCATGGACCGTGGGCACGGGCGGGCATGGAAGACTTGCGGGCTTCAGCCGGCCTCTGAATTCTGGCGTGTTTCTTGCTTAAGCTTCTAAATTTAAACCGAAAGGCGGATGACCGCCGATAACGGATTCAGCACAACGCCTGTCACGATCCACCACGGAGGAGGAACATGCACTGGTTTATGGAGACAATCGGCACGGCCATCGGCAAGAAGGTGTTAATGGCGTTGAGCGGGCTTTGTTTTTGCGGTTTTCTGGCGGCCCATCTGGCCGGCAACCTGCTGCTGGTCAAGGGGGCCGACGCGTTCAACGCCTATGCCGACCGGCTGCAGTCGCTCGGGGCCCTGCTGCGTGTGGCCGAGGCCGGGCTGATCGTTCTGGCCCTGGTGCACGTGGGCACCGGGCTCTATCTGTTTTACCAGAACTGGCGGGCCCGGCCGGTGCGCTACCGGGTCAACGCCACGGCCGGGGGCCAGAGCCTCGGGTCGGCCACCATGCCCTATACCGGTCTTTTGCTGCTGGGCTTTATCGTGTTTCATCTGTTGCACTTCACCTTCGTGGACAAGAGCGCCACCACGGTGTTCGCCCTGGTGGCCGAGGCGTTTTCCCATCCGGTTTACGTGGGGCTGTACATTGCGGCGGTGGTGGTGGCGGCCGTGCACGTAAGCCACGGGTTCTGGAGCGCCTTTCAGAGCCTGGGGCTCAACCACGGCAAGTATTTCGGCCTGGTGCGGGGCCTGGGGCTGGCATTTGCCCTGATCGTGGGAGCGGGGTTCGGCTTTTTGCCGGTCTACGTGGGCATGGTGGTATAGGTCTTATTTGTCCTATCGGTCTTATTTGGGCTCCATAGGACCCATAGGACAGATAGGACTTATAGCGCTTCTTTAAATTTCACGGCAACACAACAGCAGGAGACAGTCATGACCAAACTGGACGCCAAGATACCCGGCGGGCCCATCGACCAGAAGTGGCAGCGGCACCGTTTCGAGCTCAAGCTGGTCAACCCGGCCAACAAGCGCAAGCACACCGTAATCGTGGTGGGCACGGGGCTGGCGGGCGGATCGGCGGCCGCCTCGCTGGCCGAGCTGGGCTACAACGTCAAGGCTTTTTGTTTTCAGGACTCGCCGCGCCGGGCCCATTCCATTGCGGCCCAGGGGGGGATCAACGCGGCCAAGAACTACCAGAACGACGGCGACAGCGTGTGGCGGCTGTTTTACGACACGGTCAAGGGGGGCGATTTTCGGGCCCGCGAGGCCAACGTCCACCGGCTGGCCGAGCTGTCGGTGAACATCATCGACCAGTGCGTGGCGGCCGGGGTGCCCTTTGCGCGCGAATACGGCGGGGTGCTGGCCAACCGCAGCTTCGGCGGGGCCCAGGTGTCGCGCACCTTTTACGCCCGCGGCCAGACGGGCCAGCAGCTTTTGCTCGGCTGCTACAGCGCCTTGTGCCGCCAGATCGCGGCCGGCAAGGTGCAGATGTTCTCCCGGCGCGAGATGCTCGATCTGGTGGTGGTCGACGGCCGGGCCCGGGGGATCGTGGCGCGCAACCTGATCAGCGGCCAAATCGAACGCCACGCGGCCGACGCGGTGGTGCTGTGCACCGGCGGCTACGGCAACGTGTTCTTTCTTTCGACCAACGCCATGGGCAGCAACGTGACGGCGGCCTGGCGCTGCTACAAGCACGGGGCCTACTTTGCCAATCCGTGCTTTACCCAGATCCACCCGACCTGCATTCCGGTGCACGGCGCCTACCAGAGCAAGCTGACGCTGATGAGCGAGAGCCTGCGCAACGACGGCCGGGTCTGGGTGCCCCGCCAGTCCGGCGACCGGCGCGCGCCGGGGCAGATCCCCGAGTCCGAGCGCGACTACTACCTGGAGCGGCGCTATCCGAGCTTCGGCAACCTGGTGCCGCGGGACGTGGCCAGCCGTGCGGCCAAGCAGGTCTGCGACGAGGGCCGGGGCGTGGGCGAGACGGGTCTTGCGGTCTATCTGGACTTTGCCGACGCCATTTCCCGCGACGGGCGGGCCACCATCGAGAGAAAGTACGGCAACCTGTTTGCCATGTACGAAAAGATCACGGCCTCCGATCCGTACACCAACCCGATGATGATCTTTCCGGCGGTGCACTACACCATGGGCGGGCTGTGGGTGGACTACAACCTGATGAGCACCCTGGACGGGCTCTTCGTGCTGGGCGAGGCCAATTTTTCGGACCACGGGGCCAACCGCCTGGGGGCCAGCGCGCTGATGCAGGGGCTGGCCGACGGGTATTTCGTGATCCCGTACACCATCGGGGGGTATCTGGCCGGCACGCCGCTGGAACCGGTGCGCGACACGGACGCACCGTTTACCGAGGCGGCCCGGGCCGCAACCGAGCGCACCGCACGGCTGCTGTCGATCAACGGCAAGCGCACGGTGGACGACATCCACCGCGAGCTGGGGCTGATCCTGTGGGACTACTGCGGCATGGGGCGCACCAACGACGGGCTGGAAAAGGCGTTGGGGCTGATCGCGGCCCTGCGCGAAGAGTTCTGGCGCAACGTCAATGTGCCGGGCCGCGGCGACGATCTGAACCAGAGCCTGGAGCGGGCCGGACGGGTGGCCGACTTTCTGGAGTTCGCCGAGCTGATGGTGACAGATGCCCGGGCGCGCCAGGAGTCCTGCGGGGGGCATTTCAACGAGGCCTTCCAGACCGCCGAGGGCGAGGCGCTGCGCGACGACGAGAACTTTTGCCACGTGGCCGCCTGGCAGTACACCGGCGACAAGAGCGCGCCCGAGCGGCACATCGAGCCGCTCGATTTCGAACACGTGCATCTGACCCAAAGGAGCTACAAGTGAGCAGCCGCACCATCGATTTGACGCTTCTGGTCTGGCGCCAGAACGGCGCGCGCGACAAGGGCCGCTTCGAGACCCTGCGCGCGGCCGGGATATCCACGGACATGAGCTTTCTGGAGATGCTCGACGTGGTCAACGAACGCCTGAGCCTGGACGGCAAGGAGCCCATCGCCTTTGACCACGATTGCCGCGAGGGGATCTGCGGCATGTGCGGGGCGGTGATCAACGGCCGGCCCCACGGCCCGCAGCCGGGCACCACGCTGTGCCAGCTGCACATGCGCCACTTTTCCAACGGCGACACCCTGGCCATCGAGCCGTTCCGGGCCCGGGCCTTCAAGGTGGTCAAGGACCTGGTGGTGGACCGTTCGGCCCTGGACCGGCTGATGGCGGCCGGCGGCTACATTTCGGTCAACGCCGGATCGGCCCCCGAGGCCAACGCGACCCCCATCGGGGCCGAAGCGGCCGAGCGGGCCATGGACGCGGCGGCCTGCATCGGCTGCGGGGCCTGCGTGGCGGCCTGCCCCAACGCCTCGGCAATGCTCTTTGTAGGCGCCAAGGTCAGCCACCTGGCCCTGCTGCCCCAGGGCCGTCCCGAGGCGGCCCGGCGGGCCCTGGCCATGGTGCGCGCGGCCGACGACCTCGGGTTCGGCAACTGCACCAACGTGACCGAGTGCGCCGCCGAGTGCCCCAAGGAGATCTCCATCGTCAACATCGCCCGGCTCAACCGCGAGTTTCTAAAGGCCGCCCTGTTCTCCAACGAAGTCTAGGCCGCCGGGCCATCGCATGATCATTGATTCTCAACGGTCTCAAGGAGGCCTAATGCCATCCGAAAAGCAAACCGCCGCGGCCCTGGCCGCCGTGGCGACCTACATACAGCAGGAGGAGGCGGCCCGCCTGTCCGCCCCGCGGCTGATTCCGGCAGGCGCCTACAACCAGCTCTATCTGCTCTACATGCAGCTGCACGCCATTTTCGGAGCCAGATAACTAGCATATCGAATCGTAAAAAGGAGCCTTGTCATGAGCGACCACGACCAGGTCAAGATGACCCAGATGCGCTACGAACCGGAGCGGCCCAAGGCGGCCAACCCGGTCAAGATCGAGGATTTGAGCCTGCGCGACGGACACCAGAGTCTGTTTGCCACCCGCGGGCGTACCGAAGACATGCTGCCGGTGGCCGAGATGATGGACCAGGTGGGCTTTTGGGCCATGGAGGTCTGGGGCGGGGCCACCTTCGACACGATGCACCGGTTTTTGAACGAAGACCCCTGGGAGCGGATCCGCACCCTCAAGCGCTACATCAAAAAGACGCCCTTTTCGATGCTGCTGCGCGGCCAGAACCTGGTCGGCTACCGCAACTACGCCGATGATGTGGCCGAGGCCTTTGTCGAGCGGGCCTGCGAAAACGGCATGGACGTGTTCCGCACCTTCGATGCGCTCAACGACTATCGCAACTTCGAGACGGTGGTGCCGGTGATCAAGCGCTGCGGCAAGCATTTTCAGGGCTGCATCTGCTACACCCTCACCGAGCCGCGCCTGGGCGGCGAGGTCTACAACCTGGACTACTACGTCAACAAGGCCAAGGCCCTTGCCGAGATGGGGGCCGACAGCGTCTGCGTCAAGGACATGGCCGGTCTGATCGCGCCGTATGACGCCTACGAAATCATCAAGGGGATCAAGGCGGCGGTGGACGTGCCGGTGCACCTGCACAGCCATTTCACCTCGGGCATGAGCGCCATGAGCCACCTGAAGGCCATCGAGGCCGGGGTGGACATCATCGACACGTGCCTGTCGCCGTACGCCTATCGCACGAGCCATGCGGCCTTGGAGCCGCTGGTGATGACCCTGCTGGGCACGGACCGCGACACGGGGTTCGACATCCGGCTGCTGGGGCGGATCAACGGGATCCTGGAAAAGCAGGTGATGCCCAAGTACCGCCATCTTCTGGATGACACCAAGATGTCGATCATCGACATCAACGTCTTGCTGCACCAGACCCCGGGCGGGATGCTCAGCAACCTGGTCAACCAGCTGCGCGAGATGGACGCGCTGGACAAGATCGACGCGGTCTACAAGGAGCTGCCGCGGGTCCGAAAGGAGCTGGGCCAGATTCCGCTGGTCACGCCCACCAGCCAGATCGTGGGGATCCAGACAGTCAACAACGTGCTGTTCGACGACGAGACCGAGCGCTACAAGATGATCACGGCCCAGGTCAAGGATCTGTGCTACGGGCTGTACGGCAAGACGGCGGTGCCCATCGACGCCGAGGTGCAAAAGAAGGCCTTGAAGGGGTATGCGCGCGGCGAGGAGCCGATCACCTGCCGGCCGGCCGAGGTGCTCGATCCCGAGCTGCCCAAGGCCAAGCAGGATGTGGGGAATCTGGCCCTGGAACAGGACGACCTGATCACCTACGCGCTCTATCCGGTGACGGGCAAGCGCTTTTTGAGCTGGAAGTACGGCCATGAGCCGGCGCCCGAGGAGGTGCGGCCGACGACCCTCGAGCAGGTCCGGGCGCGCCAGGAGCTGGTGAAAAAGGCCCTGGCCGGCGAGCTGGTGGCAAAGCCGTCCAAGGAGGCCCCGGAAAAGAGCGAGGCGGCGCGCACCTTCAACGTGTTCGTGGACGGGGAATACTTCGAGGTGGGCGTGGACGAGGTGGGCGGCAGCCCGGTGCTGAGCTACATCCAGCAGATGCCGGCGGCCCCGGCGTATGCACCGCCGGTCGCAGCCCCGGCCCCCAAGGCAGCCCCCAGTGCGGCCCCGGAAAAGAGCGCGGCGCCGGCGCCGGCCGATCCGCCCGAGGGGACACCGCTGGCGGCCCCCATGCCCGGGATGATCGTCAGCGTGGCCAAGCAGGTGGGCGAGAAGGTGGAAAAGGGCGACACCCTGGTGGTGCTCGAAGCCATGAAGATGGAAAACGCCCTGCCCTCGCCGGTCTCGGGCACGGTCCAGGCGGTCAACGTGGCCCAGGGGGCCAACGTCTCCAAGGGGCAGGTACTGGTGGTGGTGGGCTAAAACGTACCGTAATCGTGGAACAAACAGCGCGCAGCGGTTGGGCCGCGCTTGGATTCCAGGCATTGAACAATCCGCTTGCACACAGGCCGTTCCGCCCGATACGGGGTCGGGCGGCCTGTGGCATCTGAGCCGGCATGGATTTCATCGCACCGAAGAGATATAATCCGAAAAACGACACTGGGCCCGAGGCCGGAACGACCTCGATGGGAATCTCCGGGCCCAGGCCATCCCAACGTCTGCCACACCGGACCAACGCCGGCAGCCCCAAAATGCGCTTCGGAATCCTCAAAAAGTTTCTGGCGGCCTTTTTGCTGCTCTCCCTCTTGCCTTTGTTGGGGTTGAGCTACTATGCACGCCATAAGGTGGTGGAAGTCGGTCAGACCGCCGTCGCCAGCAGCCGCCAGGCCCTGACGCAAAACGCCATGTCCCTGCTCGAAGCCCGGGCCCGGGCCATCGCCCAGCAGGTGGAGCTTTTCCTGCTGGGGGTGGCCGACGATCTTAAATCCCTGGCCATGCTCCCCCCCGACGCGGACCGCTACCGCCGCTTTCATCAAGTCCACCAGCGGCATATCTGGATCCGCGTCGGCAGCCCGCAGCACCCCGAGGAAATCCGTCCCCTGATTCCCCTCTACCGGGAAGTGGCCTGGGCCGATGCGGACGGCATCGAAAGGATCCGGGTCACCGACGGCCGGATTCAAACCGTACCGCGGGTGGTCTCGGGTCCCTTTATCAGCGACTTCGGCAAGGAGGACTACTTCCGGCGCGCGCGGGAGCTTTCACCGGACGAGTTCTACGTCTCGCACCTCACCGGCCGCCACGTGCGCCCCGAAGAGCAGCTGCGCGGCGCCCCCAACGTCGAAACCGCCATCGGCGGCGGCGAATACCGGGGCATCGTCCGTTTCGCCATTCCCGTCTATCAGGACAACCGGTTTGCCGGGGTGGCCTCGGTGGCCCTGGATCACCGGCATCTGATGGAACACACCCAGCATGTGCTGCCCATCGGTTCGGCCGAGGTGATCTTTCCGAGCTATACCAGCGGCAACTATGCCTTTTTGTTCGACGACGAAGGCTGGATCATCACCCATCCCAAGTTCTGGGATATCCGCGGCTACGATCCGGATACCGGGGTGTTGATCGATCCAAAGTCGCCCCAGTACAACGAAGAAAGCCTCAAGGCCGGCCTGGCTCCGTTCAACCTGCTGCATGTGCCCTTTATCCACACCAACTACCGCTATATCGCCCTGGAGGTGCTCGACGGCCGCTCCGGCGTGACCCGCACCAGCAGCGTGGGCGGGGTCGCCCGGGTCATGGCTTTTGCCCCCATCCGCTTTCCCCACGGCGAATATGGTGCGCGCGGCTTTTTCGGCGGGGTAACCCTGGGCGCGCAGACCGACACCTTTCAAAAAGCGGTGGACGAAACCGCCGCAACCATCAACGACGACATCGGCCGCACGGTGAAAAGCTTCGCCTTCATCATCCTGGCCGCCGGCCTGGTGGTGGGGATGATCGCCGTTATCCTGGCCCGCAGCTTTACCCGGCCCATCCGCTTGCTGGCCGAAAAAGTCAGGGAGGTCCATCGGGGCCAGTACGATTTTTCGGTCGATATCCGCAGCGGCGACGAACTGGAGCTGCTGGGCCGCAACTTCGAGGAAATGGGCCATGAGCTGGAAAAGCACCGGCGCCACCTGGTGGCCTCGGTAAACGAATTGAAAGCCTCCAAGGAAGAAATCGAAAGCCATACCCACCGGCTCGAAGACCAGCTCGACATTCTCAAGACGATTCATGCCCTGGGCCACCAGCTCAGCATCAATTTCGACCGGGACCGGATCCTGAACGCGGTGGTGACCGGTTGCGTGGGCGGGTTGGGGTTCGCCCGGGCCATCATCTATCTCTTCGATCCGCAGACCCGCACGCTGGACTGCGCCCAAACCCATGGATTCAGCCCCGAACTGGCCGCCCGGGCCGCATCGACCCGCTACCATGTGGACCGCCATGACTGCCTGGCGGTCCGCGCCTTCAACAGCGCAGAGCCGCTGCTGATTCGGGACGTGGACAAGGATGTCTCCCTTACCGCCCTGGACCGTCGCATCGCTTCTGAAAGCGCCGCGGTCTCTTTGGCATTCGCACCGATCCGGGCCGCCGAGCTCACCATCGGGGTGCTCGGGGCCGACTACGGCGCCGCCGCACGCCGGATCAGCGACGAGGCCATGGCATCCTTGAACATCGTGGCCAACGACGCGGCCCTGGCCCTGGAGCGGGCCCGCCTGATGGAAGATGTGGTCAAGGAACGCGATTTCATCGAATCGATTTTCGCCAACATGCTCAGCGGGCTGCTGGTGGTCGATACGGACGGGCGCATCCACTCGGTCAACCGCAAAGCGGAACAGTTTCTGGGCGCCGCATCGGCCCAGCTTGCCGGCCGGACCCTGGAGGACGTGCTCAGTTCCTACCCCCAGCTTCTCGAGCTGTTTCGCAAGACCATGACAGGCGATGAGGTCACCTCGAGCCAGGTCGAGATTCAAACCGCCAAGGGGGCCCAGGCCTTTTTGGAAGTCGCCTCGGCCTGCATCCGCAGTCCGGGCAAGGCCGGCCGCCACCTGGTGCTGCTCATATTCCGGGATGTGACCCCCCGCAAGCGGATGGAGGCCCACCTGCGCCGCTCGGATCGGCTTGTATCCCTCGGCACCCTGGCCGCCGGCATCGCCCACGAGATCCGCAATCCGCTCACCGGCATCAGCCTCCTGCTCGACGACCTGCACGATCGCATGGCCAACCGCACCGATGAACGGCTCCTGATGCAAAGCGCATTGGAGGAGATCGAAAAACTGGAAAAGATCGTCACCGAACTGCTCGAATTTGCATCCAATCCATCTTCCCGCCGCGTAACCCGGGACCTGCGCAAGGTCCTGGACCATACCCTTTTTCTGATCCACAAGCAGTCCATCCGCCAGGGCGTGCGCCTGGTCCGCGACAATCCCCAGGGCCTGCCCCCCCTGCGCCTGGACCCTGAAAAGATCAAGCAGGCGACGCTCAACATCCTGCTCAACGCCCTCAACGTGCTGCCCGAGGGCGGCGAAATCCGCATCACCACCCGGCTGCACGAACGGACCGAAGCCCTGGAGGGGCGCCGCGGAGTGGAACTGACCATCTCCGACAACGGTCCGGGGATCCATCCCGAAGACCTGGAATACATCTTCGATCCGTTTTTTACCCGCAATCCCAAGGGATTCGGATTGGGGCTGTCCATCGCCCACACCATCGTCGAAGAGCATCAGGGACGGATCGTGGTGGAAAACATCCCGGACGCAGGCGCCTGCTTTCACATCTTTTTGCCCGTAGAAAACGAAGGAAACGGCAATGGACCACATCCTGGTGGTTGACGACGAGGCCATCATCCGCACCACCCTGGAACGCATCCTGATCGAGGAAGGCTACCAGGTGACCTCGGTTTCCAGCGGGGCCGAAGCCTTGGCCGGGCTGAATCGCAGCGATGTGGACCTGGTCCTGCTGGATCTGAACCTGCCCGACCTGAACGGGATCGAGGTCCTCAAACGGGCCAAGGAGTCCGACCCGGACCTGCTGGTGATCATCGTCACGGGCTACGCCTCGGTGGAGTCGGCCGTGGAAGCCCTGAAGCTGGGGGCCTATGACTACATCAAAAAGCCGTTCAAGGCCGACGTGATCAAGCTGATCATCCGCCTGGCCATCGAGGCCCAGCGGCTCAAGAAAGAAGTCGGGCTGCTGCGCCGGCGCCTCAAGACGCCATCATCGGTGGATGTCATCGCCGAAAGCCCCCAGATGCAGCGGGTGATGCAGCAGGTCACCGAAGTGGCGCGCCACGAAAACGCCACGGTCCTCATCACCGGGGAAAGCGGCACCGGCAAGGAGGTCGTGGCCCAGGCGATTCACCACCTGAGCCCGCGCCAGGAGCAGCCCCTGCTGGAGATCAACTGCGCCACCCTGCCGGAAAACCTGCTGGAAAGCGAACTTTTCGGCCACGAACGCGGCGCTTTCACCGACGCGGTCCAGCGCAAGAAAGGACTCTTCGAAGCGGCCCAGGGCGGCTCGGTCTTTCTCGACGAGATCGGCGAGCTGCCCATGGCCCTGCAGGCCAAGCTGCTCGGGGTGCTGGAGCGCAAAAAATTCCGCCGTCTCGGCGGCAATCGCGACATCGGCGCCGATGTGCGCATCATCGCGGCCACCAACATCGATCCGCTGGCCGCCATCCGCCAGAAGCGCTTTCGCGAGGATCTCTACTACCGGCTGAACGTCTTTCCGATCCAGGTGCCGCCCCTGCGCGAACGGCCGGCGGACATCATCGCTTTGGCCAAGTTCTTCCTGCTCCATTTTAACAGCCAGTTTCACAGGCATTTCAAGGAGATCGACGATGAGGCGGCCGCATTCCTGACCGGCTACGGCTGGCCGGGCAACGTCCGCGAGCTGCGCAACATGCTCGAGCGCATCTGCATCATGCACGACGGTCCCATCCTGCGCGCCGCGCACCTGCCCCGGGAAATCATCGCCTTCCGCGAACCGCCGATGGCCATCGAAATCCCGGATGGGGTCCTGGACATCGAGGCGGTGGTGGATGCCGTCACCCGCCAGCTCATCTGCCGGGCCATGGCCGAAACCGGCAACAACACGGCCCAGGCGGCCCGGCTGCTCGGCATCCCCCGCGGCACCCTGCGCTACAAGTTGAAAAGATACCAGATCGAGGAACCGGCTTTACAAGACCGGCGAGCTGATCTATAGAGGTTGACGCTCTTAAAAAGGCGCCTATATTTGAATTTTTCTCGTCCTGCGCCACCGGCCTTCACCGCCCAGCGAAGCGGAATGCCTCCGAGCCATACTCGGATCACGAATCCTTCTTTCCCAAACCGGACGAGTACCTGACCATGCGTTTTCTGCTTTATAATATCCGTTACGGCGCCGGCATCGGCCGGCGCATTCACTTTCCGTTTCCCTACAGCGGTTACCTGAAGCACACCAGCGGCCAACTGGATCGCATCGCCGACTTTATCAAAGACCAGCGGCCGGATATCGTGGGGCTGGTGGAAGTCGACACCGGCTCTTTTCGCAACTGCGGGGACAGCCAGGCCGCCGCCATCGCCGGCCCGCTGTGCCACCGGCACGTTTTCCGGACCAAGTACCGCAGCAATTCCCTGGCCGCCAAGATGCCCCTGCTGCGCCAGCAGGCCAACGCCGTTATGACCAATCAGAAAATTCTCGGCCAGCACTTTCACTATCTCAACCACGGTATGAAGCGTCTGGTGATCGAGGTGGGTCTGCCCGGCCTGACCGTTTTTCTGGTGCACCTGGCCCTGAAATACCGCCAGCGCCAGTACCAGCTCGTCGACCTGCACGAAATCGTGCGCCACACCCGGGGACCGGTGGTGGTAGCCGGCGATTTCAACGCGTTTCGCGGAGACGGGGAGCTGGCCGGATTCATGGACGCCACCGGGCTGAAAAACGCCGATCCCTGGGGGTTGCCGTCCTACCCCAGCCGTTCGCCCCACCGGCAGCTTGACTTCATCCTCCATAGCCCGGAGCTGCAAACCCTCGATTTTCAGGCCCCTGCCGTGCGCTACTCCGATCACGTACCGCTGATCTGGGATTTCGAGCCGGAACGCGCGGCGCATGCCGATTCCGGCGGCGGATTGACACTGCACTGACCGGATGATAACGGTCGCCTTGAACTGCGAGGCGCCTTCCAAGATTTGGGGCCGGAATAATCGCTCCCGGCAGCGGCCTGGGAATGGGACCGGATTTCCCTGAACGATGGGGCGGGCAATCCGGCCTCAAGATATAAATGTCTATAGGACAACCCCGATGCACCTCTATCGCAACTGGTTCCTGGCCAGCCGGCCCTGGTCCTTTTCCATGACCGCCATCTCGGTGAGCGTGGGCAGCGCCATGGCGGCCATCCAGGGTTCTTTTTCCTGGGCGCTCTATTTGCTGGCCCTGGTTTCGGCCGTCCTGCTGCATGTGGCCACCAACCTGATCAACGACTACTACGACGTAAAAAACGGCATCGACACCGTGGCCTCGGCCACGGCCCAGTACCGGCCCCACCCCTTGGTAGAAGGCAGGCTGCCGGCCCTCCAGGTCCGCAACGCGGCCTTCGGCCTCTTCGGCCTGGCGGCCCTGATCGGCATCTATCTGACGGCCGTCTGCGGCCAGATGGTGCTCTGGATCGGGCTGGTGGGCCTGTTGGCCGGGCTGACCTACACAGCCCCGCCGCTAAAATACAAATACGTGGCCCTGGGAGAAATCTCGGTCTTTTTGATGTGGGGCCCCTTGATGGTCGAGGGGGCCTACTATGTCCAGTGCCGGTCTCTGGGCATGGACGCCTTCTGGGTCTCGCTGCCCTTCGGGATCCTGGTGGCCCTGGTGCTGCTGGCCAACAACATCCGTGACATCGACCTGGACCGCAGCCACCGCATCCGCACCCTGGCCATCATGCTGGGCCGGCGCCACGGCCTGACGGCCTACCTGGGGCTCATGGTCCTGGCCTACCTCGGGATCCTGGCCCTGGCCGGCACCCTGACGCCCTGGGTCCTGCTGATCTTCCTGACCCTGCCCCTGGCCGCCAACCTGTTTCGTCAGATGCGCCACGCCATACCGGCGGATGCCGACGCGCGCACCGCCAAGCTGGACACCGCCTTCGGTCTTTTGCTGGTGGTCTCCCTGGTGATCGAAGGCCTGATCGGGTGAGCCGGCCTGCCATACCTTCGACCCGCGTCTGGGCCACGGCCGGTCTTGCCGCCTGTTTCTGGTTTGCCACCTTCTACCTGAGCTTTTCGGTTTTCTGGATCAAAATCGGTTTTTCGGCCGCCTGCCTGGCCCTGATCGCCATCAGGCTCCAGCCGCAATTGGTCAAAAGCCTGCGCCCGGATTGCAAGGCTTTGATCCAGGGGGTGGTTTCGGCGGTGATCCTCTGGGGCATCTTCTGGTGCGGCAAGCAGGTCTCGACCCTGCTCTTTCCCTTCGCCGGCGGCCAGATCGGCGCCATCTACGGCAAGGGGGCCGGCTTTTCACGCTGGGGGGTTTTCTTCCTGCTGCTGCTGGTCACCGGTCCGGCCGAAGAGATCTACTGGCGCGGCTTCCTGCAGCAGAATCTCATGGCCCGCTACGGTGCGGTGCGCGGTTGGCTGGCCGCCACGGCGGTCTACGCCCTGGTGCACATCTGGTCGTTCAACTTCATGCTCATCGGCGCGGCGGCCGTGGCCGGGGCTTTCTGGGGGCTTTGCTACTGGCGCTGGGGCAGGCTGGCGCCGGTTGTCATCTCCCATTCACTCTGGAGCGCCTTCGTCTTTTCCGTAGTGCCGATTCCGTAAACCATCACAGACCGGAGCGCTAGGGTCCCACTCGGGGCCGCGTTTTTCGGGCGGTCGCGGGGTTGTCCCCGCGACCGCCGTTTCCTGTCGGCGCCCCTGCCGCTTCTTTCTTTCCGGCGGGCAACACTCACAGATCCGGTGATTCACTGGAAATTGCCGCACCACGGCCCATTGTCACGCCGGGCCGTTGCAGCAATTTTCAGCCCATCATCTCTTCGGGAATATCGGCGTTGGTATAAACCTTTTGCACGTCGTCATGGTCTTCGAGCAGATCCATGAGACGGACCATCTGTTCGGCTTCCTTGCCTTTGAGTTCGCAGGTGGTCGATGGCAGCATGGTCACCTCGGCTTCCACCGTGGGGATTTCGGCGGCATCGACGGCCGCCTTGACCGCCTCGAAATCCGCCGGCGCGCAGATCACCTCGAAGCTGTCCTCGTCGTCGCGCACATCCTCGGCGCCCGCCTCCAGGACGATCTCCATGAGACGGTCCTCTTCCACGGCCGACTTTTCCACCGCCAGGTAGCCTTTTTTGTCGAAGAGATAGGCCACACACCCGCTGGCGCCCAGGTTTCCGCCGCACTTGGAAAAACCGTGCCGGATTTCGGCCACGGTGCGATTCTTGTTGTCGGTGAGCGATTCGACCATCACCGCGGCCCCACCCGGACCGTAGCCTTCGTAGACGATCTCCTCGTAGCTGACCCCTTCCAGTTCGCCGGTGCCCTTCTTGATGGCCCGCTCGATGTTATCCTTGGGCATGTTTTCGCTGCGCGCGTTGATCAGCGCCAGGCGCAAGCGCGGATTGGCGTTGATATCGCCGCCGCCCATGCGCGCCGCCACGGTAATCTCCTTGATCAGCTTGGTGAACGCCTTGCCGCGTTTGGCGTCTGCGGCAGCCTTCTTATGTTTGATGGTCGACCACTTATTATGTCCGGACATCGATCATGCCTCCTGTTTTTTGCCTTTGCCGATGACAAAGATTTCCTTGCTCGCCTTGCGGCTGCTTTGTGGTTTGAAAAGTCGTACCTCGCCGAAGACGGCCCGTACCTGATCGCCAAAGGCACCGGCGTCCTCGCCCTGGAATATCTTGCAAGCGAAAGATCCGCCGCTTTTCAGGTAGCGCCGGGCGGTCTCCAGGGCCGCGACCGCCAGGTTGAAAGAGCGGGCCGCGTCGGTATGCCGGTTTCCAGTGGTGGCCGGCGCCATATCGCTGAGCACCACATCGAAGCCGGCCGCCAGCACTGCCTCGACTTCCGCGGCCGGCCGCTCCAGATCCCCCACCAGGGTTTGGACATGCTCCGGCAGGGCGATGGCCACCGGGTTGAGATCGATGCCCACCACCCGGCCGCCGGGACCGGTGAGCTGGGCGGCCAGTTTGAGCCATCCCCCCGGGGCGCAGCCCAGATCCAACACCCGGTCCCCAGAGCGGATCACCCGGTAGCGGCGCTGGATCTCCTCGAGCTTGTAGACCGAGCGGGCCGCATACCCCTCCTGGCGGGCCTTACGCGTGTAATGATCGGCCCAGCGGTTGGCCTTCGAAGTTCGCTCTCTCATAGCCTCAACTACCTAAAAAGTCAAGAAATCCAAAATCAAAAAAGCACCTCCATGGCCTTGGCGACCTGGGAGACGCCCACGATCTCAAGATCCGCAGACCGGGAACAGCGCTGGCAATTACCAGTGGGCAGCACGCAGCGGGTAAAGCCCATTTTGTGGGCCTCGTTAAGACGTGCCTCGACCTGGCCCACGGCGCGCACCTCCCCGGTGAGCCCCACCTCGCCGAACACCACGGTCTGCCCGGTAACCGGCTTGTCGAGAAAACTGGAGGCCACCGCGGCCACCAGGGCCAGATCCACCGCCGGTTCTTCGAGTTTGACCCCTCCGGCCACGTTGATAAAGACGTCGTGGCCCATCAGGGGGATCCCGAGCTTCTTTTCCAGCACCGCCACCAGCAGGGCCACCCGGTTGCGATCGACCCCCAGCACGGTGCGCCGCGGGGTACCCAGCGGGGTGGCGCTGACCAAAGCCTGTATCTCCACCAGGATCGGCCGGGTGCCTTCGATGGTGGCGGCCACCACCGAGCCGGGGGCCGAGACGGGCCGTTCGGCCAGAAAAACGGCCGAGGGGTTGGTCACCTGGCCCAGGCCGGCCTCGTTCATCTCGAAGACCCCGATCTCGTTGGTCGAGCCGAAACGATTTTTGACCGCCCGCAGGATGCGGTAGGAATGGTTGCGGTCGCCCTCGAAGTACAGCACCGTATCGACCATGTGCTCGAGCAGGCGCGGCCCGGCGATGCTGCCGTCCTTGGTCACGTGGCCCACCAGAAATACCGGCACCCCGGAACGCTTGGCCATCAGCATCAGGCGCATGGCCGATTCGCGCACCTGGCTGACGCTGCCCGGGGCCGAAGTCAACTCGGCGCTGAACATGGTCTGGATCGAATCGATCACCAGCACGTCGGGCCGGTGGGCCTCGACCATCCGGAGCACTCCGGCCACATCGATCTCCGAGACCACCAGCAGCTCGGAGGCCAGGGTCCCCAGGCGCTGGCTGCGGATGCGGATCTGGCGGATCGATTCTTCGCCCGAAACGTAGAGCACCGTGCGCCCGGCAGCCGCCAGGCCGTGCAGCGTCTGGAGCATGAGGGTCGACTTGCCGATTCCCGGGTCGCCGCCGATGAGCACCATCGATCCGGGCACCACCCCGCCGCCCAGCACCCGGTCAAGCTCGCCGATGCCGGTGGCCATTCTGAACTCGTCCGAGATCGGCACGGCATCGATGGGTACCGGGGCGTGGTTTGCGGTCCCTGCCGCGGCCAGACCCGGGCGGGCCGGGGCAGTCCGCACCACCTCTTCCACCAGGGTATCCCACTGGCCGCAGTCCGGGCATTTGCCCAGCCACTTGGGGCTGGAGTGCCCGCAATTCTGGCAGGTATAGATGGTCTTGTCCGGCTTTGGGGCCATAGGGTCGTCCTGAATCTATTTGTGGGTCACTCCATACCTTTTGAATCGATGCGGCATCCAAACAGAAAAAATCCCTCTCTATGAAGCCATCGCAGAACTTTGACGGGGCCGTGCCGATTTCCCCGATGCGCATTGACAGCACGGTTCATAGCATGCCAAGTTGGCCCTGGCAAAGCCTCACGGCCCGTTGAAGACGACGGCGGGCGGGAATTTTCCAACCGGAGCACCGATCGATGCGAAGATCGATATGGTTTTATGCAGCGCTATTCTTGCTGTTGATGTGGACGCCTCAAGGTGTGGCCTCGGGAGCCGTCAAAGGCCCGTTCACGGCCCTGGCCGGCCGGCTGGCGGCCGACGGGTTTTCCGCCGAACGCCTTCAGGCCCTTTACACCAGCCCTGAAGCGGCCTTCGACGCCAAGGGGGTCTCGCTCTTTTTCATCCACAACGAAGCGCGTATCGATTACGACAAGTTCACCCGGCCGGAGCCCATCTCCCGGGCCAGAGCCTACATGGCCAGCCATGCCGCAGCCCTCAAAAGCGCGGCCCGCGCTTACGGGGTGGACCGGGAAGTGATCGCGTCCATCCTGCTGGTGGAAACCCGGCTCGGCACCTTCACCGGCAAACGCTCCGTGTTCAACACCCTGTCGACCATGGCGGCCCTGGACGACCCGGGCCTGCGCCGCGACTTCTGGAACCGGATCGCCCCCGAGCGCCGTATCCGTGCCGATCAATTCGCCGCCAAGGCCGACGCCAAATCGACCTGGGCCTACCAGGAACTCAAGGCATTTTTACAGTATGCGGACCGGGAAGGGATCGACCCGCTGGCGGTGGGCGGATCTTATGCCGGGGCCATGGGCATCTGCCAGTTCATGCCCTCCAATGCCCTGCGCCTGGCGGTGGACGGGAACCGGGACGGCCGGGTGGACCTGTTCGACCATGCGGACGCCATCGCCTCGGTGGCCCGCTACCTCAAACATCACGGCTGGCGGCCGGGACTGGCGCGCCAGAAACGCTACCAGGTGATCCTGCGCTACAACTACAGCAAGTACTATGCGAATACCATCTTGAAAATCGCGGACATCCTGGGGAAAAATCGCCGGTCTGAATAAGGGACCGTTACGTCCTACGGCAGGACCGATCCTTCCGGCCGCGGCATGAATTCGTGAGGCGTTATGGATCTCAAGCAGCTCGGCACCTTCCTGATACTGGTAGTGCCATTTTTTATCGGAACCATCTGGGCCGTCGTGGACAGCGCCCAGAAGGAGTTCGGCTCCCCGGGCCGCAAGGCCGCCTGGGTGGCGGTGGCCAGCATCCCCTTCGTGGGTTTTATCATCTATCTTCTCTTCGGCTTTCGCCGCGGCCGCAAAAACGACTGACCGAGGCTCTTGCGGCCCAGAAACAGAAATCTCTTGCCGGTTGCTGCTATTTCCTGCCGATCTGCCCAAATGCAGATTCCTCCTCGCTGGCGCTCGTCGGAATGACGGTGGGAAAGGTGGCACTCCGGAATGATAGTGAGAAGAGTGGCTACACGCTCGTCTGAATGACAGCGGGAAACGTGGCAGCCCGTTCCCCTCCCCGTCTGTCATCCCGCACTCCTCCTCTTCCATTGTCATCCCAAGGAGTCTACGACGAGGGATCTGCTGTTCCCCAAATAGGCAGGAAAAAGGCTGCCAAACAAAAAAGACCTTCCTCTTGATGAAGTCAGCGCAGGACGCTGGCAGGACCGTGGGCACCAATCATTTTGCTTGACAAGCAGCGGGCGAGTCGGCTATGAAAACCATCTTTTCATACCCTAGTGGTCCCATCGTCTAGTGGTTAGGACGCCGGCCTCTCACGCCGGTAACATGGGTTCGAATCCCATTGGGATCACCAATTTCTCAATCCAAAATCGCCTTCAGCAACGCATCCCGAGCATCCGAATAGAATTGGACATCCACCTTCGTGGCCATGTCGTCGGAAAAATCGAATAATTGGCAGTTATCACTTACCACCCTATCTGGGAAACTTCCGGCTTTGGGCAGGATTGGCCGGGAAATGGCGGGGATTCGTGGGATTACGGGTAGTTAGGCGGGGCACAAGCGTGCGGTTAGGCCGAAATCCAATCTCAGAAACTTTTCCCGGACAGCCGAATTTTCCACTTAATCTCAGAAATTTAAAAAACGGCCATTGATAGGACAACCTCCCGGTGGGGCGGTGGATTTCGTCAGGTGGTGGCGGAAAAGCCGGCAGATCGTTTCGGACTTTCGGGCCGAAAGCCCGAAAAAAGTCCGAAATGGGGAGTGAAAGCCCGAAATGGCCGATATGCGCTATGGTGGCGGGTGGTTAGGGATGATTTTGGGCCTTAGGTGGCTTTAAGAAAGTCCGAAACGAAATCCTTTAGTGCCACTCTGGTTTGGGGCGGTGGGCGTTTCCGATGGAGTGTTTTGCCCGAGACCTTTTCAGCCTGGCCCGCCTTTCGGCCTTAAATTTTTCGGCGATGGGTTCGGCGACTTTTTCCGGGTACTCTATGGCGATCATCCGCCAGTCCGAGATCCTATCGATCCTCACCAGGCGAGCGCTGGCCTTCTTGCGCCAGTATTCGTTCAAGAACGCCTGGTGCTGGCCGAGGACGGAAAAATCCAGGATGACCTTTTGCCGGTGGTTAATGCTCCAGCCAAAGGAATATCTGCTGTTTCGGCTTCATTGCACCCCCTGTGAGCCATTTTCGGTCCGATACCGCTCGCGCAGCTTGCGGATGAACGCCTCGAAGGCTGTGAGATCCTGCGGCCTATTCCTGTCCGCATCGCCTCGCACGTAGGCGAGAAAGCCCACGCGACAAACATCGACCTGGTCATCATCAGCGTTGGCCATCTCGATTCGGTCCTTGAGCTTCAGGGCCGAGATCATGGCCTCGGCCATTTCATCGATGGTGGCTTGGGTAGTTGCCATATCTCCATTTGGTGAGAAAAGATATCACCCATGATACTGAGTTCAAGGATTGGCGGCATCTGAACTTTTTCCAGCATGAGACCTACCTGCATGCCCGGGTGCCTCGGGCGGGGTGTTCGGATTGTGGCCCGCACGTCGTCGATTTGCCCTGGGCGAGGCTTGGCAGCGGATTTACCCTGCTGTTCGAGGCATTTATCATGACGTTGGCCAAGCAGATGCCGGTCAACGCGATAGCCCGTCTGGTGGGCGAGCACGACACACGGTTATGGCGGATATTGAAGCATTACGTAGATGAGGCCCGAAAGCACTTAGACATGTCTGAAGTGCACCGTGCGGGAGTGGATGAGACCTCACGCAAAAAGCACCACCAGTATGTCAGTGTGGTGATGGATCTGGATCAATCGAGTGTGCTGTATGCCACGGAAGGCAAGGGAGCGGAGGTGATTGAATCGTTTGCCCAGGATCTGGAGGCTCACGGCGGGGATCGCAGCAACATCGAGGAGGTCTGCTGCGACATGTCACCGGCGTTTATCAGTGGAGTGAAACAGTATTTGCCTGAGGCGCAACTGACCTTTGACAAATTTCATGTCTTAAAAGTGATCAACGAAGCAGTGGATAAGGTACGGATCGAGGAACAACGGCAACAGCCGGAATTGTTGAAGAAGAGCAAGTACATATGGTTGAAGAACCCTGATAACCTCAACGACCATCAGAAAGAGAGGTTAGCCTCGCTTCGGCTGAAAGATTTGAATTTAAAAACGGCCCGCGCCTATCATATCAGGCTGAATTTTCAAGATTTTTGGAAGCAATCGCCATTAGAGGCGGAATCGTTTTTAAAGCGCTGGTATTTTTGGGCGACCCACAGCCGATTGGAACCGATCAAGCAAGCCGCCTATACGATCAAACGACATTGGGATGGGGTATTGCGTTGGGCAACCTCAAGGATCAACAACGGAATACTGGAAGGGATTAACAGTCTCATTCAGGCTGCCAAGGCACGGGCTCGTGGCTATCGTTCAGCACGCAATTTCATTACGATGATCTACATCATTGCGGGCAAGCTCGAATTTGATTTACCCACATGAAACAGCGAAGAGCCATAAAAATATGCGGTTATAAATGTCGAGATAAAACTTAAGATTGAGATCTATCGGGACTATCATGTTTAGCAAGAAAAGTAATATTAGTACGTAAAGCATAAACACCACAGCTCTAACATCTTTGTAAGTATTAATTGCTTTTTCAAGTGGTTTGGTTACAAGTTCTTGGTATTCGTTTTCTTCTATAAAACCGTATAATCTTTTATGCCATTTTTCTCTGTTGAGTTTTGTAATTTTTATAAATTTTGCGTTCGAATATAGCATTACGATTAGGCTAACGGAGACATATATAAGAATGATAGTTACAATAATTATTACGGCGCTATGGGAAAAATTGGTGTCTTTTGGAGAGAACTTGATGACGGCTACTGCAAGTGCAATAATAAAATCTCTCCAAAGTGCGTTGGTAAGCTTTTGGACATTGTTATGAAAACGATCAACATCATCTTGAAGAGTTTTCTTTAAGCCGACAAGTTGTGCGAAGTATTCTTTTGAAACACCTTTTAAGTGGAGGCTATATGCTTGTCTTGCATTTGTTAGTGCTGTTGTAATTTTGTCTTTATCTGGCCATAATGTGCTGTCATTCCACTCCAGTGATAAATGACAGTTTAGAAATGAATGTTTGCTTTCTGACTCCTGTTTCGAAGAATAGAGCCATATTGCACAATCATGAACAACATCAAATGCATCATACCATGGGTTTTCGCTATCGGAATGAAATTCTATCTTTCGAAGACGATCTCCCTTGGAGCATGCGAATATAGCATCTCCTTGGGTTTCTATTTCGCTAGGTATCGCATAACATAATTTCCTGCACGATTTGACTTTCCATAGTTCGAGCACGTTTGATGAGTATTCAGGTGCATGATATAGTAACCATGGCCTCAAGTCATTTGGTATTTTTCCGGTTGCTGTCAGATCTCGGGTTATTTTAAGTGGATTGTCAAACCCAGACCATTCAGGGATTTTGTATGGAGCAGATTTTTCCCAAGGTAGGTACCATGCAGAATACGAAGCAAATGGATCAAAGTCACAGCTTATAAATATGTTGTGTGCATCTTGTATGAAGGATGCATTAGTTAAAGCGATCTTTAAACCTTCTATAGTAAAAAAATAGTAGCTTCCATTTTTGTTGGGCTTGTTTATCGATAGCCATATTTTTTCATCCGCAATGTCTGATGCATCGAGATCACTGATATCGCAGTTACCCGATGTCGCCCCCACAACCAAGACGGCCCCGCCTCCTAATGCTGAAAGCGTTGTATTTAACTCCTTAAGTCGACGTAACGTATCGTTGTTATTTATTTTAGTTCCATTTATTTTCAAGCTGTTATGGTCTTCAGAAAGGGATGCCCCTGAGACATCTGCTAACCTGGTGAATATTTCTTTGGCGTCATCTATAATCATTGCTCTTCAATAAGCTTGGTTGTTTCTATCGTTATTACTGTTCTGTTATGTGAATCGCCTTCTTTTATTTTGCATAAATCAGTAGCCGTTTCTGGTATTTTGATTTGAATCCCTTCTTCTGTGCTATATCTCTTGGGCCCTTTTCGTTTTGCAACAGTTTTGTCGAATTTAAAAGACTCGCCTACTAAATCTCTTTTCGCAAGCGCCTTTTTATAATAGGTATAAATTTTGTCCGATCCATGTGGGCCAAGCACTCTACGGAAGAAGTCCTCTTCATCAAAATTTTCGAGCTTTTCGATAGCATCTGGTATTAGAACAGTTTTAATTTTTGATGTTATTTCTTTTGGCAATTGTCTTTGATGATGTTTGACAGTTTCTACCATAACCTCAATAATGGTCGTAGTCCTTTCTTTTGCGGTGTATTTGCGTTTAATATCAAGAAAATCCTTAAAAAAATCTGAAATGTCGATATTAACCTTTCGATCAGAAATTAGTAGTTCTCCGCCCATATCGGATAATTCAATTATTGCCGATTTATGCAATGATTTTTTTGACTTTGTAAAGCTATTAGAGATCTCTTCTAGAATAGCTTTTTTGCCGGCCTCATCGAGGCTGTAGCGTAAAACTTTTTCGTGATCATATTTTATAATTGAAAATAGGGTTATGTCCTTAGATTTCAGCAGCACAAGAATAAAGACCCCCGGCTTAATTCGATTGTCCTTTGATGAATGAAAGCGCTCTGCAAGCTTCTTAGAGTTTGGAACAAAATATGTTAAATCTTTTTCTATCTGCTTTAATAGCTTACGAGTCAACGAGCTATTGTTGAACGAAAAACGGTTCCCTTTCGCAGTTTCAGCGACGCGATCAAGGAAAAATTCTTCATGTTCTCCAACTGGTGTTTCATTTAATAAAATAGGTTCTTCTTTGCCGTGCTGTACTACATGAAAAATGAATCGTTCTATTCGCCATTCATAATCCGTATATTGACTAAGTATAGACATACCATCTCCTCATATTGAACTCAATAGAGATTAAATGAAGAATTATCTAACTATATGTCACAATTCGTCGAGTATTTATGAAAATTATAGAAAATAATTCTATTCAACTCTGACAAGCTGCCGGGCGAACCAGATGACTTGGCCGAGGACGCGGATGTCTTTGATACTGGCTTCGTAGGGCGTGTATTCGGTGCGGCTGTCGTTGATCACCATTATCTTCCCTTCGGCCAACATCTCCAATAAATCAAGCCGTAGTGAATCCGCTTCCATCTTTGGTCGATTATCACACATCGCCGCCATAGAGTCTCGGCTCCATGCTGTCCCCTCGCACCGCCATCAAGACCAAGCTGTCAGTGCTGGTCCCTATTTTGTTTAACAAAACCAAATATGTCCCAGCCGCGATAATAACCGTGGCCGCCCCTAAATTCGAAGGCCGCCCGGCGGCACGATCAAATGTATGGCCGCCGCATCTGCTTACAGGAAGCGGCTGAACAAATTTTTCATTAGAACCATTAAACCAAGGTTTTGGATAATGCAATGCCTAAAAATCGACAGAAATTAGGCCAAAGTCAACAACGGCTGGACTTCACCCGGAAGCCCCAGGTTCACCGATATGTGAAGGCCATGATTACGCTTTAAAAGGCTCTCGTCGCACCGCATCCGAGCCAACCGGTGGAGAACGCGTTCGCAAGCCTGCATTGTAGATCGCAGCCGCAGTCAAGCAGGCCATCCGCGATTGGGGCGGATCTCGTGAGGATCTGGTCGAACGGCTCAATGTCTATTCCGGCCGGACACCTGAAGGAGCCCGGACCGATCCTTCCACCTACCGGCAGCCTTTATCCATCCACATGCCCAACAACCATTTTAGCAAGCCCACCGATCACCCTCTGCCTGCCTACGACCTTTACGCCATACACCAACCCCACCAAGTCCTTTGACCCGGCTCAAGCCATCGTGGCGGCCGAGGGAGCCTGGGTCCCCTGGCACCGAACTGCGGCAGATTCCCCAGGGCAAGATCGAAGAGACGCTTCACCAGATGCGGTAATTAAAAATGAACTGTAGGGCCGGAGGTAAACGATGGAGAACCACGCCCCTCCCAGTCCGTGCCCCAATCCGGTCATTTTGCCACCCGGGACAGATTTCCCGCAAAAGAGGACATCTGTCGATGCCGGCGAGACGCTTGTCCCGTATCGCGGCGCACGGCCCTAAAGCGGCTCAATGCCCTGCCGGCACCTGCGGGCGCTGAATAGCGGTGCGCTTCTCCTTGACCTCCCTCTGTAAGCGGCCTGGCATATCTCTTGCTGGAAACCGGTTGTACTGCCGACATCTGACGCTTGCCCAACCCAGCCTCGCTGCACCGGGAGTGGCCGGTGGGCTGCCGTGGCCGTTTTCGGGCTTTGCATCATCTCGGCGCATATCCACAAGTCCGGGAGGAAACCATGAGCATCCCCGCAACGATGCATGCCGCCGTAACCACAGAGTACGGAAAAATTGAATGGCTGGAAGTCCCCGTGCCCAAAATCGCCGACGACGAAGTCTTGGTAAAGGTCGCCTATGCCAATATCTGCGGAAGCGATATGCACATTTTCAACGGAGAGTGGCCCCAGCGCGCCGCACCGCCCACCATCCAGGGGCATGAATTCTCAGGATCGGTGGTCCAGATCGGCAAAAACGTCTCGTCGGTGGCCCTGGGAGACCGGGTGGTGGTGGACCCCATCCAGCCCTGCGGCCAATGCCCGGCCTGCGGGATCGGCCATTCATCGGCCTGCTCAGCATTGAAGCTCATCGGCATCGAGTACAACGGCGGTTTCGGGCAGTACGTGGCCGTCAAGGAATTCATGATTTTCCCGATCGGACCGGAGATATCAGACCTGCATGCGGCCATGGTCGAAGTGCTCTCCATCGGCTTTCATGCCTGCAACCGCGCCCAGGTCAAGGCGGGCGATGTCCTGGCCATATTCAGCGCCGGGCGCGTCGGCCACAGCATCCTGCAAGCGGCCCAGACGATCACCGGGGAGAAGATCTTCGTGGTCGACATCCTCCAGCAGCGCCTGGACGTGGCCGCTGCGGCCTTTCCCAACGTGGTTGCCATCAACGCGACAAAACAGGATCCGGTGGCCTTCATCAAGGAGCATACCGGCGGCAAAGGGGTGGATATCGCCTTCGAGGCGGTGGGCCACGACGCGCCGGTGCCAGGCCAGGTCAACCCGGTCCGCTCGGCGATCCAGGCCATGCGCGGCGGCGGCACCACCTGTGCGCTCGGTCTTTACGAAAACCCGGTGGAAATCCACATGAAGGAGATCATCTGGAAAGAGGGCCGCCTGATCGCCTCGCGGGTCAGCCATGGCGAGTTTGTCGATGCCATCCGTGAGATGGCCGCCGGCAACCTCAAGCCGCAAGCGCTGATTTCCGCCGTGATGCCGGCCAGCCAGACCCAGGAGGCGTTCATGCGCCTGCAAAACGAACCGGAAAAGTACATCAAGATCACTCTGGATCTCAATCCTGAATGACCTTTCTCTGAACCACATGCAAGCAGCGGAGAACCTTATGGACGCCACAACAAAGGGTTCCTTGAAAGCCAAGGCCCTCGAAATACGCAAGATGACCATCGACACCATCGGCTACCTGGGGGTCGGTCATGTCGGCGGTGCCATGTCGATCATCGAAGTGCTCACCCTCTTGTACTACCGCCACATGCATATCGATCCGGCCGATCCGGCCAAGGCCGACCGCGACCGGCTGGTCTTGTCCAAGGGGCACGCCGGCCCGGCCCTTTACAGCGTGCTGGCGGACAAGGGATTTTTCCCCAGGGAATGGCTGCACACCCTCAATCAGGGCGGTACCCGGCTGCCGAGCCACTGCGACATGAACCGCACCCCGGGGATCGACATGACCACCGGGTCCCTGGGCCAGGGGCTCTCGGCGGCCGTCGGCCTGGCCCTGGCCAACCGTCTCGACGATAGGCAGCGCCACGTCTACTGCATCATCGGCGACGGGGAAAGCAACGAAGGCCAGATCTGGGAAGCGGCCATGGCCGCAGCCCACTACCGGCTCGGGCATCTGATCGGATTTACCGACTACAACAAGATGCAGATCGACGGCATCACCCGCCAGATCATGAGCATCGACGATATCAACGCCAAATGGGTGGCCTTCAACTGGCACGTGCAGCGGGTCGACGGGCACGATCTGGCAGCCCTGGACGCGGCCATCGATGCGGCCAAGGCCGAAACGGGCCGGCCTTCGATGATCATCATGGATACCATCAAGGGGAAGGGCGCGGCCTTTGCCGAGGGCAAGATCAGCAGCCACAACATGCCGCTGGACTACCAGACGGCCCTGCAAGCCATCGCCGCCATGGACGAATCGGCGGCCTGACGCATCCGCGCCGGGCAACCCGCCAAATCGCAAAAGAGCTCCGCGGCCTGCGGCCACCGGGGCTCTTGTTCAAAGACACCACCACCGGAGAAGCTCATGACAGCCAAAGACATGCGCACCGTCTACGCCGAAACCCTCGTCGAACTGGCCGAATCAGATCGGCGCATCGTGATCCTGGAAGCCGACCTGATGAGCGCCAGCGGCACCAGGATGTTCGCAGACCGATTTCCCGAACGAACCTTTAACGTAGGCGTGGCCGAAGCCAACATGGTGGGGATCGCGGCAGGCCTTTCAGCGGCGGGCAAAATCCCTTTTGCCACCACTTTCGGCTGTTTCGCCGCGCGCCGGACCTACGACCAATTCTTTTTGTCCGCCAACTACGCCCAGCGCAACGTCAAGCTGGTGGGAACCGATCCCGGCATCACCGCCACCTACAACGGCGGCACCCATATGCCGCTGGAAGACATCGGCATCATGCGCAACATCCCCGGCCTGGTGGTCTTCGAGCCTTGCGACCCCGTATCGTTGAAAGCGCTGGTGGCCGCAGCAGCGGCCCATGACGGCAGCACCTACATGCGCCTGCACCGCAAAGGATCCATCACCGTCTACGATGCCTCGGAAACCTTCACCCTGGGCCGGGGCAAGGTTCTTTGCGACGGCCAAGACCTGACCATCATCGCCACCGGCCTGGTGATGGTCGAGGCGGCCCTGGCCGCGGCGCGGCTGCTCGAAAGCGCCGGCATCCACCCGGCGGTGATCGACATGCACACCATCAAGCCGCTGGATACCGAGCTGGTGCTGGACTATGCGGCCAAGACCGGCGCCGTGCTGACCTGCGAAAATCACCAGATCATCAATGGACTGGGCTCGGCCGTCTGCGAAGTGCTGGCTGAACAGCGCCCCACACCGGTCTGCCGCATCGGCGTAAAGGACATGTTCGGCGAGGTGGGCACCCTCGACTATCTCCAATCCCATTTCGGGCTCACGGCCGAGAATATCGCCACCCAGGCCAGGGCCCTGCTGGAGCGCAAATCGGCCCTCTCTTGCGGTGCCTGACCCATACCGCAAACCGCTTGAACCGCAGTCCCGGCCGGGCTTCAAACGCCCGGCCGGGACAGATGTCCCGCTTTGAAGGACACATGTTTTCCCTTGCAAGACTTTTTGCGCCCATCTCGCCACCGGGCCCCTGGCCATGGAGGATCGAAAAGCCCCGGGCGATGGCGCCCCGGCCCCTGCGGCGGCCCTCCGCCCGAAGCCGGCGTGTGGCATGTCTTTTGCTCAAGAAGCTTCACACCTGTGACAGGGCACCGAAAAACCAAGGCCGCCATTGGCCGGGTATCTGCTGAAACCTGCGCCCTAAGATGCCCCAGGCATTCGACGCCAAGCGGCCGACAACCGTCAAAGAGGAGCAGATGCACATACTGTTTCGATCCTACAGCCGGTTTCTCGATGGGGTGGAGAAACTTTTCTATCTGTTGACCTGCGCCGTATTGCTGGCCCTGTTGGCCGTTACGGTGGGCGGGATCGTGTGCGACATGATCCTGGCCATCTCGCTTCCCTGGGTCGAGGAAACCATGGTCCTTCTTTTCGGCTGGGTCATTCTTCTCGGCGCCGGGCTCATCATGCGCGAGCACGGCCATGTGGGCATCAGTGCCCTGATCACCCTGGTGCCCCGGAAGATTCAATCGGCGGTCTATTTCTTCAACCTTTGCCTCATCCTGTGCGTGCCGTGGCCATGGTCTATTTCGGCGTCGATGTGACCCTTTACGCCGGGGCGCGCCAGACATCCTTATATCTGGATATCCCTTTTTCCTATTTTTACGGCGCGGTGCCTGTGGGCGGGTCCCTGCTCCTGCTTTTTTGCCTCGAAGGCTTTTACGATTACCAGCGCGGAAGAAAAGCCATGTTCGACGATCTGGAAGATTAAGAATCGTTCGGCGGCACCTGGCGCCGGGAAAAATCGAAGCCGCGCCGGGCCCCATGGCGGCGCCGGCGGCGGTGACATGAACCTCGACAAGTTGAAATACAAGGTTACTCAATGCTGGCAAAAATCTTTACCCTTTTGATTCCCCTGATGGCTATCGGCCTGCCGGTGGCCTTCTGTCTCACCGTGGTCACCATGGTGATATTTTTAAATCTCGGGTTGCAGGATCCAAGCAATTTCAGGCTGTTCATGCAGATTCCGCAGCTGCTCTACTCTCCGGCGGAAAACCTTTTGCTTCTGGCGATCCCGTTCTTCGTAATGACCGGCGAAGTCATGAACCGCTCCCGGATCACCGACAAGGTCATGAATCTGGCATCCGTGCTGGTGGGCTGGTTGCGCGGCGGGCTGGCGCACAGCAACATCGTCGCCAGCATGCTCTTTGCCGGAATCACCGGATCGGCGGTATCGGACACGGTGGCCATCGGCAGCGTGATGGTGCCGGCCATGGAAAAAAAGGGCTACGAAAGAAATTTCACCGCCGCCGTAACGGCCGCCAGCTCGGTGATCGGGCCGATCATACCGCCGAGCATCCCCATGCTGATCTATGCCTCGGTGATGAACGTTTCCGTCGCCGGTCTGTTTCTGGGCGGAATCCTGCCCGGGCTGCTGGTCGGCATCTGCCTGATGATCATCACCTGGGTTCTGTGCACAAAGAATGACTTCGGCGACCGCGAACCTTTTCCCGGTTTGAAAATGTTCATCAGGGCCGTTGTCCAGGGCGTGCCGGCCCTGTTGCTGCCCGTGATCATCATCGGCGGCATCCTCAGCGGCTTTTTCAGTCCCACCCAGGCCTCGGCCGTGGCCGTGGCCTACGGCTTGGCCATCGGCTTTTTATTCTATCGCACCCTGACCCTCAAGGATCTGTACCCGATCCTCAAAGCGACGGTCCGGGCCACCGGCATGATCGTCTTTATCCTGGGTGCGGCCCAGTGCTTCAGCTGGCTGGCGACCTATTACAACCTGGTGGAAGCCTCCACCAAGGCCTTTCTCTCCATTTCCGACAACAAGTACGTCATTTTGCTGATCATCAACGCCATCCTGCTGGTGGTGGGCATGTTCATGGACATGTCCTTTGCCATCATCGTGCTCGGCCCGCTCATGGCTCCGGTGGCCTACAAGTTCGGAATGGATCCCATCCACTTCGGCTTGATGATGTGCGTCAACCTGACCATCGGCCTGGCAACCCCGCCCTTCGGCCTGATCCTCTTTGCCATCTGCGGGGTGGTGGAAGTCAACATGGCCAAGCTCAGCCGGGCCCTGCTCCCTTTTCTGCTGGCCGAACTGATCGCTTTGCTGCTGATCACTTACGTACCGTTTTTTACAACATTTTTGCCGCGGTATTTCGGATTCATGTAGCCGCGGCGACAACGCGATTCACAGCAGCACCGTACCTCAACCCCATCGTTAAAGGAGAGTATCTATGAAAAAGTTGGTTGTCGTTGTTCTGGTGATCGCCGCCCTGGCCTTTCCCTGTATGGCGGCGGACAAGATCGTGATGAAATGCGGGCATGAATCCGAAGGCGACATCCGGATGCCCGGCACCGGTTCCACCGCTGGTCTGGCCGTTTTCAAAAACCACATCGAATCGGCCACCGGAGGGGAAATCGAGGTCAAGCTTTATCCAGACAACTCTCTTGGCAACAATCGCTCCATGGTGGAACAGACCCAGCAGGGGATCACCCAGTTGAACCGGTCGTACACCTCGGTGATGGTTTCCTTCTGCCCCGAACTGGCCCTCACCCAGATCCCCTTTCTGTTCAGAAACAACCTGATCGCCTGGAAGGTTCTCGACGGTCCTTTCGGCAAGGAGCTGGCCGATGTCTTTTTGAAAAAGACCGGCCTGCGGATCCTGTCCTGGGGTGAAGGGAACGGATTTCGCAACATCTACGCCAAGTTCCAGGTGAAGACCCCCGCCGATTTGAAGGGCGTAAAGGTACGGGTCCCGGAAAATCCCGGCCTGCTGGCCCTTTTCAAGGCGCTGGGAGCACAGACGGTAACCATCACCTGGAAGGAGATCTATACCAGCCTTCAGGCCGGTATGGCGGTGGCCACCGACACCGAACTCAATTCGATGTACTACAAAAAGCTTTACGAAGTGGTGCCGTACGTGACCATGACGCGCCACGCCTATAACATGCACTTTCTGATGATCAACGATGATTTTTACCAGAAGCTCTCACCGGAACACAAACGGGTGATCTGGGAGGCTGCCGCCCTTTACGAAGACGTCACCAACGGCTACTGCCGCGCGGCCGAACTCAAGACCGCAGAGGAAATGGTCAACGCCGGATGCACCTTCTACTACCCCACGCCGGCTGAAATAAAACAATATAAAGACTTGGCCGTGGAGCCTTATCTGGATATTATCCGCAAGAAGGTCGACCAGCAATGGATCGACAAGGTTTTCAAGGCTGTTGGCGATGCGGAAAAAGAAATCGACGCCATGGTCCAGTAGCCGACCAACACCAGTCGAGGCATAAGCCGAGCCCTGTCCGGTCGCCCCGGCAGGGCTCTGCGTTTTATGGCGGCCCAGCGCAGCCCGCGGCCGCCCCGCTGGCAAATTGGTGCAGCGATGTTCCGCAGCGGCAAGTGGCGATTGCCGGGCCAACCGAAAACCGGCAGGCAAAACAGCCGGCCGATGACGGGCAAGGAGAACGATGTGAGAACAATGCGGGGTTTCTGGCCAGCACTGATCAGCGTCCTTTGCTGGACGATGGCCGCAGCCGCTCTGGCCTCACCGGCCTATACCATCAAGCTGGCCCATCACAGCCTTGATACCTTCCCCAGCGATCCTCCCGTGGTCAACGCCTATGTCTTCAAAAACGCGGTTGAATTTCTCTCCGATGGGGACATAGAAGTCAAAATCTACCCCAACCGCCTGCTTGGAAACGCCCGCGAAGTGGTCGAATCCACCCAGCTGGGCATCATCCAGGCCTGCCTGACCTTCACCTCGGTCTTTACCCTCTATTCCAAGGAAGTCGCGCTGCTGCAGATCCCCTTTATCTTTCCCAACGAAGAGGTGGCCATCCGTGTGCTCAGGGGCCCCTTCGGCCAGGACCTGGCGGAAAAGATCCGCAAAGAGACCGGCATCCGGGTCCTCAACTGGTCCGAGGGATGCGGATTTCGCCAGTTTTTCAGCACCCGGCCGATCCGCTCCACGGATGACATGCGCGGCCTGAAAATCCGGGTCCCGGAAAACGAGGGTCTGTTCAGGATGTTCAAAACCCTGGGGGCCGATCCGGTGATCATCCCCTGGAGCGAACTGTATATCGCCCTGCAAAACGGTGAGGCCTCGATCTGTGAAACGGAGATTCAATCGGGGCTCATCATCCAGCTCAACGATATCATGAAATACCTGAGCATCAGCCGCCACGCGTACAACGTCGAACCGCTGTTGATCAACGATGCCTGGTTCCGGAAACTGCCCGGCCGCTACCAGCGCATCATCCTCAAGGCCGCCGATCAGGCCGACCGGGCCGCCACGGGCCACAGCCGCACCGGTGAACTCATCGCCCTGCAGGCATTCAAAAAAACGGGCATGAACGTCTCGTATATGACCCCCGATCAGCGCGAAGCCTTTCGCCAACAGGCCCAGCCCACCTATCTGAGCTGGATAGAAAAGGAGGTCGGGCGCAAATGGCTGGACCGCTTCATTACGGCCGTCGACCTGGAAACCCGCAAATGGGACGCGGAAATCACCGCCCGCATCGCCGGGCATTAAAAACGCCAGACATCCGGCGGATCGTGGCATTATGAACGGCCGCAAACCGATTCATCCCATGCTGCCGGCCAAACCGCATACCGGCCTGCGGGCATACCGGCATTTGGCGCTTGCAGCCATCTGGCTGCAGCTGCTGTTTTTCATGCCGGGCTGCTCGTCCGGCAACGCTGACGCCTTGTCACCGGCTGAAAAAAAGTGGCTCCAGGCCCACGGGGACCAAATCCGCCTGGTCGAGTTCGACCGGCTCCCGCCGATCGAATTTGTCGACCAGGACGGCCAGTGGGTCGGGTATACCGCCGATGTGATCCACCTGCTTGAAGCGCGGCTGGGGATAACCTTCAAACGGATCCGAAGCAGCAACATCCCCCGCATCATCCAGCAGTTCCGCTACAACGAAGCCGATCTGAAAGGCAGCTTTCCCAAGACCGGAGACCGTTCGGCGTACATGTTTTTCACCGATCCCTACCTGACCGTTCCCCACGCCATAATCGTGCGCAAGGATCAAAAGGGGCTGGTTTCCCTCGATGATCTCGAGGGGCGCATCATCGGGGTCGTGGATGAATATTTTATCCACTCCTACCTCAAGGCCAACTACCCGTACCTGAATTTCGTTACCGTCTCCAACGACCTGGTCGGGCTCCAGAAGCTGGCCTTCAACCAGTTCGACGCCATGGTGAGCAACCTGGCCACCGCCTCTTATCTGATCGAAAAAGAAGGGTTTACCAACCTGCGCATCGCGGGCCGGATCAACGAGCCGAGCCGCTTTTCATTTGCCACCAACAAAAAGTCGCCGATCCTGCATCAGATTATCCGCAAGGGGCTCGGCATGATTTCAAGCGATGAAAAGCGCGTTCTTTACAAAAAATGGATCGGCCAGGAGTGGTTCTACTTTTTGTACAATAAGAAGCTTTGGTACATCACCACCGGCATCTCGATACTCGTTTTGGCAACCGTCGTGTGCGTGCTCGGATGGAATCGGGTGCTCCAGCGGCAGGTGAATCAGAAAACCATCGCCTTGCAGCGCGAACTGACCGAACGCCAAAAGCTGGAACGCCAGATGCTCAGTGCCCAGAAACTCGAGGCCATCGGCACCTTTGCAGGCGGGATCGCCCACGACTTCAACAACACGCTGGGCACCATCATCGGCTATTGTGAAATGCTGGAAATGTTCAGCGTCGAGGATGGAAGCGACCAGTCCAACTATATTAAACAGATCCTCAGAGCCTCGTACCGGGCCAAGGAAATGGTCCAGCAGATTCTGACCTTCAGCAACCCCGGTGAAAAGGAGAAGGGGCCGATCCTGGTGGCGCCCATCGTCGAGGAGGTCATGGAGTTTTTGACGGCCTCGCTGCCCTCGAATATTCGCGTCACCAAGACGTGCAGCGACTCGGATCTGGTGGTTGTCGCCAATGCCACCCAGGTGCATCGCATCCTGATGAACTGTTCGGTCAACGCGGCCCAGGCGATGAAGACCACCGGCGGCGAGCTGGAGATCACCGTCGCCTCGACCATGGCGCTGCCATCCAAATCGCTGCGGCTGGCGGCGCTTGCCGGCGACGGTTACGTGGTCTTCGGTATCCGCGATACCGGAACGGGCATGGATCCCGAGACGATTGAACGAATCTTCGATCCTTTCTTTACGACCAAGGGGCCGGACGAGGGCACCGGAATGGGCTTGTCCGTGGTGCACGGAATCGTCAAGGACCTGGCCGGTGCCATCCATGTGGACAGCGAACCGGGAAAGGGCAGCTGCCTTCATATCTATATCCCGCGTTACACCGGCGACTATGCGGCATCGGAAGCGGGCGCCGCCCTGGACGACTTCGCCGGCCAGGGCGAAATTCTCTTCGTCGACGACCATGAACCGCTTTGCGATTTCGCCCAAAAAAGTCTTTCACGCCTCGGATACAACGTGACCACCTTCACCAGCAGCTCCCAGGCCATCCAGGCCTTCTGGCGCGATCCGGACAGATTCGATCTGGTCATCACCGATTACACGATGCCCGAACTCAACGGACTCGAACTGGCCGAGGAGATTTTGGCCATGCGCCCGGACTTGCCGGTGGTCATGTGTTCGGGCTATCTTTCCTCCCTTTCGGCCAAGGAGATCGAGCGCGCCGGAATCCGCCAGCTGCTCAAAAAACCGTTGGGCGCCTATGGGCTGATCCGTTGCGTCCGGCGCGAACTGGAAAACCGCCATACCACCAGGAACGAAAATGTCGAAAGTGCTGATCATCGATGACGACGAATCCATGTGTCAGATGCTGGCCGCGCTGGTTCGCGAAATCGGCCACCAGGCCGAATACGCCCTGACTTTGGCCGAGGGGTTGCGCGCGGCCCAGGCCACCCCCTTTGATATCGTGTTTCTGGATGTCAAGATGCCGGACGGCAATGGGCTGGATATCCTGGGCACCATCAAGCAAAGTCCCTCCCGTCCTGAGGTGGTCATTATCACGGGTGCCGGAAATGCCGACGGGGCCGAGCTGGCCATCCGCACCGGGGCCTGGGACTATCTGCAAAAACCGCTTTCGCCCAGGGAGATCGTGGTGCCGCTGGAGCGGGTACTGGCACGCCGGGATCAGCGGCGAGAATCCCCCTGTGCCGGCAAAGAATTCAAACGCGACGGCATTCTCGGCGAGAGCCCGCAGTTGATGGCCTGCCTTAAGGAAATGATCAAGGCGGCCGGCAGCGAGGCCAACGTGCTCGTCACCGGGGGCACCGGGACCGGCAAGGAACTGTTTTCCCGCGCCATCCATGCCAACAGCAAACGGTGCGCCAAGCCTTTCGTCGTGGTGGACTGTGCATCCCTGACCGAGACCTTGATCAAGTCCACCCTTTTCGGGCACGAAAGGGGCGCCTTCACCGGCGCCGACCGCTCCCTGGACGGCTTGGTCAAGATCGCCGACGGCGGAACGCTCTTTCTGGACGAAATCGGTGAGTTGAGCCTCTCGAGCCAGAAGTTTTTCCTGCGCTTTCTCGAAGACCGGCACTTTCGCCCCTTGGGCAGCCACCGGGAGATCACGAGCAACTTCAGGCTGATCTGCGCCACCAACCGCAACCTGGAACAGATGGCGGCCGAGGGGACGTTCCGCCGCGACCTGCTCTACCGGGTATGCACCATCAGACTCGAGCTGCCGGCGCTCAAGGACCGGCCCAGCGACATCCCCCTGCTCGCGCGCCACTATGCAGCCCTGTTCTGCCGCAAGTACCATAACGACCCCAAGGAACTGACCCCCGGCTTTCTGGAAGCCCTGCAAAACTACAGCTGGCCCGGCAATGTGCGCGAATTCGTCAACTGCCTCGAAGAGGCGGTCAACGACGCCGGCACCGACCCCGCGCTGTACCAGCAGCACCTGCCTGCCGGGATCCGCATCGCGGCCTTCAAGTCGACCATGGCCACCGACGCGCCGGCGCAAGAATTTTCAGACGAAAAAGACGCCACGGGCAGATCGGAACAGGCAGCGCCCGCACTTGCGGACCTTTCGTACGGGGAGCCGGCCGACGCCACCGCCACGCTCAAAGACGCCCTCTTGCAGGTCTTTGAACCGCTGGCAACGGCCGAAACATTGCCGAAATTCAGCCTGTACCGCGACGAAGTGCTTTCAGCGGCGGAAAAAGGCTACTTCAAGCGTCTGATCAGCATCGCCCAGGGCAACATCAAAGCCGCCTGCAACATGAGCGGCATGAGCCGCAGCCGCCTCTACTGCCAGCTGAAAAGATACGGGATTTCGAGAATGGGCTGGCCGGAGGAAAACGAAGACAGTCATTGAACAACCGGCATGCCGCCGGCCGTCCTTTTGGCGGTCGATATGGCCCGGCGCCCGGACCGGTGGCTTGCATCGGCCGGGCGCGCATCCCTCGGCTCACTTTGCAGACAACGGCTCATCGCCCGCCGTCAGGGCCGGTGCCGGCCGGGCTTTCCGCCGGCGTCCGGTCAGGCGGGCAAAATCGTCGGTGATCAGAAAGAGCGAGGGGACCAGCACCAGGGTGATCATGGTGGCGAACAGGACGCCGAACCCGAGGCTGACGGCCATGGGGATCATCATGCGGGCCTGGACCGACTTTTCCAGGATCATCGGCATCAACCCGCCGAAGGTGGTCAGGGTGGTCAGGAGGATCGGCCTGAAGCGCTGGACACCGGCGGCGTGGATGGCCTCAAAGGGTGTCAGCCCATCGTGCACCTTGCGATTGGCCAGGTCGATGAGCACCAGCGAGTCGTTGACCACCACCCCGGAAAGCGCCACCACGCCGAAGATGCTGTTCACCGACAGCGAATAGCCCATTATCAGATGCCCGATGACGGCCCCGATCATCCCGAAGGGAATGCTGCCCATGATGATCAGCGGCTGGACGTAGCTCTTGAACGGTACGGCCAGAAGCGCGTAGATCCCGAAGAGCGCAAAGGCCAGGCCCATGAACAGGGCGCTTAAGCTCTCGCGGATGTCGGCCTGGTGCCCCTCGAAGCTGTACGAGAGCCCGGGATGGCGCTTGACCAGTGCGGGCAGGATGCTCTTTTTCAGCTCCTGCATCACGTTCTCCGACTGGGCCGGCGGATTGACGTTGGCCGTCACCTCGATGTCGCGCTGGCCGTTGGTACGCTCGATGCGGGTGTAGGCCCGGCCCGGGATCATCTGCACCGCGTCGCGCAGCATCACCTCGCCCTTGGGGGCCTGGAGCACCAGGTTCTCCAGGGTCGCCTCGGTGACCCGTTCGTTCTCGGGCAGCCTCACCCGCACGGTCACCTCGTTTCTGCCGCGCTGCTGGCGCAAGGCCTCGGCCCCCTGGAAGGCGTAGCGCACCTGGGCCCCCACCGCCTGGCTGGTCAGGCCCATGCGCTCTCCCAGCGGTTTGAGCCGGATGTCGTACTGGCGCTTGCCCCGGGCCGATCCGTCGTCCACGTCATGGACGATGGAAAACCCGGCCAGTTCTGTCGCCAGGTCCTCGCCGGCACGTTCCAGTTCCTCCTTGTTCCTGTGGCTGAGCCTCACGGTGAGGTTCTTGCCCGAACCGGGGCCGCCCATGTTCGACTCGAAGCGGATCGTCTCCAGGCCGGAAATGGTTCCGCTGCGCCGGCGCCACAATTCGGTGACCCGGGCGGTGGACAGCGGCCGCCGGTCCGCCTCGGTGAGATAGAGCCGGATGGTGATGGTGTTGTCCGAGACGGTGCTGAGCACCCCCTTGGAAAGGGCCGCGCCGCCGTTTTCAGCCACCACCGCCTTTCCCGCCGCTACCAGATGCTGCTCCACGGCCTGCAGCCGCGCCTTGGCAACCCCGTAAGGCAGGGTGGCGGCGCAGTACGCGTAATCGGACTCCACCCGCGGAAACAGCTCCATGCCCATGCGCCCGGAGGCCACATAACCGCCCACGGCGAGCATCAGCGCCAGCCCCAGCCCCACCACGGTGTAGCGCCAGCGCACCGCCAGATCCAAAAAGGCACCGAAGCGATTGCGCACAAATCGTTCGAAGGCCAGGCTGAAGCGCTCCTGGCAGCTTTCGAGGTGGTTCAAAGGCCAGATGGCACGGCTGCGGCTGCGGTGGGCCAGGTGGGCCGGCAGGATGAAGAGGCTCTCGATGAGCGAGACACCGAAGACGGCGGCCACCACCAGGGGGATGACCTTGAAGACCTTGCCCATGAATCCGGGGATGAACATCAGCGGCAGGAAGGCCACCAGGTTGGTCAGCACGCTGAAAACCACCGGCATGGCCACCTCCCGGGTTCCGGCCACCGAGGCTTCGAGCAGGCCCATGCCCTGGCGCCGGCGGTGGTAGATGTTCTCACCCACCACCACCGCGTCGTCCACCACGATCCCCAAGGTCACGATGAAGGCGAACATGGAGATCATGTTGATGGAAAAATCGGCGGCCGAAAGGAAGATGAACGACCCCATAAAGGAGATGGGAATCCCCAGGCTGACCCAGAAGGCCAGCCTGGTCTCGAGAAACAGGGCCAGAAGGACAAAAACCAGCGCCAGTCCCAGATAGGCGTTGTTGAGCAGCAGTTCGGCACGCTCGGTGAAGATCTGCGAACCGTCCCGCAGCGGGGTCAGCGACAGCCCGCCAGGCAGGGTGCGGTTCATCCGCGCCAGCACCGTCCGGGCCGCCTCGGCCACCTCGCGCGGGGTCTGGTCGCCCACCCGGTAGACCTCAATCATCACCGCCGGCTGGCCGTCGAAATCGGCCCAGGTGTGGCTGTCCTCGAACCCTTCGCGCACCGTGGCCACGTCCGAGAGCAGGATCCGCGAGCCGTCCTGGAAGGTCAGCAACGGGAGCTGCCCGTACTGCCTGGCATCGGTGCGCCGGTCCTTGACGCGCACCAGGATGTCGCCGCCGGAGGTCCTGAGGCTGCCGCCGCCCAGTTCCACCGAGGCGGCGGCGATGGCATCGGCCGCATCGCCGAGGGTCATGCCGTAGCGGCGCAGCACCGCCTGGGGGATCTCCACATGGATCTCGTAGTCCTTGACACCGGTCAGCTCCACCTGGGTGATGTGTTCGTTGAGCAGCAGCTCGTCGCGCACCTGGTCGGCCGCGGCGCGCAGGGTGGCCTCGTCGGCGTTGCCGTGCAGTGCCAGGGTAATCACGCCACGCTTGTGGCTGGCAATGGCGATCTGGGGTTCTTCGGCCTCCTCGGGGAAGGTGGAAATGCGGTCGACCTCGCTCTTGATCTCCTGCCACAACCGGGTGACGTCGGCCCCCTCGATGGCCTCCACCGTGATGGTGGCGCTGCCTTCGGCGGCCGTGGCGCTGACCTCATCGATCCCCTCGAGCCCCTCGATGGCCTCCTCGATGGCCAGCACGATCCCGTTTTCCACCTCCTCGGGGCTGGCACCGGGATAAGAGACGGTGATCTGCACCGTGTCGAGGGCAAAATCAGGAAAAACCTCCTGCTTGAGGTTGAAGCCGACGAGCAGCCCGCCGACGAGAAACACGAACATCAACAGGTTGGCGATCACCGAGTTGCCCGCCATCCAGGCCAGGGGCCCGGCCAGGGACGTTTCACGCTCGCGCATGGATCAACTCTCTTTCGTGGCGGCGGGAGCAGTGTCCTGCGGTTCGACCACCTTCAGCGACATCCCCTGGACCGGGCTGGACAGCGCCGAAACCACCACCTGTTCACCGGCGGCAAGCCCGCTTTGGATGTAGACCTTGTCGCTGCTCTTCCAGGCCAGGGTCACCGGCCGGATATCCAGGCTGTTGCCGTTGCAGACCCAGACCGTGCCGCCGTCCTGCAAGGCGGCCCGGGGCAGTTCGATCACCGCCGCAAGCGGCCGGCCGGTGATGACGACGTTGACATAGTCGTCGATCATCAGCCGTTGGGCCGACAGATCGGCGCCCGGGCCGAGAGGATCGGCCACCGCCACGATCACGGTGGCCATGCGGCTGGTCTCGCTGAGCTTGCCGGTGATGCGCACCACCTTTCCGTTCCAGCGCCCGCCCCCGGCCTGGGAGCGGACCTGCACCGGGCAGCCGCCGGGATAATCGAAATCGATGTGCGCCAGATCGTCCAGGGAGACCACCGCCTCGACCCAGAACTCGTCCGTGCCCACCACGGTGGCCAGGCTGCTGCCGGCCGAAACATAGGCCCCCAGATTGACGCTGCGTTCGAGCACCAGGGCGTTGAAGGGAACACGCACCACGGTCCGTTCCAGGTCGAGCCGGGCCTGGCGCAGATCGGCCTCGGCGCTGGCCACAACGGCCTCGGCCTGCTGCAACTGGGGCTTGCGCAGGGCCAAATCGGTGCGCGGGATGGCCTCGGGCGAAGACCGGGCCAGCAACCGGTATTCCTCGCGGGCGATGGTCTGGCTCCCCTCCTCGATGGCCAGGGCGGCCCGGGCCTCGGCCAGCGCGCTTTGAGCCTTTTGCACGTCCACCTCGTAATCGGAAGGATCGAGCCTGAGCAGCACCTCGCCCTTGGCCAGGCGCCCGCCGGGAACGAACTGGCCGGCCACCTGGCGCACCTCCCCGGCCACCCGGGCCTTCAAGGTTACCTCCCGGGAGGCGACCACGGTCCCCATGGCTTCGACCATGGTCGGGGAATCGGTCTGGCGTGCGGCCTGGACCTGAACCACGGTGGCTTCTCGCTGGGGTGCGGCCCGGGGCACCACCGGAGCGGTGGCCTTGAAAAAGGCCCAGGCCCCGCCGCCGGCCGCGATGAGCATCAAGGGGAGCAACACCTTGGCAAATTTGACGAAAAAACGCTTCGCCCTAGACTCTTGGGACATGGTTCACCGTTCCATGGGACTGTGGTTAGCCTGCCGTCGCAACGCCACCGGCTGCCGGAGCCCGGGTGCCGGGTGTGGCACCGAAGACCAGGTGCCGGGTCCAGTCGCCGCCGATGGTGCGATAGAGGGTCACGCGGTTTTTGATCAGGGTGGCCTGCTCGTCGATCAGGCGGCGTTCCAGATCCTGCACGCCGGTCCAGGCCGCAAGGTAGTCGAGATAGTTGCCCTGACCGTTGATGTACTGGATCCGGGCGTCGGTCATGGTCAGCCGGGTGGCATCGAGCTGTTCCTGCAACAGGGCGATGTACTCGCGCTGGCGCTTTTCGGTCACCAGGCTGTCTTCCACCTCCCGGATCGCCTCGGCCACGGTCCGGGCGTACTCGGCGAGCAATCCCTCGGCCTCGGCCCGGGTCCGGTCCACCTCGGCCTTGCGGCTGCCCGCATCGAAGATCGGGCCGGTGAGGCTGGCGGCCAGGGTCGCCACCCAGTTGTCGAGCAGAAGATCGAGCGTGCCGGTGGAAAAGGCCGCATCGGCCGAAAGGCTCAACCCTGGAAGCCGCTCGGCCCGGGCCGCCGAGACCTGCCAGTCGGCCGAGCGCAGCCTCAGGCCGGCGGCGCGCACATCGGGCCGGGAGGCCAGCAGGTCGGCCGGCAGCCCGGCGGCCGGCACCGCGATGGGTTCGGGCAGATCCTGCTGGGTGATATCCAGATCCTGGGCCCCGGCCCGGCCCAGCAGGACCGCCAGGACGTTGAGCTGCTGCTGTTCGGCCAGCTGCAAGGTTGGCAGGATCGCCTTGGCCGCCGCCAGGGCCTGGCGCTGCTCGGAAACATCCAGGGCGCTGGCCTGGCCGTTGACAAAACGCAGCCGCTGGAGGTTGAGCAGTTCCTCGTTGGCCCGGATCTGATGAGCCAGGATGGCGATCTGGTGCCGGACGGCGAGGACCTCGACCCAGGCGGTGGCCACCTCGGCCGCCACGCTCACCGCCGCAGCCTCCAGGTCTTCCCGGGCGGCCTGGAACGCCAGGACCGCTGACCGGCGCCCGGCCTCGAGCCGGCCCCACAGATCGACCTCGTAGGCCGCCGTCACCCCGGCGCTCCAGGTCTTGTCTTGCGTGTTCTCGGTGGCACCGCCCTTCGGCCTGGTCTGGACCCAGCGCTTTTCGGCGCCGGCGCTGTAGTCGACGCTCGGCTTGAGGGCCGCACCGGCCTGGCGGGCCGTGGCCTCGGCCTGCTTCAGGCGGGCCCAAGCCGTGCGCACATCGAAATTGCCGGCCAGGGCTCCTTCGACCAGGCGATCGAGTTCGGGGCTGGCGAAGGCCTGCCACCAGCGGCCTGGCCCCGGTTCGTCGGCCGTGTAAAGCGCGTAGTGGGCCGGCAGCGCCAGAGGGGCCGCAGCCCTGTCGGGCGGCTGGAACGGTGCGCATCCGGCCATCATCAAGAGCGCCAAGAAGATTGTGATTCGTCTGAACATCCGTTGACTCCGTTCGCGAATTTGGTCGGCGTGCAGCCTTTTACCCCGATACCGCTGACTTGAAAACCCTCCTGCTGCCGCCGAAACCGCACTCTACGCTATTAACGGCATATACGGCCAAAACCTGCACAAAAAATTATCGGGTCATGGAAACGCCGGTCTACGTCAGGTCTCATTCCGGGCCTAGACGGCGGTGCAGCGTGCGCCGGGCCCGCACCAGCAGCGATTCCACAGCGGCGACGGAAAGCGCCATCACCTCGGCGATCTCGGCGTAGCGAAGCTGCTCGGTATGGCGCAGCAGCAGGGCCTCGCGCTGGTTGACCGGCAACTGCCGGATCGCCTTTTCCAACCGATCACGGTCGATGGCGTGTTCGAGCAGGTCGAGGGGAGTCTCCTCGCCGGCCACCTCCGGCAGGTCTTCCATCAGTTCGGGGCGCTTGCGGCGATGCTGATCGATGCAAAGATTCCTGGTGATCCGGAGCAGAAACGTGCGCAGCGATGCCTCAGGACGATAACGCGCCGCCGCCTGGTAAAATCTTAGAAATGTCTCCTGGGCCGCATCCTCGGCCTCCTGTGCGTCGGGCAGCAGGCGGCGGGCAAACCCGTAAACGGCATCCTGGTGGCGCGCCAGCAAAACGCCGAAAGCGCGCTGGTCACCCTGGACCACCAGGGCAACCAGTTCCGCATCGCTGCGTTGGCTGTGGCGTCGGCGCAACATCATTTGTCCAAGGCGGCGTGGTGGGCTTTGATGTTTTCCAGCAGGATCGAGAAGAACAAAGCCCCCTTTTCGTCGCCCAGTTGGCGGCGCAGGTCGATGACATGGGCCTCGAAGGCCTCGGCCTGTTTCATCTCCTGGCGCCCCACGGCCTCGATGGACCGGTGCAGTTGCGCCAGGTCAAGGGCCCCGGCGCGGGCCAGGGTGGCAAGAACGGTGTCGCGGGCCTGATGGAGGCTTCGATTATGGCCCTCGATGGACGTCCTGAAGCGTTGGATGTTGTCCAGCGCGACCTTCTGGCGGGCCGCAGGCAGATCCAATCGCTCGACGATCCCCACCAGTTCGGACCAGGAACGCGCGTGGGTCGATTCGGTCTGCTGCCATCCCATGGTCATGGCCATGACGAGGAACCCGATATTCAAGGCTACCGAAAAGAGGATACCTATCCGTTTGTAAGTCAGTTTCACGGCAAGATTCCTTTGCTGGCGTAAAGGGTCTGGTAGGGGTTGGCCGAGCCGTCGCGGTCCTGAAGCGAAACGGTGGTGCCGAGCACCGCCCCGCAAAGCAGCCCGGCCAGCACCGCTGTGCAGACCGCACCGCGCATGGCCATGCTCAGTCCCCGCCACCATTCACGCATCTTCGGCTTTTCCAGGCGCTTGCGCAAGCAGCCCAGGGTGCGGTCTGCCAAACCGGCCGGCGCCTGGACGCCCGGCAGCCCGTCCAATAGGGACGTCATTGCCTGCAGCGCCTCGGCCCTGCGGCGGCAGGCCGGGCAGTGGTCCAGATGGTCGCTGATCTTGCGGTGCTCGGCGGCATTCATCTCGCCGTCGGCCCAAGCGTCGAGCCGGGTTGTGATTTGATGGCACTGCATCTCGTCCTCCCGAAACGTGGGGCGATGATCCAGCCCCGTCCCCGGTTCGCCCCTTGCGGACAGAGGAAAAAACCGGCTGTCCTTTTCCTTCCGCAGGAGCGCTCTAAATGCGATCTCCTATATTGAGAAGTAACGGCCCGGCCCCCGATTCCCTGCGCAAAAATTTTTGACTTGACAGGGTGTGGGCATTTGCCTAAGCTCCGGGCATATGCTCACCGAGAATCTCGTCTCTTTCATGGAGCCGATTATGCCCCCACAAACCGATCGCCAGGCCGCCGTCGAACTGCTGACCCGTGTCGCCTGCCTCTATTACCTCGAAGCCAAGACCCAGGACCAGGTGGCCAAGGAGTTGAAGATCTCCCGCCAGAAGGTCCAGCGCCTGCTCCAACAGGCGCGCCAGGAAGGCATCGTCGAAATCCACATCCACACCCTGCCCCTGGTGCCGATGGAGATCGAAAAAAAGCTCACGGCCCATTTTCCCATCCTGGAGGCGGTGGTGACCACGGCCAGCGGCGACGAGACCACCCGGCGCCAGTCGGTGGCCCGCGCCGCGGCCGCATGGCTCGAACGCCACGCCACCGGCGGCATGACGATCACCGTGGGCATGGGCCGCAACATGGACGCCCTGGCCGGGGCCTTCGCCCCCCGCCAGGCGGTGGACTGCACCTTCGTCAGCGCCATGGGCGGATCGCCCAAGGTCAACGAGTCGAACAACCCCAACGACATCTGCACGCGCCTGGCCACCGCCGCCGGCGGCCGCGCCGCCTCCCTCTTCGCCCCGGCTTACGTGGAAAGCCAACGGGTGCGCGACATCCTGCTGAACCAGGAGGCGGTGGCCCAGACCCTGACCCAGGCCCGCCGGGCCGACATGGCTGTGGTGGGCATCGGTACCCCGCGCGACACCTGCACCCTGGTGCGCATGGGCTGCCTGTCGCTGGCCGAAGCCCTGCGCCTGCGCCAGAGCAACGCGGTGGGCGACATGCTCGGATACTACTTCGACGCCCAGGGGCGGGAGGTGCCGTCCGATCTGCACAACCGCCTCGTCGGGTTGACCCTCAACGACCTGAACGCCATCGACGGGGTGATGGCCATCGCCAGTGAAGCCGGCAAGGCCGCGGCGATCCTGGGGGCACTGAAAACCGGTGCGGTGCAGGTCCTGGTCACCGATGCGGAAAACGCCATCGAAGTGCTCAGACTCGCCGGCCTGCAGACCGACTAGACCGGCCGGAATCACGACATGAACCTTTCGGTAGCCTTTCTGCCAGTCCTGAGTTCAGGCTGGAAAAACCGCATCTGCATCGTCATCGACGTCCTGCAGGCCAGCTCCAGCATCGTCACCTTCCTGGAAAACGGCGCCGAGGCCGTCCACCCGGTCCATGCGGTGGAAGCGGCCCGCAAACTCGCCGCGGACCGGGGCCTGCTCCTGTTCGGGGAGCGCGGCGGGCTGCCGCTGCCGGGCTTCGACGGCGGCAACTCGGCCCTTGAGCTCCGCGATCTGGACCTGCACGGCAAACGGCTGGTTATGACCACCACCAACGGCACCGCCGCCCTGGAACAGGTGGCGGGCGACAACACGGTCCTGGTCGGCTGCGCCCGCAACTGCACGGCCTGCGTCACGGCGGCCCTCGCGCTGTCGGCCCGCAACGGGGCCGACCTGGGCATCGTCTGCGCCGGTTTCAGCGGCCGCTTCGCCCTGGACGACGCGGTCTGCGCCGGTCTGCTGGTGGACACCGCCTGCCGCCTGGCCGGCGCGCAATGGTGCCTGTCGGATGCCGCCGCAGCGGCCCGAACCCTCTACCGGACATCAGGCGGCCTGCAAGACGCCTTCGAACGCTCGGCCAGCGGCCGGCGGGTGCGGGAAATCGGCCACGGCGGGGATCTGGCGGTCTGCGCCCGCATCGACGCCAGCCGGACCGTGCCGCAGATCACCCATCATCAACCGCTCACCATCCGCGCCCAAGGCCACGAGACGCCCGGGCCGGAACGAGCACCCAAAAAGACGACACAGGTTTGAGAAAGGAGTACTGCATGTACGACCCAACGGCATTCACCATCCCGGAAGGCATCGTGGCCGACGACTATATTCTGGCCACCTATATCTACCGCACCGGTGCCCGGGTAAACATCCACAAGCTGGCCCTGGCCCTTTCCGAGGAACAGTCCTGCGGCACCTGGGTGAGCCTGGAAGGCGAGAGCACCGAGGTGCGCCAGCGCCACGTGGGCCGCATCGTCTCCATCTGGGAGGTGCCCGATCACGAATGCTTCCTGCCCGCGGATCTGACCCAGCGCACCTGGGTGATTCAGATCGCCTATCCGGTGCACAACATCGGCCCCCAGATCCCTCTGATGCTCACCACCGTGCACGGCAACATCTCGGCCGCCGGCGAGCTGAAGCTGGTGGATCTTTCCTTTCCCAAGAGCTACTGCGAATTTTTCAAGGGGCCCAAGTTCGGCGTCGAAGGGGTCCGCGACCTGCTCGGGGTTGACCGTCGTCCCCTGCTGCACACGATGATCAAGCCGTCCATCGGCCTGACGCCCGAACAGAGCGCCGAGGCCTTCTACCAGGCGGCCGTGGGCGGGGTGGACGCCGTCAAGGACGACGAGCTGGTGGTCTCCCATCCCTGGAGCCATTTCAAGGACCGGCTGCGCTGCCATCTGGAGGCCGGGCAACGGGCCTTCGACGAAACCGGAGAAAAAACCCTCTACTTTGTCAACGTCACCGACCGCGCCGACCGGCTGGTGGACAACGCCAAGGCCGCCATTGAGGCCGGGGCCAACGCCGTGATGGTCAACTATCTGGTGGTGGGCATCTCGGCCCTGAGCATGCTGGCCGACGATCCGGACATCTGCGTGCCGGTGCTGGCGCACCTCGATTTCGCCGGCGCCATGTACGCCGCGCCTTGGTCCGGGGTCAGCTCCCATCTGGTTCTGGGCAAGCTGCCGCGGCTGGCCGGGGCCGACATCGTGGTCTATCCCAGCCCCTACGGCAAGTTCCCCCTGCTCCAGGCCAAGCACCTGCGCATCGCCCAGGCGCTCACCGACGGGTTCCACGGCCTCAAGCGGAGCTGGCCCATGCCCGGCGGTGGTGTGCATCCGGGCATGGTCGAGCAGCTCTACGCCGACATGAACAAGGATTTCATGGTCGGCGCCGGCGGGGCCGTGCACGGCCATCCCATGGGCCCGGCGGCCGGAGCCCGGGCCCTGCGCCAGGCCATAGATGCGGCCGTGGCCGGGATCGACGTGGAAGAGGCGGCCGGTGCCCACCCGGAGCTGGCCCGGGCACTGGAGAGCTGGGGCGTTTCAAAACCCGGGGTCAAAGGCCGCTACGACCTGATGGAGGGCTGAACCCCGGGACCGGAAATGCTTCGCGGTTGCCGATCGGAAGCCATCGACAGCGATGGCAAACAGATACCTCGGATCTCGTTAAAGGAGGTTCAACATGTCGGACAGACCGAAGATCATTGTGGCCGGAGTCCTCGATACGAAGGGAAACGAAATACGATTTCTCGCCGAGCGGGTGGAGGCCGCCGGCGGTGAGCCGCAGATTCTGGAACTGAGTGTCGGCAAGGAGGTCGGCTGGGCCGACATCGGCCTGAGCGAGGTACTGGCCCGGGTCGGACACAAACCCGAAGAAATCTTCGCCATGGAGCGGGGCCGGGCCTCGGACATCATCGTGTCCGGGGCTGTCGAGCTGGTGGCCGAACTCCTGGCCCAGGGGCGCCTGGACGGCATGATCGCCATGGCCGGGTCCATGGGCACCTCCATGGCGACGCGCATCATGCAGACCCTTCCCATCGGCATTCCCAAGATCATGCTCTCGACCATGGCCTCGGGCGACGTGCGGCCCTATGTCGGTACCAAAGACATCAGCATGCTCTACCCCATCGCCGAAGTCGGCCTTAACCGCGTCACGCGCAAGATTCTCAACAACGCCGCCGGGGCGGTGGTCGGCATGGCCCGCATCCCCGAACCGGAGGCTGTCGAAGACAAACCCCTGGTGGGCTGCATGATGTTCGGCGTGACCACCCCGGCCGTGCTGCGGGCCTCGAAGTACTTCGAGAACAGGGGCTACGACGTGATGATCAACCACGCCGTGGGCAGCGGCGGTCGCTCCATGGAGGAGCTGATCGAAGACGGCTACATCGTCGGTGTCCTCGACATCACCACCCATGAAATCGTCGACGAGATGCTCGGCGGGGTGCTCAGCGCCGGGCCGGACCGGCTGACGGCCGCCGGCCGCAGGGGCATCCCCCAGGTGGTGGCGCCCGGAGGACTCGATCTGATCAACTTCGGGCCGGCCGACACCGTGCCGGCCCACTTCAAGGCCGAGCTCGACAAGCCCGGCCGGGCCTACCACGTCCACAACCCCACGGTGACCATCGTCGGGGTGGCCGTGGAGGAAGTCTACGCCGTCGGCCGGCAGATCGCGGCCAAACTCAACCAGGCCACCGGCCCCACCGCCCTGTGCATCCCCATGCGCGGCTGGGGCGCCTACGACACCTGCGGCTGCAATCCGGAGCTGGGTTGGGCCGAAAACTGTGCCGCCCCCTGCTGGGTCGCCGACCCGCAGCGGCCCGAATGGTCGCTGCGGTCCAAGAATTTCGTTTCCGCCATCCGCGACGAGATCGACGGCGACAAGCCGAATCTCGACGTGCTGATCGTCGATCGGCACATGAACGAGCCGGCCTTCGCCGATCTGATGGCCGAACTGCTCGACGAGATGCTCGCCGGAACCTGGCGCAAGGGAAGCCATCACGGGCTGAGCGAGGTCTCGGCCCTTTGAACCCGGCCCCTGGGCCGGTTCGATACGCAAATCTTCAACGAGACGGAGGATGCAACATGGCCAAACGCTACACACGCGAAGAGTTGAACGCCCGGTTGAGAGAAACCCTCAAAAGCGGCAAACCGATCATCGTGGCCGGCGCCGGCGACGGCTTCACGGCCAAGCTGGAGGAAAAAGGCGGTGTGGACATCATCGGCATCTACAACTCGGGGCGCTTCCGCCACTTCGGGGCCGGCTCGCTCTCGGGGCTGATGCCGATGGGCCGCAACCAGGACATGGTGATGGACTACGCCCCGGAAGTACTCTCCATGGTCAAGCAGACCGCGGTGATCTCCGGCTTTTGCGCCCAGGATTCGCGCACCCTCTGGGAGTACTGGTTCACCACCATGTCCCAGATGGGTGTCTCGGGCTTCATGAGCTTTCCCACCGTGGGGCTCATCGATGCCGACTCGCACTACCGGCGCAACCTGGAAGAATCGGGTCTCGGATTCGACAGGGAGGCCGAGGTCCTCAAGCTGGCCCACGACATGGGCTTTTTCACCATCGGCTACTGCTTTACCCCCGATGAGGCCAGGAAGGTCGCCGCAGCCGGAGTCGACATCCTCGCCTGCCACGTGGGGCTCACCGCCGGCGGGCTCATCGGGGCCGGAACGGTCAAGTCGACCGAAGAGAGCATCCGCATCACCACTGAACTGATCAACGCCGCCAAAGAGGTCCGGCCGGCCTGCGATTTTCTGCCGATCACCCACGGCGGCATCATGGCCGATCCGGCCACCACCGCCCCGGTGATGGAGGCCACCGAAGCGGTGGGTTACCTCGGGGCTTCGAGCATCGAGCGCACCCCGGTGGAGCCGGCGGTGATCAACGTGTGCAAGGCCTTCAAGGAGATGCCGGTAAAAATTCCCGCCTGGGTCACCTTGTGACCCTTCCCCCTCCACCACGCCCTGGGGGGCTGCTCCGGCGCCCCCCGCAGGGCCCCAACACGCCACAGGAGGCCTGCCATGGCCAAACGATACACCCGGGATGAAATCGTCGGGCGGCTGCGCCGCGAAGTGGCGGCCGGCCGGCCCCTTTTGATGTTCGGCGCCGGCATCGGGCTGACGGCCCGTTGCGCCGAACTCGGCGGGGCGGATCTGATCGCGGTCTATTCCACGGCGATCTACCGCATGATGGGCCAACCGTCCCACCTGGCCTTTCTGCCCTATTCCAACGCCAACGAACACGCGCTGCGCATGGCGCGCGAAATCCTGCCGGCCGTAAAGGAAACCCCCTGCATCGTGGGCATCGGCGCCCATGACCCGGCCCTGGATATGGAGCGCTTCATCGACCGGATGGTCGAGCTGGGATTTTCCGGCGTCACCAACGAACCGTTCGCCGGCATCTACGGACCCGCCTTCGCCGCCCAGCTCGAATCGGTGGGCCTGGGCTTTTCGCGCGAGGTGGAACTGATCCGCACGGCCCATGCCAAAGGCATCTTCACCTACGGCTGGGCCTTCAATCCCGAAGAGGCCCGCACCATGGCGGCGGCCGGCGCCGACGTGGTCGGCGCCATCGTGGGCGTCACCGCCGGGGGCACCACCGGTGCGCCCCAAACTTTGAGCCTCGAGGCGGCCACCGCCCAGGTCCAGGCCATGGTCGTGGCGGCCAGGGAAGAAAACGACGGCATCCTGGTCTTCACCCACGGCGGCCCGTTCAAGGACCCGGAAACGGCCCGCTACTCCATGGCCAACTCGGACGCCGTCGGCTATGCGGCCGGCTCCAGCGGCGAGCGGCTGCCCACCGAAGAGGCGGTGGTCGGCGTGACCCGGGCTTACAAGCAGGCCGAACCGGCCGCCTGAGCCGGGGACAGGACCGGCAGGCCAGGGACCGTAAAGATGGAAAAATCCCCTGCGATGAAACGATCTCAGAACTTTGACGCAGCCGTGTGAAAAACCGCCTCAAGACTTGACAACAGGCCGAAATTTCACTAACTATCGGCGGCAGACGGCGCCCTGACGGGCCTAACAGGGAATCCCGTGCGAATCGGGAGCGGTCCCGCCGCTGTAACCCCGTTCCGACATCCGGAAAACGTTCATTCGCCAGAATCGCATGCCACTGCCCCGTTGTTGGGTGGGAAGGCCGGCGGATGGGCGGGGAAGCCAGAAGACCTGCCGTCTCACTGTGTCTGCCGGCGCAAAACCGATCGGAGGCCGCATCGCGACACTGCCGCGACTGCCAGCGAAGATCCGTGCCCGTCACACCCGGCAGACCGGCATGCCGCCGTCCTGCGGGATAACAGGTAACGTCGGCATTCTATAAAGAGGGATCCGAAAACGGGGTAGCCCTCCGAGCCGTTACGGCTTGGCGGGCTTTTTTATTTTTCCATGCAAGATGTTACAGGAGGCGGAATCATGGACGAGCACCGTGTCACGTTTTTACCTCACCACAGGACCGTGAAAATTCCCCACGGCGAGGTGCTGCTGCGCGCAGCCATGGAAGCCGGCGTGCACATCAACGCCTCCTGCGGCGGGACCGGCGGCTGCGGCAAATGCCGCGTTCTGATTACCAGCGGTACGGTGCAAGGCGGCGAGTCGACCCGGCTCAAGCCGCTGGAGATCCTCCAGGGTTACCGGCTCGCCTGCCAGGCCAGGGTCGTGGAGGACATCACCGTCGAAATCCCCCCGGAATCGCTGGTGGATGCCGGGGAACTCGACCGGCGCGCCGCCCCCCGGCAAACGGCCCGGGTCAAGGCCTTCAACCTGGAAAGCATCAAGGATCAGGGACTGTTCGTACCGGCGGTGGAAAAATTCTACGTCGACATGCAGCCCCCAAGTGCCGCCGATCACGAGCCGGACCTGACCCGGCTGGTCAAGGCCCTGCGGCAGGATTACGACGAACACCGGCTGGCGGCCGACCTGCCGCTGATCCGCCGGCTGCCTGAAACCCTGCGCGCCGGCGATTTCAAATCGACCGTGACCGTGCTGCGGCCGGTGCGCGAGGGGCGCACCAACCGCCTGGTGCACATCGAGGCCGGCGACACCCGGACGCGCAACTGGGCTCTTGCCGTGGACATCGGGACCACCACGGTCTACTGCCAGCTCGTCGACCTGAACACCGGAACGGTCGTGGCCCAGCATGGCGACTTCAACGGCCAGATCAGCTTCGGCGAGGATGTCATCAGCCGCATCGTGGCGGCGGAAAAAGAAGGCGGCCTGGAAAGGCTCAGCGCCGCCGTTCTGGAGACCCTCAACCGGGTGATCCGCCTGACCCTGAAGCAGGGCGGGGTCGGCCCGCAGGAAATCCCCACCGTCACCATCGCCGGCAACACCACCATGACTCAACTCCTGCTCAAGGTCCCCCCGGGTGCCATCCGCCGCTCGCCCTACGTTCCGGCCGCCAGCCTCTATCCGCCCATCCGGGCCCAGAGCATCGGCCTCCAACTCAACGACCACGCCCGCGCCCTGATCTTCCCTCAGGTCTCCAGCTATGTGGGCGGGGACATCGTCGCCGGGGTGATGGGCTCGGGGATGTACCGCAGCGAAGCCATGACCCTGTTTATCGATATCGGCACCAACGCCGAAATCGTCATCGGCAACCGCGACTGGATGGCCTGCGCCGCGTGTTCTGCCGGCCCGGCCTTCGAAGGCGGCGGCATCCAGTTCGGCATGCGGGCCGAAAAGGGCGCCATCGAGGATTTTTCCATCGATGCGGGGGGCCTTGAACCGATGCTGCTCACCATCGGCGGGGTCAAACCCCGCGGCATCTGCGGTTCCGGGCTGATCGCCATGGTGGCCCGCCTCTTCGAGGCCGGGGTAATCAACAACCAGGGCAAATTCCGCCAAGACCTGGACACCGACCGCATCCGCAAACGGAACAATGTCTGGGAGTATCTACTGGTGCGGGCGCCGGAAACCGCCGTGGGCCGCGACATCGTGCTCACGGAAATCGACATCGAAAACCTGATCCGCGCCAAGGGGGCGATCTACAGCGGCTGCATGACCCTGATGGACGAAATCGGGGTGGGCATCGAAGGGATCGAACAGATCCTGCTGGCCGGCATGTTCGGCTCCTACATCGATCTGGCCCAGGCCATCACCATCGGCCTGCTGCCCGACATCGATCCCGACCGGATCCGCTACATCGGCAACGGCTCCCTGCTCGGCGCCCGCATGAGCGCCCTGACCAATCAGGTGCGCCGGGATGTGGGACGGGTAACAGCCATGATGACCAACTTCGAGCTGTCCGAAACCCACAGCTACATGGACCACTACATAGCGGCCCTGTTTCTTCCCCACACCGACATGGAACGTTTTCCGTCGGTGTTCAAGCGGTTGAACTCAAAATAGGGGAAAGTGTCAGCTTCTTGGTTTGGCCTGATTTGTATGCGTATCACACGTTGATGCCACCAGAAAAACACCCAATTTCTCCTTTTCGTCATTCCGGGCCTGACCCGGAATCCATTTTCCAAAGCGCTCTGGCTGGGACTGGGAAAATCAATTTCCACCCGCCTCATGAAGGCATCGAAACTCAGGCGTTCTCGGCCTAATGAGACCATCTTGGGCTCCTTTCATGATAATCGGGTCTCACCGGACGGATCGGCGCGACAGCCCCAGTCTGCGTCACGCCGTCCATGGGACTGCGCCCCCCTATAGAGCCTCGTTGCAGCACATGGGTGTAAATCATGGTCGTGCTCACGTCGTTGTGGCCCAGCAGATCCTGGACGGTACGGATGTCGTAGCCACTTTCCAACAGATGTGTTGCGTGACTGTGCCGCAGGGTGTGGGGCGTGACTAGTTTGTTGATTTTGGCTAACCAGCTTGCGCCTTGGCGGCCTCTTTCAGACCTCTTTCTTCAATGCGATGTTGATCAAAGTCGATGTCTTTGACACGCTGGCAAACGCATTCCATCAGTCGCAACCCGATCACAAGCCAGTAAATGCCCTTAAGATAAACCATCACCCGATCGACCTCAGTCCTGTAAAGCACCACCGGCAGGCGCTTGGGACGCTGGGCGCGCTGGGTGTCGATTTTTTGGTTGATTTCTAGGTTCAAGACGTGCTTATAGAGAAACACCAAATAGCAGAGGGCCTGATTCTGGGTGGATGCCGCCACATTACCGTCAACCGCCAGATAGGTCAGGAACCGCTCAATTTCCGCAGCTCCCATGTCCTTGGGGTGCTTCTTGTCATGAAACAGGATATAGCGTCTGATCCAGTCGCAGTAGGTCGCCTCGGTGCGGATGGAGTAGTGCTTGCGCCGGACGGTGTCTCGGACCTGATCGAACAGTTTTCGGGGAGGTCGTTCCATGGGGTGCCTCCTTTCTCATCGGATAGCGTTTATGCATATCTGTACAAAATATCAACAATATATCAATATTTAAGTGCATATCTGCTTGATATGTTTAGCTATACAAAACATTTCGTCGGCTCTCTGAACCTCTTACAACGCATAGCGGCTAATTCATTGGGAGCGGCAATTGACGACCATATCGCTACCGGCGCCAAGAGGCGTCTAATTCGATACGCACGAATAGCATATCTCATTGATATTTTGTGGTATGTTGGCTTTATCGGTGAAGACACTCTAAAATGGACGCCAATTGGCGTCCAATAATTGTTCGCACAACATTAACGATTAAAAGGGGTATATTAAAATGGTTAAACATTTTCAAGAAGTTTTGCAGATGTTAAGAGGCAGAAATATTCAATTATTACAAAGTACGCCTAATTGGGATTTCTGGTCAGCCGAATACAAAACTCCCTCCAAATCGATAGTAGCTAATTATTTATATTTAAAATCTAAATGTCCTCTTAAAGAAGCTTCTGAATCAAATCTCGTTAGTTGGAGACGTTTCTCTAAAAACACAACATATGACGTTATTGTTACACCCAAAAGTACGCTTGCAAACTCGGTCGAACAAACGAGAAAACATTTTAATGGACAAAACATATGGACATCAAGACAGTTAATAGAAGAAAATTTGCTGGCAGAGTTAGGTTTACGCAGTATTGAGATAGAACCTTATTTTATTGATCCTGATATTGAAGTAAACGGTGAGCATATTCAAAGTGCTACAACATATTTGACTAATTGGTTTCTAAAATCTTCTGACATTTCTAAATCATCAAATTCTTTTGGAATACTTCGTGCTAATGCAGGTGTCGGTAAAACTACTCTTGCTCGAATTTTATCAGATACTATTCATAAAAAAGATTTTAAAACGATACCCATTTTAGTTGAAGCAGAAACATGGAGACCTCATCTGCAAACCGATATTCAACTTGATAATATTTGGAATATGGCTATCGCTGCACGATTTATAGATTCCTCACAACTAAATCAAATCGCTTTCCGAGTTCTAATTCGTGAAGGTATTTTTCCTATTATATTTGATGGTTTCGACGAATTGTGTTTGAATCCTTATTCGACATATACACCTGCAGGATTTATTCAAGATTTAATTGAAACTTTAGAATCTGATGAGACTCCTGAAAATGCTAAAATCTTCTTAACAACAAGGGAAACATTTTGGCAGAGCTATTGCGAGGAAATTGATACAGAAAATATTGATTTATTTTTGCTTAGATCATTCAGTAATGAGAAAAGAAAGAAATATTTTCAAATAAGACTTGATGATCCCGCAGAGCGTGATAGTGCATTAAGAATAGCTGGTCAAATAAGTGGTAGATTATATGATGGCCTCAATATTGAAACGACTAATATTGACAGACCATCAGGTGTACCATTCATACTTGATATGATAGCAAGTTATGTTAAAGACAATCCCGAACCTAATATTAATCCTTATGGTACAGACCCGCTTGCACCTCTTATTGAGGCGGTTTGTCGCAGGGAAAATATCAGACAGACATTAAATATTCAACATGATAAACAAATAGATCTGTTTGAAGAATTATTTCGAGATCACAATGAACTAATAACAACTGATGATATTCGTCTCTATTTAGAAGTTTACTGCAATATAGATGATGAAGGGGTTTTTAATAGATTTCTGAATCATTTTTTCCTTTCAAGAAAAGAAAAGAATATATTCATACCACGTTATGAAGTTCTTAAAGTATATTTTGTGGCACGATTTTTAGTAAATGGCCTAATAAATGAAAAAAGAAACGTTGATAGAAAGAAATTAGGTGATTTATTAGCGATGAGTTCTACTGGTGGAACTCAAATGATTGATTGGGTGGTTGGTCAATTGTTAGTTTTAGAAAAAAATATTTTGATTGAAGCAGTTCATCACGCATTGCAAATAATTAATGATCCTGTAAATATGTCGACAAGAAAACAAGCGGGAATGGCTATTTTTAACATTATTGCAAGATTAATATTGGAACAACGGGATAAAAAAATTAGATTAGAGCAGTTAGCTGAATATCTTAATGCTGAATTTATAGACAACATCATAAGATTTAAAAATAATATGTTTACAGGCAACGTAAAAGCAATTGATTTCACTAATTGTGAATTTAAAAATTGCATGATTGTAAATGTAGATTTTAAAAATTGTATTTTTAGTTCTTCAACTGTATTTGATGGATGTGAATTTAACGGCCAGCTAAAATTCACTAATTGTAAAGGCGAAAAGGATTTTATAGAAATAAAGAGTGAATGTTCGAAAGAAGCACAATACTGTCTTGATCAATTATTTAGTAAAAATTCCGCTGAAGAAGTAAAGCAGTCATTTGCTGAAGACGCATTATACAGAGCTTTAAAAAAGTTCAAAGGGCAATTCGGATATGGTTCAATAAGATTCGATCATAGGTTAAAGGGCTTGCAGCCTTCTAACCCAGCAAGTAACCATGTTTGGGATGGTCTAATGAAAAACGGTATAGTTGATAAACATGAATTATCTAAATTTTCAGATATTGGTCTGCATTTGACAGAAAACCACGATGTCAGAAAGGAAGTTATAACATTTCTTGACAATGGTTATTTGGGCATAAATCTTAGAAAAGTTATTGGCTATATAGCTGAAAAAATTTGACAATATGTGTGCGAACCCTTCGCTCAATCGGATTTGGCGGGGTTCCGCTGCGCTCCACCCCGCCAAACCGCTTAGCTCTATGTTGGGCGCATAGGAAACTATAAATGACACATGGAGTCACACCATCAGAGAGGTTTGTTTCATCTATTTGTGAGCGATCCTTTCTAAAATTGTGGACACATCCCAATCCAAAGGGGAAAAAAAATAAGGAGTTATGCGATTGTCTTATTGTGTGTGGTCCCCACATAATAATTATTTCCGTTAAGGAATGCGATTATAAAGATACTGGAGACAAAACAGGCTGGGAACGCTGGGAAAGGGCCGCAATAGCAAAATCTGCCTCTCAAATATGGGGGGCAGAACGTTGGCTTCATACAGTAGATGAAGTTGTACGCCATGATGGTCGAAAAATCTCATTACCCGACAAGACAGAACGGATGTACCATCGAATCTCGGTTTCATTGGGTGGGAAAGACCAAGTTCCCTTGAAGTGGGGAGATCTTGGTAATGGTTTTGTTCATGTGTGCGATGAACATAGTGTTGGGGTTGTTTTCGGTGCCTTAGATACCATTACTGACTTCGTTGATTTTCTTGATGCAAGTGAAACATTAATTAAAAGTGGTGTAAGGCTTATATTTTCAGGTGGAGGTATTGAAGACCTTGTAGCCCTTTATATTATTCATGGTCGATCATTTGAGCTTTTCGATGATTCAAATAAACAGCCAGACATGCTCATATTAGATAATGATTTGTGGAAAGGGTTTCATAAGTCCGAAGATTATAAAGCAATCCAAAACGATTTAAAAGATTCCTATATTTGGGACCGCTTAATTGAATATTATGCTGATGATCTCCTCAATGATGGTATGTTTGATATGCATAGTAAGAAGGTAACAGATAACGAGTTGGCATTGGTAACAATGGCCTTACAACCAAGGAGTTATAGAGTAGTTCTTGCAGAAGCTTTTATGGAGTTTTTGCAAAATCCAGAATTGAAGGTAGCTTCGAGAGCGGCTAAAGGTTATCTTGAGACTGCATTTGTTTTTCTCATAGGAAAAAGTTCAGAGAGTGAAGATAGGATTCGCGAACTTGCGCTTAGGTGCTTAGTCATCCGGGGAAGACTCCCAGGAGTTACAACTGTTGTGGGGATTGCCACCGACAGACCAGGAACATCGAAAATTGGATATTCTTCAGGCATCGTGTATATTCATATACCTGAATGGACAGATGAAATGGAAAAGAATGTTACTGGCATCCAGTCGGACTTGGGATATTTCAAAAATGCGCAGTGGACAAAAAGATAATGGTGAGATCATCCATCGCCCAACAAGGCTAATTCAGCCGACGCAAAAAGCCGCGCGGCTGATTAGCGACGTTAGCGGCATAGAGGAGAAATGAATGAGGACAGGTTTCATCAAAATGGAATATTATGAAACCTATTATTACGCAAACATAATTAGTAATGTCTTATCAGATCCATTTCCCTATATTAGGAACATACATGAATGGTACGAGGATAACGAGGATGAGATATTACTACCTGCATTTCCAAAGTGGAGTAGGTTGCATAGTTTCAGTGCTTTTTTAATTGAGTCTTTGGTTGATGAAGAGATATCTGAAACGGTCGTTGAGAAACTTGTCAAAAATAGTCGTATGGAGCTATGGGTGGATCGAGCATTAAGATTTCATGGGTTCGAAACACCTGGCTTCTTAAATTGGCTAAATGAAAGTGGAAGGGACCTTGGTGGGCTTACTCAAGACGATATAGCTGATTATCACAATGAACAGTATCTATCTGGTGATTTAGAAAACTTAATTGATCATCTAAGTAGAGAAGTTTTTCAAATCCTTTTCCTCAATCGTAAATTATTGATGATATTTAATGAATTATTGGCAAGTACTCTGTCATCACACTACGACGATGATTTGCCTTTGAATTTAGAATACCTTTTTGAACGTCCTGGCAAGCTGAAGCGAGTTGCAATACCGGAATGGGTCAAAAAGGCTGCATTTCACAGAGACAGAGGTATGTGTTCGCAATGCGGAAAGGACATAAGCGGTTTAGTGATGTCACAGCCTGATAGACATTTTGATCACATAGTTCCATTGGCAGTCGGTGGCCTCAATGACGTTACAAACATTCAATTGCTATGTGGGCCATGTAATAAACAGAAATCGGCAAATCCATGGCCGGTATCAAGCCTATATGAGACATGGTACTGAAGCCGCTAACAAGCAAATTAACTCGGATGCAAATTCCGCTGCGCTCCATTTGCACCGGTTATTTGCAGCGAACCTCGCGGTAAGGCACAAAGTTATGCGCAATTGGGAGGGGCGGTCTTTAGGTGAAGCGGCAAATTTTAGCGGGTTAAAAAAAAGAAATGATGGTCCATTAATGCTATTCTCCCTGTTTGGAAGAATAGATTTTCAAAAATACAATAAATTGTCAACAGTTCTCCATACAGAAACGGATTTCTGTTAAAAAGTTAAAAAGAATAATGGCGAGGCATTTTTCATTCTCTTTTGGGTTTGTTCCTGTTTTGAAAACGCAGATTCAGAACTCCCGTATTGATAAGCTCTTTGACATAAACGATCGTCGGCAGTGTCTCGAGTGCTTGGCGTACCCTTTCCTGAGAGGGATGGATGTAGGGTTCGGTGCTGCGGCGGGTTGAAGAATGCCCGAGGATGCTCTGGATGATCAACACGTCGACCTGCTTGTCGTTGAGATGGGAAGCCAGGCTGTGGCGCAGGGTGTGGCAGGAGACGTTAAACGGCAGGTTCAGCCCTGAGTGGGTCAGGATTTTTTTCAGATTGTCCTCCATGGTCCGGATGGCCAGACGGTTTCCCTTTTTGGATACGAACAGGGCCGGAGTCATCCAGTAGTTGAGGAACAATTGCCGGACGGCCAGGTAGTGGCAGAGCGTTTCGACCAGCTCATCGTTGAGATGAAGGGACCTGGGCTTGCGGCCTTTACCTATGACGTTGATCTTGCGGGATTCGAGATCGATGGCGTTCAGATCCAGGCTGTGAACCTCACCTACCCGGAGCCCGAGCTGATACATGAGGGCATAAACAGCGTAGTCACGGATTCCCAGGACGGTTTTCGTGTCGATTGCGGCAAACAGGGTGTTTATCTGATCGGGGGTCAGGGCCTGGGGGCGACTGCGGTAGCCGGAACGGATTTTCAGGACATCGTAGAAAGGCAGATCCTTTGCACCCGACGGGTCGCACAGCTTGAGAAAATTGCCGTAGCTTCTCAAGGAGAATATCTTGCGGTTGACAGAAGCGCCGCAGTTGCGCCGTTGCTTTTTCAGATAATACTGAAAGTCGATGACAGCCGGTCCGTCGATGGCGTCGTAGCCGCCTGTATCGATGAAGTCCTTGAACAGATCCAGGTCGACGCGGTTGGTTTGCAGGGTCTGCTCGCTGAGGTCGTAGATCTGCCGGCGATAGTGGAAGAAGCGGTCGATGTGGCCGAAAAAGACACCGGGTGTAACGCTCATTGGAACCTTCCTTGGATGGAGACGCAGTCCAGGGCGTTTTGGATCATGTGATCGCAGACATGAACGTAGATGGCCGTATCGCAGATGCTATCATGGCCCATCATGGCCTGGATTGCCCACAGGGGGATATGTTTGCGGTACATTTCGGTGGCAAAGCTGTGGCGCAGCATCCTTGGGGTGATGGGCGGATCGCACCCGGCCTTGCGGGACTGGTCCTTTACCATGCGCTGAAAACGGTTGTTGGAAAGAGCGGTGTAGTATTGGGCCGGGAACATGGGAGCATAGGGCCTGTGGGGGGAGTCGGGATGGTCCAGGTATTCCACCATGGTGTCAAACAGCCGGCCGACGACAAACAACGCCCGCTACTTTTTGTTTTTACCCCGGATGCGCAGCAGCCCGGTGCGTGCTGCGTGTCCGGTTTCAAAATCGCGCGCGCAAAGGCCTGTCACCTCGAAGGTTCGCAGACCCAGAGCCCACAGCAGCGAGACCATGGTGAAGTCTCTGAGCGAACGCCAGGTAGACCGATCGAAGGAATCGAGCAGCCGGAAGGCCTGGTCCGTGGAAGCCGGATTTGTTCTTTGCCGCCGTCGCCGGATGATCAGCGGCAGGGCCTCGGCGGGATTGGTATTGATGAACCCGGCCCTTCTAACGAAGGCAAAAATGCTTTTGAGGGCGTAGTGGTTGCTTTCGATGCGGCTGGGCCCCAGGCCTGATTTTTTCAAATGCGTCAGCCATTGCAGCAGGTGTTCGGGTTCAGCCTCAAGGGGATCGATGTGCAGACGGTGTTTTGCGTAGTCAAAGAAAGCCTTGGCGCCCAGGGCATAGGTTTCGATGGTGGATGGGTCAAAGACGTTGATTTTTTCAAGCTCACTTCGGTATCGTTGGATTAACTGCGGCATGGCACCTCCTGGTTGTAGGGATGTTGGTTCATAAAGGCGGCGAATTGGTCGGGGTTGAGGTGGGTGTATTTGAAGGTGTTTTTTCTCAGGCTGTGGCCGAGGACTTCTTGGGTGATTTCGATGCCGGCGGCGCGGTTGAGATGAGTGGCTGCGGTGTGGCGGAACAATCTGGGGTGAAGGGCGTTTTCTATGCCCACAGTGTCTGCGGCCTTGCGGAAAATCTCCTGGATGGTGCGCGGGCAGATACGCTTTGCGCGTTTGGAGGTCAGCAGGGGACCGGTTCCCATGGTCCCGATATAGGCACTGAGGACCACACACAAGGATTTGGGCAGCGCGAGAGAGCGGCAGCGGCGTCCCTTTTCGGTGACCCACAAAAGCCCGGAACCAATATCGACATCGTGGACATCGATCATGCACAGGGTCGAGGTTCTCAGCCCCAAGGTGGCCAGCAGCAAGAAGATGACCAGGTTTCTCAGACCGAAAGGACCGTCAGCTTGATCACTGAAGTAGCGCACAAGGCGATCCATCTGGCCCTGGGTCAGGAAGGCCGGCACAGTCTTTTCGATCTTTGAATAGGGCAGCTTGGTGGCGATGTTTTCGGCGACGTGGCCATGCAGGCTCAGGAAATGGTAAAACTGCCGCAGGGTCCAGACACGGGATTTCATCACATGGACGGAAGGCCGCTTGAATTCGCCAACGAAATCGGATAGATCCAGATAGGTGATGTCCGTAATGAGTTCAACCTTGCGGATTTTCAGGAAAACACGAAATTCGTGCAATCGGATGGCCAGTGCCTGCTGGGAGCGCTGGGAGAAATTTGCAAGCTGGCAGTAGTCCAGGAACGAATTGGTGTGACTCTGAAGCATGACGCCCTTTCCATACCACGGGGGCACGCTTCACCGTCAACCCCTTGATTTTCAACCCTTCCCCGTCCTCACTGCGGGGTTTGTTGGTTAGGCAAAAAATAATGGAAAAATTTCATAAGGAAATACTTGAAAGACATCTCCCGTATCGTATGGTGCATCTTGACGGGCTCTGCTGGGCATGTAACATACTGTTATCAGGGGATACATCTGTCCCCGTCAGTATAATTATCGACGGAGCTACAAAAAATACAAGCTCTTCTGTTTATTTATTGACAAATCCCTTGGTGGAAGCAGGACTTCTTTACTGTCGTGTATTCCTAGGTTTTTTAGGTATATACTTAAACAGAAATACTCGGCAGCTTGCACAAATCGAGAAACCTGGTAAAGGTGATGATTTTAGTTTAACTAAGTTGGGTCTACCTTCTCTAACTGTTGATGACCTTCTTTCAGCACCAACAGGTCGACCTGAAGAAATAGAAGCATCATGTCAGCGTACTCTGTTGTCTACAAACAAAGGTGTAGCTCATTTCACAGATTCGGAAACACCTGGATCTCAAGTACATGATGCACTTTGTTGCGCAAATACTGTCATTTGGCTTATAGAGGAATTTGTTTATAAAAAATTGGACATTCCCCTACCATTTTTTAAATTTTGGACAAATGCCTAACAAAAGTTTACAGACCGACCGCCATCGCGCTTTTGCAAGCGTCTAGTTGGTCATTCTTGTCGAACAAATCTTTAACACATAATCCGTGTAGGTGGCGGCTGAAACTCGGTTAGCAAGGAAATATCATGAAATACCGTAAAGGGCTAGTCTATTTTATTGACGTTCTGGGAACAAAGAATAGTAATTTTGATGAGCTATACAAAATTGCGAATATATTCCACAATGAACTTGGAAATACCCAAAGTAGACACAATCCAAATTCAGTCGGAGACAGACATGTAATGGGATTCTCCGATTGTGCTTACATCATTTACTCACTCAAAAATGATCATTTGGGAAACGAAGATGTGCGTTTAAAATACATTTACACAAGTATATACAACACAGCATTAATGCTGAATATTTTCACCAATAACGGATTTTTATGCCGTGGAGGTGTTTGCTACGATGATCTATATTATGAAAAAGATAGAAATGTCATATTTGGACCGGCTGTAAATCAATCATATTTGCTTGAATCAAAACATGCTGTGGTTCCTAGAATATTATTGTCTGACGAGTTAGCAAAAGACATTTTGCAATTTGATGAAAAATTAAAAAAAGAAACACCTTTAGCTGTTCAAAACGGAAATATTTTGATGCAAGACCCTGCGGATAACAAATTTTTTATTAATTATCTTAATATGTTTTATCAGCATAAAGAATTTGGGGCAGGCAGTTGTCACTTGGTGTTGAAAGATCTTTTTGAACTTTCAAGCCATAGTTCACAAAGAATAATCGATGACCTTACAGAAAAAATTGCTACATGTGAGGAAGGCAAACAAAGCTCATTAGTGAATATTCTTGAAAAACATAAGTGGCAATTATGGTACTTAACGTCGGCTTTAACTTTCCTAAACTCTGCTCCTCCGCCTTTAACTGAACAAGAGTTGATGGAAATGTTTATGAAACAGAATTGCTATCGGGATAGGGAGTGACCTCACGGCCACCCCCTCCCACACCACCCGGCATACGGATCGCGTACCAAGGCGGTTCGGCTGATCAGGAAGGTTAATTTCCGGGAAGGTATAATCCTTTCTCGATGAAATAGCGCTCCGGCATTGCGATGACGACCCACTTGACCTTGCTCATCCGCCAGTGTTTCTTGCGGGCATTCCCGCAGGTCATGGCATGCGCGTGGTCGATACCGAGCTTTTCGAGATTGTGTACTTTGGTTCTCGGCTTCTTCCACTGTTTCCAGACGAGACAGCGAAGCCGCCTGATGATCCAGGTTTTCAGTGCTTTCAGTATGTGCCTGGCTTCGGCGAGGCGGAAGTAATTCCACCACCCTCTGAGGTACATGTTCAGCTCTTTGACAACCTGGTGCAAGCTTTTCCCACAGTTCCGGCCCGTCAGTTCCCGGACCCGACGCTTGAACCGCTCAATGGTTTTGGCGTGGATTCGGATTTTCGACTGGCCGTACATGTGGAAAAACGTAAATCCGAGGAACTTGCGCAACCACGGACGACTGACAGCGCTTTTCTCCTCGTTTACCTTGAGCCTGAGTCTGACGGTCAAGAACCTGGTGATGCTCGCGTACACCCGGTCGGCCGCTTTGAGGCTTTTACAGTAGATTCTGAAGTCGTCGGCGTATCTGACGAATTTGTGCCCTCTGGCTTCCAATTCCTTATCCAGTTCGTCCAGGACGACATTGGAAAGTAGTGGTGACAGCGGTCCGCCCTGGGGCGTGCCTTCGTCAGTATAGATCACCACACCGTTGATCATCGTTCCGGCGTTCAGGTACCCGCGGATCAACTTCAGTACACGTTTGTCCGCTATCCTGGACGCCAGCCGACTCATCAGCCGGTCGTGGTTGACCCGGTCGAAGAAAACCACGATACACTACCCGTATCGAAGACGTCCCCTCAAGGGTAACCATCCTGAGACACCACCACCCCCTGGACGGGCAGACTTTAGACGTTTTCAGCCATATCCACCGCCACGGCGTCTTACACTTGACGCTTACGCTGCCTGACGGCAGCCGATCATTGATTCCTGCCCACTGGACCGATTTTGCTCCACAGGAAAAGACCTGCTTGACAGAAGGAACCATTGGAACCGTTTTGGAACTCCTCGCAATTCGCAAAGTCGTTGACGCCCTCCTCCGCAGACTGGGTCCTCCAGAGAAACTACCTGTGAACCTGTCAAAGGAGGAAAGGCGCCATGCACAAGCAGATGACCCTTTGGCCCAAACCCGAATCGGAGATTTGGCCACAGGTCCATCCCGACACGCGGAAAATTCTTATCAGAACTCTGGCCAGACTCATCGTGAAAGTGCTCCGTCCGAAGAGTCCCAGCGAGCGCAAGGAGGTCGGTCATGGGTTCCAATGAAAAAATAAATGCAACTCATCTCCAGCGCTTCGCTTATGTCTACGTACGCCAATCCAGCACCGCACAAGTCCAGCACAACCGCGAGTCCACTGAGCGCCAGTACAACTTGGCCGGGCGGGCTGCCCAGCTCGGTTGGCTCCCATCACAGGTGCAAATTATCGACGACGACCTCGCCCGCTCGGGCTCTAACGCTACCGAACGAGGCGGCTTTGCTAAAATGACCACCGAGGTGGCCCTGGGGCATGTGGGCCTGATCCTTTCCATCGAGGTCTCCAGGGTGGCTCGCAATAACGCCGATTGGTATCGACTCCTCGACCTGCTCCGAAAGGGGTCGGACCATGAAATAAAGAATAAATCAATAAGGTTAGATAAAATAATGGCCCGAAAACGACCCAATATTCGCGTTTTTGGGTCTAAAAAGGATGATTTACCCTTTCCCTTGTTGGCCTTGATGACCCGTTTCCATGCACAAAGCATGTTTTCCCGGGATAAAATCGGCTCCTGCAGGTAATCGTCCGGCTTGGGCGGTTCTACAACGCGCGACTCGACACTCCACCGGGCGGTCTCGTCGTGTAATGCCAGCTCATGAAGGCTCCTTGCCTGTTTTGCGTTCGGTCCTTCAGCGGGGTGAGTCCTGCGCGATATCCTCCAGCAGCGTGCTGGTTCACGCCTCGTTTCCAGCCGATGTGCTACCATATCGGCGTCCTGCGCCTACTATGACATCTGCTGACTCCTGTCAGGTCACCCTGACCGTTACCGGACAGGCCGCTGCCCGAGGGCCGCATGCCTGACAGGTCTTCTCGGATAAGGACGTGAACTGTCGCTGCACAACCGCATCATTTACCCTATCTCCTGAACCCGGGGCTTTGCCATGTTGTGCTGGCTTACCCGCAGGCTGGGCCTTGTATGATGTTTCTGTTCCCCGGATCCGATCCGGGGCAGGCTTGGCTCACAGCTTTGCGCTCGGGCTTCCTTCGAACGCCCCCTCGCGGGAACGCCCTTGCCGGCGGCTAATGCTTATGCTAATGATTACGATCATTAACAGGGTTCACACACAGGGGTCTTGCACCCCATTAGTTCACTCCCGTGTCGGCCGTATACCACATCCTCCAGGTACCTCGGTTCCTTCGCGCCTAGGGCCGGCCGTTCTCGAGACGTTGGAGGAAACGACTATGCTTAATATCAACAAAAAAGATCTGCACGCCACAATCCAGCAACTGGAGCAAGCTATTTATAACCATGAGCAATGGACCAAGGATCTCACCCGGACCATCATATGTCGCTTACCTTATGATACCCGTGAAATAACAGATGATGCATATCGCCAGTGCCGCTTCGGCCAGTGGTATTACAGTTCACCGCCTGATGGGCTTCTGGATCACCCGGCATTTTTAGCAATCGAGTCCGCTCACCGCCGCTTACACCAGTTTGCGGCACGATTGCTCCTTTCTGCGACAAATGATTCAAGATCACCAAATGACTATGACAGTTTCATAAATGCTGCCGACAGCATGCATCTTGAAATATATTCACTTAAGCATGAACTCGAAGAATTACTCAATAACAGCGATGCATTGACAGGTGCTGAAAACCGGAATTGCATGCTTACCCGATTGCGAGAACTACATGAGTTGGTCAAACGCGGAGTTCAGGAATGCGGTATCGCGATCATGGACTTGGATCACTTCAAAAAAGTCAACGATACTTATGGCCACTCCGCCGGCGATAAAGTACTCGTAGCCTGGGTGAACCATATCAGGCAATATATAAGGCCATATGATCGAGTATACCGATATGGTGGTGAAGAATTTCTGCTATCATTTCCGAGCACCAAACTTCATTCAGTCTCGGATATAATTGAACGTTTACGCAGCGGGATCTCTGTAATTGACATCGGATCAGGCCAAACAGAACCGCTCAAAGTCACTGCATCGTTCGGCATTACCATGCTTGATCCGAGCGTCAGCGTTGAGGTGTCGATCGATCGCGCCGATATCGCATTATATACAGCCAAAAAGTCGGGGCGTGACCAAAGCTGTATCTGGGATTCTACAATGACATCCATCCAGGAGATCGGATAGAAAAAACGCCACGTGCCCGTTAAACTTGGTTGAACCAAACAGCTTACGAAAAAGGGTCATGCCACATTTAAAGACAATGGGTCATAAACATGAAATCCAGAAAAGCGCAGCTCATTTTATTTGTCGTGATTTCCTACGCCTATCTGTGGCTCCTGTTTGGAATTGGAAGGCTGTTTGACGTCAAATTTTCCTATAACATCCGAGAAGCAGGAGGAATTTTTCTCCTTTTCGGGATTCCCGCGTCCCTGTTTGCAGCGACTTTTGTGACGCTGACAACCCAAGGAAAGAGCGCTCTATGCCGACTGCTCAGCACTTCATTAAATTGGCGTTTCAGCCCGAAATGGTATCTGTCCGCATTGCTGACACCTCTGCTGGTAGCCTTCGCAAGCGGGATCGCGGCAGTCTGGATTGATGGCATCGAAATGGCCCAGAGCTGGTTCTCACCGTCCATGCCACTCGGGATCATGCTCGTCTTATTGGTATATATCGGCCTTGGTGAAGAAATCGGCTGGAGAGGGTTTGCGCTGCCGCGGTTTCAAGAGAGCTTTGGGGTACTCGGAGGCAGCATTGCCACGGGCGTATTCTGGGCGCTTTGGCACTTGCCCCTGTTCTTGATGCCGGGCTCATCCCAATACGGTCATTCGGTGCTTCTTTTCATCTATCTGCTTACTTGCTGGACCATTCCAATGGCTGTATTTGTCGACAAATCTGGAGGCAGTGTCATCCCTGCCATCCTTTTTCATGTGTCAGTGAACTTTCTGGCGTTTTCGATCCGATATCCATATCGGCATTTTTATTTGTTTTGGGGGATCACCGCCACCATTGCGGCGGTATTCCTTCCAAGATCATTATCCAGGAAGAAAAAACGTTTCGCTTAATGGGATTGCGTGGACCGGATGAAAAATGGCGGAGAGGGTGGGATTCGAACCCACGATCCCGGTTTTAGCCAGGATACCGCTTTTCGAGAGCGGGGCCTTCAGCCGCTCGGCCACCTCTCCGCATCTTCCCCTTTGGATGGGGCAATGACCATAACCGCTATGGGCCGGTCCTGTCAAGAGACAGCCGCACCTGATCTCCAACGATCCCCTGGGAGCCGATTCCATCCTTGATCCGGGCGGCACAGGCGTCACCGATCTGAGCGGCGGACCGCTTCAAGGCTGGAGCCGGGCCCATAACGGGCCGTTGACTTCCCTAACTGCTTTCCATATAAGCATAAATCAGCGAACCGGATTTCTCCCGTCACCCGCCATCAATGGCGCCATCCCTTTATGAGGCTCCCCATGCACCGGCGTTTGAAGCTCAACCCGCTTCTGCTGACCGTTATCGCCATCCTTGTGGGGATGACGGCCTACCTGGTCCATATCCCCTTTATACATGAAATCGAACTGCGCACCGTGGATCTGCGCTTTCGCTCGCGGGGTGCGCTGAAGCCCCAACCACGGGTGGTACTGGCGGTCGTCGACGAAAAAAGCATCAACCAGGAAGGCAAATGGGTCTGGCCGCGCGAAAAATTTACCCGCCTGGTCCAAAAGCTCTCCGAGGCCGGGGCCAGGGTGGTGGCCTTCGATATCGGTTTTCTGGAAGAGAGCAACCGCGATCTGCTGCATACGATCGGTGAAATTCAGCAGGCCGCCCGCCAGTTGGCGCCGCAGAATCCGGCCCTCGACCGCTATTTTGAAGATCTGGGCCGCGAGGCCCACAGCGACCTTCAGTTGGCCCGCGCCATTGCCGACTCCCGGGCGCGCATTGTGCTGGGCTATTTTTTTCACATGAACCGGGACGGATTGACCCATCTGGGCGAAAAGGACTTCAAAGACCTCCAGAAACGCGTGCGCCAGGGGGTTTATCCCATGGTGCGCTACGCCTCCCGGCAAGCCCAGGCCGTGCCGCTGATCGAGGCCGTGGCCCCCCAAAGCAACGTCTCACCCATCGCCGAAGCAGCTTCCCACGCCGGCTTTTTCAATATGTTTCCCGATTCAGACGGGGTGGTGCGCTGGATCCCGGCGGTGGTCAAGTTCCGGGACACCCTTTACGCCCCTTTGGCGGTCATGGCGGCCAGCGCCGATGCCGATCAGCCCATCTCGGTGGCGGTGGAGGAATACGGGGTCCAATCGGTGCGCATCGGCCCGGTGCAGCTTCCCACGGATGAACTGGGCCGCCTCTTGATCAACTACCGCGGCCCGGCGCGGACCTTTCCCCACATTCCGGTCACCGACATCCTCAACGACCAGGTTCCAAAGGAGGCCCTGGCGGACAAGATCGTGCTGGTCGGGGCCACCGCCGTTGGCATCTACGACCTGCGGGTGACCCCGTTCGGCAGCGTCTTTCCCGGAATTGAAATCCATGCCAGCGTACTGGACAGCATCCTCAGCCAGGACTTTTTGCAGCAGCCGAACTGGGCCGCCGTTTTCGATCTGGCAGCCATGCTGCTGATGGGTCTGGCCGTCTGGTGGATCCACGGGCGCACCGGAGTGGTGACCGGCACCATTTGCGCCGTCGCGCTGTTCGGGGCCTACATCGGCTTGTGCCAGTACCTTTTCACGGCCCGGGGTTGGATCCTGGCTATGGTCTATCCCCTGCTGGTGCTCGTCCTGGCCTATGTCAGCATCACGGCATTGAAGTACATCGTTGAATCGCGCCAGAAAAAATTCATCCGCGACGCGTTTTCCACCTACCTGGCCCCGTCGGTGGTCAAGCAGCTCATCGAAACGCCCGAGCGCCTCGTGCTGGGCGGCGAAGAACGCCAGATCACGGCTTTCTTTTCGGATCTGCAGGGGTTCACGAGCATCTCGGAGCGCCTCAGCGCCACCGAACTGGTGGAACTGCTCAACGAATTTCTCACCGAGATGACCGACATCATCCTGGCCAGCGAGGGGACGGTGGACAAATTCGAGGGCGATGCGATCATCGCCTTTTTCGGGGCACCCAATGAAATCCCGGATCATGCGGCGGTGGCCTGCCTCGTCTGCCTCCAGATGCAGCAGCGACTGGCCCAGCTGCGCGCCGCATGGCAGGCGCAGGGCAAGCCCGAACTGAAGATGCGCATCGGGCTCAACAGCGGCCCGGCGGTGGTGGGCAATATGGGCTCAAAACAGCGCATGGACTATACGATGATGGGCGACAGCGTCAATACCGCGGCCCGCCTCGAAGGGGTCAACAAGGTCTACGGCACCTATACCCTGATCAGCGCATCGACCTACCGGAGCGCCGCAGAGCAGATCGTGGCCCGGGAGCTGGACGCCATCAACGTGGTCGGCAAGAGCGAACCGGTGGCGATCTATGAACTGATCTGCCCTGCCGGGCAGGCCGCCCCGCCGGTGCTGGCAATGATCGACGCCTATGGCAAGGGGCTGGAAGCCTACCGCGGGCGCGCCTGGCAAGCGGCGGCGGAATTTTTCCACCAGGCTCTGGCCATCGCCCCCGAGGATCGGGCCAGCAGGGTCATGATCGATCGCTGCCGCCAATACGAAGCCGACCCGCCGCCCGAGAACTGGAACGGGGCCTACAGCATGACGACCAAATAGGGCACCGCTCCAGCCCCCCCAATCAATCCGTCCACAGCGCAAAGGCCTGCGCAGCGACTCTTTCCGGTGGCATGGCAAGGATCCGGCCCGGCCAACGATCAAGCAGATTCAGCCGTAGATGAAGTTGAGCGGCAGGGGGGGATATTTCCAGACGCCCGGCTTTGGCAGCAGATTCTGGGAGCTGACGCTGAGCCAGTTCAAGTCGGGTTTGAGTTCGCGCAGGCGGCCGTCTTCCGGGGGCCGTGCATGGTCGGTGTAAGCGTAGCTGACCTGGAAAATACACAGGTTGGCCTTGCCGCGATGGATCAGGACGTAGTTTTTACGAAAAGTACGCGGCGCCATGGTGTGGGCCGCGGCGATCTGCTCGATTTCGGCATCGGAGAGTTTGATCAAAATCGCCTTGGAAGTGCCCCGCTCGCTGATGCGGATCAACGAACGCGACTCGCTGCTGCCCACATAGACCGTGCTGACGCACGGCAGGCGCTTGAGATACTGGGCCGCCACGATGGCCGCCGTACGCCGCCCGCCCACCATCAGGGGCACACCGAAGTATTCGAAAAACTTTTTTTGCAGATCCTCGGCGTATTTTTCACCCTTCTCGTACAGGTCTTTGCTGATGTAGCGCAGGCTGCGCGCCAGGTCTTCGGCCGCCTCGGCGATGGGCCAGTCGATGCGCACATGAAAGTGGCTCAGGATATAGTGGTCGCGCATATGGCAGGCCGGATCGCGCTGGATCAGCAGGGCGTAGTCCACCGGGAGCAAATCTTTCATAAGATCGTAGAACCGGGCGCTTTCGATGGATTTCCAGTTCCTGTCGAAGGGGTTCTCCAGTGACAGCACCCCGCCTTGAGTCAAGTTGGTTTTGGTCGTCTTGGTCACATCGAAAAAGCGGATGTACTTCTTGTGGATCGCCGGCAGGCTGTCTTCGATGAAAATCACCAAAAAGGCGTTGTGGCAATCGTACTCCTGGCCCGGAATCCGCGCCCGGGGCTTGAGCTCGCGCTTTTCCACGAAAGGATAGGGCAGGCTGCGGTCGAGAAACTGTTCGTAGGACTGCAGCAGCGCATGGGAAAGGATGAACTGGTCCAGGTCATCGCGCAGCAGCTCATAGTAGGACCGGCGCAGGCGATTGGCCCGGCTCAGCTCTTCCCGGATACTCCAGTACGCCACTTGGTTTCCTCCACGCGGGTTTTCGATGGGCAGGCAAGATTTGTATATAGTCGTCTAAACTTAGCATTCCTAATAGGAATGCGTCAAATATAACTTATCCCAAAAATCCGTCAGGCTTTGATTTACGCTCCCGGCGTCCTTGGACCTTCATGGCGGACCCCGCCGTCTTCGGCGGCCGCGTCGTGCTTGGACGACGGGGAGGCCGGTGCCTGGGCGCTGTTCCAGCGCGCGATCCACTGTTGCCATTTTTCCCGGTAGCGGTAGGCAAGGTACAACCCGAGTCCGCAGGCCAGGGTCACGGTGGCAAAGGTGACGATATTCCCTCCGGCCAGGGAAGCGCCCTGGAGACTGAGCAGGAATGTGCCGGGCAGGCGGCCCACGGCCGCCAAGGGCAGCAGCACCCGCAGGGGCAGATGGCTCAGGCCGAGAAACAGGCAGAGGTAATCTTTGGGAAATCCGGGCAGGACGAAGAGGGCCAGGGCCGCCATGAGGCCCTGGCCCTGCATCAGACGGTCAAAATGTTCCAGATGACGAGCGGCCACCACGCGCCTGACAAAGGCGCGCCCAAGCACCCGTCCCAGAACCAGGTTGATCCAGGAGCCGAGGGTCAGGCCGATGGTACTGTAAACGAATCCGGCCCCGGTGCCGAAAAGAACGCCGCCGGCAAATCCGGTGGCCTCACCCGGAATCGGCGCCAGAATCACCTGGGCGATCTGCAGGCAAATGAACACCGCCGGCGCAGCGGCCCCCTGATCGGCCACCCACTGCGCCATGCGACGGGAATCGACCATCAGCGCGTAGCCGCTGACGGCCAGACGTCCCAGGGGCTCACGCCAGATCCAACCCGACAAGATCCCGAGGCCTACAACAACCAGGATCGCCGCCAGCCACCATCGCCTGGCGCTGAAGCGGCGCTGGGGGGCCGGCGCTGGGGCCATGATGCAAATCCCTCGATAGTGTCCATCCATAAACGGCACCCTTCGGCTTCCGGCGGCGTTCTCCCTCGTTTCCAATCCTCGAAATAGCGGGCTATTGCTCCGGTTGAAAACTCGCTCGGGCCTTGCCAGGAACCAAAAATCACCATTTATGGACGGACACCCAGTAAAACCGTAAGGGTCAAATCGGTCCGGTTCAGTCCTTTTCCAGGGCTTCGACCGCCGGCAACCGCTTGCCCTCCAGCAATTCCAGAAAGGCGCCGCCGCCAGTGGAGATGTAAGTGATCCGATCCGCCTCCCCGCTTTTATGGAGCGCGGTGTCCGTGTCGCCGCCGCCCACGATCGTCAGGGCATGGGAGCTGGCCACGCTGTGGACCATGGCCATGGTGCCGCGGCTGAAGGCGTCCATTTCGAAAACCCCCATGGGACCGTTCCAGACGATGGTCTTGGCATCGTAAAGGACCTGATTGAAAAGCAGGGCCGTGGCCGGTCCGATATCCAGTGCCATCCACTCTTGCGGGATCTCTTGAATGGGAACGATCTTTGTCTGGGCCTGGGGGTCCAGGCGATCGGCCACCACCGCATCCACCGGCAGGTAGAATTTGACTCCCCGCTCGGTGGCCTGGCGCATGATGCGACCGGCTGTCTCGACCAGATCGGCCTCAATCATCGACCGGCCCAGCACGAATCCCTGGCTGCTCAGGAAAGTGTTGGCCATGGCGCCGCCGATGATAAATTTGTCCACGTGGCGCATCATGTTTTCCAGGGCACCGAGTTTGCTCGACACCTTGGCACCGCCCACGATGGCCACCAGAGGCCGCAGCGGGTCTTCCATGGCCCGGTGAAAATACTCCAGCTCGCGCTGGAGCAAGAGCCCGGCGGCACATACCGGCACATGGCGCGTGACGGCAACCACCGAAGCGTTGCGCCGATGGCTCACCGCAAAGGCATCGTTGATGTAGACATCGCACAAAGCGGCCAGGCCGCGCGCAAATTCATCGTCGTCTTCGGTCTCGGCTTTGTGAAAACGCAGGTTTTCCAGCAGCAGTACGTCCCCCGGGGCCAGTGCGGACGCCATGGCCTCTACCCGGGGCCCCACGCAGTCCGGCGCCATGGCCACTTCGTGCTGCAGCAGCCGCCCCAGCCGCTTGGCCACCGGGGCCAGGCTCATCTCCGGCACCACCTTGCCCTTGGGACGGCCCAGATGCGAGGCCACGATCACCTTGGCGCGCCGGTCCAGGGCATAGTTGATGCTGGGCAGCACGGCCCGTATCCGGGTATCGTCGCTGATGTCCTGCTGCGCATCCAGCGGGACGTTGAAGTCCACCCGAAACAGCACCCGCTTGCCTTCTATATCGATCTCCTTGATGGTTTTCATCAATCAGTTCTCCAGTGTTGAAGGTTGATCCTGCAACGGCCGGCACCGGGGCCCACCGGCTTCAGTCGCCTTGCGCCTTTGATCCGGTTGCGGCGGATCTGCCCCGCTCCCGCGAGCGGCGTTCCAGCATCTTTTTGCGCGACCAGCGGGTGAAAAAGCCGACCTTCCCGGCCTCCTCGGCCCGGTGCAGATGTTCCCGGCGCACCTGATCGCCGTCCGGCCCGGCCATGGCCTGGCGCAGGCATTCGGTCTTGCAGTGGCAGACCATGCACCCTTCCGGCGTTGCACGCAGGCCGTCTGCGCCCATAGGGAAAACCGTATCCAAACGGCCGAAACAGTACGGCCGGGTATTTGGTCTGTGCTGCGGCATGCCTGCTCCCTGTGGGGCGTCTCTAACGGTTGAACGCCCGTTTGGCCTGGAAAAACGCCGGCCTCTCCCCTCACCCGCCTCCCATGGCGGCATCGAATTCCCGGTTCATCGCCACGATCCGCCCCTGATCGGCAAAGCTGTAATAGCGATTGGCCCCCACCACTAAATGTTCGTGCACCGTAATGCCCACCGCCCGGCAGACAAAAACCAGACGGCGGGTCAATGCCACGTCGTCCGCCGACGGGGCCGGATCCCCCGACGGATGATTATGGGCGAAGATCAGGGCCGCGGCCCTCCGCTCCAGGGCCGCCTGAATCACTTCGCGCGGGTAGACGGCACTGGCCGTCAACGACCCCTCGGAGAGAACGGCGGTGTCCAGGACCCGGTTCTTGGCGTCCAGAAAAAGGGCCACGAAGCGCTCCCGGGACAGATCGCGCAGGGTGTGGTAGAGAAAATCGAAAAGGGCCCGCGAGTCGTTGAGCACCGGCCGGTCGATGAGTCGCTGGGCAAGGTAGCGGTCCGCCACCGCCTTGACCAGGCGCAGGGCGATGGCGTTATGGGGCCCGATCCCGGCCACCTGGGACAGGGCATCGAGGGAAGCCTCGAAAATCGCCGGCAGGGTCTTGAAATGCGCCATGGCGGCCTTGGCCGCCGGCTTGCAATCCTTGCGGGGCATTCCCAGGGTCAAGAGCAGTTCGACGATTTCATAGTCGTGGAAACCGTCCAGGCCCCCTTGCAAAAACCGCTCCCGCAGCCGGCGGCGATGTCCCCGGGCGCTTTGGGGCGCTTTGTCCACCGGCGCTTGATCGCGGGGGGGAGCCACGGCGGTCTCCTTTGATGCTTGATTCCTGACGGTCCAGCGGCGAATCGGGATTGAACGATTCGAAAAGCGCGGTCCACCCACGCTGGCGCCAATCATCCGTCAACAATCCCCGATCGCCAGTCCTATCTCGTCCAGCTCGTCCTTCAGATCGCGGGTCATGAGCCGCTGCACCCCTTCCACCGGAGACGTTCCCTCGTAAAGAATGCGGTAGATCTCCTGGCAGATGGGCATTTCCACGGACAGCCGCTGCGAGAGGTTGTAGACCGATTTGGCGGTCTTGACCCCCTCGGCCACCATGCGCATCTCGGCCAGAATAGCCTCCAGCCGCTTGCCCTCGCCCAGTTTGACGCCCACCGTATGGTTGCGGCTCAAGGCCCCGGTGCAGGTCAGCACCAGATCGCCCATCCCTGCCAGGCCGGCGAAGGTGAAGGGATTGGCGCCCATGGCCAGGCCCAGGCGCCGGATCTCGGCCAATCCCCGGGTGATCAGGGCGGCCCGGGTGTTGAGGCCCAGTCCCAGGCCGTCCACCACCCCTGCGGCGATGGCGATCACGTTCTTGACCGCCCCGCCCAGCTCGACCCCGATCACGTCTTCATTGGTGTAAACGCGAAACCAGGGAGCGGCAAAAACATGCTGCACATACTCGGCCACCTCCGGGCGGCGCGAGGCGGCGGTCACCACGGTGGGCACCCGCCGGGCCACCTCCTTGGCGAAACTCGGTCCGGAAAGGGCGGCCAGTCTTGGGTCTGGACCCAAAACGAGGGTTTCGGCCAGAATCCCGGTCATGTTCAGGTAGGTCTCGTTTTCGATCCCCTTGGAGGCCGAGACCACGATGGTCTGAGGCCCCAACCGGCCGCGGATTTTCTCGGCGGTGGCGCGCATCACGTGGGAAGGGACCACCATGACCACCAGGTCCTTGCCGGCCACCACGGCCGCCAGATCCGTATCGGGCGTGATGCCCGGCGAAAGGGGGCAACCGGGCAGGTAGACCCGGTTTTCCCGTTCGGTGCGGATCTGCTGGCAGACCTCGGACTCGAAAACCCACAGATGCACCGGATATCCCTTGTCGGCCAGCAGTTGGGCCAGGGCCGTGCCCCAGCTTCCGGCTCCCACCACGGCGATACGGGCCTGCTCGAATGGTGGGCGCTCAGTCATCGATCCACTCACTTGATCCTTTTGCGCCGTCATGGTGCCGGGGCCTCGTCTGCTTCCGGCTCACCGCCATCTTCGGGCGTTTCGTCTTCATCTCCGTCTCCATTTTCCTCACGTTCCACCAGCCGGACCGCGCCAACCACGCGCTCACCGGATCCCAGGTCCATCAGCCTGACCCCCTGGGTATTGCGGCTGATGACGCTGACCCCCTCGATGGGGATGCGAATCAGCATCCCGGCATTGGTCATCAGCATCATGTCATCCTGATCTTCGACCAGCACGATGGCCACTACCTGCCCGTTGCGCGCACTGGTCTTGATGGTGATCACGCCCTTGCCGCCGCGGCCCTGAACCGGATATTCGTCGATGGCGGTGCGCTTGCCGTACCCGTTTTCGGTCACCACGAAAAGGGTCTGGCCGTGGGTCAGGACCTCCATGCCCACGATCCGGTCTCCGGGATCCAGGCGCAGGCCCCGCACGCCGCGCGACACCCGCCCCACAGCGCGCACATCGACCTCGTGGAAACGGATCGATTTGCCGTTGGCCGAGCCGAGAAACACGTTGCAGGTGCCGTCGGTGATGCGCGAGGCGATCAGTTCGTCTCCGGGCACCAGATCCAGGGCGATGATCCCGCCGCTGCGCGGCCGGCTGTAGGCCATGATATCGGTCTTTTTCACCAGGCCGTTGCGCGTGGCCATGATGATGTGCTTTCCCGGTTCGAAGGATTCCACCGCCAGCACCGTGGCCAGCCGTTCATCCTCGGCCAGTTCGAGCAGGTTGACGATGTTCTTGCCCACACTGGTTCGCCCGGCCTGGGGGATTTCGTACACCTTGCGCCAGTAGACCTTGCCCAGGTTGGTAAAGAAAAGAAAGGTATGGTGGGTCGAAGCGACGAAAAGCAGGCGCACGAAGTCCTGATCCTTGGTGGCCATGCCCGCCTTGCCCTTGCCGCCGCGCCGCTGGCTCTGGTAGATGCTCAGCGGGGTGCGCTTGATGTAGCCCGCCCCGGTGACGGTAACGACCATGTCCTCTTCGGCGATCATGTCCTCGATGGTGATCTCTTCGGCGCTGGGCACAATCTGGGTGCGGCGCGAGTCCCCGAACTCGGCCTGCAGCTCGTCCAGCTCGGTCTTGATCAGATCGAGGACCAGCTGGTCGCTGGCCAAAATCGCTTTGAGGCGCTCGATGTCACTGAGCACGCTGGCATACTCATCGAGGATCTTTTCGCGCTCCAGGCCGGTGAGCCGCTGCAGGCGCATGTCCAAGATCGCCTGGGCCTGAATCACGGACAGGCCGAAGGTTTCCATCAGACCGCTTTTGGCCTCTGCCGGCGAGGCCGAGCGGCGGATCAGGGCCACCACGGCATCCAGGTTGTCCAGGGCGATCTTGAGCCCTTCGAGAACATGAGCCCGCTCCTCGGCCTTTTTCAGGTCGTAGCGCGTGCGGCGCAAGATCACGTTCTTGCGGTGGCGCACGAAATGCTCCAGGATCTGCTTGAGATTCAAAACCTCGGGGCGGCCGTCGACCACCGCCAGAAAGATGATCCCGAAGCTGTTCTCCAGACGGGTGTGTTTGAAGAGCTGATTGATGACCACCTGGGCGATCTGCTCGCGCTTGAGGGCGATGGCGATGCGCATCCCGTCGCGGTCCGACTCGTCGCGCACGTAGGCGATCCCTTCGATCTGCTTGTGCTTGACCAGCTCGGCGATCTTTTCGATGAGCTTGGCCTTGTTGACCTGGTAAGGCAGCTCGGTGACCACGATGGTCTCGCGGCCCGTCTTTTTGTCCTCCTCGACCTCGATCCGGGCCCGTTGGCGCACCACGCCGCGGCCGGTACGGTAGGCTTCCAGGATCCCGTCGCTGCCGTAGATCAACGCCGCGGTGGGAAAATCCGGCCCCGGGATATGGGTCATCAGCGCTTCGAGGTCGATGGCCGGATCGTCGATCAGGGCCTTGAGTCCCGCGATCACCTCGCTCAGATTGTGGGGCGGGATGTTGGTGGCCATCCCCACCGCGATCCCGGCCGAGCCGTTGACCAGCAGCGCGGGAAACTTGGCCGGCAAGACGGTCGGTTCGGTGAGCGAATCGTCGTAGTTGGGGCTCCAGTCGACCGTATCTTTTTCCAGGTCGGCCAGCATCTGGTGGGCCAGCTTCTGCATGCGCACTTCGGTGTAGCGCATGGCCGCCGCCGGGTCGCCGTCGATGGAACCGAAGTTGCCCTGGCCGTCCACCAGCGGATAGCGCATGGAAAAATCCTGGGCCAGACGCACGATGGTGTCGTAAACCGCGCTGTCCCCGTGGGGATGGTACTTACCGATAACATCACCCACGATGCGCGCCGATTTCTTATAGGGCTTGTTCCAGTCGTTCTTGAGTTCCTGCATGGCGAACAGCACCCGCCGGTGGACGGGCTTGAGCCCGTCGCGTACATCCGGCAGAGCGCGTCCGATGATCACGCTCATGGCATAGTCCAGGTAGGACCTGCGCATCTCGCGTTCGATGCTGATTTCGGAAGTGGGTTGAACCTCGGTCATCTCGTCACCTGAAAGTCGGGGTCACGGCCGCGGGCTTTGACGCGCTCGGCGCGCGCGGCCCGCAGCCGGAACCGGCGCCGGCGGAAAAAAACGGCGGCACCGCCTTTTCCCGCAGGGAAAAGAGGGTGCCGCGGTGAAGGTGCGTCCAAATGGCAAAGGGTCGGACTCGGTAGATCAGCGACTGATCCAGGCGCCCGTCAGCAGCAGAAGCAGCGTCTCGTATATGAAAACCGCCGTGTAGTCGCTACCGGTCAGGGCATAGATAATTCCGCCGCCGATGATCGCCGGTACGCCGCAAAATACAAGAATTCCCAATTTTCTGCTGATACTCATCGGTATGGCTCCTCATGCAAAAATGGACCGGCCTTCCACCCGGGAGCCGGCCCTGCTTTAAACACGGACCAATGTTAGCAATAACTATCTTGAAAGTAAAGATAAAAGTTTAATCGCGGGTCACGATCATCGCCATTCCCATGCCGCCGCCAATGCACATGGAGATCAGTCCGCCTCCCAGACCGTTGCGCTGCATATGGTGCATGGCCGTGACCATCTGGCGCGCCCCGGTGCAGCCGATGGGATGGCCCAGGCTGATCCCCGAACCGAGCGGGTTGGGCCGGTCCACGGCGATGTTCAATTCGCGCATGCACCCAATGGCCTGGGCGGCAAAGGCTTCGTTGAGTTCGATCAGATCGATGTCGTCCAGGGTCATGCCCGCTTGAACCAGTGCCCGGCGCACCGCCGGCACCGGTCCGAGCCCCATATAGGCCGGATCGAGCCCCCCGGATGCAAAGGCGCGGATCTTGACCATCGGCTCCAGGCCCATCTCCTTGGCCTTGTCGGCGCTCATCATCAGCACCGAGGCCGCCGCGTCGTTGATTCCCGACGCGTTGCCGGCCGTCACGCTGCCATCCTTGCGAAAGGCCGGCCTGAGCCGCGCCATCTTTTCCAGGCTGGTGTCCATGGGCCGCTCATCGGTGTCCACCACCGTCTCGCCTTTGCGGGTCCGGATGACCACCGGAACGATCTCGGCGGCAAAGAGCCCCTCGGTAATGGCCCGGCGGGCGCGGGTGTGGCTCATCACCCCCAGTTCGTCCTGCTCCTGGCGGCTGATGCCGTAAAGGGTGGCGATGTTCTCGGCGGTCTGGCCCATGTGATAGCCGTAAAAAATCTCCCAGAGCCCGTCGAAAACCATCAGGTCGCGCACCTCGCCGCTGCCGGTCAACTCCATGCGGTGGCCCCAGCGGGCCTTGGGCAGGGCCATGGGGGTCTGGCTCATGTTTTCCTGGCCGCCGGCCATCACAACCTCGGCTTGGCCGGTCATGATGGCCTGGGCCCCCAGGGCGATGGCCTTGAGCCCCGAGCCGCAGACCTTGTTGATTGTAAAGGCCGGCGTTTCCTTGCTGATACCGGCCCGGATCATGGCCTGGCGGGCCGGGTTCTGCCCCTGACCGGCCTGCAGCACATTGCCCATGATCACCTCGTCGATGCTCACCGCAGCGGCATCGGCGTCATACCCGGCCGTGGCTTTTTCCAGGTCGATGGCCCCTTGGTCCTTGAGAGCGTCGGGGGCGTTATCGGCCATCGAGGCACTGCGCAGCGGCCGCAGTCCGGCCCGCTCGAGGGTTGCTTTCATCACCGTGGCGCCCAGATCGATGGCGCTGACATCCTTGAGAACTCCGCCGAAGGCACCGATGGCCGTCCGAGCGCCGCTGACGATGACCACTTCACGCATGGTAATCCCCTCCTGGTGTTGGATTGCTGCCTGTTCGTTGTTTTACTCAGCCAAAGGTCGCAATGAAGGCCGCCTTTTTGCAAGACGGCCGTTGGAATCGGGTTCGATGTTCCTATCATGACCCGCGGCAGGGGTCAACGCGGCTGCGAACTGCACCGTAATTCCCGGAAAAAACCGAGACTGAATTTATTCTGCGGCAGTTCGCGTGAGCCCGCTGCTTATTCACCCGTCAGCGGATACCGCACCGCGCTGGGCCTTGAGACGGCTGCGGCGCTTCTTGGCGGCCAACCGGCGCTCCCGGGCCGCCGTGCCGGGACGGGTGCGGCGGCGTGTCTTGGGCGCCTCGGCCGCCTGCCGGATCAGGTCCGTCAGACGCAGGATGGCGTCCTGGCGGTTTTGTTCCTGACTGCGAAAGCGCCGGGCGTCGATGACGATCTCGCCTTCGGCCGTCAGGCGGCGACCGGCCAGACGCAGCAGGCGCCGGCGCACGTCTTCGGGCAGGGACGGGCAGCGCGCCGCATCGAAGCGCAACTGGACCGCCGTGGCGACCTTGTTGACGTTCTGGCCGCCCGGGCCCGAAGCGCGCACGAAGGCAAAACGCAGCTCGCCGTCATCGATGGCGATGGTGTCGGTAATGGAAATCATCAGATTCCGTTTCTGTCTCCTGTGAGACAAAATTGTGGCTTTTCAAGCCTGCCGGCCATCTTTCAAAACGCAAAGCCCATGTTTGACTTTGGCCTGTTCTTCGGGTAGGAGAACTCCCCTTGCGTCTTTAAGCAAGGCCGGAAATTATTTTGGCACCGAAATTGCTTTATGTTTTGAGCAGAATGTGAAGGGCGGGCGTCCAGCCCGCCCAAGCGAAAAGCGAAAGGCTGAACCATGCCAAACGACAATTCACGCCGCTGGGCCGGGATCTTCTTCTTTGCCAGCGCAATGATCTTCGGGCTTTTCATGTACCAGGTCGCCCGCAACGATCCTGCGGTCCAGGCCGCCCCGGCGGACCGGACCGAAACCGTTGCCGCCGCCCCCAAAGAGACGCTGACCGCCCACCCCCCCGGAGAAAAAATCTCCATGCAGGTCGATCAGGCGGTGATCATCGGCCGCTCCAAAATCGTCTACCGGGGGTTGAGCCAGGGCCGGGTGCACTTCGACCATTACCTGCTGGACGACAACCCCCATTACGCCTTTGCCTACGCAGTACCTGAGGATAAAGCCCGAAACGGGTTCAAGATCGGCACGCACGCCCTGAAAGTCACCTATGCCGGTGGCAAATGGGTCCATTTCAAGCGCCTGGCAAAGCTGCCGGACACCAAAGGCTGAATGGCCCCGAACGTCGTTTCGCTTTCCAGACTGTAAAGATCGCTGCAGCCGGGACTCGGCCGCAGCGATCTTTCTTACCGGCTCGGCGGCATCCGGTTTCCCAGCACGAGCCGTTTCAGTCCTCGGCAGATCCAGCCCGCCGGCACTGCGCTGGCAGCCCACCCGATGGCGCAAAGCATAACATAAAGCATCCCCCGCACCAGCGCGGTCATGTCCGGCCGGAATATTTGCGGCGCCAGCCAGAGGGCCGCCCCGACGCCGATGAGCAGGCGCCAGAAGTCGGGTGAAAAAATCAGGTAAAAGAAATAATAACCGACCGTATGCCGGGCGCCCGGCCGACCGCCGTGGTGGTGGCTATCGTTCATAGCCATCCAGAATTTCGCCAAAATAGAGGGTGTGGTAGTCCTTCTGGGGATAGAGATCGGCCAGTTCGTTGGCCGCTAGGGCCGGATCCATGGGCACCTTGTGGATGATACGGCAGACGAAATGGATCCCGGCCGTGTCGATGACCGGCGAGACGGTCTTGCCCGTCTCGACTGTCTTCAGATCGCAGGCCGCCAGCTTGTCCCCGTCGCGTCCCGAATGGCTGCCGCAGTAAGCCAGGGCCCTTTGCATCGCGGGGTCCGGCACCGAGACAGTGAAATCGGCCGCCTGCTCCATGATCCCGTAGGTGTGGCGCGAATCGCGCACCGCCACCATCAGAACCGGCCGTTTCCAGCAAAAACCGAAAGTCGCCCAGCCGATGGTCATGGTATTGATGGCCTCACCGGCCCGCACGGTGAGAAAGGCCCCCTTCTTTAGCTGGGGCATAGCGCGCTGCGCCAGGGCCATGGTATCGGTTTCGTTCATTGGAAAAGATCCTCCGTATTTGGGGGTGTGGTGGTGGATGCAACTCGCATCGATGTCCGTTTTAGCGATCTGCCGCCGCATGGTCAAGACGGCAGTCGGCATCGGCCGATACCCTTCGTCGGCAGCCGGGAATCTCCAGGATCAAATCCCTGCCCCGCGATAGCCACGAAAAAAACCGCCGCAGCCGGCGGCAGCGCTCAACCGTCACCCTGGGAAGGTTTTTGGCTGTCGCTGCGACCGGCCACCGCCGCCAAGTTCTGCACCACCCGGTGGTAGATAGTGCCGGGCGGGTACGCCCCCTGCCCGTCGGCCTTTCCGGCCGGCATCCCGGTAAGAATCTCGATCCCCGCTTCCACCGTTTCCACCGCCCAGATATGAAAGCGCTTTTCGGCCACCGCCGCCATCACATCATCGTTGAGCATCAGGTTGGGTTGATTGGCCCGGGGGATGATCACCCCCTGGCTGCCGCTCAAGCCCCTGGAACGGCAAACCTCGAAATAGCCTTCGATCTTTTCATTGACCCCGCCGATGGCCTGGATCTGGCCTTTCTGGTTGACGGACCCGGTGGCCGCGATCCCCTGGCGGATCGGCACCTCGGCCAGGCTGGAGAGCACGGCGTAAAGTTCTGTGGAAGAGGCGCTGTCCCCGTCGACCCCGGCGTAGCTCTGCTCGAAGGTGATACTGATGGACAGGTTCAGCGGGCGCCGGCGGGCAAAGGTCCGCCCGAGCCAGCCGGCGATGATCAGCACCCCCTTGTCGTGGCTGCTGCCCGAGAGGTTGGCCTCGCGTTCCACATTGAGCACCCCGGCCTTGCCGGCATAGACTTCGGCGGTGATCCGGGTCGGCCGGCCGAAGGAAAGTTCGCCGAGCTGGTAGACCGCCAGGGCGTTGACCTGCCCCACCACCTCACCTTGCACGTCGATGAGGATGGTCCCGTCCAGGTATGCTTCGTGGATCTTCTCCTCGCTCAGGTTGTGGCGAAAGCGCTGCTTGGCGATGGACTTGCGCACATGGACCGCATCCACGGTCCTGGCCCGGTCCTGGCGGGCCCAGTAGTCGGCCTCCTTGAGCAGCCCCACGATGGGACCGAAGCGCAGCGAGAGTTTGCGCTGGTCTGCGGTGAGTACCTGCCCGTATTCGACCACCGCGGCCACGGCGGCGGCGGTAAATGGCTGCAGATCGGACTCCCGGCAGACCCGGGCCACGAAGCGGGCGTACTGGCGCACGCGGGCGGCGCTACGGGCTACCTCGTAATCGAAATCGGCCCTTACCCGGAACAGCTTGTTGAATTTGGCATCGTAATTTTGCAGCAGGGTAAACGGCTCCCAGCCCCCCAGGAGGATCACCTTGACATCCAGCTCGATGGGGCCCGGCCTCAGGGCCGAGGGGCCGCCGCCTGCCGCCGCCACATCCTCGATGGCCAAGGTGCGGTTGGCCAGGGCCCGCTTGAGGGCCTCCCAGACCAGGTCCACCGTCAGCACCGATTCCACCTCGAGAATCAGATACCCGCCGTTGGCCTGAACCAGGGCTCCGGCCTGGACCAGGGTGTGATCGGTGGAGACCGTCCCTTCGGCCGTGCGCCGCTCGATGCGCCCGAAGATGTTGGCATAGGTGGGATTCGGCTCGAAAATCACCGGTGCGCCTTCGCTGCCGCGCCGGTCGGCCAGCACGTTGACCCGGTAGCGCCGCAGGAAATCTTCGTCTTCGATCTGCGCGTCCGGGGCCTCCTCGGAGCCGAGTTCCTCTAAAAAACCCTCCAGGTGCCGGCCGATATCGGCGGCCGCAGCATCCAAAAAGTCGCCCACCGCGCCGTTCTTGGCGTAGGCCTCGCGCAGTGGGGCCAGGGACTCGCTCACCAGTCGTTCCACCGTGCTGCGGCGCATCCGCTCCAGGTCCCCGGCCATTTCAGCACCGGCCTGGCTGGCGCCGCGGTCCGCCTGGGCGATGGCCTTGCGGATCTTTTGCAGGCTGTTCTGGATGCGATCCTTTTCCGCCTTGGGCAGGGCCTGGAAATGCTGCCGGTCGATGGGCTGGCCATCCACCAGCACGATGGGGATCAAGCCCTCGGAGGTCCGGTTGACGCCCAGCCCGAGTCCGGCGGCCTTGGCTTCGATGGCCTCCATGAGCCGTTCGGCTTTTTGCTGGAACTCCTTTTCGATGGCGGCCCGGCGCTGCTGGTAGCCCTTACCCGCCAGGGCCCGCGGCAGACGCTGGCGCAGGTCGTTGATGAAGCACTCCATGGCCTCGGCCAGGGCCGTGCCGCCGCCGGCCTCCAGGCGAAGCACCCGGGGGCGATACGGATCGGCGAAGTTGTGCACCAGGCACCAGTCGTCCGCCGCCGGCCGGCGGCCGGCATGTTGCGTCACCAATTCGCGCACGATGGTCGTCTTGCCGGTGCCTTCCAGGCCGGTGACGAAAATATGATACCCCGGGCCGGCCACGTTCAGCCCGAAGGCGATGGCTTCCACGGCCCGCTGCTGGCCGATAACCGCGCTAAGGGGGGAGATGTCCTCGGTGGTGGCGAATTTGAACCCCTTGGGATCGCAGGTCCGGCGCAGTTGTTCGGGTCTCAGGGAACCAACGGGTTTCATGGCGATCTCCTCCTGCCGGCTGCGGCCGGCGTCCGGCTGCGCCGCCTGCAACGGACAAGCGTTCGGGGTACGGGGTCGTCCGGGCCAGCCAAACCGGTGGCCGGGCTTCAGGCCGGAGGTTCAGCTGGAGGTTCAGGCGCCTGGGTTTCGGCCGCGACCCAGTCGAGAAACGGCTGGTGCCCCCCGGTGACCGGCATGCTGACGATACACGGCACCGCGTAGCTGTGCTGCTGGCGTACCGCCTCGATGAGCTCGGGAAGCCGGCTGCCGGTGGTTTTGACGATCACCGCCACCTCCCGGTCGTCCTGCAACCGGCCCTCCCACATATAAAAAGAATTCATGTTCTCGAAGATGTTGGCGCAGGCCGCCAGGCGCGCTTCGACCAGGCCGCGGGCCACGCGGCGCGCTTCATCCAGATCACCAAAGGTCATGTAGACGAGTTGGACGTTCATGGCAATCCCTCCCCTGTTCGGTTTCCAGGCCCCTTTGGGATCGCTTCTAACAGCTCGGCGGCGCCCTGTCCACATGGCAGAACCATGATCGGCAGATCCCGGTGGTCCCGAGATCTGCCGATTTCACCTGGAAAACAGGGACGCAAGCGTTGGACTTTGAATTCGGCAGGATGAAGGAATCTGAATCACCTGACCAATACGGCAGAACAATCCTGGCGCATCTTCCCGGCGGATAGGGCCTGCTGCCCGGGCAAATTGCGAATGCCGCCACCGGTTTTGATGGCCCTCTTTACGATTTTTCCGTTTTCGCCGGGCACGCATCGACGTAACGGCGCAGCCGGCTTTCAAGGTCCCCTTCCCAGTCCCCGCGGTAAACGATGCGCGTGGCGATCTCGCAGGCCAGGATGGCGGCCCGGATCTTGGGCGGCATGCCCTGGATACGCACCCGCAATTGCGGGCAACGGCCGACGAGCGCCGGCAGGTGGCTGAGGATCACCCGTGAGAAGCCGGGTTCGGCGGCCAATTCGGGCCTGGCCTGGAAGAATTCGAACAACCGCGCATACCAGGCGTTGATTTCCTGGCTGATGGCAACGCTGATTTCCGTATAGCGCTGCTTTCCGGCGGCCTGACGGTGGCGTTCGAAAATCAAGCGGGCCTCATCGCTGGCACGGCGCTGCAAGATGTCGATGACATCGGCCACATAGGCTTCCTTGTGGGCGATGAACTCGTCTTGGCGCATCAGCAGGTTGGCGATGATTTCGTAGGACGAGCAGATCACGCCGCACTTGTTGGCCGTGGCATCCCGCAGCAGGATGACCCCGCGATCCTCAATTTCCCGGCGCGCTTCAGGCGAAATGAAGGAGTTGGCCCCCTCCACAATGGCCCGGGCGCCGGGGCGGCCCTCGGCATCGAAAAAGCGCGTCCAGTTGGTGGCGTCGATCGTCTCCGGGCGCCCGCCGCAGGGCAGGAAGAGATCCGCGTCCACCTCGAAGGTCAACCGGTTCAACTCACGGTGGAATTCGTCGGCGGTGATCCAGCAGTCGACGGTCCCCTGCTCGGTGCGCATTACCTTGCGGTAAAGCTGGCGCATGGCTTCGCGCCGCTGCTGGCTGCGATAAACGATGGTGCCGCCCGGATGCAGCCGCCGGGGATCGAAATGATCCAGATCGGCCCGCAGGGCGATCCTTTCCAACTCCTGGTGGTCGGCCCCCTGGGGGTCGAAAAGGCCGCCGCTGCCGTCCACCAGGGCCACCAGCCGGAACTGGGGGCAGTGTTCCAGCATGAGGCGTATCGAGTTGCCGGCCACGTCGCCGAAAGGACCGCCGGTCATGCGGACCTTGAACGCGTCGCGGCGCATGTCGATGCCCAACTGGGCCAGGGTGATTTCAGCGGCCTGGATCACGCCCCGGCTGGTAACCCCGTAGGCCTTGTGATTGATGCCGACGCGTTTGCTCGACATGATGCCGATCCCGAGCACGTAGCCGCGTTTGTCCGCAGTGCGGGCGATGGTCTCGATCATCGTGTCGTGCATGTTTTCGTCCGGCCCCAGCTCGATCGGCTCTTGCTGGCGATAGTAGTCGACCACCGCCGGGTGGCGCGCCACTCCGGCCTCGGTCACGAAGATATCCAGAAAAGCGTTGATAAAGGCAAATTGGAGCTTGTAGAGCCGGTGGGCGACCGCCTCGGATCCGGCCAGATCACGCACATCGCAGATGGCGGTCATCTTGCTGCCGCCTTCGTAGATATCTTTGTTTTTCAGGTGCTGGGTGTGGGCCAGGACAAAGACTTCGCGAAACAGGGTATTGCGGCAGCTCAGGTACTCGTCCGGCGTGCGGCAGATCAGGGTGCGCCAGCCGCCCCGGGCGATATCCGAAAAGCCGATATGGTAACCGACGCCGTAGCGGCCGAAGAAAAAGGTGATGCGAAAAGGCGTGGCCTCGGGCAGATCATCCCTCAGGTCCGGCCCCAGTGTCTGGAGGTAGGCCGGGTCGAAACGAAAGGCCAGGGCCCGTTTTTCAGCGACGAAAAAGTTGGTCTTGAGGCAATGGCGCACCATGGCCAGGGCCGTCTGGAAGACGACGCGCCGGATCTCGTCCAGATAGCGCTGGCCGGTATTGAAGTTCTCGACCGCGGCCGCAGCCCGTTCCAAGTCCTTTTCATACGAGGGCGTGTCGGCTGCCAGGAGCGGATCGAAACGGGACCGGAACAGGGCGATGATCATCAAGAGCATCTCGGGATGTGCTTCGAAGGCGTATTTGACCGTGTCCAGGTCGAAACGGTCCGGCTGGCTGTGGCTCAGGTTGGTATGGCAAAAAGAGATGATCGCTTCGGCCAGCGAGGCGTCTTCACCGGTCATCAGGCCCGTGGTCAGGAAACGCCGGTAGGCGAAACTGTCAATTGCCAGAATCTGGGTATTGTAAAGCTCCGCGCGCAGCCGGTCATAGACCGGCGCCGGGTTCTCTCCCAGGCTGACGTCCTGGGGACGGATGTAGAAAGTGCCAATGAAATGAGGTCCTTGTTCCAGATTCAGGATCTGGCTGTAGGCGCGGCGCACCCCGATCGCCAGGCGGTGGAAAACCTCCATCAACTGGAGCAGAAAATGGCGCCGGGGCGGCTGGGCCAGGCCGAAGACGACCCGCGTCTCGCCATGGACCGTGGACTGGACCTCGAAAAAAAAACCGCCGTCGAGGTGGGTCCGGCGATAGACCCACAGCATACGGGCGATGCGGTCGCTGGGCGAGATGCGCACGGTGGATGAATGTCGCTGCCACAATTCGGCCAGCGAACCCGGCAGGGCATCGGGAGGGTAGTCCGGGTAGTCGCGGGCCACGGCCTTTCGGCATGCTTCGAGGATGCTGGCGGGCAAAGGCGGGGCCGAGCTATCCACCGCGTCCGCCGCACCGGTCCGGGATTCGAAATCGAAGCGCAGCACTTCCAGCGGAATGGCCGTTGCGGGCAGGGGCGCATTGGAATGGATGATCTCGCTGTAGGCGATTTCCCGCTGGGAAAAGGCCTCCAGGGTTTCGTACAGGGACCCGGCCCGGTCGCAGCGGGCCAAGATCAGCTTGTCGGCCTGGTCGGCAAGCACCAGGGCATTGTGGTCCTTGACGGTGTTCAGGTGGAGCGCCAACTTGACCAGGGCCTCGGTTTCATTGCCCATGGTGATGAAAAAATACGGCGGCATGTGCCGGGAAAGCCAGTCCAGGTTGGCGGCAACATCGCCCAGCCTGGATTTGAGCTGTTCTTCAAGACTGCGGAAAGCGGATGCTTTGTGGCCGCCGTCAAGCAGGGCGTCGGCCGGAATGAAATCGCAAATCGGGTTCAACATGCAATGCCTCCTTCAGGCGAACTCTTCACAGTGCCAGACACCGCCCAGGGGCTTGCTGAATGCGCACCGGTGGTAATTTTCGCAGGTCTTGCACAAACCGAGCACCGGCGACGGGTCACAGTCGGCGCAGTCAGGCTCCCATTGCGGCCGCATCGGCGGCGGTTGGGCGCTGGGACTTTCGGGCAGGAAAAACTCTTCGCAGTAAAAAACCGGTGAAACCGGCCCGCAATGCAGGCCGCAGGATGGACCGTCGAGACAAGTGGAACAGAGGGTGCCGCAGGGCTGCGAAACCGGCGCCTGCTTTTGGGAAAATGCTTTCATCGAATTCTCCTGGTACGGAATCGGGTTGACCCGCCTTATGGTCGCTGGAAAAAGTGCGGGTTGCCGGCCGGTTCGCCACCGGCCGATCTTTGCATCGATGCCATAGCAGCCTGCATGCCAGGAGCCTAAAATTCGATTTGTCATTAAATTACGGAATGATAAAAACAGGGCAAGGGAATCCGAATCACCCGCAAAGTGGTTCAAATGGGACCACCGGTCAGAAAGTGACCGGATCAAAACCTCCGGCCTGGTGCATGGGTCCGCCGGCGCCGGCGGGGGGGATTAATCCGCTTCTTCGGCGGGAGAAATCTTCTTGAGCTTTTCGCGCAGGGTGCGGCGGGTAATGCCCAGGATTCGGGCGGCGGCACTCTTGTTTTGATCCACGCTGGCCAGAACCGCTGCGATGTATTCGGCCTCCATGGCTTCCAGGGGCCGATCCAGCCGCGGCGCAGCCGGCACGGTATAGCGCATCCATTCGGGCAGGTCCGGGGCTTCGAGGACGTCGGCACCGGACATGGCCATCATGCGCATGATCACGTTTTCCATCTCCCGCACGTTGCCTGGCCAGTGATAGGCGTTGAGGATGGCCAGCACCCGGTCCTCGATGCGGGGTATGGGGCGGCCGTATTCACGCGCAAATTTGTCAAGAAAGTGACGGATCAGCAGCGGCAGATCGTCACCGCGTTCTCGCAGCGGCGGCACGCTGATACCGATCACGTTGAGCCGGTAATAGAGGTCTTCACGGAAGGCATTCTGGCGCACCAGTGCCCGCAGGTCCTTGTTGGTCGCGGCGATGATGCGCACATCGACCCGGGTCGGCCGATTGGCGCCCAGCATGGTGAATTCTTTTTCCTGGATCACCCGCAGCAATTTGACCTGCATCGCAGCAGTCGCCTCTCCGATCTCATCGAGAAGGATCGTGCCGCCGTCGGCCGTCTGGAAAAAACCGGCCCGGGTACAGCCGGCTCCGGTGAACGCCCCCTTGAGGTGGCCGAAAAGTTCGCTTTCCAGCAGGGTCTCGGGGATGGCGCCGCAGTTGACCGGGACAAACGGGGCACTGGCGCGTGCGCTTTGGTAATGGATGGCCCGGGCCACCAGTTCCTTGCCCGTTCCACTTTCCCCCTGGACCAGGACCGTGGCGTCGGTGGCGGCCGCACGGCCGATGGCACCGTAAAGGGCCGCCATGGCAGGACTGTCACCGATCAATCCGTATCGCGCATATGCCGAAGAAACGTCTGGCGGGGCCACCCGCAGCCGGCGCTTGGCCAGGGCCGCATCCACGGCCCCCTCCAGCTCGGCGGCGGTAAAGGGCTTGACAAGGTATTCTTCGGCCCCGTTTTTCACCGCCTGGACCACCTCGTCATAGCGCGGATAGCCGGTGATGACGACGACTTCGACACTCCGGTAATTGTCGCGCACATGCTTGAGCAGATCCAGCCCGCTGGCACCGGGCATCTTGATGTCGGTAATCACCAGGTCCACCGGCCGGCTGGCGAGGATCTCCAATGCGGCCTCGGCCGAGTCTGCCGTGCTGGTGCGCTGCCCCCGGGCCTCCAGGTTGCGCCGCAACACCTCGCGGGTGTCGCCGGCGTCGTCGACAATCAGAATATGTTCACCGGTACGGATCATCTGTTTTTGCGCCGCCGCTGCCTTGGGATGCCGGTGGAAAATCGATTTCAATCCGCGTTCCGGCGCCCGGCGTGCTCGTCACCCGGATCGTTCCGCCGGCGCCGCTGACGATGTCCTGAACCACCGGAAGCCCCAGACCGGTGCCCTGGTGGTGAGGCTTGGTGGTAAAAAACGGAATAAACATTTTTTCCCGAACCTGAGGCGTCATGCCGCAACCGTTGTCTTCAATCACCACCCGGGCCCGGCGCGAATCGGCCCGGGTAAGCAAACCCAAACGGCCGCCGCGGCCCATGGCCTGGAGGGCGTTCAAGATCAGGTTGGAAAAAACCTGGCGCAGCTGGGCCGGATCGATTTTTACCCGCCCCGTGTCGGATGCGAGGGACATATCAATGGTGATTTCGTCTTTTTTGCAACGGAATTCGAAAAGAGACAGGCTTTCGCGCAGCACCGCGTTGACCGGCACCGCCTGGGGTTTGGACGCAACCTTGCGGGAAAACAGCAATAATTTGCGAACCACCTCCCGGGCGTGCAGAGAGGTGGAGACGATGCGGGCGATGTCCTGGCTTGCCTGGGCAGGCAAACCGGCACACTTGCCCGCCAGTTGAGCGTAACCGAGAATGGCGGTCAACGGCTCGTTGATCTCGTGGGCGATGGCGGCCGAAAGCTGGCCCATCATGTTGAGCCGGTCGGTATGCGCCAGGCGGTCCCGCATTTCGGCCTTCTCGCGATCGAAGTCCTTTTGCGCGATAATCTTGGACAGCTCACAGGCAATGGTGTCGAGAAGCTTCCGTTCTTCTTTGAGAAACGGCCCCTCATCGAGGTGCATGTGCTCGGCCGTGTAAACGACCTCGATCCAGCCCCGGCGGTTGGCGTCCACCACGATATCACTGGCCAGTGTCAGGCCGGCTGAAAACGCCCCTTGGTCCCCGTAATCCACCCCATCGAGGCGGATGTGCACCCTGGCATCGTCGCTGTACAAAAAGGCATCGGAAACGATGGCCGCAATCTTTCCGAGCAGAGCTTCAAGTGAAACGGTCTCACCGGCATCAATGCGCGCCATGCGATAAAGGCAGGTCAACTCCTTGACCCGTTCGCCCAATGCCTGGCTCGCCTGCCAGTTCGCGACGGCAAGTTGAAACAGGGGGGCGATCTTGTGAAAACGGGTCATGCGCGCCGGCCACTTCCTGTCAGGAGTCCCGTTGGCGAGAACAAGCATTCCCGGGCTTCCGTCGATGCGGTCAAAGGCCGCCACCAGCAGGGCCGGCGCATCACGCCCCGCCAACCTCGTCACGAGCGTCAATGCCCTTTCGGCTTCCATATCCGCCGTTTTCAAACGGCTTCTGTCATCGATCCACCAGACAGCCGCCTGCGGCACGGCGATAAGCCGTGGTGGCGGATACCCCTTGTTCAATTGCCGGACCAGCTCCGCCGGAGACCCCACCGCCTCGGGTAATCTGGCTTCCAACCGGCGGCCGTTTTCCGTAGCGGCCATTTCGGAGCCCGAAGTGACCACGTCTGACCGCACGCTGCGATAGACCGTATTGTCCAAAAACCATAACAACCCCCGATCGCAGCCGAACAGGGCCACCAGGGACTCGACCGCGGCCCGGAAAAAAGAACCCCGATCTGCCCCGCGATTCGCTTCGGCCAGAATCCGGGAAAGTGCTTCCAGCGCCGTAATTTTGTTCATTTCTAACCGAAGAATCAGTGTGAAAAGACGTTATCTTCCCCTGCGACAGGAGTCCTCTTCAAACAACGTCATTCCAGTTCGCAGAGGGCGTGCATAGCACATTGTCAAATAAATTTGCCAGCAATTCCCAATTCCCGCTGAACCCTGTGATTCTGGCGGCATAACCAGAACGGGAGGCTCGTTGCCACCCATTTGTCTCAAAGGGGGCAGGATCAGGAAAGCGATTGCATTGTCTTGGCCAGGACCTATACTTAGGACAAGTATGATCGGTCGCTGTCGATTACCTGCCTGAGCTTAACCCCCGGAGCCCAAGGAGCCCGTGCCATGGCCACCGAAGCCGCACCAACGCCAGCCGCCCGCCGCCGCAAGTTGCGCTGGGTCCTCATCGCCGTCAGCGCCCTGGTACTGATCTATACCCTGACCGGATTTCTGGTGGTGCCCTGGGTGATCGAGTCCTACGGGGCCCGACGCTTGGGCGAGATCCTGCAGCGACCGGTGCGGATCGCAGAGGCGGCCTTCAATCCCTATGCTTTTACCCTGCGGATCAAGGGAATGGCCATCGACGAAACCGACGGCCAGCCCCTGATCCGGATTCAGGAGCTGTTCACCGACCTGGCCGTGATCGATTCCATCGGCGGCACACCCACCGTGGCGCGCCTCGATCTGGTGGGCCCGGAAGTATATCTGACGCGCCTGGCCGACGGGACCGTCAACCTGGCCCACCTGGGGCCGCAGGCGCAGGACCGGCCGGCACCGGAAAAAGAAAAGGCACCGGACGGAAAAACCGATTTCAAACTGGTCGATTTCACCCTCACCCAGGGTCAGGTGGTATTCCGCGACGAAAGCGCCGAAGGTTTTCAGACCACCCTCAGCCCGATCACCGCGACCCTTGCCAACCTGACCACCGCGCCCGATCAGCGGGCTGCCTATACGTTAAAATTGACCACCGAGGCCGGCGAAACCTTGACCGTGGACGGCGGCTTGACCCTGAGCGAGCTGGGTGCCGAAGGGCGCCTGGTCTTGTCCGGCGTCCTTCTGGCGAAGTACGCGCCCTACTATCGCGGCTACGTCGGTTTTCAAAAGGCCGACGGCCGGCTGGATCTGGATCTGGCTTTCCGCTACGGCGACGGCCAGGTCCGCCTCGATCCGGTTTCGGCCGCCCTTTCAGACCTGGCCCTTGCCGATCCGCGCAGCGCCGAAACGCTGGTGGCCCTTTCGCAGCTGAAGGTGGACGGCACCCGGGTCGATACCGCGACCCGCACGGTCACGGTGGCGCAGGTGGGCATCGAGGGCCTGGCGCTTAACACCCACCGCGACGCCGAAGGACGCATCGACCTGGTGGATCTGTTCGCGCCGCCGGCGGCCAAGCCTTCTTCGCAAAAGGTCGAATCACCGGGGACGAAGCCGGAGTCGGAAACGGTTGCCGCTCCAGAGCCCGGGCCACAGGCGACACCGTCTGCCCCAGCGCCCCCGGCAGAACAGGGGACGCCGACGCCCGAACCGCCCCCAGCGCCGGACGGGGCAGCCACAGCGGCCCAGCCGTGGACAGCGACCATCGAAGGGATCAACCTTGCCGCAGGCCCGATGCGCTTCGCAGACGCCGCAGGGATAGAGCCGTCAAAGGTCTCCCTGGAGACCCTGAACCTGCAGCTGGGACCGCTGACCGCCGGCGGACAAGACGTCCAGATCGCCGGCCTGGCCGTGGAGATGCAAAACCTGATCCTCAAAGATGGAACCGGGGATCGCACGCTGGTGGAAATGCCCCGCCTGGCGCTTCGCGACACCGCCGTCGACGCCCAAAAACGGACGGTCCAGGCCGGCCGCCTTGAAATCGCCGGCACCCGCATCAACGCCCGGCGCCTGGCCGACGGCCGCATCGATCTGGCAGGCCTTTTCCGGCCGCCGGCCGCCGCCGCTGCGCCGGCACCCGCCGAACCTGCAGCCGGCAACGATTCACCCTGGGTTCTGTCCCTCGATACCCTGGCACTGGCGGATCACGGCCTGCGCTTCGAAGACCGGGTGCCCAAACCGGCCGCGACCCTGACGGTGGAGGATCTGGCGATTCAGGTCGAGCAATTCAGCACGGCCGCCGATGCCGCACCGCGGATTCAACTGTCCGGCCGGATCAATCAGAAAGGGACCTTTTCCATCGGCGGGCCCGCCACCCTGACCCCCTTGACGGCCGAACTGGCGGTTAAGCTGGCCGCCCTGGACATCTCACCCTTCCAGCCCTATTTCCAGGACCAGGTGCAGATGCTGGTCAAGGATGGGCAGATCGGTGCCCAGGGAAAGCTCAGCCTGGCCCTGCCGGCCGGTGGCCCGGCCAAAATCCGTTATCAGGGCAATGCCTCGGTGTCCCGCCTGGCCGCAGTGGACAAACGTGAACAGCGTGAATTTCTCGGATGGCAAAACCTTTTCGTGGAGGGGGCCGACATCACCACCGAGCCGCTCGGAGTCCATCTGGAGCGGGTGGCGTTGAGCGACTATACGGCCCGGGTGATCATCTACCCGGATGGGACCCTCAATCTGGCCCAGGTCTTTCAGCCGCCGGCCGGGCCCGCCACGCCGGCTCCGGCTCCGGCATCCGGGGCAGGAGCTGGCCAGCCGGTGCCGATCCAGATCAATGCCATCACCCTCCAGGGCGGCCGGGTCGACTTTTCCGACTTTCTGACCCGGCCCAACTTCGAAACCCGTATGGTCAAGCTGGGCGGGCGGGTCACCGGCCTCTCCTCCCAGCCCGCCCAACATGCCGAGGTCCTGATCCAGGGGGCCCTGGAAAATCAGAGCCCTCTCGAGATCGCCGGGCGCATCAACCCCTTGTCCCAGGAAAAATATACCGATCTCAAGCTGACTTTTCGCAATATCGAACTGAGCCCCTTTTCCCCCTACTCGGGCAAGTACATCGGCTACACCCTGGACAAGGGCAAACTGACCCTGGAGCTGGATTACGAGATCGCCGAACGCCGGCTCAAGGCTCAGAATCGGATCTTTTTCGACGCGTTGACCCTCGGCGAACGGGTCCAGAGCCCGGATGCCACCAGCCTGCCGGTCAAGCTGGCCCTGGCCCTGCTCACCGACCGCCAGGGACGCATCGAGCTCGATGTGCCGGTCCAGGGGAATCTGGACGATCCGCATTTTTCCATCTTCCATATCGTCATCAAGGCCCTGGCGAATCTTTTCACCAAGATCGTCACCGCGCCCTTTGACGCCCTGGCCTCGGCGTTCAAGGGCCAGATCGTCACCCATGTCGGTTTTGCGGCGGCCAGCGCCGACCTGGACGACGAAGCCCGCTCGCAGGTGACCAAGCTGGCCGACGTGCTCTTCCAGCGCCCGGCCCTGCGCATCGAAATCCAGGCAACGGCCGATGCGGCCAGCGACGGGGCGGCCATACGCAAGGAGCGTTTCAGCCAGCTGCTGCGCACCGCCAAACACAACGCGCTCCAAGCCGCCGGTCAAAGCGCTCTGCCGCCGGAAGAAATCCGGGTCGAAGCCGCGGAAAAGGACATTTACGTCGCCCTGGCCTATGCGACGGCCGACTTTCCCAAGCCCCGGGACGGTGCGGGCAAGGAAAAAATCCTGCCGCCCGCGGAAATGGAAAAACTGCTCTACACCCAGATCCAGGTGGACGAAAACGACCTGCGACGGTTGGCCAACGCGCGCGCGGCTGCCGTTCGCGATCAGTTGCTGGCCGACGAACGGCTCAAAGCCGAACATATCTTCACCGTCCAACCCCAAGTGTTGGAAAAAGCCGAGGATGAGGCATCGGCCCGCCAGGTCCGCTTCAACTTGAAATGATCAATCCTTGACACCGAATCAAGGCTGATATTATCAATGTTATTTTGCTCCCGCCCCGGGTTTGCCGTGCGGGGGAGCCATGACCGAACCAAGGAGCCGCCCGCATGCCCATCTATGAATTTCGCTGCCTCGACTGCAGCCAGTTCTTCGAAGTACTGGTGCTTGGCACCGAAGATCAATCCATCAGCTGCCCCCACTGCAGCCAGACCCATTTCGAGAGGGTGCTGAGCACGACCTCCCACCAGGTCCGTTCGTCCGGGGCCGGTGCCGCCCCAACGGTCCAAAACCGGACCTGCTCGAGCGGCACCTGCTCGACCATCACCCTGCCCGGCCCGGATTGACAGGCAGGATGACGGAACTTAGGTTGATGGCCTTGGACGGGTGGCGATGAAGACACTTCACGTACAAGAAATCGAACAGCTCAAAAAGCTGTTCAGCCAGGAGGGGGTCGAGCGCTTCGAGGATCGGATCGAGGTGATCGATGCCTTTTTGCAGACCGAAAATCATGTCACGGCCAGTGAACTGCACCGGCAGCTGATCGAGCGGGGCGTGCAAGCGGAGCCCGATTTCGTCCGTGAAACGCTCAAGCTCATGTCCCGTTTCGGTTTTGCCCAGGGCAACCGGTTCGGCAACGGTGAGGTCCGCTACGAGCACCTGCACCTGGGGCATCACCACGACCATATGGTATGCACCAAGTGCCGGCGCATCTTCGAATTCAAGAGCGAACCGCTCGAAGCGCTGCAGCTTCAAATCGCCAAGAAGCACGGGTTTCACCTGCTCCAGCATCGCATGGAACTCTACGGCATCTGCCGCGATTGCCTCGATGTACCGGTGGACCGGATGCCCCTGGTGGCCGCACGCCCCGGGGAACGGCTGATCATTCAGGAATTTTGCGGCGGTGCACGGGCCCGAATGCGCCTGTTGACGATGGGCCTGCGCCCCGGGGATCGCATCGAAGTGATCACCAGCTGCCAGGAAGGCCAGATCGCCATCGCTGCAGATAACCGGCGTTTCGTTCTGGGACGCGGGCTGGCCCAGAAAATCCTCGTGCAGCCGGACCACCTGCAGCCCGGCCGCGTGCTGAGTCACCGTGACGATGAAGAAGCTTGAAGGATCTGGCCGCGGCCGCGGGTAAAATAGACGCGGACGGCACCGGCCGGACGGAAATCGGGGTCGAAGCACAATGCCGGTGAATCTCAGTGAGCTTAAGGAAGGCCAGCAGGCCGTCATCGTCCGGGTCGGAGGCGCTGGTGCGCTGCGGCGCCGCATGCTGGAAATGGGGCTGCACAGGGGGGCGGAAATCCGGGTGGAAAAGTACGCACCGTTGCGCGATCCATTGGAGTTGGTGACCAACGGGTGCCACGTTTCGTTGCGCGTGGAAGAAGCCACTCAGATCGTGGTGGACCATGTCGTCTAGCCCGGGTTCCAAGACGCCGCCCAAGCGGCTGACCATCGCCTTGGCGGGCAACCCCAATTCGGGCAAGACCACCATATTCAACGCCATTACCGGTACGCGCCAAAAGGTCGGCAACTGGCCCGGGGTCACGGTGGAAAAAAAAGAGGGGCAGATCGAACGCTTCGGCTATGATCTGCGCATCGTGGACCTTCCGGGCACCTACAGCCTGACCCCCTTTTCCATCGAAGAAATCGTGGCCCGCGATTTTGTCCTTGACGGGCATCCGGACGTGGTCATCGATATCATCGATGCCTCCAACCTGGAGCGCAGTCTCTACCTGGCCACCCAACTGCGCGAAATCGACTGCAAGATCCTCTTCGCCCTGAACATGGCCGACCTGGCAAGCAGCCGGGGGCTGAAAATCGACGACGCCAAACTGAGCGAATTGCTCGATCTGCCGGTGGTCTTCACCGTGGGCAACCGCCGGGAAGGGATCGAGGAACTGCTGGCGCAAGCCATCGCCCTGGCCGAAAGCGAAGCCTTGCCGCCCCAGAAGCGCCGGGTGCGCTACACCCAGGACATCGAAACCGCCGTGGCCAGCCTGAAAGGGTTGATGGAAAGCCAGGACGGTCTGACACCGGGCTACAATATGCGCTGGGCGGCCATCAAGCTGCTCGAAGACGACCATATCATCAAGCAGCGCCTGCTCGAAAAGGCCGGCGATGCGGCCACCCCGGTCCTCAACGAAGCCGAACGGCTGCGGCGCCAGTTGGCCGACCGTTACGACGACGAGCCGGAAATCGTCATGACCGATGAACGCTACGGGTTCATCGCGGGAATCATGCGCGAGGTGCAAACCGCCGCCCCCTTTCAGCGGGTGGACATGTCGCGCAACATCGACCTGGTGCTGACCAACCGCTTCATCGGGTTTCCGATCTTCATCTTCTTTATCTGGGCCATGTTTCAGATGACCTTCTCGCTGGGGGCCTATCCCATGGCCTGGATCGAGGCGGGCGTGGAAGGAATCGGCCGGCTGCTCGCTTTCTGGCTGCCGCCCTCCTTGCTGCGCGACCTGGTGATCGACGGAATCGTCTCCGGGGTGGGCAGCGTGGTGGTATTTTTGCCCAATATCCTGATTCTGTTTTTTTGCATCTCCCTGTTCGAGGATACCGGGTACATGGCCAGGGCCGCTTTTTTGATGGACCGCATCATGCATCTGATCGGCCTGCACGGCAAATCCTTCATCCCCATGCTGATGGGGTTCGGATGCAACGTGCCGGCCGTGATGGCCGCGCGCACCCTGGAAAGTGAAAAGGATCGCATCCTGACCATCCTGGTAACACCCTTTATGAGCTGCTCGGCCAGGCTGCCGGTCTACCTCGTGCTGGCCGGCACCTTCTTCGCGGCCCGGGCCGGGACGGTGATCTTTGGCATCTATCTGCTCGGGATCATCACCGCCATGGTGTCAGGCCGCCTTTTCCGCAAGAGCCTGCTCCGCGGGCAGGATGCGCCGTTTGTCATGGAGCTGCCCCCCTACCGGGTGCCCATGGCCAAAAGCCTCACGATTCACATGTGGGACCGCAGCAAGCTGTTCCTCAGGAAAATGGGCGGGGTCATTCTGGTGGGATCGGTGATCGTCTGGGCACTGAGCGCCTTTCCCCGCCAAGTGACCTACCGCACCGACTACGGTGCCTTGCACCAGGCCGTGGTGGACCGGTACGAGGCCCGAATCGCCGAAGCGCCCCAGGCCCAGCAAGCGCTCCTGACCGCCGAGCGCGATGGACGACTAAACGCGTTGCGCCGGGCACGGCGGGCCGAGCACACCGAACTGAGCTACCTGGGGCGGATCGGCAAATTCATCGAACCGGTTTTCAGGCCTATGGGCATCGACTGGCGCGGCGGCGTGGCCCTGCTCAGCGGGGTAGTGGCCAAGGAGATCGTCGTGAGCACCATGGGCGTACTCTATGCGGCTGAAAGCGCGGATGAAAACGCCCTGGGGCGGGCCCTGACCGCCGCGGGGATGACCCCCCTGTCGGCAGCGGCAATGATGGTTTTCGTGCTGCTCTATGTCCCGTGCCTGGCCACCGTGGCGGCCGTGCGAAGAGAGGCAGGCAACGGCTGGATGGCCTTCTCGGTGCTCTACAGCACCGGATTGGCCTGGCTGATGGGGGTAGTGATATATCAAGGCGGCCGATTGATAGGACTAGGCTGATCCTGGCCGTTTGGCGCAAAGCCGCCCAAATTGAGAAAGGAAAAAACCATGGGAATCGATCCGACGGCGCAAATCCGCTGGCTCGGGCATGACGGCTTCGTTGTCAGCGGAACCGACCAGACCCTGGTCTTCGATCCTTACCAGATCACCGATCCGGCCAGTGCCGATCTGGTTCTGGTCACCCACCCCCACTATGACCACTGCTCGCCGGCGGACATCGACAAGGTACGCCACACCAAGAGTGTCATTGTCACCGAAGCCGAATCGGCCGCCAAGCTGAGCGGGGATCTGCGGGTGATGATGCCCGGAGACCGGATCCAGATCGGATCGGCGACCATCGAAGCGGTGCCGGCATACAACCTGGGAAAGAAGTTTCACCCGCGGGCCAAGAATTGGCTCGGGTTCATCGTCACCCTGGATGGAACGCGGATCTACCATGCCGGCGACACCGATCTGATCCCGGAAATGGAAGATTTTGCCTGCGATATCGCCCTGCTGCCGGTCTCCGGCACCTACGTGATGACGGCCGACGAAGCCGTTACCGCCGCCCGGCGCATCAAGCCGCAGGTGGCGATTCCGATGCATTACGGCACGCTGGTCGGATCGGCAGAGGATTGCGAAAAGTTCAAAGACGGCCTGGCCGGATTCTGCCGAGTGGTGGTCCCGCAACGATGAAAGGACGCTGCCTGGTCATGCTCCTGGTCTTCTGGGCCGTGGGCGGCTCGACTGCCTGGGCTGAACGGTTGGCGGTCAACGTACCCATCGCCAACATCCGAAGCGGCCCGGGTACGCGGCACGCCGTCATCTGGAAGGTCGAGCGCTTTTATCCGCTGGATATCATCGAACGCAAGGGGGGGTGGTGCCGCTTCCGCGATTTTGAGAAAGATCAGGGCTGGATCCACCAAACCCTGCTGGCCAGGATCGACGCCGTGATTACCGTCAAGGAACCGTGCAATGTGCGCAGCGGCCCGGGAACAGACTTTGCCGTCGCCTTCATGGTCGGGGCCGGAGTCCCCTTCAAGGTTCTCGAACGGCGGGGCGGCTGGCTGCACGTGGAACACGCCGACGGAGACAAGGGCTGGATCGCTCAGGCATTGGTATGGTAATGAGCAGCCGGGCCTTTATTGGGGCCTGAACAGACTTAACGCGCTGGCACTACTTTTGGCCAAACCCTTTAGACAGGAGACCCGATGCGCAACACGTCCAAAAAGCCGACCCGCAAAGAACTGCTCAAGGAACCGGATCAATTCATCACCTTGAGCGGACGTCTAATCGCCTTTGGCCACCGTTATGGGCGTCAGCTGACTTACGCCGTGGTAGCAGTACTGGTTCTGCTGGCAGGATACACCGCGACGCGCTACTTCATCGCGCGGGCCGAAAACCGTGCGTTTACCCTCCTGGATCAATACAGCGCCCAGTACCGGCAGGCTCTGGCCGCCAAGGGGCCGCAGGCCGCTTTGGAAACGGTGGACAAAGGCTTTGCAGCGCTCATCGACGATTACGGCCGCCGCAGGGCCGGAGGCATGGCCAAGATCCGCTACGCAGAAATCTGTTATGCCGCCGGCCGCTACGAACAGGCCGCCGGCCTTTATGCGCAAGCCCTGAAAGATTTCGGCCAGGAGCCTTTTTACCGGGCACTGATTCTCAACGGCATCGGCCATGCCCACTGGCAAAACCAAAAGCTGGATCAGGCGGTTGTCTATTTCAACCGCATCGCCGAGGTCACCGATGCCCCGCTGCGGGCCCAGGCCCTGTTTGCATTGGCCGATCTTTATGCCGCCATGGGCCAGCCAGAAAAATCGAACGAGGCCTACCAGCGGCTTTCAAAAGACTTCCCGGATTCAGACTTGGTTCGGGTGGCGCGCGAATTTGAAAGTGGGGTTTAGCCGTGCACGGCTGAACTTGTTGTCCCCTGGCGGCTAAACGATGGCGGGGCCGGTACGATCGGCCCCTTCCTCTTCGGGGGTCTCGAGCACCGCGGCGACATCGATGTCGTACTTGCGCAGTTTTTGGTTCAACCCGCTCTTGCCGATTCCCAGAATCTCCGCAGCATGGGCCTGAACACCGCCGGCCATGCGCAGGGCGCGAACGATCATGCGTTGTTCGACCATGGCCAGGGTGTCGTAGAGCTTGGCCTCGGCCGGAATCCCCTCCATGCGCAAGGAATTGGAAACGGTATCGCGAAATTCACCCGGCAGGTCTTCGACGCGGATCGCGCTTTGCGGGCAGAGGATCATGGCCCGTTCGATGACATTTTCCAGCTCCCGAACGTTTCCCGGCCAGTGATAGGCATCGAATAAGCGGCCCACCGCGGCATTGACCCCGATGATCGGCTCTCCGGTTTGGCGTTCGGCGGCGTGCTTCTTGATGAAATGGGCCACCAGCAGCCGGATGTCCTCCTTGCGTTGGCGCAGCGGCGGCAGATTGATGTGCACCACGTTGAGCCGGTAGAAAAGGTCTTCGCGAAACCGCCCCCTGGCCATCTCGGCGCGCAAATGGCGGTTGGTGGCGGCGATGATTCGAATGTCCACCGATATCGGCCTGACGCTCCCGACCCGTTCGAAACTTTTTTCCTGCAGCACCCGCAACAGCTTGGCCTGCAAGTTGGTGGACAATTCCCCGATTTCGTCCATGAACAGGGTCCCGCCGTCGGCAATTTCAAAACGCCCCTTTTTCATGGCATGGGCACCGGTAAAGGCGCCTTTTTCATGGCCGAACAGCTCGCTTTCCAGCAGGCTTTCGGCCAGGGCGCTGCAGTTGACCGCCACAAAGGGCCGATCGGTGCGGCTGCTGTTGAAATGAATCGATTTGGCGATCAACTCTTTGCCGGTTCCGCTTTCCCCTTCGATGAGGACCGTGGCGTTGGCCGGCGCCACCTTGCGCACCGTATCGAAAACGTTCTGCATCGGCTTGCTTTTGCCGATGATGTTGCCGAAACGATACTGATCGACCACCTGACCGCGCAGCCGGCGGTTTTCCTTCACCACGCGGTAGACCCCGATGGCCTTGTTGACGTAAACGACGAGCTGTTGGTTGTCAAAGGGCTTGAGGATATAGCTGTAGGCCCCTTTCTGCATCGCCTCGACCGCCTTGTCCACCGTCCCGTGGGCCGTCATCATGATGACCGGCAGATCGGCATCACGCTTTTTGATCCGTTCGAGCAATTCGATCCCGTCCATCTGGGGCATCTTCATATCGGTGAGCACCAGATCGACATCCGCTTGCTCCAGAATAGTCAGGGCCCCCCGGCCACTGTGCGCCACCAGGGTCTCGAAGCCCTCTTCTTCCAGAACAGCGCTCAAAATCAACGGGTAGTTTTTTTCGTCGTCCACGATCAGGACGGTTTCCATGGTTCCTCGCCATTGGGTGTCGGGCCGGCAGATCCATCCCGGCAGCACTCAAAACCCGAGCGGCGCCTGTGGATCCAGGACTGAGCGGTTCGGGCCGCCTGCCGGCCCCGAAAGCTGCTTGAACCGCTTGGCTCTCTTTATCGAAAAAAAGGGCCGATGCACTTGTCGATCAATCGCCGCCCGGCTCGGAGGCTTTGCGCTGCACCGTGGCACGGATCAATCCGGCCGCAGCGGCAAACGCACCACCACCCGGGCGCCACCTTCAGATCGGTTTTCGATATGCACCTGGCCATGATGGGCCTCGATGGTCTTGCGCACGATGCCCAGCCCGAGGCCCGTACCGCTGTCCTTGGTGGTAAAAAACGGATCCCAGATCTTCTCCTGCCCATCTGCGGGCAACCCCTCTCCTTGATCCTCGAACCATACCACGGCCTGATCCTTCTGCGCCCGGGTCCCCACCCGGATCGTCCCGCCGTCGGGCATGGCCTGCATGGCGTTGATCAGGATATTGAGAAACGCCTGGTAGAGCATGTCGAAGTCCATCGGCACGCCCGGCAAGGACTCGTCGTATTGGCGATCCACCCGGCAGCCGCGGGTCTCGAGTTCAGAAGCCAGATTATTGAGTATCTTTTCCATCAGGTCGCTGATTGAACATTCGGCCATGCTCGGCTGGCGGGGGCGGGCGTAATTGAGAAAATCGGTGATGATCCCATTGAGGCGGGTCGCTTCCTCGACGATGATCCGCGGGATGCCGACAATCGGCGCTCCGCTGGCCAGCCGCTTCTCGAGCAGTTCGGCCGAGCTGCGGATGATCCCCAAAGGATTGCGGATTTCGTGGCTGACGGCGGCGATCATCTCCCCAAGGCTCGATAGGTGGGCCGCGCGGCTCAGTTCCTCCTTGAGCCGGATCCGTTCTAAATTGCGCTGCTCGATGATGTTTTCACCCCGTTTGACCACCAACGCCAGAACGGCCAGCAGACTGCCGAGCACCAGGGTCGATGTGATCATCATGGCGATCTGAAAATTGAAGACCGACTGGTAGTCGAGGCTGATGTCCTGGACGATCTCCACCGCACCCAGAACCGGTCCGGTGGCGGTCGACATGGGCCGTTCGGCACGCAGCGGGGCATAGGTGACCAGGCGGCTTTCTTCGGGAAATCCCAGGAAAATTTGCAGCCAGTTTCCCTTCTGGCGCAAACGATTGACCGTCTGCCCGTCTAGGGCGGCGGTCACGTCGCGCCCCTCGGCTTGGGACTTGCCGATCCGCCTGGTGTCGAAGCTGTAAGCGATCGTGCCGGCACGATCGTAAACATTGACCATCTCCACCTGAAAGCCGTGAAACGTGCTGCGCACCACCTTGTCCATCCGCTCGAACTGTTCTTCGCGGCGCAGCTCAATCTGCCCGTAGCGCACTGCCACGGGCAGCACGAACTGGGTAAAGACCTGGTGGTTGAGGTTTTCGATTAAAAGCCGTCCGTACTCTTCGCTCTTTTGCCGCAGCATGCTGCGCGCCCAGTGCGTGTTGGAAAGCGAGAGGACCAAGGTCCCCACCAGCACCAGCACCAAGCTGGTGTATGTGAAGTATTTGACCAGCCGGAAGGGTTTGGCCAGTTCAACGTTGGTAGGTTTGGCCTTTGACAACTTCTCAGACCGCAAGGTGGTGTTCGGTTGGACTGAAAATAAATTCATCTTAGGCAATGGGACATGCAAAGTCAAGGTACCGCAACCGGACAACGGGCGGCCCGATAAATCTTCGGCCAAAGCCCTAGCGTGACTCAGCCCCCAATATATTGGGGATCTCGAAAGTGTGCCACAAGATAAAGTAATTACCTATCAATTATAGATAATTATGCATAAAATCCCTTGACAAGCCATTGCCGAGCATCGATCATGATGATGTCAGCGCCTATTTTTATCAAATGATTCAATGCCCTTGACCATCTCGCCGCTCGACTGCGGCTGAAAGCTGTCTTCAAGACAAAAAAGGGGCTGTTCAATGAGTGCTCCCAAAAGTCCGTTGCGGGAAATCCGCGAATCTCTTTTAATGAGCAAGGCCGAACTTGCGCGCAAGGCGGATGTTTCACCGATTACCATCGCCCGGATTGAAAAGGGGCTGCCTTGCCGTATGGAAACCCAACGCAAGATCCTGCTGGCCCTCGGCATGAATTTTGCCGAAAAGAACCGGATTTTTACCAACTTGAACTAGAGGCCCAAGATGCTGTTCAGCAAAAAAGCCAATCTCATCGGGTTGGATATCGGATCGCGGGTCATCAAAGCGGGCCAGGTCGTCGAGACCAAAAATGGCCGCTCCTTGTTCCGCTTTGCCACGGCCGATATCGCACCGGGGATAATCGAAGACGGAGTCGTGAAAGATCCGCCGGCCGGGGCCCAGGCCATCAAGGAACTCTGGCGCCAGCACAGCTTCAAGGATCAGAACGTGGCCATATCCGTTGGCGGCTATTCGGTGATCGTGAAAAAAATCGCCGTTCAAAGCATGAGCGAGGAGCAGCTCCACGAAACGATCCAATTCGAGGCCGAGCAGTATATCCCCTTCGATATCAACGAGGTGAATATCGATTTTCAAATCCTCGGCGAAAGCGAGGGCGGGGCCAACTTGATGAATGTGCTGCTTGTGGCCGCCAAAAAGGAAATGGTCAACGATTACATCAACCTGGTCCAACTGGCAGGGCTCAATCCCTGCGTGATCGATGTCGATGCCTTCGCGCTGCAAAATATCTACGAGCTCAATTACCCCAACGAAGACGAAAATGTGGCCCTCATCGATATCGGTGCGAGCAAGACCAGCTTGAATATCCTTAAAGGATTTCAATCGGTATTCATGCGCGATGTTTCCTTGGGCTGTGGGCAAATCAACCAGCGGATCATGTCGTTGATCGACTGCAGCCCCCAGGAGGCCGAACGGATCAAGCTCACCAAGCAAAGCGAATCCGTTTCTTTGACGGACATGTCCGGAATCGTCACCGCCGTGGTCACCGACTGGTGCAACGAGATCCGGCGCGCCTTGGACTTTTTCTACTCCACCTATCCGGAAGACCAGATTAAACGCATCATTTTGAGCGGCGGTGGAGCGCGCATCGACGAATTTCGCGACCTGCTGGCGGCCGACACATCCGCCGAGGTAGAGACCATCCAACCGTTTCAGGCGTTTCAGATCGAAAAGGATCGTTTCAGCGGTGAATTCCTGGACCAGGCGGCTCCCCAGGCCGCGATTTGCATGGGGTTGGCCATCAGGAAGGTCGATGACAAATGATACGCATTAATCTTCTGCCTTTTCGTGCCGCTCGCAATAAGGAAAATGTCCGGCGGCAGGTGTCGGTCTTCGTGTTGTCCATGTTTTTGGTACTGGCCGGCCTGTACTGGTACCACATTTCCCTGGGCACTCAACTGGATGAAATCCAGGGACGGGTGGAAGCGACCAAAGGAGAACTCAAAAAGCTGGAAGCCCAGCTCAAAGAAATCAAAAAGATTCGCAAGATTCTCGATACCATCCAGCGCAAAACAGCCGTTATCGAGGACCTGGAGTTGAGCCGCGAAGCGGCCGTGCGGCTGATGGATGCGATCACCCAGCTGGTGATCGAAGATCGACTCTACCTGACACGAATGCGCATGAGCGGAAACCGGGTGGAACTCGGCGGGGTAGCCGCGGACAACCAGACCATCGCCGATTTCATGACACGGATAGAAGAATCCGGGCTTTTCGACAAGGTCACCCTCGAATCGACAACCGCCGAAAAGGGCAAAAGCGACCTGACCCTTCAACGATTCAGCATTGTCTGTGCCAAAAAATCACTGGTGCGTTCCGAGTCGTCGGCTCAGCAGGAAGCTAAAAAGGCGGGGAAAAAATGAAAAAAGCCAGCTTCAGCGAAACATTAACCCCCGTCGTCGAGCGCATCCAGAGGCTTACGACGCTTCAGCGTGTATTGATCTACGTATTGACGATCGTGCTGCTGGTGGGCAGTTTCGTCTACTTTTCGTTCATGCCCAAGTATGAACGGCTGCAGGCGCTGGAAACCGAATACCAGGACCTGGAAGCCAAATTGGTACAAGCCCGCAATGCAGCGCGCCAGCTGCCCGCGTTGAAAAAAGAGTTGGCCGCGGCCGAAGTGCGCTTCAACACGGTCCAACGGGCCTTGCCGGAAAACGAAGAAATCCCTTCTTTGCTGGCCAGTATTTCCCGCTCGGGCAGCGAAGTGGGGCTGGACTTTTTGCTTTTCCAACCCAAGGCCGAGGCAAGCCGGGAGTTTTACGCCGAAATCCCGGTCGATATCCGCGTTCAGGGCAGCTTTCACAGCGTCGGGCTGTTCTTCGACCGCGTGGCGCATCTGCCGCGGATTGTCAACATTCTGGATGTCACGATGGTCCCCGAAAAGGCTTCCAAAGGACCTTACAGCAACCTGGTGACCTCTTGCACGGCGACGACCTATAAATTCGTCGAGGCGCCACCGCCCGACGCCAAAAAGCCGTCCAAACGAAGAAAGTGATTGATCATGGCCAGATGTCGGATATCGATCCTCCTTAGTGCCGCCTGCCTCTGGGCCGGCCTGCTGCTTTTGGCGTGCAGCCCCTCGGAGGAAACACCGGCACCCGTCCAGCGGGTGGTCAAGGGCAAAATCCCGGCAGCCGGAGACCAACGGGCATCCGCACCGAAACCGGCCCCTCGTCCTGCTGCGCCCCCTGCAGCGGCCCCGGCGCCGGCCGCCGCTAAACCGGCCCCGCCCCAAGCCGCCTCTGCCCCCGCGCCGCCGGCACCGGCATCACCGCCCGCGACGATCTCCACTGGTCCGGTCCCGGCCAAAGTGCCGGCAGCCCCCGAACCCGCACCGGCCCAACCGGCGGCGGCCCAGGCTCAAGCGGCATCTGCGGCACCGGCCCAACCCGAACCTCCGGCTCCGGCAAACGATCCCGGCGGCCCGAACGGTTCACCGGCGGCCCAAGCCGAAACGAAAGGGGAAGCACCCAAAGACGCGGCGCCGACCATCGATGTGAAGGATTTGCTCACGTTCGAAAAGGCGTATTCATATGATCCAGAAGGCAAGATCGATCCGTTCGTGGCGGTATTCGAAACCCAGGAACCGACCGAGATGGAAAGCGAGAAAGGCAAGCCCGCCAAACGGATTCCACAGTCTCCGTTGGAGATGGTCGATTTGAGCCAGCTCAAACTGACCGGCGTGATTCTGGCCCCCAGCGGCGATCGGGCTCTGGTTCAGGATGCCAGCGGCAAAGGCTATATCGTCCATCCCGGAACTTACCTCGGCAACCGTGAAGGTCAAGTTTCCAAAATTCTCCAAGACCGTCTGATCGTTACCGAAAAAGACCAGGACAACCTGGGCCGGCCGGTGACTGTCGAGCGTGAGATCAAACTTCCCAAACCCCCTGGTGGAGAGATGTAAAATGAGCACAGCAACGAAACGCCACACGTTCTGGGGCGCCGTCGCAGTCACCCTTTGGCTGGTGGCCATCACTACGGGGTGTGCCGCCCCGCAGGGGGCATCCGTACCGGCGGCCCAACCCGAAACGGGTCCGGCCAAACAGATTCTGGGAATCGTCGCCGAAAGCGGCCCTGAAGGGGACCGGATTCGCATTCTTGGCAACCAGTCTCTCACATTTACCGTCGTTACCCAGCCGACACCCTTGGGAGTGGTCCTCTATCTGCCCGATACCACCCTGGCACTGGAAGCCGTATCCCTCGAGGCCCTGGCATTGTCCCCGGTCCTGGCAGAAGTCCACTCCGGCCAGCAGCAGGATGATCCGTCCACAGCGCGGATCGAAATTTTGCTCGAACGAGAAGCGCCCTACGAGGCCATCCGGGACGACCACGACGTGATCGTCAACTTTACCCGGCCGGCCCCCTCCGTGGCCGCCACGCCGGCCAAAGCCGAACCCGCGCCGCTGGAGACCAAGGCCGGCAGCGCTGCAACGGCCACCAGGATGCAGGCCATCACCGCCCAAAGGTTGGAAAACGGGGTTGAAATCCGCATCCGCGCCGATGGCCCGGTTGAAGATTACGTTTCGTTTACGCTCCACGATCCGGATCGCATCGTCTACGATCTTTACGCAGTGAGCAGTCCGTATAAAACGGAACAGTCCATCGAACTCAACACGCCCTGGCTGACCCGGGTGCGCCATTACGGCGATAGTGAAAAACTGCGGGTGGTCCTGGACAGCGACGCCAAAAACTTCGAGGCCACCACGGCCCTGCCGATTCAGGACGGACTTTTGATTCAGGTCGGCCAAGTGGCCCGCCAGACCGAGGCGACCCCGGTCCCCGCCAGTGCTACGCCCGCCTCGACCGCCTGGGTCAACCGGATCGATTTTTCCGCCGAGCCTTCGGGAAACTCGGTGGTTATCGTCGGCACCACCCGCCCGGTGGAATACGAATTGGAAAAGATTGATGCCCGCCGTCTGGAGTTGAAACTGGCCAAAGCGCAAATCCCCGGCTTTCGCCGCCGTCCTCTGGTCACCACCCGGTTCGAAAGTGCCGTGGACCGTATCATTCCGGTCCAGGACGAACGGCTCAAAGACACCGGAGTGCTTACCATCGAGTTGCGCGAAGCGGTTCCCTACACCGTGGAACAGGTGGAAAACCTGATCATGGTCCACTTCAACCCCTCCAGCGTGGCCCCCCAGAGCGAAGAACACGCCAATCTGCCCGCCTGGCAGCAGGTGGTTTCCGATACGGTCGATCGCAAGGGCCAAGCCACCACCACCGCCATCGCCGCCGCTCCTGCCCCAACCGCCCCGGCGAAGGTTCAAAAAATGGCCGCCGGCCTATCCTCCTTTCCCGGGGTCTACACCGGGGAAAAAATCGCTCTCGATTTTTACGAAACCGATATAAAAAATGTTTTCCGTATCCTTCGCGAGGTCAGCGGCAAGAACTTCGCCATCGATCAGGATGTGCGCGGCATGGTGACCTTGACCCTCGACAAACCGGTTCCCTGGGACCAGGTCCTGGATCTGGTTCTCAAGATGAATCAGCTCGGAATGACCTATGAGGGGGATATCATCCGCATCGCCACCCTCAAGACCCTGCAGCAAGAGGAAAAGCTGCGCCAGGACACCCTGGCCGAAATGCAAAAATCCCGCGAACAGCAAAAGGCCCTCGAACCGCTGGTGACCGAGTATATCGCCATCAACTACGCCACGGTGACCGATGTCGAACAAAAAATAAAAGATCTGATCACCAAGGACCGGGGGCACTATGTCATCGATGAGCGCAACAGCCAGCTGATCGTGAGCGATACGGCCCAAAAAATCATAGAAATCCGGGAGCGGGTGGAGCGCCTGGACAAGATCACGCCCCAGGTGCTGATCGAAGCGCGGATCGTGGAAGCGACCAAGAACTTCTCGCGCGAACTGGGAACGACCTTCGGCATCGGCCCGGGATCGTCGTCATTCAGCAGCGACACCCTGGGTGGTGACTGGAACCTTTCTCTGACCTCCAACTTCCCCCAAGGCACGACCGTGGGCTCGGGGCCGGGGATCTCCTTCGACTTTTCCAGGCTGGTGGGATCTCCGCTGGCCATCAATGCCGCCATCGATGCGGCCGAAACCGAGGGGGAAACCAAAATCATCAGTTCCCCGAGGATCCTGACCAAAAACGACTTCGAGGCGATGATCAGCCAGGGATTGACGACCTACCAAACCATCACCGTCGACGGGACGCCGACCCAGGAAGAAGTGGAGATCAATCTGGAACTGAAAGTCAAGCCGCTGGTCAAGCAGGACAACCGGATCAACATGACCATCAAGGTCAAAAAGGAAGATTTTGCAGGGTTGGTGAACGGGAATGTTTCCAAATCCACCAACGAGGCCGAGACGGAACTTCTGGTCAATGACGGTGAAACGATTGTCATCGGCGGCATCACCAAAAGCAACGACACCATGTCCGAAGAAGGTTTCCCGATTTTGCGCGACGTCCCGGTGCTCGGATGGTTGTTCAAGTCCGAGGACAAACAATCAACCAAGAATGAACTGATGATTTTCATCACGCCCAGAATCGTCAGCCTGGAGCCGGCAAAGTAAATTCATAGAGATCCATTTAAGCTTGATCCCCGAATAGCGACGGGCGCCTGGTTTTCAGGCGCCCGTCGGTGTTTGAGCCGGGGCTGCGGCTAAGATGGACCGGCTCCGGGTAACAAGTTTGCACGCCTGCGCGGCGCGCAAGGCCGCTGACGGCGTCCGCGATGCCGGTTGCCTTGCGAACCTGGCCCCGGCCGCTTGAGCCGGCCTCCGGGTTGCGGGTGCGGGCAAATCGAGACGCAGATTTACAGCTCTTTTAAAGTTGCTTCAGGGCCGCTTCGGCCATCTGCGCCAGCTCCGACCGGGGAGCCAATTCTTCCACCCTGCCGAAGGCCTGGCGCGCATTGGCCCGGTCGCCCAGGGCCGCATAGGCACGCCCTCTTTCGAAATGAATCTCCGGCAGATCGGCCACCATGCCGGCGGCGGTATTCAGATATTCCAAAGCCTCGGCGGGCCGATGTTGATCGATCAGCAGGCGCCCGAGGCTGACGAGGGTGCGGATATAGGTGGCATCTTTAACGAACCCCCTGGCGTAGTGGTCCAGCGCGAGGCGGTAGTATTTTTCCGCCAACACCGGCTGCCCGCTTTTGTAATACGCCCAGGCGAGATTGGCGATGGCAAAGTGGGGCGTCGCATAGAGCAAATCCGTCTCGACGCGTTTGAGATGGGCGATGGCCTTTTCGTATTCGCCCTTTTTGATCAGCACCACCGCCAGATTATTGCGGGCCTGGGAAAAGTCGGGCCGGATGGCCACGGCCGCCTCATAATGCTGCCGGGCCAGTTCGAGCTTCTCCAATCCTTCGTAGGCCAACCCCAGCAAAAATTGAATCTGGTCGTCCCTGGGCCAGGTCTTTTCGGCATCCAGCAGCTCACCCAGAGCCGCCCTCGGCTTGCTGTCCAGGATAAAAGCCTCGGCCAGGCGGACTTTGGTTTCGCGGTTGCGCGGGTTGGCCGCCTGATCCAGGGCACAACCGGCAATGATCCAAACCATGCCCGCAGCGACGACCCATCTTGTCAAAGACGCGGTGCGCATGCTTTTCCCCTCTGTGCCACCGGCCCGCTCGGGGCGCGGTTGGCTTCAAGTTGGCTGCAGATCCAGGGCCTCGGCGATTTCCTGGCAGGTGCGATCCACGAAACGGGTAAAATCTTCACCGGACAACGGGTGACCCGGAGCAGGTACCCGCTCCAGGTCGGCGGGCCTAACCAGCGTGGGGCGGTTGATCAGTCCCGGATCCGGCACGATGCCGAACTCGGGCGGAAAGTTGTTGCTGAAATAAAGATCCTGAAATCCGCTGAACTTCAGGGCGTGGGCCGTGGAGTCAAGCACCGCGGTTTCGCTCGCCCCCACGAATCCCTGGTCGCAGGCGGCCAAAAGCCCGGCCAGGCTTTCTCCGCCATGGGTGCAGGCCACATGCCCGTTGCGGTTGGCGGTCAGCTGCCAGTCCATGATGGACTGCTCGTTAACGGCCACGAAAAAGGTCCGCTGCCCCCCGGCCACCCGGTTGTACCGATCCACCAGATGCACGACCCGCGGCATGGAGACCGGATTGCCGATCATAGCCGCCTGGGCCACGCTGGGTTGGACGGTGATCGGCACGAAGCGGCGCCGCGCCGGGTCCGGCTCCTGATAGTAGCGATAGACCGGATCGGCATGCAACGATTGAACGCCGACGATCTTTGGCAGGGCCTCGATAACCCCGATCTCGTAGAACTTGAGAAAACCGCGCATCACGGCCGTGATGTTGCCCGCATTGCCGATGGGAACTACCACAACCAGATTTCGAACGTCGTAATCGAAGTCCTGGGCGATTTCATAGGCGTAAGATTCCTGGCCGAGGATGCGCCAGGCGTTCTTGCTGTTGAGCAGCGCCACGTTGTAGCGCTCCGAAAGGGCTTCGACCACCTTCATGCAGTCGTCGAAAACGCCCGGGATCTCGAACACGGCGGCGCCGCTGCCCAGGGGCTGACTCAGTTGCTGGGGAGTGACCTTGCCGTGGGGCAAGAGGACGGCCGATTTGATGTACGGCTGCAGGTAGGCGCCGTAAAGCGCCGCGGCCGCGGAGGTATCCCCGGTGGAAGCGCAGACGGCCAGCACCTGTTCGAGCTGGCCGCTTTGCACCAGGTGGTGAATATAGCTCAGGGCGCTGGCCATGCCCCGGTCCTTGAACGATGCGCTGGGATTCTGCCCGTCGTTTTTGAAAAAAAAGCGCATGCCCACCCGCTCCTGCAGCGGCCGGTTGGCCTCTACCACCGGCGTGTGCCCCTCGCCGAGATAGACCACCGCCTCTAGGGGGATCACAGGACCGATGAATTCATGGTAGCGATAGATGCCTTTGAGAGCCGGCAGGGTGAGCATCTTGCGGTAGTCGAAAAGCCGCCGCCAGGCCAGGCCGTCGACCTGCTTGAGCCGCGCGAAGTCTTCATCCTCCAGGAGCAGGACCTGGCCGCAAGCCGGACAAGTGTACAAAAGCCGCTCGATGCCGAAGCGCTCCTCGCAACCCAGACATCGGTAGACGAGACGGCCGCTGCACGCGGGCAGCAGGGGCAGGTCCAGATTTTCCGGAAAGTCCGTGACCTTCATGGGACGATGACCTCCATACCACCCATGTAGGGACGCAGGGCCTCGGGGATGCGGATCGTGCCGTCGGCCTGTTGACAGTTTTCGCAGATGGCGGCAACGGTGCGGCCCACCGCCAGGCCGGAGCCATTGAGGGTATGCACCAGTTCGGTGCCCCGCTTTGCCTTGCGCCGAAAGCGCAGATCGGCTCGGCGGGCCTGAAAGTCTTCGAAGTTGCTGCAAGAGGAGATCTCCCGGTAGACTCCCTGGGCCGGCATCCAGACCTCGATATCGTATGTCTTGGCCGCCGAAAAGCCGAGATCTCCGGTGCACAGGGTGATCACCCGGTAGGGCAGATCGAGACGCTGCAGGATCGTTTCGGCGTCCGCCAATAACCGCTCCAGCTCATCATAGCTGGTTTCGGGAAGCACCAGCTTGACCAATTCGACCTTATTGAACTGATGTTGGCGGATCAGCCCCCGGGTATCTTTGCCGTAAGAGCCGGCCTCGGATCGAAAGCACGGGGTATGGGCCGTATAGCGCAAGGGCAGCTGCTCCTCGTCCAGGATGCGGCCGGCATGAATATTGGTCACCGGCACTTCGGCGGTGGGAATCAGAAAATAGTCCCATCCTTCCAGCTTGAACAGGTCGGCTTCAAATTTGGGCAACTGCCCGGTGCCGGTCATGGTGGTACGGTTGACGATAAACGGCGGCAGAACCTCCCGGTAGCCGTGCTCCAGGGTATGCACATCGAGCATGAAATTGATCAGGGCCCGTTCCAGACGCGCGCCGGCGCCAAAATAAAGGGGAAAACGCGCGCCGGCGATCCGGGCGGCGGTATCGAAATCGAAAATCCCCAGCCTGGTGCCCAGATCCCAATGGGCCTGGGGCGTGAAGTCGAAATCCGGCACCTCACCGACAACGCGTACCAGGGTGTTGGCACTTTCGTCGCGACCGACGGGAACACTGGAATGGGGAAGATTGGGGATATTGAACAGCATCTCGCGCAGCTGGCCGTCCGCTTCGGCCTGGGCCCCTTCGAGGCTCTTTATGGTCGTGGAGACCTCGCGCATTTCAGCCATCATCTCTTCGGCGGGTTGGCCGGACTTTTTCATCCGCGCGATTTCTTCACTGACCACGTTGCGTCGATGACGAAGGGCTTCGATGCGCTGCAAGTCCTCACGTCGTTTTGCATCCAGGGTTAAAAAGGATTCCAGATCGATGTCGGTTCCCCGATCGGCCAGGGCTTGGCGTACCCGATCGGGATTTTGAGTGATGGTCTTGATATCCAGCATGACGATTCCTATTATAGAGGGCTGTGGATCCGCACAGGATCCTGAAAAAAGTAGCAGAGGCCAAGGCGGCCGGAAGGCAAGGCCTTGAAACGATTCGAAACCTTAGTATGGACAACCCATTTAGTCAATGATTATTATAAGTTGACTTTGTTTGGGGGGTTACGTATAGTAATATGCGTCTGCGTTGAAACGTAACAACAGCCACCGAAGCCCGCTCAGGAGGCGATTGATGGAGGATTATACGACCGTTCATGCTGAACTTCGGCAGCAGGCGATGGCGGCAATTAACCATTTGTCCAAAACGGAGCGCGATGAACGGACCCGGGCGATTGAAGCACGCCTGTTCGATTTTGCCAACTTTCTCGAAGCCCGTATCGTAATGATGTACCTGCCCGCCGAAGGTGAAGTCGATACGCACAAAATGATTCAACGGGCCCTCGACTACAACAAGATCGTCGTTCTGCCGGCCTTCGACCCCCAACGCAAAGACATCCGGCTTTTAAAGATTGACAATCTGGAGGCCGATCTGTGCAGCGACGAGGGGGGCCGGCTCGGCCCGGATCTCCGGCAATGCCGCAAGGTGCCGCTGGACGTAGTCGATATCGCCATCCTGCCCGCGGTAGCCCTGGACGAAAAGGGAGGCCGCATCGGGCGCGGTGAACGCTATTTTGACCGCCTGATTCCCAAATTGGCCGTCACCACCCGCAAGGTGGCGCTGGGTTTCGAAGAGCAACTCCTGCCCCAGATTCCCATGGAATCCCATGACAAGTTCGTGGACATCATTATTACCAATCAACGGACCATCTATAAAATCTGAGCCCGATCAACAGGGATTGTCCGCCCCGACAACAGCATGGGATCATGACCCAGGAACCGGTTAAATTCAAAAGACAACGCGAAGAGATGGTCCGGTCGCAGCTTATGGCCCGTGGCATCAGTGACGTGGCGGTATTGGCGGCCATGGAAAGAGTGCCGCGGCACCGCTTCGTCAGCGAAGCCTTGATGGATCAGGCCTACGGCGACTTTCCCCTGCCCATCGGCGACCAGCAGACCATTTCCCAGCCGTTTATCGTGGCGCAGATGACTCAGGCCCTGGACCTGCAGCCATCGGACCGGGTGCTGGAAATCGGCACCGGTTCCGGCTACCAGGCCGCCATTTTGGCCAAGATCGTCGCCAAGGTATATACCGTCGAGCGCATTTACAATCTTTATCAGCGCTGCCGCAAACTCTTCGACACGCTGCGCTACCACAACATTGTCATGCGTTATGCCGACGGCACCACCGGGTGGTCGGACGAAAGCCCTTTTGACGCCATCATCGTCACTGCCGGGTCTCCGGGCGTTCCGGAAGTTTTGCTCAGGCAGTTGGCCCGTGGCGGGCGCATGATTCTGCCGGTGGGCAACCAGTACACCCAGGAACTGGTCAAGCTGACGCTGACCCAGGAAGGTCTGGTGAAATCCCGCCTCGGCGGATGCCGCTTCGTCAAACTGGTGGGCGAATACGGCTGGAAAGAGTAGCCCATGACCTGGAAAGAGGCTTTTTTCGCCAGTCCGGGGCCGGACAGCTTTCGCGCGGCGGGCATCCTGGGCCTCAAGGGCCTGCTGATGGGTACCGCCGACATCATTCCGGGTGTTTCGGGCGGCACCATCGCCCTGATCACCGGAATCTACCAGAATCTGCTCGAAGCCATCAAATCCGCTGATTTCAAGGTGCTGCGGCTCATTTTACGGGGCGAGTGGAAAATGGCCGTCGCGCGACTGCACCTGCGGTTTTTGCTGCCCCTGCTGCTGGGGATCGCCACCGCCCTTTTGACCCTAGCCCGCCTGATCAACTACCTGATACAAAATTATCCCACCGTTGTCTGGAGCCTTTTTCTAGGCTTGGTGGCCGCATCGGTGATGGTGGTGGCCACCAAAATCTCGCGCTGGAACGCGGCCGGCGGGGTCGCGGCGGCGGGCGGCTTCGGCCTGGCCTGGGTTCTGGTCCATCAGGTTCCCCTATCGACCCCCGAAACGTGGGGTTTTGTCTTTCTTTCGGGCATGGTGGCGATTTGCGCCATGATCCTGCCCGGCATCAGCGGGGCTTTTATCCTTCTGATCCTGGGCAAGTACGCCTTTATCACCGGAACGTTGAAAAACCCATTGCTGCCGGCCAACATGATAATCATCGGCGTGTTCTGTGCAGGCTGCCTGGTGGGGGTCATGCTCTTTTCCCGGTTGCTGCACCGCCTGCTCGCCAGCCATTTCGATCCCACCATGGCCTTTTTGGCCGGTTTGATCGCCGGCGCCCTGCCCCGCCTGTGGCCCTGGCAGCAGGTCGTGGCAAGCCGTGTCATCGACGGCAAAATCCATGTCATCGCCACGCACAACGTACTTCCGGCAGATATGGGCACCGCCTTTTGGGCCTTGATCCTCTTTCTTTTCGGCGCCGCCGCCGTACTGGTGATCGAGCGCGTCGCACACACCGGAATGCCGGCAACCCCTGATCCGCGCCGCCGAGCAGACCGTTAAAAAAGTTCCCGGCCTTCGATGGCGGCGTGCAAAAACCGGCCAAAGGTCTGCCCCAGAGGAGAGGCGCTGCGCCGGCGATGGCGGATGAGAAAAAAGGACCGTTTCAGAGACACCCCTTCCACCGACAGGGCCTTCAAGGTGCCTTGGGCCAGTTCCTCGGCTACGGCGATGGGCGAAAGGATCGAAACTCCGACGCCGCTTTTAATCCCCTGAATGACCGCAGCGGTATTGCCCAATTCGGCGACGATGTTCAACTGGCGCAAACGGGTGCCGGCCTGATGCAAGCCGGCCTGGATGGTAGCCAGGGTCCCCGAGCCCTGTTCACGCACCACGAAGGGTTCGCCGGCCAACTCTTCGATGGTCACCTGCCTGCGAGCGGCCCAGGAATGGCCGGCCGGCACGATCAGAAGCATCTCGTCTTCAAGCAGCGGCTCCTGAATTGCATTGCGATCATTGGTTTGGGCTCCGACGATGCCGATCTCCAGCTCGCCGCCGAGCACCTTCTCGATGATCTGGCGGCTGTCGGCGATTTGCAATGAGACCCGGATCTGCGGATGCTGGCGTGTGAATCGACCGATCACCGACGGCAGGATGTAGGTGCCGGGGATCGTGCTGCCGCCCACCAGCAGATGGCCGCAGATCGAGCCCTGGTGGGCGGCCATGGCCGCTTCTGTCTCATCGCGCAGAGCCATCAACCTCAGGCCGTAGCGGTAGAGGATCTCGCCGGCGCTTGTGGGCAGGGCCTCTTTGGCAAGACGGTCGATAAGGCGGCAGTTGAAGTGCTGTTCAAGCGCCTGAATATGGCTGCTGATCGTCGGCTGGGAAAGGTGGATGGCACGCGCCGCCCGGGAAAAACTCTTATACTCGATGACTTTGCAAAAAATCCGCAGCTGCCACAGGTCCATTGTGTGCCTCCATCTTCAGGTGGGCACGGCCCATTTTATTTTTTAGGCGGGCATTGGGCGAACTTTTCGGTAATACGCCGGTTCACCTCGGGCGGAACCATATCGGAGATATCGCCGCCGAATTTGGCCGCTTCCTTGATGATCGAACTGCTGGTAAAAATCCAGCGGAAACTGGTCATCAGAAAGACCGTTTGCACTTCACGGTTGAGCTTGCGATTCATCAGGGCCAGCTGAAATTCATACTCGAAATCGCTCACGGCCCTCATGCCCCGCAGAATCGCATGGGCACTGCGGTGATTGGCGTAGTCGACCAGCAGACCATCAAAAGAATCCACTTCAACGTTTTCGAAATCCGCCAGGGTCAGGCGCAGCATTTCGAGCCGCTCGGAGACGGTGAAAAGTGCCTTTTTACCGGGATTGTGCAGAACCGTGACGATAACACGATCGAAAATCTTCAGTCCACGTTCAATGATATCCAGATGTCCGTTGGTGATCGGGTCGAAGGATCCGGGGTAAATGGCGACATGCTGCATCAGACGAAATACTCCTGGTTTCGATTATTCGGGCAAAGTGGGTCCAAAAAAGAACGCGGCCCTTCATAACATGCGCTTCAAAAAGGAGACAAGGCTTTTCCCGTAGCGGCGCTGGTCAACAGCGCTCCAGGACGGCGCCAAAGGCGGCAGGGGCTCATGCAAAGCGTGTTCAAGGATGAGGACGGCCCGAGGCGGCAAGACCGCCGATCGGGTCCAGCAGGCCAGGGCCGGGGCCACCAGGCCCTGGGCGTAGGGCGGGTCCATGAAAGCCAAATTGCACGCCGGCAGACCGATCTGCGGACTCGGCTCACGGCAGGCATCCCACCGCACCACCCTGGCCTGGCGGGAAAAATCGCAGGCATCTATGTTGCGCTGGATCAGGCTCACTGCCGCGGCGCTCTGATCGATAAACCAGGCGGCGCCAGCCCCCCGGCTCAGGGCTTCGATGCCCATAGCACCGGTTCCGGCAAACAGATCGAGAACCACCGCCTCGGCGGAAAGGGGGCCGAGAATATTGAAAATGGTTTCCCGGAGACGGTCGGTGGTGGGCCGGATCGACCGATTCAACGGGGTAAAAAGGCGCTTTCCGCGCCGCTGGCCGGCAATGATGCGCAACCGCGGTCCCTTTTTTAAGGCCTCTTCGGCCGCCCCTTCGAAATTCTTTTTCAGCCAGCTGCGGGTGCCCCCGGTGACAGCGGCGGCCGGCGCGATGCCGCAGCGCCGTTCATAGAGCCGCAGTAAGCGGTGGGGATGTCCTCCAGGGTGATGACATCCCGCTCGACAAGGATGTCGAGCCGCTCGACAAGGTTGCGCAATTCGCGCACATTTCCCGGCCAGTTATGGCGGCAGAGGGCCTCCACGGCCTCGGGGGTGATCGACTTGGCCCGGCTGCCGTTCTGGGTGGCGATCTCCTGAAAGAAGATATCCACCAGGACCGGGATATCTTCCAGCCGCCGGCGCAACGGCGCAATGTGTATCGGAATCACGTTCAATCGGTAATAGAGGTCCTCACGGAAACGGCCCGCCGCCATCGCCTGCTCGAGGTCCTTGTTGGATGAGGCGATCACCCGCACATCGACGGTCAGGGTGCGGCTCCCGCCGACGCGCTGAAATTGCATTTTTTCCAGAAACTCGAGTATCTTGCCCTGGGTCTTGAGACTCATGTCGCTGATTTCATCCAAAAAGAGGGTCCCGCCGTGGGCCATCTCGAAGCGGCCCCGTTTTTTGGGCGTACCGGCACCGAAAGCTTCTTTTTCGTGCCCGAACAACTCACTTTCGATCCGCTCCTCGGGAATGACGGCGCAATTGACCACCACCAGGGGCTGGTCGGCCCGCGGGCTCAAATGATGGATCGTGCGGGCCACCAGTTCCTTGCCGGTGCCGTTCTCACCGGTGATCAGCACCGAAGCGTCCTTGGGGGCGGCCGCAGCGATGATCTTGCGCAGCTCGCGGGTGGACGGGCTTTGACCGCTGATGGAATTTTTCTCGATGGTCTTTTTGCGCAAGTACCGGTTCTCTTCTTCGAGCCGCCTGAAATTCAACGCGTTGTTGATAGAGACAATCAGCTTCTCGATGGAAAGGGGCTTTTCAATCATATCGAAGGCCCCATGCTTGATCGCCGTGACCGCCGTTTCAATGTTGCCGTGCCCCGTGATGATCACCACCGGCAAAAAAGGATGCTCTTTTTTGATCTCGCGCAGGGTCTCGATCCCGTCGATGCCGGGCATCCAGATATCGAGGACCACCAGATCCGGAGCCTGGACCTCGATCTGCTTGAGCGCCTCGTAGCCGTTGGAAGCCGTAAGGACCTCGTAGCCTTCATCTCCCAGCAACCCCCCGAGGGATTGAAGAATGGACGGTTCGTCGTCGACGATCAGAATAGATGGAAACATTTACAATCCTTGCCTAAAATTATTTCCTTGACGCTTATGCGAGCCCACCTTTGGACTTTCTTCACCGGTCTGAGCGGGCTTGCACCGTGCACTGCGGCCGGCCGCCACTGCCCCAGCCCGCAAGCGCTTCGCGCCCTCTTCCTATCCACCTCAGGCCGGAAGTTCAATGACAAACTTTGCCCCTCGCGGAACGTTGCTTTCCGCCCGAACGGTGCCGCCATGTTCGGAAAGGATGGTGTTGACGATGGTCAGCCCGAGTCCCATCCCGGCCTTTTTGGTGGAAAAATTCGGTTCGAAAAGCCGGGACCGGTTCTTTAAAGGAATGCCCATGCCGTCGTCGGCCACCTCTATCAGGACCGAGCCGTGTTCGGCATCATGGGCCAGGGTCACCGTGACCGTGCCGGCCCGGCGCACGGCGGTCACGGCATTGTCAACCAGATTGATCAGCGCCTGCTTGATTTGCCGGCGGTCGATGTGAAGGCTGGGAATCGGGTTGCGCACATCGATGCCAAAACGCACCTGGTCGTAGCCTTCACGGTAAAGGGCGATGGTCTCTTCGACGATGGGCAGCAGCTCGCAGGGTTCACGCACCGCGGCGGGAAAACGTGCAAACGCCGAAAATTCGTTGACCATGTTGCGTATCAATTCCACGTGATCAATGATCATGCGCACACATTCTTCGAAAACCGGCTCGTTGAGCCGTGCGGCATACTTGCGTTTGAGACGCTGGGCCGAAAGGGTGATGGGGGTGAGCGGGTTTTTCACCTCGTGGGCGATGCGCCGGGCCACTTCACGCCAGGCCGCCATTCGCTGGGCCTTTTCCAGCTCGGTCAGATCGTCGAAGACACAGACCACTCCCATGTGGTGGTTGCTGTCGTCGGTCAGGGCACTGGCATGGGCAATGAAACTGCGAGGCTGGCCGGCCACGGTGACCGACAGGGGAATTTCCAGGGTCTCGCCCGGCGTGGTGAGCAATCTTTCCACGATCTGGGTGGCCATCTCGAGCTGTTCGCCGGAAAGCACATGCGAGTAAGGACGATCGAGGATCTGGTCGGCCTGCACATCAAGCATCCGTTCGGCCGATGGATTGAAATTGGTGATGCGGCCATCGGCCGCCACCGAAACCACCCCGGCGGAAACATTGCGCAGCAAGATCTCCATATATTGCCGGCGCGCCTCGATTTCCACATTGCGCTCGCGCAGGGTGCGGGCCGAGGCCTCGAGCTGCTCGCGGCTCGAATGCAGGTCACGGGTCATCTGGTTGAAGGCGTTGACCAGACTGCCCATCTCGTCGTCGGCCGGCATGGCCAGGGTAAAGCCGAGATCCCCCTCAGCCACCCGGCGGGTTCCGTCCGCCAGCTGGCCGAGGGGGATGGTGATGCTTTTGGCCAGGAAAAAGGCGAACCAGATGGCGCAGAAAACCACCAGCAATCCCACGATGGAGAGGGTGAGGTAATACGTGATGCGGATCGGCTCCTTGAGCCGCTTTATCTGCTGATATTCGGCAAATCCCCGGGAGATGGAATCCAGCTTCAGCGCCAGTTCCGGATCGAGAACCTGAGTGAGCACCACATAGGCTTGGGCCTCTTCCCGGGACGCCCCGAACGGGACCGTGGCAACGGTGCGCATCAACTCACCGTAGGCGGCCGAATGGGTCACGGTCCTTACGCCCCCGGACGGTATTTCCGCCAGCAGTTCTTCGCTGGACAGCAACGGCATGCGCCCCTCTCCCGGGCTGTCGGCAGCGGCCATGTCGATCCGCTGCGCCCCCGGGTCATACACTTCCACGGCATGGATGTTGAACGCCCGCTGTACCACGTGCAGGTAATTGTTCAGGTTCTTGCGCCGTCCGGCCTCCATGTATTTCTTGACCCGGATCTGATAGGCCACCCGTTCGAGAAAAAAACGGTTGGTGGACTCGGCGCGCTGATAGATCTTCTGCCCCACGGCCAGGGAGTTGGCCAAGGCCTGCTCCACCGGCACGTTGAACCAGAATTCGATGCTGGTGGTGATGAAGTTGAGGGAGAAAAAAAACAAAATCGAGGTCGGCAAAAGGGTCAGGGCGATGAAGGCCACCACCAGCCGCGTGCGCAGCTTGGCCCCCATCACGCGCCGCCGGCGCTCGTAGAGCAGCTTTACAAGATTTCGAAAAACAAGAAAGATCAATAAGATAAGAAGAATCAAATTGATGTTGATGACGATGAACATCAAGATGGTGTTCGAAACTGGAATCCCGGCCCCAAAATGCAGAATCTGGGTTTCGGCGTAGGTCAGGGCAGCCATCAGCCCCAGAATGGCGACGATGAGGATTCTTTCGCGCCGCCGGCGGCGGCGTTCGTCTTCGGACAGCACGACAGCGGCAGGCTGGGCAGGACTGGAAGTCATGGCCAATGAGGGCGACATGGGCAGCAAGGGCCCATATCAATAGATAAAGTCGACGGTATACCAGTCGGTTTCGAAATCCCACATGGATAAGAAAAACAGTACATAGTGCAGGTAGAAAGGCAACGTCAAGCGGCTCAGCTCCGCTTTGGCACGAAGCTGGTACTGGCGCCCCTTCTCGAGCCGGTTGAGCGCCACCACCTTCAAACCTTCCACCGAGGCCATCCACTGGCAGGCTTCTTCCAGGGAGCGCGTGACACGGGGTTTGCCCGGTTCCCAGGAGCGCGTGACGGTGAATTCCTTTTTAAGAGTTTCGTAGCGCAGTGTGTGGGTAACCGTGATATCGGCGATTTGCCGATCAAACCAGAAGCGTCGCACCGCGTAAAGGGAGGTCAGAAAGGAAAAACTCGTCGGTACGCCGGCGAGGATGGCTTGACGGATGTCTTCGCGGAAAGCGCCCTCCACCCGCAGGTAGATGAGCAGATCGTCCCTTGTATTGGTGACCGTCAGGTCGGTAAGGCGGGCCTCCTGAGCATAACCTGGCGGCACTCCGGATATCGTCAGGGTCAACAGGCAGCAAAAGGCCAAAATGAGGCGTCGCGAAACCGTCATGGTCGTCCATTCCAGGCCTCGTCAGGCCATTTGCGGCGGCACGGAGGAAAAATCGAACACCACCACCGGCTTATCCTGCGCACCGCGACATCGGATGAACCTCATAGAACCGTTCAGCCATCGCACCCACGCCATTTGGGGGAAGGATGGTACGGGTTTCCCATGCGTCTTTGCGCGCAAAAAAGTGCTTGATAAAGGCATGGTTGAACGCGTGGCCGGATTTTTCGGCCACCACATGGCCCAAGAGGGGCAGACCGAGGAGGGAAAAATCCCCGATGCAGTCGAGGATCTTGTGCCTCACGAATTCATCGGCGAATCGCAGCCCTTCCTCGTTGAGGACCCGATCCTTGTCAACCACCACGGCGTTGGCCAGACTACCCCCTTTGGCCAGACCATATTGCTGCATATAATCGATATCCTGCAAGAGCCCGAAGGTGCGGGCGCCGGCGATCTCCCGGGCAAAGACCTGATCGGAAACCTCGACGGTGCGCGACTGGCGACCGATGGCCGGGTTGTCGTATGCGATGGTGCAGTTGATGGTGTACGTATCGGCCGGGTAGAGGCTGACCGCCTTGCCGCTCTCTTTGAGAATGATCGGTTCCTTGACTACGAAATAGCACCGCGGACCGGGTTGGGCCACAATCCCGGCCGCTTTCAGTTCGCTGGTGAACGGCCCGGCGCTGCCATCCATCACCGGCACCTCGTAAGCATCCAGTTCAACGCGGGCGTTGTCGATGCAAAGACCGGCAAAAGCGGCCATCAGATGTTCGATGGTAGAGACGATGAACCCGTTGTAGCCGATGACCGTTGCCTGGCTGGTATCGACCACGCGGTTAAAATGGGCGTTGATGCCCGGTGAATCGGACAGATCGGTGCGGAAAAACTTGATGCCGTGGTTCACCGGAGCCGGTTTGATGGTCAGGTTGACGGATTTTCCCGAGTGCAGACCGACGCCGCAACAATGAACCGGGCGCGCCAGGGTGCGCTGCTGGAGGTAAGGATACATGATGTGACTGCTTCTCGTCCCGCCGCCTTGGGCGGCCTTCCACGCAATTGGTTCGATCCTGCGGTTCGCGACCCGGCTGAAAAGCGCCGAAGCCTTGCCGATGGACGTGGATTTAAAAGTTCTGTTTACAATCAGGCACGTTACATTGTACTAAAATGATGCCTTTTATCGCAGGACTCCCCTGTTTGGCAAGCTATTCCGACACAACCGCCCGATATTCGGCTGACCGGCGCCCTTTTCCACCTTTCAACAGGCTGACTTCAACACGGATGGGACGCAGGACACCGGCCGATGCAGGGCCTTTGAGGGAGGCGTTTTGCTGGCCAAGGTGCACAGCAGTGCAGTGATGGGAATCGATGCCTACCTGGTGGAAGTGGAGGTGGATATCGCCGCGGGCCTGCCGGCCTATACCACCGTGGGGCTTCCCGAGACGGCGGTCAAAGAGAGCAAGGAGCGCGTCAAGGCCGCCATCGTCAACTCCGGCTACGAATTTACCGAAGACCGGATTACCGTCAACCTGGCACCGGCCAACATAAAAAAGGAAGGCACCGGCTTCGATCTGCCCGTGGCCCTGGGACTGCTGGCCGCCACCGGAATCGTGCCCCAGGCCCGCCTTGACCGCTATCTGGTGTCAGGGGAACTCTCTCTGGACGGCCGGGTCAAGGCGGTCAACGGGTCCTTGCCCATGGCGCTGCGGGCCCGGGCCGCCGGCATGGCCGGGATCATCGTACCCCGCGAAAACGGCCCCGAAGCCGCCGTGGTGGGGGACATCGATGTCTATCCGGTAATCGATCTGCCCCAGGTGGTTGAATTTTTACGCGGCGTGGCGGCCGTGCCCCCGCTGAAAATCGATGTTGCAGCCCTTTTTGCCCGGGGCACGGACGATGCGGGAGACTTTTGCGAAGTCATGGGCCAGGAGTATGTCAAACGGGCCATGGAGGTCGCCGCAGCCGGATCCCACAATCTAATGATGATCGGACCGCCCGGCTCGGGCAAGACCATGCTGGCCAAGCGACTGGTCACGATCCTGCCCCCGCTCAGTTTCGCCGAAGCCATCGAAACCACCAAGGTTTACAGCGTGGTGGGGCTGCTCACCGAAGGGCATCCTTTGGTGACACGGCGCCCTTTTCGCGCCCCCCATCATACCATCTCGGATGCCGGCCTGATCGGCGGGGGCCACGTACCGCGGCCCGGCGAGGTAAGCCTGGCCCACAACGGGGTCCTGTTTCTCGACGAAATGCCCGAATATAAAAAGCATGTCCTGGAAGTCCTGCGCCAACCCCTGGAGGATCTCAAAGTCACCATCGCCCGCGCCGCCTCGACCTTGACCTACCCTTCTGCGGTAATGCTCGTGGCGGCCATGAATCCGTGCCCATGCGGTTTTTGGGGCGACGAGCGCCACGAATGCCGCTGCAGCCACACTCAGATCCGGCGCTACCGCAGCAAGATCTCAGGTCCTTTACTCGACCGCATCGACATTCATGTGGAGGTGCCGGCCGTGGCCTACCGTGAATTGGCCGGCAAGGGTGTGGGCGGCGCTTCCTCGGACGATATGGCCGAAAGGGTCGCGGCCGCCCGCCGGCGTCAGGTGCAACGCTTTGCCGGAACAGCGCTGCACTGCAACGCCCAGATGCAAAGTCGCCACATCCGGCGCTTTTGCGCCGTGGACGCCGGCGGCCACCGGCTGCTGGAAAACGCGGTGGACCGCCTCGGCCTTTCGGCCCGGGCCTACAATCGGGTGCTCAAGATCGCCCGCTCCATCGCCGACCTGGAAGGGGCCGAGGCCATCACCCCCGGGCATATCGGCGAAGCGATCCAGTACCGCAGTCTCGACCGGCGCAAATTCACCATAGGCTGAAAAACATGCAAATGCATGCTTGCCATGCTGGTGCCGAAAGGCATCTCTTCAAAAAGTCGTCATTGTCAAAAACTTAATGAAAAAAAAGCGGAAACTTCTACAGGATTTTCTTCGTGTTTTCTGCGACCTCTGGTCCGAAAAGAACAATCTGTATCTTCTTTATACTGATAGGCCAAAAGCTATTCACCTAGCGGCCAAGACTTCGGCTGAACTTCAAAGATAGCACGTTCTTTTTGTATTCCAGCCAGACCGAAGCCACAGACGACTCCTTCTACCGTCCGCCGCAAACCGATATTTTCAAAATTCTTGCTGATTTTCGGCCGGATAGCGAATTACGGGCGTCCGCCGCACAGATAACGGCATTTACCGAGATCGTTTAATCGAATCCTCCTGTACGCCATATTTTTTGTTGACATAGATTAGAAACTAGATAGGGTTTGTATTAAATTAATTAGTAACTATATGCGAAACTAAGTTGTTCTGCCTTAACGAAAACTGTTCGGAGCAGGAACCGCACGGTTAAGAATCCACAATCATCAGCGCCAATCCGATAAAGCTCCGGCAGGAGAATTGGGGCTATGTTTACCTCATCTATCCTTATCGGCGACTACCGGCTCCGGTTGACCCAGGGCGGCGAGGAAAAACGGGAGCTGATTTACCGCGACATCGGGCAATCGCATGACGTCGAAGCACGCGATCTGCTTATCAGCGGGTTGTCCGATCCGAGCCTCCGGGTGAGATCGACCGTGGCGGCGATCATGAAATCCGTGGCCGACGCTTCGATGACGACCCGGCTGCTGGAGACCCTGCGTGACGAAAACACGGCCCTGCGCTCCCAGGTCATGACGGTGTTGGCCGATCTGGTGCCCCGCCATCTCGAGCAGATCAGATCCTATCTCAAGGATCAGGATCCGGATATGCGGATTTACACCGCTACCATTCTGGGAAACAGCGGTGCAGCCGAGACGCTTTCCGACCTGAAAAGCATTCTCGACGATCCGCAGAAAAACGTCCGCTATGCCGGCGTGGAGGCGCTGGGAAAAATTGGCAACCCCCTGGCAGTGCCCTGCCTGCTCGACATGCTGGAAGATCCCTGGGCAAAATTTCCTGCCATCGAAGCGCTGGGCGCCTTGCAGGCCGCCGGGGCGGTGGAACCGCTGATCGTCATCGGCCGGCAAGACGCCGCGGCCCGCCCGGCCGTTGTCGAAGCCTTGGGCCGCATCGGCCATCCAGGCGCGGTCGAGTTTCTGCTCCGGATGCTGGACTCTGAGGATAACGAGATGCAGGTCGATGCGCTCACAGCGCTGGTGAAAATAGAACAGGCAGCCTCCTGCGGTGTGTTTTCCCGGCTGGCCCGGCAGCCCTCCCTTACCGTGCCGGCCTCCCTCGCAGCCCTTCAAGCCGTCGATCCGGTCAAACGAAAAGCCGCGCTGCGCGCGCTGGGCTGGATCGGCGACGCCTCTCATTTGAAGATTGTTTCAGACCATCTGGAAGACGAAACCCAAGCTGTCGCGGGGGAAGCCCGGCAGGCGCTGCAACGCTTGGGATCGCGCCACCCCGAAGAACTGGCGCACCTGTATCGGGACAGCAACGCCGTGGTCCAACCCCAGATTGTGGAAATCGCAGGGACCGTCGGCGGGCCGACGGCCGCCCGCCTGCTCGCCGAGGCCCTGGCGCATCCAGACGCTTCGGTACGAGAGCAAGCGGCCAAGGCATGGGGTGGCCTGCCCACCGGGCTTGGCGCTGAACAGCTGGCAGCCCACTTGAATGACAGCGACTGGCGGGTGCGAAAGGCCTGCATCGAAGGAATCGGACAGAACGCATCACCCCAGACGCTGGAGAACCTGGCCCGCTTGCTTGAAGATAGCAGCCGCGAAGTCCGGGAGGCGGCCGCAGATGCCCTGGCGCACCAGGTTGACAGTCCGGTCTGGAATCATGTCATTGCCTTGCTCGACCACCCGCAGCCGGCGGTCCGGGCGGCGGCTCTCCGGTGCATCGGCCGGACCTGCACGGATCGAACGCACCACCTGCTAGCCAAGGCACTGAAAGATCCCGATCCATCGGTCCGGCGGGTCGCCGCAGAGTCCGCCGGCAGGCAGCGGGGCAATGGCGCCGTCCAACTCTTGATTGACGGTCTCGCAGACGAAGACTGGATGGTGAAGAAGGCTTCGGCAACGGCCCTTGGCAAGATCGGAAATCGCGACGCCGCCGAGTCGCTGCGAAACGCACTGGCAGACACAAACCTCTGGGTCCGGTATGCCGCTGTCGAAGCCCTGGGCTGCATCGGCGACACGACCGTGATCGAAGCCCTGCGGGCGGTGGCGCATGACGACGAGGTCCCGGTGCGTATCGCTGCCTTCGAGGCCCTGGAAAAACTTCAAGCCCCTGAACTGGATGCCCTGCTCGGCCGTATGCTGGACGACCCGGACATGGAAATTCGAAGGACCGCCGAAAATGCGCTGGATCGCAGAACGGCCGACCCCACCGGCCCCCTTGCGGCCCGATGAAGGTGGAGATGGACAAGGGGCTTGCCAGGGCGGATTTCGAACGGATGCGCGCGTTCATCAAGGACCGATGCGGAATCCGGATCGGTGATGAAAGGATAGATTTTTTCGAATCGCGGCTGCGTTTGCGCATGAACGCCACGGGAATGACATCGGTCCGGGACTATCATTTATACCTCCGCTACGACCCTGACGGAGCCCAGGAAGAGGGACACCTCATCGATTCGATCACCAACAACGAAAGCTATTTCTTCCGGGAAATGGACCAACTGGAAGACTTTTACGAACAAGTGGTACCGCAATTGATGCGCCGCCTGGCACCGGGTGTGCCGCTTCAGATATGGAGCGCCGGGTGCGCCTGCGGCGAAGAGCCCTACACCCTGGCGATGCTGCTGTCTGACCGGCCGTGGCATGCCGGCAGCCTGCCGGTCCGGATCCTGGCCGCCGATGTGAACGGTTCGGTTCTCAACCGCGCCGCAAAAGGAAGGTATGATGGGCATGCATTACGGCACACGCCGCCGCATTTTCGCCACAAACATTTCAGGCAGGACGGCAACGGGACCTACATGCTGGAAGGCCGGATCAAAAACATGGTCCGGTTTGCCCGTTTCAACCTGCTGCAAGCACCGATCGGCGCACCGTTCAGGCAGGTGGATGCGGTGTTCTGCCGCAATGTTCTCATCTACTTCGACGATGAAACCAAAAAGAGGTGTATCGAGAACATTTACCGCTGCTTGAAAAGCGGTGGATTCCTGTTCCTGGGGCTTTCGGAAAGCCTCAGCAGAATAACCAGCCTGTTCGAACCGGTACGACTGAAACGCACGGTCGCCTACCGGAAGCCGGAAGCGTCGTATTTGTAACCCATTCCATCGACAGGATGGATCCGGATTGTGGAGCCGTAGCAGGCCGGCGGAAACGATCCATTGAAAAGGGGCACACCGTGGAAAAAAAGATTTTATCCGTGGACGACTCTTCAAGCATTCGCAAGATGGTGGCCTACACACTCAAGAGCCAGGGATATGCGGTGACTTCGGCCGCGGACGGGCAGGAAGCGCTCGAAACGCTGGCAAAAGAGCGATTCGACGGCATTGTCCTGGACATCAACATGCCCCGCCTGGACGGGTTCACGCTGTTGAAAAAGATCCGCGCCGAAACGCATACCGCTTCGATTCCCGTGATCATGCTGACCACCGAAGGCCAGGAGCGGGACAAGCAAGAGGCGACGGCGCTGGGTGCCGACGCTTACGTCGTCAAGCCGTTCAAACCGTCCGAACTGGTCAGGGTGGTGCAGGACATCGTCGGCCCGGCATCCGGCATCGCTTAGACAGGGAGAAGCCCTGATGTCCGACATGCAAATGGAAGACATGGATGCCGCCATCCGTGCACGGATGCGGGAAGATTTTCTGGACGAAGCCGAAGAGCTTACCGACAAGCTGAATCTGCAGTTGACGCAGCTGGAAAATAAACCCGGCAGCCAGGAACTGGTCAATGAAATCTTTCGCATCGTCCATACGCTGAAGAGTTCCGCCGCGTTCGTCGGAATGGACCAGACCAAGGAGATCGCCCACAAAATGGAGGATGTGTTCGGAGCCCTTCGCGAGGGAACAATTCGGGCATCGACGCCGTTGATCGACGTGATGTTCGAAGGCCTCGAAATACTCCGGCAGCTTAAAAGCGGCGCCATGGCGGGCGCACCTGAAAACATCGACACCGGCGCGGTGCTGGCGGCGCTGGACCGGCTCCGGGGTCCGGCCGCCGGTGACGTGAATCGTCCCGGGAACCTGCCCATCGCAGACAGCCCGGCACCTGAGACAACCGGCGAAGCCCCTCCGGACAGCCAGGCGCAGACCCCGGACACACCGTCGCTGCAACCGTCACAAACCGTCCGGGTCAGAACGGACCGGCTCGACAGCCTGATGAACCTGATCGGGGAACTGATCATCGCCCGCAACCGCTTGAATAATTATGCACAACGGCAGGAAAGCGAAGAACTGGAAGCTGTTTCATCGGCCATAGACCGGTTGACCGGCCATCTCCAGGAAGCCATGACGGGCATCCGGATGGTGCCCATAGAGTGGCTGTTCAACAAATTCCCCGGAATGGTCCGCAACATGGCCCGAGAACAAGGCAAACACGTGGTCCTGTCCATGACCGGCAAGGAAACGGAGCTGGACAAGAGTGTCATCGACCGGATGTACAACCCCCTCATGCACCTGATCCGCAACGCGGTTGACCATGGGATCGAAACACCGGAAGAAAGAACGGCTTGCGGCAAGGATCCGCTCGCGCTGATCGGCCTGACGGCCCGGCATCAAAAAGATCATATCGTCATCGAGGTTGCTGACGACGGCCGGGGACTTCAGTCCGCAAAGATCGTCCGGGCCGCCGTGCAAAAAGGGGTGCTGTCCGAGGAGGAGGCCCTCCAAATCGATGAAGGCCGGCTTGCGGACCTGATCTTCACCCCCGGATTGACCACCTCCAAGACGGTATCCGATATTTCGGGCCGGGGTGTCGGCATGGATGCGGTCAGAAACCAGATCCGGCAACTGCGTGGCACCGTCAAGGTCCGTTCGTCTCCGGGCCGGGGAACGACATTCCGGCTTCGCCTGCCGCTGACGTTGAGCGTACTCCAGGTGCTGCTGGTCAAAACAAACGGCTTGTGCTGGGGAATTGCCCTCAGCAGTGTTCTCGAAACCCTGTATATCGCTGCTTCCGAGATCCAGACCATTGAAAAGCAGGAGGTGGTGTTCATCCGGGATACCCCACACCCGTTGAAACGGCTCGCTACGGTGCTGCATTTGGCTCCCGGCCGGGAGCCTCACCCTTCCCGGAAAGCCGCCGCGGCTCCGGTTGAACGGCTGTCGATCGTGATCGTGCAACAGTCCGGAACCCGGACGGCGATCTGGGTGGACGAACTTTTGGGAAAACACGAGGTGGTCATCAAATCCCTGGGAGATTTCACCGGTCATGTGCCGGGTATCGAAGGGGCCACCATCCTGGCCGACGGCACCATCACCCCCATCATAAATGTGGAAACCCTGGTGCGCACTGAGTGAAAATCACTGTTTTTCACCGGGCATGCACCGCCTTGCAGCGGCACCGAACAGGACAGGGAGGTTGGCTTATGTTGACTAATTTTAAGGACATGAAAGTCGGCTTCAAGATCGGGTCCGGTTACTTCGTGCTGATCGCTATCATCACGATTCTCGGATTCTTATCGGTACGCTGGCTGTCGGCCATACGGGACGAAGCGGACCGGCTGGCCGGCGGCTATACCGTGACCGTCCGGTATGCCAACGATATCGAACGGTCCTTCCTGCTGACCATGTACAGCATGGCCCGCTATGTTTCGAGCGGCAAAGAGCGCTTTTTGGCCGAATCCAGAAAGTGGATCCAGGATACGGCCCGGTCCCTGGACAGTGCCGACAAGCTGACCGAAACCAAAGGCTTTCTCTCCGACCAGAAGGGGATGGTCCGGGCGATTCAGAATCAGACGAAAAAGTATAAAGACATGGTGGACGAAACGGAGAGACGCCAGTCGTCCATTCGCCGTGAATGGGCCGTACTGGACGAAGCGGCCGCCGTGTACATGAAACACGGCCTCGTCTTCCTGCAGATCCAAAGCGACCTCATGGAAAAGCAGATCCGTACCGACCCGGAGCCGGCAGGCCTTCTGGACCGGTTGTGTAAAATCGGCATGATCGACCATGTCATCCACCTCGGCGACACCATCCGCATCGCAGCCAACAAATCCCAGGCCCGCAACGATCCGGCCATCATCGACAACGCACTCGGCATGTTCGCCGAAATCCGGCAAAACCTGGCGGACCTTCGCACCATATCGATCCGCAAGGACAACCTGGAGCAGATCGATTCGATCCAGGCTGCGCTGGCGCAATACGAAAAGGCTCTGATCACCGTTCAGGGAGACTGGACCCGACTGCGGGAATTGGTAACAGCCGAGGAGGAACTGAGGACCGATCTGCTCGCCAGCTCCCGAAAAATCACCGATAACGGCGAGCAACGGACCGATCAGGTACTGGCCCAGGCCCAGGCCGGCCTCTCCCGGGCCGGCCGGATCATGAGCATCGGCCTGGTGCTGGCGATCGTTATCGGCCTGGCCCTCGCCTTGGTGGTGACCCGGGCCATCACCCGGCCCATCATGCGTTTGATCGCACTGACCAAACGGGTCGAAAAAGGGGATCTTTCCGCCGGCCTCGAAGCGATCGGCAAAGATGAGATCGGAATGCTGATGCGCGCCTTCAATAACATGATCGGCGCCAACCGCACCATTGTCAAAAGCATCATCGACAATTCCACCAGGCTGTCCACTTCCTCCAACGAAATCGCTGCCACCATCGAGGAGATCAGCAGGGGGGCCGAATTTCAATCCAACGACATCATCAAAACATCTACGGCCATGGATGAAATGGCCGCCACCGTCAAGGAGGTCTCCCACAACGCCAAGAGCACCTCCCAGGCCGCCGTGGCCGCAACGGAGATGGCCCGAAGCGGATCGGGCAGGGTGGAGGCCACTGTTCAGGGCATCAGCGTGGCCAACGACTCCATGAGAAAGCTCAACCTGCGCGCCGGAGAAATCGGCAAAATCACCCGTCTGATCGAAGATGTGGCCGCTCAGACCAACATCTTGTCCCTTAACGCCTCCATCGAAGCGGCCAGAGCCGGAGAGCAGGGCAAGGGATTCGAAGTTGTGGCCGACGAAATCAGAAAGCTGGCCAATCGCACCACCCGGTCCACCGGAGAAATCGCGCAAATCATCGAAGAGATCCAGAAAGAAACCAACAATGCCGCCGGCGTCATGGAAAAGGGAACCGCCCTGGCCCAGGAAGCCGGCCAGAGCCTGAAGGATATCGTCGAGGGGGTCGTTTCCACCACGGATATGGTGCAGGTCATCTCCTCGGCCGCCGAACAGCAGGCCAAGACGTCGGAGGAAATTTCCACCGCTCTGCAAAGCATCTCATCGGCGACCCAGCAGACATCCAAAGGCGCCAAAGAGGTAGCCAGGGCCATTCAGGATCTCAACGACATGGCCGAAGAACTGAAGCAAGTCACCGATCAGTTCACGGTTCAATAGCACGGGGCCGGAGCATCGCGCTTCGAGCTCGTCGCGGTCGCAAGTGCAGACCGTCTGGAACGGCGTTATGGAAGATACCGAACAAGCATCCCGACACTGCCGGCAAACAGCAACCGTGGAAGCGGTCCCCCTGCTGGTGTTCTCCCTTCAGGGACAGGCCCACGCCCTGGCAATGCATCATGTCCGGGAAATCGTCCGCACCCCCGAGTTGTCAGCGGTGGTGGAAGCGCCGGATTTCGTAGACGGGGTGATGCCGTTGAGATCCAGGGTCACACCGGTCATCGACCTGAAAAAAAGGCTGCGGCTGGGCACAGGTGAAATGACAGCCGACACCTGCGTGATCGTGGTCCAATGGAAAGGCCAGCCGATCGGGCTTAGAGTCGATGCAGTCTGTGACATCACCAAAACGCCGGCCGATTCCATCGAAGCGCCGACGGAGATGGTGGGCGGCGTCAGCACCCGGTTTATCGAGGGTTGCGTCTTTGTGGACGGCCGGTTTCTGGTGGTCCTCAAACTGGATGAGATTTTGGCCCGCGATTATGCCCCCGATGGCGGTGATCCTTATGAAAAAATAAGAGGAGCGCCGGACGGAAAGATCCGTGGCACTGGGGACGACGGTCCCCGCCAGGATCTTCAACGGATCGTCACCTTCGACCTGGACGGCGAGCGGTACGGGGCGCACGTCGGTCACGTGGCTGAGATCATCAAGCCCGTTCCGGTCATGCCGCTGCCCAACATGCCCGGCTTTTTCCTGGGGTTGATCAATCTGCGCAACACCATCGTGCCGTTGATCGACCTGCGCCCGTTTTTGCGGCTGAACCCAGGGCCCCGAACCGCAGGGGACGGTATCGTGGTGATCAACCATGCCGGATCGCCGGTAGGTGCCGCCGTGGATGGTATCGGCGAACTGGTCCGTTTACCACCTCAGATCTTCAAGCCGCCCCCGGACGGTGAAGCCGGAATCGACGCGCAGTACCTGCAGGGTCTAGGGATGGTGGCAGGGCGCATGCTCACAGTTCTGAATCTCCCCAGAATCTTATCGGAAATGGAACAGGCAATCGACGTCTTCCAACGAAACGAGTCGAGGAGAACGTTTCAATGAACAGTGGTCTTATCAAGTCGGAATCTGTGCAGCGGCCGATTCGGGTTCTGGTTGTGGATGATTCGGCTTTCCTCAGACGCACCCTGCCGAACCTGCTGGAAACGGACCCGGGCATCCGGGTGATCGGAACCGCCGAAAACGGGGCGGAGGCCATCCGGATGGTCAACGTCCTTCGGCCGGATGTGGTCACGATGGATGTGGTCATGCCGGTGATGGATGGGCTGGCGGCCCTGAAACAGATAATGCAGGAAATGCCCACACCGGTCCTGATGCTCAGCCACACGACTTACGAAAACGCCAGGCAGACCGTCGATGCACTGAGCTGTGGTGCCGTCGATTTCATCCCCAAACCCTCGGGGTCGGTCTCCCTGGACATCGCCACCATCCGCAAAACACTCATCGAAAAGGTCAGGATGGCCTATGCCAGCCGGCACACCCTCGACGCCTGCCGGACGCAGGCCGTACCCGGACTAAAAGCCGAAAGGCGCATAGATTCGCAGGCGTTGCCTCGGCCGATTGCCAGGGAGATTGTCGCCATTGCCGCCTCCACCGGCGGCCCTCCGGCCCTGGAAAAGGTCTTGGCGGCGCTGCCGAAAAGGTTCCCCGCCGGCATCGTCATCGTTCAGCATATTGCCCAGGGGTTCTCTGAAGCCCTGGCGGACAAACTCAACAGTGCCTGCGCCCTGACGGTAAAAGTCGCCGGCCACCTGGAGCCGATCCAACCCGGCACCGTTTTGCTGGCGCCATCAGGCCGGCAGGCCGCCGTAAAGCGGATCGGCCGCTCGCTGCATCTGGTGCTTTCAGACGAACCCCGCGATATCCTCTACAAGCCGTCGGCGAACATCCTGTTCTCATCGGTGGCTGCCGCCTGCGGCCCCGGCGCCGTAGGCGTCATCATGACGGGAATGGGCAGCGATGGGGCGCAGGGCATCCGGCAGATCCGGGAATGCAACGGTACGACCATCGCACAGGACGAAGCCACATCCCTGATATTCGGGATGCCGAAGGCGGCCATCGCATTGGACGCCATCAACATCGTTTCGCCCCTGGAACGGATCCCGTACGAAATCATGAACACGATCCCATCGCAGGGCGGAGAAGATTTTTTGAATGGAGCGATGACGTGACCGACCACAAAAACGAACGCATTCAAATCAGCGCGCTTCGGGACATGTTTCACGTATACGAACAGATTTACGGGGAACTGTCCGCCTTGAAGCACATCGTTTTCGGCGCCACGCACCTGGCGGACATGGAAGGACTTGCCGTTCTTTTTTCCAGCCAGATACACGACAAAATCGTCCGCGCCCACAATGCCGTCTGGTTGACGTTGAACGGCGGCGAGGCGGCAGAGATCGCCAGAGACGGAGCGGCCGTATCGATTCAGGAGCGCCGGAGCGTGGATGCCGGACCGGCCTCGCCCCTGAACACGGTTCTCAATGAACAACGGGTTTTGTGGCCGCCCCTTGCGCCGGAACAGGGCCGGCTGTTTCCGGAATTTTCATCCCCTACCCTGTTTCCGATGAAAAGCTATTCCGGCGCACTGGGCTTTTTCGCCATCGACAGCGTCACTGAAGACAAGCGGGAGCTTTGCCAGTGGTTCGCCCAATTCGCCGCCATGATGCTCAACATTTCCAGCCTGCACCAGGAGGTTAAACAAAAGCACAAGGAACTGGAGGAAATGACCGAAATCCTCTTCATGCAGCAATCGCGACTGGCGGCCATCCATCACCTTGGCATGCAGATCATGGGCCTTGCCGACCGCCGGGATCTCGGCCGTAAACTGCTGGAAACAATAATCGCGGAGTTCGAAACGGATAAGGCCATTCTGTTGCTCCTCGAAGGGAGCGGCCTTTATCCCAACCGCCTGCTGTCCAAGGATTTCCCGCACGGCGAAGGTGAAATCCGCTTCCTTGCGGATGAAGAAGCGATACTGAAACGATGTCTCTCCTCGGGAAGAATCGTATCCCGAGAGGATTGTCCGGCAGTGACGACCTTCGGTCCCCACCGCCTTGTCGATTGGCGGCTCTTTCCATTGAAAGGCCGGACCCGGGCTCACGGCATTCTCGTGATGAACGCCCCTGGGGTGGAGGGAGACGACGCCATCGCGATCATGCTCAACCAGTGCGGGCTGGCACTGGACAATCTGGCCGCCGGTTCATAGCGGGTCAGACATCATCCTTGCAGCGGATAAACGATCACTTAATTAAGGCCGGATCAATCCAATATCGATAACGGAGCCCTGCCATGGCGCGCATCCTGATTGTCGAAGACGAGGCGGCGATCGCCCAACTGGTCAAAAAGATGCTGGAAGGCATGGATCACGGGCCTGTGGCGATCGCCGCCACCGGCCGGCAGGCCGTCCAAACGTGCCGGGATCAGGAACCGGACCTGGTGCTGATGGACATCTGCCTGCCGGGGCGCATGGATGGAATCGACGCGGCCCGGATTCTCAAAGACGAACTGAGTCTGTCGGTGGTTTACCTGACCGGCACCAACTCCACGACTATCCTGGAACGGGCCAAACAGACGGATCCCCTCGGCTACCTTGTCAAGCCGTTCAACCAGGTGCAGCTTCAGGCCACTGTTGAAATGGCACTGCACAAAAAGGAGGTGGAACACCGGATTCGCGAATCCAATCGCTTGCTGGAGGAGCAGGCGGCCGAATTGGCCAAGGCCTATGCACAATCCCGCCGGATCATGGAAGAAAAGGACAGGGCGCAGAATACGACCGACCAACTGGCCTCGTTTTCCCGCTCGAATCCATTCCCCGCTTTCCAGCTCGATGCCTCCTGCAATGTACTGTTCAGCAACCCGGCGGCGGACCGGCTGCTCGAAACAAGCCTGAAAGGGTTTGCAGACCGCCGTAATTTCTGCAGGGTCTTGTTCCAACCCTATCTGGCCCAACTGGCAGAGAAGAAAGAGCCGGTAACGGCCGAAATTACCATCGGGGACCGGCACTACCTGTTTACTTTCGTCTCCGTTGCGGATCCAAACCGCATCTACGCTTACGGAACCGACATCTCCGAACAGAAGGTGGCCGAGAAGGAAAGGGCCGACATTTTTGCCCTGCTACTTTCGACCAACGAAGGCATGGCCCACGCTTTTCACATCCTGGAAAAAGTGGAACGGGCCCAAAGAGCCGAAACAGGCGGCGACATCATTCTGGAGGGGTTGCAACCGCCTTTGGGCACCTGCGAGGGCGGCGCCATCGTCCTGATGCAAAACCGGGAGCTGAAGGTGATCAGCTTGAGCGGCAGCGTCCCGGCGAACTGGTCAAAAGGGTTGGTGCTGCCCCCCGGTTCCTTCAACCGTTGCACCAGCGGCGAATGCCGGCATGATCAATGCCCCCTGGAACCGGAAGGATTCGGCCGCAGGCGCCACTGTTTCAAGTCGCACGTCAACGCGGATACGCTGGCGGCCGCCCTCCTGTGGGACCTTCAGACCCCGGAAGAAGACTACATTTCCCAGTATTTCCGCCTCTGCTTCTCGGCCCTGTTCGGGTTGAATACCCGGCATCAGCTGCGCAAAGCCAAAAGGCTGCTCGAGGAGCAGTTCCGCGCCCTGCAGATCTCCGAAGAAAAATTCAAGACGCTGGTGACCACCGTGCCGGATATTGTCTACCGGATCGACCGCAACGGGATCTTCGAATTCGTCAACGAATCGATTTCGAGCCTCGGCTACACTCCTGAAGAACTGGTCGGAAAACATTTCAGTGAAATCATTTTTCCCATAGACGTGCGGCAGGTCAGCCGGGAAGAGGTGCTGCCACTGTACGCGGGCAAAACCACCGGCGACGGCAACGCCCCCAGGCTCTTCGACGAACGGCGCACCGGAGCCAGGCGGACCCACGGGCTCGAGGTCCGCCTGATACCCAAGAAAGGGGCCATGGCGGGAACCTTTATGCTCGAAGCCCTCGTCGAAGATGTGGTGGTGGTGGAGGTCAACAGCTCCGGTCTGTACAGTACGCTCGGGGGCGACCAGGACAAGATGTTTGTCGGCACCGTGGGCGTGATCCGGGACATCACGGAGCGTAAAGAGCACGAACTGGCGCTGCGCAAGGCCAAAGACGAGGCGGACCAGGCCAGCAGGGCAAAGGGCGATTTTCTGGCCAACATGAGCCATGAAATCCGCACCCCCATGAACGCCATCACCGGCATGGCGCACCTGCTCGGCCAGACCGGATTGTCGCCGGCCCAGCAGCGCTATGTGGCCAACATCCATTCCGCCTCAACCAGCCTGCTGAATATCGTCAACGACATCCTGGACATCTCCAAAATCGAATCCGGCCGAATCGAGATCGAGTCCACCCGATTCATGCTGAACCAGGTTTTTAACAGCCTCTCGAACATGATTCGTTTAAAGGCCTATGAAAAAAAGCTGGAGTTTGTCATTGAAACCTCACCGGAGGTGCCGCTTGCCTTGGTCGGCGACCCCTTCCGCCTGGAGCAGGTGCTGTTGAACCTCATCGGCAATGCGGTCAAGTTCACCGAGCGCGGTGAGGTGGACGTCTCGATCCAGCGCTTGTGGGAGGTGGACGGCAGGGTTCTGCTCCAGTTCTCGGTCAGAGATACGGGTATAGGCCTGAACGCGGACCAGATCTCCCGGCTGTTCGATCCCTTCAGCCAGGCCGACACGTCGACTAGCCGCAAATTCGGCGGCACCGGCCTTGGGTTGGCCATCAGCAAGCGGCTGGTGCACCTGATGGGTGGCACGATCCGGGTGGAAAGCACGCCGGGACTGGGCAGCACCTTCATTTTCACCGCGGAATTCGGCACCACGGGCGAGGCGGAGCGCCGCCTCGCCCTGCCCTCCGCGGACATGGCGGGACTGCGGGTCCTGGTGGTGGACGACAATTCCACCGCGCTCCGGGTGATGACCCACTGCCTGGAATCTCTATCGTTCGTGGCCACCCCCGCGGCTTCCGGCGAAGAGGCGATCCGTGAACTGGAACGCGTGTGGGTTTCGCAAGCCGCCCCCTTCGACCTGGTGCTGATGGATTCGATGATGCCGGAAATGGACGGGTTGGAGGCGATCCGCCGCATTCGCGAACTGGAAACCTGCCGTTCATCTCTGCCCCCCGGTCCCCGGCCCCTTATTCCCGTCATTTTGCTCATTTCCGACGGTTGGAACGAGGACTGGCATGAGGCCGATACACTCGGCATAAAGGGGTTGCTGCCCAAGCCGGCCACTCAATCGACCCTTTTCGATGCCGTCATCGCCGTTTTCGGTCACGGAAACCCGCCGCAATCGGCACTGGAGGAAACGGTGATGCCGGTTCCCGAACAATTCGACGCCATTCGAGGCGCCGTTATCCTTGTGGTGGAAGACAACGAAACCAACCAGGAAGTGGCCAGGGGGTTGCTTGAAAATACCGGGTTTCAGGTGGTCATGGCCGGCAACGGCAGGCAGGCCGTCGAGCGGTTCCGGCAACAGGACCAACCGCAGTTCGATGCCGTACTGATGGATCTGCAGATGCCGCAAATGGACGGTTACGAAGCCACCCGCCGCATCCGTGCCTGGGAGGCCGGTCGTTCATCCGAAGACACCGGTCGCCAAACGCCCATCCCCATCATCGCCATGACCGCTGAGGTGGTGGGCGAAGTCAGGCGTCTGTGCACCGAAGCCGGAATGAACGACTATGTGAGCAAACCCGTCGACCCCAAAGAACTCTTCTCGGCATTGGCCCGCTGGATCACACCCGCAAACAGGCAGAATCCGCCCGCCGCAAAAGAGCGCATTGCCACGCAGGTCCCCACGTACCACGACCCGTCATCCCTGCCCGATTCCCTGCCGGGGATCAACCTGCGCGGCGCCCTGAACAGGATCGGGGGCAATCAGTCCCTGTACCGGAAATTGCTTCGAAAATTTACCACCGGTCATGCCGGTGAGGTGGAAGCGATCAGGGACGCCCTGAAATCCGGGGACGCAAAAACGGCGACCCGGCTGGCCCATACCCTGAAGGGGGTTGCCGGAACCGTCGGCGCCCAGACGCTTTCCGAGGCGGCCGCCATGTTGGAGGCGGCCCTCAAGAACCAGGACAACGACCTGGACGGACTTTTCGATCGAGTATCGGTCTGCCTGCAGACCGTTGTCCAGAGCATCACCTCACTGAATGGCCCCAAGGCGCAAACCCGGCCCGAGCCTGCCGGCAGACCGGGCAATATCCGCGAAACGCTTTTACTTCTGGATGAACTCAAAGCACTGCTTGAAGACAACGATGCCGATGCCCTGCAAAAACTGGAGCTGGCCAGGGAAGCGTTGAAGGGGTCGGATAAGATGAATGGTTTGGATTTGATCGAAGAGGCTTTGAGCGACTTTGACACCGAAACGGCCCTGGCGAAACTTGACCGCTTTGTCCGCCGGCTAAAAGGAACGGATAATGGCTGATCGGCATGTCGATAAACAGACTGTGCTCGTTGTCGACGACGCCCCCGAACACATCGGCGTGCTTGTCGAAATCCTGCGCAGGGACTACCGGGTCAAGTTCGCCGTCAGCGGTGAAAAAGCGCTTGCCATCGCGATGGTCAAAAGCCCTCCGGATCTTATCCTGCTGGATGTCGAAATGCCGGGCATGGATGGTTATGAGGTATGCCGGCGGCTCAAGCAGAATCCGAACACACGCAAGATCCCGGTGATCTTCGTAACGGCCCTGAAGGAATCCGAGGCCGAGGAAAAAGGATTCGACCTGGGGGGCGTCGATTATATCACCAAGCCGATCAATCCGTCGATCGTGCGGGCACGGGTGAAGACCCATCTGGCACTTTACGACCAGAATCGGGTCCTGGATGAACTGGTCAAGGTCCGCACCGGTCAGCTGCGCAAAGCCCTCGAAACGATCAAGGGCGCCTCGCTCAATACCATTCACAAACTCTCCCGGGCCGCTGAATTCAAAGACGAAGACACCGGTGCCCATATTCTGCGCATGAGCAACTATGCGGCCGCGGTGGCCCGTAAATTGGGTTTGGATGGGGAGGCCATAGAAGCCATTTTATATGCGGCCCCCATGCACGATATCGGCAAGATCGGAACCCCGGACCGCATCCTGCTCAAACCCGGCAAGCTCAATGCACAAGAGTGGGAAATCATGAAGCAGCATGTGGCCAACGGCATAAGAATCCTGGAAGGTTCGAAAGAAGGCTTTATCCAAATGGCCAAAACCATCGTCCTGACCCACCATGAACGCTGGGACGGCAGCGGATATCCGAGCGGTTTGAAAGGGGAAGCAATCCCCATTGCCGGACGAATCGCAGCGATTGCCGATGTCTTTGACGCTCTGACATCCAAAAGACCCTACAAAGAGCCGTTTTCCGTAGACAAATCTTTTCGCATCATCAAGGAAGGCAGCGGCAACCATTTCGACACGCAGGTGGTAAACGCTTTCTTTTCTGCAATCGATGAGATCCTGGTCATCAAAGAACGATATAAAGATGACGGCGAAAGCCTGCTGTCCAAGCTTGCCGGCAGCGGGCAGCCGGGCAAACAGCCCCACTTCTGAATCGGTCCGGATCGGATCATATCATTTGCCTTGATGTGGGCAATGGACCCAAGGTTCAAATTTTGGACACCCTCTCCATCCTCCTGGCCAAACCGAGGTGCCGGTCTCAGAGCACCTCTGGAGTGAAGGCCACCACTTCGTCGATGGCGGCCGCATCGGCAAAGAGCATCACCAGCCGGTCGATGCCCAGGGCGTTGCCGGCCGCCGGGGGCATGCGGGCCAGATCGGCAAGGAAGGGTTCGGCCACCGGGTAGACGGCCTTGCCGGCCCGGCGCCGGGCTTCGGCTTCAGCGGCAAAACGGCGCCGTTGTTCGGCCGGATCCGTCAGCTCGCTGAAGCCGTTGCACAGCTCAAGCCCTGCAATATAAAGTTCGAAGCGTTCGGCGACGCCCGGATCGTCTGGCCGCAGGCGGGCCAGGGCCGCGCAAGGGGCCGGATAGTCATACACGAACACCGGCCGCCCCCGTCCCAGACGCGGTTCGATCTCCAATCCCATGATCTCGTCGAAACGACCCTCTTCCAAGGCCCTGGGCGCAGAAATTTTCGCATAGCGCCTGAATGCTTCGGCTACGCTGAGCCGCTCCCAGGGCGGTGTCAGATCCACCTCGCCCTGCTGGTAGACCAGCTTTGTACCACGCCCCAGATCCCTGGCCACGGCAGGCACCAAAAGCTGGCAATCGTCCATCAGATCCCGGTAGTTCTTTCCGGTGGCATACCATTCGAGCATGGTCAATTCCGGCAGATGCTTTCGGCCCCGCTCGCCGGCGCGAAAGCAACGGCAGATCTGGAAGATCCGCCGGCACCCGGCCGCAAGCAGCCGCTTCATACAAAGCTCGGGAGAGCTTTGCAAAAACCAGCCATCCGCCGGGGGGGCATCGATGTGCAGCTCGGGAGCCGGAGCCGGTATACGGCAGGGGGTTTCCACCTCCAGGTAGCCCTGGGCCTCGAAAAAACGACGCACCGCCCGGATCACGCGTGACCTGAGGCGCAAGCGCCGAATCAGGTCCTCGTTGCCTTGGCACAAAGCATCCATCTGCATCGGACTCCGGGAAAAGGTGTTCATCACAGGAGGGTATTCAAACCTTGGAATTGGCAGCGCCCTTGGTGCGGAACTTGTCCTTGGTGCGGTCCTGGAGAAAAATCTTTTCGAAATCTTTCGCCGCCGCCTGGTCGAACCAGCGATACCCGGCTTCTTGGCAGGCGCGGCAGGCAAGCCGGGGGACGTGCACCGCCAGGATGCGCCGGCGCCGGTCCGAGGTGGAATCGATCTTCCAGGCCCCGCCACACTCCGTGCAGACCCGGATGGTTTCCTTCTGCCGTTCGAGGATGTTGTCCGTATCGTAAAAGAGTGTGCGTTCGCGCTCGACGAGCTGGCCGGCCTCCCCTGCCCGCTCGCGTAGCCGCTGGCGCTGGTCCCAGAGGGCCATCACCTCTTTGCAGGTCTCCTCGATACGCCGGGTCACCATCGCCGGTTGGCGGATGCGCTCCGGATCGTAGGCCGGCTCGCGTACCCGGCTGTAATCGACTCCGGCCAGGGCCAGAATGATCCCCACGTTGACGTAAGGCAGGGCCCCTTCGATGCTGTAGCCGCCTTCCAGTACGCAGATGTCCGGCTTGAGCCGGTCGGTGAGGGCCGCATAGCCCTGGGCCGAAAAATTCATGTTGGTGATGGGATCCGAGTAATGGTTGTCCTGGCCGGCGGAATTGACGATCAGATCGGGCTTGAACTCGCTCAGGATCGGCAGGATGGCATGATCCAGGGCGTAGAGGAACCCTTCTTCGCCGGTATGGGGCGGCAGGGGAATATTGACCGTGGTGCCCAGGGCGTTGGGACCGCCCAGCTCGTTGGTGAACCCGGTGCCCGGATAGAGGGTGCGCCCGTCCTGGTGCACCGAGATGAACAGGGTCTCCGGATCGTGCCAGTAAACATCCTGGGTCCCGTCGCCGTGGTGGCAGTCGGTGTCCACGATGGCGACCCGCCGCACCTTGTAGCGGGCGCGCAGGAACTCGATCATGATCGCTTCGATGTTCACCGCGCAAAACCCGCGGCTGCCGTGGACCACCCGCATGGCATGATGGCCGGGGGGGCGCACCAGGGCGAAGCCGCGTTCGACTTTGCGGTCCATTACCGCCATGCCGATTGTCTTGGCGCCTCCGGCGCTGATAAAATGCGATTCGGTCATCACCGCCCAGGGATCTGGGACGCAAAAATGCACCCGCTGCACATCGTCGATGGTCACCAGGTCCGGCTTGAATTCGCGGATTCCCTCGATGTCGAAAAGCCCTTCTTCAAAGACCTGGTCCTGGGTGTAGAGCAGCCGCTCCTCGCGCTCGGGATGGGTGGGGCTGATGGCCCAGTCGAAGGCCGGAAAAAAGACCAGGCCGGTTTTATGTCTGGCGGTGAGCATGGAATGCCTCGAAACGCTGCGGCGGTGGGACCCCATTGCAGCGGCCCATCAAAGATGATTCGATCTATAAGTCCAACGGCCGATCCCGGCCCACAGCCGGTCAGTCGGTAAGCCGGCCGGCCACCGGATCGTAGCCCTGGATCAGCCCCGGCTTGACCTGCACCCGTACGCGGATGTTCTTGCCGGAGGTGTAAAAGCCGCGCACCATGTTGAACTGAAGGTTTTCCACCACCTCCACCTCATGGGCTTCGGCGGTTCCGCCCAGCCGGGCGGCCTTGTCGCGCAGGAGGCGGAAGGCCAACTGGACCGCCTCTTCGCCCGAAAAACGGTTGCCCACCGTCTCGCTGTAGTTTTCCTCCGGGGCGGTGACGATTCCCCGCTCGGTATCGGCAAAGAGGGTCACCTCGCAGGTGGTGCGCGCCAGAGCCGCACCGATGGCATTGGCCACTTTCCAGCGCGGAATGACCCCCACCTTGTAATCGGACAACTCTTCGAGCCGGTTGGCGAAATAAAGAGCCGGGCCGCCCAGGATCAGGATCTTCTTGGGATGGACGGTATGGCCTTCGAGCATCTCGTACACCGTATAGACCGGCTTGCTGTTGATGCGCCGGATCATGGCCTCCGCCGCGTCGAGCATCATGCGGCAGGTCTGGTCGAAAATCCGTGCGGCGGCCTCTTCGGGGGCCAGCCCCATCTCGGCGGCCAGGGGGGCGATCCCCGCCTGGGCAGCCTCTCGTCCCGAGGTGCGGATCATGCCCAGAACGAACATGGCGTCGGTGGGGGTCGGGGCCGGTCCGCCGTATGCCATGGCCGGACCGGCACGCCGCGGGCCGATCTTGAGTTCACCGTTTTCCAGGCGCACGTGGCTGTCACCGCCCAGACCGATGGAGTGGGTCTCCAGGGCCCGGATCAGGGTCTTGTAGCCGCCCAATTCGATCCCGGCCGGATCTAAAAGGGGCACCCCGTTGACCATGACGGCCATGTCGGTGGTGGTGCCGCCTATGTCGAAGATCAGGGCCTCGTCCTCGTCCGGGGCAAAAGCCAGCGACCCCATGACGCTGGCCGCCGGCCCGGAAAGGATGGTCTGGGCCGGCGCATCGATGGAGGCCTCGAACCGCATGTTGCCCCCGTCGGCCTTGAGGATGCGGATCGGTACGGCCAGTCCTTTTTCCTTCAGGGAACGCTGAACGGCGGCAAAAAATTCGCGGTGAATAGGATAGACGGCGGCGTTGAGGTAGGTGGTGGCGATGCGCCGGGGAAAATTCAGGCTCCCGGCCACCCGATGCCCGAGAAAAATCCGTTCGAAATCGTCGCCCAGGATCCGCTCGATCTCCAGTTCGTGGACCGGATTGCGCACCGAGAACTTGCCCACCACCCCGACATGGCGGATCCCTTCACGCTTGAACCCGCGGGCGATGGCCTTGATGTCGCGGGGGTTGAGGTTTTCCACGATCCGCCCCCGGTGATCGATGGCCCCCCCCACGACCTGATAATGGGCGTTGGTGCGGTAAAAGTCCGGGTCGATACCCGGCCCTGCCGAAACGATCATTCCCACCGGGGTAACGCGATCCTGAACGATGGCGTTGGTGGTCAGGGTCGTGCTCAGCACGATCCGATCAATGCGGCCCGGTGCGATCCCGGCGGTGATCTGCTCCACGCCTTTGAGCACGGTGTGGAACAGGTCTTCAGGGTCGGTGGGCACCTTAACGCTGGCCACCAATCCCTCGGTGCCAAGGAGGATCACATCCGTGTGTGTGCCGCCAACATCCAGTCCGATGATCATGGTCGCATCCCGCCCGCCCCCTTTTCGATGAATGTCAAAGGTATCGTATGGGAGGATAGGATGTCAATAAACCCCGCTGCGTTTCTGCGGGCAGGTGTCACCAGGACGCAATCCATGTTCCCTGCCGCTACCGCTGCCCGGCCATGGCCGCGGCGGCCATTTCCTGGATGGCCGCCCGCAAACGGCGGGCGAAGTCACCGCTCACCGGCTGCGCCGGCATCTGGTGGCAAAGGGCCACGGTCTGCTTCAAGGTGGCCAGGCACGCCTGGCAGGGAGCGCACTGTTTCAAGTGGCCCTCGATCTGCTCGCATTGAATCTCGTCCAGTTCCCGGTCGAGATATTCCGAGAGCCGGGCGAACAGTTCCAGGCAGTGCCGATGATGGGAATCAGACGGCGGTTGAGGTTCGGTCATGGCGGAAATATTCCTTGAGCTGTTCTCGCACAAAGAGGCGCGCCCGATGGAGCCGGACCTTGACGTTGGTCGGCGTCAGGTTGAGGATCTGAGCCGCGGCTTCGGTGGAAAAGCCTTCCAAGTCGCGCAGCACCAGCACCAGGCGATACTTTTCGGGCAGCGCCACAATGGCATCCTGAATCTTCCCGGCCAGTTCCTGGTCGAGAAGATGGGCCAGCGGTTCGCGCGCCCAGCGAGGGGTTTCACCGCTCACAGCGCTTTCATCGCCCGGCAAAAAGTCTTCCAGGCTGAGTTCCGGCTCCGGGGCGTATTTCGAACGCCGCCTCCGCTTGATGCAGGTGCTGGCCGCAATCCGGTAGAGCCAGTTCTTGAATTGGCTCTCGAATCGAAAATCCTTCAAGTATCGAAATACGTTGAGAAAGGTATCTTGAACCATGTCTTCGGCATCCGCGGCGTGACCGCACATGCGCAGGCCGAAGTTGAATAGCGCCTGCTGGTAGCGCTGAACCAGCTCGTAGAATTTTTCGGTTTCACCGGCCTGGATCGCCCGGATCAGGGGGCTGTCGCGATCCTCGATTTGCCTGGGCTTGGTCGTCGGCGACGTGGGCATGCGTTTTCGAACTTGTCACCTGACAAGCGTCGCGCATTCAGGTGGAAACTCCCAACCTGGGCAGGATCCAAACCTGCAACGCGACCCAGATGCCGATGACTATCAGAAGTAGTAAGGTTTCAGACATGGAGCGGGTCTCCCGTTTTGAATAGTTGATCAGCCGTTGCTTGTCCACCGCTTTTTCCCGATCAGTGCATAGAAGGCTGCGAGTAAATATCCCATCACCAGGGCCAGGTGCAGCATATCAAGGGACACGATCCACCCGGCAGGCATGTAAACCCCGGAAAAGTTCTTGATCACCCGCAGCCCTCCGGTGATCACCAGGCCCGCGAGGATAACGGCCCGCAGCCATCCCGAGGCGGTCAGGCGCCGGGCCTTGCTGCGGTCGAGGAAAAAATCCAAAACCGTGTAGGCCACGATTCCCAGCAGCAGGGCCGCCAGAACGTAGTGCATCAGATGGGTGAGATAAAACTGGGCCAGCCATCCCAATCCGGGGATGTCGGCGATGTAGTAGCGTTTGAAAATCGGCATCTGGGCAAACCCGGTCAATGCCAGAAGGCCGAAGGTGAGCCCATAAAGCCGACCCAAGCCCTTGGCCTGGACAGATCTCTTGGTGTTGTTGGCCATCTTTGGCAATCTACCTTTCCACCGGCGCATTTTGGCCCTCTTTCGGACCGGCGGTCGACCGTCCGAGATTCGCCCCGCCGCTGCGCATCATCCGGGCCAGGGCCGCCCCCACACCGGCCAGGGGGGCCACGACCATCGCCGCAGCCAGCCGGTTGCCCTGTTTCATCTGGTCGGCTACCGGTTCCATGGGCGGCTTCCCCGGCCCGTAGTGGCTGCCGGCATTGATCTCTTCAAAGGGCACCGGTGAGACGTAGATCGTGTTGGTGCCGCCGTTTTCTTCGGCCCCGTAAAGGTAGCCGCCGATCTCATCGGCGATGGCCCGGGCCTGGGCCAGAATCCGGCTGCGCGGCCCGATGGTCTGAACCTCCTCGGGGCAGGCCTCGATGCAAGCGGGCAACTCCCCTTCGGCCAGACGGTCGTAGCATCGGTCGCACTTGTACATGACTCCGTTTCCGGCCAGGGAAGGGAGCAGATCGAGGTAAAGCCCCACCCCGGTCTGGCGTTGGGGCACATGCCAGGGGCAGACGGCGCCGCACTTGTTGCCCCCCAGGCAGATATCGGCATCGATGCGCGAAAGTCCGTTGGGCTCCTGGTAGGCCGCGCCCCAGGGGCAGAGCTTGACGCAGGGCGGATTGACACAGTGCATGCAGCGGCGCGGGATGGTCAGCTCGGTCTGCTCGCCGTCGATGGTCACCGTGGCGTGCTGGATGTAGAGCCAGTTGTAAGGCGTCAGCCGGTCGTTGACGTCTTGGCGCTCGGACCAGTCCGACACCTGGACTCTGGACGGATACATTTTCGGATAGGGTTTTTGTGGCACCGGAAACTTGTGGCCATTGGCATCATGGCAAGCCTCGACGCAGGCTTCGCACCCGATGCACTTGCGGATATCGATCAGCGTCGCCAGCGGTTCGTCCTCGGCGGCCATCGACGCTTTGGGGGTTGCTGCCATGGCACAGGCCGCGCCAAGGCTTCCCTTGATGAAACTGCGCCTTGAGATGGATTTCAAATTCAGTCTCCCTTTAGCGTCTTTGCCGGCTGAAAGCGGCGTTTTGCTTCGGCGGCAAGAACCCCGCACATCCGGCCATAAACGTTCATTATCGCATAGAGAGCCTGTAAGGCACTGAAAGTTACACCTGCCGCTGCCGCAGAAACGCTGGCTTCCGGGTGCAGATCACCCGTGGCTGGCGCTGCTCGGGTCGCCCTGGAGCCTCCGGGGCTTGGCAGCTTGCCGGGCGGCATGGGCAAAAGCCTGGCGCACCGCCGCCTGCAATTCGCCGGTTTGGGGCAGCGTGGCGGTAATGGCGGCAAGATGGCCCTGGTCGAGCATCAGGGCAAAGGCGGCGGGCAGATTGAGATCGTAGATCCAGGATGTCTGGAGCAGCTTGAAGTCGTGGCGGTTGCGCACATCGCCAAGGTTGACCATGCGCCCGCGTCGCAGCCGGTCAAGAACGACCGGCGAATAGCCGGGCCCGTCGGCCAGGTCGAGATCCACGGTGGCGTTGAGGGGCCGCTTTCCGCAGTAGTAGGTGGCAAATACACGCCAGATGTCCAGTTTGTCCGCATCGCGCAGCATCCGGGCGAAGCGCATGCGCCGCCGGTCCGGATGATCGGGCAGGGCCAGGGCGTTGTGGTGGGCAATGGCGAAGGCCAGTTCACGGCGCAGGCGGCTTTCCAGGCCGTCGAGGACCCGCCGGCTCCCCAATTCACGCAGGCCGAGCCGGGCGTGATTGACCGACAGGCCGTCGCGAAAAGTGCCGTACTGCCGGTACTGGCGAAAACGCCCCACATCGTGAAGCAGCCCCATCAATTCGGCCAGGGCTCCATCGGAAGCATCCATTCCGAGGGAATCGGCCAAACTGGCCATATTGGCCTGAACCTTGAAAGTGTGCTCTATCTTGACTTGCAGGGGGAGGTCCTGCTGCCGGTCCCCGGTGAGAAAGCCGGCCGTATAGGCGTCGAACCAAGACCGGCAGCGGGCAAGCTGGACCTTCACGTGCCCTCCGGACCGGTCAGGAACGGGCCGCCAGCCCCAGGGCCGGCGGTTGCAGGAAGCGGTCTTCGATAAAATCCGCCAGGGCTTCGACTTCATTGAGTCCGAACACCGGCACCTTGGCCGCGGTGCCGCCGATATCCGTCACCAGGGCCACCAGGAAGGGGTCGTCCAGGCAGATGGGCGTGTCGCTGCGCGCGGCGCGGCATACTTCGATCTTGGGCCCGTCCGTCTGCTTGTAGCCTTCGGTGATAATCAGATCCATACCTGCAAAGTAGCCAGCCAGTTCGTCGAATCCGATCTCCGCCATATCTTTGATCAGCGCGATGCGTCCTCCCCCGGCCACCATCACCGCATCGGCGCCGGCGGCCTTGTGCCGGTAGCTGTCCTTGCCCGGCCGGTCCACCTCGATGGCGTGAGGGGTGTGCTTGACGGTGCCGATGCGATAGCCGCGGGCCTTCAGCACCGGAATGATCCGCTCGATGAGGGTCGTCTTGCCCGAATTGGATTTGCCGACGACGGATACAATCTGGGGTTTGGGGGACATCACGATTTACGTCTCCTCGACAGGCGAATTTGGACCGCATGGGTCATGACGATCAGCCCCCATCTAAGCCCGGGGGGGCCACTTGTCAAGCAAAGGACGAACGTCCCGATTTATTCGGCACGGCTTGCCTTGGCGGCGACCTACATCATATGGACCAGAAAAAGAGAAAGCGATGGAAAGGCGGTAAACAGGACCAGCCCTAAAATCAGAGTAAAAACGAATGGTGCGGCTCCTTTTGCAATGGCGGTGAGACTCTCGCCGCTGATTCCCTGGAGGATATAAAGGTTCAGACCCACCGGGGGCGTGATTAATCCGATTTCACAGGCGAGTGTAATGACGACTGAAAACCATATCGGATCGAATCCCAGTTCAACAACGGTGGGCAGCATCGTCGGAACTGTCATAACCATCATGGAGACCGGATCCACCAGCATTCCCAGGAGGATATACAAAATATAGAAAATGGAAATGACTATATATCGTGAAACATCCAGACTGAGAACGAAAGTGGTGAGCATTTCGGGAAGCCTGACGAATTGAACGACAAAGCTGACGATGGAAGCACAAGCGATAATCACCATAATAAAGCTGGTTGTGCAAACCGTTGAAAGTAGCGCCTTCCATAGAAGCTTCCAGGTCAGATCGCGTTGAATCAGGCACAGCACGAATGCACCGAATGCACCGATCGCACCAGCCTCGGTGGGTGTCGTCACGCCAAGATAGATGCCGCCAAGAACGGCGAAGATGAGAAGCGCCGGCGGGATCAGCCGGGTCGAATTCTTGAATTTCTCAGTTATGGTCAATCCCGTCGACTTTGCAATCGGCACGCTCGACTTGTCGAGTCTACCCCAGACATCGACCAGAACAATGAATAGTCCTGCGCAGATGATGCCCGGAACGACGCCGGCAATGAAGCAATGACCGATCGATACCCCGGCCAGGTTTCCGTATATAATCATGGTGATACTCGGCGGTATCAGAATCCCGAGAGTCCCACCCGAGGCGATGGTGCCGTAGGTCAGCGTTCGAGAATATCCTCTTTTGATCATCTCGGGTCCGGCGATGCTTCCCAATGTTGCAGATGTGGCCAGACTGGAGCCTGACATTGCGGCAAAGATGGCACAAGAAACCGTGGTTGCATGGCAAAGCCCTCCGCGAACATTCCCCATCCATTCCGACAAAGTGCCGTAAAGACTTTCATTCATTTTTCCGTAGACAAGAAGCTCACCCATGAGAATAAACAGGGGGACCGGAGTCAGTGGGAACTTGTCAACAGCGGACCAGGTAAGATTTGCCAGCATATGGCTGGCGGAGCACGGCAACATGAAACAAAGACCATATAGGCCCGCGATGCCTAAAGCAAAGGCGACCCTCATCCCGATAAGCAACAAAAACAAAAGTAAAAAAAGCAAGACAAATATGTGAATAGCAGTTCCCATTTTAATATCCGTTTTTTAAGATATAGGATTCGATCATTTTGAAATTTCAAATCCGGAATCACCGCCTGGCCAGAACCGACGAAGGATTCTTACAGATAGCTGCAAAGAAAACCATGCCAAGCCGGCGGCAAAAAATGCTTGTGGGATATAAAGCGGCGTTCGCAATAAGGTGGGAGCGATACGGACGCTGGCATACGAGTCAGCCACAAGCTTCATGGCTTGCCATGAAAAAAAGGCTAAAAAGAAGAAGCTTACGATATCTAGGCCGGTTTCTATATAGCAGCGAATCTTCGGGTTGAATTTTGTGATGATCGCCTCGACCCGAATATGCCCGTCTAGCACGAGAGTATAGGCGGCTCCGAGAAAGGTAATCGCAACCAAAAGATAGCAAGAGACTTCGTCTGCCCAAGTTGTCGGTGCATTAAAGACATGGCGCATGATCACATCGATAATAATACTGATCATCATCAGAAAAACCAGAGCGCCACTAAAATAACCTATCAGTACGGAAAATTTTTCGATTCTGGCTAAAATCCGTTCCACCCGCAAACCGTCCTTTTTGTATCTATTAGCTTGTTAAGTGCTTCCCTTGGCTGAATTTGGTAACTGCTTGCATCAAGTTACATAAGAACGTTTTCCCGGATGGGAATTTTGGTGATATATCTCGCATCCGGGAAAGGAGCCCGAAAGCCTAAAACAGGGGCCGAGGCTATCTATGAGACCGGTAGTCGGCTAAAAACTGCTCGATATCTTGCAGCATTTGGGCCGCTTCGGGACTACCTGCCTTTTGACACTGAGCGATCCATTTTTCACGAACAAATGAGGTCTGCTCCAGGCACTTGTTGTATTCGGCCTCGCTGGGTTCGACTACTTGGACACCGTTTGCCTTAAGCTTTTTCAGGCTTGCTTCCACTTTTGAAATATTGCACTCGCAATTTTTCTGGCCAGCTTCTTTCAACACCTTTTTCACGATCGGTTTTAAATCGTCCGGCAGGCTGTCAAAGGCTTTACCGTTGACGATGAGCATCGCCGCACAAGAGGAACCATGGACAGGCCATTTATTGATATATTTGCAGTATTCCCAGAACCCCATGCTGTCGTAAACCACCAGACCGGTTACCAGGCCGTCCACCACTCCGCGCTGCACGGACATAAACGCTTCGTCCCAAGGGATAGAAACCCCGGCGGCGCCTACGCCTTCAAAAGCCAGAGAATCGTAATAGCCCATCCCTCGCAATTTTTTCCCCTTGAAGTCTTCGACCGTACGGATCGGTTTGTTGCAGTAAACATTCACACCACACCAGTGATTGATTCCCATCAAGCGGATATCGAATTTGCTTTTCAAGGATTTTTCCCAATAGTCCCAGACCACATTGTTCAATACAGCGGGAAATTCATCGTCTGACCTGAGCACGCCGGGGATCGCATGAAAACTACCAATCGGCCACTCGCCGCTGTAATAAGGTGTACCGGCCACGGCTCCTTGAATGACGCCGTCGCGGACGCTGTGAAGCACCTCTGGGACCGGAACTAGGTTCAGGGGGACATGCAACTCCAAACGGCCGCCGGTGGCTTCGGCCATTCGTTTAGGCAGCCATTTTCCGAAAAGGTCGTTGTCGCACCACTTGCCCAGCGCCATCTGATTCCAGGTCCAGACAATTTTCTTTTGTCCCGCTTCTGCTCCTCTCAAGGTAAAAACAAAGGCCAAAACGGCGATAAGGCATACAACGGCGAGATTCCTCAAGAAATGTCGAAAATTCATTCTCTCCTCCTTTACCTGATGGGGTTAAAAATGCTTTAAGGAATCCGGTCCCTGGCGGCCATTTCCGGATCGTGCATCGGGATGATCAGGTCGGCCATCTGCTTGATCTTCAAGGCACTGGCGTAGGCCTGGAAAAGGTCGGTATGAATTCCCGGCGCAATGACCGGATACGTGGCAAAGGGTGATACGGCTGTTTTTACATCCTCGGCCGGACCGTAGTTGTCGCTGATCGAACAGCCGCCGGTGATAACGGCCAACCCTTCGCCGGTGTCTATGGCCACGGCCTGGGTGCCCGGGGTATGGCCGGGTGCGAAAACGGCCCGGATGCCCGGCAGGATCGTCTGATCGCCGTCGATGACTTCGAAATTCATCGATTCGATGATCTGCCGGGGAAAGAGCACCTCAAATATCGGATGGGGATTCAAGGCAAAATCAAGCTCCGCTTTCTGGACGAAAATCCTGGCGTTTTTGCACTTCGGCGTATTGTACATGTGATCCATGTGCAAGTGGGTCTGGATGACGATATCGATATCTTCCGGCTTGCATGCGACCGTTGCCAGCGCTTCCTCGAAAGTTTGTATTTTCTCAAAAGGGTGACCGGAAAATCCGGAATGATAATTCCGGTAGTCGTCCGCTTCAATGGACGTATCGATGAGCACGTTCTTGCCTGCTGAACGGACGTACCAGAAAAGATAGGGCCTGATGATCGGCTGGCCATGGCCCACCAGGTAGGTCATGGGGCCCTTTTCACTCGGAACCCGGGCCAGGCGTAACGGGATAATCGTGTGTCGTTCCACTGCTGCCTCCCTCAAGGGCGGCGCCACGCCGCTTATGGATTTAATTCATTGCTTTCAGGTTTTGAACAGAATTTAGATGTCCAACGTCTGTTGTCATACCAAAATGTCCATGTCAAGACAAATCGGACCGGACACCGCCGCACCGGAAACCAGAATTTTCAGGAGACCGGCTGCCCTGGATTCTGAAATCGGCAGTCCACCGGCCATCATGCACCTGAAACATATTGAGCAATTCCGGGCTTGGAAAAGATGGAGCAGGCATGCTGTGGGTGCACGAGCCGCCGCCCCCGGGAGGAAGGAGGGGACCTGGGGGCGGTGCTCGTGTCAGGGACAAGCGGCATCCCGCACAATGACTCGCGGGAAGCCGCCAGGGGGGCCGGGAACTAACGCGCTACGAAGTCCGTCTTGAGCCGGTCGGCGATATTCAACGACTGGTCCAGGGCGTCATTGATCTGAAACAACTGAACCTTGAGGGTCTTGAGGCTGGCCGGGGTCGCCGTGATCCGGTTGCCGCTTTCCAGAATTTCCCTCAATTCACGCGCTTTAACCGAAAGACCGGTGAGTTTCTCGGTGAAGCGTCCGACTTCCTTTGCCCATTTGCGCCGCTCTTCATCGGCGAATTCGATCGGCTGGTTGCCAAGCCCTTCCATCAAGGCATCAATGCCATAATCTTCAGGATCTGCGATAATTTCGTAGGGAGACATGGTTCCTCCTTTCCGCGGGCCAGGCCGCTCTGGATGTTCCGTAGGCTTCCGTACTGCACAGGATTGATCGTCGGCTGCGACCATCGGCTGCAATGGATGACGAATAATCGTTACAAATCTTGTGCCATTGCACCCAAAACCTTCATAACGATCCGGAACCGGAGGAGATTACTGGATATTCCGCGCGCCGCGGGAATTCTGCGGCGGCGGTTCTGGCGGGCATTTCATGAACAGTCCATGGGCACCTTGGGTACAGCCTGAGAGGCGATTCAACCGGCCTGGAGACGGTGCTTGCGGCAACAGATTCCGCGATCCTGCGGCATCAAACCCGGCCCTTGAGCCCGATGGCCTCGGCCGCCCGGCGCATCCCCTGGATGGTATCGTCGATCAACTCGTTCAGATCGGTGCCGAGCATGGCGGCCCCCTTTTCGATGATCGACCGATCCACGCCGGCGGCGAAGCGCTTGTCCTTCCATTTTTTCCTGACCGATTTGACGGGCAGATCCAGAACGCTCTGGGAGGGGCGCACCAGGGCCGCGGCCGCCACCAGCCCGGTCAGTTCGTCGATGGCGTACAGCACCTTTTCCATGTCGCTTTGCGGCTGCACATCCGAGCAGATCCCCCATCCATGGCTCACCACGGCCCGGATATAGATTTCGGGCCAGTCCTGTTCGCGCAGCATCCTTTCCGATTGCCGGCAGTGCTGGTCCGGATACGCTTCGTAATCCAGATCGTGGACCAGCCCCACGATGCCCCAGACATCCGGGTCCGCACCGCGCTTTTCGGCGATGTAGCGCATGACGGCTTCGACGGCCAAGGCATGTTTGATCAGGGTTTCGCTGTGGTTGTGGCGGGTCAACAAAGTCCACGCCTCTTCGCGGTTCGGAACATGTTCAGTCATGGCATCTTTCCTCGTTGTCGGCTATACTGCGATACAGCACCTCAAGGCGCTCGCGATGCCCGTTGATAGTCCGCTCGACCCGGATTGTCAATCGGCGCCCGGGCAGGTCGATTTGACAGGCGCCGTTGCGTGCGTAGCTTGCGGATGCATGGCCGGTATGCCCCATGGGGGGCGCAGCGATCCGATACTCTTAAGAAGGAGTACCGGCGCAAGAACCAATTCGAACTTCAGGAGGTCGATACTTATGCAGACCGCGGTGACGTTCAAGAACCTGGATTCCTCCGAGCATTTCAAACAGTATGTGCAGGAAAAACTCGATCGGGTGGACAAGCTGCTCGACAAACCCGCTTCGGCTGAGGTGGTCCTGTACGTGGACAGCCTAAAGCAGGTCGCTGAAGTACGCCTCTCCGGAGGAGGAATCAGTATCCAGGCCAAAGCCGAAGAAGATGATCTGCATGCAGCCATCGATCAGATGGTAGACCGGGTCAAGCGCCAGATCAACAAACGCAAGGAAAAGGTGCGCGAACGCCGCCCTTCGCGCCTGGAGACGGTGGAAAGCGTGGAATGACAAGGGGCCCCATCCGGCCCGCGGCCGGAAGAGGGGTCCCTTCTGGTTGCTCCGGTCGCCCTTGAACCCGTTCAGCCTCCCGCCGGGTCAAGCATGGACTTCCCTGGCGGCAGGTTGAAGGCGGCGGATCCGAAGGAGGTTTTCTTCGTACCAGATACAGATTGCAGCCGCTGTCGGCGCGCCACCGGCAGAAAGGGGCCAATCGCCAAAAACCGCGTCATTGTCCGGATCGACAATGACGCGGTCCTGTTTTAAAACATTGTCAAGAGCGCCGGCCAACACGCTGTCCGGAACGCAAAAATCGCCCCCCGCACGGCCGGTACCATGACAAACGCGCCACGGCCGCGGCTCCGCTCTGCGGCAAACGGTATGAAAGGGGATCTTGCACTCCTGTAGAAACGGCGGGATCGCGTCGCTTCCAGTGATGTCGACCACAACGGTCGGCCTCTTGCGCATCCGCTTGCGCGGTCGGCCCACCTGGCTGAAACGGGTGGCGGCGGTCGCCAGTTCCGGCCGCCGGTAAAAAAAGACGATGCGCCCGGCCACCAGTTCGAAGGGCGTGCCCGGTGGATGTGTTTCGGTCTCGGTGATCCGATAGACCTTGGCCACCCCCCGGCGCTCGCGACGGATCAGCACCAGACTGGCCCAATCCTGCAATCCGCCCCCCGAGACCCCTAGAAGATACATCAGGGCGCCCCCATCCGTTGGTTGATCGCCAGCCGCTCCAGCCCCATCTCGACCACGGAGGCCAGCGCCGGCCTCTCGGCGGTGTAGTCCCGGACGAACCGGTGCACCTCGCCGGGGCAGGCCAGGCCCGGGACCGCCATCACCGAAACCAGCACCCGTTCGTAAAGCAGCGGGTGCATCGCCTCCAGCCGCGGCCGGTTTTCCAGGAACCACGGCCAGAGCCGGCCGGCCAGGGCCGGGTTAAACGCGGCGGCCACTACCGGTACGAAACGATTGCGCTCGGGCACCTTTGCTAAAACGGTCTCCAGGGCCGCTTGGGCCACGGACCAGTCGGAAAAGGCGCCCATGGCGGTCAAAACGGCCAGCCGTTCATGCTCGCTGTCCGTTTTCTCCAGCCGGTCCCGGAAACACACCAGGGCCTCGGCGCCTGCAAGGTAGGCCGCGGCCTGGTAGCTGCTCTGGATCAGATCCGGGTGCAACGCGGCCCCGGACAGGACGCGTTCAACCACCGGCCCCATCCGGCCGGACATGCCGGCGTCGCCGCAGATCAGCCCGAGCCAGATCATCTGTTCGCGCAGCACGGCCGTGGCCAGGGTTTCTTGGGGCCGCGGCTCCAGTCCGAACCGATCCAGGGCTGCACCGGCCGTACGGCCGGCGATGGCGGCCACGGCATGCTGCCGGGCACCGGTGGTGGTGGCAAGACAAAGCCTGAGGTTGGCCACGATGCCCAGCAAGGGCAGCAGGGCCGTCTCGCCGGCGTAATGGCCCAGCCAGTTCAGGTAGGTGTCGACCCCGGCCGCCCCGGCCCGCACCAGGGCGAACAGATCGTCCTGCAAGCCCCAGCGATCGGCCGCATCAAGGCGTCCCGCAGCAAAAAGCGGCCCCAGGCGCTCCAGATCCACGGCTGCGGCGTAGTCCACCCGGTAAAATCCCCGGTGCCCGTCGTTGAGCTTGAAAGCCGCGGTGTTCGCGGGCAGCGGCAACCGGGAATGCCGCGCGTCGAAGTAAAGCTCCAGCCGTGTCCGGCCGCCTTCGGGGTCGAAGGCCGCCACCGTCAGGGGGATGGGCCAGCACTGGTCGGTTTCCAGGGGCAGATAGGTGAATCGCCGTTGCTCCAGGACCAGTTCGTCCCCCTGGCGCCGGACGGTCACCACGGGGTGGCCCGGCTGCGAGACCCAGCTTTGGACCATGGCCAGGACCGGCCGGGTGCTGACGGCCTCGAAGGCTTCCCACAGATGGCGGCTGGCCGCGCAGCCGTAAGCGTGATCGGTCAGGTAGCGGTGCATGCCCGAGCGAAAGTTCTCCGGACCGATGTAGTCCTCGACCTGGCGCAGGAGGCTGCCCCCCTTGCTGTAGATGATCGGGGCCGTGCCGGTGTTGATCACCACGTGGTCCCCGCCGGGGATCTCGATGGACGGGGTGCCGCGCAGGCCGTCGCGTTCCAGGGCCGCGGCAGTCTGCCCCTGGACGAACTGGCTCCAGGCGTCCCAATCGGGACGCAGATCGTCGATGATCCGGTAGGCGCCGTAGGTGGCGAAGCTTTCATTGAGCCACAGATATTTCCAGTCCTCCGGCGTGACCAGATTGCCGAACCACTGGTGGACGATTTCGTGGGCGATGACCTCGGCGATGCGCACCTCGGCCTGGCGCGAGGTGGTAAGGGCATCGTGGAGCAGCAGGTTTTCACGAAAGGTGATGGCCCCCCAGTTTTCCATGGCCCCGAAGGCGAAGTCCGGCACCCCGATCAGATCGAGCTTTTCGAGCGGATAGGCGATTCCGAAGTAATTTTCGCAGTGGGCCAGGGCCTGGCGTCCGAGGCCCAGCCCGAAGCGCCCCCGCTCCCGGTGGCCGGGCAAGGTGGCGATGCGCACCCGCGGATCGGCCTGGTCTGCCGTCAGTTCAAAAGGACCCAGCCCGAAAAAGACCAGGTAGGTCGACATGCGCGGAGTCGGGGCGAACATAACGTTCCGGCGCCCGCCGGCCATTACGGTCTCCCGGGTTGCGGGTTGATTGGCCAGGGCCGTCAGGCCGCCGGGTGTGGTCATGGCGATTTCGAAAACAGCCTTGGCATCGGGCCGATCGAGGCACGGCAGCGCACGGCGGGCATCGCTTTCCTGGAACTGGGTGACGGCCATCACCCCGCTGCCCGCCGCACCGGTGTAACGGCTGCGGTAAAAGCCGACCATGCGATCGGTGATCCGCCCCCGGTAGGCGATCTGCAAAACCAGCGGCCCGGTCCGGAGCCCGGGAAGACGCACGGTGAGGAGTTCGGCCGCCGGATCGATGCTGAAGGCGCATTCCTGCCTATCCTCGCCATCGACCAGGGTGCAGCGCCACACCGCCAGCTCGAGCACGTTGAGCTGCAAGACATCCAACGGTGCGCCGGCCTGCCAGTGGATCTCCACCTGACCGTCAAATTCGCCGCAATCCAGGTCGGGGGTGATGGAAAGGCGGTAAAGAGAAGGAAAAAAATTGTTCATTAAAAACCTCGGATGGGAAAGGGGTACGATAAAATCAATCGCCGGTCGGCGCGCTGGGCAGCGGCTCTTGATTCTGATGGGTCTTGACGTGGGCCACCAGATCGGCCAGGGGCTGGCCGCCGGGTGTTGCGGCCTGGGGATTGAGGGCCAGCAGCCGCTGCCAGGCCTCCAGGGCGCCGTCTACGTCCTGCAGATCGTGCAGCAGCACGATCCCCTTGTTGAACATGGCGATTTCGTGGTTCGGATCGATGGCCAGGGCCTTGTCAAAGGTCGCCACGGCCCGCTGCGGGTCGCCCCGGCGCCGGTACATGACCCCCAGATCGGTAACCAGATCCGGGTTGTTCGGGTTGAGGGCCAGCGACTTCTCGTAGGCCGCGATGGCCCGGTCCGGATCGTCGCGGTCGAACAGATAATGCCCCAGCCGGGCCCAGGATGCAGAGTCTTGCGGGTGGAGTACCGTTTCCTTTTGCAGCGCCTCCAACTGCGGATCCGGCCCTGCCGGCGCCGTTGCCGCCGGCAGGCTGCTTTTCCCTGCCTTGTAGACCCCGAAGGCCACACCGCCGACGAACCCCAGGATCAGGGCGACGAAAGCCACCAGGATCATGGTCTCGGTTTTAACGGTGCCGGGGACCGCAGGTCGGGTCTGGGGCATGGATCGATTCTTTCTGTTCCGGGGTGGCACTTCTGCTTGCAGGCACCCCCTTGGCTAGGGCCACGCTGCTGGCGGCAATGGCGGTCACCATAGGCCAGGGCCGGAGGTGTGTCAATGTACCTTTTTCATTTGTAATCGCCGGGGCTTGATGCTACCTTCGATGGCCATGAAATGTCGCCAAATGAAGCTTTCGCCCGCTTTGCTGGGCGGTATTTTTTTCGGCATCGGCCTGGCCGGCCTGCTTTTCCTGGGGTGGGGCGAATTGCGCCTGGGCTTTTTGCTGCTCGTCTACTGCCTGGTGATCATCGGTTCGCGTCTCGACCAGATCGCCGGCCTGCTCGAGAGCATTGATCGGAAGCTGACCGCCGCCGGACCGGTGCGCTCGATGGCGCCCCCGGATGCCGATCACTCCCCTCCTGAAAGCCAGACTCCGCCATGAACAGTTACAGCCTGCCCCCGGGGGCCGGAAAGCCGGTATCGGTTCACGGGGGCCACAGCGGCCAGTTTTGCAACCATGCCCGCGACAGCCTGGCTCAAGTGGTGGCCGCCTATGCTGCCGGGCGGTTCGCATGGGTCGGACTCACCGAGCATATGCCCCCGCCTGACGATTCTTTTCTCTACCCCGAAGAACGCAGCGCCGGCCTGGACAGCGCCGCCATGTACCGGCGCTTTGCGGCTTATATGGCTGAAGCCCGGCGGTTGCAACGCCGCTGGCGTGCCCATCTGAACATCCTGGTCGGCTTCGAAACCGAGGCCTGCAGCGACGCCTTGGCTCTCGCACAACGGTTGCAGGAAGAATTTTCGCCCGATTACATCGTCGGTTCGGTCCACCATGTGGACGACATCCCCTTCGATTACTCGGCCGCCCACTATGCCGAGGCCACGGCCCGCTGCGGGAGCCTCGATCGTCTTTACACGGACTATTTCGACCTTCAGATGGAGATGATAACCCTCCTCCGCCCCCAGGTGGTGGGCCACTTCGACCTGGTGCGCCTTTTCGATCCGGATTACCGGAACCGCATGGCAAAGCCCGAAATTTCACGGCGCATCGCTCGCAACCTGGAAAAGGTGCGCCAGATCGGCGCAGTCCTCGATTTCAACACGGCCGGATTTGACAAGGGTCACGGCGAACCGTATGTCAGCGCCTCCATTCGATGCATGGCGCGCGAAATGGGCATCCCCCTGATCCCCGGGGACGACAGCCACGGAGTGGATACGGTGGGACGCCACATGCAACGGGCCATCGCGCTGCTGGCCCAAGAGGGCTTTGCCACCGACTGGTCCCGGCCCGTCACGGGTTGACCGCTCCCGGGCGCGGCGCCCACCGAGTTTTTCTTGCCGTTTATCGGCAAGGGTGTTAAAGGAAATTTTCCCGGCTGAAGCCGAATAGTTGGCCGCCAGCCGCATAGCGCTCCTGCTATCAAGATGTTAACCTTCCATGCCCGATCAAAATCCACCCAATCTTCTGGAATGTAAACCGGGTACGACGCCTAAACGTTCCACGGCCGCTCGGGGCGGGCGCCTGATTTCCGCTGCGACGAATCTATATGACAGATTCGTCAAACTGCGCGGTTGTCCTCGAGAAATCGCCAAGGGATTCGCATTGGGGCTCTTTGTCGGAATGAGCCCGACCATGGGGTTTCAGATGCTTATCGCCGTCCCCCTTGCCGCCTTGCTCCGATGGAACAAACTGGCTGCCGCCGCCGGGGTATGGATCAGCAACCCGGTCACGGCCCCCGTGCTCTACGGCACCACCTATCTGCTGGGCGCCAAGATCCTGGGGATGACCGGACATCCCATGTCTTCCGGCTTGGCCGAAGGTTTTAGCGTGCTGAAAATGCTGGCCAAGGCACCTCAACTCTTTTGGGCGATGACCATCGGCGGGCTGATCTTGGGCATTCCGATAGCCCTTGCAGGCTATTATCTGGCCCTTTCCGCAGTGCGCAAATACCGGGCCGAAATCCAGCAAAAAATCGCCGCCGGCAAACAAAAGCTGGCCTCCCGCCGTTCCGGGCGCCGCAGCAAGAAAAGCAAGCGGCGCCGAAACTGAGATCTTCCCGGCCGGACATTACAAAGCCCGCTTCACCTCTCATGGTTGCAGCGGAGGCCAACAGGCCAGAGCGAGCCCATGAAATGGTGGACATCCTCCTGGTTCAACCGCCGATTCGCGATTTTTACCTGACCGCTAAAAGGACCTTTCCCGCCGGTCTGGCCAGTATCGGTGCGGCACTGCGCGACGCCGGCTTTACGGTGGCGATTCTCGATGCCCTGGCCACCCACCGGCGCCGCATCAAACCGCTGCCCGCGGCCCTGGAGGACCTGGCGCCCCTCTACGGTCCGCCGGACCAGTCACCCTTTGCGCTCTTTTCCAGCTGGGCCCACCACGGCCTCGGATTCGACACCGTCGGCAAACGTGCCGCAGCCGCCGCCCCGCGGCTGGTAGGGGTTTCGGCCCTGTTCACCGCCTACGCCGAAGAGGCCCGGGCCGCCACCGAGGCCATCCGCCGCCACCTGCCGGCGGTCCCCCTCGTTGTCGGTGGCCACCACGCCACCGCCCTGCCCGGGGATGTGCTCGCCTGGCCGGCGGTCGATTTCGTTATCCGCGGCGACGGCGAAGAGGCCATGGTGACCCTGGCCAGGGGACTGCTCAGGGGACAGGACCGCATCGGCGGGCCGGGGATCGTGGCCCGCAAAGATGCCCCAGCGCCGCCGGCCGGCGACACGGCTCTGGTATCCGATCTGGATCGGCTCCCCGCACCGGCCCTGGACCTGGTTCCGCGCAAGGCCTACCGCCGGGCCGGAGTGGATGCCATCCAGGTGACGGCCAGCCGCGGCTGTCCTTTCGGATGCAGCTATTGCGCCTTTGGCGCCCGGGATGCGCCCCCCTACCGGCGCCGCTCGGTGGCCTCGGTAATGGGTGAAATCGATGCGGCCCGGCAGGCCGGACCCATCGGCTTCATCGATTTTGAAGACGAAAATTTAACCCTCGATCGCGGCTGGTGCCTGGAACTGCTGGCCGAACTGCGGCGGCGGTTCGAACCGGGAAGCATGGAATTGCGGGCCATGAACGGGCTGATGCCATCGACCCTCGACGCCGGGCTGATCCAGGCCATGCACGACGCCGGTTTTACCACTCTCAACCTCTCGTTGGGCACCGCGATCCCGCGCCGGGCACGTTTTTTCCGGCGCCCCGACCTGCGCCGGTCCTTGGATCGGGCACTGGCAACCGCCGCGGATCTGGGAATGGAAACGGTGGGCTACATCATCGCGGGGGCCCCGGCCCAGCCGTGCACCGAAAGCCTCGGGGACCTGCTCTACCTGGCCGTGAGACCGGTGCTGGCAGGGGTTTCGGTCTTCTACCCGGTCCCCGGCACCCTCGATCACGAACGCTGCGCAAATCTGGGCCTGCTGCCGGTGTGCACCGCCCGCATGCGGGCCTCGGCCCTGCCTGTGGCCCGGCGCATCGAAACGCTGACCTTGCTGCGCCTGGCCCGCCTGCTCAACTTCGCCAAATCCCTCATCGACCAGGGGGAAGCCCTGCCGGCCCCGGCCTCCCTGCCCGCCGGCCCCATCGCTGGAGGCGCGGACCGCCGGGAACTCGGCCGCCGGCTATTGGCCGCCTTTCTCCACGACGGGAAACTGCGCGGCGCCGACCGCCAGGGCAATTGGTGGGACCATCGCACCGATCAGCGCGCGGCGACCCTTTTTGCCCGGGCCATGCGTCAGGTCCCGATCCGCGGCAGCGGCCGCAAAATCAATCCATAAAGTCGACCGCCCGCGCTCAGCCCCGCCCGCCGCTGTATGCCCCGTTGTACAACCCCCTGGTCTCGGGTCCGGTGGGCTTGCCGAGAAACGCTTTAAGGTATTGAAGCGCCAGGAGGGCCTCCATGCGGTCGCGCGCCAGATGCCGGGCCGGGTCTTGGGTAATCAACCGCTTGAGGCGCTCCCGGGTTTGCGAGCTGAGCCGGCCGCCGCAGGTTTCGGCCAGAGATTTGTAGTAGGACCGGATCCGATCAGCCAGCAGCGCGTCGCTGAGGCCCTGAATGCGGGCAAATCCGGCCGCCAGGGTATCGCCGTCGGGCAGCTTGGGATCCTCGAGAATCTGGCACAGGGTTTCGGCGTAGCGCTTCAGCCCCTCTTCGATATGGGTGCGGCGCACCATGTTGATCGAGGCCCAGCCGGCCTTCAACCAGCGAAAAATACCGCAACGTACCAAGGGACGCCCATCGCCGATCTCGGCATAGACGCTCACCGATCCGCCGCCGTACATGTGGCTGCGCACCCAGCCCAGCCCCGGACGGTCAAGCCCCGCCTCCTCGAAATAGAGGTAGTTCCAGTCGCTGTCGGCACCGATCACGGCCCCCTTGCGCCCCACCTCGGAAGTCTCCTTTTGGGCCGAAACAGAGACCAGAAAGGCACGTCCCCGGTGGTGCAAAAGGACCAGGGTGCGGTCCAGGTCGTAGGCGAAGTAAGCCCCGGAATTGAGGTCCGGCGTGTTTTCCACCCGCTCCACGCCGCGGACCACCACCGGCGTTTCCAGTTTTTCGAGCATGGGCCAGAGCGGCGGCAATTGGCGGCCGGGCTGCCCGTCGATTTCGGTCCAGTACGCCATGCGCACCGAAGACGGCATGAGAATATGGGAGGGAATGTCCGGACTGAAGCCGATCCGCAAAACGTCCTTCAAACTGCGCTTCAGATCGAAGCAGCTGTAAGCGCAAGCCCCATCCGAAGCGGTTTCCGGGGCCAGGGACAGCGGGGTCCCGGCAGCGACGAACTCGAGCAGGGCACCGATCTGGCCGCCGCATGGAAACGGTTCGCCCCGGTCGGCGGACAGCCGCAGCAGGCAATCGAGCCCTTGGCGCAGCTGCTCGGGGAAAACGGCGGGCGCAGTGACATCCGCAGCCCGGACCGCTTTAGACGGGATCGGACCGCAGAGCAGCCCCACGGCCAAAATAAAGACCGAAAAGATGCGAACAACCATTCAACCGATTTCCTGACCGGCCGGCCCGGGGCTGACCGGTATCAGCGGGCAAGGCATCTCCTGGCGGGCCACCGTCAGCTTCGCCGGGTATGGGCCGAGGCCTTCGGAGACCACCGCCAGGGCGCGCTCTGCCGTATTGTTGGTTTCGCTCAGATGGGCCAGCACCACGTGCTCCAACCGCCCATGGCGCACCTGGGCGAGCAGATCGCGGGAATCCTCGTTGCTCAGATGGCCGGTGCGCCCTTGAATCCTTTGTTTGAGGGGCCAGGGATATGGACCTTCAAGAAGCATGCGCGGGTCGTGATTGGCCTCGAGAACCAGGGCGCTGCAACCGCTCAGATGATCGCGCACCATGGCCGGCGCCACCCCGAGATCGGTGGCGATGCCGAGCTTGGTGCCGTTGACCTGCACGGTGAAGCCCGATGGATCGGCGGCATCATGGGGTGTGGCAAAAGGATGGAGCCTGAGATGGTGAATGGCAAAAGATCGACCGGCGGTAAAATTCACCACCCGGTCCAGGCGCCCGACCTGGGGGGCGGCCGCCGCGGCGGTTTTGGGGGTCAGATAAACCGGCAGGCCGTACCGCCGGGCCAGGACCCCGACCCCGCGGATATGATCGCCGTGTTCGTGGCTGACCACGATGGCGCTCAGGGCGGCCGGGTCGAGCTGGCGCAACCGCATGCGCCGTTCGATCTCGGCCCCTGAAAGACCGGCATCGATCAAAATGGCGCTGCCACTGCAGGCGATGTAAACCGCATTGCCCTTGCTGCCGCTGGCCAGCACGCAAAAACAAAGGCCGCCATCGCTCGGATTCGATCTGGGCTGGGTCATGGTCGCAGCAAGCTCCCATTCAACCACGGCGGCAGGCGATGGCAATCAGCGCCGGCCGGTGTGCCCGAAGCCGCCGTGGTTTCTCTCTGTCGACTCCAGGCTTTCCACCCATCGTGTCGCCACACGCCAGACCCGCTGGACGACCATCTGGGCGATCCGGTCGTGGCGTTTCACCGTATAAGGGGCCGTCCCCAGATTGATCAGGGCGATCTTGACCTCGCCACGGTAGTCGGCGTCGATGGTTCCCGGAGTGTTGATCAGGGTGATGCCGTGGCGCGAGGCCAGGCCGCTACGCGGCCGGATCTGGGCCTCGAAGCCCTCGGGCAGCGCCATGGCGAATCCCGTGGGCACCAGGCCGATGGCCCCGGGGGCCAGTTGCAGGGGAGCGGCCAGCGCCGCGGCGATGTCCATGCCGGCAGCCTGCGCCGTCATGGGACAGGGCAGGGCGATGTCGGCATCCGCCTGCGGGCGCAACCGCATGAAACGCACTTCCACCAGCTCGTCCATGGGATCAAGGGCTTCCTTTCCGGCCCGGTTCCAAGTCAACCGCCGAGCAGGTCCGCGCCGGCTGCCGCCTTGGGCACCGGCCCCAGAAGAGTCAGCGCCAGCCCATCGCGCGTAAAAAGGGCCGCCGCAAGGTTCTGGATATCGGCGGCACTGACGGCATCAATGCATTGCACCACTTCGTCCAAGGGGATGTAGCGGTCGAAGTAGATCTCGTTCTGCGCCAGGCGTGTCATCTGGTGGTCATTGTTCTCGGCGGCCAGGATCAGGCTTCCGCGGGTGTATTGCTTGGCCTCATCGAGCCGTTCGGCACTGACCGGTTCGGCGGCCAGACGGCGCATCTGTTCTAGGATGCGCCGGATCGCTTCACCGGTATTCTCGGGGGCCACGGCAGCGTAGACCCCCAGCATCCCGCTGTCCTGGTAAGCGGAAACAAATGAATAGACCGCGTAGGCCAGGCCGAGCTGTTCACGAATGGCCTGAAACAGGCGCGAACTCATGTTCCCGCCCAAAATGGCATTGAGCAGGCTCAGGGTATAGCGGTGCTCATCGGTGATGCTCAATCCGGGGCCGGTGAGGCAAAGGTGAACCTGCTCGATGGCCCTGGGATGAACCACGATCCCGGTGCGGGCCTGGGGGGCCAGACGCGGCGCCAGACCGCTGCCACCGGGCATGCCGGCAAAAGCCGGCGCTAAAAGAGCCACGATCCGCTCGTGGGTCAGGTTTCCGGCCGCACTGATGACGATCCGATCGGGTTGATAGTTGTGGCGAAAAAAGCTTCGGATGCGCTCTGCATCGAAGCCGCCCAGGGTCTGCGGGGTGCCGAGAATCGAGCGGCCCAGAGGATGCTCTCCCCAGAAGGTGTCATAGGCCAGGGTGTGCACCAAGTCTTCGGGGCTGTCCTCGACCATACGGATCTCCTGGAGCACGATATCGCGTTCCCGCTGGAACTCCTCCTCGGCGAAAAGGGAATTGAAGAAAATATCCGCCAGAATCTCGACCATCGGATCCAGATGGGTATCGAGAACCTTGGCGTGATAGCAGGTGCTTTCCGGGGAAGTAAAGGCGTTGGTGTAGCCCCCGATGGCGTCGAAGGCCTTGGCGATCTGATAGGCGCTGCGCCGGGACGTCCCCTTGAAGATCATGTGTTCGATCATGTGGGAAAGCCCGTTTTCGGCCGCCGTTTCATCGCGGGCCCCCACATTGACCCAGATCCCCATGGAAACGCTGTGCAGATGGGGCATCTGCTGGGTGACGATGCGAACCCCGTTGTCCAGGCAGGTTCGCTCAACGCCCCTTGTTGTCATGGCCCTCTTCTTCCAGCAAAGCCTTGTGGCTCAGGCGGATCTTGCCGTCGCGGGTGATTTCGAGCACCTTGACCCGCAGCAGATCGCCTTCGCGCACCACATCGGTCACCTTGGTGACGCGCTGGGTGGAAAGCTGGCTGATGTGCACCAGCCCGTCCGTACCGGGGAGGATCTGCACGAAGGCACCGAAGTCCATCACCCGCACCACTTTTCCCTCGTAGATCTGGCCGACCTCCGGCTCCATGGTCAACGCCTTGATGCGCGCGATGGCCGCTTCGCCGTCCTCCTGGGATACTGCGGCGACTTTGACGGTTCCCGAATCGTCGATATCGATCTTGGTGTTGGTTTCGGCCTGCAGGGCGCGGATCACCTTGCCCCCCGGGCCGATGATATCGCGAATCTTGTCCGGATTGATGTCGATGGTGGTGATGCACGGGGCATAGGGCGAAATCTTGTCCCGCGGAACGGCCAGGGCCGCATTCATTTTTCCCAGGATGTGCAGCCGCCCGGCGCGGGCCTGTTCCAGAGCCTGGCTCAGGATATCGCGCGACAGTTCATGGATCTTGATGTCCATCTGCAGGGCCGTAACCCCTTCGGCAGTCCCGGCGACCTTGAAATCCATATCCCCGGTATGGTCTTCATCACCCAGGATATCGGTAAGCACCACCACCTGGTCGTCGCCCTTGACCAGCCCCATGGCAATCCCGGCCACCGGGGCCTTGATCGGCACACCGCCGTCCATCAGGGCCAGGGTGCCCGCGCAGACCGTTGCCATGGACGAAGAACCGTTGGATTCGAGCACTTCGGAGACCACCCGGATGGTGTAGTCGAAATTTTCCTTGTCCGGCAGCACCTTTTCCAATGCCCGGGTCGACAGGCCGCCGTGGCCGATGTCACGCCGGCTCGGCCCGCCGATGCGCTTGACCTCGCCCACCGAAAAGGGCGGGAAGTTGTAATGGAGCATGAACGGGCGGAACTCGTCCCCGCTCAGGGTTTCGACGCGCTGCTCGTCCTGTCCCGAACCGAGGGTCAGCACCCCGAGCACCTGGGTCTCGCCCCGGGTGAAAAGCGCGCTGCCGTGGGGCCTGGGCAGGAGGCCGACCTCGCAGGTGATGGGACGCACCTCGTCGAAACGGCGGCCGTCGAGACGCCGGCCTTCCTTGAGGATGAAATCCCGGGCGATTTTTTTCTGCAGGTCATCGAGGATTTCGTGGACCTCTCCCTTTTCGCCCGCCAGCTCCGGTTCGAGCTGGGCCATGACATCCGCCTTGACGGCGCGCACCGCGGCATAGCGGGGCATTTTTTCAGGCACCGCCAACGCCGTGTGCAGCGGTTCGGCCGCCATGGCGCTGACGCGTTCGACCAGGGTCGGATCCGGCAGCGCAACGGCAAATTCACGCTTGGCCTTGCCAGCGCTCTGGCGCAATTCATCCTGCATGGCGATGATCGGCTGCATCTGTTCATGGGCGAAGAAGATCGCTTCGAGCAGATCCGCTTCCGGCACGACCTGGGCCCCACCTTCGACCATCACCACGCCGGTGCGCGATCCGGCCACGATGATGTTGATGTCTGAATGCTCCAGGTCTGCGATGGCCGGATTGGCCACCAGGGTGCCGTCGATGCGACCCACGCGCACCGCAGCGATGGGGCCGGCAAAGGGGATATCCGACAGTTCGAGGGCCACCGAAGCACCGGTCATGGCCAGCATGTCCGGATCATTTTCCTGGTCCATGGACAGGACCGTGGCAATCACCTGGATCTCGTGGCGCCATCCCTTGGGAAACAGGGGCCGAATGGGGCGATCGATGAGCCGGGCGGTGAGAGTCTCTTTTTCGGTGGGCCGCCCGATCTCACGCCGGAAATAGTTGCCCGGAATCCTTCCGGCGGCATAGATCTTCTCTTGATATTCCACAGTAAGGGGTAAAAAGCCCGCATCGCGGACATCGCTGGCGCCGACCACGGTCACCAGCACGATTGTATCGCCGTATTGCACCACGGCGGCGCCGGAGGCCTGCTTGGCGACCTTGCCGGTCTGGATGCTCAAGATCCGGCCTCCGACTTCACATTGGACTGTATTCTGCATGTTGTCTCCTGGCGCATCGCCCGGCATCATGGCCCATGATGGACGCTGACAACGTTGCGGCGACGCACGCGATAGGGTGCCGGTCGCCCAGACGGCCACCGCCCCCATGGCGGGACCGCATCTGCTGCTCCCGGCACCAGGATCCGCTCTTCTTCTGAAATGAAACGGATTCTAGCGCCGAATCCCGAGGGTTTCGATGATCGTCCGATAGCGGTTGACGTCCTTGCCCTTGACGTAGTTGAGCAGGCGCCGCCGCCGACCGACGAGCATCAACAGCCCGCGGCGGCTGTGATGGTCCTTTTTGTGGACCTTGAGGTGCTCGGTCAAATAGGTGATGCGCTGGGTCAAGAGCCCCACCTGGACTTCGGGCGAACCGGTGTCGGATTCATGAAGCCGGTATTGATCGATCAGTTTCTTTTTATCTTCCGTAGACAAAACCACTTGTTTTTCCCTCCTCATGGAGCGTTACGGTTGTTAAAGCAGCACACAGGCGTAGTCATAACGCCCGGCGGCATCATTGTATTCGATAATCGCCAAAACCCGGTCGTCCAAGACGACCTGGACCGGGCCGGCCCCCGGTGGCGGCCCGATCTGTTCGACGCCCAGGCGCTGCCCTGTGGCGATGCGCCGTGCCATGTCCCCGTCCACCGCCACGGTGGGCACGCCCCGCAACGCCCGACCCGTGGGAATAATGTAATCATTAGCGCGCCCCTGCCGGCAAAAGTCTTTAAACCGGTCGAGGCTCACCGCCTCGTCGAGCCCGAAACCGGCGCTGGCCGTGCGGCGCAACCCGGCCATGTGCCCCCCGCAGCCCAGGGCGCGGCCCAGATCGGCGCACAGGGTGCGTACGTAAGTGCCCGCCGAACAGACGACCTCGATGGACACCCGTGGCAGGGCCACCTCCAGGACCGAAAGCCGATAGATCGTCACCGGCCGGGAGGCTTTGGTCACCGGCCGGCCCTGGCGCGCCAACCGGTAAAGCGGTACCCCCTGGTGTTTGAGGGCCGAAAAAACCGGCGGCACCTGGGTGATGGTCCCCTCGAAACGCGCGGCGGCCCGGCGTACGGCATCGACCGCCAATCCCTCTGTGGAGCCGGTCGCCGTGATCCGGCCGCCGGCATCCTGGGTATCGGTTTCCACCCCCAGCACCAGCACGGCCTTGTAAGTCTTGGAGGCCTGCATCAAAAAGCGCGCCAGGCGCGTTGCAGCCCCAACGCAACAGATCAGGATCCCGGTGGCATCCGGATCGAGGGTGCCGGCATGCCCCACCTTGGCACCGCCCAGGCTTCGTTTGACCGCAGCCACCACCCCGGCCGAAGTCATGCCGGCCGGTTTGTCGATCACCACCAGCCCCTCGTATGAGGCCTTCAAACCCACCGCGGTACTCAGAGCCCCTCGGCCAGACGCAGCAGTTCGGCTTTGACCGCCGCCAGGGGCGAAGCGGCGCTGTAGCCGGCCGCGGTGGCATGCCCGCCCCCGCCGCGGGCAGCGGCGATCAGGGCCACATCCACGCTCCCGTCGCTGCGCAGGCTGACATGGTACTGGGGGCCGCCGTCACCGTCCGGCTGCTCCTGAATCAAGGCGGCGACCTTCACATCCTCGATGCGCCGGGCGTAATTGATCAACCCGTCGGCATCCTCCGGTTGAGTCCGCGTTTCGCTGAGCATATCCTGGGACAGGGTCATGATCGAAAGCTTACCGTTGGCCGTCAGTTCGATGGTGTCCAGAGCCAGGTTGAGCAGCTTGATCCGCCCTAGCGAGTAAGTGCCGTAAACATGCTTGGCCACCTGGTAAGGATCCACCCCCAGCAACACCATTTCCTGGCAGATGGAAAAGGCGGCCAGATTGGTGTTGGAAAAACGGAACGAACCGGTATCAGTAAAGATTCCTGTATATATCGAGGTCGCCACGGACTTGTCAATCGGCGTCCCCAGCCGCTTGATCAGCCGGTAGAGGATCTCGGTGGTGGCGCAAGCCGCCGGATCGAGCAGCTGGTAGGTGCCGAATACGGTATTGGTCACGTGGTGGTCGATGTTGATCACCGTCGGCACCCGGGAAAGGGCCTCAGTCACGGCGCCGGTGCGCCGCGGATTGCCGCAGTCGAGCACCACCGCCGTATCGAAGTCCGCCGGGGGCACCCGGCGGACAATCCGGTCCACCCCCGGCAAAAAACGATAAATGGCCGGAATGGGACTTTCGCTGACCAAGCAGGTCTGCTTGGCCATTTTTTCAAGGGTCAGGCCGAGGGCCAGCAGGCTGCCGACGGCATCGCCGTCCGGGTTGACATGGGTGGTCAGCATGACCCGCTTACTCTGGTTCAGGTGTTGGACGATCGTAAGCATGGTCCTGTTGCAGCGACTTGAGAATCCGGTTGATCCGGGCCGCGTGGTCGAAGGTGTCGTCGTAAAAAAAAGCCAGATCCGGCATATAGCGCAAGCCCAGTTCAGGCGCCAGCAGTCGTTTGAGATAGGTGCCGGCCTGGCGGAATCCCGCCTCTGCTGCCTGGCGCTGGGTGTCATCCCCGTAAACGGAGAAGTAAATCCGCGCCAGACGCAGATCCCGCGTCATTTCGACCCGGGTGATGGTCGCACCGGCAATACGTGGGTCGCCCGTCTGACGGCTCAGCAGCTCGGAGAGCACCCGCTGAAGCTGAACCCCGACGCGTTCGGCACGGGAAAAAGGTTTCACAGGTGAATCATCTCCATTTCCGAGTCGATCATTTCAGCCAAACCGAGATCCTCGACAAAATCGAGCAGCTTGTCGAGCTTGGCGTTGACCACACCGGTTTCGTTGCCCACCACGGCCACCCCGATCACCGCCCGCTGGTAGACATCGTTATCCTCGATCTCTGCCACGGCGGCATTGAAGTGGTTGCGTACCCTGGCGATAACCGCCTTGACGACCCCCCGCTTGCCCTTGAGGGACCGGCACTCGTGAATCCTGAGAATGATGCGTCCGCAACCGACGACCACCGTTCACCGCCCTCTCGGGTCCTGTCAAAGCCCCTAACGCTGGGTGGGAGCGGCCACCGTGGGACGGATCTCCTCCATGAAAAAGACCTCGACGGTATCCCCGACCTTTATATCGTTGTAATTCTCGATGCCGATCCCGCATTCATAACCGGCCTGGACTTCTTTGGCATCATCTTTGAAGCGCCGCAGCGAGCCGAGCTTGCCTTCGTACTGCACCACCCCGTCGCGCAAGAGGCGGACGCGCTCACCGCGCACGATCTTGCCCTCGGTGACGTAGCTGCCGGCGATGGCCCCCACCTTGGGAACATGGAAGACCTGGCGCACATCGGCTCTTCCGATAAGCTTCTCTTCGAAATGCGATTCCATCATGCCGACAATGGCGTCCTGCACGTCTTTGATCACGTTGTAGATCACGTTGTAAAAGCGCAGGTCGACATTCTCTTCGTTGGCCATGGTCTGAACCTTGGCGTTGGGCCTGACGTTGAAACCGATGATGATCGCATCCGAGACGGTGGCCAGGGAAACGTCCGATTCGGTGATCGTACCGGTGGCCTGGTGAATCACGTTGATCTTGACCTCCTCGTTGGAAAGCTTGATCAGCGCGTCTCCCAGGGCCTCGATGGAACCGTGGACATCGGCCTTGATGATGATGTTCAGCTCTTTGACCTCACGCTCCTTCATCTGCTCGAAGAGCGTTTCGAGGCTCAGCCGGCTCGATTTGGCCAGATCCTTGGCCCGCTGCTTCTGCTGGCGATGGGAGCTGACCTGGCGGGCATCCTTTTCGTCGGCCAGAGCGATCATCTCGTCGCCGGCCGCCGGAACCCCGGAAAGCCCCAGGATTTCCACCGGTATGGCCGGTCCTGCGGCATCCACCGGATTGCCCAGGTCGTCGATCAGCGCCCGCACCTTGCCGTAGTGGACCCCGCAAACCACCGGATCTCCGGTGTGCAAGGTGCCGTCCTGAACCAGGACGGTGGCCACCGCGCCGCGACCAGCGTCCAGCTTGGCTTCCACCACGTGGCCCTTGGCCAGTTTGTCCGGATTGGCCCGCAGGTCCATCATTTCCGCCTGAAGCAGAATCATCTCCAGAATATCGGAGATCCCGTCATGCTTCTTGGCCGATACGCGCACGAAAATCGTGTCGCCGCCCCATTCCTCCGGTGCAAGCCCCAGCTCTGCCACCTGCCGCATCACCCGTTCCGGATCGGCACCCGCCTTGTCCATTTTGTTGACCGCCACGATGATCGGCACCTCGGCCGCCTTGGCATGGTTGATGGCTTCCACGGTCTGGGGCATGACCCCGTCGTCGGCCGCCACGACCAGCACGACGATGTCGGTCAACTGGGCGCCGCGCGAACGCATGGCGGTAAAGGCCTCGTGGCCCGGAGTGTCGAGAAAGACGATCTGCCCTTTCTCGGTGGCCACATGATAGGCGCCGATGTGTTGGGTGATGCCCCCCGCCTCGCCGGCCGTCACATGGGTTTCGCGGATCGCGTCCAGCAAAGAGGTCTTGCCATGGTCGACATGGCCCATGATGGTCACCACGGGAGGACGCGGCACGCGATTTTCCGGATCGTCACTTTCCACTTTGAGAATGGTTTCCTCCTCGAAAGCCGCCTTTTCCACTTCATAACCGAACTCATTGGCCACCAGGACCGCGGTTTCGAAATCGATGGTCTGGTTCACCGTGGTCATCACGCCCATACCCATGAGTTTGCCGATCAGCTCGTTGGCCTTGAGCCCCATGCGCTTGGCCAGCTCACTGAGAACGATGGTCTCGTCGACCTTGATGCGCCGTTTGATGGCCTTGGCCACCGTGATTTGCGGTTTTTGTCCGGGAGGCACCTTGGCCTTGCCGCCTTTGCGGCCTTTGCGGCCGCGCGCGTCTGCAGTGTACAGGTCCTCGCCTTCCACCACCGCCTTTTTGCGAAAGGAAATCTTCTTCTTGAAAAAGTTCTTGTCCGAATCGTCCTCGACGCGCCGTTTCTTTTTCTTGCGCGGCGCCTCCTCGGATGTGGCGGGGGGACGTGGGGCTTCGGCAACCTCTGCCGGCCGCGGGGGACGGCTGGGCCTGGCACGGCTCGGCGCTTCGGTCTCTTTGGCCCTCGGTTCGGGCTTGACCGGCCGGTCCGGCAGCTTGATGATCTTGGCCGGCATATCGCGGCCGGCTTTCGTTTTGGCGGGCCGGCGGGGCTTTTCGGCCTCAGCGGCAGGGGCCGGCGCCGGGGGTTCGGGCGGCATCGCCGCTTCGGGTGCTTCAGAAGACGGCTCCGGGACCGGCTTGCTCGCTTCGACCGGCGCCGGTTCCGCCGAAGGGCTCTCCGGCAAAGGTTCTTCGACAGCCAGGGAAGGCGCGGCTTCGGTTTCCTCGGCCGGGCTGGCCGCGGCAAGGTCGCCGGGCGCTTCCTCAACCGGCGGAATCTCGGCCGTGGCAACGGCCTGCTCGTCAGCAACCTCTTCTGGGGCGGGCTGCTCGGAGACAACCGTTTCGACGGCAGCCTCGACAGGAACAGCCTCGACAGGCGCGGGCTCGACCGGTAGAGGCAGGACGGTCTCTTGCCCGTCGCTGGCCTCCGGCTCGGGGACCGCGGCCTGCACTTCCACCGCCGCCGTTTCGGGCTCCTCGGCTTCCGGGATTGGCTCCGGCTGCTCATCGGCCTCGGCGGTTTGCTCCTCAGCTTCCGGCACAACCTTGCGGCGGCGACGAATGACGGTCGGCCGAACACGGGTCTCTTCCCTCTTATTCTGCCGTTGACCAAACATGCTCTGTTTGATCCGGGCAACGGCGTCATCGTCCAGGGAACTCATGTGGCTGGCCACATCAATTTGCAGTTCCAGGATCTTTTCCAGCAACTGCTTATTTTTCAGATTCAGTTCCCTGGCAAGCTCATAAACCCTGATCTTTGCCATCCATGCCCCCTAAATTCCGCTTCAGCTTCAAAAGGTACACCTGATCGTTTTGCGGCTCGCATCCAACCGGCTGCTTCGGCGTTCGACGACCTGTTTCAATCGTTGACGCTCTCCGCATCGGGAGCCTCAGTTACCGGTGGCTCGACCTCCTCCGGCGGGTCCGGATTCTGTTCGGCGGTTTGGGTTTCAACCGCCGCGGCTGAGGCGAGTTCGGCCGTCTCCGGCTCCGCAGCCTGCTGGCTGGCTTGCGGCTCGGTCTCCCCGGGCTGCTGCGAGGCCACCACCGCGGCCGCGATCAAGTTTTCGGCCTTGCTCTGGTCCATCTCGCGGACCTGTGCCAGGTCCGCCGCAGATGCCTTGCTCAGTTCCTCGGCCGAAAAGAATCCCATCTCGTAAAGGGTGTCGGCCAGGCTGATGCTCATTCCGGGCAAAGAGACCAGTGAGTCGTACCCGTCGCGCATGGCCTGGCTGTACTTGGTTTCACTGATTACGTCCAGATGCCATTTGGTCAGCTTGGAGGCCAGGCGCACGTTCTGACCTTTTTTACCGATGGCGATGGACAGATGATCGTCGGGCACGATCACTTCCATGGCCCGATTTTCTTCGTCGATGATGACCCTGGAAATTTCGGCCGGCGACAGGGCATTGCAGACGAACTTGGCCGAATCCACATGCCAGGGGATGATGTCGATCTTCTCGCCGCGCAATTCCTGCACCACATTCTGCACCCGGCTGCCCTTCATCCCGACGCAGGCGCCCACCGGATCGATGTCCGAGTCGTTCGAGGACACGGCGATCTTCGAACGCACGCCCGGTTCACGCGCCACGGTCATGATCGAAACGATCCCCTCTGCGATTTCCGGCACCTCGGTCTTGAACAACTGGATCAGAAAGTTGGGATGGGTACGGGAAAGCACGATCTGGGGTCCGCGGGTTTCATAAAGGACATCCATGATCAGTGCCCGCACCCGGTCGCCGCGCCGGTATCCTTCGCGCGGCACCTGCTCGCGCACCGGCAGAATCCCCTCGGTGGTGCCCAGGTTCACGATGATGTCGCCCCGGTCGAGGCGCTGTACAATCCCGTTGATCAGCTCGCCCTTGCGATCGACGAAAGCCGCGTATACCGCGTCCCTTTCGGCATCCTTCATCTTCTGGATGATGACCTGCTTGGCGCTTTGGGCCGCGATGCGACCGAAGGTCGTGGTGTCCATCTTGGTACCGAGGCTGTCACCCATCTCGCAGTCCGGATCGAGTTTGCGCCCCTCCTTGATACTGATCTCCAACTCGGGCTCGTCGACGGTTTCGACGACCTCCTTGAATTGGAACACCTCGATCTCACCAATCTCTTCGTTGTACTGGACCTCGATGTCGGCCTTGTTGCCGAAACGCTTGCGCGCGGCCGAGCGCAGGGCTTCCTCCAAGGCCTTGATCAACACTTCGCGGTCAATGCCGCGGTCCCGGCTGACCTGATCGACAACCCGTTTGATATCCGAGATAAACATCAGCTGTCTCCATTTTTAGGGGCCGGCCGGGGCAAATCGCTCCGGCCCTTGTCAACCGGCCATCAACCGTGCCTTGACGATTTCTTGGAGGCCAATGGTGACGGTGCGATCTTCCAGATCAAGGGTCACCTTTCCGTCGGTGATCCCCGCCAGACGACCGGTAAAATTTTTCTGTCCACCGATGGGCTGCCGCACCCGCAGCCGGACCGCATGGCCGGTAAAACGCTGAAAATCGACCTCGCGGCTCAGCGGACGTTCGCTGCCCGGCGAAGAGACCTCCAGGTTGTAAGGGCCGATCTCGTCCTCCAGCACAGCATCCAGCAGGTCCCCGACCTGGCGGCTGACATGCACGCAGTCATCCAGGGTGACACCGCCGGGCTTGTCGATGTAAAGCCGCAGGATCCGGCCGGCCGTTTCACGCTGAAACTCGCTGTGCACCATTTCGAGCCCTTCTGACGCGCACAGCGGATCGACCAGTTCCCGGACGCGCTGCAGCACGGCCTCCCCTGAAAGTCTGGCTTCGCTCTGCAAACTCGTTTTATTCTTTTGTTTCAATAAGATAAAACCCTCTTTAACCCTATCAAAACCCTGCCAGAGAAAACAAAAAACGGGCATAGGCCCGTTTTTTTCCGTGTGGTAGAATTCCCACCAACAGCCGCGGTTGAACGTGTTGGGTTACCTTCGCATGGGGAACTTAGCTCCTGACGACATGCTCGACATTCTACCGCACCAGAAAAACCCTTCATCGCTGCCGGGGCCGCTTTGAAGGGCGGGGCTTCACGTTGGAGCGGGCAACGAGATTCGAACTCGCGACTCCAAGCTTGGGAAGCTTGTACTCTACCAGCTGAGTTATGCCCGCTTACCAAGGCCGACTACTTAAGCCAGATCACATGGATTGTCAATAGCTTTTCAAAGCTCTTCTTCCAGCATGCAGCGCAGGGACTCCAGCTCCTGGCGGACCTCGCTGAGCAAAGCGGCGGCCGTATCGGCCGGCTCCTGGTGCTGGGAAGCGCGCAATACCTTGCGGGCACCGGCGATGGTAAAATTCCGGTCGTGAAGCAGATGTTTTATCTGGATGAGCAGTTCCAGGTCGCAGGGCCGGTAGAGCCGATGGCCAGAAGCGGCGCGCTGGGGGTGCAGGCCGGGAAATTGGCGCTCCCAGAAGCGCAGCACATAGGCCGGCACGCCCACCACGGCGCTGGCTTCCCGGATCCGGTAGTAGCGTTTATGGGGATCGAGCTGGCGTTGGCCCATGCGATATTCCATGCCCGCGTGGACGCCGCCATCCGCACCATCCGCCTTCAGGTGGGCAGATCGGCGTCGAAGATATTGAGCAAATGTGCGCTAATCCACTGGTGCAGCCGGTTGATCTGCTCGTCGGCCAGGGTGACCTGGTCGCTGCGGTACGTAATGCGCAAAGAGATACTCTTGCGACCGGCCGGCACCGGGGCACCCTCGTAATGATCGAAGATCAAAACCTGCTCGACCAGCGGTTCATCCAGGGCCTGGACCGCCTCGACCAGCCGCGCACTTTCCAGCTCGCGCTGCACGATGAGCGTGGCGTCCCGGTCGATGGCGGGAAAGCGCGGAATCGGCCGGCTGCTGGTGCCCGCCGGTATCGACTCGGCCAGCAGTTGAACCGCCAACTCGAAGAAGAACACCGGCTGCTTGAGGTCGTAAGCCGCCGCGGTCTGCGGGTGAACCTCACCGATCCGGCCCAGGCACCGCTGGTGGACAAACACGTCGGCCGTATATCCCGGCCGGGTATAGCGGCACGCTTGGACCGCCGGAGCGGTAAAAGACGCACCCTCGATCCCCAGCCGCCCCAAAAGGGCCTCGACAATCCCCTTCAAGTCGAAAAAATCGCACGCCGCCTGGCGCTCGTCCCGGGACTGGTCCCAGTGATCCGGACGGCGCAAGCCGGTCCACAAAGCGGCCAGCTGGGTCGACTCGTCCGGCAGCTGCTCCGCCTCGGTAGAAGCGATGTAGGTGTTTCCCAACTCGAAAAGCTTGAGGTTGCGATTGTTCAGCGCGAGGTTGCGCGCGGCGGTATCGAGCAGGCCGGGAATCAAAGAGGTGCGCATGACGGCCTGCTCTTCGCTCAAGGGATTGAGAATCTCCACCTGCCGCCGGCGTGCATCGTCTTCGCCCAGGCGCAGCCGGGCAGCGGAATCGGCGTGGACGAAGCTGTAGGTGATCGCCTCATTGAAGCCGAACCCGGCCATCAGCCGCTTGAGGTCCCGGCGCAGCACGACCGGGGCTGACGGGCGGTACCCTTCGGCTGGAAACAGCGGATAGGTGGTGGCGATGTGCTGGTAGCCGTAGCGCCGGGCGATCTCCTCGTTCAGGTCTTCGGGTCGTGACACGTCGACCCGGAACGACGGGACCTCTACGGTGAATCGCCCGGGATCAGCCGGGGTGACGATAAATTGCAGTGATTCCAGAAACTGGCGGATCTGCCCGGCATCCAGATCGGTGCCCAAGCGCCGGTTTACGGTCTGCGGATCCAGGTCGATATGCCGCACCGGGGCCGGCCGGGGATGCTCGTCGATGTGCCCGGAAATCACCCGTCCCCCCGACACCTCCGCGATCAGGGCGGTGGCCCGGTGCAGGGCGCGCACGGTGCCATGGGGATCGACCCCGCGCTCGAAGCGGTGGGAGGCGTCGGTGGCCAGCCCCAACCGTTTGGCGGTTTTGCGGATCGACACGGAATCGAAGCAGGCGCTTTCGAGCAGCACCCGCGTCGTGCCGGCTTCGATTTCCGAGTTGAGCCCGCCCATGACACCACCCACGGCCACCGGACGGGCGGCATCGCAAATCATCAGGGTGTCGGCCGTCAGCCGGCGCTCCTTGCCGTCCAGGGTGACGAACGGTTCACCCTCGCCGGCGGTGCGCACCACGATGCGCCTGCCCTCCAGACGGTCGAAGTCGAAAGCATGCAGCGGCTGGCCCAGATCGAGCATGACGAAATTGGTCACATCCACCACGTTGTTGATCGGCTTGAGCCCCACCGAGCGCAGCCGATCCTGCAGCCAGGCCGGTGAAGGTCCCACCGTCACCTCGAAGATGAGGCTGGCGGCATAGCGCGGGCAGTGTTCCGGGGCCAGGATTTGAACGGAGGTGTGGTCGCAGATGGCCTGTCCTGCGGCCGGGATGCCCACCTCGGGCGGGCGCACGGAGCAGCCGGCGATGGCGGCCGCTTCGCGGGCCACGCCGATGATGCTCAGGCAGTCGGAGCGGTTGGGCGTCAATTCGATCTCGAAGACCGGGTCGCAAAGCTCCAGGGCCTGATTGAGGGGGCTGCCCACGGGAAGATCGGCATCCAAGGCCATGAGCCCGGACCCGTCGCCGCCCAAGCCGAGTTCCAGGGCGCTGCAAAGCATCGCTTCGGAGGTCACGCCGCGGATCGCACCGGCCTGGAGAATCTTGCCGTCTGGCATCTCGGTGCCCGGCAGGGCGCAAGGGGCCAGCATCCCCGCCGCCGCATTGGGGGCACCGCAAACCACGGTCACGACCCCATCGCCGATATCGACCCGGCACAGCTTGAGGCGATCGGCCCGGGGATGGGCCTCCACCGTCTGGATGCGTCCCACGCGCACCGATCCGAGAAAAGCGAACCGGTCCACGACGCTGTCCACTTCCAGCCCGGCCATGGTCAGGGCCTCGGCCAGGTCGGCGGGCGCCATTGCAAGATCCACGTACTGGTTGAGCCAGCTCCAACTGACCTTCATTAAAATTGCCTCAAAAAACGCAGGTCGTTCTCGAAAAACCTGCGCAGATCGTCGATTCCGTACTTGAGCATGGCGATGCGCTCCACGCCCATGCCGAAGGCAAAACCGGTGTAGCGCGTTGTGTCGTAGCCGACGTTTTCGAACACCGCCGGATGGACCATCCCCGATCCGAGCACCTCGATCCAGCCGGTTTGGGAACAGACGCGGCACCCCTTGCCGCGGCAGATCACGCAGCGGATGTCCACCTCTGCGCTCGGTTCGGTGAAGGGGAAAAACGAAGGCCGGAAGCGCAGCCCGGTATCCGGGCCGAACATCTGGTGCACAAAACCGGTCAGCACCCCTTTCAGGTCCCCGAAAGAGACCCGCTCGTCCACCAGCAACCCCTCGACCTGATGAAACATGGGGGTGTGGGTCAGATCCGAATCGCAGCGGAAGACCTTGCCCGGAGCGATGATGCGCACCGGCGGGCGGCGCTTTTCCATGGTCCGCGGCTGGGATGGCGAGGTATGGGTGCGCAGTACGATATTGTCCGAGACGTAAAACGTGTCCTGCATGTCGCGGGCCGGATGGTCCCGGGGGATGTTGAGGGCTTCGAAATTGTAGTAATCCGTTTCGACTTCCGGCCCTTCGGCGATGTCGAATCCCATGCGCCCCAGGATCTCGCAGATCTCATCCATGACGAGGGTAATGGGGTGCAGGCCTCCGGTCGGGGCCGCCCGTCCCGGCATGGAGACGTCGATGCCCGAGTCCTTGGCTTTGGATTGCGCCCGGATCTCGTTCAAAGCCGCGGTCAGGGCTGCTTCGAGGTCCCGCTTCAGGCGGTTGGCGCCTTGGCCGGCCTCGGGACGCTGTTCGGCGGGAAGCCGGGAAATGTTGCGCAAAAACTGCGTCAACACCCCTTTGCGTCCCAGGTAGCACACATTGAGGGCCTGGAGGGCCTCTTCGTCCGCAGCCGCTTCGAGCGCCGCAAAGGATTCGTTGCGGATCTGTTCCAGGGTAGGTTCCACGGCGTTGCTCTGTTGGGTATGGCGATGGAGGACCGCCGGTGCCCGCAGCCGGTCGAACCTGCAGGCACCGGGACAACCATAATTAAAGCATAATTAAAGGCGTTCGGCAGCCATCTGGGCCACCCGGGCGAAGCCGGCCGGATCGGATATGGCCAGTTCGGCCAGGACCTTGCGATCCAGATCCACGTTGGCAAGCTTCAGACCGTGGATCAACTGGCTGTAGCTCAGGTTGTTGATCCGGGCCGCCGCGTTGATGCGGGCGATCCAAAGACGGCGAAAGTCGCGTTTGCGGACTCGCCGGTCACGGAAGGCATAATCGAGGGCCTTGTCAACGCTGTCGGCAGCGGTGCGGAACAGCTTGCTGCGGCCGCCGCGAAACCCCTTGGCAAGGTTGAGAACCTTCTTGTGACGGTGTCTTGTCCTGTAACCTGTTTTCACACGCATGATCGATCTCCTCGAAGCTGGCGCCGGCGGCGCACCGTGTTGCCGACGGCGACCAATTGATGATCGGCAGCGCCCCCTGGCGTGCCGACCGGATATACCCGCACGCTTGAATCGTGCGGGTGGCTTGCCCCCCCGGCCGCCTTTAGCCGTAAGGCATCAGACGCCGCAGGGCCTTCATGTTGGTTCCATCCACAATCCGGGAGCTCCGCAGCTGCCGCTTGCGCTTCGGGCTCTTGCTGGTCAGGATATGGCTGTGATAGCTGCGATTGAAGGTGTACTTGCCGGTACCGGTGCGCTTGAAGCGCTTGGCCGCCGCGCGGTTGGTCTTGATCTTGGGCATATCAATCGTTTCCTTTCAAATATCGATGGCGTGAGCGCCGCTATGGGCGGTTCACGCCACGGTATTGCGCCGGCTTTCGGGTCGCATCGGCCTTAGCCGAACGAAACCGCCGGCGCGGCGCCGTTAAGGTCGCTCAATAGATGAAGGTCAGTGCGGTTTGGGCGCCATAATCATCATCATGGTACGCCCTTCGAATTTCGGTGTCTGCTCCACGACCCCGTCCTCGACGAGCTCCTCGGCGATGCGTTCCAACAGGCTGCGCCCCTGATTGGCCATGGTGATCTCCCGGCCGCGGAACATCACCGTTACTTTGACCTTGTCCTTTTTGGCCAGAAATTTTCGAATATGGCCGATCTTGGTCTGCAGATCGTGGTCCCCGGTCTTGGGCCGGCACTTGATCTCCTTGATTTGAACCGTGCTCTGCTTCTTTTTGGCTTCCTGTTTTTTCTTGGTCTGCTCGTACTTGAAACGGCCATAGTCCATGATCTTGCAGACCGGCGGGACGGCGTTGGGCGAAATCTCCACCAAATCAAGGCCGTGTTCCGCAGCGATGGCAAGCGCTTTGAGCAACGGGACAATGCCGACCTGAGTGCCTTCCGGGTCGATCAAACGGACTTCTTTGGCCCTGATATTACGGTTGATGCGGGTCATATCCGTACGAGTCGGAATAACGCGTCTGTTCAGAGCTATACCTTCACCTCCTCGGTCTGCGCGGTTCATACCGCGACCTTAGGGCCGCCAGACGAATCCGGGCGAGGGCGTCCCATCAGTCGCCAAAATTCAAACTTCAATATACAACAGGATAACGAAATGCAAGCGGAAAATGCAAGCCCCATCCCTCTGCCGGCTTGGGCCGGACGCTCAGACGGGCATCCTCCCGCTCCCCTGGGACAGGGTATAACGGGCCAGGAGACTGTCGCGCCAGTATCCGTTATCAGGGCCGGAGAAGAAGGTCCGAAAAAAATCGAGCGCTTCGGCACGGCGCACCCCGGCCCGAATTTCAACCGCCCGCTGGGCATACAACGGTGCCACGGAGGCCAGAGAACAGCCGGTCCCCCCGCCCATGGCGTCCTCGTAAGCATATACGATGCGCCCGATGCCGGCCAGCAGGATGGCGCCGAAACACATCAGGCAGGGCTCCAGGGTGGTCGCCAGGGTCAGCTGCCCGCGCCCCCCGGTGCCGGGGATGGCTTCCAGCCGGCGCAGGGCGATGATTTCCGCGTGATCCAGCTCGCTCGGGGCTGAACCGCGGCTGGCCCGGCGTGCGGCGCTGGCCAGAACCCGGTGCCGGTCCGCCACAACGCAACCGACCGGAAACTCGCCGGCTTCAAGCGCCTTGCGGGCCTGTTCCAGGGCCAGGCCCATGAGATAATGATCGTCCAGCGGTTCGGTCAAGTTGTCGGGTGCCGGGTCAGGATGCATTGCGAATTCATTGTCCACATCTCGAAGTTATTTTCCCGCTTCCGGTTCCAGCCGGCAGATGGTGTCGTCACACGGGCAACTGCCGTCCACCTCGAAAGCGTAAACGATGCGGGCCGCCATTTCAGCCTGGCGGTCGCTGACGGCCTTTGGCGGTGCAGCGGCCAGATGGTCCAGAAGCCGTTGGCGGGTCGGCATCGCGTCAAGCCCGGCACCGATCACCTTGCCGCTGGTGGTGTCGAGCACGTCGGCGTCCCGTCCGTTGGTGACCACCGCCAGGGGAACCACCGCAGGCCCCAGCAGCCTGGCCAGGGCCAGGGTCGGCCGGTGGCGCGTGACGATGGAGCCCGGCCCGTACTTGATCAGCATGGCGGCGCGCCGGGCTTCGAAAACGACAAAATCCACCGGCACCCGGGCCTGCTTGGCTCCGGCTCGCACCTGGAGCATGACCTGCGACTGGATCCGATCGCGCGAAAACCCGCCGCGTTCCACCAGCAACCGGGCGATGTTCTGGCGCAGCCGCTCATCGAGGGTGTCGTCAAGGGTCTGCCCGGTCAGATAGTCGGTCAATTGGCCCAGGACCAGGTGATGGCCGCTCATATATGCTCGCTTCCCTTGCGCATCAAACCGCCTTGCGCCGTTGCCCATCGCTGCGGGTGCATTCTGATCCATTTACCGGTGCCTGTAAAGCCCCGGCAATGCTTTCTGGCAGGCCTTGGGGCAAGTCGTGTCGCGCCCCCCTGCGGGCAATCTCCATCGCCAGGCCGTCAATCTCGAAAGTTGAATCTTGACATGGGCCCGGACCGGTGCTAAAGAGGCACCTTTCATAGGCACGTAGCTCAGTGGGAGAGCACTACCCTGACACGGTAGGGGTCGACAGTTCAATCCTGTCCGTGCCTACCAGAAAGACCAAAGGGGCTCCGGTTATGCCGGGGCCCCTTTTTTTATTTTCCATGCGCCGCTTGCCGCCGGCCAGCGCGAAGCGCTGCAGCTGTGCGCGGCCCCCCGCAATTGAGGCTCAGGTTTTCGGCAACGGCGGCGGGACCGTACCGAAAAGCCCTGCCAGATCCGCGACCTGGCCGGCCTGGGCCCAATCGGCCATCCCCTGTTTCCATACCAGGGTCTCTCTGGCAAGCTGGCGATTGGAGATCATCTCCTTGACTTGGTCCGCTGTAAAGGGACCGGCCTGCTGGTTGTTGATGGCCGCATACCACTGGGTCTGCTGTGGAAGCGGCGGCGGCCCCGGCGACTGGGGCGGCTGGGCCGCGCCCTGCATGGCCCCGCCCATGAGGTTGCCCACCCCCAGCCCGGCGATCATGCCCATGGCATTGGCGCCCCCACCACCTTGGTTTTCCGCCATCTTCTCGATGGCCTCGGCGGTCTGAAACTGGGTGTAAGCGCCAAGGTTGCCGATCATCCCCATCTGGGTGCGCTTGTCCAAGACCTTCTCCACCGCCTCGGGCACGCTGATGTTTTCCACCAGGAACTTGGTCAGCCGGATCCCGTACTCGTCAATCTCCGGCTGCAGCACCCCCATCAGCAGATCACCCAGTTCGTTGTAGTTGGCGGCCAGATCGAGCATGGGAATCTTCGCTTCGGCCAGGGCATCGGCAAACCGGCTGACCAGGATGTTGCGGATCTGCCCGGTGATCTCCCCGGTTTCAAAGAGCGTGTCGGTGCCGGCAATCTGGCGGATGAAGGCCGCCGGGTCCTGCACCCGGATGCAGTAAGTGCCGAAGGCCCGCATGCGGACCGGGCCGAACTCCGCATCGCGCATCATCACCGGGTTCTTGGTGCCCCATTTCAGATCGGTGAACTGGCGCATGCTCACAAAGAACACGTCACACTTGAACGGCGCGTCAAAGGCGTATTTCCAGCTTTTCAAGGTGGTCAGGATCGGGATATTGCGGGTGGTCAGCGGGTAACGCCCCGGGGTGAAGATATCGCCGATTTCCCCCTCGTGCATGAACACGGCCACCTGGCTTTCACGCACGATGAGCTGGGCACCGTTTTTGATTTCATTGTCGTAGCGGGGAAATTTCCAGACGATGCTGTCGTTGGTGTCATCCACCCACTCGATGACATCGATGAACTGGCCGACAACCTTGTCCCAGAGTGCCATGGTCCACCTCCGGCGGGGTTGGTATGTCCTGAGGCATCCACTTTCGGCTGCCGTCACGGGTCCGGCGCCAAATGGATCCCGAAAGAAAATCTGGTTCCCAGGCTACAATGCCGCCCAAAAGCTGTCAAATCCTGCTGTAAATTCAATTAAACCGATTCCATCCGCTTTTGTAGTACTCGTACAAAATCGGCTGATCGAGCCGATTGGCGCGCACCGCGCCCGCCGGCTGCATGTCCTTGGCAAAGCTGAACATGGACCGCAGGGTTGCGCCGGTCAAAAACCGCGACGGCACCGAAACGTCCAGGCGTTCGGGATTCACGACCCTGCGCGAGGCCAGGATAAACCCCCACTCGCCGAATGAGGGTACATTCACATGGTACGGCACCGGTTTGAGGCTGCGCTCGGTTTCGTCCCGGCGCACCGCTTCTGCCATGGTTTTAAAAATGCACCAGAACGCCCGGGGGGCGTAAAACGGGGATGTGGCCTGGGTGACCATTACCCCCCGGTGGCTCAGGCGTCGGGCGCACAGGGCATAAAAGGCGGTCGAGTAAAGCTTGGAAAGGCTTTCATTGTTGGGATCCGGCAGATCGATCAGGATCACATCGTAAAATGCGCGGCTTTTTTCGAGAAAGCCCATGGCATCCCCATTGACGATCTGCAGGCGCGGATCGTTGAGCGAATTGCGATTCAAGGCGGTCAACTCGCTCCGGTTTTGCCCGAGATCTGTCATCTGCGGATCGATGTCCACCAGCGTCACCTGCTGCACGCTGCCGTACTTGAAAACCTCCCGGGCGGCCATGCCGTCGCCGCCGCCCAGGATCAGTACCTGGCGGGGATCGGTGGCCGCCTCCATGGCCGGGATGACCAGCGATTCGTGGTAGCGCGCCTCGTCGATGCTGCTGAACTGGATGTTACCGTTCAGGTAGAGCCGGAAATCATCCCGCCAGCGGGTCAGCACGATCCGCTGGTAGGAGGTGGTCCTGGCATAGATGATACTGTCCTGGTACAAAAGATCTTCCAAAAACCCCACCAGCTGCACGGAGTAGAACATCGCGGCCAACAGCACCAGGGCCGCTGCGGCCAGCCGCCATGCCATCCATTTGCGGGATCCCTTCAGCAGGGCCAGACCCGCCCCCGCCACGCAGAGGTTCATGATGCCGAAGACCAGCGAGGCCCGGCTCAAGCCGAGATACGGCAGCACCACCAGCGGAAAGAGAACCGATCCCGCCAGGGCGCCGGCATAATCGAGCGCCAGCACGTGGCTCAGGGCCTCGGAAAAATCGACGTTTTCCTTCAGGATCCGCACCAGCAGGGGGATCTCGATGCCGATCAGCACCCCGATGGCCGCGCAGAGCGAATAAAAGAGCACCGGGAACACGGCTTCGGCAAAAGCGCTGGCGGCGAACATGCCGATGCTGCTGCCGCCGCCCACCAGGCCGATCCAGATCTCGACTTCGATAAATACCTTCAGCAGGTTCTTGCGGACGAACTTGGCGATATACGCCCCCAGCCCCATGGCACACAAAAACACGCCGATGACCAGTGAAAACTGGGTGACGGCATCCCCCAGGATATAGCTGGACACGGCCCCGGCCACCAGTTCGTAAACCAGGCCGCAGGCCGCCACCAGGAAAACGGAGCCCAGCAGGATGATCCTCGCCGAGGGGCGGCGCAGGTTATGCGTTGGATGGTCCGGGTTCATGCACAAGGGCTTGGTGGCGGTGCCGGCCCCGGTCGCTGTCGATCCGAATCAAGGCCGCATCGATGTGCCGGCCATAGACGGAAATCGGTATGCGGGCAGGCGGCATCACACCCTGCAAATCAGGTAATGGCAGCGGCGATGATAATGGCCAACCCGATGATCACCGCCCCGAAGATAATGGCCAAGGCCACGTTCTGATCATCCTCGATCTCTTTGCGGATGCTGAAGGGCGTGATCTTTTCGAAAAGAAAGAACGCCGCTGCAAACACGGCCAGCCCGAATGCCGTATAGACCAGGCTTAGGATGAATTGCATCAAATGCGTGTCGGTAACCATGAAGCCTCCAGTTGTTGTCGGCGCATTGTCAATTTGACGGTCCAGCGCTGTAAAGTGCTCCTGCGGCCGGACTACTTGCCGCCATGCAGCCCCCCGCCCCGGTGGGTGCGCACCGGCCGGCCGGGATACAGCCCCGCATGGGTACCCCGGATGCTGTCCTGCCTTAGGCTGATCCCCTTGGGATACATCACCTCGCGCACGCCGGTCTTTCGATAGGTCGCCTGGGCGGCCCAAATGGTACTGCAGGCTATGATGCCGATCAGTCCAAATCGCAAAAAGTTCATAACCGATCAGTCCTCATCGTCGTCTTGGCGCCACTTGGCGTATAGGGCAAAACTTAAAATCAAGAGCCCCAAGCTGATACCGCCGGCCACGGCGAACTTGTCCCACGGCAGGGCATTTTCGCGCACGCGAATCCGCACGTCGTGAAGGGCCTTGTCGGCCGTTGCCGCCTCGCCGCGGGCGCTGACGGCCTGGACAAAGATCCGGTAGGTGCCCGGATCGGGGATCTTAACCATCGTGCTGGCGCTGCGGCTGCCCTCGCTCCAGTTCTCGCCCCCGGAGCGGCCATGGTAGTACTCGATGCTTTGCTCCAGCTCGTCGACCATCATCTCATCGGCACGAATCAGTCTTAGCACCAGGGACATCCAGGCATTGTCGACATTGGAAGCCGCCGTGATCCGGATCGCATCCCCTTTTCCATGGATCACGAACGGTTTTGAATAATGCCCCCCGGTGAGCATTTGGGCGGGAAATGACTCGCTGAGCACACCGCGGCCGGACATGTAGCAGTAAAATCCCAGACCGGCATTGACCAGCAGGCCCACAAAGGCCACGAGCATCGCAACCATGTAATGCTTGCGCACCCTGGCAGGATCGGGCCCATCGTGGGCATCGGCCCAGGCCTCGCCAAGCTTGGGCTTCTTGGCCGCCCGCCGGACCGACTCGACGGGCAGCCGCCGGCCCATCCCGTATTCAATCTCACCGTCGATCCGCTCGGCCTCATAGATGGCACCACCGCCGGACTTTTCGGCAAACTCGGCATATTGGACACGGTCTCCCACCGTGGCAATCCATGGCAGGGCCCCGTCCACATAGACCAGGTCATAGACACCGGTACCTTCGGCAACCCATTGCTGACCGTCGTGGGTCTGGATGACATCTCCCCGCTGTTTATCGAACACCTCGGTGGCCGGCATCACATGGCTGGTTTGGGTGATGGAAAACTGCCCGCGGTATTCGCCCAGCCACCGCGTGCCGCAGTAGGGGTTGTAGATCAGATAGGCCTTGGTCATCTCGTCGATGTCGCCGTCCTCGGTGTAGGCCAGCCGGGCGATGACTTCGAAGCGAGCCGCCTGGTATCGGAAGCTGTCGCCTAAATCCAGGGAGAAATAGGGGTCCTGGGGCCCCTTTTTGCCCACCACCTTTTGCTGCTCACCGGATACATCCAGATGGCTGCCGCAGTAATCGCAAACCACCAGCTCGGCCCGCTCGTCCTTGACGGAAAGCCCTGCACCGCAACTCTCGCAGCGGATGTTCTTCGGCGTGTAAGGGGGGCGTTTGCGCCCGCTTTTCAAGCCGTAGCGCTCTTTGTCCATGGACGTCACCAGTCCTGGGCCTCGTCGTCAAGCTTGAGATCGCTGAATGCCAGCCACCTGCCGATAAACAGCGCCGGTGGGTCGTCGTCAAATTCGATGCCGAAAATATACCGGCCGTCAGGGCTTGAGGCGTCTGCAAAGGCGTAGCGCTCCCCGGTCTTGACCTCGATGGGCAGGTCTCCTTCCACCCCGATGCATTCGGCCTGCCCTTTTTCCTGAAAAATGAATTTCTTTTTCATGAAGGTGACGGCCTTGCCCGGTACGATTGTCTCCATCGGCGGGATCTTCTTGGCGGCTGAACTGCGGGTCTGGATGGCCAGCTCATGATTGTCCTCGGTCAGCCAGCCGATGGCGCCGTCGTCGAACTCGAGAAACCATTCGTCCCAGAAACCTTTGCCGAAACTGTAGCGCACGCGCCCCATGACCGTAAAACGCTTGCCCTCCAGACGGCCGCTGGCGCCGCGATACAGGCGGGTGAATCCTTCGGCAAGGATCGACTGCTTGCCGGCGTCCTTGATCTTGCCCCCATCCCAGTAAACGGCATTGCCGCAGTATTGGCAGACAATGGTGACCACACCCGGATTGGTGATCTCGTGTCCGGCGCCGCAAGAGGGGCAATGAATGGTTTCAGGGGCCACGGGAAAACCCTATTTTGCTGTCATTCACAAAGGGTACGGGAGGAAAAGTTCGTATACGACATCATTTTACGTGTTGACCATGTTCTGTCAAGCACTGCAAGAGGATCAACGGCAATTCCCGGTGGAGAAAAAATAGCCGAGGCCGGCCGCGGGCCTTCGCGGATACCCGGTGCCGATGAGGGTCTCGTGGTGCGCGCCCGCATACTCGGGGATCCTGGTCATGCTCTGCGGGTAGGGCAATGTCTCCAGTATGCGGATGGTGGTGATGATGTGTCCGTTGATTTTGTAGCGGTCCTCGGTGGTCAGCGTTCCGCGGGAGATGCACAAGTTATGGATCTCACCGATATTGTACAAGTGCTCGGGAATCTCCATGGCAAAGCGGAACTTCGCACTGCCGAGAGACTGCTGCGGCGGGCGTTGGACGAGGTGCTCCGGCCGGTCGGCCAGCAGCGGCTCCTCGCATGGCAGGTCCCGGGCCTTGGTGCGACAGCGGCTAAGCTCGATATGTCCAAGTCCGAGGCGGTCATCCAAATGTCGCCTTTGGTATCGAACAAAAAAGCTTGGCTGTATGGCGGGCATTCCGGTGGGATACCGGCCCCTTTCGCCAGGAGCCGGAACCACCGTTCAGACATGGCGCTATCTCAATAGGCGATAAAGCTCGCAGACATCGGGAAGGTCTTCAAAATTATTTATCATTTCAATGGCTTTTGCGATAGTTTGATCCGTCACCGGGCGACCTGATTTTTCAAGGCACATCTTAAATTTGGCTTCACATTGCGCCATGCTCATGGGATCCTGCTTGCTGCCTTTGGTAAACGGCACGCTGGTCTGCAGTAAGGTTCCATCCTTTAAAAATAGCTGAATCTCGGTTCCCGTAATGCTTTTGTTGCCGGTTTCATCCCCTTGCTCATCGACATAGGGAAATACCTTGTTGGCGCCGAAATCGAGGATGTCGTCCCGGCCCAGGGCGGATTGCCGGAAGTGGTCCAGCTCCACCCTGCCGTCCAGAATCGCGGCCGCAACGACGTAGTTGAAACTGAACTGGAGATCCACGATGCTCGCCGGCCGGTTTTTCTGCTCCAGGGGCAGGCAGCAAAGGTTGTAGGCCGACTGGTTGACGCCGATGGTGACCTTTTCGATGCTGTCCGGTGCGACGGGAGTCTTGGCGAGCATTTCCAGGATACCGCCGATGGCACCATGCAGATGGGTGCAGCACGGATACGGTTTGAGGGTGTGATAGGTGCCGTAGAAATGGCGGCCCAGATCTTTGGTCAGGATGCCCGGATCGTAACGGCCGCCTGCGAATACGTTGTAATAGCCGAATTTTCCTTCAAGGACAGCCTTGGCCCCGGTGATTCCCTGGCCGGCCAAAACAGCTCCGAGAACACCGGCGCCGGCGCTGAGCCCCTGCTGCAAGCGGATGGTCATCGCCCCGTCGAGATAGCACTGGTTGTTGCCGGCCAGCTGGCTGTAAGCGATTCCGAGTGCATTTTGCATCTTTTGCGGTGAAAACCCCATCAGCTTGCCGGCAACGATCGCAGCGATGATCGACCCGAACTGAAATGTGAAGGAGAACCCGCTGATGTTCGATGGAACCGCGTTGGCCAGACCCATCCGGGCGGCAAACTCGGAAGCCACGGTCATGGCAGTCAATAACTCCTTTCCGCTGCGCCCTTTGAGAAACTCGGCAACGGCAAAGGCAACCGGGACATTTGTGGCGTTGATGTGGATGATCGAATCGGCAAAGACATCATCGAAATCCAAGGCCCTTGCCATCATGCAGTTGGCGATGGCGGCATTGTGCACGGGAACCCTTGCGCCATAACCGAATATGGACGCATCCTTGCGCCCGCCCCAGGCGGCTATTTCATCGACGACCGTTTGGCACCCGGGAGCATCGAAACCGGCGATCATGACGCCGAGGGTATCAAGAAGATTTTTTTTCTTTTCGTCGATGACCTCTTGTGGAATATCATTGAACCGGCAATCGATCATATATTCTACGAGCTGGCTTGTTACGTCCACGTCCTTTTCCTTTTCACTTTATCTTCTGCCCTCGCGGCCCGGTGACCTGCGACGGCAGGTTACCGGGACAAGACTTCACTGATCAGGGTTTTGAATTCTGCGTCGGTGACAATCCCCTTTTTTCTCACCCCCAGTGCTTTGGTTTTCTGGACCAGTGCTTCCACAGGGAAATTATCGATAGGGATATTCATCTCTTTCAACTTGTATTCGATGGATTTTTTCCCGCTCTTTTTACTCAGCAGGATTTCCCGTTCGCGGCCCACAACCTCGGGAGAATAGCCCTCGACTGCAGGCGGGTGGGATATGAGCTGGGCCACCGTGACCCCGCTTTCCTTCTTGAACACATTTTCACCAACCACGGGCTTCAGCGGTGAAACGGCAATCTTGGAGATATCCTCCACCAGCTGCGAAACCTGGAGCAGCTTGGTAAAATCGATGTTCAAATCGATCCCGTAAAGTTTCGATGCCAAGGCCAACTCGGCCAGATCGGCATTCCCCGTCTTTTCACCGAGCCCGTTGATCGTCACGTGGGCACAATCGGCCCCGGCCTTAATGGAAAAGAGACTGCAGGCGACAGCCATGCCGAAATCGTTGTGGCAATGGGTCATGACCGGTTTGCCGGTCCAGTCCTTCACCCGGCCGGTCAGGTAATACATGGTTTCGGGGGTGGCCACCCCCAGGGTGTCGACCACCACGAATTCATCGGCCAGGGCTTCCTCGGAGATTTTGCGCAGCATGTTTTCGAGAAAGGCCAGGTCGGCCCGGGTGGAATCAACGGCAAAAAAGGCGGTATAGAGTCCCCGGCTTTTGGCATGCTGAACGCAGTCCAGGGCCTTTTTCAGGACCTTGTCGCGGGTGGTCTGGTAGGCATGCATCTTGATGTCGCTTGTTGCAATTTCGCAGATTGCATATTTTAGCCCGATGTCGGCGCACGCGTCGATGTCGGCAGGCACGCAGCGGCAAAAGCCCCAGATTTCCGCCTGCAGGCCGGCGTTGGCGATCAGTTCCACCGCCTCCCGGTCTTCCTTCGAGACCACCGGCATGCCGGCCTCGATTCTATCGACACCCAGGGCATCGAGTGCCCGGGCGATTTTCAGCTTGTCTTGCTTGTCAAAGGCGACACCGATCGTTTGCTCGCCGTCACGCAAGGTCGTGTCGTAAATCTTCAGGTTTTTGGGCAGTGCGTTTTCACCGATAATAGCGGGTTCGCTGTTCAGGTCGCTGGTCCACCAAAGCTTTTCCTGTTTCAAGACATGCTCCTTTCAGCCAAATGTTGCGAGACACCCAAAGCGGCCGCGGTGATCTGGGCGATATCGAGAATCCGGGCCTTGGCACCGAGTTTTTTCAAACCCTTTTTAAGCTGCATGATGCAAAACGGACAGCTCGTCACGATTGCCGATGCACCGGTATCCAGCAGCTGGCCGACTCTGTCGGCGGCCAGCTGCTCGCTCAGTTCAGGGGATATGACCTCGAGGCCGCCCCCCCCGCCACAGCAGGTTGACCATTTTCCGCTATGGCCCGGTTCGGCTTCGACAAACTCGACCCCTTCGATATTGCGAAGAATGCGTCTAGGCTCTTCGATGACCTTCAGATAGCGGGACATCTGGCAAGGATCGTGGTAAGTCAAGCGCACCTTTTGCGGGAGTTTCATTTTAACGTCCACTGCTGCCAGCCGCTCGCAAACGACCTGGGTAAAGTGCACGACTTCACGGTCATGGCCACCGCTGAAATCGCAAAGCGATCTTTTCAATGAATAGGTGCATGCCGGTATCATGCCGATGATCTTTCGGGCATGGCAAGATTCCAGGGCACTGCAAATCGATCTGGCGTTTTTCTGGTAGTCATGGACAAATCCAGCGTAATAAAGTGGGGATCCGCAGCAGGGTTCATCCTTTCCCAGATAATTGATCTTGACGCCCAGTTTCTGGAGTACCTGTACGCCGTTTATCAGGATTTCGCTGTACGGATCATCCTTGCCGTAAGCGAGTACCTTTGCGGTTATGCCTGACACATCGATATGTGACTTTTTGAAAAACTTGGCGATTCCCAGGGTGGCATCAATACCGAGCCCGATTTTCTGCATGCCTTTGGCTGCATTCATGAGTTCGGTGGTATATTTCATCGTCTGGTAGCCGCATCCGGCAAAAAACAGGGCGTCGGCCTCCTGGTCGAAAGACAATCCCTCAGCCCACTTCGACCGGTCATCTGAAATTCCGAGCGGATTGTTGAATTCAAAAACCGAGTCCTTCATATAGCGGTGGGCGAAAGGGATAATACTATTTTGATTTTTTTCCATCAGCCGGATCTCCAACGTTGATCGTCTCAACCAAAATCTGCCGCGCCATGACGATAAGATCTGTCGTATCGACACCCATTGCCATTTCCTTGCAGAGCGTCTGGCATTTTCTGCACGTGGTGCAGGTAAACAGCAGCTTGCTCAGTTCTTCCCGGCTTCCGATGTCATATTTGAAATGATAATAGATGGCGAGAATCCTTCCTATGGGGCCTTCGGTGTACCATCGGGTATACAGGGGGCAGACACTCAGACACATCTTGCATTTCTGGCAAACTTGCAGCAGGTCGGTCGCTTCGGATAACAGCGCTGCCAGATCGATCCTTCTTTGATCGAGTTCTTTCTTATCATCGCCTTCAATCATCATATCCTTCGCCTTCGAGGTTTCCCGGGTTTAAAATATTGTTCGGGTCGATCGTGTTTTTCAGTAAAGACAGGAGGCGGTATGCGCGCTCGCCGTACTTTTCACGCCAGGCTGAAATTCTCGAAGCTGTCTGCCCGACCTCTCCACCGATCCCTTCCCATTCGACGGTAAACTCCTTTTCGAGCCTCCGCGCCTCCTTGATCGATTGGATCCGCTTTTCAGCCGGCGCATCCTCAGGAATCGTCCAGGATACGTGGGGTCCGCTGGCGCCGACGTGCCCATAAAACATGACCTCGTTTTCAGCCAGTGCGGGGTAGCCCGGCGGGCCGGATTGAATATAGGAAAAAAATTCGGCCAGCCGCGAAAGCGGCACACCGACTTCGAATCCGCCCGCCCGCAGCTTTCGCGGTCTTCCTTTTTGCTTTTGCAGCCGATTGGTAATGAAATCGCGCGCATCCCACAAAGCCGCCTGTTCTTCTTCGGATTCCACCACATAGGCCTTCAAGGCCTTTTCCTCGAGAAACAGTTTTGCGATGGCATCCGCCTGTCTGTCGGCCTCCTCCTGGGAGTATGCGATGGTGGTTGCCAGGGCCAAATCTCCGGGAGGTTCCCCCAGGCCTCTTTCCTTGAAGGCCGCGGCAGCGGTGTTTTGACCGAGCAGCTCGCCATACAGCGGCGCCGGCAGCCGGTCGCGATAAAGCCTCATGAAGGCGCGCGCAATCTCTTCGGGGGTCGAAAAAAATCCGGCCACGTAGGCCTTTTTCGGCATGGGGACCAGCCGCATCCTGATTTTGGTGATGACCCCGAACAGGCCTTCACTGCCGGCGAAGATGCGGGTCAAATCGACTCCTGCCGGCCTTCGGATGCTCTTTGTTCCGGTCTCGATGATATCGCCGTTGGGCAAAACGACCTCAAGTCCCATGACGTAATCGATGATTTTGCCGATACAGGCATCGACCATGTGGCCGATGGTGTTGACTGCAACGGCGCCACCGATCGTGCTGCCGTGTTTGCTGCCGATATTCATCGGCAAAAGATAGCCTTTTTTGGCCAGGACGGTTTCGAGGTGATACTGGTTCACTCCGGTTCCGGCTTCGAGATAGCAGTCATCTTCATTCAATTCCAAATGATCGAGCCCACCGGTATGTAAAACAATGCTGCCCGGACGTTTAGGGTGAGCTGAGCCTTTGAAAGCGGTGCCGCTGCCGTGCACATGCACCGGAATTTTTTTCTGGTCGGCATACCGGATGATCCTGGATACCGCCTGGCTGCTTTCCGGCCTTACCACTGCAACCGGGATTTTAGCGACGGCGATGTCCGGTGAGATGGCGTCTTGACTGTATGCGACTCTATCGAAGACGTTATCCGAAACCATCTCCTTTCCAATCAGTTTTGCAAGATCACGAACAATTTCCGAATCTACGGCCATCATATCCTCCACTACCTAGGGCCATTGGATTATCGAAACCACGAAAAAACGACTGTTTCATGCGGGGCTTAATGACCTGTTGCGAAACGTTTTCCTTTCAAAAATGAGCAGGGATACAAAGAGGACAACGCCGGTACCGGCAACGGCATAGCTCGGCCAGAAAGTGAGGATGGAAGCCAAACCAAAAGCGAACCGTTTGTGAAAACTTAGATTTGTCAGAAAATAGCCTTGGGCGGCAATGGCCAATGCAAACACACCGATAGCGGCGATAGCGGCGGCATAGAGTATCTTGCCGAGAGAACCTTGCATGAGCAGACTTGGGTTGTAAACAAACATGAAAGGCAGGGTGAAAAGAACGATGCCGAATCGTACGGACTCGAATCCGGTTTTCATCGGCGGGGCTTCTGCAATCGAAGCGGCTGTAAAGGCCGTTGTACAGATCGGAGGCGTCAAAAGGGACAGGGTGCAATAGTAAAAAATAAAAAGATGCGCTGCAATCGGCTGCACGCCCATACTGATCAATACAGGTGCCTCAAGGGCGGCAAGCACGATATAAGATACGATCGGGGGCAACCCCATGCCCAGAATGATCGAAATGACCATGATGCACACAAGGGTGAGAAACAGACTGTCGCCGGCAACATAGTTTATAATATCCGAAAGCTTCATGCCCACGCCGGTCAATGTCAGTGTGCCGAGTATGATTCCTGCGGTAGCACACGGAACGCTGATCATGATCATGCGAAGACCACTTTCCTTCAAGGCCGTAAAAACAGCCTTCAATGGCAGCCTTTTGGAAGCGGCCGCAATGATCCAGAGCAAAAGGAGGGAATAAGCGCATGCATACATTGCGGTGTATTTGAGTACGAGAAGGACGATGAGCAACAAGATCGGGATGACAAAGGCGAACCCGCGCTTGAGCACCGGATAGAATTTCGGCAGGTTGTCGATCGCTTCGCCTTTCATTCCGATGGATCCGGCGTAATAGTCCACCATGAAATAGAGACCGAAATAATGATAAAAGGCCGGCAATGTCGCGGCGATACAGATGTCAAAGTAAGACACGCCAAGTGCCTGGGCCATGATAAAGGCCGCCGCTCCCATGATGGGAGGGGTCTTATAACCGCCGGAAGATGCCGTCGCTTCGATGGCGCCGGCAACGTAAGGTGCAACCCCGGACTTTTTCATCATCGGGATGGTAATGGCGCCGGTGGTGGCAACGTTTGCCGCAGGGCTGCCCGAAAGCATGCCCATCAAGCCGCTCGAAAAAATCGCCACCTTCGCGGCGGCCCCCCTCCGGGTTCCCATTATCGACAGGGATAAATCCAGAAAAACACTTGAAGCGCCGGCAGCATCGATGAATGATCCAAAGAGTATAAATACGATAACCACGGTGGCGCATACGCCGAGGGGTATCCCGTAGATCCCCTCTGTTCCGACATATATCTGAACCAGGATCCTCTCGATATCATAGCCGCGATGCGATAAAAATCCGGGGATGCTGTCTCCAAAGTAGCAATAGAGCAAGAAAATAAACGATATGATAACAAGGGAGATGCCGACGGTGCGGCGTGTTATCTCCAGCAGGATGATGATTGTAAACAGGCCTAAAATAATACCGGTAGTGGTCATGAAAGGCTCTATGTACAGCGCCTCCCAGTTGAAAACCATGTATAGGTTACCGGATACGAACAAAAGCACCAGCATTGTGTTGAGTATATTGGTGGCTAAAGATGATTCCTTAGCTTTAAAGAGTGGATACTTGTAAAGCGCGATAATGCTGATAAGAGATAAGTGGAGGGTCCTTTGAATCATTGTCTCAAAGGTGCCGAAAAAGGATGTGTAGATGGCGATGACAGAGAGGGAAAGTGCACTCAAAGTTATAAGCAAATTGGTATATTTTGAAAAATTTTTGACCATCTGAATTCTCCCTGTCTCATCATGATTTATTTGTGAAAAACAGTTCTTATTGGAAAAATCGGATCATCTATTCAGACAGGCACGTTTCCAGCCCCCCCCGGTGCCGCAAACCCTTTGCCGGCATGGACCGCTTGGAGGGCGACAACTCCATGGATGCAACTTGGAACATGGCCCAAGCACTTTTACCCTCGCGGTCCGATGCCAGCGGGTGAATCATTTCATCGCCGTCACAGGCTATTTCGATGCCTGAACGATCCCCTTTTCCTTGAAATACTTTGCGGCTCCCGGATGGACCGGTATGGTCATACCCTGGTAGACCTTTTCAAGGGTCGTTGCCTTAAAGGCACTATTTACACTTGAAATATAGTCCAGGTTCTCAAATACAGCCCTGGTTGCCTGGTACATAAAGTCTTCTGACAAGTGCGACGAGCAAAACAAAGAGTAGTTCATCATAACCAGCTCAACGGGTTCATCGATGCCTTTGTACGTACCCTTCGGCAGATAACCGAAGTAAAAGGCGGGCTCGAGCTCTGTTATTTTGGCTTTTGCGCTTTCCTCAATGGAAATGAAATTGAGATTGACCGATTCGGCCATCTGCACGAACCCCGGCGCGCCGACGCCCATATAGAAGCATACCGCATCTATATGCCCATCGATCATCTTTTGAACCGCTTCGGGAAACCGGATCTTGACGCTGGTGTAATCTTTATCCGGGTAAAGTCCGTGGGCGGGAAAAATGATGTTGTCGCAATCCAACTGATTGTTGGATCCGGGTGTGCTGACGGCGATTTTTTTGCCCTTGAGATCCGCCATCGTTTTCGCTCCGCTGGCCTTGCGCGCGGCAATCGTGATCACCGCCGGGTAGCTTTGAAACCAGCCGAGGATGTCTTGCTTGCTTTTGAACATCTGACCGTTTCCATGATAGGCCTCATAAAGGAAATCAGGAATCGCCCAGCCGAGTTCCATTTCTCGCCGGTTCGTCCGAAGAATACTCTCACGGGCTGCGCCAGGTGTCGTTACAGCAGTGACATGATAGCCGGGAACGTTTTCGTTGATCACCTTCGCCATCGCCACCGAGCATGGATACCAGATACCACTGGCGCTTCCGGAACCGAATGTGTACTCCTTTACATCGCCTGAAAAAGCCTGGCCCGGGATGAAAACACACGCAAGAAAAAATAAAATGCTATGGAACCACAAAACGGTTGGATTCTGTAAAATCAGTATGTTATCCGATTATTTTTGCCATACTTGATCATATTTTGCGATTCTCAAGGAGCCTGTGCTTTCGTTTTCCGGGGTGTCGGCTTTGCGTCTAACTCATAGAAAACACATGTAATGATTGTCATTTACGATAGATGGCTATCCTCTTTTTCGTTCTTGTCAAATCGTCCATTTCTTGATAATGTATTGCATATATGCCCGGTTGCGGCGATAACCTGCAATACTTTATCGGGAGGGCGATATGGATGGTTCGACCGAGGTTTCCCAGCGTCTCGCGGTCCTGTTCAAGCAGCATCCATGCTGGATGATCGGGCCGCTGAGCCAACAGATGGACTACTCGATTCCATCAACCCGGCGATTTCTGGCCCAGAACGGCTACTACAGCAGTTTTACGCACAACGGACGATGGTATACCCTGCGTTCGATTCCTCGCTTTTCGCGCGAAGGACTGTGGTTTTACCACGACATCGGCTTTTCCCGGGCCGGCAGTCTGACCCGTACGCTGGTGGCCCTGATCGATGCCAGTCTGGCAGGGATGAGCGCCGAAGCGCTCGGCCAAAAGTTGCGCTGCCGTTGTCATTCGGTTCTGGTCGGGTTGTACCGCCGCGGTCTTGTCCAGCGCCAGCGCCAGGGACGCGCGAACGTTTACCTGGCCAGCAATGCCAGGACCGCCGAGGCGCAACGTCGTGTCCTGGAAGCGCCCGTGGCGGCGGTGCTGCCAGCCGAGATTGCAGTGATGGTGCTGGCCGAATTCATCCGCAAGCCGTCAGCCGAGCCGGCCGAGTTGGCCCGCCGGGTGTCGGCCCGGGCCGCCGTGCGCATCAAGGCCGACCAGATCCGGGCGCTGTTTGCGCAGCACGGTTTAAAAAAAATGCTGCCGTTGCGGCCATCGGCCTCCTGAGCCGCCTCAACGAACAACTGCACCAGGAGGTGCGCCCGTCGGCGTTGTTCGCGCAGCCGCCGGTGGTCGATTTTCGCTACCCGCACCGGCAGTGCTCCTGCGGCGGTGCCTTGAAAGTCCAAAAGACACAAACCAAGCGCGTGGTCAGTCTTTCGGTCACCTATATCGCCCGCCGGACCGTGCAACGCTGTACCCGTTGTGGCCGTGTCTGGGAAGATCCGGCCCTGCGTCAGCGGGTGGCGCATCGTTGCAATACCGCTTGGGACGTGCTGGTCTTTGTCGGCCGTCGCCTGTTCGAGGACTGCCACAGTGTCGGGCAGGTTCGCAACGAGCTGCTGGCCCGCGATGTGGTGCTGTCCGATTCTCAAATCACCAAACTCGGCCGCAAGTTTATCCTCTTGCTGGCTCTGGCCCATCGGCGCGCCACCCCGCGCATCAAGCAGGCCATGGCCAGAAGCGGCGGCTATATCCTGCATCTGGATGCCGTGCATCAAGAAGATGCGCCCGCTCTGATGTCAGGCATCGACGCTCTGAGCCGCCTGGTGTTGGCCAATGTCAAGGTGCCCAGTGAACACGCCGCTCAGATCATCCCGTTTTTGGAAAAGATCAAAGACGACTATGGCGATCCGATCGCCTGTGTGCATGACATGGGCACAGGCATCTGCAAGGCGGTCGGGGCCGTGTTCCCCACAAGCAAAGACTTTGTCTGCCACTTTCATTTCTTGCGCGATGCGGGCAAAGACCTGATCGAGCCGGCCTACCGCGAGCTTCGTGGCTGCCTGCGTCGCCATGCGTTCAGCACCCGGTTCCGTGCGTTGGCCCGCCACGCCCGTCGGTTACTGGCCGAGCCGAACGCCCTGGCGATGTATCTGGCGGGCACCCAAACGGCTGCCGATTTGAGTCTCACGACCCCTGCGGCGGTCTATGCACTATCGCTGTGGAGCTTGCAGGCCAAACACTGCGGCGATGGCTACGGCTTTCCTTTCGATCGCCCCTTGCTGGTACTGGCCGAACGGCTTATGATCCTGCTCGATTGCCTGCCGCGCCTGCTACAGACACTTCCCGGCGACAACGTGGCCGGCAGCCGCTTGTTTGTCCACCTGGCACGAAAGGTGATGGATGTCGTCGCCGATCCGGTCTTCGAAAAAAGCCTCGACTCGTTACGCTGGCGTTGCCGGCTCTTTGATCAGCTTCGCCAAGCCATGCGCATCGCACCTTCCGGAGGCCGAGACGGCCTCAACGATGATGGTGCCGCACCCGCGATGGAAAGTATCCGCCAGAGCGTTGGCCAATTCCGTCACCGTCTCGATGCCGAAGCAAAGCTGGCAGCCGATCCGCTGTGCCGCAAACTGGCCGAACAGATCGACAAGTATCACGACAAACTGTTTGCCGACCCGATTGACGTGCAGACCCCTTCGGGGCCGCAGGTGGTTTATCCCCAGCGGACCAACAACATCCTGGAACAGTTCTTTCGCAGCTTGCGCCGGGATCATCGCCGCCGTACCGGCGATAATCGCATGCACCGCGCGTTGCAAACCATGCTGGCCGATACCCCGTTGGTGAAAAATCTGTCCAACCCCGACTACATGAAAATCCTGCTCGACGGCCGGCCCAATATCGAAGCCCTGTTTGCTGATTTGGATCGAACCTCGGCTTCCGAGGAGCTGATACCGGCCGCGGATGCCGATCGCATTCTGCCTGGTTTTAAAGCACTGACAAAAATACCGGATCTTCCCGTTCGAATCTCACAGCGCGCTTCTGCGGCTTTATCCGGGGCAAAATCCAACCAAATTGTGTGGCCATAGATAAAATGACAACGGAATGACAGGAATACGATGGACGGATACCACGGCACTTGCTGCTTCTCATTTCACTCTCCTCCCAGTAAAAAGCATTAAAAAGTCAAGTACACAAAAGATCCTCCTCCAAAAAAATGCCAAAACAGGCCCCGGCGTCACGGGTTAAAAGTTCGGTTGCCGCCTCGTCCTGAGTACGGTGCTTATGATCGGCTGGAAAAAATGCGTCGGAAGCCCCCACGGCTACCGGTTCACATTCCGGGTGTCTGATTGAGAAAACGCAAGAGGCAGTCCTTGGCGCGGGATATATGCTTTTCCATGACCCGCCGTGCCTCTTCGGCATCGCGGCACCGGACAGCCTCGATAATGGCGTCGTGATCATCGATGTACTCTTTATTCAAGGAAGTGAGCAAAGAGCTGTATAGGTAACGAAAGATTCTTTGGCGCACCTCGCTCGTGATCCAGGAAATCTGTTGATTCCCGCATTTGTTTCTGAATATCTCATGAAAGGCGGAATTTCTCAGGCACCACTCTTCAAGATAATTTTCATCCTCTGGATTCAGCTCCCGCAGCGAGTTGTTCAATATGACCAGGCGGTCCAGGTCTCTGCTGGTTATCTGGGTTGTGGCCCATTGGACCGCCTTTCCCTCCAGGACCTCCAGCAGTGCGTAATAGTCACGCACCTCTTGAGCCGAAAGTTTGCGGACAATGGCGCCCTTGTTCTCGGAAAGCAGGATGAAGCCTTCCTTGGACAGGTGAACCAGGGCTTCGCGTACGGGGCCCCGGCTGCATTCGAATTTCCTTGTCAGCTCAGCCTCGGTGATGCGCTCTCCCTGCATGAGCTTTCCGTAGATGATGTCGCGTCGCAACGCCCTGTGAATTTCGTCTGTTCGTTTCATGGCCCGCGCCCGTCGTGGTTGGATAAAATATCGCCCAAAAATCGTAGTTCATTATTGTAGTACAATCTTGCACGACAAAAAACGAGTGTCAACATATTTTTGCCCCAAAGGCAAAAATATTATAAATCTTAATATATATAGGTAGTTAAAAGGAAGAGAGACCGCAGATGGGCATCAGAGCCACCTCGGCATGAGGTCGCGAACGGGAAGGATGGCACACGGATTTTGGCCGTTTGGGGAAAATTCCGGCTGACAATCCAACACCTTGGACGCGCCCGCAAGAAGCGGGCACCATCCGGGGGGCAGGACTTCAGTCCGTCTGGCGCTGCCGGGCCTGGCGGATCAGATCGAGCAGACCGGCCACCTTGTCCGGCGGCCGGCGCGGTTCGGCCAGCCGGCGGAAGGCTTCTTCGGACAGAACCTGGCGCATCAGGCCCGCCACGTCGAAGCGCTCCCACCAGCAGTCGAGAATCTTGGCGCAGACCTCACCGCTGTCTGCCTGGGCCCGGCAGTAGCCGAAGCTGACCGGACCGCCCAGGCGCGGGCAGCGCCGTTCCAGGTGATCGGGAAAATCGGTCATCGGCTTTTCAGGTGGGCCGGACGCGGGTAGTCTTTGACCAGATCCAGGGCCTCTTGAACCTGGGCGTCGCTCAGGGACACATCGGTCAACTCGCCGGAAAGATACTTCTCGTAAGCACCCAGATCGAGCAGACCGTGGCCGCTGAAACTGACCACGATGGTCTTTTGCTTGCCCTCTTCTTTGGCCTTGAGGGCTTCTTCCACCACGCAGGCCAGGGCGTTGCAGGTCTCGGGCGCCGGAATGAACCCCTCGGTGCGGGCCCAGAGCACCCCGGCCTTGTAAGAGGCGAGCTGCCCGACGGACCGGGGCGCCAGCAGCCCCTCGTCCACCAGCTGGCTCACCGTGGGCGACATGCCGTGGTAGCGCAGCCCGCCGGCATGGATCGGCGGCGGCACGAAGGTGTGCCCCAGGCTGTGCATCGGCATCATGGGGGTATAACCGGCCGTATCGCCGTGATCGTAAACAAAGGGCGCCCGGGTCATGGTGGGGCAGGCGGCCGGCTCCACCGGATAGATCTCGATCTGGCGCCCATTCATCTTGTCCAGCAGGAAGGGGAAGGCCAGACCGGCGAAATTGCTTCCCCCGCCGGCGCAGCCGATGATCACGTCCGGCTGGGCGCCGATCAGTGCCAGCTGTTTTTTGACCTCCAGCCCGATGATGGTCTGGTGCAGCATCACATGGTTCAGCACGCTGCCCAGCGAATAGCGGGTCTTGCCGCTGGAATCGGAAACGGCCGCCTCCACCGCCTCACTGATGGCGATGCCCAGGCTGCCCGGGGTCTGCGGGTCGCGGGCCAACGCATCGCGGCCGGCTTGGGTCTCGGTGCTCGGACTGGCCACGCAGGTGCCCCCCCAGACCTGCATCATCGCCTTGCGGTATGGCTTCTGATCGAAGCTGATGCGCACCATGAAGACCTTGCATTCCAACCCGAACTGGGCGCAGGCAAAGGAGAGGGCGCTGCCCCACTGGCCGGCGCCGGTCTCGGTGGTGATCCGCTCGATGCCGAAAACCTTGTTGTAGTAGGCCTGGGGCACGGCGGTGTTCGGCTTGTGGCTGCCCGGCGGGCTGACCCCTTCGTTTTTGAAGTAGATCCGGGCCGGGGTGCCCAGGGCTTTTTCGAAGTTCAGGGCCCGGCTCAACGGGCTCGGCCGCCAGATGCTCAGCACGTCCAGCACCGGCTCGGGAATGTCGATCCACCGCTGGCTGGAGACCTCCTGTTCGATGAGGTTCATCGGGAAAACCGGCGCCAGATCTTCGGGTTTGATCGGCTGGCCGCCGGGACCCAGGGGCGGGTTGAGCTTGATGTCCGCCAGGATGTTGTACCACTGGCGCGGCATCTGATCGCGGGGCAGGATGATGTTTTTCGGCGGCATGCGATTCCTCCTAACGGTTGCCGGATTGAAAATAAAAAAGCCCACCGCCGGTGAAGCGGTGGGCTGCCATGGACTTGGGGATCGAACCGCTCAGGGCATGGCGCCGCACCGCATCTGCAACCGCCAGCAGAAGGCGGCACCCGGGATCGACGGCCATGCCTGGAAGGAGTGGTTCATGGCCTCCACCCCTACCTGGATCCAGCTAAGTTGTCAAGACAAATTTAGGCTCGCGCCATGAACTTGCCGGTTTCGGTATTGACCCGGATGCGGGTGCCGCTCTCGATGTACTCGGGTACCTGCACCACCACCCCGTTGGAGAGAGTGGCCGGCTTGTTGCGGTTGGTGGCCGTGGCGCCTTTGATCACCGGCGGCGTGTCGACGATCTCCAGCTCCACGGTCTGGGGCAGCTGGATGCAAAGGGGCTGGCCGTCCAGCAGCAGGACGAGGATCCCTTCCATCCCGTCGCTGAGCCAGTCGGTATCCTCGCCGAGGGCCTCGGCGCTCAGGGCATGCTGTTCGTAGGTGCCGCTGTCCATAAAGACGTACATGTCCCCGTCGCGGTAAAGATAGCTGGCCGTGCGCCGTTCGAGCTCCACCTCCTCCAGGTCGTCGTTGCCCTTGAAGACATGGTCGAGCTTCTGACCGGTGCGCACTTCGGCAAAACGCACCTTGTAGAGGGTGGCCGAGCCGCGGGCCGACGGGGTCTGGACTTCGATGTGGCGGGCGGCATAGATCTGGTTCTTGAGGCGTACCACATCGCCTTTTTTCAGGTTGCTCGCTTTGGGCATGATCGGTGGCTCCTTTCACATTTCGATAATCGCCCCCCGGGAGGGGCCGGCTTTCAAGGCAGGCCGCTTTCATATCCAATTTTCAGCCGTTCGCCAATCGTTTTGGTGCCGGATCTCAAGCACACCGGGGCGTGGCGAAGAAGGTGCTGTGAATGGCATTGACCGCGCTGTGCAGGTCGCGGGTTTTCACCAGAAAGTAAAGCGCGGCCTGCGACGGGCCGAAGGAAATCATCTCCACGTTGACGTTGCAGCCGGCCACGGCCGAGAAGCAGCGCGCGGCGACCCCCTTCTTGTTGAGCAGCCCGTCGCCCACGATGCTGATCAGCGCCACGTCGTCGAGCCGGGCGATCTTGCGGAAGGGGCGCGGGCTCAGGGCCATGAGCGCCTGGCGGCCGCGGTCCAGATCGGCTTCGGCCAGCAGCAGGCTGATGCAGGTCTGGCTGGTGACCACCGATTTGATATTGATCCCGCCTTCGGTCAGGGCCCCGGCAATCTGGGCCAGGATCCCCGGCCGGGTGCCGACCCCGGCGGCGTGCACCTTGAGGATGCCGATGTCGCGGATGAACGAGACGCTCTTGACGATGCGCGGGGGCCGGGGGCTGTGCGCGGCGATGATGCTCCCCTCGGCGTCCGGATCGAGGGTGTTCTTGATGGCGATGCGGATCTTCTTGCGGCGCACCGGTTCCACCGTTCGCGGGTGGAGGATCTTGGCGCCGAAGTAGGCCAGCTCGGCCGCCTCCTCGTAGGAGAGCACCGGAATCAGCTCGGCTTCGGGCACCATGCGCGGATCGGCGCTCATGAACCCGTCGACATCCTTCCAGATCTCGAGCACCTCGGCGTCCATGGCCGCGGCCACCACGGCGGCCGAGTAGTCGCTGCCGCCGCGGCCGAAGGTGGTGATGTCCCCTTCTTCGCTGACGCCGAAAAAACCCGGGATGAAAAGCACTGTGTCGCCCTTGAGCTGCTGGGCCAGGTGCAAGCGGAAGTTGCGGGCCGTCTGGGGCAGTCTGGCCGTGGCATCGCCGAACTTGCCGTCGGTGAGCATGCCGATCTTGTGCGGCATGCGGCAAGAGGCCGGCACCCCCCGGCTGCGCAGGACCGCGCTGAGCAGCTCGGCGCTGAAGCGCTCGCCGCAGCTGCTGATGACGTCCTGACTGCGGGGAGTGATCTCGCGGGTAAAAGAGAGGCCGTAGTAGCGGCGTTCGAGCTTGGCAGCGCTCTGGTCCAGATCGCGGCGGTAGAGCCCCAGCGCCTCGCGCGACCGGATCAGATGCCGGGCCACGAGCATGTGGCGGGCCTTGATGCGGCTGACGAGCTCCGGGATGGCCGCCTCGTCTTGCAGGGCGGCCTTCATCCCCTCGATCAGAACGTCGGTGATCCCGTTGAGGGCGGAAACCACCACGATGTGGCCTCGGGCCCGGGTGGCCACCAGGTCGAGGATGCGGCCGATGGTCTCCTTGCCGTGCAGGCAGCCGCCGCCGATTTTGATGACTTTCACGAAATCCTCCTATTCCCGCGGGCCGCCGCAGGTTGCGCCGGCCCAGGCGGGGTTCAGCGCGGCGGCCACGGACTGGATATGATGCTGATCGGTGCCGCAGCAGCCGCCGAGGATGCGCAAGCCGTAACGCCGGTGCAGCTGGGCCATGGCGGCGCCAAAGGCCTCCGGCGGCTCGGCGTCGCACTCGGCCCGGCCGTCGAGGGCCTCCGGGCTGAGCTTCGAGGCGTTGGCCTGAAGACCGAGCAGGCGACCCTGGGGCAATGCCGCGGCCGGCAAAGAGGCCAGCGCGGCGGCCAGATTATCGGGATGCACGCAGTTGACCATGTACCCCGACGGGGGCGGGCTGACAGCTGCGTCGATGTGCCGGATAGCGGCGTCCAGGGCGGTGCCGTCCAGCAAGGTACCGTCGGGCCGGATCACGAAGCTCAGCAGGTAGGGTCCGCCGGCATCGGACAGGGCCCGGGCCAGCCCCTCGGCCTCGCTGAGGGCCGGCAGGGTGGCGGCCAGGATCAGATCGGGGCCTCCCGCGGCCAGGGCCTCGATCTGGGGGGCGTGAAAACGCCGCGCCGCTTCGGCGCCAAGGGCCAGCTGCGGTTTGTAGGCATCGTGGCGGCAGGCGATCATACCGGCCACCATGATGCGGCGGCCGTAGGCCCCGGCCCGGTCGCGCAGGTTCTTTAGGAACGAAACGGCCACGGCGTTAATGGCCACACCCTGTTGGAGGCCGGCCAGCCGGGCCCTTTCGGCACTGGCGCGCCAGGTGGGCGCCCCCAGAATCAAGGGCAGATCGTAGCGGCGGCCCACCGCGATGTACTGCGCCCAGATAAGGCTCAAGGCCCTGCACCCCTCGGGCTCAAGAACGAATCCGGCATGGAGGATGTGCGGATCCAGCGCCAGGGAGGTCTCACGCCGCAACCGCTCGATGACCGCGCCTTCGGTCAGAATGGGCCTGGTGGAGTTGATCGTGGCTGCGAAATCCATTTACACTCGACTTCCGGCTTTCGTCCCAGGGCCGGGCGGGCGGATATCCCCTGTTGAACATGCAATCGCCTGACCCCGGCTGCCGGAATCCTGCAAAAAGGTCACCCGGGTCCGTGCAATAGCACATTTCCCTTTTGTGGGGAATTGCTGCGCGCCAGGGTTGACAGAAACGCCGCGACAAGGATAGTGGACGGGCTGGATGCACCATTTGCACCCCAAAGCCCTGAACGCCGCCCGTGCTGGCGGCCCGAAACGGATCCGCGATGGCCCCAAAAGACTACTACAAGGTTCTGGAGGTGGCTGAAAACGCCAGCCAAAAACAGATCAAGGAAGCCTTCCGCCGTCTGGCCCTGCAATATCACCCGGACCGCAACCGGGAGGAGGCCGCCAGCGCCGATCGCATGAAAGCCGTCAACGAGGCCTACGCGGTGCTGTCCAACCCCAAACGGCGCTCCGAGTATGACACGTTGCGCCAGCAGTTCGGAGAGACGGCCCACACCCATTTTCGCAGCAGCCACTCGGAGCAGGACATTTTCCGCGGTTCGGACATCAACCAGATCTTCGAGGAACTGGCCCGCTCCTTCGGGCTGCGGGGCGTGGACGAAATCTTCAAGGACGTCTACGGCCCCGGCTACAGAAGCTTCGAATTTCGCCGGCCCGGGATGTTCGGCCGCGGCTTCATCTTCGTTTCGGGATTCGGCACCTCGCGCCGGCCGGCCCGGCGCGGCCCGGCCTTGCAAGGCAGAGGCTTTGGCCGCCTCTCCAGGCAACTGCGCGCCAAGATCGCCTCCATGGCCCCCACGGCCCGGGGCCGCGACATTTCCGACACGATCCGCCTGCCGCAGGATCTGGCCCGCCAGGGCGGTCCCTGGGCGTACAACCACAAACAGCGCAACAAGAAGCTGGTGGTCAAGATACCGGCCGGGGTGCGCGAAGGCCAGCAGATCCGCCTGGCCGGCATGGGGCTGGAAGGGCGCGGCGGCGGCCCTGCCGGAGACCTGTTGCTCAAGATCGCCTTTCGCCGCTCGATGCTGGAGCGGGTCAAGGGGCTTCTCGTCGGCCGCAAGGCGTAAGCCGAACATTTCATGAACGGCTGCCGCTTTTACCGCTTTGCCACCTACGAAGCTCGCGAAAAGGCGTTTCGGCGTCTGGCCGGAGGGATCCTGCCGCGCCATTACGGCGGTCCCCGTGTCTTCTGGTCCGATTTGCACCAGGCGGCGCGCGAGGGGCTCGGAAGCGCCGACGCCGGGCTGCTGGCCCGGATCACGGCCAATCCGCGCGACTGCCTGGCGTTCGGATCGGCCCACCAGGTGCTTGTGGCCGCGTCCATGACCGGGCAGGCCCCGGGACCCGCCACCGGGCGGACCGCCGATCTGGCCCGAATTTTCGGGATCGACCATCTGCTGCGCCAGCCGATCCGCACCCTTTCCGGGGGCGAAACCGTTCTGGTGGCCCTGGCCAAGGCCGCAGCCCTGCTGCCGGCGGCCCGCGGCCTGGTCATTGCCAGTCCGTTTACCTGGCTGAGCCGCGAAAATCAGCCCTATCTTGAAACTCTCCTGGCGTACTACGACCGGCATCAGGCCGCGACAACCGTCCTTCTGCTGGACGGCGAGGACGATGATCGGCCGGCACCGCCGCCGGACCTGCCCGCCGGTCCGGATTTCGGTCTTTTTTTCGAAGGGGTGAAAACCCCGCTGAGTCCTTCATTGGGCGTGGCGGGCCGGTTGCCGGCAATGGCTGCCATCGGCGACTCGGCCATCCGGCTCAAGTCGCCTTGCCTGATCGCGGGGGCCAACGGCCAGGGCAAGAGCCTGCTGGCCAAAGTCCTCGCGGGAGCCGTCCCCTTCAAGGGCCGGGTTGGGCTGGAGGCCGGAGGCGGTCCGGGCACGGTGCGGCTCCTTTTCCAGGATGTGATGACCCAGACCCTGCTGCGGGATCCGGCGGCCCTGGCCGCGGCGGGAGCCGGCCCGCATAAGGACGATCCATTGCGCATGGCTGCGGCGCTTGAAGCAGAATTCGAGGTCCGGCGAAAAGAGGCGGCAGAAGAAACTGCCACCGGCCCCGGCGCGCCGAGCCTGCGCCGCGTCAAGACGATGCTGGCGGCCACGCGCCTTTGCACCCGGCCTGCGGCCCTGATCCTCGACGAGCCGGACTGGGGTCTGAGCCGGCAAGATGCCATCGCCTGGGTCCAGGCGGTGATCACCGCAGCCCATCGCCAGGGGACGGCTGTGATGCTCATCTCCCATAAATCCTGGTGGCCGGCCGTCTGCGCCAGTACCCTGAGGGTCTTTTGCCAACGGGACGTCACCGGCCCGCAAACCGGCTTGCAGATCCGGCTGGAAGGTGCCGCATGCTGAGATGGCAGGCGCGCATGGCGCTTTTGCTGGCCGCCTCGGTACCGGCCTTCAGCGGGTGGCCGCTGGGCCGTTTTGCATCCCCGGTGCTTTCAGGCCTGAGCCTCGGATGGTTGGGCTATCTCGTGCTGGTCCATCTTCTGGTGGCGTTGTGCAGCGGCCGGCGCCGCTACGCCGATATTCTGGCCATGGCGGCCCTGATCACCACCCCGGTGGTCTACGCAGGGGCGGCGGTGGCCTATGCCTGGGACCTGATCAGCGGCGCCGTACCCGGCTCGGCCGGCGCGCACTACCTTAGCCTTTGCGTAACCATGCTCACCGTGGTGCCCCTGGCCCTGGCTCTGGTGGCCCAAATCCCTTTTCAGCGCATCGAGCAGGGTCTGCTGGAGGACGGCCGGGGGGTGGGGCGGCGCCAAAAGGCCGAATTGATGATCCTGCGGGTTTTTACGCATATCGTCTATTTCGTGGTGCCCGACATTCTCGAAGTGGTGCGCGAAGAGCGTGTCGGCACTGCGGCGCCCGCCGGCCGCATCGGCCGGCTGCGGCGCTCTCTGATCGATCTTGCCGCGGCGGCGATCTGCGCCTCGATCCGCCACATCCCCTTGTGGGCAGTGGAAATCGCCGCCTTGCCAGAGCCGGCGCCGAAAAAAAAGCGTTGACCGGCAACGGACAACGGCAAGCCGGTGATATAGGCGATGGCCAGCCCGCTTACGGTTTGCAATAACTCGCCGAATCGGCGAAAATAGGGAGAACAGCACCCAGTGAAGGAAAGATCGGAAGCCCAACGGTTGTTTCATATCGGCATCATCGCCGCCTTTGCCACCCTGGCCTTCGTCGGCACCCTGGCCATCCGGGTGCCGATCCCGGCCAGCGGCGGCTATTTCAACCTGGGCGACACCTTCGTGATGGTTGCGGCCCTGCTTTACGGACCGGCCGCCGGCGCCCTGGTGGGCATGATCGGGCCGGCGGCGGCCGATGCTGTCGGGTTTCCCCAGTTTGTCCTGGCCACGGCAGTGGTCAAGGCCATCGAGGGATGGATCGTCGCCGCCATCGGTTTTCGCCGCTCGCCGCCGCGCCAGGTGGCGGGCCTTGCGGCCGGGATACTGGCGCTGGTGGGCGGCTACTATATTTTCGAAGCCATAGTCTATCCACTGCTGGCCGAAACGGTCCCTTTTTTCGCGGTCACCGATCCCAGGGCAGCCCTGGCGGAAATCTTTCCCAATCTGGTCCAGGGCGCCATCAGCGCGGTGCTGGCCTTCGGCATTCAGCGGGTTTTCAACCGGCCCGGAGGCGACCTGGATTGATCAGCGACTTTTTTCGCCGTCCGGCCCTTTGAGCTTTCACCAAAGCTGCACGCTTTTCTATGCGGCTGGCGGCACCCGGAAATTGAAACGATGAGTTGGTACTACAAAGACGGAGAACGCGAGGTGGGGCCGATTTCCAAGGCCCAGCTGGTGGCCCTGGTCAAAGCCGGAGGCATCAAAGGAAGCACTGCGGTGCGCCACACCAGCATGTCCGCCTACCGGCCCCTGGCCGAGATGGTGCGCAAAAAGCCGCCCCAAGCCCCCCCTCCCCCGCCGCCACCGCCGCCGCCCGAGCGGCGTGAAGCACCCGCCGCGCCTCTTCCCCCGCCTCCGGACCCGGTGCAGCCTTTCCAATTCGAAGGCACCGGCGGGGCTTACTTCAGGATCTGGATCGTCAACACCCTGCTGTCCATCGTCACCCTGGGCATCTATTCGGCCTGGGCAAAGGTGCGCCGCAAGCAGTTTTTCTACAGCCATACCCGGGTGGCCGGTTCGGCCTTCGCCTACCTGGCCGACCCGATCAAGATCCTCAAAGGCCGGATCATCGTCTTTGCCGGCTTTTTCGTCTATTCGACGGTCCAGAAGTTCTTTCCGCCCGCCGGCCTGGTGATGACGGCGTGCCTGGCCGTTTTGCTGCCCTGGTTCGTGGTCCGCTCCCTGGCCTTTAATTCCCGCAACAGCGCCTGGCGCCATGTGCGCTTCAACTTCAAAGGGACTTACGGCCAGGCGGCCCTGGTCTACCTGCTCTGGCCCCTTCTGGCCGTTTTGACCCTCGGCCTGCTTTTTCCCTACGCCTACTACCGCCAGCGACGATTCGTCGTCGAAAATTCGGCCTTCGGCACGACGACCTTCGCCTTTCACGCCCGGGCCCGGGACTATTACCGGATCTGGCTCTATTTTCTGCCGGCCCTGATCGGTGCCGCACTGGTGGCGGGCGCGGTATCCTGGCTGGCCCCGGCGGCGGCCCCGGCGGTCATCGCGCTGGTGGCGGCCCTGACCTACCTCTATGCCCTGGCCTATTTCAGCGTGACTGCGAACAACCTGCTTTTCAACTCGGCCGGCCTGCAGCACCAGCGCTTCGAGGCCGCGATGCGCGTCTGGCCCTATGCCGGCATCGTACTGACCAACACCATGGCCATCGTGGTCACCCTGGGCCTGTTTCATCCCTTTGCCCAGGTGCGTGCCTACCGTTACAAGATCACGAACCTGACCCTGCTCGGGGCCGACGGGCTCGACCGCTTCGTAGCGGACGAAACCCGTGAGACCAGCGCCTTGGGCGACGAGCTTTCCGACTTTCTGGATTTCGACTTCGGACTGTAAGGAGCCGCACCGATCATGATCATCCTGGATGGCATCTGGTACGACGGTAAGACTTCAGCCCGGGTGCGGGCGGAGTTGAAGGTGCTCGACGACGCTATCTTCCAGGTCGAGGAGGTCGAAACGGGAAAAGTGCTGCGCCGGCAGCCCGGCACCGGGGTGCATGTTTCCGACCGGATAGGCGACACGCCGCGCGCTTTGACCTTTTCCGGCGGGGCGGTGTTCGAAACCGAAGCCAATGCGGCCGTGGACCGGGTCCTGGCCGGAATGCGGCGCCAGCGCCGGTCCCGTTGGGTTCACGGCCTCGAATCGAAAAAACGCCACGTAATGATCGCAGGGCTGCTGGTGCTGCTGATCGGCGCGGGGTTGGTGCGCTACGGAATTCCCGCCACGGCCCGCCTGCTGGCCGCGGTGCTGCCCCATTCGCTTTACGAAAATGCCGACCGCCAGACCCTGGCCCTGCTCGACCGTGCCCTAGTGAAGGAATCGGAACTGGGGCCGGAGGTTCAGCAGCGGGTTCGGCAGCACCTGCAGCCCATCGTGGACGAACATCCGGATCTGGGTCTGAACATCGTTTTTCGCAAAGGCGGCCGGCTCGGCCCCAACGCCTTTGCCCTGCCCGGCGGCACCATCCTGTTCACCGATGAAATGATCACGATAGCCGAACACGACGACGAACTTACGGCCGTCATGGCCCACGAGACCGGCCATGTAGCTCACCGCCATGCCATGCGCCGCATAGTCCAGGATTCGCTGCTCTCCTTTACCCTGCTGGCCCTGACCGGCGATGCCTCGGGGGCCGCGGAGCTTTTCCTGGGCCTGCCCGTAATGCTCACCGAACTGGCCTATTCGCGCCAATTCGAACGCGACGCGGACCGCTACGCCCTCGACTACCTGCACCGCCACCGGATCCCGGCCTCGCACTTCGCCGACCTGCTGGAGCGCATCGAGCAGCGCCGTAAACACCAGAAAAGCCCCAAAGAAGGCTGGAGCGGATATCTGGCCACCCATCCGTCCACCCCGGAACGCATTCGGGAGTTTCGCTGAGTAAAATCTCCAGAATCCAGGGACTGAAGAAAACACGCCAGAAGATCCCCGGTGCCGGCAGCATCCGCCAGCCTGAAACCGGTGTGACAACGGCTGTTTTCAAGCAGGAAGGCCATACCAATTTAATACTTGCCTTAAGTAATTTCCTGAACTAACAAACAATCAATCCTGTCGAACAAGATAAATCCGGTGGCCTGCGGCGCGGATACCGCCCAACAGCCGTACCGGCCGGTCACCGCTTCTGCTGAACAATCAGGGAAACACGAATGCCGGGTTACCACCGTTTCTTTGAGCAGTTGTCGGGAGCGCGCCTGAGGTCCCATGCCTGGCAGGCCGCGCTGGCCTCATCAAGTGCCTGCGCCAATCGGCTGATCCGCATCCCCACCGGCTTTGGCAAAACCCTCGGCGTGCTCGGGGCCTGGGCCTGGCATCGGATTCACAGAAAGGATGATAGCTGGCCGCGACGCCTGGTCTGGTGCCTGCCCATGGGCGTCCTCACCGAGCAGATCGCGCTGGAAATGCGCCGTGCACTGCGTGCCTTGGGCGCCCTCTGGCAGGGCGGATCCCATGCGGATCGTGTCGGCGTTCACCTGCTCGGGGGCGGGGTCGATTCCGGCAACTGGCAGCTGCACCCCGAAGCATGTGCGGTCCTGGTCGGCACCCAAAAGATGCTCCTTTCCCGTGCCATGAACCGTGGCTACGCAGTTCCCCGCTCACTCTGGCCGGTTGAGTTCGGCCTGCTCAACCAGGATTGTCTCTGGGTTATGGACGAAGTCCAGTTGATGGATGTGGGGTTTGCCACATCGATCCAGATTCAGGCCTTACGAGACGAGGATAGATCCTGTGGCCGCACCCTGCGGCCGTGTTTCTCCTGGTGGATGAGCGCCACGCTGCAGTCCGCCTGGCTGTCGAAAAGTCCGGATACATCCACGATGGCCCGGCAACTGGCAGCACCGTTGGCCATCGACCCCGCAGACCGCCACGGCCGCCTGTGGGACGATGTGTCCAAACCCTGTTGCCGGAAAGTCATACGCCACGAAGCCGAGATGCCCCGGCTCATCGCCGGCGAATACATCGATACCGGAGCCGTTCACAACGGTCCGGCCCTGGTGGTGGTCAATACGGTGGACCGGGCGATCCGCCTGTACCAGGCCCTGCTGGGGGAAAAGCGCCTGAAGGACGAAGGAATCGAGATCCGCCTGCTCCACAGCCGCTTTCGACCGGCCGAGCGCCGTTGCTGGCAAAAATCGATCCTTCACCGCAATGCCTGCTCCCCGGGTGCAAAACGCATCATCGTGACCACCCGGGTCATCGAGGCGGGAACGGACATGTCGGCGGCCCTGCTGGTCACCGAACTGGCCCCCTGGCCACACCTGGTGCAGCGTTTCGGCCGCTGCGCCCGCTGGGGTGGAAGGGGCCGCATCCTGGTTGCCGATCTGCCGGAAGAACAACCCTCGCCGGCCCGGCAATGGCCCCGGACGGAACTCCAGGCGGCCCGCCAGGCCCTCGGCCACCTTGAAGACGTATCCCCGTTGAACCTGGAGGCCTTCGAGGAAAACCATCCCCGGCTGCACTGCCGGCTCTATCCCTTTAAGCCCGCGCGCCTGCTGCTGCGCCAGGACCTTGAACGGCTCTTCGACACCACGCCGCGCTTTTGTGAGGCGGATGTCGATGTCAGCCGCTGGATACACTCAAGTGAAGAAAGCAATCTTTACGTTTTCTGGGCTCCGGTGGCCGGGGGGCGGAATCCTGGCTCCGGTCTCCGGCCGTCCGGGGATGCGCTTTGCGCCGTACCGGTTTCCGCCGCCCAGACCTGGCTTTGCGGCAACGCAGATAAGACGCCAAAGGGGTCCCGGCTCAAGGAAAAGATGCGTGCCTGGGTCTGGGACCGGGCTGGGGGAAAATGGCGCAGGGCCCGAAGACAGGATCTAAATCCCGGCCAGACGGTGCTGGTCGCCGCAGATTGCGGGGGATATGATCCTGAAAAAGGGTGGTGGCCAGCTGGCCAGGCGGTTGTCCCAGCGGTCGAGGCCGCCCCGCCGGAGCCCATACCCGCCGCGGACGGCGCCTTGGAAAACGAGCCGCCGGGCAGCCCTGACCAGCGGCAGATCATCGCCGTGCACGGCCGCAGGGTCGGCCGGCTCGCCCGGACGCTGATGTCACTGATGGCACCTGCCTACGCCGACCTTTTCGACCTGGCCGGCCGCCTGCACGACTGGGGAAAGGCGCATCCGGCCTTCAACGCTTCCATCACAGACCCCGAGCGGATCGGCCTTTGCCATGAAGCGGCCAGCGCCCTGGCACTTTTGACGCTGCTGCAACGGATTGATCCGTATCATCCGGCCCTGCTCGGCCCCTGGCGGGAGCTGTTCGCGGCGACCGGCTCTCCCGCCTTGCCCCCGCACGGTCATCCCGCACCGGCCACCCCCATCGAACGAGAGCTTCTCGCTCTGGAGGAAATCGGCTTCCACCTGGCGGCCTTCCTCGTATGCGCCCAACATGGCAGGGCGCGTATGGCGTGGTACACCGCCCCGGCCGGCCGATGCGCCGAAGACGACCGCCCCCTGATCTTGGGCCTGAAAAACGGCGATGAAATCCCTGTCGTCACCCTGGCTGACGCCCAGGGGGGCTTCCATGTCCTTCCCGGGTTTACCGTCGACCTTGCACCGGCCCTCTCCGGCCTTAATCCCAAAACCGGTATGGGCTGGACCGAACGGGTCATCAGACTGCTCGACGCTTTCGGGCCGTTCACCCTGGCCTGGTTCGAGGCCGTGTTCCGCGCCGCGGACCAGAGGGCCTCGATCCTTGAAGGAGCCGCTGAGCAGGCAATGGCGGGGAAAGCACGATAAAAGCTTAAGTCTCGTTAAAAAACTGCCGGAACCGAGCGTCTGGACAAACAGGCAGCCTTCGCGCTACGAAAACAAAATTAAATTCTTGCCTTGAAACCCAAAAAGCGAGGCACTGCCGTGGGCGACTTTCTCTATCTGGAACGTTTCCGCTGGTTCGACCGGGAACTGCAGCGAGGCCACTTTCCGAATGCCGCCAGCCTGGCCGAGAACTTCGAGCTGTCGCGAAAACAGGCCCAACGCACCATCACCCATTTCCGGGACCGCTTTGGTGCACCCCTCGACTATGATGCCCGGCACCGGGGCTACCGCTACCGGGACGACAGCTTCGAACTGCCCCGCCTGCCGGCCACCCAGGAAGAGCTGCTGGCCGTGCTGCTGGCGCACCGGCTGCTGCGCCACGCCGACGGCGGCCATATCAGCAACCAGATCCAACGGTTCGGCCGCAAACTGCTCGCTCATCTCGATCATCGCCTCTCTTTCGAGATCCTGGAGCAGTCTTTTTCCGCAGACTGGCACGGCCACAGCCCCATCGACGCCAAGCTGTTCCGCCTGGTATGCGATGCCCTGCTCAAGCACCGACTGCTACGCTTCGACTACCGCTCGCCGCGCACCGGCGAGACGACCCACCGCACGGTGGAACCCCATCATCTGCAGCACTACCAGGCAAGCTGGGTGCTCGTCGCGTACTGCCGGCTCCGAGGCCGCTTCCGCAAGTTCTTTCTGGCCCGCATGCGCCGGCCCCGGATGCTGCCCACCACCTTCACCCCCCGCCCCCCGGAGCAATGGCAAGCCTACTGCAAAGGGGCCTTCGGCATTTTTCAAGGCAAACGCCACGTCCGGGTCACCCTGAAATTCAACGCCCACCGATCCCGCTGGGTGCGCGAGCAATTCTGGCACCCCCGGCAACAGATCCAGGAACAGTTGGACGGCGGCTTGACCATCAGCTTCCCGGTGGCCGATTTTCGCGAGATCAAGCTGGAAATCCTCAGATTCGGCGCCGACTGCGAGGTCCTCGTCCCTGAGGCGCTACGCCAGGAGATTCAAGAAGAAATCGGCCGCATGGCGGAGGTCTATGCGGATGGTGGCGATAAAAAACATACAATCTAAACAGCAGGTTATCTACGAAGTACCTAAAAAGTGAGCCGGTGCGAAAAAACCGGGGACATAGGACGTTAGATGTCCCATCAGGGATGGTAGAGTGGGGATACTCATAAATCGTACAATCGAAGGAGTCAACGAGGCATAGCCATGGATTTCGACAAAGCATTCGAGAGCTTGACCGGTTTCTTGCCCATGCGATGGCAGGAGCGTCTTTTCAAGCGGTTTGTAGAAAACGATATCCCGAGTCTGTGCGATATCCCAACCGGTCTTGGAAAAACCTCTGTGATTGTTATTTGGCTCTTGGCCCTTATAGAGCAGGCGGAATCCGGCCTTGTTCGGTTACCACGGCGCCTTGTTTACATTGTAAATCGGCGGACAGTCGTAGATCAGGCTACAGAAACGGTAGAACAAATCCGCACAAGGCTATTGCATCCGGATCACACAAAATGGCATGGACACGCAAACACCTTAAAAACAATCTCAAAGATTCTAAAAACGCTCTGCGTTACGCGGGACGTTCCGTTGGCGGTTAGCACGCTTCGGGGGGAACTTGCCGACAACGAGGAGTGGAAGGCCGATCCTGCCCGGGCGGCCATCGTTGTTGGGACGATCGACATGATCGGGAGCAAACTGCTCTTCAGCGGTTACGGCGATGGTCGTTACTACCGATCCCACCACGCCGGCCTGATCGGGCAGGACTCGATAATCGTTCACGACGAAGCCCACCTCACACCAGCCTTCAGCGATCTTCTCCGGGCTATCCGAAAGGAGCAGGAGCGAGAAGCGAAACGGAGCAGTGATGTCGGGGGAATCACCCGCCCTGTTCGAGTGATCGAGCTATCCGCGACATCGCGCGGAGGTACAGACAATGGGTTTGAGTTGGACCAGGAAGACCTGGAAGATATAATTCCCAGATTGCGCCTTTTAGCATCCAAGCGGCTATACCTGCACCCAGCTGAAGATAACGACGTTGTCCCGCGGATTGTTGAACTCAGCAGAGCCTCCGGGAAAGTATCCCCCAAGATCCTGATCTACGTTCGGTCACCCGAGACAGCCAAACAGGTGGTGGAGAGGCTGGCGAGGGATCTTGAGAGTGGGGGCCGCAAACGGATCGCGTTGCTCACTGGTACGATTCGGGGGTACGAGCGAGATCTGCTCGTCGCCGAAAATCCAGTTTATCGCGCCTTTTTGGATCACACATGTCAGCCTGAAAGCCCGGTATATCTTGTCAGCACCTCCGCAGGCGAGGTTGGCGTTGATCTGGATGCGGATCATCTCGTATGCGACCTCACGACTCTCGATGCACTGATTCAGCGAATCGGCAGAGTGAACCGCTGCGGCGGGCCAAGTCGCAAAGCACGAATAGATGTCGTAGGGAAACCTCCGTCAGCCGACGATAAGACAGCGTTTCAAAAGGCGATCAGGAAGACATTCGCCCTCTTAGAGTCTTACGAAGAAGGAGTTGATGTAAGTCCGAATAACTTGCGTCGGCTGCTTAGCATCGCAGAAGCCGAATGGATAGAAACCGCTTTCTCCCCTAAGCCGAAAGCCCCAATACTGACCGACATCTTGCTCGATTTGTGGTCCCTGTCCAGTGTCCAGGTAATGCCAGGCCGCCCGGAGGTGGCGCCGTTCCTTCATGGTTTCACCCACGATCCCCCTGAGACGATTATCGCCTGGCGCCAGGAAATTCGCCTGCTTGCAAAAAAGAACGTAGACCAAGAGGCTCTAAGCCTCTGGTTCCGCGCTTGTCGCATCGAAGCAAGAGAACGGCTCCGGGACGTGACAGACCGGGTGAAGAGAGGGCTTGAGAACCTGCTGAAAGAACATAGGCAGCAAGATCGAAGCGCCGACTTCCCTGTTGTTCTTTTCAATGAGCGCGGCGAGGCTCACTGGTATCAACTATCCGAGATTGTCGGAAGCCATTTCAGCTTGGCCCACCAAACGGTAGTTCTTCCAGTAGAGGTTGCCGGCCTCGACCAAAACGGAATGCTGGATCCAAAAGCGCTTAAGCCTCTTGATGGCGTCAGGCTCGATGTGGCGGAAAATGGCCCAAGCGACCAATCCAGGCAGAGATGGCTGAGGCGGGGAGTGGATGACACTGAACAGTTTGAGCGGCTGCTGACCGGTGAAACCTCTGAAGTGCTTCCAGATTATTTCAGGGAAAAGACGAGGATTCCAATCGCTCAACCCGAGGAGGACGAGATAGATTCCGAGAGGGTCGATCTGGTGTTGCTGGTATCCCCCGGCCTTTCGGCATTGGAAAACCCAGAAACTGCCAGCGCCCGTCAGACCTTGGTTGCACAGTAAGCGTTCGGCAAACCGCACCCCAACCGCCCGATAAGCCTGGTTTCGCGTTCCGTCTGAAGTCTATTGAGAGCGGTTGTAGGGGAGCAGCTTGCGGTAATCTTCTTCGGTTTTTGCCAGCGGCAGGTTTTCGAACAGGTAGGTCAGATAATCGTACACCTTCCAGCCATTGGCCTTGGCGGTTTCGATCAGACTGTAATACACGGCGGCGGCACGAGCGCCGTCCGGGTTGCCGGCGAACAGCCAATTTTTTCTGCCTAGCACAAACGGTCGGATCGCATTTTCCGCCAGGTTATTGTCCGGCCGCAACCGGCCATCCTCAAGATAGCCGACCAGGCGCTGCCAATTGTTGAGCGTGTAAAGAATAGCCTTGCCGAGCAGCCCTTTGGGAGGCGTCGCCAAGGTTTTCGCGTCCATCCAGGCCTTGAACTCGTCGAGAACCGGTTTGGCTTCCCGCTGGCGCAGATCGCGGATGGCATCCGAATCCAGCCCGGCTTCACGTGCCTTCTTTTCCACGGCGTACAGCCGGCCGATATACTCCAGGGCCTGCTCAGCGCTGCCTTTGCGTTTGGCTCCTCCACGGGCCTTGATGACTTCGTCGAACTTGCGCCGGGCATGTGACCAGCAGCCTAACAACACCACGCCTTCTTGCCTGCCCAATGCGTCATACCCGCTGTAGGCATCGCATTGCACATAGCCTTGGTATCCACTCAGATAGTCAAGCGGGATTTGCCCCGAACGGCTCGGATGATATTCGAACACCAATACCGGCCGGTCCGGCTGCCCTCCTCGAAACAGCCACATATAGGATTTGCTGGTGTCGGCCTTGCCCGGTTCTTTCATCACCTGAACCGTGGTCTCATCAACGTTCACCACCGGGCCGGATCGGATTTCCTGACCCATCAGGTCCATTAGCGGCCGGGCCAAGTCGGCCACCTTGATCAGCCAAGTGCACATGGTCGAACGGGGCAGGTCGATACCAATGCGCAAAAAGATTTTTTCCTGCCGATACAATGGCAGGGCGTCTTCGAACTTGGAACAGACGATATGGGCTACCAGCGATCCGGTAGCAAACGACTTGGGGATCAGTTGGGGCGGCACCGGAGCGATCTTGACGGTCGGGCCATCATCTTCAACCCCATCACAGGTTTTGCAAGCGTATTTGGGGCGAATATGACGTTCGACCACCATCGTTGCAGGCGTATAACGCAGTTTCTCGCAGACCTCTTCGCCAATCTTGCAAAGCGACTGGCCGCAGACACAAACTTTCTCGGATTCATCCAGATCGTGAATAATGTCTTCGTGAGGCAGATCGGCCGGCAGTGGCTTGCGGACCGGCTTGCGGCGTGTATGGCCTTCCACTGGCTGCCGGTCTTCGGGTTCATCGATCGCATCCAGTGGCTCTTCTTCAGATTCTTCGAAAAGAGAAAATTGACGACTGTCGGCAACAGATCTTTTCTCGGACTTTCTACCGAATATTTCGTTCTTCAACAACCGGTTCACTTCTTCCAAATGTTCAATCCGGCGCTGATATTCATTGAGCAATGAAACGATGATTTGTTTGAGCTGAGCAGGATCATCAGGAAGGTTTTGGACATCAAAATTCATGGTAAATTCAATACCGTAAAGCCACAAATTTGGCAATCTTTTTCTCGATTAAAAATAAAAAAATCTTTCATACCAGCGTTTCGTAGTGCAGCTCTTTATGCGCATGCCGCTGGCCAATCTCAAGCCCTTCCAACAGCCAACTCAACTGGCGAAGATCCAGTTCCATGACTTCGTCGGGGCGCTCCGGCCAGATGAAAAACTCCTTCTCCAAACGCTTGTGCCAGAGACAAAAACCGTTTCGATCCCAGTACAGGATTTTGATCATGTTCCGGCGCCGATTACAAAAGGCGAACAGGTGGCCGGAAAATGGGTCGAACTCAAGTCGATCTTCGACCAGAATCGAAAGCCCATTGATGGCTTTGCGCATGTCAGTGCTGCCGGTCGCCAGGTAAATGCGGGTATGCGATGGCAAAAACATCACAGCCGCTCCAGCACGTGCAACAACTGCCGCAGGGCCACCGGATCAAAGTCACGCTCTACCTCGACACAATGGCTGGAGGAAACCACAAGCCGCAGCGGTCGGTGGTCCGTGGTGGTGATGGCCCCGGTCGCCACCGGAGGCAACTGAACCTCGACCAGGGAGATCGCAGTCGCGTCCGCACCCCGGTACTTTTTTCTCCAGTAGATAAAACAGTGCAGCTTGAGTGAGTGCTGCCGGCAATATTCGCTCTGGTTCCGCCCGCTTCGTTTCCATCGCTCAACGTGCTGTCGCCAAAACCGCCGCTTGACCTCCAGAGCCTCTGCTCGTTGCTTCCGTGTCACGATGATGCCTCCTTGGCTGAAATAGTCTACGGCCTACGGAGTCAACCTGTGACAAATTTCCAAGCGCTTGAGAAGATGCGGTTGCCCGGACGCTTACGTTGCACACACTCAAACGATTACAGAAACGGTTGGAGCAATTGCATGTAATCTCGGCCTAACGCGCCTCCAGGAGACACTGGTAGCTGCAGCACGTTGGCATGACAGAGGTAAAGACAGGCCGGTTTGGCAGAGATATGCCCGAAACGATAGCAGAACAGAGCCGCTTGCAAAGGCTACACGTTACCTTCATCCTCGGGCGCTGGGCGGCTACCGGCACGAGTTCGGCTCGCTGCTTGAGGCGCTGGAGGATAACGGGCTAGAGGGAAATGCCAATCTTGACCTCGCGCTCCATCTAATTGCAGCACACCATGGTTGGGCTCGACCCCACTTCGATCCGCGTGCGTACGATAACACAAGAACTTCCTCTGATAACCAGAAGGCGGCTTGTGAAGTGATGCGCCGGTTCGGCCGATTGCAGGAGCAATTCGGCCGCTGGGGGTTGGCTTGGCTGGAGTCGCTTGTTCGCTGCGCCGACATAGCCGCATCCCGAAAAGCTATTGGAGTATCAGACATTCCAGCACCGTATAGGGAGGGGGAATGAATTCGCCAAAAACGACTCTGAACGTGCAAGTGGATGTTAGGAACCCTGGCCAGTTTTTCGCATGTTGCGGTCTGCTTGAGGTTGCTCATAGGCTCTGGCCCAAGGCGGAGGGGTGGTTTGAAGAAGACAACTTTATCGTCAAGGTTCAAGGGTTCGTTGGCGATTTCCCAGAGTCGTTATTCAGGGCACCTCTTGAATGTGAAGCAATCGCTGAATCCGATTGCGTACAAGATCTCAAAATTGCACCGGTGGTACTTGGTCCACCAATCTCCATGCGCCTTGACTGGTGGCTCCGTGAAGACGGAACGCCCAATTTATTTAAGACCTGGGCAGCCAACGCCTCGTCATGTCAAATGTTCATGAAATGGCGCGGACCATTTAAGAATGTGCTGCTTCAGTCCGCATCTGAACTGGGCAGTTTATTGACAACAAGCCAGTGGACTCAAGGTTCTTATGGCTTCGATAGTGACGTAGGATGGGATGCGCTGAAGGTCGGCTTTTCTCTTAATCAACATAAAGGGTTAAAGGATCTTCCAACCCGCCCGGCAATAGAACTCTTTGGCGCACTTGGGCTTCAGCGCTTCTTTCCAGCTTTTGACACTAAGAAGCAACTTGTGGAGTATGCCTCGTGGAACGTTCCCCTGCGGGCTCCCGTTGCACGCTTGGCAGTTCTGGGTATGGCTCCGGTAGTCATTGAACACAGGTTGCAGACAAAATTTGTTTATCGGGGAAGTTTCAAAGGCCTCGCCGCAGCAAACCTTATTTAAGGAGCATTAAAATGAATGACATCATGAATCAGTTCGATGGCTGGTTGAGCGACAAGAGTGAAGTGGCGGCGTTGACGATGCGCCAACGGTTGGTTCCAATCGAAGGAGAGGATGCGGTTTTTTTCCCCCCGACCTATCCGATTGATCAAAACAGGGCCGGATATAACATCGACCGATTCGATGACGGTTCCAGCGTCTGCCAAATCGACAGCGTTGGATCACAAGCCAACCGAATGGAGCCCCTATTCAGACAAAAGGCATACAAGCAGCTTGTACCACAGGTAGTGATAACGGCCGGTGAACGCACCGAACACATCCTTGAGGCCGGGCATCGTGCCGCCGACGCGATTATACGCTTCTCGACACTCCATCAAGGGATACATAAAGCCTTTCTTGCATATAGAGAAGGTGACGCAGAGCCATTGGCCAGAATAGCGCCCACCTCCATTATATTTGGCGCCTGGGACTCACGAGCGACGCAGGCCAAACTTCCACGCATCGTTCGATCTGTAATCCGTGCATACAATGTCAGGGAGCTGACTCGATCGGCCCAGTATGCGACCATAGCGGGAGAAATTATGGCCAACGGTGAAGCGCAGGCAGTGGCACCCGGAGGCAAGGAGACCAAGGAATCGCAACTGGGCCTTGCCCATGTACCAGCCGTCAAAACGCACGGCGGTGTGCAGTTGCAGGGTGAGAAAGGCCAAATTCGGAGAGAAGCTATCCTGAATCTATCAGCGCTCAGGACTGTGTCGGGGAAGAGGGACGATGAGACTCTAAAGATCCGCCGGTACTTACTTGGCCTTGCCCTGGTTAGTTTTACCGCACCAATGGAAACAAATCTTCGCGAAGGTTGTGAACTCGTGCCAGACCCCGAAAGGCCTGCGGCATGGAAAATGGTTCAGTACGATGGAACTCGGAAGGATTTTGCCATCAAACATGCAGACGCATTGGCATTCGCCACTGCGTCTGCAAAGGCCTTTGGCGTGACTGGGCAACAGGTTGCCGGCGTTTTCGATCCGGAACTGGCTCATGAAGTGATGAAATTAAACGACACAGATCGAAAGAAGATTTTTCGGCAGGGAGTGACCAAGGAAGCCATCGAACAACTCGGGAAAAAGGGCTCAAAGGCTAAAGGCTCCTCAAAAAGGAGTTAGCAGAAACTGGGAGATAGAACGATGAGTCACCATCTTTGCATGTCTGTTACGTTTCTCGACCCTCTTTTCCACGGAGCTGGCGACGAGGCGCCCGAATGGCCCCCCTCGCCTATGCGTTTTTTCCAGGCCCTGTTGGCAGGGTCTCGAACGGGTTGCCGCGGGCCTTATTGGAATGAAGCTAAAGCTAAGGCGTTCAGCTGGTTGGGAGGTTTGAAGGCGCCTCTCATCATTGCGCCTACCGCAAGCCGCTCAGTTCGATCCACGCTCTTCGTGCCCAATAACGACAGTGACGAACAGCCCGCCCGACAGGAGAGGCTGACGGGCAAGGAAGTTTGGCCCCATCGTCTTTTGGACGGCGATATTGTTTATTTCGTATGGCCACTTGAAATCGACACGGAAAGTAAGGCCAAGGCTGAAACTTTATGCCAAGAGTCGCGCAACCTGCTGGCATTGGGTTGGGGGATTGATTTAGTCGCAGGCAATGGCCGGATTCTTAACGATACTGAGATTGCTTCGTTGCCAGGTGAACGCTGGCGCGCGTGGAATCGACAGGGGCCTGGAGTATCGGCTTGGCGCGTTCCAACAGGTGCATCTTTAGGTGACCTGGAAAGAGTGCACCAATCGTTCATGCAGCGGATCAAGGGGAATCGTTATAACCCGCCGCTAAAAACAAGGGCGTTCAAAACGGTTGAGTACCTGCGCGCCAAAACGCTTCCGCCTCGTTCCTATGCTGTTTTCGAGCTGCCTGATGGCGTTGCCTTCCGCCAGAAAGGGATTGCAGCAGTCGCAGCTATGCTACGATCTGTTGCTTGCAGAAAAGCAAAGGCTGATACGCATGACTTTCCAGGCGGATCTGAAATCTATGTCGCTGGCCACCTGGAAAAACTTGAAGGAACACCGCCGCGCTTTTCTTACCTCCCGTTACCAACGATTGGACATCAACATGCCGACGGAATGATTCGTCGTCTGCTCATTGCTGAGCCTTTTGGCGGCGATGGGGTGCAGGCGCATTGGGCTCAAGACCGATTGAGAAACGCGGTTGTCCGAGACATCAATGGAAATGATCGCGGCGTCCTCCAAGATATCTGGAGGTCAACCTCCCGGCCGATGCTCCGCAAATATGTCGGGGAAGCACGTTGCTGGTGCAGTGTAACTCCTGTGATCCTGCCAGGACATGACGACAGGAAACAGTCAAAGGCCGAAAAACTTGTTCTCGCAGCCTGTGTGCAAGCCGATCTGCCAATAGAAGCGATTGAAGATCTGACAATTAGGAAGGCTCCTTTCTGGCCAGGATCTGCCAGTTCACAGCATTATATGGCACCAAATTACCTAAAGCACCTTCCAAGGTGGCACGTTAGCCTGAAATTCTGTGAGAATCTGCCGGGGCCTATATCTATCGGAGCTGGAAGGCATGCTGGCTTGGGGGTTTTGGCCGCCAGCGAAGATTCGTGATTGCATTGTAAAATGGCCAGATGGAAAACCCCTCTCCCTCGGCTACGCCAGCCATTTCGGAATGGGGCTGTTCGCGGTGTCGGACTCTGTCAGCCCGAAAGGACAATAGGACCAATAAGTCTTATAGGCCATATCGGCAAAAACCCTTCACCGGCAAAGGAGGCGGAACCATCATGACCGAAAAAAATTCCCCCGGTTTGATCCCGCCCCATGGAGGCTACCAGGAACTTCAGTCCTTCAAGATGGCTGAAATCGTTTATGACGCCACGGTGGCGTTTTGCGACCGCTTCATCGACCGCCGTTCGCGCACTCACGATCAGATGGTGCAGGCGGCGCGCAGCGGCAAGCAGAACATCGCCGAGGGAAGCATGGCTTCGGGCACCTCCAAAAAGACCGAGCTGAAACTGGTGGGGGTGGCTCGCGCCAGCCTGGAAGAGCTTTTACTGGATTATAAGGATTTCCTGCGTCAGCGGGGACTGCGTCTCTGGCCCAAAGACCACCCTCGCTCCCGATCGACCCGCGCCCTGTGCTACCGCCAGGATAGGTCCTATTCGACCTATAGGCCATATATCGAAAACGCGCCGCCCGAGGTGGCCGCCAATACCGTTGTATGTGTCCTGCACCAGACCAATTTCCTGTTGGACCGTCAGCTTCGCACCCTCGAAAATGCCTTCGTGGAAGAGGGCGGGTTCACTGAAAGATTGTATCGCACCCGCACAGAAGCGCGTCGCAAGAAACGTTTTGATTGAAATACCGAAACCGAGGTGCCGGAACTCATGTAGCAATTTTTAGGGGGCCGAAGTGAACGATACTATCACGTCACAACCGCCGCAGGCATTCGCCGCCTTGATCCCGGTGCGAATTCTCAACGAATACGTCTACTGCCCGCGGCTGGCCCACATGATGTGGGTTCAGGGCGAATTCGCCCACAACGCCGACACGGTGGAAGGCCGCATCCGCCACAAACGGGTGGACCAGGAAAAAGGGCGCATGCCGGACGGGCCGGAAACCGAAACCCGAATCCATGCCAGCTCCGTGTCGCTGAGTTCCGAACGGCTGGGCATCACCGCCAAGATCGACCTGGTGGAGGGGGACGGAACAACGGTAGTCCCGGTGGACTATAAAAAGGGAAAGCGGCCGCACGTGGCGGCCGGAGCCTATGCCCCCGAAAGGGTCCAGGTCTGCGCCCAAGGGATGCTGCTGCGCGAGCACGGATTCAATTGCGAGCAAGGCGTTCTGTATTTCCATGGATCGCGCGAACGGGTACCGGTCCGGCTGGATGACGAGCTGATCGCCGAAACCATGGCCGCCATTGAAGGACTGCGGTCACTGCAACAGGCGCCGTGTCCCCCGGGGCCTCTGGAGGATAGCCCCAAATGCGGCCGATGTTCCCTGATTGGCATCTGCCTGCCGGACGAAATGCGGCTTCTGCACCATTGCAAGGTCACCCCCCGGCCGGTATTCGCCGGTGTGGAAAAAGGGCTGCCGCTTTACGTCCAGTCGCCACGTGCTTACCTGCGCAAGGATGGCCAACAAATCGTCGTCCAAGAAAAGAAGGAAAAAATCGCCGAGGCGCGGCTCAACGAGGTCAGCCAAGTGGTCCTTTACGGTTCGAGTGCCGTGTCCACGCCGCTGCTCCACGAATGCATGGTGCGCGAGATCCCCGTCACCTACCTGAGCTACGGCGGCTGGTTCATGGGTCACTGTGTCGGCCTGGGGCACAAGAACGTCGAGGTACGCACCGGCCAGTACCGGAACAGCTTCGATGAGGCTGTCTGCCTCAAACTGGCACGCGGCTGGGTGGCGGCCAAAATCGCCAATGCCCGCACGCTGCTGCGGCGAAACTGGAAAGGAGACAACGACGACCGGGCACCGGCCGAACTGCTTCAGGCGCTACGCAACGATATCCGCCAGGCTTCGCAGGCCAAATCGCCGGAAACCTTGCTGGGCGTGGAGGGCAACAGCGCCCAGCGCTACTTCCACCAATTCACCCGGATGCTTTCCAGTACCGAGAATGGGTTGATGGCCTTCGACCTGGCCTCCCGCAACCGGCGTCCGCCCAAGGACCCGTTGAACGCCATGCTCTCGTTCGCCTATGCCATGCTGACCCGGGAGTGGACCGTGGCCCTGTCTGCCGTGGGGCTCGACCCGTACCGCGGTTTTTATCACCGGCCCCGCTTCGGCCGGCCGGCTTTGGCCCTGGACATGATGGAGCCGTTCCGGCCCCTGGTGGCCGACTCGGCCGTACTCATGGCGGTCAACAACGGAGAGGTACGCCCCCAGGATTTCATCACCTCGGCGGTGGGCTGTAATCTCAAGCCATCCGGCCGCAAACGTTTCATCGCTGCCTTCGAGCGGCGCATGGAGCAGGAAGTCACTCATCCGATTTTCAAATACCGGATCAGCTATCGGCGCCTGTTCGAAGTCCAGGCCCGACTCCTGGCGCGCTATTTAACGGGCGAAATACTCCGCTATCCCAACTTCGTGACGCGTTGACAATGGAACATTTTTACGTGGTGACATATGATGTTTGCTGCAACCGGCGATGGCGCAAGGTCTACAAGACCATGAAAGGATTCGGTGAGTGGATGCAGCTTTCAGTTTTTCAGTGCAGACTGGACAAAGCAAATCATCTTCGCATGAGCGACACGCTTTCGGAAATCATCGACCACATGGAAGACCACGTGTTGATCATCGACGTCGGTCCGGCCGAAAGCATAAAACCCAAAGTCACCAGCATCGGCCGGCCTTTCGATCCGATTGAACGGAAGAGTCTGATCGTTTAATTTTTTTTGCCGCATCGACGCGAGCGCAGTAGTGGAGTAGTTTTCCCCGGGAGCGCTCGCACAAGCGCAAGTTCTTTGAAAATCGGTAGTTTTTATTCCAGAAGACTCTTTGAGCCCATGGAGAAATCCGAAAAATGCCCAAAAGCAAGCACCTCTCGCAAACAGCCCGCTTGACCCTTGTCCCTGGCCGATTTATGAAGGGGCTGATTTCCGAGGCCCAAGTGCCTCGGCCTCATTGAAGCAAATGTCTTCGCCCAGGGTCTTGATCAGCAGGCCAAGATTTCCGAGGCCCAAGTGCCTCGGCCTCATTGAAGCATCAGGTCTTCGCTCATAGGTTGCTCATCGTCGTTAGATTTCCGAGGCCCAAGTGCCTCGGCCTCATTGAAGCCAGGTGTGCACCCGGTGATCGGATTCCATGTCGCGATTTCCGAGGCCCAAGTGCCTCGGCCTCATTGAAGCTTTGTGAGTTTTTGCTTGACAGACTCATGATTCATGGATTTCCGAGGCCCAAGTGCCTCGGCCTCATTGAAGCATGATGGCGACTACATTACCTATTGGCTTGGCCGCGTTAGCGCGATAACGGGATTTCCGAGGCCCAAGTGCCTCGGCCTCATTGAAGCTCGCTTCGCAGTATGTCCAATCCGAGTTGGCCAAGGATTTCCGAGGCCCAAGTGCCTCGGCCTCATTGAAGCTCTGTCCGCCGGCTGGCTGGAACGTTCAAAGCCGGATTTCCGAGGCCCAAGTGCCTCGGCCTCATTGAAGCTTCTCGGGCCGCCGCCCGGTCACCTTCGCGCGCAGCGATTTCCGAGGCCCAAGTGCCTCGGCCTCATTGAAGCGGACTTCGCCACCCAGAACAACCGTTGCCGGATGTGGATTTCCGAGGCCCAAGTGCCTCGGCCTCATTGAAGCCGGGTAGCCATCGTCATCGTACATTTCTTTTTTAGCGATTTCCGAGGCCCAAGTGCCTCGGCCTCATTGAAGCAAGATTCATTTTTCGATCTCCAAAATGGTGATGGTGATTTCCGAGGCCCAAGTGCCTCGGCCTCATTGAAGCATCGATGTCTTCGGCGGGTTTCCCCCCCTTCGAGAGATTTCCGAGGCCCAAGTGCCTCGGCCTCATTGAAGCTGTTCGGCACCGCCACTGCACCGAGCTCATGCGCCGATTTCCGAGGCCCAAGTGCCTCGGCCTCATTGAAGCACTTTGGCCCGCATGGGTGACTTGGGGTCGTCGCGCGATTTCCGAGGCCCAAGTGCCTCGGCCTCATTGAAGCGTTTCGATATTGAGGCATTTTTCCCCCTTTCAGATGGATTTCCGAGGCCCAAGTGCCTCGGCCTCATTGAAGCGGCCACGGTCAGCTTGCTTTTCGCGCGCCGGCCGCCGATTTCCGAGGTTCAAGTGCCTCGGCCTCATTGAAGCGTCAAGGCGGAGATTTCAAAGCATCGGCGCCACCGGGATTTCCGAGGCCCAAGTGCCTCGGCCTCATTGAAGCTGCCGGTCAATGCCAGTTCGACGCGGATACGGAGTGGATTTCCGAGGCCCAAGTGCCTCGGCCTCATTGAAGCAAAAACTGCTTGTTGTCCGCCTGGTTGAGGGTAGGGGATTTCCGAGGCCCAAGTGCCTCGGCCTCATTGAAGCAGCGTGTGGCCGTCGGCAACGAGGATGTCTCCGACGGATTTCCGAGGCCCAAGTGCCTCGGCCTCATTGAAGCAAAAACTGCTTGTTGTCCGCCTGGTTGAGGGTAGGGGATTTCCGAGGCCCAAGTGCCTCGGCCTCATTGAAGCGGTTGTTTGAAGTGATCCCGAGCTGGAGCTTGGCGCTCCATGGGTCGCATTTCCAAGGCCCGAACGCCTGGCGCTCATTGAAGCGTTCCTGCCGGTCCCTTCTGCTTTTTCAAGATGAGTGAAGTGTATGGGTGAAGTTGCACAAGCGTTGATCTATGGGCGCCGGTGTAAGAGCGTCAAGGGAAGGGCGTCAGTGTAAGGGCGAAAAATCTTTCGCCCTTACTCGCCCTTACTCGCGCCCTGACTGTCCCTTGGTCCCTTCCGACTGCGACTACGGCCGCTCGGCCCCGGCCACCGAGGCGGTGAGCACCACTTCGTGCAACCGCTTGGCTACCAGGCGCTTGAGCGATTCATAGTCGCTGCGGGGCATCGCGACCTTGCCCACATCCACCATCTCTTCGTGAGCTGCCAGCGTGGGCCCGGCAGGCGCAACGTAGCTGCCCGCCACCATGGCCTGGAGCCTGTTCAGTTCCCGGCGGGGCATTTCCACGACCCCCAGGTCAGCCGCCGGCTCGGATATAGCGGCCACGGCCGCCGGCGCCCGGTAGGTACCGGCCACCATGGATTTGAGCTGTGCCAGATCGGAGCGGCCGATCTGGACCGTGCCCAGGTTGACGACATCGTTGGGGCCGGCGGCGGCCGGGCCGGCCAGGATCAGGGCCAGTAACATGCTCAGGGTGACAGCAGCGATTCGTTTCATGGGAAGATCTCCTCTGGGTTCCTTGGATGTTTTGTTTCAATATGAACACGAACAATCGTTCATGTTTGATCCAAAAATACGAACCCCGGTTCGGTTTGTCAAGAAAAAATCGAACCATAGTTCAAATTTTTCTTGACACCCAATCGATCTCGGATAAACTCCAAGTAAAAAAGAGAGTTAAGGCCTGTTCAGAATTACTGAAAATCACACGGAGAAAGGTAAATGGCAGACAGCGTCCGCGTTCCCCAGCAGCAGCGCAGCATCGAAACCCGCAACAGCATCCTGGATGCGGCCCGGGCCCTGTTTAGCGAAAAGGGCTTTCACGGCACCAATTCCAAGGAGATCGCCACCCGGGCCGGAGTGTCCATCGGCAGCTTCTATTCCTATTTCAAAGACAAAAAGGTCCTCTTCATGGAGGTCCTCAAAGCTTACGAGCACGAGCGGATCATGAAAATCCTCAAGGACCAGAACCGCCAGCGTCTCGAAGCAACCGGAAGCCGGGCCATCGTGCGGGGGATCATCGAGTCGGTTCTGGAGGCTCACGAACTTTCACCCGCCTTTGACCGTGAAGCCATGGCCATGTGCTACGCCGATCCGGAGGTGGAGAAATTTCACGCGGAGATCGAGCACCAGATACACGTCCAACTGACAGAAACGCTAGGCCAGATCGAGGACCGGCTGCGCTTTGCCGATCTGGAGGCGGCGGCGGTGGTCATCAGCAACGCGGTGGAGCTGACCGTACACCATATCAAGCTCTTCAACACCCCGGTTCCAGGCCCCCGGCTCATCGAAGCGCTGAGCGACATGATTCACCGCTTCCTGTTCCGCGATTCAGGCCCGGAACCGACCCCCTGAATAAAGCGCTCTCGCGCCCGAAATAGCGTCCGTCCGCAAATGGCAGATTTTGGCTCCGGGCAAGACCCGAGCGTGTTTTCACCCGCAGACATGGTCCGCTGTCTCGAGGATTGAAAACGCGCCAGAACGCTGCCGGGGGCCGAAAGATGCCGCTTCCGGACGGACACGAAATAATAAAACGGCATTCCCGGGCCGTCTGCCCGGGAATGCCGTTTTAAATGGCCGGTTGCCGGAAGGCGCCAACCGGCCACCCTTGCAGGGTTGCAGCGGGTATCGCCGGATCCGGCGTTCTTAAAGGTAGTGGATCTTGTCTGCGCCCAAAAGTGCACCGGCAGCCTGGGGCAACTTCACCGGCACGATAAAATCTTCAATCCCCGAAGTATCCTCGATGCTCTTGCCGGCGCCGTCGATCACGTGAAAGGTGCCGCAGGAAACGATATTGACGCCGAGCTGGTCTTTCTCAAAGCGGGCCAGCTGTTCCAGGTTTTCCGGCAGGGCTGAGGCCGAAAGCCCCTCGACCTGTCCGGCGATAAGCTCCTTGACCTCATCTTGAATCGGCAGTTTGGCCAGTTCCCCTTTCCTGGTCATCGCCACCCCGTAAGGACCGTAATAGATGGTCACAGTGGGCACCTTGGCAACGAATTTGGCCAGGAAAGCGACCACGTAGGCGGCATAATGATTGTAGGGTTTGTCCGTTCCGCTGTTGACCACGATCAAAAAATTTTCAGTGTTGGCCATTTTCCTTTCCTCCATTTTGAGCTTCTCTAAAATCCAGCGATACCCGATTGCATCCTGCGTAAAGAAATGAACCGCGCCGGGCCGGGGCCAGAGGCCCGGCCGGCAGCCGCGGCGCCGGTGGCAAGTTCGTGTCCAGCCCGAAGCGGCGCGTTCAGGCCCCTAGCGGCGTTCTCACCGGCTTCCGATCCCCGGGGACATGGCAAGGCCTCCGGCTGGAAACTCGCCCAGGCCTTGACAGAAGCCCCAATTCACCATTTCCGGCCGGCCGCAAGTGATGTTTGAAAAACCCGGGTTCAGCGGCCGATTTTGAAAAGCGCCGCTTATTCAAAACAGGTAAGCAGTTTCGAAGAGACTGCAACGCCGCGGGCGCCCCGCGACGCGCCTTATCCACGCACCGTTAAACCGGCGGGGCGGAGAGGGCATCCAGGATCCGCTGCATGCCGGTATGCAGCGGCGCAAAACACGGCCCGAGCCGGGCATAAAGGGCCGCCTGGGCCCGGAAACCGGTACAGTGACCCGCCAGGACCCAGGCAGGGTTCAATTGCGAAAGGCTTTTTGCGGTCTTGTCGATGCACGCCTCGCCGGCGCTTAAAAGATGAAGACCGCCGATGATCCCGTGAATGCCGGAGGCACCGGTCAAGGCCATGGTGTGGCGGCAGATATTGACGATGCCGGCGTGGCTGCAACCGGTGACGATCACCGGATCGTACCCGGCCACCCGGGCGACCACCGAAATGTCGTCGTTCATGGGATCGGCTTTCAGCCGGCCGTCCACGATGGTCTTGAGATCCATGCCGAGGGTTTCGAAGTCGGTTTGCCGGGGCACCTCTCCGGTGGTGGCCAGCCCGGGGGCCAGTACCAGCGGATCACGGGTCAGCAGCAGGCGCCCCCCGGCGGCCTGGATGCATTCGGCCGCGTCCTGCGGGGCCATGCCGATGTTTCTCAGCGCCCCTTCGGTAATGAAGTGGGGACGGAACAGCCCCGGGTGGGCGACCACCGGAAAGTCTTTTTTCCCCACGGCCGCCACGATGCGGGCCGTGCCGCGGGTGTGATCGTAGTGGCAATGGGTCAGCACCAGGGCGTCGATAAGGTGCGGGTCGATCCCCATGAGGCGCATATTTTCCAAAAGCGCTTCCGGATTCTGGGCCACATCCACCAGAACCCGGCAGACCCCGGCCTCGCTTTCAGCCGTAAGCAGGATCGATATCCCGTGCTGGCCGAGATAAGGGGTGTCGTAGCCCGCCGAATCTTCGGCCACCACTTGAATGCAAAGCCGCCGCAGCGTTCCGCCGGTCATGCCCTTCGTCCTTTTTTAAGCGCCGCGCCGCCCAGATAGGCCTCCTGGACGCGGGCGTCGTTTTTCAGTTGAGCCGCCGGCCCGCTGGCGGAGATTTCGCCGGTTTCCAGCACGTATCCCCTTTTGGCGATGGACAGCGCCTTGCGCGCGTTTTGCTCCACCAGCAGGATCGAAACCCCCTGGGCGTTGATTTCACGGATGATCTTGAAGATCTGCCGCACCAGCAGGGGCGCCAGCCCCAAAGACGGTTCATCCAGCAGCAGAATCTTCGGCCGGCTCATCAGGGCCCGGCCCATGGCCAGCATCTGCTGCTCGCCGCCGGACAAGGTACCGCTGAGCTGCCGCCGCCGCTGGCGCAGGATCGGAAACAGGTCGAAAACCCGCTCCTTTTCCTGCTTCAAGTCCGCCTTTTGCCGGCGCCGGGTATAGGCCCCCAGGTTCAGGTTTTCGTCCACTGTAAGGGTGGCAAAGACCTTGCGCCCCTCGGGGCAGTGGGAAATCCCCATGCGCACCACCTCGAAAGCCGCAAGGCGCCCGAAGGCGCGGCCGGCAAAACGCATCTGCCCCTTTTCGGGCGGGATCAGACGCGAAACGGCCTTCAAGAGCGTACTCTTGCCTGCGCCGTTGGCCCCCAACACCGTGACGATCTCTCCCTCGTTGAGTTCGAGGGTAACGCCTTTGAGGGCTTCAACGGTACCGTAGGATACGTGCAACCCTTCTATGGAGAGCAGGGCGGTCATTCAATCGTCACTTTCGTCCTCATCGTCGTCTTTGCCCAGGTACGCCTCGATCACCAGCGGGTTGCTGTAAATCTCTTCCGGGGTTCCCTCGGCGATCTTACGGCCCTCATCCATCACGGTGATCCAGTCGGAAATGCCCATCACCACGTTCATGTCGTGTTCGATGATCAGCAGGGTGAGCCCTTCAGCGGCCAGGCCCCTGAGAAAATCGATCAGTTCCCGCGTTTCCCGGGGGTTGAGCCCGCTGCTCGGTTCGTCGAGCACCAGCAGCCGGGGGCGAGTCGCCAGGGCCCGGGCGATTTCCAGCATCCGCTGGCTGCCGTAGGCGATGTTCTTGGCCAGCTCGTGGGCAAAACGCGCCAGGCCCACGCGTTCGAGCAGGTCCTGGCAAAAGGCGCTGACCCCCTGCTCCTCTTTGCGTTGGGAGGGGCTGTGGACCAGGGCGCTCCAGAAACCGGCGCCGACACGGCAGTGCTGACCGGCCATCACGTTCTCCAGGCAGGTCATTTCCGGAAAAAGGCGGATATTCTGAAAGGTGCGCGCGATACCCCGGGCCACGATGTGGTGCGGTTTGCGGCCCCCGATGCTCTCGCCGGCAAGCTGCACCTGGCCCTCGTCGGGCCGGTAGATCCCGGTAACCACGTTGAAAAAGGTGGTTTTGCCCGCCCCGTTGGGACCGATCAGGCTGCTGATTTCCCCTTTGCGCACCACCAGATCGATGTCGCAAACCGCCGTCAGCCCGCCGAAGCGTTTGGTCAGGGCGCGCGTTTGCAGCAGGACTTCGTCCGGCCGGGCCGCTATGGTTGCCGATGACGCCATGGATTGGACCTCAGGAGCCGCCCCCCTGGGGCAGCATGCCGCTGGCGGCCTTTGCTTTTTTGAGTGAACCGCGCTGGCGCGGCCAGATGCCGGCCGGGCGAAAGACCATCATAGCCACCATGATGGCTCCGAAAAAGAGCATCCGGTACTCGGCAAATCCTCGAAAAAATTCCGGGAAAAGGCTGATGGCAGCCGCGCCGACGATCACCCCCGGAATCGACCCCATCCCCCCGATGAGCACGATGCAGAAGAAAAGCGCCGATTCCATGAAGGTGAAGCTGTGGGGCGAAACCACCATCATCTTGCTGGCGTAAACGTTGCCTGCGATCCCGGCCAGCGCGGCCCCCAGCACGAAGGCGAGCAGCTTGTAGCCGCGCACGTTGATGCCGGTGGCCATGGCGGCGGTTTCATCCTCGCGGATGCAGTTCCAGGCCCTGCCGATGTGCGAGTGCTGCAGATTGGTCAGCCCGAGGATGGTCAACCCCACCAGGAACCAGATCAGGATGTAAAACCCCAGCGAGGTCTCGATGACCAGACCGGGCGCCAAAACCGGGTTGTCGATGCCCACTACCCCGTTGGAACCGCCCGTCAGGCCCCAGGGATTGTTGATCAGGCCGATGCGCACGATCTCACCGAAGCCGATGGTCACGATCAACAGGTAGTCCCCGCGCAGATGGATCACCGGCGATACCACCAGATAGGCGAAGAGCCCGGCGGCCAGGGCGCTGACCGGAATCAGCACCAGGATCGGAACCCCGTAAAAAGTGTTGAGGATCGCCGTCGTATAGGCCCCGATGGCATAAAAGCCGGCATGGCCGAAGTCGAAAAGGCCCACTTCCCCGAGCACCACGTTGAGACTCAGTCCGAGCAGGGTATAAATACCGAAGAAAAAGGCCACATCCAGCAGATAGTCGTTGGCGATGAAAGGGTAGAGCGCCGCGACGGCGATGGCCGGCAGCCACTTGTAGAAACCGGATATGGAGCGCAATTTTTTCATCAGCCGTCTCTTTGCATGGAAACCAGCAAACTTACACCTTTTCGGCCACTGCCTCACCGAGCAGGCCGGTGGGCCGGAAAATGAGCACCACGATGAGGATCAAAAAGACGAATACGTCCTTCCAGGCCGCGGACAGATAGACCGCGCCGAGCATCTCCATCACCCCCAAGAGCAGCCCGCCGAGCATGGCGCCCGGGATGTTGCCGATCCCGCCCAGCACACTGGCGGTAAAGGCTTTGAGCCCGTAGCCCCAGCCCATGGTGAAACTGATCTGGCGATAGTACATGCCCACCATCACGCCGGTCATGCCGCCCAGGGCCGGTCCGAGAATGAAAACGAAAAGGATGATGACCTTGATGTTGATACCCATCAGGGCCGCGGTGTCCCGGTCCAGGGCCGCAGCCCGGATGGCGGCACCAAAGGTCGTCTTTTGCACGATGAGATACAAGATGCCCATCAACAGAAACGACAGCAGCAGAATCATGACCTGCAAAACGGTGATATTGAGGCCCCAGATATTGATCATGGCCGAAGGCACCACATCCGAGGTGTAGGCCAAATAGCGCGGCCCCCAGATGACCATCATGGCATTTTCCAGGAAAATGGAGGCGCCCAGGGCCGAAACCACCGCCGGCAGGCGGCCGGAGGCATAAATGGGCCGGTAGGCCACGCGCTCCAGCACCAGCCCGACGATGGCCAGGGTGATGGCAGCCAGGGCCATGGCCAGAATCATGCCCCCCCAGATACCGAACCGGTGGCCGACGACCGAGGCCCCCACGACCAGCAGGGTATAGCCCGCATAAGCCCCCAGGGCGAACATGTCGCCGTGGGCGAAGTTGATGAGCTTCATCACCCCGTAGACCATGGTGTAGCCCAGAGCGATGAGGGCGTAAAAGGCCCCGATGGTCAGACCGTTGACGAGCTGTTCGAAAAAAAGATGCATATGCGCCTGTCGGTTTCTGCGCTTTGGCAAAAGGGGCCGAGCGGATCGACCCCGTGGCCCGCGGAAAACGAAAACTTAGTTTTTGGGCTTGTAAATCGCGTACTTGCCGTTTTCATCCACCTGGTACATCAGGTAGGGGACCCCTTCGCGGTCGCCCTGGGCGGTAAAGCCGATGCCGCCGGTAATCCCCGGCACCCCGTCTGCCTTATCGTGCAGGTAGGCGGCCAGCGTGTCCGGGTCGGTGCTGCCGGTGGTGGCGATGGCGTTGGCGATGATGTTGACCCCATCGGCGGCGTAGATCGGCCAGGGGCTGGAGGGGATCTCGCCGTACTTGGCCTTGTAGGCCGACAAAAAGGCCTTGGCTTCGGCGGTGTCCAGTTCGGCCGGCATCGGCTCCTGGGTCATCAGCCAGCCCTTGGCGACTTCCACCCCGGCGATCTTGACGAAATCGTCGTTAATGACGGCGTTGCTGCCCACGAAGATGCAGTCCAGGCCGATGTTCCTGGCCTGGCGGGCGATAAGCGCGCCTTCGGGGTAGTGGCCGGTGTAGTAGAAGACATCCGGCTTGGCCTCGCGCAGCTTGGTCAGGATGGGAGTAAAATCCTTGTCTTCCGGGTTGACCGCGTCGTAAAAGACGATTTCGACCTGCCCGGCATCGATCTTCGACTTCAACGCCTTTTGGGTCTCTTCGGCCACGCCGATGGCGAAGGTGGTGTTGTTGTGGACGATGGCGATGCGCTTGGCGCCGAACTCGCGGGGCACGAAATCGGCAAAGAAGATGCCCTGGGCATCGTCCCGGCCGCAGGTGCGGAAAAAGAAATTGCGCCCCTTCTGGCTCAGCCCGACAAAGGTCGCCCCGTAGGCGATGTTGATCATCTTGCGCTTTTCAAAGATGTTGGAGCTGGCCTCCACGGTGGGTGAACCGTAGGTGGATACCGCCGCTACGATGTCTTTCTGGGAAACCATTTTCATCGCCGCCAGGGCGCCGTCCTTGGGGGTTCCGGAATCGTCGAATTCCCGGATCTCGATCATCCGGCCACCCAGGATGCCGCCTTTTTGGTTGATCAGATCGGCGGCCACCTTGCAGGACTGGACCGCCATTTGCCCTTCGAAGGCCCAGGGGCCGGTGATCGGGGCCTGGATGGCAATGACCAGCGGCTCGGCAGCCGCGGCAACCGGCGAAAAACCGATGGGAGCAAAGGCAAGCACCGCAACCAGGACAGCATAAACCCACAGCTTTTTCATTTTCTGGCCTCCGTTGGATTTGTTGTTGATGCAGGAATGAAAATGACTGGTCTTGCCGGCCCGCAAGGCCGGAAAGGAAAAAGGGTTATTATAAGAAATATCTCATAATGTCAACACGGATATTTCCCCGTCCAACTTTATTTCGTTTTAGTTTTAATGGGTTGGATAGACAGAATATTTCAGTGAAACTTAACACCGACAAACCTGAAGCAGGTCTCCGATGCACCGGAACATGAACCGTATCAAAATTAGGATATTGCTTTATTGTATTTATTTGTACACTTAAATTTTTTTGCGGCGAATGAATTCGCCCCGTTACACAATCGCCGACAGTTATCGATCGTTAAGGTACAATGATAAGACTTTTTGAAAATCTGAGGGGCCGGCATCCGGCCGGTGAAATAGGGGGCCTGGTTGCAGCCTGTTCGGCCCATCCCATGGTGCTGGATGCCGTTCTTGCCGCGGCCGCAACAGGCGGCTGGCCCCTGCTGGTGGAGGCCACCGCCAGCCAGGTCAATCCGGCCGGCGGCTACACCGGGATGACCCCGGCCGCCTATATCGAGGATCTGCACCGGCGCGCCCGGGCGGCAGGGATGCCGGCCGAGCGGCTATTGATCGGCGCAGACCATCTGGGCACTTACCCTTGGCGCCATCTGCCGGCCGCAGCGGCCATGGACCGGGCCTCGGACCTGGCGCGCGCCTGCGTGGCGGCCGGCTTCGACAAGCTGCACCTGGACACCAGCGCACCGTGCGCCGGCGATCCCCTCCCGCGGCTGGCGCACGGCGAAGTGGTGACGCGAACGGTGACGCTTTGCCGCGCGGCCGAAGCCGCCGCCGCGAATCATGGGGCTTTGAAACGCCCGTTTTACGTGATCGGAGCCGATGTCCCGACGCCGGGGGGCGGCCTGGAGGGAGAAACGCAGGCGCCGGTGAGCGTACCCCGGGTCCTGGTGGAAGAGATCGAGACCTTCCGCGCCGCCTTTGCCGCGGCAGGACTCGCCGATGCCTGGCAGCGGGTGGTGGCGGTGGTGGTCCAGCCCGGCATCGATTTCGGCGATGCGGCCGTCGCCGCCTACCGGCCCGAGCGGGCCGCGGCTCTGAGCGCGCTGCACGACCGGCTCCCCGCGCACCTGGCCTTCGAGATCCATGCCACCGATTTCCAGTCCGGCGAAGCCCTGGACCGCATGGTGGCCGACCGTTTCGGCCTGCTCAAGATCGGGCCCTGCCTGACCTTTGCCCTGCGCGAAGCCTTGTACGCGCTGGCCCACATCGAGGCCCGGCTGCCGGCCGTCAAAACGCCCGCTGACCTGATCCGGACCATGGAGGATCTCATGCTCGCCCGGCCGGAGCACTGGCAGGGGCACTATCGCGGCGGCAGCGCCGAGCTGCGCTTCTTGCGCCATTTCAGCTACCGCGACCGGATCCGCTACTACTGGCAGGCGCCAGAAGCCCGGCGCGCCGTGGATCTACTCCTGGCCAACCTGGCCGCCGGACCGATTCCCGCCGGCCTGCTGCGCCAGTACCTGCCGGATCTTTTCGCCCAAACCCTTCAGGGCCCGCAGCGCATCGACCCCGTCGAAATTATCCACCGGCGCATCCGGCAAGCCTTGCAACCTTACGCGGACGCCTGCCGGCCGTCCGAAAGAGATCAAAAAGGCCTCGATGATCGATGCAGCTTCCTTTGAGGGTATGGGGGAGCGGTCATCGTCAGCGATGCGCCATTTGCGCTCTTGATAGTTCAACCAAGCCCCCATTAGCGGTTCAAGTGGTTCGCCGTCCGGAGCAGAACCGTGCAGGGAAAAGGAGACCATCACCTCTTTGCAATCACATTTTCTGACCACGCAGTAGTGCGTCGAATACCACGAAACTGCGATCCGGCATGGCGAAATCGAGCCTCGCGCCAAAGGGCAGGATATCCGTGTAACCCACCATGCTGCTCTCGTATTCGATGGCATCCACCGGAAAATCGGTATCAAAGTCTTCCGGATCGGCGCTCTCGGTCATTTCCTGCCTGGAAACCAGAAACAATTGCGCCAGCAGATTCCAGTCAAGCTCCGAAAGGGTTTCGACCACCCGTACCGACAAAACGGGATCGGCTCCCAGCTCCAGGGCACCGTCCTTTTCCTTCGACAATTGCCGCAACGCAAAATCCACGAAAACCCTCTGCGCTTCGGTGCCCGGGGCGGCGACCGGGCTCAGGCTCAGCACCACATCCGTACAGGTGCACAAAGGATCGGCACAGGTTTCCAACACGACACCATACTCGCAGGCTTCAACGTCGCCGGCCAACGTCAGAGACAATCGTCCGGTAGCCCTGTCCAATTGCAGCGCATGCGGTCCTGACAGGTCGTCTTCAGACGGCCTGGCCGCCGCCCAAACATCTTGCCATCTTTTCACCGCGAAGTTCCTTCCCTTTTGGCCCCAACTCTTGCCAGGGCCGCCTTGAGGGCCGCAGAGTGCAGGTCGCCGGCCACGTGGACCGGACTTTTCTGGTAGATCGGGTCCCACCCGGCCGGGTTGGCCGAGCAGTGAAACTGGCATTCGACGCCGATGCGCACCACGGCATCCTCCACCTGCCGGCCGATCATCTTCTCGGCCGCAGGCCAGGTGGCCCCGCAGGGGGCCCCGCGCTCGACGCGGATCTCGGCGATGCGCCCGTTTGCGGTGCGCACGTCAAACCGGGGCATCCCGAAATCCTGGCCGTAATGGCCCAGGCCGTCCTGGTGGGTCAAGGCACAGCAGGTCACCGGCATCAAAACCCCCTCGACCAGATGTTTCTTGCCCGAACCGATGTACGGCACCCCCGCGGCGCTGCAGCGCGCCGCCAGGTCGTAGGAAAGGTCCGGGTGGCTGAGATAATCGAGCACCAGGTCGGCATCGAGGGTCTCGGGAAGGTACGCTTCGGTATCGTCGATCACCGGGGGCAGGTCTGTGGGCAGATCCACCACCCGCAAGTCGTAGCGGTCTTTGCCGTAGCGGCGGATCCCGGCGACCTTGCGCTCGCCGCTGCCGTTTTGTTGAAACACCAGAATGCGCTGGGGCTGGGCGTCGGTGTCCATCAGGATTCGATCTCCTTGCGTCTTGCTTCGAATTCTCGCTTGCGGGCCTCGAACTCGTCCGTGGCCGCTTCCAGCTCGGCGAAGGCCGCGTCGATGGTCTGCTGGCAGACATGCAGGGCCTGGGACAGCTCGCGGATCCGCTCGCCGTCCTGGGCCTGGGAGGCGGCCACCATGGCATCGTTGAGATAGCCGGTCTCCACCTCCCGCTCCTCGATAGTTTTTTCGGCCGTGGCGATGCGCTTTTCCAGAGGCTTGAGGACCCGCGCGCGGTCGGCGACCCACTCGGAGCGCAACCGTTTGAGGGTTTTGCGGTCCGTCTTGGCATCGCTTGCAGCTTCTTTGACGGACGCCTGGGCCGGTGACATTCGGCTGGGCGCCGCACGCTTGGCGCGCCGGGCACCGGACTCGCTTTGCCACCCGCTCTGATCGAGAAACTCCTGGTATCCGCCCCAGAACACCGATACCCCGTCATCCTGAAAGACCACCAGCTTCTGGGCCAGGGCGTGCAGGAACATTTCGTTGTGGGTCACCATGATCAGGGTGCCGGGAAACTCGTCCAGGGCCGCCAGCATGGCGTCGCAACTGTCCATGTCCAGGTGGTTGGTCGGTTCGTCGAGCAGCAGCAGGTTCACCGGGGCCGCCAGCAGCCGGCCGAGCATGACCCGGGCCTTCTCGCCGCCGGAAAGCACCGCGATCCTTTTCAGGGCGTCATCGCCGGAAAACATCATCAGCCCGCAGATGTTGCGCACCTGGGTGCGGGTAAAGTCCGGGGCCGCAACCCCGATCTCCTCTTCCACAGTCCGTTCGTCCACCAGGCTCTGGACGTTGGTCTGTTCGAAAAAGCCCTCGGTGAGGTTGGCCGCCTTGCGCACCCGGCCCCGGGCGGGCGCCAACTGCCCGGCCAGGAGCCTGAGCAAAGTGGTCTTGCCCCTGCCGTTGGGGCCCACGATGCAGATCCGCTCTCCGGCGGTCACCTGCAGATCGAGGTCGCGGATCAGGGGGGTCTGCGGATCGTAGCCGAAGGCCAGGGCCTCGGTCTGGACCACGTGGCGGCCGGAAAAGGGCTTGTAGCGGAATCTGAAATCGAGGGTATCCTGGCCCTGGAGCTTATCGCGCTTTTCCATCTTGGCCAGGGCCTTGATGCGCGACTGGACCATCCCGGCCAGGCGGGCCTTGGCCCGGAAGCGGGTGATGAACAGCTCCACCTCCTTGCGCCTTTTCTCTTCGTTGAGGCGGGTGTTTTCGTAGATCTCCTCTTCCTGGGCGATCTGCTCGTAGTACTTGCCCGTGTCCCCTTCGATCTTGCGCACCTTCTGGCGGTGGATGCCCAGGATGTGGGTGACCACCTGGTCCATGAAGCCGCGGTCGTGGGTGATGACCATCAATTCCCTGGGCCAGGCCTTGAGAAAGCCGACGATCCAGCGGATGGAGGTGATGTCCAGGTAGTTGGTCGGCTCGTCGAGCAGCAGCAGGTCCGGATCGCTCACCAGGACCTTGGCCAAGTTGAGGCGCACCTGGTAGCCGCCGGAAAACTCCGCCGGCGAGCGATCGAGGTCGGCCTGGGAAAACCCGAGCCCGGAGAGGATCTTTTCCACCTTCCAGTGGTGGTCGCGCTCGGCCGGGGCCAGCCCGGTCATCCCCTCTTCCAGGACCGTAGGCCTGGAAAATTCGAGATGCTGCTGCACGTAGCCGATGCGGTAGTTCTTGGGGATGGCGATGAGCCCCTCGTCCGGACGGGTCTCGCCCACGATCATGCGCAGCAGGGTGGTCTTGCCGTGGCCGTTGCGGCCCACCAGGCCGACCCGCTCGCGGGCGTTGATCTTGAAGTTGATCCCATCCAGCAGGATCTGGCCGCCGTAGCCCTTGGTGAGATTTTCGACTTGAAGCATCTTTGATTGCAGGTTCCCGGTTGCGGTTGAGGCGCCGACCGTGCGACGCGAAAAAGACCGAATTAAAGGGAAATCAATCTATATAGTCCCGGGGCGGGTGTCAAATGGTTGCCGGATTCCCCGCCGCCGTGCGCCTCGCCCCTGGCAGCCATGTTCGATCAAAACCTCTGCTTTTTTGCGCCGCCCTGCCGAATTGGGCCTTCTGAAGGCCACGGGGCAGCCCGACCGCCGCCAGCCTCCCGGCGCTAGCGCCGCTCGGGCGCGCAAACTCAGACCCAAGGACGTGTAAGATGCGATACCCGAAGGACCTCAACATACGACCGGATTTGGTGTATGAAAACGAAATCGCCCTGATTCGGGCTGAATCCTCGCAGCGAAAGGAGCCTCCATGCGCTTTGGGGCCATGAACTTCCCCATCCGGCCGGTGGTCGAGGAGATCCGGGCCATCGAAGCCCTCGGCTTCGACTACCTCGAACTGACCCTGGACGCGCCCATGGCCCACCACGAGGTGGTGCTGCGGGAAAAAGGTCCAATCCTGACCGCCCTGGCCGAACATGGCCTGGGGCTGGTCTGCCACCTGCCGACCTTCGTTTCCTGCGCGGACCTGACCCCGGGCATCCGCGAGGCTTCCCGCGCCGAGATCCGCCGCAGCCTGGACGCGGCCGCCGAACTGGGGGCCGAGAAGGTGGTGGCCCACCCGCCTGTGATCGGCCCCATGGGGGCCCTGGCCCAAGACCTGGTCCGGCCCCTGGTGGTCGAGGGGCTCAACGAAATGCTGGATCACGCGGCGAATCTGGGACTGACCGTCTGTCTGGAGAACATGTTCCCCCGTTACGGGGTTATGGTGGAGCCTGAAGAATTCCGCCCGGTCTTCGAGGCCCGGCCGGACTTGAAGCTGACCCTGGACACCGGCCATGCCTTCATCCAGGGCGAGGGGGAAAAGCGCTTGTTCGCCTTTGTCGAAACCTGGGGCCGCCGCCTGGGGCACCTGCACGTGAGCGATAACCAGGGCCGGTGCGACGACCACCTGCCGGTGGGCCGGGGCAAGGTCCCCTTTTCCCGGCTGGCCAAGGCCTTGAAATACCGGACCACGCTGGACACCGTAACCCTGGAGATCTTCACCGGCCACCGCGAGGACCTGGTACATAGCCGAGAGACCTTCCAGAGGTACCTTGATGCGGCCTAACTCGCGTTAACCATCGCCGCCTGGCGAATCGCCTGGTAAAGATCCTGGGGACTGCGGCCATTGTCGTCGGCGATATCACGCACGCTCTTTTCGGGCGCAGCGCGGATTCCCGCATCGGCCAGACGGCGCACCATCGTGGGCAGGTTCAGGTCGTATTCCTGGCAGATATCGGCCAGGGTGCGCCGGCCGAAGCCGGGAGGCGGGGCTTCAGGCAGCGCGACGGAAGCGGAGGTCTTGGCCCCGTTTTGCGGCGCCCGCATGGCCAGGTAGACCTGCTGGGGGGTCAGGCCGTTGTCCGCGGCGATCTCCTGCAGGGTCGATTTCTCATCCGCCACACGGATCCCGGCGGCCCGCAGCCCTTCCAGGGCCGCGGCCGGATCGATCCCCACCCTGGTGGCGAAGGTCTTGAGGCCGGACAGCTCGGCATGGCCGTAAGGCGGCTCGCCGTACTTGACCGCACCGGCGTCCTTGATGGCCTCGCCGCCCGCGATGATCCAGGAAAACGGCGGCACCAGCAGCAGGGTGCCCGCCGTGACCACCGCCGTGACCGCCAGGGCCGTGGAAAACTCGGGCGTAAAAACCCGCATGCGACGGGCCCGGTCTTTCAGATAGCCCGTGATGGCCGGCCAATTATAATAGGTGTGAAGGAGAATACTCGCCAGGAACAACACCCCCAGGTTGATGTGGACGTTACCCCAGGTGGTCTTGGTCATTCCCCAAAGGCGCCAGTCGGCCCAGTAGGCCACCCGCCCCGCGGGAACAATGTAAAGCACCACGCTGGTAACCACCAGCAGGAAAAACGACGTCAAAGCCGTCAGGGAAGTGATCTTGCGCATCTTCATCGCCGTGCCCCCATCACATAGTAAGGTCAAATGCTCTTTTTCAGCCTTTTCAGAGCCTGCCCGGATCACAACGTTACACCCGGTTTTGACAAGCATCCATCTCTTCTTACCATAACAACGTGACCAGAGACCAAGGGAGGCAGCGATGCAAGACGACAAATGCCAGGATGCCGGACAGTGCCGCATGGATCTGGACGAATGCGCCCGGATGCGCTCCCGGCTGCCCGAGATCACCGAGCGGATCATCGCCGGTTGCAACGACGCCGATTGCTTTGCCCATATCGACCACGAGCCTCTTGCCCGCGAAGGCTACGTGGTGGATATCATCGCCCGGCTGCGCGAGCTGCTCTTTCCTGGCTATTTCAGCCGCGACAAGCTCGATCCGTTCAACTACCGCTACGCCCTGGGCCAGACCGCGGCCCAGCTCTACGACCGGCTCAGCGAGCAGATCACCCATTCGATCCGCCACGAGTGCCTGCGCCATGACCTGCCGTGCAGCGACTGCGTCGAGCGGGGTCGGCGCATCTGCCTCGACCTGCTCGAGAGCCTGCCCCAGATCCGCAAGGTTCTGGCCACCGACGTGCGGGCGGCCTACGACGGGGACCCGGCCGCCAAGAGCCACGACGAAATCGTTTTTTCCTACCCGGGCATCTTCGCCATCACGGTCTACCGGGTGGCCCACCGGCTCTACCAGCTCGAAGTCCCCCTGCTGCCGCGCATCATGACCGAGCACGCCCACAGCCTGACCGGAATCGACATCCATCCCGGGGCCGAAATCGGCGAGCGCTTCGTCATCGACCACGGCACCGGGGTGGTGATCGGCGAGACCACCGAAATCGGCAGCAACGTGCGCATCTACCAGGGCGTCACCCTGGGGGCCCTTTCCCTGCCCAAGGACGCCGGGGCGCGCTACCGCGGCCGCAAGCGCCATCCGACCATCCAGGATGACGTGATCATCTACTCGGGGGCCACCATCCTGGGCGGGGATACCGTCATCGGAGCCCGCTCGGTGATCGGCGGCAACGTCTGGCTGACCGAGTCGGTGCCGCCCGACACCCGGGTGATTCTCGAGACCCCGCGCCTGATCATCGGGCGCATGGGCCAGAGGGAAAAAGATGAATCTTAGCCGAGGGCGGCCGTCCGACCGGCCGCATACCGCCGATTCAAACACAGGAGGCCCGACATGCCGATCTATGACCGCATCGATATGACCGTCGGCCGCACCCCGCTGCTGCGCCTGACCCGCATGGCGGAGGATCTCAAGGCCGAAGTGCTGGCCAAGCTGGAGTTTTTCAACCCCCTGGGCAGCGTCAAGGACCGCATCGCCCGTTCGATGATCGAGGCGGCCGAGGCCGAAGGCCGCATCGGTCCGGGGGCCCTGATCGTGGAGCCCACCAGCGGCAACACCGGCATCGGCCTGGCGTTTATCGCCGCGGCCCGCGGCTACCGGCTCTGCCTGACCATGCCCGAAACCATGAGCGTCGAACGGCGCAAACTGCTGCACCATCTGGGTGCGCAACTGGTGCTGACCCCCGGCGCCGAAGGGATGGGCGGGGCCATCGCCCGGGCCGAGGCCATCGCGGCCCGCGAGAGCGGCGCCTTCATGCCCAACCAGTTCGCCAACCCGGCCAATCCCAAGGCCCACCGTGAGACCACGGCCGAGGAGATCTGGCAGGACACCGGCGGCCGCATCGACATCCTGGTGGCCGGGGTGGGCACGGGGGGCACGATCACCGGAATTTCCCAGGTGCTCAAGGCGCGCAACCCGGCCTTCAAGGCCGTGGCGGTGGAACCGGCCGGATCCCCGGTGCTTTCCGGCGGGCCAAAGGGGCCCCACAAGATTCAGGGGATCGGGGCCGGCTTCGTGCCCGCCATCCTGGAACGCGGTCTTATCGACGAGGTAATAACGGTGGAAGACGAGGCGGCTTTCGAGACGGCCCGGGCCCTGGCCCGGCGGGAAGGCATCCTCTGCGGGATCTCTTCGGGGGCCGCGGTCTGGGCGGCCCTTGAGGTGGCCCGGCGGCCCGAAAATGCGGGCAAGCGCATCGCGGTGATCCTGCCCAGCACCGGGGAACGCTACATCAGCACGCCCCTGTTTGCCGAGGCGTGAAGCGTCCCGCGGCGGCCGGCACTCCGGGTGCGACTGCCGGTCGACCTTAGGACTGGGCCGGTTTGAGGTGGCACACCGAGGTCGAAAAATCTTTCTTGTCCACGGTTTCGATCAGCTGCCACCCGGTTTTGGTCAGAAACTGGGCCGCCGTTTCGAGTTCTGCCTCGAAAACGAATACCAGCACCTCGTCGCCGGCCCTGAATTCCAAACCATCGCCGATGGGCACGACCATTTCGTTGCGCCAAACCGCAGCGGCCAGCAAGCCCCCGCGCGGGTAGGCCGCCATCCAGCGACCGGCCCGGGGCTCGCCTCCGGCATCCGGCTCCCCGCGCCGCCAGCGCTGGAGGTAGACCTGCCTGGCCTTGATGCGCCGGTTCCACAGGTCGACGTCGACGGTCTTGGCGAAGAGCAGTTCGACACCGGCCTGATGGAGGATCCCGCGCGTCATGGACGCCGTGTCGTTCTTTAAAACCGCGTAGAACGGAACTTCCCGAGTCTCCTCCTTGACCTTGGCGGCAAACAGGAAGTTGACCTCGTCGTTCTGGGTCAGGGCCAGCACGCCCCGGCGCGTGTCGATCTCGGCCCGCAGCAGATACCTGGCCTGCAAGCCGTTGCCGTAAATCACCCGGGTGCAGTCGTTCTCGGCTTCCGTGCAGTGGTCGGGATTCGAATCGATGCAGACCACCTCCTGGCCGTTTTCCTTGAAGAGCCGGGCCACGGCCCGGGCCAGGGCGTTGGCCCCCAGAATGACCCAGCCCACCTGGCTGGGACGCCGCAGACCCAGCCCTCCGGCCACCAGCCCGCCCGTCAGTCCGGCAAAAACAACCGTTACGGCGATGACCAAAAAAACCAGGGCCCGCAGCGCATAGCCGCCGTCAAGACCCGTTTCGGCGAACACCGCGGCGAAAAATGAGGCCACCGCGGCCGCCACGATGCCCCGGGGACCGATCCAGGCGATGAAAAAGCGCTCTTTCCAGTCAAGGCCTGAAAAAGCCGTGCCGGCGGCCACGGCCGCCGGGCGCACCAGAAACATCAAGACCAGCACCACGCCCACGCCGGGCCAGCCCAGGTCGATCACCTGGGCCAGACGCACGTCGGCGGCCAACAGCACGAAAAGCATGCCGATGAGCAGGACGGTCAGCTCCTCCTTGAATTCGGCCAAATCGCGCAGGATCTGGGTGCGAAAATTGCCGATGACGATGCCGGCCATGGTCACGGCCGCGATCCCGCTTTCAGGTAAAATCAGGTTGGCCACCTGAAAAAGGGCCAGCACCACCGCGAGGGTAAAGACGTTCCCGGTCCCTTCGGGTATCAAGCGCCTGACCCGGAAAAGCCGGATCAGCAAAAATCCGGTCCCCGCTCCGGCCACGGCGCCGAAGGCCAGGCGCGACAAGACATGCCAGCTCCAGACCAGGAGCGATCCGTGGGCCGGGCCGAGGGCCGCTTCCAGGGCCACGGCCGCCACCACCGCGCCCAAAGCGTCGATGAGCACCCCCTCGGCTTCGAGTACGGCGGCCACCGATCGTTTGACCTTTAAGCGCTTGAGCAAAGGGTTGATCACCGTCGGGCCCGTCACCATGACCAGGGTGCCGAAAAGCAGGGCGCTTTTCCAGGGCCAGGCCATGATGAAGTGGGCGGCCGCCGCACCGCCGGCTGCCGTGATCAGGCCGCCGGCCAGGATCAACTGGCGGATGGAGCGCTGAGCATGCTTCAAGCGCCGGAACTTGAGGTTGATGCCCCCCTCGAAAAGAATCACCGCCACGGCAAACCCGGTGAGGATGTTCAGGGCCGGGCCGAGGGAACCGGGCCGGATCAGGCCGGCCCCGTCCGGCCCGAGGGCCACACCGGCGGCCAGAAGCAGCACGATCCCCGGCACGCGCAGGTGGTAGGCCAGGGCCTGGGCGATCATGCCCAGGGCCAGGGCCAGCGCCAGGGTCAGGGCCGGATTGTAGAATACCGAGGGCGTCATCGCGTGGTGGGTCCCTTTGGCCGATGCCGCTTGCCGTGCGCGGGCAGGCCCCCGGTGGACCGGCGCAACCGGTGATGCACCGCAGCGGCGGGATTCATTTCAGTTCCCGGATCCTGGCCAGGTCGCCCTCCTTGCCCAGGATGACGAGGATATCGCTGTCCTTGACGACGAAATCGGCGTCAGGCACCATCAAAAAGCGCTCCGGGACCAACTCCTTGATGGCAATGACGTTGACCTGGTAGCGCTGGCGCAGCTCCAGCTGTTTGAGCGTCTTGCCGATGAAGGGCCGCGGCGGATCGATCTGGACGATGGTATAGTCCTCTTCCAGGGGCAGAAATTCGAGGATGTTGGGCGAGGTGAGACGCATGGCCAGCCGGTTGGCCATGTCCGCGCTCGGCCGGATGATTTCGGTGGCCCCGAGTTGTTTGAGGATTTCCCCGTGGTCGTCATCCTCGGCCTTGGCGATGATGCGCCCGACGCCCAGCCGCTTGAGGTGGAAACAGATCAGGATGCTCGGTTTGATGTTGGCCCCCGTGCTGACGATCACGGCATCCATCTCCTTGAGCCCCAGCCCCTTGATGGCCTCCATATCGGTCACATCCGCCACGATGGCGCTGGTACAGTGCGGTTCGATGGCCTGCACCCGCTCCTTGGACCGGTCGATGGCGATGACCTCGTTCTTGTGTTCATACAGGGCCCGGGCAACGTAGTAGCCGAAACTGCCTGCACCGATGACGGCGAATCGTTTCATGTGCACCTCTTATCCGATCATCATGTTTTCCTCGGCGTACTGAACCCCCCGCTGGGTCCCGCCGCCGGCGATGATGTAGGTAAATGCCGGGACCCCCACCCGGCCGATGATCATCAGAATGATGATCACCAGCTTGCCGTGCCAGGTCAAGGCCGGGGTGACGCCCATTGAAAGCCCGACCGTGGCAAAGGCCGAGACGGCCTCGAAAAGATAGCTCAGAAACTGGCGCTGGCCCGCCACGCGGCTGCCGTGGGCCGGATCGGCCAAAACGATGAGAAAGACCGCCAGGCTGATGGCCACCAGGGAAAAGACCAGGACCCCGACGCTCTTGGTAACCGTGGCCTCGGGCACCGTTTTGCGAAAGAGGTTGACGCACTTGTAGTGTTTGAGCCGGCTCCAGGAAAAGGCGGCCAGCACGGCCAGGGTGGTGGTCTTGATGCCGCCGCCGCACGATCCGGGTGAGGCGCCCACCAGCATCAGGAACATCATGAAAAGCAAAGTGGCCGTATTGAGCGAGGCGATATCCAGGGTGTTGAAGCCGGCCGTGCGGCAGGTCACCGATTGAAACAGGGCCGCCAGCAGCCCCTGGCCCGGCCCCAGGGCCGCCATCAACTGCCGCTCCGAGATCCAGATCAAGATGACGCCGGCCGCGATCAACCCGGCCGTGGTCCACAGCACGCTGCGGGTCTGGAGCGAGAGCTTGCCGCCGGCCCGGCCCAGGGCGCGCCGGTAGAGCTCGAAGACCACCGGGAACCCGATCCCGCCCGCGACGATCAGGGCCGCCACGGTCAGGTTCAGCACCGGCGAGGCCCGGCCGTCCATCAAACTGTTGGCGAACTGGGAAAACCCGGCGTTGCAAAAGGCCGAAACACTGTGGAAAACAGCCTTGAAAAGCGCTTCGGGCCAGGGGCCGGCACCGCGCCAGTAAAAAAAAAGGACCGCTGCGCCCAGCGCCTCGATGGCGAAGGTGAAGCCGAGCACGGCCCGGATCAGTTGATAGATGTCCTCGCGCGGGGTATGGGCGAATACCTCCTGCATGGCCATGCGCTGCTGGAACACCACCCGCTTGCCGATGACCTGAAACAGGGCCACGGAAAGGGTCATGATCCCCAGGCCGCCGATCTGGATCAACACCAGGATCACCCCCTGGCCGAAGGGGGTAAAGTACGACCCGGTGTCCACCACGACCAGGCCGGTGACGCAGACGGCCGAGGTCGCGGTAAACAGGGCATCGATGACGCCGATGGCGCCGCCCGCGGTGGAAGCGGGCAGCATCAAAAGCAGGGCGCCCACTCCGATGGTGGCCAGATAGCTCAACAGCAGCAGGTTGGTGGGATGGGCCCGCCGCAAAAGGGTTTGAAGCCGGAACCACATGGCGATAATTAATCCTTTCGACCCGGATGGAGCAATCTTGCAGCCGGAACACGAAATTGTCAAAAAGATAAAAGGAGGCCCTGACCAGCCGATGCGCACCGTCCTGATCGACACCTCCTCGGCGATCCTCTTATACAAGGGCGGCCTTTTCCAGGCAATGGCGTCCGCCTACCGTTTGACCGCCGCAGGCGCCGTTCCCGGGGAACTGACCCGCGAAGGGTACCCCGGTGCCAGCGTCTTTGCCGCCGCTTTGGCCGCCGGGCGTCTGGCGCGCCTCGACAGCACCGCCATTGCCACGCCTCCGGCCCTGAAAAAACCCGGCACCCGGGTGCATGCCGGCGAACGCGACACCCTGACAGCCCTGCTGGACGGGCGGGGCGAATTCGTGATCATGGACGACGGGGCCGGAGCGCAATTTTGCCGGCTGCACCATATCCCCTACATCAACGCCCTGCTCTGCCCGCGGATCCTGCATCTGGCCGGACGCCTCGGGCCGCAAGCGGCCGCGGTGCACACGGCGCGGCTCCGGGATCTCGGACGCTATGCCCCCGCCATCCTGGACTTTGCAGATACCTGCGAGGACGCCGTGCTGCGGCCATTCCTGCCGTAACCGATGCGGCCGCCATCAAGACCCGATTATTCAAACATGGGCGTTGTGAGGTAGTGAAAGCCGCCGGGTCCGCAGCTTTGCTCCAGGGACCGCAGCACGCGTCGGATAAAACCGGGGGTGTCGTTGGGGCCGGATACGTAAAAGGGCTTGCCTTCACGGCCGAAGACGAAACTTCGAAAACAGGCGCTGGCATCGATGTCGCCGAAAATGCGGGCAGCCTTGGCATAGTCCTTGTGGGGCGCCAAGCCAAGTTCGCCGGCATAATCCACGGCGTCTTCCACCAGCCTGCGGGCACAGGCCGGATCGGTGCGCTCCAGGGGCATGTCGCGGCGGATGTGGTCGAGCAGTTGCTCGAATTCAAGTTCGCCGCATTCGTGAATCAAGGCGTTTTTGACTCCCAGACAGAACAGGTCCACCAGGAAAACCGCCGCGAATATCTCACCGTTCCCCCTTTTGCGCGACACCACCACCTGGGCGAGGCCGTTGTCCGGGGCAAACAAGTTCGCCGGCCACCAGCACTCATGAACCGGGGCGGAAGCGACCGCCAGCAGTCCCGCAGAGACATTCTCCCGCACACGCCCGGCCGTCTGTTTGCGGGCCTTGGCTTTGGCCGCCCGCTTGGCCTTCTTTTTCTGCATTCGTTTCTGATCAAGGGCCATTGGATATATCCCTTTTGAGTGTTGGGCGGAAAACCGGCATTATGGCTTTCCTTCTGGATGGTGGGAACCTCATATCGGTGGCGAAGTGATCTTTGCCGGTTTTTTAGCATACCCCATGACTTGTGTCACCCCGGAGCAGGCCCATTCCCTCCCGCGTCATCCCGAGGAACGGCGAGGGATCTGCAGTCAGAAAAACCGGCGAAACAAGGACTCCCGGACAGAAAAAATCCCTCTCGGTGACGTCATTGCAGGACTTTGACGGGGCCGTGGGGACGGCGGCGCTTGACCTTGCCAAACGGCCCATGGTAGGTTGCGCTCCGGTTTCAAATCGATCTTTTCCGGCTCCATGAGCGCGCCCTTTTTCCGCGGCGGCGACGGGCTTGACACCACGCCGCTGCTACGCCCGGCCCAGCCGGCCGAAACTGCCGAAGAATCGGATTCATGAAACAGACGCCTGCCCTCGCTGCTGCCCAGCCGGTCGCCGGATCCGCCCTTTCCGCCGAGCGGCTCAAACTCTTTTTGGCCCTTTCCCGCACCCCCCACGCCATGATCGACATGGTCACCCCGGCTTTGGGGGCCTTGTTATGGCTCGGGACCTTGCCGCCCCTGGCGGTGATCCTCGTCGGCCTGGTGACCGTGTTTGCCGGCTACACGGCGGTTTACGCCCTCAACGATCTGGTCGACTACCGCACCGACCTGAAGAAGGTGGCCGCCGGCGGCTACCAGGGCCAGGACGATTACCTGGACGGGGCACTGGTACGCCATCCCATGGCCCAGGGGCTCTTGGGCTTCCGCGAGGGCCTGTTCTGGGCCTTGGGATGGGGCGCGGTGGCCATGGTCGGCGCCTGGTGGCTCAACCCCGCCTGCCTGCTTATTTTTATGGGTGCCTGCCTGCTGGAAATCCTCTATTGCCGCATGTGGCAGGTCAGCCCGTTGCGCACCGTGATCAGCGGCGCGGTCAAAACCGCCGGGACCATGGCCGCGCTCTGGGCCGTGGATCCGGCCCCCAACCCGGGTTTCGTCCTTTTGCTCTTTGCCTGGATCTTCTGCTGGGAAGTGGGCGGCCAGAACGTGCCGGCCGACTGGACCGATCTGGCCGAAGACCGGTGCTTTCACGCCCGCACCATCCCGGTGCGCCTCGGTTTGGAGCGTGCCATGGCCATCATCGCCTTCTCTTTGGGCGCGGCGGTGGTGCTGAACCTGGTGGTCTTCGCCATTTCACCCCTCGACCTGGGGATCCCCTACCGCCTGGCGGCGCTGGCGATCGGCACCGGCTTGCTTCTCTATCCCGCCTATCGGGTGTATCGTACCCGTGCCCGGCCCGACGTGATGACCCTGTTTAACCGGGCCAGCTACTATCCCGTCTCGCTCTTTCTGGTGGTGTTGGCAAGGCTGCTGCTTTCCTGACAACCGCGTGTCCGCGGCGGCAAGGCGACCAGCGCCCTGGCAGGGATTCACACCGACCGGATCTATCTGCTGATCACCGGACTGCGCGACGCAGCGAGCGATCACCCCCCTGATGGCCGAGCACATCATGAAGGCGATCATGCCCATGGCCGGTAAGGTGACGGGTCCTGGCGGACAGGAATCGCTCAGCCACCGGTCTCGCGTCCCATCCGCCCCGCGGATTTTCTCAAATTCCCGCAATGGCCCTGAACAGCTTGATATCGGTTTTTTCAACGCCGGCAACGGCCGGGACGATCCGTTTGATCTGCCGCTCTTCGCTCTCGTCGCTGACAGATCCCCAGACCCTGACGGCGCCGGGCTCCGGCACGTCCACGTAGAGTGTGGAAATGCGCAAATCGTGCTGTTTGAGGGCCGCCGTGACGCGCCTTTCAAGCGACCGGCGCTGCATGGTTTCCAGCGCGCCGAGGCTGCAAGCCTCGATCTTTTCCGACCGGGCGCCCTGGACGATCATCTCCGCACTGGCCTGGATGCCGAGTTTTTCCGGATTGATGATCAGATCGTAAAGGCCGGGGTCGTCCCAATGGCGGTTGAAGGCGAAGCGGAAAAAACCCCTTTGTTCGCTGTCGGCTCTGTGGATCAGCTTCCGGGCGATCTCGGGCGTCAGGCCCCTTTGCTGCGATACGGCCGCAACGCGCGCCTGTTCCGAGGCGTTCACCAACACGTGAAAGGCGCAGTTGAAGTCATTGAGCAACACCTGGCTGCCGTGGCCCACGATCACGCCGCTGCCCTTGTGGCCGATCTCGTAAACCACCGATTGGAGGATATCGACATAGGCCTCCGGCCTGCGGCTCAGTAAACGGTCAAAAAAGCCGGGGGCCTTTTCGTCCAGCCCCTTGAGTTCTTCTGCGCGGATCCCCATCTCCAGGGCCTCTTGCTTGAGCCTCTGGTCGTCGAGGAGTTCCAGATTCAACGATTCGGCGACGCGCCGGGCAATGCGCGCACCGCCGCTGCCCATGCTTTGCGATATAGTGATAAGCGCCATGATTCTTTCCCCTTTCGCGCAACACCGGGCAAGGCCGGTGAGGATGCTGAAAATGAACCGCGCGGGCCCTGGGACCCGCTGCTTAAGAAACACTGGGGACGTTTTGCCTGAAATCAAGTGGCGCTGGATCAAAATGCCTTGCGTGCCCGGGCGATGTCCGTGGTATCGCCCATGACGATGAGGACCATGCCCGGGGTCAGGACATGGCTGGGGGGCGGATTGAAGAGGATCTCCTCGCCGGGAAGGTGGGCTCCGAGCACCAGGAGATTGAAGCGGGTCTTGAGCCCCGAGTCCATCAGGACCCGGTTGGTGGCCAGCCCCGCCTCGCTGATGGTGAGCTGGTGAACGCGCAGGTTCCCCTGCTGGCTGCGCAGCATGTTGTCCAGAAAGTTCACCACCTCGGGGCGGATCATCACCGAGGCCATGCGCAGGGCGCCGATGGTGTTGGGCGATACCACACTGTTGGCGCCGGCCTTGCGCAGCTTGGGTTCGAGGGCGGGGTTGATCATGCGGCTGACGATGCGCAGGTGGGTGTTGAGCATGCGGGCCGTCATGGTGATGTAGAGGTTGTCCTTTTCCGACGGCAGGCAGGCGAACAGCCCGCTGGCGTTGGCGATGCCGGCGGCCACCAGGTTCTGGTCCTCAGTGGCGTCGCCGCGGATGAAAAGCAGCTTGCCGTCGGCGTTGCACCGGTCGATGGTCTCCTGCTCGCGCTCGATCAAAACCACCGCCTCGTGGTTCCTGGTCATCTCGTCGATCAGCGGCATGCCGGTCTCGCCGCCGCCGCAAATGATGTAGTGGCCGTGGAGCTTGGCGATCAGCTTGTTCATCTTTTTCTCCCGCAGGTAGCCGGACAGCTCGCCCTCGATCAGCGATGCGGTCAGGGAACTGATGGCGTACAGGATGATCCCCATGCCGAAGGTGATCAGCAGCATGGTGAAGATTTCGGCGGCCGTGTTGCCCGTCACCGGCACGATTTCGCCGAAGCCCACGCTGGTGATGGCGATCACCGTCATGTAGAGGCACTCCAGAAAATCAATGCGCCCCATGAACAGCAGGTAATAGCCGAGACTGCCGGCCATAACGACCAGCAGAATCGACAGCAGATGTCGAACCAGCCTGATTTTGAGGCTCATGCGGGCCGGGCGCGCTCCAACGCCGGACCGAACGATTTGGGGTTGGTTCTCATCGCTGAAGCCTCGGGCTGCTAACCGGCAATAGGTTTGCGGGCAAAGACGTTTTCAGTCGTAACTGTCCCTCGTGGCGGCGTCGGCCATGGCCGGTGCGATCAACGGCTGCCAGGCCGGATCCTGCCATGTGCCCAGGTGGGTGTGCATGTCCAGATACTTGGTGGGGATCGGGTGGGTGCCCACCACCACCGTCACGGCGTAGCGTTTTTCGAGAAAAGCCTTGAAGGTTTCGATATGCGGGCACGGCGGATAGCCCACCAACAGGCCGGTGGCCAGATGGATCACGGTGGCGCCGTTTTTGACCATCTCTTCACCGGCATACTCGATGTTGCCCCCCGGGCACCCGTCGCAGGTGGTAAAACCGACCAGTTCCACTTCCCGGTCCTGGTAGACGGCGAACGCCCCTTGGCGGTTGCGCATGGCGCGCAGACACTTTCCGCCCGCACAACGCCGGTAGCGGTCGCAGATGATAATGCCGATTTTCGTTTTTGCGCTCATGTGAACTTCCTTTCTGCCCAGGCCTGCGCTCCGATCGCGAACCTGATCCGAGGTGTTGAAACCGGTCTTGCAAAAACATCCCGAAAAGCAATAGAACCGCAGAAACAAAAAGATGCGCGGCCATCCTGCCGCCGGTCCTGTTAGTAGCATAATTCAGCACCGAGGCAAAGAACGGCCTCTTGGCCAAACCGGTTATGCTTGACAAGCATCCAGTGTTTACTCTAAAAAAAGTCGACGGTGCCGAAAGGCCGAACAGGGAATTCCGTGCAAATCGGAAGCGGTCCCGCCGCTGTAATCCCACCGTTGCGCCGGCCCGGCGCGACAACCCGATTCGGGCTCGACAATGGCCACTGCCTCGCCGCCAAACGGGGTGGGAAGGCCGCCCGACGGGCGGGAGAGCCAGAAGACCTGCCGTCACGAAAATTGCTGTCCGGCCGCGGGAAACGGCCTGGATCAGGTATCCGGGGGCCAAGTAAACTGGGTGCAGCCCTTCGAGCCGAAAACCGGCACGAAGGGCTTTTTTATTTCCCTTGACAGCAGTCAGACAATCATGGCAAACCTTGTCCGGTTTAAATCCAGAGTATTAACAAGCTTTATGAAGTGTTCAAGAAGGCACCGCCGCTTGATGGTGCTCTGGGCCGTAGCTTTCTTTCAACGGGGCGAACGAATAAGCACTCAGCGCCCTTTTCGTAACAAGGCCTGGAAGGTCTCGGGTGAAACGAATTTCACCTGAAGATTTCCAGGCTTTTTTTGTTTCAGCACTCAAACAAAACCGGGAGAGATTCAAGTGAATCGACTGCACATGGCACTTATCGGGTTTTCGCTGTTGGCGGCGGCGATGCCGGCCCTGGCCGAAAAGACCGAGGTGCAACGCCGGGTGGAGCGCCCGGTGACCGAGGCCATCGATATCCGCCAAAAAGCCCAGCAGGCCGAAATCCGCTGGCGCGAAGAAGAGCAGCAAAAGCTGGCCGCCTACGACCGCCTGCAACAGCAGCAGGCCCAACTCGAGGCTCACCGCCAAACCGTGGAAGAACGCCTGACCGCCGTGCGAAGCAGAGTGGCGGCCAAGCAGGCCCAGCTCGATGCCATCGTCCAGATCAGCGAGCAGGTGGTGCCCTTTCTCCAGGCCCAGTACCAGCGCCTGGAGGATCGCGTCGACCGCGATCTGCCTTTTTTGACCGCCGAGCGGCACCTGCGGCTGGAAAACCTCAAGACGCTGCTCGATGATCCGGGAGTGGCTGTGAGCGAAAAACTGCGCAAGGTCTTCGAGGCCCTGATGGTGGAGGCCGAGTACGGCAACACCATCGAGGTCTACCAGCAAGACATCGTCGTGGCAGGAAGTTCGATGCTGGCCAACATCTTCCGCCTGGGCCGCGTCGGCCTCTACTACCAGAGCCTCGACCGCAAGTCCTGCGGCTTTTACAACGCCGCCGAGGCCGCCTGGCAGCCGCTGGATCCCGAGGCCAACCGCACCCTGCAAACCGCCATGGATATCGGCACCAGACGGCGGCCGGTGGAAATCTTGAACATGCCGTTGGGAAGGATCGCCGCGCCATGAAGACCGCCAAACGCTGTATCGTCTGGTTGGTGCCGACAGTGCTGATCCTTGCAGCGCCGGTATACGCCCAGGACATGCGCCAGATCCAGGTTCAGGCCAGAGAGGCGCGTGAGGCCCTGGCGCAAAAGGCCGAGGCGGAAAAAAAGGCCGCCCAGGCCGCCGCGGCCGAAAGCCGGGCCAAGATCATAGCCGACCGCAAAAAACTGGAAGCCGCCATCCAGGACCTTGAAACCCGCAATCACCAGCTGAACGAAAAGATCCGGTCCATGTCCGACGAGACCGAAATGCTGGCCAAAAAAGAAGAAGACCTGATCCGGCAGTTGGCCGAGACCGACGCCGTGGTGCGCGAACTGGTCGGGGTGGTGCGCATCAACGCCAAGGACATCGAAACGCTGGTTTCACAGAATCTGCAGACCGCCTTTTTAGAGGAGCGGATCGATTTTCTTCAGGACATCTCCGGCCAGAGCCGGTTTCCCGACATGGACGCCGTGCAGGCCATGGCGGATCTGCTCGACAGGGCGATCGAGGCCTCGGGCGAAGTGACGGTGCACCGCGGCACCATCGTGGACCGCACCGGTGTCGACACCGAGGCCGAAATCCTGGCCATCGGCAACTTCACCGCCGCCTACCGCATCGGCCAGGAGGTGGGCTTTTTGAACTACTCGCCCGCCGGCCGCCGGCTCTTTGCCCTCTCGCGGCTTCCTTCGGCCCGGATGCAGCGCCAGATGGCCGCTTACATGGACGGTCAAAGCGCCTCGATGCCCATGGATGTTTCCCGCGGCGGGGCCCTTTACCAGCTCACCCACGAGTTGAGCCTATGGCAGCAGATCCCCAAGGGAGGGCCCATCGTCTGGCCCATCGTGGGGATTTTGGGCCTCGGCGTGCTCATCGCCATCGAACGGGTCTTTTTCCTGCTGCGCCGCCGGCTGAACGCCGACGCCCTGATGAACCGCATCGAACGGCTGGCCGGCGAGGGCCGCTGGAAAGACTGCCAAGCGGCCTGCACGCCCCTTGTGGCCAAACCGCTGGCCCGGGTGCTCAACGCGGGGCTGGCCTGCTGCCACATGCAGCGCGAGGAGCTGGAAAACGCCCTGCAGGAGGCGATCCTGAGAGAAATCCCCGCCCTGGAACGCTTTTTATCCACCCTCGGGCTGCTGGCGGCCATCGCCCCGCTGCTCGGGCTGCTGGGCACGGTGACCGGGATGATCGACACCTTTCACGTCATCACCCAGCACGGCACGGGCGATCCGCGTATGATGTCCGGCGGGATTTCAGAGGCCCTGGTAACCACCATGCTCGGTTTGACGGTGGCCATCCCCATCATGCTGGTCCACACGCTGCTGAGCCGCACGGTGGAAAAACGCATCGGCCAGATGGAGGAAAAAGCCGTAGCCTTGGTCAACATCGCCGACCGCTATCGGAGCCGCCTTGATCCTGCTGATTCAAAATAGCCTCCTGCGCCTGGAAGAGTACCTGCGCACCGGCGGACCCTTGATGATCCCCCTGGTGGTCGTCAGCCTGGTGATGTGGCTGCTGATCATCGACCGGGCCGTCTTCTTTCGCCGGATCCAGCGCCGGGACATGAATTCCCAGAACGCCCGGGAGTATGTGGCCCGCAACCGCCAGCCGGATTTGCGGCACTATCGCGGAGTCACCGCCGTGCTGGTGGCCGAATTTGTCCGGCGCCGCAGCGGCCGGCGCGACCTGGACCGCTACGTGCTCGACGAAACCGTGGCCCGGCTCCAGCGCACCCTGAACGACGGTCTGGCCGCCATCGGGGTCCTGGCCGCCATCGCCCCGCTGCTCGGGCTGCTGGGCACGGTGAGCGGGATGATCACCACCTTCGACGTGCTGGCCGTATTCGGCACGGGCAACGCCCGGGCCATGGCCGGCGGGATCAGCGAAGCGCTGATCACCACCCAGACCGGTCTTTTGGTGGCCATTCCCGGCTTGTATATGAAAGGCTTTCTCGATCGCCGGGCGCGCCAGGTGGCCCAGCGCCTGAGTGCAACCGGATTTTACCTCCGGCGGCACCTGTAAACGAGAGGAGACTTGCGACTATGCTGAGTATCTCGGCGGCCCGGCGCCAGCGCAACACGGTGCGCGAATTGAACATGGCCCCGCTGATCGATATGGTCTTCATCCTGCTGATCTTCTTTCTGGTGACCACCAGCTTCGTCAAGGAGACCGGCATCGATGTCCAGCGGCCCACCGCATCGACGGCCGAAAGCAATGCCAAAGCTGCCATCCTCGTTGCCGTGGACGCCGAAAACCGGATCTTCTACGATCATCGGGAAATCGATGTACGCGCGGTGCGCGCCAACGTGGAGCGCGCCCTGGCGGAAAACCCGGAAGGCGCCGTGGTGGTGGTGGCCGACAAGGCCAGCTCCACCGGCACGGCGATCATGGTGATGGACGGCTGCCGCATGGCCGGGGCGACCAGCGTCTCGCTGGCAGCCAGCCTGCCGCAGGGCGAGTAATTCCGGCAGGCCGCACCGGGCGCCTGCTTTTTTATGTCCTTTTCGTCCCTTGTGCCCTTTGTGTCATTGAAATAACAATTTAAACGCGAGCCACCAGCTTCGAACCATGGCCCCCGAACCGCACCCCCTGAACCTGCAACCGCAAACATCGGCCGTCCTGCTGCGGCGCCTGTGGCCCCCTTTTCTCTGGGCCACCCTGGGCAGCATGGCGATCAACCTGGTCCTGTTCGCCCTGATGCCGTACCTGCTGCACCGTTCCGAAGAACGGCCGGTTTTCGACAAATTGATCCCGCAGATCAACGTGATCCGCCTCAAGCGGCCCGAAGTGCCCGTGGAACGCAAGCAGACGCGATTGCCCGAACCGGTAAAACCGAAAACCAAACCATTGCCGCCGACCATCGCCGGCCGTATGGCCCCGGTCGATTTCAAGCTGGCCTTCGAAGTCAACCCCCGCCTGAGCAGCGGGCCGGTGGTGGCAGCGCCGCCGACGGCGACGGTATCCAACTTTGATCATTCTTTCACCCCGTCGGTGGTGGCCGCCACCGAACTCGATCATCCGCTGACGCCGCTGGTGCGCATGCCGCCGGTCTATCCGATGAGGGCCAAACGCCGCGGCATAGAAGGATGGGTCAAGGTGCGCTTCGTGGTCGACGCCCAAGGCGACGTTCAGGACGTCAAGGTGGTCGAAGGGCAACCGCCGGGAATCTTTGACGACAGCGTGATCGGCTGCGTGCACGGGTGGCGTTTCATACCGGGAACCGTGGGCGGCACCCCGGTGAGCGCCTGGGCTGAGACCACGGTACGTTTCGAACTGGAATGACGCATCAACTTCCCATCGGCCATCGGGAAAATGGGAGCCATGGAAAACAGGCAAGACAAATCAACGCCGAAACCGCATCACCGCCAGGGCATGGCAGTGATGGGGCTCCTTGTTTTAATTTTCATCGGCATCGGCACTATCCCATTGCCGGCCTCGGCCGCCGCCGCACCGGACGATCTTCCGCTGTCGGTGCGCTTCGTTCTGCGCGACGTCGAGAACCTGATGGGTAAAAAGGCTTATGACCAGGCCATCGCCCGGCTGAACAAATTCCAGAAAGAGTCCAAAAAGGGCCAACATCCCTTGATCGACATCGCCATGGGCAACCTTTGGCTGCTCAAGGACGAGCCCGGCCGCGCCAAGGCGCCCCTGCGTAAAGCCGTGGCCGCCATGCCCGATCGCATCGACGCCTGGCTCAACCTGGCCAAGGCCTGTTACGACACCCAGGATTACCGCGAAGCGGCCGATTGCTTCAACACCGCCTACCAGCGGTCCGCCGAGGCCGAAAAAAATCCGCAGCACCTCTATTTTTCAGCCATATCCCACCTGTTGGCCAAGTCCTACACCGAGGCCATACCCGTCTTCGAACGGCTGTTTGCCGATTACCCGCAGCAGATCAAGCCCGAGTGGCGTGAAAATTTCGTTCACGCCCTGATGGCAGCGGAAAAGCCGCGCCGGGCCCTTCCGCTGGTGCGTGAACTGGCCCGGCAGTCGACCGGCAAAGCCCGCTTAAAGTGGCAGGAAATCCTTCTTCATCTCTATTTGCAGCTGGAAATGACGGACCAGGCGCGCACTTTCGCGCGGCAGTTGACGGACGAATACCCCGGGGAGGCCAAGTGGTGGAAGGCCCTGGCGCATGTGGAGTTGTCCTGCTCGCACTACAAACAGGCCCTGGCAGCCCTGACCATCTATGGCTGGCTCCAACCGCTGACCGACAACGAAAAGAAGCTGTGGGCCGATTTGAACCTTCAATTGGAGATCCCGGACCGGGCCGCGGCGGTGTATGCCGAACTGCTGGCGCGCACGCCGGACCCCCACATGCTGGAAAAACTGATTTCCGCCTACCGCCAGAAGGCCCGCTACGACGAGGCCCTGGCCAGTCTGGATCGCTACGGCAAGAACCACAACGACTCGAAACTGATGATGTTGCGGGCCGATCTGCTCTACAACGCGCGGCGCTTTGCCGATGCCGCCGATGCCTACCGCCGAACGGCGCTGAAAGGCAGCCCCCAGGCCGGCCAGGCCTGGCTCATGGCCGGCTACGCCGCCTGGCAGGTCAACGACCTGAACACCAGCCGCAAAGCCTTCGAGCAGGCCTCAGGTTACAGCCGGCAAAAAAAGGCGGCCCAGGCAGCCATGCGCCAGTTGGAAGCGGTTAATAACTAGTTTCCGTCCATAAATCGCCAAAATCAGCCGCCCGAGGACCCTGCAAAGAGGCGGCAGGCGAATAATCTCGAAAGAATTTAGCAAAAAACAAGCCCTTAACAGTAAATGTTACTATTCACCCTAAAATCCGGGAACACCTCACCTGTTGGCTTTACGTGTCGAACGGGTGCCGTACCGTCAGGCCAACTGTTTGCGGGCAATCGTAAGCAGGTTGGCCGAAACGATCGACGCCCAAACATAACTCTGGAACGATCGCCATCCTTTCCAAGTGCACCGATCCAGCCCCAGGCTGCGCTTGAGCCAGGATATGCCCGCCTCGATGCCGGCCCGGAAGCGACGAAGGCGCCTGTACACATACGGGCTGCGGCACATCTTCTCCGGGTCCAGGCCGCGCTTTTTGGCAAAACAGACGTCTTTGATTCCCTTGTCCTTGGCGGCCTTCAAATTCGCCTTGGAAGCAAACCCTCCGTCCAGTGCAACTTTGAGCGGGCAGCGCCCGTAAATCTTTTCTTGCCGATCGAGCATCGTCTGGGTCAAGGTCACATCGGCCGGGTTGCCTTCCACGATCTGACAATCGAGAATCAGGTTCGAACGGCCTCCGGTCAGACATATCTTGTGACCGAAAAATGTGTCGCGCCGGTCCTTGACGATGATGTCGGTATGCTCCTCGAAAATCGACACGAGCTTTTCCGAGGCCGGAACCTTCTCTCCTTTGATGACGCGGCGCTGGGTCTGCGCGATGACCTTTTCGGTCAGTGCAACGTAGCGTTCCAATTCAAAAAACAGGCCCAGCGCGGTCAGGTTGTCAGCACCGACCGTCTTGAGCCGTTCGATAGCGCGCCGGGCCGAAGCCAACGACTTTGCCGTGTACTTGAGAAGATCGACATAGGCCCCACGACGTTCATTTTTGCTGCGGGCGTACTGAATTTTGACCATGCGCCGTTTGGCCACCCGGCGGTGATCGTGGTATCCAAATCGGCCCAGGCCAAGATCCCGGACCCTTTGCTGCAACCGGCTCAGCACCCGGACACAATCATACAGCAGGCTCGAATCACTGGGCGCGTGGATATTGCTTTCGACAACCGTACAATCGATACGTGCCACACGGCCTTTTTCGATCTTGTTTTGTTTGGCATAACCGAGCACTTCAAGGTTGATCGCCTCCCAGGTCTGATCCGACAGGGCCTTGATGTTTTTGTTGAGCACCGACTTTTTGAACCCCTTGTCGGCAATGCCGATACGGCAAAAACGCCGGATACTCTGGCTGTCGACCAGATGAAAAGCCAGGTCCTGGTAGGTCAACTCGTGGAGCCTCATCACCACGGCCGCTCGCAGCACCTGCTCGGCGCTCATGCCTTTTGCCCCGGCACGGCTGACAACACGGCGCCGCTTGCAAAGATCTTGCAGCACGAACTCGGTGATGATAGGTTTGCTGTCCAGGATGCTGGAGATGGCTTCGAGCTCTTGGGCTTGGATGTGGCTGGCGATCTCGGGCATCAGGGGCATTTGGCGTTGCCATTTTTCGCGCATTTTGTGTTGGTCCTTTTCTCGGCTTTGTTAGTATTTACGGTTGTTTGGCGACATCGTTTATACTACACTCAGCCTCGAAACTCCAGCACAAAATGCGCTTTTTTATGCCGGCCGGATAGTTACGGCCGCGGATGGACACTAACTAGAGTTGCATATGACCACAGACGAAATCCGTTTCTGGGCCAGCCGCTGGCAGGAGCACCACGACGCATCCATTCAGGGACGTCGCCGCCGCTCCGGCAGCGAGCCGATGAAACGCTGGAACAAAATGGCGCCCGATTTCGCCCGCAACACCGACCGGGCCGATCTGGCAGAGCAGCGCCGGGCCGTGGTCAACGATCTGGTGGCCTGCGGCGCGCTGGCTGCGGGTTTCCGGGTGCTGGACATCGGCGCCGGCCCCGGGTCCTGGGCCCTGCTGCTGGCCGAAACCGCGGCCGAAGTGACGGCCCTGGAACCGGCCGAGGCCATGGCCGATATTCTCGAAGAGAACATCTCCAGCGCCGGGGCAGACAATATCCGTATCGTGCGCCGCACCTGGCAGGACACGGACCTGGACCGGGAAGGCTGGCGGGGGGCCTTCGATCTGGTCTTTGCCTCCATGTCGCCCGGGATCGACGGGCCCGGTGCGCTTTTGGCGATGATGGCCGCCAGCCGGCGCTGGTGCTACCTGTCGACCTTTGCCGGCCGAGGACCCCGGCCGTGGCACGCCGATTTGTGGCGCGAGTTTTTCGACGAACCGCCCGGTGCCCACCGCAGCGACATCATCCATCCGTTCAACCTGGTTTACGCCATGGGCTACCGCCCGCATCTGCGCTTCACCTTTTGGGACCACCAACGGCGCTGGTCGCGCGACGAGGCCATCGGCCAGTGCACGGCGTTTCTGGAAGACTACCTGGAGTTGACGCCCGGAATCGAGGCCCAGGTGGCCCGCTTCGTGGACCGGCGGCTTGACGGCGGGATGCTGGTGCACATGGACCGGATCTGCCGCGGCACCATGATCTGGAACCTGACCGAACGCGAAGAGCAGCCATGACCGGACACGGTGTGAAGCCTGCGGCATGTCATTTAAGACCGAGGTCTTACAGGCGTCACTTTGCGTCGCCTGGAAGGTGAACAGGCCCGTGCTGGCACGGGCAATCGTGGCATCAAGGAAAGGAAGGCAAAGATGAAAACAAGATGTGCCCTGACCGCCGGCCTGACAACCGCCCTGATCCTGGTGCTGGCCGCCCTGGCAGGCGCCGGATCGCTGGACACGGAAATCAGCGGCGCCATGAGCCGGCTCGCACTATCCAAGGGCAGCCCCGACCTGCTGGTGCTCACCGATGCGCCTTTCGTCAAGATGCGCGGCCGGCCCGCCCTGGCGGAGCTTGCCGTTGTGGAAAGGCTTACCGGATGCAGCGTCGGCAACGGCAACCTGCTCTTTTTCCAGCGCCCCCAGAACCATCCCCTGCGCTTTTTGCTCTTCAGCCGCCAGAACGGGCAGGCGGTGGTGCTGAGCGCTGCGGCCGGCGGGTTCGACGCCGAAAAGCTCGACATGGGCATTGAGGCCATCGCCGACAAAAAATTCTGGGATCGCAGCAAGAAGTTTCTGGCCGGCAGGGACATGTTCACCCTGGCGGCCATCGCCAACGCCTGGGCCCAGAACGCCCCCTATGACTTTTTAAAATCCGCCGAGCTGCACAACCATATCTGTCCGGGATTGACCTCGGGGTACCTGATGGCCCAGTACATCCTGAACCGGTATCCATTGAGCGAAAGCGAGCGCTATACGGTGGTTTCCTCTCCTGTCTGGTGCAAGGAGGATGCCCTGCAGGTGGTGCTCGACTGCACTCCGGGAAAAAAGGGAATGATCGTCAAGCCGCTTTCCGCAGAACAGACGGCGGCTGTCAAAATCAAGAACCCGGCCGGCATGGTCCTGATCTGGAACGCCAGGGAAAAAACCGGCAGGGCGGTGGCCCTGAGCTTCGATATGGCGGCGTTCAAGGCCCTCAGCCCCGAGGGTGCCACCAAGGCCGCCATGGTGACCGCGGCCGTACCCTATCTCCACGATCCGGATCGTTTCGTGTCCACCGGGGCCGAGGTGGTGCTCGACGAGCAGTTGTACAACCGGATCCTGCTTGCCGGGACCAATCCTTACGAGGCTGTCGGGCTGGTGAAATAAGGGCCGGCGCGCGCCGGTCCAGGCCGTGCTTCAGTCCACGCTGAGCTGGCTTTCCGCCCGGGCATTGAGATGGACCCGCGGCACGCGGGCCCCGACGGTGGTAACCACCTCGTAGTTGATGGTGCCCAGGATCCGGGCCACCTCGTCGGCGCTCAGTTCGGCTTCTGCCTGGCGTCCGAAGATGACCGCCTCGTCCCCCACGTCGATCTGGGCGTCGGGCCCGGCATCGAGCATGCACATGTCCATGCAGATGCGTCCGGCGATGGGCGCCCGCCTCCCGCCGACCAGCATCTGGCCGGCGGAAGAAAACCGGCGGCTCAATCCGTCCGCATAGCCGGCGCCCACGGTGGCGATCACCGTGGGCTGTTCGGTGGTGTAGGTCATGCCGTAGCTGACATGAAATCCGGCCGGCACGCTTTTGACGTGAACCACGCGTGTTTTGAGGGTCATGGCCGGTTTCAGGGCAACGCGGCTGCGGTCGACCTCATCCGAGGGGTAGAGACCGTACAGGGCGATCCCGCAGCGCACCATGTCGAAATGGGTCTCGGGCATTTCCATGAGGGCGGCGCTGTTGGCCGCATGGCGGATGGGGATGCTCAGGCCGGCAAAGTGCAGGTGGTCGAGAAAATCGGTGAACTTTTCCAGCTGGTCCAGGGTCGGATTCTTGTCCTTCTGGTCGGCGGCGGGAAAATGGGTGTAGACCCCCTCGAGTTCGATCCCCGGCAGATGGGCGATGGCTTCCACCGCAAATACCGGATTGCCCGAAACGGCCTTGCCGGTGGGCGAAAAGTTGAAGACTTCCGGCATCAGTCCCAGGCGCCCCATGCCGGTGTCGACCTTGAGGTGCACCTTCAGGGTGTGCCCGGCGGCGCCGGCCGCTTCGCTGTATGCTTTGGCCGTTTCGAAGGAGTAGACCGTAGCGGTAAGATCGTTGGCCAGCAGGATACCGGCCGCTTCAGGGGGCGTATAGCCGAAGATCAGGATCGGGGCCCGGATCCCGGCCTGGCGCAGCTGCACCCCCTCTTCCAGGCGGGCCACTCCCAGCCAGTCGGCCCCGGCCGCAAGGGCCTGCCAGGCCACGGCCACGGCCCCGTGGCCGTAAGCGTTGGCCTTGACCACGGCCATGAAGCGGGTCGGCGGGCTGGTCAGTTGGCGCAGGGCGCTGATGTTGTGGGCGATGGCATCCAGATCAACTTCGGCCCAGGTAAGCGCGGTTTCCACGGATCTCCTCCACAGGCTTGGCCCCGGCTGTTCGGGGTGTAAGTATCGGTGTCTGTTCACGTCAAATAGCGAAAACAGACGGATACTGCAACACGTATACGGGCCGCCAAGTGCAAATCGGCGCTCCGCAGGCGCCGGCAAACACCGGGGCCGGCAGCGCGCCGGGCAGTTTTCAGGAGTCGGAGAGTACCGTTCCCCGGGCCCTTGCAGGCTGCACGGCGGTTTCCGGCGGGAAAAGACGCTCCCCCGCCGGGAACCGCCGGTTCTCAGCCCAGCAGGCCGTCCACCGGCTCGAAGGGCAGGTCGAAAGCCTCGGCCACCCCCTTGTAGGTGACCTTTCCCAGGACCACGTTGGCGCCCCGCTTGATCTCGACGCTTTCGCGCATGGCCGCCTTCCACCCCTTGTCGGCGATGGTCACGGCATAGGGGAGGGTGGAGTTGGTCAGGGCCAGGGTCGAGGTCTTGGCCACGGCTCCGGGCATGTTGGCCACGCAGTAGTGGATCACGCCGTCCACGGTATAGATCGGCTTGCCGTGGGTGGTGGCCTTGGAGGTCTCGAAGCAGCCGCCCTGGTCGATGGCCACGTCCACCATCACCGCACCGCACTTCATGGTGGAGAGCATATCGCGGGTTACCAGCTTGGGGGCCTTGGCACCGGGGACCAGCACCGCACCGATAACCACATCGGCCTTGGGCATCAGCTCGCGGATGGCCGCCGGACTGGACATGATCAGAAAGCAGTTGGCCGGCATGATGTCGTCGAGGTAGCGCAGCCGGTCCGGATCCTTGTCGAGCAGGTAGACCTTGGCCCCCAGGCCGCAGGCCATCTTGGCGGCGTTGGTGCCGACCATGCCGCCGCCGATGACCACCACCGTTCCCGGTTCCACCCCGGGCACCCCGCCCAGCAGGATCCCCTGGCCGCCCTGGGCCATTTCCAGATACTTGGCCCCCTGCTGGATCGCCATGCGCCCGGCCACCTCACTCATCGGGGAAAGCAGCGGCAGGCTGCCGTCGTCTTTCTGGATGGTCTCGTAGGCGATATTGACCGAACGCCGGGCGATAAGGGCCCGTGTCTGGGGCTCGTCGGCCGCCAGATGCAGGTAGGTGAACACGATCTGGCCTTCGCGGATCAGGTCGTATTCGGGCGGCATCGGCTCCTTGACATGCATCACCATCTCGGCGCGGGCATAGATTTCCGCCGGCGTGGCCACGATTTCAGCCCCGGCGGCGATGTAGGCCGCATCGGTCAAGCCGCTGCCGGCGCCGGCGTCTTTTTCCACAAGCACGGTGTGGCCATGTTTGTGCATGACCTCCGCTCCGGCCGGGGTCATGGACACCCGGTTCTCCTCTGTTTTGATCTCTTTTAGAATGCCGACGATCATTTTTTGCCTCCTTGGCTGGGCCGGTGAAAACCACCGGTATTGTGAAATTGCTCGCCCACCGATCACGGTGGCGCATTCAGGCGTCAATCCGGATGCGTGCTCAGCTGCCGGCGCACCCCGGACGGCAGCAGCAGCCACTTGCGCCGGGAGGTCATCACCACGAAGGTCTCGCTCGATTTGATGCCCCCGAGCTTGTAGAGCTTCTCGCACAGAAAGCGGTGGAGCCCGGACATCCCGTCGGTGGAGATCACCTCGGCCATGATATCGTACTTGCCGGTGACCACCGCAGCCCAGTTGACCTGATCGAGGGCCGCGACCTTTTCCAGCATATCCTCGAGCTGGTAAGTGTCGAGGCAGATGCCCACCATGGCCACGGTCAGATCCCGGGCCAGGGCCGCATCCACCAGGGCCGCGACGCGCACCATGCCGGCCTCGATCAACGCCTTGAGCCGGGAGCGCACCGTGGGCGCGGTCACCCCCATCGCCTGGCTCAGGGTGCCCACCGGAAGCCGGCCGTCTTGAATCAGGTGCTCGATCAGGACCGCATCGCTGTTTTGGATATCGTTTCTGGACATCGCCCTACCACCCGTGCCTGGATTGACGCCTGTTCTTCAATCCAGCCTATAGCAGAAAAAATTATCGTGTCAAATTTTTTCTAAAGAAAAAATCTATAACGCGATTTTTCCTTCAAGAAATTAAGCCTCGGCGAAATCACCGTTTCTGCTGATTTCACTGCGGCTGCGGGGCAAGGAGCCGCTCAACCTCCAGCGGCTGCTGGATAAGCCCGTGCTGGTGCGCGAAATCGGCAAAACGCTGCCAGCGCACCGTATCAAGCTCCTGGCTGCCGGCAAAGTAAGGACGCGTGAGGGCAAAGGCCTTCTTTTCCATTTGCCGGTCGGCCTCGGGCACGGCGTTGAAATAGAGGTCCAAAGCCTCGTCGGGGTTTTGGCGGACCGCATCGATACCCCGGGCCACGGCCGCCACGAAGGCGCCCAGGGCCGCGGAGCGCTTCTCGCGGGTCTTGCGGCCGCACACGAAGATCAGCTCGTCGTAGTCCGGGATGCCAAACTTTTCCAATTCAAAGTAGCCGGCAGCCAGGCCGCGCTGGGCCAATTCCACCGTTTCGTAGGTTTTGAAGGGGCCCATGATCGCATCGACCTGCCGGGTCGCCAGGGCCTGAACGATGGCAAAGCCCACGTTGACCGGCTCATAGCCCTGGATCCCGTTGATCTTGGCAAAGGCGGCCAGCAGCACGTCCATCATCCCGGGCACGGTGTAGCCGATTTTGCGGCCGGCAAGATCTGTGGGCGCATCGATCCCGCTTTTCTTTAAATAGAGGAGGGTGGTCAGGGGGTGCTCCACCAGGCGGCCCACCACCTGCAACGGCAGCCCCTGGGCCGCGGCCACGGTGGCCTGGGGTTGGTAGGAAACGGCCAGGTCCACCTGGCCGGCAGCCGCCAGCTTGAGCCCGTCGGTGGTTTCCGAGGGGCTCAGGATATCGACATCGAGCCCGGCAGCCATGAAAAAACCCTTTTGCTGGGCCACGTATACCGGCACATGGTCCACGTTGGGAAACCAGTCGAGCATCAGGGTCAGCTTTTCGGCCCCGGCCGGCCCGGCCAAGGCCACGATCAACACGCAGGCCAACAACAGCTTTTTCATGGGAACATCCTTTCCAGATTTTTTGAGATCCTTGTTTATCAATGCCAAAGGCGGGACTGTCCGGTCTGCTCCGTTTTCTGTCCTCCGTCCACCGCCCTTCCCCTCTAGCGCCACGTCACCACCCGCCGTTCGATGGCCCCCACCAGGGCCCAGAGCCCCAGGCCCATGAGCGACAGGTAGAGGATGGCGGCAAAGACCAGGTCGACCTTGAGCCGGGCGTTGGCCTGGATCATCAGATACCCGAGTCCCTGCTGGGCCCCGACCCACTCGCCGATCACCGCGCCGATGGTAGCCACCGAGACGCCCACCTTGAGCCCGGCGAAGAACCGGGGCAGGGCCCACGGCCAGTAGAGGTGGTGCAGGGCCTGGAAAAATCCGGCCCCCATGAGGGTAAAAAGAACCCGGTAGTCACGGTCGCAGTCCTTGAAGCCCTGGAGCAAACTCACGGTGATGGGAAAAAAGATGATCACCGCGGCCATGAAAATCTTGCTCGCCATCCCGTAGCCGAGCCAGACCACCAGCAGGGGGGCCACGGCAAAAACCGGCACGGCCTGGGAAGCCACCAGAAAGGGGGCCAGGGCCCGCTCCAGGACCGGATGGGCGAACATGGCCACCGAAAGGGGCAGGGCCACGGCCAGGGCCAGCAGGATGCCGGCCAGGATTTCCGCCGCCGTCACCAGGGCATGGGGCCCCAGCAGGGCGGCCCGCATGACAGCCACCTGCAACACTGCCGAGGGGGCCGGCAGGATGTAGTCCGGCACCGCCAAACCGCGGCAGACCGCCTCCCAGGCGCCCAGCAGGACCAGCACGATCAGCAGGCTGACCACCTCAGGCCGCCGCATGGGAATACTCCTCTTGCAGCCGCGCCAGGGCACGGGCCCTGATGCGGATCAGGCGCGCATCGGCGCTGTCGCGCGGCTTGGTCCCCGGCACGACGATCTCTTCGACCACCCGCATGGGCGCGGCGGAAAGGATCAGGACCCGGTCGCCCAGCAACAGGGCTTCTTCGATGTCGTGGGTGATCATCAACAGGGTGCGCCCGAAATCGTGCTGCAAAAGGAGCAGCATGCTCTGGAGGCTGCGCCGGGTGATGGCGTCCAGGGCCGACAGGGGCTCGTCGAGCAGGACCAGCTCGCGGTCAAACATCAGGGTGCGCACCAGGGCGCAGCGCTGGCGCATGCCGCCGGAGACCGCCGCCGGCCGGAAGTCTTCGAACCCGCCCAGCCCCAGGCGCTGGAACAGCCGGTGCACCCGGTCCCGGGCCGCCCCAAGATCGGCCCCCCGCTGCAGGCGCACCGGCAGCAAGGCGTTCTCGGCCAGCGTGAGCCAGGGCAGGAGCAGGTCCTTTTGCTGCATGTAGGCCGCCTGGCTGCCGAGGTGATCGAAGGGCCGGCCGCGCCAGGAAATGGCGCCGTCATCCTTGGCCACCACCCCGGTGAGCAGGTCGAAAAGCGTGGTCTTGCCGCAGCCAGAGGGTCCGATGAGAACCGTAAAGCCGTTCAGGGGCAGGTCCAGGTCGAAGCCCTCGACCACCGGCAGCCCGTCGAAGCGCTTGGTGAGTCGGGATACGCAAAGCATCGCAGCAACTCCCGCGGCCCGCTGGAAGCGAACCGTTTGGCGTCATGGATGCGATGCCGGTGGGGAAAGAGACGAACAGGCGGGTTTACGTCTGGCAGGTCCACTTTCCCACGCCGGCATGATCCGGATCAGGTCCAAGGGGTCGAAACTCGCAAAGTTTCCTCTCAGCCGATACCTATCGACTCCCCCAGTGTGTCGGTTTGGCCTCTATCACCTTGGTTGGGCGGATGTCAAACAGCAACTCCGATAAGGCCCGAATCCGGCCGGAGAAGATTGGTTTTTTGGCTCCTTTGACACCCCGGAGCAGGCCAGCGAACAAAGATCTCTTGCCGGCTGTCGTTATTTCTTGCCGATCTGCCTAAATGCAGATTCCTTTTCGCTGATGCTCTGTCCCCCTCCCCCACCTGTCATCCTGTTCCCCACTTCTTTCATTGTCATCCCGAGGAGTTTACGACGGGGATCTGCAGTTGCATAAGAAAAACTCCAAACAACCAAAACCTGCTCGAAATCGGTAGACGCAGTGAATTCGCCGCAGGGTATGACCACAAGGCACCGGCCGGCAGATGTAAATCATGGTCCACAGCCCGGCGATAATCGACGACTTGCAGGTTGCCAACGCATCGGTCCGGTGCTATGGGATTCGAACAGATCCGAGCAGGGGTGTTCCGGGGAGACATCCGGAACTGAGAGCATACCCTTGGAACCTGATACAGTTCACACTGTCGTAGGAAGTTCGGAGCGCCGCACGCAACCTTGCCATCCGGCCGCCGTTTTTTTCCTTTCCAAGGCCCATCGTTCCACGGTTCCTCGACAACACCGCTGCCCGGGGTAACGTGTTGACCCGTTTCGATACTTATTTAAAGAAAGGCGTCCTATCATGCGCGTCGCACTGACCATCGCCGGGTCGGACTCGTCCGGCGGGGCCGGCATCCAGGCGGATATCAAGGCCTTTCAGGCCCACGGGGTCTTCGGCACCAGTGCCATAACCGCCGTGACCGTCCAGAACACCCAGGAGGTGCGTGCCGTCCAGGAGATCGACCCCGGGATTGTGCGCGACCAGATCCTGTGCCTCTTCGATGATATGCAAATCCACGCGGTCAAGATCGGCATGGTGGCCAGCACCCGGCTGATCGCGGCCGTGGCCGAAGCCCTGGAGCAGGTGGCGCGTCCGCCGGTGGTCCTCGATCCGGTGATGATCTCCAAAAGCGGCTACCCCCTGCTGGACCCCGAGGCGCGCCAGGCCCTGGTGGAAAAGCTCTTCCCCCTGGCCGAGGTGGTGACCCCCAACATCCACGAGGCCGAGGCTCTGGTGGACGAGCGGATTGCCACGGTGGACGAGATGCGCGCTGCCGCGCAGAAAATTCTTTCCTTGGGGGCCGCCAAAGTGGTGGTCAAAGGCGGCCATCTGGGCGGGGACCTGGCCACGGACGTGCTCTGGGACGGGCGCGATTTCAAGGAGCTGACCGAGGCGCGCATCCAGAGCCGCCACACCCACGGCACCGGATGCACCTTTTCGTCCGCCGTGGCGGCCAACCTCGCCCTGGGTAAAAACTTTTTCGAGGCGGTGACCCAGGCCAAGGAGTACATTACCCGGGCCATCGCCCAGGCCCCGGCCCTGGGCCGGGGGCACGGCCCGGTGCAGCACTTTTACGCCCTCTATCAAAAAGCGGGAATCGAAATCGATTAAGGTGACACAGCCGGGTCCTAAATTAATTGCATCCAACGCGGGGAGGTTGACCATGTCCGCATCGCCTTTGCATTCCGAAACCCGGCGCACCGCCTACGCCGTGGTCCTGGTGGCCATGGGCGTGGCCCTGGCGCCGTACACATCCATTCCGGTGGGCATCGCCAAGATCAACCCCACCCAGCACTTCGTCAACGTACTGGCCGCCGTGCTGCTCGGCCCCTGGTGGGCGACCCTGGTGGCCGGGGTCATCGCCGTGCTGCGCAACGTGATGGGGGTCGGCACCCTGCTGGCCTTTCCCGGCGGGATGATCGGGGCTTTGCTGGCCGGGCTCTGCTACCGCCGGTGGCGCCGGCTGCTGCCGGCCGCGGCGGGCGAGGTGGTCGGCACCGGCCTGATCGCACCGCTGGCCAGCGCGACCCTGGTGGCGCCGGTCCTGATGGGCAAGGCTATCCCCCTGATGGCCCTGCTGCCCTCCTTTTTGCTGAGCACCCTGGCCGGGGCCGGACTGGGGGTCATGGCCCTTCGGCTGTTGGAACGGGCCGAACTCATCGACCTTCAGGACCGCCCGACTTGACGCCAAGCACACCGTTCATCCAGGCCGAAGACCTAGGCTACACCTACCCCACCGCCGGCGGCCGGCCGGTCCTGAATCACATCGATCTGGAGCTGGGCGCCGATGCCTACCTGTTGCTCAGCGGCGCCAGCGGGTGCGGCAAATCAACCCTGTGCCGCACCTTCAATGGCCTGATTCCCCATTTTTACGGCGGCAGGCTCACCGGGTCGGTGGCGGTGGACGGCCGGCCTACCGTCGATACCACCGTGGCCCGGCTCATCGACCGGGTCGGCATGGTCTTCCAGAACCCCGAAGCCCAGCTCTTCAACCGCACCGTGGCCCGCGAGATCGCCTTCGGCCTGGAAAGCCTGGGCCTCCAACGCCGGCAGATCGGCCGGCGCATCCTCGAAAGCGCCGCGACAATGGGCATCGAAAACCTGCTCGAACGCCATCCCCACCACCTTTCGGGGGGCGAACAGCAGCTGGCGGCCATGGCGGCCGTCATGGCCCTGCACCCCCGGGTCTTGATTCTGGACGAACCGTTTGCCAACCTCGATCCGCTCAGCGTGGCGCGCATGCGCCGGTCCCTGGCACAGATCGGAGAGCACGGCCATGCCCTGGTGGTCTGCGAACACCGGCTCAACCTCACCGCGGCCGATGCCGGGCGCATGGTGGTCCTCGAGGGCGGCAGGATCGCGGCCGACGGGACCCCGGCCCGGATCCTGGCAAACGATCCGGCGCCCTGGGGCCTGGCAGCGCCCCTGGCGGCGGCGGCCAGCCGGCAGCTGGGACTTTCACCGGCAATCCTCGATCCGGATCGGCTTCCTTTGCCCCCCGATGCGGCCGCGCAGTTCCTCGACCTGATGGCCCTGCCGCCGGCCGTGGCCTATGGTGGGAAGCCCCTGCTCCAAGTCGAGGGGCTGGCCGGCCGGGCCGGGGACCGCGAGGTGCTGCGGGACATTTCCTTTTGCCTGCACCGGGGCGAAGTGGCGGCCCTGGTGGGGGCCAACGGGGCCGGCAAGACGACCCTGGTGCGCCACCTCAACGGCCTGGCCAAGCCGGCGTCAGGCCGGGTGGTGGTGGCGGGCGAGGATACACGCCGTTCGCGCACCTCGGCTTTAGCCCGGCACATCGGAATCGCATTCCAGAATCCCAACAGCCAGTTTTTCAAACTCACGGTGGGCGACGAGATCCGAGTGGCGCCCCAGGCCCTGGGTTGCACCGAAGAGCAATGGCTGGACCAACTCATTAGCCGGCTGCACCTCGAGAACCTGCTCCACCGGTCCCCGTTCCGGCTCAGCGGGGGCGAAAAAAAACGCGTGGCCTTTGCCGCGGCCCTGGCTTCCCGGCCCGAGCTCCTGATCCTGGACGAGCCCACCGCCGGCCAGGACGCTTTTTTTCGCCAGGCCCTGGCCGATCTTCTGGCCTCCCTGGCAGCCGAGGGCTGCACCGTCTTGATGGTCACCCACGACCTTTCCTTTGCCGAACGCTGCGCCGGCCGCTGGCTCGTGCTTTGCGACGGGGCCATCGCCGCCGACGGCCCGCCGGCCGCCATCATGGCCGACAGCGCCCTGATGGCCCGCAGCGGTCTTACGCCCACGGAGCGCTTCCTCCTGGCACGGCGCATAGATGAGATCGGCACCCACGGCCCCGGCGATGCACCTTTTACCGGCCGCAAGCCCCGGTGAAATTTTTATCGGTTTCAACCCAAGGCGGAATGTGGCATTTACGTCCCTCCGGAGTGCATCCGGAATCCATTTTATTACCAGGCTGAAAGTTTGGCTGGATGATGCGGAAAACAATTTCGGAATTTTTGCGAAAACGTCATGCTTGATCCACGCAGCCGTCTGGCCCTGGCCTGCGGCTGGGCCGGGGCCGTGGTGGCCGCCGGCCGGCCGGAAAGCGTTGTCGGGTCCTACCTGATGCTGCTTGCGGCGGTGGGGTGGCTGCGGCGCTGGAGCGCCTACGGCCGCTGGCTGCGCCTGGTGGTGCCCATGGCGCTGTTTTTCGGAACCCTGACCCTGTGGGCCGCCGGGCTGGAGGCCGGAGGGATGGCAGCCCTCAAACTGCTGAGTCTGACCACGACCTTTTTCGTCTTTTTCGAAACCACGGCCCCGGAGGATCTGGGCAACAGCCTGGTACGGGCCGGGCTGCCCTTTGCGGCCGCCTTCGTCTTTGCCGCGGCCTTGCAGTTCGTGCCGGTGATCGGCCGCAAGGCCCGGACCGTCATCGACGCCCAGCGCAGCCGCGGCATCGGCCTTGAGGCGGGCTGGGCCGCCCTGCGCCACTGGCCCGCCTTTTTGGCGCCGCTGCTGATCCAGTCCTTTACCCTGGCCGACGAGCTGGCCGAGGCCATGGAAGCCCGCGGCTTTTCGCGGCCCGGGCGAACCTTTTACCGAGACTTTCACATGGGCCCGGCCGACTGGCTGGCCTCGACCGGGGCCCTCGCGATTCTGGCATTGGGAATATGGTGGCTGTAAATCCGCAAGACTATCACAACCGTCGAACCCTGATCCTTGGCAACGTCAACAGCGGCAAAACCCGCCTGACCGGCGCGATCCTGGAGGCTTTCACCGCCGCAAGCGAAGCCGGGCGCATCGCCCTGCTCGACCTGGCCCCGGACCCGGTTGGATCGGTGGGCGGCAAGATGGCGCCGCCCCACGCGGCGGTGCTCTATATGACCTGCCCCATCGTCCCGCCAAGGCTCACCGGCCGCAATGAAAACGAAATCGCCACCTTGGCGATGTCCAACGCCCGGCGCATCGAAGCGATGATGGACCGCTATCTGGCCGCGCCGCGGGACATCCTTCTGGTCAACGACGCCACCCTCTACCTTCAGGCCGGATGCCTGACACGGTTCGTGGCCCTGCTCGATTCCGCCGCCACGGCGGTGATCAACGCCTATGCCGGCGCCTACTTTTCCGACGGCCCCCTCACCCGCCACGAACAGCGGCTCACCGACCGCCTCGGCCGGCGCTGCGACCGGATCATCCGGCTGCCGGAGTCCGCTTAGACCGGCTGCCAGGCATCCGTTTCAACGCAGGGACACCATCCTGGCGACAAACCCCTGGTTGGCCCGGTCCAGGGCGGCGAGCACGGCCGCCTGGTATTTTTCCGGATCAGAGCGGTAGACGAAAGTATCCAGCGAGCGGGTTCCCCCGCCCAGCAAAACAGCGACCCCCACCGCGAGCACCTGGCCGGCCTTGTTGAGGGCCGATTCCTCCTGTTTTTCGATGGTGGCAAAGCTGTCGCCAACGGTGATCGGCGTGCCGAGGATCAGCCGCCCCTGGTCGGTGCTGAAGGTGCCGCCGTAGCCGCTGGTGATGCCGATCTGGCTGCTCTGGAGCACCGCGATTCCCTGGTCGACGGAAATCGAGGCGGTGCTGCGGCTGCTGTGCCCGTCGAAATTGGCAAAATGGACCAGGTAGTGCACGTCGATCACCGGGATCCCCAGCTCCACCGAGGCCTTGCTGAATCCGGCCTCCGGGCTGGACCAGGCGAAGCCCTCCAGCCCGGCGCCCTGCCACGCCATCAGCCGCAGGACCTGGCCGCTGGGAGCGAAGATCTGCCCCTCGGCCTTGAAGGCCGGCATCGGCTCGGAGGTTTCAAAGGGGGAGGCCTCGGTCTTGACGGCCTGGAACGCGGCATTGTCCTTTAAAAGATCGCGGGAGCGCACCGTGTAGCCCTCTTTTTGCAGCCCGGCCACAAAGCGCTCGTAGGCCGTGTCGGTGATAGACTGCATCAGCTGCGGTGAAATCCCGTCCAGAACGACATTGGCCGAGGCGCGCGCCATGCCGCCGCCACCGCCGAGAAAACTGCCGCGGTTGACACGGGTGCCTTTTTGCTGGGTGATGAACGTGACCTTGAAGCCGCCGATGAGCACCTCGTTCTTGCCGGCAAAGGCCTTGGGAGTAATCGTCTCAAAGGAGGGACCGCCCGGCTGGGCCTGGCTGCTCGCGCCGCCGCCGGTGGTGACACAGCCGGTGAGGATGAAAATGGTGATCAGGGAAAAAAGAAAGGCTGCATTGACAAGGCCTGTTGGGTATAACTCGCGCTGCGGGCCCCTGGCGTCCCGGCCCTGTTCGGGTCGGGCCGGCACCGGGCTCCTGTATTTCGAATGGATATGTGAAAAGTTCATATCGCTGCTCCTTTCCGGTTCAGTTGTGGGCCGTGACTGGACGCTTCGGCACCAACCGGACAAGCGGGCCGGTGCTGGCCGAAGCCTCACCGTGGAACTGGCAAATCGGATCGTCACAGAACTACGGGAATAGCCTTATTAGGAATATTACTCATTAGCGAGTTTACAAGAGGGGTAGCAGACCGGGCATCGCCCCGGACCTCCATTTTAAAATTCTTGTTGCCCTCTTCCGTCCTTTTCCCCAACAGCAGTTCCGCCCTCCTCGGCGTCCCTGCGTCTCCGCGCGAGACTAAAAATACCTTCGCACGGCCATCATCCGCACTTTTCCGGGATTCTGCGGGCCACCCCAAAACCATGAAAATCATTGTTGACCTCAGTGATTTCCGAAGATAAAGGCCTCTGTTCATTCGGGCTAAGTATCTCTTTAATTTTATACTATGTTAATTTTCTTATTGAAGCATGTTCAGATTTTGTGTATGGTGCTGCCGTTTTGGCCGCTAAAAGCCGCCAAACAGGTCTTGCCAGGGGAGTTCCGGCTTCTTTTTAGGGCCGTTGTAAGAAGCGTTCTTTAAGAAATGCTTAACCCCAGCGAGAGTGAGCGCGCCGTGGCAAACGGAATCGTCCGGATTGACGAATGCCTGAGCAAGCGAGACGGTCATCTGTGGATCGAAGAGGTCGACACGATGGACATCGTCGCCCAACACGGTACCCCTGTCTTCGTCATCTCGGAAAACCAGCTCCGCCGCAACGTCCGTCGCTTTCAAAAATCCTTCCAGGCCGGCTGGCCTGACGGTCCGGTGAAAATCCTGCCTGCCGCCAAGGCCAACTGGATCACCGCCATCCAGATGATCCTGGCCCAGGAGGGGTGCGGCTGCGACATCTACTCGGAGGGCGAGCTGGCCGTGGCTCTTAAGGCCGGGTTTCCCCATGACCTGATTTCGGTCAACGGGGTGCCCAAGTTCAAGGACCACGTTTACAACGCCATCAAGCAAGGCTGCCGCATCACCATCGACAGCATCGAGGAGGTCGATTTCATCGAGCAGGCGGTGCGCGATCTTAACACCACCGCCTACGTCCGGCTGCGCCTCAAGCCCGTGCTGTCCGATTTCGTGCGCCATTCGGATTTTGCCGCCGAAGGGCTGGTGCCGACGGATATCGCGGCTCTGGTCTACAAGGGCGGGCTGATGTTCGAGCAGATCCAGGAGATCGGCCCGCGCATTATGAAAATGAAAAATGTGGAGCTTGTCGGCTTTCACCAGCACCATGGCCGGCACCACCGCTCCACCGATTACTGGCGGGCGCAGATGAAAGCCCTGGCCTACGAGATAGGCCGGGTCAGCGCGCTGCTGGGCGGCTATCAGCCCAAAGAGATCGATATCGGCGGCGGCTTTGCCATTCCCCGTGATCCTTTCAACGCCGTAACCGACTACACCGAACCTGCCCAGCTCGCGGCCCTGCATACCATCAGCAAGGCCTTGAAAGCTTTCGCCCCGGATCTGCGCTACAAGATCATCGCTCGACTGGTGGACACCATCACCATGCAGCCCAACCAGAAGATGGCCCCTACCATAGAGCAGTACGCCCAAGCCTGCACCGCAACATTGCGGGAAGAATTGCCCAAACACAAGATTGATACCAAAGGGCTCATGCTCCAACTGGAGCCGGGCCGCGCCATGCACGGCAATACCGGAATTCATCTGACTCGGGTCATGGCCATCAAGCGCATCACAGAACCGATCCGCTGGAATCAAGTAATCGTGGATTCCACCGAGTTTTGGTTTACCGGTGGCCGCTATGAGCACCATCTGCATGACTACATCTTCGCCAATAAGGTAGATTTAAAATACGATGACAAGGCTGATATCAATGGCCGCTCCTGTTACGGCGATCGTTTGATGCCGACCATTCCGGTTCCGAAAGATGTGGCAGTAGGCGATATTTTTGTCATGTTCGACACAGGCGCATATCAGGAAGTTTCTATGAGTCAGTTTAATGCGATGCCGAGGCCGGCGACGTTGATAGTGAAGGAAGAATTGATGGAAACGATTCGGGCAGCTGAAAGCAGGGAGAAGGTAGGGGTAAGGGATCGGATTCCGGAGTATCTTTTATAGATTTTGGGCTTGAGGGAAGGTTTGTCATACTCTGGAAATTTATTGGTGGATTCAGGAAGGAGGGCTTAATAAGTTCATGATTTCAACAACGTTATTTCCCCTATGTCCTTTGCTATGTTCGATACCGGTGCCTATCAGGAAGTATCTATGAGTCAGTTCAACGCGATGCCCAGGCCTGCGACGTTGTTGGTGAATGGTAAATTGGTTGAGGCGATTCGGGCGGCTGAAAGCAGGGAACAGGTAAGGGTAAGGGATCAAATTTCGCAGTATCTTTTATAGATTTTGGGCTTGAGGGAAGGTTTGTTATACCCTGGAAATTTATTGGCCAATTTAGGAAAGAGCGCTTAATAAGGGCGGTGGTCCCCAAAAACTGGACAATGGTGTAAGCTCTAAGTCAGACCGAAAAAGGAGGATCTGACCATGAGTACCAAACGTCGACAGTACAAACCCGAATTCAAGGCCAAGGTCGCCTTGGCTGCCTTACGCAATGAGCAAACACTGGCTGAGCTGGCCAAACGCTTCGATATCCACCCGACCATGATCAGCACCTGGAAAAGGGAGCTGCTCGACGGGGCCGCCGACATCTTCGAGAAAGGGCGCAGAGGCAAGCAGGTCACTGATGTCCAGGTCGGCGAACTGTACCGCCAGATCGGCCAGCTTAAGGTGGAAAACGATTTTTTATCACGCAAGCTCGGCTCCTGAAGCGCGACCTGCGCCGTGATATGATCGATCCATCTCACGAGAAGCTGAGCATCGTACGCCAATGTGACATGCTGAACATTTGCCGTTCCTCATTTTACTACAAATGCAAGCCGATCAAGCCCGAGGACTTGGCGCTGATGCGCCTGATTGACGAACAGTTCCTCAAGACACCGACCTGGGGCAGCCGCAAGATGGCCGATTGGCTCTGGCGGCATCATGGCATGAAAAAGAATCGCAAGCGGATCCAGCGCCTGATGCGACTGATGGGCCTTAAGGCGATCTACCCGCGGCCACGAACCACACAGCCTCATCCCGGGCATAAAGTCTATCCGTACCTGCTGCGAGGTGTGGCCATCGAGCGGCCCAACCAAGTGTGGTCGGCCGATATCACCTACATCCCGATGCGCCGGGGCTATATGTATCTTGTGGCCATCATTGACTGGTACAGCCGAAAGACGCTGTCCTGGCGCGTGTCGAATACGATGGAGGCCGACTTTTGCGTCGAGGCCCTGGAAGAGGCCCTGGCGCGCTATGACAAACCGCAGATTTTCAACACCGACCAAGGCTCCCAGTTTACCAGCACGATCTTTACTGAACGGCTCAGGGACCACCAGGTGGCCATCTCCATGGACGGCCGGGGCCGCTGCCAGGATAACATCTTTATTGAACGACTGTGGTGGACACTGAAATACGACTACATCTACCTACACGCTTTTGACAACGGAAACGAACTTCGCCGGGGGCTCGATAAGTGGTTCTCGTTTTACAACCAGGAGCGCCCTCATCAAAAACTTGACGGCAGAACACCGGATGATGTTTATTACGGTTTGCCTGCCACCATGGCTGGGGCTGCCTGATGTCCGGATACCAGAACCGGCTTGGAGCTTATTCTACCAACCAGGCTGTCCAAATAATTGGGTCCACCGCCAAGTTCTTGAAATCAAGGTTGCTTTTATCTCTCATCCAATTTTAAGTTTGATATTGAAAACAATTTGGAGATCAATAAATGGTGCTTGTGTCTCTCAATGAAAATTATATATCTGTGCTAAAAAAAATTAAAAAAAATAGCACTATTGGTGCAAATTTCTTTTATCTCGATGAAGAAATAGATATTATAAAATACATAAAATCATCCGAACATTATTTTTACGCTGTCATAATTTCTTCTAAAAACAATGAACTTTCTGTCAAATATTTGGAGTTTATTACTAACCAATGCAAAAACATAGAAACAATTTTTGTCTGTAATGACAAAAACCAATTATTCTATCTACACGATAAGTTTCCATCAATTTATTTTATAATTGGTGAAAATTTCACCCAAAAAATATTTTTCGCTATAGAACAATGTATAAAGAAAAGAAACATTGGAATTGAACGGGATGTTTTGGACAAAATAAACCTTTTATCTATAGATATTAATTCAGCATCTGAATTGGATTATATACTTTATCAATCCTGCAAACACGCTGTAGATATTTTTTCCGTCGATCATTCAGGGTTGGTACTAAAAAACGATGATAATATTTCAGGAAAATTAATTGCAGAATACCCGGAAAAGTATAATACAGAAAACATTATTATTCCGATTAAAGGCGTAAATGTTGAAGAAGAAATTTTTTTTAAAAATAAAATTATTAACATCAGTGACGTCGAGAGCAATAAAAATTTAGGCCCAATTAAAGATCTTTTCAATAGTTATAATATCAAATCTATTTTGATAGTTCCGGTTGTTGTCTATGGGCAAACGATTGGTTCTTTCAGTTTAGACATGATGACCCGCAAAAGATCCTTTAATAGTATTGATATTGAATTAGCTAGAAAATTAGCAAATCATATAGCCGTTGCAATTACGATTAGGAATAGGTTCAATAGATATGCAAATGAAATTAATTATAAAGATCCTTACAAAAAACATTTGTATAACAGTCAAATCGAAAGTCCAGAGAATAATTTAATCCCTCTAGTTCTCCGGACGGCAAAGGAATTTTTTTCAGCTGAAGATGTCGTTATTTTACTTTTTAATAAAAGCGGATTACTAGAGGTTTTTATTTCTTTAATGAATAAATCGCTCAACAATAAAGTAATTACCAACTGTAACAATTTCAAACAAAAATCGCTATTAACTAAAAAACCAAAAAACTTCAAAAAAACAATTGACGAGAAAGAGTTGCTCCAAGCCTATAATGATAGGCTGATTTTCGATCTTTCTTATCAAAAAGAAACAAACGGCTATTTAATTATTTATTTTAAACGCAAATTGTCAGAACATGAATTGAAGTATGATAAGTCCGTTTTGAATAATATTTCAATTATCTTATCCGATTTATTAAAAATTTCTAACAAATTTGTTTGGCTAAAAGCGATATTTACAAATAGCCCTTATGCTATTATTTGCATAGATATTGATGGATATATTACTGAAATAAATAGAGAAGCCATCAACCTGCTAGGATATGATGATAATGTGTCCTTAAAGAGCATGAACATTATTGATATATATTGGGATGGGATTGAAGAGGCAAAAAAAATTAAAAAACAACTCCTTGAAAACCCAATTATCAAAAACATTGAAACTAATGTGAAAGATAGATTCAACAATAGAGCACCTATACTTTTGACGGCTACAATACTTTATAATGAATTTGGCGAAAACATTGGTAGTATAGGAATAATGGAGGACCAACGTCTTATATCTTTTAGAGGAAGAACAGAAAGAATTTTTAAGTCTATTCAGGAAGTTAATCAGAATTATTTTGATAAAGAACAATTATTTCTCTCAATTTTATTAGGTGCTATTGATATCTATAAAGCAGATGCCGGATCAATTTATAGACAAGATGGCTCAATCCTGAACCTTCTTCAATCATACCCTAGCAGCGATATCTTACAAAAAGAAGTTATGTTTAATGATCAAAAAAATATTTTTTTTGATTCAAAATCGAATTCCTTCACACTCTGGATTACAAATATGGAAAATTCTATTTATTCTCCAATTTTAAATGCTGAATCTAAATCAGCATGTTGTATGCCAATCGTTTGCGGGACAGAACTCACTTTTTTCTTATATTTGGAAAGTTATCATAATAATCACTCTTTCTCATATACAGATATTCATGGTTTCCTTTCTCAATATTTTTCTATTGTATTAGAGAGATATTTTCTTAATAAAATACGCAAAAATACAAGAGATAAAATGTTATCTGCATCCAATGCGGTTGCTGCAGCACAGATCGGGACAAGCCTAATTCACGAAATAAAAAATCCCTTGAATAATATCGCGTTGACCCTCGATGATCTTTCAAATCATATCAATATCAATGAAGATATTAGATTTAAAAATAAGTATCTCGGAAAAATTAATATCGTGAAACAGCAAATTCTAAGGACTTACAATCTTGCACTTAAATTGCAAAAGTTTGAGGACAATTTAAAGCCTCAAAAAGCTAATATATATATTAATAATGTGGTATTATCTGCTCTCGAAATAACCGAAAGTACTTTTCATTCAAAAAAAATTAAAGCAAAAATTAGCTTGGATAACTCCTTAAATCCGCCAAAAACAAAACATGAAAATATTCGTTCAAAAGGAAATCCAATTTGTGTGGATGAGTACCAAATCGAACAATCACTTATCAACATGTTTTTAAATGCAATTCACGCTTCACACGAAAGAAGTGCCGTACAAATTCGTACCCATAACCTGAAGAACAGGATTTTAATTTCTATTCAGGATTTTGGAGAAGGAATAATAGAAAGGAACTTAAAGAAAGTATTTGAACCATTTTTCACAACTAAAAGTGATGGTGTCGGCCTTGGTCTGTTTATTTGCCATCTATTGCTCGTTGAAAATCACCACTGTACAATTGATATTGAAACTAAAAAAAACAAAGGGACTACATTTAATATCTATATTCCCTTCGACCAAAAAAACCAAATAGGAGATTAAAATATGATTGATTTTTCTCAAACTGTAGGCAAACAATATTTTAATACAGCTAAATCATCATTTTCAGCGCTTATTGTTGAAGATGAGGCTCAATCACTTAATCTTCTTTCAAATTTATTAAAAATAAATGGATACAAATCGATTGGTGCAAAGAAAAGTTCTACTGCAATTAAAAGAGTAATAAAATATCCTTCTGCTATAGGGACAGTATTAATCGACGTCATTCTTAAAAATGATAAAATGGATGGTATTGATACTGCGAATGAAATTTTTCTTATCAACCCTGAGCTTCCAATTCATTTCGTTACTGCATATGCTAACAGCCCAAAAGTCCATGAAAAAGCAAAGAGTTTGAATTTGCCGAACATAGACTGGATTGACAAGCCCTTGATTGATCATAACAAAGAAAAGCTTTTCAATCATCTGAATACAGATTATAGCATTTTAGCTCTTATTGAAAAAACAAAGCACTTCTTTAATAAAACAGAAGAATTAGAAATACAGGTTCCAAATTTTATAGAAAGCCATAATTTGCATAAAAAGGTTTATTACCCACACTTTAGAGAATTTGTTCTTCGCTATAGGGCTATAATTGGCGTTAACGAAACAAGCGAAATTTTCACACAACAACTAAATTTTGCCTTTTTTGATCATCACAAGAGCCAATTTGACGATACTTTAGAGAATAAATATGTCGCAATTATAGACGGGAAACTGATTGATTTTTTCGATCAAGAAATACATGCTGTCAACTATTCTATTCACCATTATAATAGAACTGATATACTTATTGAGAAGTTAGGCGAAAAGACTTCTGAACCGCTTAAGCTTCGGAGACCAATATTTCATCAATAATGATTGAATATGAAATATGACAGGAGGTTGAATATGAAATACGACAGCTTTTTCATCCCTGCTGCTCCAATTGGGAAAGTGCAAATTTTTAGTCCATTCTCTGTAACTTTTGAAAAAAGTGATGCATCAACAGTCACTGTAAATATGCTATTAGATACTGGCTCAGATGTTTCTTTTATCCCTAAAAAGGCTGTATCTATTTTAGAACAAAGAATTGGTACTCGACTACCTTATGGAAGCAAAACTATTGAAGATTTTCGAGGAAGGATCTCTCGGCATCCGAAGATATCGTTTTTTTTAAAATTTTCTGACTTTCTCACAGAAGAATTTGAATTTGTAGTCCTGAATCAAAAATATGGCATTATTGGTAGAGATATTTTAAATCAACTAACCATTACCTTTAACGGCCCCGAATTGAATTATGCTATACTAAGGAGTAACTAAGCCATGGCAAAATTTTTTGTATTACATTTGTTAAACTATTTATTCATTACAGATCTTTTTAGTTATCAATACCCCAGATCTCGCCATGTTAAATCTTATAACAAAAATTTGAAGAATATACAAATTATGAGGTTTATACTTTTAGGAGCGTCATTATTTTTAATAATTGTTGGAATTATAGACTTAGCATCCATTCTGATACTTAGCTTTTACGGGAAACCTATCCCCTCTATATTGCCACAAACACTTACGCTAGTTCTGGGCTATATGTCAGGTATATTAGTATCATTTATCAGAAAATATTATGATATTGATAATGATATAGAAATATAGACGATGTCACCATATGATTGACATCATGCTGCGTAGGTAGGGACGCGGTAGCGTAGGGGCATTCTATGTTTTTTATGTCAACAATTTCTTAAATCAGAAATTTTCGGTTAGTTATGAGACTTAGGATATTCCTTGCATACTCCACCCGGTGTCTGTCAAGGGGTAGATGTCGCCTTTTTTGGAAAAAGCATTTTCAAACTCTACAGTCTAAAGTTTTTCCGCCATCAGGCGGCCAGTGACATCAGGTTCTGCTGACAGCCACGGCTCTTTGACATAATTACCCGGTAAATCGCGTCAGTGCTGAAAGCGTGAAAATTGTGGTAGTATTCTTGCTGGACCACTGACCGGACGACCTCCTCGGATGGAATACGGGAACTGACGGTCCGAAGCCACCCCATGTACCGGCGCCAGATTGTTTCGTGAAAATTGAGCGCCAGTATTTGTAAAATCCCGCATGCGATGCAGCCGAAGTTGACAAAAGCCTCGATGGCATCGGTCGCCTCAGCGATCAACCGTTGTCCCCGGCGGTCATCAACCGTCGATAGATCAGTATTGGTCGCCTTGGCAATGCGCGGCCAGGCGCTGGTCCAGAACCGATAGAAAAAGGCGCCAATCAGGTGCTTGAGCACTTTGAAGCTCACTTCGATCTTGAACCGGTAGCTGTAGGCCAGGATCATATCTTTGGGATCAAGCGCCAAGTCTGAGCCCATCAGGATGAACCGCTCGTCATCGTCGGCGACCAGTACAAAACGCACCTTCTGGCCGACCGGCTTCCAGATCAGATCCAGGCACAAAAAAGCGATGCTTTTTACACCTGCCCGTACAGTTCAATGGAGGTCTGTTGGAAGTCCTGGCGACGAGTGTCGAACAGTTTTATTAGCGAGTGTCCATCCGCGGCCGTAACTATCCGGCCGGCATAAAAAAGCGCATTTTGTGCTGGAGTTTCGAGGCTGAGTGTAGTATAAACGATGTCGCCAAACAACCGTAAATACTAACAAAGCCGAGAAAAGGACCAACACAAAATGCGCGAAAAATGGCAACGCCAAATGCCCCTGATGCCCGAGATCGCCAGCCACATCCAAGCCCAAGAGCTCGAAGCCATCTCCAGCATCCTGGACAGCAAACCTATCATCACCGAGTTCGTGCTGCAAGATCTTTGCAAGCGGCGCCGTGTTGTCAGCCGTGCCGGGGCAAAAGGCATGAGCGCCGAGCAGGTGCTGCGAGCGGCCGTGGTGATGAGGCTCCACGAGTTGACCTACCAGGACCTGGCTTTTCATCTGGTCGACAGCCAGAGTATCCGGCGTTTTTGCCGTATCGGCATTGCCGACAAGGGGTTCAAAAAGTCGGTGCTCAACAAAAACATCAAGGCCCTGTCGGATCAGACCTGGGAGGCGATCAACCTTGAAGTGCTCGGTTATGCCAAACAAAACAAGATCGAAAAAGGCCGTGTGGCACGTATCGATTGTACGGTTGTCGAAAGCAATATCCACGCGCCCAGTGATTCGAGCCTGCTGTATGATTGTGTCCGGGTGCTGAGCCGGTTGCAGCAAAGGGTCCGGGATCTTGGCCTGGGCCGATTTGGATACCACGATCACCGCCGGGTGGCCAAACGGCGCATGGTCAAAATTCAGTACGCCCGCAGCAAAAATGAACGTCGTGGGGCCTATGTCGATCTTCTCAAGTACACGGCAAAGTCGTTGGCTTCGGCCCGGCGCGCTATCGAACGGCTCAAGACGGTCGGTGCTGACAACCTGACCGCGCTGGGCCTGTTTTTTGAATTGGAACGCTACGTTGCACTGACCGAAAAGGTCATCGCGCAGACCCAGCGCCGCGTCATCAAAGGAGAGAAGGTTCCGGCCTCGGAAAAGCTCGTGTCGATTTTCGAGGAGCATACCGACATCATCGTCAAGGACCGGCGCGACACATTTTTCGGTCACAAGATATGTCTGACCGGAGGCCGTTCGAACCTGATTCTCGATTGTCAGATCGTGGAAGGCAACCCGGCCGATGTGACCTTGACCCAGACGATGCTCGATCGGCAAGAAAAGATTTACGGGCGCTGCCCGCTCAAAGTTGCACTGGACGGAGGGTTTGCTTCCAAGGCGAATTTGAAGGCCGCCAAGGACAAGGGAATCAAAGACGTCTGTTTTGCCAAAAAGCGCGGCCTGGACCCGGAGAAGATGTGCCGCAGCCCGTATGTGTACAGGCGCCTTCGTCGCTTCCGGGCCGGCATCGAGGCGGGCATATCCTGGCTCAAGCGCAGCCTGGGGCTGGATCGGTGCACTTGGAAAGGATGGCGATCGTTCCAGAGTTATGTTTGGGCGTCGATCGTTTCGGCCAACCTGCTTACGATTGCCCGCAAACAGTTGGCCTGACGGTACGGCACCCGTTCGACACGTAAAGCCAACAGGTGAGGTGTTCCCGGATTTTAGGGTGAATAGTAACATTTACTGTTAAGGGCTTGTTTTTTGCTAAATTCTTTCGAGATTATTCGCCTGCCGCCTCTTTGCAGGGTCCTCGGGCGGCTGATTTTGGCGATTTATGGACGGAAACTAGCGAAAGCTTTTCGCCGTATACCCGTGGCCGGCCGGGACGACCAGTTTTCGGCGGTGCATCGATGTAGGCTACCACATTGCTTTTGGCCCGCGTCACTACATGGACAAGATCGTGGCCGGCGCCATCGCGCACCTTTTTGAGGATCTCAAACACCGGTCCGACGGCAAAATAGGCGTCGAGCACTAAAAGACACCGTTTGCCCAGTGGAGATTGGGGACGTTGTTGATTAATTGAACTAAATGAAATATCATCCGTTCCGGATTTGCCCACAAAACCCAGAGGCGCACGGCTGGACGCCCCGGAAACATATCACCATGTGATGCTGCGGGGCATGGAGCACGGAGATATCTTTTACGACGATGAGGATTGCGGAAATTTCCTGGCCCTCATTGGCGATCAGACTCGAGCCACGTGAACCTTGTTTATGCCTGGAATAGAGTCACCGCATCCATCAATCATCGCCGTATGCTGCGGATGTTTCGATATTGGCATAGTGTTCGAACCTGGATTGAATCTCTCTGCTTGCCAATTTCCTTTCTCGGGCACTTGTACTACGAAGTGAATCGACCAATACCAGTAATTCGTAAAGCCTGCTATCCTCGCGAGCCGCCCGTGGGACTGAGCGGTAAAGAGGAGAAAACGCGTATCCACGGACTTCGCCCTCGGGATCCGGCCAAACCGGCGGCGGCTCATTAGAAGGCGCAAAGTGACTGTCCATCGGAGCTGCTGCATAACCTGTCGGCATTCCGCGGGTTAATTCGCCGCGGTCGGCAACGAACACGTAGCGGATTCCATGCACCAGGAATTCTTCGAGGTTGCGGCTGTGAGGCCGAGCTTGGCCGTTCCGCAAGACGGCTAACTGGGCAGAAAGGGCCCGGCCGACTCCGGCATGCACTTCCGCAGCACTCATGCCCAACGAAAGCGCAAGTCTGCCGTAGCTCCACGATTCGTTCTCGATACCTACTAGTTTGAGCAACACTAGAATGTCTTGAGGTTTGAGCACCATATTACCTCACCGGGTTATTCTTTATTCGCGAATTACGAATAACATGATTCAATCAATGGATCAAGCCCGAATTTCGGTGAAGGCGAACGTTGGATGGGACATGGTTGATTAATTAAACTTTAGATGCTATCCCGTTGTATTAGTGTTTATCCAAGCCCACCGAGCGGGGAGGTGTTCCATGCCCAGAGGAGCGCGACTGGATGCCCTGGGGACCTTGCATCATGTGATGCTGCGAGGCAGAGAAAAATCAATCGTCTTGAACCGCTGATTCGTGAAGCAAAGCTTCAATTTTCATCAATCACAGATATCAAAGCCTTTCGTAGATGTCTTTCCGATGTCCGATTTTAACGACAAGGATGACGAGCCGAACTCCACGAATTTCATAAATGATCCTGTAATCTCCAGCACGAATCCGATGAAAATCGTTGTCGCCTTTCATTTTGGTGGTCGCCGGATCAGGTAGATTTTCGGCAAGCGCCTCCAATTTGCTTTTAATCCGCATCAAGTCACGCTTAGGCAAGCGTTTCAGGCTCTTTAAAACGGTTGGCCTGAACTCGAGCGAATATTTCATGGGTTAGAGCCCCAGTTCTTTCCAGAGTGTTTCAGCCGATAGATTTGCCCCAGGCTCTTCAAGCGCTTTCCGTGCATCTTCGATATCGATACGGTCTTCAATCAGTTGAAGCAATTCGAGTTCTTCCATGGAAATAAGCGCTGCGAGTTTCTCGCCTCGGCGGGTCAAAACAATGGGCTCTTTCCCATACGCAACCATATTTACGATTTCAGCAAATTTTTTTCTGGCCTCGGCCGTGGAAACCATATTCGGCATGGTGGAACCTCCTTTGTGTACACTGCGTACATAAAGTACAAGTACATCTGCGTTTTGTCAAGGAACGACGAAACCTGGGACGTAGGGTACGTGGGACGTCGGGTCGGACCAAGAAATATTCTATTATTACAAAGTGATAATCTACAAAAAAGCACCAAAAAGGCCCTTAGAAACCTCTTTTTGACCTTGAATTGGACAGCCTTATCGTTATCTCCGGGGAAATTCCGAAAATGAAAATGCGCGCCCGGTCATTTTGCTTGCACTCCGTACAGATATAATGTATTTTTACGTTTCTTGAACATTTAATATTTTTGAACAATATACCCGAGTGAGCGCCAATGCCACCGAATGACAAATACATTACAGAAGCCTTGGCCGCGTTCCGGCGCGCGACCGGTTTCAAGGCCGAATACCGGCGCCGAAGCGGCAATCGAAACTTGTCGGTCGACGGTTCGCTGCGGGTCGATTGCCAGGGATCCACCTGGGACTTTGTCGTCCAGGCCCGACTTAGGGTAACGACCGAAACCCCTGCCGTGATGAGGCATTCGACCCCTGAAGGCCAAAGAGATGTCCTGGTGGTCACGCCGTACGTTTCCCCGCCGATGGCGGACCGGTTCAGGGCCCTGGATATCTTTTTCATCGATGCGGCCGGCAACGCCTACATCAACCGTCCGCCGATGTATGTCTTCATCAAGGGCAACCGCCCCCTGATTGACGTGCGGCCGGCAGCACCGAGCCGACTGTTCCGCGCCGGCGGCCTTCGAATCGTTTTCGCCCTCCTGGTCGACCCGTCCCTGGTAGACCGCCCCTACCGGGACATGGCCGTTGCGGCCGGGGTGGCCCTTGGGACGGTGGGCGGTTGCATCCAGGAACTGAAGGCGGCCGGCTACCTGCTCAACCTGGGACCCCGGCAGCACCGACTGGCCAACACGGAAACCCTGCTCAAACGCTGGGTCGAGGCCTATCCGGAACAGCTCCGACCCAAGCTGGTGCGGGACCGCTTCGCAGCGGACCGTCCCGACTGGTGGAAGCGATTTGACATCGCCTCCATCGGCGGTGCATGGGGCGGCGAGATCGCTGCAGCCCGTCTGATCGGGAGCTTGAAGCCGGCCAAGGTGACCGTCTACACGGAAGCGCCTTTCGGAGTGATGGTGTTTCAGAACAGGCTGCGAAAGGAACCGGACGGTGACGTGGAGATCCTGACACCGTTCTGGCATTGCGACCACGAACTTTCACAAAAGGGTCTCGTCCCGCCCCTGCTAGTTTACGCGGATCTGCTCGCCAGCGGCGACCCACGCAACATCGAGACGGCCGAGGAGATTCATGAGCGTTACCTGTCCGGACTTGTCCGGTAGCCTGCCTCCAGAGACGATCGCAGCGTTGAGAGCAATCGATGCGGCGGCCCGTGCCGAGAATGTGCACTTTTTCATCGTCGGCGCTACGGCGAGGGATATCATCCTCGAACACCAGCACCGGCTCTCCACTGCCAGGGCAACCCTGGACGTCGACGTGGCGGTCATGGTCGACACGTGGGAAATCTACGACACTCTGAAACAGAAGTTGATCGACAGTTACGTCTTCAGTCAGGACCCGAAGCAGAGACAGCGGGTATGGCACCGGGGAACGATCCCTCTCGACATCATCCCTTTCGGCCCAATAGCGGACCTGGACGACGCCATCACTTGGCCGCCGAGCCACGACACCCGGATGCGGACTATTGGTTTCCGGGAATGTTTCGAGCGGGCAACGCCGGTAAAAATAGCCGAATCCCCCGATTTCGTCGTTATAGTGGTCGGTCTGGCAGGGCTCGCACTGCTCAAGCTGATTTCATGGAACGACAGTCCGGATAGACGTATCAAGGACGCACAGGACCTTTTTCTCATCTGCCGCAACTACATCGATGCCGGCAACCTGGATCGGGTCCTTGGTGAGGAAATGGATGCGATCGCCGTATCGGACAACGACTACGAACTCGCCTCGGCATACCTGCTTGGAAGGGATATTGCAGGGATCTCGGGTCCGAGCACTTTGGCCGCCATCCTCGAGATCCTCGACAGGGAGGCCTCCGCCGGCGACGGTCACCACATAGTCCTCGACGTGATGCGCAGCGACCTTCTGAAAGAGAATCAATACGAACGCATTTTACTATATTTCAAGATGTTGTACATAGAACTGATCGGTAGAGGGCTTGCTTGAGTACACGCAGGTGGGGACGCTGTTGACTAAGCGAACTTATGGATGGCCGGAGCGGAATATCAGCCAAAGCAGACGAAGCAATGATGTGGAAGAAAAGACTTCCGTTTCAATCATGGGCGCATTCCAAAAGCGATACCTCCATACATAGAGCCTTCTCGTTCCTTGATCTCGGCCCCAACTCCCGGAATAATGACAAAATGTCATTCCAGCGGAGGTTGCCGGAGACAGGATGGGCAAACAAATCTCGCTGGAAGTGCTTATCGGCCGGCGTTCATGGACCGGCTGCGGCGGTTCGTTCTTCAAAAAGAAGAAAGTCTCATGGAAGATCAGTACATCATCGCAAAAATCGAAAACAGAGTCCCTTCCGGCCATTCATGCGGTTGAATTGGGGCACGGGGTCAGGCGTGGGGCGGCCGGCCAATCGAGCGGGCGATGCACCACTGGGCGGCGAAGTAGGTGGTCAGCACCACCAGGGGGGCGGCGGCAAAAGGTCTGCCGAAGCGGTTGACCGCCAGGGCCGTGTCCGAAGCGATAAAGAGCAGTGCCCCCGCGGCCGCCAGGAGGGCGGCCCGGTCACGCCGCGCCCGCCAGCGGTCCAGGGCCTGCCAGCCCATGGTGCAGATCACCGCCAGATAGACGAGCACCGGCCAGCGAAGAGCGCCCAAACCAGGCCGCAGCCAGACATAGACGGCGGCGCCGTAGACGGCCAGGCAAACGGCCCCCGCGCTCGGCCGCCAAGAACCGCCGCGGCTGAAGGCCCAGATGTATGCAATATGGGCCAGAAGAAAACTCACCAGACCTGGCAGAAACAAGTCCGCCGGCAGCATGAGCAACACGTCGCCCACCAGGGAAAGGGCCAGCCCCGCGAGGATCGTTCGACCGTAGGCGCCTTCGAACCGGCGCGCCAGCAACGCGGCCATGGCGATGATCAGCCCCATGGTCAGCGGCTTGGCCGTATAGACCAGGGCCGCCGGACCGCAGTACTCGCCCCATAGTTCCAGGGCCGCCGCCACGGCCACGATTGCCGCCCAAGGCCGACCGTTAAAGCGTTTTTCCATTGTCGTGGCCCGATCCTTTTTTCAGAAACCCCCAAAACCCTTCACCTAATTCCCGCGGAACTCCTTCGCCGGTGGATCCATAGGATAAATGGGGCGAGGATAGGCAATCCAGGATAACTTTTTGCCCATCTGATTTTATGCCAAATTCAAAACATTCGCCAAAGGCACAAAGCAATAATGTGTAATAGAAGGCTTCAAGCATGAGCGCATTCCGAAAGCGCCTTCGCCACCCGTTGATTCAGGCCCAGACCGGACGCCTCGGCGGCAGAGACGATATCGGTATGCAGGTCAGGAGAAATTCTGACATTGAATCTTCCGGAGAAGCGCTTGTAGGCTGAAATCCCGCGATCTTCACAAGCCTGCGGGCAGATCCTGAGCGTGTCCCCTTTCTCCAGTGTCGCGATCAGCGACGGTTGTATGTCTTGTCCAGCAGCCGGCGCAGATCGGCGATATGGCGGGCCGGGTAGACGCCGGTGGGACATACCCGGCTGCAGGCGATGGAGCGGTCGCACCAACGTTCGCCCCGGTCGCCGGCCGCCCGGGTCAGCAGATCCGCCGGCGGCGCGTCAGCGTTTAGAATCTGCCGGTGGAGGGCCGCTAGGGCGGCCGGACCCATAAACTCGGGGTGTGCCTGAACCGCCGGACAGGCCGAGCGGCAGGCACCGCACTCGATGCAGTCTTCCAGGCGCCGCAGAATGTTTACCCCCTCGGGTGTGCGCTGCGCCGTCGCCTCTTCGCAGTCCCGCAGCGTGGACGCGTCGGGAGCGATGTCGGCAAACAGGTCGTCCGGGGCGACCACCAGATCTCCCTCGCAGACGAACCCTTTCAAGGGCTCCAGGACCACGGGGTCGGCCTTCAGGTCGAGGACCCGGGTGATGCAGGCCAGCCGTTCGGTGCCGTTGACACGCAACGCGCAGGTGCCGCAGGCGCTGTGATGGCAGGAGTGGCGGTACATCAGGCTGCCGTCCAGATGGCGGCGGATGTATTCCAGCCCCTGGAGGATCGTGGTGGCGGCGTTCACCGGCACCAGGAAGGATTGCCGCCGGGGCGGATCAACCTGACCCGGCCGGTAGCGCTGGACGGCGAAGGTGACCGTGCGGGTTGGCAAGCGGGCGTCCGTGGCGGAATCGTTTTCAGGCATAGTAGCACCGGTAGGACAGCAAAGGGGTGTCGCGTGTCTGGCAGGGCGCAACGATGCCGGTCTTACGGCAGATCCGGTCGGCGGTTTCCTCGGCCATGGCCCGCATGGTGGTGGCCTTGCCGCCGACCAGGGTAACAAGGCCCTCCCAGCCGTCGCGCACCTGGTGGTCGAGGCAGTCGAAAGCCCGGCTGATGCGCATGGGATTTTTATCGGTGCCGTTGTCCAAAAGGGGCCGGGTGGCACACCAGGCCGAATGGACCGGCAGGGCGGCCAGGGCCGGAATCAAGCGGGCGCCCAGAGTGATCAGGCGGTCCACCTGATCGGCCGGCGGTGCCGGGGGGGCGGGGTCGTCCGCCAGCCAGGCCGTCGTGCCCACGATGCTCAACCGCCGCTGGGGAACGACGATGTCGCCCTCGCCGGCCGGCTGCAAACGATTGATCACCATGTTGACCAGCCGGCCGGCCACGGCCACCATGACGCCAGGCCCCGGCCGCAGGGGCAGTTGAAGGCCGATCATGGCCGTGATGTGGCCCGCCCAGGGGCCGGCCGCGTTGACCACCAGATCGGCACCGATCTCTATCTGGCGGCCGCTGCGGTGGTCGAGGGCCACAATACCGGTGACCGTGCGACCCGCGGTGCGCAGTCCCGTCACTTCGGTGAACGGACGAATGCTAGCCCCGTTGGCCTTGGCCGTGGCAAAAAAAGACAGCGCCATGCGCCAGGCGTCCATGCTGGCGTCGGGAACCTGGAAGGCCGCCCGAAGGCGAGGCGTCAGGGTCGGCTCCAGGCGCCTTGCGGCCTGGGGTTCCAGGCGGCGAAGGGGGATGCCGGCCGCTTCGCAGCCGGCCGCGAACGCCTCCACGTGTTGCAGGTCATCTTCATCCAAAGCCGCGAAGAGCCCGCCGTTGGGTTCGATGGCGGCCGGGACCAGGCGGCGCAGGATCCGGTTTTCCGTCCAACACTCCCGGGCGGTGGGCACGTCGTGGAGCACATAGCGCGCCCCGCTGTGCAGCAAGCCGTGATGACGGCCCGTGGTGCCGGACAAGATGGTGCCGCGCTCCACCAGCGTCACTCGAAAGCCGCGCAGCGAGAGGTCGTGGGCCAGGGCCCCGCCGCAGCCACCCCCGATGACAAGGATATGGATTCGCTCGGACATCGATTCAATGAACCATAAAGCAACGAAGAACACAAAGGCTGAATCGCCGCCGGCCGGTTTTCGGTACGAAAAAGCGCGAAATTGACGAACTGGCCGGATATCCTTACTGCGGCCACGGATCGTTGTCCGGTACCGATCCGGTCCCTTGGCAGGAGACAAGTTACGTGCTTCGCCAGTTCGGAGCTACGGAGGAAGAGGCCTGGCGTCGCTATCTGGAATACGTCGCCAAAGCAGCGGAACTGGACCGCCGGGCGGAGCTTGTCGGAGGTGTCGCGGTGCGCCGCTTGAACGGATGGAGACAGGTTTAAAAAATCAGGCGAAAAGGGATGAAGCGGTCAAAGGGCGACCGGCGCATTCTGGGTGATGGCGATTTCGTCGAAAAGGTGCTGTCCGATTCGCGCGAATCGTTTGAAGCGCGCTACGCCCTGCGGCGGGAAGGATGGGATGTCGATCGCATTTTGCAGCGGGCCGGTGCCGTTTGCGGGGTGACGCCGGAACAGGTCCTCTCCGGCGGGCGGCAGCGGCCCCGGTCCATGGCCCGAGCGCTGACCTGCTATTGGGCGGTCCGCCGTCTCGGCCTTTCATCCATTGAAATGGCACGACGTTTTGGTTTCAGCACGGCAGCGGTAAGCAAGGCAGTTGAACAGGGCGAATTGTTAGCAGCTAAGAAAGAAATTAATTTAGAAAGTTAGAGACGTTCCCCTATGTTCCCTTGCTGTCCGACTTGGGCCGGCACGCTTTTCGGGGCCCCATACTACCGGCGCAAAATTCTGCGGATTTTTGACGGGCCGGCAATAACGGCGCAGGCGATCGCCGTAGTGATCGCGGAGTGTACTATAAAACAGTCGGGTGCACTCCGCGATCGATCGGTTCACGGCAGGCGTTATCCCCCTAAATAGGGAATGGGGAGGCCGGGGATGGAAACGGATACCTTGTAGATGATGCGCTGGAAACCCTCGGTGATGAACAGGGTTTTGTTGTCCGGGCCACCAAACCGTGCGTTGTCGGTGCCGAGGGCGGCGGCGTCGGGGACCTCGATCACTTCGATGATTTCACCGAGCCGAGGTTCGACCACGAATACCTTGCCATGGCCGAAGTGGCCCACGTAGAGGTTGCCCAGGACGTCCATCCCCATGCTGTCGGGGCCCATTCCCCCGGTGAAGTAGGTCATGGCGTGCAAGAATACGTGGGCCTTGCCGCCGTCAGCCATGAAGGCCCGCAGGATCCGGTTTTGGCCGAACTCGCAAACGTAGATGAACTGCTCGTCGGGTGACAGCAAAATACCGTTGGGAAAGGCCAAGTGCTCCATGAACGGATCCAGCCGTCCCGTCTGTGCATCCCAGCGATATACCGTCCCGGTTGGGTTTGATACGCTGGTACCCCAGGGATCGGAAAAGAAGATATTCCCCCCGGCGTCGATGATCAGGTCATTCGGTCCATTGAACTTCTTGCCTTTATAATCGCCGACGATTACCTCGGCCTTTTGGGTTTTGGGGTCCAGCGAGACGATGCCCATGTCACGGTGCGCGATCAGAAGACGCTTTTCTCTGCTATCGTAGATCATGCCGTTGGGCCCCATCAGATCCCCCGGGGCCCCAATTTTATAGAACTGTTCATACTGGCCGGCCATCGAAACCCTGGAAATCCAGCCCGCTTCGATTTCGACGAAATACAGGTGGCCGTCATCAGGACAGTAGGACGGTCCTTCGAGGAAACCCTTACCGGGGATTGTTGCCAGCCTTTCCACTTTGCCGAGTCGAATCTTCATTGAAGCCTCCTGTAATTGAACGTATTTTACGGTTGCACCAACGATACTCTGACAGAGATACTGTTTGCTGTTCACCTCCTTTTCGTATGATGAATATCCGTGATGTGAAATTGGATAAAATATCATCTGTTATATTTAGCTTTAAGCGGCGTGCCGGTTGATGAAACGTGTTTAAATAGAATGTCCTGATGGCATTAGAGATGAAAATGCCGCCACTGATTTACGATTGCCCACGCGATACGTTGTAAGTCAATCAGAATGTTCCGAATGGAAAAGTTTTGTTCCGTAATACAGAACTGTGTGGTGGCCAGAACCCCAAAGGCGCCTTCAATTGTCCCATTGCAGGCGTGTTTCGTTTTAAATTTGAATGATTGTGGGTTACGACGGAAATGAAGAGGGCGATAGTTAGTGTCCATCCGCAGCCGTAACTATCCGGCAGATATAAAAAAAACGCATTTTGTGCTGGTTTTTCTGGCTGAGCGTAGTATAAACAATGTCGCCAAGCAACCGTAAATACTAACAAAGCCAAGAAAAGGCCCCACACAAAATGCGCGAAAAATGGCAACGCCAAATGCCCCTGATGCCCGAGATCGCCAGTCACATCCAAGCCCAAGAGCTCGAAGTCATCTCCTGCATCCTGAACAGCAAACCTATCATCACCGAGTTCGTGCTGCAAAATCTTTGCAAGGGGCGCCGTTCCGATAGCCGTGCCGGGGCAAAAGGCATGAACGCCGAGCAGGTGCTGCGAGCGGCCGCGGTGATGAGGCTCCAAGCATTGACCTACCAGGACTTGGCTTTTCATCTGGTCGACAGCTAGAGTATCCGGCGCTTTTGTCGCATCAGACTTGGGAGGCGATCAACCTTGAAGTGCTCGGTTATGCCAAGGAAGCAAAAATCGAAAAGGGCCGAACGGCGCGCATCGATTGTCCGGTGGTCGAAAGCAACATCCACCAACCGAGTGATTCGAGCCAGTTGTATGATTGTGTCCGGGGGCTGAGCCGACTGCAGGATGCTGCCCAGGATCTTGGCCTGGGCCGATTTGGATACCACGATCACCGACGGGTGACCAAGCAGCGCATGGTAAAAACCAGTACGCCCACAGTAAAGATGAACGTCTTGGGGCCTACGTCGACATGATCAAGTACACGAAAAAGTCGTTGGCTTCGGCCCGGCGCGCTATCGAACGGCTCAAAAACGTTGGTATTGACAACCTGGCCGCGCTTGGCCTGTTTTTTGAACTGGAACGATATGTTGCACTGACCGAAAAAGGTATCGCGCAGACCCAGCGCCGCGTCATCGACGGTGAACGGGTTCCGGCCTCGGAAAAGCTCGTGTCGATCTTCGAGGAGCATACCGACATCATCGTCAAGGATCGGCGGGACACATTTTTCGGTCACAAGATCTGTCTGACCGGCGGCCGCTCGAACCTGATTCTCGATTGTCAGATCGTCGAAGGCAACCCGGCCGATGCGACTTTGACCCAGACGATGCTCGATCGGCAAGAAATAATTTATGGGCGCTGCCCGCTCAAAGTCGCCCTGGACGGAGGGTTTGCTTCCAAGGCGAATCTGAAGGCCGCCAAGGACATGACGGACGTGGCGTCGGACCAGAAATTATTCCATTATTACAAATTGTTAATCCATAAAAAGCACCCAAAAACCCCTTAAAAACATCTTTTTAACCTTGAAAAAGACGTTCGAAGCAAACGCCCCCTGCTGCTCGGCGGTCCAGGTCCAACGAAAGATGGGGACATTGATTTATTCAATTTACTGATGGGGCTCCTTTTCCGTATGTGCCCACTACCGCCATGACCGCCACCATTACAAGCAAGGAGCCAGCAATGCTCAGAGGCGCCCGGTCTGATGTCACGGGAACATCAGACCGGAACAGATTCAAATCCTCGGATCCGCATCGTTGCAGGCCGTCAACCGTGTCAGAGAACCGGCCTTCTGTTTCCCCCGTTCTGCGCCGACCAAAACCGATGGTGCAGAAGCTCCTTATGCCGAAAAATCGTTGCGACAGAGTGCTTTTCGTTTCAGTTGACCGCGCAATAGGACAAAGAAAAGGACAAATCCGATGACCAAGAAAGGGTATTCCAGCGGTATGGTTTCAAAATGCCGAAAAAGACAATAGGCGAACATGGCAACGGAACTCAGCAGGCAGATGATCCTCTCGATTCCGCTAAATTTGAGGATCCCGCAGTTATAAGTAAAGGCTGTTAGCGTGATCAAACCGATCGGTATCGATATCAGTGAGCCGATGGCCCATATTCTGCTTTCGACGTGCAGAATCAAGACCGGATTAAAAACGATCAAATAGGGGATGATGAATCCGGGCAAGGCGAGTTTGAAGGCCAAGATGCCGGTTTTCATGTAGTTGCCCTTGGAGATTCCCGAGGCCGAGAGCGCGGCCAAGGCGACCGGCGGCGTAATGGCCGAGATGATGGCGAAGTAGAAACTGAAGAAATGGGCCGACATCGGCGCGATGCCGAGCTGGACCAGCGAAGGGATGACGACGATGGCCACAAGGCTGTAGGCGGCTGCCGGCGGCACTCCGCAGCCGAGGATCAGCGAGACGATCATCGTTATGACGAGTGCGATGAAAATGTTGCCGTGGCTCAAGGTGTGAACCAGGCCGGCGATTTTCGACCCCATTCCGGTCGTGATAAGGCACTGGGCCATAATTCCGACCAGCGCGAGAGAGATACCGATGTTGGCGCCGACCGCTGCACCGTTGGACAGGTTCCTGCAAAGGGCCGAAAAGGTCGGTCGGGTGTCTGGAAAGAGGTAACTCAGGGCGATGGCGACCAGAATAGCCCAGAAACCCGCGACCATGGGGCTGAAGCGGAGCAACAGGAGCACGAAAATCACGCCGAGCGGCAGGACAAACAGGGCGAGGCGCTTATAGATGATTTTATAATCGACGCGTTCCTTGGGCGCGGATATGTTTTTGCTCACCGCCATGAACTGAACGCCGGCCGCCACGGAGACGTAGAAAAAGATCGCCGGCATGATGGAGGCCATCATAACATCGGTGTATGAAACGCCGAGAAAGGAGGCCATCAAAAAAGCGGCCGCACCGAGAACCGGGGGGACCAGTTGGCCACCGGTCGAGGCGGTCGCTTCAATCGCTCCGGCTTCTTCGGCGCTGTAACCGATGCTTTTCATGTAGGGGATCGTGAAGGCGCCTGTGATGGCGACATTGGCCACCGGGGCACCGGAAACCATGCCAACCAAAGAACTCGAGATGACAGCGGTATGACCGGGTCCCCCCTGGAGAAAGCGGCCGGCAAGCTTGCCAAGTTCATTAAAAAAATCGTTTATCTTGATGACGCCCAACAGTGCCCCGAAAACGACGAAAAGAAAGACCTGGTTCGCTGAAATGGAAAGAAAACTGCCGAAAACCCCAGAAAGTCCGATGCTCAGATAGGAAATAATATAATCAAAATTAAATGGCCTGTGCCCCAAATCACCCGGAATCAAATGACCGAGAAAGAAGTAGGCAACAAAGAGCGCCGCTACGATTGGAAGGGTGATTCCCCAGGCCACGCGGGTCCCTTCGAAACATAGGAGTATGATGACTACACCGACAACCATATCCATCCGTTCCGGGTACCCGATCACTTCTTCAAGGTGATCCATGTTCAACATGACATAAAGCATGGAAAAAACGCCCAAGATGCTAAGCGTGATATAAAATGTATGGGCCAATGAATTCTTGCTCTTTAAAATTTTGCTGAGAAATACGATGACAAAAACAAACATCAAATGGATGGACTGGTGCTCGTAAGCTCCGGCGATTAAATATTGGCTGCTAAGCATATGGTACAATACCATAAAGATTCCGACGACAATCAAAACTGGCTCAACGATTCTATTAATTTTGGATGCAGTTCCCATTTGCAGCCCCTGCGATTTCAGGTTGATAAGGAGGGCCCCGTCCCATGGGGCACTCCTTTTGCGTATAAATCGCTATTCGATTATGCCTGCCTCTCTGTAGGCTTTCAGGGCACCTGGATGAATTTGTTCCTTGCCCCATCCAAACGGGAGGGAATCCGGGGTCATCAGTTTGCCAAGGTTGTGATAGGCACTGAAGTCGGAACAGTGCTGGATGATCAATTTGGCGACTTCGTAAGCGATCTCTTCGGGAAATTCTGACGAGACGCACCATGCAACGCTGTCGGTAAACGATTCGATTGGCTTTTTCAATCCATCGATGGCAGTTACGGGAATTGTAATCTCCGTTATCGGGATTCCGGTCTCCTTTGTCTTGGCAATCGCATCGAGACCCCAGGAGACATGGTTGATCTCTTTTCCAGAGGCAATCAGTTCGTTGGTCTGGGGGCTCAAGGAGAACTCGAAGGTTTTCGGATTGAGGTATCCACCGATTACGATGGCGTCGACCAGACCGTCAAGCAGGGCCGATACAGACGGACCGGTGCCGATGTGCTGAAGATTGGTTTTGTCCGCAATCCCCCAGCCGCTGCGGATGACCATCTCCGGTTGGATGGCCCAAGAAATTTGAGTGGCGCGCCCAAGGGCGATCTGCTTACCGACGAAATCGGATGGCTTCTGCAGTTTTTTGTCCAAAGTCGCCAACCAGACAGAAATCAGATTATAGTTCGCGATCAGCTTGACCCCTTTATATTGTCGGTCAAACGGGGCCTTTCCGTTTTCGGCCAGCCAATTGACGCCGATTGTGGAGGAGATGATGGTTTTTGCCTTTAAATCCTGCTCCTTGTCGATCTTTTTGATATTGAAGACAAGGCCTGGGCTTTCCGAGTGGCTGACTCTCAACCAATCATGGTGCTTTTTTGCGAGATCTTCCAAGGCCGCGCTCAGAACGTATGACCCGGTACCAAACGGGGCTGACATCAGGTTGACGGTTGTGGTTTCGGTTTTCGAAAAACAAGGCGATGCGGTCAGCGTCAACAGACCTGTGATCAACACAAATTCCAATATTCGCCGATTCATTGTTTTTCTCCTTTACGGTTTAATAGATTGTCCGTCCCTGTTGCGAAGGCATGCCGATATCACTCTGTTTTCTATGAGACGTGTCACTTCTGCTTCGGAAAAACCGGTTTCTGCCAGAATTTCATTTAGATGTTGTCCAAGCAATGGGGGGGGGAGCACTACGGAGGCCGGCGTCTTTTCGAGGATGAACGGTGGGGCGAGCAATTTGACTTCGCCCGCCTTGGGATGCTTCATCGTTACAACCAAATCGCTTTCCAGCACATTGGGGTCTGAAAACAGATCTTCGACCGTATTAATCGGCCCGGCGGCCACTTGGTGGATTCTGAAGATCTCGAGCCAGTCCTTCGTTTCTTTGGTCCTCAGGACGCCGTTGATGAGCGCTTCGACCTTGTCATAATTTTCGATGCGGTAAGAGTCTTTTCCCATGTTGTCGTCATCGATCCACTCTTGCTTGTCGATAGCCCGGCAAAATTTCGGCCATTGATTGGCATGCGCAACGACCAAGATATATCCATCTTTGGTCTCGAAGGCCTGTGAAGGCATCGCCTGGGCGTTGCGGGTTCCCATCCCCTTGGGAACGACGCCGGCCATCAAGAACATGCCGATATAATTGGCCATGATCGCCATCGTGGACCGTAACAGGGATGTTTCGACCTGTTGGCCTTCCCCCGTCTTGCTGCGGTGGTACAAGGCCGACAAGATTGCTATGGCGAGAAACATTCCTGCGCAAAGATCGACAATCTGGATTTGGATTTTTGCCGGTTTTTCTCCAGGAGGAGTGGTGATGGAGACCAGTCCGGTCAGGCCCTGGATGATCAACTCGAAACCGGGGCGATCCTTGTAGATTCCGGCCGCACCAAAGGCATTCAAAGATGCGTAGATCAGATCGGGTCGATGCTTTTTCAGTTCGCCATAACCGATTCCGAGGCGCTCCATGACACCAGGACGAAAATTTTCCACAACGACATCACATTTTTCTACGATCTTTTTTATTACTGGTGCGGCTTGCGGATTTTTGAGATCGACGCAGATGCTTTTCTTGTTGCGGTTGACGCAGAAGAAAAAGGCACTTTCGCCATTTTGAAACGGAGGCCCATTGAGTCGGGTGCTGTCCCCGCCCTTCGGATTTTCAATCTTGATGATTTCCGCCCCAAGGTCACCCAAAATAGATGTGGTAAATGGCCCGGCTAAAACATGGGTAAAATCCAATATTCGTATTCCGCTCAAAGGACCATTGTGTTTCATATCGCCTTACCTCTTTTTTCGCTTTTTCTCGCTGTTTGAAACAGTGGGCGGGCATGGACGCGCAGCCAAAGTGGCGTTGATTGGCGCATGGGCAAAGCGTCTGGCCGTTGGCCAGCGGAAAACCGGCCCTGCCCTCGGTCTTGGCGCGGATCGTCGTGCAGCCGGTCGCCTGCAGAGAGTGATTTTTGCCGTGGAGACGGCCTGGGTGCAAAAAATCGGTGTTCATTTGCCAACTATCCATAAAATATAGGGATTTTTCAGCAACAACGCCCTGGCTCGGCCAAGCTTTGAACTTTATATAATATAAAATATAAAATCTGTCAAGCGTCTCGGTTCTCGCTGACAGAGACGCCCTGACTTGGTTCCGGCATAATCTTCAGGATGGGAAAAAATCTTGTAAAACAGTTGGATACAAGCTACTTGGCCCTGTGGAGACACCACGATACACCAGCGCCAGCCCTCGGCGAGGGATCGGGCAAGAAGGCCGCAGGTGCTTTCTTTCCGCAAACGTGATGGATTAGCGGGGAAGAACGAGGAGCGATTGGTGAAGATGAAGGCGCTTGCCGCGGCAGTGACGGCAAGCGGGGCTGCGGGCCTTTACGGAGGGCGTTCGAAGCAAAGGCCGTGCTGCGAAGCCTCAGGGGGCCGGGAACACCTTCATCAAAGTGTCTAGCCCGCTTCGAACATTGGCAATCACGGCTTCTTTGACCCCTTTGGCATCGCGTTGAATCAAGGCCGCGATGATGTCTTCATGCCCGCTGTTGAAAATCCGATAATCCGAATCGCGAAATGGAAAGCGCGAGCGGAAAGACTGAACCTTGTCCATCATCTGGTTGATGATTTGGCAAAGGTGGTTCATCTTCGATTCTCGGTAGAGAATGAGATGAAACTCACGGTTGAGCGAAAAGTAATGGATCGGGGCGGCCACTTGTTGAAGCATCTGTTGGTGGCATGCCTGGATTTGTGCAATTTCGGAATCCGCGATGCGCTTGGTGGCCACCTCGGCGGCTTTGCCTTCCAAAAGAAAGCGGATTTCGAAGATCTCAACAATCTCTTCCAGCTCAGGCGGCTCGGAGACGATCGCTCCCTTGTTGGGCACGGAGACGACCAGACCCATCCCCGAAATTTCGCGCAGCGCTTCACGGATCGAGACCCGGCTCAGGTTCATCTCCTCTTCCAAGCGGGCTGGGATGAGACGTGTTCCGGGAGCCAGTTTCCCGCTGACGATGGCCTCGCGCAGACGATGAACGGCGATTTCAGTCATCGTGCGGTAGGTGGTTGCATTCTGTTGGATAAGCATACGGAACCCAATCGATGGTGGAACGGCTACCGACCACTGTTCGGCGATGAAAAGATCGCGGACGGCAAGGGCAGCATTTGTCAGCGCCAGCCCGCTGTCAAGACAGAATGGACGATCTCCCAGATTCTAAGGTCAGCATTGCTAAAGAATCATATTTTATAAAATCTATTATATTAAAGGTATCAAACCTGCAAGACTTTTTGCTTGGATCGGCCCGATTGGGCTCATTGATGGCCTGTCCGCCTTTGGCGGTCGTACCAAGAAATTTTCCACAAAAGCCCCTTCTGCTTTGTACAAGCAGGTCAACCTGCAAAATGGACTGCCCTTCGAAGTTCCCATTCCCACTGAGATCACGCGACGAACCTTGAAAGAGACGTTCAGCACTTAGCAACGCGGAAAGAATCTTGAAAAAATGGGGACACATCCCGACTTGTACCGCAAGTGACAAGCCCCCTCCGGGAGCGCATGGCACCATGTCAACCGGCATGAGTAAAGTCAGGTGAAGTCGACTTTACTCATGGAACCGGTTGCCCGCTACATAACGGCCCCTGTAACTGCCGACTTCGATGATCGCATGGTGTTTGTCGGCGGCCCCAGACAGGTCGGCAAGACGACCTTCGCCTTAGCGTGTCTCGGCGATGGCCCGGAAGGCCGGCCCGCCTATCTCAATTGGGATGTCGTCAAGGATCGAAAGGCCCTGCTCAAGGGGGAGCTGCCATCGAACCAGAAGTGCATCGTCCTGGACGATATTCACAAATTCGGAAGATGGCGCAATCTTGTAAAGGGCCTTTACGATGCCAACCGATCCCGGGTCTCCTTTTTGATCACTGGCTCGGCACGCCTGGATTATTACAGCAAGAGCGGCGACTCTCTACAGGGACGGTACCACTACTACCGCCTGCACCCGTTTTCCCCATCCGAGTTGGATGCGCAGCCCAAGCCGGACGTGGTTGCCGGCCTGCTGCGATTCGGTGGCTTTCCGGAACCTTTTCTCAAAGGCGACGAGCGCTTCTGGCGCCGCTGGCAGCAGGAACGGCTGCAACGGGTGATCTATGACGACATCCGTGAACTCGAACGGGTCCGGGAAATCAGCTTGCTGGAATTGCTGGCAGAGGAGCTAACGCACCGTGTCGGATCGCCCCTGTCGGTTCGAAACCTGGCCGAGGTTATGCAAGTTTCTTTTGAAACGGCCGATCGCTGGATCCAGATCTTTGAGCACCTCTATTACTGTTTTCGCATTCCACCCTACTGCAGCCGGAGGGTTTGCGCGGTCAAAAAGGAGCAGAAGCTTTACCTCGGGGATTGGTCGCTCGTTGCGGAACCCGGGCCGCGTTTCGAGAACCTGGTCGCTTCCCTTCTGCTCAAGTACGGTCACTGGCTGGAGGATACCGAGGGATTTCGCATGGAATTGCGTTTTTTGCGCGACACGGATCGCCGGGAGGTCGATTTCGTCGTCCTTCAAGACGGTCAGCCCCGATTCGCCGTCGAATGCAAAAGCGGGGAAACGAATGTCTCTTCCAACCTCTATTACTTTATGGGCAGAACCCCGATCGATCGATTCTACCAGGTTCACAACGGGCAGGCGGACTACCTGCGCGACGGCGTGCGGGTGCTGCCCCTGACCACCTTTTGCCGGGAACTTCAGCTTCCCTGAGGCTCATCGCTTTCACGACTTTTACCCATGCCCTGCAAAGACGGCCGGTCGTTGCTTTTCGTAGGGACACCTTATCCGGATCAATCAACACCTCCGATCACTTTGTCCCTGAACTGCACCAAGCTAATTTTCAGTTGCTTTTCTTCTTTTGCCAAACGTGATGCCAAGTTTGCGCATGCGGTGCCTGAGTGTACTGGGGTTTACACCCAAACGGCCGGCAGCCCCATTTGGACCATCGATTCTGTTCTTACACAACAAGAGAACATTTTCGATATGATTCCGCATCACCTCGTCCAAGGTGAGCACGTCTTGCTCGATACTGGGGCATAGAGGATAAAATTGCCGATGCGGCCTGCTTATACCATCAAAAATCAGTCTTTCATCAGATGCGCCGATTAAAGCGTGTATGAGAGCCCGTTCAACTGAATTCTCCAACTCCCTCACATTCCCGGGCCAATCATGTTTTATTAGCTTTTTCATTTGAATCGAAGAGATCGTCGGATGAGCTTGAATTCTCATCTCTCGGCATTTCTTTTGGACGAAGTGTTTGACCAGATCCGGGATATCTGCTTTTCGATGTCGCAACGGCGGGATCGTTATTGGAAACACGTTGAGCCGGAACCACAGATCTTCTCTGAAGGATTTTTCAAGGACCATCTGTTGCAGGTCCCGGTGTGTGGCGCAGATGATGCGAATATCCACCTTGATTGGATCCCTGCCTCCCACCCGTTCAATGGTTTTGTCCTGAATTACACGTAAAAGCCGTGTTTGTGCAGAAAGTGGAAGATCACCAATTTCATCTAGAAAAATCGTGCCGCCATGAGCCCTCTCAAATCGGCCCCGGCGGGTTGTTCCGGCACCCGTGTAAGCCCCCTTTTCATGACCGAAGAGTTCACTGTCAACCAGGTTTTCAGGTAATGCGCCACAATTGACCTTTATAAACGGACCGCTGTGCCGCAGCGAAAAATAGTGAATTGCATTGGCGATAACTTCCTTGCCCACACCGGTCTCGCCTAAGAGCAACACATGGCTATTCAATGGGGCCACTTGCCGAACCATTTCCATAACGGGTTTTAATCCATACGCTTCACCAATAATTTCGGCACCTGAAATCTGGCGCAACTCGTTGGCCAGGTAGCGGTAGTCATCGGACAACTTCTTATGCAGGCGCAAGACTCCCTGGTGCTTTAAGATGTTTGCAATGGCAATGGCAAAAGGATCGTGCAGGAGTTCCAGCAAACGAGCGTGTTCTTTGCTAAACAAGTCTCGCCCCCGCGCTGAAATCACAAGTTCACCGAGCCTTTTTTCGGCCACTTTCAGGTGTAGCAGCAAAAAGCAAAGTGGGGACTGTTTTGCTTTCAATTCAACCTCTTTTGCCACTGGCTGCATTTCTGACCGGTTAATCATGCTAACCACCGGGCCATAACGACCTTTTTCAACGAATAGTGCGGCTTCTTTGGACAACTTGGCCGGATAATGCGATGGCATCTCAGAATAGAAACTTGAAGAAGCGATATTGCGAAGTATCCGGTTTCCCGGATCGTATGTATTTAAATCCAGCGTTTGAGCGGGCATGAAATCTTCAAGATACTTGTGGATGTCTGTCAGCATGGTTTTTGCGTCCAGGTTACTGCAGATTCGTTTGGACGCTTGGTGGAAGAACTCCTTATCATTAATGGTCATCACTCTCCCCCCCGAAATCTGTCGCATGTGACAAAAAATCAAAAACTATCATATATGACAAAATTTTTTGGCACATATGAAAAAATTTGTCAATTATTTTGACAACCTACCTGGATTAATAGCGAAAATTTTATGGCGTGCATCTTGCTAAACAGTATTTCAATCGACTGACAACAGTGCTCCTTTCGGGCATATTTCGGAATAAACCGTTAATCATGGGCACAAAGAAGAGGCAAGCAGAGCAATCACGGAGGCAATCTACATGAGTAGATATTTTTTCTGGTTTCTGACCATTATCTTTTTTGAACATTTTGTTTTTACAGGGATTGGGTTCGCTCAGGATCAAGCGAAACCGTTTTGGTGGTTTAACATTTCTTACCAAGATGACACAGAAAGAGAATTTGTCACATTGACACCTGAATTTGAAACCAACGATTTGCCATTTGACATGGAGCTTTATGGGTTCGTTGATTTTACGGGTGACCATGGTCACGATGAAACCAATCTGAAAAACCATTCAGGAAGTTTCGATCTGTTCAAGCCTTTGAACACATTCGGTATGGCCGAAGACAACATTGTCCTGCATATGTTTGATGTGGCTATGGAATATAATATAGATACCTTTACAGATGATCGTTGTTATTTCGGTTTCCGTTGGCGAGGTACCAGGACTTTTGGAAGTATAAGCAAGTTTCTTAATAGAATCCATGCTACTTTTGATATGACCGTCTTTCTGGCTCGCACGGATGGCCGGCAAGGACATAACTGGTGGATGATTTCTCCTTACCTAAAAATTCCATTTTGTATCGGGGGGGTAAACTGCTTTTCCAGTACATGGTGTGACATAGACTTCGATAACCCATTAAATGAATGCCGCCATGACAGCGTTTCAGGACAAAGCATGCTCGGAGTCAATATTTGGGAACAACTATATGCCTTCTGCGAGGTTAAATATGAGGATTTTCAGAAACCTTTTGATGATGCCTTCGGGATAGGTTTTGGCCTCATGTGGCAATGGTACTTTGAGAGGCCAGAATCTGCAACGAGATAGTGATATGATGGCGTCCGGTAATGGCCGAGATATCCGGATCAAGCAACAATACTAGATCAGCGGCGCACCAGGGCTGCCAATGTATCGACCGCTTCCCGGATCCTTTCGTCGAAAGGCCTGGTGCAACTGATCCGGATATAGCGGCCGTAGCGATCGGTGGTGGAAAAGGCCGCGCCAGGAACGATGGATATCCCGTGCGCTATGGCCTGCTGGTAAATCCGGGTACCATCGGCCTCGGAGGGCAGCTCGACCCAGAGCATGTTGCCGCCGTATGGCAGGGCCAGGCGGCATTCCGGGGGAAATGCCCGCTGCACCGCCGCTGCGGTTTTGAGCACCTGATCATGGACGGCGGCGCGCAGCCGCCTCAGGTAGCGGTCGAAGGCGCCTTCGGCCAGGAATCTGGCCAGGACGTGCATCGTCACGGCCGCAAACACCACCTTCGCCGGCGGCGTGGCCACCGGCACGGCCTACGAACTGCCCTTTTCCATCTATGCCCAGCACCTGGACGACTTTATCCTCCTTAGCGAAGAGGAACTCTACGAGGGCATCGCCCTGGCCGCCTTTCACACCCGCAACCTGGCCGAGGGGGCCGGCGCGGCCGCCTTGCGCGCGGCGATCAAGATCCGCGGGCGACTTTCAGGCAAGAAAGTGGCCATCCAGTTCAACGGCGGCAATGCCTCCCCTGCTGAAATCCGCGCTGCGATGACCCGCCGCTGCCTCAGAAATGGGGTGGTGGATTAGAGAAATAGCCCCGTGATATCGTTTTGTATCGATTTTACTCATGGAACCGCTTGCCCGCTAAATAACGGCCTCTGTCACAGCCACCCTCGATGATCTAATGGTGGTTGACGGCGGCCACCGGACAGGGGGGCGGCAAAACGACCTTCGCCCTGGCGTGTATCGAAAACGGGCCGGTAGGCGCCAACGTTCCCATCCGGATCGCGACACCTGGGGTGTTTTGCTTCTGTTTTCTTGTGTTGTTCCTGCCGGGATATCTGTGTTAAAACAGCCTGAAAAATGTTTTAGTATGTGCTTGGATTATTCTTCGGATTTCCTTATCTCACACCCTGTGGAGGGATCTGATCGATGAATGGAAAAACAATTCTTACTGCGTTGGCCATGCTAACAGTAATTTTATTTTGTTCATCCTGTTCCACCCGCGGGGTTCATGATCAATACTTTGGAGCAACCGAGCAGCGACTTGTCACTCACAGCCTGGATCAACTGATTTCCATGCTTCCGGAAAAGGATTTCATGCCGTTCAAAGATCGAAAGATATATGTGGAATGCCATTTTCTTGAAGACAATATACCACTGAAGTACGCTTTAAAACGCATTGAAATGGAATTTGTTCAAAAGTACGCTTGCACAGTGGCCGACTCGCCGGAATCGGCGGATGTTGTCTATGATTTCTTTTTTAGGGCTCTGGGTACGGATCAGGACAGCGTGGGATTCAGTACACCCGAGTTCATGATCCCTGGGACTGTGGGAACCGTCAGCATAGACCTGATTGCCCTGGATATGTACCACGGCGTATCGGAACTGTACTATTACATCACGGAGACGGATGCTGGAGAAGTATCCAGGGGTGAGCGAATTCGCTCCATCATACGAACGGACAAGTTGGCACTGCCCATCATATCCATTCCCATATCCACACTGAACTAGCCTGGTCTATCCTGGAACAAGGGCATCGTTCACGAGTATCTTTTCGTGCGCGTGGATTACACAGGGATCTGATCGAGGCGGTGTCTCAGTGTATGACGCCGTTACCGATCAACCTCGCTGTCACAGGGTCCAGCGGACGATACCGAAATCGGCCAGCGCGGCATCCTGAATCCCCAGGAATATGGGCTGACCGCTGATCCGGTGAATGTTGACCTTGGCATTGAAAACATTTCTGGCATACCCGTGCTTATCTTTGATCCGGTATTTGTGAATCCCGAAATCGCCGTCCTTTTGACCCGACCCGGTGAGGTAGCATTTGATCGAAGCCACCGGATCGCCCCCCAGAATGATCCCTTTCAGGTCTGACAGCCGTTCCTGGGCCAAGTCGATGAAATCAACCGCGCTCAGGGGGCCGGTTGCGGCTGCGGACTCGTCGACAGGAATCTCGAAGTCGCCCACCAGGATTTGACCGGCCCTGGCCTGCTCGATCATCCGGGCAAGTTCGATGGTGACATCGCCCACAATGTAGCTGAAGGTTGTCGGGTTCAGCCCCTCGGATTGATAGAACTCATAATGGCCGCCGGCATGGAAGCAGGCCCGCAACTGCGGCGTGGTATTGCCGCGCGCCTTGCTGCGGGCTATGGCGTTGTCGGCCAGCACGAGATGCATGAAGTGGTAAAGATCGATATTGGCGTCCAGGTTTCGATCGCGGTTCCACAGATAGAAGCCGTCTCCGGTGGTGGTGCGGGCAAAGCGGATCTTGATTTTCCGGTCCCGCAGTTTGCTGTAGGCCGTGTTGACCGAATAGGCCAGGCTGTTGAGCTGAACGGCCTGCTCGAGCGGGGAGTATCTGGAAAATCCCACCACGTCAAAGAGCGCCACGGCCCTGTCCCGGACAAAGGTGATGCTGTAACGCTTGACGAGGGAACTGACTACGCGGGGCGGCAAATCGCTGATTTGGGAAGAAGGCAGGGCCAAGTGCAACGGTTCGCGTTGCAGCAAGCGGCCGAGCAGATGCAGGGTTTCCACCGCCAGCATCTTGGGCCCGGCCACGATTTCCTGTATCATTTCACCGATACGCGCCGATGTATACGCGGTTCCGTTCGCCGCTGCGCCAGGCGCGATGGCTTCACCGATGACATAGTGCGGCACGACCAGCAGATCGATCCCATCGGGGCAGGGGGCCCACCCGAGAATGACATTTTTGCCCAGTGCCCAGCATTCGTAAAGAAGGTCGTCCAGCCGAAAAAGGGCTTCACTTTTAACAGGCCCATGCTGCTCTTCATCCAGGAACAATTCCGTCCATGAAAACCGTTTCATCTATCCCGCCTTATCCTGTTTTATCTTTCCAATCGCAGCCAAAAGTGTACCAGGTTGCACGACGGCTGGTAAGGAAATTCTAGGCATCCCCGCTTGCGGCGCCAAAGCTTAATTCAGACTTTTTCGGAACGCAATCTTCCCCGTCTGGCCGGTTATGCCGCGCAGCCGCGATTTTGGACCGTGGCGGCCCATCGCCGCAAAAGAGCATAGATACAATCGATAGCAAAGAGCCCCCGGCTGGCCCGCTCCATGTTCGTAAGCGAATGATATTGGGCCACCCTTCAGCCGGATCGCAGGACATCGTTGATCATCCGCATCCGATAGGGTATCATCGCGTAACACAGTGGCAAGTATCCGATACCGTTGCGGCAAAAGAGGGTTTCGACCTGGACCATGATCCGTCCGTATTGCATCGGGTTGAAACCTTTCGAAACAGACGCCCTGGAATGACAAACCGCTGAATTCATTATTTCGAACCTGTCACCTGTGGAAACCGATTCCCCTTTTCCCCAATGGAGGTTGCAATGCAAAAATACGGCCGGTTTTGGATGATTTGTCTGACGTGCCTGCTGGGATTCGCAGCTCCACTCATGGCCGGAACAATTCAAAAATTCCGCGCAGAGCAAGTCATAGTAAGTCCCGACGGCCAGATTCGAGCAAAGAGCAAGATCTACTCCATGCCGGAGAAGCTGCGGCTCGAAATGAATCATCCATCCGGACAGGGGACGATGATCATGATCTTGCGCAGGGACAAGCAGGTGCACTGGATTTTATCTCCGGAAAATAAGCGCTACACCGAACACCCCTTGAATGAAGCCGAGTGGGAAAAGGCCAAGGGTGATTTCCTGAAGGCTCAGGACATAAAAGAACTTGGCACGGAGACCGTACAGGGGTTTCGATGCCAAAAGAGACGGGTGACCACCACGGTCGAGGTCATGGGCGTCGCCCGGACGAGCACGAGCACGATCTGGAGTTCATCGAAAATCGACTTTCCCCTTCGTACTAAAAGCCAAAGTGGACAGATCACCGAGCTTCGAAATATCAAAAAAGGCGACCAGCCGGATGCGCTGTTCGAGCCCCCCACGGGTTTTACCCGGGTATCGAGTATGATGGAACTCGGCAGGCCCCGGATGGCTCCGAAAACAGCTTCGACGGAGACCGAACAGGCCGAAACGTCCCTGAAGCTGCCATCCAGCGCCAAGATGCCCGCCTGGCTCAAAAAGAAGATTAAAGCGATGCAGCAATGACGTCTCCAAAGACCCCGGGAGGTTGGTCGCGCTCAATCCAGAAAAGGGGAGAAAACGATGAGAAAGGATGGACTCAAGGGGCAGGGCCGGCCCAATCAGGCACCGGCCGTGATGGCGATCATTTTCCTGGCGCTTATACCGCTTCTTCTGATCGTCCCGATGCCGGCCGGTGCCGGGCAGCATTGCGGGGCCGAAGGCGACTGGCGCAACGCGTTCATCCCCGATACCTGGCCGCCCCCGGAAACAAAGCGGCAGTTTCAGTCCTTGTACGGGGGGATCAAGCCGGTTCCGGTCTCCAGGGCCTGCAAGCGCCACGACGACTGTTACGGAAAGCGCAATGCCGCCCGGGATGACTGCGATCAGCGGTTTCTGGCCGATATGCAGGCCGAATGCGATCGCATCTATGCGGGCATCATGGAAATCCCGCTGCGCGAAGCCTGCCATCTGGCGGCAAAGGGCTATTACCAGGCCGTCCGGCGGCACGGCGCCGCCGCATTTAAAAGGGCTCAGGCGCCAATGGCCGCTTCCACCGGGCACCGGTCTTCCCACCAGGCCGTTCGCAAACCGCAGCCCCCCCAGCCAGGCGTCCGGTCCGCTTCCCCCGACTGGGTCTATCATTTCAAACCGGTCCTGGTCTCTGACCGCATTTTCAACCGTGATCAAGACGCCTTCGAGGTCTTTCGCGCCTTTTATGAAGGCCATCCAGCCTACCTGGTAAAAATCGCCCAGGTGGGAACGGGCCTGATTATGCCCCGGAAAAATGGATTCTATCATGCCGGTGCGGCCAGGCCGGCAAAGGACGGCCGCGGCCTGCGCCTGGATCTGCGGAAGATCACAACCATTCCCGATTCCGGGGTCGAGGTCCTTTGCGGGCCGGACCGGCAACGGATCGAAGCCTGGTGGGGAAAAAACCGCCTGGCGTTCACCGTTCCGGCCGGCGGCATTCCGAAGGTGCAGGCGGGCAACGTGCAAAAGCCGGCTACAGGCCTGCTGTTCATCAACAGCGATTTCGAGGCCGGTGATCTGAGCAACTGGACGGCCACCGGCCAAGCCTTCGCCTGCCAGCCGACCAAGGGCGACAACCCCTCGGTCAGAAATCGCCGCCAACCATCGAAGCATCAAGGCGATTTTTGGATCGGCACATTCGAAAAGTATTCAGGCCGGGCCGGTGAGCGGCGGGGAGGCCGGCAGGGAGACCGGCCCAAAGGCACGTTGCGTTCCATTGCCTTCGAAATCCAGGGCCCCAAAATCGGATTCTTGATCGGCGGCGGCAAAAAGGCCGGTGCCCTGTATGTGGCCCTGGAGGTGGACGGGCGCACGGTACGCCGGCAGACCGGTGCCAATTCAGAGACCATGAAGCGGGTGATCTGGGATGTCCGGGAATTTATGGGGCAATCGGCCCGGCTCGTCATCCAGGATGGATCGGAAGGGGGCTGGGGGCATATCAATGCCGACAACTTCCGCTATTTCCAATAGCGCATGCCGTTTTGGCCGGCCGGGTCATCTGCCATCAAATCGGTTTTGCTTCTGCTCGCGGCTGCAAAAAGGGGTGCCGGTCACGTATCCGGATTTAAAATGACAAGCAGGCCGGAGGATGCATTCGCGCGGGCTGTACGAGTCATATTTATTGTTATTATAGCATCTTGCGTTGGAGGATCACTGCATCGTCGATACCGCGAAACGATATTTCAGCGATCCCGGTTTTGTGATGCAGCCGGCTCGGAAGGGTCGCCGAGCGCATCGCCTCTGAACTCGAGGAACTGCTCATGCCCTACCGCTTCGATGTCAAAGCCCTGTCTGCCTTCCGATCCCGGCAGCTGCTGGATCACATCCGCCGGGTCGGCATCCGTGTTTACGGCTGAAGCCGCCAGGGTCGGCACGCGCAGGTAAAAATCATCAATGTGTGCCGGCAAGCCATTGATCGTTGCGGCCTCAATCCAGACCCGTTGCGCCAGGCCCCATGCGCTGGGCGCAAGTGGCCCGGAGCAAACGGGGCCGGCGGCTGGTGCGGCCGCAACGGCCATAGGTTGATGTTATTTCAGGGAGATTCGGTTCAGCCGCTGCCTTCGGCCCCCACCGGGATATCGGAAAACACCGCAGCCTTGAGGCCTGCCGAGGACCGGCCCGCCGGAGCCTTGGCCGACCGTATGGCGTTGACCAGTTCCAGGCCCGTAAAGGGACATGGGGGAAGATCCACATCGGTGGCCTGCAAAGGCGTAACGCGCGGTCCCCAGCGCAGCAGGTGGGAGCTGAGGCTCAGCCCGCCGCCGAAGGCCGGCATGAGGATCAAATCCCCGGGCTTGACCCGGCCCCCTTCCAGGGCCTCGACCAGGGCCACCGGCACGGTGGCGGCCGACATGTTGCCGTAGCGCTGGACGGTGAGCATCAACTTTTCCTCCGGCACCCCGATGCGCTGGGCCAGGGCCATGATGATCCTCAGGTTGGCCTGGTGGGGCACGACTAGGTCGATATCATCTGCGCTGACCCCGCATTTGGCCATCACCGCTTCCGCCGCCGAAACCATACCCTTGACGGCGCGCTTGAAAATCTCCTGGCCGTTGAAATCCCAGATCGTGTCCCCCAGCATCACGCCGGTATTGACGTAGGCCCCGCCGATGCCGCGAACCCGCAATGTATGGCGGGCATCGGCAATGCACCCCAAAGTCTCGCCGAGCAGGCCTTCCGGAGCCTGGGTCTTTTCCAGGACCACCGCCGCGGCCCCATCACCGAACAAAACGGCGACGCTCCGGTTTTCCCAGTCCATATATGGGGAAATGGCCTCTACGCCGATCACCAGGGCGTTGTCCACGACACCGGTGCGGATCATGGCCGTGGCGGTGGTCAATGCATAAGAGAAACTCGTGCAGGCCGTGTTCAGATCGATGGCGGCGGCGTTTTCCGCCCCCAGCCTGAACTGGACTCCGGAAGCTGAGTTGGGCACCTGCTCTTCATAGGTGCAGCTGCCGTAAATGATCAATTCGAGCCTGCCGGCGGGCAAGCCGGCGCAGGCCAAGGCGCGGGCTCCTGCCACATAGGCCATTTCGGTGGGCTGGACATGGGCGACCCGCCGCTGGGAGATGCCCGTGAGAGTGGTGATCCATTCTTCGCTGGTGTCCAGAAACGAAGCCAGATCCTGGTTTGTTAAAACAGCCGGGGGCATACATTTACCCCACCCGGTGATAGCGGCATTCATCATCAATCGAGACTCCTGTTAAAGTTGCAGCCGCCGGCTAAAAGCCGCAGCGGCACGAAGAGTAAATCCAGCAAGGAGGCGGCTAGGCCAATCCCAAGATCCGGCGGGCATCATCCACCGTCGCCACCTCGTGGCCAAGGGCACGGATGATGCGAGCCGCTCGCTCGACCAGCATGAGATTCGACGCAAGCCGGCCCGTTTGGCTGGAATAAAACAAGACATCCTCCAGGCCGACCCGCACGTGTCCGCCCAATACGACGCCCATGGTGATCATGTCCAGGTGTGATTTTCCCACGCCCGTGACGGTAAAGGTCGCCCCCGCAGGCAGTTGTTCCACCATGTGCAGAAGGTTCTTGGGCGTGCCGCTGATAGAGCCGGGAACATTCATCACGAGGTTGAAGTGCAGCGGCGGCTGGACCGCCTTCCTTTTCAAATAGAAGCCGATGTTGGTGATCATGGCCACGTCGAAGGCCTCGATCTCCGGTTTGACGCCCGCGGCGATCATCTTTTTGCCTAGATTTTCGATGAAATCGGGGGAATTGCTATTTACCGAGGCGGGAAAATTGGATGACCCGGTCGCCAGACTGGCCATTTCCGGTTTCAAGTCGATGCAACCGGCCCGATCCATGCCCGACCCGGCGCGCGCCCCCGTGGAAAGCTGGATGATCACGTCGCACCTGCTCCTGACGCGGTCGATGATCTCCCGGGTGATGGCAGGATCCGTCGTGGGCCTTCCCTCCGCATCCCGGGTATGAATATGGGCGATGGTCGCTCCGGCCTGGTAACAGGCAAAAATGTCCGCGGCGATTTCCGGCGGTGACAGCGGCACATGGGGATTGAGTTCTTTGGTCGGGACGTTTCCCGTTGGCGCAACCGTGATGATCACTTTTCTCATCCAAAACGCCTTTCTTGCGTATCATGCCGTGAATCGGCATGATACGCTGGAGACGCTTGAACAGTCAACGGATGGAGATTTTCAACCCGCGCCGCTGCCGAATATCGGCTTATCGCCTACAGATTATATTTCTGTTATTTATCTTCGCAGCCCTGAAAGTTGGCAGCGTCGATTAGCATTTTTTCCAGCGTCTACACTCGTTTCAGGAACCGTCACCGACGGGGTATTCCGCGACCGAATCGAATTTTCACAGTTCAGTATGTCGGGAACATGGAAAATCTATCAAGTAAAGTTGTATGACGGCATGTGTGGCAACAACATATCCGTAGGTGAGTCGTATCTGACGGACCATGGCTTTCCGACCGAACTGATCGTAGAAGAAATGAGCAACGCCTCCAGTGGTGGCGACCGGTCCGGATCAGGCAGTGTATGATGCCGTACAACTGGACGGTTCCACATCCTACGACAGCGACGGTTCTATCGTGGCATGAAACTGATCCGTGAATCATTTGCAAGACCAAGCCATGAGCCGCACGGGTTACGGGCAGATCGTATTTTTAAGCGGTCTGGCCCCGGGCTTTTACGAAGTGATTCTCACCGTCACAAACGATGCCGACACGACGTTTCAGGATTCGGCACGCCTAGCGGCCGTCGGTCCGGCATCCTGTCTTGCCGGCAACGCAAACGGCGACAACCACATCGATCTTTCGGATATTGTCCGCAGTCTTCAGGTGCTCGGCGGCCAGCGGTGACGCACCTGCCTTTTTTTGTTGCAACAACTGTGTCTCTGGAGGGTTGACCTACTTACCGCCAACCCGTGCCAACCGTTTGGCCAGCTTCATTTTCTGATCGAGGCGGCCTTCGCGAAAAATCATGATCCGTTGCGCCTGTGGCGACCCGGCGCCGTGCATTGATTCAACCATGGCGGTACCGCCGGTCATGGCCTCGATCAAACGGCCGATCTTGATCCGGTTGAGTGCCGGGATGTTCTTCACGCCGGAAAAATATTTGCTGACGAGGTGCCCGACGTCCTTGCTATCCAGATCGATCTCGCTGGGCAGCGTGGCGATGAAACCACCGGCCAGATCCACCGCCAGCCGCGCGATTTCAAAGTGAAAACGCGTCACGTTGTGTTTGCATACATTGGCGAGCATCGTGTCCACCAGGTAGGCGCCCGAGGCGGTGGGCCGGCCTTCGGCCGAACAGGCGACCGATGAGCTGTACAGCGTCTCCGACAGATGAATCATCTCCGTAATCTTGTCCCGGACATGCGATCCTTTGGCCGTGCCTTGAACATTGGCCAGGTAGGCCGCCGCCCCGGTCAAAACGTCCATCAGCCCGGTCTTGCAGGCGCCGTAGTTGGCCCGGTGGTGGGCGGCAAAGCGATAGACCAGGTCGCCGGCGAACTCGGTCTCGCCGTCCATGAATACCCGCTCCCAGGGAACGAAAACATCGTCGAAGACGATCAATGCCTCTCCGCCCACCACACCGAAAGCCGGATTGCCGCAGTCCACGGTTTCCCGGTTGTCCCGGCGCGAGTCGTTGGCCTGGCGGCCGAAAACCATGGTGATCCCCGGTGCGTCCACCGGCACGGCACAGGCCACGGCGTAGTCCCGGCTGTCTTCTTCCATGGCCATAGTCGGCATGACCAGGGTCTCGTGCGAATTGACACCGCCGGTCATGTGAACTTTGGCCCCCCTGATAACAATGCCATCCGTGCCACGCTCGACCACATGCACGAACTGGTCCGGATCATGCTGAAGCGCCGGACTTTTCGACCGATCGCCCTTGGGGTCGGTCATCGCCCCGACCACCATCAGGTTTTCGTCCTGAATGCGCACCAGCCACCTGGTAAAACGGTCAAAATAGCCCCGGTCGTATTTCCTGTCGATTTCCCAGGCAACCGAATAAACGGCATTGATCCCGTCCAGCCCGACGCAACGCTGAAAACAGGTCCCGGTTTTTTGCCCCAAAACCCTGACTTGGGTTTGGGAAACGTAGGAACACAGAATTGGCGCAAACCCTTATCTGGTGCGCATCTATGACGATGAATGAAATTCAGCGTGTGTCTACATTTTTCGCCCCTTTTTAGGGCCGATTTTCCAGTGAAAGGACCTGCTGCGGAGATTTGATTTTAAGCGCTTTCAGTATGTTGGCAGTTTTCACGGGGATCTCGTTGCGCATAAGCACACGGTAATTTAAATTGAAAAGTTTTGTGACTTGCAGCTTGTCCAGCGACCGGCGAATTCGGTGCCAGGGCAGGCCGCATTCGAGTTCGGCCACCCGCTCGATCATCAGCGCCAGCACACAGATCTTCACATGGGCCTCAATGCGCCGCGAGGCCCAGTGGTACATCGGCATCATCTTGATCTGGGTGCGTTTGAGCGAGCGAAAGCAGCGCTCAATGACCATCAGCCCTTTGTATCCGCAGGCGGCGTCTTCGAGGCTGATGGTATCGTCGTTGGTTTCCACCACCCATTTGCCATCGTACTTGGCCGCCGCCTTGATGGCCGCCCGGTCGATTCGGACCTGGTTGCCCTTGGTGATGCGCAGATACCGCTTGAAACGCGCCGAGGCCAACAGCTCGATCGCCCACTGGGCCGTGGCCGATGGGTCCGGGTGCCGATCGAGTTCGGTTTCGAGCATCTGAACGATCGTTTCACGGTGTAGCCGCTGGCGTTTGGCTTCCTTGGGGTTGTAGCACAGGATGTAGCGCTTGCGCCTTTCGCCGTCGCCAACGATGACTTCTTTTGCGTGCAGGTTGTCTCGGATGACAGTGTAGCGGCCGCGTTTGCTCAGCACATCGCGTTTGATTTCGGCCACGCTGGCCATCCGGCAGGCCAGAAGGTACTTGCCGCAAGCCCGGGCCAGTTCTTCGCGGTTGGTCTGCGAATTCATGCCCGCGTCGGCGACAAACAGGGCGCGACCCAGGTTCCAGCCCCGCAGGTCGGTGCGGATCTTTTCGACGGTGGCCACATCGGCCGTGTTGCCCGGCAGCACCCAACTGCGCACCGGGATGCCTTCGCGAGTCACGGCCAGGGCCACGACGACTTGGGGTGACCAGGTACCTTCCTTGTTGCGGCCGAACTTGCGCATTGTGGCGTTGGCGTGCCGGTCGCCGTCATCTTCCCGGTCGACATGGAACGAGGCCGTGGTGGTGTCGTAGAAGATCAGATCCACGGTGAGGTTGAACAGGTTGGCGGTATGGAAAAAGACGCTTTTTTCGATCTCGGCGGCATGTTCGTGGAGCAGATCCATGGCCTCGTACATGTGATCGAGCTTCAGCCCGTCGCATGACGGCAGGTAAACCGTGGACAGCCAGCGATCCCAGACGCCCAGCTTGGATTCGGGCTCACAGAGCCGGTTGGCGGTCATGGCCAACAGGGCCCGTTCGTAGTTGATGCGAACCCCTTTGGACTTGACGATGTTGGCCAGGGTCTTTCGAAGCCCCAACCGTTCCCAGAGGGTTTCGATAACCAGCGGGCAGCCGAAAGCGAGAGTTTCTTGAATTTTGAGGCTGTCAGCCAGTGCCGAGACCGCTTGGTCGTTTTCGAGCGGATCGGTGACGGTCAGGCCGCAGACCCGTGCAATGGATCGGCACAGGCGCACGAGCTGAGCGCGATCGAGTTGATCGGTGCGCCCGAAGTTGTGGATGATTTTGGCGACCGGTTTACGGGTTTTGGGATCGCGCTCGTTGTGGGCGAGTTGGAAGTATTCGACCGTTGAGCCGTCCTTATTGGTGCGCTTTGTGGTTCGTAGGTACATGCTTACCCACATAGCGTTTGAAATATTTTATGTCAAGGCCTAAACCGCGAATTCGTGTGCCTACAGCATTTGAGCTTAAAAAACGGCTCAATTTTTTGTAACTAATTGTTTTTATAAGGTGCGAATTCGTGGAGAGCCGAATTTCGGAGGTGTTTTTTGCCTACAAATCCCAAACCCAAGCCTGAGCAATTTGATTTTTCGGACAAGGTCCTCAATGCTCTGGTGAATGTGGGTAAAGCGGCTGATGCGCCGGCCGGTGAGGTGACTCTTTGCGGTAGCCAGGGCTTCGTGGTTGCGGTCGGCGGCCAGGGCGTAGGTCATGGCCGCCGCGCGCACATGGGCAGCGGTGGCCGGATGAACGGTAACGTCCTCGATCCTCTCGCCGCGATAGTAGATGACCGGCTTGAGCCGGCGCAGGCTCTCTATGTACTGGGCTCCGTTTTGATCTGCATATAAATTCTTCTCCTGAACGGGAGCGGATTTTGTTCACTCCAATATTCCGCAAAGCTTCTGGGCTGCTTTTTTCTTGACTTCCAGATTAACTGTTCTGGCGATCATAATACGCTGCGCTTGAGGCGATCCGGCACCGTGCATCGATTCGGTCAGATAGCCCACCGCAGCCGTGCCGAGGGTGAGATTCTCGATCAGGCGTAAAATACGGAACCGGTGCTCGGTTGGCACATCCGGCGACGTGCGGAAGTATCGGTCGATCCATTTACCGACCGATTCGGATTTCAAATCCTTTTCCGAGGGCATGGTTACCATCAGGCCCCCGGCCAAATCCTGCGCCAGCCGGCTGAGTTCGTAGGGAAAGCGGGTGACATTCTGCTTGTGAACATTGGCGAGCAAGGTGTTGACGGCATAGGTTCCGCTCGGTTCGCGGTGGCCTTCCGAAGCGCAAGCGATACAACCGCAGTAAAGCGTCTCATTGAGTTGGTTCATCTCGACAATTTTATCCTTTACATGGGAAGCGCGGCTGACCCCGGCCATTTCGACGGCCGTCTGGGATGCACCGATCAACACGTCACCGACTCCCACCTTGCAGGCATAGCTTTGGCGATGGTAAGAAGCAAAGTTTTCCACCAACGTACCGGCAAACTCAAATTCGCCGCACAGAAACACCCGCTCCCAGGGCACGAAGACATCGTCGAAAACAACCAGTGCCTCCATCCCCCCGTAATGGACATTGCCTACATCCATCTGGCTGTTTTCAAGCTTTCTAGTGTCACAGGACTGGCGCCCCACAACATAAACAATTCCCTTGGCGTCGCTGGGCAACGCAAAGGATACGGCATAGTCTCTGTCTTCTTCGCGCATGGAGATGGTGGGCATCACGATGATTTCATGTGAATTCACGGCCCCGGTCTGATGCACCTTGGCGCCCCGCACAACAATCCCGTCATCCCTTTTTTCAACAACGCGCAGATAAAGATCCGGATCGGCTTGCTTATGCGGCGCAAGGCTGCGATCCCCTTTGGGATCGGTCATCGCTCCGTCACAGGTCAAGTCATTTTCCTGAACATATTCAAGGTATTTCAAAAATCGTTGATTATATTGACTGCCATGCTTGGCGTCGACATCAAAAGTTACAATGGATAGCGCATTAAGCGCGTCCATCCCGACGCAACGCTGAAAGCAGCAGCCGGTGCTGCGTCCCAGCAAGCGCCCCATCTTGCTTTTCTTTAGCAAATCTTCGATGCTTTGATGGATATGGGTAAACCGGTTGATCCTTTTTCCCGTCAGATGAGAAATAGCAGTCATGATATCTTCATATTCCGGGTGGTGGGCCAATTCATAGGTTAGGGCCACCGCATTCATGGATGGCCGGATAATCGGATGATCCACGACATTATCGACCCGCTCGCCGAACAGGTAGACCTCAAGATTGAGCCCTCTCAAGCTTTCTTCATATTGTTTTGCAGTCATCATAGGCATCTGAAAATCTCCTTTGTGTTCTTGCAGTATTAAAATTGCAGTCGTTTTATCCACTTTGCATGATTTGCCCGTAGTGCCAAAAATCACGATGCCGACCTGAGTGACGTTCTGAGCTATTTGAGCAATTCCCGCGATATAACGATCTTCTGGATTTCGTTGGTGCCTTCGTAAATCTGGGTAATCTTGGCGTCGCGCATCATACGTTCGAAAGGAAATTCGGTCATGTATCCATATCCGCCGGCGACCTGAAGCGCCTCGGTCGTCACCCGCATGGCGATATCCGATGCGATCAACTTGCAACATGCAGACAGGTAGGTTTTGCGTGGATTTTCACTGTCAATCAAATCAGCCGCCTGGTAGGTCAGTGCCCGCGCGGCTTCAACCTGAGATGCCATATCAGCCAGTTTCCATCCGATCCCCTGGAACTTTGCGATGGGCCGGCCGAACTGAACCCGCTCTTTGGCATAGGCGATCGCCTGCTCCAAGGCACCTTGCGCCAACCCGACAGCCTGCGATGCAATCACCGGCCGCGATGTGTCAAGGGTTTTCATGGCGTAAACAAATCCCTTACCTTCTTGACCGATAAGATTTTCCACCGGCACTTCCATATCTTCGAAAATCAGTTCACAGGTAAGGGATCCCCTGATTCCCATCTTGGATTCCTTTTTGCCGACTTTAAATCCCGGGAAGTCTTTTTCCACGATAAAAGCGCTGATGCCTTTAACGCCTTTGGAAGGATCGGTCATGGCAAACAAGGATACGATGTCGGCCACCGGACCGTTGCTGATAAAACACTTTGATCCGTTGATAATGTATCGGTCGCCTTGTTTGACCGCTTCAGTGGCCATGGCAGCCGAATCGGACCCGGCCCCCGGCTCGGTAAGCCCAAAAGCGGTCAGGATCTCGCCGCTGGCCACTTTTGGACCGTATTTTTTCTTCTGCGCCTCTGATCCACCAATCAGAATCGGCATCCATCCCAGAGACTGAACCTGTACCAACAACGACGAACTCACACAGGCCTTGGCGATCTCTTCTACTGCCAAGCAAAGATAAAGATGGCCCAAATCGACACCCCCGTAAGCTTCCGGAACGCTTAGCGCAAAAAGATCCATGGATTGAAATATATCTTTCAACTCCCATGGAAATTCACCGCTTTGGTCGATTTGACAAGCGCGCGGGGTTACTTTTTCATTAACCATTTTACGAACTTCCCGCACAAACGTCTGTTGCTCTTTATCAAGTTGAAACATGGCATCAACTCCTTATCATAAGTATTTTTAATCCTGATTGCGTTACTGTACCATCCTGTTTTACAAGCTCTAAAAATATTTTAATAACACCTCTATCCAGTTTACTTTTACTGAGCCTTTTTTCCACGATTTTTGCTTTTACATGAACCGTATCGCCAAAATAAATCGGCGCCTTGAATTCCCACGCCTCGATCCCCAGAAACGCAATCGCCGTACCTTCTAAAAGTCCGGTACGAAACAATAGTCCGTGGGAAATGGCGAGCCCTAAAAGCCCATGGACAATACGCTGTCCGAACTGGCTTTGCTGCATAAATGCATCGTTGGTGTGCAGCTCATTGTAGTCACCGCTCATAGCGGCAAACATAACCACATCTGTTTCGGTTATCGTTCTCCCGGGGCTTATGAATTCCTCGCCCTCTTTCCAGTCATCAAACAGCTTTCCCGGCATATTTTCTCTCTTTCAAACTTTCTGTTTATCAAGTGGGATGGCAAACTGGCGATATCGTTTTTAGGTGACCTGTGGGGCCCCAACCTAACCCGTTCCTCCAGGATTTTGTTGGGGTCCCATTCGCAGCGAACAATGAATCTATTTCATTTCAACGGTTCCCTTACCCCACCCACAAAATTTCGAAAGGCTTCATAAACCACGGCCGTATCCACCCCTAAGGTCAGAAACTTAACCCCAGCCCGCCGCCATTTCTGGGCCATTTCGAGGGTCTGGCAATAGGTCCCGACAGTTTTGCCGTGATCCTTCGCTTTTGAAACAATTTTTCGCATCATCTCTTCAACATCCGGGTGGCCCACTTCTCCCGGAAGCCCCATCGATGCGGAAAGATCGTAAGGGCCAATATAGATGGCATCCACCCCCTTGACTGCGAGGATATCATCCAGATTTTTTATACCGTCCACCAGCTCTGCCTGACAGATAACACACATGTTTTCGTTTGCCCGATCGGTGAGATCGGCTGTGTTATCGGCACTGTAACCAGCAAACCGGGTGTTGGGGGATAATCCGCGTGTACCGGCAGGGGGAAAGTAAGCCGCACCCACCGCTGCCTCGGCGTCCTCTTTTGAGAAGACCTGCGGCACTAAGATGGCCGCCGGCTTCAGATCTACGGCGCGTTGAATGTAAACTGGGAAATTATCCCCGACACGGACGATCGGTTGCAGACCGCACAAATCCCCTGTTCTTATACACGAATCAAAACTTTCCGGATTGAACGGGGCATGTTCACCGTCAAGAATAGCGAAATCGAGGCCCGCCTTGCCAATGATTTCCATCATAATGGTACTGGGAATATTGATGAACGTTCCGAGTAACTCTTCGTCTTCCAAAAGTTTTTTCTTAAACTTATTGACTTGCATCGTACCAGCTCCTGTTGCCCATTTTCAAAACAGGTTATAATTGTATTTGTCGATGACGCATTAATACCTTAGCGCCGCGTCAACTCTCGCGCGATGATCAGTTTCTGGATTTGGTTGGTTCCCTCGTAAATTTGGGTGATTTTGGCGTCCCGCATCATGCGCTCGAATGGAAATTCGGTCATATATCCGTATCCACCCGCGATTTGAAGGGCGTCCGTGGTCACCCGCATGGCCACATCCGAGGCAAACATCTTGCAGCAGGCAGACATGTACGTACTGTTCGGATCCTGGCTGTCAACCATTTTGGCCGCCTGATAGGAAAGTGCCCGGGCCGCCTCGGTCTGCGTCGCCATATCCGCCAGCATCCAGGAAAGGCCCTGAAACTTGCCGATCGGCCGGCCGAACTGACTCCGCTCCTGGCTGTACTTGCAAGCCGCATCCAAAGCACCCTGTGCAATCCCCACCGCCTGGGATGCAATAACCGGACGTGAGGCGTCGAGGGTCTTCATGGCATAAACAAATCCCTTGCCCTCTTCGCCGAGCAGATTTTCCGCCGGCACCTCCATATCTTCAAAAACAAGGTAACCTGTCGGCGACCCTTTGATTCCCATTTTCGATTCCCACTTGGCCACGGTAAATCCAGGAAACTCCTTCTCAACAATAAATGCACTGATCCCTTTAACGCCCTTGGCGCTGTCCGTCATCGCGAACACAACCAACAGATCCGCAATGGGACCGTTACTAATAAAGCACTTTGATCCGTTGATAATATATTTATCCCCGTGCCTGACGGCTTTTGTATTCATGGCCGCGGCATCGGAACCGGCACCATCTTCCGTAAGTCCGAACGCGATCAGCGCTTCGCCCGAAGCGACCGGGGGACCGTACTTTTGCTTTTGTTCTTCAGTGCCGGCAAGCAGAAGCGGTTGCCACCCCAGGGCCTGCACTTGCACAATCAGGGAGGAACTAACACACGCCCGTGCGATTTCCTCAACGGCCAGACAAAGATATAGATGCTCCTGAAAGCATCCTCCATAAGCTTCAGGAACGGCCAACCCCAAAAGGCCCATATCCTGAAACAGCTCCTTCAGATCCCAGGGGAACTCTCCTTTTTGATCGATCTCCGCTGCCCTGGGTGCGACTTTTTCCAACACCATTCTTCTGACCTGCTGAACAAACAGCTTCTGGTCTTGATTGAGCAGATACATTGTTCTTTACCTTTAAACTGTTTTGATTTGTTCCGATAACAAACGCCTACATCCGGCCATGGCCCTTTACCCTACTGGACCAGCGCTTGTCCTGCCTCAAAGGCCGTCTGATTGGCTTGCCTGAATCGTTTCGGGGAAAGCTCGGCCACCAATTGACCGATCAACTCCGCTTCAAAAAACGGCACCAGCTTAACCAGTACGCCCAGCAGAACAACGTTGGTCATCTGGACATTGCCGAGTTTCTGAGCCGTACCGGTCGCATCGACAATCTTGCCGGTTTTGCAGTACTTACTTACGGCCTCGAATATTTCCCTATCATTCGGGTACGCATCAAGCCCCATGTTGTTCAACACAGTGGGAATCTTCATGTCATTCATGATATAGGTCCCCTCGGGATTCAGCAGCCGCATATGCCGCAGCATCTCCACGGGCTCCATTCCTATCAGCAGGTCGGCCTGGCCCTGGGAAATCAACGGTGCATAAATTTTTGTATCTGATATGCGGATATGCGACACCACTGACCCGCCCCGTTGGGCGGCCCCGATGGTTTCCGCACCCGCCACATTGTATCCTTTCTTCATGGCGAACTGGGATATAGCCAGAGAAGCAAAGATATTCCCCTGACCCCCCACACCTGAGATAACGGCATCCATTTTCATGATATTGCTCCTTGTGTACACACATCAATACAAAGCCCGCACCCCACACAAACCTTTCTGTCAATACTCACCTTTTTTTCATCTTTGTGATAGGAGATGGCCGGGCACCCGAGGTCATTGATACAAACTCTGCAACCGTTACACTTTTCTTCATCGAACCGAATTTCACGGGGCTCAAAAAGCTTTATGCCCTTACGGGAGGAAAGAAGGTAGCACGGCATGGAAGAAACAATAAGCGAAACGCCCTCTTCTTTGACCGCGGCTTCCAAGGCTTCCTGGCACTCTTTGATATTGTAAGGATTCACCACCCGGTAGCTGATCCCCAGCGCTTCGGCCAGCTTGGGAACGTTGACCTTTCCGGTGGGCTCTCCGTTGATCAGCTTTCCGGTACCGGGATGGGGCTGAAATCCGGTCATGGCCGTCACGTCATTTTCCCCCAAAACGATATTGATATTCGCTTTCTGGTAGGCCGCATTTACCAGGCCGTTAAGCCCGCTGTGATAAAAGGTGGAATCCCCGATGAAAGCAAAAACAGGCCCCTTCAGACCCGCATAGCTCATCCCCGTGGCCATGGGAATCGAAGAGCCCATGCAGTAGATTGTGGACTGCAGTTCTATCGGTTTGAACGATCCAGCGTCATGACAACCGATGTCTCCCACCACGACCCCTTTGGTCTTTCGAACCACCCGTTTCAGCGCGTTAAGAATGCCCCGATAGTTACATCCCACACACTGAGTACGGGTTCGGATGGGAACAGATACATCCATCTGCGGTGCCTCAGGTTGCGTCACGCTCACATCAGGTAGCGCCCGGCGGATGCTATCCAGCACCATCTGCAGGGTAAGTTCGCCGTCGGAGGGGACAAATCCGCTTCTGCCGAGCACTTCCACCTCGATACGCGCCTCCTGGGCAGCCTGTTTCAAAAGCCCTTCCACCAGCGGCTCGACTTCTTCAAAGACGATGACTTTTTCAAGTCCGTTGAGAAATTCCAAAACTTGCTTCCGCGGCAAAGGGAGTGTTCCCAGCTTGAGTACCGGCAGTTTGGCGTTAAGAAACTGTTTGGCCTCCTTAATCAGCGTATAGCCCATACCACAGCCCACCAGCCCGACCTTGCTCGGCGCGGCTTCAATCCAGTTATAGGGGCTTTGTTCCATCAGCTCCACCAGCATAGGCTGTTTCTCATTGAGCCAGCGGTGCCGGATCTGCGGTCTTTTTAGGCCTCCGAATTCCGGCATCTCCACAGCGCTCATGATGAAACGGCTGCGGTCCGGCTTATAATGGCCCGGACTGGAATCTTCCGGAATCTGCTCTAACGAGACGACGGCCCTGCCGTGGCATACCCGGGTGACCGGCCTCAGACAAAAAACCAATTCCGTCTTTTCGGAAAGCTCGAAAGCGTCTTTGACCATCGCTTTGGCCTCCTGCACGGAACAGGGATCGAAAACGGGAAGATGCCCGTATTGATGGACCAGAATCCGGGTATCCTCCTCGTTCTGGGATGACAGCGCCCCGGGATCATCCGCGGAATTCAACACCAACCCGCCACGGATGCCGGTAAAATTGACGTGCATTAAAAAGTCCGTCACCACATTTGTGCCGTTGTGTTTCATTACGGCCATAGAGCGCAGGTGACAAAGGGAGGCACCCAAAGCGATTTCAAAGCCAACCTTTTCGTTGGAGGACCATTCCACATGCACCCCAGGATGACCGACGCAATCCTGCAAAATTTCCGTAGCCGGTGTTCCGGGATATCCGGCCACCACTCTCACACCGGACTCAAGCGCTCCGCGGGCAATGGCTGTACTTCCCATCAGATAAGCATTTTCTTGCATATGTTTTTACCTCTCTAATTCCGTGTGCACGACACTTCACAAAGTAGCGCATCGTGCGATTTACAGGTACACACCAACTGAAAGACACGTTGCATGGTTTTTGTTTTCTCACAAAGTAATTGAAAAACCTCCATCTACCGGGATTGCCGTACCGGTTAAAAAATCAGACGCCGGACTGGCCAGAAACACGGCAATCCCCTCAAGATCACCGGGAGTCCCCCAACGCCCGGCGGGCGTGCGCGCTTCTACGCGTTGCTGTAAGTCAGTCATAATGCGGCGCGTAATCCGGGTCATCTCCGTGTCAATCCATCCCGGCAAAATGGTGTTGACCTGGATGTTCGCCGGTCCCCAGGCGACGGCCAGATCACGGCCCATTTGAACGATACCGCCTTTGCTGGCCGCATACGGGGCGAAGCGACCGCCGCCCATAATCGAAGTCATAGAGCCGACGTTGATGATCTTGCCGCCTCCCTGCGACTGCATAACCGGATAAACTGCTTGGGCGCACAGAAACGAACCCCGCAGATTGATTTCAAGAATCGCATCCCATTCGGCGGTATCGAACTCTTGAGGAAACTTCTTGATATTTATCCCGGCATTGTTGACCAGAATGTCCACACGCCCCAAGGCGTCCAAAACATTCGCAAGCATGGATTCAATCTGTTCTTTTACGCGCACGTCCACCGGAACACCGATTACCGGAACACCGAATTCATCTCTGATTTCATTTACGGTCATCTTGGTCTTTTCCTGATCTCTTGCGGCAATGGCAACCCCGGCCCCGGCCCTTGCAAGTCCGCGTGCCATACTTTTTCCTAGCCCACCGTTTCCACCAGTGACGACGGCCACTTTCCCGTGCAAGTCAAACATTGCATAATTCTCCCTATCTATTTTTAAAACATATAAAAATGACCTTGCGTACCTCCCGAATATATAAATGATCAATGGAATCCGAAAAGATTCGGCAAGATTAGTGTGATGGATGGAATATAGGTGATCAGTAACAGCACCACAATTTCTACTGCAATGAAGGGCATCGCTTTGGCGGTGACCCTCTCAAAGGGTTTCTGGGCAATGGAGGAAACGACAAACAACGATATTCCTACCGGAGGCGTAACCATACCGATATTCAAATTAACCAGCATGACCAGGGCGAAATGCAATGGATCGATTCCCACCTTTGCGGCCACCGGCGCTAAAATAGGTGCCAGAATAATTACGTTGGATCCCGGCTCCATCAACATGCCCATCACCAGCAAAAACACGTTGAAAATAAGCAGGATAAAAATTGGGTTTTCAGTAATGCTCAAAAGTTGGGCAGCCACATGGTCCGGAATGCGTTCAATGCTCAAAATCATACCGAAAATGCGGGCCCCGGCAATAATGATGAGAACCATCGCCGATGTTTTCACTGTTTCAATCAGACACTCCTTGATATCGATCCAACTAAGCGTCTTGAAAAAACAAATCCCCACAAAAAGGCCATATGCACAGGCTACGGCCGCAGCTTCGGTGGGCGTAAAAATACCCGTCACAATACCGCCGATAATGATCAACGGCACCATCAGTCCCACCAAGGACTTCGCGATGATATCAATCGCTTGCGGCCGGCCGATCTTTTCCTTGCGGTAGGGATGGTCTTCGCGCACCGCATAGACATAGGCCAGAGCCATCAGAGCCAGTCCAATTACCACTCCCGGAATTAACCCTCCCATAAACAATGCTGCCACGGATTCGCCCGTAACCGAAGCATAGATCACCATGACGATGCTCGGCGGGATAATGGGACCGATGACGGAAGACACCGCCGTTACCGCTGCCGCATACTCCGGGGTATATCCTTCTTTTTCCATGGTCGGAATCAGGATGGATCCAAGCGCCGCTGCATCGGAAGTGGCCGCCCCGGTGAGCCCCGCAAAAAAGATGCTTGCAACGATATTGATATGAGCCAGGCTGCCTCGAATCCTTCCCACAATCAAATTGCTCAGTTTCACAAGGTCCTGGGTGATACCGCTTTTGGTCATAAGCTGGCCGGCAAGGATAAAAAACGGAATTGCCAAAAGAACGAATTCGTCGATCCCGCCATACATACGCATGGCCACAACCTTAAGCGAAATGGTTCCCGATACGAGAATATAGAGTAGACTCGTCAAACCGAGAACAAAGGCTACAGGGACTCCTATAACAAGCAGGAGTAAAAATATGAGCCCAATCCATACCATGATATTCCCACCTATATTTAATTTTTTTCAGTTGTTTCGGAAGAGTAAGTTGACGAACGGAACGCTGTCACAACAGCGTGAATCTGATGGACGACCATAAGCACACCGCCGATAAACAGCGCCAGCTTGGCGTAAAACATGGGCAGCATGATAACATCACCCTTTATTCCGATAGCATCCACTGCAACCTGCCAGGAAAGGACGGAAAAAAAACAAAAAAAGAAAAGAATCCCTATCTGACCAGCCAGATTAATCCATTTACCAATTTTCTCTGGACAAACGGTGATGAAAAATTCTACCCGGATATGCTTGTTTTCCTTCAGCACAACGCTGGAACCGATAAATGTAATCCAGACCAGAAACCACCGCGACAGCTCTTCGGTCCATACAAACGTGGTGCCGGCCATCCGGGTGATAACTTCCAAAATAACGACGACTAAGTCGGCAGCGGCAAGCACCACACATAACAACAGTGCACCCTTGTTTAAAAAATCGCCCAACCGTTCCAAACCCCTATCGATCGTTGCTCCGAATTGTCCGATTCCCATTTTCTGCTCGCTTTTAAATGGCCGGAGACCGGGTGCCGAGCCCTACCGTAGTTCCTAAAAACCCGGCCTCCGTGGATAAAAAATAAAAGAATTTAGTAGCCGAGTTGTTTTTCGATTTGAGCAACATCAGTCAACACGCTGTTGACGACTTCGGCACCAATTTCAGCCTTGAGCCACTCGACCACTGGTCCCTGGCACAATTCCTTGAACTTATTTTTCTGTGCATTGGTCGGCGTATAGACCTCCATATGCTTTCTGATAACCTCCATCGCTTCGACATCCGCTAAAACCACATCGGCAGATCGATCGGCGACCTGCGCAATTTTGGCCGCCGCCTGGATTATCTGTTGGGCATCGGCGGGCAGTTTTTGAAAAAAAGAATCACTGATCACGAAGTTATCATCCGTGTAGGTATGTGCGTCCAACGTCAGATATTTCTGAACCTCATAAAGTTTTGGAATCGGAATAACCGATGGCGGCACTTCCGCCCCATCGATAACCCCGGTCTGCAGGGAAGTGTAAACTTCCGGCCAAGCGATGGGAACCGCTTTAGCCCCCAGCGCTTCAACCGTCTTAATAAATATGGGTGACTCCATCACCCTGAATTTCAGTCCCTTGAAATCTTCAGGGGTGCGCAGTGGTCTGACGTTGTTGTGAAAGCAACGGAATCCGTTCTGGCCGGTCCCAAGAATACGGAAATTCGTTTTTTCCCGCATTCTTTCCTTGAGTGCGGCGAAGGATTGGCTTTCATCAAAAAATTTCCACGCCACTTCATCCGACTGGAACAAATAAGGAATATAAATAACCTGATATTCAGGGAAAAAACCCGCCATGGTACCGGTTTCCATGGTGGCTTCCAGAACGCCGTTCTGCACCATCTCCAGGCGCTCTTTGCAAGAGCCCAAAGCCTTGCTGGGAAACAATTCAACCTGAATGGCGCCGTTACTCCTTGCCTCCACCACGCTCTTGAACACAGCACCAAAAGCGTAATCCTGGTATTTCAAATCGGCCGGGTCATCAAGGCCGACCCGTATTTTTAATGGTTTTTCAGGACTGAAACTCAACGTACCGGCCAAAGCGTTAATACTGAAAACGCAACCCAAAAACATCAAAACCGCCGCCATCAAAGCACATTTTTTCATCTTTTGAATCCTCCCTTGCATCGCATTAGTTTGACCCGCTCAAACCACATCTTCACGCACCTTTCCCAAAGATTTACCGTATGCCCGTTGCCAGCTCATTATGATGAATGTTTTTCTAAGTGTTGCACCAATTCCGGAAGGATTTCGTACAAGTCCCCCTCTACTGCCAAATCGGCCACTTTCATCATATTGGCCTCCCGGTCTTTGTTGATGGCAACAATATGTTTGGATGCCCCCATACCCGCTATGTGCTGAATGGCGCCCGATATTCCGCAAGCCACATAAAGGTTTGGGGTCACGACCTTACCCGTCTGCCCCACCTGGTGCTGCTGGCTACGCCATCCCGCATCCACAGCAGCCCGCGAAGCCCCTACCGCACCTTCCAGTGCATCTGCCAGTTGCTCGATCAGGGCGAAACCTTCCGCTTTACCCAATCCACGGCCTCCTGAAACCACGATTTCCGCCTCGGTTAGTTCCGGTCGCACACTCTTCTGCAACTCCACCCCTTTCATCCTGACTTTGGGGGATGGGAGTTCAACTGTTAAGCGCCGTACCTGTCCTTCACCGCTTTTCGTTCTTATAGAAAAATTGTTGGGCCTCAGGGTAACCAGCTTCACCGCCGTGTCTATTTTTAGCTTGACGTTGATCTTTCCCGCATACAAAGGACGGATTAAACCGATTTCCTGCCCTTCAAGATCCATGGCGACGCAATCCGATGCCAAACCGGCGCCCATCCTCTCGGCTAGGCGGGGGACCAGATCTTTTCCCATGGCAGTATGGGCGAAAAGCACCCATTGGGAGCCCACCATCCGAATCATCTCTTCCAGCAGAAAGGTAAAACTTTCTGTGCAGTAAAAAGAAACAGCATCATCTTCGGCAATCATAATTTCATCGGCGCCATAGGCTGTCACCTCATCGACAAGGCCAGCTACCTTGCCGCCGATTAGGGCAACGACCAATCGCTCTCCCATACTGTCCGCAACAACCCGTCCCTGGCATACCGCCTCGCAGGCCGACTTTCGCAACAGGGCATCGCACGCTTCTGCAAAAACAAAGACAGACATCCCCTTTTCCCTCCCTATATTGCCTTGATTTCATCTTTCAGATATTGAATCAACTCCGTAACGACCTCCGCTGTCTCCCCGGAAATCAACCGCCCCTTTTCCCTCGGTTCAGGGAAAACATACTCCACCACCCTCACCTGAGGTATAATCTCCTGTGGGGTTAGATCTAGGTCCGATAGCGATATGGATTTAATCGGCAGCCGGGAGGCCTTCATCACCAAACGCAAAGAAGGATACCGAACTTCATTGATCCCTTTTTGCACCGACAAAACCACCGGGAGTTTCACTTCAAGCGACTCCGTTCCTCCGTCAACGTCCCTCCTGGCATCAACGACTCCGTCTGCAATTTGAAAATCAGAGACCACGTTGATTTGAGGCAGGTCCAATATCTCGGCCAGACGTGAAGGCACCTGGGATGCAGCCATATCAACCGATTCCCGGCCGCAAAGAATCAAATCATAGTCCAGGCTGTTGATCGCCCGGCCAAGTACCAGAGCCACGCTGTGACTGTCCGCATCCTTCAGGGCGGGATCATTGACCAAAACCGCATGATCCACACCCATGGCCAGACATTGCTGCAAAGCGGAACGTGCCTTGTCAGTTCCGATTGTTACCGCCGTTATTTCACCACCCTCGCGTTCTTTGATGCGGATGGCTGTTTCCACGGCAAACTCGTCATAGGGATTCACAACCAAAAGCGCTTTGCTGTCATCAATTCGGCCGTTGTCTGTCAGACAAATCTTTGCTTCAGTATCAAATGTCTGCTTTACGCACACCACGATATTCATTTTCCCCCCTACAGTTCCAAAGCTTCCACAAGCAGCTCGGCGATATCTAATACCTTTATCCGGTTCTGCATTTGTAAGTCTCTGACCGCGTTGTGCAGCATAAGGTGACACCACGGACATGCTGTGGCGATCACATCGGCACCCGTCGCCAGCGCTTGCTCCACGCGCATGTCGGCAAGACGCTTTTCCTCCTCCATCTCGGCATACATCCGGCCACCACCACCACCGCAACAAAGGCTGTCCTTGCGATTCATGGGCATCTCGACAAATTTTATCCCCGGAAGTGCTTGGATAAGTTCTCTTGGCGCCTCATCGATACCGTTATGTTTTGCCAGATAACAGGGGTCATGATAGGTGACGGTGTGGGGTATCCTTTTTAAGAAATCCGGCCCCTTCGCCTTTATGCAGGAGGCTAAAAATTGCACATAGTGCTCGACCACAAATTCCTTTTTCAGATTTTCATATTTTTTGGTAAAAGCATTGAAACAGTGCGGCGAAATCGTCACGATTCTTTTAATACCCGACGCTCTGAATTTTTCGACATTGCGACTGGTCATTTCCTGAAAAAGAAACTCATCGCCGAGACTGCGCACCGGATCACCGCAACAGACTTCACTTTCCAAAACACCGAAGTCCACTTCGAAAAATTGCAAAAGTTTCACCAGGCTACGCGCCAAGCTGTGCAGTTCAGGTTCGTAGGACGCCGTGCAACCCACGTAGTAAAGGACTTCGGCCTTTTCGCCGGGAAGATTTTTTACCTTGATATCGCCCAGCCACGCCATCCGTTTATCAGGAGACTCCCCATAGGGATTGCCGTATTTGTAAATTGACTCCAGTGCGTTTCGCTGCCCGGGCAAAGGCCCGATCATGCTCTCCAGCAAATACTTGCGTCCCGCCTCAATGACTTCCAAAAGCGGCATACCGGCGCTGACGCTGGCACATGTGATCTCACAGGTCCTGCATGTGGTACAGGCATAAACAATGTCGCGCAGATCCTTCCTATCCGTATCCGTCAGTTTGTCGCCCCACTTGACGGCATAGTAAAGGGACTGCAAAATTCCAGATGGCCCCTGCACCTGAAAGCCTATAGTGGAATCAAAATTCGGGCAGGCGGAAAAGCAAAAATTGCAGTTATAGCAACTGCTGCACACGTCCTCGATACGGTCAGTTAATGCTTTAATTTCAATGTCTTCGTTCACAAATCGTTCTCCTTTGCCCACTACCGGTAGCCTTCAAGAATTCCCGGATTCAATATGTTGTTAGGGTCCATCATCTGTTTCAATCCCTTGATGATCCCGTATCCTGTCTTTCCATACTTGCGGATAAAAAACGGGGTCCGCACTGAAAATTGGCCCCATTCGCCGCCCGCGGTGTCATATTTAAGATTTAGTTCAGTTTCTTTTTGAAAAAGCTCCCTGACTGCCTCCCGTCTCTTGCCCTTGTCCCAGTTTCTGGGAATCAGTACCGAGGGATGCAGGGTCAAGGCCCCGATATGCCCATAGATGTAATTTCGAAGTTCTCCCACTGTCGGAAGGTCCTTGTTGAAGTTAACGCAATCTTCCATGAACGGAACCAATTCTTTCAGGTTGGAGACCACCTCCACCGAATGAATCATATCCCCGCTCTGCTGCATCAAATAAGGCCCGATTACCTCACGAGCCCCCCAAATTTTGTGCCAGTCTTTTTCATCCGTGACGGCATAAGTGTCCGTGGCTTTTTCCGCTTCCATCGCTCGGAGAATTTGAGCCGTTTTTTCGGAGGCCTCCTTGCGGGAAAAGCCAGCCTCAATAAACAGCACAATAGCGCCTTTGGGAGGCTCCAAGCCCTTGATTCCATAACCCAGTGCCGCAACGTCCTGGGCCATCATTTCCATGGCGACGGGAACCGGATGGTGTTCGGTAAATACCCGCTGAACTCCCCGGGCCATATCGCTCAAATTTGAAAATTCCGCTATCCCATATGACTGCTGGAAGTCAGGTACCAAAAGCATACGGATTTTCGTTACCACCCCCAGGATTCCGTCACTGCCGACAAATAATTTTCCGATGTCTGTTCCGGCAATTCGCCGCAAGCCTTTTGACCCGGTTTCGACGATCTGACCGTCGGGTAAAACAACCTCAAGGCCCAGAACATAATCTCCGGGTTTTCCCATACAGGCATCAACCAGATGCCCACTCGTGTTATTGGCAATCAACCCTCCCATGGAAGCAATCAATCGACTCCCCGGCCATATCGGCAAAAAACAACCGATTCTCCCCAGCGCTTCGGCCACTTTTCCGGCTGTAATTCCCGGTTCACACTCAAAGTATCCGTAGTCTTCAAGAATCTCCAGTTTCTGCATACGGTGGGTATTGATCATGATACCGGGCCGGTGAGGTCGGCTGTGAGCAGAAAGCGAGGTTCCTGAAGCACGAACAAAAACAGGAGTCTTTTCTGAATTGGCATATTTTAAAATTGCACTGATTTCTTCTTTATCTTTCGGCATCACCACCACATATGGGAGAATATCTTCTTCTACCTCATAGGCCCGCGGTACCGTGCAGTTTTTAATTTTTTCAAACAAACTCGTGGAAACATATTTGGCTGTCACGATTTCTTCCATCGCCTTGATTATGTTTTCAATATTGCTTTCTTGCCTGGAATTTATCACCTTTTTCTCCTCATTTTAAATTTTGAAAAATCTTCGCTCGGCGAGCTTCAGAGAATATGGTCGCAATTAACGCCATCAGTTGGACGTGATCCGATTGCCTTCACCGGCATAGATTCTTTAAGCTACCAGCGGCCTAATTTTGACAATTTCGTAAAAAACTCAAAAAACGTCATCCCCCGATTTTTAGACTAATGATTTCAATTTGTTACGGCGATAAAAATTTCATAATCTTACGTTTACGAACGAGTCAATCTTCATCAAGATAACCCAAACGCCTTGAAATTTTTTCAGCCGTATCTTTGACTGCAGGAATAAAACTATTTTCTATTTTCTCACTAACCATCCTGAATGCCGGGCCGCTTAAACTGATGGCTGCAACGACCCTGCTGCTACTATCCCATACAGGCGCTGCGACACACCTGACATCCTTTTCGTGTTCGCAATCGTCAATGGCGTAGCCGACTTTCCGTATGTACGCCAAGTGAGCTTTCAATTCTTCGCTGTTGCATATCGTTTTTTGGGTATAGCGCTTCCGGGGGATTTTCTTTATATACAAATCGAGTTCATCCTTTGGCAAATAAGCAAGCAACGCTTTGCCGACGCCTGTGCAATAGGCCGGTGCGACAATCCCGGTACCCGAGGCCATTCTTATGGCCTCGGGTCCCTCCACTTTATCCAAATAAAAAATCTGCAAATCCCTCAAAATAGCCAAGTGCACGGTTTCACGACACATTTCTGACAAATCGGATATCAGCGTCATGGCCTCTTTGTGAAGATCGGTTTTGTTGAGATAGACACTTCCGATATGAAAAAGCCAGTGCGTGAGACTATACTCTTTGGTTTTCTCCTCTCTCCTTAAAAACCCGGCTCTTTCCAGGGAATAGAGAAGGCGCGTTACGGTGCTCCGGTTCAGTCCCAGTAATTTAGCCAGTTCACTGTTGGTATAATACGGTTTTGTCACACTAAAAGACTTCAGTATCTGGGCTGCTCGCAATACAGAATTTATCAAATACCGATCTTCAGACATATACTCTTTCCTCCTTTAAATTCATAATTGAAGTCACGGCGGTTAATCTTCGCAGATTCAGCCGCGTCGATTGTGCCAAAAAGGCTACCGCCGCCCAGAGATGAGTTTTGCATAACACTTTTAAATCGGTACTAAAAATCAGGTAAAGGAGCTGCATTTTAAGGTAACTCCGGATTCAGGATCTACACACTTCCAATCGAATTTCTCCATTAGAATCGGTATGCGCAGACCGGTGATAATGTGCCATAAAACCCTTGCCAATCGTAGGATTAGTACGGACTGCCTGCCTTTAAAAGTACCCCAATAATGTATATCCGCCCAGCGAATAATATTGCCTGCTGCAAAAATTTCGGGCAACTATGATTTTCTTCTCTTCTGCAACGTTTACTCCCTTGAGTCAATGTCGTTAACTAAAGTTAACGACATTGACTCATCAGTACTGATCACGACAGCCCATAAGCCGTTTCACAGTTTAAACAGCAAACCTTCTCGATAGCTTCATCGGAAATCCCTTTTCGTTTCATAGCCATTGCCGTTTTCGGTACGGATAAAGGATCGGAAGGCAAACCACTACAGTCACTGTTCACCATTACCCGCTCATAGCCGTGCTTTTGAATTGTTTCGGCCGCCATTTCGGGAGTGATGCCGCGCCATGGCTGTACGCTGACAGCCGCCCATGCACCGGCATCTATCACCATTTTAATGTTTGCTTCCGAGCAGTGGTCGACAACAACCTTGGATAGAGAAAGTCCCGCGTCTTTGCATAATTCTAGCATTTGTTGCGTATACTTTTTCTTCACATCGGAGGCATTCGGGGTGTGAAAATCAACACAGATTCCGACATCTGCGGCAATACGTAACTGGTTTCTTACAAAAGCTTCCTGCTGCTGCAAGTCTTTACAGGTATTGGAGTTCGGCTCAATGCCAATCTCTCCGATGGCCACCACATCAGGACGCTTGAGATATTCTGGCAGTAGCTCATACAATCTTGCAGGATCTTCCTTGGGTGTACTCACCATGCTGATCCCGATCATACCGTAGGGTTCGATTAACTGACCTCTGGCTCTTGCGAATTCAATATCAAAAAGATAATCCCACACATCCTGGATCGTTTCACAACTTACGGCCTTTCCGGCAGCCAGTTGGACTGGAGAAACTATCTTTCTGACTCCTGACAAATACATTTGTTGCAAGCTGGACCACGATAGTGCATCAAGATGGGTATGCGAATCTGAATAATTCATGTCAATTTTCTCCTTAGAACAAATTGGGCACGAATAAAACAACTGCAGGGCAATAGGTTACAATAATCAACACGATAAGAATCATCAAAGTCATCGGAAAAATTCGTCTGACCAGTGCGGGCAGTTCGATATTGCCAATGGAGCAGCAAACGTAAAGTACCGTTCCAACCGGCGGAGTGATCAACCCGAGACACAGATTGCAAACGACAATGACCCCAAAATGGATCGGATCAATACCGATCGATTGAGCCAGCGGGGCCATCACCGGGACAAGAATAAAAAGTGCGGGAACCAAGTCGATGACACAGCCCACTACCAGCAAAAACAGGTTGATGCCGATCAAAACAACCAGCGGACTGACCTCTGCCTTGAAGACCATATTGGCAATGTTCTGGGGAACCATGGAAATGGTCAAAAGCCAAGTCACGATCGATGCCGCTCCGCACACCAACATTACGATTGAAGTGTTTTTTCCTGCGCTCACAAAGGCAGGAAAAAACGCTTTGAGATCCATTTTGTAAATTGCCACGGCAATAAGCAGGGCATAAACGACCGCCACAGCACCAGCTTCGGTCGGTGTAAAAATTCCGCTCAGGATGCCCCCCAAAATAATAAAGGGAAGCATCAAAACCGGCAACGCCTTTACAAAAGCACCGGCAATGGCTTTTGCAGGCATCCGTTTTTCACGGGGATAATGGTGTTTATGTGAAACATAAGCGTTCATGACCAGGAGCACAACGCCGATCAGTATTCCTGGCACTGCACCTGCCAAAAAAAGCATCGCGATGGAAGTTCCCGAGATCATGCCATAGATGATCATTGGAATGCTGGGTGGGATAATCGGCCCCATCACAGCAGATGCAGAAGTAAGCGCACAAGCGTAATCCTTGTCGTATCCGGATTCTTCCATCATGGGAATCTCCAGCATCCCTAGGGCGGAGGTATCGGCCACTGCCGAACCGGTAACCCCGGCAAACAGCATACTGGCTAAAACATTTACATACCCGAGTCCCCCTCTCAGCCATCCGACTATCGCATTTGCAAAAGTTAATATGTCCCGAATAATGCCGGCCCGATTCATAATCTCGCCCGCCAGCATAAAAAAGGGAATGGCCATGAGTGTGAAACTGTCCACCCCGGAAACCATCCGACGGGCAACAATCATCGGTTCCGTGCTTCCGGAAAAAAACATGAGCATCAGGCCGGAGATCCCCAGGCAGAATCCTATGGGCAACCCGATGACAATGGTCACCGCAAGTACTGCCAAAAAAATGAACAGTGTGATCAATTGGCCACCTCTCTTTTTTGAACAGCCTGGATTAGATCGCGCAGGCCGACGATACCCATCAAAACTGCCAGCACCGGTACAACACCATAAATATAACTGTAAGGGATTTTAAAATATTCCGTTAATTGTACGGTGGTCAGTTCGGCCAGTTGCCAGCCCCCCACGACCAGATATAGGGAAAAAATTATCTCCAGAATTGCAGCGATGGCATCCGCCCATTTTCCGGCCGCCGGGTAAATCCGAGCGATCACATTGCCCATTCCAACGTGTGCTCTTTCCCACATACTTGACACAATTGCAATGAAAGTTACCCATACGAAAGCAGCTCTGGAGACTTCATCAGCCCAATTGAGCGAACTGGAAAATATGTATCGACCGAGAATATTACAAAATACGGTGGCAACCATAACGAACAACAAAATACAGACCATTATCCGCATAATCATGGTAAGCATACTGAAAAGCTTATCTACCCATCGAAGCGCTGCAATCTTCTGCCCGGATCCGGTAACCCCTTTCTCCATCATACATGTTTCTCCTTACTTTATTCGATCGTATACAAGCTCTCTTGCAGTTTTATGGGCACCGGTCAAGTTAAACATCAGTAAAGATCCTTTTCGATCACCCAAGAGATAGCCCCCCTCCCACCCTGTTCCTATTATTTTTTAGTAACTATTTTACATTTTCAATATCTTCCAAAACTTTTTTACCCCATGGATATTTTGCACAGAAGCTATTGATTATGTCTTGACTAGCATCTTTAAAGGGCTTTTTCTCCTCTTCGCTCAATTGGATAATTTCTATCCCGTACTTATCGTTATACCATTTCTCGGTCTTGGCCTCTTCCGCTTTTAATATCTTATTTGTGTAGGCAATGGAGGCTGCAGTTGATTCTCGCAAGGCGCGTTGATAATCTGCCGGTAATTTGTCGAACCACTTCTTGTTAACCGAATAAAAATTTGGGAAAACCATAATCGTCATTTTGGTAATGTATTTCGTTTGATCGGCCCAGCCCATGTTCTTGAAATTCAGAATCGAATTAGGAGCACCGTCCACGATGCCCTGCTGCAGAGCCGTATATGTTTCTGTCAGGGGGAGTGGAGTAGCGGACATACCTATTGCCTTGACAGCATTGATAATAGAATCCGATTGCCAAACCCTAACCCTCAGGCCTTTGCAATCCGCAAGAGTTCGAAGAGGGCGTTTGTTATTTGCGAAATGCACTTCACCTTGAGAAAAGGCACCGATCATTTCCACACCGATTTTGGCGTATTCTTCTTCGATTTTCTTTCCGAAAGGTCCCTGGAACACCTTAAGCATATGGTCGACATTTCTGAAAACAAAAGGCAATTCAAACACCTTCATTTCGGGGATGGTATTCTGAAGCAGACCGCCAAAGATGGCCATTTCGATGGTGCCCGCTCGTGTTCCTTCTATAAACTCCATCTCGCCACCAAGCTGGCAACTGTCAAAGACGTTCACCTTCACTTTACCATCGGTTTTTTTCTCGACCATCGGCACAAAACATTCCCTCAGAGCGATACTGGCGGCATGGTCGGTTCCGAAATAGGTAGCCATTTTAATTGTCCAGGTTTTGGCTTCAGCTTGACCGAATGCCGCGACCATGGTGCTCGCTACAAAAAGAAAAACAAAGGAACAGCAAACCTTGACTGTAAGCCGGTTAGTCTGGATCATTTCGTCCTCCTAATGAAGCATTTTGTTTCGGTTACGTATGTGTCCACCTGAAAATGGCATCTTTCGGTCCCTCACGGTGTTCTCGCGCTGTGCCCATATCCGGCATCGCGTCGCGATGCCCACATCGATCGGGCCTTGCGGCAGGCCGAAATCCAGCACTTGTGGACGGACACCAAATCGCCTTTATTCTTCAATCGTTAAAGCCTCTCCGCTCCTCCTTTCATCGATTAGATCGTTATCTGCCACCATGTGTTTGACCAAAAAATTTATTTCATATTTAAAACATAATTTTAATATCACACCATTAAAATAGTGTCAATATTTTTCCGATGTGCTAAAATAGCCGGCTATAGACTCCCCTCCAGTATGCAGGGATTGAGGATGTTTTTGCGGGTCCGCCAAACGCTTGAATCGCCGCACCAGTAAATACCGGGCTTTTGATTTCTTGCATGCCATCCCGTCTTGACGGGATAAATCTCCCTCTTTTCCGGCAACCGCCAGTGCCCCCCCCCCCCGCCGGTCTCAATACCAGCCATAGTCGTTCACTGCCCGGGTCATGGCCCAAACATTGACCGGCGGCGCCTTGACCGGCAAACCGCAGCCCGGACCAAGGATAAAACCCGCTGCGGCATGCTTGCCGGCTTCGATCACCTCACGGCTCAGTGTGTAAACCTGTTCCGGACTTGCCGTCTGGATAACCACCGGGTCGATATTGCCGAAAAGGATGTCTTTGGGGAAAAAACGTGCGGCGTCGGCCAGCTTCACCTCATGGCCGAAGCTCAGCACGCTAGGATGCGACCACGGCATCGCCTCGGCCAGCAGCGGTAAGTTGGCGTTCTGCTCGCCGCAGATGTGAAAGCCGAAGCGCGGGACGCCGAGCTGCTTCAAATGTTCGTGGTAACACAGGTGGGCCGGGACTGCAAAACGCTCAAAGAGCCTTGGTGAAATCAGTTGGTTTGATTCCCCCGGTGAGCTCATCCAGGCAAAGAGACGATGGACCCCGAAGGTCTCCACCCAGACGTCGAGGACGTTGAAAATATGCTTCATGGCCAGAGAAATCAGACGGCGGCACAGCTCCGGCTTCCTGATCAGCCAGCGCATGAAACGATCGGTCCCGCAGATATTGGCGGCCATGGAAAGAGGCGAACGGGAAAAAAAATAAACCGGTCGGTCATCGGCCATCTGAAGTTGGGCCAGATGCAGCATCTTGGGGATACGTCCGGTCCGGCGCGGGTCGGGCAGGCGCAACGCCTCGATCCTCGCTTCGCAGTCCGCCGGGAAGGATTCTACCACCATGGCAGATTCAAACTCGCCTCGGGGCAAGCGCACGTTTCCGCCGAAATCAAGTGCACCGAGCACCGTGTGGGCCATGGGTTGGTCCGGAATCGGATCCCAACCGTACTGCTCACAGGCCCAACGGTGAGCATTGAAGCTCTTTTGCGGATCGTCATAGGCCGCAGCTACGGCGAAACCGGCGTTGACGGCGTTGAACCCGTCACTGAGTGATCCGAGCGGCACCCGGTCGATGCCACGGGACGCGAACAGCGCTGCCAGCCGCTGCCGGCTATTCATACGATCTTGCTTCAGGTGCATGGTTTTTCAAGACACGAATGCATGAGGTTTTGAACCTGGCTCTAGCCGCCCTCGCAGGTCAGCAGAATCTCCTGCGCGCCAGCAGCGCCGCTCCAGTCGAACCTCTCCACCGCAAGGCGGTAGCTGTTGTGGGCGATCAACCGCCTGTACGGCTTCTGCCACAGGCAATGACCGTCGGCCGTCGCCCGCACCACAACGGCCTTCAGGGTTTGTGATACCTGGAAAAAATAACCACTGCCGAGCCATGGCAACCGGGCTACGGCTGTGCCTGAAGGGGCTGTAAGCTGCGGTGTGACGAATCGGATCGGCCGTTGACAGGTGAGGCGCACCGTCGGCCGGGCTAGGGTCGGAACCCCGTCCAGTTGCCCGGCGACCCCCCGTGCGGCCCGGCGCCCCTCCAGGGCGCACAGATCGTGCATGTTAGCGCCGCGCAGAACGTTACCCGCAGCCCAGACCCCCGGAATGCTGGTCTGCAAGGCGGCATCAACAACCGGTCCGCCCGAGTCCGGATCGATCTCGATGGGGCTGTCGTAGATCAGGGTCGCTTCCGGCCGGAATGCACCAGTGACCACCAGCGTATCGCAGCCCAAAGTCCGCTCGGCACCGCCGGCAGCATCCGACAAGCTCACGCCGGTCACCCGATCATGACCGTCAACACTCAGTATCCGGCAGCGGCGCAGAACCGGAAATCGCAACCAACTGCTCAGGACACCGGCCACCGAGGGGTAGGTGTGCAGCGCCACGTCCGGCTCTACCAAGGCCGCGATCTCGACCCCCGCCCGGTGCAGGGTCATGGCGGCGGAAAAGGCCACATGCTCGCTGCCGAGAATCACTGCCCGTCGACCGGGAGTAAGCCCCTCCAGGTTGACCGTTTTTTGCAGCGTACCGGTTGTCATGACCCCCGCAGGCCTCAGACCGCAGAGCAAGCGCGAGCCCCTGGAGCCCTCGAAGCACCCCATGGCCAGAATCACATGGCGGCAGTGGTAGACGCCAATCCCCTCCGGACCGCTCACCGTCAGGGCATGCCGATGCTCTCCGCTTCCCGGTTCGATCCGGATCACCGTCGATTCGGTGCGCGCCTTGACTGCCGTGCGCCGCACCAATGTATCGAGTCGGCGCGCATAGGCCGGTCCGCTGTATGCCCGATACAGATCGCGCAGACCGAAAAAAACGTGGGCACTACGGGGGATACCCCCCAAATGCGTTTCGTTCTCAAACAGGTAAATGTCCGGATGCCCCAGCCGCGCCAACTCGAGACAGGCGGAAATACCCGCCGGTCCGCCTCCGACGACAGCCACATCACACGCAATGTCATTCATGATACCCATATAGGCCTCACCGTCGGCGCCCGTTTCCGGCGCCGTCGTTGTCCAACTCGTAAGAAGCACCGCCCTTGCGCGTCAAGGACGCGGGTGCCACCTGCATCTGCCGGCTCATGATCGAAAGCACCTTGTGGCCGCAGAAATTGCTCTGGCAGCGCCCCATGCCGGCCCGGGTGCGAAACTTGATCCCGTCGCGGGTGACGGCACCCCGGCCCAGGGCCTCTTTGATCTCACCTTCGGAAACCATCTCGCAACGGCAAACGATACGGCCCCAGGCAGGATCCGCAGCGATGGCCGCGGCCCGCTGGGCATCGTCCATCTCGGCAAAGTGGGGGATGTCCTTGCGCAACGGGTCGAAGTCGGGCTTGGGCTGCCCTTCGAATCCGGCCTCGGGCAACACGGTATTCACCAAGTGTCGCCCCATGGCTACCGATCCGGTCAACCCCGAGGCCCCCAGCACGAAGTGAACAAAATGCGGCACCCCGGGGGCCGAACAGATATGGTACTCAGGACCGGCCAAGGGGATGGTGCCGGCAAAGGGGCGAATGCCCAGCCCGGACGACAGGCCCTCGATCAGACGCTGGTAATGCGGGATGACATACCCCTTGATGCCCGCTTCGGTAGTCTCGGCCCGTTCCGGGGTGGAGACCGCTTCCACCAGGCATCCGACCATGACATTTCCATCCACCGTCGGGCCGACGAAATCTCCGGTGGGATTGCCGTTGCTCAGTCCCCGGACCAAGTGTCGGACGCTCCAGGCGCTTTGCTTGTCGAGGATCATCCGCTCCTGCTTGAGAAGCTTGAGCGTGAAGCTGTCGTCGCCGATCATCCGCGCCACCTTGTCAGCGTAAAGTCCCGCAGCGTTGATTACCCAGCAGGCGTGGACCACACCACGGTTGGTGCGCAGGACGAAGCGGCCGTCGCCGGCTATCTCGATGCCGCTGACTTCGGTTTCCAACATCAGGCGACACCCGTTGGCAACGGCGTTTTCCACCAGACCAAAAACCAGGCCCCAGGGGCTGACCACACCAGTGGTGGGCGTGAACAGGGCGGCGCGCACCTCCGACGAAAGATTCGGTTCCATCTGCCGCAACCGGGCCGGATCGTGGATCAGCTCCATGTCTGGCACGCCGTGGTGGACCGCCTTTTCACGGATCTGTTCCAGGGCCTGGATTTCGGCTTCGTCAAAGGCCACCAGCAGCTTGCCGATCCGCCGGAAGGGCACGTCGAGTTGCCGGCAGATCTCGGGCATCAACTGGTTCCCCTCAAGTTCTGCGCGGTCCTTCAGCGCAGCCCCCCCGGGCAAGCCGCAGTGGACGATGGCGTGCGTGGCCTTGGTGGCGCCGAAACAGACGTCGGCGCATTTTTCAACGAGGGCAAGGTTCAGCGCATACCGGGAAAGAGCCCTGGCGGCCACGGCCCCGGCAATGCCGCCGCCGATGATTACGACATCGAAGGATAGGTCATTTTCTGCCATATTCGTTCTCCACAGCCCGCCGCATCCGCACCAGATCGACCCGGCTCAAAGTATCAAACTGTGCATGCGTATCGACCACTTTCATCACACACCTAAAGTTTTCGCAAAACCATTGGATTGCCATGGCCACAGGCTCAGCGCACGACACGGGCCGTGCCGCCGGCCATCACCCGCTCGACTTCATTGCAACGGGCCATACTCGTATCTCCCGGAGTGGACATGGCCAGCGCACCGTGGGCCGCGCCGTAGTTGACCGCCTCCTGGGCCGGCTTACCCTCCATGAGGGCGTAGATCAGTCCCGAGGCGAAGCTGTCGCCGCCGCCGACACGGTCGAGGATTTCCAGATCGGGGCGCATGATGGCGTCATAGAAGGCGCCGTCGGTGTACACGATGGCACCCCAGTCGTTACGGCTGGCGGTCTTGGCGTTTCTCAGAGTAGTGGCGACGACTCTGAAGTTGGGATAGGCGGCCACCGCCTTTTCGATCATTTTCTTGAAATTGCCCGGATCGAGATTGGAGCAGTCACTGTCGAGCCCCTCCACTTTGAAGCCTAGGGCCGCAGTGAAGTCCTCCTCGTTGCCGAGCATCACGTCGACATACTTAGCGATCTCGCAGTTGACCGCCTGGGCCCGCTCGATACCGCCGATGTCCTGCCACAGTGAGGCCCTGAAATTCAGGTCGTAAGAGACGATGGTGCCGTACGCTTTGGCCTTTGACATCGCTTCGATGGCCACCTCGGGGGTGGTCTCGGAAAGCGCGGCGAAAATGCCGCCGCAATGGAACCAGCGCACCTGGTGCTTGCCGAAAATGGTATCCCAGTCGATATCGCCCTTGCGCAGCTTGGAAACGGCGGTATGCCCCCGATCAGAGCAGCCCAAGGCAGCCCGCGCCCCGTAGCCGCGTTCGGTGAAATTCAGACCGACACGCACCTCGCGGCCGATGCCGTCGTAGGGCACCCAACGGATGTATTCGGTGTTCACCCCACCTTGCAGAATCAGATCTTCAAGCAGCCGTCCCACCGCATTGTCCGCAATGGCGGTGACCACCGCTGCGCGCTTGCCGAAGCAACGCCGCAGCCCGCGCGCAACGTTGTACTCGCCGCCGCCCTCCCAGACGCGAAAGTTTCTAGCAGTGTGGATCCGGCCTTCGGCCGGATCGAACCGGATCATGATCTCGCCCAGGGACAGAATGTCGTAACGGCACTGATCCGCCGGCTTCAAATCCAACGTCGTCATTGCTGTTTTCCTCCACGAATCGCAGCGATCAAATCGAGCGTTTTTTTCACGTTGTCACGGATGCCGTCGTAATCCTGTTTTGCCACCAATTCCTTGGTAATCAGCTTGGAGCCTATGCCGGCACAGGCGATACCGGCCTGAAACCATACCGTAAGGCTCTCGGCGGTCGGTTCGACCCCGCCGGTAGGCATGATTTCTGTCCACGGGCACGGGCCACGAAGGTTCTTTACAAACGCCGGACCGCCGACCTCTCCTCCCGGGAAAATCTTGCAGATTTCAGCCCCCAGGGTCTCGGCCCGATGAATCTCACTGACCGTTCCACATCCTGGGCACCAGGCGACCTTGCGGCTGTTGCACAGCCGGCCGGTCTCCTCGTCGAGCAGCGGACTGACGATGAAATTGGAACCCGCGCCGATATACATCGCCGCGGTGGGGGCATCCACCACCGATCCGGTGCCCAAAACCACCTCCGGCCGTTCCGCGACCAGGTATTGCTCCACTGCCTTGAAAACCTCAAATGCGCCGTCGCCGCGGTTGGTGAACTCCACAAGGCGCGCGCCGCCGGCGGCGCAAGCGCAGACGATGTTCTTGGCCACCTCCACGTCATGATGATAGAATACCGGAATCAATCCCAGCTCCTTCATCAAAAGCAATGTCTCAAGCCGTTTGTATCTCGCCATGATTCGATCCCTCTGCTGCCGCTATCCTAATCGTTGAAATCTTCTGTGAGCATTAAAATATTGTGGGCATTTTCTAAAGGCCGACTAACTTGATACACCGGTCATCGCTGCTTCCTTTTGTCCCCGCTTCAAGGGTAATGATTCAGTCATGTCCAAAAGTAATTTCATATATTAAACACTGTTTCGATAATACAGCATATATAATTTCCCTCCCCCATTTCTGTCAAGCAAAATTTTAACGCCGATGGGGATAGGCACAGACCGATCACGAGGACAGATTTGTCCTTGTGTGCAACGCCCTCAACAGGGAAGTAAAAACGGGCCGGCCCGGTTTCTCAATGCCGCCCGCAAGGCTTGCGGTGTATTGCTTTCCGGCCACTCACTCCGCAGGCCAAGCCCGCCAACGGTGAAAACACATAATCTTCTGCTTGTAAACGAAGGCGAGTCGGGTCTTGTAGCACCCGACTCGCCAATCTTCTTGCTGGCGCAAACCGATGCCTCCGCAGTGGATCGTCTCTCGGGCGGGTTAGTCTCGTGTCCATCCGCGGCCGTAACTATCCGGCCGGCATAAAAAAAGCGCATTTTGTGCTGGAGTTTCGAGGCTGAGTGTAGTATAAACGATGTCGCCAAACAACCGTAAATACTAACAAAGCCGAGAAAAGGACCAACACAAAATGCGCGAAAAATGGCAACGCCAAATGCCCCTGATGCCCGAGATCGCCAGCCACATCCAAGCCCAAGAGCTCGAAGCCATCTCCGGCATCCTGGACAGCAAACCTATCATCACCGAGTTCGTGCTGCAAGATCTTTGCAAGCGGCGCCGTGTTGTCAGCCGTGCCGGGGCAAAAGGCATGAGCGCCGAGCAGGTGCTGCGAGCGGCCGTGGTGATGAGGCTCCACGAGTTGACCTACCAGGACCTGGCTTTTCATCTGGTCGACAGCCAGAGTATCCGGCGTTTTTGCCGTATCGGCATTGCCGACAAGGGGTTCAAAAAGTCGGTGCTCAACAAAAACATCAAGGCCCTGTCGGATCAGACCTGGGAGGCGATCAACCTTGAAGTGCTCGGTTATGCCAAACAAAACAAGATCGAAAAAGGCCGTGTGGCACGTATCGATTGTACGGTTGTCGAAAGCAATATCCACGCGCCCAGTGATTCGAGCCTGCTGTATGATTGTGTCCGGGTGCTGAGCCGGTTGCAGCAAAGGGTCCGGGATCTTGGCCTGGGCCGATTTGGATACCACGATCACCGCCGGGTGGCCAAACGGCGCATGGTCAAAATTCAGTACGCCCGCAGCAAAAATGAACGTCGTGGGGCCTATGTCGATCTTCTCAAATACACGGCAAAGTCGTTGGCTTCGGCCCGGCGCGCTATCGAACGGCTCAAGACGGTCGGTGCTGACAACCTGACCGCGCTGGGCCTGTTTTTTGAATTGGAACGCTACGTTGCACTGACCGAAAAGGTCATCGCGCAGACCCAGCGCCGCGTCATCAAAGGAGAGAAGGTTCCGGCCTCGGAAAAGCTCGTGTCGATTTTCGAGGAGCATACCGACATCATCGTCAAGGACCGGCGCGACACATTTTTCGGTCACAAGATATGTCTGACCGGAGGCCGTTCGAACCTGATTCTCGATTGTCAGATCGTGGAAGGCAACCCGGCCGATGTGACCTTGACCCAGACGATGCTCGATCGGCAAGAAAAGATTTACGGGCGCTGCCCGCTCAAAGTTGCACTGGACGGAGGGTTTGCTTCCAAGGCGAATTTGAAGGCCGCCAAGGACAAGGGAATCAAAGACGTCTGTTTTGCCAAAAAGCGCGGCCTGGACCCGGAGAAGATGTGCCGCAGCCCGTATGTGTACAGGCGCCTTCGTCGCTTCCGGGCCGGCATCGAGGCGGGCATATCCTGGCTCAAGCGCAGCCTGGGGCTGGATCGGTGCACTTGGAAAGGATGGCGATCGTTCCAGAGTTATGTTTGGGCGTCGATCGTTTCGGCCAACCTGCTTACGATTGCCCGCAAACAGTTGGCCTGACGGTACGGCACCCGTTCGACACGTAAAGCCAACAGGTGAGGTGTTCCCGGATTTTAGGGTGAATAGTAACATTTACTGTTAAGGGCTTGTTTTTTGCTAAATTCTTTCGAGATTATTCGCCTGCCGCCTCTTTGCAGGGTCCTCGGGCGGCTGATTTTGGCGATTTATGGACGGAAACTAGTCTCAAGGCGCTTTAGACTTCCCGACAATCGGCAGGCAGTAGTCCGACTGAAAAACGATTCAAAACCAGCAATTCTCGGTGACCCCAAAATGGCGAGGGCATGTTGGAAATACAACGGAGGCCCCGCGACCGCCGGTTGGCTTGGTGCCTTGATTGATCGTAACAGAACAACGGCAGAACAGCAGAAGAACAAGCCAATATCACTAAAACCCAAAGCTTGCCGAGTATGCAAAAGGCAGCCAGGGGGTGATCTTGGCGGCCGCGCCGAAACTGTATTAGGCCGTTAGTGTTGGTCCGGACCGCCTCAAGTATCTGCGGTAGAATACTCGTGATTGCCGCCAGCTTCAGTTTGATTGTTCGATGACGGGACCGGTTCGGACGGGCACTCAGGGTCGAGTTTTTTGAGCGGACGCGGGGATTATCCCGAAACGCCTTTGCCCTATGGGAGCCCTATCCTTTCTTCAGCCATTCTGCCCAATTCGATTGGAAATCCAACGCTTCCGTCCCTTTGGTGAAATCAACAAATCCTTGATTCGCCGAAAATTGCTGATTCAAGCATCCCCTAACCGCCAAAGCCTTGACGGTGTAGTGCGCAAGACCATCAAATCTCAACCATTCTGCACTGAATTGCTGAATAGTCTTGACCATTATGCAAAACCTTGCACAATGGTCGTATCTTCCCCCATGGAAAACGGTCCACGAAACGTTTGATCGAGCAGCATATAAAGAAAAGGGCAGCTGGAAAAACTACCACAAGGGCGTCCAAGATACCCGGCCAAGACACGGATCTATTTTCAAGACCGCTACGCGATCCCAGCCGTCCAGTTGCGCTGCATCTATAAAAGAAAAGGAGATGCGCGGGGTCGAAGTCCGGCAGGCCGAGCCGTTTTTGAAAGGGCTGCTGGCCTGAGTGTACGCTTTGGCCAACGGCATGCCATTTCATTCGAAAAGGCAGAGCGCTTTGTTTCGGGGCAAACTCGAAGGCATTGCGGCAGGCGCATGGCATCTATCAACCCGACGAGGCGGTGCATCCAATGCTGAAGAACCTTCCCATCCGCTATCAGTTGTTGCTGCATTATTCGATGATCTTTACCCTCACCTTGTCGCTGGGCAGCGTATTCATCTATGTCATCATTCAGCGCACCATCAAGGCCAACATCGAAAGCGAGCTGGCCCATACTACCCAGGCCATTCACAACATGGTCAAGACCGCAGCCGATGTGTCGATCAAGAACCGCCTGCGCGCCATTGCCGAAAAGAACCTGGAGACCGCCCGCTACTTTTACAGCCAGTACCGCAGCGGCCTGATTTCCGAACGCACGGCCAAGGATATCGTCGCCGGTCTCTTTCTCAATCAAAGCGTCGGCAACTCGGGCTACACCTACTGCATCGACAGCGCCGGCATCGTGCGGATCCATCCCGAAAAGGAACTGATCGACGTGTGCGTGGCCGAGCACGCCTTTGTCCAGCGGCAGATGCAGCTCAAGGAAGGATACATCAATTACCAGTGGAAAAACCCGGGTGAAACCCGATCGCGGCCCAAGACGCTGTACATGACCTATTTCCAACCGTGGGACTGGATCATTTCGGTCTCGTCCTACCGGCGGGAATTCAAGGACCTGGTCAAGGTCGACGATTTCAAAGACAGCATCCTGCGCTTCCGCTTCGGCCAGACCGGCTATTCCTTTATCGTCGACCGCAAGGGCAACACCGTGGTCCACCCCGAGTTGCAGGGGGTCAACATCCTGGCTTCGGATCTGCTTCCCGGAAAGTACTTCGACATCATGCTGCGCCAACCCAGCGGGCAGGTCATTTACCCGTGGAAAAACCCCAAGGACAATCACAAGAGGGAAAAACTCGTCATTTTCAACACGATCCCCGAGTACGACTGGATCGTGGCCTCGTCGAGCTACCTGGACGAATTCTATCAGCCGTTGAAAACCATCGAAAAATCGATCCTGGCCATCATCCTGATCACCCTGGGCATGACCATCGCCCTGTCGTTTCATATCAGCGCATCGATTACCAACCCGTTAAAAAAGCTGATGAATCATTTCCATCACGTACGCGGATCCGACTTCAGCGTCCGCATGGAACGGGGCTCGAATGATGAAATCGGCCAGCTGGCCGAATATTTCAACGCTTTCATGGACCAGCTGGAGCGCTACAGCAAGGATTTGAAAAAGGAAATCGACAACCGCATCGCCGTCGAAAAGGAACTTCGCGAAAGTGAGGGACGCTACCGCTCGGTGATGGAGGCCGCTCCGGACCCGATCGTGGTCTACAACATGATCGGAGAAGTCATCTATTTCAACCCGGCCTTCTCACGCGTGTTCGGCTGGTCGCTGGATGAGTGCGTCGGCAGGAAGATGGACCACTTCGTGCCGGATGAAAACTGGCCCGAAACCCGCAAAATGATCCAGGCCGTGTTGTCCGAAGAGCCGTTGTCCTTTGTGGAGACCCGCCGCCTCAACAAATCCGGCCGTATCGTACCGGTGTCCATCAGCGGCGCCACCTACCGCGACCTGCACGGCCAGCCTGCCGGCAGTGTCATCATCCTGGTGGATATCACCAAAACGCACCGCTTGCGCAAGCTTGTCATGGATACCGCCGAACGCGAGCGCCAGAAATTCGGCCAGGATCTTCACGACGACCTGTGTCCCCACATGATCGGGATCCAGGGACTGTGCACCGTGCTCGCAGAAAACCTCAAAGAGGACGATTCGCCCCATGCCTCCCTGGCATCCAAAATCCTCACCACGGTGGAAATCGCCACCGACAAGACCCGCGCCCTGGCCCGGGGCCTGTGCCCGGTCTACCTGGTATCACCCGGCCTTTATGCGGCGCTGGAAGACCTGGCGGCGCGCACCTCGAACATGTCCGGCATACCCTGCCATTTTACCACCGTCGAACCGATCGATGTGAGCGACACCACCGTGGCCACGCACCTGTACTACATCGCTCAGGAGGCGGTGCTCAACGCCGTCAAGCACGCCGATGCCGCCCTGATCACCATCGGGCTGTGGCATGATGGGCGCACCCTGAACCTTTCCGTGGCCGACAACGGACGCGGCTTTGAAGAGAGCCGCGCCGTGAAGGGAATCGGCTTGCAAATCATTAAGTACCGTGCAAACATACTCGGCGCCACCTTGAACATCGAAAGCCTCGCAGGCACCGGTACGACGCTGCATGTCGTGTTGGAAGAGTGAACCGAAACGGGCTGCGCAGACCATGAACACGCGATCGGCCGACGATCCATACCGCATCCTGCTGGTGGATGATCACCCCGTCTTTTGCCTGGGGATGACGGAACTGATCAACAAGCAAAAAGACCTGCAGGTCGTCCACAGCGTGGAGAGCGTCAAAGAAGCCCTCAAGGCGGTCGGGCAGCTTCAGCCGGACCTGGTGATCGCGGACATATCCCTCAAAGACAGCGACGGCATCGAGCTGGTGGATGAAATCCACCGCCGCCATCCCAGGCTGCCGGTGCTGGTGGTGTCCATGTACGACGAGGCGCTGTATGCCGAACGGGCCATTCTGGCCGGTGCGCGCGGCTACATGATGAAGCAGGGGGCCATTCACATGGTGGTCCAGGCGATCCGCCAGGTTCTTGGCGGCGACCTTTATGCCAGTGAAAAGGTCAAGGAGAAAGTCTTCCAGCGCCTGGTGGCCAAAAAGATGTACCGCGACGAAATTTCCGCTCTGGACATGCTGACGAATCGCGAACTTGAGGTGTTCCGGCTCATCGGCAGCGGCCTTTCCACCAAGGAGATCGCGGTTCAGATGCAGCTGTCCCACAAGACCATCGGCACCTATCGGGAAAACATCCGCAAGAAGCTCGGGCTGCGCCACTATACGGAACTGGTCAAATTCGCGGTCCACTGGTCCCAGAAACTGCAGCTCTAGCCCGCCTCGAAAGTTCGCCCACCCCTCCAAGATTTGCGCCCGCTCCGGCGCGGCCGCCGGCACCCGGGCAGGCGCATAGGTTCTCGGCCTAGTCCCTTGTTGCATTAATAGATTAGCCCGAATCCGCTTTTTGGCCGATCGAATTTACTTCATCGACCGATTGATCCTTTTTTACACCTCGCCTAAACAGTATTCAGAATATTTTTCTCGCCAACAATCTAGCCCAACTACAAGGAGAAAGGGGTCTTTTATGTCCGTTGAAAGTGTGAACAGGCACCTTTTGAGCCCGGTCAACTTCCTGCAGCGCAGCGCCTTGGTCTTTCCCGAAAAGACGGCCGTCGTGAACGGGACCACGCGCTACACCTACGGGCAGATGCAGCAGCGCGTCTTTCAGCTGGCCAACGCCCTGCGGGCCAAGGGCGTCGGCAAAGGCGACATGGTGGCCTTCATCTGCCCGAACATCCCGCCGATGCTCGAGGCCCACTACGCCGTGCCGATGATCGGGGCCGCCCTGGTCTCGATCAACATCCGGCTTTCGCCGGGTGAAATCGAGTACATCATCAACCACTCGGACGCCAAAGCGCTTTTTGTCGACAACGAGTTTTCCCACACCGTGCAGCCGGTGCTGGAGCGCCTCGAAAAGATCGAACTGGTGGTCAATATCTGTGACGCCAGCAACGACAAACCGCTGGAGGGCCCCGACTACGAGGCGTTCATCGCGGCAGCGCCGTCCACTCCGGTAACGCTGGCCGTCGAGGACGAGTACGAGGTGGCCACCATCAACTATACCTCCGGCACCACCGGCCGGCCCAAGGGGGTCATGTACCACCACCGCGGCGCCTATCTCAACGCCATCGGCGAGCAGCTCGAATTCAACACCGACTGGCGCTCGATCTATCTGTGGACCCTGCCCATGTTCCACTGCAACGGCTGGTGTTTTACCTGGGGCATCACGGCCGTGGGTGCCACCCATGTCTGCCTGCGCAAGGTCGTGCCCGAGGAGATCTACAAGGCCATCGCCGCCGAAGGGGTCACCCACCTGTGCGCGGCGCCGACCGTGCTGATCGGCATGTCGGCCTACGCCACCGAGCACAGCCTCAAGCTCTCCCAGCGGCTTGAGATCATGACCGCCGGCGCCCCCCCCGCGCCGACGGTGATCCAGAACATGGAAAACGTGGGCGCCAACATCACCCAGACCTACGGTCTGACCGAGGTGTTCGGCCCGCACAGCGTCTGCCAGTGGCAGTCCCAGTGGGATCGGCTCGGCCCAGAGAAAAGAGCCCAGTACAAGGCGCGTCAGGGAGTCGCCTTCATCATCGCCGAGCACATGGACGTGGTCGATCCGGTCACCATGACACCGGTGCCGCGGGACGCGACGACGATCGGTGAGATCGTCATGCGGGGCAACAACGTGATGCTCGGCTACTACAAGGACCCGGAGGCGACGGCCACCGCCTTTGCGGGTGGATGGTTTCACAGCGGAGACCTGGCCGTGATGCATCCGGACAACTACACCCAGATCGTGGACCGCAAAAAGGACGTGATCATCAGCGGCGGCGAGAACATCTCCACGGTCGAAGTGGAAAGCGTGCTGTACAAACATCCGGACGTCATGGAGGTGGCGGTGATCCCCATCCCGGACGACAAGTGGGGCGAAGTGCCCAAGGCCTTTATCGTGCCCCGGCCCGGCGCCCAACCCGACCCCCAGGCGATCATCGATTTTTGCAAGGCCAACCTGGCCCGCTTCAAGGCGCCCAAGGTCGTCGAGTTCGGCGAGCTGCCCAAGACGGCCACCGGCAAGATCCAAAAGTACAAGCTGCGCGAACGCGAGTGGCAGGGACGCGAACGTCGCGTCAACTGAAATGTCGTTACCGGCATCCAACCGTGGTTGCATCGACCGTAATCCAGACATGGAAGGAGAAGCACGATGGCTTTCGCACTGTACAGTCGGCAAGACGGTAAAGAGCAGCCCTACTGGGGCGCGGGCCCCTTCAAGATCAGGCTGCCGCTGGTCCATTACCGCTGGGAATGGGTGGAGTTCGTCCAGGCGCTGATCCTTTTCGTCGTCAGTCTGGCGATGATCCCGCTGCTGGAAAAGCATCTGGGCCTGCCCTACGAAATCGCCCTGGCTTACGTCTTTATCTGCGGCATCGGCTTCATGCTGCCGGCTTTTCTCGGGGTACCCATGGTACCGGGCTGGATCACGCCGGCCATCCCGGTGGTGCTGCTGTTCGTGTCCCAATTCGAACCCGGCCCGGAGGCGATCCGTGCCCTGGTGGCGCTGCAGATCCTGGTGGCTGTGATTTTTCTCCTTCTCGGCGCAACCAAGCTGAGCAGCAAGGTGGTCAACAACGTGCCGCCGTCGATCAAGGCGGGCATCCTGCTCGGGGCCGGCGTGGCGGCCTTCATGGGCGAGCTGAAGATGGGCGGGCGCATCCCCAACACGCCCATCGCCATCGGCATCGGCACGCTGGTCTGCTTTTACATGCTGTTTTCCGTCTCATTTATCAAACTGCGGGAAAAGAACGGCCTGGCCAGGCTGCTGGGCAAGTACGGCATGGTGCCGGCCATGGTCCTGGCGATCCTTGTCGGCATGATGGTCAAGGAATACCCCCTGCCCGACATCCGTTTCGGCATCACGGTGCCGGCCTTCAAAGAGATGTGGCATTACCTGCCCTTCACGATCGGTTTCCCCAGTTTCGACATCTTCGTCAAAGCCGTGCCCACAGCCATTATCGCCTATATCATCGCCTTTGGCGACGTCATCGTGGGAACGGTCCTGGTCAACTCGGCGGTCAGTGAAAACCGCCCCGACGAAAAAGCCGACGCGGACGTCGACCGGATTCACCTGGTCACCGGCCTGCGCAACGTGCTGCACGCCTTTTTCGCTCCCTATCCCGGTCTGGCCGGCCCGATCTGGACGGCGGTGACCGCCACGGTGGCCGACCGCTACCGCCAGGGCCGCCCCGCCATGGACTCGATCTTCAGCGGGAGCGGAACCTTCTGGATCGCGGGCTTCATCGCCCTGTTCATCCTGCCGCTGGTCAGCTTCTTCAAACCCTTTTTGCCCATCGGGCTGTCGCTGACCATGGTCGTCACCGGCTATCTGTGCATCGTCACGGCCTTCAAACAGATCGACTCGCCGGTCCAGCTCGGGGTGGCCGGCACCATGGCGATCGTGCTGGCCACCCACGGCGCGGCCTGGGGCCTGGGGACCGGAATCGTCTTTCACATTTTTCTCGAGCGCCAGTTGTTCGCCGTCGCCGGGCAGACCGGGTGATTTATCATCCTCGACGCGTCATCTTCGAAAGCGGGCGGGGGCAAGAGACCGCGGCCCCCGCCCGATCATCAGGATAAAATGATTCCTTGGGATATGGCCGGCTCTTTAACGATGCATCACGCCAGGGGAATGACGTAAAAGAGGATCGCAAAAAAATGCAGGATGCTGCCCGTGAGCACAAATCCGTGCCATATCGCGTGACCGTAGGGCAGCCTTTTCCAGGCGTAAAAGACAACGCCCAGCGTATAGGCCAACCCGCCCAGGATGATCAGCAGCAGTCCGCCTGTGCCCATGGATGCCATCAGGGGGCGAAAGGCCGCAACGATGATCCATCCCATGGCAAGGTACAGGACCGTGCCGACGGCTTTCTTTTTCTTGGTACTCTTGACTTCCATCACGATGCCAAAAGCCGCCAGCCCCCATGCCGCTGCAAAGAACGACCATCCCCAGGGCCCCCTGAGATTGACCAACGTAAAGGGCGTATAGGTGCCGGCAATCAGCAGGTAGATGGCCGAGTGGTCGACGATTCTCAGCACTCTTTTGGCCGGGGGGGCCTGGACACTGTGGTACAAGGTCGAGGCGGAATACAAAAGAATCATGGTGGCCGCATAGATGCTGCACCCCACCACATGCCAGCGGTCGCCATAAACGCTGGCAAACGCGGTGAGCACGCCCAATCCACTGATGGCCAGCAGGATCCCGACGCCGTGGGTGATGCTGTTGGCGATTTCCTCGCCGGCGGTGTATTTCGAAAGGTGTTTATCTGCCATCATGCGGCATAATTCCTTGTCTTATCAGTTCGTCGTCTGAACCTGTCCCTTCACAAGGCGTCGCCGTCCCTGATGGAAACCGGTTCGTTGTCCGGTCCATAATCGCATAGTTGAGTTTTCCCTTGGGTAAAAGAATTGTCACCGTCAACCGGGATGTTTTTCAGACATAAAACTCGGTTCCATATCCGTTGTATCGTCACGGTCCTTCAAATGGATTGTAGACACTTGTCAGGGGCCAGGGTGCCTGGCCTGCCAGGGACGGCCAGAAATTGTAGTCGACTCCCGCTTCCGTGTCTTGCCCGCACACAGCAGTCAAGGCGATCCCGTTGTGAATCAGGATCCCCCTGTGGTCCTCCACAGGGGCGTTGGTCCAGACACCTTCGCCACTTTCCTGATTGATCACGCCGCTGATTTTCCCAGAGCTGTAAAAGTATCTCCGGGCTTGGTCCGAGTCTTCATACAAATGAACGTAGAAGCTTTGCCCTTCGGCGAGAAAGATCAACTTGATAAAGGTCGCTGCCCGAAACGGGTCGATTGCGGCCAGCCACGTGCTTGGTCTCTCCGAGTCCTGCGCCAGAGTCACATAGGTCAGCAGGTCGTCCCACGGGGCGCTGTAAATGGCATCGTCCTCCTTACAGCCGCCGCAAGGTGATGCCAGAAACTCGCTGTGAGTCATCACCGAAGCCGGCAAATCACTACAGTAGATGTAATCGGTATCGTTGAAGATTGCCAGGTGGTGCGGCTCGTTGAGGTCCTTGGTCCCCTGGGCCACGATCGGCTTGGCGTCGCTGCCGAACGTGCCCTGGTAGACCACCGCGAGCACCAGGTCGGTGATCCCGGCCGGGATCGGATTTTCTCTGAAATCGAACACCAGTTCCATCTCCCCGCCGGCGGAGAACTGGACCACATCGAGGCTCACCGACGTTCGATGGGAAAAGCCCTCAGCGCGCGACTCCTGCGTGGGCGGGTCGTTCAACAGATCCGGATCGTAGTCGGTGCGTTCCCGGAACAGGGCATAGGCGGTCAACGTCCCCGAATTGAGGGCCGCACTGGTGATCTTGTTTCTGATCTTGACCCTGATCCAGGTAAACTGCTGCGGCGATGCGCTGCCGTCGATGATCGAGTAGGCATAGTCCTCCGGCGGCAGAACCTCCAGCGCCTGCAAACCGAGGGTCTTTCCCGCGATCGACAGCATGATCGCGTTGCCGCAGTCGGTGGCGGCAAAGGAGAATAGCAGTGCTGAAATAGTCAAAATTTGTATGATCTTTTGCAGATGCATAGTTTCTCCATTAAAAAGCATTAGATTTGCCTACGGGTTAAGGGCTCTTGAATTCTTTAAACACAACATCATGGCGTTTCACCTTGTTAGATGAACCTAAAATATGTCAGGGAACATCCGTTGAATCATATGAATGGATAATACGGATCGAAAAAACGAGCTGCAATCGAAAACATCGAACAATTCGAATGCTGGACGAAACATACTGAGATAGTCGGCCAGATAGTCATAAAGTGAAAGCGTCTAAATTTCGCACAGAGGCGGTTCTTTTTCTCTTGACGAATTCCTAATGGTAGCGCCCCCTATTTTTAATATAGCCCATTCACAGACCGCTCTAAACGCATTTTTAATTTATCTATTGCATGTTTAAATTCTTCGTTCGGGCCATGATTATAAAGAATTTTACCGTTCTCAAGAACGAAAGTTGCATATTTTTTTATTGAAACGGTTTTGATCAGATGAAAGCCATACTTTTTTGCTCCACCGCTTCTGCACATATAAAATTCAATAGTGTTCGCATCGAAATCTATAATAATTTTGTACGCTACTTTTCGGAGGAACCTGTCAACAATAAGCCCCATCACACTTAATACGGCGACAATATGAAATAGTCTTTTGATATGTTCAAAATTTTCTTGATGGGCGATCGCCACCATAACCATTAGCAAAAAAGAAAAAATTAGTGTTTTACCTAAATTATTGGTCACACACATATATATTGCCGGTTGACTATATAATATTAGGTATCATTTTCTTTCGTGCCGATCATCATGGCATTGCAGAGGCTCCCATTCCTTGGGTTTGGGAAACGTAGGAACACAGAATTGGCGCAAACCCTTATCTGGTGCGCATCTATGACGATGAATGAAATTCAGCGTGTGTCTACATTTTTCGCCCCTTTTTAGGGCCGATTTTCCAGTGAAAGGACCTGCTGCGGAGATTTGATTTTAAGCGCTTTCAGTATGTTGGCAGTTTTCACGGGGATCTCGTTGCGCATAAGCACACGGTAATTTAAATTGAAAAGTTTTGTGACTTGCAGCTTGTCCAGCGACCGGCGAATTCGGTGCCAGGGCAGGCCGCATTCGAGTTCGGCCACCCGCTCGATCATCAGCGCCAGCACACAGATCTTCACATGGGCCTCAATGCGCCGCGAGGCCCAGTGGTACATCGGCATCATCTTGATCTGGGTGCGTTTGAGCGAGCGAAAGCAGCGCTCAATGACCATCAGCCCTTTGTATCCGCAGGCGGCGTCTTCGAGGCTGATGGTATCGTCGTTGGTTTCCACCACCCATTTGCCATCGTACTTGGCCGCCGCCTTGATGGCCGCCCGGTCGATTCGGACCTGGTTGCCCTTGGTGATGCGCAGATACCGCTTGAAACGCGCCGAGGCCAACAGCTCGATCGCCCACTGGGCCGTGGCCGATGGGTCCGGGTGCCGATCGAGTTCGGTTTCGAGCATCTGAACGATCGTTTCACGGTGTAGCCGCTGGCGTTTGGCTTCCTTGGGGTTGTAGCACAGGATGTAGCGCTTGCGCCTTTCGCCGTCGCCAACGATGACTTCTTTTGCGTGCAGGTTGTCTCGGATGACAGTGTAGCGGCCGCGTTTGCTCAGCACATCGCGTTTGATTTCGGCCACGCTGGCCATCCGGCAGGCCAGAAGGTACTTGCCGCAAGCCCGGGCCAGTTCTTCGCGGTTGGTCTGCGAATTCATGCCCGCGTCGGCGACAAACAGGGCGCGACCCAGGTTCCAGCCCCGCAGGTCGGTGCGGATCTTTTCGACGGTGGCCACATCGGCCGTGTTGCCCGGCAGCACCCAACTGCGCACCGGGATGCCTTCGCGAGTCACGGCCAGGGCCACGACGACTTGGGGTGACCAGGTACCTTCCTTGTTGCGGCCGAACTTGCGCATTGTGGCGTTGGCGTGCCGGTCGCCGTCATCTTCCCGGTCGACATGGAACGAGGCCGTGGTGGTGTCGTAGAAGATCAGATCCACGGTGAGGTTGAACAGGTTGGCGGTATGGAAAAAGACGCTTTTTTCGATCTCGGCGGCATGTTCGTGGAGCAGATCCATGGCCTCGTACATGTGATCGAGCTTCAGCCCGTCGCATGACGGCAGGTAAACCGTGGACAGCCAGCGATCCCAGACGCCCAGCTTGGATTCGGGCTCACAGAGCCGGTTGGCGGTCATGGCCAACAGGGCCCGTTCGTAGTTGATGCGAACCCCTTTGGACTTGACGATGTTGGCCAGGGTCTTTCGAAGCCCCAACCGTTCCCAGAGGGTTTCGATAACCAGCGGGCAGCCGAAAGCGAGAGTTTCTTGAATTTTGAGGCTGTCAGCCAGTGCCGAGACCGCTTGGTCGTTTTCGAGCGGATCGGTGACGGTCAGGCCGCAGACCCGTGCAATGGATCGGCACAGGCGCACGAGCTGAGCGCGATCGAGTTGATCGGTGCGCCCGAAGTTGTGGATGATTTTGGCGACCGGTTTACGGGTTTTGGGATCGCGCTCGTTGTGGGCGAGTTGGAAGTATTCGACCGTTGAGCCGTCCTTATTGGTGCGCTTTGTGGTTCGTAGGTACATGCTTACCCACATAGCGTTTGAAATATTTTATGTCAAGGCCTAAACCGCGAATTCGTGTGCCTACAGCATTTGAGCTTAAAAAACGGCTCAATTTTTTGTAACTAATTGTTTTTATAAGGTGCGAATTCGTGGAGAGCCGAATTTCGGAGGTGTTTTTTGCCTACAAATCCCAAACCCAAGCATTCCTATACCTATTCCTACCGGTGCTGTTGCCATAGCTACTCTTTCACATTGCCAGATCCTCCCTGGGTAAAAGGCTCTGGCCTTTAGCTTAGCACATTGTCCGATTTTCGGGGGCCACCGTCTAACAAATAATTAATATTTAAGGTCCCGTTCAATTGCTCACAGACTAAGCAAAAAACAAAAGGCTCCCAAAATAGCAAAATCATAAATCAATATAAATCCCAATGAACTTTTTAAGGCCACATTGCATTTATCTTCAGTTTTCTCCATAGCCAAATTCAAATTTGATAGTAAAAGCTTATTTCCACCTTCCGGTGCACTCTTGAAGGTTGCTTCTATGAAGTCTCCTTTATCTGTAAATCCAAAATCAATTGCTTTAATACTTAGCATTTCTTCCACCATTCTATCAGGAAGTGATTTCTTCTCTAATTCTAAGGAAACAGTTTTTTTAGTATATTCCCCTGCTGCCGGAGCCCTTACATAGTCTCCCGCAGTAAAATTAAAACTTTTTTTTATTCCTGATAAATATATACATTTTACCGCATTCCACGAAAATTCTAATTTGTGGGGCCTTACAAATTTTATTATGTACAAAGAAATGCCATTTGGAAAAATTTTAGCATAAGGATATAGCGAAAACAATAAAGCCAACACCCCCACAAAAAACAAGTAATAATGCAAATAGAAAAAATTGACCCCAATTCCCCTGTCGATAATAAACAAAGGCAAGCTAATTGACCAAGTTATCCGCCAATTCATTCTTGATCGACGAATAATAATATTTTTTTGATTACACATTGTCATTGATAGAAATTCCCTATCTATTCACAAGGATCTTCTCCCCAGTTATATTTTTGCATTTCATAGGCTATTTTTAGCAAAATTATCGAAGTCAATCCTGGGGGGGCATTATTAAGAGCGCCCCCAAGTCCATTATAATCAGTATCTGACACAAACCATTGTGCAGGAGACCACGTCATACCTTCAGCATAGGCTTTACCATAAGATGTGGCCACTCTTTGTGCCTCTGCTGTTCTTTCACTCAACGGAGGGTAATAGTAATTTTTAAAATCGTTTATTGCATTCTTTGTTCCATTCTTAATATCGCTTGCCATCTGAGAATATTGTTTTGACATCATTTCTTGTCGGGCGGCTATAGCTTCCGGCGATGGCGGAGTATATCCGGGTTGCGACCGTGCCCGCCCCTCGTTATGAAGGTGTTGATACGCTTGCATGAAACCCCAACCCTCCAATCCAAACGGGTCAATAAAGTTCACCGGATCATTTTGGACATAGGCGTAAAGATTAATCTCCCCCTCCAACCCAATCGGATCCGCCGACAGATACCTCCCTGTCGTCGGGTCATAATACCTGTGATAGTTGTAATGAAAACCGGTCTCTTCATCGAAGTACTGACCGACGAACCGCAGGTTGAACTCGATGGCGGATGCCGGATTGACCACCGCCTCGCCCCCGGGCATGTAGACCGCCTCCCACACGATCCGGTTCTGCGCGTCGGTCACCGCCACCGGCGTTCCGATGTGGTCGTTTTGAAAGTAGTAGAACGCACCGGCCACCTTGTCGTACATCGCCAGGCGGTTGTCACCGCGGTACAAATACTCGCGCGCATTGATCCCGGCATCTTCCGTCTCCAGGATCAGGTGCCCGTCCTTGTCGTAGACGAACAGTGTCACCTCACCGCCCACCGCCTTGGCCACCCGCTGGCCCAGGCCGTTGTACACGTACTCGGCCACCAGCGACCCGGCCTCGGTGCAGCGAATCAAACGGTTGTCCCCATTGTACTCGAATCCCATCGAACCGCCAACCGTCCGGTTGCCCGCCGCGTCGTGTTCGTAATAGACTCCTTCCACATACTCCAGCCGGTTGGTCCCCTCGCTGTAAGTGTACCTCTCCAACGCACCGTTGACGATGTATTTGCTTAGCCGGTTGCCGGCAGCGTCGTAGCTCAAGCTCATAAGCCCCCAGCCTCCCTTCGCCGTCGTCAGCCGGTTCTGGGCATCGTATGCATAAGTGCGGTTGTCCCACGGCTGGGGGGGTGGGTCCAACGCGTTGCCAGCAGGTTGCCGTTCGAATCGTATGTAAACCGCTGCTCCCGCGGCATGTCCGGGTTGGCCACGGACAGGCGCCCGCGAAGATCGTGCGTCGTGGCGATCTGCCCGCCCGCCCCGTTGCCCGCCTTCTCGGCACGGCCGTATGGACGGTAGGCAAAGTCATCCATCAGGGTCGTAGTCAGGCTGTTGAAGGTGGTGCGCACCGCGTCCACTGTACAGGCGCAGGCGTTGCGCTCAAAATCGAGGCTCCGGCCCATGTCAGGGTAGGATTAATTACTGGCCGCTGCTGACCGTTATGACGGTCACCGCTTTAACCGGCAGCCGCATGCGGCACTTTTCCTTCTGAACCACAACCGCCGCCGCTTCGACGGCCACAACCACATAGCCGTCGGGTCCGAGGGGATCGCCCAGGCCTACCTCGAAGCGCGCCCCGGAAACGTTTTGCACCACGGCGCGGCCGGCGGCCGGGTTCGCGGACACGATACGCAGGGAACCGAATCCCGCCGATCCCGCCAGGCTGACGCCAACCGCGATCAGCAAGGTCATGATCACCAATGCAAATATCCATGCACGCTTCATCGTCACGGTCCTACATACGGGTTGTAAACGTAGTCCAGGGTCTGCGGCACCGGATTGGGCAGGGCCGGCCAGAGACTGTAATCAACGGCCGCTTGCGGGTCCGTCCCGCATTCCACTACCAGGGCGATCCCGCTGTGAACCAGTACCCCGCGGTGCGCCTCCACCGCAGTTGCGGTCCAACCCCCGGTTTCGCCTTCCTGGTTGATTACACCGTTGATTAACCCATAACTGGAAAACTCTCTGTCGGCCATGGCCGATTGGTTATGCATATGCACGTAGAAACTTTGCCCCTCGACAAGAAAAATCAGTTTTGAAAAAGAAGCGGCAGAAAGCGAATCGATCCTCGCCAGCCAGGTATCGCCAATCTGCGAGTTCGGCGCCAGGGTCACATAGACGACCAGATCGTCCCACGGGGCCTTGTACATGTCGTGATCCTCGTCGCAGTCGCCGCAGTGCGCCGACTGGAAGGCAGCGTAGGTCATCAGCTTCTGCGGTGGGTCGCTGCAGTAGATGTAATCGGTATCGTTGAAGATTGCCAGGTGGTGCGGTTCGTTGAGGTCCTTGGTCCCCTGGGCCACAATCGGTTTGGCATCGGAGCCGAACGTGCCCTGGTAAACCACCGTGAGCACCAGGTCGGTGATCCCGGCCGGGATCGGATTTTCTCTGAAATCGAACACCAGTTCCATCTCCCCGCCGGCGGAGAACTGGACCACATCGAGGCTCACCGAAGTTCGATGGGAAAAGCCCTCAGCGCGCGACTCCGGCGTGGGCGGGTCGTTCAGCAAATCCGGATCGTAGTCGGCGCGCTCCCGGAACAGGGCATAGGCAGTCAACGTCCCCGAATTGAGGGCCGCACTGGTGATCCTGTTTCTGATCTTGGCCCGGATCCAGGGAAACTGCTGCGGCGATGCGCTGCCGTCGATGATCGAGTAGGCATAGTCCTCCGGCGGCAATATTTCCAGCGACTGCAAACCGAGGGTCTTTCCCGCAATCGACAGCATGATCGCGTCGCCGCAGTCGGTGGCCTCCGCTTTCGGCACAATAAAGGACAATAGTGCCGCTTCAATTACCAGAATTAAGGCGAATACATGGCGATTCATGCATCCCTTCCTTTCGACCTTTCAGTGAAAACTGTGTTAGACGCTGCTGTGTTTTTCCTATTTTTCGCCCCCTCTATTTCGTTGTAAATATTTGTCAGCGATTTTCCTCCAAAGGCAACCGTTGCCCCCAGCGAATAAACTGCAGCAAAAAGCACAAAGATATATGGGATAGATATTAAAATTCCTATGATTTTGATTGATTGTGGCACATTGAAACGTGCGATGTATATTATCCAAAAAAAGTAGCAGAAAAGAACAACGCCGTAAATCATTGAAGTTGTTAAAAATAGGATTTTTATGACCCATATGGAATTTGACTCGCATGCTCTCCTGGTCTTTACTAAAAAAAATAATTTTTTGCTTACCCAATATGTCGAACCCAAAATAGGAAGAAGTATTATAATGCTTGAAAATACCAGAAAAAATAAGCTTTCTTTATAGCCCATGATAGTAGACCCTCTTATCAGGAAAATATCGTTATGGACATGTCTTACTCATTTCTGGAGGACTGAACGGTGGATAGAAGGGAACATTATAATCGGTAAATACGTTAACAAAGATATATGGAGGCGTCCATAGGATTAATCCGACAGGTGTAGTACCCGTCAACCATCCAACAAGTGGATGGTTGGGGTCACCAGCACCTACAAGGCCCATCGAGCTATCCAATAGATATTTCTCATAAGGAGTTGAGTACATATCTTTTGGAGGCGGGAGTATAGCCGGCTTTTCATCCAGGGAAAATCCTACTTTAACGTACCAATTAACCTGCCGGCCAATTTTTTCTCCAAGAGAATCAACTAACCCCAAAGGATCTATTTTGTTGGTCGGGTTGTTATGGCTATAAACGTATAAACTTATTCCCCCGTCCAACCCAATCGGATCCGCCGTCAGATACCTCCCGGTCGCCGGATCGTAATAGCGGTGGTAGTTGTAGTGCAGCCCGGTCTCGGCATCGAAGTATTGCCCTGCGAAGCGCAGGTTGAACTCGATGGTGGATGCCGGATTGACCACCACCTCGCCCCCGGGCATGTAGACCGCCTCCCACACGATCCGGTTCTGCGCGTCGGTCACCGCCACCGGCGTTCCGATGTGGTCGTTTTGAAAGTAGTAGAACGCACCGGCCACCTTGTCGTACATCGCCAGGCGGTTGTCACCGCGGTACAAATACTCGCGCGCATTGATCCCGGCATCTTCCGTCTCCAGGATCAGGTGCCCGTCCTTGTCGTAGACGAACAGTGTCACCTCACCGCCCACCGCCTTGGCCACCCGCTGGCCCAGGCCGTTGTACACGTACTCGGCCACCAGCGACCCGGCCTCGGTGCAGCGAATCAAACGGTTGTCCCCATTGTACTCGAATCCCATCGAACCGCCAACCGTCCGGTTGCCCGCTGCGTCGTGTTCGTAATAGACTCCCTCCACATACTCCAGCCGGTTGGTCCCCTCGCTGTAAGTGTAACTCTCCAACGCACCGTTGAGGATGTATTTGCTTAGCCGGTTGCAGGCAGCGTCGTAGCTCAAGCTCATAAGCCCCCAGCCTCCCTTCGCCGTCGTCAGCCGGTTCTGGGCGTCGTATGCATAAGTGCGGTTCTCCCACGGCTGGTGGGTCCAGCGCGTTGTCAACAGGTTGCCGTTGGAATCGTAGGTAAAGTACTGCTCCCGCGGCATGTCCGGGTTGGCCACGGACAGGCGCCCGCGAAGATCGTGCGTCGTGGCGATCTTGCCGCCGGCCCCGTTGCCCGCCTTCTCGGCACGGCCGTATGGACGGTAGGCAAAGTCATCCATCAGGGGCGTGGTCAGGCTGTTAAAGGTGGTGCGCACCGCGTCCACTGTACAGGCGCAGGCGTTGCGCTCAAAATCGAGGCTCCGGCCCGACGGGTAGGTCAGCGACGCCAGCCGCCCGGCACCGGTATAGGCATACTCCACGTCAAAGGCCTGCCCCAAAACGCTGGCCGTCTGGCTGACCAGCCGTCCCCGGCCGTCGTAGGCCCAGGCCGTGGTGCCCGAAGGATCGCTCATCGCCGTGCGCCGTCCCTTGCCGTCGTCGCCTTGGTCGTAGGTGAAGCCCACGTCCTGGCTGGCGTCCGGATAGTGCACGTCGCAGAGCCGCCCGAGGGCGTCGTAGACGTACTGGACCACGACGTTGTTGGCATCCCGGCGGCCGGTGAGGTTGCCGGCCGCATCGTAGATGTAGTGCGTAACGCCGGTGTCGGGCGAGTCCGTGGACACCCGCCTGCCCATATCATCGTAAGTGTATAGGGTCTGGTAGCCGTTGGGGTCGATCACCAGGACCAGGTTGCCGTGCCGGTCGTAGCCGTAGCCCGTGACCACCTCCTCCCCGGCCTCCAGGTGCTCTTCGGTGATGCGGCCGTACCCGTCGTGAACGTAAGTCGTCCGGGTGTTGCGCGGGTCGGTCACCGAGGCGATGTTGCCCTCCGGGTCGTAAGCGTACTGGGTCATGGTCTGGTCCGGATTGACCTGGCGCAGCAGCTTTCCCGGCAGGCTGTGGCCATCCCCGCTGTAGACGAACTGGCGCACATTGGTCTCGATGCCGTCAGCGCCTTGGTAGCGCTGGTCTACGAGGTTGCCCTGGACATCGTAGGCGAAGGTGATGGTGCTTCCGGTCTGGTCGCTCTGGCGTTCGAGGCGTCCGAACTCGGCCTCGTAAGTGTAGTCCTGGGTCACGCCGTCTTCGTCCTCGGTGCGGGTCACCAGGCCGGCCTCGTTGTAGATCGTGCGCCGCGTGGTGCCGTCGGCCCCGAAAACGACCGCCGTGCAGCGGCCCCGGCCGTCGTAAGTGTACGACTCCTGGCGGCCGTTGACGTCGGTGCGAACGGCAGGCTGCCCGGCCCCGTCGTAGCCGACGAAAAAGGTCGTACCCACCAGGGGCCGGGTGACAGAGACCAGATTGGCCGTGGCATCGTCGTAACCGTAGGTCGTCAGGTCGGCGTCGCCCTCGATCGGTCCGTTCTTGAACAGGACCTGCCCGCGCGCATTGTAGCCGTAGGTCGTGACGTAGCAGTAGGGAAGCAGCGCCCCGGAAAGATCGAGGGTCAGCCCCTCTTCGACGAGCCGCGTCAGGCGCGGCCCCGGGGCCTGGTTGGGGTCTTCGTCGCCGTCGCTGTCGTAGTCCCAGGTGGTGATCTTGACCGCCTGATCGAGCAGGCTCTCCTCGCTGCGCGTCAAGGGGGTGTTCATCTCCGGGTGGTAGGTGTAGTTGACGGTGCGGGCGTTCTGACCCAAGGCGTCCAGGACGACCGTCGCCGGGTTGCCGCGCATGTCAAAATCCGCGTAACGGTGGACCATACCGCCGTAGGTTTCCACCTCGACGAGGTTCAGGGCCGTGTCGTAGTCCCAGCGAACCACGGTATTGTCCTTGTAAGGCGCCCAGCCCGGCCCGGTCTGGACCGTCACCCGCCGGCGGCCGGAAATTTCACTGACGGTGTAGGTGCGCAAGGTGCCGTAAGCGTCGGCAACATCCACGGCAGTGTCTCCGTCGTAGGTCAGGGCAACCCCGCTGCCGTCGGAGGCCTCCGTCCGGAGGCAGCGGTCGGCGTCGTCGTATTCCCAAGTGGCGATCCGGTGGCCGGCCAGGTCGTACTGGCCGGTAAGGTTGCCCGAATCGGCCGCATCGGTCCAGTCGTACTCCACGCCCGAGCCGTCGGCATAAACGACCCGCACGAGGTTGTCCCCGCCGTGTTCGAAGCGCACCCAGGCGGTGCCGTCCGGCACAGCGGCCGTGGCCGGTCCGTACACGGCCCGCAGCCGTTCCTGGTCATAGCCGAAAACCAACTGGCGGCCGGTGGCCTCGTCCGTGATCCGCTGCGGCCGGTTCTCGGTGTAGGTGACCAGCAGCCGGTTGCCAACCGCGTCCTCGACGGCCGTCAGCAGCCCGTCGCCGTCGAAGCGGCAGGCGCTTCCGTCCGGCCGGTGCCAGAGATAGCCCCCCTGCACGGCCTCTACTTTGGTGTGTTCGCCGTATTCGCCGGTGAAGGCCGTTCCGCTTTCGACGAACAGGTGGTTGCGGCCGGTCTCGTCCACGATCAGCAGATGGGTGGCATCCGGCCGGCTCAGGCCGATCTCGTAAGTGTGGGTCCAGCCACGGCCCAACGCGCCGGTGCGGTTGGCACGGCTGTTGTAAACCGCGCCGAAAGAAAGCCCCCACCCGTGGGGCGAGGCAAAACCCAGGTCCCGGCGAGCAACCACCACGTTGCCGTTGGTCAGGCGCACCGTGCGGCCCACCAGGCCCCCGCCACCCTGCTGCTCGTCGAAGGCCAGGCCGAGATCGAGCCCCTGAAGGCTGACGACGGTAAAATCGATGGGCTGGACCGTCTGGTTGCCGGCGCAATCGGTGAGCACCAGATCGAAGTGGTAGGTCCCGTCGGCCAGGCTGGTCACGATGTAGCTCAGGGTGCCGTCGGTGATGGTTGCCTGGCCGGCGACATCGTTGCCATCGGTGTCGAGCAGGGCCACGGAGCAGATGCCGGCATGATCGTCGCCGAAGGCCGCCGTGAGGGTCAGCGAGGTGTCGGCCGTCTGGATGGCACTTCCGGCCAGCGGCCAGGTGGCGCTGACCACCGGGGCCTCACCGTCCACAATGATCGACGCGCGGGCCTGGTCGCTTCCACCAGGCCCGCTGGCCTCGACGGTGTAGACGGTGTCGGCCTGCGGTACGACCTGAAGGCTGCCGCTCATGGCCACGGTCCCGATCTCCGGAGAAATGACGCACTGGTCGGCGTTTTCGGCCGTCCAGGTCAACGTGGTGCTCTCGCCCGGCCGGATCGCGGCCGGTTCGACACTCAGCGAAACGCTCACCGGTGGAAAGGTCACCCGGGCGTAAGTCCTGGCTGTGCCGTTGGGCCCCGTGGCCGTGATGGTGTAGACCGTGTTGGCCGCCGGCGCCACCGTGCGGGTGCCGGAAAGGGGGACGGCGCCGATATCCGGCGAGATCTGGCAGGTATCGGCGTTGACCGCCTGCCAGCGCAGCGTGCTCGTGCCGCCGATGGCAATCTCCTCCGGGTCGGCCGTAAGGGTGACGAAGGGCGGATCGACGGCGACCGTGGCGTCAGCCGTGGCCGTGCCCAGTGGACCGGCGGCCGTCAGGGTGTATACCGTGGTCTGCAAAGGGCTGACAATGGCGCTGCCACTGAGGTCTACGGATCCGAGATCCGGTGCGATGGTGCAGGCGGTGGCGTTGACGGCAGACCAGGAAAGGGTCGCCGACTGGCCGGCGCCGATGGCCGGCGGTGCGGCGCTGATGGCAGCGAACATGTGAGGATAGACGTAGACCTTGCCGGCTGTCGGAGCCCCGACCACGATCCAGCCGCCGCCGGTGTCCAGCGCCAGGCCGAACCCCTCTTCGGCCTGGGGGGCAGCCAGACGGCCGACCTGGGTCCAGGCGTCCTGTGCGACGCCGAACAGCACGACCCCGTCCTGCAAGCCGCAGACCGCACCCGTTGCGGCCATGGCCACGGGCCAGTAACCTGTGGTGGAGGCCTCGCCGAGAACGTGGGCATCGCGCGTCCACTCTCCCTCGTCGCTCGGCCTATAAAAAAGGGCCGTGTTGAAGCCGGCCGTAGGAAAGGCGCCCACCAGGGCACCTGTCTCGCCCAGGGCCACGGTCAGGCCGTCGTAGGCTTCGTTTTGGGAATCCAGCGGCGTAAAGCAGGCCTGCTGGACCCACCCTCCCTCGTCGCTCGGAGCAAAATAGTAGGCGGCTTGCCTGGACCCAACCAGAATGTACTCGCCGGAAACAGCCACGAACTGGCCGAAATGATCACCGGCCTTTCCGTCTTCGGCGGTCAGACGTGCCACCTGCAACCATCCGCTCGCGGTGTGCGCAAAGACGTAAACCGCCCCCCGCTCTTCCAGTCCCCAGCCCATGGCGCCGACCACAGCCACGTCGCCGTCGATGGCCACGGACACGCCGAAGCCCTCTTCGGCCGTTGGATCGACAGGCACCAGCCGATCTTCCTGGGTCCAGGCGCTGCCCGTATCGCGCCTAAAGACGTAGGCCGCCCCGGTGACATCCCCGTCGGGCCGGGCCTGGGCCGCCCCCACGAGCACGGCGTCGCCGTCGATGGCCACTGCAGCACCGAACTGGTCGTCTTCACCGGCGTCGGTGGCCGTCAGTCTGGCCTGCTGGCCCCAGGCCCCTGCGCTGTAAACAAAAACCAGGGCCGCTTCGTCGGCTCCGGCCACGATGGTCTCGGCGTCCACGGCCACGGCCCGGCCTAGTTCGGGGGCCGCCTGGCCGTCGGAGGCGTAGAGTGTCTCACCGCTCAGAGCCGTTTGTGCGCCGTGATCCACGATCAGCGCATGGCGGCTGTAGGCCACCACGGGCGGATGCTCGCCGTCGTCGATCACCGCGTAGATGTAGTAACGGCCGGCCGGCACTCCTTCAAGGTCCCAGAGAAAGCTGTCGCCATCGGGGCCGTCCGGGTCTTCGGCCAGACGGTCGGCGATGCGCATTCCGTCGGCCCCCTGCCCGTCCAGATCGTAGAAAAGCGCGATGGAAGCGTTCTGCTCGGCGTCGTGGTCACTCCAGCGGATGGTATACGCTGTATCGGCCCGCTCGCCCTCCCGGGACGGGGTCAGCAGAGTGATGGACGGAGGGCCAAGGCTGTAAAAATAAGCGTTGGCGATCCCGTCGGAACCGATGGCGTCGGCCACTGCCACCGTGCCGCCGTCGATGTCCACCGCCGTACCGAAACCCTGGTAGTTATGTGCATCTGAAGGACCCAGCATGGCCCAGTACTGCCAGTCGGTATCGTAACGGCGAAAGAGATGGACCGCGCCGGCCGCCTCGGCAGCGGTGTTGTCGTAGCGGTCCGCCACGACAGCATACCTTTCTTCGAGGCCCAATTCGGCACCAAAGCACATAGCATTCTCTTCGGGAGCGGGAAAACGGGCCTCCTGGACCCATTCGCCGGATTCGCGCCGGAAGACGTAGGCCGTCTCGTCGGCATTTACTAAAATCCGCTCACCGCGAATGGCCACCGCATCCCCGAACCACATATAATCACGCACATCGTCCGGTTGAAGAAAGGCGTCGACGGACCAGTTGCCGTCGCTGTCACGCACAAGCACATAGGCCCGGCCGGCATCGCTGAACGTGTCGCTGCTGTAGTAAGGGTCTCCTGCCACAGCCAGATCACCGGCAACGGCAAGACTGGTGCCGAAGCCGTCCCACTCCGACTCGCTCGGAGCGCTTAGGCAACCGCGGTGAACGACGCGCCCCTCGGCATCGAAATCATAACAGTGCACCAGCCCGCACCATTGGTCGGTATTTGAACCGATCAACAAAACGCCTTCATCCATGGCCAGAGTCTGGCCGAAATCAATCTCCGCCGAAGGATCGGGGGGGTGGAGCACCTCGGTTTCGGGCCAGGTTCCGGCGGCATTTCGATAGATGTGAACCGCACCGGCATCGTCCGCCATGACCGCGCCCACCGCAACGCGTTCACCGGCCACGGCCACGGCCCGACCGTAGTAACTGTAGTTGTTCTCTGCCACGGGCAGGGCTTCTATGGTCAGGCGCATCATGAGCGGACGCCAGTCCCACACCCAGTCGCCGACGGCATCCAGAACGCTTACTACGTCTTGCGGAGGGCTGAGCCCACCACTCCAGTACCAGCCTCCCCCATCCTGGTACGTCAGCGTACCGCGGAAGACGGACCAGTACTCCTCAGAGGTGCGGTCGTGCCAAACGCCGCCTTCCAAAAACTCGATCTTGCGGATGGCCAAAGGCAACATTAGGCCGTTTTCGTCCGGGTTGCGATACAGCCACAACCCGGCGATGTCCACATTGTTAAGGCGCTCGACGGCACCGGAAAGATAGTCATCGGCGTTAAAAATGACCGCTTCACGGTTGCGGTCGAAGACATGGAAGCCGATGGGCGACAAAGGGGCCACCGCAGCCGCCACGTCGGAAAACCGCGCAGCACGTGTCCAACCGGTACTGTCGCGCTGTAAGAGATGAGCACTGCCCGCGGCCAGGGGGTTAAAACTGGGAGTGCCGAGGATGGCGTATTCGCCGTAAAGATCCAGCACGGGCTGCATTTCTCCGGACAGGTCATCACCTTGCACGGAGATTCTGGTCTCATCAAATCCTGACGGCGCGTGCTGGACATAAAGCGGTCCGGCCCCGTAAACCGCCGTGGCCGGATCGTCCCCCATCAGTGCATACACCCAGTAAAAACCCGGTGCCAAGTCGGCCACTGGCCACTCATATTGGCCGCTGTTAGTGCCGGTGCATTCCAGGGCAGTGACAATGGGCGTACCGTCGGCGCCGGCACTGTCGTCGTCGTAGTACAGGGAAATCGCGGCCGGGGCAGAACAGGTCGCTTCCCAGCGAAGGGTGTAGACAGCATCGGCCGTGTCGGCGATCCCGTCCGGCTCGACTACGGTCACGGATGATGCCGCATTGACGGTCACGGTGGCCGTAGCGTTCACTGCCTGGGAAAATCCTTCGACTTCAAGGATATAGGTGGTGGTGACACTGGGCTGGACGCTGTGCGACCCATTGAGGGGGACGGCACCGATGCCCGGTTGCAGGCTGGCACGAAGACCGCCTGTGGTCTGCCAGGACAGCAGTACGTCGCCACCGGGAGAGACGCTGTCCGGCGTGGCGGTCAAAACGGCGCTCAGCGGTGACAAGTCGAAATCCACCGCGGCAGTCTGACCCGCCGCCACCTCGACGGCCGTTTGCCAGTACTGGGTTCCGTCTACATCGGCCCGGAGGCCGTAAGTTCCGGCCGGCAGATCGAAGGCCGCCTGTCCGCCGGCGTCGGTGATCTGCAGCCGGTTGAGGTAACTGCCGGTCTCCGAAAAAAGATAGACGTTGGCTTGCGGCACGTCTGCGCCAGATCGGAAAACGTGAACCGCGGCCCGGCCGAAGCCGATGACCACGGCCGTATCTACCAGCCGGAACACCGGCGACCAGAACGAGCCCCCCAACCAGTCGGCCCGTACCTTGTACGGTGCATCCGGCAGGTCGAAAACCGCCTGACCGGACGCATCCGTGTCCACGCACCGGTTCTGGTAGGCACCCGACTCCGTGAAAAGATAGACCCGCACTCCGGCAAGCGGCGACAGACTCCCGGCAAAATCGGCCGACACCGTCACCGTGCTCGTCGCGTGCACGATCGGCAGATCCACCGCCGTGGTTTGCGGCACCTGGAAGACCTCGCTCCAGAACCGCGCCCCCACATAGTCCGCCCGCACCTGGTAGCTGCCGTCGGCCAGGTCGAACACCACCTGGCCAGACGTATCAGTCGCCGCCGTCAGATTGAGATAGCTGCCGGACTCGTTGAAAACATAGCAGGGCACGCCAGCAAGTGCGGCACCCTGGCCGTCGGTCACTGTCACGGCCACCGCGGCTCCGCCAGTGGATATCGCCACCTCGGTCACCGCGCCTTCAGTAAGATATGTGGCCTCGCTCCAGTAACGGCTCGACTGGTAGTCGGCGCGGAACTTGTACGTCCCGGCCGGAACCCGGAACACCGCCTGGCCGGATGCATCCGCGGTCGCGCTCAGATTCAGGTAGGTGCCCGCTTCGGTGAACGCGTACACCGGCACCCCTTCCAGCCCCTGACCGCTGCCGGTCACGCTCACCACCGCATCGGCCATGAGAACGGTCACGGTTGTATCGGCCAGCCGGAACACCGGCGACCAGAACCGGCCCCCCAACCAGTCGGCCCGTACCTTGTACGGTGCATCCGGCAGGTCGAAAACCGCCTGACCGGATGCATCCGTGTCCACGCACCGGTTCTGGTAGGCGCCCGACTCCGTGAAAAGATAGACCCGCACTCCGGCAAGCGGCGACAGACTCCCGGCAAAATCGGCCGACACCGTCACCGTGTTCGTCGCGTGCACGATCGGCAGATCCACCGCCGTGGTTTGCGGCACCTGGAAGACCTCGCTCCAGAACCGCGCCCCCAGATAGTCCGCCCGCACCTGGTAGCTGCCGTCGGCCAGGTCGAACACCACCTGGCCAGACGTATCAGTCGCCGCCGTCAGATTGAGATAGCTGCCGGACTCGTTGAAAACATAGCAGGGCACGCCAGCAAGTGCGGCACCCTGGCCGTCGGTCACTGTCACGGCCACCGCGGCTCCGCCAGTGGATATCGCCACCTCGGTCACCGCGCCTTCAGTAAGATATGTGGCCTCGCTCCAGTAACGGCTCGACTGGTAGTCGGCGCGGAACTTGTACGTCCCGGCCGGAACCCGGAACACCGCCTGGCCGGATGCATCCGCGGTCGCGCTCAGATTCAGGTAGGTGCCCGCTTCGGTGAACGCGTACACCGGCACCCCTTCCAGCCCCTGACCGCTGCCGGTCACGCTCACCACCGCATCGGCCATGGGAACGGTCACGGTTGTATCGGCCAGCCGGAACACCGGCGACCAGAACCGGCCCCCCAACCAGTCGGCCCGTACCTTGTACGGTGCATCCGGCAGGTCGAAAACCGCCTGACCGGATGCATCCGTGTCCACGCACCGGTTCTGGTAGGCGCCCGACTCCGTGAAAAGATAGACCCGCACTCCGGCAAGCGGCGACAGACTCCCGGCAAAATCGGCCGACACCGTAACCGTGTTCGTCGCGTGCACGATCGGCAGATCCACCGCCACGGTCTGCGGCACCTGGAAGACCTCGCTCCAGAACCGCGCCCCCACATAGTCCGCCCGCACCTGGTAGCTGCCGTCGACCAGGTCGAACACCACCTGGCCGGACGTATCGGTCGCCGCCGTCAGATTGAGATAGGTGCCGGACTCGTTGAAAAGGTACGTTTGAACGCCGGACAGGGGCTCGCCTGGCGCGCGAGTCACCTCGATGGTGCAGGCGGTGGACGCTATGACGGCCGGCACGACGGCCAGGATTGGGATGATCAGGGTCAGTCCGGCCATATACCGGATGATTCGGCTGCCGCACCGACTCGATCCTATCATTGAGCTTCTCCCGGACCGCCTGCGGCCCCGCTGCCGCCTTCTGCCAGCTAACGCAGCACGGTAACAACAATATCGCTGCTCGCCCCGCGGCAACCGGGCGCCCCTGGGGCAACCCTTGATGGTGTAATGGCAGGTTTCAAAAACCGGTAGTAACGCGATTCGCTACACGATGGTAAAATGTCGGAAGCATGTTTTTGCGCTGGTACCAGGAATGAATTGAACTGTCAATAATAAAAATTTATTATATAAGTGTATTATAACTTCAGATGAATTGAGAAACTCGGCCTCCTTTTTGTTAATCAATATATATATATCCATTAATTACAGGATGTTTTACCAAACCCATCCAAAAGTCACACTTCATCATCCTGTGTCGGCCGCTTTGAAAAAAGTCCCATTCTTTACAGTGAAATTATAGCCTGATTTAAATTTAAATCGGTCAGTCACCGCCGGGCAAAACGTGTCGAAAACCGGCCGTTGACAAACTGACGACGATAACTTTTTCATAATGAACATATTGACCAACTAAATCAGTTGACCGGGAGCCCATCATGAAAAACATCACCATCTCGGTGGCCGAGGCCAAAAAGCAGTTTTCGGATTATATCAACCGCAGCGCACTTGGCGGGTGCCGGGTCATTATCACCAAACGCAACCGGCCGGTGGCCGCCATCGTGAGCTTACAGGACCTCCAAGACCTCGAACAGGTAGAAAAACGCAAGGGGCTGCTGGCGGTCATGGGCAAATGGGAAGGGTTCGAGGAAGTTGAAGAGGCCATTGAGGCTGCTGTAACAGCTCGCCATGCCGAAGGAAGCGGACGCGATGTATCTCTTTGATACGGATATTGTCACCAACATACACAAAAAGCGTCCTTCACCGGACCTGTTGCACCGTTTGGCGCGTGTGGCGCCGGACGAACAGCACATTTCGGTCATCACGGTGGCGGAAATCGTTTTCGGCGCGCAAAAGAGCCCCCGTCCTGAATATCATTTGCAGAACCTGCAAGCGCTGCTATCCCAAATTGCGGTTCTCGACTTTGACCTGAAAGCAGCCTACCTCGCCGGCAAGATTCGCGCCGCACTGGAACGATCCGGCACACGTCTGGCCTGGGCCGACATCCAGATCGCGTCCATAGCGTTATCCAACGATTTGATGCTCATCACCGGGGATCTGCGCCATTTCTCGCGAATTTCCAGCCTCAGGGTCGCCAACTGGCTATAACAAAACGTGGTCCGATTCGAGAATGCCGGTCTTGTCTGTCTTGGCTCGACTGAAGGCCAGTGGCACGTTGAATGGATGGTCGTGGCGATTTGGGAAAGCACTTGACACTGGGAAAAGATCCCCTTAATTAGAAGGTCACTTTAATTATAAGCATATGCCCATATAATCCTTTTTTATACCGACACCCAAATACCCGCCTGCCAAGGGCGCGCTGCATCGAAGGAGAATCGCCTTCAGTGAAATTGACCGTTCTGGTGGACAACAACACGCTGATCGACCGCTATTTTCTGGCCGAACCGGCCGTATCCTTCTTTATCGAGACCGAACACCGCGCCATCCTCTTCGACACGGGCTACTCGGGAATTTTCCTGGCCAATGCCGCCAAGATGGGCATCGACCTGTTCCGGCTCGACACCATCGTGTTGTCCCATGCCCACCTGGACCACACCTGGGGGTTGCAGCACCTGATCCAGGCCTATACCGACGCCCGCTTTGAAAACCGTCCCGTGAACCGCCCGACCCTGGTGGCCCATCCCTGGATTTTCCATCCGCGCATCTTCGACGGCATAGGCAACATCGGCACCCTGATCACCCGGAAAACCGCCCAGGTGCATTTCGACCTGCAGCTGAGTCGATCGCCCGTGGATCTTGGCGACGGTTTGGTGTTTCTCGGTGAAATCGAACGCACCAACGACTTCGAAGCCGGCCGGACCATCGGCAAACGGATCGGTCCCGAGGGCGAAACGGATGACGACCTGAAAGACGACTCGGCACTGGCCTTTTCCGGCCCGGAAGGCCTGGTGGTCATCACCGGTTGCGCCCATGCCGGCATCTGCAACACCGTGGCGCAGGCCATGAAGGTTTGCGCCCGCAACCGGATCGCCGACATCATCGGCGGCTTTCATCTGTTGTCCCCGCCCGAGACCCAAATGACCGAAACCGTTAATCATTTTAGAAATTGGCGCCCCGGGGCCGTGCATGCATGCCACTGCACGGACTGGCCTTCCAGGATGGCCATCGCGGCCGTGGCGCCCCTGCATGAAGTCGGTGTCGGTTTACAACTCACCTACCCGTCGTCAACCTAATCACACTAATCACAAGGAGGAGAATATGGGAAAATCAGTGTTACAACGCAGAGCTGTCGTCCTGGTGCTGGCCCTGGGCCTGATCGTTTCCGGAGCCGGTCTTGCCGGCGCCGCTGAACCGATCCGTATGGGCGTGGCCGGAGCCCACAGCGGGGATCTGGCGTCCTACGGGATCCCGACGGTCAAAGCGGCCGAGCTGGTAGCCAAGAAATTCAACGACCAGGGCGGCGTTCTGGGCCGGCAGGTGGTGCTGCTGGTCGAAGACGATCAGTGCAAAACCGAGGTGGCCGTCAACGTGGCTTCCAAGCTGCTGTCGGAAAACGCCGATGTGGTCCTCGGCCACATCTGCAGCGGGCCGTGCAAGGCAGCTTTGAAGACCTACGAAACGCGCAACGTCATCGTGATGTCGCCCTCGGCCACCAACACCGATCTGACCAAAAGCGACATGCATCCGAATTTTTTCCGCACCATCGCGCCGGATGACGCCCAGGCCAAGACCCAGGTCGACTTCGTGCTGGGCGTTTTGAAAGCCAAAAAGGTCGCCGTGCTCCACGACAAGGGCGACTACGGCAAGGGGCTTGCCGAGTTTGCCAAGGGATTTTTGGAAAAAGACCCGCGGGGCGAACTGGTGCTCTTCGAGGGCATCACGCCCGGGGCGGTTGACTATTCTGCCATCATCAACAAGGTCAAACGGTCCGGCGCCGAAGTCCTGCTCTACGGCGGATTCCACCCGGAAGCTTCCAAGCTGGTCCAACAGATGCGCAAAAAGAAGATGGACACGATTTTCATCTCCGACGACGGGGTCAAGGATGACACCTTTATCAAGGTCGCCGGCGAATATGCCGAAGGGGTGTATGCCACCGGCCCCATCGACACCACCCAGAACGCCCTGGCCAAGGCAGCCATCGAGGCGCATCGCAAAGCTTACGGCAGCGACCCCGGCGCGTTTTTCCTCAACGCCTACGCGGCGGCGACGGCCATGTTGGAAGGCATGCAAAAGGCGGGAACCACCGAATTTGAGGCCCTTTCCAAGGCGCTGCGGGAAAACCGGTTCGATACCCCCATCGGGCGGATCGGATTCGACGAGCGCGGCGATGCCATCGGAGTGGGATTTTCAGTCTTCCAGGTGCAAAAAGGCCAGTACCAGCAGGTCCAGTAACCGCTGCGACAAGCAGATCCAACGATGCCGGCCGCAGCGAGCAGGCGGCCGGCACTCGACCCTTTTGCCCGCCAACGGCCGAATCAGGATCCGGCCGGCTGGCCCCGTTCCGCTTTGCAGCGCGCCGGCTCCGGTCCGGCGCGCCGACCGAGGGTTTCACGGGTAAAAAAGTAGAGCACCGCCGACAGCGCCAGCCAGCCGATGCAAAACAAAAAGGCGCCGCGGAAGGCCCCCGGCCCCATGGTATCCTGGGGATCGAAGTGCTGCAGCAGGCTGCCGAGCCCCTGGAGAAAAAAAGCCACCCCGGCCATGGTGAAAAAGTTGATGCCGGTCATGGCGGTTCCCGCCGCCTCAATGGGCATGCGCTCTTTGATGTGGGCGTACATGATCTGGCCGGGGCCGCTGAAAAAGCCGAAGCTGAAAAACAGCACCACCAGCAAGGCGTAAGGCGCACCGGGTTTCAGGCACATCAAAACCGCCAGAACCACCAGCATCCCTCCCAGGCCGCCGATGACCACCGACTTGCGCGCATGCAGGACGGCATCGGAAAGCCAGCCGCAAAACGGACAGCCCACCACCATACCGATGCTCATCAAAAAGAGCAGATTGCCGGCCGCCAGGGGGGAAACTCCCAGGGCCCGGATGAGAAAAGGGCCGGCCCACATGGCCTGCACCGCTGCGTAGATGCCGTAGCGGCAGAACGTTCCCAGCGAAATGATCCAGTAGTCGCGCTGGGCGAACAGTGCCCGCACCGAAGAAAAAAGCGATGCGGAGCGAGGGCTGCGCTGCGGCTGCCCGCCGGAGGCGGGCTCCGCCGATAAAGGACCGTCGCGCACCACGAGGAAGAAAACGGCGGTCAGCGCCAGGGTTATGACGGCCAGCAGCCGGAAGCTGCCGCGCCAGCCGACCGCTTCGACCAGCAGCACCAGCGGCGTGGCCGCCGCCAGGTTGCCGACGGTACCCACCGAGACCACCAGGGCCGAGAGGGTGGCGAACCGCGACGGACTGAACCAGAGGGTGACCAGCTTCAAGGTCCCCATCAAATTGCAGGCCATCCCGATGCCGAGCAAAATCCGCGCCGCCAGCAAGGTGCCGGCACAGTGGGCCTGGGCAAAGAGCAGTGCCCCGGCCACGGCCGCCAGGGTCATTCCGGCCATGGCCCGTCGCGGACCGAGGCGGTCGAGAAAAAGACCGATGGGCAGCTGCATCAGAGCAAAGGCGTAAAAAAAGGCGGCCGATATCAGTCCCAGACTCCGGCTGTCCAGGGGGATGTCGGCCGTCAGGGACGGGAAGATCACCGCCATCGAGGCCCGGTAGAACTGGGAAAGCACGAATAGCGAGCAGGCAAGAAAGAAGACAATCCAGCGGCGCGAGATCCATCGCCGCTGCGTTCCGGCGTGCAGATGCATCACAACCTCACGGGCAACGCTATCGATCGTAAAAGGCATCGATGCCGCCCGCCGGACCGGGTCAGTCCGTTGATCGGCACCGACAAAAAGCACCGGCTGGCCGGTGCTGGGTGTTTGCTTCGCGTGTAAAAGGGCAGTTCAAATTGCCAGCCCGGAGCATAGCTGAAACCCGCGCCGATTGCCACCTTCTCTTTCAGGCAAAAGCCAGCGGGGATGCGTCTTAGCGTAAAACAGAGCGCTCAGGCAACACTCAGCGCAAAGGGCAGACAACCGTGCGCCCGACACCCCTTGGATCCGAACCGTTGCGGATCACTGCAAGCCTTTGAGGATATTCAGGACTCCGGCCAGACCGATGAAACTGTAGACAATTTTCAGGAACGTTGCGGCGGAAAAGCGCCTGGTGAGCATGTATCCCATGACAGTAAAGCCGATAACCACCGGAACGGACAGGGCACCGATGCGGATGATTTCAAGGGACACCCCATCTCCGAAGCACACGATATTGAAAAGGCGCAGCAAGGTCGCAGTCAGAAAGACGACCTGCAGCGTGCTCTTGGCATCCGCAGGGTTTTCGTAGCGCGAATAGATAAAGAGGGCCAAAGGCGGTCCGGCAGCGGTGAAGGCGCCGGCCAGAAAGCCGCCGAGGACGCCGGCGGCCGCTCCCACGGCCATATGGAGCTTCCTGCAAATGTGCGGCCTGAAAAGCTCGTTGACGGCAAAAAGGATCGTGCAATTTAAAAAGAGCAAGAGGAAGGTTGTCAGGACCGAGGCCCGCTCCAGATCCCATTGTGTAAAGGCAATCCCGGCAAAAGCGATGATGCCGAAACCGAGACCCGTGAATCCCTGGGCAAAGGCGGCAAAAGCGACGATCAACTCAACTTGCAGGAAACATTGAAGATCGAGCATGCCGTTGTCTTGCCCCTGACTTGTAGCTGTGTGGAATTGGGCGATACTTCAGCCGCACAAGATCGGCTCTCTATGACATGGTGCACGAAATGGCCGGCGGCGACCGGCATCTTCAGCCGGCCGCCGCTGGAATCTTTCCTCCCGCCGTCACATCGGGCGCTTTAGGCATACAAGCGCCAGCCACACGGCGCATCTTATCGTTATTTTTATATTTTTAGGACCGCAGGCTCTCCGCCCGCAGCATCGCAGGGCCTTATAACCGGCCGTGGCCGGCTCAGTAGCCCGGCGACGGGGTGCCTTCTTCTTCGAGCGTCCGCTTTTCCCTGAAACGCATCCAGCCGACCATGCCGCAAAACATGCAGATGCCGATCACGTCATAGACCAGACCCGGCACGATCAGCAACAGGGCGGTAAACACGGCAAAGACCCGCAGGTAGATATTGACCGGCCCACGGTAGTAGCCCACTGTGCCGATGGCCATGAGATTGGCCGAAATCACGGTCACCACGACGGTCTGGACGATGGCATACCATTTTCCCATCATCAACACCGAAGGCCGGAAGATAAAGAAAAACGGGATGATATATTTCATGATGGCAAGACGTATCGAAACGATGGCCACCTTGATCCAATCGGCCTTGGCGATGCTGGCCGCCGTAAAAACGGCGGTGCAAACCGGCGGGGTCAGTCCGGACAAAATAGCGCAGTAAAAAATGAACATGTGGGCCGACAGCGGCGCGACGTCCATCATTTGCAATGCCGGCCCGACCACCGAGGCGGCCAGCACGTAAGCGGCCGTGGTGGGAATGCCCATGCCGAGGATAAGGCTCACCATGGCCGCCAGGATAAGGGCGAACACCAGATGGCCGCTGCTGGCACCGATGATCAGTTCGCTCAGCTTGATGCCCATCCCGCTCAGGGAAATCATCGAGATGGTCATCTGGGCGCAGACCAGCAGACTGACAACGGTGATCATCCCCCTGCCCGAATCCTCGATGCCCTTGTAAACCACCAGGCAGCGCTTCTTGAAGGCCGCCTTGGTCAAGGGGTTGAAAAACAGGTAAAGAACCAGGTTGGTCACCACCGCCAAAAAGGCGGCCTTGGTGGGGGTGTGCCCCATGAACAGGCTCGTGAGCAAAACGGCGATGGTCACGCCCACCGGGCCGATGGTCTTCCAGTTAAAGACGGAACGCACCGAAGGGATCTCCTCGGGCGGGACCCTGGACATGTCGATTTTGCGTGCCTCCAAATCGATGCTCACCCAGACGCAGATGTAAAACAAGAGTGCCGGCAGGGTCGCGGCGAAGGCGATTTTCAGATAGGGTTCGCCGATCAGCTCACTCATGATAAAGGCACCGGCGCCCATGATGGGAGGGGTGATCTGCCCCCCGGACGAAGCGGTGGCCTCCACGCCGCCGGCAAAATGATTGCTGTAGCCGAGGCGCTTCATCATTGGAATCGTGAAGTTGCCGGTGGTGGCCACGTTGGCGATGGCGCTTCCCGAAAGCATGCCGAACAGGCCGCTGGCCACTGTGGCCACCTTGGCCGCGCCGCCGTAGGAGCGGCCGCCGAACAGCAGGGCGATCTGCATGAAACTGGCCGCGCCCCCGGTGGCCAGCAGGATCGAACCGAAGATGATGTAGGCCGCCACCAGGGTGGCCGATATGCCGGTGAGCACCCCCCAGACCCCTTCGGGCCCCAGGTAGAGATATTCGACGATATAGCCGAGTTGAAACCCGCAGTGCCCCCAGTAACCGGGGATGTAGGCGCCGAAATAGGCGTAGGCCATGCAAAGGGTCGCCATCAGTGGCAGCAGGATTCCCGTTGCCCGGCGGGCCGACTCCAGCGCCAGGGCGATCAGTGCGATCCCCATAACGATTTCATAGGATTGCGCCGCCACCCCGATGCCTTCCATCAGGCGGTTGTAATTAAAAACGATGTAAAGACAGAGCCCGCCTGAAACCAGTGCCAGCATAATATTGAAAAGGCTCGGTCCCCTGGGCAGGGTCTTGTGCTTGACCGCCGGCAGCACCAAAAAGGCCAGCACAAGGCTGAATCCTGCATGGATGGCCCGCTGAATCATGTTGGGAAACTGGCCGAAACCGGCGGTGTACAATTGGAAAAGAACGAAAAATACACTCAGGATTCCGACAATGTGCTCGAAAATGATCCCGCGCCGGCCGCCGGGCGCTTCATGCTGGATATCGCTGTTATTGGTCATTTTTCCTCCCGGGCCCGCAAAAGCCCGCTTCGCAAACCCGATCAGTTGTCAAACTTGAACGGCGGCAACCCTGCGAGCCGCCGCCGCCGTCACACTCGCTATTTCATCTCGGGGGGAATCAGGTTTTGCGGGATCTCGTATCCCTTCTCCCGAAAGTAGCGCACCGCACCGGCATGCAGCGGAAACTTGGCATATGTCAGAGTCTCCTTGCCGATGTCGAAGCCGACCATGGCCTTGTAGGCCGCCTCTTGATACTGCCGGGCCTCATGAACGCCTTTGAGCAGCCAATAGACCTGATCGGCGGTCAGGCTGTCATAATAGGAGATATAACCGATGCACTGCACCGGGGTAGTGTAGGTGGGGATCCCCGGATTGGTCCCTTCCTCGATCCGGGCGAAGTTCAAAAACGGCATGGCTTTTTCCACCACGGCAACCTTGTCCTGCGGCCAGTCGAGGATGGTGATCTTGTTAAACGCCTGGATCTCCTTGGTTGAGGCGTCCAGATAGAGCCCGGCGCCGGCCTTGGCGTAGCCGACGATGCGGTTGTCCTTCAGGGCCGCCACCGCGTCGGCCAGGCTGCCCCGGTAGTAATCCGGCTCGACGCCCACCAACCCGAGGATCTGCTGGACGAGCTGCTCGGTGGCCGAGCCGCGCAGGCCGGGGCAGAATTTTTTGCCGTTCAGTCCTTCGAGGGTCGTGATTCCGCTGTCAGCCCTGACGATGTAATTGGATGCATTGACGCTGTAAAGCCACAGGGCGCGAATCTTGGGCCGGGGGCTGTCCTTGTATTTGCCAAGGCCCTTGTAGGCTTGGAAAAATGTGGCATAGGTCCCCAAGCCGAAGTGGATCTGGCCACGGTTGATCCGTTCCAGGTTGTCCACCGCCCCGCCGGTGGCCACCACCGTCACATTGACCTTGTCGCCGCATACTTGGTTGATCGATTTGCCCGCGGCCACCGCATAGACATAGTGGCTCGATGAGGTGCTGGTGGACCCGGAAAGCAGGCGATCGGGCGCTGCCTGCACCGGGCCATAGAAGCACAGGGTGCAAAGCATCACGATTGACAGGATTATCGCCGCCGATATCGGCACTCGTCTGAATTCAGACACGATCAGCTCCTTTCATCTGTTAATATGAATTGTTGCTGGTCTTGGGTTGCAGTGAAAAGGCCGTTTTCCCCTTTCTTTGATGCGCCGCCGGTTTATCGGGCTGGTTGAATATTATGGCCTGCAAAGAACATGCATCATCGCGTGCCTGGAGCACAAACGCTCAAAGATGAACATCTTTGCGTTCTCTGACCGCTTTCTGCAAATCTTCACGAAAATCGGGATGACAGATTTCGACCAGGGCCCGGGCCCGCTGGCTCAAATTCTTGCCGCGCAGGCTGGCGACACCGTGTTCGGTCACCACGTAATCGGCCAGGGTACGAGGGGTCGTCACCCCGGCGCCCGGCTTGAGTTGATGCACGATGCGCGACATCTTCCCCTTGGCCGCCGTGGACGGCATGGCGATGACAAACTTGCCGCCTGGCGCCAGCGAGGCGCCGAGGGCAAAATCGAGCTGCCCGCCGACCCCGGTAAACATCATCGATCCGATGCTTTCCGAGCAGATCTGGCCGGTCACATCGACCTCCAACGCCGAATTGATGGCCACAAACTTCGAGTTGCGGCAAATGACGTTGGGATCGTTGGTGTAGCTGACCTCGTAAAATTCCGTCACCGGATTGTTGTCGATAAAATCGAACAGTCGCTTTGATCCCATCACGAAGGTGGCAATAATCTTGCCCGGATGGAGGGACTTTTTACGCCCGGTGATGATTCCCTTTTCCATCAGGGTGACCACCCCGTCGCCGAACATTTCCGTGTGGATGCCGATATCGCGATGCCCCTCCAGAAAGCCCAGAATCGCATTGGGGATGGCGCCGATGCCCATCTGCAAGGTGGCCCCGTCCTCGATCAGGGAAGCCACGTTGCGGGCGATCTTCATCTCCACCTCCCCCACCGCCGGCAGGGGCGACTCGTACAACGGATAGTCCGCCTCGATGATGTAGTCGAGTTGGGACAGGTGGATCCTGGCCCCGCTGACCCGCGGGGTTTGGGCGTTGATTTCGCCGATGGTGATATCGGCCACTTCGGCCGCCGTGGGCAGATAGGAGGTGCAGATGCCGAAGCTGCAATAGCCTTCAGGGTCGGGCAGCGAGAGTTGCAGCGGGACGATGTTCGGTTTGATATGACCTGCACGCATCAATGCCGGCATCTCCCAGTAACGGTTCGGGATATAATCGGCCCGGCCTTCGAGCATCGCCTTTCTGCTGTTGGGCCCCAGCATGCAGGCATTGTGAAAAAATGAAGTGCAATATTCCGGCTGCAGGTATTCCGCCGGCCCTTCTACGCGCACGTGGGTAATCCAGACGTTTTCCAGTTCCCCGCTGCGCTTGATGAGGGCCTGGACAAAAGCCCGCGGTGAGCCGCAAGAGTGTCCCGTGATAATCAGATCGCCCGAGCGAACCAAGTCGGCGGCGTTCTGCGCGGAAATCAGGCGCGCGTCGCGGCACTCCTTTGCGGCTTTCGGGCGGCACATGCCAAGCGCTTCCATGACCGGTTTCCTTTCCTCTTCGGACAGGTGCATCGCTGTCGTTGCCTCGGCACCTGGGCAGGCAACGCACTGCCTTGCCAAGGCCTGGCGCGGTGCGATGCCACCGGGTTGGGCGGCATCGCACCGTCTGTTCTTGCGGCCGGACAGGCCGATGCAGCTGACCTCTTTGCGACGACTAACCGATCACGGCAAGAAGTGCGTCCTTGGCCACCGCCTTGCCGGCTTCCACCGGCAGTTCGAGGATCGATCCGGCCACGGTCGACACCACCGGCATTTCCATCTTCATGGCTTCCATGGTCAAGATCTTCTCGTGCAGCGCGACGCTGTCGCCGACCTTCTTGACGACCTCGATGATTTTGCCGGGCATTGGTGATTTGATTTCAGTGGACATCTGTTTTTCCTTTCGGTTTTGACGTATTACGGTGGTTACGGCGCCTCGGATCTGGCGATGCTAGTAGGATGTGGGCCAGCAGTGCATCAGATGCTTGCCGACCCCGCCCGACTTGATGTTCTTGTGGTAGGCGACCATATCGGTCAGCCAGGCACGGGTCTGGCACGGATCGATCACGTCGTTGAGGTTGAAGATTCCCGCCGCTTCCCAGGGTGCGGTGTCCTTGCCCATGACCTTCATCTTTTCGGCGAATTTTTCAGGATCATCCGACTTTTTCAGATTGTAGACCACGTTGATGCCGGTCTCCGGATCCATAAAACTGATCTCGGCCGAGGGCCAGGCGACGATGGTGTCCGAGTTGCGCCCCCCGCCCATGTTGAGAAAGGCCTGGCCGTAGGTCTTGCGCACGATGATGGTGATCTTGGGCACCGTCACCAGGGTCAGCGCATTCATGAAGTTGATGATCTTTCCGGTTATTTTCCGTCTTTCACCCTCTTTGCCCACCAGAAAGCCCGGGGTGTCCACCAGCATGACGATGGGGATGTTGTATGAATCGCACAGCACCAGGAAGCTGGTGATCTTCTCGCAGGCATCCGCGTCCATGGCGCCGGCGATATGCAGCGGATTGTTGGCCACAATACCCACCGACTGGCCGCCGACCCGTGCCAGGGCGGTGACGGCCGAGCGGGCAAAATTTTCCTTGACCTCGAACAGATCCTCGCCGTCCACGATGCAGCGCAGGATCTGGCGCATGTCGTAGATCGCCCGGGGGCTTTCGGGCAGCAGATCGAGGATCTTGTCCATCTTGTCCCCGGAGCCGGCCGGCACCGGCGCCGTAGGCGGCGCCAATTGGCTGTTGGACGGCAGAAAAGACAAGAACTTGCGCACCGCGGCGAGACATTCCTCATCGGTCTCGCACACCACGTCAGCCAGCCCGGTCACCTCGCTGTGCAACTGCCAGCCGCCCATCTCCTCCGGATCGGTGGCCTCTCCGGTGGCCAGGGAGGTCACCTTGGGGCTCGAAACCGCCAGTACGGCTCCCTTGCGCTGGATCCTGAAATCGGACATCATCGTGTACCAGGTGGGGCTGCCGTAGCAGGGCCCCAGCATGCAGGCCACCCAGGGCGCCTCGCGCAGGCGCTGGTACTGGGCCCCGTCGCCGCCGAGCTGGGTGACCATGCCCCTGGCGCCCATGATGTCCGGCATCCTGGCGCCGCCGGCCTCGCCCATGAAGACAAACGGAATTCCCCGCTCGCAGGACATCCGTTTGCAGTAGCCCACCTTCTTGCCGTTGACCCCGGCGCTGGACGCGCCCAGCACCGTCAGATCACAGGACATGGCCACCACCGGGCGCTGGTCGATCTTGCCGAATCCGCAGACCTTGCCGTCGCAGGGCGACCGGTGGGCCATGGCCGGCTGATCCGAATGGGAAAAAAGGCCGACCTCCTGAAAAGTGCCTTCATCCAGCACGGCATCCATCCGCTCTCTGGCGTTGAGCCATCCTTTTTCTTTGTAATAGGCAAGCTTTTTCTCCCCGCCCATTCCCAAAGCGGCCTTGCGTTTCTCCTCGAATGTTTTCATCTGTGCTTCGAACGCGGCCATTACTTCCTCCTCTTTGTTTTCTTCTTCGGTTAACAGACCCATTTTTTATATTTGATCAGACATTCGGTGGCATTCTGGAGGTTCTCGCGCTTCAGCCGTTCGGCCTCGTTGGCATCTCCCTCCATGATCGCTTTGAGCACCGCCCGGTGCTCCTGCACGGCCTCCTGCACCCGCCCCGGCAGGATGACGATGCGCCGCTGGACGATCTGGATCTTGGAAAAAAGTGAAGTGACCAGCTTGGACAGTTCCTCGTTTTGCGCGGCGGCCAGCATCCGCTGGCGAAATTCGACAATCAGCAGGAAATACTTGTCAAAATCGAGCTGTTCGACGCACTCCTGCAAGGGGGCCCCGAATTCCATCTCCAGGTCCTGCCAGTCTTCGGCCGACGTTTTTTGGGCCGCCAGGCGGGCCGCCAGGCTTTCGAGGCTCTGGCGTATCTCCATGATTTCGATCAGGGTATCGAAGTCGATGGTCCTCACGGTGACCCCTTTGTTCGGCTGCTTGCCCACCAGCCCCTCGACTTCCAGGGCGCTCAACACCGACCGCACCACCGAACGACTGACGCCGAACTCTTTGAGCAGATCGCTTTCGACCAGCTTCTTGCCGGGCGGGATCTGGCCACTGACGATCATTTTCCGCAACGCATCGAGCATTTCGCCGCGGGAGGCAGCCGGGGAGGCTTTGGGTTTATTTTTCATTTTTCCGTCCCGTTGCGGCGATTTCGGCGGATTGCCCAGACACCTTACGCCGCGTCGTTAATTATGTACCATTTTATGTTGCTGAAAATGATTACAAGAGACTTAACTTAAGTGTCAAGTGTTTTTGTCGATAAAATTGGTGACAATCATGGTAACAGACATTTTTACAATGATTGTCCCGGTGGCGGCAGCGCCCGGGTCATTCATTACATATTGAAATACCTAAATTTTTTTCAGCTTATGGAAGGACGCCACCGATGAAAGGGTACAGGTTTGCTGCTATGGATTGGGCAAAAGTTGCAGGTGCAAGAAGGCGCGACGGGGATCTGAAACGGTCGGCAGGGACGATCAGCGAGGTTTTTGCCGGTGACGGGCGCCGGACAGGCCGCCACCCGTGCAAAAAGGCGCGGGCACTCAGAGCACCCACTTTTTGTACTTTTTCAGCATGGCGATGGCGCTGCGCAGGTTTTCGCGTTTTAGGGCCTCGGCCTTTTGCCCATCGCCGGAAACAATCGCCCGAAGGATCTCCCGGTGCTCGGCCAGCCCGACCTGGAGCCTGCCGGGCAGCAGGATCAACCGCCGCTGGACGATGCGCATCTTGGCGTAAATCCGGTCGGCCATGTCGGAAAGTTCCTGGTTAGCCGCGGCCTCGAGCAGACGGCTCTGGAATGTATTGACCAGGGCCAGGTACCCGTCTAGATCCTTTTCCCTGACCTTTTCTTCCATACATTCGCCGAAGGCGTCGACCAGATCCTGCCAATCGGCCGCGGTGGTGTTCTCGGTCGCCAGGCGCGCAGCCAGGCCCTCAAGCACCTCGCGGACTTCCATGATCTCGAAAAGGGTCTTGAGGTCGATCCGGCGGATGGTCGCCCCCTTGTTGGGCTCCTTTTGCACCAGGCCCCGGCTTTCCAGGTCCTGGAGCAGCTCCCGGGCCATCTGGCGGCTGATCCCGAACTCCTGGGCCAGATCGTTCTCCACCAGTTTACTGCCCGGAAGGTACTCGCCTTCCACGATACGATGCCGCAGTATGTCCAACACCTCGACTCGATCAAGGCCCTTTACGGGCTTTCCGGTTTGCGCCATCCGAGTTCCTCCATGTATTTTAGGCCCTTTGCAGGGTCGGCGGGATTGCAGCGATTATATGCAAACCTGAAAGGTTGTCAATCTTGTCGGCACCACTGCAGCAATTATCGGCGGCTCTTCTCGCGGCGCCTTGGCAGCCTGTGGATAAAACGGATCAGGCTTTCAGACCGGCTGCGGCCTGGCATGCAAAGCTCGGCATATCAGGGGCGTGCAAACCTTCTCGACGCGACTGCAGCGTCGCATGGCGCGCTTTCAGAAAAAAACAGGACAAGGCACGGTAGCATATCAGGTGGGCAGAAGATTATACGGACGCTTGCGGGAACAACAGGCGAAGATCACACCACAGGGGTCGAAGCATAGATCAGCCTCGGGCCGCCCACGTTCGGGATGCGCATCATTCCGGCCACCGTTTTGCGTCGGCCCGATCGCGAATCAGAAGCACCGCCGGAACCGCAACAATCCCCACCAGGCCGTTTAGAAGGAAGGCCGAACCGAGGCCCCACCGGTCCCCGACCCAGCCCATGACCACCGCCGCCAGGGCCGTTGCCGCAAAGTTGACGGTGGTGTAAAGACCGTTGGCGGCCCCTTTTTCGTCCTGGAAGGTTTCCTGAAGCACGGCCATATTCACCGGCGCGATGGTAAAAATGAAGCACCCCAGAAGTGCCAGCACCGGGTAGAGGATCCATCCTTGGGCATAGACCATGGCCAGCTGGAGCGCTCCGGAGAGCAAAAAGAAGAGCAGCAGGACCGGGCGGGCGCCGTATCGGTCGCAGGCATATCCGCCCAGCAGGGTCCCGAAAATGCCAAAAAACTGCATCAGCGCAAAAGCGAGCCCGCCGATCCAGACGCTCTGGCCGGTGGAGACGAGGTAGGTGGGAAGAAAGGTCACCAGCGTCCCCACCATCACCGCGCGGGCGATGATCACCGAAGAGAGCGGCACCATGCGAACCACCAGCTTTTTCCAGGACGATGCTGTCCGCGAAGTGGAAGGGAGGGCCTCGGGCAGGTCCACCCGGCGAAGATAGACCAGCAAAAGAAGAGAAAAAACAATGCCGAAGCCCATCAGCGGATAAAGCCCCTCAAAGCCCAGCACCGTGATGCTCCAGGCCGCAAAGACCGGACCCAAGGCCCGCGAGGCCTCCCCGCCGAGCATCCAGAAACCCATCCCCCTTCCGTATTGTCCGGGCGTGCTTCGGGCGATAATCACCGGGCCGAGCACATGCATCAGCACCGAACTGATTCCGGCGACAAACAGCAGGAGGCAGACGCTGGCATAGCCCGAAGCCATGCCAAGCAACGACATGCCGATAGCCGTGACAGCCGGAGCGAGGGCGGCCAGCACCCGCAGGTCCTTGCGGTCCGCCACTCGCCCGATAAATGGACTCCAGAAGGTCGGCAGGCGGAAAATAAGTGTAAAGCTTCCCGCCGCCAGCAGGCTCAAGCCGATCTTTTCGATCAGCAGGGGCAAGACCACCGGCAGGAAGCTGGAAAACACGTCATGGACAAAGTGGGCGGCCGAAATGCTTATGGCAACGGCCATCGCCTGGCCCGGGCCCCCCTGCACCGCCTTTGCGGCAATCTCCTTGTTTCCCGTCTGGAATTCCATTCTTGCCCCGAGATCCACCGGTATGGGGTCACTGTCCTTCGGTTATCGGCGCGTAGCCGGACATCGCCTGCATCTTACGCTTGCTGCTGCGAGAGCGCAGGTTGACGATACCTATGAAAAGGACCACCGCCAAACCGACGATATCGGTCGCGGTGTTGGAAATCAACAAAAGCACGCTGCCGGTAAAGGCGACGACGCGGTTCATCGGCGAAAAATCGGTGAACAGATAACCGCAAAACGCGGCGGACATCATGACGGTTCCCACAAAGGCCGTCAAGAAGCTAATAACGATAAAGCCGCTGCTTCCCTCCAGCAGCAAAGCCGCATTGTAGGCAAAGACGTAAGGGATGATGTACTTGACGAAACCGAGCTTGGCAGCAATCACCCCGGTCTTCATGACGTTGGCCTCTGCGATGGCCGCACCGGCATAGGCCGCCAGCGCCACCGGCGGTGTGATGGCCGAAAGCAGGCATGAATAGAACACGAACATATGAGCGGAGATCGGAATCAAGCCCATCTCGATCAGAGACGGGGCGGCGATCATCGATACGATGATGTAGGCCGGAGCGGTCGGAACCCCCATGCCCAGGACCAGACATGCCAGCATGACCAAAACCAGCATCAGCGGGAAAATGCCTTGTGAGAGGGCGAGAATGATATCGACGAATTTGATCCCCAGACCGGTGATATCCAGGCACCCGACCACCACACCGGCGCAGGCGCAGCACGATGCGATGACCACGGCGTTTTTGGCCCCGGCCATCAGGGCCCCAATGAACTCTTCCAGGCTGAGGCGGCTCGATTTTCGCGCCATGGCGACGACCATCAGCGCGACGATGGCCACAAAGGCGGCCCGAAACGGGGTAAAGCCCTTGATCAGCACAAAAACGAGCAGAAAAATCGGAACGATGAAATGGAACCCGCTGTAAACGGTCTCCTTGAGTGGCGGCAATGAAGATTTGGGGACCCGCCCCAGATTCATCCGCAACGCCTCCAGGTGGGTCGAGGCGAACAGCGCGACGAAATAGAGCAACGCCGGCAGCAGGGCCGCCTTGCAGATGGAAAGGTAGGAGACCCCCATGATCTCGGCCATGATAAAGGCCGCGGCCCCCATGATGGGCGGCATGATTTGCCCCCCGGCCGAGGCGGCCGCCTCCACCGCACCGGCGTATTCGGGCTTATATCCCATTTTCTTCATCAGCGGGATCGTGAAGGTGCCCGTTCCGTAGACGTTGGCCACCGAATGGCCCGAAATGGTGCCGAACAGGCCGCTTGCGATGACCGACACCTTTGCCGGCCCTCCGATGGCCCACCCCACCGCCGAGAGGCTCAAATCGATGATAAATTTACCGGCGCCGGTTTGCTCGAGCAGGGCCGCAAAGAGGATGAACAAAAAGACGAAAGTCGCCGACACGCCCAGCGGCACCCCGAAGATGGCATGCGGCGTCATGAACATGTGATCGATGAAGATTCTCAAATTGGGCGAACGGATGGTAAACGGATACGGCAGGTGCTGGCCGATGAGCGTATAACCCACAAAAATTATGGCCACAATCGGCAGCGCGGCGCCGGTCACACGACGCGTCACCTCCAGCAGCAGCACCAGGGTCACCCAGCCGATGGTGATGTCCAGCGCCGTCATTTCTCCGGTATACCATTCCCTCGACACGATCCGGTCATGGTGAAAAAGAAGATAAAAATCGATCAGCAGGCACAGAAGCGCAAGGACCACGTCCAGAATCGCGGTTTTTTCCTTGGGCCATGTCTTTTTCGCCGGCCAGATCAGAAACCCGAGGGTCATCAGCGTCAGCAGGTGGATGGTGCGCAGACTGTAGGCCTCGATGATTCCAAAGGCCCCGGTGTAAAGGTGAAACAACGAGATGGAGATGGCGGTAATGGCGGTAAACAGCGTGATGGCGTTGATGGTTGAATTCGGCTTCGGAAAAATGCTCGATAACATATCTCGACCCCGCCTGCTTTGCCGGCAGGCGGTTGGGCAACAACGCCCCCCCGCCCGCCGGTAAAATCCAATAAATGGAATGTGTTTTCAGCCTTACGACAATCGCTGTGCCGTGCTATTTGTGATAGCCAACTTTCTGGTAGAATTTCAAAGCCCCCGGATGGATCGGCAGCGAGATATTGCGTGCCATCCCCTCTGCAGTAAAGGTGCGCAGGGCCGCATGGTGATCCTGGTACTCTTTTGCATTGCCGGCCATTGCCTCGACAATGGCATAGGCGACCTCGTCGGGCACGCCGGCGTTGATAATAATTTCTCCGCTGCTGCACGGGCATTTCACGTCATAATCGATTCCCCTGTAAATGCCGGCCTTCATGACCCGGGTGAGGGTGCCCGAACTTTGATTGACCTTCTCCAGCAGATCGTCGCCCCATTTGAGGACCTTCATATCCCTTACGGTGGTCAGCTCCATCAACCACCCGGCCTTGCCTACGGCCGCAGCGCAGATCATGTCGGCATGGCCGTCTTTTATCAGGGAGACGGCATCTCCCCATCGCACAAAATTCACCTCTCCACCCCAGGACTTGATGTCGTCCCAGGAAAGGCCCCTTGACTTGAGCGCCAGGCGAAACTCCATCTCGGTGATCGAGCCCTTGGAAAGGGTGCAGAGCCGGACCGGGTATTTCTTTTCGATCAACTCATCGACCGAATCCACCGGCAGGTCTGCGCGGGCCACCATGAAATAGTACATCTCGTCTTGCACGTTCATCAGTGCCCTGACATTGGAATAATCCTTGTCCATGGGGGCCTCGCCCTTTTCGGCCATGGCGCACAGGGTGTTGGAGGTGCTGGCGATATCCAGTTCGCCGGAATTGACCCGGGCCAGATTGCCGACCCATCCGCCCGGCACCACGGTCATGTCAATCTTCGGGTGGACGCCCTTGACCACCTTGCTGAGACCGGTGAGCATCACAAAGCCGGCGCCTCCGACGGCACCACCGCCGGCCCTCATGATCGCGCGCAGTTGCGAACCGGCCCAAGCCGCCGGAACAAACATCGTAGAGACAAGCATCAGGGCAAACAGAACGGTGGCACACTTGAAACGTTTCATACACTCCCCCTTTGTTGCTCTCTGAAAGAAGTGAACTGCCCGGAATCGATCCACCCGGCGGCGCCGAGCCGGCGGCCCTCCATTGAATATTGAATAAGGCCCGCGATCAATCCCAATGAATGTCCTTTCTAGCCATCGCTGCGCGTTGAATGTCCTCCCTGAAGTCGGGATGACAGATCTCGATCAACGCCTTGGCGCGCTGGCGCAGGTTTCGGCCTCGCAAAGCAGCGATTCCGTATTCGGTCACCACGTAATCGGCCAGCGTTCGAGGCGTGGTGACCGTGGCCCCCGGCGCCAGGGTCGCGCCGATTCTCGACACCTTGCCCCCGGCCGCCGTGGCGGGCATGGCGATCACGAATTTCCCCCGGGGCGCCATCGACGCACCCAGAGCGAAATCGAGCTGCCCGCCGGTTCCCGTAAACAGCCTTGTGCCGATGCTTTCGGCACAAATCTGGCCCGTGACATCCACCTCGATGGCCGAGTTGATGGCCACCATGCGCTGGTTTTGCGCGATGATGTTCGGATCGTTAGTGTAAGAAACCTCCCGGAACTCGACAACCGGATTGCCGTCCAAAAACGAAAACAGCTTCCCGTCGCCCATTACAAAGGTGCAAACGACCTTATGGGGATCGACGGTTTTTCTCTTTCCGTTGATCACGCCTCTTTCCATAAGCTCGATAACGCCGTTGCCGATCATCTCCGAATGGATGCCGATGTTTTTGTGGCTTTTCAAGGCGGCCAGCACCGCGTTGGGAATGGCGCCGATCCCGAGCTGGAGGGTGGCGCCGTCCTCGATCAGGGAGGCCACATGCTTTCCTATGGCCATTTCTACGGCGCCGGTTTTAATCTGCGGTGTCTCATAAAGCGGATAACTGGCCTCGATCAGGTAGTCGAGATCCGACAGATGGATCCGCGATCCGTAGGTCACGGGAACCAGATCGTTGATCTCACCGATGACGATCTTGGCCGACTTGGCCGCCGTCGGCAAGTAGGAGGTGCAGATCCCGTAGCTGCAGTAGCCGTATTCATCAGGCGGGGAAAGCTGCAGCACAACGATGTCCGGCCTGATGTGGCCCGCCTGCATATACGCAGGCATCTGGCCGAAACGGTTCGGGATGTAGTCGGCATTGCCCTCCAGCATGCTCTGGCGGCTGTTGGGCCCGAGCATGAAGGCATTGTGAAAAAAGCTGTCTTTATAACACGGGCTGAGATATTCGGCCGGCCCTTCCACCCGGACATGGGTGATCCAAACATTTTTGAGCTCAGCGGCGCGCGCCACCATCGACCGCACGAAGGCCCGCGGCGAGGCGCTGGAATGGCCGGTGACGATAAGATTCCCTGATTGTACCAGTGCTGCGGCCGCGTCGGGTGTCACCGTCTCCGGCTTGTTGGACAATTTTTCCGCAGCGTTCGAAAGATCGTGGTTTTTCATGTGCATGACCATCGCGCGAGTTGCCCCATGAAAACTGAGGATTGCAGCGGCCGGCGACATCACGAGGAGCGCCGGCCGCCGTTGCGGTTATCGGCCCGCGGGCCGACGCACAGCGCTATTCGATCACCGCCAGCAAGGCGTCTTTTTGGACCGCCTGGCCCGCCGTTACGTGAAGTTCCAGGACCTTTCCGGCCTGGGGGGCGACGATGGGCATCTCCATCTTCATCGCCTCCATCACGAACATCTGTTCATGCAGCGTAACATCCTTGCCGATGGTGGCCAGCACCTGAACGATCTTCCCCGGCATGGGTGCGGTAACTTGTCGACTCATCGCTTTTTTCCTTTCTGTGACAGGTTCGAACGCCTTGCATGGCTAGGGACGCACGCCGTATTTGGCCTTGGGCCCCAGAATGGTTTTCAGATAGTGCTGCGAAGCTTCCACCAGCCGCGCCAGCCTTGACCGGGTCTCCCGTGGATCGATAATGTCTTCGACGGCAAAGTATTCCGCCGTCCTGAACGGGGAGCCCAGTGCGATGATCTCCTCTTCGATCTCCCTTCTTCGTTTATCGGGATCCGGGCTGTTTTCGATTTCCCTTTTGAAGGCCGCCGCCACGCCGCCTTCCACCGGAATGGATCCGAATTCGGCCGAAGGCCAGGCCATCCGGTAGCAAAGCCGATTGTTTACATAGTTGAGCGCGCCGGCCATGCCATAACATTTGCGGGTAATAATGGTGAACCTGGGCACATGGGCCTGAAGGCCCACATGCATGGCGCTCATGCCGGCCCGCAGCGTGCCCATGGCCTCGGCCTCGCGCCCGATCATGAACCCGGGAACATCCACCAGAAAGACCAGGGGGATGTTGAACTCGTTGCACATCTCGATGAAATGGCCCATCTTCTTGGAATCACAAGCGTCCGGGGCGCCGGCGTTGACCCAGGGATTGTTGGCCACGATGCCCACCGGATAGCCGCCGATGCGGGCCAGGCCGACGATGGCGGCCACGCCGAAGGTCGGTTGGATCTCGAAAAAACTGCCTTTATCAAAAACCATGTCGATGACGCGCCGCATGTCATACGGTTTCAACCGGTTTTTCGGCACGATGGACGCCAGTTCCTCATCCTGGCGCTCGACCGGATCGTCGGTGGGCACATAGGGCGCCATCTCCCAGACGTTTTGCGGCATAAAGCTGAGAAAACGCCGGATCTGCTCGAAAAGTTCCTGCTCGCTATCCACGGCATTGTCGATGGAACCGCCGAGACTGACCGCCACCTCCCAACCGCCCAATTCCTCCTTGCCGATGGGCATGGACATCGCCCGTTCGACCACGGGGGGGCCTGCCGCGAAAAGCTGGGAGGATCCTTTCACCATGACGGAAAAATGCCCCATCACGGCCCGGCCTGCCGGCCCCCCGGCCGTCGAACCGAGGACCCCGCAGGCCACCGGCACCAGCCCGAGAAGCTCCATGCAGCGTTCGTAGCCGTCTTTGGCCGGCAGTCGCTTGTATTTGGAGGAAAGCGCCGAACTGACATTGGCCCCGACCCCGTCGATCAGGTTGACCAGAGGGATGCGAAACTCCTTGGCCATGTCCTCGACGAATCCTCCCTGCCCGCCCTTGCGGCGCGCCAGGCCCGCACTGGAACCGCCGCGAACGGTAAAATCCTCCCCGCCAACGGCCACATCGCGGCCGTCGATCTTGGCCAGCCCCATCACATAGGGCGCCGGGGTGATCTCTTTGAACTTGCCGTTCTCCCAGGTGGCCTTTCCGGTCAATTTTCCGATTTCCAGAAACGACCCCGAATCACATAGCGTATCGATCCGTTCCCGGATCGTAAACTTTCCCTGCTGGTGGTGCCGTGCCACCCGGTCCTCTCCTCCCAAATTCAGTGCCAACTTTCTACGCAGTTCCAACTCTTCAATTTCTGCTTCCCAATCCATCACGTCATCCTCCATTCTCTTCGCTGCAGCTCAGGTGATGATTTTCAGCCGTTGATCGGCCCGTAGCCTCCGTAGCGTTTTTTTGCCTTGATAGCCGGCACTTTTAACTCCTAAGTTGTACGCTTTTATTGTCGGCTTTTTTGTCTGACATCTTTGGCAGGATATGAAACACCCTACTGTCTTTGTCAAGCAAAAAACGGAACACCGGAAAAAAAAGAGGCAATCCTTCGAGTTCACGCATAAAAACACTGCCGGGGGACGTGTCGGCAAACCGGAGCCGTAACCGGGAGGGCCTTTTCAGGCCGGCGGCGGTACAGCCGCAGAGGGCTTGGCCGGCCGCAAAATCGGCCGCCTGTGGATGAACTTCAGGGGAAATACCGGCGCTAAACCGTCCCGGGGGACGGGTGCAGCAGGGGATCAGAAAAGCATGTTGAGTCGTTGACGGTCCGGCAAGGGGCCGGACCGTTGGCCGGTGGAGACAAAGCGGTACACTTCAGGCCCGCGGACAGCTCCGCGGCAAGGCTAGACAACCCACTTTTTGAATTTTTTCAGGGTGGTTATGGCGCTGCGGATATTCTTTCGCTTCAAAGTCTCGGCCTTTTCCGGGTCTCCTTCCATGATCGCCTGGAGCACCTCACGATGCTCCTGCAAGCCGGCCTGCACACGCCCAGGCAGCAGGATCAAGCGGCGCTGGACGATGAGCATCTTGGCAAAAATCCGGTCGGCCACCAGCGACAGCTCCGCATTGGCCGCGGCTTGAAGCAGACGGTTCTGAAACTTGTTGACCAGGGCCAGGTAACCGTCGAGGTTCTTCTCCTTGACCTTCTCTTCGACGTAATCGCCGAACTCGTCCACCAGATCCTGCCAATCGGCCGCGGTGGTGTTCTCGGTCGCCAGGCGCGCGGCCAGCCCCTCGATCACTTCGCGAAGCTCCATGATTTCGAAGAGGGTCTTGAGGTCGATCCGGCGGATGGTCGCCCCCTTGTTGGGCTCCTTTTGCACCAGGCCCCGACTTTCCAGGTCCTGGAGCAGCTCCCGGGCCATCTGGCGGCTGATGCCGAACTCCTGCGCCAGGTCGTTTTCCACCAGTTTGCTGCCCGGAAGGTATTCGCCTTCCACGATACGCTGCCGCAGCACGTCCAGGACCTCGGTTCGATCCAGCCGCTTTGCGGGTTTTTTCTTTTGCGGCATCTGCCCCTCCATCTCTCGAATCAACCGGCAACCGACACATGTTGGAGCCAATATATTCAGCCCCGTATTGTATGTCAATATTGTCGGCACTTAGAACCAGCCAGCGCAACGTCCCGGCCCCCCCTTGGAGCACCTGACTTCTATGTGCAGGAAAGGCGCAACCGGCAGTGGACAGTCGGCATGGATTTGTCCTCCAGGAGTGACACCCGGCACCTTGCCACCGGCCTGGGCATGGGTCACAGGAAAGCAGTCCGCGGCCCAAGGCACTGCGGGGCACGCGGCGCGCTTTTTCTGGCATACAATTTGATGGGATGGCTAGGCATGAAAACGGACCTTTTAAATCGCAAGAAGATTCCGATGCCCCCCGGCCCTCCCCGCCGCAACCTGGGTTGCCGCGTTCTGGCGCGGACCTGTGCCGCCTGCGGCCAACTCGCCGGGCGCCTCGGCCTGCTGACCCGCGCCCGCCGCCTCTTCGCCCGCGCCGTGGTCGTCAATCCTCAAGGCGCCCTGGGCCACCGCGGACTGGGCAACGTGCTGCGCCGCAGCGGTCGCCCGTCCGCTGCCGTGCCGTGCCTTCGCCGGGCGGTTCGCCTGCGGCCCCGGGACGCCAAGGCCTGGTTCGGCCTCGGCCTGGCCCTGCGACGCCTGGAGCACCGCAACCAGGCGCGCGGTTGCTTTCACCGCACTCTGGCCATCGATCCGGCCCACGCCGAGGCGGCCTTCTGCCTGGGCCAGGCCTACGCCCGCCTTGACCGCCTCATGGAAGCCGGCCACTACTTCCGTCTGGCCGCAGCGGCCGATTTTTACATGATCGAAGCCCACAACAACCTCGGATGCGTTCTCGACCGGCAAAATCGTCTGCCCGAGGCCCGCGTCTGCCTTCGCCGTGTCCTGGCCCTTGATCCGGGCCACGCCGTCGCGCGCCATCACCTCGCGGCCCTCGGCGATGCCAATCCGCCGTCGCCGCCGCCGGCCTACGTGCGCCATCTTTTCGACGGCTACGCCCCCCATTTCGACCAGCATCTGACCGAGGTGCTGCACTACCGGGGCCCGGCAGCCCTGCAGCGCCGGCTCCAGAGCTGTCCCGGCGCTCCGGTGCACTTCGAGCGGGTGCTGGACCTGGGCTGCGGCACCGGCCTTTCAGGAATGGCCTTTCGCCACCTGGCCGGCCACCTGATCGGAATTGACCTGTCGGCCAATATGCTCCAGGAAGCCGGCAAGAAACAGATCTACGATGAGCTTCACACCGCGGCCCTGACCGAATTTCTGGCCCGCAGCCACCAATGCTTCGATCTTTTCGTGGCCGCCGACGTTTTCGTTTATATCGGCGATTTGGCTCCGGTTTTCAAAGCGGTCCGCCACTGTTGCCGCCCCGGCGCCTGGTTCGTCTTTTCCAGCGAACGCGGCGCTACTTCGGGCTACGCCCTTCAGCGCAGCGGCCGCTATACCCACAGCCCGGACTACATCGCCCGCCTCGCCGCCCGCAACGGCGCAAAAATCAAGGCGTACGCCCCCACGGCAATCCGCTGCCATAACGGTAGCGAAGTCCCCGGGCAGGCACATGTTTTGCGGTTCGCCGCTGGAAGCCGGAACGCCCCGGAAACCTGAATGAAATCGGAGGCCGGGGCCCTGGAAGGCAGGTCCGCCGGGGGCGTCAAAGTTGCCGGATCGCCCCCGCGGCATACCTGGTGGAGATTGGATTCAAAGAAGATTTCGCCGGCGGATCTCCCATTCACCGAGCCATTCGGGCAACTGGTCCGCCGGCATCGGTTTGGCGCAAAAATAGCCTTGGGCCAAATCGCAACCGAGCTGCCGCAACAGACTCCAATCATTGCGATCTTCAGCCCCTTCGGCAACGGTGTGCATTTTCAGCTTGCGCGCCATCTGGATACTTCCCTCGAGGATGGCCCGCCGTTTGAGGTCGCGCCAGGCGCCGTAGACGAAACTTCTGTCGATCTTGAGTTCGTCAAAAGGAAAATCGCGCAATTGGACAAGGGTCGAATTGCCGGTGCCAAAGTCGTCGATGGAAAGCGTCACACCTTTGAGCCGCAGTCGGGTAAGTATGTCCAAAGACGCCACGAACTCCTGCATCAAGCGGCTTTCAGTCACCTCCAGGACCAGATACTGGGCCCCGACCCCGGCATCACGCAGCACCTGCATCACCAGATCCGGAAAATCCAGTGAACACAGATTGTCCATGGAAATGTTCACCGCCACCTTGAGATCAAGCCCGGCATCGCACCAGCGGGCGGCCTGATCCATCGCTTCGATCAAGACAGTGCGGGTCAATACGTCCATCAGGCCGTTATCCTCGGCCACCGAGATGAACTGGTCCGGCAAAATCAGCCCGTCCTGCGGATGCCGCCAGCGGACCAAACTCTCAACACCTGCCAGGGAACCATCTGCCAGCGAAACTTTCGGCTGATATAGACAGATCAATTGCCCCTGGGCGATGGCCTGCCGGATCTGCCCGGGCAGGTAGATCTTGCGCACCGGCTTGGGCAGGGCCCTCGATTTCGGCTCGGTATCTTCAAGCCGCTGCCGCAGCGTTTCTAGATCCACCGGCTTTTCCAAAGCACCGAGCAGGTGTATGCCCTGCTCGTCCGCCAGACGCGCGGCGGCCTGCAGGATGCGGCTGCCCTCGCCGCTGAGCAGGAGCAAGCTGCCGGCATATCCGCGATTCACCAGGTTCCGCAGAAACTCGATGCCGTCCATTTCAGGCATCTGCAAATCCGTGATCACCAAGTCGACCAGTTTTTTTTGATCCGGAGCAAAATGCGCAAGCGCCTCACTGGCCCGCTCGCAGGTCACTGCGTTGCCATGGCCTAAATAGACAAGCTGACGGCTGAGCAATTTCAGGATAAATGGGTCGTCATCGAGTACGAGAATTTTGCCGTACCGGCTATTCGCTTTCATTATCCGCCTCTCCTACCAAGTGCACAAGCTCCGCAACAAGTTCAGTGTACAGGTGCTTAAACTCCTCGATATGCACCGCTACCAGAGCACCATCACCGCGCTTGCTGGCATTTTCCAGGTCGGCGCACAGGCTCCCCAAGGCCAGGGCACCGATCGATCTGGACGAAGATTTAAGCCTGTGGGCAATGGCGCCCACGTGCGCGATATCTCCTATGGCGGCGGCCGCTTCGATTTGACCCGCAGACTCGCCCGCGTTTTCCAGATAGTCTTTTAAAAATTGCCGCAGCAATTGGGGGTCATCACCTATAAGACTCCTGATTACGGACGGATCCACCGCCGGCCGGGGCTGGCCGGTTGCGGCGGTCCGATCATCTTGTTCCGGTGGCCTTGCGCCGCCCCCCGGACGCGACGGCAGCAGCCATGGCTCCAGGGCCTCGCGCAGCTTTTCCAGAAGAATCGGTTTGGTCAAAAAAGCATCCATACCCACGGCGGAGGCATCTTCTTTTCCATTGCGCGTTGCATCGGCCGTCAACGCTAAAATAGGCAGGCGTGACGGCTTTTTCCCCACAGTGGCCGCCCTGGCTTCTTCTGCGCGGATGGCTCGCGCAAGTTCATAGCCGTTCATCGCGGGCATGTGCAGATCGGCCAAAAGCAGCCCGAAGCGGCCTTCCTGCCACAAACGCAGGGCTTCTGCACCATCGTTGGCCACTTCCGCGGCATAGCCCAGCAGATTCAATTGCTGGAGGATGACCTTTTGATTGACGATATCGTCCTCGGCCACCAGGATCAGGCGGCCGGCGGTGCGTTCTTTCTCCGTGTTGACCGGGGCTGCGGTAAGGCGGGCTTCTTTGGCCGGCCTGGCCTCTTCGAAAACCCGGCCGGCGGCCAGGCCCACCGCCCTTACAAGGTTGGCGTAACGCAGCACGTCGGTGTCGATGTTCACCGTGCCCGCACCGATCAGGCGAGGGTTCGCCCGCCTTCCGTGGGTGATCAGCACTTGGCGCAGACTCGAATCAGACGGCACTTTTTGCCGATCGCCCGCATCGCGGACCAGTACGGTCTCTTTATCGGCCCCGGCGATCAATGCCTCTATTTCGCCGGCTGCAGGACGGAGGACCTTAGCACCGGCATGTTCGAGATATTCTTGCAGATCGTCGGCCACGTAAGACTGGCCGGGAAGCAGGATGCAGCGGATTCCGGCCAGTTTTTGCGCCAGGGTCTTATCCGGCTGCTCCGCCACGGCCTCCAACGGCAGCAGGACCGTGAATTTCGTCCCCTCGCCCGGCGTGCTGCCCACGGCAATCTGGCCGCCCATCAGGTCCACGAGGCGTTTGCAGATGGCCAGCCCGAGGCCAGTGCCGCCGAAACGGCGCGTAATGGTGCTGTCGGCTTGGGTGAAGGGCTTAAACAATTTTTCCATCATGGCCGGTGGTATGCCGATGCCATTGTCCGTCACCGTAAGACGCAGCAGGGGTGGATCGGCCGGCTGCATCTCCGCTCTCACCTCCACCTGGCCGCGTTTCTCGGGACGCCCGGCCGAGAACTTTATCGCATTGCCCACCAGGTTGTAGACAACCTGCCGCAACCGGCTTTCATCACCGAAAATATGCTCCGGCAGTCGCGGCGAAACGAAAAGACGGAGGACCACATGCTGTTGCAGGGTGAGGCCTGCCAGGGTCCGGGTGATGTTTTCAACCAGATCGGCGATCCGAACCACGCCGTGCTCCAGTTTGATCTGGTCCGCCTCGATCTTGGAAAAATCGAGGACATCGTCGATCAGGTGCAGCAAATGACCGGCCGATGTGCGAATGGTTGTCAAAAGATCCAACTGGCCGGGCGACAGCTCACTGTGCGCCAGCACTTCAACGAGCCCGAGCACACCGTTCATCGGCGTGCGGATCTCGTGGCTCATACTGGCAAGAAAAGTCGATTTTGCCCGATTGGCGATGTCGGCCTGTTCCTTGGCCTCTTGCAGCTCGTACTCCTTTTTTTTGCGCTCGGTGATATCTTCCTTGACAGCCACATAGTGGGTAACTTCTCCCTGGATATTTCGCACCGGCGAGATCGAAGCCAACTCCCAGTAGAGACTGCCGTCTTTTTTCCGGTTGCAGATTTCACCGTGCCATACGTTTCCCGAGCTGATCGTGCGCCAAAGATCCTTATAAAATTCGGTTGGATGAATGTCCGACTTGATTAGCCGCGGATTCTTTCCCAGGGCTTCCTGTATCGTGTAACCGGTGATCCTGGTAAAACTCGGATTGGCATACTCGATGGTTCCATCGAGGTCTGTGATCATCACGGTGCTGGGGCTTTGTTCGATGGCCAGACTCAGTTTCTTCAGTTCAAATTCGGTTCTTTCAAGTTCATCGATTTTGCCTTTGAGAATTTCGTTGGCTTTTTTCAATTCCCGCGTGCGCTCGACAACCCGGTTTTCGAGGACTTCATGGGATTTTCTCAAGGCGGCTTCGGCCCGCTTCAGCTCGCTGACATCCTGAACCGTACCGATCATGCGAATGGGATGGCCGCCCCGATCCTGATAGACTTGCCCCCTTTCCCGTACGATCCGCTCGGATCCGTCCCCGAGGCAGATGCGATGTTCCACATCGTAAAAATCCCGTCCCTTAAGCGCGCTGTTGACGGCCTGATCCACCATGGATCTGTCTTCGGGATGCACAAAACTTAAAAACGCCTCATAGCTGGGTTGAAACGCCTGGGGCTGCAATCCAAAAATTCTGTAGACTTCATCAGACCAATAGAGACTATTCTCCTTAAGAACCCATTCCCAGTTTCCCACATGGGTGATGCTTTGGGCTTCACGCAGCCGCATCTCGCTGCGCCGCAATTTTTCCTCGGCCTTCTTTCGATCGGTGATATCGCGGACCACCGCGACCCCCCACCACTGCCCCTCCATATGAACGGCATTGAGATTCAGCTCCGCCGGGAAACGCACCCCGTCTTTTCTAAGGGCTTCGACTTCCCGCAACACGCCGATAAACCGGCCCTTCCCGGATTTTGAAAAGAAATTGAGCCCTTGGGTGGTTTCGGATCTCTGGCTTTGCGGCGTGATAAATTCATGGATATCGCGGCCCATGATTTCGGCAGCGGAAAATCCGAATATCCGCCCGGCCGCCTGATTCCAGAATACCACCTGCCCGGATGCATCGATCATCACGATGGCATCCTGTACTGCACCGGTAATGACGTTGAACTTCTTTTCATTTTCAACCAGCCGGCAGATCGCCTTGGCACGCCGCAAATGCAACCGGCTCATATATAAAGAAAAGAGGCCGATCACGGCGACAACCAGTCCCAGGCCAGCCATGGCCACAGGCCACCATGACGGCTTGAGCTGGCTCTTGGGCACGAAGCCCACGGTCTTCCATGTTTCGTCGGCCTCAAGGTCTGAAAAGGCAAAGCCGAATTTCCGGCTGACGGTCCTCAGATCAACGGTATCATAGGTGAACAGGCCTGCTTTGGATCTTAATTGGCCCTTGCCTTGAGAGGCGATCTGCTGCCATTCGTGCGGGTACATCGAGGCCAGGGTGTCGCCGGCCCGTTCTTGGAACATGAACTGCCATTCCATCTCCGGGGAGGGCCCTTTGAGCCAGTCTCCCCGATCGTTGACAAGGTAGATTTTACCCAGGGAATGGCTCTCGGCCTGGATCAGTTGCCCGATGAATCCGGCGCCCAGGACGTTTAAAACAATAAGACCCTCCGGTTGCTGTCCGTTCCAGGATGGAACCCGATGCGCGATGCGGATCATGGGTTTGAACGGCCGCTCTATTGCACTGTGTTCAATGTTCAGGTCAAAGCGCGATACGTATAACAGGTGATCTTCTGACATCCCTTTTTTAAAATAATATCGGTCGCCTTTAAACTGCAGTGCGGATGCGGGTACGACGATACCGCCTTCTTTCTCGTTCCAGTTGACACGAATCCGCTCCATTCCCGTATGATCGATATAACGGACTTGATCACAGGTTTTTTTATTCTGCATATAGGCCAGAATAGACCCGACCAGCATGCGGGACATGCGATCTGGATCGGGATTTTTGGAAATTTCCGCCCGGAGCATATCCACCAGCATAAGGGTGTCCGACAGCTGACCGACCATCGCCGTTTCGAACAACTGCTTTGCCAGCGCGATGTTTTTCGATTCTTTGAGCTCGATTCTGGTGGAATGAAGGTATTCCTGTTGCAGGACGATGCCCCCCCAGAAAAGCAAGAAAAGCATCGCCGCCGGCAAGAACATGATCAAAAAAACCTTTATTCTTGACGGAGTAGGCGGAGAATTGATCAGGCTTTCCTTCAAATTTCCCCCGGAGGCAATCCCTTGGCCGATCATCCCCTATTCGGACCAGCCCGACATCCTGTTACCGAGATCTTCAGCCAACGGCTCGGCATAAAAGCGGTTGCCAAATCTGCCAGCCTCTGCCCAGCGACGACCCAGGATATAAAAATAGCTACATTTTTTGATTTATCACGGGAGCTGAAAAATGCAAAGCCACTTAAATCGGCGTCAGCAATTCTCAGTGAATCCAAAATGGCTGGGGTCAGGTTTGAAAGACAAGGGAGAGTGGCGGCCGCCCCGGCGGGGCCGGCGGGGCCGGCGGGCAAACCCGAATCCAATGGCGCGTAAGCCGCGCCATTGGATCCGGCCGTTTGAACAATCGGTGAACCCCACAGATCGGTGGGTTCACCGGAACTTAAGCAAAAGATGACTTATAACTTTTCCAGCCGCACGGCGCAGGCCTTGAATTCGGCGGTCTTGGAAATCGGATCGAAGGCCGGATTGGTCAACCAATTGGCGCAACTTTCCCTGAAATGAAAGGCCATCCAGACCAGACCCGGGGGCACCTGGTTGGTAATCCGGGCCGGCACCTTGACCGATCCACGCCGGGAAACCACGCGGATCTGCTCGCCATCGACAATGCCCAGCGACTCGGCGTCGACCGCGGAAATATCGGCGGTTTCCGACCCGAGCAGGGTGTTGAGCCCTTCGCAGCGGCCGGTCTGGGTCCGGGTATGGTAGTGATAAAGCCTGCGGCCGGTGCTAAGCACCAGGGGGTACTCCTCGTCGGGGACCTCGGCCGGCGGGGTCCACTCCAGGGCGGAGAAGTTTCCTTTGCCGCAGGTAAAACGGCCGTCTTTGTGCATGATGGTGGTTCCGGGATGGTTCTCGTCGGGAACGGGCCACTGCAGGCCGTCTTTTTCGATGCGCCGGTAGCGGATACCATTGAAGATCGGCGACAGGGGCGCCACTTCGGCGTCCCAGATCTCGCGGGCACTGGCCGATGCCCAGTCCTGCCCCATGCGGCAGGCGATCTCCCGGAAGATCCACCAGTTGGGTTTGGCCTCGCCGGGCGGATCGACCGCCCTGCGCACCCGGCTGATCCGCCTTTCGGCATTGGTAAAGGTGCCCTCGTCCTCGCTCCAGGCCGCCGCCGGCAGCACCACGTGGGCAAAGCGGGTGGTCTCGGTGGGGAAGATGTCGTTGCATACCAGAAACTCGGCCGCCCCCAGGCAGTGCTCCACGTGGGTGATGTCTGGCTCGGTGTTGGCGATATTTTCGCCGAACACGTAAAGAGCCTTGATCTTGCCGTTTTCCAGCCCGTCGATCATGTCGGGGATCATCAGCCCGGGTCTTTCCGGCAGATCAACGCTCCAGGCCCGGCTGAACTTTTCCCGCGCCGCGGGGTCGGCCACCTTCTGGTACCCGGGATAATCGCCGGGCAGGGCGCCCATGTCGCAGGCCCCCTGGACATTGTTCTGGCCCCGCAGCGGATTCACCCCTCCGTTGGCCACCCCGACGTTTCCCAGCAGCATCTGCAGGTTGGCACAGGAAAGCACGTTGTTCACGCCGCAGGTATGCTCGGTGATGCCCAGGGTATACATCAGCATGGACGGCCGGGTCGCGGCCATTTTGCGGGCCACGCGGCGGATGGTGTCGGCCGGAACCCCGCTGATCACGGCGGCCCGCTCGGGCGGATACTGCATGACCATCTGGCGCAGCTCCTCGAACCCGACGGTATGATCCCGGACATAGTCACGATCGTAGAGCTCCTCTTGGATCAGCACATGCATCATCCCGTTGATCAGGGCCACGTCCGAGCCGACCTTGATCTGCATGTAGATGTGCGCATGCTCGGCAATGCCGCTCAACCGCGGATCGGCCACGATCAGTTCTGCCCCGTCTCTGACAGCCTGCTTCACGAAGGTGGCGGCCACCGGATGGGCCTCGGTCATGTTGGCGCCGATGACGAAAAAGAGTTTGGCATTGAGCACTTCGGCAAAGGAATTGGTCATGGCCCCCGACCCGAAGGCCCGGGCCAGGCCGGCCACGGTGGGCGCGTGGCAGGTGCGGGCGCAGTGGTCGATGTTGTTGGTTCCGATCACCGCCCGGAAAAGCTTCTGCATGTTGTAGGAATCTTCGTTGATGCTGCGCGCACAACTGATGCCGGCCAGGGCATCCGGGCCATGAAGCGCTTTGATCTGTTGGAACTTTTCGGCCACCAGGTCCAGGGCCTCGTCCCAGGAGGCCTCGCGGAAGGTTTCGCCCTCTCGGATCAGCGGGTGAGTGAGACGTTCGGCCGAATGGATAAAATCGTATCCGAAACGCCCTTTGACGCACAGCCGGCCGTAGTTGGGTGCGCCTTCTTCCACCGCCGTCACCTTGACCACGCGGTTTTCCTTGACGTGCAGCCACTGCTGGCAGCCAACCCCGCAGTAGGGGCAGGTAGTGCGTATTTTTTCGGCTTCGTTGCCCGTGATCTGGCCGAAGGCCTTCTTTTCGAACAGTGCCCCGGTGGGACAGGCCTGCAGGCACTGGCCGCAGTGGGTGCATTTTTCATAGTCCACCAAAGGATACCATCCTTGTGGATGGTCCGTGCGGCGGCCGTAGGGCGGCGGGATGGCTCCGATAACCTGAACCTCGTTGCAGGCCTGCACGCAGCGGCCGCAGCCGATGCAGCGGCTGAAGTCGCGAACGATCATGGGGGTGGCGTCATCCAGGGGATGGCCGTCGATGGCCTGATCCATACCGGCGACGCTGACCCCGTACTCGATGGCCAGGTCCTGAAGGCGGCAGTCGCCATGGGAGGGGCAGATCCGATCATGCCAGGGCTGCTGCATGATCCTGAACTGACTTTCGCTCCAGACGCTCTGGGGCTGGTCCATAACCAGGCAGTTGTGGGCCCCGGAGGCCAGCAACAGCTCCAGGATCTTTTTGCGCGCCGTTCGAACCGCCGGACTGTCGGTGAGAATCTGCATGCCGGCCCCGGCCGGCGTGGCGCAGGCCGGCAGCAACTGATCACTGCCGGCCACCTCCACCACGCAGATGCGGCATTGCCCGGTGGGATGAACATATTTCAAATGGCAGAGGGTGGGAACGACCAGATCATTGCTTCTTGCCACCTCCAGGATGGTTTGCCCCGCTTCAAACGCGACGGTTCTATCGTTGAGGCTGAGTGTTGGCATTAAGACACCCCTTTCTTTCCATATTCGTTGATTCCAAGGTGGAACCTGAAAGGTTCCGCGACCGGCGGCTATCGGGTTGCCGTCACGGGCAACATCGATCCAACGCTCAGGTAAAGCCGCTGTCGCGGGAAAAGGCGGGTGTCCGAACCGTTTGAGAACAGACTGCCGGATGGCCGATGATCATCTGCACAAAGCCTATTTATCCATGATTGAATCGGGTTGGGGACCGGCGACGCCGGGTTGCCGTCACGGGCAACCTTGCCGGTAAACTCACGTAAAGCCTGGTCTGCAGGAAATTGAAAGCATGGGCTTGTTCGACTCGGGGGACCTGTATTATGTGATAATCAATTATCCGGCTACTAACAATCGCTGAAAAAGTCAATCCTTGGTGAAGGAGGAATCCGGCCATGGCCAAACCCCGCTCCATGATCCTGGTGCTGATGTTGGCAGCGCTCCTGACCTCGGGCTGCGCGGTTCTCAACGACTACCGGCAGCAGGGCGAGCTGGCGCTTAGCGGGTTGGCGGCGCCGGTGACGGTGCTGCGCGACGAAAAGGGGATGGCCTACATCAGCGCGGCCCAGGCGGGCGACGCGTTCATGGCCCAGGGGTTCGTCGCGGCCCAGGACCGGCTCTTTCAGATGGAACTCAATCGCCGCTTTGCCGCCGGGCGCATCAGCGAGTTCGCCGGCCAGATGGCCGTTAAGCTTGACACCCGCATGCGCACCCTCGGTCTGTATCGCAACGCCCGCCGCCATGCCGGGATGCTCGACGGCGACACCCGCGCCTTTTTTCAGCGCTACGCCGACGGGGTCAACGCCTACATCCACACCCGCCAAGAGAGCCTGCCCCTGGAATTCAAGCTGGCCGGCATCGAACCCGAACCGTGGACGGTGGCAGATTCGCTGGCCGTTCTCTACCTGATGGCCTGGGACACATCGGCCAACCTGCAGACCGAAATCGTCACCCAGACCCTGGTGGACAGACTGGGACCGGAAAAAGCGCAGCAGATCTTTCCCATCAACGTCAATCCCGACGAGCCGCCAAACCGCGCCCGGGCGGCCGCCCCCGGGCCCGGCGCCGCCATGGCGCTGGCCACCGGCTTCGACCGGCAGATGGTCGCCTGGCTCGACCGGGGGATCCTCGGCCTGGGCAGCAACAACTGGGTTGCCGGTCCGGCCCGCTCCGCCAGCGGCAAACCCATCGTGGCCAACGATCCCCATCTCGACACGCGGATCCTGCCCGGCCCCTGGTACCCGGTGGGCCTGATCACCCCGGACTTTCGTGCCGTGGGGGTGAACATCGCCGGAATCCCCGGGATCGTGGTGGGCCGTACCGGCCACATCGCCTGCGGGGTGACCAACGCCTATGGGGACATGCAGGATCTGTACGTGGAATCCGTCGACCCGCACGATTCCACCCGCTACCTGGAGGGGGCCGGCTCGATTCCTTTCGGGATCATCAAGGAACGCCTGTGCATCCGCGACAAGAAGGCGCCGGGCGGCTACCGCGTCCAGGTCCTGCCCATCCGCAGTACCCGCCGCGGCCCGGTGGTCTCGGGGGTCTTCAAGGGGTTGGATACAGACAAGGTGATCACGCTGCGCTTCGCCCCTTTCGAGACCATGCACGGCCGGGTCGGCTTCGATCGGATCCTCACGGCCGGGTCGGTCAAAGAGGCCTTGGCCGCAGCGCAGGATATCAACATGATCTGCCTGAACTTCGTGCTCGCCGACACGGCGGGCGACTTCGCCTGGTGGGTGACCGGGACCCTTCCCTACCGGCCTGGCGGAGGCGGCACCGTGCCCCACGTGGTGCGCGACGGCCGCGACAACTGGCAGGGGTGGATCCCCTTCGAACAAAATCCCCACAGCGTCAATCCGGCCAAGGGGTGGCTGGGCACCTGCAACCACGCCACCGTCACCCACGACTTGCCCTACTACTTTTCGTCCTATTTTTCACCGTCCTTCCGCTACCGCCGCCTCACGGAGCTCATGGACGAGGCCAGGCCCCTGACCGCGGCCGACCACTGGCAATTCCAGCGCGACACCCGCAACCTGCTGGCCGTCCGGCTGGCGCCGGTCATGGCCGCGGTCCTCTCGGCCCACCCCGACACCCGCTCGATGGGCCAAATCCTGGCGGCCTGGGATTTTAACGATGACGCCGACCAGGCGGCGCCGACCATCTTCCAGGCCGTGCTGGCAAAATTCGCCTTTGCCGTGTTCGAGGACGAACTCGGACCCGCGGCGGCCGCCGTCTACCTGGACAACTGGTACATCTGGGAAGAACGGCTGCTGGCCATGGCCCTGGCCGACGACTCGGCCTGGTTCGACGATACGCGCACCCACGACAGGCGCGAGACCCGCGACGACCTGCTGCACCGGGCGGCCCTGGCGGCGGGCGGAGAGTTGACCGAGCGGATCGGCCACGATCCCCACAAATGGCTCTGGGGCAAGGTGCACCGGCTGGAACTGGTCAGCCCGATCCGGCGCCACGGGTTCGGCAGTGGGTTTTTGGGCGGCGGTTCGCATCCGGCCCCCGGCTCCAACGAAACCCTGTGCCGCGGCTGGTGGGACGTGGACGCGCCCTTTGCGGTGACCCACAGCGCGGCGCTTCGCATGGTGGCCGACCTGGGCGACGATGAAAAGGTCCTGGCCGTGCAGCCCGGCGGGGTCACCGGAAGGATCTTCCATCCCCACCATACCGACCAGGTGGACGACTATTTCTCGGGCAAGGTGCGATACTGGTGGTTCAGCGACGCGGCTATCCAGGCCCACGCCCGATCGCGGCTGACCCTGGTCCCCTAGGCCGGTGCAGCGTCAATTCAAAGACGGGCCGCGTTTTTTCAATGGCCATGGAACGATTTTCGAATCTGTCATCCTCTTGGCACCATACGGCAAAATCGTACCCGGGAAATCGCGCAGACCTCTGGCAAGCAAGTTGACAGCCTCCTGAACCGCGGGTAGGCTCCGGTCAGCATTTGCGGAAACCGGCGAGGGAAGCGCCATGGTGAATACCTCAAAAAAGAAAGGGAGAGCGTATGCGGCTTCGCATCGGTTTGAGAGGGATCGTGTTCCTGGTTAGCATGTCTTTGCTGTGCGGCCTTCCGGCCTATGCCGACGATATCACCGATTCGATCAAAGAGGCCCTGGAGTATTACGAGGCCGGCCAATACGGCGACGCCATCGGCAGCCTCAACTACGCGGCCCAGCTCATCGGCCAGAAAAAAGGCGGCCAGCTCGAGGACTTCCTGCCCGCTCCCCTGCCGGGATGGACCGCTGAAAAGGCCGATTCCCAGGCGGCCGGGGCAGCCATGTTCGGCGGCGGGGTTTCGGCCAGCCGCAGCTACCGAAAAGGGGACGCGACGGTGGATATCCAGATCATCACCGATTCGCCGATGCTTCAGGGAATGGCGGTGATGTTCACCAATCCGATGCTGGCGGCCTCCGACGGCGGAAAGCTGGAAAAGATCAAAGGCCAGAAGGCCATTGTCAAATACAGCGAAGCCGATAAGAACGGATCGATCCACATCATGGTGGCCCACCGTTTTCTGGTCAGCGTCGAGGGTACGGATGTGGTCACGGAAGATCTCAAGGCCTATGCCAAGGCCTTCGACTACAACAAGCTGGCAGCCATGCCCTGAAGTCAGGCGCCTGATTTCCCGCCGCGGGCGCAGCCGCAAGCGGTGTTCGCGCTGTGCCCGCGCGGCCAGTTCACGCCTTTTTCCCGAAGGCCGTGTACATCCGATACCCCCCCGAGATATTGAAGGCCCGAAATCCGTGCTGCAGCAGCATGCGCACGGCCACGTAGGAGCGCTGGCCCACGTAACAGTGGGCGTAGATGTCCCGGTCCCGCGGCAGTCCGTCCAGACGCCGGCGCAACGCGTCCACCGGGATGTTGACCGCCCCGGGGACCCGCCCGGCTTCGTACTCCTCGGCGGTGCGCACGTCCAGAACAAAGGCCCCGGCCAGGGCCGGGTCGGTCCAATGCACCGTGGGCACGTCGCCGCGCAACAGGTTTGCGGCCACCATCCCGGCCAGATTGACCGGATCCTTGGCCGAACCGTACTGGGGAGCGTAGCAAAGTTCCGAGGCTTCCAGATCAAAGACCGTTCCCCGGTGCTGCAGGTGGGTGGCGATGACGTCGATGCGCTTTTCCACGCCCTGGCGGCCCAGGGCCTGGGCCCCCAGGATCCGCCCCCCGTCCCGTTCGAAAATCAGCTTCACCGTCAGGGTCTGGGCGTCGGGATAGTAGCTGGCATGGTGATCGGGGTGGATATAGATCTTTTCATAGGGCCATCGAACGCCCTGCGGGTCGAGACGCTGCAGTGTTTTCTCCGCAACCCCGGTGGCCGCCACGGTCAATCCCATGATGCCGCACACCGAAGTGCCCTGGACCCCGCGAAAGGCCTGATAGACGCCACTACGGCCGCAGATGGCATTGGCCGCCACCCGTCCCTGGCGATTGGCCGGCCCGGCCAGCGGGACCATGGCCGGCAGCCCGGTGACATGGTCCACCACCTGGATGGCGTCTCCCACGGCCCAGATTTGCGGATCGCTGGTGCGCATCCACGGATCGACCTGGATCCCGCCCCGCTCGCCGATAGTCAGTCCGGCCGCCGCCGCGAGCTGGGTCCTGGGCCGCACCCCGGCGGCCAGGATCACCAGATCGGTTTCCAGGCGGCGACCGTCACCCAGGTCGACGCCCAGATGCCCGTCCGGATGGCGGGTAAATCCGCTCACCCGGGTGCCGAGTTCCAGCACCACTCCGGCCTGGCGCAGATGGCTGTGCACGAAAAAGGCCATTTCCGCATCCAGAGCCGGCATCACCTGGTCCTGCATTTCGACGATGGTCACCTCGAAGCCCAGGCGGTTCAGGTTCTCGGTCATCTCCAGGCCGATGAAACCGCCGCCCACCACCACGGCCCGGCGTACCTTGCACCCCTTGATCCAGTCCAGAATCCGTCGGGTGTCGGGAATCGTCCAGAGGGTGAAGATCCCTTCCAGGTCGATGCCGGGAAGATTCGGCCGCAGCGGCTCCGAACCCGGTGCCAGGACCAGGGTGTCGTAAGCTTCCTCGTAGCGCCGGCCGCCGGCCGAATCATGGACCTGAAGCGTGCGGCGCTTGGGGTCGATCCCCTCCACGGCGCAGTTCGTGCGCACATCGATGTTGAACCGTTCCCGAAAAAGCTCCGGGGTGGCCACCAGCAGGTCCTCTTCCCGGCTGATCACCTGCCCCACGTAGTAGGGCAGGCCGCAGTTGGCAAAAGAGACGTAGGGGCCGCGTTCGAAGAGGGTGATGGCGGCCGTCTCGTCCAGCCGCCGGGCCCGGGCCGCGCAGGAGGCCCCTCCGGCCACCCCGCCGACGATCAGCAGACGCTTGCCTTGTGTCATGAGGCCTCCTTTCCAAAAAGCTGTTGTATCCACCCACCGTTAGCCGGCCAGGGCCCAGCCCAGGGCCAGAAGGCCGGCCATTATGAACAGCGATTCGAGCTGAAATTCCAGCCCCACACCGGAGTGTATCTTTCCCCGGCCGTGAGCGGAAATAAGCAGTCCCATCAGGATCGGGCAGACGACCAGCACCAGCCCGAAAAGATCGACCATGCCGGCCAGAGCCGCCACCGCGAGGATTCCCGCCGCCAGGGCCAGGCAAATATAGAGCAGGCGCAGGGTCTTTTCCTCGCCCAGCAGAATCGGCAATGTCTCCTTGCCCACGATACGGTCGCCCTGGACATCCAGAATATCGAAAAAAGCGGTGCGCACGAAAACCAGCAGGGTCGCCACGGCAAAGACCACCCAGGTCACCCCAGCAACCCGTCCCGAGACGGCCAAAGCGGGCAGCACGCCGGTCACCACCCCCCAGGCCAGGGCGATGAGCACCGTTTTGGAACCGGGCAAATCCCGGATCCGGCGGATCCGCCAGCGCGTCGCGGCCGGAACCAGGTTCAGGTTGTAGGAAAGGCCCAGAACGCTCATGACCGCCAGCACCCCGAAAGGCCGCATGCCCATCAGGTAGGCCAGAAAAAGGCCCGTGGTTCCCGAAAGCAGCGCCAGAATTCCCAGCACGACCCGGTAGCGTTGGTAAAAAAGAGCCCGCCCCGGATCGTTGTAGCGATCCTCCTTCTGGCCGGTGAGGTTGTTGAGCATGTGCATCGACTGCACGTAGAGCATGGCCAGAAAAACCATCGGCAGGCTGCCGGTAAGCCCCTGGAGCTGGCTGCACGCCAGGCACAGCCCCCCGGCCCCTACGGCGACGTAAGTGTTGGTGCGCAGCAGGGTCTGCTGCAGGCTGTAAAGCCACTGGCGCCAAACCCCGCCCCGGGGCATCAGCTCGAGATGGCGGCAGATGCGCTTGATGATCCAGTTGGGGGTGGAGGCCCCGGCGGTCACCGCCACGGTGCGGGCTCCGGCCAGCAGTCCCGGATCGATCTCGGCTTCGGTTTCCACGTGCAGGGTCGGCTTGCCGCTTTGGGCCGCGATCTCGGCCAGGCGTTGGGTGTTGCCGCTGCTGCGGCCGCCGACCACCACCACCGCATCGGCCGACGCCGCCAGGCGGCGCACCTCGGCTTGGCGGTCGGCGGTGGAATCGCAGATGGTATCGAAAATCTTGTAGTGGGGGCGGTGTTTAAGAGCCCAGCGGCCCACCGCCTCGAAAAAGCTCTTGTTCTGGGTGGTTTGGGCCACGATGATGGCCTGCTCGAAAACCGGCAAAGCCTCCAGCTCGGCCATGGTGCTGACCACCGCGCCGCGCCGGCCGGCATATCCGAGCAGCCCGATCACCTCGGGATGATCCGGATCACCCACGATGATGGTGGCATGGTCCTGGCGCGCGTGGCGCCGGATGATCGACTGGACCTTGATCACTCTCGGGCAGGTGGCATCCACCACCTCGAAGCCGGCCGCCGCCAACCTTTGGCGGATTTCGGGCGGAACCCCGTGGGCTCGGATCAAGACCGTTCCCCGGCCTTGGGCGGGGATCTGGTCGAGGACCGTAATCCCTTTTTCGGCCAGCATTTCGAGCACCTGCGGATTGTGAATCAACGGCCCGTAGGTATGGATCGGCCCCTGGCGCTGCTTGGGAGCATCGAGCACCATCTCGACGGCCCGGCGCACGCCCATGCAAAAGCCGGCCGTTTGGGCGATGAGCAGCTTCATCGAAAGGTCATGACGTCTTGTTGAACCGGCCCGCCCTAGTCGGCTTTGAGAAAAACCTTGTGGTCGACCAGCTTGAGAGAATGGATGCGGGCCTTGAGAAATTTCTGTTCGCCGAAAATGTTCTCCAGACGCAACCCGTCCTCGGTGGGTTCAATCGTATCCACCGCTTCCATCACCAACTCGGTCTGCTGATCCTGGATCAGATAGGCATTGGCTTCACACATGGCAGGGTCCTTTTGCGCTCTTGGACAAAAATGGGGCCAAGTGCGCGTCGATCAGTTCTTCGATAAGCCGCGGCAGCGGAATGGCCGGCGCTCCGGCGATAATGACCGGCTCCTGGCACAAAGGCAGCAGTATCTTGGGACAGGGGCTGCCGGCAACCGCCTCGGCAACCCGTGGCGTGACCTCGCCCATCATGGCATGGGCCATGATGATTCCCAAAGGGCCGAGGATGGCATCCAACCGCGGTGCGGTCTGGACGATGGCGTTTTCACCCGAGGCGCCCCGATTGGCCTTGGCTTTGAGCATCTGGGCCGTGGCGATGGCATTGGTACCCAGGGCCACGATTTCCAGCGTTTCGCCGTAGCGGCTCTTGATTTGCCGAATGATGGCACTGCCGATGCCACCGCCTTGTCCATCGATCACCCCGATTCGCTTCATAAGCCCCCCCGGCCGCCGGTCGCTCGCTGCGGCGGACAGTTACGCTATCAGATCGCTCTGGCCGGGTCAACGCGTGCTGCCGGTCAACACTCCAAGCCAACCGACTGCCGCACGGGCGGTCCCGTCACAGCGACAGACGCGCGCTGTCTGAAGGCCGCAGGGCGCGTTGCAGCAGCACGGCGGGCTTGCCCGATTCTTCGATGGCGTTGAATAGCTGCGATAAACCGCGGCGTTGTGTAAAGTGGCCGAGCGGCCAGGTGGCCGGCTACGATATCCGGCATCACAATTTATCCAGCCGGGATTTCTGGCGCCGTTTGCCCTTGGGCAGCCTTTTCCTGGGCCCTTTTTTACGCGTGGTGGGAATCCAGCCTTGATCCTCGTCGTCCGCGGCCTCTTGCCCCATGGCCAGGGCCATCTCCAGGCGCTGCTCGAATTCCGAAGACGAAATCACCGCCGCTCCGCAGCCCGCCGCCGCAGCGGCCACTTCCCGATCGCTGGTCACCACCAGGGCCCCTTCCCGTTGCCGGGCCGCAATGCGCCGGATCACGTCATCGGCCGATCCCCCACAGGGCGAAAAACGGATCTCGATCCCTTTCCAGCGGTCCCTCCGTTCGAGAAAACAGGGGGCCTCGGCCGCATCGAAAACCACCGTGACCGGATGCCGCTTAAGCCTGCGGTAAGCGGCCACGGCGTCCACCAGTGCCTCCCGCCCGCTTTGCAGGTCCCGGCGTTCGATGGCGCTCCAGCGCGCCGACTGGCGGATCAGGTTGTAGCCGTCTATGATGAGATGAAGGGGCACGGGGGACAGGTCGGAATCAGGCTCAGGCCGGACGCAGCAAATCGAGAAGCCGGTCGAGGTCCTGATCGTTGTAAAACTCGATCTCGACCTTGCCGCGCTGCCCGCGGCGCTGGATCGCCACCTTGGTGCCGAAATGGCGGGAAAGATCCTCGGCCAGGTGGGTAAAATAGGCCGACTCCCCGCCGGGGGGCGCCTCGGGGGTCTCCGGCTGGCGGTTGAGCCGTTTGATCAGAGCTTCGGTTTCGCGAACCGAGAGTTTGCGCCGCATCACCTGCTGCCAGGCCGCCACCTGGCGGGCAGAGTTGGCCGCCCCCAGCAACGCCCGGGCGTGGCCCATGCTCAGCTCTCCGTCGCGGAGGCTGGCCTTGATCGGTTCGGACAGCTGGCGCAAGCGCAGGAAATTGGCCACCGCGCTGCGGCTCTTGCCCACCCGCCGGGCCGCTTCTTCCTGGGTCAGGTCGAAGGCCTCGATCAGCCGATGGTAGGCATCGGCTTCTTCCATGGGATTGAGGTCCTCGCGCTGAATATTCTCGACGATCGAGATTTCGAGCATCTCTTCATCGGAAAGGGGCCGCACCACCACCGGGACCCGGTCCAGTCCGGCCATGCGCGCCGCCCTCAGGCGCCGTTCGCCAGCGACCAGCTCGTAATCTTCACCCTGACGTCGCACCAGCAGCGGCTGGAGGATGCCCTGGGTGCGAATCGAATCGGCCAGTTCGGCCAGCTCCTTTTCGGGAAATTGAACACGCGGCTGGTACCGGTTGGGGTGGATCCGCGCTACGGGGCAATGCCAGTAGGCGTTTTCGGCGCCGTCATCGGTGGCGCCGGAGCCGGAGCCGGTGACCTCCAATCCCGGGATCAATGCTTCAAGTCCCCTGCCGAGGGCCATCTTGCGGCGAGTCTTTTTCTCCGTCATGTCGCTGCGGGCTCCTGTTGTGGCATAGAGGCCTGCTTGCGAGACCGCGTCCCGCCGTTACGCAGAATTTCGCGCGCCAGCTCCAGATAGCTGGCGCTGCCCGCCGACTGGGCATCGTACCAGATGATCGGCTTGCCGAAGCTTGGCGCCTCGCCCAGGCGCACGTTGCGCGGCACCACGGTTTCAAAAACCTGGCCCGGGAAAAAGCGGCGCGCTTCTTCGGCCACCTGGGCCGAAAGGTTGGTGCGCTTGTCGAACATGGTCAGCAGAATCCCGGCAATATCCAGATTCGGATTGAGCCGCTGCTTGATCAGGCGCATGGTCTGGATCAGCTGCCCAAGCCCTTCGAGGGCATAAAACTCGCATTGCAAGGGGATCAGCAGTCCGTCGGCCGCAGTCATGGCATTGACCGTCAGCAGGCTCAAAGACGGCGGGCAGTCGAGCAGCACATAATCGAAATCGTTCCTGGCCCGATCCAAAAAGCGCTTGAGGCATAGTTCGCGCTGGGGGGCATCGAGCATCTCCACCTCGAATCCGATCAACTCCACCTTGGCAGGAATCACCTTGAGGTACGGCACCTGACTTTCCAGCACCAGCTCATCGATCCCCGCCGTACCGATCAGCCCGTGATAAAGGCTATGGGCCAAGGCCTGCTTGTCGATGCCGATGCCGGTGGTGGCGTTGCCCTGAGGATCGCAGTCGACCAAAAGGGTACGCTTTTCCGCCACGGCCAAAGCTGCGGCCAGGTTCACGGCGGTGGTGGTCTTGCCGACCCCGCCTTTCTGATTGGCGATGCATAGGGTATAGGCCATAGTCGGTTGCTTTAGCACAAAAGGGATCTTTTGCAAAGCCGTCATCTTGCCCCTTGCTGACTTGTAACTTATCGGATATGCAATATAATGTTTAAATTTTACCCTGGTGCGCCCCCCGGCGGACGACACCCCGGCGACCCCACCGTATTGGATCGGGTCGCATCAAAGGAGCATCCCGATGACCTTATTGAGAAGATTGCGTCTGCGGCTGGCTGCCGGCCTGCTTTTGGCCCTTGTGGGCTGGAGTTGGGTCTTTGTCCCGGCCATAGAGGCGATCACGGTTCAAGAAGAGGAAGATCTTTCACGGGAATTTCTCAAGATGGTGTTCAAGCAGTACGAAATCCTGCACGAACCGCTGGTCACCGACTACCTTTCCCGCCTGGGCCGGCGCCTGCTCGAAGTCCTGCCCCCCCAGCCCTTCGAGTATCATTTTTACATGATTGTGGATCCGACCTACAACGCCTTTGCCACACCGGCAGGCCATATCTTCATCAACACGGGCCTGGTGGCGGCCCTGGAAAACGAAAGCGAATTGGCGGGCATCCTCGGCCACGAAATCGCCCATGTGGTCTGCCGCCACATCTCGCAGAAAATCGAACGCTCCAAGAAGATCGGAGCCGCCAGCCTCGCCGGAGTGATCGCGGGGGTTCTGCTGGGCAGCGCCGGGGCGGGCGACGCGGCCGGTGCGATGATGATCGGCAGCCTGGCGGCCGGCCAGAGCCTGGCCCTGGCCTATAGCCGGGAAGACGAAATGCAGGCCGACCAGTTGGGGCTGCTCAACCTGACGGAGGCCGGCTTCAGCGGCATGGGGTTGCTCACCGGCCTTAAGACCATCCGAAGCCGCCAGTGGTACGGCTCCAAGGAGGTACCCACCTATCTTAGAACCCATCCGGCGGTGGAAGATCGCATGGCCTATATCGACAACTGGCTTCAACAGGCGGGTGACGCAGCCTCCGCACCCCGCCAATCAAGCCCCGAATTCGCCCGCGTCCACACCTGGGTGGAGGCCATTTACGGTGATACGGACACCGCCCGCCAGCAATTCACCGCAGCCGTCCACCGTGATCCAGCCGATCCGATGGCCCATTGGGGGTATGCCTTGACGCTGGAACGCGCCGGTGAGACCGCCGCGGCCCTCGACCAATTGCAGCAAGCCCTGGCCCTGAGCCCGCTGGACGGCTACATGCTCAAGGACCTGGGACGCCTCTACTTTACCAACGGCCGCTACACCGAAGCCCTGGGGGTACTGGAGGGACTGGCCCAAGTGCCGGAGCCGCCGCCCGAGGCGCTTTTTTACTTAGGCCGCACCCAGCTCGAACTCGGCCTCCAGGATCAGGCCCTGCGCACCCTGGACATCCTGGTGGCGCGCCATCCGAACTATCCCTCGGCCCGGTATTTTCTCGGCGAGGCTTTGGGCCGGACCGGGCGTCTGGCCGAAGCCCACTATCATCTGGGGCTTTTCCATTATGCCCAGCGGGACATGAAAAACGCGCGCTTCCACCTCGAACGGGCCCTGGAGGGGATCCATGACGCGCAACGACGCCAGGAGATTGAAAGGATTCTCAAAAGAGATATCCCGAAAGCCGAAAAGAAAAAGGCTTCCTGATTACCGCTTCTGATTTTCCCCGATATCCGTTGGCGTGCAGAAAGGACGATTTCGAGCATCTTTATGAATCGGCGAAGGTTTTTGCGGCACCTGGCCGCCGGCCTGCAAGGAACCATGGTTTCGCTGGCAGCCGCCCGGATAGCGGCAAGTGCCCAGGGCGCATCCGCCCCTTGCGGGGGGCTTCCGGCCGGGCTCGGCCTGCGCGACATCGCGCGGCTCAAGCAGCATCACCGCGGCAGCGGATTTGTCAATCCGTTTTGCGACCGCAACTACCGGCGCTTCGGGCAATTGTTGCGCTGGAAGCTCTTTTCCCCCAATCGCTACAAGCATCTTTACCCCGCTGAAACCGAACGGCCGGTTCTGGTGGATTGGCCGGCCTTGACCCACCGCGACCGCCTTTCCGTGACCTTTCTCAATCACGCCAGTGTCCTGATCCGCGACCCGGCCCGCAGCCTGCTCATCGATCCGATATTTTTCGGCCTGCTGCCCTTTATCCACAATTTCACCCCCCTGCGCTTTGCCGCAGACGCCGTTCCCCGTCCGGATGAGGTGCTCATCACTCACGGTCATTACGACCATCTGGACATACCGACCCTGCAGGCCCTTGACCCCGGCACCCATGTGGTCACACCGCTCGGATATGAAGCGCTGATGGACGGGATCGGACTTCGCCGCCACACCCGCCTCGATTGGTTCGAAACAGCGCAGCTGGGCGACTGGCGCATCACTCTGGTGCCGGCGCACCACTGGACCATGCGCAATCCGTTCACCGGTCCCAACACCGCCCTGTGGGGCGGCTACCTCATCGAGACCGGTTCAGGCCGCACCATCTACTACAGCGGCGACACGGCCTATTTCGATGGATTTTCCGCTATCGGCCGGGAAGCGGACATCGATCTGGCCATCATCTGTCTGGGCGCCTATGCGCCGCGCTGGTTCATGGCCGACAGCCACATCGACCCGGCCCAGACGGTGGAGGCCTTCCGGCGCTTGGGCGCCCGGCGGCTCATGGTGGTCCACTGGGGCACTTTCCGTCTCGGCGACGAGCCGGTCCACCTGCCGCCGCTTGAACTGGCCCGAGAAATGGAAAAGGCCGGACTGCGCGACCGGCTGGTCCATCTCGAAGCGGGGCAAACCCTGGACCTTTGAATCGCCACAGGCGCCTGGGCGCCCGAGCGGCCCGATACCGGCCAGGGCGCTTGTGGCGGCTCGAAACGGATTCTGGTGCCGTACGATTGCCAATACTCTTGACAAAAGCAGGGGATAACAGGTATTTCGATCGGTGTTTGTTTCGGTAAAAGGCGCTGTATCACGCGCCGGTCAAGCCAAACGGCCTGGAAGGCCGCCCCCCTTGACGGCATGTGATCCACAAAGAATCCAGGCGACCACCTTAACTTCAACAGCGTATTATGCGAAACGCGTTTGGGATCCCATGCCTGAGCGACATGCGGCGGCCTATGGTCCTGGCGGTCGTTCTTCTCGGGCTGACGCTGCTGTGGGCCGCACCTGGGCACGGCGCTGCCAAGCCTAAAAAGACCTCCCTGAAAAAAGCCACCACCATCAAAACGCGTAATTTAAAACCGGAACAGAAGGCGATCCCCGATTGCGTCGCTTTCAAACCGGAACTGGAAAAATTCATCGGCACCCCGTACCGGTTCGGCGGGGTCGGGCTTGCCGGGATAGATTGCTCGGGTTTCGCCAAGACCCTCTTTGCCGAGGCCTTCGGCATCGAGCTGCCGCACAATTCCCGCGCCATCAGCCATCTGGACTTTCTCCAGGACCTGCCGTCGGACTGGGACATCTACCGGCCCAGCGACCTGCTCTTTTTCGGCAACGGCAAGGGCCGTATCAATCACATGGGCATCTACCTGGGCGAAGGCAAATTCATCCACGCCTCGCGCACCTTCGGAGTGATCGTCTCCAACCTTGAAAACAGCTACTGGAAACGCCGCCTGGTGTCGTCCAAGCGCGTGACGGTGCTCGACGACACCCTGCTGATGAATCCGAGCGATACCACCGGCACCCTGTCGGCTCTCAACATGCCGTCCACCCTGGCTTTAGGCTACCGCCAGCCGATCCTGGACGAATATCTGGACCTGGGACTGGAAGGATTCTACCGGGATCAGGAGCACCAGGACCGGCCGCCGGCCCGGCCGTCGCTTTCGACGCTGCGGCGGCGATGGCAAGCGCCGTCGCCCATCGATCACTATGAAGGCTGGCGCGCCCGCCTGTCGTTCACCCCCTCCGACTGGCTGCGCATCACCCCGTCGCTGGGCAACTTCGAGGTGGCTGACCAGCTCGGGGAAAGCACCGGCTCCCTGCGCACCTACGGCATCACGACCCATATCGCGCCCGAGACCTCGCCCTGGTCCTTGTCCATGGCGGCCCAGACCTCGTATTTTCGCGAATCGGCCGACACTCTCCAAGACGGGGATCGCTCGTCGTGGCAGAGCATCGACCTAGCCGTGGACATCGGCTACCGCCTGGCCGAGGGCTTCAATCTTTCCGTGTCCGGTTCTTACAGCGATCTTTACGAACGTGAAGGGACCGCCGAACTCGGGGACCTGCCGGCAAACCTCAACGACGTGAGTCTGCGCCTGAAGATCGATTTCTGAAAGGCCGGAGCCGATTCCAGGCTTCGCGCCGCAAGGTTCTTTTCGTAAAAAGTGGACGGCTCGTAGCGCCATCCTGCGGCCAGGCGTCTTTCCTCGGCCCTGATGCACCGGATGATCCAGCGGCCGATGATGGGGGCGGCCAGGCGGGTGCGGATCCCGAAGGTTCGATAGATATCCTTGAGCAGACCGTCCATCTGATCCTTCAGGCGGGCATCGGAGCAAAAATAGCGGCGCATAGCCCAGACCGCCCCGGCATAGGTGGCGTGCAGCGGGGCCACCTCACGGGCATAGCGGTCGCGGATGCGCCGGTCCGGGTGATGCCGGTAGTGCTGCCAGCCGGAAAGCAGGGTGCGGATCAGACGCGCCAGGCTGGGACCGTTGGCGGTAAAATCGCGGCTGAACGCCTCGATGAGGTACTTTTCCTCTTCTCCGGCCGGAATCCGGGCATGACGATAGTTGAAGCGGTACTGGCCGTGGGCGTCGGCATAATCGAAGCGGGCCTCATCGTAGAGAGTGCCGTTGCGGCGGTGTTCCTCGTAAAGCGGGGTTCCGGGGTTGGGCGTGTAGAGCATGAACTGGTGAAAATCGGTGTGGTGACCGACGGCGTAGTCGATGGCCGCATCAATGTTGTCCGGCGAATGCTCTTCAAGCCCGATGATGGTCGAGCCCAGGACCCGTATCCCGTGGGCCTGAAGTTCCGCGACCAGTTCCCGGGTATCGACGTGCTCCAGCTTGCGGTAAGCGCTGCCCTGGCCCTCGATACCCATCCAGACCCAGGCGATCCCCAGGCCGACCAATTGCTCCATGCTGTAGGAGCGCAGTACCCGGGCCGAAGAAAAAACGTTCAGGGCCCAGCGCTTGCCGTTGGCCTGCATCAATTCGAGCAGCCGCAAAGCACGCTGGCGGTGAAGCAGGAAGTTTTCGTCCAGCACGAAAAAGGATTGCACCTTGAGCGTCTTTTCCAGATCCTGCATCACGGCGAACAGCTCGTCGCCGGTTTTGTAAAAATTGACAAAATGCCCCTTGCCGCCGAAAAGGGCCGAAGTGGAGCAGAAGTTGCAGCCCACCGGACAGCCCACCGAGGGGATCAGGATAGCGGCCGTATCCCCGGGCCGATCACGCAGCGGAATGCCCAGAATCCGGGTGCCGAAGGCCGAATAGGCCGCCGGGTGAACGACGGGCGCGTCTTCGGATTGCCCCAGAAAACGGCGGAACCAGGCGACCCCGTCCCCGCGTACGATATGATCGGCATCGATGCGTGCGTCCAGATCCTCCAAGGCGGCGATGTGGCCGCCTACGACGATGGTTGCCCTGGGCTGGATACGGCGGATCAGGGCGCACATCTTGTGCACCTTGCCGATATTGGGCCGGATGGCGCTGATGCCGATGATGTCATAAGAGGTCCGGGTCAACTCGGTGGTAAAGCGCTCCAGCGAGGGGAAATCGAGCAGAGTGCAAGGGGCCTCCATGTTGGCCTGGAGCATGAGCAGGCCGAAAGACCGGTGAAACATGCGCAGGGAAAAGACCCCCTGAACCCGGGTGACCTGATTGTGGTATAGTTCCATGGGGTTTATGGTGCGGCTGCCGTATTCATCGTCCTGGGCAAAGGGACCGAAGACGCTCGACAACAACACGTTGGCTTTGAGACCTTTGGGGTGAACCGGAACATGGGTCTGCATAATGGATTCCTCGTGGGGGTAAATTGCATCGAAAACTTGGCGCCATAACCGCCCTCAGGGCGGCCGGGATCCTTAACAGTTGGCCATGCTAATCGACCGACAGGGCGAAATCAATTGCAACACTTCGGTTTTACAAATCATTTACATGGACCGGGATACGCCCGGCTCCCGACCGGCCCATTGACAGAAGGCGGTGATGGTGTTACAGGGTTCGCCATCATATCCATGGGCAACAATCGCCCTGCCACGCCGGTTTCATCTGCATACAACTCTCGGTTCGGATTTCGCGCAGGGTAATTTTGCGCCTGGTCACCTTGAAAACGGCAGCACGGCAGGTGCACCTTGGTTATCGTCGAAGATTTTCAGGCTGGAATTCAATCTAGGTGGAGGTGACAAGATGGCCGATGCTTACATCAACATTTCCCTGAACGACGAAAAGGTCAAACAGCTTGAGGAAGCGGGACTGGCTGACCAGGTCAAAACCATAGACGGCAAGCAGGTCCTCCAAGTCGAGATGACGGCCAAGGACAAGAAAAAGCTGGCCAAAGGATTCGACGGGTTGCAGTTCGACGATGCCGGTGCGTGCGTGCTTCCCGAAAATGCCGAGGAGACCCTCTGGAAAATCATCCTCGACATGAAGAGCACTGATGTGATGAAATTCGCCATCACCAAACTGTACAATCCGCTGGCAGGCCGCGACGTGTTCGGCCGCGGCAGTACGGGCGGCCGGTAGTCTTTCCGGCAGCGACGCTTATTCCGGTTTGTACCCGGTTGCCCACCTGCCGACCGGCCAGCAGGCGGGCGACCGGCTGAGGCGCGGCAAGCTTGAATCCGCGCAACGCGCCGGTGATGATTTGGCCGGCGATTCAACCGGCAAGGATTTATCCAGGCTGACCGGGCCGGCAGCACCGCCTTCCCACCGTTTTTAACGCTCCGATTTCAAACCGCACAGGTGCTCGACTGCCTCGGACTTGCCGGGCGCATGGTTCTGCTCGATGCGGTCAACCGCACCCCCCCGTCATCGACGAGGGCCGGGGCAACGACGGCAATCGGACCAAACAATCCATGGATAAAGACGTACTGATCTGTCAAAACGTCCATTGGCGCGGCGTGTAGCCGGCCGGCAAGTGGGCCGTTCCTTTGACACAGGTGATCTCTGCCTCTTGATGGATCGTTTCGATCAGCGTATCGATATGATCGCAAAATCCGCCATGGGAAAGACGCCAGTCGCCTTCGTTCTTGTTGGCAAAGGTACAGGTACAAAGATGGATCACCTCGACCCCCCTGGCCTTGAGAATCTTAGCCTGATCGACGGCCACGTCACCGGGGCAGCGGCAGGTGAAAATCCCGGCCGGAACCGCAGCCGCGTGCATTTCAAACCCTTCACGCCCTTCAACAAGGCAGAGCAGGCAGTTGGTCAGGGGGCAGCGGTCCTGATTCTTTTCGCAACGGATAATGCCGACTCGGGTCATGGAGTCCTCCTGTTGGTTTAGGGATATATCCCGAAATGCCATAACCCGTCCATTTTGGCAAGATCCGATGGTCACGGTCCGCCCCGGCCTCCGTCCCAGGATTGACAATTGCACGGCGCCGCATTAGGAAGAATTCAAAACACGAACCGCTCGCTTCGGCGTGCGAAAGCCAACGTCCATTCCAAGAGGCAACCCATGTTCGAGATTACCCCCGCGGCCCGAGCCCATGCAGCCGCATTCCTGGCCGGCCGCGAGAAAAAACCCATCCGTATTTATGTCAACACCGGCGACAGCCAAAAAGAGTTCGCCATGGCCCTCGACCAGGTGCGGCCCACCGATCAGGTCTACGACATCGAAGGAACGACCTACGTGATCAACCGCGACTTTCTCCACACGGCCCAGCCGCTGCGCATCGATTATGGCGCGGAAGGTTTCGAAATCTCCTCTCCCGTCGACCTCGAGGCCTTGAAATGCGCCGGTTGCAAGGCCGCCGGAAAATGCGGCATCTGACTGAGGCGGGAAGCTTCGCTTTCTAGAAGTTCAAAAAGCACCTCGTTAACCCTAACCGCCACCGGAAACATACCGGTTGGCGGTTTTCATTTAAGGCAAACGGATTGAAACCGGCTTCACCCAGGATCTCTCCCCCTCGCCACTACCGCGAGATTTTACGCATCAGCCTTCCATTGATGGCCACCATGGGTGCCACCCTGGTCATGGAGTTCACCGACCGGATGTTTCTGGCCGCCTACTCGGTGGATGCCATCTCGGCGGCCATGCCGGCGGGTCTGCTGGCCCTTTTATTCATCGTTTTGGCTGCCGGCACAGTGGGTTACGTGTCGGTGTTCATCGCCCAGTACGCCGGGGCCGGCCGCATCGACCGGATCGGCGCCTACCTCTGGCAGGCCGTCTGGCTGGCCCTTGGCACCGGTCTGGTCCTGGCCGGCCTTTCGTTCATCGGCACGCCCCTCTTTGCGCTGGCCGATCACCCGGCCTCGGTCCAGGCCCTGGAAAACATCTATTTCAGCATTCTGCTGCGCGGCGCCTTTATCCATGTCCTGGGCAGTGCCCTGGCCGGATTTTTCACCGGCCTGGGCCTGACCCGGCCGGTGATGATCTTTCACGCCGCCGGAACCGCCGTCAACATCCCCCTCGACTACTGCCTGATCTACGGAATCGGGCCTTTCCCCGAGTTGGGCATTTCGGGCGCCGCTTTGGCCACGGTGGCCGCCTGGGCAGTGATCACCCTGATGCTGGCCCTGGCGGTTTTTTCCCGGACCAACGACCGGATCTACCGGCTGCACCGGTCACTGCGCCCGCGTGCGGACTTGATGGGGGAACTGCTGAGCCACGGCGTCCCCGCGGCCCTGCAAATGACCCTCGACATAGTGGCCTTTTCCTTCTTTGTCCTCATGGTGGGTCGCATCGACCGCAACGCCCTGGCGGTGACCAATATCGTCCTGTCGATCAACTCCCTGGCCTTCATGCCGATGATGGGCGTTTCCATGGGCACCAGCACCTTGGTGGGTCAGGCCATGGGACGCGGCGATGCGGCCCTGGCCGAGACCTTCACGCGCCAGACCCTCCATCTGATCTACATCTATCTGGCGCTGGTGGCCCTCCTGTTTCTCGGGCTGCCCGGCATGCTGCTTTCCTGGTTCCGGCCCCCGGACCTGACGCCACTGGAATTCGCCCGCCTGCGCCACGACGGCATCTGGCTGCTGCGCTTGGTGACTGCCTATATCTTTTTCGACGCCCAGTACATCATCTACGTGGGCGCGTTGAAGGGGGCCGGCGACACCCGCTTTGTCGGGCGAACCGTCGGTCTGTTGTCCATTCTGGTAATGGGCATCCCCCTGGCACTGGGGATCTCTTTTTTCGGCTGGGGGCTTTTCGACGCCTGGGGCTGTGCCACGGCCTTTATCTTTTCGCTCTTTTTTGTCTTTCGCCTCCGTTTCAGAAACGGCCGCTGGAAGTCGATGCGACTGGTGGCGGCCTGAGGCGGTTACAAGGGCTACGGTACTCTACACTTGACCCATCCATCCAGGATGGATAGAAAATTCTATCTTACCGCGAAGGTGAAGATAACCGTGTTTCATCATGATCCTCGACGCCCTGCAAAAACTGGCTGAAGCCAAGGCCCTGCGGGACCTGGACCGGCATTTTGCCCGCTGGATGGGAAAGCTTTCCGGCGATTCGAGCGAAGCCCTGGCACTGGCTGCGGCCCTGGCCAGCCACCGGCTCGGCCAGGGGGATGTATGCGTCGATCTGGCCCACTTTGCCGGCCAGCGGCTCTTTTCCGATCCGCAGGCGCCGGAGGGCTGGCTGCCGGCTCCGGCACTGGACGCCTGGATCGCGGCCTTGCAGCGTTCGCCGGCCGTCGGCGTTCCGGGCGGGGAAATGCGGCCCCTGGTCCTGGACGGAGAACGGCTTTATCTGGCGCGTTACTGGCATTTCGAACAGACCCTGGCCGACGGCCTCCACCGGCTGGCCGGTGCGCCGGTGGACCTCGACCCCGGACGGCTGGAAGCCGGACTGGAACGGCTCTTTCCGGCCCGGCCCGGCGAAGGCGGACCCGACGGCCAGCGGATCGCCGCAGCCATCGCGGCCCTGCGGCGATTGTGCATCGTTTCCGGCGGTCCGGGAACCGGCAAGACCCATACGGTAGCCGCGATCCTGGCCCTGCTCATCGACCTGGCCGCGCCCCGGCGGCTGCGCATCATGCTGACCGCGCCCACCGGCAAGGCGGCGGCCCGGCTCACCGAAGCCATCCGCCGCGCCAAGCAAAGTCTTCCCCTGTCCGAGGCCATACGCGAACAGATCCCGGCCGAGGCCATGACCCTGCACCGCCTGCTCGGGGTACGTCCCGGCCGGGCCAACCCACGCCATGGTCCGGACAATCCGTTGCACCTGGATCTGCTGGTGGTCGACGAGGCCTCCATGATCGATCTGCCCCTGATGTGCCGCACGGTGGCCGCCCTGCCGCCCCACGCCCGGCTGATTCTGCTGGGCGACAAGGATCAGCTCGCCTCGGTGGAGGCCGGCAACGTCTTCGCCGATCTTTGTGCCAAGCCTTGCCTGGGCTTCAGCCCGGTCCTTTGCGACCAGTTGCGGCGTTGGGCCGGCTACGATGGGCCGGCCGGCACCGAAACTTCGGCCATGGGAGACTGTTTGGCGTTTCTGGAACATAGCTACCGCTTCGGTCCACACAGCGGGATTGGGGCTCTGGCCCGCTGCCTGAAAAACGGCGTGGATCCGATGCCGGTGTTGGCCGCCGAGTTGACCGACATCGCCCACAGCGATCCCGATCCGGCTGACTCGGCCAAAGCCCTGGCCGAAGCGGCGGCCGGTGCCTATGCTGCGCTGCTCAGGTCCGCCGACGCGGCCCAGGCTCTGGCCCGGCTGGAAAATTTCGCCATCCTCTGCGCCACCCGGGAAGGTCCGACCGGAGTGCGCGAAAGCAACCTGGCGGTGGAAAAGGCCCTGAAATCAGCCGGCCTGGAGGTCGCGGAAGGAGGGCTGTACCGGGGCCGTCCGATTCTGATCACCCGCAACGACTACAACCTGAACTTGTTCAACGGCGACATCGGCGTGTTTTGGCCCGACCCGACCGACGGGACCCTGCGAGCCTGGTTCCGGCAGGCGGACGGCGGTTTGAAAGGCATCGCGCCCGGACGCCTTCCCGAGCACGAAACCGCCTTTGCCATGACGGTGCACAAGTCCCAGGGATCGGAGTTCGACCGGGTCCTGCTCCTCTTGCCGGACCGCGACGTGCGGGTGCTCAGCCGCGAACTGCTTTACACCGCCGTCACCCGGGCCCGCTCGCAGATCGAGATCCGGGGCAGTGCCGAGCTGATCCGGACCGGGGCGACCCGCAGGGCCGAACGGGTCTCCGGGCTGGCCGGCCGGTTGTGGCCGGAGGTGTGAACCGACCGAGGAGGCGCCAGCGGGCTCAGCCCCTGGGAAAAACCTCCAGGTACTGGCGCAGCAGAGCCCGGTAAGGGCCGGCGTGGATCGCATCGTTGGGGCTGCGGATCCCCCGGCCGGCGAAAAAGGCGATGGCGTTGGACAGGTTTCCCAGGGCCAGGGCCTCGGGCCGGGTCACCAGCCCCCGGCGCAGCATGCGCCGCCCACCGGCACGGACCTGTTGCAGCGGGTCGCGCTTCTTTGGGCGTCCAGACTCGGCCGTCATGAGAATTTCCAGCACGGCGGCATACGATTCGAGCAAAGAGGCCAACAATCCGGCTAAAAGAATCAGCTTGCGATACCCGGCGGCGGTCAGGCCGTAAGTGTCGGGCAGGAGGGGATGCGGCACGAGGATCGCATCTTCCACGAAAGCCTCGATGGTCCGGCGCACCACCATAGCGGCGGGCTGGCTCGGATCCGGGAAAAGATCCAGCGCCAGCAGATCCTGCACGGCTTCCAGATCCTGTTCCAGTCCCTCGGCGGAGAACTGAAAACCGGCCCGGGACAGTATCACCAGAGCGGTCTGGGCCGCCGGTGCAAAACGGCTCAGGATGCTGTTCTGGTAATAGGCCAGCGCCAGACGCCGGCTGGGAACGACCCGGTAAGCGGCTTGGCGTGGATCCTGGGGTGCGAGGGATGCGATCCAGCGCCGCTCGGTGAAATCGGCCAGGGCAGCTTCCATGGCCACCATCGGCTCCACGGTAAGGGTATCGGCAAGGTGCAGTCCGGCAGCCCCGGCGTAGGCGAGCAGGGTTTCGGTCCCCTGCCTGAATTCATCCCTGCCAAAGCGCGATGCGGCGGCCAGAACCACCCCCGCGGTCAGCGCGTGGGGCGTGATGACGGTACCCCGGTCGATGGCGCCCATAATCCGCCGGCCCAGCCCCCGGGCCAGACGATGGATCTGGCGGCTGTTCATCTGACCGATGGGGGTCGGCTCTTCGCCCGCCAGGGGCCCGACGCCCACCGGTGCGCCGAACTTGAGGTAGATCCGGCCGTAACGCCGCCGCAAAAAACGGCCCAATCCCAGCAACTGGCGGGCGCTTTCAGGGGCCTTGCGCACACCGCGGGTCTCGTGCAGATAAGCGCCTTCTTCCGGCACCCGGTCGTAGCCGATGGAGACCGGAATGAAGTTGAGCCGCGACAAGCCGGCATCCGGCATGGAAGCCAGGAGCATCGCCAGCATCCCGAGTTGGGGCGGCAAAAGACGGCCGGACCGGCTGCGGGTTCCCTCGATGTAGACCAGCACGTTGTAGCGTTGGCCGAGCAGCCAGCGCACGTAGGTCTCCATCACCTTGACATAGAGAACCTTGCCCTGGAAGCTGCGCCTGACGAAAAAGGCCCCCATGCGCCGGGCCAGGGGGCCGAGGGGCCAGAAGGCGAGATTGCGGCCGGCAAAGACCAGCGGCAAGCTGATATTGTGATGGTGCAGGATCAGACCGATGAGCACCGTGTCCATGTGGCTGCGGTGGCAGGGAACGAAGACCACCGGCCCCTCCATGGCCGCCTCGCGCACCCGGCGCAGCATCCCGGAGTTGACGCTGATCCCGTCAAAGCCCCTGCGCACCAGCCAGCCGGCCAGCCCCATCCCGATCCCGATGGTCAGGGGGCTCGGGCGGGCCGCGATTTCACGCAGGTACACCGCCGCTTCGCGCTGGGCCCGATAAAGCGGCAAGTTGCGCCGCCGGGCCGATTTGCGCAAATAGTCTTGCAGCGGCGCAGCGGTGAGGATGGTGTGCTCGGCGGCCAGAAAGCTCTGGGGCACCGGCCCGGTAATGCTGTGCTGGAGCCGGTCGATGCGTTCGAGCAGCTCCCGGCGCAGGGCCAGAATCCTGCCCTCCGGGTCCTGGGCGGCGATGGGCGCGGCGCACAAAAAATCGTCCAACCCCAGCGAAGGCCCCACTTCCATCAAAACCCGGCCCGGGTCTGCCATCAGGGTCAGCAGGCGCCCCAAGCCTGGGGGAGGATGAAAAACGGCGCGCATCCGTTGGATCAGACCGGGCGCGCTCCCATCCGGCCCCTCCCCCGCAGGAGCTGGCCGTTTGCCGTAGAAGATCATAACCGGCACCACGGTCAGGGGGAGGCCTGCGCCATGGCGCGCCTCGAGCAGCACGGCCAGCGGATCGCGCCGTCCGCGGCGCGGCCGGCTGAACATGTCCCGGGCAACGACCAGCGGAAGCCACAGAACCTTTCCGGCTTCGACCTGGCGAACCTGTTCACGGTTGATGGACGCCTCGGGCAGGCGCCGCAACCGCAGCCAGGCAGCCAGGCGCCGGCCGGCCAGTTTGAGCATGGGAACCGGGGAGTGGAGAAACCAGAAACTCTGACCCGGGGTCAGCACGGGACAGGGCAACCCGAGCCGCTCGAAGCGGATCCGGGCAAGGAGCACCTCCAGGCGGCTGGCATGGCGGGTGACAAAGACCGGGCAGACGCCGGCCGTGGCCTGCTTGAGCGCTTCAGCCTGGACGGTGCCGAAGCGAACATCGGCCCACCAGCGCGCCAAAAGCCACACCAGCAAACGCGGCAGCCGGTCCGGCAGCCGGGCGCTGTCGGCCGGCAGCGGATCCTCGGGCATTGCTGCCGGCAATCGGTCCCCCGGCGCGGCTTGATCTGCACCAAAGGCCTTGAGCCCGATACGTTTGAGGAACGACCCCGGACCTTTCATCGTTCCATAATCCATTCCCAGACCCACCGCACCCGATCGCTCAGGGGAAGGAAGCGCACCTCGGCAACCTGGGGCGACTGTTCTCTCAGGCTGAGCTGGTGGGCCTTGGCCCGGAAGGTCAGATAGGCTTCGCGCAGCAAAAAACCGCTCTCTTCATCCAGGACCCCGGCTTGGACCGCTGTCTGGAGCAACCGGACGTTGTCGGTCCAGGCGGCCAGTTGGGGATGCCGGCAGGATTCGAGTAGCACCAGATACTGGACGAGAAATTCGATATCCACAATGCCGCCATGCCCCTCGCGCAGATCGAAGATCCCCGGATCGCATCGCAGCCGCTCGGCCCGCATCCGCTCGCGCATCTCGCGTACCTCGCGCCGCAGCGTGTCCCGATCGCGGGGGCGCCGGAGCACTTCGGCCCGGATGGCGTTGAATCGGCTGGCCAGTTCGGGGTCGCCGGCCACGGGCCTGGCCCGCACGATGGCCTGGTGTTCCCAGGTCCAGGCCCTGTTGAGTTGATAGTCGCGAAACCCTTCGACATGCACCACCAGGGGCCCGCCCGTGCCACTGGGCCGCAGGCGCATGTCCACCTCGTAGATCCGGCCGGCGCGGGTATGGGCCGTAAGCACGTGGACGATGCGCTGGCCGATGCGCGCGAAAAACTGGCCCCCCCCGATGGCTCGGGGGCCGCCGGTGGATTGTTGATCGGAGCCGGCATGCAAAAAAACCAGGTCCAGGTCCGAACCGTAGCCCAGCTCCAGCCCCCCGAGCTTGCCGTAGCCGATCACAACAAAGCCGCGTGTGCAGGGGCGGCCGTCCAGCAGACAGACCGGCGCCCCGTGGCGCGCGCGCAGATGGTGCCAGGCAAGATCGAGCACCTTGTCCAGGATCACCTCGGCCAGCTCGGATAGATAGTCGCTGGTGCGCATGATGGGCAGGACCCCGGTCACATCGGCCGCCGCCACGCGCAGGGTATTGGTCTGGCGCAGGATGCACAACTCCTCAACCTGATACTCCAGGTCACCGTCGGGCACCGCAGCCAAGCGACGGTCGGCTTCGGCGGCCATCGCGGACCTGTCGTTGGGCTGGTAGAGGGTGCGCGCATCGAGCAGCTCGTCCAGCAGCACCGGATGGTGCGCCAGAAAGGAGGCGACCCATGGGCTGGCCCCCACCAGGCGCACCAGATGATCCACCGCAGTGCGGTTTTCCAGCAGCAGCGCCAAGTAGTTGGTCCGCCGCTGGATACTCAGCAGTAGATCGACGATCCGGTTCAGCACCAGCACCGGCTGCTCGGCCCGTCCGGCCGCCTGGATCAGGATCGGCAACAGGCGGTCGAGCCGCTGGCGTCCTTCCATGGACAAGGCCCGCGTGGTGGGATCATCGTGGAGGTGCTCCAGCAGGGGTCGCACCGCCTCGGGGGCCTCGAAACCGGCCGCCACCAGTCCGTGCCGGGTCGCTTCATCCAGGGACAGGGAGTGCCAAAAATGGGCCAGCACCTCGTGGGTGGCCGACTCCGGCCCGCTTTCGGCCTCTTCGGCTCCGGCCAGAAGCCCCTGGAAATGGCGATGGACGATTTCAGTATGATGCTCCAAACGGCGGGCGAAGCGCGGCCAGTCGGCAAAGCCCATGGATACGGCCAGGCGCGACCGGTCTTCGGGCGAAACGGGCAGATCGTGGGTCTGCTGGTCGGCGGCGGCCTGGAGGCGGTTTTCCACCCGGCGCAGGAAGACGTAAGCTTCGCTCAGATCACGGCAAACCGTATCGTCGACGGCCCCTTCGGCCACCAGGGCCGGCAGCACCGCCAGGATGCGCCGCTGCTGCAAAGCCGGCACCACCCCCCCGCGCAGCAGCTGGAACATCTGCCCGAAGAACTCCACCTCGCGGATACCGCCCGGCCCGAGCTTGATGTTGCGGGCTAGCTGCTTGCGGCGCACCTCGTGGGCGATGCGGGTCTTCATCTCGCGCAGCGAATCGAAGGCCCCGAAATCCAGATAACGCCGGAAGACAAAGGGCCGCAGGCGTTCGAGCAGGCTCTCTCCGGCGGCAAGATCTCCGGCCGCGGCCCGGGCCTTAATCCAGGCGTAGCGCTCCCACTCGCGCCCCTGGCTCTGGTAGTACTGCTCCATGCTGTCGAAGCTCAGCACCAGCGGTCCGCCGTCGCCATAGGGGCGCAGGCGCGGGTCCACGCGAAATACGAATCCGTCATCGAGGTTGACCGAAAGGACCTGGATCAACTGGCGCGCCAGGCGGGTGAAAAACTCGTCGTGGGTCACCGAGCGAGGGCCGCCGGCGGTCTGGCCTGAATGGGCAAAGGCGAAGATCAGGTCCACGTCCGAGGAAAAATTGAGCTCCCGGGCCCCGAGCTTGCCCATGGCCACGACCACCAGGCGCGGATCGTCCCTTCCCTTGCGGCCCTGGGGCCGTCCCAGGGTTTCGATTTGCCAGAGGTGGAGCCGGGACAAGGCCGCCTCAATGCAGGCGTCGGCCAGGTCCGAAAGGTCGGCCATGGTTTCTTCCAGACCGGCCCGGCCGGTCAGGTCGCGCCAGGCGATACGCACCATCTCCCGCTGGCGAAAACGTCTCAGGGCGACTTGCAGTTTCTCGATGCGCCGGTCCGGGGCCGCATCGGCCAGGGCCCCATCGAGGCAAGACGCCAGCCGTTCGCCATAACGTCCCGGCGCATAGGCGGCGGCAAGATCTCCGGCGGCGAGAAGATCGTGCAGCAGATCGGGCCGCCCGGTCAGGGTGCGGGCCACAAAATCGGAAAAGGCAAAGACTTGCCTGGCCTCGGCAACGACCTGCGGCGGCACCGTCCAGCTCGGATCCGCAGCTGCGGCGGCGTTCTCAAAGGCCTCCCATTTTTCACGCCCCGAACACTCCAGCGGTTCGGGCAGGCGGATAAGCTCAAAACCGGTCGCTGTCACTGTTTGACATACCCCCAGGCCACCAACCGGCCGTAAGCGTACTGAGCCCGATCGCCCTGGCGCACGGACTGCAGGTATTGGTGGAACGCCCTGGCGGCCTGCTCCCGCCGCTGCATCCCCTCCAGGGCCAGGCCCTGAAAAAAGGCGGTGTTGGGATTTCCCGGCAGGGCCTGCCGGCAGGCGTTGAAATCCGCCAGGGCGCCATCGTAATCCTTCTGCTGGAGCTTGACGAATCCGGCCAGATGAAGGGCTTGGGCTTCCTGAGGGTAGACCTGCTTGGCCCGCTCGGCATAGCGCAGGGCCTGGGCGGGTCGGTTCATGGCGGTTTGGCATTTGGCCATCATCACCAGCGCGGCGTAGTCGTCCGGGGCGATCTTCAAAGCCTTGTCCAAAAGGTTGCCGGCGGCCCCATAGTTCTTCTTGCCCATCTCGATGTCGGCCGTCTGCATGGCTTCGATGGCCCCCTTGATGCGGCGCAACCCGGCCGTATGATCCATGTAGCGTTCCTTGTAAAGCGGATTTCGACGGGCCGCGGCAAAAGGTCCGTGGACGGCGGCAACGGCCGTTTGATAGCGCTCGTCGCTCATCGGATGGGTGGCGAACATCAGTTCGATGGCCCCCGGCGTACGCCTGGACATCCCGCGCAGGATATCCATCAACCCTACGAAACCGTCGGCGCCATAGCCGGCGCGCACCATGTATTCCAGGCCCAGGGCGTCGGCCTCGCGTTCGTTTTCCCGGCTGTAGCCGGCCAAAAGCGCCCCGGCGCCGATCATGCCCAGCCGGCCGGCCAGTTGGCCATAAGCCGACCCCTGGGCATCGGCAACGGCTGAAATCCCGCCCACCACTGCCTGGATCAAGGTCCCCTGGGTCATCTGGCGGGCGGTGTGGCGGGCGTTGACATGACCCAACTCGTGGCCCAGCAGGGCCGCCAGTTCGGCCTCGTTGTCCAGGGCCAGCAGGATCCCCCGGGTAGCGGCGATGCTCCCGCCCGGAAAGGCGTAAGCGTTGGCGTAAGTCGCGTTGACACAATGGAAGTTGTAAGGCATGGCCGGCCGGTGGGTGTGGGGCGTGAGAAGCCGGCCGGTCTGCTCCAGGTACCGGTTTAAGGCCTGGTCCTGGCACACCCCGTAATCGCTGGAAAATTGGTGGGGGGCATTCTGGCGGTCGATTTGAACCTCCTGGTCCGGCGAAACAAGCATCAGCTGGTTCTCGCCGGTGACCGGATTCACCGCGCAGCCGCAAAGGCCCGCCGCCGCAAGGGCGGAATACTGAAGAAAATGGCGCCGGTTGATGGAGCCAACGAACGCGGATGGCATGGCACCTCCTCCTTGATCAGGATCATGGCCGTGGGCAACCGGATCTTGAGGGTCTCGAACCTGTCCTGGCAAAACGTCTCTCAGCCGATAGACCGTCCGGAAACCAAGCGGATCGCGGGTGCCGGCCGGTCCTTTGGATTATAGGCAAAAAGACCTGCGATGACAAACGGCAGGATGAAGAAGGTTTTAAACGGCATGGCTTTTTGGAAAACATCCGTTTATAGTTTGAAATTCAACTTTAGCCGGTTTGCGTCATTGCAGATCTCGGATCAAGGCCCAAAATTGAATTTTATTCTTTTTGCTTTTTCAAAGATCCACGCAGACTCTCAAAGGCCTGTTTCAAAAACCATGCAGCGACCGGGGAAAGGACGAGGTACAAACGCCCCATGCAGACCATCGAAGCCATCGAACAGCGTAAAAGCGTGCGAGGCTACCGGCCCGATCCGGTGCCCAAAGAAATATTGCGCCGGATTTTGGAAATTGCCGGCCGCGCTCCTTCGGCCATGAACAGCCAGCCCTGGGAATTCGCCGTTATCGGCGGCGAACTGCTCGATCGGGTGCGTTCCACAAACCTGGAAAAACTGCGTGCCGGTGTGCTGCCAGAGCCCGAGCATGCCGTCACCGGATGGGGCAAGGATAGCGTCTACCGGACCCGTCAGGTGGAACTGGCCATCGGTCTTTTCAAACTCATGGGCATCGAACGCCATGATGCGGAAAAGCGAACCGCGTGGCTGGAACGGGGCTTTCGCTTCTTCGACGCCCCGGCGGCGATCATCGTGCTGACCGACCGGTCGCTGCTGGAAAACACGTATCTGATCGACGTGGGCATCGTGATCCAGTCGATCTGTCTGGCGGCCCTGGATTTCGGTCTGGCCACCTGCATCGAGGATCAAGGATGCATGTACCCCGGAGTGCTGCGGGACCTGGCCGATATCCCGGTCACCAAACGCATCGTCATGGCCATCGCCATCGGCTACCCGGACTGGAATTTTCCCGCCAACCAGATCCAGACCAACCGGGTGCCCGTCGACGATATCATCCTCTGGCGCGGGTTTTGAAATTCCGTAGCCGCCCGCGAGGTTGCCCGGTCATGCCACACCGCCGATGCCCGGCAACCTCGATTCTCGCCCTTTGCCCAACGGCCGGTTCGAGAGGCCGCAAGGTGCAGATATCGTCGATCGGTTTGCATTACACATGATACGATTTAGATTTTGTGGACTTTTATCTGAAGAAAAATTACCTTCCACTTCGATAAACACAATTTTTTTACACGTCATCGACAGCCCGGTCTGATGAATAACAACGTGAATGATAGCGCATCGATCTTTTACCTTTCTTTCTCAAGAATTCTTGACGGAATGAATGAATTGTGGAATAGGTGGCTCAATCCAGTTATCAATTCATTGTTTTCAACATTTAACCTGGAGCCTGAGCCATGCCGCCCAGAATACAGATCGATGAACCCGCGTTGTTGAAAGCGATTGCGGACGGTCTTCCCCAAAAGGAAATTTTATCTCGATTCGGCTTAAAGAGCCTCAACCAGCTCAAACTGGCCTACCTCAACGCGCTGTGCCAAGCCGGCAAAGTGACCGCATTGAAGGCGGGTCGCACCTCGAAGGCCAACGAAACAGACGACACTACCGTGACTGTCAACAAGCGCGGCAGTCTGATTATTCCCAAGGCCTTGGTAACGCAGCTGGGGCTGGCAGCCGGGGACACCTTCGATGTCACCAAAACCTCCGCCGGCGTCTCCCTTTACAGTCGACGTCGACCGAACCGGTAAGGCATTCGGCCACGGCCGGCGGCAGTCCAAGTTTTTTGCTGGCGCCCACCGCCCGGGGTTTCGGTTTCATGCCCGGCTTGAACAAGCCAAGACCGTGATAGGGTTGAACGGACCACCCTGCAACTTTTTAACGGAGATCTGCCATGCCTCCCAAAAAGCCGATCGATGAAGCTGCCCTGCTGAAAATGGCCAAGGACGGCATCCATTCGAAAGAAATCATGTCCCAACTGGGAATCAAGACCGGCACGCAATTGAAAATCGCCTACATCAACGCCTTGATGAACAGCGGAGAAGTACCGGCCATTCAGACCGCCTGCCCCGGCAAGACCGACAAGGGCAATTGGATCATCAAAGTCAATAAACGGGGCAGCCTAATCATTCCGAAGCCCATTGCGGATCAATTGGACCTCCAGGAAGGGGATACCTTCGATACGACCAGGATCAAAACCGGCCTGGCCCTGCAACCGGCGGCGCCCAAACCGGTGGTCAAATTAAGAAAAAGACAGAACCGCAAAACCTGAAACCCAAAGCTGGCCAGAGCCCTAGGATGATGGACGCATCAATCATCGAAGAACTCAACACGGATCTGCGCGCCATCATTCAGGCGGTAGAGATTTATTCCCACAGCACCTTCCGGCACACCGGCATCACCGGTCCTCAGCTTGTGGTGCTTTCCCTTCTGGGCCGCCAGGACAAGGCCAACGCCGTCGACCTGGCACGCCAGGTCCACCTGAGCATGGCCACCTTGAGCGGGGTCATCGCCCGTCTTGAACAGCGCGGTCTCATCGAGCGGGCCCGCAGTGATCAGGACCGGCGCAAAGCCGACATCCGCCTGACCGAAATCGGAAGGCATTTTCTCGAAACGTCCCCGCCCCTTCTCGATCCGGCATTCATCGAATCTTTTGTTCATCTGCCGGTCTGGGAACAGCAGATGATCCTCAGCGCCCTCAAACGGCTGGTGGCCCTGTTGACCGTCGGCACCGCCAACGGCAAGGCACCGCCACGGGATCCAGAGCGCTGACCGGAGATCCGCAACGCATCATCCATCGGGCCGGAATCGGACAAAAAAGGCCGCAAGCCGCCGTCAAGATCGGCTTCCGGCCTTTTAATGCTGCAAAAACCGTCCGCTGCTACCAGCCGAAGGTCAGGTACTTGTGAATCGAGTCGCCCGCCTTGCGGCCGGCCCCCATGGCCAGGATGACGGTGGCCGCACCGGTAACGATGTCGCCCCCGGCCCAGACCCCCTTCTTGGTGGTCTTGCCCGTTTCCTCGTCGGCGATGATGTAGCCCCACTTATTCAGGCCCATGTCTGGGGTCGAAGAGGTAAGCAGGGGATTGGCACCCGATCCCACCGCCACGATGCAAAGATCGCACTCGAGCTCGAACTCGCTTCCCTTGATGGGCACCGGCCGGCGCCGGCCCGAGGCGTCGGGCTCGCCCAGCTCCATCTTGAGGCATTCCATACCGGTCAGCCGCCCCTTGTCGTTGCCGATGTAGCGGGTCGGGTTGGTCAGCAGGAAAAACTCGATCCCCTCTTCCTCGGCGTGATGGATCTCGGCGGCACGGGCCGGCATCTCGGCGCGGCTGCGCCGGTAGACGATGCGCACTTTCTCGGCACCCAGGCGCATGGCGGTGCGCGCCGAGTCCATGGCCACGTTGCCCGCCCCCAGGACCACCACGTTCTTGCCGCGGGGAATCGGGGTGTCGACTTCGGGGAACTTGTAAGCTTTCATCAGGTTGGCCCGGGTCAGGTACTCGTTGGCCGAAAGGATGCCGATAAGGTTCTCGCCCGGAATGTTCATGAAACGCGGCAGCCCGGCGCCCACACCGACATAGATCGCGTCATAGCCTTCTTCGAACAGCTCGTCCAGCGACACGGTGCGGCCCACCACGGCGTTGCACTCCACCGTGACGCCCAGCCGTTCGAGAAAATTGACCTCCTGGGCCACGATGGCCTTGGGCAGGCGGAACTCGGGAATTCCGTAAACCAGCACGCCGCCGGGCTTGTGGAAGGCCTCCAGGACGGTCACGTCATGGCCTTTGGCGATCAGATCGCCGGCCACGGTCAGCCCCGAAGGGCCGGAACCGACCACCGCCACCCGCTTGCCGGTGGACGCTTGCTTGGGCGGCAGGGCACCGGTGCCGTTTTCCCCGCTCCCAGTCGGCGGTGAAACGCTCCAGGTTGCCGATGCCCACCGGTTCGCCCTTCTTGCCCACGATGCACAGCCCCTCGCACTGGCTCTCCTGGGGGCAGACCCGGCCGCAAACCGCCGGCAGACTGTTGGTGGTCCAGATGTGGCGGATGGCTTCGGTAAACTTGCGTTCCGCAACCAGCTTGATAAAACCGGGGATGTCCACGTTGACCGGGCATCCCTTGACACAGTTCGGATTCTTGCACTGCAAACAGCGCTGGGCTTCGGCGACGGCCATCTCTTCGGTGTACCCGGTGGGCACTTCGAGAAAGTTGCGCCGGCGGACCTCGGGGGCCTGCTCGGGCATGGGCGTGCGGCCGGCTCCTTTTTTCTTTTCTTTTTCCGTCATACTTTTCCTCCCCGTCGGACGCCCTCAGGCGTCGCTGGTAACTTTATTTTTCCGGGCGGTCCGGACGCACGGTCGGCTGCGGCCGCCGCGCAACGCTGCTATTCCTGGATGGTGCAAAAGCTGTTGTAGCAGTGCTTTTCTTCGGTGCAGTAGGCCTGCAAGCGGCGCATCAACTCGTCGTAGTCCACCTGATGGCCGTCGAATTCAGGACCGTCCACACAGCCGAACTTGGTTTTGCCGCCCACCGTCACCCGGCACCCGCCGCACATGCCGGTACCGTCCACCATGATCGGGTTGAGGCTCACCATGGTCGGAACCTCGTACTTTTTGGTCATCAACGAGCAGAACTTCATCATCGGCACCGGACCGATGCAGACCGCCTGGTCGACTTTTTCCCGCTCCAGCACCGCCTTGAGCATGTCGGTGACAAATCCATGGTGGCCGTAGGAGCCGTCGTCGGTGCAAACGATGAGCTCATCGCTGGCAGCCCGCATCAGATCCTCCATGATCAGCAGGTCCTTGTTGCGTGAACCGATGATGCTCACCACGCGGTTGCCGGCCTTCTTCATGGCCCGGGTGATGGGATAGAGCACCGCCACACCGGTCCCGCCGCCGACGCAGACCACGGTGCCGACCTTTTCCACGTGGGTCGGCTTGCCCAGGGGGCCGATGACATCCTGGTAGGCATCGCCCACCTTGAGGGTTTTAAACAGAGCCGTCGATTTACCCACCACCATATAGATGATGGTAATCGTCCCTTTGGCCGGGTCGGTATCGGCCATGGTCAACGGGATGCGCTCGCCGTCCTCGTTGGCCTTGAGGATCACGAACTGGCCCGGCTTGGCCTTGGCCGCGATCTTGGGTGCCTCGATTTCATTGAGGACCACCGTGCCTTGGGACATTTCTTCACGTCGGACAATCTTAAACATGGTCACCTCCGAACAATATGCGGAAAACGGTCGCCGATGGGTGTGGCGCCCTCCGGCGCCTGTGGAAAAATCGGAAAAGTTAAACAAGCATATACTCATTATGAAATCAAGTCCAAATCACCACGGGTGGTTGCAATCCCAGGCAGGAAATGGTAGGCGGCACCCGCCACAGGTTCAAGCAGGGGGCCAAGCCCCGGCCTGTTTAAAGATAAACGCTTTTGATACCGGGCAGTTAATATTTCCCAAAAAATCCGGCTCGCCGCCCCTGGCCGCCCCACGGCAAGGAAGGATCGGTTCATGCGCCTTTTCGACAGCCATTGCCACCTCGAAGATCCAGAATTCGAAAACGATCTGCCTGGGATCTTAAACCGTATGGCCTGCAACGCCGTGCAGCAGATCATGATCGTCGGCATCGACGCCGCCCGCAGCCGGCGGGCCGTCGCCCTGGCCGAGTCCCTCGCCGGGGCCTGGGCCGCAGTGGGGGTCCATCCCCACGATGCCGCAGGATGCAGCGAGGCGGTCCTGGACCAATTGCAGGACCTGGCGCGCAGCCCCCGGGTGCGCGCCTGGGGAGAAACCGGCCTCGATTTCAACCGCATGTACTCGCCGCGAGCCGATCAGGAGCGCTGGTTCGTGCGCCAGTTGGAGATCGCGCAGGCCCTGAACCTTCCGCTGATTCTCCATGAACGCGACAGCCAGGGCCGGCTGATCGAACTGCTGCGGGCCACCGACCGGCCCGGTCGCACGGGTGTGGTCCACTGCTTTTCGGGAACCGCCGCGGAGCTGGATCAATACCTGGAGATGGGCTTTTTAATCGGCATCACCGGCATCGTCACCCTGGCCCAGCGTGGCCGGGAATTGCGGGCCATGGTGCCCCGGATTCCTGCCGACCGCCTGCTGGTGGAAACCGACGCTCCTTATCTCACTCCCACCCCGGAACGCAACCGCCATCGCCGCAACGAACCGGCTTTCGTGCGCACGGTGCTGCTCAAGGTGGCCCAGGTGCGCGACGAGGATCCC
>CAXXWC010000020.1:0-229585 GCA_963668645.2 Desulfobacterales bacterium
GGGCCACCGGCCCACGGCTTCGATCACCCTGTCCAGCATCTGACCTGCGCGTGCCCTCTTGATCCCGGCCGTACCGGCCAGCGCAAGCAGGTCTTCTCGCTCGAATCCGTCTCGTTTGCCGTTTATGCTCATCTGGTGCCTGCTGGTCCATTCACCCGTCGGATTCCACGCGTAGGTCACATCAAAGGCCGGCGCAAGAGACCATTCTCCGCGCCGATTCATCAGGAATGCGATGTTCTTCACATGATCGTCGCAGTTGCGGCCCACCACGTTGAAAAAAGCCCGCAGGACCTGCTGGTCCGCGTCCTTCCGGGCAAGGCCCAAGCGCTGAATCACCCGGATCGCCTGTTCGTAGGAATAACTTGCCGGCTGGCGGTAGTCGAAGTGGGCCAGGGCGCCGAAAGACTGCATGTGAAGCTTCCCCCCGCGAGCGGTTCGATCGAACCGCTGGGTCATGAAATGACTCCGGCCCCCTTCCTGATGAAGGCGGCAGGGCATCATTTCCAGGCCGGCCTCGAGCGCCATCAAATGATAGGCGTATTCGATCCTCCCGTAGCCCATCGGGGTTGTTATCTCGGCATCCCTGGTGCTGGAAACGCCGTCGAATTTCACGATCCAATGTTCGAAACCCGGCCCGGCATCAACCTGGCCCGAGCGGAATTCGTTGGTTTCCGGATTCCAGGCCAAAATGGCCTTTGCCCTTGCACCGCCGGCAGAGGTCCCGACGCGCAATATGTCGTTGATCGCTTCACGGTCGTCGTCGCCGGAGAACACGCCTGCGAGGTTGGCACGTTCGTCGAGGATCCGGTTGACGAGGTCGACCAGGCTGGCTACCTCGATTGCCCTTTTGCTGCTTGGCGGACCGAAAGTGGCCGGCTCGAATTCGAGTGCCCCCATGCCCCGGCTTCCGACATAACAGAGCCGTTCCACCGGGTGAAAGCTGGCGGCGGTGCGATTTTGAGATGCGAGCCAGGCGTCGATGATCGCGTTGCCGTATTTGTCCGGCAGACAGTCGGCGAGCAGCCCTGGCAGACCCCTGAAGGTGTTCCTTGCAAGCACTGGAAATTCATATGGAAACTCGGCAAGCGGCATCGAGATGGGGGACAGTTCGATCCCGCTGCGCAGAAAGTCGGGCGAATACTGGAAGACCCCGATCTCCCGGTCCTCAAGCCAGGTGACGGCGCCGATCAGACTTCCCCAGAGGATGACGCGGGCGTCATTGTTCATGGTCGTCCGCTCCGTCGCCCCACACCCACGCCGGCCCCTCTTTACCGCCGGGGACGGGACGTGCGCGCTTGCGCTCTCCGGTTCCGAGCCCGACCCGTTCGATGGGCCTCACGGCGGGATCGGGCAGCAGGCTTGCGAGACTAGACTGGATTCTCAGCGCAGAAAGGACACGGATGAATGTGTCCAGCGAAACCCCCTGTCCTTTTTCCAGCCTTCTTATGGTTCGGGTCGAGACACCGGCTTCCTCGGCAAGCTGCTGCTGCGTTATGTTGCGGGAAAGCCTTATGCCCTCCAACCGCTTGCAAAGGGCCGCCTCTATCCGGTCACTTGTTGCCGCGGCAAAATCGATCGAATAGGCCATTTTTTACCCATTATCCCCATGATTTGGCTTTAAACGGCACATTGTTGCCGCTTGAATCGGGAAGGCCAAGCCAGACGTGTAAATCGTCAATATTTTTCCGGTTGTCCCACAATAATCCATTTTACAGGAAACATATTACCTTTTCCGGCTGCCTGATGCAACGCCCTGGTGAATGCACCACCTTCGGGCGGTTTTGATCGCCGAATACCTGCCGGACCGTATTCTTGTCGGTCAGGAGAACAAATTCGGCACAACGGCGCAAAAAAGGCAGCGGTTGATCGGATCGAACCTGACCTCAACCACTTGGGTTTCACCGAGAATTGCTGGGTTCCCGGTTCGCAACCGGGCACTTGACATGATTTCCAGACGGAAGCCGAACGCATGAATCACCACGCGCAATCGTTTGACCCGATGCTGCCGCGACGATTATGGCCGCTGCATCGCCACCACCCGCGCCACCGTCAGGGTCACCGCCCCCCAGTCCTGCTCCACCTTGCCCCAGAGCAGATAGGGCCGGCCATGGTCGAGCATGTGGCAGAAGCGGTCGTAAACGGCCGGGAAGAAGGTCGCCTCGACGGTGCCGGTCTCGTCCTCGAAGGTGAGAAACTCCATCGGCTCGCCCCGTTTGGTGCGCACCACCTTGCCGGTGATGAGCCAGCCGGCCACGCAGACCGATCTTCCCGCATAGCGGGGCAAGTAGGCCGAGGCAACCCGGCTGGTGTGCGAAAGGCGTTCAGCAAAAAGTGTCATGGGATGCCGGTCGCAAAGAAAGCCGAGAAGGGCGAACTCGCGCCGGAGCTTTTCCATGGGGTCGTCCGGAGGAAGGTCGGGCAGTGCCTCGGCAGCGGCGACCTCCCCGAAAAGGTCCATGGTCCGGGGGCCTTTCTGCTGGCGTTGCAGCCAGCGCGAAAGACACCAGACCAGGGCCGCGCGGGACGCCCCGGGGGCAAGGCCGTCCAGGGCGCCGACGTGGATCAGGGCCCGGGCTTCGCCGGCCGAGGGGCACACCCGATCCCAAAAATCGTCCGGGCTGCGGTACGGGCTCTTTTGGCGCCGGGCCACGATCCGTTCGGCCGCGGCCCCGGAAAGACCGTCCACCGCCATCAGCCCCACCCGCAGGGCGTCGTCCCGGCCCGACCAGCGCACCGGGCTGCGGTTGACGTCCGGCGGCAGAATCCGCAGCCCCAGGCGCCGGGCCTCTGAAACGTAGGCAAAGGTCGAGTAGAACCCGCCCCGGTTGCTGATCACCGCCGCCATGAAGGCGGCCGGGTGGTGCACCTTGAGATAGGCGGCCTGGAACGAGACCCGGGCATACGAGGCACTGTGGGGCTTGCAGAAGCTGTAGCCGGCAAAGCCCATCATCTGGTCCCAGACCGCCGCGACCACCCCGGCGTCCACCCCCCGGGCGGCGGCCCCGGCGGCAAAGCGGCCGTAAAAGTCCTCCAGCACGCGGCCGCGGTCCTTCTTGCTCATCACCTTGCGCAGCCGGTCGGCCCCGGCGTCGGAAAACCCGGCCAGGGCCATGGCGGCCAGGGCCACGTCCTCCTGGTAGACCAGAATCCCGAAGGTCTCGTCGAGCACGCCTTCCAGGGCCGGGTGGACCGGCTCCCAGGGGGCCCCGTGAAGGCGCTTGAGATATTCGCGGATGGCATCGTTGGCCGCCGGCCGGATGATGGACGAATGGATCACCAGGTGTTCGAAATCGCCCACGGCCGCCTTTTGCTGCAAAAGGCGCATGGCCGGGCTCTCGATGTAAAAGCACCCCATGGTGCGCCCCTGGGCCAGGGCCTCGCGGGTGTCGAAGTCGTCCTCCGGCTCCCAGCCCTCCTCGTCAAAATCGATGCCCGCGGCGCGTACCCCGGCCACCGCGTCGCGGATCACACCCAGGCTGCGGTTGCCCAGCAGGTCGATCTTGACCAGCCCGGCCGTCTCGGCCCCCTCCTTTTCCCACTGGATGATGGGCACCCCCTTGGGGGCCCGCTGCACCGGCACGTAGCAATCCACCGGCTGGGGGGTGATCACCACCCCGCCCGGGTGAACGGAAAGATGCCGGGGCGTGCCGATGAGGCGCCGGGCCAGATCGAGGATCCGCGGCCAGGGGGCGGGAAGATCCAGGTACCGGCTCTCGGGCCGGCGGGCCAGGGCCCCGACCAGATCACCGCCGGCCAGCTCGGCCGTGCGAAAGGCCCAGGGCAACCGCTTGGTGACCCGGCCGATCTCGGCCTCGGTCAGGCCGAAGGCCCGGGCGGTCTCGCGCACCGCCATGCGCGGCTGAAAGGCGATCTGGCTGCTGACCATGGCCGCGTGGACACCCCATTTTTCCAGCACCCCGGCGATGACCCGGTCCCGCTCGTCCCAGGCGAAATCGACGTCGATGTCCGGCGGGTCGCTGCGTCCCGGATTGAGAAAGCGGCCGAAGTAGAGGTTGTGGCGCACCGGGCAGACATTGGTGATGAAAAGACAAAAAGCCACCAGGGAGGCGGCCCCCGAGCCGCGGCCGCAGGTGCGCGGGCTCTGGGCCACGATGTCGCGGACGGTGAGAAAATAGCTCGAAAAACCCATCTTCTCGATGACCCCCAGCTCGTGTTCCAGCCGCTGGACCACGGTCTCGGAAAACTCTGTGCCGTAGCGCCTGACGGCGCCGGCATAGGCCGCCTGGCGCAGCCAGGCCGCAGCCGGCCGCCCGTCCGGGCTGTGCCAGGGTGGCATCACGGTGCCGAAGCAGGGGCCTTGGAAGCAAAGCGCCTCTGCCAGTTTTGCGGCCGCCGCAACCGCCTGGGGCATGGCGGCGAAGCGCTGCCCCAGTTCCTGCGGGGAGACAAGCCAGGCCTCGGCCGGCGCGGGCCTGGAAAAGACGCCATTGGCCTTTATGGCCCGCAACAATCGATGCAGGTCGTGGTCGGCCACGGTGAGCATGACACTGTCCGGCACGGCCACCAGGGGCACCCCCAGGTGCCGGGCGGCCCGGCACAGGGGGTGGGCCGCGGCAAGGGGGTGCCGGATCATGGCGGCCGTACTCTGGCCGGCACCGTGAACCGCTACGAGCAAATCGGGATCGTCGGTGAGGATGGTCAGGCCGAGGCCCAATTCGGCCAGGTCCCCGGCCAGGTGGAAGTTTTCGGCGCAGTGGCGCCGGGTGAGAAGCCGGCAGAGGTTGGCGTAGCCGGCGCTGCTTTGGACCAGGCAGACCGCCCGCAGGCCCGCGGGGGAGCCCGGCTGGGTCACCTCGGCGCCCACGATGGGAGAAAGCCCTTCCTGCTTGCAGGCGGCAAGAAAGGGCCACAGGCCGCAGAGGTTGTCCGTGTCGGTGAGGGCCAGGCGCCGGTAGCCCATGCGGGCCGCGGCCCGGCAAAGAGCTGCCGGCGAGGCCGTGCCCCGGCCGAAGGAATAGTGGGAACGGACGACAAGGGGCACCATGGCAGCGGGTCCAGTCCTTAAAAATGTCAGGCAGCCCGCAGGGTGCGTCCCACGATGATGGCCGCGTCGCCGAAGCGCTGCCGGATCCGGTCGATGGCCGCCGTCAAATCTTCCGGGCGCCGTGCGGGCGCCCCCTCGGCTGCGAAGAGCCCGAGCTGGACCGGAGGAAAGACAAGCCGGTCGCAGATCAGGCACAAGCGGCGCACCCGCACCCGGCGGGTCCAGGCCAGGTGCAGCACGCGCCGGGCCATTGCAAAGAGAAGAAAGTCGTTGGCCGTGGCCGGCTCGGCCTTGACTTGGCGCGCCCGGCGCACCCCGTCGGAATGGTCCAGGACCAGAGCCACACGCCGGGCCGTCCGTCGCCGGCGGCGCAGCTCTGCGCCGGCCTGCTCCACCAGGCGGTACAGGACAGCCTCCAGGACCGGGCCGGCATTGGTATCTGTATCAAACACATGGCCCACCGCCACCGCCGCCGGTCGCTCACCCACCGCCAGAACCGGCGAGGCATCTATTCCCCGCACCGTCTCGTAGATAAATCCGGCCCGCCGGCCCAGGGGCACTTCCAGTTCGGCCCGCGACAGTCGCGCCACCTGGGCCGCCTGGCGCAGGTTCAGGGCATGGAGCCGTTCCAGGTCGGCGGCCTCGATGCCCGGCAGCAGCTCCAGGGGCAGGGGCGCCAGGAAGGGGGCCTCTTCGCCGGAGCCCACGATGTATTCGCCGCTCGGTTTGACCAGCCGCGAGGCCACCTTGGCCACCAGCTTGTTGGGCGCTACCGACCAGATGGGGTTCAGGTCGAGACGGCGGCGCACTTGCCGGTGCAGGCGCCAAGCCAAGTCCACCGGCGGCCCCAAGAGCCGTCCGGTGCCGGTGGCGTCGATGAACAGGTGCCCGTCATCCTCGCCCGGTTCGATGCGCGGCGAAAAGGACAAGGCCTGTTTCAGCAGGTCCCCCATGGCCTGCGCATAGCGGTCCTGCCGGGGCGCCAGCAGCACGGCATCCGGGCAGCAGCGCCGGGCCCGGCCCAGCGCCATCCCCTTGCGCACCCCGGCCCGGAAGGCCTCCTCGCTCATGTCGTAGACCGCAGCCCGGACCGCCGTGGGCGGCGCCACGATCACCGGCCTGCCGCGCAGGCCCGGCTCGATGCAGCGCTCCACGGCCACGGCGAAATCGGCGATATTGAGATGAATAACGGTGCGCTCCATGGGTCGTCCGCGGTTAATTTTCGCTTTTTTCCGTGCCGGGGGACGGTTGTACCGCCACCCCCCGTGCGGCCAGCATCCGGGCCAGGGTCCCGGCGTTACGCGGGGCCTGGGCCCGCACATGGTTGTTGAAGAAGATCACCCCGGCGCGGGCCTCGGCCGCCATGGGGACGATACGCCGGCCGGCCCACTCGACCAGTTCGGCTTCGCCGTAATCGTAGTCGAACTGCTGCTGGAGATGGCCCGAGCGCCAGCCCCGGGCGTTGCGGCCATGAAAACGGACGTAAAACAGGTCCGGATTGGTGACCACGTCCAGGGCCGGAAAAAGCCCGTCCAGGGCCGGGACGTCCACCGCCACCAGGGTCACCCGGCGCCGTTCGAGTTCGGCAAAGACCCGGTCCACGGCCCAGGAGGCGTGGCGGAACTCCACGGCCACGGGCAGCCCTTCCAGGGCGTCGAGAAGCTCGGCCAGATAGCGCCGGTTAGCCGGGGTGCGATCGAAGGAAGGGGGCCACTGGGCCAGCACGGCCCGCAGTTGGCCGCTTTGGCGCAAAGGAGCGATCCCGTCGCGGTACAGGGCCGCCTGGCCGTGCCAGGCCCCCGGATCCACCTCGTGGGTCAGGGTGCGGCTCAGCTTGGCGGCAAAACCGAAGGCGGGCGGCACCTTGGCGGCCATGCGGGCCACCGCCGGGGCCTTGGGCATCTGGTACCAGGTGTAGTTCAGTTCGGTGACGGCAAAGCGTTCGGCGTAAAGCGGCAGCATGCGGGCCGAACCGGTACCCGGCGGGTAGAACCCGGCCGCGGTCCACTCGGCATAGGAATAGCCCGAGGTGCCGATCTCGATGCGGCAGGGCGGATTGTTTGCAAATGGCACCGTCATGCGCAGTCCTTGCCAACGCAGGGATCAGCCTATTTCAGCCCATCATACGCTGAAGGCCCACCACCTTGCCCTGGACCAGCACCCGTCCGAAATCGTAGCACATCGGTTCATAGGCCGGGTTGGCCGGCCGCAGTTCGATGTGGTCGGCATGCAGGTGGAAGCGCTTCACCGTGGCCTCCTCGCCGTCGATCAGGGCCACCACGATTTCACCGTTGGCCGCGTACTGGCGCGGTTCGCAGACCGCCAGGTCCCCATCCATAATGCCGGCGTCACGCATGGAATCGCCCCGCACCCGCAGGGCGAAAAGATTCGCACCGCGAAACACGGCTGCGTCCAGGACCAGGCTCCCGTCCCACTCCTGCTGGGCGTAGATGGGCAGCCCGGCGGTGATGCGGCCCACCACCGGCACTTCGCGCCAGCGCTGCAGCCCGGCCGCCTCGCGGTCCGCGTTGAGCAGATAGACCCTGCGGCTGTAGCGCCCGTCCCGGCGCAGGTACCCCTTTTCTTCCAGCAGGCGCAGCCCCTGGGCCACGGCCGCATGGCTCACCCCCAGGTCGCCAGCGGTCTGGCGCAGGCTCGGGGCGCTGCCGTCGCGCTGGATCCGGCGCTTCAGGTAATCGAGAAGGCGCTTTTGCTTGGAACTCAAAACCGGTTGCATGCCGTCTCCAGGGTTGGTGGTTGACACGCTCCCCCGGTCTTCGGAGGAGATGCATCCCAGATACCCCGGACAAAATGTAAATGTCAATGTAAAGATATCTCCTTTCCATTTTTATGACATTCGGGGGATCCGTTTTTGGCGTCCTGGATTGGCCCGGCGAATAGCGATGGCGGCAGCAAGTCACAACCCGGCGCGCTGGTTGCGCTGGATCTCGTTGACGCGTCGCTCCGGAACCCCTGCCTTGCCGGCGAAATCGGGCCACCGGCCCACGGCTTCGATCACAGCTGTCCAGCATCTGACCTGCGCGTGCCCTCTTGATCCCGGCCGTACCGGCCAGCGCGAGCAGGTCTTCTCGCTCGAATCCGTCTCGTTTGCCGTTTACGCTCATTTGGTGCCTGCTGGTCCATTCACCCAGAGGCCTTCGAGGTGGAAACCGTCCCAAAATGAGATGCCCCTCTCAACCAGGGGCCTGCTTCAGCCTGAGGTTCACTAGGATGGCCCGGACGACTGTCGCATCGTTTCCGGTCTGAGCATTCCGAGACGCTTTTCAGGCCGCTGCTGGGAGATGGCCGGCGTCTGGTGGGGCTTGATCGAGAAATTTTCTTATCCTGCTCACCGATCCAGACCATAACCTTGTGTCCGCGTGTCCGCGATTGGCACACGTGAGTGCAATCGGAGCCTCTATTTCTCTCGTCTCTTCTTCCACCTCCGGATTGGCAACCTCCAGGATCTGCCGTTCATTGAAAACGCGCGCAAGGCCCGACCACAAGGGTGCTTGGCTGCGACGTCTGATCGCTTGCCAGATTCCTCGAAAGCACTGTCGTCTGTTTTGGCAGCCGATTTGCCGGATGCCGGTTTTAAAAAAACTTGACAGTTTTTCATATATTATGTAGCATGTATCATAAATCATATATGATCTTAGATATTAGGCTGTAATCATTAACTAAAAGGAAAATCATGGCGCTCGCATTCAAGACAAAACATCTAGCCATTTATGAAGAGCTGAGAAAGGATATCGTCGACGGGAAAATAAAGCCCGGCGAAAAAATCAAAATCAGCGATGTCGCCAGGAAATACGAGCTCAGCGAAATTCCGGTTCGTGAAGCAATCCGCAGGCTGGAAAGCGAAGGTTTCGTCGAGTTCACCCCCTATGTCGGTGCCACCGTCTGCAAAATGGATAAACAGGAGTTCATAGAAATCTACCTGATACGCATCGAGATAGAGGCACTGGCAGCCCGGTTGGCCGCGGAACATGTCTCCCCGAAGGATATTCAGCACCTGAAAAAGCTGAATAAGGAAATGGCCGCGGCCTTAGAGCACGACACCCCCGAAGCGCTGGGCGATTTGAATAAACAATTTCATTTGAGTATTTATAACGCGGCGCCCTACCCTACTCTTAACAAGCTCATTTCAGATCTGTGGGAAAAAGTCGAACGCACCCAAAGTGTTTTTGCCTATGTCCCTAAAAGGGCAAAAGCATCAATTAAAGAGCACGAAAAAATAATAAAAGCGCTTGAAGAAAAAAACATTAAAAATGTTGAAAAGCTGATCCGGCAGCAAAAAAACCGGACGATGCTGGCCCTTCAGGAGTTTATTGAACAGGGAGAACGAGATGATCGGTAGGCACACCCGGATCAGGTGAAATTTCTTTTCAAACTGCTAACTGAAAATCAACAAGGAGGAAAAGGAAATGAAAGGGAAGTTGACCACGAGATTGTCATGGACCATGACGATTGTTTTGATGATCTGCATTTTCAGTTCTGTATGCACGGCACAGGAGCCGATCAAGTGGAAAATGACCACTACCTTTACTCCCAACATGATGAATATCGAGGGAGACCGCTATTTTGTTAAAACTGTCAGCGACCTGACCAAAGGAGCCATGGAAATCAAGTTCTATGAGGGTGACAGCATCATACCGCCTTTTGAGGTCTTCGGCGCGGTGCAAAATAATGTTGTGCAGATGGGAGGCCATTGGCCCGGGTACTGGGCCGGAAAAGACTGGGCCTTCGACGTCCTGGCCGGAGTTTCACTGGTATTGTCGCCCATTGATCTGATGGTCTGGATATACCAGGGCGGCGGATTCGAGATCTATCAGGAGGTATACGGCAAATTCGGTATGGTTTTCCTGCCGACGGTTGTATTTCCGATGGAGTCGGGCATTCGAAGCAACAAACCGATTAATACCCTGAGCGATTTAAAAGGAATGAAAATCAGAGCCGGCGGCCGGGTCGCGGGTGCCATTTTAAAAGAGCTTGGCGCTGCCCATGTCATGCTGGCCGGCGGTGAAGTCTATCAGGCCCTTGAAAAAGGGGTCATCGATGCAGCTGAAATGTCGCACCCGCAAACAGACTGGGGGCTCGGGTTGCATGAAGTCACTAAGTACTGGTGCGTTCCCAACTGGATTAACAACGGCAATATATTGGGGGTCATGATCAATAAAAAATCCTGGGACAGCTTGCCGGACAATCTTAAAACAAGCCTCAAGACAGCAGCGATGGCAACATCCGTGTGGAGTTTCACCTTCTTTGAATACGGAGCCATACAAGGCACCCAGAAATGGATAGATGCCGGCACGCAAGTAACACGCCTTTCGGATGAAGATTTAAAAACCTTGCGCAAAATTGCGCATCGGACAATCCTTGAGACCTGCAAAGACCACCCTCTGTTTGCTAAGGCCATCTATTCTCAATACAAATTCTTGCATGATGCGGAAAAATGGCGTTCTTTCTCGACGCCGTTTTCCTATGGGGCCAACTTTGAACTTCCAGATCTGGAAGCAATAAAGCAGTACATTAAGTAAAATCAGAGACAGCAACAGTCTCCGCATGGCCGTCCTCCGGAGACTGTTGCTGGAAAGCCTATAACACTTAGCCGCTCTTCTGCAGAATCCCATGCCTTTTGGAATCTAATGTAGAAATAAAGGGCTTTTCCAAGTGAAATCAATATTAAAAAAAATCGACGCCTTTAGCGATGCCGTTGGTAAAACCTTCAGCTGGATTATTATTGTTTTGATTCTGCTTGTCGTCATGGAGGTCATTCTTAGGCGGCTGTTCAACAGCCCGACAACCTGGAGTTTTGAGGTTACAATTCAACTATATGCTCTTCACTTCATGATAGTGGCTGGATATGCACTGCTCCATCGATCACATGTTACTATCGACATTCTCTATGAAAAATTCAACAAGCGAACCCAAGCCATCATCGATGTCGTTTCTTACCTGATATTTTTTTTCCCGTTCATGCTGGTCGTTTTGTACCAAGGGACTAAATATGCCAAAGAATCGTGGCTCATCCGGGAAACGAGTTGGAGCGTGTTCGCCCCTCCTCTTTACCCGATCAAATCTGTCATCCCAATAATGGCTCTTCTTCTATTAATACAAGGGTTATCGGTATTAATTCGCCAATTCTATTTCGCCTTAACAGGGAGAGAGCTATGATTGAGATACGTCCGGAAATAGTAACACTGTTGATGTTTTCGGGACTTTTTTTGGGTATGTTGCTGGGCCACCCCCTGGCGTTTGTTATGGGCGGCCTGGCGGTGATATTCGGTATTCTCGGATGGGGCTTCGATGCCCTGGGAATGTTCATGAGCCGTATTTATGGTGTCATGGACAACTACATTCTTATTGCGGTTCCTTTGTTTATATTTATGGCCCATATTCTCGATCAGTCGGGTGTGGCAGAGAAGCTCTTTGATGCCATGCATTATCTCTTCGGGCGAGTCAGGGGCGGTATTGCCGTTGCGATTGTAATCGTATCGACGCTTTTCGGCGCCTGTACGGGCATCATCGGGGCATCGGTGGTCACCATGGGACTGCTTGCACAGCCCGTGCTGCTTCGATACGGCTACGACAAGCGGCTCGGCAGCGGTTGTATTTGCGCCGGCGGGGCGCTGGGAATATTGATTCCACCAAGCGTTATGCTCATTGTCATGGGAAACCAGGCCAATCTTTCTGTCGGCAAACTCTTTGCCGGCGCCATTATTCCCGGTCTTATTCTTTCCGGGCTGTATATCGGCTATGTTTTAATCAAATGTTATATTCACCCTGAATCCGGTCCACCGCTGTCGCAAGAGGAAAGAATGGCGGTTACCAGAATGCAAATCTTTAACATGGTAATGAAGTCCCTGGTCCCTCCCATGGTTCTTATACTCGGGGTGCTGGGCTCTATTTTTTTAGGCATTGCAACACCCACGGAAGCCTCTGGTGTCGGCGCGCTGCTGGCCATTTTAATGACCGTGGCATACAAAAAATTCACCTGGAACGGCCTGTATGAAGCAGTCACCCAGACAGCAAAGACCACCTCTATGGTCTTGATCGTGTTGTTGGGAGCGTCCTGCTTTACTGGAGTATTTCTAGGTCTGGGAGGCGGCGAATTCGTAGGAGACATGATATTGGGTGCGGGTTTCGGCAAATGGGGCACCTTCATTATCATGATGCTGATTCTGTTTGCCTTGGGAATGTTCATCGACTGGATCGGTATCGTAATGATTGTGTTTCCCATTTTCCTGCCCATAGCGGAACAACTTGGATTTGATAAACTCTGGTTCGTTGTGACCATGGCGGTGATGCTTCAAGATTCCTTTCTGACGCCACCCTTCGGCTATGCCCTTTTTTATTTAAAAGGCGTATCGCCGCCCGAAATCACGACAAAGGATATATACTGGGGGGCATTTCCTTTCTGGCGATTGATGGAATTGGGCCTGATCATTGTAGTCCTCTTCCCCCAAACGGTTACCTGGCTGCCTTCGTTGATCGTCAAATAGTTCTTACAAACCAACGCGAAACGGTCCGCTGTAAGAGCAGGGATGATTTTTGGGGCATGGCTAAAACCTAAAACAAGTCACGACGGATTATTCCGTTGGCAGTACGAAGGGCATCTTGAATGAAGATACGACTCGAAAAAATCAAACTCAACATTTTAAACATGCACACCAGAATGCCGTTTAAATACGGTATTGCAGAACTTACCGTCGTACCCCATTTGTTCTTAAGCGCCTATGTTGCAGTTGGGGGAAAACAGGTAAGGGGGATCGCTTCTGAAGGGCTGCTGCCAAAATGGTTCACCAAAAATCCCGACACATCTTACAAGCAGGAAATCCTGGAAATGATCGATGTGGTCAAACATGCCGCTGCCGCCGGCATCGAATTGGGTGACTGCGAATCGGTGTTCGATTTTTGGTATCAGGTCTATAGCGATCAGAAAGCCTGGGGGCAAAAAGAAAATATACCGGGTTTGCTGTCAGGACTGGGGGTCAGTCTTTTGGAAAGAGCCGTCATCGATGGATACTGCAGGGCCGTGGAAACACCCTTTTTAGAAGCGCTGCGCAGTAATGCCTTCCAAATCGAATTGGGAAGGATCCATAAACAATTGCAGGGGCACTCCCCAGACAAGCTCCTTTGCCTCAGCCCGACGGCAGAGATCAAAGTTCGACATACCGTTGGACTGGTCGATCCTCTGAGAACATCTGATATTTCGATACCTGAAACGGTGAATGACGGCCTGCCCCAGTCTCTTGAAGCATGTATTGCAGCATACGGTCTGCGTATGTTCAAGATCAAAATATGGGGCCATGTGCAAAAAGATGTTCAGCGATTGACCGCTATAGGTGACATTTGCCGGAAAGCAAATATAGAAACATTCGGATTTACGCTTGATGGCAACGAACACTTCGACAACGCTGAAAAGTTTATCGCTTACTGGGATGAAATCAGTCGCTGCCAAGAGTTGTCGGAGTTTTTCCAGCATCTTTTATTTGTAGAGCAGCCCATCGACAGGAAAAACGCCCTGTCTCCCGATACGGCAGAACTGTTTTCGAATTGGCGCACCAAGCCGCTTCTGGTCATCGACGAGTCCGACAGCGATATCAGCAGCGTGCGCACGGCACTGGCTTGCGGCTATAACGGCACGACCCATAAAAACTGCAAAGGCGTTTTCAAAGGGATCGCAAACGCCTGCCTGTTAAACCATCTAAAGACGCAGGATACCGGCGCAACATATATCTTAAGCTGTGAAGATCTGTCGAACGTCGGACCCGTGGCCCTCTTGCAGGATCTGCTGGTGGCAAACATCCTCGGCATCGAGCATCTTGAAAGAAACGGGCATCACTATTTTAAAGGTCTCAGCATGTATTCACAGGCCGTGCAGGCGGCGGTTCTGAAAGCGCATAACGATTTATATCGGATGCATGATGGTGGATTTGCAGTCCTGGATATTCAAAATGGAAAAGTCAGACTGGACAGCTTGACAAAATTCCCGTTCGGCTATGGTCTCGCACTGGAACCTAATGAATTTACAGCTGAAGAAGCGTGGGAATACGCGTCTTTATTCGAATAGAGGGAATGGTAAACGATGAACAGATACTTTGAGGAAAACAAGTGGTGGACCAGTCTCTATAATTTTACGCAGGATGTGCTCGATGGTTATACTTTGCCCGAGAAGGTGAAAATACATGATGCGACTCTCAGGGATGGTGAGCAGACGCCGGGGGTTGTTTTCCACAAGGAGGACAAGGTCCGCATCGCGCGGAAGCTGGACGAGGTCGGCGTTGAAAGAATCGAGGCTGGCATGCCCGCTGTTTCGGAAGAAGACTTCCAGGCGATCAAGGCAATTTCCCAACTCGGTTTGAAGGCAAAAATCTTCACTTTTGCCAGGGCATTGCCCGTCGATATCGACAAGGCCATCGACTGCGGCGCCGACGGCGTGATTATCGAAGTGCCTATCGGATATCCCAAGCTGAAGCACCAGTTCAATTGGACCTGGGAAGACGTGCTAAGAAAAAGTGTGGACTGTATTTGCCACGCCCGGAAAAAGAACATGTACACCGTGTATTTTCCCTATGACACGACAAGGGCGCGCGAAGAAGACCTGTCCAACCTTTTGTCAGGATTAATGCAGGATGCTCCCCCCGACTCCGTAGGCGTCGTGGACACCATGGGATGCGCCACGCCCGAAGCCATTAAATATATGGTACGGAAAGTCAAAACACTTACCGGTCTGCCTGTGGAAATACACACCCACAACGACTTCGGCATGGGTGTCGCCGCTGAACTTGCCGCGGTAACGGCGGGTGCTGAAGTGGTTCACTCCTGCGTCAACGGCCTTGGGGAACGAACAGGTAATGCCGCTTTGGAAGAGCTGATGATCGGTCTGCACATGCTGCTCGGCTATGAAACCCAATACGATTTTAAGGAACTGATATCGCTATGCAAATTGGTGGAAGACATATCAGGCGTTAAAACGGCGACCAATAAACCGGTGACCGGTTCCGGTAATTACACCCGGGAATCAGGTATCGGAGTGGACATGGTAATGAAAACACCTCTTGCCATGTTTGCCACGGATCCAAGTTTCTTCGGGCGATCGGGAGAAGTGGTGCTCGGCAAAAAGAGCGGCAAAGCCTCCATTACTTACATGCTCGATAAAATGGGTATAAAAAATTACAAAGATCAAAGTGTCATGGAGATTCTAGCCGAAGTAAAAGCAGCCGGGACGAAAAAACGCGGCCTATTGTCGCAGGAAGAGTTCGAAACGATTATCAAACCGTATTGCGATGCGAATTAAATGCTTTAGGTTTTCGGCTGGATGGGTTGGGGCCGGACCCAAGGCCAAACCTGTTAGAAATGGAGTCGAACAATATGAAAATACGCAGAGTCGTTACCGGTCTTAATGCTGCAGGAAAAGCCGTTGTAAATTGGGATTTTGAAATCGAGAGCAAACCCGGGCGACCGGGATTCAGGCATGTTCTCCTGTGGGCGACAGACCGGCTTCCCCCGATACTGGACGATCAAGACCCCGCCCTGTGGGAGACCGGAACCGTAATTGAAAACGGTTCGGTCTTTCGCATCATACAATTCGATTCCGGGGTTGCAGAACGCTGGCATGTCACCGACTCGATCGATTACGCGATCGTTCTTTCCGGTGAAATAGACATGCAACTGGACGAGGAAGAAGTTCACTTGAAAGCAGGCGATACGCTCGTTCAGCGCGCAACCGTGCACAACTGGGTGAACCGCGGGACCGAACCCTGTATCATCGCATTTATACTCATCGCCACCGAAGGCGGTAAATCCAAGGACTGGTCTTAACGCTCAATGAAATGGTGTGCAATGCAGGAACCAAAGATACATCAACCTGAATCGCCTGAGGACGTCTGCGCCTGTTTGCATAAGTATGGCGGCAGCAGTGCGATCCACGCCGGCGGGACTGATCTGCTTGTCAGAATGCGCAAAGGAGTCGCGCATCCTTTGCACATCATCGACCTCAGCAAAGTCGGCTCGCTAAAGTCGGTGGAGGAACAGCCTGACAAGGGGATCAGAATCGGCTGTATGGTATCCCTGACTCAGCTGTTATCCCATACGGTCGTCAGGGGGCGGTACCAGGCGCTTTACGAAGCTCTGGAATCCATTGGGTCGTTGCAGGTCCGCAACCGCGGGACCCTGGCTGGCAACATATGCAATGCGTCCCCTGCTGCGGACTCCGTCCCCCCCCTGCTCTGCTTCGATTGTACGGTTAATGTCAGGCACAGCAGCGGACTCCGGAATATCCCTCTGGACAGCCTGATAACCGGTCCCGGCCAAATCAGTCTCGCGGTGGGCGAATTTGTCGAAAGTATCGATCTGCCGTATTCCGGCGAGGACCAGGCCAGCGCCTATGTAAGAATCGGTCGCAGAAAGGCCGTGGATTGTTCCATTGCGGGTGTGGCCGTTCGCCTCGATTGCCAGGGCAATGTACGCGCCGCTTTTGGTGCCGTCTCGGCGAAACCCATGAGAATTAAAAGTGTTGAAGACATGTTGGATCATAAGGAGTGGCATGCCGGCCTGATCGAAAGGGCCGCTGAAAGGGTAAAGAAGGAGGTAAGCCCGATCGATGATATTCGGGCGACCAAAGCATATCGTATCGACATGTCCGCCGTTCTGTTCAGGCGTGCCTTCAGCCTGGCAAAGCAACGCTTACCAAAGGCCTCGTGATATGAGAATCAATCTGTACATAAACGGTGTCGGCCGGAGCGTCGATATCCATCCGACGGAAACCCTGGTGGAGGTTTTGCGCGAAATTCTGGGCCTGACCGGCACCAAGATAAGTTGCGGCCAGGGAGAATGCGGTGCGTGCACGGTTCTTCTGGATGGAGAGGCGGTAAACGCCTGCCTGGTTCTAGCCGCAAGTGTGGATGGCCGGCAAGTGACAACCATTGAGGGATTGGCAGGTCGAAACGGCCTGGATCCGATTCAGCAGGCCTTTATCGATCAGGATGCCAGCCAGTGTGGATTCTGTACTCCGGGGATGATCATGTCGGCAAAAAGTCTGCTGATGAAGAAACCCAACCCATCGGAAGAAGATATCAAAAATGCACTGGCAGGCAATATCTGTCGATGCACGGGCTACAAACAGATCGTCAAAGCCGTCAAACAGGCGGCCGATCACTCATCGCGCCGGCGACCCCATTGCCAGCAGGATTAACAATGCCCAGAAATAACGAAAGAAATAAAATGCCGGACGACTTGGTCGCCAGGGTAACCGGCGAATTGAAATACCTGGATGATATTCCGGTAAAGGACGCCCTACACGCAAGACTGGTCAGTTTGCCTTTAGGGCGCGTCAGAATCGATGCGCTTGATAAGGAAGCGGCCTTGCGTATTCCCGGTGTGACGGCCGTCATTACAGCCGATGGCCTTCCCCGGCCGTTGCCCCGGTTTGGCCCCCTTACCCAGGATCAGCCTCTTCTGGCCGATGGTGAAACCAAATTTGCACGGCAACCCATAGCCGTCGTCCTGGCGCAAAGCGCACGGGCAGCCCGGCAGGGAGTTGATGCTGTCAAGGTCGATTATACGGCACTTGCCCCAATCACCACCATCGAGGCGGCATTGGCACCGGATGCACCGCTGGTGCAGAATCCGGACCTGCGCCAGGATGACCCCTGGCGTGAAACGAACATCATGGGCCAGTGGCCGTTCGGCTGGGGAAATATCGAAACAGGGCAGGCCCAAAGCGCCCTTACACTGACCAACACATACGAGACGCCCATTATCCATCATCACGCCCTGGAGCCCTACGCCGTTTATGCACTTCCGGATGACGGCGGTATTGCCATGTACGCGGCGATTCAGCACCCATTTGTCCTCAGGCGGGTCATATCCCGCATGCTGAGTCTGCCCCTGGCCAAGGTCCGCATCATATCCACGGAGATGGGGGGCGGATTCGGAGGACGCGGTTATCCCAAGATCGAACCCCTTGTCGCCATGCTGGTCCACAAGCTCAAGCAGCCCGTAAAGCTATCTCTCTCGGCTGACGAAGGATTCCACATAGCCCAGCGGGAAGGCGCACGGGTGAAGATCCGCACCGGCTTCAAGCCGGACGGAAAGCTGGCTTTTCAGGATGTCAAGGCCGATTTTCTGGTGGGTGCCTACTCCGATATTTCTCCCCGGGTCGTTCAGAAGGCCGGCTTTCTGGGTGCCGGTCCCTACTGGGTGCCCAACGTGGACATAACGGCAAGAGGCATCTTCTCCCACACGGCCCCAAAAACCGCTTTCCGGGGGTTTGGCGCAACCCACCTGTGCTTTGCCATCGAATCACAGCTCAACGAGGCGGCAGAGCGGCTTGGAATCGATCCGGTCGAGATCCGACGAATGAATCTGCCGGCCAAGGGGGAAACCCTGGTTCCCGGCGACACACCCGTAGATGGGGATTGGAAATCGGCTCTGGATAAAGCGGCCCGGGCCATTGGATGGGGCAAGCCGACCGGGCCGGGAAGAGGAAGGGGAATCGGCATCGGCGTTAAAAGCTCGGTACCGGCAACGACATCCGGTGCCGAAGTCCGCCTCCATGTGGATGGAAGTGCCACGGTATATGTCGGGACCACCGAAATGGGCCAGGGCGCCAAAATGGTCATGGCCAGGCTTGTGAGCGCGTCCCTCCATTTGCCGATGGATTCTATCCGTGTGGTTTGCGGTGACACCGGCAGGGTGCCCTATGACACCATCACGGCTTCAAGCCGTTCAACCGTGATGATGGGCCAGGCCGTTGTTTCGGCATGCCGGGACATACGCCGGCGGTTGTGTGCACTGGCCGCCGAAGCGTGCGGCATCGATGAAAAAAGTGTCCTGGAATCCGACGGTCTGATTCATGTCTGTGAAGACCGGTTCACCTATCAGCAGACTGTCGAGAACTATTTCGGTCCCGGAATGGGAGAAGTGATCGGTCATGGAAGTTACCGGGGCAAAAGAGATCCGGATCATCCGCTGGGCGGCCCTGCTGCGTTCTGGGAATTTATCGTTACCGCAGTGGAACTGTCCGTTGACCCGGAAACGGGCGATACGGCCCTGCACCGGCTGATCAATGTCAGCGATGCCGGCAAAGTGATCAATCCGCTGCGGGCTGTCGGCCAGGATGAAGGCGGGGCGGTAATGGCCATCGGCGCTGCATTTATGGAAAAGCTTATTATAAATAATTCCGGTGTCATATTGAACGCCGGATCGCTGGATTACAAGGTCCCCACGATCGCGGATATTCCCGACAAGATGGAAACCATTTTTCAGGAAAACCAGGACGGCCCCGGCCCTTATGGGTCCAAGGGCATCGGAGAAAGCGGGATACTGGCGGCCCTGCCGGCAATCAGCGCGGCCATTTACAATGCCTCCGGGCTGAAGGTTCGAGAAATTCCGATAACCCCTGAAGCTTTATGGAATTTGAAGAAGGAAAGTGAAGGCCGTTAAGACAGGCCCCGGTCTTTGAGACTCCGGTCGAAGGTGAGGGTTGGCGCAACCGATCAGGTAGTCGGAAAAATCGGCTTTTCCGCTCTGGCAGTCGCCGAAGGCCTGCCAGAGCGTATCTTTTTCATTCCGTCCGTCCTTTGTATCGTCTTGTGGCCCGTTCGTTCCCATTCTCGCCGAGTTAGTTGATCGAATCAACAACGTTCCGTTCTCCGTTGCGTCTCAGGCTATCCCCTTTTGGTGGCCCCTCGGTTTCTATGTGTTTCCCCGCTTACTGCCAAGGGCCAGGAGCCTTCCAACTCTTTGGACCTGTTTCGCCTGAGGATAGGGCTTTGACGATAGGGCATAAAAAATGATCCAAAGAAAGGGTAATTTCCTTGAAGGATGGCGGAATGTAGGCTTGCTGAAGCCTTCTTCTGAACGCAGTCCACTGTGCCTGTTTGCTCTCGGCAAAGGCATCGGTGAACGAGTCCATTCTTTTAGGAAGCGCTGTCATGCCACCGCCGTCTCCAGGTATGGCCGCATGACTTTTTCCACCCGGCAAATTTTGGCGTATCTGAGCAGTTGACCAAGATCGAACTTCTTTCGTGATCTGTAAAGCTTCAACGCCTCCCGAACGACATCCATTCCGATTTTGTTGCGGAATTTAAAACAGTCGGCCAGTGTCTTCTCGGGATTGTAGATTTTGACGGCCACGCCATCTATCCGATGCACCACGATCCCGGAGATGTAGGCTTCACTGGAGAATCGATGGGCCTGAATGGGGGGAAGGTCCAGCGCTGGTGTCCGCGACGCCCTGGTAACCGCCACGGACACGGCATGGGGGATCTGAGTCGTAATGCCGTGATAGGCCAGCGCGGAGATCAGGCAGATTACGGCGTTTGGATATCGGAGGCTGACCGTCACTATATCAGGATTGCTGACCGGAGGCAGATCCACGAGTCGATAGATTCCACGGCTCACCTGCTCGACAACGCCCTTGTCCCTCAGCGAGTAAAGCATGTACCGGGTGATGCCGTGCTCCATGGCCTCGCTCATTCTAAGCCGGCCGCCGTGCTTGCGAAAGATTTTTTCGGGCTGTTCCTTCATTCGGCCACCAGACATATTGACGCCATTTATAATTAAGTGGTGTCACAATGTCTGATTTTTGCTGAAAAATCAAGAAGCATCTCTAACAGCCTGTGGATGGACTTCGTTTCAGGCCGCCATGCGACGTTGTGCCTCTTCGAAACTGCTCACATGTGCATGAATATGCGGCGTTTTTCGAATTCGTCCGCGCCTTGCCTGCCAGCCCGAGACTTGCTTTACACAGGCTGATAAGGGAGCGTATAGCCAGCCGAGGAACTACCGCAATCACCGGCTCCGATGCGCCCCGTTCTTCCCGACCGACGCCATATTGGCGCCGATCATAACCTTGATCTGTTCGCCTGCGGTGGTGCCTCTTTGCAACGAGTGGTTGAAAAGGCGTCCGAAGAAGCAAAGGAATTTTACATAGCCTGCGGTTTTCGTGAGTCGCCGATCCACCCCATGACCTTGTGCCTGCGATTGGCCGACGTGTGTTTGAGGATGGCCAAATAACGCTCCGGCAGTGCCAGCTTGGTCGACCACGTTAGTTGAATTAGTCGATAACGTCCCCATCCCGCTTTGGCGCTGTCATGCCACCGCCGTCTCCAGGTATGGCCGCATGACTTTTTCCACCCGGCAAATTTTGGCGTATCGGAGCAGTTGACCAAGATCGAACTTCTTTCGTGATCTGTAAAGCTTCAACGCCTCCAGGACGACATCCATTCCGATTTTGTTGCGGAATTTAAAACAATCGGCCAGTGTCTTCTCGGGGTTGTAGATTTTGACGGCCACACCATCTATCCGATGCACCACGATCCCGGAGATGTAGGCTTCACTGGAGAATCGATGGGCCTGAATGGGGGGATGGTCCAACGCTGGTGTCCGCGACGCCCTGGTAACCGCCACGGACACGGCATGGGGGATCTGAGTCGTAATGCCATGATAGGCCAGCGCGGAGATCAGGCAGATAACGGCGTTTGGATAGCGGAGGCTGACCGTCACCATATCGGGATTGCTGACCGGAGGCAGTTCCACCAGTCGATAGATTCCACGGCTCACCTGCTCGACAACGCCCTTGTCCCTCAGCGAGTAAAGCATGTACCGGGTGATGCCGTGCTCCATGGCCTCGCTCATTCTAAGCCGGCCGCCGTGCTTGCGAAAAATTTCTTCGGGCTGTTCCTTCATTCGGCCACCAGGCATATTGACGCCATTTATAATTAAGTGGTGTCAATATGTCTGATCTTTGCTGAAAAATCAAGAAGCATTTCTAACAGCCTGTGGATGGACTTCGTTTTCAGGCCGCCATGCGACGTTGTGCCTCTTCGAAACTGCTCACATGTGTATGAATATGCGGCGTTTCTTGAATTCGGCCGCGCCTTGCCTGCCAGCCCGAGACTTGCTTATACACAGGCTGATAAGGAAGCGCATAGCCAGCCGATCGACTACCGCAATCGCCGGCTCCGATGCGACCCGTTCTTCCCGACCGACGCCATATTGGCGCCGATCATAACCTTGATCTGTTCGCCTGCGGCGGTGCCTCTTTGCAACGAGTGGTTGAAAAGGCGTCCGAAGAAGCAAAGGAATTTTACATAGCCTGCGGTTTTCGTGAGTCGCCGATCCAGCCCTTGACCTTGTGCCTGCGATTGGCCGACGTGTGTTTGAGGATGGCCAAATAACGCTCCGGCAGTGCCAGCTTGGTCGACCACGTTAGTTGAATTAGTCGACAACGTCCCCATCTCCCGTCCCCATCTCCTCAGCCCATGACCTTGTGTCTACGATTGGCCGACGTGTGTTTGGGGATGGCCGAATAACGCTACGGCAGTGCCAGCCTGGTCGACCACGTTAGTTGAATTAGTCGATGTCCCCATTCCAGTGAGTCGCTCATCCAGCCCATGATCTTGTGTCTGCGATTGGCCGACGTGTGTTTGGGGATGGCCGAATAACGCTCTGCAGTGCCGGCCTGTTCGACCACGTATGTTGAATTAGTCGACAACGCCTCCTTCTCACTCCCACAACTGACTGATATCAAAGAGCTAAAAAATCTTTTAACATAAGGGACTATAGAATGTCTTCATGTCTTCAGTCTCCAATAGGACAGATTAGACTTGACCCTGGAAGATCAGCCATCTATTATTAACCGCCTAAAAGCTTGATTTTTTAGACCTTATCATAATGAGGTGATATTATGCCGATGAGTTCAATTGCGAACGGCTGCACCGGTACTGTAAGGCAGGTGGGCTGTGCTGATTTCGTCACATGGAAAGCACTAGTACGTGCAGGAGATAAATACCACACACCGAGGGAGGCAGCCGAGCAAACGATCCTCAAGCATCTTCATTGTCTTGAGCTTTGGATGCCAGGCGGATGTAACCTTCAATGTCGGCATTGCTATGTTGCCACGAGGAAAACATTACCCGTAATGACAGAGTCAGAATATTACGAACTGACTCAGCTTGGAATCAATAGCGGTTTTACTGACATCGTTGTTCCCGGAATGGAACCATTGCTTAGAAACGAATTATGGGCTGTACTTGATGCCGCCGGCAGAAACCACGCTAGGTCTGTTGGTGTAACCACAAATGCAACTTTGTTGACGTCTGCAGCTTCACGGCTTAACGATTCTTCCTTAACGGTACTTAATGTAAGCTTGGATGGTCCCAGAGAAGTCCATGACAGAATCCGTGGTATGGGCGTCTATGACCGTCTCGATGATGGTGTACATCGATTCCGGGAAATAAGCGAAAAGCGCATTCTAACCAACACAACAGTAAACAGAGAAAACGCGGATGTGTTGGTTAAAATTGCACAATGGTGCTCTGAAAAAGCGATTGATTACGCGGCGTTTCATCCCTTCGAGCTTGCAGATGAAGCAGAGAATTCTCTTATACTATCAAGACAATTAGCCCTCAAGGCTTACCTTGATCTTTTAGAGGCCTTCAGACATGGGAATACTTCATCAATAGCCTTAGAAGCGGAGGCTTCAACATGCTGGCTAATTGTTGATTTGGCTCGTAGTGGTGCTTTCGACAACTCACAGCTCGTTATTGATGAAGCCGGTCTAATTTTTTTGCGAGAGATATGTGGAGATCATGAATTACTTGTAGGTCTAAACTTTTATCCCCACCATTTCATTCGAACCATTCGAATCACAGAAAGCGGAGGCTTGTCTAGTTGCCGTGGAATGGCAAGGAGTGGTTGGCAGGGGTTTGGCGATGTCCGTAAGGATGGAATCATTCATACTGCCCAGTCGAATTCTGCCATAGAAGCTTTAGCCCGTATATGGCAGGAATACCAAGACGCTTTTCGAATGTGCGATCCGGATGCATTGGATTGGATCATCGCTTTTGTGGAGTCACATGTTGACAAACACCCAATGGGGATTAATAATCAGATCCACAAAGTGGATGGTATCGCTCTTCATTGACCGGGAGAGAAATTAATGAAAAACAAAAGCCGCTGGATTTTAATCTTATCCGTCACCTTAATTGGGCTTGGATTAGTCTGGCATTGGATACACGGCTATACATCACTCCCTTCTATTCGTCAGTCTCAAAGCGAGCTTCGTTTACCTATTCTAGCAAGCAGCGCTCTTCAGTCCTTAGATCCAATCAAGTCCGTGGAATTGGTCCAGTATAGTTTAGACTTGCAGATATTCGAGCGCCTGGTTTCTGTAGGTTTAGAGGGTGAAATCTTACCAGCTTTGGCCGAAAAATGGGAAATATCTCCTGACTTTAGAGTATGGATTTTTCGATTACGCGAAGCCCGGTTCAATGACGATCCATGCTTCCATCACGGGATTGGGCGAACGGTAACAGTTGATGATGTATTATATTCTTGGAAGCGGGGACTTAATCCAAAATCCGGGTCCCTCAACTCATGGGCTTTGTCCACATCCGTTATGGGAGCCGAGACATTTTCCAAAGGAGAGGCACCAGACGTAATAGGGTTGGAAAAAATAAGTGACCGTGAGTTACGTGTAACTCTTAGCGAACCGGATCGTGATTTTCTTGCCAGATTAACTGTTCTTTCGACCGCAATAGTCCCAAGGGAAGCCGTTGAATATTACGGAGATAAATTTGATACACACCCTGTAGGGACGGGCCCTTTTAAACTATCGCAATGGGAGCCAGGAGAATACGTCCTGCTTGAGCGAAATACGAATTATGGAAATGGATCAGGGTGGCAACCATCACCAGCAAATATCGATCGGGTGAGATTCAACTTTTTTCGATCAGAGGCACAAATTGCCAGTGCCTTTGCCAACGATCAATTAGATGTCAGGAATATTACTGGTTCGGACTTGGCACAGTTGAGTGATCTATTCGCCCTTAATGAACTGAAAGCTCGGCATTTTCCTGCTGAGCTGGTTCGTCCCGGATCGGTGTGTCGCCTGCATCTTTTGGCCCCCATGATAGGTTCTGATTATGTTTTTGGCGCCTCTGCTGAATTAAGGCGTGAATTGGCTACTTCCTTCGACCATCAGCAGCTACTTGCTTCGGCTGTTGGCCCTCTGGGTCAAATTACCAAAAGCATCATGTTGCCTAAGGGGGTTCTAGTTGATGCGCTTGATGTAACTAATGAATATCAAACACAGACGTCAAAATCAGATGCCAAAAACTTACTTGAAGGTAGAACGGTAAAAATAGCTTATGTTTCATCTCGCATAAACGATGTTGTTATAGCGCTTCTCCGTAGTTGGATTGAGCAACGAGGGGGAAAGGTCCGACTTTATCCCAGCGCAAGTGATAACGCACTTTTTGCATCTGTCGCTGAAACAAAACCGGACCTGACACTTCTTTACTGGTCGCCCTATTACCCAAACGTAGCCAATTACTTAACTGCCTTGATTTCTTCCTCACGGCCGGTACCCAATTTCACTGGCTTTACTAACCAAACCTTGGATAGGGCTGCTAATCAGCTTAAGCTTGCCGATGAATATGAAGGGTCTAAACTCCGCATAACTATTAAAGCGATACTTGATCAGGAAATGCCATGGATACCTCTTTATTATGATACGCCGTTAGTACTGGTGAAACAGAATGTTAAAAACTACAAAATCAACCCAGTATCTGTCACTAAACTCGTCGATGTCAAATTGGTGGATGATCAAAAAGGCAGGAAAAGCGTTCAGTGAGACAGTACGCCTGCTGCTTGGCTGGTGTCTCGTTTGGGTTTTCGTATCTATTATGGTTCGCATGCTGACGCCCGACCCTGCAACACAGCTAGCTGGCCCCATCCACGACGAGGCTACACGACAGTTGTTCGCACAGGAGTTCGGCCTTGATCGTCCCTTGCTCTTAGAGTCGGTGGACCGCGCTCTGCGCATGCTGCGAGGCGAATGGGGTGTCTCTTGGCGAACACGTGCTAAGGTACGTGATGTGGTCCTCCAACCTGCCACTCTATCAATTCTGCTTGCTTTCATCTCTGCTATTATTTCCCTACTAGTTGCATTGCTAATAGTAACGCAGAGGTGTCTCAGTAAAGTAGCGCGAGGCAATAAACACCAACTGGACTTATCCATCTTTTATCTATTCCTCGCAGCTATTCCATCATTCATCATAGGGTTATGGCTAGCAGGAAGCTCACTACCCGATTTCTTGGGCCTTCCGCGAATTGGCTTTCGGTCCACAGGTCTTCCTCTCTGGAGACCATTGGTGCTTCCGGTCTTCTGCCTTTCTTTAACTGGCGTAGGCATCGTTTTACCTCGTCTTTTAGCAGCGGGTGGACAAGTTATTTCATCAGACTGGTTTAAAGCCACACTATCAACAGGTTGTCAAAGGCGGCATGCCTTTTTTTATCAGGGATGGCCTATCATGCTTGCAGCTTTAGGCGATGGGTTTGCCCAAGTTTTTGTCGTAAGTTTCACCGGAGCGGTTGCGGTTGAACACGTATTTGCCTTACCTGGACTTGGAACATTGATGTTTGACGCGGTGCAGGTTGGCGACGTTCCAATTCTTATGGGGGTTGTTGCAATCACGACATTTTTAACGTTCGCTGCGCTTGGTGTGCGTACAATGTGTGCATGGGCTCTTCCAAGCCCTCTTCGGCCAGTTTCAGTTCTAACAGGAAAATCGACACGATAGCTAAGGGGAATTAGATGTAATGGCCGCTCCTTACACTGCGCCTTCTTTAAGTTACTGGCTTGGAACGGATGCATTAGGGAGATCGCAGCTACCGATGCTTTTGAGTGGCACAGCTTTTACCCTCCTGGATGTAGTTGCAGCCGCTTCGCTTGCCTTGATTATTGCCGGCTTTGTTGCTACCCTTGGTTCAGCATTTCGCAGTGGTTGGAACCGTTTTGTTTTTGGTTTTGCAACGACCTTTTCTTACTCGACCCCTCTTGTTGCTGTACTGTTGCTACTTTACAGTATTTTTGGCGATCACCCTGCCGTGTTCCCTCTCACCGCAGGAACACTTCTCTGGGGCACTGCTGCATTAACGTTGCAAACAGCAATTTCCAATGAAATGCGGTCTGTATACATGCAAGCAGCACGAGCTCAAGGAATAGGCCGTACCCGAGTTTTGGTGTTTCACCTTTTACCAAATTTAATCCCTTCTGTGGTTGCAGCATGGTTGGCAAACTGGCCCACAATACTATCAGTTAGTATTCTTGCAGCATATTTAGGTGCACATGGGGACAGTCCGCGATTAGGTTCCTTGTTGAAAACGGGTTACGAACTATTTCCCGCCTGTTGGTGGCTCTGGCTACCTTCAACGCTTGTCACTTGCCTGGTTTTCGTTTTGTTATTTTTGGCATTGCAAAAACCACTTCTCCAAGGAGCACACTCGTGATCAGTAAAACAAAGCTCCATTATGAATTATTTCAAGGGGAAAAGTTACCTTGGGACAAATCGGGACCTTACACATATTGCTTGGAGTGGCCAACAGGATCGGAATTGGAGCTACAAGCATCCGTAATTCTAGGCCAAACAAAGCTTGAACTCGGACCTGCTACTACGATAGACCACCTGATTTGGGACGAAATGATATTCCAGGAAACAGGATACAACAGTTGCCAGGCTTTAACAATATTAACACAAGATGTAAGATTTGAAATTTTGCTTTTGGCTAAGAACGGCATCTTCGATAAATTGAGATGCATGTATTTACCGCCATGGGATCCCAAAAAATGCTCGGTAAATCTTACCTACCTTATGCTGCCCTTTCCATATAATAATCAGAATCACAAAATAAGAGGTGTGCGTAAGGCGCTAATAAACCAAACAAAAGATAAAGAAGAATGGAACACATTTAGTGGAGCGTTTGAAGTATTCGTACAAAAAACTGCTAATAAATCGATCAATATTATTGATCTTATAAGTTACTTAATCAATGAAACCAAAAAAGCTTCAAAGGAAGACAAAACACTTCAGTCGATCTTACACATAGAAAATGAAGTCGAGAATTATAGCAAAGATTATATCAAGGATTTTTTCGACTCAATAAATAATATCAGAGACGGTATTTTTCACTTTTCAACAAAATTTGGCAACCTAATTCCAAAGATGGTTCTGTGGAATTCATTCGTAAGATTGAAAGAAAATTTGGAATCTGGATCTATTAAATTCCGTCGCAAGCATGCCTTTGCTGTAGATGTCTTCCGAGAAAAACTTCAAACTTTGCCAATCCCTGAAAAATTCATGCAAAAAAAATACCTGGAACTTAAACACGAGGATGATTGCGACCGACTTTATCAAAGCCTTTTACAAAGTTACAGTTTTTATGTCGCTTGCGGAGTTCCGATGCAGCGAAATCTGCTCAACCTAGCTTCCCTCCTTAATGACAAAAACGTCGAAGCTGCTCTAGTAACAGGAGAACCAGGTACCGGCAAGGAAGCTTTTAGCAAAGCACTCTACTATGGCAGGAAGTTTAAGGAGCCGGAAAATCTGGAACCTGAGAAAGTTTTTATTTCCACCACAGCTCGTGATATTCAAAACAAAATTCGTTCCGGAGATGCATCAAATGTGAGCAGCTATCTTCGAAAACTCATCAACTGGAATCAAGGGTTACAAGGTGGAACGGAACGAAGGGCAAAATCACCGGTGATATTTATTGATGAATTGAACAAAGCTGATTCCGGGTTTCTGGCAGAAATGTTACGTCCACTTGAGCAGGGAGAGGACGAATTGTGTACGGATGGCAAGCCAAAATTCATCCTTGCAGCGAGCCAGCATATTGAGGATTTAGCCAAGAAAAAGCCGCAGGACTTTTGGACTCGTATTTCACATCAATTGCGGGTTGTACACCCCTTATCTCGGGTAAGTGAAAAAGATGCGGAAGCATTCCTCAGCGCCTTGTTTTACGCAGAATGGTGGAAGCACGTTGAAAAGATGCTTAATAACCGCAAATACCCAAAGCGATTGGTAAAGGCTTTTGTAGGTCACGTTGATAAAAAGTTCAACTTTAAAGACTCAGGACTCTGCGAGCTGGTAAGGCAAGAATTCCTGAATACATTAGTGCCTTTGGTTGAAAGGGATACTCTTACATTACGCGGTCTACGTTCCATACTGAACCAAATTTTCGCACGCATAAGTTGGTATGTTCAGTTTCAAAAGCCTATGAAAAAAGGTCCTGGTGGAATAGAGCAAACCAATAAAATTGCCCGTTTGGTCAATAGCGCTGTGCAAGATGTATTGGCTATTTTGAATCCTGCTAGGGCAACACCTGCTGGTATGGAAGATGCGTAGGACGTTTAAGGCTTTTGATGTGAGACGAAAAATACGATTGGTTTGTGTCACGGAACAGATATACGCCAAGGGTGAAATTCAGGGCTGAGAAAGAAGAGCAGAACGAAGCAGCGCTTGGGTGTAGGGGTGTTTTGGTGATCGGAACACATCGGTGGTCACCCCATGATCGACAATCTCTCCACGATATATGACAGACACCCGATTGCAGAGTCTTGCAACCGCTCCCATATCGTGCGTAATTAGCAGAATACTGATACCTTTCCTGCCTCGCAAGTCCGCGAACAATTCCAGGAGTTGAGTCGCAACCATTACATCCACAGAAGATGTCGGTTCATCTGCAATTAACAATTTTGGTTCGCAAGCCAATGCAAGCGCAAGTGCTACCCTTTGGGCCATGCCGCCGCTCAACTCATGCGGGTAGCAACGCATGGCACGTTCTGGCTCCTGCAACCGTACGGTTGCAAGTAGCTTAAGGCTTTCTTGACGTGCATCGAACCGTTTCATCCCACGCCGGAAACGTAGTAATCTGATCATCTGCGTCTCAATGCGTAGGGCTGGATTCAGACTGCTGGGAGCATTCTGAAACACCATAGCAATCCCACCCCCACGAACTTCGTTCATCGCAGACTCAGAAAATGCAAGTAAATTTTGCCCCTGCCAGATTATCTCCCCTTGAACAACGCATCCCGGCAGATCGATTAAGCCTAAAATCGCAAGAGCTGTCACTGTCTTACCGGAACCCGATTCTCCTACCAACCCATGCGCTTCTTTCTCATGTATGGTCAGGTTAACTTTGTTAACAGCACGTATAACCCCCTGTTTTTCAGTTAGAAAATAGATTGTGACGTTTCGCAAATCTAACAGCACTTTTGAAATGCCATCGCAATTATCCGAAACCATTGTGTTCATAACTTTAACAGCCTGAGCATGACTTACCTCTTGCATCAGAGAAAGTTACACTTGCTTCTATATTTGAGCTTTTCATCGCATTATCCGATATTAGGTGATGTCACCATTTAGTTGACATTCGCCTTTTGATTATGTAGCCTTGCTCCGGTAAAGTTCCTTTAACGCCGGAGGCAATCCATGAGCGATCTTGGGCAATATTTTTGCCCCAACCAACAATGCAAAGACTACGGCTTGCGTGGGAATGGCAACATCAGTATTCGCGGCAAATACGGCAAGGACAAGGACCGCGACTTGCTGTATTGCCGTACCTGTGGCAAACGCTTTGCGGCCACGCACGCCAGTGCGCTGTTCGGACTGCATCTGCCAGCCGATACAATCGGGCAAATCATTCACCACGCGGCCGAGGGTGTCGGTGTAAGAGCCACTGCACGCTTGCTTGGGCTCGACAAAGACACCGTCAATCGGGTGATTTTACGCGCTGGTGAGCACTGCGCCCGAGTACTTTCGGATTTGCTCAGGTCCTTGCAGTTGACCGAGACGCAGCTCGACGAACTATGGACCTTTGTAAAAAAAAGAAAAGTTCTGACGACCTCGAAGACCTTGAGAAGCAGTACGGTCAGACCTGGATCTGGACAGCCATCGACGCCCCGACACGTCTTCTGATCACTTTCTGGATCGGAGGGCGTGAACTGGACGATGCGCGGCAAATGCTGCGCGATTTGATCGATCGCTGCCCGAGCAAGCCTCTGTTTGTCTCCGATGAGCTGCCCCATTACGCCACAGTTCTTGGAGAGCTGTTTCACAAGCTCATCCCATCGGCAGCCACGGGCAAACCGGGACGGCCGCTTAATCCGCAGCAAGTCATTGATGCGGATTTGGATTACGCCACTGTTCATAAGACGCGTCAGGGCGCACGGGTCGTCAAGGTCGAACGTCAGGTGGTTTACGGCAGCGAGCAGCACATCCTGGATCGATTGGAAGACTCGCCCAGCCAGACGATCAATACCGCCTATATCGAGCGATCCAATTTGGACTGGCGATTGTGGGATGCTCATCTTGCTCGTAAAGCGCCTACGGTAGCCCGTTCAATACGATGGCTTAAGGCTAAATTTGCCATCTGCGTGGCTTGTTATGATTTTATCCGGCCTCATGACAACGCTTAGCCGTGGCAAGGACCGGGTCTTTCGCCCTACTAACACCCCCGCGATGCAAGCGAATGTGACGGATCATAAGTGGTCTTTTGGCGAACTTCTGGCCTTCCCGGCATGATATCAATCATATGGTGACATCACCCGATATTAGAAGATCTTGGAAAAGTTTACCGTATCCTCATTTTGGCTTACCTATTCAAAATGGACCTCCCTCTTTCTATGAAAAATAGCCAATATAGCAACTGTACTTTACAGAGGCTTAACCTTCCGTGTCAAGAAGGAGAAAATGCATGGTGATTTCGTGCTGATTCGATAAGCCATTAAACTCCAAGTGGTTATCAAAACATCTGGACAACCCCTTGATATTCAGCTATATAGCTCCCCGGCAGGTCATCTTTCGTTAATGGGGGGCGATGTGTTGTATCTCAAACAAGTCGTTGTTCGGTTAGTTCGCCGGAATCAAGATCAGCGCTTCCAGAGCTTGATGCACCGGCATCATTACTTGGGCGCCTTGCCCAAAATCGGTGAAACCCTGCGATATGCGGCCTGTATCGGTGATCAATGGGTCGGCTTGGTCAGCTTTTCCGCTCCCGCCCTCAAATGTGCTGCTCGCGATCAGTGGATCGGTTGGCCCTTTAACCATCAGTTCGATCGGCTCAATTTGTTGACCAACAACAGCCGTTTTCTGATCCTGCCCGACTGGCATCTGCCAAACCTGGCCTCGCGCATCCTGGCCTTGTGCCGAAAAAGACTGCCCGCCGACTGGCAAGCCGCTTTCGGACATCCCGTGCTGTTGCTCGAAACCTTCGTCGATCCCGCGCGCTTCAAGGGAACCATCTATAAAGCCGACAACTGGACTGCGGTCGGAAACTCCAAAGGCTTTCATCGGCACGCCAAAGGATACAGCGACACGGCCGACTCACCCAAAATGGTTTTTGTCAAACCGTTGCGCCCCGATGCGCAAACCCTCTTGTCACAGACCATGCTGCCACCGCTTTATCAAACAGGAGATCCTAAAATCATGCTGCCGGCTCAACACATGCAATCTTTGCCCCGATTTTTCGCCGACATCCCCGATCCGCGACGCCCCCAAGGCCGACGCCATCGTCTGGCAACCGTTTTGGCCATCGCCGCCGCAGCAACCCTGTGTGGCATGCGCGGCTACCAGGCCATCTCCGATTGGGCCAACAGCCTCGGACAAAAAGCACGCCGGCGCTTCCAATGCCGCTACCGAAACGGCCACTACAGCGTGCCGAGTCTGTCGATCATCCGCGATGTGCTCATCCGGGTCGATCCGGCACGCCTCGACGACGCCCTGCAAAAATGGAACAGCATCCACGCCGGCTGCGACCAATGCCTGGCCATCGATGGCAAAACCATGTGCAACGCCATTGACGATCAAGGCTATCAGACCCACATCATGAGCGTTGTCGGCCATACCACCAGTGCCTGCTACACCCAAAAAAAGTCGGCAACCTGGCCGTAGACGACCAAAAGGTCAAGCGCACCAACGAAATCAAGACCGCCCAGCCCCTGCTCGATGCCATCAAGATCGAAAACAAAGACATCACCGCCGATGCCCTGCTGACACAGAGAAAGTTCGCCGAATACATCGTCGAGCAGCGTGTGTCAATGGGAATGAAAAGTGTACCAGTTATGGGAAAATAAAAGTGTACCACCGCGCTGGTTAATTCCGTGCCTCCTGGGCCGCTGCCGGCGGAACCGGGTGGCGTCCGAACTCGTTCTTTGAAAAATTGTGTTTCCTGAGCCGATAGCTGTGTCCTTTGATGTTGACCACGCGGCAGTGGTGCAGCAGCCGGTCGAGAATGGCCGTGGCGATCACCTGGTCGCCGAACAGTTCCTTCCAGTCGATAAAGCTCTTGTTCGAGGTAATGATCGTCGAGCTGCGCTCGTAGCGATGGGAGACGAACTGGAAGAACAGATACGCCTCCCGGCTGTCGATGGGCAGATAGCCCACCTCGTCGACCACCACCAGCGGCGAGGTCAGATAGGCCTTGTGCCGGGACTGCGATTCCTTGAGCTTGCGCATCAGCGTGTCCATCGTGGTGAAATAGACCTTGAAACCGTGATGGCACGCTTTGGTCGCCAGCGAGATGGCCAGATGGGTTTTACCCACCCCCGGCGGCCCGAGAAAGATCACATTTTCATGCTTGGCGATAAAGTCCAAATCGAACAGGGTCATCACCTCCTTTTTGTTCAGATCCGGATGGAAAGTAAAGTCGTAGGCGTCGATGGTTTTGGCGGCCGGCAAGCCGGCGGTTTTCATGGCGGTTTGCACCCGGCGCTTTTCCTTGGCCGCGACTTCCTCCTCCAGCAGGTGGTCGAGGAACGACAGGTACGAGCCCTTTTCGGCCTCGGCCTGGGAGAGGACCGAGTCCAGAACATCAGCCGCCTGGGTGAGCTTGAGCCGCTGCAGATTGTCCCGCAGACGGTCGCTAATCAGCTGGTCCATACCCCGCCTCCTTTCTGGGCAAACTGTTCATACTCGGACAGCGGCCGACAGGCTACCTGGGGAAAGAGACTGGCGTTGACTAGGCCGCGGGTGGCTTTGCCCTTGGGGCGGCCGTAGGGCGGCTGACAGGGCTGTTCGCGGCGCAGATCGAGGATCTGCTTGATGATGGCCGGATCGGTCATCCATCGGCCCTTTTCATCGCTCTGGGCATAGGTCTTGAGCAGCCGGTCGTCGTCGTAAATCCGCACGGCGCCGTCTTTGATCTTCAACAACACTTTCTTGCCCACCGCTTCCGGAGGGACTTGGTAGCGGCTGGCGTTGTAGGAGACCATGCAGTCCTTGTAGACCTTGCGATAGACCTTGATGGCGGTGTCGTAGTCGGGCATGACCGGGCTGAGGCTCTTGACCTCCTGCTGCCAGCGCATGTCCACCGGCTGGCGGTGGGTGCCGTGTGTGCGCCGGTTGGCCGTCTGGGAAAGCCACTGTAGAAGATCGTGGTTGGCCGCCTCCAGGCTGGTAAAGCGGTAGCCTCTCCAGAAGGCTTCGCGGATGTAGTCCATCGGCCGTTCCACCTTTCCCTTGACCCAGGGGCTGTAAGGCGCACAGAGGATCGGCTTGAAACCGTAGTGGTTGGCAAAATGCGTAAACTCGACGTTGATGACCGGCTTTGCGTTCTGACGGCCGGAAAAGACGTTGCGCATGTTGTCGTAGAGCAGCTCGAAAGGCACACCGCACAGGTATTTAAAGGCGTGTATGTGGGCATCCATGAATGCTTGGAGGGTGCATTGGCTGACGAATTCGGCATACATGGCGCGCGAAAAGCCTAATACGAGGACAAAGAGGTAAAGCGTCAGATCCACGGCGCCGGCCGCACTGACCTTGAAATCGCCCCAATCGACCTGCCCCTGGAGCCCGGGCACGGTCTCGAAGCGCAGGTAGGCCTGGCGCCGGTTGCGGGCTTTGATGGATCGCACAAACGGCTTGACCGTATCGTAGCTGCCTGAATATCCAAGATCTTTGATCCTCTGGAAGATCCAGGCAGCCCGATAGTCATCTTGGGCCAGCCAGTCTTCAATCATCTGGTAGAACGGCGCCAGGATCGACTCCCTTTTGCTGGTTTTTGAGTACTCCGGCGCCTGGGGCTGAGAGATATACTTTTTTACCGTGTCGCGGTGAATGCCAAGCTTTCGCGAGATGGCTCGCTGAGACAACCCTTGGCGGTAATAGGAAAGAATGTCCATGAAGACCTCCCTTGCGATCATGGCGAAGCCCTCCTTTCTTGGAGGGTCCTACCATGATCCGGCCACGGAGGTGGTACACTTTTCATTCCCTTTTTTGGTACATTTTTGCATTACCAGTGACAGCGTGGCGCCCACTACCACTTCACCGTCAAAAACAACCAGCCCGGACTGTTCGACGACATCGGTCTGTACTTCAAAGACCGCGGCCAACCCGATTTCATCCTTTGCGACCCGCCCGACCACGGCCGCATCGAAGAGCGCAAGATCTGGACCACCACCGAACTCAACAAGTTTCTCGACTTTCCTCACGTCCAACAAGCTTTTGTCATCGAACGCCGATGCACGGACAAAAAAAGCGGCAAACAATCATTTGAGATTGCTTACGGTATCACCAGTAGACCTGCCGAGCAGGCCGACGCCCGATGCCTGCTGGCCATAAACCGCGGCCATTGGTGCATCGAAAACAAATGCCATTACATCATCGACTGGAACTTCGACGAAGACCGCAGCCGTATCCGCAAAGGCCACGAGCCTGAAAATATCACCCGGTTGCGCCGTTTTGCCGTAAGCGCAATTAAATCCAAAGGTGTGCGCAGCGTGGCGCAAAAAATGCGCCAACTGGCTCGCAACGTCCGCTTGGTCTTCGACTATCTGGCCATGACTGACAACTGCCGGCCGACCGCAACACGGGCATAGAACAAATTCACCGTGGGAGAAAATGAGTTCCTGATTAATCATAAAACGTATTTTTTACATTTTAGGAGAAAGGCTTGAGGTTCTATGCAATTAAGTAATTACCCATTATTACAGAACAATCCACACTTCGAATGGACAAACATGGGGGTTTGATCTTGCCCCGAAAAAGTGGACACGAGGTTAAGCCGCAAGTAGGAAACCCTCATATTCTTGCGGGATTGCGTAATCAATCGATAAGTGGCGTCTTTTTCGGTTGTAGAAGACCTCTATGTAATAAAATAGGCTTTGGATCGCTTCCGACCGGCTGTGGTACCGTTCGTGGTTGACCCATTCCATCTTAAGGCGGCCAAAGAAGCTTTCCGCCACGGCATTGTCATGGCAGTTGCCTTTACGGCTCATGCTGCAGACCATGCCACGCTCTTTGAGAATCTTTTGATAATCGGCCGAAGCGTACTGGCTACCGCGGTCCGTATGATGTAGCAGCCCTTGTTCCGGCTGCCGCTTACCAAGAGCCATTTCCAGGGCATCAATGGCCAGTTGCCGTGTCATTCGGATAGCAGCGGACCAACCGACGACTTCGCGGTTGTACAAATCCAACAGCACGGCCAGGTACAGCCAGCCCTCGTCGGTCCAGATGTAGGTTATGTCGCCGACCCATGCGGTGTCGGGAGCCTTTGCGTTGAAGTCCCGGTCAAGTAAATTCTGTGCAACTGGTAGATTATGCCGAGAGTTCGTCGTTGCCTTGAACTTCTTTCTCGTCCGAGATCGGATACCGGCATTTCGCATGATACGGGCGACACGGTTTTTCTCGCAACGTACGCCGTCATCGTTCAGATCCTGGTGGATCCGCGGCGCTCCGTAGATACCGTGACTGTTTGCATGTGAGAGTCGGATTCGATTCTCCAGAACCCGGTTTTCACGGCTCCGGCGGCTCTCTGGACGCTTTTTCCAGGCATAGAAGCCGGATCGGGAGACGTTTAGCAACTTGCACATGCGGCCTACAGTGAACGTCTCCACGTGTTCAGAGATGAATCGAAATTTCATTTCTGATCCTCCGCAAAGTAGGCCAGCGCTTTTTTTAGGATGTCACGCTCCTGTTTGACGCGATCCAGCTCACGGCGGAGGTTACGCATTTCCTCGTCCGGAGCGGCAAGCTTTCCTTTACCAGGAAAAGCGTGCAGGGGTTCTTTAGCCAGTTCTGACTTCCAGCGTCGTAACACGCTGTATTCTATACCGAGATTCCGCGAGGCCTCAGCAATGCTGTATCCCTTTTGGGTAATCAGGTTCACAGCCTCGACCTTGAATTCTCGTGAGTAGTTCTTTCTCTTTTTCTGTGCCATTGGAACACCTCCTGGCGCCCGTATACATTGGGCTTTTCGAGGTTTCCACCAATTTGGGGGAAGATCACAACCACAACAAGGGCAATACTTAATATGCCGCATCGGCCCACATTAAACCGATGGAGGAACGACAATGCCCAATATTACGCTCAGCGTTGACGAGGAAACGATCAAGAAGGTGCGTAAAATCGCCATCAACAGGGGTACAACACTTTCCGCCATGATCCGAGCGTACTTGGCAGAAGTCGCTAATCAAGATCAGCAGAAAAAGGGTGAAGCACTGCGGATGCTGGAAGAATCGTTTCGCAAGCACAGCACCGATCGAGGCTCCAGGCGATGGAAACGGGAGGGCTTGTATGGCTAAATGCTACTGGTATGCACTGCTCGGTACCGCTGCAAAACGCTCCGGTCCTTTCAGGTTCTTTTATCCATCCGATTTCTCGCACTTTTAAATTGCATGGCAAGATCCGATATCCCTATGGTATGAGAAGGTATTCTTCGTCTTAGGCGAAGTAACTGAAAGAACCAGGGGGCAATCATGCCATGGACTGCGGTTTTTAAAAAGGTTTCTACCGGTTACGTTGCGTTCGTCGCAGAGCTTCCAGGTGCCAACACCCAGGGACGCACCATCGATGAAGCCAGGGAGAATCTGCGCGAGGCGATCGAACTGACGCTTGAGGCCAATCGCTTGCTGGCCGAAGAAATTTATGCCGGGGAGCCGGTAGTCAAAGAGCCCCTGGAATTTATACCGGCATGAAGCGGATCGACCTCATCCGCCATCTGGAACGCCAGGGGTGTGAGTTTCTCAGAGAAGGTGCAAATCATACCGTGTACGTCAACCGGTCCAGGCGCAAGGTATCCACGGTGCCTCAACACCGTGAGCTTGACGAATTTCTCGTCTCCAAGATTTGCCGAGACCTTGAAGTTGATCGACCGTGACATTGCCAAATCCGGCAACACCACCAGGGTTTGCCTGGCAGCCCGGGTCCCCTCCCCCGGAAACCCGGGCCGCTCAGCCTACAGCTTGCCGCGTTCCACAGCGATATTGATATAAGTTTCCATCCCGCTCTTGGGCGGCACGTAGATGGCCTCTTCGGGCTTGCGCGCCAGGGACATGGCTTCGGTGGGGCAGGTGGTCACGCACAGGCCGCAGCCGATGCAGCGGTCCAGGTCGATCACCGCCACGTCCTCCGGCACGGCAATGGCCTCCATCTGGCAGCGCTCGACGCAGGTTTCACACCCGGTGCACAAGTCCTCATCCACCATGGCGAAATAGTTGCTCTGGACCGCCTCAGCCGGCTTGGGCTGGAGCTTGAGCGAACGCAGCACCCCGCAGCAGTCGCCGCAGCACGAGCACATCCCGCCCACCTTCTGGGAGTTGAAGGGCTGCATCACCAGCCCGGCGGCCTCGCTTTTGCGGGCCACTTCCTTGGCTTCGTCCACCGTGATGTAGCGGCCCATGCCGTTTTCCACGTAGTAATCGGCATGGGAGCCGAAGACCATGCAGGCCTCCAGCGGCTTGCCGCAGCCGCGGTCGTTGAGCTGGGCCATCTTGCGGCAGATGCATTCGGCCAGGGCGATGGTCTTCTGGTTATCCAAAATGTCGAGCACGTCGTCGTAAGGGGCCACGGGCCACCTGGCCACCAATGTCCGGTTGACCGGCACGGTGCGCATCACCGGGGTCTTGTTGGCCTGGATGGTGCGCCCGAAGGCGAGTTGGTAGTACTCTTCCATGTCGCGGGCCGTTTCGGCGTCGATATGCGGCAGCTGGAACTCGAAGATCCCCACCACGTAAGGGATGGCGGCGTACTTGACCGCAGCGGGGCGCCGCAGCCGGAAAAGAAGCCCTTTTTTGGCCATGGCCTCCATCTGATCGGCCACATCGGCCTCGGGCCGGTTCAAACGCTCCGCCACCTGGGCCGGGGTTTCGAGCAGGGGGGTCATCTCCAGAAAAAATTCGGCCTCCTCAAGCGAGAAAAGCCGCTGCAGAATTCGCCGCTCCACCTTCTGCTCGGTTTCGGGAAAACCGGTGGCCAGATCGTCCAGGCGCTGGCGCAACCTTTCATAGACGTCATTCATGGTGTTTCTCCTGTCTGGGTATAGGGCTCTATGCCGGCCCATACACCGGTGCGTTTCAGATCCGCCCCCCGGCGATTACCCCGGCGGCCCGGTGCTCCAGGGCCGCTACGGCAAAGGCGAGCATGGCAAACCGCTTGTCCCGGGTTTGACCGTGAAAGTACCGATAATAGATCTGCTGGGCGATTACCGCCAGCCGGAAAAGGCCGAAGGTATAATAGAAAACCATATCCTCGATACGGTGTCCAGAGCGCCGGGCATATTCGGCCACCAGCTCGGCCCGGGTCAGGGCGCCGGGAATGTGGGTGGGCATCATGCGCAGGGCCTGCATTTCCTCACTGTCGCCGGCCTCCACCCAGTAGGCCAGGCTGTTGCCCAGGTCCATGAGCGGATCGCCCACGGTGGCCATTTCCCAGTCCAGAATGCCGATGATGCGCACCGGATCGGCCGGATCGAGAACGGCGTTATCCAGCCGGAAATCGTTGTGCACCAGCCCCGGCCGGGGGCTGTCGGCCGGTTGATGATCGGCGAGCCAGGCCATGACGGCCTCGAAATCCGGCACATCCTCGGTGCGCGCGGCCCGGTAGCGTCCGGACCAGCCCTCCACCTGGCGCCGGACATAGCCTTCCGGTCGCCCCAGATCCGCCAGGCCCGTTGCATTGTAGTCGATGGCGTGCAGTTCGTGGTGCACCGCCAGAAGATTGGTGCACAGGACCCGGGCCCGGTCCGGGGTGTAGTCGAGCCCCCGGGGCAGGTCCTTTCTTAAGATGATCCCCCGGATGCGCTCCATCACGTAAAAAGGAGCGTCCATCACCTCGGGGTCCTCGCAAAAGGCCAACGCCTCGGGCACGTAAGGATAGACCGGCTTTAGGGCCTTTATGATCCGGTATTCGCGGCCCATGTCGTGGGCCGTGGCCGCCTTGGTGCCGAAGGGCGGCCGGCGCAGGACCAGTTCCTTGTGGCCCACGGTGACCAGATAGGTCAGGTTGGAATAGCCGCCGGGAAACTGGCGCACGGTCACTTTTCCGCGCAGGCCGAGGGTCCGCTCCAGATAGGCGCCGATCCTGCCGGCATCCAGTTCCTCGCCCTCGCGCACGGGAAGGGCCGGATCGATGACATCCATTGAGCCTCCTTGTGGTGTCCGGCGGGCTCAGGCCCGCGCGAGTTGAATCAGGAAATTGGGTCCCAGGTCGTCCAGGCGGACCCGGGAAAATCCCCAGGGTGCCAGCAAAGCGGCGATCTCGCCGGCCGACTGGCGCTGTTCGATGGGCGGCCCCCAGGGCTGGTCCTCTTTTTTGAAGCTGATCAGCGCCAGCCGGCCTTCGGGCTTCAGCACCCGGTGCACCTCGCCGAAGATCCGCGCGCCGTCTCTTTTCAGATTCAGCACGTGCCATACGGTGGCCAGCAGGCAGATATCCACCGATGCATCGCGCAGCGGCAGGCCGCGGCGCAGGTCACCCAACAGGGGGCAAAGATTGGCGATGCGCCGCAGGGCCGCCTCGGTCATCATCGACCGGAGCACCGGCATCCACGTGTCCAGGGCATAGACCCGCCCGCCGGCGCCGGCCCTGGCCGCCGCTTCCAGGGCGTAGTCGCCCGGACCGCAGCCCAGATCGAGAAAGACATCCGCCGGCCCGAGCCCCAGGGCGTCGAAAACCAGGGCCGGATCCTGCATCCCGAAGCTGCTCGGACCGTGGCGCGGGGTCTTTCTCGGGTCGGCGGCCGGCATCAGCCACCCTCCTGCCCGGGGCCGGGCTGGAAGTTTTCCATCAGGGCCAGGACCGCATCGGCGTACCGGTCTACCGTGATCTTGCGCCCGGCATGCTTCCAGCGCTTGAGATACCAGTCCTGCAGCATGGCCTTGAGCAGGCCCGCGGCCAGACGAAAATCGCGCTTGGCAATGGCCCCGGCTTCGGCCGTGGCCTGCAAGAGGTCCTCGAAGAGCTTTTCCGTGGCCAGCTCGCCTTCCATGGTGAGGCGCCGCTCGGCCGGCGGCAGGTGGCGTGCCTCCATGTAGGCGAAAAAAAACCACGGCTGCATGGCTTCGCTCAGATAGAGGTGGGCCCGCACCCCGGCGCGCAGCCGTTCCACAGGATCGGCGATGCCCTCCAGGCTCTGTTCCAGAACACGCCGGGTAACGGCGCGGCGCTGGTCCTGGAGCATGGCCAGCAGGTCCTCCTTGCCGGGAAAATAGGCGTAGAGGGCCCCCATGCTCATGCCGGTCTCGGCGCTCAGGTCCCGCATGGTCATGGCCGCGAACCCCTTCTGGTTGCCGATCTTGAGGGCCGCAGCGAAGATCCGCTCCAGGTTGCGCACCACGGTGGCTTCCTTCTTGACGCGGATCGCCCCGGGGTGGCGCGCGAAGACCTCGCGGCACAGCTCGGCCTTGGAAAGATCGACCATCTTTTTAAATTCGCGGTAGGTCATGGGCATGATCCATCGGATCGGTCGGATCCGACGGATCGGACCGATCTATAAAAAGCGCCGCCGTGCCGTCGATCCATCAGCGCACCTGCCGCCCTTCGTAGCCTTTCAGGATCTGGCGCGCCGCGGACACCTTGTGCACCTCGTCGGCCCCGTCGTAGATCCGCGCGGCCCGCTCGTGGCGAAAGAAAAAGGCCAGCACCGTGTCGTCGGTCATGCCCAGACCGCCGTGGACCTGCAGGGCCCGGTCGATGACCCGCTGCATGGTGTTGGCCACGGTGAACTTGATCAGCGATATCTCGCGGCGAGCCGCCTTGTTCCCCTCGCGGTCCATCTTCCAGGCCGCGTGGAGAACCATCAGGCGGGCCGCCTCGATCTCGGCAGCCGATTCCGCGATCCAGGACTGGATGATCTGTTTGCGGGCCAGGGTCCGGCCCGGGCTGATCTCGCGGGTCAGGGCCCGGTGGCACATCAGGTCGAAGGCCCGGCGGCAGATCCCCAGCCAGCGCATGCAGTGGTGGATGCGCCCGGGCCCGAGGCGCTCCTGGGCGATGACGAACCCGTGGCCCCGGGGACCGAGAAGGTTTTCGGCCGGCACGCGGCAGTCCTGGTAGAGGATCTCGCCGTGGCTGAAGTAATCCTCGCCCGCATGGCCCATGACCGGGATGTTGCGCACCAGGTTGAAGCCCGGCGCATCGGTGGGCACGATGATCATGCTGGCCTGAAGATAGGGGCTGGCCTCGGGGTCGGTCCTGGCCATGACGATGGCAAAGGCGGCCCCGTCGGCCGCGGTGGTGTACCATTTCTGGCCGTTGATCACCCACTGGTCGCCATCGAGAACCGCGCTGGTGTCCATCATCACCGGGTTGGAGCCGGCCAGGTTGACCTCGGTCATGGAAAAGCAGCTGCGGATCGTTCCGTCCACCAGGGGCCCGAGATATTTTTCTTTCTGGGCCGCGGTGCCGTGAAGGTGCAGGATCTCGACGTTGCCGGCGTCCGGCGCATGGCAGCCGAATACGAAATGCCCCAGGGGGCTGCGGCCCAGGGCCTCGGAAACCAGGCCGTGCTCCACCAGCCCGAGTCCCATGCCGCCGAATTCCACCGGGTGGTTGGGGGCCCAGAGCTCCATCTGCTTGACCATGCGCCGCTTTTCCTCGATCACGGGCAACAGGGCCGTAAAAGGCCGGTTGAGAAACTCGGGCTCCAGGGGGATGAGTTCCTTTTCGACAAACTCGTCGATCATCTCCAGCACGATCTGCATCTTTTCCGAAATGCCGAAATCCATAGCACCGCTCCTAGAACAGGGTTTTCAGCCCGTCATCGGCCTCCAGGTCGAGATGGGCCGTAAGATTGAAGCTATTCAGGCGCATGCGCCCGCCGCCGGTCTCAAGCACCGACACCGAAGTGTTGAGGATCTTCCAGCCGAGTTCCACCGCCACGGCCGGATCAAGGTTCAAGGCGGCTTGCAGGGCTACGGCGATGGTGCCGCCAGAGGTGAAGACCACCGCCCGGTCCATGCCTGCGGCCGCCTGGGCCACCCGCTCCAGCCCCCGCTGCACCCTGGCCACAAAACGGCCGAAAACGTCGTCCGCCTCCGCGCCCCCGGCCAGGCTGTTCTTCAACGCCAGGGTCATCACCTCGCAAAAGGCGGCCGCGTCATGGTTCCGCAGCCGGTAGGTGCCGGCAAGATGGGGATGTTCGGCCAAAAGCCGCTCGCGCTGGGCCGCCAGGATCCGGTCGGTATCGATCTCTTCCAGTTCATGGATGATCCGGGGTGAAAACCTCTCCTTTTCCGGCGCCATGGCGGCCATGGCATGGTGGGCCGTTTGGCGGTGGCGCCGCAGGGGTCCGCTGAAAACGGCGTCGAAGCGCATCCCGGTACGGCGCCAGTACCGGCCCAGCAGGCGGCACTGGCGCCGGCCAAGATCGGAGAGGCGGTCGTAGTCGGCCGCGCCGAAAGAGGCCTGGCCGTGGCGGATCAGGTAAATTTGGCTCATGCGCGTCTCGGCTCGACCTCCGCCGGGATCACCGGCAAGGAAAGGATTGGATAAAATCATTTCTGCCGATTTAGCCTTATCCGGCGCGGCTTGTCAATCAATAAAACGAACGAACGCTCGCTTTTTATTGACAGGTTTTGGATCTTTTCCTATGGTGCCAGTGATGAAACTTCTCGTCTGTGTCAAAGAGGTTCCAGCCCCCGAGTCACCGCTCGGCCTGTCCGCCGACGGCAAGTGCATTGCACCGCTGGGGGCGCCGGAACGGCGTCTGGGCCGCTACGACGCCTGCGCCCTGGAGGCGGCCTTGCAGCTCGCCGAACAGGCTGCGGGCGTCCGGGTGGATGTGGTTACCGTGGGGCCGGCCGAAGCGGCCCAGGGATTGCGCCGGGCTTTAGGCATGGGGGCCGGAGCGGCCCTGCACATCGTTGCCCAAGAAGAGGCCGGCGACCCGTACCGGGTGGCCGCCGCCATCGCGGCCGCCGAAAAGACCCCCTACGACCTGATCCTGACCGGCGCCATGAGCGAGGATCTGATGCAGGCCGCCGTGGGGCCGACCCTGGCGGCCCTGCTCGACCGGCCCTGCGCCACCGAAGTGGTGGCGCTGCGCATCGATGCCGACGGCACGGCGCTGACGGCCGAAGAGGAGCGCGAGGGCGGGGCGCGAAACCTGGTCCGGCTCTGTCTGCCGGCCGTGCTCACCATCCAGAGCGGGGCCTGGGTGCCGCGCTATCCGTCCCTTTCCGGCCTGCTCAAGGCCCGGCGCCGGACGATCCCGAGCATCGCGATGGCGGATCTGGTACCGGAGCCGCCGCGCACGCGCATCACCGGCTTCCATCTTCCGCCCCGGACCCGCCAGGGACGCATCATAGAGGGGAGCCCGGCCGAAAAGGCCGCCCGGCTGGCAAAGATTCTTCGCCAGCGCGGCTTTCTTGCCGGAGGGGCCCCATGACCGCCCCTGCCCTGGCCCTCATCCTGCCCCACCAAAACGGCCGCCTGCTGGATGCCGCCAGGACCCTGGCCGCCTGTGCCGGGACCATCACCGCCCTTTTTCCGGCGCCGGTCCTGGCTGTCGTGGCCGGCCCCGATCCCGGCCCAGCGGCCGATCAGGCGGCCCGGGACCTGGGCCTTTGCGTCACGGCCCTGGAAATTCCCCACAGCACCGATTCCTGCGACGGGGTTGCGGTGGCCGAACTGGCGGCCCTGCTGCGATCCTGGCACCCGGCCTGGGTCCTGGCGGCTGACAGCGCCGCCGGCCGCCATCTGGCACCGGTCCTGGCCGCCCGGCTCGCGGCGGCCTACGTTCCCGGGGTGGAGGCCGTCGAAAGCGACAGTGCCGGCATCCGCTTGACACGGGCCGTGCACGGGGGCAAGTTCAGAGCCGTTTTGCGCGTCGAGACCGCCGCTGCCGTGATAACGGTGGCCAACGGCGCCTTTGGAGAGCCCGCCACCGCCTTTGACCATTGCCCGCAAGTGACCCGGCACCTGGGCCGTGCCGTGGATCAGCGCCGCTGCCGCCTGGAACGGCGCCCCGCCGGCCGCCCGGACCCCGGCCTGAACCAGGCCCGGGTGGTGGTGACCGCCGGCAGCGGAATCGGCGCGGCGGATCGGCTCGATCTGATCCGGGCCCTGGCCCACCGGCTCGACAAGGCCGCCGTAGCCGGATCGCGCCCGGTCTGCGACCGGGGCTGGCTGCCGTACAACCGCCAGGTCGGCATCACCGGGGCCACCGTGGCGCCGGCCCTCTATCTTGCCTGCGGGATTTCCGGGGCGGCCCAGCACATCGCCGGCATGTCCGGCGCAGGCCTGGTAGTGGCCATCAACAAGGACCCCAGGGCCGCGATTTTCCAGCATGCCGACCTCGGCGTGGTGGAAGACCTGACGACCTTCCTGCCGCTGCTTGCCGAGGCCTGCCGGCCTGAGGGCGCTGCAGCAGATCGACATTGAAAAAGGATGGCTCAATTGAAATGCGACCGGATTCAAAAAACGCTGGTGATCGGCGCCGGCACCATGGGCTGCCAGGTGGCCTGGCTCTTTGCGGTCAATGGGCTGGCGGTGTCGGTCTACGATGCTTCGCCCGAGGCCCTGGAGGCTTTGCCGGCAGGGCTGGAAAGACTTTCCCGGCGCTTTGTTAAACTCCACCGGCTTTCCCCGGACCAGGCCGGCCAGGCCATGGAGCGTATCCGGATCACCGCCGACCCGGATGCGGCCGCCGCCGGCGCCGACCTGCTGAGCGAGTCGGTTCCCGAAGACCCGGATCTCAAGGGGCGCGTGCTGGCCGATTTTCACCGCCGCTGCCCGCCGCACACCGTCTTTACCACCAACACTTCCACCCTGGTGCCGTCCCAGTTCGCCCCGGCCAGCGGCCGCCCAGAACGGTTGGCGGCCTTGCACTTTCACGACGTGTCGCTGTCGCTCATCGTGGACGTGATGCCCCATGCGGGAACCGATCCGGCCATCGTCGAACTGCTGGCGGACTTTTGCCGGCGCCTCGGCCAGGTGCCCATCGTCCTGGCCCGCGAAAGCAGCGGCTATGTCTTCAATGCCATGCTCTCGCACCTCTTCGAGGCCGCCCTGACCCTGGCCGCCAGGGGGGTGGCCTCGGTGCCGGACATCGACCGCTCCTGGATGGGGGTCACCTACATGCCCGCCGGTCCCTTCGGGATCATGGACAGCATCGGCCTTCCAACGGTGCACCGGATCTGCGCCTACTGGGCCGCGCGCAGCGACGATTCCCAGGCCCGGGCCAACGCCGCCTTTGTGGAGCGCATGGTGGCTGCCGGCCGTCTGGGCATTAAAAACGGCAAGGGCTTTTACACCTACCCGGATCCGGCCTTCCGGCATCCGGATTTTCTGACCGCTACGGATAAAACCGCCAAGGGAGAAACCCCATGAACCAGCACCGCGTATCCATCGTGCGCTACCAGGCCCCGGGCGACTCGGTCCGCCGGGCGGTGGACCTGGCCGGCGGCCTGCCCGCTTTGCCATCGGGCGCGAAGGTTTTTATCAAGCCGAACATCGTCTACTGGACCCGGGCGGTGCCTTTTCCCAAGTGGGGGGTGATCACCACCAGCCGGGTGGTCGAAGACATGGTCGCGCTGCTCAAAGAGCAGGGCATCGCGCATATCACCATCGGTGAAGGCGTGGTCACCGCCGATCCCAAGGATGTGGAGACCCCGGCCCACGCCTTTGCCACCCTCGGCTACGAGACCCTGGCCCGGCGCTACGGGATCAGGACCCTCAACGTCATGGCAGGGCGTTTCACCCCGGTGGATATCGGCGGCGGCATCACGCTGAACTTTTGCACCGACGCGCTGGAAAGCGACCTGATCGTCGACCTGCCGGTACTCAAGACGCACAACCAGACGGTGGTCAGCCTGGGGATCAAAAACCTCAAGGGGCTCATCGACATCCGGTCGCGCAAAAAGTGCCACCGCGTCGACCCCCAGGCCGACCTGCACGCTATGGTGGCCCGCCTGGCCGACGGCCTGCCGCCGGTTTTTGCCCTCGTCGACGGCATCTATTCCTGTGAAAGAGGGCCGGCCTTCGACGGCAAGATGCACCGCAGCGACCTGCTGATCGCCTCGGCCGATGTGCTCAGCGCGGACATGGTCGGGGCCCGGGTCCTGGGCCACGAGCCGGCCGATGTACCCTACCTGGCCCGGGCGGCATCCAACCACGGCCGGCCCGTGGATCTTTCCGACATCCAGGTCGCGGGAGAACCGGTCGCAGCGGTGGCACGGCCCCACGCTTACGACTTCGACTACGCCCAGGACGAAGACGGCAACTGGCTGCCCCTGCCGCTTCTCAAGCAGGGGATCCGCGGCATCTCCTACCCCAAGTACGACCTTTCCATGTGCACCTACTGTTCGGGGATCAACGGGCTGGTGCTCTCGGCGATCCGCTACGCCTGGAAAGGCGAACCCTTCGACGACGTCGAAGTGCTCACCGGCAAGGCCATGGCCCCCACGCCGGGCAGGAAAAAGACCATCCTGCTGGGCAAATGCATGTACCAGGCCCACAAGAACAATCCCGAAATCAACGAGATGATCGCCGTCAAGGGGTGCCCGCCCAAGGCGGAACAGATCGTCGAGGCCCTGCACCAGGCCGGAATCGCGGCCGACCCGGCCCTGTTCGCCAACAAGGACCAGCTGCCCGGCTTCTTCATGGCCCGCTACCAGGGCAAGCCGGAGTTCGACGAGGCGTTTTTCCGCGTGGCACAGAGCCAGGGGTAGTCACAGTTCATGACTTTAGGGCTTTGGCGGACGGATTCCACCCTATCAACCCAAAAAGTGACAAACAATTTTGGCTTTTAGTTTCTACTTGGTATAATCCCACTGTTATGCAGACTCCCATTCACAGTCACAACCCAAACGAAAGGAGAACCACTCCCATGGCCAAGATGACCCCCCGCATCCGGGAACTTTTCGAAAAAGTACCTTCCGCCGTTTTTGCCACCGCCGGCCTCGACGGCACCCCCAACGCGGTGCCCGTTGGCACCAAAAAAGTCATAGACGATGACACCGTGCTGATTTCCGACCAGTTTTTCAACAAGACCCGTGCCAACCTTGAGGCCAACCCCCGGGTATCCATCACCTTCTGGGAGGGCAAGGAAGGCTACCAGATCAAAGGCTTCGCAACGATCGAGACCGAAGGGGAGCGGTTTGAGGAAACGGCCCGCTGGATCGAAGAGCTTGGCAACAGGGCGGGCTTTCCCCTCAAATCCAAAGGGGCCGTCATCGTGAAGATCGAGGCGGTTTATGCGATTTCGCCCGGGCCAGGCGCCGGACGGCAATTGGCGTGACAACGACGAGTGTCCTGACCGTACGCGCCGGCCAGCGGGCCCGCCAGATCCTCTGCGACGAGGGGCTGCGCCCCGAGCGGGTGCGCGTGGTGGCCGGGGCCGCCGGCGGGCCCAAATGGCTGGTGCTCAACGGCCTGGACCGGTTCCTGTTCGGCGGCTGGCTCGGCAGGGCCCGGCAGCCTTTGTTTCTGGTGGGCTCGTCCATCGGGGCCTGGCGTTTTGCCGCAGCGGCCACCGAAAACCCGGCGGCCGCCATCGAGCGCTTCGAGACGGCTTACATCGGCCAGCGCTACCGCCGGCTCCCGACATTCGAGGAGGTCTCGGCCCAGAGCCGGCGGATTCAGACGACTTTTCTCGGCCCGGGGGGCGAGGCGCAGGTCTTGTCTCACCCCCGGCTGCGTCTCAACGTGCTGGCGGTGCGCTGCCGGGGGAGCTGGATCGAAGACGGACCATGGCGGCTTGCAGGCCACCTGGCAACGGCGGCAACGGCCAACTTCGTCTCCCGGCGTCTTTTGGGGCTGTTCTTCGAGCGGGTGCTCTTCTACGATCCGCGGGACCGGCCGCCGTTTTTCGAGATGGGCGGATTTCCCCTGCGGTGCATCCCCCTGACCGTCCAGAACCTGGTCCCGGCCCTGCTGGCCTCCGGGGCCGTCCCCCTGCTCATGGCCGGTGTACGCGGGATCGCCGGCGGCCCGCAAGGGATCTACCGGGACGGCGGGCTGATCGACTACCACGTGGACATCCCCTTCGGCACCGGCCCGGACGAGATCGTTCTTTTTCCCCACTACACCCAGCGCATTGCCCCCGGCTGGTTCGACAAGCACCTGGCCTGGCGCCGGCCGTCCCCGGCACACATGCAAAACGTGGTGCAAATCGCCCCCTCGCCGGAGTTCGTCAAAAGCCTGCCTTACGGCAAGATCCCGGACCGCCAGGATTTTTTCACCTTCAAGGACCACGACGGGCAGCGCATCGCCTACTGGCACGAGGTGGTGCGCCAAAGCCGGCGCCTGGCCGAGGCCTTTGCCGAACTGGCCGCCGCCGGTCCCTTGGCCGACCGGGTCTACCCCCTGGAGTGAGCGCAGGCCTCGTTTGCGGGTCAAGAATGACGGTGGTGCCCCTCGTCCTTCTTGCCATCGAGGGCACCGCGCAGCCGATTGCGGTCGGCTGCAGTGCGGCGCAGCTCCGCGGCGACGGCATCGCGGCGTTCGGGAGGTGCCGCCGCCAGTTCTTTTTCAAGACGCTCGACTTCGCGGGTCAGACGGTACAATTCCTGGGCGAGCAGACGAATGGACATGAAAAGATGTATCCTTGGGGTACAAGATCCATAAGCAACATTATTCTGCCAAACTAGTGTCCGTCCATAAATGGACACAAACTAACCGCTTCCCCCGGCCGTGTCCAGCATGGCGGCCGCAAGCGGGCATCAAGGGCGGTGAATCGAAGCAATTCACCGCTGACATCATCCCATGACCAGCGCCACCCGCATCCCCTGGAATACCCCCCGGTCGTGGGTCCGGGTCAACCGGCGGCTCTCGGCGGCCCTGGCCCTGGCCGGCCCCCGGCTGGCGGATGTCCGCCCGGAAGCCGCCGATCTTCTGTCCAGGATGACCATCCTGGCCCGGGACCAGCAGCGCCTGGCCGAGACGACCTGCCCCCGCTGTCCGGAGCCCTGCTGCCGGGTGGCCACGATCTGGTTCGACCGCCAGGACCTTGTTTTTTTCCACCTTGCCGGCTTGGCTGCGCCCCCGGGCCAGCCGCGGCCGGATCCGGACCGGCCCTGCCGCTATCTGGGCCATCGGGGCTGCCGCCTGCCGAGGCTGCGGCGGCCCTGGATCTGCACCCGCTATCTTTGCCCCACGCAACGCCTTCGTTTGAATCGTGAACCCGGGCCGGACGGCTTGCGGGATATGGGCACCACCGTTAAGGTGCTCACCCAACGGCGGCGACATCTGGCGACTGCAATAACGCAACTCATCGGAACCGCATGGGAAGGATTCGAAGATGTGGTGCGATGAAAAACTTGTTGTTTCGACTTAGCCCCGAGCCATGCCCAGCCGCTGCGCCCCGCAATAGACGCACAACCCGTCCGCCCCCTGGGGGTTGACCAGGGTCATGTTCATTCGCCGGGCCAGATCCACTGCCATGGCGGTTGGCCGCGAGACGGCCGCCACCAGGGCCACTCCGGCCCGCACGGCCTTGTTGACCATCTCGAAACTGATCCGCGAAGAAAGCACCAGGACCCGGATGCGATCGAACCCGCCCCCGAGTAAAAGTTTGCCCACCGCCTTGTCCAGGGCGTTGTGGCGGCCGACATCCTCGGCCACGGCCAGAAAGGCCAGCTGCTGATCGTACAAGGCGGCAGCATGGGCCGCACGGGTGGCGGCCCGCAGCGGCTGCAAGGCATCCAGGGACTCGAGCAGGCCGCGCAGCGCCCGTGGATCCAGCCGCGGGCCTCCGGCCGGCGGCGCAACCCCGGCCAGCTCGAAATCGGGCACCGGCCCGCCGCCGGATGAGGCAAGCCGGTGCAAAAAGGTGTCCCGGCATCCTCCGGCCAGCAAGACGTGGACCGCGGTGCCCCCTTGCCGGGTTTGGACCGCCGCCAGATCTTGCGGACCGCCGATGAGCCCCTCGCTGAGGCAGTAACCGGCCGCCAAGGCCTCCTGATCGCCCGGGGTGCACAACAGAGTCGTAAACGGCCTGTCTTCGATCCAAAGGCGCACTGGCGCCTCTGCGATCAGATCACGCGTGCGGGCCTGGGCATCCGTACCCGCTGCGCAGTATACGGCGCAGGGAATCGTCTGTTTCATGGGCTAAGGTCTCCGGGCCGTCAGTCTTCTCCCCCAGGAGGGCAAAAAACATGGCGGCTCCCCGTGGTTTTATCTTTTTGCTTGACAAAATATGCCAATCAATTAAATGTAAGCATTTTCGAAATGCATGGAGCGGCGTAATTCGCCATTCTGTTTTTCAAGGAGGAAACAATCGATGTACGCTATCGTGGAAACGGGCGGGAAGCAATACAGAACCCAGCCGGGCGAGATCCTGCGGGTCGAAAAGCTGGCCGGCGGGGTCGGAGACGCGGTGGTCTTCGACAAGGTGCTGATGATCGGCACGGACGAGGATGTGAAGGTCGGCACCCCGACCTTGGACGGCGCTGCGGTTAAAGGTTCCATTGTGGACCAGGGCAAGGGCCGCAAGATCATCATCTTCAAGTACAAGCGCCGCAAGGGGTACCGCCTGAAAAAGGGCCACCGGCAGCAATTTACGGCGGTGCGCATCGACGCCATCGAAGCCTGATATCAACGGCCTGTAAAAGCAAAAGAATTTCCGGCTATGGCAAATCCCGGCCGGAGTGAGGAGATATCCCCATGGCACATAAAAAAGCGGGCGGCAGTTCCAAAAATGGCCGCGACAGCCAGGGCCAACGGCGCGGCATCAAGCGTTTTAGCGGCCAGCAGGTCACGGCCGGCAGCATTCTGGTACGCCAGTTGGGCACCCGAATCCATCCGGGCCAGAATGTCGGACTGGGCAAGGATTACACCCTTTTTGCCACCGTCGACGGTGTTGTGGCTTACGAGCGGATGGGACGTGCGCGCAAAAGGGTTAGCGTTTATCCCGCGTGAAATTCATCGATGAAGCGATCGTTACCGTCCAGTCCGGCGACGGTGGTCGGGGATGCGTCAGTTTCCGGCGCGAGAAGTACGTTCCCCGTGGTGGCCCGGACGGCGGTGACGGCGGCCGCGGCGGCGAGGTGATCCTCGCCGCGCGGGCCGGTCGTCGCACCCTCTATCCCTTCCGTTTCCGCAGATTCTTCAAAGCCCCCAACGGCGCTCCGGGCGAAGGCAGCCAGCGCTCGGGCAAATCCGGCACCGACCTGATCGTTGAAGTTCCACCCGGAACGCTTGTTTTTGATGTCGCTTCCGGCGAGTTGATCAAAGATATGCTGGCCGACGGGGATACGCTCTGCGTGGCCCGCGGCGGCCGCGGCGGAAAAGGCAACACCCACTTCAAGACCAGCACGCACCAGACCCCACGTTTCGCCCAGCCCGGAGAAGCGGGGGAAACCCGGGAACTGCGCCTGGAGCTCAAGCTGCTGGCCGATGTGGGCATCATCGGGCTGCCCAACGCGGGCAAATCCACCCTTCTGGCCAGGGTATCGGCAGCCACTCCCAAGATCGCCGATTATCCGTTCACCACCTTGACGCCCAACCTGGGTGTGATCGCCCCGCCTTTCGGCGGGGAGCCCTTCGTGATGGCGGACATCCCCGGCCTGATCGAGGGCGCTCACAAGGGCGTGGGACTCGGCACCCGCTTTTTGCGCCACGTGGAACGCACCCGCATCCTGGTCCACCTCATCGACGTGCAATCCGTCGATCCGGACGACCCATTGCGCGACTGGCGCACGGTCAACGATGAATTGCGCCTCTACGGCCGCCAACTGGTCGAAAAACCGCAGGTTGTGGCCTTGAACAAGGTCGACCTGAGCGACGCGGAACAGAAAGTCGCCGCCTTTCGCAAGGCCTTCACCGAGGCTCCCGTGATCGGCATTTCGGCCGCGACCGGAGCCGGAATCCGCGAACTCCTGGGCCGCATCGTTGCCGCGCTGGAAAACACGTAACCGGCAAAGAGGCCTAGCGTTTCGGCAGGGGCCTACACTTGAAACCGCTACACCATACCCGTCCCCCAGCGGCTCCAGCCCGGCGCATCGGGCTTTTCGGCGGCACCTTTGATCCCATCCACCTGGGGCACATGGAGGTGGCCGACGCCGCGCGCCGGCGCTTCGAACTGGACGAGATTTGTCTCGTACCGTCGGCCCAGCCCCCCCACAAGCGGCCCATCCCGGCAGCCGCTCCGGCCGATCGGCTGGCCATGGTACGCCTGGCGGCCGCCGGACGGGCGGGTTTCAGCGTATCTGCGGTGGAGCTGGAAAGAGAGGGGCCGTCGTACACCATCGAAACCATCACCCAGGTCAAAAACGGTGGCGCCCCAAACGCGGCACTTTTCTTTCTGATCGGATACGACGCCTTCCTTGAGTTGAACACCTGGAAGGCTTATAATGCCATCTTGCAACAAGTGGATCTGATCGTTTTGGCCCGGGCCCGATTTTGCAGCCAAGATCTGGATTCGGCCATCACGGCCTTAAAACGCTATATCCACCGGCACCTTGACCCCGGATATCGCTGGGACGGCCAACGCTTCGGATTCGTTCACCCAGAGCTGCGCACGATCTATTTTTTCGACGGCCCGCGGCTGAACATCTCGGCCACCGAAATCCGCCGGCGCCTCGGTCAGGGGTTGCCGGTGGGCACCCTCGTACCGGCAGCGGTTGCCGGCTACATCGAACAAAAAGGACTTTATCGATGAACGTGGAAATCGATCCGCAACTCGACCTTTTCGTCCAGGCCGCACTGGCCAAGAAGGCCGAGCGCATCGTGCTTCTCGACGTGCGCGAAAAAACCGCCATCGCCGATGTCTTTCTGATCTGCTCGGGCCGCAGCAGCCGCCAGGTCGAGGCCATTGCCGAACACGTGGCCATAACGATGAAAGGCCACGGGATACGCCCGCTGAGCACCGAGGGGGTCAAGGAAGGCCATTGGGCCCTGATCGATTACGGTCATATCCTGGTACACGTGTTCCATGAGCCGGTGCGCCAGTTCTACGACCTGGACGGGCTGTGGATCGACGCCCCCCGTCTCAACACCCCCAGCCTGCCCAGGATCCTCTCACGCCCCAAGGAGATTGAAGAATATGTCGAATAGCCCCCGACCTTGCATGCTGATCATCCTGGACGGCTGGGGCCTCAACCCCGACAAAACGGGAAACGCCGTGGCCCAGGCCCGCACGCCGGTCCTCGACCGGCTGGCAGCCGAATACCCCGCCACCCGGCTCAAAACCTGCGGGCCGGATGTGGGCCTGCCGGACGGCATCATGGGCAACAGCGAGGTGGGGCATCTGAACATCGGCGCGGGCCGCATCGTTTACCAGGACCTGTTGCGCATCGACCGGGCCATCGAGGATGGCAGCTTTTTCCGCAATCCGGCCCTTTCACAGCTCATGGACGATCTTAAGGCCGGCGGCGGGCGGCTCCACCTTTTGGGGCTGGTTTCCGACGGCGGGGTGCACAGCCAGTTGACCCACCTGCTCGCATTGCTGGACATGGCCCGGCAGCGAAACGTTCCGCATACGCTCGTTCACGCCATCACCGACGGCCGGGACACGGCGCCGGACGGTGGCGCCGGTTATCTGCAAAAGGTTCAAACCCATATCGTTGAGCACGGCTACGGCCGCATCGCATCGGTCTGCGGCCGCTACTTCGCCATGGATCGCGACCAGCGCTGGGACCGCACCGCAAAAGCCTGGAACCTCTACCTGCACGGCGAGGGACGCACGGCCGGCGACCCTGTCGCGGCGGTGCGCAGCGCCTACGATCGCAACGAGACGGACGAATTCATCCAGCCCATCGCCATCACCGGCGCCGGCAAGCCGTACGAGGGGATCGTACGCGACGGCGACGGAATCGTGTTTTTCAATTTTCGCGCCGACCGGGCGCGCCAGCTCACCCGGGCCTTTACCGTAGATGGATTCGACGGCTTCGAGCGCAAAGAACGTCCCCGTTTGGCCGGCTTTGTCACCATGACCCTTTACGATGAGCACTTCACCGTTCCGGTGGCCTTCCAGCCCGAGCACCTGGACAACATCCTGGGCGAAGTGGTGAGCCGCAACGGTTTACGCCAGCTTCGGATCGCGGAAACGGAAAAGTACGCCCATGTCACCTATTTCTTCAACGGCGGTGAGGAAACGGCCTTCGAAGGCGAGGACCGCTGCCTGATCCCCTCGCCACGCGATGTGCCGACCTATGACTACAAGCCGGAGATGAGCGCCGAGGCCGTGACCGACGAAGTGCTGCGGCGCATCGACAGTGGCACCTACGACCTGATCGTTCTCAACTTCGCCAACATGGACATGGTCGGCCATACCGGCATTATGGAGGCGGCGGTGCGCGCCTGTGAGACGGTGGACCGCTCCGTAGGCCGTATCGTCGAAAAACTGCGGCAAAAGGGCGGGGCCGCCCTGATCACCGCCGATCATGGCAACGCCGAGCGGATGCGCGACAAAGACGGCCATCCCCACACGGCCCACACGCTCAACCCGGTACGGGTGATTCTGGTCGACGAGGGCCGAAAATCGGCCCTCTTGCGGCCCATGGGGCGCCTGGCGGACATTGCGCCCACATTGCTCGAACTGCTGGGCATCGGCCAACCGGACGAGATGACCGGCCAATCCCTGATCGAGAAAGGCTGACCCCATGCCGAAGGATCTCCGGACCGATCCTGTCGCGACCTGCCACGACTTCATTACCGGCCGTCTGGTTCCCGATGCGGGCGCTGAGGCCAACCGTCAGGCGGTGGAACGGCTTCTGGTGGAACAAAAAGGCTATGCGGTCGAAGAGATTGAAGTGGACGTGCCGCTTGACGTCACCATCGAGGGGGAAACCTACCACGGCCGCGTCGATCTGGTGGTGGCTCTCGGGGGCCGGCGCCAGATGGCGATCAAGTGCGCCGCGGGTTCTCTCGACTCGCGCCAACGCGAGATCCTGGCCGCCGCGCGGCTGTTGGATCCCGGCCGTACCCTGCCCCTGGCCGTTGCCAGCAACGGCGCAGACGCCGTCGTATGGGAGGCGCAGACCGGCAAGGAGATCGCTTGCGGGCCGGCCGCCATCCCGGATCGGGCCGCCCTGGCGGCCGCCTTCGGCACCTGCGACCTGCCCCCTCTCGATGAGCGGCGCCTGGCAAGAGAGCGGATCGTGTTTCGTTCCTACGACAGCATGAACGTCAACCAGCCGCGCTGATCCGACCGGCCAGGGCAAGGCCTTCATGCTCCCACCGGTTAGTCGTTCTGGCTTTCGATCCCATCGCCGGCCGCCGGGATTTGTCGCGGCGATAAAAGGTCTGCAAAATAGGCTTCGACCGCCATCAACGCCTCGGCCCGGGTCTGCAGCTGTTTGATCCTTTCGCGAAAAGCGCCGGCCCGCGGCAGCCCCTTGACGAACCAGCCCAGGCGGCTGCGCAGCATGCGGCAGCCGACACCTTCGCCGCAATAGGCGACCGTATCGACGATGTAGCGGCGCATGGCATCGCCGCGCTGCTGGACCGTCGCCTCGGTAAAAGTCCCCGTCGCCAAAAGGCTGTTGATCTGCCCGAAAAGCCAGGGATTGCCGATGGCCGCGCGGCCGATCATCACCGCATCGCAGCCGGTTTCGGCCAGCATGCGCAGGGCATCCTGGGGCACGGCGATGTCGCCGTTGCCGATCACCGGAATCTTTGCCTGCGCCTTGATGCGGCCGATCAGCGGCCAGTCGGCCTTTCCGGAAAAGCCCTGGGACGCGGTGCGCGGATGAACCGCCAAGGCATCCACCCCGCAATCGACGGCGATGCGCGCGATTTCGACGGCCTGCTCTCCCGAGGCGCTCCAGCCGCTGCGGATCTTGATCGTCAGCGGGATGGCCACGGCCCGGCGCACCGCGGTCAAAACGGCCGCCGCCCGCTGCGCCTCGCGCATCAGGGCCACACCGGCGCCGGTTTTGACGATCTTGCGCACACTGCAACCGAAGTTGATATCGAGGATGTCCGCGCCGGCATCGGCCACCATTCGGGCCGCCTGGGCCATGATTGCCGGTTCGGCGCCGAAGAGCTGGATCGAAATCGGTCGCTCCGCCGGATCGCTTTCAAGCATGGCGTGGGTCTTACGCGATTGATGGACCAGCCCGTTGGCGCTGACCATCTCCGCGCAGACCAGACCTGCGCCCCAGGTCTTGGCCAACAGGCGCAAAGGCAGGTTGGTAATGCCGGCCAGGGGCGCCAAGACCGTCCGGGACGGTATGGATACCGCACCGATCGACCAGCCCCGGGATGCATCAGGAGATTCGAGCTTCAAGCTAATACCCTTAAAAACGAACCGTTATGCATGTTGAACACTTTGGCCAAAGACCCGGCACCATAGCCCAAAGCCCTTGGCTGGGTCACCTTTTTTCTTCTTTTGCAAAGATAACGCCCCCGGTTGGAATTGACACTGCCTGCGGCCTTATCTATAGTTTTTTATTTTAACCGAATCTCTGGCCCTCTTCAATCCAACGCCGGTGGCGTTCACGGCGGCCCAAAAGCCCCGCCACCGGCATCCTGCAAGGAGAAAATCGATGCGCAAGGTACTGATGCTGGTCTTGTGTCTAGGGTTGGCGGCGATCACCGGAATCCCGGCGGCTACGGCCAAAGAGATGCAAGTCGGATTCATTTACGTATCGCCGGTGGGTGATGCCGGTTGGTCCTATGCCCACGACCTTGGAAGGCAGGCGATCGAATCACTTCCCGGCGTGAAAACGGCCTATGTCGAAGCCGTGGCAGAAGGGCCGGATTCAGAACGGGTCATGCTCAACATGGCGCGCAAAGGGTATGATCTGATCTTTGCCACCAGCTACGGCTACATGGATTCGATGCTCAAAGTGGCCGGGCAGTTTCCCAAGACCGTCTTCATGCACTGTTCAGGATACAAGCTGGCGCCCAACATGGGCAATTATTTCGGCCGCATCTACCAGGCGCGCTACCTGACCGGAATGGTGGCCGGCGCCATGACCCGCAGCAAGCAGATCGGTTATGTGGCGGCTTTCCCGATCCCCGAGGTCATCCGGGGGATCAACGCCTTCACCCTGGGGGTTCGGGCCGTCAATCCTGAGACTTCGGTAAGGGTGGTGTGGACCAAGACCTGGTACGACCCGGCCACCGAGAAAGAGGCGGCCAAGAGCCTCCTGGACGTCAACTGCGACGTGATCGCCCAACATCAAGACAGCCCGGGCCCTCAGGAAGCGGCCCAGGAACACGGCGCCTATTCGATCGGCTACGACACCGACATGGCGGCTTTCGCTCCCAAGGCCCACCTGACCGCAGCCATCTGGAACTGGGCACCCTTCTATAGCGAAGTGGTCGAAAGCGTGCGCAACGGCACCTGGAAGAGCACATCGACCTGGCCGGGGCTGGAAAAAGGCATCGTCGATATCGCGCCTTTCGGTTCCATGGTTCCCGAAGCGGTCAGGACCCGGGTGCAGGCTGAAAAGGCCCGCATTGCCGGCGGTGAAGATCACATCTTTCGCGGCCCCATCAAAGACCAACAGGGCAACCTGAAGATCGCGGCCGGTGAAAAAGCCTCCGATCAATCGCTGCTCGGCATGACCTGGTTCGTCGAGGGCGTGATCGGAACCACCGAATGACCAGCATGGCGGCGGCTCGATCCGGGGCCGCCGCCATCCGTCTTTTCACTCCTGCCCGCCGGCTTGACGGTGCATGATGGGCCATGGCTTGATCCCCTTTAGCGTCCATAAACGACCGGTACCCCTGACGTGGCCCGCCTTGTTGATTTTGGCCGCGGCCCTCGGATTTTCCCTCATCATCAGCGCCCTTTTGCTCCACTGGCAGGAAAAGCCCGCTCTGAGCGCTTTAGGCCTGCTGTTCGAGGGCGCCTTTGGTTCGCTGCACGCCCTGGAAGACTGTACCATTAAAGCCGTGCCCATCTTTCTGTGCAGCCTTGGCGTCGCGGTGGCTTTCCGGCTCCAGATCTGGAATATCGGTGCCGAAGGACAGTACGCCATGGGAGCCATCGGGGCCACCTGGGTTGTGCTTGCCTTTCCCCACTGGCCCGCATATCTGCTCTTGCCAGCCATGCTTTTCGCCTCGGCCTTGGCCGGCGGCATCTGCGGGCTGATTCCGGCCCTGCTCAAGGTCCATTTCAAGACCAACGAAATCATCGTTTCGCTGATGCTCAACTACATCTGCATCCTTTTTCTGGAGTATCTGGTCTACGGGCCCTGGAAGGACCCGGTGAGCTTCGGTTTTCCCATGACCCCGGTCTTTCCCGCCGCGGCCATCGTAAAAACCATCGGCGATACCCGGTTGAACTGGGGATTGCTGCTGTGCCTGGCTTCGGCCGCCGGGTTCTGGCTCTTTTTCCGTTTTACGCGCCTGGGCTACGAATTGACCGTCAGCGGCGAAAGCCTTGCGGCGGCCCGCTATGCCCACCTGCCCTATCGGCGCCTGGTGGTTACGGTCATGATCGTCAGTGGCGCTTTGGCCGGATGGGCCGGATTTTTGGAAGCCTCGGCCACCCTCAACCGCCTCCAGCCGAGCATCATGGTCGGTTATGGCTACACCGCCATCGTTGTAGCCTGGCTGGCCCGGCTCCACCCGGCCAGCATCGCTGCGGCCAGCTTCCTGCTCGCCGGGCTGAGGGTCGGCGTTGAAAACTTGCAGCTCGAAATGCAAATACCCGCCGCTTTCGGCGGCATCATGGAGGGTGTTATTCTGCTGACCGTACTGGCCGGAGGTCTCTTCGGGCACTACCGCATCCGCTGGCGGGGGCTACCATGAACGTGGAGATGATCCTGCCGCTGCTGGCCGCCACCGTTCAAACCGGGACCCCGATCCTTTATGCCACCTTGGGGGAAATCGTTACCGAGCGCTCCGGAATTCTCAACCTCGGGGTCGAGGGCATCATGATGGTCGGAGCCCTGGCCGCCTATATCTGCGCCCTGCTCAGCGGCGATGCCTGGCTCGGATTCGCCGCCGGAGCCGGCTGCGGGGCTGTTCTGGCATGCATTCACGGATTGGTATGCATCGTTTTTCGCGGCAATCAGGTCGTCTCCGGACTGGCATTGACGATCCTTGGGAGCGGGCTGGCCAATTTCCTCGGCACCCCTTATATCGGAAAAAGCATACCCGGTTTTCAACGCTTCAGCCTGCCGTTGGTCGAGCAGATCCCCATTCTGGGACCGATCTTTTTCCGTCAGGACCTGTTGGTCTACCTTTCCTATCTCGCCCCGCTTATCGTTTGGATCGCCCTTGAACGCACCGCCTGGGGGCTGAATTTGCGGGCGGTGGGCGAGGCTCCGGATGCGGTCGAGGCGGCGGGGCTTTCCGTTTCTTTTCTGCGCTGGAGCGGGGTTTTCATCGGCGGCGGCCTCATGGGGGCCGGCGGGGCCTACCTCTCTTTGGCCTACACCCATCTTTGGACCACCGGTCTGGTGGCCGGGCGTGGCTGGATCGCGGTGGCCCTGGTTATTTTTGCCTTCTGGCGCCCCGGCCGTGCCGTACTCGGCGCTTATCTTTTCGGCGGTGTCATGGCCTTCCAGTTCCGCTTGCAGGCACTGGGAACCAACCTGCCCTCATCACTGCTTTTGATGCTGCCCTATGGGCTGACCATCGTCGTTCTGGTTGCAGCCAGCATCCGTTTCGGCAGCCATGCGGCCCCCGCGGCTCTTGGCATCAACCACGAACCGCAGGATTGATTTTCGCATGCCATCTGCAAGGAAAACGTCATGGAACCTCATCAGCAATTCCGTAAAACCTTTCCCATTTCCTGGGAACAGCTTCATCGCGACAGCAAAGCCCTTGCCTGGCGATTGCTCGATACGAACTACTTTAAGGGCCTGATCGCCGTCACCCGCGGCGGTCTCGTGCCAGCGGCCATCGTTTCAAGGGAGTTGGGGATCCGATTGGTCGATACGGTCTGTATTTCAAGTTATGAGTGGCAAGATCACAAGGGCGATGTGGAAGTCCTCAAGCGGTTCGAGGGCGACGGGAAGGGGTGGCTGATCATAGACGACCTGGTCGATACCGGAAAAACGGCCCGGGTGGTCCGGGACATGCTCCCAGGGGCCCATTTTGCCACCGTTTACGCCAAACCGGCCGGCCGCCCCCTGGTGGACACCTACATTACGGAAGTCAGTCAGGACACGTGGATCCTCTTTCCTTGGGACAGCGAAGTACAATTCGCCCAACCGCTGATCGAGCGGCGCCAGGTACGCTGATGCCCGCTGCCGGTGAAACCCTTGTGCGACTGGACGGGATCGACAAGCATTTCGGCGCCGTTCATGCCAATCGCTCCATCGATCTGAATATCCAGGCCGGGCGCATCAAGGCCCTGCTGGGTGAAAACGGTGCCGGCAAGAGCACTTTGATGAGCATCCTCGCCGGGCGGATCAAACCGGATGGCGGCAAGATTCATATCGGTGGCTCGGCCCGTGCCTATCTCACTCCCCGCGAAGCTATCGGCGCCGGCATCGGCATGGTCTATCAGCATTTTACCCTCATCGATGCGCTGAGCGTTGCTGAAAATGTCTGCCTCGGCCAGCCGGCCGGGTTTTGGCATAACCCCGGGCAAATCGAGGCCCGGGTTTCGGCTCTGGCCGCATCGGTGGGCCTGGATATCGATCCATCCGCGACGGTGGCCCATCTTTCCATGGGCGAACGCCAGCGCGTGGAGATTCTCAAGCTTCTTCAGCGCCAGAGCCGCGTTTTGATTTTCGATGAACCGACTTCAGTATTGACCCAGCACGAAATTGAACAGCTTTTTAAAGCCTTGCGCAACATGGCCGACCAGGGCAAGGCCATCGTCTTTATCAGCCACAAGCTTGGTGAAGTCCTTGATATCGCAGATGATATCGCCATCCTCCGCCGTGGCCGGATTATCGAGGAAAAACCCAAAGCGGGCTATGCCGACAAGGCCGAATTGGCCCGGCGCATGGTGGGCCGCGACGTGCTCCTGGAAATTGAGCGGCCGACTGTCGAAATGCGCCAGCCCGTCTTGAATGTCGAACAGCTTTGCGGCGACGGCATCCAGGACGTGAACTTTCGCCTCAAACAAGGAGAGATTCTCGCTATTCTCGGCGTGGCCGGAAACGGGCAGACGCCTCTGGTACAAACCGTTTGCGGCCTCCTTGCACCGGGTTCAGGCTCGATACACATTCTGGGCCAAACATGGGAGCGGTATTTTTCCGGCTCCCAATCCGGCCTGGTATACATTCCTGAAGATCGGCTCGGTCTGGCCACCTGCCCGCGCCTTAATCTACTGGACAATTTTCTGCTGACCACCCGCCGGCGGTTCTGCCGCGGTCCTTGGATCCTACGATCGGCGGCGGCAAAACGCCTCAATGCCTTGATCACCGATTTCAACATCCAGCCGGGGCATATCAGCCTGGCGGCTCGCCAGCTTTCCGGGGGAAATCTTCAGAAACTGGTGCTGGCGCGCGAATTTTTTCGGCGCCCCCACCTCATCGTCGCCGAGCAGCCGACTCAGGGATTGGATATCGGCGCCACCGAAGACGTATGGCGCCTGCTGCTCAAGGCGCGTGAAGAAGCGGGAATTTTACTGGTCACCGGCGATTTGAACGAAGCTTTGGCACTCAGCGATCGCTTGGCTGTGATGTACCGCGGTCGCATCGTGGACATCTTTTCTGTTTTCGACACCCAAAAAGTCGACCGCATCGGGCAGATGATGGCAGGGCTTGACTGAACGCGTTCGGCAGGTCAAACCATTAAAGGGAGAACTCGCCATGAATCAATCAGGAAACGATTTGGAATCGAATCCCACCGCCAAGCGGTGGCGCTGCACGGTTTGCGGATACATCCACACCGGACCCGAACCCCCCGAAAAATGCCCGGTCTGCGGCGCCGACCGCAGCAAATTCGTATTGCTTGATGATGCCGGCGAAGTTGCGGCAACCGCCGCTTCAGATGCTCCAGAACCGGATTCCCCCGTCTCCAGCGACACGGATTCGGCGATCCAGTGGCGCTGTACGGTCTGCGGCTACATTCACACCGGTCCCGAACCTCCCGAAAAATGCCCCGTCTGCGGTGCCGACCGGAGCAAATTCGTCAGGCTAGATCCGGAGCCGGATTTTCCCGAAACGCAATCGCTTGAGCCGCCTCCAGAGGCCTCTGCCAGGATTGAAACTTCCGGGCAGCGCATTTACCGGCTGATCACCGAAAAGATGGTCGGCCTTCACGCGCATCCCATCTCGGTCCATATTCCCAATGGCGTTGCACCGGTTGCGGTGCTCTTTCTTTTTCTCGCCTGGCTTTTTTCTTCAGCGAACCTCGAAATGGTCGCCTACGCCAACATGGTAGTGGTTTTGCTGGCCATGCCCTTCGTTCTTTTTTCTGGCTACAACGACTGGAAACGCCGCTATAGGGGGCAGCTGACCCAGGTCTTTATCGGCAAAATGGTCTGTGGCGGCCTGTTCACCGCCATAAGCCTGGTCCTCGTCGCCTGGCGCACGCTGTCGCCCCAGATCATGATCACAGCCGGAAGCGGTCGCGGTTTTTACATCTTTTTGCATCTACTGCTTTTGGCGATCGGAGCGGTAGCCGGCTATCTCGGCGGCAAACTTGTCTTTCACGCCGATCGTTGAAAAAAAGCGGCGACTCGATCCCTTTCGAGCCGCCGCTTTCCTTTTATGCTTATCTCCAGACCGCTCTTTTTGCCAAAAGGACCTTCGCAATGTTCGAATCTCCCGCGAAGCCCTATTATTCAAGGATCTACAGACCGACCGCCCCATCGCTCGAATTTGGCCCGATTTTGACTCTCCAAAGGCCTAAGGCCGCGTCGAGCCCTTAAAGCGCCCCAAGCGATCTACAAGCCCATTATTTGGCGATCGACCATTTTTGCATTCATGCAGTGCGGCCAAAAACCATGGCCACCCATCCTTGTTCGCTATTTTCGCGCACCGGCACCAATCGGACAACCGCCAACGCGCGCAACAGCGTCTCTCGCTCCGACAACCTCAGCCCCGAAACGACAAGCCTCCCGCCGTCGGCGAGCAGACGTGATAACTGCGGCGCCAACCGCACCAGGGTGGGCAATCGAAGATTCGCCAGGATCAGCTCGAAAGCGGGGTTCAAATTTTCCAGGGGTGTATCCACCACCCTCATCCGATCCTGAAGCCCGTTGATCCGCGCGTTTTGCTTTGCCTCCCACAAAGCGCTGGGATCGATGTCCAGCCCTAGCGCCGATGCCGCTCCGAGAAGCAGGGCCGCAATGGCCAAAATTCCCGAACCGGTACCCACATCCAGCACACGTGCCGCAAAGCCCAGGGCATCGGCCGCAGTGATTTCATCGATGGCTTGCAGCGCCAGACGAGTCGTTGGATGATCGCCGGCGCCGAAAGATGCCCCCACCGAGAGGCGTAGTCCAACTCGGCCTTTGCCTTGGTCCGGCAATGGTTGAGCCGTTTCCGGGATCAAAGATATTCTGGTGGATATATTGCGGCCGTGAAGGTAGGAAATTTCTAAGAAGGTCCTGCCCAATTGCTGGACATAAACCAGGCTGCCGCCGGCCAGCAGATTGCCCACCGCATCGGCAACGGCTTGCCGGTCGGCGGCGATATCCCGGCGGGCTGCACGGACCAGATCGATGAAGGTCAACCGGCGGCAGGACGTGCCGAGACGGTTTACCAGATACGCTTCAATCTGCGAGGGCGCCATCCGCCATCACTCCCTCCGAGTGACAGAAAGCTTAAAAGATCTCAATCATCCAACCAGGGAGGCTGTTGACCTTCACTTTCCAGCAACGCCCGGTACCAAACGGCAAATTCATACATGGCGATGTACCGATCGTCGCTGTTGATCAGCCCGAGCGCCATATCGAGTACGGCCTGCCCATATGAATTGGAATATTTTTCATTCTCCCGCGACCAGAGGAATTCGCGAAATAACTCAATCGAGGTGCGCCGTGTGGTGTCGCGCCGAATTTCAATGGGGTCTTTAGGCTCCAAAAAAGGATCCCATTTATCATAGCCCCGGCGCAGAATATGTTTCTGCCGCCGGGGTGCCATGGCATCGAAAACCGCTCGTTTGCGTGCATCACGGTCTTCAGGAGTGAACTCGCTCATGGCGCATCTCCCTTGGCCTTGTCTTCGGTCGTCTCCTCGTCGATTCCCAGATATGCATCATCGTAGCTGGTTAGCAGGGCCATGGAAAGGGGGACGAGCAGATCGACCAGCTTGATGTTGCGCGAGCCGATGTCGCGAAGCAGGGTCGCCGATATCTCCTGTAATCGGGCATGAATCAGGTCTAGATAAACCGTCGGATAAGAATTTCCCGGCTCAAAGCCGCTCAGCCCGCAGGTGTGCCCGCTGCCATCAATCGCCGTCGGAATTCCGTAAAGACGGCAAGTAATGGGGCGATAGGCATAAAGCGCACATTGTCCCTCGTCATTCAAGAGCGGACAGGCAACGCGCATTTCACCCAGCCTTTCGAGAACCGTCGTTTCATTTTCCCCTTCAGCCACGGCCTTGGCCGCATCGCGCTTGATACGGGCCAGCTGGCGATCGACCCGATTGGCCTTGTCTAACAGGGCCGCTTGTTGGGCCTCGGTCAAGGTTTCAGAAAAGCGTGTGTGGATATAGATGGACTCGATCAATGAGAGATCGAATAATGCTAAACAGCAGTCCGAGCAACCGAGGCGGCATCGAACTTCGTCCGGATACGCCGCCTTGACCCGCTCGAAGGCGGCATCCACCTTGGCCACCAAAGCCTCATACATCTCGAAATAGGGATTTAGATCTGTCTTCATCTTCTCCACCTTTCACAGTGCCGAGCAGATCCTGAATTGCCCCACATCCTGTTTCACGTGAAACAACCCACCGCCTCGATCTGTGAAGCGATTATTTTCCGATGCAAAACTGCGCGAAAATGCGATCCAAGCTATCGGCGCTGATTTGTCGTCCTGAGGCGTTGTCCAGGCACGAAAGAGCCTCTTTGAGATCGGAAACCGCCAATACCGCCCCTTGGCCTGAAGTATCCAAAACCCCGGCGGCACGCTCCAGGGCCTCGCAGGCCAGTTCAAAAAGGCGGTGTTGCCTCAGGTTGGGAATCACATCCAGCTCCGCTTCATCTAGCGGCGTTGCGGCCAAATCAATAATCGCCGCTTCCAGAAGGCATAGATCCTTGTCATAGCGCGCCGAGATTTTAACCATCGGCCATTTAGGCCATGATTCGGGAATGGATACCCGCCTCGGATCTTCGACCAGGTCCATCTTGTTGCAGACTATCAGAACGTTGCGATTCTCGATCAATCGCCGTATTTGTTCGTCTTCTTGATTAAGGCTTCTTCCGGCGTCCAGCACAAAAAGGATGATTTCACAATCGTCCAGGCATTCGACGGTTTTTTCCATGCTCGAGAGATCGAGGACTTCTTGACTCTGTCCCAGGCCTGCGGTGTCGGTCAGGATCAGCGGCAGATCTCCAATTTTCAAAAAAATGTCGACACGGTCCCGGGTCGTGCCCGGCCGATCGGACACAAGAACCCGATCGGCACAAACAAGCCGGTTGACCAGGCTCGACTTTCCCACATTGGGGCACCCGATCACCGCGATTCTCAATCCTTCCACGAAAGGCTGCGCGTTCCGGTAGCCGCGCATCATGAGCTGCAAAGCGGGCAATACATCATCTTGGATTTTTCGCAGGGCATCCGCCTCTGCTTCGATGGGTTCGATCTCTTCGCCGAATTCGATGCCGGCTTCGATTTCGCTCACGATCTGGGCAACCGCTTCGCGAATCTCATCGAAACGGCGCCCCAACCCCCCTTCGAGACGTTTGCCGGCCGCCTGCAATGCTTTGGTGCTTCTCGAATGGATCGTTTCGGCGACGGCTTCGGCCTGGCAAAGGTCGATGCGCCCGTTGAGCCAGGCCCTGCGTGTGAATTCTCCCGGCTCTGCAAGCCTGGCACCGCTTTTCAATACCGATTCAAGAATCGCCTTTAGGCATTGATAACCGCCATGACTGTTGATTTCCACCACATCTTCCGCGGTATAGCTATGGGGGGCCAACATTACCCCCACCAGCACCTCATCGAGGATTTCCCCGTTTTCAGCCGAATGAATCCATCCATGGTAGAGCCGATGAGACTCACCCCGCAAGATATGGCTTGAATCGGGTGTCGATTCTCGCCCGGATCGAAAAAGAGCGCCTACGATGTCCAGGGCCCCGGGGCCGGACAATTTTACGATCCCGATACCCGCAAAGCCCTTGGCCGTGGCAATCGCCGCGATGGTATCGTGTTGATACAAACTGTTCATCCAACCGCATATCCTTTCAAAAACGGCATCAATCCAGGATAGGCGCCATTCCAGAGACTCGACCCGCCCTGCCCGCGGCAACACCGCTTCAGGTGTTCTTTTGATAAATGTAGTACTGCTGGGCGATGGATACCAGGTTGTTGATCAGCCAGTAGAGAACCAATCCGGAAGAAAAGTTGACAAAAATAACGGTGAAAATAATCGGCATGAAGGTCATCATCTTGGCTTGCGTCGGATCGCCGGGGGTGGGAGTCATCTTTTGCTGCAAGAACATGGTGGCCCCCATGATCAGCGTCAGTACCGGAATGCCGTAGGGCGGCTCCATCATCGGCACGGTGACGTCAAAGCTGAAAAGACGGTCCGGGGCCGACAGATCGTTTATCCACCCGAAAAAGGGCGCGTGGCGCAGTTCGATGGCTTCGTAAAGCATCCGGTATAGAGCGAAAAACACCGGCAACTGAACCAGCATCGGCAAACATCCACCCAGCGGATTGACCTTGTAAACCCGATAGAGACCCATCATCTCTTCGTTCATTCGCTTTTTATCGTTCTTGTATTTTTCACGAATTTCGGTCATCAGCGGTTGCATGCGCCGCATTTCATTCATGGATTTGTAGCTTTTGTTCCCCAGTGGCCAAAGAAGAAGCTTGGTCAACAGGGTCAAAAGAATAATCGCGATGCCGTAGTTGGGAATAAATCCGTGCACCCAGTTCATGAACCACAAACATGGCTTGGCAATGAAATCAAACATCCCGAAATCGATTGCCCGCTCCAATTCGAGACCGTATTGCTTCAGTATATCCATCCGCTTCGGGCCGAAATAGAGCTGATATTGGGTGCTAAACGCCTGGCCCGGCAAGATCTCCTGCGCCGGATCGACGAGCTTGCTGTTGAGCACATTGTCCTCTTTATGGCTCAACTCCATGACGGCATCCGTATTGACCGCCATTGCCAGGGCGCTTAGAAAATACCGATTCTGAACGGCAATCCAACGAATTTTTCCTGGATAGGTGTTTTGATCTTCGATATCGCCGATGTCGACCTGCTTCAATTTTCCGTTAATCAAGGCGCTTGGACCGGAAAATCCGTACCGATCCTTTTTTTTGGGCTGCATTTGGGAAATGCCGGCGTAGAGCTGTGCCGAAATAGGCTGGCTCGACCCATTGGTGACCACAACATCCATGTCTATAATGTAGCTGTCCGGCTTAAATTTGAATATCTTTTCAACACGCAAGCCGTCGGCGCGCAAATAACGCATGGTCAAATTCAAAGGGCCTTTGTCGACTTTGATTTTTTGAGCATCGTTGTCGGCTGTGAAAACCGGCGACTGGAGCAAATTGGCACCGTTTCCCGTTAGCCCGATCCATCCACTGCCCGGATGTACATTTCTGTCCAGCAACAAATATGGTTTGGCGTCTTTGGAAACGTCCTGGCGATAATCTTTAAGTTCGACACGCCTTACGATCCCGCCCTTTTCATCGATTTCGAGCCGGTAAAAGCGGTTTTCAATTTGCAGGCTCCGGGCCTTTTGGCCGGATACGCCCTCTTGCTTGTACGCCTGGCCTTGTTGCGCCGCAGTTGCTGCCATCGTGCGCTGCCCGCCGCTAATCGCGTCCTGCGGGTTGACACCAGCCGCCGTTTTTTGAGTGTCTTCTGCTTTCGAAGCGCTCGTTTTCCCACTGTCGCTCTGAACGACGGCGGGCGCCTGAGCTTGCTGTTGAAGCGCGTCGCGGTCAACGAAAAAAAACTCCCAAACGAAAAACACGGCGAATGAGAGCAAAATGGCTAAAAAAATGCGGCATGTTCCATCGGTTTCTCGGCTCCAAATTTACAAACGACTCAACGATAGTGTTTGCGTCGAAAAATGGCTGCTCTTTATGAGATGCACGTTTTGGGCTGGTTTGGATCGCATTTGGCACAAAGATGGCTCAGCCATCTGCGCCTCAAGGAACAGGATCATAACCGCCTGGGTGAAACGGATGACACCGCAACAGGCGCCTCAGGGCCATGAACCCACCGCGCCAAAAGCCATATCTGCCGATGGCCTGATAGGCATAGTCACTACACGACGGGTAGAAGCGGCATGCTGGCGGCAGCACAGGAGAAATGAGGTACTGGTAGCTGCGAATCAGCACTTTGGCGATCTTCTCCAGCACGATTTCACCCCGGGTTCTGCCGCAGCAGCGGCTTGAATAGCTGATCCAACGAGCATACCAGTACACTGTTTGAAAGAGATGCCGCCTGCCGCTTGGCGATTAAATTGATGTCCCAGGCATTTTTGATGATGTGCTTCCGGTGTCTGAAGAATTCCCGGCAGACGCGCTTGATCCGGTTGCGCGTCACCGCGCCGCCGACCTTTTTGGTAACGGTGATCCCGAGCCGCGAACACCCGGCTTGACTTCGATCATAGCAGAGGATGAACAGCGCATTTTGCAGCCGGCGCCCCCGGCGCGAAAGGTACAAAAAGCGTGAGCGTTGTAACAGCCGTTCTTCGCGCCCAAAGACAAAACGCCTGGTCCGCATACCACCTTCTGACCGGCTCCGGGCCAAGCGTTTCGAGCCTTGTTTAGACGGACAGCCTTCTGCGACCCTTGGCTCTTCTGCGGCTGATGACCTTGCGCCCGGCCTTGGTGGACATACGCTTGAGAAACCCATGGGTTCTGACCCGACGTTTGCGATGCGGTTGATAGGTCCTTTTCATCATTCACCTTCCTTGGCCGCCGGGAGCGCTCAACGTTCTGCGGAGCCGGCCCGGGGCCGTTTTTTATATTTTTAATATTTTCGACAGCTTGAGCAATTCCTGCAAAATTGATTATTCAATCATGCCAGATCATGCTTGTCAAGCATCTTTTGTATCTTGCGTATCTTGATCAAAGATACCGTCTATCCTTTTGGCGGGCTTGGTTACGATTTCAAAGACATCGAACTGCTCCACGTGGAACTGTGGATTCGGATAGATGACAATCTGCTTTTCAAGACGCCGCTCCAGCGAGGAGAGCAGATAGTTTTCCTCCCCATGAAGCCGGTCGGCGATCTCCGGGTTGACCCGCAACATCAATCGGTCGCCGACCATGTCCTGCGCCTCTCGCAGGATTTCTCTGTAAACATCATAACATATAGATTTTCTGCTAATCAGGTACCCCTCACCCTCGCAGTAAAAACACGGTTCACACAGGGTGTTGGTCAGACTCTTGCGGATTCGCTTGCGCGTCATCTGCACCAGCCCAAGCTCGGAGATGGGAAGGATGTGGGTCTTGCTGCGGTCTTTCTGGACGGCTTCTTTGAGGGCATTGAAAACCTTTTCCTGGTGCCCTTTTTTTTCCATGTCGATGAAGTCGATGACGATAATACCACCGATGTCACGCAAGCGGATCTGGTAGGCAATCTCTTTAACCGCTTCAAGATTGGTCTTGAAAATGGTCTCTTCCAGATTATGCTTGCCCACGTATCGGCCGGTGTTGACGTCTATGGCGCAGAGGGCTTCGGTCTGCTCGATAACGATGTACCCCCCCGATTTTAGCCACACCTTCTTCTTCAGCGCCCGTGAAATGTCGCCTTCCAGATGGAAAGCGTCGAAAATCGGCTCGTTGCCTTCGTAAAGCTCCACCGATTTCCTCAACCCCGGCGCGCAGGTATCCAAAAAACAGAGCACTTGCTCGTAGCCGCTGCGCGAATCGATAACGACCTTGTCGGCTTCTTGGGTCAGCAGGTCTCGCACGGCACGCAAACTGACGTTGAGTTCCTTGTGCAACAGCGTCGGTGCGGCATTGTTGGCGTATTTTTTCTTGATGCTCTGCCATAATCGATCCAGAAAGGCCATCTCGGAGGCCATCACCTCTTGCTGGATCCCTTCTGCGGCCGTGCGAACGATATAGCCGTACTCGTTGGTGCGCAGTTCCGAGATGACCTGTTTCAGGCGCAGCCGCTCGGCCTCATCTTCGATTTTGCGCGACACGCCGATATGCTTCGAGTTGGGCATCATCACCAGAAAGCGCCCGGGCAAGGAGACGTGGCAGGTCACACGGGCGCCCTTGGTGCCGATGGGCGATTTGGCCACATGGACCAAAATTTCCTGGCCTTCGGTGAGCAGGTCCTCGATCCCCGGCCTTGGCGGCGCCTCGATCCACGGCTGTTCGCCATCCTCTCCGGACGAGTCAAGGATTTCCGCTCTATCCGGTTCTTGATCCAACTCATCATCGGCCAGCAACTCATCCACGTCGTTCAGCGGTCCACCGAGCACATCACCGACGTAGATAAAGGCCGCCTGATTCAGTCCGATATCGACAAAGGCAGCCTGCATTCCAGGCAGAACCCGTTGCACCCGGCCCTTGTAAATATTTCCTGCTATATCCGATTCATCCTGTCGATGAATAAACAGTTCGACGATGGTGCCGTCTTCCAGCAGGGCCACACGTGTTTCATGCTCGGCCATGTTGACGATCAGTTTGCGAAACATGGCGGATTCTCCTGCGGTGCCGCGGCACCGGTTCCTGTTTTGACGATGCGCAATCGTCTGATGACATCTTCACCGAGCCCCAAGACGCTTCGCAGGACATCTGCAGGCCGGACGACTGGGCCCTCAGAACTGCGGATCTTGATGCCCAACGCCCCTTGTTCATGGATTTTGACCGACGATACGGCGTGCTTCAGGTCGATGCGCTGGGGCCTCCCCTTGGCGCTGGTTCTTTCCAGTATCCATTGGGGGGCCGCTTGAAATGCATCCAGCCGGCCGCGGTCAAAAATCTCTTCGCCCGGCAGCACGAGGTAATGGCTTTCCTGGTCGGCCCGGGTCCGATTACCCGCAACGGCCTCGGTCACCGATAGCCCTTTGGGCAGCCGCTGGTTGACCTGTTCAGGCAATTTTTCCAGCGCAACAGGCCTTGCCAAAACGGCCGTAAGGTGCTCATCGTAACTTTCGATCCCCACCGGCAGCGGATCGTCGAAAGAAATTTTGGGTTTGGGATGAAACCCGCCGGAAAAAAGAACCGGCACACCGGCGCAGCGCATGGCGCGCTGAAAGAGGCTGGCCGTTTCCAGATGCCCGAAAAACCGGGCCTCACCGCATTTGCGATACCCGATGCGGATCGGAAAGCCGCCGACCTCATTGGCGCTACTTCCCTTTTGCGCACCGGGGACATCCTGGGTCCGATAGACCACCGGAGCGATCTTTTTAAAATCACAAACCCCGCACCCGTGACAATCGCCTTGGCGGCAATCGGCGGTGGCATCTCCGGTCGTTGCCTTGCGACACTCTTTTTGGAGAAACGACTTTTGGACGCCGATATCGACATGGTCCCAGGGCAGCGGTTCGTCCAGATCACGCGCCCGGGTCACATAAAAAGCCGCATCGATGCCGCAGGCCGCCATCGCCTCTTTCCAGCGATCAAAACGAAACTGATCGCTCCATCCGTCGAAACGGCAACCTCGCCGATAGGCCTCGACCAGCAAGGGGGCCAGGCGGCGGTCCCCCCTGGCCCAGAGCCCCTCGAGCATACTGACCTTCGGATCTTGCCATTTGAACTGGATTCCCGGCCGCGTCAACTGGCGGCGCAGCTTTTCGATTTTTTGGCTCGCCGTATCCAGATCGACTTGGGCGGCCCATTGAAAGGGGGTATGGGCCTTGGGGATAAAGGTGGCAACACTCACGTTGATCTGGCCTCGCCGGCCGCGTGCCGGCCGCATGCGTCCCAGACGGGTGACCAAGTCGACGATGGCCGCCAGATCTTCGTCCTCTTCGGTGGGCAGCCCGATCATGAAATAGAGCTTGATGGTCTGCCACCCCAATTCGAACGCGTCCTGCACCGTTTCCAGTACATCGCTTTCGCAAATGTTTTTGTTGATCACATCGCGCAGCCGCTGGCTGCCCGCTTCCACGGCGATGGTGAAGCCGGTCTTGCGTACCCGCCGAATCTGTTGCATCAATCCCGGTCCCAGGGTCCCGGCCCTCAGGGAAGGAAGCGATACGGCGACATGCCGCGGGACACATTCGCTCATCAAGGTCTCGGCCAGCGCATCGATGCGGCTGTAATCCCCGGTGCTCAAAGAGAGCAGTGAAATTTCGTCATACCCGGTTTCCGACAGGGTATGCCGTGCCATATCGAGAAGCCTGGCAGCCGAACGTTCACGAACCGGACGGTAAATCATCCCCGCCTGGCAAAACCGGCAGCCGCGGGTACAGCCGCGGGCGATTTCCAGGCGCAATCGATCATGAACCGGTCTGGCAAACGGGACCACCGGCCGATGAGGAAATGCCGCCCGGTCCAGATCCGCAACCACGGCCCGCTTGACACGGTCCGCCGCGTCGAGGGCTTTTAGATGCTGGAATCCCTGGCTGTCCACTTCCACCTGGTAGTGGCTGGGGATATAGACCCCTTCGATCCGCCCCCAGCGCTCCAGGAGTGTTCGGCGATCCTGCCTGTCCCATTCCATCCAGGCCTCGGCCATCTGCATGATCACCGTTTCCCCGTCTCCCACCACCATGGCATCGAAAAACGGCGCCATCGGCTCCGGATTACAGGTGCACGGACCGCCGGCGATAATCAGCGGGTGGGAAGCCTGGCGCTCGGCCGCGTAAAAGGGAATCCCGGCCCGTTCCAGCATGGCCAGCACATTGGTAAAGTTCAGTTCGTAGAGCAGGGAAAAACCGATAATATCGAAATTTCGCAGCGGGACTCGGCTTTCCAGGCTGCAAAGGGCCAGACGGTTGGCAGCCAGGGCCGCATCCATATCCACGCCCGGCGCGAAGACCCGTTCGGCGGCAATTCGCGGGTCCTGGTTGAGAATATGATAAAGGATTTGAAGCCCGAAATGGGATGTACCGATCTCATACAGATCCGGAAAGGCCAAGGCCACCCGCAGCCGGACATGGTCGACATTTTTGTGAATGGCATTTATTTCGGTACCCAGGTACCGGCTCGGTTGTTCGACGTCACCAAGCAGGTCTTGAAGGCCTGCGATTGTCATGATAGGTCACTTTCATTTGCACGCACGGCCTTCTCGATAGATTGCCGCGCAGAATCGACAGTCAATTCCCCGGCGGTCCGGATACCCCGCCGAGTACTGTTTCAAAGAGCCAAAATGCCAGATATCTCTTTGGGAAACAAGCGAAAACCCAGAATGCGAAACACGTCGCTCGCCGTGGTGCTGTTGGCCCTGACCGCTGTCGGCGCGGCGCTTCCGGCAGCCGCCTACGATCGCGAAACACCGGTGGTCAAGGCTGTGCGCAAGGTAAGCCCCGCGGTGGTCAACGTGAGCAGCCAATCGTCGGTTCAACTTCATGACGCCCCTTTTTCAAGAATGCCGGGAGGTGATTTAAACTGGTTTTTCCGGGATTTTTTCGATCGCAGCTGGCCGCGGCGCCAACCGACCACCCAACTCGGTTCCGGGGTGATCATAGACGGCCGGCGCGGTTTTATCCTCACCAATGCCCACGTCGTCTCCCAGGCGGGCCAGATTACGGTCACCCTCATGGACGAACGGCGTTTCGAAGCCCAACTGGTCGGCTCGGATCCGGACAGCGATCTGGCGGTCTTGCGCATCCCGGCGGACAAGCCGCTGCCATCGGTGGCCATGGGGGCCTGTGACGATTTGATGATCGGCGAGACCGTCATCGCCATCGGCAACCCTTTCGGTTTTTCCCACACGGTGACCACCGGGGTCATCAGCGCGGTCAAACGCAGCTTTCGCGCCGACGATCGGGAATATCACGACTTTTTGCAGATCGACGCCTCGATCAACCCGGGCAACAGCGGCGGTCCTTTGCTCAACATCAACGGCGAGTTGATCGGCATCAATACGGCCATCTATGCCAAAGCCCAGGGAATCGGGTTTGCCATTCCCATCGATCGGGCCAAGCGCATCGTCGATGACCTGATCCGCTTCGGAGAGGTGATCCAGGCCTGGATCGGCCTGCGGGTCCAACCGCTGGATGAACGGCTGGCCGCTTATCTGAAGCTTGAAAAACCAGAGGGGGTTTTGATCCGCCTGGTCGAAACGGGAAGCCCGGCGCAAAAGGCCGGAATCAAAACCGGCGATGTCCTGAAAACTATCGACGGGCAGGCCACCGTCGACACCGATACCTACCGCTATGCCGCCCGAGAGGTGAGCGCAAACCAAAGACTGCGCCTGGAGGTGTGGCGCGACGGCCGCCTTATCGCTCTGACCCTCAAGGCGGGAACCTATCCTCCGGAACGCGCTTTCATGCTGGCCGAAGAATTGCTGGGGATCACCGTTGAAGATCTGACCGCCCCCAACCGGCGCCGCTTTCACCTCGAATTTTTATCCGGGGTAGTGGTTACCGAAGTGCACCCGGACAGTTATCTGGCCCGGGTCGGCGTCGAACCGGGCGATGTGGTGCGCCAGGTCGGCGATACGGCGGTGGAAAATCTTGCGACCTTTCAAAAAGCCCTGGTCAAACAGCGCTTGCAGGACTCCCTGGTGCTCCTGATCCAGCGGGGCAACCGCGGCTACTACATCACGGTGGAGTTGTGAGGGACTGGCACCGTGGCGTCTACAAGACCTTCTCCAGGGGCCAGGCAAAGACCTTGACCCCCTTTCCGCCCAAACGCGCCCGCAAGGCGGCGAGAGCCTCGAAGAGGGCTTCGAAACAGGCGTCGTCTGGCACCGCGGTCATCAGGGTATTGTTGTAACCGGGCCAGACGCTGTCGTCCATCTTGGGGTCGGATCGTTGGCCCGTGCCCAGGACCCGGCGCCATATGGTAACCCCGGTAGTCCCGGATCCGTCGAGCGCTTCGCGCACCACATCGTCATAACCGGCATCGTAGACGACCATCACCATCTTCATCGCTGGCTTTCCTTAGCCGCCGAGGTTGCCCAGCATCGCGGCGGCATCTTTTTTTATGCAACCACCGTTCCTGGGTCCGCCACTTTACCGCGTTCGGCCGCCTTGCGCCGTTCGAAAAGAAAATAGATCGTCGGCACCAGCACCAGGGTGACGAGCATCGAAACCGACAGGCCGCCAAGCATGGTCACCCCCAGAGGATTCCACGCCTCGGCGCCCACGGCCTGCGACACGGCCATGGGGACCATCCCGAAAAAGGTCGTCAGGGTGGTCATCAGCACGGGCCGCAGGCGGCTGCGGCCGGCCTCGACCACCGCCTCTTGCAGCGGCCGGCCGCGCTTTTGCAGCAGGTGGGTGTAGTCGAGCAGCACGATGGCGTTGTTGACCACCACACCCATGAGCATGATGACCCCCATAAAGGGGATCATACCGAGGCTGGTGCCGGTGAAGTAAAAGGCGAAAAGCACACCGGTAAAGGCAAAGGGCACCGAAAACATCACGATCAGCGGATCGCGCAGGTTGCCGAAAAGCGATGCCATGACCATATAGACGAGCAGGATACCCAAGACCAGCAAGGTGGTCAGATCGGTGAAGGCCTCCTGTTGCTCCTCCACATCGCCGCCGTAGTGGATGCGGATGCCGGCCGGGATGCCCATCTTTGAGATGGTGCGGCGCACGTCGCCGTTCACCGCACCGAGGCTGCGGGCGTAGATGTTGCCTTCAACCTTGATGATGCGCTGGCGGTTCTTGCGTTCGATCTCGATGGGTCCCAGCCCTTCGACGATGCGTGCCACGGTTTTAAGCCGCACCATGCGCCCGTCAGGAGTAAAAATCGGCACTTCGGCCAGATTGGCCAGCCGGTCGCGATCGGCCTCGCTAAAGCGGGTGAAGATGTCGAAGCTGTCTCCGGCGTCCTTGAACTCGGAGGCCTCGGCCCCATAAAAATAATTGCGCACCGTGGCGGCGATCATCGCCACGTTGAGCCCCATGCCGGCAGCCTTGCGCCGGTCGACCTCGACCCAGACCTCAGGCCGCGGATCTTTCTGAGAAATCGTTACGTCCACCAGGCCGGGAATCTTCAAGAAGCTCTGGCGCAGCGATTGGGCAAAGACTTCACTGCGGTCCATGTCGTAGCCGAGCACCTCGATGGAAATCGGTTTGCGTCCGCCCATGATGGCGCTGTCGAGCCCGCTTTCGGTGCTGACTTGAACCTTGGCCAGCCCGGCGATCTTTTCCACTTCCTGGCGCAGCCGCTCGCCCACGGTTTCGATGGACAGGTCGCGCTGATCGAGGTCGACCAGTTTGAAGCGCACCTCGCCGACGTTGGGTCCCTGCTCGAAGCCGAGGGCCACCGCGTAGCCCATCTCGTTCTCGCCGGTCTTGGTGTAGGTGAACAGGATCCAGTCTTGCGGTACGATCCTTGGCATGATGGCGAGAATCTGACGCGCCACCCGCTCGGTCTCCTCGATGCGCTGCCCCTCGGCCAGCCGGTAGGACACCGATACTTCCCCGGTATCGACTCGCGGAAAGAAAGATGTGCTGATAAAGGGCACCAGGGAAACCCCGGCCGCGAAGATCGCCACGGCCAGCACCAGCACGCTGCGTGTGTGGCCGAGGGCCCAGGCCAGCAAGCGCCCGTAAGCCGCCTCGACAGCCTCGAAGGCCGCTTCGCTGCGCGCGTAAAAACGCCCGGTAATCCCCCGGCGCTGCCTGAGGGCGCGGGGCGTGGCGCGCACCCAGCGGCTGGCCAGCATGGGCGTGAGCATCAAGGCGGTAACCAGCGAGGCCATCAGGGTGATGACCACCACAAAGCCGAGCTGTTTGAAGAGAATGCCCGCCAAGCCGGTCAGAAACATCAGCGGCACGAAAACCACCACCGTGGTCATGGTCGAAGCGGTGATGGCCAGGGCCATCTCGCTGGCGCCGAACATGGCCGCCGCCCCTACCCGGCTCCCCTTTTCCACGTGCCGGATGATGTTTTCGAGCACCACGATGGCGTTGTCGACCACCATCCCCGAAGCGATGGCCAGGGCCATGAGAGAAACCAGGTTGATGGTGTAACCGAATAGATTGAGAAAGATAAATGCCACGATCAGCGAACAGGGAATGATCAGCACGATGATGAAGATCGTGCGCAGCCGCCGTAAAAATACCATGGTGACCACGACGATGAAGAAAATACCCCACAGCAACGTGCTCTTGAGGTTGGTCACAGAATTGATGATGTCCACCGAAGTGTCGATGGGAATATTGATGCGCACGTCGGCCGGCAGCTGGGGGGTGATTTCAGCCAGCCGCTGCTTGACCGCGCCAATCACCTCCACCGTGTTCTTGCCCGTCTGCTTTTGAAGCATCATCAATATCGCCGGCCGCCCGTTGCTGTGGATGCGCTCGTCCAGCGGTTTATAGGCGTCTTCCACCTCGGCCACGTCGCCCAGATAGACCGGCCGGCCCTCGTGGGTGCCGATCACGGTCTGGCGGATCTCTTCGATGTCGGAAAATCGCGCCGGCACCCTTACGAAATGCTTTTTGCGCCCGGCTTGGATATGGCCGGCCGGAACGTTCATGTTTTCCATGTCCAGGACGCGGTTGATCTGGGGCAGTGAAAGGTGGAACCCCTCGACCTTTTGCATGTCGAAGTATAGGTTGATGCGCCGGCGCAGACCGCCGTATAAGATCACCGCTCCTACGCCCGGCACGCGCTTGAGCTCATCGCCGATCTGCTTGTCCACGATATGAAACAGCCGGGGCCAGCTCTTTTCACCGGCTACCGTCAAAAACAGCACCGGTGCCGTGGCGCTGGAGAATTTGAACAGGACTGGACTGTCGGCATCCTCGGGAAGACGGCGCTTGGCGAACTCGAGCTTGTCGCGCACGTCGTTGCTGGCCACGTCCAGATCCGTACCCCAGTCGAACTTGCAGCTGATCAGTGACAGGTTGTCCATGCTCTTGGACGTCAGGGTGTCCAGGTTGTTCACCGAGTTGACCGTGTCCTCGATCACCTCGGTGACCTCGCTTTCCACGTCCGAGGCGCTGGCCCCGGGCCAGGAGGTCAGAATCGAGATCACCGGCGGTTCGATATCCGGATACATGTCCGTGGAAAGCCGGGCGGCGGAAAAGGCGCCCAGCAACCCCAGGGCCAAAAAAAGCATGGCGGTGGCCACCGGCTGGCGAACTGAAAATTCGGGTAGATTCATCCGGCGCGCCCCTCCTGCCGCCCTTCATCCGCCGTTTGCGAGATCGTGACCCGATCGCCGTGGCGAAGCGCTCCTTGGCCTTCGACCACCACCACGGCCCCGGGATTTATCCCCTGCTTCAGTTCCACGAACCGATCCTCGCTCAGCCCGGTAACCACGTTGACTTGCACGGCGTGTCCGTTTTCGACGCTAAAGACGTAATCACTGCCGGTTCCGGGCATCCGCACCACCGCGTCGCGGTCGACCGCCACGGCCTGGACCTGCCCCATCACAATGCTGAGGCGGGCGTACATTCCCGGCTGCAAAAGCCCCTCCCTGTTTTCCAGATGGATTTCGATATCGGCCGTGCGGGTGGCCGGACTGACCGCGGCATTGATCACCGAAACGCTTCCATTGAAGGTTCGCTGCGGATGGGCGTCGAGGCGAACTTGGACCGCAGTGCCCGGATGGATCCGCGGCAGATCCTTTTCGCTGACGAAGGTGATGACCTTGGCCCTGGAAATATCGGCCAGTTGCAGCAGGGGTCTATCGGTGCTCGAAAGGTTGCCCGGATCGAAATAGCGCGCCGTGACCACGGCATCCATGGGCGCTGTGATGCGATGGTCCGCCAGGGTCAGCTCCAACTGGCGGATGACCGCTCCGGCCCGGGCCGCCTGGGCCAGGGACACGGTTCTGGCGGCCGCGGCGGCCTCTTGCTGTGCGCTGATATGGTCGAGTTGGCGCCGCGCGACTGCCTTTTCCCGGTAAAGGGTCTCGAAACGCTGCCGATCCTTTTCCAGAACGGCCAGGTTGGCTTCGACCTGGACGATGCCGGCCCGGGCGGCGGCCAGTGCGGCCTGGGCCTCTTCCAGCCGGGCGCGGATGGTATCCTCGTCAAGGTTGGCCAAAACCTGACCGGCGTGGACCCGGTCACCTTTTTGCACCGTCAGACGGCGAATCATCTGCCCGGACACCTTGGCAAAAAGATGTACCTCCTGCCAGGGCCTTACCTCTCCGGTCAACTCCAGCCTTTCGGTCAGCGTCATCATCCGCGCAGTGGCAACGCGCACGGGAGGTGCGGCGGAAGCCGGTTGGGCGGCCACTGTCAGCTTGTCGGCCCGCCAAAGATTGAAGCCCGTATATCCGAGAAAGCCGATGGCCGCCATTGCAGCGACCACCACGCCGAGGTGTTTGGATCGGGATCTCAGCTTATTGGTGCCGTTCATGGATGATCCTTCCTGGCCAGAGGTTACAGCCGGCCGCCGCCAACGGCCCGCTGCAGTTCGGCCTCGGCCTTCAGGGCGTTGCAGCGCGCCGCGTAAAAATTGGTCCGGGCCTGGCTTTGCGCCACCGTGGCGTCGAGCACCTCGGTGGATGCGGCCACCTGCTGTTGAAAGCGCAGTCGCGTGATACGCAGATTTTCATCCGCCTGGGCCAGCGCGGTTTGGGCCGTTTTGATATTGGCCAGGGCCACGGCGAGGTTGATCCGGGCGTTTTTGACCTCCAGGCGGATGCTGTCGCGCACCCCGTCGGCTTTGGCGGCCAGAGCTTCATGTTCATGCCTGGTTTTGGCCACCTCGGCCCGCGTCTTGCCCCACTCGAAAAATGTCCACTCGGCTTGCAGCGCCACGGTGGTGTTGTAACTGTTGCGAAAATCGTTTTGCGTGGCCCGCAGGTTGTCCCCGTCCTGTTCGTAGCGGCCCACCAGAAAAACGCTTGGATAGTAAGCGCTGGCCGCCAGGCGTGCGGCGGCATCCAACTGGGCCAATGCCAGCTCGAGATGGCGCAACTCGGGCCGCCGGCTTTCAGCCTCGCCGATCAATACCGCCAGCGGCGCGGGCGGTGCCGGCAAAACTTCCACCGGCACCGGTACGACGGGGTTCTCGATATCCACTCCGATGACGGTGTTGAGCGCGGCGCCGGCCATATCGAGCCCGGCGGCCGCCGCCGTTTTCTTTTGAACGGCATCGGCCAGGGCCACTTCGCTCTGGAGCAGATCGTTGTAAGCGATCAGTCCCTGGTCGTAAAACTGCCGTGCATCGGCCACATGGGCCTCGAGGGTGGTCTCGGCATCCCGGGCCGTAAGGAGCAGGCTTTCGGCCATCAGGGTGTCGAAGAAGGCAAGCTTGGCCTGCTTGACCACGTCGGCCTCGGCCTGGTCTTTTTGAACAGCCGCCATTTCAATGCCCAGATCGGCCAGCTTGACCCGGGTGGTCAGGGCAAAACCGGTAAACAACGGTTGGGTCAGGCTGGCCTCCCAGTGAAAGTTGTCCTTAGAACCGGTGGCCGCCTCGATCCGCTGGCTTCCGCTGACTACGTAAAAGGGTGCCACCCGGGGGTCGGGACGGACCAGGGTCTGGGTGAAATACATAAACGGTGTTTCCCCGAGCCGGGCGTAACCGTAGGCGGCCGAGGCCTTGGGAAACAGATCGGCCCGGCGGGCGCGGCGCTCCTCCACGGCCGCCTGGCTGCGGGCGGCAGCCTCGCGGATCAGGGCGTTATTGACGCGGGCCATCTCCACGGCCTTGTCCAGAGTCAACCGATGGGAAGTATCGCTTCCGCGGGTGGGGGTTACGGAAAGGCCACCGGAAATTACCAACAACAAAAAAAACAGGACCACTTTTGACCGCATTTTTAGCCTTTTTCCGCTTTTTGGGGTGTCTTTCAGGTTTGATGAACGTTGGTTCATATAATTGGGTTCAATCAGCCTGTCAATTTAAAAGGCCGCCAGAGTTAAATCAGCGGTAAAGGAAAAAGCGACCGCTCGTATTCTTCCGTCCGCAACGGATGCGCCTTGATGCTGTTGAAATCCGGTGCTATGTTGCCTCAAAAGTGTAGCAAGGCCCCGAAGGGTAATAGATTTTTCAATATCCACGCCGAAAGACAAGCCATGCAACGGATAAAAGTGATCGACCTGCTCCAGCGCACCACGCCGTGCTCAAACGTCCTGCTCAAGGGGTGGGTGCGCACGCGACGCGCCAGCAAGACTTTTTCATTTATCGAAGTCAACGACGGTTCATGTTTGGCTAACATCCAGGTCATCGCCCCGGAAGAGCTGAATAATTACGATGAGATCCGCCGCTTGACCACCGGCTCGGCAGTGGCAGTGGTCGGCGATCTGGTCGCTTCCAGCGGCAAGGGACAAGATTTGGAGATCCGGGCTGCGCAGGTACGTATCCTAGGTTTGGCTCCAGAAACCTTTCCGCTTCAGAAAAAACGCCACAGCGACGAATACCTTCGCACCATCGCCCACCTTCGGCCCCGCACCAACAAATACGGTGCCGCCTTTCGCATCCGCTCGAACATGGCATGGGCTGTTCACGCTTTTTTCCGAGAGCGCGGTTTTTTCCATATCCACACCCCTATCATTACCGGATCGGATTGCGAGGGAGCCGGTGAACTGTTTCGCATTACCACCCAGAATCCGGCTGTGCCGGATGCCAAAGCCGGTTGCGAAGATCATTTTCAGGACTTTTTCGGCGCCGAGGCCAATCTTACCGTTTCAGGCCAGCTAGAAGCTGAAATGCTGGCCCTCTCTTTGGGGGAGGTCTATACCTTCGGCCCCACCTTCCGGGCCGAAAATTCCAACACCCGGCGCCATGCCGCTGAGTTCTGGATGGTCGAACCGGAAATGGCCTTCTGCGACCTGAGCGCCAACATGGACCTGGCCGAAGCCCTGATCCAATACCTGGTTCGTTTTGCAATGGAAAACTGCCGCCAGGATCTGGATCTTTTCGCCCGCTTCGTAGACCCGCACCTGATGGACCATCTCACCGGCATCGTCGAAAACAGATTTGAACGCCTATCGTACAGCCAGGCGGTGGCGCTTTTGCAGCGCAGCGGACAGGCCTTCGAGTATCCGGTCTCCTACGGCATCGACCTGCAAACCGAGCATGAACGCTATCTGGCGGAGATCCACTTTCAAAAGCCGGTCATCGTTTACGATTATCCAAAGGAAATCAAACCGTTTTACATGCGTCTGAATGACGACGGCGAAACCGTGGCCGCCATGGATGTACTGGTGCCCGTGATCGGGGAGATTATCGGCGGAAGCCAGCGTGAAGAACGTCTCGAAGTGCTCGAAAAGCGTATGGCAGAGCAGGGATTGGATCCCTCGCGTTACTGGTGGTATCTCGACTCGCGCCGCTTCGGCTCGGTTGAACACAGCGGCTTCGGGATGGGGTTTGAGCGATTTCTGATGCTGGTTACCGGGATTTCCAATATCCGGGATGTCATCCCCTTTCCGCGCACTCCCGGCAATATCGACTTTTAATTAGGCTCTGAGGCATCTCAGCTTGGCCAGATCCTCGGCATATCCGTAAAGGTGCAGTCCCTTGCTTTCGACGATCATCTCGCCATCGGCCACACCGATTTCGGCGGCCATGTATTCTTTGAGATTCTGAATTCCGGCAAGGTTGGCCGGCAGTCCGCCCCACAGGTCCCAGCTGCGAAAATAGACGAAAAAATGCAGGGTATCGTCCTGGATGCGCGTATCGATGGATCTGAGGCAGGGTGGATCGACCAGGGTCAGATCGGTGGGATCCGCCACCTGCAGTACCATCTGGTTGTTGCGCTGACCGTGGCGGCGGTAGGTTTCGATGACCCATTCTATCTGGTTGAGGTAAATTTCTCCCTGCTCTTCAAAAACGATCTTGTCGTCGACTTCGCGCAGGTCCACGATTTGGCGGTTGGCCTGATCCCACCAGCGACGTTTGTCACCGCTGATAATGGCCCGGGTCAGTCGTTCTCCGTAGGTGTACGATTCCCCCGGCGCCTTCTGCCCGCTCATCAGATATTCGATATACGAACGCTCATAGCCCTGCCCGCCGTAAATATACCCCTCCTCCACCGGGTTCGGAATGCCGCAGGCCGGGGGAATATCCGGCAGCAGCGGCTGGGTGCCGGGAAACCGTACATGACCGGTGAAAAAATCATATTCGAGGCGTGTCTGTCCGCTGTAAGAACCCCGGTCGATGGTAAAACGGCGACCGTGATCCAGGATGTCGTTAACCGCTTGGAACCATAGGTCGGGAAGATCCCGGGCTTCTATCCGGTGAATGGCCAGTCTGCTTTTCATTTAAATATCCAGCGCGGAGACTTCCAGGGCGTTTTCATAGATAAAATCCCGCCTTGGCTCGACTTCCTCTCCCATCAGAACCGTAAAAAGATCGTCTGCCTCATGAGCATCTTCGATACCGACCTGGGGCAGGGTCCGCGTTTCGGGATTCATCGTGGTTTCCCAGAGCTGATCGGGATTCATCTCCCCAAGCCCCTTGTAACGCTGGAACCCGAGTCCCTTGCGCCCTTCCTCGACCAGGTGTTCAAGCAGTTGGAACTTGTTGCTGAACAGCTTCACCTCATCTGGCTTGTCCTTCATCGCAAGTCCGAACGGCGGCCGATCCTGGGCAAAAACCCGCTGGCCCAGGGTCAGCAGGGTTTTAAAATCTTTGGAATAGACGAACCCGCGACCGAGCCGCAGCGGTCGCAACCAATCCTTGCCGCTGACCGTACGGGGCAATACGGTCATTTCGTGGATTCCACGCTCCTCGTTCCAGGCAAGGTCGCTGGTCTGGTACCCTTCCTCTTTCAGGGCCTGGGCGAGCTGGTCCATGCGCTCGTGGCTCTTGAGAAAATCCTTTCCGTCAATGCCGAACTTTGCAAGCGTCTCGGCCAGATTATCCTCTATCCCGCGGGTTTCCATCTTCTTCAAGATACCGACGTATTCCCCCATCTCAGAGGCATAGCGATACAGCTCATGACCTTCGAGCACCGGACCGTCGCCGCCGATCTGCAGCCGGCGGTTCTCACTGACCCGCTTGAGGATGAAGTCATACAACTCCCTTTCATCCTTCAGGTAGGCGGTCTTCTTGCCTTGGCCCACCCGGTAAAGTGGCGGCTGGGCGATGTACAGATACCCGCGTTCGATCACCTCGGGCATCTGCCGAAAAAAGAAGGTCAGCAACAGGGTGCGGATGTGACTGCCATCCACATCCGCATCGGTCATGATGATGATCTTCTTATAACGAATATTTTCGATATTGTACTCTTCTGTGCCCACCCCGGTGCCCAGGGCGGTGATCATATTTTTGATCTCTTCGCTGCGCAACATTTTGTCGAAACGGGCTTTTTCAACGTTGAGGATCTTGCCGCGCAACGGCAAAATGGCCTGGAAACGCCGATCCCGTCCCTGTTTGGCGCTGCCCCCGGCCGAATCGCCCTCCACCAGGTAGAGTTCCCGTTCCTGAGGGTCGTTGCTCTGGCAATCGGCCAACTTGCCCGGCAGAGTCGAATCGATCAGCGCGCCTTGTTTGCGGGCCAGATCGCGGGCCCGACGCGCCGCATCGCGGGCCCGGGCCGCATCCACCGCCTTGGCCAGGATCTTCTTGGCGGTGGTTGGATTTTCCTCGAGGAATGTATTCAATTTTTCGAATATCAAAGACTCGACAAGCCCTTTGACATCGCTGTTGCCAAGTTTGGTCTTGGTTTGTCCCTCGAACTGGGGGGATTTGATGCGCACGCTGATGATGGCCGTCAACCCTTCGCGGATATCGTCCCCGCTGATCTTGGCCTGCATGGTTTTGGGCAGGTTTCCGTTGACCAGGTATTGGTTGATGCTGCGCGTGAGCCCCGCTTTGAACCCAATCAGGTGAAAGCCGCCTTCTACTGTGTTAATATTATTAGCAAAAGATAAAATTTTCTCATTGTATGAATCGTTGTATTGAATCGCCACTTCCACCTGAACATCGGTACGCTGGCCTTCGATGAAAATGGGATCATGCAAGCCAATGGTGCGCCGGTTGAGGTAGGTCACAAACTCGATCAACCCCCCGTCATAGTGGTACGTCTCTTTTAAATCGGTCCTTTCATCGGCGATGTGAATCGTCAATCCCTTGTTGAGAAATGCCAATTCCCTTAGGCGCCTGCTTAGAATCTCGAAACTAAAATTATCAGTAGTAAAAATTCCGGTATCTGGAATAAAACGGATCCGCGTACCACGCCTTTCCGTCTCCCCGGTGATTTTCAGATCGCTGGTCTTTATCCCTTTTTCAAAGGTCTGATGGTAGATCTTTCCCTTGGTGAATATCTCCACTTCAAGAAAAGTACTCAACGCGTTGACAACCGAGACCCCCACACCATGCAACCCGCCGGAAACCTTATAGGTATCATTATCGAATTTTCCACCGGCATGCAGCTTGGTCAATACGACTTCAACCGCTGGAATTTTTTCTGTTTTGTGAATATCCACCGGAATACCGCGCCCGTTGTCCACCACACTGACACTGGTGTCTGCATGGATGGTGACATCGATACGATCGCAATAGCCGGCCATGGCTTCATCGATGCTGTTGTCCACCACCTCGTAAACCAGATGGTGCAAACCGGCGACATCGATGTTGCCGATATACATCGAAGGCCTTAGCCGTACCGGCTCGAGTCCTTCCAAGACATCGATGCTGTCCGCATCGTAAATAGATTCTTTAATTTCCATAGGTTTATAATCTCATGGGCATGATCACGCTCAAGTAGCCCTGATCCTGCTCTGCGTTGATTAAACAGGGTTTTTCTTCACTGACCATAGTCAATACAACTTTTTCTTCTTCGATGGCGTTGAGGGTGTCGATAAAAAAGCGCGGATTGAAGGCAACCTCCATATCCTCTCCGTCGTAATCGATTTCCATCTCTTCCTTGGATTCACCGATGTCCGGATTGGTTGAACGGATCATCAGATGATTCTGGCTGAAATTGAAAATCACGGCGCGGTAGCTCTCGCTGGCGATAATCGACATCCTCTTGAGCATCATGAGAAAAGCCTGGCGATCCAGGACGATGTGGTTGCCTTGAAGACTATCCAAGATATCGCCGTACTTGGGAAAATCACCTTCCAAAAGCCTTATCACCACCGTTTCGCCGTCGCGGCGCAGGATGAAATGGCTATCCTTGAAGCCGATCTCCACCGTCCCCAGGGCGTCGAGCAAACGACCGACCTCGATCAGACCCTTTTTGGGAATCAGGAAAGTATCTTCCATGGGAAGATCGATCCCTTCGGGCATCTGGTAATCGGCCTTGCTCAGCCGGCTGCCGTCGGTGGAAACCATTCTCAACCGCTGTGCGTCCTGACCTTGAGTGACCTTCTCGACAAACACCCCGATCACGTGAGCGCGTTTGTCGTCGCTGGCGCTGATCATGGTCATCCGGTCGATCATAAGCCCCAAGGCCTTGGCTTCGATCTCAAAGAAGGCCACATCGTCGATTTTGGGAATTTCCGGAAAATCTTCCGTATTCATACCGACCAAGTGATATTCCACCTTGTCGCTACGAATTTCGATCCATCCGTTTTCAACGACGTTGAGGTGGATTTCACGACTGGGAAAATCTCTTACAATTTCATATAATTTACGGGAAGTTATGGCAACTTCTCCCCCCTCTTCAACCGTGGCTGGATAGCTGCCTTCAAAGCCGGTTTCCAAATCCGTGGCCGATATGCGTAGGAATTCTTCGCCAGCGGTCAGCATCACATTGGTGGTAATGGCCAGATTGCTGCGCCGTCCGGTAATCCCCTGAATTTTGGCCAGCACATCTACAATGGTCTCTTTTTCAATCGTTAGGCGCATGGTTTACTCCTCTATCAGTAAAATTAATATGAGATAGAGATGATCGGTTGTCGAAAAACCTAAGAATTATATAACTATTTAAAAAATAAAGTTTTTTAGATGATTCAATTGTTGATAAACCGTCGATAAAGGCTTTAATCAACCCCTGCTTTATCAACACTGAATGCCGCTACGTTCAAAACTTTCACCTTTTTCAACAAGTTTTCAGAAATCTATAAAATTTTAAATTTTAAATTTTATCAGTGAGTTATGTTAATTTTATTTTTTTTGCCCCGGATCCAGGTGCTGACCTGGGGCAGCACTTTCTCGCTCCAGGCGTTATCGAGCCTCAGGCGCAGAAAAGAAAAAAATAAATTATCTATAAAATCTATAGGTTGTTGGCATAAAGCTGCCTTTTCGATAACGGCTGCTTCGATGTCTTCCTCATTTTCCACCGGAGCGGTTTCCGGAACCTTGAGACCGCTCAACTGCATATTTTCACCTTTTATCGAAAAACGCCACTCCTGACCGGCGGATCGGTAGCAAAGGTTGATTTCGGTGACCATGGCGCCTTTTTGCAAGGCGAGGATTCCCTCTTCCATTCCGGCTTCGTCTCCGCGGATCGAGACGGTTTCGGTGGTCTGTTGGCTGTGGTTTTGCAAAACGAGGCGATTGCCCAACTCCAGGGCTTCCAGGCGCTCATCAACCTGCCGGAATAGATCCGGTTCCGATTCGACGGCATACCAGAGCCAGGTGAGAAATTCGTTGCCCAGGAATTGGTAGCGGTTATAAGCTACGGCGACATCGAGCATGGGTCACTCCCCAAAGTGGGTCGGGGTCAGTTTTTGGAGCACATCGCGTTGTGCGTCGGACAAGCCGGCTTCCAGTTCGGCCAGGGTGTAAGGAAACAATCGGATCAGGTTCAGCTTGAAAGAACGGGTAAAGAGGGTTTCCAGGGCTTCGTTGGCCGCCTTCTGGGTTGAAAAAAACCAAAGCTTGCCTTCATCGTGGTGCCAGACCACATCAAAAACGTTGGGAACGGCCGGTATACGCAGGCTCAATACGTTGAGCACCTGCTCTTTGGCCATCTGTTTTTCGCTGCGTGACAGAAAATCCCGCCCGGATTCCAACTTTCGTCGCGCCACCTCCAGTGCCAGGTGTTTCTGGACCACTTTCGGGGGGATGGACTTTTTGTCCACCCTCATGGAAAAGACGAACATCTCGGCAATGGAAAAGTCGCTGTCTTCAAAAGCCGGACGAAAAGGATCGTTGAACCGGGTCCAGCCAAAAGCTTTTTCTTCGGAATTATTATCAATTTCGTCGATACTATTGTCCGCCAGACCCTTTCTGACGTTTTCCAGGACCGGCCCGGGAAGTCTGCCCTCCACCCGGTAGCGTATCAACGCCGATGTTGAACTCAAAAATCCCATGGCATGCCTTCCATCTTCGGCTCTTGCCGGTCAGGTCCCAAAAACCGGATCAGCCCATCAACAAACGCAAATATTTTGAAAACATATTTATATATCTTGTTAGGCCGGCCATCTCAAGGTTAAATTGAGACGCCATTGCAGGTCATCGAAATTACCGCTATAGGTGCAGGCGATTGATACTGGCGTCGCCCGGCGGGCTCGAAGCGGATCTTGGACCAGGGAAACAAATGGAATTTATTGCCGATCTTCATATTCATTCGCGGTTTTCAAGGGCGACCTCAAGAAATCTGGACCTGGAAAATCTTTATATAACGGCCCAGTATAAGGGAATTCAGGTCCTGGCGACCGGTGATATCACCCATCCGGGATGGTTCGATGAAATACAAACGCGACTCGTTCCGGCCGAGCCCGGGCTTTATCGGCTCGACCCGAATCAGGCCCGGGTCTGCGACCGTTTGGTACCCGGAGGCTGCCAGGGTACCGTCAGATTTATATTAAATACTGAAATCAGCAACATATATAAAAAAAACGGAAGGACCCGCAAGAATCACAACCTCGTATTTTTGCCCGATTTAGAGGTCGCCCAACGGTTTAACCGGCGTTTGGAAAAAATCGGCAACATCCACAGTGACGGGAGGCCCATCTTGGGCCTCGATGCGCGCGATCTGCTCGATATCGTACTGAATATAGACCCGCGTGCCTTCCTTGTACCGGCCCATATCTGGACGCCCTGGTTTTCCATGCTCGGCTCACGGTCCGGCTTCGATAGCATGGAGGAGTGCTTTGAAGATCTCTCCGACCATGTTTTTGCCGCTGAAACAGGGCTTTCTTCCGATCCGCAGATGAATTGGCGCGTATCGGCCCTGGACCGGTTGACCCTCATATCCAATTCCGATGCCCATTCGCCGGCCAAGCTCGGCCGCGAGGCCAACCGTTTCGATACCGATCTATCCTTCGAAGGAATCCGCAGCGCCCTGGCCTATCCTGAAAGTCCGGGATTTAGCGGAACGCTGGAATTTTACCCTGAAGAAGGCAAGTATCATCTCGACGGTCATCGCAAATGCGGCGTGCGCCTGACCCCTGCCGAGAGTCGAAAATTCGAGGGGATCTGCCCGGTTTGCCACCGGCCCATGACGCTGGGGGTTTTACACCGGCTCGAATGCCTGGCCGATCGCAGCGATGGTTGCCAGCCAGCCAACGCTCCCCCTTTTAACAAGATGATTCCCCTGACCGATATCCTCTCCGAGGTGCTCCAATGCGGTTCCGGCACCAAACGGGTAGCGGCCGCCTATCGGCGTTGTCTCGAAGTTCTGGGCAGTGAATTGGCCATCTTGCAGGACTTGCCTTTAGACAGTGTTTCAGCCCTGGACATTCCCCTTTTGGACGAGGCGCTAAAACGCATGCGCCAGGGCAGGTTGGTGATCGACGGCGGCTTCGACGGAGAATTTGGCACCGTTCGGCTCTTTGCACCGGATGAACGGCGGCGGATCCTCGGCCAGCGGAGTCTTTTTGCCCTGGGCGGACCACAGATCCGGCAGCCGCCCTGCCGTGATGAATTCGAAGCGGTGCAGACCGCATGGCGTGATCCAGCGCCGGCAGCACAACCCTTCCAGAAGCCTGCCGTTGCAGAATTGACCCCCGCTCAGCAAACAGCGGTGGAATACATCAACGGACCGGCTATGGTCGTGGCAGGACCGGGAACCGGAAAAACCCTGACCCTTACGCGGCGTATCGCCCGCCTGATCGAGGCCGGCCTGGCAACCCCGGATCAGATTATGGCGGTCACATTCACCCAGAAAGCGGCCGATGAGATGCGCCGCCGCATCGCCGGATTGTTGAAAAACAGTGCCGATGAGCCGCGAATCGGCACTGTGCATGGATTATGTTACCAGTTTTTAAAGGAACTGGATCCAGACCGGACGATTTCGATTCTCGATGAAGACCAGCGTTTGATGCTGATCCGTGATGCCATGGCGCGGTCTTCGGAGGACGACGGTCCGGCTGGTTTTACCGCCCTTCAGATGTTGCGTTGGATCGAGGCTGTCAAGCAGCGAATCGAAGAGCCGCAAAACGGTGGCCCGGATCCGGCGGATGTCACCGCCCGGCGTCATTATATCCGGGTTTTTGATATCTACAGCAACCTGCTTGCCATGCAGGGACTATTGGATTTCGACGATCTGGTGGCGCAAATGGTCGTGCGCCTGGAAAGCGACGATGATCTGCGCCAAGCCTTCCGGCGCCGGTTTAGCCATGTTTTAGTGGACGAGTATCAGGATCTCAACCACGCCCAGTACCGTTTGGTGCGTGCGCTGGCCGGAAGCCGGGCCCATCTTTTTGTCATCGGCGATCCGGATCAGTGCATTTACGGATTTCGCGGTTCTGATTGGCGCTATTTTGAGCACTTTACCCGCGATTATCCCGGTGCCAGGATTGTCCGGCTGCAACACAGTTATCGGTCGCCGCAGACGATTCTGGATGCCGCAAGACAGGTGGTGCTGCGCTGTAACGACGGTCGCCAGCGTGCTCCATTGACCGGCCTTTGTCCAGGCGAGCGTCTCAACTTGATCTGCGCCGAGAGCGAAAACGCAGAGGCGGTGGCCATCGGCCGAATCATCGAACAGATGGTGGGCGGCAGCGGATTCGAAGCCTTGAATTTCGGCAAGGTGGACGCCACCGTCCGCGGCCATGAACGCAGTTTTGCCGATTTTGCCATCCTTTACCGGACCCATCAGCAGGGCGTTCTGATCGGCGAGATTTTGGAAAACGCCGGGATCCCGTGCCGCATGGCCAGCCGCAGCCGGATCTGCGACACGCCGCATGTGGCCGGGTTGGTTTCCTGGCTGCGGCTTTTCAACGGCCAGGGCACTTTTTTTGACCTGGAAAAGGCCGTTGCCTGGATCGGGATGGAGGTTAGCGGCGCCGATTTGAGTCGTTTTAAACAATGGTGCTACGCCAAAGGCTACCGGCTCGAGGATGGCCTTCACCATGCCACACGGCTGCCGGTTGAGGGGTTGAGCGCGGCGCGCCAGCGTCGAATGGTGGCTGCATTTGGACAATTGCAAAGCATCGGCGACAAGATCCGGGATTTGCTGCTGGCGGACCGCGTGGCCTATCTGCTGGAAAACACGAAGCTCGCCGAAGCCTTCGGTGCCTCTCGGGCCGAAACCGGATTGAAGGCCCTTGACGAATGGATCCAGGCCTGCCGCAATGAGACCGATCTGCTGTTGCATCTGACGTTGTTCAGTGACGCGGATCTGTACGATTCGCGATCCGAAAGGGTGGCCCTGATGACTCTCCATGCGGCCAAGGGGTTGGAATTTCCGGTTGTTTTTATTGCCGGATGCGAAGACGGACTGATTCCCCTAGCCCGCAGCGACGATCTTGACGAGGAAAGGCGGCTCCTTTTCGTGGGGTTGACCCGGGCCGGGGATCGGCTTTTTTTGTCTATGGCCGCTCGCCGCAGTGTTCACGGGAAATTGGAAACGAGACGGATTTGCCCATTTTTGGCGGATATCAATCCGGGTCTGATTGAAGAAGCCGGCCGCGGCGCCAGACGGGCGCCCAAGCGGCGCCAAACCCAAATGAGTTTGTTTTAAGCGCATAAAATGCTTGACAGAAATTTGGAAGGATATTAATGAAGCGCTCTTGTTAAGCGGGAATAACTCAGTGGTAGAGTGCGACCTTGCCAAGGTCGAAGTCGCGGGTTCAAATCCCGTTTCCCGCTCCACACAGCCAAAAAGCCAACGGGTTTTTTCCCGTTGGTTTTTTTTATCCTGCTATTTTAATACCCATCGGGCGCCGGGGATTGCAGCATGGGCGGTCAATGCGCTATCATCGGATCATCGGCTAGAGGGCGCCCGCGCCAATCGATAAAAAAACAGACCGGCAGACTTGAAGCGACAAACCCTAGACCCGAGTCGAAAGCCTTCGATGAGCGTCGAACCCGCAGTCAACGGCGATATTCTGATCGCCTGTCCTGAATGCGACCTTCTCCATAGACGCCGGACGCTTCCCGCAGGGGGCTGCGCCTTTTGCCGGCGATGCGGCGCGAGGCTCTATACCCACCGGCGCAACAGCCTCAACCGGAGCTTGGCGTTGACCCTTACCGGGGTGATCCTTTTTGCGATATCCTTTACCTTTCCCTTTTTGGCGATCAAGGCCGAGGGCGCCTTTGAGGAGACGACCCTCATCAGCGGGGTCCAGACCCTCTATCTGCAAGGATGGCCGGCCCTGGCGGCCCTGGTCGGATTTACCACCGTTCTCGTACCGCTGCTGCAATTGGGCAGCCTTTTGTATGTCCTGGTCTCGCTCAGACGCCCACGACGCCCCAAGCTGCTGGCCTCGGTGTTCCGGTTCACCCAAACCCTTCATCCCTGGCAGATGATGGAGGTTTTTATGATCGGCATCCTGGTGGCCATGGTTAAACTGACCAAGATGGCCACCATTGTCCCGGGAGTGGCGGTCTTTTCTTTTGCCGCCCTGATCCTGGTTCTGGCCGCCGTCGGTACCACCCTCGAGCCGCGAATGGTCTGGGAGCGGCTGGAGCGGGCAGGATGACCGGCCCTGGGTCGACCGCTTCTTCAGCCGCCCTGGTCGGCTGTTCGATCTGCCATTTGGTCTGCCGGGCACCCCGGGCGCAGGCGGCGGTCTACTGCCCGCGTTGCGGAGCCAGGCTCCACCGGCGAAAACCGAACAGCCTGAGCCGGACCTGGGCCCTGACGCTGGCCGCGATGCTCTTCTACATTCCGGCCAACGTGCTGCCCGTCACCGTGACCTCGTCGCTGACAGGGTCCCAGGCCGACACGATTATCAGCGGCGTGATCTACTTTATGAAAGTCGGGGACTGGTTCGTGGCCCTGGTGATTTTTACCGCCAGCGTGGTGATTCCCCTGCTCAAGCTGATCGTATTGATCTTTTTGTTGCTCTCGGTCCATCGCCGATCCGGCTGGCACCCGCTGGAGCGCGCCAGGCTCTATCGCATCACCGAGGCCGTGGGGCGGTGGTCCATGGTGGATATTTTTGTGGTTACCATCCTGGTGGCCCTGGTTAAACTCGGGGTCGTGGCTCAGGTCGAGGCTGAATCCGGAGCGGTCTTTTTCGCTGCGGTGGTGGTGATCACGATGCTGGCGGCCATGAGTTTCGATCCCCGCTTGATCTGGGATGCAGCGGAGCGCAATCGTGAGTGAATCGAAGATCGATCCGGCAATCATGAACGCTCTGCCCGAGCCGGACATACAGGTGAAACACCGGTTTTCCATCGTTTGGGTGGTGCCCCTGGTGGCCGCCATCATCGGCATCGGATTGATCTACAAGGCCGTTTCCGAGCGCGGACCGGCCATTACGATCGTTTTCAAGACGGCCGAAGGCCTGGTGGCCGGCAAGACCAAGATCAAATACAAGGATGTGGAATTCGGCCGGGTGGAGAGCATCGTCTTGAGCGAGGACCTTTCCCAGGTCGTGGTCACGGCCGCCATGACCCGTGAAGCGGAGCCCTTTTTGACCGAGGAAACCCGCTTTTGGGTGGTGCGCGCGCGCATCGCGGCCGGCGAGGTCTCCGGTTTGAGCACCCTTTTTTCAGGCGCCTATATCGCGTTGGAGCCGGGTACCAAAGGTAAACCCCAGCGCAGCTTTATCGGTCTCAACCGGCCCCCGGTGGTTACCGGGGATTTTCCCGGACGGCATTTCAAGTTGAATGCCGACCGGCTCGGCTCCCTTGACGTGGGCGCGCCGGTCTATTACCGGCAGATCCGGGTGGGCCAGGTCGAAAGCTATGACATACAACCGGATGGGCAGGCGGTGACCATCGGCATCTTTATCGACGCCCCCTACCATCGATATGTTTCGAGCAAAACCCGTTTTTGGAATGCCAGCGGATTGGATGTGCGCCTCGACACGGAAGGCATCCGCGTCGATACGCCCTCGATGGTCAGCCTGCTTATCGGGGGGATCGCCTTCGACAATCCGGTGGGGATCGAACCGGGAGAACCGGCCCGGGAAGGATATGAATTCAAGCTGCACGAAGGCTTCGATGCCAGCCGCCAGCAAACCTTCAGCATCAAAGACCGGTACCTGCTCTATTTTGAGGACTCGGTTCGCGGTCTGGCGGTGGGGGCACCGGTGGAATTCAAGGGCCTCCGTATCGGTCAAGTCCTTGATTTGAGGCTTGAACTCGACCCCCAAAGCGTCACTTTTCGAATTCCAGTGCTCATTGAGATCGAGCCGGAACGGTTTTCGGCCGATCAGAGCGCTTGGACCGAAGAATATCGCCGCGTCACCATGGATCGTCTCGTCGCCAAGGGGTTGCGGGCCCAAATCAAGACAGGCAACCTGCTGACCGGTCGCATGGTGGTCGACCTGACCTTCGATGCCAAGGCACCGCAGGCCACGATCATATGGGGCGGCACATATCCTCAGTTGCCGACAGCCGCCGGATCGCTGCACGAGCTGACCGCCACGGTGAGTGATCTCGTCCAACGCCTTGATCGATTTCCGCTGGAAAAGATCGGCGAGCAGATCCGGACCGTGCTCGGCGGTCTGAGCACCATGGTGGACCGGACCCGGGAAAAGATCGAAGAGCTGCCGACCCACGAGCTGAGCGTCGATTTGAAGGCGGCGGCCGAGGAGCTATCCACCACGTTGGGTGCGGCCCGGGCCATGATCAACAAGCTTGAAGGCCAGGTGACCGAAGAAGCGGTCAGCACCCTGGCCCAGGTCCGTCAAAGCGTGGCTTCGATGGAAAACGCCCTGGGCCAGGCGTCGCCCCTCAATCAAGAGGCCAATCGCGCCGCCAAGGAGTTGGCCGATGCGGCCAGGGCGGTGCGCATTCTGGCCGATTACCTCTCGCGCCATCCCGAGGCCCTGCTCTACGGCAAGGATTCGGGAACAAAGTAGAGGAAAAGGGATGGAAAAACCAAATCGGGTGTTGTGTTCGATTCTTATGGTGACGCTGGCCGGTCTTTTTTTAAACGGCTGCACCCGGTCTGTGAGAACGGAGCAATTTTACACCCTGAGCGCCATGGACTGCCCTGCGCGGGCCGAAGTTCCGGCTGGCCGGCGCCATGGCGTCATCGGGATTGGACCGGTTAAGCTCCCCGACGCCATCGACCGGCCCCAGATCGTCACCCGTACCAGCCCCAACCGGCTGAATATTTCAGAATATCATCGCTGGGCCGGAGCCCTTGACGGAGAGATCGCCCGGGTGCTGGCTGAAAACCTGGCTTGCCTGCTGGGGACCGATGCGGTGGTCTGTTTTCCGCAGCAAACCTATGATGCGCCGACCCTGCGTGTGGAACTGGAGGTCCGGCGCCTCGATGGACGGCCCGGGCAGGAAGCGGTCCTTGACGTCGCCTGGACGATCGTGGCCCGGTCGCCGGCAACGGTCTTGCACCGGCAGCAATCGCACTTGCGCGAAGCGGTTTCCCAGGGCGACTACGAGTCGCTGGTGGCGGCCCAGAGCCGTTTGATAGCGGCCTTGAGCCGTAAGGTCGCCACGGCCATCGACAGGGTCGATCCGGTGGCGGCAACCCCATGACAGAGCAAAAGGTAAGACTGTATCAATCTTCCAATAATGGACAGGCCAACATGCTTTTCTCATTCCAACCTGATCGCCCCTTGATTTTCGCCCACCGCGGGTGCAGTTCCCTCGCTCCTGAAAATACCCTCGCCGCACTGCGCAAGGCCAAAGCCGCCGGCGCCCACGGCTGGGAACTCGACGTGCAGCTCACCGCCGACGGCCAGGTGATCGTCCAGCACGACCGCGGACTGCTGCGGGTCACCGACGTGCGCCGCCATCCGGCCTTTGCCGGCCGCCAACCCTATGTCACGGCCCGCTTCACCCTGGCCGAACTGCGGCAGCTGGCCACCGGGGAGGCCTTTGCCCGCTATGACCGCCACGGCCAGATCGCGGCCGGCCAGGTGACCGAGGCGGATCTGGCCGCTTTTCGCCGCGAACCGATGCCGACCCTTGAAGAGGCCCTGGCCCTGACCCGGGAACTGGACATGGTGGTCAATGTGGAGTTGAAGAACCTGTCCGGTCTGCCCGGCGGCGAGACCCTGGTAAGGCGTACCGTGGCGGTCCTGCAACAGATGGACATGCCGGCGCGGGTCCTGATATCGTCTTTTAACTTCAACTACCTGCGCGAGATCAAACGGCTGTGCCCCGAATACGCCACCGCGCCGCTGGTCAGCCGGCCCCACCCGGACCCGGTGGCCCTGATGCGCGAGTTGGGGGCCGAGGCCTATCATCCCAGCCATAAGATGATCACGCCGCAAGAGGTGGCCCGCATCCGCCAGGCGGATCTGCACGTAAATGTCTGGACCGTCAACAACGCCGAGAGAATGCACGAATTGGCCGCCTGGGGCGTCAGCGGCATCATCACCGATTTTCCCCAGCGCTGGGCAGGATGAAGCTGAAAAATGGGCGGTGGGCCGCAGGATCCCGGTTCGCGTGAAAAGCGCCCGCCTTGGCCAGAGGATCTGGAAGCTGTGCTGAACCGCTGGCTCGCTCCCCTGGGTCCGGATCCGCCTTTGCTCTACCTGGTGGGCGGGGCCTTGCGGGACCGGCTCCTGGGACGGCCGATCAAGGATATCGATCTGATGTGCGCCGGGCCCGAAGAGCTGGCATCCCGGATCGCACGGCAACACGGCGCCATCCTGGTGCCTTTTCGCAACAAGATCGATGCCCCCTGCTTCCGGGTCGTGCGGCGTGAAGACGCAAAGGATTTCATCGATCTGGTACCCATGCGCGGCGGCAGCCCTGAGGCCGATCTGCTGCGGCGTGATTTTACCATCAACGCCATGGCCGCCGCCGTCGGCCCCGTCGGCCGGCTGGCAGAAGTCATCGATCCGCTCAACGGCCGGCAGGATCTCGCGCAGCGGCGGATCCGGGCCGCCTCCCAGCGCACCTTTGCCGACGATCCGCTGCGCATCCTGCGGGCCGCACGCTTTGCGGCGCAACTCGACTTTGCCATCGACGACGGCACCGCGGCGCTCATGGCCCGCAGCGCACCGGCCCTGAGCAGTGTGGCCGCCGAGCGGATCCGCGCCGAACTGCTCGCCATCCTTGAGGCCCCGGCCGCGGCGCGGTACCTGCGGCTGATGGATCAAACCGGGGCACTGGCCGTGGTGCTGCCTGAAATTTCGGCCATGAAAGGCTGCACCCAGAACGCCCACCACCATCTGGACGTGTGGGGCCACAGCCTGGCGGCCCTCGAAGCCTGCGAAGCGATCCTGGCCGATCCCGCAGCCCACTTCGGTTCTGCTGCGGCTGCGGTTGAGGCCTATCTGGCGGCCGGGCAGCGCTCAGCCCTGCTCAAGCTGGCCGTGCTGCTCCACGACAGCGGCAAGCCGCTGTGTAAAACGGTGAATCCCGCCTCCGGCCGAATTCATTTCAGGGGCCACGCCGCCAGGAGCGCCGAACTGATGGAGGTTGTCGCCAGCCGCCTGCGGCTGCCGCTTCGGGCCAAGTCTTTTCTCGTTGCGCTGGCAGCCCACCACATGCACGTGCTGGCGCTCTCGGATCCCGGGGTGCGGCCGGCCACCGTGCTGCGCTGGTGCCGCCGGCTGGGCGATGCCTGCCTGGCAGCAATGGCTCTGAGCCTGGCGGATGTCGCCGCCACCTGCGGTCCGGCAGCCGACCCGGTCTGGCGCGGGCAACATGTTCTTTGGGCCCGCACCACGGTCAGAGCATATCTGACCGACTTCAAGCCGCGTTTCCAGGCCCCGCCCCTGATCACCGGGCACGATCTTAAAAACCTTGGTATCGCACCGGGTCCGCAGCTCGGCAGGATCCTGGCACTGGTCCGCGACGCCCAGCAGACCGGCACCATCCGGACGCGTGAAGCGGCCCTTGATTTTGCCGCAACGTGCCGGCGCAAAGGCTGAACACGGAAAGATCGCAATACCCTGCGGCCGCTCATCGAGCGGTAAGGTCCAAAAACGGTTTGTACGGCTGCGTGGTGCGCACCCAGGCGAACATCACCGCCGTTTGCAGGGCCGAGAGCATCACGAAGTAGCCGATCCAGGCCGGCATCCCAAGCACGGTGGGGCCGATGCGCTGCCAGGCCCAAAAATCGATGGACAGCAGGAAGATGCCCGCCAGCATCCACCCGTAGGGATTGCGCAGCCAGGCGGGGGGAGCGAATGCCCGGCCTTCCATGGCAAGATGAATCGCCAGGTAGAGCGTGAACGTGACCAGCATGATCCACACCACGGGCAAAAAGGCACCCCGGGGCAGCCAGTGGAAGTGAAACGCCACCAGCAAGGCCTCGCCGGCCAGTATGGAAGCTGCGGCCGCAAGTGGATGGACCCGCTTGAGATAGAGCCCGAAAATGACGGTGGGAAACAGAACCGCCAGGCCGGTGAAGGTCTCGGTGGCGATCTGCAGGATCGTATCCGGCGGCCGGTAGGCCAGGGCCAGGCCGCAGAGGCTCAAACAGATGACGCAAAGCCGCCCGGTCAGGGCGCCGGCCGCCGCCCCGGGCAGGATCGGCGCCAGAATGTCGCGGGTGAAGATGGAACTCAGGGTCAAAAGCTGGCTGTCCATGGTGGACATCAGGGCCGCCAGGCCGGCGGCCATTACCAGGGCGGCCATGGCGTCGCCCGAGATTTGGGTCACCACCAGGGGTAGGATCTTGTCCGCCGCCTTGCCCGCCAGGCCGGGAAAGCTGAGCCGGCCGAGGATGCCGATGGTAATGGGCATGAAGAAGACCACCGTGCACACCAGCGGGTAGCAGAGCATGATCTGCGAGAGGGTACGCCGCCGGCGGGCGGTAAAAAAGCGCTGGAAGAGCTGGGGGAACATCGGATCACAGAAAAACCAGAGCAGCATGTAGCTGAACCAGATCGCCACGGTATAATGGCCGCGGCCCCCCGGCCGGGTGAAAAGTTCCGGATAGACCGCCAGGACCTGGTGATTGGCGGCGGCCAGCCCGCCGTGGTGGCGCACCACCAGGATCAGCGAAGCGAGCAGGAGAAAAAACATCACCAGGCCCTGGAACAGATCGGTCCAGGCCACGGCGCGCATTCCCCCGCGCAGGGTGTAGGCGACGATGATGCCGGTGACCAGCAGGCAGCCGTAAAAATACGGCAGGCCGATCAACGCTTCCAGGGCGTAGCCGGCCGCCATGGGCTGCAGGGCCAGGTAGGGAACGGTAAAAACGATCATCACCACGGCGAAGATCCCGCCCAGAAGCCGGCTGCCGTAAACAGAGGCCACCAGTTCGGGGGGGGTGACGATGCGGCGCTCGCTCCCGATTTCCCAGATGCGCCGGCCCAGGATCCAGAAGGTCAGGGCCATGAACCCGGTGCCGAAGCCCATGATGGGAAAAAAGGCGTACCCATCGCGGTAGCCGGCACCGCTGGTGCCGAAAACGGTGAAGGCCGAAAAGTTGGTGGCCACCATGGTGCCGAGCAGGACCAGCGGCCCGAGGCGGCGGTCGGCCAAAAAATAGGTTTCCGGCGAGGACTTCCAGTGGGTGCGGGCCACCAGACCGATGATCAGCACGGTCAGAAAGTAGGCGCCCAGGACGATGATTTTGACTGCCATGGCCGGATTTCCTCCTGTCTTGCAAGCAAAATAAAAAAAGCCATCCCCAAGGTCGGGATGGCTTTCGCCTGGCATAACCTCAATTGCTGCGCGCGTCGGTTGTTGCTGCCAAAAGTTAGCGAACCGGGTGTGGATTTGTCAAGCCGGTTTTCTTTTCGAAGCCGCTGCCCTGAGAACGGCTGGGCAACGACGCATGGCGGTTGACAATTTCAGATCTTCTCGTCTATTGAGAACCATTTGCAGCGGTTTTTTTCGGCTCAAGCCTGCCCGGTGGCAGGGAAACGAAGAATCCGATGGCGTCCATCCAAAAGAAGATTCTGCTGGCAGTCGACGGGTCGGTGAGCAGCCGTGCCATGCTCGACTACGTGGGCCGCATCCAGGCGCATCTACCACAATTGACCTGCTGCCTGTTTCATGTTCAGCGCCACCTGTCGCCCATGCTGATCGAAGAGGCCGAGCGGGATCCACAAACCCGGGCCCAGCTCGACGGCATCGCACGCCGCAACAAGGATCACGCCGAGCGCATTCTCGACCAGAGCCGTGATGTGCTCATTGGCCACGGAATTGCCCCTGCGGCCATCGAGATCGTGACCCAGCCGCGGGTTCTCGGTCTGGCCCGGGACATCCTGGTGCATGCCGAAACCGTCCTTTACGATGCCATCGTGGTGGGGCGCCGCGGTTTGAGCGCCGTGCAGAAGCTTTTCATGGGAAGCCTGACCGCCAAGCTTTGCCAACATTCAGAGATCGTGCCGGTTTGGGTCATTGACGGGGAACGGTCCCAGGACGGCTATCTTCTGGCGGTGGACGGCTCCCGCAACGCCCTGCGCGTGGTGGATCATTTCGCGTTCATGCTGGCCGGCAGCCGTTCGGTTCATGCGACCCTGCTCTATGTGGCGCCCCGCTTTGCCGATCATTGCGAAATCGATTTCGGCGAGGATTCCAAAGCGGTGGCCACGGCCTTGACCCGCACGGCGCACCAGTGCCTGGAGCGTTTTGCCGAAGCGGCCAAATCGCGTCTGATCGAGGCCGGTTTCGACACGAAACGGATCGATTTCCGCCGGATCCAAAAGGCCTCCGGCATCGGCCGGGCGATTCTAGACACGGCCCGCCGCCAGCAGATAGGCACCGTGGTTCTCGGAAGGCGGGGCAGCGGGGGGGCCTTTTACTCGGGACGGGTCTGCCGTTACGTCATGGAAAAGATTTCCGGACGCACCTTCTGGTTGGTACCCTGAATGCAAGGCGCCAACGATCTGTTGCCGCCCGGTTCCATTCGGAGGGAACCGCAATTTCGAAATCACCCTTAACAGCCTGCAAGGAGGATGGAATGGATAAGTGGGAATGCCCGTGTGGCTACGTTTATGATCCGGCAGAAGGCGACCCCGACAACAACATCATGCCCGGTACCGCCTTCGAAGATCTGCCCGAAGACTGGGTATGCCCCAAGTGCGGGGCCGAAAAACAGTATTTTGAAAAGCTTGATTGATGCTGTGCGAGCGATCGGGATGCGCGCGGCGGTGGCCGCGTGCGCCCTGCTTTCGGGATCCGCACCGCTATGGGCTTGCGGCGGGAAACGAAGGCCGAGTTATACGTTGCCTCCCACCAGGAAACCGTTTATAAAAACCCTCTGAGTATTGATTTAAATTTTTTGAGGAGCGGCCCGCCCCATCGGCGGGCGCACCGGGACTACAGGTACGGTCAACCCATGATTGAAAGCGGTATTTTGGTGCATCGATCGGCCTTCCGGGTCGATCCGGATGCAGTGGCGGCCCTGATCCTCGACACCCAATCCCCCGAAGGCGAAATCCCCTGGCATATTGGCGGGAAAACCGATCCCTGGGATCATATCGAGGCGGCCATGGGGCTGGCCATTGCCGGGCATCTTCAAGCCGCCCGGCGGGCCTTTGACTGGATGCGGGCAAAACAGCTCGCAGACGGAAGCTGGTATTCTGCCTACCGCGACGGGCGGCCGGAGGATTGCACCCGCGATGCCAACATGGCCGCCTACATCGCCGTGGGCGTATTCCACTATTACCTGCTGACGCGGGACTTGGCGTTTCTCGCGTATTTCTGGCCCACCGTGGAACGGGCCATCGATTTTGCCGTGAGCCTTCAGGCTCCGGGCGGCGAAATCTACTGGGCCATCAGCCCCGAGGGGCGGGTGGACCAGATGGCGCTGCTGACCGGCTCCAGCTCGGTGCTGATGAGCCTGCGCTGCGCCTTGGCCGTGGCCGAGCAGCTCGGGCTGCGGCGCCCGGTCTGGCGCTCGGCGATGCAGCGCCTGGCCCATGCCATCCGCTACGAGCGCCACCGCTTCAACGTTACCAAGTCGCGTTTTTCCATGGATTGGTTCTATCCGGTGCTCTGCGGCGCGCTGACCGGGGCCGAGGCCCGCCGGCGCATCGAGAAAAACTGGAAGAAATTCGTGGTCGAAGGCCAGGGGGTCAAGTGCGTTTCCGATGAGCCCTGGATCACCATCGCCGAAACCTCCGAACTCTGCCTGGCCCTTGACGCCATGGGCAACAGTTCCCTGGCCGGCACGATATTCGGCTGGATCGTCGAAAAACGTTTCGAGGACGGCACCTTCTGGTGCGGCCACACCATCCCGGACATGACGGTGTGGCCCGAGGAAAAGATCACCTGGACCAATGCCGTGGTCCTGATGGCCGCCGATGCCCTTTTTCATCTGACCCCCGCGACCCGTTTGTTCAGCCACCGGTTCTGGCGCCCGGCCGCCGGCGCCTGATGGCAGGTTGCGACCCGCCGCATGCGAAAAGATCATCGTCCCTACTGGCTTAAACGCCTCTGGCTGCGCTTCCAGGCCGGGTATGCCCGCCGGCGCGTCCGGCCGCACCTGGACCATCTCGGCCGCGGCGCGGTATTCATGCGCCCCTGGCACGTGGAGATTTTCGGGCCGCGCATCACCATCGGCGATCATGCCACCATCATTGCCGCCAGCGACGGCCGGGTGCGCCTTTCGGTCTGGTCCAACCGGCCGGATCGGGGCGCCATTTCCATCGGCCACAGCGCCCTGATCTGTCCCGGGGTGCGGATTCACAGCGCCGCCCGGGTCTCTGTGGGCAACGACTGCATGTTCGCCAACGGGGTATATGTCACCGATGCGGACTGGCACGGGGTCTATGACCGGCTTTCGATGGGTCCGGCGGATGCGGTGACCATCCAGGACAATGTCTGGCTCGGCGATGGAGTCATCGTTTGCAAGGGAGTGACCATCGGCCGCAACAGCATTCTCGGGGCCGGGGCGGTGGTGGTGCGCGACGTGCCGGCCAACGTGGTGGCGGCGGGCAATCCGGCCCAGGTGGTCAAGACCCTTGATGCAAACGGACCCTTCGTGCGCCGCTCGTCCTGGTTCGCCGATTCTGCGGCCCTGCGCCAGGGCCTGGAGGCCTTCGACCGCGCCATGCTCGCCGGCAACAGCCTGGGCCTCTGGATGCGCTATCTGGTCAATCCTCGGCGCGGGGATTGACGATGATCGTGCTTTGAAGATTGTCGCGCACTACCAGGGCAGGGTCACGATCACTCTGGTCCAGCGCCCGGGTTCGCTTTTAAATTGCACCGTCCCGTTATGAAGCTCGATAATCCGTTTGACGATGCTCAAGCCTAGACCGGAGCCCCCATGCCGGATCGAACGGGACTTTTCGATCCGGTAGAATTGATCGAACACGCGCGGGATTTCGGACTCGGCAACCCCCGGCCCCGAGTTTCCGATGGTCACCGTCAATTCGGCGGTGGATTGGTCAGATGCCAGTTCAACCCGCCCCCCATCGACATTGTACTTGACGGCGTTGTCCAGCATGTTTGAAAAGGCGCGGCGCAGTTTTTCCGCGTCTCCATGGATGATGAGATTTTCCGACAGACGCACGTCCATGGTGATATTCCGCGCATCGGTAAGAAATCGATACTCCTCTGCAAGCGATGACAACAAGGCGGTCAGTTGAACCGGCCGGCGATCCAACCCGCTGAGAGCTTCCAGGGCGGACAGGTTCAACAGGTCCTTGACCAGCCGCTCCATGCGCAAGACCTGATTTTTCACCCGAGAAAGATTTTCCCGGGTGGCAGACGGTGCTGTTCGAGGGTCATGGGTGCAGATTTCATCGACAGCCAGCCGCATGGTGGTCAGCGGCGTTTTCAATTCGTGGGATGTATCGAAGAGAAAATCCCTTTGCCGCTCAAAAGAATATTGCAGCCGGTCGAGCATCCGGTTGATGGTTCTGGCCAGTTCGCTGAATTCATCCCGGCCTTCTCCTGCCGGTAGGCGTTTATCAAGATTTTTTTCACTGATATCCTGAGCCAGGTCCTTCATTCGACCGATAGGCTGCAAAATTTTGCCGGCCACGAAACGGCTGGCGGCGATCAGGGCCAGGGTGGAAAAAACGAGCCCGGCCAAAATTCCGAAACCCAAATCCCGGATTTCTTCATTCAGCTTTTCCATGGGCCGGGCGATTTGAACAATCAGCGCCCGGCCGTCCAGCTCAATGGCGAAGGTTTTGGTCCGGAAGGTTGTCTCTTTGTTTTTTCCCGGTTCACGATTGAGTTGTCCGTCAGCAAGGGCAACCGTGGCAATGGCGCTGGATCCGGGCTTTATCGGGGGAAGTTTTACCGCTTTGGCCAGGTCAGACCGGAAGAGCATTTTGTTTTGGGGCGCCTCGTATATCTCGATCCAATATTCTTTTCGTGGCCGGGGTGCGGCGTCAGCAGGAAATGGTTCCGATTCTTTTTGTCCTTTTATGATGATTGCGGCTGTTTCGTACGCTTCCTCCTTGAGCATGGAGTCCAGCAGTTTGAACGGCTGCTCGATCAATTCATAAAATACGACCACGGAAAACAGCAGGCTGGAAAAGAAGCCGGCCCCGACAATAAAGAGGGTGATTCTTGTCTTGACGGTCATGGTTGCCCGTTTCCGATCATATACCCGACCCCGCGGATGGTCCGGATAATTTTCCCCCGGCCCGAATCCCCTATCTTATGACGCAGGTTTTTGATGTGGACATCCATGAAATTGGACATGCTGAAAGGGTCGAAGTCGTCCCCCCAGACATGCTCCGTCAGGCTGAACCGCGATACGGTCCGGTTCTTGTTGTGCAGGAGAAACTCAAGGATGGAAAACTCCCTGGGGGTCAGCTCCACCGGTTTTCCACGCTTGGTCACTTTGCGTGTTACCGTGTCAAGTTCAAGGTCGGCAACCTGCAAGACCGAGTCGCACTGGCCTCCGGTTCTTCTCATCAAAGCCCGCACGCGGGCCAACAGTTCGTCAATGGAAAACGGTTTGGCCAGATAATCGTCCGCTCCAAGATCGAGTCCCCTGACCCGATCCCCCACATCTCCCTTGGCGGTAAGCATGAGCACCGGAGTCTCTATTCCCGCCTTTCGCATCTGCTTCAAAAGGGTCATTCCGTCCATTGCGGGCATCATGATGTCAAGCAGGATGGCGTCGAAGGGGGCTTCGAACAGTTTGTCCAAGGCCGTTTTCCCATCGGTTGCCGTCTCGACGATGTAACGTTGGCCGGTTAAAATATTCTGCAATTGTTCCAGCAACGAGCTGTCGTCATCTGCGATCAGGATTCTCACAGGCGTGCGTCTCCAAAGAGGGTCCGGTTTTTTACCATGTTTTGCCGATCGTCCATCCGGTCCGTCAGGTGGTGCCGGGGGGTGCGGCAAAATGCGGGCCAATCAATACTTCCATAACCCATAACCCGAAGGGGCGCTGCGGTCCTGATAAGCGGGCGCCGGAAGCTGAGCCCGCCAACGATCCATATTCTCGACCCGGGCGATCAGCACCGTTCTGCCCCGGTTTACATCGATCAGGCCGGCAGCCGAGCGCAGGTCAAGCAATCTTGAGCCTGCATCCTGATAGGTCAATCCATAATCGAGTTCGCCCGTGTTTCCAAGCACGTAAACATCGTTTCGTTTCAAATACCAGCAGACCGCCCTGATGGAATTTTCGTCGGCAATGATCATTGCGTCATCGGCTATGGCCTGGGCGTGCTGTTGGATAAAAGGACCGGGCGACTTCACCGCGTTGGTTTGATCCGGCACGGTAAAATGAACGCTGAAAAATAGGATAAGCGGCGCCATGCCGTAAATGATGACCTTGTCTTTTCCCCGGCGACTTTTCAAGGCCCAGAAACAAGACAGGATCAAGAAAACAAGGCCATTGACAACCATCACGACCTGCCAGTGCCTGGCATATGGCCGGAACTGATTGAAGCCGACCCATTGAACAATCAAGAATCCAGCCAGGATCAGCCCGAACAACGTTGCGCATCCGGCAATCCCCCCCTGGAAAAGCCTGTTGCCGCCTTTCTGCCTGAAGATATGCGTCATCCCGTAGGCCATGAGGATGGCAAAGGGGGGAAAGCAGGGCAGAATATAGGTGAGCAGCTTTCCGTTGGACAGCGAGAAAAACAAAAAGGGCAGCGCCAGCCAGCAAAGGCATAACTTTGCCAGCCGGCCCCGGGCGCCCTGTTCTGACAGGCGTCTTCTTATTCCCGGTACGGCCGCAGGGACCACAAAGATCCAGGGCATCACCACTGCCGGCGCCGTCAAAAAGTAAAACCAAAAAGACGCCTTGTGCTGGGCGTTGTGGGCCATAAAACGGCGGATATGTTCATTCCAGAAAAAATAGCGCCAAAAATCCGGTTCGTTCAGATGGATGGCAATACTCCAGGGCAGGGCCGCCAGGATTGCGCCAAGAAAGGGCAGCCAGCTCATGCGCAATAGATCCGAATACCGGCGTTGCCACACCAGATAGGGGGCCAGGCCCAAGACGGGTATGGCAAAGGCGAGAAACCCCTTGGTCAAAAAGGCCAGGCCGCAGGCCAGTCCGGCTAGCGCCAAAAAGCCTTTTTCCCCTGGCGAACCCGGCTGCGCTTCGGATGCGAAGAAGAAGGCCGTGATGGAAGCGGTCAGAAAGAGGGCGAAAAGGTTGTCCAGGACAGCGGTGTTGCCTACCCCGAAAACCCAGAAGCAGGACAAAAAGACCAGGGCCGCCAGGCGGGCCGCGACACCGTCATCCTCACCCTCGCAACGCGAAGCGCGCCTTACCGATACAAAGATCAACAATGCCGTCAACCCGACCGCCAACGCGGACGGCAGGCGAACGGCAAAATTGTTATCCCCGAAAAGCAGGAGCGATCCGGCATGCACCCAGTACCCCAGCACCGGTTTTTCAAAATAGCGCAGGCCGTCGAGGTGAGGCACGATCCAGTCGCCGGATGCGATCATCTCCCGGGGAATCTCGGCATAGCGCGTTTCATCCGGTACGACGAGGTCGCGAACCCCCAGGGGCATAAGGTATGACAGCACAAAGAACAACAGCAGGGCGGCATGTCCCGTTTTACCGTTCATCGGTTTCCTCTGTTCGATCGATTCGTCGTTTCAAAAAGGGGCGGCCGGTTGATCCAAACCGGCGGTTTGCGCCTGGCAGGCCAGCCAGCCGTCTCTTCCGATCAGCGCCGCCGGGTGGATGCCCGATTGCGGGATGTCCGGGCTGCGCGAGGCGAGGTCGCCGAGGGGCCTGAAGTCGATACCGCGGCGTGCGGCCTTGTCCAGGAAATCTTCCAACAGGGCCAGGCAACCGATCCCTTCCACTTCGGCGTGGAGGGTCAGTACGTTGAGCCGGCCGGGGCGGATCATGGCGAGCAAACAGTCATTGTAGGTTTCCGGCGTGCATTTCAGGCCGATGAGCTCATCGTAGGTCGGAAGGGTGACCGGCACCTGGACATGGCGCAACCGTCGGCCCGGGATGATGGGGTAAAAGCGGCCATGGCCGCGGCAGTCGGATTGGTATCGGAAAGCAAATTGCTCCAGGGCTGCAAGGGCCTCGGGGGTGACCCGCCAGGCGGGGGCTGCAAAACTCTCGGGCGCCCTTCCCAGGATCTGCGTCAGCAGCCCCATCCCCTTTTTGACTTCATCGTACACGGCGGTTCGGTCCATCCTCTCGATCCGTGTCTGCCAGCGGTGATGGTCCCAGGCATGCAGTCCGACCTCGTGGCCCGCTTCGGCGGTTGCGCGGATCGGGCCCGGGCAGCGCCTGCCGATCACCGGACCGGGCCAAAGCGTTCCCCGCAAGAGGATATCCCAACCATAGAGACCGGCCGCCCGGGTTCTGAACATCTTGGCCAGAAAAGCGGGCCGCAGCAGGCGCCACAGATGGCGGCCCATGTTGTCCGGCCCCACCGAAAAAAAGAAGCTGGCCCGGATATGGCGGCGGCCCAGCGAAGCGATCAGGTTCGGGACCCCGAGGCGGGTGCCGCGCAGGGTGTCGACGTCTATACGCAGGCCGATAGGGCACATGATCCGTCCGGGGTGCAGTCCACGACATCGTGGAGAAAGTAATCGAGGGTTTCATTGATCGACTGGGCAAAAGGCACCTTCGGCTGCCATCCCAGAATCCGCTGTGCCTCCCGGATGGAGGGACGGCGGTGCTGGACGTCCTGGTAGCCCGATCCGTAAAACGCCCGCGCTTCGATGCACTGGATCCCGCCATCGGGAGGGAAGAAGCGGCGAAGCGGGTGGGCGGCGAATCTTTCCCGGAGCATGTCGGCCAGCTCTTGCATGCTGAATTCGTTGTCCGGGTTGCCGATATTGAAGATCCGGCCGTTGCAGCCCCCCTGCGGGTCCTCGATGATGCGGAACAGGCAGTCGATGCCGTCCTTGACATCGGTAAAGCAGCGCTTCTGGCGCCCGCCGTCCACCAGTCGAATCGGGGACCCCTGCACCAGGTTCAGGATGAACTGGGTGATCACCCGGGAGCTGCCGATGCGGGCGGATTGCAGCGAGTCGAGTTTGGGGCCGACCCAGTTGAAGGGTCGAAACAGGGTGAAGGCCAGACCGCGGTCGGCACCGTAGGCCCAGATCACCCGATCGAGCATCTGTTTGCTGCACGAGTAGATCCAACGCTGTTTGTGGATCGGCCCCAGGACGAAATTGGATCGCTGCTCGTCAAACTCGGAATCGTCACACATGCCGTAGACCTCCGAGGTTGAGGGGAAAATCAAGCGCTTGCCGTATTTCACGCAATAGCGGACGATGCGCAGGTTTTCCTCGAAATCGAGTTCGAACACCTTCAGGGGGTTGCGGACATACTCGATGGGGGTAGCGATGGCCACCAGCGGCAGGATGATGTCGCACTTGCGCACATGATACTCGATCCATTCTCGCATGATCGAGATGTCCCCTTCGGTGAAATGAAAGTCCGCCCGTCCCATCAGGTGTTCAATACTGTTGGCGCACAAATCCATGCCGTGCACTTCGTAGCGGCCGCTTTCCAGCAGCCGCTGGCTGAGATGGTTGCCGATAAAGCCGTTCACCCCGAGGATCAGCACATGCTTCTTGCGCCGCTGTTCCTGGACCGCATCCGTCCGGCCGTTGAATCGTATGCCGACGGCCAGGTTGAGCTCCTGCGCCAGTTGCCTGCCGCTCATGTAGACGCCGCCTTCAGGCTGGGCAAAGCGCACCTCAACCCCGCCGCGGCCGCAGGCGATGATCAATGGATCCGTGGAAACCACCGTGCCCGCAGATGCATCACCGGGACAGGTTGCGGCGGCGACCTGCCAAAAGAGGCATTTGTGATTGCCGAGCCAGGAAAAAGCGCCCGGATAGGGCCGGGTCACCGCCCGCACCAGGTTGCACACGCTGCCGGCGTCCGTTGTCCAGTCGATGACGCCGTCCGCCGGTTTCCGCCCGCGGCAATAGCCGGCCTTCGACGGATCCTGCGGTCTGCGCCCGGCCCGGTTCTGGCGGATTTCCGGCAGCAGGTCGTCCAGCAGTCCGCCGGCCGCGACGGCAAGCTTTCGGTGAAGGCTGGTGGCCGTGTCGTCATCATCGATGGATACGGGCTTTTGCCCGACGATGTCGCCGTCATCCGGCCGTTGCGTCATATGGTGCAGGGTGACCCCGGTTTGCTTTTCACCGTGGATCAGAACCCAATTCACCGGGCACCGGCCCCGATAGCGGGGCAAAAGCGAGCCGTGCAGGTTGAGGCACCCGAGCGGCGGAACAGCGAGAATCTCTTTGCCCACCAGGTTCCGGTAATAGAATGAAAAGAGGATCTGCGGCCCCATTTCCCTTATTTGGGCAACCCAGAGGGGATGGTTGATATCCTCCGGCACATAGACCGGGATACTGTGGGCCGCCGCCAGTTCGGCCACCGACTCGAACCAGAGATTCTCATTCGGATCGTCTCTATGGGTGAAGACCGCCTGGATTTCGAATCCATGGGCCAGGAGCGCTCTGATGCCGACGCATCCGATGTTATGGTAGGCAAGAACAACGGTTTTCATGGGGTTCTCCTGAACGCAGGTCCAGCCGTTGCGATCCGCAACCCGGCCTGCGATTCGGTGCCGGATTGGCCACCCCTTGTCACCGGTGGGGGGGCGCCATGAATTGCGTGGATGAAAAAACGGGGTCTGCTGCGAACATCGTGATAGATCCGTCCGATGTATTCGCCGAGCAGCCCGAGGCCGATAAATTGGGCGCCGATAAAGACAAAAAGGACGGCAAAGAGCGTGAACACCCCCTCGCCGGCCCACACGGCCCCGTAGACCAGCCGCAGGACCATGAGCACGGCCCCGAAACCGACGCCGGAGGCGGCGATTACCGCTCCCAGCAAAGAGAGCAGGCGCAAGGGAAAGGTGGACATGGCGGTGAGCAGGTCGAACTGGAGCGAAACCAGTTTGATGATACCGTACTTGGAACTGCCGTTTTCGCGGCGTGCGTGCTGCACCTGGATTTCGGCGGTTTTGCCGGCAAAGCTGTTTGCCAGAATGGGAATGAAGGTGGACCGTTCCGTGCATTGGAGCATGGCCTCGACCACCGGGCGCCGGTAGGCCCGCAGCATGCACCCGTAATCATGCATCATCACGCCGGTGGCCTGCCGGACCATACGGTTGACCAGCGCCGAGGCCATGCGGCGGAAGACCGAGTCCTGCCGGCATCGGCGCACCGTCCCCACGACATCCACGCCCCGGTCCATCTCGCGCACCAGGTTCGGGATCTCCTCGGGAGGATTTTGAAGATCGGCATCCAGGGTGACGACGATCTCTCCCCGGCTTTGCTCCAGACCGGCGAACACGGCGGCGTGCTGCCCGTAATTGCGGTTTAAGATCACGCCGATCACCTCGGGGTGACGCTTGGCGGACCGGGCGAGGATCTCGTGAGAACCGTCCAGGCTGCCGTCATCCACCAGGATGATCTCGAAGGGCCGCCCGGTGGTGCGGCAGGCCGACAGACAACGCGCGATGAGTTCAGGCAGGTTTTTTTCTTCATTATAGGCCGGGATGACGAGCGAAAGCGCCGGTGCGTTCATGCGAGCACCTCTTTGATGGTCGCGACCACCTCTTGCACCTCTTCCGCAGTCATGTCGGCAAACAGGGGAAGGGAACAGATCCGATCCGAATTCCACTCGGTGTTCGGCAGGCGGCCTGGGGCCAGGTGCAACGTCTCGCGGTAGTATTGCTGCCGGTGCACCGCCTTGAAATGGATGCCGGTGCCGATATTGCGCTTTTTCAGCTCCGCCATGAAGATCTGCCGATCCATGCCGGCGCGCCGGGTGGCCAGACGGACAACGAAAAGGTGCCAGGCGTGGCGCACGGGATGCGACGGTAGGGCAAGAGGCCGGATTTCATCCACGTCGCTGAGCAGTTCCCGGTAGCGGGCGGCCAGAAGCGCCCGTTTGCGGTTGAATTCATCCAGCCGGCGCAGTTGACCCAGCCCGAGGACCGCCGCCATATCGGTCAGGTTGTACTTGAATCCGGGCGCCTGCACTTCGGCCTGGGCGGACCGGCCCTGCATGAGGCGGTCATGGGCATCCACGCCAAGCCCGTGAAACCTCAGGCGGCGGATGCGTTCGATAAGATCGGGGCTGTCGGTACAAAACATCCCTCCCTCGGCGCAGGTCATGTTTTTGATGGGATGAAAGGAAAAGATTGCGGTGCCGCGCCGGCCGATCTTTTCCCCCCGGTATTCGGCGCCAGCGGCATGGGCCGCGTCTTCGACCAGATGGATACCCTTGGCCGAAGCCAGTTGCCGCAGCGGGTCCATGTCTACTGCCGCGCCGGCAAAATGCACCGGAACGATCAGCCGGGTACGCTCGGTGACCAGCGGTTCAACGGCTTCGGCCGAGAGCAGGAGGGTATCACGGTCGATATCCGCGAAAACCGGGGTGGCACCGCAAAGCACGATGAGGTTGACCGTGGAAACCCAGGTCATCGAGGGGGTGATCACCTCGTCGCCGGGTCCGATGCCCAAGGCGGTCAGCAGAAGATGCATGCCCGCAGTGCCGGAAGACAGGGCCGCGGTTGCCCCGGCATTACAGTAGGCTTGGAAGGCCGCTTCAAACTCGGCCGTTTTCGGGCCGGTGGTGATCCACCCGGAGCGCAGGACAGCGGCCACCGCTTCGATTTCCGGCTCGCTGATGGACGGTCTGGAAAACGGCAGGAAGGAAGAACGCATATCTGTTTGCCCTCGAACGCGAAATACGATCACCGCCGTGTATGGCGGCCAGAAGAACCGGTCCGCATCCTTGCGGGTCAACCCGATTCGACGGGCAATGTAGCAGGTCAAAATGAAGAAAGAATGAAGACGGGGGCAGGAAAAACGGTTCTCGCAAGGATGAACGGTTCGCTTCAGCGCCAGAGGCGCTGCCGGATCACGGTCTTTGGCTGATTAATCGCTTTGAGATCCGGGCGTTGATAATTCCGGTTTCAGGGAGGCGGCCATCAAGAGCCCCCCGCCAAGGGCGATCCCGGCGCTGACCAGAAACAGCGGCCGCGCTCCCAGAACCTCGAAGAGATACCCGTTGAGAAAAAATCCGGCCATCAACCCGAGCCCGTAGGTCACCGCGTTGTTGAGGGCTTGGCCGAGGGTCTTGGCTTCAGGCGGCATCAGCGTGTCGATATACAGGATGCTGGCCATGTGAAAGGCCCCGTAGGTCACGGCGTGCAGCAGCTGGGTGGCCACGATGGCCGCAGGGGCGCTGGCGGACCAGACCAGGAACCAGCGCAGGGCTGCGGCCCCGAAGGAGAAGACCAGCACCTGGTTCAGGGAAAAGCGGCCGAAAAGTTTTTCTGAACTGAGCATGGCCACGATTTCGGCCATGGACGCCAGGGCCCAGGCCATGGCGATAAAAGGCGGCGTGTGGCCGCATTGCTCCAGGTAGATGGAAAAAAAACCGTAGTAGGCGCCGTGGCTGACCAGCATGAGAAAGGCGCCGCCCAAAAAGAGCCACAGGCGCGGCTGGTAAAGCGGTTTGGCCCCGCGCCACACCGGCCGTCCCGGGCCGGAGGCTGGCCGCGGCAGGGCTGTGGCGAAGAGGGCCTGGAGGGCCGAGCCGACCAGAATCAAAATCAGAATGATTTGTACCGGGTGGCGGGAGAGCACCTGGCCCATGGCCAGGACCACGACGATAAAGCCGATGGACCCCCAGGCCCGCAGGGCGCCGTAGCGCCGTTTGCGTTCGCCCAGGGCGTCCAGGCTGAACGCTTCGAGAAAGGAGATCAGCGGGGCGTAGAAGATCCCGTAGACCAGGGTGACCAGGAGCATCGGGACGAACCGGTCGCTGGCCATGTAAAAAGACCAGGCAACCGCGCTGGCCAGGCTGCAACCGATGAAGATGGCCCGCCGGCGGTGGAAGCGGTCGGCCAGCACCGACCAGGCCAGGGCCGAAACCACCAGCACCACCGAGCGCAGGGCCGAGATGATCCCGATCTGGAGGCCGGAAAAACCGATGTGGTAGCAGTAGAGGTTGAAATACGGCAGGTAGATGCCAAAGACACCGAAGTAAAGCAGGTATTGGAGGCCCACCAGGGCCAGGTGCGGCCGCGATCCGTCTGCTTGCATGCCGGTCATGATAGCCTGAAAGCGGCTTGCGGGCAAAGCCTATCGCTTGTTCGGGCGTCAATCGATGGCGATGGGAATCTTGCGGACCTTTTCAGCCTCGGGTTTGGGAATGCGGATCTCCAGGACCCCGTCCTTGAAGCGCGCTGAAATGGAGGACGGGTCCACCGGGGCACGCATGCGGAACGTGCGCCTGAAGGTGCCGCAACCGCGTTCCTTGAGAATGTAGCCCTGGTCGGGCACGGGGGCGTCGTCGGCATCGCCGCGCTTGCCGCTCAGGGTCAAGACCTCGTCTTTGATCTCAAGGGCGATCTGCTCCTTGGCCACCCCGGGCAAATCCGCCACCACCACCATGCCCTGATCGTCCTCGTAAATATCCACATCGGGTTTCCAGGCGCAGGCGGCCAAGGCCTCGTCCCCTCCCGATGCGCTGCTGAAGGCCTCCTCGAACATACGGTTGATCCGGTCCTGAAGCCTGGAAAGGTTGTTAAAGGGCTCCCAGCGAATGATGGCCATATCCCCTCCTTGGGTGACGGTGTCAACGTTTTATTCTAACCACCGCGCAGGCCGAGTCAAGGTGGGCGGCAGGGTGCCGATTTTGGAAAATTCCATAAGATTTCAACCCTCTGCCGTTTCGGCCGCCCTTTACAAGGCCTCTTTTCGATGTTAGGTTTAGCAGCGTTTGCCGCTGTTGGACGCCGCCGGCCCCAGCCGGAGCGGCCCCGGAGCGAAGCGCTGCGTTCGAAAATGACGGCGCGTCCGACTGCCATGCGCCACCGATCAACCCCAGGAGCCGAACATGGACTATATCAAAATTCGCTTTGGCAAGGATTTCGATCCGCTGGGATCAGGCTTCGAGCGAACCCTGGAGGACATCTTCCGCCCGCGTGCGGTCAATCCGATGTTCAGCAGCTCCGGCAGTTGGACCCCTCCCATGGACATCTGCGAAACCCCGGAAGAAATCTTGCTGTGGGCAGAGATTTCCGGCGTTTCGAAGGAAGACCTGGAGGTGGAGATCAACAGCCGCGCGGTGCGTATCCACGGCCAGCGCAGTGAACCGCCGCGAAGCCGCAACGCCACCTACCGCCTGGCGGAGATCCAGTACGGGCGTTTCGAACGGATCATTTACCTGCCGGCGCCCATTGATCCTGAGGTGGTCTCTTCGTCTTACACCAACGGCTTTTTGCAGATCCGGCTGGCCAAGCTGCAGCAGGACAAACCGCAGCGAATCCAGATCCTGGACGGATGACGACGATGCCCGGCCGCTGGAGCCGTTACTGCAATCGGCAAGCCTTTTCGCTTTTTTCGTGGAGGTCCCCATGACAGAGACGCAAACGCAGGCCGCGATAAATCCGGAGAACCTGCCCGACGTCGTACCGATTCTGCCGCTTTTCGACGCTGCCCTTTTCCCCAAAATGGTGCTTCCCCTGGTGGTGATGGAAGGGGACTCGGTGCGCCTGGTGGATGAGGCCATGGCGGCCAAACGGATCGTCGGACTGCTGGTTTCCAAAAACCCCCCCGGGGAAAACAAGCAGGCCAAAGCCCTGATCGAAGATATGGCCGAGTTCGGCACAGCCGCCATCATCCTCAAGATGGCCAAAACCGAGGACAACCGGGCTCAGATGCTCGTTCAGGGCCTGGGGCGCTTCAAGGTTCAGGACTTCGTGGACGGAAAACCGTATCTCCAGGCCCGGGTGACCCATCTAGAAGACATCGAATATCATGACACGGAGATCGAGGCCCTCAAGACCAATCTGCAAAACCTCTTCGTGCGTATCGTGGAGCTGTCGCCGGGGCTGCCCCAGGAGATCGCGGTCATGGGCAAATCGATCCAGGAGCCGGGCATCCTGGCCGACATGGTCGCCTCGACCATCAACACTTCCGTGGTGGAAAAACAGCAGGTGCTCGAATCCATCGACATCAAGGAACGGCTGCGCACCGTGACCCGCATCGCCACCCAGCAGCTTGAAATACTCGAGCTGGGCAACAAGATCCAGAGCCAGGTCAAGGGGGACATGGAACGCAGCCAGCGCGAGTACTACCTGCGCCAGCAGCTCAAGGCGATCAAGGAGGAGCTGGGGGAAAAGGATGAAAGCCAGGTGGAGGTGGAAGACTACCGGGCCCGCGTCGAGGCGGCCAACCTGCCGCCCGAGGCCCTGAAAGAGGCCGAGCGCGAAGTCGGCCGCCTGGCGCGCATGCATCCGTCTTCTGCCGAGTACACGGTGGCGGCCACCTACCTGGACTGGATCACCTCTTTGCCCTGGCACGCCACCACCGAGGACAACCTGGATATCAACAAGGCCCAGCAGGTTCTCGACGAGGACCATTACGGCCTGCAAAAGGTCAAGAAACGCATCGTGGAATACCTGGCGGTGCGCAAGCTCAAGCCCGACTCCAAGGGGCCGATCCTTTGTTTCGTCGGTCCCCCGGGCACGGGCAAGACATCCCTGGGGCGCAGCATCGCGCGGGCTCTGGGGCGTAAATTTCACCGCATCGCCCTGGGCGGGGTCCGCGACGAGGCCGAAATCCGCGGCCACCGGCGCACCTACGTGGGCGCCCTGCCGGGACGCATCATCCAGGGCCTGCGCCGGGCCGAATCGAAAAACCCGATTTTCATGCTCGATGAGATCGACAAGGTGGGAAGCGATTTTCGCGGCGATCCGTCTTCGGCCCTGCTCGAGGTTCTTGATCCGGAGCAGAATTTTTCCTTTTCCGACCATTATCTCGATGTGCCCTTCGATCTTTCCAAGGTGATGTTCATCACCACCGCCAACATGCTCGACACGGTGCCGCCGGCCCTGCTCGACCGCATGGAGGTGCTAGAACTGGTGGGCTATACCGAGGACGAGAAGGTCAAGATCGCCCAGCGCTATCTTGTCCCGCGCCAGCGCGAGGCCCACGGTCTGAACGCCAGCCAGGTCAAGTTTACCGAAGGGGCCTTGCGGCGCATCATCGGCGGCTACACCCGGGAAGCGGGACTGCGCAACCTGGAACGGGAAATCGCCACCGTCTGCCGCGGCGTAGCCACCCTGATCGCCCAGGAAAAGGCGACCTCCGTGACCATCCGCATCCGCGATCTGCACCGGTATCTGGGACCCGAAAAATTGGTGCCGGAAGCCGCCGAGCGGACCCTGACCCCGGGGGTGGCCATGGGGCTGGCCTGGACCCCGGTGGGCGGCAGCCTCCTTTTTATCGAGGCCACGGCCATGAAAGGGGGCAAGGGACTGACCCTGACCGGCCAACTGGGCGATGTGATGAAAGAATCGGCCACCGCGGCCCTGAGCTTTATCCGCGCCAACGCCAAATCCCTCGGGGTGGACGAAAAATTCTACGAAACCCGCGACCTGCACATTCACGTGCCGGCCGGGGCCATTCCCAAGGACGGCCCTTCGGCCGGGGTGACCATGCTCACCGCGCTGGCCTCTTTGCTCACCGGGCGCAAGGTCAAAAAAAATCTGGCCATGACCGGTGAAATCACCCTGCGCGGCCAGGTCCTGCCGGTGGGCGGAATCAAGGAAAAGATCCTGGCGGCGCACCGGGCCGGGATTCGTGAGATCATCATGCCCAAACGCAACGAAAAGGACCTCGAGGACGTTCCCGAGCCGGTCAAGCAACAGATCGCGTTTCACTTCGTTGAAAAGATGCGCGATGTGATCAGGATCGCGCTCGATGCCTGACCGGAAGGTGCAGCAGGATGGGGCGGCCGCGTTGAAAGGCGCGGGTCCGGCCTCTGGCCGGGCCGGTACCGGTCTTGGCTGGTTCGCTTGGCTCCTGATCCTCTGGCTGGCGGCCGGGTGCGCATCCGAACCGCGTCCTGTTTTAACGGTTCCGCCCGGTGCACCCGAACCGGCACGGCAGCCGCCCGCGCCGCCGGAAGCCCCCCGGCTGCCCAAGCCGTACGCCATCGACGGCAAGTGGTATCAACCCCTGCCCAGTGCCCAGGGCTATGTGGAAGAGGGTCTGGCCTCCTGGTACGGCCGGCAGTTTCACGGGCGGCCCACCGCCAACGGCGAGTCGTACGACATGTATGCGGTCAGCGCGGCGCACAAGACCCTGCCGCTGGGCACCTGGGTCGAGGTGCAAAACCTGGAAAACGGCCGGAGTCTGGATCTGCGCATCAACGACCGCGGCCCATTCGTCGACGGGCGCATCATCGATCTTTCTTACGGGGCGGCCCGCAAACTGGGGGTGGTCGAACCGGGAACGGCCCGGGTGAAGGTCGTTGCCCTGGGGCGGCGGACGGCCGCAGCCGGGCCGGGGCAGGCACCGGTCTATGCGCCCCTGGACTACGATCACGGCAACTTCACCTTCCAGGTGGGGGCGTTCAAGGAGCCGGCCAATGCCTACCGCCTGCGCGACCGCCTGGCCCCCGCCTACGCCAACGTACACATCACGACCTATTTTCATGCCGACCACGGCAATCTGTACGGCGTGCGCCTCGGGCGTGCCACGATCCTCTCGGAGGCGGCCCGTTTCAAGGCGCAGCTGCGCGCCGCCGGCTTCGATGGGGCCTTTACCATCGCCGAATGAGCCCGGCGAGCAGGAGCATGATGACTCAGCCGGTGGTCTTTCTCGATCGCGATGGGGTGATCAACCACGACTCGGACGCCTATATCAAGGGCTGGGCCGAATTCCGGTTCATCCCCGGCAGCCTTGAAGCGCTAAAGCGGCTTACGGCGGCCGGGTTCGCCCTGGTGGTGGTCACCAACCAGTCGGGCATCGGCCGCGGCCTGATCAGCCTGGCGGACCTTGAAGAGATCCACACCCGCATGGGCGAGGCCGTCCGGCGCCATGGCGGCCGGCTTCGCGACGTCCTTTTTTGCCCCCATTTGCCGCAGGAAGGATGTTGCTGCCGCAAGCCTCACCCCGGCCTGATCGAGGCGGCCTGCCGGCGCCACGGCCTGGATCCGGCCGCCGCCGTAATGGTGGGCGACAGCGCCAGGGACATCCTCTGCGGCCGCAACGCCGGATGCCGGGCGACGGTGCTGGTGCGCACCGGCCGCTGGGGCCCGGCGCTGGCCGAACTGCAACGCCAGGATGCGGCCCCGGACGCGGTGTGCGACGATCTGGCCGCTGCCGCCGGATGGATCATGGGGCGCTTTACCCGGAGGATCCTTTCATGAGTTCGGGCCGGTCACGACCAGCGCGCCGGTTCTCCGAGCAGACCGCGGCGACCATCGAAGGGACCATCGCCCACATCACCTATCAGGATTGCGAGACCCATTACACCGTGGCCCGCTTTCGTTCCCGGGACGGGGGGCAGATCACCATCGTCGGCCACCTGGTGGGACTGCGGGGCGAAGAGCGGCTGCGCCTGGAGGGATGCTGGCAGCAACACCGGCGCTTCGGCGCGCAGTTTGCCGTGCAGCGCTACGAGATCCTGATGCCGGCCGATGTGGAAGGGATCCGGGCCTACCTGGCCGGGGGGGCCGTCGCGGGTCTCGGACCGGCGCTGGCCGAGCGGCTGGTGGCTTTTTTCGGCGCCTACACCCTTGCGGTGCTCGACAGTGCGGACGGCCGGCTTGAGGCGGTTCCGGGAATCGGCCCCAAGCGCGCGGCGGCCATCGGCGAGGCCTGGGCGGCCCACCACGAACTGCGGCGCCTGATGCACTTTTTGCAGTCCAACGGGATCAGCCCGGCTTACACGGCGCGGATCCACCGGCTTTACGGGGCCGAAGCCGAAACGGTGCTGCGGGCCGAGCCTTACCGGCTGGCCGAAGATCTTCCCGGGCCGGGGTTTCTATTGTCCGATGCCCTGGCCGCCCATCTCGGAATGGCCCCGGATGCGCCTGTGCGCGTGGGCGCCTGTCTGCACCACCTCATGGATGCGGCCTGCCGCGAGGGGCATGTCTGGTCGTCACGCGAGGCGCTTCTGGGCGCTGTTGAACAGCGTTTCGGGATCGATCGGATCGACGCCGAAGCCAGCCTGGCGGACCAGATCGACGCCGGGACCCTGGTGCAAGGACCGATCCCCGAGGAGCCGGACGACACCGCGGTCTATCCGGCCCCGCTCTACGCGGCTGAAAAGGTCATCGTACGGCGCATTGCCGCCCTTTTGGCCGTCCCCCTTGCCGAGACACCGCCGCCGGCCGAAGAGATCTCCAGGCGGGTTTTCGCCGCCCTGGCCGTCTCGCCGTCTCCGGAGCAGCTTGAAGTTCTGGAGGCCAGCCTGGCCCAGCACATCGCCATCGTCACCGGCGGTCCCGGCACCGGCAAGACGACCCTGATCCGGGCCTACAGCGCCTTGGCCGAAGCCGCCGGCCGACGGGTCCTGCTTGCCGCTCCCACGGGCCGTGCCGCCCGCCGCCTGGCCGAGATCACCGGCCGGGCCGCCGTCACGGTGCACCGGCTTCTTGGCTTGAATCCTTCAGACGGCAGCTTTCTCCACGGTGCGGACAATCCCCTGGATACCGACGCCCTGATCGTGGACGAAGCCTCGATGCTCGACACCGAGATCACCGAACACCTGCTGCGGGCCCTGCCCTTGAGCGCTACCCTGCTGCTGGTGGGCGACGCCTTTCAACTGCCTTCGGTGGGGCCGGGAAGCGTGCTGGCCGATCTGTTGGCCTGCCAACGGATTCCGGTCTACGAACTGACCGCCATCTTTCGCCAGTCGGCCGCCAGCCCCATTATCGTCAATGCGCATCGACTGCGCCAGGGGGCAATGCCGGATCTGGACATCGCTTCGGTCAAGGGCGCTGAATTTCAATTCATCGAAGTTCAGGATCCGGCCACGGCGGTGCACACCGTGGTGGATCTGTGCCGCGGCCTGGCAGAGGAACTGGGCTGCGATCCGATCCGCCAGATCCAGGTGCTCACCCCGATGCACCGGGGCGAGGCCGGGACTATCAATCTCAACGCCGTGCTGCAAAAAGCCCTAAATCCGCACGGGGCCGAAACCGGTGGGTTCCGGCCGGGGGACAAGGTCATGCACCTGAAAAACAACTATGTCAAAGAGGTGTTCAACGGGGATATCGGCATCGTGGCCGGACCGGCGGACAAAGACCGGGTGCTGGAGGTTGAGTTTGAAGGACGTCACGTTCGCTACGCCCCCGACGAACAGGACCAACTGGCCCTGGCCTACGCCATAACGGTTCATAAAAGCCAAGGCTCTGAATACCCGGCGGTGGTAGTGCCCCTGCTGACCCAGCACTATCCTTTGCTGCAGCGCAACCTGCTTTATACCGCGCTGACCCGGGGACGCGAGCGGGTGGTGCTCGTCGGCAGTCGCAAGGCCCTGGCCATTGCCGTGCATAACCAGCGACCCGCCCAGCGGCGCACGGGATTGCGCCACCGGCTGCAAGGCGCTTTTTAAAGAGGCGCCTTGCATGGCAAGCTATAAAAAAGCTTGAAATTTTGGCCGTTATTGAATATATGACAAAAGCGTAAAAAATCCTCCTGATCACAAAGATTCAAGCGATGTTCATATATTGTGGGTGATTTTATCTGTTTTTGCACTCCTGGTGCCTTTGATTTGAGGGAAACCGATTTTTTTGTAAAAACATAAACATAAACACATCAATCCCAAAGAGGCCATGATGAAAAAGCCGTCTTATTTTCTGTTTCCCCTCCTCGTCGTTTTGTTTCTCTCTGTTTGGGCGGTCAGTGCTGCGGCCTTGACCCTGAGCGAACAATACTACCAGAAGCACCCCCTCAAGGCCGATGGGCTCGAAAAGACCTGGGGTGCGCCGGTGGCGACCCAGGATCTGGCCAACGGGATGCAAAAACGCGTCTACAAGGTGCGCAATCCCTATCCGGAAACCCTCTCCTACCGCTTTTTCATCGTCAAGGACGACCGCGTGGTGTCCAGCGGTCTTTCCGATACGGCCGGAGTGGAGAAGATGGCCGCCAGCGGCGGCACCACGACCCTGCCGCTAAGTCGGATCAGCGAGTCCTACTACAGCCGGCATCCGATGAAGGCCGAAGAAGTCAAACATATCTGGGGCAAGCCGGTGGTGTCCAAAAGCGTCGATGAAGGCATCGAGCAGTGGATCTTCGAGATCGAAAATCCCTACCCGGCCCAGTTAAAGTACCGCTATTTCACCATCAAGGACGGGATGGTGCTCGCCAGCGGCGTTACCGATATCATCGGCACGGAAAATGAAGCGGCCACCTGCGGTACGGAAGGCCCGCCGGCGGCCCAACTCAGCAAACTCTACTACGGCAAGTTCAACCTCACGGCCGAAGAAGTGGCCAAGACCTGGGGCCAGCCGGTTCTGGTCCAGAAGCTGGACAACGGAATGGAAAACCGCGTCTTTCGCATTCCCAATCCCTATCCGGAACAGTTCAAGTACCGCTACTTTCTCATGCGCAACGGCAAGGTGGTGGCCAGCGGTGTTTCGGAAACCGCCGCCTGCGACATCGGCCTGCAATAAGCTTCTTCCCGGGCGCGGCACCGCGGTTCGACCACCGCGGTGCCGCCGCTTGCGGAGTCGATATTCCCGCCTGAAATCCGATGCCCTGCCCCCCAGCGGTAATTGCTGCACGAGACCATCCTTGCCTTGAATCGCGGTGCCTTTTCCAGTAGTCTGGCCGCCACGCGACGCGCCGCAGCGTCGGCGTGCGCCCGTGCCAATACCCAAGAGACCACCGTGCAATGACCGATCAAACCGTTTCGTCCCCTCGCTGGAAGCAGATTCTTGCCAAGAGTGTCACATCCCCGGCCGCCCTGCCACGGCGGCTCGATTTGCCGCATCGCCGGCCCCTCGAAGCGGTGGCCGCCCGCTACCCGATGCGCATCAACCCATACTGGCTCGACCAGATGAAGGCTCCGGGGGACCCGTTCTGGCGCCAGGCCATGCCGGATCCGGCGGAGCTGCTGGATGAGGGCGGAGAGGCCGATCCACTGGCAGAGGCGGTCCAGTCGCCGGTTCCCGGACTGATCCACCGCTATCCGGACCGGGTCGTGTTTCTCGTCTCGGACCGCTGTGCCCTGTATTGCCGCCACTGCATGCGCAAACGGCGCGTCGGCCGGTCCCGGCAGGACCGGAAGGCGGACCTCGAGGCCGGGATCGCCTATATCCGGCGCACACCGGCGGTGCGCGAAGTGATCCTTTCCGGCGGCGACCCCCTGATGCTGGACGATGCAATCCTCGATGAGCTTCTGACCCGGCTCAGGACCATCGCCCACGTATCCCTGCTGCGGATTCACACCCGCATGCCCTGCACCCTGCCCCAACGCATCACCCCTTTTCTGGTGCGGATGCTGGCGCGGCACCATCCGCTCTATGTCAACACCCAGTTCAACCATCCGGCCGAGATGACCCCGGCGGCCGCGGCCGCCTGCCGCCGGCTGGTGCAAGCCGGAATCCCGCTGGGGTGCCAGACGGTGTTGCTCAGGGGCGTCAACGACGATGCGGCTGTCATGGCCGAGTTGATGCGGACCCTGCTGGCCTGCCGAGTGAGGCCCTACTACCTGCATCAGATGGACCCGGTGGCCGGTACGGCCCATTTCCGGACTTCTGTGGCCACCGGTTTGGCCGTCATGTCGGCCCTGCGCGGGCGGATACCCGGAATCGGCGTGCCCCAGTTTATGATCGATCTTCCCGGCGGCGGCGGCAAGGTTCCTCTGCTGCCCGAGCAGGTAGTGGCCCGCTGCGGCGCGGTCTGGAAGGTCCGCAGTTACAACGGTGGCATCTACGACTACCCGGTCGGAGAAAAGGAGGTCGGAAGATGACGGCTGCGCCGCCAAAACCGCCTCGTGCGCTCCACCGCAGACAGCCGATCGTTGCCCTGGCGGCCGACGCCCGGGGCCGGATCATCGAAATGCCCGGGTACCAGGCCGTGGGAATGGCCGGTGGGGATTTTCTCCCCCTGACCACGGCCGATACTCTGCCCATGCCCCACGGGGGCGAATTGATGATGCTCCCGGATCGCTCTCCCGTGCTTTTCAACCTCGATACCGGGCGGCTCGAAACCTTGACCCGCAACCCCTGGGACCCGCAAGAACCGCTGTTTGCCGTGGCCGCCTTCAATTCCCCGGGCTATGTCAATACCCGGCTGAGCGCCTTTGTGGAAAACCCCGAGGCCCGGATCCTGCCGCTTTTCAGCTACGGGGCGGTGGGATGGCACGCCGGTGCCTTTCACACCCCCCTGATCCGGGTGGACCGCGAACCGCGCCAGGACCTGCGGCGCATGCCCCGGGAGAAGGTGGTGTCCGGGGTTGCCCGCCTGCGCCGGAAGATGCCGGAGAACCGGCTGCGTAGCCACCTGGAGCGCTGCGCCCTGGAGTACGGGTGCCCGGCGGGCAAGAATTTTTTTCTCGGCCGCTACGAGGCCCCCCTGCCCACCTCCCGGGCCTGCAATGCCCGTTGCCTGGGCTGTATTTCGCTGCAGAGCGATCCGGATCTGTGCAGCAGCCAGAACCGGATCGATTTCACCCCGTCGCCCGAGGAGATCGCCGAAGTGGCCCTCTTTCACATCCTGCGCGTGCCCCGGGCGGTGGTCTCATTCGGCCAGGGCTGCGAGGGCGATCCGCTGCTGGCCGCCGAGGTCATCGCGCCGGCCATCCGCATCATCCGCCGCCGGACCGACCGCGGAACGGTCAACCTGAACACCAACGCCAGCCGCCCGGCGGTCCTGGAGGCGCTCTTTGATGCCGGCCTGGACAGCATCCGAGTCAGCCTCAACAGTGTCCGCCCCCCGTGCTACACCGCCTATTTTCGTCCCCGGGACTATACCTTCGCCGATGTGACCGCCAGCATCGACCTGGCCCGCGGCAGGGGGCGCTTCGTGGCGGTCAACTACCTCAACTGCCCGGGGGTTACCGACAGCCCCGAGGAAGCCGAGGCCCTGGCCGACTTTGTCCGGCGCCACCGCATCGACATGATCCAGTGGCGCAACCTCAACTTTGATCCGCTGCGCTACCATCGGGCCATGGCCGCCGCCGCCCCTCTGGGGCTGCCGGTGGGCATGACCCGTTTGATCGGGGCGATGCGCCGCGATTTTCCGCACCTGATGCACGGCTACTTCAACCCGCCACGGGAACGATGGGGCGCTGATACCGGCCGAAAAAAGGATCCGTAATCCATGGATTGGCTTGAACTGAAAGTGATTTTCGAAAGCAGCGACCCGGAGTTGGCCGCCGACCTGATCGCCGACCGGTTTTATGAGGCCGGCGTTGCCGGGGTGGTGATCGAAACCCCGGAAAAGGATCCGGGGGCCGATTGGGGCGCCGATGCCGTCCCGCCGCCCGAGCATCACGCCGTGCTCGGGTATCTGCCGGTCACCGAGACCCTGACCGAAAGGCGCCGCTCGGTCATCGACGGTGTGACAAGGCTGTTCGACCGGCTGGGGGTGGCGATTGAAATCCGTACCCGGAACCTTCGCGACGAGGACTGGGCCGAGTCGTGGAAGGCCTTTTTTCACCCCCTGCGGGTCGGCCGGCGCCTGGTGATCAAGCCGACCTGGCATGAATACAGCGCCGCTGCCGATGACATCGTGCTGGAGATCGACCCGGGCATGGCCTTCGGCAGCGGGACCCATTCCACCACCCGTATGTGCCTGGAGCTGATCGAAGCATACCTCAAGCCCGGCGCAAGGGTCCTGGATGTGGGCACCGGATCGGGGATCTTGCTGCTGGCGGCCGCCCGGTTGGGGGCCGGCGCGATGGAGGGGCTGGACATCGACGATGTGGCGGTGGCCGTGGCCGCCGAGAACCTGCGCTGCAACGCGATTGCGCCCGAACGCTGGTGCATCGGGCGCGGTACGATTCACCAGGCGGCCACGGGTGCCTACGATCTTGTGGCGGCCAACATCCTTTCCGAAGTCATCATTCCCATCCTGCCCGAAGTGGCGCGGGTGATGGCCGACGGCGGGCGCTTCATCGCCTCGGGGGTCGTGGCGCCCAACGCGCCCAAGGTCGAGGCGGCCTTGCAGGCCGCCGGGCTGGAAGCCGTCGAGGTGCGCCGGATGGAGGACTGGGTCGCCATGGTGGCGGTGCGCGCCGACGCCGAATCAGATCAGGGTCCGCACCATTTGTGACGCCGGAACCAGTTCCACCCGCTGGCGGATAGCCGGCAGGCGCTCGCGCAAGACCTCGAGGGTTTCGGGGTGGGGGTGGGCGATGCCGATGGCCTGGCCGTGTTTTTCGGCTTGGCGCACCAGTTCGTCGAGCTGCTTTTGGATCAGGTCTTTTTGCTGGACATGATCGATGAACACGTCGCGCTGGGCAAAGGGGACCTTTAAAAGCCGGGCCGATTGGTACGCGATGGTTTTGCCCGTCGTGCGGCTGTCGACGAAAAAGAGGCCGCGCTTCTTGAGGACCGAAAAAATCTGGTTCATGCGGTCCCCATCCTGGGTCAGGCGCGATCCCATGTGGTTGTTGACACCGACGGCCCCGGGGACCTCCTCGATGTCGCGGCGCACTTGATCGATGATCTGGTTGGGCGTCATATCGGCCAGCAAGGCGCCGGGTCCGGGGTTAACCCGGGGATACTCCTCGGGTTCCATGGGCAGGTGGACCATGACCTGGCAGCCCCTGCGCCGGGCTTCGGCGGCGATTTGCCTGCCGTTGGGACTGAAAGGCAGGACGGATACGGTCAACGGGACGCCCAGTGCGAGGAAGGCTTGGTTCAGGGCGCGGTCGTAGCCCATGTCATCGATGACCAAGGCCACCCGGGGGCGATCAGATGGGGGGGCCGCCGGCGGGTGCAGCGCCGCCGGCGGGGTTTCTTCCATGGGGAAGACCTCGTAGGTCGGCACCGAGGGCGGCGCGGGCGATGCACTGGCAACCTTTTGCGGCGGTTGGGGAACCGGCGCCGGCGGCGCCGGCCTTTTTTCTTTCAAGATCGCTTTGGGCGCTTCGGCGGCCGGTGGCGGGGCAGGATGGGGCGGCAGGATGATGCGCACTCCGATGGCGGTTGCCACCACCACTGTCAGCAAAATGGCCAGGGCCCATAGCACCCTGGGATAAGGATTGGTCTTTTTCGGCCTTCGGTTTGAAACGGTTCGCCCCGATCCGGCCTTGCGCCGGGTCGGGGCCTTTTTTTTAGCCATACGTCGCCTTTTTTGGGTGCCTTACCCTGCCGTCAAAACGGCAGCCCAAGGGTTCAGCCCTGCTTGCGGCTGAGAATTTCGTGTCCCATCAAAATATCCAGGGCCCGCATGACCTGGTTGTCGGTTTCGAGGCGTTCAACGCTGAAGGGGCCCACGCGCGGCGACATTGAACCCGGCCGGTGTTTTTTCGGCTTGGGCTTGACCGGATCGGCGGGGGCCTCGTTTTGCGGACCGCTTTTTTCCGGTTCCAGCTGCGGCGCATCGGGTGCCGGCTTATCTTGGGCCTGCTCCGGGTCCTCGGCTTCGAGGTGGTTGCGCAGATCCTTTTCCGAGATGCGGCGCCGCTCATCCTCGCTGTCGCTGGCGGCATCCGCGGAAAAGGCCGGTTTGACCTCGATGTCCGGCTCGATGCCCTTGGCCTGAATGCTGCGGCCGCTGGGGGTGTAATAGCGGGCGATGGTCAGCTTGAGCCCGTACCCGTCGCGCAGGTTCTCCACTGTCTGGACCGAACCCTTGCCGAAGGTGGTGGTTCCCAAAAGCAGGGCCCGGTGGTGGTCCTGGAGTGCGCCGGCGACGATTTCCGAGGCGCTGGCGCTGCCGCCGTTGATCAACACCACGATGGGATATTTGGGCGGGTCGGAGTCCGGTTTGGCCTCGAAAAGCTTGGTGTGGCGCTTGAGGCGACCCTTGATGGAAAGGATGACGCCCTTTTCCAGAAAAAGGTCGGCGATTTGAATCGCCTGGGGCAGAAGCCCGCCGGGGTTGTCGCGCAAGTCGAGGATCAGCCCTTTGAGCGGGGCTTCGGGCCGGTCGAGGGCGGCCAGGGCTTTTTCAAGATCGTCCGTGGTCTGATCCCGGAAGTGGGTGATCCAGACGTAGCCGTAGCCGGGCCGTAGCGAGAGGCTGCGCACACTCTCGATGGGGATGACGTCCCGGATCAGATCGAAGTCGATGGGCTCCGGCTCACCTTCCCTGAGCAGGGTCACTTTCACGGGGGTTCCCAGGGGGCCGCGCATCATCTTGACCGCCTCGCGCAGGTCACGGGTCGCCTTGCCGTCCACCTGGACGATCCGGTCTCCGGCCAAAATACCCGCCTTCCAGGCCGGCGTGCCCTCGATGGGCGCCACCACTGTGATAAATCCGTCCTTGAGGCTGATGCTGATCCCGATTCCGGTGAATTCTCCGCGCGTATCGATCTTCAAATCCTCGTAAGCCTCGGGCGGCAGCAGGGCCGAATGGGGATCGAGGCTGCTGACCATGCCTTGAATCGCCTTGTGGATCAAATCGGTGGTGTCCACCTCGTCGACGTAGCTTTTTTCAATGATTTCGATCACGTCGGCAAAGGTTTTCAACCCCTTGTAGACATCTTCGTCGCTGGCGTGCAGGGTATATAAAAGCCCCGAAGCAGCTGTCCAGACCAGCAGCGCGGCGAGCATCGCGATCCAAACCCGCGGGCGGGTGGGTGAAGGGCTCATCGAACAATCTCCTCATTGTTGCGCGTAGCGCGCGTCAACCCGTCTCGATCCATCCCGACGGGTCCATCGGTTTGCCGTGATGCCGGATTTCAAAATGGAGCATGGCGCCTTCCAGCGATCCGGTGTCACCGACGGTGGCGATGACTTCGTTGGCATTCACGGCGGCGCCTTTTGTCTTGAACAGGGCGTCGACGTGGGCATAGACGGTGTAATAAGCATCTCCGTGGTCGATAATGATCATGTTGCCGTAGCCGGTGAACCAATCCGCAAACAGGACGCGCCCCTTGTGAACGGCGCGGACCGGTTCTCCCCTTTCGGCCTGGATGTCGATTCCGCTGCGGAAATTCATTACGTTGTACTGCGAATGACGATAGGGGCCGAAACGGTGAATAATTTTACCGCTGACCGGGAGGGTTAGCAAGCCCTTGCGTGCTTCGAAGGCCTGGATCTGCCCATCGGCGCCGGCTTTGGCCGGCGCCGGGTCGCCGAGGCTCTCGATGGCCTTATCCAAGCGTTGCGCCGCCTGCTGAAGAGCCTCGATCGCCGCCAGCTGGAAGGATTTCTGATCCTGGATTTCGGCGAGCAGCTTCTGGCGTTTTTCCCTTTCCCGGTTCACCGCCTGCAACCGCACCTGAATATCGGCGGCCAGGGCTTCGTGGGTCTGCTGCTGTTCGCGGTGGGCCGTCATCAACGCGTCCAGGGCCGTGCGCTGGCCGGCCAGCCGTGCCAGTTTCTTTTCGTCGGCCGCCAGGATCTGGTTCAAGGCCTCTTCGCGATAGAGCAATTCGTTCACGCCGGGGGCCGCGGCCAGCACCTGAATCCGGCCGAGCCAGTAGAGTTTGTACAAAGCCGTCACCCGGCGGCTTGCCTGCCGGCCCAGCGCCTGTCGTTCGCGCCGTAAAGCGGCCATCTGGCCACGGGTCGCGGCCATGCGCCCCTCGAGGACGGCCATCTCTTTTTGCAGGCTGGCCAGCTGGCCGCGGGCTTGGTTGAGGCGCTGGCCGATCTCTTCCAGTTGGGCCACCACGGCCCGTTCCCGGGAGTCGATGGCGGCCACTTCGGCCCTGCCGGCGGCGATCTGCCGCTCGATGGCTTCGGCCCGCTGCTGCAGGCGATCCCGGTTTTGCACCGGGGCGGCCATCTCGACATAATCCTTGTCCGCGTATAAAAATCCGAGGCCCCCGTCAAAGGTGATCTTGAGCCATCCGGATTTGCGATCCAGGACCGTGATCCGGTCTCCCCGGGCAAGGGTTCCCAGAATCTTTGCCTCCAAACTCGGTTGGGCCCGGACGTTGAGCCGGGCCACCCTGACCACCGCCTTGCAGTCCGCGCCCCAGGCCGGCGCCGCCAGGAGGGTCAGGCCCAGCAGGAGCCTCAGGCCGATCTGAGAAACTGTTTGAGCGATACGCAACACCCCAGCCATCCGACGAACATGCCGGCGGCGATCGCCGCCAGGCCGTTGTGCCATGGTAAAAAACGCAAAGCAAAGCCGAATCCGCCCAAACCGGCGCTCATGTTGGCATGGGCCGCCAGATAGATGCCGTAAAGGATCACCAGCCCCAAAAGCCCGCCGGCGGCACCCTGCAGCAAGGCTTCAATGTAAAAGGGGGTGCGGATGAAAGGTTCACTGGCCCCCACCAGGCGCATGATGGTCAACTCTTGCTGGCGGTTGTATAGGATCAGGCGAATGGTATTGGCCACAAAAAAGACGGCCGCCAGAAAAAAGAGGACCCCCAGTCCATAGCCGGCCAGGCGGAAAAGCTCCAAAAGCCCGCCGAAGCGCTTGAGCCACTGCTGGCCGTAGGAAACCTCCTCGATCCCTTCCAAAGATTCGATTTGCGCGGCCAGGGCGGCAACCCGGGCCGGGTCCAGGGCCTCGGGTTTAAGATCGATCTCGAAGGCGTCGGGCAGCGGATTTTCTTCCAGGCCGTCCAACAGCGATGCCCGGTCGCCCATTTGACGGCGCAACCGTTCCATGGCCGCATCGCGGCCGATGAAACGGGCTTCGCGCACTTCGGCCATCTGCTGCAGATGGTACTTGATTTCCAGGCGTTTGGCCTCGGAAAGGTCCGCTTCGAGATAAGCCATCAGCCGGATCCCCTGGCGCCAGGAGTCGAGCAGGTCGCTGGCGTTGACGAAGAACAGCCCGAAGGCGCCCACGATGACCACCGCCAGGGCGATGGTCATCACGGTAACCGCGTTGAGAAAACGATTGGCGGCGATATCTTGAAAAGCCCTGCGCAGGTAAGGGATCATGTCAGTATGGCAGATGAAAGATTGAAATGTCCGTCATTGTCAGGCGGCCTGGGTTTCGGCGATCCGTCCCCCCACAAGGCGGATCACCCTTGCCGGGATACGTTGGATCAAGTGCTGGTCGTGGGTGGCCAGTACAACCGTTCCCCCCCTGAGATGAAAGCGGCGGATCAATTCGAGCACGACCTCGGCCGAGTCGCTGTCCAGGCTACCGGTCGGTTCGTCGGCCAGCAGAATCAACGGATCGCCCACCACAGCCCGGGCCACGGCCACCCGCTGCTGCTCGCCGCCCGAAAGGCTCGGCGGCAGGGCGTCTCTTCGATGGGCCATGTTTACCGTTTTCAACACCCGTTGAACCTTTTGCTCCAGGAGCCGCCTTTTGACTCCGGCGGCTTCGAGGACCAGCGCCACATTTTCGAAAACCGTTCGCGTGGCAATCAGTTTATAGTCCTGGAAAACGATCCCCAACTTGCGCCGCAGGATCGGAATCCGGCGCCGGTCGATGCGCGCCAGATTCATGCCGTCCACCAGGACCTGGCCCTGGCTGGCGCTTACTCCCAGGTAGATCAGTTTGAGCAAGGTGGTCTTGCCCGCGCCGCTGGGACCGGTGATGAAAATGAATTCGTTCTTGGCGATGTCCAGGTTGATTCCGTCCAGGGCGTTGTGGGCCCCGTATCGCCGAGTCACACCGAACATCCGGATGATGGCATTTTTTTCCGCCGCTGGCACGCCGATGCCGGTCCATGAAGGATCCGCGGCCGTCATGGGCGGCGTGCTACGCCCATTGCACCGATGGGCTGGGCGGTGTTTTGCCGGGAATTTTGACAGGCGTTGAACAATGGCGTGGCTTCCAAACTGCGGCCCTTTGGGATTGACCGCTACAAGATTCGCTGCTATGCGGGAGGCGAGTTCAGGGAGTGCTGCCAACAGTTTTCCCTGCTCGGAGCCTCCACTGAGTCCCGCAGACCCGCTTCTTCCGTTTCAGTGGAGGCTTTTTAATATCAAATCAGACAGTTAATATCAACCCTGGTGTCAACCCAGCCAGAGCCCGGATCATGCTTTCGATGAAAACCGAATTGATCGATCTACTGTGCCAAAAGTCTTTCAAATACAGTCAAACACCCTGCTTTCGGCTTGTTTCAGGCCGCATGAGCCATTTTTACGTCAACTGCAAACCCGCCACCCTTCATCCCCGGGGGATGTTTCTCGTGGGGCATCTGGTTTTCGAGGCCCTGCGGGATCTTGAACTGGACGGGGTGGGCGGGCTGACCTTCGGCGCGGACCCCATCGCCGTGGCCACAGCCTTTGCCTCCCAGCTCCAGCAGCACCCCATGAAAGCATTTTCCATTCGCAAAGACCAGAAGGATCACGGGATCGTGAAATGGATCGAGGGGGACCTGGCCCCCGGCCAGAAAGTGGCGGTGGTCGACGATGTGGCCACCACCGGCGGTTCGACCCTCAAGGCTGTCGAGCGGGCCCGCGCCGAAGGCCTCGAGGTGGTACGTGCCGTGGTTTTGGTGGATCGCCAGGAGGGTGGGATGGAAAATATCCGCCAGTCGGTGGCCGATGCGGTGGCCATCGTCACCCGCGACGAATTGATGGCCCATCTGGGGATTGCGACGGGTTGAGTTGGCGCGGCGCTGGAAATTGAGTGCCACCGCACCGGCCTTTTTCGCCGTGCAAGGGCGGTCAGCAAATTTTGGCAGGAAGGCATCAAGGCCGGTAGGTCGCGCAGGCGTTGTCCGATTCCCAGGCCGATACCCGCGAGACGCGCACGCCGGTATGCGCGAGCCGCTGCTGGAGTTCTCGGGCCACGAAGGTGGCGATATGTTCCGACGACGGCGGCACCTCCTCGCCGAACCATTCCAGTTCGTTTAGAAAGCGGTGGTCGAGAAGCGCCATGATCTCGCGCACGTGGCCTTTGAGAATGCCGAAATCGATCAGTACGCCGCCGGCGTCCAACCGCTCGCCGGTGACACAGGCTTCGATCTTCCAGTTGTGGCCGTGGAGGTTTTCACATTTCTCGCCTACCATCGTGAGCCGGTGGGCGGCGGCAAAGCCGGTGACGACTTTCAGTTCGTACATGCGCAAATCCTGATCTCCGGGCGGCAACGGCCGGCCCTATCATCTGATTTTGTCCGTCAAGAGGTCCGGCGTTTCAATTGGCCGCCTTGGCGCTGGTCTTGAGTATGTTTTTGAGCTTGCTGCTCAGCTTGCCCGGTTCGAGGCTGGCAAATTCCGCCAGCAGCTTTTCCTGCTTGCGGCTCAGATTGGTGGGAGTGCGCACCAGAACCTGGATGATCTGGTCGCCCCGCGAACCGTTGCGCAAAGAGGGGATCCCTTCGCCGCGAAGACGGAACACATCGCCGAACTGGGTGCCCTTGGGGATATCGAGGTTCTTTTCGCCTTTGAGGGTCGGCACCTGAATTTCCGCGCCCAGCGTCGCCTGAATCATCGAAATCGGCACCTGGCAAATAACGTCGTTCCCGTCGCGTTTAAAAAAGTCGTGTTCCTCCACATGGACCACGACATACAGATCCCCCGGCGGGCCGCCGCGAGCCCCGGTCTCGCCTTCCCCGGAGAGGCGCAGCCGGCTGCCGGTATCCACACCGCCGGGAATCTTTACCGAGACGCGCTTGGTGGCCATCACGTGCCCGCTGGCGCGGCATTTGCGGCACGGGTGGGCGATGACCTGACCCCGCCCGCCGCATCGCGGGCAATTGGTGCGCACGGTAAAAAAGCCCTGGCTGCGCTGCACCTGGCCTACGCCGTGGCACTGGCTGCACGTTTCCGGAGAGGTTCCCGGAGCGCACCCCGATCCGCCGCACTCCGGGCATCGTTCGCGCTTTTCCAGTTCGATGGCCCGTTCCACCCCGAAAGCCGCTTCCATAAAGGAGAGCTTCAGATCGTAGCGCAGATCCGCCCCGCGCTGGACCCGGCTGCGACCGGAACGCCGGCCGCCGAAGCCGAACAGGTCCTCGAAGATGTTGCCGAAACTGGAAAAAATATCCTCGAAGCCGCCGAACCCGGTAAAGCCGCTGCCCTCCAGCCCGGCGTGTCCGTACTGGTCGTAAATCTGCCGCTTCTGGGGATCGCGCAAAACCTCGTAAGCCTCGGCGGCTTCCTTGAATTGTTCTTCGGCCGAATGATCCCCGGGATTGCGGTCCGGGTGGTACTTCAGGGCCAGCTTGCGATAAGCGCTTTTCAAATCGGTGTCGGACGCTTGACGTCCGACGCCGAGCACCTCGTAATAGTCGCGCTTGGAGCTCATTGTCCTACCTGCTGCGTTGTGATCCTGGTTAAACGATGAAAACAGACGACGGAGAGACGACAAATATCGTTTTAATTTAAGATTCCGGCCGCTTTTGTCAACCGAGATGGCCGCGCCGCAGCACCGTATCCTTGAGCCAGCGCCGGTCGTCGCGCTGGGGGTATTCGATGTTGTAGTGCAGGCCCCGGCTTTCCTTGCGATGCTGGGCGCAGCGCACGATCAATTCGGCCACCGTGGCGATGTTGCGCAGCTCGATGAGGTAGGACTCCACCTTGAAGTCCCAATAGTACTCGCGAATTTCTTTCTGGATGGTTTCGACGCGCCGCCGGGCGCGGTCCAGGCGTTTGTCCGAGCGCACGATGCCCACATAATTCCACATGCAGCGGCGGATTTCGTCCCAGTTGTGGGAGACGACGATCCTCTCGTCGCTGTCGCTGGTGCCCACCTCGTCCCAGGGTTGCGGCGCCGGGGCGGCGGAAAAATCGAGAGACTCCAGATCCTGGCAGGCTTGCCGGGCCGCCTGGTCGGCATAAACCAGGGCTTCGATGAGCGAGTTGCTCGCCAGGCGGTTGGCCCCGTGAAGACCGGTGCAGGCGGTCTCGCCCACGGCATAGAGGCGCTGGATATCGGTTTTTCCGAGCATGTCGGTGACCACACCGCCGCACATGTAATGGGCCGCCGGGACTACCGGCAAGGGCTGGCGGGTCATGTCGAAACCGAATTCCAGGCAGCGCCGGTGGAGGTTGGGAAAGCGCTGACGGACGAAATCAGCCGGCCGGTGGGAGATGTCCAGATAGACCGCCTCGTCTCCGCTCTGCTTCAGTTCGGTGTCGATGGCCCGGGCCACCACATCCCGGCAGGCCAGATCCTTGCGCGGGTCGTACTTGTGCATGAAGGGGTGGCCGGCATGGTCCACCAACACGCCGCCCTCGCCCCGCACGGCCTCTGAAATCAGAAAGTTCTTGGCCTCCGGATGATAGAGGCAGGTGGGGTGGAACTGAACGAATTCGAGGTTGGCCACCGTGGCCCCGGCCCGGTAGGCCATGGCGATGCCGTCGCCGGTGGCCACGTCCGGATTGCTGGTATACATGTAGACCTTGCCGGCCCCGCCGGTGGCCAGCAGCGTGATTTTGGCCGCGATGGTCTTGACCTGCTGGGTGCGCCGGTCGAGCACATAGGCGCCCAGACAGACGTTTTCGTACCCGGTGGTCACCATTCCACGCTTCATGCGCGTCGAACAGGTGATCAGGTCGATGGCGATGTGTTCTTCGTAAAGATCGATCCGCGGTTCGCTGTGCACATGGCTTACCAGAACCCGTTCGAGTTCCAGGCCGGTCATGTCCTGGGCATGCACGATCCGTTTCTGACTGTGACCGCCCTCCTGCCCCAGGTCGAGATCGCCGGCCTGGGGGTCGCCCTTGCGGGACTGGCTGAGGTTGAATTTGACCCCCAGGTCGATCAGCTCCCGGATCCTCTCTGGACCGTTGTGCACCACCAGTTCCACCACATCGCTGTGGCAAAGACCGTCGCCGGCCTCCAGGGTGTCGCGGATGTGCAGGTCGAAGGAATCGAGTTGCCCGAAGACCGAGGCGATGCCTCCCTGGGCGTGGGTGGTGTTGCTTTCCATGATGTCTTTTTTGGTGACCAGCGCCACGCGGCCGTAAGGGGCCACTTTCAAAGCGAAGGCCAGTCCGGCGACGCCGCTGCCGATCACCAAAAAATCGGCGGTAATGCTTGTATCGTTGGTAGGCATCAATCTGTTTTCCTGTCGGTTAGTAAAGCTTCGAGGTGCGCCGGCGGGCCATCGCCAGGCCGATGAGCAGCCCGGCCAGCAGTACCATGGCGCCGGCCAGAAACCAGCGGATCGTGCGCTCGCGGCCCGCTTCCGCCGCCAGACGGCGGCATTGGTCCAGCTCGCCGGTTTTCTGAGCGAGCTGTTTTCGGGTGCTGGCCAGGGCCTGGTTCAGTTCCGGGTCCCCGGCGGCCTGCTTTTCTAGTGCCTCATAGGCCTGGCGTGCCGCGTCGAGTTCGAAACGCACTTCGGCCAGGGTGCTTTCCAGCTTCAATTTTTCATCCAGCAAAGCGGCCAGCTCCTCTGCGGGCTGGCCGCTGCTGCTGCGTTTCAAGGCTGCCAATTCGCGCTCCAGCTGACGGAGTTTCAGTGCATTGGGCGTCGTATCGGTGAGCAGGCGGGTCAACACCCAGCCCTCGCCTCCTTCCCCGGCGCGCACCCGGGACCATTCGCCGCCCTCCTCGAGCACCTCCACCCGGTCCCCGGAGCGCAGCACCGTGATCACCCGGTGGTCGTAGCCGGGCCCGGCGCGCAAGGTGACCTGGATCACATCGTTTATGTAGAGCGCCCGGGCGGCGTGCGCCGTAACGGCAGCCAGCAGCATCCCTATCACCAGACCGGTCATTCTCATGGCTTTCCTCGTTTTTTTCAATCGTTGCGCCATGCCGGGCGACAGGCGTCGCTCGGGCGCAGCGTCCAGACGATCCCGAAAAAGCTCGGGTTCTTGTATCGGAAAAAAGGGCTGGCGGTGTCAACAAATTCTTTGAATGGCGTGAAACCTGTGGTACTTTCGGCCTGCCGGCAGCGGTTGACGCACCGGCGGTGCGAGGCCGAGGCGCTTTCCCACCAAACGGCGGTGGCGCATCGGTTTTTTTACGATGGCTTTATGGTTTAAACCGACCCGAGACACCATGATCGCCTACGATTTGCAGTGCTCCCAGGGGCATACCTTCGAGGGCTGGTTCGACGACGAAAAAGCCTTCAAGCAGCAGCAGGAAACCGGGCTCGTCACGTGCCCGGTTTGCAGCGACGCCATGGTTGAGCGCATCCCTTCAACCTTCGCCATCCGCGGATCCAACCCCGGCGGCGATGTCAAAGACCCCCAGGTCCTTCAGGCCATTCAGCAGCGGCTATCCGCTTTTGTGCACGACCACTTCGACGATGTGGGCACCGATTTTGCCAAAGAAGCCCTCAAGATGCATTACGGGGTGGCCGAGGCGCGCAATATCCGCGGCGTCAGCACGCTCCAGGAAGAAAAGCTGCTGCGCGAGGAGGGGGTCGAATTTCTGAAAGTTCCCGTTCCGGTCAAACCGGAATCGGATGCCTGACACGATTTTCGTCACCCTTTTCTTAGATGGCGCAGGATGTGGCCCAGTTCGGGAAAGATCAACTCCCGGCAGGCCAACTGGCAGGCCTTGAGGCTGCCCGGCATGCAGAAAACCACCGCTCCGGCCATGGTTCCGGCGGCGGCCCGCGAAAGCATGGCAGCGCTGTCCACCTGATCGAAGCTCAGGTGGGTGAAAAGGATGGCGAAGCCGGTCAATTCCTTGTCGAACAGAGGCCGCAGGGCCTCGATGGTCACGTCGGCCGGCGACAAGCCGGTGCCGCCGTTGACCAGAAGGGAGTCCAGCGCATGCGCGGCAATGGCCTGGGTGGCGCTGCGGGCGATGATGGCGCGATCGTCGGTAACCACCTGGTGAAAGACAACGGTATGCCCTTCACGGCCGGCGCTTTTGGCGATCCAGTGGCCGCTTTGATCCTCGTCCAGCCCCCGGGTGGTCGAAACGGTCAAGACCCCCACCCGCAACCGGGTCGGCGCATCGGCCTTGTGTGCGCGGGTGCTCACGTGCGATTCCTTTCGTTTTGGCCAAGGATGGCGGCATTAAGCAGAGGCATCCTGCGCCTCTTCGCGTGAAACTTCCACCTGGTCCTGGCCGTCTTTTTCTTTCAGCAGCACGTTGACCGTTTCGCTGCGCCGGGTTTCAATGGACTTGCCCACGTAATTGGCCATGATCGGCAGCTCGCGGTGGCCGCGGTCCACCAGGACCACCAGCTCGATGCGGTCCGGACGGCCGAAGTCCATCAGGGCGTCCATGGCGGCCCGGATCGTCCGGCCGGTAAAGAGCACATCGTCCACCAGCACCACCTGGCGGCCATCCACCGAAAAAGGGATGTCGGTGGCCTGGACCACCGGTTGGTGGGTGATGCGCGTCCAGTCGTCGCGGTACATGGTGATGTCCATGGAGCCGGTCGGCACCCGGGGGCCGTCGATGCGCGCGATAAGCTCCTGAAGCCGGTCGGCCAGAAATACCCCCCGGGTCTGGATCCCGACCAGGGCCAGCTCCTGGGAGCCTTTGTGCACCTCGATGATGTTGTGGGCGATACGCTTTAAAATACGGTCAATGTCCTGGGCATCCAAGATCGTGTAGGCCGCTGCCATGTTCGCTCCTTGTCGTAGGATTCTTTGTTGTTTTCTATACCAAGGGTGCAAGCCCTGTCCAGCAGTTCTCGTTGGATCCTGGCCGATGGGCCTGGCGCCTGCCGGAGCGCTCTTTGGGGGCAACAAAGACGGCCCCACCCGCCTCGGCAGGCGCCGTCCCAGCCGCCGGAGGGGATGTGCAAAACGGGTTGATTTCAGCCGGACCATTGCCTATGCTGCCATGATCGGGTCTAACGATTGCGGCACTCGACGCGTACCGGGGAGCTTTCCGCAAATACGATGAACACCAATTGCACCGGAGTGATTCTGGCCGGCGGACTCAGCAGCCGTTTCGGCGGACAGCCCAAGGCCATGTTAAAGGTCGGCGGACGGCGGATCATCGATCGGGTGCTCGGGGTTTTCGCCGGGCTTTTCCCGCAGATCATGCTGGTGACCAACGATCCGGAGGATTATCTCGAGTGGGATCTGCCCCTGGTGACTGATATCTATCCGGTTCACGCCTCGCTGAACGGTTTGCATGCCGGTCTTTTTTACACCCGCACGCCATACGCATTTTTCTCGGCCTGCGATACCCCCTTTTTAAGCCCGGCCCTGGTGCGGGCCGTGCTGGAGCGCATCCGGCCGACGGTGGACGTGGTCCTGCCGGTCACCGAGAAGGGTACCGAGCCGCTGGCCGCGGTCTATTCCCGGCACTGCCTCGAGGCCGTCGAGAGGCAGCTGGCGCGCGGGGATTTTAAGATCGATGATTTTTTGCGCAGGGTGCGGGTCAGCCGGATGATGGAGCCTCAACTGAGACGGGTGGACCCGCAGCTCGACTCTTTTTTCAACATCAACACCCCCCGGGATCTTGAAACGGCCTGCGCCAGGGCCGCCGCCGAGGCCCAGGAGGGATGAAATCGGAGCCCGACATGGATCTTGCCGCTTTATTGGCCCGCGTGAAAAACCATCCTCACTATGACCGGGTGGGGATGATCCTTTGCCACAACGGAGTGGTGCGCGGCACGGCCAGGGATGGTCGCCCGGTACGCGGTTTGCGCGTTGCGGTGGACAGCCGGCGCCTGGAAGAAATCCTGGAAACCTACCGGGCCCGGGACGGAATTGTGGATATCCTGGTGGAGATTGCCGCCGATCGGGATCTGGCCGTGGGTGATGACGTCATGCTGCTCATCGTGGCCGGAGACGTGCGGGAAAACGTGATCCGGACCCTCGAAGCCGCACTCAACGACATCAAGAGCACCGTAACCCGAAAGACCGAGTTTTTTACCGGTTAAGCGCACCGGGCCTTCAACAGGCCCGGTGCCGAAAACCGACGAAAGAAGCGGAATAATCGTCCAATGAAGACAACGCCTGAATTTACCCATATCGGCCCCGAAGGCCAGGTGCGCATGGTGGATGTGAGCGCCAAGGCGCCCAGCCTGCGCAGCGCCACGGCCCGGGGGGTGGTGGTCATGGGCCCCGAGACCCTTGACAAGATCCTTCACAACGCCTTTAAAAAAGGGAACGTGCTCGAAACGGCGCGGATTGCCGGAATCATGGCGGCCAAGCGCACCGCCGAGCTGATCCCCATGTGCCACCCTTTGAATCTCGAACATGTGCAGGTCGATTTTACCCCCCAGGCCGACGGCGGGGGCATCCAGATCGAGGCCGAAGTAAGGCTTACCGGCAAGACCGGCGTCGAGATGGAGGCCCTTACCGCGGTGGCCGTTGCCGCCCTGACGGTCTATGACATGTGCAAATCCCATGATCGCGCCATGGCGATCCGTGAGATCAGCCTGGTGGAAAAGAAAGGCGGCCGCTCCGGGCATTTTATCCGCAAGCCCGCCGCCGGTTTTTGACGCATCCGAAGGCTTCGGCGCGTGCCTAAAGGATTTGAAAGGAGCGTCCCCCCTTATGAACCGTTTCATCATATTCGGTCTGACCTTTGCGGTTGGCGGCGTATTACTGGTACTTTTCGAAGGGATTTCTTCCATGATGACCGCCGGCGAAATCGTCCTCAAGACTTCCAGCCCGGTGGATCTGTTGGGAGACCAGTATTTTGCCTGGATCGATCGCATCCCGCTGGCCATGGCCCAGGACCTGCTCAACAGCCTGGTCACCCTGCCCGCCTGGATGATCCTGGCGGCCCTGGCCGTGATCTGTTTCGCGATTGGAGGGGTCACCAGCCGGTGAAGCGATCCTTGCGCCATCTTCTGCCGGCCCTGGTTATGGGAATCTGGCTCCTGGCCGGGTGCGTGCCGCGGGTTGCACCGCCCGACCTGGCCCCGGTGGCCCCGGACCAGATCCCGGATCTGGTCGATGACATGGCCCTGGACGGCTTGGCCCTGGCCACCGAACAGAGCCTGGTCTATCTGAAACGGCTGCCGGCCGACCGCCGATTCCGCTTCGGTTCGGACATGTTCGACCGCGACCACCTGATCCTCAGCCTGGAGCGGTTTGCCCAATTGCTGGCGCAGGGGGATCCGGTGCACCTGGGCGAGGCGCTGCACCGGGAGTTTCGTTTTTACCGTGCCGCCGGCAAAGATGCGAGCAATACGGTTCTTTTTACCGGATACTATGAGCCCACCCTCCAAGGCTGCCGCCGTCCGGACAGCCACTGCCGCTACCCTGTCTACGGGCAGCCCGAGGATCTGATCAGCGTCGATTTGTCCCCCTTCGGCGACAAATTCGCCGGCCAGCGCATCGTCGGCCGCTTCGACGGCCACACCCTGGTCCCCTATCCGGATCGCGAGGCCATCGAGAGCGGCGGGATTCTGGCCGGCAAGGCCCCGATCCTGGCCTGGGCGGTGGACCCGGTGGATCTTTTCTTTTTGCAGATCCAGGGTTCCGGCCGCATCGCCCTGTCCGAAGGCGGGCTCTTGCGACTGCGTTATGCCGGATCCAACGGCCGGCCTTACCGGAGCATCGGGAAATTGTTGATCGATCGCCAGGCGATCAGTGCTCAGGCCATGTCGATGCAAGCCATCCGCGCCTACCTGCACGAGCACCCCCGCCAGCAGGAAGAGGTCTTGAACTACAACCCGAGCTACGTCTTTTTTGAAATCAGCCAAGGCGGTCCTTTCGGCAGCCTGGGGGTGGCTTTGACCCCCGGCCGCTCCCTGGCCACCGATCCGCAGCATTTCCCCAGGGGGGCACTGGCCTTTGTGCGCTGCGTCAAGCCGCTTACCGACGATGGGCGGCATATCGTCGAGTGGACCCCGTTCGGCCGCTTCATGCTCAACCAGGACACCGGCGGTGCCATCCGCGGCCCTGGCCGGGCCGACCTTTTCTGGGGCAGCGGCCCCTACGCCGAGCTGGCCGCCGGCCACCTGAAGCATCCCGGTACGCTTTACTTCTTCGTTCTGGATCCGGAAAAAGCCCGGTTGCCGCGGTGAACGCGTGCCGATGTTTGACCGCCCGGTGCCCGGGGACGCTTTTCAGGCCGTTTTAAAACCCGGGATCTGGGCTTGCCCCGGTGGCCTTGGCGCCGTCCCGCACCGAACCCCGGCGTCTTGACAGACCCCTGTAAAACTTATACTAGCAGGCCATTTAGCGGTTTAACTCCCCGTGCTCGCACCCAGGGTGAAGCACGGGATTTTCTTGTCGCCACCGTCCTTAGTAAAGGGAGATGCCTCCATGTTCGGCATGGGTATGCCTGAAATCATCCTGATCCTGGCCATCGCGTTGATCGTCATCGGACCGCGCAAGCTGCCGGAGCTGGGACGCAGCCTTGGACGGGCGATGCGCGAATTTCGCAAGGCCACCAGTGAGTTTAAGGCGTCGCTGGATGTCGATGACGATCTCGGGTCCGTGCGCCGCAGTTTCTCGGAACTCAACCAGGACTTGAAATCGAGCCTCGAATCGGCCGCCTTCGGAAAAACCCCAAAGGACGGCGCGCCCGGCACTTCCCCGGACAACAACGCCGGCACCCCGGCCCGCGAGGCCGAAACGCCCGCCGATGCCCGGCCGGAGCCATCCTCCGGCACGGCGGAATCCAGCGGCGACCCGCAAACCGCCGAGGAGCGCCGCGATGCTGGACGTTGAAGAGAAGATCCCCTTTACCGAACACCTTGACGAGCTGCGCAGCCGCCTGATCGTTTGTTTCGTGGCGGTCGGGGTGGGGTTTGTCGCCTGCTACGGTTTCAAGGAACGCCTTTTCAAGATCCTGACCGCACCGTTGGTCAAGGTGATGAAGGAAGGCGACAAGCTGATTTTTACCGGCCTGCCCGAAGCCTTTTTCACCTACTTGAAGGTGGCGTTTCTGGCCGGCTGCATCCTGGCCGCGCCGGTGATTATCTACCAGTTTTGGATGTTCGTGGCCCCCGGCCTCTACCGCAAGGAGCGCCATGTCCTGGCGCCCATCGTCATTCTGTCGACCTTCTTTTTCTTGGGCGGCGCCCTGTTCGGCTATTTTCTCGTTTTTCCCTGGGGGTTCGAATTTTTTCTCGGGTTCGCCACCGAAACGATCCGCCCCCTGCCGTCGATGAAAGAATACCTCGGTTTTGCCACCAAGCTGCTCATCGCCTTCGGTCTGGTCTTCGAGCTGCCCCTGGTGATCACCTTCATGGCCCGCCTTGGACTCGTGTCGGTCTCCTTTTTGAAGAAGAACCGGCGTTACGCGGTTCTGGTTTTCTTTGTCGGGGCTGCGATCCTCACCCCCCCGGACGTGGTCACCCAGATCATGATGGCCGTGCCCCTGATGGTGCTTTACGAAATCAGCATCGTCGGCGCCAAGATCTTCGGCCGCCCCCCGCTGGGCAAGGAAGCACCCGCAGCCGAGACCGACGAGCCCCCCCCTTCGTGACAGCCGGCGGCAAAGAGCTGCGCTACATTCTCGAACTGGTCGCCACCACGGCCGGTACCGGAACGTTCACACCGATTCCCGAAGGCCGGCCGGATCTGGCAGAGGCCATCGATCGGTTGCGAGGCTGTCCCCTGGACAGTTTTCTGCACCGTTATGTGCTCGAAATACTGGCCGGCCACAGCGCCCCCGAGCGGGCGGCAATGCTGGAGGCGACTTCAGGCCAAGATCAGGTGTTCAAGGCCCTGCTGGCCGAATTGGCGCTTCTGGAGGCCGATCCCGGCGCACCCGCCGGCGGCAGGCTGGGGGGCGACGGCCGGCATCTGACCGAGGCCTCACCGTCCATCCTGGTGCGCCAACACCGCTTGTCTGACCATCAGCGCCACGCCCAATGGTCGGCCCTGATGGGGGCCAACCTCCAGTTCCACCGGCCCCTGCCCGGTCCCGGCGATCCGCGGCGGCCCTGCTTGCCGGAGCCGGATTCCGGCCGGGCGGTGACGCAGATCGATACCGGCCTGGATGATGTCCCACCGGCGCCCCATCTGTGCGGGACAGAACCGGTGGCCCTGGAAGAGACGATCCGGACCGCATCGGCCCGCCTCGAGCGGGCCGGGATTCTGGTCTCTGTTGAGATGCGCCACGAGTCGTCTTTGAGCCCCGTGGGATTGCTGCGCCAGTGGCGTTTCCAGCGCCGGGTGCGCAACGGTGCGCTGGATTACCGCTTCGGCGGATTTCAGACCGCCTACGGCCGGGGCTTCAGCCTGCCAGCGGCCCGGGCCGCCTATTTGATGGAAATCGTCGAACGCTTCAGCGCCTACGGCGATTTCACACCCGACGCGGTGCTCGGACACCGCCGGGCAACGCCGCTGCTTTGCGCTTCTTTGCATCAGATGCGCGCCCATGCGCGGCCGGTTATGGATCCCAACGACCTGCTGCTCGAGGCGCCGTACGAAAACGCCCCCCTCTACTGGCGGCCGGCCGAGGTGGTCGGTGCCCGGGGCCGGGGCGAGATCTGGGTTCCGGCCCAGTGCGTCTATCTGTTTTGCAATCTGGACGAACCGGATCTTTTTTCCGCCCTGGGTTCCACCGGGCTGGGTGCGGGCAACACCGGGGCCCAGGCCCGCCTGGCGGCCCTGCTGGAGGTCATCGAGCGCGATGCCGAAGCGCTTACCCCCTTCGATCCAGGCGGATGTTTTACCGCCGAATCGACCGATCCCTACCTTCAATCCCTTTTGCGGCACTACCGCCAATGCGGGATCCACGTCCAGTTCCAGGATTTGACCGGAGCCCTGGGCGTGCCCTGTTACAAATGCTTCGTGGTCGGCTCGGACGGTCAGATCGCCAAAGGGACCGGGGCCCACCCCGAAGGCCGGCGGGCCCTGCTGTCTGCCCTGACCGAGACCATGTACCCCTACCCCAACGGCCCGCAGTCGCAGCCCGGGTTGGACGCGGTGCCGGTGCGCACCGTCGAGGACCTGCCCGATTATGGCGGCGGGTCGGTGGAGGCCGACCTGGATCGTCTCGAGAGGCTTCTGAGCGCCAACGGCTTTCAAGTCGTGTATGCCGATTTGACCCGCGAGGATCTCGATCTGCCGGTGGTGCGGGCCATCGTTCCCGGCCTTGCCCTCATGGCCGACTATGATCGTTTTACGCGCCTCAACCCAAGGTTGATCAGGCGTTTGGCAGGTTGAGGGTCAACGGTGCCGCGGGCCGCCATGCGGCTTCACATCCGCTTTGAAAATGCCCACAGGTGCCGTACGGGCTGCGTTTGCGCCTTGCCTGACAGCCCGATACTTGTTTATCCACAGGCTGTTAGACCGTTGTGCGAACCCGGTTAGCGGTTGACAGGAAATGCCGAACCAGGTAATGTACACACCGCTAGTAGTGATCACAGACCAGGCCGACGCAATCGCACTCAATTTGCAAAGGGAGGGAATGGGGATCATGAAAAACGGAAAGTTGTTGATGGTCATGGCGGCTGTGGCCGTCGCTTCATTCTTTTTGGCAGCCGGCCTTTACGCCGGCACAAAAGCGCCGGATGTGGTCAAGCTCCAGGCGCCCTACGAGCACACCAAGACCGAGGTGGAGTTCTCCCACACCAAGCACGCCTCCGAGTACAAGAACGCCAAGGGCGAGGCCATCGCCTGCGGCGAGTGCCACCATGACGATCAGGGCAAGCCCCTGGCCCTCAAGGAGGGGGACGACGTCAAAAAGTGCTTCGAGTGCCACAATCAGCCGGGCGAACTGAAAGGCAAGAAGGCCAAGGGCAAATCGGATGCTGAGCTGATCAAGTATCACGCCAATGCCATGCACGCCAATTGCATCGACTGCCACCGGGATTACAACAAGGCCAACAAGACCAAGGCCGCGCCCCAGACCTGCACCGGCTGCCATCCAAAGAAGAAATAATTAAAAAATTCGAAGAGGATATAACGGCGAACCCCGAATCGGGGTTCGCCGTTTTCATTTCAGGCTGCGTTTTTTCTTTTCTCGCTGACGCAGCAAACCCCTTCGCCGGCCCTGGCCGGACCGAAGCACAGATTGTCCGACAGGCAGGCCGCCGGGGTCCGGTCGCCGGCCTTCCAGCGGCGGATCAGGCCGGGCTCGCGAATCAAGGGACGGGACATGGAGATGTAGTCGGCTTCGCCTCCGGCCACCAGTCGTTCGGCCACCTCGAAGGAGCGGTGGCCGCCCACCAGGATCAGCGGAATGGCGGTTTCTTTTTTAACGGCTTGGGCTTGCTGGCGGAAATAGGCCTCTTTTTCCGGTTTGTGAATCCCCGCGCGGCTTGGGCTGAGCTTGCCGCCGGTGATCACGCCGCCGCTGACTTCGATCGCGTCCAGACCGGCGCCGGCCAGCAGTTTGGCGGCGTGTACGGCATCCTCCACGGTCAGGCCGTTGTCGATGAAGTCGGCGCCGTTCATCTTCACCAGCACGGGATAGTCCGGCCCCACGGCCTTGCGTACAGCCGTTACCGCGGCGCAGAGGGCCCGGGCCCGGTTTTCCGCAGAGCCGCCGAATTCGTCGCGGCGCCGGTTGAAGGCCGGGGAAAGAAACTGGCTGAACAGGTATCCGTGGGCCGCGTGGATCTGGACGCCGTCGAATCCGGCGCTTTTGGCCCTTTGGGCTGCAGCAGCGAAAGCATCGACGATTTGGCCGATATCGGCCGGGGTCATTTCGGTGGCCGGGGGCATGCCGGGACTGTCAGGACTGGAAACGGCCCATGGGGCCAGGCCGGAGAGTTTGGCCGATGCGAAACAGCCGCCATGGGCGAGCTGCAGGACGATCCTGCCGCCGTTGTCGTGGACCGCCGCGGCCATGCCGGCCAGCCCGGGCACCAGCGCGTCGCTGTAGGCCCCCAGCTGCCAGGGGCTGGCCTGGCCGGCCCGCTGCACATAGGCGTGGCTGGAGATGATCAGGCCCACATCGCCCCGGGCCAGGTCGACCATGGTATCCACCAGCCGGCGCGTCACGGCCCCCTGCTCGGTGGCCATCCCCTCCCAGGTGGCCGAGCGCACGAAACGGTTGGCCAGGGTCATGCCGTTGATGGTTGTCTGGGTAAACATGATGGACATCTGTACTCCTGCATTCTTGTATGGTTGAAACATACTCCGGGCCATCTCCGCATCAGCCGGGTGCGGGCTTGCCGGCGGTTTTCGTCCGCCAAGGGCTTGACCGGGCCGCTTACAGCAGCAGGGCAGCCAGCTCGGACAGTTCCGAGCGTTCGCCTTTTTCCAGGTTGATGTGGGCCGCCAAAGGCTGGTTCTTCATCTTTTCGATCAGATAGCTTAATCCGTTGGAATGGCTGTCGAGATAGGGGTGGTCGATCTGAAAAACATCGCCGGAAAAGACCACCTTGGTGCCTTCGCCGGCACGGGTGATGATCGTTTTGACCTCATGGGGGGTCAGGTTCTGGGCCTCGTCCACGATAAAGTAGGTCTTCACCAGGCTTCGGCCGCGGATGTAGGACAGGGGCGTGATCACGATCTTTTCTTCTGCAAGCATGTCACGGATGCGCCGTGCCATGCCGCTTTGGCCGCCCACCCCTTCCTGGATCACCGCCAGATTGTCATAGAGCGGCTGCATATAGGGGTCGAGTTTGGATTGGATATCGCCCGGCAGAAAACCGATGTCCTTGTTGGACAGGGGCACGATGGGCCGCGCCACGAAGATTTGCCGGTAGGTATGCCGCGTTTCCAGGGCCGCGGCCAGGGTCAGCAGGGTCTTGCCCGTGCCGGCCTTGCCCGAGAGGGTCACCAGTGGAACAGCCGGATTGACCAGGGCGTCCAGGGCAAAGGCCTGCTCGGCGTTGCGCGGTACGATGCCGTAGCAGGTGAGCTTGTCCGTGCGCCGGATGCGCTGTTTAAATGGGTCGAGGTGGGCCAGGGCCGATTTTTTGCCGTTGCGCAGGATCAGAAATTCATTGGGGAAAAGATCGGCGCCCCAGTCCAGGCTGTCCCGGTCCAGGCCTTCTGCGTCGGCGTAGAGCTGGTCGATGAGTTCGGCGGCGATCCCTTCCACGATGCGCCGGCCCTTGTAAAGCTCGGTCAGGTTCTTGACGTGATCCGAAGTGTAATCGGCTGCCGGCAGGCCGAGGGCCTTGGCTTTCATGCGCAGATTGACGTCCTTGGTGACCAGAATCACCTGCCGTTGGGACGAGCGGCGCGCCAGGTGCCAGGCGGTGTTGAGGATCCGGTGGTCGGGCCGGCTGTCGCCGAAATTGGCCTTTAGGGTTTCATCCAGCGGATGCTCCAGCATGACCTGGATCCGCCCCTTGCCCGGCCCGATGGGGATGCCGCCGTTGAAGATGCTCTCGGTGCACAGATTGTCCAGGGAACGCAGAAACTGGCGGGCGTGGAAGTTGATGATCGCCCCGCCCTTTTTGAACTGGTCCAGCTCTTCGATCACCGTAATGGGGATGACGACATCGTGCTCGTCGAAATGTTCTATGCAGCTGCTGTCGTGCAGAATGACGTTGGTGTCCAGAACGAAGGTTTTGCTTTCGGCTGTCATCAGCCCTCCATCGGCTTCAGGTATACGCCAAAATCCGCGCGGTGCCGATTCCTGGCAGCGTACTGAAAAGTTGCCACGATATGTTGTGGCTGTCAACTGGCATAGTCCACATCTAGTATTTGTTTAACAGTGCCCGCCTGGTATAACTGCCCAGGGCGTGTTTTAATGGCCGCCTTTGCCGGCAGAGCCCCTATCGGCAGGCCTTTCGGACCGCGGTGGCCAATACGGATCCAAGAAAAAAGAGGCGAAGATGAAGCAAAGAAGTTGGGGGACGGTTCTTGTGGTTGGGCTCATGCTCATGCTGGCGGCGAAAACGGCCGGCGCCGATGCGCCGAAGTACGTGTTTTTCTTTCTGGGCGACGGGATGGGCAGCGCCCAGATCCAGGCCACCGAGGCCTATCTGGCGACCCGCTACGCCGTCGATCAGGGCCTGCCGGCGGGGCCGAACGCCGGGGAACTGGATGCCGGGTACCTGCAGAAGCCTGAAAACCGGCTCCACATGAGCCGGATGCCGGTGGTGGGGATGCAGACCACTTACAGTGCCTTTGCCCTGCAGACCGATTCGGCCTCGGCGGCCACCGCCTTCGCTTGCGGCTTAAAGACTCGCAGCGGCGTGATCGGCATGGACGACGCCAAAACCCGCAGCTACAAGAGCATCGCCCAGCTGGCCCACGAACAGGGCAGAAAGGTCGCCATCCTCAGCAGCGCGTCTTTGGATCATGCCACCCCGGCGGCCTACTATGCCAGCGTCGCCGACCGCAACAACATGAACGCCATCGCCTCCCAGCTGGCCGCCAGCGGCTACGCGTTTTTCGGCGGTGGGGGCCTGGCCGCACCCACGGCCCCCAAGACCGAAAGCGATACGCACAACGATGTATGGCAACGGTTGAAGGAAAATGGGTACAGCGTACTGAAAAAACGCTGTGAGATCCTGGCGGTGAAGGAAAAACCCGCGGATCGTGTGGTCTGCATCAACCCGGTTTTGGACCGCAACGCCGCCATGCCCTTTGCCATCGACAAGCCGGACGGGAATCTTTCCCTGGCCGAGATGACCGAGGTGGCCATCGAGACCCTTTACAAGGGCCAAAGCGGCGCCGAGGGCTTCTTTATCATGGTCGAGGGGGGCAAGATCGACTGGGCCTGCCATGCCAACGACGCCATGACGGCCATCGGCGACATGATCGATTTGGACGACGCCGTGGACAGGGCGCTGGTCTTCTATGGGCGCCATCCCCAAGAAACGCTCATCGTCGTCACCGGGGACCATGAAACCGGCGGCATGAGCGTCGGTCACGCCACAACAGGCTACAAGGCCCGCTACGATCGGCTGTTGGGACAAAAACAGAGTTTCGACGGTTTCCGGGCCGGCCGTTGGGCCGAGCACAAAGCCGCCAATGCCCAGGCTTGTCCCAGGGTCGGCGTAGCCGGTAGCCTGGCCGGCAACAAGGAGATGCGCGAGCTGATGGGATCGGTCTTCGGGCTCGAATGGGCGGATCTGAACGCCTACCAGAAAGAAAAACTCGAAGACGCCTACGCTGAATCCCTTTGCGGCACCAACGGCAACAGCGAAGCCGAAAACGCCCTGCTCTACGGCGCAAACGAACCCATCGCCGTAACGATCACCCACATCCTCGACGAGCAGGCCGGCATCGGCTGGACCTCCTACGTCCATACCGGGGTTCCGGTTCCGGTCTTTGCCCAGGGGCGGGAAGCCGGGGTTTTCGCCGGGTTTTACGACAACACGGACATCGCCAAAAAGCTGGCCAGAGTGATGAACATCAGCGAGGGGCTGCCGGTACCCAAATAGCTTGCAGGGGGAACCGGGGCCGCATTGTCATGCGGCGCTGCACCAGGCCGTGCACCGGTTTTTTCAATCCATCGGATGGCGGCGCATTTGGGAGCGGGTACGCAGAGTGTCAAACAGGTGAAATTCTTCGGGAGGGATGCCGCTTGGTTTCACGCCGTAGCGCATGTAGTCGATAAAGCGCTTCAGGTCCAGGGCGTAGCGGGTTCCCGGAGCCGGCTGCGGCGCACTCTGGCTGCGGTGCTTGTACATCATGCGCTCGGCCGCCGTGGCTTCGGCCTCGGCGATCATGACGATCTCTTCGTAATGCTTGTCTTTGACGGCTTGGACGAAATCGGAAATCTTGTGACTGTCGGCGATCATTGCATTTCTCCGCAGTAATAACGCATTCTTTTTTGGGTACCACCGGAAGCTTCCGCCTGCCTTGCCAAAGCTGCCATTATAAACGTGCTCTGGAGAGGGGCACCGCTACAACCCTATGCGCGGATTGTTAGAATTCGGTTAGTCGCCGCAGGTTTGTTCAACATTTTTCATGATCGGTGACCGAGGGCCATCCGGACTGGCTTTGCGATCAGATCAGCGACGCCATCGTCGATCAGTTCCTGGCCCAGGAACCCTATGCCCGGGTGCGGGCCGAATGCGCCGTGTCGCTCAGCTACAGCATCGGCATCACCGAACCGGTATCGCTGCAGGTGCAGACCATCGGCACGGGACGCATTCCGGACGATGCCATCACCAGCCTCGTGGCCGCCAACTTCGATTTGCGTCATCTGCCGGCCAGGAACCGGGGTCGCTTCTACCAGCTGCTTGCGGCCTACGGGCATTTCGGTCGCACCGATCTCGAACTGCCCTGGGAAAGGACCGACTGCGCGGAGGCGCTTAGGATGTAAGGATTGCTCTAAAAGGAAGGTGGCCGCTTGACACTGGCCGGATCCGGGGCGCGTTAGATCAGGGCGGCCAGCAGGGAGAGGCCGTTGGCTTCCAGGGACTTGCCGAGGGCCCAGCCGGCGAGGGCCCGGCCCATGGCGTGGCCGACCCTTTCCGCCGTCCGGTTCATGTAGGCCGCTGTTACGCCTCCTTTTTGACCTTTATGTATTTTTACAGCGCGGATAATTGGCGCAACGATAACGGATGTAATTCTGCTCATGCCTGTATACGTGCATCGGTAGGCGGCAGGCCGGGCACTCGGGCGTTGCGGCGGCGCGCGGCGCGCGGTGGCCGGCCACGAACTGGCGGCCGCACAGCAGGCATATGAATCGCTGTTTGCCGCTGGGTGCCTTGCCGTAACGGTTTACGGCTTGGGCGCTGCACCGCGGGCAAATAACCACGGGCGGGCACTTGGCCGTGATCTGCGTGGTGGCTTCGTTGGCTCGCACACCGGCCGCATCGGCGGCCCGTGCTAGAAATTCGTTATGGCGCGACGAGTTGTCGGTTAACCGTTTTTTGGGCCGTAAAAGCCGATAATTCCTCGGGCAGGATCGCACCGGCGGTTTCGCAATAACTCAAGACGCCCAGGCAAAGACCGGACGGACTTTTTTTGGCCGTTTTTTTGAGCGAAGCCATGATTCGGCTCAACGTTTCGATGGAACGGCAATCCCGCGCCCCGGCAGGAAGGTGCAGCAGCACGGTGCTGGCCCTGAGAAAAGGCAGCCGCAGCTTGCGGCCGTCACGGTCCGAAGCCTCGAGAAAGCCTTGGCGGATCGTTTCAGCATCGTAAAAGCTTTCCGCGTCGCGCGTGAATCGGGCGCTGAGCGCCGTGATGCGCGCGATCAAATGCTCCAGGGGTATGTTTGACTGGAGGCCGAGGAAAAAATCGTCGCCGCCGATGTGACCGGCCATGCCTCCGGTTTCCTGGGCCAGTGTGCGCAGCAGTTCGGCAAAACGCAGGATGATGCGGTCGCCCTGGCGAAATCCGTATCGATCGTTGAAGGGTTTGAAATTGTCAAAATCGAAGTAGGCCAAATCATAGGCATTGGCGTCATCGCCCAGGGCCTTGCTCACAAACTCATAAATCGAGATGTTTCCCGGCAGCCGGGAAAGCGGATTCTGGTCCCGGGCCGCCACCAGGTTTTTTTCGTGAATGACCCGCAGCAGGGACGGCGGGCTGAGGAATCCCCGGTAGCGCATATCCTCGACGATCAGGATCCCTTCGAAGGCGGCGTTCTGGGAATAGATTTCCAGGATTTTCTCCACCGGAGTGCGGATGTCGGCTATGGGCACCCTGCGGATGAAGCGGGCGATGCTCCCCCCGTAGGCCGGATTATGAAGCAGCTCCTGGCCGAAGCGCGAATAGGTGTAAGGTTTCAGGTCGCTTTCGCGCACGATTCCCAAAGGTTCGTCATTGGTGTCGATAACGGGTAAAAAATCGAGATCCCGGCTTTCCTTGAAGGCGTGGCAGATATCCAGGACGCTGATATCGTGGCGCACCGGCGAGGGCTGGGTCATGTTTGAAGAGATGCGAAGGCTATCCTCGCTGCTCCGGCCACGCCGTTCGGGGGCATTGAGCGCTTCGATGATGCCATAGCGCTCTTTGAGGGTGCCGGCGTCAAGAATGGGCCGCGCCACGAGAAATCCCTGTATCAGATCGCAGCCGATATCCCGGCAGGCAGTATATTCCTCCTTGGTCTCCACGCCTTCGGCGATTACCTGGCTGCCGATGATATGGGCGATGTTGACGATGCTGGAAACGAAAAGCCGCTTCTTGGAATCTTTGGCAATTTCCTGGACAAAGAAACGATCGATTTTAAGAAAGTCGGGCTCGGCGATGTAGAGCAGTTTGAGGCCCGAAAAGCCGGCCCCGAAGTCGTCCACGGCGATCCGGAAACCTTGGCGGCGGTAAGCGGCCAGCAGGTCGGTCATTTCGCGGCTGGGAAAAATTTCGTGCTTTTCACTGATCTCAAAGCAGATCCGTTCATGGTTCAAGCCATAGCGGCAAAGGATGCGCCCGGTTTCACCGGGCGTATAATCGCGTGAGCAGAGCAGCCGGTTGTCGAGGTTGAAAAAGAGCTTGGACCGGCCGTTGGCAATGGCAGCGAATTTGCGGATGGCGATTTCCCGCAGCCGCAGGTCGACCTGGTGCAGTACCCCCCTTGCAGCGGCGGCATCCAGAAATTGTTGAATGGATGTAAAGCCGGCCTCATCGACTCCCCTCAACAAGGCCTCGTACCCGTAGCAGTCTCCCGAGTAGATGTTCACGATGGGCTGCAGGGCGTAGTCCAGGCAGTCCAGCGCGTTTAGCCAGAAACGATCGTCCAGAGGCACCATCGGGTGGCGGTATCCTTTCCAGAACCTTTTTTACAGAAAATGAAATTAATCGGGCCGAATGGTTCGGTTTCGGTGAAGCCGGCGTTAAAATAATGTCAGCGCGAAACGATAAAGCGTGTCGCGCGCCGCCGCGAGCGGCAGGAACGGAAAGAGCAGATCCGGCCGCCTAGCACAAATTTAGCCCCCCCATCGTTACTTTCTAACTTCTCCATGGTCCTTTGGCGCAACGCCTGATGCCGGATCCCTCGGTCACCGGGTGCCCCTGAAAGGTTGCCAAGACGCCAAAGGAGAGAGCAATGAAGATCGATCTGCATGTGCACTCGCGTTTTTCCACGCGCCCCTCGGCCTGGATTCTCAAACAGATCGGCACTCCGGAAAGCTTCACCCAGCCGCTGCAGATCTACCGCATCGCCCGCCGCCGGGGGATGAACTGGGTGACCATCTGCGACCACAACCGCATCGAGGGGGCATTGGAGATCGCCCACCTGCCCCAGACCTTTGTCAGCGAGGAGGTCACCACCTACTTTCCCGAGGACCGCTGCAAGGTCCACGTACTGGCCTTCAACATCACCGAGGCCCAGCATCGCCAGATCCAGAAGGCGCGCGAGAACATCTTCGAGCTGAGCGCGCTGCTGCGCGCCGAGAAGATCTGCCACGCCCTGGCCCACCCCCTCTATCCGGTCAACGACCGGCTGACCCCGGTCCATTTCGAGAAGCTTTTGCTGCTCTTTCGCTGCTTCGAACTCAACGGGGCGCGCAACGACGAAACCAACGCCTGTTTGCAGCGGATCCTCGAATCGCTCAAACCTTGCGATCTCGAGCGCATGGCCGAGCGCCACAAGATGAGCCCCGCGGATCCGGACCCCTGGCGCAAGGTGGTGACCGGCGGCTCGGACGACCACAGCGGGCTGAACATCGCCCGGACCTACACTGTGGTTCCCGGCGCCGCATCGGTGGACGAACTGCTGGGCGGGATTGGAGCCGGCCGCGCCCGGGTGGTCCGCCAGCCCTCGACCCCCCGGACTCTGGCCCACAATCTCTACGGCATCGCCTACCAGTTTTACCGCAGCAAGCTGCATCTGGAACAGCATGTCCACCGGGACCGGCTGCTCGGTTTCGTGGACCGCTGCCTCAATCCCGAACCGGAGCCGATCCACCGGGGCGTGATGTCCCGTTTGTACTATTTCATGCCCCAGCGGCGCCGGGCCAGAGCGACGCGCGACATGTCCGACACCCTGCTGAACCTGCTGCGCCAGGAAACCTGGCGCTTGCTGGAAGATGCACCCGAACTGATGCAGCAGGCCGTCCGGGGGACCGGCGAAGGAGAGTCCAACGAGCGCATCTGGTTCGATTTCGCCAGCCAGGCGGCCAACCGTATGCTCCAGAGTTTCGCCGGTAACATCGTGCGCCAGCTCAACGGCGTCCGGGTCTTCAACGTTTTTCAGACCCTCGGTTCGGCCGGCGGCATGTACACCCTGCTGGCCCCCTATTTCATCGCCTATTCCCTGTTCATGCGCGACCGGTGTTTTGTCCGGCAGGTCGAGGCCCACTTCGGGGCCCCGGCGGCAGCCCCCGATCCGCAGGCGGTGCATGTGGCCCACTTCACCGACACTTTCTTCGAGGTCAACGGGGTGGCGCTCACCTTGCGCCAGCAGGTCTCCACGGCCCGCGAAGACGGTCTGGCCTACACCCTGGTGACCTGCGATGACCAGGACCGGCCGGCCCAGGACGGGATCGTCCTTTTCAAGCCGGTGGCCGCCTACGCCCTGCCCGAGTACCCCGAACAGAAGCTGTTCGTGCCGCCCCTGCTGGAGATGCTCGATTTTTGCTACAGCGGCGCGTCAGCCAGATCCACGTGGCCACGCCCGGCCCGGTGGGGATGGCGGCCCTGGCGGTGGCCCGGATGCTCAAGCTGCCCGTCTCGGGCACGTATCACACCCAGCTGCCCCAGTATGCGCGGCAGTTGACCGGCGACGACCTGATCCAGGATCTGGTCTGGAAATACACTGTCTGGTTTTACGATCAGATGGACTGCATTTACGCCCCGAGTCAAAGCACGCGCCAGGAACTCGTCCAGCGGGGGATCCGGCCCGAAAAGATTCACTGCTACCCGCGGGGCATCGACACCCGGCGTTTTCACCCGGCCAAGCGCAACGGTTTTTTCACCCAGCGCTACGGGATCGCCGCTCCGGTCAAGATCCTTTACGTGGGGCGGGTGTCGAAGGAAAAAAACCTGCCGCTGCTCGCCGAGGCCTTCGACGGCCTGGCGGCCCGGCGCGGCGATATCCATCTGGTGGTGGTGGGCGACGGCCCCTATCTGCCGGCCATGCAGCAGCGGCTGGAGGGCAGGCCGTGCACCTTTACCGGCTATCTGGACGGCGAGGATCTGGCCCTGGCATACGCCTCGGCCGATATCTTCGTTTTTCCCAGCACGACGGACACCTTCGGCAACGTTGTGCTCGAGGCCCAGGCTTCCGGGCTGCCGGTGATCGTGTCCGATCAGGGCGGGCCGGCCGAGAACGTCAGGCCCGGGCAGACCGGCCTGGTGATTGCGGCCGAGACCCACGGGCCGTTGCAAGCCGCTATGCGCCAGTTGGCCGAAGACGCGCCCCTGCGCCGCCGCATGGGCCTCCAGGCCCGCGCGGCCATGGAAAAGCGGACCTTTTCCGAAGCTTTTCAGCAGACCTGGCAGATGTATGAAACCCTTGAATCGACCCGGCCGGCGGTGGTCGCCTAGGCCGGGTCGAAACCGAAATTCAGATCGAGGACAGACATGGTTCCGGATAAAAAAGAGATCAAACGCTTGATTCTGGGGCGCTTTCGCGTACTTGAACCCGAAACGGACTACCGCCTGCCCCGGCGCTGGGTCGAAGACTGGTGTCTGCGCGCCACGGGGCCCAAAGAGCGTCCGGTGGTCCAGGAGGCGGTGGGCGATCTGGTGGCCATCGGCATCCTGGACGAAGTCCAGCGCGGAATGGGCCAGCTGGAGCTGACGGAGATGGGCGCCCGGCTGATTCTGCGGGATTGAACATGGCCTGTGCATCCGCAGAAAATAGAGTCACCCAAAGACCGCTTCCGCTGGTTGCCTTGGCCGGCAGCCTGGCGGCCGGCAGCGTGCCGGGGCAGCTCGTGATCCAGCTGACCGATCACTGCAACGCCCGCTGTCCCCAATGCGGGATGCGGGCCACGCAAACCTTTGCCCGCCATCGGCTGCCGTTGGACCGGGTACGGGCCATCCTGGACGCCGCCGCGGCCCGGGGCGTGGGCGCGGTCTCGTTTACCGGCGGCGAACCGTTTTTGTTTTTTGACGATCTGGTGGACCTGATCGGTTATGCCGCCGGGCCGGGATTCCCATGATCCGCACCGGCACCAACGGGTTCTGGCTTCGGCCGGGAGCCGGCGGCGCAATTGCCGACCGGGTCGAGCGGATGGCCGCCCGCCTGGCCGCCACGCCCCTCAGGAACCTGTGGATCAGCATCGATTCGGCCGATGCGGCCACCCACGAGCGGATGCGCGGATTTCCGGACTTGATCCGGGCCATCGAAAAGGCCCTGCCCATCTTTCATCGCTACGGAATCTATCCGTCGGCCAACCTGGGCCTCAACCGCAACCTGGCCGGTCCCAAATTCACCGCCTGGCAAAATGACCAGGTCCATCGCGCCGGGGATCTGGACTATCTCGAGGCCTTTGGCGACGGGTACCGCCTGGCCCTGGAACGGTTCTACCGGTTCGTCGAGGCCCTGGGCTTTACCATGGTCAACACCTGCTACCCGATGAGCATGCCCGAAGGACCCGAAGGCCGGGGGCTCGACCCGGTCTACGCCGCGGCGGCCGCCGATCGGGTGGTGCGCTTCGAGCAAACGGAAAAGGCGGTCCTTTTTGGCGTTCTTTCCGAGACCATCGCCGCCTGGCGCAGCCGACTGCGCATCTTCACCCCGCGCAGCGCCCTATACCATCTGCGACGGCAGTATGCCGGCGACGGCCCGGGCGGATACGCCTGCCGGGGCGGGGTCGATTTCTTCTTTGTCGATGCCCGCGACGGGCTGACATATCCTTGCGGGTACCGCGGCGGTGATTGCCTGGGCGAATTCGGCCGGCAACGGATCCTTCTTGCATGCACCGAATGCCGCCGCTGCGATTGGGAATGCTTCCGGGATCCGTCCGAACTGTTCGGCCCCCTGCTGGCCGCCCGCCGCCGGCCCCTGGAGCTGGTGGACCAGCTGCGCCGGGAGCCGGAGTTTTTCAGCCTGTGGCGTGGCGATCTGAACTATTACCGGGCCTGCGACTGGTTCGACGGGCGGCGGCCCCCCGATTTTCAGCGCCTCAGACGCGCGGCCCGCCGGCCCGGTGCCTGATCCATTGAGCGGCGGATCCGCTCTGGCCGTCTACGGCTACGGCGCCCTTTTTTTCGGCACCATTATCGAGGGCGAAACCTTCCTGCTGGGTGCCGCCGTGCTGGCGGTGATGGGCTATCTGGACTGGCCCCAGGTGATCGTCTCAGCCTTTGCCGGTGCCTACCTCGGGGACCAGGTCTTTTTTCACCTCGGCCGGCTCGGCAGGGCGTTGCCGTTGAAACCCGCGCCGGTGTGGCAGCGGCGCCTGGAGCGGGCCAAACGCCTCCTGGACGGCCACCGGCTCAAGATCCTGATCGGGTACCGCTTCCTTTACGGGCTGCGCGCCGCCATTCCCTTTGCCATCGGCGCGTCGGGGTTCCGGGTGCCCTCGTTTATGATCCTTTCGGGCATCGGGGCCCTGGCCTGGGTGGCGGTCAACTGCCTGGCTGGAACGATTCTGGCTGCCTGCTGGCGTTAGGTGCGGCGGCCGGATTCAGGTGCCGAACAGCAGCCGGATAGAACAGCAGCAGGTTGCTAACCATGATCTAATTTCCCCCTCACCAAATCCTCAAACAGACTCTATATAAACCCTGCTTCGGGCGATCCGGCTGCGGCCAATCGAGCCGATTGATCGTTTTGACAATCCATCAAAAACAAAAAAAGGAGAACTGTGGGATGATGACCTTCATCAAGCAACGCGTTGTCCCGGCGCTGGTGCTCTTGGCGCTGATCTGGGCGGTGGCTCCGGCGGTGGTATCGGCCGGTGACCTGCTGGTCTACACGGCCCTGGAAGACGACGAAATTCCGCGCTATCTCGCCCTGCTCAAGCAGACCCATCCCGAGATCAACGTCAGGATCGTGCGCGATTCGACCGGGATCGTGACCGCCAAGCTGCTGGCCGAAAAGGACAACCCCCAGGCGGACCTGGTCTGGGGTACGGCGGCCACCAGCCTGATGCTCTGCCAGCGCGCCGGAATGGTGGAACCTTACGCCCCCAAGGGGCTGGAGCGGGTGCGGCCCAAGATGCGCGACGGGGCCGCAACGCCGGCCTGGGTTGGCATCAAGGCCTGGATGACCGGTTTTTGCGTCAATACCATCGAGACCAAGGCCCTCAACCTGCCGGTCCCCCACAGCTTCGCCGATCTGATCGACCCGACTTACAAAGGACAGCTCGCCATGCCCAACCCCGCCTCCTCGGGCACCGGCTTTCTCACCGTTTCGGCCATTTTGCAGATGATGGGCGAAAAGAAGGGCTGGGCCTACCTCGACCAGCTTCACGGCAATATCGCCCGTTACACCCACTCGGGCTCCAAGCCGTGCAAGCTGGCCGGCGCCGGAGAGCTGCCTATCGGCATCAGCTTCGCTTACCGCGGCTTCATGCAGAAACAGAAAGGCGAGCCGGTGCTCACCGTCTTCCCCAAGGAAGGTTCGGGCTGGGACGTGGAGGCCAACTGCCTGATCAAGAAGGCCGGGATCAAGCCCGAAGCGCGCACCTTTCTGGACTGGGCCATCAGCGAACCGGTGATGAAGGAATACGCCAAGGTCTATCCGGTGACCGCCTATGCCACCGACGTGCCGATTCCGGAAGGCTTTCCGGCCGATCCGGAGGCCCAGTTGATCCAGAACGACTTTCAATGGGCGGCCCAGAACCGCGAGCGGATCCTGGCCGAATGGTCGCGGCGCTATGACACCAAGAGCGACCCCAAATAAGCGCCGTTTTTCCGACAGCATGCCGGATCCGCCGGCGACAGCGGATCCGGCCGGAGGTTCCATGCCGTCTTTTGATCGCGCGGACGCCTACCTGCGCCTGGTCGAGGTGACCAAACGCTTCGGCGCCTTTACCGCCCTGGAAGATATCTCTTTCCAGGCGGCCCGGGGCGAGTTCATCACCATCCTCGGGCCTAGCGGCTGCGGCAAGACCACCCTGCTGCGGGTCATCGCCGGGCTGGAGCCCCAGACCCGGGGACGCGTCGAAATCCAGGGCTGTGATGTTTCCAACCTGCCGGTTTCGGTCCGCAACGTGGGGATCGTCTTTCAATCCTACGCCCTGTTTCCCAACCTGACGGCCCGGGACAACATCGCCTACGGCCTGCACGGCCGGGGGATGAATCCGGACCACGTCCGGCGCCGGGTGGACGACCTGCTCGAGCTGGTGGGGCTGGGCGGCATGGGCCGCAAATTCCCGGCCCAGCTCTCCGGCGGCCAGCAGCAGCGCGTGGCCCTGGCCCGCGCCATGGCCCTTTCGCCCGACCTGCTGCTTTTGGACGAACCGCTCTCGGCCCTGGACGCCAAGGTGCGCGTCATGCTGCGCGGCGAAATCCGCCGGCTCCAGCAGCGCCTGGGGGTGACCACCATCATGGTCACCCACGACCAGGAAGAGGCCCTGACCATGGCCGACCGGATCCTGGTCATCGATCAGGGGCGCCTGGCCCAGAACGGCACGCCCCGGCAGATCTACGATCGGCCGGCCACCCCCTTTGTGGCGGCCTTCATCGGGGCGATGAACTTTATCCGTGATGCCACCAAGATCTCCGACGATCTTTACCGGGTGGGGCCCCACCAGTTTGCCATCGACGGCGAGAACGGGTCGTGCGGCCTGCCCAGCGGCGCTGCGGTGATGCTGGCGATCCGTCCCGAAGACGTGCTGCTGCGACCGGCTGCAAACGGAGGGGCCAACACGCTGCCATCAAGGGTCTCCCAGATGGAGTACCGCGGGGCCAACTTCCGGCTGAGCCTGCATCTTGGCCCGGAAGAGATGCCGCTGGAGGCCGAGGTGCCGGCGGAAAAGGTCCGGCGGCTTAAAATCCGGCCGGCCATGCGCCTGGCGGTGGAACTGCCCCGGGAAAGGCTTCGGGTTTATGCCGCAGCCTGAAGTGGCCGGGATCGGGCGTGTTTCCAGCAGGGGCAACCGATTTTTGCAGGGCGCCGCGGCGCTGCTGCGCCCCATCGCGATCCGATGAACACCGCCGTCACATCTTTGGCCGCCGCCTGCCGGGGGGCCCTCTTTGCGACCCTGGACCGCGAAGCCTGGATCCGTCGCATCCTGATTTTGTTGCTCTGCCTCTGGATGCTGGTGGTGGTGGTCCTGCCCATCTTTCAGCTCCTGGCGATGAGTTTGCAGGACGCCTCGGGCCAATTCGTCGGACTGGCCAACTTCGCCCATTATTTTGCCACCCCGGCCCTGTTCAACTCCCTTTCCAACAGCCTGATCGTCGCCGTCCTGACCACCGTGATCAGCGTCGGCCTCGGGTTCGGGTTCGCCTACGCCCTGACGCGCACCTGCCTGCCGGCCAAGGGGTTTTTCAAGGGCCTGGCCATGGTGCCGCTTTTTGCCCCGACCCTGCTCAACGGGATCGCCCTGGTCTATCTGTTCGGCCGCAAGGGGTTGATCACCAGAGGCTTCTTCGGTGCCCTGCCCGGATTCGACATCCAGCTTTACGGCCGGACGGGAATCGTCATCGCCGAGGCCATCTACACCTTTCCCCAGGCCGTGTTGATCCTGTCCATCGCCCTGAACCTCACCGACGCCAGGCTCTACGAGGCGGCCGCCAGCCTGGGGGCCGGAAGGGTGCGCATCTTTTTCACCGTCACCTTGCCCAATATCAAGTACGGCCTGCTTTCGGCCGTGGTGGTCTGCTTCATCCTGTCGTTTACCGACTTCGGTGCACCCAAGGTGGTGGGCGGCAACTACCCCATCCTGGCCACGGACATCTACAAGCAGGTCATCGGCCAGCAAAACTTCGTCATGGGGGCCGTGGTCAGCGTCGTGCTGCTGATTCCCACCGTGGTCGCCTTCGTGGTGGATCGCATCGTGCAGCGGCGCCAGAGTGCCATGATCGCGGCCCGCTCGGTGCCGCTGGTGGCGACCGCGGAAAGGATGCGGGACGGCTGTTTTACCGCCTATTGCGGCCTGATCGCCGCTTTCATCGTCGGGTTTTACCTGGTGGCCCTGTACGCTTCCCTGGTCAAGGTATGGCCCTACGATTTGAGCCTGGGGTGGTGGCATTACCACTTTGGCGGCACCGGGGGCGGGGGGTATGGCGCATTTTTCAACAGCCTGCGCATGAGTGCCTGGTCGGCCGTTTTCGGCACCCTGCTGGCCTTTGCCAGCGCCTATCTGATCGAAAAGAGTCAGGGCCTGCACCCGCTGAGACAAACGGCTTATTTTTTGTCGATTCTGCCCCTGGCCCTGCCCGGGCTTGTCATCGGCCTGGCCTACATCTTCTTTTTCAACGCCCCGGGATGGACCGTGGCCGGCGTGACGGTGCCCAACCCATTCAACTGGGTCTATGCCAGCATGACGATCCTGGTGATGTGCAATATCGTCCACTTTTACACGGTGAGCTTTCTGACCGCCACCACGGCCCTCAAGCAGCTCGACCGGGAATTCGAAACCGTCTCGGCCGCCATGGGAGTCCCCTTCTACCGCACCTTTGTCCGGGTCACGGTGCCCATCTGCCTGCCGGCCATCCTGGAAATCGGGATGTATTATTTCGTCAATTGCATGGCAACGGTTTCCGCGGTAATCTTCCTCTACTCGGCCGACCTCCCGCTGGCGTCGGTGGCGGTGGCCAACATGGATGATGCCGGTGACATAGCGCCGGCCTGCGCCATGTCGATGCTCATCGTGGCCGCCAACATCGGCGTGCGCGTTCTTTACGGCCTTATCACCCGCGGCCTGCGGCGGCGCAGCCAGGCCTGGGCCGCCGCGGCCTGAACCCTAAAAGGAGAATCTTTTTGATGACTGTGTATGTGCGCAACACCCCCTATACCGGCCCGCTTCAGGCCGCCGTGCTCGACTGGGCCGGAACAACGGTGGACTTCGGCTGCCGCGGACCGGCCGCCGTCTTCGTGGATGCCTTCCAAAAGTACGGGATCCAGGTTTCAGCGCCCGAGGCGCGCCAGTTCATGGGCCTGACCAAGCGCGACCACGTGGCCGCCATGTGTGACCTGCCTGCGGTGGGAGAGCAGTGGCAGCGGCGCTGGGGCCGGTCCTGCGAGCCGGAGGACGTCGGCCGGATCTACGCTGATCTGGAACCGATGATGATCGAAACCGTCAAGCGCCACGCCGAGCCGATCCCCGGGGTGGTGGAGGCGGTGGCCGCCTTTCGCGCCATGGGCATCAAGATCGGTGCCTGCACCGGCTACACCCGGCCCATGGTGGACGCCCTGGCGCCGGTGGCCCGGCAATTGGGGTATGCGCCGGATGCCATGGTCTGCGCCTCGGACGTGCCGGCCGGCCGACCCTACCCGTTCATGTGCTACCTGAACGCCATGGCCCTGAAGGTCTACCCGATGGAGGCCATGGTCAAGATCGGCGACACGGTGGCCGACATCCAGGAAGGGCTCAACGCCGGGATGTGGACCATCGGCCTGACGCGCTGCGGCAACGAGATCGGTTTGAGCGAGGAGGAAATCGCGGCCCTGGCCCCCGCAGAGATCGGCCGCTGGGTGGCGCAAGTGGCCGAACGCTTTCGGGCCGCCGGGGCCCACTACGTGGCCGAAAGCCTGGGAGAATGCCTGCCGATCATCGAGGAGATCAACCGGCGCCTGGCCGGCGGTGAGATGCCGCTGATGCCTTCGGGCGGTAAATGAACATGCCGGTCTCTGCCACTGCCGTGGACCTGAGCGAGGGCGACAGCAATCTTTCCGCCGGGCGGCGCGACTGGTACCGGAGCCGGGACGCCGCGGCCCGGCAGATCCTGGACCGGGACGCCGGCTGTTTTTTGCACCAGAGCCTGTCGACCCCCTGCCTGGATGTCCTGGCCGGATGCGAGGGGGCCTATATCATGGACCTTTCCGGGCGCCGCATCCTCGATTTTCACGGCAACAGCGCCCACCCGGTGGGCTACGGCCACCCGGCGGTGGTCGGAGCGGTCATCGATCAGATCCGGCGCCTTTCCTTCTGCCCGCGACGCTACACCAACACCACCGCCGTGGCCCTGGCAGAGCGTCTCGGTCAGATCGCCCCGGGGGGACTTTCCAAGGTCCTGCTGGCCCCGGGCGGCACCAGCGCGGTGGGCATGGCGCTCAAGCTGGCCCGGGCCGCCACCGGCCGTTACAAGACCGTTTCCATGTGGGACAGCTTCCACGGCGCGTCCCTGGATGCCATCGCCATCGGCGGCGAAGCCCTGTTCCGGCGGGGGATGGGGCCGCTGGGGCCCGGCGCCGTCCACGTGCCGCCGCCGGTGCCCCACCGCTGCCTGTGGAATCCGTCCGGTCAATGCGCCCGTTGCGACCTTCGCTGCGCCCGGTACGTGGCCTATGTTCTGGAAAAAGAAGGGGATGTGGGCGCGGTGGTGGCCGAACCGATCCGCTGCACCGATCCGGTGCCGCCCCCGCCGGGGTACTGGAAAATGGTGCGCCGGGCCTGCGACCGCCACGGGGCCCTGCTGGTCTTCGATGAGACGGCGGTGGGGCTGGGGCGCACCGGCCGGCTTTTCGCATTCCAAAACGAGGGGGTACTGCCCGACATCCTGCTGCTGGGCAAGGGGCTGGGCGGCGGCATCATGCCCCTGGCGGCCATGATTGCCAGGGCGGACCTGGATCTGGCCCCCCACATGGCCCTGGGCCATTACACCCACGAGAAGAACCCCGTGGCCTGTGCCGCGGCCCTGGCCACCCTGGATCTGATCGAAGCCGAAGACTTGCCCGCCCGGGCCGACCACCTGGGGCGCCATGCCATGCGGCGCCTCAAGATCATGCAGCAACGCCAGCGGCTGATCGGGGCGGTGCGCGGCCGGGGGCTGGCCATCGGGGCAGAACTTATAAAACACACCGAAGACCATACTGCGGCGGCCGCCGAGGCCGACCGGCTGATGTACGCCTGCCTGGCGCGGGGGTTGAGCTTCAAGGTCACCGGGGGCAACGTGGTGAGTCTGACCCCGCCGCTGACCATCACCGAAACCGAACTCGACCAGGCCCTGGACATCCTGGAGGCCGCCCTGAGCGAAATTTCAGGCGCGGATTGAGCATACGCCAACCATTTTGGTTTTCAAAAGGACAATATGCCGGATCTCGACCTGAACCTCATGCCGGACAACCCCTACCTGCTGCTGACCCCGGGGCCGCTGTCGACCACAAAAAGCGTCAAGCGCGTCATGCTGCGCGACTGGTGCACCTGGGATGAGGACTACAACCGCATCGTGACCGACATCCGCCGGCGCCTCGTCGCCCTGGCCGCCGGTGATGATGATGGGTTTAGCGCCGTTCTGATGCAGGGCAGCGGCACCTTCAGCGTGGAGGCCGCCGTCACCACCGCCGTGCCCGAGGACGGGAAACTGCTCGTGCTGGCCAACGGGGCCTACGGCCGTCGTATCGCCCAAATCGCCCGCTGCGCCCGCATCCCGGCCACCGTCCACTACGCCGGCGAGCTGGCCCCGCCCGACCTCGAGCGCCTCGACCAGGCCCTGGCCGCCGAGCCCGGCATCACCCATGTGGCTGTCGTGCATTGCGAGACCACCACCGGCATGCTCAACCCGGTGGCCGAGATCGGCCGCATCGTCAAGTCCCACGACCGCCTGTTTATCGTGGATGCCATGAGCAGCTTCGGCGGGATCCCCCTGGACATGGCGGCCATCGGCGCCGACTATCTGATCAGCAGTGCCAACAAGTGCATCCAGGGGGTGCCCGGTTTCGGCTTCGTCATCGCCCGCCGCCAGGTTCTGGCGGCCACCGAGGGCCGGGCCCGCTCGCTGAGTCTCGATCTTTTCGACCAATGGCGCACCATGGAGGAAAAAGGCGGCAAGTGGCGCTTTACCTCGCCCACCCACGTGGTGCGCGCCTTTGCCCAGGCCCTGGGGGAACTGGAAGCCGAAGGCGGCGTCGGGGCCCGCCATGCCCGCTACGCCGCCAATCACCACCGTTTGTTGGACGGCATGCAGCGGCTCGGTTTCGTCCCGGTGCTGGCGCCGGAACACCGCTCGCCCATCATCACCGCCTTTTACAGCCCGGACGATCCGGAATATCGTTTCGAGCAGTTCTACGCCAATCTCAAGCAGCGGGGCTTTGTCATCTACCCGGGCAAGGTCACCGAGCAGGACACATTCCGCATCGGCACCATCGGAGACGTGTTTCCGGATGACATCGACCGGCTGGTCGCCGCGGTGGCCGAAAGCATTTACTGGGCCTGAGATTTCCCCCGCCGTCCTTGCGGAACCAACTTCAAACCGCTCCCTAATCCCACCGCAACACCGGGCCGGCAGAGTAGTTCCGGCTCGTACAAAACCGGTTTTGCCCACAGCCGTCTGTTCCGGAAAAACCCACTTTCGAACCAAAGAAAAAGGAGATCGAAATGAAGCGCAAACATTGGCTGTCGCTGTTTGCGGCCGCCGCCATGCTGTTTTTCGCGACGGCGGCAGGCGCCGGGCAACCGAAGTACGTGTTTTTCTTTCTGGGCGACGGGATGGCCAGCGCCCAGATCCAGGCCACCGAAGCCTATCTGGCGACCCGTTACGCCGTCGATGAAAACCTGCCGGTAGGGCCGAATGCCGGGGAATTGGAAGCCGCCTACCTGTTGAAGCCTGAAAACCGGCTCCACATGAGCAAGATGCCGTTTGCAGGCATGCAGACCACCTACGATTCTTTCGCCCTGCAGACCGATTCGGCCTCCTCGGCCACGGCGTTCGCCTGCGGTTTAAAGACCCGCAGCGGCGTGATCGGCATGGACGACGCCAAAACCCGCAGCTACAAGAGCATCGCCCAGCTGGCCCACGAACAGGGCAAAAAGGTTGGCATCCTTAGCAGCGTATCTTTGGATCACGCCACCCCGGCGGCCTACTATGCCAGCGTCGCCAACCGCAACTACATGAACAACATCGCTTCCCAGTTGGCGGCCACCGGCTACGAGTTTTTCGGCGGCGGGGGCCTGGTCGCGCCGAGCGGCCCCAAGACTGGCGGCGACACGAGCTACGATATATGGCAGCTGCTCAACGACAACGGCTACACCGTGCTGGAAAATCGTGCCGATATTCTGGCCTTGAAGCAAAACCCCATAGACAAGGTGGTCTGCATCAATCCGATTCTGCCGGGCAGCTCTGCCATGCCCTATGCCATCGACAAGCCGGCCGAGAACCTTTCTCTGGCCGAGATGACCGAGGTGGCCATCGAAACCCTTTATCAGGATCGTGCGCCGTGCAGGCCTTTTCGATGGGGCAAGCCGTGCAAGCCCTGGAAAAAAGACAGGAACGGTTTTTTCATCATGGTCGAAGGCGGCAAGATCGACTGGGCCTGCCATGCCAACGACGCCATGGCTGCCATCGGCGATATGATCGATTTTGACAACGCCATCGGCAAAGCACTGGATTTCTTTAAAAAACATCCTTTTGAAACCCTGATCGTCGTCACCGGCGACCACGAGACCGGCGGCATGACCATCGGCCATGCCACCACGGGCTACAAGGCATACTACGACCGGCTCTTCGGGCAGGTGGAAAGCTTTGAGAGCTTCCAGGCCAACGAATGGGCCGCGCACAAGGCCGCCTACAGCACCGGGTATGTCTATGCCGATCCAGACAACCTGTCGGCCAACGGGATGATCGATCTGATGGCCGATTATTTCGGGCTCGATTACGCCGCGCTCAACGATTACCAGAAGGAAAAGCTCGAAGACGCCTACGACAAGTCCATGTGCGGCAGCAACGACAACAGCGGCGCCGAGAACACCCTGCTTTACGGCAGCTACGAACCGATCATCGTGACCATCACCCACATTCTCAACGAGCAGGCCAGCCTCGGCTGGACCTCCTACTCCCACACCGGAGTGCCGGTTCCGGTATTTGCCCAGGGGATAGAAGCCAGGGCCTTCGCCGGCTTCTACGACAACACCGACATCGCTAAGAAACTGGCCCGGGTGATGGATATTCGCGAGATGATGCCGGTCCTTAAATAAAATCGCATCGAACACGGGACCGCCCTTTGTGCGGCGCCTCGCAAGCCGGGGCGCCGTTTTCTTTGTCCGTCCGGCTTGTGAGGAGCGTGAAATGGCAAAGCTGCACCGGGAATGGCTTTTTGCCCTTGTGATCGGGGCCGTCTGCATCGCCCTGGCCTTCGTGGACCTTACGGCAAGCATCCCCAAGGCCCCCAGGGGCATTCACGCCCGGGGCAGGGTTACGGCGGTGGACAACAGTGAGGTGCGCACCAACCTGATCGTGCGTACCGGGAGCCAGTTTCTCACCGTGCGGCTGCTGGACGGCCCGAACCAGGGCCAGGACCTGGCGGTGGTCAACATGCTGACCGGAAAGATGGAGTTCGACGAGTTCTACCGGGTGGGGGCCGTGGTGCTGGTGGAATACGACCTGGCCGGCGGCCAGCCGTCCAACGCCCTGGCCCGGGGCCATTACCGCCTGGGCTTGCAGTTGCTTCTCATCGGCCTGTTCAGCCTCCTGCTGGTGTCGATCGCCGGGGTGACGGGGCTCAAGGCCGCGCTGTCGTTCGTCTTTGCCGCCATGGTGCTCTGGAAGCTCTACTTTCCGCTGCTGCTGCGCGGTTTTCCCCCCATCGCCACCGGTCTGGCCCTGGTGGCCCTGCTCACGGCGGTGATCACTTTTTCGGTGGGGGGCCTCAACCGGCGCGGGACGGCCACCTTCGCCGGTTCGATGCTCGGGGTGCTGCTCACCTGCGCCCTGGCGGTGGGATTCACCCGGGCCTTTTATCTGCACGGCGCCGTGCGGCCCTTCGCCGAAACCCTGCTCTATTCGGGATACATCGATTTGCGCCTGACCGACATCTTCATCGCCAGCGTCTTCATCGCCTCTTCCGGGGCCGTGATGGATCTGGCCATGGACATTGCGGCCAGCATGGACGAAATCAAGCGCAAGCATCCCCGGATCGGATTCGTCGAACACCTGCGCTCCGGTCTGCGCGTGGGCCGGGCCGTGATCGGCACCATGACCACCACCTTGCTGCTGGCCTATTCGAGCAGCCACATGGCCATGTTCCTGCTTTTTATCGCCAAGGGATTAGCCCCGGCCAATCTGCTCAACGCGTCCTTTGTGGCCGCCGAAGTGCTCAATATCCTGGTCGGCAGTTTCGGGCTGGTCATGGTGGCGCCCTTCACTGTCCTCGTGGCAGGGGTGATCTACCGTTTCGAAGTGGTGAAACCGGCGGCACCGGCTGTTGAGCGTATCGCGGCCCGCCCGGCTCACAAGTAAATCGCCTTGAAAAGGAAGCCTTTAAGTTCATCGAAAGTTGCCGGCCATTGATGAACGGTCCGGTGATAAACGGTCTGGACAAATCGGTGCGGGTCTGTCTAGTAGAGCCCTTCAAGGATCCAAGCAACAAGGAGTAGGCGATGCTAGACGAACTGCGTGTGTTTTCGGGAAGTGCCAACCAACCTCTGGCCGCCGAGGTCTGCCGGCATCTCGGCATCGGTCTGGGCAAGCTGCAAGTATCCCGTTTTTCCAACGACAACCTTTTCGTGCAGGTGCTGGAGAACGTGCGCGAGCGGGATGTCTTCGTCTTCCAGTCGTTCACGCCGCCGGTCAGCGAGAACATCATCGAGCTGTTCATCATCATGGACGCCCTGCGCAGCGCCTCAGCCCGCCGCATCACGGCCGTGGTGCCCTACTATTCTTACGCCCGCAGCGACAAGAAGGACGCCCCGCGCATCTCCATCGCCGGGCGACTGATGGCTGATCTGCTCGGGGCCGCAGGGGCCAGCCGGGTGCTGACCCTTGATCTGCACTCGGATGCGGTGCACGGTTTTTTCAGCATGCCGGTGGACCATCTGACCGCCATTCCGCTTATCGCAGACCATTTCATTCAAACCCGGGATCTTTCCAACGCGGTGGCCGTGGCCACGGATGCCGGAGGCGGCAAACGGGTGGGCAAGTTCGCCCGGCGGCTCAAGATCCCCATGGCCATCATCGACAAGCGCCGTCTGGGCGACACCAACGTGGAGCAGGGGCTGGTGGTGGGGTCGGTGGACGGACGCGACGCCATCGTCTTTGACGACGAGATCTCCACGGCCTCGACCCTGGTGGCCACGGTCAAGACCCTGGCCGCCGCCGGGGCACGGCGCATCGATGTGGGCGCCACCCATCCGGTGTTCTGCGGTCCGGCCATGGAAAACCTGGCGGCCATGGATGTCGCCTCGGTGGTGGTCACCGATACGGTCCACCTGCCCGAAGCCAAGCAGCGGCCCAACATCGTTCAGATCTCTGTCGCTCCGCTGATGGCCGAAGCTATCCGCCGCATCCATACCGGCGAGAGCGTCGGTTCGCTTTTCGTTTAACGCTTCGTCAATGGAAGAGAAATAATGGAAATTCGTGAAGCCAGAGACACCGATTTGAGCGATGTGTTGTCGGTTGAGAAAGTGGCGTTCGGGTATGCCAAAGAGGCAGAGCTTGTAAAGGACCTGTTGAACGATCCGAGTGCCAAGCCGCTCTATTCGCTGCTGGCCTATGAAAACGGTAAAGCGATAGGGCATGTTCTGTTCACCGCGGCACGCTTGGAAGGCAAACGCCATGGGGCTTCCATTTCGCTGTTGGCGCCGTTGGCGGTCATTCCCGACTACCAGAACCAGGGCGTCGGCGGAAAGCTCATAAGGCACGGCCTGGAACACTTGGCAGCGACTGGTGTCGAATTGGTCTTCGTGCTGGGGCACCCTGGGTATTATCCCCGCCATGGGTTCGAGCCGGCCGGTGTGCGGGGTTTTGAAGCGCCTTATCCGATCCCGGAAGAGCACGCCGGTGCCTGGATGGTTCAAGAACTGCGCCCGGGAGTGATCGGCCGGGTATCCGGCAGGGTCCGATGCGCCGGCATGCTGGATAAACCGGAACACTGGCGAGAATAAGAATCTCCCGCGAACGAAATGCGCAAGACCGACCGTTGATACAGCCGTAAAAAAGCCTCGAACGCAGCCTGTTATTCCAAAGATCCGGAGACGAAAAATTTTAACATTTCGTAGCTTCGGATCAGAGATCCCTCACTTCGCTCGGGATGACATGGGCGGAATTTTGCCAGTTTGCCAAAGTTGAGATTCTAAAACAATGATCCACATATAGCCCATAAACCTGTTTTATGATCCATATGCGGACCAAAGGCAAGACGATGCCCAAATCCATCACACGCACCTATTCACGTTACAGCCGCGAGGCGGTGGCCCTTCTCGGCGCGCTGATCCGCGAAGCGCGCAATGAACGCAAGCTCACCGCCCAGGAATTGGCCGAACGCGCTGGTATTTCCAGAGGGATGCTGCAACGCATCGAAAATGGCAACCTCAAGTGCGAAATCGGCGCGGTCTTTGAAGTGGCGGCCATTGTTGGCGTCAAGCTGTTTGAAGCCGATGATGGCGCTCTGACGAAATACCTCAATCAAACCAGGGAAAAGCTGGCGCTTTTGCCAAAGTCTGTGCGCAAGAAATCCAAAGCGGTGCGCGATGACTTCTAGGGCACAAAAGGAAGCCTTTGTCTGGATATGGCTGCCGGGCGAAACCGAGCCTGTGGTGGCCGGACGGCTTGAAGCGGATAGCAGCAATATCCTGTTCAACTACGGAAAAAGCTTCATGGCGCGCATCGGCGACAGCAACCCTGCCATCGCGATTTACGAACCCAAATTGGGCGAGGTGGACAAGAAGCTTCTTTGGCGAAGGCAGTTTCTGAACCCCTATTTCCTTGAGTGATAGGCATGATTTTTAATAGAATCTATCTTGCGGATTGACTTGCAGCAACTCCTCTGCTATGGCCGGAATGTTTGATTAAACTCAAAATGGGAGGAGCCGTGGGCGCTGTACCCGAAGACCCCAATCGCCAGAAAAACCGGCGGGTGGGGTTTTGTCGTTTTCCGGACGCGGAGAGTACCGCAGCCGATAGAGGATGTGGTGGGGATATGGAGACATAATTGACAAGGTAGTCGCAATCTGCGACTACCTCTTCAGTTGGTGAAGGGCGGCATACTGTTGATTTACTAGAAGCTTGAAGAGGCGGAAAAGGTGAAAAAAATTATATTCGTCGTAATAATTGAAAAAATTCATAATCAAGAGATGTATGATAGTTATATCAGACAGGTTGCCGGGATTATCCAGGCACACAATGGAGAGTACATTGCAAGGAGCAACAAGCTAATACCATTTACTGGAGAGAAGCCGGAAAGATCCATAGTCATATCGTTTAATTCGATGGACGAAGCCAAAGGTTGCTTTTTTTCGGAAGAATATGAAAAGATAAAACATCTGAGAGAAAACAGCACAAAATCAAGGGCTTTCTTTATTGAGAATGACTGAGAGGCTAAAATTGATACAACCAGGCGGTCAAGCGGCCATCAGGGGCTTGCGCACAGTTTCACCTGATGATGCCGCTTGCAGCTGCGTGAGACTCTTATTAAAACGATGAACATTAAATGCGTTGAGGATGAAACAATGACCTATAAAGACATCCTGTTTTCGACCAAAGGCCCGATTGCCACTCTGACCTTGAACAGCCCGAAGACAATCAACGCGCTTTCCAGAAATATGATCGGAGAGATGATCGAGGCTTTAACGGCTGTATCACGAGATGAGTCGGTTAAGGTGCTGATCATAAAAGCAGCAGGCAAGCACTTCTGCGCGGGGCACAATCTATCCGAAATGGTGGATTCAGGGGTTAAGGAATATAAATTTATCTTCGATCAGTGCACCAGGATGATGCAGTTGATTCATGAGATTCCCCAGCCTGTGATTGGCCAGGTTCAAGGGATCGCGACTGCCGCCGGATGCCAGCTTGCGGCATGGTGCGATTTGGTGATTGCCAGCGAAGATGCGAGGTTTTCAACGCCGGGGGTTAAAATCGGACTTTTTTGTTCGACGCCCATGGTTGCCATATCGAGAGCCATCGGACGGAAAATGGCCATGGAAATGCTGGTTACCGGGCGGGATTTCCCGGCAAAGGAGGCCAAAGAACTCGGCTTGGTGAACAGAGTCGTACCGCTTGAAGATCTCGATTCCACTACTGAAGAATTAGCGAAAAAGATCTGCGAAGCCAGCCGTTTCGCCCTAAGCATCGGCAAACAAGGGTTCTATGCCCAGATTGATCAAACTGATGACAAAGCCTTTCATTATGCCAAACATACGATCGTGATGAACAATCTGGCAGAGGACGCTCAGAACGGAATCAAGGCTTTTTTGGAGAAGAAGCCATCGGTGGAATGGAAAGATCGTTAACTGTTATGCTTTGATTAAATTGCAATTCGAGATCTAGTCGATTTTTAGTTCGGAGTTTCCATCTCATTGTTGAGTGATTAATTCACAACGATTGCCTTGGCAAGGGCTTACTATTTCAGTAAAACCAAAATGGGAGAAGCTGTTGTTTATCCATCTTTTCAAAGATAGATCCGTTGCCGTTTTCAGGAAATTCAGTGTTGGGAGGATCGAATTAAAGTACATATGAACCGAAGCGGCAGTCCAATATGATTGTATGCAGATTACAGTGATCTGGACGTTTTCAAAAAGCATTCGGGAGTGTTGAGATGGAAATTCTGATAAAAAGCGACGATGAACAACTAATGCAAAACATGCAGGCTGAACTAAGGGAAGTAATTGCAACTCAAGGCTTACAAGATGCACTGAAAACCGGAATAGTCACCCCGCAAGTTCCAGCGGAAAAGCACCGGGGCGATCCTATGACGGTTTTTACCGTGCTAGTGGCGGCGGTGAGCGCAGGTGGGGCGCTAACGGTGGCGTTGGGCAGAGACGGTTTTTTGACTCAACTCGCGAGAGTTTTTGGAAAGTATATCGAAACCGGAAAGGTGCGAATAGCAGTAAAAGACAGCAGTCGAGAACTGGAAATAGAAGGCAGCGCGCGGCGGATTGAAAAAGTATTGGGTGAAGTTTTAGAACATATCAAACACCAGCAGGATTAACCCATGCATAGTTTCACCATCAAGCTCCACGCCAAAAGCACCCACGACTACGAGCTGCAAAGTTTCGAGGAGGGTAAAACAATACCACTGGACGCTAGACCCTTGTCCATCGAGGCCGTACGGGATTTTGTCGAACGCATGGAAAACCAGTACAAAACCCCTGGTCTTATACCAAACACACTAGGCAAGGACTTATATCAGTGGCTGCGTGAGATGACCGCGCTGGACGAATGGCGGCGGCAATACCGGCAAATCGCCCTGCATATCGACGGTGGTTTACGACAGTTGCCTTGGGAACTACTGCATGATGGGGAAATCTTTTTATGCACCAGAGATTTTATTCCGGTGCGCCGCGCCGCAGATTTTCAGCCGCAAAACCACGCGCCGAAAAATCGTCCGTTGCGAGTTTTGTTCATGGCCTCTTCGCCCACCGATGCGCCACCGGAACTAGATTTTGAGAAAGAAGAGGCACGTATTCTCTATGCCGCCAAGGGCATCGAACTGGTGGTGGAAGAAAGCGGCTCGCTGGAGGGTTTGCAGCGGGTCATTTCGGATTATCCTGAAAGCTGGTTCGATGTTGTGCATATCACCGGTCATGCCGATGTGGATGAAAGAGAGCCGTTTTTCTGGTTGGAAGATGATCTAGGTTGCAAGCAAAAAGCCACTGTCGAAGATTTTATTCGAGCCTTTGACGGGCGCTATCCGCGCTTGCTCTTTTTATCGGGCTGCAAAACAGGACAGCCCAATGCGGGCCTGCCGTCTTTAAGCGAAGCCCTGGCGAGGGCTGGCGTACCCGCGGTGCTGGGCTGGGCTTTGCCGGTGGGCGATGTGGCGGCGATCCATGCGGCAGCGGCGTTATACCAACGTCTGGGCAACGGCAAGCGGCTGGATGAAGCGGTGACGAGGGCACGCCAGGCTTTATTGAAACGACGTTCGCTTTATTGGCATTTGCTGCGCCTGTACGCCAACGCCGATCCGTTGACTGAACTGGTTACAGCGCCGCGCACCAACGGCCGCGAAAAACTCAAAGCCAAAGAGGCCGCCACCCATTTTCTGGATGCTGAAACGGGCCGCATGCCAGTGTGCGCCAGGCAAAACTTCGTCGGGCGGCGGCGCCTGCTGCAACGCGCTTTACGGGTGCTACGCAGTGAACCGGGCGACGCAGGCTACGCACCGGGCATTTTGCTCCACGGCATGGGCGGCCTAGGCAAAAGCAGCTTGGCGGCACGAGTGTGCGACCGGCTATCGCCGACGCATCGGCACTGGGTCTGGGTTGGCGGTATCAACGAGGCATCGGTGCTGCGAATGATTACTGAGAAAGCAAGAAATCCCGACATCAACGCAGTGCTGGAAGATCTCCGTTTACCCCTGGCGCAACGGCTGACCAAGGTACTGGAAAAACATTTGACCGAGACGCTGTTGTTTGTATTCGATGATTTTGAGCATAACGCCGAGTCGGAAGATTGGGGCGAAAAGCATGTTATCCCTTCTACAGATAGCATCCCAGTCCGCGCTACACCCCGTACCCACGCCGACGGCACCCTGGTATTACGAAGTGAGGCCGAAACCACCCTGCGTGCCCTTCTGCAAGCCATCCAGGAAAGCCAAAGCGACAGTCGTGTAATTGTCACCTGCCGCCAAAAACTGGCGAATCTGTCGCTGCATGAAGAAGGACTCTATTCCATGCAAGGAGCGGAATGGGACAAAAAACGCCGCGCTCTGCCCGCCTTCGCAGAAAACTCCATGGTTCCGGTGGAATTAAGAGAGCAGGCGGAAACCCTGGCAGCGGGCAATCCGCGGCTATTGGAGTGGTTGGACAAGGTACTGGCGGATCAGGAGACCGACAGCGCTGCTGTGCTTGTGGCAATGATGGGCAAAGCTGCGGAATTCCGTGAAGATACCTTGCTCGATGCCTTGCTCGACCAACTCCCAGACAGCACCGTGCGTACGCTGGCCTTGCTGGCTTTGTATGAACTACCGGTTCCTGAAGCTGCGCTGAGTGCGCTTGTGCTCCCTATGTTTGTTGAAGGACTCCCCCGCCTAATCAACCTCGGCCTCGTCGAGCACTGGTGCGTGAATGAGCAAGACTGGTACTTCGCTTCGCCGCTGCTCGCCCCGCTATTGACAAAGGCGTTAAGCCCGGCCGAACGTAACGCCGCACTGCAAGCCTCCACGCAAACCTTGTACAAGCTGTGGTGGCAGGAAAGCGGCGGGATTAGCGAAATTCAGTCTTTGGAAATTCGCCGTTTGGCTCACTTGGCCGGGGACCAGAAAATCGCTGCCGACGTCACTAAGTTACTATCTGCCCGCGCGATCAATAACAACCGCTACCGCGAAGCACAGCACTGGTGCGAGGAAACCTTGAAGTTGGGCGAAGATTACCGCCTGTGGCATCAATTGGCGAGGGCGGAGAAGGTGTTGGGAGAAAGTGATGTTTTGACTCATTATGAACGAGCCTTAGCTCTTATTCCGTCAATGACGGATGAAACGAACAAAGACACGCTGAAAGAATACGGGGCGTTGATTTATGACTATGCCGATTTGCTTGTACAGTTAGGGCAAATCAAAGAAGCAATGAAACTTTATCAAGAGTCCTTATCAATTGATGAAACTTTAAAAGATACTCAAGGCAAAGCCGCGACGCTTCACAATATGGCGGGTGTCATCGCCCAGCAAGGCGACATTCCCCGCGCCCTGCAACTGTGGAACGAATCCCTGGAACTTCTGGAAAAAATCGGCGACGTGAAGGGCAAAGCCGCGACGCTATCCATGATGGCGGGTGTCATCGCCCAGCAAGGCGACATTCCCCGCGCCCTGCAACTGTGGAACGAATCCCTGGAACTTCTGGAAAAAATCGGCGACGTTCAGGGCAAAGCCGCGACGCTTCACAATATGGCGGGTGTCATCGCCCAGCAAGGCGACATTCCCCGCGCCCTGCAACTGTGGAACGAATCCCTGGAACTTCTGGAAAAAATCGGCGACGTGAAGGGCAAAGCCGCGACGCTATCCAATATGGCGGGTGTCATCGCCCAGCAAGGCGACATTCCCCGCGCCCTGCAACTGTGGAACGAATCCCTGGAACTTCTGGAAAAAATCGGCGACGTGAAGGGCAAAGCCGCGACGTTATTCATGATGGCGGGTGTCATCGCCCAGCAAGGCGACATTCCCCGCGCCCTGCAACTGTGGAACGAATCCCTGGAACTTCTGGAAAAAATCGGCGACGTGAAGGGCAAAGCCGCGACGCTTCACAATATGGCGGGTGTCATCGCCCAGCAAGGCGACATTCCCCGCGCCCTGCAACTGTGGAACGAATCCCTGGAACTTCTGGAAAAAATCGGCGACGTTCAGGGCAAAGCCGCGACGCTTCACAATATGGCGGGTGTCATCGCCCAGCAAGGCGACATTCCCCGCGCCCTGCAACTGTGGAACGAATCCCTGGAACTTCTGGAAAAAATCGGCGACGTGAAGGGCAAAGCCGCGACGCTATCCATGATGGCGGGTGTCATCGCCCAGCAAGGCGACATTCCCCGCGCCCTGCAACTGTGGAACGAATCCCTGGAACTGAAGGAAAAAATCGGCGACGTGAAGGGCAAAGCCGCGACGCTATCCAATATGGCGGGTGTCATCGCCCAGCAAGGCGACATTCCCCGCGCCCTGCAACTGTGGAACGAATCCCTGGAACTTCTGGAAAAAATCGGCGACGTGAAGGGCAAAGCCGCGACGCTATCCAATATGGCGGGTGTCATCGCCCAGCAAGGCGACATTCCCCGCGCCCTGCAACTGTGGAACGAATCCCTGGAACTTCTGGAAAAAATCGGCGACGTGAAGGGCAAAGCCGCGACGCTGGCGAACATGGCTTGGGTGGCGGGGCGTGATAACGATCATTCCCATGCCGCGGTTCTAAACCGTCAAGCTTTGCAAGCTCTGGTGCAAATATCGGCTTGGCTGGATGTCGTGACGGTATTGGATAATCTGGCAGATTCCGTAGACGACGGCGAAAGCCTGAGTTGCGTAGCCCAAGCCCTATGGCTGAGTTTGCGAATCGGAGTGCCGGTTGGGCAGGTGTTGAAGCTGTGTGCCGAATTACTACACAAAACCGGCGGAGTGGCAGCCGAACATGCCCCCCTGATTGGCGCGGTGGCAATATATGTTGTACAGACGCGCGCCATGGGGCATCCTAAATTGGAAGAACTGAGGCAATACGCGGGTGGCATGTTGGTGGCATGTATTATCGGCCAGGGGGTACATGAGGACGGCATACCTCAATGGCTCACGGAACAGGAATTGTTGGATGCGGCTAAACTTTTACCGGCAGTGGATAAATTGTTGAGTCATTGGGTGACGGAATGGGCTTTCGATAAAAGCCCATTCGCTACGCCCGGACCGTGAGCGGGCAGAGGAGGATGGGACTGCCAAGACAACCACCTAATTCCATCCTATATTGAGCGATTTAAGCGCAAAAAACTCCCACCTCTTAGGAGAAAAGCGGGACACGTCTCTAACTAATAAACATATATTTTGTATTTTTCAGCTACGATTAATGCGGTTTTTTGAGTATATCAATCAAATTGAGTAAAGGATATCATTATGGTATCGATGAGAAATATTTTATCCATCTATCAACGTCCTGCGGAAATATTACAGCCGCTGATTCAGTTCGATACCACTAATCCCCGGGAAATGAGTCTGAATGCATCGCCTACATCAATGACCTGTTGACAGAGGCAGGAGTTGAAACCAACATTCTCTCTGGCACTCCAGGACGTCCTGAGATACAAATCGTGGAAAGGGAAACGGCGTGACGCGACCATCCAACAAATCCGAAATCATCCTCTACAAAACCGATGATGGTGCGATAAAAATCGACACTGTTTTGCTGGGTGAAACAATCTGGCTTGCCCAGGCACAGATGGCAGAACTCTTTGATGTGAAAATCCCGGCGATTTCCAAACACTTGAAAAATATATTTGAAAGCGGAGAATTAGACGAAAAAGTGGTTGTTTCCATTTTGGAAAATACCACTCGGCACGGGGCCATTGAAGGGAAAACCCAGAAAAAGCAGGTAAAATACTACAACCTCGATGCTATTATCGCCGTGGGCTACCGGGTCAATTCAAAAAGAGCGACTCAATTCAGGATATGGGCCACCCATATTCTCAAAGAATACATCATCAAAGGTTTTGCCATGAATGATGACCGCCTGAAACAGGCGGACCGGTGGGACTACTTTGATGAATGGCTGGAACGTATCCGTGACATCAGAGCATCGGAAAAGCGGTTCTACCAGAAAATTCGTGATATTTACGCTACTGCTATAGATTACGATAAAACTTCAGAACAGGCGCAGGCTTTTTTCAAGAAGGTGCAAAATAAAATGCTCTGGGCCATTACCGGTAAAACCGCGGCCGAAATTATCGAATCACGCAGTAACCCGGACAAACTCAATATGGGGCTTACCGCATGGCGTGGTTCCATAGTCAGAAAACATGATGTAGGTATTGCCAAGAATTACCTGAAGGCGGATGAAATAAAAGACTTGAATGAGATTGTGACGATGTATCTGGATTATGCCGAAAGACAGGCCCGGCAACGGAAAACCGTTACCATGGAACAGTGGTCGGACAAACTCGATGCCTTTCTGAAATTCAATGAACAGGAATTACTAATCCATGCAGGGAAAGTGAAGGCGGAAGTTGCCAAAAAAATTGTCGAAGACCGGTACGAAGTGTTTAATGAAAAAAGAAAGATAGCCGAAGCGCGAGCGGCCGACAAAGAAGATTTACGAGCGCTGGAACAATTAGAAAAAAAGTTGCTTGAGAAGCGAGATAAGGAATAAATCCTTTTAATGGCGGGAGCATCATCGTATGGTTCCTTACAATCCAAAAAACCAATACAAGGTCCGGGTTATTGATGTGACATACCGGCGTGACAAGGACAGGTTCTGGCCCGCGCGCGTCTATCTGCCTGAAGGTCAAGGCCCCTTCCCTGCCCTGCTGGATGTTCATGGCGGCGCCTGGACTCGCGGCGGCTGCGCTGATGACGAACTCATCGACCGGTCGCTGGCAGCGAGCGGCATGGTCGTTATCGCTATCGAATGCCGAAAGTCACCCAAGTACCTTTACCCTTCGCAACCGATGGACGTCAATTACGCGACGCGGTGGGCAAAGGCCCATGCGGGCGACTTCAATGTCGTTGCCGGCTGCATCGGCGGTTTTGGTGCGTCCAGCGGAGGCCATTCGCTGCTGCTCAGTGCCATGCGGCCTGACGATCCCCGCTATGGTGCCCTGGATCTTCCCGAGGCGGAGGGGATGAATGCGCGTCTGTCCTATCTGATGGCCGCATGGCCGGTGATCGATCCCTATGCGCGGTATTTCTTTGCCAAAGAGAACCATAACAGCTTTCTGGTTGAGGCCACCGACGCCTATTTTCTGTCGCGGGACACCATGCAGGAAGGCAATCCGCTTCTCGCCCTGGAGCGAGGCGAGGCCCTCGATCTGCCGCCGGCCATGATCATCCAGGGCACGGACGATGCCAATGTGCCCTTGGCTTCAGTGGACCGTTTCGCCGAGGCCTACCGTGTCGCCGGCGGTGCGATGGATATCGCATGGTTCCCCGATATGCCCCACGGGTTTGCGCTCAAAGCGGGGCCGGAGACAGACAGGGCGCTGGAAATGATGAAGGCATTTATCAGTCGCCAGGCGTCAGGGTATAAATGCGGGTCGTAATGGCGCACAGATGATCTGATGTTTGAATTCAGCGGACGCGGAAAGCCGCGCCAGTCCAAATTGGCAAAAGTCCAGGTTGCCGCGAACCTGGGGGATTTGCATCGACGGCTTGCCTGCGCGGCCGTTGAGGCGGCCAGGCTTGCAGGGCACAGCCCAGCCTGCCCTGGCTCCTTTGGCAGGCAGGGGTCAGCGCCCAAGGCCCGGCTGCTGTCGACTTTCATTGCTTCATTGAGCAGGATCCTAACCGCCGCCAGCCCTTCCAAGGCGTTTCCGATTGCCGCTTCCAACATCTTCTCGATTGCCGTATTCTGTTCGTAGTGGGTCATTTTAGTAGCGGCGTTTTGGTTTTAGCGAGTGTCCGTCCAAAAATGGTGATTTTTGGTTCCTGGCAAGGCCCGAGCGAGTTTTCAACCGGAGGAATAGCCCGCTATTTCGAGGATTGGAAACGAGGGAGAACGCCGCCGGGGGCCAAAAGGTGCCGTTTATGGATGGGCACTAGCGAACCTTTGGAGGACTGATCTGCCCCACCAATTTCAGTCTCTTTCGCGACAGGACCCAGCAGAACCTGTCGAATTCGAAATCGAAGCGTGCCCCTGCATCTGACCGCCCTGCCGGGCGAGTTGCGCGAAGTGTTGACCCGGGCCGTCATTGCGTTGGATACGGCGTGTAACCTGGCCCTGGTGGAAAAGGTAAGCCAGCAGGACGCTGCTACAGGAGCGGTTTTAAAATGGCTTGCCGAGAATCCGGCAATACGATTGCCCGCTGAACTTTCCGGAAGGAGGAGCCGCATGAATATCAAATCCTTTCGCAAACTTATTGCCACAAATGAAGAGTGGCTTATGGAAAGGATTCTCGGATATGCCAAGTCGTGGGGGTATGCGCAATACACCTCGACTCTCAGAGAAGCCTGGAGGCTGTCCATCTCGGGTTTTTCCAAGGCATTACTGGAGTCCACCGAGCATGGCAAACCCGAATTGGAGCTGGGACCGGATGAACAGTTCGTCGACGATCCCATCGCCGGGTTCGGTATCATCGAAGCCCGCCTCCACCGGGAGCGGGGTGTAAGTCTGGGGATGTTCCTCGGCCTGATGAAATACTACCGGCAAAGTTACAGGGATCTGATCCGGCAGGCAGCGTTTGATTCATGTATGGAAAACGATTCACTGAACTTGATCGAACGGTTCTTCGACCGGGTGGAGATCGCCTTTTGCATCGAATGGGCTGAATCTGATCAAAGCAAACTGATCGAGGAGCTGCAGGCCAGAAACCGGCTGATGACCAATGAGAAGAACCGCTACCTTACGATTTTTGAGAGTCATCCCCATATGGTCTTTATCCTGGATAAGGATCTGAATCTGCTTAATCTGAACCATGCCGCTGCCAGGCGTTTCATGGCCCAACAGTCGCCGGGGGCTTACTATTACCGTCCGGGTGTGAAGGAAAAATCAAATGACAGATTTGACAGCGAAGATTTCCGAGGTCCCCGGGCTGAAAAGTTTACCACTGAAACGTTGAAGGCCCTGATCCCCTCTCTGGCATACGACCTGAAGGCATTCGTCGATGCAAAAGCCAGCCAAATGAACTTTGAAAGGAAAATCGCCGGGCAGGGCGAGGATCAATATTTTAGCCTGACGCTCTCAGAATCTCTTGACGTTTCAGAAAAATTCGGCGGGGTTGTGCTGACCATCGAGGACATTACCGACAAAAAGTGGGCAACCAAAGAATTGCGCTGCGCCAAGGAGGCTGCCGAGGCGGCCAGCCGGACTAAGAGCGAATTTCTGGCCAACATGAGCCATGAACTGCGCACGCCGCTCAACGCCATTTTAGGCTACTCCCAGCTGATGCAGCGTGATCCCGAACTCCACGCTGGGCAGCATGAATATCTGAGTACGATCAACCGCAGCGGCGAACACCTGCTGGCGCTGATCAACGATGTGCTCGAGATTTCCAAGATCGAGGCCAAGCGCATTACCCTGGCCACCAAGATCTTTGATCTTCGCGCCATGTTCGGCGACCTTTACGCCATGTTCAAGGTCCAGACCGATGAAAAGCATCTGTTCTTTGATTTCGATGGAACGGACGATCTGCCGCGCCACGTGATTGCAGACGCCAACAAGTTGCGCCAGATCATGATCAATCTGATTGGCAATGCCGTGAAATTTACGGATAACGGCGGCATTGCCGTGCATGCGGCGATAAAAGATGAAACGGACGGGGGGATGCGCCTGGTGGTGGAGGTCGAAGACACCGGTCCGGGCATTTCCGGAGATGAACTCGAAGAAGTATTCCACGCCTTCGAGCAAACGGAAACCGGCCGGCAAAGACAGGGCGGAACCGGCCTGGGCCTGACCATCAGCCGGGAGTATGCCCGGCTGATGGATGGCGACATCACCATCGCCAGCCGCCTGGGTAAAGGCAGCCGCTTCCGGTTCGAATGCAGCCTGCGTTTAGGCCAGGCCGCGGACCTAGAGGAAGAAGCAGGGCCGGATCGGGTGGTCGGCCTGATCCCGGGCCGGCCGGCTCCCCGCATCCTGGTGGCCGAGGATAAACAGGAAAGCCGCCTGCTGCTGGTAAAGGTGCTTGATCAGGCGGGCTTCAAGGTCCGGCAGGCGGAAAACGGAAAGGAGGCACTGGCGCTTTTCAAGCAATGGTCGCCGCATTTCATCTGGATGGATATCCGCATGCCGGTGATGGACGGACTGGAGACCACCCGGCGCATCCGCAAGCTGCCGGGCGGTGATGCGGTCAAAATTGCAGCGCTTACCGCCAGTGTCATGGAAGAAGAGCGCGAATCGGTTCTGTCCGCGGGGTGCGATGAATTCGTGCGCAAGCCTTATCGGATATCGAAGATCTTCCAGGTGATGGCAAAACATCTCGGGGTTGAATATTATTATGAAAATGATGCACCGGTAGGGCCAGCAGAATCCGAAAGCGGACCTCGGACCTTGAAACTGTCCTTACTGCCGGAAGATTTGCGCGAAAAGTTGACCAAGGCTGTGCTCGAGTTGGACACAGATCGCACCCTATCGCTGGTGCAAGAGATTTCCCGCCAGGATTTTGCCACGGGAGCGGTTTTAAAACAGCTTGCCGAGAACCTGGAGTATGACCGCCTGCTGGCTATGCTGGAAGAGGATGTATGAGGAGCGGCGACGTTGCTGGCGTGCCTTTCTCCCCTTGTCGCTGATTATGATGGATTCGGCGGTCAAGACAGGAAAGAGGGAAGCATGAAATTTTCCGAACTTGTGGATATCGACGCATTACGACAGATGTGCGAAAGTTTTACCGATATTACCGGTGCGGCAACCGCCCTTCTGGATCTGGAGGGAAACATCCTTATCGCCACGGGTTGGCAGGACATCTGTACATGTTTCCATCGGGTTCATGGCGAAACTGCGAGGCGTTGTCTGGAAAGCGATACCGTACTGGCCGGGCAATTGAAAAAAGGGGAGCGTTACAACATCTACAAATGCAAGAACGGCTTGGTGGATGTCGCCGTGCCCATCATTATCCGTGACGAACACGTCGCCAATTTCTTTACCGGCCAGTTTTTCCTTGAGGCACCGGATGAGGCGTATTTTATTCGGCAGGCAAAGCGGTTCGGGTTTGAGCAACAGGCCTACCTTTCCGCCCTGAAGCGGGTCTCCGTTTTTTCAGAAAAGACGGTAAAATCGATGATGCGCTTTTTCACGCAATTTGCCCAATTAATCGGCGAGATGGGGCTTGTCCGGAAAGACCTCGAGACCGCCAATATAGAACTACGCGATCACCATGAACATTTGGAAGATCTGGTCGCGGAACGGACCGCCGAACTGGCCGTGGCCAAGGAAAAGGCCGAAGCCGCCAACCGGGCCAAAAGCGAATTTCTGGCCAACATGAGCCATGAACTGCGCACGCCACTGAACGCCATTCTGGGCTATTCGCAGATGATGCAGCACGATCCCGACCTTCACGCCGGGCAACAGGAATATCTGAGTACGATCAACCGTAGCGGCGAGCATTTGCTGGCGCTGATCAACGATGTGCTCGAGATTTCCAAGATCGAGGCCAAACGCATCACCCTGGTTCCCCGGGCCTTTGATCTTTGCACCATGCTTAAAGACCTTTACGCCATGTTCAAGCTCAGGGCCGATGAAAAACATCTGGCTTTTGATCTCGGTGGAACCGATGAATTGCCGCGCTATGTGATTGCCGACGCCAACAAATTCCGCCAGATCATGATCAATCTGCTGGGCAATGCGGTAAAATTTACAGACAACGGCGGCATCGCGGTGCGCGCGGCGGTAAAGGAAAATACGGCCGGGGTGCTGCGGCTGGTGGTGGAGGTCGAGGACACCGGGCCGGGCATTTCCGAAGATGAACAGGAAAAAATATTCCAGGCCTTTGAGCAAACGGAAACGGGCCGGCAGAAACAGGGCGGCACCGGCCTGGGACTGACGATAAGCCGGGAGTATGCCCGCCTGTTGGGCGGCGATATCTTTATCACTAGCCGTGTGGGTAAAGGCAGCATCTTTTGTTTTGAGTGCAACGTGCACACAGGCCGGGAAGCGGACATAAAGGAAGAAGCGCGGCAGGACCGCGTGGTCGGGCTGGCACCAGGCCAACAGGTGCCACGTATTCTGGTGGCCGAGGATAAGCAGGAGAGTCGTCTGCTGCTGGTCAAGTCCCTCTCGCAGGCAGGCTTTGACGTTCGGCAGGCGGAAAACGGGAAAGAGGCGGTGGCGCTTTTCAAGCAATGGTCGCCGCATTTTATCTGGATGGACATGCGTATGCCGGTGATGGACGGTCTGGAGGCCACCCGGCGCATTCGGGGCATACCGGACGGCGATGCGGTCAGGATTGCAGCTCTTACCGCCAGTGTCATGGAAGAAGAGCGCGAATCGGTTCTGTCCGCGGGGTGCGATGAATTCGTGCGCAAGCCTTATCGGATATCGAAGATCTTCCAGGTGATGGCAAAACATCTCGGGGTTGAATACCGCTATGCAAGCGATGCCACGGCAGGACCTGCCAAAGGCCAAATCGATGCGTGCAGGCTGTATCTGGCCGCTATGCCGGTCGAGCAGCGCGAGGCATTGACCCGGGCCGTCATTGCGTTGGACACGGAACGTACCAAGGCGTTGTTGGAAGAGGTCTCCCGCCAGGATTCCGTGACGGGAGCGGTTTTGAAACAGCTTGCCGAAAACCTTGAGTACGACCGGCTGCTGGCCCTGTTGGAGCAGGATGCACCGTGAGCAACACCATCTAGCCGGGAAAGGGTCATTTAATGAAACCGGAAATACAACATCAGGATGCTGAAATTCTGGTTGTGGACGATATCCCCACCAATCTCAAACTATTGGCCAATATCCTGAGAGCGCGGGGATATCGCGTCCGACCCGCAGCCAGCGGGCAACTGGCGTTGCGATCCGTAGACCTCAAATCGCCCGACTTGGTCCTCTTGGATGTAAAAATGCCCGATATGGATGGATATGAGGTGTGCAGGGCCCTGAAGTCGGATTCCACGAATGCCGATGTCCCGGTCATCTTTATCAGCGCCCTTGACGAGACCCGTGACAAGGTCAGGGGCTTTGAAGCTGGAGGCGTTGATTTCATTACCAAACCGTTTCAGGCTGAAGAGGTGCTGGCCCGGGTTGGGACCCACCTTTCCCTGCGACGCCTGCATCAGCAGTTGGCACGGCAAAATGCACAGCTTAAAAAGGAGAGTGCCGAACGGCTAAAGACCGAACAGGAACTACGAGAGCTTAACGACTTCAACCGCAAGATCTTCGAAGCGGCCGCCATAGGGGTGTTGGCCTACAACGGGCGTTCCGGGCGATGCGTCATGGCCAATCAGGCTGCTGCGAAAATTGTCAGCGCCTCTGTTGAGCAGATGCTTGCCCAAAACTTCAGGCGTATCGCATCCTGGCAGGCAATGGGCATGCTGCCCGTAGTCGAACAAGTGATCGATACCGGTATCGAACAGGATAAGGAATTGCATTTTGTGACGAGCTTCGGCCGTGAGGTGTGGTTGGAATGCCACGCGAACCGCTTTCTGAGCCATGGCGAGCCCCATCTTCTTATGCTGTTGCACGATATGACCGAAAAGAAGAGTTTTCAGGAAGCTCTAAAGCAGGCCAAGGAGGCGGCCGAGGCGGCAAACCGGGCCAAAAGTGAATTTCTGGCCAACATGAGCCATGAAATTCGCACACCGCTCAATGCGGTGATCGGTTTCAGCAATCTGTTGTCTTCCGCTGTAAACGATTCAAAACAGAAAAGCTATATAAAATCAATTCAAACTGCGGGAGAAAACCTGCTGAGGCTGATCAATGATATTCTAGACCTCTCAAAGATCGAATCTGGAAAGTTTGAGTTGAGCTATTCTACAACAGATCTGAGAAGTTTGATAAATGAAGTTGAACAGATTTTTTCACACCAGGCGTCACAAAAGAACATACAACTCATTACTGATATTAACCCTGAGTTTCCGATCGCTCTTTTCCTCGATGAAATCCGTTTAAGGCAGGTCCTTATCAACCTGGTTGGAAATGCAGTCAAGTTTACGGAAAAAGGCTATATTAAGATCACCATCAGTGAAGCCAATAAAAGGGAGACTGACAATACTCTCGATATCGATATTTCTGTTGAAGACACAGGTATCGGTATCACAGATCATGATATAGCGCTTATCTTTGAATCTTTCAGGCAACAAGCCGGCCAGAGTTCAGCGAAATTCGGAGGAACAGGTTTGGGGCTGACCATCTGCAAGCGACTGGTTGAAATGATGGGCGGGAGCATTTCAGTCAAAAGTGTGTCAGGTCAAGGAAGTACTTTTGTCGTTAGAATTCGAGATGTGGCGATTTCAAATAAAAAAGTTGTTAAGGTTGAAGAGAAACAAGATCTCGAAACCATGGAGTTTGAAAAAGCGATAGTACTCGTGGTAGATGATGTTGAATCAAATCGTGAACTGTTGAACGAAGTGCTCTCAAAGGTTAACCTTGATGTCTTAACGGCAGTCAATGGCAAAGAAGCCCTGACGATTGCGGGTAAATATCGACCCGACCTGATATTAATGGACCTTTGGATGCCAGTAATGGATGGTATTGAAGCCACTATGCGGCTGAAAATGGATTCAAGGACAAAAACAATCCCCATCATTGCCGTTAGCGCTTTTCCTGCTTCTGATCAAGAGTCATTGGTTCTTGAAAAGGAGTTCGATGGCTTTCTTGCAAAGCCCTTCAGGCCAAGCCAATTGTTTTTTGAATTATCAAAATATTTGCACGAAACAAAAAAAGACAGCAATGCAAGCAGGGTCGACGAAACGTACAACCCTTCCTCTTTAGACTATACGCTACCCGAAATGGTATCAAATATTGATAAAGTTGTTAAGATTATTGATTCCGATTTTATGGTAAAATGGGAAGAGTTACAAAAAATGCTGCCCATGAAAACTGTTCGAAAATTCGGAAAAGAATTGGAATTGTTGGGGTTAAAATACGCGATTACGTTTTTATCGAATTATGGCAAAGATCTATTTATTTACGCCAATAATTTTGATGTGGAAAACATGAAAATCATGATAAATAAGTTCCCAAAAATAGTGAACAAAATAAAATCGTTAGGGGAGAAAAATCATGGTCGCTGACAAGATGCTACAGCCTTTCTCCATTTTAATAGTTGATGATGAACCCAAAAACATTCAGCTCTTGGGGAGTCTCTTGGAGGAGAACAATTATGATGTTGAATTTGCCATGAACGGAAAAGAATGCCTTGAATGGTTGGATAGAAAACCTTTTGATCTGGTTTTGTTGGATATTATGATGCCGGAAATGGATGGTTATGAGGTCTGTAAAACAATAAAATCAAGCCATAGTAAAAAACATATTCCGATCATCTTCCTTACGGCCAAATCTGAAACAGATGATATCGTGAAAGCGTTTGATTCCGGTTGTTCTGATTTCGTTACAAAACCATTCAAAGCGCCTGAACTGCTGGCGAGGATTCAAAAAGAACTTGAACTCAAAATTCTGAGAGGCTTGCTGCCAATCTGTTCGTATTGTAAGAAGATACGAGATGACAAAGGATATTGGAATCAAATTGAATCCTACATTACAGATCATTCCGAAGTTGAATTCAGCCACAGTATATGTCAAGAATGTTTAAAGAAATATTATCCGGATTTTGATTTGATTGGCGATGATAAAGAACCGTGATTTCTCCGGCCTTACTGCAGTGTTTCGGAAAGAGAAAACTAAACTGGAGTAAAAATTTAATAAATGTCGTTTTGGCAGCAGAAACAACTGTTGCCGTTGAGGACAGAATGTCCTGAAAATTTTTTAAAAAACCATCAACATTCTGAGCTGTGAGGAATCCAACATGAAAAAGAATCAACTTCCGTTGACAGTGTGTCTAGCTCTTTGTGCTATTATCGTTTCGGGGTGTGCGAGTTCTATGATGGTAAAGACCCAGCCAGTCGAGTTAAATGATAAAAATATGGCAATGGTTACCTTTCTCAGGCCGACGATTTTCGGCGGTGCCATCCAATTCGGCATATGGGATGGAGATAAATTTGTTGGCGTTCTCTCGGCCAATTCTTATATTCAGTATATGACCTCGCCAGGACAACATTACTTTCTTGGGAGAGCTGAAAATTGGTCTTGTATACGGGCAAACTTGGAAGCAGGAAAGAGATATTATATTCTCGGCAGGGTTTTTCCGGGAATATGGAAGGCACGAATTGCATTTGATCCCATCAGGTCAGAAGATCAGCCCCAATCGCAGGTAGATGAATGGATGAACAGGTTGGCGCCTATGTCAGTGGATGAATCAAAAAGAAATGATTATGTTCAGCCACGAATCGAACAAGTCAGGAAACGGGTGCGCGAATTTGAATCAGGAAATGGAATCTGTGAAATTATGTGCCCATCCGATGGCAGGTAAAATTCCAATTTTAAAACCGCATGGCGGGGCATGTCAACATTTAGAACGGTGCAGCAATAATCATTGCTCGCATAATAATGGTGATTATGGATCCCAGATTGGTTTATCCTATTCCATTTTTTGTCGCTGCTGCGCTTATATTTTTCGTGTCTGTTTTTGTCTATCGGCGCCGCAAGGTGCGTGGATCATGGTACTTGATTCTGTTGTGCATTGCAGCTTCGATATGGACGGCGGCAGAAGGCCTCCTCTATCTGAACCTAAGTGCCACAGTCAATATTTTCATTAATCATCTCCAATACCTGGGGATAGCCCCGCTGCCCCCTTTGGCACTTCTTTTTACCATCTCTTTTTTCGGGCATGACGCATTGATCGCAAGAATGCGGCTTAACCTGCTTTTAGTTGTCGCGGCTCTAATTATCGCCCTGGTTTTTACAAACCCTTTTCATCATCTTGTTTTTTCAGATTTTTATACCATAAAAACCGCCTCATTGGCCATGACAGGGCTGAAACATGGTGTTTTGTGGTACTATATTCTTGAATACCACTATTTCTTGTTGGCCGGGTTAAGCTTCTTATTGATTTTCAAGTCGGCAACATCGACAGGCTTTTATCGTTTTCAAGCCATTTTGTTTCTTGTTGCAGTAATGATCGTTTGGGGGGCGAACGTTGTTTATATAACCGGCAACAGTCCGGTGCCCAATATGGACATCAGCCCGGTAGCCTTCACTGTTGTGGCTGGGGTTATGGCCTGGAGTTTCTTTAGATACAAATTTTTGGATATTCTGCCTGTAGCGCGGACCGAGATTTTTTACAAATTCGATTACGGAATCATGGTGTTAGATCAAAAACATCGGATTCTTGACATGAACTTGGCGGCCGAGGCGTTGTTTGATATTACTTTGAAAGAAACCTTGGGCTTGAGTGCTTTTCAGGTGCTACACGCCTTTCCCCAACTTTGTGATCTTTTATCTGAAATCGATCCCGGCGAGGCAATTATTTCCATTGATCAGAATAGGCGCATTTTCGATATCAGCGTTTCACCTATTAAAGATCCGAGAGACAATGTTCAAGGCATTGTGATAACATTTCGTGATGTTACCGAACGCAGAAAAGTCGAAGAGGAGCTGATTCAAAGCAAGGAAGAGTACCGTGCCCTTTCTAAGATGCTCAGGTTGATGTGCGACAACGTTCCGGATATGATATGGGCCAAAGATCTTGAAAAACGCTTTATTTTTGCAAATAAGGCGGTCTGCCAAACTATCCTTGGAATTTCGGATGTCACAGCTCTTCTGGAAAAAACGAATAGGTTTTTTTCCGAACGACAGCAAGCAGAACATCCTGATGACCCAAACTGGTATACCCTTGGTGAAGTATGTGAGGATTCAGATACGATCACCATGAAAACCAGGATGCCCGGGCGATTTGAAGAGTGTGAAAATATAAGAGGTCGATTTGTCTGTTTAGATGTGTATAAAACACCACTTTTTAACGAAAAAGGAGAAATGATTGGTACAGTGGGCTCTGCGCGAGATATTACCGCGCATAAGCAAGCCGAAATAGCCTTGCGCGAAAGCGAAGAACGATTCCGCATGCTGTTGAACGATGTTTCCATGGTATCGGTTCAAGGCTATACAAAAGAGGGCAGTACCCTGTACTGGAACGAGGGATCGTGCCGGCTTTACGGGTACACTGCCACGGAAGCCATCGGAAAGAGTATTTATGATCTGATCGTCCCGCTGGAGATGCACGACGCCTTCGCTGCAACGATCGAGAAGATGATTGATACCCGCTTGCCTGCGGCGCCCTTTGAAATCGAACTGATGCATAAGGATGGTTTTAGTATTCCGGTCTACACCAGCCACTGCATTCTTGAGCGGCAGGGGCATGCGTTGGAATTGTTTTGTATCGGCGTGGATTTGAGAAAAATCCGCAACGCCGAGCAGGAGCGCGAAAAACTCCAAGAGCAACTCAATCAAGCCAGAAAAATGGAGGCCATCGGCCGGTTGGCCGGGGGGGTGGCTCACGACTTCAACAATATGCTCGGGGTGATTCTTGCTCAAACAGAACTGGCGATGGCCGAAATGGCTCCGGAAGAAAACCTTTATTCAAGGTTGAGCGAAATTCGAAAAGCCGCCCAGCGTTCAGCCGAGCTTACACGTCAACTTTTGACCTTTGCCCGCAAACAGACCATTGAACCCATGGTGATGAATTTAAATAAAAAGGTCGAAAATACACTTCACATTCTGTGGCCTTTGATCGGTGAAAATATCGAATTGTCCTGGCGTGCCGGGAAAAATCTCTGGACGATCAGGATAGACCCTTCCCAGGTCGATCAAATTCTCACAAACCTGTCCGCCAACGCCCGGGATGCCATCTCTGGATCAGGCAATATCACCATCGAAACGAGCAATAAAACGTTGGATGAAGAGCAGTGCAGTCTTTACGCTGGTGCCGTTGCAGGCGAATATGTCTGTCTTGCTGTGAACGACAATGGTTGCGGTATGGAAAGAGAGATTGTCAAAAAGATCTTCGATCCTTTTTTTACCACCAAGAATATAGGTAAGGGTACCGGGTTAGGGCTTGCGACAGTGTATGGAGTGGTGACCCAAAACGGAGGATTCATCAGCGTTGATAGCGAGCCTGGTCGAGGCACCAGGATCATGATTTTCCTGCCCAGGCATTTTGCCGAAATAGAAAAGGATGAACTGCTTTCTGAGAGCGAGTCCGTAGCAGAAGGAGGCAAAACCGTAATGCTGGTGGAAGACGAACCGATGATTCTGGACGTCACCACAACGATGCTCGAACAGCTCGGATATACGGTGCTGGCGGCCGGCACGCCGAAAGAAGCCGCCGACCTGGTAGAAACGCATGCCGGTCAAATCCATCTGCTCATGACCGACGTGGTGATGCCCGAAATGAATGGCAGAGAATTGGCCGAAAACATATCATTCATTTACCCTGAAATAAGACAGCTTTTCATGTCGGGTTATACCTCCAATATTATAGCCAGTCACGGTGTTTTGGATAGAGGCTTCAACTTTATTCAGAAACCCTTTACAATGAAAGCGTTAGCCGAGAAATTGTATGAAGTGTTTGCCAAAGATACGCCTCCGGTTCATCCGCAATGACGAACATAGTTCCAAATCAGAAATATATGGCTATAGAAAATTACGCGGGCAGTTCTCGGCGCCTGAATCGCTCAAATTATTATGGTTTAAGCTGCTTGCTGGCTAAAATCGTTTCCCATTCCAGTTTGACGACCTGATCTGGTTCTATGCTACCGTGGTATTGCTCGACGATGGAGATAAAACGGTCGATGGGCCCGCTGACATAAAAAGTTGGTTTCGTTACCTGCTCGGAAACGGTAGATTTTTCCGGGTGTGAAGCGAAATAGCATTTTACCTGTTCAGCTACTGCTACGCCCGGATCGACTATTTGAATATCCGGTCCTATGGCATCTCGAACAGCGTCTATAAAGAAAGGAAAGTGGGTGCATCCAAGTACCAGGACATCAATATCCGATTCGATCAACGGTTTCAATATGCGTTTAACTAACGGTCTGATCTCCGGCCAGCGGGCGGCCCCTTCTTCCACCAGATAGACCATGATTTGGCTGGGAAGTAATTTTACCTGAACTTCATCGTCAATTCTCGATACGCTGTCCTGATAAGCGGGTGAAGTCCCAGTCACCATCGATCCAAATACACCGATTTTTTTATTTTTAGAGGCGGCCACTGCAGATTCTGCACCCGCCGAAATGACATCGAAAACCGGCATATCCACACGCTTGCGAATGGCCTCACCGGCAATACATGTAATCGTATTACAGGCAATTACAATAACGGTTGCCCCGGTATCAACTAAAAAGTCGGTATCCTGCAACGAAAATAGTACCTTTTCATCCAAGGGGCGTGGTGCGTAGGGGAAGCGCCCGGTATCAGCGATATATCCGATCCGATGCCTTGGCAATACGGTATGCAAAGCGTTCAAAACAGATAATCCGCCGACACCGGCATCAAAGAGGCCTATCATATTAATCTCCGCTGATTTGAAAAGATATTAGTCCAAATAACTGTCAAATAATTCAAGAATAAAATTGGTGGAATCGTTTATATCTGATTTTAGCCAATGCTGGGCACCTCTCACATCTCCTTTTTTTATGCTATCAACAATATTGCGATGATATTTTACACCGTGGGTCGGGGCACGGTCTAAAGACTGCACAAACATGATATGATAATATGGACTGATTTTGTCCCAGAGCTGTTTAATGATGTCCAAGCGAATAGGCGTGTTTGCTTGCTGATAGATTAAAAAATGAAATTTTCGATTGGTTGTCAGCAACTCAATTGTATTAACGCCTTTCCTAGCGGTTTCAAAAGCGTTATGCGCGCTTTCCAGTTGAACAAAAAAGGCGTCATCGACCCTTTTTATTGCATCTGCAACAGCTTCCGGCTCTATTAGAGATCTCATTTCTGATATCTCTACAAGATTATCCTTAGAGAGTTTATTTACCACACTTCCACATTTATTTTTGATCAATATCAATCCTTTTGCTTCAAGGCGTCCCATGGCCTCTCTAACAGGGATCCGACTAACATCCATCATTTTGGAAATTTCTTCAGTAACTATTTTTTGGCCCGGAGCTATTCGACCTGAAAGGATCGCTTTTTCGAGTTCAATGAAAACAGTTTCCTGGACAGATCGTTTTTTAACTTTTGGTAGAATTGACCCATTGTTTATATTGATATCATCAGACATACTTTTTGCCGTTTCTTGTTTTTCTTTGTAAGCTCGTCTTAAACTCGGTAATCCGTGATACTGGACTAAACCTGTTTCATTCAGCCAACCCCGAATCATTCGTGAGACACTTTGCACCGATAACGGGCGATTGCCTTTTTGTGACTTAAATACATACTCGTCATTTGATAACGCACAATTGTTTAGAAATTTTTTAATCGCAGAGTAAACTTCTGATGTCACCAAGGGGTTCTTGCCGAAATTGTTTTTAAAACGATTAATTTGCAATTCACTTCCAATTTCAACTGTTTTGATATCAATCATTTTTAGGCCAAGAAGATCCTTGAGTGGTACTTGAATTTCAAGCGCCAATTCAAATAATAATAAATCTCTTGGATTAGAGTCTAAATAGACTCTAATTTTATCAAATTCATTCATGGCGATAGATTTTGCTTTCGGCACTCGGCACCTTTTATGTTTATTTACTGCCAATTTATCTATGATGATTCTGAAAAACAAGTATTAAAAACAAGTTGATATTATGAACAATGAACGTATAGTTGTTTTGCCTCAATTTTTGATGCACTCATCTTGTGCTGCTAAATAACCCCACCAAGGGGAGACACATAATCGATCTTGATATCGGCTGGCCTGACATAACAGATACCGGTTTCCTTTCCTTCCTAAAGCACTACGCCAAAAAGATGTGTCGCGTCAAGACCATCGAGGCCGTAGACTAAAACTAAATGCGAGTAAAAGTCAGAAGGACGTTTTGACCATGCCGGGCGAAGCGGTTGACACACCCCGCCATTCCGATTAGGGCCACAGGCCAGTTTGCCTCAAATGCCCGGACGGAGGACGTAGGATCCGAGGGAAATCGTAGAGCAACCATAATCCCTCGCGGCCGATCAACCAGAAATCGCTCCCCGAACTTTCAAATCTATGCCAATATCGCTCAACATATTGAAATGTAGAGCGATACATGATCAACGAGATAAATAAAGCCACTATTTTTTTACCTGCTAAATTGCGAATATGCGTGTTTTCAATATCCACACGATAAATGCGGTTTTATAAGACTTTATCTGAATAAGAGTGCCGCTATCGAGATCACCAAGGGACATGCTACAGTCCGCCACTGTGAGGCGGGTTTTGTTTATCGGTACGATGTAAAACCGAAAAGCATCTATCGGTCGGCACCCTTCATTGACAACCCACCATGACCCCTTTCGAACGGCTTTTTCCGAAAAACTGCCGGGCAGCCCGGTCCCTGCCGACTCGAAACGGGTTTCAACAGCGACCAGTCCCGAATCAGATCCAACGGAAAACAAACCTTCCACCTGAGTTAATTCAACGGAATGACGGTATTGTATCAGAACTGGATCGCCCACGGAAACACGCGTCCCCGTGACAAATTTTCCCTCTTGCCTCGGCAAAGATACTTCCAAAACCCGGATCGGCCACAAAGCATAAGCCAATATCAGTATCACGCCAGCTGAAAAAGTAGCAATAATCGATTTTTTCCATTTTTTCATGAAACTACTTCCAGGGGGCTGTCCAAAACCCTGTCAATGCTTTTTCGATATCGCTGCCACAAAAATTCGGCTGCGAACATGGTAACAGCGATCAGATTCGCAATATGAGCGTTTAAATGGATATTGTGGATGAAAATGCCGGATGGATTCACCAAAATAAATGCGATTATGAGAAATAAGAAACGTTCCCACCAATAAGTTTTTATCAGAAAAAAGCCTTGTATAAATATCGCCCAGCAATACATGCCGAGAATAGATATCGGAAGAATGTAGAGCAACTCCATCCAGTTTGTATTGTACATCAAAAGCTTGGGATTGTAGATATACATGAACGGCAGGGTGAAGGCGGCAAGATCAAGCCGGAAAGATTTCCAGCCGGTTTTTATCGGGTCCGCCCCAGCGATTCCTGCTGCTGCGTATGCACATAGGCCAACCGGGGGAGTATCATCGGCCACAATGCCATAGTAAAAAACGAAAAGATGCATTGCCATTATAGGAATGCCAAGATTCATGTCTATGTTCAACGACGTGATCGATGGTACCGCCATCGAGGCCATGATGATGTAAGTTGGCGCTGTGGGCAAACCAATTCCAAGAATGATGCAGGCCAAAGCTGTATATAAAAGGGTTAAAAATAGTTTTCCGCCGGCAAGATAGGTTATGAAGGCTGCCATCTTAAGCCCTAAACCGGTTAATGTAACCACGCCGATAATCATACCACAGCAGGCGCAGGCGGCCGCAACACCCACCATGTTGCGGGCACCTACCTCTAGAGTGCCAAACAGCTCCTCTTTCACCTGCCGTAAAATAAAACCTTTGGGATGGATTTGGTACTTTTTAAAAATTGGGTCAGAAAGTGCCAGGTTCAGTTCAGTTGTTTTAGAAAAGTTCCTGGCCCTAAGCATATTGTTGCCGATGGCAACCAAGGCCCCGGTGATTATGGACCATGATGCCGACGTAGAGGGCGTCCAGAATAAAATCAAAAGCATAAACACTAACACGGCGAGCGGGATAAGAAAATGTATACCGGGTAGAAGCGTTCTCCAAAAAGCCGGTATCTCATCTTTGGGCATGCTGCGAAGATCATGTTTTACCGCCTCCAAATGAACGATAGAAAAAATGGCTGTATAGGATAGAAGCGCCGGAATTAACGCAGCTTTTACCACTTCTAGGTATGAAACCCCAATCATTTCCGCCATGATGAAAGCCGCAGCGCCCATAATCGGTGGCATGAGTTGGCCATTAGTTGAGGCGGCCACTTCTATAGCGCCTGCAACATGGGGGGCATAACCGATTCTTTTCATCAGTGGTATGGTCATAGCGCCCGTTGTTGCGGTGTTGGCAATTGAAGAGCCAGAGATCGATCCCATAGCGGCAGAAGCAACCACGGCGGCTTTCGCAGGTCCTCCGCGAAACCGGCCAACACATGCAAAAGAAAGATTGATCAAATATTGACCCGCCCCTGTTTTCTCCATCATTGCGCCAAAAAGGACGAACAGGAAAATAAAAGTAGACGAAACTCTTAAAGGAATGGACCAGAGGCCTTCGCCTGTCATGAAAATATGATCGATGATCCGACTGACATTAAACCCTCGGTGAGCAAGTTCACCCGGTATATAAGGGCCAAGGTATGCATAACATAGAAATCCCATGGTGATGATCGACAGCGCCGGTGAAACACTGCGGCGTGTTGCCTCCAACACGATAAGCATCAGCACACCGCCGATAACAATGTCATACAGTGCCTTGTCTCCTGCTGCGTTCGCCCAGTGGTTATAGTTGGCAAAAACGTAAATAGCAGCAGAACCGCCCACAAACGCGAGGATGACATCTGAAGTGCTAAGGCTGTTTCTGGAGGATCGCTTGGATATGGGAAAATAGATGAAACAAAGTATGAGGGCAAAGAAAAGATGGACGCTCAATTGTTGGTATCCCGGCAATTCACCGAAAAGACCGGTATACAATTGAAAAAGCGACATGGTGATAGCAAACAACCGTACAAATAGCCCGATTTTTCCAGGCAGTATTCTAGTGCCGGTTTCTTCTTCTCTGGCAAGTTCCAAAATTTGTTCTGTATTTTTATTCACGGGACACATGTAATCCTTTGTAATTAACTCGTTTATATTAATGGTTTTTCATTTTTATCAAATATTTCTCTGCCTGGATTGAGTCTGTCTAAATTCATAATATAGCCGGAGCAGCTCATAGGAGCCGCTCCGGGCGTCTTACCATTGATCAGATTATTTCAAAATACCCACTTCCCTAAAGTACTTTTCTGCGCCGGGATGCAATGGTACGCTCATTCCTACCAGTGCATTCTTCACATCCATTCTCTGGAATTTGGAATGTGCTTGTTTAACCTGATCAAGGTCGTCATATACGGCTTTGATAACCGAATAGACAACATCTTCTTCCAAATCGGCCCGCGCGGCCATCATCGCCATGACTGCGACGCTTTTTACCGGCTGGTCAACTCCTTTATAAAGGCCTCCGGCTATAGCATCATGGGTGTAAAAAGGGTATTTCTTCATGAGGGTGTCTACATTAGGGCCTGTTATGGGAACAATATGTGCCGGCACTGCTATGTGGACATCCATGATATTGGGGTGAGGCGCAGCCACGGTGTTGAAAAAAGCATCCAGCCGCCCATCTTTCATGTAATCCGCAGCCTGGCTCGCTTTCAACTGCTGTGCTTTCAGATCCTTATCAGAAAGCCCCCAAACTGCAAGTATCTGCCTGGCATTTTCCACCGTTCCGGAACCCAGCGGTCCAATGGAAACACGTTTGCCTTTGAGATCTGCCACGGAATTAATACCGGCATCCTTCCGGGCGACAAGCTGGACTGTTTCCGGAAAAAGAACAAAACATCCAAGAAGATTTTTAATTGGCTTGTCGAACATGAATTGGCCGTTATGAGCATAAGATGCAATATCGTTTTGCAGTATGGCAAAGTCGGTATCACCTGCATCGATCAGTTTGGCATTTGCAACGGAAGCACCCGAAGACTCTGATGTTACCTTGATATTTTTTTCCTTTAAATGTTTCCATGCCACCCTGGAAACAGCTCCTGAAAAGACGTAGTACGGACCCGTGACCCATCCGGATGCGATTGACAGATAGCGCCGTTTGGCTGCGTAAGCAGACGGAATAGCTAAGCATAATCCAACAATTGCGACAATAATTAGTGCGCGGCCTCTGTTTCTGATCATCACTGCCTTCCTTTCTTGTATGACTTGTTGTTGGTTTGCCGATCGAGACTATTTTGCCAATAATACTCAAGCCCAATGTTTAAAAACTTTGAATATTCTATCCATGGCGATTTCCAAGTTTTCATACGTATTGGTATAAGACAGGCGGATATGTTTTTCTCCCCATGGTACGATCGAGATTCCAGCTTCATCGAGAAGAAGGCCGGCAATCTGCTGGGGTGTTTTCGAAAAATGAGATACGTTAACCAATATATAAAAAGCCCCTTGAGGATGTGCAAAAGATATCCCTGAAATCTTATTCAAACATTCTATTATCATGCACCGGCGGCGGTTGAAGGCGCAGACCATTTCATCCACGCATTTCGTACCTCCTTTAAGCGCCGAGACAGCCCCGTATTGCGAAAAGGTGTTAGAGCAGTTAGTCGAATATTGGCGAATTCGTATCAATGCGGCGGTAAGGTTCCGATCGGCTGCCGTATACCCGAGCCGCCATCCGGTCATTGCATAGCTTTTTGAAAAGCCGTTTAACGTGATGGTGCGTTTTTTCATTTCGGGTAACGAGGCGATACTGATGTGTTGTTTTTCATCATAAATAATTTTTTCATATATTTCATCTGAAACAACCAGAAGATCGGATTCGATGGCAAAGAGGGAGAGCTCATTGATCTTTTCAGGGGAAAGAACGGCACCTGTTGGATTGTTCGGACTATTCAAAACGATCATTCTGGTATTGTCGGTCAAATAATCCCGCAGCTTCGGAATATCTATCGTAAATCCGTTTTCTTCTTTTAGGGGGACTTTCACCGGTATTGCGCCGGCCATATATACACATCGTTCGTAGCTTGGAAATGCGGGGGTCGGTATGAGGACTTCATCGCCGGGGTTCAGCAGAGCCATCATACACATGAAAATCCCTTCCGCAACTCCTGATGTAACGATGATTTCACCGTCTGGGTCATAGTTGATATGATTCTCTGTCTGGAGCTTTTCGGCTATCGCTTCCCGAAGTTCCATAATGCCATAGTTCGATGTATAATGAACCTTGCCCTGAAAGAGCGCTCTGGCAGCAGCTTCCTTGATATGGGCCGGGGTATCAAAATCAGGGCGTCCCAAGTCCATGTGAATGATTGTTTCACCGGCGGCTTCTTTTTTAGCGGCGGCTTCTACAACTTTACGTATAGGTGTAAACGGAATGAAATCCATTCGGTCCGCAATCTTCATGTATTGCACCTTCTTCCTAACAGTATTGCCATGTTAAACTGTAAAATTACATCTCATTTACAAGATTCAGGAATTTTTCTTTTTCGCCGTCCAACATATGGTAGCAATAGTTTTTCTCATCCGGAAAAGTCTGATTTTTCACTTCCGCTACATATTCCTTCATGGCGGTCGTTATTACCTGGGCAACATTGCAGTAGCTTTTGACAAATTTCGGCGTAAACGCCTGGAATTGTCCGATCAGATCGGAGACGATAAGCAGCTGACCGTCGCATCGAGGACCCGCACCAATGGAAAGCACCGGGATACTCAATGTTGTCCATATCACTTCCGTTACTTCCGGAGGCACAGCTTCGACCAGGAGCATGCCGGCTCCGGCTTTTTCCACTGCAACAGCGTCTTCAATCAAGATCTTGGCCGTTTCGGCGGTGCGCCCCTGCGCCTTATGTCCTCCCAACTGGCCGCTTGATTGGGGAGTTAGGCCGATGTGACCGATCACATTGATACCGGCATCAGTAATCGACCGTATTCTGCTCGCCACCCGCTTGCCTCCTTCGAGCTTAACAGCATCGACATCCGCTTCTTTCAAGAATCTTCCCGCTTCCATTACAGCCTGGGCATCGCTTGCTTGATAGCTGAGAAAAGGCATATCCCCGATTACAAAAGTGTTCGGAGCGCCTCTTCTTACCGCATCACAATGTAAAATGCATTGGTCCATCGTTACTGGAACCGTACTTTTGTATCCATAAACACACATCCCCATCGAATCTCCGACCAACAGCATATCCATCTTTGCAGCCTCGGCAAACTGAGCGGTCGGAAAATCATAGGCTGTGAGCCACGCAATTTTTTCTCTTTGGGTTTTCATTCTGTAGAGATCATAAATCGATTTTTTAGAGCTCATTATTTTTCTTTCTCGCAGTTGCGATTTTGTTAGGCTTTTTTGTTATTACATAGCTGATCGACTTGGTATTGAATTAGTCCAATTCCAGATAATCCAACAATTCATATAACTCTTGCCTCGTTGTTTCATCGACTTCAGGGCCGGGATGTCTCATCTTCGCGCAGCTCATCAGGCCTCTTCTAACCATAATTTCCTTTCGGAGGCTTATTAAAAGTCCCTTTGAAAACTGGTAACGGATAATTGGTAGATATTTATAGAAAAGTGCTGCTGCCTTTGATTTCTCTCCAGCTAAAATAAGATTGTACATATCCACAAATATGTTTTGATAAGCAAATCCGCTCATTGCGCCACAAGCGCCACGGATAAGTTCCTCGTATAAGAAAAGACCACCTAATCCACCGAAAATATGCAGTTTTTCTCCCCCTGGTGCTTTCAACAGATTGGTTACTTTTTGGGGTGTCGGCGGGTCTTCAAGCTTTAGGTATTTTGCGACTTCGAAATCATTGACAAGCTTGATTATGAAGTCTACAGGCATATGGACGCCGGTAACTTCGGGGAAGTCTTGAATGACCAAAGGTATTTTCAGCCTCTTCGCCACCGACTCATAGTAGCCATATAGCTTTTCGAAATTTGGCTTAGGCATCGGGGGCGGGGCCACCATCACAGCATTCGCGCCGAGTAGTTGGGCTTCCACGCTTCGTTCTACAGCAAGCTTGGTTCCAGTGCCGCTTGTGCCGACAGTGACGGTAAGGCGGCCATCGGCAGCCTTGACAACCTCAGAGATCATTGCTCGTCGCTCGTCATCATTCAATCGATTTGCCTCTCCGGTCACGCCAAGGCATACAACGCCTGTACAACCATCTTGCAAAGATAATTCCACCATTGCCGGGATCGGTTGAATGTCGAGTTTTTCTTGCGCATCAAACGGGGTCGGGATCATGTAATGCATTCCATCAAGCTTGATCATATGGTCACCTCTCTAACAAATTGTGGATGTGTAACACATTGCCGGGTTTAGTCCCAAGTCAGTGATGGGTCACTATTTTGTCACTATCCGGGCGGAATGTTCCAATAATGTGCTGAAAAAGCCGTCCGCCCAAATGTTAAAAAAGCACATATCCTTTATCCAACATATGTGTCAAGCATTTTTTTGTTCGTGGATGCTGATGTTTTACTGAAGTTGGTTGGATTAGGTATAACAAGTAGAAATAAAAAGGGATAAATAGAATTTGGTCGAGGGGAAAATCTGGAAATGACCGAATGAATGGTCTGCCTACCACCACCGTGGTCGGTCCCAAAACCATCTCTGATTAACATGGCCAAGTACCTGCCGCAGTCTGTTCATGCCCTGGCGCTGGTGCTAAGAATGGTATGAATTACCACGAGATCCCGTTTGGGAAGCTGTTTCGAAATGGCTTGGCGGGCAAGGATTGAAGCGGTTCCGGTCACCGGTCAAAACGGTAAACTGATGTCGTGGCAAGTCGTTGCGCGATCCCTCTATACCAGGGATCGCGCGATAAGCGCAGTCCGCTCGGCAAGATTCAAATGAGGTGATCAGCAGGTATCTGGAGGGCGATCCAAGGGACTCCCCGGCCATGGCGAAACTGTAATGAAATCAGGATTGACCCTGTCGCCTGGCATTTTTATAGGCGCACGATAGAAAGCCCTGTTTTCTCCAGCTTTTGAATCCACATTTCTGTGAGAACTTGTAGTTCTTCATCGGGATTTGCTTGCAGGCCTTCTTTTTGCTCCAGCACATCGAGTATTTCAAATTTTAAGGCAGACCCGCCATAGGAATTCCAGGCCTCCTGCAATTCTTTGTTCCGATGGCTTCCGAATTTCAATTCAGCCCTGTGTCGATTGAATCTGGCCTCCAGATCGATGGCAAAGCCGATATATACCTTATTCTTTTGCAAATCCATGATTCTATAGACTCCCATGGATCGCTTGGACTGCTTGTATGCTTTTTTCATTTCTGCCTTGTTCATTCTGGTTCCCTTTGCATGAATTCGGTATTTTTCTGAAAATTCGTACTGCACTCACTGACCGGGAACGGGCGCTTGACTTGCGCTGCAAGCCGGCGGCGTACACCGTCCGACCCGTCGGCCACCACGAGAACATCATCCGTCCTCCAACCGGATAAGGGGGGATCGGAACTCAAATAGGCAGGCTCAATACTTTTGACCATGGATGGAATTGATCACCGCTGTGTCAAAGGTCGGACTGTTTATAAGGTCATTCGTGCCGAATGAGCTTCCCATCAGCAAAGACCCGTATCCGCCCTGTATTTTGGAATAATCCACCGGCAAAAGCACCCGAAATCCAACAATGCGTGTCTGGGCGCCATCATCTACCCTGACGACTTGCCCCGCCCGTCCCAAAATCATATGGCGATCTATCGCATTCCACAAGTCGGTAAACGCATAAGAAAGACTCACGTCGGCCATGCCGCCATGGAACAAACTATGCGTTTTTGTCGGAACCACAACCGATGAAGGCTTATATAAAAGCGGCCTTTGACCATGTGCCATTTTGAAAACCAACACTTTGTAATTTTCTCGCAGCTCTCGGGATTGCGTCCTGTTCGGAAAATAGAGGGCATGGTCATTGTCGATATCTTCTGTCACGTCGAATCCTTGGATCTGTTTCAGCAAGTCAGCCAAGAGCATTTCACTTATGTCGGCAGAGGGTCTGGCAAAACAGTCTTTTAAAATGGGAAAAGTAAAATTCTCCGTATCTTGGACGACTTCCCTCCACCTTGGGTGGATAATACCATTTTTGCCGTAAATTATCTGGTTTTTCCCAAATACTTGCAAAAACAGCAGTCTTGGATTATTTTTTTGCTCATATCTGAAAATCGGATAAAGCGGCGACTGCGACAGCCCCTGATAAAACAACGAAATATCCTCGGGCACATCGTCGACCTTTTTTGTCGTTTTGAAGATCAGGCGATATTTGTATCCTCCATCAGAATAATTTTTATCATTTAAATAAGTGATATCAAACCGGTCCAAGGCTGCAAAACTTAATTGGCCATGATCAAAGATAAATGGAACATATCCCCCTGGGGCCTTTCTCCATAGATGAATCACATCCTTGTGCAGTAAGAATTTGACATAATTTGCCCTGTCAACATCATTGTCCAGGGCCTGATACAGCTGGGTTTGTTTCATATCTGACCCATCGCTGTGTCCATACATCCCGGCTGCAAATTTGTCAAATTTTTCAGGATCAATATCTTTACCCTCGGATATACCCTTGGTCATCAAGTCATACCCTGCTGCCGAAAAAAAATCATAAAAATCACTGATCCCGCTGTTGAATTTCTTTGATATGTTGCTGATCGTGAAATTACACACATAGTTCGTGTAATCCGCCAACTGTCTAAATATATTGGTTAAGGCTAACAGCCTGGATACATTGGGATAGGTGCTGATCTGATCCTCTCTATCAGGCAAGACGATCTTGCAGGTACGAAGCGATGGTATGACATGCTCATAGGGTGTGGTTTCAAAACCACTGACAAACATATCATCAATTCTCAAAATATTGGCACTATTGCCCGCCGGGACTGTGCCCAAGGGCTCGCTTTGGACCTCTTTTGTCGAATGCGTTTTCCGATCGGTGTCCGCCAGGGGAACGCCGGAGATTCCGGCATTATTTTTTAACTCCAACTCCAAAGGATTTTCTTCAACTTTTTTTGCCGCGTTTTTAATGCTCTTTTCCAGCTTATCTTTTTTTAAATCCTCTTGATAGTCTTTCCATTCCTTATATGAGGCAAATACACTATCCGGAGGACCTAACGACTTCTTTTTGACTTCAGGCTGCTCGAGAAGTTCTACTTTTGCAGTGGTCGGCACATTCAAATTCGGAACGGCCAAAGGTTTGTTCTCGTCATTCAATACCGTCATGATCTTATCGGCAAAGGTTATTATATCCGTGCCTTGCACAGCGGGGCGCATGTGCGCTTCAATGTGCAAGTTTTTCATGTACTGGGCCCATCCTTCCTGCTTGGCATAGGATGCAGATGCCCCAATTTCTGCACCCACTTTGGAGGGGATGCTTCCGCTCAGTGATACAGCGGCGCCCAATTGGGATTCCGTATTGCCGCTTTTTTCGTCAAAATGAAGGATGCCGTAGCCATAGGCATAGTTTGCAAATTTCAGTTTACTCACAAAATGGGTTCCCACATGGGCATAAAAATCCTGTACGGCACAACCGATTTTGGACTTGAGCGCCCCCATGTTGCAGTAGAGTTTTTGTTGAATTTCTTGATCTCCGGCAAAGTCGTCATACTGCTTTCTGATCAAAGCAAATATGGATTCCATCACCGTCAAGAGCTGGATGTTGCCGTATACGTTCCTCTGGCTCCAGTCAATCTGTCCTTTGCCCCTGTTTTTCTCGAAGATCAAGGTATCGATATATTGTCGCTCGTCTGTTCCTTTCGCTGCCTGTTGTGTATAGTCGACGTAGGCTTTGACGGTCGTTTCATCGAGTTCTGAACCGATGAGAAAAGGTGTAAAATCATATCCATCCGCAAAATCACCGGTATTGATTCTAAAATAAGAACCATGCCTCCCTCTGGTCATGGTCACATAGACGTTGCCATCAGAGTTTGCCAGCGCCATGGAATGCTCGTAATGGGCAGCCGCCGACCCGCCTACGATACCCATAACATTGACCGACGCCTTCAAGTCGGCTGAGACGGCATAGGAAGAAGAAGCTGCTGCTTTACTGCTGCTCAATGTAATACTGAGGTCATCCTGGCTGGCACTGAACGGATTCAGATCGAGCAGGCCTTCTGCATCCAGGTTTGCCAGATTAAAGATGGGTGTGTTGGGCGGTGGTCCCCAAAAACTGGACAATGGTGTAAGCTCTAAGTCAGACCGAAAAAGGAGGATCTGACCATGAGTACCAAACGTCGACAGTACAAACCCGAATTCAAGGCCAAGGTCGCCTTGGCTGCCTTACGCAATGAGCAAACACTGGCTGAGCTGGCCAAACGCTTCGATATCCACCCGACCATGATCAGCACCTGGAAAAGGGAGCTGCTCGACGGGGCCGCCGACATCTTCGAGAAAGGGCGCAGAGGCAAGCAGGTCACTGATGTCCAGGTCGGCGAACTGTACCGCCAGATCGGCCAGCTTAAGGTGGAAAACGATTTTTTATCACGCAAGCTCGGCTCCTGAAGCGCGACCTGCGCCGTGATATGATCGATCCATCTCACGAGAAGCTGAGCATCGTACGCCAATGTGACATGCTGAACATTTGCCGTTCCTCATTTTACTACAAATGCAAGCCGATCAAGCCCGAGGACTTGGCGCTGATGCGCCTGATTGACGAACAGTTCCTCAAGACACCGACCTGGGGCAGCCGCAAGATGGCCGATTGGCTCTGGCGGCATCATGGCATGAAAAAGAATCGCAAGCGGATCCAGCGCCTGATGCGACTGATGGGCCTTAAGGCGATCTACCCGCGGCCACGAACCACACAGCCTCATCCCGGGCATAAAGTCTATCCGTACCTGCTGCGAGGTGTGGCCATCGAGCGGCCCAACCAAGTGTGGTCGGCCGATATCACCTACATCCCGATGCGCCGGGGCTATATGTATCTTGTGGCCATCATTGACTGGTACAGCCGAAAGACGCTGTCCTGGCGCGTGTCGAATACGATGGAGGCCGACTTTTGCGTCGAGGCCCTGGAAGAGGCCCTGGCGCGCTATGACAAACCGCAGATTTTCAACACCGACCAAGGCTCCCAGTTTACCAGCACGATCTTTACTGAACGGCTCAGGGACCACCAGGTGGCCATCTCCATGGACGGCCGGGGCCGCTGCCAGGATAACATCTTTATTGAACGACTGTGGTGGACACTGAAATACGACTACATCTACCTACACGCTTTTGACAACGGAAACGAACTTCGCCGGGGGCTCGATAAGTGGTTCTCGTTTTACAACCAGGAGCGCCCTCATCAAAAACTTGACGGCAGAACACCGGATGATGTTTATTACGGTTTGCCTGCCACCATGGCTGGGGCTGCCTGATGTCCGGATACCAGAACCGGCTTGGAGCTTATTCTACCAACCAGGCTGTCCAAATAATTGGGTCCACCGCCTTGTTATAGGTTGAATCGATGACATTGATTATGGTTCCGAGGACAAAGTTCGGGATGCTGTTCTGGTCTATCTGATCCCCCTGAACGGCAGCCTGCAGCAGACTCATATCCTTCTTGCCCGATCCTGATGTATTCGTATGGGAAGGCTTGCCTTTTTTGGAAATCCGCTTCATCGAAAGCTCCTTTGCTCAGGTGGTCATCGATCTGGACGATTGCCGTTTGCAACAACGCTTTGACTTCCGTAAGGGTGAAGTGAATATTAAATATCGCTTCTGCTACTGACCATGGAACGGGGGCTGGAGATCTCCTGGAAGACGGAAAGGGCACCGTTTACCAGCAAAAGCAGCTGCATAATACACAAGGCATGAACGTACTTCAATATAAAATTTGAAGAAAATATAAAAATAATATAAATTTTGTTAAAAAACTAGGAAATGGGCCTTCTCGGGATGCCGGCGGTGCATCACGGATCAAACCCTCTTTGCCATGCCATTGCGATTGTCAGTGAGGAATCTGCAGTTGCGCAGATTGGCGAAAAAAGGTGATAATTTAAAATGTCTGACACGCAAAGAGAGCCGATCCTGACTTTTGCCGGCGACCATCAGTCAGTCGCCATTGCTTTGAAATTCCGGGTGCGTTATGAGCAATTAGGGTAGTCCTCTAAACCTTTACCAAGGGGAGAGATCATGAAAACACGCATGGGCATATGGAAGATCGTGGGATGGGCTCTGGCCCTATGCGCCGTGGTGCTCGTGGGGCCGAAAGAAGCAAGATCCGCCAACGACTGGCTCAAGCTCGGCGGCGACCTGCTTAAACAGGCCACCGGCCAATCCGGCCCCGGGCAGACCTCGGGCGGCACCTCCCTGATGCCCGACGAGATTGTCCAGGGGCTCAAGGAAGCCTTGCGGGTCGGAACGGGAAGGGTTGTAGATCGGCTGGGGGCAAGTGACGGGTTCAACGCCGATCCCAGGATCCACATCCCCCTGCCCCAGACCCTGCAAAGGGTTCATACGGCCCTGTCGCGCGTCGGCATGGGCGGATTGACCGAGGATCTGGAGCTGCGCCTTAACCGGGCCGCCGAGGCCGCCGTGCCCAAGGCAAAGGATCTGTTCGTAAACGCCATCTCCCAGATGACCATCGATGATGTTCAGGCAATCTGGAAGGGGGCGCCCGACGCCGCAACCCGTTATTTCGAGGGCAAGATGAGCGCGCCGCTGGCCGAGGCCATGCGCCCGGTGGTCGAAAAGAGCCTGGCCCAGGCCGGCGCGGTCAAGGCCTATGATCAGGTCATGGGCAAATACAGCAGCCTGCCGTTCGTGCCCGATCTGAAGGCCGACCTGACCGGGCATGTGCTCGATTACGGGCTTTCGGCGGTCTTTTCCTATCTGGCGCAGGAAGAAGCCGCCATCCGGGCCGATCCGGCGCGGCGCACCACCGAGCTGCTGCAAAAGGTGTTCGGTTCGCCAGACTGATCCGCCTCCATGCGCCTTTTGCCCATTCTTATTTTCGTGCTGACCTATCTCGGGGTGGCCTTGGGCCGGATTCCCGGCCTCGCCCTGGATCGAACCGGTATCGCCCTGCTGGGCGCCATCGCTATGGTGGCCAGCGGGGCATTGCCGGTGGACTCCGCCCTGGCGGCCATCGATCACGGCACGATTCTGCTCCTTTTTGCACTGATGATCGTATCGGCCCAACTGCGCCTGGGCGGGTTCTACACTTGGGCCGCCTTGCGAAGCAGCGCCCTGCTTCATCGGCCGCGCCTTTTCCTGCTTGCCAGCATGGGGCTCAGCGCCATGCTCAGTGCCATGCTGGCCAACGACATCGTCTGTCTGGCCTTTACGCCCGTCATCGCCTTGAGTGTCCGCAACGCCGGACTGAACCCTGTTCCCTATCTGCTTGGATTGGCACTGGCGAGTAACATCGGCTCGGCGGCCACCATCATCGGAAACCCTCAGAACATGCTTATCGGTCAGGTCGGACGTCTGGCCTTCGGCCCTTTCATCTTCTGGTCCATGCCGCCCGTGCTGGCGGCTCTGGCAGCGGCCTTCGGGCTGCTTTGCTGGCGCTACCACAGGCGTTTTGTTGTGCCGCAAGCCGTTTCTGCCGTCCTGGATGCGCCGGTCCTGCAACCCTTCAACCGCTGGCAGAGCACCAAGGGCCTGGCCGCTGCCACCGTCTTGGTGCTCTTTTTCTTCACCGGTTTTCCCCGTGAACTGTCGGCTCTGGCCGTTGCCGGGGTTTTGCTTTGCAGCCGCCGCATGAAGTCGCGCCAGATATTGACCCTGGTCGACTGGCACCTGATCACTCTTTTTTGCGCCCTGTTCATCGTTATCGAGGGAATCAGTCTGCAAGGCGTCCCGGATAGGGCCCTGGCTCGAATGACCGAAGGGGGCGTGTCGATCCAGAACCTCTATATTCTCTCGGTGACGGCCACCGTCCTGAGCAATCTGGTGAGCAATGTGCCGGCCGTGATGTTGATGGTTCGCTTTCTGGATGCTGCCATACCGGTGCAATGGTACGTGCTGGCAGTGGCCAGCACTTTTGCCGGCAACCTGATCCTGATCGCCTCCATTGCCAATCTGATCGTCGCCGAGCAGGCCCGTATTTGCGAAATCGAAATCGGTTTTCGCGAACACGCCGCCATCGGAGTACCGGTGACCCTCGTTTCCCTCCTCATACTGGTGGCCTGGATTGTGCTTTCGGGCTGAAAACCCGCCCCGGCCCTTCGCACACCGCCTGACATTGGCCGCCATCGCCTGCCTGAAAGACCGAAAACGGAACGTTCGATTCTTTTTGCCTTTAAAAAAAACGGAATAGCCGGTTCCGAAGTGATCGATCCGTCAGCCCGTTGCGGCGGCCGGATAGAGGGCAACGGCGGTTCATTTATCCGCATCTTCATCGCCTGGCGCACGCCCTGAATTTTCTCAAATGGGGCAGGATATACCGGGTGGCACCATAACTATCCGGGAGGAAAGATGAAATCCTCCAGGGAGAACAAGATGGAAATTCCGCCGGTTTTCACCTCCTCCGCCAGAACCGCCGGTGCCTTACGGTGTGCACGATTTGGCACGCGTGTTGCTCAGCGGCAGATGTGCCGCCGAGCGCCGAGAAGTGGCAACCGGGCTATGTGAAGCCAGAGCGTCAAGGGGAAAAGGTGATGAAGAAGAAAAAGGAACATCAGGGACAAAATAGTTGTGAAACCGTCAGCGGGGTGCTTGTTCCCGGCGAATGGGATGATAACGGCCGGCTTACCGGAATGATCCTTTCGGCTTTCGATGACGAGGAATACCGGATCGAGAACAGTCAAAAGTTTCTTGAACTGGCCGATCAGCACATCGAGGCGAGCGGTGTCATCCGGCGGGACCGCAAGTCGTTTCGCACCATCAATATTAAAAGATTCAGCCTGATCGACCCTTCTTTCGGCGTCAGTGAATGAAAGTGGATAAGGATTCCAGCAAGCGATGCACCTGAAGAGGCACCATACAGGTGCACACGTGCTGCACGAGGCATGTTGATTATTGCGTGAGGAGCCGCTGATGGGCGTGTCAACTGATTTCAAACCGGCTGATCGCGAACAGATGTTTCCTTACTTCAGGCAGTTGCTCCACAAGCAGCTCGCCGAGTTGCTCACCGGACTGCAGAACATAAGCCTGGATCGGGGTGAAACGGACGAATTTGCAGCCGATCTTCTCGATCGGGCCGCCAATGATCGGGACCGGGGCATCATCGAGCGCATCCGCAGTCGTGAAGGCCGTCTGATCCAGAAGATCGAAGATGCCCTGGCCCGCATTGAGGACGGCACTTACGGCATATGCGAATGCTGCGGCGAAGAGATCGATCTGGCCCGTTTGAATGCCCGACCGATGACCACATACTGCATCGAGTGCAAAATCGCGTTGGAAAAAATGGAGCGCGTATCCGGCTGACTGCCGCCAATGAACATAAAAATAGGAGGAAAACCATGAAATTGAAATTCTGGCAGAAAGATACTCCCGACGGTACAGAACCGCGAATGTCCAAACCCAAGGAAATCCCCGATCAGATCGGCCGCTACCTGGTGGTGACCCTCAAGCAAAATCCGGACTGGGTCTGGGGCCTGATGGTCGTTTATCGGGATCGGCCCGGGGGCGGAAGCGTCCGTGATATTCTCGTCTTCGATCCGAAGGCGGCCCTCCAAAGCGGCATCGAAATCCGTGATTACAACCGATTGGCCGAAAATCCGGAATTGATTCTGTTCCAGGGCTGGCATGACAAGGCCCGCAATCTCATCGAAATAAAGCCCACCGCCGCGACCCGCGACGTGGCCTGAAGACCGGCGCCGCTGACCGGATCCAGGCCCGAGGGCCTGCGATCCATCATCGGCGGCCGCTGCACCTTCCAAGAAAGGAGTGTCTTTTCAATGAACAAGCAGGAATTGATCGCCGAAATCGAAACTGTTTTAGCCGACCGTAAGGCCGCCGCTGCCGCCCTCGACAGCCTCCTGGCCCAAATCCGCCTCGCCCTGCAAAATGGAGATGCGGTGACGTTGAGCGGGTTCGGCACCTTCAAGGTGGCCCAGCGCCAGGCGCGCACCGGACGCAACCCCAAAACCGGAGATACGATCACCATTCCAGCCCACCGGGCCGTCAAGTTCGTTCCGGGAAAGGCCCTGCGCGACGACATCGACGGCTGATTGGGATTATCCCGCCGCCTTTTGAACTCGGCACCGGCAGCGGCCGGAGGGTTGGCGCCCTCCGGCCGCGCCTTTTCCGTCGCCCCCATCTTTTCTATAGGGCCAGCAGGGACGCGCTACAGCGCCACCCACCCCCTTGGTGAATCGGTTTTGGTAAAATCAAATTGGCTTGACCAATATCCCTTTGGCTGGTATTGGTTGGTACCAATTTGAACCCTGATCCCGGGATTCCCATGCTTCGCTCGTCTTATCGCTATCAAAACGTTGCCCAACGCCTGCGCGGACTCATGGACGCCGGCCGCCTCCGCAGCGGGGACCGCCTGCCCCCCGAGCGGGTGCTGGCCCGGGACTATCAGGTCTCGCGCAACTGTGTGCGACAGGCGATTCAGACGCTGCAGCAGGAAGGCCGGCTCGTCAGCCGCCAGGGTGCGGGCAACTTCGTGGCCGACAAAACTCCGGAATCGGCCGACAAGGCCCTTGGCCGGGCCATCCGGGCCCAACGCCAGCGGTTGCGAGAAGTCATCGCCTTTCGCCGCATGCTCGAACCGAACATCGCTGCCCTGGCTGCCGCCCACATCCGGCCCGCGCAGCTCCAGCGGCTCAAGGCCATCGTCTGCGACCAGGATCGGCGCCAGGTTGCCGGACAGCCGGACATTACCCTGGACAGAGCCTTCCACCGCCTGCTGGCCAAAGCCACCGGCAACCGTGTTATCCAAGAGGTCTTTGCCGCTATCGAAGAGATCCTCGACGAGAGCCGCGCCGATTCACTGCAAACCGACGACCGCCAGCGGTTGTCGGTCCTCGGGCACCTGAAGATCATCGATGCACTGGAAAACCGCGACGGCCCTGCGGCGGCCGAAGCCATGGACCGCCATCTGGCCATCGTCAACCACAGTCTCGAACGCCCGGAGCCTGTGCCACCACTTGAAACCTGAGATTCATTTCCACTAGAGGCAAAATCATGACCCTGTTGTTTTTCATCTATCTGGCCGTCGGTGCCGTCGCCGGCATCCTTGCCGGGCTGCTCGGCATCGGCGGCGGGCTGGTTATCGTACCGATGCTCGTTTTCTGCTTTTCCTGGCAGGGGCTGGACCCGGACATCATCATGCACTTGGCCCTTGGCACCTCCATGGCTTCGATCATGTTCACCTCGGTGTCGAGCTTCCGTGCCCACCACCGCCGCGGCGCGGTGCACTGGGACGTGGTCCGGCGCATCGTTCTCGGCATCCTCATCGGCACCTTTCTCGGATCGTGCTTCGCCGCCCGCATGAGCACCAACTTTCTCAAAGGCTTTTTCGTGGTCTTTCTCTACTACGTGGCCGTGCAGATGATCGGCAACAAAAAGCCCAAACCGTCTCGCCAGCTGCCCGGCCGCGGCGGCATGTTCGCCGTTGGCAACGTCATCGGCGCGGTGTCCAGCCTGGTGGGCATCGGCGGCGGGAGCCTCTCTGTCCCCTTCATGGTGTGGTGCAACATCCCGGTCCACCACGCCATCGGCACTTCGGCGGCCATCGGTTTTCCCATCGCCATCGCTGGCACCATCGGCTATATCTACAACGGCCTGCGGACCCCGCTGCACGACCCGGCCATGTTCGGCTACATCTACCTGCCGGCCCTGGCCGGAATCGTGGTGGCCAGTGTGCTCACCGCCCCGCTGGGCGCCCGGCTGGCCCATAGCCTGCCGGTGAACCGGCTCAAGCGGATTTTTGCCGTCTTACTGCTGCTGGTGGCCACGCGCATGCTTTGGGGGTTGTTGAAATCCCTGGGGGTGTTTTAGCCGTCCGGCGGTTTACAACTTCTTTTCCACCCAGGCGGCCACCTCCGGGTAGGGGTATCCGCCCAGGCGGCCGAACCCGGCCAACCGTGTGGCTTGGGCGCGTACGAGGCCCGGGGTGCTGATCCCGCACAAGAAACGGGTGGCCTGGGTGGCTGTGGGGCGGGCCTCGAGTCTGGCGGCCAGCGGGTCGATCAGTCGCTGGAAATCGGCGTCGGGAAGGGGTGGCCGGTCGATGGCCGGCATGGCCCGCTGCGCGCCGGTCCGGCAGGCGGAACAGCGTTTGCACGGGCCTTCGATGGTCTCGCCGAAGTAGGCCGAAAGGGCCCGGGCCAGGCAATCCGAATCCTCGAAGAGGGCCACCATATCGGCGATGCGCCTGATTTCGTGGGCCTCGCGGCGTTGGAACCGGGCGTGCAGACGCTCGGCAAGCGCCGGCGGATCGAAGCCGGCATCGAGGATCGCATAGACCTCTACGCTGGTCTTGGGTTTGAGTTCGATCCACCCCTGGCCGTCGAAATAGTCCAGCGCGGCCAGTACCCGGTTGCGGTCGGAGCCGCTTTTTTCCATGATGGCCGCGATGTCCGGCTCGCTCCAGACCCGGGCGGTGCGGCAGTTGGAAAATATCGTTTCGACAAAGCCGCGCCGCGGGCCGGCGAACTTTTCCACGATGGTTTGCGCATCGAGGAGAAGCTTGAACGGATAGCTCTCGAAATAGCTGTATTGGGGCCGGATCACCCCTTCCAGCTCCAGGTAGACCAGCAGGGTTTTGAGCGGCAGCAGCCGGATGTCCGTTTCCCGCGAAAGCTCGTAGAGACGCACCTCCCAGCGCCTCCCGGCGCACCCCTCGATGGCCTCCAGCACCCGACGGATCCCGTCTTTTTCCGGGGTGTCGCCGTAGGCGAAGTTTTCCAGCACCGGCACATCGCCGCGGTTGCCCAGGACCGTGCATACCGAAAGGGTTCCGTCGCGTCCGGCCCGGCCGATTTCCTGGCTGTAGCCCTCGATGGACTTGGGAAGGTCGTAGTGGATCACCTTGCGGATGTCGCCCTTGTCGATGCCCATGCCGAAAGCGATGGTGGCCGTCACCACCCGGATCGCGCCGTCCATGAATCCGTTCTGGACCGCCTCGCGCGCCGCTGCATCCATCCCGGCGTGGTAGGCCGCCGCCGAGATCCCGCCGGCGGCCAGGGTCGCGGCCACCGTCTCGGCCGTCTTTTGCAGTGTGACATAGACGATGGCCGGCCCGGCCGGCGGCCGGGCCAGGGTCTCCAAAAGGGACCTGTCCTTGGCATCGGCACGGCTCGGGCGGACCTCGAGCTGGAGGTTCTGGCGGTAAAACCCGGTCACCGTGACGTTTTCGGCCGGGATGACGAACTTTTGGCGCATGTCCACCACCACCTCAGGGGTCGCCGTGGCGGTGAGCAGCAGTACCTGGCCGATGCCGAACTCGGTCCGGTAGACGGGGATCTTGAGATAGTCGGGCCGGAAGTTATGCCCCCACTCGCTGATGCAGTGGGCCTCGTCGACCACCAGCAAGGAAACGTTCATCTTGGCCAGATGGGCCCGGAAACGTTCGTTCTTGAAGCGTTCGACGCTGATCATCAGGATCTTTACACGCCCGTTGCGGGCATCGTCCAGGGCCTGCTGAAAGGCGGCGGGCGTCATGCCCGAATCGAGCTTGGCCGCCGGAATCTTCTTTTGCAGCAAAAAATCGAGCTGGTCCTTCATCAGCGAGAGCAGTGGCGAGACCACCAGCGTCAGCCCGCAAAGGTGCAGCGCCGGCAACTGGTAGCAGAGCGACTTTCCCGCTCCGGTGGGAAAGATGGCCACGGCCGACTGGCCGGCAACGATCCTTTCGACCACTTCCTGCTGGCCTTTGAGAAACTGGTCGAATCCGAATCGGGCCTTGAGGCTTTTCAGGAGCATGGCCTGTCCATCATGCCGAAAAAACAGCTGGTTGTTTTACCCGATGCCACCAACAGCGCGCCGCAAGCGCCCTCAATTCCCCCCGTGGGCTTTGCCGGCGTACAAGCGGCCGTTGGCGGTCTTTAAAAAGGCGTCCATCGGGATCTGCTCCTGTTTGATAAAGCCTCTGGCCGGCAGGACGCCGCTGCCGACCATTTCCAACACGGCGCAGATCGCGGCGGCGGTGGTCCAGGAAATGGCGCGCCAGGTGCGTCCAGCGATTTCCGCCGGATAGTAGGCCTGGACGAATTCTTCGCGTGAAAGGGTCTCGTCCTTCCACCCCTCGGCCGAGGCGTGCACATAGACCACGTCCTCGGTCACCGGTGGCTTGGCCTGCACCAGGATTTCACCGGCCCGCCGGCGGTCTTGGCGCATCAACAGTTCGTGGAAAAAGAAGTTCATCAACCGGGCGTGTCCCGGATAGCGGATCGTCCTGTAATCGAGATTTTCCACCCGCCCGGCATACGTTTCGCACATGGTGCCCAGCCCGCCCGAGGTGGTAAAGGCCTCCAACTGGACCCCGTGAATCACGATGGTCTCCAGCCACTCCAGAGGTGAGACCCATTTGCGCTGCCCGTCCTCGATCACCTCGCAGTCGTTGAGATATTCGTTGACCACCCCCTCGGGGGACCAGTTGAAGGCGTATCCCAGCAATCCGGTGGGGTGTTGGGGCAGGGCGCCGACCCGCAACCGGATATTGCGCACCCGATCGAAGCGCTCGGCCAGAGAGGCGCCCACGATGGCGATAAAACCCGGCGCCAGGCCGCACTGGGGAGCCATCACGCCCCGGGCCGTGCGGCTCATCTGCAAAATTGCCTGGGTAGTGTGCACGTCTTCGGTCAGATCGAAGTAATGAAGGCCCGATTCGCAGGCGGCCGTAGCGACATCGATGTTCAGATGGTACGGCAGGCAGGAGACCACCGCATCGCAGCCGTCCATCAACCGTGCCCATTGCTGTGCCCCTTTACCCTCGCCGGCCTTCACCGTTGGAAACGGCAGATCCAATCGCTCCTTCAGGTCGGCTCCGGTTACCTGGAAGCCGCTGGCGTGCAGCAGCCCGGCCACCAGGCTGCCGACATTGCCCAAACCGAGAACCAATACGGATTTAATCGTTGTGTTCATGGCGGATTTCCTTCGTTTATAGGGGTGGCTCCAAACGCGCTAGGCAAAGCGCCGCCGGCGGGTCGTTCAGGAAGCTGACCAAGTCGTTGTGCCGCCGGTCTGTAAAGGGTCCAATCGTTCGGATCGCCGGTGCGTGCTGTTTTTCGGTGCCTGTTGTTCACAATGCCGGGCCGGCATCTTTAAGGACGAAAGGATACGCGGAACACCCGGGAACCGCAATACCCCAAAAGTGTGGTACTGCGGCTGATGGCTGCCCGGGTTTTTGCATGGGATTTCATCCGGCACCTGAAACGTGCTATCCTGTGCCGCGTTTAATGAAGGCTCCGTCGACGGATGCATTTCCGGTCCGGGGCCAGGGAACGGTAGCGCGGTACCTGCCGCTATGCCGCCAGGACAGAGGAGTCCGCCATGGAAAGCGGCGTTCTTTTTGCCGAGGCGAGCGAAGTATCGCGCAACACCAAATTAGCCGCCTACACCGTGCGGATCACCGAGGCCGCGGATGACCTGATCGCCATCTTTCAGGGGATGGTGTATCGCAAACGTGAGAAAATCGATTTCAACGCGTCGCCCAGCGACTCCGGTTTGACATAGGGCTCAATTTCGCTTCCAGGAGGTTTTTCAGTGAACATTTCGCCATTGCGTCGCATCGTGGTGCTTTTATTGCTGGTATCAACCCTGGCGTTCATCGGCCTGGCCATCGTTTCCGAAGCCCAGGCCCGTGCGCCGCGCGGGGGGCGCAGTTTTTCCGGCAGCCGCACCTTCCAGAGACCGTCGGCCCCGCTGCGCAGCGCGCCGGGATCCGGTTACACCACTTTCAATCGCCGTCCCTTCGGCGGCAGCTCGTTCATGCGCGGTTTGGGCGGCGGGCTGCTCGGGGGGATGCTCGGGGGGATGCTCTTTGGCCGCCCGGCCTATGGCGGCATGGGAGGCATCGGGGGCAGCGGCATCGGGTTGATCGAAATCCTGCTCTTCGGCGGTTTGGCCTGGTTTCTTTTCAAACGCTTCGTTCGGCCATCCGGCCCACCCCGGGCTTCCGGCGATCGCTTCGACCGGGCCGGCGGCTGGAATGTCGAGGATTTAACCGGCCGCATCGCCGGGAGCCAGGCCATGCCCGACATCGCCCCGGCAAGCTCCGCGGCCGGGGGGCTGGAAGCGGTGCAGCGCAGCGATCCGCATTTCGATCCGGACCTGTTCCGGGAAGGTGCGCAGGACATCTTTTTCAAGATTCAGGCCGCCTGGATGCGCCGGGACCTGTCGCCGGTCGAAAGCCTGGTCGGCACTGATCTGGCCGCCCAATACCGCCGCCAGATGGACGAGCTCAAGGCCCAGGGTCGCATCAACCGGCTCGAGAACATCGCCGTGCGGTCGGTGGAGATCGTCGATGGCGGCCTCGACCAGGGCCACGCCTGGGTCACGGTGGAATTCAACGCCAACTTGCTCGACTACACGGTGGATGAAAAAACCGGCGCCGTCATCGAGGGCGATCCCACCCAGCCGGTCAAATTCCAGGAGCGCTGGACCTTCGCAGCCCCCCAAGGCACATCGGCCTGGAAGCTGGAAGAGATTGCATGAACAGCGATTGCGCCTGCAATCGGGCTAGGCGCTAAAGCGGTTGTGCGAGGCTGCTTTCATCCAGCGGCTTTAATTGTTTTTGCAGGAGATTTTTAGAGATTGGGCGGACCGGAAGTTTGGCTGCAGCATCAGCGCTGGTCCGTCTTGATCTCTTCAAGATTCTTCAGGATGGTTTGCGCCTTGACGATGAGGGTGTCGACCTTTTTGTATTGCGGATCGATGGATTTGACCTTCTCCCATTCCCGGATGGCTTCCAAAATCTGTTCGCGGCTGTAGTGTTGCATGCCCAGCTTGTAGTGGATTTCCATGTAGCGTGATTTGCTCTTTTCGATGTACGCGTGGCACTGGCGGCAGTCGCGCTGGTAGGCCAGAGAGCGGGTGAAGCCGTCAATGGCGCCGAGGTAGTTCTCGTCCTCGAAGCGCTTCATCGCGATCCGGAAATAGGATTGGTGGCAGAAGGAGGCGGCTTGTGCATCATCGGGGCTGAGGCCCAGAACCTTGCTGAATTCGACGACGGCATCCGCGTAGTTGCCCTCCTCGAACATCTCGATGCCCTGCTCCCGGTATACGGCGGTCTGGTCGGTCTCACAGCCTGGATCAGATCCGGGTTGATTGCCGGCCAAGTTTAGCGCGGCGGCCGGCAGGCCTGCACGGCTTTCTTTTTCCGGGGTGCCGCCGCCGGGTTGCACCGGCATCTTCAATTCCTGGCCTGCACGGATGGTGGCGGCGTCCTTGATTTGGTTGTAGGCTGCGATGAGGTCGAATTTCCGGGGGTCGCCGTAGTAGCGGGCGGCGATCTGGGACAGGTTCTCACCGGGCTGGACCACGTGGACGATATGGTCGGTCTGCGATGGCTGCCCGCGTTCCATCAGGGCGGCCAGGGCCTTTGCGTGTTCCGGCCAAAGCCGCAGGGCGGTCAAAAAATGCTGGCGGGCCTGCAAGTCGCGCCCCTGGCCTTGCAAACGGACACCCGCTTCGTAAAACCGGCAGGCAGACGCCTGGAGCCGCTGGGCCGTTCTTCGGACGCCTTCGGCGGCAGCCGCGTTTTCGCCGTCCACCGTCATTGCAATCCTGTACTTGTCCAGGGCGGCAACCAGGTCTCCGGCCGCTTCGTGGGCTTCGGCTTGTGCCAGCGCTGAATCCCGGAACTCGGCGGCCGTCTGTTTTGAAGGGATCACGGCACAGCCGGCTGCGGCCCAGAGCATCCCGAGGCACAGGAGCAAGGAGGGTATCTTGTGCTTCATTGCCATCATTCGAGTGGCAAGGCTTCCAAGGTTTTCAATCTTGCCGCAAATTCCCCCATATCCTGTGAAAGGATCTGGTCGCGGTCGAGGGCCAGAGGGTCGGTGAAAAAGGCGTTGCCGCCGCGCCGGGTGCCGAAGGCCAGCCGGTAACCGGCCTGCACGGTGGCTTCGAGCACTCGCGGGTTGAACTCGCCGTATGGATAGGCCAGGGCGATGGTTTCGGCGCCAAGCTCTGCTTCGATGCGTTTTTTGGATTCGCCGATCTCCCTTTGGATCCTCCGGTCAAAGGCGTCTTCCGTCTCATCTTTGCCTTGTTTGGTCAAATCGCAGTGTGACAGCGAGTGGGAGCCGACCTCGAATCCGTTGGCCGTCATTTCCCGCAACATCTGCCAGGTAAGGGCGCCGGGGGTCGAACCGATAAAGTCCGTGTAGACGAAAAACGTTGCCTTGAAACCGTAGTGCATCAGCAGCGGGTAGGCGACTTCGTATCCCGAGCGGTAGCCGTCGTCGATGCTGATCATCACTGCCTTTTCCGGCAGGGCGCTGCGAAACTTCAAAAAGCCCTCCAGGTCCGCCGGGCCGATGGTGCGGTAGCCGTTTTGCTTTAAATATTCCAGCTGGGCCCGGAACACCGAAGCCGGCATGCACAGCCGCGAATCGCAACCTTCGGCGAACCGATGGTAGCACAGTACCGGCACAATCTGGTACCCGTCCGGCCGCAGGCCTCCGCGTGCACGGTCCCTGAGTGGAATGACGATCATCTGCCCGGCAACAAACGGGGTGTCCGGATTGGCCTCCTCGATGATCCAGGTTTTGGCGGGATCGTCAAGATAGGTGCGGGCAAGAAGCTCCGGGGTGTCGTCCTTCCTGAGTCGGTGGACCACATAGAAATCCGATCGGTAAACCTCGGTCTGGGGAGACTGAGCGGAGGGGGCCGGCGGTTTCTGGCTTTTTGGCGCCGGCGCAATGGCAGCGCATCCGGCGCTATGGAGCGCAGCCAGGACGATAGCCCCAATCAGCCACAGGCGGAGGCGTCGCCCCCGGCAATGATGGGAACCTGGATTCATGTGCCGGCTTTCATGGCCGTTGTGCCGCCAACGCGATAGATGGCCATCGCTGTTTCCCGGCCCCGCAGCGCTACGCTTCCCCTGGCCTCTATTGCGAGGCCGGTCTGCGCGTCGAGCCGGTCGAACGTGTTTTGGCTGATGATGATTTCTCCGCCTTTGGCGAGGGATGTCAGGCGGGATGCGACGTTTACGTTGTCGCCGATGACCGTGTATTCCATCCGCGTCTCGGAACCGAGGTTGCCTGCCACCATTTTCCCCGAATTGATGCCGATTCCAACCTGTATGGGCTCGCCTAACGCCCTGCAAGCCGGCTCAAAGTGTGCCATTTGTCGTTGTATGTCAAGCGCCGCCTGCACGGCGGCGGCAGCATGATTGCGGTTGGATACCGGCGCGCCGAAGATCGCCATGGCTTCGTCGCCGATGAACTTGTTCAGGTGCCCCCCGTTTTGTACCACCGCCTCGGTGACCAGCTTGAAATAGCTGTTGAGAAGCTCGACCACATCCACCGGCTCTTTATGCTCCGAGATCGCGGTGAAGCCGCGGATGTCGACGAACAGAACCGAGGCTTGCACCTCTGCGCCCTTCATCCAGGTCGAGTTTGGGTTGGCGATGATCATTTCCACGATTTCCGGCGTCACGTAGCGGCCGAAAGAATTTTTGATCCTCTCTTTGAGCTCGAGTTCTCCGGCCATCTTGTTGAAATTTTGCGCCAGATCACCGAACTCGTCGTTTCTGCCGATGCGGACCCGGTGGGTCAATCGCCCCGCGGCCACGGCATGGGTGCCGTCTTCCAACCGTTTTATGGGGTGGGTGAAATAAACGCTGAGCCCCAGACTGAGCAAGATGCCCGCAACGGTGATCAGGAGGGTCAACAAGGCGATGGACCACTTGGCGCGGCGGATGTTCTCTTCGATGCTGTTGAGCGAGATGCCGACCTTGACCTCGCCGATGCGTACCTGCTTGAAGATAATGGGACCATCGAAAAGGAGGATTTCGACACCGTTGAGCCGGAAAGATCCGGTCACCACCTCCGGATACGCCTTTAGTTGGCGGACGAGGGCCGGCGGGGAATAAGGTTTGCCCACTTCTTCGATACTTTTCGAATGCGCCCGAATAATGCCGTTGTGATCCGTGATCAGGGCGAACACCACCTGCTTGTTCGCCGCCACATCGCTGATGAGCCGGAACAGTGCCAGATCTTCTTCGCTCAAGAGTTTGTCCGCCGCATTGCGGGCAACGATCCAGACGGTATTTTCGCCCAGATCGATCAACTGGGCCACGAACTGATCCTTTTGCCGGTTGATGATGCTGATGCTGATGGTCATCGCCACCGCCAGTACAAGCAGGGTGCACAGGGCCACCAGCTTGACAAAGATCGGCACGCGCAGGCGTTTGGGGGAATTGGACGGCAGTTTTAACGCCGATGCGGATGGCGCCTGCAAGGCGGGCAGCCCGCCATCCGGAACCGTCTCATCCCGGTCTGGCAGGTTTTCGTGTCGGTTCGGATGGGCCATGGTTGCGACTCCGATTCATGGCGCGCCGTTGCGCTGCGGTACGATCCTCGATGCATCTGCCGCCGTAGTTGTAGAGCAGATATTAAAACCATATCCGCTCGCACCGCAACAGTTAAGGAAGGCGCATCCGGGAAAGCGACTGCAGGATATAGACGGCCTCTGCCAGATCGACCCTGCCGTTGGCGTTGATATCGGTGTCGCAGGTCGCATAGTCCGGCCGGATCAGGGGGGCGCCTGCGTTGGATTGCACTAGGCTTCGGAGAACCAGAATCGCGTCGGCCAGGGTGGTCCGCCGGTCCCCGTCCACGTCGGCCAGGGGTCTGCTCTGGCCGTCTTGAGGGTCGGTGCCGGAAATGAATTCGTCCAGGTTGGTAAACCCGTCGTCGTCCGGGTCGGCCCCGTCGTCCCTGACCATGGGATCGGTGGCGTTTTGAAGCTCCCACAGGTCGGGCAGGCCGTCGGCGTCGCTGTCCGGCGCGCAGGGATCGGTTTCCCCTGGATCGATGACGCCGTTGAAATTTTTATCTTCGAGCCCGTCGGCCAGCCCGTCGCCGTCCGTGTCGGCCAGGTCCGCATCGGTGCAACCGGCCAGTTCCAGGGCATCGGGGATCCCGTCCCCGTCCCGGTCGGCAGGAACCGTGTCGCGCCGCGCCGCCGCATTGTCGTCCGGGTACGGATCCGCCTCGGCCCCCAGGGCGCTGATTCTGTTTTCCATGACACCGGCGCCGGTGGCCGTGACCGCCAGGGTGGCGGTGAACGCGGTGCCTTTGGCCAGCGTGCCGGCATTGCAGGTGATGGTGGTACCCGAGACGGTGCAGCCGGCCGGGGCGGAGACCAGGGTCAGGCCCGGTGGCAGGATGTCGGCCAGAACCACGCCGGTCGCCGTGTCGGGGCCGTTGTTGGCGACCCGGATGCGGTAGTTGAAATCCTGCCCCAGCCTCGGCGGCAGAGGATCGGCTATCTGAAAAACCGAAAGATCGGCAAGGGGGATGCTGGTTGCCGACATCTTGCCCGTATCGGTGGTCAAGCCGTCCGATTCGGACCATTGGACCAGGCCGATGCCGCGCGCCAGCCAGTTTTCATTGACCGCGGTTAGATCCAGGTACTGGCCGGCGATGTCGCCGTAAAAGCGTACCGTGACGCGGGCCCGACCGGTCTTGAAGCGGCCCTGGGCAAGCTCCAGGGTCTCGAAGCCTTCCATTGTGGACTGGGCGCTGTAGTTCAGATAGTAGGTGCCCAGAGCGGAGATGTCGAGCCGGGCCGTGCCGCTGCTGGTTGCCGTCTGGCCCAGGGCCATTGTGGGATAGGCATAGGTCAGGGGCGGAGAAAAGGTGAAGGTGGCCCTTTGCACGCCGGCGCCCTCGACCTCCACCGCCGGATCGTATTCGCGGTGCAGCCGAATGCCGCCGGCGTCGTTGGTAAAGTACTGGCGGTATCCGTCCGAGTGCTCAACGATCCGCGTCTGGACCCCGTTGACCGTTTCGCTCTGGGCCAGGACCGTGTAGGTCTGATCCGGCTGGCCGTCCACCTCGAAGGTCCACCACCTGCCGGCGTTCAGCGGGAAATATTCAGCCGACGGAGCAGAGAAGTCGAAGGTGGTGCTGATGCGGCCGGAGCCAGTTTCACACCAGTAAATCGCGCTGCCGTCGGCGGCGATGCCGTTGGCGGTGTACGGGTCCGAGTCCAGGTTTTGCGTCATGAGTTGCACGGTTCCGCCGGCCCGGGGGATCTTTCCCACCTCCTGCTGGTCGATCCAGTAGAGAAAAAGGTCGTCTGCGGCCAGCATGCGCGGCGCATAAAGATAGGATCGCGTGGTCAGGGTAATGCCCGCTGCGCCGGAAAGGGCCATCTTGCGGATGGCCCCGCTGTCGTGCTCCGTGTAGTAAAGATCGCTTCCCATGACCGTAAAATCATCCAGGTAGGGCAGGCCGGCGGCAAGGGTCTGAACGGTGCCTCCCGAAGCCGGGACCTTTTTGATATGCTGAAATTGTCCATCCAATAGACGACCCCGCCGCTGACCTGCAACGGTCCGGCCGGCCCGGAGCCGGTGTCGAGAAGGGTGAGCGCCCCTCCGTCGACGCCGGCCTTTTTCACGGCGCAAAAAGGTTCTTCGGTCCAGTAAAGCGCCCCTCCGTCGACGGCCAGATCCTTGATCTCGAAGTCCGCCGCGACCACCGTTTCGGGGGGGCCGCCACAAACCGGCACCTTCTTGATCCGGAATCTGTCGGCGATGTAGACGTGGGTGTCATCGACGGCGATGGGCGGCCGGGTCACGCTCACGCCGGCGGCCAGGGTCGTCACCGGGCCCCCGGCAAGGGGGATGCGCGCGATGCGTCCGAATCCCTCGATGGCACCGATATCGCCCCCCTCGTTCCAGTAGAGCTGGTCATCCTGGACGGCGATCTGAAACGGGGCGTCGCCGCCCTGGACGTGAACCTGAATCGCTGTGCCGGCCAGTGAAACGCTCTTGATGGTGCCGGTCTGCCCGTGGGCCGGGCCCGTGTTTTGCGACCAGTAGACCCTGTTGGCGCCAAGAGCGATGGCCGTGGGCGCCAGGGTCAGGTTCTCAACCAGCACGGCGCTCTGGCCGTCGCTCACAGAGGTCCGCTGGATGGACCCGGCGTCGCACCAGACCACGCTGTCCGCCGCCACGGCGATATGGGTGATCGATTGGCGTCCGGCAACAGGATCGGTGATTGTCCGGTGGACCAGAACGGAAGCATCGCCCCCGGTCAGGGGCGCTTTTAACAGTCGATAGGCATTGGGAAAGCCCATGTCAGCGAAGATGACATACCCGTCATCGACTGCCAGCACTGCGGAGACCGGCAGGGTGTCCGCATAGACCACCTCGGCCGCACCGCCGGCCAGCGGCATGCGCTTGACCACCCCCGGATCCGGATAGCGGCCCTCGGTCCAATAGAGGTGGGTCTCATCCGCCGCCAGGGCCGTTATCGGGTTCCAGCCGGCATTGTAGATCACCGATGGGGCCGCCCCGGTCAGGGGCACCTTCTCGATGCGGTAGGTGTCCGGCGAGACGGTGGAAGTGACCCAGTAGAGAATGTCGCCCCGGGCGATGATCTCGTGGGTGCCCGACCCGCAGTTGGATCCCCGGGCCAGTTCGACGGTCTGCAGGCCGCCGGCGAAGATCCCCGTGAGAATCTGGACCGTCTGGGTGCCGGTGCAGTCGCCGGTACTGCCCGGCCGGGTTTCGACCCAGAAAAGGTCTTCGCCCCGCAGGCAGAAACGGATCGGCGTTCCCATCCTTCTTGCCAGGGGTACCAGCCGTCCATCCTGCAGATCGATCCTTTTGACCGGGGCCTCACTGGCGTCGGAGAAAAAAAGGCTGCCGTTTCGCGGCACAAGGTTTGCCGGATCGGTTGTGGTTTCGAGCCAAAAGGCGCCCCAGGCACCGGCGGCAGACCCGGTGAGGAGCCAGATCGCCAGCAGGTAGGGCCATAATTTTCGCATCGGCTTGCCTCCGAAATAACATGCTGTTATAAAAAGCAATGACGGTTTTTTTAGTGACTGTCAATATCAATTCCTGAAGACAGGTATAAATCGCCGGGCGATATCCCGCTATTTTTGGAATTAGAGCGTTGAAGGAGAGATCATGAACCATTCCATCCGCATTGCGGCCGTTCTGCTGGCCCTGGGCATCGTGTTTCCCGGGGGCAGGGCCCACGCGGGCCTTTTGGACATTTTCCGTTCCGACCTGGAATTGACCCTGGTGGTGGACCGCACCGAGGGATTGAGGACCGGCGACGCGGTCGAATTCCAGGACGAGACGGGCCGGCGGCAGGCCATCGGCCGTATCGCCGCCATTCCCGACGACGGCGGCGGCCAGCCGGTGGTTTCGGTGCGCATCGATGCCCGGTACAAGGACCGGGTCCGTACCGGTTCGAGGGCCGTCGTCGATCGCTCGTGGGCCGGCGAGGGGCCGGCGCGCATCTATATCGTCACCCCGGAGGATCAGGCCGCGTCCCCGCCGCTGCGCTCCGGGGCGGTGATGCGGGCCCAGTCGCTTGCGGCCGACAGGGCCGCGCGCATCGCAGGCCGGGTCCAGGCCTTCATGGAGAAGCTGCTGGAGCGTTCGCGCGAGTACCTGGATCAACTGCGATCCGAGGTCGACCGCGGCAACCTTGACAAATTCAAGGATCAACTCGGAAAGATGGCCGGGGCCGTCAGCCGCTACACCCGAGAGCAAAAAGAGCGCTTCACCCGGGAGGTCCTGCCCGAGCTGGAGCGGATAATGGAGTCGGCCCGCCGGCGCTTCAAGGCGATGCAGGATCCTGAAAAACAAAAAGAATTGGAACGAGAATACCAGCGCATCAAAGAGGGGCTGGCCGCCTGATCACGGCCCGCCGGAGAGGAAATCCCGGTATGGACAGACTGCGCGAGATCACCCGCCGGCGCAAGCAGGCCCACAAGCGGCTGCTCGATCTGGACGCCAAGGTTTACCAGGCCTTTCTGGCCATGGAGGCCGCCGCTTTCAGCGACGGCGCGCTGCCCGGAAAGATCAAGGAGCTGATCGCCGTGGGTATTTCGGTGGTCATCGACTGCGAATCATGCATGCAGTGGCATATCGAGCAGGCCGCCGCGGCCGGCGCCAGCCAGAGGGAAGTGCTTGAAGCGGTGGAGGTGGGGATCGAGATGGGCGGCGGTCCGGCCACGGTCTCGGCCCGTTTCGCCCTGGAGGTGATGGCCGAGGTCTTCGGCCAGGGCTAGGCGCGGCATTCCGTTGCGGTTCTATCGTTGCGGCGGTCGCCCGAAGGCCTGCCCCGCCAGGGACCGATCGCGGCCCCGGTAAGTACCGTCCGCCATTTCCCGGTGCACCACCCGGCTGAGGAGCCTGAACATCTTCAACTCCTGGCTGGCATCGGCATAGAAGGTCTGCCAGGCCCAGGCCAGCAGCTCCTGGAGCCGTTCGGCGCTCATGTGGCGCGGCCGGAAGACCACCTTGTCCGCCGTATAGTCATCCCAGTCGTAGGAAAGGATCCGCCCCTGGCCGTGCAGCTCGTCCCAGGCCTTGGTATGGGGAAAGGGGGTCAGAACGGTGAATTCGGCCAGGTCGAGGTCGATTTCCAAAAGGAAATCGATCAGGCGCCGGATTTCGTCTTCGGTGTGCCGGTCCAGGCCCAGCAGGATCGTGCCTTCCACCGCGATGCCGTGGTCCTTGTAGCGCCGGATCCGTTCGCGGATGTAGTCCGAGGTGTCGAAGACCGCCTGGTAGACGTACCAGGCCCCGGCCCTGGCGGCCAGGTCGAGGACCTGCGGATCGTCCTCGATGGGATGGCTGCACCATTTTTTCTTGAGCCCGATCATCTGCCGGAAAAGCTCTTTTTCCCAGTCTGTGTCCTGGGCCAGAGAGTTGTCCACCACGAAAAGGCGGTGGTTGTCGATGGCCGCCATTTCCGCGATGGTCTTTTCGATGGGCCGCGGCCGGAAGCGCCGGCCGCCCAGATAGGCCACGCAGCACGGGTAGCAGTGGTAGCGGCAGCCGCGCGAGGCGTGCACCAGGTCGACCATCTGGACCCCGCGGTAGTTGTAGAGCCGCCGGTTGAGAATCTCGCGCCGTGCCGTGCCGACGGCGGCGATGGGCGGCGGGTCGTTCAGATAGTCGTAGACCGGGGCCAGCCGTCCCCGGCGCCAGTCGTCCAGGACTTTTTGCATGCGGCCCTCAGCCTCGCCGAGAAAGACGCTGTCGGCGTGGGCCATGGTCTGCTCGGCATGCAGCATGGTGGCGATCCCGCCGCAGATCACCGGCACCCCGCGGCGCCGGTAGGCATCGGCGATCTGCCAGCCGCGCTGGACCTGGGCCGTGAGCATCATGGAGATGCCCACCATATCGGCCGGGGTTTCAAAGTCGATCTCTTCCAGGTTTTCGTCCACGAACTGCACCTCGACCTCCGGCGGCAGGGTGGCGGCAAAGACCACCGGGCCGTGGGGGGGCAGATGGAACTCGGTCTGGTAGGCGAGCTTGGGCCAGCGCGGGTAGATGAGGAGAAATTTCATCGGGGAGCCTCGGCAGGCAGGCGAAGAGCCGAAATGAGCTTGAGGTTCAGGCGGTAGCCCGCCGGTCCATGGGCCTGGAGGGTGATGTGCTGCGGCAGGCTGCCGGTCGATGTTCTAAGAATCGCCGTGCGCCGCAGGCGGCCGGCCGCGTCGAACCGTTCCAGGCGCCAGCCGCCAGGATCGGCCGAAATATCGGTAATCTGCCTGCCGGCATAGCGGCAAACGGTCCGGCCGTCGGAGGTGCGCCCGCTTGTCGCCTCGCCGGCCGGGGCCAGCAGGACCAGGCGGACGTCGGCGAGCAGGCCGGCGGCGAACCCGGGCCGGTCAAAAGGCGGCAGGGCCCGGCGGATTTCTAGATTGCCGGCGTCCAAGGCTTCGAACAGAACCAAGCCCTCCACGGTCATCAGGGTGCAGTCGAGGGTCTGCTCGGATGACGAAAGCTGCGTAACGCCCACCAGCAGCCCGCGGCTTGCGTTCGGGTAGGTCGCTTCGATGGCATGCACCACCTGCCAGCGCCCCTGGAGAAAAATCGCCGGGCAAAAGGATGCGTCGCCGGCCGGCGCCAGGGCCGGCAGATTCGCGCAGCCGTAAGGGCCTGCTGCCAGGCACAGGGCCAGGAGCCACAGGCGCCGGATCACCGGGCATCCTCGAAAAGGGCCGGATCCTCGGGGCGGTTGAGGTGCACCGCCTCGAAACGGATGCGGGTGAACGAATCAGCCTCCTCGTAGATGGTCACCGTGCGGATGACCCCGGGCCGGTGGTCCAGCTCCAGTTCGATGCGCTGGATAAATCCGGCCAGGGCCTCGGCCCGGGGGGTCAACACCACCCGGCCTTCCTGTTCCAGGCGGGCGGCGAAGATCCGGCTGCCCTCGAAGTCGCCGTTGAGCCAAAGACGCATCTCGTCCAGGACCAGATTCATGGCCTGCAAGCCGGGGCCGCGCTCGGGCGCCAGGCCATTTCCGGCCTGCACGTAGCGCTCTGTCTTGCCGGCGTTGAGCAGCAGGACGCTGCGCACCGGTTGCAGGTATTCCCAGCGCAGCTTGTCCGGGCGCTGGAAAACGAAGCGGCCCTGCGACACGAGGGGCCGGGCCAGGATGGGCAGGTGTTTTTCCTGGGTAAAGGCGGCATCGATGGCGTTTATCCCGGCCGCGGCGGTGCGCAGGGCCTGCCAGGAGCCGGCCCAGCCCAGGGCCCCGGCTGCGGCGAGCAGGAGCAGGACCCGGGACGCGGTGCGGATTCCGGAGGCGGGCCGCCTCAACACAGGCCCCCGTTGACGGCGATGGTCTGGCCGGTGATGTACGAGGCGTCCGGGCCGCAGAGAAAGCGCACCACCCGGGCCACCTCTTCGGGCTGGCCGATGCGCGCCATGGGGATCAGTTCCTTGATTTTGGCCACCGGCGCCGTTGCGATCATGTCGGTCTG
>CAXXWC010000021.1:0-1622113 GCA_963668645.2 Desulfobacterales bacterium
TGATTGCCGGCCGAGGCGGCCACCACCCCGGCCGGGCCGATCTTTTCCAAACCGGAGAAAAGGCGGTACATGGCCCCGCGCACCTTGAACGACCCGGTGCGCTGGAGGTTCTCCAGTTTGAGGTAGATTTCTCCACCGAACATTTCCGACAGGGCCGGTGAAAAAACCAGAGGGGTACGGCTCACCCTTCCCCGAATGACCCGGGCCGCATCCCGAACGGTGTCGATGGTAACCATGAAAAGGTTCCTTTGCGCTTTTCGTTGCGGCGAATCCATTTACGCGTTCAGGGTACCTCACCGCTGGCGAAATGACCAGGAGCCAGTGGCTGTTTTCTCCCCTCCCCCGACGCGGTGGGATTCCCGTCTATTCGCGAAGGGGCCAAGCTTCTGCGGGCTGGACACGGTCATCCACAAGGACCTGGCCAGCGCCGTCTGGCCGTTTTTGCAACAGCGATGATTGACGCCTGTTGGCAGTTTAATATATCTTTCGCGTTTTACCCTTGTCGGCTCTGCAACACCAGGAACGAGAAATCATATTCACCGAGTACGCAAGAGTTGTCTTCATGTCTGCCAAAACCAAGATTCTGTTTGTCGATGACGAAAAGGCGATCCGGGACCTTTTTCAACTGATTTTCAAAAAAGAGCCTTTCAGTATCCAAACCGCTTGCGACGGCGTGGATGCCTTGGAGAAAATAGAGTCCTTCGCACCGGAAATTGTGGTGGCGGATGTCAACATGCCCAGGATGGGTGGGTTGACCCTGTTAAACGAAATCATGGTCCGCCACCCGCACCTCACCGTGGTAATGGTCACCGGTTACGGTGCGGTGAAGGACGCCGTGGATGCCATGAAGGCAGGGGCCTACGATTACATCCTCAAGCCATTTGACGTCAACGCCATCCGCGAACTGATAAAAGACATCGCCGCCCGCAGGAGAACCACCCGGAAAGGGGTCTCAGGCCACAATGAGGCCCCGAACGGGGGCATGATGCCGAACATGGTCGGCCTGGACCCGAAGATGATAGAGGTTTTCGAGCGCGTGATCGACGTGGCCCAAAGCAATGCTACGGTCTTGATCACCGGGGAAACCGGAACCGGCAAGGAACTGGTGGCGGACGCCATCCACCAACACAGCGCCCGTGCTTCAGGGCCCCTGGTGAAGGTCAACTGCGCCGCCCTGACCGAAACGATCATCAACAACGAGCTGTTCGGCCACGAAAGGGGCGCCTTTACCGGTGCGGTGGGCACCAAAAGCGGCTATTTCGAGACGGCCGACACCGGCACCATTTTTCTCGATGAGATCGGCGATATCCCAGTCCATACCCAGATCTCCCTGCTGCGCGTGCTCGAGCAGGGCAGCTTTACCCGCGTGGGCAGCACCCGCCCTCGAAAGGTCGATGTGCGCCTGATCTGCGCGACCCATAAAAACCTGCCCGAAGCCGTCGCCCGGGGCATTTTCCGGGAAGATCTGTTTTACCGTATCAACGTGGTCAATATCCACCTTCCGCCCTTGCGCGAACGGAAATCGGACATCGTTTCAATGGCCAACTTTTTTCTGAAAAAGTGCTGTGCCGATCAACAACGCAACATCGAGGCCATTTCCCACGCGGCCTTGAAAACCCTGATCCAGTACGACTGGCCCGGAAACGTGCGGGAACTTAAGAACACCATCGAACGGGCGGTGGTTTTTTGCAAGGGCGACGAGATCGTTCCCACCAACCTTTCCGAAATCCCGGAGGAAAGTGCCAGATCCCGGGAAGTGACGATAAAGGCTCCCACCTTCACCCTGGCCGACGTGGAAAAGAGCTTGATCAGCAAAGTCCTGGCCGAAACGGACTGGAACCTGAAGCAAGCCGCTGAGCATCTCGCCATTGCGCGCGGAACCCTCTATGGCAAGATGAAGCGTTACCACATCGAAAGGACCGAGTGATACGCGCCAGGATGGATCGCGTCCTTCCGACCTCCCATCGATGGATGCGGCGGTGTTATCCTTTCTTTTCCTCGATGATGGTCCTACCCTCCTCGATCATCCGGATCGCGCGCTTTTTCGGCAGGACCCTCAACCGCACTTCCTGCCGTTGGCCGGGCGCCAGCTCGATTTCGAAGGTGTCCTTTTCCAGGTAGTGGTAGACAGGCAGATGGGCGGACTGCGCCCTGAACGTCCACTTACCCGGTCGTAGGCCCTGGAAACTGAAGCTGCCGTTGCGGTCCGAAAGGACACGCCATCTTTCTGTTCCGTTTCCCAATTCCAGCAGAACACCACCCAGCCCGGACATTTTGTTCTGCCCCGTTTCGGCGGCCCGGGAGCTTGCGCTGTGCCCGCCCTTGACGAACCGTCTTTTGCCGGGTATTTCCACCGCTTGCGCTGATTCGCAGACAACGACCCGACCTGCGAGGCTCGCACTGCGGGTGACCCCGATGGCGACCGAAGAGACGGCACCGCCGTGGATATCCACCTCCAGTGGGGTTTTCTGAACCGGCACACGCTCGATGCCGATACTCGCCCCGTCCACATCGAGTTGGTATTTGCCAGGCTTCAAACCGGGTGAAACGAAATCCCCCGAGCCGTCTGTAACCGCGGCCACCCCGTTTAGCCGCAGGATCGTATCGGCCATCGGGCGGCCGGTTTCCTGGTCGCGGACATTGCCCCTGAGCATGCCGACGCTCTTTTTGCGCCCCACCGGCAAACCGAAAGGAATGCTGAACTCCACCAGAAACGCAGTCTCATTGTCCTGCTGGGAATCCTTGCGGTAGCGCACGTGGCGGCCATGAGCCGAGGCCCTGTACTTTCCGCGGATCGGATAGCTCAGGCTGGCGTCGAAAATGTAACGGTCGCCGGAATCGGTTCCGATGTAATCGTACCGCTCTGCCTTGAGTTTGAAGGTCGTCTTCCGGCCGATCTGCCAGGACCCGTTCAGGCCGGTGGTCAGGCTGGGCTTGTCGCTTTCATCGAAATACCCCTGGTCGCTGTAACGCACATAGCTGCCGTAAGTCTGCCCGGCGCTCGGGCTGAAATAGGCCGACCCCTCGTAGACACTTACATGGCCGGTCCGGTTTGCCAGCCGATCCTGCACCTTTCCTCCCTCGGCGGAAACATTGAAAAAAAATGCCTTGAAGCTCTGGGTCACCCGGCTCTTGAAAGTCAGCCAGCGGCAGTCGGACGGGGATTCCGGCAGACGGTCCTGGCGGCTTCGGTAACTGGTTTCGACCGCGATGCTCGTTCGGGGCCTGAACCGGTAGACCAGACTCAGCAGACCGTACCTATACCGGATGGCGGATTCCTCGGAAAGGTCGAGGTCGAGATTGTTTTCTTCCTGCCGGTAAGTTACCGTTGCCGTCAGGCGGTCGATGACCGGCAGGGAGAAGGAGCCGGAAAAATAATTCCTGTCCTGATAATAACCGGGAAAATCCGGTCCCGCGTAGATGTATTCCGCCCGGTAGGTGCCACCCCGTGGGCAGGAACCGTCCAGGCTGAGCCAGTAACCGTTGTCGTGCTGATCCCCCTCTTTCCCGCAGGCTGCCTCGAATTCGATGGTAACGTCGTCAAAAGGCGACAACCTGCCCTGCATGCTGCCGATCCGACCGCTGTCGCCTTCGCTTCTTTTTTCCAAAAGGTTGGCGCCGATCCGGTACCTGTCGTTAAACCGGTAATCCACGTGCAGTGCACTTTGCTCTTCTTCCGGATCGATTTTTCTCGTCTTTATCCGGTAGCCGCCAAGGCTGAGCTGCCCCAGGGACGCCCGCATCCCGGTCCCCATTGCGTCCAGGCTCGGCTCAGTAAGCCGCGACAGATGGTAGTACTGGTCGCCGCAGAGCAGATCGAGAGCCTGGCTCCGGTATGCGAACGAATAGCGGTCAAGTTCTCCGAACGTGGGGTAATCCGCCAGGGTGTCAGGCCCCCTGAAAAGAAAGTCGATCTGCCTGTCTCCCTTTTCGTCCAGCGATCCTGCTCCGGAAAATTCACCCTGGAAACCGGTTCCTTCCCTTTCGTCCCGCCGATGTAACGTGCGCAAGGTAATCTGCGAGGCGATCCGGTGGTACAGATCGACCTCTCCGGCTGTCCTGGCAATGACATCCACGGTACAGGCGGCCTGGCCCGCCAGGTCCGGATCGCCGGCAGCCTGGGCCGTCAGTCTAAGAAAGTGCTTGAATCCTTTTTTGATTCTGGCATCGGTGGCGACGACGATCCGGGTTTCCGCCGACTGCCCGGCGGCCAGGGTGAGGACTTCGGGTTCGGCCCGGGCCGGCAGGCCTGCCCCACTTTGTACCCGAATCAGGATCCGGTTTGATGTGTTGCTTTGGTTGGTGATACTGAAGCGTGCCGTATAGCTATCGCCCGCGATGACACTCTGCGGCGCTTCCAGCAGGTGTGCCGCCAGCTCGGTGACCGGGCGCACGACGACGAAAATGCGGGCCAGGTCACTGACGGCAGGATATCTGCTGGAACGGACCCGATAGGAAATTGCGTACCTGCCGGCCGGGGCTGTCTGGGGAACGAAAAACCCGAGCAGCCGTATTTCGCTGCCATCCGGCACCAGACGAAACGGAAACGGTTCGGTGACGAGTCGCCATCCCTCTGGAATCTGCACTTCGGAAACGAATTCCAGCTCTTGCGGAGAAATATTTGTTACCACAAAAGAGGTGGTGACCACGTTTGGGGGAACGGCTTCGAAAAGCTCCTGCCCGGCCGGCCGGACCTCAACGCCCCTTTGCTGGGCTATCGAAACACCGGTCAAAAGCAGCAGCAGGGCGACAGTCCTTAAAGCGAGCCGAACCGGTTTCAATCTCCCGATCCATAAGTAGCGGGCACCCTCTGCTAGCGGGTCTGTTTCGCCTGTCACCACCACCGGCAGCAGCCTTCTTCGAATCAAGGGGCTTTAGTGGTTCGTTTTTTTTGCCGGCGGCTTTTCGACCTCGCCTCCCTTTTGGGGCGAAGCCGGCACCGGGCCGGCCCTGCGGCCCCCCAACTGGAAGGTATAGGTCGCCCCGAACAGGGTATCGCCTCCGCAGTCGGCCACCACCAGCGCCTTGTATATTCCCTCGGGCACTTTGCTCAGATCGACCCTGAAACGCACCGAGGTGCCCGGATAGAGGCGTAGCCTTCCGCCTTCGAACCTGCCTGCGGTCCGTCCCTGTTCATCGTACAGTTCGGTCCACAGCAAGGCTTTGAGCCATCTTTGACCGGTGTTTTGCATATCCACTTGCAGTATCCGGGTATGGCCGGTCTTCAGTACCCGGGTATCGAGGAATTTGAGCAGGCGGGTGCCGCTGTCACCGATTTGGGTGACGATCTGAAGGCCGTAGCGAATCACCTGGCTAAGCCCGAGGGTGACGTTGTCCTGGCGCGGTCCGGTCGCCTCGGGTGAGGACGAAGAGATGCCCTCGACCATGAGCATGCTCCAGTAGGTGCCCGCCAGAGAGGCGTCGTCCGGGGCTTGGACCCGGTAGTTGACTTGCGCGGTGGCGTGGGCGGCGATGGTGAGGCGCTGGGGCCGGAAGGTGATCCAGCCGGCGTTGGACCGGGTAATTTTGCCCGGATCGCCGTAGCGGTTGGTGCCATCGCAGAAAAAGAGGTAATCGGTCTGGTAGAGTTTGACCTCCTGGGGTGACGGCCCGTTGTTTTTGAGGTGGATGACACCTTGATAGCTTTCGCCCGCCATGACTGTCTTTTCGTAGGTCAGGCCGCTGGTTACCGACACCCCGGCCCTTGAGGCACCAGGCATCGCTAAAAGGAAAATCAAGACCCACAGGGGTATTGTCGTTCTGGTTTTCATGTCGGCTCGTCAGGGAAGGTCCACCACCGTGTAATAGAGCACCACTGAATAGGAGGCCGGAGGAATCTGGATGGAGACGTTGTTCAGTCGCAGTTGCACCTTGATGCCGCTAACATCCCCGGTACCGGAGAAAAAGGATGTGTCCATGTCCGTCACCTGCTGAAACGAAGCGCCGCCGCTGACACTGCCACCCGATCCGTCCGACGTTCGACAGGCATAGGGCTGAAGGTCGTCGTTCCAGTTGCTGTCCACTTTTCGCAGATCCACACGCCAGGCATCCTCCGTTCCGTCCGTACCGCTGATGTCGATCGTCACTTGGCCGGAAACGCTGGTGTAACTGCTTTCCAGGTCGGTGCCCGGCCCGGATTGCAGATCGTTTTCATCAATGGTCTCAAACCAGTCCCCGCTGACGGTGATGGAGATTTCGGCCCCTGCGGTCCTGGCCGCCAGCATCAGAGGGAACAGAAGCAACAGGGCGATCTTGATCGAACGGTGCATGGTGTCGCCTCGTTTGGCCCGACCGGAAACGCGCTACTCGGTAAGGGTGAAGGTAACGGTCCGCGCGTCGCTGGGCAGTACGCCGGCCGCCACGGTGGCGCTGAGTCGATAAGTGATGGCACAACTGCTCTCGGCTACCTGGCTGATACCGGTGACGACGTCCACCGCAGCGGTGCCGAGGGTCACCTCGCCGCTGCTCATACCGCTGCCGGAAGGCGCGGCGATTTGGGCTTTGAACGTCACGTTCGGTGGCATGGCGGTGTCGATACTGGCCGTGATCCGCTTGTCGCTGCCGTTGGTGGTGATGGCATAGGTAACGGAGCTGTCCGTGGCATCCTGGGGCTGCCCGCCCGCCATGGCTGAAAGGATCGTGAGGCTGGGGCTTCCGGAAACCTCGATCTCGTCGATCTGCTGGAAATCGAAGGTCATCACGTGGCTGTCCACATCCGCCCCCCGGCAGGGCCCGGCGCAAAAAAACGCCAGCACGACCGCCGCTGAGATGGAACTCAGACCTCTCATCCCCCCTCCCCTTGTACTTGGCCGGCTATTGGGTGCCCCTGGACAATCTGCGGTTAAAGCGACCTCGTTTCGATAGGAACACCCAGGGCGCTGAAACTGCTCTGTGCACGGCCCTGCCCATGGTGCCGTCGTGGCAGGTGAACGCGCCCAAGCCCCAAAAAGGGACCGGCCTGTTAAAACCGGCCCCCTCGGATAGATCTATAGACAGTTATTAGGATGCATCCGCGATGGTGTAGGTCACCGTCTTGGCGGCGCTGGCGACGATGCCCGCATCCACCGTGGCGCTGAGAACGTAGGTAATCTGGCTCCCGTCTTCAGCCAGTGTCTCCACACCGGTAACGACGTCCGCATCGGTGGTGGAGAGGGTGACCGCCCCTGCGCTGGTGGCCCCGGTCGAAGCCAGGGTCACCTTGAGGATCGTATTGTCCGGCATCGCCGTACCTAGGGCGGCGGTGATTTTTTTGCCGGTTCCGTTGGTGGTGATCGAGTAGGTGGTGGAAGTGTCCGTGGCGTTGTCCGGTTCCTGACCCGCGGTAGCGGAGTTGATGGTGAGGGTGGCCGGTCCACTCACGGAAATTTCGTTGATCGCCTGGACCTCGTAGTTGACGGTCTGATCGGCAGTACTGCCTGCCATGGCCATGCCGGCAAATCCCAGACAGAGCCCCACTGACACCGCGATTACCATCAGTTTCTTCATTGATCTTCTCCTTTTTTCCCTTTTTCGATTTAGGGGATGGATGGATAAATGCGATCCATCTTTGGATCGCCGCTGAAACATTTTTTTCAAAGCAAATTATGGGCCATCATCCTCATAAAAAAATTATTTTACTGTTATTACAGGTAATTGGGTCGTTCATGACCCGCCACGGGTCAGGCAGGAAGGGGCTGGCGAGAGAAACCGGTGGGGTATAGTGTTCAAAATACGACCCTCTTCTTTTCTCGAACGGGGATGGCATTACAACTGACTGTACAACCGACTGTTATCAAATGATATATATCAATATCAGGTGGTGTTCAAAAAGGGGCAGCAGAAGGCAGGGGGCAAAGGGGTGAGGACCCACGATGGCGTCCGCTTCGAAGGTGCGCGTTGCACCAAGCCGATTCGGTCAGCACGATGTCGGCCCCGGGGTTGGCGTGTGTAATAGTGCACCGCACCTCCCCGATCTGGGCCAGGCCAACAATGTTTTCGGTTCCCGGGGGCATGGGCGAAAAGGCAAAGCGCCACCCTGCCGCGGCAGGGTGGCGCTGGCAAGAGGATCGCGTGACGCTCTAGGCTGCCTCGGCCAGTTCGATGCCGATCTCCAGGGCTTGTCGGTTCATGTCGATAAAAGCCGCGGGAAGGCGCCGTTCGAGCATCTTCATCACCGATTCGGGCTTGATCAGCCCGGTCAGGGTGATGACCGCCCCGAGCATGCAGATGTTGAACACGATGGGCTTGCCGATGCGATCCATCACCGTGCGGAACATGTCCAGCTGGCGCTGGCGGGCGTCCACCTTGCGTTCGAGCTGGACGTAGCGCGGATCGGTGATCAACAGCCCCCCGGGCCGGATGATGGGATAAAACTTGTTGTAGGCCTCCTGGGTCAGGCATACGAGCACGTTGGGCTGGAGCACCTTGGGAAAGAAGATCTCCTCTTCGGCCACGATCACGTCCGAGCGCGTGGCCCCGCCCCGGGCCGCCGCGCCGTAGACCTGGGTCTGCACCGCGTTGAGCCCTTCTTCGATCACCGCCGCCTCGGCCAGCAGGATGGCCGCCGTGATCACCCCCTGGCCGCCGGAGCCGGAAAATACGATTCTGCATCTTTCCATGGCTATTTTCCTTTCTGGGCCCGTTCGATGACCTGGTCGTAAGCCTTGCAGTACTCGGGCAGTTCCTTTTGTACGAAGACGCCGCGTTCGATCAGGGCCGGGTTTTCCGCCTTGGCCTTGGAGCCCACCGGCGTGGTGTTGTCCTTGAGCCAGTTCATCATTTCCACCGGCCCGCCCTGCTTGTTGCGCCGCCCGAAATAGGTCGGGCACTGGGTCAGGACCTCGACCACCGAAAAGCCTTCGTGCAAAATCGCTTCGCGCAGCAGCTTGGTCAGCTGCTGCACATGGTAGGTGGTCGAGCGGGCCACGAAGGTGGCCCCGGCCGCCCGGGCCAGCTCGACCACGTCGAAGCCCTGGTCCACGGTGGCATAGGGGGCCGTGGTGGCCATGATCCCGTAGCCCGAAAGGGGAGAGAACTGGCCGCCGGTCATCCCGTAGATGCGGTTGTTCATCACGATGGCGGTGATGTCGATGTTGCGCCGGGCCGCGTGGATGAAGTGGTTGCCGCCGATGGCCAGCGCGTCCCCGTCGCCCATGGGCACGATCAGGTTCAGCTCCGGGCGGCTCAGCTTGACCCCCGTGGCAAAGGCCAGGGCCCGGCCGTGAATCGTATGCAGGGTATGAAAGTCGAGATACCCCGAGATGCGGCTCGAACAGCCGATCCCCGAGGCCATCACGATTTCGTTTTTGCTCATGCCGAGCGATTCCACGGCCCGCAGCAGGCTGTTGAGAATGATGCCGTGGCCGCAGCCGGCGCACCAGATGTGCGGGAAAAACCGTTCACGGATATAATCTTTGACAGCCATGGGTCAGACTCCTCTCCCCTGGATGAGCCGCAGGATGTTGCGAATATCGGTAGGCGTGATCAGGGTGCCGTCGATGCGGTTGGCCAAAAAGACCTTTTCCGGTTCGTTCACGGCTGCCTTGACCTCCCGCATGATCTGGCCGGTGTTCATCTCGGCCACTACCACCGAGCGAGCCCGGCTGCACTTTTCGCGCACGATGGCGGCTGGAAAGGGCCACAGGGTCTGCAGTTCGAGCAACCCGAGCCGTTCGCCCCGGGCCCGGCGCTCGCGCACCACGTGCAGGGCCGAACGGGCCGAACTGCCGTAGGAGATGAACACGGTTTGGGCATCGTCCAGAAAGTGCTCCTTGTAATGGGTCACATGATCGACATTGTTCTCGATCTTGTCTATCAGGTGGCGCAGCAGCCCGTCGACCACGGTGGGATTGTCCGACGGAAAGCCCCACATGTCGTGAAACAGTCCGGTGACGTTGTAACGGTGCACCCCGCCGAAATCGCTCATCGGCAGCCGACCGTCCTCACGCGGCAGATAGGGGTGGTAGTCCACCCCCCCGGGCACCGAGGTATGCAGCCGCTCGACCAGCGGAATATTACCGGGCTCGGGGATCACCAGCTTCTCGCGCATGTGGCCCACCCCTTCATCGAAAAGCAGGATCACCGGCGTGCGGTAGGTTTCGGCGATGTTGAATGCCTCCACCGTCATGGCGAAAACATCCTGGTGGTTAGAAGCGGTGAGGGTCACGATGCTGTGGTCTCCGTGACTCCCCCAGCGCGCCTGCATCACGTCGCCCTGGGCCACGTGGGTGGGGTTGCCGGTGGACGGCCCGCCGCGCTGCACGTTGACGATCACGCAGGGGATCTCGGCCATCACCGCATAGCCCAGGGCCTCCTGTTTAAGGGAGAATCCCGGCCCGCTGGTGGCCGTCATCACCTTGTGGCCGGTGAGCGAGGCCCCGATGATGGCGCACATGGAGGCGATTTCGTCCTCCATCTGGATAAACTTGCCGCCGATCTGCGGCAGCCGGGCCGAGAGACCCTCGGCGATTTCCGTGGACGGCGTGATGGGATAGCCGGCAAAAAATTGCAGCCCGGCATACAAAGCCCCTTCCACGCAGGCCTCGTTTCCTTGGATAAATTTCACATTTGGTTTCATCGCAGCGCCTTACTCCGTGACGATTTCGATGGCCAGGTCCGGGCACCTGAGTTCGCAAAGCCTGCAGGCGATGCAATCCTCGGGCCGTGCCGCCACCGCCTTGTCCTTGTCATCCAGCTCCAGCACCTGCTTGGGGCAAAACGCCACGCAGATGCCGCACCCCTTGCACCATCCCCGGTTGATGAGGTGTTCCCTTAGCTTCGGCTTTTCCTTGGTTTGGACCATGCGACTTTCCTTCAACGCCAAAGGCCGCGCGGACGCGGCCCGGATTATGGATATCCAGTGTTGATCTTAACCGACCGTTGTAAACCCGTATTTGTACCTGTCCATCAGCCGGGTTCCGCCGAACCTGAGCCTGTGAATATCGGCATCGGCAAAATCACAGCAGCAGATGATGATTGCCTCCGGGGTTTGTGGAAAGAGTCTGCTTTGCCATGTATGAGAAAGAATGATATGCACGATTTGTTTCGGCAGATCGTCAATCAAGGCCTTATGGGCTCCGAGAAAAGAATGCTGGAATATTTTTCCTTCAACGCTTTTTTTTGCGCCGTCACCGTCGGGTTCGAGCTCCAGCAGTATGCTGGCATCGTGAAGCAGTGCCCCGGCCAGGAGGATATCAAAATCAATCTGTTCACCGTACACGCGCTCTCTGACCCTTGCAAATTCGATTGATGCCTCGGTAACAGATCGGGTATGGTCGATAAGACTTATTCCCGGGCACTGTAAATTCCAGGCAGCCTTATTTAAATATTCCCACTTGCTTTCCTGCCACAAGTCATACCAGACCTTTGCCACTTTATCAGCCAAATTTCGGTCCTTGAAGTTGTCAAACAATGGGAAATATTCCCGCATCACTTTCAAACAATTATTGCAACCCATCTTTATCCTCCATTAATCTGATCATGATGATGGTCGAACAGCATAAAATCATTTCCCGGAAAACGCTAGTTTTTCTTCGCCTCTCTTACGGCTTTTCTCGAAAAAAGCGGCAGCACCAATACACCCACTGTAAGAAGGAGCGTTACGATGGGTATCGGACGCAAAAAGCTGTGGATTCCTCCGATCGTGACGGCCCAGTGAAAGTTTGTTTCGGCCAAAGGCCCAAGAAGCATGGAAAGCAGGAAGGCCGGAACGGAGTAGCCATAACGGGAAAGAAGGGCTCCAAAAACACCGAATATCACGACCAGTGACATGTCAAAGGTCATGGTACGCCAGGCAAATCCGCCGGCGAGACAGAAAAGGCCGATAATCGGAACGAGAAATTTGGTCGGGACCATAGTGACCCGGACAAACAGAGTCCCCACGATAAGAGAAACAATGAGCATTACAATATTGGCCAGCGGCAGTGAAAACAGTATCGCATAGCCTTCCTTCGCAAAGTCCACAAACATGGTCGGCCCTGGCCGCACCCCGTTGATCATCAGGGCTGCCATTACGATCAGGGTTGTCCCAGATCCGGGTATGCCGAGAATAAGCGTAGGAATAATCGCTCCGCCAGGAACGCCATTGTTGCATGCATCGGTTGAAACAAGACCCTCGTAATGTCCGGTGCCGAACTTTTGCGGCTGTTTGCTCCACTGTTTGGCCTGCCCGTAGCTCACCCATGTAGCGATCGCTCCTCCGGTCCCCGGTATGATTCCGACGATGAACCCGATCAATGAGGATCGTATCATACACCCCCAGTAGGATAGTCCCTGTTTCATTCCTTCGATGAGATTTCCGAATCCGGTTGACACCTTCCTTCCTTTTTCGATCAAAAAATCTTCCTGAACGAGTGAAAACAATTCCGAATAACCAAACAGCCCAAGGAGAACCGGAATCAACGGAAAACCCTCGTAAAGTTCAAAAAAGCCGAATACTCCACGGCTGTAGGCATATTCCGCTTCCGTTCCTACGCAGGCGACAAACAGCCCCAAAACGGAGGAAAAAAGACCCTTCAAAACGGATTTTCCGGTCAATGAGCCGACGGCTGTCATACCGAATACGGCGGCCATGAACAGTTCGGCCGGGCCGAATTGAAGTGCATATATACCGACGATGGGACAAAGTACCAACGTGATGCAACCGGTGATAAATCCGCCGATGGCCGATGAAATAAAGGAACACCCCAAGGCTTGGCCGGCAAACCCTTTGCGCGTTAAAGGAAACCCCTCAAGGCATGTAGGTGCATTACTCGGCGTGCCTGGGATGTTGAGCAAAATAGCCGGGATGGAGCCGGCTGCCTGGGAACCGCAAAAACAGGCCATCATGAATATGACCGCCTGCATGGCGCCCAAATAAATTGTAAACGGCAGTATCATCGCTAAAAAATTGGTATCATTGAAACCGGGAATCGCGCCTACGATAAAACCTGCCGATAAGCCGAGCACCAGCCATCCCAGGGTGTGAGGATCCAGAAGCAACATCAACCCTGAATAGATGACGCTTGCGTTAGGAATTTCCATAACACCATCCTGTTATATATTAGTTAGATTCTATCATATGCACAACGGCCCGATGCAGAGCTGTGGCAGTTCCAATTTCATGGCAACAATAAAGCTCAGATGTAAAAACAAAGTAATAATAAAACTCAAGCTGAAGTTTTGGATAATATTTTTATTGCCGAGCAGACGAAAGATGGAAAACAGAAAAATAAAGTTGGTAATTGAAAATCCAAGATAAGGTATGGAAATCAAATATCCTATAGAGGCAATAAAAATTATGCTTACCTTTGATCCGCCTTTCCAGAACCAAGAAATTGAAAAACTCTTAGGCTGGGATTTTTCAATATTTTCAAGCGCAAAACTGTAAATAATCAGCACCCATATGGGAAGAAGAATAGTGGCAATTAAGGCGGGCCAGTATATGGCTCCCCACGGCGCATTTTTTACCTGGATAAAATAGACCAAGGCAAAAACGAATGTTAATCCAGGTACGATGCATTCGCCCCAATTTATATTTTTTTTCGAAAAAACCATCGTGGAACCTCCCAAGGCCTTCTATCGCGCAAAACAACTACGCTTATCATTTCAAGCCAACCAGATATGCTGATTTGTTTTCAATCCGATATCTCTCAACCCTTTTATCCTCGCAGCCTTTTTATGGCTGCGAGGTATCCTTGAGGCGAACATGTTCACTTCAGCAGTAATGCTCCCACCCAAAATGATACAATGCCGGAGCATACCTGAAATGCGCTTTCAGACAAACTCAATCACCCATTAAATGTTTGTACTTGGGCCACACTTCATTTCTGAATGTGCCGACATAGTCTTCACACTCTTCGGGCGACCAGTATTCAACAAAGTGTTCCATCTCCAGGCTTTTTGCCATGGTCTGGCTCTCCTTTGTTTCAAGGGCCTGTTTGAGGGTTTCAACTAATTTTTTATATGCCTCCGGCGACTCATTTATCGTGTCCCTCTTTATCATGAAACAGTAGGAGTCGATAAGGGTTGGCATCTTGATTCCGGTACCTTGGGTCATGGTCGGCATATCCCAGATTCCCGGATATGTTTTTTTGGCTGTGAATGAACCGATCCCTTTTATAAAGGCCTTTTTTGACGATGAAGAATAGTAGGCGCCGATGCAGGCACTCACCTGCTTTCCGGCCAGCACATCTCTTGACTTCGTCCCGCTGTTAAAGGGCACGCCCTTGGCGTTTATTCCTGTTTCACTTATCAATATCTGCGAGGCCAGTTGGCCGACTGATTTGGCATACGGTGTTGAAATGATAAGAGGATCTTTTGCATTTTTGCCGGCATTAATAAAGTCGTCAAGCGTATTCCAGGAAGATTCGTTGTTAACCAGCAGGACATCCGGATCGGCGATCACATTGCCGACAAACGCGACCTTATCCCATCCGCATAGTTTGGCATTTGCTTCGTTATCGGCGACCGCCATTGCATGCATAAGAATTGAGGTGACGATTATCGTATATCCGTCGGATGGAGAGGCCATCAATCGGGAAAATCCGATCATTGTCGATGCGCCCGGAAGGTATACAAACTTCATCGGATGGCCAAGGATTTTCTCCCACCCGGCTGCGGCGACCCGGCTGGTTATATCAAATCCGCCTCCCGCCTTTGCGGGGACGATGAGTGTGATCGGTTTATTGGGAAAATCTCCCGCGAAGGAAGTACTAACGGCAAGCAGTATTATAATCAAAATTAAAGATAGCCTTTTCATTTTGACCTCCTGAGCGATTTTAGGACAACATCTTCTTGTGGTTAAAAAATTCCCTTTACCGGCATCCCTTTTACCGGTATCCTTTGTCTTGCCCTCACCCTCCTTTCGCCTATATTTTAAGCACCCGTATATTACCATGATTTTTTCTTGAAATCCTCCACCTTTCTGAAAAAATCAATATAAAATGCCGGATAATGCTTCAATGTTTTCCATTGTTTCCATCTTTTCGATGGCCGCAATAATCTTATCCGCTCTTTGCCGGTCACGGAATCCTGACATCTCCAAATTTGCTTTGAATTTATACTTTACCGCCTCCCTGTCAAGGCAGGCGTTCGAGTAATCAAGTTCATATTTTTGCTGATGGCTATACTGTTGGCCACTTTTTAATTCGATGAGTATATCTCCTGAAAATTCTACCACTTCTTTTGACAGTGACTCATCGGTTAGATACTCTACTTTTCCGGCGCAAGATCTTATATTTTCATCATGGATGTAGTGATCATTAAACTGTTCAAGACCGACTTTTCCTTTTACAAGCGCCATGGCCAGCGTGAAGGGTAGACTGAATCGCGCCTCGTACGATGTGGAAGCTTTTCGTTTCTTTTCTATGGGATCGCAGGTCCAGCGTGCTCCCCTGGGACTGATGCGGCATTTTATCCGCGAGATGTCTTGCCACTGGATGTTATGCCGATTTTTCAAATACAAAGCACAGTTTATGAAACTGTGGGTAAATTGGCAGCTTGGATAGAGCTTGATGGAGGTACGCAGGGTTTCCCATTCACGTCCAAGGGATTCCGTGAGCAGGTTGAGTTTGCATTTGCCTATATTCACGTGGGTTGAAAATACTCCCGCTTTTCCCTCAAAAACTTCACCAGGACCGGTGAACCCGCTCGATGCCAGCAGGGCGGATAAGATCCCGCTGTGAGCGGCCCATCCCGGATGCAATTTTTTCGTCCACGTGCCGTCGGCCAGAAACTGTTGAATCCCCGATGCCTGGCTGCCGCATATGCCCATGGCGTTTACCATCTGGCCGGCAGTCAATCCTTCTATTTTTGCCGCCGTCAAACAGGATGCGAATACGCCGCACAATGGCGTCACATGGAATCCTCTGTCCTGGAACTGTCCATTTGACGCCATTCCGATCCTGGTCATCACTTCGTAACCCAGAACGACCGCCTCAAGAAAATCTTTTCCGCGAATCTTCTCCGCTTCACCAAGCGCCAATGCGGTGGGGATGATACATGAACCGGGATGAGTGGCACCGGGAAGATGGGTGTCGTCAAAATCGTTTCCATGAATCAAGGCCCCATTTGCGCATGCCGCATATTCGCGCGATATTTTCTCCCCTGCCCCCAGCAGGGTGCTCTCCGGATTGCTCTTAAGCTTTGCGAATGCATCTGTCAGTGACCGGGAATAGGTATCGGACAGGGAAGTAAATGCCACCCCCAGACTGTCCAGGATATGCAGCTTCGCCCTTTCGATAACTTCTGAGGGGATCGCGTTAAATGACAAATTAGCTGCAAAATCGGCGATTCGCTCTGAGTAGGTGCCCATCGCATCCTCTTGAGTTATGCGGCGGCCAGGTTTTCGATTCGTCTTTCTCATCGATGTCCCTGGCAGCCGCCGGGGGACTACATGTTTTTGATGATCGCCTCTCCGAAACCCGAGCAACTGACCTTGACTGCTCCGGGCATCTGACGGGCCAGATCGTAGGTCACTTTCTTTTCGGCAATGGTGCGGGCAACGGCCCGGCGAATCGAATCGGCGGCTTCCTGCCAACCGATGTATTCGAACATAAATGCCCCGGAAAGGATCACCGATCCCGGGTTGATCATATCTTTTCCGGCATACTTGGGAGCGGTGCCATGGGTCGCCTCGAAAATAGCGGCCCTGTCGCCGACATTGGCCCCTGGCGCCATCCCGAGCCCTCCAACCTGGGCGGCCAGGGCATCGGAGATATAATCTCCGTTGAGATTGGGCGTGGCCAGCACACTGTATTCATCCGGGCGTAAAAGGACCTGCTGGAACATGGCATCGGCGATGCGGTCTTTAATGATGATCCGGTCCCCGGGGCCGCCGGCCGCGGCGGCATCCTGTTCGGTGACGGTCTGGGCGGCAAATTCTTCACGGGCCAGTTCGTAGCCCCAATCACGAAATGCCCCTTCGGTGAATTTCATGATGTTGCCCTTGTGCACCAGGGTCACACTGGGCTGACAATGGTCGATGGCCCAATTGATCGCCATGCGGACCAGACGCTTGCTGCCGAAGGCGCTCATCGGTTTAATGCCCAGTCCCGATTGTTCCCGGATGCGGCACTTCATCGTATCGGTCAGGAATTGGTACAGTTTTTCGGCCTCGGCACTGCCGGCGGGCCATTCGATGCCTGCGTACACATCTTCGGTATTTTCACGGAAGATCACCATGTTGACTTTTTCAGGAGCGCACACCGGGCTCGGCATGCCCGGGATATAGGCAACCGGGCGGATGCAGGCGTAAAGATCCAGCAACTGTCGCAAGGCAACATTGAGACTTCTCATCCCGCCGCCGATGGGCGTGGTGAGCGGCCCCTTTATACCGACGCGGTATTCGCGGAAAGCCTCCAGGGTCGCTTCCGGCAGCCATTGGCCGGTCTGTGCATAGGCCTTTTCACCGGCAAGCACCTCTTTCCAGGCGACCTTTCTTTTGCCGTCGTAGGCTTTGGCCACCGCAGCATCGAAAACCGGCTGGGACGAACGCCAGATATCGGGTCCCACCCCGTCTCCTTCAATATAGGGGATTGAGAGGTCTTGTGGCACGGCCGGCTTCTGGTTGTCTGTCGCGCTAACCTGCTGCCCTTTTGTTTCCATCACTTTCAGCCTCCTTCAACGATTGTTGCGCCGCCTTATGCAAGAAGCGCGCTCAGCGTGTTGATATCATCCAATGATTCTATCCGTTCAACGCAAAGGGCGATCCGATCGGCCCGATCCGGGCCGATGATCCCGTCTGCGAGGGAATGATACTTTTGTTTGACTTCATCCATGGACATGGAATTTTCAGGCGAGCCTTTCGGCCCCGGCACCTCATGCCAAAACTGGCGGCCGTCTGTGAGCCTGACGAGCACCTTGCCGGGAAAGGTCTGCGGGTATTTTTTCTCTATTTGCGGATCGACTTCAAAGCGCACCTTACGGGCCAGCGCTACCAGGTCGGGGGACGCAATCTTGGAAACCGAAAAAAGCTCGGGCGTGATGCGCCCTTCGCTGATAGCCAGGGCGATGCAGTAGCCCATGTTCATCTGGGCCTGCATCGGACTGATGGGTTCGTAACGCCAGCAGGTCTGCTTCAGGACGACGCTGTGGTTGAAGACCACGACTTCCTGGACCGCTTCGGGGCTGAATCGATGCTTTTGTTTCAGGTACAGCACGGCATCGATGGAAGAATGGGTGCTGGCGCAGCAAGGATAAGGCTTGATGCCGACGCCGGCACTCAAAAAGTCCTCGCCTAACCCGGCGGTCAGCCGGCTCGGGTCGGGCGTATCTGAAACCGCTTTCAAAAAGCCGCCGTCTTCATATTCCAGTACCCGGGTCGGACCTGTAAAACCCTGCCGGGCGAGTTCGGCCGCCAGGATCCCGCTTTGGGCCGAACGGCCCGGATGCAGCCGTTTACTGTTTGACCCATCACAGGTAAAGGCCATCAATCCGGATGCCTGGGTGCCTGCCAGACCCAAGGCGTTAGCCATTTGCAGAGCATCCAATCCGAGCAGACGACCCGCCGCCGCCGCCGCACCGAAGGGGCCGCACAGTCCGGTGATGTGCCACCCTCTCCGGCGCATGGAAAGGGCTCCTGCGGCCAGCGCCACACGGATCATCGTCTCGTAGCCCACGATCAGTGCCTGGATCAGTGCGGCACCGCCGGCTTTTTCCCGTTCGGCCACGGCCAGGGCCGCCGGGATCACAACCGCCCCGGGGTGCAGCTTGCCGGCAGGATGGTAGTCGTCCAGCTCGAAGCTGTGGGCCATGACACCCGTTGCCAGGGCGACACTGCTGGCCGCTGCCTGAAAATCGTGCACCCAGAGCGTCGCTTCAAAGGGGCCGCCCAGTTTGCGCACATAGGCGTTGATGATTTCTGACCACGAGGTGCGCGAACCGAATATGCCGCACCCGATGGTGTCGAGCAGATATTTTTTCGCCGCGGCCTTCAGGGTGTCTGAAAACCGATCGCCGGGAAATGTCGCGGCGAATGCGGATAACTGAAAGGTCGGCGAGTCGCTGGCAACGGCCGTGTTGCTGATCTGGGGTCCGGCCGCGGTTGTTGTCGTTTTTTCAGTTCGCATATCCTTAGCACCGTTTGTGTAATCGTTGCGATGCCGTGCAGGCGGTCTGCGGCATATTAAAGCCCTTCCAGGGAGTGGAATTTTTCGATGTAATTTAACAGGCCGTCTTCGGCGACGATCTTTTTCTCCACGGTTCCCAGGTGGAATTTTCGCATGAAATCGGGATCTGCTTTTTTACGGATTTCACCGCTGTCCAGATCCACCCATAGCCGGTCGCCTTCCTCGATCGGGTCCGTATCGCATTGGATCAACAGCATTCCGTTATTAATGGCGTTGCGGTAAAAAATCCGGCCGAAACTTTTGGCCAGAATAGCGCCGACGCCGGCAAGCTTGATGATCAAAGGGGCGATTTCCCGGCTTGAACCGCAACCGAAATTATTGCCGGCCACCACCAGGTCGCCGGCCTTGATCTTTTGAGCGAATTCAGGCTTGACATCCTCAAACACATGCTTGGCATATTCCGCAGGATTGGATCGCAGATGGAACAGGTGCCCCGGTGCAATGGAATCGGTACTGACATTATCGCCGAATTTCCAGGCGGTTCCGCTGAACTTGGTATTCATTTATGCCACCTCCCTCGGGTCGGTAAGATAGCCGGTAATGGCAGAAGCCGTGGCGGTCGCCGGGCTGGCCAGGTAAATGGAAGCCGTGGCATTGCCCATGCGGCCCTTGAAATTGCGGTTCTGGGTCGAAACGACGACTTCTCCGTCGGCCGGAATCCCCTCGTGAACGCCCATGCACGGTCCGCAGTTGGGCGCCATAACCATCGCTCCGGCATCGGCCAGCGCCGTTAACGTGCCGTCTTTGCTGCATTCCAGATAAACCCGGCGGGAATTGGGAATTACCACCACTCTTACATCGGGGGAAAATTTCCTGCCTTTCAATAAAGAGGCGGCGATGTGCATATCCTCGGTACGGCCGTTGGTGCAACTGCCGATAAAGACCAAGTCCACTTTCAAATTTTTGATGTCCGAAACCGGGGCGGAATTTTCAACGTAATGCGGTTTGGCGACCATGGGGGGGATTTTGGATGCGTCGATTTCGATTGTTTTTTCGTAGACAGCGTCATCGTCCGCAACGATCGGGGAAAAATCCTCTTCGCGTCCCATTTTTTTAAGAAACGCTCGCGTCTCATTGTCGGTTCCCATGACAGCCGCCTTGGCACCGGCTTCGACTCCCATGTTTGAAATCGTAAAACGCGCATCCATACTCATGTTCGCGATCGTTGTTCCGCCGAACTCCAGTGCCTTGTATATGGCTCCCTCGGATCCGATTTCGCCCAGCAGCTTCAAAAAGATATCCTTCGAGTAGACCCCCGCCGGCAGCTTGCCGTCCACCTGGACCCGGAAGCTTGCCGGAACTTTCAGCCAGGTGCGCCCCAGGTGCAAAATTGCCAGCATGTCCGTAGAGCCCATCCCGGTGGAAAATGCGCCCAACGCCCCATGGGTCGTGGTATGGGAATCACCAGCTACGATAATGTCTCCGCACTTAACATAATTTTCCAGCAGATGTGTATGGATGTTGCCCGTGCCCCCTTCATGCCAGTAGCACCCTTTTTTGTTGGCAAAGTCACGCAGCAGCTTATGTTCGTTTGCCAGCTCCCGTTTGGGCGTCGGGCCGAATTCGGTACAGAACATGACCCGTTTGGGGTCGAAAACGCCGTCCCATTTCATTTTGTCCATCAACCGCAGCGCAAGCGGCCCGGACCCGTCGTGAAGCGCCACAAAATCCAGATCAACGACGACCGTTTCTCCGGCGGTTACAGTTCGACCGACTTTCTTACTGATTATTTTTTCAACCAACGTTTCTCCCATCCGATCTTCCTCCGCAACTGTATCAATTGGCTTCTACAAAGTGTCTGATGCTGTTCATTCCTGAAGTTTGTTGTGTACCAAGAAATATGCCAACGTTGAATATATACGTAACATGCTGTAGTTACTTAGCAAAATGCGATGTCCGGCCAAGCCCTCGTTTTTTTATTTTGCATATGCGAAAAATTTATGTTCCGTTATTGAAACATGGTTGGCAAAGACGACAACAAAGGGCAAAAAATGGTAAAGAATATGGAAACAGTTAAAATCGGCTTGATCTCTCCAAACCTCGGATTTATTCGCGCTGCCAAACAGGTCGCCGGCGATCTGGGCTACCATATAGAAACGGCTCTGGCGTATCCTGAAGATTTGCCCAGGGAAGCCCAGAAAATGGAGGAGCGCGGCGTGGAGGTGCTCGTCAGCCGCCGGGGAACCGCCTGTTTTTTGCAGAAAATTCTGAAATTGAAATTGCCCGTGCTGTCGGTGCTCCTGACCTCGTTTGATCTTTTTTGCGACATCCGGCGGGCCAAGCTTTTTGGAACCCGCATGCTCATTCCGACCCTGCATCATAAGATTGAAGAAATAGATAAAATTCAAAAGATGCTGAATGTCGAAATTATCTGTGCCAGCTTCAAGACTCAAAATGAACTTGAACAAATCATTCAGCAGGGTAAAAAGGACGGATGCCAGGTTGCCATCGGAGGCGAGCATTGTATTAAAATTGCACGCCGTTACGGATTGCATGGCGTGGAGATCCGAACAAGCCCGGAAGGAATTGCCGTCGCCTTTAAAGATGCGGAGTCCATCGCGCTGTCCCGGCGGGAAGAAAGAGCCCGCAGCCAGCTTTACAGAACGATTATCGATACGATGAGTTGTGGCATTGTCGCCGTTGACAGGAAAGGATATATTACCGCCGTCAACCTGATGGCAAAATCTTCACTCAACCTGAACAATAAATCCTTGGAAGGATGCCATATCCGAGATGTTTCGTCTCTCGAAACAATCTTGGAATCCATGGATAGTGAAAGACCGCTTTTGCACGAAATCGGAACGGTAAGCAAGGATCGCCTCGTGCTGAACTACTTGCCGGTGAAGGTAGACAGTAACGTCGTCGGCGGCATTATTACCTTCCGCAGCCTTTCCAATGTCATGAGAAGCGAAAGAGAGGTCCGCCAAAACCTCACAAAACGAATGGTCGCCAAATACACCATCGAAGAGTTCGCTTACGGAGACAGTAAGAGCAAAAAAATAATTCGAAATATCAAGGAATTCGCTCCCAACGATTCAACCGTCTTGATCATGGGGCCCACCGGAACAGGCAAGGAGATCGTTGCCAGCAGCATCCACAATCTGAGCCTGCGACGGGACGGTCCATTTGTTTCCGTCAACTGCTGCTCTTTGCCGGAACAGCTTCTGGAAAGTGAACTGTTCGGCTACGAGGAAGGGGCGTTCACCGGATCCCGCCGCGGGGGGAAGCCGGGGCTTTTCGAGCTGGCGCATAAGGGAACGATATTTCTGGACGAAATCGGAGGGACACCGCTGAATCTGCAAAGCAGCCTGTTGAGAATTCTCCAGGAAAGAGAGGTGCGGCGCATCGGCGGAGACTGCTTTATTCCGATTGATATCAGGGTGATCGCGGCAACCAACCTGGACTTGAGCCGCGAGGTGGCTGAAGGCCGTTTCCGGGAAGATCTTTTCTATCGACTCAACGTACTGATAATTCATATTCCTGCCTTAAAAGATCGACTGGAGGATATCCCGGAACTGGTTAATCGTCTTCTTAACCGTATTGCCAGTGAACACAGTTTGCCCCCTTTTCAAATACCCGTTAACTTTATTGACCGCCTCTGCCGTTTGTCGTGGCCCGGCAATGTCCGGCAACTGGCCAACTTTCTGGAACGCCTGAGTATTCTTTCCAAGGGTGATTTTTCACCTCAAATTTTTCAAGAACTGTATGAAGAAATAAGACTGCATTCAGAAATTCAGGAACATAAACTAACCGGCGAAAAAAAATGTGAAGATACCGATTTAAAGTTTAATTCCAAGATTGAAGAATTTCGTTTAATCCGGCAGGTACTGGAAGAGATGGACTATGACAAGGGTCTTGCAGCCGAAAGGCTGGGTGTCAGCCGAACCACCCTTTGGCGGAAGATAAAGGCGATGCAATCAATCGAAAAATGATCCCCCACCCGTCGCTGTCGGAAGCGACTTCGATCCGGCTTTGTTCATGTGCAAATTACAATCGGCGGTACATCAAAACGGTTGCCCGGTGCTTAACTATATACTATAAGTTTTTTTTCTTATCCGGCAGGCCGTCGCAGTGCAACGGAAGACGACCGGCTTGAAAAACGCCAACCGGTTTAATTTAAAGGAGTCCGTGATGTTTCAGAAACTGGCGGCGGTTCTCATCTCCGCCCTCTTCTTTCTTGTTCCGGCCCAGACTTGGGCAAGCGGATTTTTCACGAGTGACCAGGGCGCCAAAACCACGTCCATGGGAGCGGCCACCGTGGCCTGTATCGACGACGCCACCGCGGTCTATTTCAATCCGGCCGCTCTGACCGAGATGGACGGCGTCGAGGCCGCCATGGGGTTTACAACCTATTACATCACGGGCAAATTCAAAAGCGACAGCGGGGCCGACGCCTCTCTCGAGGAGGGCCTGGCGGCCCTGCCCCATTTTTACGCGCGCGCAAAGGCCACCGATCGGCTGGCCTTCGGGCTGGCCACTTACAGCGATTTCGGCCTGCAAACCGACTGGGAAGACAACTGGGAAGGGCGTTTCATGACCGGTGCGACCTTCGGCGAGACCCAAACGATCAGCATCAATCCGGTGGTCGCCTGGAAGGTGAGCCCGGCTCTGAGCATCGCGGCCGGGCCGGTGATACGCTACATGAGCGTCGATCTGAAAAACCGTGTGCCGAACCTGCTCGGCGCCCTGGGCATCCTGCCCGCCGTGGCCGAGACCGGCATGGAGATCGAGGGCGACGACTGGGCCTACGGTTACAGCCTGGCCCTGATGGCCCACCTCACCGACCGGCTCAGCCTGGGCGTGACCTACAAGAGCGAAACCCGTCATGAACTGACAGGGGATTTCAGCATCGACAACGACGGGCTCAACGGCTATTCCGATTCATCCGTCACGGCCCGGATCACCCTGCCCGCGTATGCCGACGTCGGCCTGGCCTGGACCCAGGGCAAATGGACCCTGGCCGGGGCCGTGCTCTGGACCCAGTGGTCGTCCTACGATCAACTGAGCGTCAACTTCGGTACGACCCAAGGGGTGCCGGGCGTCAACGCCGTCGACGGGATGACGATGAAAACCCGCTGGGACGACACCTTTACCTTCAAGCTCGGGGCCGAATACGCCCTGACGCCGCAATGGGATCTGCGCTGCGGAGTTCTCTACGACCCCAGCCCGGTGCCGGACGATACCCTCGACCCGCTGGTTCCCACCGGCGACCGCCTCGATTTTACCCTGGGTTTCGGCTATACCCGCGGCGCCTTGAAAGTTGACGTGGCCTACCTGTTGATAAACGATGAGGGCCGGCGCTTCGACAATGCCGTGGGGGATTTCACCGCCTGGGGCATGTCCCGCATCACCGGCGAGTTCGACGACTTCACCACCCATGCCCTGGCCGTAAGCGTCAGTTACAGCTTTTAACTTTTTAACGGCTTCAAGTCCGGCGGCCTTCAGCCAAGCTGCATCATCGAATGCCAGCGGTCGTATTCGGTTTTAACAGGCAGCCCGCGCGCTTGCAGGATCCGGATCAGGACCGGATCGTTGAAGCGCAGGTAAGGATTGACCCGCAGTTCGTCCGCCAGCGTGGAAACCACATGGGCAGGATCGTAGCGCGCCAGGTAACGGTCGATCTGCGGATTGTCCTTTTCCAGGCTCCGAGCAAAGATCATGGACTCACGGACATAGTCGTGACCGCCATAGATCAGGGTCTGCGGCCCAAAGGAGATCAGAAAACGGATCGATTCGAAAAAAGATTTCAGATCCCCTGAAAAGCAGTTGCCCACCGTGCCGTTAAAGAGCGTATCGCCGGTGATCAGGGCATCGCCGGTGTGGAACGTCACACAGTCGGGCATATGCCCCGGCGTCTTGTAAACCCGCAGCCTTTCCTTGCCCAGTACGATTTCGGCACCGTGCGCCAGATCCCGGCAGTCGAGGAATTCGGCCCGGGTGCGGCGCAGCAGATCGTCGTTTCCCGAGGTGTGGTCGTAGTGGGTGTGGGTATTGGTCACGTAGCGGATGCGAAGGGCCCGGGTTTGGGCGAAGGCCAGCATCGGCGCCACGGCGCCTCCATCGACGGCCACCGCCTCGCGGCCCTGGTAGACCAGATAGCCCAGATTGTCCGATGAATATCTGAATTGCCTGATGTCCATACCCCGTCCTGCAGGCGCCGGCCCCCCGATGGATCTCCAGTGGCGGGCCGGCCGCCGAATAAGCCTGAATCCAGCTCAGGCCTTGTCCCAGCCGCCGCCGGCGCGCGCCCGGTCGATGGCCTGGCCTGCCTGGTCCTTGAGCAGCATGTAGTCGGTCTTGGCCACCCGGTTGAGCGGCATTGCGCCCGATTCCATAATCACGTAGAGCGAAGGGCGCATGTAGGCGGCAATCCCTTTGGCGTGGGCATCGAGCTCAGCCTCGGTCAGTTCCACCCCCGGCCGCTTTTCCACGAAGAGCACCACCCCCTCGGTAAACAGGTCGTGGGGCTGGCCCACCGCCGCGGCCGAGGCCACCTTGGTGGACAGGGCGCAAAAATGGTCCTCGATCTGGGCCGGATGGACCTGGTAGCCCTTTGACTTGATCACCAGCTTCGAACGCCCGGAAAAGTGCAACCCCTTTTCGTCCTTGTATCCCAGGTCTCCCGTGTAGCAGATCCCCTCGCGCGAAACGGTCCGCCGATAGGCTGCATCGTTGTTCACGTAAGCGATAAAGACCTGGGGACCGGAAAAACAGATCTCGCCGACCTGCCCGTCGGGCAGCTCCTCGCCGGCCGTGCCGTCGTCGCCCATGGGCCGGCGGATCGACAGGGGGCTGATCGGCATGTCGTAGCCCACGCTGGCCAGGATATCGTCCACCGTGCCGTCCAGGGGCGAATAGGTGCAAAAACCGCCCAGTTCGGTGAGCCCCAGGCCGGTGCCGAACTTGGGCGCCATGCGCGCGAGCTGCTCGAGAAACTGGCGCGGCACCTGCTGTCCGCCGTAGAGGGCGAACTCCAGCGAAGACAGGTCGAAGTCGTGGTAGTTGGGCAGGCGCCACTCCATGGCGAAAAGAGCCGGGATCTGTCCGAAGCAGTTGACCCGGTAATCCTGGATCGCCAGCAGGGACTTTTCCGGATCGAAGATGGGCAGCACGACCACCGTGCCGCCCCAGAAAAAGGGGGTCATGAGCTGCTCGGCCTGGCCGCCGACGTGGGACGGCGGCAGGTTGACCAGCATGCGCGCACCCTCCATGATGCCGAAGGCGCCTCCCAGGCACATGTTCTGGACACTGATGTTGCGGTGCGATAAAAGGGCCGGCTTGGGCATGCCGGTGGAGCCGGTGGTGTAGATCACCTGGGCTCCGTCGTTTTCGCCCACCGCGGCGGTGGCAGCCTGGTAGGCATCGAGATGATGGGCCTGGCCCGGATCGGAAAGAGCCGCAAAGGCCTCTTCGGCCGCCTCCTGGGCCAGGGTGGCGGCCGGGATGGCAAAATCGAGGGGCTCTTCTTCAGGCGGTGAAAACTGGATGAAGATCTCCACGAACGGGCAGTTTTCCTTTACCGCCCGGCCCAGGGCGGAAAAATCGGCCACCGGGGTCCGGCCGAGGAAGGCAAACCCCCTGGCCCGGACCAGCGAGAGGCAGCGGATCACCTCAGGCGCCTTGAGGCGCAGGTCCAGCGGTGTGTGGACCACCCCGGTCTTGAAACAGGCGTATTGGAGAAAGATGTGCTCGGGCAAAAACGGCAGGGAGGTGGCCAGAAAATCACCCTTGCCAAAGCCGAGCCGGAGCAGCTTGAGGGCCAGAGCCGAGGTGATCTGTTCGAACTGCTGGTAGGTGTACTCTTTTGGGGTCCCGGCGTCGATGATCGCCAGGGTCCGGGGAGTCTCGGCGGCCCATTTGGCGATGATACCGTGCAGCAGGTGCCGGTCGGCATAATCTTTTTCGTAGTGGTTTAGAGTGTACTGCGGAACGCCGTTGCGATAGGTCAATTCGGTCATGGACGGTCTCCTTTGTTTGGACGTTCACGGCCTGTTTTATGGCCCTGTCGGCTCCGGCGGCCCGCCGGCCAGGCTGGCGCAAAGCTATTTTCAAAGCGCCTGAAGGTCTGTAAGTGCCTTTGTTCGACTATTCCTTCTGGACGGATCTCAAAAAGCCGATCAGCCTTCCCGGATCCAGATACTCAGTCATCACCACCCGTTCGATCCCGGCCAGTTCATCCTTGAAATTTTCGATGACCACCGGGTTGTCCGTGACAAAACCGCTCAACTTTCCGCTCCTTTTGCCCTGAAAACGGTGGGGAGGAAGGCTGGTCAACAAAAATCTGTCTTTTTCCCCTGACTGGGCGGGCATCTTGAGAACGAAACTGAAAGTCGGGCAGGATTCGACCAGCCGAAAATGCCAGTTGGCAAATCGTTCCACGAATTCGATGACGGTGTTGATATGCTTGATGCGCCACTGCCTCTCGACCGGATCGCCGCAGTATCTGATGTAATTATGAAGGCACTCCGGGCAGATATATACATCTATGGGGTGACTGGCGAGGTTGGCCTCAACGGCCTTGCGCCTCTCGCGGCCGATGGCTTCGACCAATTCATTGTAAATCCCATGCATCACCGCCAATCTTTCTTCGGAGTGCTTGCGGTGGCCTTCGGATCTCAGCCCGTTCGGCGGTTCGGTACTGACCAGAACGTGGCGGCCCGGGATGCGTTCGGTGGCGAGCATCATCAGGTCGAGGGCGTACCTGTCCCTGACCGGTAGAAGGGCCGAGGAGAAGCCCCCTTTTTCGGCGGTTTTCAAGAAGATGGGAATGTCGTCTTCGGTCAGCGCGGCCCGGTCGAAAATCGTCAGCATGCGATCGGTTTCAGCAAGATCAAGATTGAAGGCGACGGCGAGGGAAATCAATTTCTCACGGGCAACGTTGGCAATGATGCCCCTTTCCAGGTCCCGGATATAGGTGTTGGTCAGACCGGAAATGGCCGCCACCTGGTTGCGCGGCATCGGGCTTCGCATCAGCAGTGTTTTGATATACGCCGCGCTGGCCTCTTTTCTGTTCACCATCCAAAAAACTCCTTTTCGAATCGCTCACCTTCCCCGAACGCCGAATCCGGCCCAACCAACTCTCGTCGCATCGACCGGGTGCAGCCGTTCTTCACGACCTTAAACCAAATCCCATCCGGTTGCGTCAAGATCTTTTAAGGTCCTGTTTTAGGGATGTTATCAGTCTCCAGAACCGCAGCGGAGACGAAGCCCGAGGCGGCCCGATCAGGGGCATGAAGAGTAAGGTGCCGGAATCAATATATTATTTGTATTTGACATATCATATATATATGCATGAATAAATAATATTGACATGACTTGATATTTTCGGTAGGAGCCATTCAAACGGCCTGACCTGCCAGCAGGCGCCTGTGACGATGGTGGTTCCATCCAGGGATAAAAGCCACAACCTTAATTCAAAGAATGTAAAATGCTGAAGAATATCTATGATATCAAAGTAATCGATGCAAGCCACGCCGTCGCCGGCCCCACGGCCGGAATGATCCTCGCCGACATGGGCGCCCAAGTCATCAAACTGGAACATCCACATGGCGATCACTTCCGGCCGCTTCTGGGCGGGGCCTATTATGCTGCTGTCAACCGCAACAAACGGGGAATTTCCATCGACCTGAAACACCCGGAAGGCAGGGCAGTGGCCGAGAAACTGGTCGAAGACGCCGACGTGCTGCTGGAAAGCTTCACCCCCGGAACCATGGACAAACTGGGACTGGGCTATGAAGCGATCAAGAAGATCAATCCGCGAATCATCTACTGTTCCATCTCGGGCTTCGGCCAGGACGGCCCCTATCACCGGCTTCCCGGCTACGATGTCGTGGCCCAGGCCATGTGCGGCATCATGATGTGCACCGGAATGCCCGACGGGCCTCCGGTACGTATCGGTGCCTCCTGGATCGATATGGGATCCGGCATGTACGCCGTCATAGGAATTCTCAAGGCACTCATAGACCGGGATCAGACCGGCTCGGGAACCCACATCGATATCAGCCTTCTCGATACGGCCCTTTCCTGGATGTCGCCTCTGGTGGCCCATTTTTCGATGTCCGGAAAGCTCCCGGCACGCAACGGTTCAGCCCTGGAAGCCTTTTCCCCCTACCAGGTCTTTTGCTGCAAGGACGGCTATGTTTTTATCGGTGCCTCGACCGATAGGTTCTGGAAAGCGCTCTGCCGCATCCTGGACCTCGAACATCTTATCGAAGATCCAAGATTTGCCACCAATGCAGATCGCGTAGCAAACCGCCAGATTTTGACCGAACTGATCGAAACGGGCCTGGCCGGGGTGGCCCGCGACGCACTGGTTGAAAAGCTGCGGCAGGCAGGCCTGCCGTGCGGTCCGGTGTTCGATGTCGGCCAAATCGTGCAAGACCCGCATGTCGCCTGCCGGGAAGTCTTGTCGACCTGGGAACATCCCGAGTTCGGCAAGCTGACGCAGGTCAAGACACCGATTCGCCAGATGGACAAAATGCCGCCAATCCGCACCCCATCCCCTTTCCTGGGGCAGCACACCGTGGAGGTGCTCGCTGAACTTGGCTATAATCGGTCCGATATCGACACGCTTCTTCGAACCGGTGCGGCCATCGCCGCCAAACCGGTAACGGTCGATTCGGATAGCAAGGGTCGCTGACCATGGGCGCCAGCGGTCTTTTACAAAACAGGACGATTGCCGAAGGATCACACCACAAGGGGAGGAAAGAAATGAAAAGAAAAGCCGTTTACTGGATGTTGGCGCTGGTTTTTTGTGCCGTGGCGACGTGCCCGGTTTATGGGGCCGAAGCCGAATTCAAGTTGATCTACGAGAACGTTTATCCCAAAGGACACATGCGGTTTCTGGTAGTCGACGAAATCCTCGACCGCATCGAGGCCAAATCGAACGGGCGGATTCAGTTCGAACGCCATTACGGCGGCGAGCCGGTGGGCAAAAAGGAAGCCATGTCCGCCCTGACCCGGGGGGCCATCGATCTGCTGACCGCCTACCCGACCTACTATGACGGCAAGATCGCCATCGGCGACTGGCAGCAGATGCCCTCGAATTTCCGGAACTGGGAAGACTGCTGGGAGCTTTGTGTCAACGGACGTGTAGCGGACATCATGGATGCGGCCTATACCAAGGTGGCGCGGGTCAAATACATCACATGCACACCGGTGGCGCCGTACAATTTTCAGATAGCCAAGAAGGCCAAAAAAATCAGAACGTTCGAAGATTTCAAAGGGATGAAGATCAGGAGTGCCGGCGGTTCGGCCTCCATTGCCATCAAGATGCTGGGCGGCTCCCCGGTGATGACCGTCGGCGGCGAATATTACCAGGCCATGCAAAAAGGCGTGGTGGATGCCGGCCTGATGACCACTTACAGCCTCAAGCAATACCGCTTGTGGGAAGTGGCAGACCAAGTGGTCAATCCGCCCCTGATCGGTTATGTGGGCGCTTTTCTATGGATGAACGACCGGGTCTGGAAGAAACTGCCCGAGGATTTGCAGCAGATCATTCTCACCGAAGCCCGCTCCAAGGAGATGTGGGCCAAATGGACCCAGATCTATGACCAGGAGCAGGATGGTCCCATCATCGAGGAGGCCAAGACCCAGGGGGTGGAATTTTATACTCTGCCGCCGGCCGAAGCCGAAAAGATGTACCAAGCCACGGCACCCGTGTGGGACTGGTACGTGGAACAATGCGAAAAGCAGGGGCTCGGGCCGCAAGCCAAAGAAGTAACGCAGTTGATCCAGGAAAGGTTCAAGGCGGCAAAATAGTCCCGGCCTGCCCGGCGCGGAAGCAAACGACCAGTGCGCGCCGCGCCGGGGCATGAACGTATCCTCATGATGAAAGGATGTGCTGTGGACGAGGGGAAAAAGTCGAGCCTCGTGGACAAATATGTTTCCACGCTGGAATGGCTCGCGACAGAGTCCGGATGGATTGCCGGAGCCTTATCCTTTGTGATGATGCTGGCCATTATCCGCGAAGTGTCCGGGAGGTATTTTTTAAACGCTCCCACCGACTGGTCGGTGGACCTCAACGCCTTTTTACTGGTGGGCATGGTCTATCTCGGATCGGCCTACACGACCATCATCGACGGTCATGTGCGGGCCGACTTTTTCTACGCCCGCATATCGGGCAAGCCCAAGGCATGGCTGGACCTTTTCATCGATCTGGTCTGCATCTACTACTGTAGCATGCTCGTCTGGGAGGGCTGGTTGCTCGCCTACGATTCCCTTCAATACGGGGAAGTCTCCTCCGGAGGGGTGCGTTGGCCCCTGTTTCCCTTTCAAGTGCTTGTTCCGCTTGGAGCCTTGCTGGTGATCCTGGGGATTCTGGCCCGCAGCCTGACCAATATCCGGTTTCTCATGGGCAAGGGCGGACCTTATCAACCCTCTGGAGGTGGGCACTGATGGAATGGTGGGTATTGTTGCCACTGATTTTGGCAAGTTTGCTGTTTCTTATTCTGATAGGTGTGCCGATCGCCTTCAGCCTTGGCGCCTTGTCGCTGACCTTGATCCTGATTTTTCTGGGTCCGAGGCAGCTGATCCTCTTTTCAACGACCGCCTTTGGACAGATCAACAACTTCGCGTTGGTCGCCATTCCGCTTTTCATTTTCATGGCGGAAATCGTCCTGCATTCCGGTGTGAGCAAGGATGCCTACGACATGCTTTCCAAATGGACGGGAAAGCTTCCCGGCGGGCTGGCGGTAGCCAGCCAGCTAACCTGCACCCTATTCGCGGCGGTATCCGGAGCCAGCACGGCAACGGCGGCGGCCGTGGGACGGATCGCCGTGCCGGAGATGCTCGACCGGGGCTACGATAAACGGTTGACCTGCGGCTCCATCGCTGCCGGCGGGGCACTGGGAGCACTGATTCCCCCCAGCATCTACATGATCATCTACGGCACCCTGGTGGAAGAGTCTATCGGCCAGCTTTTTATGGGCGGGGTCGTTCCGGGATTGATGCTCAGCGCCATGTTCATCGCCTTCATCGTCATCCGCTGCATTTTCAACCCGGATTTGGCCCCGCGGCTGATGGAGGTGACCTGGAACGATCGCTGGAAGTCCCTTTCAAAGGTGTGGGCGATCTTGTTTCTCGCAGCGGCCATGCTGCTCGCGATCTATCTGGGCATCGCCACGCCGGCCGAGATCGCCGGGGTCGGATGTTTCTTCGCCCTGTTGATAGGCTTCGCCTACCGCCGCCTGACCTGGACGGCCATCAAGGGGGCTTTTCTGAGCACCTGCCGCATCACCTGTTTCATCGGCTGGATCCTGGTGGCGGCTACCCTCTTTGGCTACGTGCTCTCCTATCTTCAGCTTCCCCAGCAGTTGGCCGAATGGCTCGTGGCCCAGGCGACCAGCCCGTACGTGATCCTCATCGGTATCAACGTGATCCTGCTTTTTCTGGGCTGCATCATGGACCCGGCCGGAATCCTTCTGGTGACCATTCCGATCTTCGTTCCGATCATCAAGGCCATCGGGTTCGACCCGGTCTGGTTCGGCGTAATGTTCGTGGTCAATACGGAATTGTCCCAGATCACGCCTCCGCTGGGATTGAACCTGTACATCATCAAGGGGATCACCCCGCCTTCGATTACCTTGAAAGACATTTTGTACGGTGCAGCGCCATTCATGCTGCTGGATCTGGTGGGACTGGCCCTGGTGATCATCTTTCCGGATATTATCCTGTGGCTCCCCTCGAAAATGATGGGCGGATGAAGCAACGATTTGAAAAAGAAAGAAAACAAGATGGAAGACAAAAACATTCCCCGGGAAGCGATGGCGCTGATCGGGGTTGAAAAACAGCGGCAATACACCGTCACGGAAAAAGATATCCGGCATTTTGCCCAGGCCATCGGGGATACGAACCCGCTCTACCACGACAGCGAATACGGCAAGCGAACCAAGTATGGGGCGATGGTGGCACCGCCGCTGTTCTGCCACGCCTTTGCCTTCGAAGACGTTGCCCCCGAAGCGCTTCCGCCGGACGGATCCCCGGTGGAAGCCGATATTCCCATCCCCGCCAAACGGATGGTGGGCGGGGGAAGCGTCTTTGAGAGCTATATCCGGTTCCGGCCCGGCGACCAGGTGCGGGTGCGCACCCGGCTCAAGGACCTGTACACCAAGACGGGCCGAAGCGGCGTCCTCTATTTTATCGTGATCGAAACCTGTTTTTACAACCAGAAAGACGAGCTGGCGGCCAGAGAGACCGCCACTTTTATCAAACGCATTTAAAGCGCGGACCGGCATGGAAAAGATAAAGGACATACCTGAGCAGATCGAAAACGGCGCCCCGTTGGGCACGCTGGTAAAATCCCCGGACGTGAAACAGATTTTCATGTTCAGCGCCATCACCTGGAACCGCCACGCCATCCATTACAGCCGGGAGATCGCCCGAAGTGAAGGCCACTCGGACGTGGTGGTCCAACGGGCCCTGATCGGCAATTTTCTGGCCCAGTTTCTGGAACAGTGGGCCCAGGAACGCGGCGAAGTCGAGCGCCTAGAGTGGAAAGTGATTCACAGCGCCATGCCCGGAGATGAATTGACATGTACCGGCGCTGTAAAACAGACAACCGACTGTTGCCGGGTCGAGTGCGACCTGCAGATGGTCAACCAGACCGGCGACGTAATCGCCAAAGGCAGCGGTACGGTGCGCCTGGATCAGTGACATGCCATCCGGGGCCGGCACGGGCAAAAGGACGGCCTAATCCGGAATGGTTTTCAACCGCGGCGCAAGATCGCGGTTATCGGGTTTCAACAAGGAGAATGCAAGATGAAAGAGCGCATTGTCATCGCCAATGCCAGCGGCTTTTGGGGAGATGAAGGGGCCGCCGTCCGGCGCCAGATCGAAGGCGGACGCGTCGATTACCTCACCGGCGACTATCTGGCCGAGATTACCATGATCATCCTGGCGCGCCAGAAGGAAAAAGATCCCCAGGCCGGTTATGCCCGCGATTTTGTTCAGTCTCTGAGCGAAGTGCTCGGGCAGATCGCCGAAAAAGGAATCACCGTCATCACCAACGCCGGCGGAATCAATCCAAAGGCCTGCGCCGAAGCCCTCGAAGCGCAGATCGCGGCCCAGGGGCTCGACCTTCCGGTAGCCGTAGTCGATGGCGACGACCTCATGCCCCGGCTGCCGGAAATGATCGCCGGCGGCTGTCCCTTTACCCATCTGGATTCCGGCGAGTCCCTGGCCGGACTGGCCGACCGGGTGGTTTCGGCCAATGCCTACCTTGGCGCCAGGCCCATCGTGGCGGCCCTGGACCAGGGGGCGCGGATCGTCGTCACCGGCCGGACCTACGATGCGGCCAGCGTGGTGGCGCCCATTGTCCATGAATTCGGATGGTCCTGGGAGGATTACGACCGTCTGGCGGCGGCCCTGCTGGCCGGCCACCTCATCGAATGCGGGGCCCAGTCCACCGGCGGCAACTATTCGCTGTGGCGCGAAGTGCCTTCCTATACCAACATGGGATACCCTCTGGTGGAAGTGCTGGCGGACGGCTCCTTCTACCTGACCAAGCATCCGGGCACGGGCGGCCTGGTGAGCACCCGCACGGCCAAAGAGCAGATTTTGTATGAAATCGGCGATCCGCGCATGTATATGAGCCCCGACGTAATCGCCGATTTCACCTCCTTTACCATTGCAGATGACGGACCGGACCGGGTGCTCATCCAAGGGGGCAAGGGCCAGGCGCCGCCGCCCAACCTAAAGGTTTCCGTAAACTACAAGGCAGGCTACAAGGTCGTGGCCATGCTGGTGGTCAGCGGTCCAGACGTCCTGGCCAAGGCCCAGGCCTTTGCCGAGATGTTCTGGGATCGCGTCGGCACCGATTTCGACGAAAAGCGTACGGATTTTGTCGGCTATTCGGCTTGCTGGGGTGAATCGGCGGCCCCGCCCAACAACCCCAACGAAATCATCCTGCGGTTTGCCGCGCGCTCCCGGGAAAAGGCCCCCCTGGCCAAGATGAGCCGCGAAATCGCCGGCATGATCCTTGCCGGCCCTCCCGGGGTAACGGTCTTCGGCGGCCGGCCCCAGGTCCAGTCGGCATTCGGGTTCTGGCCGGCCGTGATTCCCCGGGATCTGGTCACGGCCCGGCTCCGGTTCAGGGGCTGTGAAACCCTGTTCAGTTGCGAAACCGGACAGTTTCAGGAACCTGCAACCGTCGAGTTCCCCCCTCTTTCGCTTCCGGAAGCCGGCGAACGCGTCCGCGTACCCCTGTCACGGGTGGCCCACGCGCGCTCCGGGGACAAGGGAGACCTGTGCAATATCGGGGTAGCCGCCCTTGACTCGCGGTTCTATCCGGAGCTGGTCCGTGAACTGACGCCTGAAAAAATCGCCGCCTATTTCAAGACCAACGTCCACGGCCCGGTAGATCGCTATCGTCTGGACAATATCAGTGCCCTGAATTTTGTCCTGCACCATGCTCTTGACGGCGGCGGAACCGTATCGCTGCTGCTCGACAACCAGGGCAAAACCCTCTCCCAGGCTCTGTTGAACATGCCGGTGGAAATCCGCAGCGACCTGCTTGGCGAATCGGCCATGCACAATTGAACCGGACCGGCGCCCGCAGGATCGAAGTAGCGCAAGGAAGCTTTATTCCCTCCCCCTTTCCTAAGATGCGCTTCGATCCTGCGGGTCCGGTCCTCCCTTCCGAATCACCTTCACGACCCCTTTGAAGACCGGCGTGCCAGCCAAACCGAAACATTACTCGCCAGCCCTTCCGATCCATACCCAACCGTGCCAAACCCGATCAGTATCGGGTCGTCAGACGCTGACTTTGCCGGCCGCCTGAGGCGCTTTTTACCTTTCATAAAGTTACCCCAGGCCTGAAGAAAGTCTTGCATAACGGACGCGGCCTTTTCCACTGGTGAATGATTTACCCGGTTTTATGCAAAACATCGCCTGAAACATGGGAAAATCCGGCCGCAAACATCATGACAATTTTTGCTTGACAGCATGATCAATCCTGTCCAAAGTAATGCTACTGAATCGCATTGACTGCTACACAGTAGCATTTATAACAATCTCTCCCAGAGACGGGGGCCTCATGCGACCCAAAACTTCCAGCACGAAAAGCCAGCGCAGGGAAGCCGACCGCCACATCGATGTGGTCCAGAAAGCGCTCGAGATCCTGGACGTTTTTGATTCAATGGCGGAGGTCAACCTGAAGCAGATCTCGGAATCGACCGGCATCACAGCCAACCGGGCGATCCGGATTCTGGGCACTCTCGAATCCAAGGGGTACGTAAGCCGCAGTGCCGACACCCGCACCTATCGCCTGGGCTACCGTGCCCTTGCTCTAGGAAAATCCTTCGAAAAACACAACAACCTGACCAGCATCAGCCGCCCAGTACTCAAGCAGATAGTGAGCATTTGCGGCGAGTCGGCCTCTCTGTTCGTCGTTTCGGGCGGTATGCGCATGGTGTTGGCGCGCGAGGAGGGCACCCACGGCATCCGCTTCGCCGTCACCGAGGGACAGCGCATGCCGTTGCACGCCGGTGCAGGTGGCAAAATTCTCCTGGCCTTCGGCGAAAAGAAACTGCTCGATCAGACGTTGGCCAAGCAAGAACTCATCGCCATCACGGAGCGGACCATCACCGATAAAGCGCAACTGATCCGGACCTTGGCCAGCGTTCGCGAGAAGGGATACGCCATCAGTCAGGGCGAACGTATCCGGGATTCGCGGGCCATCGCGGTACCTGTTTTTGGTCACGACGGTTTGTTAGTCGGAGCCTTGGGCATCGGCGGTCCCGAAAGCCGCCTCCAGGGAGAGCGACTGCAAAAGAGCCTCGATCTACTCATCGACGCGGCACGATCTCTCTCGAAAATGCTCGGCTGGGAATCGGCCACCGGCTGCCCGCTTTCATAGGAAGGAAGATTCAACTATCAATACAAAAAGTTAAAAGGAGGCAAGCGATGAAAAAATCGGCCGCTCTTATGGTTCTCGTGGCAGCCACCGTCATGTTAATGATTTGCCCTGCACCTGCATCGGACTGGCCCCAAAAGAGCATCAGCATCGTCGTTCCCTACAAGGCCGGCGGCAGCGCGGACCGCCTGGCCCGGGGAATCGCACCGTTTCTGGAAAAGGAACTGGGGCAACCGGTGGTGATCGAAAACCGGCCCGGGGCCGGCAGTCAGGTCGGCACCCTGCTGTTCTTGAGCCGGCCGGCGGATGGCAATAGCGTCTTGCTTGCCGTTCAACCTTATATGAGCGCCACCATGGTGCTGCAGGGCGCCAAGTATTCCATCGACGACTTCGAAGTTGTCAACGCCGAAAACGTCGGCGCCATCAGCGTTTCGGTCCCCAACGATTCGCCTTACAAAACCTTCGACGACTTGCACCAAGCAATCAAAAAGAATCCTGCCCAGATCAAGGTCGGCACCGTCCAAGGCGGAAGCCCCCATCTACTGACCTTGCTGCTCATGGAAAAACTCGGCTGGGATGTGCGGGTGGTGAACTACAGCTCCGGAGCGCCGATCCGGACGGCATTGCTTGGCGGGCATATCGATTTTTCCACCAACGGCGCCGTGGCGGATGCCACCATGAAGCCTAACGCCCGGTCCCTGGCACTATCCACGGACACCAAGTTGGCGGTGTGGCCCGATGCCCCTTACATCAACGACGTCTTGCAATCATATCAGATGAACGTGCCCCAGGTCGGCGACGTCCGCCTTTTCGCCTTCAAGAAGGGATTCAAAGAAAAGTACCCCCAACGCTGGGAAACCTTTCTGCGAGCCTACCGCAACGTGCTCAACAGCAGTGAATACCGGCAGTACACCGAAAAAATCGGCACTGCCGCAGAAACGGCCTTCCGCGGACCGGAAAAGAGCCAGACACTGGTCAGGGACGTGCACCAGCTCCTGGTGAAATACAAGGACCGCTTCAACAAGAAGAAATAAACGGCCGGGAGGGCTCCGGCGGCTTGATCGGCGCTCTGGAGCCCGCCACAATCCCGAGTGCGGTTCATGGCGGGGTAACACGATCCTAATCCACCCAAAGGGTTTGATATGAACAAACTCGAGCACCTGATTCCGCCGTCGATCATCTTTGTCTATACGGCACTCTATCTCTTTTATAACCAGGACTTGGCGACCGAAGACATGCTGTTGGTCAAGCCGTTGATCTATGCGGTATTAGCCTTGTCGGTCTACGTTGGCCTGCGGGCTGTGGCCGGCCATCAGGAGTCGGGCGACAAGTCAGCCCGCAAGGGCACGCTCCCTGTCGCCAATCGCATCGGTTTCGTCCTGATTACAATCGCCTATCTGGTCGCCCTCCAGTATGCGTTTGTCTTATCGTCGTCGGCCTACCTGGTAGCGACCATGGTGCTGCTGGGGGTTCGCAAGAAGATCTTTGTGGGTCTCATGGCCATCGGTTATCCGATTTTTTTGTATATTCTTTTTTCATACCTGATGGTGCCGTTGCCGCATATTACGGACCGGTTTTGAGGAAAAACCATGTGGGAACTCCTTGCACAGGGAATGAACACGGTTTTCACCGTGGATGTACTGATCATGGCTATCGCCGGAATCACGGTAGGGATTATCGCCGGAGGGATTCCCGGGTTGAATGCCGGCATCGCCATCGCGCTCATGCTGCCGGCGACCTATAAGATGGAATTTTTCAATGCGTTGGTGTTTCTGACGTCCATTTATACCGGAGGCGTGTTCGGCGGCGCTGTGACGGCCATCCTGATCAACGCACCGGGCGCGCCAGCCGCCATCGCCACCGTTTTCGACGGCTATCCGATGACAAAAAAGGGAATGTCCAACGAGGCCTTAGGACTGAGCCTGGGAGCCTCGGCCATGGGAGGACTGTTGGGGATGGTATTTCTGCTGTTCGTTATCTCGCCCCTGGCCCAGTTCGCCTTGAAGTTCGGCCCCCCCGAGATGTTCCTGCTGGTGGTCCTGGCCTTGACGTCCATCGCGTCCATCTCCCGCACGGACTTGGCCAAAGGGTTGCTGGCAGGACTGTTCGGGATTCTGCTCGGCAGCGTCGGCATGACCGCCTCCGGTACGATCCGTTTTACCTTCGGATCGGTCTACCTGATCGACGGCATTCCGGTTATTCCAGCCCTTATCGGCTTCATCGCTGTCTCCGAGCTGCTGACACTCATCGGCAAGGATTACATCACCCAGACCGGCAGTGGGCAGAAGCAGGAATTCCGCAAGATTATGGCCGGAATCTGGATGGTGCCCAAAAACGCTCTCAGCCTGGTACGATCCTCAATGATCGGCATCGGTATCGGTGCCGTACCGGGCGTCGGTGCAACGGTGGGCAGCCTCATTTCCTATGACGTGGCAAAGCGGTTCTCCAAGCGCTCCGAGGAGTTCGGCACCGGACTGCCCGAGGGCGTCATCGCCGCAGAGGCGGCGAACAACTCTTCCGAGGGCGGTGCCATGGCGACCATGCTCGCCCTGGGAATTCCGGGCGGAGCCGCCACCGCGATCCTCATCGGGGCCTTTACACTCCAAGGGCTGATCCCCGGGCCCCGGCTGCTTATCGAAAACAAAGAACTGGTCTACTCGCTGATCGGCGCCGAGATGCTCGAAGAGGTTCTGCTGTTGTTGATCGGGGCGGTAATTGCCTCCTTTTTCGTCAAAGCACTGTATGTGCCGACCCGTATTCTGGTTCCATTGATTATGGTGATTTGCTTCCTGGGCGCCTTCTCGGTTCGCAACACCTTTTTTGACGCCTATCTGTTATTCGGATTCGGACTGATCGGCTGGCTCATGAAGCGGCACCATTACCCGGTGATCGCCACGGTGATCGGCATCATCCTGGGGCCGATCGCCGACGCCGAGCTGCTCAGGACCTACCAGATGTACGGTAGCGATATGACCGTTTTTCTCAAACGGCCCATCTGTCTGACGTTGGTGATCTTCATCACCCTCAGCCTCGTCTTCACGCCGGTGCTGCAATTTGTCCGCAGTCGATGGAAACAGCAGAGTAACGGGTCCTGACGGCCCCCGGTAGGCCGTTTATGCGCGGGACGTTGATGCCCGCAAAGGAGGAAAAAGATGGCGATAGAAAACGAAAGAGAACGGGTCCGGGGTGCTTTCCCGAAGCTGTCCTTGATCGAAAACGAAACGCTGCACGCCAAAGTCATCGACATCTGGGTCCAGGCCTGGCGGTCGTCGAACTGGGAGGATCTCGAAGCGTGCCCCTTCAATCCGGAATTCCCTGACCTCTCCCTGGTGGGGCATGTCAACTGTTTGGCCGATCTTTTGCCGGCGGCGGTGGAGATACTCGGCCGACACTATCCTGAGGTCGCCTTGGACAACGACAGGCTTCTGGCCGGAGTCTTTCTTCACGATATCAGTAAGATTCTCGAAATCGAGCCGGGCCCGGACGGAACCCCGCAGTTCACCGAACTGACCCGTCAGATGCCCCACGCGGTATACGGCGCCTTTCTGGCGCTAAAGGCGGACCTGCCCCCTCGATCTGGTCAACATGATCCTGGCCCACACCCGGCATACGGGCGCCAAACCGGTTACGGGCGAAGCGGTGCTCCTGCACTATCTCGACTACATGCTGGCCGACGTGCTGCGCTTCGGCAGATCCTTGGATCTGATCATGGAGGGAAAAAGTCGCTACGGGCGCTGAGGCCACGGGCGACATGTCATATCAACACCGTTTCGCAATGGAGAACAGTAGATGAGTCATCAGTACAAGCAGGCACTAGAAGGAATACGGGTCCTCGACATTTCAAATCTGATCGCCGGCCCGGGCATCTCCACCAACCTGGCCGACTTCGGCGCAGATGTGATCAAGATTGAGCATCCCAGGATGGGCGACTACCTGAGAAACTGGGGCGCAAAAAAAGACGGTGTCCCCCTGGCCTGGAAGATACAAGCCAGGGGCAAGCGACTGCTGGCTGTGGACATCAACAAACTCGAAGGGCAGCAGATCGTAAAAACACTGGCCGCCAAGGCCGACATCATGATCGAAAATTTCAGGCCGGGAAAGATAGAACAGTGGGGCCTGGGCTACGATGTGCTTTCGGCGCAGAACAAGAAGCTGATCCTGGTCCGGGTCACCGGGTGGGGCCAGACCGGACCATACAAGGAGCGCCCCGGTTTCGGAACCCTGGCCGAATCGGTCAGCGGTTTTGCCCACATTACGGGCCAGCCCGACGGCCCACCGACCCTGCCCCCCTTCGGCCTGGCGGACGGCGTCACCGCCCTAGTCGGCACCTACGCCGCCATGATGGCCCTCTACTACCGCGACACCCAGGATGCTCCTGGGCAGGTCATCGACCTGAGCATCTATGAACCTTTCTTTTCCATCCTCGGCCCCCAAGCCATCGAGTACGATCAGCTCGGCATCGTCCAGGAACGCACCGGCAATCGCTCCCCCAGGGGCGTGCCGCGCAACTCTTACGAAACCGCCGACGGCCGCTGGGTCTCTATCTCGGCGGCCGCGGGCAATCTCGCCTTCAGGGTGTTCAAGGCCATCGGGCGGGAAGACATGGTCGATGATCCGAAATACGGCAGCGCCGCCAACCGGCTGGCCAACGGAGACGAGATCGACGCCATCATTGCCGCCTGGATCAAGACGCGCCCGCTGAATGAGGTTCTGGCGACCTTTGAAGCGCACCAAGTGCCCATAGCGCCGATCTACGACATCGCCCAGATCATGCAAGACCCCCAGTACCAGGCGCGCAATACCGTCTGTGAAGTGGCGGATGAAGACTTCGGCGTGGTGAAAATGGCCAACATCCCCCCCCGACTCTCGCTGACACCCGGTCGGATCCGGCACGCAGGGCGCACCCAGATCGGACATGACACGGTCCAGATCCTGAAGGAAGCGGGCTTCTCGGACAAGGAGATACACGACCTGGACGCACGCGGGATCGTCAAGATCGGCGCCTAAGTCGTTGGGCAGGAGGAAATGACGGTATGATCAGAAGTGCGATCTATATCCCGGGCAACCGGGAAAAGATGCTCGCCAAGGCCGGCCGGCTCGGTGCGGACGCAGTCATCCTGGACCTGGAAGATGCCGTTCCGTACGCGGAAAAAGACCGTGCCCGCGCGCTGGTACGCGAAAGCCTGGCGCACATCGACGGTCCCAAGCGGTTTGTGCGCATCAACGCCGAAGGCTCGGGACTGACCGAAAAGGACATCAGGGGCGTTTTCTGCGACCGGCTCGACGGCATCTATCTTCCCAAGGTGGAGTCGGTGCACCAGGTGCTGCGGATCCATGCCCTGCTCAGCGAGTTGGAAACGGCCAACGGGTTCGAGCCCGGCAGGGTCCAGGTCCAGGTGATCTTCGAGTCGGCCCTCGGGATCCTCAACGCCTACACAATCCTCGCCGCCAGTCCCCAACGGGTCCGCCGGGCCGGCTGGGGGGCCGCCGACCTGAAACGGGACATCGGCCTCTGGAGCGGTACCACCCTGTGGGACGAAGAGGGCCGGGACCGCATCTTTCCCCAGTCACAGCTGGTGATGGCAAGCCGGGCCGCCGGCCGGCAGCCCCCCCAGGACAGTGTTTTCGGGCGGGTGAAGGATCTTGACGGCCTGCGCAAGGAGGCGCTGCATGCCCGGCGGCTCGGCTTCGGCGGCAAAAGCGCCATCCATCCCGACCAGGTAGCGGTGATCAACGAGGTCTTCTCCCCCACTGCCGAGGAGCTCACCTACGCGCACAAGGTGGTCGACGCTTTTGAAAAGGCCAAGCAGGAGGGTTCCGGCACGCTTATGGTCGGCAACGAGTTCGTCGATGTGGCCGTGGTCGACAACGCACTCAGGCTCCTGGAACGCCATGGTGAATAGCCGCGGGCCGGCTTTCAAACGATGATGATCGGTGGCTGCTCAAGCCCGCCTTCCGCAACGGAAGGCGGGCTTTTTTTTCAGCGGAAAACCCCGGCGGCATCTGCCGCTTGCTGACTCTTCCCTGCCGGCCCATGGCCGGAATACGATCCAGATTTAGGATTCTCTTTAACGTTTGACGCCGTTCCGAACCCTTGCTATTGTCGCAGACAAATTAAGCGATTCCAAAAAGGAGGTCATTATGGAGTTTCTCAACGCACTTGGCATCACCGAGAAAAACCTGGGGGCTTCGACCGGCAGGCAGTGGTTCGGTGGGGCCGGCGGCGAAGTGATGACGATCCGCTCGCCGGTGGACGGCCGGCCCATCGCCGGCGTCTGCCCGGCTGCAGCCGAAGACTACGAACGGGTGGCGGCCGCGGCCCAGGCGGCGTTTCTCCAGTGGCGCCAGGTGCCGGCCCCCAAACGCGGCGAGGTGGTCCGCCGCATCGGCGAACGCCTTCGGGCCTTCAAGGAGCCCCTGGGCCAACTGGTCACTTACGAGGTGGGAAAATCATTGCAGGAAGGTTTGGGCGAAGTCCAGGAGATGATCGACGTCTGCGATTTCGCCCTGGGCCAGTCGCGCCAGCTCTACGGGTTCACCATGGCCTCGGAGCGGCCCCACCACCGCCTCTACGACCAGTACCATCCATTGGGGGTGGTGGGGGTGATCTCGGCGTTCAACTTTCCGGTGGCTGTCTGGTCGTGGAACGCCATGATCGCGGCGGTCTGCGGCGATGCCATTCTCTGGAAGCCGTCTTCCAAGGCCCCCCTTTCGGCCATCGCCGTGATGAACATCCTCAGGCCGGTAATCGAAGAGGCCGATCTTCCCGAAGGACTCTTTTCCCTGGTGATCGGCAGCGGGGCCACCGTGGGCGAGCGCCTGGTGGCCGACCGGCGCCTGCCGCTGGTCTCGATCACCGGCTCGACCGCCGTGGGTCGGGAAGCGGCCGGGAAGGTGGCGGCCCGCTTCGGCCGCACCATCCTGGAACTGGGCGGCAACAACGCCATCATCGTCACGGCCAACGCCGATCTCAAGCTGGCCGTGGCCGCCACGGTATTCGGCGCGGTGGGCACCGCAGGCCAGCGCTGCACCACCACGCGCCGGCTCATCGTTCACGAGTCGGTCTACGACCGGGTCCGCGCGGCCCTGGTAACCGCCAACCAGGGGCTGCGCATCGGCACGCCGCTGGATGCGGCCAACCATGTGGGGCCGCTGATCGACACGGCGGCGGTGGCCGAGTTCCAGCGCGCCCTGGCCCAAGCCGTGGCGCAAGGTGCCACGATCCTTTACGGCGGCAAGGTGCTTGAAGGCGGGCCCTATGCATCGGGATGCTACGTGCAGCCGGCCATCGTCGAGGCGACCAACGACCTTGCCGTGGTGCAGGAGGAGACCTTCGCTCCGATTCTCTACCTGATCCGCTACAGCGGCGGGGTGGAAAACGCCATCGCACTCCAGAACGACGTGGTCCAGGGGCTCTCTTCGGCGATCTTCACCAACGATCTGCACGAGACGGAGATCTTCCTGTCCTGCCAGGGTTCGGACTGCGGCATCGCCAACGTCAACATCGGCACCTCGGGGGCCGAAATCGGCGGGGCCTTCGGCGGCGAAAAGGAGACCGGCGGGGGCCGCGAGTCCGGCTCGGACGCCTGGAAGGGCTACATGCGCCGCCAGACTAACACGATCAACTACGGCACCGCCCTGCCCCTGGCCCAGGGGATCCGTTTCGATATCGGCTGACAGGCGCAAGGGGCACGGAAGGACAATAAACAAGGATCAGGCAGGCAAGACGCGGCCGGCTTCGAAAAGTGCAGCATGCCGGCACATTTCGAAGCGGCCGCAACAGCCGCATGGCGGCCTGAGTGGCAGTCTGACCTCAGCCCCGGATGCGCTCTTTCAAGGCCCGGATCAGGGCGATGGCAAACTGGTTGGCGTCTGCCACCACGGCCACGTCGGCCAGGCGCATCATGGTGGCGTTTTCGTTCTTGTTGACGGCGATGGTAAAGTCGGCGTCGCCGATGGCGGCCGTATGCTGGATCGCGCCGCTGATGCCGCAGGAGATCAGCACCTGGGGCCGTACCTGGCGCCCGGCCTGGCCCACCAGGGCATCCTGTTCGGCCCAGCCGGCGTAGACCACCGGACGCGTGGCCCCCACCTCCCCTTCCATCAGCCGGGCCAGTTCGAAAAGCTTCTTGAACTTTGCCCGGCTGCCCATCCCCCGTCCGCCGCAGACCACCACCCGGGCGTCTTCGAGGCGCTGCTCGCGAGGCGGCTGTTTTTGCACGTCGATCAGACGGACCCTTTCTGCGGGAAGATCGGCCGGCACATCGATCTCCACCACCTCGGCCCGGGCGGCCCCGTCGTGGACCAGCTCCTTGAAGATCCCCGGCCGTACCGTGGCCATCTGGGGCCGGCTCTCAGGGGTCACGATCTTGGCGATCAGGTTGCCGCCGAAGCTCGGGGCCGTCTGCACCAGCCGTCCCGCGTCATCGATGTCCAGCCCGATGCAGTCGGCCGTCAGGCCCGTTTCGAGCCGCCGGGCCACCCGCGGGGCGAACTCGCGGCCGAAATCGGTGGCCCCCACGAGGATGGTCTCGGGCTGATGGCGCCGGGCCAGGTCCACCATCAGGGCCGTGTAGGCCCCGATCCGGTAGCTGGCCAGGGATGGGTGGCGACAGACGTAGATCCGCTGGGCCCCGTGGGCCATGTACTCGCCGACCCATTCGTCCACATCATGGCCGAAAACCACGGCGCAGACCCGGCCCCCGGTGCGTTCAGCCAGCTGGCGGGCCCGGGCGAGCAACTGCAGGGTGACGCGGTTTTGAAAGTAGTTGCGCCAGTCGCCGAAGACCCAGATATCCTTGGATGTTGCGCTCATGAATCCTCGTTATGGTCGTGGGTTTTCAGATCCTTGCCGATGGCCCCGATGATCCGGTCGCCGAAGCGTTCGAGCAGTTCCTCGACGATCCGCTTGGGCGCGCCCTTGAGCACGAGGTTCTGCTTGCCGCTGACCGGCGAATAGACGTCAAGGATCCGCGTGGGCGAGGCCCGCAGGCCGATCCGGTCGGCCCCCAGGCCGAGGCTGCCGGCATCGCACACCCTGATGTCGGTCCGGTCGAAGGCCGCCGTCAGGCCGGCAAGCTCCACGTGGCGCGGTTCATAGGCCCGGGTCGAGACGGTCACCAGACCGGGAAGATCCATCTCCAGGGTTTCCAGAAAATCGTCGGCCAGCCGCTGCATCCGCAGCACCCCGCCGGCATAGGTCAGATTTTCGGCTCCGGCCACGCCGGGGATGTCGAGGGTTTCGGCCAACTGGGGACCCACCTGGGCCGTCTCGCTGTCGGCCGAACGGCAGCCGCAGAGGATCAGGTCGAAACCGGACGCCTCCTTCTCGATGGCTCGGGCCAGGGTTCGGGCCGTGATCAGGGTGTCTGCTCCGGCCATGCGCCGGTCGGTGAGCAGTACGGCGCGGTCCGCGCCCAGAGCCAGGGCTTCGCGCAAGACCTCTTCGGCCATGGGCGGGCCCATGGTCACGGCGGTGATCGTGGCGCCGTGGGCCTGCTTGAGGCAGAGGGCGGCCTCCATGGCGTGCATCCCGGCCGGGTCCATCATCCCCTCGGCCAGTTCGCGGCGCAGGGTGCCGGTGGTGCTGTCCCAGGGCAGTTCGGATACCATGGGGACCTGTTTGAGACAGACAACGAGATTGAGCATTGAAGATTCGCCTTGTGCGACGGCCGGGGGCCGGTGCCGCGATTTTTTACGTGAGCCGGTTTAAAACGGCGCGGGAGATGACCATGCGTTGAACCTCGCTGGTCCCCTCGTAGATCTCGGTGACCTTGGCGTCGCGAAAGTAGCGCTCCACGTCGTACTCCTTGCTGTAGCCGTAGCCGCCGTGGATCTGCACCGCCAGATCGCAGACGGCCACGGCGGTGCGGCTGGCGTGGAGTTTGGCCATGGCCGATTCGGCCCCGAAGGACTGGCCGGCGTCCTTCAGGGCGCAGGCCCGGAAGATCAGCAGGCGGGCGGCGTCGATCTGGGTGGCCATGTCGGCCAGGTAGTTCTGGATGGTCTGGAAAGATGAGATCGGTTTGCGGAACTGGTGGCGCTCCTTGGCATATTTGAGCGCCGCGTCAAAGGCGCCCTGGGCGATCCCCAGGGCCTGGGCCGCAATGCCGATGCGCCCGGTGTCCAGGGCCGCCAGCCCGATCTTCATCCCGTCGCCGACGCGCCCGAGCCGGTTGGCTTCCGGCACCCGGCAGTCCTCGAAAAAAAGCGAGGAGACCGGATTGGCGCGCATGCCGCAAAGATCCTCGATCTCGCCCACATCGAAGCCTGGAGTCCCCTTTTCCACCACGAAAACCGCGGCGGCCGGTTTGTCCTTGCCCGGGCAGACGGCAAAGATCAGGGCCGTGCCGCATACCCCGCCGTTGGTCACGAAGATCTTGGTCCCGTTGAGCACGTACCCGTCGCCCTCGGCCCGGGCCAGGGTTTCCACCCCGCCGGCATCCGATCCGGCATTGGCCTCGGTCAGGCAAAATGCGCCGATGCGCTCCCCGCTGGCCAGGGCCGGCAAAAAACGGCGCTTTTGCTCGTCCGTGCCGAAGGCGAAGATCGGATAGATCCCCACCGAGTTGTGCACCGTGACGCAGAGCCCCACCGCCGCACAGACCCGGGACAGTTCCTCGATGGTGATGGCGTAGCTGATGCTGTCCATGCCGGCGCCGCCCCATTCCTGCGGCAGTTGGAGCCCGAAAAAGTTCAGCGGGCGCATCTTGGCGATGACTTCCTCGGGAAAACGGCGCTGCTGGTCGATCTCGTGGGCGATGGGCCCGAGTTCGGTCTCGGCAAAGCGCCGCACGGTCTTGCGTACCAGCTTGTGCTTCATGCAGGGACTGAAATCCATTATCTTTTCGCGCTTCATAAATCGGTGTTGTTGAAATCCTTGCCCTGTAACTGACCGGGAAAAGATCCCGCGTGGCTGCCCGCCGGTCAAGGGATCGCGGGCTTCGAATAGCCCAGGTAGCCAGAAAATGCAAGATGAACGTATTGACGGCTATCCGCCGGGACTTGTAGGCGTCGCAGTACAATTCTTGATAGATAATCAGAAGGAAGGCGTGTTGCAGGAGACCGCAGGGATGTGGAAAGATCGAACAGACTTTCCCTCAAGGCCCTTTGGTCGCAATGGGACAGGCATTGATTATGTAGGATTGGCGGTCTCCATGGTTTTTGATCTCTGGATTTGAAAAGCCTCCTCAATCATGGTGTGGAAACGTTCGACACACTATGCCAATAAGCAGACCGAATGGCAAAGCCCATTTATAAAGTACCCGTTCGAGCGGTGAAGCAGAAACATAGGCAAGCGTTGAAGCGAACACGATGAATACTCCGATCAGGCAGAAAAAGCCTTGACTCGGTAGGCCGTCTGCTATCGTGCGTGTCCATAGTAAAGAGGCCAGCAGAATGCCCAACACCGCCCATCCATACTGGATTTTGACAAGTTTTTCATCCGGCAAAGACTTTAAAATGAAGTAAAGGCCGGCGACAAGAGCCAAGAACAGAATGCCATGCCAAAAACGCAGGTGTGACGGTGTCTTTGCTCCAACAATAGCCCCTTCGGTAAAACGAATAGAGACTACCATAGGTGGATATGCTGCCAAGAATATTCCCTTGAGCATTTCTTGCTTCAACCCAATGAACCCAATAGCAGCAACACAGATGGCCATGACCGTAGCAATCAATGGATTTTCTGAAAACGCATATTTCATTGCTCCTGCTGTAATAGCAACGACGAGAACCAGAAGCGCACCAAACGCGATGAGGATTGATTGATCCCGACTTAGCACAATAATTTCCACCTCGTCGATTGGAGGCATGAAACAAACGATGTCCATCGCGAAATCAAGATATGAAAGAAAGTCGGTCATTAAGTAGGTCTTTCGCGGATAGAAACGCCATAGTGAGTGTGGGTTATCGGGAACGCGGAACTCCGTCAGTTGAAGCTGTTGGCTATCGGCTCCTGCGAAAACATCAATTCGTAACGCCAGATCGTTGTTATTCGTTATCCAGCAGGTAAGTACTCAATCAGTGAAGTCCGGAAACTTCCCCGATCATACGGAAGAGAAAACGAGATTAGTTGCAGGGAATATTCGCTACCTCTCCCCCGGTGTCATCCTTGCATCCCTTGACCTTTAGAATTTCTGACGAAACATACCACTCCATGATCGAGCAAAGCGCTAGAAGTGCTTCTCTAACTTGCCTGGGCGAAAAATGCTTTGGGTGCGCTCCGTAGGTAGAGAGGCGATTGAGGTTACCCATTGATGTTACAACATACTCGGGAACTACATGTGCATGACCGATTTTGTCCAATATCCTTGCAAGCGGTTCGGTGCCACGTTCACGATTTAGGTTCTCTTTGCAGATTTGGGTGACGATGACCTCCAACATTCTTCTGGCAACCAAAAGAGTGGCTACTGCATCGCGTGTCTCCCGTATCCGGATGAGTTCTTGTTCAATCAGGCTGGCTTTTCCCCGGACGCGTTCGTATAAGCCGGTTAGCTCTGCGAGTTCTGGATGCCACGCCATCTGATCGTCTATCGTCGAGATGGAAAGGGGGAGCTCGATTGCCGGCTTCATAGTAGCAACCTGGCCCCATTTACCTCTGAATTCATTTATTCTTGCGAGTTGCTTTTTGTCCAGTAAATCCTTCAACGATGGATCATCCTCTTGCAACAAGACACCCGCCCTCTCATTGTCGGCCATAACTCGGTCCAAATAGTCATCTATACGACGTTTCAGGCTTCTGGTATAAAGCGCCATAGCCAGTCCGACCGTATCTATCGTGAACTGAAGGTCCACCATCGTCGTCGTTATGTCCGTCGCAAGGTAGCGATAGTGGGCGGTCGTATGCGTCCTGCCCAATCCTAACGGCATGCCTACATCAACAATGATATGGATTTCGTCTTTTGGGTCTGGCTTGGCGTCTTCCACGACTTGCATCTTCACGGTAACCCCGAACATTTTACCGTGGAATTTGCTTTTTGAGACTTTCTGCACCTGAAAAGGAGCATGGTTAACTGCCGTCATGATGTCGGTATTTGAAAGGACAAACCGAACCCATGGCCACGCCACTCCAAACATCCTGCCCTTTTCGACTGATATTCTCATTTAATAATCCTCGTTAAGGAAATTGGGGCTTACGGGGAGGCCTAAGATACGGATACGAGCGACCTCTCCAGCGGACCTCCAGTCCTAACAGACATCTTATCGCCGCTACCGTAACAGCGGTTGTCATAATTATAAGCCCGATGGGACTCGCAAATCCCCAGCAAATTGAACGTGAGTGGAGCCACCCGGCGAGTACGAAGGGAAGCGATGACAGGACATAAGTTGAGACAATGAATACTATGAGAGCGATGCCAGGAGCGTTTCCATCCAAAAGCCCGCCAAAAAAATTGACCAATAGTACAATAGGTCCAATGATAAATGCGGTTGATAGCAAGAGACTGAACCCACTCAGTGCAAACACCAGAAGTGGAGAATCACCAAGAAAAGAGATGGCTGGGCGGGAGACGGCTGAAACGAAACCTCCGAAGCCCTTGAAAAGACGTACGGAGACGGCCGGACTTAGATCAAGAAACTGCGACTGCAGGCCCCTGCCTTTAAGCAATCGTGCGAGGGCGACATCATCCACGATCTGGTCGCGAATCGATGAATGTCCACCGTTCTGTCGGTATGCTTCCGTTCGAACGAGATTGAAGGCACCCGTTGCTGCTCCGCTCCGCGAGGCAGATAAACCAAGCGCTACGAAGGCCAAAGCCGAAAGCACAGGTCCTGTTATTGCGCTTGAAATATCCTCCAGATCGAGTCGGAAATTTCCTCCTATGTGGTCAAGTTTATCCTCTTTCATGTGGGTTATAATCTCTTTAAGAGGCAGGAGATTAAGGTGAACATCAGCATCGCTGAACAGGATGAAATCAGAGGTCACACGCTGGCTTGCCCAATGGATAGCATGTGACTTGCCTATCCATCCAGAAGGAAGCTGGGGGGCTTCCAGGATCTGAACGCGGTTATCATTATATACTGTAGACCGAGCAATCTGAAGAGTGTCGTCCTCCGAGCCGTCATCCACAAAAATAATCCGCTGGACACCTGGTAGAGCAATAAACTCACGGAGGGTACGCCCTACAGATTGTTCCTCATCCCGGGCAGCAACCACAATTGTCACCGAAGGCGGCAATTCTCCGGTTTTGTCATCGTACAACCAGCGCTTGAGGTTGAACCTGCGGCGAAAGACAATCAGCATCACTGAAAGTGTGATCCCCGCAACAGTGTTGATCAACCACGATGAAATCAACAACGGCATCATTTATCGACTCCTTTACCAGGCATCTTGCGTTTGATTTTATCATGATAGATCCGCCATCTCATGAGAAATCATCACAATACACCAGTCTCAGCTCCGGGCAGTGCTTATCAGTGATGCACTTCCTTGTCTTTGGCTCCACTCCATTCATTCGCATAGCGAATTCGTTTGTTTATTGAGTTGTTCTTGTTTACGGTTCCTGAAGTTCTCACGCACAAGACCAAAATCCCACCGAAAGCCATCAACCCAACGAAAGCGGCAATACGCCAAGTCCATGATACGTCAAGGTTTTCCCATGGTACACTCATAAAACCGAACATAAGCGCAGGCAAACCGATCATAAAAGTCAGCAGGTCAATCCTGCGCTGCATCCTCTCTGATCGTTCTAGATTGATCCTTTCGTACATTCGCTTAACTTCTCCGCTTAATTCTTCATGAAGTTGGGAAATCTGGAAGACTTCTTGGCATTTACGGTAGCATCGGTGGTGGTGCTCTCTTTGCATAACCTGTGCAAAATAGACTCTGGCTTCAAACTCCAGAATGTGCTCGTAGATACGTTCAAACGTCAGTTCTCGATGCGCTACATTCTGGGTGAGCCACTTTTCTGCTACCTGTTGCTGCAAACTCATCAGCGAGAACCTTTGATTAGCTGAAATTAGGAACAACAGGAAGTATTGTTTTCGCACATGATCTGGCATAGTTTTTACAAAAAACTCCTCTTTCGGGGGGTTCATCGCCAAATATCCACCACCATCTAAACTGAAAAAAAACCATTGATCCATCGCATAGGAAAGAACGCTGGCGTGATCCAAGCGGATATCATCGTCACTCGGATGAAGCATCTGATTTGAGTGAAAAATTGTCCGTATAAGGTATAATAGTTCTGCTTTATGTTTTGGCTCTGTTGGTGCATCCTCTACAAGTAAACAAACATACGGAATTGCCTGACCTGGAATGAATACATCTTGCCACCATCGTTGTGTTACGTATTTTCCTGAAACCGCAGAACGAAGAACGTAATCTAAAACGCAAATGGAATGCAAACAGACTTTATCGGTGTCCTCAATTTTGTCGATTACAGGAGGGTAGAAATCCTCCCAGATATTGGGACCGAGGCGACGTCTTGCGTGTAATGAAGTTGCCCGATTGCCCCCAAAGAAACGAAAATAATAAATAAAATCTATCCACGAAGCCAAGTCATGAGAACATGGACATGCCTCAATAGTGAAAAAGCCGGTTCCAAGCCTGAATATCGTCAGTTCGATAGACACCCAACGAAATCGAATCGTTCTGTTTTTGGACAATTCGATTCTCCATTCGGCTTTGGCGCCCAGCCCCCAGTTAACGGAGTCGAGCGCATCTCGCTGCATCGACCAAAGATGAGCAGTCGAGTGTCCCGCATCTTTCACGCAAGAAACATCTCCTCCTCCCTCGTTCAGATAGCGTGCGACATGAGGGAGCAAATCGTCTTCGGCAAAGCAGGAAGACTTCCAAATAGGCCGGCATTCCGTATCATTCCTCCACGATGCCTCTGAAATCGATTGTGTTAACGAAGAAAAAGCATCTGAGTCAAATAGGAATGGGTATACGAAGCGAACAAATGACTCTTTACGTACACTACCAATTTTATTGGGCAGCGTAGCAATCCGGGCTCCCTGAGCTGCATCTGTCCTTATCCCATCTTGCTCACAATAAATCATCTGCGCAACCTTCCTCTTTTGGCATAAGGATTGAGGGATGGTGTGAAAACGAATGTAAGCCAAAATATTTCTTAATTCTGAGCGATAACTTACTGCTAAGCCTGCAAAATTTCTTAATTCATTTCCATTAAAAATATCAAATGTTATGCATTGATTCAAGCGAATTGTAAAGATTTAAAAACAATAATTGTCTCCTAAAAACTAATATATTATTAGTGGTAGCGAGATATAATTTATAGCCTGCCTTTTCTGCAATTACACCATCAAAATAAAAGACAATATGCGATACTTTTTGAGGCTAAATTAACATCTACTCAGCGAATCTCTCTTATATTTATTGGTAATCATCCACGGCAATCTTATATCTGGATTTTTTGTCTCAATGTAGTAGAAATCCGGATTAAATGCTGGAAAATGATCCTTTGTGAAGGACAGATATTTTATCTGCCTTGCACCAATTTTATTAAAATATTCAATGTATGTCTTTGCTGTGCCTCCAGTGTGCAACTCACCCGCAACTAACAAAATTTTATCCAAATTACTACTCAAATTTATTTGTTCAAAAAGTCGTTCTCTTCGAATATTGTTTTTCCAATCGTAAACACGGTCAATTACAAGCAAAGGCACATGTCCCAAACATCCTGACAGCAATGCACCAACAATAGAACCACCACGGCCCACACCCACGATTAAAGTTGGCATATAATTTTTGGTTATCAAATCTTCTTTTAGCTTCATTACGTCTTTTTCTACGGTTTTCCAATCAATTTTCTTATATGGCACGAGCCATTTATATATAGTTACTATCGAAATTATCCCCCCGATGAAGGATAAGAAATATATCATTGTGTCAAGATAAATTTTCATTTGTTTTTCTTAACTCATCCAAACAGTTTGAAGATGGAGAAATTTTCCTGCTATTTCCATTGCTATTGCCATATAGCACGCTTATAAAAATAAAAAGCAGTTCTTGAGTTTTCCATGTTTTGATTTTCCATAATATTTGATATTAACTCAACTTTCGGGTTTCATTTTCAGGTTTGTGATTTCAATGCGTTAGGCCCATAAAAAAGTAACTTTAGCTGCAATATCGCATAGTACTTTTGCCACCTAAACCATTTCAACTATCTGTAATTTAATGTTATTATTCCGTTTCTCGAATCCCGAAAGTTGAGATATTAATGAAACATATAGAAAACAGACTTGAATTCCCTTTAGCTTGATCTTAACGCCCATGGATGAAGTACATCGGGGTCTATCTACTAACACATACCTCCTGCATCGAATCGAGCAAAAGTAATGCAACTGGATACGTTTTTGATTTCTAAAATCGCTATAGATACCGGCCTACGAGCGAGGCCAAAACTCCCCCGGTAAGACTGGTTCAGCAATTTTTGCTGGCCAAACCGTTGCAGACCATACACAAAATATAAATCCGACTCAAGTAAAAATTTAGCAATGGATTGAAAAATAGAGCAAATCAGAAATTTTTATATTTCTTAGGTTTAAATAAAATATAATAAAGAGTACCTTTCGGTCAGTTTGTAGAGGCATGAAGCTTTGTCGAGCGAAAATGGATTGTAGCTCTCCACTCCAGGTCACGCTGGCCATATGCGAACACGGCCTCGATGCCGAAGGAAATTTGGAGAATATGGATGGCGTTCGTCCCTCCGACCACGCCGCTGTTCAGGACGATCCAACCGGTATTGTCCCCCATGACCTCATTTTGGGATTCAGCGCACCTCCAAACGCCGTTAGCATTTGTATCTTGCCAGCGGTTATTGTTTGTAATAATGATTACTAAAAGCAAGAGGCAAAAAATCAAACAGCTCCATTATAGGCGATCCAACGCAGAGATACCCTGCAACTCATACGGCCGCAACCAACTGATATGGTTAAAAAAGGATTAAAACGATGTATTTCAAGCAGATTACGGTGACGGGTCTGGGGTGTAATTCCTATCTCATCGGCTGCCCAGGAGCAAGGCAGGCGGTGGTCGTGGATCCAAAGCGGGATGTTCAGGACTACATGGACATATCCATAAATGAGGGAATGAAAATCACCCATATCATTGAAACTCATGTGCACGCCGATCATGTCAGCGGCAACCAGGAATTAAAATCACGCTCTGGGGTAGATATCTATTACGGTGAAGGCTCCCCCGTGACGTTTGATCATAAAGAATTGAAAGAAGGCGATGTCATCGAATTCGGCATGGTCAAGCTCCAAATTTGATGCTCTCGTAAAAAGTCGAAATTTTAGTTTTTGGTTGCTGTAACATATTGATATCATTAACTGGAAAATTTTAAAAAGCGCGTTTTTCGGACTTTTTACGAACGAGTCAAATTTTGAATACCTCTGGCCATACACCCAACTCTATTTCAATTCTGGTGCTGGCCGGAGCGGAAATTTTAGATGAACAGGTGAAGAACCTGTATAATTCTCTTTATGAAAAGCTGCATGGTCTGCCGGATTATCTGGAGGTTTTTCCTGCTCATGGTCAGGGCTCCCTTTGCGGCAAAGGGTTGAGCGCCAAGGCGAGCAGCACCCTGGGCTATGAACGTCTGACCCAGCCGGTGCTGCAGTTGCCGGGGTTTGATGCGTTCCATGATCAGATTGCGGGGACTTTTCCTGTCAGGCCGAAAAGTTTTACGCACATAATCAGTACCAATGCCTATGGTGCCCCACTTCTGGAGCGCTGTCCGCTGGAGCAAACGCTGAATCTCGATCAGTTCGAACAGATCCGCCAACAGGGCGCAACGATCATCGATAACCGGGATACGGCTTCCTTCGGCGGATTCCATATCCCCGGCGCCATCAATATCGGATTTGAAAAGCAGATGGCCAACTGGATCGGCATGGTCGTCAATCCGTTGGACAATCTTCTGCTGGTGGTGGATGACCGGGACAAGTATGATCAGATGACGACCCAACTGCACCGAATCGGTTATGATAACATTTACGGTTATCTTTCCGGCGGCATGGCGGCATGGATTTCCAGCGGTATGCCCATCGACAGCCTGTCGCCGATTTCTGCCCACCTTCTCAAACAGCAAGTGGACAATGAAGGTTGCGGACAGATCGTGGATGTTCGAACCCTCGAAGAAAGGGCACAGGGCCATATTTGAGGTTCACGCCACGTCCCCATGACCGATATTCTGACAGACAGTCTGGATATTCCCAAAGACGAGGAAGTGATTCTGGTTTGCGGCACCGGATATCGGGCCAACATTGTGGCCAGCCACCTCAAACAGGATGGATTCAGCCATGTGCACAGCCTTGCCGGTGGACTCACCGCCTGGCAGAACGCAGGTTATGATCTTGCAGTCTGACCAGAACAGCGTAATCACAATATATTTACTTATGGTTTTAAAGAACACTTGATGAGGTATGGGGGGAATTTCTTCCCCCTCCCTTACCCGCCTCTCACCCATCATGCGACCTTCGAATCGAGGTAAAAATCCTTGTAGAGGGCGCGCACCTCCTTCTTGGAAAACTTGCCGACGCTGGTCTTGGGAATCGTGTCCACGAACAGAACGCGGTCCGGCAACTGCCACTTGGCAAAGCCGGGGGCGATGAACTCCAGAATATCCTCCGGTGTCACGCTGTCCGCCTGGTATTTATGCAAAACTACAAGCGCCAGCGGTCGTTCCTGCCACTTGGGATGTTCGATGCCGACCACGGCGGCTTCGATCACGGCCGGGTGGGCCATGATGGCATTTTCCAGATCGATGGAGGAAATCCACTCCCCGCCGCTCTTGATGATGTCCTTGAAACGGTCGCTGATCTTCAGGTACCCGTTGGCATCGATGTAGCCGGCGTCTCCGCTGCGCCAGTACCCGTCCACAAAAGCCTCCGCGGTGCGTTCATCATTGTAGTAAGCACGCGTGATCCAGGGCCCCCGGAGCAGCACTTCGCCGGCGTTTCCCTCACCCGGCGGCAGTTCCTGGCCCGCGGGGTCGACGATTCTGACGTCGATGCCGCACACGGGCAACCCCTGCTTCTTGCGCAGTTCCCAGCGCTCGGCCTCTGGCCAGGCGGCGATGGAAGGTTTGAGCAAGTTGCTCGTCACGATGGGGGTGGTCTCGGTGGCCCCGTAGGCGTGCACGATGTCGGCGCCAAATTCGGCATACCCCCGCATCATGGCCAGGGGCGGCTCCGTGGCTCCGGAAACGATGCGCAGGTTGTGGAATCGCGGCTTTTCCGGAAGGGATCGCAGGTAATCGAGCATGGGCATCAGGATCGCCGGCGCCCCTTCGTTGAGGGTCACCTTTTCGGCCACCATGAGGTCTACCAGCACGTTGGTCGTTTCGGCGGTATACATCCCGGGAAAGACAAGTTTGGCGCCCACGGCACAAGCGCAGAAGAACAACCCCCAACCGTGGCAGTGAAACATTGGAACGGTCTGCATGATCACGTCCCGGTTGTTCATGCTCAGGTTCATGGCCACGGTGATGGTGTGCAGGTAAATACAGCGGTGGGAAAAATACACCCCCTTGGGTTTGCCGGTGGTGCCCGAGGTGTAGCAGGCCGAATAGGCCGACTCCTCGTCGATCATGGGCCACTCGAACACCGGGGCCTCGGCCGCCAGCAGTTCCTCGTAGCCGCTCACCGGGCTCAACGGCGTGGCCACCTCATCGATGGACTTGTCGCTGATCACGACATAGCCCCGGACCTTTTCCAACCGGCCGGCGATCGGTTCGATCAGGGGCAGCAGGGTTTGGTTCACGACCATCAGGGTGGCGCCGGCATGATTGATGACGTAGACCTTGTCGTCGGCCGAGATTCTCAGGTTCACCTGCAACAGCACGGCACCGATGCCGGACAGGGCCTGGTAAAGCTCCCAGTAGCGATGGGTGTTCCACTCCACCACACCCACCCGGTCGCCAGGCTTGACCCCGAGCTTGACCAGCGCGTTGGCCAGTTGCTGGATACGTCCATAGGCCTCGTGATAGGTGTAGCGGAACATCGTGCCGTCCACCCGGCGAGATGCGATCTCCACTTCCGGATAAGTCCGCGCGGCGCTTTTGATGAAGGTAACGGTGTTGAGCTGAAAGTCGTCGCCGGACGTCGAGGGAAAGCCCTGGATGATTGGGTTCGTCATAATACTTGTCCTTTCTTTTTTGAATACGGCTCAGATCCGGGTCATGGGGCTGCAAATTCTCCGTAAAAACGGAGAGGTCTGTTCAACACTCATTGCCAAGCGTTATATTCAGAAACGGATCAACAAAAGCTGAACAACGGTCGCGCCGCCTCGCCGAACGAGTAGACATCCCCGGGGAAAACCTTGTGTCCCAAAGTCACCCGCTTTCCGATCACCTCCATGGTGACGTTGGCCGGGTTCATTTCATTGAGGTTTCCGGAAATCCACGGTCCTTCATCAAGGGCGACCATCACAATGGTGTAGGGAACCTCGACCTCACGGCCCAGGGGCGCGACGTAGGTGGTGGTAAACGTCTTGATCTCCCCTTTTCCGCTCAGCTCGATGATCTTTTGGTCGCTTGCACCGCACTCCTGGCACACCATCTTGGGCGGGCAGGTGACGATCCCGCACCTTTGGCACTTCAATCCGAGTAGCTTGTTTTGCTTCAGCGCGTCGCTGTAAGCGCAAAAATCGATTTTGTATTTCATTGCAGGCTCCTTTTCAAAAACCGGCTCAATCTCTTTTCAGGACCAGGTTGACGATGATCCCGTCGCCGCCCAGGGTATCCACCAGGCCGACCCTGGCCCCTTCCACCTGGCGTCCCTGGTCCACCAGCTCGCCGCGCAGCTGCCGGGTCACTTCATAGACCTGGGAGACGCCGGTGGCGCCGATGGGGTGGCCTTTGGATTTCAATCCGCCGGAAATGTTGATGGGGATCTTGCCGCCGATTCGGGTCTCGCCTTTTTGCCACAGCTCGCCGGCCTTGCCGAATTCGGCAAAGCCCAGGCTTTCGGCCGCGATGAGGCTGGCGATGCTGAAACAATCGTGCAGCTCGCAGACATCGATGTCCTGCGGTCCCACACCGGCCATGTCATAGGCCTGTTTCACCGAGATTTCCCTGGCCCGCAAACGGGGCAGGCACTTGTACTGGGAAGCGATGTGACCGGAGGACGCTTGGCCTGTGCCGGCGATGTAGACGGGCTTGTCAGTGAGCTTTTTGGCCACCTCTTCCGAGGCCAGCACCACGGCCGCCGCCCCGTCCGAGAACGGACAGCAGTCGAGCAGTTGAAGGGGCGTGGTCACCATGGGCCCATTCAACACCTTTTCCACCGTGATTTCCTTCTGGAACTGGGCGTTGGGGTTTTTGGCGCCGTAGTGATGGGACTGCACCGACACCAGGGCCATCTGCTCCTTGAGCTTTTCCAGCGGGATCTTGTAATGGCTGGCGTAGAGGTGGCTCAGCATGGCGAATACGGCCGGAAAAGTGAAGCCGGCCGGGTTTTCGAAGCGGCTGTCGCAAAACATGGCAAAGGTCCGGGTGGCCATGGGCGTTCCCATGGCCGTGGCCTTTTCATAGCCGCACACCAGAACGATGTCGTAAGCGCCGGAGGCCACCCACATGGCCGCATCCCGCACGGCGATGGTGGCGGTGGCGCAGGCGCCTTCGAACCGCGTGGCCGCCACGTGGTTGCAGCCGATTTCACTGGCCAGGTAGGAATGGCACATGCCCTGGCCGTCGCTGAACTCGCCCAGCACGTTGCCGCAATAAATCGCCTGGATGTCTTTGGGGGTCAGATGGGAATGAACGATGGCATCCATGGATGCTTCGGCGAGCAGCTCCACCCCGGTATTGGGCGAATTGGCCATGAACCGGGTGTGACCGCCGCCGATGACGGCTACTCTTCGCATGGGTACTCCTTTCGGTTACCGGACAATGCGATATCCGGAAGCATTCAGTCCCCGACGGAATGTCAATGGTGTTGAAATGCGGGGGTTCTTTTTTCCAGAAACGCCGCCACGCCCTCTTCCTTGTCCCGGGTTGAAAACAGGATCTCAAAACAGCGCATCTCATGGGCCAGGGCTGCGGCCAGCGGCATATCGAACCCTTCGTCGATCAGGCCCTTGATGGTTTTCAGCGTAAAGCCCGGACGCGCGGCATAGGAGCCCGCCAGTTTCATGGCCTCGTCCATCAGCGCGTCGGTGGGCACCACGGCATTCACCAGACCGATGCGATAGGCCTCCTGGGCGTCGAAGGGCTCGCCGGAGAAAATATGCTGTTTGGCCCGCCCGGCGCCGATGAGTCGTGGCAGCCGCTGGGTGCCGCCGCCCCCGGGAAGCAGTCCCAGCTTGATTTCCGGCAGCGCGAACCTGGCGTTTTCGGCGGCAATACGCACATCGCAGGCCATGCACAATTCGCACCCGCCCCCGAAAGCGAACCCGGCCACGGCGGCAATGACGGGTCGATCCAGGCCTTCGAGGCGGTTGAAGACGCGCTGCATTTCGGTGATGTACCCCCTTGCCTCGGCAGGAGACCGGATCGCCGCGATTTCCTTGATATCCGCCCCGGCGGCAAATGCCTTGGCGCTGCCGGTGACGATGACCGCCCTGATATCGGCGTCCTTTTCGATCGAATCCAGAGCCTGATCGAGTTCAGCAACGAGTTGGCGGCACAGGGCGTTGAGGGCCTTGGGCCGGTTCAGGGTGACCACGGCCACGGGGCCGGCGGTTTCGAAGAGAATGGTGTCGAATGTCATGTGTTCGTCTCCGCGTGTCCGCCCATAAATGGTGAATTTGGGTTCCTGGCAAGGCCCGAGCGAGTTTCCAACCGGAGGCATAGCCCCGCTATGTCGAGGATTGGAAACGAGCGAGAACGCCGCCAGGGGCCGAAAGGCGCCGTTTATGGATGAACACTCCTATTTGGCGGCCATCCTGATGGCGGCATCCAACCGGATGGTTTCACCGTTGATCATGGGATTCTCGACGATCTGGGCCGCGAGCATGGCAAATTCCGAGGGACGGCCCAGTCGCTTGGGAAACGGCATCATGCCGGCCAGGACCGCCTGGGCCTTTTCCGGAAGGCCGGCCACCATGGGGGTCATGAAAATCCCCGGGGCGATGGTGTTGACACGAATTCCGCAGTCGGCGAACTCCCTGGCGAGTGGCAGGGTCATGCCCACCACGCCCGCCTTCGACGCGCTGTAGGCGGCCTGACCGATCTGGCCTTCGAAGGCGGCCACCGAGGCCACGTTGATCATGACCCCCTTTTCCCCGTCCGCATTGGACGCGTTTTTCAGCATCCGGACCGCGACCAGCCGGACCACATTCATGGTGCCCACCAGATTGATCTGGATCACCTTGTTGAAAAAATCGATGGGCATGGGGCTGCCGTCTCGGCCGATCACCTTCTTGGGCGTGCCGACCCCCGCACAGTTGACCGCCACGTGAATCCCGCCAAAGGCTGCCACGGTCTTGTCGATGGCCGCCTGCACGCTGGCTTCGTCCGTCACGTCGGTTTTGCAGAAGATCGCCGCCTGGCCCAGCTCTGCGACCAACCTCTCGCCCCTGTCGGCGTCAAAATCGAAAATCGCCGCCTTGCCCCCCTTTGTGATCACCTGCCTGACCGTAGCTTCCCCGAGGCCGGATGCTCCGCCGGTGACGACGGCTACACAATCTTTCAGCTCCATTGTTCAGTCCTTTTGTTTGTTCCCGGGTCAGATGTACCGGGAGTTGTTGTCAATTCCGATTGAACGCCGGCCGGTCTTGCGCTGATTAAAATTGAAGAGCCTTGGCAACGATGCTCTTCATGATTTCATTGGTGCCGGCAAAGATCGTGTGGATGCGCACATCGCGCCACATGCGCACGATGGGGCAGGCCTCCGTGGCAGCCACATCCCCCACCACTTCCAGGCACCGGTTGGCAATCTGGTTGGCCTTTTCCGAAATCCAGTATTTGGCCATGGAGGTTTCCATGGTCACCTGCCGGTTCCGGCTGTGGGCCATGATCAGATCGTTGAGGAACGCCCTGCCGATGCGAAGGTCGGTTTCCATTTCCACCAGGGCGAACTGAACGGCCTGGGAGCTTGCCAGCGGCGTCAGGCCACACCGGCTCTTGCGGCAAAAGGCACCGGTCCACTGCAAGATCTGCTCGGCGATGGACATGGACCAAATGGCCACCACCAGGCGTTCCTGCTGCAGTTTTTGCATCAACTGAACGAAGCCGGCCCCCTTGGGACCCAGCCGGTTGTCTTGGGGAATCCGGCAGTTGGTGAAGAAGAGTTCGGCCGTATCCTGGCTGCGCATGCCCAGCTTATCGATCCGGTTGCCCTTCTTGAATCCGGGTGTGCCGTCCTCGACCAGAAAAAGAGAGAGTGCCTTGTGCGGATTGGTCGTTTCCGGGTCCTTGGCGGCCATCACCACCAGATCGCAATGGAGCCCGTTGGAGATGAACGTCTTGGCGCCATTGAGCACCACCTGGCCATCCTCCTCCACCGCGGTGGCGCACATGCCTGCCAGGTCGCTGCCGGCATCCGGTTCGGTCATGGCCACGGCGGTGACAATGTCCCCGTTGACGCAACCGGGCAGGTAGCGCGCCTTTTGGGCTTCCGTGCCGAATGTCAGGATGTAGGGCACCACGATATCGCTGTGCAGTTGGGCCATCAGGCCGCCATGATTGGTCCGCACCAGCTCTTGGTTGACGATCACCGAATAGAGGAAATCGCCCCCAAGCCCGCCATAGGCTTCCGGAACGGCGGTGCAAAGAAACCCCTCCCGGCCCATCTTGCGCCAGATATCCCGGGGGATCAGGTGCTGCGCCTCCCACTGTTCGACATGTGGTACCACCTCGGCCTTGAGAAAATCGCGCAGCCTGCGGCGAAAGCTGCGGTGCGCGTCGGTGTAGGGCAGTTGGTTCATCGTCTCCGGATTCCTTATTGTCCATTCATTTCTGGACGGACACTCTGCCAGCCTGATATCTGTTTCTCCATAGGCTGTTAACGCTTCAACTTGCCGATCACCGCAGCGGCGATCGTCTCGGTGAGATCGTTTTTGTGACCGCTGAGAATCTGCAGGGCCTTGGCATCACGGTAGCAGCGTTCCACATCGTACTCTGTGGTGAAGCCATACCCACCCAAGAGCTGGATACTCTCGCAGGAAACGTTCACGGCGGCCCGGGTCGCCGCCAGATTGGCCATCGCCGCCATCCTGGGGTCGATCTTTTCAGGATCGCTGTGAATGGCGACCTGGTAGGTCAGGCTGCGGACCTGCTCGATACAAAGCGCCATCTCGGCCAGTTTCTGGCGGGTGACCTGAAATTCGGCAATCTTGCGGCCGAACTGTTCCCGTTCTTTCACATGGGCCAAGCCCCGCTCAAAAGCGCCCTGGGCGGTGCCCAGGGCCAGGGCGGCCAGAAGCAGGTGCAGCTCCGGCAGCAGGCGCGCGGCCTGCTCCAGTCCCCGGGCCTGCCTGCCGATGAGGTTTGCCGGCGTGACATGCACCCCGTCGCAGCGGATGCGGGCCATGCCGGTCATGCGCAGCCCCAGCATCGGGGCGTCGTTCCCGGAAAGCACGCCCGGCTGGCCGCCGTCGAGCATCAGCATGCTGCAAGCGGCGGGCGCTGTATGATCCCGGCAGAGCAGAAAAAGGACGTCGGCGTTGGCGCCATTGATGACGCCGGCCAGTTCACCGTCGAGGCACCAGGCGGCATCCGGTCCGGCTTCGTTCAAACACAGGGAGCTGTTCGGCATCTCATCGACCACCGGGCCCAGCAGGGTGCCTGGACACGTGCGGCCTTCGAGGATCTCGGAAAGCAGCGTCGCCTGCTGCGTCGGATTGCCGAAGCGGGCCAGCCACTCGGCGGCCATTCCGGCCAGCATCAGCGCCGCTGCGGTGGTGGAATCTCTGGCTGCCAGGGTTTCGGCCACCAGGACGTTTTCGAGCCAGCCCATCCCGCCGCCGCCAAGCTTTTCGGGCAAGTGGATGCCGATAAAGCCCAGTTCACCGGCTTTTTTCCAGATTTCATTTGGAAATTCCGCCCTCCGATCAAACTCGCAGGCCGTATCCTTGTCGAATTCGCCCCTGGCAAATTCCATTGCCGTTTTCTGAATGACTTTCTGTGATTTGCTGAGTTGATGGGTCATGATTCTCCCGCTGATCCTTCGACGGATATGGAGGCCGACCATACGGAATGGTCCACCAATCCGAACCGTTTCAGTTCCCTGATGATGGACTGAGCCAGGCCGCTGCCTTGCGCTGCGATGCGATCCGTTGTCCACCTGAGTGCCAGCATGAAACAGCCGTCTATTGTGGCATTGTGGTAATGCAAAATCTCAGTCGGGCCGTGTACTTCCTGCGGGGGGCCGATCTGCGCGAGATAATCGCGGCAAGCGCCTGCTGCATGGCTGCCTGCGGTTTGTACCTTTATGATTTCCATCCATGGCATGGTCTCATCCTGGAATCGAATTGGCTGGCGATGTGTTAACGGTCACAAGCGTGGAATCACCGCATGTACCAGCAAGGGTTGTACCAACCGCTTGAAAAATTATATTATTCCAATATATTAAATAGTTATATTATGATTGAGAAAGGAAGAGACGTTGCGGAGTTGTATATCTATCAAATACGCAGTAACAATCTATCGAATAAGATAGGTCTCAAAAAACGATCATATTTAATAGAATCGCCCTGAAAGGCAGCATGATGCCCATCGATGAAAAAGATTTCTTTCTGAATGCCACGTTGAAAATCTGCAGCAGCCTGGATATCGAAAAGGCACTCTGGCACTGCCTGCTCTTTATCCGGGATTTCATGCCGGCCAAGGACATGAGCCTGCATCTATACGACAGCAGCACCGGCGTCGCCGAGATCATCGCCCATGCCGACCGGGAGCGTTACAAGGCCCTGGCGGCCAAAGTCGCCTTGTCCGGCCAGGGCCGCAAACAGGTCGACGCCCAGCGCTCCATCCGTGTACGGCGGGTGCCCAAGGCCGGCGATGATCCGGTGGCGGGTCCACCGGCCAAGTATGTGGGGTGCGCGGACTTGGCCTGCCTGATCATGGACCTGGTGATAGAGAAGGCCTTCATCGGTGTCGTCGCCGTCCATGGGGAGCCCGGCCGCCAGTTCGATGCGGAACACGGCCACCTGCTGTCGCTGCTAAACGAACCCTTCTCCATTGCTCTGGCCAACAACATCCGCTGGCGCGAGCTCAAGAAGCTCCAGAACATTCTGCTCGACGACAACCGCTACTATCAGGACGAACTGCGCCGCATCACCGGCGAAGAAGTTGTGGGCGCCGATTTCGGATTACGGGAGGTCATGGATCTGGTTCGCCAGGTCGCTCCGCTGAACAGCCCGGTATTGCTGTTGGGAGAGACCGGCGTGGGCAAGGAGCTGATTGCCAGCGCGATCCACAACCTCTCACCCCGGCGGCAAGGACCGCTGATCAAGGTCAATTGCGGTGCGATTCCCGAATCGCTGATGGACAGTGAGCTGTTTGGTCATGAAAAGGGGGCCTTCACCGGAGCGATTTCCCGCAAACGCGGGCGCTTCGAACGGGCCGCCGGAGGGACCCTCTTTCTGGACGAAATCGGCGAATTGTCCCGTGAAGCCCAGATCAGATTGCTGCGGGTGCTGCAGGAAAAGGAAATCGAGCGGGTCGGCGGCACCGAAACCATCCCGGTGGACATCCGCATCATCGCCGCTACCCATCGCAACCTGGATCAGATGATGGATGCCGGTCGTTTTCGCCACGATCTTTTCTTCCGCCTGAAGGTCTTTCCGATCCATATCCCACCGCTACGCAGCCGCAGATCGGACATCCCGGCCCTGCTACAACATTTCATTCAGAAAAAGTGCCGTGAAATGAAACTGGAGCGAGCCCCGGCCCTGGCGCCGCAAGCTCTGGATCAGCTTCTTGCCTACCGATGGCCGGGAAATGTGCGCCAGTTGGAAAACGCCGTGGAACGGGAATTGATTTTATGCCGGGGCGAACAACTGCTTTTTCACAGCCTGAACGAAACGAATTCCGATAACCATCAATCGCCTTTCAACCCGGCATCCCGCAAGGGCGCCTCGCAACCTGAAGATCTGATCAGCCTGGATCAGGCCATGGCCCGGCATATCCGGCAGGCATTGGCCGCTGCCGGTGGCAAGGTGGAGGGGCCGGGGGGCGCGGCTGAACTTCTGCGCATCAACCCGCGAACCTTGCGCCACAGGATGAAAAAGTTGGACGTGCCGTTTGGAAGAAAGGTGAAAGGGGGAAAATACGGTTTAACCACTTGAACGGACACAGGCCGGCCCAGCGATAAAAGCGCCACCATTACTGGCTCGGGCAAAACCGTCCGGGGCCGGATCCTACTGATAGCGTTCTTCCTTCCAGGGGTCCGCGGAGTTGCTGTAGCCTCGCGTTTCCCAATATCCCGGCTCATCACGGGAGGTGACGTTGATGCCTTCCACCCACTTGGCACTCTTATAAAGGTACCGGTCAGGGACCACCACACGCACCGGCGCGCCATGTTCCTGGGGCAATTTTTCGCCGAACAGACTATGGGCCAGGATGACGCTCTCGTTTCGGATATCACTGATGGGCACATTGCTGGTATATCCCCCGGCCGCCTCAAAAATGATAAAACCGGTATCCCCGCGTGGCCCGACCAGATCCAAGAGGGTTGCCAGCCGCACGCCCCTCCATTGGGAATCCAGAAGGGTCCAGCCGGTGACGCAGTGAATGTCGCAGGTGACATTGACCTGGTCCAGCTGGAGTAGCTCCGGGTAGGATAAAACGGCTGGCTTTTCCACCTCGCCGTGGATGCGAAGGGTCCAGTTCTGGATGGTTGCGGTTCCGGGCTTCCCTCCCATATCCCGTATCTTTTCGATGGCCAACTGCCCGGGGGGAAGGCGCGGCCGGCCGTCCGGTCTGGTCTCGGCGGCCAGAGCGCGCTGCTCGTCGTCCGAGAGCTTGATGAAAACTCCTGGCAACCCGATGCTTATGATGGTGCCGCCGGCAGCGGCCAAAAGGGCTCGTCTGGATAACTTTGGGTTCTTTTTCATAGCCCCTCCTTTGCGGTCAATCTGCTCCGCCCTTCCCGGCCAGCCACAGGACCCGGAATGGTATCAGGCAGCAAAAAGCCGTGTGATTCTTTTCCGGTTCTGTTTTTCCCGCACGGAAAAACCCAGCCTTTTTAGCGGCACTATCAGGAATAAGCAGGGAATAAGAGTTTTGCAAGAGGAGGGGGTGATGTCTGATGATGCGCAGGACCGGTTTCAAAGCCCTGTCTGGGGCCTGGTCCCGGTGTTTCAGGCTTCCTCAAGATGCTGACAGATGCAATTGGATGTGCCGCTATTTCGCCATCCCGGGCCTTGACCTCGAACCCGATCCACGGTTTTCAAACCGGCAACTCCAAGGCTATTTTTGCGCGACGATCCCATAAAACGTACTCCCGGGCATGAACCGATGGATTTCAATGGTGCTGAATCCACATTGCTTTAAAAGCGATGTCACCTCTTCGAGTTGCGGAAGCGGCGTGACCCCTTTGAGGGAAGCGTTGACCAGATTGAGGTTTGCCATCCCTATGTCCTTTCCGCGGCTATTGAAACCCATTGCCACGGCCAGCACGCCTTGGGGTGCGAGCATTTCCCGAAGCGTTCGCAGCAGCTCCGGACGCTCGGTTTTCTCGAAGTAATATATGAGGTTGTAGAGCGTAATGACATCGAAAGGGTCAGTCAGTTCCCTGGAAACCGTGCGTACGTCTCCGCCAAGGATCTTGAAGCGGTCCGAAAGGCCCCAGGTCTCCATGTTGCGCTGAGCCTGCTGCACCACAGCCTCGTCGATGTCCAGCCCCACACCGGATGCGAAGGAATTTGCATCATAGGCGCTTTTCAGCAACACCCCTGATCCGCATCCGATGTCGAAAATCCGCAGGGGATTCCTGCCCTGCACGTTCCCGGCAATGAAGGTTCTGATGATGGGCTCGGAAATCTTTGAAAACCGAGCCACCAAATCCCCGATTCTTGCCAAATCGTCGCTGAGTTCACCGCCATAAACCCGGTCGGCCGCGTTGCGATAGGCATCGCTGTAGTAAGTGACATTGGCCTGAATCATGGCTGCCAACATGTCCCCATCGGGTCCCAGGACGGCCTTTGAACGCTTTCCGCGGATCTGGAACCGGCTGCCATTGAGCGCCAATTCTTTTGAAGCAAGGCCGACTTCCAAAAGTGCATCGAAGACTTCCGGACACTTGACATCCAGATCCCCGATCAACTCCTCCCTGGTGCGCGGAACAGCCAGGGCCTTCAGCAGCCCGGATTCATAAGCGGCATAGATGAAATGCATCCTGATAAATGCCTGCCAGTCCGACATGATGGGAAATAACCCTGGGACCCTCATCATCCTGAGAAATGACAGAGTGTATCTTAAGTTCATATTTAAGTTCCTTATCGGTTTAATTGTTGGCTGACACGGGGCTTTCAGGTGGCTGCTGCGGACCGTCCCGCAGAAGCACGATGCTTCCCGAAATTCTGAGCTCTCCGCCTAAGACGGGTTTCGACAGGCGACGATATATCGATACCCATACGCAATGACCGATTCCCTCTTCTGATTGGTGACCATGCATCTAATGCCGGCGAAAGCCATATCCGGCTTGCTTTGAGAGCATTTGAGATCGGTCCACCACGCGTCGACGGAAAGCACGTCGTTCGGCCTCACCGGATTGAACATCTTGGCCTCGTACATCCCGACGCCACTCAGAATCGCCACCTCACCGATCGCTTCCACAACACTGCGGGTACAGGCGGACATCGTGTGGAGCGATGATGCGACAAGCCCGCCAAAGATCGATCCCCTGGCTGCATTCCGGTCGATATGGAACGGTTGCGGGTCAAATCTTGTGGCAAATTCACCCGCTATGACGCATGAATCACCGTCACACAGCAAATCTTGTGTCCCCTTATAGTTCGCATAATATCCAACAATTTTGCCGTATTTGTGATTCATTTTCCTGACGAAGTCTTACTTGAACATTTCGCATAAGCGACAGGGCTGGAACCTGAGCGGAAGCCCTGTCCGCCTTCATGCGATGGTTATATGACGTTTTTCAGTTATTGATTTTTCTGCATTGCATTTTTTAAATATTCATGAATGTATCAGGTATGTTTTAAAAATATTATTTTGGTTAAACTCAAGAATAGAATAATAATCATTAATTCAGATCAATCATCATAAAGATCCATATCTGGATAATATTTTTTTGCACATTCAGGGCAGATGCCATGGGTGAAATCAACATCTGAGTGCTTCATTATGTAAGATTCGATCCGCTCCCAATATCCTTGATCATCACGAATTTTTTTACAAATTGAACAAATCGGTAACAAACCGCTAAGTTTCTTAATTTCTATTAATGCTTTTTGAAGATCAAAGATCAGCTTTTCCCTGTCTTTTTCAATTTGCTTTAGCTTAGATATATCTCGTACAACACTGACAATTCCTATTTTCTTTCCATCCTCGTCTTTTAATAGTGATACGTTATGTTCCGACGGAAACAGCTCTCCATTTTTTCTTTTCAATTGGAACTCGAAATTTGCTGTTTCACCACTGTCAAAAGACTCATTAATAAGTTTTTCGAATTCTTCATAATGTTGAAAATCAACATGCAAAATTTCTGTTGATTTTTCTATAAGCTCTTCAGCTGAATATCCAAAAATTTTTTCGGCAGCATTATTTATATTTACCGAATTCCGTTCCGTTGAAACAACGAAAACACCTTCTTCTAATGAGTTAAAAATACAACGCATCCACCTCTCAGATGCTGCTAAATCCTCTTCAAGCTGCTTCTGAGCACTAATGTCTCTGACAACCGTGCTGGTTAGCTGGTGTCCCTGAGAATCAGAAAAAATTAATGAGGATACTTCGCCTGGAAACGTTGTCCCATCTTTTTTCTTGAAGTTAAGTTCCCCCCTAAAATTGCCCGTTTTTAATCTCTCTTCAAGTGCTTTGGGTAATCTCGGATCTTTTGTCTCCAAAACAGCATCACGTCCGCCCTCTATTATTTCTTGGACAGTCATTTGAAAAAGATCACATGCTGCTTGATTGGCAAAAAACACTCTACCATCTGGTGCAGTTAAAAAAATTGCATCCATGCTATTATCAACTATTGAACTATATCGGATAGATAGTGCATCTTTATCTGATTTTAGCTCTCTCAATATTTGCTCTAATTCTTCGTATGTGGGTTTGTTTTCCATCGTTTTACTCCTGCTATTCTTGTAGCAACAAAATCGTAAGCGTTCACGGGGTATCCCGGAGTTACAATTCCGAAGTCTAACGTGCTGAATTCACAAGAGAAAGATACATTATGACATAAAGTATTGAAATTGTTAAAAAAATCTAGACATTCGTTTTCTAGTGTGATAGGCTCTTTTCCATGGAGACGAAAAGACCCTTCACAGACCTTGAATGGCATCTTACGCCGGAACCTGTCCGGCACTATATCCTTTACCTCGAGCAGGCTTTGCATAATCTGCAGAAGCAAGTTGACGATTACGGCAAGCGAATCGAAAAGCTGGAGGTGAAGACCCGGGAAAATTCTCGAAACTCCAGCAAGCCGCCGTCATCCGACAGCCCGTTTGACCGATCCGGCCGGAAGAATGGAAAAAAAGGAAGTCGCCCCAAGGGCGGCCAGAAAGGCCATAAGGCCTACAAGCAGCAAATGCTGAGTCCAAATAAATCTCATGCGTTGATGCCCGAACGCTGTCGTTGCGGCAACACCGACTTCGGAGGAAGCCGGATGGAACCGTTTTATACCCATCAGCATATCGAGCTGCCCGAAATCCAAATGGAGATCAGCCATTTTATACTTCACCGCTGCGACTGTCCCAGCTGTGGGAAAACTGTCAAGGCCGTGCTGCCCGAGCCGGTTCGCTATGGATACGGTCCGCGATTGAGTGCGTTGATCGCCGAGTTGAGCGGCATCAAGGCGATGAGCCGAAACGATGTCAAGCATATATGCGAATCGGTTCTGCGTATGCCCATCGCCACGGGCACCATTCAGAAAATCGTCGACCGGGCTTCGGAGGCCATTACTCCGGCATACAAAGCCATCGGGGACGTGGCCCGCAGTTCGCTGTGCAATTACATTGACGAGACGTCCTGGTTTAACCAAAACGGCCTTCAGTGGCTGTGGGCCATGGTCAATGATCGGGTGGCCTTCTATCGTATCGATGCCCACCGTTCCAAGGATGCCTTCAACCAGCTGATCCAGGATTGGCGAGGAATTCTGGTCAGCGACTCCTACGGCCTATACCGAAACTGGGTTCATGGGCGCCAAACTTGTCTTGCCCATCTGATCCGCAAGGCCGATGCCTTGTGCGAGAGGAAAAAACCTGATCTACGACGCTTCGGGCACATCATGGCATCCTTGCTTCGGCAGTTGATTCAATTTGCCAAAGATCCACCGCCGCCGCGACAATGGCAGCAGTATTACGCACAACTGTTGTTCGCGCTGTCTCTGTGGGAGCCCGATAAATCCGACGCTGGCCAGCTGGCTCGACAGATTTTACGCGAAATCGACTCGCTTTGGTTCTTCATCGAACACGAGGGCGTGGAGCCGACCAACAACCGGGCCGAACGGGCGCTTCGCTTCGGGGTTTTGTGGCGAAAGCGCAGCCTCGGCACCCAAAGTGAAAAAGGAAATCGCTGGGTAGAACGTATCCTCTCCCTGAAGGAAACTTGTCGGTTAAAAGCGAAATCAACCTTCCAGACCCTGGAACTCTGCATCGAATCGTTCTTCAACAACGACAAGCCCGATCTGTCTTGGATATAGCTCAGACCACGGTTTCCTTTACCCCGTGAACGCTTACACAAAATCAATGTTACCTGCACTAAACTTGAATCCCAAAATATTTAACAATACGGGTAGTATTTATAAGTGATATAGATCGTGTTTTTAAGCCATTAACTCGGGCATCAGCGGCGCGGCTCCGCCGCGTCCGCCTGGATGAGCGTGGTTGTGTGCCGGGCACGGCACGTATTCTCAAGGGTGCGCTGAGCTTACCCGATATCTGCGGCCTCAGCAAGTCCCAAGCCCAGCCAGGTGGAGGCGAAGGGCATAGCGGTATGGCAACCGGGCTTCCGGCGACGGGGTCTGGGAAGGAGGCCGCCCTGCTGCGGCAGGGTACCGCGAACGCACGGGGCGATGAACAAGAATCGAGTCAGGCGGTCTTGGTGGGACGAGCCTGCAACACAAGGCGAAGTCCTCTATCCATCATAGGCCAAGGACGTATACTCGGCGTTCACGTGCGGAAAGATGCGTGTTCACCCCGGGAGAGCTGCCTTGCCGTCCGTTTCGGCGGACTGACCAAACCGTAAGGGGAGGCTACCGCGAGGCAGAAGTCAGCAGAGGGCATAGTAGCCGGTGGAAACGAGCCGGGCCTCCCAAATAAAGGGAGAAGAATACCCGGAAGTCTCACCCCGACGAAGGCCCGAACGGTACCCAGCCGAATGGTTTGGGTAAATGATACTGACCAGTAGGAGGTGCGTACTTATGAACATAAGGCCTCAGCAGATGGAAATGTTCATAGCGTCGCAGATGTCCGAAAGTCTGGGAGGAAATGACCGGCTGCTGGAAATGATCCTTGACCGCCGGAATATGTTCATGGCCCTGAAACAGGTTTGTGCCAACAAGGGCGCTCCGGGCATTGACAAGATTACCGTCGATCAGATCGGAGTCTACCTGAGGCGGCACTGGCCGAAAATCAGGGCGGCATTGCTCGATGGGAGCTACCAACCCTTGCCGGTGAGGCGAAAGGAGATCGACAAACCGGACGGCGGGGTTCGCCTGCTCGGGATTCCAACCGTGCTGGACAGGGTCATCCAACAGGCCATTGCCCAGATGGTGGGGCAGATCTGGGATCCGATCTTTTCCGAGTTCAGCTATGGATTCAGACCTGGAAGATCGGCCCACGATGCGCTCCTGCAGTCCAAGCAATACCTGCTGGATGGATATACCTACGTTGTCGACATGGATCTGTCGAAGTTCTTCGACCGGGTCAACCACGACCGGCTGATGAGTCGGCTGGCGTCCAGGATGGCGGACAAACGTGTACTGAAGTTGATCCGCGGGTACCTGAACGCCGGAACGATGATCAACGGTGTGGTGATCTATACTGACGAAGGCACGCCCCAGGGCGGACCGCTGTCACCACTACTTTCCAATGTCGTCCTGGACGAACTGGATAAGGAATTGGAAGCCAGAGGGCACAAATTCGTCAGATACGCCGACGACTTCAGGATCTACTGCAAAAGCCTTAAAGCGGCCGAGCGGGTGTACGCGAGCATCACCAGGTTCTTGACCGTCAGACTCAGGCTCAAGGTAAACGAGGAGAAAAGCGCTGTCAGTCGTCCGTGGTTGCGCAAGTTCCTCGGATTTACGTTTTTCCACATGTACGGCCAGTCGAAAATCCGAATCCACGCCAAAACCACTGAGCGGTTCAAGCGTCGGGTCCGGGAACTGACGGACCGGAACTGTGGGAAAAGTCTGCACCAGGTTGTCAAAGAGCTGAACATGTACCTCAGAGGGTGGTGGAATTACTTCCGCCTCGCCGAAGCCAGGCACATCCTGAAAGCACTGAAAACCTGGACCATCAGGCGGCTTCGCTGTCTCGTCTGGAAACAGTGGAAGAACCCGAGAACCAAAGTACACAATCTCGAAAAGCTCGGTATCGACCACGCGCATGCCATGACCTGCGGGAATGCCCGCAAGAAACACTGGCGGATGAGCAAGGTCAAGTGGGGCGTCATCGCAATGCCGGAGCGCTATTTCATCGAAAAAGGATTATACCTTCCCGGAAATTAACCTTCCTGATCAGCCGAACCGCCTTGGTACGCGATCCGTATGCCGGGTGGTGTGGGAGGGGGTGGCCGTGAGGTCACTCCCTATCCCGATAGGCAAATCACTCTGCGTGATTGCCTCTTATCAGCGACGTACCATGTGTTTTTCCTACTTCCACGATGCGGCATGATCCTTCGCATATTGTTCGAATGTTGTAGCTGATCGCCCCAGAACTGATTCAACATCGAGAGTAACAGATGCGCAGAGGCCCTCCCGCACTTTCCGATAAAAGTCTGTCCAGCGATCGATGAGATCCCTTGCGACCCCGGCTTTGTTCAAAGCAGCGCAGGCAACCTCTTCGGTCAGTGGTACATAATTAATCATCTTATTTGCTGCATGAGACAATATACCAACGACTTCGTAGTGGTCTAAAGCTTCTCCGCCGGTTAGCGTATAGGCCTTGCCAGTGTGGCTTGGCTCGGTCAATGCGGCTAAACCAACTGCTGCGATATCCCGTATGTCAATGAATGAAAGCTTCGCATCAGAAGCAGGAAGATGTAATCCCCCGGTGGCGCTAATGTCTGCCAGCATCGGCCCGGAATTAAAATTCTGCATAAACCAATTCGGTCGCAAGTGTACGTAAGGTATCCCTGACGCCTCGACGTACTTCTCTAATATTCGCAATGTAAAAGAATCGTCTTGTTCAACCCCCATAGCAGTGAGGTTCACGATCAATCGCACGCCTTCTTTTTTCGCCAAATCGATAAATGGCATCGCTACTTTGTCCGCATGGTTATCGCCCGGACGAGCTATAAGAAACACTTTAGTGACACCTTTAAGTGCAGGAGCAAATGTTTCTGGCCGATCGAAATCAAATTCGACGACTTCTGCAAAACGAGGCAGTTTCTCTGAAGCTGCGGACGGACTCCGTGTCGCAGCTCGTACAATCTCCTCGTTCTCCGTTAACAGCCTTACAAGTTCCCCGCCTACCTTGCCTGTAGCGCCAGTGATAAGAATCTTTTGAGGCATAGACTCTCCTTTGATCGTTTCTTGTTACTGCCTAACCGGCTCTGCGGCAGGCAAAAGTGGGGGCGAAGCCGGAGCTTTTGCCTGTCCGACAGCAGCCGATTGTGTGCGCCCAGCATGGGCGCGTTGTAAATGGGGTGAAAGTCCCCTGTAGGAGGACCGATCATGGAAACATGAAGCAACTACCACCAGAAGCCAACTCCGGAAGGGTAACCGACCGGGGGGAGGAAGGCTATGGGAAATCGGTGGGCCGATGGACAAGAACCGCATAGTAAGGCCGACGCGATACGGCGAGCTGGCACAACACAGCGAAGCCGCCCGGTCCAGTCGCGGAGGTAAATGCGGCGGTCGTGCCGAGAAGCAACGCGCTCTTACCTGGGGAGACCCTACCGGGGCAGCCGGGCAGGGAGTCAGCAGAGGCCATAGTACCGGGCAGCGAGCCGGGGGCTGAAAGAGGCCCGTATAAACGAAGATACCGGAAGACTCGATGTCGGGAAGGGCCGAACCGAACGGGAACGATCCGACCGCGTGGCGGACATCGCAGCCACTGACGCCGGCAGGCCAGGCCGCGGTGAGTGCCGTCGCGACGGGAAGCATGGGAGCGTTCAGGAGCAGACCATGATGGAGCAAGTTCTGGAGTCGGAGAACCTGAAGGCGGCTTGGCGACGAGTCAAAGCCAACGCGGGGGCAGCGGGAATGGACGGGATGAGCGTCAAAGACTTCCCGGCATTTGCCCGCGAACACTGGCCCAGGATACGCACCGCGCTCATGAAGGGGATGTACCGGCCGGCGCCCGTGCGCCGGGTGTTCATCTCCAAACCCGACGGGTCGCAACGCCCGCTGGGAGTGCCGACCGTACTGGATCGCGTGATCCAGCAGGCGCTGGCACAGGTGCTGACGCCGCTGTTCGATGGCGGGTTCAGCAACCACAGCTATGGCTTCCGCGAAGGGCGCAACGCCCATCAGGCGGTGCGGGAAGTGGAGGCCGGCTGGCAGGAGGGACGCCGCTTTGCGGTGGACTGTGACCTGAAATCCTTCTTCGACACCGTGGCCCACGACCGGCTGATGGGGCAGTTGCGCGAGAAGGTCCGGGACCCGCTGGTTCTGGGCCTGATCCGTCGCTACCTGACCGCCGGGGTGGTCTTGCCGGAAGGCACCCGGGAGCCTACGCCTCAGGGGGTGCCGCAAGGCGGGCCGCTTTCGCCACTGCTGGCCAACATCACGCTCGACCCGCTGGACAAGGAACTCGAACGCCGAGGGCACCGGTTTGCCCGCTATGCCGACGATTTCCTGGTCATGGTCAGGAGTCCGAAGGCGGCCGAGCGGGTGATGGCGAGTCTGATGCGGTTCGTCGAGGGACGGCTTCAGTTGGTGGTCAACCTGGCCAAGAGCAAGACCGCACCGCTTCGGCAGTGTACCTTTCTGGGTTTCCAGATCGGCGCACGCGGTCGGGTGGTGTGGTCTGAAAAGGCCCTCGCGCGCTTCAAGCAACGGGTGCGTGAGATCACACGGCGCAACCGGGGACATCGGGTGCAGGACGTCATAGACGAGCTGCGCCTCTACGTCACCGGGTGGCTGAACTACTTTGGCATCAGCCACACCTATAACCAGGTGGTGGCGCTGGCCGAGTGGATTCGCCGTAGAGTGCGGTTGTACTATTGGAAGCAATGGAAACGCCCCCGCACACGTCGCCGCCACCTGCTCGCCCTGGGAATCCCCAAGGACGAGGTCCGGATGGCGACGCGCAGTCGAAAAGGGTACTGGCGGATGAGCCATAACAGCATCGTCCAACGGGCCTTGACCAACGACTGGCTCCATGCGCAAGGTGTCCCCGACATGCGCACGTCATGGATTGTTCTTCACTACGGGCCAAAAGCCCGGGTCTGATCGGAACCGCCGTATGCGGACCCGCACGTACGGTGGTGTGGCAGCCGGGGCTGACCTACTGGGTCAGTCTCCGGCGAGCCGATTATGCGGCGCATGATGTTATTGGCCATAGTATTTAGAGCTAAAACCTACTGATATTGGAGCCCCGTCATATTGGCAGGAAACTCCGACTTTTAGCCGTTTACGATGATCATAGTAAGTATGGAAGTATGTTTGCTTTCGTATTAACTCAAGCTCAGAGAGCCCAATGCTCAATGCCCCAAGTATTGATTCAGAATCAAACTCTTTGGTCTGATAATGAGGCGCAGTTCTTTTTAGCTCCACGTCCACATAGTTTATAAAGTTTCCTTCTGCTTCCAGCAACATTTTGCACTCGTCATTTTCGACAACAATGTTCCCTGCATCATTGGCTTGAGCCCCAACAGCCTTTTCTGCTTTTTCTACTGACATACCCATGTATTGAAATGGACGATAAAACGGTGCACTCATAAGCGGAAGGTTATACGAAATGGCCTTGTCAACTGCCGTGCTCAAATTATTAGGGCAAGACTCATCACTCATTGCGTTCTTATTGAATACAACTCCTATGGAATTCGTGAGGACCTTGAAAGACTCTAGGTATTTGCCTTCATCTGTAAAATCGCCGTAGAACTTCCCTACAAGGAAGCCTGGAGGTTCACATTCTTTAAGCATGATAGGCAGAACTTTGATGGGCTTTCCGTTGATCTGGTAATTCATGGCGACATCAAGCTCATTAAGAACCCAAGGAGCATTGATAGAATTTGGAGACAGTATTACGGCAAAGTATTCAACGTTATCTATCCCGTCTCTAATTTTCTGGATTAAAGAGTTTCCAATTTTCATTTCAGCTTCATCTATCCAGCATTTGACGTTGTGGCCTTCCAAATCCCTCGCCAATTTCCTTACAAAAGGTTTATCGGCGTGATTATGACTCAAGAAAACACTGGTAATCATTGAAGCTCTACTCCCTCTTGTCTTTTCGCATAACGGGGAGCTGAGGGGCCAGGCTTTTAAACCCAAAAACTCCCGATAAAAAGATAAATTTTCCTGAACCAGGGACTCCAGAAAGGCCGCGTAGTAAGCCTGGTCCCTCTCCAGCGTTTTGTTGTGCAATATTTTCCTGTTTCAATCATGAATCCTGACCCATCAGCGGGCACACCAATATATTTTGGTGGGTTTAACCTTGCTATGCATTGTCTAAACTTCACTTAGTATTGACCACGGTTTAGCTTCTTCCAACTCCAATGCAAGTTCTATCAACCGCTTCTCCTGTCCATAGGGGGCAGCAAATTGTATTCCTACCGGCAAACCATTTTTGCACTGTCCAAGAGGAAGAGAAATGGCCGGTGCCCCGGCTAAATTATGATATGCTGTAAAAGGAATGAATTGTTTAAGTCTTTCAAAAGCAATATCAAAATCTATTTCTGTATCCAAATACCCCAGTTTGGGAGCAGAACCAGATGCGGTTAAAGAAAGAAGAATGTCGTACTCATCAAACAGCGTCTCATACTGATGGGCAAATTTACGCAGGCGGCGTATAACAAAAGGGGTTTTTAATATATTTTTTCGGAAATAACGGTTCAAGCCAAGTGTAAATTTTTCAAGCTTGTTTTTGTCAATTGTACTTCCGACAATTTTTTCTCCAAAATGATAAAAAGAAAATGCCAATGCAGCCCAATATACGAAAAAATCATTCATCACTTGCGGATGAAACGGAAACGGAATCTCTTCAACCCTATGACCAAGCGCCTCACAAATCCTTCCTGTTTCAATAACCTGATTAATACAGTCTGAATTTTTATAAGAATAACCAGAGGGGTTGCCTATTAGTCCTATACGAAACCGTTGTTTTCCCGGATGAGAGATTAAACCTATTCTCGGCAGTTTGGGGTTAAGAAAATATTCTTCGGCAGCGGCATAAAATCCAGCAGTGTCACGAACAGTCCGACTTAAAATACCATGACAGACAATGTTTATCGGCATTTTGTCTGCTCCATCCCTGTTCGGCAGCCTACCCAAAGAAGGTTTGAGTCCTACTAACCCGCAACATGCGGCCGGGATACGCAGCGAACCGCCTCCATCATTTCCATGAGCTATGGGGACGACCCCGGCAGCTACAAGCGCGGCAGAACCTCCGGAGGATCCTCCTACTGAATATCCAAGATTACATGGATTACATGTAGGCCCGTTGGCAAGCGGTTCCGTTGTCCCTGTCAACCCTAATTCCGGAAGGGTACTCTTCCCAAGGCATACAAAGCCCATCGCACTGTATTGTTGAACAAAACGGCTTGATTTATTTGCGGGCCTACTGGAAATGGCACGAGAGCCGAAAAGAGTAGGGATACCCTCGACATCATCAGTATCTTTGACAAATGAGGGGACACCTCTAAATGGGCCATCTTTTAATTTATCAACCTGATCGAGTGCTTGAGCAAAAGTTTCTGTAGCTACTGCATTAATAATCGGATTTACTTTTTGGGCTCGTGCAATTGCGGCTTCAACAGCTTCAACGGGTTTTATTTCTCCAATCGAAATCAATTTCGCTAATTCGACACCATCCATTGTTCCCAATATGTCATCACAGTATGCGCTTGCTATTTGTCTCATAATTTTCCTATGTGAATCGGCCGTAAAATAAAAAATAACAACACTAATCGTAAATATTCGGGGTAGTGATTTTTGTTAATCCTCAAAAATCACAACTGAAATCATTAACATCATTTGGGAAGAGCTTACAATTTCTTTTTCTCAATTTACCACATAGTTGACCAACCACTTATGATTAAATATTATTTTTTGAAGGTCATAGCACCTCCGGCAAAGCCGGAGGCTTGAATTTGTGAACCGCTCAAAGCGGTTGGTTCATGGGCCACCTCAAAGGTGGCAGGCTCTTTACTTGAAAATCGCCAATTGCTCGAACCAGCGGTCTTCCACCTCTTGGGGTCAGGACATATTCTTGGATCGCCTGCTCACCTCGGCCCACATTCGAGACATGATACCCACGAGCCCAGAAATTCAGACCGGTGGAGTACCTGACGCTTTTCCATGAAAGCCTCTCCTTTATAAAATTGAGCGGTTTATATCTGAAGGGCTTTCATCTGTTCCCGTAAATGTCAAACACTGCTGAGTCCCCCGGCAGAGCCGGGGGTTTACCTAAGGGCAATTATCCAGCCCCATATATTTTGTCTGTCTTGAAAAGCCAAAGTCTATTTCATTAGAGATTATCCGTCCCGTTTCAAAGCACAACAGTTGTGTTAGATGGAAAAATTTCCTGATATTACCCCTATAGGATGCCAATTCTTCCACCTAACAATACGAATAACATAACAAATATGGAAAAATGGTTCGAAAATTTTCCATGTGTTGATTTTTCATAACATCTAATATTAGGAGGTAAACATGGAAAACGGAGACACCTCTGCCCCTGACCAGATCCCCAAACTCATTGACTGAATTCGTTAGGCCCCGTCCTAAACCCATTACGCGTGCAGTACCGGTTCCTGCTGGACCTTTACAACGTATTAAAAAGGCGCAGCAGAAGCTGATTGCTTGTTTTTGAAGCTGCTATAAATACCGACCTTCGAGCGGGGCCGTAATTCCCCTGGATAGACTAACTTAGCAAATTCCGCTGGTATATCTGTCATAGACACATAAGCAAAAAGATCAATCCGATTCAAGTGAAAATTTAATCAAAGAACTTACCACCTATTACTCATCACCAAAAGTAATGCCCATATCACGGGCGGCGCGGATGACGTCGCTGGTCAGGGGCACGCGCTTCATCTGGCTGATGGCATCCTCTATGGGCACACTCTTGATGTGCGGTGGATCGAGGGCCACCATCTGGCCGAAGAAACCTTCGTTGGCCAGACGCACCGCTGCCGAGCCAAAACGCGTGGCCAGCAACCGGTCGAATGTGGTGGGGTGGCCGCCGCGCTGCAAGTGACCCAGCACCAGGCTGCGGGATTCGTGGCCGGTAAGCCGCTCGATCTCTTTTGACACGTACTCGCCGATGCCGCCCAGCTTCACCTCCTGACCCACCTTCTTGCCCTTGGTACGCAGCTCTTCGCCGGGCGGCGTGGCCCCCTCGGCGACCACGATGATGGCGAACTCGCGTCCCGACCGATAGCGCGCCTGGATATGTTTGGCCACGGTCTTGAGGCTAAAGGGGATCTCGGGGATCAGGATGGCGTCGGCCCCGCCGGCCACACCGCTGTTCAGTGCGATCCAGCCGGCATAGCGGCCCATGACCTCCACCACCATCACCCGCTGGTGGCTTTCGGCGGTGGAATGCAGCTTGTCGATGGCATCGGTGGCGGTGGAAACGGCCGTGTCGAAACCGAATGTGGTTACCGTACCCGAGATGTCGTTGTCGATGGTCTTGGGCACGCCGATCACGGGCATCCCTTTGTCAAAAAAGCGCTTGGCGATGCGCAAGGAGCCGTCCCCGCCGATGACGATCACGGCGTCCAGGCCGAGTTTTTTCAAGTTGGCGATGGCTTCATCCGAGCGGTCGGTCTCGACCCATTTGCCATCCTTTTTCACCGGAAACGAAAACGGGTTGCCGCGATTGGTGGTGCCCAGGATGGTGCCGCCGATATTCAAGATTCCCTTGACGTCTTCCGATCCAAGGGGTCGCACGGCGTTTTTGGGGCTGAGCAATCCGGCGAATCCCTCGTAGATACCGTAGATCTCCCAGCCGGTGTTGGTCGCGGTCTTGAACGCCGCACGGATGACCGCGTTGAGTCCGGGGCAATCCCCGCCGCCGGTGAGAATACCGATGCGCTTGATCTTCTTTTTAGGGGACGAAGTCTTTTTCGCAGTGCCGGCGCCCATGGTGGTGCCTCCTGGTTGTTGAAAAACGGATTGTGCCAGAAGGCTAACAGGAAAGCCGGAACAAGACAACTCTTCCTTTTGGTACGCACATCGACAACTTTACACGGATCCTGGTATAGTGGAAGATACGTTCCAACCAAACTGGAAAAACACACAGGAGGATGCCGATGGAAAAGATAAGAATCGACAACAACGCGTTCGTTTATCCCATGCCCATGTCCATCGTCGGTTCCATTGTGGACGACAGGGCGAACTTCATGGCGGTGGGCTGGATTTCGAGGGTCAACTTCAAACCACCGATGATCGCCGTTGCCTTAGGGCCACATTACACCAACAAGGGCATCGATGCGCAAAAGACCTTCAGCGTCAACATCCCCGGCATGGCGCTGATCGAAAAGACCGATTACTGCGGCCTGGTTTCCGGGAAAAACACGGATAAATCGCAACTGTTCGACGTGTTCTACGGCCAGGAAAAAGGCGCCCCCCTGATCAGGGAATGCCCTGTCTGCATGGCCTGCAAGGTTTGCCACGAAGTCCAGCTGCCGACCAACAAGGTGTATATTGGTGAGATAATAGAGGTGTTCTCAGAAGATCAATATCTTACGGACGGCAAACCGGATATCCGCAAAATCGCCCCATTCACCCTGACCATGCCGGACAATAATTACTGGCAAGTGGGCGCACAGGCCGCAAGGGCCTGGCACATCGGCAAGGACTTGAAATCCAAAAGCTGAAATTCGACTTTCAACCCCAACATCATACGAGATCCCTTTGAATCGAGGATTGATGAAAGCCGCCTTTGTCGTCTTTGACCGCATGACCTCTTTGGATTTCATCGGATTCTACGATCCGGTCACACGCCTCAAGTCCATGCATATCATGGAGGATTTCGAGTGGCGGATCTGTGCGAGGGCCCAAAGCGTGGTGGACGACCGCGGCCTTCGTCTCATCGCCGACACGGTGTCGCAACCCCTCGATGGCTTTGATCTGCTGTTCGTGCCGGGCGGGTTGGGAACCCGTTCGCTTCAAAACGAGCCGGGATTTGTCGAGTGGCTTAAAACCGGAGCCCCGGTGCAGCTGAAAGTGTCGGTATGCACCGGGGCGCTTCTCCTGGGCGCGGCGGGTTTTCTCCAGGGCCGCCGCGCCACCACGCATCCGAGCGCCACGGCCGAGCTGGCTGCCTACTGCGCGGCGGTGGCTTGCCAGAGGGTGGTGGATGACGGCGATGTTGTCACCGCCGGAGGTGTCTCCTCCGCCATTGACGCGGGGCTGCACATCGTCGAGAGATTCGCGGGTCCGGCGGCCCGTTCACGGATCGCCGCTCAAATGGACTATCCGTACCGCTGGGATGAATCCCGCCAAGAAAGACCTCCATCAAGCGATGCTTGAAGGCATCTGAAAAACGAGAATCTCCATCCTTCTCACGCCGAAGCCAGCAGTTCGCCGATCCGCGGGTAGGCGTTGATCCCGCTGACCCACTCGGCCGGAATTGCCCCGGGACCCAGGCTGGCACCGAGCAGCATCCCGGCCAGGGTCCCCCGGGCCGCCGAATCGCCGCCGGCCATGATGTTCTCAATCAGGGCGGTCCTGAGGTCGTCGGGATAGGCGGCGATCAGATGCACCGTGGACGGCAGGGCCTGGTCCACCTCGCAGGCCTGGCCCAGATCGAGGATCGCCTGGCGGGTTTCGCGCCCCTTGCTCTCCAATCCTGCGGCCACCAGATCGGCGATTTCATCGCCCCCCGCGGTTTCGTCCAGGGCCGCAGTGAGTGCCGCCACCGGCCCCTGCCCTTCCAGCACCCGCCCCACGGCCCGGGAAAAAAGCTCGGCGCAGGCCAGCACCTGGGGTTGGTTGTGGGTCGCAACGGTCTGGGCCCTGGCGGCGGCCACCAGGTCTTCCGGGCTCAAGCCGTGAAGAACCAGCAGCGGCGCCATGCGCGCGGCCCCGGCCAGATCGGTGGAATGTGAGCCCGCCTCGGGGTATCCTCTGCCGTCAGCCAAGTTTTGCAGGGTCTCCTTGCTGGCCTTGTCCATGTACCCGCCGTAGCCGGCGGCAAAAACCTGCCAGCGCTGGGCGAAGATCAACGGATCGAACCGTCCGGTCCCGGCGACGGTTTCCAGCAGAAGCAGCATCTGATCGCCGTAGTGGGTAAAGTCGCCGCGGCGCTTGCCGGCATGGAACTTGGCAAGCTGGGGTGCCAGCAGGTCTTCCACCCGCCCGTACTTGCGGTCGATGACGTGGGTGTTGTAGATCCAGTGCACGCCCAAGGCCAGGGCGTCAGCAGCAAAGGCGGCCAGGATCGCGGCCTTGCGGTTGTCTTGCATGGTTCACCTCCCGGAGAGTTGGGTCCAGTTCTGCCCGCTGGATGATCCGCTTGACCTGCCGAGGTTATGCGCACCGGGCAGTCGAAACAAGCGCCGTTTGGTTGACCAGGTTAAGACAATGAGAGATGCAGGGCAACCGCCCGTGTTCTTCGGATGTGGCGTAAACGACCGCCGTACCGGTCCGACTGCCGATAAATTCTATGATTTCAAATATTTTTCTGTGATTGGCAAAATCCAGCCCCTCGCATGGTTCGTCAAGCAGCAGCAGGTCCGGGGACTTGATAATGGCCCGGGCAATCAGCAGCATCTGCTTTTGACCGTGGGACAAGTTGCCGAACCTTTTGTCTGCAAGCTGGTCGATGCCCAACGTCTCAAGCAGATTTCCGGCCCGCTGACGCTGCTGCGTGCTGGCGCAGCGGAAGAGCCCCACCGAATCGAAAAAGCCGGAATAGACGACTTCCACCCCTTTTATAGCGGGTGGATAGGTCGATTTCAGATCCGATGAAATCCAGCCGATTCTTTTTTTGATTTCCCAAACACTTTCGCCGCTGCCCTTTTGTTCTCCGAAAAGATAAATGTTATTGGCATAGGCTTGCAGATTGTCGCCGGTGATCAACTTGAGCAGGCTGGTCTTGCCGGAACCGGCAGGGCCGGACACCAGCCAATTTTCGCCCTTGCGGATCGTCCAGTTAAAGTTGTGCAATACGGTATGCTGCCCGTAGGCCACCCGGACATCCACCATTTGCACGAGCTTTGACCCGACCCGGGGGCCGCTGCCGGCATCTGCCGCCAATCGATACGCCGGTTCGATGCACGCCGGCATTTCCCGATCCGCAGGATCGTGATCGATGCCATAAATCCGCTTGATTTCGTGAGATTTGAGCACCGTTGCGGCCGGTCCGGCTTTCCGGATGCCCCCGGCGGTGAGGATCAGAACATGGTCGATTTCCGGCAGGATGTCTTCCATTTGATGGGTGATCAGGATGACCTGCAAACCGTTTCGTATCAGGCCGCCGATCAAGGCTTTCATCTTGTCCTTGGATTGCCGGTCGAATCCATTGAACGGCTCGTCGAGAACCAGCAGCTGCGGATGATTCATCAACGCTTTCAAGATCAACATCGTGCTGATTTCACCGCTGGTCAGGGCTCTGACACGCTTGGATAACAGTTCTCGCACCCCGAGCTGGTCCCAAACCTCCAGGCCGGCTGCATCGGACGGTGACCGATCTACGGTGCCTGCGAAGCGATCCAGGATAAAATCCGAAACGATCAATGCCTGGCGATCATCGCCGCTAAAATGCCGGAGGTCTTCGGCAAAGGCATCCTTTTCAAATACCCGGCGGTGCACCTCCGATGAGACGAATCCGATGGTGCGCCGTCCGGGCTTGTCCATTGGATCGTTTGCCGCTGCGTCCGTGAAAACGATCGTTCCGCCGGATGTAGGCAGTTGTCCGGCAAGCGCCTTGGCCAGGGTGGTTTTGCCCGATCCGTTGGGGCCGATTATCGCCCATTGCTCGCCTTTATTGATCCGCCAATCGATCCTTTCAAGTACCGTCCGGCCTCTCAGCCGGACGCTGAGATCTTTCACTGTCAAAAAGGGGGGCACTTCCGTCATAGGGACAGATCCTTTTCGCCTGTAAATCGAAGTCTGTCCATCCTCGAAAAGGGGTTTCTCACCGGTTCGCTTCCGGCCCGGCAACCGGATGACAGATCAGTACCGCAGGCGAATCGGACCACTCTATCCAAAATCGACTTGCACAGGAAGGACATATTGAAGGATTTTCGCGACTCGATCCCCTTTCGCCCTGCCGGCGGGAAGCGATCAGCGGCCCCCCGCAGTCAAAACAGAGAAAGGCGATATGGTGCCCGGATCGATCAAAAGGAGTTTCGATGCCTGAGGCGGTCTGGCATTTTGCATAATCGTTCATGATGGCTAAAGCTTTCATTTGCTTGGCCGTGGGCCGATCGCAGAAAGTCCGGCGATTTGAGGCAGCGTTCTGCCGCGAACCGATCCTCATTGCCGATGCCGGCGCTTCGGGTAGAGCACCGGCATCGTCAATGGCGTCTATCGTTGACCGAAAAACATACCGGCCCGGCATAGCGCACTGCCTGGCATCAATTCATAAAACCCGGAAGCCACATCACCAGGGCGGGAAAAATAAGCAAAAGCACCGTGCACAGCACATCCACGATGGCAAACGGAATGCACCCCCGGTACATATCACCGATGGTGACTTCCGGAGGCGTCACGGTTTTCAGGTAAAAGACCGAATAGGCAAAAGGTGGGGTCATGTTGGAGATTTCCAGGGTCGTGCAAAACAGGATCCCGAAGTACAGAGGGTCGACGCCGATGGTGTTTAAAATCGGTACAAAAATCGGGGTCAGGATAAAAATCAGGGCGATCCAGTCCATGACCATGCCCAGAAAAAGGACGATGAGCAGCATCATGAGCACCATCCCGGTGGGTCCCAGGTCAAAGGCCATCATGAAGTTGCGAAGCCCCACGTCCCCCCCCATGCTGATGAACACGCCGGTAAAGAGTTTTCCCGCCAGGCAGATAAACAGAATCGCCGCCGTGATTCTCATCGTATAGGTGACGGCCTCGGTAAACACTTTTACCGAAAACCGGCCGCTGAAAAGGATCAGGACAACCGATCCCAACACCCCCATGGAACCGGCTTCCGATGGCGATACGATACCGAAAAAGATCGAACCCAACACGGCCAGGATCAGGAATACCGGAGGAACCAGCGAGCGCAGGGTCATGACGGCCAGTTTTTTGCCCCGGATACGCTCCTTGGCCGAAATCGGCGGCCCGAGATCCGGTCGCATCCGTGCCCGGCCGTAAATGTAAGCCAAATACATGACCCCGAGCAATATTCCGGGGATAATGGCGGCGACAAACAGTTTGGCGATGGAAACGCCGGTGGCCGCGCCGTACAAAATCAGCATGATACTCGGCGGTATGGTCACCCCGAGGCCGCCACCCACCATGATGCTGCCGGTGGCCAGGGCCTTGTCATAGCCCCTGGATAGCATTGACGGCAGGGCCAGCAGACCGATGGTGACGACCCCTGCGCCGACGATGCCGGTGCAGGCGCCGAAAATCGTGGCCATGGCCACCGTGGCAAGCGCCAGTCCGCCATTAAGGGGGCCCAAAAGGTGGTAAAAGCTTTCGAAGAGCTGATCGGCGATCCCGGATCGTTCCATCAGCGCCCCCATGAAAATGAAAAGCGGGGCCGCCACGAATTCATAGGTAATGTTGGTCCCCCACCCTTGCATGGCAAACATCGGGAAAATCCGCGGTCCCATTGCGAAATAGCCGATAATCAGCGGCACTGAGGCCAGGGAGAACGCAACCGGTATTCCGACAATAATTGCCAGGATGATAAGACCCAGCATGATAAATGCCCAAGTTTCAAGCCCCATTCGTCGGCCTCCTGATCCTTTGTATCGTACGGACGAGTTCCGGAACACCCTGCATGAGCATCAGAAAAAAGCCCAGGGGAATGAGAAATTTCCACAAATAAATCGGCTCGCCCCACTGGCTGGTGTTACTGATCTCCGCTGCCCGGTACGACCACACGGTGGCCTTGTAGCCCCACCAGGTCATCACGAAAACGTACGGAAAGAAAAAAACGATAAGGAAAATGGCATCCAGTATCGCCCTGACCCGCTCTGAACAGCGCATGTAAAGCAAATCCACACGGATATGAGTTCCTTCCCATGTCACGTAGGCACCGCCCATAAGATACAGAACGGAGTATGTGAACATGGCGGAGTCAAAAGCCCATATGGTCGGGCTGTTAAACACATAGCGGGCAATCACCTCGAAGAGAACGACCACGCTGAGGACCAAGGCCGACCAGCGGAAAATTCTGCCGCTCCAAATGCTGATATTGTCGATGATCGCAAGTATCTTCATTCGCAATCTCTTTCGTTTAAGACTCCCCGCAGCCGCATATGCAGATTTTGGTGAAACTGCGGGGAGTCTTCCTGATGATGTCCTGGCGTGTTATGCGAACCGGTGTAAATCAATCTGCCAATGCAGCAATTTTTCCGGTTTCATCGATTGCACGGCCGATTCTTTACGAATCTCCCTTGACCAGCCCCAGATGATCCCCGGTCATATCGAAATAGTCGATCCATTTTGCGTACGGGCCATAATCCTTTTTGAATTTCGCCCAGGAGGCCAGGACGCGGGCCAGATCCTTGTCTTCTTTCGCTTTTTTATAGTAGTAATCAGCGGCAGCTTCATCGACGTAGTGTGCCACCTCTTTGGGAAGCAGGCGAACCTCGTTTTTCTTTTCTTCAACCGCTTTTTTCATGGCGAGCAGATCCTGCTCGAGGTGCCAGGTCAATGATTGGAAGACAGCGTCCCGGCTTGCCCTCTCAACGGCCTTTTTCAGGTCATCCGGCAGTTCATTCCACTTATCCAGGTTCACCGCCCAGAAGTTGAAAGGCGATGTCGATTTAGTGGGATGGTAGTAGAGATATTTGGTGACATCGTTGAATCCCAATGGATAGGTGATGTGAAGATTGCCGTACTCCATGGCGTCGATCACGCCTCTTTCCATCGCAGGCACGATCTCGCCGCCGGAAAGGACCACCACCGACGCGCCCATGGATTGCAGCACCTCGCCACGGGTGCCGGCAGCCCGGATCTTGAGCCCTTTGAGATCTTCGATGGTGTTGATTTCCTTGTTGGAAAACACCCAGACTTCTGAAGTATACGTATTGCAGGCAACGGGATGACAGTTGTATTTCTTTTCAATGATTTCTTCGAAAAGTTCCTTGCCGCCGCCGTTATAGTACCAGATCACCTCTTCGATGGGACTCTGGGCGCCGGGTGCGTCACAATACCACTGGGCCGCATACGCCTTGGATTTTGCCAGGCAGGGGCAACCATGCCCGAAATCGAGGATGCCCTGGCCCGCAGCATCAAACACCTGGCCGGCCGGTACTAGTTCTCCGGCCTGTTTGCATTCGACCTTCAGGCGCCCGTCGGTGTATTTGTCGATCAAATAGGTCAGATGATCGATGTTTTCAAAAATCTTGAGTGATCGGCCGCAAAACGCCTGGCCGACCCACTTATAGGATTTGTCTTTTGCATTGGCTTCCGCGTCCGCCCATACGAATCCAACCCCCAGAATGAGAAGGACAACCAGAAATGAGCAAAATAAATCTTTGAACCTGTTCATGTCTCTTTCTCCCATCTTGTTGTTTGAGGTTTTTCTCTTTATCTACACCCCGCGCAATCCAGCAATCCACTGCGGGGAAAATACAGGAAGGCGGGCATCTTTTCCTGACATCAGGAATTCCTTCCACCAAGCTTCTTTCTGACGGCTGTCAGCCTGTCGGAATTTTGAGAAGCCGAACAAGATCTGAAATGCAATCCATCCGGTCCAGGTTTGCGATTGAGGATTGAAGATCCTCAATTTGCTGGTTGGTTAAAACCGACGAGGCCAGAATGCGGAATTTTTCTTTCAACTCTTCCGGTGTAAACGGATTATTCGCCGTTCCTTTTGAATACTTTTTCTGGCGTGTATAGACTTGCCCGGATCTTGTGGTGACCGTCACTTCGGTGGGAATCGCAACCCCTTTTTCTTCATCAAACACTTTCTCGGCCAACGGATCAACTTCCATCGTCACCCGGTCGGCGATCTGTCTTGCCAACCTGTTGCCGAACATGTTTTCCTCACTCATCCATTCCGGACCGGGTTTTTTCTTTAAGGCAACCATTGAAAAGGCATGCGGCAGGCTGAATTGTGCATCGTAAAGCCCCTTCATTTCAGGACTTGAGAGAAAATCGACCGCCCGCGCCACCGTTTTTACCCGAACCGAGGCGATCTGCCCGGCATCGATGCCTTCCGATTCCATGATATCCGCAAAGGCATCCACACTCGTGTGCCCCCAGGTACAGATCGGATAGGGCTTGTATTTGGTGTCCAGGATGTTGTACCGGCTTCCCAGGCCGGTGAGCAGTTGATCCGGATCGCAGCGATCCGATCCCATCATGGCCCAGAAGCCGGCATCTCCATCGAGAATATCGGCCGCACCAGCCATGCCCCTGCGGGCCATGAGGGTCCAGAACACACCGGTGAAGGTCGTCCAGCCGAAGGGATTTTTTGAAAACCCCATCGGCCTTTCCACGAATTTTTTCATATCGATCGGGATCGGCGCAACCATGCCTGCCAGGCCCAGGGCATGGCGTATCTGCTCTTTTTCAAGCCTGAGCAGATATGCACCGACCACGACCGCATCGAAGACTTGCCATGTCGAGGGGAAATATGTCCGTGCCTTTTGCGGTGAAGGCCAGCAGTACATCATGATCCGCGATCCGACCTCAAAGCCCAGCACGATGGCCCGGATCACATCGATCCCGGACCTGTTCTGCGACTCTCCGATGGCCAGAGCCGTCGGGACCAGACAGTTCGCCTGATGCGCGGTGCCGGCAAACACATCGTCCATATCGAGCAAATTCGCCATGCTTGAGTTCGCCCAGCAAGCAAAAGGAAGCGAAACCGATGCGCCGTCACCGATCAACGTGGCGCAATCGGCGCTCTCAAATTGCTTTGCCTGGGCGGCGATCTGTTTGCCTGGAACGATGGCGTACCCTCCGAGGGCGCATCCGAGCGCATCCAGGATATAGAGCTTGGTGTGCTCTACGACTTGTTGAGGAATTGTATCCGCGTCAAAGCAGGCGATCTGTTCAATAAGACTCGATGTGTAAGTCATCGCTCCGTTTCCTAGAAGTCCGGGACTTCGCTTTCTGATTTCGGTTTCTATTGCAAACCGAAGCGCTGAACCCGGTGGTTGTCATTGAGATGAGGCGTTAATGGTTTCTTTGGAGATTTTTCTAAACTCCGCATCCGTCAGTACACGTTTCAGATCGTGGGATTTTTGCTTTACCTTTTTCAACACTTCCATGGCATCTGCTTCACCGATGGCGATCCCCATTTTTTTTGCCCAGATCTCCACGTTATCAAGACCGCTCTTTTTACCCATCAGAATTCTCGGGTCCTCATGGCCGACGAATTCCGGGTTTACCGGGAAAACGGTTGTCGGGCTCTGCTCGAAGACGTTTTTATACCAACCGGTCACGATTCCCGACTCGATGGTGTAGGCATTTTTACCGATCAGCGGCCGGCAGGGGGGAACCTCCATGCCCGAAAGCGTCTGCACAAGACCCGACAGCTCATTGAGCTTGGCGAAATCGATACCCAGATCAATCCCGTACATGGTCAGCAGCGCCAGCGCTGTTTCTTCCATCGGTGTGTTTCCCGCTCTTTCGCCGATGCCCAGGACCGTGGAATGGATCACTTCCGCCCCGGCCAATACGGCATTTATAGTGTTGGCGACCCCCATCCCGAAATCCATATGAAAATGGATTTCAAGGGGCTTATCGATACGGCGTTTTGCCTCTTTTGTAAAATAGGAAGCCGCCTGGGGGGAAAGGACACCGAAGGTGTCCACCAGCGTAAACGCATCCATGTGCCCGCTGGAAGCGACCTGCTCGACCAGCTGCAAAAGCCACTGGATGTCCGAACGGGTTGCGTCGATGGTGAAAAATACCGTATAGAGGCCCTTTTCCTTGGCCAGTGCCGTGGCCTCGATAGATAGATCGATGGCCTTTTGCAGCGACCATTTGTAGGCGTTTTCGATCAGGTGCTGGCTGGCCGGAATTTCGATCACGATACCGTCCACCCCGCAATCGGCCGCCAGCTCTACGTCTTTTTTCATGCAGCGGCAAAAGCAAAACACCTCCGGCCCCAGCTTGCGTTTGACGATTTCCCGGATGGCGGCCTCATCGTTGGGCGAGACGGCGGGCATACCGGTTTCGATCCGGTGCACGCCTACTTCGGCCAGTTTTTCGGCGATACGGATTTTATCGTCTTTGCTAAAAATGATCCCTGCCTGTTGCTCTCCGTCGCGCAGCGTGATGTCGTGGATCTTGACCTTTTCCGGCGGCGTATAGCCTTCGGTGACTTCGGGGAAATAATTCCAGGGGCTCACGTGCCAATTTGCACTTTTCCAAGGGGTTGATCCCTTACCTTTTGTCGCTTCACTCATTTCGGATGCCTCCTGATTTGGATTCAATCAGATTTCAGTGAGCCGGTTCCGAAGGCAGCACATCGTCCACCAGGCAAACCAGATCAATGACTTTCAGATCGAGATTTTGTTTTCGCACAACCTTGTTGAGCTGCATTTCACAGGCCGGGCAATTGGTTACAACCGCCGACACATCATTTTGCATGAGCTGTTCGATCCTTCTCATCCCCATGCGTTCGCTCAGTTCGGGATGGGTCGCTTCGAGCCCCCCGCCCCCGCAGCAGGTCGACCAGCGGCCGACTTCTTCAGGATCGTTTTCAACCAGTTCGATCCCTTCGATACGCCGCAGAATTTTCCGGGGTGCTTCGATTAAATTCAGGTAGCGGGAAAGCTGGCAAGGATCGTGATAGGCGACTTTAATCTCCTTTTCGGACCTGAGACTCGTTTTGCTTTCTTCCAACTTCTGCAAGATGACTTCTAAAATGTGCATAACCTGCAAGTCGTATCCGTCGACATATTTCGGATATACGTTTTTCAACGCCGACGTGCAGCCGGGTACGAGACCGATAATTTTCCTGACGCCGTTCTCCATGAAAATTCCATGGTTTTTTTGAGCGATCTCTGCATAATCTTTTTCGAAGCCTGCATAGTAAACCGGCGACCCGCAGCACGGCTCATTTTCATGCATGTAGCCGACGTTGACCCCCAGCTTTTGAAGCACACTGACAGCGCTGGCCAAAACCGGAGTGTAGGGATCTTCCTTTGAAGCCGTCATTTTGGCGGTGATGCTGGCAAGGTCGATCCCGACCTTGCCGAATGCCTTGCTGATCCCGACAACCTTGCCCATCTTCATGCCGAATCGGCCGGCATTTTTCAGCGTATCCATCATCCCTTCGACATACTTCATGTGCTGATAGCCGCAGCCGGCAAAAAACGTATACTCCCCCTGCCGGGCCAGATTCAGGTCCTTGGCCCACAGATTCTTACCTTCAGATACTCCGGTAAGGCAGTCTTTGCTGACCACGTTGTCCTTTATATAGGTATGCCCTGCCGGGATCATCTCTTTGTATGCTTTGCTCATGATCACTGACCCTCCGCACTTTCGACCAGTTTCACCAGATACTGGCGTGCTTTTAGAATGGTGTCCGCAGGCCGGCAGTCGGTGGACAGCTCCATGCAACGTTCCTGGCATCGCCGGCACGCTGCACAGGAATAGAGGATGTCGCTCAGGGTTTTGGTATCGCCCAACCCCTGTTTGATGAACAGATTGATCGCCATGAGCCTGCCAGCGGCACTCTGGGTGAACCACCCTTCATAGGTGGGGCACATCGCCACACACATCCGGCACTTCCAGCACCGTTGCACGCTATCGGTGATTTCCTTCGCCAGCGTATTCAGATCTGAATTATTCATATCCTTCGCCTTCCAAATTTCCGGGATTGAGAATATTGTTCGGATCGACGGCCTTTTTCATGGCCATGAGCATCTCATGCGCCGCGTTGCCGTACCTTCTTTTGAAGAAGGGTATTCGCGATGCGGTCTGGCCGATCTCCCCGGACGCACATCCCCACATGGTGTTGATATCGCTTTCGAGGCTTGTGGCCGCCTTGGTGATCTGGATCCGCTTTTCGGCCGGCATGCTCACAGGGGCGACCCACATTCCGTGAAGATCGCAAGTACCGATATGACCGTAGATGAAGAGCTTTGCTTCTCTGAGGACTTCATAGGCGTGTCCCGTATCGAGATAAACCAGCACATCGTCGAGATGACTCAAGGGTACGGAGGCCTCCACGGCGCCGGCCATCACCAGCTGGTCTCCGTCTTCGGAGGCTTGAAGAATATTCAAGATATTGTCTCTGGCATCCCAGAAATCCTTTCGTTTTTGTTCATCCTGAACGATGTACGCCTCTATGGCACCCGCTTCTTTAAACGTGGTGACCATTTTCCCGGCCAGTTCATCGGCCTCGCGTTGACTGTGACTGACCGTGATGGCAAGTCCCATGTGGCCTTTCGGCTTTCCCAGTCCCCGGAGTTCGAAAGGAGCCTCTGCCGCCACCTTGTCGATCATCTCTCCATACAAGGGAGGAGGATTTTTGCCCCAATAATGCTGTTGAAATGCATGGGCGATATCGGTCAACTGCGGGAAAAAACCGACGACGTACTGTTTTTTCATTTCCGGCAGTACGCGAAGACGGAGTTTGGTAATCACGCCCAACAAACCTTCGCCGCCGACAAAATAGCGGGTCATATCCAGTCCCGCAGGACGCCGAATGCTTCGGGTTCCGGTATCGATGATTTCCCCGTTCGGCAGGACGACTTCTACGCCCATCACGTAATCGATGAGCTTGCCCACGCAGGCGTCGACCATATGGCCAATCGTATTGATCGATGCCGCCCCGCCGATGGTGGAGGAAAATTTGCTGCCGATGCACATCGGCAACATATAGCCGCGGCTGGAAAGGAGTTTTTCCAGCTGATACTGGTTTACCCCGGCTCCCAGCTCGTAGTACATGTCTTCTTCATGGGCTTCGATAGAGGTCATCTCATGCATGCTGAGCAGGATGCTTCCGGGTCTTTTGGGCTTGGGAGAACCTTTGAAGGCGGTACCGGCGCCGTGAACGTAAACAGGTATCTTGTTGTTATGGGCAAACCTGACGACATCCGATACCGCCTTGGATGTCTGCGGCTTGACCACGGCGACGGGGATATTGGCCGGATCTAGGTCGGGCTGGGCCGAATCCTGCCCGAAACTGATACGCTCAAATATATCTCCCGACACATTCTCCTTTCCGATCATGTCTTTGAGCTCTTTCAGGATCGATTTTTCAGCTATCATTGCCGTGCCTTTCTGCGCTGTGCCTTTCTCTGAAGTTTTCTATGGTAACGGCCCTTGCCAGGGCCGAATGCGATCACTTTTTTTCGGAGATGAAACCTGGAAACAGCCTGTTCATTTCTTGTCGGCTGGATATTGTCGACACTATACAGACGACAAATCAATGTCAAGGAAAAAATTTCAATAAGCGGCTGCGATCAGACGATGGGGCTTTAGACGTCATGCGGCAAGGGCCCGGCCATTGGATAGTCGCTTGATATGATAATAAATAATTTTTGTGACACATGCCCCGGCAACAGGAAGCGCTGTCCGAGAGTGGCTGCTGTCTGAGCCGCTTGCGGCGAGTCAGCCGGACCCGGCCGGTGCCCTCTACCGATGAAGTCTCGCAACAAAAGTAGAAAGTCGCTTTAAGTTAAGCGGATGGAAAAGAAGGCAGGAAGGAGTTGGCGCGCGTTTTTAGGAGAATTTTTGGACAGGCGCAGGCTGTTCGCCGCCGTCACGATTCTTCAACCGTTGCAGCGCAGCCCTCCGCTTGCGGGCGCTATGCAGTCAGAAAGGCTCCCGGACGCCGGGAGCCGCCTGACACTGGATTCGAGGCTTTTTGACCGTCAAAAGTCTATGTATTGAGCTGCGACAGTTGTTCTTCGAGAATGGGGGGCCATGATTTGATGTGCTTTTGAATGCATTGCCTGGCGTCTTTATACTTGCCGGCCTGAATCATGCTGTAGATTTCCCGGTGCTCTTTTTGCGAATTTTCCATCAACCCTTCGATAAAGACGTACATGGCCTGGTACCGGGCCAGATTGGGAAACAGACAATCGTAATAGTAAGTAAGCTTGGAGTTGCCCGTGGCACCGACAAGATTTATGTGAAAATTGGCAATCGCTTTCAGATATCGAAATTTTTCCTCCGGCTCCGCATCGACAGGAAAAATGATGCCGGAACTGGCATCCATGGCTTTTTCAACCCCCGGAATCTTCCGCATCTTTTTTCGCTCCAGGAGCCCCACGGCAAAAACTTCCAACATTTCCCGCGCTTCAAAGATTTCGATGCAATCTTCCATCGAGATTCGGGTGACGTAGCTTCCCTTGCGCGGGACGATCTCCACGAGCTGTTCGCCGCTCAGTACCCTGAATGCCTCCCGCAAAGGAGACCGGCTGATTCCCAGCTTCGAGGAAAGTTCGATCTCGTTAAGCTTTTGCCCGGGCTTGAGCTTCTGGTCGATGATCAGGGACCGTAAATATTCTGACAGGCTTTCCGTAATACCGGTAAAATGCATTATTTACCTTCCATTCATAAATTGTCTCCTGCATACGATATTCAGTCGACAAACATTATCCAATCCCGGCAATCCCGTCAACCCATCACTCAAAGAACATGCCATCCGGTCCAATTCATCGGGCCATCCCTGTAGACGCTCCCAAGAAGGCACGGCGCAGCCGCGCTCACACCATCTGCACCCGGGGCCGCTCGCCGGGCGTAATTTCGACCAGGGCACCGCCGCCGCCCTTTCCCAGGCTGCAATTGACCACCACCGTCCGCTCCAAGACCACCACGCCGGCCTGCTCGTGAATATGGCCGCAGAGCACCAACTGAGGGGCTGCACTGTCGATGAGCCGGCGCAGGGCACGGCAGCCGGCATGAAAACGGCCCAGCACCACATCTAGAATCCCGTAAGGCGGTGGATGGGCCACCAGCACCGTATCGGCGTTTGCCAGTTCTGCCAGCCGCTGCGCCACGGCACTGTCGTGCCAGGACATGCGCGAGGCCAAAGGCAGCGGAACCGTCCCGCTGGCTCCCACAAAGGGCACCCCGTCCATCTCGACCCGCTTGAGATGCAGCCCGTTGATGTTCGGATAGATGTCGAACAGCTCCTCGATGCGCGCCGGATCCGTATTGCCGCGCACCGCCAGAATCGGTACGGGCAGTTCGTCGAAAAGGTCCAAGATTCTCTCGGGCCTGCGAAACTGGCAAAGATCTCCCGCGATCACCAGAACATCCGGCAAGGCACGGGCCACGGTGTCGCGGATGCGGCGCAGCCGCTCTTCACGGGCATGAATGTCTGCAACGGCATAGATGCGCATGGGAAGGCTCCTTTAGACGGGCAAATTTTTTGGCAGACGTTTGGAGAAGCGATTGTACTATGGTTGCCGCGGCAATGCCATAACAGCCTTTGGCCAGACTGCTCGCTCTCAAGCGCCATACGCCGTTGCGGCCGCTTCCAGAGTGCCGGGCACCTCGATTTTCTACAGTCGACAATCCAAAGAGACTGCCGTCTTGGCGCGAATTGTGGTAAGACCTGTCCACTTTGCAGCGCATCTATCCTTCCACCCCTCAGACCCGAGAGACAACCATGATCGAAGCGAAAATCAAGGATCTGGCTTTTACGGCCAACCGCTGGCCTCCGTCGGCCGATCGGCCGACGGTGCTTTTTATCCACGGCAGCGGCGGGTCCAACGGACTGTGGCAAAACCAGGTCCAAGGCCTGGGTGCGGCCGTCAATGCCGTGGCGGTGGATCTGCCCGGCCACGGGGCCAGCGGCGGCGAGGGCTGCGAACGGGTCGAAGACTATGCCCTGGAAGTGGCAGCCTTTATCGAGGCGGCCGCCCTGCCACGGCCGGTCCCCTGCGGTCTTTCCATCGGCGGGGCGATTGTTTTGCAGCTGTTGCTCGATTATCCTGAAGTCTTTCCGGCCGGCATCCTCTGCTGCACCGGGGCGAGGCTGCGGGTAGCACCGGCTATTTTGGAAACCATCGCCAGCAACTATGCCGGGTTCGTGGATATGCTGGGTCTGATGGGATCTGCGGCCGACACCGACCCGGCCTGCCTGCAACCGGCCGTGGAGGCGGCCCGGTGTTGCCGGCCCGAGGTGACCCTCAACGACTTCAAGGCCTGCAACCGTTTCGACGTCATGGGACGACTCGGCGAAATCTTCCGGCCGGTGCTGATCGTTTCCGGGGCCGAGGATCAACTGACGCCGCCCAAATACGCCGATTACCTCGAACAGCATATCTTCGAGGCCGAACGGGTCCATCTGGCCGCAGCCGGTCACCTTTTGCCCTTGGAGCAGCCCGAGGCCCTCAACGATGCCATAAACCGATTCATGAAAGGATTGACTTTCGGCGGATAGGCCCGCATCGGCCGGGGCTTTGTTGTTTAAAGGATTCCTGGCAGGGTGCGCGGCGACAGGCACAAATCGCCAAAGGGCCACCGGCCGGCAGCATATCCAATTGCCTGCACCGGCCAATTCCGTTAACATATCATCCTGTGGGCAATCCCCCGATCCTGCGGTTATGCCGCTTTACGGGCATTTCAGCACCAGTGGGATCAAGAGCGCTTTTTCAAGGAGGATGCAGATGGGTGCACTGAGCTTCAATCTTGACGGCAGGGTTTTTCTGGTTACCGGCGGCAGCCGGGGCATCGGCTTGGAGGTGGCCCGCCGCCTGCTGGCGGAAAATGCCAAGGTGGCCATCTGCGGGCGCAAGACGGCCAATCTGGAGACTGCCGCGGCAGAACTGAACGGTGGTGACCGTTTTCTGGCCATGCCGGCCCACATCGCCCAGGAACAAGACGCGGATCGACTCTTTGACGCGGTGCTGGATCGCTTCGGCCGCCTGGACGGACTGATCAACAACGTCGGGATGAACATCGCCACCGGAACCCTGGATGCCGACGTGGGCCTTTGGCGCAAGATTGTGGATACCAACCTCACCGGAACCTATATCTGCGCCCGCAAGGCCGGACAGATCATGCGCGCTCAAAAAGGTGGCAAAATCGTTTCCATCTCCTCGGTGGCCGCCCGGCGGGCGGCCCCATTCATGGGTATTTACGGGGTGGCCAAGGCCGGCATCGAGATGCTCACCAAGGTTCTGGCCCAGGAATTGGCCCCTTTCAACGTCCAAGTCAACGCCGTGGCCCCCGGGATGGTGCGCACCGCTTTCAGTCAGCCTTTCTGGTCCAACACCGAGATTCACACCCAGATCGTCGAGCGCATCCCCCTGAAACGGATCGCCGAGCCTGCCGACGTGGCCCATGCCGCCCTGTTTCTCAGCTCCGCGGCGGCCGATTACATCACCGGTCAGACCCTGGTGGTGGATGGTGGTGCCAGCGCGGTATGAAGGCTGCGGTCAGGAAGCGGAGGCGGCATGCCGTTTGAAGACCTCACCGATTTTTTAAAGCTCTCCTCGGCGCTGAACTACAATCTTTCGGCGGCCTCGGTCAATCGCTACAACGTGCTGTTGTTCATCATGGGCGGCAAACGCCTGGCAGATGAGGAAGGGCGCGACCGGGAGCAGAAGGCCGTGCTCATGGAGGCCTTGTCCTATCTGTTCGAGGCCTATCGCAACAAGCGGCGGCGCCTGGGGCCCATGGCGGTCCTGCACCCCTTGCGCACTGCGGCCATCATGGCCCGCTCGGTGGAAAAGTTTGACGCCATCGACCTGCTGTCAGTCTTGTTTCACGACGTTCTCGAAGACATCGAAACCGTTGATTTCACTCCCGTGGCCTGGCAGGAGCTCGAAGGGCGCATGTACGACCTTTTCGAGCGCCTGGAGCCGGAGGATGAATGGCGGCTCAATGAACGGCTCCAGGCGTTGACCCGTTTTGCATCGGAGTCGTATTACCAGTATATCGGCCGCCTGCTCGAACGGGCCGAGGCGATCCCCCGGCTGGTGCCGATCAAGATGGCCGACCGGCTGGACAATACCCTGGATCTGCGTATCGAGCTGAGCGACCCGATGGAGGGGATCAACTTCTTCGAAGGGCTGTTCAACATCCTTTTCGTCGGGGCCCCGGCCGGCGGCGAGATGATGGCCGCCACTCGCTCCACCGCCTCGATCAACGATTCGCGCCGCCTCTACCAGCTTTTCAAGAACTCCGTCCTGCTGTCGATGATGCGCCAAAGAAAACAGGGCGGCGAGCAGGACGGCGAAAGGATCATCTTCGATGCCATCTGTGCGGCGAGCCTCAAGGAGGCCCAGCGCACCCTGATCCACGTGGCCAGCCACCTCAAGGGTGACCGCGACCGGTTGCGCCGTCTGGTGCTGGACGCCATGTTCTACTGCCACGAGGGGCGCATCAGCATGGCCACCTTGCCGGACCGGCGCCATACGCTCGACGGCCTTTTTGCCACCTACTTCGCCGCCGACGAACGCAGTGTGCGCGCCCAGCGCCTTGATGAGCTGTTCGGCAACAAGCCGCTCATGATCCAGGCCTCCATCGCCTTTATGGTGATTTTCACTTCCTTCCGCGCCAATCCGGACTTTTTCGTGCGCGGCATCTCCACGGCGGGCGTCCGTCCCGAATAGGTAAAATGACATCCATCGAAGCGTTAAAAGGTAAAAAAGTACACTCGCGCCGCATTACCATCGAAAGCTGGACCGCGCCACAGGGGATTGTGATCGAAGGAAGGCTGCACGACAAACGTCTGGCGGAGACTTTTACCATAAGCGGCACTCGACGTCCGCCTGGCACGGTGCATGATTTGACCGTGAGGCTGCACATTACCGGCCCGCCCCTGGTGGTGGCCGCCGTCGAGGCTGAAATGCCCGGAGTGCCCTACAGTCAATGCCGTGAGATCCTGGCCAAGATGCAAAAAGTGGTGGGGCTGCCGATCGTGGCCGGATTCACCGCAAGAGCCAAGCGGCTTCTGGGCGGGGTGCGCGGCTGCGCCCACCTGACCACCCTGCTTTTGGCCATGGGACCTGCAGCGGTGCAGGGGTTCTGGGCCGTGCGGGCCTCACAGCCGGTATCGGTGGTGTCTGAAACAACCACTGCCATGGCCCAGTATTTGATCGACACCTGCCATGTCTGGCGGCGCGACGGGCCCCGGGTTCAAGATATGCTGGCGCCGGCGGCCGCCGAGAAAATAGCTTCCAAGTCCAAAGGAGCGTAGATCTGCCTGTGGACAATTGAAACGGGCCGGATCGGAAATCCCTTATACATCACCCATAGTCGGCTCGCCTTTACACAGATAGTAGATCAGACCGTGGACGCGGCGGCTTTCCACCTCGCCTGCCACCGCCAGCTCCTCCAGGTACTTGGCCACCTCGTTGAGGTGCATCTGCAGTCCGTCGGCGATATCCCCGGCCGTGCAGGGGCGCCGGCGCAGCAGATCGGCCACCTCCCGGCGGCCGGCGGCGAACTCCGGCTGCCGATGGATCCCATGGAAGTCGGATATCACCTCGGCGCAGGGCGTGAACAGCCCGGCCAGTTCGGCCATGCGCTGGGCGGGCAGCCCGGCGGCATAGTCTTCGGCCGGCGGCCGGCAGACCGTGTTGAGCTGAACCCGTTCCGGTTCGATGCGCCGCACCTGTTCGACCAGTGACGCGATCTGCCCCGGCAGGCCTGTAAAACCGTTGAGCAGGAAAACCTCCAGCCAAAAATGCCCGCGAAATTCTTCGCGCATGCGCACCAGCCCATCGACCACGGCCGCGAAATCGATGGACCGATGGGGCCGGTTGACCGTTTCGAAAATCGCCGTATCCCCTGCATCCAAGGACGGTACCAGCAGGTCGGCTGCGGCCAGTTCGCGGCGCACTTCAGGCTGCCAGAGCAGCGAGCCGTTGGTCAGCACGGCCACGGGAATATCGGTGATCTGCTTGATGCGGGTGATCAGCTCCCCGAGTCGGGCATAGAGGGTCGGCTCCCCGGAACCGCTCAAGGTAATGTAATCCGGCCGGCGCTCCAGGGCCCCGCGCAGATCCGATATCACCCGGTCCAGGGGGACATATTCGCGCCTGGACACGGTCAGCTCGCTGGTGCGGCCCAACTGGCAATAGATGCAGTCGAAACTGCACGTCTTCATCGGCACCAGATCGACGCCCAGGCTGCGTCCGAGGCGCCGGGACGGCACCGGTCCGAAAACGAAGCGGGACGCCGCGCTCATAGCAACCTTCCACAACCGGGCTGGCCGCGGCGCCGGGTGCGCCCGCACCGGGTTTGGCCGGCAAGCTCAAGCCGGGCCGTGGTATTGGGCTGGAACCATTCGATGGTCCGGCCGAAAATATGACAATGGCAATTATGAATCGACATGGACTGCGCGTTTCCTTTCCGTTGTGACAAAGCCGCGGGCCCCTGAAACAGATCAGGGGCCCGGCCGGCTGCGATCATTCCTCTGGTCGTTCTGGGGGCTGCATGGCCGCCAGGCGCTGTTGGACATCTTCGAGCTGGCGACGCAACGCGTCGGCCTCTTGCCTCAAAATGCGTGCTTCGGCTTCCGCATCCGGGGTTGGATAACCGGAAGGGACTGCCCATCCGGCAAAACGGCCAGAATCGTCCCGCAACCGGCGCTGACCCAATCCTCTACCGCAGGCGAAACGGCCGCCGCCGAAACCGAAGCGGTATCCGCGCCAGCCGCGGCCGTAGCCGGGGCCGGCATAGCCGCTGCAAAAACCCATTCCCCCACCGGTGCGGGGGCCCTGGCCCATAGGGCCGCGTCTGTCTCCACCGGGCATGATACACCTCCTTGATGTGTGCAAGTTGCATGATCCGCTTAACGCCGGCCGCGCCGGCGACGCTGGCACCGGCACCCGGGCATGAATAGATCCTCATGCGGATATCCATGGTTCAGATAACTGTCCAGCACGCTTTGCACCGGTCCGCAAAAAAAAGCCAGCACCCGGATGCCGGCCGCCGCCAAAGCGGCTTCCAGGTTACCGGAGATCGCACCGCAGATCAGCACGTCAACACCCAAATCCGAAATCCGGCGGACCCGTCGAAATCCCTGGCATCCGCTCAGATCGACTTGCCGGCGCCCGATTTCGCGCCCTTCGAGCACCTCGATTATCCAGAGCCGCCCGCAGACGTCTAAAACCGGCGCCACCCTTCCCTGCCAATCCGGTATGGCGATCTTCATACCCATGGCATGATGCAACCAAGATGCCGATGCGTTTCCAAACAGGCCCCAAATCGCCTAACCATTTAAAAATACGACAATGCGGCAGGTTGATCGGGGTATGGAAGATTGTAGGCGGCCTCTTCATTCTATGCAAATTGCATTGTCTTCCGGCAGGGCAACCATGCAAATCACCTTTTTACAAGGTTCCGATTCGGATCCCTCATCCGTTTATGGCAACCCCATGGCGCACCCCGAGCCGGGAAAACATCTGCGACAGGCCGGCGGCCAGGGTGTAAATCGATCCGATGCTGAGGTTGGACGTGGCGGTTTCATCGAAAAAAAGGTTCAAACTCGAGTCCAGACCCTCGTCCGCCTTCCAATAGCTGATCATCAAAGGGACCTTGGGCAAAGGATCGAGAACCACCGAAATGTCCGATTCGAATTGGGCCTCAACCTGGCGCCCGCTGAACATGTGGATGATGTCCTCAAAAAAATCGGGCAGGCCATCGGCAAGCTGTTTCATCGGCGTCTCGCATCGTTTTTCAAAAAGCGGGCCGCGCTCCTTGCCCCCCGGCAGTTCTCGAAAAGGAACCCAGATGCCTTCCGGCGACCGGCCTTGGGCATCGAGGACGTATTCGAGAAAGGGCACGGCCACCCAGGGATTGACATGGATATCGGCGTAGAGTCGGCCCTCTCGGTCGACGCTGAAATTCTTGCCCATGATCCTGATCGTCAACTTGCCGTTTTCCGTTTGGCCGCCGATTCTTTCCGCCGTCTGGCTGAAATCGATGTCCCGGATCCGGCTCTTGAGTTGCTGCAAATAGTCTTCGCGCACCGTATCGGCCGGATTGGCATCCCCTTTGCCGTCCGTATAGCGTTCGACCACCGCCCGCTCCAGGTAAGGGCAGTCTGCGATGGCGCGCCGGCTCTGAAACACCGCCCCGGCAAAGGCGAGGCAGGTCTTCTCGCCGCATTCCTGGCAGTTGGATTTGTTGAGCAGCTTGAATATCTCCATAGCGTTTTGCGCCTTGGCCATGTCACCATCCCTTTCTTTGGCTTGAATACGCGGGCTGCATCCTTCAATTTTAGAAAACCATCAGAAATTGCCAGCACCTCCAGGCCTTGTCAAGCCTTTGCCGGAACGTTTGCACTGCAATTTCATGCTTCGTGTTTTTTCGGGGCGTTTCAACCGGACTCGAAGCTGCGTTTGGCCGCCAGAAACGCAGGAGCGTTGCGCAGCAAGCGCCAGAGGCTGTGACGGTGGGCCCAGAGCCGTTTTCTGAACCGGCGGCGCCATGCCGGGCTCTCATAGAACCGTTTGACATGGCGGTTGTATAGCTTTTCCAGCAGTTGCCGTGAGTCGATGCCCCGGGGGAGAAAAACGAAATTGAGGCAATTCATCTTGCGCCAGTCGTGGTCAAAGCTTCCCGCTTCCGGGATCTGGGGCCAGATCGGCGCCCCGAAAAAAGGGGTAAACTTGGACATGTTCATATCGTCCAGATCCAGCGACAGGACAAGATCACTGGTCTGGCGGATCGATTCAGGCGTGTCGCCGGGAAGTCCCATCATGAAAAGCCCCTTGGCCCTCAAGCCCCGCGATTGGATCCGGCGCACCGTGTCGCGCACCCCGGCCAGGTCCACTCCGGGCTTGTGCACCGCCATCAATTGTGGGCTCCCGGTTTCGATCCCCAGCGAAAGCTGTAAAAATCCCGCCGCTTTGAGCAGATCGAGCAGTTCGTCGTCGGCATGGCCGACGCGCACGGCACAGTTGAACTGCATGCCCAGGGGATGCGCGATCAGCCGCCGGCAAAGATCGATGACACGCGAGCGCCGGGTGGTGAACAGATCGTCATAGATGTTGACGTGCCGCACCCCGAAGCGCCGGCGCAGATAACGCAAGTGTTCGTAAACGTATTCGGCTGAATTATAGCGAAATCCGCGCCGGAACACCGACCGGTCGCAGTAGGAGCACCGGTAGGGACAGCCGCGGCTGGTGACCATGGTCGCCCCGGGACTGCGGGTATAGCTGAAAAGCGGCAGGTGATAGCCTCCCGGAAACCGGTCGAGCTTTTCATAGGCCGGAAACGGAAGGCTATCCAGATCGGCGATGAGCACCCGGGGCGCATTGGTCACCACCTGGTCACCGCGCCGCCAGATCAGACCGTTGATCTCTTCGGGCGCCCGGCCCTCGGCCACCTCGGCCAGGGTCAGTTCCCCCTCCCCGGCACACAGGTAGTCGATCCAGGGAAAATGGCGCAGCAGCGGTGCGCCCATGGCCGATACGTGTACGCCGCCGAAAACCGTGGTAAGGGCTGGATCAGTGCGCTTCAGGGCCTCGGCCATGGCATAACCGTCTAAAAAACCGGAAGTCGTCGTGGAAAAGCCCACCAGGTCCGGCCGCAGCCGTTGCACCAGTCTTGCGTTGGCTGCGGCACCGTCCGGGGCACGGGGACCGAGGCAGTCGTGGACAAAAACCGTATGCCCCCGCTGTTGCAGAAATGCTGCGATGGACAGGATGCCCAGGGGAGCCATACGGTTGGCTGTGGGGGTGACGTCCTTTCGCCCCGGGACCCAGTTGGATCCGGCCGGATGTACGAGAACGATTCGCATGCGGCGACGCAGCCCTTCTCCTTTATGATTTCAAGCTATTTTTCATGGCCACCGGGTTCATCAACACCGGGCCCTCCGGCTTTTGTGCAGTCTGCCGGCCCATCGACCGGCACGGCGTTTGCCGCCACAGAACGCCGGGCGATGCGCTGGGCCGCCAGATATACTAAAACGCCTATCAGGGCGCCCAGGGCCGGCGCCAAAAGCAAGGAGCCGATCAGCCACTCCACCAGCCGGTCTATGGCCTCGTAACCGAGGGTACGCAGGGAGACTTCGGTCAGCAGCGTCCCGTGGCGCAGATAGTGGCCGACCTCGATGCACAGGGCCGGCACCAGCGGGGGCATGCAAAGTTGGCTGGCGCCCAGAGCCGCCACCTTGCTCAACCGGAAATAGCCGGCGGCAAAAAGGATGGCAATCGAATGGAAACCGATCAGCGGCAGCGTGCCGAGAAAAATGCCGAGAGCCGCCGAAAATCCGAGCCGGTCAGCGGGGATGTTCTGACCCACCAGCATCTTTAGAGACCGCCAGGGGCTGAGGACGGAAACCTTGGCCGCCGCACCCGATCCTTCCGGGCCGACGATCCTGCGATGGGGCCAGGGAACGATGGAGCGCATGGTCAAATGGATGGTCAGGACCGCAAAAAAAAGCCGTTTCACCAGCCCCGTCTTGCGGCTCTTTCCACAACCGGCCGGCAAGTCGGCTCCGAGCGCCACCTGGCGGATATCCGCCCCGGCCCAGACCGATCGTACCAACATTTCGTAATCAAAACAGGAGTTCCGGGACAAAGTGCGGAGCCCGAGCACTAGATCCAGAGGATAGGCGCGCAATCGGCCAGTGCTCTGCTTCAAGCCGATTCCGGTTTCAACCCGAAACCAGAAATCGGCCATCGCCTGCCTGAAGCGCTGCCACAGATCGAACGGGCCGGGGCACACCCCGCAGATCACCGCCTCGGGTGCAGCCTTGATCTGGGCCAGGATCCGATCGAGGTTGTTTTCAACGCCGCACCGCGCTTCGAGAATGATCAGATGGGTCATTCCCATCCGGGCCGCCGACCTGGCGGCCGCGCGGACCCCATCGCACCGCGCCGCGCCCCTGGGAGCCGCCATCTGCGGCAACCCGGCCGTGCACGCCTCCTCGTCTTGCAGGATTATGGCCCGGCATCCGGCCTCGATGCTCCTTTGCAGCGCCTCTTTTACACCCAGGCGCCCGTCGGCCGCGTCGATCAGCACCAGGGGCCTGATCAGGGATTGTTTTTCAGGCTGACCGGTCTGCATGGCGCCGGGGGCGTGCGCCGGGGGCGGCAGTGAAGACGGCACGGCGTCATCGCCGGCCTTTGCGTGACCTGCATGGGGGGTACAGCTGGAGCGGCATCCGGCGGATCGGCGCTGCATGGTCGGGATTATTTGAGAGCCGCCAGATTTTTAAGGGCGTACTTTTTGAGCTTGCGGCTTTCGGTGCGGTCGGCCACAGCCTGCAACGTGCCGCGATACCGACCGTTTCTCGCAGCGCCAAGCACATTGCACAACCACGACATGGCATCGACATGGAGTCGATCGGATGCGTTGGAGCGATATCCGGCCAGCAGTACCTCGGCCACCGTCTCCAGCACGGGCCCTTCAAAGGTCCGGGAACGGACGATCATCTTGCTGCCGGAAACGATCCGTTTATCGCTTCCCGATCGCAGCATCTGGATATATTCACGCCCCGGGCCGGAAACCGCACCGGCAGCCGGCGATCCGCCAGCGAAGTTTTGGATCGACCCTGCGCCGGCCGTTTTTTCCAGCGCGACCTGCACCTGTTTGCGCTCCCCGCCGCTCAGGGGAATCCATTGGGTATCGGTCCGGTACCCGGGGGCCGAGACCTCGATATGGTAGCTTCCCGGTGCCAGTTCGATCCCGGGATGATAGCGCGGCACGATGTTGAGGATGCGCACCCTCGCCCCTTGCGGATCGGTGTTGACATGCAGCCACCCCAGGCCCCCGAAGGAATCGGCTTGAACGGGCGGCTCCAGATTTTGGCCGGCCGGGGCAATACTGGCGCTGTAGACCATCTGGCCGTAGTCGATGGCTCCGGGTTCGGTTTCTTCGACGATTTCGGCCTCGGAAATCTTGTCCAGGATGTTGTTCAGCGCCACCCGGCCGGTTTCGATGCGTTCCACATCCAGGATTTCACCTGTCTTGGGATGCCGGATGATCCGGCCCTCCTTGTAGACAATGAACACCATGCCGGGCTTGGCCCCGGCACCACGGCCCAGATCGACGGCCACCGTGTTTTCCGACCGGCTGACGATATACCCTTCGAGGGGGAAATTCTTGATGATTTTGTCGGACATTTGGACCACGAGGTCCTGGAGGCGGCTAGCAACGGAACTCTTCACGTTTTCGGCCGCCTTGATCGATCCGGTTTGCACGTCGATGATGCGGGCGTTGATTTCCAGCACGTTTTGCAGTTTGAGCACCGATCCTGAGATGATGGCCTCCACGCCCAGCAGCTTTCCAATTTGAGTGGCGGTGGTGTCGTCCACCACACCGCTCATACTCAATTTCTGTTCTTCGAGGATCTTGTTGATCATTCCGCGCTCGACCACGTCGAAGCGCCCCGCCTTGACGAATGCGGTAATAAACCACTCAGCCACGATGGCACCCATATCCTCTGTTTCAAAGCCCTGCCCCTGAAGGGTGAAATCGAGAACGGCGATCTTGGTCTTCTTGAAGTTGGCCTGAGCGGCAAGCGGGGCCGGCGCAATCAGCAGCAGCATTAAAAAAAAGGCGGCATATCGTTTCACTGGAATCCTCCCTGGAAGGGCATCGAGTCTTTGGTTCACGCGGCTCACGACCGGAAAGAAAACCGGCAGGCAAAGAGATGACGCCAGACAGACTACCCTTGCCGGCAAGAGGCTGTCAAGAACAGTAGCGTCTGCTTTTACCGCTTGCGGGACACCCCCAGGCTAGCGGTCAGGATTTTTGGGTTGGCCTGGCCGTGCCCGGGCTGATAGACTATGGGCATCCTCGCTCCGGCGGTAATAACTATGCTTTCAGATCCAAGACGATTCCGGGGTCCTTCCATGTTCGCACCTTGCCGGCCACGACCACCACGATCCAACCGGAAAGCCCTGCTGCTGTTCCTGGCTTTGATCCTGGCCGGCTGCGCAGCCGTCAAGCCGCCCCAGGCACCGTCTTCCCCACCGGCGGTAACGGTGCCGGTTTTGCCCATGCTGGGTATCAGCATCCAGGCAGGCGCCTTTGCGAACCTCGACAACGCGGTACGCCTCACCGAACTGCTCCAGTCCCGGGGGCTGGAAGCAACCTTTTTCAGGGACGACGACGGGCTGTTCAAGGTACGCTTCGGCAATTTCCCATCCCGTGAAGCGGCTCAGCGGCGGGCACTGGACTTGCAGCGCGACGGGATGCTGGAGGTCTTTTGCATCGTGGGGCCCGAACAGTATGCCGCCGCCGAGCGCGAGCACCGGGGCGTGGACTTCGTGCGCCGCAGCATCGTTCAAGCCGCCACTGGTTTTTTAGGGATTCCTTACCGTTGGGGCGGAGACTCCCCCCAGGAGGGCTTCGACTGCAGCGGCCTGACCATGACCGCCTACCGGCTCAACGGATACGATCTGCCGCGCACTTCCCGCGCCCAATACGCGACCGGAGCCCCGGTCGCCACAACCGGCCTGCTGCCGGCGGACCTGGTTTTTTTTAGAGGCCCGGCCAAAGGCCGGATCTCACACGTCGGGCTCTATATTGGCAAGGGGCGGTTCATCCACGCCTCGAGTTCGGGAAAAAGAATCCGTATCGACACCCTGGACCAAGATTACTACCGCCTTCACCTGATCGGCGCGCGGCGCTATCTTTAATATCTCAACAGCCTGGCCCCATCGCCCGGTGCCGGGCCGGATCCCGCCTTTTACCAGCCGCCGCCACCACCACCCCCGCCGCCTCCGCCCGAGGAACCGCCTCCGCCGCTTCCAGAGCTGGAGCCCGGCGCGCTGGAGGAAGCGGCCATCGCACCGGCAAAAGACCCGCCCAGACTGGAGGCCAGACCGGTGAACGGGGTGCGGCCGCTGTACCAGACCGGACCGGCCCGCAGTCCGGACCCCGGATCCAGGGCCGCCCTGGCCAGCAGATCGGCAAACTGGGCGTTCCATTCGTTTTCCACGTCCAGCGCCATGGCGTAGGGGAGCAGGGACTCGAAGTGTTCCGGAGTCCGCTCCGGAGGATGGAGCATGTTCAAACGCTCCTTTTCGGCCACGCTCATGTAATGTTTGAGCCCTTCGATCTCATCCATCAAGCGCCGGCCGGCCAAGGTCGGCGCCTTGAGCAGATGATAAAAAACGATGTTTACAATCCCCACGGAGAGCATCAACACCATCCCCGGAAATGAAATCGCGGCGGCCAGCATCCCGATGCCGAAAATCTCGCCGATAAAAAAAGGCGTGGCAAAAAGGGTGATGGCCATGGCCCCGGCCACCTGCCGGCTGCGCCAGGCCGAGATCACCCGGGTACCGAGGCCGTAGACGCCAACGCTCCAGATGGAGAGCCAGACAACCATAAAGGCCGCCACCGGCACCATGTCGCCGGTCAGGACGATGCCCGCCAGCACGATCAGGGAAATGACGATTCCGGGAATGAAATGGCCCGTATTGCGAAGAAAATACTGCTTTTCATATTCGCCGCCGAGACTGGTGCGCAGGGCCTTGAGAGCCGCGCCCACCTTCTTGTGGGAAGTGTTTTTCAATTTGATCGATCCGCTTGCCCGGGGCAGCAGGAGGCTTGCCACCTTCGCCTCGCCCCTGGAAAGAGAGGCCGGTTTCTGACCTGTGGCCTCAAGGGAATATACCCCGTTGGATCCTTCCTTGATCTTCAAACAGCCCTTGACCGCCAGGCTGACGACGGCCACGGCCAGGGCTTTTTGGTCAAAGGCCATCTTCATGACGAATCGTGCACCGGCCGGTGAAACCCCTTTGGGCGGCGTATAGCGCGCAATGATCGTACCCCGGGCCGGATCACGGCCCACCTTCCACCAGGAGGCCAGGTAGTAGACCAGCAGGATGAACAGCCCGGCGACGGCCACCAGCGAGGCCCCGTTGTCCCTGACCAGATCGATATTTTTTTCGGTCCGCGTCGGTTCGTGCACGAAGCCTTTGGGCCAGGCCACCGCCACGGTCAGCCCTTCCCGGGGGCCCAGGGGCCGGGTGGTGGAAAAGACCATATAGCCGTCGCCGGATTCGATGCGGAAGTCTTTGCCCGCAGCCCCGGCCGGTCCGGTATAGGCCGCCTGCTGAACCACCCCGGTGCCCGGAGGCAGATCGATCTTCGCGCCGGCCTTTTCGATGACAAAGTCCCAGTCGTTGCCGGTCACGTTCCAGTAAAGTTCATCGTAGTCCTTGAAGAAACCGACCTGACGATCGCAGCGATAAACGAGGGTATAGGTGTATCGGCCCGGCTTGAGCAAGACATCGCCACTGCCCATGTAAACCCGCACACCGCCGGAACGCCGCTCGGTATGGTAAGGTTCGGGCCGGCCGTCGCGCTGCACCGCCAGTACCTGGAAGCGGACCTTGACCCTGCGGCCCAGGCGGCTGCGATACTCGGTGGGAAAGTCACGGTAAATGCCGCGCCGGATGCGATCGCCGGCCGCCGCCACCTGGATGGTCTCGGTGACCCTCAGATCGCCCTGGCTCATGATCTGGATATAACTGTCAAAGGAGAGAATCCGCTCCTGCCGGGCCGCCCGGGCCAGGGGGGCGTTGAGAATCAACAGGCTGCCCACCACCAGCGTCAGTAAAGACAAGCTGAGGTATCGATGACGGCTCATGGCATTCTCCTCTGGTGCAACAGCGGGGAGGGGCGATCCGCGCCGCAGTGGAAAGCGGCGGTCGGATCAACGGCAATCCAAACCCCGGCTTAGAGTTTTGCATGGACATTTTCGTTTTCAACCAGGGGGCCTTGCGTGCTGTTCGCCGTGCCGGGAGCAGATGCTTTTCAGTTCGACGGCACGGTTGCTAAAAATCCAGTCAACCCCCCGGTCGATCTCCCGGTACAAACAGCGGCGTGACTCGACCATGCCGCAGCCGACCGCTTGGCCGTGCTGGTGGTGGCGGGCGATGGCGCGGCTGCCCACCAGCAAAAAATGGCCCGCAACCCCGCCGTACCCGCACTCAAAGGCCAGACGGCTGAAAGCTTTGACATCGGCCCAGGCGATGGGCACCAGGCAGCTGCGGGGAACGAAACCGAGATGGCGCAACATGCCCGGATCGAGACTCATCAGATGATAATCTGCCACCGGCGCCAGGGGTGAAAGCAGATGGGCCAAGGTGGCGGATCGGATCAGGGGATCCGGGTAGGGTTCGGCCTTGATTTCGATCATCAGATGGCAGCGCTTGCCGTAGCGGGCCACCACCTCGACCAGGGTGGGAAGCGGGGGGAAAAGAGCTCTCAACTCGGCCAGGGTGGCATCGGCCAGACGCATGGGGCATCCTGCCAGGCGCCTGAAATCGGGGTCGTGAAAAACCACCGCCTGGCCATCGGCCGTCCAGCGCAGGTCGAACTCGATCCCCCAGACCCCGGCGGCCACAGCTTGATCAAAAGCCGCCAGGGTGTTTTCAAAGACCTGGCGGTTGTCATGTTCGCCGCGGTGGGACACGATACGCGCGCCGGCCAGGCGCCAGGAGGCGGGCGCCGGCCTTGGCCAGCGGGCCAGGGCCGTGTCGGTTGCCAGGGTAAAGAAGCGCTCCAGGTGAGGCGAAATCTTCATGAACACCCGTTTTGTTTCCTGAATGTCGGCGACCGGGATTGATCATAAAAGGCATCATAACGGGGACCCTGCCCGATGCTTGACCCCGAAAGCCATTCATACTATCAGAGGAGACTTTTCAAAACCCTGTTTTTCAACTGTGAAAGGAGTCATCATGGTCAGACTGGAAACCAGCATGGGTGAAATCGAAATCGAACTCGACGCCCAGAAGGCCCCAAAAACAGTGGCCAATTTTCTCGAATACGTCAATGCCGGCCACTATGACGGAACCATTTTTCACCGCGTCATCGACGGGTTCATGATCCAGGGCGGCGGCATGACCGAGGACATGAGCGAAAAACCGACCCGCGCACCGGTGGAGAACGAAGCCGATAATGGTCTGAAAAACGACGCCTACACCGTGGCCATGGCCCGCACCATGGACCCGCACAGCGCGACGGCCCAGTTTTTCATCAACGTCAAGAAGAACGATTTTCTCAACTACAAGGCCAAGAACCCCCAGGGCTGGGGCTATGCCGTGTTCGGCAAGGTGACCAAGGGCCACGGGGTGGTCAACAAGATCAAGGGTGTGGCCACCGGCCGCAAGGGGATGCACGATGACGTGCCCATGGAACCGGTCACCATCATCAAGGCTGAGGTGGTAGACGCCTGAAAACCCCCGCCTTGCCCGGCCTTGCCGCTGCTTGAAGGGGGCCCATACAGTCGTCCAAAGCCTGAGGCCTCCTTCTGCACAAAAACCACGCCGCCGGCTTCTGCCACCCTGCAACGTCGAAAGACAAGGCCGCAGATTCTTGACAATATCGAAGTCCAATATGTGGACACTCGGCATCCGTTAATGGAACCTATCGCCGCATTGAAGCGCTACTTCGGCTACGAAGCGTTCCGGGACCACCAGCAGGAGATCATCGAAACCGTGGGCGGCGGAAACGATGCCTTTGTCCTGATGCCCACCGGCAGCGGCAAATCCATCTGCTACCAGATTCCGGCCATCGTCGCCAAAGGCGTCGGCATCGTCGTCTCCCCTCTGATCGCCCTGATGGAAGACCAGGTCAAGGGGCTGCAGGCCAACGGGGTGCGCGCAGCCTACCTGAATTCCACCATCCCTTTCCAAGAGGCGCTCCGGATCCAGCACCGCGCGGCCGCCGGCGCCCTCGACCTGCTCTATGTGGCCCCGGAAAAATTATTGACCGCAAATTTCCAACATTTTCTAAGCCAGGTCGAGATCGCCCTGTTCGCCATCGACGAGGCCCACTGCGTGTCCCAGTGGGGGCACGATTTCCGTCCCGAGTACCTGCGCATCAACGAGGTCACGCGCAGGTTCCCCGGCACCCCGCGCATGGCGCTCACCGCCACGGCCGACGACATCACGCGCCGGGATATCCTCGCGCGGCTTGCGTTAACCGAAGCCAGGATCTTTATTTCCAGCTTCGACCGGCCCAACATCCGCTATCGGCTCCAGGCCAAACAGCGCGACAAACACCAGTTGCGCGACTTCATCGAAAGTGAACACCCCCAGGATGCGGGAATCGTCTACGTGCGCACCCGCAAGCGTGCCGAAACCGTCGCCGATTTTTTGGCCCGGTCCGGGATCCAGGCCCTTGCCTACCATGCCGGGCTGGCTTCCGACCTGCGCCTGGCACACCAGAAACGATTCCAGCAAAACGAAGCCCAGGTCATCGTCGCCACCATCGCGTTCGGAATGGGGATCGACAAACCGGACGTGCGTTTCGTGGCCCATCTGGATCTGCCCTCGAGCATGGAAGCCTACTACCAGGAAACCGGCCGCGCCGGGCGGGACGGCAACCCGGCCGATGCCTGGATGATCTATTCGCTTGCGGACGGCATCGCCCTGCGGCGGCTCTTCGAACAGTCGGAGGGTACGGATGAATTCAAGCGCGTTCTGGGGAAAAAGCTCCAAGCGTTGCTCGCCTTTTGCGAATCCATCGAGTGTCGCCGCAAGCTTTTGCTGGCTTACTTCGGAGAAGCCCATCAAGGCCGGTGCGGCAACTGCGACAATTGCCTCGATCCGCCCAGAACCTGGGACGGGACCATTGCGGCCCAAAAAGCTCTGTCCTGCGCCTACCGCACCGGCCAGCGTTTCGGCGCCGGTCATCTCATAAGTGTCCTCATGGGCAAGCAGACCGAAACGGTCATCCGCTGGAAGCACGATCGCATCAAGACCTTCGGCGTGGGCCAAGATCTTCCCAAAGCCGCGTGGGAGTCGGTCTGCCGGCAGCTGCTTTTCGGGGAATATCTTAGCGAAAATCCGGATGGATACGGCGGGCTCGGGATTTCGCAAAAGGGAATGGCGTTTTTAAAAAACAAAGAATCGATCCGATTCAGATCCGATCCGACAAGGCGGCAAAAGATAGACTCCAGGGATACTCGCCGGTCCGGCCAGATGGCAGACGGCGCTGAGGTCGATGCCGGACTGCTGCAAAAGTTGAAACAATACCGGAGCAAAATCGCCGCTCAAGACGGCGTGCCGCCCTATGTGATTTTTCACGATCGTACCCTGATCGCGCTTTCTGCATGCAGGCCTAAAACCATCGCCGAACTGGATGGGATTTACGGGATCGGTGAGGCCAAGCGCAGCCGGTACGGCAAAGACATCGTCGATATCGTTTTGGAGATGGAACCCGGCGCTGCGGCGCATGACCCGCGCACCCTTCCTGCCTGCTCAGAATCGAAAAATTGAGCAGGCCGAGTTGCAAGCAAAAATTTCAGGCACTGTTTGCCACGGCCGAAGATGGACTTTTCCGACCTGATACACCAGACACTGCTGCTGGATCTGGAAACCACCCGCACCGGCAGGATCCGGCATGTGGGGGCAGTGTTCAACGGGCAGGTCTTCGAAAAACAGGCGCCGGCCGGCTCCCGGGCGGTGCTGGAATCCCTTGAACGCTTCGCCCGGCCGGCCGCCGCGATCCTGGGGCACAACCTGCTCGGCCACGACTTTCCGCTGCTGCGGGCGGCGTCGCCCCGGCTGGAGCTGCTTGCAAAGCCGGTCATCGACACCCTTTACCTTTCGCCCCTGGCGTTTCCCGAAAATCCTTACCACCGGCTGGTCAAGGACTACAAGCTGGTGTGCAGCGCCGTCAACCGCCCGGTGGAAGACGCCCGGCTGGCCGCCTCGGTCTTTGCCGATCAGTGGCAAAGCTTCACCCAAACGGCGGCCGGCCGCCCTGCCCTGCCCGCCTTTTACCGCTTCTGCTTTGAAAAGAGCCGGTTCAACGGTTTTTCCGGCGCCGGGATGGCGGGGATCTTTGCCCGCCTGACCGATGGCGTCATCGCCGATGCGCACCAGGCCCTGGCCGTTTTTTTATCCCTGGCCGGCGACAGCCTCTGCCCCCAGGCGGCCCGAAAAGAGATCCCCGAACTGCTGGCGGATGAGGCCAGGCGGCCGGCCGCCGCCTACTGCCTGGCCTGGCTGCAGGTGGCGGGCGGCAATTCCGTGCTGCCGCCCTGGGTGCGGCACCGGTTCCCCGAAATTCAGGAACTGATCCGGCGGCTGCGCGAGACCCCCTGCGGCTCGCCCGAGTGCGCCTATTGCCGGGAAAACCACGATCCGGATCGCCAGTTGAAGCGCTTTTTCGGGTATCCGTCGTTTCGTCCGGAACCGCGCACCCAGGCCGGGGAAAGCCTGCAGCGGGCACTGGTGTGCGACGGCCTGGGCGACCTTCCGGTGCTCGGAATCCTGCCCACCGGCGGCGGCAAGTCGCTGTGCTACCAGCTTCCGGCCCTAGTGCGCTACTGGCGCCGCGCAACCCTGACCGTGGTCATCTCCCCGCTGCAGGCCCTGATGAAAGACCAGGTGGACAACCTGGTCAAGAAGACCGGAACGCTCTTTGCCGAGGCGGTTTCCGGGCTTCAGACAGCCCCGGAGCGCGGCGAAATCTTCGAACGGGTCCGCCTGGGCGACACCGCCATCTTGTATCTGGCGCCCGAACAGCTGCGCAGCAACGGGGTGCGGCGTGTGCTGCAGCAGCGCGAGATCGGTGCCTGGATCTTCGACGAAGCCCATTGCCTGTCCAAGTGGGGCCATGATTTCCGGCCGGATTATCTCTATGCGGCCCGCTTCATCCGCGAATTCGCCAAAGCGCAGAACCTTCCCGTCCCGCCGGTGTCATGTTTTACGGCCACCGCCAAAAAAAACGTCATCGAAGAGATCACGGCCCATTTTGAGCAGGAACTCGGCCAGAACCTGCGCCTCTACGCCGGCGGGGTGGAACGCGACAACCTTTCCTTCGAGGTCGTCCCGGTCTCAACGGCCGAAAAACTCGAACGCACCCTGGAATTGATCCGGACCCATCTGGCAGACGGGGCCGGTGATGCGGGCGGCGTCATCGTCTATGCCGCCACCCGTGCCGCAACCGGTGAAATCCGCGATTTTCTACACCATCAGGGCATCCTCGCCGAAACCTTTCATGGCGGTCTGGAGGCCGGCCGCAAGCGCGAAATCATCGAAGGCTTCATCGAGGGGCAAGTGCCGGTGATCTGCGCCACCAACGCCTTCGGCATGGGGATCGACAAGGAAAACATCCGCCTCGTGCTCCATTACAGCATGCCCGGATCACTGGAAAACTACATCCAGGAGGCCGGGCGCGCCGGCCGTGACCAGCAACCGGCCCGCTGCGTGCTGCTCTACGATCCCCAGGATGTCCACTTTCAGTTCTCCATGGGCGCGATGTCCGAGGTCAAACAAAAGGAGATCTCGCGCATCCTGCGGGCCCTGCGGCGCAAGAAGACCGATGCGCACGGCGAGATCGTGGTCACCGGCGACGAACTGCTGCGCGATGAAGAGTGGGCCGAGATGCAGGCCCTGCGGCCCGAGCTGCGGGACACCAAAATCCGGGCCGCCGTGGCCTGGCTGGAACGGGCCGGATTTTTGGAGCGCAACCAGAACCTCACCGAGGCTTTCCAGGGCAAACCGCGGGTCGAATCGCTCCAAGCGGCCCAGGCCGTCATGGATCGCCTCGACCTGGCGCCGCCTACCCGCGGCCGCTGGCTCAACATCCTGCAGCAGATCATCAACTGCCGTGAAGACCGGGGGATCCGGGCCGATGCCCTGGCCGAAGCCCTGTTTCCGGAAAAAGAGACCCTGCTGGCCATGGAACGCCGGACCGGGATGACCGCAGCCCAGATCGTGATCGCGGATCTTCACGACATGGCCGAGGCCGGTCTGCTCGACCAGGGACTGATGCTGGCGGCCACCTTCCGCCCAAAGGGGAAAAACAACGCCTTCAAGGTGTTCCAGGAGATCTGCGATATCGAAAACAGCCTGGTGGCCCTGATGCAGATCCAGGACCCGGACGCCGAGCAGGGACACTGGGTGGACCTGGACGTCCGCCGCCTCAATCAACTGCTGGCCAACGAAGGATACGCCGTCAGCCCGGACGTTCTGCGCCGGTTGATCAAGGGGATTTCCTACGACGGAAAAGGGTTTGCCGCTTCCCAGGGGAGCTTTGAAATCGCCCATCTGGACCGCAACCGCTATCGTGTCCGGCTGACCCGCAGTTGGCAGACGATCCGCAAGACGATTTCCCTGCGCCAGAACGTGGCCCACCTGATGCTCAAAACCTTTCTGGGCATGGCGCAACACAAGGCCGCCCAAAGCGGTGCGCCGCTGTCCGGGGATCTGCGGCTCACCTTTACCAGCGACGAACTGTCGGCCGCCATCCGGGCGGATCTTTTTTTGAGCGTGCACGTCACCAAGGTGCTCCCGGCCATCGAACGGGCGCTGATGTTTCTGCACGAAGAGCACATCATCGTGCTGCAAAACGGGCTGGCCATCCTGCGCCAGGCCATGACCCTGCGCCTGGCCCAACCGGCCCGCGGCCGCCACTTCAATCGCGGCGATTACAAACCCCTGGCGGTGCACTACCGCGAGAAGCGCTTCCAGGTCCACGTCATGATGCGCTACGCCACGCTGGGACTGGACAAAATCGCCCGCGCCCTGACTCTGGTATTCGACTATTTTACCCTGGGACGGGTCAGGTTCATCCACAAGTACTTCGAGGGCGAAAGCGAGATCCTGGAAAAGGCTACCACCGCCGAATCGTTCCGCCGGATCGTGGAAAGCCTGCACAATCCGGAGCAGATCGGCGCCGTGGGCCGCCCGGCGGAAGACAATCAGCTCATCCTGGCCGGTCCCGGAGCGGGCAAGACGCGCGTCATCGTCCACCGCTGTGCCTACCTGCTGGAGGTCGAGCGGGTGCCGGCGCGCCAGATTCTGGTCCTCTGCTTCAACCACGGTTCGGCCATGGTGGTGCGCAAACGGCTTCGGGACCTGGTGGGAAAGGCCGCCAGGGGGGTGACCGTCGCCACCTATCACGGGGTGGCCATGCGCCTGGCCGGCATCTCCATCCGCGACATGACCGCCGGGCAGGATCAGGAGCATATCGATTTCGAACGCATGATCCAGGACGCCACGGACCTGCTCAACGGGAAAAAGGAAATTCCCGGCATCGAGGCCGACGAGCACCGGGACCGGCTCCTGGCCGGGTACAGTCACATCCTGGTGGATGAATACCAGGACATCGACCGGGCCCAGTACGAATTGGTATCGGCCATCGCAGGGCGCACCCTGGCCGAGGAGGACGGCCGCCTGTCCATCCTGGCGGTGGGCGACGATGATCAGAACATCTACACCTTCCGCGGCGCCAATGTCGAATTCATCCGGCGCTTTGAAACCGATTACCGTCCCGCCGTGGTCCACCTGGTGGAAAACTACCGCTCCAGCAGGCATATCATCGCCGCTTCCAACGCCTTGATCCGCTGCAACAAGGACCGGATGAAGGGCAATCATCCGATCCGCATCGACCGGGCCCGGGCCGCCAATGACGCCGGCGGCCGCTGGGAACGGCTCGATCCGCTGAGCCGGGGACGGGTCCAGATCGTCACCGTGGCAAATGAACTGCACCAGGCTTGCCACATCAAAAATGAGATCGATCGGCTCAAACAGCTCGATCCAAAAACCGGCTGGAGCGATATCGCGATCCTGGCCCGCACCAGGGCCGGCCTGGCAAGTGTGCGCACGGTGTTGGAAGCGGCCGGGTACCCGGTGAGGACGATCCTGGACCGGGGCTTTCCGTTTCACCGGATCCGGGAAATCCGCATGGCCCTGGAATGGCTCGAAGCACGAGGCAAGGAAAATTTGCGTGCCGGCACGATAAAACGAGGCATCGAAGCGCTGCGCGGCAACCGGGCGCCGAACCCGTGGTGGGATCAGATCAATCTGTTTTTCGAGGACTACCAGGCTGAAACCCTCGACAGCATCCTGCCTGCCGGCCAAGCCATCGATCACCTGTATGAATTTACGGCCGAACAACGGCGTGAAAAAGTAATCGGCCGGGGAATTTTTCTCGGCACCATTCATGCGGCCAAAGGCATGGAGTTTGCCCATGTCTTCATCCTGGACGGGGACTGGAGCCGGCCTGCGACCCGCACCGGGTGGGAAGAAGAACGGCGCGTGATGTACGTCGGCATGACCCGGGCCTGCGAGACCCTGCATCTTTTGAAGATCTCCGGCCGGTCGAATCCTTTTCTAAGGGAGATCAAGGGCGATTGCGCCATATCGCTGGCGGACCGCGAGGCCCTTGCAGAGAGCCGATTTGAAAAAAGGGCCTACGAAATGCTGCGGCTGGACGACATCTACCTCGATTTTGCCGGACGCCGCGGACCATCCGATCCGATTCACCGGTCCCTGGCCGAAGTCCAGACCGGACAATCGGTAAGTTTCCGCCCTGAAAAAGGCAAGGTGGGCATCTGCGACGCACGGAACCGATGTCTGGCCCAACTGTCCAACAGTGCGGCGGCCACATGGAGCGAACGTCTCGACCAGATCCTGGATCTGCGTGTGGTGGCCGTGCTCAGACGCATGCGCCAAGACTCCAGGGCCGAATTTCAGCCCTGGATCAGAACCGCTGCATGGGAGCTTCCCGTTGTGGAAGTGGTACGCCGGGTTGCACCCGAGAAACGCGGGTGAACCGGCGTTCTGCCGGATTGGTTCTATGGCAGGACAGATGAAGTCATCGTTGGACTTTGACGGCCCCCTGCTGTGCCTTTCATTCCGGCTTGACAGGCAGCGCACACAAAGGGTAGTCAAACTGATTTTATGAACGGCCTTTGGAACCTGCCATTCAGTGCAAGATGATAGCCGATGCCCCAGACACCACCATCCAAATGGTCCGAATTTCTCGCCGGCTGCCGGGACGAGGCCCCGCTGCAGCTCGGGGTCGTGCCCTTCGGCATGCTTTACGCGATCGGGGGACTGGCCGCGGGCATGCCGGCATGGCTGGTGCAGCTCTCATCCGCCCTGGTGTTCGCCGGCTCGGCCCAGCTTGCCATCGTACAGATGCTTTCAGCCGCTGCCGGTGCCCTGCCGATCGGTTTGACGGCCGGCTTGCTCAACCTGCGCCACGTCCTGTACAGCGCCTCGGTGGCCGACTACGTGCGTCACCTGCCCCGGCGCTGGCGCCTGTTGCTGGCCTATCTTCTGACCGATGAAGCCTATGCGGTGGCCATCCTGCGCTACCAGAAAGATGCCGCCACGGCCCGCGCGACCGCCGGCAGCGCATCGGATCCCCAACCGGCTGCCGACCTTCGCCACTGGTACTTTCTTGGCACAGGGTTCACCCTCTGGTTCTGCTGGCAGCTTTCCACCACCGCCGGCCTTGTCTTTGGCGCTGCCATCCCGCTGGAATGGGATATCGATTTTGCCGTGCCCCTGACTTTTCTGGCGCTGTTGACCCTGTTGTTGCGCGAGCGCGCCAGTCAGGCCGCCGCTCTGGCCGCCGCCCTGGGCGTCCTCGCATTTGCCGGGCTGCCGTATAAACTCGGGCTGGTGGCCGCGATTCTGCTGGGTCTGGTCGCCGGTTTTTTGACCGCCAAACGTCAGGCAGGCCGACCATGAGCACCTTTGCACTGCTCGGTCTTCTTGCGGCGGTAGGCGTTGCCACCTACTTTTTCCGCTACTCGATGATCGGCCTTTTCGCCAACCGCCAACTGCCGCAATGGCTGCGTGAACTGTGCAGCTTCATCGCGCCGGCCAGCTTCGCCGCGCTGACCGCCAGCGCGCTTTTTATCAGCGGCGGCCAGATGGCGATATCTCTTGATGCACCCAAACCCTGGGCGGCGCTGGTTGCCGTCATCGTGGCCTGGCGCACCGGCAATGTGTTTGCCACCATCGGGGTTGGTATGGCCGCCCTGTACGGATTGAAAATGCTGTTCTGAAAGTGGCAGCCGCCTTAACGGCACGGGGATCTTAGCGGGAACGCACGGCAAATGCCGAAGAAGAAAAACGGCCGTTGCAGCGTCAGGCGGCACGTTCTTTGGTTGGCGGTATTGGCTCTGTTGAGCGGCTGCGCCGCGTCCTGCCTTTCTCCCGATTCCCCGGAGGCCCTTATTCCCGACCGCTCCGCGCAAGTGGCCGGTTCGCGGCTGGATCGCCAGAGCGTTCAGCGTATTTTGGGGACGCCGCAGCTTTCCAGCGTCTATTGGGGATTCGATCTTTTTCGGGCCGGCACCGAACAAAACGAGCTGGTGTTCGCCATCACGCCTTGGCCGGTCCCCTTACTGCGCGTCAAGGACCAGCTGAAGCGCTACACCCTGGTCACCTACGATGCCGGCGGCATCACCGATGCGGTGGCGACCGGAATATTCCGCCGTCCAAGTTCCTGGCGCAGCGGATCGCCGATCAAGCACGATTACCCTGGCTCCACCCCAGGGCGGCCGGCATGATGGGCTACCTCGATCCCCAGGAGGACCGGGAACTCAACCTTCTGGCAGCCCCGATGGACCAGAGACCGGTACCTCCAGCGTAGCGACGCTTGTGGCCGTGGCACGGTGGTTCTCGGATGCGGCCGGCGCGGCTGCCCCGACCAGATTTCGGTCGATGCCGGCCCGGTGCGACGCCTTCGGCTGCGGACGGCCCCGCTATTTTGGTCCCGCCTAGAAGAACGCGATTTGTGGCTGCGGGGGATCGAGGCCAACGCACCCGGCCAACCTGATGCCTGGTTTGAGGCCCTCGTGGCGCTCAAGCTTCCCGCCGGCAAGCATGTGCTCACCTTTTCGGCCCAGCATCTTTCGGGTGCGTCTTCTCTGGAGCTGGATTGCCGTGCGGGCCAAGTGACCTACCTGGTGGTGGATGCGGCCAGTGATGAAAACTTCTGGAAGCCGACCCTGATCGATTGGCGGATCGATCAACGCCCTGGGATGCCGCCGCTATTCGCTCACCGCCCTCTGGTCCTCATGGCTGAGGGCCAATGGCAGGTCGATGCCGAGTAGTCCTGTAAACAGGCAGCGCACCCTTTCGTGCCCCGCCAGATGCGAAGGTCTGCAAAGGATTTCCGGTCAATCGGTGTTTTTCAATGGCTTGGCGAATACACGCTGTTCTTTGTACCGTGCGAACCCCAATTGTTCGTAGAACCGGTGGGCATCGCCTCTGTTCAATCGGCTGCGCACGCGCAGTGCAGCGACGCCTCTTTCCCGGGCCCACTTTTCAGCAGCTGCCACCAATTGCCGGCCGATGCCATGCCGCCGATGCGATTCGGCGACCACAAAACCACCGATCTCGGCAAAAGGATCCGTTTCTAGCCGTTGGGCCGTAAAAACGTGAACCCATCCGATCACCTCGCCATCGCGACACGCGACAAACACGGCATGCTCCGGGGACCGAAGGACTGGGCCCAGCCTGAGTTCGGATTGCCGGATCGAGGTGGGATATCCGAGTTGATCGGCCAAACAGGCGATGGCAGCGCCATCGTTCATGTCGGCAATCCGTATCTCTATATTTACCTGCGCCATTTGCATCACCGCTACCGGGCGCATCCGCGCCCGCGCCGTTACTGTCAAAAACAGGCATTCTTTAAATGGACTACATCCGGTGTCAAACCGGATGAATAATTGCAACCCTGAGGTTGTGGCGGGCTCTCTTTGGGTGAGGTTTGTTCCGGATTAAATTTTGGACCGGTCGAATCCCGGCACGGCGATCCAGTTTTCCAGGCGATTCAGGCCCCAGCTGACCACCGACACCAGCAACAGGTAGATGGCGCCCACAATGGTAAAAATCTCCATGTATTTGAAATGGAAGTTGGCCAGGATGGAACCCTTGCCGGTCAGTTCGATGCAGGTAACCATATAGGCCAGGGAGGAATACTTGATCAGGTAGATCACCTCATTGCCGCTGCCGGGCAGTGCGCGGCGGACCGCCTGGGGCAGCAGGATCGAAAAAATCGCCCGTGTGCGGCTGAAACCGAGGGAATAGGCGGCCAGCAATTGTCCCTTGCGAATCGACTGCAATGCGCCGCGGATGTATTCGGAATGGTAGGCGCCGCTGCACAGGGAAAAACCGATCACCGAGGCAGCGAAGGGAGACAGATAAATACCGATGCGTGGCAGGCCGAAATACCACAAATAGAGCTGCACCAGCAGCGGGAACCCTCTGAAAAACAAGACGTAAAGCCCGGCGAAGCCTTTCAGCAGGGGACTCCCGTAAACCCGCAAGATGCCGATGACGATGCCGATCAGCAAGCCGCTGATGGCCGACGGGATGATCAGCTGGATGCTCATCCACAGCCCGGCCAGCAGCTCCGGTGCGACTTCCTGGCGTATAAACAGCAGCTCTTCCATTTTCCCGTAAAAGTGCGCGAACCCGTGCGCTCAGTTGGAGTTTTCGTGCAGCCGGCCGATTTTCGAACAAAACTCGCGCGTGCGCGCCTGTTCGGCGTCGAAAAGAATCTTCTGGGGCGGCCCCTGCTCGACGATCCGGCCGCCTTCCATGAAATAGATTTCGCTGGCCAGGCTTCCGGCAAAGAGGATCTCGTGGGTGACCAACAGCATGGTCATCCCCCCGGCGGCAAGGGCCTGGATCACCTCGTGGACTTCCCCGATCAATTCCGGGTCCAGGGCCGAAGTGGGTTCGTCCAGGAGCATCACTTCGGGCTCCATGGCCAAGGCGCGCGCGATGGAAACCCGCTGTTTTTGCCCCCCGGAAAGTTCAGCCGGGTACTTGGCCGCGTGGTCCTTGAGCCCGACCCTCTCCAGCTCGGCCTCGGCCCGCTGCCTGGCCTCGTTGCGGGGCATCTTGCGCACCTGCACGAGCCCGATCATCACATTGTGCAAGGCGTCGAGGTGATCAAACAGATTGAAGTCCTGGAAGATCATGCCGACTTTTTGACGATAGGCGTACAGTTCCCGTTTGCGGCCATGGCCGATCCGGACCCCGTTAAGACAGATCTGTCCCGCATCGAGCTCGATCAGAAAATTGATGCAGTGCAGCAGCGTGCTCTTGCCGCCCCCGGAAGGGCCGATCACCACCTTGATATCCCCGCGGAACAGATCCAGCGAGACCCCGTTCAACACCGGGATGCTTCCGAAGCGTTTATGGACGTCCTGAACGCTTAACACCGGTACTTTTTCGGCCATGCGGCGGATCTCCCTATTGCGCATATCCAGGGATGTGCACCTTCTCCTCCAGCAGCTGTAGGAGTTTGGTGCCGATGTAGGTCAGCAGCAGAAAGATGCAGCCGGCCAGGATATAAATCCAGAAATGCTGGTAGGTGCGCTCGGCCACGTGCCGGGAGCGCGCCAAAATTTCGGTGACCCCCAGGGCATAGGTGACCGCCGAATCCTTCATGATGATGGTGTATTCGTTGGTCCAAGCCGGGATCGAAAGCCGCAGGGCCTGGGGCAGCACAATCAGCCAAATTGTGCGGGTATCGCTCATGCCGATGGATCGCGCCGCTTTGAACTGACCTTCCGGAAGCGATAAAATCGCGCCGCGGATGATCTGGGATTGATAAGCAGAGCTGATCAGACCCAGTACCACAATGGAAACCGCAAAAGGCGACAGTTCGATTTCCAGTTCGGCCAGCAAGCCGAAATAGAAGATAAACAGGAGCACCAGCAGGGGAATGCCGCGGAAAAACCAGACGTACACCCCCACGATGCGCCGCAGCAACCGGCTCCCGTATACCTGGGCCACCGCAAGCAGCAGGCCCAGTCCCAACCCCATGGCCAGCGCACCAACCACCACGGCCACGGTCACCCAGACTCCTCCAAGGATATAGGGCAGATTCTCACCGATGACGATCATTCCCTCGGGCATCAGATTTCCTCAGGGACGTATTGATTGTGGCGCTTCCCCTCCGGATGTGTTGAAAAAGCGTAGCAATATTTTGATATTGCTACGCTTTCGTATTCTACCGGACAGGTGTTTGAATGCCGTAAATCTGTGAGTCGGCTCGTGTGCAAACCCACGGCAGCCGCCCGGAACCGTTATTTATTCTCACTGAACCACTTCTTTACCAGTTCGGTCCAATAGGGGGAGGCCTTCAGGCGGGCGATGCCTTCGTTAAGGGTTTTCTTGAAGGCTTCATCCTCCTTGCGCACCGCATAGCCGTAATCGACGTCCGGCTGGCCATAGCGGCCGATGCTCTTGACCGGCGCGCCCCGATCCACGGCTTCCTGAAGCGCCGTGTTGGAAACAGCGGCCGCATCGGCACGCCCATTGGCGACATCTTCGATAGCCAGCGGCGTGGTGTCATAAAATTTCAGCTCGTAGCTGTAGCCTTTTTTGAGCTGGTTTTCGGTCATCCACTTGGACTCGGCACTGCCCCTCAGCAGGCCGATCTTGCGTCCGGGCGCAAGAGCCTTTTCCACCGTCAGGTCCGAATCCTTGCGCACCACCAGCAGCTGGACCACCTGCCAATAGGGGTCGCAGAAATCCACCGCCGCCTGTCGTTCGGGCGTGATGCTCATCCCCGAAGCGATCAGATCGATTTTTTTGGCCTTGAGTGAGGGCACGATGGCCGCCCAGTCGGTGGGTTGGTGCTTGACCTTGAATCCCATTTCCTTGGCGATCCAGTTGATCGAGTCGATGTCGAAGCCCTTGGGTTGGCCGTCCTTGTCGATGAAGGTAAAGGGCGGATAAGCGGCATCGAAACCGTTGACGTAGACCTTGTCCTGAGCATATCCGCTGGTCAGTACGGCGAAAATGCAAACCACAAGCACCGTGGCGGCAACTGTCAACCTCAATTTTTTCATGGGGGATTCCTTTCGTTATAAGCTCTTTTGGATTGCGGATCTGTCCCTTTTTTTAAAGGCCATGAAACGGATTTATCCTTATTCCAGACATGCGCGCCAAGTCAAGCAATTGGGCCTAGCGCCGTTAAATCTCGCTCAAAGCAGACGGCTGGGCCGGATACTTTGATCTGCACCGATCCGAATTCTTCGGCGGACAGACAAATGGATCTGTGTTATAGATCCACCCGGCATTTGTCCTCGAATGGCCGCTTTCGGCCCACAGCGCCGTTTCGGGGATTTTATCTTTCAGATGCGCCGCTTCGCCAAGAGGCTTTGGACCCCAGGAAAGCGCTACAGCTAACGGAAAACAATCCCCCTATACATTTTGGATAAACACTATGGAATGCACCTCCTATACCCCCATCACCGCCGAGTTGCGCCAGCGCATCAACCTGGCTTTAGGCGCAAACTGCGAGGTTACCGACCCGCAGGCCCTGGCGAACTATGACCGCGATGCTTCGGAACTGCGCCACCCCCCGGAGATGGTCGTGCTGGTCCACAACCGCGATCAGGTGCAGGAACTGCTGCGGCTGGCCAACCGATTCCATTTTGCGGTCACTCCCCGCAGCGCCGGGACGGGGCTTGCCGGAGGCTGCCTGTCGACGTGCGGCGGCGTGGTCCTGGACCTGAGCCATATGAACCGGATCCTTGCCATCGACACCCGCAGCCTGATCGCCGAAGTCCAGCCGGGGGTGATTACCCAGCAGCTGCGGGATGCCGTCCGCCAGGCCGGCTTGTTCTACCCTCCGGATCCCGCCAGCCTGGATGAAAGCACCCTGGGCGGCAACGCGGCCACCAATGCCGGCGGCCCGGCCTGTGTCAAATACGGCACCACCAAAGATTACGTCCTCGGTCTCGAGGTCGTGCTGCCAAACGGGCAATTGCTCCGCACAGGGGTCAAAACCCGTAAAGGCGTGGTCGGCTACGACCTGACGCACCTGATCGTCGGGTCCGAAGGCACGCTGGGGGTCATCACGGCCCTGACCCTCAAACTGATCCCCCACCCGCCGGCGGTCACCGGTATGGTGGCTGTTTTTAACGATCTGGAAACGGCCATGCAAGCGGTGGCGAAGGTCATGACCTGCGGCTATCTGCCATCGGCCATCGAATTTCTCGATCACAAGTGCCTTGCCCTGGTCGGAGACCGGCTGCCTTTTGAAGTACCTGCCCGCACGGGGGCCCTGCTGATCATCGAAACCGACGGTGTGGCGGACGCCATCGCCGGCGAAATCGACGGCATCGGGCGAATCTGCCGGCAAGCCGGGGCCGTGCACCTTCAGCCGGCCGCTTCGCCCGAAGAACGTGAACAGATCTGGGAGGCCCGGCGCCAGGTATCTTTGCGCATTCATGACCAAGCTGCCCTTTATGTCTCCGAGGACGTGGCCGTTCCCCTGGGCCGCATCGCCGATCTGGTTGCCAGCCTGCCGGACTACGAACAGAAATATCATCTGGAAATCTTCGCCTTCGGCCATGCCGGCGACGGCAATATCCACCTGAACATCACGGCCGCGGACCGGGACCACCCGGATCGCGTGGAAGCCGGCATCCGCGCCCTGCTGCAGCTTGTGCTGCAAATGGGCGGCACCATTTCCGGCGAACACGGCATCGGGGCCGCCAAGCGGCAATATCTGCCGATGGAGCTGTCCGCCGAGAGCATCCGCCTGCAACAGGGTATCAAGGCCCTCTTTGATCCCAACCAGGTGCTCAATCCGGGAAAACTCTTTCTGAACAACTGAACGCAAACCTTTCGTCAGGAAACCGAGACATGACCGATTCAGATTCCGCAATCTCCCGCTTCAGCCGCCGTGTGGCGCAGATTTCCATGTCCGCCACCAAACATATGGCCATTCTGGCCAGCCGGGTCCCCGGCAGTGTCTCCCTGGGGCAAGGGGTGCCCTCCTTCCCGACGCCGCCCCATATCCTGGAAGCCGTGGCAGCGGCGCTTCAAGAAAATCCGGCCATCGGCCGTTATACCTTGCAAAGCGGCATGCCACAGCTGCGCAGCGCCATTGCCGAAATGTGCACGGACGCGAGGGGTGCCGCATTGGATCCAGAGACCGAGGTGGGCATCACAGTGGGCGCCATGGAAGGACTGCTGGCGGCGATCCTGACGGTGGTAGAGCGCGGCGATGAGGTCATCCTGCCGTCTCCGACCTATGCCTCGCATATCGAGCAGGTGCTCCTGGCCGAGGGGGTTCCCGTCTTCGTGCCGCTGCGCGCAGAGGACTGGGGGCTTGACCTGGACGCCATCGAGAAAGCAATCAGCGGCCGTACCCGTGCCGTGATTCTCTGCAACCCCGGCAATCCCACCGGAACGGTGTTCACCGATGCCGAGATCGATGCCCTTTGCAGCCTGGCCCAGGCCCATGGACTCTGGATCATCTCCGATGAAACCTACGACTTTCTGACCTATGACCAGCCGCGGCCCAAAAGTCCGGCCAGCTGCGAGGCAGTCAGGCCGCAGGTGATCACGGTGGGCTCGTTTTCCAAAAAATACGCCCTGACCGGCTGGCGGGTGGGCTGGGTAACCGCTGCCGAACCGGTCATGGCACAGATCATGAAAGTGCACGATGCCACCGCCATCTGCGCCCCTACCCCCTCCCAGGTGGCGGCCCTGGCCGCTCTCACCGGCCCCCAGGACTGCGTCAATGACATGCGCCGCACTCTATCCGAACGCCGGGACCAGTGCTGCCGGCGGCTGGACGCGCTGGCCGGCCAGTTTGACTATGTACGCCCCCGCGGGGCTTTTTACATCATGGCCCGGTATCTTTTCAGCCAGAAGCCTTCCCAACAGGTTGCCGAACAGATGCTTAACGAGGCCGGGGTGATCACCATTCCGGGAGGTTCCTTCGGACCCAACGGCGAAGGGCATCTGCGGCTCTCCTTCGGCGGCACCGAAGCTGAAATCGACACGGCCTTTGACCGGATCGAGCAGTGGATTGGCAAGAGGCGATAGCCGGATGGCCTGAACCATGATAACCGTTGTTTTTCTCCTTTTGTCTGAATAGTTGTTGTAGCAATCGTACGGCCTTGAAAAGGGTCGAAACCTTGCCAAAGCGCTACGCTTAGACTCGACTTCCGTCTTTCCACTGCGAAAAATCCCTCCGAAAACAAAACAGAGAAACCGCAAAATAGTATTGGTTTTGCGCAATAATTTACGAGCATATTATTCCTTATTCAGCGTATTTATGCTCTTCACGCGATTTCAGGGGGGATTTTTCAGGGAAAGGCCCTGCGTGGGGCAAAGTGATACAGCGGTATCATCTTGATCTGGGTACGTTTGAGCAAAAGACGGCAGCGTTCGATGACCATTAGCCCTCTTTGGGATTTCTGATTTTCAGGCCGGCACCCGGTGACACCAGCACGCTCACCCTTTCATCAATTTAAATCATGGGACGATGGAAAGATGAAATTCATTAAAAAACTCTGGCAGGATGAATCCGGTGTCACCGCTGTGGAGTATGGTCTGATTGCAGGGGTCATGGCCGCGCTTCTCGTGTCTGTCTTGGGGTTGTTCGGCGATGAGTTAAAGGAGTTGTTTAATGCCATTGCCGACCAAATCGACCAGGCCACGGAGACGATTCAGAATGAAGATACGCAAAAATGAGACTCATTCATTGAAAAAGAAATCGCCATGACCGGAATGGTGTGTTCGCTATTGATGGCCGCCGCTGTGGCGTTTGATGTTCATTTCAGGAAAATTCCCAACCAGCTGACGGTGTCCGTAGCGGCCACGGGGCTTTTGTATCACCTTGTTTTAGAAGCAGGCGTAAGGGGACTATGGTTTTCGGTGACCGGCCTCCTGGTAGGGGGGCTGCTGTTGGTCATTCCTTTTGCCCTGGGCATGAGCGGCGGTGGAGACGTTAAACTCCTCGGCGCGGCAGGCGCTTGGATGGGGCCGTCGGCGATTTTTTCGGTTTTTCTGTACGGGTCCATCGCCGGAGGCGTTTTTTCTATTGTGGAAATAATCCGATACATGGGGTTCGGGGAAAACAGAGCCATTGGGCGAAGGTTCATGCGAGAACTGACGCTCCGGCGTTTTCATGGGACAGGCCCGGCAGGTCTTTCCATCCCTTACAGCATCCCCATTGCAGTCGGATTGCTGACATATTTACTGATCGGGGATATCCGGGAATGGATGTGAGAAGCGGAAGAGCGGCGCATCGTTTCATTCTGAACAGCCAGGGAAGCGCCGGGCTTGAGTTTGCCATGGTTCTGCCGGTGTTTCTGCTAATCTTTTTTGCCGTCATCGAATACGGGTGGTGTTTTTTTAACTGGACCCTCCTGCATAATGCCGTTTCCGAAGGAGCCCGGGCCGCAACCCGTGCCAGGGATTGGGAAACGGAGGACGCTTTTGCAGAGGACCCTGTGGTTATGGCCAAAGAAGCCGTTATCGAGGCCTTTTGGCTTGGATCCATGTCAGAAACATTTGTAGACGCCGTCGTTCTTCAAGCGGATGGAAATTCTCCCAAACGGATTCAGGTGGAGGTTTTGGATTTTCCGTATAAACCGATTACGGGCTATTTGCCGGCATCGATGATTCCTGTAGAACTGGGCGCACGGGCGGTCATGGCGTTTCCCTAACCGGTGCATTTTAAAATATCCGGAGTTTTGCAATGGTTAGAAAATTACGGGGAGTCGTGGCGCTCTGCCTTTCCTTATGCCTTGCGTTTCTGGCCTCATATGCCGTCTATCGGGGATTCGAAAAGAAAAATATCCCTGAACCGAAAAGTGCTGTCCCTGTTTTGCCGGAGAAGCAGAAAGACGTGTCGCCGTCTGTCAAACTGCAGCTGCCGCCGGGCATGCGGGCCTTTACCCTTCTGATAGACAAATTGGAGGGGGCACCGTTGGAGCTTGCCCAGGGGGACCATGTGGATGTTGTCGCCGTGCATCCCATGGATTTCCCCAATTTTTTCAGTAGCCACTCAAGGATGGCCAGAATACTGCTTCAGGATATAGAGGTCCTGTCGGCGCAAATGGAAAACATACCGAGCAAGACCCGGCCGGTGATCCTATTGGCAAGTCCCGATCAATGCGCCCTCCTTTCGGCAACCCTCGAAGTTGCCCAGATCCGCCTGCTGGTGCGAAATCCCGGAGACCACGAAGTCATCGACACGCCGGCAGCGGGGTTTTCAATGGATAAAGGCAAATTTGTCATGTATGAGCCGCCCGATTTTTCCGTTGACAAACTGCTGACGCCGGGCATGCGTGCGGTCCGCATAAGAACGGATTGGCGGGACGGCGTCATGTCACGGTTCAAGCCGGGGGACCGGGTGGACATTGTTGTTTCATGCCCTTACGGTAAAGCAGGAAGATTACAATATAAGGAAACCAAAGAGGCTGCCAGAAATGCCGATAAAAAAGAACTCCAAGACTCTGACAGCGGGGGCACTCTGTATCTTCGGCAAACCTATTTGAATTCCAAGATCTGGCGGCAGAATGTGAAGGTCATTGCGGTCAGTGACCAGTTTCATAAATCGGACCGGAACAATCCCGGCGACGAAACCGCCACGGCCATCGACGACAATACGGTACCTGAAGACGACGGAAAACAAGGCGATCAAAGGGAAGATGATCAAGCGGCAAAACAGTTCGACGGCGCCATTGTCGTGGAGATGAAGCCCCGGGACGCGGAACTGCTCATGGCGCTTTACATGGTGCCGTCCAAAGGAAACCTGATCTGGGTCATGCTCAGGCATCCTGAAGATCATGAAATTGTCGCCACCGACGGCGTGCGGATCGAAAACATCGTTGACAGACAAAAACTGGACCGTGAAGTGGATCTCCTTCGGGGAATGGCCCGAAAATCCCAACTATATTATACGAAGGACGGAAATTAACCTGGAATTGACTCGACGTAAGCACCCCCATGTTTAGAGGCCTTGGAAAAATTGGGATTATTGCGGGACTGGCGATGGCTTTGACGGCATCCGTTGTCCTTTACACGGTTCTGGAAGGGCGTCGGAAAACGCCTGCACCGCCGGCTGAGGTTGCCATGGCACCCACGCCGCCCGTTCCGGAAAAAAATGTGAAGTTTTCAGAAACCATCCCACCGGGCATGCGGGCCGTGGGACTGTCGGTGGACGAGATCACCGGCGTTACCCGGGATCTGACAAGGGGCGACGTCGTGGATCTTCTTTGCAGCACGTGTACGGATGGTATTCTCACCGGCAATACGACTCGATCGATACATCATTCCGGGTTCACCCGGTTGATCGCCGGGAGAGTTACGCTCCTGTCCGTGTCTCCCGGCACAACGGGCCGGAAGGGAAAATGGCCGGTAACCCTGCTGATGACCCGGGAGCAAGCCTGCATGGTTAAGGCTGCGGGCCATGATCCCATCACCCTCCGGCTCACTTTATCCGGACCGGCGGGGCCGGATGAACCGAATGCGGAAATTCAGCGTATTTCCGCATTTACCCCTTTGGACGGCCCGTCGTATCTATACAAATGGGATGACTCCGATCTGCGCAAACGTATCCGGCCGGGCATGCGGGCTCTCGGGGTGGTGTGCACCGACATCAGCTTTTTCAACAATCTGTCCGCCGGTGAGCGGATCGATATTTATTACCGGTCTAATGTAACCTACGTAAGAAATGCCGAAAAGAATGATCCGGGAAAAGAGTTGGAGATTACCCGGCCGGACGAGAAACAACTCACCCTGGTCCTGCAGAATGTGGAGATTATCGCAACCACGGAAAACTCCAGGTGGCATTCCTCCGCCAATAAAGAGATAACGGGAACCGGGCTTATCGTCGTCCAGGTCACTCCGGAAGATGCGGAAAAGCTAATTTTCATGACGGCCTTCGTTCCGCCCTCATACCCGCCGCCGATTTTCATGGTCCGCCGCAACACTGCGGACAAAAAGGAACTTCCCATCAGCAAGACCCATGCCATGGAGGCCATGAGCCAGCGCGTCGAGGTCCGGCGCGTCAATACCCTGCGGGGAATGAATACCAACGTTCACCAGTTTTACGAACCGCAAAAATCAATCGCCAACAAGGGATTAAGAGGCGACTGAAAAACCATGCAGAGAAAAATCAAACTATTTTCAATCCATTTGCCGGCGAGTCTGCTTATTTTATTATCAACGGTCTTTCTATGCGCAGGGGCCGTTGGGGCATCCGAGATGTCAGATGTTCATTCATTGCAGCAAATTGACGTTGAGCTGAACAAATCCGTCATCAAGCGCACCGTGATCCCTGTTCAACGGGTCTCCGTTGCCAACCCGTCGATTGTCGATTATCATCTCATTACCCCGCAACAGATTCTTCTGGTTCCCAAAAACCAGACCGGCGTCACCAACCTGATCGTCTGGTACGACGAAAACTGGACAGAAATCTTTGATGTCCGGGTCTTCGATCCTGAACAATCAGAAGAGGCCATCCGCAGTATGCTGAAAAAAATAGCCCCGGATACCGGCATCGAGTTCAACTGCATCGGTCCCGACCATAAACGGCAGATTATTCTGTACGGCGATGTCGACAGCCAGAAGGTCCTGGACCGGGTGCTCACCCTGATGCAAATGTATGTTTCCAGCCCGAACCAAATCGTCAATCTGACTACCCTGAAGGGGCTCCAGCAGGTTCAGATCGAGATTAAAATTGCAGAAATATCCCGTTCCGGCATCAAGCAGATGGGGATGGGCTTCCTGTTGAATAAAGACTGGAGTATCGGACTGTTTTCAAGCGGCAGTTTCAGCGCTTCGGCAGAAACCAGCCGGAGCATTGAGCGCGGCGGCGATCCGGGATTCAAAACCACGGGGATCTACAATGAGAGCACCGGAGAATACAGCTATCTCACTGTACCCACCGACGGCAGCGAGAACATAGCCAGCCAGGGCATTTCTTCGTCCATATCCATCGAGTCCCCTTTTTCTTCGGCCTTTCAGCTGGCGCTTCACGCGGTGCAGGGAGACGTGGTCTCGACCCTCAGCATTTTGAAGGGCCAGAACCTGGCCCGAATTTTAGCCAAGCCCACCCTGGTGGCCATGAGCGGCCAGGAAGCCGAATTTCTTGTCGGCGGCGAGTTCCCCATACCGGTTTCAGGCGAACGTGGAAGCACCAATATCGAATTCCGTCAATACGGCGTCATGGTCCGGTTTCAGCCCATGGTACTGGGGAACGAGGAAATTCTCCTGCATGTGGAACCCGAGGTCAGCAGTCCGGACTACGGTCTTGCCGTTTTTTCCGGCGGCGTTTCGGTCCCCGGACTCAAAACCCGGCGGGGCAGCACGACCCTGCACCTGAAAGACGGGCAGAGTTTCGCCATGGCTGGACTTTTAAAGGAAGACGTCTATACCGCCGTAGCAAAAATTCCCTTCATCGGCGACATTCCTTACCTGGGAACGTTGTTCACCAGCAAGCAGTATGAAAAGGATGAAAGCGAGTTGGTCATCATCGTCACGCCGCGCATCGTCCGGGCCTTGAATCCGGAAGAGGTTGGTCCCCTTCCGGGCGAGGGGATGGGGGATGATTCGGACGATTTCGATTTTTTTATCCGGAACCGGTTTAAGAAGAGCCCCCCTGCAACACCCCCGGAAATAACCGGAGAGGAAACCGGGCCGACGTTTATCGGGGGAATGGGGTATTCGAGGTAAGAATGAACCGTCCAATTAAGGGGATGTGCGTTTTCAGCAATCCGTCCACGGGAGAAGCCGTCGCCGAGGAAATCGGAACGGTTCTGGATATGGATATTGTCCAGGATTTTGTCCATGCCTGGACCGAGGTGCAAAACCGGCGTCCCAAAGTTTTGCTGATCGATATGGAACGGGAGCCGGAAGCCGGCCTCCGGCTTGCCCGCGACACCGCATCGTCATTTGCCGACACTCCGGTGGTCATGTTTTCACCGAAAAAAGATCCGGACCTGATTATCGACTGCCTGAGGGCCGGAGCAGCCGATTACTGCGTTTTCCCGGATCAGAACGGCGATTCCCTGACGGCGGCCGTCAAACGGGTGTTGAACCGTTCAGCAGACGGGCACAAAACCGGTAAAATCGTATCTTTTTTCAGCATGAAAGGCGGTCAGGGAACGACGAGTCTGGCCGTGAATGTCGCGGACCAGATTCATCAGGTCCTTGACCGCCGGGTGCTCCTGTTGGACCTGAACCTTTACATGGGCAGCATTTGCGGTCATCTTAACTTCACCTGCACTTACACGCCGTTCGACATGGTGCGGGACATTTCCCGAATGGATGAAGACCTTCTGCTGTCATCGCTCTCCAGACATGGCAGGGGATTCTACATTCTGTCCGCACCGGAGGAAGTCAGCGACGCCGAGAGCATTTCCCCGGAGAATATCTCCCAAATATTAAACATTTCAAAATTCTGTTTCGATTATATCGTTATCGATCTTGCCCATGACTTTTCGGATCGCACCCTGGTGGCTTTAGAAGCCTCGGACAGAATATTTTTAACCGTCCGCCAGAATTTTTCGGTGATCAAAAGCGCCCAGAAGGTCTTCCAATTCTTTCATGCATTGAATTACCCCACGAGCAAAGTGGAACTTCTGGTGAACCGGTTTGTGAAAGGCAGCGAACTGACGCCGGAAGATTTGACGGTTGTATTCCAACAACCAGTTTTCGGGGTCGTGCAAGACGGCGGCCGGATTATGGAAAAGGCGATCAGCAAAGGGCGGACCCTGGCCGATGCATATCCGCGAACCCGCATCAATACGAGCATTAAGGATATTGCACTGAAAATTGCTGACATTGAAAAACAGCCCCAGCAGTCTTGGTTCAGACGCCTTTTTTCCGCTGCCCGATAAAGGATTGCGCCATGAGACTGATTGACAGATTGAAATCCGGCGCATCCCAATCCGGATACGATCCGCGAATCCCGCCCCAAGGCGGTCTGGACCGTGATGCCTATAACCGCATCAAGACCATGGTTCATTTAAAACTCGTGGAACGGCTGGACATCGCAACCGTTGGGGATCTGCCCCAACAGGAACTGGCCGTTGTCATCCGCCATGTCCTGGAGGAGATCACCTTCACACGAGATGTCCCACTGAATATCGGGGAGCGCTCCGATCTGATCGGCGACCTGATGGATGAGATCCTCGGACTGGGGCCCATCGAACCTTTGGTCCGGGACGAATCGGTCCAGGACATCCTCATAAACGGCTACAACAGGGTGTACATCGAACGACAGGGCCTGTTGAAACTGACACCCGTCAAGTTCAGGGACAACGACCATCTGATGCAGATCATCGATAAAATCATATCCGCAGCCGGCCGGCGCGTGGATGAATCCTCACCCATGGTGGACGCCCGGATGCAGGACGGCTCCCGCATCAATGTCATTCTGCCGCCCCTTTCTCTCATCGGACCGGTGGTCTCCATCCGCAAATTCGGGAAAAACCCCATTACGCTCGACCAGATACTCGGGGACCTGACCATGACGGGACAGATGAACCTCTTTTTAAAAGCCGCGGTCAGATCAAAACTCAACATCCTGATATCGGGTGGAACGGGGGCCGGAAAAACCACGCTGTTGAACATCCTTTCGGGTTACATCCCCAGGGACGAACGCATCGTCACCATCGAGGACAGCGCGGAACTGCGGCTGAACCAACCCCATGTGGTTTCTCTGGAGTCGCGCCTGCCGAACATTGAAAGCAAGGGCGAAGTGGTTTTGACGGATCTGGTCAAAAACAGCCTGCGCATGCGTCCGGACCGAATTATCGTCGGGGAGGTCCGGGGAGCCGAGGTCATGGACATGCTCCAGGCAATGAACACCGGGCATCCCGGATCCATGAGCACCATTCATGCCAATTCTCCCAAGGACGCCTTGTCGCGCATCGAGGTCATGGCCGGCATGGGGTCTTCCTCTTTTTCAGAGATCGCTCTGCGCCGGCTGGTTGCCAGCGCCATCAATCTCATCATTCAAATCACCCGCTTGCAGGACGGGCGACGGCGCATTGTTTCCATCTCCGAAGTGTCCAGGATGAAGGAAGAGCGCATCGAACTTCATGACCTGTTCGTTTTCAGGCAGGCGGGCGTCGACGATGGGGGCGGCGTTTACGGTGACTTTCTGGGGCTTGGCGATCCACCGGTTTTTTCAGATCATCTCAAATCCTACGGGTTCGAGTTTGACCCCTCGGTATTTTCCTATGAACTCAAGGTGGGATATTCGGGATGAGCCTCTTTTTATCGATTATTGTTTTTATCGGTTTATGTGGGGTGATGTTGTCGCTTCACATGCTCATTACCGACGCCAGGGATGCCAAGAAGCAAAAAAAATTGCGTGAACTCTCCGCCCAGCTTACGGGAACGGAGAAATTCGAGCCGTCAATACGGAGTGCTCCGAAAATCCATTGCAACAGATTCGGCCCGGCGGCTGCGGCCATGGAGCGGCTGGAAAGGCTGCTCAGGGCCTCGGATACACCGGTATCCGCCGGTCTTTTCGGACTCGGCTGCCTCATTGCCGGCGGCCTTTGTTTTTTTGTATCCCTCGGGGTGCTGAAAAACATTTTTCCCGCCGTGCTCATGTTCATCACCGGGGGCTCGGCGCCGCTTTACTACCTGGTCGTTCGGGGAAAAAAACGCGAGGAGGATCTGGTACGCCAACTTCCCGAAGCCCTGGAAATGATCACCAGATCCTTGAGAATCGGTCAATCCATGGATAACAGCCTCCGGGAACTGGGCAGGTCGTTTCCTCGGCCCCTGGGCGGGGAAATCAAGACCGTTTATGAGGAAATCGCCATGGGTCTCCCCTTTGCCGCCGCCATGCAGCATTTTGAAAGCCGGTACCCCAGGGTGGCGGAGATCAAAATGTTTTCAGCCGCCATGGTCATCCAGCGGGAAAGCGGCGGCAACCTGACACGGATTTTGGAAAATCTTTCAAAACTCATCCGGGAGCGTTTCAAATTTCATCGCCAGGTGCGGGCGCTGACATCCGAGGGCCGCGCCAGCGCAATTATCGTCGGTTCCCTGCCCCTGGTTTTCGCGGCGATCGTCTGGTTTTCCAACCCGGGCTATCTGGACCCGCTCTTTTTTTCATCCTTTGGCCGGAAACTTCTGCTCGTCGCCGCCTTGCTGGAAACTTCCGGCTTCATCATCATGCGCCGGCTTACGAAAATCGACGTATAGGTCTTTTCGGAAAAAGAAATGGAAATCGTTCGTTTCTTGGCATCAGGTCTCACCTTTCTGACGGTGGGCTTTTTTCTGATGTTTGCATATTTTCATCTCGAAGAGCGATACTGGCGTAAAATCCTGGCCCAACGCCTGCTGGGAAAGACGCAGGATGCGGCGCGCATGGAAAAAAGACGACTGAAGCAGTGGCGCCGGACGGTTGCTTCTCTGGGAGGTGCCGTGATGCCCAAGCAAGAGGCCAAGACAGCCGGCATCGCAACGGCCCTTATGCATGCCGGTTTCCGGAGTCCGGAGGCGTCCGCCGTTTACTGGGGTCTGCGGCTTATTCTGGCCGCAGCGTTCGGTGTCGTCTATCTTATCGTCATCCTTGTATCCGGCAGCGCCACGCCGGACAATCTGGTGATGATCTTTTTCCCCCTGGCCTTTGGATATGCACTGCCCGCCCTGTATCTGAGGATAAAATGCCGGTCCCGGCAGCATGAAATTTTCAGAGAGCTTCCCGACGCCCTGGACCTGGTCATGATCTGCCTTGAGGCCGGACTCGGCTTTGACAGGGCACTGCACCGGGCCAGCCGGGAACTGGCAACCGTTTCGCCGGTCCTGTCAAGGGAGTTCACCCAGTATTTCATCGAGATTCAAAGCGGTCTGCCGCGCCGGGCCGCCCTGCAAAAACTTGACCAAAGAAACGGCGTCAAACCGTTAAGCAGCGTCGTGAGTGTCCTGCTTCAATCCGCAAAACTCGGCACCGATATCGCGCATGCGCTCGGCACCTATATCCAGACCATGCGCACGGAACGACGCCTCATGGCCGAAGAAAAAGGCGGCAAGGTTTCAACCCGGCTCGTATTTCCGCTGGTGCTGTGTATTCTGCCGGCCCTGTTCATCATCATACTGAGCCCGGCAATCATCAATATCGTTCAAACCCTGAATCGATGACGGCTGACTCGCAATGAACACAAGAAGATCGGCTATTCGTGCTGTAAAGCATAAATTCAATTGCAGTAAAATCCCCTGCCCGTGCCGCGCCGCAACCGCGCTTTGTCTGTGGGCTGTATTGCTGATATCCGGCGGTTGCGCCGGTGCCCCGGAGGCAAATCAATCCCGGCCCCTGTGGGAAGATTCGGCTAAAAATCCGGCCCTGGTATTGGAAAAAAGCACGCCGTTGCCGGACCGCCATCAACTTTGCCGGGAACTGATCCGCCTGGGACATTTTCAGGTGGCCCAAACCCAGCTCGAAGAACTTTTGGCCCAAGGGGAAAACAGCCCCCAAACCCATTATCTTGCGGGCGTATGCCAAAGAGAGCTGAAACTGTACCAAGCGGCTGAAAAATCATTTAAAACAGCCTTGCGGGCATCGCCGCAGTTCGCACCGGCATTTAACGGTCTCGGCCTGCTGTATCATGATACGAACCGGCCGGAGGAAGCGGAAAATTTATTTCAGGAGGCCGTTTCCCACGATCCGGCGCGTGCCGATTTCTGTAACAATCTGGGTTTTTTTTATATGACCCGTGGTGAGTTCAGCCGGGCTGCCGAGCATTTTCGAACCTGCCTGAAACTCGACCCCGGTTACGCCGTGGCCGTCAACAATCTCTCCATCTGTCTGGCCATCGAAGACCCGAAAGCCTCGCTTTCTCTGCTGCGGAAATATCTTTCAAGCGCCGAGGCCGCCAACAACATGGGGGCTGTTTTACAACTGACTGGACGGCCGCAAGAGGCGGTTGAAATGTATCAAAAAGCGCTGGAACTCAAACCGGATCTATCCACGGCCCGGTCAAACCTGTCAAACATGGAAAAAGTTCAAATGAGTCCCTGACACGCGCTATCCATAAGAATCGACACGATCCTGACGAGGAGTTTGAAATGGAAAATTCATCAATGGTTCTACTTCCACCGTCGTGGGGCCGCCTGATGACGACGCTGGCCGTTTTGGCCTTGTCGGTGTTAGCCGGTTGTTCGTCCATGGGGCAGGATTCGTTTTCGGGTTCACCGGATTTCGGTGCGGCCTCCGGGAAATGGTTCGTCAAACAGATTGCATATCCGGTTGCGCCCCGTGATCTTTCGCCGGTTGACGAAATAGCCGGTGGAACAGCGGCGGAAATATACGAAAACTGCGTAAAAGCCCTGCACACGAAAAAAACTGAAAGCTCCCGGAAAATGAAAGACCAGTTGTAATGCGCTCTTTGAAAAAAACGTACGGCTGTCTGGGATTATTCGCCGGGCAACGGGGAAACATCGCGCTCCTGTTCGCCCTTTCGATTTCTGCGCTGCTGCTTGTTTTATCCTTTTCCGTGAACACGGGATATATGTTCAGCGAAAAGAACCGGCGCCAAAACGCCGTGGATGCCGCAGCCCTTGCCGGGGCCGTCCGGCTTTGCAGCGCGGACGCCGCCGCCTCGGCACGGGACGTTTTTTTGCAGAATCTGCTGCCGGGCGATCCCCTTCTTAGCGATTTTTCCGAAACGGATCTTGAGGTGGTGGTGGGTTTTTACGATGTCTTTGACGCCCACGGGGACTTTGATGTGTACAAAGACTTCATTGAAAAGGACCGCATGCCGTTGGATGAATATGAAAATGCGGTGATGGTCCGCCTTTTGTCGAAAACGAAACCGGTTGTGCCGGGTTTTATTACTACGGGCGACGCCGGCGAAGAAACAACCGTTGCTGCTTCGTCCGTGGCCTATCTGAAGCGCTACAGCATGGTGTCGCTGGCCGATGACCTGGATTCCCTTATCTGGGCGCCGGGATTTGAAAACGGGGACGTGCAGGCCAACGGGAACATCATTTACCCGACCGAGTCCACGCCGACGCTGGTCAACGCCGGGATGACGGCAAGCGGGACCATCCAGCAGTGCAAGGGCGGCTATTACTACGGCTTCAACACGCCGGACTGGGATAAAATTATCGGCGCGGGCGCGGTGGGAAAAGAAGGCGTTGACAAAATAGAGGAAATCGTCCCCTGCGACAACGGATATGTCGACACCCTGAAGGCCACGGCGGATGTGGTGTACGAGCCTGCCCAGGCCGGTACGGACAAAGTTTTCTTCGGCTATTGCGACGGTACGGCCTACATGTCCGGCAGTGGCATGGATCCCATCAACTTGTCCAATTGCTATTTGTTTGACATCTGCGAGGAGCCGGAAGAGCGGATCACCTATTTTTTTGATGCGTCCTCTGATGCAAACGCAAATGTCATTCTGACCACCGGCGTTTACAGCACCAGTGCCTGCCCTGGCGTTGTCCACTTCCCCAGGGGAAACCGCGTTTCAAACGTCACCTTCATCGCCAATTGTCGCATCTTGCTGTACAACCCCAGCAACGTCGGCATCACCATGTTTGCCGGGAGCACGGGAGACCAGCAGGTCATCGTCATTTCCTCCGACGACATCATCCTCCACCACAGCAGGAGTTCGGCCGTATACCCCAGGGGCATTTCCTTCCGGTGCGGCGGGGATTTTTACTTCAAGGGCCAGGGCGGATATTACCCGGGATCGCCGCCGGACGCCCTTTTGCGCATCGTGGCGGACGGCCGGCTGCATTCCGACAACAACGTCCTCGGCACCTATGATTTCATGTTCGGCCCCCCATGCCCACCCACCATCGCCAAACTCGGCCGGCTTGAAACCGTATCAGTGCCTTGATTCCCGGATCGCCATCCCCTGTCGATTCCCCGATGCCTTAAAAGCGGGGAAAATCCCGTATCAAGGCGTCCCCCGACAGCCGGCATATTACAGGCCCGATACATACCGCAAAATGTAGAGCACTTCGGCCATGCCGATCTTTCCGTCCCCATCGACATCGGCGCCGGCGTTCGCCGCCGGATCCTTTTCCACGCCTGCCATGGCTTTCAGCGCGGCAATGGCGTCTTCAAGAGTCACCTGAAGATCGCTGTTGACATCACCCATTGGCACGGCGACCACTTCGAAGGGACCGTAGTGATAGGTCTCGGAGGTATTGCCAGCTTTGTCCTGGGCCGCAACGTGGAGATAATAGCTTCCCGCATCCCCCATCTGAACCGTGTCCGGCAAAGCGGTTTCAAGGGCCGTCCCGGGGCTGGAATCACTCTGTGTGTCCAACACCCAGAAGTACCCGGCGATGCCGTCCGCCTCCAGGCCGTTAAAGGCATCCTGTGCCGGATTCCACGTGAGGGAAATCTTCCCGTTCGCCGCCACCTGCGTATCCAGGGCCGGCGAAGATGAGGCCACGGTGGGCGCCGACGGTGCCGTGTTGTCCAGGATGGCATACCCGGTGACGGTGTTGCTCGGGTTGCCCGCGCCATCGATGCCGTGGGCGTGAAGGTACCATTTCCCGTCCCCGTCGCCTTTGACGATCTGATCGCTGAACGTATACTTCATGGCAACGTAAAACTCATCCCAGGGATCGGGCGGGGTGGGGTCCTGGGTGACCACGTACTCGATGGTGCAGTTGGCCTCGCTGAATTTCACCCACCAATCCTTGGTTTGTTTGGGTTCGTCGTCGTCCCCGGTGTCGACGGTCTGGCCGTACGAATTGCCCCACATCAGCGTCGGCGGCTGCTTGTCCACGTTGAACCACGCACTGTACGTATAGTCCTCGGCGCCCACTACCCTGGCCTGGAGATAGTATGTCACGCTGGTGCCGTCTTCCTGGTCGGACCCGAAGACGATCTGTCCGTCATAATCGAGCCAATCCGACCAAGACCCCGTTCCACGCCACCGGTACTGGATCTGACCGGCGCCTTCTGTGAGGGAAACATTGAACGCCGTACTGCTGTAATGCGTGTCGGCGGGCTCCTGGACGATCGTCACGTGGGGGGCGATGTTGACGTCCACCTGCGCGAGAATCCGCTCGGTCTCATCGGCATAGTTCACCTCCGGCTGAAAAAAGGCCGCGGTGAGGTCGCCCCAGTTGGGATCGGTGTTTTTGACGGCGCCGATGAGTACCGGTGCCGGCACGAATTCCCCCGTTTCGCAGTTTACGTCGCCGTCATCGTTTTGAATCCACCCGGCTTCCATTTTGCAGATCTCCATCTGATGGACGACGAGGGAGTGCGATGACGCCGAATTGATGACCTGGACGGTAAAGGGCACCTTGAACATCACCTGCTCGCCGGTGAGGCGCCCCCCGCCGTCATCGCCGACGCCGGCGCCGATCATTTGAAGCATCCGGGGGATTTGCGAGTGCGGCTGCCCGATGCAGGGAATGACCGTGGTCTCCCCGGCGACCAGGGGATAGCCGAACATACCGTCTTCCGGCGGATTTTCCCCGCCGTACTGAAATCCGGAGTTGACGAAGGAATTTTCCGGCCGGACCTCATTGAATATGTCGTAGTCGTAGTCGATGCCCACCTGCCCCCACACGATATCCGTGGCATCGTCGACCTTGATCACAAGGGTGACGACGTCCCCGGGCAGGTAGCTGTCCTGGGCGGGTTCCAGCGCGAGGCTGATGTTCCGGCCGGCGGCGGCGGGCGCGGCGGAACCCGCAAGCAAAACGGAAAAGACGCATAAATAAAAGACAATATGGCGGTATTTCATGATGCCTGGCTCCTTGGCAATTAACATTCAGGTGGTTGACGATCCGCTTCACGTGGCACCCGCATGGGAGTGTCGGAAAAAACCGGCGATCAGCGCAGGTTCAGGATTTTCTGTATCTGGTAGACGGCTTCCTCGCCGCCCACGACATTGTCCGCGTTGATGTCGGAAAAGGAGGTCCCGTCGTCCCAGTCATAGACCGTCATTCTCATGCACTGGTAGAGGTCTTCCAGGTCCACGACCATGTCGCAGTTCAGGTCCCCGGCCATCCCCGTCGTGAACCACCACACCGGGCCGTCCTGGCTGGCCCCGTCCTTGTGGGCCGTGACGGACCATTTATATTCGGTCTGAAACTCGAGGGGCGGATCGCAGAGGTACCGGGGCTCGGTCAGGCCGGACACCCATGGGACGGCCGGTTTTTCCTCATCCGCCTTCCAGACGTAGAGGTCGAAGGAATCGGAGCCGTCGAGGTTGTCCGTCCACGTGAAGTTCGGCGCCACCCGCCAGCATCCCCGGGTGGGATATGGGTCGGGATTGAGCACCGGCGTCGACGTCCATCCGTCGTCAAAATCCGGGCCGTTGTCGCCGAAGCGGGTGGTCTTCTGATTGTCGGTGTATGGTTTCACCTTCATATCCGCCTTATCGGTGGAAGCGAATTTCAGCGTGGCGTAGGCGACGCCATTTTCCAGCTCGTCAAACCAGAAATCCTCCCCGGGGATGCAGGTATTCTGCAAATAAGCAAAACGGAAGGTCGCCAGCAGATAGTCCTGGCCGGCGGTCAGCGGTTGCGATAGGTCATCGCTGCTGGATTTCATCTGGATGCTGCTGATGCGGTTTTTCGTTTCATCTTCCGCGTACTTGCTGCAACTCGGTCTATTGTCGTTGATATAATACGATTGCATTTGGTCAAGACTTAGTTCGGTGTTATACGCCACCTCTTTTAGTAAAAGCTCCCCGCCGAAATCGAACTGGCTGAACCCGACGTCCATATAGTAATAGTAAAGGGTATCGTCCACGGCGGCGTGAAGATAGACCTTGACCTCGACCTCGTCACCCACGGCGACGGTCTGAAGGCCGGTCTTGTCCATCCACAGAAAGTGCTTGGTCCCATATGATGAAAACGTCCATACGTCGCTCTCATACGTCGTCTCCCCGGATATGCCCGTCACCTGCCAGTAGTAAACGGTAATGTCATCGAGCAGCGCCGCCGGAGTGAACTGCTTGGCCGAAAGCCCTGTGGCGGTAGGCGTTTCAGGTTTTTCCTCGCCCTCTTTCCACAGGTAGACCTCATAGCTGTCCACTTCGACATTGCTGCCCCAGGTAAATACCGCATCCACGGGGATCTGTGTTGAATCCACGGCCGGATACGGCTGGACAAAGGGCGGGGCCGGAGAACCGTCGTCGAAATTGGGGCCGCCGTTTCCCAGCAGGACCGATTTCGTGTTGTCGGCGTATGCTTCCGGATAGGTGCTGGAACTGTTGTCACAGTACAGCCGGAAGGAACTATCGGTCTGGTCCAGCCAGACATCTTCCCGCTGGTAGTAGTCGTTTTGCTTGTAGGTGAAGTTGATGGTGAACAGAAGATAGTCCTGGCCGGCGGTCAAGGGGTAGCTGGCAGAATTGTTTCTGAGATAGATGTAGACATAGCTGGCCGTATTGTCGTTGGGGTATTTGTCCGAGGACCCGGTATATAAATTCAGACTGCTGGCCGTCGGCAGGATGGCGTCATTGATGGTCACGCTCTGGTATTCCAGCTCGCCGCCGAGGCTGAAGTCGTCGAACCCCATATAGACCTTGGCCCGGTAAATCCCGTCGTCCTCCTCGGCGTGCAGGTAAAAACCAACGCTGACCGTGCCGTCGATCGTCGCGCTCTGAAGGCCGGTTTTATCGATCCACACATAATGTGCCGATGCCTGCCCGCAAAAACAAAGCGCCATCAGGAACACAAGTCCGTATACTGCTTTGATCTTCATCAATCCCCCTGTTCGATAAATGCGCAATTGTTGATATTTTACGCCAAGCCGGAACGGCCTTTTTAGTTCACCGCTAGCTTTTCCACGTGAAGATGGCATTATCTTTCATCAGACTACGGATTGCTCATATTTTGTTGCGTATTAATGGGATTTTATTGCGGTATCAGGGAAGGCCGGCATCTTCTGAAGGAGATGTGCAGGATCACAATCCCCCGCTATGAATATTTATGGGCGTTGAGGAAGGATGAAGGACTAACACCCTCGATTTTTTTAAAAACCCTGGAGAAATAGGAAAGGTCGTTAAAACCTACAGCAAAGCAGGTCTGGGTGATATTTACGCCCTTGGTTCGCATGGCGCTTTTAGCGACCTGAATACGCCTGTGATTGACATATTCAGTGAATGAAAGTCCGGTTTGTACTTTAAACAATCGTGAAAAATGATATTTGCTAATACCGGCCGTTTCTGCGACCTCGGAAAGTGTCAGGGATTTATTGTAATGTCTGTTGATATAATCAATCGCTTTTTTAAAATTTTTCGGTATTTCTAAAAATTCCCGAGCGGTTTCAGTGCCGATTTTTGCATTCTCGTAAACGGCGTCATGGATATTTTCGACTCTTTTTAGCAGCATATCCAGAATGTATGCTTTTACTTCAGGATACACCGAAATCATGTTACTGAAATCCCTCCCACATTGGAAAAAAATGACCATCGGTTCCTTACATTTCATGTGGTACAATGCTTTTTGTTCAGTGGTAGCCGCACATAATCCGAAGATATCGCCAGGTCCCAGCGTTTCAAAGGGGACCTCTCCGCATTCTATGGTATCGAAAAGGATTTCGGCGCTGCCTGTTTGGATGACGCCGAACTGAACCGACCGGGCGCCCCGGCAAAAAAGATACTCTCCCTTGCAGCAAATCCGGCAATAGAAAGTCTTCGACAATTTTGCCAGCTCCAGCCGGCTCAAATGATGAAACGGCCTGTGCTTTGTCAGCAGGACAAAAATATCTTCATTGCTGTAGAGTGGCGATTGTTTTTCCGGCATTCCTCGACCGTCGCTCAAAAAAAATCCCGGGCTGCGTGTGCAGTCCGGGATCTACCTCTTAATCCGCAATGAAAGCGAAGAGCCCGGCGCCGTCCGCGCAGCCGTTGCCTATGTGTCCAGGCAGGTCTTCTGACTTCCGGTTCTTCCTACTGGCCGCGCCTTCCCAACCCTTCGGTCAGTGGCACTTGCGGCTTTCGTCACCGATTACAGCGGCGGGCCCGTCCCCGAATTTCACGGGGTTCCCTATTAAACTCACTACGAGCACCTGGACGGTTATTGATTATCTACACAAAGAGAAAATGTCAATGGAAACCGGCGCAAAGTCATAGCACCTCCGGCAGAGCCGGAGGCTTGAATTTGTGAATCGCTCAAAGCGGTTAGTTCATGGGCCACCTCAAAGGTGGCAGGCTCTTTACTTGAAAATCGCCAATTGTTCTAACCGGCGATCTTCACTTTCCTGGGCCTGGATATACTCGCGGACAGTCTGCTCGTCTCGGCCGACTGTGGACACATGATATCCTCTGGCCCAGAACTGCTGACCAGTAAAGTTCCGCCGACGGCCTAAATAGTTCCGCGCTATGTGGATCGCGCTTTTTCTTTTGATGTAGCCGATCACCTGCGCGACCGCATACTTGGGAGGTATAGAAATGAGCATATGCACATGGTCCGGCATCAGGTGCCCTTGGAGCACCTCGCTCTCCCGGGCTTTGGCCAATTCTCGAAAAACCGCGCCAAGGTACCTGCGCACCTCGCCGTATAAGCTCTTCTTGCGGTACTTGGGAATCCAGACCACATGGTATTTGCATTCCCATCGGCTGTGGTTTAAGCTTAAACTGTTGTCCATGAAAGCGGCGGTGGTCCCCAAAAACTGGACAATGGTGTAAGCTCTAAGTCAGACCGAAAAAGGAGGATCTGACCATGAGTACCAAACGTCGACAGTACAAACCCGAATTCAAGGCCAAGGTCGCCTTGGCTGCCTTACGCAATGAGCAAACACTGGCTGAGCTGGCCAAACGCTTCGATATCCACCCGACCATGATCAGCACCTGGAAAAGGGAGCTGCTCGACGGGGCCGCCGACATCTTCGAGAAAGGGCGCAGAGGCAAGCAGGTCACTGATGTCCAGGTCGGCGAACTGTACCGCCAGATCGGCCAGCTTAAGGTGGAAAACGATTTTTTATCACGCAAGCTCGGCTCCTGAAGCGCGACCTGCGCCGTGATATGATCGATCCATCTCACGAGAAGCTGAGCATCGTACGCCAATGTGACATGCTGAACATTTGCCGTTCCTCATTTTACTACAAATGCAAGCCGATCAAGCCCGAGGACTTGGCGCTGATGCGCCTGATTGACGAACAGTTCCTCAAGACACCGACCTGGGGCAGCCGCAAGATGGCCGATTGGCTCTGGCGGCATCATGGCATGAAAAAGAATCGCAAGCGGATCCAGCGCCTGATGCGACTGATGGGCCTTAAGGCGATCTACCCGCGGCCACGAACCACACAGCCTCATCCCGGGCATAAAGTCTATCCGTACCTGCTGCGAGGTGTGGCCATCGAGCGGCCCAACCAAGTGTGGTCGGCCGATATCACCTACATCCCGATGCGCCGGGGCTATATGTATCTTGTGGCCATCATTGACTGGTACAGCCGAAAGACGCTGTCCTGGCGCGTGTCGAATACGATGGAGGCCGACTTTTGCGTCGAGGCCCTGGAAGAGGCCCTGGCGCGCTATGACAAACCGCAGATTTTCAACACCGACCAAGGCTCCCAGTTTACCAGCACGATCTTTACTGAACGGCTCAGGGACCACCAGGTGGCCATCTCCATGGACGGCCGGGGCCGCTGCCAGGATAACATCTTTATTGAACGACTGTGGTGGACACTGAAATACGACTACATCTACCTACACGCTTTTGACAACGGAAACGAACTTCGCCGGGGGCTCGATAAGTGGTTCTCGTTTTACAACCAGGAGCGCCCTCATCAAAAACTTGACGGCAGAACACCGGATGATGTTTATTACGGTTTGCCTGCCACCATGGCTGGGGCTGCCTGATGTCCGGATACCAGAACCGGCTTGGAGCTTATTCTACCAACCAGGCTGTCCAAATAATTGGGTCCACCGCCAGCCTCTCCTTTGTGAATTTGAGCGGTTCACATCTGGAGGGGCTTTCATTTGTTCCCGTAAATGTCAAACACTGCTGAGTCCCCCGGCATAGCCGGGGGTTTACCTAAGGGCAATTACGAATCATAGTGAATAGGCTGGAACAACCGACTGATAATACAAGCAAATAGTGACCGGCAGGAGCTTATTGTTATAATCGATCGAAATGCCACCTGTAATTAAAAATCCTCATCGGAAGTCAATCATGATGCTTTCGTAAAAAGTCCGGAAACCGTCATGCCGGACTTGATCCGGCATCCAACACCCTCTGTAATTACGGATTCCTGCTTTCGCAGGAATGACGTATGAAAGGCAAAAGGAATGACAGTACGAAAGGCAAATCGGACTTTTTACGAGGTAATCAATCATGAATATCCGATCAAGATTTTACGTCCCATCGCCCAATCCGTCCAAATTTGCCATCGAGACCGATCGATTTCCTTTTTCAATTTCGTGAATCATGGCTACGATGGCATCATTGACCGGAGTCGGCACGTTGCAGCGTTTTCCTTGTTGACAGATATAGCCGTTGAGAAAATCGACTTCAGTCCGGCGGCCGCGCTCGAGGCTCTGCAAACTCGACGAACGGATCCGACGGTACTTGTAGCCGATGATACGAATCGTCAAGTGGCGCTTCAGTTCGCCAAGCCAGCCCTTATTTCCCAGAAAACGGCTGTAATCGAGTTTGCCGCCGCCTCCCGGCGGCACGGTCAACTTCATGGCGTCGGCCACCGCCATGGCTTCGCTCATGATCGAGATGAATATCACGCGGATCTTCTTGACCGCCAGCAACTGACCGAGCGGCACCCCGGCGATGACCCCCAGGGAATTGATGCAGCTATTGACGATCAGCTTGGAATAAAGTTCGCCGATGATGTTGGTGGTGATGCGGGCGGGGGCTGCTGCGGACAGCATTTCCCGAATGGCTTCAAGCCGTGCATCGACCATCGAGTCGAGCCTGCCGACGACGAAATCCCCCTCGGAAGTGATCTCCATCCGGCCGGGTCCATGAAAGGTCGCCCCCCAGGCCACCACGCAGCCGACGATTCGCTCTTGGCCCACTACTTTGGCCAGGGCTTCCTCACAGATTCCGTTCTGGAGCGATACCACCGAAGCGTCAGGCTTCAAAATTGGAAGAAAACTTTCTGCCGCTTCAATGGCTTCACCGGCCTTGGTCGCCAGGAAAACGACATCCAATGGCCCCTGGAGTTCGGCTGTCGTTTGAACGGCCCGCACGGGTATATGACTGTCGCCACCGATCCCGAAGATATGAAAACCGGGTTCCTTGCCCAGGCCGACCGCCTCGGTATGTTTGCAGACAACCTGAACATCCCATCCAGCCTGCGTCATCCTGGCCCCGGTTACCCCACCGATAGCGCCTGCTCCCAAAACCGCGATTTTCAGTTTTCTGGTTTCCATGGGATCCTTTCAAAGGTTTGATTTCCGTTATCGCTCTTCATGGGAACATAGAATATGGAGTATGAGATATGATTGTGCGTTTCTGATTAATTTATCATGCTGCTTCCGGCGCATAGTGCAACGTCACCAGTTGTTCCGCACGTAGAACCAGAGAATCGCAAGTCTGCCTATCATTATCTCAAAGTTCAACCTCGATCACTCTACCATCGAGAATTTCGGCCGCAGTTCCAATCTGGCCGATCATCGGTCCTCGATCCCAATCTGCGTTTTCAAAACAGGAACCAGCCCAAAAGAGATTGCGAATAGATTTTCAATTTTACATACGGTTCTTTGTGGGTGCCCTTGCCGGGCACGTCGTTTTTCCCGGTCAAGTTCACCCGTTCGCCATTGCTTTATTATTGATGGGACGCCATGTATTCGGTAACTGCTTGGGCTAAAATGCCAGATCGGGTTTCACCATGTTTTTTAGCAAAATAATCCAATGAATTTAACAATCTTTCCGGCATAGTAATATTGACTCTTTTGGATTTTAGGGACAATTTGCTCAGATTCACCTCAATGATCGCCCATATGCCGTTTTTAAAATCCGGGTTGTCTTGGTGGCCCTCAATAGTTGTAGCAACTGGGATGGGCCCTGAGTCTATCAAAATGCCTTCAATGTGGCATTCCGCAGCTTCCTGGGCATTTACTAAAGCCTCTTCAACTGTTTCTCCTGCGGAAAAACAACCCGGTAAATCAGGAACCGTAACGCCATAATCCGAATTTTCATCTTTATGGATTACAACCGGATATTTCATAATCTCACCTCCATTGCCAACCCGCCTGTTGATAAATATTTCGAAGTGTGCCGACAGGGAGATCCATCTTTGGATGGGGAACAGTAACTTTACCTGGTTTTTCCGTATGCCTGAATTGGTGATGGTCTCCTTTTGTGTGATGGAGAATCCACCCATCCTTCTTCAAACGGTGTATTATTTCCCCGCTTTTCATGGTGTGTACCGTACACACTTATAGGCTGGTTGTCAATTTTGCGATGAGAACTCTTGGCGAACCTACAAACCCCGCAGTGGCGGGCTTCCAGAATTTCATCTGGCATCAGTAGTGCTTCAAGCGCGTCAACGAAGATATGAATGGAGACGGGCATGCATCCGCGATGACCAGATGTTGAAGAGGTTTGCCCGTAGTTGGACCCCAAACGGCTGCGCCGCCGGCCTGGCCCTTTTCTCCGGCATGGTCGATGTGGTTGCACGCGGCGATATAAAGGGTATTGTCATAGGCTCTGGCGACCATGTATCGGTTCCACACCTCAAGGCGCCATTCACCGCCCACGAGCGATGCGTGGAAGGCGACGACTGCGTTTTTAGCCCCTCACCTTGACGATACAGGGCTTCCATTTTTGTTTGAACCCGAGGTCGCGGGCGGATGGGGCGCATTCGAAAAGCCCGTTGTATTTTCTTGACAAAAAGATAGTTTTTACTATAGATGATTCGGCAGGTTGGAGCTAGGAAGGCATGGCATCAAATAAGTTGATGCCATAAACAACGTGTTTTTCCGATTGCTCGCAATACTGTCTTAAAATCTCAGCCTGGCCGAAAAAGAAGAACAAGTCGATAAGCTCGGAGAATCGGTGCCTTTGGATCGGTCGGGCCTTCCCGACGACATACTCGTGGCCCTCGTTTGACCGGCGCCCTGGGCCAGCGTCTGCACCACGGGCGAAGTAATCGTGGTGGATGGCGGGGTGTTGCTGGCCCATTGGACCTGATGACCTAAAATACGATCGAAAGTGTTTTTGATAAAACGCATCACGTCGTTTCAGGCTTTGTGGATCATCACGATTAAAGCTGACTGAAGTTTTCCCTTGTTCCGGGTAGAGCGCAGATCAACGGAGGTCGTATGCGCAGTGGGTTGAGGTGTCTTAAAATGGCACTGGTTGTATTATTTATTGTTTTTTATTCAATTGGTTATCAAATACCCGCTTTTGCCTTTATCCCGGAAATCGCCTTTGACGACATGGTGCAGCTTGCCGATATCGTGTTTGTCGGAAAGGCGGAACAGCTGTCTCCCAGAATCGCCAAAAACCGGAAGATGGTCGAAACCGATGTGATCTTCACCCAGATACAGGTGATCCATCAAAAAGACACCGTAACCGAAAACATCGGCAGCCAGATCACGCTGACCTATGAAGGGGGCCGGTTCAACGATGCCTATACCCTGGTCAGCGACATGCCGAGCATCGAAACCGGACAGCGCTATCTGGTGTTCGCCTACTACGACGGTCAGTCTCATGCGAATCCCTTTGTGGGCGGAATGCAGGGACTTATGAAGATTGCCGCCGACGAGATCACCGGAAAACAATATCCGTTGAAGCGCGGCGATTCGGGCATTTCTGAAATTCGGGAAGGCAGGCTTCGCCTGAGCCCGGGCATCAAAAAAATTCGCAGAGGGGTTCTGGAAAAAGCCGGATCCAGGATGGATGTCAAACGTGCGGCAGACCCCAAAACCCCTGAACTCTGGCCCGCAAAGCCCCGTAGCCACAAAGACCGGATGCCGCAAAAAATCATGGATCTGGATGAGTTTACCGGGCATATCGAAAAGTCCCTGAACAAAAGGCCATCCAAACAGGTCCTGGAAAAATGGGGCAAAAGGGCCGCTTCAGCCCTGCATCGCCCAAGTGATCCGGCGGCGGCCGTGGAGGAAAATGGATGGGAATTTTCAGATGGCGGGAAAATCATCGTTCTGAATCCCGATAAAGTCCACTGCCCGCCCGTTGAATCGAAAATCGATGGCGAAGCGGCGGTTTACGATCAAAAAACGGCCGTTACAAGCCCTTCAGGGGGAACCTCCTGGGACGATATCTGGATCTACGGATGGCACGATCTTCCCGTGATCATGGACTTGGTGCCCACCGATTACTGGACCTACGTTTACGATACCCAGGCCATGGGCCAATACAATTTGTATATCGATGAATTGTTTCGGGTCAGACCGTGGGACGGCGGTTTCGCCAATTATAATACATATAGTGAATTTTGCGGTTTTCTCACCGATGCCCAAAAAAAGGACGCTTACGGGAGCGGATGGGGCGACGCCATCGCCGTGTGCCGAATTATCGGCGCAGCCTGTGAAAGTTGTCAAATCTTCGAAGCGGACGTGATGTTCGCGGCCGAAGAAAACTGGACCGGAGATTACCAGTGTCAGTTGTCCAGGGGCGTGTCAGACAGCCCCTGTTATCAGACCTATCTTTACCTGCCGGTGGCGGTGCATGAGCTGGGGCACACTTTAGGGCTGTTGTCCGGAGGAAAAGACGAGAGCTATGACTACGATATACCGACGGTCATGAACGGCGGACTTGAAAATGCCGTTGAAGACGGCCGGGGTCTCCATGTGGGGGATGCCTATCTGCTCCGGTACTGGTATGCCGATCAGCGAAGCAGTGCCAGCATGAATTACGACGACATCGGCATCGAAAGCTGGGTCTCTCAGGGCGGAACGGTCAATGCCGTCACCGATAAAAGAGCATACGACATCGGCGAACAGATCTGGATCGATAACGTGACCGTTGAAAACATCGGACGCCATGACGCGCCCAATGTGCGCATCCGGGCCTTTCTGTCCAAGCAGGGGGAACTGAAGAGCCTTATCAGCGAACGAAACGAGCTGGATCTGGACCTGATTCCGGCGGACCGGATGTTGATCGGTCCCCCGCCGTCCAACGAATACTACGAATGGTCGAACTTGTCATCGAACACTTTCTGGGCTGGTGAACTGGCGTTTGTCATTCCGGATCATATCCCCATGGGCGATTATTACATCAACTTGGTGGTGACCGCCAACAACGACCAGTCCGTGATCGGCGCTGAGCCGGGGGACACCTCCTATCACGAGATAACCATTCAAAATAACCATACGTTTGTCAAACTGCCCATCGAGGTGACTTGCCCCGAGCCATCGGCGCCGGCCAATTTCAGCATTCAGGAAACGGATGTGGACGGTGTGGTCCTGACCTGGGATGCAGTTGCCGATGCCCGATATTACAAGGTCATGCGAGTCCCCGTGGACGATCCGCAAAACACCACGATTCTGACCTCCACCCTGACCGCAAATTCCTACAAGGACACTTCTGGAGTTCCGGGAACTTATTATTATTATGGGGTTTCGGCGCAAAGCTCATGCCGGGCCTGGAGCGACTGGGCCTTCTCTTCTTGGGCCGCTTCTCGACTGCTGACCCCGCCGTGCATCAAAAGCGCCACCGACGGAACATCCGCCGACGAAATTCAGGTGATTGCCCAGCGTGTGGATCAGGGCGATTATTACTGCTTTTATTACAGCACGGTGAACGATCCGGCAACGGCGGTTCAGGTTCCCGGCGAATGCTGGACCTCGGATACCAGCGCCCTGCATATGAACGCGACGCCCGGACAGACGTATTACTATTGGGCCAAGGCCGCCACCAGCGATACCGGAAACAGAGCCTCCGGGCTGGGAGGCGCTTGCCCGGACCATTCCGGATGGCGCAAGCTTTCCCCGCCTGCCGAAGTTACCGCCAGTCAGTCGGACACTGAGGGCATTCGGATCAGTTGGTCGGCCGTATCCGGAGCCGCGGCCTACCAGGTGTATCGCCACACGGAGAACAATCCCGCCGCCGCCACGGCCATTACCGACTGGTGGGCCGATCTCTTGACATTTTTCGATTCACCGCTGGATGAGGGGCGGCAGTATTACTACTGGGTTCGGTCCTCGGTGGGGGCAAACGGCGACCGGCCCAGTGATTTCAGCGCTTCCGCCGTGGGGTGGAAATCCTATGAACCGGCCCACAAGGTTGACATGACCGGCCTGGGGGCATCCAAGGGGAGTTCTGGCGACAAGATCGTCATATCCTGGTGGCCGGCCAGCAATGACAGCTATTATTACCGTGTCTACAGGACCACGAATTTCAGTCCCGAGGGAGATCCCGCCGCAAGCTTGGCGACCCCTGTTTCAGGATGGCAGCAAAGTATTTCAGTCTTCGAGGATACAACGGGAATCCCGGGCGTCGACTATGGGTACTTTGTGTCCCGGGCATACGATGCCAACGGAAACCGGGAAAGCGACTGGCAACGGTGCAGCGCATGTTTCGATTCCGGATGGCGGGCACTTTCATCACCGACCGGCATCGGGGCTTCTCCAGGCACTTTTGCCGACCGCATTCGCGTGACCTGGGCTGCTGCCGAAGGTGCTACCCATTACCGGGTGTACCGGGGCACAAGCGAAGCATACTCCCTCAAAAATCCGCCGGTTCCGATCTCCGGCTTTATCACCGGAACTCAGTTCGACGACATGGACCCGGCCCTGGAATCCAAAACCACATATTATTATTGGGTGACAGGGGCCATTAACGCGGCCGGGGACCGTGAATCGGGAAGCATCGGCACCCTGGGAAAGCGCGGATACAAGGCATCTTCTCCGCCTGACGGTGTATCAGCTACGGACGGCGCGCATACGAATAAAATTGTGATTGTCTGGAATCCGGTTCCCGGCCTCGATGAATACCGGGTTTACCGCAATACCGTAAACGATCCGGATACCGCCGCCAGGCTGAGCGGCTGGCAGACATCCCTCACCTTTGACGACGAGACCGCAGACACTGGTCAGGTATACTATTACTGGGTCAAAGCCCGTCTGAACGCAAAGGACACCGAACCGAGCCCCTCAAGCGAGGTCGATACGGGATATCGCGGCTTTGTGCCGCCGGCAGGGGTTGCTGCCAGCGATGGAACCCATACGGATAAAGTGGCTGTGTCGTGGCAGGCGTCGCCCGGGGCGGAGTATTACCGGGTTTACCGGAGCACGTCGAACGACCCGACTGGGGCCGTGGCGGCGAGTGCCTGGCAAACCGCCCTGTCGTATGAAGATACGGGTGCCAACGTTGGGATTGAATACCACTACTTTGTGGCGGCCGCAGTCAACAGCCGGGGGGGGCTGGCCAGTGAGCTGGGAACCGGCGATGCCGGTCATCGGGTTCTGGCCCCGCCGAAAAGCCTTCTGGTATCTCAGGGAACCTATAAATCGCTTATCGGAATTTCCTGGGACAAGGGTAACGACGAGTCGATCCGTTACAGGGTTTTCCGATCCATGGTAAACGATCCGGCCACGGCCCAGGCCGCAAGCGGCTGGCAAAGCGCCCTGACGTTCGAGGACACGGCCGTTGACCCAGGCCAGACCTACTATTACTGGGTAAAGGGGAGCGCAGACGTCGATGGAGCAATAGAAAGCGCCTGGAGCAATAACGGAATCGGCCAGTCCGGCTATGCCTGTGCCACACCCGATCCGCCGGTCAACTTTAGGGAACAGGGCACGGATGCCGAGGGAATCGGGTTGTCCTGGGATCCGACCCCCGGGGCCCGCCGGTATCAACTGCTGCGTCATACCGCCAACGATGTCGCCAATGCTCAGATATTGGCAGGCGGACTTGGCGGCACCGATGTCAGTTCAGCCCCGGCAGAGGGTCTGAGCGGCGCCGATGCCGGGGATCCGACCCCGGTACTTCCCGGGGATTTGACTGTAGCTTTTTACAAAGACAGTTCCGCGGTACCGGGAATGGCCTATTACTACTGGGTTTCAGTACAAAACGAATGCATGGTCTGGAGTGATCCGGCGCCGCTGGCCGGCCCGGCAATCCGTCCCCTGGGTTCGGCCTGCATCGAGAGTGTTACGGACGGGACCTCGACTCAAGAGATCCGGATCACGGCCCAAGGGGTGGATTCGGCCACGCATTACTGTTTTTATTACGATACGGAAGACTCTCCGGATAACGCTGTACCGTTGCCCGGCGCCTGCTGGGTGCCGGATACCACGGTGTCGCATACGGGAACCGAACCGGGCCGGACGCATTACTACTGGGTGAGGGCGGCAACCGGGCCGGCCGGAGAAAACGCCGGCGATCTGGGCGGCGGATGTCCGGATAACAGTGGATGGCGGGCTCTGGAACCGTTGGTGGGGATATCGGCAACCGACGGGTCATATACGGATAAGGTGCAGGTTTCCTGGGCTTTCATTTCCGGAGCGACCCATTACCGGGTTTATCGAAGCCTGGAAAACAATCCGGCCACAGCTCTGCCTGTCAGCGAATGGCAAAGCAGCACGGATTTTGACGACACGAGCGCCGCTGCAGGAGAGTTCTATTACTATTGGGTGACCGGGGCTGTGGATGCCGCCGGAACCCGGGAGAGCGCTTGGAGTGGCGGCGGGGTCGGGGAACAGGGGTATGCCTGCCCGACGCCCGAATCAGCGACCAATTTCCGTCAGCAGGGAACAGATGCCGACGGGATCGGACTGTCCTGGGATGAAATGAGCGGCGCGCGCGGATACAGACTGCTACGCCAGACGACTGACGATTCGGCTCAGGCCGAAGTGATTGTCGAAAACATGATCGGCACTTTCTACAAGGACACTGCCGCTGTGCCCGGTGTGGGTTACTACTACTGGATTTTGGTGCAAAACGATTGTGCCGCCTGGAGTGATCCAGCGCCTCTGGCCAGCGCGGCAATCCGTCCCCTGGCATCGGCCTGCATCGAGAGTGTTACGGACGGGACCTCGACACAAGAGATCCGGATCACGGCCCAAGGGGTGGATTCGGCCACGCATTACTGTTTTTATTACAATACGGAAGACGCTCCGGATACCGCTGTACCGTTGCCCGGCGCCTGCTGGGTGCCGGATACCACGGTTTCGTATACGGGAACCGAACCGGGCCGGACGCATTACTACTGGGTAAAGGCGGCAACCGGTCCGGCCGGAGAAAACGCCGGTGATCTCGGCGGCGGATGCCCGGATAACAGTGGATGGCGGGCTCTGGAACCGCCGCAGGGGATATCGGCGTCTGACGGGTTACACACCGATAAAGTGATCGTTTCCTGGCAGCCGGTTCTGGGGGCCAGCCAATACCGGGTCTATCGGAGCCTCGAGAACAATCCGGCAATGGCCCAGCCCGTGAGCGGCTGGCAAAGCGCCATGATCTTTGAGGATGAGGCCGTGACGGCCGGCCAGACTTATCATTACTGGGTCGCTGGCGCTGTGGATGCAGAAGGAGAAAAAGAAAGCGCATGGAGCGCTTCCGAATCGGGTTATCCATCACTGATTCCGGGGGATATCGATGGAAACGGAACCGTCAATCTTTCGGATGCCATTGTGACCCTTCAACTCCTTTCTGGAATGACGACATCATTTCCTGTTCATGCATCCGGGGATGTGAACGGGAATAAAAAGATCGGTATCGAAGAAATAGGCTATATTCTAAAGGTCACGGCAAATGTTGTACCGTTAGGTGAACTTCTATCGCCCCGATAGTGAAATAAGGGCGAAATGCCGGGACAAATAATTCCTATTCAAATACATACTTACCACTCAGGACTTTTACATTCGGTGGAAGTTTATTGTTATTTTCGAAAAAATCATAACCTTCCTTTAGATTGGACCAGAATTCGTACCATTTGTTCTCTTTGTGTTTTTCCATGCTTTTTGCGTTCATCTTGAATGGGAAAATATGAACCCTGAAAAATGGTTGCCCGTTCCGTAAGGCAGCGTCAACCAAGGTGTAAATTTCTTCTATACCACTATCGGTCATGGCATAGCATCCTATTGAAACGCAACTTCCATGGACCATCAAGGCACTGCCGGTTCTACCGTGGTATCTGTCATAGCTGTTCGGGTATCCCAGATTGAATGACAGATGAAAGTTGCTAACCGGGTTTAGAGAGGCAGGTCTTACGAAATAAAAACCTTCGGGTGCTTTTCCGTCTCCTCTTTTGACTTTGGGACCAAGGCCTCCAAACCCATACGTACAAACCGGATATGTTTTGAACAATTTATATCTGCTTCCACTTTTCAGCCATACTTCTATAATTTTTTCTTCTTTAAAAATTCTCACAAATATCGAGGCGCCAAAACTTAAATCTTTGTCTGAAAGCTCTTTTACAATTCTTGGTTTAATTCGATGAATTACCTCGCGTGATCGTGTACTTGAAGGAATTTCATCTTTTGCGATGCATGAGGCTGGCGAAAACAAAATCGCAATAAGGACGATCCATAGAATCGATTTATTGGTGTGTATCCTATTTCTTATATTCATATCTTCGTCCAACGCATTTATAACCTGACGGTATGCAGCATCTTTGATGATGATGAGATTCGTTAATCTTCAATAGTGCAAAATGCCATAATTGAATGATTTGGATAATATAGCATCAACGAATAGTTAAGTAACGTACCAGGGTTCTTTCTCTATGGCCGCCGGAGAATTTTGTGCCCGTAAAAAAAATGTATCTGGCCAAACCCGTCCCTCTATTCAGAGGTGTTACGTAAGTCCGATTCAAGAAGAAATGGCAACTGCTTTTCACTTTGATCAAAATCAATATCTTTTAATATTTTAGGATATCCCGGTAAAAAAGTTTTAAAACACTTATTTGTGAAAGCCCTAATATTTTGAACAACTTCACGCCGATTTAAAGAGTATAAATCAGCGACTTGCTGAAAGGGATCTTGTGCAACTCCACATCCTTGAATTTCAGCAATTGCATTGGCAATATGTACATCAGCTTTATTCAATTCACGAAACCCAATTGCTATCAAGATGGTGTCAATTAGCTCTTCTCGGTATTTGTTTAAATCTGCTATGAGAGGATTTATGTCCATTTCGAATTCTCTCTTGTTATTACTTATTATCAAATTCCATCTTTGTGACCATATTCGTTGATAATCCAACCCTGATACGTTCGTAAAAAGTCCGAAAAACGCCATTTTCTCAATTTTAGACCTAATGATTTCAATGTGTTACAGCGATTAAAATTTCAAAATTCGACTTTTTACGAACGAGTCAACTCTTACTGTATTGGTAGCGCCGTGTCAACCCATTCGTCAAGCCGCTGTAAACGCTTACTGTCGCTATCCTTCAGAAATCGGAATCGAGATATAATCAGCTTCGGATAATAAAGCATCAACGGGCTCTTCAGCGGGCGCGACTTCTTGCGATCCGGTGCAAAAGCATTGTTAAAACATCAGAATCAGAAGTGTGTCAGCTATACATACGTCTATGACCCATAGTACTTAGGTACAACTTTAGATCATCAGGAATCTGATGCTCCGCCTTCGTATTACACCACAACAGGTTAGGTGGATGTGATGAATTGAACCAAATACCTCTGAATAGGATTCCGCTTAGATATTTCGCATGATCCAAAAATCCAGAGATCCCATTGAAGCCTTTTCTATGGAAAAAATCGTCATCCTTTTTCTTCATCAAAGAGTTAATGGATCGAATAGCACGTAACAGATCTTCTCTTTCATGGGTACTGCTTGTTGTGGAACATACAAGAACGTTCATCATTCCTGGGACCATCTGGGTTAGCTTTTCAAAGATGGCATCAGAAAACTTATACCGTTCCTTTTGGGTATAGAAGATCGGTTCAACTGCCATGTGATACGCTGTCAAACCTGTCTCCTTTCTCTGCTTTAACTTTGTTAAGTGCAGGATGAATTCTCCATCAATTCCTGGGATTGAGTGTTCGGAGGAAGACCCACTGCGCAATACTGTGTCTTGCTCCCGTATCTTGCTTTCTATAAATTGGAGGATTTCCTGTTTCGTGGTTTCAATTTGTGTCAAAAAATCAATTGTCCCATCGACGTGCGTCATATCGAGACTGAAGCCAAGATTCGATGGAACCATGCTAATCCTGGCTACTACGTCCTTCATCCACTGATCAAACCGCTGCCCCAGATGAGCTTGGCGGATACGCTTAACTTCTATATTGAACTCGATACGGTCATCAAACTTGACTGTAAAATCGGGTATACGGCATATTGCATTTAATTGCTTCTCATACTCGACGTAAAATCTTTTATCCATCAAGAGAAAATAGGAAACTTCCAACTCAAATTTTACGTCTTCCAAATCTTCGAAGGATTTTGCCGTAATGCACTTTTTCCTTATTTTATCTTCATAACGATGAACAAATTCAGCAAACCTTTCTGAGCTATCGAGCCAATACCTCAATGCAGTTGAAATAGGATGATCTCGGCCCTCTGTCAAATACACGATTTGGTCAGATTGCATTGAGTTACAATGGCTATATGGTTTCTCCATAACGCCCTTTACACGCCATATCGTGGAATAAAACCTTGGCGTTTATTCTGGTAAAATCTCGATTATACTGAAGTCCTCCGACTGTTTTCGGTATTGAATTTTTCATATACTAATTTTTCATTTATCAAGGTACCCGAAACAGATCGTTAGGATAATAAAGCATCATGACTGTGGATTCTTTACAATTCAAATAAAGTCTTTCTTAGCGAGGCCTCTATCCAATACCGCTCCTCTGAATTTTTATGCCATATCATCACCCTAATGCTCGGACGTTTTGGATCTACTGGACCATTAATGTATGTTTTACTATTTTTATTTAACGGGAAAATGTCTTTTACAACATTGCTGATAAATTGTTTGTGTTCTGTTGTTTCAGGGACGATCCTTGACAAAACTAAAATAGAATATCCATTTGAGAGAGGCAACCGACACAACTCCAAAAATTGTTCCTGTGTGCTTTCTGTTGTTTGATCGTCTTGAATATTCGCCTTAAAAATTCCCACGGAAACAGCTTTGCCTTTTGGGCATGTAATCCACGATACATTTCCTGCTTTCCCAAAACGGAAATTATCTAATTGCGAATGTGGTATCACCAGTTCAAAATACTTGATTGAAGATCCAGGGGTTAGATCAATATTTACTCTCCACTGATCATATAACCTGCTCTTCTCTTTCCATTCTGGATTCTCAACGAGAGTATCTCTAATTTCGGAAGACAGACCAACTTGGCATTGTCCACTTTCATGAAGGCTGGCTTTGTAAGACTGAGCTGTCGCGCGGCTTCCGATATAGCAATCATTATTTCTGGTCCATATTCTCCATTGTTGAGAATGTTGGCCAATATCATTTCTTACTGCAAACCTGAAAGCGTTATCTTTAGCCATTTTTTTCTCCAAAAAACGATACGCTGTAATGAAGACAGTTCCGTATAAATATTTGATACGCTATTCGTCAAATCAAAAGCCATCCAGAGACGAGCACTTAGGCTAATAAAGTGTCATAACGTTGCAAATAACCAGTGCAAATTTCGCGCAGCGGAATTTGCATCCGAGTTAATTTGCCATGTTTGGCTTTTTATTACACCTTTATAAAAAATTGCCTATTAGCTGGTTTAATCGTCCCAAAAGTTTTTAATCAATAACTATTAAATTAAAAATCCGTTTCTTTCATATAACTCTTTCTCTACTGTAGTCGGCTTTGAGAACAGTAGAATATTCAATTTTATTTTTGCCCAGCATTTCGCTTATCCATTTACGGTCATACAATTCAACTCCACAAATTTCTGCGGCATTCTTAGTACGTCGACTAAATTTTTTTGATGTAGTGTGTAAACAGCGACGTTTGAATGTGACTCCGAGAGCCTTTTCATAAAAAGGTCGAGCACCTTCAACCTCTCGAACAGCTACTTCACTGTTAAAAGTAGCTTGTCCGGTGTTTTTGCATTGAATTAATAAATTGTCGCTATCCTTTCCCCAGCCGAGAACGACAATATCACACCCGTGATCATGTCCACCTGGAGTTAAGATCACTCGTTTGGCCTTGTTTTTGTATATTACAGCAATTAAAGCTTCAAAGAGTTGCCATGAAAAATTTAATGAGCTCTGCAAATCAATAAACTTTTTAGCTTTTTTATCCGTTTTATAATCTCTAAAAAGTTCATAAATGATTTCAGGTCCAGAAACTGTATCGGGTGGCACTAAGCCTAAGGCCCCTTGCAATTCTCGTTTTTTTTCGAGGAGCCGATAAAGTACAAGATCAAAAGATGCCATACTTGGGTGGGCGAGAACTGGTAAATACACTCTGACAGAGCGGGTTTGCCCAATCCGGCACACTCGATCTGTTGCTTGATCTTCCTTTGCAGGATTCCAGTGACGTTCAAGATGAATTACATGGTTGGCTGCCACTATATTTAGTCCGGCTCCTGCAGCAATTGGTGAAAGAATACAAATACCAAAACCTGGTTGCTGACTGAACTCATTGATAAGGCCAAGTCTGGTTGCCTCTGGATTGGTTATTGATGATGATTTAGTATCGCCATTTATGACGGGAACTGTAAGCCCATATATACGACCTAAGTTACATGATAAGGCTTCTTGTAGTTTTTTTTGAACACAGAAAATAAGTACTTTTTCGTTTTCTAACTGGATTTCATCAAGGCAATCCAATAGCCAAGATAGTTTTCCAGAGCGTTGAAGTTCATATTTCGCAGACACCACACTATTTGTGTTCCGCATTTCACCACCACCAAGAAGATCTGGATGCAGAGAGACTTGACGTAACTGCCATAAAGCGGCAAGCTGCTGATTGTTTCGCTGCTTTCCCTCAGGATGGCTATTGGCTTCTGCATTTTGTATAGCATCCACGACAGCATCGTAAGCACTTAATTGTTCAGAAGACATATCAATGAGAATAGGTTCATTTTCCCCCTTTTTATTAGGAAGTCCTTCCAATTCATCCTCTTTCGTTCTACGCAGCATTAAGCCTCCTACATGATTGCGAAGCTCCTTTCCTATTTCATTTGCTTTATCGCGTTCTCGTTTCATTCGCAAAATCCAGTTCTTTCGAAATTCAGAAAATGAACCCAATGGACCAGGCTCTGCTGTATCGAGGATACACCAAAAATCCCCCAAGTGATTTTCAACTGGTGTCCCAGTAAGCATGATTCGATAGAGCCCCTTCAAGGATTTTGCGGCAATTGTTTGTAGGGCATTCGGATTTTTGATATTCTGTGCTTCGTCAAAGATAACGGTACTCCAATCAGATTTAGCAAAAGAAAATCGGTATTTTCGTAAAGTTTGATATGTCGTCAATACACAGCTGCCGGGATAGTCAATGCTACGTTCAGTACCATCTCCGAAACCAAGTCCATATTGGACGACCTCGCCTGGTTTTGCGATATCCTGGCTATTAGGACTGCGACGAACCTTGTTTAACTCATTATCGCTCTGAGCGATCAGTATACGGGTAAAAACATATTTCGAATTAATATAGCTCTTAACTATCTCATCTTTCCAATTTTCCAATAACGATAGTGGTGCTACAACCAGTATCGCGGGTGGTTGAGATTCAGTAATCTTCCGCCAAAGCTCAAGCCATTCAGAAAGGAAAATTAAGGTACTATATGTTTTACCTAAACCCATATCATCTGCCAATAGTGCCCCGGCACCATATCCTCCGGTATTATTTTCCGATTTTTCTCTGGTCTGTGCACGTTGTGCATTACCAAGGAGCCATCGAACCGCTTTCTCTTGGTGGAGTAAAGGTGATCTTGGGTATTTTGAGAAATCAAGCTTATAAGGTTCTTCATTTTTTAACGAAATATCATGAAATCGCCAACCAAATCCCAACTCCTCATCATTTGGAATTATTAGTGGTACAATTGATTTTTTGGAATTAACTTTAATACCATCTTCTAAGTTTCCGGGCTGTTCATCATCACGTGGAGTTGGTTCTTTTTCAGATTTAGGCTTTTCAGTTTCTGATTTCTCAGAAACAGGTTTTTGCCCGAACCAATCTTGTCCCTCATCCCAATTAACCCCTAAATACCCACCTTTCCATTCTCCGATTCCTGTAACACGAGGACTAAATTCAGTCTCTAAATCTGGGAACACATTGTCTGCTAACCACCCCGATGGATTTTTTTTGAAAGCCTCTTTTTGATCGGATGGAATTCTATCATGTTTTGCAACAGCTCTCGCTTGCTTGGTTTGCGTGGAATCAAGCAATAAAATAGTTTTTCCGACTCTAAGTACAGTTCGTTCCGCCCCTACATTCAATTGGCTTAGACGTTCCTCAATCAAGTCTGCATCAAGTTCAGGGAAATTTCCCGTCAACACTGGGCGTAAAACTAAATCCCCTGAGGTTTCATCCTCTCTTACATTCAAACTTAGTTCTTCAGCTTCTGAAATTATAAAGTCATCATATATTTCCATATCAATATGACAGCCTTCATTCCACGCATCTCGTAAACTTGAAAGAAGGCTTAGATTTGAAAATTCATCATGCTGTTCGGTTTTCCATTTCTTGAAAGCCGCTATCGCGGTATATTGTGCAGACGTTGGCAAGTAATCATTACCTTCAACCTCTAAAATTGGACCACGCATAGTCCAATTCCAAGCAAGGTCAGCGGCTGGATTTACCATACCAAGAGAAGCTCGAAATCCTTGAAGCTGTGGAACACTATCAGTTTTTAGACGCATACCGCCTGGCCATGAAGGTGGCAAGTTAAAGCATTCTCTTGTATCTGTATCGAGCCTTACTGCATCAGGAGTTGATATGAATATTCCATTTTCGACAACCTGAGTAGAAGCCTGACCGCTCTCAGTTAGCATCTGCATTCGAACAAAGGCGATTTGATCAGCCTCATTTGCTTGCCCTGTTTTAGCCGTTTCATATCTTCTTCTATCGGAAAAGCGTATTGCAAGACCATCTGTATTTGAAGACCAAATAAATTGAGACCGGGAGGTTTTAAATATCATTGATTAATTCCTATCGAATTGTATTTATCCATTCGACGTGAAATTTAGATCGTATCTCCGAATAAAATTTCCCAACCCATGTTCCAGATTTAACATGCCTGATAAATATTGGGCAATCATAAGGACTTAATCTGAACTCTGAATCTTGATACGTGCTACGCGGATACTCCCAAAATCCCCTTATTGGGAATTCTCGGTGGAATGCCCTTAATCCAAAGGTATGCGTTCCTTCGACTATGAAAACATTATCGATACATTGTAAACATATCATACTTGTTTGGGCAGTTGTGCTTGAAAGCTTAGAGACACTCATTGGATCTCGATATTTCGGATCAAGTCGTCGATAGTCGGACCAGTTAAGAGCTAATCTTGCAGTAATAATTCTCTTCGATTCAAAAAGTGACAGTAAAAATCGTGCTCGTAAATCGAATTGAGACTCTCTTGAGGTATCTTTCAGGCTGTTCTCCAAAAACTCTATGAAAAATCTTAGGGTTTGACCTGTTATTCCTTGCATGGCCAACCTTAACTCAGAATCCGTTGCCCATCCCCACCATTTAGTACCTTCTGCGGTTCTACGGCCGTAACGGGGATCACATCCAAATCGTGTAATCCATTTGGGCCAAGAACCAGCCCATTTTCCATTATTTTCCCTTGCGATACGCTGTATGAGTACCTGCAGGGCTGCCGCACCCATTAATAAATTAGCAGAGGCTTGTTCCTCTCTCAGATTTTCAACCTCTTCAAACGCTGGAGCTCCTTGGCCAATTCTAACAGATTTAATCTTATTCAAGAGAAATATTTGTCGCAACCTTTCAGCAAAACGACCTTGTTTGGGAATCTCAAAACGATTTATTAAATCGGTGAGATTATCAGATTTTATCGCCTGATTTGCGATATTAGCAGGGCCATTTGCTGAAAATAAAAGCCTTCGATGCTGGTGCCATAATCTAATTCTTTTATCAGTTGAGTCTCCAGCCTTGCCCGTCGAAAATGATTCCATTAATCTCGAACATACAATTGTGATTGCAGCAAGTAGATCAAAATGCGTAAAAAACAGAACAGCCACCTGTCTTCTTCTTCCTATATGATAGCCGGTTCCATCTTTTCCAAGAATTGAGAAGGCAACTTTTTCATCAAATAGCGGAAGCCACTTTGAATCTGGGTGACCATAATGTTCAATGTACAGACTTAATAATAACCGTTGCCTTCCAACCACATCACTCGCTTTTTCAAAACTTTCTCCTCTTGTTTTCCGCTTTCTTAATTTTACGATAAGCTCATTTTTACGATTTCTAAAGTTTTTGCTCTCGTAACCTTGCTCAAACCTTTGAATATTGATTTCAATAATCTTATGCAGCGTTTTGGTTGGACTTGACAATATTGTATCGTCTAATTGGAGAGATGGTAATTGTTTTAATGCAAGATCGAGATACATTAATCAGTTGCCTTTAGTTTTTGTATAATCTCTCGCGTCCTGTCTCGTAATTTTCCTAAACTGGCCTGAAGTCTTTTTAGATCATCTTTTTCTGATGATACTAATGTAAAACGTATATCTATTCTACGGTCTTCGGGTCGATCATCATTTATTTTCTCACCGTTGAAACGGTCATGTGTAGACCTTGTATCCGCATATCCACTTACAGAAATAAGAGGCTTTACTAGATGACTTGAATCAGGGGAAATGGTTTTTAGTTCTTTCAACTCATGCATTTTGCCAGGAGACTCTGTCCAAAATTTCCATAAAGAAATTGCCCTGTATGTGCTAAGCCCCCAGTTTCCCATTGCTCGATTATTTGGTACTGAATCAGTGTGCCCTTCAATAAATACAGTATCAAGTAGTGCACGATTATTATCTTGTTTAAGCGACTTTAAAAGAACATCGCCTATCGCGGTGGCCGATTCAATATGTTCTACTGGTATGGTATAGCGACCTAAGGCAAAGTGGAGCTGTTCTTCAGGAATTCTTAAGACCGTACCATTCTCTGCGAGAATAACCTCAATTCCTCTTTTTTTTAAATCTTCTTGTATCTCTCTGAGCATAAGAGTTAATGCTTGCTCTCGTTTAACAACTCCACTAATTGACAACCTGATATCATCTTGAATCTGTTGGATCCCCTCCAGGCTTTCAATCAGTTCTTCTTTGGAAACACGAAGCTCTTCTCTCCGCTTTTCAAGCTCAACTAATGTAACGATGAGTACAAGGATATAGATTGCAAGCATCCCAGCCATCAAATCTGAAAATGAGAGCAAATATGGATTGTCCTCATCCTTTCTCAGCGGCAATGCTATTGTTCGTCTAAACATGATAGTTTATCTTCTTTTTATCTCGCTAATAGCCTCTTGCAGGGCGTCGAGACCTTCTTGGAGTTGATCTACTTGACTTTGATATGATTTTAAACAGTTTGACACTTCACTTGTCCATTGATTCATAAGATTCCGCGTATTTCCCTCTATTTGATCACCATATGCACCAATTATTGATTGCAGTCTATCCTTCATCGCATTAAGCCCAATCTCAACGCTATCGAACCATTTCTTTTGAAGATCAATTAGCTGTGTATAGAATTTGTGTGAGCTTTCTGCTCCCTCGACGATTCTATTACCTGCTTCGCCCAAGCCCTTGGTTAAACCTGAAATAGATTGAGGGATAGGTTCAAAAACGTTTGCAGTCCGTTCTCCTGCAATGGCAGCAGATAGAGATGCCTTAGCGGCTTCATTTTGCTTTTCTGATGCGTCTAATACGTGCTGGCCAAACGCTGCAAGTTCGTTACTTGCATCATCAAGGGTTGTCGCTGCGGCACTTAAATGCTCAGCCAGAGCAGATACCTTTGAGAATTGTTCTGCAGCTGCTCCGACTTTTTCAGCAAGATCACCAGTCATTTCGAGAAGACGTTGGTTTCTTTCGTTCTCAGATGCATTACGATTTTTCTCAAAATTTTCTTGATCTTCTGGGAGCTTGGATAAATATGATTTTAAATCATTAACTGGATCTGAAAATGATGCTATAACACGAGCAGCTTCACTAAGCGTCTCTTGGATGGCTGGTAGCTGGCCGCTTATCGTATCGAACTTGTCAGCAACTTTCGTATTGGCTTTACTTGATGATAATTGGGCCTCAGCGGCCAATTTATTATTTTCCGATGAAATTTTTAGAGTTTCTTTCATTTCAGAAAAATTTGCAGCAGCCTGATTAACTTCAGATGCTGCCAAGGCCATTTTGTCCATAACCGATTCGTGAGCATTCAACTTTTGGACTGCGTTACCAACATTTTGCTGGGCTACGGCAACAACCTTTGTCAGTTTTTCAACAATGGGCTGAAAGCTATCAACACTTTTCATTAAATTTTCGCTTGCACCAGAGAATTGTTCTCTGAAATGCTTACCCATTTGACCAATTTCGCTTTGCAAATTTTTTAACTCAGCGGTAACTGTTTCGGATAACAATATCGCTGATTTTTCCATTAAGGAACCTTGGCCTTCACTTGTCGCCTTTGCAACTGCATCTTTTATTTCATTACCAAGACGACCTATGGCCTTTTGCATCTCATCACCAATCGCAACAGCCAATCCTTTAAGTATTTCTTCTGTTCCCCTTGAGGAACGTTCCATTTCAATTAGCGAATCTTCAGGGACATATGGTTTATAGATAGAATCAACGATTGTTTGAAGTTTTCGAATCCTCCATAAAGCTATTCTCTCTAAGAACTTTTCTAACCCACTAAATGTTAAGCTTGAAAACACACCCCAAACCGATGTTGAAAATGCAATGACACATCCCTGAATCAATGGAACAATACTTTTATCAAGCTCTTTGGCATTGCTTAGGTCTAAACCACCCATTCCTATTTGTAGGCCAGCAAACGTACCAAGCACGCCCAGACCTGTTAGAATCCCTGGTATTGCAACAAACAATCTGCTTCTCATTAAGTTCGGAGCAAGTATGTTATCGCTAAAAATATCAGCTGCCTTTACAGATCTCCTGAGAGACTTTATTCCTGTACCATCACGATGCTCAACCGCTACTAAATGTTGTTTCCATTCGTATAATAGAGGAAATTTTGGAGAGTTTTCAATATTCCTAGAACCTTCATCTTTGGGAAGTTTTGATAAATAACCCTGCGATCGTAATATTGATGAAATGGTAAGAGATAGTGTCCAAATAAAGAACACAATTGTAATTCCAACAATAACTTGAATAAACAGAGAACTAAGGACTTGAGATGCAATCTGGGATTCGTGGTTAAATAAAAGCCGATACGCCTCAATTGGATTCCATGTATACGGTAATAGTAGTTTCCAGTTCATAATTTGATTCTATTTTTTCACCTTTTAGGATGTTTGTCTTATTTTTTGCCTTTTTAAGTTCTTCTCAAAACCTCCATCGTTATTTCCCCATCCCCCCCCAAACTATTAAGCCCCAGTACCCTTTGCTTAGACATCCCGTTGATCATGGCCATAAACGAGGAACGTTGTTGACTATATGAACTTCTTCCAAAGACACTAACGTACATTAAGCATCAATTCGGCGAAACTACAGATTAATGGTAATAATCTTCATCCCCACTTGCGATTCTCCGACAGACGACATTTTCCATAGCCAAAAACAACAAGACCCCATCCGCCAATTTTCCTGGCAATTGGGGTCTTTGATGGGTACAGCACTCATGGCTCCTCCCGTTTTAAGTTTGATTAATTCAGCAGCCCATAGCAAAACAATAAACCAAAGTCAATATATAGCGTTTATTCGAAAACGGTACATTTCCATCCCGTCGGGTGTTCTCGCTCTTTTTCAACCCTCGAATACTCTAACGGAAGATTGGCCTTTGAGTATGTTTCCGGCGAGCGTTTCGAACCGCTTCGATCATGGGCCGGTGGGCTTTACCCGCCACGGCAACCACATGCCACGCCTGGAGATTGCCGCCTGAAGCGGCCCAGCAGGCATCCTCAAGAATCGCCTCGACCGTGCCGAACGAGTGTCACTGGTAATGCAAAAATGTACCAAAAAAGGGAATGAATAAGTGTACCACCTCCGTGGCCGGATCATGGTAGGACCCTCCAAGAAAGGAGGGCTTCGCCATGATCGCAAGGGAGGTCTTCATGGACATTCTTTCCTATTACCGCCAAGGGTTGTCTCAGCGAGCCATCTCGCGAAAGCTTGGCATTCACCGCGACACGGTAAAAAAGTATATCTCTCAGCCCCAGGCGCCGGAGTACTCAAAAACCAGCAAAAGGGAGTCGATCCTGGCGCCGTTCTACCAGATGATTGAAGACTGGCTGGCCCAAGATGACTATCGGGCTGCCTGGATCTTCCAGAGGATCAAAGATCTTGGATATTCAGGCAGCTACGATACGGTCAAGCCGTTTGTGCGATCCATCAAAGCCCGCAACCGGCGCCAGGCCTACCTGCGCTTCGAGACCGTGCCCGGGCTCCAGGGGCAGGTCGATTGGGGCGATTTCAAGGTCAGTGCGGCCGGCGCCGTGGATCTGACGCTTTACCTCTTTGTCCTCGTATTAGGCTTTTCGCGCGCCATGTATGCCGAATTCGTCAGCCAATGCACCCTCCAAGCATTCATGGATGCCCACATACACGCCTTTAAATACCTGTGCGGTGTGCCTTTCGAGCTGCTCTACGACAACATGCGCAACGTCTTTTCCGGCCGTCAGAACGCAAAGCCGGTCATCAACGTCGAGTTTACGCATTTTGCCAACCACTACGGTTTCAAGCCGATCCTCTGTGCGCCTTACAGCCCCTGGGTCAAGGGAAAGGTGGAACGGCCGATGGACTACATCCGCGAAGCCTTCTGGAGAGGCTACCGCTTTACCAGCCTGGAGGCGGCCAACCACGATCTTCTACAGTGGCTTTCCCAGACGGCCAACCGGCGCACACACGGCACCCACCGCCAGCCGGTGGACATGCGCTGGCAGCAGGAGGTCAAGAGCCTCAGCCCGGTCATGCCCGACTACGACACCGCCATCAAGGTCTATCGCAAGGTCTACAAGGACTGCATGGTCTCCTACAACGCCAGCCGCTACCAAGTCCCTCCGGAAGCGGTGGGCAAGAAAGTGTTGTTGAAGATCAAAGACGGCGCCGTGCGGATTTACGACGACGACCGGCTGCTCAAGACCTATGCCCAGAGCGATGAAAAGGGCCGATGGATGACCGATCCGGCCATCATCAAGCAGATCCTCGATCTGCGCCGCGAACAGCCCTGTCAGCCGCCCTACGGCCGCCCCAAGGGCAAAGCCACCCGCGGCCTAGTCAACGCCAGTCTCTTTCCCCAGGTAGCCTGTCGGCCGCTGTCCGAGTATGAACAGTTTGCCCAGAAAGGAGGCGGGGTATGGACCAGCTGATTAGCGACCGTCTGCGGGACAATCTGCAGCGGCTCAAGCTCACCCAGGCGGCTGATGTTCTGGACTCGGTCCTCTCCCAGGCCGAGGCCGAAAAGGGCTCGTACCTGTCGTTCCTCGACCACCTGCTGGAGGAGGAAGTCGCGGCCAAGGAAAAGCGCCGGGTGCAAACCGCCATGAAAACCGCCGGCTTGCCGGCCGCCAAAACCATCGACGCCTACGACTTTACTTTCCATCCGGATCTGAACAAAAAGGAGGTGATGACCCTGTTCGATTTGGACTTTATCGCCAAGCATGAAAATGTGATCTTTCTCGGGCCGCCGGGGGTGGGTAAAACCCATCTGGCCATCTCGCTGGCGACCAAAGCGTGCCATCACGGTTTCAAGGTCTATTTCACCACGATGGACACGCTGATGCGCAAGCTCAAGGAATCGCAGTCCCGGCACAAGGCCTATCTGACCTCGCCGCTGGTGGTGGTCGACGAGGTGGGCTATCTGCCCATCGACAGCCGGGAGGCGTATCTGTTCTTCCAGTTCGTCTCCCATCGCTACGAGCGCAGCTCGACGATCATTACCTCGAACAAGAGCTTTATCGACTGGAAGGAACTGTTCGGCGACCAGGTGATCGCCACGGCCATTCTCGACCGGCTGCTGCACCACTGCCGCGTGGTCAACATCAAAGGACACAGCTATCGGCTCAGGAAACACAATTTTTCAAAGAACGAGTTCGGACGCCACCCGGTTCCGCCGGCAGCGGCCCAGGAGGCACGGAATTAACCAGCGCGGTGGTACACTTTTATTTTCCCATAACTGGTACACTTTTCATTCCCATTGACAACGAGGCCCCCGTCACATCAAAGCATCGGCATCCGCCATGGAGCACCCGACTCTTTCGAACTCCTTTTCCAGTCCCATAAAAACCGCCACCACGGCCGGATCGAACTGGGTGCCGCTGCCCTGTTGGATGATGTCGCAGCATTCTTTGTGGGATAAGGCTTCCTTGTAGCAGCGCTTGGAACGCAAAGCGTCGTAGACATCCGCCAGTGCCATGAGACGGGCGGCCAAAGGGATCTGCTCTTCTTTGAGCCCGTTGGGATAGCCGCCGCCATCCCAGCGCTCGTGATGGCTCAGGGCGATGGCAATGCCCATCCCGATGAACGCGTTTTGGGGATAAATGCCACGAACCGCTTCCATGGTGCCGGCCCCCACGACCGTATGCCATTTCATGGTTTCGAACTCCTCGGCCGTGAGGCGGCCCGGTTTGAGCAAAACCCGGTCGGGGATGGCCACCTCGGCGATGGTTTTTACTCAAACCCCTGAAACCGCGCGAACTCATCTACCGCTACGCGCTTGGATCGCAGCGTGTTGACGGCGGCGTCAGGATCGCGGAATCCAAGCGCCATGCCGCAATATACCTGGAGCGGTTTTTCCACGCCCAGCACCGCGCCAACGGTTTTCGCGTGCATGGTCCATGCCTCTTGGGCGCAGGTCGAAAGCCCGCGGGCCTGGGCCGCCAGCATGAGCGCCATCATGAACATCCCCAGATGTGCCCATTGATTGGGGTTCATGCGCTCGTCGATTGCGTAGAACAGCCCTACCGGTGCGCCGAAAAACTCGTAGTTGCGCGTCAACCACTGGAGGCGCCCGGCCTTGTCTTCTCGCGGTATGCCGAGCAGTGCGTACATCTGCTCTCCCAGTTCATAGCGGCGGGTCCGATACGGCTCCCACAAGTGGGCCGGATACATGGGAAAGGCGTTTTCGTCCGTAAAGGGGTCGCGTACGAGTTTGGCCTTGACCGCTTCGATCACGCGCCGGCGGGCTTCACCCGCCACTGCAATCACATGCCAGGGCTGGAGATTGCCTCCTGAAGCGGCCCATCGGGCCTCTTCAAGAATCGCCTCGACCATGCCGCGCGAGACCGGATCGGGCTTGAAGGCGCGCACCGAGATTCGTTGTTTGATCGCGTCGATGACTTCCATAGATTGAAGATCCTTTGCAATGACCAGCGGGTGTGGAGATGGACTCGATCCAATCCCTCGCCGGTCGGTTAAAGACAGCCCCAGCTTATTTCTCTCATATCTGATGCTTTCGTAAAAAGTCCGGAAACCGTCATGCCGGACTTGATCCGGCATCCATAAACCTCTGTGATTGATAGATTCCTGCTTTCGCAGGAATGACATATAAAAGGCAAAAGGAATTACGTACGAAAGGCAAATCGGACTTTTTACGAGGTAATCATATCTGATTTTTAGTCTATTCAAACCAGTCCGGGCACTGCTCGTGAATAAAATCCTTCATTTCCATTTTATCTTCTTTGTTACGGCCTTTCCCCCACTTTTTCAATACAGATCGAAAAATCTCCCCTGGAATGTCAGTGGCCCAATTCTTGAATTCTGATTCGGATTCTTTCTCATATCTGTATATACCTTTCAAGACTCCCATGCAATAAAACATAGCCTCTTGATGCATTTTCAGATCCAGCAATCTTTGCATCTCTTTCGCATATGGATCCATCACCTCTTCAATCATTTCGAACGACATATCCTCTGGTGAGGTATAGCCATCTCTACTTGAACCCGAACGATCCCACAGCTCATGGACATCAATTCCATCCAAATCAAAAAACACAACTTCACAAATCTCATCAACATCAACATCTCTGATCGACTTTTCTGCCAATTCAACAATTTTCTTTTTCAACTCCTTGTCTTTTTTAGCTAATTGGCGAAGTATTTCTAAAGCCTCATCAGGGGAAATCCTGTTGAAAATATCATCCTTCATGTTCTTCTTCCTCCAGTGGAAAGTTTGCCCGGGCCTTCTATGTCCTTAACTGCAGATCCCTCGTCGTTCCTCCTCGGCATGACTCGGAAGGGGATTATGATCTTCAATTCGCTTTGATCGCTCCGAAAGCGGCAAAACAGGAATTTTTATGCAAAAGCTCGACCCTGCGAAAGCCCACTTTCCGTAAAAGTTCCAATTGAAAAGTAACCGGCCTTGGGGAATCTTCTTTATCGATGGGTTGGGTGTCATGACAGACGCGGTCCTCTGGTTGCAAGAAACTCACCATTGCCAACCGGCACCGTGCATGTGGTGAACTCGTGATCCACGGATACCACGGTGATAAAAGGTGCCATTTCGTTTGCATGCGAGACGGCATTGTCCACAACGAGAAGTCCTCCGTTGCGCAAAATTCGCCTCAGATCGGACCACCATCGTACGTATTCAGAGCGCTCCGAATCGAGAAAGATCAGGTCAAAGCTGGAATCGTCCATGTGCCTGATCAGCCCTCCGGCCTCACCGTGCAGTTGGGTGATGAGGCGGGAAAGACCGGAGCGCTCGAAATTCCTGGCGGCCATCCCGACCTTCATGTCCGAGACCTCGATCGTGATAACGTGCCCATCAACAGCCAGCGCCGCCTGGGCGAGCCAGAGGGTCGAATAGCCGTTTGAGGTTCCGACCTCAAGCACACGCCGGGCGTTGGCAGCCCGAACGAGTACGACCAGAAACTCTCCGGTGTCGCGGGTTATATTCAACATACGACGAGGATAATCGGCGTTGGCGGCATCGTTGCTCCGGCCGAATTGCTCCAATTCACTCAGCAGCTCTTGCAGCGGGTTATTCACGAAAGATCTCCTTTTACAATCCCTTGTGATCGCGCCAATGGGCATATTCGTAGGGCCATTCATTACGGCGCCAACCGATCAGGGCCGCCATGCGCCCGCGAAACACCTCCATGCGCCTGTCCACCCAGCGGTAGCGTTTCTTAGCCCTCCAGGCGTCCACCAGGCGCCGGCCAAGACTGTAAGCCCGCTCCTGCACCTCTTCGGTAAAGCCGCCGTCCGGCATCTCGGCCATGGTGGCGTAGACCGCCCCCACCGGATGGATGCCGGTCGTGATCAGGAATTGGCTCAGATAGTCGGAGATCATCTTCTCGGGCCCGCCGCCCGAGGTAATCACCGCGGCCCCGTAGCGGCCCTCGAACCCAAGGCAGTGGATCACCCCGCAGCAGCGGTCGATAAAGGCCTTGAGCTGGGCGCTGACGTGGTTGATGTAGTTGGGGGTGGCCAGGATCAGGCCGTCGGCGGCCAGGATGCGTTCCTTGATGGCGGCAAAATCGTCCTTTTGCGGGCAGCGGCCCTCGATGTGGCAGCGGTCGCAGGCCCGGCAGGGGCGCACGGTGGATCCAGTCAGAAAGACGGTTTCAGACAACGCCCCGCGGCTTGCAGCGCCCAGCAGCACTTCTTCGAGCAGGCCGGCCGTGTTGCCCCGCCTGCCGTGCGGGCTGCCCACCAGGCAGACGATCTTCATGGGCGTGTTCGCGACACGGACCGAACCGGCAGGTGCATCTCTCATCCTCCCCTCCTGCTTTGCCTCAATTGAGCTCAAGTGCTCAGAACGAGAACTATGGTCTCTTGCTGACACCCAGGCTGAATAATGACAATTATGGACTTCTAATCGCACCTTGGAAAATGTTTTTTCCTCCGGCGGTTTTTGTCCCGCCTGTGCCTGGAACTGCGGATGCCTCGTCGTCCCACCTCGGCATGACAAACGAGGAAGAGACGGGATGACAAAGAAAGAATGGAACGAAATGACACGCGATGAAGGGCGCGGCATGACACACCACGATGAGGCAACGGCGTGGCATGCGAATAGAGGTGCGGCGTGGCATGCGAGGAAGGCCGAGGCCAGTCATGTGATGAAAGGCGCAGCATGACACGCAAGGAATGTAAAGGCTTGCCGAAACGCCGCTTCAGCGCCTAGTATTCTGAAATGACACAGTTTCGTCCCTGCCTTTTGGCCTCGTACAGCCTTTCATCCGCCCTATGGAACCACAAAACGGTTGGATTCTGTAAAATCAGTATGTTATCCGATTATTTTTGCCATACTTGATCATATTTTGCGATTCTCAAGGAGCCTGTGCTTTCGTTTTCCGGGGTGTCGGCTTTGCGTCTAACTCATAGAAAACACATGTAATGATTGTCATTTACGATAGATGGCTATCCTCTTTTTCGTTCTTGTCAAATCGTCCATTTCTTGATAATGTATTGCATATATGCCCGGTTGCGGCGATAACCTGCAATACTTTATCGGGAGGGCGATATGGATGGTTCGACCGAGGTTTCCCAGCGTCTCGCGGTCCTGTTCAAGCAGCATCCATGCTGGATGATCGGGCCGCTGAGCCAACAGATGGACTACTCGATTCCATCAACCCGGCGATTTCTGGCCCAGAACGGCTACTACAGCAGTTTTACGCACAACGGACGATGGTATACCCTGCGTTCGATTCCTCGCTTTTCGCGCGAAGGACTGTGGTTTTACCACGACATCGGCTTTTCCCGGGCCGGCAGTCTGACCCGTACGCTGGTGGCCCTGATCGATGCCAGTCTGGCAGGGATGAGCGCCGAAGCGCTCGGCCAAAAGTTGCGCTGCCGTTGTCATTCGGTTCTGGTCGGGTTGTACCGCCGCGGTCTTGTCCAGCGCCAGCGCCAGGGACGCGCGAACGTTTACCTGGCCAGCAATGCCAGGACCGCCGAGGCGCAACGTCGTGTCCTGGAAGCGCCCGTGGCGGCGGTGCTGCCAGCCGAGATTGCAGTGATGGTGCTGGCCGAATTCATCCGCAAGCCGTCAGCCGAGCCGGCCGAGTTGGCCCGCCGGGTGTCGGCCCGGGCCGCCGTGCGCATCAAGGCCGACCAGATCCGGGCGCTGTTTGCGCAGCACGGTTTAAAAAAAATGCTGCCGTTGCGGCCATCGGCCTCCTGAGCCGCCTCAACGAACAACTGCACCAGGAGGTGCGCCCGTCGGCGTTGTTCGCGCAGCCGCCGGTGGTCGATTTTCGCTACCCGCACCGGCAGTGCTCCTGCGGCGGTGCCTTGAAAGTCCAAAAGACACAAACCAAGCGCGTGGTCAGTCTTTCGGTCACCTATATCGCCCGCCGGACCGTGCAACGCTGTACCCGTTGTGGCCGTGTCTGGGAAGATCCGGCCCTGCGTCAGCGGGTGGCGCATCGTTGCAATACCGCTTGGGACGTGCTGGTCTTTGTCGGCCGTCGCCTGTTCGAGGACTGCCACAGTGTCGGGCAGGTTCGCAACGAGCTGCTGGCCCGCGATGTGGTGCTGTCCGATTCTCAAATCACCAAACTCGGCCGCAAGTTTATCCTCTTGCTGGCTCTGGCCCATCGGCGCGCCACCCCGCGCATCAAGCAGGCCATGGCCAGAAGCGGCGGCTATATCCTGCATCTGGATGCCGTGCATCAAGAAGATGCGCCCGCTCTGATGTCAGGCATCGACGCTCTGAGCCGCCTGGTGTTGGCCAATGTCAAGGTGCCCAGTGAACACGCCGCTCAGATCATCCCGTTTTTGGAAAAGATCAAAGACGACTATGGCGATCCGATCGCCTGTGTGCATGACATGGGCACAGGCATCTGCAAGGCGGTCGGGGCCGTGTTCCCCACAAGCAAAGACTTTGTCTGCCACTTTCATTTCTTGCGCGATGCGGGCAAAGACCTGATCGAGCCGGCCTACCGCGAGCTTCGTGGCTGCCTGCGTCGCCATGCGTTCAGCACCCGGTTCCGTGCGTTGGCCCGCCACGCCCGTCGGTTACTGGCCGAGCCGAACGCCCTGGCGATGTATCTGGCGGGCACCCAAACGGCTGCCGATTTGAGTCTCACGACCCCTGCGGCGGTCTATGCACTATCGCTGTGGAGCTTGCAGGCCAAACACTGCGGCGATGGCTACGGCTTTCCTTTCGATCGCCCCTTGCTGGTACTGGCCGAACGGCTTATGATCCTGCTCGATTGCCTGCCGCGCCTGCTACAGACACTTCCCGGCGACAACGTGGCCGGCAGCCGCTTGTTTGTCCACCTGGCACGAAAGGTGATGGATGTCGTCGCCGATCCGGTCTTCGAAAAAAGCCTCGACTCGTTACGCTGGCGTTGCCGGCTCTTTGATCAGCTTCGCCAAGCCATGCGCATCGCACCTTCCGGAGGCCGAGACGGCCTCAACGATGATGGTGCCGCACCCGCGATGGAAAGTATCCGCCAGAGCGTTGGCCAATTCCGTCACCGTCTCGATGCCGAAGCAAAGCTGGCAGCCGATCCGCTGTGCCGCAAACTGGCCGAACAGATCGACAAGTATCACGACAAACTGTTTGCCGACCCGATTGACGTGCAGACCCCTTCGGGGCCGCAGGTGGTTTATCCCCAGCGGACCAACAACATCCTGGAACAGTTCTTTCGCAGCTTGCGCCGGGATCATCGCCGCCGTACCGGCGATAATCGCATGCACCGCGCGTTGCAAACCATGCTGGCCGATACCCCGTTGGTGAAAAATCTGTCCAACCCCGACTACATGAAAATCCTGCTCGACGGCCGGCCCAATATCGAAGCCCTGTTTGCTGATTTGGATCGAACCTCGGCTTCCGAGGAGCTGATACCGGCCGCGGATGCCGATCGCATTCTGCCTGGTTTTAAAGCACTGACAAAAATACCGGATCTTCCCGTTCGAATCTCACAGCGCGCTTCTGCGGCTTTATCCGGGGCAAAATCCAACCAAATTGTGTGGCCATAGCATCCGCCGTATGCAGCAGTTTTTCGATCGTCCCATTTATCTCTGTTTCAAATGAATCAAAAACAGTTACTCCAAAACTGGCATTAATATTTATCCTCTTATCTTTATACAGGATCGGTGCTTCTGAGATGGTCAAGCGGAGTCTTTCGGCTGTGGTGACGCCGCCTGAAAGCTCGGTCTCAGGCAAGACCACAACGAACTCCTCTCCTCCATAACGTGAAATCCAGTCGATGTCTTTTCGAATCTGAGTTTGCATGATATCGACGAACTTTTTTAGCACTGCGTCCCCACATTGATGCCCATAGCAGTCATTGACATTTTTAAAATGGTCGATATCCGAAAGAATCAAGGACATCGGTGTTCTGGAACGCATTGCACGCTTAATTTCCTTGGGCAACTGGTCGTTGAGATATCCCCTATTGTAACATCCCGTAAGGGAGTCGAGGATGGATAGCTGCTTTATCTTTTCGTTCGCTTTCCTGAGTTCGCAAATCACCTCTTTTAATTCTTTTTGATGTTGGTAGAGCTGGATAAACACGCCCACTTTGCTTCGAAGAATATGGGGTTCCGGTGGCTTGAAAATATAATCTACCGCACCGGCTTCATAACCACGAAAAATATGCTTTGCCTCCTTGCTTATCGCGGTCACAAAAATGATGGGCACCCTTTTCGTCATTTCGGTCCCCCGCATTAACTCGGCAACTTCAAATCCATCCATTCCAGGCATCTGCACATCAAGTAAAACCAAGGCAAATTCTTTTTCAAGCATCCGTGCGAGTGCTTCATTTCCAGATTTCGCTTTTACGATATTTAAATCGAAATCTCCGAGACATGCCTCAAGGGCAAGAAGGTTTTCCTCTCTGTCGTCTACGATCAGAATGTCTATTCGATTGTTTTCTGGCATCAATTCCATATTCATATCAAGTTTCGTCTTTCGTCATCGGTCTTATTTTACAATCCGGTCCACTGAAAGTCCAATCTCTGCCGGATCGAGAATATGATCCACCCAAGTTGCGGAAAATACTCCTCGGAGCATCATGTCCAGTTACGATTATTTTAACTCTACATCAGGTGCTAAAGATCCCACTTTTTTATTTCACTTTTTGGTATATCTTAGCCACGGCATCAACTTCCCTAAACCTTGCTTGATGATCGGTAAAACGGATTGTCTCTTTACTGCCAAGACAAAGATACCCGCCCTCTGCAAGACTTTCAGCAAAAAGACCGATGGCTCTGTTTTGCAATTCCTGATTGAAGTAAATCAGAACATTACGGCATAAAATGACGTTCATCTCTCCGAATGCCCCATCCGTAGCCAAATTATGGTCAGCAAAAACTATATTCTTTTTTAAAAAACTTTTTATTGTCGAATACCCGTACTTTGTCGTAAAATATTCAGCGAATTCTCCGGCACAGCCGGATTCACGGTAATTCTGCTCGCTGTTTTTCATCATATCGAGCGGATAAATCCCCTCTTTTGCTTTTCTTAATACGTTTTCGTTAAAATCTGTGGCGTAGATCAAAATTTTATCGTATAGACCTTCCTCCCAAAAAACAATAGCAGCCGAGTAGACCTCTTCTCCGGTTGCGCAACCGGCATGCCAAATTTTAATATGAGAGCGCATTTTTAGGGACGGTACTATTTTTTGTCTGACCGCCCTAAAAAAAATCGGATCGCGATACATTTCGGTAACATTGATCGAAAGATCAAGTAACAACTGCTCGAAAAACGAGACATTATTCAAAAGAAGGTGCTGCATTTCGGAAATCGATCCAAGTCCGCAGATGGACAATCTTTTCAATATTCTTCTTTTTAAAGAGTCCCGTGTGTAATTTCTGAAATCGTATCCGTATTTAGCATAGATGGCTTGTAGCAAAAGATCGATTTCGATCAGTTGGTTTTCATCGACCATAAACAGTTCCCTCTTCTCTACCCACTGCCCGGCACTCAATCCGGCGAGACAATACTCGCATGTTTATTCGAGCTTGATGATAGATACTATGGCTAGCGGTACAACCAGACCCGCAACATTGAAAGCAGTTTTTCACTGTCAACCGGTTTTGACAGATAATCGTTTGCCCCGGCCTCGATACAGTTCGCCCTATCTCCTCGCATCGCCTTTGCCGTCAAGGCGATAATCGGCAATTTCTTGAATTCATCAATTTCCCGGATATGCCTCATGGCCTCATAACCGTCCATCTCTGGCATCATGATATCCATCAAGACAATGTCCAAATCGGGATTTTCCTTGATCCGGGCAATACCTTCATGGCCGTTTTTCGCAACGATCACCCGGATCCCTTTGTCTTCCAGAATGCTGCTCAATGCGAACACATTTCTCATGTCGTCGTCTACGATAAGCAATTTTTTATTTTTCAGGATCGATTCTTTGTCATGAACCATTTGAAGAATTCGCCGTTTCTCTTTCGGCAGATCACTTTCGACTCTGTGAAGAAACAAAGCCGTTTCATCAAAAAGCTTTTCAAGAGATTTCGGATCTTTGATGATTATCCTTTCAGAATGGTTGTCTAAAAATACCCGCTCTTTATCGGTCAACTCCTTGCCGGTGTACACGATGATAGGAAGATACGAGATATCCTCATCATTCCTGATCCGAAGAATCAGATCTTCCCCGGACATATCCGAAAGATTCATTCCGAGAATGATACAATGATATATATCGTTTTTCAGGCGGTGCAGCGTCTCTTTTCCACTGGCCACAGTTTCGATCGTTATGTCGTTATCATCCAGCAAACCCTTGATGTTATCGCATTCGTCTTCATCGCCTTCCACAACAAGCAGTTTTTTCAACTTGGCGTTGATCAGGTGGTCTATCTTAACAAAAGCCTGATTCAATTGCTCCAAGCTTACCGGTTTAGTAAGGTAACCCATCGCACCCATTTTGATGGCATCCCAGGGCTTTTCGGTACCGGAAATGAAGTGAACCGGAATATGACGGGTCGGGAATGCTTCCTTGAGCCGGGTCATCACGTTCCAACCGTCGATTCCCGGAAGTCCCACATCCAAAATAATCGCGCTCGGTTGATAATAATCCGCCATGTGAAGACCCGATTCTCCATCACCGGCGATCAGTGTTTTAAATCCTTTTTCTCTGGCAAGATCCTGGAGTGTCTTGGCAAAGCCGGGATCTATGGCCACACAATTTGGTTGGATTTTGCCCCGGATAAAGCCGCAGAAGCGCGCTGTGAGATTCGAACGGGAAGATCCGGTATTTTTGTCAGTGCTTTAAAACCAGGCAGAATGCGATCGGCATCCGCGGCCGGTATCAGCTCCTCGGAAGCCGAGGTTCGATCCAAATCAGCAAACAGGGCTTCGATATTGGGCCGGCCGTCGAGCAGGATTTTCATGTAGTCGGGGTTGGACAGATTTTTCACCAACGGGGTATCGGCCAGCATGGTTTGCAACGCGCGGTGCATGCGATTATCGCCGGTACGGCGGCGATGATCCCGGCGCAAGCTGCGAAAGAACTGTTCCAGGATGTTGTTGGTCCGCTGGGGATAAACCACCTGCGGCCCCGAAGGGGTCTGCACGTCAATCGGGTCGGCAAACAGTTTGTCGTGATACTTGTCGATCTGTTCGGCCAGTTTGCGGCACAGCGGATCGGCTGCCAGCTTTGCTTCGGCATCGAGACGGTGACGGAATTGGCCAACGCTCTGGCGGATACTTTCCATCGCGGGTGCGGCACCATCATCGTTGAGGCCGTCTCGGCCTCCGGAAGGTGCGATGCGCATGGCTTGGCGAAGCTGATCAAAGAGCCGGCAACGCCAGCGTAACGAGTCGAGGCTTTTTTCGAAGACCGGATCGGCGACGACATCCATCACCTTTCGTGCCAGGTGGACAAACAAGCGGCTGCCGGCCACGTTGTCGCCGGGAAGTGTCTGTAGCAGGCGCGGCAGGCAATCGAGCAGGATCATAAGCCGTTCGGCCAGTACCAGCAAGGGGCGATCGAAAGGAAAGCCGTAGCCATCGCCGCAGTGTTTGGCCTGCAAGCTCCACAGCGATAGTGCATAGACCGCCGCAGGGGTCGTGAGACTCAAATCGGCAGCCGTTTGGGTGCCCGCCAGATACATCGCCAGGGCGTTCGGCTCGGCCAGTAACCGACGGGCGTGGCGGGCCAACGCACGGAACCGGGTGCTGAACGCATGGCGACGCAGGCAGCCACGAAGCTCGCGGTAGGCCGGCTCGATCAGGTCTTTGCCCGCATCGCGCAAGAAATGAAAGTGGCAGACAAAGTCTTTGCTTGTGGGGAACACGGCCCCGACCGCCTTGCAGATGCCTGTGCCCATGTCATGCACACAGGCGATCGGATCGCCATAGTCGTCTTTGATCTTTTCCAAAAACGGGATGATCTGAGCGGCGTGTTCACTGGGCACCTTGACATTGGCCAACACCAGGCGGCTCAGAGCGTCGATGCCTGACATCAGAGCGGGCGCATCTTCTTGATGCACGGCATCCAGATGCAGGATATAGCCGCCGCTTCTGGCCATGGCCTGCTTGATGCGCGGGGTGGCGCGCCGATGGGCCAGAGCCAGCAAGAGGATAAACTTGCGGCCGAGTTTGGTGATTTGAGAATCGGACAGCACCACATCGCGGGCCAGCAGCTCGTTGCGAACCTGCCCGACACTGTGGCAGTCCTCGAACAGGCGACGGCCGACAAAGACCAGCACGTCCCAAGCGGTATTGCAACGATGCGCCACCCGCTGACGCAGGGCCGGATCTTCCCAGACACGGCCACAACGGGTACAGCGTTGCACGGTCCGGCGGGCGATATAGGTGACCGAAAGACTGACCACGCGCTTGGTTTGTGTCTTTTGGACTTTCAAGGCACCGCCGCAGGAGCACTGCCGGTGCGGGTAGCGAAAATCGACCACCGGCGGCTGCGCGAACAACGCCGACGGGCGCACCTCCTGGTGCAGTTGTTCGTTGAGGCGGCTCAGGAGGCCGATGGCCGCAACGGCAGCATTTTTTTTAAACCGTGCTGCGCAAACAGCGCCCGGATCTGGTCGGCCTTGATGCGCACGGCGGCCCGGGCCGACACCCGGCGGGCCAACTCGGCCGGCTCGGCTGACGGCTTGCGGATGAATTCGGCCAGCACCATCACTGCAATCTCGGCTGGCAGCACCGCCGCCACGGGCGCTTCCAGGACACGACGTTGCGCCTCGGCGGTCCTGGCATTGCTGGCCAGGTAAACGTTCGCGCGTCCCTGGCGCTGGCGCTGGACAAGACCGCGGCGGTACAACCCGACCAGAACCGAATGACAACGGCAGCGCAACTTTTGGCCGAGCGCTTCGGCGCTCATCCCTGCCAGACTGGCATCGATCAGGGCCACCAGCGTACGGGTCAGACTGCCGGCCCGGGAAAAGCCGATGTCGTGGTAAAACCACAGTCCTTCGCGCGAAAAGCGAGGAATCGAACGCAGGGTATACCATCGTCCGTTGTGCGTAAAACTGCTGTAGTAGCCGTTCTGGGCCAGAAATCGCCGGGTTGATGGAATCGAGTAGTCCATCTGTTGGCTCAGCGGCCCGATCATCCAGCATGGATGCTGCTTGAACAGGACCGCGAGACGCTGGGAAACCTCGGTCGAACCATCCATATCGCCCTCCCGATAAAGTATTGCAGGTTATCGCCGCAACCGGGCATATATGCAATACATTATCAAGAAATGGACGATTTGACAAGAACGAAAAAGAGGATAGCCATCTATCGTAAATGACAATCATTACATGTGTTTTCTATGAGTTAGACGCAAAGCCGACACCCCGGAAAACGAAAGCACAGGCTCCTTGAGAATCGCAAAATATGATCAAGTATGGCAAAAATAATCGGATAACATACTGATTTTACAGAATCCAACCGTTTTGTGGTTCCATAGGCCGGGATCATCTTCAATGATGAGGATAGATTTCTCATTCGGTGACAAGTCCCTTCGGTCGTCTCGGATAACATCCAATTGCGTTCCCGGACTTTTAGCCACACCACCTGCGGCAGGTGCTTCGACTTTTTTTACGTCTTCATCATCATCTTTTGCGTCTTCCTTATCATCCATGATGATGAATACTTTTTCAGACTCAGACTCTGGTGGAGCAAATCTTTCGGGAAGATAGAGTGTAAAGGTGCTTCCTTTTCCAGCATCACTTTCGACCTGAATTTCCCCGCCGAGGTGCTTGGCGAGTTCCCTTGATATCGAGAGCCCCAACCCGGTGCCGCCAAATTTTCGATTTGTCGAACCATCGGCTTGCCGAAAAGCCTCAAATATGAATTGTTGCATCTGCTTCTCGATACCGATTCCAGTGTCCGATACACAAAAGGCGATCGTTTTGTCGGGTGTCAAGCCGCTGCGGCAAAGGGTTTTATCTTTACTCGGGCGCCCGATCGTCAGCGTCACCCTTCCCTTTTCGGTAAATTTAATGGCGTTGGAAACAAAATTCTTTACAATCTGCTCCAGTCGTTGAAAATCCGTGTGCATGGTTCGAGGAATATCCGGATGAATGTCGATAGCGAATCGAAGTCCTTTTTCTTCGGCTATTTTTTCATAAATCCGTTGTACTTTCACGGCCAGCCGTTCCAGTGAAAACTGCGAGATGTTGAATTCCATCTTGCCGGCTTCCACCTTTGAAAGGTCGAGAATTTCATTGATCAGGTTCAACAGATCCGAGCCCGAGGAATGGATCGTTTGAGCGAACTCTGCTTGTTTTGCAGTAAGATTGCCATTTTTGTTCTCGTTGAGAAGTTTGGACAGCAGCAGGATGCTGTTGAGAGGTGTTCTCAATTCGTGAGACATGTTGGCCAGGAATTCAGATTTGTATTTGCCGGTGCATTCAAGCTCCCGAGCTTTTTCCTCCGCCTCTCGTCTTGATACCTCCAACTCTTTGTTCTTTTTTTCAATCTCTTCTGATTTCTCTTCGAGGGTCTGCGCCTGTTCGGTCAATTCCTCGTTGGCGGCCCGCAGTTCTTCCTGCTGGACTTGCAGCTTCTGTTCGGATTCTTTAAGGGTCCGGGCATACTCTTCCAGTTCTTCGTTGGTTGCCCGCAACTCTTCTTGCTGAGCGGTGAGTTCTTCGGCTTGTTGCTGGGTCTTTTCAAGCAATTCCGCTTCTTTACGCCGTGATATAATGCCTGAAATCGCTATCGCAACAGCGTCGCTCGCAAAACGAAGATACTCGATGTCCAGATCCGTAAATTCGCGAAACGCGCCAAGTTCCACAACCCCTTGCACCGTGCCCTTATGGACGAGTGGATAGGCGAGAATATTGCACGGTGTCTTGGCGCCCAGACCCGATCGGATGCACATATACCCATCCGGACAATCGGTCATGAGAATATGCTTTTTTTCCAGGGCGGACTGCCCGACGAGCCCTTCTCCAAGTTCAAACCGATTGCTCAGCCCCTTGCGTTTTTCAAAGGCATATCCTGCCACCATCCTCAACGCATCGTCTTGATCGCTCACGAACATGGCGCCCACGCTAATGCCAAGGTGTTCGCAGATAAAGTTGAGCACACTGGATGAAAAGCCGAGGATGTCCTGCTCGGCTCTCATTTTTTCATTCAACGCGGTCTGGCCGGATTTAAGCCAGTGCTGCAGTTCGAGGTCTTTGGCGGATTTCTGCATTTTCGTAATCAGTCTTCCCACGAGCGAAATCGCCAGAAAGCATACAACAGCGGTGATTATCGCAAAGGCCGACATGATCTTTATGAACAATCCCTTGGCCCAGCGCGAAGCGTCTGCCAGGGTGCTGGAATATTCTTTTTCAATCCCGTGAAATTCGCGATTGAGGTCAAGCAAGCGGTTGCGGATGTCTTCGATCTGGCTGGAGGTTGTGTCATCGGACTGCACAAGACGGTGAAGCTCTTCACCCAGTCTGACCACCTCGACAACATCTTCATCCGCCTGCTCCCATATTCGAACCGCATGTTTAAGAAATTCAAAATTCTTAAAATTATTAAACAGCGCTATCATGCCGTCGATGTCTTCAGGCTGGTTGCCTCCCTCTTCGAAGGCCTCAAATACCTTTTTCATATCAGGATTCGGCTTTTCAAGTTCCAAGCGGGCTTTTCTGTTTCCCAACGGCACCCGTATATTTTCGAGAAATTCATCGTAGTGTTTTGGATCTTTCGTGTGTACATAATGAAACAGGCTGATCGCCGCCGCCTGCTGCTTGGTGGAATAGACGGATTCACCGCTGACAAACGCTCTGAGAGAGGATAGGGTATCCATGCCGAATTTTCCCAGGACCAGCATTCCGCCGATGGAGGCGATCACCACGAAAATAAGGGAGGCGAATCGAATTTTCATTTTCACTTCAGACGATATTTTTTTTGAAAAGAAACTATCCATTTTTTCTTGCAACCTTCCGAATGTCGGTGAGAGTGGGAGTGGGAGTGCGTCAGTGGTCTGTTCGATCCCAGACAAACTGTATCATTTCCCACAACCGCCCTGCCCCTGGAACCGGATTCATTTTTGAAAACAACTTTGAATAGTGCATGCGTGCTCATCCAAAGCGCCTCGATGGACGATGGTCTTGGTAGTAAAAAACCTAGCATAGAACGGATTTTAAGACGATTGGCTGCTTCATGATGTGGAAATATTTTATAATATACCCGAAGTAACGCTGAAAATCCGAATCCTTAATTATCAGACAAAGTCGATCTTGTCAGTAAGCCGATTAATTTAACCCAATTCAAGGCTTCTCGCAAACCAAATCCACAACGGGTGCAACGGCTCATGGCGACCTGAAATGCCGTCTATCCCCAAGCTTCAGATTTAACGGCTCTTTTTATCTCAATTGAGATTAACACGCACCTGCTTCGCCGATGATACCGCTTCTTTTCGCTGTCATGCCCTCGGGTACTATCGGAGAAGCATCCGCAGTTTCCCAGCGCCTGTTAGAAGAAACCCCCTAATCAGACCAAGATTCCCTCTCCGTTGAGCCACAAGCCAGCCCCTTCTGCCAAGGAATCTGGTGTCACCGGATCTGCAAAGATACCGAAAAGAGACTTCGTACGGTTATCATTAAATTTTACACGAGCCCTGCCCCGGTCATATCCAGTCTTTACAACCCGGTCAATTTATCATAATTTTCGACTCTATGGCAGTTTAAAAAACATATTTATATTGTTATTTCATATGGTTATGAATATTTTCCAAAATCCGGGCCACAATCCGGCACCAGCGGCCGATGCCGGCAGCACGCCAGCCCCCAAGCTGCCCATCGTCAGCTTCCGCGGCGTGACCAAGTGTTTTGCCGGAGAGGCGGCCGTGGACCGGCTCAGCTTCAACATCTACCCGGGTGAATTTCTGACCCTGCTCGGCCCCTCGGGCTGCGGCAAGACCACCACCTTGCGCCTCATCGCCGGATTCGACCGCCCCGACGAGGGTGAGATCCGCATCGCCGGCGAACGGGTCAACGAACTGCCGCCCAACCGGCGGGACGTCAACACCGTCTTTCAGAACTACGCCCTTTTCCCCCACATGACGGTGGCGCAAAACGTCGGCTTCGGCCTGAAAATGAAAAAGCTGCCGCCGCCGCAGATCGCCGAACGGGTCCGGGCGGCTCTGGCCATGGTGCGGCTCGAAGCCCTGGCCGCACGCCGGATCCAGGCCCTTTCCGGCGGCCAACAGCAGCGCGTGGCCGTGGCCCGGGCCATCGTCAACGAACCGCTGGTCCTGCTGCTCGACGAACCTTTCAGCGCCCTGGACTACAAGCTGCGCAAACAGATGCAGCTCGAACTCAAACGCCTGCACCGGCGCCTGGGGATTACCTTTCTGTTCGTCACCCACGATCAAGGCGAAGCCATCTCGCTAAGCGACCGGATCATCGTGATGAACGCCGGGCGCATCGAACAGATCGGCACCCCCAAGCAGATCTACGAGGAGCCGGACAACATGTTCGTGGCCGAGTTCGTCGGCGAGATCAACACGTTGGACGGTCTGGTAACCAAGACCGGCGGCGACACCCTCACGGCCCGGGTCGAAGGGGCCGCCTTCGAGATGCGCAACCGGCGCGGGTTCCAGCCCGGCCAGCGCGTCAAGGTCCTGCTGCGGCCCGAGGATCTGTGGATCGAAAGACCGGTGGATGCCGGATCCAAGCCCTGCCTTGCCGGCCGCGTGGAGGATCAGATCTACAAGGGCACCACGGTGGACGTCTTTATCCGCCTGGGCTCGGGCACGGTGGTCTGCGCCACCCAGTTTTTCAACGAGGACGCCGAAGACATCTCCTACGCACGCCAGGAAGAGGTCTGCGTGTCATGGATCCGCGGCTGGGAGGTGGTACTGCCCGATGACTGAGCGCAGCACTTTCAAAACCGCGGTGGTCGCCGTGGTCGGCTTCTGGATCGTAGCCTTCGTGCTGCTGCCCAACCTGATGGTCCTGGTGGCCAGCTTTCTCGAACGCGACGACGTCGGTTTCCTGCGCGCAGCGGCCAGCCTGAACGCCTACCGCGGCCTCTTTTCGCCGGAAATCGCCGGCATCTTCGCCCGCTCCCTGGGCTATGCGGCCGGCACCACCGGCATCTGCCTTGTCATCGGCTATCCCTTTGCGTTCCTGCTGGCCCGCAGCACCCATCGTAAACTCCTGCTGGTGCTGATTATCATCCCTTTCTGGACCAGCAGCCTGGTGCGCACCTACGCCCTGATCGTCGTGCTCAAGGCCAACGGCCTGGTCAATTCCCTGCTGCTGGCCGCCGGGCTCATCGACCAGCCCCTGCTTTTGCTCTACACCAACGGGGCCGTGTTCATCGGTCTGGTCTACACCCTGCTGCCCTTCATGATCCTGCCCCTGTACGCCGCCATCGAAAAATTCGATCCGCGCCTGGCCGAAGCCGGCTACGATCTGGGGGCCACCCGGATCCAGGTACTGCGCCATGTCCTGCTGCCGGTGAGCCTGCCCGGGATCATCGCCGGCTCGATCATGGTCTTTTTGCCGGCCCTGGGCCTCTTTTACGTGCCGGACCTGCTCGGCGGGGCCAAGTCGATGCTGCTGGGCAACTACATCAAGAACCAGTTTCTCACGGCCCGCAACTGGCCGGCCGGAGCCTCGGCCAGCATGTTGCTCACCGTGATGATGGGATTTTTGCTGTGGGCCTACTTTGCCAGCCTGCGCCGCTACGGCGATCCGACCGGAGGGCTGGCGCGATGAGACGTACGGCGCAAATCGTCTACCTGGCGGTGATTTACGGTTTTTTGTACCTGCCAATCGCCGTGCTGGTGGTCTACTCGTTCAACAACACCCGCTATTCGAGCAACTGGCAGGGGTTCACCTTCAAGTGGTACGCCGAGCTGGTTCACGACCGGATGCTGCTCGAAAGTCTGGGCAACTCGCTGCTGGTGGCCCTGCTTTCGAGTCTGGTGGCCACGGCCATCGGCACCGTGGCCGCGGTGGCCTTCCACCGCTACCGCTTTCCGGGCCGCAAGCTGCTCTACGGTCTGCTCTACGTGGTGATGATGAGCCCGGACATCGTGATGGGCATCTCGCTGCTGATGGGCTTTATTCTCATCGGCTTGCAGACCGGCTGCGCCACCCTGGTACTGAGCCACATCACCTTCTGCCTGCCCTTTGTGGTGGTAACCATCTATGCGCGCATCGCCGATTTTGATCCCAACGTCATCGAAGCCGCCAAGGACCTGGGGGCCGGTGAATACCAGGCCTTTCGCCACGTGATCCTGCCGATGCTGCTGCCCGCGGTGCTTTCCGGGTGGCTGCTCAGCTTCACCCTGAGCCTGGATGATGTCATCGTGAGTTTTTTTGTCACCGGCCCGACCTTCGAAATCCTGCCCCTCAAGATATATTCCATGGTCCGGCTGGGGGTCAAACCCGAGGTCAATGCCCTTTCCACCGTCCTTTTGGCCGTCACCCTGGTGTCGGTGTTCGTATCCCACTGGCTGGTAAAGGAGAAAAAAACATGAAACGCGTTCTTATCGTCTTGAGCCTGCTCTTGCTGCCGGCCTTGGCCACTGCGGCTCCGCCGCAGGTGGTGGTCTTCAACTGGTCCGAGTACATGCCCCAGCAGGTGTTGGCGCTGTTCGAAAAGGAAACCGGCATCCAGGTGGTCTATTCCACCTATGAGAGCAACGAGGCGATGTACGCAAAGATCAAGCTGCTGGACGCCAGCGGCTACGACGTGGTCTTTCCATCGACTTATTTCGTCAACCGTATGCGCGAGGAAAAGTTGCTTCTGCCGCTGGACAAGAGCCGTCTGCCCAACTTCAAGAACCTCGACCCGACCCTGCTCGACAAGCCTTACGATCCGGGCAACGTCTACAGCGTCCCCTACATGTGGGGCACCACGGCCATCGCGGTGGATGCGGCCCGGGTGAACCCGGACACCATCCACAGCTGGCGCGACCTGTGGCGGCCGGAATTCGCCGGCCGGGTGATGCTTTCCGAGGACCTGCGCGAGGTCTTCGGCATGGGACTGCGGCTGCTGGGCCATTCGGGCAACAGCACCGACGCCGGCCAGATCGAGGCGGCCTACGAACAGTTGCGCACCCTGATGCCCAATGTGCGCCTCTTTGCCTCCGACGCCCAGAAGCAGGCCTTTCTCAACCAGGAAGTGGTCATCGGCATGATCTGGAACGGCGAGGCCTACATGGCGGCCCAGGAAAACCCCGAGATCCGCTACATCTATCCCCAGGAAGGCCCCATCATCTGGCTCGACAGCATGGTGATCCCCAAGAACGCCGGCAACCCGGATCAGGCCCACGCCTTTATCGATTTTATGCAGCGGCCCGAGATCGCCCGCATGATCAGCGAAGAAATCGGCTACGCCTCGCCCAACAAGGCCGCCGTGGCCCTGCTGGACGAGGCGGTACGCCAGGATGCGACCGTCTACCCACCGCCGGAAATTATGGCCAAGGGTGAATTTCAACTCGACGTAGGCGAGGCCATCATGGTCTACGAAAAATATTGGGAGAAACTCAAAAGCGGGCAGTAGATCCGTCTCAGTCGGAACCCGATAAGCCGAGCGAATGGGTGAATCCGAGGCTGTCGCCATCCTGCTCTTCCACCCGCCAGGCTTCCGGTGGGTCGGTCGCGCCGCCCGGCGCGCCGGGGCCGAAGGGGCACATTACGGTTTGGATGGCATCGAACATCAACGGCAATAGCGCCTTTACCGTGACGCAGGCAGGTTTCTGGGACAGGGCTTCGAGCATCCGTTCGCTTTCCTCCCAGGCCTGTTTGAGCGGCACCAGGGCGAAACAAAGATTCAAGAAGCGTTCCGTGTCCGGGTTGCGCCGATCCGTGCAGTCGGCCATCATGCGCCGCAGACCGTCAAGATCGTCGTAAATCAGCATCTTGCGGCGGGCCGGTTCGATATTCGGATCCTGGCCGTCGATGATGGCCTCGATTTGCCGGCTCAGGGCCGTCTGGCCTCTTTCGAGATGGACCTTCAATTCATCGCTCAAAGAATCCGGCAGGTCCACCAAAACCGATTCGAGTCGCACGGCGGTTTTTTCTAGGCGCCGGTCGAATTCGGTTTTGGCCGCCGCCCAGAATTTGCGGCTGAAATTGCGAAAGAGGTTCTCGGCCGCTTCGCCGCGGCATCCTTTTTGGCGTATGGCCAGAATCATGCGGGGAATCAACCGCCCCGTGCGGGTGAAAAGACGGCGCCCTGCGACGATCTCAAAAACGATGGCCAGCACGGCGTACCAATCCTGAAAATGCAAGATCCGCCATAAATCCGCGCCCACTGCCTGCAGCAGGGAATTGGGGAAAAAATGCGATGGGGTCGAATAGGGTGGAGTCCCGCCCATCTGGGGCTGGCTGCAGCGCTGCGGCGCGCCGGCCGGGCAGATCACGGCCGTTTCGACGTCGATAAGGCCGATATCGAACCGATCGGGGCTGGAAAGAAAATGGGGGTATTGCTTCGGGTCCCCGGCCACGAAGAGGTTGTCGGGCTTGAGGTCCCGCATGGCCAGGCGCTGGTGGCCGAGCCATGCCAGAAGGTCCAGCATATTGGTCACCAGCGCCGACATACGCGGTTTTGCCTGGCGAAAGGTCCGTTTTTGGGCCTCGGTCTCCACAAGGTGCCGGTATTCTTTGCCCAATGATTTGTCCCGGCCCAGCGTATCTTGCAGCAGTCGATCGGCTGCCGCGGCCAAAGCGGCTGACCGGGTCTGGTCGGCGGGCAGGGGCAGACCGGCCAGGCGGGTGAGCATCCACTCCTTTTTCTGGGTCTCGGTGACGGCCGATCCGCTTTTCGGATAAACCGTCTGGCGGCGCAGTTCGTGATCAAAGGCGGTAAAAAGGGATTGAATCTGAAAACCGAGCGGCCCGTTGACCTCCCCGTATTTTTCTTCGAAACGCTGGGGGAAATCGACCAGCTCGACGTCCTCGGTGATCACCTCGTCCCAGCGTCCCGTGGCGTCGCCGAGCTGGGCCATGACATCGCTCAGGAACTGATAGCGGGATACATCCATGAAAAAGGCGAAGGCTCCGGCGATCTTGAGAAACCGCTGTCTCGATGTGTCGGTCTGGAGCCACTGATGATAGAGAGTTTCGAGCAGATCGACTTCGTCTTCCCGGGTGCCGATGGGATGTACACGGGTCAAGAGCGCCGCCAGATTGGGAATGATACACGGGCGCTGGCCAAGCTGGCGCACCACCAGCGCTTCCTGCCGCAGGCGCTGGCGGTAATCGGAAAAGTCGGATATGCGAACCGGCGGAATCTTGACCACCAGATGGGTGTCGTAGATGACGTAAAAACACTGGCTCTTGCTGCTGGCGCTCTCTCCCAGGGGGGTGATGGTCATGCGCCGCTCGCGCCATTCGTCACCCTGTAAAACCGCCAGGCGATACTGTCCGCCGCGTTTACCGAAGTTGGGCTGGATCAGCTCGACGAGCGTGCGTGCCTGCGGGTCCGCCCCGAGTTGGTAGCGGAAAATATCCAAAAAATGATTTTCCACATCCGAAAGTCCCGCCAGGCGCGGCCCCGGGCTGCTCCCCGGTGCCGGATCCGGCTTGGGACGGAGGGGGGTTCGCGGTCTTTGGGCAGCCTCCAGGCGCCATCGCTTTTGGGCGCGGAACAGGAAACGGAGTCCCCAAAGCGCCAGGAGCCCTAAAACGACGGTTAAAATGCCGTGGGCATAGGCCAGTTTCTGGCGCAGATCCATTTTCCACTGAAACCAGCCGCCGGTCAGGTAGGCCAAGCGCATGCGCAGTTGCTCCATATCGCAGGGCATCCCCTTGGTTCTGCCCTTCAACTGGCTGCGATCAAAGACCTGAAAACCATACTCGGTCTCGCAAAAAACCCGCTCTCCGATCAGCCAATAGCGATCCACCGCCATGATCCGGCCGTCTTCGAGTTGGATCAGCTGCTTATTCAGGGCCTCTTTGGAGAAATGTCCAAAAATGGCCACCGATGCGAGAACCAGTACGATGATGATGATCGCTTTGCGCATGTTTCGAAATTCACGGGATTCAATGGTCGGCAACTTCCTGCGCCGCCTGCCGCACCGTATCGTAATCGCTGTCCGAAGCGGACAGGACGCGGACAAACCGGGCTGCCGCGAGGATCCGGCGGTGGCCGGCAGATTGTTCATCCAAACGCAGCAGGGCTTTTTTCACCGCGCCGACGATTCGCGGATCCAACCCACGCCGGGCGGAAAAAACCCAGCCCGGATACCATGGGGTTTGCGCAAGAACACGGATGGCGCGCCGATCGATCTTGTCGGCCACTACCTTCAGGGTTCCCTGGCGGATCGTGCCGAGATCGTACTTTCCGGCATAAACCGCCAGCACCACCTTTTCTTGCTGGCCGCCGGGCCCCGGTGCGAACGCGATCTCGGCAAAATCCTGCCGCGTGAGCCCGTGGCGGTGAAACAGTGCCAGGGGAAAGAGGAATCCGCCCCCCGAAACCGGGTCGACAGCGATCCAGCGCTTGCCCCGGCAATCTTCCAAGGTCTGGATCTGCCGGTTGTCCGAGCGGCAGATGATCTGCCCCCGGTAGCTTTCACCACCTTCCTTTTCCACGATGCGGGCAAAGGCCGAGGAACCGTATCGGTCCGCCATCTGCACGTAGACGTAAGGATTGGTAAAAGACAGGTCGATTTCCCCTTGGCCGGCCATCTTCAGGTGGGCGTCGAAGGTGTCCGGGAAAACCTGGCGGATCTTCAGCCCGGTCGTTTCTGCCAGGTAGGCGATCAGGCGCCGATGCTTCTGGTAGGATACGGCATGCGCGTATTGGGGCAGATAAGCGTAGGTGATGCTTGCGGCATCCATCTGCATCCGCGGCGTTTCACGTACGCTCAAGTCGACCTTGAAGGCCGGTTCTCCCCCGTCACAGGCGCACAACAGGACAATCGCGATCCCCACCCAAAACGCCCAAGGTTTCACGGCGCCTCCGCATCCATTTAGCCGATTCGCCTTCCCGGCGTTCTATCCTGTTACACGCCCTGGGAGGCGAACGCAAGACGGAAGCGGTTGACCGGACGATAAAATTGACCTAGGCTGGGGCCGCCGACTTTTAAGAAATGGGGTCCTGCCATGGCTTTCAGTTTCAGAACCCGGGTCTTTGCCAGCATGCTCTCAGTGGTCCTTTTGGCTGGAGGCCTGATCGCCCTGGCCGTGAACCGCACCGTGACCCACGCCATGGACGAAGAATACAAAAAGCGCGGCCAGGCCCTGGTCATGAGCCTGGCAGCCCGCTGCCCGGACCCGCTGCTGGCCGTCGACTTTCTGCGGCTCAAGAACATGGCTGACGAGACCGTCGGCAGCAGCGCTGGAATCGCCTACGCCTTTATCCTCGATACCCACAACGAAGTACTGGTGCACACCTTCGAAGGCGGATTTCCCACCGCCCTGAAAGCCGCCAATTCCGTCGCCAACGATCAACGCTGTGCGATCCGGCTGCTCGACACCGGTGTGGATCGCATCGATGATTTCGCCGCCCCGGTACTGGCCGACGCTAACCGCATCGGCACGGTCCGCCTTGGATTGTCACGGGCCCCGGTGGCGCAGACCATACGCCGGGTCCTGTGGGACGCCTTTTCCCAACTTGCACTGGCGCTTTTCGTGGCCGCCATTGTCGGCTTCAGCCTGTCGAACAGCGTCACACGGCGTATTTCCCATCTGCGCAAGGCCTTGAGCCGCGTCAGGGCCGGGGACCTGAACATCCGTGTCGCACCACCCATCGAAAAGGCCTGTTGGCAGGCTAAAGACTGCCGGCAGCCCGAATGCCCCATGCACGGCGACCTGCGCCGCCGCTGCTGGGCCGCGCGCGCCTGGGGAGAAGGCGACGACAGCCTCGAAGGCGTTTATCCGGCGGCCTGCCAATCCTGCCCTGTCTATCGACGCCAGGCCGGAGATGAAATCCAGCACTTGGCCGAATCCTTCGATGTCATGCTCCATTCGCTCCAGGGGTCGGTGTGCCAACTGGCCGAGTCCAGGCAGGTGCTGGAAGCCTCGGAGCGCAAGTATCGCCGCATTTTTGAAAATTCCATGGACATGATCTTCATCGCCGATCAAAACCGGATTTTGCGCGATGTCAATCCTGCGGGACGGACCCTGCTCGGGCTGCCTCTGGATAAGGGGCTGGCCGATGAACTGTGCATCGAGAGTTTCTTCGCCGAACCCGGGACTTTCGACGACCTGATGGAACAATTGCAGCGGGAAGGATTTGTCAAAGATTGCGAAACCGTCTGGCGCACGGCGGACAAGGGGCCGATAGAGGTTCTGTTCAGCTGTTCGTTGCAGCGCGATGCCGACGGGGCACTGAAAGCCTACGAAGGCATCGTTAAAGACATCAGCCTGCGCAAGGCCATCGAAAAGCAGTTACTCCGGGCCGATCGGCTCGCCTCGCTGGGCCAGCTTTCGGCCGGGGTGGCCCACGAAATCAACAACCCCCTGGGGTTGATCCTGGGCTATACCCAGCTGCTGCTTCGCGATGGCACCGGCAGCAACCAGCAGCGTGCGGACCTGGAAACGATCAAGGAAGAAACCCTCAAGTGCAAGACCATCGTCCAGGCCCTGCTCAATTTCGCCCGCAAAACCGAAACACGCCGGGCACTGGTCTGCCTGGCCGATCTGATCGAGGAAGTGGCGGCCATCGTCCGGCACGATTTCGAAATGGCACACGTCAACCTGGAGATCGACACCTCTAATCCGGTGCCGGAAGCGTTCGCGGACGCGGAACAAATGCGCCAGGTCATCGTCAATCTGCTGATCAACGCCCGCCAGGCGGTGGAAAGCAACGGCCGGGTACGGGTGGCCACCGTCCATTGGCCGGATCGCGGCGCGGTGGGATTCGTTGTCGAGGACGACGGCGCCGGCATCGCCGCCGAACACCTCGAACGGATTTTCGATCCGTTTTTCACCACCAAGCCGGTGGGCCAGGGAACCGGGCTCGGGCTGTCGGTAAGCTACGGCATCATCCAGGAGCATGGCGGATCTATCCATGTGACCAGCACTGGGGGCCGCCGGACGACCTTTACCGTCGAACTACCCGAAATGGTGCCCAACCGGCCCGAAGGAGATTGAACCCAATGGCCACACGCATCCTGATCGTCGATGACGAAGCCAAAATGCTCTCCATGCTCGAAAGAACCATCCGCGGCGAAATGCAGGAGGTGGAAATCGTCACCGCCAGTGATGGCGCCGCGGCCCTGGAGATGGCCGGGCACCAGCCCTTCGACCTGGCCCTGATCGACATGCGCATGCCCGGCATGGACGGCCTGGCGCTTCTCGACCGGCTCAAGCAGTGTGATCCCTGGCTCGGCGTGGTCATGATGACCGCCTATGGCAGCGTGGACATTGCGGTAAGCGCCATCAAGAAAGGGGCCTACGATTTCATCACCAAGCCGTTCGACGCCGACACCCTCTTGCTGCGGCTGCAAAAGGCTGTCGAGCACGGCCGGCTGCTGCGTGAAAACCACAACCTGCGCGAGCGGATTTCGGACACCGAGCGGTTTCAGAACCTCATCGGAACCAGCACCCGGATGCAAAAGATCTACGAAACGATACAGATGATCGCCCGCACCGATGTGACGGTTCTGATCGGCGGCGAGTCCGGCACCGGCAAGAATCTGGCGGCCCTGGCGATCCACGCCATGAGTGCGCGCGGCCGCAAGCCCTTCATCCGGGTCAACTGCCCGGCGATACCCGAACAGATCCTGGAAAGCGAGCTGTTCGGGTATCGCAAGGGCGCATTCACCCATGCCACCGGAGACAAGGAGGGCATGTTCCAGGCCGCCGACGGCGGCACGATCTATCTTGATGAGATCGGCGACATCTCGCTGCCGGTGCAGACCAAGCTGCTTCTGGCCATCGAGGACAAGGAGATCAAGCCGCTGGGAGATCCCCGCAGCCGGGTAGTGGACGTGCGCGTGATCGCTTCGACCAACTGCGACCTCAAGGCAAAGGTGACCGCGCGCCAGTTCCGCGAAGATCTCTACTACCGGCTCAACGTAGTCAACCTGCGCATGCCGGCCCTGCGCGAACGGATCGAGGATCTGCCCCTGCTTATCGAGCATTTTCTCGCCGAATGCTGCCGCGCCTACCAGCGGCCGAAAAAAAGCATCAGCCCGGAGTTGATGCAGCGCTTTTTGGATCATCGCTGGGAGGGAAACGTCCGCGAGCTGGAAAACGTGATCAAGCGCGCCGTGGTCCTTTCCGCCGGGGACACGGTTTATCCCCAGGACATCGGCTGGGGGACTTCGCCGTCCGCCCCGGCCATGAGCGCCGAATCGCCGGACCCGGCACCCTATCATGAGGCTAAAAATTCAACCCTCACGGCCTTCAACCGCGATTATGTCTCGCGCGCCCTGCGGGCCAGCGGCGGCAACGTCACCCAGGCGGCCCAGAAAGCCGGCCTTGAGCGCCAGAGCCTGCAACAGATCATGAAACGTTGCGGCATCCGTTCGGAAGATTTTCGCTGAACCCCGGCGCCGTATCCCCCTGGATCCGCGCCCCGACGGTTTCCCACCCCATCCCATCCCGCCTTGCACATATGCAAGGCGGGCATTGCAGCCTCATTCCGGCCCGGCAACAGGAACATCCTGCCGTTATCGTTAAACATATTCAGTAATCCGAACACCGGTGGTGCAATCGGGCGTTGGCACCCGGTGATCATCCGCAAAGTCTTGCCAGGGTGCATGAGGTGCCTGTCGTACCGGAAAAATGTTTAAAATCAGGCAGTAACCTTTTTACCGAGATCAACGTGAAGATTGGCCGCCATGTTGCAAAAGCATTCGGATAAAAGCGCAGCGGGAACTTTACGCCAATCCGAACTTTATTAAGGAGGCTTTCATGGAACAGGCCAAAAAAAGAATGGGGTGGGAAATCGCCGATGAGATCGAGGCGGCCAAGCCGACGATCATGGAGCGGCTCAAGCCGGAAAAAAGCGAAATCATCGCAGCCCTGTGGGGCTGTGCCGCCTTCGCCGTGGTCTTTATCATCGGCTGCTGGCTGGCGAGCAATCCCTTCGAGGGCTTCGCCCGGCTCCCCTCGGAAGTCGTCAAGGCCAAAGGCTGGGTGGGCACCAACGAGTGGACGATCTTCTGGTGGGTGGTGGTGCTGGCCATCGTCCTCGAGTTCCTCGACGCCTCGGCCGGTATGGGATACGGCGCCGCCATGACCCCGCTGCTGCTCGTGCTCGGCTTCGACCCGAAACAGGTGGTCCCCGCGGTCATGATCCAGCAGGCCACCGCCGGGATCGTGGGCGCCTTTTTGCACCGGGAGTTCGGCAACGTGGAATGGAGCTGGAAGCCGATGACCGAACCGGTCAAGCTGGCCCTGATCATCATCGGCACCGGGTGCATCACCGTGGGTCTTTCGGTGACCGCCGTTTACGCGGTCTTCAAGGTTCACAAGGTCTGGATCAAGCTCTACGTGGTTTTCCTGCTGCTGATGATGGGCGGGGCCATCCTGGTCAAGGGGGGCAAGGATCGACCTTACAAGCCGTGGAAAATGCTCTTTTTCGCCGCCCTGGGGGCCTTTAACAAGGGGGTCGGCGGCGGCGGCTACGGGCCGGTGGTCACCGTCGGCGGGCTCTTGTCGGGGGTCCCGATAAAGAGCATGCTGGCTGTCACGGCCCTTAGCGAAGGTTCCGTCTGCGTCTTTTCCATCATCGTGTGGGTCGCCCTGGCCGTCTCGACCTCCATGACCATCGATTACCTGATCCTGCCATCGATGCTCCTGGGCAGCATGGTGGCCGCCGTGGCGGCCCCGTATGCGGTGAAAGTCTTTCCGGCCAAACTTTGGAAATGGGTGGTACCGATCTACTGCATCTTTCTGGGCGCCTTCAGCTTCTACAAGATCGGCCCGTCTCTGATGAAAAAACTCGGCGGCGGTTGATCCCGCAACGGCGCTTTGGCCGGCCGAACGGCATTCGACGTCCCCCTCCGCCTCGACGTCTCCCGCCGTTCGGCCGGCATCTTTTCAGGGGCAAGGATCGAAACACGCTGGCAAGCGTGCACCGGATTGCCCTGAACCTTTTCACGCCGGATGGACCGTACCGGCACAAAAATCAACCCACTAAAGTCTCATCCACTGCCCGACGCGGGCTTTAAAGACCGCCCCTTTACCGTCAAAACGGCCTGCAACCCGAGCAGGGTCGCAAAGGCGAGGTAGCCGGCGGCCGGGTGCCAGCGTTTGCAAAGGGTATCCACGGCCACGGCCGTCACACTCATGCCCAGCCCCCAGGCAAGGTAGTAGGCCCCCGAGATGCTCCCCTTGAGCGCATCGGGGGCCGTGTCGTTGAGCCGCGCCATGGATGCCAGGTAAAAGGCCCCCAGGCCGAAGGCCGCCAGCGTAAGCAACCCCATGGCCCCCCAGAGCCCGGCAAAGGGGAAAATCCCTATGCCCAGGGCCGCGGCGGCCAGCCCGAATTGCATGATCCGGCGCCGGCCGTGCCGGTCGGCAAGGGGGCCGACGATGATCTGCGAGATGCTGATCATCAGGTAGAACAGGACGAAAAAAAGGGCCGTCAGTCCGGCCAGGGCCCCGTGGCAAGAGATGAGAAACCCGGGAATCACAGTCAGAAACATGCCGTAGGCCCCGCCCCACAAGAATATCCCCCACAGGGCGCCGGCAACACCCGGGGCACCCAGCAGCCGCCCCACGTCGGCCGGCCGAATCCGGACACCGGCCGCCGGTACGGCGCCGTATTCCATTTTTGCTGTGGCCAGGATCGCCGCACCGGCCAGGCAGAGCGTCGCGTAAAGACCGAAGGCGGCCTGGCCGCGGCACAGATAGCCGACCACCGGCCCCAGGGTCAGACCGATATGGATGGCGGCGTTGTAGCGGCCCATGGCCGCGGCGCGCCGGTCGCCATAGTGCACCGAGAGCAGCGCCACGCCCAGGGACCATGCCGGGGCTTCCCCGGCTCCCTGCACCAGGCGTCCGAACAGCATAAGGCCCGGGCCTGAAGCCAGAGTAAAGATCAGCCCGGCCCCGGTGCAAACGAGGTAACCGGCAACCAGAAAGACCCTGGCCCCGTACCGGTCGGCCAGATACCCCGCCGGCAGCTGGGACGCCACGTAAGTCACGGCAAAAAAGGTGCTCAAGAGCCCCAGGGAGGCTTGCTCGCCGGACAGGGCCAGCAGCCGCTGGGGCAGGATCGAGACGATGGCGCCCACGCCCACCATCATGCAAAAGGCTGCCAAAATCAGGGCAGCCTCCATTTGAAATCGTTTCATGAATGCTTCCTTTCGAAAAACCGGTCCAGAAAAACCGGTGGGGTACCCACAGGTGCACTCCGGTCCCGGCCCGCTATCAGACGAGAACTGATGCCGACCGCTGGGCCCAGCAGGGCAGGTGGACGATTTTGGGAAAAAAGGCGCACGGGTAGACCGGCGGTGCGGCACGCAACTCACCCGTTGCCGCGCCCGTCTATAGGACCGCTATAAGACCGCCGGAGGTGCGCTTACCGTTAGAGGTATGCCGGGGGCGGTGGGGGAAGCAGGGGCAGGTACTCGTAAATGGCTTGCATGGAAATCCTTCCTTGTCAGTAGATCGCCTGGCGGCTTTCGGCGTGTCTTGCCGCCTCTGCCGGCAAGAATTAGTAGCCTATCCGGTCGGGGGCGTCAACTGCGCGGCAGCATTTCCCGATGAATCCGAGTTTGTGGGTTCGAGGGGCGAAGACGGCCGGCCACGGTACCGGTCACAATGCCGGAGGTGCCGCGGCCGGCCGTTGATTCATCGCATCAGGCCCGGCAGAAAGAGGCTGATGCCGGGAAAGGCGCAGACCAGAAAGAGGGTGACCAGCATCGCAATCAAGAATGGAATCGCACCGCGGATCACGACATCCGCGGGGGTTTTCGAAATGGAACTGCCCACGTAAAGCATGATCCCGACCGGTGGTGTGATCTGCCCGATGAGCACGGCCACGGCATAAATCACGCCCAGGTGGATGAGACTGACGTTCAGTGTAATGGCGCAGGGCATGATGATCGGCAGGGTAACATAAAGAAGCGGGGTGCCTTCCATGAAAATCCCCATGATGAGCAGCACGACCGAGACGCCGAGAATGAACGCCAGCGGCTTTAGCTTCCAGGCCACCACCAGATTGGTCATGGTCTGGGGAAAGCCCGTGAGCACGAGCACCTTGCCCAGGAGGGTCGCCGTACAGATGAGAAACAGCAGCATCGAAGTGACCCGCAGGGTGTCGTAAGCGGCGGTCTGAAAAGCCTTCCAGGTCATTCCCCGATACCAGAAACCGGCCAGGATGGCGATTACGCATGCCACGGTGGCCGCCTCAGTCGGCGTGAAAATGCCACCGTAAATTCCTCCGAGAATCACGACCGGAATCATCAAGGCGGGGATCGCATAGACGAAGGCCTTCCACCGCACTCCTGCCTGAACCGGTTCGAGCGCCTTGACTTTTTTGACCTTGCAGATGATCACGGCCGTAATCATCAGCAAAGCCGCAGCCAGCAACCCCGGAATGATTCCGGCCATAAAGAGTGAAGCGATCGATCTTTCAACCAGCATGCCGTAAATGATGAAGAAGAGACTCGGCGGAATCAGGTTCCCCAGGGTTCCGGTGACGCTGATCAGGCCGGCGGAGAACCCGTCGCTGTATCCCATCTCCCGCATCCTGGGAATCATGAGCGTTCCGATGGCCGCGATGGTCGCGGCCCCGGAACCGGTCAGCGCTCCGAAAAACACACAGGCGATCACGGCGCTGGCGGCAATGCCACCCGTAATGTGGCCAAGCAGTGCCTGGATAAAATCGAGCAGCGCCTTGGCCGAATTCGAACGGATCATCAGGTTGCCGGCAAATACGAACAGGGGCACCGCCACCCAGGTGAAGTGATCCAGGTTGCCGTACATCATGTTGGAAATGCTGGAAAACGGCATGGAGTTGTGAAAAATCAAGACAATGGCGGCGCCCAGGCCGAACGAGACGGCAATCGGCACGCCGATGACGAACAGGCCGAACGCAAGTACCAGTCCGATGGTCAGCATTTTCCACCCTCCTCCTTGAGTTGCTGGATGTTGTGCAGCATCCTTTCGATCGCGTGGAAAACGAAGAAGGCCATTCCCAGCGGCAGGCAGAGCTTGACGATCCATACCGGCACCGGGATCGAAGTAATCGAGCGGACGTGGATCATCTTCGTCATCATCACATCCGACCAGCAGGCATATAGAAAGAAGACACCAAAAACGATCATTACAGTGGAAATGAACATCTCAAATATCGTTCGTGTTTTTCCTTTCAACATTTTCGGGAAAAGATCCACCGCCAGATGGGCCTCTTCCTTGATATTCACGCCGATAAAGGCAAATACGCTCCAGATCATGAGCCAAACCGTCCACTCTTCGGCAACCCCGAAGGTGATTTTGAACGTGTATCGGGATACGATATTGACAAATATCATGGCGATCATCAGCACGAGCGCCACCAACCCTGAAACCTTGATCGTTTTTTCCAAACAATCGCTAATCCTCGTTATGATCTGCATTGATTTGCTCCTGTATTGCGGCGTCTTTCCGGCCGTTTCCGGCAAGACGCCGCATCGCAGCACAGTTCCCGGCCTGCTGCTTTCCAGTGCGGACCGGGCCGGGTGAGGATCTAATTTTTGAACCTTTCGATGATGTCGACGCCGGTTGCCGTGTAATTGGGGGCCAGTTCCCGGGCCTTGTTTATGATTTCCCACCCGTACTTGTTACCGAGTTTCTCATACAGGGGCTTTTCCGCGTCAATCCAACGCTGCTCTTCCTCGGGCGAAAGGGTCGTAACCGTAAATTTCCCCTGCTTTACAAGATCTGAAATTTCGCTCCATACTTTCAGGCGCAGTTCTTCCGACCCTTTTTCATATGCCTCGGCGGCAGTCTGAATGGCCTTGACCAATTCGGGTTTGAGCTCGTCCGGCACCTTGCTTTTCCACCACTGGGTGTTGACCACAAACCAGGAATAGCTGGAGTTGATATTGAACAATGTCACGTTATTGCAATAATCCATCAACCTGAAGATATTCCACCCGTTCTCGTTGGTCATGATTCCGTCGATCATTCCCGTCTGAAAACCGCTGACGACCTCCGGCACCGCCATGCTGATCGTCGAGGCCCCGAGCAGCTCGGTCACGTCGGTGAAGGCCATTCCCGGCGCGCAGCGAATCTTCAAGCCTTTGAAGTCGTCGATGCTCTTGATCGGCTTCTTGTTGTTCCAGTATTTGTAAAAAAAGCTGGTGGAGCGATAAGGGCATATCACCGTTATGCCCAGTGTTTCGATTTTCTCAAACATCTCCTTTCCCTGGGCCGTTTGGGCCAGGGTGTCATAGCAGTGCTGGGGGGATTTGAAGAGAAAAGGCAGGTCCAGAAGCTGAAACTCGGGATAATTCATGCTCAGATAGGAGCTGACTTCCCCGCTGAATTCAAGCCCGCCGATCTTGATCTGATTGCGTGCTTCGGCGGTCGAGTAAAGCGAATTTCCCGGGTAGTGCTCGAACTTGATCTTGTCTTTCAATATCGGACTGGCGTTGATGTAGTTTTCGACGGCCTGACCGGCCAACGCCGCCGGATTCGTCATCGAGTAACCGTGCGCATAACGCATCATGATTTTCTTTGCAGCGACAGCCGGATGAACGGTTATCGCCATGACGGCCAAAAGGACAACCGTGCCGGTAAAAAAGGGGAACCTTGCTTTTCTCGCTTTCATCGATTCGCATCCTTTCTGCTCAACTATGTACCTTGTCCGACCAGAATCCATCCGAAAACGCCTCGGTCCATTGGCTACCTGCGTTTTTTATCGAAGTACGGCCAGCGCATCGGCCGCCACAGCACCTTTTCCCTTCTCGAAGACGATCAACGGATTGATGTCCAGCTCCACGATACGATCCTTGAGGACCGTTGCCATCTCGGAGATCTTGAGCAACACGTCTACCAGGGCTTCAATGTCTCTTGGCGTTCCCCCCCTGGCCCCCTTCAGCAGCGGATAGGCCTTCAGCTCCTCCAGCATTTCGACGATATCGAAACGGCTCAGGGGCAGGATCCGGCTCGACACGTCCTTCATCACTTCGACGAAAATGCCGCCCAGACCGACGACCAGTACCATCCCGTAGTTGTCGTCGTTCTTCAGTCCGACCAGCAACTCGATGCCTTTCGGCACCATGTTGGAAACCATGATCCCTTCGATGCGAGCGCCCGCAGCGGCCTTTTGTACGTTGTTGATGATCGTTTCATAGGCTTTGCCGGCTTCGGGCGCAGACGGCAGGTTCAATGCCACGGCACCGATGTCCGACTTATGGGGAATATCGGCGGAGACCACTTTGAGGACCACCGGAAAGCCGATACGCTCGGCGGCCGCCACGGCTTCGTCCCTTGATTTTGCCACGATGTCGGTTGTGACCGGTATGCCGAATTGTTTCAGGATCTTTTTCGAAGTGAACTCATCCTGCTTGCCACTGAGACCGGCGGACGGATCAGGGCAGTCCGGCCCCTGACCGGATCCCGGGCACGATTGTCCACAGGACCGCTTCTGATGTTTTTCGATCTCCAGGCGAAAGCGATTCATCTGCCCGAGGGCATAGATGCATTTGCCAGGATGCTCGTAGAGGGGGATTCCGTTCTTGGCAAAGTCGCTGCGGATCTGATCGTTGCAGGCCATCCAGGTTACGAAAATCGGTTTGTCCGTACCTTTGTCAAGCTTTTCGATGGGCGGAATGAGCACGTCTTTCAGATGCTCTAAAAGTCCGATGAAGATAACGACGGCGTCCGTACCGGGATCGTTGGCGGCACAGCGGATCGCATCCGAAAATTTTTCAGGATCTCCCAGGACCTGGGCCGTCAGGTCGACCGGGTTGTTGGGCGACCCGAAATACGGAATCAGCGAACGCAGTTTTTCGACCGTTTTGTTCTCAAAGGTATGAACATTCAAGCCGAACCGTTCGCAATCATCGGCCATCACCACACCGGCACCTCCGGAAATCGAAACGATGGCAACGTTCGGCCCCTTGATTCTCTTGGACATATTGAAGGCCTTGACGCAGTCGAGCAATTGCTCCGTGCCATACACTCTCAATATTCCGGTTTGCTTGAACAGGGCTTCGACCAGATTGTCCCCTCCGGCAATGGAACCGGTATGCGAGGCGGCCGCCTGGCTGCCGGCTTTGGAAGTGCCGGCTTTCATGACGATCAGCGGCTTTTCATTTTCCAGCGCTTTGTTGGCGCATAGACGCAGTTTCGGAACGTCGTTGATCGCTTCCAGGTAGGCGGCCACGGCCTGCGTGTTTTCGTCATCGAGTACATATTCGATGTAATCGGAGGTCGTGAGCTGGGCCTCGTTGCCGCTGCTAATCATATAGCTGAAGCCGATGCCCATCTCCTTGGCCATGCCGTAAAAATGGTACCCCATCGCACCGCTCTGGGAGCAAAACGCGATCGGCCCTTTGCGGTAGGCCCCACGTACCAGCGATCCGGTGAAGGTGGCGGGAATGTCGTCCCAATGATCGATGAAACCCTGACAATTGGGACCCGATATCAGCAAGTTGCTTTTCTCGGCGATCTCGACGATCCTCTGTTGCAGCGCCTTTCCCTCTTTTCCGGCCTCCGAAAACCCGGATGAAATGATCAGTGCCGCCTTGATGCCCTTTTGCACCGCTGCTTCAAGGGCGGCGGGTACGAATTCGGCGCGTATCGACACGATGAGCAGGTCGGCCGGTTCGGGCAGAGCGTCGATTCCCGGATAGCATTCAAGCCCCTGCAGCGTCGTGTATTTCGGGTTGACCGGATAGATCTTTCCTTTGAACCCATACTGTTTTAAAAATTTTATCGGCCGGCCACCGATGCTGTTGTCGTTTGCCGATGCGCCCAGCACGGCGATACTGCTCGGTTTCAGAAGTGCACTCAAACGGTTTTGCGGCGTTGTCATCGATCTTCCTCCAACCGATTATTTTCATACCGGGCACCGCCGTCAGTCCCAGGCGGTGCCCGCAAAGCTCACGTTTTGCCTAATCGAGATTCCAGGCCTTGCGCATTCTTTCGGCGGACCCGGCCTCCTTGTACTCTCCGAGCCATTCCATTACCTGAAGCACCGCCCCGAACGAGTTTCTCTTTCCGACCAGCACTTCGCGCCGCACCCCGTCAATTTCCTTGTAGGCCGAATACTTTGCCCCGAGGCCGTCCAAAAGCTTCATGAAGTCGTCGAGACTTTCGACATCGATGCCGATGTGCTGCAAACTTTCGCCGTATCTTGCGATATGATCAGCAACGAAGCTGTCTTCGGACGTGGCTTCGAGAAGACCGATGATCATATCGCCTCCGACCGTATAGGCATCTGATCGATATTTCATCTTTTCATTGCTGACCTGCATCAGCAGCTTGGCCCCGTAAATCTCGGTCAGCCTCTTGCCCACTTCCGTCATGTTCTTTACGGCAAAACTGATATGATCGACTTTCTTCAGCATCTGTCAGTTCCTTTCACCTTGAAGTCATCTTTCTGCCGCCATTTCAATCATGACTTTCTGTTTTGTTTTTCGGTTTCAAACGTTTTCAGGCGCTTTCCGACATCCAAAAGGTGCAGCTTGAACAGATCAGCCGCCTGTTCATGATCCCTGGCGATGACCAACGCCAGGATCTTCCGGTGGTCTTCGACAACCTGTCTGGACGTATCCAGGTCGGCGGCGATCTCACCAAGCAGAGCCCCATGCACGGCCATGATGCACTCCATGATCATCACGAAGACATGGTTCTTGGTCGCCCTGGCCAGCAGCTTGTGAAAGCGCACGTTGTCCTCGGTGGCCATGATGTTGTTTTCAACTTTTTCCTGGGCGGCTTTGACATTTTCGGTGAGCACCGCAATATCGCCGTCGTCCCGGTTGTCGATGGCATAACGCAGAACGACACTTTCCATTTCAAGCCGTGCGGTCACCAGTTCATCGATGGACACCTTTCGCAGCCGGAAAACATCCAGGCTGAGATTTCTCATGGTCCGGTGGAGCATGTCCTGCACCACCGGCCCGCCCCTGCCGCCGGTCTGGATCGTGATGAACCCCTGCATTTCCAGCAGGCGCAGCGCTTCTCGGGTCGTCTGGCGCCCCACGTTGAACTGCCGGGAAAGCTCGATTTCCGAGGGCAGTTTGTCGCCCGGATTCAAATCTCCGTTGAAAATCAGTTCTTTGATGTGATCCGAAACCGCCTCAAAGGCTCTGGTGCTCTTCAGGGGGTGAAACAGACCGGGTTTGTCACTCATGCTTCCTCCTACTATGATCTATCTATTTGTCAGACAGTCTGATTGTTAGCCCATTAATATTCCTTTACCGCGATGTCAACAGATATTTTGATCCGTCACGGCCATCACGGCACTATTTGAGATAACCCATTTTTTACGCAGGATTTTTTCCGTTACACGTGCGGTATACCCCTGGCGGTTTGATGAAGCGTCGACCGGTGTTGCCGATGCAAAAGGCCGGGTCAACCATTATGCGGGATATTGTGACGGGCTTGCGATATCCGGCTGGATGTTTCCGCTATTTGCCGGCTTTCGGACAGGTAGCGATCAGCCGGTGGTCGTTCCGGCACAGCGGCAGACGTACGCTGTCTGAAGACCCGTAGGGCCCGTGGGTCGCAACGCGGCGGATTTTCTCAATGCTTCGCCCGGGAAGGCTGAAAGAGATGAACCGCGGCGTGGTGTAAACACGGCCGGGTCCGGTGCCGCGCATTGCGCGGCCTTGGGCGGCAGTTTGCACGTGCGAGCGGCGCGGTAGCCGGAAGCCCGTTGCCTTGAGAAGAGAAAATCCGGCCAAATCAGGAGGATTTGGCCGGGGAACGCGGTCTTTTTGCCAGAGGCTGTATTCGCCGGCCTTCAGTAGATCGCCTGGCGGCTTTCGGCGTCAAAGATGTGCAGCCGGTTGAGGTTCATGCCCATGGGCAGACGCGTGCCGGATCGAACGATGCGGCTGCCCTCGCTGCGGGCGATGAACTTGACTCCGCTAAAATCAATGTGCAGGTGGGTTTCCCCGCCCAGCGGTTCAACCACCTCCACCACTCCATCGGCGATCCAGTCCTTGGGCAGATTGCCGTTGGCCGGACTCATATCCTCGGTACGCAAGCCGGCGACCACCGGCTGTCCGGCCCGAACGTCGGTTCCCTGGCGGGGCGGAATCGGCAAGCGGAATTGTGCGTTGAATTCAAGCCACAGACCGCTGTCGCCGCCTTTGACGGTCGCCGGCACCAGGTTCATGGGCGGACTGCCGATGAAACCGGCTACGAAGGTATTGTTAGGCCTTTCGAATACCTCCAGCGGGGTGCCGACCTGCTCTATGCGCCCGTCCCGCAGCACCACGATACGGTCGGCAAGGGTCATGGCCTCGATCTGGTCGTGGGTCACGTAAATGATGGTGGTGTTGACTTTCTGGTGCAGGCGCTTGATCTCGGTACGCATCTGGGTGCGCAGTTTGGCGTCGAGATTGGACAACGGCTCGTCGAAAAGAAAGACCGAGGGGTTGCGCACAATGGCCCGGCCCATGGCCACGCGCTGGCGCTGGCCGCCGGAAAGTTCGTGGGGCTTGCGCTTCAAAAGATCCTCCAGACCGAGGATGCGCGCCGCCTCGCCGACCCGCCGTTCGATCTCGGCGGGTGGGGTACGCCGCAGGCTCAGTCCGAAAGACATGTTCTTGTAAACGTTCATGTGTGGATAGAGGGCATAGTTTTGAAAAACCATGGCGCATCCTCTATCTTTGGGTGCCAGGTCGTTGACCACCCGGTCGTCGATGCGCACCGTCCCCTGGCTGATCTCTTCCAGTCCGGCGACCATGCGCAACAGGGTCGATTTACCGCAGCCTGAAGGGCCGACCAGCACGACGAATTCCCGGTCCTGGATGTCCAGGCTGACCCCGTGGATCACTTCGCTTTTACCAAAACGCTTGAAGACCTTTTCGAATATCACATTGGCCATCGGCAGCTCCTTGGGGAATAAAACGCATCCTTGTCGGTTGCTTCTGCCTTACTGCAATCGACCGGCCCTTTCAAGGCCGAAAAGGAATCCCGGCGTCATCCGGCGGATAAGATTGCCGGGCTTGTCCCGTTTTTCGTTTCCACCCATTATTTTTCAAAATCGAACCGGCAGCTCATCCCAACTTAACATTTTGGATATAGATGGAATCCGTTTCCAGGAGACCTGGATTCGGTTGCCGCTCCCCCCCTGCGGTCCAGGGATCGGCTTTTCTTAAATGAATCTACCCCTTGACGCGGCCCTGAGAACCCATTACGAGAATGTTGTGGATGCCCTGACCGAAATCCTGTTGTCGTCTACCCTGTTCCAAGGAGAAAAACCTCCAATTTCAACCCTCAAACGGCTAAAAAATCGATTAATCCAAGGAGGTGTGAAGATGAGGATGCGCAGAGTCTATCTGGTCGGAGTGGCCTTGTTAGCTGCCATTTTCCTTACGGGTCAGGCATGGGCCAAGCCCATCGAAATCCAGTGGTGGCACGCCATGCGCAGCGCCCGCGGCGAAGTGGTCAAGAGCATGGTGGAAAAATTCAACCAATCCCAGGACAAGTACAAGGTCATCGAGGTCAACAAAGGCAACTACGACGAAACGGTCAACGCCGGAATCGCCGCCATCAGGGCCAAAAAACACCCGCACATCCTGCAGTCTTTCGAGGTCGGCACCCAGACCATGATGCTCTCGGGGGCCATCTACCCGGTCTACCAGTTGATGAAAGATTTCGGCTACAAGGTTGACTGGAGCGACTACCTGCAGCCGGTGCTCTCTTACTACATGGACGCCGACGGCAACCTGATGTCCATGCCCTTCAACTCCTCGACGCCGATCATCTACTACAACGTGGAGCTGTTCGAGAAGGCCGGCCTGCCGCCGCTGCCCAGGGACAAGCCGGTCACCTGGGACGAGATGGGCGAGATGCTCGCCAAGATCGTCGCCAGCGGGGTCCCGGGTGGCATGGTCGCCGCCTGGCAGTCCTGGACCCAGATCGAGAACTACAGCGCCATGCACAACATCCCCTTCGCTTCACGCGCCAACGGCTACAAGGGGCTCGACTGCGAGCTGCTGATCAACAACGACAAGGTGATCAGCCACATCACGCGCCTTAAAAAATGGCTCGGCGACAAGCGCTTCATGTACGGCGGCCAGAAGTACCAGGGCCCCAAGGCCGAGTTCCTGGCCCAGAACGCGGCCGTCTACTTCGACTCGATCAGCGGCATCGCCAAGATCCAGAAGGCCGCCACCTTCAAGTGGGACGCGGCTCCGATGCCGGTGGAAGCCTGGATGACCAACCCCCAGAACAGCATCATCGGCGGCGCCTCCAACTGGGTGCTCAAGGGGCACAAGAAAGAGGAATACGCAGGTGTGGCGGCCTTCCTCGAATTTCTGGCCACCCCGGAGATGCAGGAATTCTGGCACATGCAGACCGGCTACTTCCCCATCACCAAAAGTGCCTATCGCAGCCTCAAGGCCAAGGGCTACTATGATAAGTACCCCTACCAGGAAGTCGGCATCAAGCAGATGACCCGCCGCGATCCGACCGAAATCTCCCGCGGCCTGCGCCTGGGCTACTTCATCCAGATCCGCAACATCATCAACGAGGAGCTGGAACTGGTCTGGAACGGCACCAAGACCCCCAAAGAGGCCATGGACAGCGCCGTCAAACGAGGCAACGAGCAGCTGCGCCAGTTCGAAAAGATCTACAAGTAACTATTTTGCCAACAGCATCACAGAGGGCGCGACCGCGGTGCGGCCGTGCCCTCTGCCCGTGACGGCCGGCCATGTACAAACGATCGATCTTCTCCAACCGCGCCCTTCCCTATCTGTTGATCACCCCCCAGGTGCTGATCACGCTGACTTTTTTCTACTGGCCGGCCCTCCAGGGGCTGATCCAGTCGGTGATGCGCTCGGACCCCTTCGGGCTGCACAACAGCTTCATCTGGTTCGAAAACTTCACCAACCTGTTCCGGGACCCGCTCTATCTCAAGTCGGTGGCCACCACCCTGTGCTTTAGCGCTGCAGTGGCGGCCGTCTCCATCAGCCTGGGGCTTTTCATCGCCGCCATGGCCAACCGTGTCTTCCATTTCAAGGAGTTGATCCGCACCCTGCTGGTCTGGCCCTATGCCGTGGCCCCGGCCATCTCGGGGATCCTGTGGCTCTTTTTGCTCCACCCCTCTTACGGGATCGTGGCCCTGGCGATCAAACGGTGGTTCGGCACCGATTGGAACCCAGTCCTGGAGGGCAGCGACGCCCTGATCATGGTGATCATGGCCTCGGCCTGGAAACAGATCAGCTACAACTTCGTCTTTTTCATGGCCGGGCTGCAAGCCGTGCCCCACTCGTTGATCGAGGCCGCTGCCATGGACGGCGCCGGCCCCTTCCGCCGTTTCTGGAACATCACGCTGCCGATGCTTTCACCAACCTTGTTCTTCGTCACGGTAATGAACCTCATCTACTCGTTTTTCGAGACCTTCGGGGTGATCCACACCGTGACCCAGGGCGGCCCCGGCGGAGCCACCAACATCCTGGTCTACAAGGTCTACCAGGACGGCTTTATCGGTTTGAACCTCGGTTCGTCCTCGGCCCAGTCTATCGTGCTGATGAGCCTGATCATCCTGATCACGCTGCTCCAATTCAAGTATGTGGAACGCAAAGTGCACTACACGGTGTAATTGACCCATGGTTGAAAAGACTCCCATCCTGGACGCATTGACCTACCTGCTATTGATAACCGGCATCGCCGTGGTCGGTTTCCCCATCGTCTACGCGATCATCGCCGCCACCCTGCCCATCGAACAGGTCTCCCAGGTGCCGATGCCGCTGACCCCGGGAGACCAGTTCTGGGTCAATATCCAGGCGGCCTGGGCAAAGGGGAACCTGGGCACCAACCTGGTCAACTCCCTGGTGATGGCCCTGGGGATCACCTTCGGCAAGATCATCGTGTCGCTCTTCGGGGCCTTTTCCATCGTCTATTTCAACTACCGGCTGCGCACGGTGGCCTTCGTTTCGGTTTTCTGCACGCTGATGCTCCCCGTAGAGGTGCGCATCATGCCGACCTACGAAATGGCCGCCAACCTTTTCGGCCCGCTGGAGTTGCTCTGGAACGCCCTGGGCCTCGACCGGCTGGCCGCGGCCCTCACCGGCCATGCGGTCACACTGCACATCGAGTGGAGCCTGCTCGACAGTTACACCGGCCTGATCATGCCGCTGGTGGCCTCGGCCACCTGCACCTTTCTTTTCCGCCAGTTCTTTCTGACCGTTCCCGAAGAGCTCTGCGAGGCGGCCAAGATGGACGGGGCCTCGGCCATGACCTTTTTCTGGCGCATCCTGCTGCCGCTGTCCAAGACCAACATCGCGGCCTTGGTGGTCATCGAGTTCGTCTACGGATGGAACCAGTACCTGTGGCCGCTTCTGATCACCACCGACCCGGACATGATGACGGCGGTAATCGGATTGCAGAACCTGATCCCCCAGGCCGACGACCTGCCGTTCTGGAACGTGGCCATGGCCGGCACCCTGATCGTGATGCTGCCGCCGGTGCTCGTGGTTCTTTTTATGCAGCGATGGTTTGTTAAGGGATTGGTGGAACGGGAGAAATAATCGTTTTTAAAAAATTCAGTTTAACATTTTGAGCGTCGTGCCTGATCGTTTTACGCTCTAGCTGTTGCCGTTTGCGCCCCCCACAACAGCCCTATCCGATCCTTTCCTCCAGCAGCCGATCGACCATTTCGGCGAACCCGAAACCGCCCTCTGCCCGCGTGATCCAGGATGGCAGCGCTGCCATCCGATCAGCAAAACGGCGGACGTTGGCCACGCCGACGCCCTGGGGAAAAAAAGCGAACATGGGCGCGTCGTTGGGCGAGTCGCCGGCAAAGACCACCTGCTCGCGCATTCCATCCAGGTCGGCCGCGAACACTTCCGTAAAAAGCATCCGGGTCATGCTCAGCTTGTCATAGTCGCCGAACCAGCCATTGACGTGGATCGAGCTGAGCTTTGCACGCGCCCCGGCTTGGTTGAAGCAGGCCATGATGCGCTCGACGGCCTCATCCGGCAGGGGGGGAACATCCTCGCAACAATCGATGGCCAGGTCCGCCACGCGAAAGGCCTGGTCCGAGGCCACCGCGCAGCCGGGCACTTCGGCCAGGACCCGGTCGCGGATGGCATCCAGGCGGATCCGATCCTCGCGCCGCTGGGCCTCGGATCTCGCATAACGCCTGATTATTTTCCGTTTGGCAGGATCGTATCGGTAGTAGAAAGCCCCGTTTTCCCCCACCACCGCTTCCACCGGCCACATGCGCGCGATATGATCGCACCATCCGGCCGGCCGGCCCGTGATCGGAATGACGCTGATACCGCACCGCGAAAGCCGTTCCATGGCCTCCAGGGCGACCGCCGGCAGGCGTCCGCCGATCGTCAGCGTGTCGTCGATATCGCAAAGCACATGGGTGATGGCCATGCGCTGCTGCCGGGGCCATTGATCGATGGGTTGCAAGGGGTAAACCTCTTTTCAGGCTCTGATCTGTCCAAACGGCCCAACGCGGGCCTCCGCCGTATCGATCATTGACCACCGGCGTCTTTTGAAAGTGAATCTGCCAGCGCGTTGACGGCTGCCCAGGCACTGACCACCGCCAGTCCCGATCCGCACTTGTCCCGGGCCCAGTCCTGGCCGGCCAAAATCACGCCGGCCGCCGCCAAACGGGGATGAATCGGCTTGCCGTGCGCACCAAGGGGCCGGAAATGCCCGTCGGTGTTCAGCCCGCAGCGATTGACCGGATGCCCCGCAGGATCAAAAAAGCGTTTGCGGTGCCACTGGCGCCGGTCATCGGGTTGAATCACCGGAATATCGAGCAGCGTTTCCCGGATCCTGCTGCGATCGGACGCCAGCCCCCCGCCCAGAAAACGGCCCGTGGCCAGCACCAGACTCCGGGCCCTCAGGACCCGTGCGGCGCCGGTGGCCGGGTCAACCCGGAGCCGGAACCCCTCGTCCGCCATTTCGATCCGACCGATCCGGCCGGGTACGGCACGGTCGACCCCGTCCAGGCGCAGCCTTTCCTGCAACGCCTCGCGCAGGCGCAGGCCCGGCACGGAAGGCGGCAGGGTCGGGATCTCGAATACAGGCCTTGCGATCCGTTCGGCCAAATCCCGCCACCACCGTCCCTGCGGTTCGCGGCCCAGGACGGCCGGCAGGCCCACCAGGTCCGCATCGCCCGCCACCCGGCAAAGATCTTCGGTCAGTTTTCGGCGCACCTCTTGGCGCACCATGGCCATGGCCATGGTCTCGGGGGCCCGGTCCGCACCGCTGCGCCCGTCTGGAAAAGGCAGGCAAACCGGTCTCAGGCCGGGCCAGGACCGGGCCGCCACGAACGCGATCTGTTGGGCGGAAAATTCGCGCAGGCCTTCGAAGCCCACCACCAGGGCTTTTTTTCCTTCGGCCCGGGCCGCGACCCCCGGCCACATGGTCTCGGGCACGGCATAGGTCGGTTTGAGGGTTCCGGCGGCGGTCAGCACCAGCAGATTGCGCCCGGCTTCGCTGCAATAGGTCAGGCCACAGTTTTTTAAATGACCGATCCAGGCCGCTACGGCCGCCTGGATCGTTTTTACCGAAACGCGTGCATAGGGATGTTCCGGGCACTCGCGCCGCAGGGCCTCGATCCCCTCCCAGGGATCGGCCAGAAAGCACTCTGCACCGCTTGGATGGACGCCCAGCAGATCGAAGAGCCCGCTGGCAAAATAGCTCTGGCCCGTATCGCCGCAGATAATCGTCGACAGTCCCCGGCCTGCGGCGAAGGCGGCCGCCGCGCTGCCGGCCAGACCGGCGCCGGCCACAGCCAGATCATAGATCGGCTCCGGTCCCGAGTTCATGGCATCCTCCACGGATCGGCGGCCGTGGCCCCGCGGCACTCGAGCCCGAGAAGGCCGCAGTAAAGGGCCTCGCTCAGTTCGGCCTGGGCCAACTGGCCGCCCCACAGCACCGGCCGCTGGCCTTTCCAACGTTCTTCGAAAAACCGTTGCAGCTGGTCGATCCCCGCCGCCCCCGGCATCAGGCCGCGTTCGTAAAGATAGGCCAGCAGGCGCAGGCTGCAAAAAGCGCCCTGGCAGGCCCCCTTGCCGATGCGTGTCCGCACCGAAAGGGCATGCACATCCGGGCAAAGCCCCCTGGCCTCGAGCTGTTCCAAGACCTCGTCGACCATTCGACGCGAGACCATCTCGCATTCGCACAAGAGCTGATCGTCCGGCCGGTGCTCGTGAAGCCAGGTCCGGGAGCTGCGGCCCGGCTCTGACCAGGCTGTCTGGGGTGGATCCGGCAGGGGTTGGCGGCCGGTCTGCGACGGGGTTCGGACACCCATTCGCCGGCAGACCAGATCGGCCGTTTCCCGGGCCATGATGCGAAAGGTGGTCAACTTGCCGCTGGTGATCGTGGTCAGGTTGGCCACGCCGTCGTTGGCGTGATCGATGAGTACGAAGCCGCGGCTGATCTGCCGGTCGTCTTGTCCGCGTTGGCCAAGTTCGACCAGCGGCCGCACCCCGGCATAGGCCCGGATAAAACGCGCCCCGGCCAGGCCGGGCACCATCAGGCTGCCCTGGGCCACGATGCGTTCGGTTTCGGCGACAGTGGGTTCGATCCGAGAAAGGTCGTCGATGGGCACCGAGGTGGTGCCCAGAATCGATACCGTCCCGCCCGGGACCAGAATATCACTGTCTGCCGGGGGCCTTAACCGGTTGATCACCATCTGGGTCATACGGCTGTGGGTGACCACCAGGGTCCCCTTGGAATAGCGCATGGCCAGGTGCACCCCCGCTGTGGCCGCCACCTGCCCGGCCCATGCACCGGCGGCGTTGACCACCTCATCGGCATGCACCGTGATGGTTTCGTTCCGTTTGAGATCCTGAAGGGTCACGGTCCGGATGCGCCCGCCGCTGCAAGTCATCTCGCAGACCCGATGGTGGCGCAGGATCCGCGCCCCGAGGTGTACGGCATGGTCCAGGTGCTGGATCACCAGGCGGAAAGGGTCTACACTGGCATCCGGTACCCGGAAGGCGGCGATGGTCTGCGGTGAAAGCGCCGGTTCCAGCTCCCGGGCTTCTGCCGGTGGGATGGAGCTTACCGGGATTTCACAGCGCCGGCACAAGTCTTCGAACCGGCAGATATAATCTTCATCGTCACCGGCCACAGCCACGAAAAGCCCCCCGGTATCCTCGATGCATTGGGGCATGAGACGTTTGAGGCGCATTGATTCTTCGTAGCATTCCCTGGCGGTGTGCGGATCGTTGGACACGTAGCGGCAACCGCTGTGCAGCAGACCGTGGTTGGCTCCTGAAGCCCCGGCATTGATGTCGGCCTGTTCCACCACGAGGCTCGCCACCCCGCGAAGCGCCAGGTCGCGGGCCACGCCGGCGCCGGTGGCTCCTGCGCCGATGATCAGAACCGGTGTGTGAAATGTTTTCATATGTCCGATATACGCAAAATGCGCGCGGATTACAACAAATGTTTTCACTTTCGGTCAACTTGAGCCGACCATTGTTCAATTTTGAACTTTCCCGAAAATTTATTTGTACCGTTTCAGAGGGAATGTTAAGAGTTCAAATCTTGAAATGAACGCTGTTTGCGTTTTCGTCGGAAGCCGGCAGTCGCGCCAGAGGCCGGTGGATGGCCGGAATCGCAAAATCGATGGAAGGATATGCGGCCGTGGTCTTTATCGGACCACGGACGCCGGGAGCTTGACAGCATGCCCTTAACGCTGCAAAAGCAGGAAAAGACATCCCCCCGTCAAAAGCAGATCGTCACCTTGGTCCAGGGTCAGGGGTTTGTCTCCATCGACTGGCTGGCCCGCCACCTGGACGTCACCCCCCAAACCATCCGCCGCGACATCAAGCATCTGGCCGCCGTCGGAATGCTGCGCCGCCATCACGGGGGGGTGGATCTGCCCATGAGCGCCGAAAACCACCCCTACACCGCCCGCCAGGTGCTTTGCCTCAACGAAAAGCGACGCATCGCGGCTGTCCTGGCCCGCCAAATCCCGGACAAGGCCTCCTGTTTGATCGGAATCGGCACCACCAACGAGGAAGTCGCCAAACAGCTGGTGGACCGCCGCGGACTTCGGGTGATCACCAACAACTTTAACGTGGCCGCCATCCTTGCCAACAACGAGACTTTCGAAGTGCTCATCGCCGGCGGCCGCATCCGCAACCGGGACCGCTGCACCACCGGGCCGGCAACGGTGGACTTCATCAATCAGTTCAAGGCCGATTTCGGGATCCTGGGCGTCGGTGGCATCGATGCCGAAGGGACCTTGCTCGATTTCGACTACCAGGATGTGCGGGTGGCCCAGGCCGTCATCGCCAACTCGCGCAGCGTCTTTCTGGCGGCCGACCACTCCAAGTTCGGCCGCAACGCCATGGTTCGCCTGGCACCGCTGAGCGCTGTGGATGCGCTTTTCACCGACCGCCCCCCTTCCCGGCCCCTTCAGCAGTTGATGAGTGAACATCGGGTCCAACTGCACGTGGCCGGCCCCTGAGGGGCCACAGCAGGCGATGCCCTCTCGGGGGAAACCTACTCGCGGCCGACGAAAAAGGGACGAAAGTCCTTTTCCTCGCGTTTCAGGGCCTGGTCCAGAACCCTGATCATCCACGCCCGATCGTCCGGCAGGCGGCCGGCCACGTCGATGTAATTGGTGTAATGATCGCTGGCGATACGGGTCGGAACGTCCAAAAGGGAAATCAGGGACCGGGTTTCGCGGATCACGCCGTGGGGCCCGAGCATGGTAAAATTGCTGTTTATGACCGCATCCAGCATGGGCGTGCCCACCTTGGGCACGAAGGTTCTCAGACGGACAAAGTCCGGCCCGATGCGGTTGATCGCCTCTGCGGTCAGCCGCGCGTGATCCCGGCTTGCCTCGATCCCGCCCAGCCCGAGAACCACGTAAAGGCTCAACTCGATCCCGGCCCGGCGCACCCATCGGCCGGCCTCGATCTGTTCTGCGGCGCAGGTGCCCTTGCAAACAGCACTAAGGACCCGGTCATCGCCCGATTCCAGCCCCACATGGATCCTGGTGAGGCCGGCTTCGGCCAAACGCCTCAGGTCCGAAGCCCCCTTGCGGTGAATGTACTGGGACGATCCGTACACCGTGATGCGCCCCAACTCGGGAAAGATGTCGTGGGCCGCCCGGCACACGGCGGCCAGGCGTTCCGTGCGCATGGCGATGGTGTTGCCGGCCGGCAAAAAGAGGTTTCGCACCGGCACGCCACGGGATCGGGCCTCGTGCAGATCGGCGACGATCTCGTCCACCGGCCGCTCGCGGTAGCGCGGGCCGTTTTTATAGACCATGCAAAAAGTGCAGCGGTTCCACGGGCAGCCGATGGTGGCCTGGACCAGCAGACTCTCGGCTTCACTGGGCGGGCGATAGATGGGACCTTCGTAGCGCATGAGGGTTCCGGTTTCAGGCCTCTTTTGCTATTCTTGCCGGATCGGCGAGCCTTTCAGACCTTTTAGGGGATTTGAGCGCCATGCAAACCACCCGCTGGTACGTGATCACCGGCGCTCCGTGCGCCGGCAAAACGAGCGTGATTCTCGATCTGGCGCGCCGGGGCTACCCGGTGGTTCACGAAACGGCCCGGGCCTATATCGAAAGTCGCCAGGCCGCCGGCCAATCCCTGGCGCAGATCCGGGCCAACGAGCGCTCTTTCGAACGCGAAATTTTGCGCCGCAAGATCGAGATCGAAGCCGCCCTACCCCCGGATCGGGTCACTTTTCTAGACCGGGGAGTGCCCGACTCCATCGCCTATTTCAGAGCCGCCGATCTCGATGCGCAAGAGTGTTTCGCCGCCGCGCAAGCCTTTGGCTACGCCGGCGTTTTTTTTCTCGAACGGCTCGGCCTGCAAGCCGATACGGTGCGCATCGAGGACGATCACGGCGCAGCGCGGCTCGAAGCCCTGCTTTACGAGGCCTACCGTGAGTTGGGCTACCTTCCGGTGCGCATCCCGCTGCGGCCGGTTGAAGAACGCAGCGCCATGATTCTAGCGCAGATCGAGGCGCGTTAGCAGTTCTTTGATCTCCTCTTTTTTCAACGGGCGCCAGCGGCCGGCGGCCAGATTGCCGAGGTGCACGTTGGCCACCCGAACCCTTTCCAGGGTTACGACCCGTCTCCCCAGCCGGCGCACCATGCGCCGGATCTGGCGGTTCTTGCCCTCCTTTAGGATGATGCGAAAGCGGTCCGACCCCAGCCGCACCACCTCGGCCGGCCGGGTCTGGATGTCCAGGATCCGGATCCCGGTTCGCATCCGTTCCAACGCCGCATCGGGCAGCGGCCCGTCCACCGCCACCACGTATTCCTTCTCATGGTCGAAGGAAGGGTGGGACAACCGATGATGGATCCGCCCGTCGTTGGTCATCAGCAGCAGCCCGCTGGAATCCTTGTCCAGCCGGCCCACGGGGTAGATACGCTGGGGCACATCCAGCATCAGGTCGGTCACGACCCGCTTGCCCGGGTGACGGCAGCTTGTCACGTAGCCCACCGGCTTGTTCAGGGCCAGATAGACCAGCGACTCCTGGAACGCGACCGGCTTGCCGTCCACCGCGACCCGGTCGGCAGCCGGATCGATGCAGGTGCCCAAGGCCGTGACCACCTTCCCGTTGATCGTCACGTGACCTTGCTGGATCAGCACTTCGGCCCGGCGGCGTGAACAGACCCCGGCGTGTGCCAGGAATTTTTGAAGCCGCATGGCATCCATCGGTGCCCGTTCTTCCCTTTTACGAGCGATAGTCCGCGTTGATCTTGACGTAATCCAGCGAAAAATCGCAGCTGAGCATGGTGGCCTGCCCTGAACCGGCGCCAAGATCCAGAGTCACGCTGAAAGCGTCCTTGTGCAGCACTTCAGTGGCGGCCCGCTCGGCCTCCGGCCCGAGGCCGACGCCTTCGCTCACCATGCGGACATGGTCGAAGAAAAGAGACACCCGCCCGGGATCGAAGGCCACCCCGGCCCGGCCCGCGGCGGCCAGGACTCTGCCCCAGTTGGCGTCCTGGCCGAAAAAAGCCGTCTTGACCAGGGGCGAGTGGGCCACGGTGTCCGCGATCCGGCCGGCATCGACATCCGATGAGGCCCCGCACACCTTGATCGTCACCACCTTGGTGACCCCTTCCCCATCGGCGACCAACTGGCGCGCCAGCTCGATCAACAAGTCGTCCAGTGCATTTTGAAAAAGCTCCCGTGCTCCGGGCTGGTCGAGACGGACCCCAGAGATCCCGTTGGCCATGAGCAGACAGGTGTCGTTGGTGCTGGTATCGCCGTCGATGCTGATCCGATTGAAGGACCGGTCCACCGCCCGGCGCAAGACGGCCTTCAAATCCGCCGGCGTGCCCTGGATGTCGCTCATCACGAAACAGAGCAGGGTCGCCATGTCCGGCCGGATCATACCGGCGCCTTTGGCCACGCCCACCAGCGTCACGGGCCGCCCGGAGATGGTGACCTGGCGCCGCTCGGCCTTGGGTACCGTATCGGTGGTCATGATGCTTTCGGCCAGGGACCGGACATCGTCGGACTTCAGCGCCTTTACCAGATCCGGCATCGCGGCACCGAATTTGTCCATCGGCATCGCTGCCCCGATCACCCCGGTGGAGGCCGCCAGAACCTGGTCCTCATCAACCCCGAGCTCGTGGGCCGCCATGGCGGTCATCGACAGCACGTCGCTCATCCCCTGTGCCCCGGTGCAGCAATTGGCGTTCTTGCTGTTGGCTACCACGGCCCGGCAGGTCCCGCTGGCGGCACGCCGGCGGCTCAGCTGTACCGGGGCGGCCTGGACCTGGTTGCGGGTGAACACGCCGGCCACACTGGCCGGTGTTTCGCTGAAAATCAGGCCGAGATCGCAGGCCCCGTTTTTTTTCAGGCCAGCGCATACACCCGCCGTTTTGAAACCCGGGCATCCGAATCGTTCCATGAGCTTGTTTTCCTTTTTCCGCCTTGCGAGAGAGAAAAAGCGCTGTTGTGCGCACCGGCCGCCAGTCTTGACAGAAGCCGTGTTTGTTGTCAATCTGCGCGATCCGTTGATCAAAGGTCGGGAAAATTCCCCCCGGGCGCCGCAGGCAAACCCGCCCGGCATCACTACGACGCATCCATGAGGCGCGAGAAAGAAAAAAGACTCGATGAAATCCACGCAAATCGCCTGTAAACGCTGCGGCCGCCCCCTGAGACTGAGGCGGACTTGAACACGGGTGGAACTGCACTGCAGGTCATGCGGTGCCGCTTTCGGCCTCGAAGCATTTCCCGAGGCCCTCGACGAAGCCATAGAGAACCTTCTGGCCTCGATCCCCTGCAATCGCATTTAAAGGGCAAAGCGCGTTGATCCTTGCCAACCTCTTTCCCGTTTTTACCCTCATCGTTCTCGGCGCCCTGCTCAAACGCCGGGGCCTGACCAATGACACCTTTCTGGCGACCTCGGACCGGCTGGTCTATTTCATCTTCTTTCCGGCCATGCTCTTCTGGAAAATCGGCGGCGCCGATCCGGGCTCCGGCATTCCCTGGCGCCTGTGCCTGGCGGTGGCCTCCGCCGTGCTGATCGTGTACGCCATCGCCGCCTTGAGCATGCACCCGGCAGGCATTACCGGTTTTCAGGCCGGCTCTTTTTCCCAAAGCTGCTACCGGTTCAACACCTACATCGGCGTGGCCATCCTGATCAACGCAATGGACGACGAAGGGGTGCGGCTCTTCGGCATTCTCATCGGTTTTCTCATCCCCATGATCAACGTTCTGGCCGTTTCCACCCTGATCTGGTTTTCCGGCGAGCGCCTCGATGCCCGCCGCCGCGTGGTCGTAACCGTCAAGGCCCTGGTTTCCAACCCGCTGATCGTGGCCTGCCTCTGCGGCCTGGCCTACTCCCAGGCCATCAACCGGTTCCCCACCTTCGTGGACAACACCCTGCGTCTCATGTCGCTGATCACCCTCCCCCTGGCCCTGTTGAGCATCGGCGGGGCACTGACCTTCGCCAACCTGCGCGGCTATCTCAAACCGTCGCTGGTCGGGGCGGTGATCAAACTAGTGGTCCTGCCCATAGTGGGCTATTTTCTGCTGCGCCACCTGCAAGTCACCGGCGCAGCCTTCCAGACCGCCATGCTCTTCTTTGCACTGCCGACCTCCACGGCCATCTACGTGCTCTCGTCCCAGCTCGGCAGCGACACGGCCTTGGCCTCGGCCACCATCGTGGTCTCCACCGTGCTGAGCTTTTTTTCCCTTTCCACCGTGCTTTTGCTGTTTTTCTGAGTGCTGTCACCATCAATACCGGACCGGCAATCTTCGGTTGCCAAACATTCTTATTGCGCATAGAATATGCGCAATGAATACCCATTATCTGTAAAGAAAGGCAGGGGAATGCCGATCATCACTTACGATACGGCCGCAACCAAGAAGGCGACCAATGTCAGCATCAACGGCGATCTGCTGCGGCAGGCCAAAGAAGCGCGGATCAACTTGTCACGGGTGCTGGAAGAACGACTGGTTCAGTTATTGGTTGAAAAAAAACGCCAGGCCTGGATTGACGAAAACCGGCAAGCCCTGGAAAATTACAACCGCCGCATCACGGCCCATGGCGTTTTCAGCAATGGCTTGCGGGGGTTTTGATGGCCCAGTTCGACGTTTACCGAAACCCCGATCCGCGCACCAATTCGACCATCCCCTACCTTGTGGATCTTCAGTCCGACCTGCTCGATATCTTGACGACGCGCGTCGTGGTCCCCTTGGTCAAGGCGGCGGTGATGGGCAAACCTGCCAGATACCTGAATCCTTCCTTTGACATCGAAGGCCAGTTGGTTGTCATGTCCACTCCGGAGCTGGCCGGTGTATCCCTGCACCATTTGGGAGACAAGGCCGGATCTCTGGCGCCGCACCGCGATGAGATCATTGCAGCTCTCGATTTACTGTTTACCGGATTCTGATTCGTCCCGACCATGCCGACCTTCAAGTTGACCATCGAATACGACGGCACCGCCTATCACGGCTGGCAGCGCCAAAGAACCGAGCCGACCATCCAGGCCGCCATCGAAACGGCCCTGGCCGTCATGCTGCGCCGGCCGGTGCCCCTGATCGGCTCCGGGCGCACCGACGCCGGGGTCCACGCCCTGGGCCAGACGGCCCATTTTCGCGCCGAGACCCGGATCGCCCCCCAGGCCTTTTTGAAAGGGCTCAACAGCCTCCTGCCCGCCGACATCGTGATCAGCGAATGCGTCATCGCTGCAGACGACTTCCATGCCCGCTTCGACGTGCGCTCCAAGCACTACCGTTACCATATCCTCAATCGGATCCGGCCGGCCGCCATCGGCCGCCAGTACGTCTGGCAGATTCGCCGCCCTCTTGATGCCGGGGCCATGGCCCGGGCAGCCCAGACCCTGTGCGGCACCCACGATTTCAAGGCCTTCGAGGGCGCCGGCAGTCCGCGTGCCACCACGGTGCGCACCGTCCACCGCGCCGATCTGACGACCGGCGACGAAGGCCGTATCATCTTCGACATCGAATGCAACGGTTTTCTGCGCTTCATGGTGCGCAATATCGTCGGGACGCTGGTGGAAATCGGAATGGGTAAACGTGCGCAGGCCGAAATGGCCGCAATCCTGGCAGGCGGCGACCGTTCCCGCTGCGGTGCCACGGCACCGCCCGGGGGCCTTTGCCTGATGCGGGTCAGGTACTGACGGCAATGTGCCGCAAAAATATCACCAAGAAGCGCCGCACGGCATGGATCAGCGGCCGGCCTGGCTCTTGAGTTCCTGTACACGCCGGTTGTAGTAGGCGATGACGTCGCGCCGGTCGAGCATCCCGATCAGCTGCCCGTGGTCCTCGGCATTCACCACGGGCAGGCTGTCGATGTTGCGCGTGGTGAATTTTTGCATCACGTGGTTGAGGTCTTCGGCCGGGGTGGTGACGATGATCTCGCTGGTGGCGATGTCACGCACCACCACCAGATGCTCGATCTCACGGGAAAAGAGCACGGCCCGGATGTCGGTGCTCGAAAAGATGCCCACCATCCGCCCTGCCGCGTCCATGACGGGAAAATAGTGCTGTTTGGTGCGGGAAAAGTACTGCTTGAAATCGAGAAACGGCATGCTCTCCGGTATCAGCTCGACCTTGCGCACCGACTCGATCAGGTCCTTGACCCGGATGGTCTGAAGGATATCGACAAAAAACTCTCCGGCATGGGCCTGGGAATCGATGCGGCTTTTGACCTGGTTGTGAAAAATGGTGAAATTGCGCGACAGCAGATAGGCCACCGAGCAGACCAGCAGGCTGGGCAGCAGCAGGCCGTAAGAATTGGTCATCTCCGAGACGAAGATGATCGTCGAGATGGGCGTGTTGGACACCGCCGTGAAAAAACCGGCCATGCCCACCACCACGAATGCTCCCGGATCGGTAACCACCGAGGGCATGATATCGTGAAAAATCAACCCCACCGCCCCACCCATGGCGCCGCCGATCACGATGGACGGTCCGAACACCCCGCCGCTGCCCCCGGAACCGATGGTAAACGAGGTGGTGAGGATCTTGCCGAATGCCAATGCCAGCAAAAACGGCACCGAAAGGTGGCAGAAGAGGGCCTGCTGGGCAAACCCATACCCGAATGCCAGGGTCTGGGGTAAGAAAAAACCGATGAGCCCGGTCAGCAGCCCGCCAACGGCCGGCTTGAGGAAATTTGGAATGCGCCAGCGATGAAAAATGTCCACCGTGCCGTAAAAGGATTTAACATAGAACCATCCGATGCCGGAAAGGATCACCGCCAGCACCAGGTAAGGCCCCAGCTCCAGGGGCTGGCGGAAAACGAAGGCCGGAGCCTGAAAAAGAGAGCCCCAGCCAAAGATCAGGCAGAAGATACAGTAGGCCACCACCGAGGAAATACCGGCCGGGATGATCACCTCCGAGTCGAATTCCGGATCCCGGTAGAGCACTTCGGCGGCGAACAGGGCCCCGGCCAGCGGTGCCCGGAAAATGCTGCCCACCCCGGCAGCCACCCCGGCGGCCATCATGATGCGCCGGTCGCGGTTGGACAGGCCCAGACGGGTCGCCAGAAAGGAGCCGAAACCGGCCCCGATCTGGGCGATGGGCCCCTCCCGGCCGCCGCTGCCCCCGGTGGTCAGGGTCAGGGTGGAGGCGATGGTCTTGATGATCGGCACCCGGCCACGGATGAATCCGCCGTGGCGGTGGAAGGCGTCGATGGCCGCATCGGTGCCGTGCCCCTCGGCTTCCGGGGCGAACGTGTAGACGATCCAGCCGCTGAGCAGCCCGCCGACAATCGGCAGGACCAGCAGAATCCAGCGATTGAATGGCGTAGCGGTGGGCGCCATCAGGTGGTGCTCGCCCGCCGGCGGTGGCGGCCGGTAACCGGCCAAACCGTCCAGAAAATGATGGAGCCCCAACTGGGTCAGGTACTGAAAGAGGGCGGCCCCCAGCCCGGCGATCACCCCGATAAGCACGAAGTGTACGGCCCACCGGCCGGCCCGGGAAAAATCCACCGGAATCCAGTCGGTCATCTTGCGGCGCTTTCGGGCAACCGTCCCTCCATTAGCGGGGGCCGGGGCAGTCATCGGGGACTCAGGTCCTCCACGCCCTGAAGGATGGTGTCGAAAAGGGCCTGGATATCATCGGCCTCGATGCATGAAAAGGCCACCCGCAGGTTTTGTTCACCCAGGGCGATGAGCCCCACCCCGTAACGGTCCAGCAAGTGAACCCGCAAGGTTTCGGCCGCCACGGTCTTAAGCCGCAGGCACATGAAGTAGCCGGAGTTGAACGGATAGACATCCCAGGCCGCGGCGTACTTGGAGTCCGCCAGCACCTGCTTGACCCGCTCGGCACGCTCTTTGAGGACCTCGAACTTTTCCTGCTTCTCTTCCCGGTAGTCGGGGCTCTGCATCGAATCCAGCACCAGGCGCTGGCTCAGGTGGGACGCGTTGGAAATCGTGCCGCGGATGGACCCGGCGGTCTTTTTTTCCAGGGCCTCGTACACCGGCCGCGGATCACCCTCCAGCGGGCAGCCGTAAGTGATGAATCCGACCCTCAGCCCCCAGACGAAGTTTTCCTTGGTCGCACCGTCCACCTTGACCGCCAGAAGCCGCGGGTGGCGATCGACCAGGCGCGCGAACAGGGACTCGCGCATCGTTTCGGCGGTGTAAAAGAGCCCGAAGTAAGCATCGTCGGTAACGGCAAGGATCCGCGCGCCGGACTCGGCCTGTTTGACCAGGCACCTTGCGATGGATTCGGCCTCGATTTCGCTGGGCGTATAGCCTGATGGGTTGTGGGGAAAGTTGAGCAGAACGATGACCTTACCGTTCTCTTTGGCTTCGCGGCTCACGACATCCTCGAAGGCCTCGATGTCCAATCCACCGATCTCGTTGAAAAAACGGTAGGTGGCGATCCTGGCCCCCCTGCGCACCCCGAAAATCATGCTGTAGTTGCCCCACATCATATCGGGCAGCACCAGCACGTCTCCCGGCGCCACCCACAGATCGGCAAAGGTGCTCAGGGCATGGGTCACGCCGCTGCAGACCACCGGCAGGCTGATGGCCTTTCCCGCCAGGCTCGGATTCTTTTCTAGCAGGGCCTCAGTCCAGCAACGGCGCAGGTCCGCGAGACCGAAGGAGGGCGCGTAGTTGAGGGTCTTTTCGGGCTTCAGATCCCCCAGCGGCGCCATTACCGACTTAAAGTGCATGGTTCCACGGCGGTCGGTGGCGATTCCGATGGTGGCGTTGAAGCGATGGGCCTTTTCCTTGGCTTCGGCGCTCTGGCTCAAGATTCCTTTGGGGAAAAAAAGTTGTTTGCCCATGGGGGCCAACATCTCGAAAAGATCGGGGTTGGCACGGGATATCACTTCGTTCAGTTGGGCGGCGATCGGGTTCATGCACGTTTCTCCATGCGACGGTTGGTTACGAGGCGCGCCGCTGGGTTCTTGAAGGTGTCTCCGGCGGCACGCCGATTCGACAAATCTTGATTACATACCGGGGCCGACTTATACATGTCAAGACTCTCATCGTTCTGTCAGCAATTCAATGAAGGGTGGAAAGCGGCGTGAAAAAAATCCTGATTCTGAAGCTGGGAAGCACCTTTGCCGGCCTGGCGGCCCAACGTGGCGATTTCGAAAACTGGATCATGGACCGCTCGGGGTTGGCGCCTGAGTTTTTTGAGGTTGCGGACGCCTGTTGCGGCCGGCCTCTGCCCGATGCGGTGGATTTCGCGGGCGTCGTTCTGACCGGGTCCCACGACATGGTCACCGATCGCCGGCCCTGGAGTGAAACCACCGCGGCCTGGATTCCCACCGTGATGAAACAGGAGGTCCCGCTGTTGGGCATCTGCTACGGCCATCAACTCATCGCCCACGCCTTGGGCGGCCGGGTGGGCGACAACCCCAGCGGCATGGAGATGGGCGCGGTGCAAATTCGCCTGACCGCCCAAGGACACGGTAATTTTCTGTTCAAAGACCTGCCCGGTGAAATAATGGTCATCGCCTGCCATACCCAGTCGGTGCTCGCCCTGCCGCCCGGGGCGGTCCGGCTGGCCGGCTCCGCCCGGGACGGACACCACGCTTTTGCCGTGGGAGAAACCGGTTGGGGGGTTCAGTTCCACCCTGAATTCGATGCCCCCATCATGGAAACCTATATCCGTGAAACGGCCGGGGCCCTGATCCGCCAGGGGCAAAATCCCGATGAGCTCATCCGGGGGCTGGGAGCCTTGTCCCATGCAGGCAGCGCCGTGCTGGAACGATTTTGCACCCTAGCCCTGCATCGAACCGCTCAATAGCCGCCTATCCCGGTATCACCGGGATAGCGGCAAGACGGCCCGGGTCAGCCGCCTGCGGGCATCCCCTCATGGTGCACCGAATCTTCCATATCGATGCGATGGCAGACCTTGCATTTGCCCCCGGCACCGATGGGCCGCCGGTTGCCCTGGTACTGGAGCGGCTGGAGGTTGTCGCGGTCGCGGCCGAACCACCGGTTGGCCGCCGGGTAGACGGCGTGCGTGGCACCGTGGCAGGCCTCGCACTGCAAGAGCCCGGTATCATCCGTGCGCATGCGGTAAAGATCCGCGGCCCCGCCGGTCCATCGGTTGAAGGCCGAAACATCCGCCGGGTCCGGCCGCACAAAAGCATCCGTGTGGCATCCGGTGCAGTCGGGCTCCTGGATCCAGGGAAGGCGGCCGATGATTTCTTCCTTGTGCGCCAGGGTTCTTGCCTCCAGGTGCGCCATGAGACGGCGCGCCCCCGCTTTGCCGGTTTGATCTTCGTGTTTGAGCAGACTCAGGGCGTGATCTTCCAGGGTGCCGTGGCAGTGGGTGCAGTCCAGGTTGCGGGCATGGGGCCCGCGCAGGCATGTGGTCGGCCCGGCCGGGTCGGAGGGATGGCACATGGCACAGGCATCGGCCCCGCGGCCGGTAAGGTAGTTGGCATGCCAGCCGTGGATGGCCGCCGGGAAATTGAGCAGGTCCGCACGGCCGGCAGTGTTCAGGACCGGGTCGGCATGGCAGCTTTGGCAAAGGCGCGGATTTCCGGCTTCGGCCCCTGCCAGCAATGCGGTGCCGCTGTGCTTGTCGTGGACCTTGAGGATGCGCCGGCTCGTCTCTTGGGTAAACCCGGCCTTGCCCTCCACCCGCCACCCTCCGCCGTGGCATTTGGTGCAGCCCATCTCGCTGCTGGTGGGCGCCACCACCCGGGTCTCGGCCAACAGGGCCTGGCTGCGGCTGTCGCGTGCTTCCACCGTAAAGACCGGATAGGGATTGTAGCGGCCGTCCTGATAAGGAACAACCGGAACCAGGGTAGCAGCAAAGATTTGTCTTTCCGCGTCGAATTTCATTCCCCCCCCAACCCGGTTGCCCGAAAGTCCGACACCCGGCGCCAGGTCCTGCTCCAGACCGAAATTCGATCGGGCGTGGTGCCAGAACTCGACCTGGGCCTCGGGGTGCTCGAACCCGGACTCGACCCGGTAGGTCAGCACCACGTTCTCTGTGACCAGTTCGGGAGTCTCTCCGCGCCGGATCAGCTGGGCGTGCAGGTCGTTGGCCGGGGGCAGGATCACCCACCACGGATCCGAGTCGCTCAGGCAGTGCATCCCGAGGTTGTTCCAGGCCAGCAGCACGTACTCGTCCTGCTCAGGATCGAAGGGCGCCGGATCCGGGATCGATTCCCGGGCCGTTGCGGCCACTCGATCCTGCGGCGTTTTCCCCTGGACCGTCCGGCACAGATAGGCCGCCAGGGCGCGCCGCTCCGCGGCGTTGCCGAAAAAAGGCGGCATGTAGGCTGCCAGGCGGCCCTGGCCCGCCAGCTGGGCTTCCAGCCCATCTTCGGTAAAATCGGCGGTCAGCGGGACGATGTCGTTCATCGGCCCGCCCAGGGCATGGCAGGCGCTGCACTGGAGGCGGAAAAGTTCGCGGCCGGCCTGGGTCATGTTCTCCAGGTCCACTTTCCGGATCCGGGACCACCTGGCGGCTTTAAGAAAGGACCCGTCCTTAAGTTCAGCCGCCTCGGCCCGGGTAACGGCGTTGGCGTACATGGAACCGTAGATCACCCAAGGCCTTCTGCCCGCCTCGCGGATGAACTCGAAGCTGCCCAGGTGGGCGAACCCGATGAGCGCCACCGCCACGGCGAGCAATTGATGCGCCGGCCTGGGCAGTCTGAAAAGGGCCAGCGCAGTGCCTGCCGGCAGCAGCGGGCTCAGCCAGATAAAGCGTTTCAGCCAAGGCGCCACTTCTCGGGCGCCTTGGAGGACCATGGCCTGCTGGGCTTCGGGCAGGGCGCGCAGATACCATAAACCGGCCAGCGCCATAACCACGAACGGGGCCAGGACCCAGCCGGCGCTGTAACGCACCGCCCGCCGGCGCAGGCCGGCATCGTACTGCCAGGCGCCGGTGAGCATTCCGAAAATCCCGGCGGTCATCGCCGCCAGGGCGGTACGAAAAACCAGGGACGGCCAAAAGCTCGGGTTGAAAAACCCTTCCCAGAAGCTGCCGCTCTGGATCCAGCTGCCCGGCGTGAGCATGAAGCCGATAATCCCGTTGATCAAAAAAAGCGACAGCCAGGCGAAAGCAAAGTAGAACCAGCCGACGATCTCGTGGTCGCGCGGGGCCATGGTGTCGAACTTGTAGTAATAGACGAGCAAGGCCACGATCTCGCCGAGAAAACAGACCCACTCGGCGGCCCAGCCGAAAACGAAGGTGTGGATCAGGGCGCTGGTGGCCGCTGGGTTAAGCAGGGCGATGGTCCACCAGATGCCCACCCCCGAAATGCCGCCGAACACCATGGTCAGCAAAAGAAAAAACCTGGCATGCCCCCGCAGAAAGTCCAGCAGGGCGGCATCATGGGTGCGCCGGGCCCGGCGCTCGACCAGCACGAGCCACAACCCGCCGCCCACGGCAAAATGGCTTACAAAGACGTGGGTGACGGCGACCAGGGCGATCCAAAAGCCGCCGCCCGTAAACATCAGGTCCCAGACCGGATAGTTCATCTCAACCCTCCTTGGCAGCCCGGAGGGCCAGCTTGAGCATGTAGGCGACGCAACCGATACCCACGGCCAAAACGGCCAAAAAGAAGATCAGGGGTGAGACCTGCGGCGCAACGGTCAGTTGGCCGGGGTGAAACACCCCCTCAAGGTAGCCGAAGCGCACGATCTCACGCAGCACGGCCATGACGGCCACCGTCGCCACGAGCCAGGCGGCGGCGGATTTAACCTTTTTTTGAAATCCGAGGACCACGGCCCAGACCCCGGTGCCGATGCCGGCGATGAGCAGCCCCGAGGCCAGCGGCCGTCCGCCCATGAAAAGGCGCATCACATCCGCGCGCAGGGCCATAAGCCACCAGAGCCCGATCGCCATCTGGATCAGACTGCCGTGGGTGAAAAAACGCAAAGCCCAGTCGCGGGCCGCCGCCGCCCCGGCCATCCCCCGGCGTGCGCGCCCGTCCTGGATCAGGGCCGCGAAAAGTCCCCCCACGGCCACGGCCCCCACCACCATGTGCAGCCAGCGCGGCCAGAGGGTCGGTTCTGCGAGGTTGAGCCACGCGCCGGACGGATTCTCGAACCCGGCCGCCCAGCGTGCCGGTGTAAGGGCCAGGGTGCTGTTGCTGGCGAACATGAAGCTCACGTAGAGCAGCAACCCGATGGCCAGCAGGCTTCCGATGCGTTGCAGGGGCGCCTCGTAGCGGAAATAAACGACATAGGCGGCGTAGTAGGCCACGATGAGTGCCGGGATCACCGCCAGCCACCAGCGCGCCATCAGGATGCTGCTGGCATAAAAGAAGTGCCCGTAAAGGACCTGCAAAAAGAGCAGCGGCACCACGCCGGCATTGACGGCCAGGGCCACCAGGGTGGGCACCCGGCCGGCCATGTCACGGGCCGCCGGTGCACCCGGACCGACGCGGCGCCAGCCACCGGCCAAAGTAACCACCACGCCGCCGAACATGGCGTTCATCAGCAGAATGTGGAGGCTGAACGTCAGGGTCAGCAGGACCTGGAACCAGCCCCAGCCGACCTGGAGAGTGTCGGGCCGGGGGATGAGCTGATGGGGGGGCATCAAAAAGTCCTTTCCTTCCTTACTTGCAGTTGCCAGTGTTGGATTTTGAGTGTAGATTCAACCCATTCGGCATCTTGGATCTTTCCAGCCGCCTGAATTCGAGTGTGAAGGGCAACGCGCGATTTACGGATTGGAAAAACCGCCCAAGGAGGTGCGCATGAAACGGATACAACACCCGCAGGAAGTCATCAACCCCAAGCTGCTTCCCCCCGGGAGCCGGATCTATACCGCAGGAAACGCCGCCACCCCCCAGGTGCTGCTCGGCCAATTGGCCGACGACGAGGAGATCAACGGCGTGGAACTGCTCGGAATCTTACTGCTGGGCGAAATCGAGGCCCTGTTTTCCGAGGCCACCTGCCGGCGCATCACCCATCGCATCATCTTCAACGGGCCCGCTTCGCGGGATGCGGCCAACCGGGGGTGGGCCAAGTACCAACTCATGCATCTGTCCGACGTCCCCCGCCAACTAAAGACCCAGCTGCATCCGAACGTGGCGCTGATCGGTGTGGCCGGGCCGGACAATGGGGGCAACTACAGCCTGGGCACCGCGGTGGAAGGCGTCCAGGCCGCCATCCGCGAAGCGCGCCGCCAGGGCGGCCTGGTCATCGCCGAACGCAACGCCAGCATGCCTTTTGTGCTGGGGACCACCGTACCGGTGCACATGATCGACTATCTTATCGACACCGACTATCCCCTGCCGATCAGCCCGGTTAAACCACCGGATGAAGCCGCCCGGCGCATCGGGCGGCTCATCGCAGAGCTTTACATCGAGGACGGGACCACGCTCCAGTACGGTATCGGCCAGGTGCCCGAAGCGGTCACCGACGCCATCCTGGCCAAAGGGGTGCAGGATCTTGGCATCCACACCGAACTGTTCGCTGACGCCATGCAGCGCCTGGTGGATGCCGGCGCCGTGACCAACCGGCACACCTTCACCCATTCCAACTTTGCCATGTCGTCGCTTTTTCTGGCAGGCGACGCGGACGGCTACGCCTGGCTCGATTTCAACAGTTCTGTCCAGAGCCGCCCCTGCGACTACACCAACAGCATCCTCAACATCGCCCGCGAGCCGAAAATGGTGGCCATCAACAGCGCCATCGGTGTCGACCTGCACGGCAACGTCTGGGCCGATTCGCTTCAGGCCCGTCGCATTTACAGCGGAGTGGGAGGCCAGTGCGACTTTCTGCGCGGTGCGGCCCTGTCTCCCGGCGGGGTGCCGATCATCGCCATGACCGCCCAAACCGGCAAGGGGATCAGTAAAATCGTGGACAAATGCCCGGCGGGGATCACCACCACCGCCATCGCCGCCGACCCGGTGGTCCTCGTCACCGAATACGGGGCCTTCGATCCGCGGGGGCTTTCGTTTGCCGAACGGGTGGTCGGCATCGCCCACCTGGCGGCCCCGGATGACCGGCAGCGGCTGCTCCAGCACGTCTACGACAGCCCGGAGTTCCATCACCCCCGCGAGTCGTTGCGCGACGGGCGTCCGAAAGGGTTCACACCTTACGAAGCGCTTTAACAATCCGGGGCTGAACGGTGTCTCGGGCCGCCATCGGGCTTTGCAGATGATTTTCGAAAGGCCCTCATCTTTTCCGAGGATGCAGCGCTTTTCGAAATCGTCCGTGCCTTGATTGAAGCAGAGATTTGATCCTGCAGATTTTTCAGGTCGCTACCCCTGGGCCTTTTTGAAGGCCGCCGCGATGAAGTCCCGAAACAACGGATGGGGCTCCATGGGACGGGACTTGAACTCGGGGTGGAACTGGCAGCCCAAGAACCAGGGATGGTCCTCCAGCTCGATAATTTCCACCAACTCCTTGTTCGGTGAGGTTCCGCTGACCCTCATCCCGACTTGCGTCAATCGATCCAGATAGGCATTGTTGAATTCGTAGCGATGGCGGTGGCGTTCACTGATCCGGGACGTCCCGTAGGCCCGATGGGCCAGGGTGCCTTCGTGCAGATCGCAAAGATAAGCCCCCAGACGCATGGTGCCGCCCTTTTCCGAATCGACATCCCGGTGCTGCATCGTACCGCTCTGCTCGTCGTACCATTCGCGCATCAGGTAGATCACCGGGTCGGTGCAGGCCGAATCGAACTCACTGCTGTGCGCCCCTGTAACTCCCGCTACATGGCGCGAAAATTCGATAACGGCGATCTGCATCCCGAGACAGATGCCGAAATAAGGCACCCGATGTTCACGGGCGAACTGGGCTGCGGCGATCTTACCCTCCACGCCGCGCGATCCGAAGCCGCCCGGCACCAGGATCCCGTCGGCCGATCCGAGCGCCTCAGCCACCTTGGCCTTGTCTATGGTTTCCGAATCGATGAACGAGAGGTTCACCCGGCATCCGTTGGCGAATCCGCCGTGGCGCAACGCCTCGTTGAGGCTTTTGTAGGATTCGGTCAAATCGACGTACTTGCCCACAATGGCGATGGTCACCTGGCACCGCGGCTCGGTCCATGCCCGCAACACATCTTCCCAGGCCTCCAGCCGCGGAGCACGGGTCCAGATATGCAGCAACTCGACGATCTTGTCGTCCAGCCCCTCCCGGTGGAAGCAAAGCGGCACTTCGTAAATGCACTCGACATCCTTGGCGGTAATTACCGCGTCGATCCCCACGTTGCAAAACAAGGCGATCTTGGCCTTGATGTCCTTGTCCAGGATGCGGTGGGACCGGCACAAAAGGATGTCGGGCTGGATGCCGATGGAGCGCAGTTCCTTGACGCTGTGCTGGGTCGGTTTGGTCTTGACCTCACCGGAGGTGCCCAGGTAGGGCACCAGGGTCAAATGGATGTAAAGAACATTCTCTTTGCCCTCTTCGGCACGGAATTGCCGGATGGCCTCGAGAAAAGGAAGCCCCTCGATGTCGCCCACCGTACCGCCGATTTCAACGATCACCACGTCCACGTCGGCCGCCACCAAACGGATGCTGTTCTTTATCTCGTCGGTGATGTGGGGAATCACCTGTACCGTCCCCCCGAGATAATCGCCCCGGCGCTCTTTGGTAATCACCGAATGGTAGATTTTGCCGGTGGTAAAGTTGTTGTTCTTGCCGAGTTTGGCCCGGGTAAAACGCTCGTAGTGGCCCAGATCGAGATCGGTTTCAGCCCCGTCATCGGTGACAAAGACCTCCCCGTGTTGAAAGGGATTCATCGTGCCGGGGTCCACATTGATGTAAGGATCGAGTTTCTGAATGGTCACGGTCAGCCCCCTGCTTTCCAGCAGGGCGCCGATGGCCGCCGAAGCCAGCCCCTTGCCCAGTGAAGAGAGCACACCGCCCGTTACGAAGATGAATTTTGCCTTGCTCGTCATACCTTCATTCCCGTCGTACAAAGGTTCAACATTTCCCCCGATTTCTTCGGGGTATCGATGCCATCATTTTAAAAGTGCGGTGGCGCTCCGCGGTCCCATGAAGATCAAAGACGAGTTGCGCGAGCGGCACCGCTCTGGGGCCTGGATTCACAAGACATCGTCTGCGAAACACGCCGTCTTGCCGAGTTCCTCTTCGATGCGCAGCAACTGGTTGTACTTGGCGATCCGGTCGCTGCGCGACAAGCTGCCGGTCTTGATCTGCCCGGCGTTGAGCCCCACGGCCAGATCGGCGATAAAGGCGTCCTCGGTCTCCCCGCTGCGGTGGGAAATCACCGTGGTGTAGCCGGCCTGCTTGGCCATCTCCACCGCCTCCAGGGTTTCGGTCACCGTGCCGATTTGATTCAGCTTGATCAGAATCGAATTGGCAATCCCCTCCTCAATGCCTTTGGCCAGGATTTTCGGGTTGGTGACAAAGACATCGTCGCCAACGATCTGAATGGCACCTTCGAGCCGTTCAGTCATTTTCTGCCACCCCTTCCAATCCTGTTCGGCAAGGCCGTCCTCGATGGAGACGATGGGGTATTTTTCCACCAGGGCTTGATAATAATCGATCATCTGAGCGGTGGTCAGCGACTTGTTTTCCGATTTGAGCACGTAGCGGTTTTTTTGGAAAAACTCGCTGGCGGCGGCATCCAGGCCGAGGGCGATCTCTTTTCCCGGCACATAGCCGGCTTCCTCAATGGCCTGGAGGATATAACCGATGGCCGCCTCGTTGGACTCGAGGTTGGGCGCGAACCCGCCCTCGTCGCCCACTCCGGTGGTGTGGCCGGCCGCCTTGAGAATTTTCTTAAGCGTATGGAAGGTCTCGGCGCCCATGCGAACGGCCTGGGCCGCCGAAGAGGCGCCCACCGGAATGATCATGAACTCCTGAATATCCAGATTGTTGGCGGCGTGGGCCCCGCCGTTGACGATGTTCATCATCGGCATGGGCAGGTAACGCGCATTGATGCCCCCCAGATACCGGTACAGCGGCAGTCCCAGCGCGTTGGCGGCAGCCCTGGCCGCAGCCATGGAAACCCCCAAAATCGCGTTGGCCCCCAGTTTGCTCTTGTTCTCCGAACCGTCCAGATTGACCAGGTGCCGGTCAAGACCGGCCTGGTCGGTGGCGTCCATGCCCATGATGGTGGGGCCGATCTCCTGGTTGACGTTGCCCACCGCCCGGGTCACCCCCTTGCCGCCGTAACGCTTGGCCCGGGTATCGCGCAATTCAAGGGCTTCGCGCTTGCCGGTCGAAGCGCCTGAAGGGACCGCAGCCCGGCCCGAGGCACCGCAGGCAAGCTTGATATCCACTTCCACCGTCGGATTGCCGCGTGAATCGAGAATCTCCCGGGCGGTGACATCGATGATTTCGGTCATGCTTCCTCCCTGTCCGTATAGGATCGGTTCTGTCGACGGATTTGCCCATCATTTATGACAGCGTCAGGGCATGCCGGCAGGTGAATAGAAAAAGACCACTTCCGCTCTTGCGGAAAGTGGCTGAAGGACGGCGTGGCTGAAGGACGGCGCCGCGCTTGACAAATCAAGCGGCGATGGTACGCTGCTCGTCCGAGACTGTCAAGAAACCTTGGAGACAAGAGGCGCTCTCATGACCCGAATTTACCATCAAGGACACCTTGTGGTTGCCGCCATTCGCTTGTTGACCCATCGCGAAAATGTCCCCCCCTCCGTTGCGGCGGTGGCCACGATGTTGAACTTTTCAACCGAACAGGCCAACCGCATCTGCGTCAAGCTTCACGAAATGGGGATCATCGAACTGGTCGAGGGCGGGTTCGGAACGCGCCTTTTCGTTCGCAATCATACAGGCCTCGAAACCCTTCCCGACGACACCCAAACGCCTGCTTTCGCCGACGCGATCAAACAATTCCAAGAGGAACGTAAGGCCCTGACCCGCAAGGTCGACGCCATCCAGGCCGAACAGGCCGAAAAGAAAAAAGCCCTCTATGCGGAGCTGGAAAAACAGTTGCGCCTTAAAAAAGGAAGATCCTCCGCAGATTGACCAGCATTTTTACCTTAACGCCAAAGTCCGCCGAATCGCAAGCCATCTTTCCACGCAGGCAGGGCAGCCAATAACCGGCGCCGGCCTCAGCGCAGCCCCAGGTTCCAATTCCACAAGCCTGGGCGCTGTTTTATCGAAACGCCTGCCGGCACCTTTTCGTCGAGACGCACCAGCATCCGGTAGCCGACGCGGATCAAATCGTCCTCATAAGCGGACAGGTCCAGAATCCAGTTCGGATAGACCCAGATGTTGGCGCCATGGGCCACGGTCCAGGCCGCCTCGCCTTTGGGGCTGGTGAACGCCGTTTGCATCTTGAGATCCTCGTTTACGGTCCGCGCCAGGCACAGGGGCCAATGGCCGGACACGACGATGCCCAAAAGGAGCCGGCTGCGGCCCGGCAGTGCCAGCAGATCCGCGGACCCGAGTTCCGGGCTGACGATGGCCCCACGGCATCCAATCTTTTCGACCGCCTCCAGAGCCAGGGGATTGGCCAGGTTGCAAAACGGGCCGGCCCACAAGGGGCATGGGATCTGCCTTGGAAAAAGAGCCCGCTGCCAGGGGGCGTTGACCACGAATCCGCCGGCGCCGCGTTCCAGGGCGGTGTTCACCCACCCGGCCACCTGCTGTTCATCGTCCGGCCAGATCACCGGCGCCAGCCACCACCAGGGTGAGATGCCGCCGGGCAGTTGGTCAAGGGCCGCACCCGAAAGCCAGAGCGACTGCTGCCGGCCCCGCCGCGGCATCCAGCCGACAGCGGTCCGTGTCAGGGGCCAGTCCGGCCGCCGGCTTGAAGGCAGGCGGGCCACAAAGCTGGAATCCGGGGCCGTTGGCTCGGCAGGAGCCAGGCGTTTCCCCAGATCGGCGATCATGCCGGCCAGGGCCGGTTCCCGGCGATCGATGACAAAAACGGGGGCCTCTTTGGGGGGCATACGGCCGCGGCCCGGACGAATATGATAGCGGCCGGCCTTGGGCACCGCCTTGCCGATGCGCATGACCATGTGCCAGGGATCGTCTTCATAGCCGATGCGGATCATGTCCCCGGCCATCAAGGGTTCGCGCGGCGACAGAAAAACACCGCCCTTGGCCTCTCCTTTAAGCCGTCCCACAAAAAGACCCGATGCCCCGGCCTCGCCCTGAGCCATGGGCTGCTGGGGTCGCTGGGGCAGAAAATGGTAGTGGGTTCCGGGTCGCCCCAAGGCCCGTTCGAGCAGGGCCAAGGCATCGCGCTTGGCCTGGGGGTCATGGCCCTGGTCGCGCAACAACCGATAGGCCATCACGGTGTAGTAGACGTAGTGGGGTCCTTTTTTGCGTCCCTCGATCTTCCAGGCCGCCACGTTTTCCACGGTCTTGAGCGCCTTGACCAGCACGTCCAGGCTCAGATCCTGGCAGGAGAAAAACCGCTCTGCGCTCTCCCCTTGGCTGTAGCGGCGCCGGCAGGGCTGGACACAGCGCCCCCGCAGACCGCTGCGGCCCCCCATAAAGCTGCTCCAGTAACAGCGACCCGAAATCGCGTAGCACAAGGCCCCGTGGATGAACACTTCCAGCTTCAACCCCGCCGGACAGCCGGCGGCCAGAAGGCGCAGCGCATCGATGGAAAGCTCCCGGGGCGCCACCACCCGATCCACCCGCCAAGTCTGGTGGACCAGTTCAAGGGCCTTGGGAAATGTCACGTTGGCCAGGGTCGACAGATGCAGCTCTCCTTCAAAAGATGCCTGGCGCGCCAATTCGATGGCGGCCAGATCCTGGACAATCAGACCGTCGGGTTTCACTTGACGCACCAGCGCTTTGATAATTTGTCCGGTGTCGTCCAGTTCGTCCAACCGCAGCAGGGTGTTTAGGGCCACGTAGACGCGGGTTTGGCGTTCATGCGCCAGTTGGGTTAAAGAGGCCAACTCCTCCAAAGAAAGATTTTTGGCCGCCATGCGCGCCGAATAGCGTTTAAAGCCGCAGTAGATCGCATCGGCACCGGCGGCCAAGGCGGCCAGAAAACTGTCGCGCTCCCCGGCCGGGGCCAGGATCTCGGGCTTGATGACTGAGTTCCGGGTCGCCTCATTCATGGTCTTGCTCCAGAAAAACCCGAAGGGTTGATTGATAAGGGCCTGCCCGAGCGGCTGAAGGCGCTCTATCCGCAGCAGGGCCAGACATGTCCTATCTTGAAATCCGGCACCTGGTCAACCGCCGGTGGCATCCAGCGATGAATGCGGGCCAAACCAGACCGAGTCCAACCGCGCTTTTTTTGCCCAGAATCGTGAGGGGGTATTCTCGCTTCAGCTTTTATCGGTGCGGTCGCCAGGTTCCGTTTTCTTTCCAACCGGATCCAGCCATTTAGGTTCACCAAGATTTGCCGGCATCAAACCCGGCGCCTTGCCCTAATCACGATCTGCGTTATAATAGGCCGCTCGTAACCGTGTCATTTCGAGGAAAGGACAACCGATCATGAAAATCGCTGTCAGCGGCAAGGGCGGCGTGGGTAAAACCACGTTCTCGGCCCTGCTCATCCGAACCCTCAACGCCCAGGGCCGCAATGTGCTGGCCATCGACGCCGATCCAGACGCCAATCTAGCCGCGGCCGTGGGGATCGCCGATGCCCAGTCCATCGTCCCCATCGCGGAGATGAAGGAATTGATTTTCGAGCGCACCGGGGCCCAGCCGGGTACCATCGGCGGCTTTTTCCGCCTCAACCCCAAGGTGGACGATCTCCCCGACGCTCTTTCGGCCCGTCTGGAGAACATCAAGCTGATGCGCCTCGGGGGGGTCAAGAAAGGCGGCTCCGGGTGCATCTGTCCGGAGAGCACCCTGCTGAAAGCCCTGGTGACCCATATCGTCCTGGCTCGCAACGAAGTGGTGGTCATGGACATGGAGGCCGGCATCGAGCATCTGGGCCGGGGGACGGCTCAGTCGGTGGACCGGCTCATCGTGGTGGTGGAGCCGGGCCGGCGCAGCATCGACACCGCCGGCCACATTCGCCATCTGGCAGCCGAGATCGGCCTGCGCCAGATCAGCATCGTGGGCAACAAGGTCCGCTCGGATCAGGACATCGCTTTTCTTAAAAAACATCTGGCCGATTTTGAATTTATCGGAGCCATCCCTTATGACGATGCCCTCATCGAGGCCGACTTGAACGGGGCCTCGCCCTTTGACGTCGACAGTCGCGCCCGGGAAGAGGTGCGGTCGATGATCGACCGTCTCTGATGCCACCGCGGCGATTTCCCATCAAACGCCCCCCGGCCCGCCGCGACAGGGACCGGGGCCGCGAAGAACAACGCCTTAAACCGGGGGCCGACCGCAGACTCACGCGGCTCTTCGGCCAGATCGGGGTTCCCGAAGCGTCCCCCTTCGTGCCGGATCCTTTCCAGACCGAGGCCCTCAAGGCGGTGCAAAGCGCCGACTGTCTGGTCACCGCCCCCACCGGGGCCGGTAAAACATGGATCGCCGAGCGCGCCATCGCGCAGATTTTGAAAGCCGGGGGCCGCGCCTGGTACGCCTCGCCGCTCAAGGCCCTGACCAACGCCAAATATCTCGAGTTCGGCTCGGTTTTCGGTACCGGCGCCGTGGGCATTCTCACCGGGGACCGCAAGGAAAATCCCGATGCGGCTCTGATAACGGGGACCACCGAGATCCTGCGCAATCAGCTCTACGATGCCATGCACCAGGGGATCGACCTGAACACCGACATAGTGGTCCTGGACGAGGCCCATTTCATGGGCGAGCCCGAGCGCGGGGTAGTCTGGGAAGAGGTGATGATCTACCTGCCGGCGCGCATCCCGCTGCTGCTGCTTTCGGCCACCATCGGCAACGCCGGCAGGATCGCCGCCTGGCTCGAGGCCATCCGCGGCCGGCGGTGTGCGGCGGTGGAAGCCAAGGGACGCCCCGTGCCCCTGGCGACCCTTTTCCTGCATCCTTCGGGCACCCTGATGCCGCTGGTGGATCGATCCGGCAAATCCGGCCGCCCGCGGCTCTACCGCAAGGTCCACGAATATGCCGCCCAGCGCCGCCCGCCCCTGCTGGCACCGCCGCGGCGCCTGCCGCCCTTTGGCCAGATCATCCAGATTCTGGCCCGGTATGACCTGCTGCCGGCCATCTTCTTTCTCAAATCCCGGGCCGACTGCGATCATGCCCTGCACCTTTGCACTGAAATTGACGCCCAGCCAGATCAGATCGCACGGCGCCGGCAGCGCCTGAGGGAATTGACCGCGGCCAGCACCCACCTGGCGGATCATCGCCAGGGATCGACGATCGTCCGATGCGGGGTGGCGGCCCATCACAGCGGCCAGTTGCCCGTCTGGAAACTGGTGGTGGAAACCCTGATGAGCGAGGGGCTGCTCACCGCCGTCTTTGCCACCTCCACCGTGGCCGCCGGGGTCAATTTCCCGGCCCGTACGGTGGTCTTTCTCAATACGGACCGCTTCAACGGGCAGGAATTCATGCCCCTGACCCCGACCGAAATCCTTCAGATGACCGGTCGCGCAGGGCGCCGCGGCATGGATCGCATCGGATTTACCCTGGCCCTGCCCGGCCCATACATGGATCTGCGCCTGGCGGCCGAGCTGCTCTCGGCTCCTCCTTCTGACATCGTCAGCCAGGTTCGGGTCGATTTTGCCATGGTGCTCAACCTGCTCCTGTCCCACAGCCCTGCCCAGATCGAAGACCTGCTGCAGCGCTCGTTCGCCGCCTTTACCGCCCCTGGCGCCGGCCACCGGCCCGGCCGCAGCCCGAGCGCAACCCACCACCTGACAGGTGATTTCCGGCGGCATCTGGCATTTTTACAGGATCACGGATACGTGGAAAAAGATGGCACCCTCACCGAGGTGGGCCGCTGGACCTCCCAACTGCGGGTGGACCAGCCCTTGCTCATCGCCGAGGGGCTGCGGCGGGGGGTCCTGCGAACCTTTGATCCCTGCCTTCTGGCCGGCCTGACGGCCAGTTTTGTGCAGGAAAAAGAAAGCGGCGAACACTTTTCCGCAGCACACCAGAACGTGGATCTGATGCGCGCCTGCAACCGTTTGCAGCGCGCCCTGACCCCCTTTGCCCGCGAAATGATGGGCTGCGGTTTCAGCGTGCGGCCCCTCATGCCCCAGCCGGCTGCCACGGTCCATGCCTGGGCCGGGGGCCGGGACTGGGCCGATGTGCATGCGCGCTCGGAAATGGCCGAAGGCGACCTGGTGATGCTGATTTTGCGCACCGCCGACAACCTGCGCCACATCCGCAGTCTCAAAGCCCCGTTTCCTGAGACCGCCGCGGCCGCGGCTCTGGCCGTGGAACGGCTGCTGCGTGATCCGGTGGCCATGGCCTATGAAATGCCGCAGGATGGGCAGGCCGAAAAAGAGCAATAAGGCTGGGTCAGTTTGGGGTGTCGAGGTTCCGCGTTTCCACTTGGCCGCAGCACGCCGAAAAATCCCGCAGGGCATCGGCCAGTTCCTCGGGCCCCAAATGGTGGTCGGCATCCTGCGGATCCAGGCCCAACCCTTGGAATATCTTGGCCTCCAGGCATTCGGTTTCCCGCCACAGGGCGCGGATCCGTTCCTGCCGCTCCAGGCTGGTCCCGTACCGCTCCAGGATGTCCGCCATGCGCCGGGGCATGGAAACGATGCGGTCGTGCATTACCCGTTTGTCGGCATAATTGATCAACTCGGTCTCTTGCAGGGGACCGCCGGCATCGAAGGCCTCCAGGGCCACATGCTGGGCCACGAGGCGCCCCACATGTCCGAATCCCAGCGCCTCCAGGTAGGCTTGGCCGGACAGGGCGTGATTTTCTCCGGTGGCAAAGCTGCGGGTCTTGGTAATGTCGTGCAGCAGCGCGCCGGCCTGCACCAGCTGGCGGTTCAACCGTTTCCCGCCATGACCGTTTGCAGCGTCACAGATCCACAGCGCCACCCGGCTGACCTGGATCGAATGGGCCGCGATATGGGGCATCATCTCCATGGCGGCCATCATCCGATAGCATTCATGACGTGAAGGTATTTCCATAGCACTTCAAAAAATTGAAATTTTTATCGTTGTTCCAGGCAGTTAGCCAGCAGCACAGATGGCAGACACCTCGACGCTGACATCCTTGGGCAGGCGGGCCACCTGAACGCATTCGCGAGCCGGCGGGCATTGGACGAAGGTCTCGGCGTAGATCGCGTTAAACTGGGAGAAATCTTCCATATCCTTTAAAAAACAGGTGCATTTGACCACGTTGGCCACCGTGAAACCGGCGGCCCGGATGATGGCCATCAGGTTGGTCAAAACCTGGCGCGTCTGGGCTTCGATGTCGCCATCGATCAGTTCCCCGGTAACTGGGTCCACGGGTATCTGGCCGGAGACGAAAAGCAGGTCTCCGCAACGCACCGCCTGGCTGTAAGGTCCGATAGCAGCCGGTGCGTCGGGAGTGTCGATAATCGTATGCATGACAAATTCCTTTCTTTGGCAATCGGTTTTTGAAGACAGCTTAACGCAAAAAAAAAAGTTTTGGAACCGGAGGGGGCAAAAAGTGAAATGGGGTCAACCGCTGCATGGCCTCTTTTGACAGCCGCATTTAAGAAAGATATGCTCCTTGCGGTACCGAAACGCCTGACCGGCGGCGCCTTGCGTCCCGGTGCGCCGGGGGCTGCGCTGATGTGTCGAAAGCACGCCTGACACCCTCCAACGAAAGGATGCAACCAAGTGGCCGGGAAAACGCAATTCCCAGCATACGAAAAAAACAGACTCCGCCCCACGGGACGCCTCGGATATCTACGAACACGAGGAAAAAGGGATCGTCCAGACCCTGTCGGAGGAGTTCCAGCGGCTCGCGGACCGGTCCCAGGATGCGATTTACCAGTTCGATCTGGGGTCACAGACCTTCACCTTCTTTAACAAATACTTTCTACAAGTCTATGGCACGGACAAGAAAAGCGGCAAGACCCTTTCGATCGAAAACGTAATCTCCCGCATCCACCCCGATGATCGGCTTCGCGCCCAGGCCGCCCAGCGGGACACGATCAGAAGCGGCGGCCGTGAGGGGGAAATCGACTACCGGATCTTGAATGAAGACGGTTCGATCCAATGGGTGGAGGACAAATGGACGATCATCCGCGATGCCGCCGGTTATGCCATCGCCATCGAAGGCTTCATCCGCGACAATACCCGCCGCAGACAGGCCGAGGATGAATTCATCCTGAGCATCCAGAACTCGCCTATCGGCTGTTATATCGTCCAGGATGCAAAATTCGTTTTCGTCAATCCAGAGTTTATGCGCATCACCGGCTATAGTGAAAGCGCCCTTCTCGGGACCTATCCACTGGACATCGTCCATCCGGACTACCGGGAGTATGTCCGGGCCAGTTTTATCCGCATGCTGAAACGGCAGATAGATTTTCCATACGAATTTCAAATTGTTGACCGAGACCGCCAAATCAAGTGGATCGCGGAAACCGCCACCCCGATCCGGTTCAAGAACCACAGGGCCGGGCTTGGCTATTTCATGGATATCACCAAACGTAAAACGGCCGAACAGGAGATTCTGGAAAAAGAAAAACTGAAAGCGATCCTGGAATTGGCCGGCGCGGTGGGGCATGAACTGAACAACCCGCTGCAGGTCATCGTGACCTGCTCGGAGCAATTGAAGAAAGCCGCCCCGCCAGACCCGCAAAGCGGCAAGCTCTACCGCTTGATGGAGAAGAACATTCAGTTGCTCAAGAAAAAAATCAACAAGATCCAGAACATTACCCGCTATGCGGCCAAGGACTACGTTCAGGGACAGAAGATTTTCGACATCGATGCGGGCTCGGATGAAAATTAGCGCTTTTTCCAAAATGCGACTTCAACCTGCAGCGGATCTGCGGTGTGGATCTCGGGCCGATGGGCGATAAAGCAAACCAAGTCTCGATGGGCCTTGACCCGCTGGTGGACCGGTACCTGAACTATCTTCTGGTGGAAAAGGGGCTGGGCGCCAAAACCCTCGAGGCCTATGGATCGGACCTGGCGCGGCATCTCGATTACCTCAACGCCGCCGGTATCCGGAGCCCTGCCGCGGTGGACAAGGCCGTGCTGCTGCGCTACGTGCTGCACCTGCGGGCCGAGGGGCTGGGGCCGCGTTCACGGGCCCGACACCTGTCGGCCCTGCGCGGATTTTATCGTTTCCTGGTTCAGGAAAAAATCCTCCAGGCCGACCCGATCAGCACCATCGAGATGCCCAAAACAGGGCTGAAACTTCCCGATGTACTCTCAAGACAGGATGTGCAACGCCTTCTGGAGGTCGAGGAGCCGCCTTCGCCCGCTGCCTTGCGCAACGCGGCGATGGTCGAAACACTCTACGCCGCCGGATTGCGGGTCTCTGAACTGGTGGCACTGCGGGTGCAGGATTTGAACCTGGAGGCGGGATTCGTGAGGGTCTGGGGCAAAGGCGCCAAGGAGCGGGTGGTGCCCATCGGCTCCCATGCCCGGCAAAAGGTCGCCACCTACCTGCAGGAAGGCCGTCCCCGGCTCCTCGGCGGCCGGACCAGCCCCTTTCTTTTTGTGGCGCGTGCAGCCCGCCCCATGACCCGCCAGGGGTTCTGGAAGATGCTCAACCGGCGGGCTGCGGCGGCGGGGATCCGCCAGGCGATAAGCCCTCACAGCCTGCGCCATTCCTTTGCCACTCACCTTCTCGAAGGCGGTGCGGATCTTCGGGCGGTGCAGATGATGCTCGGCCACACGGACATTTCCACCACCCAGATCTACACCCACGTCGCCCGCGACCGGCTTAAGAAAATCCACCAAAAGTATCATCCGCGCGGTTGACAAACACGTCCATTCGAGGGAATGGGAAAAGCCGAATCGCTTTGCCAAGCCCGCTGCCGGGTTGGATCACCGAAGCGTGCTCAATCTTGGATCGGGGCTCCCCAGGGCCTTTCATATCGCGCAACGGCGCCATCATTTTCGAAGAAAGGTATTCTGATGGCAAATTCTTCCATCGGCTGGTGGATCCCGTCCGGGCATCTGCCCCAATCCGATCCGGAGGCCTTGGCTGAGGCCATCCGCCGGATCGACAACCCGGTCTTTGTCGTCCGCCAGGGGCAGCAAACAGCCGCTGCCGGCACGGGCCAAGCCCTGATCGGAAACGACATCGATCCGCCTGCCGGGGCCTTGCCGCTGTTGGCCTACGTCCCCCCTCTCCGGCCGTCCGATCTGGGCGAGGCGCACTTTCGGGCCGAACACGGCCTGCGTTATGCCTATATCTGCGGGGCCATGGCCAACGGAATCACTTCCGAGGCCATGCTCGAGGCGGCGGACCGGGCCGGTATGATGGGCTATTTCGGTGCCGCCGGCCTTTCGCCGTCACGGGTTGAGGCGGCCATCGACACCCTGCAAACCCGCCTTCCACAAGGGCACTATGGGTTCAACCTGATCCACAGCCCCAACGACACGGCCCTGGAAACCGCCATCGTGGATCTTTACCTGCGCAGGGGCGTCAGACGGGTCAGCGCCTCGGCCTACCTTCGCCTGACGCCCCAGATCGTGCGCTACCGGGTCAGCGGTATCCACCGCGACCCCAGCGGACAGGTGGTCTGTCCCAACCGCATCAAGGCCAAGGTATCCCGCGTCGAGGTGGCCGGACGCTTTTTCGCGCCTCCGCCCGATAAAATCCTGGCGACCCTGGTCCAGCAGGGGCATATCAGCGCCGAACAGGCATCCATGGCGGCCCAGATCCCCATGGCCGAAGACCTCACCGCCGAGGCCGATTCCGGCGGTCACACGGACAACCGGCCGGCCCTGGCCCTGCTGCCCACCATGCTGGCGCTGCGCGACGCGTCCATGGCGCGCCATAATTTCCGCCGCCCGCTTTGCGTGGGCCTTGGCGGAGGCATCGCCACCCCCCAGGCTACGGCCGCGGCCTTTGCCATGGGGGCGGCCTATGTACTGGCCGGCAGCGTACACCAGGCGTGCATCGAATCGGGAACCACCGACCAGGTGCGCCGCATGCTGGCCGAAGCCGGACAGGCCGACGTGGTGATGGCCCCGGCGGCGGATATGTTCGAAATGGGCGTCAAGGTCCAGGTGCTCAAGCGCGGCACCTTGTTTTCCGTACGCGCCGCCAAGCTCTACGATTTGTACCGGCGTTACGAGAACTGGGAACAAATCCCGATAAAGGATCGCAATCAGGTTGAAAAGGATATCCTGCGGGCCGGCTTCGAAGAGACCTGGCAGCAGACGGCGGCTTTTTTCGCCGATCGGGATCCGGCCCAGGTGGAGCGCGCCCAACGGGATCCCCGCCATCGCATGGCCCTGGTGTTTCGCGCCTATTTGGGGCTCAGTTCAAAGTGGCCGGTAAACGGCCGGGACGATCGGCGCATCGATTTTCAGATCTGGTGCGGACCGTCCATGGGGGCTTTCAACGAATGGGTGCGCGGTTCTTTTCTCGAGCCGCCAGAGCAGCGGGATACCGCCACAGTGGCGCTTAACCTGCTCTATGGCGCTTGCGTGACCACGCGGCTCAACGTCCTGACCCGGGCCGGTATCCGTATAGATCCCCAAAGCGCCCGCATCGATCCTTTGCCCCTTGAACGGATCCGGGCCTATCTCGATGCAGATCCCGAAGGAGGGCAAGCGCCATAAAGGTTATATAGTCAAGCTAATAACTGGTCAAGCCGTCCAGGCTTCCACTTTTTGCTGAAACTCGTCTAATAGGGTGGAAATGCGCAGGGTACGGCAGATCACATCGTTTTCGCAAATCAGGGAGCAAGCGCTGCAAGGCCGGATCTCTTCTTCGGCCCATCGCTCTTCCCACAGAGCCGGCGGCCCCTGTTGGATGCAACAGCGCGAGACGAGCCGCCTTGCATGGTAGCCGAAACCGCCGTTGACCGTGTAAATGCGAATCTCCCGGGCAAGGCAGGCCGGTTGTGGATCAAGGGGAACCCGACGCTGGCCGCGCATATCGAAGCATAGCCCTTCCTGCTCCATCCACGGGGCCAGGTCGGTCAGAATCTGCCGGGCATCACGGACCGAAAGATTCAGCCAGGCCACCATATGACCTCCGAGGTAGGTCCGAAATGCATCGTCGAGGTAATACTGACGCGCATACCCCGACTGTCTGCCCGCCAGCGGGTCCGGAGGCAGAAACTCGCGCGACCATCGCTTCCAGCGGGCCAGGTTGACGCCCAAGCGCGTCGCCAGATCACGGTTGTTTAAGAGGATGATGCCCATAAAAAGCCTGTCAAGTTGCTAGCCCTATAGAGCAAGTCTTTGCTGGTTGTCAACTGGTTCTAAAATCGTTATAAAAGAAAGCCGTCAGCCGACGTCGCTTTTTCACAAGCGTCTGTCGAATCGTCGTAAAATATTAACAATCCCGCCGCCCGGCCATAAAGGACGGGCGTGTTTGAGCGTCATGACCGATAGCGAAAAATCGTCTCCCTGTCCAGTCACCCAGCCTGTAGCCATCGTCGGCATGGGCTGTATCTTTCCCAAAGCGTCCGGCCTCAAGGCCTATTGGCGCCTCGTATGGCGCGGCCAGGACGCCATCGGACCGGTACCCCCCACCCACTGGTCCGCGGCGGATTACTACGATCCGGATCCCCGGCGGCCGGACCATGTCCACTGCCAGCGCGGCGGATTCATCGATCCGGTCGATTTCGACCCCACCGAATTCGGAATTCCGCCGGCGGTCATCGAGGCCACCGACACCAGCCAGCTTTTGAGTCTGGTGGCGGCCCGCATGGCACTGCAAGACGCCGGCTACGGCCCGGGCCAGCGCTCCTTCGACCGGGAACGCACCGGTGTGGTGCTGGGGGTCACGGGAACCCAGGAACTGGTCATCCCCCTGGGCGCCCGCCTGGGCCACCCGCATTGGCGCCGGGCCATGATCGAGGCGGGCATCGATCCGAAATCGGCCGAACGGGCTGTGGAATTGATCGCCGGAAGCTACGTCGGCTGGCAGGAAGCATCTTTTCCCGGCCTGCTGGGCAATGTGGTGGCCGGGCGCATCAGCAACCGCTTCGATCTGGGGGGCACCAACTGCGCGGTGGATGCGGCCTGTGCCAGCTCCTTTGCCGCTTTGAACCTGGCCCTGCTCGAGCTATGGGCCGGGCGCAGCGACATGGTTCTGACCGGAGGGGCCGATCTGCTCAACGACATCTTCATGCACATGTGCTTTGCCAAGACGCAGATCCTGTCGCCCAGCGGCGATGCGCGCCCCTTTTCCAGCGATGCGGACGGAACGGTGCTCGGCGAAGGGGTGGGCATCGTGGTGCTCAAACCCCTGCCCCTGGCCGAACGGGACGGGGACCGGATCTATGCGGTAATCCGCGGCATCGGAGCTTCCAGCGACGGGCGCTCCAACAGCATCTACGCCCCGCGCCCCGAGGGGCAGCAGCGGGCCCTCGCGCGGGCCTACACCCATGCCGGAATCGATCCGGATAGCGTGGAACTCATCGAGGCCCACGGCACCGGCACCCGGGTTGGCGACCAGGTTGAGATCAAGGCCCTGGGGCAGATTTTTCACCGCCAATCGCGCACCGCGCGTTGCGCCCTGGGATCGGTCAAGTCGATGATCGGCCATACCAAGGCCGCCGCCGGCGCCGCCGGCCTGATCAAGGCGGCCCTGGCTCTCTATTACAAGGTCCTGCCGCCGACGCTGAAGATCGATCGTCCGGACCCCGGCCTGGAATTGGATCAGAGCCCGTTTTACCTGAACACCGCGGCCCGTCCCTGGATCGGCCGCCCCGGCAGCCTGCGCCGCTGCGGTGTGAGCGCCTTCGGTTTCGGGGGGAGCAATTTCCATCTGGTCCTCGAAGAGCACGCCTCCCCAACAGCGCTTCCGGCCTGGGACCAAACGGTCCACCTTCTGGGCCTGTCGGCCGCCAACCCGGCCGGACTCATTGACCGGTTGGTTGCCATAGGGGCCGACCTGGGGCCTGAGCCGGACCCGGAAACCCTCTGCCGGCTTACCCGGCTCGAAAACCAGTCCTTTGACCCGGCCGCACCCTTGCGCCTCGTCGGAGTGCTTGAAAACGCCACGGCCGCCGCGACCCTCGATGCCTTGGTCGCGGCTCTGCAAGCCCCGCCGTCGCCCAGGACCCGGTTGCCTGAAGGATGGTTTCAGGGCGCCGGACCGGCACCCGGAAAGGTGGCGGTTCTCTTCCCGGGCCAGGGAAGCCAGTATCCCCAGATGGGCCGGGATCTGGCCTGCGTCTTTCCCCAAGTCCGCCAGGCACTGGAAATCATGGCCGACACCTTCGGCCAAAATCCTCGCCTGGAAGACCTGATTTATCCGCCGGCGGATTTTTCAGCCGATGCAACCGAGGGCTTTACACTGGCTCTCCAGGCCACCGACCGGGCCCAACCGGCCATCGGCGCGGTAAGCCTCGGGTGGTACCGGGTCCTTTGCGATTTCGGCCTTGATCCAGACGCCCTGGGCGGCCACAGCTTCGGAGAACTGGCGGCCCTGGCAGCCGCCGGGTGGATCGATGCGGCCACCTTCACCCGCCTGGCGGTGGCTCGCGGGCGGGCCATGGCCGACGCCGGCCGCCAGGAAGGAGACCCGGGGTCCATGCTGGCGGTCAAGGCGTCCCTGGAAGAACTCGAAAACCTGGAACTGCCCGATCCGGACCTGATCCTTGCCAACCGCAACGCTCCCAGCCAGGGCGTCTTCGCCGGCCCCACACCGGCCATCGAAAAACTGGCCGACATCTGCCAGGCCAGGGGATGGCGGGCCGTGCGCCTGCCGGTGGCGGCCGCTTTTCACAGCCGGCTGATCGACCGCGCCCAACAGCCGTTTCAGCAGGCCGTGGCCGAGGCCCGCTTCAGCACCGGCCACCGCCCGGTGTATGGCAACAGCAACGCGCTGCCCTACCCCGCTGATCCTGGCCAGGCGGCCCAAACCCTCGCCGATCAGATGCGACGTCCGGTCGATTTTGTCTCAATGGTGGAAAACCTCTATGGCGACGGCGCGCGCATCTTCATCGAGGTCGGCCCCAGGCGGGTACTGACCGGGCTGGTGCGCTCGATTCTCGGCCGGCGCCAGCACACCGCCCTGGCCATGGACCGCTCCAACGGGCGCGGTTGCGGCATCAGGGACTTGGCCCTGACACTGGCCGAACTTTGCGCCCTGGGCGTTGCGTTGGATCTGACCGCCTGGGAGGAGACGCCACCCGATCCACCGGCCCGGCGCATGCGCATCCCCTTGTGCGGTGCCAATCACAGACCCCCGGCCCAGGCCGAGCGGTCCTGCGGTCCCAAAAACGCCGAAACCCTTCAACAAACGCCGGAAACCGGACCCGATCCCAAAGTGGATCCACCTGGCCGGGCTCCGCTCCCGGGCATGGCCGAAGCTTCCGCCACGGCCCCCTCAAAGCAGGAAAAGTATATCCCGATGGACACCCAAGACAAACAACCGTCCCAGCCCTGCATCGAAGAAGCCCTCCAATCTGTCCGGGCCGGTCTCAAGGCCATCGAGGCCATGCAGGCCCAAACGGCCCAGGCTCACGAAAAATTTCTCGAGGTTCAACAAGAGTCGGTCCGGGCCCTGGTCCGATTAATGGCCCATACCGGCCAGCTGAGCGAACCGCTGCTGGAAAAATCCGCTCTGCCGCAAAGCTGCGGTGCTTCCATTGCCGGGCCTCTCGACCGTCCAGAGCAAAGCGCGAGCCAGGCCCGTTCAGAGGCTGCGCCAGCCGCACCGGGGGCAGCACGGCACGAAAACCATCCCGCCCCCCTTGCTCAGATCCGCCCTTTGCAGCCCGAGACACCCCGGCCCCCTGCCTCGACCTCGATACCCCCAGCGCTGCCGCCGAATGCCGGACCGGACCGCATGACGGATGTGGCGGCCGTGGTGGCCGAACTGACCGGGTATCCCACCGAAATGCTCACCGCAGAGATGCAGATCGAGGCCGACCTGGGCATCGACTCCATCAAGCGCGTGGAAATCCTCTCGTCCCTCGAAGAAAGGCTAGCCGATCTGCCCCCTCTGGAACCAGAACAAATGGCGGCCCTCAGGACCCTAGGCGATATCGCCGCGGCCCTTCAACCGGCCGAGGCCGCACCCCAACCCGCAGCCCGGCCCCAGGAACCGCCGCCCGCTTCGCCGTCCCGGGCCTCTGGCGCGGACCGCATGGCGGTTGTGGCGGCCGTAGTGGCCCAACTGACCGGGTATCCCACCGAAATGCTCACCGCAGAGATGCAGATCGAGGCCGACCTGGGCATCGACTCCATCAAGCGCGTGGAAATCCTCTCGGCCCTCGAAGAAAGACTGGCCGACCTGCCGCCCCTGGAGCCCGAACAGATGGCGGCCCTCAGGACCCTGGGTGATATCGCTGCGGCTTTGACCCCAGTGCCTGACGCGCCGGAATCGGTACCCGCCGCGACGCAGGCGCCCGAACCGGCCCCTGCCCCGCCCTACTCCTCTTCAATGGCCGAAAACCAAGGCGACCTCGCCTCAGCGGCGCCTCGCAACGTTGTACACGCCCGGGCCTTTCCGGCCGAGAAAGGCAAGATGCCGGCCCTGGCACCGGATGCAAAAGTTCTGGTGGCCGGAGACCCAAAGCTGGCCCAGGCCCTGGCTGCAGCCCTGACGGAAGCCGGGGTGGAGGCGGCCTGTCCAGAGGCCGAGGTCGTGGCCGGGATCATTGCCGGACAACCCGTGCCGTTCCGGATCAACGGCCTGGTGTGGGTAGCCCCGGCCGATACAGCGGCCGACCATGCCTACCTCAAGCAGGCCTTTGCCATGGCCCGCCGTCTGGCGGCGGATCTCGGCAAGGCCGCCCAGAACGGCGGCGCCCTTTTGGCGGCGGTGGTCCGCCTGGACGGGGCCTTCGGGTTTCTGGACGCCCCGCTGGCCGTACCGAGCAGCGGGGCCTTGGCCGGCCTGGTCAAAACCGCCGCACGGGAATTCGAAGCCGTGGCCTGCCGGGCTTTGGACATCGGTGCCGGCTGGCCCGATGCCCAAAGCGCAGCCCTGGCCCTGGCCGCAGAGCTGGCGCGCTTCAACCCCCTCGATCCGGTGGAAATCGGTCTGCTCCCCGGCGGCAGCCGCTATCGGCTTGAGCTGGAACCGGCACCTTACACCAGCGCCGAACTGACCCTCGAACCGGGTGAGGTCATCGTGGCCAGCGGCGGGGCCCGGGGCGTGACGGCCGAGTCCCTCGTGGCCCTGGCACGCAAGGTCAAGCCGGTCTGCGTACTGCTGGGGCGCTCTCCCGAACCCGGCCCGGAGCCACAATGGCTCGCCGGCATCGAGGAGCCGGCTGCCATTCAGAAAGCGATTCTGGCCAACGAAATGGCAAAAACCTCTGCCTCGCCGCGCGATCTGGCCCGCAGAGCCGGCCAGATCGCGGCCCAAAGAGAGATCCGGCGCAACCTCGAACGCCTGGCCTCAGCAGGCGCCAAGGCATTCTATTACAGCGTGGACGTACGCCGCAGCAAAGATCTGGCCCGCATCCTGGACCGGGTGCGCACCGAGCATGGTCCCATCCGGGCCCTGCTCCACGGGGCCGGCACCCTCTGCGACCGGCGCATTGCCGACAAGACCGACCAGCAGTTCGATGCGGTCTTCGATACCAAGGTGGAGGGTTTTTTCAACCTGATGGAGGCCGTGGCCCAGGATCCGCTGCGCTATGTCGTGATCTTTTCCTCGGTGGCGGCCCGCATGGGCAACCCGGGCCAAGTCGACTATGCCATGGCCAACGAACTGCTCAACAAGGCCGCCGGAGACCTTGCCCGCCGGCGGCCTGAGACGCGGGTGCTGTCCATCAACTGGGGGCCTTGGAACGGCGGCATGGTGGACGCTGGGCTAAAACGGCACTTCGAGGGCCAGGGCGTTCGTCTGCTGGAGCCGCTGGCCGGTGCATCGGCCATGGTGCAAACCATGGCCGACGGTTGCAACGGTGCGGTGGAAATGGTGGTGGGCAGCGCATTGATTGAGGATCCGGCCTGTGATCCGTCGGAAATGCCCACCGACGGGTTCCAACTCGCCTTTGCCCATGAGATCGACCTGGACAGCCACCCGGTGTTGGCCGACCACGTCCTGGGCGGACGGCCGGTGGTGCCCCTGGCCCTGATGATGGAATGGCTGGGCCATACGGCCCTGCACGCCAATCCGGGGCTGAACCTGGTGGCCATGGAGGAGCTGCGCCTGCTTAACGGGATCAAGATCGACGGGCACCCCCACCCGGTGCGACTGATGAACGGTCCGTCGGTGCGGCGCGAAGGACTCTTCGAGGTGCCGGTGGCCCTGTTCAACGGCAACGGCTGCAACGGCAGCGGCCGGGTGCACAGCCGGGCCCGGGCGATTCTGGCCGATGGCTGGCCGTCCCCGCCGCCGGCCGCCCCCCCCTTGCTCGATCTGGAACCGTTTCCCCTGAGCGTAGCTGAAGCATACGGCCAGGTCCTTTTCCACGGCGAACGGCTGCACGGCATCCGGCACATCGATGGCTGCTCGCAACGCGGCATGGTGGCCCGGCTGGCCCCGGCCCCGGCCCCGGGCCGCTGGATCCGCCAGCCCTTGCGCAGCCGCTGGGTCACCGATCCACTGGTACTGGACGCGGCCTTTCAGATGGCGATCCTCTGGTGCTACGCCCGGCGGGATGCGGTTTCCCTGCCGGCCTATGCTCAAAGCTATCGCCAGTATTGCCGGCGCTTTCCATCAGAAGGCGTCACGGCCGAACTGCGGGTGCGGGATGTTACGGCCCGACGCCTCGAAGCCGATTTCACCTTCCTGGACAACCAACACCGGGTGGTGGCGGTCCTTTCCGGCTACCAGGCCACCTTGGACCCGTCCCTGGCCGGAGCCTTCAAGCAGTGCCGGGCGGCCTGAGAAGATCTGCCAGTGCACCGCTAACGCCGTGCACCCAACCGAAAATGTTCTCAGATTCCAGTGCTCGGGTCGAGTGGGAAAGGCGATGCCCGGCGGGTCCTTTCGTAAACCCGCTGGCGGGCCCGGGCCGCGGCCGCCAGCACGTCCACCCGCGCATCCACGTAGTCGTAGACCCGGGCTTTGCGTTTACCCGGGGCCGGGCGCAGGACCCTGCCCAGGTACTGCAGCACCCGCCCGCTGAAGCGGATCGGGGTGGCAAAAAAGAGGGTCCCCAGCTCGCGGCAGTCGAAGCCCTCGCCAATGAGCTGGCCGGTGGCCACCAGCACCTGCACTTGCCCCTGGTTGAGCTTTTCGAGCACCGCCTGGCGCTCGGCTGCGGCCATGTCGCCGGTGAGCCGTTCGGCCCCGATGCCGTGCCGGTATTGTAAAAGGGCCTGGAGCGTTTCACAGTGGCGCCGGCGATCGGAAAGCACCAAAATGGCGCCCGGCCGGGCCGCAGCCTCACTGGCCACATCGTCGGCGATCATGCGGTTGCGCCGGTCGTCGCCGGTCAATTCCGAGAGCATCCGGCTGTATTCGTTGACCGCATCGGCATAAGGTGAAAACTCGGTATGGCGCCAGATCACCTCGGCATCCAGCACGTCCCCGCTCGATACCAGCCGGCCCTGGTCGATCTCGTGGCACAGGTTGCCCAGGTGCCAGAAAATCAGCTGGGACAGCTTGTCCCGGCGATACGGGGTGGCCGAAAGCCCGAGCATATAGCGGCTGTCAAAGGCGGTAACCGCTTCGGTAAAAGTCCGGCTCGGGCACCGGTGGCATTCATCCACCACCACGAAGCCGATCCGCGGCGCCACGGCCTCGACATGCTTGTAAAGGGTCTGGACCATGGCCACGGTGACCGCATCGCCGATGCACACCTTGCCGTGGCCGATCCGCCCTACGGCCTCGGGCGGAATGTCGAGAAACTGGCCGATACGTTCGATCCACTGGTTTTGCAGCTCGCGCGTGTGGACGACAATCAGCGTCGGCTGGCGCCTGGCCGCGATCGCAGCCAGAGCCATGACGGTCTTGCCCGAACCGGTAGGCGCGCTGAGCACCCCGAAATCCTTGGCCAGGCAGGCGTCCACCGCCTGCTGTTGGAAGGGTTTGAGGGTCCCGCCGAAGTTCAACGCGCAAGGTTCCAGTGAACGCCTCCGATCCGCGATGCGAAAGGGGACGGCGCGGCTGCGCAGCAGATCCACCAGCGGGCGGAGGTAGCCCCGCGGCACGCGCAGCCCGTCGCGCCCCAGCTCCTCATAGAATTTCAGAATCTTAGGGATATTGCGGGTCCAGCGGCCCAGGCGGACCGCCTCGAGGTAGCGCGGATTCTCGAATTGGAGCTTGCCCTTGAGGGTCTGGCGCAAATCGGCTGTCAGACGCCGGATGGTCAGGGCCGCGTCCAGGGTCATGACCAATTCGGGAGGCAGGCTCATGGTCCGGTCCCCACCTCCGGCACGAGGCCGGCGCGGCGCTTGACCCGCAGCATTCCCGGGCTGGTGTTGAGATACATCAACGGTGAACGGTACCCGGCCGCCATCCACCACTGCTCCAGATCGTCAAAGAGCACAGGCCGGTCCGGCCAGCGGAAACGGCCGGCTTCGTCACGCAGCGACTGCCAGCAGCTTTTCAAATCCGGCTCGGGGTCGAGGACCTGCGCCTCTGCGCGGTCGCACAAAAACAGGGCGCAGCCCAGGGGCCGGATGCGCCACAGGCAGCCCTGCGCTCCCAGGTAGATGCACTTGAACCCGGTGTTGGGCTGAAGCAGACGCCGCTCCAGGGTCTCGAGTTCATCGGGACTGGAGGCCAGCGCGTTGATGACCGCATCGGCGAAAAATGTGATGATCCCTTCGCGGCTGCAACAGGCGCTGAGCCTGTTGCTATAGCAGCTCGGCTGGCATACGGCCCGAAAATGAATCTCGAGAAAATCATCCAGCCGCCGGCGATAGTCGCGGTAGTCGGCCAGAGCGGCGTCGATCTGTACCGTCATCCACCTTTGGGTCGCCGACAGATGGGCGCGGATCATCTCGAGCGCCTGTTGCTGCTCCTGCTGGTAGGCGGATGGCATCCTGTTCACTGGTCCTTGCTGGTGTCCTGGTGTCGTCCGGGCGGCATGCGGATCGGTTCCTGCCAGTCTCCTGTCAAACCCGGAGACTGGATTCCCTATAGCGGTTTTAACAGCGGTTGACAAACAGCGCGTCCCCTGTTTATGGGTTCCTGGATGAAGACCCCCCTTGCCCCAGGCGACCGCGGGACTACGGCCCAGGCCCTTTACCAGAGCATCTTCGAACATGCCGGCGCCCCGTCTATCATCGTTGAGGATGACTTCGGCATCTCCATGGCCAACCCGGAGTTCGCCCGTCTGACCGGCTTTTCATGCGAAGAAATCCAGGGACGCATGACCCTGCTCGATTTTCTGCCCGAAGAAGAGATCGAACGGGTGCGCACTTATCATAAGGCGCGGCGCGACGGACGCCAGGATGTGCCGAGCCATTACGAGTGCCGCATCCGGGTGCGCAGCGGCAAGCTGCGCCACATCCTGATGAAGGTCGGCCTGATTCCCGGACCGCGGCGCACCATCGCCTCGCTCACCGACATCACCTCCCTCAGGCAGGCGACTGAGGCCCTGGCCGAGCGCGAGGCTCTCTACAGCGCCATTCTGGAAGGCTACGAAGGCTACATCTATTTCATCGGCCCGGATTTCCGCCTGCGTTTTCTCAACGAAAACCTCATGCGGACGATCGGCGGCGACGCCACGGGTCAGTTCTGCCACCGGGCTCTGCACGGACGCGAGAGCCCCTGTCCCTGGTGCGTCAGCGACCAGGTTTTCGCCGGCCGCACGGTGCGCTTCGAGATGCGCAATCCCCACGACAAGCGCTGGTACTACAGCGTCAACATCCCCATCCGCCACGCGGACGGCAGCCTGTCCTACCAGGCCATGATCGAGGACATCCACGAGCGCAAGCAGATGGAACTGGCCCTGCGCCACAGCGAATCGCAACTGCGCCAGGAAAACCGGCAACTGCGCTCGTCGCTCCAGGAACGCAACCGCTTCGGTCCCATCATCGGCCGCAGCCCGGCCATGCAGGCCGTCTACGAGATAATCGGTAAGGCGGCGGCCAGCGATGCCAACATCATCATCTACGGCGAATCGGGAACCGGCAAGGAACTCGTGGCCCGGGCGATCCACGACAGCAGCGCCCGGCGGGACAAGGCCTTTGTTCCGGTCAACTGCGGCGCCATTCCTGAAAACCTTGTGGAAAGTGAATTTTTCGGGCATCGCAAAGGCGCCTTTTCCGGTGCCGTGACCGACAAACCGGGATTTCTGGACGCCGCCCGGGGCGGCACCCTCTTTCTGGACGAAGTGGGCGAAATCGACGAAAACGTCCAGGTCAAACTGCTGCGGGCCGTCGAAGGGGGCGGCTATACCCCGGTGGGGGGGACCAAACTGCATCGAGCCGACATGCGCATCATCGCCGCCACCAATCGGGACCTGACCGTGCTGGTGGACGGCGGCCAGATGCGCCAGGATTTCTACTATCGCATCCATATCGTTCCGATTCATCTGCCGCCTCTGCGCGAGCGGCGCGAGGATATCTCCCTTCTGGTGGAAGCCCTGCTGGCCGCCTACCCGTCCGAATGCCGCCCCCGGCTAACCCCTGAACTGATCCGACGCCTGGAAGCCTATCACTGGCCGGGCAACGTGCGTGAACTGCAAAACGTGCTCCATCGACTCGCCACCATCGGCCGGCTCGATCTGGGCCGCCACGAGACGGCCCGGCGTGGTGGACTCGACCCTCCGAGCACGGCCCGGGATGCGGCCCGGCCGCTGCGCGCGACCATGGCCGACGCCGAACGACAACTGATTTTAGAAAGCCTGGAGCAGCATCGCTGGAACCGCAAAGCCGCAGCCCGTCAGATGGGAATCGGCCTGCGGACCCTGCAACGAAAACTCAAGATGCTTGGGATCACCTGAATAAGGGAGTGGCAGCCAAAATCGGCGCTTTAAGTGCCATTTCTGGCACAATTTCCTTATCTTGATTTATTCCTACCAGTTCGAAATTCAATCGCCATAAACAGTGCCAATATTGGCACTTTTGCGGAAACGCCCGCCCGTTTCGTCCCATCGCTCGACGATCTCAATACTTACTTTTATTTCAATATTTTATTCGTCTTATAGGAGAAATTTAGAACGGCTGGCACGCCTTGTGATTATCAAACGCGCGGTGTCATCATCGACAACCACCAGCCCAAGCGGGCAATTCAAACCCGGGATCGCCAACACGCATTGGATCCCATCAAAGAAAAGGCATCAATCATGAACCTTGCACATCGCCCCACGATTTCCCATCCTCGCCATCAGACCTCCGAAGGCCGCGCCTACCTGCACTCTTTTTGCGCCGTCACCGTTTTCATCGCCCTGGCCCTGGTCTATTTTAAAGATCTTCTGTTTTGAGCACGCCACCAACAGCGCCGCCCGCAGCGGCGGCGCTGCTTCCTGCCGTTCAACCCAGCGCCCACTTTCCCCAATCCGCCAAAACCGGTTGACCCTGATACACGACCTCGATATAGGAAGCAGACGCATTCCCCCCTTTCAACACCACGGATCATTGACGCCATGCTTCAAATCGATCTCCAAGAGGTCCGTGAGGCCATTTCCGCCGGTCCCCACGCCCATTTTCTGGAAGCACTCGAAGACGATGAACTGCTTTCGAGAATCCTCAAGGTCGCAGATCGTCAGATTCGTCTCAGACCGGCGAACCTGATTCCTCACCGGGTGGGCCATCTGCTCCACAACCTGCTCCACCTTCGACCTGAGGTGCGTACGACATTATTCAACCATCTGTTTTATTTTTTACAATTAGCACCCGATATTAAAGATTATCCGGAGGCTGAAACACCCTCTGAAAACTCGGCTTCGTTTTCCGGTGGGGATTTATTGATGCCTGCCGTCGCCCCTCCGGCAATGCCCCCTGCCCCGAGCAAAGCGGCCTTCTACCAGTTCCAGCGGCGCCCGCCGGATCTCTTCGACCGCTTCCTGAACCAAGTCGCCGTCCTGATGCGCGGATGGACGTGTCAGCTTTAAAGCGTCAACCCCTGGCCCCTTACAAAGACCTGACTCAGCCCTGCGCCTCGTGCGTCTCAGCGACCGGATTCGTGGGTTCGATCGGCGAGGATGCACGCGATGGCCGCCCCAGTCCGGCTGCGAATCGATGGTTTTTACCCAAAAACGTCGATGCACCGGTTCTGTTCGCCTTGCCTTGTTAGGGTGAAGCGGATATAAATAGCGTTTTGGCTCGAACCCTATGAAATTCAAGGTAGTATGCAAAAACCGTTTGAAATCGCCGTGGTGGGCATGGGCGGGGTTTTCCCCGGCGCCCCGGATACGGCCACATTCTGGCGCAACATCTGCGACGCCCGTTCGGCCATCTCAGACGCGCCACCTGAACGTTGGATCGCCCCGGCAGAAGCCGTGGTCCGTAGCGCCCCTGAACCGGACAAGGCTCTGGGCCGCAGATGCGGCCTGGTGACCGGGCTGGATTTTGATCCGGATGGATTCACCCTGCCTGCAAGCGAAATCCGGGACCTGGATCCGCTCTATCATCTGGTTTTGCAGGCCGGCCGCGAGGCCGTGGCCGGCGGATGCCTCCGGCGTGTCCACACCCGGCGCGCGGGTACGATTCTGGCGGCCATCGCCCTGCCCACCAACGGCTCCTCCCTTCTGGCCCACCATCTCTTTTCCCAGGCCGTGGCGGCCCAGATCGATCCGGCCGGAAAAGCGAGGCTGCACCCGCCCTCCCGGGCTGCATGCCGGGCTGCGCGGGTCACCGGATTTCCGGCCGCTGTGCTGGCCTCAGCCCTGGATCTGGGCGGCGGCGGGTACACCCTGGATGCGGCCTGCGCCAGTTCCCTTTACGCCGTACGCCTGGCCTGCGATGCACTGACCGCCGGGCGCCTGGACGCGGTCCTGGCCGGCGGGGTTTCGCGGCCCGATTGCCTCTATACCCAGATCGGCTTCAGCCAGCTGCGGGCCCTTTCCCCCTCAGGCCGCTGCGCCCCGTTCGACGCGGGGGCCGACGGTCTGGTAGTGGGCGAAGGGGCCGGGATCCTGGTCCTCAAACGCCTGGCCGACGCCGTAGCGGCCGGTGATCCCATCCACGCCGTGATCCGGGCTGCGGGTCTGTCCAACGACATGCGCGGCAACCTGCTGGCCCCCGAGGTGCTGGGCCAGGTACGGGCCATGCACAACGCCTACCGCCAGGCAGGCTGGATTCCGGGGCGGGTGGACCTGATTGAATGCCACGGCGCCGGCACCCCGGTGGGTGACCGCACCGAAATTGAAAGCCTGCACCGGCTCATCGCCGATAATGGACCGCCGCCGGGTGCCTGCGCCATCGGATCGATCAAATCGATGATCGGCCACCTGCTCACCGCCGCCGGGGCAGCCGGATTGATCAAGACCATCCTGGCGATGCAAAACCGGGTTCTTCCCCCTTCGCTCAATTTCACCACCCCGGCCGATGCGCGTCTGGACGGCAGCGGACCTTTCCGCGTCCAGACCCGGGCGTCGTCATGGGAGCCGGTTCATGGCGACGGTTTGCGCCGGGCCGCAGTGAGCGCATTCGGCTTCGGCGGCATCAACGCCCACCTGCTGATGGAGCAGTGGCGCCCTGAGCCCAGCGTCCGGCAAGCAGCTCACGTCGCTACGCAAAAACCGATGCCGGTGGCCATCGTGGGCCTGGCGGCCCGGGTGGGAAGCCGGGAGGGGCTGTCACCCCTGGCGGACGGGGCCCCATACCTTGCCCCTCTTTCGGACCGGCGCTGGCGCGGACTGGGACGCATGGCGGACAGGATCTTCACCCAAAGGCCCAGGGGGGCATTCGTCGAAAACCTGGAATTTCCCGCCGGCCGTTTTCGCATTCCGCCCAGCGAAATCCCGGATCTTCTGGCCCAGCAGCTCTTGATGCTCCAGGTGGGGGCCGCGGCCCTGGCCGATGCTGGGCTGCCCGTGCGCGATCAGCGCCCGCGCATGGGAACAGTGATCGGCATGGAATTCGATCCCCAGGCTACAGATTTTTACCTGCGCTGGCGCTGGACCCGCGTCGGGGACCGCTGCGAACCGGAATCCCAATGGCCGGCTGACCTTGACGATCCCCAGGCCCTGGCCGCCTGGCGCCGTCATCTGGGCCAGGCGGTCTCCCCGCCCCTGACCCCCACCCGCACCGTGGGCAATTTGGGCGGGATCGTGGCCAGCCGCCTGGCGCGCGAATTCGGTCTTGGCGGTCCGAGCTTCGGGGTCTCGGCCCAGGCCCTGGGCGGGTTGCAGGCTCTGGAAATCGCCGTGCGCTTCCTGCAGCAGGGTGAGGCCGACCTGATGCTGGCCGGGGCCGTGGAGCTCACCGGGGATCTGCGCAACCTGGTGGCGAACCATGTCCTGGACGGGCTTGGCGGCCCGCAGCTGCCGGTGGGTGAAGGGGCCCTGGCCCTGGTGCTCAAGCGGCTTGATGACGCCCGGAGCGACGGTGATCGGATCCACGCCGTCATCGAAGGGATCGGCGCGGCCTCGGGTACCTGGCACGATCAAGCTCCCATGGCCCCCGAAGTCCTGGTGCACGCCGCGACAGCGGCCTTTGAGGAAGCCGGACCCAGAGCCGGCCAAATCGACGGGGTCGCGCCCCTCGGTACCGGATTCGAACGGATCGAGAGCGTCGAAAATGAGGCCCTGGCCGCCATCTTCGATCCTGATCCTGCGCCTCCGGCCGACACGGCGCTCCCAATCTGCGGCTTTGCCGGCTGCGCCGCCGGCCTGACGGCCCTGGTGCGGGCGGTCCTGCGTATGGACGGCTGTTCCGGGCCTGCGGGCTCTCCGGCTTCAGACGAAAAAATTTCCCCACCGCCACATAGGGCCGTGCTGGTGGGAGGGCCGAGTACGGACGGCGGCGCTCTCTACCTGGTGCTGTCCGGCGGCGGGTCCGGCCGGAAGCGGGACGCCGCCCAAAGTCCTGATAACGGGGCAAAGATCGCCGTTCCGGTCAGCCGCCCGCTGCAGATTCCGCCCCTGCCCCCTGGGCCGGCGGCCCGCAGCGCGGGGGAGCCTTCTATTTCGCGGCCGAATGAAGAAGATCCAGCGGCCGCCCTGAACCGCTTGGTGGCCGGCAGCGCAGCAATGGCCCGGGCCCATGAAGCGTATCTGGATCTGTCGCTCCAGCTTCGCCGGCAGTACATCGAGGCCCTGGGGCTCCAGGCGCGCCTGGGGGCCGCACTGGCGTCCGAGCCCGGGGTGCGCCGACCCGAGGCAGGGCCGCCGTCCGCTCCGGGCCTGGATCGCGCAACCGGCGCGCCCCGGACAGTCCCGCCAGCCTTTGACCGCGGCCAGTGCCTGGAATTCGCCCGCGGCCTGGCCGCCAAGGTGCTTGGCCCGGCCTTTGCCGAAGTGGATGGATTTGCGGTAAGGGTGCGCCTGCCGGACGAACCGTTGATGCTGGTGGACCGGATTCTGGCTGTAGAGGGAGAACCCCGCTCGCTAACATCCGGCCGGGTGGTCACCGAGCACGATGTGCTCCCGGACGCCTGGTACCTGGACGGCGGCCGGGCGCCGGTATGCATCGCGGTGGAAGCCGGCCAGGCGGATCTCTTTCTTTGCAGTTACCTGGGCATCGACCACCAGGTGCGCGGCAAGCGCAGCTACCGCCTCCTGGATGCCAAGGTGCGGTTTCACCGCGGTCTGCCGCGGCCCGGCGAAACCGTGCGCTATGAAATCTGCATCGATCGTTTCGTGCGCCAGGCCGGCACCTGGCTCTTTTTCTTCCGTTTCGAGGGCACCGTCGCCGGCCAGCCCCTGATCAGCATGCGCAACGGGTGCGCCGGTTTTTTCACGCCCCGGGAGGTGCGCGACTCGGGCGGGATCGTGCTCACTGAGGCCGAGCGCAAGCCCGAAGCCGGCCGTTTGCCCGAAGGCTTCACGCCGCCGGTGGCCGTGGAAGCCTGCACCCTGGACGAAACCCAGGTCGAGGCCCTGCGCCAGGGCGATCTGGGCGCCGCCTTCGGTTCCCGGTTCGACGGCATCCTGCTGCCCCCTGCCCAGCGCCTGCCCGGAGGGCGCATGCGCTTGATCCACCGGGTAAGGCGCCTCGATCCAGCCGGGGGGCGCTACGGGATCGGCACGGTGGAGGCCGAGGCGGACATCGATCCCGAAGACTGGTTTCTCGTCTGCCACTTCGTCGACGATCCCGTCATGCCCGGAACCCTGATGTACGAATGCTGTGCCCATGCCCTGCGGGTCTTTTTCCAGCGTCTCGGGTGGATCAGCCCAGAAACCGGGGCCGGCTTCGAGCCGATCGAGGCCGTCGAAGCGGTGCTCAAGTGCCGCGGCCCGGTCACCCCTGAAACCCGACAGGTGCTCTACCGGGTGGATGTGCGCGAATTGGGGTACGGCCCTGAACCGTTCATCATCGCCGACGCCCACATGTACGCCGACGGTGAACACATCGTCATGTTCCAGGGCATGTCGCTGCGTCTTTCCGGGGTGACCCGCGACGAGATCGAGGCCTTCTGGTCACAGCGCGAAGCGACGCCCACGACGGCACCCAATGATCGCACCTATCCCTACGAGCGGATCCTGGCCTTTGCCGTGGGCCGGCCCTCGGAAGCTTTCGGCGACGCCTACCGGATCTTCGACGACCAGCGGCGCATCGCCCGGCTGCCGGGCCCACCCTACCTGTTCATGGACCGCATCGTCGCGGTCGAGCCCGAACCGTGGCGTCTCGAGCCCGGGGGGTGGGTCACGGCCGAATATACCGTGCCCCGGGACGCCTGGTACCTGCGCGCCGACCGCTCCGGGGGGGGGTTGCCTTACTGCGTGCTGCTGGAAATCGCCCTGCAGCCCTGCGGCTGGCTGGCGGCCTATCTCGGTTCGGCCCTCCATTCACAGCAGGATCTGAAGTTTCGCAACCTCGGGGGCACGGCCACCATCCACCGCACGGTGGATCCCGCCGGTGCTCTGCTCACCATGCGGGTGCGCCTCAAACAGGTATCCGAAGCCGCCAGGATGATCATCGAAACCTTCGACATGGAAGTTTGCGATGCCATCGGTCCGGTCTATTCCGGCGAGACCACCTTCGGTTTTTTCAGCGCCAAGGCCCTGGCCAACCAGGTGGGCATTCGCAACGTGGAGGAGCGATTTGCACGCCTCCAAACCGACCCGGCAGACGGTGGATCGGTCCTGCTGGAAGACTTCCATCCCCTGACCCCGGACGATCCTGCCACCACCGCCGGGGTGGGGATGCCGGCCCTGGCCCTGCGCATGATCGACAGCCTGCAGGCCGCGGCTCCCGGCGGCGCTGCCGGAGGGTTGGGTTATCTTCGGGGCCTCAAGACGGTCAACCCGCAGGAATGGTTCTTTACGGCCCATTTCTTCCAGGATCCGGTCTGCCCCGGCTCTCTGGGGATCGAATCGTTTCTCCAGTTGCTGCGCTTCGATCTGCTCTCGCGCAGCCCGCAGGAAAAAGCGCCCCTGCGCTTCGAACCGTTGACAGGCCTTGCCCATCGATGGATCTACCGGGGCCAGATCATCCCCCGGAACCGGCAGGTAACCGTGGAGGCCGCCATCCGCGAGCGCGGCACACCGGCCGATCCCTTCGTGCGGGCCGACGGCCTGGTCTCGGTGGACGGCCGGGCGATCTACCACTTGCAAGACTTCGGCCTGCGGATGGTGCAAACGGATTGCACCTCGGGACAACCGAAAGTAGAGTAAAATGCATATGATGGCAGATGGAACGTTTCATGAACCACGAACTGCACTATGAACGGGTGCGCATCGCCGCTTTGGGCTACGAGCTGCCGCCCCACGTGATCGCCTCGGAAGACCTGGAAGAGCGCCTGGCCCCCCTGTACAGGGCACTGCACCTTAAGCCCGGCCAGCTCGAAGCCCTCACCGGAATCGTCGAACGCCGCTGGTGGGATCCGGGTTTTTCCATGGCCGCAGGCGCTACCCTGGCCGGTCAAAAAGCCCTTGCCCAGGCCGCAATCCCGGCCGGCGAAGTGCAGATGCTGGTCTATGCCGGGGTTTGCCGGGACCATCTCGAGCCGGCCACGGCCTGTGCCGTGGCCCACCGCCTGGGCCTGCCGCCCGAGGCCCTGGTATACGATGTTTCCAACGCCTGCCTGGGAGTTCTCAACGGCATGCTCCAGGTGGCCGACGCCATCGAACTGGGGCGCATCCGCGCCGGCCTGGTCGTATCCTGCGAGTCGGCCCGCAGCATCGTGGAACTGACCATCGCACGCCTGAACGCCGAACCGACCATGGACAATTTCAAACACTGCGTGGCCACCCTCACCGGCGGCAGTGGTGCGGTGGCCGTGCTGCTCTGCGCGGCGGGACGCGACGGCGGCGACTCTTGCCTCTGCGGCGGGGTGGTGAGAAACGCCGTGGTCCACCATGAGTTGTGCCGCTGGGGCACCGACACGGACAGCCCGGTTCACGGCACCATGCGCATGGATACCGACGCCCTGGGGGTGCTGGAAAACGGCGTGGCCCTAGGCCGCGACGCGTATCATGATTTTGTGCGCGCCATGCCATGGTCGGGACGCGCCCCGGACCGGGTGGTCTGCCACCAGGTGGGCGCCACCCACCAAGCCACGGTCCTCGAAGCCATCGGAATCCCCAAGGACAAAGACTTTACCACCTTCGCCGTTTTGGGCAACGTCGGCACCGTGAGCCTGCCGATCACCGCGGCCATTGCGGCCCAGCGCGGCGTGTTGAACCCCGGCCAGCGGATCGGCTTTTTCGGTATCGGAAGCGGTTTGAACTGCATCCTGATGGGGATTGAATGGTAAAAGGAGACTATTCTCTCGCATGAAGCGATCCGTTGCCCATATCCCCCGCCGTGGCTGGGGGCATCTTTACCCCTTCGGTTCCCATTACCTGGATCGCGACGGTCTGGCTTACCACTACCTGGACGAAGGCCGAGGCGAGCCGCTGCTCATGGTGCACGGCAACCCCACCTGGTCGTTTTTCTTCCGTTCCCTGGTCCTGGCCTTGCGTCCCCATTACCGCTGCGTGGCCCCGGACCATATCGGATGCGGACTTTCAGCCAAGCCCGGACCGCAGGCATACGGCTATCGGCTCGAAGACCGGGTCGATGACCTGGAGCGGCTCACCGGGGCGTTGGGACTGAACCGGGGTGTCACGCTCATCGTGCACGACTGGGGAGGGATGATCGGACTGGCCTGGGCCTTGCGCCGCCCGCAGCGCATCGCCCGGCTCGTCATTCTCAACACCGCCGGATTCCTGCCGCCGTCGCGAAAACCGATTCCACTGCGCCTGCGTCTGATCCGCGATTTTCCCGCCCTGGCCGAACCGGCCGTACTGGGGCTGAATCTGTTCGCCCGGGCCGCCGTCTGGATGGCACCCCGCCGGTCCCTGGCACCCGCCGTGAAAACCGGCCTTCTGGCCCCTTACGACCGTCCGGCCCACCGTCTGGCCACCTTGCGTTTTGTGCAGGACATCCCTTTGTCCGCCGCGGATCCGAGCTATGCGACGGTGTGTGCGGTGCAGCGAGATCTCCAGCGCCTGGCCCATCTGCCCACCCTGATCTGCTGGGGAATGCACGATTTTGTCTTCGATCAGGATTATCTGAAAGAGTGGCGGCGGCGTTTTCCGCGTGCCGAGGTCAACCTTTTCACCGACGCCGGCCACTATCTGCTCGAGGATGCCCCCCAAGCGGTGGCCGGCCGCGTGCTGGCCTTCCTCGGCCGGCACGATCCGGCTTCCGCCAAACCCCAAGTGAAACGGATGCTCAATGGCCGATAACACCCAGATCAACGTCGCCTTGCACCTGCGGCAGATGGCCGAATGCCAGCCGTTCAAACGGGCCGTGGTCTGTCCGGCGGGTCGCGACGGGGCCGGACGGGTGGCCTACGCCCACCTGACCTTCCGCCAACTCGACCAGGAATCGGACCGTATCGCCCACGGGTTGGAAATGGCCGGCATCCGCCGCCAGACCCGCACCATCCTCATGGTCCGGCCGAGCCTGGAGTTTTTTGCCTTGACCTTCGCTTTGTTCAAGGTGGGGGGCCGTCCCGGTGGTCGTCGACCCGGGAATGGGCCTTCGACGCATGATGGCCTGCTTTGCCGAAAGCCGTCCCGAAGCCTTAATCGGCATCCCTGCAGCCCACATGCTGCGCACGGTATACCCCAAATTTTTCCGCACGATAAAGGCTTGGGTGACCGTAGGACGCCGCTGGTGGTGGGGTGGGGCCACCTTCGAGCAGCTGCGCCGTCGCCCCTGGACGGCTTTTCCCATGGCCCGCACCACCCGCGACGAAACCGCGGCGATCCTGTTCACCACCGGTAGCACCGGTCCGGCCAAAGGGGCGGTCTACACCCATGGAATCTTCGACGCCCAGGTGCGCCATATTCAGGACCACTTTCAGATCGGAACCGACGAGATCGATCTGCCCACCTTTCCGCTCTTCGCCCTTTTCGATCCGGCCCTGGGCATGACGGCCGTTATCCCGGACATGGATCCGACCCGTCCTGCCCAGGTCGACCCGACCAAAATCATCGAGGCCGTCCTCGACCACGGAGTGACCAACATGTTCGCCTCGCCGGCTCTGCTCAACCGGGTGGGCGCCTTCGGCCGCGAGCACGGGGTGCGCCTGCCGTCCCTGCGCCGGGTGGTGACGGCCGGGGCCCCGGTCAGTCCGGCCAACATCGAACAGTTCTGCACCCTGCTCGAAGAGACCGGCCGCATTCACACCCCTTACGGGGCCACCGAAGCAGTGCCGATCATCAGCATCGCCAGCGACGAAATCCTCGGTGAAACCCGCCGGCTCACCGAGCAGGGATTCGGCATCTGCGTCGGGCGCCCTCTGGACGGAATCGCGGTGCGCATCATCCGCACCCTGGACGAGCCCGTCAACCGTTTGACGGACAAACTAGCGGTGGCCGACGGCGAGATCGGCGAAATCACGGTCAGCGGCGATCTGGTCACCCGCGAATACTTCGAACGGCCGATGGACACGGCCCTGGCCAAGATCGCTGATGATGGCCGCTTCTGGCACCGCATGGGCGACCTGGGCTGGCAGGATAAAAAGGGGCGCATCTGGTTTTGCGGGCGTAAGAGCCACCGCGTCATCACGTCCCAGGGCACCCTTTTTACCATCCCCTGCGAGGCGATCTTCAACAGCCATCCCGCCGTTTTTCGCAGCGCCCTGGTCGGCGTCGAAAAACCGCCCAACCAGCGACCGGTGATCTGCATCGAACTGGTCCCGGAGCTGCAAAACGCCGACAAGACCCAGATCGAGCGTGAACTTCTGGCACTGGGTGCCGATCACGTCCATACCCGGCAGATCGAGGCAGTGCTTTTCCATCCGGGCTTTCCGGTCGACATCCGCCACAACGCCAAGATTTTCCGTGAGAAGCTGGCCGTCTGGGCCGGGGAAAAACTCAAGGGGCGAGGCCCAAGACGTGCGACGCCGCAAAAGCTGGAAAACGCTGAACCGGGTGAACCGCCGTCTTGACAGCCCTGCTTGCATTGCAGGCCGATCAACCCATGGCACATCTAATGCGAAAAAAAGGTGCCCCATCGACACATGCTGCCGATCGGCCAGTGGTTCTGGTTACCGGGGGGGGGCGGATTTCTGGGCCGGACCGTCGTCCGCATGCTCGTCGAGCGCGGCGAGGAGGTGCGCAGCCTGGCCCGACGCTTCTATCCCTCTCTGGCCGCTTTGGGGGTCGAGCAGGTCCAGGGCGATATCGCCGATCCCCAGACGGTCGATCGGGCCTGCACCGGGGTAAATCTGGTGATCCATACCGCGGCCCGGGCCGGGGTTTGGGGGCCTTACCCCGACTACTACCGGCCCAACGTGGTCGGCACCCGCAACATCATCTCCGCCTGCCGCCGCCTGGGGGTCAAGCGGCTGGTCTACACCAGTTCACCCAGCGTGGTCTTCGACGGCGCCGACATGCAGGGAGTGGACGAATCGGTTCCCTATGCGAAGATCTTCCACACCCCATACCCCGCCACCAAGGCCCTGGCCGAACAGGCGGTGCGCACAGCAGCCGGTCGGGACCTGGCCACCATCAGTTTACGCCCCCATCTGATCTGGGGGCCGGAAGACAACCACCTCGTGCCGCGCATCCTGGCCCGGGGCCGGCGCCTGCGACGGGTGGGAGACGGCGCCAACCGGGTCGATACGATCTACATCGACAATGCCGCTGCGGCCCACCTGCTGGCTGCCGACGCTTTGGCACGTGATCCGCAACTTTCCGGCCGGGTCTATTTCATCAGCCAGGACGCGCCGATCCGCCTCTGGGAGATGGTCGACCGGATCCTGGCCGCAGGCGGACAGCCGCCGCTGCAAAAAACGATCTCCCCGGCCGCGGCCCGCCGCCTGGGTGCCTTGCTCGAACTGTTTTACAAAACACTGTACCTGCCCGGCGAACCGCCCATGACCCGCTTTGTGGCCGAGGAACTGGCCACCAGCCACTGGTTTGACATCTCGGCCGCCAAGCGGGATCTGGGCTACCGGCCGGCAGTCGATACCGCCGAGGGGCTCCGACGTCTGGCCCGGTGGCTCGGCCAGAGCCCCGGCGTGCGGTCCTGACAATTTTCAGGGATCGAGGATTTCGTAACTGCAAATGGGCGGGCTGGCGCGCAGGTTTCCCAATACACGCTCCAATAAAATCCCCTGGCGGGTGTCATACGCATAGCCGAAGGTGGCGCGCACCCCCAGGGAGATGAACTGTACGGCCCGATCCAGGGCGATGGGCAGGCTGTCGCCCTGCAGCAGGCACCCGACGATCACACTGGCAAAGGCGTCTCCGGTGCCCGGATACTGGGCAGGCAGATACCCGCAAGCGACCTTCCAGAAACGCCCGTCACCACGATTGTAGGCCACCACCGCGGTGCTATGGCCCTGGCCGATTTCCGGCACCGAGGTGATGATCACGGTCCCCGGTCCCCGTTCGGCCAGCTGCACGGCCCAATCCATCACCTGCCGCAGGCCGGCATGGGGGGCGTAATCCTCGCCGAGCAGCAGGGCGACCTCGGTCAGGTTCGGGGTGATCACGTCGGCATGCGCGATCAGGGCGCGCATCTCGGCCACCATGTCGGCTGCCAAGGGACCGTAGAGGACCCCATCGTCGCCCAGCACCGGATCAACCACCACCAGTTGATCGGATTGGCGAAAATGATCGATGAAGTCGGTGACGATGGCGATCTGGCGGTGGGACCCGAGAAAGCCGCTGTAAACGGCATCGAAGGTCAGTCCCAGATCCTTCCAGTGCTGGATCATGGCCGGCATCTGGTCGGTGAGATCCACGAAATGATAATCGGCAAACTTGCTGTGGGTCGAGAGCACCGCTGTCGGCAAAGGGCAGACCTGGATACCCATGGTGGACAGGATGGGAATCACCACAGTGAGCGACGCCCGGCCGAAACCGGACAAATCATGAATCGCGGCAACGCGTTGGACCGGATTTTTCATGGGTGGGGTCAATCCTTTCTTTTACCCGGCGACCTCAAACCGTAAACCAAACCGTCATTTCGACCATATCAACCGGTTTTCCGAGGTACCTGTTTTGCGTGGGCTTCGCAAGCCGTTTGTTCACTTCGAGTCTCCGACAAGCACGGCTGAGAACGGGAACCGGTTGACCGCAATGCGCCGCTCTGCTACGGCTGGATGATCCGGTGAATTCGACGTGCAAAAAAATGGATTCAGACATTGAAGGGCGGGAAATGGCGATTTTGATCCCCGACCTGAAAAAGAGGCTGAATTTTCTCCTGTTGTACGGCACTCTGATCGCCGCGGCAGGCATAGGGGCTATGGCGGCGTGGGCGGCCAGGCCGACGGGACCGGCACCGCCCGCAACGCCATGTCCGATCTGCCCGGTGACATGAACGGTGACCAGGCGATCAGCCTTGAAGACGCTACGATCGCACTGCGGATCATTGCGGGAGAAGGTACCGAGACCCAGGCCAACCCGTCCGGGGACGTGGACGGGGACAGTCGCATCGGACTGGTGGAGGCGATCTATGGGCTGCGAAGCATCGCCGGCCTTCAAGCGCCGCTGCCCGCGTTGATCAGATCCGCCGCCGCCTACGAAACCGCCCCGAGCTGCGCCGCCGGCGATCTGGAAAAGACGATGCCGAATTCCAGGACGAAAACTTTTTCTTCTCGGCATACAGTATTGAAAACGCCCTGGCCATGACCTGGGCCGGGGCCCAGAACCAAACCGCGACCCAGATGGCGCAAACCCTGCACCTCAACCTGCCCCAGGAGCGGTTTCATCCGACCCTCAATGCGCTGAACATCGATATCAACAGCCGCGACGACCAGCCGCCCCCGACCGGGGACGCTTTTGCCCTGAGTCTGGTCAATGCGGTCTGGAGCCGTATCGGCTATCCCTTCATAGCCCCCTACCTCGAGATTATCGCCACCAACTATGACGCCGGGGTGCGCGTCCTGGATTTTGTCGGCTACCCGGAAGAAAGCCGGCAGACGATCAACCATTGGGTGGCCGGCCAGACCCAGGACAGGATCCGGAACCTGCTGCCCCAGGGCGCCATTACATCTTATACGGCCGTGGTGCTCACCAACGCCATCTACTTCAAGGGATCCTGGTTCAGCAAATTCGACGCCGACCTGACCGCCCCTGGGACTTTCACCCGACTGGACGGCACCCAGGTGACGGCGAACCTGATGCACCAGCAACTGGATGTCAGGGCGTTTCAGGGTGACGGGTTCGATATGGTGGAGTTGCCCTACGTGAGCGCGCGCTTTGCGCAGGAAGCCTATCCAGAAGAATTGGCCATGCTGGTGATCGTTCCCCAGGCCGGCCGCTTCGAAGCGGTGCAACGCGCCCTGAACAAGACCGGCCTGGACGGGCTGATCGCTTCTTTGAGCATGCAGACGGTCGATCTGACCTTTCCCAGGTTCGAATTCGAAGCGCAAATCCAGTGCAAGGAAATCCTTGAGGGCCTCGGCATGGCAGACGCCTTCAATCCCTTTGCGGCGGATTTCAGCGCCATGGTCGACCCGCAAGTTTCCACGCCCTGGATCGACCAGATTTATCACAAGGCCTTCGTGGCGGTGGATGAAACCGGCACCGAGGCCGCTGCCGCCACCGCCGTGGTGATGACCGACACCTCGGTTCCCGATCCGGTGAGCATCTGCGCCGACCGGCCCTTTATTTTCGTCATCCGCGACAATATCACCCAGGCGATTCTGTTCATGGGCCGCCTTCTGGATCCGAGTGCCTGAGGTGCCCGGGTGGCAATCTGATCCGGTCCGGCCGGCCCGGCGACAGACGCTCAGAGCGAAGCGCTTTCGCGGATCCGGCCTTCCAGCGCCTCGGCCTGGGACGCCAGCCGGTCCACGATCTCGTTGGTCTGGGCCACAAAGACGGGGTCGGCCATGCTGGCCAGGTTGATGCGCACGTTGTAGACGGCTCCCAGAACCGCACTGCGGGCCATCAAGGCGGCCACCAGGGCGTCGGTTACCGTGTTCGGATTGCCGTCGCGCACCGCCACGGCGGCAAGATCGAGCACCTTACGGGCGTCCTGGGCCACTTCGAGGGGCACTCGCGCCGCTCCGGCCATCGCCGCCTCGATCGCCTGGCGGCGGGCCTCTTTTTCGTCCTGGCTGGCCTTGGGCAGACGGTAGGCAGCCAGAACGGCTTCATAGGCCGCGGCATCCCGGTCCACGGCCGCCGCAAGGCGCTCCTGGAGCACGGCCGCCTTCTGGGCCACCTCCTTCAGCCCGCCTTCCACGGCGGCAAAGCGGGGCCGGCCGATGGTAAAGGCGGTTACCATTTCGGTCAGGGCCGCAGCCAGGGTGGCGGCCAGGGCCGCCACGCATCCGCCCCCGGGCACGGCTTCACCGGATGCGGTACGGGCGGCAAACTCCTGTATCGTCATATTCATCAGCGTCATTGGGTTCTCCTTAACGATCCGGTCCGGTCGGAAACGACGGCGCCCTGTTTGACCACCATATCGACACAGTTCACGCCCACATGATAAGGAATGAAGCGATAAGATGGAAAATCGAGGATCACCAGATCCCCCCTCTTGCCCGCGTCCAGGCTGCCCACCGTCTCGGCCCGTCCCACGGCGGCCGCCCCGTTGATCGTCAGGGCGCTGACGATCTCTTCAGGTGTCAGTTGCATATACAGGGCCGCCAGGGCCGCTACCAGGGGAATCGACTGGCTGAAGCAGCTGCCCGGATTCAGATCGGTGGCCAGGGCCACGGCGCAACCCGCGTCGATCATGGCCCGGGCCCGGGCGTAGGATTCCTTGAGGCTGAAGGCGGTGACCGGCAGCACCGTGGCCACCACCCCGGCCGCGGCCAGGGCCGCGATCCCCGCATCCGAGGCCTGGAGCAGATGGTCGGCCGAAACCGCACCCAGTTCGGCGGCCAGTTCGGCGCCGCCGAGCTGGACAATCTCGTCGGCGTGCAGTTTGGCCCTCAGTCCGAGCTTTGCTGCGTGCTGCAACAGCCGGCGCGAGGCGGCCACCGAAAAGACGTTCTTTTCGCAGAACACGTCGCAAAAACAGGCCAGGCCCCGCGCCGCAACCTGCGGCAGGACCGCATCGCAGATAAAATCGATGTAATCGTCTTCCCGTCCCCGGTAGGCGGGCGGCAGCGCGTGGGCTCCGAGAAAGGTCGGCACGATGTCCACCGGATGGCTGCGATCGAGGGTCGCCATCACTTCGAGCTGCTTGAGCTCGGTATCGCAATCGAGGCCGTAGCCGCTCTTGCCCTCCACCGTGGTCACCCCGAAGGTGAGCATCGTGTCGAGGCGCCGCCGGGCGGCGGCAGCCAGATCCCCGGCCGTCGCGGCCCGGGTGGCCTCGACGGTGGACAGGATTCCGCCGCCGCGCTCCAGGATCGACATGTAGCTGACCCCCTGGAGGCGCCAGGAAAATTCCTCGGCCCGGTACCCGCCGAAGACGAAGTGGGTGTGGGAATCGACAAATCCGGGCAACACGGCCCGGCCGGCGGCATCGACCACCGTGTAGCCGGCCGTATCGCGCCCGGCCATCACTTCCGTGCTGGTCCCCACGGTGCGGATGATCCCGCCTTCGATCACCACGGCCCCGTCGGGAATCACCTGCAATTGGGCCATGGCACTGCCGGCCTTGGGACCGAAGCCGCTGCAGGTGACCAGTTCGGACGCGTTCTTGACGATCAGGTTTGCAGCCATCGCAATAGGGCTCCGTTGGAGAAATGAAAAATGTTATTCAAGCAGGTGGGATTCGATCACCTGGGCCTGATCGAAACCTTCCAGTCCGAGGTAGTAAGCCGCCGTGTCGACCAGGGCCGCCATCGGCACCAACCCGACGATTTCGCTGCCGACCACCGGCACGCCGTAGCGCCGGGCCTCGATGCGGATCAGCTCCACCACCCGGTAAAGCGCTGTTTTCGAATAATCGGTCATGTTCATCGAGACCTGGACGATACCCCGCTCGGCCAGGGCCACCCCCATCGCCTTGCAGTAGCGCAGGCCCCCGCCGAGATGGCGCACCTGCCTGGCGATGCGGTCGGCCACCGTCAGGTCGGCCGTGCCCAGATTGACGTTGAAGGCTACCAACGGCGCTCGCGCGCCGACGGCCGTCACCCCGGCGGTGGGATGGGGTGCGGCCGGCCCGAAATCGGGCTGCCATTCGGGCTGCTGCAGCTTGGCGGCCATGGCTTCAAACTGCCCCCGGCGCACCTCGGCCAGGTTCTCGCGGGCCGGACTGCTCGCGGCCTTTTCGTAAAGGAAAATCGGCAGTGCAAAGCGTTCGGCGGCAGCCTCAGCCACCTTCCGGGCCAGGGCCACGGCCGCTTCCATGGTCATATCGCGGACCGGGACGAAGGGGACCACGTCCACGGCCCCCATGCGCGGATGCTGGCCCTGGTGGCGGTTCATGTCGATGCAGGCCACCGCCTCGCCCATGGCGTCCAGCATGGCATCCGCCACGGCGTCCGGTGCTCCGATGACCGTCACCACCATGCGGTTGTGGTCGGCGTCGTGCTGGCAGTCGAGCAACCTGACGCCCTCACGGTCGCGAAAGAGGTTGCTGATCCGGGCGATCTTTTCCAGGTCGCGGCCTTCACTGAAATTGGGGACACACTCGACGATCGCTGTCATGAATAGCCTCTTTTATTTCAGGCATGTAAAAATCCGATACGCCAGATGCGGCGCCACGGTTTTAAGACCGTTACATTTCAGCGCAACAATCGATGGCAATGTTAATCTTGACTTAAAATGTACGGTTGCATATACAACTTTGTAAACACCTGTCAACCCTAAGAGAGCGAATCCCATGAGTCGACATTCAAAACTCTCGCCACTGCCCGGCAACGCTGCCAACGGCGTACCGCAACCCCTCTACGTCCAGGTCAAAGACCATATCCGCCAGATGATCAGCTCCGGTCAATGGCCGCCGCACCATCGTATTCCATCGGAAAATGAGATCGTCGCGGCCCTGGGCCTCTCGCGGATGACGGTGCATCGTGCCCTGCGCGAGCTGACCGCCGACGGCCAACTGGTGCGCCTGCAGGGGGTGGGCACGTTCGTAGCGCCGCCCCGGCCCCTGTCGGCCCTTATGGAGATCCGCAGCATCTCGGACGAAATCGCCGATATGGGCGGCCTGCATTGCTGCGAGGTGCTGCTGCTGCAATCTGAAACGGCGACGAGCGCTGTGGCCAGGGTGCTCGGCATCGGCCAGGGAGACACGGTGTTTCATTCACGCCTGCTGCACAAGGACCGCGATCAACCCATCCAATTGGCCGAACGCTGGGTCAACCCGGCTGCCGCCCCGGACTATCTTGACCAGGATTTTACCTGTGAAACCCCCAGCGCCTACCTGTGCCGCGTGTCACCGGTTACCGAGGCCGAACACGTCATCGAGGCAAGACTGCCCGATGCGGACACGGCTCGTCTGCTGTGCATGCAAAAGAACGAACCTTGCCTCGTCATGCGCCGCACGATCTGGTCAGTCGAAATGGTGGCCTCCCTGTCGCGCTTCACCTACCCGGGCAGCCGCTATCGGCTCGCCGGCCGTTTTCAGCCCCAGCAGGCCTCGAACCGCTTCCTGGCCTGAGGCCGATCGCCCGCCGGTGCTGTGCGGCGTCCATCAATAAATCGATGGACGCCCGCGTCCGGCCTTCTTCAGATGGTTATTTTCCCCCAACCAGGGAATTGATCAGTTCTTCGTCAGGTATGAAGGGCAGCGTGATGTGATCCTGCCCCTGGCGTTCCTGGTTGTAGTCCGCACCGGTCTCCACCGCATGGGGATTGCGCGCCCAGGCCCGCCGGGCCACCCCCACCATCACGTCCCAGGCCATGGCGCTACGGATGACGCTGTCGATGCGCGCGCTGCCGTCGAGCACCAGGCCGAATCCGCCGTTGATCGCATTGCCGATGCCCACGCCACCGCCGTTGTGCAGGGCCACCAAGCTCATTCCTCGCGCCGCGTTGCCCGCAAAGCAGTGAGTGGCCATGTCGGCCATGATGTTGCTGCCGTCGTAAACGTTGGCCGTTTCACGGAAAGGCGAATCGGTGCCGCCGGTGTCGTGATGGTCACGACCGAGCATCACCGGTCCGATCTTGCCGCGCCGCACCAGTTCGTTGAAGGCCAGAGCGATGCGCATGCGCCCAGCCGCGTCCTGGTACAAGATCCGCGACTGGGTACCGACCACCATGCGGTTCTTTTCCGCATCGCGCACCCATGTCCAGTTGTCGCGGTCCTGAAAACGCCGCTCGGGGTCGATGCGGGCCATGGCCGCCTGATCCGTGCAGCGCAGATCTTCGGGTTTGCCACTGAGGCAGACCCAGCGAAACGGCCCGTAGCCGTAGTCAAAGAGCAGCGGCCCCATGATGTCCTCGACATAGGACGGAAAGATAAAACCGTCCAGGGTGTCACGCCCGTTCTTGCTGATCTGGGTCACCCCGGCGTCGAAGACCGCCTTCATGAAGCTGTTGCCGTAGTCGAAAAAGTAGGTGCCGCGCTCGACCAGGATCTGGATCAGTTCGAAGTGGCGCCGCAGAGAGGCGTCGACCATGGCGGCGAACCGGCCGTGATCGCTACGCAGCATCTCGGTGCGCTGGGCGAAAGTAAGCCCCTGGGGGCAGTAGCCCCCGTCGTAGGCCACATGGCAGGAGGTCTGGTCCGAGAGCAGCTCGATGGTTTCTTGATGGTCCACGGCGTACTGCAACAGATCGACCACGTTGCCCAAAAAGGCGATGGCCCGCGCTTCGTTGCGGGCCTGGCATTCTCGCGCCCGGGCAAAGACGGCCGCCGGGTCCTCGATCACCTCGTCCACCCAGCCCTGGTCGCGGCGCGTGGCGATGCGCGACGGATCGACCTCGGCGATGATGGCAACCCCGCCGGCGATCTTGGCCGCCTTGCCCTGGGCCCCGCTCATGCCGCCCAGGCCTGAGGAGACGAACAGCGCGCCGTTCATATCTCCGCTGTCCTTGCCGCCACGTTTGATGCGGCAGGCGTTGAGCACCGTGTTGTATGTGCCGTGAACAATCCCCTGGGGGCCGATATACATCCAGCCGCCGGCGGTCATCTGGCCGTAGTTGGCCACGCCCAGGGCCGCGGCCCGGTGCCAGTTTTCCTGGTCATCGTAGAGCCCGATCATCAGCCCGTTGGAGAGGATCACCCGCGGGGCCGCCGGATTGGAAGCAAAGAGCCCCAAGGGATGGCCCGAGAAGAGCGCCAGGGTCTGGTCGGTGGTCATCACCTCTAGGTAGCGTTTGATCAACCGGTACTGCATCCAGTTCTGGCAGACTTGGCCGGTTTCGCCGTAGGTAACCAGTTCGTAGGGGTAGAGCGCCACGTCGAAGTCGAGGTTGTTGTCGATCATCACCTGAAAGGCGCGCCCTTCGATGCAGCGGCCCTCATAGCTTTCGATGGGGCGTCCCTTGATGTGGCCCGCCGGGCGGAAGCGGTAGGCGTAGACGCGCCCCCTGGTGCGCAACTCTTCGAGAAACTCGGGGGCCAGTTCGGCGTGCCAGGCTTCGGGCACGTAGCGCAGGGCGTTTTTCAGCGCCAGGGCCGTATCGGCGGCATTGAGCTTGAACTCGCGCTTGGGCGCGCGCCGGATCCCCTCGGCAAAGGGCGGGGCCGGCGGCGGGAGACTGTCGAAGATTTCATCGAGCCGGATGGTCATGGCTGCGGCGATCTGGTTGTTGGTGAGCATGGGGTTACCTCCTTGGCGGGCCGCGCCCGCTGTCGACACGACCGCGCGATAACAAGAATTTCTAGATCACGCCTGCGGCATGCAGGTTATCAAGCCGCCGGGCGTCGTAGCCGAGCAGTTCGCCCAGCACCTGATCGGTGTCCTGGCCCAACAGCGGCGACGGGCCCTGGATCTGCGCCGGGGTGTCGGAAAACTTCACCGGCAGGGCCGGCAGGCGCACCGTGCCGGCCACCGGGTGATCCACGTCTGTCAGCATTTCGCGCACCCGGATATGTTCGCTTTCAGCCACCTGACCGATATCGAGAATCGGCGAGACCGGAATCTTGTAACGCTCCAGGTGGGCTACCACCTGGGCCACGGTGCGCGAAGCGGCCCAGGCTTCGATGATCTGCTTGAGTTCTGCCGCGGCATCGGGACGGCCGCGCCGGGTGTCGCTGGAAAACTCCGGCCGTGCTGCCAACTCGGGCATCTCCATGGCCTGGCAGAGACGATGGAAGGCCGTGTTTTCGAAAGTGGCCACCACGAAATGGCCGTCGGCAGCCCTGAAGGCATCGTACGGGTAGCTGGTCGGATGGCGGCTGCCGACCCGGCCGGGAACCTGGCCGTTGCCCAGGTACTGAAACAACGCCATCTCCAGCAGCGAGAAGATCGAGTCGACCATGGCCACGTCGATGCGTTGGCCGGTACCGCTGCGCTGCCGGGCGAACAGGGCACTGACCACGGCAAAGGCGGTGTAGAGCGCGGTGGAGGTATCGCCCAGCGACACACCGACGCGCGTGGGGGGCCGGTCGGCCGGACCGTTGATGCTCATGATTCCGCCCATGGCCTGGGCGATCAGATCGAAGGCCGGCCGTTGGGAGAGCGGCCCCTGCTGGCCGAAACCGGAAATCGAGGCGTAGATCAACCGCGGATTGATCGCCCTGAGGCCCTCCCAGTCGAGCCCGAGCCGGTCCATCACGCCGGGACGGAAATTTTCCACCAGCACGTCGCTGACCGCGGCCAGTTCCTTGAGCACCGCGACGCCCTTGGGATCCTTGAAGTTGAGCGTAATGCCCTTCTTGCCGCGGTTGAGCGACATGAAGTAGTAGCTCTCACCGTTGACCGCCACCGACGGCTCGCGGGCCATGTCCCCGCCGTCGGGGTTCTCCACCTTGATCACTTCGGCGCCCAGATCAGCCAGCATGGCGGTACAAAACGGACCACTGAGCACCCGGGTCAGATCCAGGACCCGTATCCCTTCCAAAGCCTTTGGCATGTATACTCCTTAGTTTCTGGAAAGCGTTGCGCGACTTGAGGCCTACCCGCCCAGATAGGCCTGGCGCACCTGGTTGTTGTTCATCAATGCGGCGCTGTCGCCGGCCTCCACGATGCGGCCGTTTTCGAGCAGGTAGCCCCGGTGGGCGACCTCCAGGGCCTTTTTGGCGTTTTGCTCAATGAGCAAAATGGCGATGTTTTCGGCCACCAGGTCGCGCACCATGGAAAAAAGCCGCGAAACGAGTACCGGCATCAGCCCCAGGCTCATCTCGTCGATGAGCAGCAGGCGCGGGGCGGCCATGAGACAGCGCGAAATCGCCAGCATCTGCTGCTCGCCCCCGCTCAGGGTGCCGGCCAATTGGCGGGCACGGGCCTGAAGGCGCGGAAAAAACGTATAAACCCGCTCCATGTCAGTACCGATACGCGCGTCCCGGCGGGCAAAAGCCCCCATGCGGATATTCTCCTCGACCGTCAGATCGCGGAAGACCCGCGCGCCTTCAGGTACGTAGGCGATTCCGTGGCGCACCCGGTCCCAGGCCGGGGTGCGGGCCAGATCGACATCCCCCAGGCGCAACGTGCCACTGCGGATCGGCAGCAACCCCATGATCGCCTTGACCAGGGTCGTCTTGCCGGCGCCGTTGCTCCCGATCACCGTGACCAGTTCACCTGCGCCCACCGTTAGCGATACCCGGTCCAGAGCCTGGATTTTGCCGTAATAGACCGAAACCTCATTCACATCGAGCATAGTCATGGTCTTTCCCCAGATAGGCTTCGATCACGCAGGCGTTCTGCTGGACTTCCTGCGGCCGGCCCTCACAGATCAACTGCCCATGGTCCAGAACGTAAATCCGTTCGGATACCTCCATGGCCACGCGCATGTTGTGTTCGATGAGCATCACCGCCATGCCCTGGGCCTTGAGGCGCCGGATCAGTTCGATCAGCCCGAGCGATTCCTCGTGGGTCAACCCGGCGGCCGATTCATCCAGCAGTATGATCTGCGGCGCCAGAGCCAGGGCACGGGCGATCTCCATGCGCCGTTGCAAGGCCAGTCCGAGGTCGCGGGCCGAACGTTCGGCGTAGGCGGACAGGCCGACCATTTCGAGAAGCTCCATGGCCCGTGCCACGTTCCGCGCCCGTTTGTAGTAGCCGAAGCAGCCCCACGCGTCGTAAAACCCGACCCCATAGGCCAGCAGCACGTTCTGCAGCACGGTCATGTCCAGAAACGGCTGGCAGACCTGGAAAGTCCGGCCGATGCCGAGCCGGGCGATGCGGTGTGGGCGGCTGCCCTCGATCGGCTCGCCTTTGAGGCGGATCGTTCCGGCGCTGGGAGCGAATACGCCGCTGATCAGGTTGAACAGCGTCGTCTTGCCGGCGCCGTTGGGGCCGATCACCCCAAGGATCTCCCGGGGGTTGAGGGTCATATCGACGTCGGTCAGGGCCTTGAGCCCGCCGAAGCGCTTCGACACCCCTTGAATTTCGAAAAACGGTGCCACGCAAACCTCCTATCGGGCGCGCAGGCCGGCCAGGCGCTGGACGATGAAGCTGTCCTTGCCGAACAGACCCTGAGGCTGAAACATCATGATCAGCACCAGCAGCAATCCGTACGTCAACATGCGGTAATCCTGGATAAAACGCAGGTACTCGGGCAACAGAGTCAGAATGACGGCGCCGAGCACAGGCCCGCGGATGGTTCCCAGACCGCCGAAAACCGCCAGGGTCAGGATCTGAATCGAAAGGGGAAACCCGAAGTCGTACGGAGTGATGAAGAGCAGAAAATGGGCGTAGAGCGACCCGGCCAGCCCGGCGATGGCGGTACTGACCACGAAGGCCAGGATCTTGAAACGGGCCACGTTGACACCCATCACCTCGGCCACCTCCTGGGCGTCGCGCACCCCTCGCCAGGCGATGCCGATCCATGAACGCTGCAACCACCAGACCAGCGCGATCACCAGGATCACCAGCACGATGCAAAAGACCAGGTAGCCGCTGCGATCCAGTTCGGCACCGAAAAGCTGAGGCACGGGAATTCCCCCCATCCCGAGGGCCTTGCCGAAGTACGGCGCATAGAGCAAAAAGCCGACCACGATGAAGTTGAAGCCCATGGTGGTGATGGCCAGAAAATCTTCCTTGAGGCGCAGCGAGACGAGCCCGAGCACCAGCCCCACCGCCGCGGTGCACAGCACGGCCAGGGGCATGGCGGCCCAAACGCTCAACCCGGCCTGAACCGTAAACATGGCCGAGGCATAGGCCCCGATGGCCATAAAGCCCGCATGACCCAGTGAAACCTGCCCGGCGTAGCCCGACAGAACCCCGATGGAAAGGGCCAGCAGCACGTTGATGCAGATGAAGGTGGCGATGGTCATGTAGTAGGGAGGTATCATATTCACCCCTGCGACCGTTTTCCCATCACGCCCGAAGGCATGAGAATCAGTACGGCGATCATGCAGATAAAGGCAATGGCATCGCGCGGCAGAAAGTAACCCCAGTAGCCGATGATAAAGGTCTCGGCGATGCCGAGCAAAAACGAGGCGATCACGGTGCCGGTGACGTTGCCCAGGCCGCCGAGAACCATGACCACGAAGACCTTGTAGGCCCACACTTCGCCCATGTTGGCATTGACCGCACCGTAGTAGAGCCCCACCAGCACCCCGGCCACCCCGGCCAGAGCCGAGCCGAACATGAAGTTGAGCCCGAAAAAGGCGTTGGCGTTGACCCCGATACCCATGGAGACCTCGCGGTCCTGGGCCGAGGCGCGCCAGGCCAGACCGGTGCGCGAACGGTTGACCACCAGCCACACGGCGGCCAACAGGACGACGGCGCATCCGATGACCAGAAGCTGGGACGCCGTGATGCGGCATACCCCCAGCGACAGGCTCACATCTGCGAAAGGCACCTTGAAGGAGTGTGAGTAGGGCCCGACGATCAGCCGGTAGGCGTCTCCCAGGGCGGTGAACATGCCGATGCCCACGATGAGGGGAATCAGCGGCTTTTCGTCCTGAACCCGGCGATACATCAGCCGGTAGAGCAGGTCGCCCATCACGGCGCAGCCTACCGCCGCTGCGATAAAGGCCAGGGCCAGGCTGCCGGTGGCCCGGTAGGTCCCCAGCCCCAGCAGGGCCCCGAGAACATAGACTCCCGCGTGGGCCACATGCAGGATCTTGAGCAGCCCGTAGACCATCGTCATGCCGATGGATATCAGGGCATAGAGGCTGCCCAGAGTGGCAGCGGTGACCAGATTTTCGAAAAACGTTCCCACGGCTCTTGCCTCCTGCTCGTTTAGGAGCGGCTGGCGGCAGGATCGGCGCCATTGTCCGAGGCCGCCGCCACGGCCGGCCCCGGACGGCCTACCGACTTGTCTCAGGGAGTGATCAGCTTCGGATCGGTGCAGACCGTCAGACTGGTAAAAGCCTGGTTCTTGACGATCTGGACCGGAATGTGGCGCGTGACCACCCCTTGTTCGTTAAAGGAAAGCAGCGGCCCGGTAGCGGCCTGCTCGAAGTCTTTCATCCCCATGATGGCTGCTGCGATCTTTTCCGGATCTGTGCCGGCTTCGCGGATGGCGCTGGCCATGACCATGATCCCGTCAAAAGCCGAAGCCGCCACCATATCCGCCGCAACGTTGTGCTCCTTGAAGAAGGCATCGAGAAAACGGCGGGTGACGGGCCGGTTGCTGCCGCGGTCGAGGTTGGTGGTGATCACAACCCCTTCAGTGGCTTCACCGCCAAGCTCGAAGAACTTGGGCGAATCGTAGCCTTCCTGGCCGATGATGGTGGCCTTAATCCCCAGTTCCTTGGCCTGCTTGGCGATTTGGGCCGCCTCCTCGTAATAACCGCTGGCCCACAGCACATCGGGGTTGTCCTGCTTGATGCTGGTCAGAAGGGAGCGGAAGTCTTTTTCTCCCAACGGGTAGTTGTACTCATTGAGGATGCGGATGCCGAACTTGGGCGCCATGATGCGGAATCCGTCCGTCACGGCCGAGCCGAAGTCGTTGTCCATCACCAACAGCACAGCGGTCTTGGCCTTGAGGGCCTCGCTGGCCACCTTGGCGCCGACACGCCCGTGGATCTGACTCACCACGGCGGTCTGAAACACGTACGGCCGGTTGATCGGAATCTCCGGGTGGGTTCCGATGGTTGAAATATAGGGAATGTGATTGCGGTCATAGATCGGAGCCGCGGCTCGTGTCGGGGTGCTGTAGGAGCCGGAAACCACGGCCACCACACGGTCGCTTTCGATCAATTTGCGCGCCACGATCACCGATTCCTTGGCCTCGATACGATCGTCATAGTAGATCATTTTGACCGGCTCGCCGTTGATCCCGCCGTCCTGGTTAATAAATTCGACGGCCAGTTGGGCCCCGCGCAGAGCGCTCTGACCGTCGGCTGCCGCCCATCCGGTCAGGGGGGTGTGAAAGCCGATCTTGACTTCAGCGCTGGCGGGCATGCAAAGGGCCAGCAAAATCAATGTGATGGTAAGTCCCAGAGCCATCTTGCGCATCGTCCGTCCCTCCTGTTTTGTGGCGGTCCACTGCCCGCCGGTTCAAATTTTCACCCCTTGCGGGTGCCGATGGGCGGCCTGGACATGGAATGGTCCGGCCGCGATTGAAAGCGTTCACGCAGCGCTGCGGCCGATCAGGGCCCGGGCCACGACGTCCTTGCGGAAAGTGCGCCGGCCCGCGGCCGCCTGGAGCATGCGCGCATCGCGATAGAAATGTTCCACGGGCAGTTCGATCATGTAACCGGACCCGCCGTGGATCTGCAGCGCCTCGTCGGTCACCGCCAGGGCGGCGGCTTCGGCCTGCATGTGGACCGTGAGCATGTCGGCAATATCGGCGCGTCCTTCCCCCAGGGATCTGGCGGCCAGGTAGACCAGGGCACGGGCCGCCTGCACCTCCCGGTACATCTCCACCAGCTTGTGGCCGATACCCTGGAACTGGCAAATGCGCCGCCCGAACTGCTCGCGCTGCTTGCTGTAGGCCAGCCCCTGATCGTAGGCGCCCTGGGCCAGGCCGAGATTCATGGCGCTGAGCCGCAGCAGCTGGTGGCGCCAGAACAGCTCCTGGCACGGTTCATCGGCCGGCGTTAGCAAGTCCGCCTCTTGCAGAACGACATTTTCAAAGTGCAGTTCATCCCAACCGACCAGGGCGCAGCCGAGCTTGGTCCCCAGGGGCTTACGGCTCACTCCCGGGCTGCCGGGCGCGACCAGGGCGAAGCGTTCACCCTCGTCCGTGGCGTACTGCACCACCCACAGATCGCTGCCCGCGGCGTTGAACACGGGACCGGCCGTTCCGTTAAGGCGCCAGCATTCCGCGGCACGCTCCAGCTTGAGGCCCTGGCTGGAGCAGGCCTCGTCGCTATCCGTATCCGGGGCCACCACGGTGGCCATCATCTTGCCCGCAGCCAGCCGCGGCAGGTATTGCCGCTTTTGATCGTCGCGGCCAAGGGCGCAAATCAGCTCGGCGCCCAGGTCGGCCATGCCCAGGGCAATGCCAACCGATGAATCTTTGCGGCAAAGCTCCTCGATCACCAGTACATGGTCCAGGGGGCTACCGGCCAGTCCCCCGCACGATTCCGGATAACAGACTCCCACAAACTCGAGCCGGCAGGCCTTTTTGAGCAGATCCCGTGGATATTTGCCGGCGGCGTTCAATTCGAGGATGCGCTCCTCGTCGAACTCCCCGCGGGCAAATTCCCGCACCGCTTTTTGAATCGAACGTTGTTCGTCGCTCAGTGGAAACCTCATCGCTTCTCCTATCGATCCTTGTCCGCCCGGCGCCGGTCTGAGCCGGCGCCCTTGATGGTGCAGCCTTTTTGGCCTCGTCGCTTTCACGCCCGCAAATGGCTTTTCAGGCGGGCCGCGCTCCTTTGAGCAATTGGCGCCCGATGATAATCCGATGGATTTCGGCCGTTCCCTCGAAGATGGTCAGGATCCGCGCATCACGGCACATCCGTTCGACCACCTGCCCTCGCTTGTACGCGTCCTTGCCCATGATCTCCATGGCCCGGGCCACGATCCGGTTGACCATTTCAGAGGCGAACAGTTTACACATGGCCACCTGCATGGTGACCGGCTCTTTACGATCCATGGCCGCGGCCGCAGTATAGATCATGTTGCGCGCCGCATAGATCTCGGTGCCCATGTCGGCCAGGAGCCATTGGATCGACTGGCTGGCGGCCAGCGGCTTGCCGGACCTTTCGTGATTCTGGGCATATGCAATCGCCTCTTCCAGGATCCGCACTGCCATGCCCAGAGAAGTCGCGGCCACCGCCAGGCGGCCGTCGTCGACGGTTTTCATGGCGGTGGCAAATCCGCTGCCCAACTCGCCGATCAGGTTTTCGGCCGGAACCGGGGTGTCCTTGAAGATCACCTCGCTCTTGTGCGATCCGCGCATCCCCATGGAATTGTGCACATGACCGATGGACAGGCCCGGGGCTCCGCGTTCGACCACAAAGGCGCTGATCCCGCCCCTGGCTCCCTTTTGGGGATCAGTGACCGCGATGACCACGAAGATGTCGGCGATGGGGGCATTGGTGATGAAATGCTTCATCCCGTTGATGATAAAACCGTCGGTGCCGGCCACCGCGGCGGTGGTAATAGAGGCGGCGTCCGATCCGGCGTTGGGCTCGGTGAGCGAAAAGGCCGAGATCAGCTCGCCGGTGGCCAACCGCGGCAGGTATTTGTTCTTGAGCGGTTCGCTGCCGTCCAGGACGATGGACTTGGAGCCCAGGCCGTTGTTGAGGCTGATGATGTCAAGAAAGGCAAAGTGCGTCTTGGCCAGCTCTTCTTCGACCATGCAAAATTCCAGCTTGCTCATTCCGCCGCCGCCGTAGGCCTTGGGAATCGTCAGACCGAAAAACCCCTTGGCCTTCATCTTGGCCAGCAGGTGGTCTGGAATCCGATTTTCCTCCTCGACCTGCACGGCAAACGGTTCTAGCTCGCTTTGCACGAAGCTGCGCACGGCCTCACGTGTTTTCTGGAACTGTTCGGGAATGGCAAAAAACATTTGCGGAAGCCTCCTGATGGCGGAGCCCGTATCCTAGGGACAACAGGCTGACAAAATGGCGCTTCGCTCAAGCGTGCGCCGGGTCATGGCTTTGGAAATTTTGGAGTGTACATGTATATACATTACTGCATGGATTGATCCAATAACTGAAGTTCAAAATCATGTCAAGACCATAGCGGAGGCCTGTGCAAAAAATCTTGCGGGATAGGATCGTTACCATTTGAATTGTTTTCATATTTTTTCTCTAAAGGGTCACGCCACCGTCACAAGGCAAAAAAGGCTTGAACCGTCGACTTCTTGGATGCGGCACGGCCTGCCGACCCGATCCATCAGGGATTTGAAGTCTTCCGGGGTGTGGGTGGTGGCTTGAAACCCGTCCCGGCAGACGATCTTTCCGTTGCCGGTGCGCTGGTGGTCGATTTCCCCCAGCAGGCCGTTGTCGGCCTGAATTTGAAACCAGTTCAACCGGTGGTCCCAGAACCGTCGGGCATAGGTGGAAAACAGGATCAGACCGCCGGGACGCGTCACCCGTATTGCTTCTTGAATCAAAACCACCGGATCGACCTTGAAGGCCGAAAGCCCGTTTTGGATGCACAGCACCCTATCGAAGACGCCGTCGGCCAGTGCAAGGCGCCCGGCGTCCATCAATGCCAGATGCCATCCATTGCGGCCGGCCAATTCCCGGTGCCCTTCGAGAAGGCTTGCAAAGGCGTTGTCGACGCCCACCACCTCAATTTGCGGGCCCAACAGTTCAGCGATGACCCGGCCATAGCCGCATCCCAGGTCAAGGACCCGCCCGCTGGCAGGAAGATTCCGGCGGACAAAATCGATCTCCGCGGCAAGGTACCGGCGCACCCGCGCAGGGGCAAGCTCGTAAACCCGCCGCAGTCTCTGAGCCGACAGGCACTGTGCATAGTAACGGTTCATGGCGGTTGAGGTCCGTGCGAAAGGTTGTTAGAATGGAGATATTTCTATATGTACATGTCTATACATTTCGTGGACCAAAACTGTCAAGGGCTGTCGGGCAACTTCGAATAGCAGGACCGCAATTTTTCGATGAACTCCAGCCGGAGGCAGATGCCCTCATAAAAAGGAGCACAAATGAACGAGCAAATCCGCATCGGCAAGCAGGATCTGACCATGGAGGCACTGGCGGCCATCGCCCGGGACCGTCTGCCTGTAACCTTGACCCGGAACGCCTGCCAGCGCATCGAGGCGGCCCGCCGTCTCGTGGAACGCTGGGTTGACGAAGAACGCACCATCTACGGCATGACCACCGGATTCGGAGCTTTGAGCACGGTCACCATCTCCAGAGCCGACACCCGAAGCCTGCAGCGCAACATCCTGATGAGCCATGCCGCCGGGGTCGGCCCGGACCTGCCCGTGGATGTGGTCAGGGCCGTGATGGCCCTGCGCATCGCAGATCTGGCCAACGGCCACTCCGGAATCCGTCTCGAAACGGTTGATCGGCTCACGACGCTGCTCAACGCCGGGGTCCATCCGGTGATCCCGGCCCAGGGGTCTGTGGGTGCCAGCGGCGATCTGTGCCCCCTGGCCCACATGGCCCTGGCGCTCATCGGAATGGGCACGGTCGAGTACCGGGGCCAGCGCTTGGACAGCGTCGAGGTGCTGACCCGCTGCGGCCTGGCACCTTTGGAGCTTGAAGCGGGCGAAGGGCTGGCGCTGCTCAACGGCACCCAGGTCATGACGGCCGTGGCGGCCCTGGCGCTTTTGGACGCCCTTTGCCTGTCCCGGCTCACCGACATCGCCGCGGCCATGAGCCTCGAAGTGCTGATGGGCAGCCGCACTGAATTCGACGCGCGCATCCACCGGGTCCGGCCCCATGCGGGCCAGGCCGCCGTGGCCGACAACATGCTGCGCCTGACCGCCGGCAGCCAGATCGTCTCATCACACAAGGACTGCTCGCGGGTGCAGGATGCCTACACCCTGCGCTGTTCACCCCAGGTCCACGGCGCCAGTCATGATGCGCTCCACTACGCCCGGCGCACCGTCGAGATCGAGATGAACAGCAGCACCAACAATCCGCTGATCTTTGCCGAAGACGACGTTTTTCTGCTCGGTGGCAACTTCCACGGCCAGCCCGTGGCCCTGGCCTGCGACTTTGCCGCCATCGCCGTGGCGGAGCTGGCCAATATCAGCGAACGGCGCATCGAGAGGCTCGTCAACCCCCAGCTTTCCGGACTGCCGGCTTTTCTCGTCCGTGACGGCGGCCTGCACTCGGGATTCATGATCGCCCAGTACACCGCCGCGGCACTGGTTTCGGAAAACAAGGTCCTGGCCCATCCGGCCTCGGTCGACTCGATTCCCACCTCGGCCAACAAGGAAGACCACGTGTCGATGGGCACCATAGCGGCACGCAAGCTGGCCGATATCGTGCGCAACGCCGAGTCGGTGGTGGCCATAGAACTGCTCTGCGCGGCCCAAGCCCTGGATCTTTTCACCAACCTTCACCCCGGCGAAGGCACCGCCGCCGCCTACCGCGCCATCCGCACCGCGGTCCCCCCCCGCGAGGCGGACCGGCTCCTTGCGCCGGACATCGAAACGGTACGGACCTTGATGCGCAATGGGACCATCGCAAAAGCGGTGAGCGAAGCGGTCGGTCCGCTGCACTGATGCACTACCGATGCGCCGTGGACAACGCTTTCTGGCTCTAAAGAGGGGAGAAATTCACACTTTTGGGGGATGGCATTCAGCGGCGGCTGTGTTATTTTAACTAAGGGTGATTCAAATCGAGTCACCCTTGGCCCCGCCCCCCACCTGCTGGAATAATAGGGGTATTTCGGTCGGCAACTTCTGTACGACAGCGAATGTATCAGACGATTGACCGATGACAAGCATGAAAAAGCCTGCCCATCTTCTCAAGCTGATCGAAAAGGAAAAACTGGACCGGATCCTGCAGGCATTTACCGAAGCCACCGGTGTGGCTTCGATCATCACAGAAACCGACGGCCGCCCGATTTCAAGGTCATTCAACTTCACCAATCTTTGTGAAAATTTCTGCCGCTCCACCGAGGAGGGCCGCCGCCGCTGCTATGCGAGCGACAGACACGGCGGGGAACAATCCGCTCTGAAACAAAAATGCGTGATCTACCGCTGCCTCAACGCCGGCCTGATCGATGCGGCCACGCCCATCATCGTAGACAACTTCCATCTGGCCAACTTCCTCTTCGGCCAAATCCTCGACCACCCCCTCGACCGCAAGATGGCCATCGAAAGAGCCAATGCCGTCGGCATCGAAGATATCGACGGGTACCTGGCCGAATTGGACAAGGTGCCCTTGATGACCATCGAGCGCTTCCGCGCCGTTGGCAACCTGATGGAGATGGTCACCAAGACGATCAGCGAGTTGGCCTATCAGAAATACTACCTGATCAAACACTCCAGACGGAATCTGTACAAGCTGGTCAACAGCGTCTCGGAATGTATCCTGGCCATAGACCAAAACGGTGTCATCACCATGGTTAACGAGGCGAGCCGGAGGGTCTTCGGCAACGGCAAAGACTCTCTGACCGGCCTTTACCTGACGGACTTTTTCGCCGACGCCCAGTCGGTGCAAAACTGCCGCCAATGCCTCACCGAAAACCTGGCAACCGGCAACCGCATCAACGTCAATGCCGCCGGATCAGACGGCCGGATCCTGCCCATGCAGATGTCTCTTTCCGTTTTCGGTATGTCCGGCGATGCCCATACCGGTTATGTGGCCGTGCTGCGCGACATGTCCGAAGAACAAAAGCTCGAACGCATGCGCAACGATCTGGCGGTAATGCTCTCCCACGATATGGGCAATCCGGTTCTGTCCATCCAGAAGGCCATGCGCCTTCTGGCAAACGGCACCCTGGGTCCTTTGACCACCGATCAGCGTGAAGTGGCCGGACTGGCCTTGGAAACGAGCCGGCAACTCTACGGCATGGCCACCGATTTTCTCGATATCTATCTTTATGAAAACCATCGCCTGGTGTTGCACAGAACCGAATTCGACTTTATGAAGATGCTCCACGAAATCGTGAGTCAAAATCAGCTGTTAGCCCGGGACAAAGGCATCACCATCGATATAACGTCGCAATGCTCCGCAATTGATGTCTATGCCGATCGCCACCGGCTCATGCGGGTTTGCGTCAACATTCTCGAAAATGCTTTGCAGTTTTCTCCTGAAAGCAAAAAGATCCGCATCCATGTCGAGCAGATGGACGGAGAAGAGATGATGCGCAGCTACCCGGAAATCCCTCAAGCCTGCCGCCGGATCTTCGCGCCCCAAGGCAGCTACCTGGCCTTTGCCGTCTCGGATGAGGGGTTAGGAATCGACGAAAAAAATCTCGAGCTTATTTTCGATAAGTTCTTTTCCACCAAATCCCGGGAAGCCACCGAATCCGGAAGAAAGGGGCTCGGTTTGGGGTTGGCGTTTTGCAAGCTTGTCGTCGAGTACCACGGCGGTGCCATATGGGCAAAATCGCCGCTTTACAAGGACACGGCTGCCAGTGCCCGAGGCTGCCAGATCGCGTTCTCGCTGCCTTTGTGCGACGCTCTGCAGTCGGTACCCGGCGGATAGCCAGAAAGGCGGTTGACCATGCAGGGGATAGCCCGTCATGAGTCTGTCGAAGAGTCCATTCGCGTTTTTCTGGTCGACGACCATCCGTTGCTGAGAATCGGTTTGCGCCATAGCCTGAACAGCAACCGCGGGATCACCGTGGTCAGCGAAGCGGACAACGGCTTCAAAGCGGTTCAGGGTATCATGGATTGCTCTCCGGATGTGGTCCTGATGGATGTGGACATGCCGGGCCTTTCAGGCATCGAAGCGACCCGTTTGCTGCGCACCGAATTTCCGGGGATGATCATCCTGGTGCTTTCCAACTACAGAGATGAAAAATACATCGTCGGCGCCATGGACGCCGGAGCCAACGGTTACATCTCCAAGACCATTGACGTGGAAGAGCTGGTCGGCATGATCCGGTGTTTCCATCATAACGAGGCGGCCGTCTCCCCCTATCTGATCAATCTGTCCACCGGCCGCTGCGCGAGCCGGCACAGCGCCGGAAGCGCCTCCAACGCCGCCAGCCAGCAGGATCTGACCGGCCGGGAACGGCAGGTGCTGCGCTGCATCGCCGAAGGCAAAACAAACAAGGACATCTCGAACCAACTTTTTATCAGCGTCGAAACGGTAAAAAGTCATACGAAGAGTATTTTTCGCAAACTGGAGGCCAAAACCCGAATCGAGGCCGCTCGCAAGGCCAGTCAGATGGGAATCCTGACCTGAGACCGGTCCCGGGTGAACAAAAACCGCTGAACGCATACATATAGACTGCCCTGGCGCTGCCCTCAGCTTAATAGGGAACCCCGTGAAAATCGGGGGCGGGCCCGCCGCTGTGATCGGGGACGAAAGCCGCAAAAACGCCACTTTCCGTCTGCACTAAGGAGGGGAAGGCGCGGCCGGTAGAATGATCCGAGAGCCAGAAGACCTGCCGGGCAGAATATGCCGCCTCCGAGGTGCACAGGCGCGCAGATGAGCAATTCTGGGATGACAACGGGAGATCCCGAGCTCTTTTATCGAGCTCGGTTTTTTTTTGGGGAAGCAAGGTGCCCGTGATCGCAATATTGGAAAGGAAACCCACTATGAGAATACTCGTGGCGGATGAAGACCCTCTGTTCCGCGCGCTGTTGCGGATCGATCTTCGCAAGATGCACTCTCTTTACGTCCGCGAGGCCTGCGACGGCATCAGCGCCCTGCAAAAGGCCCGACTGTTCAATCCGGATCTGGTCATCGTCGATGCCCAGTTGAATCTGATTTCAGGCGCACAATTCATCGACGCACTGGACAGGGAGATCGGCATGCGTTTTATCGCCGTTGTCCTTTCCCCCTGCCCGCCGACCACTCAGAAGCCACTTTGGATCAAGGAAAACCGCCTGATCATCCCCAGGCATGGTTTGTGGTTTTTCTTGCCGGACATCATCCGGGGGATTGACCTGTTTTGCTCGTTGGCAAAGAACTGACAGCCCGGTTCAACGCAGCGCTACTTCATCCTGCACCGGTCAGCCGGCATGCCTAGACGCCTCCCCCTCCCCCCAATAACCCCTCCAAAGTGTGGCCCGTTTTCCTCCTTGTGAGCGATTGTTTATCCGGCCCTGATCTGTGAAAGTAGCTACCAGACGCGCGTAGACATAGCAGGGTGGCGCACAGCCACAATACATCCCGGACAGGTGTGGTCTCTGGATGCTTTCCATCGGCGCCATCCATCCTTCGAAAGACAGGAGATTCCGATGAGTCGAATGCTGCTCGCGCCAGGCCGCTATATCCAAGGCGCCGGTGCTATCTGCGAAATCGGCAGCCATGCCGAAAAACTCGGCACCAAAGCCCTTCTTTGCGGCGGGAATACCGCCTTGGAGATTTGTGGTGCGGCCATCGAAACCAGTCTGGCCGATGCCGGCCTCGCGTGCCACCGCGCCGTTTTCGGCGGGCAATGCTGCGATCCTGAAATCGACCGCCTCTCGGCCATGGCCCGTGACAACGGCTGTAACCTGATCATCGCCGCCGGTGGGGGCAAAATCATCGATACGGGCAAGGCGGTGGCCCATGCCATCGGTGCACCGGTCATGATCGTACCGACCATCGCTGCCACCGACGCCCCCTGCTCTGCCCTTGCGGTGGTTTACACCCCGGAGGGAATTTTTGACCGTTACCTCGTTTTGCCCGCCAACCCAAGTTGCGTACTGGTCGACACTGCCATCATCGCCCAGGCGCCGGCCCGCTTCCTGGTCGCCGGCATGGGCGACGCCCTGGCCACCTTCTGGGAGGCCGATACCTGCGCCACAAGCGCCAAGCCCAATGCCCTGACCGGGGCTACCCCCCCGAGCCTGTCGGCCATTTGCCTGGCCCGGCTCTGCTACGACATTTTGCTGGAACATGGCCTGATGGCCAAACTGGCCGTGGAGCGCACGGTCGTCACGCCGGCCCTCGAAGCCGTGGTCGAAGCCAACACGCTGCTCAGCGGTCTCGGCTTCGAGAGCGGCGGGCTGGCCGGCGCCCATTCGGTCCACAACGGCCTGACCGTCCTGGAACAGTGCCACGACCGGCTCCACGGCGAAAAGGTCGCCTTCGGGGTGCTGGTCCAACTCGTTCTCGAGGGGCGTTCCCGCCAGGATATCGACACCGTCGCCGAATTTTGCCTCAGCGTCGGCCTGCCGCTCTGCCTTGGGGAGCTCGGCATCACCCAACCGACAGCGCAGCAGATCCAGGCGGTGGCCAGTGCTTGCTGCGCTGCGGGCGAAACCATCCATGCCACCGCTTTTACGGTCACCGCCGATGCGGTAGCGGCAGCCATCTGGGCGGCCGATGCCATCGGCCGTCATTACAAGCAGGCGCGCTGTGGTTGAAGCCGCAGCGCGCCGGAACCCCAATGGCAACCGAACCGCGCGCCGGTTGCCGGACAAATTGCCCGTTGCCTGCGCAGGCGGATATTTAACCTTCACAATTTCACGAAAGGATCAGGTCCATGATTAAAGAAGCGTTAGGGATGATCGAAACCCGGGGACTCGTGGGCGGCATCGAAGCGGCTGACGCCATGGTCAAAGCCGCCAACGTGGTGCTCATCGGCCAACGGCAGATCGGTGCCGGACTGGTCACGACGATGGTCCGCGGCGACGTCGGTGCGGTCAAGGCCGCCACCGACGCAGGTGCGGCCGCGGCAGAAAAGGTGGGCGAGGTGGTGTCGGTGCACGTCATCCCCAGACCCCATCAGGATGTGGAGATGATCTTGCCGGAAAGAAAGTCCGAGTAGCCAAGGGGCAGGACCAACCAACACCGTCCGAAATCGATCGCTAAGGAGTGGCTCAATGGAAGAAAAACTAATCGAAAAAGTCATGCAGGAAGTCATGAAACGGGTCGGGCCGGCCAGCGCTGCCACCGGGGCGCCGGCAGAGGAGGATAAGCAGATCATCACCCCCGTTTCCCAAAGCCTGGTTCAGCTCACCGAGTTCGTCGGCGCCAGCATGGGCGACACCCAGGGGATCGTCATCGCCAATCTCGATCCGGCGATTCACGAACTGATGGAATTCGACAAAAAGTATCGCTCCATCGGCGTCATCGGTGGCCGCGTCGGCGCCGGTCCCCAACTGATGGCGGCCGACGACGCGGTCAAAGCCACCAACACCGAAATCATCCGGGTGGAGATGCCCCGCGACACCAAGGGCGGCGCCGGCCACGGTAACTTGATCATCTTCGGGGCCGAAGATGTCTCCGATGCACGGCGGGCCGTTGAAGTGTCGCTGGAAGTGCTGCCCAAATACTTCGGCGATGTCTACGGCAACGACCAGGGGTACACGGAGAACCAGTATTCGGCCAGGGCCAGCTTCTGTCTCAACAAGGCGTTAAACGCCCCCATCGGAAAGGCTTTCGGCCTGATTCTGGGCGCGCCGGCCGTAGTGGGCATGCTGATGATCGATACGGCCGTCAAAGCCGCCGATGTAGAAGTGGTCGGCTACGGTTCACCTAGCCACGGCACGTCCCTGACCAACGAGGTCTTTATCTGGGTAACCGGTGATTCGGGAGCGGTCCGCCAGGCGGTGATCGCCGGCCGCGAAGTGGGCAACAAGCTCCTCGGTGCCTGGGGTGAGGAGCCCAAATCGATGTCCACCCCATATATCTAGGGAGAACCACGATGGCAAAGCGACAGAAACGTTTTGAAATCTTGAGCCAACGCGCCGTCAACCAGGACGGCTTCATCAAGGAATGGATCGACGTGGGCCTGGTCGCCATGGACAGCCCTAACGATCCGGCGCCCAGCATCCGCATCGAGGGCAAGACCATCGTGGAGATGGATGGCAAACCGCGCGAGGCCTTCGACATGATCGACACCTGGATCGCCGATCATACCATCGACGTGTCCGCGGCCGAAAAGGTCATGGCCATGGATTCGCTGGCCATCGCCCGCATGCTGGTGGACATCAACGTACCGCGCGCCGAGATTGTTCGTCTTTCCGTCGGGATGACCCCAGCCAAGTACGTCGACGTGCTTAAACGCATGAACGTCGTCGAACTGATGATGGCCATGCAGAAGCTGCGCCCCCGGCGCACCCCGGCCAACCAGGCCCACGTCACCAACGTCAAGGACAGCGCCCCGCTGCTGGCCGCCGATGCCGCCGAAGCCGCCCTGCGCGGTTTTGCGGAGATCGAAACCACGGTGGGTGTGGTGCGCTACGCACCGATGAACGCCATATCGCTACTGGTGGGCGGCCAGGTCGGCCGGCCGGGGGTAATGGCCCAGTGCGCCGTGGAAGAGGCCATGGAGCTGACCATGGGCATGCGCGGTCTGACCCACTACGCCGAGACGGTGTCGGTCTACGGCACCGAGCAGGTCTTCATCGACGGAGACGACACGCCCTGGTCCAAGACCTTTCTGGCTTCGGCCTACGCCTCGCGGGGGTTGAAGATGCGCTATACCTCCGGCACGGGTTCCGAGGTCCAGATGGGCTATGCCGAGGGCAAGTCGATGCTCTATCTGGAGATCCGTTGCGTCATGATCACCAAGGGCGCCGGGGTCCAGGGGCTGCAAAACGGCTCGATCAGTTGTGTCGGTGTGCCCGGTGCGGTTCCGGCCGGGGTGCGCGCCATTCTGGCGGAAAACGTGGCCACGGTCCTCAACGACCTGGAGGTGGCCTCGGGCAACGATCAGACCTTCACCCATTCACCGATCCGCAACACGGCCCGAATGCTGATGCAGTTTCTGCCCGGCACCGATTTCATCTTCTCGGGCTACAGCGCCTCGCCCAACTACGACAACATGTTCGCCGGCTCGACCCATGATGTGGACGACTATGACGACATGCTCGTACTGCAGCGCGACCTGCAGGTCGACATGGCCTTGAGACCGGTAAGCGAGGACGACGTCATCGAGGCGCGCAACAAGGCGGCCCGGGCCCTGCAGGCAGTCTTTGACGAGCTGCAGCTACCGCCCATCACCGACGAAGAGGTCGAGGCCGCCACTTACGCCCACGGCAGCAAGGACATGCCGGATCGCAACGTACCCGAAGACCTGCGGGCCATCGACGCAATGATGAAACGCGGCACCACCGGCCTCGATGTGATGAAGGCCCTGGCCAAAAACGGGTTCGGCGACGTGGCCCAGAGCGTGCTCAACATGCAAAAGGGCAAGGTCAGCGGCGATTATCTGCAAACCTCGGCCGTCTTCGACGAACAGTTCAACGTCGTGGCGGCCATCAACGACCTCAACGATTACGAAGGCCCCGGTACCGGTTACCGCCTCGAAGGGGCGCGCTGGGAAATGCTCAAGGACATCCCGGCGGCCATCAGTCCCGAGGACGTTTAACCGCCTCACAGGAGGATTCGATCAATGGGCAGTATTTCCGAAGAAACCATCCGTCAGATCATCTGCGATGTGATCCAGCAGATCCAGGGCGAAGCCGCACCGGAATGCGGCGCTGCGGCCTCGTTGGAGGTCAAAGCAGCACCCCTGACTCTCAAAGAAACCGGCGAGGCCGTCGTAGGCAAGGACCGCAACGAGGTGGTGATCGGCTTTCCACCAGCCTTCGGCACCACCATGACCCAGACCATCATCCATATCCCCCACCGTGAAGTGCTGCGAGAACTGATGGCCGGCATCGAGGAGGAAGGACTCAAACCGCGCCTGGTGCGGGTCAACAAGACCGCCGATGTCGGTTTCATCGCCCACGAAGCGGCCAAACTGAGCGGATCGGGAATCGGCATCGGGATCATCTCGCGCGGTACCACCGTCATCCACCAGCGCGATCTGGCTCCGTTGCAGAACCTGGAACTCTTCTCCCAGTCCCCTCTGGTGGAACTTTCCACCCTGCGGTCCATCGGCCGCAACGCAGCAAAGTACGCCAAGGGGGAAAACCCCTCACCCGTGCCGGTGCGCAACGACCCCATGGCCCGGCCCAAGTATCAGGGACTGGCCGCGCTGCTGCACAACAAGGAGACCCAGTTCGTCAAACCCGGTATGCCGTCCAAGGAGGTCTGTCTCGCCTGACGGCCAGCCAGCAGTCACCATCGACCACGAAACCCGGGTGCCGGGGAAACACCCCTCGCGCGGCACCCAAAGGAGCAGATACCCATGGCTCAGTCGCAACCTACCACCATCTCTCCGGATCTGATCGCCGAGGCGGTCCGTCGCGCCATGGCGGCCCTTGGTCAGGCAAGTCCGCCATCGCCGAAACCGGCAACCGCCACTCCGGGCCCGCATCTTGACGCCAAAAAAGACTTCCCCTTGGGGATCAAACGCCCCGAGCTGGTCAAGTCCTCCAGTGGCCTGAACCTGGAAGACATCTCCCTGGCCAAGGTCACCTCCGGGACGATCAACTTCGACGACGTCAAGATCCATCCCGAGACCCTCGAATACCAGGCCCAGATAGCTGAAAACATCGGCCGGCCGCATCTTGCCGCCAACTTCCGGCGCGCTGCGGAAATGACCCGTATTCCCGACGCGCGCGTGCTGGAAATCTACAACAGCCTGCGGCCCTACCGCTGCACCAAGCAGGAACTTCTCGACATCGCCGATGAGCTGGAAACCCAGTACGCGGCGAACGCCTGCGCCGCCCTGGTCCGGGAAGCGGCTGCAGTCTACGAAAAACGCAACCGGCTCAAGGCCTAACGGCCGCCGGCCTTCGGAGAAAACGGTAAAACCATGGCTTTGATTGCCGGAGTGGACATCGGAAACAACACCACCGAGGTGGCGATCGCCTCGGTGAGCGCCGACCGCCAAATCACGGTCCTGTCCAGCAGTATCGTCAGGACCATTGGAATCAAAGGCACACTGCGCAACGTCTCGGGCATTATCTCGGCCCTGGACCAGGCCTTGGACAAGATCGGCCGGCGGCGCCAGGAACTGACGCAGGTCCTTCTCAACGAGGCCACTCCAGTGATCGGAGACGTGGCCATGGAAACCATCACGGAAACCGTGATCACCGAATCGGCCATGATCGGTCACAACCCCGGCACGCCGGGCGGTTTCGGTCTGGGGCTGGGCACCACCATCGCCCTGGACCGTCTCCAAGAGGCTGACCCGGACACGGCCTGGATCGTGACCATCCCCCGGACCGTCCCCTTCGGCGACGCGGCTGAAAGGCTCAATGGCGCCGGCCGCAAGGGGATCCGGGTGGCCGCGGCCATCGCCGGTAACGATGACGGCGTACTGATCCACAACCGTCTGGATCGGCCCATCCCCATCGTAGACGAGGTGCGCTTCATCGAGCGCATCCCGCTGGGCATGCCCGCCGCGGTGGAGGTCGCCGCGGTGGGCCGGTCCATCGAAAAGCTCTCCAACCCTTACGATATCGCCACCTTGTTCCACCTCGGCCCCGACGAGACGCGCAACATCGTCCCTGTGGCCCGGGCTCTGACCGGCACGCGCAGCGCGGTGGTGATCAAGACCCCCCACGGAGAAATCAAGGAACGGCGCATCCCCGCCGGCCATCTCGACCTCATCGGTCCCCGGCAGAAAGCCCGGGTGGCCGTGGACAAGGGGGCCGACGAGATCATGGCCCGGGTGGCCGAGGTCTCACCCCTTGAGGAGATCCGGGCCGAAGCCGGCACCAACGTGGGCGGCATGTTCGAAACGGTGCGCCAGGTGATGGCCGACCTGACCCAGCAACCGGTCAGCGAAATCCGGGTCCAGGACATCATCGCCGTGGACACCCTCGTGCCCCAGGCGGTTGCCGGCAGCCTGGCCGGCGAGTACGCCATGGGCAACGCCGTGGGACTGGCGGCCATGGTGCAGACCAACCGGCTTCCCATGCAGCGGCTGGCCCGCAAACTTGAAGAGGAAATCCGCGTGCCCGTAAAGGTGGCCGGCGTCGAGGCCGAGATGGCCGTACGCGGGGCACTGACCACCCCGGGCACCAGCGCCCCACTGGCGATCCTCGATTTGGGCGGCGGTTCCACCGATGCCTGTCTGATCAAGGCGAACGGAGAGATCACCGCCTGCCACCTGGCCGGGGCCGGCGACATGGTCACCATGCTCATCGACAAGGAGCTGGCCCTGGGCGACCTCGACCTGGCCGAACGGATCAAGTTCTACCCCCTGGCCAAGGTCGAAACCCTCTTTCACATGCGCCATGAGGATGGATCGGTCCAGTTTTTCAACGAACCGCTCGACCCACGCCTCTACGGCCGCGTGGTGGTCATCGGCGGCGACGGCCCGCAGCCGGTGGACTCGCGCGAGCCGCTGGGCAAGATCGCCGAAGTGCGCCAAAAGGCCAAGCATAAAGTCTTCGTGCGCAACGCCCTGCGCGCCCTGCGACAGGTGGCGCCGGCCAACAACATCCGCCTGATCCATTTCGTGGCCCTGGTGGGCGGTTCGGCCCTGGATTTCGAAATTCCGAGGATGATCACCGACGCCCTGACGACCTACGGGGTGGTCACGGACGGGCCAATGTGCGCGGCTGCGAAGGCCCGCGCAATGCCGTGGCCACCGGCCTGGTGCTGTCCTGGAACGGAGCCGGAGGAAAAGCTTGATGCCTGACAATGCCCCCAACGCCCCGGCCTCGGCCCGACCGGTGGTCAACATCTTCCTGGCGGACAGCAAAGCCGCCGACCTGGCGCAGGTCCTCTGCCTGGGCCTCGAAGAGGAAGGCATCCCCTGGCAGTGTTCACCGGTGGCAGAAAAGGCGGATGTGACATCCCTGGCCAAACAGGCGGCCGATCTTTCCAAACTGAACGTGGGGCTGGCCATCGCGCCGGGCGCAGGAACAATCGTGCTCCACCATCGCGATCTTCCGGTGGCCAAGCCGCTGTTCACCTTGGCCACCGGGCGGCTGGACCCCGAGAGCCTCAGGCGCCTGGGGGCCAATGCGGCACGTCTGGTCAAGGGCAATCCCATGATACTGGACCCGCCGCAACCAGACCCTGCCGCTGCGGATACCGGCAAGCGTTCGCCCGGGCCTCCGAGAGCCGCAACCGATGAAGTGACGCCGGACCAGGTGGCTGAACTGGCGATTCGGGTGCTCGCGGCCCTGCGGTCCCGGCAATCCAACAAGGGAGCGAGTCAATGAAACGATCGAGCATCGGAATGATCGAAACCTGGGGCTACACTGCGGCCGTGGAAGCGGCCGATACCGGGATGAAGGCCGCCAACGTCCGTCTGCTGGGCGTCCAGCGCGTCGGCTCGGCGCTGTGGACGGTCAGCTTCACCGGGGAGGTGGCGGCGGTGAAAAGCGCCGTCAATGCCGCCCTGGCCTCCGTGGCGCGCATCGGCCGGGTGGTGGCCCATCATGTGATCCCCCGTCCCGATGCCTCCGTCTACCGGCGTCTCGGGATTTCTTTGCCCCCAGATCCGGAAGACGTGCCTCCGCGACCCCCCTCGGGGACGCCGCAGACGGAAGCAACCGGCGATGGGCCAGAATCGTCACCGGCCGATGATCAGATGCCAGCGCCCGAGACGGCTCCGGAAACGGTGGCACCCGGATCCGATACCCTATCCCCGCCGGACGAGACCAGCACGCCGCAGCCCGAGGAAAAAGTCCCGGAGGAGGTCCCGGAGGAGGTTTCGGAGACCGAAATTTCAGAACCAGGCCCTGATACGACGCCACTTTCGGAGCCGGACGCCTCTGAGCCCGCATTGACGGCGCCCACTGCAGCGCTGCCGGAAGCAATGGAAACAACGATCGAGGAACCCCCTGCGCCTGAACCGCCTGCGCCCACCATCGATGCTGCGGCCACGGATCAAGAGCCACCGGCCGTTGCGCCGAAGCCCCACAAGGTCGGGGAAACCAAAGTCAGAGGCCCGTCCGCCAAACGAGGCCGAAAACCGGCTGCCAGGGGCGGCGCCAAAACCAAGGTTTCAAAGGAGTAGCCTGTGGCCGAACTGCGTTCCTACGTCTATATCGATCGGCTTCAGCCCCAACTCGCAGCCCACCTGGGAGCCAATGCCCGCGGTTACATCCCGGTGCCGGGCTGCGCTGCCATGCTGGTGGAGATCGCGCCGGGAGTGTTGATCAACCAGGTCCTGGACGTGGCGGTCAAGGCGGCCAACATCCGCCCCGGGCTCATGGAGGTGGAGCGCCATTACGGGGTGCTCGAGTTTCATGCCCAGAACCAGGCCGACGTCCAACTGGCCGGTCAGGCCTCGCTGCAAGTGCTCGGCCGGAGTGAAAAGGATCGTTTCAAACCGCAGATCCTCAGCTCCCAGATCATCCGCAAGGTCAACCCCTATCATGCGCAGATGGTCAACGTTTCGCGCCTCTGCTCCATGCTTCTGCCCGGCCAGGACCTTTACATTCTCGAGCTGCAGCCGGCGGCCTACATCGCCGTGGCTGCCAACGAGGCGGAAAAAAGCGCCCAGATCACCCTTGTGGACTGCCAGCTCTACGGCGCCGTGGGGCGGCTCTCCCTCGGCGGACGCCAAGCGGACATTCAACGGGCCGCTGCTGCGGCACAAACGGCCATCGCCCAGATCGACGGGATCGAGAACTGAAAGGACCCCGGGTTTCATGCAGACCCTTCAAACGGCCAATCAACACATCGATGCGTTCGCCGCGGTCCTATCGGCCCCGCAAAGGCCGGTTCCCGGCGAGCCCCTGTACACCGGGGTCGATCTGGGCACGGCCTACATCGTCACGGCGGTGGTCGACGGCCGGGGGCGCCCCGTGGCCGGGTCCCTGACCCGCAGCCGGGCCAGTGTGCGCGACGGGCTGGTGCTCGATTACATGGGGGCCATCGAGATCCTCAGGGAACAGGTCACCGGATTGCGCCAGGCCGGGTTGCACCTCGAGACGGCATCAGCGGCCTATCCGCCCGGCACCAGCGGCCGCAATGCCCGCGCCTTCGGACACGTGCTCGAGGCCGTGGGCCTCGACGTGGCCATACTCACCGACGAGCCCTCGGCGGCCGCCAGCGTGCTGGAGGTCACCGAGGGTGCGGTGGTCGACATCGGCGGGGGGACCACCGGTATTTCGGTGATCCGTGACGGCCAGGTGGTTTACACCGCCGATGAACCCACCGGCGGCACCCATGTGGACCTGGTCCTCAGCGGTCACTTCAAGGTACCGACCCACGTGGCCGAAGAAATGAAACGGGACACAGCCCGCCAGCCGGAACTGCTCCAGATCGTCCGACCGGTCTTTCAGAAGATGGCTGCCATCGTACGCACCCACCTGACAGGTCATCGCGTGGAAACGATCTACCTGGTCGGCGGTACGAGCACCTTTGCCGGCATCGCCGCGGTGATGGCCGACGAGACCGGACTGGAGGTGATCGTGCCCCACACCCCGCTGTTGGTCACCCCCCTGGGCATCGCCTACGCGCTGTGCCGACACCAGGGGAAGCAAAACACAACCGTTCTTTCAAAGGAGTCGTGATGGACGCGCAAACCGTTGGCCGCATCGTTGATCAGGTCATCCGGCGCGTGGCCGAAAATATCGGTGCCGACGGGCGCAAGGGACGCCTGATAGCCGTGTTCACTGGGGCCAGCGCCGATTTTGCCCAGTGCGTCGACCAGATCCGAGGACTGGTTCTCGATGGCTACCGGGTGGAAACGGTGCTTTCCGAAGCGGCCGAGGCCATCTTCGGCGAAACACTGCGCCAAATGCTCGCCGGTTTTCCCCAGATCGCGCCGGTAAGCGAAACACGCTGGGTGACGGCCGCCGACAATGCCCTGGGTGTCGTGGTGCCGATGTTGAGCCTCAACACGCTGTCGCGCATCGCTCTGCTCATGGCCGACAACAAACCGACCAACATCATCCTGCGGGCCCTTTTTACCGGCCGGCCCGTGCTGATGGTCCCCAACGGCGCCGTGGCCCGGGCCCCGCACTGGCAGGCCAAGGCCGGCGGGTCCCAGGCACCGGCCCTGGCCGCTGCGGTGGAGGAACGGCTCGCCGCAGTGGGGCGATACGGCGCACAAATCGTCGCGGTCAACGCCATCCGCCGGACCGTAGCCGCCTGGTCCCGGGGGATCGCCGGCCCAGCTGCCGCAACTTTTCCTGCGGCGAACTCCAGCACCGGGGCCGGATTCATCCGGGCCGGATCCACCGTAGTCAGTGCGGCCCAGGTGCGCCTGGCCCACAGTGCCGGCGCCGATCTGGTGATCGCCCCCCAGGCCCGGGTCACCCCGCTGGCCCGGGATCTGGCCTCACGCTACGGCGTGGCGCTGGTTCACGAGGGCCAATAAAAGGAGATGCACGAACGATGATCGTCGCCAAAATAATCGGTACCGTCGTGGCCACCCGCAAGCACGAAAAGCTCGTCGGTCACAAGATTCAGGTTATCCAACCGCTGGATCCCAAAACCCTGGAGCCCGCAGACCGTCCCCTGGTGGCGGTTGACGCCGTGGGGGCCGGGGTGGGCGAACAGGTCATCGCGGTTACCGGCAGCAGTGCACGCCGGGGGGTGGATGGCATCGGCGTTCCGGTGGACGCCACCATCATCGGCATCATCGATCAGCTCGAAATCGACACCCGTCACTGTTGACGGCCGCAGGGGAACTGCAATGAAACTCTACACCCGCCGGGGTGACAAGGGACAAACCAGCCTCTTGGGAGGCGCACGGGTATCCAAGACCGATATCCGCGTCAAGAGCTACGGGGCCGTGGACGAATTGCAGGCCCACCTCGGCATGGCCCGGGCCGCCATCGACACCCCAGCCCTCAAGCTCCTGGTGGGCCGTGTGCAGCAGCGTCTCTTGATCGCCTGCGCCCAGTTGGCCGCAACCCCCGAGGCGGCCCGGCGCCTCAAGGATCCGCTGGGCCCGGACGATGTGGCCTGGCTCGAAACCGAGATCGACGCGCTGACGGCAGCCTACCCGCTTCCGGCGCGCTTCGTGCTGCCCGGTGAGGGGATCGCCAGCGCCGCGGCCCACGTGGCGCGCACCGTCTGCCGGCGCTGCGAGCGGATCCTGCTCATGCGCGCCGAGCAGACCGGCGACGACCTGGACGGCATGATCATCTATTTCAACCGTCTGAGCGATTTTCTCTTCGCTCTGGCCTGGGCCCTGGAGGTGCGCCACACCATCCAGGACATCATCCTCGACCTGATCGGCAAAGGGGGCCCATGCAACTGAATCTCGCCCTTTGTACCCTGCTGGCCGAGGCTGCGGAGGCCAAGGCGACGGCCATGAATGTACCGATGGTCATCGCCCTGGTCGATGGCCGCGGCGAACTGCTCTACTTCGCCCGTATGGCCGGTGCCCTGCCCGCATCCAACGAAATCGCCGTGGCCAAGGCCTACACCGCAGCGGCCCTGCGTATGCCCACGGAGCAGGCCGGCGCCCTGGTCCAGCCAGGACAAGTCCTCTACGGCATCGCCGCCGGGCTCTCGCGACCGATAATCACCTTCGGCGGCGGCCGGCCCATCTGCTTCAAGGGAGAAACCATCGGCGCCATGGGTGTCAGCGGCGGCACCGTGTCCCAAGACATGACGGTGGTCGATGCCGGCCTGGCCTGCTGCGAAAAGATAGAAGCGTTTTACGATTTGATCGCCGCGCTGGTTCCGGCCGGCAGCCGCTGGACGGCAGCCGCCGGTCCGGCCCTGCACCGGACACTCGGCGAGTTGTTGCCGGCGATGGATGCCGAACAGACCCGTGCGCTGGCCGGAGGGATCCTGCTTGCCTGACGATCTTTGTACGTGTTGGTTGATGCACCGGTGTTCCGGGGACCGGGCCTGCGGGCCGCCTTTGCAGAACGCCGCAGTACCGGCCACGCCCAGTTCAACTCATTCCCGTGGCAAAGGAGCGTTTTATGTCCATCGATGAAAAAACCCTGACCGGAGTCCTTCAAGAAGTCCTGCAACAGCTCGTGCAGGAAAACAACACGATGGCTGCGCCCTCGTCCGGCTGCGTTTACGACAGCGTCGACGAAGCCGTCAAAAACGCCATTGTGGCCCAGCGCCAGCTCATCGCCCTGCCCCTGGCCGCCCGCGATAAAATGATCGCCGCCATGCGGCGCACGGCTCTCGAACACAACGAGGACCTTTCGCAGATGGCCGTTAGCGAAACCAAGCTGGGCCGCTACGAGGACAAGGTGCGTGAAAACATCCTGTGCGCTACCAAAACCCCGGGAACCGAAGATATCCAGCCGGCGGCGCGAACCGGCGATAACGGCCTCATGCTGCTCGAATACGCGCCGGTGGGCGTCATCGGGGCACTGACGCCAGTGACCAATCCCACCGGCACCTTCATCCACAACGGCATCAGCATGCTGGCGTCCGGCAACGCCGTGATCTTCAATCCCCATCCCAGCGCGCGGGCCACCAGCACCAAAATGGTCGAGCTGCTCCACGAGGCCGTGGTATCGGCCGGCGGCCCCCCGAGTATCATCGCCACGATCCGCAATCCGACCCTGGAAACCGCCGCCCAGATCATCAACCACCCGGACATCAACATGCTGGTGGCCACCGGCGGAAAACCGGTGGTCAAGGCAGTGCTCTCCTCGGGCAAGAAGGCCATCGGCGCCGGTGCCGGCAACCCCCCGGCCCTGGTGGACGAAACAGCCCACATCCGCCATGCCGCCGAGAGCATCATCAACGGTGCGAGCATCAACAACAACATCTTTTGCACCTGTGAAAAAGAAGTCATCGTGGTGGACGAGGTGGCCGACTCGCTGATCAAGTTCATGCAGGAGGACGGCCGCGCCTACCTGCTGTCACCGGAAGAGGCTCACAAGGTCACCGAACTGGTGGTCACCACCGAAGGCAAGATCAACCGGGCCTTTGTCGGCCGCAACGTCCAGGTCATCCTCAGCGAAATCGGAATAAGCCTCGACAAGAAGTACCGCGTGGCGATTTTCGAAGCGCCCCAGGACCATCCCCTGGTCTGGATCGAGCAGATGATGCCGATTCTGCCCATCGTGCGCGTGGCCGATGTCCAGGAAGGGATCCGCCTCGGGGTCCGGGTCGAGCAGGGCAACCGCCATACGGCCATCATGCACTCGACCAACGTGGACAACCTCACCGCCTTTGCCCGGGCCGTACAGACCACCATCTTCGTCAAGAACGGTCCGGCCTATGCCGGCATCGGCATGGGCGGCGAGGGGCATACCGCCTTTACCATCGCCGGGCCCACCGGAGAGGGTTTGACATCGGCACGCACCTTCACGCGCCAGCGGCGCTGCACTCTGGTGGAAGGCTTTCGTATCGTTTGACCCTGGCGCTGCCGCCAAATGAAAGGACCCCCTGCGATGAACCTGGACCAGGCCCTGACCGTGATGGCCGCCGCATGTCGCGAGGCCGAGGCCAACAACGTGGCCATCGCTATCGCCGTGGTGGATGCCGGCGGCAATCTCGTCGCTCAGCAGCGCATGGACGACGCCCCGCCGGTGTGCAACGAGATTGCCCGCAACAAGGCCTACACTGTCGTGACTTCGGGGCTCAGCGTCCCGGAACTCTTCCCTCTGGAACGATGCGACCAGCCGGTTTACGGCGTCCACCACGCCGCCGGCAGCCCGATGATAGTCTTCGGCGGCGGGCTGCCGGTGGTGCACCAGGGCTGCATCGTAGGTGGCATCGGGGTCAGCGGCGGCGGCACCGAGCAGGACATCAACTGTGCCCAGGCCGGGCTTTTGGCTCTGACGTCCCACCCGTCCTGGACCTGGACGGCGCCGCTGGCAGAAGCCGGATAGGAGGTCGTAATGAAACTGAAACTGATCAAGGCCCCCCAGGAAAGATTCCTGCGCCTGCTCACAGATCACCTGCACCCGGCAGAGCGCAAGTCGTTTGAGGATCACAAATGGGGGGCCGTAGGCCTGGTCCAGGCGTCCCTGATCAACCTGTACTGGGCTGCTGATGCGGCCGAAAAGGCCAGCCCGGTGGCCGTGACTCTGGTCCATGGAAGCTGCCCCCAGCATACCCAGATGCTGGCCATCTTCGGCAAACAGGCCGACGTGGTCGCGGCCCTGGACAAGATCCGTGAAGGTATGCAAGCGGCGGCCTGAAGGCCTGGGCGAAACACGTTGAAAGCCGCCGGATGGATAAATCCATAGGGTCCGTTCGGAAATGGTGGACTTCGGTTCCTGGCAAGGCCCGAGGGAGTTTGCGACCGGAGAAAGAGTCAACTATTTCGAGGACTGAAAGATACCGTTTCTGGACAGGCACTTCCGAACAAGCGACGGACACCTTATGACCAGCTTGCAGGACATCAAAGAGATGGGCATCGTCGGCTCCGGCGGGGCGGGGTTTCCCACCCATATCAAGCTCGGCGCCCGGGCGCAGATCTTCATCGCCAACGCGGCCGAATGCGAGCCGCTGTTGCACAAGGACAAGGAACTGCTGCGTACCGAAACAGAGACCTTCTTTCGGGGCCTTGAGATCTGCCTGGACCTGGTCGCGGCCGAGCGCGGGATCATCGGTGTCAAGGCCAAGTACCAGGATCTGATCACCCTCCTGCGCCGGCATTGCCCGGCGCGGGTTACGATCGTCGGCCTGAAGGATTTTTACCCCGTGGGCGACGAGGTGACCCTGATCTACGAGACCACCGGCCGCATCGTGCCGCCCGGGGCCCTGCCGATCAGTCAAAACGTGGTGGTCAACAACGTGGAGACGATCTACAACATCGGCCGCGGCACGCCCCTGGTCTCCAAGTTCCTGAGCGTCGGCGGCGCCGTCAGACGCCCGATGAGCATCGAGGTGCCCATCGGCACCGCCTTTGCCGAAGTGCTGGCCCCGGCCGAGCCGCTCTTGCAACGGTACGCAGTCATCGTCGGCGGCCCCATGATGGGCCAGTTGGCCCAAAGCCTGGATGCACCGGTGACCAAAACCACCGGCGGCCTGCTGGTCTTTCCCGAGGACCACACCCTGGTCAGACGCTACCGGACGGCCGCCTCGCCGGCACAGGTCAACCGCATCGGCAAGGCGGCCTGCGACCAGTGCGCCATCTGTTCCGAACTGTGCCCGCGGCACCTGCTCGGCCATCCCATCACGCCCCATCAGGCCATGCGCACCCTGGCTTTTTCCAACCGGCAATCCGATGAAACAACCCTCGAAGCGCATACCATGTACTGCTGTGAGTGCAACCTGTGCTCTCTGATGGCCTGTCCCGAGGGACTCTACCCGGCCCAGCGCTGCATGGCGCAAAAACGCCGCGCCATGGCGGTGCGCGAACGCTTCGATCCGCCGCCCGCCCCGACGGCCCATCCGTTGATCGACTACCGGCGCACCCCGATCTCGAAGATCATGGCGCGCCTCGACCTGAACCGCTTTGTCAACACCGGACCGCTCAGCGCAGTGACGCTGCGCCCGGCGCACTTGACCGTGCGGCTCGACCAGCACATCGGGGCGGTGGCCAGCGCCCTGGTGCAACCGGGCGAAACGGTGGAAAAGTATCAGAAAATCGCCACCGTGGGCGAGAAACTCGGGGCCGAGATTCACGCCCCGGCCTCCGGGCGGGTGGTGGACGTCGATGGGCGTCGGATAATGATCAAAGCCGACTAGCCCGCATGCCGCCTGCACAGCGGCGCCAACGCCGTGCGCCGGTCCGCACCAATGCTCAAAAGCGGTTCGGCCGCACCGAGAGGAAAGAAAACGATGTCGCTTGCGATCGGAATACTGGAACTGTCGAGCATCGCCGCCGGATACCAGGTGCAGGACGCGATGCTCAAGGCGGCCGAAATCGACCGGCTGATGGCAAGAACGATCTGCCCGGGCAAGTACGTCGTCGTGGTGGGCGGCAAGGTGGCGGCGGTCAAGACCGCCATGACCGCCGGGGAGGCCGTGGCCGGCGGCTTTTTCGTCGACCGCCTCCTGTTGTCCAGCGTCGATGCGCGGGTCTTTCCGGCCCTGACCGGCAGCGTGGCGCTGCCGGCCACGGCCCGCAAGGCCCTGGGCATCATCGAAACCTTCTCAGTGGCCGCTGCGGTGCAGGCCGCCGATGCGGCCGTCAAGGCCGCCAACATCACCCTCTTGCGGGTTCACATCGCCATGGCCATCGGCGGCAAGGGATATCTGCTGGCCTGCGGCGACATCGGGGCGGTCAAAACCGCAGTGGCCGCGGGGGTCGCCAGCATCCAGGACCAGGGGGTACTGGCAAACCAGGTGGTCATCTCCGGGGCCTCCGAGGCGCTTTTCGAAGATTGCATATAGACCGCCCAAACACCGGCCGGGATCGCCTCGCCGGCGGCAAAGTCGCAGAAAGATCCGCATGTACCATAAAAGCGAAAATATGACGAAGGGCGGCCGGAGATCCCCGGATCGTAAAAACGCGCCCTCGTTCATCTATGAAATCCTCTACGGCCGGCAGCGGTTTCTTGCCGGCCGCAGCGATGGGCATGCCGGCAAGTTGTGGCGCGGGATCAGAGTCGACGCCCACATCCCCACCGCGGCCCTCGATGCCCTGGCAGCCATCGGCCGGCTGGAATTGCGATCTTCCTGCGAGGGCTCGGGACCGGACCGGCCGACATTTCTCATCCTGCGCTTCAACGGGCCGGAAAACCAGGCCACGTTGCAGGCCTTTGTCGCCGGAATGAACAGCTTTGACGATATCGCCTGCGGTGCGGACCGCGGCGCCATGGGCCGTATGCGCGTGGGGATCACCACCGCGATCTGGTATCGCAGGGACCCGGCGGCCTTCGAACGCTGGTGGCACGATCTGCCGCTGAAAATACAAGTCGTGCTGGAGGTTGTCGATCAGCTGACCGCGGCTCAGCCGGTGCCCCCTGAGCGCCGGCCCCCGTCCCGCACACCACATTGACCGAACCGATCGGCAACAGAAAGAACCAGGGAGCAGAACCGATGGCCAAGAGCCTCTACATCGTCGCCCCCCAGCCCCACAGCGGCAAGTCGGCCGTTGTCCTGGGGGTCATGCAACTGCTGCTGCGCCACGTGCGCAAGGTCGGATTTTTCCGGCCGATCATCAACCCGGTACGCCCCGATGGCGAAGATCCGGACATCGATCTGGTCCTTTCACACTTCTACCTCGGCATGCGCTCCAAGGCCAACTGGGCACTGACCATGGACGAGGTCAAGCAGCTGCTCAACCAGGGCCGCCGGTCCCAGGTGATGGAAATCATCCTCAACCGTTACAAGCAGATCGAATCGCAGCATCAATTCGTGCTTTGCGAGGGGACCGATTTTAGTCCGGGCAGCGAAGTCTTCGAGTTCGATCTTAACGCCATGATCGCCGCAAACCTCGGCTGCCCGGCCCTGGTCGTGGTCAACGGCGCCGGGGAGACGGTCGAAGCGCTGGTCGGCCAAACCCGGCTGGCCATGGAACGGCTGCGCGACAAGGGGGTCGATCTGTTCGGGGTCGTGGTCAACCGGGCCCGGCCCGAGGCGATGGAAGCCATCGTTGCGGCCCTGCGCAATAACATCGGTGATGCCATCTGTCATGAGTGTCTGTTTTACGCCATTCCGCAGATCGATTCGCTGGCTCGCCCCACGGTGGGTGACGTGCAAAAAAAGCTGAGCGCAGCGGTGCTCCACGGCCGGGAACATCTCGACAGCCTGATCGAAGACTATGCCGTGGCGGCCATGCAGTCGTCCAACTTTCTCGGGGAACTTAAACCCAACAGCCTCGTGGTGACCCAGGGCGATCGCACCGATATCATCCTGGCCTGCCTCGCTTCGCAGATCTCTTCTGCCTTCCCGCCGATTGCGGGGATTCTGCTCACCGGCGGCCTCACCCCGTCGCCAGCTATCGTACGGCTCATCGAAACGATGAACGGCGTACCGCTGCCGGTGCTGTGCGTCGAGGCGCCGACCTTTCCCGTAGCCGCACAGCTCAACCGTCTCCACGGGCGCATCGCCCCGGGCGACGCCAAGAAGATCGCCACGGCCCTGGGGGCTTTCGAAAGCCACATCGACACCCGGCAGTTGCAGGAAAAGCTCGTTACTCACCGCTCGCTGCGCGTCACCCCCAAGATGTTCGAATACAGCCTGATCGAGAAGGCCAAGCAACACAAACGGCACATCGTACTGCCCGAGGGGGAAAGCGAGCGGATCTTGGCTGCCGCCGACATCCTGCTGCGGCGCAAGGTCTGCGATCTGACGCTGCTCGGCCGCGAGGCCGAGGTGCGCACCAGGATCTCCAAGTTGGGCCTCGACCTCAGAGCCGTGCCGATCATTTACCCGGCCCTGAGCCCGAACTTCGACGACTACGTCTCGACCTACTACACGATGCGCCGCGAAAAAGGCCTCACCCTGGAGCAGGCCCGCGACGCCATGGCCGACACCACCGTCTTCGGCACCATGATGGTCCACAAGGGCCACGCCGACGGGATGGTCTCCGGCTCGATCCACACCACGGCCCACACCATCACCCCGGCCTTTCAGATCATCAAGACCCGCCCGGATGCCTCCATCGTCTCTTCGGTGATGCTCATGTGCCTGCGCGACCGGGTTCTGGTCTTCGGCGACTGCGCCGTCAACCCCAACCCCACCGCGGCACAATTGGCCGAAATCGCAGCTGTCTCGGCCCACACGGCCCGGATCTTCGGCATCGAACCGCGCGTGGCCATGCTCTCCTACTCCACGGGCAACTCGGGCCGCGGCGCCGAGGTGGAAAAGGTGGTCGAAGCCACGGCCATCGCCCGGGAAAAGTACCCTGACCTGCTCCTGGACGGACCGCTGCAGTACGATGCGGCCATCGATCCGCTGGTGGCCCAAACCAAGCTGCCCGACAGTAAGGTGGCCGGTCGCGCCACGGTCTTTATCTTTCCCGACCTGAACACCGGCAACAACACGCACAAGGCCGTGCAGCGGGCCTCGGACGAAGTGGTGGCCATCGGGCCGGTGCTCCAGGGGCTCAACAAGCCGGTCAACGACCTGAGCCGGGGCTGTACGGTCGCGGATATCGTCAACACCGTCGCCATCACGGCGATCCAGGCCCAGGCCAGCGCGGGTCTGATCTGAACCAGGCGTCCCGGCACTCCCAGGCCGAATGGATCCTGCCCTCGCCCGTCCAACTGCAAGGCATTGCACCGCTGCCCAAACGGCACAACCACTTCCAGAGCCACGGCGGCGTTGCGGCTCGACTTTCCGACAAATCTTGAAAAACAACCGTTGCCGCAGTTTTTTCATACCCGAGGTGTAAAAAACTTGAGGAAATGCATGACGAACCGGCCGCGGCCTGCTATCCTCGGACGCATCATCCATCACTTTTGAAAAGGAGTCGGCTTGGCCAGAACCAACTACAAGTTCGAAAAGCGGCAGAAGGAAATCGCCAAGAAAAAGAAAAAAGAAGAGAAGCTCAAGCGCAAACAGGAAAAGAATCCTTCCGACGCCGACGAGTCCGCCGACGCCCCACAAACGCCGGGCTGAGCGGTTTCCGCCACCCGGCGGTCGTAACGAGCCAGGAGCGGTGGGAGGCGATGCCAAAGCAATGGGCATAAAAGTGCAAGGCGGGCAGGATAACAACGGCCCCTTTGCCGCCCATCGGCAGCAAAGGGGTTGCCCTGCGTTTTCAGTCGATCGGCCGCACTAACGCAACGTGGAAACCCCGATCGGCACTTCCATTAAGGCCGGCGCCAACTTCTCGTCCTTGCGGGCCTCGCGTTTGCCCGCTGGATACCACAACCCGATGGCCCGGGCCCCTAGGGGGATGCCGACGGCAGCGGCCACGAGCACCAGGGTCGTCCAGCCGCCGTAGGTGGCGTAGAAGATCGGACTGAGCGAGACCAGAAACAGCTCGATGGGCGCGATGATGATGTAGGCCAGCCCGTAGTCCTCCAGGGTCCCGCTCTCGTAGTCTGGATCCACGATGCGCAGCAGAGTGACGCCGAAGGCCACCACCCCGGTACACCAGCCGAAGTTGAAGATTCCGCGTTCGAACCAATAGTTGTTCAACATCCGCGGGGCCATCACCAACAGGTTGAAGACGACCCACAAAATCCCCACGATCACCAAAAAGAGCAGCGGCTGCCAGAAGGTGAGCACCACCGAGATCTTGATCGAGGCGATGCCGAAGCCGACCATGAAATCAGATACCCCGCTGCCCATGCGGGTAACGATCTTCTTGTCCACGTAGCCGTCCAATCCGATGACATGCAAGAGCTTCTGCAGGACCATGGCCGCCAGGATGGCCGTACAGACCTCCGGCATGTAGAGCGGCTTGCCACCGATGGTCAGCCAGCGGATCGCACCGATCCACTTGGTCAGGTAAAGCCCGGCCAGCGTAGCCGTGCCCACCAGGGCTGCATGCCAGGCCAGCGGATCGATGGACATGGGCGAAACGGTCGTCTCTCCGATGGGTGTACGTTCCGCAGCCGGGATCAGCCCGGTGCGCAGGGCTTGCGGCAGCGATTCGGCCTCCTTGACGATGCGGGTGTAGCCGTGCCGCGTAGCGAATCGGATCAGAACCACGCCGCCGAAGATGGCCACCAGCAGTCCGATGGTCGCCATGGTCATTCCCACGGAAATGGCATCGTGAAAGCCGAACTTTTCCAGGGTCCCACCGATGGCGGTGGCGTAACCGTGTCCGCCGGCGAAGCCTGCCGGCAGCATCCAGGCAAAGCCCTCGTGCAGCGAGGGCCAAAGCATCTTCATGACCGTCACCCCGAGAACGGCCGCCAGGGCGAACTGAGCCACTTCGGCAAAAACGTTGAACATCAGGGTGCTTCCGGCCTTGTCGAAGACCTCACGCCGCGACTGGGTGCGCCCCTGACCGATGGGCAGGGTGGCGAACAAGACGACCACCAGCAGCCAGGCGTACTTTCCCATTATCGCGGAAAAAGGCACTAGGTCGAGCAGTTGGGGGCCGAGCAGGAGGCCGAAAAATCCGGCGATTACCGAAGCCGGGATGAAGTAGTCCTGTAAAATGCCCACCTTGGCCCGCAGCACCTTGCCGACACAAAGCAACATCGCCATGAAGCCGAAATCCATCAGCACAGCAAGGGGCGCACCCTTCATCACCCCGGCGATCACGGCGGGATTCTTGACGGCTTCGACAACCAGTTCGGGTGTCATATCGTTTTTTCCTTTGCTCAGTTGACGTTGGTTCGATCGGATGCGGCCGTCAGCGGCAGAACTGGCGGCCGGTGTTCTTCAGGGTGTGCTCGTCGCGCATGTAGTTGGGCGTGCTGGCGTTGCGCTGGATCGCGACGAAGCCTTCTGGCTCGTAGTCCTCGAAATCGTAGGCCGGAGCCTGTTCCGGACCGGTCTGACGGCACAAATCGATATGCCGTTCGAGTTTGTCGATGGAAAAGGCGATCAGTTCCTTGAGAAAGCCAAAGGCATGGCGCATCTGGGTAAAGCCGTACTTTTTCATCAGGGCGTAGCCGTTGACGGCATCTTTTTCGGCCTGCAGCGACGGGTGTTCCTCATGGGTGGTGCAGGCGCTGTGGATCGAGGGCAGATCGAGACGCCGGTAGACCTGACTCAGCAGTAGGTTGGCCACGTTGTGCGATAGCAGCCCCAGGTCCACGGCGTACTGCTTGTGGATACTGGCCACGGACGGCAGTCCGGCCGGCACAACCACGCTGCCCGGATTAACGATCTGAGCCAGGGTGATGCCGAACAAAGCCTCAGCATGGGTCAAGGTCAGCAGCCCGGACATCGAATAGGGCGCCGAAAGCCCGGCCATCGGCATGGTCGACACGTAGAGCGGAATTCCCCGCCGAACGCAGTCCAGAAACGGCGGCAACATGCCGCCAATCACGTTCAACGGGCTGTTAATAATGGAAAACTGCACTGTGATCCCGCCCCGGGTGCGGTGGACGGCTCCGGCCCGCGCGAGGCCGTCCGGGGTCACGGCCGCCACGTAGATCGGCTTATGAAAATGTTTCACCATCGTGTCGATCACCTCCACCTCGCGGTTGCGCAGCAACACCCCGCGGGCCATGAAGACGACCTCATCGGCGGCATCGGCGATGCGGGCGATGCGCACCAGATGGTCCAGGGTCGGTTGGATCAGCTCTCCGGTAGCATCATCGTGCACGAACGGCGCCGTGCCGCCGATGCCGAAGGCGTTGTCTCCGATCCAGTATTCGGACGCCTTGGGCACGCTCGCCAGGGCCTGCTCCACCAGGGGCGACAGGATGTAGATGTGACCGTTGGTCTCGTCGTATGCGGCCAGTCCGGTTTCTTCGAAAATCCGGCGCACCTCCGGATCGGGGCAGCGCACGCCCACTTCTTCCAGCACGCGCAGGGCATCTTCGTGAATCCTGGCAATCAGTGGAAAATCGCTCAGAGACGGCCGTTGATCGCCGGCCGCGGCGTTGATGGGAATCACCCGGGCGCCGCGACCCTGGCCGTTACCTTGAGCCAAAACCCTGTTTTGTTCGGTGGCGGCATAAGCTGCAACGTTCATGATTACGTTCCTTTCTAGTTTGATCATTCAACACGGCCGTCCCGATTTGACCGCTGGATAACCCCGCACATGGCAACAGGCGTGCCAAAGTCCAAAAATTTTTAAGACATTGTTTTTTATGAATTATGTGGATTCGACAAAAATCGGAAACTGGGGCGAATATACCCCGGACAAGCTACAACATACTTATATTAAAGCCTATAACGTTGAATCGGGCCGTAGTGCCCTATCCGGTCGCCCAGGCCCCGTCTGAGGGGTAAAAATATCATCGGGACAGTGCCGGTCCGGCACAGGGCAGCGCTCCAACCCGGACCGTGGCGGCTCCAGGTCGGGCTATGATTTTTTGATGCGGTAGGTCTTGATCTTGGAAAAGAGGGTCTTGCGGTTGATGTTGAGGATTTCGGCCACCGTGCCCCTATGCCAGTTGTGTTGCCGGAGCAGCCGTTCGATGTGCTGCTTTTCGAAGCGTTCCACGGCTGCACGCAGATCGAGAACCTCCGAAGCGTCGGGCGGGTCCGAATCATCTTGTCCAACGGATGCGGGCAGGGCCTTTTTGCTGTCCAGGTCGAGGGTGCCCAGGGCCACGTAGCGATGCACCACATTTTGCAGCTCGCGCACGTTGCCCGGCCAGTGATATCCGCTCAGGGCCTCCATCACGTTGGCCCCGAAAGCGGGCCGGGCCACCTCGTCGACTTTTGCCAGAAAGTGTTCGACCAGCAGCGGGATATCCTCGCGGCGGCGGCGCAGCGGCGGAAGCCGGACCGGCAGGACATGCAGCCGGTAGTAGAAATCCTCGCGCAGGAACCCGCTTTCTACCAATCGGTCCAGGTTCTTGTTGGTGGCGGCCACGATGCGAATGTCGGCCCGTTTCACTTCTGTGCCGCCCACCGGCGTGTACCCGCCGCCCTCGATGGCCCGCAGCAGCTTGACCTGCATGACGCCGGGGATATCGCCGATCTCGTCGAGAAACAGGGTGCCGCCACCGGCCGCATCCAGCAGTCCGCCCTTGGAGTCGTCGGCCCCGGTAAAGGCGCCCTTGACATGGCCGAACAGCTCCCGTTCAAGAAGATTTTCCGGAATGGCCCCACAGTTGACCGGCACGAAGGGCCCCCCGGCCCGCCGGCTCAGGTCGTGAATCGCGCGGGCTGCCAGTTCCTTGCCGGTTCCCGACTCGCCGGTGATTACCACCGGATCGTCCGAGGCCCCGGCTTTGAGGATCATTTCGTAGACCTGCTGCATCACCAGGCTCTTGCCGAGGATACCCCCGAGCCGGTAACGGTCCTTCATGCCGGCGCGCAGCTTTTCGTTCTCCCGCCGCAGCGCCAGTTCGGTCTCCTGCTGCTGGGTGATGTCGGCAATGAACCCCTCGAAGATCGTTCCCGCTTCGGCGGCCACCACGGCCCCTTGGTCTCCGATCCACTTGTAGCTTCTGGAACCGGACTTCATGCGGTAGACCATCCGGTACGGGGCGTTTTGCGCCGTGGCTGCAGCGATGCCATCGGCCACGGCGGCCGCATCGTCCGGATGAACAAGTTGGCCGAGGCACTCGATCCGCCCGGTGCTGAAATCCTCCGGTGCGTATCCGAGAAGGGTGCGGCTACCCGAACTGACGAATTCGACGGTGCGCCGGTGGTCCGCCCGGCAGCGGTAGACCATTCCCGGCAGGTTGCCCATCAGCGTGGCAAGGGTGCGTTCCTTTTCCTTCAGGGCCCGCCCGGTGAACTCCTTGGCCTCGATCTGACGATCCAGCTCCCGGTCGCGGTGCACCAAGGCCTCGGCTTTGAGGCGCACCTGGCGGCGCAGCCACATACTGGCGCCCAACAACATCACTGCCGCCGCCAGCGCCCCGGCGAATCCCCCCAGTGCCCAGCGGGCCCAGCGCTTCTGTTGGGTCATCGTCACCCAGCGGTCCACGGCCCAGCGGTTGATCGAGGCATAGTAGGTCGAGGCCTTGTCGGCCTTGAGCTGCAAGATGTGGCTGTCGATGATGTCGAGCAGGTCGATGGGGGCTTGGCGCGGGGCAGCAAAACGCAGTTCGGTGGGCATGAAGATAATGGTGCTGCGCGCGATCCGGTAATCAGAGGCACGCATCAGGCCAAAAAGATGATTGGCCACGCCGGCATCCACCCGGCCTTCCTCGATGAACCGGAAAATCGTGTCATAGTCCTCGGCGGCGATAAATGTGCATTCGAGCCCGAGTTCCCGGGTCAACTTGATCAGCGCTTCGGAGAAGATCCCCTGGCGGTAGACGGCGATCTTCTTGGCGTTCAGATCCATGAACGAGGCCAGTTGCAGCCCCGGCCGGGTGTAGAGCTGGCCCCAGTTGGTCAGCACGGTTTCCCGGCTAAACCGGTAGAGCGCGGCCCGTTCCGGCGAATAGGCGATGGCCGGCAGCAGGTCGATGCGGCCGGCTTCGAGCCGCTCCAGGCACTCGAGCCAGGAGCCCTCGACATACTCAACCTTGAACGCCTCGCGCCGGGCGATATCTTCGAGAAGATCAGGGTAAAGCCCCTGAACGCACCCGGTGTCGTCCTTGAAGATCAACGGTTTGTAAGGATAGACCCCCACGCGCAGGAGCTGTTCGGCACCGGCCCCGCAAATCGGGACCAGCAGCGCCAACAGGACGAGTGCGACCCTGCAGGCTATCTTAATGGACCGGCCCATTCGTTTTTCAACATCCCGTAGACGACCAGGTCCTCATACGCGTCACCCTTCTTGGCGTGCCGGCGCAGCATCCCTTCCCTGACCATCCCGATCTTCTGCATCACCCGGCCAGAAGCCGGATTGCGGGCAATATGGTTCGCGTGCACCCGGTGCAGCCCCAGAGGGCCAAAAGCGAAATCCAGCACGGTGCGCGCGGCCTCCGTGGCATAGCCGCACCCCCAAAAAGGGCGCCCGATCCAGTAGCCCAGTTCAGCCCGGTCGAAATCCGCCTCGATAATCAGCCCGACTGCGCCGATCAACTTCCCGCCGGTCGCCTCTACCACGGCGAAGATCGCCTCCTGCCGGCTCTCGTACTTGTCCTTGTGCCCTTCGATCCATTCCTCGGCCATCCCGTCTTCATAGGGGTACGGGATGTTAAGGGCGGTATCGGCCACTGCCCGGTCCCCGGCCAGCCGTTGTACGGCGCCGGCATCGCTGCTTTCGAAGGGCCGCAGGACGAGGCTTGCAGTGCGCAGTATCGGTTGTTCCATTACATCCTTGGCATTCTTGCCGCTTCGGCAGGTATCGAACGACGGTTGTCCACAGTCTGCTGGTGATTGAACCGGATGTTGCCACAAGATCAATCCTGCATCCCTATAACGTGCCTGATCCGATCCATCAACCGCCGGATGAGACCTTACAATAGCCTGCAAGTCTCGGTGAAGGCCCTCGGTCTGGCGGCCGGGATTGTCGGCGCCTTCGATGACCGAGAACTCGGCCGGATCTTGACCCTTTATTCTTCGTTTGGTGCTCTGGATAATCACGGGATTTAAACTTCCCGGCAAACCGCGCCTATCCTATTTTCATCCGCTTTAGACATGCGATATGTCGAAGTCATATCGATCTTCCATAGGTTTTCAAAGCGCATGTTCACAAAAAGTGAACAACGTTCATATGCTTGCCGGCAGGCCATCCGTTCGGCGATGAATTTTTCAATACCAGAACAATTTTTCTATAAAAGTTGATCTGCATACCATCAGGGTATACGGGTAACCCTAAATAATTGATGCTATCTGCTTGACGCTCGAGAAGCTGCGGCAGTTATGAAAGGTTTTGAAGATTCGTTTATGGATTAAAAACGAAAAAAAAGAAAGGAAGAAAAATGGCCAAGTGTCTTTACATCACCGCCTCCCAGGCCCGAAGTGGAAAATCCGCCCTGGTTCTTGGTATCATGCAGCTATTGCTGCGCGACATCCGCAAGGTTGGCTTCTTTCGGCCGATCATCAACCCCACCCGGTCGGACGGCAAGGATCACGACATCGATCTGGTTTTATCGCACTTCTATCTCGGCCTGCGCTACGAGGAAACCTATGCTTACACGATGGACGAGGCCAAGCAACTCATCAACGAGGGCAAGCAGGCCGAGTTGATGGAAACGATTCTGAGCCGCTACAAGCAGATGGAGGAGCAGTGTCAATTCGTGCTTTGCGAGGGGACCGACTTTGCCGCTGGCAGCGAGGCCTTCGAGTTTGATGTTAACGCCATGATTGCCGCCAACCTTGGCTGTCCGGCCATGGTGATCGCCAACGCTCACCAGGCTTCGGTCGAGGAGGTGGTCAGCCAGACACAGCTGACGATGGACAACCTGCGCGAAAAAGGGGTCGATCTGCTCGGAGCCATCGTCAACCGCGCCCAGCCCGATTCGGTGGAAGCGATTCTATCAACCCTGCGCAGCGGCATCGGCGCCAACAGTTGCCCCGAATGCCTGTTTTACGTGATTCCGGAAATAAATCGGTTGGCGCTGCCCACCGTGCGCGACGTGCAAAAATGGCTCGGTGCCGAGATCCTTTACGGCCCCGAACACCTCGGCAATCTTATCGAGGACTACGCCGTGGCGGCCATGCAGATGTCCAACTTTCTCAACTATATCAAAAAGAACAGCATGGTGGTGACCCCTGGCGACCGCACCGACATCATCCTGGCCTGCCTGGCCTCGCGCCTCTCGTCGGCGTACCCGGACATCTCGGGCGTGCTGCTTACCGGCGGGATGGCACCGCCTGAATCGGTCACCCGCCTGATCGAGGGCTGGACCGGGATGCCGGTTCCGATCCTGCTTGTCAAAGAGACCACCTTTCCGACCACCTCGCGCCTCAGCCGGCTTTATGGGCGCATCGATTCGGGTGACACCAAAAAGATCGCCACAGCCCTGGGAGCCTTCGAGACTTACGTCGACCCCCAGGAATTGCAGCAGAAGCTCGTCACCCGCCGATCGGTACGCGTCACACCGCAGATGTTCGAATACGGTCTGATCCAGAAAGCAAAAAAACACAAGCAGCACATCGTTTTGCCTGAGGGGGTAGGCGAGCGTATCCTCACGGCCACCGACATCCTGCTGCGACGCAAGGTCTGCGATCTGACACTGCTCGGCCGCGAACAAGACGTGCGCGCCAGGATCACCAAGCTTGGGCTCGACTTCAACGGCATCCAGATCATCGACCCGCTGCTCAGTCCATTGTTCGACGATTACGTCGAGACCTACTTCGAGATGCGCCGTAAAAAAGGCCTCACTCTGGAGCAGGCCCGCGACGCCATGGCCGACACCACCGTTTTCGGCACCATGATGGTCCACAAGGGCCACGCCGACGGGATGGTCTCCGGCTCGATCCACACCACGGCCCACACCATCACCCCGGCCTTTCAGATCATCAAGACCCGCCCGGATGCCTCCATTGTCTCTTCGGTGATGCTCATGTGCCTGCGAGACCGGGTTCTGGTCTTCGGCGACTGCGCCGTCAACCCCAACCCCACCGCGGCGCAATTGGCCGAAATCGCAGCCGTCTCGGCCCACACAGCCCGGATCTTCGGCATCGAGCCGCGCGTGGCGATGCTCTCCTACTCCACGGGCAACTCGGGCCGCGGCGCCGACGTGGAAAAAGTCATCGAGGCCACGGCCATCGCCCGGGAAAAATATCCCGACCTGCTCCTGGACGGGCCGCTGCAGTACGATGCGGCCATCGATCCGGTGGTGGCCCAGACCAAGCTGCCCGACAGTAAGGTGGCCGGCCGCGCCACGGTCTTTATCTTTCCCGACCTGAACACCGGCAACAACACGCACAAGGCCGTGCAACGCACCTCGAACGAGGTGGTGGTTATCGGGCCGGTGCTCCAGGGGCTCAACAAGCCGGTCAACGACCTGAGCCGGGGCTGCACCGTCCCGGATATCGTCAACACCGTCGCCATCACGGCGATCCAGGCCCAGGCCAGTCGGGGCCTGATCTGAGGAGATCATTTGTCATGAAAGTCTTTGTCGTCAACGCAGGCAGCTCTTCGCTCAAATACCAACTGCTCGACATGAGCACGGAAAAAGTGTTGGCTACCGGCCTGGTGGAGCGCATCGGCGAAGCCCGCGGCCGGGTGACCCACAAGCGTTTTCCGGGCAGCGAGACCGAAAAGAAGATCGTGGCCGACGAGGCTTTTGCCAACCACAAGGTGGCCATGCACCGGGTCATCGCCCTGATCACCGATCCGGACACCGGGGTAATCGCGGAAAAGTCCGAGATAGACGCCATCGGCCACCGCATGGTCCAGGGCGGCGAAGCCTTTAACCGTTCCATCGTCATCGACACGGCGGTCAAGGATGCCGTGCGGGCCAACATCCCGCTGGCGCCGCTGCACAATCCGGCCAACTTGGTGGGGGTGGAGGTCTCCGAGGCCCTGTTCAATGGCAAGCCCAACGTGGCGGTCTTCGACACCGAGTTCCACCATACCATGCCGCCGCACGCCTTTCTCTACGCACTGCCCTACAGTTACTACAAGGAGCTGCGCATCCGGCGTTACGGGTACCACGGCACCTCGCACAAGTACGTCGCTGGAAAGGCGGCGGAGCTGATGGGCCGCAGGCCGGAGGAGACCAACCTGATCACGGTCCATCTGGGCAACGGCTGTTCCATGGCGGCCGTTGCCGGCGGTCGCTGTGTGGACACCTCTCTGGGCATGACCCCGCTGGCCGGGTTGATCATGGGGACCCGTTGCGGGGACATCGACCCGGCCATCATCGCCTACATCGCAGAACAGAAAGGGATGAGTGTCGGCGAGATCGACACCCTGCTCAACAAGGAAAGCGGGCTGAAGGGGATCTGCGGGGCCAACGACATGCGCGACATCCATGCCCGCGAAGAGGCCGGCGATCCCATGGCCCGACTGGCTCTGGAAATGTTCGCCTACCGGGTGAAGAAATACATCGGCGCCTACACGGCGGTGCTGGGCCGGGTCGATGCGGTGATCTTCACTGCCGGAATCGGCGAGAACGATGCCGCCATCCGGGCCATGATCTGCAGCGATTTGCAAGGGCTGGGGATCTGTCTGGATCTTGACCAGAACCTTGCCCCAAACGGCACGGCGCGCCCGATCCACGCCGCCGACAGCCGGGTGCAGGTGTGGGTGATTCCCACCAACGAGGAACTGCAGATCGCTCGGGACACCGTGGCGGCCGTCAAGGCCTGACAGCTTTTTTTCATAAAAACCGCAGATTGGTGCCGGTGGATCGTTTGTCCGCTGGCGCCGGTCTGCGGCTTCCTCTTCCCGTCAAGGGATTCGATCTGCTCCAGGCCGCGGATCATGCCGTCTCAGGCCGTGCCCTACACCTGTTGCATTTTCATGCTTGCGGGCCAATCTTAGCCACACCCGATCTTGATCAATCTCCGTTTGCTGAAAACGAATTCCGCCAGAAGAATCACGCCATAGGCGCTTAAAATCCATCCCAGGCCGTGGCCCGCCGTCCTGTAAAGGTAGGTGACCAGCACAAGCAGGGAAGCGAGGCAAAGCGCCAACGCGAGCAGTGGCGGAACCGGATGGATCCCGATTCGCCGGCGCAGCCTGAAAGCTGCAAGATTGATGGAGGCGAACACCAGCAGGAAGGTGGCGCTGGCAAATGAGGAGATGATGGTCAGATCCGTGGTGTTCACAAAGACGATGGCAACCGCCGTGATGACGATCAGACTCACGAAGGGGATATCCTTGGTGCGCTCCTTATGGGAAAAGAGTTTTGGCACCGCTTTTTCCTGCGCCATGACGAAACCCAACCGAGCCGTGCTGAACAGGGTTGCGTTGATCGCAGAGGCGGTGGACAGAAGCGCCCCCAGACCGATCAGTGAAAATCCGGCATGCCCGAGAAAAGGTTTTGCCGCCACGGCCAGGGCGTATTCCTTGTAGCGATTGATTTCGCCGGGCAGCAGATTGCCCACGGCGACAAGGGAAACGAGAATATAAATGAGGGTCGTAATGACGATTGAAATCAGGATTGCCAACCCGAGATCATGGTTGGCATCTCTCATCTCCTTTGTGGCATTGGGAATCAGCTCAAATCCCTCGTAGGCGACAAAAATCAGGGCCGCGCCCATCAGCACGCCGGAGCCGTGGGTGTTGAAAACCGGCAGAATATGATCGGACTTGACATAAAAAAGTCCCACAACGGCAAACAGAGAAAGGATCAGGACCTTTACCAGAACAAGGACGTCTTCGGCACCCCCTGACGCTTTGACTCCGTAAAGGTTCACCCCTAAGAATGTCAACAGCACCCCGGAGGCCAGTACATGGACCATGGCCGAATTCATTTCAGCGCTTCCGAGCAAGGCGCTGCCGTAAACACCGAAAGTGTACGCATAGAGGCCAAGGGTACCGACATAGCCTACCAGTAGCAGCCATCCACCGATGCCGGCGATGTTGACATGGGAAAAGGCATGCTCCAGGTAGGTAAAGCTTCCGCCGTCCGAATGGTATGCCAGTCCCAACCGGATGTAGCTCCATCCGGTCAGCATGGCGACCAGGCCGCCCAGGGCGAATGCAACCGGCGCCGCGTGCCCGGCGACACTCACCGAAAGGCCGAGCACGGAAAAGATCCCGCCCCCGACCATGCCGCCGATACCCATGGCGACCAGTTCCTTCAACCCCAGCTTATCTTTTTGCTGCTGCGCCACCAGGCAGATCCCCTCCGATCATGATAATTTATTTTTGTAAAAAGGGTTTCTCATCCCTGCCCCTTCTCTTTTTTTCCATAAGGGCAGGCATACAGGCACAATCCACATATCGCGGTTTCAGGATCTTTCTCTTTCATTCTGGAAAGATATCGATCGCATTTTCCAGCATCGAAACGCGATTCGCGCGGTTCATCTTCATGGAATGGCTGCCCGCTAAAACCTCTGACCGGACAAATATCCACACAAGCATGGCAATCACCGCAACGTTCTTCAATCGGCCCGCCGGTGGCTTCTATAGGGGCATCGGTCAACACAGTGGCCCAGCGCACCCGGGGTCCCATTTGCGGCGTGATCAGAAGGCAGTTCTTGCCGATCCAGCCCAGACCGGCCATGTGAGCCCCTAATTTGTGTGAAAAGGCACCGCAAATCCGTTCGTCGTCCACTCGCTTCGAGGCGGCAATGGGGTAAGCCATGAACCCTTCCCGCTGCAAAACACTGGCAAGGCGTGAAACGAGCTGATCGAGTCGTGCATTGATCACCTCGTAGCAATGGGTCTGATAACTGGCTGCCACAGACCGCTCCGGTCGCCTGTAAATCTGGTCCACAATCGGATGAAACAGGCCGATTCCGACTGAAATGGAGCGCGGAAGCCCGGCAATTTCAGCCCCGCCCTGTTCGTAAATGGCATTGTGGGCCGGGGTCAGATCCGCGATGCCGAAATAGTCCGCTCCCCAACCCAGGGCTGAATGGAGTAATTGTTTTTCCATACCCATCTGATCTTTCCTTTCGTGCCTGCTTGACTTCATCAGATCTATTCGATCGGAATTTAAAAATCATTCCTCCGTTTTGTCTTGTTGCGGATAAATGAATTCATACTCGTCCGGAAAATTATTTTTCATACAATCCGGGCATATACTGTGGCTGATATCTGCCTCCGAGTGTTCTTTGATATAGATATCGACCTGCTGCCAATAACCTCTATCATCCCTTACTTTTTTACAAAAAGAGCATATGGGCAAGATTCCTCTTAAAGTCCTGATCTCCGCCAATGAATCTCTAAGCCTCTGGATAAGCTCCTCTCGTTCTTTTTCTGATTTTTTCCTATGGCTGATGTCTCTGCATATACAAAATATCAACTTCTGTCCTCTGTATACAGCGCCATTGTTACTGAGTTCCACATCTATGTGACTACCATCTTTGCGGCGATGTTGTGTCTCAAAATGTTGACCGGAATCATTTACAGAGTCAATCATTTCCGAAATCTGTTCCTTGGTAAAGTGAGCATCCCAGTCCCATACATGAAGCTGACACACTTCCTCTTTCGAGTAACCGAGCATGTCGGCAAACCGCTGATTCACATCAAAAACCCTTGCGTTTTGGTCCAGCACAACGATAGAATCCCTTGATTCCTCAACCAGAAGACGCCGCCAGTTGATTTCATCTTTCAGCATCATATCTGTTTTGGTGAGTTCTTGTTCAATTGCTTCCAATTCAATAACTCTTTTTTCCAGCTCTTCAAAAGTCAGTTTTTTATTCACTGATAACCTCTATTTCGGTCGTCAATATCACTCCCTACTTCTTTAGCATAATGACAATAATATCACCAAACAAAGATGATGATAAAGTTTCTATAAAATTGCATAAAGCTATTTATTAGCTCAAAGAACTTGACTGTTAAAGCAAAGAACAACATCGTTATCCTTTACTTCATAAATTGCAACGCCACTGTGCATATTATCGATCAATGCTTTGTATCGAGCCTCGCTCTTTCGAAGCCGTTCATCAGCATGCTTTTTTTCAGTGACGTCACGAATTGCATAAAGAACGGTTCCACTATCAATGCTTACCCGTACTATATTAATGAGCAAAAATCTGGAATTTCCATGCTTATCAATTACATTCCACTCGACATTCTGGATTCGTCCGGCTTTTTCCAGATCACAAATCTCACAAATCGTCCCACCCATTAGCTTTTGAATGGTTTTAAAACCACACACTTCATCATGGGAGAATCCGAAAACATCTCCCGTACTAGGAAGAACATTAACGAGGTTTCCTCGATCATCAGCAATGACTATAGTATCGGAAATATTTTCCAAAACAAGTCGGCACATATTTTCACAATGATTGAAGATAAAATTGGTTTCCTTTAGACTATCTTGCCGATTCCGGGAATCTTTGAGTCGCCGCTCTAGTTCTTCATATGTAGGTTTTTGATCCATGATGTCATCCGCTAAATCCTGGCATTAAAATTCAACCATACCTGCATTCTCGATAAAACACAGACCTGATTAAATGTTCAAAATACCCGCACCCGAGGGTTTCAAATTCTTTATGAACACCGGTTCCCGGTCAGCCTTTATCATGATTCGATTATGAACTTACCACCAAAACTTTAAAAAAGTCAAATAATATCAACACCATGATAATAAAAGAAATTTATTCCAGCCTTCAAATAGCTCGGATAGAAAAAGCACACGGGTGCATAGGCCCATGATGACAACGGCGTTAAATGACATGAAGACGCCGGCATCGACTGCCGGCGCAAATAACTATAGCGTGGGTGGCGGGCCGCTGACGATGTGGGCAAATGCGCTGTGGTTGTGGATGGATTCGAAGTTTTCCGCAGAAACGGAAAACCATGTGATGTTGGTATCTTCGCGCAGCACCGCAGCGATGTCGCGCACGATGTCCTCGACGAACTTAGGATTGGTAAAGCCTTTTTCAGTCACATGCTTTTCATCTACGCGTTTGAGCACCGAAAAAACGTCGCATGAGGCGGCCGATTCCACCAGGTCGATCATGTCCTCGATCCAGATAAACTTCCTGAAGCGGGCCTGGAGCTTGACCTGCCCGCGCTGGTTGTGGGCGCCGCCATTGCTGATTTCCTTGGAGCAAGGGCAGACAGAGGAAATCGGCACGATGACTTCCAGCACCAGATCGGTCTTATTGGCGTGATTGTTCGATCCCAGAAAACGGCAGTCGTAGTCCATCATTCCGGGAGCCTGACTGACAGGGGCGTGTTTTTTGATAAAATACGGAAAGGCCACCTCTATGTGGGCCGAGGCGGCATTGAGATGTTCCTTCATTCGTTCGAGCAGCTCGGTGATCCCCTTGAGCGACACTTCGGGCCGGAAAAGGTGTAGCATCTCCACGAAGCGGCTCATGTGGGTCCCTTTGTAGCGCTCGGGCAGGTCCACATACATGTTGATGGTCGCCACGGTGTGCTGGGAGCCGTTTTTGCGGTCTAGGACCCGGATCGGATAGCGCAGATTCTTGATCCCCACTTTGTCGATGGGCAGGTTGCGATCGTCGCGTTCGTTCTGGACGTCTTTCATGGCCTCAACAGGTTGTCGCGGTTGACATGGCGCAGGGCGCGAAACACGTTGCCCCGAATCTTGCGGTTTTCTCGATAAAGCCCGGCCAACAGGTCACGCACCTGCCGGCGGCTGCTCGTACCAGCGCTCGGGCAAGGATTGACCACCGGGGGAACCCCGATTTCCCTCGCCAGGCGGCGCACCACAGCGGCAGGCGCGTAGGCCAAGGGCCGAATCAGGATGAACCGGCCGCCGAAAAAGGGCTGGGCCGGCATCATGGTGCTGATTTCCCCGGCGTATAGGACGTTCATGAAAAAGGTTTCGATGATATCGTCCTGGTTATGTCCCATGGCCAGCTTTTGGCAGCCTCGGGCCTCGGCGATTTCAAACAGGATCTGACGTCGTCGACGGGCGCACAGAAAGCATGGATTTTCCCGATTTACGGAACTATGGGCCACCAGCCCGTGGTCCGTGGCGACCGTCTCCAGAGAAATCCCGATGCGTTGACAAAAATCGGCGACGGCCGCTGCGGGCGAAGGTACGAAACCCGGGTCGATGTATGCCGCCGTCACATCATACGCCACCGGCGCCCAATGCCGGCGCTCGGCCAGCATATAAAGCAGGGTCAGGCTATCCGCGCCACCGGAAACCGCCACCAGTATCCGGTCTTCGTGCGCGATCATGCCGTAATCGCCGATGGCCCGGCCGATGGCGGTATTTACCGCTCGGTAGGCCGCGCTGCGGCGTCCCTGCCGGAACTCAGGCTTGGCCATCCGCTGCAGGCTGGCCCGCTTTGGCCTCGCCGCGCACCACCACCTTGCCGGCAGCGATCTCCCGCAGGGCCACCACGATGTCCTCATTCTTAGGAGCGCTGATCAGATACTCGGATCCCTCGCGAATCTGACGCACCCGCCTTGCCACCATGTTCACCAGCCGAAAACGGTTGTCCACCCGCTTGAGGCAGTCTTCTACTGTGATACGTGCCACGTTCCTTCTCCAGTCTTGCGATTGCTTGTGCCGGCGTTGAAATTTCGTCCCGCGCCAGCCCGATCCGTTCAGACGTCAGAGGATCTCCACCACTTCGTACTGGCGCTTGCCGCCCGGTGCCATCAGCACCACTTCCTCACCAGGCCGTTTGCCCATCAGGGCTTTGCCCAGGGGCGACGAAATGGAAATCTTTCCCTTATCGATGTCCGATTCTTCCGGCCCGACCAACTGGTAGGTCACCATCTCGCCGGTTTCGACATTTTCCAGACTGACGCGGCTGGCAAAGCGTACCCGGTCCTTAGACAGGTTGTCGGCTTCGATAACCTCGGCGTTGGCCAGCTTGTAGGCCAGATCGCCGATGCGCAGCTCCAAGAAGCCCTGCCGATCCTTAGCCGCATGATACTCGGCGTTTTCGGACAGGTCGCCGTGGGCCCGGGCTTCTTCGATGGCCTGAATATTGGCCGGCCGTTCTACTGTCTTGAGTCGGTCCAGCTCTTGCTTGAGCGCCAGAAACCCCTCGTTGGTCATCGGAATTCGTTCCACTACCGCATCACTCCTTGTCTTTCATCTTCTGCGCATAGAATATTGCCGGCGCGGGTGCTGCCAGCCTCCCGCGCCGATGATGTAAAACAGGCAAAACAGTTTTCAGACGAGCTGGCCTACGATGCTGGTCCCGGCCAGCACTTTGTCCCCCAGCGCGCAGGCCAAGTGCGCACCGGGCGGCATATAGACGTCCAGACGCGATCCGAAGCAGATCATCCCGAAGCGTTGGCCCCGTTGCAGTTCGTTCCCGGGTGCAACGTTGCAGATGATGCGCCGCGCGATGAGTCCGGCGACTTGCACCACCACCACCCGCGTGCCGTTTTCGGTCTCGATGGTCACGGCGTTGCGCTCATTATCAGCCGAAGCCTTATCCAGGTTGGCGGACAAAAATTTGCCTGGATGATAGTCCACCTCGGCCACCCGTCCGGCAACCGGTGCCCGGTTGACGTGCACGTTGAACACCGACATAAAGATACTGACCTGGTTGCAAGGCCCGCCGTAAAGCGGATGGTGTTCCAGGCTGCGTGCGGCCACCACCCGCCCGTCGGCCGGCGAAATCACCGCACCTTCCACTGCAGGCACGGCTCGCTCCGGATCGCGGAAAAAATACGCGATAAAAATCGTCACCGCCAGAGCCGCCACCGCCATCACGCGCCACTGGACCAGTGCGAAGATCAAGGTAACGAAGGCAGCCGCCCCGATCAACGCATAGCCCGGCCGAGCAATAGAAAAAGCCACCGGACGAGGCGGCTCAGGCCAAACATACGACTTCATTTTTCCCTCTCCGCTTAAAATACGATCAAGGCCTAGTAGCAATCTCCGAGCGTCTTGTCAATGCCGCACGCAGGTAGCATGGCTGCAGCTGCTCGGGCGAGACGGCCTGCTCCATCCGGGTGCGCGCCAGCCGGGCCACCGTGGCGGCCCGCAGCAGATGTTCTTCCGGCGGCCCCCAACCGGCGCCGGTTCCCAGCACGGCCGATAAGCGCAGCGCATAGGCACGCACACCCGAACCCACCAGGCGGCAAGGCAGTGTAATCCCGGCGGCGGCTTTTTCCGGCTCCGCCACCGCTTCTTCGGAAAGCGCCTGAAGATCGCCGCCGCACATGTGATAAACGGCGTGGTAGACTTCCCCGCGCCGCGCATCGATGAGCGCCGCTATCCTGCCCTCTTTGGGCGCGGCTTGCAGGGCCAGCGCTTCGAGGTTGGAGACCGCCACCACCGGCTTGCCGGAAGCCAAGGATAGGGCTTGAACCGTGGCCAATCCGATGCGCACTCCGGTAAAACTGCCCGGTCCGCGGGTCACGGCAAGCAGGTCGAGGTCGGCGGGCTTGAGCCCTCCGGCGGCCAGCACACCTTCAATCAAGGACATCAGATGGCGATTGTGGCTATGGCCGGAGGCCACGGTGCGCTCGGCGCGTACCTGCCGTTCATCCACCAGCGCCACACTGCAGCTCATCCCGGCCGTATCCAGCGCCAGAATGCGCATCAACGGGCCTCGGCGGAGGAAGCCTTGGGCTTGGCGCGCTGGCCGCTCCGCGAGCGCTTGGGTGCTGAGCGCGGGGCCGGCTCGGGAGGCAGCAGGGCGGCCTCCAGGACCGCGTCCATCTGGCGCACGGGAATGAACTTGAGCTTGCGCTTGATGGATGCGGGCAGTTCTGCCAATTCCTTGCGGTTTTTTTCCGGAATCAGGATGGTGCGAATCCCGGCGCGCAGTGCCCCGAGGGACTTTTCCTTCAGACCGCCTATGGGCAGTACTCGGCCGCGCAGGGTAATCTCTCCGGTCATGGCCACATCCTTGCGTACCGGGCGGCGGGTCAGCGTGGAAATCAGCGCCGTGGCCATGGCGATGCCTGCCGAAGGGCCGTCCTTGGGGATAGCCCCGGCCGGCACGTGGATATGTACATCGACATTGTCCAGGGTCGGTTGCTTGAGCCCCATAGCCTTGAGGTTGGCCCGCGCATAGCTCAAGGCGGCCCTGGCAGACTCCTGCATGATTTCTCCGATCTGGCCGGTGATGATCAGATCGCCCTTGCCGCTGATCAGACTCGCTTCGACGTAGAGCACCTCGCCGCCGACCTGGGTCCAGGCCAAACCGGTGGAAAGCCCGACCTGGCTCTCTTCCTGGTCCATTTCCGGGTAATATCGCGGAACTCCGAGAAACCGCTCCAGGTTGCCGCGCGTTACCACTACGGCCTTGCGTTCTCCTTCGGCGCGCCGGCGCGCCACCTTGCGGCAGATGCTGCCCAGCTCGCGCTCCAGATTGCGCAACCCGGCTTCCATGGTATACTCTTCGATCACCTGATCGACGGCCGCATCGCTGATGGTCAACTGGCGCGGCTTGATTCCGTTTTCCTTTAACTGGCGCGGCAAGAGATACTGCCGGGCGATCTTGCGTTTTTCTTCCGAGGTATAGCCCGAAATGGAAAGCATCTCCATCCGGTCCAGCAGGGCTGAAGGGATTGTATCGATCACGTTGGCTGTAAGAATGAACATCACCCGCGACAGATCGAAGGCAAGGTTGAGGTAGTGATCTGAAAAGGCTTGGTTCTGCTCTGGATCCAGGGCTTCGAGCAGGGCCGCGGAGGGATCTCCGCGAAAATCGGCCCCCAGCTTATCGATTTCATCCATCATGAAGACCGGGTTGGACACCCCCGCCTGCTTGATGCCCTGGATGATGCGGCCCGGCAGCGAGCCGATGTAGGTCCTGCGATGGCCCCGGATCTCGGCCTCGTCACGAATACCTCCCAGGCTGACGCGCACGAAGCGGCGCTTCATGGCCTTGGCGATGGCCTGGCCCAGTGAGGTCTTGCCCACCCCCGGCGGGCCGACGAAGCACAGGATCGGCCCTTTGGTGGCCGGATTGAGCTTGCGCACGCTCAGGTATTCCAGGATCCGGTCCTTGACCTTGTCCAGGCCGAAATGCTCCTGATCCAGAATTTTTTTGGCGGCCGGGATGTCGATGACATCCTTGGTGGTATGGCTCCAGGGCAGCTCTACCAGCCAGTCGAGGTAGGTGCGCACCACGCCGGCCTCGGCCGCCTCAGGGTGCATCATTTCAAGGCGTTTGAGCTGTTTTTCAGCTTCCGCGGCCGCCTCACGGGGCATCTTGGCGCGTTTGATCTGGCGCCGATAGCCCTCGATCTCCTGAACCTTCTCGTCCGATTCGCCCAATTCGCGGTGGATGGCGCGCACCTGTTCGCGCAGGAAAAAATCGCGCTGGCTCTTACTGATCTCCTCACGCACGTTGGATTGAATCTTGGCCTGCATCGAGGAGAGGGTCAGTTCGCGTGACAACAGATCATTGACCCGCTGCAGGCGCGCCGCAGGATCGAGCAGTTCGAGCAGGGCCTGGGATTCATCGATCTTGAGCCGCAGGTTGGTCGCCACCAGATCGGCCAGCTTTCCCGGCTCTTCGATGCCGTCCAGAATCGAAGCGATCTCCGAGGACATCTCCCCACGCAAGGTGAGAATCTTGACGGCCTGTTCGCGCACGTTGCGCATCAGGGCCTCAAGTTCCAACGTCATCGGAGGGGCTTCGTTTTCTTTGATCAGCTCGATGCGCACCCGAAAAAAACCGCGCTTGCGCAGATAGCGCACCACCTTGGCCTTGGCCACGCCCTGAACCAGGGCCTTGACCCGTCCGTCGGGCATCTTGAGCATGCGCAGGAGTCGGCCGACGGTGCCCACCGGGTAAATCTCCTCCGGCCCGGGCGATTCGATGTTCGGATCTTTCTGGGTGGCCAGCAGCAGGAATCCATCCTTTGCCACGGCGGCTTCCACGGCTCGAATCGACTGGTCCCGGCCCACGAACAGCGGCAAAAGCATGTCGGTAAAAATCACCACATCACGCACCGGCATGAGTGGCAAGGTGGTCGGCAGAACCGCCGGATCCCCGTTTTCTTCTATGATGCTGATTAGATCGTCTCGATCAGTTTCGGCCATGCTGACTCCTGAAATCCTTTCCGAATAATTGAAATCTGAAACTTATTATTATAAGCGCCCATATCACTTTGACAACACCAATCTCTCACCAATTTCTCACCATGGGCAGAATCGTTGCGCGCCGCACGGTTTCATTTTCGACTTTCAAGGTTCACTGCACCACTGTATCAAGGCATCGGCCGGCCCTGGCGAGCCTCGGTGTAAAAGCCGGGAGCCGGGTTAAATTGCTTGCATTTTGGTTCTCACCGCTTAAACTTGCTTAAGTTCAAATCAAATCGGAGTGGTGCTCCATGCTCGAAACCGGCCTTCTATGTTTCGTTGCGGTCGGCGGCCTTTGCGTCGGCAGCTTTCTCAACGTCGCCATTTATCGTCTGCCCATGGGCCGATCGGTGGCCGATCCGCCCCGTTCGGTCTGCCCGGCATGCGGGGAGCCGATCCGGGCCTACGACAATGTGCCGCTGCTGAGCTACCTGTGGCTGCACGCAAGCTGCCGCCAATGCCACGGTCCGATCCATTGGCGCTACCCGGTGGTCGAACTGCTCGGCGGCCTGCTGGCCGCCGGATGCTTTTGGCGCTTCGGCCCCACGGCCCAGGCCCTGATCGCTTTCGCACTGTGTGCGGTTTTGCTGACTGTTGCGATGATCGATATCGATCATCGCATCATTCCCGACCGCATCATCCTCACGGCCGCCCCCCTTTTGTGGGGGGCCAGCGCCGCCCTGACCGGGGCCGGCTGGCGCGATGGTCTGGCGGGCGTCGCGGCGGGTGCCGGGATTCTGTGGCTGGTCTCGGCCGGTTATCAGCGCTTGTCCGGGCGAGAAGGCATGGGGTTGGGGGATGTCAAATTAATGGCCCTGATCGGTGTGGTGCTCGGCTGGCCTGGGGCCCTGTTTACCATTTTTGCCGGAGCCTGCTACGGGGCACTGATCGGCCCCCTGGCGATGATGCGCAGCGGCCGGGGAATGAAAACCGCCATTCCCTTCGGGCCTTTCCTGGCGGCCGGGGCATTGACCTATCTCATGGCAGGCCCTGAACTGGTGCAGGGCTATTTTCGACTGGCCCTTTAGCAGCTGGTTTCCCATGGAGGGTCTACGCGAGATTGAACCGAACGCCGATGACACTCGAAGCTTCAAAACCAGGCGCCCCCGGCCCCCGGCGCATCGCCGTGATCGCTGACATCCACGCCAACATGGATGCCTTGACTGCAGTTTTGGCGCATATCCGAACCCAGGATGCGGACCGGATCGTCTGCCTGGGCGACTCTATCGGCTACGGGGCCGAGCCCCTGGCCACGCTGAGGCGGGTGGAAGCCCTGGGTTGCCCCACCGTGATCGGCAACCACGAACTGGCGTTGCGCTTTCCGCGTCTTATGGCCTGGTTCAACCCTTTGGCCCGTGAGAGCCTCAACATCACTGCAGATCTCTTGGATGCTGCCGGCCGCAGGTGGATCGAGACCTTACCGTCGGTTGTCAAACACTGGGGGGCGCGCTTCGTCCACGGGCTGCCGCCGGCCTCACCGATGCGCTACCTCTTCCAGGCGACTTCGACCCAACTCCAACGCAAGATGCAAAACTCGGCCGAGCGCATCTGCTTCGTGGGCCATACCCACCGGCTGGAAGTAGTCCGTTGCGACCAAGACCGGCTGGAACGGCGCAGGCTGGACCGCACCCCGGTCCGCCTCGATCCGCAGGCCAGGTACATTGTCAACGTGGGAAGTGTCGGGCAGCCTCGTGACGGTAACCCCGAGGCAAAGTATGTAATCTGGGACCGAGCCTGCGATTTGATCCGTCTTTGCTGCGTGCCCTATCCATACCAGGCGGCGGCGGACAAGATCCGCCGAGCCGGGATGCCGGAGGCCCACGCCTTGAGGCTGCTGCCGTGAAGCAAATCGGCCGCTACCCGGTCATAGACGCGCTGGGCCGCGGCATCATGGCCCGGGTCTTTTTGGTGCGCATCCCGGTGATCGGCCGTCCGGCGGCCGCCAAGTGCCTCATGCCCATCGAGCCCTTGCCTGCCCTGCTAGGCCCCGGCGTATTGTACGACCGGTTCGTGGATGAAGCCGCGATCCTCGGCGGGCTGCAGCACCCGCATATCTGCGAGATCTTCGATTTCGGCGATGCACACGGCACGCCTTTTTACCTCATGGCCTATCACGGCCACAATCTGGGCATTGCCATCGGTGAAGGGGTGCGCATCGAAGCGCCCACGCGCACCATCCGCATCGACCGCGCCGTGGAGTACATCCTGCAAACCCTGTCGGGATTGGCCCGGCTACACGATGCGGGGCTGGTGCACCGCGACATCAAACCCCAGAACCTGCTCATCACCGATGAAGACCGGATCAAGATCGCCGATTTCGGCCTGGCCAAAGGCCGGGCCGAAAGCCGCAGCATGCCGTCCCAGCTCAAGATCGGTTCTCCGGGATACGCCGCGCCCGAACAACTCGCCGACCCGCAGGGCGTCGATGGGCGGGCGGATCTATACGCCGCCGCAGTCGTCTTCTACCGCTTGGTCACCGGCCATCTGCCCGAAGCCACTTTGCACGCCGGCCCCCCCTCCCTGAGCCGCCACGCACCCGGCCTGGACGCAGAATGGGATCGCTTCATGCACCGCGCCCTGGCCCCTGATCCGGCACAGCGCTTTGCCACGGCCCAACAGATGGGCGCGTCACTCGACGATTTGGCCGGCCGGTATCGCCGGGATCTGGAAATGACCTGTGGTTTGCCGGAAGTCGCGCCCCAAAGCGTCTCCAATCCGCCATCCGGGCGCCAGCGGCGCGTTGTGCCCGGCAAGATCCGGGCCCGCGAAGCACAGGAGGCCTTCGGTCTTGACGCCCTGTGGCGCCCGCGCCGATACTGGCCCATCGATCGTTTGCATATGGAAGGGGACCTGATGCGCGATCCGTGGACCGGCCGCCTCTGGCAGCAGGCAGGTTCCCCCTACCCGCTGACTTGGCCTGAGGCCCGCGCCTATGTCGACCGGCTCAATCGCCAGGGATTCGGGGGCCGACGCGCTTGGCGCCTGCCTACGGTGGATGAGTTGGTCACTTTGCTGCGGCCACCCCTGAAGGGGCGGGATTTTTGCATCGAACCGTGCTTCGATCAGACCCAGCGGCGGCTCTGGAGCGCCGACCGCAAATCCTACCACAGTGCATGGTTTGTCAGTCCGGACCTCGGGTTCGTCGCCTGGCAGCAGACCGTGGCCCGCAACTGGGTTCGTGCGGTCTGCGAAGGATAAACGCCGGCTCAGACCTTCATCAGCTTGCGCAGGACACACGGCAGGATTCCGCCGTGGCGAAAATATTCCACCTCGACCTCGGTATCGAGCCGGACGACGGCGGAAAACTCGATCCTGGAACCGTCCGCCTTGAGCGCCTCGACCGCGACCCGGCCCCGCGGCGTGATCCGATCGATGCCCTTGATGGCGAAATTCTCGCTGCCGTCGAGCCCCAAAGACCGCCATCCCTGGCCCGGTTCGAAAACCAGCGGCAGCACCCCCATGCCCACCAGGTTGCTGCGGTGAATGCGTTCGAAACTTTCTGCCAGCACGGCTCGGACCCCCAACAGGGTTGTCCCTTTGGCGGCCCAGTCCCGCGAACTGCCGGTGCCGTACTCCTTGCCGCCCAAGACCACCAGGGGAACGCCTTTTTCCATGTAGGCCGTGGCCGCATCGTAGACATAGGCCTCTTTACCGGAAGGAAAACGGCGCGTCCAGCTGCCTTCCTTGGGCGCCACGAGCAGGTTCTTGATCCGGATGTTGCCGAAGGTGCCGCGCATCATCACTTCGTGATTGCCCCGGCGCGAACCGTAGGAGTTGAATTGGTCAGGGGCCACACCGTTGGCCTGAAGGTAGCGCCCGGCCGGATAGTCGGCCGGGATGGCGCCGGCCGGTGAAATGTGGTCGGTGGTCACCGTATCGCCCAGGACCATCAGGGCCCGGGCACCGGCCAGGTCCTCGCAAGGCGCCGCATCGAGGGAAAACCCTTCGAAATAAGGCGGGCGCTTGATGTAGGTCGAATCCGGATCCCAGGCAAAGGTGGTGCTTTCGGTCACATCGAGGTTTTCCCAGAACCGGTCCCCGTCGAAAATGCGCCCGTACTGCTGCTGATAAAATACCGGGTCCAGGTGACGGGTGATGCAATCTTTAATTTCGTCGTCCTCCGGCCAGATCTCTTTTAAGAACACCGGTTCTCCGTTGGGGTCGATGCCCAACGGTTCGCTTTGCAGATCGATATCGATGCGTCCGGCCAGGGCCAGGGCCACCACCAGGATGGGCGAGGCCAGGAAATTGGCCCGCACCGCCTGGTGAATACGGGCCTCGAAGTTGCGGTTGCCCGAAAGCACGCTGGCCACGGTGAGCTTGCGCTCCTGGATCACCCGCTCGATCTCGGGATGCAGCGGACCGCTGTTGCCGATGCACGTGGTGCAGCCGAATCCGGCCACATGAAAACCGAGAGCTTCCAGGTAGGGCATCAATCCGGCATGGCCCAGATAGTCGAGCACCACCTTGGACCCCGGCGCCAGGGAAGTCTTGACGTACCCGGGCACCCGCACCCCCCGGCGCACCGCGTTGCGCGCCAGCAGCCCGGCCCCGAACATCACCGCCGGGTTGGAGGTGTTGGTACAGGAGGTGATGGCCGCAATAACGATGCTGCCGTTTCCGATAGCCATGCGCGGTCCATGAAGGTCCACCGGATAGCACTCCCGGCCCCCCTGCACGCAGGATTCGGGACGCCGGGTACGGCTCCCTGATTCATCCACGAAGGTCGAAATCTGGTCCAGGGAAGCATCCCGCGGGTAATCGCCGCCCAGAATCTCGTCGAAACGCGACTTGAGATCGGTCAAACCGATCCGGTCCTGGGGCCTTGCCGGTCCGGCCACCGCCGGTGCCACCGTGTCCAGGTCGAAATCGATGGTCTCGGTGTAGACAGGGGTCTCACCGCCCGAGGCGAACAGGCCCATCTGCCTGCAGTAGGCGTCCACCAGTTCGGCCTGATCGGCGCGGCCGGTGAGGCGCAGATATTCGATGGTCTTGGCGTCCACGGGGAAAAAGCCGAGGGTGGAACCGTTTTCAGGCGTCATGTTGGCGATGGTGGCCCGGTCGGCCACCGTCAGGCTCGAAAGGCCCGGCCCGAAGTATTCCACAAATTTTTCCACTACCTTGTGCCGGCGCAGCAGTTCGGTGATGGCCAGAACCAGATCGGTGGCCGTGACCCCGGGTTTCAGGGCCCCCTTGAGCCGGATCCCGATCACCTCCGGGATGGTCATGTAGTAGGGCTGGCCGAGCATCACAGCCTCGGCCTCAATGCCGCCCACACCCCAGCCGAGCACCCCGATCCCGTTGATCATGGGGGTATGCGAATCGGTGCCCACCAGGGTATCGGGAAAGGCCAGCGGAACGCCGTCGTGTAGCTGACACATTACCACCCGGCCCAAGTGCTCGAGGTTGACCTGGTGGCAGATCCCGCTGTTGGGCGGAACGACCTTGAAATTGGTAAAGCTGCGCTGGGCCCATTTGAGCAGGGCGTAGCGTTCGGCGTTGCGCTCGTATTCCTTTGCCACGTTCTTTTCCAGAGCCCGGGCCGTGCCGAAAGCATCCACCTGGACCGAATGGTCCACCACCAGCTCCACCGGCACCTGGGGATTGATGCGGCGTGCATCTCCGCCCAGCTCCCGGACCGCATCGCGCATGGCCGCCAGGTCCACCACCGCCGGCACCCCGGTAAAATCCTGCATCAGCACGCGGGCCGGGTGGAAGGGGATTTCCACCGGGGTCTCGTAACGGGGCTGCCAGCGGGCGACGGCCAGAAGATCCGCCTCGCGCACGATGCTCCCGTCAAGCTTGCGCAGGAGATTTTCCACCAGGATCTTGATGGAAAAAGGAAGTCTTGACACATCGGCCAGCCCCCGGGCTTCCAGCCGGGAGATGTCATAGAGGGTGTAGTGCCGGTCGCGAACTTCAAAGCGCTGGGTAAAATCTTCACGATGCATCCATACCTCCCGGAAAGTTTGGGGTGAACTGCCATTGGGGTCGTGGCGGGCCGCCGCACCGCCCTCCTGCGAAAAAGGTTCGTGCCCGATATCTGATAATCTTTATCAAATGGATTCGACCCGATCAAGGAAGTGCCCCGGTGATGAGTCTACCGGCGGGCCGTACCGCGGGTGGGAAAACCGTTCGCCGGTCCCTTCAACCGCCGATCCAGCGCAGCCTGGTCGCCACCCAAAGAAAGACCGGCAGCATGAGCGCCAAGAGGGTCAAAATGCCGGGGGCGGTCAGGTAGGGTGTATACCAAGGGGCTCGGTTCCGCTTGGCCTTTTTGACTTCGCCAAAAAACATCCGCCCCAGCAGCATACCGCCGATAAGGACGGCAGCCATTTTGACCAGGGAAAGCAGCGTTGCCATTGCAACCACCTCGCAAATCGATTCGCCGGCGGACCTCGGCCGCCTTGAAAAAACATTTGGATTTCAGAACGTGCCGTGCCGTGGTTCTTAACATAATTGAAAGGGAAAATCCCCCCAATCTTATTTCCATTTCATGGGCAGGGTCCATCCCCCAGCCCGCCAAGAAGATTCCCATGGCCGCCAAACCATCGCGAGACGTTAAAAATTGTGCCCGAGCAAGGAGTTCGCAGCCAAACTGCACCGGTTGGCCGATGCCGTGGAAAACGGCAGGCGCTTCTGGGTTCAGATCGCCGCGAGCGCATCTCGGTGCCAGCGAACGCCGTTTGCATCATCGAACATGAACTTGGGGCGACCTGGAGGAAATCGAATTTCAGATCAAGTGGGCAACAAACGCTGACTGGCGGCACGGCAACCGGGCCTGTGGCCAAGAAGGCGGGGGATCATCCGGCAGGCGAAATGGATGTTATGAGGCCCGCGACGGGCCATTTCCTTGCCAGGCGGGTTGTAGCGGCAAACATGGACGGTGCGGTGGATGCCGCCGGGAGACGGGACGGCGGCATCCAACCGGCTCCTGCCGAAGACCGTTCATCCGTCGGGGGGCCGCCGACGAGGATGATCCATCAGGCTTTGGGCGGTCTCCAACAGCATTCTCATGGCCCTTGAGAGCGGTTTGCCGAGCCTTCAACTGTCCTGCGCAGAGAAATGGCCCGTTTAGGGGTACGAGGCAGGTCTTCTGACTTCCGGATCCACCGACGGGCTGCCCCTTCCCACACCCTTCGAAAGCGGTGCAGTGAGCTGACTGCAGCCTTTGTCCCCGGTCACAGCGGCGCGACCGTTCCCGAATTGCACGGGATTCCCTCCGTTGGCGGTCTTCATGGAGGCCAACGGTCCTTCATGGAGCCTCGTTGTGAAGTAAACCTGAATGCCGAACCGGAGTCAACTTGTAAAATTGATAGTTATTTCTGGTTATATTAAGGGGGCAAACCTATCATTATGGGCCTGTGATGCTGTCCCCAAAGCCGCAAACAGTCCACTTCATTCTGGAAACCCGGGCCCTTTTTTCATATTTGCCAACATGTCCCTTGGGGGCTGCGACGGCCTGGCGCCATATATGGGGATTGTGCTATGAAAGGCCCGTGAGTTTTACAGGCCCTGTTTCGGCCCTGCACTGCACAGGCAAAGGTCGATTTTTTCCGGCAATAACGTTCCCCGGCGGCAGGAAATCCATCCAATGCATGAAAAGCTGAAAACGATCCTGGCCGATTTTGCCCACCGCCAGGGCCATCTGATGATCCTTACGGGAGAAGGCGTGGCAGGCGAATGCGGTATCGCCCCCTTTCGCTCCGATCCCAGGCCTTTCGTCTACGAGGGGGCCGGCTACACCACCAGCGATCTGTTGACCCGGCGGCTCTTCGATCAAGAGCCGCAAGCGGTCTGGGCCTGGCACCTGATGCGGCTTGAAGAAGCCCGCCGGGCAGAACCCGGAGCGGCTCACCAGGCCGTGGCACGTGCCGCTAAAGGGTTCACTAAAAGGATGAACGTGGTCACCGAGTGTGTCGACAGCCTGCACCGGCGCAGTCCGCTGCCGCCCGAAACGCTCTTCGAGCCCCAGGGCAACCTCTTTGCCATGCGCTGCCTGGCGGACTGTACCCTGACCCTCTACCCTGTCCCCAAAAAACTCTATGGTTGGAATGACGGCAGGCAGCTGGACCAAACCGATCGGCAACTGCTCTGCTGCCCGGCCTGCGGCGGGCCGACCCGGCCGCACATCCTGTGGCGCGACGAGATTTACAACGAGGTCAATTACCGTCTCAACACGATTCTGGAAGCGGCCCGGCGCACCGACCTGCTGGTGGTGGCCGGATTTTCCGGGCACACCAACCTGGCCAACAAGGTCGCCTGGGAGGTGAGCCTCAACCACCGGGCGCGCATCGTGGACATCAACCCGCTGCTCAACCCCGTGGCGGCCCTGGCCCGGCGCACAGATGGCGTAAGCCTGCAGGCTTCTCCGGCCGAAACCCTGCCGCAGGTGCTGGAAAGCCTTGAAAACCAGCTGCGCTAACGGTTCTCTCCGCGGTACGGCTCGGCCTCGATCCCGTAACGGCGCATGATCTGTTGCAGGGCCTGGCGTTCGAGACCGCTTTCGCGGGCCGCCTGGGTCACGTTGCCGCCGGAGGCCGCCAGTCGCCGGCCGATATAGCGCGCGTTGAATCCCTCCAGGACCCGGGCCTTGGCATCCTTGTAACCAAAGTCGAGAAAATCTTCCTGCACCACCGTTTCAGCACTCTGTTCGACACGCTGGTTCAAACCGAGGTCGGCCGGTCGGATTTCATCCCCGCTGGCAAAAGAGAATCCCCTGGACGATGAGATTTTCCATCTCACGCACATTGCCGGTCCAGGGCCTTTGTTTGAAGCTTTCCAGCATTTCGGGCGAAAGACGCTTGAGGGGCCGTTTTAGCTCCGCACAGTGTTTCTCCAGCAGATGCGCGGCGATCAGGGGGATGTCTTCCGGATGTTCGCGCAGGGCCGGCAGACGCAACGGCAGAACGTTGAGCCGGTGAAAGAGATCCTCGCGGAACTCGCCCCGGCCGATCTTGGCCGCCAGGTCCTGGTTGGTCGAAGCGATGATGCGCACGTCCACCGACACGGTTCGCGTATCGCCAAGCGGCTTGATCTCTTTTTCCTGCAAGACCCGCAGCAGCTTGGCCTGCATGGCGGGACTGATATCGCCGATTTCATCGAGAAAGATCGACCCGCCGCAAGCTTCCTGGAACAGTCCCTCCCGGTTCTGGGTGGCATGGGTAAAGGCCCCCTTGCGGTAGCCGAACAGCTCGCTTTCAAGAATTTGCTCGGGAACGGTGGGGCAGTTGACCGCCACAAAGGGTCCCCGGCGCCGCGGGCTGATCTGGTGCACCGCCCTGGCGGTCAAATCCTTGCCGACCCCTGACTCGCCAGTGATCAAGACCGTCAGATCGGTCTGGGAAATGGTTTGGATTGTCTCGTAGACACGCTGCATGGGGGCGCTCTTGCCCACCAGCTCCTGGAGTCCCTTGCGCTGGCGGCATTCGTCCTGCAAACGCAGGTTCTCGCGGATCAGCGAGGAGCGTTCAAGGGCCTTTTCCAGCCTCACCACCAGTGCGTCATACTCGAAGGGCTTGGTGATATAGTCCTGGGCCCCCTGGCGCATGGCGCTCACCGCGGTTTCCACCGCGCCGTAAGCGGTCATCATCACCACGGTTTGTTCCGGGTTGCGGCGTTTGATCCAGGCGAGCAGCTCCATTCCGTCCATCCCGGGCATCTTGATGTCGGCCAGGACCAGATCGAAGGCAGATCGGGTAAGTTGTTCCAGGGCCGCCTCGGCCGTACCGGCCGTGACCACCCGGCAATTCAGGTCCGGTTCCAGGCTGCGTTGGAGCAGTTTGAGCATGTCTTTTTCATCGTCGACGATGAGAATGGTGCGTTTCATGATCCCTGGTCCTCATCCAGCGGAAGCGTCACGGTAAAGGCCGATCCTTCCCCCGGGGTGCTCTCCACGTCGATTTCGCCGCCGTGATTGCGTACGATCCCGTAGCTGACCGAAAGTCCCAGGCCGGTCCCCTGGCCGGTGGGTTTGGTGGTAAAAAACGGATCGAAAATTCTGTTGAGATCCTGCTTCTCGATGCCGCATCCGTCGTCGCTCACCCGCACCTGGACACTGCACTGGTCCTGGCTCATGCGGGTCTCGATCCGGATCGTCCCCTGGCGGCCCACCGCATGCCGGGCGTTCATGATCAGGTTGATCATCACCTGACGGATCTTTTTCTCGTCCAGCAGCAGCGGCGGGATCTTCTCGCCGTAAACCCGCTCGATGTACACTTCTTCCAGCCGGGCGTGCTGGGCGATGAACTGGACCACCTCGTCGATGACCAGATGAATATCGATGCGCCCTTTTACCGGCGGCGAACTGCGCGCGAAATTGAGCAGGTCCTCTACGATGGCCTTGCAGTTGCGCACATGCTTTTCAATTGTTTTCAGATCTTCCCATCGCTCACTGTCCCCGGGCTCCTTGCGCAGCAGCAGCTGGGTATAGCCGAGGATGATGCCCAGGGGATTGTTGATTTCATGCGCGATACCGGCCGAAAACTCACCGATGGAGGCCAACTTGTCGGTCTGGGCCAACTGACGCTCCATCTGGCGGCGCTGTTCGATATCCTTGATGAGCAGATGGACGGTATCGCTTCCGGTTGCCGAGCGGTCCAGGCTGCCGCTGACCAGGGCCATACGTTGGCTTCCGTCGGGCCGCACGAGAACCGACTCGGCATTGGTGACGAAACCGTTGGCATCGATCACCCGGCCGATGATCTGCCAATCCTCGGGGTCGGCCAACAGGACACTGACATGGCTTCCCACCGGCGTATGGTGCGGATGCTCGACGCCGGTAAAGGCGTTGTATCCGGCCGGGTTCATGTCCAAAATCAACCCATCCGGAGTGGTCACCATCACGATATCGCGCGACAGTTCGAAAATCCGGCGGTACTTGTGCTCCGAGCGGCTCAGGGCTTCGGTGCGCTCGGCCACCAACACTTCGAGGTTCTGGTTGAGATAGACCAGCTCGCGACTCGCCGCCTGGATCTCCTTCTTGTCGGCCAGAATCTGCTGGTAAGCGGCCCAAACCCTTTCGAAGTATAGGGTCACCGAGGCCGCCACCACAAACATCAACGTATTGAAAGCCCCGCTGTAAGGGCTGATGGCCTGCCAGACCGGCCGATGACCGCCGAGAATCAGGATCTGGCGCAGGATATGGCCGGCCGAACGCGAGAGCGAAAATCCGGCCATCGCCAGGCAAACCCACCAAAGAAAACTCCACAGGATTTCGTCCGGTGCGCGGCGCCTCAGCCGGGCGGCGGTGGCAAGGCAGAGAAAAGACAACACGATCATCAGCACCGAGCCGACCAGATCGACGGCCAGGATCGGAACGGCATTGACCTTCATGAGGCCTCGGGGGGCGCCCCTCCTGCTTCCGATTCATCGGCCAGGCATCGCAAACCGAGAAACAGGAAGATCAGGGCCGGCACGCACCATAGATGATCAAGCTTGACCAGATAGTAGAGTGGCGCCAAGACTTCTAAACCGGGCTGCGGCGCCAGAAAAAGATGGCGCGGATCGATCTGCTGTACCGTCAGAAAACCGGTCTGCTCGTCAAGCAGATGGGCGACGAAGGCATCCAGGTTCCAGACGATCAACAACACCGCTGCATAACGGATCAAACGCCAGCCGCGGCGCACCGTCAACCCCCTTGCGCCGAGCCAGTAAGCCAGGGTTCCCATGGAAAGGGCAAACAGGATGTGGGCCATCTGGTGGACCACCAGCCCCTCGGGCTCTCCGTGGGTCTGGGTGGCCAGTGCCGGAGCCGCCGACAGCACCGATGCAATCCAGACGGCGAACCCGAGAAAAAAACGGCCGGCGCGGATGGATCGCAGTCGCTCGGTGAAAAAGACCAGCACACCCGTCATTTTGAACATCCATGCAAACACACGTTTTAAGCGCGCGGACCAGTCTGCCGCGGATGAAGATCGGCCAGGCTGACCATTTCTCCTGCGCTGTCATTGACCTTGGCCAAGTTTCGGTCCAGAGACTGAAAAATGGGCAGGCGCCTTCGGATTTGGCCAAACAGGATATACATTAAAATGAACAGGGGCAAGAAGCTGAAAGTATAGCCGACCGTGGCGTCGATAAACGGCAGGACAAAATCGACGTCGCTAAAGCGGGTATTCATCCAGGCCAGAGCGAAGGCCGCCGGCCACAGCGAAGAGATCGACAGGGCGAGCTGGGCGAAAAAATAGCGCCCAAAGGCGTCATTGGCTTCCTTGTTGCACGCCTTATAGGCCGCCTTATCCTTGGCCAGCAAGGCAAAAATCGACAGGTTGTGCATCCTGACCATGTCACTGTTCTGGTCGCAAAAATGACGAAGGTTATACCGCAGCGCCACCAATTGCGTCACCTGGCCAAGCAGCACGGCCAGCACGGCCAAAACCGCCGTGCCGATCATGAACCCCACGATGGGGACTTCCGATAGCCGGTAAAATACGATGAGAAATCCGTCCAGGGCAAGGTAAAGGTGCTGAAGCATATCCACGGTCCTTTTTGGACGTCGTTGTTTCGAGGTGTTCCGGCGTGCCGGAACACCTCATATCGCCAGGCGAAACAGCCCCCGTCGCTCAAAACGGCGGAACGATGCTGTAGCCCAAAAAGCCCTTCGAAGTGTAACGAAGCCCGACGTAAAGGGCCAGCACCACAAACAGGCGCTTGAGCCAGATATCGGGGATGTACTTGGAGGTGCGCGGACCGATCATCGAGCCGACGAAAATTCCCAACAGCTCCACACCGATCAGGGGCCAGTAGATCACAACCCCCTTTACCACCATGTAAGTGAAGATCGAAATAATCATCCCCACCAGCACGGTCAGAGCCGAGGTGCCGGCCACGAGGAACATGGGCAGCCCGGCGATGCTGGTCAGAAACGGCACGAAAAGAAAACCGCCGCCGATGCCGAGGAACGATGCCAGCCCGGCAATGAAAAAGCCGCCGATGATCGGGATGATCGGCCGGAAGCTGAACTCGACACCGTAGAAGGTGAAGACCACTTTGGAAAAACTCCAGCTCTTGACCTGCACGCCGGCTTCCTTCTCACTCAGGCTGGCGGACTTGTTGATATGCGCTTCCTCAAAGGCCTTGGCCGCGGCCTTGGCCTCTTTTTTGCCGGCCTGCCCCTTGGGCGTGGTCTCGTAGAAGAGAAAGCCGCCGATGATGAACACCACCAGGCCGAAATAGCCGAGGTAGGCCTTCAGTGAAATCTTGCCCGCGGTGATCACCGGGACCAGGAAGCTGCCGCTGATGGAACCGATAGCCAGAAAAATGCCCAGGGGCAGCACCAGACGTCCCATGCGGTAGTAGTTGAAGCTTGATACCGCTCCGCTAAGACCCACCATCCACTGGTTCGACACGCGGATCGAGTCGGTAATCAGTTTGTTGAGGGTAGGAGAGGTCTTTTTAAAGGTCTTGCCGTAGTCGGCCAGGCCGAAGACGGTGATGTGTCCCACACCGGCCATGATGCCGCCAAAGGCCCCGACAGTCGAGAAAATCCAGCCGACCCAGATCGCCCAGAAAAAGCCCACCACCACGCTCGGCGACGGGGCGCCCGGGATGCCCAAAAAGCCGGGCTTGCCATCGGCCGGGATCTGCCCCGGCCCGCTGCCGGCAGGCGTCTTGGCGATGGCGTCGGCCAGTGTATCGGCCAAGGCGGTACCGGCCATCAGCAGCGGCCCGGCGATCAGTGCCAGCAGGGCCAGAACGGTTAAAATCTTGATTGAACGTTTTTTCATTTTTCCTCCCATGGTTAGATGGATATGGATGAATGCGCAGACCGACGGCCGCCTGCGGCAGAAACAACGCGGCCGTAGGGGCCGCAAAAACCTGAAACGATCGTCAATCGGATTTGGATGGATTTAAGCGCACAGCAAAACGCATGCCACAACCTCCCCACCCTACCGGACAACCTTCCCCCGGGCCGGGGGAAAACGATTTTTCTTTGATAATCGGCGGCTGCGGCCAGACGCCGCCCCTTCAGCATTCGACGATCATGGCAAAATCGATATTGCAACCGCAAAGCCGGCGTGATGGGGGCATAAAAAGGGACATATTTATTTTGCACCTCGAACCGTCGTCTGTCCCGGTTTGCCGGCAGTTAAGGCCGCAGGCTGTGCAATAAACAGATTGCACAGCCTGCAATCTTTTTTTTGCCACCCCGAAGAGGAGAGCGCTGGCGGTCGGCTCCTCAGGGGTTTTCTGCCGTTTTCTATTTCTCGGTTTTTTTGGGCTTTTTAAATGTCAGGAAGGGACAAAGTTTGCAGATATCAAAGCCCGGATAGGTTTCGCCGGTCCTGGGAAACGAAACCCCGCCGTCACGCACCGTACGTTCGAGCATCCAGTGAACCGTCGGCTCCATCTGGTCATATGGCATGATCCAGTTGATTTCGCCCTGCTCCGTCTTTCCAGCGGTATAACTGCTGCTGCACATTTGTGTGACGTTAAATTTATTCATCACGAAACACTGAACACAGCCGTGGCAGATCGAGGAATTCATGGTCATGATCATCTCAAAGGGATGATTGTCAAAGGCTGCATCCCAGTCGTTGGCAAGATGATACGACTGAAGAGTGTCACACATGCCGTGGATCAGGTCCGGCTTGAAGGGGGCCTTGTGCAGCGGAGCGGTAGCGAAAGCCAGCGGTTCCTGGGGCAGTCTTTTTTTGGTCTTGACGAACCGTTCGGCCTGGTCCCAGTTCTTGGTGTATTTCAAGTGGCTTTTGATTTCACCGTCATCTATTTCTTTCCACTTCATGACAAATTTTGCGTTGGAACATCCAACCTTATCGGCGGTCCCGAGAAGGATGTCTCCCCGCTGCCTGCTGGCGGCCACAAAGGCGCAGAAGGTTACGGGATGAAGGGATATTTTATACTCGGCATTGTTCTTGAAATCGTCCAGTTCCTTCTGATCGAAGAAATACTTTACCGCAACGGGATAGTACTTCATCTTGAGAAGATTCCTCAGAGCAAAGACGATACCCGCATCGCTGATTTTGCCGCCATCTTTTTCCGCGCGTTGAAGAATCGATTTGGCGAGCGCAACGTCATCAAGGCAAAAGTCATAGTCCATTTCCTTCTCTTCACACGCTACCGACTGTTCCAATGACATCCTTGTTACCTCCTTCTTCGATTTTTATTGCCTGTAAAAAGCAAGACATCTCCGGTCTTGCCGTCGTATAAACCCGATGTGGAACGGCAAAACACCACACTTTTTCTATTACTGATTATTTTAAATGACGCAGAAAAGGTAAAAGTGCATACTTGGATTTTGTACGCACCACTATGGCCACCTATATCCGGAGTACTGGTACTATGGGATAATAGGCGCAACAAATGTTGCGTTTTTAATGATTAGCGCAACGATTGTCTTGCTTGAATGATCAACAAGCTATTCAAAAACTCGATTTTTTGTAACGCCCAGTCGCGGCGGGCGTCACCATGCCCAAATCCTGGGCCGACCCCTACTCCCCCGTTCCCTGTCTGTCAAGTCAAAACCGCAACGGGGCATGGTACAGATATTGCTTATGATCGGCCTTCAATTATTTCAGAACCCTACAGGGTCGAAGGCAGGCAATGATATTTCAACGCGGAGGCAGACGATGGATAAAGAGGTCTACAGCTTGTGTTTCATGTGCAGCGTCCGCTGTCCCATCAAGATCAAGGTGCGCAACGGACAGGTGCAATGGATCGAAGGCAACCCCCATGTTCCGGGAATGGAAGGCAGTCTTTGCCCCCGCGGGGCGGCCGGCATCAATCTGCTCTATGACGACCAGCGGGTACAAAGCCCGTTGATCCGGATCGGCGAGCGCGGTTCAGGGCAATGGCGCAAGGCCACCTGGGACGAGGCCCTGGATTACGTGGCCGGCAGATTGCGCCCGATCATCGACCAGTATGGGGGCCAGAGCGTAATCCTGGGCGAACGCACCCAACTGGCCACCCATGTGAGCAAGACCTTTTTAAAAGCCATTGGCTCGCCCAACCATTTTACCCACGATGCCCTGTGCAAGGGGAGTGTCAACACGGCCTGCCGGTCACTGTTCGGCTGTACGGATGCTCAGATGGCCATGGACTACAAAAACACGCGGCATATCGTGATTTACGGCCGCAACATCTTTGAGGCCGTCAGCGTCAAGGAGGTCAACAACCTCATGACGGCTTTGGAAAACGGGGCCAAGTTGACCTACATTGATCCGCGGGTGACGGTCACGGCCACCAAGGCGCACCGCTACTGGATGATCCGGCCCGGGACCGACCTGGCCCTCAACTACGCGTTGATGCACGTGGTTCTCAAGGAACGGCTCTACGATGCGGCCTTTGTCGATCGCTGGGTCCTGGGCCTTGCCGAACTGCGTGATTTCGTGGCGGCGTACACCCCGCAGTGGGCTGCGGAAGAAACCGGCATCCCGGCCGAAGAGATCGTTGCCCTGGCCCGGGAAATCAGCCGAGAAAAGCCCCGGGTGATCTTCCACTTCGGCTACCGGGGCGCCAGCCATGTCAACGAAATCTACATGCGCCGCTCGATCATGATGCTCAACGCCCTGATGGGCAGCATCGAAAATCCGGGGGGGTTTTTCTTCAAAAAAGGCCCTGGAGAAATAGGCGCAAAACCGGCCCGCAAACTCACCGACCAGAAGATGCCCAAACCCGATACAGTGCGCTTCGACAAGGTCGGCACCCCTGATTTTCCCCTTCCGGACCCGGCCCACGGCGCCGGCCAGATGCTTCCGGACGCCATCCTCAACGAGGATCCCTACCCCATCAAGGCCTTGATCGCCTACCGCTTCGATCCGCTCATGTCCATCGCCGATACCGCACACACCCGCAAAGCGCTGGACAAGCTGGACCTGATTGCGACCATCGACATCAACTACAGCGACATCGCCTGGTACAGCGATGTGATCCTGCCGGAATCGCTCTATCTCGAACGGACCGACTGCATCCAGCAGGCCAACGGGCTCAAACCCCAGATGTTTCTGCGCCGCCAGGCCGTGCCGCCGCGCTACGACACCCGGGAAGGGGCCATCATTCTCAAGCAGATTGCCGAACGGCTGGGGGTGGGCCAGTACTTCCCCTACAAGACCATGGACGAACTGGTGGCCTGGCAGTTGGAGGGGACCGGATTTACCAGAGCCGACTTCGATAAAAAGGGATTCGTGGCTTACGGCAAGGAGCAGATTTTCTGGGATCGGGCCGACGGGCTCAAGATCAAGACCCCTTCGGGCAAAATCGAGTTCAAGTCTTCGCTGCTCGAAAACGCCGGCTTCGAATCCTTCCCGGCTTACGAAGCGATGCCCGGGCCCCAAAGCGAAGATGCATTTCGTCTGGTGGTGGGGCGCAACGCCCTGCACACCCACGTCTCGACCCAGAACGTGGCCTATCTGAACGAAATCTGCCCGGAGAACACCGCCTGGATCAACAGCGCCCGGGCCAAAACCTTGGGTATCAAGGATCGCGATACGGTGGAGATCACCTCCAGGGTCGGCTGCGGCCGGATGCAAGCCTACGTTTCGGACATGATCCATCCCGAGGCCGTGTTCATCCTCCACGGGTTCGGCCACACGGCCGGCCGCGCGGCGCGTTCGCTCAACCGTGGGGTCAGCGACAGTGCGCTGCAGGAAAATCTTTACGACAAGGTGGGCGGCAGCCCGGCCTATCACGACACCTTCGTCAGCGTCCGAAGGGTCTGAAAAACACCCAAAGGACACCGGCTCTAGCGCCAGCGGAGAGGAGATATGAGCAAATACTACCTGTTTCAGGATACCAAGAAATGCATCGGCTGCCACGCCTGCGAGGTCCAGTGCAAGAGCAACAAGAACCTGCCGGTGGGACCGCGCCTGTGCCAGATCGTCACCGTGGGCCCCAAGTTCGTCGGCGGCCTGCCGCGCATGGGCTTTATCTTCATGCCCTGCTTTCACTGTGAAAACCCCTGGTGTGTGGCGGCCTGCCCCACCGGCGCCATGCAAAAGCGGCCCAAGGACGGAATCGTCTTTGTCGACGAGCAGCTTTGTGTGGGCTGCAAGGCCTGTGTGTCAGCCTGCCCCTGGGGCGCACCCCAGTGGAATCCGACCACGGGCAAAGTGGTCAAGTGCGACTACTGCATGGACCGCATCGACCAGGGCCTCAAGCCGGCCTGCGTCACGGTCTGCACCAGCCACTGCCTCAGCTTCGGCGCCGTCGAGGAGTTGACGCCGATCCGGCGCGAACGCCACGCCAAGTCGGTTGCCAGCCTTGAGCACACGGCTTTTTAGTGATATCGATCCAAAGTCCGCCCCGGCCGACGCCGCCGCGGCGCCCGCCTTCGGCCGCAGACCGGTTCGCCGGGCTCGGTGTTTCGGTTTTTCTGTTGGAGGAATATCATGGAAAAAGCCGCGTGCCCGGTCAATGCGACGCTGCTTGACCTGTTAACGATCATCAAGAGCGACCGCCTGACCCTGCCGCGCAGCCGTCGACTGGCCGAGGAGATCCTCGACCTGCTGCGCGACGTGGTCCAGGGACGGGCCGGCAAGGCTCACCTGCCTGCACTGGACGCTTTGGCCGAGGAACTCAGCCAGTCCGATGACGGGCCGGGATGCCAGCGGACCGTTGACACGGTGTCCGCTTTGCTGGGCGGACACCGGGAAGTTCTGGCAAGCCATATCGAAACGGGCAACTGCGCCGCTGGCGAATGCCTGCGCCTGGCCCCCGCCCCTTGCCAGATGGCCTGCCCGGCAGGCATCGATATCCCCACCTACCTGACCCTGATCGGCATGGGCCGCGACGACGAGGCCATCGCGGTCATCCGCCAGGACAATCCGTTCCCTTGGGTCTGCGGCCTGGTCTGCACCCGGCCTTGCGAATTCATGTGTGTGCGCGGGCGTATCGACCGGCCGGTATCGATCAAGTTTCTCAAGGCCTTTGCCGCGGAAAAGGCGCTTTCTGACAGGCGCTATCTCAACCCGCCCAAGGCTGCGGATAAAGGAAAGAAGGTCTGCATCGTCGGTGCCGGCCCCGGCGGCATGACGGCCGCTTATTATCTGGCCCTCAAGGGCTACGGCGTGGAGGTCATCGAAGCTTTGCCCATGGCCGGCGGCATGATGATGGTGGGCATCCCCCGATACCGCCTGCCCCGGGAGGTCATCGACCGCGAGGTGGGTATGCTCGAATCCCTGGGGGTGGTATTCCGCTTCAACACCCGCCTGGGCCGCGACATCTCCCTGGATGAGCTTCGCACCCGGGGTTTCGATGCCTTTCTTTTCGCCATCGGCGCCCACAAGTCGTTTAAGCTCAACATTCCCGGCGAAAAAGACTATCCGCGGGTGGTCGAGGCCATCGATTTTCTGCGCCGCGTCGCCCTGGGCGAGCGGCGCATGCCCGGGCGGCGGGTGGTGGTCATCGGCGGCGGCAATGTGGCCATCGATGCGGCCCGCACCAGCCTGCGCCTCGGCTCGGAAAAGGTCACCATCGCCTACCGGCGCACGCGCCACGAAATGCCGGCCGACGAGGAAGAGGTGGAACAGGCCGAGGAGGAAGGGGTGCATTTTGCCTTTCTTACCGTCCCGGTGGCGATCCAGGGCCGGGACGGAAAGGTCACGGCCCTGCGCTGCCTGCGTGCCGAGATGGTTGAAAGACCGGGGAGCCAGCGCAAGTCACCCGTTCCCCTGGAAGGCAGCGACTTCGACATGCTCGTCGATGCCGTGATCCCGGCCATCGGCCAGCGCATCGACATCGATTGCATCAGCGGCGGCTGCGACCTGGCCTGGACCCGGCGCAACACCATCGAGGTCAACCTGACCACCATGGAGACCAGCGAGCCGGGAATCTTCGCCGTGGGCGATGCCGTCACCGGCCCGGCCACAGTGGTCGAAGCCATCGGCGGCGGCAAGCGGGCCGCCGAGGCCATCGACCGCTATCTTCTCGGGATTCCCCAGCCCAAGAACCCCCCGGTACCGGTGCGCCACGGCCGCTGCGACCAGATCGAGGTTCCGGCCAGTACCAAGATGATCCTGCGCCGGCCCGAGATGCCGCTGCTCAACATCGAACGGCGCCGCACCACCTTCCAGCAGGTCGAACTGGGCTACTCGGAGAACACGACGCGCGAGGAGGCCCGCCGCTGCCTGCGCTGCGATATCTGCCTGCGCTGCGGGCGCTGCGTGGAGGTCTGCCGCGACAAGATGCAAATCGACGCCCTGCAACTGGGATACTTCGATTTCGACCACCCGGTGGAAACCGATTTCCGGCGCACCGAGGAGCGCTGCATCCTCTGCGGCGCCTGCGCGTCCAATTGCCCGACCGGAGCGATGCGCATCGAGGACCACAACGGGGAGCGGATTCTTTCCATTTGCGGCACGATCCTCAACCGCCAGCGCCTGGAAACCTGCCAGCGGTGCGGTGCGGTGCTCGGTCCGGCACGTTATCTGGAGTACATTCGCAAGCGGACCGATCCCCATCTGCCCTCGGTGCGCGGCCAGAAGCTCTGCGATGCCTGCGCCCGGCGCGCCAAGGCGGCGCCGAACGTGGATACGATGCCGGTCTGAAGGGGATCTTTGAATCGGCGGCTGCCCATTCGAAATCCGGCAATTTTCAATCTGTTCAATTTCAGCAACCGGCAATCGCGAATCGACAATTCATTAAGGAATTACCATGATTTTCCGAAAAGGTCAGAAAGTCGAAATCTACCGGCGCTCGGACGACGAGATGTGGGCGCCTTATATGGACCGCTTCGTGGGATGCCACGGGATCATCGTCGACCCGGATACGGCCATCAACGACCCGGACGCCCTGGTGGAGGTAAGTATCGACGGCCAGGGGACCCACAGGCTGCCACAGGACTGCCTGCGGCTGCTGGATGCTTGAGCCACCGGCAAGCCGGTCTGCGACCGACCCGTTGACCGGCAGCAGGCCCGGGCAGTGAAAAGCATGACTCAGTTTCACCAAGCTCAGAGGCGTTGCCGCCTCTGAAACCCTATCGTTTACTTCAAGAAAATCGAACACGGTCTCGCCATGATCACGATCACCGTCGATGGTAATGTCCACGAAGTGGAACCCGGTCAGAACCTGCTCACCGTGCTGCGGCGCCTGGGCTATGAGATCCCGGCCATCTGTTTTCATCCCGCCCTCAAGGACCCGGTGGCCGCCTGCCGCTTGTGCGCCGTGGAAATCAGTACCGGATCCGGCGAGCGGGCCAAGATCCGCCTGTCCTGCGTGGTCAAAACCACAGCCGACATGGACATCAAGACAGACAGCGCCGGGGTTCACGACGCGCGTACGCGGGCCATGCAGCGGCTGCTCCAGGACGCTCCGGAATCCGAGCGCCTGCATGCCCTGGCCGAGCGCTTCGGCATCGAAACCGCCCCCCTGCCCGATGGATGCATCCGCTGCCGGCTCTGCGAACGGGTCTGCCGCGAGGTGGTCAAGGCCGGGGCACTGACGGTGGAAAAACGCGAGGACCGGCCCTACATCGTGCCGATTCCCGGACGCTGCATCGGTTGTGGAACCTGCGCCAATCTTTGCCCCACCGACGCCATCCAGGTCGTGGATCGCGAGGACTGGCGCACCATCCTGATCCGCGACGAAATCATCGGCCGCCATCCCTTGGCCCATTGCGAGTCCTGCGGTCGCCCTTTTGCCACCCCGCGCTTTTTGGATCACGTGCACGAGGCCAGCGCCGCGCACCCGGATGTCAAGACCCATCACCAGTATTGCCCCACTTGCGCCAAGCTCCTTTCCGACCGCACCCTGGCGGCCATGCGCAGCAGATAAAAACAGGCTTTCAGGCCGGTTGCGGCCTGAAAGCCTGTCGGACTTTGCCAAAAGAATCTTTTCTAGACCGCCACGGCCGGCTTCACGGATTCCTGATGCCGCTGGCGTTTGCGCTGGAGGAACCAGACAGCGGCCAGGAGGAGCCCGGCCGGAATGAACATCAGGTGCTTGGGTGGAATCTTGGTCGGCACGTAGAGGTGGAGAATCTCCTGGTCAAAGTCGATCCCGGCTTTTTCCGCCGGACTGCTAAAGACCACATTGTCCACAAACACCCGCCCGTTTTTCACATTGGTCTCGATGCCAATGGCCACCAAGCGTTCGGTGGCCGTCGGCTCGTTGCCCACCTGCAGCATCAGGCTTTTGGTGAAAGGCCGGCCTCGGAAATCCTCGCCGGCCACCTCAAGCATGAGATGGTCCCCCGGGTCGATCTGCGCGACAACCTGTTCGAGCCGGGTGGCCTTGACCTCCTTGAGGGGCGGATAGATCATGTCCCACCAAAATCCGGGCCGCAGCAAAGTGAAAGCCACCAGCAAAAGAAGCACAGTTTCCCAGATGCGATTCTTGACTAAAAAGTAGCGCTGGGTAGCAGCGGCGAAGATCATCATGGCCACCACGGCCCCGGCGACCACCACCAGAAAATGATACCAGGTCCCGATGCCGATCATCAGCAGTTCATTGTTGTAGATGAAGATGAACGGCAGGATTGCGGTGCGGATATCGTAGCCGAAGCCCTGGATTCCGGTGCGGATCGGATCGCCGCCGGAAATGCCGGCCGCGGCGAAGGCCGCCAGACCCACCGGCGGGGTGTCGTCGGCCAGGATGCCGAAAAAGAAAACGAACAGATGGGCCGCGATCAGCGGTACGAGCAGGCCGGACTTGGCGCCCAGATCGACGATCACCGGGGCCATGAGGGTCGATACCACGATATAGTTGGCCGTGGTGGGCAGCCCCATGCCGAGCAGCAGACTGATGACCGCGGTAAAGATCAGGATAAGGAGCAGATTGCCGCCGGATATAAACTCGACAAACTCGGTCATTACCAGCCCGATGCCGGTCAGGGTCACCGTGCCGACAACGATCCCGGCCGCAGCGGTGGCCACGCCGATCCCGATCATGTTGCGGGCCCCGCCCACCATGGCGTTGATCAGATCGGCGAAACCTTGCCAAGCGCTGAATTCCGGCCCCCCGGTCTTGCGGAAGTACCCTTTGAGCGGCCGCTGAGTAACGACGATGAGCATCAGCAGCATCGTGGCCCAGTAGGCGGACAGGGACGGTGAAAGCCGTTCGACCACCAGGCACCAGATCAGCACCACCAGGGGCAGCAGGAAGTAGTACCCGGTCTTCAAGGTCGGCAGCAGCAGCGGCAGCCGTTCGATCTCGAGACTCGTTTCCAGCTCCGGCACCTTGCAGGCCAAACGCACCAAAAAGAGGTAGGCCGCCACGAGCAAGACGCCCACGATGTAGATCGCCGCACCGCCGGCAACGGTCTTGATCCACCCGATCCCGTAATACGTGACGGCCGTCAGAACGGCCATCAGCAAAAAGCCGCCCACGAAAGTCGTCATCTTTTGGAGCAGGGAGGCCCCGGTACTTGGCTTTTTCAAGCCCTTGAGCCCCATCTTGCAGGCTTCCAGATGCACGATGTAAAAAAGGGCGATGTAGGAGATGATGGCCGGCAGAAAGGCGTGCTTGATCACCTCGATATACGAGATGCCCACATATTCGACCATCAGAAAGGCCGCGGCCCCCATCACCGGCGGCATGAGCTGGCCGTTGGTCGAACAGGCCACCTCCACGGCGCCGGCCTTTTCCGGCGAGAAGCCGACCTTCTTCATCAACGGGATGGTAAAGGTGCCGGTGGTCACCACGTTGGCGATAGACGAGCCGGAGACCAAGCCGGTCAATCCCGAAGCGACCACCGCGGCCTTGGCCGGCCCGCCGCGCAGGTGTCCCAATCCGGCGAAGGCTGCGCGGATGAAGTAGTTGCCCGCCCCGGCCTGTTCCAGCAAGGCACCGAAGAGAACGAACATGAAGACCATTTCGGTGGAAACCCCCACGGCCACACCGAAAACCCCCTCGGTGGAGAGCCAGTAGTGGCTCATCCCCTTGGAAAGGCTGGCGCCCTTGTGGGAGATGACGTCCGGCATGTAGCTGCCGAAAAAGGTGTAAACCATGAAGACGGCGGCCACCATCATCAGCGGCGGCCCCAAGGCACGCCGGGTCGCTTCCAGCAGCAGAATCAGGCCGATGACGCCGACCACCAGATCAAATTGGGTCGGGTTGCCCGGCCGGGCGGAAAGTTCGACATAGCAGATGAACAGATAGGCCGCGCAGGCGGCCGCCACCAGGCCCACCACCCAGTCCTGGACCGGGATGTAGTCCCGCGGCGAGGATTTCTTGAAGGTCGGGAAGGCCGTAAAGGCCAAAAAGATGGCAAAGGCCAGATGGATGGACCGGGCCTCGGTGGAGTTGAAGATCCCGATGTTGAAAATAAACGGCAAAGGTGAGGCATACCAGAGCTGAAACAGGGTCCAGGCCAGCGGCACGTAAAACAAGACCTGCCTGGGGATCTTTCCGGTGGGATTGCGGGCCCCGGTTTCAGTCTGGGCAACGATTTCCCGTGCCGATTCCAGCGACGGCGTGCTGCCGGTGGCTTTAGTCATGGGGATGATCCTCTTACATCAATCCGGCTTCCTTGTAATACTTCACGGCGCCGTCGTGCAGCGGGGCGGAAAGACCGTCCTTGATCATCTCTTCTTTTTTCAGAATCGCAAAGGCCGGGTGAAGCTTTTTGAAATCGTCGAAGTTTTCGAAGACCGCTTTGACCACATTGTAGATGATCTCATCGGGCACCGTGGCCGAGGAGACGAAGGTGGCGCCCACACCGAAGGTTTTGGTGTCGGTGTCCGTGCCGCGGTACATGCCGCCCGGAATGGTCGCATAGCGGTAGTAGGAATTGTCCTTGACCAGCTTGTCGACCACAGGACCGGAGACGTCCACCAGCACCACGTCGCAGGACGCGGCGGCCTCCTGGATGTTGCCGGTCGGATGCCCCACGGTATACACGAAGGCGTCGATCTTGTTGTCGCACAGGGCCTTGGAGTGTTCGTCGGGCTTGAGCTCAGAGGCCAGTTTGAAGACGTCCTTGGTCCAACCGAGGGCCCCCATCAACTCTTCCATGGTGCCGCGCTGGCCGGAGCCGGGGTTGCCGATGTTGACCCGTTTGCCTTTTAAATCGGTAAAGGTCTTGATCCCGGAATCGGCCCGGGCCACCACGGTGAACGGCTCAGGATGCACGGAAAAAACGGCCCGCAGATCCTTGTTGGGACCGGCTTCGGCAAATTTACTAGTGCCATGGTAGGCATGGTACTGCCAGTCGGATTGGGCCACCCCCATGTCGAGCTCGCCGGCACGGATGGCGTTGAGGTTGTAGACCGAGCCGCCGGTACTCTCCACCGAGCAGCGGATCCCGTGCTCCTTGCGGGTCTTGTTCACCAGCCGGCAGATGGCGCCGCCGGTGGGATAGTAGACCCCGGTGACCCCGCCGGTGCCGATGGTGACGAATTTCTGTTCGGCCTGCACGGACGCCGGAACGGCACCCCATACGAGCACCAGGGCAAACACCAGAGCCGATACGACAATCAATCCCTTCTTCATCTGGACCTCCTTGCGGTTGTGTTGGAGTTAGGCGAACGGTCGTCTTACGGAAAAAAAGGCTGTTCGTCGCTGCCGGCCGTCTCCTTCAGGCCGGCACCGAACACGAACTTTTGGGGGGGTCTGGATCAATAGTGGCGTCACAATTTTATGAACTTGCTTCGCCTTTTGAAGAAAATAGCAAACCCGGACGGATAACGCAACCACCCATACGGGCACAGCAACCGGTGGATCAATGCCGTCCAGGACCTGCGCGTTCTGGCAAAAGGCCTTTTCCCGGCGCCTTCGTGCCTGCAGGCAGAAGGCAGGCGCCGTCCGCGCCTTTGACCGGGGGGCTACAGGCTGGGCGCCTGCAATGGTCCCTTTTTGAGGATGATGCGTGCATCCACGATGCTCAGCCCTTTTTCGTGAACGATGACCGGGTTGAGATCCATCTCTTCAATCTCGGGATAGGCTTCCACCAATTCAGAGCAGAGCAGCAGCAAGTTGACCAGCGCCTTCTTGTCGCAGGGCGGATTGCCGCGCACCCCGTCGAGCAGGGCGGCGGCCTGGATCGAGGCGATCATTTGGCGGGCCGTGGCGCGGTTGATCGGCAGGACCCGGAACACCACGTCCCTGAGCACTTCCACCATGATTCCGCCCAAACCGAACATGATCACCGGGCCGAACTGGTCGTCGACCTTGGTCCCGATAATCACCTCTATGCCGGGGGAGGCCATCGGGGAAACGAGTACGCCGCGAATTTGGGCCCGGGGATCGAAGCGGCTGGCGCTTTTCATGATGGCGCTGAAACCCTGGCGCACCTGCTTTTCGGTCTTCAGCCCCACCATCACGCCGCCGGCGTCGCTCTTGTGCAGGATGTCGGGCGAAACGACCTTGAGCACCACCGGGCCGTCGATCTCGCGGGCTAGGGCAACCGCCTCTTCGGCCGTTGCGGCAACCCCGTCTTTGGAAACCGGCGCCCCGTGAAGCGCCAAAATCCGTTTGGCCTCGGGTTCGAGCAGGGCCAGGCGCCCCTCACCGGCCGCCGCCGCGATCAAGGCTTGGCATTCGGGCTGGGCCTTGTTGCCGTAGTTGAGCTCGAAGCTGACCTTGGTGTGGTAGGATTTCAGATAACGCCCGTATTCGGCCAGGGCCCCGATGCACTTGCAGGCCACGTCCAGCGAGTCATAAACTGATATGTCGTAGTAGCGGCACAGATCCAGGGCATGGGGCTTTTCCGAAGCGAAAAGGCTGTGGATCACGATGGGCTTGTTGTACTTGCGCACCATCTTTCCCATCTGGTGGGCCGCGTCTTCTTCCTTCATCGCCAGGCCTTCGGCAAAACGGATCCCATAGCCGCCGAAGAGGCCCACCAAAAGCAACCCGCCCACGTTGGGATCCTGGAGAATGATACGGGCGCAGTCGGCGAACAGTGAGGGATCGGCGTCGGTGCCGCCGGCCACGTCCACCGGGTTTGGCACCGAGGCGGCCGCAGGCAGAATGGCGCAGAGTTTTTTCTGGGTGCTTTCGCTGAGCCGGGGAATTTGCACCCCCAGGTCGGTGAGCAGGTCGGCGGCGATGGTGGCGTGCCCCCCCCCGTCGGCCAGGATGGCCACCTGGTTGCTCTTGATGGGTGGCAGACTCGACAGGGTTTCGGCCACCGGGAAAAGCTGATCCGACCTTTCGATCCAGATGATCCCAGCCCGCAAAAAGGCGGTGCGCGCCACCTCACTCATCCCGGCCAGGGCCCCGGTATGGGAGCCGGCCGAACGCTTGCCGGTGGCCGAGCGTCCGCTTTTGAGCAGCACCACCGGTTTTTCCAGGGTGGTCTTGTAGGCCTGCTGGAGAAACTCGCGCCCCTGGCGCATCCCCTCGACGTACATCAAAACGGCCCGCGTGTCCGGATCCTGGCGGAAAAACTCGAGGTATTCGTGAAACCGGATGTCCGCCTCGTTGCCCACGCCCACATAGTAGGAAAATCCCTTGCGGCTCTTGAGCTTGGCCTCGGTAATAAGGGTCAGGGCCATGTTGCCGCTCTGGGAAAGCAGGGCGATGTTGCCCTTGGGGGCATCGCGCATGCCCACCAGGTTCATCCCCTGATGCAGGTTCATCATGCCAGAGGTGTTGGGCCCCACCAGCCGGATCCGGTTGGCCCGGGCCGTTTCCACCATCAAATCCTCCAGCTTGCGGCCCTCGACCCCGGTTTCGCCGAAACCGCCGGCGATGACCACAGCCCCCTTGACCCCCTTGCGGCCGCATTCTTCGAGAAGCCGGGGAATCGATTTGGCCGGGGTGGTGATCAGGGCCAGGTCCACCGGTCCCTCGATCTCCGAGATGCTCTTGTAGCATCGCAACCCCAGGACGCTGTCCTCTTTGGGATTGACCGGGTAGATCCGCCCGCCGTACTTTTCCTGCAGCAGGATGCGAATGGCCTGGTAGCCGCGTTTGGTGACGTTGCGTGAAGCCCCCACGATGGCCACCGATTCGGCCTTGAGCACCTTTTCCAAACTCATGATTCCCCTCCCCGCTTGTACGGTCTCGGTTCTGACCGGACTGGTGTTTAGCGACGGCCGCCGCGTTCAAAAGGACGCAAACCCTCCGTGATCAAGGCTTTTGCTTACGGCCTTCGAACTCTGCCAGCGATGCCTGGCGCTCCTTGGTGGAAACACAGGCCAGGCAGGCCTCGACCTCGTAGTCCATCAACGCATCGAGGCTCACCTCGCCGCGCGCCATCAGCAGGCCTTTTTTGATCATGGCGATGGAAAAGGCCGAATTGGCCGCGATCTTGGCGGCCGTCTGCATGCATTCCGCCATCAGGTTTTCAAGCGGTACGCTGCGGTTGACCAGACCGATACGGGCTGCCTCCCGGCCGCTGATGTACTCGCCGGTAAAGAGCAGTTCGCAGGCCCTGGCTGGCCCGATCAAATCCTGGACTAGGCGCATGGCCCCGCCGGTGACCGAAGAGGTCACCTTGGCCTCGGGTGAGCCGATCTGGGCCTCGTCGGCGGCGATGCGGATATCGCAGGCCAGGGCCAGTTCGTAGCCCGACCCCAGGGCGTAGCCGTTGATGGCGGCGATGGTGGGCTTTTCGAAGCGGATCAGCCGGCGCGTGGCTTCCTGCAACTCCACCAGATAATCGCGGTAGGCCTCGATGCTGCGGGTCTTGGACTCTTTCAAATCCGCCCCGGTGGAAAAGGCCCGCCCTTGCCCGGTGATAATCAGTACGCGCATGGCCGGGTCACGGCGCACATCGTCCATGGCCGCCTGAAGATCGAGCCAGAGCTGCTTGTTCATGGCATTGAGCACCTCGGGTCGGTTGAGTTTGACCAGCGCGATGGCTTCCTGCTTTTCAAAGAGGATGCATTCAAAATTCATCGGCAATCTCCTTGCACGGTTGAAAAACGGTGATAGCTGAACGTTGACGTAACACCAACGGCAGATGATCCGGTCGCTGCGCAACCAAGGGGGTCGAAAAAACGAGCAGGCATCCCTGGCGGGACTTGGAATCCGGGCCGAAAAGCCCGGGAATGTCGTTTTTTTCCAGGCTGCCATATAATGGCACCCCTGGCAAGCCGTACTCAGCAAATCCCGGTGAACCCAAGATCTGTTGGTTCACCGAAAGGACGTAAAGCGTTGGACTTCGAATTGGTCAAGTTGACTGAAAAGAGGAATCTTGGTCATCGAGCACGGGTTCGCCCCGCGGATCGATGACCATGGCCACCGACGACGAGGTGCTTTTCATCGGCATGAAGGTCCCCTGGTCTGCCACCGGAACGATGGATACCGACTCGAGGGTCCTCAGCCAAGCAGCCAGAGCCGCATAAACGGCGGCCACCATGCCGGTATAGGCGAACAGGCCGTGCGGGCCGCCCAGGATGCTCATCGTGCTTGCAGCCAGAACCGGTCCGATGCTGGCCCCCAGCCCATAGCTGAAAAGCAATCCGGAACTGACCGCCACCACCTGTCCGGGTTCGAAAAGATCGTGCCCGCGGGCCACGGCCACCGGGTAGAGGGTGAAACAGATCCCGCCGTAGACGGCCATGGCCGTCAGCAGAACCGCGAAGGAAGAACGGGCGGCAAACAGAACCACAAGGCTGAAAATCCCGATCAAGGCACCCAGGACTGGCAGGACCAGGGTCCGGTCCAAGCGGTCCGAGACGATTCCCACCGGCCATTGGAGGGTCAACCCGCCAAGGACTGCGGCGCCCATGAAACACGACAGCTGGGAGACGTTCAGGCCGGAGGCGTGGGCGAAAACCGGCCCCATGGCATAAAAGGCGCTGTTGAGCAGCCCGGCGGTCAGACAGCCGAGCATACCCAGGGGCGCCTTGCGCAGCAGGATCGGCAGTCCGAGCCGTTCGGTGGCAGGCAGGGCCGGCGAGATGGCCGACGTGACCGCCACCGGCACCATGGACAGCGCCAGGAGCATTCCGGCCACAAAAAACGGGGTGCTGCTTTGCGGATCGCCCAGGTTGAGCAGCAGTTGGCCCAGGCCGATACCCAGGTAGGAAAGCACCATGTAGATGGAAAAGACCCTTCCACGGGCCTCGGCAACGGTGCACTCGTTGAGCCAGCTTTCGATGACCATGAACAGGCCGATGTTGGCCATCCCGCTCACCAGGCGCAGCAGGCCCCAGAACAAGGCTGAAAAATGGATCCCATGGAGCATCACCGTTGCGGTGGTCACCGCCGCCAGGGCCCCGAAGGCCCGGATATGGCCCACGCGCCAGACCAGCCTGGGGCAAATCAGTGATCCCAGGACCAGACCGAGGTAGTAGGCCGCCTGAATCAGTCCGGTGGACAGGGGTGAAAAACCGGCCATGGTCATGCGCAGGCTCAGAAAGGTGCCCAGGAGGCCCATGCCCATAAGTAGTGAAAAAACGGCCACATAGAGGGCCACAAAAGATGCCAGGGTTGAAAGCATGGCGCGCAGTCTGATCAATTTTTGAGCTTCTGTAAAGATCCAAATGACGATCCGGGAAGAAAAGCCATCCGCAATACCGGGACCATCCTTGCGGCGGGTGGTAGAAATCGTGTCAAACCGGCGCTTGACTTGCTCCGGCAGGTGGTTACCGTTTCAGACAAAAGCGATAAGAATCGATTCTGACAGCGTATTTTCGAGAAAGAAACATTAAAGGAACCACCCGTCTAAATCATACAGGAGGTGTAATCATGGTATTTCGACCATTGTGGAGCGTGCCGAGGTGGATGGATACCGGTGTGTTGGACGAACTGAACCGCATGCAGCAGCTCATGGGACGGCTCTCCGGTGCCACGCAACCCCGTGGCGCGACGAACTATGCCACGGCGGGGGTTTTTCCGGCCGTCAATCTTTCCGAAGACCGGGACGGCTACTTCGTGCGGGCCGAGCTGCCGGGGGTCAAGGCCGAGGACCTGGAGGTCGAGGTGGTGGGCCGCAACCTGACCATTGCCGGCCAGCGTACCATTGCCATCGAGGGCGACAAGGTCTGCTATCATCGCCGCGAACGCGAAGGAGGAAAATTCTCCCGGGTGCTGGGCCTTCCGGCAGACATCGATGCCGAGAAAGTCACGGCCCGTCTGGTCAACGGCATTCTGACGGTTCAAGTACCCAAGGCTGCTACAGCCAGACCGCGTCAGATCAGTGTTCAATGAAAGTTGAAAGGAGGGATGCGCCATGGTTGACACCAAAGAGCTGCAAGCCAAAAACAAACACGAAGTGAGCCAAGCTGCCGAACAGACCCGCCCGGGCAGGGTCTTCACGCCGGAGGTGGATATCTGCGAAAGCGACACCGAAATCCGGCTGGTGGCGGACATGCCGGGCGTGGCGCCGGAAGACCTGAGCATCGATCTGAAGGAAGACACCCTTACGATCAGCGGGGATGTCAAACCGCCGCAAGCCGAGGGCGAAACACCCATTCTGCTCGAATTCGGGGTGGGGCGCTTCTACCGCCAGTTTTCCCTGGCCGAGTCCATCGATCAGAATGGGATCGCCGCAACCCTGGCCGATGGGGTCCTCAAACTGACCCTGCCCAAGCATGCCAAGGCGACACCGCGCAAGATCAGCGTTTCGGCGGCTTGACGACCGGCTTGGCGTTAAAGAGAAAGGCTCCGTGCGGGAAACGCACGGAGCCTTTCTTATAGCTTTATCTTGCAAGGGTAGGCAGCCCCAAAAGATTCTGCCGTCAACCGTCGATTTTCGGCAGGATGATTCGGTGGCGCTACTTGCCGCCGCGCTTGGAAGCCTTGATCGGATTGATCTTCTGCTTGTTTTCAACCACCGCGGCCGCAACATGGGTGGCCATGTTGCAGCGATCCCGCTGCCATTTGAGTGCCGGTTCAGGACAGGCCACACAGTACAAACCGGTGGCGAACTCTGCGGTGCGGCTGCATCCCTGGCATTGTTCCACGATGGTATGACAGGTCCCGCCATTATAGGAACATCCGGACGCCTTCATAAACGGGCAATCCACCCCTGGACGAATCGTCGTGCAAATCATGGCAACCACCTCCCCTCTTGATGAGGTCGATAAAATAGAAAAAGGCCGGACATCACACGTCACGGCCTCGGTTCAAGGTCTAAACTCCGTGCGGCGCCCATATATAGAAACGAAGGCCGATTTGTCAACCCTAAAGTTCCCCCTTTTTCCACTCGGCCCTTGCACTTTGTGGACCATGCGACTATCTTGGAGGGCCTTTTGGGCACCGACCAGACGCGATTTGCACACCGGCGAGGCTTGGCGGTGCCCGCAGGACATATAAACTTGCACAACCCGAACGACCAGCGCAAGCTGTTTTGCCCCATTGGAAAGCCGGCTGATGGGATCATCCGGGCGGTTTGCGCATCACAACGAGGACGCCCAGCTTAACGAGGCCCACTCGAAGATCGAGTGCATATGAACATCATCGAAGAAGCGCGCAACGTCGTCAAAATCGAAGCCGAAGGGATCCTCGGCCTCATCGATCACATCGACCATCGTTTTGTCGAACTGGTGGAGATGGTGCTCCACAGCCCGGGTCGGGTCATCGTGGCCGGTATCGGCAAGAGCGGCATCGTGGGCCGCAAGATCGTGGCCACCCTGAACTCCACCGGGACCCGGGCCCTCTTTTTGCATCCGGTGGAAGCCATGCATGGTGACCTGGGAATGGTGGGGGCCGGCGACGTTTTCCTGGCCCTGTCCAACAGTGGTGAAACCGACGAACTGAACCTGCTGCTGCCCAGCATCCGTTCCATGGGCTGCAAGATCGCCGCCTTTACCGGCAACGCCCACTCGACTCTGGCCCGCAACAGTGATCTGGTCATCGATACCGGAGTAGCCCGCGAAGCCTGCTCTCTAGGGCTCGCACCCACGGCCAGCACTGCGGCCCAACTGGCCATGGGCGACGCCCTGGCCGTGACCCTTACCCGCTGCAAGCATCTGAAAGCGGATGATTTCAGGCGCCTTCACCCCGGCGGCAGCCTGGGCCAGCGCCTTTCGGCGTCGGTGGGCGACATCATGCTCAGCGGCAGCGCCCTGCCCCTGGTGCCTGCCGGGACCGGCCTGCTCGAAGCCGTGGCCCAGATCGATCGCATCAGTCTGGGAGCGGTATTTGTCGTGGGGCCGGATCAAGCCTTGGCCGGAATCATCACCGACGGCGACATCCGCCGGGCCGTAGCCCGCCGCCAGAGGCTGGAAACGCTGATCGTGGACGACCTGATGACCACCGAGCCGCTGACCATCGGCCCCGAGGCCCCGGCCTACGACGCCCTGAATCTGATGGAAGCCCGGGAGATCACCATCCTGCCGATTACCGGACCGGGTGGCAAGGTGGTGGGACTTTTGCATCTTCACGACATCCTGGGCAAGGGCGCCTTCAAGTTCAACGGCACCCTGGCCTGAATCGCCGGGGGCTTGCCCGCTGCCCGATCCCAATTTTTCAAGGAGAACAATATGGACCTGGATTTCGCAAGCCTGAAATCCGAAGACACCCAGATCTTGTCCCTCGGACCGGCCAAGATCCTCTCGCCGCTGCGCGAACGCCCCGGAAGCGACGGCCTGTACTTCGTCAGCGACCAGGATCGGGCACTGATCGATGTCAACCCCGAGCGCATGCGGCGGCTGGTACAGGAGGGAGGCGAACCGCCGGCCTTCGAAATGGCCGGTCCGCGCGAAACCATCTATTTCGATCCGAGCAAGCTGCGCTGCGCGATGGTCACCTGCGGCGGCCTCTGCCCGGGGCTCAACGACATCATCCGCGCCATCGTTCTGGAGCTTTACTACCATTACGAGGTTCGCAAGATTTACGGAATCCGCTACGGGTTGCAAGGATTCATCCCCAAATACGGCCACGATCTGCTCGATTTGACCCCTCGGGCGGTGACCCATATCCTCGACGTGGGCGGCTCGATTCTCGGCTCCTCGCGGGGGCCCCAGGACACGGACGAAATCGTCGACAGCCTCGAGCGCATGAATATCGGGCTGCTTTTCATGATCGGCGGCGACGGCACCCTCATGGCAGCAGCGCGCATCGCCGATACCATTGCCGAGCGCGGCCTTAAAATCAGCGTGGTGGGAATTCCCAAGACCATCGACAACGACATCTTCATGCTGGCCCGCAGTTTCGGATTCGACACGGCGGTGGACATCGCCACCCAAGCCATCGAGGCGGCCCACAATGAAGCCCAGGGCTATCCCAACGGCATCGGGCTGATCAAACTGATGGGTCGCAACAGCGGTTTTATCGCCGCCACGGCCGCCCTGGCCCAGCAGGATGTCAATTTCGCCTTGATCCCGGAGGTCGATTTCGACCTGGACGGCCCCCATGGGCTCCTGGCCACCCTGGAAGAGCGTCTGGCGCAGCGCAGCCACGCGGTCATCGTGGTGGCTGAAGGGGCCGGCCAGAAATTCTTCAAGTCCGAAAAGCCCGAGTACGATGCCTCGGGCAACATGCGCCTCATCGATATCGGTTTGTATTTAAAAAAGGAAATCACCCATTATTTCAAGGAACGGGGGGTGGACATCGCCTTGAAGTACATCGACCCGAGCTACATGATCCGCAGCCTGCCGGCCAACGCCAACGACAGCGTCTTTTGCGGCTTTTTGGGCCGGGATGCCGTCCATGCCGGGATGGCCGGCAAGACCCGCCTGCTGATCGGCAACTGGAACAATCATTTCGTCCACGTGCCGATGGCCCTTTCGGCCGGAAAGCGCAAAAAGGTCAACCCCCACGGCAAACTCTGGCGCACCGTGCTCGAATCGACGGGTCAGGGAAGGTTGCGCAACCAGGCGCCGGAGGACGAATAGGATCAGGGGGCGAGCGGGCCGGCGGGCAGGAGCCCATCGATGACGGCGGCATGCCGTGCCGCAGCGCCACGGTTGGCCGCCACCACTTCTTGCCCGGATCGACCCGCGGCCCGGGCCAGATCCGGAGAGCCGAGCAGATGAAGAACGGTTTCGGCCAGTTGATCGCTGTCGCTCACCTGAAAAACGGCCCCGGCTGCTACCAGCGCATCGGTGGCGGCCCTGAAATCGTCCATGTGCGGCCCGCAGATCACCGGTTTGCCCCAGGCGGTGGCTTCCAGCAGGTTCTGCCCCCCGCGCGGCACCAGACTGCCGCCGCAGAACACCACGTCGGCAAGACCGTATAATGCTTTGAGCTCCCCGATTGTGTCCAGCACGATGACCGGTGCACTGCGCGTCGCGGCCGAATCGGCCAGCACGGTGCGCCGCTGGCAGTCCAATCCCTGGCGCCGCACCTCTTCCATCAATGCGCCCACCCACTGCAAATGACGCGGGGCGATGACCAGCACAGCATTGTCAAAGACACGGCGCACCCGGCAATAGGCCTCGATGACCGGCCGCGCTTCACCCCGCCGGATGCTGCCTGCCACGATGACCGGCACCGATCCGTCCAGGTGCAGGCAGCGGCCCAGCAAGGCCGCTGTTTTCGGATCCGGCGAATCCCGGGCCAGATCGAATTTGGCATTGCCGTTGACCACGATGCGCGCTTCCGGCGCACCCAATCGTACCAGGCGCTGGGCATCCTCGACATCGATGACGCTCAAGGCCGTCATATTCTTTAAAACCGCCGCCATGAGCCCCTGGATGTGCTGGTAGCGCCGGATCGAACGGCAGGAGATCCGCCCGTTGACCAGAGCGGTGGGCACGTTGCGGCGCTGGGCCGAGATCAACCAGGTGGGCCAGATTTCGGTTTCAACGCAGACCATCGCATCGGGACGCATCCAATTCAAGGCCCGCTTGACCGATCCGGACCAGTCCAGCGGCGCCAGCACCGAAACGGCGTTGTTGCCCAATCGCTCGCGGGCCTCATCGAGACCGTGCTCCGTGGTGGTCGAAAGCACCAAACCGGCATCGGGACGGATGCGCCCGAGTGCTTCGGCGATGGCCGTTGCCGCGTTGACCTCTCCCACTGAAGCCGCGTGCAGCCAGACCCGCGGTGATCGGGACGGGCGCACTGCGCCGCTTGTGCCGTATGCCCCCAGACGCTGGCGCAGCCCACGGCGATGCTTGCCGCTCAAGCTTGAATAGAGCCAGAAGCCGGGCAGTCCGGCAAACAAAAGGCCCGTGCACAAGAGGCGGTAGGCCGGATACGCCAGATCCATCAACGGCCTTCCAGCGTTATAGGAGGCGCCGGCAGGATTTCCCGCACCACGAAGCCCCCGTTTTGGATTTCCATCAGGCGCAAAGCCTTGTGGGATTCTCCGTTTTGATCAAACCAGGTCTCACCGCTGACCGCCCCGGGAAAGCTGGATTGGTGCAGCGTGTCGCGGATCTGCGCGCGACTGCGCACCTGGGGACGGCTGATCGTGTCGCAGAGCATCATGCCGGTATCGAAGGCCACAGCCTCGATAAAGCCCGGAGATTCGCCATATACGGACGCAAACGTCTCGCTGAAATCGACCACCGCCGGTGTTTCGTCTTTTTCGAAAAAGGCGCTTGTGAAAACCGCCCCTTCGGCATAGCGCCCCGCCATATCCAGCAGGGTCTTGCTTTGCCACAGATTGGTGCCCATCAACACGGATTGGGTCACATCGTGATAGGCCAACTGGGGCAGGATCAGCCCGGTTTTGGAAGGCGCCTCGGGAATGAACAGGGCGTCGCAATCAACGATGGGCATGACCGTCGGTGGCTTCAGGTCGGAACGGCCGCTACTTTCGATCGGTTCTGCCCCGGGGATGGGGGCGTAGCCGACAATCAACTGGCGAATCTGATCGGCAAAATCGGTTTGGGCCGGATCATAGGAAAGGCTCCGGACGATCTTGGCACCGGCCGCCTCCACATACTCTTCGAAATCTGCCAGAAAGGTCTGCCCGTATCTGTCCTGGGGATAAAGCACCGCGAAACGGCTCATCGCTTCGTGTTCCACGGCCCAGCGGACCAGGGCTTCGGCCTGCATGCGCGGCGTGATGAAGTGGCGAAAAATGTAGTCGCCGAAGCTGGCGATGAATTCGCGCTGCGTGAAAACGATCATCGGAATACGCCGCTCCTGGGCCGCAGGAGCCGCCGCAGCCACCGTGGCCATGGGACCGATGATGGCCGCCACGCCGTTGGCGTCCAGTTTCGCCACCGCCTGCACCGTCTGTCCATCGTCCGAGCCCGTGTCCTCGATGAGCATCCGTATTGTTTCGCCCTCGTGGGTGGCCGCGAACCGGGCCAGGGCCAGCTCCACGCCCCGCAGGGCGCGCTGGCCGTAAAAAGCGTGGGAACCGGTCAGCGGGAGCAGGACCCCGATCAGATGATGGTCGTAGATCGTTTCCCGGCCCAGACTTTGCAGCAGTCGGCGGGCCTCTTCCCCCATCGGCCGCGAAAGCAGTTCGGCCATGGCTTCGGGCTTCAGCCGGCTCAGCGCCAACTGCGCCTTCTGGATCAGCCCCGACCGGCGTTCATCGGCGGCCAGGACCCAGGCCCTTGCCGCGGCATAGGCCGCTTCGACGGGCTGGTCCAGGGCCAGAAAGCCGTCGGCAAGCATTTCCAGCACCAGCGCCCGGGTGGACGGTTCGAACGATTCAAGCGGCAGCTGCGCGGCCCGGTCGACCATGCTTTGAAACTGCCCCTCGGCATAGTCGAGGCGCAACAGTTCCAAGGCCGCCTTGGCGCCGTAGTCCGTATCGCCGTAACGTGCCGTCACTTGCTCGAAGGCCGCCCGGGCCGCCTGCAAATTTCCCCTTTCACTCGCGATGGCGCCGATGCGCATCAACGCCTCGGGCGCAAGACGGCTGTCAGGAAACCGCACCACAAACCCCTGGTAGGCTTCCAGTGCCTTGGAAGGATTCGTCCGGGCCAAGAGCTCGGCCGCGTCGAAATTGCGCGCATCGTCGAGGGGGGCTGGGGTCTGCTGCGGTGCACCCGCCGGAGGTGTGGCCACCGGCGGCGCCGCGCAACCGGCCATGATGAGCGCAGCGAGCCCGATAGCGAACCTGCCGATAATTGACTTCAGCGACACCCTAAACTCCTTTCGGGTAGTGTTATAAACCGGTCAAGTCTACACCAGGCCTGACAATTGTCAATCGCTTTGCCGCCGCCAAATGGTTTGACAAAGCCGGTCCGACGAACCAATATTAACAGGTCGAGAGCCGGGTGCACCACCCCTCCCCGGCCGGCGCATCAACCAATTCCCACGGAGGAGCAGCATGGCTGAATCAACCCCCCCTGCCACAAAAGATTTCTTCAAAGCGCTCGAGATCGGACGCCCGCCGAACATCGTACGCCTCTTTCCGCATTCCCGCGCCCTGATCGTCAGCGGCAAGATTATCGACCGGGCCATGCTGGCCAAGGGCAAAGCCGTCGCCATGGCGGCCAACGGACGCAACTTTTTCGTCATCCAGGGCGCCTTGATGGCGGCCCAGCGGGCCAACGCGGCCATGATCATCGAAATCGCCCGCTCGGAGGGCGGGGTCAAGGCGTACTGCGCCGTCAATTACTGGAACATCGCCCGCTACGTGGACGACCTGTGCAACGAGTTGGGGATCACCATCCCGGTGGCGATCCATGCCGACCATTACGGCATCAAAAAGCCCGAAGACATCCCGCCGGCCCAGGTTGAAATCCCGTCGATCTTCGATGCGGGCATCACCTCCATCGCAATCGATGCCTCCCACATGCCCGACGACCAGAACCTGCTGGCCAACCTCGATCTGGCCCCCTTCATCCCGCCTTGGGCCGGCCTGGAAACGGAAATCGGGGAAATCAAGGGCAAGCAGGGCCTGTCGACCAAGGAAGAAGCCCTCTTTTTGATCGAGGGGCTCAACGCCCACGGCATCTTTGCCGACTGGATCGCCCTGAACAACGGCACGACCCACGGCATCGAGGCCAGCGACTCGGGCATCCAGGTGGAGCTGACCGCGGCCATTCACGAAGCCCTGGCGCCTTACCGCGTTTCCGGCGCCCAGCACGGCACCTCGGGCAACAGTTCCGATCGACTGCGCGCCATCGCCAAGGGCACCCGCACCACCAAGGCCAACGTGGCCACGGCCCTGCAGATGATCTCCTGGGGTCTGGAAGTCAACGATTACGGCAACGCAAGGCTCGATGCGCAGGGAGACTTCATCAAGGTGCCCGGCCAGGGGGCGGACGACGCGCTGTGGGCCGAGATGGTGGCCTATGCCCGGGAAAAAGGATGGAAAAAGGGCGATTACAAGAAACTCAATCTTCCCTTTGAAAATTGCCTGCTGGCTCAGCCCGAGCCGATCCGGCAGCGCATGGCCCGGCGCGTCGAGGAGTTCGTCTACGAGATGCTGGTCAACGTCCTCAATGCCCAGGATACCGCCCCGTTGGCCATCGAGGCCATTTTACGCGCCGGCGGACCGGATCCCGGCCCCAAGACGGCCCGCATCGCCTCGCCCGAAGAGTGGACCCGTGAAAAAATCGCCCGGCGGGCCGCCGCACTGGACGGCGATAAAGGCCCGGCTGGCGATTTCGACGATTGACCATGCCGGAAAAACGCTTTTGCCATTTTTGCGGCGGCCCCCTGGATTCAAGACACTGGGAGGGCCGCCGAAGGCTTTTTTGCGCCCGCTGCCAGACGCCGCTTTATGAAAACCCGGTTCCGGCCACCTGCCTGGTGGTCATCGACGAAGCCAGGCGGGTCCTGCTGGTCAGGCGCAGGGTTGAGCCGCGCATCGGTGAATGGTGCCTGCCGGGCGGCTTCATGGAGCTGGGAGAATCCCCCGAGGCCGCGGCCCTGCGGGAGCTGGCCGAAGAAACCGGGCTCAGGGGGGTCATCGACGGCCTGCTGGGAGTCGTGTCAACCCCCAACGCCGCCTACGACACGGTGTTGATGCTCGGCTACCGGGTGCGCCGATTCGAGGGGAATCCCCGGCCGGACGACGATGCCGACGCCATCGAATGGTTCGATCCGGCCCGCCTTCCGCCCATCGCCTTCGACAGCCACCTCCGCTTCATCGGCCAGGCCCTGGGGCAGTGAGGTCTTCTCACAGCTCGACTTTGGCCTTTTTCCAGAGCTCTTCCATTTCATCGCGGGTCAGCTGATCCAGGGATCGCCCGGCTGCGGCGCAAGCGGCCTCCATGTGGCGAAAACGGGTCTGGAACTTGTCGATGGCCGCCGTAAGCGCGGTTTCCGGATGGATCCGCGTGAAACGCGCCACATTGACCAGGGTGAAGAGCAGATCGCCGAATTCCATGGCCGCATCGCTGCGATCCGTCCTGCCGTCTTGCAGCTTTCTGAGTTCTTCCTGGAACTCGCGCCATTCATCCTCGGCCTGGCGCATCACGGCGCGCCGGTCCTCCCAATCGAAGCCCATGGCCACCGCGCGCTGCGAGACGCGCCAGGCCCTGAGCAGGGCCGGCATTCCCGCCGGAACGCTGTCGAGCACGGAGCGCTGGGCATCTTCGCCCTTTTCGCTGCGCTTGATCGCATCCCATTGGATGCGCACCGCCTCGGGGGTCTCGGCCTGCCGATCACCGAATACATGGGGGTGCCGGCGGATCATTTTTTCGCGATTCTGCGCCAGGATCGTATCGATCTTCAACCGGCCGCTCTCCTGGAAAAGAGAAGCGATGAAAAAAACCTGAAACAGCACATCGCCCAACTCTTCGCAAACCGCGGCATCATCATCGCGCTGCATGGCCTCGATCAGCTCGAAGGTCTCCTCGGCCAGATAGACCCCCATGGAAGCAGGGGTCTGCTTCCGGTCCCAGGGGCAGCCGTTTTGCCCGCGCAACGTGGCGATCAGGTTCAACAGGGCCTCGATACCGTCCGCGACGCTCATGATGATTTCTCCATCGAACGCCAAAGCTTGTGCAATTCGGCGGCCTTGCTGTCGAACTGGGCCTTGAGCTCCTTGTGGGTGATGCGGGCCAGGGTTTCACTGATAATGGCCACGTGGGGTGCCAGGATCGAGTCGCGCACCAGCGGCGCTCCCTTGGGCAAAAAGGCAGTCAAGGTCATCAGGACCACCGCGCTGATCAAGACCGCCTTGAGCAGACCGAAAAGGGCCCCGCAAAAGCGGTCCACGCCGCCGAGAAAGGCGACCCGCAGCAGGTATTTGATGATCACCCCGATCACACTGATGGTGAGCAGCACCAGGGCGAAGATCAGCAAAAAGCTCAAGATGTTGCGGTAGGCGGCGGTGTCGATCCACCCGGCCAGGAGTCGTCCCATCAGGGGATAGTAGCTGTAGGCGGCCCAAAAACCGGCCAAAACGCCGACGATCGCCGCAACCTCCTTGATCAATCCGCGGAAAATCCCCCGGATAAGACCGTAGGCGACCACGATGGCAACAAAAATATCGAATAGATTCATCTTACTTCCGTCTGGACCGCGATCTCTGTGTATGGCCCTTGTGCGAATTCACCGCGAATGAAAACCACCTGAAAAAACAATAGATCAAGGAATTTAACAGGGGATATCGGTCAGGTCAAGGCGTTTTTCCAAAAGCAATTTGCCAAGATTGAAGGGGTTATGATAGGGTTCTGCTCCCGGTGAAAGGAGAAAGTGTTTTCCATGCAAGAGACCGTAGACAATCAGTGCGCCCGGATGACTTTCGCCGATTCCGGGCTGGCCCAGATGCTCTTCGGCGAGCAAAACGCGAACCTGAAGCGGATCGCCGATGCCTGCCAGGTGCACATCAATGCCAGGGCCAACAGCGTGGCCATCGATGGCGACCCCATCGCCTGCGACCTGGCCCGCAACGTCATGCGCCAGCTCTATTCCCTGCTGAAAGCCGGCTACCCCGTCTACGGCGCCGACATCGATCGTGCGGTGAGCATCCTGGCGGCCGACGACAAGGCCGACTTGCGCCAGATATTCCTCGATACGGTCTATGTAACGGCCAAAAAACGCGCCATAACCCCCAAGAGTCCGGCCCAGAAAGCCTATATCGAGGCGATCCGCAACTGCGACATGGTTTTCGGGGTTGGCCCGGCCGGCACCGGCAAAACCTATCTGGCCATGGCCATGGCCGTGGCGGCATTGACCAAGGGCCTAGTCAGCCGCATCATCCTGACCCGGCCGGCCGTTGAGGCCGGCGAGGCCCTCGGATTTTTGCCCGGCGACCTTTCCGAAAAGGTCGACCCGTATCTCAGGCCTCTTTACGACGCCCTGCATGACATGGTCCGTTTCGAAAGGGCCGGCAGCCTGATCCAGCAGGGGGTCATCGAGGTCGCACCCCTGGCGTTTATGCGCGGGCGCACCCTCAACGATGCCTTCGTGATCCTCGATGAAGCCCAGAACACCACCGGTGAGCAGATGAAGATGTTTCTGACGCGCATCGGTTTCAACTCCAAGGCAGTCATTACCGGGGATGTCACCCAGACGGATTTGCCGGAGGGCAAAACCTCCGGCCTGATTCAGTCCATCGAAATTCTGAAGGATATCGAAGCCATCCGTTTCGTTTACTTCAGCAAGCAGGATGTGGTGCGCCACCGCCTGGTCCAGGCCATCATTCAGGCTTACGAGGACCACGACGAGCGCCTGCGACAAGCCAAGTCTCCCGCGGCCTGAAGCCTTTTGATGCCGGTGGACGCGAGGTCGGAAGACCATGGATAAGCCGAAAACCGAAACGGCTCAGCAGCCGGAGGCCCAATCCCGCTGGCGCTGGTTGCTGATGCTGGCGCTGGCGGCGGTCTTTGCGCTGGTGCTTCACCCGCGGCCCTCCCCCACCCGCTTCAACTACAGGCCCGGGGATGTGGTCCAGAAGGATATCAAGGCCCCCCGGGATTTTTTTATCGAAGACCAGGAGGCCACAGAGGAAAAACGCCACCATGCCTCCGAGCTGGTCAAGACGGTCTACGATTTTGACAGCAGCCGCCTGCCGACCCTTTCGCACCAGGTGCACAGCGCCTTTGCCTTGTTGCGCTCCACCGTGGAAAACGAGGAACGGGCCCACGAGCTTGAAGCGGCCCGGCACCAGAACCCGGTCATGGACGGCGCGGCCCCGGTCTTGCCCCCACGCCCGTCACTGCACGAACAGATCTGGAAAGAAAAGGAAGAGTTCGAGAAAAACCTGGGCATCACGGTAGGTGACGGTGCTTTCGCCATCCTGGAAAAGGAAGGATTTTCCTTCTTTATCGAAGAGACCCTCAACCAGATCCTGGGCGAAATTCTCGACAACGGGGTGGTCAACAACAAGGAGATGCTCCTGAGGGATGTGGATCAGGGCATCGTTTTGCGCGACATCGTCACCCACAATGAACGCACCGTCTACGATCTGAAGCAGTTTTACGGCCACGATCAGGCCAAGACGATGGTGCGCATCGTCGGCGATCCGCTGTTGCGCGAAAAGGACTACAACCTGCGCAACCTGGTGGTGGATCTGGCCCAACGGCTGATCCAGCCCAACATCACCCTCAACCGCAGCGAAACCGCCGATCGGCGCCGTATCGCGGCCGAGACCGTCAAGCCGGTGCTCTATCAGATCAAAGCCGGCGAAATGATCCTGCGCGAAGGCGAACGGGTCACGCCGGTGCATCTGCTCAAACTCAAGGCCTCCCATCCCAAGCAGGGGGAAGCTCCAGGCGTGCTCAAAAGCATCGGGGCCGGCCTTGTGCTTTTCTGCCTGCTGGCGGTGCTGGACACCGTGGGACTGCGCCGCAGCCCGATCTTCAGACGCAATCCGCAGCGCAACCTCTTCTTTCTGGTCTCGGTGTTGGGCCTCTTTTTCACCCTGACCCGCATCACCCTGTCGCTCAGCGAGGCCCTGGCCCAGCAGCCGCCCTGGGGATTGAGTACCGGCTCGATCTTTTTCGGAATGCCCATTACCAGCGGGGCCATGCTGGTTTGCATCTTCTTTGGACTGGATCTGGCCATGGCCATGGCCATGGTGCTGGCCGTGGCCCTGCCCCTGCTGCTACCCGACCATACCTATCTGCTCTTTTTCTTTCTGCTCAACGGGGCCATGGGGGCCTACTGGGTCCAGCACTGCCGCGAACGCCGGGCGTTTATCAACGCCGGGGTGCGCCTGGCCGTCTTCAATCTGCTGCTGGCGACCGCTGTCAATCTCAACGCCGGCACGATAGATGCGACCCGCCTGATCGGCGACTTTACCTTCGCCCTGCTCGGCGGCATCGGCGCGGGCATCGTCACCGCCGGCCTCACGCCCCTGGTGGAGATGGCCTTCGGCTATACCACCGATATCACCCTGCTGGAGCTGGCCAACCTCGATCGGCCTATTTTGCGCCAGTTGATGATGGAAGCGCCGGGAACTTACCACCATTCGGTGGTAGTCGGTTCCATGGTGGAGGCCGCAGCGGCCGATATCGGCGCCAACCCGCTTCTGGGCAAGGTTTGCGGCTACTACCATGATATCGGCAAGATTAAAAAGCCGCTATACTTCATCGAAAACCAGCGCAGCGGCAGAAACCCCCACGACAAGCTGGCGCCATCCATGTCCAAACGCATCCTGGTGGCCCATGTCAAGGACGGGGTTGAGATCGCCAGCCAGCACAAACTGGGCCGCACGATTATCGACACCATCAGCCAGAGCCACGGCACCAGCCTGATCGTCTACTTTTACGAAAAAGCCCGTCAAGCGCACGGCGAGAGCAACGTCAACCCGGACGATTTCCGTTATCCGGGTCCCCGCCCCCAAACCCGCGAGGCAGGTCTGGTCATGCTGGCCGATGTGGTCGAAGCCGCCTCCCGGACCCTCGAAAATCCGACTCCGGCAAGGATCAGGGGCCTGGTTCAGAACCTGATCAACAAGGTTTTTTCGGACGGCCAGCTGGACGAATGTGAACTAACCTTGAAAGATTTGCATAAAATAGCTAAGAGTTTCAATAAGATATTATATGGCATCCACCACCACCGCATCGAGTATCCCGAACGCTCGGGGACCAATGGGAAATCCAAAAATGGCCGTTCTGATCGACAATCGCCAGAACCTGCTGCCGATCCCGATTCCAAACCTGCGCCGCCAAGCACAGACCGTCTTAGACGCCTTGGGATGTCCTGAGGGCGAATTGTCGGTGGTCATCGTCGAAGACGAGGCCATCGCCGCCATCAACCAGGAATATCTCCAGCGCAGCGGTCCCACCAACGTGATCTCCTTTGCCATGCGCGAGGGCGACTTCGGTCAGCTTCACCCCGAACTGCTCGGCGACGTGGTGATCAGCGTTGAAACCGCCCGGCGCGAGGCCGAGGCGGCCGCCATGCCTTTCGGCCGGCGCCTCAGCGAGCTGCTGGTCCACGGGGTGCTCCACCTGTTCGGTTATGATCATGAGACCCCCGAAGCCGATGCGGCCGCCATGGAGGCCAAAAGCCGGGAACTGATGGATCGCATCGAGGCCCTGGATCCCGCAGCGGACGAGGCGGACGACCGCGATTAAAGGAGGGAATCCCCATGCAACTGGTTAGCGCCGCCCAGATGCAGGCCATGGATCGGGCCACCATCCAGGACTTCGGTCTGCCGGGGCGTCTCTTGATGGAAAATGCCGGACGCGGTGCGGTTCAAGCCATGCTCACCGCCTGGGGTGAACCGGCGGCCAAACCGATCGGGGTGGCCGCCGGGCGGGGCAACAACGGCGGGGACGGATTCGTCATCGCCCGCTGCCTGGCCCAGCGCGGCCATTCGGTGACCGTCTTTTTGCTTTCCTCACGCGATCGCGTCGGCGGGGATGCCGCGGCCAATCTGGCCCTGCTCGATCCTCTGGGGATCCCGGTGATCGAGGTGCCCGATGCAGCGGCCTTCGACCGCTGCGAGGCGGAGATGCGCCGGCCCCGGATTTGGATCGATGCCATTTTCGGCACCGGCCTCAACGCCGAGGTGCGCGGGGTGCAGGCCCGCATGATCGACCTGATCAATGCCCAGGGCCGGCCGGTGCTGGCCGTGGACATCGCTTCGGGACTGGACGCCGATACGGGCCAGGTCCTGGGCCGGGCCGTACGGGCCGATCTGACCGCCACCTTCGCCTTTGCCAAAATCGGTCACAAGGTCCATCCCGGGGCCGCGCTCACCGGCCGGCTTTTCGTGGTGGACATCGGGATCCCGTCCCAGATCGCTGCCGGCGTTGCGGCCCCCCAGCAGTTGATCGACGCCGCTCTGGCCAGCGCCGATCTACCCCGCCGGGCACCCGACGCGCACAAGGGAACCACCGGACATCTGCTCGTGGTAGCCGGATCCACTGGCAAGGCCGGCGCTGCGGCCATGACCGCCACGGCCGCCATGCACAGCGGTGCAGGGCTGGTCACTCTGGCCGTGCCGGCCGCCCTGCTGCAGGTGGCCGCCGGCCTGGTCCTCGAGGCCATGACCGCGCCCCTGGCCGGCAACGCTTCCGGCGCCCTTGAGATGGCGGCCCTGCCGGCCCTGGAGCGGTTGTATGCCGGCAAGCGCTGCCTGGCCCTGGGGCCGGGGATCGGCACGGCCGAGACCACGGCGGATCTGGTCCGCGCCGTGGTCAAAGACTGCCCGCTGCCCATGGTGATCGATGCCGACGCCATCAACATCCTGGCCCAAACCCCGGAGCTGTTGTCATCGGCCCGCTCACCGCTGATCCTCACCCCCCACCCGGGCGAGATGGCCCGCCTGATGGCCGTTACCACCGCCGAGATTCAAGCCGACCGCATCGGCGCGGCCCGCCGCCTGGCCGGGCACCACGGGATCTGGGTGGTGCTCAAAGGCGCTGCCACGGTCATCGCCGGGCCCGGCGGGCAGGTCTGGATCAACTCCAGCGGCAACCCGGGCATGGCCAGTGGCGGGATGGGCGATGTCCTGGCCGGACTGATCGCCGGGTTGATCGTCCAGCGGCTTGCCCCCGAGGCCGCGGCCCGCCTGGGGGTCTTCGTCCACGGGGCGGCCGCCGACCGCCTGGCAGCGCGCCGCGGCCCCCAGGGATATTTGGCCGCCCAGGTGATGCAGACCGTGCCGGAGATATTCCGGGATCTGGCCCAGGCCCCGGAAACCTTTGGCGCGCCGGCGCAAAAGGTGCCCTTCTGATGCTGGCCGAACCTTTTTGCATGGTGCGCGACTGCCCCTCACCCGAGGCCACGCGCCGCCTGGCGCAGCATCTGGGCGGCCTGGCCGGCACCGGTCTGGTCATCGGTTTGAGCGGGCCCCTGGGCAGCGGCAAGACCACCTTCGTCCAGGGGCTGGCCGCCGGCCTGGATGTCCCTGCCGCCTTTGCCGTCACCAGCCCCACCTTCACCCTGGTCAACGCGTATCCCGGGCGCCTGCCCCTTTACCATGCGGATCTTTACCGGCTGGGAGAAAATGCCGATCTGGAATCCATCGGGCTGTATGATTGCATGGACGAACTCGGGGTGCTGGCCATCGAATGGGCCGATCTCGCACCGGCCGAGCTGCCCGAAATCCGCTTGGAGATCCATCTGGAGATCGTCTCGGATACGGGCCGGCGCATCAGCCTCCGGGCATATGGACTTGCGCCTGAGAATCTGTTAAGACAGCTCGCCGAGCACGAAGAAAGAACCAGCTCGCTTTCACTGCCCAAGGAGTCTTTATGGCACTGATTGTCCAGAAATTCGGCGGCACTTCGGTAGGCGATCTTGAACGCATCGCCAACGTGGCGCGCCGCGTCGCTCGCACCTACGATCAGGGAAACGACATGGTCGTCGTGGTGTCGGCCATGGCCGGGGTCACCGACAGTCTGATCCGCATGGCCCGCCAGGTCGATCCGGAGCCGGACAAGCGGGAACTCGATGTCCTGTTGGCCACCGGTGAACAGACCAGCGCCGCCCTGCTGGCAATGACGCTCAAAACCATGGGCCGGCCGGCCGTATCCATGCTCGGGCACCAGGCCGAGGTACTCACCGACACGGATTTCGGCAATGCCCGCATCATCGAAATCCGGGCCCAGCGCGTCAGGGAACATCTGAGTAAAAAACGGATCGTGGTGGTGGCCGGTTTCCAGGGGGCGGATACTGTGGGCGACATCACCACCCTGGGGCGGGGCGGTTCGGACACGTCGGCGGTGGCCATCGCCGCCGCGCTCAAGGCCGATGTTTGCGAGATCTACACCGACGTTGACGGGATCTACACCGCCGACCCCAACATCTGTGCCAAGGCCCGTAAAATCAAGACGATCTCCTACGATGAGATGCTCAACATGGCCAGCCTGGGGGCCAAGATACTGCAAATCCGCTCGGTGGGCTTTGCCAAAAAATTCAATATCCCCGTACATGTCCGCTCTTCTTTTAACGAGGAGGAAGGCACGATGGTCGTCCATGAGGATTCGGGTATGGAACAATTGGTCGTTTCCGGTGTAACCCACAACAAGGATGAAGCGCGCATCACCCTCAAGGGAGTTCCGGATCAGCCCGGGGTGGCGGCCAAGATTTTTTCTCCCATGGCCGACGCCGGTATTGTGGTGGACATGATCATCCAGAATACCCGTGCCGGCGGTGTTACCGATCTGACCTTCACCGTGCCCAAGGCCGATTTCAAGCAGGCCATGGAGATCGAGGAAAAACTCGCCGCCGAAATCGGCGCCGAGGACGTCTTCGGCGATCCCAGCATCTCCAAGGTCTCGGTGGTGGGGGTGGGGATGAAGAACCACAGCGGGGTAGCCTCGGTGATGTTCAACACCCTGGCGCGCGAGAACATCAACATCATGATGATCAGCACCTCGGAAATCCGTATCTCGTGCATCATCGAGGAAAAATATACCGAGCTGGCGGTGCGGGTGCTGCACACGGCTTTCGGTCTGGACGCCGACTGACCCCCCATAAAATCATTCGGCCCCGGCCCGTCTTTTCCGGGCCGGGGCCGATTAACATTTCCCCATGAAGCGATTCACGCCGGATCAGCAGCGGGTGGTGGTGTTGCTGGCCGCCGTATTGGCGGCGCTGCTGGCCTGCCGCTACTTTCTGTTCCCCTGATCCGGGATCCCAACCCGCAGCGCGGCCAGGCCCTGGGCAATCTCGCCGGCCACGGCTTCGGCGGCCCGGCGCGGGTCGGGCGCGTCACGGATCGGCCGGCCGATCACGAGGTAATCGGCCCGGCTGCAAATGGCATCGGCCGGCGTGGCCACCCGCTTCTGGTCGTCGGCCCCCACGCGGACGTTGGCCGGCCGGACTCCCGGCGTGACGGCCAGCAGCCGATGACCGAATCCGTCTTTGAGCGGGTTCAGTTCGCGCGGTGAGCAGACCACCCCGGCGCAGCCGGCAGCCGCGGCCATGGCCGCCCGGGCCAGAACGAGCCGCTCGGGTACATCGGCCAGTTCCTGGCGCAGCCCGGCGCGGCGCAAATCTTCGGGCCCCACGCTGGTGAGCACCGTTACGCCCAGCACGGCGGTGCGCCCGGCAGCCCCGCGCACCGCCGCCTCGAGCATGGCCGGCGAATCGACGCAGTGCACCGTGACAAAGTCCACCCCCAGATCCGCCACGGCCCGCATGGCCCGCTCCACGGTTACCGGGATATCGTGCAGTTTCAAGTCGAGAAAGATCTTGGCCCCCGTACGCCGGCGCAGCAGTTCCACCACCGCCGGCCCTTCGCGCACGAAAAGCTCCAGACCGATCTTGAACATGCCCACTGCGCCTTCCAGGGCATCCACCAGAGGCCAGGCTTCGGCGGCAGAGGGCAGATCCAGGGGGAAGACGATATAGTCGTGGGGCGGCCTGATCCGTTCTGTATTCATACGAGACTCCCTTTGCGCCGATCAGCCAGGCCGGGTCTGCCCTGGCGATCGGCATCGCTTCATGTTATCCTGGCACCCATCGCGGCCGCAGCCATGGGATGGGCAGGCGGTCGCGCAACCGTCCGGGGTCCTTGCGGTCCGAGTCGTATCTTCCGCCGCAGCGAGCATAATCGAAAAATGAGCCGAACGCAAAAGCCAGACAGGGCCTGGCCGGCCCTGGCCGACCTGCCCCAGCGCTGGGACCTGATCGTCCTTGGCGGCGGCATCACCGGTGCCGGCGTCCTGCTGGAAGCGGTGCGCCGCGGCTTGAAAACCCTGCTTCTCGAGGCCCGCGATTTTGCCTGGGGCACATCGAGCCGCAGCTCCAAGCTGGTCCACGGCGGACTGCGGTACCTGCGCCAGGGGCGCCTCGGCCTGACCCGCGCCGCGGTGATCGAACGCGAACATCTGCTCCATCATGCACCCGGTCTGGTCGATCCCCTCGATTTTCTGGTCCCCCTTTTCAAGGGACGCAAACCGGGCCGCACCGCCATGCACGCCGGATTGAAGATCTATGATCTCATCGCCGGCCGCAACACCCACAGTTTCCTGGAGGCCGGCACGGCCCGGCAAACCGTTCCCTGGTTGCGCAGCGACGCCTTGACCGGAGCCTACCGCTTCCAAGACGCCCAGACCGACGATGCCCGCCTGGTGCTGCGGATTCTTCAAGAGGCCCGTGATCACGACGGAGCGGCCCTCAACTACACCGCCGCGCACAGCGTGCAGCGCGACCGCCGGGGAAGGATCGCGGCGGTGGCGGTCCGGGACAGCGAAACCGGCGCCACCCGCTCGTTCACCACCCCGGCCGTCATCAACGCCACCGGGGTCTGGGCCGAAAGGCTTCAGGGGCCGCCGGCCGGAGGTCCCCGGTTGCGCCCCCTGCGCGGCTCCCACCTGGTTTTGCCCGCGGCCCGCCTGCCGATGAATCTGGCAGTGAGCTTCTGGCACCCTGCCGACGACCGGAGCGTCTTTGTCCTGCCCTGGCAGGGTACTGTTCTGGCAGGCACCACCGACCTGGATCACGACCAGGACCTGGATCAGGAACCGCAGGCCACCCCGGCAGAGATCGAATACCTGCTGGACGCGGTGAACCATATCGCCCCTGGGGCCCAGATCGGCACGGCGGACATCATCTGCACCCAGGCCGGGGTCCGGCCGGTGGTCGCGGGCTCCAGGAAACGGTCCGCCTCGGATGAATCCCGGGAGCACGCCGTATGGATCGATAATGGGCTGGTCACGGTCACCGGCGGCAAGTTGACCACCTTCCGGCGCCTGGCCCTCGACGCCCTCGAAGCCGCATCTCCATGGCTGCCCGCGCCGCGGGTGCCCGACCGGCACCGGCCCGTCTTCGATCCGGTGCCCGAATGCCCGGCGGCTCGTGAAGCCCTCGATCCGGCCGCCTGGCGCCGTCTGGCCGGACGCTACGGCCGCCACTGCGCCCGGATCGCGGCCCGGCAGGATACGGCCATGCTAAGACCCATCGCCGGCACTTCGATCCTCTGGACCGAGCTGGTGCACGCGGCCGCCGGCGAGGCGGTGCGCCATCTAAGCGATCTGCTGTTGCGGCGGGTGCGCCTGGGGCTGATCCTGCCCGAGGCGGGCCGGGACCTGCTGCCCCAGATCCGCCGGCTCTGCCAGCCGGTACTTGGCTGGGACGATGCGCGCTGGAAGGCCGAAGAGCAGGCCTATCTACAGTTGTGGAAACGCTGCGGGAAATAAATTCGATGACGTATCACGGCTCAACTTGTTATCCCGCCACAGCGGCACAGAAAACTCGGCGCATTGATGTTTTGTGTTTGTTTCTCCGTGTTCTCTTTGCCCCTGTGGTGAAAATAGAAGTGGCACTCTCTACCAATGGACCATAGTTCCTGGAGGCCCTCTGCCATGCCCCCTTCCTTCACCCCGGCCTGGCGCCATCAGCCGCCGGCACCCGGATCATGGCGCGCCGTGTTCAAATGGGGCGCGCCGGACCGGTTCAAACATCCGGGCCAGCGTCTCTATACTCTGCTCAAAGAACGTCTGGGCCTGTCGGATGATGATTTTAACTTGCCCAGGGACACCGGCGATGCCCCGGTCTGCTGCCACCGTCCGGTATCCTGGCCTGAAACCCGGGTGCAGGCCCTGACCGCCTTGGTGGGACCGGAAAACGTGGCGCTGGACGATTTCAGCCGGGTGCGCTTTGCCACCGGTCAGAGCACGGAAGAGGCCCTGGCCCTGCGCGCGGCAGACCCCGGCCCGGTCCCCGAAGCGGTGGTGCATCCGCGATCGGTGGACGAGGTCTGCCGGGTGCTGGCCTGGTGCCACGCCGAAAAGATCCCCTTGCATGTCTATGGTGGGGGCAGTTCGGTGACCCTCGGGCTCCAGCCGGCCAAGGGCGGCGTCACGCTGGTGATGCAGACCCACATGCACCGCGTCCTGGATTTCAACGAAACCAACCAGACCGTAACCGTCGAGGCCGGAATCCTTGGCCCGGATTACGAGGCAGCCCTGCAGCACGCCCCGGATCGCTTCAGCGCCCGCCACCGCTATACCGGAGGCCATTTTCCCCAGAGCTTCGAGTTTTCCACCGTGGGCGGATGGATCGCGGCCCTGGGCTCCGGCCAGCAGTCCTCCTACTACGGCGACGCAGCCGATCTGGTGGTGGCCCAGCACTACGTGACACCGGCAGGCCAGATCCGCACCCTGGCCTACCCGGCCGCCGCCACCGGACCCCGGGTCGACGAGATGCTCAAAGGAAGCGAAGGCGCCTTCGGGGTCCTGGTCAGTGCCACCCTGAAGATCTTCCGCAGCCTGCCCGGCCAACAGCGCCGTTTTGCCTTTTTCTTTCCCTCCTGGCCCCAGGCGGTGGAAGCGGCTCGCCAGATCTCCCAGGGCCAGTTCGGCATGCCCTCGGTGCTGCGCATCTCGGACGGCGAAGAGACCGACGTGGCCATGCGGCTCTACGGCCTGGGCCATCCCATGATCGACCGCCTGCTCAACCGGTTGGGTCTGATCGCCGGGCGCCGCTGTTTGATGATCGGCCAGGCCGATGGCGAGGGAGGATTCACCCGCAACATCAAGCGCCGGGTGCGGCACATCGCCCGGCGCCACGGGGGATTCTATCTCACCGGCTATCCCACCGCGCGCTGGGCCGAAGGCCGCTTTGCCGATCCGTACCTGCGCGAAGACCTCAACGATTTCGGCATCGCCATCGACACCCTGGAATCCACCGTGCCCTGGGACGGCCTGCACCGGCTCCACCGGATGGTGCGCGACCATATCAAGCAGCGGCCCCACACCATTTGCATGACCCATGCCTCCCATTTTTATCCCCAGGGAACCAACCTCTACTTCATCTTCATCACCCCCATGACGGACAGCGACGATTACAAAAACTTTCAACGCGGCATCATCCGCTGCATCCTGGAAGGCGGGGGCAGCCTGAGCCACCACCACGGGGTGGGGCGCATGATGGGGCCCTTTCTCCAGGACCATCTGGGAAGCGAACAGATGGCGGTGCTGCGGGCTCTCAAACGCCACTTCGATCCCCACGGGATCATGAACCCGGGCGGCACCCTGGGCTTGGATTGAAGGTATGCATCTTGATCGCGAGGCCCCATGACCACCACCGACCTGCTCTTGGCCATCGATACCGGCACCCAGAGCCTCAAGGCCCTGGTCTTCGACCCGCAAGGAACCCTGCTGGGCCGCAAGCAGATCCATTACGAGCCCTACTTCAGCCGATACCCGGGCTGGGCCGAACAGGACCCCCAGGTTTTCTGGCAGGCCCTGTGCACCGCCTGCCAGCGGCTTTGGCTTGAGCGGCCGGAGCTCAAAAAGCACATCGCCGGTGTGGTGCTGACCACCCAGCGCTGCACAGTGGTCAACCTGGACAGTGAAGGCCGGCCCCTGCGCCCGGCCATCCTCTGGCTCGACCAGCGGCGCACCTATGGTCTGCCGCCCCTGGACGGTCTGTGGGGCCTGGCTTTCAAAACCCTGGGCCTGGCCGATACCATCGGTTATTTTCAGGCCGAAGCCGAGGCCAACTGGATCCGTATGCACCAGCCCGAAGTCTGGAAACAGACCCACAGGTACCTGCTGCTCTCGGGTTATTTGAACTGGTGCCTTACGGGCAAATTCGCCGATTCCACCGGCAGCCAGGTGGGCTACCTGCCCTTTGACTACAAGCGATTTCGCTGGGCTCCGGCCTGGGACTGGAAATGGCGCGCCCTGCCGATTCCGCCCGAGATGCTCCCGTCCCTGGTGCGCCCCGCCGAAGTCCTGGGCACGGTGACCACCGCAGCGGCCCGGGAAAGCGGGATCCCGGCCGGTCTGCCGGTGGTGGCGGCCGCAGCCGACAAGGCCTGCGAGGTGATCGGCTCCGGCAGCCTGGAGCCGCATATCGGGTGCCTGAGCTACGGCACCACGGCCACGGTCAACGTCACCAGCCGGCGCTACGTGGAGGCGGTGTCGATGCTGCCGCCCTACCCTTCGGCAGCCCCGGACCGTTACACTCTGGAAGTGATGATCTATCGCGGATTCTGGATGGTCAGTTGGTTCAAAAATGAGTTCGGCCAGTTGGAACAGGAGGCCGCCAGGATCGAGGGGACCACGGCCGAGGCCCTCTTCGACCGCTTGATCGAAGACACCCCTCCGGGCGCCATGGGACTCGTGTTGCAGCCATACTGGTCACCGGGCCTGAAGTTTCCCGGACCGGAGGCCAAAGGGGCCGTGATCGGCTTCGGCGATGTCCACACCCGGGGCCATCTTTACCGGGCCATCCTCGAAGGGCTGGCCTATGGCCTGCGCGAAGGAAAAGAGCGCATCGAAAAGCGCACCGGTGTGCCGATCAGCGAGATCCGGGTTTCGGGCGGCGGCAGCCAGAGCCGCCAGGCCATGCAAATCACCGCCGACATCTTCGGTCTGCCCACGGCCCGCCCCCATCTCTACGACACCTCGGGCCTGGGTGCGGCCATCGATCTGGCCGTGGGAACTGGGCTGCATCCAAACATCGAGGCCGCCGTGGCCGCCATGACCCGCATCGGAGAGGTCTTCGCCCCGGATCCCGAGCGCCACGCGCGCTACGATGCCCTCTACCGGCGGGTCTATCGCCGGATGTACCGGCGTCTCAAACCCCTTTACGACGAGATCCGCCGCATTACCGGCTATCCACCGGCAGGCTGAGCCACGGTTTGGTGAAAATCCCTCTGTGAATCTTGTGCAGCAATATGCAAACGAAGCTTATATACGGATTTTGGCAGAAGACCGATAACTGCTGAAAGGCCGCAGAAGTGTATTAAGCATTGTGAACAGTAACGGCCCGGAAAAATTGTAAACTTGTCTTTCCGACTCATCATTTTATAAAAGTTAAATTCTTAGTTTATAAGTTAGAGACGTTCCCCTTCTCTTCTTCCCGCTTCTTCCCCTGGTTCAGCCCGCTTCGTTTCCATCGCTCAACGTGTTGTCGCCAAAACCGCCGCTTGACCTCCAGAGTCTCTGCCCGTTGCTTCCGTATCACGATGATGCCTCCTTGGCTGAAATGGCCTACCGCCTCTGGAGTCCATCTGTGACAAATTTTCAAGCCCTTGAGAAGATGCGGTTGCCCGGACGCTTACTTTGCCATGGAGTTCGTGTTCAGATCATAGTCCGGCATGAAGTCCTCTCTAAGTATTTCACCAGGGTGAGTTGGCCTGATTTCTCGCTTTGTTGTATTAGGAATAGACATTGTTTTAATCATTAATGATAACCAACTGAACCGGTTTTGTTCCGCCGGTAAAAACCTGGCCTCCCCTGTTCAGGGGATTAATATCGCTCATCATATCCACGGCTGTTTAGAATTAACGGATAATGACTTCAACGCGCCGGTTCTTAGGCTCGGCTACACCGTCCTTTGTCCAGACCGCAGGATTGTTCTCTCCATGGGAAGTGATTTCAACAATGGAATCGGGGCTGACCCCCATCTCAACTAATTTCTTTCGGATTGTTTCAGCTCGCCGCATGGAAAGTTTTTCATTAAAGGTTTTATCCCCAGCCCGGTCACTGTGACCGACAATCCCGACTCTCGGGGAAGCCGTTTTTTGGATCACAGAAAGAATATCCTCTATGATCGCCTCCGATTCCTTTACAAGAACCGTTTTTCCGCTTTCAAAATACAGCTTGAAGCTATGGGTTGGCGCCGGGGTATTGGAAAGGGCCTGTTTAAATGTCGTCTGAATCTCCTCCTCACTGACAGCAAATGGATCACTTGGAGCCGCCCCGCCTCCGTACATACTGACACCGAACCCCTGCTGATTAACGACCCGGGAACCGCCGGCTGTGGAAACAATCACTTCTCCGGTATGCCCGTTTTCATCTGACAGCAGAATGAGCGTACTTTTGGATGGCGGTGGTGCTTTAGTGGCGCATCCAAAAATAACGATAATAAAAAAGCAGAAAACAGATATAATTCGAAAAGATTTCATGTGTATTATACTTTCAAAGAGTTTTTGAACTTCGTTAAAACACAGAGTGTATTATTCAACCTTGACTAAAAATCGTGTTCCACGGATACCCACGGTTCCTTCAGGTGTGTTTAATTCAACCGCATCCTCTTTCAGCTTGGACATGTTTCCTGAAATAAAATGGAGTGTTCCCTTGCCGATTTTAGAAACAAAGGATAACTGCTTTTCTTTGGGTTTATAGACATAATTATTAATAATAAATTCCGTGTCCGGACCAATGGATATCCTCGTGCTGTCCATGAATGTGATACCAAGCGATCCGTCCGGTTTTGTAATGACCGTATCATTCATCTGGACGGGATCGCCCAGTTTGGCCGGAATTGAAGATTCCCCCCGAACAATAACAGCACTGCCTTCAAGGCTTTTGATATATCCGGCATCCTCATGAGCAAGAGCAGTTGAATACAAGGCTGCAACCGCGAGCATGACCCAGAACGGGATGTAATAGATGGAATGTTTCATTTTTCGTCTCTCCAGCTAATAAGGTCATTAAGGTTTCGTACACCCTGATGTAAGGCAACTTATCTTGCCGGGCATGCATCCGTAACATGTTAGATTCTCAATAGAGATACACAGTTCATCGGCCTTGTGTCAAACGATATTGGCAGGGCATGCATTTCCCCCGTCCCATGAATGACACCGTCTTATTTCTTTGCCATAATAACCACTGTACCTGTTTCATTGTTCATGATCCGTTTTGAATGGAATTGAATCAGGGGATCATCCGGATAATCTGACTGAAGTTTCATAAACATCCCGTGCGCCAGATCGGATCCGGCTTTCAGTTTTTCAAAAGCATCCAGATAGGCTTGGACTCTCGGACTGTTCAATTCCGCTTCCGACAAGGGTTCATAAGCATCAATGCCTTTGGTCTTCCCCTTCAGAATCAAGGTGCCAACCGGGCGGCCGGAAAAATTCCGGCATCGTTCTCTGATATTCTGGCTGACACAAATCCGGGTCCCCAGATGTTTATTCACGGCTTCCAATCGGGCGCAAGTGTTTATGGGATCGCCCAAAGCCCGGTAATCAAATATGCTGGAACCGCCGAAATTACCCACCAACACCTGTCCTGAATGGACACCGATCCGGGTGTGGCCGAGGGGGATCCCGTTCTTTTTCTGTTCGCGGGAAAAATTTTCTGAAAACCGATGGATTTCAAGGGCGCAGGCCACTGCCCGGTCGGCATGGTCCTCCTGTTCAACGGGTGCGGAAAAAATAAGGGCCACCGCATCTCCGATAATTCTGTCCAGGGTACCTTCATGTCGGAAACTGATTTTCAAAATTTCATCTATATATGTATTCAAAACCTGGCTGACTTGAACGGGTTCCGCATTTTCCATAAAAGTTGTAAAGTTTGCCAGATCGGTCATGACAAAAGAGCACTCCTGCATTTTCCCACCCAACTGCAGCTTTTCTGGATGGGCCATCAGGTGGTTGACCAAGTTGGGGCTGATATAGGAAGAAAATGCCTTTTTGATCCATCGGCGTTCTTTTTCGGTCTTCAAAAACCGCGAGAAGATGTTCACGATGAACATCAGGGCCAAGGGCATTGACGGAAACAGGGGATCGAAAAACAGTTTGTACTCTGTGAAGGCAAACCAGGACACCCCCAGGGTAAAGCCGATTACCTCCAAGGCAATGATTCCCAGCCACACGGGCCTAGTCCGTTTGGTCATCAGGACCAAAAGCAGCCACATGGTGCAAAGGAACAAGGCAGTGGCTGCATCAATCCAGTCGGGATGGCGAATGAAGTCTCCGGTGATCACCTGCTCCACCAGCTGAGCATGCATTTCCACGCCCGGAATCAGCCCCTGAAGCGGGCTGTAACGTAAATCGAGCAGACCTTTTGCCGACGTGCCGATAAAGAGAATATGACCGGTTATGGTTTGCGGGTCAAATTCACCGGCCAGAATGCTGCCGGCAGAGACATACCGTTCCGGAACAGACGGCGAGTAATGAAGCCAGACCTCTCCTTTCGGATCGGTAGGGATGTTCACGGCTCCGATCTGCACTGAAACAATTCCGGTATGCCCCCCGTGACGTTTTTCTCCACTGGCGCCTGAAGCCCGGATCAACATATTTTTTTCCCCCTGGGCGACCCGGAGGGCTTCAGCAGCGAGTCCTGGGAAAAGTCTGTTGCGGATGTTGACCAGCAAAGGCAGGTGTCGGATCACTCCGTCCCGGTCGGCCAGAAAATTAAACGCGCCGATCCCTGCGGCACTCTTTTCCAATATCTCAAGATTCCTGACAGTTCCTTGAAATTCATGTAAAAACTGTCTGGGATCATCACCTGCGGTAATAAACCGGGCAATCTGTGGCGGTGGTGATACCGCCGTTTGTGCGGATGAACACGAAAACCCCAGAACAACCAAGCCGTTCTGAATTTTTTGGGCAAACACCTCGTCATGATCCGGCAACTGGCCGAGCAAAGCGGCAACTTCCGGAGACTCCGGATAGATGCTGGCCAGAGCCCGAGGAGATGTCCGATCCGGTTCAGCAAAAACAATATCGAACACGATGGCCGATGCTCCTGCATCGGCCAGTTTATCTATGAGTACGGCCAACTGGGTGCGTGGCCAGGGCCATTGTCCGAATCTGGCCAGGCTCTCATCATCAATATCTATAATACGAACGGGAACGGGCGTATATCTGCGAGGCCAGTTTTTCTGATAGGTATCAAAAGACAGATTCGCGCAGATCTGTTTGATTCCTTTGTCTTGAATCAAAATCCATATTGATGCCAGCAAGATAAAAAGTGAGACCCAGATATGTGCTTTTTTGAACAATTTTTCCCCTATTCCAGGTATTTTTCCAGGTCCACCGCATCTATCTGTTCCGGCCGCAGATATTTTCTTGCATAATCCAAGTGCACATTATTTTTCAGAAAAAGTTCAAAAAGATCTGGATCAATATGCCCGTCTTTTTTCATAAACGACATAATGCGAATGGATTCGTTTAAGGTTTTAGCCTTCTTATAAGGCCTGTCCGATGCGGTCAGCGCCTCAAAAATATCAGCAATAGCAAGAATGCGGGCCTGAATGGACATTTGTTCCTGTTTTAATTTCCGTGGATATCCGGATCCGATCATTGTTTCATGGTGAGCACCGGCATATTCCGGGACATGGTGGCTTGATTCCGGAAACGGCAGTTGTTCCAGCATGCGGATGGTCTGGATCACATGTTCGTTAATTTTGAATCGCTCTTCTGGCGTGAGGGTACCTCTTTCAATCCCCAAATTATACAGTTCCCCTTGGTTGTAAAGATGTTCCGGGATATCTATGGTCACCCCCATGTCATGGAGCTCTTTGACCAAATCCTGACTGGTCCGATGTATGATATGCCAAGGCTGGTCTGAAAGCAATTTTTCTTCCGCAGGCAGTCCCCGCACGGGTGAATCCGCCATCCGCATCAATTCCAAATGGGAAAGGCCCAGACGATCATTAAAATATCTTTGCCAGGTCCGTTCTGCGATTTTATTCATTCTATCTTTTTTTTCCGGTGCCATAAATTCGCCGCCCAGATTGCAATCGGCAATAAAAACAAAATCATCTTCCAACTTTCTGACTTCGGCATCAAATGCTTCCCTGGCCTGATCTGGATCAGTTTTTGCTTCAGACAATAGCTTTAGATATCTAATTTCCTCATCTCTTCGAAGCACTTCAAAACGAGTGCGTATTTCGTGAATCCGGTTGTAAATGGTTTCAAGCTTGGTGGCCTTGTCTACCACATATTCGGGTGTGGTCACTTTACCGCAGTCATGCAGCCATGAAGCCAAGTGTATTTCATAGGCCTGGTCCTCGTTAAGTTCAAAATCGGCAAACGGCTCTTCATCGGATTCAGTCGCTGCGTGTGCCAGCATCTTGGCGATTTCAGGCACCCGTTCGCAATGTCCGCCCGTATAGGGTGATTTGGTGTCGATAGCGGTGGCGATCAGTTTGATGAATGAATCAAAAAGGGCTTTCTGAGCCTCCAGCAGCTTCATATTTTCAAGGGTTACCGCGGATTGGGAAGCCAAAGCTTCCACAAACCGTGTAACCTCGTCACTGAATGGTATGACATCACCGGTTTTAGGATCCATGGCATTGATTAATTGAATAACCCCGATAACGTTTTCGCCGCCGGACCCGCCGCCTTGAGTTTTCAACGGCGCGGTTAAAAAGGAAACAGATCGGTAGCCCGTCGCCTGGTCAAACCGGCGGGTGCCCGAGAAATCGAACTGATCATTGTGGTAAGCATCCGGTATGTTGATAGTTTCCCCGGAAAGTGCCACATGGGTGGATATGTTGTGATGGTTGGGCTTGCCGGTTTCAGGATCATAAAGCGGGATTTGGTTAAAAGGAAGTTTGTCCGTCATGGTGCGTACGGCAAATTCAATATGATCATCCGGAGTCCGGATATAAAGCGTGGCGGCATCGGCATGGGTCAGATTTCTGGCACCTTCTAATATATTCTTTAATATTCTTTCCGTACTGCGTTGGGATGAAAGCTGAATACCGAATTCAACCAATTTTTCCAGCTTCTCCTGGGTCCGAATCAGGCTTTCGGTTTTCTCCTTGATCGTGGTCTTCATTACTTCGCTGGCCCCGGCCAACTCCCGGACCTCGCTGATAGCCGATTTCACCGGTGCCGACGGTTCAAAGTCGAAATTCTGTATGCGTTCGGCCTCGGCCGCCAATTGCCGCACCGAGTGTGAGGCGCGGCGCGCGGCCACGACGGTGGCCGGAATGATAAGTACCAGAAGAGCGGAGGCGATGAGGATGATTCTCCAAGCCATGCGGCCGATGAATCCCACTATGTCGGTCAGCGGCGCGGCCGTCACTATGGTCAGATCCAGCCCCCCGCCTTCGGCCGCGGAAGTTGCGGAAACCAGATAGACATCGCCCTTATCCTTGACAAGGAAGGATTCCCCCAGGCTCACTCCGTCTCCCCGGTCCATGGCGGTCGCAACCGCGCGCACCAGCGAGTCGGGCGCATCGAGGGCCGGGGGCAGACTCGGGTCCTCGCCAATGACGTCTTTCCAAACCAGTCCGGGAAAAGCCACCAACCGGGCCCGGCTGTCCAGGATCCATAGGGTTCCGCGCCGGCCGACTTTCTGCTGCGCCAACATATCGCCCAGTTGGTCCAGGGTCACATCGGCCCCGAAAACCCCCCCGCCATCGGTCAGTTCACGGGCGCAGGTCACACCGGGCAGGCGCGAACTGCTGAATACATACGGCTCGCTATAAATGCTGCGCCCCGCACCAAGAGCTTTTTTATACCAAGGCCGGCTCGTGGGGTCGTATTTCGCGGTCCCGTCCTGGCGGGACGATAATATGGACAATTCCTCGTCCAGAAAGTGCCACTCCTGCTCGCGGGTCCCTTCCGGTCCGGTCTTCTTGATGGTCCGGTCTATGTAAGCCGTCCCGGCCGGCGCCCCGTATTTTTCCAAGATGGCGGAACTACCCCGCGGGGAGATGAGCATGTGAAACTCGCCGTCCGAATAGCCTAGGTAAACGGACATGAGTTCCGGACGACTCTCAAGCAGGGTTTTCATGGGCCGTATTTGGTGCTCGAAAGACCTTTCTTCCGTCGGACCCGGCGTGCCCTGAAAGATCAATTCGGCCATGTCGGTCAGGGTCGATATGGACCCGACAGTCACCTTGATACGGGCAATGGTCTTATTGGAAATCTCCGCAAAAAGCGTTTCCGCGGATTTGAGGGCAACTGCGTTGCTTTCATACTTGGTTACTATTAGCACCGTGGACACCATCAGTACCGAGATGGCCAGGGTGATGAAAACGATCATGGAAGAAAGCGAAATATTGAAGCGACTACCGGCCTTCATCAGTCACAATCCTTTTTGACGTAGGTGATCAGATTCAACTGGCCAGGATCCTTGGCAACACTTTCGTGCTCGCTGTAGGTCCCCATGATCTGAACCTGGTAGCTCTGGCCTTTGTGACCGCTGTGGGCCGCATCCGGATCGGACGGGTTTTGCAGCGAACCGGAACGGACCTGTTTGGGCGCCTTGACCTCGATGGTGCCATCGGCATGCACATCCAACCGGTCTTTGGCATGGAACACATCATTTTCGAGCCCCAATTCTGTGGCCAAAATGCGCATGTTCCACAGGCTCTTGGGGCAGATGTATTTGGCCTCGTCGCTTTCTTCATACAGGTCCAGCGCATAGTGCCACTGGAGGCTGAACGCCAGTTGCTCGCACGTTTCACGGTCTGTCAGGTCATAGGTTTGCTGTAAGGCCAGCGCACCGAGAACGGTATGAGGCTCCTTGGTCGGTCGACCTTGGTCGCGGGGAAAAAGCAAAGCGAGTTTTTCCACAGGCAATTGGTCAAGGATGTGATTGCGGAAAACCGCGGGCCATCCCTGTTCGAGGATTTCGCGGCGTTTGGGACTGGTAAACTGCCACGGGTCGAACAAATGTTGCTGTTTTCGGTCTTTTATTCGAAGCATGGCTTCCTCATGGCAACATGTCGGATTTGTTAAAAATATTGCCATAAAGAACTGATTTTGTCAACAGGTTTCAAATATTTTTATGCCGATTTTTCAACATGTTAGACAGCGGGCACTTTCTACGAAGGCATCAATCTTCTCTAACCAGTACCCATCCATAAACTGTGCAAGCAGCCCCCGCCGAGTTACGAAGAACATTTCTTATCGATAAGTGGCCACGGAAAGAAGGAATTGGTATCTGGGGTGATCCCGGGCTGACGAAGAAATATTTGCGGTTAAAGTCGAAATGGGGGACAGTCGGCTTCCAAGCTGAGGTAACGTTGAGATACACGGAGTCAGGCTAAAGGCCAAGGTCATTCTTTTTGCAAAATGGACTTAACAACATGCTTCGGGACGATATTGGCCGTTTGTGTCTTTTCGTCATACACAATGAAGATATCCTTGAGCTTCAACTGTTTCATGACCAAATCGACATTGTCTTCCAGGCTGCCCTTGGTATAGCCGGTATCCGTTCCCGGCCGGGTGACAAATTCCTCGATTAGACCACGTAGGGCCTCAGGGCTCAACTTTTCGTAAGGGACGATCATTCGCTTTCTCTATCTGCTTCAGCTTCTCAAGCTTCTACTCATGGATCAATTTTTCCAGGTCATCCGTTTAATTGCTACCCTAAACGGCCTGCCGATTCCTGTTGCGCTCGAATCCTGAATCCCCCGTCCCGATGATCACCACCGCTTTTTTCTGGGTTCTTTTCGAAGGCTGCCAACCGCATTTGTCAGATCAGGGTAAAAACGATGTCAATGGGAATGAAAAGTGTACCAGTTATGGGAAAATAAAAGTGTACCACCGCGCTGGTTAATTCCGTGCCTCCTGGGCCGCTGCCGGCGGAACCGGGTGGCGTCCGAACTCGTTCTTTGAAAAATTGTGTTTCCTGAGCCGATAGCTGTGTCCTTTGATTGTCTTAATTGCCAGTTTATGACACCGTCGAACTGAGGAAATTGGGTGACACTCCCAAGTGTAAGAACCTATTGCACAGAAAGGAGTGAACCTAAATGAAAAATCCGAAAAAGCCGGCTGGTAGAAGCCGTCAAAAGCCGGCCCGCATCTACGCTTACCCGTTTGAATTTCGTTTGAGGGTTGTCCGGCTGCACCTGGAGGAAGGCTATAGCGCAGTGCTGCTGGCCGAGCAGTTTGGTGTCAGTGCCCATAGCGTTCAGCGTTGGGTCACGGCCTATCGGCAAGGCGGGGCTGACGGATTACACCCCAAGCCGCGTTCCGGAGGAAGTGGCCGACGTGTGCCAGAGGAGGTACGTGCCCGGATCGTTGAAGAAAAAGTGCGCCATCCGCACTACGGGCCGCGGCGCATCGCCGACGTGCTCAAACGGTTTTTCTTTATTCGCACCAGTCCGGCCACGGCGCACCGGACCCTGTCGGCGCAGGGACTGACACAAAAGAGGCGGACCAAACCGGTCAAAAATCCTTCCAAGCCGCGGTTTTTCGAACGCGCGCGGCCTAACCAGATGTGGCAAAGCGATATCATGACGTTTCGTCTGGCAGGCCGCAACGCCTACCTGATCGGGTACCTGGATGACTACTCTCGCTACATCACGGGCTTGGGGCTGTATCGCAGTCAGACCGCCGAGCATGTGATCGAGACCTACCGGCGGGCGGTGGCCGAATATGGGGTGCCGCGTGAGATGCTCACCGACAATGGGCGCCAGTACACCAACTGGCGCGGAAAAACGCGCTTTGAGCGCGAGATGAAAAAGGACCGGATCAAGCATATCCGTTCTCGTCCGCACCATCCGATGACGCTGGGCAAGATCGAGCGATTCTGGAAATCGATCCTGACCGAATTTCTCCAGCGGGCGCAGTTCGACAGCTTTGAAAATGCGCTGTCGCGCTGCATGTTGTGGGTCAAGTACTACAACCACAAGCGCCCCCACCAAGGTATTGGAGGGCTGTGCCCCCATTGTATTGTTTGACTGTAATCCTACGCGGTTTCCCAAAAGCGGCAATTTTCGATTTTCTCCCTTCTAAAGGTTTGATAGTATCTATCTGAAATCTGGAAAGAAGCGGATGCTGGACATACTTTCTACGAAAACACCAGAACTGCGGACACCATGCGCTATCAAACCACCGTCCATCGCCAGGTCTTCGATTTCGGCGATTTGAAAACCCTCATGGCCAGGGCCACTCCCCTGCGGTCCGGCGACCAATTGGCGGGAGTCGCAGCCGAAAACGACCTGGAGCGGGTGGCTGCCCAGATGGTGCTGGCCGACGTGCCGTTGGCGCAGTTTCTCAACGAGGCCGTGGTCCCCTATGAATGCGACGAAATCACCCGCCTGATCATGGACCGCCACGATGCCGCCGCCTTTGCCCCGGTGCGCCACCTCACCGTGGGCGGTTTTCGCAACTGGCTGCTCTCGAAGGCGGCCGGCAGCGAGGCGCTGGCAGGGCTGGCCGCGGGGCTGACGCCGGAGATGGCGGCGGCCGTCTCCAAAATCATGCGAAACCAGGATCTGATCCTGGTGGCCAAAAAATGCCGGGTGGCCACCCGCTTTCGCAACACCATCGGGCTGGAGAACCGGATGAGCACGCGGCTGCAGGCCAACCATCCCACCGACGATCCGGCCGGGGTGGCGGCCGGCATCCTCGACGGGCTGCTCTACGGCAGCGGGGACGCCGTCATCGGCATCAACCCGGCGTCGGACAATCTCCAGAACACTTTGGCCTTGATCCAAATGCTCGGCGACATCATCGAAAAGTATTGCATTCCGACCCAGTCCTGCGTCCTGGCCCACGTCACCACGACGCTGCGGGCCATGGAAAAAGGCGCACCGGTCGACCTGGTCTTCCAGTCCATCGCCGGCACGGAGAAGGCCAACGCCGGCTTCGGGGTCCATCTCGCCTTGCTGCGCGAAGCCCGGGAGGCGGCCCTGGCCCTGGGCCGGGGAACCCTGGGCGACAACCTCATGTATTTTGAAACCGGCCAGGGCAGCGCCCTTTCTGCCGGGGCCCACCACGGCGTGGACCAGCAGACCCTGGAGGCCAGGGCCTATGCGGTGGCCCGCGAGTTCTCGCCCCTGCTGGTCAACACCGTGGTGGGGTTCATCGGGCCGGAATACCTTTACAACGGCAAGCAGATCATTCGGGCCGGGCTGGAGGATCATTTCTGCGGCAAGCTCCTCGGCCTGCCTATGGGCTGCGACATCTGCCATACCAACCACGCCGAGGCCGACCCGGACGACATGGATACCCTGCTGACCCTGTTCGCCGTGGCCGGCGGCACCTTCATCATGGGGGTTCCCGGCGCCGACGACGTCATGCTCAACTACCAGGCCACCTCCTTTCACGACGCCCTTTACGTGCGCCAGGTCCTGGGGCTGCGGCCCGCTCCGGAATTCGAAGCCTGGCTCGTGCAGCACAGCATCTTCGACAGGCGCAACCGACTGGCGGCGCAAACTGGGATCCCCCGGATTTTTCGCAGCGCCGTCCTGCCGGAGCCGGTCCGATGACGAATCACGACCCTGCGGTTTGTCCGCCGGACCTCTGGCAGATCCTGAAACGGTTCACCAATGCCCGCATCGCCCTGGGCCGGGCCGGCATGAGCCAGCCCACCGGCGCGCACCTGGCCTTCCAACTGGCCCATGCACGGGCCAGGGACGCGGTCAATCTTCCCCTGGATTTCGATAAGCTGGAAAAAGAGCTGGAGGACGCCGGCCTAGAGACCATCCGGTTATCCAGCGCCGCGCCGGACCACCACACCTACCTTCAGCGTCCGGACAAGGGGCGCCTGTTGGATGCGGCCTCGCAGGAAAAGTTCGCCGAAGCTGCCGGACAGTCACGGCCGGACATTGCCGTGGTGATCTGCGACGGCCTTTCCTCCTCGGCCATCGCGCACCACGCGGCCCGATTTACCCGGATACTTGTGCGGGCCTTGTCCCGCAGAAGCTACCGGATTGCGCCGGTCTGCCTGGTGGCCCGGGGGCGGGTTGCCGTGGGCGATCAGGTCGGGGAAAGGCTCTTTGCGCGAATGGCCGTGGTGCTCATTGGCGAGCGGCCCGGCCTGAGCTCGCCGGACAGCATGGGGATCTACTTCACTTACGGACCCCGAACCGGCGCCACCGACGCGGACCGCAACTGCATCTCCAACATCCACGCCAACGGCCTTTCCCATGAAGCGGCCCTGGAAAAACTCCTCTTTTTGATTACCGAGGCCGACCGTCGCAAACTTTCCGGGACCCGCCTCAAGGACGAAACCCCGGCCCTGCTGCCCCGGACCTCGCACGACCGGGAAAGGAACTTTTTGCTGGCATAGAATCGTGCCCTAGCCGGTCTTGCTGGGGATGCAATGGACACTGCGGGGATCGTTGTATGTATCCGCCCTCGCTTGGGTTTGGGATTTGTAGGCAAAAAACACCTCCGAAATTCGGCTCTCCACGAATTCGCACCTTATAAAAACAATTAGTTACAAAAAATTGAGCCGTTTTTTAAGCTCAAATGCTGTAGGCACACGAATTCGCGGTTTAGGCCTTGACATAAAATATTTCAAACGCTATGTGGGTAAGCATGTACCTACGAACCACAAAGCGCACCAATAAGGACGGCTCAACGGTCGAATACTTCCAACTCGCCCACAACGAGCGCGATCCCAAAACCCGTAAACCGGTCGCCAAAATCATCCACAACTTCGGGCGCACCGATCAACTCGATCGCGCTCAGCTCGTGCGCCTGTGCCGATCCATTGCACGGGTCTGCGGCCTGACCGTCACCGATCCGCTCGAAAACGACCAAGCGGTCTCGGCACTGGCTGACAGCCTCAAAATTCAAGAAACTCTCGCTTTCGGCTGCCCGCTGGTTATCGAAACCCTCTGGGAACGGTTGGGGCTTCGAAAGACCCTGGCCAACATCGTCAAGTCCAAAGGGGTTCGCATCAACTACGAACGGGCCCTGTTGGCCATGACCGCCAACCGGCTCTGTGAGCCCGAATCCAAGCTGGGCGTCTGGGATCGCTGGCTGTCCACGGTTTACCTGCCGTCATGCGACGGGCTGAAGCTCGATCACATGTACGAGGCCATGGATCTGCTCCACGAACATGCCGCCGAGATCGAAAAAAGCGTCTTTTTCCATACCGCCAACCTGTTCAACCTCACCGTGGATCTGATCTTCTACGACACCACCACGGCCTCGTTCCATGTCGACCGGGAAGATGACGGCGACCGGCACGCCAACGCCACAATGCGCAAGTTCGGCCGCAACAAGGAAGGTACCTGGTCACCCCAAGTCGTCGTGGCCCTGGCCGTGACTCGCGAAGGCATCCCGGTGCGCAGTTGGGTGCTGCCGGGCAACACGGCCGATGTGGCCACCGTCGAAAAGATCCGCACCGACCTGCGGGGCTGGAACCTGGGTCGCGCCCTGTTTGTCGCCGACGCGGGCATGAATTCGCAGACCAACCGCGAAGAACTGGCCCGGGCTTGCGGCAAGTACCTTCTGGCCTGCCGGATGGCCAGCGTGGCCGAAATCAAACGCGATGTGCTGAGCAAACGCGGCCGCTACACTGTCATCCGAGACAACCTGCACGCAAAAGAAGTCATCGTTGGCGACGGCGAAAGGCGCAAGCGCTACATCCTGTGCTACAACCCCAAGGAAGCCAAACGCCAGCGGCTACACCGTGAAACGATCGTTCAGATGCTCGAAACCGAACTCGATCGGCACCCGGACCCATCGGCCACGGCCCAGTGGGCGATCGAGCTGTTGGCCTCGGCGCGTTTCAAGCGGTATCTGCGCATCACCAAGGGCAACCAGGTCCGAATCGACCGGGCGGCCATCAAGGCGGCGGCCAAGTACGATGGCAAATGGGTGGTGGAAACCAACGACGATACCATCAGCCTCGAAGACGCCGCCTGCGGATACAAAGGGCTGATGGTCATTGAGCGCTGCTTTCGCTCGCTCAAACGCACCCAGATCAAGATGATGCCGATGTACCACTGGGCCTCGCGGCGCATTGAGGCCCATGTGAAGATCTGTGTGCTGGCGCTGATGATCGAGCGGGTGGCCGAACTCGAATGCGGCCTGCCCTGGCACCGAATTCGCCGGTCGCTGGACAAGCTGCAAGTCACAAAACTTTTCAATTTAAATTACCGTGTGCTTATGCGCAACGAGATCCCCGTGAAAACTGCCAACATACTGAAAGCGCTTAAAATCAAATCTCCGCAGCAGGTCCTTTCACTGGAAAATCGGCCCTAAAAAGGGGCGAAAAATGTAGACACACGCTGAATTTCATTCATCGTCATAGATGCGCACCAGATAAGGGTTTGCGCCAATTCTGTGTTCCTACGTTTCCCAAACCCAAGCCTCGGCACCGGCAAAGTTGCTGCGCATGATTGCGGCAGGCACATTGCCGATTGATGGGGCTGCCACTTCTAAGGGGTTGAATTACTGTGTGATCGGCCTTGATTGAGCGCAGCGACCGGGCGGTTGGTTTTTTCGGACTTCAACGCCACAACACCGAAACGTGCGATCCCACTCGTTTGAATCCGGGATCTTCCGTAACGATGGTGGCCACACTCTCCCAGGTCGCTGCCGCCCCCCAACCGATCATTGAACAGGAAAATCGAAATACGTATCCGGAAAGGGCTCGTTCTTGAACGTAAAGTGCCACCACTCCTTCGGATATGGCACAAAGCCGTGTTTTTCCATCAGAACCTGCAAGAGCATCCGGTGGGCCCGGGCTTCGGCCGATACATCGAGACTGGTGGGCCATGACTTGGGGCTGAAGAAATCGAATCCTGAGCCCATATCCAGGCCGGGATCGGTCGACTTCGCAGCGCGGGACGTGAGAGTCAGATCCACCGTGCTGCCGCGGCTGTGGCTGGATCTTGCAGCGATATAGTCTTCCCTGAAAAGGTTTTCTTTCTTCACTTCCGGATAGAATTCCGCCTGCATACGGGTATCGCCGACATCCTTGGCCCAGCGCACAAAATGATCCACGGCGCGTTGCGGCCGGTACCCGTCAAAAACCTTCAAGCTGAGCCCGAACGGTTGCAGTTCGTCCTGAACCGCTTTGAGTGCCTGCGCCGCTTTCTCGCTAAGGATGCACCTGGGCTGAAGGTATCCGTCCACTTGCGCCCCCACGAAATTGTGTTTGGTGGCGTAGCGAAGCTCGATCTTGATGCCGGGGATCACCTGGTCGAGATAGACAAATCCCTGAGGCAAAGCAGGAGTTTGACCGGCTGCCACGGTAGCCGTACCCACCAGGCAAGCCAGCATGATACACACAAAAAGAGCAAATTTTTTCTTCATCCACCCGGTCCTCTTTTTTGATTAAAAATTGCCTGGAAGAAAAATCCAGGCTTCACTCGACAAACAGCTCGTCCAGTCGAAACCATTCCACCGCTTTGCCCGGCCTCCGGCTCACGGCGACCATCTTGGCGGCCACCTGCGCGGCCGGTATGGGCCGGTAGCGGCGCAAACCGGGGATGCGGCAAAGTGCCGGCAGGATCAAACCGCCCAATTTCTCGCCCATACGCAGCTCCTTTCGCTGGCCCAGCAGCAAAGAGGGCTGGAAGATGCTGATGCGCTCGAACGGCAAGGCCTGGATCCGGCGCTCCAACTCCCCCTTCATCTTCAGGTACGGATTTTTACTGCCCGCATCGGCCCCGCTGGAAGAGATCAACAGATAATGGCGCACGCCGTTTTCGGCCGCCAATTCTGCGGCCCGGTACTGATAGTCGAAATCGACTTTCCGCTGGGCCGCGATGGAGCCGGCCTGCTTGCGGGTCGTTCCCAGGCACGAGAAGAATCGAGCGGCCCTGAACAGGGGCGCGTATTGCTCCAAGCGGTCGAAATCCACCACCTGGTTGATGACCTTGGCAGATTGCCGGTCAGCCGGCCTGCGGGTCAGGGTAACCACCTGGCCGACATGATCCGCAGCGGCCAGCCGATCCGTCAACGCACGCCCCACCAGCCCGGTGGCACCGATAACCACGGCGATGTCGTTCATGGAATTCTCCTACCCGATTCGAAAAAGTCTTCAAAGTTCTGGGTGCAAAACCTGAATAGGCAACGGGTTGACGCGTTTCCAATCGTCGGAGGCGTGTTCTGCATTCCAGAGATCATAATTTTTTTGCAAATTGAGCCACAAGTCCGGAGTGGTGCCAAAGGCCCGGGAAAGCCTCAATGCCATATCCGGAGTGATCGAACCGTTTTCATTAAGTATTTTAGACAATGTCTTTCTTGATATGCCGAGCATAGCTGCCATATCCGTTATTGTTATATCCAGGGGATCAAGATAATCTTCCTTCAGGATTGCCCCAGGATGAGTCGGTTTTCGTATAATTTTCTTCATGACGGTATCCTCAATGATAATCACCATAGTTCACATCGTATGCGTCACCATCAATAAATCTGAAAAATATGCGCCAGTTGCCCGAGACTCGGACCGAGTGAAATCCGCCCAGATCCCCTGTCAGTTGGTGCAAGTGTGATCCGGGGTAGTTCATGTCGATGATGTCCTCGGCCGCATTTAAGCGATCCAAAATTCTGCTGAGCCTTCTCTCATGCTCAGGGCGAATCCCTTTCTTGCCACCTCTATAGAAAAAATCCTCAATGCCTTTATGATTGAAGGACTTGATCATAATGCGACTACCGTAACCCATTAGGTTACGGCAGTCAACAGATGCCGCCAGACCTCGAATAACGAACGGAAACTGGCCTGCCCCATGCCGAGTACCAGGCACGAGGCCCGAAGGCTGGAGCCCTGCGGTACCTCAAAGGTCATTCTTGGGTACGACTATCGAGCCGGCATGCGCCGTAGCGAAATCTTGACCTTGTCAAATGCGGATCTTTCCGAGTCAACCTGACCGAAAACCAATAAAAAAGGGTTTGGCGAATCTGAATTTCGCCAAACCCTTGATTTTTTGTGGTGCCGAAGGGGAGACTCGATTATATGAAGGTATAAGTATAGGTAATTGTTGGTATTTTTAATTTTTCATCCTCCAGGTTCAAAGGTTTTTGTGCCAGAAAAATGTATTTTATCACCTTGCCGATGCTGGATCAAGCAGACCTTTTCTGACGCCCCAATATAGCACAGAATAAGAAAATATGAATATTCTTTCATATTAGCACTTTATGGTTTTACTCAGGGTGTTTTACGCACGCAACTTGCCGAATATATTTTTTATCAATCGCCTTTGGCTCTTCCTGCCAGCAAGGTTTATCCACCAAGTATCCCCTCCAACGCCAGCATTTTCGGGCAAATCGATTCTGCTTCAAAAACCCCATATAAATTACAATGAAAAAAAGACGACCAACCTTTGTAAGCGTCCGGGCAACCGCATCTTCTCAAGCGCTTGGAAATTTGTCACAGGTTGACTCCGTAGGCCGTAGACTATTTCAGCCAAGGAGGCATCATCGTGACACGGAAGCAACGAGCAGAGGCTCTGGAGGTCAAGCGGCGGTTTTGGCGACAGCACGTTGAGCGATGGAAACGAAGCGGGCGGAACCAGAGCGAATATTGCCGGCAGCACTCACTCAAGCTGCACTGTTTTATCTACTGGAGAAAAAAGTACCGGGGTGCGGACGCGACTGCGATCTCCCTGGTCGAGGTTCAGTTGCCTCCGGTGGCGACCGGGGCCATCACCACCACGGACCACCGACCGCTGCGGCTTGTGGTTTCCTCCAGCCATTGTGTCGAGGTAGAGCGTGACTTTGATCCGGTGGCCCTGCGGCAGTTGTTGCACGTGCTGGAGCGGCTGTGATGTTTTTGCCATCGCATACCCGCATTTACCTGGCGACCGGCAGCACTGACATGCGCAAAGCCATCAATGGGCTTTCGATTCTGGTCGAAGATCGACTTGAGTTCGACCCATTTTCCGGCCACCTGTTCGCCTTTTGTAATCGGCGCCGGAACATGATCAAAATCCTGTACTGGGATCGAAACGGTTTTTGTCTCTGGCACAAGCGTTTGGAGAAGGAGTTTTTCATCTGGCCGGAGCGCCCCGACGAAGTCATGGAACTGGATCTTCGCCAGTTGAGTTGGCTGTTGGAAGGGCTTGAGATTGGCCAGCGGCATGCGCATAAAGAGCTGCACTACGAAACGCTGGTATGAAAGATTTTTTTATTTTTAATCGAGAAAAAGATTGCCAAATTTGTGGCTTTACGGTATTGAATTTACCATGAATTTTGATGTCCAAAACCTTCCTGATGATCCTGCTCAGCTCAAACAAATCATCGTTTCATTGCTCAATGAATATCAGCGCCGGATTGAACATTTGGAAGAAGTGAACCGGTTGTTGAAGAACGAAATATTCGGTAGAAAGTCCGAGAAAAGATCTGTTGCCGACAGTCGTCAATTTTCTCTTTTCGAAGAATCTGAAGAAGAGCCACTGGATGCGATCGATGAACCCGAAGACCGGCAGCCAGTGGAAGGCCATACACGCCGCAAGCCGGTCCGCAAGCCACTGCCGGCCGATCTGCCTCACGAAGACATTATTCACGATCTGGATGAATCCGAGAAAGTTTGTGTCTGCGGCCAGTCGCTTTGCAAGATTGGCGAAGAGGTCTGCGAGAAACTGCGTTATACGCCTGCAACGATGGTGGTCGAACGTCATATTCGCCCCAAATACGCTTGCAAAACCTGTGATGGGGTTGAAGATGATGGCCCGACCGTCAAGATCGCTCCGGTGCCGCCCCAACTGATCCCCAAGTCGTTTGCTACCGGATCGCTGGTAGCCCATATCGTCTGTTCCAAGTTCGAAGACGCCCTGCCATTGTATCGGCAGGAAAAAATCTTTTTGCGCATTGGTATCGACCTGCCCCGTTCGACCATGTGCACTTGGCTGATCAAGGTGGCCGACTTGGCCCGGCCGCTAATGGACCTGATGGGTCAGGAAATCCGATCCGGCCCGGTGGTGAACGTTGATGAGACCACGGTTCAGGTGATGAAAGAACCGGGCAAGGCCGACACCAGCAAATCCTATATGTGGCTGTTTCGAGGAGGGCAGCCGGACCGGCCGGTATTGGTGTTCGAATATCATCCGAGCCGTTCGGGGCAAATCCCGCTTGACTATCTGAGTGGATACCAAGGCTATGTGCAATGCGATGCCTACAGCGGGTATGACGCATTGGGCAGGCAAGAAGGCGTGGTGTTGTTAGGCTGCTGGTCACATGCCCGGCGCAAGTTCGACGAAGTCATCAAGGCCCGTGGAGGAGCCAAACGCAAAGGCAGCGCTGAGCAGGCCCTGGAGTATATCGGCCGGCTGTACGCCGTGGAAAAGAAGGCACGTGAAGCCGGGCTGGATTCGGATGCCATCCGCGATCTGCGCCAGCGGGAAGCCAAACCGGTTCTCGACGAGTTCAAGGCCTGGATGGACGCGAAAACCTTGGCGACGCCTCCCAAAGGGCTGCTCGGCAAGGCTATTCTTTACACGCTCAACAATTGGCAGCGCCTGGTCGGCTATCTTGAGGATGGCCGGTTGCGGCCGGACAATAACCTGGCGGAAAATGCGATCCGACCGTTTGTGCTAGGCAGAAAAAATTGGCTGTTCGCCGGCAACCCGGACGGCGCTCGTGCCGCCGCCGTGTATTACAGTCTGATCGAAACCGCCAAGGCCAATGGCTGGAAGGTGTACGATTATCTGACCTACCTGTTCGAAAACCTGCCGCTGGCAAAAACCGAAGAAGATTACCGCAAGCTGCTCCCCTACAACCGCTCTCAATAGACTTCAGACGGAACGCGAAACCAGGCTTATCGGGCGGTTGGGGTGCGGTTTGCCGAACGCTTACCAACCTTTACGGCTACGTACCTATTCACCCGATGGTGATATTCATTAAGACAAGTTCTATAACTTTAAAAAGTGCAGGTAATTTTCGATTTAGGCCGGGAGTCTTGGGCGGTCTTTTTCAACTATTCCGATCAACAACCGTTACCTGTCTGCATACTTAAAAGGCTGGAATCATTAAAGTTATTGACATTGGATGAAACACCGGGTAAGATATGCAGCATTAAGGCGGCGCTGCGAACTGACAACATTTACGAACGGGGGATTATCATGACGATGGTTTTGCTGCATGGTGACGAAGAATTGGATTTTAGCGAAGTTTATTATGAAAACAAGAAAACCCGTCAATGCATTCGTATCCCGGTTACCGAACTTTCCAAAGATGAACTGGGCGCCTTAGATGGCTATCTACGTAAAGCCCACGACCTGATGAATCAATACCGCAAATGGGTCCATAGCCTGCCGGATCGTCCCAACCTTTCCGATTGATTATGGGGGCACTTTCGGTGCCGATAGTTGATTAAAATGAATAGCTTAATCTATCGTTATTAGTAATGGCCCCCGGTCCCCTCTTGGGCCGCGGGCCTTTCTGTCTTTATCTATTATATTCTATCTATCCTTTTCCCTCTTCCATCCCTCAAGATGGTAAGAGGGTTAGGAAAGAATTTCTAATATTAATTGTCCGCCACGTAGTCTCCAACGAAGTGGTCGGCTAAATAATCCTATCAATTGTTCCCTTGGATCTTTAAGCTACCCTTTCTCGTATCTGCTGTTGACGTATAATCTCATCTTTGTATTTACGATGTTCCTCTAAAAGTCCTTCGAAGATTTGATAGTCTTCATCTATGGCTAACAGCTCTTTTAAGCCCATTGGTGCTATGGCCACACAATTTGGTTGGATTTTGCCCCGGATAAAGCCGCAGAAGCGCGCTGTGAGATTCGAACGGGAAGATCCGGTATTTTTGTCAGTGCTTTAAAACCAGGCAGAATGCGATCGGCATCCGCGGCCGGTATCAGCTCCTCGGAAGCCGAGGTTCGATCCAAATCAGCAAACAGGGCTTCGATATTGGGCCGGCCGTCGAGCAGGATTTTCATGTAGTCGGGGTTGGACAGATTTTTCACCAACGGGGTATCGGCCAGCATGGTTTGCAACGCGCGGTGCATGCGATTATCGCCGGTACGGCGGCGATGATCCCGGCGCAAGCTGCGAAAGAACTGTTCCAGGATGTTGTTGGTCCGCTGGGGATAAACCACCTGCGGCCCCGAAGGGGTCTGCACGTCAATCGGGTCGGCAAACAGTTTGTCGTGATACTTGTCGATCTGTTCGGCCAGTTTGCGGCACAGCGGATCGGCTGCCAGCTTTGCTTCGGCATCGAGACGGTGACGGAATTGGCCAACGCTCTGGCGGATACTTTCCATCGCGGGTGCGGCACCATCATCGTTGAGGCCGTCTCGGCCTCCGGAAGGTGCGATGCGCATGGCTTGGCGAAGCTGATCAAAGAGCCGGCAACGCCAGCGTAACGAGTCGAGGCTTTTTTCGAAGACCGGATCGGCGACGACATCCATCACCTTTCGTGCCAGGTGGACAAACAAGCGGCTGCCGGCCACGTTGTCGCCGGGAAGTGTCTGTAGCAGGCGCGGCAGGCAATCGAGCAGGATCATAAGCCGTTCGGCCAGTACCAGCAAGGGGCGATCGAAAGGAAAGCCGTAGCCATCGCCGCAGTGTTTGGCCTGCAAGCTCCACAGCGATAGTGCATAGACCGCCGCAGGGGTCGTGAGACTCAAATCGGCAGCCGTTTGGGTGCCCGCCAGATACATCGCCAGGGCGTTCGGCTCGGCCAGTAACCGACGGGCGTGGCGGGCCAACGCACGGAACCGGGTGCTGAACGCATGGCGACGCAGGCAGCCACGAAGCTCGCGGTAGGCCGGCTCGATCAGGTCTTTGCCCGCATCGCGCAAGAAATGAAAGTGGCAGACAAAGTCTTTGCTTGTGGGGAACACGGCCCCGACCGCCTTGCAGATGCCTGTGCCCATGTCATGCACACAGGCGATCGGATCGCCATAGTCGTCTTTGATCTTTTCCAAAAACGGGATGATCTGAGCGGCGTGTTCACTGGGCACCTTGACATTGGCCAACACCAGGCGGCTCAGAGCGTCGATGCCTGACATCAGAGCGGGCGCATCTTCTTGATGCACGGCATCCAGATGCAGGATATAGCCGCCGCTTCTGGCCATGGCCTGCTTGATGCGCGGGGTGGCGCGCCGATGGGCCAGAGCCAGCAAGAGGATAAACTTGCGGCCGAGTTTGGTGATTTGAGAATCGGACAGCACCACATCGCGGGCCAGCAGCTCGTTGCGAACCTGCCCGACACTGTGGCAGTCCTCGAACAGGCGACGGCCGACAAAGACCAGCACGTCCCAAGCGGTATTGCAACGATGCGCCACCCGCTGACGCAGGGCCGGATCTTCCCAGACACGGCCACAACGGGTACAGCGTTGCACGGTCCGGCGGGCGATATAGGTGACCGAAAGACTGACCACGCGCTTGGTTTGTGTCTTTTGGACTTTCAAGGCACCGCCGCAGGAGCACTGCCGGTGCGGGTAGCGAAAATCGACCACCGGCGGCTGCGCGAACAACGCCGACGGGCGCACCTCCTGGTGCAGTTGTTCGTTGAGGCGGCTCAGGAGGCCGATGGCCGCAACGGCAGCATTTTTTTTAAACCGTGCTGCGCAAACAGCGCCCGGATCTGGTCGGCCTTGATGCGCACGGCGGCCCGGGCCGACACCCGGCGGGCCAACTCGGCCGGCTCGGCTGACGGCTTGCGGATGAATTCGGCCAGCACCATCACTGCAATCTCGGCTGGCAGCACCGCCGCCACGGGCGCTTCCAGGACACGACGTTGCGCCTCGGCGGTCCTGGCATTGCTGGCCAGGTAAACGTTCGCGCGTCCCTGGCGCTGGCGCTGGACAAGACCGCGGCGGTACAACCCGACCAGAACCGAATGACAACGGCAGCGCAACTTTTGGCCGAGCGCTTCGGCGCTCATCCCTGCCAGACTGGCATCGATCAGGGCCACCAGCGTACGGGTCAGACTGCCGGCCCGGGAAAAGCCGATGTCGTGGTAAAACCACAGTCCTTCGCGCGAAAAGCGAGGAATCGAACGCAGGGTATACCATCGTCCGTTGTGCGTAAAACTGCTGTAGTAGCCGTTCTGGGCCAGAAATCGCCGGGTTGATGGAATCGAGTAGTCCATCTGTTGGCTCAGCGGCCCGATCATCCAGCATGGATGCTGCTTGAACAGGACCGCGAGACGCTGGGAAACCTCGGTCGAACCATCCATATCGCCCTCCCGATAAAGTATTGCAGGTTATCGCCGCAACCGGGCATATATGCAATACATTATCAAGAAATGGACGATTTGACAAGAACGAAAAAGAGGATAGCCATCTATCGTAAATGACAATCATTACATGTGTTTTCTATGAGTTAGACGCAAAGCCGACACCCCGGAAAACGAAAGCACAGGCTCCTTGAGAATCGCAAAATATGATCAAGTATGGCAAAAATAATCGGATAACATACTGATTTTACAGAATCCAACCGTTTTGTGGTTCCATAGCATTGGTGCATGCTCTAATCTTTCAATTCTATCTAATGGTGATGTTATCCCTTCCCTTTCTCGCCTTTTCTGTTGCCTTCTATCAATGCTGTTGAATTTAAGGTCAATATGCGTATCAACACCGCAGGTGTCTTGAAACGCTCTGTTCATTGCTTCTATTAGTTCTTCCTTTAATCCATGGTGAATGATAAAGCTATCATGAATCGGCAGGATCGCATAATCCATTTCTATTGCAAAGGTCGACATGACCTTTTCTGCTATGAGTGAATCTTTGTATTGAAGGTCAATCCCAGCACTCGTATTGAAATAATGTGCGATTGGTTGATGTTTCTTTTTGAATGCCTCTATGATAGGGTAAATATCTTCTCGTTTGGTCGACTTAATCTCTTGAGGAAGTTTAAGCTTGCTTCCACTTTGACCGCCGATGTTAACTGCCTCATGCATCGCCGCCCAAGTGGCGTTCTGATCTTTAGAGTTAATCATAACAAGCAGCAGTCGTTTCACAAAATCCCGGCAGGTCTTATCATTAGAATAGCCGTCAATGTGATAAACATCCCCCGATGGTGCTTCAAGCTTCTCTTGTGCATAGAGCATATTTACATGAAGGCCAGAATAATCACATTCAACAGTATCTTTTCCGTTGATTCTTATCAGATGGCGATATTCGCTTGGAATGTTTTGCCACCATCCACCATAGAACCGCCCACCTTGTTCGAAAGATCCGTTATTGAAGATCCGTCGTAGGTGCTTCTGAGTAAAATCTATTCTATGGCCAAGTTCATCGCGGATTTTAGCCAGCTCACTGTCTTTGACGTACAGTAAAATGGAATGACGGCCCAAACACTCATTGATTCTTTTCAAGGTGTTTCTCATGCGTATTGTTGCATCAGAATCATCGTATTCAATCTGCTTTTTATCCTTCCCACGAAGGATGATTATTTCCTCTTCATAATCGCGCCATATCCATGGTGATTTCGTGCTGATTCGATAAGCCATTAAACTCCAAGTGGTTATCAAAACATCTGGACAACCCCTTGATATTCAGTTATATAGCTCCCCGGCAGGTCATCTTTCGTTAATGGGGGGCGATGTGTTGTATCTCAAACAAGTCGTTGTTCGGTTAGTTCGCCGGAATCAAGATCAGCGCTTCCAGAGCTTGATGCACCGGCATCATTACTTGGGCGCCTTGCCCAAAATCGGTGAAACCCTGCGATATGCGGCCTGTATCGGTGATCAATGGGTCGGCTTGGTCAGCTTTTCCGCTCCCGCCCTCAAATGTGCTGCTCGCGATCAGTGGATCGGTTGGCCCTTTAACCATCAGTTCGATCGGCTCAATTTGTTGACCAACAACAGCCGTTTTCTGATCCTGCCCGACTGGCATCTGCCAAACATGGCCTCGCGCATCCTGGCCTTGTGCCGAAAAAGACTGCCCGCCGACTGGCAAGCCGCTTTCGGACATCCCGTGCTGTTGCTCGAAACCTTCGTCGATCCCGCGCGCTTCAAGGGAACCATCTATAAAGCCGACAACTGGACTGCGGTCGGAAACTCCAAAGGTTTTCATCGGCACGCCAAAGGATACAGCGACACGGCCGACTCACCCAAAATGGTTTTTGTCAAACCGTTGCGCCCCGATGCGCAAACCCTCTTGTCACAGACCATGCTGCCACCGCTTTATCAAACAGGAGATCCTAAAATCATGCTGCCGGCTCAACACATGCAATCTTTGCCCCGATTTTTCGCCGACATCCCCGATCCGCGACGTCCCCAAGGCCGACGCCATCGTCTGGCAACCGTTTTGGCCATCGCCGCCGCAGCAACCCTGTGTGGCATGCGCGGCTACCAGGCCATCTCCGATTGGGCCAACAGCCTCGGACAAAAAGCACGCCGGCGCTTCCAATGCCGCTACCGAAACGGCCACTACAGCGTGCCGAGTCTGTCGATCATCCGCGATGTGCTCATCCGGGTCGATCCGGCACGCCTCGACGACGCCCTGCAAAAATGGAACAGCATCCACGCCGGCTGCGACCAATGCCTGGCCATCGATGGCAAAACCATGTGCAACGCCATTGACGATCAAGGCTATCAGACCCACATCATGAGCGTTGTCGGCCATACCACCAGTGCCTGCTACACCCAAAAAAAGTCGGCAACCTGGCCGTAGACGACCAAAAGGTCAAGCGCACCAACGAAATCAAGACCGCCCAGCCCCTGCTCGATGCCATCAAGATCGAAAACAAAGACATCACCGCCGATGCCCTGCTGACACAGAGAAAGTTCGCCGAATACATCGTCGAGCAGCGCGGCGCCCACTACCACTTCACCGTCAAAAACAACCAGCCCGGACTGTTCGACGACATCGGTCTGTACTTCAAAGACCGCGGCCAACCCGATTTCATCCTTTGCGACCCGCCCGACCACGGCCGCATCGAAGAGCGCAAGATCTGGACCACCACCGAACTCAACGAGTTTCTCGACTTTCCTCACGTCCAACAAGCTTTTGTCATCGAACGCCGATGCACGGACAAAAAAAGCGGCAAACAATCATTTGAGATTGCTTACGGTATCACCAGTAGACCTGCCGAGCAGGCCGACGCCCGATGCCTGCTGGCCATAAACCGCGGCCATTGGTGCATCGAAAACAAATGCCATTACATCATCGACTGGAACTTCGACGAAGACCGCAGCCGTATCCGCAAAGGCCACGGGCCTGAAAATATCACCCGGTTGCGCCGCTTTGCCGTAAGCGCAATTAAATCCAAAGGTGTGCGCAGCGTGGCGCAAAAAATGCGCCAACTGGCTCGCAACGTCCGCTTGGTCTTCGACTATCTGGCCATGACTGACAACTGCCGGCCGACCGCAACACGGGCATAGAACAAATTCACCGTGGCGCCATATCATGGATACGTTGACATTGGGGTCATTTTCGATTACGTTGATCAACTTTTTGGTGCTTCGAATACGAGTTTGTCTGCCCTTCCCAGAATTGCTTCTATCATGAAAACCAGGGTCCTTAGTAATATAGCCTTGTTTTTCAAGATGCTCTATCACAGCTCTCATCGCACGGTAACTATGCCAATTAGGCGAATAGCGTAATTTGCTTTGATAGGTTTTACTGTTAAGAGATAAATGCAGATACATTGTTGAGTCGCATTTATAGGCCACGTACAGGTCAAAAATGACAGCCCGAAGAGTTTTCTCAAGCGGAAAGGCGTTTTTCCTGTTTTCAAGTCCAGCGGTACGCATTTCAGCAAGTATGCTTGAAAGGGCCGATAATACTTCAAGCGCCGAACTATCACGCCTCAAGTCCAATGCTCTTGAGTTATCCAATTCTGTTGCTCGCTGTACGTCCTTTGGGATTGGTGGCATATTGGTTGTGCTCCTACGAGAAAATTAATTAGTGCCTATCGATTCCGAAAAGCAGATAACTCCACCCGAGACGGTCACAGCACGTTTTCATACACTCCCCGTATCTCATCGGGCTGGATGCAAAGATAGTCCAGCGTTTGACGCTGGGTACTGTGATTGAAGCAAACCATTAGCGTGGGAATGTCCGTTCCGAAGGTGACCCGCTGATGGTAACCCCAAGTCTTCCGCAGGGTATGGCTTCCGAAATTGCCCTGAAGGTTGATAGCCCGGCACCAGCTTTTGACCAAGCGATTGATCGAGGGGACCGTCAACGGCCCTCTCTGCCCTTTGAAGAGACTGTCCTTGTCCTGGTATGGCCTTGAGTCTAAAAGGGCCGTTATGGCGTCCGTGCAGGCTTTGTTAAGGGTAATCCGCCGCAGCTTGCCGGTCTTCTTTTCCTTCATTTCCAATTCATCCCCAGCACTCAACCCCCGAACCATGCCCGCAGTAATCCGAAGCAGGTCACTTGCCCGCAGGTTCGTGTTGATTCCCACGGTGAACAGGGCCAAGTCCCTGGGATTGTCGGCCAGCATTTTCTTGATAGCCACAATGTCCTTCTTGGACTTGATCGGATCTACCTTAATTGTGCTGCCCGTCTTCGGCCTGTTGTCGTTGTGTCCCTTCCTCATAGAATTGCCCCTTTCAGCAATGGTTGTTTTATGGCAGAATGATCAAAACTTAACATGCTGTCAAGCAGAAAAATGCAAGGCAAGGGGCAAAACCACCTTAACTCCCGACCCTAACAGGGTATTTGATCAATCGTGACTGGTTAAGAAATAGGCATAAGTTAACGAGGCGATGGAAGCTGTTGACAGCCAAACGGCCTTGGCGCTACCAGTCATTCGGGAGGATGGAACAATGGAACAGAAAGAAGATCCCCGGTTGACGTTCGAAGACGTTTTGAAGCTGCTCGGAGTCGAAGAGCTGCCCTTTCCGGTGACACCGGCCCTCAAGGGGCTGGCTATTCGGGGGATGCAGGACATGCTGAAGAGGAACGGCGAGGACTGGGTGAAGCGGAACCGGCGGATGCTGATAGACAGCCTGGAACACGTGGCAACCCTCATGTAATCCCCCTGGGGGGGGGCTTCCTGTCACAAGAAAAAGTCTATTTGGCCCCCGGCCTATCCAGTATTAGGGGGTGGTACCCGCGCAACGGGGCTAAAATCCAGGTTGACAAGGCGCCTTATTTTTTTATATTTTTTTAATGCAAAAATCAGATTTTAGTTAACATAAAACATCGGAGGACCGATGGACTGCGACCAAGAAGCCCCTTCTATCTGAAAAGGAGATAATTGGATGGAGCCATGTCCGTTCTGCAAGGAGAATATTCAATGCAGTGGTTTGGGAACAAGAGACACTTATTCAGTAGATTGTCCTCGTTGCGGAAATTATCTTCTCACAAGAAAAGCATTGATTAATTTGAATAGCACACCTCTTAGTAACAGACAAAGAGCAAATATTTCTGGTTGGCTATCCGAAAATCAGTCTTGGAAAATTACGACAGAGAACATAGATTGGTTTAGTGAAATTCCTACTCCAAGCTTTCATGAAAGATCCAACAAAATATTACTTGGATTAGAACGTAAAACAGAATTTGCTGGTCAATATGCCCAGCGCGATATTTCATGGATTAGCATTGGATGGTGTATCAATGAAAATGAACTTAATGAACTTCTTGAATATTTAGAATCAGGGAAATATATTCAAAAATGGACACAAGTGGTTACCGATATGGGCTTTTCTTTTTCTTATAAAATATTGCCAAATGGGTGGGCTAAATTAGATGACCTAAAACGGATAGGTGCTGACAGCAATCAATGTTTTGTTGCTATGTGGTTCGATGACAAAATGCAATCTATTTATGACCAAACGATTGCAAGAGCTATATTGGATGCGGGTTATAAGCCACACAGGGTAGATCAAAGAGAATACAACGATAAGATTGATGATGAAATAATCGCTCAGATTAGGCGCAGTCGTTTTATAGTGGCTGATTTTACAGGGCAAAGAGGAGGTGTATATTATGAGGCGGGTTTTGCAAAAGGTCTTGGTTTGGAGGTAATATGGACTTGTATAAAAGATGAAGAGAAAAAGTTGCATTTTGATATACGACAATATAATTGCATTTTTTGGGAGAAAGATAAACTTCCAGATTTTCAAACGAGGCTTCAGAACCGCATAGAACGGGTTTTTGGTCAGGGTACTTATACCCAATAGTCGGAAACTGTGCATTAAACTATGTGTTGAACAATATTTCACACAAAGTGATATAACAGAAAGGATCAAATGCAAAAATCGCTAAAATCCATTACCTTCATGTTGCTTCTGCTTTTTATACCTGCTTGCCTTTTTGCTCAAGAATATACTGCAAAAGTAGTCGGTGTGTCCGATGGTGACACAATTACAGCTTTAAAAAATGGTTCTGAGCAAATCAAAATTAGACTCGCCGAAATTGATTGCCCTAAAAGGGGACAAGACTTTTCAAATGTTGCAAAGAAATTTGTATCGGATTTATCATTCGGAAAAGAGGTTAGGATTATTCCATCTATCACAGTAAGGATATAAGGGGGCCTAATGTCAACTGATGCCAGTCTTATCTCATACGTTCAACGAGCTATCAATTCGGGTACAACAAAAATTGTTCTGCCTTTATTCCTTAACAATCTTAAAGGCAAACTCTTCTAAACCCACTTTGGAATAAATATGAAACGTCATATGACAGACGAAAATCAATTGAAGCTTCTTAGAATGTTTGATGAATTTTCTCGTACTGAAGGATTGTCTCTAAAGGAAGAATCAACTCACAAAAAGTTCGCTACTCGTGTGTTGCAAACTATTAAACGACATGGAGAAACGCCAACATTAATTTACGGCTTCCGCATAGAATCCATGTTCGCATACATAGCTGCCGCTCTTGGAGAATCGAGAATTTTAACTGAAGAAGATTCTGGGGAATTTTTTAGCCTGGATGAAAACATTAGACGCCCTGATTTTAGATTGATTACAAAATCAGGAGAAGAATATCTAATTGAAGTTAAGAATTTTCATCCTAAAGATCCTCTTAGCCTATATAAATTAAAATCAAAATATTTAAATAGTCTTTCAAATTATGCAGATCTTTCTAAAGTTCCATTGAAAATAGCTCTGTATTGGTCAAGATGGAAATTGTGGACACTAATCGACTCGAAGTATTTTAATCGATATAAATCAGATTTTTGCATCTCTATTTCGGATGCCCTGGTCCGAAATGAAATGTCAAAAATTGGTGATTGCATGATAGGAACCATTCCGCCCCTATCCTGTCGTGTATATGCTGACCCAGAAAAACCACGGAATTTGAATCCGAATGGGAAAGTACATTTTATAATAAAAAAAGCATCAATTTATTCAAATGGGGCAGAAATAACTGACAAATTCGAGAAAAAATTAGCTTGGTTTTTATTTTTACACGGTAAATGGGATGAGGTGAAAGAAAATTCACATATGGATAATAACTTGCTTGATTATACTGAATTATCTGTTTCGCCAAAGCAGTGGGATAAGAATCAAGGTTTCGCAATGGTTGGTTTTTTAAGTGAAATGATTAGTTCCCAGTATAATCTCCTTACATCATCGGAAGGAAAAATCCATATGCTATCACCAAATTTACAGCCAACCGAAATGGGGATATTGATTCCAGAGAATCATAAATGTGGTGTTTTAAAATTATGGAGATTTTCAGTTCAGCCAAACTACAATGATATAAAAGAAAGAGAGGCTAAAATCCTACCAGATTAGGCTTGTTTTTACTCTTTTACTCTTACAGTATACAAGTGGAAACATTATCTTTTAAAAGATGATACAAAGATACTCTATGCCTAAGGTAAAAGAAATAAAGGACAACAAGTCTATGACCGAGCAATCGAAGCAGGAAACGCTCACTGAAGCGGACAAGGATTGACCGGATAGTCCCCAGCTACTGCTAAAACGGCCTGCTACGCGAAAAGTAATCCGGCTTGCGGTGGATAGCCTTGCCAATTTCACGTAGCGGTCCAAAATGAAAACCTTCGTTTATTTGGGCACTACCCAGCGACTATTCCGAAGGTGCGAAAGATCAAGGTCATACTTCAGTTTGAGAATACCTTCATTGTAAAGGGCAGGAATACCGTATGGCTTCCCGTAACGACTAAGACTTTCCCCCTGAAGTACATGCCCCGTTAGTTCATCAATCAATTCGCCGCTTATCAATTGTTGTTTTAGATTATCTGAAAATGTGTGTCTGAATGAGTGAAAAGACTTTTTTCGATCCGATATTCCATATCTTTCCTTATATCTCTTAAACCACTTTCCAATCGAATGCCCCCATCTGTCGCTGACGTAACTAAGTTCATGCCAAATTCTTTCATGGCCTTCTGAACGGATCTTTTCCACAAACCCGGGAAAGTTAAGTTCATCCACGATAAAAGGATGCAGTGGAATTGATCGGTATCCCGAAGCTGTCTTGATTCGTTTGCCGTCGTCGTCTTCCGATGCTGTTATGTCAAGGAACCATATTTCATCATCTGTCTTCTTTAGATCTTCCACCAGAAGCTGGCATAGTTCTTCGAGTCTGGCGCCAGTATACAGGGCAAGAATAGGCACCCAAAAATTTGATGCCTTAATGTGCTTGTCTTTCGTGTATTCTTTCGAATTGAAAAGAGCAAACAAATCTTCAGGTGAAAAAATATCTCGTACTGTAGACGCGGGTGGTTTCTTTACATTGATGGTTAACCTTACAGCAGGGTTTTCTTTAATATGATCCATCGAAACACAAAAATTCAGTAACGTGCTAAGAAACGATATGTATTTATTCGTGTTCCCAATTGATATTGTCTCCTTGTACTTTCCCTGGACAATTTCCGAAAGACCTATGCCAGCATATTTTGGCTTTTTTCTCATGGCGTCTTGAAAATAATCCTTGGGCAATTTTAGGAGTGTCTCTCGTAATTCAATACAAATCTTCTTATTCAATAAATGGATAGACAATGGTGTACTATTTGTAATTAAAGACAACAACCTTGATACATTCTTCAATACACTTTGATATTCCGTTATCGCTCTTGGTGCTGAATTACGTCGTGTGCAGTCGGAAAGATACTCTTCAATAACCTCATCCAAAAATGGGCCTTGATCTTTTGGCTCAGTTTTCGCCTCTGGAATTTGATAAACTTGAGTCTCTTGGAATTGTAGCCTTTGAAGCTTTCTGAAAAATTCAACCGAACCGGGTTCGGTCCCAAAAAAGTAATCCTCGTTGCCGCGGGAATAGTCCCCGTTGGCTCTGTCAATTTCACATTCAAAGAATATGACCAGTTGTTTTAGAAGTTCTCTCTGCAATTTGCGATAGGTGGGAGAACCTTCAATCGGGGGGATTGTAAATATACTTTTCACCTTGGAAAACCAACCTATCAGTACTGATATGGAATGATAATCACAACGGGCAAGTTGATCTTTCGCCCGGTCACGTTGTTCGGCTAATCTTATTTTCTTTTTTTCAAGTTCAGCAGGAGACAAGGGCTTTTCAGCGTTCACCTTATCTTCTTCGGCAGTATCAAGAAAACGAAGCATCATTTTTTTCGCGGCGCACTGAATCTCCTCATCTGTCATAGAGTCGGTATACAGCCCAAAGCCTACTTCGGTCATCTCCTCATGCCCCCTCATTTTTCGGAATAGTTCCTGATACTCTCCTGCCAGCAACCGGGCTTTGGACTTGGCCAGTCCGATTCGGCCCGTCTTCAGGGACCGACGAATTTCCTTTTTACCGATTGCTAACTGAAGGTCAAGGGGAACACGCAACCTGAAGCACCAAGAGTAATTATTACGGATAAGATAATGGGGGCCGCCGTGAGGGTGGGCCATCGTCAGGCCCCCTCTGCGATCAAATGTGTGTAAGGCTTGTGTGTAAGTGGGTGACCCGGGGAAAATTCAGGACTTTTGCTGAAAAAACAAAAGCCTACCCCTCTTCGAGGTAGGCTTGTTTTCGTTTGGTGCCGAAGGGGAGACTCGAACTCCCACTACCGTACGGTAACTAGACCCTGAACCTAGCGCGTCTACCAGTTCCGCCACTTCGGCACTTTCGGGTTTCTCTGCGCCGATAAAAAGCATTGATTTCGTGCAGAGGGTGCTTTATTTAGATTGTTTTACGTTGGCTGTCAAGAAAATTCATGGGGCAAGAAATTTTTTGTGAATTCAAAGATGCAGATTATAGAAGATCTTGAAAAAATAGACAAACCTTTCCATAACGCCGTCATGACGATCGGCAACTTCGACGGCGTACACATCGGCCACCAGGCCCTCTTTCACGAAGTGATCGAGCGCGCCGATGCCCTTGGCGGCACATCGCTGGCCATGACCTTCAACCCTCACCCCCTGCGCGTAGTCAAACCCAATGGCCATCCCCCCCTGATCACGATTTACCAGCAGAAGGTGGAGCTGATCGCCAGCGCCGGCATCGACGTGTTCATCGGCGTGCCTTTCACCCGTGAATTCGCCGCCATCCCGGCACGCAGCTTCATCACCGACCTGCTGGTGCGCCGCATCGGCATGCGGGCCATCGTGGTGGGCCAGGATTACACCTTCGGGCGCAATCGGGAAGGCAACATCGACCTGCTGCGGGAAATGAGCGGCCCGCTGGGCTACGAGGTGGTGGTGGCCGACTGGATCCGCAGCCCCGGCGCAACCATTGACCGCATCTCATCGACCCGGATCCGCGAACTGGTCCAGGTCGGGCAGATGGGCAAGGCCGAAAAGATGCTCGGGCGCCATTATCAGATCCGCGGAACGGTGGAGGTCGGCAGGCGGCGCGGCGCGGCCCTGCTCGGGTTTCCCACTGCCAACATCACCCTCCAGGACGAACTTTGCCCCGCCACCGGCGTCTATGCGGTTACCGTCGAGCTTGCCGGGGAGCTTTTCCCGGCCGTGGCCAACATCGGTTTCAGCCCCACTTTCGACGACCATGTCTTTACGGTGGAAGTTCACCTTCTCGATTTCAACCGCGATATTTACGGCCAAGCCATCCGGGTGAACTTCATCGAGCGCATCCGCGACGAAATCCGCTTTGCCAGCCTCAAGGACCTGTCCGATCAGATCCAGCGCGATGTCGAGACCGGCCGCAGGATCCTGGCCGCGGCGATCCCCTGAACCGATGCCACCGTCGACCCGCTGGTCCCTTCTGCTGGGCGGCGCCGTGTCGGCCGGCGCGCTCTACCTGGCTTTTCGCAACGTGCCGCTGGGCATGCTGTGGCGCTACCTGGGGTCGGTGGACTACCGCTTTCTGTTTCTGGCCCTGGTTCTGGTGGGGCTGGTGCTGGTGGCCAAGGCCCTGCGCTGGCAGGTCATCTTGGGGGCTACCCGGCAAGTCGCTTTCATGCAGGCCTTTCATCCCATGATAATCGGGTTCATGCTCAACTGCATCCTGCCCGGAAGGCTGGGCGAACTGGCCCGGCCGGCGATTTTGCGCCAGCAGAGCCAAGTTCCCTTCGCCACCGGGCTGGGCACCGTTTTGGCCGAGCGTATCCTGGACATGCTCACCCTGCTGGCCCTTTTCGCCTGGGTCCTGTCCGATCTTGACCTGGGCCGGGGCAAGGCGGTCACCCTGGGCGGACACCAGCTGGACGGCCCGGTCATCCTGGCCGCTGGGCGGGCCACCCTCTACATGGCTCTGATGGCCGTCGCGGCGGTGGTGCTCTTTACCCGGGAACCGGTCCGCCGCCATGCCCTGAACATCATCCGGGGCCTGGTCGAGCTTTTCCCCGGGCTTTCAGCCTCGCGCCGCCAGTGGATCGAAAACCGGGTCATACTGCCTTTGGGCGCCGGTCTGGACCACCTGGCATCCGGTCTCGTCCTGACCCGGCGTCCCTGGCGTCTGCTGGGCTGCATAGCTCTTTCAGCCCTCATCTGGCTGCTGACGGCCTTCTCCTATCATGTGTTGACCATCGGCTTTCCCGGCCTGCAACTGCACCTTTCGCAAACCGGGGCCATGATGGTGGTGATCTGCTTTTGCATCGCCCTGCCTTCCGTGCCGGGCTGGTGGGGGCTCTGGGAGGCCGGCGGTGTTTTTGCCCTGTCATTTTTCGGCGTCGCGGCCGGACCGGCCCTGGCCTTTACGCTGGTCAACCACGCGGCCCAGGTTTTTCCGGTGATCCTGATCGGCCTGGTCTCGATGCTGATCAGCGGGATGCGCCTGGACACGATCGGAAAGCTCACGCGCCGGTTCCAGGGAACGCCGGATTGAAAATCAGCCATCGCGTCTTAGTATAGACCTTTGATTAACCGGAAGGCGGTCCTTGCCCCGAAATCGAGGGCTGCGGCCTTAAAGATGCCCGGAGAGAACAAGCCCATGGCCATCCGAGAAATCCTGACATATCCCGACCCGTTCCTGAAGCGTACGGTCAGCCCGGTCACCGCCTGGGACGAAGCGCTTCAAACCGTCATCGAAGACATGACCGAAACCATGTACGCCGAACCGGGCGTCGGCCTGGCGGCCACCCAGATCGGCCTGGATCAGCGCATCATCGTCTTTGACGTATCGCAGACCGACGGCCCGCGCCAACCCGGGGCCCTGATCAATCCCGAGATCGTGTTCACAGAGGGGAGCCAGCTCTCGGAAAACGAGGGGTGCCTGAGCGTTCCGGAGTTTCGCGCCGACGTGGAACGCTATCTGAAGGTGCGGGTCACGGGTTACAACCGTGAGGGCAAACCGGTGGAAATGGAAGCCGAAGGGTTTCCGGCCATCGTCTTGCAGCACGAAATCGACCATCTCAACGGCGTGTTGTTCATCGACCGCATCAGCCGCCTCAAACGCGAAATCTACAAGCGCAGGGTGCGCAAACAACTCAAGCAATCCACATGAACGCAGCCCCCCTTTCCATCGTTTACATGGGCACGCCCGAATTCGCCGTGCCCTGCCTGGAATCCCTGGCCGCAGCCGGGCACCGCATCCTGGCCGTCGTCACCCAGCCGGACCGCCCCCGGGGCCGGGGCCGCCGTTTCAGCCCGCCGCCGGTCAAGGTGGCGGCCCAAGGCCTGGATCTGCCGGTGCTCCAGCCCACCCGGTTGCGCGATGCGGATACGGTCGAAGCCCTGGCTGCCTTCCAGGCCGATCTTTTCGTGGTGGTGGCCTATGGCCGGATCCTGCCGCCACCACTTCTCGCCTTGCCGCGTCTCGGCGCGGTGAACGTGCACGCCTCGCTGCTGCCGAAGTACCGCGGGCCCGCGCCCATCCAGTGGGCCATCATCAACCGCGAGCCTAGCACCGGGGTGACGACCATGATGATGGATGCAGGCCTGGATACCGGAGAGCTTCTCCTTGCGGCCGAAACCCGGCTGGGGCCCGACGAAACCGCTTCCAGCCTGCACGACCGCCTGGCGCGCATGGGCGCCGAGCTGCTGGTGGAGACCGTGGCCGGTCTGGCGGCCGGCGAACTGACGCCAGTGGCCCAGGACCAAGGCCGGGCCACCTACGCCCCGATGCTCACCCGGGACCATGGCCGTATCGATTGGGCCCGTTGCGCTGCGGAAATCGACGCCCTGATCCGGGGCCTGACCCCCTGGCCCGGGGCCTTTACTTTTTGCGGCCAGCAGCGCTGGAAGATCATCAGCGCCAGGCCGGCCGAAACCGACGCCCGGGCCGAGCCGGGGACCGTCATCCCGGGGTTTGCCGACGAACTGTGGGTCATGACCGGGGATGGCGCCCTGGTCATCGACCGGATCCAGGCCGCTTCCAGCAAACAGCTTTGCACCGCTCAATTTCTGTGCGGAACCCCGGTGGTTCCCGGCACCCGCCTCGGCTGATGCCTGCCGCTGCCGCAAGCGACGATGCCCGTCGCATCGCCCTTGAAATTCTCGAGGAGCTGGACAAGGGCCGCACCACCCTGGACCGGCTCATGGAAAAGGCCCTGGGGGCCCATTCCCACCTCCAACGGCGCGACCGGGCCCTGGTCTTCGCCCTGACCTACGGGGTGCAGCGCTGGCGCCGCCGCCTTGATTGGGTGGCGGCCCATTTCGCTTCGCGCCCCTTTTCCCGAATCGATCCCACGGTCCGCAACATCCTGCGCCTGGCCCTGTTTCAGATCCTTTTCTTTTCCCGGGTACCGCCGGCCGCCGCGGTCCACACGGCCGTGGAGATGACCAAGGCCAAGGTCCGGCCCGCCGCCCCTTTCGTCAACGCACTGCTGCGCAATGCCCTGCGCCACCGCGCTCAGGTCCCCTTCCCCGATCCGGCCAAGGATCCGGTGGCGGCCCTGGGAGTGGAATTGTCCTTTCCCGACTGGATTCTGGCCCGCTGGATGACCCGTGACGGTGCGGCCGCCACCCGGGCCCGCTGCGAGGCGGCCAACCGCATCCCCCTGCTCACCGTGCGCGCCAATACCCTGAAGATCGACCGCGAGCGCCTGGCCGCGGACTGGAGCGGCCGGGAACTCGATGTGCGCCCTACGCTGATGGCCCCGGACGGGATTGTGGTCGGCGGATTTCAAGGCGCCGTGGATACCCTGGCAGGGTTTGCCGAAGGTTATTTTCAGGTACAGGACGAAGCTGCCCAGTTGGCGGGCCTCATCCTGGCGCCGCAACCCGGAGAGCGGATCCTGGATGCCTGCGCCGGCCTGGGCGGTAAGACCGGGCACCTGGCGGCCCTGGCCGCCGATCGGGCCTGCATTGTGGCCACCGACCGATCCCCGGACCGGCTGGCGGCGTTGCAAATCGAAATGCGCCGCCTCGGGGTGTGCGGCGTCGAAACCCGGATCGCAGATTGGACCGCGGCCCCGGCGCCCAGGGACGAACCGGCCTTCGACAAAATCCTCATCGATGCCCCCTGCTCCGGATTGGGGGTTCTGGGCCGCAACCCGGATGCCCGCTGGCATCGCCGGCAAGCAGACCTTACCCGCTACGCCCGGCGCCAGCAGGCCATCCTGGCCAATCTGGCCGATCTTCTCAAGCCCGGCGGCACCCTGGTTTACGTCGTATGCAGCATCGAACCTGAAGAATCGATCGATGTGATCGGCAGTTTCCTGCACCAGCGGCCCGATTACACGCTGCCGGCGCCGCCAGCGCCGTTGGTGTCCCGCATCGGCCGGCTGATCCGCGCCGACGGCGCCATTCTCACCGACCCCGGCCGGGATCCCCTGGACGGCTTCTACATGGCCTGCCTGAAGCGCACCAAGCGGGCCTGACCCTTCCGGATATGGGGTTTCGGCTCACAATCAGGGCTTGTCAAGCCGTCTTTAGCGTTGTATAGAACCTTGTTCAATAACTATCAGTCCTTCGTTAAATCCCTTCATCTTTCGGAAATGTTGATATGCCTCGAGATTTCCTCGACGACATGATCAATTCCCTCGGCCGGGTGTTGCCGTCGCTTCCCATGGCGCTCAAGGAAATCCTGATTCTCAGCGGCATGCCCGGGGAAACCGAGAATCTGCGCTACCTGGCCTACAATCGCCATCAGATTTCGGATGCGGGCCGCGAGCTGACGTTTTCAGCCGTGGCGGCCATCAACAACCGGCGCATGGCGCAATGGCGCCTGGAAGGACTTGCCCGAAAAGTGAGCCGCATCGTTTTCCATCCCCTCTGGACCCGGCGCAACCCCATGGATTATTTCCTCAATACCGTCCGGTGCAGTGCGGCTATGACTAACCTTCTGGCCGCTTCACGCAGCGATTATACCCTTTTGGGGATTCTGAGCATCGAACAGCCCCAGCAAAAGCGCACCACTGGCCTCACCCGGCCGGTGATCACGGTTCCCGGCCTGTCTGCGGCCCACCTTGAAACGGTGACCGCCTTCGAGATCGCCAATCAGATCCGCTCCTGATCGGCCACCGCCCGGATCATGGATCGCGCTTGAGGATTCTCCGTCCAGGCCCATCTTCCGGTTTTCCCTGAAGTGGCTTCAAGCACGAATTGGACTGCATAAAAAAGACGGGCCGCAGGCGATGGTGCCCTGCATGCCCGTCTTTAAGGAGCCGGCGCTGGATAGCGTGGCACCCGAATGATGTCAGCCATTCTTTGCCGCCATGGGGGCCGGTTCCGCCGCGCTTGCCATGGCCGGCACGCTACCGGCCGTTTCGGTTTTTCCGGCCGCCTCCTTGCGCCGGGCCAGCAGCATCTTGGCCAGCCCGCAGACAAAGACGATAAAAAGAAGTTCGGTGCCGTACACCATCCATTTGGACGGATGAAGCAGGCCGACGACCCACCCGTCGGTGATCATCATCTCGCCGCCCACCTTGCCCAGGATCCCGGCCCCGATCCACAGGATGATGGGGTAGCGGTCCATCAGGTTGGCCAGGATGTTGCTCATGAAAACCACGAAGGGGATCGAAAGCCCCAGGCCGAAGATCAGCAGGAACATGTTGCCGTGGCTGGCCGCCCCGACCCCGAGCATGTTGTCGATGCCCATGCTCATGTCGGCCACGATGATGATCCACAGGGCCTGCCAGATGCTGCCGGCTTCCTTGCCGTGAGCCTCGTCCTCGGCCCCTTCGGTGAGCAGCTTGACAGCGATCCAGATGATCACCGCCCCGCCCACCAGTTTGACATATTTGAGCGCCAGGAGTTGGGCGACAAGGAAGGTGGCAATGACCCGGATCACCACCGCTCCGCCCGCACCCAGGGCGATTCCCCATGTGCGTTGTCGCTTGGGCAGGTTCTTGACCGCCATGGCGATCACCACGGCATTGTCGCCGGCCAGAACCAGATCGATGAGCGTAATGCTCAACACCGCCATGAAAAAGTGCCAGGTAAACTCGATGTGTCCAAACATGCCTAAATCAATCATCGCCGCTCTCCTCCTTTTTAAGATTTTAAGGGGTTGCCTCAAGTGGCAATGGAAACAGCCGGAAAGGATTATTGGGAATCATTCCAAAGCAACTTGCATACCACCGTCGGGAGAATGACGGCGAATGCGCCAACCAACTGCTCTAATTTTGTTTTTTCACCGATTGGATCAGGGGCGGCCTTTAAAAATTTGTGCTGAAGGCCCTCTTTAGAATCATTCGGGTTACAGCCAGATGAAACAAACAAGAGACATGCGGTTGCTTCGCCGCTGCGGCCAGGCGCGGAAAACTCTTTGATGAAAAACCGCCGGCTGTGGTAATCTCCTGCAGTTAAAATACCTTTCAAACGCCGGGATTACCGATGGTGCCGAGCAACCCGCAAAAAGACAACCTGACCGCTGCAGATCCGATGGCTCAGGCGGTCGAGACACTTTTCGCCTTTGCCATCGACCGTGAGGATGTCAAGTGGTCCCTGGAGCGTCTGCCGGCCGCGAGCCCGGCACTGCAAAACACGGTGGCATACGAGCTTCAGGCCCTTAAAATCATCACGGTTGGATGGAGCATCACCTTCTTGCTGGCCGACAGCCCCAACAAACACTCGCTGCAACAGGCCTACTGGCAGGCGGTGCAGCAATTTGCCGGCAGTCTGTCCAGCAACGCCGGACTGCTCATCGGCCACGAGATCGACTATTTTGGCGTTCTCAAGCAACGACTGGAAATCTACCTGGCCGCCATCCGGGACAGCCCGCAGGCCGGCGACCCGTCGCAGATTGTCGGGCCGGCCTTTGCCGGCGCGTGCGGGGTGCCCCAGGACCTGCCGGTTGCCATGGCCGGTGCCCGCATGTTCAAAAACACCCTTGAACGGGTGCACGCCTACCTGACGGACCTGAAAAACTGCTGAATCAAGCATGGAGGTGTTTTCTTTGTCCTGTAATCAAAGCTGCCATTACAAATACATCGCCTCACCCATCGGACTGGTGGAGATCTGCGCCGATGACAAGGCCCTGCGATCCATCGATTTCGTCGACCACCCGCGTCACCTCAGTAACAGCAATGCCGTGCTGGATAAAACGGCCGTGCAGATGGGCGACTATTTCAAAGGGGTGCGCAACCATTTCGATATTCCCCTGGCCTTGAAGGGGACCGAGTTCCAGTTGGCCGTCTGGCACCAGTTGATGCAGATCCCTTACGGCTGTATGGTTTCATACCGCGACATCGCCCAGGATATCGGACGGCCCCGCGCGGTGCGGGCGGTCGGTGCGGCCAACGGCCGCAATCCCATCGCCATCATCGTCCCCTGCCATCGGGTGATCGGCGCCGACGGGCAGTTGACCGGATACGCCAGCGGGCTGTGGCGAAAGGCCTGGCTCCTGCAGCACGAGGGGCACAAAGAAATCCGGCATGAACAGCGATAACACCCCTTTCCCATGATTGGCTCCCCATGCCCAAAACCCTGCTGTATCGTCTCTTTCGTATCGGTGCGCTGCCCAGATCCGAACGTACCGGCCTGGAAAGTGAAGGGTTGTGCTACCTGGATGAAGGCATCCCCCTGACCATCAGTTGGCGCCATTATCGCGAGCCGAATCGCTACATCGCCCGGCACCGCCAGAGCCTGACCGGTACCGTGGCCCTGACCCGGCGCCGTTTGCTGATTTTTGCCGCCTCTCAACTCCAGCTGGAGCTGGACCTGCAGGATCCCGCCAGCGAGCGAATAGACGTCAGTCAACCGACAGCCGGTACCTTCGCAGTGGCCCTCAACGCCGAAGACTTCCACCCGGGATGCAGCGGCCGGATTACATACTGGCTGTCCACCGCCGGGGCCTCGACCCTGGCTGACCTGTGGCAAAAGCGCCCGGCACCTGCAAACCATCCAGAGGATGCTTCATGCTCGACGCGCTTGTCAGCATCGCCCTGATTTTAGTGATCCTGGTTTTCACCGCGGGTATGTCGGTGATGGTCATATTCCTGGCCAGCTACCTCATCGGCGGTTCACCTTACGAGGCAACCCCCCTGCAAGTGCTGCAGTGTATGCTGGAAGCGGCCCAGATCAAAGCCGGAGAAAAAGTCTACGATCTGGGGTGCGGCGACGGCCGCCTTTTGATCGAAGCCAACCGCCAGTACGCGGCCATTGCTGTGGGTATCGAGGTTTCACCGTTTTTCTGCTGGATTTCCAAACTCAAGTCACGGATCGCCCAGGCGCAAATCACCATCGTACGAGGCAATTTCTTTCAGGTCGATTTCAGCGATGCAGACGTGGTGTTCTGTTACCTGCTGCCCGGCCAGATGAAGCGGCTGGTCCCCCGCTTTGCCCGACTCAGGCCCCAAGCGCGCATCGTTTCGCTGCGATTCGAAATCCCCGGCTGGAAACCGTTTCAACGGATCACCGAGGACGGCAAGCGCCAGATTCCAAGGATCTGGGTCTACCGGGCCTCGGGCATCGCCCAAACAGACAACCCGGCTTGACGAACGGCCCGGCTTGCACCATGCTGTACCTATGCACACAGTGATCATCAAAGTCCGGCGCGATCATTCCCTGCGCCGCCGTCATCCCTGGGTCTTTTCCGGGGCCATCGCCCGGGTTATCGGCAGGCCGGAACCTGGAGAAACCGTGGCCCTCTTTACCGCCGATGGTCAATCCCTCGGCCTGGGCGCCTACTCACCTGCCTCGCAAATCCGCGTGCGGCTCTGGGACGCGGACGAAAAGTGCAGCATCGACGCCGATTTTTTCCGCCGGCGTATCGCCCGCGCCGCCACGCGCCGGCAGGGTTGCCCCGGACTGCAGCAAACCGACGCCTACCGGTTGATCAACGCGGAATCCGACGGATTGCCCGGCCTGATCGTTGACCGGTACGCGGATTTTGCCGTGTGTCAGTTTCTGGCCGCCGGAGCGGAGGCCTGGAAACGGGATATCGTGGCGGCCCTGCACCAGCAAATTCCCCTGAGCGGCATTTTCGAGCGTTCCGACCCCGAGGTGCGCGGCAAAGAGGGCTTGCCGCCGGCCACGGGCAGCTTGTGGGGTGAGGCGCCCCCACAGCCGATCGCGATCCGCGAAGGCCCCTTGAGTTTCGAGGTGGATGTCTATAACGGTCACAAGACCGGCTTTTACCTGGACCAGCGTGAAAATCGCCGCTTGCTGGGCGCCTATGCCAGCGAGGCCGAGGTGCTCAACGCCTTCAGCTACACCGGGGCCTTCGGCCTCTGGGCCCTTCACGGCGGTGCGAGCAGCGTCACCCAGATCGATTCGGCCGGCGAAGCCCTGGCAGCGGCCGACCGGCATACCCGCTTGAACAGTTTTGCAGCCCAGAGCGTAACGCTGATCCAGGCCGACGTCTTCCAGCAACTGCGCCGCTTCCGTGATGAGGGGCGCCGCTTCGATCTGATCGTGCTCGATCCGCCCAAATTCGCCGCCTCCAGCAGCCAGGTTTCCCGAGCGGCCCGCGGCTACAAGGACATCAACCTGCTCGCTTTCAAGCTGCTGAGGCCCGGCGGGCGGCTTTTCACCTTTTCCTGCTCCGGCCACATCGAGCGCAACCTGTTCCAGAAGATCGTCAGCGACGCTGCGCTGGATGCCGAACGCAGCGCCTGCATCCTCCATCACCTGGGCCAGGCCACCGACCATCCGGTGGCGCTGAATTTTCCCGAGGGGGAATATCTGAAAGGAATGGCGATCCAGGCGGATTGAAAAAGGATCGTTCTGGCGCAGCATTCAGGAAAGATCATGCGCACAACCCTTGCCCGCATCGTGGCCCGGCATCCAGCCACAAACTTGATTCCCAGAGCGTTCATGATCGCCTGGCACGGGGTTCCGATCCTGGCTTACCAGGGTTTCAGCCCTTCGCTGGCAGGTTTGAAACAAAACATCCGCCGCACCCTGCGCCAGCTGCCCCCCGAAGCGCCGGGCAGCCGCTGGCCCAAGACCACCCTCGGCGCCCTGCCGGATGAAAGGCCCATCGGTCTCAACGAGCTGCGCCAACTGCGGGCTTTGTGCCACCGCATGACCGCCGAACTGGTCGCCACGGCCAAGATGGTGCCGGTGACCAGCCTCGAGTGGGTCGAGTATGAATGCCGCAGCCTGGAACGGCGCAGCGAAACCCTGACCATGCCGCTCAAACAAACGCCGGCACCGCCCATCGAAACTCCCGAGCCCGGCGAGCGCCAGCGCGTTGAGACGATTTTGCGCGGATTGTGCAGCGCCAATCTGGCGGCCTATCTGTCTTTGGTCAACCGCACGGGACACCGCGTAGACCACTACCGGCTGCGATCCATCGGACGCAGCCTGGTCTTCGATCTGGCAGACAAGGCTCCGGCGTTGATCGAAACATTCATCAGCGAGGTGGAAGGGATCATGCCCGGCCGCTATGCATGGTTCGTGCCCGGGCGCCGCCATGTCACCATCCACCGGCTTTCCAAGTAGGACGGATCGTTCAGGGCGCCGTGCGGCAGGCAGATAGGGCCAGGCTGGCCACCAGGTGATCCACGCCGCCGGCAAACATCTCGTCGTAGCGCATCCCCTCGAGCAAGGTGGGTTCCAGCTTGCGGTAGTGGATCAGTCCGTGGACCGATGCCACAAAAAGAATGGCAAAGAGGCGCGCGTCGATCTGCGCGTCGAAGCTTCCCAGGCGCTGGCCCGTAAGCACCAGTTCGCAGATCAGTTCGATGATGCGGGTGCCGTGACGGTCGATCTGCCCTTTCAAAGAGGCTTCGAAGAGCACCTGCGGGGCGGTAAGAAAGCAGTTGATCACATCGAAGTAGTCGCGGTTTTCACGGGCGAAGGAGAGCATGGCTGCGGCGGCCCGCCGCAGCTTTTCGGAAGGATCGGCGGTTGTCTGCTGGGCCTGGTCGATGCGCGCATGGAGCAGATCCAGGCCCTCTTGCTGCAGTTCGGCAAAAATCTCCTCCTTGCTGCGGTAATAAAAATAGATTGTGCCGACGCCCAGCTCGGCCGCCTTGGCGATCTGGTTGATCGAGGCGGCCCGCAGCCCTTTTTCGAAAAGCAGGGTGCGGGCCACATCCAGGATCTGTTGGCGCCTTGCCCGGCGCTCGCGCGCCTTACGCTCGGCAATTCCCATCGATAAAACCTCCTAAGGCATACGGCAATCTGCAGCCGGCACTGAGAGTTCAACATCCGGCAGCCGTTGGTGTGAAAAAAACCAGGCTGCCGTCAGACCGGCGATAATATGCCACACCCCCCACCAGGCTACAAGGATTGCCATGCCGCCCAGGCCGTTAAAAAAGTTAAACACCAGCACCAGCCCGAGGGCCGAATTCTGGATGCCCACTTCGATACACACGGCCCGGCAGTCGCGGATCGGCAAGCGCGCCGCCCTGCCGGACCAGTAGCCGATGTTCAGGGCGAGCAGATTGTGCAGAAAAACCGCCAGCATCACCAGTCCCACGTAGCGCAGAAAGTTGGACCAGTTGGCGCCCAGGGCGCCGAGGACGATGATGATGAAAAAGACCAGCGAAAAAATCTTGAACGGCTTGCGCACCCGGTCGGCCAAGCGCGGATACCGTTTGCCGAGGGCCAGCCCCAGGGCCAGGGGGATGCCCAGGATGAGAAAAACGGTGGTGAACACGTCCACCGGACTGAGGCTGACCTGCTTCAGGATGGCGGCCGTGTTGGGGTTGAGTCCTCCCCAGATCGCAAGGTTGAGCGGCGTCATGAAGATGGCCGCCGTGGTGGACAAGGCCGTCATGGTGATCGACACGGCGCAGTTGCCCCGGGCCAGGTAGGTCATGATATTGGACAGATTTCCCCCGGGGCACGCGGCCACCAGGATCATGCCCAGGGCCATGCTCGGATGGGGTTTGAGCACCATGGTCAGCAGATAGGTAAAGGCCGGCAGCAGGACGAACTGGGCCACCATGCCGATGGCCGGGGCCTTGGGGCTTTTGATGATCTGCTTGAAATCTTCCAGTTTCAGATCGAGAGCCACGCCGAGCATCATCAGGCCGATGGCGCAGTTGAGAACCATTAATCCCTGGGGGTTGAAGTTGAGGTGGACCTGATCGATAGCAGCCATTTCCATGGGAAGCGATCCTCCTTCGGTCGCAAAAGACCGATTCTGCATGCACTGCGGCGGGCGGATCGGCGCCCTCTGGCCCCGGATCCGCCCGCGCGCGGTAGCGGTATGCCCCGTCAGGCCTTGTAGGCGCCGACGTTGGCCAGGGCCATGCTCCCGGGGCTGACGGTGGTCGTATCGGTCATCACGTTGATACAGGCCGTCTTGCCCGAGGCGAAAGCGGCCTCCAGGGCCGGCCGGATCTGGTCGGGCGATTCGACCAGGGCCCCGAAGCCGCCCAGGGCCTCGACGAGCTTGTGATAATCGACCCGGCCGATCCAGGTCCCGTCGGCGATGGCATGGCCGATGCGGATCTCCTGGCTGTGGCGGATCATGCCCCAGCCCTGGTCGTTGGAGATCACCACCACGATGGGCAGCTTCTTGCGGATGGCGTTTTCAAACTCCATGAAGTTGAAGCCGACCGAGCCGTCGCCGCTGATCAGGGCCACGCGGCTTTGCGGGTAGCGCAATTGGGCCGCAATGGCGTAAGGCATGCCGACGGCCAGAGAGCCGAAGATGCCGTAGTCCAGGTACCGGCCCGGCCGGTTGCAGGTGCGCGTCATCCCCATCCAGGTGGTCGTGTCGCCGCCGTCGGCCACCAGCACATCGTCTTCGCGGTCCATGAAGCGGTTCACCTCACGGGCCAGGCGCAGCGGATGGATCGGCACCGCATCGCTGCTCCAGTCCTTTTCGGCCATGGCCTTGCCGTCTGCGTGGGCCTTTTTCAGGGTTTCGATCCAGGGCGCGAAGCGGGTGCGCAGGCTCGCGGCCTCTCCCGAGGCTTCCAGGCGGCGGTTGAGCTCGTCCACAAAGGCGCCCACATCCCCCACAATGGGAAGATCGACCCGGCGGTTACGCCCGATCTCCTCGGGGCAGATATCCACCTGCACCAGGCGCGCGGCCGGGTTGAAGACCTGGCCGAACATGTAATAGAGGCAGACCCGGGTGCCGAGCAGGATCACCAGGTCGGTCTCCAGGTAAGCGGCAAAAGCGCCGCCCGGTCGGATCGCCAGGGCCCCTTCGAAACAGAGGGGATGATCATCCGGCACCACCCCGCGGCCGGATAAGGAGGTGAACAGCGGCAGCCCGGCCGCCTCGATAAAGCGTGTCAACGTCTCCCCGGCCGCTGCCTGCCAGATGCCGGTCCCCCCGATGATCACCGGTTTTTGGGCCTGGCCGATCATCTCGAGCAGCCTGCCGGCTCCCTCGATGTCCACCGGTCGCGAAACCACCTCGGTGGCGGCCCGATGTACGGCGCTCTCGTCGACCTTGGCGTTGAGCACGTCGACGGGGATCTCGAGGTAGACCGGTCCGGGCCGGCCGCTTTCGGCATAGCGGAAGGCCATCTCCACGAACTCGGGCACCCGTTCGGTCTTGAAACAGACCAGGGTCTTTTTCACCATGGTGCGGATCACCGGCTCCTGGGTCATATCCTGCAAATCGAGTTTCTCGCGCGTTTCCGTGCCCACCGCACCGCAGATCAGCACCAGGGGCGTGTTGGACTGAAAGGCGCTGGCCACCCCGGTCAGGGCGTTTGTAAATCCCGGGCCGGCCGTGACCATGGCCACCCCGGCGCGCCGGGTCATCTTGCCCCAGGCCTCGGCCATGAACAGGGCCGCCTGCTCGTGGCGCGTGTCCACCAGGCGGATGGGGGTGTTTTCCAGGTACTGGTAGATGGGGGTGATATGTCCTCCGCTGAGGGTGAAGATCTTCTCCACTCCGTGGTCGACCAGGGTCTGGGCGACCAACTGGCCGCCGGTCATTTTTGCCATAGCTTGCCTCCTCGATGGCGCCCCGTGCGGCGCCGTTGGGCGAAGCGCCGTGCCGCTCCGCTTGCGTTGAACCAATCCTTCTTCGATCAAAGTTCCATCAGCTGGCCGCCGGTGACGTTGATCGCCTGGCCGGTCAGGTACGAAGATGCGTCGGAGGCCAGGAAAGCCACCAGACGTCCCACCTCGGCCGGTTCACCGATGCGTCCCAGCGGGATGGTCTTGCACATTTCGGCCTCCCGGTCGGCCGGGGTGCAATTGAAAAACTGGGCCTCGAGGCCGAAACGCCAGCGCTCAAGGTCGGTCATGATCTGGCCCGGGCAAATGGCGTTGACCCGCAGCCCCTCTCCGGCCAGTTCCAGGGCCATGACCTTGGTGAGCATGATCACCCCGGCCTTGGCCACCGCATAAGCCCCGTTGAACAGCGGCGGCACCTTGCCGGCCCGCGAGGCGGTGTTGACGATGCAGCCGCGGCTGCCGCGCATCAGGGGCACCATGGCCCGGGTGACGCGAAACACGCTGTGCAGGTTGACGTCGATGGTCCGCATCCAGTCACCCTCGTCGTAGGTCATAAACCCGTTGGGCACGCCGAAGGAGGCCCCGGCGTTGTTGCACAGTACGTGCACCCGCTCGAAGGCGGCGCCGATTTGGGAGACCATGGCCGCGATGGCCGCGTTGTCGGTGACATCCACCCCCACGGCCAGGGTCTGCACGCTGTGGGTCTCGGCCAGCTCGGCCGCGATCTGCCGCAATTGTTCGAGACTGCCGCTTTTGACCTGCCCGTTTTGTCCGCTTTCCTGAGCCAGGTCCGCCAGGATCACATTGGCGCCGCTGGCGGCCAGTTCGGCAGCGATGGCATAACCGATCCCCGTTTTCTTGCCCGCACCGGTCACCAGGGCCGTCTTGCCATTGAGATCTTGATACATAGCGCCTCCTGTTAGTAAACAATGTTTGTTTTTAGAACACTGCTCGACAATAACACTTCGAGAAAAATTTGCAACTCGAATAATGCTCGGTTTTCGAAAATATCGTTTATCACTTTTCAAGCCGCTTTGTCCCCCTCATTGTCGATTGTCTGAACCACTCTTCCGGTGTCTCCTGGCACGTGACGCAACTGCAACTTTCAGTAGACACTTTTCTTAGATTTATAAGCCAATACAGTCGAATCAGACCTATTCATAGAGCCTGGCAAAGGACGGATTTTATCTTATTAGCAGGTACACAAATTGCTTGAATTTATCCACGGAATCGAATAGTGCTCGATTATCGAAAGGTAAACTGACTTGGAGGTTCTCTATGTTCCGTCTTTTTCGGCTTCTCCTTCTCCTGCTGCCGGCCCTGTGCGCCTCGGCTCAGCTGCCGGCTCCCGAGGCCGGCGCCGGCCCGCCGCCCACCACCGCAGCCCCCCGCATCATGCTTTTCGCGGCGGCCGGACGATCCGACGGCCTCTTTCTGGCCTTCGGTGATCACGGCACCGTTCTCACGCTGACTTCCGAAGGCCTGGCGGCTTCGATCACCTCTTTGCCCGGGGCCCGCTCCCTGCTCGATTTTGCCTGGATCGACGCAAATCGCGGCTGGGGCGCCGGGAGCGGCGGCCTGCTGGCCGCTACCGAGGACAGGGGAAAGACTTTTCGTATCCTGCAAGCTCCGGTCAGCCGTCATCTTCTGGCCGTCGCCTTCGGCGACCAGCGCCACGGCTGTGCCGTGGGCGACTGGGGCCGCATCACGGTCACCAGCGACGGCGGAACCACCTGGCAGGACGCCTCTTTGACCGAGGATGTGATTCTGTACGGGGTGGTTTTCACCGATGCCCGCAGCGCCTGCGCCGTGGGCGAGATGGGCCGTGTATTTGTCAGCACCGATGCGGGCAACAGCTGGCAGGAGAGCGCCTCGGGAATCGACACGACCCTGTTTGGCATCGCGGCCGGCCCCCAGGGCCTGCTGGCCGCCGGACTTGACGGCAACCTGATCGCCTCGGCCGACAACGGCCTGACCTGGACCCCGGTGCAAAGCGGCAGCGATCGGTCCCTTTACGATATCGCCATTTCGCAAAACGAGGTCTGGGCCGTGGGTGATGCCGGAGTTGCGATCCATTCCGTCGACGCCGGCCGCACCTGGAATTCGGTGGCCCTGCCGGACGGATCGCCGCGTTCCACGCTCACCGCCGTTGCGCTCGGGCCGGATCCTCAACATGGGGTGGTGGTCGGAGAGAACGGCACGGTGTTGACCATCTCCAAAGGGCGGCTGGCAGCGCCGGCAGACAGGAGGAAACCATGAATTTCAGCAATGCCTGGATCGGCTGGCTGGCCGGCCGCCGGTACCGCGCCTTGGCCCTCTGGCTGCTTTTCACTGCAGTGCTCGGGTTCGGCCTGGGCCGGGTTAAACTCGATCAAGCCGTTACGGCCCTCTTCCCGCCGGCCCATCCCTACATGCAGATCAACGAGCGCTACAAAGAGATGCTCGCCCAACCGGACCGCCTGATTGCCATTTTGGCCGTTAAGGAAGGCGACATCTACTCCGCCTCGACCCTCGATCGTCTCCAGAAGCTCACCCGGGCCGTACTCGAACTTCCCGGATGCGACGCGGCCGATATCCGTTCAATCACCGAAACCAGCGTCAAACACATGGCCGTTTCGGCCTGGGGGGTGGAAAACAATCCGGTCATGGACCGCGGCATCCCTGAGGACGCCGCCCAAATGGCACGGTTGCGCCGGCGCATCGAAACCGACCCCTCGATCAACGGGGTGTTCGTCGCCTACGACGGGAGCGCCGCCTCGGTGATGGCCCGCTGGAAAAAAGGCGACAAACTCGGCCGGCTCCATGACGACCTGGCGGCCCTGGCGCAAAGCCTGTCCGACGACCGGCACCAGGTCTACTTTGCCGGCGCACCGGCCCTCGGCGCCCACGTGGTCCACCGTCTGGGCCAGCTCAAGACCGCCGGCCTGGCCGCCATTGTGCTGCTGGTGGTCTTTTCGCTGCTGGCCCTGCGCAGCCTCCAGGGGGTGCTGGTCCCCCTGCTGGCCCTGGTGACCACCGCGGTCTGGGGCGCCGGCCTGTGCGGCTGGACAGCCTCGGCCGTCCATTTTCTGACCATCGTCCCGCTGCTGTTTATCGTTACGCTGGCATGCACCCTGGCCGCCGCATGGGTCCGTGAATACCGGCGCCGTCTTTTCCAGGGCAGCGGCAGGCAAGAAGCCCTGAAATGGGCCGCTGCGCGCATAATCCCGCCCACGGCTGCCGGCGTTTTCGTCCTGGCGGCCGCCGGCGCCGCCATGGCTGCGGCCCCGGTGCCGCTTTTGGCCGAGTTGGGCCGGGCCGCGATCTGCTGGGCAGTGGGCGCCGGGGCCGCCGTTTTATGGACCACCCCCCTGGCCCTGGCGCTGATTCCCTGCGCCTTGCGCCCCGCACCGGCCGCCGGGATGGCCGGCTTTTGTCCGGCGGGCAGAGCCGCCATTATCCTGGCGCTGGTCCTGGCCCTGGCCGGTGCCTGGACCGCCACCCGCCTGCCGGCGGGGGGTAACGAGCCGGGAAAGGCCCTCTTTTATCGCAGCTCCCCTTACAACCGCGCCTTTGCGCTGTTCAACGACCGTTTCATCGGCGGCTACAACATGACGGTGGTGGCCGAAGGGCGCCAGCCCGGGGCACTCAAGGATCTTGGTGTCATGGAGCTCATCGGCCGCTTCCAGGACACCCTGGCCAGCGATACCGATGCGCGCGCGTGCATTTCGGTGGCCATGATGATGAAGCTCATCGGCCGGATCTATCACGAAGGAAACCCCAAATGGGCCCAGATCCCGGCCGATGATCAGGAACGGCTCACCCGGGGCGGGGCGATCAAGATGGGCGGCAACGCCGGCCAGTGGCTCGACGAGACCTGGTCACGCGGTTCGATCCAGGCCATGTATGGCAGCGACGACGATGGGGCCATGCAAAGGCGCCTGGAGCGGGCACAGACCTTCATCGCGGCCAATCCATCCGAAAAGGTGGAGTTCATGGCCGCCACCGGATTCATGGGGACCATCGCCGCCATGAATCAGGCCGGGATCAAGGCCTACTGGAGCGCTTTGTGGACGGCCCTGGCCGCCAGTCTCCTGGTGGCACTGATCTGGACCCGCGCGCCGCTTCTGACCGCCCGCCTGGCCCTGTGCCTGGCCGCGGCCGAGGGGGGGGTCTGGCTGCTTATGGGCGCCACCGGCCAGGCCATCGGCATCGGCGATGCGGCCGTGGCTCCGCTGGCCGCGGCCTTCGGCACCGCGATCTTCCTGGCCCGCGCCGGCCGCCTGCCGGCGGCCTTTCCGAGCATAGCCCTGGGGGCCGCCGTGGGGGCATCCCTGCTGATCCCCTGGGCCCCGGTTGAACTGCGGATGTTTTCCGAACCGGCCCGCTGGCTGCTGTGTGCCGGCCTGCTGCTTGTGGCCGGTGCCGGCCTGCTCGGATCTTCAGCGCCCGCTGGCGAGGGCGATTGCAGCACCCCGGAAAAAATGGACCGACAAGACTTCTAACATCAACGGGATCATCAACGGAGGAGGCACGACAAGCGATGAGGGCAAACAGATGGATCAAAACAAGCATCGGCTGGATGTTGGGTTTGCTGCTGGCCGCGGGACCCTGCGGGGCCATCTCGCTCAACGAAGCCGGCACCATGAACCTGACGGGCAAAATCGAAACCCGCAACACTTTTCGCATCGAGGACTCGGACCCGTACCGCTGGCCAAAGGTCGAGGCCGGCGACATGGTCGAGCAGCGCAACACCCTGCAGCTCGAATTCGACCATGACATGGGCCAACTGGGCGATTCATCCTTCGAATTCAAGTACCATCTCGTGGGCCGGGCCTATTATGACGGGATCTTCGACTACGGTCCGGATGTCTGGCGCAATGTGCGCGACACGAACCCCCAGATCCGCGATGACATCGACGACCAGAAGACGGACGTGGAACTGCGTGAAGGCTATTTCGACCTGAGTTCCGGGCCGTTTTTTTTGCGCATCGGCAGGCAAAACCTCGCCTGGGGCGAGACCGATGCCAAGCGGCTCCTCGACGCCATCAACCCGCTGGACAACACCCGCCCCTTTCTTAAACTCGACGACCGCCGCATCCCGCTCTGGATGGCCCGCAGCACCTACAATCTGGGCTCTTTCGGTTTCTTGAGCTCTTTGAATATCGAAGGCTTCATCTCCCCGTGCCTCGGTCGCTCGGATGACCGGGTCGGCCCCACCACCGCGGCCGGCTCGCCGTACGCCGTCACCGAAAACCAACCCACCGGGGTGCTGCTCGACACCACCATCCCCTACTTCAAGTCACGCAGCGTGCCGGACTCGGACCTTTCCGACGCCCGCTGGGGTGTCAGGGTCGGCGGGATCCTCGGCGACAATCTCGGCTTCACCCTGGCCCACTACCGCACCTACGTCACCACGGCCTACCCGGTGCTGCGGCGCATGCTCAAGAAGACCTTCTCCAATTCGAGCAACCAGGATGCCTATGCCGCCTTGATCAGCAGCGCCGCCGGCGTGCCGTCAGCCGCCTCGGCCGCAGTCAAGGCCGCCCTGGCCGGCGCCGACATGTCCAGCATCCTGGGCGCGGCCAGCGCGCAGTTCAACTACCTGGGCAGCCTGGCCATCTTTCCCGAGTACTGGCTCCAGGACGCCGTCTACGAGCCGCTGTATATCACCGGCGGGAGCTTCAACTTCTGGCAGCAGGATCTGGATGTCGTGTTCCGCGGTGAACTGGCCTACTTCCAGGACGAGCCGTTCTTCGATCCGGACGTCAACTTCAACATGAATCTGGCCAGCGGCGATGTGATCGGCATTCTTTCCGAAGACGGCACCCTGCCCGAAAGCGACGTCATCCGCTTCGCCTTCGGTCTGGACAAGCTCTTCTGGATCCGTCCCCTGAACAGCTCGACCCGCTTTACCGCCGTGGCCCAATACTTCGGCGCCTATATCAAGGACTACCGCGACACCTTCGTCTTTCCGGTGACCAATCCGGATACGGGCAACTACGACAGCATCAAGCGCTACGAGCAAACCTTCACCTTCAAGCTGAGCACCACCTACCTGTCCGGCACCCTGGAGCCGGAAATCGCCGTGCAGTACGATCCGCGGGGCAACTGGGCCATCCAGCCGGCCTGCGAGTACGAGTGGGATATGTGGCGTTTCAAGGTCGAAGGCACCCTGGGTACGGCCAACTGCATGGTCGACACCGGCGCGGTGCGCGACAAGGACGAAGTATCCTTTACCATCTCTTACCTGTTCCGTTGATCGGCAACCCGGCACGCGCCGGAGAGAAAGGAGATATTTCCATGCGAAAAGTGATGCGAACCGTAAACCTGCTGACCGTCCTGGCACTGCTGAGCGCCCTGGCCGTGCCGGCGCTCGCCGGCGAGGTCATCGACAAGACCAACTGCGATAAAATCAAGGGAATGGTGCCCGACAGCGTCATGGCCTGGATCCAGAAGGGGGACATGACCATTACGATCGTCGACAAACTCGACTTCGACACCGGCGCCATCATGAAAGAGCCGTCCTTTGTGGCCGAATGCGACAAGAACCGCGGCAAATACGCGCTCAAGGAAGGCTTCATCGTCGACGCGGCCACCGGCAACAGCGCGGGGTTCATCGCCGGCCTGCCCTTTCCCGACCCCATCGACGCCAAGGACCCCGACGCCTTTTACAAGGTCAACTACAACCGCTACTACAACCTGCACCGTATCGGCTCGATCCGCTTCGTCTTTCTCGGCGAGCTGATCAGCCGCAAAGGCCTGGAAAAAAAGGTCACGGGCAACTTTCTCAACTACTCCTACGACGGATACCCGCCCCAGCGCGACACGCCCAACGATGACGACATCAAGTTCATGAGCATCAACAACATCACCTTCCCCTACGATATGAAGGGGGTGGCTTCGATGATGTGGCGCTACCGGGAAAACAAGCCTGACATGTGCTATAATTACCTTCCCGGCATCCGGCGGGTGCGCCGCGGCAGCCCGGCCGGGCGCAGCGACTCCTTCGCCGGCTCGGAGCTGACCCTCGACGACCAGGGCGGCTACCAGGGCAAGATTTCCGCCATGAACATGCGCGTGGTTGAAGAGAAGGTCGCCCTGGTGCCCTGGGTCGACACCAAACCGGTGCCGGTCCAGCCCAACGACAAGGGAGAGTGGGTCACCGGCAAAGACGCGCCCAAACTGCAGATTGGCTACCGCCTGGGCGACAAGTGGAAGGGTGCCCCCTGGGCCATGCCCGGGCTCAAGTACGTCAAGCGCACCGTTCTGGTGGGCGAAATGGTGGCCAAGGATCAGAGCTACAATTACGGCGTGAGCATCATGTGGTGTGACAAGGAAACCGGCATGGCCTGCTACAAGGTCAACTACGATCGCAAAAAGGAATACTGGAAGACGATGATCCTCGGCCTGGCGGCCTTCGGCGCCAAGGACGACCCGCAAAAGCGCTGGTTCGAGATGGGCTCGACGCTGATCGTCGACGACCGGGCCGACCGGGCCACGATCATCGAACAGGTCACCCCGGATCACCCGTACGTTTTTTACGCCAACAACCCGCGCAACGACTTCTCCCTGGGCGGATTCGGCAAATACTGCAAATAGGAAGATAACTGGAGCACTGATGGGATCCAAGGAACGCCGTGCCCGGGAGCGAGAAAAACGCCGCAGCCAGATCCTCAATGCGGCCCGCTCGCTGCTGTTCTGCAAAGGGATGGAGGCCACCAGCATCAACCAGATCGCCCGCCAGGCCGAACTGGGAACCGCTTCGATCTATTCCTACTTCGAAAACCGTGAGGCGATCTTCGTGGCCCTGGAGGCTGAGGGGCTCCAACTGCTTTATCTGACGATGAACTGGGCCGCGCAGGAACCGGGCACGGCGGCCCAGCGCCTCGAACGCATGGCCATGGCCTACCTGCAATTCAGCCTGGAGCACCGCGACTATTTCAGCATCATCAACCACTTTCTGACCTCGCCGGTGGCGGGGATCTCACCGAACTTCGCCACCGACCCCGAGGGGCTGGGCAACCGCATCATCACCCTGTTCGTCACGGCCCTTACCGAGGGCGTGGCGGCCGGCGTCTTTCGCGACGTTGATCCGCGCCGCACCGCGGTGACCTTCTGGAGCACCCTGCACAGCCTGATCCTCTTTGAGAAAATCAGCAACACCCCGCTGATGGGCGAAGACTACAAGGATCTTTACACTTACGCCGCAAAGAACATGATTCAAGGCCTCTGTCGATGACCACTGAAAAACTCGTCGTAGCGGCCGCCGGCAACCCGGTGCTCCAGGTCGACCTGAGCACCGGTACGGCGGTGCACATTACCATCACCGAAGCGGACCGGCGCCGCTATCTCGGCGGCAAGGGCCTCGGGATAAAACTGCTCTACGATCGGTTCGGACCGGATCCTGATCCGCTGGGGCCGGACAACTGGATCGCCCTGATGCCCGGCGTGCTCATCGGCACCGGGGCTCCGTGTTCGGCCCGCTTCGCGGCCCTGACCCGTTCGCCGCTCACCGGGATCATGCTTTCTTGTTCCTGCGGCGGCCCCTTCGGGGTGGCGCTGAAAAGCGCCGGCTACGACGGTCTGCTGATCACCGGCCGGGCAGCCGCACCCTCGGTGCTGGCCATCGACAGTGAAAAAATCGCCATCACCCCGGCCGGCAATCTTTGGGGGCTGGAGACCGACGCGGCCCAGGCCGCCCTGTCCCCCGGCCGGCTCGACGGGGTTTTGGCCATCGGTCCGGCCGGAGAAAACCTGGTGCGCTTTGCCAACGCGGCCTCCGGTCACCGCTTTTTGGGCCGCGGCGGCCTGGGGGCGGTCATGGGCGCCAAACGGCTCAAGGCCGTGGTGGCTCGGGGCCGCAAGGCGCGAATCGTGCCGGCCTGGCCGGAAGCTTTCAAGAAATGCGTGCGCCAGGCCAACAGGCGCTTGACCCATAACCGCTTTACCGCTGAAGTCTACCATCGCTACGGGACCCCGGGGAACCTCAAGATCTGCGATACGGCCGGGATCCTGCCGGTGAACAACTTCACCGCCGGGCGCCATCCCGAAAGCCACCGGGTGGCCGGCGAGACCATGGCCGAGCGCTTCGACACCTCGGCCAGCGCCTGCCGGCTTTGCCCCATCCGCTGCGGCCACAAGGGGACCCTGTCCGACGGCACGGTCCACCAGGTGCCCGAGTTCGAAACCGTGGGACTGCTCGGCACCAACCTGGGGATCTTCGATCCGGAACAGATCGTGGTTTTCAACGATATCTGCAACCGGCTCGGGATGGACACGATCTCGGCCGGCGCCACCATCGCCTTTATCATGGAGGCCGCCGAACGCGGCCTGATCCGCAGCGACCTGCGCTTCGGGCGTCCCGAGGGGATCGCCGAAGCCCTGGAAGCCACGGCCTGGCGCAGCAAGACGGGCGATCTGATGGCAGAGGGGACCCGGCTGATGGCCGAAAAGATCGGCGGCCGCGACATGGCCCAGCACGTCAAGGGGCTGGACATGGCCGCCTACGATCCGCGCGGGGCCTGGGGCCAGGGACTGGCCTACGCGGTGGCCAACCGCGGCGGGTGCCATCTGTCCGCCTACCTGGTGAGCCTGGAAGTCTTCTACGGGTTGCTCAACCCCCACACCACCTGGGCCAAGCCGCAGTTCGTCAAATTCTTCGAGGACCTGACTTGCTGCATCAATGCGCTGCACACCTGCCAGTTCACCATGTACGCCTACTGCATGGAAGCCCCCATTGCGCGCTATACGCCCAAGTTCCTGCTCGGTTTTTCCATGCAGTGGCTGCCGCACCTGGCCCTGCCCCTGATCGATGTCCTGGTCTACCGCAACCTCTGGCAGGCCGCCACGGGTATGCGCATCTCACGCCGCGCCTTTCTGCGGGCCGGGGCCCGGATTCACGTGCTCGAACGGCTGATGAACACCGGCTGGGGCATCCGGGCAGAAGATGACACCCTGCCGCCGCGATTTCTCCACACCAGCCACGACCCCAGGCAAAAGCCGGTCCCCCTTGCCAAGATGCTGCCGCGCTACTACCGGTGCCGCGGCTACGATGCGGCCGGCATTCCCACCGCCCACACCCTGGCCCGGCTCGGTATCGAGGGCCAACCGGCCGGCAAATAAAAAATCGGACTTGGCCGCTTAACCATCCTCCATCCCGCCCCGCGGCCTGCATCGACAAACAACCTTGGCGACAGCGCCGCGAGTGTGCTATCAGTGCCGGTCGATGCGGCCGCCGCAACGGCCGTCAACGCAACGCCGCCGCCCCGCGACCGGGCGGCCGGAAGGGAGCCGAAGACAACCGTGTCCGTTCTGGAAACCACCCCACGCCCACTGGTGGCCGACTGGTCCACCTTGCAGCGCATTTTCCTCAAGCCGGAAAACGATGCAGCCCGCAGCGCCCTGCTCAAGTACATGGAACAGATCCTCTTCGGCCTGCACGATTTTCTCAAAACGCATGTGGGCATCACCCGGGAGGCTTCACTGCGCGATCTGGCGGCCCGCTTCACCGATGTGACCATCGCCGAGCACCCGGAAAAAAAGCTGGCCGGAATCATCAGCGAATTGATCGAAGAGATCGCCCCCCACGCGGTCAATGTGGCCTCTCCCTACTTCGTGGGGCACATGACCGCCGCTATCCCCTTTTTCATGGTGCACCTGAAAACCATCGTGGCGGCCCTGAACCAGAACGTGGTCAAGCTGGAGACCTCCAAGGTGGTCTCGGTGCTCGAAAAACAGGTGCTGGCCAAACTTCACCGGCTCATCTTCGGCCTCAGCGACGATTTTTACGCCACGTATGTGCAGAATCCGGACACCTGCCTGGGCACCTTCGTGGAAGACGGCACCCTGGCTAACCTGACGGCGCTGTGGGTGGCCCGCAACCGGCTGCTGGGCCCTTTGCCGGGATTTTCAGGGATCGAGGCCGAAGGTCTGCCGGCGGCCATGGAGGCCCATGGCGTGCGGCGCGTCGTGGTACTCGCTTCGCGCCTGGCCCACCACAGCCTGCGCAAGGCCGGGGGGGTTCTGGGCATCGGCAGCGCCAACGTGCTCGGCCTGCCGGTGGACGCCCGCAACCGGGTCGATCTACGAGCTTTGCAAGGCATTTTGAAGGATCTGCAAAAAGACGGCACCCGCGTCATGGCCCTGGTCGGCATTGCCGGCACCACCGAGGCCGGCACCATCGATCCTTTGACCCAGCTGGCCGAAATCGCCGCCGAGCGCGGCATCCACTTCCATGTGGACGCCGCCTGGGGCGGAGCGACCCTCATGTCACCGGCTTACCGCCATCTTCTCCAGGGCATCGAGCGAGCCGATTCAGTCACCATCGACGGTCACAAACAGTTTTATATGCCCATGAGCTGCGGCATGGTCTATTTCCGCGATCCGCATTACATGGACGCCGTGGCCTACCACGCGCGCTATATCAACCGCCCCGGTTCGGTGGATCTGGGCATCCGTTCGCTTTGCGGCAGCCGGGAGGCCGCCTCCCTGATTTTGCACAGCGCCTTGAAAATCATGGGCAGCCAAGGCTACGCGCTGCTCATCGACCACGGGATCCAGACGGCCAGGGCCTTTGCCGAAGAGATCCGCCGCCGGCCGGATTTCGAACTGCTCAGCGCACCGGAGCTCAACATCGTGTTGTACCGGTTGCGCCCCCGCGACCCGTCACCTGGCGGTCTTTCTCGAAGCGATCTCAACCAGCGCTTGAACCGGATCAATATCCGGATCCAGCGTCTCCAGCGCGAAGCGGGCAAGAGCTTCGTCTCGCGCACCACCGTGTTTGATCCCACCGAACCCGAACAACCCATCGTCGCGCTTCGCTGTGTGCTGATGAACCCCATGACCACCATGGCGATCCTGCACGAGATCCTCGATGAACAGACGGACATTTATCAGCGGCAAGTGGCTGCCGTCGACGGATGATTCAACTGCCGGCTTTTGCGGTAAGACCCCAGCGCTCCGAATCGCGAAAGCGGCTTTGTGGCGGATCCGCCTCCTTTCCAGGACGCAAAAAAAGCTGACACCGCCGCCGGATTTTTGCGTGCACCGGCGCGGACGCGGGCGCCGTTTTGCCCCGGTGCAACCCGCTGGAAACGCCCGCCGCGCCGCCTGAAGCGGTTTCAGGCCGGCCGTGCACTTCGGTTTTGACGACTGGCACGGCCTTTGCTGTCTATTGGGGGCGGAAAAAATTTCCTGGTGAGCATAATATGTCAGAACTGACCAAACGTCCGGTTGTGGAAAAACAGATCATTCTGGCGGTAGCCGGAATCCTGGTGGTGTTCTTATCCATCGGCGTCTCGCTCAGTTCATGGTCCGGTGAAGAGGTCCGCCAGATCGTCAAAAACCAGTTCAACGCCGAACAGCTTGTGGTGGCCCGCAGTGTCAAAGGGCTCATCGAGCGAGAACTCAATTTCCTCAAACGCGAAATCCAGCTTCTGGCCCGTGAGGCGGGACGCGGCGTTTTTTCACCGGAAACGATGCAGGCCGCGATCCAGATGTCCTTCAGCCGGGTGATCGAAAGCGGGGTGCGGCGCATCGAAATCTACGACTTTGAAAACGACCGCCTCTTTCTCTACCTGCCGTACCGCCAATGGAGCCTCGCCGAAAAGGACGTCGACCTGCCGGACAACACCACCATGGCCCAAGCCTTCGCCCAGGAGCGGATCTGGGTGAGCACACCGGTGCTCAAGGGTGCCGAAATCTACCTGACGCTGGCCGCCCCCCTGGCCGATCAGACCGGGCTGCACCTTTTTTTTCACATCAACGTCTCATGGTTTTTGGCCCCTTTCATCAAGCATATCCGCTCGGGTGAAACCGGCTATGCCTGGGTCATCGACGGCAAAGGTCGTTTCCTCTATCATCCGGAAATCTCCTATATCGGCAAAAGCGCCTTCAAGGCGCGCGCCGAAAAGTTCCCGGATTTTTCTTTCCAGCGGATCAATGAAATCCAGCAAAAGCATATGCTGCGCGGCGAGGAAGGCACCGGCATATACGATTCTTCCTGGCACCGGGGGCTTACCGGCGAACTGATCAAGCTGATCGCCTTTACGCCCATCACGGTGGCCACCTCACCGCCCCAGCACTGGTCGGTGGCGGTGGTGGCGCCGGAAAGCGAAATCGAAGCTGCCGTGCGCCGCAGCCATTTCCTGCTGTGGTCCTTGCAGGGGCTGGGACTTTTCATCCTCCTGGCGGCCGGCGTGACCATCGTGGCCCTGGAGATGCGCTGGTCCCGGCGGCTCGAAAGGCTGGTGGACAACCGGACCCTGGCCCTGCGCCGCAGCGAGGAAGACTATCGCAGCCTGGTGGAAAGCGCCGAAGACTTCATTTACACCGTCGACAGCGAGGCCCAGTTCCTTTCGGTCAACAGTTTTACGGCCAAGTTCTTCGGGCAGGATCCGGAACAGCTCGCCGGCCGGCCCCTCGACGCCCTTTTCAGTGAAGCCGTCGCCGCGCGCCAGCGCGAACATATCACCCGGGTCTTCCAGAGGGGCCGCAGCATCCGCGATGAATTCGAAATCCAGAGCGGTGGCGGCAGTATTTGGCTCGGTGCCAACTTCATGCCGGTGCGCGGTGAAACAGGTGTGGTGCAGGCCGTTTTGTGCATCGCCCGGGACGTCACCGAAAACAAACAGTTGCAGGAGCACCTGATCAACACCGAAAAGCTGGCCTCCATCGGCACCCTGGCCGCCGGCTTCGCCCACGAAATCAACAACCCGCTGGGGGTCATGCTCGGGTTTTGCGACCTGCTGCTGCGCGGCCGCGAACCGGGTTCCCAGGAGCATGAGGACCTCAAAACCATCGAACGCCAGGGGATGCACTGCAAGGAGATCGTGGAAAACCTGCTCAGCTTCGCCCGCAGCCGGGGGGACAACTCGGAAAACGCGGCTCTGAATCGCTGCATCGAGGAGATCGTGCGTGTGGTGCGCCACAATCTGGAAATGAACGACATCGAAATCCATACCAGCCTGGACGAGTCCATCGGAATGGTCAGCGGCGATCACCGCCAGTTGCAGCAAGTCTTTCTCAATCTGATCAACAACGCCACCGCGGCCATGCCCGAGGGTGGCAGCCTGACGATCTCCAGCCGGCTCGAAAAAGGCGGCCGCTGGGCTTCGGTCCGGATCCGTGACACCGGAGGCGGAATCCAGCCCGAAGATCTGGATCACATCTTCGAACCGTTTTACACCACCAAACCCGAAGGTGAAGGTACGGGCCTGGGACTCTTTGTCAGCTACGGCATCGTGACCCGCTACGGCGGCAGCATCGAGTGCCAGAGCCACACCACCGAGACTCCCGGCCGTCCCCGGGGCACGACCTTCACGGTGAAGCTTCCCGTGCGGATCAAGGAGGCATAATGGGCGGACGTATTCTGGCAGTGGACGATGAAAAAGACATGCTGGCCCTGCTGCGTCGGATCATCGACGAAGAGACCGATTATGAACTGATTACCGAATCCGATCCGCTCCAGGCCCTGGAAAGGTTCAAGGCCGAACCCTTCGATCTGGTAATCAGCGATCTGAAGATGCCCAGGATGGACGGGCTGCGTCTGCTCGAGGCCATTCAGGGGCACAACCCCAAAGCGGCCGTGATCCTGATGACCGCCTACGGCACCATCGAAACGGCTGTTGAGGCTACCCGTAAAGGAGCCCAGGATTTCATCACCAAGCCGTTCCGGCGTGAACGGATCCTGGTCACGGTGGAAAGGGTCATGCAGTGGCATCGCATGGCCAAGGAAAACGAGCGCCTGCGCGAGGCGTTGGCCCACAAGGAGGGGTTTGCCAGCCTGGTCGGAGCCAGCGCCAAAATGAAGGAGGTGTTCGAACGCATCCGCCAGGTCGCCCCCACCCAGGGCACGGTGCTGATTACCGGCCCTTCGGGCACCGGCAAGGAGCTGGTAGCCAGGGCTATCCATCAGTACAGCCAGCGGCACGAACACAAACTGGTCACGGTCAACTGCACCGCCATTCCGGAAAACGTGCTTGAAAGCGAACTGTTCGGCCACATGCGCGGCGCCTTCACCGGGGCCTGGAAGGACAAAAGCGGTCTGGCGGCCGAAGCCGACGGGGGGACCTTGTTTCTCGATGAAATCGGGGATCTGTCGCCCCTGATGCAAACCAAGTTGCTGCGCCTGCTTCAGGAAGGTGAATACAAACCGGTGGGCAGCGTGGTGACCCACAAAGCCGACATCCGCTTCATCGCCGCGACCAACCACAATCTTAAAACCGCCATCCGGGAGCGGACCTTTCGCGAAGATCTTTACTACCGGCTCAACGTGATCCATTTCGACCTGCCGCCTCTGCGCGACCGCAAGGGCGACATTCCTCTGCTGGCCTACCATTTTCTTAAAAAATACGCCCAGGCCAACCAGAAGCCCATCGAGGACATCTCACCGGTGGCTCTCCAGACCCTTTCGGGCCGTGATTACCCGGGCAACGTGCGCGAGCTGGAAAACATCATCGAACGCGGGGTAATCTACTGCCGGGGAAAAGCCCTGACGGTCAAGGATCTGCTGCTTGACAGCGACCGGGAGACGATCTTTCCGGAGTTGGATATCGACATGGCGCGTATGCCCTTCAAGGACGCCAAGGATCGGATGATGCAGATGTTTCACCAGCATTACATCGAGGCCCTGCTGCGAGAACACGGGGGCAACATCAGCCGGGCGGCGGAAACCGCCGGGATCCAGCGCCAGTACCTGCACCGGTTGATCAAGGAGACCGGCATCGAAGCCGATACGTTCAAAGAGAGGGTGTAAGCGGGGTATTAAGCGCCGCGCTATTCCTTTTTAGTCGGATTTAGTCCGAGTCTCTGCTTTACGAGGTGCATGCGCCCGGCCGCGTCCGGAAGGCGGCTCGATGCCCAGACGGCGAAAAGCCTCGGCCAAATCCACCCGGCCCACCGGCCGGTTGTGGTGCACCACGGCGATTTCCCGCAGGCCGCCGGCCACCATCATCTCCACGGCCCGCACCAGGCGGTCCTCCAGCCCCACACAGGGGCTGACGGCCAGCTCTGAACGGTAGGGCCGTATGATGTCATGGACCCGATGGTGGCGCATAAGGTTGACTCCAGCCGTTGATGTCTCCGGGCGCGCCTGCGGCCACCCGCACATCCCGAGCTAAAGCAAAAACGATACCATTTCACCGCGAGCCCCTCGATATCATCAAACGCCTCAGTCCGGATCAACCGACCGCTTAAGATTTCAATTATACGTAATTTTTAGTGAAAACCACCCCACTCACCAACCGCCGTCACCCCGCGGTGGGCTGCCGACGCCCGGCCCGGCAGGCACCCTGTCCACCATAGACATACAGTGGGGTGGGGAATTGTCCACCACCGATATCCAGTCGCATTCCGCCGAAGGCGCTGCTTCCGCCGCCATCGGGCGTCATTCAAGCCTTTAAGCAAATAATTATTTCTTCCACGACTTTGGCACGGCATTTGTTAGAAGTGAAGGCCAAGATCGGGGTTCTGGTAGTGAAGCGTCAAGTTTTAAAAGAGACTTAAGCCCGATGGCCGCGGCACCTGCCGCCAACAACTTAAAACGGCATTATCACTACCCCAAAGGAGGCGGAAACATGGAAGAGGCTAAAAGCCAGAAGATTACAGGATTTGAAGTGGCAAGGGAGCTCGAGGGCAAGAAGAAAACCATCAGAGAACGGCTCATTCCAGAATGGAACCACGTTAAGGCGGCCGGAGGCGGCATCGTCGTCTTTTTCATCCTTTTTCTGGTGGGCATCTGGCTGGCGGGCAACCCCTTCGAGGCCACGGTACGCCTGCCGTCCAAGTACGTGATCGAACACGGGCTGACCGGCAACGAGTGGAGCGTCGTCTGGAGCGTGGTGCTGCTTGCGGCCTTTTTCGAGTTCATGGACGCCTCGGCCGGCATGGGCTTCGGCACGGCCCTGACCCCCATGCTGCTCATGGTCGGTTTCGATCCGAAGCAGATCGTGCCGGTGGTCATGATCCAGCAGGGTGCCGCCGGCCTGGTGGGAGCCTTCCTGCACCGAGAGTTCGAGAACGTGGAGTGGAAGTTCTCGCCCATGAGCGAATCGATCAAGCTCTGGCTGATCATCGCGGGCACCGGGGTGCTTTTCAACGTCACGGCCATCGTCGGTGTTTACAAAATCTTTAAAATCGGTAAAATCTGGATCAAGCTCTACGTGGCCATCCTGCTGCTGGTCATGGGGGCCGTATCCTTGTTCCAGTCCAAAAAAGACAGGCCCTATAAACCGGGCAAGATGGTTCTCTGGGCGGCCCTGGCCGGATTCAACAAGGGGGTCGGCGGCGGCGGCTACGGGCCGGTGGTCACCATCGGCGGCCTGCTGGCCGGTGTGCCGGTAAAAAGCATGCTGGCGGTGACGGCCATCAGCGAAGGCACGGTGAGCACCATTGCTGTAATCGCCTGGGTGCTGATGCTCACCAGCGGGGTCAAGATCGACTACATCCTGCTGCCCAGCTTCATGCTCGCCACCATGTTCTCGGCCGTGGCGGCGCCTTACATGACGCGGGTCTTTCCCGAGAAACTGTGGAAGATCGTGGTGCCGGCCTACTGTCTTTGCCTGACGGCCTACGCCTTTTACAAGATCATGCCCGACCTGATGAAAAAGCTGGCCGGCGGTTGATCCGGGAACGGCGCCGCCTGCAACCGCTGCAAGCGGCGCCGCAAGCCCTTTCAACCCGAAAACAGACATCCGATCCATGAACCGGAAGCGAGACGAAAAGATGAACGCCACCCAGACCGAAAAAACGATGTTCATGCCGGCCGGCAGCCGCCCCCAGCGCAGCTTTTTTCAGAGCCGCCTGGCCAACTTCGGCCTGACCATGATCATCATGGGGGCCAGCTTCGCCCTTTACTATCTGGGACTCTTCGGCACCGTGGACGGCCCTTTGGCCCCTGAACGGATGGGGTCGTCCCTGGCCGAAATGGGGGTTACCCAGCGTCATGTGATCGTTCTGCTGCTCACCGTGCTCATCGCCGCACTGACCTGGAACTGGATTTTCAATCTGGCCAGCCTGATGACCGGCCGGCGCATGACCTGCAACGCGATGGACAAGACCACCGGCGAGGTCTGCGGCGCGGCGGTCGAACGGCGCAAGCATACCGGCAAACGCAGCGGCCAGACCGTGGTGGAGTACCGCTGCCCCCACGGCCACCTGCGGCCCGAGGCCCATTTCCATCCGGTGCGCAAGGGAACGGTGAGCAACACCATCTGGGTCGGGTGCGCCATCTTCACGCTGATCGCATTCTTCTGCGTCTGAAACGATATCTTGCCGCGCACCGCGGACACGATCCCTTCTGCTGGCTGCCGGCCCCCTTTTTGAAAGGGGGCCGGCAGCCTTGCCGCCCTTTTTAAGCAAAACACCCCGATGCGACCTGGAGGAATGATGTTCTCCCATGAGACTCGACCTGGCCCGGGCAAAACGGCCGGGTCCGCTTCCCCTCGATTGCCGGGAGGGGTTTGGGCACTCGGGTTCGTCTCGATGTTGATGGATATTTCCTCTGAACTTGTTCACAGCCTGCTGCCGGTCTTCATGGCCACGACCCTGGGTGCGTCCATGGCCACCATCGGCATCGTCGAGGGGGTCGCGGAGGGTGCCGCCGCGATCACCAAGGTCTTTTCCGGAACCTTGAGCGACTATTTCGGCAAACGCAAGGCTCTCGCCGTGGCGGGCTATGCCCTGGGAGCTGTCACCAAGCCGGTCTTTGCGCTGGCGCCGACCATCGGGTGGGTGTTCGGCGCACGCCTCACCGATCGCGTGGGCAAAGGGATCCGCGGGGCACCGCGGGACGCGCTGGTGGCCGACATCACACCGCCCGGCTTGCGCGGCGCGGCGTACGGGTTGCGCCAGGCCCTCGATTCGGTGGGCGCCTTTTTAGGTCCTTTGCTGGCGATCGCCTTGATGACGAAATTTGTCTGCGATATCAAAACGGTGTTCTGGGTTGCGGTCATACCGGCCTTTTTCTCGGTGGGCCTGCTGGTGGTGGCGGTGCGCGAACCCGCGCCGCGACTCCAGACCGAAAATCATGCAAAGCGGCTGCAATTGGCGGATCTCAATCGCCTGGATCGGCGCTACTGGTTTGTGGTCGGACTCGGTGCCGTCTTTACCCTGGCCCGTTTCAGCGAGGCTTTTCTGATTTTGCGCGCCCAGGACCTGGGGATGGCCGTCGCCCACCTGCCGGTGATCATGATCGTGATGAATATCTGCTATTCCATTTTTGCCTATCCGGCCGGAGCGGCGGCCGATCGCTTTTCGGTGCGCACACTGCTGGCATTCGGATTGGCATTGCTCGTTTTCGCCGATTTTTTCCTGGCCCTGGCCCAATCGCCCCGGACCGCGCTGGTGGGTGCGGCATTTTGGGGCCTGCACATGGCCTTCAGCCAGGGGTTGCTTTCGAAACTGGTGGCCGACAGTGCCCCTGCGGACCTTCGCGGTACGGCTTTCGGGGTTTTCAATCTGGTCATCGGCGTTGCCATTTTACTCGCCAGTGTGATTGCCGGGGTCTTGTGGACCGCCTTGGGGGCGATGGCGACCTTCGGCGCCGGCGCTGCCTTCGCACTTCTGGCGGCAATAGGGTTGCTCTTATGCGGGCCCAGGGACTACGCCCGCCAGAGCGCAGGCCATCGATAAAAGGGCCGGGCAATCCGGTGCGCTGCCGACACGGCGGCGAACAATTCGAGCACGCGGCAGGTGGAATTTCAAAACAGGAGAACCGGCCATGGCTTCAAATAGAACGGTGCGCCTGCTTTTGGTTGACGACGAGGACGACTTTCGTGAAAATCTGGCCCGCCTGCTGCGCCGCCGCGGATTCGAAGTGGTCACCGCCGCAGATGGACTCGCCGCTCTCGGGCTCATCGACCCGGGCCATCCTTTCGATGTGGCCCTGCTCGACGTGCGCATGCCCGGCATGGACGGAATCACCACCCTGGAAACCTTGCGCCGCCAAGCGCCCGGAACCGAAGTGATCATGCTCACCGGCCATGCCTCTATCCAGGACGGAGCCGAGGCCATCCGCCTGGGGGCTTTCGACTACCTGCAAAAACCCTGCGATCTGGACGATCTGCTCCAGAAGCTGGACAGTGCCGCCCGGGCCGAAGCCATACGCCGCCACCCGGTGCTCTGGCCGCGGCATACCGCCGCCGAAATGACTTTCTGCGCCTTGCGGCGCATCGGTCCGGACGCACCCCTGGCAGAAGCCCTCGACTTTTTCGACCTGGACCGCAGCCCCCAGGCGGCCGACACGCTTTTTGTCATCGGCAACGACGATTCGCTCTGCGGTTTACTGACACGCGCGGACCTCATCGCCGCTGCGCGTGCAGCCGAACCACAGCGCAAGGTCTCCTGGCAGGATCTGCGCCGCAACCCACAGTGGCTTCCCGAAAATGCGGTGCGCACCATGATGCGCAACGGTCCGACCGTTCTTAAAGCCGCCCCCGACGAGCTGCTGGTCGAACTGGCCCGGCGCATGATTGCGCACAATATCCGCTCGATGCCGCTGGTCCAAGGCGACCGGGTGACAGGAATCGTGCGGCTACGCGACGTGTTGCAGTTCATCGACCTCCAGGGCCTGACGACGGTGGCCTCGGGGGAGAGATCGCAACCGGACGGCCCAATTTAAGTTTTGACGGCCGCCTCTGGATTGGGTATGCGACCTCGTGTTACCCACGTTTGGGTGTTGCGGCATATTTTTACGGAGGCCCACCATGGACTCGAACCCAAGCCCGGAATCTGCCGGCCGCACCAGCGACTTTCCCCATTACCGGCACGTTTGGAAACGGGTCGTCCTCTCGCTGCTGGCTGCGGCCTTCGTTCCCCTTCTGGCGGTGGGCGGCGGTCTTTACGGCTACGCGTACCACCAGCTGGAAAAGAAAACCCACGCGGCCCTGGCCGCCACGGTGCTCCACCACCAGGACAGCATCGACCGTTTCCTGGAAGAACGGGTCCACGACCTGGAGGTGCTGGCTGGGATTTTCGGCCGCGAGCGGATCGGCGAACAGACGGTTCTTGATCAGGTCTTTGCCGAACTGCACCGCCGGCAGCCCTGGTTCCAGGACCTGGGCGTCATCGACGACCAGGGCCGTCACCTGGCCTACCACGGGGACTACGACCTGATATCGCGCAACTATCGCCAAGCCGCCTGGTTCGCGCCCACGATACGCCAGGGCCGGTACATCAGCGATGTCTACAGCGGGTTTCGCCAAGTGCCCCACTTCATCATCGCCATCCGCTGCAGCGACCAGCGGGGGGACTGGATCTTGCGGGCCACGGTGGATACGGTCTTTTTCAACCGCCAGGTCCACGCCTTTGCCGGCCAGGGCCACCAGGACGCCTACCTGGTCAATGCCCAGGGGATGCTCCAGAGCCTGCCGCGGCGCGGCGGGACCCTGATGACCAGCGCCGGCCTGAACCTGCCCGAACCCTTCGAGGGGGTCCGCTTCGAACGCATCGGCGACCGGGTCCTGGCCCAGGTATGGCTGCACCAGGTGCCCTGGCTCTGCGTGGTGGAAATGTCCCGGTCCCGGATTCTGGCCGACCTGCACCGGGTGCGCAACATGGGCGCCGGAGTGCTGCTGCTTTCGTCCTTCTTGATTGTGGCCACCGTTTTACTGACCACCAACTACCTGGTGAGCGAACTGGAAAGGGCGCGGCGCAGCATCAATCTGCTCGACCGCCAACTGCGCCGCACCAGCTATCTGGCCTCCACCATGGAGCTGTCCGGCGGCATGCTGCATGAACTGGGCGATGTGCTCGACAACCTGGACATGGCCCATTGCTGCCTGGTGGAAAGCGACCAGGGCGGCGGCTCTGGCGAAAGGATGGAATCTTTGGCCCAGATCGGCCACGAAATCCGGCGCGGCCGCACCGCCTTGACGCGCTTCATACAGTTTACCGCGGTCGAAGATCCCCTGATCGGCCCGGTCGATCTGCACCGGCTCCTCGAAGACCTGATCGGGATCCTGGAGCGTGACCTGCGCCTGCGCCGCATCCGGATCGAACGGCGCTACCGGCTCACCGATGCCCGGGTGCGCAGCGATCGCGGCAAACTGCGCCAGGTCTTTCAGAACCTGGTGCTCAATGCAATGCAGGCCATCGGTGAAAACGGCACCCTGACCTTGACCACCGAGGCCGATGCCGACCGGATCCGCGTCACTGTCGCCGACACCGGTCCCGGCGTGCCCGCGGCCCTGCGTGAACGCATCTTCGATCCGCTCTTTTCCACCAAAGAGAAAGGAACCGGACTGGGACTGGCGATCAGCCAGAACATCCTTCAGCAGCTCGGCGGAACGATCCAGCTTGATCCCTGGACCCGCCAAGGAGCGGCCTTTATCGTGATCATGCCGGTGGCGCTGCGCCCATCCGGCCCACCGCCCGGGGCCCATGATCAAAAGAGAACACCTTAAACAAGCGGTGGAGGCCATCGCCGCACGGGATGAAGAAGCCGGCTACACCCTCGGGGAGATGCTTGCCGCAGGCCGGATCGACATTACCGGAGTGGCCTGTGCTGCGCCGGATCTGCCCTGTTTCAGCATCGACGGGCACTGCGTCGCGGTGCCCAAAATCCTCTTTTTCAACGAGGGCGCCGCCGCTCTGGAAGTTTACCTGGTCAGGGCCTATGCCCAGATGGTGGCCATCCGGCAGGTCAACGACAGCCAGGACCGGCCCGACTTCCGGCGTGCCGCCGGCCATATCCGCCTCGAGGCCCTGCGCCGCACCGTGGCCCACGAGATACGAGCGGTGATACAGGCGTCCCCAGGCACGGACGGGCCGCCCGTCGCCGTGGATGTCGACGCCCTTTTAAGCCAGCACCTGCCTGCGGCCCTGCCCCCTGCCGCACCGGCCGCAGACCTGTCCGGCCTCCAGTATACCGGCCGGGTGGATCCGGAACGCCCGGCGCTTTTCGTCCCCTTCCCCTTCTGCCTGGAGGCCCTGACCCAGGTGGCAGAACTGAACCTCGAATTTTTCAACCTGCGCTTTGTGCTCCGCTGCCACCTGCAAGGGAATCTGGCCCGTCTTTTCGCCCTGATCGTCCACGGCCGAATCGCCGGTTTAGCCTATGTCGAACCGGTGAGCCGGCCCTTTTATCGGGCGCTGGAAATCAAATATATCGCCACCCGGCCGACAACGGCGGAATCACCCGCCGGCCAGCCGGCCTACCGTGGCGCCGGGACGGCCCTGGTGTCCGGCATCTGGATGCTCTGGAAAGAGCATCTGCCCAAGGTGCGGGAAATCGTGCTCGACGCGGAGGTCGCCGCGTCCGGATTCTACCGGCGCATCGGATTTGCCCCCCGGCGCATCCAGCAGTTTGCCCTACGCCGGCCGGACGGCCCCCTGCTGACGGCCATCGCGATCATGGCCGACCACTGCCGGCAGATTCATCCACGCGTGGAAAGCGAGATCGCCGACTTGCTGCGACGGACCCACCGCCGGATGCGCCGCGCCAGGGACGAGGCCCGGCACCGGGAGGATACAGCCTTCCTGCGGGCCTGCCTGCTGGCCCGGCACCAGCCGATCCTGGCGCGCACGGCGGCCGCCGGCCTGCTAAAGGCCGAGTCACAAATTCCCGAGGCGGCCGCCCTGCTGGCCGAAGCCACCCGCAGCGGCCGCCTGCGGATCCGCGAAGCCGCCGACCAACCCGCCCTGCTCGTGGTGCATGACCGGCGCTTCCAGGACCATCTGAAGGGCATCTTCCACCTGGAGAGCCCCCTGCGCCTGGCGGCCGTCGAACGCATCCTGGCCCATCCGTCCCTGGCCGATCGCTGGCGGCCTGTCCCCGGCAGGCAGGCCACACTGGAGGAATTGGCCTGGGTCCACACCGCCGAACATATCCGGCGCATCGCCGAAACCGCCGGCCAGCCGCTGACCAGCCTCGACTTGGACACCCAGACCACGGCCCAGTCCTTCGAGGTGGCCTGCCTGGCGGCCGGCAGCGTTTTCGAACTGATCGACGCCGTCTGGCACGCCGACGGGGCCAGCGGTTTCGCCTTCGTGCGCCCGCCGGGCCACCATGCCGAGCCGGACCGGGCCATGGGTTTTTGCCTGTTCAACAACGTGGCCCTGGGGGCCTGCTACCTGCAACGGATCTATGGGGCCCGCAAGGTGATGATCGTGGATATCGACGCCCACCACGGCAACGGCACCCAGGCGGCCTTCTACGACTGCAACCAGGTGCTCTTCGTCTCCCTGCATGAATTTCCCGCCTACCCGGGAACCGGACGGCTGGCCGAAACCGGCGCCGGCCCGGGACTCGGTCACACGGTCAACATCCCCCTGGGCCGGGGCTGCGGAGACCGTGAGGTTGCCCAGAGCCTGCATTGGATCGTGCGGCCCCTGGCCCTGGCCTACAAGCCCGACATGATCCTGGTCTCCTGCGGATTCGACCTCTACCACCGGGACCGGCTCAGTGGATTGCAGGTCACGGCCGAGGGCTACGGGCTCTTCGCCAGGCTCTTGCAGCAAACCGCGGCCGAAGTCTGCCAGGGCCGCATCGTTTTCGTCCTCGAAGGCGGCTATCACGTGGAGAGCGTCGAAAGTTGCGGCCTGCGCTTCATTCAGGCCTTGTGCAGCCAGGGCGAGGCCGGCCGCCGCTTGTCCGACCTGACCGGCGGCAGCCCCAACGGGATCCTGCGCAAAGTCATCGCGCTGCACCAGACCTGGTGGCCTTCCCTGGTTTCGCTGTGACCGTTGGGCGTCATCTGCCGGAGCCGGTGATGTCCACCGTCATGTGACAATTGCACCGCAGCCGGGGCCGTGGCCTTGCCGCCCTTTTAGCGCTTTTTGTGCAACTTGAAAGAGATGCGGACCGGCTCCGCTGCAAATGGCGGATGGCACACTTCTTGTAGAAGGAAGTGGCCAGTACCTAGGAAATAAGCATCAACTCGCGAAGAAAGGATGTCATTCATGGCCACCGGCCTCCCGGACGACACGGCCGCCGCTCATCGCCCAGCCGCCGCCAATTCGCGCCAGGCCCAACGACAGAACCACTACCGCCGGCTTTTCTGGCGCTTCGTACTGCTGACCACCATCTGCAGTTTCGTTCCACTGCTCGCTGTCGGCTGGGGAATCAATATTTACTACAGCGGGTTTGCCCGGGAACGGATGATCAACTCTTTTCGCAACGAGGTGGCCCACCACCGGCGCATCATCGAACTCTTTCTCAAGGAACGCTCCACCAAGCTGCAACTGATCGCCGCCACGGTCCCCAGGGAGCGCCTGGTCGATACGCAGGGCCTGAACGAAGTCTTTGAAATGATCAACCGGGAGTACTGGTCGATCACCGACTTGGGGGTGATCGACGCCGACGGCCAACATCTGGCCTATGTCGGCCCCTACGACCTGATGGACAAGAACTACTCGGAGACATTCTGGTTCAAGGCCGTAATGGAAAAAGGCCTCTATATCAGCGACATGTTCATGGGCTTTCGGCGGGAACCGCATTTTATCATCGCGGTGACCCACCGCGAATCCGACGGGCGGCGTTGGATCCTGCGGGCCACCATCGATACCGAAGCCTTCCGGGCCTTGGTGGAGAACGTACGCATCGGCCAGACCGGCGAGGTATACCTGATCAACCGCGCCGGCAACTTTCAAACCAGCCCGCGGCGCTGGGGAAATATCATGGGCCTGTCGTCCATCCCGGTGGAGGAAATCCACGAGGGAATCCGCATCGTCACCACCGAAGCGCACACCGTGGACGGCCGGCGCATCCCGAGCCAGATCATGAGCCAGACCTGGCTCGAAGAGCCGCGCTGGATGCTGGTGGTGCAACAGGACCAGGCCGAGGCCCTGCGGGAAGTGAAGCTGGCCAACCTGGCCGTACTGGTCTTTTTGCACATCGCGGCATTGTCGATCCTGGCCGTGTCGGTGCTCATCACCCGCCACATGATCAGTGTTATCCGGCGCCGTGACATCCAGGCCGATGATCTCAATCAGCAATTGATACAGGCCAGCAAGATGGCCTCCATCGGCGAGCTGTCAGCCGGGGTCGCCCATGAAATCAACAATCCACTGGCCATCATCGGCACAGAATGCCAGCTGCTTCGCGACCAGGCCGAGCACACGCCGGCCATGGATCCGGAGATGGCGGGACAAATCGATTCTTCCGTGCACCAGATCAATGTCCAGATCCAGCGTTGCAAACGCATCACCACCAACCTGCTGCGCTTTTCGCGCCGGACGCAATCGATGATCGAAACGGTGGACCTGAACGGGTTCATCCGCGAAGTGATCGAACTGATGGAACGCGAAGCACGCTCGAGCGGGATCAGGTTTTTCACCGAACTCGATGATCACCTGCCCCAGGTCCTCTCGGATCCTTCCCAGCTCCAGCAGGTCTTTTTGAACCTGATCACCAACGCCATCGACGCACACGACGAAAAACCGTATGGATCCATCACCATCGGCACCCGCGACTGCCCGGCGGAAGAAGGGCTGCGCCTGACCATCAGCGACAGCGGCTGCGGGATCCCTCCCGAAGCCATGGAACGCATATTCGATCCGTTTTTTACCACCAAACCGGTGGGCCGGGGTACGGGCCTGGGGTTGAGCATCTGTTTTTCCATCGTACAGCGTTTGGGCGGCACGGTTGATGTTGCCAGCCGCCCGGGCGAGGGGACCACCTTCACCCTCTTTTTACCTTACCGCCCCCCTGACGAGCTGCTGGAAAATATCACTGCCCGACCGCTCGACCCCGGCCCGCCGGTTTCGGCCAAAGGAGGTCCGCCATGAGCGCCATGCGCATCTTGCTGGTGGATGACGAGGTCATTTTCGCCCGCAACATGGCCAAGCTGCTTGCCTTTCGCGGCTACCAGGTCAAGGCGGTGCACAACGGCCAGAGCGCCATCGTCGAAATGGAGCAGGCCCCCTACGACGTCATCGTTCTCGACCTGAAGATGCCCGGCATGGACGGCCTGGCCACCTTGAGAGAAATCAAGAAGCTGGGCCTTTTCACCGAGACTCTGATTCTCACGGGTCATGGTTCCATCGATTCGGCGCTGGAGGCGGTTAAGCTGGGCGCGTACGACTACCTGACCAAGCCCTGCCAGATCGAGGAGCTGGTGGCCAAGATCCAAGCGGTCAAACGGAGCGGCGAAAGCGGCATCAAATAATCTGCGGCAAGGATCGCTGGGCCGATGTCACGCGGCCATGGCAGCTTTTACGGAGAGCCCTGGTCTGAAGCGGTAAAAAGGCTGAAAAGAATCATGCCGGGGGGGTGCCGGGAGCCGGATCACGGGCCGCCTCGGCAAAGAGCACCGGTTCATCCGGCGGCAGTCCGGCCAGTTCGTTGAGGGCCTGGCGGATCTCGCGGGCGTTTTGGCTCACCACCTGTGAAACTTTTTTGTAATCCCGCCTTGCTTCGCTAAAGGAAAAGCGCCGCCCCCGACGCTGGATGAATTCGGCCACCTGGGACCGCACCATCTGCCAGGTGTCGCGCCGGGTCTGGTTCTCGAGCACCGTGAGATGATCGAGATTGGTCATGATCCGGTGTTGGAAGCGCTTTTCAAAAATTCCACGCAATCCCACGCCCCAGATCATTAACCCGACCAGGGTGGCGATTGCCGCACTGCCGCCCGTCAACAGCGGATCGGCCGGGGGCAGGACCTGAACCCAGACCAGCCCTGCCACGGCCAGAAGTCCGAACAGCAGGCTGTAGACCACGCCGCGGACCAGGGCGCGGATACGAAAGCCGCGCAGGCGCCGGCGATAGGCGACCAGGGCTTCCAGCAGGTGGGACAACCGTTCGCTGTGGGTTTCGACAAAAGCCGCCAGGTGGTCGAGCCGGTAGCGCGGGGCCTCCAGGATGGCCCTCCTCAGCTCCTCGCGCTGGTTGTCGAGATACTGCAGGTAGCCGTGGCGCCGGCGTTGGGCCGATCCTTGCTGCTCGCCGGCCGCCCGGGGGGAATAGGTCAGCCGGATGGGGGGGATGTCCTTGCGGCCCGTCATCTGGGAGAGGTTCCAGCACAAGGTGCCATAAACCCGCAGCAGGTCCACCAGGGATGTGCAGACGTCGATGCGGTTGAGCACGAAAATCACCCGGTCCTCGAAGGTGCGCGCCGGCAGCGTATCGCGCAGGCTGTTGTAGACCTCGCGCACCGTACCCGGGTTGTGGGGGTCGAAGAGCATCAACACCAGGTCGGCGATGTGGGCCAGATCGCCGATCACCTGCTGATAGTTGTATCCTCGATCCCGTTCGGCCACGCTGTCCAGCATCCCCGGCGTATCGATCAGGGCAAGGTTCTTCAGAAAAGGAGAGTTGACCTTCTTGAGCCGAAAATGTGAGGCGAAGCGGTGGCCGTGCTTTTTTAAACTCTCGAAGGGGTATTCCGGATCGGCAAGCAGAAAACGCCCGTCGCGTTCCTCGGTAACCCGGGTCGGACCGTCCTCGTCATCGAAGGTGATCACGGTAAACGAATCGTCGGTGGGGGCCTGGCCGGTGGCCTGAATCGTGGCGCCGAGCAATTCGTTGATCAATGTCGATTTTCCCGAGGAGTAATTGCCCAGCACCAGGACCTGGGGTCGCCACTTGATGTTCGCCTCCAGGGGCACTTCGCTGTATCCGTAGCGCAGGGCCACCGGGGTCAGTCGATCTGCCACCAGATCAAGCAGTTCCCCGCGCAAGGCGGTGATGTAATTATCTCGGTACATGCCAGGTCTCCGCAAGCCGGCCAAGGTGGTCACGAAAATGAATCAAGCTATCAAAAGCCGAAGCTAGGGTCAATCGCTGGAAGGCGATTTGAGCAATTTCAGGCAGTCTTTCGCGCTCTGGCGCTTGACCCCCGGATGCCGGTCAGGGTAAAAGCCACCGCAGCAGCATACGAACCTTTGGTTTTCACCTTTGTACGCCGATGAAGCTGGACTGCCGCCATATATCTCTCCGCTATGCCGCCGCTGAAGCGCCGGTCTTCGACGACCTGAGCTTTGCCATCGACGGGCCTGGATTTCACGCCCTGTTCGGCCCCTCAGGGGTCGGCAAGACAACCCTGGCGAAGATCCTCGCCGGCCTGATCAATCCTGGGAGCGGGCGCATCGAAAACACCCCGGGCAGCCGGCGCCTTTACACGTACAACCTTGAAAGGCTGCCGGGATGGTCCAGCGTGGGCCATCATCTAGACAAAGTCACCCCGCCCGGACAGGGCCCGGTCAGGGACGATCTGATCGCCGAATTCGGCCTTGAAAAGGTTCTCGGGCAACGCTTCGCCCAACTGTCGATGGGCCAGAAAAACCGCGTCAACCTGGTGCGCTACCTGGTCCAGGACTTCGATATGCTCATCATGGACGAAAGCCTGGGCAATGTCGACGAACCGACCCGGGAGCGGATCCTGCTCAAGATCAAGTCCCTTTTTGCCGATCGCTTCTTTTTGTACATCTCGCACAACGTGGTGGAAGTGGCGCGCTTTTGCCGCCAGGTCCTGGTGCTGCGCGGCGCCCATCACCGCCCCCAGGCCGAGGTGGTGGCCGCCGCAGATCAGGGCAACGGCACCGATCCGTCCCCCGAGGCCCTGCAACAAACCATGCTTGCCATCATGAACGCCGGATAGAACCGATGCTCCTGGCCAAACGCATCTATCAGTTTCTCATCGTCTATGCCCTGGGCCTGGGTCTGCTGCTGGCCATCAAGTACAGCATGGGCCTTTCCAACTATGTGATCCCGGATCCGAGCCTGATCCGGCAGACCTTCGCCGAGGTCCATGGCCATTATTTCCACCAGACCCTCAACACCCTCTATGTGGCGATTTTCGGCCAGTTCATATCCATATTCCTCGCCCTGGCCATCGGCATCATCGGGCGCCAGACCACCTGGTTCGGTTCCATCGTCAAAGTGGCGGCCTACAACGTCCAGGCCTATCCCATCGTGGCCCTGGCCCCGATCATCTTCATTCTGCTGGGGGACGGGTTTTTCACCCGCCTGACCATCGCGGCCATGATCTGCTATTTTCCGCTTTTGCTGGTGGTGCTCGGGGTGATGGGCCAGCCGGTCGGCGACATCGAACACTTCTACCGCATCACCGGACGCATGCGCTGGCAGCTGGAAGTCAAGATCCGCGTTTTCGAAAACCTGCACAAGCTCACCACAGTGGTGGCTGGCAGCGCCACCCTGGCCATGGCCGGCACCATCGTGGCCGAATTCATTGCCGCCAACGCCGGCATCGGCTACAGTATCCGCATCGCCCTGTATCAAAGCGACCTGGGGCGCATCCTGATCGCCCTGTTTCTCATCGGCATTTCCCTTTCAGTCTACCAGGGGCTCCTCGAGGGCGCCGGGGCCTGGGTGCGCGGCCGCTGGGAGCGTATGGAAGGAGGGATTTGAATCATGCCATCGATCCTGAGCAGGGCCGCCTGGCTGCCCCTGGCGGTGATCCTGCTGCTGGCAAGCGGCACCGGCCCCGGCAACGCCAGGGCGGCAGAAGCGGTCACCTATCGGCTCAAGTGGCTGTTCAACAGCAGCGTAGCCGGGGATCTCTACGCACGGGACCGGGGATTTTTCACTGCCCAGGGACTCGATGTGAACGTCAAGGCCGGAGGCCCTGAACGCGACGCCATCAAGGAGCTGGAACTCAACCAGGCCCAGTTCGGGGTCGCCTCGGCCGACCAGGTACTGCGCGCCCTGGACAAGGGGGCCCGGGTGGCGGTGATCGCCCAGATTTTCCAGGTCAACCCCTTGCAGTGGATCTACCGGGCCGACCGCCCCCCCATCGACGACCTATCCCGGCTGCGCGGTTTGACCATCGGCATCACTTACGGCGGCAACGACGAAACCATCATGCGCACCCTGCTGGCCATGGCCGATCTGGGCGAAAAAGACGTCACTCTTTTCAGCGTGCGCTATGATTTTACCCCCTTTTACCAGCGCCGGGTGGACATCTGGCCGATGTACCGCAACAGCCAGGGGATCGTGATCGCCCAGCGCATGGAAAAAGCCGGAGAAAAGGTGCGCTTTTTCAACCCGGCCGATTTCGAGGTCCGTTTCGTAGCCAACTCGGTGGTCACCCACCAGCGGCTCGTCGACGAGCGGCCGGAACTGGTAAACCGCTTTGTCCGTGCCCTGCTGGCCGGCTGGCAGAGCGCCCTGGCCGAAGCCAACCAGTCCCAAGCTCTGGAAACCATCGCGCGCCACGACAAGGAGACCCCGCCCGACCTGATGGCTCGCCAGTTGGCCGTCACCCGCCAACTGGTGCGCCCTGCATCCGATTTTCCCGTGGGCCGCATCGATGTGGAAGCGTGGCGCCAGACCGAGGCGATCATGCGCGAACAGAAGCTCATCAAAGGGCCGGTGAACGTCACCGCGCACCTCTATCCGCCCGAAGGTTTTTGAAGACATCTCTCTCTGGGACGTGCCGTGGATCTTTTCAGGCCCCATGCCCCAGGCCAGGAGCCGCCCGCACCCGTGGACCGCTACGGCAGTTATCAAGAGCTTTGCCGCAATGAGCAGGAGGGGCACGATTTTGTGATTCTGACCAAGACGGGCACCTCGCCCCTGGTGGTCATGGCGCCCCACGGGGGCGGAATCGAGCCGGGCACCGTGGACCTGGCCCATGCCGTGGCCGGCTCCGACCATGCCTTTTACGCCTTCAAGGGGATCAAGCCCAAGGGCAACACCGCCCTGCACATCACCTCCAATCGCTTCGACGAACCGCGCGCTCTGCGCATGGCGCGCCGCGCCGAATGGGTTCTGACGATCCACGGCTGCCAGGAATCCGAAGCGGTGATCTTTGTGGGCGGACGGGATGTTCAACGCCGTGCCATCATCCGGGATGCCTTGCGCAACGCGGGTTTCAGCGCCGAAGAGAGTCTGCGGCCCGGGCTGCGGGGCATCAATCCGAACAATATCTGCAACCGCGGCTACAGCGGCCGGGGGGTTCAGCTGGAACTGAGCGATGGATTGCGGCGCCAGCTTTTCGACAACCTGAGACGGCGCCGCGGGCGGCGCAAGACCGATCTGTTCTACCGCTTCGCCAACACGATGCGCCGATGCCTGGCCCCCATGGCCCCGGCCTCCCGTCCCCTTTCCCATCCCCACGCGGCACTGCCCGTCGACTGGCGCACGGCCGAAGCCGAAACCGACCGGCTCAAGGCCCTCATGGTGCGCGCCATCGTTTTCATGGAAGAACAGTCGATCCCCTTCGCCCTGGAAATCGATGCCTTCGAGGACCGGGCGGTCCATGTCCTGGGCCAGCTGGAAGCAGAACCGGTGGCCGCCGCCCGCCTGCATTTTGCCGAGGGGTGGGCCAAGCTGGAACGCATCGCGGTGCGCCGGGCCTTCAGGGGGCGGGGCCTGGCCCATGAACTGATCGATTTTATGCTCCGGGTGGCCGCGTCTCACGGCTACCGGCGCTTTCGCCTCCACGCCCAGGCTCATCTTTGCGATCTGTACCAGGAACACGGGTTCACGGCCTGCGGCGACCCCTTCATGGAAGCGGGCATCCAACACGTCCTGATGATCCGCGAGGACCGAACGCCATGACCAAAGGAGCGATCCGGCCGCGCTACCTGCACCCTGCCAACGCCGCCGATCTGCCCCAGCGCGCGGCCCGGGCCATGAAGGCCCTGGAAGCCTGCCGCCTTTGTCCGCGCGCCTGCGGGGTCAACCGTTTAAAAGGTGAAATCGGCCTTTGCGGGGCCGGCGCCGAGGCCCGGGTGGCCAGCTACGGCCCCCACTTCGGCGAGGAGCGCCCCCTGGTGGGACGCAACGGATCAGGCACGATTTTTTTCAGCCACTGCAATCTGCGCTGCAACTTTTGCCAGAATTACGAAATCAGCCATCTTGGCCAAGGTCGCCACGCCACTGCGCAACAGCTGGCCGCCATCATGCTGGCCCTCCAGGATATGGGCTGCCACAATATCAACCTGGTCACCCCTTCCCACCTGGTGCCCCAGATCCTGGCGGCCCTGGTCCTGGCCGCCGTCAAGGGCCTGTCGCTGCCGCTGGTTTACAACAGCGGCGGCTATGACAGCCCGGCGACCTTGGCGCTGCTCGATGGGGCGGTGGATATCTATATGCCGGATTTCAAATTCTGGGATGCCAGGATAGCCGAACAGACTTGCCAGGCGCCGGACTACCGGCAGCGGGCCTGTGCGGCCATCGCCGAAATGCACCGCCAGGTGGGTGATCTTGTGGTGGGCGACGAAGGTCTGGCGTACCAGGGTTTGCTGCTGCGCCATCTGGTGCTGCCCGGGGATGCGGCCGGCACCTCGAGGGTCATGGGTTGGGTGGCACGGCAGGTCTCGAGGGCCACCTATGTCAATGTCATGGGTCAATACCGTCCCTGCGGGCAGGCCGGTGACGTGCCGTCCCTGGGGCGGCGGCCCCGGAGCGACGAGATCCACGCTGCCGTGGCGGCGGCCCGGGCTGCCGGCCTGGAGCGCCTGGACGGCTGGCACTGAAGCCTGCCAGGCAGTGCTGGGATGCCGCTCAGGGTGCGAGCTTGAGCCGGTCCCCGGGGTGAATGGTCGCGCCGGGCTTCAGGTTGTTGATTTTGAGCAGTGCCTCGACGGTGATTCCCGCACCGCGGCTGATGCTGTAAAGCGTATCGCCCGCCTTGACGGTATGAAGGCGCGCCGGGGACTTTTCCGGCTGGGGCTTGGCCGGAGTCGTGGAGACAGCCGGTTTGGGCTTCGGTGCAGGTGGGGCGGCAGCACTTGCAGCAGGACGTTCCTTGATCTGCCGCTCCATGAGTCCGATCCGTTCGGAGAAGGTCGCCTCGCTGCGATCCAGGCGCTGCAGCAAACGGTCCACCTTGACTTGGAGCGCCTCTATGTCCATAGCCGTTTCGGGCCGCTTTTCCAAGGCCGCCAGGCGTTGCTGGATGGCGGCCAGTTCGGATTCGATGCGTGCCAGATCCGGCGCACCGGGCTTGTCGGAGCCGCCCACCAATCGGAAAATCCCGAACAGCGCCAGCACCAGCAGCACGAAAAGCGCCACCAGCACCAATGGCCGCTCCATCAATTGCCGGGCGAAACCATCCAAGGAATTTTGGCGCAGGACCGAATACCCGGGCGCTTCGACATCCATTCCCACATCGGCCGCTTCCTCTTCCTGCTTTTCCCTCCACTCCATGTTCTGACTCCTTGTCCGCAGACTTGATCGGCGAGACGCCCGGGCGGGCGCCACTCGCGCAATCGTCGGCCTTCTGATCGCTTTCGATACCTGCTGTGGTCTATTGCCAGAGCTTAGGTGAAAGCACGCCCGCCTTCAAGCCCTTTTCACGGCAAAGCCTTTGACCTGGCCTCTAAAGCGGACTATGTTTTTTTGTTTTGGATCATGGATGTGACAAATTTCAAGGAGCTGCCCCATGCTCAACGATCGCCAATGCCAACGCTACGCCGAAGTGATGCTCTGGGCCCTGCAAACGGCCCGCCGGGGCCGCTTTCGCCGGGGCAACATCGTGGCCCTGCGCTTCGGCCTGCCCGCCCTGCCCCTGGCCGAAAGGATTTTCGAGGGGTTGATCGAAAAAGGCCTCAATCCGGTGCTGCGGCCTCTGCCCAGTGCCCACATGGAACGGGCTTTCTACCAGCGGGCCAACCGGCGCCAGCTCGTCTTCATCCCGCCCGGTGAAGAAACGCTCTACCGGCACCTTAACGGCAGCATCTTCATCCACGCCCCGGAGTCCTTGACCCATTTGCAGGGTGTGGCCCCCGAGCGGATCGGGCGCACCAGCCTGTCGCGCAAACCGCTCAAGGACATCCTGGACCGGCGCGACGAGGCCGGCGACTTCGGCTGGACCCTTTGCGCCTGGCCCACCGCCGAGGCCGCAGCCAAGGCCGGCCTGGATCTGGAAGCCTACGCCCGGCAGATCGTAAGGGCCTGTTTTCTCGACCGGGCCGATCCGGTGGGCCGGTGGCGCGAGATCCTGCGCCAGGCCGCCGCAGTCAAGCGATGGCTGGACGCTTTGCCCGTGCGCAGCTTGCACGTGACCTCGGCCCACTGCGACCTGGAAATCGTTCCGGGGGCCCAGCGGCGCTGGTTGGGGCTGAGCGGCCACAATATTCCGAGCTTTGAAATTTTCATCTCGCCGGACTGTCGCGGCACCCGAGGCCGTTACTATGCCGATCAACCCTCTTTCCGCAGTGGCAACCGCGTTGCCGGCGTGCACCTGCGCTTCGAGCGCGGCCGGGCCGTCGAGGCCGGGGCCGAACAGGGGGAGGCTTTTCTCGCACAACAGATGGCCACGGATCCCGGAGCCTGCCGCCTGGGGGAGTTCTCCCTGACCGATCGGCGCTTTTCAAAGATCGACCGCTTTATGGCCAGCACCCTTTTCGACGAAAACTTCGGCGGCCGCCAGGGCAATTGCCACGTGGCCCTGGGCTCGGCCTACACGGACAGCTTTGCCGGTGATCCGGCCGAACTGACCGGAGCCCGGCGCCGGGCCCTGGGCTTCAACGATTCGGCCATCCACTGGGATCTGGTCAACACCGAGGCCAAAGAGGTCGAAGCCCGCCTGAGCACCGGCCGGACCGTGGTCATTTACCGCAACGGAGAGTTTCAGTGTTGATTTTCAGGCTTTGCCGATGTCTTCGGGCGAGAGGTTGGACAGATACTCGGCCCATTTTTTCCCCTCTTCGGTCTGGTCCAGGACTTCGGCCTCTGACTGATCGCGCTGGGATTTTTCGATGACCTGATCGTCCACGTAGATGGGTGCCTCAAAACGCAGGGCCATGGCGATGGCATCGCTGGGCCGCGCATCCATGACGAATTCGCCGGCGTTTTCCCCGGCAAAATGGATCCGGGCGTAATAGGTGTTGTCCCGGATGTCGCAGACCTCGACGCGCCTGACGGCGATCCCCACCTGTTTGAGAAAATTCTTGAAAAGATCATGGGTCATGGGCCGTTCGAAGGCCACATCCTTGAGCACCGAGGCGATGGAGGTCGCTTCGAGCAGTCCGATCCAGATGGGGACCACGTGTTCCTCGGTCTCGGTTTTGAGGATAATGATGGGGGTGTTGGACGCTGGATCCATGGCCATTCCGGCGATGATCACTTTATGCAGCATGGCAGGCCTCTAAGGGTGCGGCAGCCGGCCCCAGGCAGGTGCCGCGCAGGCTGTGGGCAAAGGCTTCCTCGATCCGCACCGGCCAAAGTGCGCCCAGGCACCCATCGATGGGCCCGACATCCGGCGGAGCGGTGAAATTGACGATCTTGTTGCCCGGGGTACGCCCCATCCACTGAACCGCATCGCCCGGCCCCGCTGCGGCGCTATCGGCGCGTTTGCTGCCGCCTTCCACCAGGACCTCCTGGACACTGCCCACCAGGGCTTGTTGCAGCGAAAGACCGATTTGTGCCTGGCGATCGAGAAGGGTCGCAAGGCGCCGGCGCTGCACCGGGGCCGGCACCTTGCCGGGAAACCGGACGGCCGGGGCCGGGGGCCGGTCGGAGTACTTGAAGGCGAACAACCCGTCGTAGCGCACCGTTTCCACCAGGTCGAGGGTCTGGGCGAAATCGTCCTCGGTTTCGCCGGGAAAGCCGACGATGATATCCGAGGTCAAAGCGATTCCCGGGCGGGCCTCCCGCAGCCGCGCCACCCGATCGAGATAGGTCTGCCGATCGTAGCGCCGGTTCATGCGCTTGAGGATCCGGTCACTGCCCGACTGCACCGGCAGATGGATGTGGGGACAAAGGGTCTCGATCCTGGCAAAGGCCCGGATCAGGTCGTCCGAAAGGTCCTTGGGGTGGGAGGTGGTGAACCGCAGGCGCGCCAGCCCCTTGACGGCGGCCACCTCGGCCAGCAGCTCGGCGAAAGTGCACCAGCCTTCCTTGATCCCGTAACTGTTCACGTTCTGGCCCAGCAGGGTCACCTCGCGAACCCCGGCCGCCACCAGATCCCGCACCTCGCCGACGATCTGCTCCGGCCGCCGGCTGACCTCGCGCCCGCGCACGTATGGCACCACACAGTAGGCGCAGTAGTTGTCGCATCCTTGCATCACGGTGACAAAGCGGGTGACGCTGCCTTGGATCACGGCCCGGCCTGGCGCCTCGAACTCGATCAACCCCTCGACCATGGCCACATCCACCACCGGGGCCCGGCCGGCTTCCATCTGCCGCACCAGATCGGGCAGCCGCCCGACGGCCTGGGTGCCGAAAACCAGATCCACATAGGGCGCCCGCCGCAGCATACGGGCCCCGGCCTGCTGGGCCACACAGCCGCCCACGGCGATGCGCAGTCCGGGCTTCTGGCGCTTGAGCCCGGCCAGACGGCCCAGCAGGCTGTAGACCTTCTGTTCCGCCTTTTCCCGGATGGCGCAGGTATTGACGATCACCAGATCGGCGCTTTCGGGCGAGTCTGTCGGCCGGTATCCTCGGGCCATCAAGCCGTTGGCCATCACGTCGGCGTCGTAGACATTCATCTGGCAGCCGATGGTCTGGATATGGAAAAGCTTTTCACTCATCAAATCTATTTTCTTTCGTGTCAGGCAGCGATGTCAAGGGGACCATCATGATCTGGGTACTCAGATCAGCAACCAGGGAATCGATCAAAGGCAGGCACCCGGGGGCGATGAAAAGCCGCACGATGCCTTGGGCAGGATCTACGGTAGTCAGGCCGGCGGCACCGTCGTAAGCCTCGATGATAAAGCGCAGGAAGGCGATCTGGCGCCGGTCGACACGGTAATGGCGAACAATGGTCTTCATCCATATGGGTTGTGGCCGCGGGCGCCGAAATCCGGCCCGTCGGGCACCGAGGCCTTCATAGCGTAACGCATTCGGCTTTTGCAATGGAAAATCGGTGTTTGGATGCAATTCGAGCCGCAGCCGATCGCTGCGGGACCAATCGGTCTTTGCTTTTAGCCGCACCTGTTGCTATAGGCATCGACATGCAACCTCGCTGGCATCTTGAGCGCCCGGAACCGGGCGCCGTCGAAAGTCTGTGCAAAAAACTCGGTCTGCCCTCCCCGGTGGCCGCCGTGCTGGTCAACCGCGGAATCGTCGCGCCGGCTGACGCCTTTTCCTTTTTGCAGCCCGAACTGGCCCATCTTCCCCCGCCCGGTAAGCTCGACGGGCTCGATCAGGCCGCCGCCAGGGTGGGAGAGGCCGTGTGCCGGGGAGAAAAGATCCTCGTTTTTGCCGACTACGACGTCGACGGCGTCACCTCCGCCGCACTCTTGCGCGAGTTTCTCGCTCAGACCGGAGCCCAGGTCCAGGTCTATATTCCCGATCGCTTCCACGATGGCTACGGGCTTCAACCGCGCCACGTCACAGAGGTGGCGGCCCGCGACGGCTGCCGCCTGATCCTGACGGCGGACTGCGGGGCCACCAGCCATGCGGCCGTGCGGGCCGCGGCGGACCTGGGCATCGACGTGGTAGTCACCGATCATCACCAGCCCTCTGACGAGCCGCTGGCGGCCGCGGCCCAGGTCAACCCCTGCCGGGACGCCCCCGGCTCCCCGCTGGCACCGCTTGCCGGGGTGGGGGTGGCCTTCTACCTGACCATCGGGCTGCGCGCCTACCTGCGCCGGATCGGATTCTGGGATCGGCATCCCGAACCCAACCTGCGCCGCCTGCTGGATCTGGTGGCCATCGGCACGGTGGCCGACATGGTGCCCCTTACCGGCGTCAACCGGGTTCTGGTGCATGCCGGCCTGGAAGTGATGCGCAGCCAGCCGCGCCCCGGCATCGAGGCCCTGATGGCGGTGAGCGCCGTTTCGCTCGAACGGATCACCAGTACAGAGATCGCCTTTCGCCTGGCCCCGCGCCTCAACGCGGCCGGACGCCTGGCCCACGCCGACCTGGCCCTGGACCTGCTTTGCGCCGTCGATGAGCAATCGGCCAAAGCCCTTGCCGCCCGTCTGGACGACTTGAACTTCGAGCGGCGCCACCTGGAAAGCCAGATCGTCGAAGAGGCCGCAGCCCGTTTGCAGGCCACTGCTGCCGACCGCCATGCCCTGGTGGTCGCCGGTTCCGATTGGCACCCCGGGGTGGTCGGGATCGTGGCCAGCCGGCTGGCGCGTCTTTTTCACCGCCCCTCAGTGGTCCTGAGCAACCGGGACGGTATGCTCAAAGGATCGGCCCGCAGCATCGCCGGCGTCAATATTTACCAGGCCCTTGAACATGCCGCATCCCACCTGACCGCTTTCGGCGGCCATCCCATGGCCGCGGGGCTCCAGTTGACGCCCGAAAACCTCGAAGCCTTCACCCTGGAACTTGAACAAACCGTGGCGCGTCTGTTTCCGCCGTCGGTTTTTGTCCCCACCCTTTGTCTGGATGCCGAACTCGATCTTCACCAGGTCACACCCGCTTTCATGGACCATCTGGCCGCGCTGGAGCCTTTCGGCAGCGCCAACCCCGAACCGTTGTTCTGCACCAGCCGCGTTCAGGTCGCGGATCGGCGCCTCGTGGGGCAGCGCCACCTTAGCCTGACCTTGTGCCAGCAGGGGCCTGCGCCGGCCTCCCGCATCCAGGCCATCCACTTCAATGCCGACCGGTCCGCACCCATCGGAGAAACGCTGGCACGGCTCGCTTTCCGGCCGCGCTGGAACCATTGGAACGGCCGGCGCAAGATCCAGTTGGTCATCGCTGAAACGGCATGATTTTTCCTTGCAATCGCCCCCCCCGCACATTATGATGCGCACAAAAAATCCGCTCGTCCAACGTCGTTAAGAGCGTGTGAAAGGTAAATCTTCATGGCTAAAGTATTTCGCCCCAGCACTCGAGAGAGCTCGATTCTATCGCGCATCGAATCTTCCAAGGAGTATGCCCGCCGCAAGGCGCTGGGCGGAATCCGGGACTGCGCCGAAGCGTTGGCCAACTCCGTCTCCATGAAGCTGGTGGAAAGCCAGCTGGTTGAAACCACCAACAAGAACGAACTGGAATCCCAACTTCTGTCGGCCCTGGAAAACTTGAGCCGGGCCGACGACTTCGATATCGACTACCTTTGCGCGCCTTTCCGCCAGGTGGTGACCAACCCCCACGTGGTCAGCCTCTATCTGACAGCCTTTCTGATTGAAAAAATGATCAACCACAAGTGCGTGGTGGATATTTTCGGTTCGGACGAAGAGATTTATCACTGCATCAACAAGCAGGTTGCCAAGCACCTTTCCTGATTCTACCCATGCGCTGCGATTTCAGGCCTCGACTGGTCAATGGACCTTTCGAGGATCCGGTTTTGTACGTGGCCTTCGTCTACCGGCGCCGTGCCCTGCTCTTCGATGTGGGCGAAATCCAGGCCCTGGTCCCCCGCGACCTGCTCAAAGTCTCCCATATTTTCGTCAGCCATACCCACATGGACCATTTTTGCGGCTTGGACCGTCTGCTGCGGGTCTGCCTGGGGCGCACCATGAACCTGCGACTCTTCGGACCCGCGGGATTCATCGCCAACCTGGCCGGCAAGCTGGCCGGGTATGCGTGGGACCTGGTGGACAATTACGACCAGGCATTGCATCTGACGGCGGTGGAAGTCTTGCCCGGCAGCCGCCGCACCCAGGTCTTTGACTGCCGGCAGCGCTTCGCCCCCACCGGCCCGGCCCGCGAGGAACCCTGGGACGGCATGCTGGTCGAGGAGCAGGCCTTTGACGTGCAGGCCGCCGTCCTGGAACACAGCGGCCCCTGCCTGGCCTTTTGCTTGAGCGAACATTTTCACATCAATGTGCTGACCAGCGCCCTGCAGGAACTCGGCCTGGCCGTCGGCCCCTGGATCGCCGGCCTCAAGGCGGCCCTTTATGCCGGGGCCCCGGCCGGCACCCCCATCACGGCCCTTACTCGCGACGGGAGCCAGGCACGATTCGAGCTGGGGCCGCTGGCCGGGGCCATCACCCGCATCACCCCGGGCCAGAAGATCGCCTATGTCACGGATGCAGCCGGCACCCCGGCCAACGTGGAGGCCATCGTGGCCCTGGTCCGCCGGGCAAACGCCCTTTATATCGAAACCCCTTTTTTGGAGCAGGATGAGGTCCTGGCCCTTAGGCGGCGCCATCTCACCGCGGCCCAGGCCGGAATCATCGCCGGCCGGGCCGGGGTAGAGCGGCTGATTCCGATGCACTTTTCACCGCGTTACAGCCGCTGCGGGGACAAACTGGCCGAGGAGGCCTTGCGGGCCATGGCCGCCACCCCTGCCGATCCTGCATGATCCCTCTCCCCATCTATAGAACCGATGGGCCTTTTTAACGAGGATGCCATGTCCGACCCTTACCGTGACCGGATCGCCCGGGAACTGAACCTGACTTTACCCCAGATCGCGGCGGTGACCGAGCTTCTCGATCAGGGGGCCACCGTTCCGTTTATCGCCCGCTACCGCAAAGAGGCCACTGGCAGCCTGGATGAGGTGGCCATCACCGCCATCCGCGATCGGCGCCGCCAGCTGGACGAGCTGGACGCGCGGCGGGCCGCCGTTTTGAAATCCCTCGAGGAAAACGGACACCTGGACCAGGCCCTGGAGGCCCGGGTCCAGGCCGCCGACACCCTGGCCGAACTGGAAGACATCTACCTGCCCTTTCGCCCCAAACGGCGCACCCGGGCCATCATGGCCCGGGAAAAAGGGCTCGATCCGCTGGCCGAAGTCCTGCTGGCCCAAACCGGCATCGACCCAGAAAGCGCGGCCCGGCCCTTCGTGGATCCGGAAAAGGAGGTGCCCGATATTGAAACGGCCCTGGCCGGGGCCCGCGACATCATCGCCGAGACGGTCAACGAAGACCCCACGGCCCGGGCCCGGCTGCGCGACTATTTCGCCGGCCAGGCCGTTTTCCGCACCACCGTGGCCGCCGGCCGGGAAGCGGACGGGATCAAGTTCAAGGATTATTTCGACTGGAGCGAACCGGCGGCCACGGCCCCGTCCCACCGGGTGCTGGCCATGCGCCGCGGTGAAAAGGAGGATATCCTCAACCTGCGCCTGATTCCCCCCGAAGAGGGGGCCCTGGCGATTCTGGAGTCGCTCTTCGTCAAGGGCGCCGGCCCGGATGCGGCCCAGGTCCGCCTGGCGGTCCAGGACGGCTACCGCCGCTTGCTTGGCCGCGCCATGGAAACCGAGATGCGCCTGGCCACCAAGGACCGGGCCGACGCAGAGGCCATCCGGGTCTTTGCCGAAAACCTGCGCCAGCTCCTGCTGGCCCCGCCCCTCGGCCCACGCCGGGTCATGGGGGTGGATCCGGGGTTTCGCACCGGGTGCAAGATCGTCTGCCTCGACCGGCAGGGAAAACTGCTCTGCCACGAAACGATCTTTCCCCACGGTTCGGCGTCCCAGCGCGAGGCCGCGGCCCACCGGGTGGCGGCCCTGGTCGGCAAGATGGGCGTGGAGGCCGTGGCGGTGGGCAACGGCACGGCCGGCCGGGAAACCGAGGCTTTTTTGCGCTCCCTGGATCTGGCGCCGCAGGTGGCGGTGACCATGGTCAACGAAAGCGGGGCCTCGATCTACAGCGCCTCGGAGGTGGCCCGGGAGGAATTTCCCGACCTGGATCTCACCGTGCGCGGGGCGGTTTCCATCGGCCGGCGGCTGATGGATCCGCTGGCCGAACTGGTCAAGATCGATCCCAAGTCCATCGGGGTGGGCCAGTACCAGCACGACGTGGACCAAAGCGCCCTCAAGCAGGCCCTGGACGACGTGGTGGTCAGCTGCGTCAACGCCGTGGGGGTGGACGTCAACCGCGCCAGCGTGCAACTGCTCACCTATGTCTCCGGACTCGGGCCCCAGCTGGCGCGCAACATCGTGGCCTTCCGGGATCAAAACGGCCCCTTTGCCGATCGCCAGGCCCTCAAGGCCGTCCCCCGGCTGGGACCCAAGGCCTTCGAACAGGCCGCCGGTTTTCTGCGCATCACGGGGGGCCGCAACGTTCTGGACGCCAGCGCGGTGCACCCTGAGCGCTACGCCCTGGTGGCTGCCATGGCTAAAGATCTGAACTGCACCGTGGCCGAACTGATGGCCGATGCGGCCGCGCGCCGGCGCATCGAGATTCAGCGCTACGTCACCGACCAGGTCGGCCTGCCCACCCTCCAGGACATCCTGGCCGAGCTGGCCAAGCCGGGCCGCGATCCCCGGGCGCGCTTCGAGGCTTTTGCCTTTTCCGGCGATGTGGCCGCCATCAAGGATCTGGAACCGGGCATGCGGCTTCCCGGAATCGTGACCAACGTGACCCGTTTCGGGGCCTTTGTGGATATCGGGGTCCACCAGGACGGTCTGGTGCATGTGAGCCAAATGGCCGACCGCTTCGTGCGCGACCCGGCCGAGGTGGTCCAGGTCCAGCAAAAGGTCATGGTCCGGGTTCTGGAGGTCGACCTGGAGCGGCGGCGCATCTCACTGAGCATGCGGCCGGAAAGCACGGCCGAGCCGCCGGCCGACGCTGCGGCCCCTGCCGGGAACCATGCTCCGGCAAAAAAGCGCAAAGCCAACCCGAAAACTGCACACAAGCCCGAGGCCCGGCCGTTTCACAATCCATTTGCCGAGGCCCTGAAAAAAAGGAGATAAGCCATGCGCGCCGTGGTTCAACGGGTGACCGAAAGCAGCGTGACGGTGGACGGGGCCGTGGTGGGCCGCATCGGAGCGGGACTGATGATCCTTCTGGGCGTCGGGCCCGAGGACACCCCGGCCGATGCCCAGGCCCTGGCCCGCAAGATCTTTTACCTGCGTATCTTCGAAGACGCGGACGGCAAGATGAACCTCGGCCTGGGCGATACCGGGGGCGAGGTCCTGGCCGTCTCCCAGTTCACCCTGCTGGCCGACTGCCGCAAGGGCCGGCGCCCCTCCTTTGTCCGCGCAGCCCCGCCCGAGGTGGCCGAACCGCTCTACCTCGATTTTGTGGCGGCTTTGCGCCGGCTCGGGGTCAAGGTGGAAACGGGCCGTTTCGGCGCCATGATGCAGGTGGCCCTGATCAACGACGGGCCGGTGACCCTGGTCCTGGAAACCCGCCCCGGCCCGGAGGCTCTGCCATGAGAATCCGCCCGGCCATGGTTTTGCTGGCCCTGCTCTGCTTCGCCGGGACGGCCGGTGCAGCGCCGCTGCCCGCTCGGCTGGCTGCCCGCCTCGGCCCGGATGACAGCCTGCTGGTGGTCGATCCGAACGGAAAGGTGTGCATGCAGTGGCGGCCGGAAGCTGCGAGGGTGCCGGCCTCGGTCCTCAAACTGCTCACAGCCCGTATCGCTCTTGACCATCTCGGGCGTAACTACCGCTTCGAGACCCATTTTTTCCAGGACGCGGCCGGGAATCTTTACGTACGCGGTCACGGCGACCCGCTCTGGGTATCGGAGGCCATCGCCGCTGCGGCCGAAAAACTGGCCCCCCTGCTGGCCCCGGTGGCCGACATCGTGCTGGACGACGGCTATTTTGCCCGCCCTTTGACCATTCCCGGGGTTTCGGATTCGGCCAATCCCTACGACGCCCCCAACGGGGCACTGTGCGCCAACTTCAACACCGTGATGGTATACCGCGCCCCGGACGGCACCTATCTGAGCGGCGAACCCCAGACCCCCCTGATTCCCTTTGCCGCCGAGCTGCTCGCGCGCCGCGGGCCCACCGGCGGCCGGCTGGTCCTGTCCCATAACGGCGAAGTGGCCACCCGCTACGCCGGCCACCTGATGGCGTACTTTCTTTCCCAGGCCGGCCGCCCGCCGGCAGGGACCGTCCGGCTGGGTCCGGTGCCTAAAGAGGCACGGGTTGTGCTGCGCTGGGCCTCGCCCCAGAATCTTGAAGAGGTGCTGCGCCGCATGCTGGAATTTTCCAGCAACTTTATCGCCAACCAGGTCCTCATCGCAGCTGCGGCCCGGGTCTACGGCCCGCCCGGGAACCTGGAAAAGGCCGTGCAACTGGCCGAGACCTACGGCCGGAAGGACCTGGGACTGTCGAGCCTGTCCATGGTCGAAGGATCGGGGATCGCCCGTGAAAACCGCATCAGCGCGGTTGACCTGGTCAAGCTGCTGGAGGGCTTTGCGGCAAACCGCGAACTGCTGACCCGCAAGGATCGGGTCTGGTTCAAGACCGGCACCCTGTCCGGGGTCCAGTCCCGGGCCGGCTACGTCCAGGGCCCCGACGGCGGATTTTACCGCTTCGCCATCCTGATCAACACCCCGGGACGCCGGGCGGATGGAGTGCTCCAGGCCCTGCTGCCGTTTTTGCCCTAAGCGAGGGGTCGGATCGCAGAGGCCACAAGCTGATCATGGGAGCTTGACCGGGCCGGCGAAAAGCTGCACCGATGACCGCCCGCTGGGCAGCGTATTGATTTCATGCCGGGTTTGTGCTGACAATTGTCCTCGAATTTACAGCGGCCATGGATCCAAGCCGGAGTAACTTACTGTTGCACCCGGAACGGCATCCACGGCCAGATTTCAATGCCACGCTGCGCCCAACCCCTCACCGTTGGCCGTACCAGGAGTGTTCATGAAGAAAAATTCCAGCCCGGTCCAGATCACCTCGCCGGTGCCATCGCACAAGGAGGAAAACAGCCATCGCCGCCAGATGCGGCAACTGGCCGAGGAACTGGAGAATATCTACGAAAAGATTTGGAAGGGTTCCATGGCCGGGATTTACATATCCCAGGACGGGGTGTTCCAGACCGTCAGCCCACCGGCCGCCGCCTTGACGGGCTACAGTGTCGCGGAGTTGATGGGCCGCAAGTCCGACAGCCTGATCTTTCCCGAGGACCTGGCCGGTCAAAAACACAACGCCCGGCAAATGCTCGACGGGAAGATCTCGTCTCCGTATGAGTTTCGCATCGTCACCAAGCAGAACGAGATTCGCTGGGTCATGGAATCGGTTACGGCCACGTTCTATAACGGCCAGCCGGCCATTCTGGGCAACTCCATGGACATCACGGCCCGCAAAGCGGTCGAAGAGCGCCTGAAAGAGTCGGAAAACCTCTACCGGGCCATCTTCGAGACCACCGGTGCGGCCACCATCATCATCGAAGATGATATGACCCTTTCTTTGCTCAACTGCGAATTCGAGAAGATGACCGGGTATCGCCGGAAGGAATGGGAGGGAAAGAAAAAATGGCCGGAGTATATCCCCCAAAAAGACCTCTACCGCATGATCAAGACCCACAGGCTCCGCAGAGTCGACCCGGAAAGCACGCCACGCAATTTCGAGCATGACCTGATCGACGCCCAGGGGCGGATCCGCAATATGTATCTGACCGCCGACCTGATTCCCGGCACCCAAAAGAGCGTCGTTTCTTTCATGGATATTACCGCCTGGAAGGAAGCCGAACGAGTTTTGAAACACCGCGAACAGGAGCTTCGCATCAAGTCGCACAAACTCGAGGAACTCAATACGGCCTTGCGGGTCCTGCTCAAACAACGCGAGAACGATCGCCAGGAACTCGAAGAGAAGGTCCTGGCCAATGTCAAAGAGTTCGTCCTGCCGCATATCGAAGAGATCCAACGATGCAAGATGGATGAAAAGGCCCGGGCGTACCTGGAGATTCTGCGATCCAATCTTGAAGATATCATTTCGCCCTTTTCCCGCCGGCTTTCTTCCAAGTATCTCAACCTGACCCCCAAGGAAATCCAGGTGGCCAATTTCATCCGCGAAGGCAAGACCAGCAAGGAGATCGCCGACATCATGAACGTTTCCAAAAGCGCGGTGGACATCCACCGCTACCGCCTGCGCAACAAGCTGGGGTTGAACAACCAGAAGGCCAACCTGCGGTCCCACCTGAGCAAGTACCTCTAACCGGCATTCCGGGTGCCATCGGTCCGCGATCCGCCGCGGATCGCCGGGTTTCCACCATTATACTAGTTTTACAGTAATATTTTATTGCTATTTATTTGCTATTGCCTTTCCGGTTGCCTTGGCTTAGCTATCAGCCAAGATAGCCGTCAAGAAGTCTCTTTCGCAAACGACGGTTCGGTGATGCAACCGGACTGCTCATCAAAAAGAGGTGACATGCCGATAACACGGATCGTGTCCACATAGCTTCGATCAAGGGCTATCGAATCGCAGGGCAGAAAAATCGAACGGCCCTCAGGTAAAACAAATCGCTTTTATGACCATCGCTGCCGGCAGGGTGCATCGTCATAATTGAACGGAGGAGTGTTTTCATCCAATCCACCAAAAGGAGGAGCGTGCTGTGAAAAAAAGAAGCGTCAAGACGGTTATTTCCCTCATTGCGGCCGCATCATTCGTTATCATCGTTTCGGCCATGGCCGCCGGCCAGGCAAGCGCCGCGGTCACCATTCGCGTCGGTACGGTCGTCTCTCCCACCCATTCCTATTCCACTGCGGTAAAAACATTTGAAAAGGAAATCGAAACCCAGACCAATGGAGCGGTGAAAGTCACCTATAGCGGCGGCGGGGCCTTGGGCGGTGAGCGCCAGATGGTGGAAGCCGTGGTGCGTGGCGTTCTTGACATGACCTGGGCCTCGGACATCGGCCTGGCGGCCGTTTACCCGGAACTGGGCTTTCCCAACCTGCCCTACCTCTTCGAAAACTACACTGAAGCCGACGCCAAGTACCGCAACGGCTGGATCGGCCAGTACATCATCGACTACATGGATACCAAGGGGGTCAAGGTGCTGGCCATCGGTGAAAACGACTACCGCGGCCTGACCAACTCCAAGCGCCCCATCACCAAGGGGGAAGATTTCAAGGGACTGAAGCTGCGCGTGCCGGAAGTGCCCATGTACATCGATTTTTACAAGGCCCTGGGCGTGCTGCCGACCCCCATGTCGATCACCGAGCTGACCACCGCCTTGCAGCAGGGGACCGTCGACGGTCAGGACAACGGCGCCATCATCACCTACGACCTGGGGATTCACCAGTTCCAGAAATATGCCACCAAGGCCCAGCAGATCTATTCGGGCATGCAGATGTGCATGTCGAAGCGGACCTGGAACAAGTTGACGCCGGAGCAGCAGAAGATCGTGACCGAGGCGGCTAAAAAGGCGGCCGACATTCAGGTCAAGGTCAACCGCGAAAACGTACTTAAAGACTATACCGAAATGGCCAAGACCGGGGTGCAGGTCATCGAGCCGCCCCCCGAACTGGTAAAGGACCTCAAGGCGGTGGCGGCCAAGATCTGGGCCGATCCCAAGTATGAAAAGGTCTACGGCAAAAAGGTCATGGACCGCATCAAGAAAGAGGCGGCCAACTAAGCCCCGCGATCGGCACGGCCGATGTTCGACCCGAAGCGGCAGGGGCGGAAGATCTGCGCCCCTGCCGGAAACAGAATCGTACAAAGCGGGGTCATTGCCATGATCAGAACGCTGGAAAAAGTCAACAATGGCCTGGTTTCTCTCGAGTACTGGGTAGCTGTCCCCCTGTTTATCTTCATGCTCGGTTTGATGCTGGCACAGGTGGTTTGCCGCTACTTTCTCGAAGTTCCCCTTTCCTTTTCCGAGGAGCTGGCACGCATCGTCTTTGTGGGCTGCACCTTTCTCGGGGCGGCCATCGCCACCGGAGAGCGCGGGCACATCGAGATCAACTTCGTGGAACTGACCATCGGCCGCTTTATCAAGAGCCACGCAGGAAAGATGCGCGCCGCGGTATGCATGAACGTTTTGCGCGACACCGGCACCATCGTTTGCCTGACCATCGTATCCTATCAGAGCTACCTGCTCGTCGTAGACCAGTTTGAGATGGGGCAGGTCTCCACGGCCATGTCGATGCCGCTGTGGATCGTGACCGGCGCGATGCTGGTGGGCATGATGCTGGCCATCGTGCACAGCGCGTTGTTGATCGTTCTCAATCTGGCCGGGCGCGGTCCCATGGGTTACGAGTTCGCGCGGGGAGGTGAATCCTAATGCACCTTGTCGGGATTTTCATACTCGTATTCGTTCTGCTGGCCATCGCGCGCATTCCCATACCGTTCAGCGCCGGGCTGGCCGGGATCCTGTGCATCATAATCGGCGACATCCCCCTGGCCATCATACCGGCCATGGTCTTCGGCAGCGTCGATTCGTTCGCCTTTCTGGCGATACCGGCCTTTATCTACTCGGGCGACGTCATGGCCCTGGGCGGGATCACCACCTCCCTGGTGGCCTGGGTGCGCGCACTCACCGGCCGGCTCAAGGGGAGCATCGCGGCCACCACCGTCATCACCTCGGCCCTGTTCGGTTCCATCTCGGGCTCTTCGGTGGCCACGGTAAGCGCCATCGGCGGCATGATGCTGCCAGAGATGAAGCGGGCCGGCTACGACGAGAACTTCGCCACCTCACTGGTTGCGGCCTCCGGATTTCTGGGCATCCTGATCCCCCCGAGCATTCCCGGGGTGGTCTACGGGCTGGCCGTGGGCGTACCGGTCGGTGACGTCTGGCTGGCCACCTTGATGCCGGCTTTGATCCTGACCGTCTTTTATCTGATCTACTGCCGGATCTTTTACGCCCACCAGGAGATCCAGGACAAAGGACCGTTCAATTCCCGCATCTACATGCGCAACATCGCCAAAACCAGCCCCCGCGGCCTGGTGGCGATGTTGATGCCGATGATCATCTTCGTTGGGGTCTACGGCGGGATCCTGACCCCCACCGAGGCCGGGGCCGTGGCGGTGCTCTACGGGCTGATCGCCGGATGGGTCATCTATCCGTTGCTGTTCAAGGATAAATCCGAGCAGGGCCTTCTGGCCATTACCCGGAAAAGTGTGGTGACCAGTGCGGCCATCATGCTGCTCATCGCCTTTGCCGCCATTCCCAGCGCCATGTTCACCTACGGCGACTGCGCCACGGCGGTGACCGACTGGCTGCTGGGGATCACCGAATCCCAGGTCGTCTTTTTGCTGATGGTCAACGTGGTGCTGCTCGTGGTGGGCATGTTCATGGAGACCAACACCAGCATCCTGCTGCTGGCGCCGATCCTTTCCCCGGCAGCCAAGGCCTTCGGGGTCCACCCGATCCACTTTTCGGCCATCATGCTGCTCAACCTGGAAATCGGCATGATCACCCCGCCGTTCGCCGCCAACATCTTCGTGGCCTGCCGCATCGAGAACATCAGCATCGACAAGGTACTCAGGCCCATGATCGGGTTTATCCTGATCTGCATTCCGACGCTTTTGATCACGACTTATGTGCCGAGCATCCCGCTGTTTTTCTTGAATCTTATGGGCCACTAACAACTGAACGGAAAGGAAGTTTTGGAAAATGGCTCTAGCCGTTTTAAAACCGGTTTTTGACATAGAAGGCGAATACAAGGCCAAGACGGTCTCCACCGACGAGGCGGTCAAGGCGATACGTTCGGGCGATGTCATCCACTACGGCGCCTTTTGCGGATCAGTCTACGACCTGGACCAGGCCCTGGCCCGGCGTATCCACGAACTGCGGGATCTTCAGATCATCGCCTGCATCTGGCCTTACGACCACAGGCCGGCAATCGCCGAAGCCGATCCCAAGGGAGAACATTTCCGCTGGCAATCGACCCAGTTCAGCGCCATCGAGCGGCAGATGAACAAGGAGGGGATCTGCTGGTACATCCCGGTCCAGTACCGCGAACAGCTCAAGTACCTGCGCCAGGACTTGAAGATCGACGTGGCCATGCTCCAGGTCGCCCCGATGGACCGGCACGGGTATTTCAACGTCGGACCCCAGGTCTCGGATGCCATGGCGGTGGTGGAGCGGGCGCGCGTGGTCATTGTCGAAGTCAACGAAAACATGCCCCGGGTTTGCGGCAGCACCGGTCACACGCTGCACCTGTCGCAGATCGACCATATCGTTCACGGCAGCAACCGGCTTCTCGACGAACGGGTCGCCAAGCCGCCGTCGGCCATCGACCGCCAGATCGCCGAGTACATCGTGCCGCGGATCCGCAGCGGCAGTACGCTTCAGCTCGGCATCGGCGGGCTGCCCAACTGCGTGGGCAGCATGATCGCCGAATCGGACACCAAGGATCTGAGCGTTCACTCCGAGATGTTCGTTGACGCCTTTCTCAACCTGTACAAGGCCGGCAAGATCACCGGCAACAAAAACATCGACAAGGGCAAGATGGTCTTCACCTTCGCCATGGGATCGCGCGAGCTGTACGAGTTCATCGACCAGAATCCGATCTGCGCCTGCTATCCGGTGGACTACGTCAACGAGATCGCCACGGTGGCCAGGATCGACGACTTTGTTTCGATCAACAGCTGCCTTGAGGTTGATCTTTTCGGCCAGGTCAACTCCGAGTCGGTGGGCATGCAGCACATCGGCGGCAACGGCGGCCAGCTCGACTTCGTGCTGGGAGCCTATCTGTCCAAAGGCGGCCAGAGCTTCCTGTGCACCCCCTCGACCTTCCGCAACCGCGCCGGAACGCTCAAGAGCCTGATCCGCGGGCGCCTCGATGCCGGTGCCATCGTGACCGTGCCGCGCCAGGCGACCCACTGCATCGTGACCGAGTACGGGGTTGCCAACCTCAAGGGCAAGTCGACCTGGCAGCGGGCCGAGGCCTTGATCGAGGTGGCCCACCCGGATTTTCGCGACGAACTGGTGCGCGAGGCCGAACAGATGGGGGTCTGGAAGCGGAGCAGCCGCGTGGCCTAGCACGTTGGGCTTAACACGCCCTTATCCCGCGTGATGCGCGCCGGGGCTCGACCAGACCGCGACGCGAGTCAGCGGGCCCGCGGGCCGCTGGCGCCCATCACCGACACGCCGACACAAGCGAGATCATTATGAACACGGCGCTTTCTTCAAAGCAGTTGCTATCACGGCTCATCGCCCGGCACTACGAGGAGGCCCTGGAGGCCAAGAGCTCCGGGCAGATCGTGGCCTGGTCCACCTCCATCGCCCCGCAGGAGTTGCTCGAGACGATGGATATCAAGGTTGTCTATCCGGAAAACCACGCGGCGGCCATCGGGGCGCGCAAGGACGCCCAGACCTTCATCGACCAGGCCGAAAACAACGCCTACTCGACCGACCTGTGCTCATACGCGCGGGTGAATATCGGCTATGCGGATATCCGCGAGAGCATCGCGGGCAACATTCCGATGCCAGACCTGCTCTTTTGCTGCAACAACATCTGCAACACCGTGATCAAGTGGTACGAGAACCTGGCGCGCAAGATGCGCATCCCGATGATCCTCTTCGATATGCCCTTCAACCACACCTACCAGGTGCCCGACGAGAGCGTGCGCTACATCCGCCGTCAGTTGGAGCAGGCCGTCAAGCAGCTCGAAGAGATCAGCGGCAAGCGCTTCGATGCGGACCGGTTCAAGGAGGTAATGAAGGTTTCCACCGAAACGGCAACCTGGTGGAAAAAGGCCACGTCCCGGGCTGCGGCCCGGCCCTCGCCCATGAACGGGTTCGACATGTTCAATTACATGGCCGCGATCGTCTGCATGCGGGGCAAGCCCGAGGGCCGGGATCTTTTCAAACTCTGGGCCGAAGAGCTCGAGGCCAAGATCGCGCGCGGCGAAGGGCCCTGGAAGGACCAGGCGGAACAATACCGTATCATGTGGGACGGAATCGCCTGCTGGCCGCATCTGTCGGACACCTACAAGGTGCTGAAGAAAAACGGGATCAACGTGGTCAGCTCCACCTACCCGGACTCGTGGACCATCGTCTACGACAGCGACGATCTGGACGCCATGGCCAGGGCCTACAGCTCCAACTACGTCAACCGCAGCCTGGACTACGGGGTCGACCTGATCGTGCGGCTGGCCGGTGAGTTTTCCCTGGACGGAATCGTGCATCACTCCAACCGGAGCTGCAAGCTGATGGATTTTCGCCAGTACGAAGTGCAGCGGCAGGTCCAGGAAAGGACCGGTGTGGCCAGCGTGATTTTCGACGGGGACCAGACCGATCCCCGAGCCTTTTCCCTGGCGCAGTATGAAACCCGGATCCAGGCGCTGGTGGAGATGATGGGACAAAAAATATGAAAGGCCGATCCGATCATGACCCGAATCGAACAACTCATCGAAAACCTTGAGCAGACCGCCCGCCACCCGGCGCGCGCCGTACATGCCGCCATGGCCCGGACCGGCAGGAAGGCGGTGGGCTGCTTTCCCTACTATACGCCCGACGAGATCATCTACGCAGCCGGCCTGCTGCCGGTGGGCCTCTGGGGCGGGCAGACCGATGTGACCCTGGCCGACAGGTACCTGCAAAGCTTTTGCTGCTCGCTGATGCGCATCAACCTCGAACAGGGGTTGCGCGGCCACTACGACTTTCTCGAAGCGGTGGTGATTCCGACATGCTGCGACACGCTCAAATGCGTCTGCGCCAACTGGGCCGTGGCGGTGCCGGGCGTGCGCCCGATTCCGCTCGTTTTTCCCCAGAACCGGCAGACGGCCCCCGGGCTGGCCTACCTGATCGACGAGTACCGGAGGGTGCAGCACGAGATCGAAAATCTTGCCGGCCGGTCGATCGGCGAACAGGACCTTTGCCGGGCCATTGCAATCTTCGACGAGTACCGGGCCACGATGCAGCGCTTTGTGGCGCTGGCGGGCCGCTATCCCAGGACCATCGATGCCCGGCGGCGGCATCTGATCATCAAGGCGGGCTCTTTTTGCGACAAGGCCGAGTACACGGCCACCGTCAAGGAGTTGATCGCCGAGCTGGAAGGTTGTCCCCGGGAGGACGGTGACTGCATCCGGATTGTCACCACCGGGATTCTGGCCGAAACCGACGTGCTCCTGGACTGTTTTGCGGCCAACCGCATGGTGGTGGTGGCCGACAACCTGGCCCAGGAATCGCGCCAGTTCCGCACGGTGACGCGAACCGGGGGCGGTGCCCTGGAGCGCTTGGCCTTCCGGATCGCGGATCAGCAGGGCTGCTCACTGCTCTACGACGCCCAAAAGCGCCAGGGGCCGTTGCTGATCGATCTGGTGCGGCGGCACGGCGCCGACGCGGTGGTGGTCTGCATGATGAAGTTCTGCGACCCGGAGGAGTTCGACTATCCGGTTTATATGCAGGATCTCGAGGCAGCCGGGATTCCGCTGCTCTATCTGGAGATCGAGCAGAAGATGGACTCGGTGGAGTCGATCCGCACCCGCATCCAGAGCTTTGCCGAAATGGTGCAACAACCGCCGCAGGCGACGACAAAGGAGTGAAGCGGTGTTTCTGGGAATTGATATTGGATCGACATCTTCCAAGGCCCTGGTGCTCGATGCAGCATTGCAGGTGACCGGCAAGGCAGTGGTCAACACCGGGGCCGGCACAAGCGGACCCCAGCGGTCGGTTGCCGCGGCCCTGGAAACGGCCGGCATCGGCCCGGAGCAGATCGCCTATTCCGTAGTGACCGGCTACGGCCGGATCGTCTACGAGAAGGCCGACAGGCAGATCACCGAGATCACCTGCCACGCGCGGGGCAGCGCCCATCTGATGCCCGAGGCCCGCACGGTGATCGATATCGGAGGCCAGGATGCCAAGGTGATTCGGCTCGGGGCCGGCGGTCAGGTGGAAAATTTTGTGATGAACGAAAAATGCGCCGCCGGCACGGGGCGCTTTCTCGAAGTGATGGCGCGGATTCTCGACTGCGGCATCGACCGGTTGGGCCCGTTGTCCCAGGGGGCCACGGCCGAGACGGTGATCAGTAACACCTGTACCGTTTTTGCCGAGTCCGAAGTCATCTCGCAGTTGTCCGCCGGTGCCAGAGCAGAGAACGTGGCCGCCGGGGCCCACCGGGCCGTGGCCAAGCGGGTGGCCGGACTGGCCAAACGCATCGGGGTGCGGCCGGCGGTGATCATGACCGGCGGCGTGGCCATGAACAGCGGCCTTGTCAGCGCACTGGAGACCGAACTGGGCACAACGATCCGTGTGGCAACCGATTCCCAGCTGGTCGGCGCCCTGGGGGCGGCCCTGTATGCCAAATCCTATTTCGAAGACCGGTAAAAGGACCGCACCAAGGCCATAGCCGGCAGCAAGAAAGGAAGCAGATCAGTGACCAAACCGATGAAAAAGATAGCCGTGGTCGGCGCGGGCAACATGGGCCACCAGATCGCGTTGCAGTTCGCGCGCTGCGGCTTTGAAGTGGCCTGCACCGATACCAGCGCCGAAATGCTCGCCAAAGCCGAAGCGTTTGCAGCGGACTGGAGCGCCAAGCAGATCGCCAAGGGCCGCCTGACACCCGATGCGGCCAACGCTCTCACTGAACGGCTTAACTTTACCGCCGATCTGGCCGCGGCCGCCGGCGACGCCGACCTGGTGCTCGAAGCGATCATCGAGTCCATCGCGGCCAAGCGCACCTTGTTCGCCGCACTGGACGGGATCTGCCCGGCCCGCACGATCCTGGCCACCAACAGTTCGTACATCGTCAGCTCGCGTATCGCCGATGCCACCCGGCGGCCGGACAAGGTGCTCAACATGCACTTTTTCAACCCGGCCCTGGTGATGAAACTCGTCGAGGTGGTCAGAGGCCCCCACGTGTCCGACGAAACGGTGGCCGCCGTGCTCGATCTATGCCGGGCCATCGACAAGGTGCCGTGCCTGGTGCGCCGGGAGATCTACGGGTTCGTGGTCAACCGGATTTTTGCGGCTCTCACCCGCGAAGCCTGCTTCATGCTCGAACAGGGGGTGGCGAGTATCGAAGACATCGACAAGGCGGTCAAAAACGGCCTGGGCCACCCGCTGGGCCCCTTCGAACTGCTCGATCTGACCGGCATCGACCTGGAGTACCGGGTACTGATGGAGCGCTTTGCCGAGACCGGCGACCACCGCGACAAGCCGGGGCCGGCCATCGTGGAGCGATACGCCCAGGGTCGCTACGGACGCAAGAGCGGCCGGGGCTTTTACAATTACACGGAGTAGCAAGATGGAATTTGCATCAATCCGATTCAGCACCGCCAACGGGGTGGCGCGCATCGAACTCAACCGCCCGCAGGTGCTCAACGCCCTTAACCGCCAGTTGATCGACGAACTGACCCTGGCCCTGGCCGAGGTGCGTGTGGCCTGCGACATCCGGGCCCTGATCGTCAGCGGGACCGGGGGAAATTTCGCCGCCGGGGCCGATATCGCCGAAATGGTCGACCTGGACCCCGAAGGGGCCGCAGCCTTCAGTTTCAGCCCGGCCTATGATGCGCTGGCCTCGCTGCCGGTGCCGGTGATCGCGGCTGTGGACGGGTATGCCCTGGGCGGAGGCCTCGAACTGGCCCTGGCCTGCGATATCCGCATCTGCACGCCCAAGGCCCGCTTCGGACTGCCGGAGATCAAGATCGGCATCTTTCCCGGGGCCGGCGGCACCCAGCGCCTGCCCCGGCTCATCGGCCACGGCCGAGCGCGGGAGATGATCTATACCGGGAAAATGATCGACGCGGCCACGGCCGTCTCCTGGGGCCTTTGCAGCCAAGTGATCGAGGACGATCTTGGTGCGGCGTCCGCGGCCTTGGCCGCACGCATCGCCGGAGGCCCTCCCCTGGCCCTTGCAGCGGCCAAAGCGGCCATGGAAAACGGGATGCAAACCGGGCTTGGCGACGCCATCGCCCAGGAGAGCGCCCTATGGGCCGGCCTCTTCACCTCCACGGACCAGAAGGAGGGGATGCGGACCTTTATGGAAAAGCGCAAACCGTTGTTTCGCGGAAAATAGACCGATGCCCATTTCTGGAAGGGTATACCAATAGGAGTGCGAAACCATGAACGAAGTTGTCATCACTGCCGCCTGCCGCACGGCCATCGGTAAATTCCACGGCGGGTTCAAGAACGCCAAAGCCCTGGACCTGACCATCCCGACACTCAAGGCGCTGCTCGATCGGGCACGGATCGGCGCCGAGACGGTCGAGGACGTGATCTGGGGCTGCAACTACCAGAAAACTTTCCGGGAGAACAACCTGGCCCGGGTGGCGGCCATCAAGGCCGGCTATCCGGACACGGTCCCGGGCATCACGGTACACCGCAACTGCACCTCGTCCATGTCGGCCATCCAGTTTGGCTACTACCAGATCCGCTGCGGCGAGGCCGATGTGATCGTGGCCGGCGGCACCGACTCGATGAGCAACGCCCAGTACACGGTGGAAAAAATGCGCTATGGAACGCGCTTCGGGCACACCGAACTGCGCGACTCGATGTGGGATTCGCTCACCGAACTGGGGGTCGGTCCGGCCATGGGAATCACGGCCGAAAACCTGGCCGAAAAATACCGGATCAGCCGCGAGGAGCAGGATCTGCTGGCGCTCACGAGCAACCAGCGGGCCGTGGCGGCCATCGACCAGGGCCGCTTTATCGATGAAATCGTTCCCGTGGAGGTCCGCAACGGCAAAAAGAGCGAAGTGATCGACACCGACGAGCACCCGCGGCGCGATACCACCCTCGAGAGCCTGGCGCGTCTCAAGCCGAGCTTCAAAACGGACGGGACGGTCACGGCGGGCAACGCTTCGGGAATCAACGACGCGGCGGCCGGGGTGGTGCTGATGAGCCGCGAGCAGGCCGAGGCCCTGGGGGCACCGGTCCTGGCGCGTATCGTCGCCACGGCCACGGCCGGGGTGCCGCCGGAGATCATGGGCATCGGGCCGGTGCCGGCGACCCAGAAGGCCTTGAGCAAGGCCGGCCTGAGCCTGGCGGACATGGATCTGGTGGAGGTCAACGAGGCCTTTGCAGCCCAGTACCTGGCCTGCGAGAAGGTCCTCGGGCTCGACCGCTCCATCACCAATGTCAACGGCAGCGGGATCGGCCTGGGCCACCCGGTGGGGGCCACCGGGGCGCGCATCGTGACCACGCTGCTTTTCGAAATGCAAAAGCGTGGTGCGCGCAGGGGTCTGGCGACCCTGTGCGCCGGCGGCGGCATGGGTACGGCGCTCATCTTGGAACGCGCGGCCTGAATTTTTTATTTTTTTAAAATAATCCGATTTGCCGTATCGCCGCCTTTACAGGCACCCGGCGGTTTGCGGTCCATAAAAAACAGGGAGGGATTCCATGGCCTTGATGACAGCGGCCCAGTACGAAGAGAGTCTCAGAAGGCTAAACCTGGTGGTCTACATGTTCGGCGAACGCATCGCCGACCCGGTGGACCATCCGATCATCCGCCCCTCGATGAACGCCGTGGCCGCCACCTACGACCTGGCCCAGCGGCCGGAGTACGAGGACCTGATGACGGCCATCAGCCATCTGAACGGAGAAAAGATCAACCGCTTCACCCATATCCACCAATCGGTGAACGATCTGGTGAAAAAAAGCCGGATGAACCGGCTGCTGGGGCGCAAGACCGGCTGCTGCTTCCAGCGCTGCGTGGGCATGGATGCCTTGAACGCCCTTTCCATTGTCACCTACGACATGGACCAGGCCTTGGGCACCGGGTACAACCGTCGTTTTCTCGATTATCTTTCCATGGTCCAGCGCGCCGATCTGACCTGTGACGGGGCCATGACCGATCCCAAGGGCGACCGCTCGCTGCCCCCGCATCGGCAGGCCGATCCAGACATGTTCCTGCATGTGGTGGAAAAAAAGAGCGACGGGATCGTGGTGCGCGGAGCCAAAGTCCACCAGACCGGGGCGGTCAACTCCCATGAAATCATCGTCATGCCCACAATCACCATGCGCGAGGAGGACCGCGATTGGGCCGTGTCCTTCGCTTTGCCCAGCGACGCCGAAGGGATCACCTACATCATGGGCCGCCAGTCCTGCGACACGCGCAAACTGGAGCCCGGCCGCCTCGACCAGGGCAACCAGCGCTACGGCGGCCACGAGGCCCTGGTGGTTTTCGAGGATGTTTTCGTCCCCTGGGAGCGGGTCTTCATGTGCGGCGAAGTGGCCTTTTCCGGGGCACTGGTGGAAAAGTTCGCTTCCTACCACCGCCAGAGCTACGCGTGCAAAGTCGGGGTGGGCGACGTGCTCATCGGCGCAACCCAGACCATCGCCGAGTACAACGGCGCGGATCGGGCCTCGCACATCAAAGACAAGATCATCGAGATGAACCAGCTCAACGAGACGCTCTACTGCGGATGCATTGCCTGCGCCAGTGAGGGGGCCCGGGAACCGAGCGGCACCTACTGTGTCCAGACCCTGCTGGCCAACGTGCACAAGCAGAATGTCACGCGCTTTCCCTACGAGATCGCCCGCCTTGCCCAGGACATCGCCGGCGGATTGATGGTGACGCTGCCGTCCGAGGCCGATCTGCGCTCCCCCACGGTGGGCCGGTGGATCGAAAAATACTTCAAGGCCCGCGAGGGGGTGGATACCAAAGATCGGATGCGGATTTTACGCCTCATCGAGAACCTCACCCTCGGCACGGCCGCCGTGGGGTATCTGACCGAATCGATGCACGGCGCCGGTTCACCCCAGGCCCAGCGCATCATGATCGCACGCCAGGTCAACATGTCCGAAAAACAGCGCGCCGCTTGCGCCTTGTGCGGAATCGGCGCCGCCCCCGAAGAGCAATAACCCTCCCCTCCCCCCTGCTGGGGCCCGCAAGGGCCCCGGCTTCCCTCCATAAATATTCAACCGCACCCTGTTTGGGGGTGCCGTATCCCCGGCTGTTTGGGGCCCGGCGCGATCCGGCTGCCTGCACCGGCAGATGGCCCTTCTCAACGGACACGCGGAGGGCAGTACCTGCCGGAGGAAGGGGTTGATCACAAAGGACGCAAAGAGTAACGAAAATCGCAATAAGCCGCGCCTTCCATGATGGTCTGGGTCCGCGCGAGGCTCAACCGGGGATGAAACCCTCTGGCAAATGGTTCGTCGCGGCAGCAGGACAGGGCCGTTCCGTATTCATCGAGTCCCAATTCACGGTATTTTTCATAATAGGGACATCGCGTTACATTAAAGCTGTAAGTATGCGACGTTTGTTCGAGCACCTCCATCTCCCATACGCCGCCCTCCCCCCATCCGGCCACCTCTTGCACCAGTTCCGTGATCCCGGTCTGTCCCAGGCGTTCTCTCAGCTCCTGACCGCGCTGAAAGGCTTCCTGTTGATTGACCTGCATTAAGATTTCCAGGGCCTCCTGCTTTCCCATCCGCTGGGCCACCGCACGAATCACCGGCGCCACCGCCAATGCTTCGATTGCCCGCTTTTCTATCCGATTGAGTTTTTGGGTCTCACCTACTGTTGTCATCTCAATCTCCCACGCTTTCAAACGCTGAAAAATGATTGCTTATGGTGAGTAATTCATCGCTCCAAAGAAATGATACGCGCAGTTTCGATCACTATTTTCACCGGTCACAACAGACCGTTTTTCACTTTTTGTGCAAGCTCGTTATCCACCACATCCTCGAAATCGTAGCGTGTTTGCATATAGCCGGACAACATCCACATATCGACCATCCGTTCGTACGATTCTCGCGATATTACCGGGTCGGGCCGCCAGCACCCGATTGCCTTGTAGTTTTTGACCGACCGGATCAAAACCTCACTGGACATTTCCTGGAAAAGGCCGCCGGTCACCGAGACGATCTCTTCGGCGGTGCTGGCGTCGATCCAGCACAATGTCGCGTAATAGGCCCGCATAAAGGCTTCCGCAGCATCGGCGCGTTCCTTGAGAAACTTGCGGCTCATGGCCAGTGAACTGAACGCCAGCGGGCCCAGCGATTCACCCACCGAGACTGCCAAAAATCCGACGCCCCCTTCTATCAGAATGCTCGCAAAAGGCTCCTGCAGATGGGCAACGTCACCTGCACCCGCTCTGAATGCCTCGGCTGCCGAGGCCATATCCGCATAGTCGTCCAGCAGCCGTATCTCAGCCATATCAACATCCGATACCTTTGACAGGCACATGCGCAGGGAAGCAAGCGGCTGGAGGCTGAAATTGGATGTGACCAGCTCGGCGCCTTCGAGATCTTTCCACTTGAAATCTTTTTCCGCATTGCGCCGGATCAAAAAGAATCCATCCCGCTGGTTGACCGCCGCCACCTGCACAGGCATATCGCCTCCCAGCTTTTGTTCCAGCCACAGGAAGTTCAATGTCGGAGCGTTTCCCAGGACATCCACGGTCCCCTGGTTGAGCTGCTTGAACCGGTCAACGCCCTTTCCCGGCTCTGTCCCCAAAATCCCCGTATATCCCTCTTTAGCCAAAAATCCGGCTTCCACCGTGGCGAGAATCGGAATGTAGAAAACGGACCGCGCGGCTTCCGCAATTCTTAACGTTTTGCTTCTAGAAGTCATCATTTTCTCCTTGAACGATGCAGGCATGGATGGCGGTTTTCGTTTTCAGTACCCCCGCCGCCGGTCGATCCGGTGCAGCGGCGCCTGCCCGGCCAGCACGCGCCGGTAGTTTTCGTAAATCTGCGCCGCGACGACAGACGGGTTGGTGATGCTGGCGGTGTGGGGGGTCACGATGATCGCCGGATGATCCCAGAAAGGATGGCCGGCCGGCAGCGGCTCGGTGCGAAACACATCCAGGCAGGCCCCGGAAAGGTGGCCGCCGTCGATGGCCGCCACAAGGTCGGCCTCGACCAGGTGGTCGCCGCGGGCCACGTTGATCACGAAAGCCCCGGGCCGCAGCAGCCCGAAAAGGCGGGCATTGAGGATATCCCGGGTCTCAGTGGTCAGCGGCAGCAGGCAGACCAGCACGTCCGTTTCGCCCAGAAAAGGATCGAGCCCGTCCTGCCCGCAGAAGGTTTCGATCCCCTCGACCGCGCCGGGGCTGCGGCGCCAGCCGGCCACCTTAAACCCCAGGGCCGCCAGACGGTTCGCGGCATGGGTCCCGAGTTGCCCCAGCCCCATGATGCCCACTTTGGTGCGGCCGGCCAATCGCGGGATGTGAATCTTCCAGCCCTGTTCCCGTTGCTGGCGGAAATAGGTGGCGGCATAACGGCAGTGATTGAGCACCGCCATGACGATGTACTCGCTCATCGCCTGGGCCATGGACGGGTCGACCACCCGGGTGACGGGCAGGTCTGGCAGCTCGGGGTCTCGCAGGATATGGTCTACCCCCGCGCCCATGGAGGCGATGCAGCGCAGGTTGGCAAAACGCTTCAACTCACCCGGCAGCGGACTCCAGACCAGGGCGAATTCGATATCCTCGGGCCGCCCGACATCGGGAAAGATGCGCAGGTCGAGTTGGGGATCGATGGCTTTGAGCCGTTTGACCCAGCCATGGGGCGGTACACCGTTCAAAAGAATCATGAATGCCATCGGGGTTTCCTTTGTCGGGATCGGCCAGCGGCGGTCTGAACCTCCACTGCGCCAGGATTTGCCGGCCTGGCAGTTCGAGCAGCTTACGAAATTCAACCCTCTCGTCCAGGCGGGTGGTTAAGATAGCGGACATGGTGAAAGCTCATAACAAATTTTTGTCCTCGGCGACAATATTACCGGAATGGCTCTTCGCTGTTTCGTGTGGGTGGATTTGGTTTGCGAGGGACTTGGCCCTGGGTTAGAGTTGCTGCAAAACAGCAAAGAGGCGTATTATCAGACGAGGTTACGGCCGAACTTGCGCAGAGACAGGATATACTGTCGAACAGATTCCGGGCAAACTACCATGTTGCTTTCCGCATTAATCCGTTCAAAAATTCCTGAATAATTCGGCCGATCGGTGACAATTTCAGATTAATTTGGCGAGCCGCTGGAGCGGCCCGCCGTCAGAAGTACTTGTCAGCGGTCAGAACGGGATGTTGTCTCGCATCGGGCAATCTTCTTTATAGCAAATTATCGGCGGGCGCAGCTTTCTATTGTCAGCCAATCGATACCGGTTTCTCTCCAGTAGATAAAACAGTGCAGCTTGAGTGAGTTCTGCCGGCAATATGTGCTCTGGTTCAGCCCGCGTCGTTTCCATCGCTCAACGTGCTGTCGCCAAAACCGCCGCTTGACCTCCAGAGTCTCTGCCCGTTGCTTCCGTGTCACGACGATGCCTCCTTGGCTGAAATGGTCTACCGCCTCTTGAGTCCATCTGTGACAAATTTTCAAGCCCTTGAGAAGATGCGGTTGCCCACCCGGACGCTTACTTGGGTTTGGGATTTGTAGGCAAAAAACACCTCCGAAATTCGGCTCTCCACGAATTCGCACCTAATAAAAACAAGCGGTTAAAAAAAATTAAGCCGTTTTTTAAGCTCAAATGCTGTAGGCACACGAATTCGCGGTTTAGGCCTTGACATAAAATATTTCAAACGCTATGTGGGTAAGCATGTACCTACGAACCACAAAGCGCACCAATAAGGACGGCTCAACGGTCGAATACTTCCAACTCGCCCACAACGAGCGCGATCCCAAAACCCGTAAACCGGTCGCCAAAATCATCCACAACTTCGGGCGCACCGATCAACTCGATCGCGCTCAGCTCGTGCGCCTGTGCCGATCCATTGCACGGGTCTGCGGCCTGACCGTCACCGATCCGCTCGAAAACGACCAAGCGGTCTCGGCACTGGCTGACAGCCTCAAAATTCAAGAAACTCTCGCTTTCGGCTGCCCGCTGGTTATCGAAACCCTCTGGGAACGGTTGGGGCTTCGAAAGACCCTGGCCAACATCGTCAAGTCCAAAGGGGTTCGCATCAACTACGAACGGGCCCTGTTGGCCATGACCGCCAACCGGCTCTGTGAGCCCGAATCCAAGCTGGGCGTCTGGGATCGCTGGCTGTCCACGGTTTACCTGCCGTCATGCGACGGGCTGAAGCTCGATCACATGTACGAGGCCATGGATCTGCTCCACGAACATGCCGCCGAGATCGAAAAAAGCGTCTTTTTCCATACCGCCAACCTGTTCAACCTCACCGTGGATCTGATCTTCTACGACACCACCACGGCCTCGTTCCATGTCGACCGGGAAGATGACGGCGACCGGCACGCCAACGCCACAATGCGCAAGTTCGGCCGCAACAAGGAAGGTACCTGGTCACCCCAAGTCGTCGTGGCCCTGGCCGTGACTCGCGAAGGCATCCTGGTGCGCAGTTGGGTGCTGCCGGGCAACACGGCCGATGTGGCCACCGTCGAAAAGATCCGCACCGACCTGCGGGGCTGGAACCTGGGTCGCGCCCTGTTTGTCGCCGACGCGGGCATGAATTCGCAGACCAACCGCGAAGAACTGGCCCGGGCTTGCGGCAAGTACCTTCTGGCCTGCCGGATGGCCAGCGTGGCCGAAATCAAACGCGATGTGCTGAGCAAACGCGGCCGCTACACTGTCATCCGAGACAACCTGCACGCAAAAGAAGTCATCGTTGGCGACGGCGAAAGGCGCAAGCGCTACATCCTGTGCTACAACCCCAAGGAAGCCAAACGCCAGCGGCTACACCGTGAAACGATCGTTCAGATGCTCGAAACCGAACTCGATCGGCACCCGGACCCATCGGCCACGGCCCAGTGGGCGATCGAGCTGTTGGCCTCGGCGCGTTTCAAGCGGTATCTGCGCATCACCAAGGGCAACCAGGTCCGAATCGACCGGGCGGCCATCAAGGCGGCGGCCAAGTACGATGGCAAATGGGTGGTGGAAACCAACGACGATACCATCAGCCTCGAAGACGCCGCCTGCGGATACAAAGGGCTGATGGTCATTGAGCGCTGCTTTCGCTCGCTCAAACGCACCCAGATCAAGATGATGCCGATGTACCACTGGGCCTCGCGGCGCATTGAGGCCCATGTGAAGATCTGTGTGCTGGCGCTGATGATCGAGCGGGTGGCCGAACTCGAATGCGGCCTGCCCTGGCACCGAATTCGCCGGTCGCTGGACAAGCTGCAAGTCACAAAACTTTTCAATTTAAATTACCGTGTGCTTATGCGCAACGAGATCCCCGTGAAAACTGCCAACATACTGAAAGCGCTTAAAATCAAATCTCCGCAGCAGGTCCTTTCACTGGAAAATCGGCCCTAAAAAGGGGCGAAAAATGTAGACACACGCTGAATTTCATTCATCGTCATAGATGCGCACCAGATAAGGGTTTGCGCCAATTCTGTGTTCCTACGTTTCCCAAACCCAAGGCTTACATTGACCTGGATGCCCCCTGAAAAAGGCAAAAACCCCACCGGTTTTAGAACCGGCGGGGTTTTTGGGGGTTTTGGGGGCTATTTTGCCCGTTGAAATCTTGTCAGGCGCCGCGGTACGCAAACAAAACTGAAGGCCGGATGGCCGGGGCCGCCACCCGGCTTGGGAACGGACTCAGCCTTTCCACCTTCGGATTGATCGCGGTGAAAAACCGCTTCTCAAGGCTGGAGGGCATGAATCCGGGGCCCTCACCGCACCGCACCGCTTTTTGCCAGCACCTGCCGTGTGAAGGTTTCCATCGCGGTGCCGGCCACGGACGATTCCAGCCGGCGCTTCGAGATACGCGATGCCAAAACGATCTGGCGTTTTATCAGACGTTCGAATTCACCGTCCCAATGGGCCCGGCACCTTCCGGCCATCCGGATGCGCCAGAACACGAGGCTGTGCATGGCCGGGGCCGTATAGATCGACATGCGCAAAGCCGCCACCACGGCCGCCGAGGGTCCCCCGGCCAGCATCCGATACGTCGCCAGCCTGGCCCAGGCATGAGCCTCGGCCGGTTCGCGGGCCAGGGCAACACAAGTCTCCCACCGGCCTTGCGCGAAAACCTCCGCCCGCCGCGGCTTGTCCAGTGTCCCCATCTGAAGGGCATACTGGGCCGCCAGTCCAGGCAGGTGGACATGCGATCCAGGCAGCCAGCTCGCCTCCAGCCCCCGGATCCGCTCCCAGACCTGGATCGGCGTTTCCGGGGCCATCGGCTCCTGCCGGAACACCCGGCGTTCGAACATCACCCCTGGCCAGGCACGCTGGGCCGTTGCCAGCCAGACGAGGGCTGACCCCAGGCCGGCCAGAAAAAAAGCGCCCAGGATCAACAGTTCAAGACGGCCCGCCAGGCGAGAATGGTTGAACGCAGGCAAGGGCATCAGGTCCCGGCCTCCGTGGAGAGGAACTCGACCTGGCCGTCTTGCAGCACCGCGCAGGTCAGGATCCCGGTGGCGTAAGCGCCGGTGTCCACCCCGATGCTATTTTCCGACACCCGGGGCTGTTCGCGGATAGTGTGGCCGTGCACAATGCGATAGCCGTGCCCGTTGCCACCGGTTCCGCCGCCGCTCCGCGTCCAGAACAGATCCTCGCCGGTCTGTGCTTCCAGTGGTACGTCGGGCCGGATGCCGGCGTGCACGAACAGGTAGTCGCCCAGCTTGAGGAACGGTTTGAGGTTGTTCAAAAATTCGAGGTGGCGGGACGGGACTGCCGCCTGCAGCGCGTCGCGCACCTGAACGGCCCGCTGTACGGAAAAACCGGAACCCGGGGCCCGCACCCCATAGCTCATCAGGGTCGACTGCCCCCCCAGGCCCAGCCAAGGCTCCAGCAGGGCGGGGTCCTCGAGAAATTTGAGGAAAAGCTGTTCGTGGTTACCCATCAGGCAGCAGTGTTCCAGGCTGTTCGAGGCGACGATCAGGGCCTCCACGGTCTCTTTGACATAGGGCCCGCGGTCCAGATAGTCGCCCAAATAGACCACCTGGTGACACACCCCGCCGTGTTCACTTGCATCCCGATAGATAAGCCGTTGCAGCCGGCCGAGCAGATCCACCCGCCCGTGGATGTCGCCCACCGCATACACCCGCCGTCCCGGCGGCAGTTGATAGCCATTGCGGGTGGTTTTGCGAAAATATCTGAAAATATGTTCAAGCATGGGGAAAAAGTAAACGCCAAGCGCAAGGTGTCAAATTTCAAAAGAGAGCAATAGGCCCAAATGTCATATTGACAATTTGTCGAGTGGCCTGTATTTTAAAATCTCATGTGGCCCTACCTGATAAGGAGATCGCTATGCTGGTGACCATTGACAAAAGAGGAAGCATCAATTTGCCGGCTTCGCTCAGAAAAGATCTAGGCTTCGGCCCTGGTACCCATCTGGAACTCACGGTGGAAAACGGCGGTGCGATCGTCCTGTTTCCCGTCGAAATCTACCGCACGGTCAGGCTCACGGATGCCGGTCTGGCAAAGCTGAATGGGGCTAGGGCGTCGGGAAAAGCTCCCTTGCCGGAATGGTTTCAAGCGGAGCTCGACAATGCCCGAACTGATACCGAATGAAAAATTCGTCGCCGACCTGTCGAAATTCAAAAAGGATTCTGCGCTGATCAAGAAAATCGCCAAGTCGTTGGTCTTCTTAGAGGCCAACCCCCATCATCCCGGCTTGCACATCGAGCGCATCGCCAATGATCCCACCGCTTGGTCCGCTCGCATCGACAAACGCTACAGACTATCGTTCGAGCCCACGGCATCCCTGGAAAACGGCGCCCCAGACTGGAGCCGGCCGTTGAGGCTGTTGCGTGTTCTCGATCACGACGACCTCTATAAAAGCCCGCATTAATTTTAAAGTTTATTTTGAATTTCTGTCATTTGAATCTTAGGGTTTGTTCCGGATTTCGAATTTCGTGCTTCGAATTTCGAATTTTCCGTCCTCTGTCCTCCGTCTTCCATTCTCAATCCTTATAGTACTTATGATACTTCCCGTAGTAGTACCCATACCCACCGTATCCGTAGCGGGCCTGCTGGCGCACGTTGACCATCGACAGGACGATCCCGTTGACGTCGATCTCCAGCTGCCGCATCTGGCGCAGGGCGGCCTTGACGGTCTCACGGGGGGTCTCGGCCCAGCGCACCAGAAAGACCACCGCATCCATATGGCGAGCCAGCCCCCAGGCATCCGAGACGCCCATGAAGGGGGGCGTGTCGAGAATGATCAGATCGAAAACCTCTTTCAGTTTTTCCAGAATCTCGTGCATGCGCCGGGAGCCGAGCAGGTCACGCGCTGCCGAGGCATTGCCGTGGGCCATGAGCAGACAAAGGCCGCTTTGGGGGTCCTTGACGATGGCATCTTCGAGCTTGGCCTGGCCCTGGAGCACGTCTTCGAGCCTGGCCTGGGGTTTAAGATCGGCAAAACGCTCGTGATGCACCGGGCGCCGGATGTCGGCGTCGATCACCAGGGTTTTGCCTCCTGCAGCGGCGGCCATACGCCCGGCCGACAGGCTGAACATCGATTTGCCCTCCTGCGGCAGGGATGATGTCACCATGATCGTCTTGGGCGGCCGGTCCACGTTGGAAAGCTGCAAAGCGGTCAGAAAAGCCCGCAGGGCCTCGGCCATCGACGAGTACGGTTTTTGGGCCACATAGGCCAGCGGCGTGCCCTGCCGGCGTCCCAGCAGAGGAAAGCTGCCCAGGATCGGCAGTCCGGTTTCGTGTTCAACCTGATCGCCGGTGCGGAACCCCCGGTCCAGGGTTTCGATCAGAAATGCCCCCATGACTCCCAGCACGAGCCCCACGGCCACCGCCAGCATTAGGGTCCGACCGGTTTTGGGAAAGGAGGGCCTCTTGGGTACCTCGGCTGCCGAGATGATCCGGGCATTGGGCCGCTGCAGGTCGTCCTTTTCACGGATTTCCTGGAAGCGGGCCAGGTAGTTTTCGTACAAGGTTCTGGACGATTCGGCCTGGCGTTCGAGTTCGCGCATCTTAAGTTCGGCCTCCATGGCCTGGCCGGCCTCGGAGCGTAGCCGGTTCAGCGAAGCGGCCAGGGCCGTTTCCTCGGCCTGGGCCAGTCGCACCTCGTTTTCGATGGATTTGATGATGCGATTGGTCTCTTCCTTGATCTTGGCCTGCAAGTCGGCCGTCTCGGCGTCGATCTGGATCATCTGGGGGTGACGGGGGCCGTAGCGCTGGCCGAGTTCGACCTTCCTGCGGCGCAGCGTGCTTTCATCGGCGCGCAGCCGCCGGATGGGATCCGAATCGAGGACTTCGCCGAGGGTTTCCAAACCTCCGGGGCTTTCCATGATCTGCCGGGCCTGGGTCAGCCGGGTTTCGGCGGCGGATTTTTTTATCCGGGCCTGGATGAGCTGAGCGTTAACGTCGCCGATCTGCTGTTCGAGCAGGGTCCCGCCCCGGGCCTGAATCATCCCGCTTTGCTGGCGCACGTTTTTGACGGCCTCTTCGGCAGTCTGGACCTCCTGGCGCAGCCCCTCCAGGCGGTGGGTCAACCATTGGTTGGCCCGCCGGGTGGCTTCGAACTTGGCCTCCAACTGGTCGTTGATGTACATCTCGGCCACGGTGTTGGCCACCGTTGCAGCGATACGCGGATCCGCAGATGTGTAAGTGATGGTGATGGTATGCGAGGCACGACGGTTTTCCACCTCCAGGTGCGCTGCCAGCCGGTCGACGATGGCGCGCTTGAGTTGCCGGACCGCCGGTTGCGGGTCGGTCTGTTCGGCGCTCTCCGGCGTCGGTTCGGGCAGACCGCCGGCGGTCACGTAGCCGGCCGCCTGGGACCAGAGCCCTGCGGCCCAATTCTTAAGCTCGCCAAACAGACTCGGCTCTTGCTTCGGTCGCAGGGCCGGATTGAATTCCGCAGACCGGTCCAGTCGCAGACGGTCTGCCACCCTTTCGAGCAGCGCCACGGAACGGATGATGTCCACCTCGGTGCCGATCACGGCAGGATTCATGGCACCGCCGGTGAAGAACTCCTCCAGGTTCAGCAGCGATGATTTGCGAAACTCGAGCACCATCAGCGCCTTACCGGTGTAACGGGGAACAGCCTGGGACAGGTGAAGCCAGGCGGCCACCATGACGAAAAGGAAAATGCCGGCAATCACCATCCGGCGACGATAGAGCTTTGAAAAAAGTTCCCGCAGATCCAGGGCTTCTTCGTCCCCCTCAGGGGGGGGAAACGACTGAAACTGCGGCTTATCGGCAATATGCGCTGAAGACACATTCTTGTCTTGCATGGATAGTAATCTACCACCGTTTGGAGGTTGCAGGTAAAGGAGGGGCTCGAAATCAGAAAAATCGCTCGGGGATGGTGATTACGTCTCCGGGCAGGATCAGGGTGGAATGATCGGCCGTATCGATCACGGCGCCGGATCCGCCGCGGGCGATCTCGGCCCGGTTCTGCCGCGCCCGGTAAGTGTATCCACCGGCCATGGCTACGGCATTGTGCAGGGTGATGCCGCTGACGTATTCGTACTGGCCGGGACTCTTGACCTCTCCGAGGATGTAAAAGGGCCGGTAGTTGAGTACTTCAAGACTGATGCGCGGATCCACCAGGTAGCCGTCGTGGAGCTTGGCCACCAGGTTCTGCTCCAATTGGCGCAGGGTCAGCCCCCGGACCGGCACCTCTCCGATGAGCGGAAAGGAGATATATCCGGATCCATCTACCTGAAACTCCCCGGAAAGGTCATCTTCATTGAAAACCGTGATCTTCAGCCGGTCCCCGGAGCCGAGGGTGTAGAGGGTTTCCAGGGCCTGGACGGAATGGTCTTTTTCCTGGGCTACAGCCGGACAAGCTTCCAGAAAAACCAGCAGCGCCGCGCTGACCCAAATATACAAGGCATAACGCATGTCGGTTTAAATCATCCTTTGGGTTTGATTCGAATTTGCTGTTTCCGTCTTGCTGTTCTCCGCGTCCCCGCGTCTCCGCGTCTCCGCGCGAGGCCCCGAGTCGCAGTTGAAAACAGCTCCCACCCCGCTGTTCTCAAAACGCCCCTGTGACCGAAAAACCAAAGACGTTCTCATCGTATTCGCGATTCGAGCGGTTGCTGTCTTTGCTCCGGTAGCGGTATTCGACCCTGGCACTGAGATTGCGGTTCCACAGGTACGTGACACTGGGCCCCAAAGCGGTGTAGCTGTCGGTGATATCCTGGCCATCATAATCATCGCGCTCGTAGTCGATAAAGGCGCCCACCCGCAGGTTGGGCAGCAGTTCGTGATCGATGCTCATCCCAGCCTCGTCTGCATCGATGCCCGATGCCCCGGCCAGGGTGGTTTCCTTGATCGAACTTTGGGCGCTGGCTTCGACCGTGGTCAACCGCGTCGGTTTCCACGACAGGGACATTCCGTACCAAAATCCTGAGGTATCGTCAAATTGATCGTATTCCTGGCACATGTACCCGCCGAAGATCTCCCCCGAGGTCACCTCGCTGATGCGAAAGCCGGTGCCCAGAGCAATGCGGTAGCCTTCGGAATCGCGCCGGGCCTCGCTACGGTCGTAACGCCGCCATTCATAGTGGGTGGCTACAAAGGGCTGGACCTCGGGCAGCAGTTCATAAGCCACGCGGGCGTTGATATCATACAGATTGCGGTCGCGGATATCCAGGTTCTGGGCCCCCCCCCCGCGAAGATCCACGCTGGTGTAATTCAGGTTCTGGAAATTGACCCCGGCTTTGACCGACAAACGATTCAATCCCTGGTAGTATTCCAGCCCCGTCGTACTGCGGTAGTAAACCGCCGGTTCGTCCCAGGCCGCCACCACGTCAGGGGCGCCACGCTCTTCGTGCAGCCGTTCGAACCCGGCACTGGCCCTTAGGTAGGATTCGCGGAGAACGTCGATGCGGCCGTCCGCCAAAACATGGGCGTCGATGTAGTCCTCGCCGCTGTTATCGCCATAAAACCCCGCAGTCAGCCCGGTGTTCAGGTGCAATTCATGCCGTGACCAGTCGGACTTGACATCCACCGCCGGTGTAATGGTGGTGATCCAGTCGGACTCTTCGTTGTTTTCCGTAGCGTAAATGTTGTCGTTATACACGGCTCCCAGCGTCAGGGAAGGGCGAACGGTAAAGGCCCCGGCCCGAATTCCCAGCGGCTCGTAAAGCGGATCCGCCCATGCCGGGCCGCCCATCGCCAGCACGCAAAGCGCCGCGCATAATATCCATCGCCCGATTGTCGTCGAAATTTTCATCTTGTGTCTCTCCCCATTCTGGTTTGAAAACTTGAATCGGCTCCGGCTGTCGCAACAGTTCCGGAGCTAAAATATTTCAGGGTTTCCTCGGACTGAGAGGTGCATCATCCCTGCTCTTGGTAGGAGACCATTCGGTTTGGGCCGATCCGGTGGCCGTGTTGCCGATTTCGCTGTTGGTCGCTTGAGCGTAAGCCTTCTGAGCGGCCCTTTCGATGCTTTGATGCCGTTCTGGGGGGGTTACGGCTTTGGCCGCGTCAACGATGGCATCCCTGGCGTCCGGCAGAACCCTGACCGCGGCATAGACGATGACCTCGGCCTTGGCCGGAATCGTGCGGCAAAAGTAGGAAACGATGGAAGCCGCAGCATCCGGTCGAGCCAATACAGCCTGGGAGACGACGTCATCGAGCTGGTCGTCGGTCGCTTCGGTCAGGGAACCGCCTGGTGGCAGAAACCGGGCCACCAAGGCTGCGATCTGAACGTCGCTCAAGGTGGTTTCCTGGGCTTGAACCGGCATGCTAAGGAAAATGCCGGACACGACCACCAGGGCCACCCAGACAATGGGCCGAAATTTGGTAAAATAATAGCGCATCGATTCTTTCCTCCTTTTTTGGGCGTTAAGTCGCATCGTAGTCGAGCAGGCTAAAATATAGGAAATCTTGACCGGCCTATGCGAAGCTTCGCTGTTTGCGCCAAGCCAACCGTTCGGCGGCTGCCGGTCTGCCCCGGCCATCAGCGGTAAATATTTCGGAATTTATTAGTAACTTAATCTATTTATTTTATTAGTATTCTAATAGTTATCGTTTCAACGATAATCTGTCAAGACTAATGAAAAAGGTTGCCGTCCTCCGGCATTTCACTCCGCCGAACTCCACCCCTGCGCCACCCCTACGCCCAACAGAACGGCAAAATTCACGGCCACCGCAGGGATCTGCAGGCTGAAATCCACCAGGGCGTGCAACCCTACCAGAAAAGCGGCGCAAAAACCCACCGCCGGATAGATGTGGTCGCGCCAGCGCCGGAAAAAGCCGGCCAGACAACGAAGGGAAAGCCCGGCCAGCACGGCGAACCAGACCGCGGCAGCCGGTAGTCCCAGCTCGAACATCATTTCCAGCCAGTCGTTGTGGGCCTTGACGGTGTTCACGGTGCGCTCGTCAGCAAAGAGGGGAAAGGTCTGTTCGTAACTGCCCAACCCGTAGCCGGTCCAGGGCGATTGTTCGATGGCCTGCCAGGTTTGCGCGTAGACCTGCAAACGGCCCTCGCGCTCAAGGTCTGTTGCGATCAGCCGTGCCAGCCAGCCCCCACCGCTGGTCAAAAAAACCCACAAGACCACAGCCAGCAGCGCCACCGTCACTATTCGCCATAGACGCCCCGCCATGCGGGTCAAAAGCCCCAAAAAGACCATCAGCACCAGCAGCGCCACCAGCCCGACAGTAACTCCGGCCCGGGAATGGGAAAGAAACAGGGCCGTGACCAGAATCAGGATGCAGGCCAGCAGAGGGGCGCCGCGCACGAAAATCTGCTGCCAGATGTGCAGCAGCCGGTCCCGGCCCACCCGCCCTGGTCCCAGGGCGTTGACGAATCCTTCTATATAAAGCCCGGCCGCGCACAGCAGCCCCAGGCCCAGGTAGGTGGCAAAGTTGTTGCGGTTGATAAAAGTGCCACTGACATTACGCGATGCGCCAGGGCGTTCAACCCACAGCACGGCGTCAAAACCGCCAAAGTAGGACACCAGCCCGTAAACCGCATAACCGGTCGTCGCCAAGCTCAGGATCCAGAAGACTTTTTTGGCACGGCGCCGGTCTCGGCCAAGCTGGAGGGCCAGGTAAAAGACCGCCGCATAGGTGAACAGGTGCACCAGGCTTTCGAACCCGGCCCCAGGAGCCAGGCTGATGCTGCCGTAAAGCGTCTCTCCAAGGACCGCCCCGGCCTCGGCCCACAGGGGATGGTGCCAGCTTTGGGGAGTCCAGGGGTTGATCTGTACCAGACCCCATGCCATCACCAGGATGAATCCAACCGTCTCGGGCCAGATGCGCCCCAGGCTGAGAGCCGGGCCGCCGGCCCGCCTGAAGCGACACACGCCGTAGACTGCCGCCAGGCAGAGCACCATACAGGCAAACAGCGCCTGGTAGAGATCGTAGACCATGCCGAAGGGCAAGGGGGCAAGGACGATCAAGACGATGAAGATGTAAAAAATGAGGTTCATCGATCAGATCGGAAAAGACGGAAGGCGGAGGTCCTCCGTCCTCTTTCACTCCCTTTTTCCAAGAATCTCATCCAGGGTCGCCACCATGTTACGCCTCAGGTGCTCGACGCGTTTGAGCGTGTAATCGGACGCTCCGTTTTGGCCGCCGTTCTTCAGCAGCACCAGAATACCCAGATCTTGCACCTCACCGCTGTTCAAGGCCATCTCGATACGCAGTTGAAACCGATGTCGAGGATCGTTGAGCGGGCTGCGCATCCAGACAAAATCGGGCACCTCCAGTCGATTGCAGACACTGGATTGCAGCGCGAGGGCCTCCCGTCGATCCGCCTCTCCTTCTTCACGCTCCATCTGCCGGAACGACTTGTCCTTGCAAGTTGTCAGGGCGCATCCGAAGGTGAAGCCTGAATCTTCGGCCTCTTCCCTCCGCCCCCCGGTATCCTGCATCTGACACCCGGAATCTTGCCGTTTCTTATTCAAATACATCGCCGCCATGTCGAATTCGAGCACTTCCAGGGCACACACCGTGCACCGCCACAACTCGTTCAAGTCGGTCGCCTCGTTGATCTGCATCTGTTCATAAAGGAAGCTGCGCCGCTCGTGGGACAGACCGGCGTCGTCGCCCAGCTCCCGGACCCAGGAAATCAAACGGCTGCTCTTCATGTATTTCATGTACCCCAGGCGACGTATGCCCAGAATTGCAGCCAGGGCGACAACCCCCAAAATCAGAGCGGCCCGCTCGTCTCGCAGGTTCACCAACATCAAGGCCGCGGCACCGCAGCAGATGGTGACCCCGTAAAGCACCAGCACAGCCTTGCGGTGCGAATAGCCCAGCTTGATCAGCCGGTGGTGAAAATGATCACGGTCCGGTTGGAAGATGCGCCGGCCCAACAGGAAACGCCGTATCGTGGCCCAGATGGTGTCCAGCAGAGGCACGCCCAAGGCAATGACCGGAATCGACAGAGCCGCTGCGGTCTGGCTCTTGATAGCCCCCAGAACACTGACGCTAGCCAGCATGTAACCGAGGAAATAACTGCCCCCGTCGCCCATGAAGATAACGGCCGGATTGAAGTTGTAACGTAAAAAGCCCAGTGTAGCGCCGGCAAGCGCCGCCATGAGGAGGACCACTATATAATTTTGACCGATCACACCGAGCACCACCAGTACCATGCAAACGAAAAAACAGACCCCGCCTGCCAATCCGTCGAGTCCGTCGATGAGGTTGATGGCGTTGATCACCAGCAGGATCCAGAATACGGTGGCCGGCAGGGCCAAAATGCCGAGATTGAAAGTTCCGAGGCCAGGTATGCCCAAGGTCTGTATCTGGATTCCACCCCAGTAGACGATGGTGGCCGCCACGGCTTGAACCCCGAGCTTGAACCAGGCGTTCAGGCCGTATTTATCGTCGCAAAGCCCCAAAACGAATACCATTGTTCCGCCCATGGCCATTGGAATCAGGCGCGGCTCGAGGCCGATCTCGTGCAGGAGGTTGCTGCAATCTCGGAGCCACGGTACCGCCAGAGGCAAAAATGCGCCCCAAAAGGCCAGGTAGATGGTCAGCCCGCCGATGCGCGGAACCGGCTGGCGATGGACCTTGCGAGCCGAAGGTATATCCACGATCCCCAGGCGCACCCCGAGCCTGGCCACCGGCCGCGTGATGAGCAGGGCCAGGAGCAGGGCGACGAGAAAGATGACGAGGATGGTAGTCAAGATGAAAGACGGAAAGAAAGGATCAGGATTGAGGATTCAGGGTTTCAAAGTTACAGTTTTCAAAACGCTTGAACCGCAAAGACGCCGAAGCTGCGCTAAAAAAAACAGGCAGTTGCTGCCCTTCGGGCAATAAAACCTCCCTTGACGGGCTTCTTCGCGGCCTTCGCGTCTTGAGCGAGCCATAGCGGGCGGGCGGTTGTCTCTTAAAAACGCTTGAACGGATGCCAGATGTCAGAAAACACTCCCGGAGCTGTTTGCTGTCTTTTGCGCCCCCTGCCCTCTGTTCCCTGACCTCTGTTGTCTCAGAAGTACTGCCCAATCTTCCGAAGCGGCTTAAAAAGCATCGTCCATGGCCACGGCGTGAGTCTGTTCACCTGCCAAGCCCTGCGGTCCATACGGTTGGCACGGAGGCGGTTGATCAGGCTGGCGTTGCTGGCACCGCCTGTGCGCATGTGCACCATCACGACCGGAAGGTAGACGGCCTTAATTCGGTGTTTGAGCAAAAACCGCAGCATGAGTTCATAGTCGGCCGCACTGCCCACGTCCAACCGGAATCTGCCGAATTTTTCATAGCATCGCCGGCGGACGAAAAAGGTCGGATGCGGCGGCATCCAGCCCTGGTAAAAGCGCTTGGCATCGTAGGCTCCCGAGCGCCAACGGCGCACGACCTTTTCCGTATTTGTTTCCCTGACGTAATTCAGATCACCGTAACAGGCATCCACCGTGGGGTCTGCGAAAAAGGCCGCAACCTTCTCCAGGATGTCTGAGGCAGGATAGAAATCGTCGGCATTCAGAATCCCCACCACCTCACCGGAAGCCAGGGCAATCCCCCTGTTCATGGCATCGTAGATACCCCTGTCCGGCCCGCTTACGACTTTAGCGGCGCCTCTTACATGCCGGCGTGCTATCTCCAGGGTCCCGTCGGTGGATCCGCCGTCCACCACGATGTGTTCTGGCGGCAGACTCTGCCCCACGATACTCTGGATGCACCCCTCAATCGTTCGGGCACCGTTGAACACCGCGGTGATGATTGAAATGGCCGTTGGGTTGCCTGGCATCATAGATACAGTCGCAAAAAAGTCCGAAAGAACTCAAGTTCTAAATTGTGTCTCCGGTGCCCAACCGAAACCGGGGCGCCGTGCTCACCCGCTCAGCCAGCCCCAACGCATCCCGAACATACAGTGTGTTCCCTCCTCCGCCTGAACGCATTCCGTGTAACGGTGTTAACGTCCGCTCAAACGCTCTATAGTGATAAGTTTCTAAACCTCGCACCAATAGATCCCGATACAGCGCATCCTCATCGAATCCATACCGCACCCCACTACCGTTCAGCTCTATGAGTATTGCCATCAGGCCGGAATCGATCAAAGCCTGTGTCGCCCCTGCCAACACCTCCGCTTCAAACCCCTCGACATCAATTTTGACAAGCTCGTAAAAAGTCCCAAAAATGCCATTTTCCTAATTTTGGACTTAATGATTTCAATGTGTTACAGCGATGAAAATTTCAAAATCCGACTTTTTACGAACGAGTCAATTTTGAGAAGGGCCGGCGAACGTCCCTCCAACACCGTATCCAGGGCACGTACGGGCACCTCGAAAACTTCCTGAGCCGACTCATCATCCGCAAGTACGTGATTCATCGTATCCAGTCCACCTGTAAAGTACAACTGTCCCTCATTACGCCCCAAACCCAAATTGAGCCCCTTTGCCCGCTCGCCCAATCCGTTGATTGCTATGTTCTTCATCAGCCAAACGAAGGTGCTCGGAATCGGCTCAATGGCAAGAACGCTCGCACCTGCTACCGCTCCGAGCATTGTATAGGAGCCGACATTGGCCCCGATATCAACAAAGAGATCATCCGGCCTCAAGGCATGCAGCACCAGTGCCATGTCCTCGAACTCATTCAGCCCGCAATAAACGTTGCCTGTCGCACCGGTCATCCCAGGCCGAACGATCAGGCAGGTATCGTTCACAAACGGCATAATCACGGGGCCTGGCAGCAATCTGCTACCCAACTGCCACCTCAGCCAGCGCAATAGAGCTACGGTGAATTTACCTCGATTCAGAGGGTGCCGTAAGATAAAATGAAGAGAATCCGAGAGTCTCATTAGATCGCCGTGATCCTCATCGAGCAGGTCATTTCGATCATCCAGCCCTTTTCCCTCCAGATGATCTTTTTGGCCGAATCAAATGTGCCAAAGGCACAAATGGAAAAGCATTGAAGACGCCCAGCGAGTTACCCAAAACAGCCTTAAGCTGAAATGGGTAAAACCAGGTCGGAAATTTTTGCCCAAAAGTGCCTTGAGCGGATTTGGGTAAAGAGGGATTCAGTCTAAAGCGTCTCGATTCCACCCCAAGGCACGGAAAAAGACATCGGACAATACCATCTGCCCTGAGTCATTAACGTGGATATTGTCCCGGTAAGGATTCTCGCCACGGTCCAAAGCAGCCTTCATGTCAGAGAATGCGGAAAACACCTCGGCTCCGCTCTCTTCAACGATTGACTTGATCAAGTAGTAGCCGAGCTTAGCACCATCTGGCCCGAGTTCGCTACGATCCGGATACTGCACCACCATCACCCGCGGAACCTGAGTAAGGGCAAGATCTAAGAAAGCCCTAAGATCCGCAGTGCCTTGTGCAATCATTTGTTCATTGTTTGCCACAACCGGTGGTGCTGTCGGGCCGGCCACACCAGTTTTGACCCATTCAGGCAGATATCTCGGAAGATAACGCGTAATGCCCTCCAGCAGCGCCGACACGGGCCGATTTTGGGGGTGCGTGTTCGGATTGAGGGGTGCGAAGGTTGGATTGTCGCCCGCATCATGACTGGAGATCAGCAGCAGAACGACATCGGCATCGAAAAAGCCGTACTCTCGAGCATAGGCCAGCCAGTTACCTGGCCCCCAACTTCCCGCCGAAATGTTGCCGACAACCACCGGCACTCTCATACGTAACGTCAGCCGCTTAGCGAGCAGAGTTGTTGCGAGCTTGGCATGATCGGTCAGGTTGCCACCGTTCAGCACCGAATCGCCAAAGGCCATCACCCGAAACTCACCCTCAGGCTTTGTCGCAGGAAAATCCTTACTCCGCATGCCATAGCCATTGATCAAAACCCGATTGCCAAATCGCTGCACGTCCTGATTCGGCTGGAACAAGTACTCGATCCGCGGATGCGCTATGCTCAATGGCGGTGTACCAAGACCCAGCCCGAACCGGGCACACAACTCCCCAGCGCCAAGTATCACGACAGCTACTGCAAAAATCGACAAGAGACGCTTTAACCACATGAATAAAAAATGCGTATTGATCTTCCCCCAAATTGGTGGAAACCTCGAAAAGCCCAATGTATACGGGCGCCAGGAGGTGTTCCAATGGCACAGAAAAAGAGAAAGAACTACTCACGAGAATTCAAGGTCGAGGCTGTGAACCTGATTACCCAAAAGGGATACAGCATTGCTGAGGCCTCGCGGAATCTCGGTATAGAATACAGCGTGTTACGACGCTGGAAGTCAGAACTGGCTAAAGAACCCCTGCACGCTTTTCCTGGTAAAGGAAAGCTTGCCGCTCCGGACGAGGAAATGCGTAACCTCCGCCGTGAGCTGGATCGCGTCAAACAGGAGCGTGACATCCTAAAAAAAGCGCTGGCCTACTTTGCGGAGGATCAGAAATGAAATTTCGATTCATCTCTGAACACGTGGAGACGTTCACTGTAGGCCGCATGTGCAAGTTGCTAAACGTCTCCCGATCCGGCTTCTATGCCTGGAAAAAGCGTCCAGAGAGCCGCCGGAGCCGTGAAAACCGGGTTCTGGAGAATCGAATCCGACTCTCACATGCAAACAGTCACGGTATCTACGGAGCGCCGCGGATCCACCAGGATCTGAACGATGACGGCGTACGTTGCGAGAAAAACCGTGTCGCCCGTATCATGCGAAATGCCGGTATCCGATCTCGGACGAGAAAGAAGTTCAAGGCAACGACGAACTCTCGGCATAATCTACCAGTTGCACAGAATTTACTTGACCGGGACTTCAACGCAAAGGCTCCCGACACCGCATGGGTCGGCGACATAACCTACATCTGGACCGACGAGGGCTGGCTGTACCTGGCCGTGCTGTTGGATTTGTACAACCGCGAAGTCGTCGGTTGGTCCGCTGCTATCCGAATGACACGGCAACTGGCCATTGATGCCCTGGAAATGGCTCTTGGTAAGCGGCAGCCGGAACAAGGGCTGCTACATCATACGGACCGCGGTAGCCAGTACGCTTCGGCCGATTATCAAAAGATTCTCAAAGAGCGTGGCATGGTCTGCAGCATGAGCCGTAAAGGCAACTGCCATGACAATGCCGTGGCGGAAAGCTTCTTTGGCCGCCTTAAGATGGAATGGGTCAACCACGAACGGTACCACAGCCGGTCGGAAGCGATCCAAAGCCTATTTTATTACATAGAGGTCTTCTACAACCGAAAAAGACGCCACTTATCGATTGATTACGCAATCCCGCAAGAATATGAGGGTTTCCTACTTGCGGCTTAACCTCGTGTCCACTTTTTCGGGGCAAGATCAAACCTACCAAAGGCGCAAATGGAAAAACATTGATGGTACCGGCCAAATTACCCCAAATTGCCTTGGGCTGAAATGGGTAAAAGAGGGTTGAGGTTGAAAGGTGGTCACAAGGGCCGGCCCAGTTTTCGGAGGCGGTGTTCAGTTGCTTTGCAGCTGATCATAAACTCGTAAAAGGATCGCAGGAGGCAGTAGGTCAAGCCGGCGCGGCCGTCAAGAAAACCACCGCGTAACAGGTAGAGTAAGAAAAACATGACCAGCGGCCGGCCGGGCATCCGGTAGACTATGGCCTTGATCACCTGCCGGCGTTCGGTGGGGTCCGACGACAGCAGGTTTTTCCAGACAATGCGGTTCTTTCCCTGGGCAATGCGCCTCGCTTCCATCTCGGAATAGCGGTTGTGCTTTTCGAACCAGGCGGAAAATCCCTTGTTGAACGGGTAATGGTGAATGTGGGCGTCGAGAAACCCCACCTCCCCGTCGGTGACGTACTCTTCGTTTACCTCACGTTCCACCCGCACGTGGCCAACCTTGACCAGCCGGCCGAACCACGAAGGGTAGCCGGCGCTACGGCGCAGCCAACGGCCCATGAAAAAATCCTTGCGCCGGAAGCGGTAAAGACAAACTGCATTGGGTGTACTCAGCTTTCTTTTGATTTCACCGTGCAAGGCATCGGTGCAGGCTTCGTCCGCATCCAGCATCAGGACCCAGGGATAAACGTAAGCGATCTCATTCAAGCCGTAATTGCGTTGCGAGGCGTAGTTGTCAAAGGGCCGCTCCAAGACCTTGGCACCGGCCTCCATAGCGATCTGCAACGTCCGGTCCGTGCTGCCGGAGTCAAGCACCACCACATCGTCGCACCATTTAATGGATGCCAGGCAACGGGGAAGGTTCCGCTCCTCATTCAATGTAAGTATCAGCACTGAAGCAGACATATAAAACCCCCGGGCAACAGACCATTTCGATGTCATCTTTCTCTATCCCTGACTTCCCTATCTCAATTGGACAGAACCCGCTCTCCAATTACTTTTGCCGGATTTCCGGCCACGATTTTCCAAGGCGCCACATCATGAACCACCACGGCGCCCGCTCCAACAATAGCGCCCTCTCCGATACGGACGCCCGGCCCCACAAAAGCATCCGCACAAATCCAGGCCTGGGGGCCGATCTCAATGGGTAGACGCAGTAGTGGAAGTTTTGGGTCGCGATAATCGTGGGTGCCTGCGCAGAGATGGGCGCGATGTGAAATTGTGGCTCTATCACCGATCGTGACGGGGCCAAGATTGTAGACGAGCGCCCATTCACCGATACTGGCCGCCTCACCGATATTCAGATTCCAAGGCAAATAGATTAGCGCGCTGGGATAGATGTGGACGTGGGGACTTACCTGGGCGCCAAACAACCTGAGCAGAAATCGGCGCCAGCCAAATAAAGGCCGTGGGCAAAAACGAAAAAACGGAGTCATAAGCGACCAAACAATTCGAGCAGCGTACTCTCGCCGGCGATATGGTCGAGCTTTTCGGCATTCTGCTATATCGAGTTGAACAGGGACTCTGCTTTCCATAGGGCAACCTAGTGTCATGTCACATATGTAATGTTGGGTAGAGTCTTTTGAGTTTAACTCGGGCGTCTCCGGTTTTGAACTGCCAGTCGATCACTGCATTCCGCGTGTTCCGGCGGCATTGCCACGCCTCAACCTGGGCGGCAACAGCCTCGATGGACGGAATACGCCGATTGAGGCACTGGCGGATCAACACGTTCAACTCGATTTCCGCCATATTGAGCCAACTGCCATGCTTGGGTGTATAGACGAACTCAAAGCGATCCCACAGTTGCTTGGCCTCCTGTGGGGAGAAAGTCTCGTACAAAGATCCTGGTCTGTGCGTGTTGAGATTGTCCATCACCAATGTGATCTTCTCGGCATCCGGGTAGAAGCTGGCGATCTCGGCAACGAAGCGGGCCCAGTCTTGTTTGGTCTTCCTTTCCGTGATCTTGACCATCCGCTTTCCTGCCAATGGCTCGTTGGCCATGAAAACATTACACACGCCGTGGCGTTTGTACTCGTAGTCGTATCGTGCCGGCCGACCCGGCGCGGCGGCAATGGGAGTCTTGACCTCGTCGATCAGCTGGCGAGGCGATTCGTCCATACAAACCACGGGGAAACGCCGATCGTATGGCCTTTTGTAGACGTCCAACACCATTTCCATCCGGGCTACGAAGTCGCCGTCCGCTTCCGGCGGGATGACCCATCCGTCCCGTTTCCAAGGCTTGAGTTCGTTTTTTTTAACACCCGGCGCACAGTCTCGTATGATACGCTATCGACGCACTGCAGTTCCACGAGCCTGTCGGCCAGCAGACGCAACGACCACCTGCTATGTCCTTGTGGCGGCTCGCTGCAACTGAGCGCCACCAAGTGTGCTTCGAACTCACCGTCGGCTTTGCGTTCATACGCCCGCTGGCCCTTGTGGCCTTCAAGAGCGATCTCCAGACCCTCGTCAACGAACCGTTGCTTCACCCGGTGTATCTTCATCGCGCTCACATGCAAAACATCGGCGATGTCTTGCTCTTTTAGTCTGAGCGCTCTTCCGGTATCCTCGTCGCAGTTGAGCAGTATCAGGGCATTGAGAACCTTCTGGGAGTTGTGTTTCCCCTTCGCCAAGATGGCCTCAAGCTTTTCCCGTTCCTCCGACGTCAGCGATAATCGATACTTGATTTTTGGCATGGCGTGCCTCCTTTCTATGGAGAGGCATCATGCCATCCTTTATATAACATATCAAGCGTGACATGACACTAGTTATCGAGTCTTATGGCCGCCAAATTTACAACGTAATTGATTTATTTGTGGACACTATTTCCACATTTCTGTAGTCAGAGTTTGCGTAAAAATAGTCAGCGTTTGCGTAAAAAAATGAATAGGTTAGAATTCATCAGCGGCGGTAGCAGCCAGTTGGCGAACAACATTATCAGTAGAACAATCCGATTATTGAAAAAGTAACTTGGCTCAGCTTCGTAGCGATAGGTAAAATTCTCGAACTTTCCTACCGGGAACCACTTTTGCAAATCACTCTTGCTGTTCAGCTTGAAAAGCGTGGGAAAGACGTCTATCTCTTGGCGATTTGGCTGAACCCAGTTTAAGATTTTTGAATGCCATGAATTGTGAATGATGCGTGAAACAAGTGAAACCAGACCATACTTATTTGGTGTTCGCGCGCAAATCCATCCTCCCGGCTTCAGGATACGCCGCAGCTCACTGCAAACCAAAGCTGGATTTGCAATGTGCTCAAAAACAAAATCCGAAACGATTATGTCGAAAATAGCATCTTCAAAGGGCAACGGCGCGTCACCATCGATCACTATCGTCTCGTCTGCATCCGGATGGTTTAGCACTACTGCATCGACATCGCAGGCAACGAAGCGAGCAACCTTTCCCTTGATGGAGCGCAACTCACGACGGAACACAACGGGATCGTGGCACAAAGCTGCACCACGCCCTGCTCCGAAATCCAGTACGTGCATTTCAGAACGAAGAAGTGCCTGAATTCGACTATAATATTCAACAGTACCATCCAAGGCTGTAAAACCTCCCGCACCGACTTCAGGAAACAATGATGCCAGCACTTGATCTCTCCGCTGTCTTCCTCCATTGATGTTAATCTCATCCATTTGCCCCCCGATAATTAATCGGTCATGACACAATCTGGTTTTTGCCCTTTTCCTATTAGCCATCGGTAGACACCAACGGTCCGCTGCGCAATAGAATCCCAGGCATACCTTTGCACATAAGTTTTACCACGTTCACCCATTTCTCGACGCTCTTCGTACGTAAGTGACATGGCCTGACGTAGCGCGTTGACTAAAGAATCAACGCCAATGTCTATCCACCAGCCACAGCGATAGGTTTCGAGATCAGCCCATGGTGCACCTTTGGTGGTGATTACTGGCAAGCCATGAGCCAAAGCTTCGGCCACAACGACGCCGAAGTTTTCTGAAAAGGTAGGAAGCACGAAAAGATCCGCATTCCTGTATAGCGCCGTCTTTTCCTGGTCATCGACAGCGCCGACAAATTCAAAGTGCTTAATCAAATCCTTTGCTTGCAACCTTGCCTCAACCTCTGCACGGTGTTTACCTTCGTCGGGTCCGGCGATCACCATGCGCCAACCGGCAGGGCGCACAATGCTCCAGGCATCAACAAGCTCCAGGAGGCCTTTTTTAGGATGAATTCGACTGAGAAAAAGGGCTATGCGGGAATCCGACGAAACATCCTCTGCACTGAGCACAGGTCTAAAAGCTTCTGGCGCCTCACCCATCTCGGGCAACTCGACGCCATTTGGTATCAAGGCGATGGGTTGGCGAAGTCCCAAACGTCGCAGATTATCTGCCTCCTGGTCGGATGTCGCGTGCAAGACATACGCCGAACGCAGATCTTGTTGCTGGTAGAGCCGCCACGCCATGCGTTTTTTCCATACGCGATGATTCAACGCCCAAGGTTCCAACATGCCACGTGGACTGATAATTAGCGGTAATCCGAACTGGCGCGCCACCGACGCCGCGACGTGATTGGACGGCAACCAGAGCCCGTGGTCATGGATCAGGAGGGATTTTCGCTTCCCGCAGGGTTCACGAAGCATCGCCCGAAAATTAGGGTGCCAAAGAAGCTCGATGACAGGCAAGCGGCGGGCAGGCGCCAGCGTTGTCGTCACCCATTCGGCCGGCGGAATCAGGTTCGCCTCATCGACGGAACCCGTCTCTCCTTGGCTGAGCAGGTCGACTTCCACCCCCAGGCGACCAAGCTCACGGCAGAGCGATGTCACGGTGCGCGTGGGGCCGCCAGCGCTTTTGCGCAGTGAGGCGATCGTGTGAATTACGCGCAGATTGGACCCTGCCTGTTCACTGCGCTGCAACATTGTGATCCAGCCAGGCACCAAACACGCCCAGGGTCCAGGCCCGCGACCAGGTCGGCCCTACCTTGTCTCCCAGAAAATCCCGCCACACCTGCCGCACAGATCCTGCATCCACAAGACCGGATCCTGAAACCTTATCGATCAAATGCTCGAAGTGCGGTCGCAGCGGCCCGGCCATCCAGGCCGCTTGTGGTAGGCTGAAACCTCGTTTTGCTAAACCCTGGATCATTGGATTCAGTTGCCTGGCCATGGCATCCGCGAGAAGAGGTTTGTTCTGTTTGCCGCGCGGGGTCCGCCAAGTCCCCGGCAAGGCAAAAACGAAATCCAGCAAGCCCCGATCCAACAGGGGCACACGGATTTCCAGCCCATGCGCCATGCCGAAAACGTCCGCATCCCGAAGCAGCATGTTACCCATGTAGAAGCGGCTCTCCAGCACGCTGATGGCGCCCTGTGAATCAAGAGCGCCAAGGTTGGCATCAGGTTCGCTCTCTGGGGGCAAAAAGTCCTCATCCAGCCCCAGTGACTCTGCCGAAATCCCGAAAGCTTCAAGTTCTAGGTCAGAAAACAGCCGGCGGCGACGAAAGTACAGGTGGCGAAGGGTGGGCGATGCTGTGGCCAGTTCCATCGCCTTTTGACGTTGCGCTTTGGATCGCCCGAAAAAAGCCAGGGCGGCCGCCTTTTGCCGCACCCGGGGTGAAATCGAGGAGAGCCTCGACAACCACCTTGCCAATTGCGGTACTTGCCGGAAAGACGGATAGCCGCCGAACAGTTCGTCGCCGCCGAGCCCCGATAAGGCGACTTTGATACCCTGCGCCCGAACGGTGCCGGCAATGATGTAAGAATTTAATCCGTCGAGGGTCGGCTGATCGACGGCATCCAGGTAGCGCTGTGTCTGCCTGAGCGCCTCGGTCTCATTGATGGCGATCGGATGATGCTCAACACCGATCAAGCGGGCCGTTTCCGAGGCGATCGGGCCTTCGTCGATGGCCCGGTGCTCGGCGAAACCCACAGTGAAGGTCCGCACATTATCGTAGTGGCCGGCAGCCAGGGTGGCCAGGATACTGCTGTCGAGCCCGCTGGACAGGAAGATTCCAAGGGGCACGTCGCTCATCAAATGAGAGCGCACCGCCGCAGACAAATTCTGGCGCAAAGGGGCCAGAGCCTGCTGATAGTCGGTGCCGCTTTGTGTAGCAGGGAACCGCCAATAGGGCTTTCTAGACGACAGCCTGGTGGTACCCGCCGGCATGCCCAGATCCAACTCCGCCCAGGTGCCGGGCTCCAGAAGAAGCACATCCCTGTACATGGTCAAAGGCTGTTGAACCGCTCCATAAGCCAATAGTCCGGCTAAGGCACGCTGGTCGATGCGCCGTTCGAACAACCCGCCGGCAGCCAGAGCGCGCAACTCGGAAGCGAACGCAAGTCCCCATGACCCCCGGCAGTAGTAGAGCGGTTTGATTCCAAGCGGGTCGCGCGCCAGAACCAATCGCTGTTTTTCACGGTCGTAGAGCCCGAGGGCAAACATCCCGTGCAAGCGATCGAAGCAGTCCGTTCCCCATTTTGCGTAAGCGTACAACACCGCCTCTGTATCGCAGCGGCTGCGAAAGCGCGCCCCTTGCGCCTCCAACTCACCACGCAATCGCGGGTAATTGTATATTTCGCCATTGAAGACGATCCAATCGCCGGTGTCAGGATTCACCATGGGCTGGTGGCCGGCGGATGATAGATCCAAAATGGAAAGCCGGCGCTGCCCAAGAGCTAAGGCGCCACCCGGCACTGCTAAACACTCGATCCCCTCGTCGTCCGGTCCACGATGGGCCATCGCTTGAATCATGGACCGCATCGATCCAGAAAGACTTTCTTTCTTTCCCTCAAGGCGCTCTCCAAAAATCCCTGCAATGCCGCACACGTCAGGATGCTCCGGCGGATAGAGGGCGACATTCCACCAAAATCTCCCGGCAAGCGCCGTAAACCGCCTCCACCGGGATGCGCAGCAGGCATTCATTTCGGCGTTCGATACATTCGATCAACTGGCAGCCTGCACAATCGATGTCACTGCGCAGCGTCCGATGTCCTGCACCATAGGGGTTCCAGCGTCCTGGTGGCTCACGGGAAGAAAAGATGCCAACACAAAGGGTGCCGGCAGCCGCAGCAAGGTGCATGGTGCCGGTATCATTTCCAACGTATAAACGACAGTGTTGCAGACCGATTGCCGAAACGCGCACACCAAGGGCACCGGCAGCCACGAAGCCGCGGCCCCAAGCTCTGACTAGCTGGTTGCCAAGTGATGCATCTTCAGGCCCGCCAAACACGACCGGCCAGACATCGAAAGTTTCGATTAAATGCCTGATCAGTGCTTCAAACCGCTCGACAGGCCAGACCTTGGCCGGCATTTTCGAACCAGGTCCGATGCCGACCCAAAGTCGGCCTCCGTCTGGGGCTTGGGTGCTGCGCCACTGTTCAAAGGCTTCAAATTCGGTGGGCTGGAGGTTCAAATCGATGTTCCCACAACCTGGCGGCGGCACCGGAATTCCGGCAGCGGCGATCCGGCCCAGCAGCTCATCGGCTCGATTTCGAACGGTCGCAATGGCCAGGCCGCGCGAAGTCGGGCGCTCCTCCAGACCCTCCATTCCGATAAAGTGCCTAATCCCCGCCATGCGAAAGAACCATCGATAGCGTGCGATCCGCGGATCTTGCCGATACACTTCCGGAAAGTAGGCTAGGGTATCGAATCCTTTACGACGCAGGACAGAAAGCAAAGACAATCTGCTCGCAAAATTTTTCAGGCGGTACAAGGTACCGTGATGAACTGTGTAACTAAGGGTGCGATCGATCAAGCCCGAACCTGCAAGGACTTCTTTTGCCAAAACATAGCCAGAACCGGCCTGGACATCGCCCAACATTACCAATTCAGCGTGAGAAAAGTGTTCACGCAAGACGCGCACCGATGGCACCACCAGCAAGGTGTCGCCTAAAGACCCGGTGCTAAAAATCAGGAGGTGACGGGGTGTCTGGGAACTCTTATCTCGGCTCGTGTTGGTCCTATTCATCGACCGGCTGCAATAACCCACTGTGTTCAAGCGGGTCTGTCTCGGTGATGAATTCATAGCATTAAATACCTTCACGCGCGGTCATTTCCTTTGAGATAATGGAATGTCATGACTATCCAGATTGAGGATAAATGCCTGAGGTGATAGTTCGAGAACGGGTACTATCACTGGCATGAAAACATCAACTCTACTCCCCATTTGAGACAAGTCTGTCGATCGAATCAGCTTGGACGATCTTCAAGCCATTGCCTTTCTGGATCAGGGCGACGATAACCATTCCGTTTTTGGGGTAATCTTCCGGCAACGGCCTTTGCAATCCAGTAAACAGGATAGAGATAAGCAAGCGTAAGGACGGGAGCCACAAATACCGCTACGGGCCAGCTTTCGTTGAATTTCAGCGCATAGGGTATCAACGTGTAAGAAAACAAGCTGATAAAGAGCGTACCACCCATCATTGCAGACAAGCGCTGTGTGCCGACGATAAAAATCCCAGAGGCTATGGATCCGAGAACCAGGGCTAACCAGCCTCCACCCAAATAAAAAGATGGAAACAGACCAGACCCGACCGAGGTATCACCAGTATCGATTTTTGGCCCGAAAATCATTTTCCCATACTCCCATCCGGTCCGGTATACCGGCTTTTCAGGCCAAAATATTCTTGGGATCAATACAGTAAAGATAGGCGAAAACATCATCTCTGGTTCGAGTTGTTTTTCGTCGGCCCAAACGATAGCCCAGGGTTGAAAGGCACTTGCGTTTGCACGAGAGGCGAACTGCCTGAAAGCGCCCTTTCTGTTAACTCGATCTTCAGCGGCAGACAGGGCATCAATATAGCCCGGAATTGCGCTGGCAAGTGAAAATTCGCGCCCCTGATCCCAATAACTAAAACGAACGAAGTTCGAAAAGGTGGTAACGAAGAAAATGAGAACAAGAACACCGGCCATTACTGTCATCCTGTGACCGATCCCGCGCATCATTGGCAATGCTACTAATAGAATCGGCAACAATGCCACAATCATCCCCTCTTTCATTCCACTAAGGGATAGTACAAAAACTGGTAGTGTAAGAACGACGGCATCCTTGAGTTTGGCTGCGCCTGTTTTACGCTGAATAGCCAAGAAAAAGACGCAAGCCGCCGCCAGATAATTCATTGTAACCCCAAACATGCGAATAAACTCCAAACCTTGCCCGAACAAACGCATTAAGATAACAATCGCTATTGAAATTATATAGTTGACAACAAGTATCGCCCTGGTTTTTTGAGATCTTAGAGATTCGATCGGGGGAATAAAATAAAGAAATCCACCGGTGGATATCCAGGTAATGACGACTAGAAAAGTGCCAAGAACCGTAACAAGCTCAGCCTTTAAAAAAGCTGCTTCTGGATGTGCTGTAAAGATAGGCCACTTCCAAAGCGCATCGCCCTGTAAATACCAGTCTATGACAGAGAAAACCCTCGTAAGTACAAATACAATCAACACGCAAGCCGCGAAACTGAGATAGCGTGTAGTTCGCTCGGGCCAAGCGAATCGGAGCCAAAATACCATTCCGGATAGCCCGGATCCGATTAAAAGCACATAAACCCAAAGTATAGAAGTATCTTCACGTAACAAAAACGCTAAAATAAGCGTTACGCTAAAAAGCACTGTCGCCCTTCCTGTTGTGCCCAGCAAACTTCGCTTCAAAGCAATATGTTTCATTCTCTGGTATCTACCCCATTAACAAGTTGGACCTGCAAATCACTCTCTATTGGATTAGCAATAGTATTACCGTATAATCGACACGCCCGCTCATAGGCAATCAATTTTGCCTGTAGATCTATGCTCATTGGCTGCCAACGACCACGCCTCCCACTCAGTCGATTTATTACTGCTACACGTAGTGATCGATATCGACGGACTTCAGGCTCAATAAGCGACCAATAGCGAGACGGAAACCTCAGGCGCCTGTCAGCGCCAAGCCAAGATGCATACCATTGTTCAGCGCACTTGAACAGATCTCGCAGGGCAACCGCGTCGAGCCATCGATCGCCACTCGTGAGGCCCCAAATCAGACTCCTCAAACGCTCTTGGTCGATCTCCGATGAGTTCAATTCGTCGAGTAACGCCCAATAATGCTCCCGAGGTGCCACCATCCAGTCGAATGAGTTGTTGGCTGGGGCCCAAATCATGTCGGGGATGTCGCGGAGGATGAGGATTTCGCATCCCGCCATACTCGCCAACCATAGCTGCGTACCATGGTCGACCATGATGGCATAGTGCCGCCGCCGACTGAGCCAAAAGAAACGATGCAGAAAGGCAGGGTCATGACGATTGCCGGCCGTCACAACATTAAATCCATGACTCTGAAAGGTGGCTATCATCGACTCGGAAACGTCGTTTGAATGGAGGCAGACATCGATCGGTGCATAGTCCGCCGGAAGGGCTTGGAGACGCTTGATAGTTAGACCGAGCGGTATGCGCGGTTGCGGCTGTCCTAACGTGTGTGGCAGAAAAAAGACACTTCCCTCCGGCTTCAATTTTGCTGCTGCCGTTTCATGGTGCCGAACGATGTAATGAAAAGGATGCGGGGCCACGAGGACATGTTTCCATCCTCCGAGGACCCGTTCAAGGTTTGCCCGGTCGGGCTCGTTATGCACAAAAATCGCCGGCACGGAGCGAAAACCGGCCTCGCTGGTTTTGTACCAGTGGTCGGCCATCCCGATAAACATTGCGTGCAACGTATTGATATGCGGGCGATACCCTGTGGGCAAACCGGCCGCCTCCACGTAGATGTCCATCAAGCCGTAACCGGTGTCCGAGCGCCAGTCGCGCTTGGGCGGCGGACGCCGTACGAGGTCTAGGATATTCACCCACTCTTCGCAACATTGCGCCAGGCTGATTGACGTGCGTAAAAGGGGGCCAGAGATTGCTGTCCCTGAGCTTTGTATAGTTGAATCGGTCATACCTTGAATCATTTTACCGCGGCCTTGATCCCTTGCAGGCACTCTGCGAAACTCCAATGTTCCATCCGTGCTCGACAGTTTTGCCCAATAGTCACGCGCAATGCAGGATCTCGCACTAGCTTTCGCAATGCTTCCGCCAGCGCCGCGACATTGCCCGGTTTATGGATAAAGCCTGTCTTACCTTCTACGATAAGATCCGCCACGCACCCAACCTCGTCACCAACCACCACGGGAAGACCCGCACACATTGCCTCGTTGACTATCAGCCCCCAAGCCTCATTCTCCGCTGGTAGTACGAATATGTCACAGGCAGCAAGAATTCTTGGCAGATCTTTTTGGTTGATAAAACCAGGGAAAATGACATCGCTTAACCTTAAAGACTTGGCAAGCCGATGCAATTGGCTTTCCATCATACCGTTCCCAACCATCATGACTGCGCACTCCAACCCCTCATGATGCAACAGGGCTGCAGCCCTAAGGAGGTCGTCCGGGTGCTTTAACGGATCTAACTTAGATGCATAAAGGATCACCACCTGATCCCTCTTTAGCCCAAAATTTGAACGAATGGCGGCACGCTCCTCTTGAGTAATTTTCGAGCTTTTAATAAAACGCTTATTATCGACCGTGTAGGGAACTTTAAATATCTTTTCTTCCGGGACAAACATTCTGCGATAAAATTCATGGTTTGCCGTTCCAATTGCCAAACATCGGTCGCAAATTTTATACAACAAACATAGCACCAGTCTGCGAATATTCCGCTTCAAGAAACTCCGCTTTAAGCATAAATGCGTGTCACACCGCATCATTACCTTAATCCCCTTGGACTTCGCCGCAACCAATGCAATCAAATTAACTGCGTAGCCGTGACCATGCAGCAACACGGCATCGTATTTGCTCGATCTGATCTCACGCCACACCTCGGGGCAGACCAACGACCAAAAACCGGCTGGCACCCGCTTCTTTGCGGCCTCGCCCAAAAACTTCGAGCGATAGCCTGAGAGCAGATCCACATCCCAGGTGACAGGCTGCTTGAAACCAGGATCCAGCCCACCTCGAAGACTGAAATCGGAGCAGTACAGTGCCGTAATGTCCAGGCTATCGGATGCATTCAGATAGGCGTAAAGGGGTGCGAAATATTGAATCGGATGCGAATTGAGGGCTGCGATTCGTGTCTTGTGCTGTTGCATCTACGGATTTCTCTAATTTTCTCGTTTTGTCGGAAACGATTTCATCGCCACAGCAAGACGTGATGCATTGTCATAGCCTGAGCGCAGACATCGTTCTCGTCCCTCTTGCGCAATGAGGCATCGTTCCTCGGGATGCCTCAAATACCAGCAACATTTCTCATGGAGTTCATCCAGGGTTTCAAAAAACTCTGCCTCTCGGCCCTCTTCGAACATCTCCAAATGCTCTTTAGTCCGCTCCCCGAGCATGAATCCACCAGAGGCTGGGATCTCGACGCTACGGGTCGTTTGTTGGTCGCGATTGAGTTTGCGCAGAAAAGCCAGATTAATCTTGAACGCATTGCAGGCCTTGGCAAAATCATCTCCATACAGCGGCTCGTATTCCAGTCTCAAATTAGGGTGATGCAATTTCATCTTTTCCCAGGCCCCACCCCATACCCGGACCTTCATCCCCCTACGCGCCAACTCGCACATCCAATTGGCACGCTCCGGCTCGTAAGTCCCTATGAAGCCGATATCTCCGCCCAACCGTTGTACGTCGTCTTCGGAAACAGACCAAGGTTTGAAAGTTTCCGGATCGTATCCGTTGCCGATGAAGATGACCCTATGGCATCCCAGCGCCTTCAGTTCATCAACGTTGTAAGTCTTGGTTGTTATAAAAGTATCGTATTCGGGAAGCGCATTGAGAAATGCCTGTGATTGGTTATGACGACCGTACATATCGTCCGGCGAGAAGCCAAGTATCATCGCCGATGGACAATGCTTGCGGACCTGTCGAAGCGTTTTGGCTCCCATCGTCATCGCACCTTCGAGCCATATGAAATCCCAATGCTCCCGCGCGACCTCAGCAAGCAGGCGCTCATTGTCCCGAGTCAGATCGATCAAGGGTATAGGAAGACCTGCCCGAAAAAGACGATTGCGAAACCGGTTTTCCAATACCTTTAGACGCGAAATACCAGTCTCATGCGCCGAATCGATTACCTGCACCTGAAAGCCTAAAGAGCGCAATGCTCGGATTCGGTGGATGCTCGTGTTATGGCCCCCGTAACTGCTGACTGGGCTAAGAGCCAAAAGCTTAATGCCATGCCAAGCTGCAAGTGGATGGCGATCTATCATCGGTATCCGTTTCAAATTATTTAGCGCCCGTTGCAGACAGACTACCCAATTGCTGCTTGTAAAACGACCGTGGTACCATGGCCTGCCAAGTTGTAACGTATTTCAACAATCCGGCATATTTCACCGAGGTGAACAGGCTCAGTACCGGAGCACTAAGGCACTGAACCAAACGGTTTTTGGTTGTAAATCTCGCCATTGAAGACAGTGGCATAGCTTCCTTCCGCTGACCACAGCGGCTAGATACTTTCCAGCCTCAGGTCAATAATGGGCGGCTGTCCCGCGCTTCATCCAAGTCATAAAAAGGCTTCTTCAGCAGATAGGTAAATGACTGATGTTCAAGAATTCGGACAATGGCCTCGCTGGCACCACCTGTTCCGTAAGGGTTAACAGTTCTCTCGAGCTGGGTCATGAACTCGATCGCTTCTATCCGATTTAACCCCGCCAGTATCGCATCACGATTGGGCTGGCAGTCAATTACACTTGCTGCCTTCAGCCGTCCACGCTGTCGGTCGCCAATATTAACGGTAGCTTTTTTGAAAGTAGGCACCTCGGCCAAGCCGCTTGACGAATTACCGACCACAGCATCGACCTGTGCGACGGTTGACAGGTATCGCAAATTTCCTAGCGATGTGAATGCCTTGGCCCTGTGCGGATGGCGAGCGACAAAGTCCTCGATCAGTCGGATTAGCACACGGCCGTCGGTGTCGGCATTGGGCATAGTGAAAATCAGATGCGTGTCTTCCAGGGTCTCAAGCGCCGCCAGCAAGTCTACCATCTGATCCGCTGCTGTGGTCTGCTCCAGAGTCACCGGATGGTAAGTAACGAGTAGGTTCTTCCTACCGAATTTGAAATTAAGTGCATCTTCGAGTGCCTCGCGATCCAACAGCTTCAGCTTGACGATGTTGTCAACCCCCAATCCGCCGACCAGAAAGACCCGTTCAGGCCGCTCGCCGAGTTGGATGACGCGCCTGCGGTATTCCTCGGCTGCTACGAAATGTAAGTGAGCCATCTTAGTGATACTATGCCGTATTGCCTCGTCAAATGCACCCTGAGTCGTCTCACCACCGTGTAAGTGCGCAATAGGGATACGCGCGATCATGGCAGAGCAAGCGGCTGCAAAGATCTCGTAGCGATCACCAAGGACCAATAGCAAATCGGGCTTTAATTCGGCCAGAGCATCAGCAAAACCTATCATGGCCAGCCCCATCGATTTGGTCACCCCAACCGATGTATCGGAACTGAGCAGCATTTCCACCTTACGGTCGACCTGAAAGCCGTCCGCCTCTATGTCACATACCGTCAGCCCGAACTTGGGCGAGAGGTGCATTCCAGTCGTGATGATTTGCAGCTCAAGTACCGACGAATTGCGAATGCCCTCCATTACCCAACGCAGAAGGCCGTATTCGGCGCGGCTACCGGTGACGACGCAAATTTTTTTCATATTTCGATAAGCTCATCCGGCTGGAAATCGCGCGGCGCCAAGCGCCCCATCATTTCATCCCAGCGCATAGGCGAGATGCCGGTACCCGGACGCTTAGCGGTAACATTCTCTGGAGTAAATGCCTCGCTGGCGCGGATCAGCCTTGCCGCCACCAGAGACTTGCGCGCATTTGGTTTGTTCTTTGTCTCGCTCGGGCTGGGACGCTTGATGCCGTCGCCGAGAGCCTTTTCGATGTTGCGAATTGCGTGAACCATCGAGATGAATTCATCTGGTTCTAAACTTGCCCTATGATCAGGGCCAGGCAGATTGCGGTCCAGTGTCAGATGCTTTTCAATTACACTTGCGCCTAAAGCGACGGCAGCGATAGGCACCTCTATACCCATGGTATGATCAGAGTAACCGACGGCTACACCAAACGCGTCGCGAATGCTACACATTGCGCGCAGATTTACGTCCGCAATTGGTGTGGGATAGTCGGTGTTACAGTGTAACACAGTGATAAGATCACGCCTTGTGCCAGCCGTCTCCAAAACCTCAAGTGCAGCCTCAATCTCGCCAAGATTGGCCATGCCCGTGGAGAGGATTATGGGTTTTTTAAAAGCGCCAACGTGGCTTAGGTACGGCAGGTTAGTAATCTCGCCGGACGGAATTTTGAAACGCTTCGCCCCAAGTTTCGCCAAGAGGTTTATGCTTGGGATATCAAAGGCTGTGGAAAAAAAAACTACGCTGCGTGCCTGGCAATACCTAAACAGTATTTTATGCATCTCAAGACTCATCTCCAATTTTTTTAGCATCTCACTCTGGGACTCGAAACTTTCAGTAGTCCGCGTCTGATACTCAGCCTTGGGAGCTAAAGAGGTCACTATTCGATCAGCAGCAAAAGTTTGGAACTTGACCAAATCGGCACCGGCCTCTGCAGAGACATCGATCAAGCGTTTCGCTAATTCTATGTCACCGTTATGGTTAACACCGGCTTCAGCGATAATGAGAGTGTGATGAGCCATTAGAATTCCACTAATTTAGATCTAATCCTGTTTATAAAAAACGCAATACCGTCCCCTGGGGGATGTTGCCCAGCACGATCTGCCCAGCACCAATCACCACGCGTTGCCCAACTCGGATGCCCTGACCAAGCACCGCTCCACTGCCAACGAAGCTGCCAGAGCCAATCCGCACGCCACCGTTTACGCGAGCGCCAGTGGCGATGTGACAATGGTCCTCGACCACAGCATCATGTTCAACCAGAGCTTGGCTGTTGATAATGCAGTTCTCACCGACGTGTGCATTGGCGTTCACCACCGCTCCGTGCATCAGAATGCTGCCCTTGCCAAGTCGCGCATGCCGGGAACAATACGCTGCTGGTGAAATGATTACAGGCAATTTTGCCTGATGGTGCTTAAGCAAATCAAATAAGCGCATGCGCGTATCTGGGTGTTTGATTTGCCCAACCGCCACTAAGGCTCGCGGCGTCTGCTGTAACAACGCAGGTAAATCCTCGTCGCTGCCGAGCACCGGGTAACCGAGCACCGGCGCGCGGCCATCCGCCTCAGGTTGCAAGATTCCGACAATCTGGTAGCCACCGGCTGATTCGATCACATCGATGCAGGCACGACAGTGGCCCCCGCCACCTATCAAGAGGATCGGTTTCACGCCAAACCCGCACTGCTCGGCATGTTGATAATACGTCGAGCCAGCGACTCGGCCACAGGTAGCGGGGCACGAGGACAATGCCGGTAGGCGGGCAATTGATGTATCAGGGTCCAGGTGGGGCGAGTTATCAAGCCGGCGTCGTTGGTGGTCGCCAAGATTGCATCGCGCTGGTCAGCGAAAGACTCGTCCAGGATCAATGTTTGCAGCCAATAGTTGCTCTCGCACCCAGGTGGTTCGGCCATCACGCGCACCTCATCGAGACCTGCGAAGGCTTCCCGATAGCGCTCGTACAGACGACGCTGGGAAGCCAGGAAATCCGGCAATTGTTCTAATTGGGCGCAGCCAAGCGCTGCGTTGATGTTGGGCATGCGGAAATTGTAGCCGATCTCGTCGTGTTTGTATTCCCAACGGTGGGGTTGTTTGGCAGTAGTCGTCAGGTATTTGGCGCGATCCGCCATTCCCTCGTCATCGGTCAGAATGGCCCCTCCCCCGCCGGTTGTGATGGTCTTGTTGCCATTGAAACTGAGCGTTCCGATCAGTCCGAAAGTGCCGGTGTGCTGCCCCTGATAACGGCTGCCGAGGGATTCGGCGGCGTCCTCTACCAGGTTGAGCCGGTAATTGCGCGCGAGTGCGGCAAGTCTTTCCAGATCGCAGGGGTGACCGAAGCAGTGCATCGGCACTATTGCACGGATACGGCGACCGGTTTGGCGGTTGCGGCAGCCATTTGCGGTGATTTCCGCGATGTAGTCAAGCCAGTCACGCAAAGCCTTGGGATCAATTCCTAGTGTCGTCTCATCGCTGTCGGCCAGATGCGGCACGGCGCCTCGATAATGGACGGCATTGGCCGTGGCGACGAAAGTCAGCGCCGGTATGATAACCTCATCACCCACTTCCACCCCCGCCAATTGCATCGCCACCTGCAACGCCGCGGTACCGTTAACCACCGCAACGGCCCGACGAGCTCCGGTGTAGCGGGCCAGGTCAGCCTCGAAGCGGTCCACATAGTGCCCCACCGAAGATACAAAGGTTGAGGCGATGCAGTCTTGCACATAGCGCTGCTCGTTACCCTGAAAACGAGGTTCGTGAAGCACAGCGGTTTCACGTCCTAAAGCGGTTCTAAGAGCAGCAACGATGTTTGTGGCAAGAGTCTTCATAGATTATATCGATCTACCTTGTATCTCGTCAGGTTCGCGGGATTGGAGAACCAGGCTACCGTTTCAGCCAAGCCGCGACGGAAGCCACCGAGACCGCCGTATGTTGGTTGCCATCCGAGCAGGCGTTGTGCCTTGCTGTTGTCCGCCCTGAGGCGCTCGACCTCGCTCTTGCCTGGTCGCAAGCGCTGCTCGTCGGTCACGATTTCAATCTCGGTACCCATCACATCGGCGATAGCCATCGCGGTTTCGCCAATACCGATCTCGAAATTGCTGCCCAAGTTGATGACTTCACCGACGCCCGCATCGCTATCGAGCGCACTGATGAAGCCTGAGACAGTATCGGTGACATAGCTGAAGTCGCGTGTCGGATGCACGGCACCGAGCTTGATTTGTCGCTGGCCGCTGGCGATCTGGGTGAGGATCGTCGGGATCACGGCGCGTGCGGATTGGCGCGGACCATAGGTGTTGAAAGGACGCAGTACGGTAACAGGTGTGCCGAAAGAGCGATAAAAGGACAACGCAATCTGGTCGGCACCGATTTTGCTGGCCGAGTACGGCGATTGCCCCTGGAGCGGGTGCTCTTCGGTAATAGGCGCGAAGCGCGCCGTGCCGTAAACTTCGCTGGTGGATGTATGGATGACCCTGGACATGCCAAGCTCTCGCGCAGCTTGAACGATATTCAGAGTCCCTTTGACGTTTGTGTCGATATAGGTGCCCGGCGAATGATAGGAATACGGGATCGAGATCAGCGCGGCCAAATGTAGCACAGCATCGCAACCGGCCATGGCGGCGCGAACGCCGTAAGGATCACGGATGTCGCCGGCAAAAACCTCAAACTGCCCACGGACATCATTGGCACACTGGTCCAACCACCCCCAGGCGTTGAAGGAGTTGTAAAATACGAAGGCCTTTACTTCGTGACCCGCACGGACCAGAGCCTCGGTCAGATGCGAGCCGATGAAGCCGTCGGCGCCGGTGATGCAAATTTTGTGTGACATGAAAATTAATACCCCCACAACGGTGGTTAGTCATATCACCTCCGGCAAAGCCGGAGGCTTGAATTTGTCAAAAACGCCGGATACTCTGGCTGTCGACCAGATGAAAAGCCAAGTCTTGGTAGGTCAACTCGTGGAGCCTCATCACCACGGCCGCTCGCAGCACCTGCTCGGCGCTCATGCCTTTGGCCCTGGCACGGTTAACGGTACGATGCCGCTTGCAAAGATCTTGCAGTACGAACTCGGTGATGATAGGTTGACTCGTTCGTAAAAAGTCGGATTTTGAAATTTTCATCGCTGTAACACATTGAAATCATTGAGTCCGAAATTGGGAAAATGATGTTTTTCGGACTTTTTACGAACGTATCATAGGTTTGCTGTCCAGGATGCTGGAGATGACTTCGAGCTCTTGGGCTTGGGCTTGGATGTGACTGGCGATCTCGGGCATCAGGGGCATTTGGCGTTGCCATTTTTCGCGCATTTTGTGTTGGTCCTTTTCTCGGCTTTGTTAGTATTTACGGTTGGTTGGCGATATCGCTTATACCACACTCAGCCAGGAAAAACCAGCACAAAATGCGCTTTTTTTATGCCTGCCGGATAGTTACGGCCGCGGATGGAAACTAATTATATTGGCAGAGTTCTTTCAATCATTTCCTTCGATGAGCCGTAGACATAGTGGTTTTTGAGCTGGATTCCGATAGCATGATCGCGCAGAGAATGATATTAGAGCATCCAGCCATCATCAATGACAACGTTCTGACCAGTAATGTACCGTGAGTTTTCAGATAGCAGGAACAGAATTGCGCCAACAACATCTTCCGCATCCAGCATACCTTTGTCATTGCAGGATTCGCGATACTTTTTTAAAAAACTTTTTGGTTGATTGTCTAGAAGACCGCCGGGGCTGATGCAGTTCACACGAATATTGTTGCCTTTGTAATACTTGGCAAGGTAGCGGGTGATGGCGATCAGGCCCGCCTTGATGGCAGTGTATTCGATTGGTGAGGTCATGTTGGTACCCACGTAATGCTCGAACTTCGGCGCAGCGACACCCTGGATGGATGACACGTAAATCAGGTTTCCGTGTCCCTGCAGCTTGAAATGTCGAAGTATGCGTTGCGAAAACAAAATGGCGCCACCCAGTTGGTGAGACAAATCTTCACTAAGGTATTCGGGTTTCAGTTCCTCGAACGGTGTACCCCAAGCGGCAGAACGCGGATAAGCCGAATGGACTGCCGCGTCGAGAGACCCAAAACGTGAGACTGCCTCTTCGATAATTCTATCGGTTCCCTCAGGCATGTTGGCATCTACATGCAAATAGAGTACGTTCTCGGCACCCAGGTCATCACTAAGTTTTTTGAGCCGCAATTCATCGACATCTACGAGAACAATTTGGCCTCTTTCAGCAACCACACTACGCGCTAATGCCCCCCCAATCCTCCCGGCAGCACCAGTAACTGCAATGACTTGCCCGCTTAGCATTTCTTCTGATCCTCCTGAAGGCGCTCTCTCATCAAAAAGTCCGCAATCTTGAGATCAAATTCTGTGTCGATATCGATCGCCCGTTCATGAGGCACTACAACGCCTCGGACGCGCCCGTCCCAAATACTTTGATGCCCCAGTATGAAGGTTGGCCGAGTGACATAGGCCTGGGTAGTCAAATCATAAACTTGAGGCGCTTCTTGCCTGCGAATGTAACGCTCACCATTTTGCATCAAAACATTCAACCGACCATATTCGTCGGCTCGCACCATGTTGAACCATGGATTGCGCTGAGATGCTGTCATGGTCACAACTGCATCTGTATTTGGATCCAGCGCCGCAAGGCAGTTGCGAACATCCTTTGCTATGCGAAGCGGTGCGGTGGATGGCAGACTAATGAATCTATCGAACGAGCCATGATGCTGTCTAACCCAGCTAACAGCATGCTGCCAAGCCAGCCACTCAGGACTGGTATCCTGTGCCAATTCAGGTGGCCTCTCGATTACGGTTGCACCGTACTTCCTGGCGACCGCTGCAATTGCGCCGTTATCGGTAGAAACAAAGCATCGTTCGATTTCAGAAACCTGTCCGGCAACTATCAATGCATGGCCGAGCAGTGGCGTGCCTCCAAGAAAACGGATGTTCTTCCCAGGGACTCCCTTGGAGCCTCCGCGGGCGAATACGAATGCGTAGGTGATCATAATAATGCAACCCGTCTTTCACGGCCTGCTGTGTGAGCCGCTTCAACAATTCGCAGCGCCGCGATGCCGTCTCCTAAAGTCACGCACGGCTGATCGCCTTGCTCAATACAGGCGATGAAATGTGCCAGTTGTAAACGAAACATTTCATCCTGATCAACCGGAAACTCCCAGACTTCTTGCTCCGCGCCGATGGACTCCCAAAACACTTGATTTCGTATTGCATCCCAGCATAGACTGCCATGTTCGCCGTATACCTTGCATTGCCGAGTCTGATGCCTACGACAGAAGTCCAGATGAATCGAGACTGGCAGGCCACCGACGCCGGTAAGCAATAGGTCTGCCGTATCTTCAACGGGTAAGCCAAGCGTGCCACTGTTGCGAAGAATAGCTGCGACACTACTGAATGGTCCGAAGAACCAGTTGGCATAATCCAGATCGTGGCTGAGTTCCAGCAACACACCGCCACCGAGCGCGGCGCTCGCTGACGTAGTGGTCCGATAATCTTGCTCAGGTCGCCAGTCAGGGAGGTAAGAGCCGCATTCGATTTGTCCAAAAAGCAAGGAGCCAAGTCGACCGTCTGAGAGAAGTTCCTGAAATCGGCGGGCTGCAGGTGCATAGCGAAGCACGTAGCCAACTAAAACGATGCTCTGTCGTTGGCTCACTATACGTTGCAGTTCATCGATACCGGTGAATGTGTTGGAGATTGGCTTTTCGATCAACACCGGAATGTTAGCAACCAGGAGTTGCATTGCTTGGGGCACATGAAAAGGCGCAGGGCTTGAGATAATGGCAGCATCGATCCGGGCATCCAATGCCGAAGTGATGGAAGAAACGACCTGTGAAGCAAGCATCTCTTCCGGCCAAGGCTGGCCTTTTCCGGAGCGCACCAATGTAACCGAAATGTCAGGACGCATAGCCTTTAGCATCCGCAGGTGCCGTCTTCCAATGCTGCCAAGACCAAGGATTGCGAGGTGTTTTAACTTCGGCAACGTTGCTGGGTCTCTCTCATTAGTTGCAATCCACATCACCATTCGCCGTTGGCACGTTCCAGTGCCTCCGGAATTCCCACGTCCAACCAGTACTCATGGATCGGGAAAGCGGTCACACGATGCTGCCGTTGCAATGCTTTTTCCAGCAATTGTGGCATGTCCTGGAAGCAATCGTACGGCAGCAAGTCTATCAGATCTGGATTGAGCAGGTAGATGCCGGCATTAATGTAATGGCTGAACACGGGCTTTTCTTCCAACGCAAGTACGCGAATGTCATCGGTACGAACTACCCCGTAAGGAATCTGGGTGGCATGTTTGCGTACGCAGAGGGTCGCAGCAGATTGGTGTTCTGCATGGAAGCATAACAAACACTTAAAATCGACGTGAGTCAGTACGTCGCCATTCATAACCAGTATTGGGTCGACCGGACGCTGCGGAAGCAGGCTGAGGGCGCCAGCAGTGCCGAGCGGCTGATCTTCTTCCAGGTAGCGGATATTCACCCCCCAACGCGCACCGTCTCCAAAGTAAGCCTTGATCTGGTTCTTAAGGTAGTTGACGGCTATGTAAAAGTCACGAAAGCCAGCGTCCAGGCATTGCCGCAAGATGATCTCCAGCAGGGGGTTGCCGCCGACACGCAGCATGGGCTTTGGGCAGTCTTCAGTCATCGGCCGCAGGCGCTTTCCTTGGCCCCCGGCCATTAGCACCACTGCGTTCGGCAGAGTCTTGGGCGTAACCAGTTCGTCCAGCAAAAAGAGACGGATCACACGGCCATCGCCATTGAGGGCCGGCACCTGTTGCAGCTTCTCCCGGCGCATTAGCACTAAGGCCTCGCACTCACTTGCCTCAGCCGGTAATGCGCGGAAATTACGATGCATGATCTGTTCAACAGGGCTGTCCAAACTCACGCCACGCAACAAAGCACGCCTGATGTCACCGTCGGTGACAGTACCGAGCAAGCGATGGTTTTCGTCAGTAACCAACGCAATTTGTGCGGCACCACGATCAATCACTCGCACGGCATTACGCACCGTGCAGTTAAGTGGCACCATATAATCCGTGGGCTCTTTCATTGGTATCCTGCTATTTTCAAGTAAAAGTGCATGTTGTTTACCTGCTCGTCAAGTGTGCAAAAGAGCACGTCATCACTGTTCAGGAATGCCTCAGTTTGGCGGCACAAACCGGGCTTGAACTCCCTATCCAGCGTGTCTTCCAATTCAATCGTCTCCACCTTGACGTCTCCGAGCAAAGTAACCTGCAGTTGTTCCATCGGGCGTAGGATTAGACGCCGCTCACTTGTCAGCAATTCCAGCCCCCAACGGCCGGGCGCCTGCCAGTCGGATAGATAGGAAAACAAAACGCCTTGAGTGGTAACACCCGCGCCGCAAAAGCGAGCAGCGGCCGGGTGCCAGTCTATCGAACCAGCGTGCCAACAGCACCAGTCCGCTGGCACGCCGCAGAAATGGAAAGCGAGATCGATGACGTGTGTCGAATTGCCGAGCAGCCAGCGCTCTTTGACACCGGCTGCCTTGGGCAATGACCCGATCTTGTGCGACCATTCTGTAAATTCGAACTGAGCACTGAGAAGACCGCCATCAGCTTCAATGTATTCCTTAGCCTTAAGCGTTGAAGCATAAAAACGGCGATTGTAAGCCAGCAAGACTTCGGCCCTTCGTGCCGCAGCCACTCGCTGCAATCTGTTGATCTCCTCAGAATCAATCCCACCAGGTTTCTCCAAGAGGATACGCCGTGTGCCAGCCTCGATCAAGGCCCTTGACACCACTGCGAGTTGCTCGACTCCGACGGCAACTATTGCCAAGTCGGGCGAAGGCAGTTCACGGAGTGCATTCTCGACTCCGCCCAGTCGGACAGCATGTCCGGTCGCGGCGCGGAAGGTAGTCGCAGAACTTTCGCTGCGCCCAATCACCTCGAACGGTTGCTCCAGAGAGTTCAGCACCTTTGCATAATCTTGCGCCATAGGTCCGGCGCCAATGAGCCAGAGTGTCATGATTTAAGTAATTGGTAGTATTGTTTCGTTGCGATGTTGTGTCTGGTTCCAATGGCATAGTAGCGCGTCGATGAACATAGCGTGCATTTGTGCGGACTCTGTATACGTAGGTAGGTCGCAAACACCTTTTTCGAAAATACTGCTAATCAGGCGGTTAGTCATTGTACTTTGGTATTCCAAGGTCCCCAAGATGGTTTGGCCATCTTTATCAGATGCAATGCCAGCCGATTCATCGATATTCCATATACCATTGGATGTTTCTACGATTAGCCCTCGATCCTGTTTGACCGACCGTGCTTCCAGTCGCAATGTGCTATCATCGGAGAATGTCCCTTCGAGCACACCCGCAACCTCATAAAAACCAGTACGCTTGCTCTCAAACCAAGAATGATCCAACCCAACAGTACTGATACTATCCAACTTTTCGCCTGTCCACCATGCAACAAGATCAATAAAGTGAATGCTGTTGCAAGCAAGCCCCCATAGTCCACCACAGCGATGCATATGCAACGGGCTCTGGCCGATGAGTGTTTCTTTGATTCGGCGATGCCAAGCCATCATTCGCCGCGGGGTATTGACCCAACATCCTTGCGCTCCAGCAACGGAATCGCCGAGCAGTGTCAGTTGGTCTTTGGATTGTGCCAAGACCTTTTCCAAAACCCAGTATTTAACTTTGTATCGCTTGGATAGTTCACTTACGACTTGGGATCGAGAGTCCGCACATGTTGCCACTATTGCAAGATCAATTTCTTTTGGAAGATTGTCTAATGATGCACGCCAATGAACAGAATGGAATGATTCCTCACCTCCTGCTTCAATCCAGCGTTTATCGGCAAAACTAAGTGATTGAACGCTTGGTTCAACAACTGTAATCGACAATTTCATTGGCACTTCTACCAGACCCTGCAGATACCTAGAGCCGAGTTGGCCTGCACCAATAAGCACTATATTTGCATCCACGACATCCCCTAAGAAAGTCAATTATTTAAATTGTTATCATGGAAATTGATAAGAATCTTTTCAATTTCTGCAAGATTATCGATATCTACGCCCACGCCGGATTTTTTCAGTTCCATTCCAGCTTCAATCAGAGAAAGCTTATTGTCATTTTTTTTAAAAACTGATGACATCACCTGCCTAAGAGCAAACTTAGCGGCAGGCGGAAGCAATCGCCCTACTTTACCTCGCAATGTATTTTTATTTGCTAAAACAAATCGTAGGTAGGCTTCAAACCCTTGTATTACAATACTACGACAATTTTTTTCGTTTTCCTGAGGTCTTAATTTACGTAACGAATCTGAGGTGATTTGGATCAACAGTTCACGATAAGCACTGTTTTTCGAATCGGCCCACCAAGTCTCAAAGGAACGAGATTCATCCAAACTTGGATCCGTCCCTCGAATAGGTTTAGTTTCTCCGTGAGAACGTAGCCATGATAGCTCTGGCAAAACACACGATTTGCCGGCGAAGCTCATACAGAGTTCAAACTGCAACTCGCCTATCGCAAAAACAGGAAACTCTCTCTTAGTATAACTACCCATTGCAGTTATCCAGGCATCCTTTCGAGCCACTGAATAACTGAGACTTGGAACATAGTCTGCCATGTGATACCTAACCCGTGAGGTAGCATTTTCCTCTTTAATAGCGTATCCATTCAATTTTGGATATTGTGAGAAACCGATGATTGAATTACCAATTGGACGGAACCCTAACGCTCTTCCGCAGCAAGCCACGTAATCAGAATTATTCTCTAGGTGCTGTATACATGCATTTAATCCTTTGAATAAAAAAAATTCGTCATCGCCATGAAGCACAATGTAATCAGTTTTCAAATTAGGTAATATCGTTTCCAGCCTTTCGACAAATGGGTATGGCCAATGAAAGTAGTTAATATTAGAACCTATTCCGACTAAATCAGATCCAATTATGGGAGCACAACTTCCATCCAATACGTAAACACATGGACCCTTGTTAGACCAATAGAGCATATTTCTGAGCGCAAATTTCTGACGATTATAAGTTGGTATAACTATAGTTAGGTTCAATAGATTCATCTGTTACACTTATATCTTTTGGATATTATGCGAATATACGGAAAGCTGTACTTTTTATTTTCCGACGCAACAGTGGAGCGGCTAAACTTGAGGAAGCCAGAGTAACTGTTCCGGCAAGCATTAATTGGCTTACTTGTTCAATTATTCCTGTTGGATTCGGAATTAGCCAAAAGACTGCGATGGCCATTGTCGTTGCCGCACATAGGGGTCCAATTACATCTTTAAAATACCAGCTCCATTTCTCACCCTTTAGGATTCTCCTGTGCATAAAGTGTGGAACGATCAATATTCCACCTGAAGTATAGGCGACCCAAACCAGTGCAGCTCCTTTAGCTCCAAAACGAGGCGTTGCCCAAATAATTGCAGGAACTATTATCAATACTGCCAAAACATTTGTATACAGTAACAGGGTTGTCCATCCATATGCATAAGTTGCATGCCCGGGAAGACGGAGAAGACCGTTTAATAAGTTGCCTATCGCCAACAGACTGAGTAGTGGTGCGACACGAATGGTTAATTCTAAATTTTGAGTCCATAGAGTAAGAAATGTGTGCGAAAACACTATCAGGACAATCGCAGCGCTGCCAAGCGTCACGCTAACCAACTGGGCTGCTTGATGGTAGGTGTTCGATAGAGCACTAAACTGGGATGTCGCTTGCAACTGGCAAAGCTGCGGAAACCAAGCCTGTATAATTGGTGCGACTAAGGTGAAGAGGTAAGCAGCGACTGATGCAGCTAAGGTGTAGTAGCCAAATTCTGACAGAGATAGCATTTTAGAGAGCAGCACTTTATCCACTTGTGTAAGCAACAGCGATAAAATAGACGTACCCAAAAGTCCAGCGGCATACCGCCAAATTCCCTGCAATGCAGAAATAGAAAAACGTCCACCGCGTTCCCCTTTTTTTAAAGCTGAATATGTAAATACCGAAAACATAATAAGTGTCATCAAAGAAATAACCCCCTGCCATACAAAAAAGGCCTGGATTGTGGGGGAAACCCAGATCAGAATACAAACTGCGCCAACTCCTCGCAACGTAGCCATCGCACTCGAGATGATATTCATCGCTACTTGCCGTTGTAGACCGAGAAGGCTACTGCTGTACAATCCTTCGACAAAACGAAGTGCAGTCACGATTCCCATGATCGTGAACGCTTCAGCGACAACCTGCACAGGAAAATTTTCAGCTTTTAGCCACGATGTCGCCAGCCAATTCGATGATAGCGATACGCCAACTGCAATCAGGATCGCACAAAGGATCGAAAGAACCTCTGCGCTACGCAAAAGATCGCGAATGGACTCTGAACAGATACTTCCACCTGTATAGCGCGCCATCTCCCGATTCATGGTCGGCTTCATGCCCATATCTAGCAGACCCAACCATGCTTGGAGCAGTGCGTAAAGACCAATCAGCCCATAGGCCTCAATACCGAGATACTTGATGTACAACGGAACGAAGGCTAGCGCCATAAAGGCAGTCCAGCCTTGGCCTATATAATTGGCAATGAGATTGCGTCTGAGCATTTATCTGTTTAGGCTACCCAAGTGTTGTAATTGCGAAAATTTAAAGCGGGATAGGGGTTAACCCAAGTTTGCCAAATTTTTCTTCCCCGACCCCATTTTGGGTCTAAATTGGCCTGGATGGGCTACCCAACTATCTGAAAACACACGATCCGCCATTTCTGCTGACCAATGTAGTGACCCACATATCAAAATAACTGTTGACCGTATCCCCTTTCCCGTGATACCTGCACGTGCATGTACATCAAACGTGTGCGAAAATCCCATCGCGGCTCCAAGAAGGTCTACGAATACCTGCACCTGGTCGAAAACGTGCGCACCCAGCACGGTCCGCGTCAGCGCCTGATTCTCAACCTCGGCGCCATTGATCTGCCACAAGACAAATTCAAGGACCTGGCCAATTGCATCGAATCGATGCTCACCGGGCAACAACGCCTGTTTGACACCGATCGTAAGATTGAGAAACTGGCCCGCGTCGCCACCGATAAAATCCGCTCGAAACAGGCCACCAAAGTCGAACATGACGCCACAGATGTCCAACAGCCCATCTATCAGCACGTCGATGTGGCCTCGATCGAGGCCAGCCAGGTCCGTTCATTGGGCTCCGAGTACGTCTGCCATTGTGTCTATAATGAGTTGAAAATAGACGACTTACTGATAGCCGAAGGTGTATCGACACACACCTTACCCCTGATCCAGGCCCTGGTGATCGGCCGGTTGGTATCACCCGGCAGCGAAGTGCACACATGGAACTGGGCCCTGCACCGCTCGGCGATATACGAACTGACCGGCCCGGTGCTGCGTCCGTCTCTCAACTCGCTGTACCGTGCCGGTGACCGCCTTTTTGAATGTAAGGACGCTCTGGAGCGGCACCTCGCCGCTCGCGAGAAAGACCTTTTTGATCTTCCCGAACGAATTTGCCTGTTTGACCTGACAAACACTTATTTTGAAGGCCAAATGGCCGCCAATGACAAGGCCAAGCGAGGGCGCAGCAAAGAAAAGCGCACCGACTGCAAGCTGTTGACGCTGGCGCTGGTGGTCGATGAACTCGGTTTTGCCAAATACAGCCGTCTTTACCCCGGCAACCAGGTCGAGGGGCGTACTTTGGCGCAAATCATCGAGTCGCTGGTCGCGTTGCGGCCCAACCTGGCCAGGGACCGCACGGTGGTCATCGATGCGGGCATCGCCACCGGACAGAACGTGGCCTATTTGAAAGCTAACGGCTTTCATTACATCGTGGTGCAACGGGGTAAGGCTGATTTCACCCCTGATGACATCCAGACGATGCAGATCATCCGCCAAAGCGACCAGTACACGCTAAAGGTCAAACGCCACGACCAGGACGGTGAAGCCCTGTTGCTATGCCACAGCACTGGCCGCCAGGCAAAGGACCAGGGCATCCGCGGCCGGCAGGAACGCTTGTTTCTTGAGCGGCTGCGATACTATCAGGACGGTCTGAACAAAAAAGGGCGCACCAAGCGCTATTCCAAAGTGATCGAGATGATCGGCCGCCTGCGAGAAAAGTACCCGCGCGCTTCGAAGCTCTATGACGTTGAGGTGACACCCGAGGCGGCACCAGCGGCAAAGACCAACGCTCGGACGATCGTTTGGAAAAAGCGAGACCAGTATGATGCGCAGCGTCAGCTCGAGGGCTGCTATGTGCTCAGAACCGATCGCACTGAGCTGAGCGACGGTCAAATCTGGCAGACTTACGTAATGCTCACCCGGGTGGAAAGCGCCTTTCGCTCGCTGAAGTCTTCGCTGGGGCTCAGACCCAATTTTCACCAAAACCAAGAGCGCGCGGATACCCATCTATTCATATCGGTAATCGCCTACCACATCTTGCATACCATCGAATACAAGCTGCGCTTGTGCGGCGACCACCGCTCGTGGGCGACCATCTGTGAGATCTTGTCAACCCACCAGCGACTGACCATCGAATACAATGCCAAAGAGCAAGAGCAGGTGCGACGCAGCCATTTGCGCCTGTGCAGTACAGCCGAGCCCGAACACCGGCAGATCTACCAGCGCCTGAACCTAAAGGAGGCCCCGCTGCCAAAAAAAATCATGAACGCATAATCGGTAGTGACCACAACCGCCGCTAACCTCCCGAAATAACAACACCTGCAAAAATAACTGGCAAACTTGGGTTAAGGTTTCCATATGATATCAGTGTTTCAGGCGACACGTTTTAAATAACCTTCTGGTGCGACGGTTATTAGCAATTTATGTTGGATATTTTTATCAATTTCGAACTCAGGATGATTTTTCAGATATTCCCAAACAGCGGTTTTAGGATTATTCCCGGGTCCCCAAGGTCGATCCGGGAACAGATCTGCCGGCATGTCTTCAATAATGGTATCGAAGACTACGCAATAGCTGCCCTCGCTGACTAATGGCGCATAGGCATTCAGTTCTGCAAGTACGTGGTTGTGTGTGTGGTTGCTGTCCAGGCATACCAGAACCCTTTGCTTTCCAGCAGCCTTTAACTTCACCTTAGCAATAATCTCAGGCTCAATGCTTGAGCCTTCAATCATCGTAATGCGCTTGAACATCGGGTGCGCTTCAATGGCTGTACGGTTATGAGCACGGATGTCAATATCCACACCTAACACCTCAGCATCCTGAGGGCCATCGGAGGCCGCGTTCAGCTCCAGCATTGAGGCATAGAAAATCAGCGAACCTCCGTGGGCAATGCCTGTTTCGATGATTAGGTCTGGTTTTACTGCCCATATGATCTCTTGCATTGCTATGATATCTTGCGGGTACTGGATGATAGGGCGTCCTTGCCAACAAAAATTATAGGAATACTTTGGCAACGTACTAGCAATCATGAAGTTTACAGCAGCATGGGATATCTCGCTGTCCGGATATGATCTAATACGTTCTGTGCATTCGTTAAAAAATTTTTCTATTTTATCCATACTCTACAAAGACCTCTCAAGGATAGTGTGTAGTTTATCAGAGCGCCCCCAAAAAGCCATTGGCTCATAATCGGGGTAGAGGTAGTGCCCAAGATTAAGGTCAATGATCCAACCATTTTCCTTTATCCAAGATTCTACCAGTTTACGAACTGAAATCGGCTTTCCTGAACAAATATTCACGATTCCATTATTTTTCTTGTTCATCGCTATGGAAACCAGATACTCAGCAACTTTAGTAGCAGGAAGATAATCCCGCAACTGTTCACCACCAGACATATTGAACACCTTGTCACCCTGCTTCACTGCTCTTTTAACTTGAGGCAGAAGTGAATTTTCTGCTTGTCCATCCCCGTATAAATAAAAAAGCCGTGCCCAAGTCAGGTTGAAGGATTGCATCGTTTGAAGGTATTCGAGTTGCCGTCGTAATACATCTTTGGCAAAACCGTAAGGATTACTTGGACGAGTTTCCAATTCTTCACTAAGTGGCCCAGATTGCATTCCGTATTCAAAACAGGTTCCTGTGACTACAAGATTTTTTAACCCGGAATTGACCATTCTATTTAAAAACCGATACTGCGCCGGTAATTCCTCTTCAAAGTGATGCAAAGATTTGTAGTTGGGTAACCCAGACCATGCCAGATGAATTAAAACGTCAGGCTGACCTAATAACTCAAATGGATTTGCCGGCGGTTCTCTAAGGTCAATTAAAACGGTTGAATACTTGGAAAGAGGTGCTGTAATTCTTCCTGAAGGCCGGCATACTAGTATCGGAGATATGGATCGTAGCTCCATTTCTGCTACAATATGCTTTCCGATAAAACCAGTCGCACCCGTTACTACAATTTTCATTAATCAACCTCCACCTGTTGGACGACTGTAACGAATTTGCTGCCACTCAGTATGATGTATTCAAGTTGTTTCATAATTTCATCTTTCAGATTCCATGGCAAAATAAGCACATAATCCGGCTTCTGCTCACGTAACTTAGCCGGCGACACAATAGGAATATGGCTACCAGGCAAAAACTTGCCCTGTTTTGATGGCGCGGCATCACATACGAAAGGTAAGAGATCGGGCTTCACCCCCGCATAATTCAATAGGGTATTTCCCTTGGCCGCTGCTCCATAAGCCGCAACGGTCCGTCCTGTGCGCTTCTGTTCAATCAGAAACGACAGCAAATCATCTTTGACCCAATCGGCCCGCGCCTGAAAATTCTGATAGACCGCCAACGCGCGTAAACCACCCTGCTCTTCATCGTATAGCGCTTGTTGCACCGCCGGTGTCTCACTGCGCGAATCATCCTCATGGACTCCGTACACCCGCAGGCTGCCACCATGTGTCGGCAACTGCTCCACATCCCAAACTCGCAGCCCATGGACCTTGAAGATGTGCTGCACGGTATAAAGCGAAAGATAGGAAAAATGCTCGTGGTAAACCGTATCGAACTGGATCTCCTCAATCAGCTTTAGCAGCTGAGGGAACTCCAGTGTAATGACTCCACCCGGTTTGAGAGCTGCCTTCAGTCCGGTAGTGAAATCGTTGATATTCGGCACATGGGCATACACATTGTTGCCGATGATCAGATCGGCTCGCCGGCCTTCATTAGCCAGTCGCCGGCCAAGCTCGGCACCGAAAAACTCTTGCTGAACCGGTATACCAAGCGCCTCGGCTGCCACTGCAGTATCCCTGGTCGGCTCAATACCGAGACAAGGGATGTCGGCGCTGACGAAATTCCGCAGTAAATAGCCGTCATTAGATGCCACTTCGATCACGAAACTGCCAGTATCCAGAGCCAGTCGTTCGCAAATCATGCCAGAGTACTGGGCTGCGTGCTCCAGCCAAGTCGAGGAGGTGGACGAAAAATAGGCATAATCCGCCTGAAACAGCTCATCGGCTCGGGAGTGGTCCTCGGTCTGTACCAGCCAACACTGGTCGCAGACATACAGTTTGAGAGGGAAATAAAGCTCGGGCCGGTGCAAATCCTCCGCCTTTAAATAGGCATTTGACGGGGGTGCGAAACCGAGATCAAGAAAAACGTGGGTAAGCGGGGTGCGGCAATGACGGCAGTTCATAGCGTCAGTCCTGAAAAGTTAAAATCAAGAAGAGGATGTCGTTGATCTCGCGGCGACAAGTCGGTGACAGTCATCGGCCAGGTGATAGCCAGCTGCGGATCGTCATAGCGGAGCCCCCCCTCCGCCTCCGGCGCGTAAGCCGCCGTGTGGAGATACAATAATTCGCTTTCCGGCTCCAACACCTGGAATCCATGGGCGCAACCCTCGGGAATTACCATCATGCTCGCATTGCCTGACGACAGCTCCTCGCCATGCCATTTTAGAAATGTCGCTGAACCAGATCGTAGATCAACGGCAACATCCCAAACACGCCCAGTAAGGCAAATCACTATCTTGATCTCGGCATGTGGCGGATACTGGAAGTGCAGGCCGCGCACCGCCCCCCGTTGAGCCGTCAAACTGTGATTGATTTGAACAATGCTTCGTCCATCCAGCACGTTGGATAGTTCTTCGGCGCAAAACAGCCGTTCGAAATATCCCCGGTGGTCGCCTATGGGGTGACGTTGAAGCCTATTTACACCGGCGATCTGTGTATTAAGAATAGTGAAGCGCAAACTCATATCGGGCGCGCCGTTTCGTATGCGTGAATTTGTTCAAGACTATAGGCTGCCATATCAGTACCCTGCCGCCAAGCTTTATACCAGGCTATGGTTTGTTCCGCCGCCTTTGCCAGCGACCAGCACGGTTGCCAGTTCAACTTGGTGCGGGCTAAGGTGCTGTCGAGACGAAGCAGACCCGCTTCGTGGGGATAATCAGCGGACGGAGCCCATTCTACCCTTACCCGCTCGCCCCATAACCGTGCTAACATATCAGCCAAATTGCTCACCGTGGCATCACCGCTGGCTTCCGGGCCAAAATTCCAGGCATTGGCCAGGGAATCACCGTTGGGAGCCAACAAATTCTCAGCCAATCGCAGATAGCCGGCCAAGGGCTCAAGAACGTGCTGCCAGGGCCTTACCGCTTGAGGGGAACGCAACAACACCGGAATATTTTTCATAAATGACCGCACGCAGTCTGGCGCCAGCCGATCTTCCGACCAATCCCCCCCGCCGATGACATTGCCTGCTCGAGCGGTCGCTATCCGGGCAGGATGCCCACTGATTCCCGTGAAAAAACTTGCCCGGTAACTGGCGGCCACCAATTCTGCCGCCGCCTTGCTGGCACTGTACAGGTCATGGCCGCCGAGCGGATCGATCTCGCGATAGGGATAATTCCACTCGCGGTTTTCATAGACCTTGTCGGTAGTGATCAATACTATCCCACGCACCGCATCGCAGATCCGCGCGGCTTCCAGCACATTGGCCGTACCCATCACATTATCGGACAAGGTCCTTAGCGGATCGATATAACTTACCCGCACCAGAGGCTGGGCTGCCAGATGAAAGACGATTTCAGGTTGAACCCGGCGGAAGGTTGCGTCAAGCTGTTCGCGATCCGATAGGTTTGCGCGGGTGTCCGAAGCAAGCAAGGCGCCTATGCGGGCGACTTCGAACAGGCTGGGTTCTGTCGGCGGATCAAGTGCATACCCATGCACCTGGGCGCCGAACCGATGAAGCCACAGCGACAACCAACTGCCCTTGAAACCAGTATGGCCGGTCAGAAGGACCCGTTTGTCTTGCCAAAAAGTCGCAGAGGTGTTGACTGACATTACTCCCAAATCTTCCACGGAGCTTCACCATTTTCCCATAGGGCCTCGAGCCGTTTTTTGTCACGAAGGGTGTCCATGGGCTGCCAGAAGCCTTGGTGCTCATAGGCCATCAATTGCCCCATTTTGGCAATCTCAACGAGGGGGGTGCCCTCCCATGGGGTTTCGTCGCTTTTAATCAGATCTAAGCACCTTGGCGACAGCACGAAAAATCCACCGTTAATCAATCCGCCATCTCCCCTGGGTTTTTCCATAAAACCGTTTACCTGTTCGCCTTCCATCTGCAGAGCCCCATAGCGTCCTGGAGGCTGCACGGCCGTCACCGTCGCCCATCGACCATGCTGGTGATGAAAGGCGATCAGCGACTGGATGTTCACATCGCTTAACCCGTCACCGTAAGTAAAGCAAAAAGGTTCGTCGTTCAGATACGGCTTGACCCGCTTGAGCCTGCCGCCAGTCATGGAGGCCTCGCCAGTGTCAACCAAGGTGACGCGCCAAGGTTCGCAATGGTTTTTGTGAATCTGCATCTGATTGTTGCACATATCGAAAGTCACATCCGACATGTGGAGGAAATAATTGGCGAAATATTCCTTAATGACATACCCTTTGTAGCCTAAGCAGACAATAAAATCGTTTATCCCGTGGGTCGAATAGATCTTGAGGATATGCCACAGGATCGGCTTCCCGCCGATTTCAATCATAGGCTTTGGCTTGAGGTGTGACTCTTCACTGATGCGGGTGCCGAGACCACCGGCGAGGATGACGGCTTTCACTTTATCGAACTCCAAGGAAAGAGTTGGGGACGAAAGAAGTTGAAGACATTCTATGTCCTTTATGTCAATATATTTTTATCAACTATGAAATCAGCATGTTAAACGCTGACTAAACCAATTTGCACACTCCACCATCCCGCCTTGACGACAGCCCTGAATGTTCCCGGCGATCTTCTCTCTTGCGATGAACTCGTACCCTGATCGTTACGTTTATCCGACATCCGGTGCTGCTGTCTCGGCACCGCTGTCCATCATTCCTTATCAAGGCTCTGAGTTCTAATTCCATTTTGCATTCAAGATGATTTCAATGTATACTTCTGCTCGTACCACGTCCTTGTCCTTCACCCCGACAGAGGAGGTGCAAGCAGATGGCCAGACCCGCTACGATCAACAACGAGATGGTAGAAGCTGCCCAGGAAATCGTACAAGGCCTTTGGGGTCGTACCACGAAATATCTCATTATTACAAATTGTTAAACATCAAAACAGCCCCAAAATCGACCTTAGAAGCCCCTTTTTGAGCCTGAAAAGGGCGGTTTAAGCGTTGGGAGCGTCTGGCCGCAGGAGCGGCGTTCAAAATTCAAAACTCCAAATTCAAGATTGGCGCCTGCGGCGCGTTACAGGTTGCCGCTGATACTCGGTTTGCCGTTCTTTGGCGGTAAAGCCGATTTTCTTTCTCGGTACCGAATCCGCCGAGATCAACTGATCCAACGTCTCGAATACAATCCGGAATCTGCCTTCTGTTTCGGCTTTGAGATCTTCTATTTCTTTTCGAATCTCCGCCTGATCGAAAATAACTTGCCGAATTCGATTAAAAACTCTTACTATCTGAATATTGATTTGAATGGCCCGTTCGCTATTCAAAACGGATGAAAGCATAAGAACACCATGTTCCGTGAATGCCATCGGAGCGTACCTTGAACCTCCCCAACTTGAGGTCGCATTTTGCGACCTCAAGTTTTTGTACTCGCTGGCACTCAACTCAAACATGAAGTCTTCAGGGAATCTGCTGATGTTTCTCCGGACCTGTTCCTTCAATCTTTTTGTCTCTACATCGTAAAGATTTGCGAGATCGCGATCCAACATTACCTTCTTACCTCGAATCTGGTAGATAAGCTCGGCAATGTTTTCGATTTCTACAATTTCATTCATGACTAGCCCGACAACGCGACTAAAGGTTATTTGACAATCTCAGCCAGTCGCTTTTTCCGGTGCGATAGATAGGCACGGTGGTTTTTATCTTGCACCCAGATGATTTGCGCAATCAGGGTGTCGTGTGTGTGTGTTTGCGCATGGGTAGTAGCAGTCTGATCAGCACTCTAAGCTGCGACAGCGTAATAGATGGTGCTTTTTTTCCCCAACCTGATTTTCAGGTGCCAGAGGAAAAAGTGGGCCATTATGCACGTGAGTATGTGGTGGTGCCAGCCCGGAAACTTTCTGACCTCATAGTGATCCATGCCCAGTTCGGTTTTGGTTTCCTCGAAACACTGCTCGATGGCCCAGCGCATCCCGCTTAGCCAAATCAGGGGCTTGAGCCGAACGCTGGGGGAGGCGTTGCTGATATAATAGGAATAGTGCCGATCCTCCCCGAGGGTGCGCCGGATCAGCAACCAAGCGGCTTTCCCAGGCATCTTATCGGCTGGAAGGATGATCCTGCGCCGGGTGAATTCATAAACGATCGGCCCCTTGGTGCCTTCGGAAACCTCGCGGCGGTACCAGAAATAGTCGTTGATGTTTTTTGCCAACGCCTCGACGCTCATCGGTTTGCTGTCGGCATCGGCCAGCACGGTTTTCGTCCGGGTCGTTCCGCCCCATCGATACTGTCGGGTAATGGTCATGGGTTTCTTGAGCCAGCACAAGGTCGTCTTGGTCACCGATACCAGATAGGTCGTATCCGGCAACGATTCCACAGCGCCGATGAATTCCGGACTCATACCGTAGATCGAATCGGCCAGTACATATTTGAACGGCAGCAGCTTTTCCCGGCGGATTTCTTCAAGCATTTCGGCGGCAAGCTGCGGCTTGGTCCGAAAAACGACATCCTCCGGCATTTTACACTTTTGCCTTCGCAGGGCATGGTCATCCGAAAACCATTTTTCGGGTACAAACAGCCGCTTGTTGACCAAGGCATACCCTTTTTCGGAAGCGTAGGCGGCAAAGACGCCGACCTGGCAGTTGTCGACTTTGCCGATGTTGCCGCAGTATTGGCGGGCGACTCCCACGGATTCGTCTCCCTTTTTGACAAAGCCGCTCTCATCGAAGATCAGGACGCCATCGGGGCTTCCGAGATCGTCATTTACAAGACTACGATATTTGATTTCGATATTTGTGTCATCCCAAGGTGCTTCACTGACAAACCGTTGCAATGCCCTGACATTTCCATTTTCGACGGCAAGGGCGATTGGTTCAATGGATTTTCTTTCCAACGGGCTGAACTGCCCAACCATGTAATTGAAGAAATGTTCTCTGGACTCACTGCGTTGGAAACAATCGTAAAACTGTTCATGAAAGCCTCTGAGTTCGCTCATGAAATCTTTGATATCACCCCGAGCGAGATCAAATTTTGGAACATCGTATAGGTATTCGTCATGACGGCAACTGGGTAGCATGGTCTGCCTCCTATATGTGGGTTGTTGCGTAGTATGGCAGGATGCTGCGAAAAAATCAAGTGTTAATCATAATAAGTTGCGTTGTAGGGGTGGGATAACCGGTGGAAAAGTTGTCCAGGCAGACCACCCGGGCGCCTTTTTCTAGGAGCGCTTCGCAGAGGTTGGAGCCGATGAAGCCGGCGCCGCCTGTGACGAGGATTTTTTGATTTTTAGGGAAGTTCATTGGGGCCAAATTTTCACAGATGGTAACTACCCAGGATATCAGGATTTAACTCTATCGTATTATCTATGACCTTGACACGAAAAGCACTACCTCATAGAATGAGGCAAAAAGAATCAGGAGGTGAGTCATGCAACAAATCACCATACGGGGTGTGGAGCCTGAAATTGAACAGCAAATTCGGCAAATCGCAAAAGGGAGCGGAAAATCCATCAATCAGGTTATCAAAGAAATCATTTATAAAGAATTCAAGCATCCCAAGGCTCCAGCATCGTCTTTGAAGCAACTATCAGGCGGATGGACCCGAGAGGAGGCCGCTGAGTTTGAACGTTCCATCAAATCCTGCGAGCAGATCGACGAGGAAATGTGGAAATGAAACTGATACTGGACACGAACGCCTATGTCGGGTTCAAACGAGGATATATCGAACTTATCGAATACATCGCCCAAGCGGATGCGATATTGATATCTCCGATTGTGCTGGGTGAACTCATGTTTGGATTCCGCAATGGTTCACGCTTTGCCAGAAACATTGCGGAATTAAAACAGTTCTTGTCGCATCGGGCGGTTGAAGTGATCAAATTGTCTGAAACCACATCAGATAGATACTCAAGGATTGTCTTGCATCTCAAAAAGCAGGGAACCCCCATTCCTTCAAACGATATTTGGATTGCCGCGCAAACCATGGAAACTGGAGCAGAGCTTGTGACGCTGGATAATCATTTTAAAAAAATCAGCGGTCTCATATTCCGTCTTTTTACTCGGCCCTGTTGATCTTCAATCGTTGGAGAATTCAGGGACATTGATTTACTTCAGGAAAGCGTTTAGAGCGTTAGAAACGTTAGAAAAGACTTTAAATTCGAAATCCGAATGTCGATATTCGTGTTTTTCTATTTAAACCTTACACCGTTCAACCTTAAACCATTCCCTTTTCTTCTTCTACCCTCCCCTGCTCCGCTCGCACATACTTCTTTCCGCAGGCGATACATTCCAAATCTTCCGTCAACCTCTCCCCGCACCGGCACACCCAGCCGATCGTTTTGACCGGGTTGCCCACCACCAGGGCATGATCCGGTACGTTGCGGTTGACCACCGGGAAGTTGGGGACGTTGTTGACTATGTAAACTTAAGCTTCGTTTGGTCGTTCGGAGTGTTAGGAAAAGCGTAAATACGAAATCAGAATATCGAAATCTGAAACCCCGGTGTAATAGGCTTCGCATTTCACGGGGAAAGCAAAATCGAATGACCGAAATTCAAATGGTTAAAAAAAAGATAGAACAGCGAAGAACTATCGATATACTTCTCGCCGGTGTCCGACATCGATAACAAGTATCAGTAGCCGATCTTCATTGATTTCATAAATAACGCGATAATTACCGGCGCGAATTCTCCAAGCCGGTCGGCCGGATAGTTTTTTACACCCCTTGGGCCGGGGGTTTCCAGCCAATTGACGGATATTTTGAATGATGCGCCGTTGATCATCTCGCTGGATTTTTGAAAGCTATTTCTGTGCGGAACGGAGGATTTCGATTTCGTAGTTCAAGCCTTATATTCAGCCTCGATTTCACGTACGGCCTGATTAAAAGGGATGGACTGTAAATCGCCGGATTTTACCGCATCTTAGGCACGAATATCGTCAAGCTCTTCAAGCGCATCAACGACTTCTTTCCACTCTTTAATGCTCAGCAAAACCGCTTTCGGCTTCTTCTTATTATCGATTACATATTGAGGATTCAAGGTTAGGGACATCTTGGGCCTCCAACAGCTCATTTCTTTTGTTCAAAAGGCTGATCACCGCCTATTTGCATCTGTTCTTACATCTCGTTTCTTTGATCTTATGCGCCTTCGCGGCTTTTTCTTCTCCCGCAAATCGTTATGCTATCAATTTCTCTATATTCATTTTCGCGTTACTTTGCAAGCAGGCGAAAGGGGCTACACGAAGTTTGGGCATTGCTCATAGACTCGCCCACATTCGTGCAAGCTGCGAAATGGACGACACCATCGATCTTGGAGTGTATCAAAGCCTGCTTGACGGCGCATCGGTCCAAGAAGGTTCCCTTTGATGAATGGTCCCCATTTGACCGCCCAACGGTGCCCTGTGGAAAGGTTGTCGAAAACCACGGGTTCAAATCCGGTGCGATACAGGGCCTTGCAGGTTTGACTTCCGATATAGCCGGCACCGCCGGTGACCAATATCTTGAGACCGTTAATGGACTTCATTTGGTGGGCGTTTGGATCGTTGGGAGCGACATGGGGTCGGACATCGAATTATGCCGTTATTACAGATTGTTAAACCGAAAAACAGCCCCGAAATACACCTTAAAAGCCTCTTTTTGTTGGCGGCGACGTGACCTTGTAGTGAAAACGGCGGTTTCAAAATGTGATTGCCAAAGAGCTGACGTCGGTCACCCGATCGAGGTGGCGATCGGGTTACTGGCATACCTTTATGCCGGATCGCTCAAGTCTTTCATCCGGTAGCTTTTTCCTTCGATGACGACGGTTTCGGTGTGATGCAGGACCCGGTCGAGCAAGGCGGCGGTCAGCACGCTGTCGTTGTTGAAGATTTCCAGCCAGTCTTTGAAGGCGCGATTGGTGGTGATGATCAAGGCGCCTTGTTCGTAGCGGCTGCTGATGACCTGGAACAGCAGGTCGGCGCCGATTTTATCGATGGGCAAGTAGCCAAGTTCATCGAGGATCAGCAGGGCGGGACGGATGAAGCGCTTCACACCTGCATCCCGGGCCGCAATAAGCATGTTGACGAACCCGCCCACGTTGACGGCATCGGTGCATCGGTGGTGGCCGGATCCTCGATGGACCTCGGCACCGATCCCAGGGCCGCATGGTGCAGAACGTAATCCACCCCAGCGCACGCCTTACGACAGTCGTCCGGGTTGCGGAGGTCGCCCACGATCAGATCGAAGGTCGGGTTGGAGGTGAACTCCAGGACGTTCTGGGGCTGACCGGTGGAAAAGTTGTCCAGGCAGACCACCCGGGTGCCTTTTGCGAGCAACGCTTCGCAAAGATTGGCGCCGATAAAACCTGCACCGCCGGTGACGAGGATCTTGGCATTTTTCATTTTTGCGGTTTGAGGGGAACGCTGTTGTCTACGTTAGCTTACGGGCATGCGCGCACAATGCTATTAGAGGGTCAGAACTCTTGGTTTTTTTGAGGTTCGAATCTTCAAAGCAACGACCCTAAACTTTTTTCGGATTTCGGTATTTGTATTTAACTCTTCGGTTCAATCATAACAGCCGTTCAGCAAATAATTCGTAAACATCCCTGTGATGTCCAACTTGTCGTCCAAGATTTCGATAGTTTCCAAAAGTGCCTCATAGCGGTCCGGGGTCATCATGATGCCCACCGCCTCCCCATTGCGGGTCACGGTAATGGTCGAGTCCCCCTCATGCATCGTCTTGAGAATGTCGAGAAGGCCTCGCTTTATCTATGTTACCGGTATGATCTGCGAAATGTCGGCCATAGAGTTCTCCTCGAATCCGACTATGCAAGGTTAATACGATACCACTCGACAATCTCTTTCAGGCCATCGCGAACGTTATAGCCCAGCAGAAACCGGGCTTTTTCGATAGACGCCTGCGGGTGAGAAACATTTCCAACTCGCTTGCTTGGATCAAGACTTATAGGAAACGCATGGCTTTTGGAATTTTGTGGGTGCGGTTGATCTTGGCGACTTGGCATAGCTCCGCCGTGTCGTTTACAATCTTGAAATAGCCGTAACCCATTGTCTTACAAGTTTTTTTGTTTCGTCAGACGGTTTTTTTTCAGGTTTCCGGTCGTCCACCGGTTGCATCGCCCCTATGTTTTTTAATTAATACTGATTCTTTTTCTGAAATTTTCAGCCCTTCCAGGAAAATCCGAAGGTCGTTATTTGCAGTTATCTAAAGTTATTCTGTCACGCCCAAACAGAAAAGCCGCCATTGCTAACGAGGGCGGCTCTAAACACATCCATATTTAGGTAGATGTTTTCAACGGCAACCTGGCAATCCCCAAGGGACCCATGGTTTTGCGCCCCCGAGTTGCCCCAGGTTTGCCCTTTTCGTGTTATTTGGTTAATTTTCATACCACTTACTCTATGGTCTGTAAAGCGTCAAATTTTCAAATCCGGGGGAAAAGCTCCTATTGATATAGACTTTAATTATCGATAGCATTATTGACTAATCCTATCCATTGAAAAAGATCGAGCCTTGCAATGGTCCCGAAGCGGTACACGGCATACCGCAAGACTTTATATTCAATCAGGGTACTTCCTGTTTTTGAAAGATTAAATATCTTTTCATAAAAACCGCCTCTAAAATCTATAAATGGCTTTTTTTATTTTTATATAATTACTTCTATTTTTTAGCAAGTTTATTTACTGCTTCCTTTTACAAGCATTTGCTCAAAATATTGACGAACAGAGACACATGAGATCCTGACGGGAAACAAATGGCGTAAGACCGCGTGGTGGCTTGCGGATCAGTACAGCATCAAAACCGCAAGCACGGCGCCAAATTCGACTGCTACGTTGCCGGCCGATACCGGAAAAACGGCGAGCGTAAAGAGAAGGGCCTTGTGGGAGCAATCCACGGGATGGGGCCGAACAGGCAGCTAAGATGTTTGCAATGCAGAAAAAGGCAAGCCACCCCGGCAGGAAGGACGCCCGCCTGGCGAAGCTGCGAGAAGCCCGACATCGGTTTTGCAATAGCTGTAGACAGGTTGTGCTGCAGAACCCAAGAAATGGAAAGGGGTTGCCACATGTAGCGGCAACCCCTTGATTTTTTTGGTGCCGGAGGTGAGAATCGAACTCACACGATGTTGCCACCGCGGGATTTTGAGTCCCGTGCGTCTACCAATTCCGCCACTCCGGCTCGATGGTGGCGCCTCTTATAACCGAAAGGTGCCGGGCTTGTCAATTCAGAACGCTTTTTCCGAAAACGCTTTTCAGTTCCTGGGCCGAAACCGTCCCCTCGCGCAGGATCACCGGCACAGGGCCGGTCACGTCCACCACGGTCGATCCCGGGCCGCCTTCCAGCGCCCCGGCGTCCAGGACCAGATCGACACGATCCAGTAAAAGCGGCGGCATGTCTTCGACGCGAAAACAGCCCGCAGCCCCGGACAGATTGGCGCTGGTGGCGGTGATCGGCCGGCCGAGACCGTTCACCAAGGCGGCGGCCACCGGGTTGGCGGGCTGGCGCACGCCGATCTTGGCCAATCCGGTGGTGAGCACCGCCGGCAGGCTGCCGTTGGCTTCGAAGACCAGGGTTACCCTGCCGGGCCAAAAACGCTGCATGATCCGATCGGCCTGGGCCGGCACCCTGCGCACGATTTTCAGCAGGCAGGCATCATCCTGGCAAAGCACCGAAATGGGCCGGTTCAGGGAGCGGCCCTTGACGGCAAAGACCTTCTCGATGGCCGCCGGGTTGGTGGCGTCGGCTCCAAGTCCATAGAGGCATCGAGTGGGAAAGATTACCAGCCCCCCCTTTTGGAGAATCTCCATCGCCTTCTCGATGGCGGCAAGGTTCAGGTCAAAGGGGTCCACATTGATGATTTCGGCCATCTGTCGCCCTCCACCTTTTTTTCAGCCATAGGCCTTGAGGGCTTCGGCCTTCTTTTCCACGCCACGGGCCATTTCCTGCCTGTAACGAGCCAGCTTTCCGGCCACCGCCGCATCGCCAAGGGCGATGATCTGGGCCGCCAGAATCCCCGCGTTGGCAGCCCCGCTTTTGCCCACCGCCATGGTGGCCACGGGAATCCCCGGAGGCATCTGGACGGTGGACAGCAGGGCGTCGAGCCCCTGGAGGGCCGAAGAATCGATGGGCACCCCGATCACCGGCAGGTTTGTCTGGGCCGCCAGGGCTCCGGCCAGATGAGCCGCGTGCCCGGCCCCCGCGATAATGACCTGCATGCCCCGGCCGGCAGCCGTAGCGGCAAATTCGGCGGCCCGGGCCGGGGTGCGATGGGCCGAGGCCACCGTCATTTCGTAAGGGATGCCGAATTTCTTGAGCATTGCGGCAGCCCCTTCCATCACGGCAAGGTCCGAATCGCTGCCCATGACGATCCCCACCTTGGGCGGCGTCTGGAAACGCACCAGGGCCTTGCGGCCGATATCGCTGCGGTGCTGGGCACCCTTCCAGGTAATCTTGGCCACGGCCTTATAGGCCTTCTTGATGGCCCCGTCGATGGTTTCGCCCAAGGCCGTAACCCCCAGGACTCTTCCCCCGTTGGTCACCACGGCGCCTTCCTTGGCATCCGTGCCGGCATGAAAGACCACCACATCGCGCATGCGAGCCGCCTTGTCCAGGCCCTGGATAGGATGCCCCTTGGCGTATTTTCCAGGATAGCCGCCCGAGGCCATGACCACGCAGACCGCGGCGCGCGGATCGATCTCCAGGCTCGCCTGATCGAGGCGTTCGTCGATGACCGCCTCCATGATCGGCACCAGATCGCTCTTGAGGCGCATGAGCAGCGGCTGGGCTTCGGGATCGCCGAAACGGCCGTTGAATTCGAGAACCCGGGGTGTATCGCCCTCGATCATCAGCCCTGCATAGAGCACCCCCTTGTAAGGACGCCCTTCGGCGGCCATGGCCTTGACGGTGGGGATCATGATCTCCTTCATCACCCGTTTGTGCATCAAGGCATCGACCACCGGGGCGGGCGAATAGGCGCCCATCCCACCGGTGTTGGGCCCCTTGTCGTCGTCGAAGACCGCCTTGTGATCCTGGCTGGTGGGCAGGGGCAGCACGGTCTTGCCGTCGGTAAAGGCCAGAAAGGAAGCCTCTTCGCCCACCAGGCAGTCTTCAACCACCACCTTCTTGCCCGCCTCGCCGAACTCTTTGGCCACCATGATCCGATCCAGGGCCTCCAGGGCCTCCTCAACCGTGGTGCAGACGATCACCCCCTTGCCGGCGGCCAGCCCGTCAGCCTTGACCACGATGGGGGCGCCCTTGTCCTGGACGTAGGCCTGAGCCTTCTTGAGGTTGGTAAAGCTTTCACCGTCCGCGGTGGGAATGCGATATTTGGTCATCAAGTACTTGGCAAAGGACTTGCTCGACTCGATCTCGGCCGCCCGGCGGCTGGCGCCGAAAATCCGAAGTCCCTCGGCTTCGAAGGCATCCACGATCCCTCCGGAAAGCGGATCTTCCGGGCCCACCACCGTCAGGTCGATCTTCTCGGTGCGGGCAAAGGCGAGCAGCTCCTCGATGCGGTCGGCACCGATGGGCACGCAGGTCGCCACCGAGGCGATGCCCGCGTTGCCCGGGGCGCAATATACTTTCCGTACCCGGGGGCTCCGGGCGATCTTCCAGGCCAGGGTATGCTCTCTGCCGCCGCTGCCGATGACCAGGACTTTCATAATCCCTCCATTTCACGTTTTATCGGTGGGTCCCGCCGGGGCGGGACGGCCGGTTCGTCCAAATGCCGGCCTCATACGAAGTGTTGAAAAAAGGTCTAGCGTCGGCCCGCGCCGGCATGCACCTTGCGCTTCCGGTGACGATCGATGCCCAGCTCGATGAGCCGGTCCAGGAGCCGATCGAAAGGCATTCCGGCCGCTGCCGCCGCCTGGGGAAAAAGACTGGTGCGGGTCATGCCCGGAATGGTGTTGGTTTCCAAAACGAAGATTTCGCTTCCGCGCACGATCATATCGGTGCGGCTGTATCCTTCGCAGCACAGGATCTGATGGGCCTTGAGCGAAAGCCGCTGGGCCTCGGCGGTCAACCTCACATCGAGGCGTGCCGGGCAGATCTCATCGGTTTCCCCGGCTTGATACTTGGCCTCGTAGTCGAAAAAAGCATGACTCGATGAAGGGATGATCTCCACCAGGGGCAGGGCTTCGAGCCGATCGTTGCCGATCACCGCGCCGGTGACCTCCAAGCCCTGAATGTACTGCTCGATGACCACGGTCTCATCCAAGCCGAAGGCCTTGTCCAGGGCCGGAATCAGGTCGGCGGCTTCTCTTACGATGCTCATGCCGATGCTCGAACCGCAGGCCGACGGCTTGATTACCACCGGCAGACCGAGCCGTTCGATCCAGGCGCCCGGATCGATCACATCCCCTTCGCGCACCACCAGGTAATCAGGAATCGGAATTTGCTCTTGAACGTAGCGCGCCTTGGCCAGCGCCTTGTTCATCGCCAGGGAGCTGCCCAGGACCCCCGAACCCTGATAGGGTATATCGAGAAGATCAAGAAGTCCCTGCACCGTTCCGTCCTCTCCGAAAGGACCATGCAGGATGATGAGAGCCACATCGATCTGCGCCGCCTCGGCCACCAGCCGGCCTAGATCGGCGGCCGGATCGTAGCGGCGTACGTTGTAGCGGTCCTTGTTCAAAGCGGCAAAAACCTGGTCGCCGCTGCTAAGCGACACCTCCCGTTCGGAAGAGTCGCCACCGGATAGGAGTGCAACGGTCAGTTTTTTCATTTCATTTCTACTCGATTCTTCTGCAAAAGAGGTGAAAAAGGCCGCGCCCGCCGTCAGGCGGCCGGGTGCGAAATCAATTTTTTATGGCATGTTTCCGCGGAAATCTCAACGTTCGATGCGCTGCCGCGGCTTTCGGTCCGGGACCGTCTCCATTTTCTCGCGGGCATATCTTGCCGGTCCCCAGGCGGCAGGGCAATGGACGCTAAGATCCGAGCAGCCGGCGTTTGGCCTGGCGGTATTCATCGGCTGTGATCAGATCTTTTTCCAGCAGGCGGGCCAGCTCGCCCAGCTCCCGGATACGGGCCGTTTCCGGGTCTTCCAACTGCCGCTGGGGTAGTGTGGTGTCGTCGGGTAAAGCGTAGCGCGAATCGGGAGCCCCGAGCTTGAACGAGGCGATGCCGCCCAGCAGGTTGATCTCTACCGAACGGCCCCGGAAAACAGGATTGTTGAGCATCTCGGCCAGGGTCTTACCCTCGGTCTTCATCCGCCGCCAGAAGCGGTATCCGGAATAGGCGATAAGGGAAGCGCCGGCCAGAAAAATCCAGAGCATGTACTGGACGAACCCACGGAAAAAGAGCACCAGCAGACCGAGTCCGGCGATCAGCACCACATGCAGGGCCAGAATCAGGTACGCCAGCAGGACGCTTTTGAAAACGCTGTCCTTGTCCTTGGAGTCGTTGCGCATTTCAAAACACCCGAATGGCCTCTTGCCGCAAGGGACTCACGCCCCCTGAGCGGTTTTTGGGCGCCGGGCGAGACGGTCGGCCAAAATCTGTTCGTAGTGCTGGGGAAGGTCGAGTTCGATGGTCCCTTTTCGAAGCGTATTGAGCCGCAGAATCAAAAAGTTCAGTCTGCGCATGACCTGGTAGCGTTCGCGCGTGTCAGTCATGGACGCCAGCAGGTCCTCGGTCCGTTCGATTTCCTTTTTCAGTTCGATCTCCGCCGGAAGGCAGTCCGCATTCTTGAGAATCTTGTAGGCCAGACGCAGGTCCTCGGGGATGTGCCGGTCCTCGGAAAATTCGATGGGCCGGCCCCGTCCTTCCAGCTCCCGGAAGGCTCCCCTCTTTTCTGCCAGGCGGATGCGCTCTTCAACGATGCGTTCGAATCCAGGGATCATCAAGGCTCCCTATTGCGCGGTTTCACCGATCCAGGCTGTCTCGATCCAGAGGAAGATAGGATTGTCAAAATCGCGGCCCCTGTCAACCGGAAAAGAAAAGTGCCCTCCCCTTATCACAAACTGCTTGGGGTGAGCCGGCAAAAGGGCTCAGGATCTGCGGGTGGTGGCCTTGAGAGGCGTTGTGCCATCGCGATCCGGGCAGGTGTGCTCGGTGCAGCCCGTGCACCCGCCGCAGGAAGTGTCGGCGCCGGGCCTGGTCTGGCGCCGGATGTAGCGCAGCGCCAGACCTGCGGCCGCCAGAACAATGAGATAGACCAGATAGTCATCCAGCATAACCCGCTCCTTTCACAGCTTCGTACGGTAGAGACGCAGACTGTTGGAAACCACGGTGAGGCTGCTCAGGCTCATGGCCAGGGCTGCCAGGATCGGGTGCAATTGACCCAGGACCGCAGGCACGGCCTCGATGGGTGCCAGCACCCCTGCGGCTATCGGGATCAGGATAACGTTGTAGGCAAAAGCCCAGAAAAGGTTCTGGCGGATGGTGCCCAGGGTCAGCCGGCTCAGGCGCACGGCCCGGGGCACACCTTCCAGACTGCCGCTGGAAAGGATGGCATCGGCGGTCTCGATGGCCACGTCGGTGCCCGTGCCGATGGCGATCCCCACATCGGCCTGGGCCAGGGCCGGAGCGTCGTTGATTCCGTCTCCGACCATGGCGGTGCGCTTTCCCTCACGTTGAAGCGCCTGCACGGCAGCGGATTTGTCCTCAGGCCGGACTTCGGCCATAACCTTGTCGATGCCCACCTGGGCCGCGATGGCCTCGGCCGTGGCCCGGTTGTCGCCGGTGATCATGGTCACTTCGAGCTTTTGGCGGTGCAGCCGGGCCACGGCCTGGGCCGCCTCGGGCTTGAGCCGGTCGGCCACGGCCACCATCCCCAAAGGACCGGCCTCGTCGGCAACCAGCATCACGGTCTTGCCCTGGCCCTGCAAGGCTTCGATGCGCTCGTCAAGATGTGCCTTACGAATGCCCAAATCGTCGAACCAGCGTGGTTTGCCCACCCGGATGTGGCGCCCGCCCACGCGCCCCTCCACCCCGTCCCCGCCGTGGGCCGCAAAGGCGCCCGGTTGATCCAGTGCCAGCTTGCGGTCCCGGGCCTCGGCAACGATGGCTTTTCCCAGCGGATGTTCCGATCCCTGCTCCACACTTGCCGCCAGGGTGAGCAGGGACGCTTCGGTTTCCAGCCTCAGGGCCAGCACGTCGGTCACCCGGGGCTTTCCCTCGGTGATGGTGCCGGTCTTGTCCAGCACCACGGTGTCCAGGCGTGCCAGGGTTTCCAGGGCGGCTCCGGTCTTGAAGAGGATCCCGTTTTCGGCCCCCTTGCCTGTACCGGCCATGATGGCCGTGGGGGTGGCCAGGCCCAGGGCGCAGGGACAGGCGATCACCAGCACGGCCACCAGGCGCACCATGGCCGGGACAAAAGCACCGCCCGCGGCCCACCAGATGACAAAGACCGCAAGGGCCGTGAGGATCACCGCGGGCACGAAGACGGCCGCCACCCGGTCGGCCAGCGACTGGATCGGTGCCTTGCTCCCCTGGGCTTCCTGGACCAGGCGGATGATCTGGGCCAGGGCCGTATCCTTGCCCACCCGCCGGGCCGCAAAGCGGATCATCCCCTGGTGGTTGAGGGTACCACCGGTGACCGCATCTCCCGGTCCCTTGTCCACCGGAAGGGATTCGCCGGTGAGCATCGACTCGTCGACGCTCGTCTGGCCGTCGATCACGGTGCCGTCCACCGGCACGCTCTGGCCCGGGCGCACGATCACCGTATCGCCCACCACCACCTGGGCCAGGGGAACTTGCTCTTCCCGGTCCTCGCGCAGCACGGTGGCCATCTTGGGGCGCAGGTCCATCAACTTGCGGATCGCCTGTCCGGTGCGTCCCTTGGTGCGCGCTTCGAGCATCTTGCCCAGCTTGATCAGGGTGATGATCACCGCCGAGGTCTCGAAGTAGACGTGGTCGCCCAGCACGGGAAAAAGCATCAGGGCCAGGCTGTAGACATAGGCCACCGAAGATCCCATGGCCACCAGCACGTCCATGTTGGCCGTGCGGTTGCGCAGGCTCTTGAACCCGCCCACGTAAAAATCCCAGCCGGTATAGAACTGCACCGGCGTGGCCAGGGCCCAGAAAGCCCAGTTAACCCAGGCGGCGTGGCTCCAGGATCCGATGAGGTGAAAATCGCGGGCCATAGACCAGGAAAACAACGGCAGGGCGAAAATCAGCCCGACCCAGAATTTGCGCGTCTGGTCGCGGATTTCCCGGTCCCGGGCCTGCTGCTCGGCATCGGGAAGATCCGTGCCGTCCGCTGGCGCCACGGCGTCAAAGCCGGCCTTGCGGATGGCGGCCACCATCTCATCGACACTCAACAGGCTGGGGATATAGGCCACCTGGGCCTGCTCGCTGGCAAAATTGACCGTGGCCTCGACCACCCCGGGCAGTTTGCGGTTCAAGGTGCGCTCGATGTTGGCGGCACAGTTGGCGCAGGTCATGCCGATCAGCGGCAGGCTCACCTTTTCCAGCGGTACACCGTAGCCGCTCTTTTCGATCTTCGAGACGATCTGGGCCGCGTTTACCTGCTGCGGGTCGAATCGGACATCGGCCTGCTCGCTGGCAAAGTTCACCCTGGCCCCGGTGATCCCCTCCAGGCGTCCCAGGGTGCGCTCGATGTTGGCGGCGCAGTTGGCGCAGGTCATGCCCCGCACCGGCAGGGTAAGGTGTGTTTCGCTCATCCGCTGTGCTCCATCAGGCGTCGGCGGCCGGGTAGTTAATCTCGCGCAGAGTCGCCAGAATCGACTCCAGGCTGGCGGGCGCATCCCAGGACACCGTTACCTGCTTGGTGCCCGGGTCCGCCTGGACGGAAGCCACTCCGGCCACTTCGCTCAATTCGTTCTGGATCGCGTTGGTGCAGTGGTGGCAGGAGATATTCGGGACGGTAAAAGTGCGTGTCTCCATCTTAAGGCTCCTTTCGGCAAAGGCCAGATTGCTTGGCGGACCGCGCCGGTCCAGCGGTATCGGACAACATAATCACCGCGCTCCGTTCGTCCAGCCAATTCACAATCCCGGGCCGGTCTGCTATGATGGCGGGGTCTAAAACGGCAATAAGACGAGCAACACCAAAACGAGGGAGACCGGTTCTTGGATTCGACTATCGCCCATCGCATTGAGATTCTTCGCCAGGTTATGGCCCAACGTCAGTTGGACGCCCTTCTGGTTCTGATCGGCGAAAATCGCCGCTACCTGAGCGGCTTCAGCGCCGAAGACAACGGCTTTGACGAATCGTCCGGCGCGCTGCTCATCGGGGCCGAACAGCTTATCCTGGCCACCGATTCACGCTTCGAGATCCAGGCCCGCCAGGAGGCGCCCGGCTATGCAGTGCGGATCTACACCAAGGGCCTGGCCCTGGAATTGCCCGCCCTTCTGGCCGAGATCCGCCCCCGCCGCCTCGGTTTCGAAAGCCGGCGCCTCTCGGTGGACCAGCATTCCAAGATAGTGGCCCAACTCGCCAGGGCGGACCTGGCCGCAGAACTGGTGCCTGTCGCAGAACTGGTGGAAAACCAGCGCGTGATCAAAAGTGAAACCGAAATCGAGGCCACCCGCGCCGCGCTGGCCATCGCCGAAAGCGTCTTTGCCCGCCTGATCGGCACCCTGAGCCCCGGCATGACCGAAAAACAGATCGCCTGGGCCCTGGATCGCGGCCTGCACGAGGCCGGGGCCGAGGATCTCTCCTTTCCCACCATCGTGGCTGGCGGCCCCAACAGCGCCCTGCCCCACGCCATTCCCGCCGACCGTCCGGTGGGCGCCGGCGAACCGCTGCTCTTCGATTGGGGTGTACGGCTCAACGGCTACTGCTCGGACACGAGCCGCACCATCGTTCTGGGCGAGGCTGGCAACCGGTTTCAGCATGTTTACCAAACGGTACGCGAAGCCCAGCAAAAGGCCATCGCCGCTATCCGGCCCGGAGTCGCGGCAAGAGAGGTGGATGCCGTGGCTCGCGATCACATCGCCGCCAGCGGTTATGCCGGCAAGTTCGGCCACGGTCTGGGCCACGGCACGGGCCTGGCTATCCACGAAGGGCCGAGGCTTTCTCCTTTGAGCGATACGATCCTGGCGCCGGGGATGCTGGTGACGGTCGAGCCGGGCGTCTACATCGAGGGCTGGGGCGGGGTGCGTCTGGAAAACCAGGTAGTGGTGCGCCAGGACGGGGCCGAAGAGCTCAACAGCCTCCCCTTTTTGTTCGAATAGCCCTGCTGTAGCGCTGCCACAGGGCGGCCTCATTACGGCGATCGCGGAATGGCTTGATGGTATTGCCCCCTGGCAAGCCTCAAAAATTTTCCACCAGGGGGGCCACCACAGGTCCAGCAAGCGTTTGGGGGCGCCGCTGGTGCGGCCTTCTCAGGTGCCGGCCGTCCAATCAACCGGGCTGGACCAGAGCGCGAGTCTGCGGCCGAGCCCTTGCTCCTTGGCTTTGCGGTAGGCCACGGTGGCAATGGCCACGTCCTCGATGGCAAGCCCCAAAGGCGCAAAATAGATGCGCTCGCCATCCTTTTCGCGCCCCGCTTTTCGCCCGAGCACGATGTCTCCCAATTCAGCCCAAATCTGATCGGCCTGAACCTTTCCGGCCAGATGCATGCGGGCAATCAGGGGGGTTCTTCGATGGACCATTTCCTTCCAGTTGTCCAAGACGATCTTATCGGCTCTGAGAATGACCGCCTCTTCTTCCTCTTGATATGAACCCGCATGGATGAAAAGGACCCCTTCCTTCAACCAGGCGTCGCCCACGATGGGTTCATCGGCCACGGTGACCGTAATGACGATGTCGGATCCCCGAACCGCTTGTTCAGGACCTGCGCAGGCAACGGCCTCGATTCCGTATCGCTGTTCGGCCCAAGAACAAAATTTTTCGGCGGCCTTCTTCGAAATGTCGTAGGCCTGGACCCGCTCAAGCCCCGGGACCACTTCGGCCACCGCCATCAACTGGGTTCTCGACTGGACCCCGCACCCGATGATGCACAGGCACTTCGAATCGCGGCGGGCCAAATGTTTGACCCCGACACCCGTGGCGGCCCCGGTTCGCATGGCACTCAGATAGGTGCCGTCCATGATGGCAAGGGGCACTCCTGTATCGGCGTCGTTGAGAACGATGAGCGCATGGGCCCTGGGGATCCCGTGTTTGCCGGGATTGGCGGGAAACCCGGCGATCCACTTGATGCCGCACATCTCATAGCTTCCCGCCACATAAGCCGGCATGGAATTGATGCGCCCGCGCTGTCTTTCGCCCAAATCCAAGATGGTCTTGGACGGGAAAATCACCTTCTTTTCGGATTGAAGCCGAAGAGCATCCTCGACCGCTTGCAGGGCGTCCTTCATCCGAATGCCTGTCGCGATCACGTCTTCCTGAGACAGAAATAAAAACTCCGGTTTGGTTTGCATCAGTTGGATTTATCCTCCATGGTATCTCGGGTTGTAAAGATTCAGGCCGGCTCAGGCCCCACACCTGCCGGTGCGGATGTATCGGATAAGATCCTGCGGGCCGAACCCCTCGATTCCCATCACCGCCAGAGTCCTGCCCGTTCGGCGGTAGTCGGTTTGCATGAGGCTTTCTGCCAGGTTGACCATCGACGAAATCAGGGGGGTCTGGACACCGAAAAGTCGGCCCAAGGCCTCCAGCGGCACCAATCCTGTGGGAACGTCCTCATGAAGATAGCGGATATCGAGCCCTTGCGGGGCTTGGATCCCCTGGTAGGCGGGGTTGGTTCCCATCATGACGTGCAGTGGTGCGGTTTGCTGCCGGTAGGATTGCTGCAGCCATTCCCGAATGGTGGGCACCCGGACTCCTGCCGCCTGCGCGATGCAGACCCGCTCCCGATCCAATGCCTCGATGAGCGCTCCGACCCGCGGCGTGGCCCCGTTTTTATAAAATTCAAAAGGGGTGCCGGCCTCGATGCGCGAAGCGTTGAGCACTGAAATTGAGGGGTGAAACATGGCGCCGATATTGCCGAAGCTCGTCACGCGGATGTCCTGGGCCGCATAAAACTGCGGCACAACCTGCGCCAGGCGCCCCACCACCGCCTGTGTCTCGCAGGCCGGCATCACGCCCACGGCTACTTTTTCCTTGATACCGTTCAGATGCACTGCGTCGGGGGCGTTCTTGCGGCAGGCAAAAAGCAGCGTCTGGGATTCCACCACCGCCAGGTGTTTGTCCGCCTCGGCCAGCAATCGATACACTTCGAGGGCTCCGCCGGTTCTGCCCGGATTCAAAACAAGAATCGCATCATCGCGAAGCACGCCGGCCGCCTCCCGGGCAAAGCGCCCGTGCACATGGGCCGGGATAACGGCAAGAACGATATCCGCCTTTTGCACGGCATCGGCGATCGAGGCGGCCACCTCGATGCGGGCCTCGCCTTCAACCGTTCCCGTCACCCGGATCGCCCCTTTCGCGCGCAGCGCTTCGACGCAGTGGTCAAACGCGCCGAACTCGGCCAGCACGATCGGGAATCCTTTCAAGCCCAGCCAGCCGGCAAAGGCGAATCCGCCGTTTCCTCCGCCCACCACGGCAATCGTCGGTAGTTGACTGTTCATGGGTTCAGCACCTCGGTTGTCTCAAAGAAGGTTTTGGCCGCTTTGCTCAACCATTCAGGTGGCATGCCACTCCGCGCGAAGCGTCGAGCCGTCTCCAGGGCGGATACTGCCGCCGGCACAAGTCCATGGCCTTAGGACAGCGCGGGTGAAAGTAACACCCCGGAGGCGGGTTGATGGGCGATGGCACCTCGGCCTCGATACGCGGCACATCGCGTCTCACCTGGGGATCTGGAATCGGAGACGCCTCACGCAGGAGGACCGTGTAGGGGTGAAGGGGGTTTTCGAAAAGCTCCGTCACCGTGCCCTGCTCGACGATTCGCCCCAGGTACATCACCGCCAGCCGCTGGCAGAAGTAGCGCACCACCGCCAGATCGTGGGATATGAAGATGAAGCTCAACCGGCGCTTTTCCTGCAGCCCGCGCATGAGCAGCAGGATTTGGGACTGGATCGAGACGTCCAACGCCGATACCGGCTCATCGGCGATAACCAGATCCGGCTGGAAAATGAGCGCCCGAGCGATTCCCACCCGCTGGCGCTGACCGCCGCTGAACTCGTGGGGGAACTTATCGACGGCCTCGGGCTGCAACCCCACCTCGTTTAAAAGAGAACGGACCCGCTCGTGGATTTCGGTGCGGCTGCCCATTTCGTGAACCACCATCGGTTCGGCGAGCGTCTGCCCTACGGTGCGGCGGGGGTTGAGCGAAGCGTAGGGATCTTGAAAAATGATCTGCATTCTGCGACGGACCGCTTGAAGCCGGGCCTTGTTCAAAGCGAGCACATCCTGCCCGTCCAGCAGCACATCGCCGCAGTCCGGCTCGATCAAGCGCAACAATCCCCTGCCGACCGTGGATTTACCGCATCCCGACTCGCCGACCAGCCCGAAGGCCTCCCCCTTCTGGACATCGAACGTGACCCCGTCGACGGCGCGCACCGTGACTGTTTCGGGATTGGGAAATCCCCGCTTCATCGTGAAAAACTTTTGCAAAGACTTCACCTGCAGCAGTGGTGGACTCATGCGGCCCCTTCCGATTCGCCCCAGCCCCCCTGGCTGCGGTTCGACCCGAGCCGGCAGCGAACCAGGTGCCGTCCCTGGCCGTCGACAGCGCGCAATTGCGGCATGCGCCCGGCGCACCCCTCTTGCCGGAAATCACATCGGCTGAAAAATCGGCACCCGGCGGGCATCTGGTCGATTCCCGGCACGACACCGCCAATGGGGCGGATACGCTGATCGCTGCGGTCCAGTCGCGGGATGGACCGCAGCAGGGCCTGGGTGTAAGGATGGCGCGGATTGTCGAACAGCTCCCGCACTTCGGCCATTTCCACGATGGTTCCCGCATACATGACGGCGACACGGTCGGCGATCCAGGCCACCACACCCAGGTCGTGGGTGATGAAAATCATCGACATGCGCCGTTCCCGCTTGAGATCGTCCAGCAGCGCCAGCACCTGGGCCTGGATGGTCACATCCAGGGCCGTGGTCGGTTCGTCGGCCAAAATGACGTCCGGCCGGCATGCGAGGGCCATGGCGATCATGACCCTCTGGCGCATGCCGCCCGAAAGCTGGTGCGGATAATCGCCGAATCGGCGCCGCGCCGATGGAATCTTCACCTGTTCGAGCAGATCGAGGGCGCCGGCGCCGGCGTCCTTCCAGTTCATGGCGCGATGATAGTAAAGCGCCTCGGCCACCTGGCGGCCCACGGTGAGCACCGGGTTGAGCGAGGTCATGGGCTCCTGGAAAATCATGGCCAGCTTGTCGCCCCTGAGGCTGCGCATCTCGGCGTCTTTAAGATCCAGGAGATTGCGGCCTTTGAAAAAGACCTTCCCGCCGCTGATGCGGCTGCCGGGCGATGGCAGCAGGCGCATGACGGTAAAAGCGGTCACGCTCTTGCCGCATCCCGATTCTCCCACCAGCGCCAGCGTCTCGTTGGCCAAGAGCTGAAACGAAACATCCACGATGGCCGGGAACCAGCCGGATCTGACATGAAACTGGGTCGTCAGATGCTGGATATCGAGAATCGGTTGTTCACCCGGGACATTCATTTCTCACGACCCTCTCAGCTTCGGATCAATGGCGTCTCGCAGTCCGTCTCCGAGCATATTGAACGCCAGAACGGAAATCAGGATGAACAGACCAGGATAAATGGAGACCCAGGGCGCATCCATGATATGCAGAAACCCCTCCCGAATCATGCCGCCCCAGGTGGCGGTGGGCGGTTTGACGCCAAGTCCGATGAAGCTCAGCGAGGCTTCGATCCTGACGGCCGTCGCCACCCAAAGGGAGCCCATGACCATCAGCTCTCCGAGGATGTTGGGCAGGATATGGACGGCCATGATCCTCAGGTCCGAAAATCCCATGGCCCGGCAGGCCTCGATATAGTCGCGACTTTTGACGACCATGGTGGGCGCCCGGGCGATACGCGCGAACCGGGGCGTCACCGTCAGTGCGATGGCCAGGGTGAGGTTGACGAGGTTCGGACCGAGCACCGCCACCACCATGAGCCCCATGAGCAGCGTGGGGATGGCCATAAAAACGTCCATCACGCCCATGATGAGATGGTCCGGAGTCCCGCCGCGGTATCCGGAGTAGATGCCGAGGATGCTGCCGGCGACCATCCCCAGAAGAACCGACAGGCTGCCCACGGTAAGCGAAATGCGGGCACCCCACAGAATGCGCGAGAAAATGTCCCTCCCGAAATGGTCCGTTCCGAGCAGATATCGGGAGCAAGGCGGTTGAAGACGTGAAAGGATATGCTGTTCGACGGGATTATGCGGAGAGACCCAGGGCGCCAGCAGTGCCAGCAGTGCCAGCACAACAAGGAGCACCAATCCCACCCAGGAGGTTTTGTTGCGATTGAAAACCTCGACGATTTCATTCAAGGTGCGCCGCCATTTGCGCTTGTCGACGGTCGGTCTCATTGATGCTTGACCCTCGGATCCACCAAGCCGTAAGTCAGGTCCGTCAGCAGATTCACCAGAACGATGATGAACGAATAGACCACCATCAGCCCCTGCAGCAGGGTGTAGTCCCGGTCCACCAGGGCGGAGACGATGAGCTTGCCCAGCCCGGGACGGTTGAAAACGATCTCCGTAAGCACAGAGTTGCCGATGAGCACCCCCAAATAGAGACCGATGACGGTCACGATGGGAATCAGGGCGTTTTTGAGCACATGCCGCAACAGGATGACCATCCCCGGGATGCCTTTGGCCACAGCCGTTCTGACGTAATCTTCCCGCAGCACTTCAAGCATGGACGAGCGGGTCGAGCGGGTCACGTAGGCCATCATGATCAGGCCGAGATTGACGGCGGGCAGGGCCAGGTGGTGCAGCCGTGTCACCGGGTCCGAGAGGATCGGATCGCTTATGACGGGAAACCAGTCGAGCTTGATGGACAATACGATAATCAAAAGGATGGCCGAATAGAAAGCCGGAAACGAAAGCCCGATGAGCGACAGGGTACGAATGATGTAGTCGGTGACTGAATTGCGATATATGGCGGTGGCCATCCCGAACGGGATGCCCAGCACGACACCGAAAAGCACGCCGGCAACGGTCAGCTCGATGGTGAACGGGAGCACATTCCAGACCTCCTGCATCACCGGATTGCCGCTCAACAGTGATTTGCCCAGGTCCCCATGGGCGATGGAAACGAGAAATGAAAAATACTGCTCGATGAGGGGCCGATCCAATCCCAGCTTTTGATGAAGCGCCTCGATGGCTTCAGGCGACGCCTGGTCGCCCAGGACCACCAGGGCGGGATCCCCTGGTGCAATGCGCACGATGACAAACACCAGGGTGAGCACCGCAATGAGGATGGGAATGGATAAAAGGCCCCTTTTGAGAATGTATTTAAGCATTGGGGTTTGTTACCGGATGGTCGTCTGCTCGGTAATCACCGGCCCGTTGGAGATGGCGTTCTTGAGCGTATACCCGTATTCGACGGTGCCCTTGCGCCCCCAGACCTGAAGTAGCTCGAACAGGGGAATGGCGCAGCACTCGGAAATGATCTTTTGCTGGGCCTTTTTCCACAATTCGCTTTGCCTGGCACTGTCCGGCTCGCGCCGGGCCGCATCGATCTCCTCGTCCGCCACCTGGGTATGCGAGAAGTTGGAGGCCGCCGTCGGCGTTCCGACGATGCTGCTCGAATGGTAGAATTCGCCAAGATAGGTATCGGCCACCGGGAATCGTGCCGCACCGTAAAGCACCATCGAGCTGGCGTCCTGGCGAATGAGCTTGTGGAAGGCCGAATGTTCCACCACCTGGAGATCCAGGGCGATATCCACCTTGCGCAACTGCTCCTGGATGATCTCCATGGGCAGGCGCAGCGGATCGACCTGGGTAATGATCACTTTGAGGGTGAACCCGTTCGGGTAGCCGGCTTCCTTCAGCAGGGCCTTGGCTTTTTCCGGGCTGTATTCATAGCGCGGCACATCTTCGCTGTGGCCCAGATAGTTCCTGGGAATGATAGAATAGTTGGCAACGCTCACGTCCTTGCCCAGAAAGGCGACGATCTCGTCACGGTTGACGGCATGGGCGATGGCCTTGCGGACCCGGATATCGTCCAGGGGCTTGACCGTCATGTTCAGGTGCAGCGTCCTCAGCTCGCCCAATCCAAAAACGTCCACCTTGGTGTTTTTTCCCTGGCGCAGGCGCTCGACCCAGCGTTGTTCGCGGGTGCCGTAAAAAAGATCGATCTCGCCTTTGGTGAAAGCCAGCTCGCGGCTGGAATCATCGGGCAGGTAGCGGTATACGATTTTGTCGATTTTGGGCGCCCCACGGTAGTAGTCCTGGTTGGCAACGAGGGTCACGCTGCGTTTGGGCAGGTATTCGAAAAAGGCGAACGGCCCGGTTCCGACGGGGTTCAGCTTAAGGTCCTCGCCGTATTTTTGCGCCGCTTTTTTACAGAGGATCATGCCGCCATGATCGTTGGTGACAAGCCCGAGAAGATAGGGAACGGGTTGTTTCAGCTTGATTTCAACGGTGTATTTATCGAGTGCCTTGACCGATTCAAGCGCCTGATAGACTTTGTATGCGGAAGAAAGCTGCTTATCGGCGGCCCGCTTGATGGAAAAGACAACGTCTTCAGAGGTCAGCTCCCCGAACCCGTTGTGGAACTGGACCCCTTTGCGAAGATAGAATGTCCAGGTGAGTCTGTCTTGGCTGGATGTCCACTTTTCGGCCAGGTCCGGTTCGATATCTTGCGGACTGGCGCTTCCCGGTTTGAAACGGACCAGACCGTTAAAAATCCAGGGAAAGAGAATCCTGTCCTGGCTTTTGGTAGAAATGTGGGGAATCAGGATGTTGGCGTCATTGCTGAGAGTGCCCACATTGAGAACCACTTCGGCAGATGCCGTGGAGAATGCCGCCGAACATATGCCTGCGACAATCAAGACCGTAACAAGAAACAGGCCTGCTGTTCTCTTCATGATCGTCTCTCCTTTGCTTGGTTGTGGTTCATTTCACCCAATGGGAAGATCGAGGTTTCTCTGTCTTATGTCACCAGGCGAATGGATTGGAAATATGCACTCGTGCCTATAAACCCATGGGCACAAGTGCCTATTTGCCGATAGGCACTTTTTGGAAAAAAACGCGGAATGACCGGGTGGATGGCGTCTATGGGGGTGAAGGGAACCGGGGGACTTTCGAGGCGCTAAGGCAAGGGACTTACGTATCCTTTGCGGATGGCGTATTTCACCAGACCGGCCGTCTTTCGGATATTGAGCTTGCGTTTGATGGCGGCACGGTGATGCTGGACGGTCTTAAAACTGATGCACAACAGGTCGGCAATTTCCTTGTTGGTCTTTTCTTCGGCAATCAATTGAAGCACTTCCCGTTCGCGCACACTCAACGGCTCGACGGGAACGGTGAACTGGCCGGTTCTGTAGGCCATGGCCATTTCCTCGTTCAGCTCTTCGGTGAGCAGCGGGGATATGAAAACTTTGCCCTTGCGGATGGTATCGATGGCTGTAAAGATCTCCTTGGGAGCGTCTTCCTTTAAAAGGTATCCATTCACACCCGCGGCGAGGGCATGATGCAAATAGCGGGTACTTCTGTGCATGGTGAGAATTAATAGTTTCACCTCCTGATAAAGCATCTTGATCTCGACGGCAGCCTCGATTCCCCGAAGCTTCGGCAGGGAAATATCGAGAATCACCATATCCGGAGCCGCTGCCCGCATCATTCTGAGCAGCTCGACGCCGTCCCCGGCCTCTCCGACCACTTCAAGATCACCCACGCCTTCCATGATCTTCTTAAGGCCCTGGCGAAAGATCACGTGATCGTCACACAGCAGGATCGGATACGATGCCATCGCTTGGCTCCCTATCTACAGGAACGTGGAGTCGAATGGAGGTTCCCCCGTTGTTGGAACTGGTGATATGCAAGATGGCATTCAGTATCCTGGCCCTCTCGTGCATCGCCGCCAGTCCAAGCCCCCTGTTCCGGGTCTCGCACGATATGAACTCGTCCACGTCAAAGCCCCGGCCGTTATCCGAGACCAGGAGCAACACGGTGTCAACCCCTTTCTTCGCCCCTACGCGAATCCGGGTGGCACCCGAGTGTTTCCCGATGTTGGTCAGCGCCTCCTGAAAAATGCGATAGATCACGATTTGCGTCTCCTGGGCAAAAAGGTCGTCCAACTCGTCGATATCAACGTCAGCCCCGATGCGGTAGCGCTTGACGAAATCCTCCACGAGCCACCCAACGGCCGCTGTCAGGCCCAGGTCTTCCAGCAACGAGGGTGTCAGATCGCGGCAGATGCGCCTTATGTTTTCAACTACCTGATCGATGTAACGCAGCGTCTCCTCGCACTGCTCTTTGAGTTCCGATTGTGTTTCGACCAGACCGTTTTCCAAAAGCGTCACCCTGAACTTTAACGCCATGAGCGACTGGCCCACTTCATCGTGCAACTCGCTGGAGATACGCCGGCTCTCCCTTTCCTGCGTCGTCAGCAACTGAGAAGTCAGCAGGTGCAGTCTCTTTTCCGATTCCTGCAAAGCCTCCTCCACCATCTTGCGCGCCGTGATATCCCGCGAATTGATCACGACTCCTTGCACTGCCGGGTCGGACAGGAGATTGCGCCCCACCGTTTCCACGGTGCGCCAACCGGCATCTGCCCGCATCATACGGAATTCACCGGCTTCGGTCACCGCCGTTTTTTGCAGGATGGAATGAAAGAAAAGGCCGAATATTTCCAGATCCTCCGGATGCAGAACCGCGGCAAGGGGACTTTTCACGAGGTCAGAGGGCCGCGAACCCAGTATCCGTTCGGACGACGGGCTCATGTATACGATCCTTCCTTCTTCATCCAGCAGGGTGACCATGTCGGACGCATTTTCGATCAGCGACCGGAAATGCTCTTCGCTGTGCTTTAGGGCGCCGAGGCTTTCCTGAAGCTGTGCCGCCATCTTGTTAAAAACGGTTGAAAGGTGGCCGAACTCATCCTTGCTCTGGACCGGTATGCGCGTTTCGAGCGCCCCGTGTCCGACGCTTTGGGCTCCGGAAACGAGCAACCTGAGCGGTGCAGTGAGTTTTCGGGCGACGAAAACCATCAGAAAGGCCAGAACGAACGATACGAAAAACGCTACTGTGGCGACGTAAATACCCGTTTTGTTGAACGCGCCGTAGATTTCCCTGTAGGTGTCCGTTGCGATTACATACCAGTTCCACGGTGCGAAGTGCTCATACATGGCCAGGTTCTTCGTCCCGGACCATGAGTAGGTGATGCGCTTTCGACGCCCTTGGCAAATTTCCCGAAACCAGAGCGTATCGCCCACATCTTTGCCGATGGATGCCGGATCCGGATGGGCTACGACATGTCCCTCGGAATCGACCACGAATACGTACCCCTGTTCGCCGATTTCAATGGCGCCGAGCGTGAACCCGGCGTCGTACTGGGCCTTTTTAACTCCAGAAGCAATATTCGTGATCCCGTAATGCCTTAAAAATTTCTCGTTTTCCACCACTGCTTTCATGGCTTCCGACAGCCGGGTCTCGAGCCAGCGCTCGGCAAGATCAGTAAGCGCGGAACGTGAAAGACAATAGGTTACGCCTGCGCCGACAAACAGCGACAACAGAACCATAGGCAGGGCCGTAGCGAGTATTTTCGTATAGATCTTCACTTGTTAACCTCACGGCCGGATTTGTCATTTGCACGACGGGCACTCCATAAGAGATGAGGGTATCAATCCGTTGAGCCCGCGCCCGGTGCAACGATTCTCGTCTTTTCGGTAAACTGCGGGTACAGGGCCAGGGATGCCACCAGCGGGTGGCCGTAGTCCACGCATGGTTTTCGAGCGTATACCCGCTGGTGGTAATGCAGTGGATAGACGACCATGTCTTCGAGCAGCTTGACCTGTGCATACTTCCACAACTTGATTTGCTTTATGGGGTCCATTTCCCTGCGGGCGCTTTCGATCAACTGATCGATCTGGGCGTAGTGCGAGAAGTTGGTGTCGGGCTTACGGCCTGTCACCACCATCGAATCGGAGTGAAAGAAACGGGTAAGAAAGGCGTCAGGATTGGGTCGCCATGCTTCATAAATGACGATGGGGTTTATGTCCTTGCGGATGAGCCGGTGCATCTGGGCGTGGTCCACGAGGCGCATCTTGAGGCGGATGCCGATCCGGGCCAACTGACGCTGCAGACTCTCGGAGTTCTTCCTGAACGGATGCATCTCGGAAGCCACGACCTCTACATCGAAACCGTTTGGGAATCCCGCCTCGCAAAGAAGCCTTTTCGCCCGGTCGAAATCGTTGCCATAATCCAGCCCGAGATAGCGGACTTCCTCGTTTGTCAGCCCTCCAGGAAGAACCTCGGGCGGCATGGGCGACAGGATGACCACGGCGGCGCCTTTCCCGAATGGGGCGAGAAACTCATCCCGATTGAGTCCATAGGCGACGGCCTTGCGCACACGGATGTCGTCAAATGGTTTGACTTGCGTGTTGAAATGGATGCAGGCAATCTCTGGAACGCCAAATATATCGATCCGTGCGCTTTTATCCTTTGAAGCCCTATTGATCCACTCGGTCTCCGCAAAACCGCGAATCACGTCCAACTGGCCTTCTCGAAAGAGCCGCTCTCGCTTTTGGGCCTCTGGAAGGTACTGGATATCCACGCCTCCCAGCCGGGGAGATCCACGAAAATAATCATCATTGGCAGCAAGCTGAACGCTCTCTTTGGGCGAATGCCTCAAGAACCGGAACGGGCCGGTCCCCACCGGATGCATCTTAAAGGCCTTATCGCCCATGGCCTCCACGGCTCTCTTGGGGATGATAAAACCGCCTGCATAAGCGGTGATTTTACCGAAAAACAGGGTCGGGCTGAGAGGATGGTTCAGCACAATCGTGCAGGTATGGTCGTCCACCTTGTGAACGGTAAAATCGCTGTATTCTCCAGAATAGGCCGAGCGTTTGGGATCTGCGGCTTTTGCGAAAGAATAAACCACATCATCCGCGGTCATTTCGTAAGGCGGGGTTTGCGGTCCGGGATGGAACACGATTCCCTTGCGAAGTTTGAAAGTCCAGACCTGCCGGCCGTCCATGATGACCGGATCGGGGATGGATTCGGCAAGGTCGGGTTCCACGCTCGGCGCGTTTCCCGGCTTGTACCGAATGAGGCCGTTGAAGATCATGTCCACGACCAGACGGTCCTCAAAGGCCGCTGCAAAATGAGGATCCAGTGATTCCAGGTCCGCCGCATTGATCCCGAAGCGTAAAATCGGCCGGCCGGTCTGGTCTTTACTGATCGGGGTGTCCTGGAAAATCTCCGCCCCTTGCCCAGCATCGCAAAACGGCGAAGTGCAAAGAAGAAGCAACAGCGCGACCGCTGCGGGCATGTTTGACAGGCGCAATCCTCTTTTGGGGCCATAGACCATGTATTGAGTCCGTCCCGCCTTCTTTGCAGCAGCCCCTGTGTTTTTTCTTGCGGGCTGGCTAGCTGGGCCGTTTTTTTATCATAAGGTAAAATTTCCAGGGGTGCAATAAGCCGATATCATCAGAAAAGCGGCCAGACTCATTCTTTCTTGATGGCGATGATACTCAATGCGATCCAGGCCCCTTCGGTCTCATCCACAGAGACAGGGTCCATCCCCATGCCCAGAGACAGGGTACCGCCCTTGATTGCAAATACGTCCTTTATTGCCGGCATATCGCTCAAAGGGGCCCAATGCACCGCGTCGTTGCTCAGGTAGAGCATGACACCTTTGAACAGCTCCGCCCTTTCGGCATCTGTCATCACAGATAGTTGCTGTTGATCGAGATTGAGAATTTTCTCCAACCGGTCTTTGGAGACGTCATCCGGGACCGTTAAACTGAAATAGATGCGTTTTTTGGCAACCAGATCCACATGATCCTGACGGATGCCGAGCCATTCGCTTTCAAGAGTCAGTTTCAATGGAACGATATCGCCCTCGTCCAGATAACCGACCTGGTGATTCAACGCCTGGATCTCTTTTAGGTGCTTAAACGCACTGAGGTGATGGATCTGATCCGGGCGCAGATCACGCTGCACGATATGATGTTGGGTACATCCGGATACTGCAACAAGCATGATCAAAAATAGATATTTTCGCATAGCCGTACCTCTCCTGTTGGTGAACTTCTCATTCCGGTTTAACAACAAGATTCAACCGCCCCTTTTCCAACTAGTGTCCGTCCATAAATGGTGATTTTTGGTTCCTGGCAAGGCCCGAGCGAGTTTTCAACCGGAGCAATAGCCCGCTATTTCGAGGATTGGAAACGAGCGAGAACGCCGCCGGGGGCCAAAAGGTGCCGTTTATGGATGGGCACTGACTATTTCGTAGTATTCGAGGATGTCTCCTGGCTGGCACTGCAAATGCCGGCATATGGCGTCCAGGGTTTCCAGACGGATCGCCCTGGCCTTTCCGGTCTTGAGGATCGAAAGATTTTGCGGCGTAATCCCGATCCGTTCCGCCAATTCGTTGGATTTCATCTTGCGGCGGGCGAGCATGACGTCAAGGTTGACACGGATGGGCATCGATTCCGCTCCTCAATGTTAAACCGTAAGGTCCTGGTCCTCTTGCAGTTTGCACCCCTCTTCCATCACCCAGGCGATGACGCCCAGCACCAGACCCACCAGGAGAGCCGTTATGTCCGGCGACCCCAATCCGACCGATATCATTCTCTGCCCGGGAGGATGATGCAGCGTCAGGGCGATACTCATCAAGGAGCCGGAAATAATGTTGGCGGCGCACCATGCCACCAGGGTCCTTGACAGGCTTCTAAAACAGTGCACATTGGCCGGCCTGAAGATTTGACCCGCCTCATAGAGCCTGAACAAACGGATCAAAACCACCGTCGCGTACATGATCACTGAAGCGGGGACGAGTGCAACGATAAAGCCAAGCATCCGCGCCATGCCGGGCAGCGGAATCCTTGCAAAGGCCGGCAATACGGCTTCCTGCATTGTGCCGGGCAGCACATTGATAAAAGCCCAGAGTGATGCGTTGACCACAGGGATCAACACCAGCACGATGGTAAACATTATTCTCAACCGCCGGCTTGCACGTTGTATGCAGAAGGTATCAGGCATATATTTTTTCCTTTTTGGGTTCTCTGATACGCCGTGACTCAACCAGGTGACTTTTATCCACTGGGTAGCCAAAAAATTATCGTTTGTCAATAAGTTTTTATTGTATAACATTTATTATTGAACAAGGGCAGGCTGGATCCGTTGCTGACAGATTCGTGGCAAATCAAATTCCGGTTTACCTGTAGTGATCTGGTATTTGCACCGCCCTGGTCGTTACGCTACGATGGGGTTGTTACAAACCGGATCAATAAGGAAAGAGCACAAGGAGAGAACACGATGAAAAGACGATTTGATATGGTTGGTCTGTTTGTTGCCGATTTATCCGGGATGGTGTCCTTTTATAAAGAGGTCGTCGGGATTCCGATCGAATGGGATGGTCAAGGCCCTTATGCCGAGTTTCAACACGAGGGGATAAGGTTTGCGATGTATGAGAGGAAAATGTTGCCCCAACTGCTTGGCCAGACGCCGGAATTCACCAATCGGCTGAATGGGACTTTTGAATTGGCCATAAATGTCGGGGCCCCGGAGAATGTCGACAAAGAATATGCGCGTCTAGTCGCAAAAGGCGCAAGATCGGTATACGGACCCCGGAATGAACCGTGGAACATGAGATCCGCCATGATAACCGACCCGGATGGGAATCTGATTGAAATCGCTTCGGATTTCTGGGAATAAAACAGGCTGGCCGGCCGATTTTTCGTTCGTTGATGAGTCCCTTTCATCACCTTCAACAGCCGGCCATAATCCTGCTTCACTCAATCGCCATGCCGGTCTTGCGACATCCCCCGCGCCCGAAGGTACAGCTTTACTTGCGGGTGATGATCATCTGGCATCCCTGGCCCGTGTGATCAGCCACGGTGGTCGGAAAATCGATCTCGATCTTTTTAAAGGGCTCGCAGATACCGAAATCGCAGGCAGAGAGCATATCGCGGCAAAAATGGGTGATCTCTTCGGCGCTGGCCCCCAACTCCTTGAGCGCATCCACGTGGGGGCAGGAATGAAAGACCTTCACGGCGCGATCCGGGCCCAGTTCCTTGATCTCCTGGTCGAAGACCGCCATACCGCCCTTGGAGGTCTGGCCGAGCAGCACCTCGGTGGGGCCCAGATCGTCCGTTCCGGCCTTGCCGGCGATCTTCTCGCCCTGAAAGACGCCGAAATCCCATGACGCCTCCCGGATGACCCGGTCCGCATCTACTTCAGGATACAGTTCCTTGAGTTTGCGCCAGATGAAATAGATCTGCCGGCTGCGGTCCATGTAAGCGTCACGCAGAGCCTTGCTAAATTCTTCGAAAGAAGCGGAGCGGCCCTTGCCGATACGCTGTTCAAACTCGGTTATGTTCTGGTCGATGGCCATGAAAACTCCTTTACGGTTCTATCATTGGTACTGTCGCCGTCACCGGGTCCCGCTTTTTTTCTCTTTTGCGGTCCAGCCCAGATAGACCTCCAGATAGCGGCTGTAACGGGACATGAAAAAACAAAACGGAAAATAGATCGCTGCGGCGAAAAGGTACGCCTCGGTGCTGAAGGCCATCCAGGTCGGATCGGCCAGTGTGGTCTGGGTGGTTTTAAGAAGATCGTACAAGGCGATGATGATCACCAGCGAGGTATCCTTGAACATGGAAATGAAGGTGTTCACCGTGGGCGGGATGGCGATCTTCAGAGCCTGGGGTAAAATGACCAGCCGCATCTTCTGAAGATAGGTAAAGCCCAAGGCGTCCGCCGCCTCGTACTGGCCCGGTTCGACCACCTGGAGCCCGCCGCGGATCACCTCGGCCAAATAGGCGGCCGAAGAAAGGATGATGGCCACCAGGGCGCGCAGCAGCTTGTTGACCACCACGTCCTTGGGTAAAAAGAGCGGGAAAACCACCGAAGACAAAAAGAGCAGGCAGATCAAGGGAATGCCCCGCACCACCTCGATATAAACCGTGCTCAGGGACCGGATGATCGGCATGGACGAGCGGCGGCCCAGGGCCAGCACGATGCCCAGCGGATAGGCCGCCACGATTCCCATCACCGCCAGCAACAGCGTCAGGGGCAGGCCGCTCCACTTATCGGTTTCCACCGGCGCCAGGCCTAGTATCCCGCCGTGCAGCAGCCAGCCGACGACCACAAAGGCCGCGACCCAGCCGTAGATCAGCCGCCGCGACCAGTTGCGCGGCCAGGCGCTGGCGCCGACCAAGCCGAAAAATACCGCCATGGCCACCACCGGGCGCCACTGTTCACAAACCGGGTAAAAGCCCAGAAGGATGAAACGCAGGTTTTCACGCACATAGGTCCAGCAGGCACCGTCCAAAGAGCGGCACTGGCCGGGAGGCAGGGTCCAGGTCGCGTTGACCACGGCCCAGCGCACCAGCGGCGGGATGATCACGGCCAGCAGGGCCAGCCCGACAAGGGTCAACAGCGAGTTGCCGGGGGTGCCGAAATAGAGGCTGCGAATCCTGTTCACATAAGGCAGGCGGTGGATCAAGGCCGCCGGCGGATGATTTTCAGATACGGGCAAGGCACATCCTCCCAGTGGTTTCAGGACTTGGCTGATGGCAGCATCACCCGCCGGTTGAACCAGTTCATGAACGCAGAGGTCATGAGGCTGAAAAGCAGGTAGACCACCATGAGGATGCTGATGGCCTCTATGGCCTGGCCGGTCTGGTTCAAGGTGGTGTTGGCCACCGACACCAGATCGGGGTAGCCGATGGCCACCGCCAGGGTACTGTTCTTGGTCAGGTTGAGCATCTGGCTGGTCAGCGGCGGAATGATGGCCCGCATGGCCTGGGGCAGCACGATGAGCAGCAGGACCTGGCCGTTGGAAAGCCCCGCCGACTGGGCGGCCTCCACCTGGCCTTTGTCCACCGAAATGATTCCGGCACGCACGATTTCAGCCACGAAAGTGCCCGTATAGATGACCAGGCCGAGCAGCAGGGCACTGAATTCGGGGGTCAGTGCGAGGCCGCCCCGAAAATTGAAGCCCCGCAGCACCGGCACGTCGATCCGCCAGGCGGCGCCGGCCGCGGCGTTGATCCCGAGTACCACCAACAGCGGCACCATGCCCAGGACCACGAAGGGGATCCGCTTTTTCCCGTGGTCTTCGTGATAGCGTCGGTTTCGGCGGCTCAGGGACCACCACAACGCCAGGGCCGGGGGCACACAGAACAGCACCAGCGCTTCGGGACCATGGATGTGCAGGGCTGGAAAAAAAATGCCGCGATTGCAGATAAACACAGCGTCCAAAAACGCCAGGGCCTGGCGCGGAGCCGGAAGCTCACGAAGCAGGGCGTACCAGAAAATCAGTTGCAGCAGCACGGGGATGTTGCGGAACAACTCGATATACACCCCTGCAAGACCCGCGATCAGCCCGTTTCGCGACAAGCGGACGATGCCCATGAAGGTGCCGAGCAGCACGGTGAGTACAATGCCGATGACGGCGGTTTTCAGGGTGTTGAGAAACCCCACCACCAGGGCTCGGCCGTAGCTGTCCGTTGGCGCGTAGGAAATGAGGGTCTCACCGATCTCGAAGGCCGATTCCTGCTTCAAAAAGCCGAAGCCGGTGGCGATATTCTGGCTGTGCAGATTTTCCAGGGTGTTCGAAATCAGATACCAGCCGATGCAGACCAAGGCTGCGACCACCAGCACTTGATAGAACCAGGCGCGGTATTCCGGTCGATGCCAGAAAGCTGGAGACTGTTTGGGCGGCGGGCTCATAAATGCGGTAGGATCGGGCAAAGCCGAAGGCCCGCTGCGGACCTCCGGCTCTGCTTCAAGGCGGTGTTATTTGAAAGGCGGCGAATAGAGCAGACCGCCGTCTTTGTACAGAAGGTTCATACCCCGGTCGAGGTTCATCGTCGTGCCGGGACCGAGGTTGCGGGCAAAGACCTCTTTGTAGTTGCCGATCTGCTTGACGATATTGTAGGCCCACTTCTCGTCGACCCCCAGGGCTTTGCCGTTGCCCGGGGTGACGCCGAGGAAACGCTGCACGTTGGGATTCGGGCTGTTGAGCATCTCGTCCACGTTCTTCGAGTCGATGCCCAGATCCTCGGCTTCCACCAGGGCCAGCACCGTCCAGTAGACCAGATCTTTCCACTGGTTGTCGCCCTGGCGTACCGCCGTGGTCAACGGCTCCTTAGAGATGCGTTCGGGCAGGATCATGTACTGGTCGGGGGTCTCGGTGACGCTGCGCATCCCGGCCAGGGTGGAGGCGTCTGAGGTCAGGCAGTCGCAGCGGCCCGAGACGAAGGTCTTGAGCAGTTCGTCCTTGCTCTCGATGAGGACCGGCTGGAAGCTCATCTTGTTGGCGCGGAAATAGTCGGAGATATTGCGTTCGGTGGTGGTGCCGGGCAGCAGACAGACCGTGGCACCGTCCAGTTCGGTGGCGCTCTTGACCCCAAGCTTCTTGGGCACCATGATCCCCTGGCCGTCGTAGTAGACAGGGGGCGTGAACTCAAAGCCCAGGTCGGTATCGCGGGTCAGGGTCATGGTGGTCTGGCGGCAGAGCACATCCACCTCGCCGGATTGCAAGGCCGCGAAGCGCTGCTGGCTGGTCAGGGGGATGAACTTCACCTTGGTCGGGTCACCGAAAACGGCCGTGGCCACGGCCCGGGCGATATCCACGTCCAGACCGCTCCAGTTTCCCTGATTGTCGGGAATGGAAAAGCCGGCAGCGCCGGTGTTGACACCTGCCACCAGATAGCCGCGACTCTTGACCGCATCGAGGGTCTCGCCGGCGTAAAGGCTTCCAAAAGAGATCAGAACCAGAAGAACCGCAAGAAGCATTGACAACCGTTTCATAATTCTCCTTCCATCTCATTAGTGTCGAAATACAGGGTGAATAAACGGCATGGCATGGCGCTGGATCTTCCACGCCGGCTATAGAATGATCGGGTCATATACCCGAAACGGAAGACATTTAAAAGTGGTCACAGAAAAAAAACGGTTTCAAAGCTCAACGCTTCCGCCCTTTTGGCGAAACCGGCAGTTCTCGGGTTGATCAAAAATTGCCGGTCGCTGCAGCCATTCCTTTTCCGGTGCCGGCCATCCAGCCAGCAGGATCGGCCCCGATCTTATCGGCATGGACCTTTTCGGCCAGATGAAAACGGGCAACCAGGGGCGTTCTGCGATGGGACGTCGCCTTCCAATCGCACAAAACCGGGCGCGCACAATCAACACAGGTGGCACGCTGCCCAGCGTCCGGGTTCCACTTGCCTAAAAGCAGGGCGCTCCTCGGCGCATACCGGAATCTGTAACGGACAACGTGGATGAAAAGTGCACCCGGGCGGCGGATTGATCGGACTCGGCACATCGCCGCCGAGGATCTGCCGCTTTCGAAGTGCATCCGGATCGGGAACCGGCGCAGCGGAAAGCAGGGCCTTTGCGTAGGGGTGCAGGGGATGCTGGTAAAAAACCTTGCGCTCGGCCAACTCCACAATGCGTCCCAGATACATCACGGCCACGCGGTCACTGATGTGCTCCACCACGCTCAAGTCGTGGGAAATGAAGATATAGGTCAACCCGAATTGCGCCTTGAGTTCTTCCAGCAGATTGATCACCTGGGCCTGAATCGACACATCCAGCGCCGAGACCGGTTCGTCGGCAAGGATCAAACGCGGGTTGAGGGCCAGGGCCCGGGCGATGACGATTCGCTGGCGCTGCCCCCCGGAAAACTCGTGGGGGTAGCGCAAGGCCTGGCCGGGCCGCAGCCCCACCACCTGGAGCAGTTCGGCCACCCGCTCGCGGCGCTCGGCGGCTGTGCCGATGCCGTGAATCTCCAGGGGCTCGGCGATAATTCGGCCCACCCGCTGGCGCGGGTTAAGCGCCGAGTAGGGATCCTGGTAGATGATCTGGGCCTCGCGCCGGAAGCGTTTCAGACGCATGCGGTTAAAAGTGCCCACATCCTGCCCTTCGAAGAAAACCCGTCCCGCCGTGGGCGGCTCCAGATGCAACAACAGCCGCCCCAGAGTGGACTTGCCGCAGCCGGACTCCCCCACCAGTCCGAACACCTCGCCCGGCCGCACGGCGAGGCTCACCCCCTCAACAGCCCGCACCACCTGCCGGCCCCGGCCCAGATGGCCGGCGGCCCTGATCTGGTAGTGCATCACGAGATCTTCGGCTCGAAGCAGGGCTTCACCCACGGTCAGTCCTCCACGGGGTGCCAACAGCGAACCCGGTGTTCGGGGCCCACCACGGTCCATGGGGGCTCCTGCCTGCACTGGTCGCCGCTGCGCAAACAGCGTTCCTGAAAGGCGCAGCCCGGCGGCAGCCGCAGGAGGCTGGGCACCACGCCGGGGATGGGCTTGAGCTTGCCCCGGCGTCCTCCCACCTGGGGCAGGGACTGGAACAGCCCCACGGTGTAAGGGTGGGCCGCCCGGCGAAACAGGGTGCGTACATCGGCTTCCTCGACGATGCGGCCGGTGTACATCACCGCCACCCGCTGGCAGGTTTCGGCGACAACCCCCAAGTCGTGGGTGATGAGCATCACCGCCATGCCGATCTCTCCTTTGAGCCGGTTCATGAGATCCAGAATCTGGGCCTGGATCGTCACGTCCAGGGCCGTAGTGGGCTCGTCGGCAATCATCACCTGGGGATGGCAGGAAAGCGCCATGGCGATCATCACCCGCTGGCGCATGCCGCCGGAAAGCTGGTGGGGATAGTCGCCCACCCGGGCGGCCGGCTCCGGGATGCCCACCAGCGAGAGCATCTGCACGGCTTCGGCCCAGGCGGCCCGCCGGCTCATGCGGCGGTGGCGGCGGATGGCCTCCACGATCTGGAAGCCCGCGGTGTAGACCGGATTGAGGCTGGTCATGGGCTCCTGGAAAATCATGGAGATCTCGTTGCCCCGGATGCGGTTCATCTGCGCTTCGGTCAGGGACGCCAGATCACGGCCCTTGAAAAGGACCTGCCCGCCGGTGATGCGGCCCGCGGGTTTGGGCAGCAACTGGAGCACCGAAAGGGCCGTGACACTCTTGCCGCAGCCCGACTCTCCCACCAGCCCCAGGGTCTCTCCCGGTGCCAGGGTCAGACTAACCCGGTCCACGGCCGTCACCGGTCCCCGGCGCGTGTCAAATCGCGTGGTCAAATCTCGGATGTCCAGCACGGGCGTGCTCATTGAGATCTCAAAGAAGGATCGAGCACATCCCGCAGCCCGTCGCCGAAAAGGTTGAATCCCAGCACCAGCAGCAGGATGGCTGCCCCGGGGAAGGCCGCCACGTGGGGGGCGATCTGGATGTACTGGCGTCCCTCGCTCAGCATGGTTCCCCATTCCGGCGCGGGCGGCTGGGCTCCCAGCCCCAAAAAGCCCAGGGCCGCTGCCTGGAGCACGGCCGTGCCCATGCCCAGGGTGGCATAGACGATGATGGGCGGCAGGCAGTTGGGCAGTACGTGGCGCATCAGGATGCGGGTATGGCCGCCCCCCAGGTGCCCCACGGCCTGCACGAAGAGCTGCTGCTTGAGGGAAAGCACGCTTGCGCGCACGATACGTGCGTAATGAGGAATGTAGACGACACCCACGGCGATCATGGTGTTGGTGAGGTTGGGTTCGAGTACCGCGGTGATGAAAATCGCCAGCAGAATGGCCGGGAAGGCCAGGATCATGTCCATGCAGCGCATGATCAGGCTGTCGATCCAGCGGCCGAAGTAGCCGGCCAGCAACCCCAGCAAGGTCCCGGGCAACAGCGAAATGGTAACCGAGATGATCCCGATGAGGATGGAGATGCGCGCCCCGCTGATCACCCGGCTGAGGATATCGCGCCCCAGGCTGTCGGTGCCGAAGGGGTGATCACTGCTGGGGCCCTGCAAGCGCTGCAATGGCGCCGGCACCAGGGGATCGTGCGAGACGAGCAGCGGGCCGGCCAGGGCCACCACCAGGATGGCAGCGATGATGACCATGCCCGCCGCGGCGTTCCAGCTGCGCATCAGATCCCTCAGCCAGTCCCATCTAAGCATTGACGCGAATCCTCGGATCCAGCAACACGTAGATCAGGTCCACCACCAGGTTGATCACCGCCATCATGGCGGCAAAAACCAGGATGCAGCCCTGAACGGCCGCATAGTCCCGGCCCATGAGGGAATCGACCACATAGCGCCCCAGACCGGGCCATGAAAAAATGGTCTCCGTCAGTACGGCACCGCCCAGCAGCAGCCCCAGATTGAGGCCCAGCACGGTCACCACCGGCAAAAAGGCATTGCGCAGGGCGTGACGCAGGATCACCACGGCCTCGCTCAGGCCTTTAGCCCTGGCCGTGCGCACGTAATCCTTGTTGAGCACTTCCAACATGGCCGAACGGGTGATGCGGGCCACCACAGCCATGGGGATGGTGGCCAGGGTCAAGGCAGGCAGGATCAGGTGGCGGCCCGCCTCCCACAGCGTGCCGAAGCTGCCCGAGATAAGGGCGTCCACCACCACCAGGCCGGTGACTGCAGGCACCTCCAGCCCCATGGGCAGCCGCCCCATCATCGGCAGTATCGGGTACTTGACCGCAAACAGGTAGATCAGCATCAGTCCCAGCCAGAAGATGGGCATGGAGACACCCACCAGCGCCAGGAACATGGCGCCGTAGTCCCATGCCGAACGGGGCCGTACCGCACTGACCACACCGGCGCCCACCCCGCCGACGGTGGAGATGAACATGGCGGCCAGAGACAGCTCAAGGGTGGCCAGCAGTCGCCCCCAAATTTCCACGGCCACCGGCGTGTTGGTGCGGATGGAATTGCCTAGGTCGCCGTGGAAAAGATTCTGCAGGTAGATCCCGTATTGCAGCGCCAGAGAGCGGTCCAAGCCCAGCTGCGTGCGCAACCGGGCCAGTTCCTCGGGGTTGGCGAACTCGCCCAACAGCAACTGCGCGGGGTCTCCGGGAATCATCCTGAGCATCAGGAAGACCAGCACGGAGACCCCAAGCAGAATCACAACGAGCTGCAGCAGGCGTTTGGCGATATAGCCCAGCGGCATCGCGGGCTATTTATCCTTCCAGATCATCTGGAAGGAATTTAACCCGTTGGGCCGCAGGGGCACGTCATGCAGGCGCTTGTTATAACAACGCACGATGGTACTGTGGGCCAGAGGCACCCAGGGTTGGTCCTGGTGAAAGATTTCCTGCGCCCGCTTATAGATCTTGGCCCGCTCGGCCTTGTCGAAGATCCGTTGGGCCTGGAGGCAAAGTTCGGTGAATTCGGCGTTCTTCCACAGGGCCACGTTGGCCGCTCCGGGGGTCTTGGCTGTATCGGCGCTCAGCAGACCGTAAAGAAAGTTGTCCGGGTCGGCGTTGCCGCCCAGCCACCCCAGCATGCACAGGTCGTGCTCACCGTTGGAGGTCTTTTTGAGGTAGGTGCCCCAGTCCATGCGCACGATCTTGCTTTTGACGCCCGCTGCGGCCAGATAGGCCTGGATCAACTCGGCGGTTTTGACCGGCTCGGGCATGTAGGCGCGCGATACGGGCATTGCCCACAGCTCCAGTTCCCGGTTGAAGTCGAAGCCGGCCGCCTCAAACAGCTTCTTGGCCTTGGCCGGATCGTAGTCGTAAGGCTGGATCTCGTCGTTGTAACTCCAGATGGAGGGTGGAAACGGGTTTTTGGCCGGAATCGCCAGACCCTGGAAAATGGACGTGATCAGCGTCTTCTTGTCGATGGCGTGGGCGATGGCCTGGCGCACCCGGGCATCCTTCAACCAGGGTTTTTCGGTGTTGATGGCCAGATAGCCCACATTGACGCTGGGCTGCTTAATGACGGCCAATTGGTCGTTGGTCTCCACCAGGCGGATGCTGTCCGGGTCCAGATCATCGGCGATATCCACCGCCCCGGACTGCAGGGCCATGAGCCGTGCGCTGGGCTCGGGGATCGACTTGAGGATGATCTGATCCACCTTGGCCTTGTCCCCCCAATACTCGGGGTTGCGCTCCATGATGATCTGGTCGTCCTTGACCCATTTGGAGAACTTGAAGGGGCCGGTGCCCACGGGGTGCTGTCCGATCTGATCCTTGTACTCTGCCATGGCCTTGGGTGAAAGGATCGGGCAGAGCCACAGGGCCAGGTTGTTGATCAGCGGTGCGTAGGGCTTCTTGGTGACCATGGCCACGGTGTAGTCGTCGACGATCTTGATATCCTTGACCGGCCCAAGAGAGAGGCTCAGATAGACCCATTTTCCGTATTTGTGCAAGGGGTGGTCGGGATCGATCACCCGTGCGAACGAGTCGTAGACCGCCTTGGCATTAAACGGCTCGCCGTCGTGAAACTTGACCCCTTTGCGCAGTTTGAAGGTCCACGTCAGACCGTCGTCGCTCACCGTCCAGGACTCGGCCAACTGGGGTACCACGTCCATCGAATCTTTCTCGAAGATGACCAGGTTCTCCAGCATCTGAACACCGGCCTTGATCGATTCGCCGTCGGTGGCCTGGGCCAAGTCGAGACTCACCGAATCGCCTCCCCTGCCCCAGATCAGTGTGCCGCCCTGGTTCGGTGCGGCCGCCAAGACCGTCAGGGGAGCCAGACAAACCGTCAGCGCCAAAAAAACGACAAATTTACGCATGAAAAAGCCTCCCTTTGAAATGAGTGTCCGTCATCCGTCGGTCTCCAGGATCAGGCTTGCCCCCTGTGCCGCCAACTCAGCGTCATGCCTCCTTTTCTATCGTATATCCCCTTTAACACAGCCAGGGGCTGTTGTGCCAGTTGGTTTAACAGGGCCATGGCGGCCGCCATATGGGCTCGCACGCAGCAGGCCAACCAGGACCCTTCCACCACCTCGTCGGCGACCTCGGTGATCATCTCCACCTCGGTCAGCGGCCAGTGCACGCGGGCGAAATTGATATCGCTGATGCGCGGGGCCGCAGGCACCACCACCAGCGCGTCGCTGACCGAGGCAGGAAACACCTGGGGGGCGAAGGCCCGCGCGTAGCGATCGTAGCGGTCGGTCAATCCGTTGTTCAAATTCACAATCTGCGGATCGGCCGCCATGGCTTCTGCCAACCGATCCACCAGGGCCATGACAATTGCATGCCCCGGATGGGCCGGCTGATCCAAGAAGGGAAGAATGGCAAACACGAAGGTTCGGGGAATCCAGTGCTCGCGGAAGCTGGGGTTGACCAACCCTGCAAACGGCTGGTCCCACTCGTGGCTCGGAACCCCGTGGGCATCGAGCATGAAGCGCGGCATCCAGCGCTGCCAGACAAGCGGCTTGACCCGCGCCTCGGGAAAACGCGGCCGCTCGCGATGATAATCGCCGTACCATTCCACGCCCAGCGCATTGTAGCGTGCGGCATGCAGTTTGTGGTCCGCGCAGCCGGGTGAAAGCGCCTCCAGGGTGGCCACCCCGTCCGGGTTTTCAAGCGGAATGAACGCCACGTTGACTCTTTTCAACAAGTCCCGGCCGGCTTCGGTGCGGCTCAGGCGCCATGCCAGTCGCAAGGCGGCATTGGTTGAAGAAACCTCGTTGGCGTGATGCCTGGCATTAAACAGCAGGGTCGGTTTGAAAAACCGCAGCTTGCCCCTCGATTTGAGCCCCTGTGCGTCGAGGCTGGCCTCCAGGACATGGATGGGACGCCCGCCCAGCGAAGTCCCGCCGGTCCAGGCGTGCAGATGGGGCAGCGTCCCCAGGCGCCGGATCCACGCTTCGGTCTCAACCAGATCGAGTCGCCGGTGATCCGGCGGTTCGGGCACCGCACCATCGTCGCCGAACACCGGCTTCGAACCTGCAAGGGGCACGGTCAGACGAAATCCCCGGGAGATGGGCACCAACCTCAGCCCACCGGCACGGGCAACGACCGCCAGAGACGCGGACTGCTCAGAGGTTATGCCGGGGGCGTGCCAAAACAGGTCCAAATTTCGCCCCCTTCTTTCCAGACCTCGAACCGTGGCAGGCTGCGCCGGGGGCGGGATTGTCCCGCCTCCATGGATCGGCATCGCGCGGGCCACAAGGTGCGCCTTGGGTAGCGCGCCCTGCCGGCAGTGCATCTTGGGCAGGATGGGGCCGAAGTTCAGATCGTCTCCCAGGCCATGTTTTCGCCGGTAGGCCGCATGGAATTCAAGCAGGCCGAAGTAGATGTCTTCGTGCACGGCTTCCAGCGGGCAGATGCGCTCCTTTCCGACTCCCAGCCGCACGTCGCTTTCCGGCAGGGTCAACTCCAGGCAAAGCTCCTGCCAAAAAGCCGGGGCACCGTCGGCCGCCAGGGCGTCCCGCCTCAGGTCCATCTCCCGGCTCAGCACCGGCAGCCATTCTTCCTGAAAGCGGCGCCAGAACACCTCCCGGTCTGTGGGCAAATTCACATCCAGCAGCACCCCGCGGCTGTCTTCCAACCGCACTCCGGCCGCCGCCGGATAGGCCCATTGACCTTCCAAAACCAACGGCAGATAGGGCACCGGCGAGATGCGCGGGGTAAAAACCGCCTCGGCCACCAGCCGATCTTGCTGCCAGGCCCTCAAGCGATAGGCATGCGGCAAATCCTTTTGCTGCACCAGGGCGACGGCGGCCGGATCCATTCCGAGCCGCTCAGCCACAAGGTCCGGCCCGGGAAACGCTTCCTGGATCCAGCGGCTTTCCATCTCCAAGCCGCCGGGTTCCGGGACAAACGGGCAAAACGCCAGTTCGAGGCGGTCCGCTCCCCCCTGGGCCACCAGCGACGGCAGCGCCACATCCATCAGCCAGGAGAACCCCGGTTTATAGGCATTGATCAGCGTAAGGCACGGACGGTATCCCTTTTGCCGCAGCATCTTTTCCCACCGGTCCCTGAGGGCGTTGCGGATCTCCAGGGGACGGCTCACCAGCACCGTGCCATGACAGGGCCCCTCTCCGGCAGGAACGCTGCCGATCAGCGCCGTGAGGCGTTCGTCCTCTCCGGGCCAGGATGAGATGCGCCGCAAGATCCGCCGGGGAGGCGACGGCGGCAGTGCCAGGCCCAGATCCTGGACAGCCCGGCGCATTTGCCGGCGCTCGGCTCCGTCAAGGTTGGGCACTGGGCAGCGGCCGTTCGCAGCCGCTACCAACCGCCAGGCAATGACGCCCTCGGGGCCCGAAGCATTCAACAGGCCGCGGACGCGTTCAAACTTGGCCGCCAGTTGCGCAGTTTCCCCGGATTCCTGGCCAAGCACCGGCAGCACCAGGCGCTGCCAGCTTTCCAAGGTGGCAGCCAGCCGGCGGCCCCCGCCGCGAGCCACGATTTCATCCCCCTCTGCATGCAAACAGGGGATTCCGGGCTCAGGGTCTCCCCCGGCTACCCGCAGCCTCAAGCCCTTACCGGTCGGCGGGGCCACACCCGCCACGGGCAAATGGATATCGGTGCTTTGCAGGCAAGCCCGTGCAGCCAAATGGGCCAGGCTGCGGCCGACGGTCCCATCGAGGGCCGTGGCATCGATTTGAATCTTGAGCTTCAGGGCCGAAGCGCGCGGTGCCTCGGGGACAGTCTCGCAAAGAAGGCCTTCTGCATCGATCAAATCGAGCGGGCCCCCGGAGCCTGCGCCGTCACCTGCCTGCCCTAGACCGGAAACTGCCCTCGCCCCCCCTTCGGCAAGCAACTTCCCACCTCTGCCCAACACCTGGCAGGGCGCTTCGGGCACCGCGAGCACCACCTTGCGCCAACCTGCCGGCATCGAAGCTTCGGGCCCCGCCATTGCCAGTTCGTTCAAGATTCTGGCCATGGCGGTGCCGCTGCAGCCGGTGAGCCACAAGGTTGCATCGTCGGCCCGCCGCATCACGGCAGCTGGTCCGCCGGACGATTTCGGTGAGCCGATGCAGAGCCGGCAACCTTGATCCGCCTGCTCCTGTGAGCCGACCACCAGTGGAAGCCGCAGGGCCGTGACCTGGGCTGCCAGGCGAGCACAGAGATTGATCATACCGGCCCAAACGGCCGGGTCAGTCAATCGACGACTCGCCTGGATCCGCAGACCGATCCAGTCCGGATAGCCGTCACCGTCCGTGTCTGCAAAAAGATCATGGCCGGGGAAAAGTCCGTGCAGGCCTATGACAGATTGATCGTTCACTCGTTCAGCCCCCGATTCCGGTAAAGAAAGACGAGAACTTTTTAAAGGGAGTCATCGTTTCACGAAAGCCCACGGTTAAGCGGCGCTTCAGTCCGCCACGCGGAGATGCCACCGCTTAGGCCGCCATCATCCGGCATCGCTTTAACCGGTGGCGTGCTGCTCGGGTGTCCATTCGGTCATCAGGCCGTTCTCGTTGATGACGTAATCGATCACCGCAAGATCCAGGATATCGTGGGAGTGGACCGTCATCTGGTAGCGAACACCGCCGTCATTGCGTGACTCTTCGGCGTGGTAGATGCGCTGGCGGCCGCTCGGGTAGTGCGAATAGTGCAGCGTGTTGGCAAACAGGTAGACCGCGATGTTCTGCGCGTGGGCCAGATGCACCGCGTTGGCGGTTCCCGGCGGTGCGATCAGCTTGCGATCCGATGTGACGGTCACGGCTCCGATGAACTGCTTGTTGGCCTCCCCAAGGTGATGGGAGAGGTTGTACTCCGGGATGACGACATTGTCGATCTTCGCAGCGGTCAAAGCGTTGATCAACTGGCGGGTGCGCACGAGGTTCTGCTGCAGAACGATCACCTTGAAATCACGTCCCAGCTCGGTTCGGGCCTGCACCAGGATATCGGTGACCACCGCACTGGGCGAGTGCACGATGATACCGTCTCCGTCGGCCACGTGTTTGAGCCCCTCAGCGGTCACCTTGCGGCAGTTGTCCTCAAACAGCGCAATCTTTTCCGTGAGGATGCGCACCGCCTGGCGCCGGATCTCGTCGAGTTCGACGCCGGTGTGGGCGGCCATCTCTTGTTCGAATTGCTCCATAAGATGGATCAGCGGCACGATGGCCGGTTCGGTGCGTTTGATGGCGCCGGCCAGCTCGCGGTAAAGGTCCAGGACCTGTTCGCGGGTACAACGCAGCGTCTTGACAGCCTCGATAAAGGCGTTGAGCGCCACCACGGTGGTGCGGGCCACCCCGAGGTTGTTACCGTGCTCGCGAAACAATCGATAGAGATTTTCCCGATCTTGATCTTTCATAGCGACAACCATAGGTAGGCGCACAGATACGCCGAGCAGAGAACGAGGGTGGTCAGGGTGATCATGGCGCTGGTGCGGGCGAACTCGAGAAACGAGATGTGCACTCGGCTCTGCTTGGCCATGCCCACCGATACGATGTTGGCCGAGGCCCCGATCATGGTCAGGTTGCCTCCGAAACAGGCCCCCAGGGCCAGGGCCCACCAGAGGATGTGGTTGGGAATCGGCATGGCTTCGAGCATGGTGCGCACAATGGGCACCATGGTGATGGTAAAGGGGATGTTGTCGAGAAATCCCGAAACGATACCCGAAACCCACAGCACGGTCAGCACCATGACGTAGGGGTTGGTTCCCACCTTGAGAAAGACGTGGTGGGCGACCCATTCGATAACCCCCTGCTCCTCAAGCACGCCCACCAGAATGAACAGGCCCGCGAAAAAGAGCAAGGTGCTCCACTCGATCTCCTCAAGGATCTGCTCGACATCTTCGCCGCTGATGGTGAACAAAATCATCGCCACCAACAGGGCCACCACCCCGGGCGACAGCCCGGTTAGCGTTTGGGTGACGAACAGGGTGATGGCCAGGGCCAGGCAGCCGAGCGCCCTGTAGAGCAGCTTCTTGTCGATGGGCGTGGCCAGAAACTCGAAGCGAATCTTTTCCAGCAGCAGTTGGACTGAAAAGAGCTTGGCAAGATTGGTGTCTATGGGGCGGAACTTATCCCGATTGGTTGCCCACAACATGAACAGCCCGGCGATAAAGGAGAGGGCCACCGGCAGGGTAAGATTAATGGCGAACTGGTTGAAGGTCAGCCCGACCTTGGAGCCGATGATAATGTTGGGTGGATCACCGATCAAGGTTGCCGTACCGCCGATGTTGGAAATGACCGCCTGGCTGATCACGTAGATCTTGGGATCGAGGCCCATGCCGCGGGTCAGCTCGATGATGATCGGCACGATGATCAGCACCGTGGTCACGTTGTCCAGAAAGGCCGAGGTCACGGCGGTGACAATGGAAAACAGGACCAGGATCTTGAAGGGGCTGCCCTTGGTCAGCTCGGCGATACGCACCGAGAGAATGGTGAAAAAGCCGGATTTTCTCAGGATGGTGACGATGGACATCATGCCAAGGAGCAGCATGATGGTTTCAAAGTCGATGAAGCTGGCGGCGGTATGATCATCCACCACGCGCAGCACCAGCAGCACCATCACCCCCAGCAGGGCAGCCACGGCCTTGTTGACCAGTTCGAAGGTCAACACCGCGTAAACCAGGATGAAAACAACGATGGGGATCCAGATGTCGTACATGAAATTCCTCTACAAGCAGTTGACGAAAAACGCACCGGGAGGACTGGAGCCCGGGGTACAAGGATTACCTAAAGTGAGAATCGTCACACAAGTCAAGAGGAAAAAACTGCCGGCATCGGGTACTTTCCGTCCCTTGTAAGGGGAAAATGAAACGAGATCAAAGCTAAGGTAAACTTCCCAACATATTGATATTAATTAAATAATTCATAATAATGAAAATTGCAGTCGACTGAAATGAATTTTATCCTTGCTTGATGGGTACTTATTGGTTTCGAGAAACGGTCGATATTTACTTTAATAGCAAATATTAATAAGATGGCGGATACTTTCAAGAAAAGGAGATCGGCGCTCGTAAAGACGGATATTACACCCAAATTTCAGAAGATTTTCAATTGCCAAACTGGAGGAACGATGAAAAAGCGAATAGGTTGGTTAGCCATGGCGGTGGCACTGTCGGGTTTTGCTCTCTATTCTGAAAGCTATGGTTGGAAAATCGACGAAACGCTCAAGTACCAAATTGTCTATCTTCCTTCAGATACAAGACCGATGTCCACTGTTCCGGGAGATTCTATCCAGGTTATGAAACCGCTATTAAAAAACATACCGGCCTTTAAGCCTGATATCGGCAATATTGTTTACAAAAATATTTGCGGGTTAGGATTTTCTCTGCCAGTTAGGGAAAATGCTTCTTCGCTCAAACTCTACCTAAAGATTTATGCATGGCCGGCAACACTGGACCCAGTCAGGTCGTCTTACAAAATATTCAATGACTTTTTACTGTACGCATTACCCGGGGGAGAACGTCTGTATGCCTCGGCCAAAAACCGCGCCAATACCTTTGTCAAATACGCTTCAATTGACAGCGCGGATAGAGAATTCAGCCTCAAAAAATCTTTCGAGGCGCCCGAAGTGCCAAGTCAGTGGGAGTTTGATTGCCACACGCCGTTTTCGTCGATCTACGTTAAACCGAACAATGAATCCCACAAAAAGAGTGAGATCGCGCAAGCAAAGGCAAGCGCAGGAGGGGTCATCGAATTTCACGCAGCTATCAGCGACCTCTACGAAAAATCACTGCGCCTTTTGCAGGTGGCAAACGGGAAAAAATATTTTGCAGATTTCCGGCTTTGTCCTGAAAAACCGGAAAAGATCTGCGTCGTTAGAATCTATGAAATACCGATAGAACCGTTGGTGTTTAGTAACTACCGCGATCTTCCGATGCCGCAGGATGCAGACAAGATATTTTTATCTGGTCTCCTGCTGGTCAAGCTCACGGACTATGCTGCTGTTTTGCCCTTTCCGTTGAAAGAGATGACGAATGTATATCCGGGGACAAAAACCTTCGAATCCGGGTTTCATGCGCTATGGTCTCATATGCTGGAGGTGGGCTCTGTACTGGACATGCGTTAAAACCTTAACCGGCAGCGCATTGGAATGTGACGCGAGAGTGCGTAACCTGCCGCGTCGAACGACTCTGAATTGACGGGCGCCTATAATGCTCCGGCCGACGTCAGAATGAGGGTTCTTCCCGTCTGCATCACCCTGCCGGAGTCGCGCAGTTTCTTCATGACACGGGTGATGCTGACGCGGTGGGCGCCGATGAGAAAACCGAGATCCTCGTGGGTCAGGGGAAACTGAATCACATAGCCTTCCCGGCGACGCTCACCGTGGTTGCGCGCGACGTTGAGCAGCACGCGATAAAGACGTTCTTCCAGGTGGCTCTGGGACATGGCCCCCAGCCTGTCTGTCAGATGGGCGATAATGTCGAGAGTCAGCTCTGGGCCGTCCTCCAGAAGCTTTCCCAGACGTACCCGGCCGGCCTTGATCAGCGAGATCTCCTCGGCGGCATCGCCCTGCCGGAAGATCGGCTGCCCGGTCCGATACCGCCGCCGCCGGGCCCGCTGGACGACCTGCTTCATTTCTTCCTGGCCCAAGTCGTCGAACAACCAGAGCTGTCCGATGCACATGTCGGACCACGTGCTGTGTTCGGGTCTCATCTTTTTACACAGGCAGCTCATAATACCGATCCCTGACATGACCTGAAAAGATGGGTCAAAGGACTTCGCCAATGAAACGACAACCGTCGCCCCGGAGGCGATCCGGCCACCGGCTGCGGCAGCGGTAGCGGCTCTGGGACCCTGCCGCGGCCGGCGGAAAAATAGCCGGTGCTGCCGCTAACCCAGGCGCCTGCCGGCATTGGGCCCAGGAGACTGGTCATAGATTTGCTCAACTGTTATCCGTACCACGTAGCGCGGCCGGGGCATGGCGCGCGGCGCTTTTTCCAGCTCCTCCTTCACCCCGGAGTAAAGCGGGCCGTCGTCCACGAGTTTGGCTTTTCCTTTGAACTGATAGCCGATCTTTTTCTCGGGGTCTACTACCGTTACTGCCACCTTCGGGTTGACTTCGAGGTTCGCCCTGGGCCTTACCTCCTCTCGATCGGCCGCTGGGTCGGAGGCTCGATGTTTTTCGTCATGGTAGCCTGGAAATTGGCGGGCTGCAGTAGCAACCGCTACATTCCGCAACTGCACCGGAAGCGGACCGGCCGGTGAGGCAGGGCTTTTTTAGGATGGATTTCGGGCCTGAATTGCCGCTGGTCGTGAATAGAAGACGGGGGCGGTCTCTTTTATCGCGACAAAGCGGATCACCGATAGTATCGGTTGGATCGAAGGACGCGCAGTGGTTCTCCGCAATCAGCGTTACTCGAACTGTTTTTTGAAGTTCGCAAATTCCGCTCTCAGATTTTCCAGATCCTCCCTGAGCAAGTCCACAGCCTGCTCCAGCTCGTCGATGCGGGCGGCGGCCGCGGTCACGGGTTCATCAAGATCGTCCTCCGGCGGCGGCTGGGGGCCGTTTGCCCCGGCCGGCGGTGCGCCGCCGAGAAGGTGCGCGTAACGCGGCTCCTTGCACCCCGGCTCGCGTGCCAGACGAGTAACGCAGCCACTTTCGGACATTTCGTCGAGAGTCTCAAGAACCTCTTCAAGGTTTGCAAAGCTGTAGAGTCGGGCCGTGCGGCTGCGGATCTCACCTACGGTCTGGGGGCCGCGCAGCAGCAGCACGCACAGGATCGCCGATTCGCGGGCAATCCATTTGCGGTCGGCCGTAAATCGTTCTTCGTACTTGGGCACCCGGCCGACGAGGCTTTCCCAGACCAACCCCTTTTCCTCAAGCCGTTCGACCGCCTGCCGCACGGTCTGTTCCTCGTACGAGACCACCGGATGGCGGCTCGATTTTTGGTTGCAGGCCGCCGTCAGCGCGTTGAGGCTCAACGGATAATAGTCCGGGGTCGAGAGCGCTTTTTCCATCAGGCTGCCGAGCACTCGGATTTCGATTTCATCCAACATGATCTCCAAAGGTTATCTCCCATCTCGAATCGAACGATGCACGCCGTTATACCCCGTTTTTCCCGATGCGGCCAGCCGTTCCGGCAACGGCCGTGGTATGGCACTCGATGCGGTACTTTTTCAGTTTTCGGTACAAGGTGCCCCGGGAAATATTCAATTCCCTGGCACAACTAGCGATATTGCCGTTGTGGCGCCCCAGTGCCTCCACGATGAGCCGGCGCTCATGGCTGCTCAAGTCGCTGCCGGGCATCTGCCCACACAGGGAATCACGGCCGTTTTGGGTCAAAACGCAGGCCGGCAGGGCCCGGACCGTAATACGATTTGCCGTGGCCATGATCAGGGCTTTTTCGATCACATTCTTCAACTCCCGTACGTTTCCCGGCCAACCATAGCCGCACAGGGCCTGTAAGGCGTCCTCTTCAATCGTTACCGGCGGCAGGTTGTACTGCAAGCATAGCTCCGCTGCCCAATGGGCGGCCAACAGCGGGATGTCTTCCCGGCGATCGCGTAGCGCCGGCAGCATGACATCCGCCACGGCGATACGGTAATAGAGGTCCTCTCTAAAAATGCCGCGACGCACCAGTTCGTGCATGTCCCGGTTGGTAGCGGCGATGATCCGTACATCGACCTGGCGCGATTCGTTGGAACCGAATCGGGTGATCGTCTTTTCCTGGATCGCCCGCAGCAGTGCGACCTGCATCGGCGGGGGCATTTCTCCGATCTCATCCAAGAACAGGGTCCCGCCTTGGGCGTATTCGAACTTGCCCATCCCACCGCCCTTGCGCGCCCCGGTAAAGGCCCCTTCCTCGTAGCCGAACAGTTCGCTGTACAAAAGCTCCTTGGGGATGGCACCGCAGTTGATCCCGACATACCGGCCCCGGCGGCGGCTCATGGCATGAATCACCCGCGCCACGACTTCCTTGCCGCTGCCGCTCTCACCCTGGAGCAGAACGTTGGTGGGAAAGGGTGCGATCTTGGAAACAACACTTTTCAACGCTTGCCAGGCGGGACTGTCGCCGATGCCGTTGCAGGCGGCGAAGATGCCGCCGGCATCATCTTCCGTGACGGCTGCAGAACGATAAATCTTTCGTAATTCCGAATTGTTGTTCTGAGTATCGAAGATCAGCACGAGATCTTCTTCGACGCGATCGGCGCGAATCAACTCGGCCTGGCAAAAGCCACGGGCCTGGTCGCCGTGCCGGTCTTTGAAAATCAATCGAGCCCCATCCAAGGTCCGGGCCCCGGCATCGACAAGTTGCTCCAGATCCTTCGGGTCCGCCAAAAGCGTATCGATCCGGGTGCCGGCCAGGCGATCGGAACCATGCCCGACGGCCTTTTCAAAGCCACGGCTGGCAGCCTTGACAACTCCGTCCCGGTCCAGAACGGCTACATCTTGGGGACAGGCCTCGATCATGGCCTGGAAAAAGCGACCCGCGCTGTCGTGGGAAAGGCGCGGCCTGCCTTCCAGTCGATCGGCGGCCAGGCGGGCCGCGGCGCTGATCAGCGCCAGGGTTCCGGCCGGCAGCGGTTCGAAGGGATTGACGGCATGCAGATAGCCGGCCGGTTGGTCGTTGGGCTTTAAAATAGGGCTGCTCACACCGCTGTAGCTGTGGGCGGAGATAGCGTAATGCTCGTAGGTGTCCACGCGCACCGGAATGTTTTCAACCATCGCCAGCGCGATGCAGCTTGTGCCTTCCTGGGTCTCGGAGTAGTAGGCCGCCAGGGACCGGGGGTAGTACTTCAGCGGGCTGAGCAGGTCCAGGACATAACCGGACCGGTCGCTGATCGATATGTTCACGTTGAGCAGCGCCATGGCCAGGCGCATGATCGGGCCGGTGGCAAAGAGCAGATCCCGGCTCTCGGCGCGCTTGCCTTCGAGTTCGCCAAAGCGGGGCTTGGATGCCGCCGTCCAGGGATCCAGACCGGCCGCACGGCATCGCTGCCACGAACGGGCGATGATGGGACGCACCCGGTCCTCGAGCAGAATCCCATCAACGACAAACGCTTTCCAAGCTTCGAAACTCGGCGCGGCTAATCCTTCTGACAACGCCCCCGGCCCTCCATCTGCGATCGGCATAGGCTGGGCCTTGATTCTCGGCGGCCCCTCGGCGACGTAAACGGGGCGATCCAACCAGCCGTCGTTGTGCCCGTGTTAACCATACCTTCCGGTCGACTGTCAACTTGGCCTTGAACAGGCTGCTTCGGACACTTTGTTCCACATCACAACAGCTTGCAGTGCGGCAGAACGGCTTGATTTTGTACAACACACCAGAATTTTTCGAATTTTCGTTTCCAGGCGGTCGATGGCATCCAGATTGCTCTACCAGCGCCACAGACCCGGGACGAACCGCCGAACATAGCGACGGCCAAAATTGACCGAATCACGTTTCCATCCAAGGGAGATATCCAATGGACTTTGCCTTGACCGAAGAACAGGAATTGCTGGTTGAAAGTCTCACCGAACTGCTGCAGCGCGAATGCCCCGAAAGCTACATCAAGGAATGCGACGAAAATCACACCTACCCCATCAGGCTGAAAAAAGCCTTGGTGGACAACGGCTTTTCCCTTATGGGCATCCCCGAGGAATACGGCGGCACACCGTGCGATTGCCTGACGATGATCCTGCTTTCCGAGACCTGCGTGCGCAACGGAGTGCCGGGATATTTCTGGGGCGAGCAGCTTCAGATCGACGGCATCCTGACCTTCGGCAACGAGGAACAGAAGCGGCTCGTGCTGGACATCGCCAAGCAGGGACTGCCGCCTTTCGCCCTCGGATTCACCGAGCCGGGCGCCGGGTCGAACAGCGCCGCGATCACCTGCACGGCCACGCGCAGAAACGGCAAGGTCTACATCAACGGCCAGAAGACCCTGATCTCCTACCTCGACAAGGCCCCGTACACCCTGCTGCTGACCCGCGACCTGGAACACCCCGATCCGTACAGGGCGATGAGCATGTGGCTGGTGCCCAACGACGCGCCGGGATTGAAGATCAACAACTTCAAGAAGATCGGCTGGAACATGACCACCTCCAGCGAGATGTTCTTCGACAACGTCGAAATCGAGGAATCGGCCCTGGTCGGCAAGGAAGGGGCCGGCTTCATCCAGTTGATGAAAAACTTCGAAATCGAGCGGCTGGTCGGCTGCGCCACCATCCTCGGCGCCGCCGAGATGGTTTATGAAGACGCGGCCCGCTACGCCACCCAGCGCGTCCAGTTCGGCAAGCCGATCGGCGCCTTCCAGCTCATCCAGCAGAAGATCACCGACATGGCCATCAAGATCGAAAACATGCGCAACATGCTCTACAAGTGCGCCTGGGAAAAGGACCGCGGCATGCCGCTGCAGATCTCCTCGGCCCTGTGCAAGCGCTACTGCGGCATGGCCGGCTGGGAGGTGATCGACGAAGCGCTGCAGATCTTCGGCGGCATCGGCTACACCTCGGAAACGCGTATCTCGCGGGTCTGGCGCGATGCACGCGTGGCGCGCATCGGGGCCGGCACCGACGAAATCATGGTCCACGCGGCCGGCCGCGCCATCTTCAAAAAGTTCAGCAAGTAACCGTCTGCCGAAAGGAAAACGCTCATGGAAAACAGCCAAACACTCCGGTCCGGCATTCTTGCCGGTGTCAAGGTGCTCAGCGTCACCTCCGTGGTGGCCGGACCGTTCGCACCGGGCCTGTTCGCCGAGCACGGCGCCGACGTGATTCATGTCGAAAACGCCCAGATGCCCGACACGCTGCGGGCCTTCGGCGAAACATGGTCCATGGAGCACCGCAACCAGCGCACCATCGCCCTGGATGTGGCCTCGGCAGAAGGCAAGAAAATCATCACCCGCCTTCTGAAACACTGCGAGATCTTCTTCGAATCGTCCAAGGCCCGGACCTGGGACAAGTGGGGGCTCACCGATGAGACGCTGTGGCAGATCAATCCGGCCCTGGTGATCGTGCACGTTTCCGGGTATGGCCAGAGCGGCGATCCGGACTACCTGGCCTACACCTCCTACGATCCCATCGGCCAGGCCTTCAGCGGCTTCATGGCCCTCAACGGGATGCCCGACCCCCTGCCCCCGCTTTCCATCGGCCCGTACGCCTGCGACTACGTCACCGGGTTCACCGCGGCCTGGGCTTCGCTGGCCGCCCTGCTGCGCGCCCGACAGACCGGCCAGGGCGAAAGTATCGATGTGTCGCAGTACGAATCGATGGCCCGCATCACCGGCGGTTATCCCATCGAGGGGTTCAACAAGGGGATCCAGCATCCGCGCCGGGGCAACACCCATCTGGGCCTGTCGGTCTACAAGTGCCATGACGACAAGTGGGTCGTCATCGTCCCGGTCGGCGCCACCATCCTGCGGCGCATCGTCGACGCCATCGGTCTGGACAGCGACCCGGACTTTGACCGCCTGCCGCCGGTCTTCGCACCGGGGGGCGGACCGGTGGCCGAAAAGTTCTTCAAAGCGATCGAGGCGTTTTGCCAGGACCACTCCTCCGACGAGGTCCAGGACCGGCTGCGCACGGCCCAGATCCCCTGCAGCAAGGTGATGGAATTTTCCGACATGCTGGCCAACTCCCAGTACCGGGCCCGCCACACCATCATCCGCTGGAACGACCCCAAGCTCGGCGAAATCCAGGGGATCGGGGTTGTACCGAAATTCAGCCGCCATCCAGGCGCGATCGACACGGGCAGCCCGACCTACGGGATGCACAACGAAGCGGTGCTCGGCGAACTGGGCTACGACGAAGAAGAGATCCAGCGGTTGTACGAACAGCGGATCATCAACAAGTTCCGGCCCTCAAAGCCGGCGTCGCACTGAAACTCTGGAGCGAAACGATGCGCATCATCTGCTGCTATAAACTCGTCGTTGATGAACAGGACATCCGGGTCAACACCGACCGGAGCCTGTCTTTCGACGGCGCCCAATGGAAAATCGGACTCTACGATCTGAACGCCGTCGAGGCCGGCAAACAACTGGCCGAAAAAACAGGCGGCACCCTCACCGCCTTGAGCGCCGGCGGCGACATCCTGCAAAACTCCAAACTGAAAAAGGCGATCCTCTCGCGCGGTCCCGACGCATTGTTCACCGTCAGCGACGGCGCGATAGAAGAGGCCGACACCCACCTGACGGCCCGCGTGCTGGCCGGCGCCATCGGCAAGATGGGACCCTTCGATCTAGTGATCTGCGGCGAGGGTTCGGCCGATCTTTACGCTGGCCAGGTAGGGCCCCAGATCGGCCAGCTCCTCGGCCTGCCCGTGCTCAACGCCGTTTGCAGGATCGAACCGGCCGCCGCCGGGCTGAGGCTCGAACGGGCTCTGGAGGATGGGGTGGAGATCCACGAAATCGATCTGCCGGCCGTCGTATGCGTCACCAGCGACATCAACCTGCCGCGGATTCCGGGCATGAAGGAGATCCTGGCCGCCGGCCGCAAGCCCACCACCGAATGGACCCTGGCCGATCTGGGCCTGGCCGGTGGTCCGGCCGCCACTGAAATCGTGGCGACCCTGGCCCCGGAACAGGTCGATCGCAAGCGGATCATCCTCGAAGGCGAGGACGCGGTCGACGAAATCTTCCAGCAGATCTGCAACTGACCCCTGGCAAGGAGATCGCACAACATGGGCAAAATTGATAACGTATTCGTCTTTGCCGACCGGGCCGAAGCCCTGGACGACCTTTGCACCGGTGCCGCCGATTTGGGCGGTCCGGTAACGGCCCTGGTCTTCGATAAAGACGGAGAGAATCGCGCCAGGGACTGCGGGGCCGATGCCATATATCAAATGGGCGACGGCGCACCGCACCCGGTCGAAGCGTATTTCGAAACGATTTACGACCGGGTCGCCCAGGAGCGGCCAAATCTGGTGCTGATCCGCGGCAACGCCCGCGGCAAGCTCATCGCCGGCCGTCTGGCCGCGGCCCTGGGTACCAGCGCCCTGGTCGACGCCCTCGAGGTGACCTGCGACGGCGATCGGCCCGGTGTGCGGTCCATCGTCTACGGCGGTGCAGCGATCCGCACGCTGCGCGCCTGTTGCACAACCACGGTGATTACCGTAGGCGCGGGCGTATTCAAGGCCCGCCCGGCACCAAAGGCCTTTGCCGGTCAAACGCGGGCCGTGGCGTTCATCCCGCCTAAAACCGCCACCCGCCGCCTCGAAACCCGGTTCAAGACCGGCAGCGACGTCGACCTATCCGCCGCCAAGAAGGTGATCGGAGTCGGGCGCGGCTTTGCCAGGCAAGCGGACCTGGCCATGGCCGATGAGTTGGCCGCCCTGATCGATGCCACGGTGGGCTGCAGCCGCCCCCTGGCCGAAATCGAGCACTGGCTGCCCAAGGCGCGCTACATCGGGGTCTCGGGCCAGATGATCAAACCGGACCTCTACCTGGCCCTCGGCATCTCTGGACAGGTCCAGCATATGTTCGGCGTCAGCCAGGCCCACACCATCGTGGCGGTCAACAAGGACAAGAACGCACCGATCTTCCAGCAGGCCGATTACGGCATCGTCGCAGATCTTTACACCGTGCTGCCGGCCCTGATCGAAAGGTGCCGCAACCGGTAGCGCCATCGAAAACGACGACCATCGGCCGGCTTTGCGGCCGTCGGCGCGCGCCCGGATCCGGTGCGCAGTGGAGGCTCTTTTGAGCGATGACGAAAAATTCGACGTGGCGATCATCGGCGCCGGCCCGGCCGGCGCCGCCTGCGCCTACCGTCTGGCCAAGGCCGGAAAACAGGTGCTGCTGCTGGAACGCGGCGACACGCCCGGCGCCAAGAACCTCGCCGGCGGGCGCTTTTACACCTACGCCCTGGAGATGCTCGATCTCGGCTTGAATGCCCAGGCGGCCCTGGAACGCCCGGTGACCCACGAACAGATCATGCTGCTTTCCGCTGATCGCGCCCTGGTCATCGACTACCGTGATCCGGTCCAGGCCCTGACTTCGAGTACGATCCTGCGGGCACACTTCGACGAATGGCTCGCCGGTCGGGCCGAGGCCGCCGGAGCGGTGCTGGCGTGCGGCATCCGGGTCGATGGGGTCATCGAACGTCAGGGGCGGATCGTGGGGGTACGCGCCGGGGAGGACGAAATCTTCGCGGATATGGTGGTGGCAGCCGACGGGGTAAACTCCCTGACGGCCCAAAGTGCCGGCCTGATCCCGCAGATCCCGGCCCACACGGTGGGTGTCGGCCTCAAGGAAGTGATCGCCCTGCCGGCCGAGACCATCGAGGCGCGCTTCAACCTCGCTCCGGGCCGAGGGGCGGCACGGGTAATCCTCGGCGGCACCAACGGAATCCACGGCGGTGGGTTTGTCTACACCAACCGCCAGAGCGTATCGCTGGGCTGCGTGCTTTGCCCCGGGCAGGCTGCTGAACGTAAAAAGCCGGTTCATGCCGTGCTCCAACAACTCAAATGCCACCCGGCGATCCAGGCGCTGATTCAAGGCGGTCAGACCGTGGAGTACGGGGCCCACCTGGTCTCCGAAGCCGGGTGGCGCCAGGTTCCGGCCACCCTTGACCGCGAGGGCCTTCTGTTGGCCGGCGATGCGGCCGGATTCGTGATCAACGCCGGGTACACCATCCGTGGTGTCGACCTGGCGATCCTGAGTGGGATCGCGGCCGCCGAGGCCATCGTCGCTGCAACGCGCGACTCCGAAGCAGGTCCGCTCTATCGGGAGGCCCTCGAACGGATAGGCCTGCTGGCAACGATGAAGGCTGCCGACCCGACTTTCGACGTTCTGGATACCACCTGGCTCTATGACAAAGCACCGGATACGGCAGCCGATGTATGCGCCGGTCTTTTCGCCGCCGGCGGCCATGCGCCCCGGCGGCTGCGGCAGATCGTGGCTGCAGCCGTCAAACGCAATGGGCTGTCCTGGTGGCAGATTCTCAAATTCGCTGCAAAGGGGATCCGATCGCTATGACCACCCAACTGATGGACGCCGCAACCCTCCTGGCCCTGGACAAGTTCGAGATCGACGAGGAAAACCCGCATATCCGGATCGACCGGGACATCTGCCGGACATGCGCAGCCAAACCTTGCCTCTATGTCTGCCCGGCGGCACTTTACACCCTCGATGCCGACGGCGATGTTTCCTACGACTATGCCGGCTGCCTCGAATGCGGCACCTGCCGCCTGGTGTGCGCCATCAAGGGGATCACCCAGTGGACCTATCCGCGGGCACCCTTCGGCATCCACTACAGGCATGGATGAAACCGTCGCTATGCGGCCGGCTGAGCGTCGGAATGGCTACCGGCAACCGAATACCATCGGAGGCGATCGGCTGATCGAGTGTTACTCGGGCTTAAATTTCCGGGAAATCTCCCTGACCGTAGTCAGCAACGAATCTATACAAAAGTGCCGATGCACCTCATCATAGAATTTACTTTCAGGAAAATCGACACTGACAGCGCCCAAAAGGGACCCTGTGTGGTCGAAAATGGGCGCACTCACTGAGGCGATACCGACGCGCTTCTCACTGATACTCTGTGAATAACCCCGGTTCCTGATAAGCTCAAGTTCTTTGAGTAATGTTCGTTTATCTGTGATCGTGTTTTCTGTATACGCAGTCAGTTGTTGCATCGACAGGTAAGCCTCGATAAATGTTTCAGAGGAAAAGGCTAAAAGGCATTTGGAGGAGGCCCCCACATAAAGGGGGGAGATGGCCCCTATATCCTTGATGACCGTGAATGTATCGGAAGGCTGAATTTTATCGATACAAAGATTGTATGTCTCTTTTATGATGTGGTGGCAGATCGTTTCTTTGGTTAACAAGCTTAGGGCTTCTATAGATGAACGCACAACTTTGATCACAGTGTTTTTAGTCTGAAGAATGTTAAAAAATTTAAAATAGATAAGACCAAGCTGATATTTTTTTGAGGTGGGATTCTGTTCTATGAAGTTATACTTTTTAAGTGCCGTTAGAATACGCTGCACCGTACCTGGGGCAAACCCATGTTTTGATGCCAACTCCCTGACGCCCCACGACTCCTGATTCTCCAAAAAAGACACAAGGATCTCAAGAACCTTTTCAGTTGAATTTAATTTGGGTGCACTTTTATTCATAGTCGTATATTCTCAACTTCCGTTGACTTAGGCTTCACAAGTTACCCCAAGACTCGGCGTTCGAATCAAGCCCGGTGATGTTACTGTATCCAGCTTTTTACTCCGCCCCCCTTTTCATGTCAACATCTTGGATCTGAAAGGAATATTGCCATGGCGGGTCGATTTTCCAAAAAGCTATAAATAACTTTTTGTTTATTTTCAAGAGAAAACGAAGCGTATGTGGGCGCCATTGGAAAATATGAACGCGGAGCAGAGCACCTTCCAGGGCGCATACGCAACCGGAACGTCTCGCAGCCTGGGGGTAAGGATTTGCTGGCGATACATGGCGTATCTGCAATCGTGCACAGTGACCTCGGTGATAGAGGCCGGAGGCCCATTCCTTTTTGATCATCCTGTCCGGTTGATAGACCCTATTTCAGCCTTTTATCCCTTCTGTCTTGGCCAGCCCGACAAGATGAGCCGGGATTCCAACCGGCAACTATCATCATAATCGCCCCTCGCTATGGAGCCGGTCCTGCCCCGGTATAGATCTGATAGTCAGACTTTTGAAATTCGATCAAGCCTTGGACATTTTCACAATTTCTTATCCGAAGGCGGATAGCTATCACCAAATCTGCTTGTCTCGCCTAGTCCATACCATCGATTCGACAATAAACGGACAAAACGTTTGACGTGTTTATCTACAAAATCTTACCGACAGATGCAATAACCTGATCAACAACTTGTGGAGCAATACCAACATAGTTCTCAGGCATAAGAATAGATCTTACCTCTTCTTCGCTGAAAATAGAAGTGACACGGTGATCTTCAATAAGAACATCACCAAGATCCCGCTTTTCTTCATAGGACTTCATTGCAGCTTCATAAACCACATGGTGGGCCTCCATGCGGCCTATTTTATGACCGAGCTTAATCATCATAGCTTCAGCGTTAAGGCCACCTCTAGTAATGTTGAGATTGCGTCTCATGTTCTCAGGATAAACATGAAGCGTACGCAGCAAATTCAGGGTCATTTCCAGAATACTTCCGGTAACGATGTTGATTTCAGGCACGTAGTACCAATCTGCCATCATGCATGCAGTACAGCGTTCATGCTGTACATGTTGACAGTTAATGGCAACGTTGGCCTGAGCGTTAACAATCCACGCAAGACCGATAACGGTTTCAAAGTTATCAGGATTACGTTTTTGTGGCATGGTGGAAGAGCCAAGTCTGCCCCTGGGAAAATCTTCTTCAATTTCTGCGACTTCTTGTTTATGCATCCCTTGCAGGTCAAAGCATATTCTGGAACAACTGGCCGCCATCACATTGAGAATGCATGAATATTCAGCCATCGTATCCCGGGCGCTATGCCAAGGGGCAGAAGGAACAGAAATGTCGAGAAGTTCACAGAGACGTTTTTGAACCGCAAGACCATCATGGCCGTCAACAGTCAAAGAGGCAAGGGTGGCCGAAGCACCGGCGAATTGACCCTTGAATACACGCTCACGACAATCTCTCAACCGGGTAAGACTGCGGGAAAGCTCATCGGCATAGATGGCGCATTTTTCGCCAAAGGTCATCGGTACGGCATGCATCTGATGGGTACGCCCGGGCATAGAAGTATTACGATACTCTTTAGCAAGCTCCAAGCACCTTTTAATCATATCGATGAGTACTTCTTCGAAATAGAATGAACCTTCTTTTAACAATAGAGAGAAAGTCGTATCGGTAAGATCTTGAAGGGTAGCCCCCCAATGAGCCCATTTGCCCAAACCATCTTTAGTTATTTCCTCCAGTTCCCACAAAACGGGGATACAAGGATGAGTGGTTTCTTCAATTTTCAACCTGATTTGTTTCAAATCAAAATTTTGAACTTTACCTTTGTTGCGGATTTCATCAGCCACGCCTTCAGGGATTATTCCTTGCTCCTCTTCGGCTTGTGCGAGAGCAGCCCAATATTCGAACCACTTGTTAAGCATGTTTTCGTCTGAAAATATCTCTCTGGCCCTCTCGGAACCGAAAAAATTCCTAAATAGTGCAGAATCAATCATCGAATGACCCATATTTTTTACCTCCGATAAACATTTGCAAAAAATATACTTCTAATAGACAAAATCCATCACTGTATCGATCGTTTCAATTTTTTCTAATGAAAACAGCAACTCAAAAATCCGATTAGATCTATCCGAAGGAAGCACAGCGGATGAACAGTCAATGAATTTTTTCTTGATATCCAGATCACTAAGAGGATTCCCTGGAACACCTTTCGCTTCGTCACATCTACCTTTTAGGATTCTTCCGTCTTTTAACAAAATGGTCAATTTGCACGGCTCGATACCAAATCCCAATTTTTCATATTCAGGGTCGACTTCCAGTTTTACCTTTGGAATAATTTCCTTGATTATTGGGTTATTAACCAGCTCATCAGCAAATTGTTCTACGCCTACCCTACCATAAACGATCGCAGAGGCGAGAACATACTCCATAGAAAACTTGGCTTCAATACAGTCTTGAGGATTGTGACATACAAGTTCTCTTGGACCGATAAGGCCTACTCCTGCTGAAATTTTTTCTACATCATCTGCCGTAAAAGAGGACTTATTTAATATTTCAAAGATACAATCTATCGCTGCATGTGTTCCGAAGCAGCATGGATATTTTTTAAAGGCAAGACCTGGATTAACAATAACCCAGGGGTCTCCGAAACAAGGCCGATCAGTTATCGTCTCTTTCCCGGCAAATGTTTGCGCGAAACCGTCCTGTGCTTCAAAAGCATTTTTTGAAGATGTAAGGCCGTATCCCGCCAAAATCGCCGCTTTACAACCATTAAATGCCGCCATCCCTGCGTGGTAAGGTTTTGTCATAGTCCCGAAATTAGCTCTGATCCCACTTGCCATGGATGAAGCAATACCTAGCGCATTAACAAATCGCCTTTCATCCAGATTCATTAACATTGCCGCTGTTGCAGCCGCACCCAAGGTTCCAAACACACTCGTCGTATGCCAACCATTTTGCGTAACATCGGGCATGACTAATTGTGCAATTCTATTTTCAATCTCCAATCCGACTGCATATGCCTTCAAAATTTCATATCCCGAAGCATTGACAAATTCACCGGCTGCAAACGCGGCAGATGCTACAGCCACAGTTGGATGCCCTGCCATAGGATCATTAACATCATCATAATCCAAAGCATGTCCTGCTGTTCCATTTGCCAGAGCTGCAAGATCATGACTTGCAAAAATATCCGTTCCAAAAACTCTTGCCTCTGGAACTGATGGCCAACGTGTTATATATTTTTGAACAATTCTGCTTACTTCAATTTTGCTTCCGGCCAACGTAACACCGACATAATCAATCAACGCCTTTTTTGCAATTTCAATCACCTTTTCAGGCAAATCTTCATTACTCATTATATCTGCAAATTTGGCTGCTTCCGAAAGGACAGACATATTATCACCTTCTTTCAAAAATCCTTTTTAATCATCAAAAAAGAGCAATCCTTACGCATCGTTTCTAAGGGCTGATAGCGACTTTAAAATTGATGCGTAAGCACAAAACCCCCTTAGCACCGGCACACATTAAGTAAAGCCATGCGATCACCGCCCATCTGCATGAACGAACCGACTGCGGTCATTCAGTGGTTTATCTATTCATGAATACTTTTTACCCAGATCATGCCACTCCTAAAAGGAGATATACGATTTTATTACCCGACATGGGATTTTATGCTTTCTCCACAGATGAGGCGGCTATTTTCCCCAGACTTTTTTCCATAAATCTCTTTTTAATTATGGGGAAGCTCAGCGTTATTGCAGCACAAATCAACATGACAAGAGATATGGGACGTGTCAGGAATACTAATAAACCATCATCGGAAAGCCTCGTGGCAAGTACGAAGTTCTTTTCGGCGAGGGGCCCCAGAACAAGGGCCAAAACCAAAGGACCGATGGACATATCCAGGCGTTTAAGAATATATCCGATAACTCCGAATATCGTCATAATCATAATGTCCGCGAAGCTACTCCTTAGTGAATAAACACCGATATATGAAAATACAATAATCAACGGGTCCAATATAAAAACCGGGAGTTTCGTCGCTTTAACGAACATTCTGGTCATTGCCAATCCAAGAAACAGAACCAGGAAATTAACAATCAGCATCCCTCCGAAACAGGCATGGACGATTTCAGGATTATTCATGAAAATCATGGGCCCCGGATTAAGCCCTGCAATGATAAACGCTCCCAGAATAATTGCCGTTACCGCACTTCCTGGAATCCCCAGAGTAAGCATTGTTAATACGGCACCTGCGGCACATGCGTTATTGGCACACTCGGGCGCTACGACACCTTCTGGTATGCCCGTGCCGAACTTATCAGAATCTTTGGAAAACTGTTTTGCTAGACCATAGGACATGATGGAGCCGAGAACCGTTCCCGCACCGGGTATCGCTCCAACAATCGTCCCTAAAATACTGCTGCGTGGTATTGTGGATTTCAAATAGGTTTTAAGCTCCGACCATTTTGGCAATTCAACCTTATCCCCGCCCACATTTTCTTCTTGATAATAGATGCGCCTGTCATTCAGTCGATCAAATACTTCCGACAGGGCGAATAGGCCCATTAGCGCAACGATAAAATTTATCCCTCCTAGAAGGTAGTCTGAATTGAAAACGAAACGAGGGACACCCGTCATAGGACTCAACCCGATACATGCAATCAAAAGCCCAATAAATAGCGACAACAAACCATTGATAAATGAATTACCGGCAATTGACGAAATCGTCATCAAACCCATGAAAATAAAGCTGAATAGCTCAGGCGGACCGAATTTCAACGCAATTTTTGCGATATAAGGTCCGAGCAAAATTAAAAAGAAAGTTCCGATCAATCCTCCAATAGCGGAACCGAACAGACCGGAACCTATCGCTTTTCCCGCCTCTCCCCTTTTGGCCATTGGATGACCGTCAAATGTCGTACATACCGCAGCCGGGTCTCCGGGTATATTGAAAAGGACTGCGGTAATACATCCTCCGAAATTACTCCCCTGATATATGCCCACCAGTGCCAAGATGGAGGCAATAGGACCGAGTGAATAGGTAAACGGAACAAATAAAATTGCAGCCATTAACCCGTTAATGCCTGGAATCGCTCCAAAAAAAATCCCGATAAAGGTTCCACCTGCCAGCCACAGAAAGTTATCCGGCTGTGCGATCATTGCGATGCTTTTAATCAAGATCTCCATTTTACCCTGTCGCCCCCAATCTAACTATCGTTAAAATCAAATTCGAAAAATCGAGAAAAATCCCAAACCCTTTTGGTAGAGAAACATATAAAAGGCGCCAAAAAATAAACAGGATTAGAAGAACGGAGACCGACGATCCTATTATAAGATATTTTAGATTTGTTTGTCCTAGAAATCGCATAAAAATGCACAAAAACAGCATTGTCGCAAATGCAAAACCGAGATATTCAGTACTAAAGCAGTATACCGATACGATCAATATCCCCAGAATGATTCTACTACTGAACAGCAGACTTATAAATTCCCTAACACTACTTGTTGTTGTAGAATTCTTTTGCGGCCAATACAGCTTCATAAAAACTGTCAAGCTTAACCCGACCAAGACCGTTCTTGGCCAGAACTCAGGTCTAGACCAGATGGCATAGCTAGTGAGGCTACCGTTGCCGCCGACATTTATGAATAGATATCCCGCAACGGCAAGATACATCAAAAACAACATGTGTTTTAATCTTGCTATTTTCATTTATGACCTTCTGTCAATGGTTTTGGGGGCAATTGTTTTCATAAGTCCGTTATCTGGTTGGTTTCAATCATCATGCTGTTGTTATATCCGCATTGAAATCGAAGCCCTTCTGTTGCTAATACGCACAAACCGTGCCCGTATCCCCTTCCGGGAAGGATGCGGTTCGGTTGTGCAGTAGGCTTTGGAAGGCTGTTGCAGATTGGCGGGAAATGGCGGCCTTGACCGTAAGACGCGGGTTTACGGTAGGGCATTGGTGCGGAGGGCTGATCAGGCATTGAAACGATTACATCGATCAAGCGTCTGGTATCAGAGGCAAAGGCCGCCATTTTCCCACATCTTCAACTCTAAAGTTGCAAAAATGGTTCTCACGGTTGTCCCAGATATACATGAATCTGTTTATTTTACCGAAAAGCCGGTCTCATCGATTATTTTTTTCAGGTCATTGTAATAACTCCTGACAAATTCGCCAAATTCTTGACCACTCAGATGGCTCTGGCTGGCATCCATTTTTTTCTCCAGCATATAATCCTGCCATTCTTTTGTTTCCGATGCTTTCAGGACTGCTTGGCTTAATTTTTCCCGTATGACAGGATCGACACCTTTTTTAATAGCAATACCCCTGAAAAAGGGGAAATCGACATCGAATCCCAATTCTTTCATGGTCGGCAGGTCAGGAAACCCGTTGATTCTTTTCCCGACACACGCCACAAGTGGTTTCATCTGATTGTTTTGTACATAATGCAAGACGTCACTCACTTCTTCCCATATGATATCCACATCACCCCTGAACAAAGCGGCATGCAATTCACCACCACCATCATAGGAGATATACTTTATTTTTATTCCCTGTTTATCCAGTTTGGCCACCGTTATTGCTTCGGACGATGTCAAGCCAATGCCGCCGAGCAATAGCTTACCCGGCTTTTTCTTGGCTTCGGCGACAACATCGTCAAAACCTTTAAATGGGCTGTTCGGCATTGTAAGTATCCATGCTGAATCCATCTGAACCCTGCCGATATAATCAAGATCTTCGATTTTGGATTTATAGATCCCGAGTGCAGTGGAGATGACATAGTCGGTCTCTATGCCAAGGATGGAGTACCCATCCGGAGCTCTTTTCATATACTCAATCATACCGACAGCTCCGGATGCTCCGGGAATATTGACAATGGCAAGCGGTGTATTGAGCTCATTTTTAAGATGTTTGGAAAAAGCTCTGGCATATCGGCTGGAACCGCCGCCCACACTCCAACGGATTATCCATTCGATAGGCTGCTCCGGAAATTTTTCAGCACCCGCAAGGCATTCTCCCACACTGAAAATTCCGAGCAATAGAAACATAACAATTGTAGATAAAGCTCTTTTTTTCATCTCAACAACCTTTCTTTTAAGCCGCTTCAGGCCATTTAACGGGTTGCCCCGACATGAAGGAGGTACGGTCCCATTGAAACATAGGCTCGACGAAGGCAACGGGTTGTAGTGTAGATTCAAACCGGAACAGGGAAATTGACCGCTTTACGGGAAGATAACGATTGCGAAAACCACAGGACAAACGCTTAGCCCACTCAATCTTGGCGTCGATCGACTCGCATGGAGCACTGGCGATTCGATGCCTGGCGTAGATCACGATATTGTCCGCATAGTCCCTGCGCATTTTGGCCACCTGCTTGATCGGTTTCGGCCACAAGGGGTTAACCCTGAAACACCGGCACTTGGTTAACCCAAGGACTTTGAACCGAAATCCTGAGGGAAAAACGCTTTTTCGTCCATGGGTGCACCATGAGGCAAGTCACTACCTCTTTATATGGACCCATGAAAATAACCGGACAGAGCCTCCTTTAAGTCTTTTCTGTAAAGATCAAAGCTCCTTCGGGGTTAGTATGCCAATGAAGTTGCCTTTTGTTGCCTGATGACCGGCCCCCACACCGTGTGTCTATATATTGAACTGTGTTTTATATATAGACACGAAATGTTCGTGTCAAGCATTTTTTCGCTTGTCAAGTATTTTTTACGGCGGTTCTCGCCGACGGCCCTGCTACGGCCCCACCGACGAACCGAACCGGCACTATTTGACGGCAATCCTCTGTTCCGCCGAGAGGTTACCCCATCGAGAGCGTTCTTACATTTCTTTGATCAGGCGATGTGGCCGATCTTATGAAACGCGGACGTGCTTCCATTGTTCTTACCGGATGCAAGGCCCATGCCACCGACCTGGAAAACGGTTTCAGAAAAAGGTGGACCGGGTCGTCTGCCTCACCGGCGGCATTGCGGACAGGGAATCTGCCCCGGGCATGGCAGACATCCAAGCCATCCCGTCCGGCGAAAGGCACCCTGCAACAATACACTGGCGGGCTCCACAAAGATTTGCGATAACACTAAAGAACCGATAAATTACGTTGCCTGACATCCAAAAAATATGGCAAAAGCGTTGTTCAAGGAGGTTTTGGCATGTTTGATTATCCGGCCTATTTGAAAAAACTCACCTCAGGTGAGCCTGTAGACAACCCCTTTCTTGATTTTCTGGGGATCACCGTCGAGGAGATCCGCCAGGGTTATGCCCGATTCAGCATGGCCATCCGGCCCGAGTTCCGGCAAGGGGCAGGAATTCTCCAAGGCGGGCTTTCCATCGCGCTTTCCAGCGAAACAGCCGCCCACGCCGTGATGACCACTCTCGCCCCCCGGTGAAAACCTGACCACGATCGAGCTGAAAAACAACTTTTTGTCCATGGCCTCTGAAGGGCGCTTGATTGCCGAAGCGACGGTGTTCAAACGCGGGCGCGTCCTGGTTATCGTCGACTGCATGGACCGTAATGATCGGGACAGGGATATTTCCCGGAGCAGCGCCACCCTGATGGTGATTCGTGAGCAAACCCGTTCGAAGTGAACGCAGCGACCGGACGGCTCAGCTTTTCACACTTCAACACCACAGAACCGAAACGCGCGATTGCACTTGTTTGAATCCGGAATCGAAGGTAGCGATTTCTGACCGCAGACAGGCTGGTGCATTTTTTTTAGGTTGATGTCTTTGCAGCACGACATGTTGTGCTTTTCTATGCAAATCGAGAAGTTGGCAAACGTCGGGTTTGCCATTTCAGCCTGTTGCATATATAAAACCAGCACGACATGGACGATCCGAAATGAAAGACCTGCCATATCCGGAACTGAAAGATAAATTCCAGGCCCTTGTCGAAGAGAACAAATCTCTGAAGGCCAGAATAGCGGAACTGGAATCTGCTCTCCGTTCAACCCAGTCCCATCCAGATCCGACTCCGGATCTATGTACCCCCGGTCCGAGCCGGGACATTCTCGCCGATGGTGCGGACAAACACGTCAACCATTATTCCCCGATAAGTGAAAAAATCGCGCTCTTCATGTCCCTGTTCAATGGGCGTTCGGATGTCTATGCCCGAAAATGGTGCAGTAAAAAGGGAAAATCCGGATACAGCCCGGTCTGCCGGAATGAGTGGCGGCCCGGGGTCTGTGACAGGCCCCGGATGAAATGCTACAAGTGCCCCCACAAAGCCCACGTTCCCTTTTCGCAAACCGTGGTGGAATTCCACCTCAGGGGCAATCTGATTGCAGGCATCTATCCCTTGCTACCCGGCGACACCTGTCACTTTTTAGCCATGGATTTTGATGAAGAAGGTTGGGAAAAAGACATTGCCGTTATTCAGAGAACCTGCGCCCGGTTTGATATCCCCGTGGCGGTCGAACGATCCCAGTCCGGCAACGGCGGCCATGTCTGGTTTTTCTTCAAGCAGCAGCACCCCGCCGCCCTGGCCCGGAGATTCGGTACGGCCTTGCTCACCCATGCCATGGGAAAACGCCACGAAATCGCCTTCTCGTCCTATGACCGGCTGTTTCCCAACCAGGATACCATGCCGGAAGGCGGATACGGCAACCTCATCGCCCTACCACTTCAGAAAAAGGCCCGTGAAAAGGGGAACTCTGTTTTTGTCGATGAAAACTTCGCACCATGGCCGGACCAGTGGGCGTTTCTTTCCCAGGCACCGCGACTGGATGAAGCGCAACTAAACAGCGTTATCGCAAAACTGGTCCGGGGACTGGATCTGGGGGAATTGAAAACGGGGCCGGAAGAAGAAGCGACACCCTGGAGAACGGTTCGAGGAAAATTAACGCAGGATGACTTTTCAAGATCCGCTAAAATCATCAAATCCGGGATGCTCTACATCGATAAAAAAGGATTCAGCCAAAGGGCGTTGAACACGATCAAGCGATTGGCGGCTTTCAAAAACCCGTTATTCTACAAGGCCCAGGCCATGCGTTTGTCCACCTTTGGCAAGCCCCGGGTAATCTCCTGTTGCGACGATCATGGCACCCATCTGTCCCTTCCCCGCGGTTGTGAAAGCGACCTTCAGGCTCTTTTGGATGAACATGGAGTAAATCGAAAAAGCACGGATGAAACCAACCCGGGAAAACCGATCCGGGTTGAATTCAACGGGATCTTGAAAGGTGAGCAGCAGGCAGCGGTAAAAGCGCTGCTTGCCCATGACATCGGGGTTCTGGCCGCTGCCACGGCATTCGGAAAAACCGTCGTCGGGGCCAGCCTGATCGCTGCAAAACAGGTCAACACCCTGGTTCTGGTTCACCGGCAGCAGTTGGTTTCACAATGGCGCGAGCGCCTGGCCCGGTTTCTCGTCATCAACGAAACCCTTCCCGAACCCCAGGCGAAACGCGGGCGGAAAAGAAAAACGGAAATCATCGGTCACCTGGCCGCCGGCAAGGATCGGCTCTCTTCCATTGTGGATGTTGCCCTTATGCAGTCTCTCAACCGGGGCGGTGATGTCCGCGAATGCGTGAAAAACTACGGAATGATCATTGTGGACGAATGCCACCACGTTCCGGCTTTCACCTTTGAACAGATTTTGAAAAAGGCCAATGCAAAATCCGTTTACGGCCTGACCGCCACCCCCGGGAGACCTGACGGCCATCATCCCATTATCTTTTTTTACTGCGGCCCTGTGCGGTATTCAGTCGACGCGAAAAAGCAGGCACAAAAGAGCCCTTTTAACCATTGCCTGATTCCCCGTTTCACCTCCTTTCGGGCCGGCGCAGGGAAAGACGGCAAGGAACTGACCCTGCATGAAATCAAAGAGCGACTGGTATCAGATGAAATCCGCAACCAACTCATCGTTGACGATGTGGTCCGATCTTATGAAACGGGACGTGCTTCCCTTGTCCTCACCGGCCGCAAGGCCCATGTCGCCGACCTGGGAAAACGGCTTCAGAAAAAAGTGGACCGGGTCATCTGCCTCACCGGCGGCATGGGGGACAAGGAATCCGCCCGGATCATGGCAGACATCCAGGCTATCCCGCCCGGCGAGCCTTTTGTCCTGGTTTCAACGGGATCGTACATCGGGGAAGGCTTTGACGAGCCCCGGCTGGACACCCTGTTTTTTGCTATGCCCATATCCTGGAAAGGCACCCTGCAACAATACGCAGGCAGGCTCCACCGGATTTGTGAAAACAAAAAGGAGGTGCAGATCTACGATTATGTGGATCTGCATGTGAGAATGCTGGAGCGGATGTATGGTAAAAGGCTAAAAGGGTATGCCGCCATCGGTTACCGGACAAGGGTTGAAACCTTTTCAAAATCCCCCACCAATATCATTTTCGGCAAGGACAACTTTTTCCCGGTTTATGTGAAGGACATCGAAAACGCTTCAACCAGCGTAACCATCGTCAGCCCATTTGTCTCACGAAAAAGGATGTTGCAGATGATGGCGTATTTTCAAGCCCTCCTGTCAAAACAGGTACGCGTGACGATCATGACACGCCCCGCCAAGGATTTCTCGGCTGGAAACAAGGCCGTCCTTCAGGATGTTTTCTCCATGGCTGAAGCAGCAGGTATCCGACTGATCCAAAAACCCAGTATCCACCAGAAATTTGCCGTCATAGACGATCACATCACATGGTACGGCAGTATCAACTTGCTGAGTTTCGGGTATTCCGAGGAAAGCATCATGCGTCTACAAAGCAGCAGCATTGCTTGTGAGTTGCTGGCCTCTAACGCTTTGGCATGAAGCTTTATCGCGCCAGGGGACAAAAGTAGTGCGGCGTCCCGAAAAATTCGGCACACACCTCAGTTTTTATTATTTTAGTCGCGGACTGCGCCGGTTTACGAACGGTGCTATCATTTCGATTTTATAACTGTTTATGATCCATGTTTCCACAAATCCCCAACTGAAGTTTGACAAGCTCGTAAAAAATCGGAGTTCGAATCAAACCGCGTTATGAGCATATGTTCGTAATGCAAGTTTCCTGGCGGCCCATCCGGCCATAGAACGGAAAATGCCGCCTATTCGCTCTTTGAAAAGCCGAAAAACACGACAAACACCCTGGTTCCGGTCTGTTTCGGCCCCGCTGGCCCGCATCCGGGCCTGCCTGGCCGCCACTGCCCGCATGATGTTGAGCGCCGTAGCCTTCATCACCGCAGCATAGTGTACGGCCTTTCGGCCTCTGACCCTCAAGCGTTTGACTCCCGTAAGCCGATCATACTGGCTCATGGTCGCCTCAACCCCGGCGCGCCACCGGTACTTTTGCCTGAATTCTTCACTGCGTTCATACTGGCGCCGTTTGGCGATGCGAAGATTTTTTTCAGTGTAGTTCAGGCAGAAAAACTTGGCCTTCCTTTTCACGACACAGTCGGATACCAGGAGGCATTTTTCGCAAAGATCGATTTCAAAACCCTGGGTGTAACGATCCTTCTTTTTCTTGCGCAAAGCCGGTTCGTGACCGGCAGGGCATTTATCCACATGTCCACTGGAGAGGAACTGAAAAGCGCTCAGGCTCCCCGATTCGCTCTTTTCTACCCCCATCTTAGGACTGATTACCTCGACACCCAACTCGGCGGCCTGTTGGCAGTTTTCATCCGAACCGTAAAGGGAATCTGCCTGAACCTGTTCGGGGGCAAGACCGGTTTCCAGGGTCGTCTCGATGGCCGGCAGAAGCGCCTGCGCATCGCTTTGGCAAGCAGGTCCCACTTCGACGTAGGTGATCAAATTCAACTGGCCCGGGTCCTTGGCGCCATCTTCGTGCTCGCTGTAGGTCTCCATGATCTGGACCTGGTAGCCTTGGCCTTTGTGGCCACTGTAGGTAGCATCCGGATCGGAGGGGTTTTGCAGTGAATCGGAAGGAATCTGTTTGGGTGCCTTGACCTCGATGGTGCCATCGTCATGCACATCCAACTGGTCTTTGACAATCCGGCAAAGCAGCTTGTAGCTGTGCATGTCGGCCACCTGCCGGTTGGCGGCAAACTGGGTTGCCAGCCGGTACAGGTCGTCGGCGACATCGGATAAAACCCTTTTGGACTCCGACGGCTTAACTCCGGCAAAGCACTGCCTGGCCTTTTCGCCCTGGTAGCGCTGGATCAGTTCCCCATCGATACGGCCGTAAACGATAGGATGGTGGCGCTTGAGGTTGACTAAAAACCGGTCGATGCCTTTGACGAAAATCCCGATGCGCCCGAGACGGGCCATGTTGGAGCGGATGTGAACCGAGTCGATGCGCTGGTGACCGGTATCGACTTTGAACACGTCGGCCAACTTGACGACCACGGCGTCGAAAACCGCCTAAAACCGCCACCCGCCGCCTCGAAACCCGGCCCAAGACCGGCAGCGACGTCGACCTATCCGCCGCCAAGAAGGTGATCGGAGTCGGGCGCGGCTTTGCCAGGCAAGCGGACCTGGCCATGGCCGATGAGTTGGCCGCCCTGATCGATGCCACGGTGGGCTGCAGCCGCCCCCTGGCCGAAATCGAGCACTGGCTGCCCAAGGCGCGCTACATCGGGGTCTCGGGCCAGATGATCAAACCGGACCTCTACCTGGCCCTCGGCATCTCTGGACAGGTCCAGCATATGTTCGGCGTCAGCCAGGCCCACACCATCGTGGCGGTCAACAAGGACAAGAACGCACCGATCTTCCAGCAGGCCGATTACGGCATCGTCGCAGATCTTTACACCGTGCTGCCGGCCCTGATCGAAAGGTGCCGCAACCGGTAGCGCCATCGAAAACGACGACCATCGGCCGGCTTTGCGGCCGTCGGCGCGCGCCCTGTCCGGCGCCGGCCCCAGGCCGCGCGCTTCGCGCGCCCGGATCCGGTGCGCAGTGGAGGCTCTTTTGAGCGATGACGAAAAATTCGACGTGGCGATCATCGGCGCCGGCCCGGCCGGCGCCGCCTGCGCCTACCGTCTGGCCAAGGCCGGAAAACAGGTGTTGCTGCTGGAACGCGGCGACACGCCCGGCGCCAAGAACCTCGCCGGCGGGCGCTTTTACACCTACGCCCTGGAGATGCTCGATCTCGGCTTGAATGCCCAGGCGGCCCTGGAACGCCCGGTGACCCACGAACAGATCATGCTGCTTTCCGCTGATCGCGCCCTGGTCATCGACTACCGTGATCCGGTCCAGGCCCTGACTTCGAGTACGATCCTGCGGGCACACTTCGACGAATGGCTCGCCGGTCGGGCCGAGGCCGCCGGAGCGGTGCTGGCGTGCGGCATCCGGGTCGATGGGGTCATCGAACGTCAGGGGCGGATCGTGGGGGTACGCGCCGGGGAGGACGAAATCTTCGCGGATATGGTGGTGGCAGCCGACGGGGTCAACTCCCTGACGGCCCGAAGCCGCCGGCCTGATCCCGCAGATCCCGGCCCACACGGTGGGTGTCGGTCTCAAGGAAGTGATCGCCCTGCCGGCCGAGACCATCGAGGCGCGCTTCAACCTCGCTCCGGGCCGAGGGGCGGCACGGGTAATCCTCGGCGGCACCAACGGAATCCACGGCGGTGGGTTTGTCTACACCAACCGCCAGAGCGTATCGCTGGGCTGCGTGCTTTCCCCCGGGCAGGCTGCTGAACGTAAAAAGCCGGTTCATGCCGTGCTCCAACAACTCAAATGCCACCCGGCGATCCAGGCGCTGATTCAAGGCGGTCAGACCGTGGAGTACGGGGCCCACCTGGTCTCCGAAGCCGGGTGGCGCCAGGTTCCGGCCACCCTTGACCGCGATGGCCTTCTGTTGGCCGGCGATGCGGCCGGATTCGTGATCAACGCCGGGTACACCATCCGTGGTGTAGACCTGGCGATCCTGAGTGGGATCGCGGCCGCCGAGGCCATCGTCGCTGCAACGCGCGACTCCGAAGCAGGTCCGCTCTATCGGGAGGCCCTCGAACGGATAGGCCTGCTGGCGACGATGAAGGCTGCCGACCCGACCTTCGACGTTCTGGATACCGCCTGGCTCTATGACAAAGCACCGGATACGGCAGCCGATGTATGCGCCGGTCTTTTCGCCGTCGGCAGCCATGCGCCCCGGCGGCTGCGGCAGATCGTGGCTGCGGCCGTTAAGCACAACAGGCTGTCCTGGTGGCAGATTCTAAAATTCGCTGCAAAGGGGATCCGATCGCTATGACCATCCAAATGATGGACGCCACAACGCTCTTGGCTGTGGACAAGATTGTCATCGACGAGGAAAACCCGCATATCCGGATCGACCGGGACATCTGTCGCAAATGCGCGGAAAAACCGTGCCTCTATGTCTGCCCGGCGGCACTTTACACCCTCGATGCCGACGGCGATGTTTCCTACGACTATGCCGGCTGCCTCGAATGCGGCACCTGCCGTCTGGTGTGCATGCCAAAGGGGATCATCCAATGGACCTATCCGCGGGCACCTTTCGGCATCCACTACAGGCATGGATGAAACCGTTACTATCGGCCGTCTTCAAATATAACTTCAATCTATTCATCACGGAGAAGATAACCGAACGAAAAACCATTTGACCGGATCAGTTGTTCTTGGTATGGCACTCAACCAGCCGAGCAACCCGACAAGCCGGAGGGTGTACATAAATGAATAGTGGCCGGTGCCCCCTTTCCTGAACGGATTGTGGGGCTTTTTTTGTTTTATGAGCCACACCGCATTGATATCCGCCATTTCGGGACCTTAGGTGGTTGCCGGTTTCTGGGGCGAGCCGTTTTGGCCGGAACCTGCGGGAGTGGTGCTGGCCGTGCAATCTTAAAATGAATTCGTATCAAGTATCAATACGACATGGTCGGCGTTCCTGTATGCCATAAGGCAAGAATTGAAACTGAGATATCTTTAACTTCAGGTTGATTTAAGATGAGAATCGCAGATATAGACGCCAAAAGAAAGCAACGCTTTGCCTATCTTTGTATAGCCTTTTCCTTGCCAGTCGTGGTTTGCTTCACTGTAATCGATTTTATTGAAGGGGATACCTTAGAAATCATTATTAATATTTTGACGGCCATTGTCTTACTCTTCGGTTTACACGCCCTACGGGGACGCGAAATAAATCTTATGGACTTATCGGTCAGTCTTAATTGATCCTCGGCATGAGTTTTTTATACAATGTTATAATCGGTGCGGGAAAGGGAACGGCGATTTATTGGCTTTTTCCTTTTCCGTTGGTCTTTATGTTTTTTCTGGGAAAAAAAGAAGGAGGGATGGCTTCAGCCGTCTTTTTCTGCGCTCTGTGTATCTTGCTCATCAATCCGATCTCGTTTGAAATCTACGAGTATAGTACGGGGGAGAGTTTACGGTTTCTAGCGGCCTTGCTGTTGGTGATTTTGATTGCCTACGGACTTGAATCCTCGCGCAACAAATACGAACTGTTGCTCATTGAAAAGCACAAAAACCTGCTCGATGAAAAAGGAAATCTTGAAAAAGCATTAAGAGAGATAAAAACCTTGAGTGGATTAATCCCGATCTGTAGCAACTGCAAAAAAATTCGCAACGACAAAGGGTATTGGCAGAAAGTTGAAGTCTATGTGAGAGATCATAGTTTTGCCGAGTTCACGCATGGATTTGCCCGGATTGTTACAAAAGCCTTTACCCGGATTATGAGATTCCAGAAGAAGAATAGCCAAGAAAAACCGCCCGGCAAATCCTTCCAGCGTACTCTTTTTCGACCGCTGAATTTATCGAACTGTAAAAAAATCGGAATCGGATTGAAAAATCACCGCCAGGCCGCCATGAGAACAACGTATTTATTATTTTCTGCTTGGCGAGAGGAAGCTTGAGTTGATTGCACTGAGTCTGTCCTTGACCGCCTGCCTCGGCTGGGGCGTGGCTGATTTTTTGGGGGGCATCCACAGCCGGCGTTTACCGACCCTGCTGGTGATGATGCTCTCGAATCTTTTCGGGTTGTTCGTCTTGGCCTTGATCGTGGCATGGCGCGGTGTGGCCCTGCCGGCACACCCTGACCTGTTGTGGGCCGCCGCCGCGGCCGGTGCCGCCCTTATCGCCATGTTTCTGCTCTACAAAGGACTGGCCGAAGGCAATATGGCCATCGTTTCACCCATCAGCGCCACCGGCGTCATCCTGCCGGTGATAGCCGGCCTGGCCTGCGGTGAACGGCTCACCACCTTGCAAGCCGTGGGCATTATCGCGGCAGTGGCGGGAACAGTTATGGCGGCACGCGAAAACAAATCGCCACTCAACGGCAACCACGTGGCTACCGGTGCGGGACTGGCCGTGGGGTCGGCCCTGGCCATCGGGATCTTTTTCATCCTTATGGATCGGGCAAGCGAGGTGGATCCTTACTGGGCCGCTCTGGTGATGCGTATTTGCATTGCAGCCCTGATCCTTCCGCTGCTGGCGGCCGCAAAGCCGCCGCTGCACCTTGGCCGCGGCAGCCTGGCAGGCCTTTTTGCCATGGGCACGCTGGACGCATTGGCCAGCGTCTCTTTTGCCGTGGCCACCACCGTGGGCCTGTTGAGCCTTGTGGCGGTGCTGGGAAGCCTCTATCCGGTGATCACGGTTTTGCTGTCGGTCCTGGTGCTGCACGAACGGCCCGGAGTTCTGCAATCGGTGGGCGTGGCCCTGGCACTGACGGGCGTTGTCATGATCTCGGCCACCTGAGGCCGAAATTCTGTAGATGCGCGATCAAGCATCTACTGCTTCGGCCTGCACATCGGCGTTGCACCGGAGTATTTTTTCCGCAACAAGCAAATCCAGAAACCGGCAGTCTCACTCACATTGGCACAGAGGGCATCGTTTACAAGACAGCAAACGGCGCCCCTCCCAGCCGGGAAGGACGCCGTTTGTAAACAGCGATGGTTCTAAGGGGTTACTGAGCCGCGGGCCGGTAGCCCATGGGCAGCTTCTTGAAGCGGCCGCCGTAGATGATCGGATCGCCTTTGTATCCCAAGGCCTTGAAGTCGATATAGTCCGTAGTGCCGACCAAATGGCTCACATCGCGCCCCTGGGAGGCCATCCAGGAAAAGTCGGTCCCCTTGTGAGCCAGCGTCTTGAAGTCCACCTCGCGGCTATCCTGGTGGCAGCGGTCGCAGGTGCGCTCGCCCTTGAGGCTCTCGTGGCACTGGACGCACGACAGGGCCATGCCGGCCGGCATCACCTCGTGCTCCACCCCCCAGTACATCCATGTCTCGACCCATTTGTAGTCCCCGCTGTAGGCCATGCCTGCCGCCTGCATCCCATCCACAAAAGCTTTTTGCCAGTCGAGGTTTTTCCAGTAGGCGGTCTTGTCCTCCTTGTTGCGGGGAAAAAGGTGGGGCACGAGCAGGTAGCCGTATTTGGCGTCCGCCGGCTGGATCCCCTTCATGATCTTGAACGGGGAAATTTTCGAATTGGGATCCGTGATCGACCCCACCGGCTCTGCGATGTTGGTGACCGGGGCATCCAGATCGATACGATCGCCAAGTAGCACGCGCTTGAAAAACCCGCCCTGCCAGCGGTAGACCGGTTTGGCCGACTCTTGCCAGAGAAACTCGCCCTTTCTCCAGTCGTAGTCCACCATCCCGTACTTGTCTTTTTCCGGTTTGCGCTGTTTGTCGCCGGCCTTGGACCAGTCCCACCAGACCTTGGTCGGCTTGCACTTGGCGTAGACCGGCGAATGGCACGTGTTGCACTCTATGTTTTGCGTATGCTTGTTGAGATGGTGGTCCAGAATATCGTTGCCGTAATGGGGCTTTTCCCCATGGCAGTGCTGGCATTCGAGGGCCCCTTCCACCGCCGGCACCGAAGAGGAACGCCCGGCGATGCGGTGGTTGCGCGTCTCGTGGCACTCCGCGCACTGCATGTCATAACCGCCCATATGCACGTCACAGTTACGGTTGGGCTGCAGGAGCTGGCGGGACATGTCGGCGTGCTTGACCGCCTCGCCGCCCCCGCCGTTGAAATGGCACTCGCCGCAGGTCTTACGCGAGCTGTGGCCCACGCTCTGGGCCACTTTGACCAGATCGACCTTGGGATCGGGCATCCCGGCCGCCGGCGGGGCCTTCTTATAAGTGCCGGTGGTGTCGTGGCAGACGAGGCAGTCGATGCGGGTCTTGTCGCCAAAATCGAAGCCGGCGTCCTTCCAGCCGTAACCCGCGTGGCAGGACGTGCAGCGTGCCTCGTTGCTGGCCACCGCCACGCAGAAATTGTTGACGGCGGTGGTGGCCTTGCCGTGTATGACCTCCTTGCGATGGTCCAGGGTATAGGCCGAGTGGCCTTTCCAGAGCCAGTGGGCCGTGGAGAGCATATCCTCGCCGGCCGCGTCGTGGCAGCGCAGGCACTCGGCGGTCACATCCCAGGGTTTGGGATCGGCCGGCAGTTTGACCAACTCTTTGTGGTCCGGCACGTTTTTCGGATGGCAGCCGGCGCAGTCCACCGGCCCTTTGGCTTCGCTGCGGTGGCACTCGATGCACTGCTGGTGGTAGGCCGCCTTGAGCCCGAGGCGTTCGGGGTGATCGGCGCGAAACGATTCCTGGTGGCAGGCGCTGCACCGTACCGTCTCGGCGGCCGCCTTGTCCGTGGGCCGGTAATGGTGGCAAAGCGCGCAATCCTGGATGGCCGCGGCGTGCTTGGTGTGCATGAAGCGCACCGGCCCGTAATGGTCTTCGCGCTTTTTGATGATGGGGCTGTCGAGCAGAAAATAGCTGTGGGTGATGTCCTTGACCCCCAGGCCCATGTCTCTCAGACGCTGCTGGCGGCAGAGCAGGCACTCGTCTACCACCGTATCGACAAACGGGACCACCTTCCCGGCCCGCTCCCGGGCTTCCTCCTGGTCCGGGGCTTTCCAGTCGGGACTCAGCGCCAGTTCGTCGGCATTCGAGGCCCCGGCCGCCCACGCCGGAGCGGCCATAAGCAGAGCCGTCAGGGCGGCCATAACGAGCACCGGCCTTGCCAATAGCAATCGGTTTATCATGCCGACACCTCCCGGGCCGGCGCCGAAAGCACCGGCAGATGGGTGACCAGAAAACGGTAGATGAACATCAGGGTGGAAATCAGGCCCACCGTGATGAGAATTTCGCCCACCGCCGGAAAGTAACTCGACTCGCTGACCGGTGGCTTGTAAGCCACCACGAAGACATTGACCCGGTTGAGCAGCACCCCGCCCACGATCATGGCGCAGGCGGCGAACAGGGCACGCCGGTTGCGGCGCACCCGATCCGAGATCAGCATCAGCCAGGGCGCGATCACCCCCAGGAGCATCTCGACCAGAAACGCGTTGGTCTGGGCCGTGCCGTCTAAAAGGTAGACATAGGTGCCGCGCACCACCATGTCACCTATTTTGAGGGCCATGTAGAAACCGAGCAGATAGATGGTCAACCGCGTCAGGGGCCCCAGGACCCGCATCTCGCCGTCAAGCTTGAAAGATGCAGTGGCGATGGTGGTTTCGAAGACCACCATGGGGTAGCCCACCGCGATGGCCGAGGTGAGAAACAGCAGCGGCAGAATCGGGGTATACCAGAGCGGATGGACCTTGGTGGGCGCCACCAGCATCAGAGAGCCGAGACTCGACTGGTGCATGCACGAGAGCACCACCCCGGCGATGACAAAAACCCACATGGTCTTGCCCAGGACCCTGTCGGCCAGGTTCAACAGCGCTTCTGCCAATCTGTTGAGACCGGCCAGGGCCCCGGGCAGGTTCACCCGGCCCTTGAACTGTTCCACCACCACCGGCACGAACTCGATGTAGAGCACGTTGAGGTAGAACATGACGCACATGGCCACCTCGAAGAGCACCGAATCGAAGTTCCAGAAGACCATCGGCTTCCAGATGGCCCAGGAACGGCCGATGTCCACCAGCAGGCCGAGCACCACGAATGTGTAGCCCAGCATGGCGGTGAGCAGGGCCGGGCGTACCACCGGTTCGTAGTAATGGCGGCCCACGATATGGGCCAGAAAGGCGGTGGTGAAACCGCCGGCAGCCAGGGCCACGCCCGAGGCCACATCTACGCCGATCCACAGGCCCCAGGGCCGGGCCGTGGAAAGGTTGGACACGTAACCGAGCCCGCCGATAAAGCGGGCTGCGATGGCCGCGGCCCCGGCGGCCATCAGCACGGCCAGCACCACCACCCCCGGGGTCCAGAAGCGGGTTTTCAATGCATAGGGTTGATGGGTCATCTCCCGCCTCCTTGTTCGTCCTCAGGGTAGACCCCATTCTTGTGCGAGGTCCACATGATCCCGCCCAGCAGGCCGTAAAGCACGATGGGCGACCAGAGATAGGAAAAGAGGGTGTGCTGGATGGTCTCGGCCAGTCTGGGCGTCGGTTTGTCCGGCACATCGATGAAACCGAGCTTTTCAAAGGGCACTCCGGAGATGTACATCCAACTCGTCCCGCCGACTTCCTTTTCCCCGTATATGCGGTCTATGTATCGCACCGGATTGTCCTTGATCCGATTCTTGGCCACCTCCAGCAGGGTGCTGCGCCGGCCGAAGGTGATGGCCTCGGTGGGACAGATCTCGGCACACCCCGGCAGCCCGCCCGCCTTGCTGATACGCTCGTAACAAAAGGTGCACTTCATGACCCGCGGGGTGACCGGATCGTGGTATTCGTAGGCCGGTATCTCGAAGGGGCAGGCCACCATGCAATAGCGGCAACCGATGCACTTGGTCACGTCATAGTGGACCGTCCCGTTTTCCTTCTTGCTCAGTGCCCCTACGATGCAGGCCGAGGCGCATGCCGGCTCCTGGCAGTGCATGCACTGGATCTTGACAAAGGTGGGCACCAGCTGATTGCCGGCATCGAGCCGGCCGGGAAAGTAGCGGTTGACCACCGTGTACGCCTTGGCATCCGGCCGGCGCAGGCGGTTGAGCACGGTGGGATCCTCGAAGGACCGGTCCGGCGGCGGCAGCCCGTTGACCCGGTTGCAGGCCTCTTCGCATTTGCGGCAGCCGATGCAGCGGGTCAGGTCGATCAGACATCCGTACGGATCACCGAGGGGGGCCGCCGCGGCCTGGGCCTTGGAGGACGGGCTGGCCGCCGCCGCGGCCCCTGCGGCTCCCGCAATCTTGAACAACCCGCGTCTGGTCAGCTTCATGGCAACTCCTTGATCACTGGTCATTGGTCAGTCGTCATCGTTCATCTGCGGCGTGCTTTCGGATATGCAGGCAGAGGATCTCTCCTTGCCGCTGCTCCTCGATGATCCGGTCCCGGTGCCGCCGGGCCAACTGGCGAATGGTGGCGGCCACCTCCGGATCCTCGACCTGCACCACCAGTATTTGCCCGGGAGCAAGATGCGTGAGCCGCTGCTGGTATTCCAGCAGGCAGATCGGCCATCCGACACCGACCAGATTGAGCTGGTGCGATGAATTCACAACCTTCGCCTCCCATTTGCCATGGAGCACAGCAAAGTCCGTGCCGGTGGCAACGGCGCCCCTGCGCCTCTTTAACCGGCAGATATTCTTATATTTATTTTTTCCCTACCCCCATCTTGTCAACCTTGTCCACCTGTTGTATCTAAACGATCGTTTAAACACTTAAACACATCGATGGGAACGCCATGTCCGACAGCCAGCTCAACCGATACTGGAAACGCATTGTCGATACGATGAACGACGGGCTGATGATCATCGGCACCGACGGCACCGTGATCTCGGCCAACCGGGCCTTCGAGCGTATCACCGGATACCTGGCCGAAGAGGTGGTGGGCCATTCGTGCACCGTGCTGCACTGCGACGGATGCGAAAAGATGTTCAACCGCGAGGCCCTGGCCTGGTGCGCCCTGTTCGAAAATTGCCAGGATGTGCGCTGTCACTGCCATCTGCGCGCCAAGGACGGACGGCTGGTGGCGGTGGTCAAAAACGCCTCCATGCTTATGGACGATGAGGGCCGGCCCCTGGGGGCGGTGGAAACCCTGACCGACATGTCGGAGGTCGACCGTCTCGGAGAGGAGGTGGATCGTCTGGCCCGCCAGATCGACGAAACGGGAGATTTTCACGGGATCGTGGGACGCTCGACAGCCATGCAGCGGGTCTTCAACGTGATTCAAAAGGCAGCGGCGAGCGATGCGCCGGTGATCATCCTGGGCGAAAGCGGCACCGGCAAGGAACTGGTGGCCAACGCGATCCATCGCATCGGACCGCGGTGCGAGTCGCCCTTCATGCAGATCAACTGTGCGGCCCTCAACGAGGCATTGCTGGAAAGCGAGCTTTTCGGCCATATCCGCGGCGCTTTCACCGGGGCCTACCGCCATCGCACCGGTCGCTTCGAGGCGGCCGACGGCGGGGATATCTTCCTGGACGAAATCGGCGACATGCCACTCACCCTTCAGGCCAAGCTGCTCAGGGTCCTGGAAACCGGCCGTTTCGAGAGGGTCGGGGACCAGGCTCCAGTCAAGGTCAATGTGCGCATCATCAGCGCCACCCATCAGGACCTGCACCGGACCATCGCCGAGGGGCGTTTTCGCGAAGATCTGTTTTACCGCATCAACGTAATCCCCATCCATCTGCCCCCGCTGCGCCAGCGGCGCGAGGACATTCCGCTGATGGTGGAACACTTCCTGGCCGGTCTGCAGCGGCGCACCGGCAAGACCATTTCCGCAGTGACCCGTCCGGCCATGGACCATCTCATGGATCATGCCTGGCCCGGCAACGTGCGCGAGCTGAAAAGCGTGCTCGAATACGCCGCCATCATCACCGACGGGCCGGCCATCGATCTCGACCACCTGCCGGCCATGCAAAAGGCCGCGCCGCCCGCGCCGTCGGCTCTTGCATCAGAGCAACCCGTCTCCAGCCATGATCGGTCCGAGCGCGAGGCCCTGATCGAAGCCCTGCGCGCCGCCGGCGGCAACCAGACCCGGGCCGCGGCCCTGCTCGGGGTGACCCGCACCACGGTCTGGCACCGGATACGCAAGTACAACATCTCGATCCAGAGCCTGCGGACGTCGACGCCGGCGGATCGCACCGTTTAGAAACGCAAACGCCATGGGATGACGCGGTTTCTTGTCTTTTTTTGCACCGTTGCGCCTTGTACAACCACGGGAACTGTACTATACGCATCATGTTAGTAACATTGTGCGAACTATTCTGTTCGCATTAACGCTACTCACTTGAGGTGTATCGTGAACAACCCCTTTGATTTCAGTGGGATCGTAACCGGACAGGCATTTTGCAACCGGGAGCAGGAAATTGCCGATCTATCGCATTACTTGCAGGGCCGGCAGAATGTATTGCTCTATTCCCATCGCCGCTATGGCAAGACATCGCTGGTCTACCGCGTGCTGGAAGTCATGGCAGCCGGCCGCCCCAAAATGGACGGTATCGTCGTTGACCTTTACGGCACCGTATCCGAAAGGGAGTTCGCTGATGCCGTTCTTCAGGGTATCAGCCGCTCGCTACGTTCGGTCGACCGTTTATTGAAATCAGCCAAGGAACTTCTGTCCGGCCTGCGACTGCAGGTGAGCCTGGATCCGGAAACCGGGGCTGCCACCCTGTCGCTCGGACAGGGTGGCAATGCTGCGGAAGGGGTGCTGGACAGCGCCATGGCCGCTCTCGAACGCTTCTCCCGGCGCTCGCCGGTGGCCGTGGTCCTGGACGAGTTTCAGGAAATCGCCTCGTATGCCGAATCCGCCTTCGAAAAACGGCTGCGGCGCCACATCCAGGGCCACTCCAACATTGCTTACGTTTTTTGCGGCAGCCAGCGTCACTTGCTCACCGAATTGTTCGACGACCGCAACCGCGCCTTCTTCCGACTGGCGCAACCCTACCCTCTGGGGAAAATCACAACCGAGGCCTACGTGGATTGGGCCGGTCCCTTATTCGAGGCCGCCGGAGGCCGCATTGAACCGGACCTGGTACGCGATATCGCGGCCCGCTGCGATCATCACCCTATGTACATCCAGCAGTTTCTCTTTCACTTGTGGCCGCTGAAGAACCCGTCAGCAATGGATGTGAAGGCTGTCGAGGAGGAAATCCTGCGCCGCAATCACAACAGCTATCTCACTCTCTGGGATAACTTGACACTCAACCAGAAAAAGGCTCTCAAACTGGTGGTTGCCAAGAGCGGGCGACAACTTTATGGCGCAGAAACCCTGTCGCAGGCCGGTTTCAAGGCCGGATCGCAGCTCAAACGCGCCCTGGATGCCCTGACCGCCCGTGATATCTTGGAAAAAAACGGCGATTACCAGATCCATGACGTGCTTTTTTCACGCTGGGTGGAGCGACTCCCGCTGGCGACAAGCCTTCTCCCCTAAATTCTCACCGCAACTTGCCGACGTGATGTTGAGCGGAAAACTGAAGATCCAGGGCACCCCCAGGCGCAGCACCGCCGCAAAACCCGTGAGCTAATCGAGGAGATGGGCCTTTCCGGCATCGATCTTAAAAACGATTCCCGGCTCCTCTGGAAGATCTTCAACAACGTCGACCCGGGCTGGGACTTCCATATTCAGAGCCGAAGAATGGTGATCGACGCCTGCATCGAGGGGCAGGCGGACGGCCATGCCCGAGAATGGCCCGAGGCCTTGACCTTCGACCCGGCGTAGTGCTTGGGACGGTCTGAGAAGCGGCAATATATTGCTGATAAATTTGATTTTCAGAGAACAATTGGCAACATTTTGCCAGTTGCGGAAATTGACTGGGCAGGACGGAAATCAGAATTATTGGCCCGGATACTGGCGAAAGGGCAAGGGCATATTTCCCCGGTAACCATAGGATATAACAATTGACCCAGTCTCAAGTCTCTGCTATAGCAATCTAAGTTCTGAGTAATTTAACAGCCTTGAGGGCACTCAAAAATGAACTCTTGCCTCTGAAACCCTGCTTTCCACAACGGATGGCGGGGTTTTGTGTTTTTTGGGGGAAAGACGGTCTCGCGCAGAGACGCAGTGGCGCAGAGAATGACTGAATTGGTGACGGATTGATGAAGTCTGGGATCACACGCTGCGTAAATAGCCTTTAAGACTGACTTCCTCTGCGTCTCGGCGGCATTTCAAGAGTTAGAGTGTCATTTTTCAGACAATAGATCATTTGCTACTTTCGTTAAATTGGGTATAGGGAATTTCGAATTAAAGTACATATGAACTGAAGCGGTAGTCCGAAATGATTGTATACGGAATCATAGTTTCGGATTCAATCCGCTTTGCAGATTTTACGCAAATACATGCAAAAAACCATTCATCGGATTCGACATAACTCCGCATACAATCTTAAACGTTATGCAAAAAACTGAACTGAGGAATAGGCAAGAATGAAGATTATGTTCTATCAGTTTCCCATACCCGCTAATTCGCTACTACGGATAGCAGATATGCTTAGAGACCGTGACGTTTTTACTCCCGGTTTTGATATACGAAATACTGATGTTTACGATCCAGCTACTTACCTTGTACAAAAAGAAGACCATGATACGGATACCCGCCTGCTGGCTGATAGAAATCTGCTGACGCGATGGATTAACCTCACAAAGGCAGGTTTAGTGACTGATGAGGTTAAAGCTGCTGTGGCTGTACTTGTGTTCTGCCAGTGCTGTGGAATAATAGTTGAGCCGAACATTGCACTTTACGAGGTAGCGGCAGAATCAGGGAATGGGGTCGCCAACAGCGAGGAGGTTTTGTTCAGGGTGGTCGATAATGCTGATCCTCGTGTTTTGGCGGAAGTTGCCCTTGGCAATTTCAACAACGCTCCGCGGTCATTCATAACGCTGAAAGACATACCGTCAAGCAAAGACATTGACTTCTCCATGCCACTCAGGATGTGGCGCAGAAATTACGTGTTGGCGTTGAAGGCTGCCGCTATTGCATTAGATGGCGGACGGACCGAAACGCTTGTGGAAAGACTATTTGACTGGATGTATTCTCAGTACGTGTTCCTTGCCCCTTCAACAGTCCTTGCACTCTCCTATTTCTCGCCTAATGGTCCTAAGAAAGGGTTGTTCAAGAAAATTCAATCAGACGATCGTGAGCGTGCTATAACGGGAATCAAGAACGCTGCCTGGGACCTAACACTGATTCATCAGTGGTTGCATATGGTGCGTGGCCAGCAGACCAACAACACTATCAACTTGCTCGGGTCTCTCGACAGGAAACTACAAACAATTGCGAGGAATATATTGGTGTTTACGGACTCTGATGAGGTCGTTGAGGCAGTCCGTCGGGAGACGTTTGACAGTATATGGGGAATAAATTCTAATACCCGGCTTTATTCAAAAATCATGCAGTATTACGAAGACAGTGAAAATCCCACTCGTTTAGCAAATAGGGTAGATGATCAAGTATCTATCGATGATCTGATTCTCAAAGGTGAGCAGGAGATTCGAAAATGGCATCCTTCGAACCGCGCATAACCCATCGTTCCACCAGATCGGCGAGGACAAGGCGCTCGCCTCCCGCTGAACTCAACGTTCTGTGAGAAGATAAGGAAACACCAATGAAAATTCAGAAAGATATCAGATGGAAACCTACCGGTAGGGCGATAGGAGAAGGGGGCCAAGCCCAAGTTCAAGAAGTTCAGGATTCATCGGGTGAGCACATGGGAAAATATGTGCTCAAGGCACTTGCTAAAGGAAAGCCTCGCCAAGCATACAACCGGTTCTATGGCGAGATTTCGGCTATTAAAGGACTCAACCACCCTTACATTGTCACAGTCGTAGATTCTTCCACGTCTGAGGATGATTTCCATTATTACGTCATGGAATTGATTGAGGGTGCTAAGCCTCTAATGAACTTTCTTGGGGCGACAGAAAATCCTTTCTTCTGCAACCAGGTCGTAGCGATAGATTTGTTCCAAAAGCTTGCTGAAGTTATTCTGGCTTGCGAACAAAATAAACCAAAGATCATACACAGGGATCTCACACCAGGAAACGTTCTCCTTGTTCCTGATGGCACCATTCGCATTATCGACTTTGGCATTTGTCAAATTGAAGGCGAGGAAACCATCACCCTGATGGACGAAGAGGTGGACACCATCAACTACATGGCGCATTTTTAGCAAATTAAAAAAAATGACGGTCCTTTAATGGTATGCTCTCTATTCGATAGAATAGGCTCTTTAAAGATACAATAAAATTGCCAACAATTTTTCATCACAGAAATGAGCTTAGGTTAAAAAATTAGAAAGAATAATGGCGAGGCATTATTCTTTCTTTTTGGAGTTTGTTCCTGGTTTTAAAACACAGATTCAGTACTCCGGTGTTGATAAACTCTTTGACATAAGCGAAACCGTCGGCAGTGCATAGAGTGCTTGCCGGGCCCTGTCTTGAGAGGGATAGATGTAAGGTTCGCTACTACGGGCTGACATAATGCCCGAGGATGCTATAGATGATCAACACTTCGACCTGCTTGTCGTTTTAGATGAAAAGCCAGACTGTAGCGCAGGGGGGGGACAGGAGACGTTAAACGGCAGGTTCAGCCCTGAATGGATCATGATTTTTTCAGATTGTCCTCCATGCTGCGGATAGTCAGGCGATTTCCTCCGTTAGGTACGAAGAGGGGGAAGGCCAGAGTCATCAAGCAGTTGAGAAAAATTCGCTGGAAGACCAGGTAGTGGCAGAGCGTTTCGACCAGTTCATCGTGACGGTTACGGATTGCGAATAGTCTATTGCTGTTGCCACCTTTTTATGGGCAGTGGGAAAACCAACAAGTTTTCCTTTTTATCGCAATTCCACCTACAATTTTTAATTTTGTGAGAGCTATAGCTTATAACCCGTAAACTTTTCGAAGAGAAGGAGACAGAAATGTTGCTTCACCTTGTTAATCCAAATTTAAACAAACAACAATATAAAGAGTGTGTAGAAACGTATTTAATGGATCTTTTTTATCCAGAAAAAAAACTAATTGAGCGTTATAACAAATTGTTTTTATCAGCAAAAACAAACAATAAAACTGATAATTTTGAATCAATAAAGATGGAGATAATTAGCCAAACTATTAATAAGCATTTGTCCTCGGATAAATATGGATATCCCATGATTAGTAATGATAAAAATAATCCGATAATCAGATTTCCATTCCCTTACATGGAAAAATATGTTGAGCTATTTTTAAAACGCAAAAACAATCTATCGTATGCGAATCGACGTCAAGATCCAAAGCAAATATTTGGTCTAAGTGATGATAAGGGCAATCCACAATCAAAAAACCATGGAAATTTTTATCATTTTATAAACGTTCTTATGAGTCTGTCTAGAGTTATTCAATATTTTTGTTTTTCAAAACAAAAATCGCCTATTTCTACTTTTTTCCCATCACGTCTAAAACGTTACATGCTTTTCGAAGACTTACTATACAAAATTGATCCATGTGGTGCGGTAAGAATATTTAAGCTTATGTTGGCAGGTTTCTATCATGATCTTGGAAAAACTATCATAGATCAAAGACATTCCATCGAAGGAGAAATATTGATTTTAGCAGATCAAACAAGTGCTTCTCTATATAAGCTCAATAATATAATCAATTGCTACAAGAAATTTAAACATATTAATAGTAACGAGCGATTCGAAAGAGACGACCTCACATTATTATCTAAAATGCTTTTATATCACGATCAGTTCGGGACTTTAGGTACAGGAGAAGACGGATACTTAAGGATAGTTAAAGTTGTAGATTCTATAAAAACATTAAGTCTTTGCCGCCATCACTCGCATTCTACTGACCGCAAACAAATTCATTGGAGCGCATGTACCATTTTTGATTTATGGGTTCTTAATATTGCTGATATTTTAGCTTCAACGAACGATATAGGAAAATTTGAACTGCAGACTATTTGGTATAATAAATCCAAAGCTAATAAAATAATTTCAAAGTTTTTAAATGACGAAGAAGACGGTACCAACAGATTACACGATCTAAAAATAGCATTAAGGCTACTGTTTTCTCATTTTCATAGAGATGACAAACTAAAAGTCCATGTCAGCGATATCAGTAAGATTATGAAAGAGGCCGTTGAAAACTCAAGATTTCATACATCCGAAAGGTTAAGACGACTCATTACTTCGAGTTTAATAGGACCCGTAAAATATTTAAAAGAAAATTCAAATCTTAAAAGAGCACACTCTTTTGCAAGTGCGATAGAAGCCAAATTAAGAGAGAAGAACTGGACATTTACTATAGAACGATCTCTTGAAGTTTTAGGCACATCGGAGCAATTCAAAAAGAAATTTTCTTGGATTGGAAAAATGGATTATGCCCTTGGTTTTTTTTCAATAATAGCGAAAGAAACATTGCAGCTTGTCGAAGCCGAGCTCTCTGATATTGTAAGGCTTCATTATGAAGAATCGATTGGATATGGAGAATCATTCATCAACCCTAAGAAAATTGAAATTACTCATAGAAATGCACAGATTCAGGAGGCAATTTCTGATGCAAAATTCAATCCTGATATTGAAGGAAATGTGCTACTTCTTAAGTTTGGTAAAATTGGAATAAATAGGGGCGATCTTAACAAAATTGATGATTATAGATTCAAATATGATGGTAAGGATCTAAAAATATTAAAGGTTGAATTATTGCCAATTTCTAATACTTCTTGGATAAGAGAAAGAACGCTTGGAGATATTGATGATGAAGACTTTCTGTCTGATTTGAACGCTCAATTTTTCCTTGACAATTTTACAGCAACAATTATAACCATAATTAGTTATCTGCTAAATAGAGAAAAGGAGATTGATACGCCGAAAGACTTTCAGTTTCTTTATGCAAAAGATAAATTAAATACTGATAAAATTCGCAAAATAACCTCTATGGTTGGTCCATTTCAAACGAATAAATCAGTTCATTATATTCTTCAGAACATTTATATTTATTGACAAGTTTTTAACATTCAACTCTTGAAAAGCTCGTAAAAATCGGCGTTCGAATCAAGCCGAGTTGTGAGCATATGTTCGCAACATGAGCCTCCCGACGATCCGGATAGTGATTGAATCGAAAAAACCGCCGATTCGCTCTTTGAAAGGTCGAAAAACATGGATGGTGCCGTCTTTGCGCACCTCCAACTGGTCTTTGGCGATCCGGCAAAGCAGCTTGTAGCTGTGCATATCGGCCACCTGCCGGTTGGACTCGAACTGGGTCACCAGCCGGTACAGGTCAACGGCACCTCGCACAACACCCTCTTGGAATCCGAGGGCTTGACCCCGGCAAAGCACTGCTTGGCCTTTTCGCCCTGGTAGCGTTGGGTCAGTTCCACATCGATACGGCCGTAAACGATAGGATGGTGGCACTTGAGGTTGACTAAAAACCGGTCGATGCCCTTGACGAAAATGCCGATGCGCCCGAAACGGGCCATGTTGGGGCGGATGTGAACCGAGTCGATGCGCTGGTGCCCGGTATCGACTTTGAACACGTCGGCCAACTTGACGGCCGCGGCGTCGAACAGGTCGGTATCGATCTTTCTGCGGCCATGGGGCGCCGGCCGGCAACGATCCGGTCTCCTTGCAGGATACGCGGCCAGTTCGGCCAGGCGGAGCATGAGGCCAGACGCCGCTACCTGGAATATGTCCCCAAAGCTGCTGATGACCACCAGTTGGTTGCCGACAAATAGCCCGGCACATCATCCAAACCGATAGCACCGCCCTCCGGCTGTAAAACCCGATCAGATAGAGGTTCTCCTCGATTATTTTTTGGGTTGATTTTTAGGATCAAGATATGCTTAATTATACATTAAGCCCACAAAGCACCTGACCGGATCCGACGACGCCGCCACCACCACCACCACTTCACTTCATGCTGGATGGACCACCGCTCGAGTTGTCCTGCTCTCACGCCCCTGGCGCTTTCTTGTTCAGAAACAGAAAATAACTAACGGTTGCATAAAAGAAGAAGAACTACAGCAAATGATACCACAAATCATAGAGGGAGAATTTTCCTTTTGCCTCTCCCTATACAAAACAGGATGTTTTTCTACTCTTGGCGTCAAGGGATTATTTACTTATGGAAAGGAGAATCAAAATGTCAATGCCTGGTGGATGGAGTCAATATTCGTGTGAAATACCGAGGGATGTGCTCAAAACTTTCAAGGCTGCCTTCGAGGGATTTGTTGGCGTTAAGTACATCCCGCTGGCCTATGCCAGCCAAGTCGTTCAGGGTGCCAATTACAGTTTCTTTTGCAACGCAAAGGGCGTTTATCCGGAAGCTTTTCCACAGGCCGCGATGGTTGAAATATTTATGCCGTTAGGAGGAGGCGCCCCAACCATCAAAAAAATCAACGTCATCGAGCATTAACTTTAAATCAAACCCATAATCTCTTGTCGCCAAATGTAACAAATGTATCAAGGTCGCCGTCTGTTGTGGCAAGTGGAGGGCACGCCATCAAACGATGCCGTGAACTCAAAATCAGCCCGAAAACGGATAACGAACAAAGGGCACCATGTGTGTCTTATTCTGGGTCGATGCGAATCATCTCATACGGTATCGAAAGGAGCGATCATGGAGGGCAAACTTGTCAGTGTAAAGACCTATCACCTTGAAGGTGATAATGTAAGAATCGTATTTTCATCTGAGAACCCAGAGCTCGAGCTTATATACGAAGACAAACAGGGGCAACGTAAGTTCACAGGAAGAGCGATATATCGAGAAAAGATACATCTCGGCTTCATGCCTTCCGTAGTTCTGGATGAGGTCCCAGACAAGTATAGGATAATCCTATCTCTCGCCGTTCCGTCCGCCAACAGATCCGAAAATATGAAGTCTATTCCGATTAGGACTTTTGCTGCACGAACCAAGATTCGCACCGGTATCGTCGGACCGGAAGCCATCGAAGGTCAAATACAGACTCACGATATTTTAATCCTAAACGGCAATGCCTGGTAGACGGGAAAAGTCATCACCACCGGTTCTGCCGGTGGTGATGACTGATCGACGTTCAGACGTTTTTCTACGATAAGCGGCTGGTTAGGGGCAACGATCCGATCCCCTGGCAGGATACGCAGTACGTAATGCGCCAGTTCGGCCAGGCGGAGGAGTCGATTATCGCTCCCTCAACGCCTTGTAGCGCGCCTTCAGAAAAGGTTTGAGCAGGTACTCGAGCACGGTCCGGCAGCCGGTCAGAATATCCACCTCGGCGGTCATGCCCGCAATGATCGGCAAAGGATCGTCCGCCGGGCCCAGGTGGTTGTTTTCGGTTCTGACCCGGATCCGGTAGAATGCCTGCCCCCGTTCATCGATGATCGTATCCGCGCTGATGTGCTCCAGGCGGGCCGCCAGAGAGCCGTAGATCGAAAAATCGTAGGCCGTCAGTTTGATCCGGGCCTCCAGGCCGGGATGCAAAAAAGCGATGTCCGAGGGCAAAATCCGGGCTTCGATCAGCAGGCGGTCTTCCAGGGGCACGATTTCCACCAGCGGCATGCCCGGCGCCACCACTCCGCCGATGGTGGTGACCATCAGCCGTTTGACCGTGCCGTCCACCGGCGACCGGATTTCGGTGCGGACCATCCGGTCCTTGAGCGCTGAAAGGACCTGCTCCAGCGCTTTGAGCTCACTGCTGGCCTTGTTGAGTTCCCCGAGGATCTTGCCGCGGAAATTCTCCTCCTGCTCGCGGATCTTGCGTTTGGCCATGGAAAGGGCCGTACGCGCCGGTTCGATGGACAGGCGAACCGATTGCATCTTTCCTTCCAGCTCGCTGAGTTCCCGCTTCAACCGGATCAGCTCGACCTTGGCCGTCACCCCCTTTTCGACCATGGGAGCGATAATGGCCAGTTCTTCCTTGGCCAGGGCATAACTGCGTCCCAAAGGTCCGAGCCGACTCTCCAGTTCATTGAGTTCCTGTTCCCGCTGGACCGCCGTTTCCTTGAGAATAGCGAGGATCTCCCGGCGCTCCTGGTTGCGGGCTTTGAACAGGGCTGTTTCATCGATCACAAGATCAGGATTGGCTTTAACGATATCGGCCGCAAATCGAATCGGGGTGCCCTTGATTTCGGCGGAAAGGCGGGTGATGGTGGCCTGCAGCGCGAGATAGCGGGCCCGGCCCTGGCCGTAATCGGCCCCCGAGGCGGTGTCGTCCAGGCGCAGCAGCACCTGGTCCCTGGCCACCTCGTCACCTTCGTGGACCAGAATTTGCGCAAGGATCCCCCCTTCCAGGTTCTGGATCACCTGCACCTGGCTGGAGGGGATCACATGGCCGATGCCGGTGGTTACCTGGTCCAGGGGGGCCCGGGCGGCCCAGACGACCGCGGCAACGGCAAACATGACAATGGCAAAAAGCAGCAGGCTGGCCGACCATCGCGGGGCCCGGGCGGCCATTCCCTTCAGATCCCGCACAAAGGCCGTATCCCCGTCCTGCCGGCCGCCGTTGCGGCCCGTAAACCGGGTAATGAGCCGGCGACCGTTCATCAGCTTCCCTCCGCCATGGCGATCTTTCCTGCCGCCAGATCGTCGAGCACCGCTTTTTTGGGGCCGTCGGCAACGATCTTTCCCCGGTCCAGTACAATGACGCGGTCCACAAGAGAGAGCAGCGACATCCGGTGGGTCGCCAGAAGCAGCGTCCTGCCGGGCAGTATCTTGAGCATGCGCCGCTTGAACTCGCTTTCCGTGGCGTTGTCCATGGCACTGGTGGGTTCGTCCATCAGCAGCACCTTCGGGTCGGCCAGCAATGCCCGGGAAATGGCGATGGCCTGTCGCTGCCCCCCGGAAAGGCCTTCCCCGCGCTCGCCCACGGGCATGTCGTAACCGGCCGGATGGCGCCGGACAAAATCATGGACCCCGGCGATGGTGGAGGCTTTCAGGATTTCGGCATCCGAGGCCTGCGCGGCCCCCATGGCGATATTTTCACGCAGTGTTCCCCGGAAGAGCAAGATCTCCTGGGGCACCATGCCCACGGCCTTGCGCAGGTCCACCGGATCGATCTGGCGCAGGTCCGTATCGTCCAGAAGGACCATGCCTTCACCGGGCGGGTAGAAATGGAGCGCCAGGCGCTGCAAAGTGCTTTTGCCCGAACCGGTCCGGCCGATCAGGGCCACCCGTTCACCGGCCCGCAGGGTAAAATTGACGCTTTTGAGGCTCGCCACCTTCTGCCCCGGGTAGGCGAAGGATACATTCTGAAACCGGAGGCTGCCCGTCAGTTCGGGCCGGTGCAGCCGGGGCTGGTGGGCCGGCTGTTCCGCCGGCATCTGCATGACGCGGTTCAAGGACCGGTAGGCGTTGACCACATGGTGAACCCGGGTCAGCAACTGCGCGATCTGGGCCAGGGGCGCCAGGGTCCGCCCCCCGAGAATCACGCAGGCGATCAGGGCCCCCTGGGTCATCTCACCGGCCCGGATCAGGTAGACGCCCAGCACCACAATCATGACCGTGCTCAGTTGCTGGACCAGAACCGTAAAATTGATGGCCAGCATGGACAAGAAGCGCGCCCGGTGCCCCTGGCGGGCACTGATCTCGACGGCGTTCATCCACTGCCGCCGCATGCGCGGTTCGGCCCGGACGGCCTTGACGGTTTCCAGGGCGTTGAGGGTTTCGATCAGCACGCCGTGCTTTTGCTGGCCTTCGCGGAATTCGCCGTGCACGAAACGGCGCAGGGGAAAATAGATGATCATCCCGATCACCAGGATCACCGGGACGGCAATGATCATGACCCAGGCAATGGGTCCGCCGATGAGCCAGAACACGCCGATGAAAAAAAAGACGAAAGGCAGGTCGACCACGGTCGCCAGGGTGGCCGAAGTGAAAAAATCGCGCAGGGTTTCAATCTCTCTGAGCAGGTTGGCAAAGGCACCGCTGGAAGCCGGCCGATCGGCCAGACGCATGTTCAAAAGCTTGTCGAAAAGGGCATTGGCCAAGGCGATGTCCGCCTGCCGCCCGGCACTGTCGATGAAATAGCCACGCAAGGTACGCAGCAAAAAGTCGAACCCGTACAGGACGATCACCCCGATGGCCAGGACCCAGAGGGTCTCGATGGCATTGTTGGGGATCACCCGGTCGTAGACGGTGAGCGTAAATACGGAGCTGGCCAGGGCAAAGACATTGATCAAAACCGCTGCCAGGGCCACCTGGAGATAGATCCACCATTGCCGGGCCAGGGTTCCCCAGAACCAGGAGCCTTCGGCCCCGGGGACGGAGCGGTCCTGCGAATCGGCGGCACGATAGCGCGAGAGGACATAGATGGCAAATTCTGTGTATTTTTCCGCCAGGGCAGCCATGTCCACCTGCCGCACGCCCCCGTCTGTGCCCGGCACCATGATCCGGGCCTGGTCCCGGCCGTTTCTTTCGAGCAGGATGCAGACCTGGTCGTCCGCGAGGATGAGGATGGCCGGCAGGGCCAGTTCGGAAATGTCGCCAAGCCGGCGCCTGACCACCCGGGCGGCCAGGCCGGCACGCTCCGCCGCCCGGACAAACAGTGAGGGTGAAAGCCGGCCCTGCACCAGCGGCAGGCCGGCGCGCAGAGCCTCGGCCGAATAGGCGCGTCCGTGATGGCGGGTCAGGAAAACGAGGCATTCCAGCAGAGGATCTTCCGGCTCCGGGAAGGGTTCCGGCTGTACGGTCAGCGGCACATGGACCAATGGAACTGCGGTGGTGCTCATCGATGAATGAAGTTTCCTTTCCAGAGTCGGGCGGCTGGCCCTGTGTCTTCTTACCGAGTGTCCGTCCATAAATGGTGATTTTTGGTTCCTGGCAAGGCCCGAGCGAGTTTTCAACCGAAGCAATAGCCCGCTATTTCGAGGATCGGAAACGAGCGAGAACGCCGCCGGGGACCGAAAGGTGCCGTTTATGGATGGACACTACTGAGCTTTGATCTCAAGGGCGTCCAGCAGTGTTCCCGTGGCGGCCAGGACCCGGTAATGGGCGAAAAGACCGGTAAATTCGCCGTTGATCAGGGCGGCCCGGGCCTGGAACAGCTCGTTCTGGGCATTGAGCAGGTCCAGCAGGCTGCGGCGGCCCAGTTCGAACTGGTCCCGGTAGGCGGAAAGCACCTGTTCACCGTAAACCACGTTGTTTTTCAGGATCGGCAGGCGGGCTTTGGCCGCGACCAGTGCGTTGAAGGCCAGGTCGGTCAGCTTTTCCACCCGGTTGCGGGTCTCATCGAGCCGGTGTTCGGCCTCCTGCAAGGTTTCCAGGGCTTGCCTTGTTTCCGCGCTGCGTTTTCCGCCCTGGTAGATGTCGTAGCGCAGCACCAGCATGCCCGAGACATCCTTGGAACGGGCTTCGAGACCGTCCAAATTCCGGTTGTTCGATCCATTGACCTCGAAAGACACACGGGGGTAGTAGGCGGCCCGGACGGCCTCGTGTTCCGCCTGGTGCTGGGCCACGAGGGCTGCGGCCTGTTTGACCGCCGGGCTGTTGGCCAAAGCCACGGACACGGCCTTTTCCCGGTCCGGCGGCATGCTGGCCAGCGGCGGGACCGGCATTTGAAGGCCATGGGGCCGATCGCCGACCACTTCCCGGTAGCGGGTAACGCTGTCCCTGATGGCACTTTCGATATCCACCAGGGTGCTCTCGGCCGTGGCCACGCGGGCCTCGGTCTGCCGGACATCCGCGATGGTCCCGCCTCCCTTGGCCGCCCGGAACTTCACTTTGGCCAGGATTTCCCGATGGTCCTCAAGGTTTTTGCGAACCAGGCCGCCCAGTTGGCGATACCGCAGGATATCCAGATAGGCCTCGGCAGCGGTCACTCCGATCGTGTTGCCCGTGTCCAGCACCTCATGAACGGCGGCCTCGGCCCGCTTCTCGGAGGCGGTGGTCAGATTGCGGGTCTCGAACCCGTCAAAAAGCATCTGGCTCAGGCTGATGCTCGATTCATTGCGCCAGAGGGTGTCGCTGCCGCTGTCGTCGACACCCGCCACCCGGCTGCGTGTCGCTTCGTTGTCGCTGTATTCCGAGCCCGTACCCAGACGAAGGCCGATCGACGGCCAGAAGCCGGCGCGGGCCCTACGGACCCCCGCGTCGGCCGCGCGTTTGGCCGCCTTGACCGCCAGCATCGAAGGGTGGGTGGCAACGGCCGCTTTTACGGCCTCGCAAAGGGAGGTGGGGCCCAAACCGGCACCGGCCGCCGCCAGGGAATCGGAGTTTACCACGGTTTCAGCAACGGCCGTACCGATCAGGGTGAACAGAAGGAATGCGCAGATTGCCAGTATCAAAAATCGTCTCTGTCCGTTTTCCATTGTCGCTTCCGTATGTTGTGTGTTCATCGATCGGGGTTTTGTCAGAGAATGGTCTGGATCGTCACGCTCAGATCCAGGCCGATCATCAGGGTGGCCCCCTCGCAGGTATAGCTGTGATAGCCTGTGGCGGAGTCGATGCCCCCATCGCTCCAGGTGCCGTCGGCAACGCTCACCGAATCACCGCTGTCGCCGTCCACGAACAGTTCATTGCCGTCGTCGGTCACGTCGAGCACATCCCCCAGGCCCAATGTCAGGTGGTTGTCCCCGGTGCCGGTCATATCGATCTTTTCGATGTCTTCGACCTGGTTGCCGGCCATCTGGGTCAGATCCAGGTCGTTGTCGATTCCAAGGGTGTCCTCGCCGCCGCCGCCGTCGATGCGGAAAAAGCCGGCATCCTCCACCAGGATGGAGTCGTCGCCCGCCCCGCCGTAAAGCACGTCGGCTCCGCCGCCGGAGATGAGGGTGTCGTCTCCCTGGCCCCCGATCAGGATCTCGCCGGCTGCGGTGCCGGTGAGGGTGTCGTTTCCATCCGTACCCAACCGGTCCACGCTCGATGTATAATCTCCGCCGCAGACGATATAAGACGTTCCAGAACCGTCACCGCCATCGTCGGCCTGGTACGCACCGACGAGCAGATCGGCGAATCCGTCCCCGTTCACGTCTCCGGCCGACGAAACCGACCACCCGGCATAATCGCTTGCCGCACTTCCGTAGAGTTTGAATCCCCCTGTTCCGCCGGCCACATCGGACAGGTCGATGGCCGATGAAGGTGCATCGGCGGATCCGTAGACCAGATAGGCGGCTCCGGTGTCGGTACCTCCGGCATCATTCCTGTAAGCCCCGATGAGCAGATCGTCGTAACCGTCCCCGTTGACATCCCCGGCAGACGAGACCGAGTATCCGGCATAGTCGGAACCTGCCTCGCCGATGATCTTGAACCCGTATTCGTTGTTGTCGGCAGCCACGTCGTCCATGTTGATCGCAGTATCGTATCCGCCTTGCCTGCCGTAGATCACGTAAGCGGCCCCGGCGTAGGAACCACCGGCATCATTCCCGTAAGCCCCGATGAGCAGATCGTCATACCCGTCCCCGTTCGCGTCCCCGGCAGACGAGACCGAATACCCGGCATAGTCGGAAGATATCTCGCCGATGATCTTGAACCCGTATCCGTTGTTGCCGACAGCCACGTCGGCCAGGTTGATCGCGGCATCGTATCCCCCCTGCCTGCCGTAGATCACGTAAGCGGCCCCGGCGTTGGAACCACCGGCATCATTCTGATAAACGCCGACGATCAGATCGTCGTACCCGTCACCGTTCACGTCCCCGGCTAGGGACACGGAAATACCGGCGTAATCGGAATAGTTTTCGCCATAAATCTCGAACCCGCCGGTGCCGATATCGGAAAGATCCACATCCGAGGCCTCGTCCCCCGCACTGCCATAGATCACAAAGGCCGATCCGCTGTTGGTAGTCCCCGTATCGTGATAAGGGGCACCCACGATCAGATCGGCGTATCCATCGCCGTTGATGTCCCCGGCCGCGGAGACGCAACGGCCTGCGTAGTCGGAAACACCGGTTATGGTGAAACCGTTCACCGCAGGGTCGAGAGCACTCAGGTCCACGGCTCCCCCATCGGCATTGCCGTAAACCACATAGGCCGTTGCCACATTTGACCCCACGATCACGTCCCCGATGCCGTCGCCGTTTACATCCCCGGCCGCGGACACCGAATATCCCGCCTGATCGCCACTGGAATCCCCATACATCTTGAACCCACCGATACCCGAAGCCACCTCCCCGAGGTCGATGGGCCCCTCGGTTCCCCCGAAAATCACGTACGCGGCTCCGGCGTTGCTTCCACCATCATCGTCGTATGTGGCCCCCACAATCACATCGTCCAGCCCGTCGCCGTTGACATCCCCGGCCCAGGCAACTGAGTACCCGGCCCGATCGCTGCTGTCCTCCCCGATGATCTTCTGCCCCACCAGCCCGAGGTTTTCCGAAACAGGCGCATCGTTATCGTCGATCACGGCCAGACCGCCACCCTCCGTGGAGACGCCGAGGATCGCTTGGCCGACTTCCAGAGAAAAGGTTTCCTCGACTTCGAACCCGCTGTCATCCACAATGGGCACCTGAACCTGGACCGAAATCTGCCCGGCCTCGATGGTAATTCTGCCGAAAACCGCGGTATAATCCACCCCGGCCGTGGCCGTGCCGTCGGCGGTGGCGTAGTCCAGGGTCAGATCGAAATCCAGGGCCTGATCCAGACTGATGATGAACTGCGCGAAGGTTCCATTTTCAGCCACGAGGGGGTCTGAAACCGTAATCACCGGGGCAGCGGACTGGCAGGCGATATCCGTATCCACCAGCACCAGGGCCGCACCGAAAGTGTACTGATTGAAGCTGCCGCTTTCGTCGACCACGGAAATCGGGTCTCCCCAGTCTCCCAGCATGACCAGGCGATCGCCATCATCTCCAAAAATCCGGATGGTGCCATCGATGTCGTTGATGTGTGCCACGGCTTGCGCGGCAAGAACCAGGGTATTTGCCCCGGTGCCGGTGAGATCGAACACCTCGATATTGTTAAGCTGGTTGTTCGATGCCGTCAGACTGAGCGTCGCCCCTGCACCGGTCAATGACAGAGTATCCTGGCCGGTGCCGCCGTCGATACGCCGGAATCCGCCGTCCGTGAGTTCGATCACGTCGTCGCCCGCCCCGCCGTAGAGCAGATCGGCACCACCGCCGGAGATCAGCGTGTCGTCTCCCTGGCCCCCGATCAGGCTCTCGTCGGCTGCGGTGCCGGTGAGGGTGTCGTTTTCATCCGTGCCCAACAGGTCCACGCTCAATGTAAAATTGCCGCCATAGACGATATAGGCCGTGCCGGAACTATTGCCGTTGTCATCATCCTGGGGGACCCCGACCAGCAGGTCATCAAACCCGTCGCCGTCGACATCCCCGGCCGACGAGACGGACCACCCGGCATAATCTCCGGAAGATTCCCCGACGAGCTTGAAGCCGCCTTTTCCTTTTGCCACGTCGGCCAGATCCACGGAAGACGCGTACCCTTGGCCAGAACCGTAGACCACATAGGCGGCGCCTGCGTCGGAACCGCCGGCATCATTCAGATAAGCGCCGACAATTACATCGTCGTACCCGTCCCCGTTGACATCCCCGGCAGACGAGACCGAGTATCCGGCATAGTCATAATTTGCCTCGCCGATGATCTTGAATCCGTATTCATTGTTGTCGGCAGCCACATCAGCCAAATCGATCGCGGCATCGTATCCGCCTTGCCTGCCGTAGATCACATAGGCGGCCCCCATGTTGGAAGAACTGCTGCCACCGTTATCATTCTGATAAGCCCCGACAATCAGGTCGTCGTACCCGTCGCCGTTGATGTCGCCGGCAGACGAGACCGAGTACCCGGCATAGTCGGAAGATGTCTCGCCGATGATCTTGAACCCGTATCCGTTGTTGCCGGCAGCCACGTCGGCCAGGTTGATCGCAGCATCGTATCCACCCTGCCTGCCGTAAATCACATAGGCGGCTCCTGCGTTGGAGCCACCGGCATCATTCTGATAAGCCCCGACGATCAGATCGTCGTATCCGTCACCGTTCACGTCCCCGACCCCGGATACGGCATAGCCGGCGTAATCGGAATAGTTTTCGCCATAAATCTCGAACCCGTCAGTGCCGATATCGGAAAGATCCACATCCGAGGCCTCGTCCACCGGCTTGCCGTAGATGACAAAAACCGATCCGCTACTGGAAGATCCCGTATCGTGATAAGGGGCACCCACGATCAGATCGGCGTATCCATCGCCGTTGATGTCCCCGGCCGCAGAGACCGATCGTCCGGCCTGGTCTGCAGAGTAACCGGTTATCGTAAACCCGTCCGTTGCTGGATCCAGGGTGTCCAGGTCCACCGCCCCCCCGTCAGCCCTGCCGTAGACCACATAGGCGACTCCGCAACTCGATCCGGCATCGTCATTGTAAGGCGCCCCCACGATCACGTCCCCGATGCCGTCGCCGTTCACATCCCCGGCCGCGGACACCGAGTAGCCGGCTTGATCACTATTGAGATCTCCGAACATCCAGAACCCGCCCGTACCCGCAACCACGTCACTCAGGTCGATCGTTTCGTCGCTGCCGCTGAAAATAACATAGGCGGCGCCGGTATTGACCTGTGCGTCATCATCACCGTAAATGGCCCCCACGATCACATCATCCAGCCCGTCCCCGTTCACATCCCCGGCCGCGGCAACCGAATATCCCGCCTGGTCCGAGCCTTCCACACCGACAAGCTTCTGCCCGATCTCTGCCAGGCTCTCAGCCGCCATGGCCTCCTGATCGGATATTTCGGTTTCCACCAGGACCTGAAAGCTGCCGATGGTGTACTGATCATAGGTTCCGCTATCGATGGTCACGGTTGTCGATTCGCCCCAGTTTCCATAAAGGAGAATCCGGTCATCGGCATCGCCGGTGATCCTGAGGATCCCCCCATCCAGCTCCATGCTTGCCAGGGATTCCGAGGAAAGACAGATCGTGTTCGCACCGGTGCCCGAGATATCGAAGGTCTCGACATGGGTGATCAGGAGCGCAGCGGTCAGGTCGAGCCGGTTTCCCGCGCCATTGAGCACAAGGGTATCCTCCCCGCTTCCCCCGTCCACGCGGAAAAACCCGACATCCTCCACCAGGATGGAATCATTGCCGGCCCCGCCGTAGAGCACGTCAGCCCCGCCGCCGGAGATGAGGGTATCGTCTCCCTGGCCCCCGATGAGTCTCTCGCCGGCCGCAGTACCGCTGAGGGTGTCGTTGCCCGCCGTTCCCTGCTGGTCCACGTCCTGGTTGTAGTCCCCGCCGTAGAAGATGTAGGCCGCACCGGCATCGGTGCCGCCCTCATCGTCATAGGGCACGCCGATGATCAGGTCTGCAAACCCGTCGCCGTTCACATCTCCGGCAGCGGATACCGAGTAGCCGGCCTCACCGGAGGCGGTATCGCCAAAGAGCTTGAATCCACCGGTTCCAGCAGCGACGTCAGCCAGATTCACCGTTGCGTCGTAGCCCCCGCTATTGCCGTAGACCACATAAACGGCACCGGCATCGGTCCCCCCGTCATTGTCGTCCAGATATGCCCCCACCAGCAGGTCGTCATATCCATCGCCGTTGATGTCGCCGACCATGGAAACCGAAAATCCGGCATTGCCGGAACCCGACTCACCGACGATCTTGAACCCGTATTCATTGTTGTCGGCAGCCACATCATCCAGGTTCACATTGGCATCGTAGCCGCCAGCCCTGCCGTAGATCACATAGACGGCGCCGGCCGATGAACCACCGGCATCGTTGCCGCTAGCCCCCACCAGAATATCCGCATATCCGTCGCCGTTGATGTCGCCGGCTCCAGAGACCGAATATCCGGCATGGTCGGAACCGGTTTCTCCGATAATCTTGAAGCCGTAATCATATGAAGTGCTCGCCACATAAGACAGGCTCAGGCTGCTTAAGTTTTCGCTCGTGCCGTAAACCACATAGGCGGTACCGGAGCTATCACCGCCGTCGTCGTCATACGGCGCCCCGATGATAATATCGTCCAGGCCGTCTCCGTTCACATCTCCTGCGGCGGCAACCGTACAGCCGGCATAGTCGGAGCTGCTTTCACCAATAATCTTAAATCCCCTGTCACCGATAGAGGAAAGATCGAGATCTGCAATATCCGTTCCGGACTGGCCGTAGATCAGATACACGGAACCTTCGTTGCTGGCTCCCACGATCAGGTCGACATACCCGTCGCCGTTGAAATCTCCGGCCGATGATACGGCATACCCGGCATAATCAGAGGAGCTGTCTCCGATAATATGGAACCCATTGGCCCCGAGGTCGTTCAGATCCAGGGCCGTGTCATACCCGTCTTCCCTGCCGTAGACCACATAGGCCGAACCGGAACTGGAACCGCCGTCATCATTATACGGCGCCCCCACGAGGAGATCATCGAGCCCGTCCCCGTTCACGTCCCCGGCCGAGGAAACCGAAGATCCCGCCTGATCGTAGTTGTAATCCCCATACATCTTGAACCCGCCGATACCCGAAGCCACCTCCCCGAGGTCGATGGGCCCGTCCGTGCCGCCGTAGACCACGTAGGCGGCTCCGGCGTTGCTTCCACCATCATCGTCGTATGTGGCCCCCACAATCACATCGTCCAGCCCGTCCCCGTTCACATCCCCGGCCGCGGCAACCGAGTACCCGGCCTGATCGCTGCCGTCCTCCCCGATGATCTTCTGCCCCACCAGTCCGAGATTTTCCGAGGTGGGCGAGTCGTTATCGCCGATGATGGCCAAGCCGGTATCTTCTGCGGAGACGCCGAGAACAGATGTGCCGATTTGCAAGGAAAAAGTCTCATTGCCTTCGAAGAGGTCGTCGTCCGCCACGGCCACCTCGATCAGGGCCGAGGTCTGCCCGGCCTCGAAGGTCAGGCTGCCCCAGACCGCTGTATAATCCTCTCCGGCCGTGGCCGTGCCGTCGGCGGTGGCGTAGTCCAGGGTCAGATCGAAATCCAGGGCCTCATTGAGGGTAATGGTGAACTGCACGAGGGTTCCATCTTCACTCACGAAAGGATCTGAAACCGTGAAAACCGGTTCGACTGCCCGGGAGGCGATCTCCGATTCCACCTGCACCACGGTGGTTCCGATGGTGTACTGATCGAAGGTGCCGCTTTCATCGGTTACCGAGACCGGATCTCCCCACTCTCCCAGCAAGGTCACCTGGTCGTCGCCATCCCCGATGATCCGGATGGTTTGGCTCGAATCGTTGATGCGGACGATGGATTGCGCGGCAATGACCAGGCTGTTGGCGCCGGTTCCGGAGATGTCGAAGGTTTCGATATTGTTGATCTGATTGTTGGATACCGTTAAAAAGAGGGCGGTTCCCCCGCTGCCAAAGGCAAGGGTGTCCTGGCCCGTGCCGCCGTCGATGCGCAAAAAGTCGCAGTCCGCGATTTCGATCCGGTCGTTTCCGGCCCCGCCGTAGAGCACGTCGGCCCCACCGCCGGAAATCAGCGTGTCGTCGCCTAGGCCGCCCACCAGGCTCTCGTCGGCTGCGGTGCCGGTGAGGGTGTCGTCTTCATCCGTGCCCAACCGGTTCACGCTTGCCGTGTAATTGCCGCCATAAACGATATAAGCCGTACCGGAACCGCTTCCGCCATCGTCGGCCTGGTACGCGCCGACGAGCAGATCGGCGAACCCGTCCCCGTTCACGTCTCCGGCCGATGAAACAGACCATCCGGCATAATCGCTTGCCGCATTTCCGTAGAGTTTGAATCCCCCGGTTCCGCCGGCCACATCGGACAGGTCGATGGCCGCCGATGAAGGTGCATCGGCGGATCCGTAGACCAGATAGGCGGCTCCGGTGTCGGTACCTCCGGCATCATTCCTGTAAGCCCCGATGAGCAGGTCGTCGTAACCGTCCCCGTTGACATCCCCGGCAGACGAGACCGAGTATCCGGCATAGTCGGAACCTGCCTCGCCGATGATCTTGAACCCGTATTCGTTGTTGCCGGCAGCCACGTCGTCCATGTTGATCGCAGTATCGTATCCGCCTTGCCTGCCGTAAATCACGTAAGCGGCCCCGGCGTAGGAACCACCGGCATCATTCCCGTAAGCCCCGACAATCAGGTCGTCGTACCCGTCACCGTTGATGTCCCCGGCAGACGAGACCGAGTATCCGGCATAGTCGTAACTTACTTCGCCGATGATCTTGAACCCGTATCCGTTGTTGCCGGCAGCCACGTCGTCCAGGTTGATCGCGGCATCGTATCCCCCCTGCCTGCCGTAGATCACGTAAGCGGCCCCGGCGTAGGTACCCCCGGCATCATTCTGATAAGCGCCGACGATCAGATCGTCGTACCCGTCACCGTTCACGTCCCCGGCCGAAGACACGGACCAGCCGGCATAATCGGAGCTGTTTTCGCCATAAATCTCGAACCCGCCGGTGCCGATATCGGAAAGATCCACATCCGAGGCTTCGTCCCCCGCACTGCCATAAATCACAAAGGCCGACCCGCTGTTGGAAGTCCCCGTATCGTGGTATGGGGCCCCCACGATCAGATCGGCGTATCCATCGCCGTTGATGTCCCCGGCCGCGGAGACGCAACGGCCTGCGTAGTCGGAAACACCGGTTATGGTGAAACCGTTCACCGCAGGGTCGAGAGCACTCAGGTCCACGGAACTCCCATCGGCATTGCCGTAAACCACATAGGCCGTTGCCGCATTTGACCCCACGATCATGTCCCCGATGCCGTCGCCGTTTACATCCCCGGCCGCGGACACCGAATATCCCGCCTGATCGCCACTGGAATCCCCATACATCTTGAACCCACCGATACCCGAAGCCACCTCCCCGAGGTCGATGGGCCCCTCGGTTCCCCCGAAAATCACGTACGCGGCTCCCGTATTCAGATCCGCATCATCGTCACCCGCAATGGCCCCCACCAGGATGTCGTCCAGCCCGTCGCCGTTCACGTCTCCGATACTCGAAACAGAGTATCCTGCCTGATCGGACGCCTCCTCGCCGATGATTTTCTGCCCGACAAAGCCGAGATCTTCGCTCACAGGCGCATCGTTATCCACGATTCGTGCCGTGGCGTCGCCGATGTCGATATACGAGGCCCCGCTCAGCACGACCGAAAAGGATTCTCCCTGCTCGAAAGCCGCATCTTCGGAAATAACCACCTGGAAGGTCTTGCTCGTCTCTCCGGGAGCAAAGACCAGCGACCCGGCGGCTGCGACATAGTCCTCTGCGGCAGTGGCGGTTCCATCCATGGTGCCATAGCCCAGGGTAAGGGTGAACGCCAGGGCCTGGGCCAGGGTGACCGTGAATTCGGCGATTCCGCCCTCCGTGACCGTAGCGTTGGAGACCGTCACCACCGGTGTGACTGTCTGCACGCAAATCCCTGTCTCGACCAGAACCTGCATCTCACCGTATGTATAGCTTGAATAGGTGACCTCGCCCTCGACGACCGGGTCTTGCGACAGGTCCCATTGGCCCAGAAGGATGACCGTGTCATCGTCATCGCCGGAGACATACAGCGGGATGTTGGCATCGTTCATGGCGCCGGCGCTGCCCGGCGACACGACCAGGGTGTGGTTGCCCGGTGCCGACAGATCGATCTTTTCGATGCGCTGGATATTCGTCCCGGCCGCGTTCAGGTCCAGGGTCATGGCCGCGCCGGTCAGGGCGAGGGTGTCCTGCCCGGTGCCGCCGTCGATACGCTGGAAATCATCGTCCGGTATCTCGATGCGGTCATCCCCGGCCCCGCCGTAAAGCACGTCGGCCCCTCCGCCCGAGACCAGGATGTCATCCCCGCAGTTGCCGATGAGCTGTTCGGCTTCTAAAGTCCCGGTTAGGGTTTCGCCGGCAACGTCCGAGGCGTGAGCCGTAACCGTGCCCAAAAAATCCCCCCCGTACAACAGGTCGCTGCCGATGAGCACGTCGTTGAAGCCGTCCCCGTCCACATCCCCGACGCCCACGGGTTCGCAATAGCTGTCGCCCCCGGTGAGCTGGATCCCGTATTCGCTCATGTGAGCCAGGTCGATGTCTTCCCAGCCGTCGGCCCGGCCAAAAATCAGATAGGCATCCCCGCCTTCATCCGCTCCATTGGAGGCAAGCGAGGAGCTGATGATGAAGTCGTCATAGCCGTCGCCGTTCACGTCCCCCAACCCGGCAAGGTATTCTCCGGCATGTTCGAAATCACTGGCCCCGGTCAGCTTGAATCCGCCATCTCGGAGATTTTCGAGATCCAGATCGGACCAGCCGCCGGATCGCCCGAAAACCACGTAGGCGGCCCCGTCCTGGTACCAGGTATGGCTGGCACTCGTATAGGAGGCGTTGACCAGGAAGTCATCGATCCCGTCGCCGTTGATGTCCCCGATGGCTTCGACCTGTTCGCCGGCCCGGGCGGAAGCGACCGTACCGGCAAGACAGATCATCCGGGAAGGGTCGTTGAAATCGGTGACATCGAAATCGGTCCATGATTCCTGCGGCCCGCCGAAAATCAGGTAAACGCCGCCGGCGTAGCTGTTCAGACTCGGCGCGCTGATGACAAAATCGTCGTACCCGTCCGCGTTTACATCGCCCACGGCCGTCAGGTCGGAATCTTCCGCACGGCTGATCCCGGAAATGGTCACGGACTGATCGCCGAGTCCGTCCAGATCGCTGTTGGACCAGCCGTCCGAAGTGCCGAGAATCAGGACGACATCGGTGCCGTCGTTGATGAGGATATCGTCGATGCCGTCGCCGTTCACGTCCCCGGCCCCGGATATTACAGAACCGATATTGGCGCTCTGATCGCTGCCGGTGATGATGACATCCGATTCGGCCAGAGAGGTGCCGGTCCAGGTTTCCGTGCCGAAGTTGAGGTAGACCCGGCCCTCTTCGCTGTAGTCTACTGTAGGGTAAGTGCCCCGATAAGAGACGCCGGGCGTGACCGTAACGCTGTAGTTACAGGCCCCCACCAGGATATCGACCAAGCCGTCGCCGTTGACGTCCCCCAGGGCCGTAACCGAAGACCCGGCGTACTCCCCCTGGGAATTGTCACCGGTCACGGCCGTGACCTGGGAGTAGTCGTCAGGATCATAGGTGCGATCGGCCCAGTTGCCTCCGGTCAGCCCGACCCCGAGGGCATCGTCGTCCAGGCTGGTCAGGTCTACGTCGCTTATGCCGCCGGACGACCCGAAAATCACATAACTCTCACCGACGGATCGTGAAAACGATCTTGTCTCACCAGTGCTGATTGTCACGGACATGGTCGCGGATCCTGTGTCCGGATACCCGAAGATCAGATCGTCGAACCCGTCCCCGTTCACATCCCCGGCGGCAGCCACAGCGGTCCAGGAACCGGCCACGGCATCCTGCTCGATCCGGATACCTTCCGGTGCATTGTCCAGGTCGATGGTGGCACCCTGATACAGGATCTTCCAGCCTTCCACCGTCACCGTGATGTCGGCGTCAACCCAGACTTCGATCCCCTCCAGGGCATAACGCACATAGTCTCCATCCGTGCCGAGCACGGCCCAGGGGCCCTCCAGGGTAACGCTGTCCCGGTTGTCGCCGTCCACGTACAGCTTGGTCCCGTTGTACCCGTATAGCTGGCGCCCGAGCAGGGACATGACCTCGTCGTAGTTCGCCTCCAGGCAGTTGCCGGCATTGAAGGTCCCCACGCCCAGGTCGATGCGCTCGAAGCCGATCATCCGGGTGCCCGCATAGCCGGAAAAATCAAGGGTCAGATCTCCGCCGTCCAGCCGCAGGGTGTCGCTGCCCGTGCCGCCGTCCACCAGGATGAAATCCAGGTTGGAAACGCCGATGATGTCGTCGCCCGCCCCCCCGCTCAGGATGTCTTCCCCGCCCAGTCCCACCAGGGTGTCATCGCCCCCCTGACCGGCCAGTTTGTCAGACGCGTAGCTGCCCAGGACGATGTCCGCCGAGTCGGAACCCACGCCCACCACGGCCTCGCTGTAGTCTCCGCCCCTGAGCAGAAACGCCGAACCGCTCTGATAACCGTCCTGGTGATTGTATGGCGACCCCATGAGAATGTCCGTTATACCGTCACCGTCAAAATCACCGGCTGCGCAGATCCCGGTTCCCAGTTTCTCGTTGGCGAATCCGCCGGTGATCTCGAGCCCGTCCTCCCCGATCTTGGCCACGTCGAAATCTTCCCATCCGTCCGCCTTGCCGTAGACCACGAACACTGCCCCGGCGTCGGTGTCGCTGTCGTCGTTGACGGGCATGGAGATCATGAAGTCGTCGTACCCGTCGCCGTCGATGTCTCCGATACCGGTCACCTGGTTCGCGCTTGATGTGCTCAGGGAAAGGGAATTGGTGATCTGGATGCCCTGATCTCCCAGGTCGGAAAGATTCATGTCGCTGATGTCGGCCGAGCCGAAGATCAGATATGCGTTCCAATAGGATGAACTCGATGAGCGCAGTTGGGAAACGATCAGGTCGTCATATCCGTCTCCATTCACGTCGCCCACGGAAGAAACGTACTGGCCGGCCTGCTGATCCCCGCCCGAAGTCCCGGCGATTTCAATGACCTGCTGCCCGGATGAAAGGTAAAAATCGTTCCAGTCGTCTCCATTGCCGAGGACCAGGTACACGGTTCCGTCCCGGTCACTGGTATCGTCGTAATACTTGCCGCTGGAATAGTACCGGTCCGTGGAACGCGGCGCCCCCACCAGAAAATCCGCGTACCCGTCCCCGTTGATGTCTCCGGCGGCCGAGACGCTGTAACCGGCCCAGTCCCAGGTGTCGCCTCTCATGGTCACGACCTGACCGCTGGTGTTGTCGTTCAGTGAAATGTCCGTCCATCCGTCTTGCTGGCCGTAGACCAGATAGGTCAGGCCCCGCTGATTGGTGGAATTGTCATCCGTTGTAGTCATGTCGCCGCCGATGACCAGGTCGTCGTATCCGTCCCCGTTCACGTCGCCCACCCCGGCTATGTGCATCCTGTCGTTAGTGAACGCGAAACCGTTGATGACAATCCCGTTGTCCCCGAGGTCGTTCAGGTCCAGGTCGGTCCAGCCCCCGGCCTTGCCGAAGATCAGGGCGGCCTGGTCGTCGGTGCCGAACTGGATGAGAAAATCGTCGTATCCGTCCCCGTTCACATCCCCGGCCGATTGGACAGTGTCCGTATAGCGGGCTGTCGGCCCGCCGGTAATGGTCACGCCTCCTGTGCCGAGGTCGTCCAGATCGATCTCACCGAACCCGGTCTCCCGGCCGAAGATCAGCCAGGAAGTTTTGGCCCCGTAAGCGCTGACCAGGATATCGTCCAGGCCGTCCCCGTCCACATCCCCGAGACCGGCCACGGCGCAACCGGCATATTCATTGATGCCCGAGTTGATCAGGGTCAGTCCGGCCTGTTCGCCCACGCCGAACTCCGAGATCTGGTCGGTGGGGTTGGTGTAGTAGAAGCGGATGCCCGCCGTGTAGACTACGGTGGCCTGGCCATCTTCGGAAATCACCGTCTTGTAAGTGGTGTCGCCGATGATCCGGTCTTCGCCCTCGGTCCACTCTCCTTGCAGGTAGAGGTAATCCCTGGTTTCACCGGACACGACCAGTTCGTTGTCGCTGTCCGTGGCCGCGATGACGTCTTCGGCGCTCAGGGTCAGGCTGTTGGTGATGCCGGTGGTCCTGAGCATGGTGATCTCTTCGATGTCGGTCAGGGCCGTAGCTGGCAGGAGGGTGGTGTCCAGGGAGGTGGATTCCCTTGAGATGTCCACCACGTCGTAGCCTTCTCCACCGTCGATCTGGGTAAAATTGGTGCTGTCCAGAACGATGATGTCGTCCCCCCCGGCCGAGACCGCGGATCCGGCTTCCGGTACTGTCAGCTCATCGTCGCCATCGGTGCCGAAAACGGTCACGCCGCCCAGTTCGTTGGTCACGACGATCGTGGACGCGGCCGAGACCTCCACGGACGCCTCATTCAGAGTCAGGACGTAATAATCGACTCCGTCATGGGTAGCCGTTCCCTGGCTCACCCAGGACCCGAACAGGTTGACCACATCGTCCCCGTCCCCATGGATGATCAGACTGCCCGCGTCCGATGCCCCCATGACCGCATCCTCGTCAGCGGTCAATTCATTGGCGCCCGTACCGGTCAGATCGATCTTTTCGATTCCCAGAATCCGGTTCCCGGCATCCTCTGTCAGGTCGATATGCTCGCCGGCCCCATCCACCCGCAGGGTATCGGTGCCCGTGCCCCCGTCGAAACGGCTGTCCGCGGCATCGTAGACCAAAACGTCGTCACCCGCGCCGCCGTCCAGGACATGATCGCCCGTTCCGCCGGTCAAGGTGTCGTCACCTTCTTCACCCCGGATGACGTGGTCTCCGGTGCTGTCGGAAAGGGTATCGGCCCCGTCCGTGCCGTGGATAACCGAAGCGATGGTCACTTCCGGAGCCACCAGCACGGTGGCCTCCCCCGAAACATACCGGAAATTGCCGTCCCCGTCCGTGCCGTCAGCGGTCCATGTACCGTCCAGATTGACGATGTCTCCGCCGTCCCCCCGGACCTCCAGGGTCCCGGTATCGCTCATGGCCAGGACATCCACCTCACCCAGAATCAGACGGTTGTCTCCGGTGCCGGTCAGGTCGATGATCTCGATGCCGGTGAACACGTCATCGGCCGTTTCCGGCAGGTCGATGATCGTCCCGGCGCCGTCCACCCGCAGGGTATCCGTGCCCGTACCGCCGTCCACCAGGTGGTCTGCTTCGTCATACACCAGGGTGTCGTTGCCCGTACCGCCGTGCAGTTCGTCCACCCCCCTGGCGCCGTCCAGGATATCGTCCCCCCCAAGACCGCTGACGATATCGGCCCCTTCCCCGCCGGTGAGGGTGTCATCTCCTTCTGTCCCCATGACCACCTGGCCCAGGGCCACATCCAGATCCACCAGGACGCGGTTCTCCCCGGACTCGTAGACATCGTAAGTGACCCCGTCGACCTTTTCCGTACCGTGGGCTGTCCATTGCCCGCCAAAGGTCACCGAATCGCCGGTATCGCCCTTCACGATCAGCAGCCCATCGAAGATCGCCTCCACCGCTTCGGGCGAAACGATCACCGCATTGTCACCGGTGCCGGTCAGATCGATGATTTCGATGCCGGTGACCTGGCCGTCGGAAAAATCGTCGGTGTCCAGGATCTGCCCGCTACCGGACAACCGCAATGTATCCGTTCCGGTGCCGCCGTCGATGAGCACATCGTCTGCATCAAAGACAATGACATCGTCCCCGTCCCCGCCATATATGCTGTCCGCACCGCCGCCGCCGTCCAGGGTGTCGTTGCCTTCCAGTCCGCTCACCGTTTCGGCCGCAGTGCCGCCGGTGAGCACATCTTTGCCCTCGGTGCCGATCACGAGAATGGAAACGCTCACGTCGGGCGCCACCCGGACCACGGTTTCATCCTGTTCGTAGCAGGTGTATTCCGTGCCGCCGATGGTTTCGGTCCCGGCCGTGTCCCAGGGACCGTAAAGGATGAGACTGTCCCCTGCATCGCCGGTAACGGTCAGGGTATCCGTATCTGTCAGGGCGGAAATATCCGATCCGGTCAGGGTGAGACTATTGTCCCCGGTGCCGGTGATATCGATGATCTCGATGTTCCGGAGCAGCCCGTCGTCCAGGTTCGTCAGGTCCAGATCCTCGTCCACGAGCAGGGTATCCGTATCCGTGCCCCCGTCGATGATGCTGTCGTTGGCATCGAAAACCAGCCGGTCGTCCCCGGCACCGCCACGTAGGATGTCGCTGCCGCCGGCCCCGTCGATGAAATCGTTTCCGGCTTCGGCCCGGATGACATCGATGCCCGCAGTTCCGATGAGGGTGTCATCATTCTCCGTACCCGTAATCACGTTGCCGACGGTGATCCCGTCCAGAACCTTCAGGGTCGCACCGTTCAGAGTGTAGACATGATAGGTTTGGCCGGCGATCACCTCGTCCACCGGTCCGGACCATGTTCCCTGCAGATTGACCGTATCCTCCTCGGTGCCGTCCACCACGAGGGTGCCGTCATCGTTGATGGCCAGGATGTCGGCCGATCCCACGATCAGGCTGTTGCCGCCGTCGCCTGTCAGGTCAATGATCTCGATGCCGGTGAATACGCCGTCGTCTGTTTCCATGAGATCGACGACCTGGCCGTGGCCGTCCACGCGCAGGGTGTCTTCACCTTCGCCGCCGTCCACCGAGGTGTCCGCCGCATCGAAGACCAGGACATCGTCTCCGGACCCGCCCGACAGGCTGTCGGCGCCGGCCTGACCGTCGAGAATGTCGTTTCCGGCCAGACCGGAAATAACGTCATCCCCCCGGCCGCCGGTGAGGGCGTCATCCCCGTCGGTGCCTTCAAGATGCAGGTTGGCAATCACATCCGGATGGACCAGCACCACGGCGTCCCCGTTGATGTATTTGTAGAAGATCTCGTCATCCACCGGCTGGGTGCCGGAAACGGTCCAGGTCCCTTCCAGGGTGACCCGGTCCCCGCTGTCGCCGAGGATGGTCAGCGTGTCCGAGGTGTCGGAAAGGGCCAGGACATCGGCGGTGGAAAGGATCAGTTGATTGTCGCCGCTGCCGGTGATGTCGATCCGCTCCATGCCGGTAATGAGGGCATCATCGATTGCGGTCAGGTCCAGAGACACGCCGCTGCCGTCCACGCGCAGGACATCCTTGTCTCCTGCACCGCCATCCATCAGGGAATCGTTGGGATCGAAGACCAGAATGTCGTTTCCGGCCCCGCCCTGCAGGGAATCGGCGCCGTCCCGGCCGTCGAGGATATCCGGACCGTCGAGGCCCAGGATGAGGTCCGGCCCGGAGGTTCCGGTCAGGGTGTCAGCTCCTTCGGTTCCCTCGATAATGACAAGCGCGGTGACGGCCGCCGCCACAAGCACGGTCGTATCGCCCAGCGTGTATGGCGTGTACGTGGCCCCCCCGATGACCTGATCCTCACCCGCCTGCCATTGGCCCCTGAGATGGATTTCGTCCCCGGCATCGCCAAGCACCGTCAAGGTGCCGGAATCGCTCATGGCCGCGACGTTGTCCGAGGAAAGGGTAAGAACGTTGTTCCCGCAGCCCGTGATGTCCATGCGGTCGATACCGGTGATCGCGCCGTCGCCGATGGCGGTCAGATCAAGGGGGAGGCCGGAACCGTTGTTGAGGATCAGGGTGTCGATGCCCTCACCGGCATGGATGGAAACGATGTCGGCCGTATCGATGAAGATCAGGTCGTTACCGTCGGAACCGGTGGCGATGACAGGGTTCCTGTCGCCATCGGTGATTTCATTTCTCACCTCGATGGTGACAACACTCTCGGCCTGGACCCCGTAGTCGTCTTTGACGATGTAGATGAGCTCGGTCGTTTGGGTCTCGTCGATATTGTCCGGCGTGAACGTCAGGCCACTGAGCTGCTCGGCAGTGAGTTCACCCGTGGTCGTGACGGCCGTGCCGCCGGCAAGGTACAGGGTACCGTTGTCCGGAAGGGCCGTGATCTCGATGGTCAGGTTATCCCCGTCGGGATCGGTAGGAGCACTGATATCCAAGGCAATGACGGCGCTGTCGTCATCCGCCATGGACACGACCTTGTCCCCTTCGACCGTGGGTGCGTTGTTGATGGTGATATTGAGGCTTTTTGAAACACTGGCCGTATCGCCGTTTGTTTCCGTGGCTGTGGCGGTGACATTCAGATCAATGGACCGGTCCGTATCGTCCGCAAGGGTCAGTGAGAGGCCGCTCAGTTGAGCGGGCGTCAATGTCCAGGATCCGTCCCCGTTGTCGGTCCCGGCAGAGAGGCTCGCACCGTCCGGAATACCGCTAATGACCAAAGAAAGGGTTTCCGAACCGTCGATATCCGATAGGAGGGAGGATATGGTCAGATCCACAGGGGAATCGGAAGTGGCCGTCACATCGGCAACGTTCAGGGTTGGGGTATCCGCCACCGCACTCACCGATACCGAGACCACCTGAGTTGCGGTGTTGCCCGCATCGTCGGTGACCGTCACCGTAAAGCTGTCAGTGCCGTTGTAGTCCGCATCCGGCGTGTAGTTCCAGGCACCGGTTGCCGCATCGATGCTCGCCGTGCCGTGGGCCGCGTTGTCTCCGCTTTCGATGGTAAAATAGCTGCCGTCGCTCATGCCGTCGGCATCATCCGTGGCCGTAAGCGTGCCGCTGATCAGCGTATCCTCGTTGCCCGTACCGGAACTGTCACCGCCGATGGTGGCCGGATCATCCACCGCCGTCACGCTCACGGTCACCGTGGCCGTCTCGCTCACCCCGCCGCTGGTTACGGTGTAGGTGTAAGAATCCTGCCCGTTGAAATCCGCATCCGGAGTGTACTTCACCGTGCCGGCCGCAGCATCCACGATCTCAACGGTGCCGTGACCGGCCTGGGTCACGCTGACGATGGCCCGCCCGGTATCTTCGAAAGTGTCGTTAGCCAGCACGTCCGTGGTCACAGACCCGTCTTCGGCAACCTCGGCCGTGTCATCGGTGATGTCCGATACCGCACTTACCGATAACGACACGATTTGGGTCTTGGTGTTGCCCGCATCGTCGGTGACCGTCACCGTAAAGCTGTCTTCGCCGTGGTAGTCCGCATCCGACGTGTAACTCCAGGCCCCGGTGCCCTCATCTATGCTCGCCGTGCCGTGGGCCGCGTTATCCCCGCTTTCGATGGTAAAATAGCTGCCGTCGCTCATGCCGTCGGCATCATCCGTGGCCGTAAGCGTGCCGCTGATCAGCGTATCCTCGTTGCCCGTACCGGAACTGTCACCGCCGATGGTGGCCGGATCATCCACCGCCGTCACGCTCACGGTCACCGTGGCCGTCTCGCTCACCCCGCCGCTGGTTACGGTGTAGGTGTAAGAATCCTGCCCGTTGAAATCCGCATCCGGAGTGTACTTCACCGTGCCGGCCGCAGCATCCACGATCTCAACGGTGCCGTGACCGGCCTGGGTCACGCTGACGATGGCCCGCCCGGTATCTTCGAAAGTGTCGTTAGCCAGCACGTCCGTGGTCACAGACCCGTCTTCGGCAACCTCGGCCGTGTCATCGGTGATGTCCGATACCGCACTTACCGATAACGACACGATTTGGGTCTTGGTGTTGCCCGCATCGTCGGTGACCGTCACCGTAAAGCTGTCTTCGCCGTGGTAGTCCGCATCCGGCGTGTAGCTCCAGGCCCCGGTGCCCTCATCTATGCTCGCCGTGCCGTGGGCCGCGTTATCCCCGCTTTCGATGGTAAAATAGCTGCCGTCGCTCATGCCGTCGGCCGCATCCGTGGCCGTGAGCGTGCCGCTGATCAGCGTATCCTCGTTGCCCGTACCCGAACTGTCACCGCCGATGGTGGCCGGATCATCCACCGCCGTCACGCTCACGGTCACCGTGGCCGTCTCGCTCACCCCGCCGCTGGTCACGGTGTAGGTGTAAGAATCCTGCCCGTTGAAATCCGCATCCGGGGTGTACTTCACCGTACCGGCCGCAGCATCCACGATCTCAACGGTGCCGTGGCCCGCCTGGGTCACGCTGACGATGGTCCGCCCGGTATCTTCGAAAGTGTCGTTGGCCAGCACATCCGTGGTCACCGACCCGTCTTCGGCAACCTCGGCCGTGTCATCGGTGATGTCCGCCACCGCACTTACCGATAACGACACGATTTGGGTCTTGGTGTTGCCCGCATCGTCGGTGACCGTCACCGTAAAGCTGTCGGTGCCGTGGTAGTCCGCATCCGGCGTGTAGTTCCAGGCACCGGTGCCTTCATCTATGCTCGCCGTGCCGTGGGCCGCGTTGTCTCCGCTTTCGATGGTAAAATAGCTGCCGTCGCTCATGCCGTCGGCATCATCCGTGGCCGTGAGCGTGCCGCTGATCAGCGTATCCTCGTCGCCCGTACCGGAACTGTCACCGCCGATGGTGGCCGGATCGTCCACCGCCGTCACGCTCACGGTCACCGTGGCCGTCTCGCTCACCCCGCCGCTGGTCACGGTGTAGGTGTAAGAATCCTGCCCGTTGAAATCCGCATCCGGGGTGTACTTCACCGTACCGGCCGCAGCATCCACGATCTCAACGGTGCCGTGGCCCGCCTGGGTCACGCTGACGATGGTCCGCCCGGTATCTTCGAAAGTGTCGTTGGCCAGCACATCCGTGGTCACCGACCCGTCTTCGGCAACCTCGGCCGTGTCATCGGTGATGTCCGCCACCGCACTTACCGATAACGACACGATTTGGGTCTTGGTGTTGCCCGCATCGTCGGTGACCGTCACCGTAAAGCTGTCGGTGCCGTGGTAGTCCGCATCCGGCGTGTAACTCCAGGCCCCGGTTGCCGCATCGATGCTCGCCGTGCCGTGGGCCGCGTTGTCTCCGCTTTCGATGGTAAAATAGCTGCCGTCGCTCATGCCGTCGGCCACATCCGTGGCCGTAAGCGTGCCGCTGATCAGCGTATCCTCGTTGCCCGTACCGGAACTGTCACCGCCGATGGTGGCCGGATCATCCACCGCCGTCACGCTCACGGTCACCGTGGCCGTCTCGCTCACCCCGCCGCTGGTCACGGTGTAGGTGTAAGAATCCTGACCATTGAAATCCGCATCCGGGGTGTACTTCACCGTACCGGCCGCAGCGTCCACGATCTCAACGGTGCCGTGACCCGCCTGGGTCACGCTGACGATGGTCCGCCCGGTATCTTCGAAAGTGTCGTTGGCCAGCACGTCCGTGGTCACAGACCCGTCTTCGGCAACCTCGGCCGTGTCATCGGTGATGTCCGCCACCGCACTTACCGATAACGACACGATTTGGGTCTTGGTGTTGCCCGCATCGTCGGTGACCGTCACCGTGAAGCTGTCGGTGCCGTGGTAGTCCGCATCCGACGTGTAACTCCAGGCCCCGGTGCCCTCATCTATGCTCGCCGTGCCGTGGGCCGCGTTGTCTCCGCTTTCGATGGTAAAATAGCTGCCGTCGCTCATGCCGTCAGCCACATCCGTGGCCGTAAGCGTGCCGCTGATCAGCGTATCCTCGTCGCCCGTACCGGAACTGTCACCGCCGATGGTAGCCGGATCATCCACCGCCGTCACGCTCACGGTCACCGTGGCCGTCTCGCTCACCCCGCCGCTGGTTACGGTGTAGGTGTAAGAATCCTCACCGTTGAAATCCGCATCCGGGGTGTACTTCACCGTACCGGCCGCAGCATCCACGATCTCAACGGTGCCGTGACCCGCCTGGGTCACGCTGACGATGGTCCGCCCGGTATCTTCGAAAGTATCGTTGGCCAGCACATCCGTGGTCACCGACCCGTCTTCGGCAACCTCGGCCGTATCGTTTGCGATGTCCGCTACCGGGCTCACGTTGAAGGTGATTGTGTTGGCGCTGGCATCGAGATCGACCCCTCCGTTCTCGGTTCCGCCATCGTCCTGCACCTGAAACGTAAAGCTGGCATACCCGTTGCCGTAGGCATCGGCTGTCGGGGTAAAGACCAGTTTGGTCAGATCAGCTACGTCGATGAAGTCACCCTCACCGACATCCGTTCCGTCAAGTTTGAGAGTACCGGCATCGGGCAGTGTGGTAATTTTGACTTTCAGCAGGCTGTCGGCAGGACTGTCGGTGGGGTCTGTGAACCCAAAGTCGGCGACCGCAAAGGTATGGTTGCCGTCTTCCAAGATGGTGATGGTTTTGTCCGCACCGGCGGGGGCATCGTTGGTGCCGATCACGGTGATTGTCAAAGTCGAGCTATCGGTCGCGCCGTTGTTATCTGCGTTGGTATAGGTGATGGAAGTGGTTCTCGATTCACCCGCGGCAAGATCGTCGAAATCCGTGCCCGAGGCAAAGGTGTAGGAACCGTCCGCACCGATGGTGAATTTGCCACCGTCTGATCCGTCAACAGCCTGACCCACATTGACTGCATCGCCTTCGACTGCGGATACGGTATGGCTATCGCTCGTATCCAGGTCGGTGTCGTTGGAAAGAACATTGCCCGAGGTATCGACGTTCTCGGTTGTGGTGCCGCTATCGGCCACGGCCACCGGACCGTCATTGGTGCCGGTCACGGTGACAGTCAGGGTAGCGGTATCTGTCCCGCCGTTGTTGTCCAGATTGGTGTATTCAATGGAAGTGGTTCTCGACTCACCCGCGGCAAGATCATCGAAATCCGTACCCGGGGCAAAGGTGTAAAAACCGTCCGCATTGACAACGAATTTACCGCCGTCTGATCCGTCAACAGCCTGACCCACATTGGCTGCATCGCCTTCGACTGCGGATACGGCATGGCTATCGCTCGTATCCAGGTCGGTGTCGTTGGAAAGAACATTGCCCGAGGTCTCGACGTTCTCGGTTGTGGTGCCGCTATCGGCCACGGCCACCGGACCGTCATTGGTGCCGGTCACGGTGACAGTCAGGGTAGCGGTATCTGTCCCGCCGTTGTTGTCCAGATTGGTGTATTCAATGGAAGTGGTTCTTGACTCACCTGCGGCAAGATCGTCAAAGTCATTGCCCGGAACAAAGGTATAGGAACCGTCCGCACCGATGGTGAATTTACCGCCGTCTGATCCGGCAACAGCCTGACCCACATTGGCTGCATCCCCACCTACCTGGGACACCGTATGGCTATCGCTGGTATCCGGATCGGTATCGTTGGAAAGCACATTGCCCGAGGTATCGAGGTTCTCGGTTGTGGTGCCGCTATCGGCCACGGCTACCGGACCGTCGTTGGTGCCGCTCACGCTGATGGTCAGAGTTGCAGTATCTGTCCCGCCGTTGTTGTCTGCGTTGGTGTATTCAATGGAAGTGGTTCTCGACTCACCCACGGCAAGATCGTTGAAATCCGTGCCCGGGGCGAATGTATAGGAACCGTCCGCACCGATGGTGAATTTGCCACCGTCTGATCCGTCAACAGCCTGACCCACATTGACTGCATCGCCTTCGACTGCGGATACGGTATGGCTATCGCTCGTATCCAGGTCGGTGTCGTTGGAAAGAACATTGCCCGAGGTCTCGACGTTCTCGGTTGTGGTGCCGCTATCGGCCACGGCCACCGGACCGTCATTGGTGCCGGTCACGGTGACAGTCAGGGTAGCGGTATCTGTCCCGCCGTTGTTGTCCAGATTGGTGTATTCAATGGAAGTGGTTCTCGATTCACCCGCGGCAAGATCGTCGAAATCCGTACCCGGGGCAAAGGTGTAAGAACCGTCCGCATTGACAACGAATTTACCGCCGGCTGATCCGTCAACAGCCTGATCCACATTACCTGCATCCCCACCTACCTGGGACACCGTATGGGTATCGCTCGTATCCAGGTCGGTGTCGTTGGAAAGAACATTGCCCAAGGTCTCGGCGTTCTCGATTGTGGTGCCACTATCAGCCACGGCCACCGGACCGTCATTGGTGCCGGTCACGGTGACGGTCAGAGTCGCGGTATCTGTCCCGCCGTTGTTGTCCACGTTGGTATAGGTGATAGAAGTAGTTCTCGACTCACCTGCGGCAAGATCGTCGAAATCTGCGCCCGGGACAAATGTGTAAGAGCCGTCCGCACCGATGGTGAACTCACCACCGTTTGATCCGTCAACAGCCTGACCCACATTGGCTGCATCCCCGCCTACCTGGAACACCGTATGGCTATCGCTCGTATCCAGATCGGTATCGTTGGCAAGAACATTGCCCAAGGTCTCGGCGTTCTCGGTTGTGGTGCCACTATCAGCCACGGCCACCGGACCGTCATTGGTGCCGGTCACGGTGATTGTCAAAGTCGAGCTATCGGTCGCGCCGTTGTTATCTGCGTTGGTATAGGTGATGGAAGTGGTTCTCGATTCACCTGCGGCAAGATCGTCGAAATCTGCGCCCGGGACAAATGCGTAAGAGCCGTCCGCACCGATGGTGAACTCACCACCGTTTGATCCGTCAACAGCCTGACCCACATTACCTGCATCCCCACCTACCTGGGACACCGTATGGGTATCGCTCGTATCCAGGTCGGTGTCGTTGGAAAGAACATTGCCCAAGGTCTCGGCGTTCTCGATTGTGGTGCCACTATCAGCCACGGCCACCGGACCGTCATTGGTGCCGGTCACGGTGACGGTCAGAGTCGCGGTATCTGTCCCGCCGTTGTTGTCCACGTTGGTATAGGTGATAGAAGTAGTTCTCGACTCACCTGCGGCAAGATCGTCGAAATCTGCGCCCGGGACAAATGTGTAAGAGCCGTCCGCACCGATGGTGAACTCACCACCGTTTGATCCGTCAACAGCCTGACCCACATTGGCTGCATCCCCACCTACCTGGGACACCGTATGGCTATCGCTGGTATCCGGATCGGTATCGTTGGAAAGCACATTGCCCGAGGTATCGAGGTTCTCGGTTGTGGTGCCGCTATCAGCCACGGCCACCGGACCGTCATTGGTGCCGGTCACGGTGACGGTCAGAGTCGCGCTGTCGGTCCCGCCGTTGTCGTCCGCGTTGGTGTATTCAATGGAGGTGGTTCTCGACTCACCCGCGGCAAGATCGTCGAAATCTGTGCCCGGAGCAAATGTGTAAGAGCCGTCCGCATTGACAACGAATTTACCGCCGTCTGATCCGGCAACAGCCTGACCCACATTGGCTGCATCCCCACCTACCTGGGACACCGTATGGCTATCGCTCGTATCCGGATCGGTATCGTTGGAAAGCACATTGCCCGAGGTATCGAGGTTCTCGGTTGTGGTGCCGCTATCGGCCACGGCTACCGGACCGTCGTTGGTGCCGCTCACGGTGATGGTCAGAGTCGCAGTATCTGTCCCGCCGTTGTTGTCTGCGTTGGTGTATTCAATGGAAGTGGTTCTCGACTCACCCACGGCAAGATCGTTGAAATCCGTGCCCGGGGCGAATGTATAGGAACCGTCCGCACCGATGGTGAATTTACCGCCGGCTGATCCGTCAACGGCCTGCCCCACATTAGCTGCAACACCATCCACTGCCGATACCGTATGGCTATCGCTCGTATCCAGATCGGTATCGTTGGAGAGCACATTGCCTGAGGTATCGACGTTCTCGGTTGTGGTGCCGCTATCAGCCACGGCTACCGGACCGTCGTTGGTGCCGCTCACGGTGATGGTCAGAGTCGCAGTATCTGTCCCGCCGTTGTTGTCTGCGTTGGTGTATTCAATGGAAGTAGTTCTCTGTTCACCCACGGCAAGATCGTTGAAATCCGTGCCCGGGGCGAATGTATAGGAACCGTCCGCACCGATGGTGAATTTACCGCCGTCTGATCCGGCAACAGCCTGACCCACATTGGCTGCATCCCCACCTACCTGGGACACCGTATGGCTATCGCTCGTATCCGGATCGGTATCGTTGGAAAGCACATTGCCCGAGGTATCGAGGTTCTCGGTTGTGGTGCCGCTATCAGCCACGGCCACCGGACCGTCGTTGGTGCCGCTCACGGTGACGGTCAAGGTGGCAGTATCTGTCCCGCCGTTGTTGTCCGCGTTGGTATAGGTGATGGAAGTGGTTCTCTGCTCACCTGCGGCAAGATCGTCGAAGTCTGTGCCCGGAGCAAATGTGTAAGAGCCGTCCGCACCGATGGTGAATTTGCCACCGTCTGATCCGTCAACAGCCTGACCCACATTGACTGCATCGCCTTCGACTGCGGATACGGCATGGCTATCGCTCGTATCCAGGTCGGTGTCGTTGGAAAGAACATTGCCCGAGGTCTCGACGTTCTCGGTTGTGGTGCCGCTATCAGCCACGGCCACCGGACCGTCATTGGTGCCGGTCACGGTGACAGTCAGGGTAGCGGTATCTGTCCCGCCGTTGTTGTCCAGATTGGTGTATTCAATGGAAGTGGTTCTCGACTCACCCGCGGCAAGATCGTTGAAATCCGTGCCCGGGGCGAATGTATAGGAACCGTCCGCATCGATGGTGAATTTACCGCCGTCTGATCCGGCAACAGCCTGACCCACATTGGCTGCATCCCCACCTACCTGGGACACCGTATGGCTATCACTCGTATCCGGATCGGTATCGTTGGCAAAAACATTGCCTGAGGTCTCGGCGTTCTCGGTTGTGGTACCGCTATCAGCCACGGCCACCGGGCCGTCGTTGGTACCGGTCACGGTGATGGTCAGGGTAGCGGTATCTATCCCGCCGTTATTGTCCGCGTTGGTATAGGTGATGGAAGTGGTTCTCGATTCACCCGCGGCAAGATCGTCGAAATCCGTGCCCGGGGCAAAGGTGTAGGAACCGTCCGCACCGATGGTGAATTTGCCACCATCTGATCCGTCAACAGCCTGACCCACATTGACTGCATCGCCTTCGACTGCGGATACGGTATGGCTATCGCTCGTATCCAGGTCGGTGTCGTTGGAAAGAACATTGCCCGAGGTCTCGACGTTCTCGGTTGTGGTGCCGCTATCGGCCACGGCCACCGGACCGTCATTGGTGCCGGTCACGGTGACAGTCAGGGTAGCGGTATCTGTCCCGCCGTTGTTGTCCAGATTGGTGTATTCAATGGAAGTGGTTCTCGATTCACCTGCGGCAAGATCGTCGAAATCTGCGCCCGGGACAAATGTGTAAGAGCCGTCCGCACCGATGGTGAACTCACCACCGTTTGATCCGTCAACAGCCTGACCCACATTGACTGCATCGCCTTCGACTGCGGATACGGTATGGCTATCGCTCGTATCCAGGTCGGTGTCGTTGGAAAGAACATTGCCCGAGGTCTCGACGTTCTCGGTTGTGGTGCCACTATCGGCCACGGCCACCGGACCGTCATTGGTGCCGGTCACGGTGACAGTCAGGGTAGCGGTATCTGTCCCGCCGTTGTTGTCCAGATTGGTGTATTCAATGGAAGTGGTTCTCGACTCACCCGCGGCAAGATCATCGAAATCCGTACCCGGGGCAAAGGTGTAAGAACCGTCCGCATTGACAACGAATTTACCGCCGGCTGATCCGTCAACAGCCTGACCCACATTACCCGCGACACCATCGACTGCCGACACCGTATGGGTATCGCTGGCATCCAGATCGGTATCGTTGAAGAGCACATTGCCTGAGGTATCGACGTTCTCGCTCGTGGTGCCACTATCAGCCACGGCTACCGGGCCGTCGTTAGTGCCTGTCACGGTGACGGTCAGAGTCGCGTTGTCGGTCCCGCCGTTGTTGTCTGCGTTGGTATAGCTGATGGAAGTGGTTCTTGACTCACCTGCGGCAAGATCGTCGAAATCCGTACCCGGGGCAAAGGTGTAAGAACCGTCCGCATTGACAACGAATTTACCGCCGTCTGATCCGTCAACAGCCTGACCCACATTACCTGCATCCCCACCTACCTGGGACACCGTATGGGTATCGCTCGTATCCAGGTCGGTGTCGTTGGAAAGAACATTGCCTGAGGTCTCGGCGTTCTCGGTTGTGGTGCCGCTATCAGCCACGGCTACCGGACCGTCGTTGGTGCCGCTCACGGTGATGGTCAGAGTCGCAGTATCTGTCCCGCCGTTGTTGTCTGCGTTGGTGTATTCAATGGAAGTGGTTCTCGACTCACCCACGGCAAGATCGTTGAAATCTGCGCCCGGGACAAATGTGTAAGAGCCGTCCGCACCGATGGTGAATTTGCCACCGCCTGATCCGTCAACAGCCTGCCCCACATTACCCGCAACACCATCAACTGCCGACACCGTATGAGTATCGCTCGTATCCAGATCGATGTCGTTGGCAAGCACATTGCCCGAGGCATCGAGGTTCTCTGTCGTCGTGCCGCTGTCGGCCACAGCTACCGGCACGTCGTTGGTGCCGGCTATAATCACCGTAATCGTCTGGGTGGCGGTGGCCCCGAATTCGTCAGTAACTGTGGCAGTGAAAGTCTCGGTAACGGTCTGGCCTTCATTCAGGCCTTGCGTGATTTCCAGTGGGTTATCCAGAGTGTAGGTCCAGATGCCAGTTTCCGGATCAATCCCTATGGAACCATAATCACTGTCACCCGACACACTCCACGCAGCCGTGGCATCAGCATCCACATCTGAAGAAGTAAGGAAACCGGTTACTGAAGGGATCCCGGCTACGACGCTGCCGTCGTCTTCATTGCCGGCCTCGATAACCGTTCCTGAAGCGTCATCCGCGCCCGAAGTAATTACCGGCGCATCATTGACTGCTGAAACAATAATGTTGACGGTGCCGGTATCAGATGCTCCACTGATATCGCTCGCCTTAAAAGTGAAACTGTCCAGACCGTTGTAATCTGCATCCGGTTCATAGATGTAACTGCCATCGCTATTCAGTGTCACTGTGCCGTGTGCAGGACCACTGGTTTTACTGAAAAAGAGCCTATCCTTGTCGATATCTGCAGCGACGGCCTGCCCATAAAGCGGTGTATCTTCTAAAGTCGTAATTATTGTATCGGAAGCCTCAGGGGCGTTATTTCCATAGACTACAGAAACGATTTCGCCGAGTGAAATAGCAGGCCGGGTTCCTTCTGCATCAGGATATGCCCCGTCGCTGGCGCCCTCCCCTACCGGACCGCCCCTCAGTATCCATATAGGATTTTCCGGTAAAACGGATGGCACGTAATTTGGGGATAAAATTATGCTTATGGCTTCCGCCTGAAAGGAAGGCTCACTGGATCCGGCCAAAGGCGTGACAATGCTCTTATCCAGAAAAGGACTCGCAGAGGGAAGCGGAATCGGTTCGGGGGCATTAGCGTTTGACCCTGCCGGAGAACTATCAGTGGCGAAACGGCCGGAATTGAGAGGATGATCGCTATCCGATTCCGGAGGGGAGTCTGTAGAGACAAGTGAATCAGATCCGGAATCAACGGGAGGGGTGTCGCCTACCCCAAATAAAAGCGTCGGCGGCTGGGGGCCTGAAAGGTCGGAATGAAAGTTTTCCAACACAATGTCTCCCCAGTGCTCTATGGAGAGTATCAGGCTTCCTGATTCATATTTTGAAACAACCGATTGGGGGTCTATATTGATCAGTCTGATTTGATCTCCGGGAGAGATCTGTATTTTTTCTCCGGGCATCACATGGAACTCTCGCCTTTCGCCATCCGAATTGACAACAAGAATTTCAACATCCATTTTTTCCCCACAATCTATAGCCATACGATTGAATTGCATACATTTTCGATTAGCAGTCGATGACCGATATGAAAGGGAACTTACTTTCTGGGAAGGAGACCAAAATGTAACTTAGGTCGTCTCCGAGACTAGCGGCTACTGCCGATTGATCAACGCGTTCCCCGACCCGAAAGTCACCGAGACTCAAACCCTGTAGCGCTCGACTGCCGTCTATAAACGGCTCGTGTTCAATCCCCCCGACCAACAGTGCCGAACCCAGGAAGATCGAAGCCTTACTGCAAAAAGGGGCTGCATTCATCCCACCCACTGCGCAGTCAGAGCATTGTGTCTGAAGTCGCCCCGGCACTATGGCTTCATTCTGGATAGCCAGTCATTTGGCCGGGTTGTCTACTGCGATGGTGGTATAACAAAGAGCATCGCGGCAGCGTCTTAGCGCTGCTCACGTCAAAACAGCTTCACCTCTTATCGCCATGCATCCGAATCAACCCGCTTTCGGTACAAATGCGGGAGCGTGTCTTTCTCAATATCGTGCCTCATTTTCACCGATGCGTCCTCATCCTGCCTGCCGTCCACAACATTTATTCTTTTTTGTGGATACTTTATAGAGTCACAAAACATTGAGGTACCTACCTTCCACCGAAACGGCTGTCAAGAAATTAATCCCTGATTATGTACAAGTAGAAAATAAGTAAAAAACTATCATCTACAGAATAGAGATTAACAATAACTCCCATAGAAAGATATTTTATACCGACCAGGGCGCAACCCGCCGAAGAAACTGTGCCGGTCACATCCGGTACCGGAAACGTAATCGTTCTCGACCAGGTGGTATTGATCCTGCGCCAGAGGTCATTGACGAGTTCGAGGCCATGACCTGGAGACGACGGCAGCATGTGGCCATCTATAAAATGACAACAAGGCCTTTGGGCCGAGAAGGGGCAAATTGAACGGCGATATAAGCGACGAAATAAAAGGTAAAGCCGAACGCTTGCGGTCCGGCGAAAGGCTGGCGATTCTCGAGGTGGAACGCGTCCATCACCATCAGCGTTGCAGGATTGGGGACGGGATGCGTTCTGGATGCTGAAACCGGCACAGGCATCTTTGCCGAGGCGTTTTCCGCCAGGGGCGAAAAGGTCGTGGGCATCGATGCCGATGGCGCCATGTTGGAAATCGCCAGGGCCTGGTTCCGCAAACGGTGTTCAAGCTGGCACGTGCCGAGGCGATTTCCCACGGCGATGGGAAGTTCGATCTTTCCTTTCCGGGCTTTTTACTTCAAGAGACGGATGCTCCGGTGCAGGCCTTAAAAAACGTTACATGGTCACCGAGATGCCCGCTTGTTCAAGGACCTCGGGCACTACGTCGGTCCAGCCCAGGGGCATGATGTGCACCCCCTGGAACTTGTCCTTGTGCCGGGCGATGAAGCGGCCCATCATCTCGGCGGCCTTTTTCTTGCGGTCGGCCTTGTCCACCGACCCGATCTCGTCGATCCACGCCTGGGGCACGCTGATCCCCGAGACGTTGCGGTTCATGAAGTTTCCCATCTGGGGTGACTTGAGCACCACCACCCCCAGCTGGATCGGACGGCCGAACTTTTCCGTCTTGGCCACGAACTCGTCCACCACACGGTCGTCGTAGACCGCCTGGGTCTGGAAAAACTGGGCCCCGGCCTCGATCTTCTTTTTCATCTTGAGCAACTGGAGGTCCAGCGGTTCGAAGTTGGGATTGACCACGGCGCCCAGGGCCATGTCCGGCGGATTCTCGATATCGTGGCCGGTGATGTCGTGGCCTTCCTGCAGTCCGCGGGCCATGGCGAGCAGCTGCACCGAATCGAGATCGAAGACCGGCTTGGCCGACTTGTGGTCCCCGAGCTGGATGTGATCGCCGGTAAGCAGCAGCACATTGTCGATCCCCAGCGAGTAGGCGGTCAGAAGGTCGCTTTGCAGCGCGATGCGGTTGCGGTCGCGGCAGGTGAGCTGGAAGATCGGCTCGATGCCCCGCTGCTTGAGCCCGACGCTGGCTGCCAGGGACCCGAGGCGCATGACGGCCGACTGGTTGTCGGTGACGTTGATCGCATGCACGAAATCCTGCAGGTGCCAGGCCTCCTGGGCGCAGGTGGGACTGACGCGCCAGTCGCGCGAAACGGCCCCCTTGATCGGACCGACTTCGCCGGTGATGACAAATTCGCCCTTATCGAAAAGTTTGGTGATTTTCATCGTTCGCTCCCGCTGCTCATATGGATTTCAATCCTGGTTGCTCACCGTCACCTTGCCGGCCTGGGAGCAGAAGGTCGCCTCGAAGGGGCTGACCTTCAACGTGCGCGGCCGGCTCCACTTGGCGTGGTCCTTGGGCGGCTGGTAGGCTTCGAGCTGGTCGAGGCGCCCGAGCTTCTGCAGTCGCTCGTAGATCATCACCCAGCCGCAGGGGCGCTCCGGATCCACCTCGCACATCCCCTTTTCCGCCCCGCCGCAGGGACCGTTGAGAAGCTGCTTGGAGCACAGGGTCATGGGGCAGAGCCCGCCGGTGAATTCGATGACGCACTCGCCGCACAGGGAGCAGAACTCCTGGATGTCCGACTCGTTCACCGTCTCCCCACCGAAGATGGTGTCACAGCCCGGATGGACCATGCCGCCGTCGGTGGCGTCGATGACGGTATGCACCCCCTGGCCGCAGCCCAGCACGAGAAAAGAGTCGGCCTTGGCCACCTGTTCGGCGTAGTCCTGCTGGAGCACCTTGCGGGTGTGGTCCAGCTTGCACAGGCTCATCCCCTGGGGGCCCGGCACGGTGTAGCCGACCACATCGATCCTCCGGCGGGCCAGCCGCTCGGCCATGGCCTGGGTCTCGTCCTGGCCGCCGGAATGGCATTTCCAGGCGCAGTTGTTGCAGCCGACCACGAAGATCTTCTCGCCGGGCCGGATATAACGCACGATTTCCTCGATGGGTTTCTGGATGGTGGCGTGCATCGGTTCTCTCCTTGTAATGCTTCCGTAAGATGCCGATAGAGCGTTGATTCACTTCGAATCCGTGTTCCTGCTTTCACTGCCGACGAGCATCGAGGAGGATCGATTGTTCGGGGAGCCGCACAAGGCCGGCAGGCGCTTGGGTTTCAACTTTCGGCGTTCATCGCGAGGCGGCGAGGCAGGATGATCGCGAAAGCTGAATCAAATGGTTCGAAAATATTTGCGTTCACAGGCGATTCCGGCCTTCTCGAAGTCGGCGTACAACAGGTCGAGCCGCGCATCGGCGATGGCGATGGCCCGTTGGCGGTCAGCAGCGTCCCCATCGGTGGCGTAGCAGGCGAAACAGCGCTCGCACCGGCAGGCCGCCGCGTCCACAGCGGCCGAAAATTCGCCCATGAGATAGGTCTGGCTCTGCTCCTGGCGGTCGAAATGCTCCACGGCCGGCATGAAAGACAGCGCGGGCTCCACCATCACGGTCCGGCCTTCACCGGCTGCGGCCACCAGGTCGGGCAGGGTCCAGACCGGCTGTTCATCCTCGGCCGACTGCTCGAACTGCACGAGCATGTTCGACAGTGTGAACAGAGACTCCTCGACCTGGATCCCGGCGGACTTGAGCTTGTGGTAGTCGCGCTGCAGGTAGCGATTGGCGATCAACACCGCCTGGGATACGTGGGGACATAGGTTGTTGGGGCATCCGCGGGCGTAGCACTTGCGAAAGGCGTACGTCACGCCGTCGATGGCGCCGTAGTAAAGGCACAGAAAGATATGGGCGCTGAAGGGATTGGCCCGATGCTGAAAGTCCACCGGCAAGATTTCAAACGCGGTGCGACAGGTGACGGTCGCGCCGTGTCGCTGGTATTCCACCAGATCGGTGATTCTTCGGGGCTGATTGTCTATGCGGGTGCCGGTCATTTCGGGCCTCCCATGTGCATTGTTCCGAATTTCGATGGGTGTGCTTCGGATTTGAATTTCATCTGCGCCGCCTCAGGGGCGGGAATATCCCCGCCCCCCGCCTAAAGCAGCGGTCTCGAAGGTCTCTCGGGCCGCATCAATATACAAAGAGTGCGTCGGCGGCCAGAGCGGCAATGTTCACCTGGGCCGCGGCGGTGACTTCGATGCCGGCCACCAGCTCGCTCTCCTGGATTCCGCGCGACTTGATGCACGGTCCGCATATCCACATCTTTCCGCCTAGATCGAGAAAATCGTCCAGCAGCTTCTTGATCGGCGGCAGACCGCCGGCGGCCGGAACCGTTTCCGCAAATCCGACCTTGCCGAAATGCACCGCATTGCTCTGCAAAACGATGGTGGCCTCGATGTCCATGGCCAGGGCCGCATTGGCCAGCACAAAGGGGAAGGCGGCCTTGTCCGGGTTTTCCGGACCGATGGTGGTGATGTAGAGAATCTTTTCGGTCTTGGCTTCCATGTAATGGCTCCTCGCTGGTGTAAAGTCCTGATCGATGACTACAGGGTTTCGGCCATCACGCTGGACAGATCCCGCACATCGGCTCCGAGTTTGCGCAGGTTGCCCAGACAGATGGGACACATGGCGACGATGGGGGCCCCGGCGGCCGCCAGTTGATCCAGCCGGCGCCGGCCTACTTCGTCGGACAATTTGGGGGAGATGGACTCGGCCGGGCCGCCGCAGCAGTGGGTATAATAGCCGGATCGCTCCACCGGTGCGCAGTCGATGCCCAGGTCGGCCAGGGCTTTGGCCGGCACATCCGAAAGGCCCAGGTAGCGTCCGTAAAAACACGGGTCATGGAGGGTCACCGTGCGCCGGCCGTTGCCGCCGTTGAGCCGCAGCAGCTCGAAATAGGGGTGCACCTCGAAGCTGGCACCGGTGTACTTGGGAAAAAGCTCCTTCAAGGCGTAGGTGGTATGCGGATCGACGGTGATCAGCTTCCTGATCCCGGCGTTCTGCAGCCGATCCGCCAGCCAGCGGGCGTGGCGCACAAATCCCTCCTGGTCGCCCAGGTCGTAGAGGAGGATGCCGCTGTAGCGGTCCAGTTCCGGGCGGTAGCCGAAATCGACCTGGGAGGCCTTGAGCAGCCTGACGATGTCCTGAAGGATGCGGTCGGATTTCCGCTTCTCCCGTCCCGGAGTGATCATCGCCAGACCGAGGCCCGACAGATAGCCGGGAACGTAGCGGGCATAGCGCAGGGAGGCGCCCAGCGAAGAGTCTTCATATTTGGCCAGGTATCGGGTCGATGTCTCGATGTACGCGGTGAACTGGTACATCATCCCGGTAAAGAGCATGGCGTCGCCGCTAGTGGGCAATTCGGACTTGCGCCACCAGCGATTGACCAGAAAATGAGGGATGCCAAAAGGGTTGCGCGTGGTGCGCAGATTGGCGGCGATGGTCTCGATGATGTCTCTGGGATGATACATTTCAGCCGTTCCTCCAGTGATCGAGGGCCAGGCGCTTGAGCCCCAGAATGATCTCTCCCGGATTGGCCTCCCGGGGGCAGGTCTGGGTGCACAGGCCGCAGTGAAGGCACTTCCACAGCTCCTGGGCGTTTTCCAGAATGCGCTCCTTGGCGCCGATCTGCACGTAGCGGATCATCTTGCGCGGAAAGTGTTCGTCGATCAGCGGGCAGATCGCCGTGCAGGTGCCGCAGTTGAAGCACGCCAGGGCGCTGTCTTCGCTGAAACGCATCAGTTCTTCGGCAAAATCCGGTCTGAGCTGGGTGGTCATCGTTTTTCTCCAGGGCGGTCTGTCAGGCTTCGGCCTCGGCCGGCTCGGCATCCTGCGCCTTGCCCGCAACCAGTGCGTAGCGGAAATAGCTGTCGTCCTCTCCGGCCTCGACGATCTGGCCGTATTTCTTCATGCCGGCCACGAACCAGAGCACCGTGGCGCTCGGCAGTCCCACCGCCGCGGCGATCTGCGGCACGGTGGCGGGATCGGTTTCCAGGGCCTGGCGGATCGCCTTGATCGTCTTTTTCTGGAATTGCGACTCGGCCGTGGCTTTTTGGACCCATTCCTTGCGCGTGGCCCGCAGTTCTTTGAGGGCCTGCACTTTTGCCTTGTCAGCGCTCATCGGTTTGCCTCACAAAGTTCGAAATTCAAGATTCCACAATCGCATCCACCATGGCTTCGTACTGGCGCAGGGTCATGCCGCACACGTCGATGGCATTTTCCGGGCACACGGCCACGCAGGCCCCGCAGCCCAGGCAAAGCGCCGGGGTGACCCGGGCGCGGCGGACCGTCCGGCCGTCCACTTCCATCTCCACCAAGCTCAGGGCGCCCGGATTGAGGCAGGCCTCGACGCAGGCTCCGGTGCCCCGGCAGCGGGCGATATCGACCTCGGCAACAAACGGATCCAGTTCCACCTGCCCGCCGGCCAACAGGGCCGCCACCTTGGCGGCGGCGGCGCCGGCCGCGTTACAGGTTTCGCCCACGTCAAAGGGCGCCTGGCACGTGCCGGCCACGAAGATTCCCCCCACCGGCATTTCCACCGGCCGCAGCTTGGGGTGCACTTCCAGCAGAAACCGGTCCATGCCCACCGGCAGCTTCATCATCTCCACCAGGTCCGAAACGTCGTTGGCTTCCATCCCGGTGGCCAGCACCACCAGGTCCGCCGGCACTTCCAGGGCTTCGCCGAAGGTAAGGGTGTCGGTGACCCGCACTTTCAGCGGGAAGCCGTCTGCCGGATCGGCCGCTTCAACCTCGGGGGCGTTGTCGGCCTCGAAGCGCAGGAACACCACGCCGTTGCGCGCGGCCTGCTCGTAGAGATCTTCCTGGCCCCGGCCGTAGGTGCGGATGTCGCGGTACAGCTCGTAGACCCGGGTGCCGGGATGGGCCTGGCGGATGCGGTCGGCCGCGTTGAGGGTCGCGGTGCAACAGGTCCGCGAGCAGTACTCGTTGAGGTGCCCGGATTCGTCCTCCAGATGGATCCCCGGAATCTGGCGGCTGCCCACGCAGTGGATCATGGCCACGCTGCGGATTCGGCGGCCGTCGATTTCCAGAACGCTTCCCCGGCTTCCCTGCTCGGCCATCTTTCGGATCAGGGCCGGCAGGGTGATGACCGGCTCGAATTCGCCATACCCGTACTCGCCCTGGCGCGGCTGGTAGGAGCGAAAACCGGTGGCCAAAACGATGGCCCCGGTCTCCAGGGTGAATTCCTCGGGCTGCGCGTTCAAAAACCCGGCCGGCTGCATGCCGGCAAAGGGGATGTAGCAAGCTTCGGCCGACGGGGCCTGGGCCGGAGCCTGCCGGCGCACGGTGAGCTTGAAGTTGCCGATATACCCCTCGTAGCCCACCACCTGGGCGCCGGTGAACACCGTGATGTCTGGATGGGCCAGCACCGCGCCGGCCAGCTCGCGCACCAGGTCGGAGGCCTGCTCCCCGGTGGGCGCGATGCGGTCCAGGCGGGCGAGCTGGCCCCCGAGGCAGGACGATTTTTCGATGAGGGTCACCGGAATGCCGCGCTGGGCCAGATCCCTGGCGGCGCTCAGACCAGCGGCGCCCCCGCCGATCACCGTGGCGTGGCGGGTGGCCGGGACCTGGATTGGCGTCAGGGGCTTGAGCCGGCCGGCCTTGGCCGCCGCGGCCGACACCAGGGCGGCGGCCTTGTCCGTGGCCGGATCGCCGTGGTGCACCCAGCTCACCTGCTCGCGGATATTGGCGTGCTCGTAGATAAACGGGTTGGCCCCGGCGCGCCGAATGGCGCTGCGAAAGGTCGTTTCATGGAGGCTCGGGGCGCAGGAGGCCACCACCACCCGGTCCACCGTGCCGTTCTTAAGGTCCTGGGCGATCAACTCCTGGCCCGGGTCGGAGCACATGAACACATTGGTCCGCGCCACGGCCACGTCGGGCAGTTTTTCCATCCGCCGGCGCACCGCCTCCACGTCCACGTGGTCGGAGATGTTGCCTCCGCAATGGCAGATATAGACGCCGATCTTGGGGGCGGAGGATTGGTCTTTATCTTCTTTGGCTTCACTCATCGGGGGCATCTCCTGCATCGCCGGGCCTCAATCCGCCGCAGCGTTCTGGGCCGCGGGCCGCTCCAGGGCCGTCAAGTACTTGCTGGCCGCCATGGCCGCGTTGCCGGCCTCGGTGATCGTGTCGACGATATCCTTGGGACCGACGGCGGCCCCGGCGGTGAAAACGCCTTCCATATCCGTGGCCGCGGGCGCCAGTTTGGGATGGCGGCTGTAAATGAACCGATCCGAACCCGTGGTCAGCGGGCAGATCCCGTCCGGGTTCCAGGCGGGAATCAGACCCATCGAAAGCACCACCAGGTCGTGGTCGGCTGTGGTGACCCCTTCGCCGTCCTGAGCCTCGTAGTGCAGCCGCACCGCGCCGTCCTCGCCGGCTTCCACGGCCGCCACCTTGGCCTTGACGAAGTTGATCCCCATGGCCTGGGCGTTCTGGAAAAACTGCTCATAGCCTTTGCCGAAGGCCCGAATGTCCATGTAGTAGATCGTAACGTCGGCCAGGGGCAAAGCCCCGGACAGCAGCATGGCCTGCTTGATGGCGTACATGCAGCAGACCCGCGAGCAGTAGGACAGGCCCATGGACTTGTCCCGCGAACCGGCACACTGAATGTAGGCAATGCTGTCGGGCGCCTTGCCGTCCGAGGGCCGCAGGACCCGGTTGTAGGGGCCGTGGGGGGCCAGCAGGCGCTCCATCTGAAGCGCGTCGAGCAGGTTGGGAATGGCGCCCCGGCCGTACTGCGGCTTGTCGGCCATGGAGGTCATCTCGAATCCGGTGGTGACCAGGGCGGTTTCGGCCGTCACCACAAACGACTCGGGCTGCTGAAAGTAATCGATGGCCTGGGTCGGACAGGCCCGCTCGCAGCGGCCGCAGAGCATGCAGTGGTCCGGGTCGAGCACCGCGATCTGGGGGATGGCGTTGGAAAAGGGAATGGCGATGGCCTTGGTGGGCGAAAAGCCGCCCTGCTCCTTGTCGCTGACCATCACCGGGCAGGCGTATTCGCACTGGCGGCAGCCGATGCACTTTTGGTCATCCACGTAGCGCGGCCGCTGCACCACCTCGGCCCGCACTTGGCCGTCGGTGCGCTCCAGGGACGTAAGGGTGCAGTAGGTCAACAGGGTGATGCGCTCGTGGTGGGCGGCAGCGGCCATCTTGGGCGTGGTGATGCAGCTGGCGCAGTCCAGGGTGGGAAAGACCTTGGACAGACGGATCATCTTGCCGCCGATGGAGGCGTCCTTTTCGATCACTGCCACGGTGAATCCCTGGTCGGCCAGATCCAGGGCCGACTGAAGACCGGCGATGCCGCCGCCGATGACCATGGCATCGAAGGCCTGGGTGCGATTGTCGCTCATCTTGCTTGCTCCCGCCGCTTGCGAGTTAGTGTCCATCCGTGGCCTTTGGGGCCTCGGCCAGCGTGTTCACCAGGTTGTTCATCTGGTTCACTTCGTTGAGAAAGGCCCGATTGCAGACCGTGCAGATGGCCGTCAGGCGCAGGCGACGGATGTCGATGCCGCTTTGCTTCATGCTCTGGTAGACGCGGTCGAGCCGCTTGGCCATGGCATGATAGGCGCCGTCGTAGGGGCATTCCTCGCCGCAGGACATCACGATGATGCCGCCGATTCCCTTGCGAAAGCAGTCCAGATAAAAATGCTCCGGAAACAGCACCGGGGCCTTGACCCGCAGGATGTACACATTGGCCGGATAGCTCGAATGGGCCTGGCCCACCGAGTCGGCCCCGGGATAGGCGCAGCTTTCAGTGGCGAGCACGAGAATCTTGTTGCCGGTGGCCGGCGATGCCGTGGACATGGTGTCGCTCCATCCGCTTCGGATCGTTATGGCAGCCGCTCCAGCGGTTTACCGCCACTGAAAGCCGCTGCCGACTGGCGCCTTAATTATTTCTTTCGGCGTACGAAGTGCTTGTCATACCCGTCGGCTTGCACAAAGCCGACATACTCGTGGCCCACTTTGCCGGCCCAGGCCGGGATGTCCCTGCGGGTGCCGCTGTCGTTGGAATAGATTTCCAGCACCTGGCCCACCTTGACCTTGCCGATGCCCTTCTTGGCTTCCAGAAGCGGTCCCGGGCAGGCGCTGCCGCGCGCATCGACGGTGTTGTCGGCTTGAAAGCTGCTCAGATCGGTCGTCATTTTGTCGGTCTCCTTTCGCTTTGGCGGGTCTCATCGTCCGCCGGATCAAATTCTTCTCTTGCGGGGCTCACCTGGCAGATGAGCCGGATCTGGTAGTGCTCCGGCTGGACTTGGGTCGCGGTGATCCTGAAACGCTCCTGGGACAGCAGCCGCATCAGGGCTTGGAAGGTGCTTGGATCGGCACCGCGGATCTCCAACCGGTCTCCGGTACGCATCTGGCGCAAGGTCTGATTGACCTTGAGCAGGGCCAACGGCTGAAGGCTGTCGCACAAATCGATTTCAAATTCGGCTTGTCTGCTCATCCGGCGTTTGCCTCGCTCGTCGTTGTCGATCCGTTTGAGCAAGACGGGTGCCAACCGGCTCGGCTTCAGCGCCATGCGGATCCGCTGAATTTTTCAACAAGCTGATATTTCAGAGGATTAATTTACAGGAAGGCGACGTGCCGGCTCGGTTTGAGCCGGCTTGAACCTTTCGGGCTTGCCTGATCTTTTAAATCGGGGTAAGGAGGATCGTCTAGACAGGTGTCTAAATACTAGACGGTAACGCAGATGCTTGAACAGGAATTGAACAACTACTGGCAAACGGTGGTGAACACGATCCAGGATGCGGTGATGATCGTCGACACCGACGGAACCATCGTGACCGCTAACCAGGCCTTTGCCCGGGTGACCGGTTATACGGCCGAAGAGATCGTGGGCCGATCCTGCGCCATGCTCCAATGCCCGACCTGCCAGAAGGACCGCCACGAAACAAACGGCTACTGGTGCAGCCTGTTTCGCACCGGCGAGGTGCGCCGCCACCGCTGCACCATACGCCACAAGGACGGCCGGGACGTGCCGGTGCTCAAAAACGCGGCGGTGCTGCGAGATAACACCGGCCAGGCCATCGGCGGGGTGGAAACGCTCACCGACATCAGCGCCATCGTCGACCGGGATCGCAAGATCGAGGCCTATCGCCGGGAACTGGCCGCCGAAAACGGGTTTCATGGAATCATCGGCATCTCGCCGGCCATGCGCGCCGTGTTCGACATGATCGCCAACGCGGCGGGCAGCGACGCGCCGGTGATCATCTTCGGTGAAAGCGGCACCGGCAAAGAACTGGTGGCCCGGGCGATCCACGATCGCGGCCCGCGGCGGGAAAAGCCCTACGTCAAGGTCAACTGCGCGGCCCTGGCCGAGACCCTGCTGGAAAGCGAACTGTTCGGCCATGTACGCGGGGCCTTTACCGGCGCGGTGCAGGCCCGTGAAGGGCGCTTCGAGGCAGCCAACGGCGGGGACATCTTCCTTGACGAAATCGGCGATCTGCCCATGACCACCCAGGTCAAGCTGCTGCGGGTACTGGAGGAAAAGGTGATCGAGAGAGTGGGCGACAACCGTCCCGTCCCGGTGGACGTGCGCATCGTCACGGCGACCAACCGCGATCTTTCCCGCATGGTGGCCGAAGGGCGCTTTCGTGAGGACCTGTTTTACCGCATCAACGTGATCCCGCTAATCCTGCCCCCGCTGCGCGAACGCATGGAGGACATCCCGCTGCTGGCCGAGGCTTTTTTCCGACGGTTGCAGCTCAAAAGCGAAAAAACCGTGGAAACCATCGCCTACGACACCATGGGCATGTTGATGACCTACCACTGGCCGGGCAACGTGCGCGAACTGCGCTCCGCCTTCGAATACGCCTTCGTGGCCTGCCCGGGCGGCAGCATCCAACCCCAGCACCTGCCGCCCACCATCGCCCAAAGCCGCCGCTGCCCCCAGCCCTCGGTGCTGGCGGCCGCCATGGCCCAAGCCCCCTCGCCTTCTGCCGCTGCAACGCCCGATGGCCTCTCGCCCAAAGAGACCCTCATCGCGGCCCTGCGCCGCAGCGGCGGCAACCAGAGCGCCGCGGCCCGTCTGCTGGGCGTCTCGCGCGGCACGGTCTGGAACCGCATGCGCCGCTATGGGATCGATCCTCGTAAAATTCCGGATTCCTGAGGCAAAAATCCAATTAGAAAGGAGCCGGAACCCCTTTTGAGTGATTTTTGATTTCCCTATCCATAATAGAAAAATAACAATTGACCCAATCTCAAGTCATTGCTATAGCACTCAAAAATTAACTTTGGCCTCTGAAACCCTGCTTTCCGCAACGGATGGCAGGGTTTTGTGTTTTATTGGGGAAAGACCGTCTCGCGCAAAGACGCAGTGGCGCAGAGGATGAGTGAATTTTTGACGGATTGATTAAGAATGGGATCACACTCTTCACAAATAGTCTTTAAGACTGATTTCCTCTGCGTCTCGGCAGCTCTGCGGGAGTTTGAGTGTCATCTTTCCTGCAAATGAAGTATGTGGAATCTCGAATTAAAGAACATATGAACAGGAGCGGTAGTCCAATATGATTGTATACGGAATCAAAGCATTGGCTTCAAACAATTGGGTCCACTGCCACACATCACTTTTCCCCGACGAGCAGGATTTCCTTTTGGTGCTGGACATGATCGTAGCCTTATGTCGCAACGCGTCTGTTCCCGGGCTCCACGTATAGGCAGGCCGTCTCGCGGTTGCATCCTTGCCGACAATCAGTGGACATGCTAATGGATACAACCGGCAACAAGGTTCCGCACCGGGGCCTTCACCTTGTCGTCTGGCGTGCTTTACGCCAGTGCGATCGTACGCCAAACCCTGGAGTTGTATTATCCACTTTTTTCGCAACCTGGCCTGTGGCGCGCCATGCTCAGCCCGGCCGGTTCGCGCTTGGTTCGGTGAGAGCCTGGATGAAGTTACGCAACCTCGGGTTCGACCAATGGTTTGAAGCCCATGCCACCGAATTGCGCCGGGAAGGGTGCAGTTTTGCCCGCATATCCGCAGTCGACCGCGGCGCATACCTTATAGTCAACGAATCCAGGGAGGTCCCGGCCGAGCTGACCGGAAAGCTCTCTTATCAGATTGATAGCCCCGCCGACCTGCCATGCGTCGGAGATTGGGTGACGGCCCAATATTACGATAATGACACCGCCGCCATCATCCACCGGGTCTTTCCGCGAAAGACGTTCCTACGGCGCAAGACTGCCGGTGAAAACGTCGACTACCAGATGATTGCAGCCAACATAGATGCCGCTTTTATCGTCCAATCATGCCATTTTGACTTCAATCCACGGCGATTGGACCGATACCTGGTAATGGTAACAGACGGACATGTTGAACCGATTGTCATCCTCACCAAGACGGACTTGATTACCCGGGAGGAACTGGATCAGAAAATCGCGATCGTCAGCACTGCCACCAAAGCCAGGGTTCTGGCCCTGAGCAATATCACCGGTATCGGGCTTGACCGGTTTCGCCAGGCCCTTTCACCCGGCAAAACCTACTGCCTGCTCGGTTCATCGGGTGTCGGCAAGACGACGCTCATCAATCGCCTCATAGGTCAGGAAGCCTTCGTCACAAAAGCCGTCAGCGATACAGGAGAAGGCACCCATACGACGTCACGCCGGCAGCTCACCGTTCTCGGCCAGGGTACAATGCTGGTTGACACCCCCGGGATGCGCGAGCTGGGCATCATCGGCGCCGGCGAGGCGGTCAACACGGGTTTCGAAGAAGTTGCCGAGCTTTCCGCAAATTGTCGCTACGCAGATTGCAGCCACCAACACGAACCCGGCTGCGCTGTCCGCACCGCGGTCGAAAATGGTGAACTGTCTGAAGACAGATATTACAGCTATATCAAGCTCAAGAAAGAATCAAATTACTACGGGATGTCCTACCTGGACAAACGGAAAAAAGACAAAGCCTTCGGACGATTTATCAAATCGGTAAAAAGGGAGATGCTGGACTGAATCCGAAAAGAAAGATTTTACTGGTACCGCCTTGACGCCCTTTTTCCAGATCCTCGTGTCGACGCAGATGCCTGCGCGAAGTCATGAACGGATAGCCTGCTCCGGCATGTGGCATGTTCCAAGCCTTCGACTGGCTGCGGCCGATGAGTCCCAATGCCGGGCAGCTCGAATGAGCTTGAAGTTAGCAGGATAAGTCGAGAGTCAAACCATAAACGGCATAGGGGTATGGCAAAATGTTGAATATCAAAAAGTTAGGCAATCAGGGGTTAGAGGTTTGCGAAATTGGACTGGGGTGTATGGGAATGAGCCATGCCTATGGGAAAACCGACGAAAAAAATTCTATTGCGACTATTCACAGGGCGATTGAGATCGGCTGTAATTTTTTTGATACTGCGGAAATCTACGGTCCCTTTGCAAACGAATCGTTATTGGGACGGGCGTTGCGCGGCAGGCGCAAAGACGTAATCCTGGCGACAAAGTTCGGATTTCAATTCGAAAACGGCAAGAGCACAGGAGTTAACAGCACTCCCGCCCATATTATCGCGGCCGTCGAAGGCTCACTGAAGCGACTTGAGACCGGCTATATCGATCTTCTCTATCAACATCGGGTTGATCCGGCGGTGCCTATTGAAGAAGTGGCCGGAGCGGTGGCGAAACTAGTTTCAGATGGGAAAGTGCGTTTTTTCGGATTGTCCGAAGCCGGTGTGGATACCATCCGGCGAGCTCATGCTGTGCATCCTCTCTCTGCCTTGCAAAGTGAGTATTCCTTATGGGAAAGAAATTTGGAGCAGGATATCATTCCATTGTTGGACGACCTTGGCATCGGACTGGTCGCGTTTGGCCCGTTAGGTAAAGGATTTCTGACAGGAAAAGCGAAACGTGCCGATGAATACGATGCAGCGGATTTTCGCAGCAATGGAGACCCGCGAATCCAGGGGGCCAACTACGACACTAACATGATGGCCTTGCAGCTCGTTCGGCAAATCGCCGCAAGAAAGGAATGCACTCCGGCACAAATCGCCATCGCCTGGATTTTGCACCAAAAAAACACTATCGTCCCGATTCCCGGGACAACACGGCGAGAAAACCTGGAACAGAATCTGGCGGCGGCAACGGTTCGACTGACTCCGTCCGAACTCTCCATACTAGACACCGCTTTTTCGCCGGCAGAAATTGCAGGCGCCAGATACAATCCAGATTTTATGGGTTTGGTCGACAGATAGGAGGAAAAGAAATGGCGATCCGACCGATTCTGTTGCTCGGCAATCCCCGGCTCTATGAAAAAAGCAGGCCCGTACTCGCGCAAGAGATGGAGGCACTGCAAGCCGTGGTGGCGGATCTGCACGACACGCTTATCGGCTTTCGCGAACGATACGGGGTCGGCAGGGCGATCGCCGCACCGCAGATCGGGGTGATGAAGCGCCTTGTCTACATGTCCATTGACGGCGTTTCAACGGTCTTTATCAATCCCCGACTTGAGGATAAGAGTGAGCAGATGATGGAAGTGTGGGACGACTGTATGTCTTTTCCGGATCTGGTGGTTAAGGTAAAGCGCCACGCGTCATGCCGTATCCGATACCGGAATCAGGATTGGAAAGACGAATCAATGCACCTTCATGGTGACTTGTCGGAACTGCTCCAGCACGAATACGATCACCTTGATGGGATCCTGGCTGTCACCAGGGCCATTGACGACCGGTCCTTTGCCTTAAAGAGCCAGAAAACTTTGGTCCCCCATGGATAGACGGCTTCTGTTTTGGCGCATACAAATGATATTGAGCCTTGATCAGATTACCCCCCCGGCTTTCAAGGCGGCGATCCGAGCAGCATCAAGACCCAGGTTCAAAAGCACCTCCTCGGTGTGTTCGCCCAGCGCCGGGGCGGGAAGGCGCAGCCGGCACGGCCTGTTGGTCAGCTTGACCGGAAAACCGGTCATCTTTACTTTTCCGCAATCGGGCTGTTCCGTCTCAAGAACCATCTGCTGATGCAACACCTGAGGATCGGAAAAGACCTCCGCCAGGTTTTGAATTAACCCGCAAGGAACGCCGTGGGCATTGAGGCGCTCGATCCAGTAAGCCTTGGGCCGGGTGCAGGTCTTTTCCTCGATCAGGGCATTGATCTCGGATCGGTGCCGCATCCGGCTCTCATTGGTCACGAATCTCGGATCCTGGCCAAGATGTTCCAAACCCAATGCTTCGAGCAAACGCGCGTATATGATATCGTTGCTCGGCGCAATGGCCACATCGCCGTCCTGGGCTTTGAAGATGCCATAAGGGGCCACGATGGGATGATCGTTTCCCGAACGCTCGGGCAATTTTTCCGTGGCCAGGTAATTGGCGCTCATGTAAGAAAAAAAGCTGATAATACCGTCCATCATCGCCGTTTGGACCTGCTCCCCACCACCGCTACGGATCCGCCCCACAAGGGAGCACACGATCCCGAAGGCGGAATAAAGTCCGGCGATCAGATCTGTAATGGGCAGCGGATCGCGCAGGGGCCGCTGCCCCGGTTCGCCGTTCAGGCTCATAAACCCGCTCATGGCTTGGGCGATGAAATCGAAGGCCGGACGCTGGGCATAGGGCCCGTCCGGGCCGAACCCGGTGATGGCGCTGTAAATAAGCTCCGGATTGATCTGCTGCAACCGTTCCCGTCCGAAGCCCATCTTATCCATGACACCCGGGCGGAAGTTTTCCACCACGACGTCCGCCCTTTTCAACAAGCCGGCAAGGACTTGTTTGCCCTCGTCTTTTCTCAGATTCAGGCAAACCGACTTCTTGTTGCGGTTGAACAGGGCGTAATACCAACTCAGGCCATTCTTGACGGCGCCTTGGGCGCGCAACGGATCGCCGCTTGCAGGGGATTCGATTTTAATCACCTCGGCGCCCATGTCCCCCAAAAGCGCTGTACAAAAAGGCCCGGAAATGATCCGCGTAAGGTCGACGACGACAATTCCCTTCAACGGCATAGAACCACTCCTTTTGAATCAAGCCAAGAATCCTACATCAAGCTCGGAAGCCAGGTGGTAAACGGCGGGAAAAAGGTCACTAACGCCAACACAGCCAGGGCCATGAGCAAAAAAGGGAGCACTTCGCGCACCAGCGGCGCCATCCTCAAATTGCCGATGGCGGCCACAACGAACAGCAAAAAGCCCACCGGAGGCGTCAGCATACCGATCATCAGGTTCAACACCATCACCGTTCCGAAGTGAATGGGGTCGAGTCCCAGCTCACGGCCGATGGGAATCAGGGCGGGAACGAAGATGATAAGGGCGGGCAGCGGCTCCAAAAGGCAACCCACGACCAGAAGCAACACATTGATCAGCAAAAGCAAAATCCAGGGGTTGCGCGTCAGGCTGAACAAAAACTCGCTCAACACATAGTTGATCCTGGATTCGGCCAGAAGCCAGGCGAAAATTCCGGCTGCGGCCAAAAGGATCATAATCACGCCGCTGGTGATCCCGGCCTGGAAAAAGACTTCCGGAAGATCCCGCAGCTTGATTTCGCGGTAAACGAAAAAGCCCACCAACAGTGCATAAACCACGGCGGTGGTGGCCGCTTCGGTGACCGTGACGAAGCCGAAAACGATTCCGCCCAGAACGATGACCGGCATCATCAGGGCCCACGAGGCGCTGTAAAAGGCCCTCAGCCGCTCGGCCCACGACGCCCTCGGCTGGCGGGGATAATTGCGCCTGCGGGCCAGGCACCAGCACAGCAACAAGAACCCCCCGCCGAGAACCAGCCCCGGCAAAAGGCTCGCCATGAACAGCTTGCCGATGGAAGCGTTGCCCAGAACCCCGTAAATCACCATGGGAATCGACGGGGGAATGATGGGGCCGATGGTTGCCGCGGCCGCAACCACGGCGCCGGCGTAATGCGGGTCGTAGCCCTCTTCTTTCATGGCAGGAATCAGGATCGAACCGGTGGCGGAGGCATCGGCCACCCCTGAGCCGGAAACCCCGGCCATGATCATATTGGTGATCACCGCAACCTGGCTCAGGCTGCCTTTTATGTGCCCGATAAATGCCAGGCTGAAGGTTACCAGACGGCCGGTGATGCCGCCTTTGTTCATCAACTCCCCGGCCAGCACGAACAACGGGATGGCGACCAGCGAAAAAACATCCACCCCGCCGATCATCCGCAGCGGGATGATGTTGGCATCGACCACCCGGGTGGTCTTGACCACAATGCCAAGGTAGGAGGCCAGCACCATGGAGAAGGCCACATCCATCCCGAGCAACATCAATACGATGAAAGCGGCGAACAAAAAAGCGACCAATGTCAGGCCTCCTCAGGCATGCGAAGACCCGCCGGCCCTGCGACATAATTTGCCACAGAGGCGCACCAGGACGAAAAAGGCCATCAAGACCGAGCCGGCGACCTGGGCGCCAAACATCACCTGGTAGCTAAAGGGGGTTCCCACGATACTCTGGAAAGCGCCGACCTTGTATACTTCGCAGCCTTTCACTGTGAGCACCCCGAGCAAATAGACCAGAACGATGTCGAAAAAAACGGACAAAAAACGCCGCACGGCCGCCGGAAACATCTGTTCAAAGGTGTCGATGCGAACATTTTTATCCATCAGCGTGGCCACCGCCGCCCCCATGAAGGTCAGCCAAACCAGAACGATGCGGGCGTATTGATCCGTCGCCGTAAACGGATTTTGCATGACGTACCGCGCCACGACCTGAACAAATGTCAGACCCACCAGGCCCACCATCAGCAGGATGATATACCAGCGCAACACGGCCCTTACCCAAGCGGCGACGCGATCAAGAACTGTCATACGGCTACACCTCCGCCAATCGACAGGAACCGATTACTGCTGCATGGCCCGGATCTTTTCAACCAGGCCGGCCGGCCACAGTTTGCCCTCCAGGGGCTTGTGGGCATCTTTCAATACGGCCTTGAAAGCCTCGATATCGGGCACCGTGTATGTACCGCCGGATTCCTTGATGATCTGGATGGCATCCTGGTCCAGTTTGGCCGTCAGCGCCGTGGTCAGTTCGCCCGCCTCTTTGGCGGCATCCTTGAAAATGATGCGGTCCTGATTACTCAGGCTTTTCCAGACATTCTCGCTGATAAACCACCCGGTCACCTCAAAGGAATGATCGGTGGCCGACCAGTACTTGGCCACTTCATGAAACTTAAGCGGAATGGCCAGATCGAAACCATTGTCCTGGCCTTCGATGACGTCCTGCTTGAGCCCCATGTAAATCTCGGTCATGGGCAACGGGGTGCACTTGACGCCGAGGGCCCTGAAGGTGTTCAAAAATACGTCCATCCCCGGAATGCGTAATTTCATCCCCTTCAAGTCGGCTGGTTTGACGATGGGGCCTTTGGTGGTTTGGATGGCGCGCGGGGAACGGGCACCGAAGGCACCGAAGATGCGCACACCCGTGCTCGCCGCCAAGTCGTCATAGATGGCGCCGAAGATGGGATCATTGAGAATCCTCATCGCCTCCTGCTTATTGTTGAACAGGTAGGGGACATACATGACGTGCATGGCTTGGGCTTTTTCTTTCAGGTAGAGGGCCGAACCGAGCCCGAAATAGCCCATATCGATGTTGCCCAGCTGCATCCCGGCAAAAGTCTGGGGGATGTTGCCCAACTGGCCGTCGGCGTAAGTGAGCACTTCGATCTGGCCGCCGGTTTTATCCTTGACGATGGCCGCAAACTTCTGCATGGCCAGATGCCAGTTGCTGCCGGTGGCTGAGATGGTGTTCATCTTGAGCTGACGCGTTTCCGCCCGCCCCACTCCGGCCGCCGCAAGGACAACGACAGCCGCCACTGCCAACAGAACCATCGTTCGTTTTCCCATTTGCTTTCACCCTTCTCTTTTAAGGTAGCATGATGATGTTATCTTTTTGCCGAAGGTGCGGCCGGGGCGGCCGATCACGGGTCCGGCGGCGACGTACAGGCGCCCGCAAGCGGATACCGCTTCAGACGCGCTCCGGCTTTCATAACCTGTCCGGGCAAGGTGCGCCCGATCACGCGCTCCACGTGACCGGCCGCGGCGATGAGCTTTTCCAGATCGACGCCGGTTTGGATGCCCAGTTCGTGGAGCAGATAGACGAGGTCCTCGGTGGCGATGTTGCCCGTGGCCCCGGGTGCAAAAGGGCATCCGCCGAGTCCTGCCACGGAAGATTCAAACCGGTCCATCCCGATTTGCAGGGCCTGGTAGACATTTACCAGGCCGATGCCCCGGGTGTTATGAAAGTGCAAAGAGATTTTCAGTTTCGGAAACACGCTTCGCAGATGGCTGCACAAGTCGCGCACCACCGGCGGGGTGGCCATCCCGGTGGTGTCCCCCAGAGTAACGGAACCGATACCCAGTTTCGTCATGCGCTCGATGATGTTCGAGACCTGCTCTTTTCTGACTTGCCCCTCGAAAGGGCACCCGAAGGCCACGGCAACCGCACCGTGCAGCGCCGCGCCGGCCTCTTGGGCAATGCGGGCGACCTCATCGAAACCGTCGAGGGATTCCGCGATGGTCCGGCGCACATTGCTCCGGTTGTGGCTCTCCGAGGCCGAGACAAAAACCACCATTTCATCTACCCCGGCCAGAGCGGCGTTCTGGGCCCCCACGGGATTGGGCACCAGGGCGGACAACTTCAACCCTGCCACGCGCTCTACGCCCTTTGCCACCAGAACCGCATCCTTCATCTGCGGCACGGCTTTGGGCGAAACGAAGGATGTCACTTCCATCCGCCGGAGACCGGATTCGATCAGCCGGTTGGCGATATCGATCTTGACATCGGTGGGGATGAAGGTCTTTTCCATCTGGAACCCGTCCCTGGGTCCGACTTCCACCACGGTGGCTTTGGCAGGCAAAGTCATGAGCGGCCGGCCTCCATCGGTTCCGGGATACATGCCTTGGCGGCAATGGACGGTTCGTGAAAGGGAATGATGATATCGGCCATCTCCTTGACGCGCATCATACTGTCGTAGGCCTGCACCATATCGGTATGAATGCCGGAGGGAATAACCAGCGGTGTTGCGGCACCTTTCCAGGCCGGGCTGGATTGGGGTGAAAAACTTTCCGCCAGGCAGCAAAAACCGGTTATCACGGCAAGCCCGGCGCCAGTCTCGACTGCAACCGACTGGGTACCCGGGGTATGCCCGGGGGTAAACAGGAGGCGCACACCGGGAGCCAGATCCACGTCCCCTTGAATCGTCTCAAAATTCAGGTTTTCAAAAAGATGCCGCTGATAAGCGCCGGCCATCATGGGATGGGGATTGAGGGCAAAATCGAGTTCCGCCTGCTGAACGATGAATCTGGCCCCGGGCAACAGGTTCGAGTTGGCGCAATGGTCATACATTAAATGGGTATGAACCACGGTTCGAACATCACGGGGGGTCAAGCCCACCTTGGCCAGGGCCGCGTCAAAGTCCATCACCGGACGGACCGGCTCGCTGCGCAACGCTCCCATCACCTCGGCCGAGCCGCTGGTATCCACCAGAATGGGCTCCCGGCCTCCGAGAATTACGAAAAAAGGCGACGGAATCCACAGTTGGCGGCCATAGTTTCGCAGATACGTCAAACGGCCGGCCTCTGCGGCCAGTTCAGCCGTAACTAGGGGGTGAATCGTTAGGGGCATGGCAGTTTCCTCTTACTTTTTCGGCAGTTCCATTGTTCCCGGCTTTACGGGCAGCCCGTCGGCCAAGCCTGTTACAATGATCGAAAAAAAGTCTGATGTGTCTTGCATGCGGGCCATGACGAACTGCTTGGCAGCCGTAATGTGGCCTTTCATCAGCTCGCCGGCCGCCTTGGCATCCCCCTGGCAAAGGGCCTCGAAGATTTCACGGTGCTGTTCGCGAGCGATTTCCAGACGCGTGGAAGAAATCAGATTCAGGTTCTGGATCATCCAAAGGCGGTCCAACAGCCCGAGTCCGGTCTCGCAAAGGATACGGTTGCCGCTGGCCTCTAGAATCAACGAATGAAAATGACGCTCTTCTTCCACCGGCCGGCCTTTGCCCAGCCCTTCCTCATGCTTTTCGCAGCGATCCAGGCTCTGGCGAATCATCGCCAGGACCTCCCGGTCGATGCGTTCGGCCGCCTGTTGGCAGGCCAGCACCTCCAGGGCGGTTCTCAATTCGTAGATGTCCTCAAGATCCCTTAGGCTCATCGTTGGAACGCAGAAGCCTTTTTGGGCGCGCCAGCAGACCAGATGCTCCCGCTCCAGCCGGTTCAAGGCCTCACGAATGGGGGTCTGGCTCATTCCAAGGGCACCGGCCAGTTCATCCAGGCGCAGATTGGTGCCCGGCTTCAGCTGGTAGTGAATGATCCCGTCGCGGATGGTCTGATATGCTTGTTCGACAAGAGACATGCGTGCTGTCCTATTTTTTTGGGGTTCGGTAATAAAAAATATTATAAATGATGTCAAGAAAAATATATTTTATAATATATGTCAATAGCTCGGCTCTGACATCTTTGCTCATGGAGCACTCGCCGCCAAAATTTTATGCGGTCACGAGCGGACCGCCCGCCCCACTTCGTCGCGAACCTTACAGATGATGTCCAGGTGCATCACAGGGCATGCGACTTGAGGCCTCTTCTGGGTTAACGCTAAAAATTAGATTAACTTGCTAATCCACTTGTGTTAGGTTACCTTTTAACCGAATTTTCGCCTTCGATGACATCAGCAATTGCCGTGAGGATACAGGTAGCGGTGCAGCTCCCCGACCCGGGCAGCCGGTTCTGGCCGAGATAATCAAGGAATTGTTGGCTTGAAAGGAGGTGCCGTGTACACAGTCTGCGACAATCCGGAGTGCGGTCAACGCTACAAGATCAAACCCGAACTCTTGGGAAAGATGGCGCGTTGCAAGCGGTGCCAGAACATCTTCGAGGTTCAGGAGTATAAAGAGCCGGTCAAAATCATCGATCTTCAATGCGACGAAGATGACGATACCTGCCAGGATCAAAGCACCCAGCCCCAGACCCGCAAACGGCGATCGCCCGCCGAAGTGATGACGGAAAACATCGCCATCATCAAAGCAGAGGTAAAAGAGCTGATGCCGAGGCTCAATACCGCTCTGGATCGTGGCGACAACGAAAGCGACACGCGCCTGCTGATCAACAAGATGCTGCAAAGGGTTCTCGGCTACAGCCTTGACGACATCAAAACCGAGCAGAAGGTGGAAGGGAAAAGAGCCGATTACGTTCTTTCCGTAAACGGGGAGGACTGCCTGATCATCGAGGCCAAGAAAATCGGCATGCCCCTCAAGCAAAACCAGATTTTCCAGGCCACCAGCTATGGCGCGCATTCCGGAATCCGTTGGGTGATCCTGACGAACGCCATCGTCTGGCAACTCTATCACCTATCGTTCGGTGAAAAGATCGAAACCGATCTGGTGTTCTCCATCGAACTGCGCGACGGCCTGGACGATGACGAGGCCTATTATTTTTACCTGCTTTCCAAAACCGGAATGGCGCGCAAGCAGCTTCTCGACAAGCTGTGGCAGAAGATCAGCGCCCTTTGCTACGACAACATCGTCAACGCCATTTTGACCGATGACGTGATCAGCAAAATAAGGGCCACACTTTCAAAACAGACGGGTTGCAGGATAACCAACGAGGAGCTTAGGGCATCGATTGAGAACAATATATTGCAGCTCGCTTGATTAAAATTTCACCTCCACGGGCGGGCCGGTGTACCAAAATACCATCGTCAGCTACCCGAAACTGGGAGGACTATTCCGATGAGTATCGAACAGTCTTCAAAATGCAAAAAATGCGGGCTGGAAATATCCGCTCTATGCAATAAAGAAAGAACTCCATGTCCGGTGTGCAGCGAAACGTCAAGGGTCCATTCGGTTGAGGTGAAGGACGTCATAGTTTTTCATGACCAAATGCGCATTAAGGGAAAGCATGGTGGGAAAGGCAAACCTTTTTTTGAGGCAAAATCAGGGGACGAATATTATTTCGCAAGAAGTGAGTGACGTCGTGTCGAAAGGATAATAGACCGAGACAACGATATATATGTGGAAATCGTGAAAAACGGAAATACTGGGGAAGTAATCAAAGAGGAAAAAGGACCACTTTCTGATCATAAAGGTCATGGGTCGGCAAAAAAGCTGAAAACCTAAAAATTCGACAAACGTTTTAATTACGAGAGCTCAAAAAGATAAAGTGTATAAATGACTCGTTCGTAAAAAGTCGGATTTTGAAATTTTCATCGCTGTAACACATTGAAATCATTGAGTCCGAGATTGGGAAAATGATGTTTTTCGGACTTTTTACGAACGTATCATAAATGGAGAGGCCATGGCCGAAGGCACTATAACACCGACCAATTCTTTCCTTTTATACGCTTTCGTCCCCAGAGGCGCCTTCACCTCCCCGGCGTCGTACGCCACCGTGCCACGCCTTGTGGAGTTGGAAGGCTATACGAAGAACATCCCGAGCGAACACCGTTTCGTATGGGTGGTTGTGGACGTGCCGAATGTTGGCCTCTGTTGGCCTCACCGCCGGATCTACCGGGTCAACACGCCGTTCAAGGCCAAAATGCCCGAACCATATCTTCACCGTCTCTCTCTATGCCGTACCGTGGGACGTTCATCGAGAGATTCTGGTGTGGCATGAAATGGGGCTGAAAACAGGGAGCAAAGAGGGGCTTTCTCTACTGCCGGACGACTTCCGGTTGGATAGCGTCGAATTATTATTATGACCGAATCGGGAACCGATGCGATTCACCGCCCCTGAACGTGGAGGGCAAAGGTGATAAGAGGATGGCGACCCAAGCCGAACTTGAAAAAATGGCGGAGACCATAAGAAGACCTTCCGGAGGACACTGAAAAGGAGACTACGCCAATGTGGTCCCGGTGCTTCTGTGGTGCAGCGGGATTGAATAGGAGGAGGAGGCCCTTATGGGACAATGCTGGGGCATTGCAAAAGACTTCAAGAGGTGCGAAAGACAGGCCGGCGAAAGACTGTTCTGTGAAAAGCATAGACATCAGCCGCTATTTGTTTGGCTTCCGGCTATCGCCGGGTTGGTTTCCAGCCTGATCACGATTTTCACTTTCTGCTTTCCAACTCCCGTTCCTACCCCGAACCCATTCGGCTTACCACCCGAGACCATTGTCCGCATGGTCAAGGATCTGGGTATCACTGAAACCGCCCTGGGCAGCTTTTTTAAGATTCTTAAAGAAGAGAAGGTACCCATTGAAAACTTGGATGCCAAGCTTCGTGAAATAGCCGAAACCTATAAAAGTCTACAGAAAGGACTTGCCTCCTTCCAGGAAGAAGACCCGAAAGTCCAAAACCTGAAAAAAGCAGCCCAAAAAGCTCTTGAATCGGCCGATTTCGAAAAGACAGAATCCCTGATCAAAGAAGCACGCGCCATCGACCTTGAAGCTGCCAAAAATATGGCAGCCGCCTCTGAAAAGCGTCTCTTGTCCGCTGCCAAGTCATCCGCCGAACTCGGCGATCTCTACATGATTCAGTTGAAATATGCCGCCGCCGCCAACACTTTTCACCAAGCCGCAGATTATTTACCGCAGGGAAATAACTTACTAAAAGCCCACTATTTGGGAAGGTGGGGCATCTCAGCCCTAAACGACGGGCACTACGTTGAATCCGAAACGCCCCTTAAAGACTCCCTCGGAATATATGAAAATTTTTTAGACCCCGTCCACCCCGATATTGGCAATGCAAGTAACAACTTGGGCATGTCTTTCTTTTTCCAGGGAAAATACGACCAGGCAGAGCCGCTTTACAAACGCGCTCTGGAGATTTCAGAAAAGGCCCTCGGGCCAGATCATCCGTCTGTGGCCACCACGCTGAACAATCTGGCCGGGCTCTACAGGGCACAGGGAAAATACGACCAGGCTGAGCCGCTTTACAAACGCGCTCTGGAGATAAAAGAAAAGGCCCTCGGGCCAGATCATCCGTCTGTGGCCACCACGCTGAACAATCTGGCCGGGCTCCTGGAAGCACAGGGAAAATACGACCAGGCTGAGCCGCTTTACAAACGCGCTCTGGAGATTTCAGAAAAGGCCCTCGGACCAGATCATCCGTCTGTGGCCACCACGCTGAACAATCTGGCCGGGCTCCTGGAAGCACAGGGAAAATACGACCAGGCTGAGCCGCTTTACAAACGCGATCTGGAGATTTCAGAAAAGGCCCTCGGGCCAGATCATCCGTCTGTGGCCACCACGCTGAACAATCTGGCCGGGCTCTACAGGGCACAGGGAAAATACGACCAGGCTGAGCCGCTTTACAAACGCGCTCTGGAGATTTCAGAAAAGGCCCTCGGGCCAGATCATCCGTCTGTGGCCACCACGCTGAACAATCTGGCCGGGCTCCTGGAAGCACAGGGAAAATACGACCAGGCTGAGCCGCTTTACAAACGCGCTCTGGAGATAAAAGAAAAGGCCCTCGGGCCAGATCATCCGTCTGTGGCCACCACGCTGAACAATCTGGCCGGGCTCTACAGGGCACAGGGAAAATACGACCAGGCTGAGCCGCTTTACAAACGCGCTCTGGAGATTTCAGAAAAGGCCCTCGGGCCAGATCATCCGTCTGTGGCCACCACGCTGAACAATCTGGCCGGGCTCCTGGAAGCACAGGGAAAATACGACCAGGCTGAGCCGCTTTACAAACGCGATCTGGAGATTTCAGAAAAGGCCCTCGGGCCAGATCATCCGTCTGTGGCCACCACGCTGAACAATCTGGCCGGGCTCCTGGAAGCACAGGGAAAATACGACCAGGCTGAGCCGCTTTACAAACGCGCCATTACCATCCTCGAAGCCTCCCTTGGCCCAGGACATCCAAACACAATCGTGGTTAAAGGCAATTTAGAAAAAATGCTAAAAAATATGCCCAAGCAACCCTATTTAAAACTCTACCGTCAAGCTGGAGCTGAATAGTGAGAAAGCGGCCGGGCAACCCGTCACCACGTCCTGTCCCATTTGGAACTTTACCAATCCGCCCTCCCCTGATTTGCCGGTGCAATCCACCGCAACCACGGAAGGAAAGCGCCATGAGCGTTCACAAGCTCACCGGCGGCGTCCACGCTATAAATCCGCTGGCGCCAAATCGACGTCAATGCTAATAAGTCCCGATTCTTGCGTTTCGCAAGGGGCGGCCCAAGATTGGCCGGGTGCCTCTTGCAGCCGCAGTTCAAGAAAATTCCGGCCAATAGGCCGGGTTTTGCTGCTTGGATCTTTCAAAGAGAAATCTGAAAAAGCCGGGTCGCGTTGCGCCACAGGATATTTTCGAGAAGATCCTGGGGCAGATTGCGGGCCGCCAGCAGGCGGATCTCCCGGTCCCAGGCATAGGGCAGATTGGGAAAATCGGTGCCGAAAAGAATCCTGTCGGCGCGAAGATCGGTCAGTTCCGGCACGCCCTCAAAGGGCAGGTAGCCGGCCAGGGCCATGGTGGTGTCGAGCCAGAGGTTGTCGTAGTCCTGGATCAGGCGGCGGTATTCTCCGAACTCGTCGGCCCCCAGATGCGGGACACAGAGTTTGAGATCCGGATATTTTTTCAAAATCGCCTCGATCCAGTCGGCACGGCAGATGAGGTGGGGATCGCAAGGGTAATGCGGGCTCCACGGTTCGCGGCCCGCGTGGACCACAAGCGGCTTTTGAAACGCGCGGCAGACACGGCAGACCGCGTCGAAGGGGGCACCGTCCAGCGCAAAACACTGTACGTGGGCATGCAGCTTGACCCCGGCCAGCCCCGAGGCGAAGGCCTCTTCAAGGATCGATGCCGCTCCGGCCTCACCGGGAAAAACCGTGGCCATACCGGTCAGACGGACATCGTCGCGGCACAGCTCGGCCATGAAACGGTTGAGTGCCGCCGCGATGCCGGGCCGGTGGGCGTATTGCATCAGCACCAGGTGGTCCAGGCCGCGTTCTTTCAGGAAATTGACGCCTGCACCGGCGTCGAGCCGGTAGCGCACCGGCCAGGCATAGGCATCAAACCAGGACCAGACCGCCTCGAAAAGGGCCGGCGGAAAGACATGGACATGGGCGTCGATTACCGGCGGCAGCCCGCAAGGCAGGCGGTCACCCTCGGCGTCGTTCAGGGACGACGTTCTCATTGTAAAAAATCCGGACCGGTTGGCAATTGATCTGCGAAGCTTTAGCGAGGGTTTAAAACAGATTCCGACATACAATCGTCGTGACGCCTTGTCAAGTTGACATGCTGAAAGACAAAACACTCCAATCCGAACTCGAAAAACGGATCCTGAAAGGTCTGGGCTGTGAATACGAAGAGGCCCTGAGCTTTCTGGAGCCCCCTTTTCGCGACCGTTTGGCGCGCCCCCTCTTGCGTCTTGGCGATCTGAAAGGCCGATGGGGCCAATGGGCCCCGGAACGCAGGGAAATCTGTCTGAGCCGTGAACTGGTTTTCAATTACCCCTGGGGAGCGGTGCGCGAGGTGCTGCGCCACGAAATGGCCCACCAACTGGCCGGCCTGATCAGCTCCAGCGACCATCGCCCCCACGGAGAAGCCTTCCGCGAGGCCTGCCGCCGGCTGAGGGCCGATCCGGCCGCCACCGCCAACTATCGGGCTCTGGACCAGCGCGCGAGCTGCAGCACCCAGGCCCCCCAAGACCGGCTGCGTCTGCGGGTGCAAAAACTTTTCGCCCTGGCCGAAAGCGCCAATCCCCACGAAGCGGCCAGCGCCATGCGCAAGGCCCGGGAATTGATTGCCCGCCATGGCATCGGCCGACCGCAGGAGACCTGGTCAGAACCGCATCTGAGCATCCTGATCGGCAAACCGGCCTTGCGCCATTTCCGGGACGAATACCTGCTGGCCCAACTGGTGATGGATCTTTACGGGGTTGCAGGCGTCTGGGTGCCGGCCTTTGCCCTGGAAAAAGAGCGCATGGGAAGCGCCCTGGAAATCAGCGGACGTCCGGCCCAGATTCAGGTGGCGGCCTATGCCCATGAATTTGTATGCCGCTTTATCGAAAACTGCTGGCAACAAGACCTGAAGCTGCGCGGCCGCGGCCGGCGCTCCCGGAAAGATTTTGCCGTGGGGGTGATCGAAGGCTTTCGCGCCAAGACGATCCGTAAAAGCGCAGCTTCAAAACCGCCACCAGCCGACGAAGAGAGCCTCGTTGCGATTCGGGATCCGGCTTTAACGGCCTATTTGCGGCAAAGATACTCCCGGCTGCGCAGCTTTCGCCGCGGGGGCGGGCGCATCGACGCGACGGCCTACGGGGCCGGGCTGGAACAAGGACGCCATCTGGTCATCCGGGAAGGGATAGGCAACGCCGGCCCATCGCGGCCGGCACTCGGCGCAGAGGTGCCTAAATTAGGCTCCGGATCAAACAAAGCCTGAGCCGCTTGCGCACAGACAGGACTTGCCGGTGAAACCGGCAAGTCTTGGATTCAGCGGGAACCGCCGGCCCGCAAATGCCTTGTCCATGCCAGTTGGAAGAAAGCCGGCCGGATTTTCCCGTTGACACTAAACCCGCGATTGCCTACTGTTTCCAATAGGATCAAGGCTGGCTAAACGTCATCATCTCCCATTCTTCCCCGAGGCCTGAATGCCCCGCGAAACAAAAACCATGGCCATTCTTTTCGCCGACCTGGTGAAAAGCACGCAACTTTACGAGGTGCTGGGCAACCGCAAGGCCCAGTTGGTCGTCAACCGCTGTCTTGACCTTCTGGCGCGCATCAGCATTCATTATCGGGGTATGGTCGTCAAAACCATCGGCGACGAAATCATGTGCGCCTTTGAAGATGCCGAAGATGCAGTCAAGGCAGCCACGGAGATGAACAAATCTCTGGAAATATACAGTTTTCCGGAGATGCCGGGTTTTCAGGCGCCAAACCTCCATATCGGTATCCAGTACGGACCGGTCATTTGCCATTCGGGCGACATCTTCGGCGATACGGTCAACATGGCGTCCGGTATGACCGCTCTGGCCAAACCGCGCCAGATCTTCGCGGGCCAACAGGTCATCGACGCGCTTTCACCCAGAACCCGGCAGAGCGCCCGCCTCGTCGACCGGACCGTGCTCAAAGGCAAGGCCGGAGAGTTCGATATTTACGAAGTGATCTGGGAACAAAAGGATGTTACGGTCATCCTTGATGAAGGGCTGCCCCCTCAGGGTCCCCGGTGCGACATCGAGCTGCGGTTCCGGGATCAGGTCCTGTCGATGGATTCACACTACCCTTCGGCCAGCCTGGGACGCCAGCCGCACAATGATATTGTGGTGCCCAACGACCGGGTCTCGCGATCCCATGCACGCATCGAGTACCGCCGCGGCAAATTCGTCCTGATTGACCAGAGCACCAACGGCACCTTCATTACCATCACGGGAAAACCCACGGCAGTTATCCGGCGTGAAGAATTCGTTTTGGATGAAAGCGGCACCATCGGCCTGGGGCGTGAGGTTAAACCCGATTCACCCGAGGCAATCGTCTATCTTGTCACACGGTCCTGAACCTGAACGTCCGCACCGGCCAACGTATTGAAAACGTGGGAGACGATTTCCAAGCGCTGATGATCCGGATTCAGCGGCGCTTTTATAAAGGCTTGTGATTCCATGCCCATACATATCCGCATCGCCGCCGCAACAGACCGGGGGCAGGTGCGCAGCCAAAATCAGGATTTTCACACCTACTGCATCCCCGAACTTGGCGTGCGCGATTCCAAGGGGATCCTCTTGGCCGTGGCCGACGGGATGGGAGGGCACGCCGGTGGCGAGCAGGCCTCACGCCTTGCCGTCGAAACCCTGATGGCGGAGTATTATCGCCCTGCGCAGCTTCCCATCCGCGAAAGTCTGGAAAAGGCCGCAATCAAGGCCAATGCCGCCGTGAAGCAACGCGCGGCCGAAGAGCCGACCTTGAGGGGCATGGGCAGCACCCTTACTGCCCTGGTTCTTCAGCAGGAAAAGATCTGCTATGCCCACGTGGGCGACAGCCGCGGCTATCTGATCCAAAACGGCACGCTGACCCAGTTTACCCAAGACCATTCGTTGGTCGCCGACCTGGTGCGCGCCGGGGTCATCACGCCGCAAGATGCGAGAAAGCATCCGGACCGCAACATCATCACCCGGGCCATCGGCATGGAAATGGCTTTCGACGTTGACGTCGCCGAACTTCCCGCCCCTCCTCGCTGCGGCCAGACCTATCTGCTTTGCTGCGATGGATTGCACGGCCAGCTGACGGCAGCCGAGATCCAGTCGATCCTTTTGGGCACCGGCGACCTCCAGATCGCATGCCAGCAGTTGGTGGACAAGGCCAACGCCTACGGGGGGCCGGACAACATCACGGTGATGCTGGCACGGGTGGAAAATAGCGGCTCAAGTCATTGAGCCGGATGGATCCTACTTGAGCTGGTTCAAGGCCTTGAGCACATCATCGGTAATGTCCACTTCCGGGTCAAGATAGCCGACCACATCGGGATCCTTGAGGATGATGGAAAATTTCTTCTTTCTGGCCACATCTTTGAGTATCCCATCGGCCGCCTTTAAAATCGTGGCCACCAATTCGCGATCTTCGCGCTGGATGTCCTCCTTGGCATCGGCCACCAGCCGCTGATAGTCTTTGTAAACCCCCTGCAAATGTTCGGCTTTTTCCTTCCTCTCGGCCTCATTCATCTTCTGGCCGCGGGTATTGAGTTCCTCGCGAAGTTGCTTGACAATCTCGCCTTGACGATCGACTTCCTTTTGCTTTTTTTCGCGCAACTGGGAAAGATCGGCCCGCGCCTTCTGCCCCATCTGCGATTCTCTCACCAGGCGCTTGAGGTTGATGAAGCCGACCTTGCCGTCGGCCGCTTCCGCAGTTGCAAGGGTAGGCCCCGTAGAGCATGAAATCCCGGCCAGGAAGATCAGCACCAGGGGCAAAAACAGGGCAGGTCGCTTTTGGGATCGCATCACTACGGTCATGGTTTACCCTCCATCTTTTTCATCCCCAAACGGTTGACTATCTTTGAGGCCGCCGCCGTAGAGGTCCGATGGCGGCGGCCAGAATCCGGCGCCGAGAATCCCCCTGGCCAGGGCCAGATCTTCCGGAGTCGTGATCTTGATGTTCAAACGATGGCCGGGGATGGTTTGCACCCGCTCGCCCAGGGCCTCGACCAAAGCGGCGTCATCGGTGGCGGTCAAACCGGCTTCCCGGGCGCTATGGTGAGCCAGGCGAATCAACCCCAGCCTGAATGTCTGTGGCGTCTGGGCCAAATACAGCCGCCGGCGGTCCATCGATTCGACCACCAAACCTGCGCCGTCCACCCGTTTGACCGCCTCGGTGACCGGAATGACCGGCACACAACTGCCGCAAGTTCGGGCTGTGGCCACACAACGATCAATAAAACCGGGAGATACAAAAGGGCGCACCCCGTCATGAATGGCCACCACGGTATCGTCGCCCAGGGACGCCAGGACCGCCAACCCGTTGTAGACCGAGACCTGCCGCTCGGCTCCGCCGTCGACCAGCTCAACAGGCGTGCGCAGCCCCAAAGGCGCGACGACAATCTGCCGGCACAGATCCCGATCACGCCGCGGCACGGCCAAGACGATGCGCTCGATGCTCGGCGCCCGCTCGAAAGCGACCAGGACATGCCCAAGAATGGGAGCCCCGGCCATGTCGAGGAACTGTTTGGCGCGGTCGGCCCCCATACGCTGGCCCCGGCCGGCGGCGACGATCAAGGCGATGGACATGGCAGCAATGCTTCCAGCGCGCAAAACGCAACAACATGCGTCAGCGCAGGTAATCGAGTTCTTTCGGCAAGGGGATCCCTTTGCCCATCGAATCCTCTCCGTAATTGACCCGCGCTAAAATCTCAATGTCGGCCAGGGCCCGGGCGTCGCCTTCAAAAACCACCGTGTCGCGTTTCTCCTTGTTGATCTTTCCGCCGGCCCATTGAATATCGAGCACACTGCTGGCATCGAAGCGGTCTTCACCGACCACCAGCTCGACCTGACCGCCGAAGTACTGCACGATCTTGGCCACCAGCAGGCTCGGCCGACTGTGAAAGCCGAGTTTCTGGGGAATGCCGACCCGGATGGAGCCCCGCTCGATGTTTTCGTTGAGGATGTCCTGGGCCAACTTTTTACCGCTGTTCAGGTAATGGCATACCCAGTACAACCCGTAGTTGATGGTCCGGTCGAGCAGCTCCCGCGGATCGACCAGGGCGGCCAGCCGGTCCTGCACCTGTTTATAGATCGACTTGTAACCGGCCTCATGCAGATGGCGCTCGTAAAAATGCAACAGCCGGCCGATCATCTGCAAGAGGTGAAAAACCACCGAAAAATGACCGCGCAGGGCCTTGAGCTTGCGGTCGCCGAAACGATAGCCGCCATGGATCACATAGGTGTCGAAGGACGACTGCAGGTTGTGCACCAGCATCTCGAAGCGGCGGATTTCCACTTCGTTGATCCTGTCGGGCACCATGTGTCGAATCGTCTCCAGATCCACGGGCTCGAACAGCCCCAGGTCATCGAATCTTCCAGCGATATTGATCAGTTCACTGGCGATTTTGACGATGTTCTTCTTCTGCTGGTCTTTGTTTGTGTCATAGATGTCATAGTCGAGCTGCTCGTTGGTGGTCACGCCCGGAAAATCCGCCATGGTGTAATCACCCGCAGGGATGGGGATCTTCAGGTGTTCAGCCTCCTCCAGGATCACCGGTGCCAGGCGCATTAGGCAGGTGCGCAGGAAAAAGAGGCTCCGGGTGCCCTGGGCCTCGAAGTCCTCTGTATCTTTGAGTCCGTAAAAAAGCAGGCGATTGGCAATATGGGTCTGGGAGTATCCCCCAAGGCTCAAATGCCTCACCGTCGCGGCCAGTTCACGGTAGAAATACCAGTTTGAATTGTTCTTGGCGCCGTGAAAATCGAGAAAATCCTCCAGCACCTGAGAGGATCCGATCAGGGTGGAAAACAACTTCTTGGTAAAAAGATACTCAGGCGAATCGAAGCGCGCGATGAATTTGCAGCACTTGAGGTAGTCGTGGGAAAAAATTCGCACCCTCTCGGCGAACGTAATGTCGCCTACAATGTGTTGGAACTGCATCTCCGATAGCTCCCCCCACCCCACGATGTGCGATTGTACGATGCGAATTTTCGGATATTGGTGCCCGACAGCGGATCTACATCATATCCTTCTGTGTATCGGCGACGGCCTGGTCAAGCCTGTTCTGCAGCTGGGGCGGCAACCCCTCTATGTTCACGTTGAGAAAACCGCGCACGATGGTCGACACGGCCGTCTCTTCGTCCAGTCCGCGCGCCATGAGGTATTCGATTTCATGGCGGTCGATCTTGCCCACGGCCGCCTCGTGGCTCATCTCGACCCCCGGCACATGGCCGGACAACTCGGGAATGGCGTGCATCAGCCCATCGTTGAGAATCAGCCCCTTGCACTCGAGATGGGCTTTGATACCGGCCACCTTGCCCACCAGATCGCCGCGGGCGATGATGTTGCCCCCATAGGTGATGGCCCTGGAAATGATTTCGGCCCGGGTTTCCGGCGCTTCGAGGACGATGCGCGCCCCGACGTCGAGGTGGCTGCCGCGGCTGGCGACCAGAATGCTGTTGAAGCGCCCCACCGCGCCGCGTCCGGCCAGATACGTGGTGGGAAACATCTGCAGCGACCCCAGGGGTCTGAGGGAGATGTAGTTGGAAACCAGGACGCCGTCCTCCTCCACCACGGTGACCGATCGGGGCCGCACATTGACGTTCTCGCCCCAGTCATGGATCATGGTGAAGGTCAGGCGCCCCCCTTTCTTGACGTAAAACTCGGACACCCCGATGTGCAAACCGGCCGTCAGATGAGGCGCCGTGGCACACCCGGTGATGATGTGCATCTCGGCCCCTTCTTCAACGATAACGATGTTGTGCACATTCTGGGCGAAACGGTCCTTGGCGATATACAAACAGGATTGCACCGGCTGGGCCACCTTGACCCCGGCCTGGGCGCGGATGAAATAGCCTTCGGCCGGAGCGGCCTTGGCATGGGCCGTGATCTCGTCCTTTTCCGGGGAGATATGCCGCCACAGATATTCGTCCAGCCACCGGTGTTTGGCCAGCGCCTGGTTGATCCCCATGATCTCCAGACCGTCTTGCTGGGTGCGGCAGTGGACCACGCTGCGGTCCATCTGGATAAAGGTGCCGGACCGCTCGCCGGTATCGGTGCTGACCCCTACCTGGAGAAATTTACCGGCGTCAGCCGGGGCCACCTGGCCTAAATCGTCGAGGTACTCGTGGGCATCCGCCTCGGTCCGGTACTGTTTGAAATCGATCCCTTCCCCGTTCACATCGCGCATCGAAAGCACTCCTCGTATCCGTATTCACCGATCCACTTGAGGATCTCCCGGGCATTGCGGCTACAGCAAAGATGACCGTTGTACAGCACCTGTCCCCGGTCGGCGGTGATATAGTCCAGGATGTGACCGGTGTGGGTGATCACCAGAGCGCTCTTGGGCCGGGAGGTGAACATCTCTTTGTGCGTTTTGCCGGCCGGGAACTTCACCCCCCGGTGCAGCAGGTGATTGATGGTATCCCCCAGCAGGACGATGTTTTCCAGGTCGACACCCGATTCGGGCTCATCGAGCAGCACCAGGTCCGGATCCTGGGCCAGCAGCTGCATCAGTTCGCTGCGCTTGATCTCTCCGCCGGACAGATGACTATTCACGTCCCGCTCGAGAAACTGACTGCAGTTGACCTGTCGGGCCAGCTCTTCCACCTCCACCGGCCGATCTCCGGCACAGACCTGCACCAGCTGCCCGGTCTTAAGGCCGTTGATCGTCGGCGGGCGTTGAAAGGCGATCCCGATGCCCAGCCGGGCCCGCTCGTGGATCGGCATGCGGGTGATGTCCTGTCCCTTGAACACGATCCGGCCGTGGGTCACGTCATAGCCGGAAAAGCCCATCAGGGTCATCATCAGGGTCGATTTGCCCGATCCGTTGGGCCCAAAGAGGATATGGGTTTCTCCGGGCGGGATTTCCATATTGATGTTTTTGAGGATCGGCTTTCCGCCGATCTCTACGGTCAAATCTTCGATGGTCAGCATGGCATTCCGTTGCGGATTATAGGTTGGATTTGCATGATGCGAAATCGGTCGGAGTGGTCCATAAGCCGAATTCTGTTCCCCGGGCCGGTTACCCGCCGCCGGGGCAACGATCATTCATCTCATGGGCGGCGGTTGCCCGCCGCCTCTGGCGACCTACCCGGGAGCACAGGCGGGCCACCTGACAACGCTCCCCTATTTGGTCTTGCACCGGGTGGGGTTTACCAAGCTTCCCCGGTCGCCCGGAGAACTGGTGCGCTCTTACCGCACCGTTTCACCCTTGCCTGTTCCCTTCCCGCTAAGAAGCGGGAAGCGGCCATCGGCGGTCTGCTCTCTGTTGCACTTTCCGTCGCGTCGCCGCGCCTCCACGTTATGGAGCACCCTGCCCTGCGGTGTTCGGACTTTCCTCCGGGGCCCGTGAGCCCCAGCGATCGTTTGTCCCGCTCCGACCGATCCTGAATCTCAAATCTCGGATTTCAAATTTCAGCCCTCTTCATTGAGCCAGTAAATAATCCGCTGGCACAGGGGGCATATCTTGAGACTGTCCTGGCGCTGCAGCTCGTTGTAAAGCTGCGGCGGGATGTTCATATGGCATCCCTGGCATATGGCTCGCTGTACCGCGGCCACCGCAACATGGTCTTTTTGCTGGGCCTGGGCATGCAGATAGGTGGCCATCAATTGGGCGTCGACCTGGGCGGCGATGGTTTGGCGGGCCTTTTGGGCCTCTGTCAGCTGCTCCCGGTCCCGTTCAATGCCGGCCTCGATTTCCGCAGACTCCCGGCTCAGCTCCACTTCACGATGGGCAAAGTCCTCGCGGCGTAAGGCCAACTCCTTTTCGACGGCAGCGATCTCGTCCAGCAGGCCGATCATCTCGTCCTCGATGGCCGAGGCCCCGGCCCGGATCTCGTCGATCTCCTTGAGAGTGGCCTGGTACTCCTTGTTGGTCTTGACCTCGTTGAGTCTCACTTCTCGCTTGACGGCGCGATCCTGCTGGGCGTGCGCTTCGCGCTCCAGTTCCCGGTAACGCCGGTTAAGCGCCTTGAGCCGATCCTCGGATTCCGCCACGGCCGCTTGAAGCAGTTCGCCCTCGACCTTAAGGCTTTCGAAACGCCGAGGGGCACACACCAGAGCCTGATCGAGTTCGTGGATCTTTATTTCGGCGGCCTGCAAACGGGCTAACATCTCGATTTTGGTTTTCATTCCATGACTATCCATTGCCGTCCGGGCGGATCTCGACCCGCCCGAAAGGATCGCGTTCCAGAGTGCAGGCCGTCAACCGGATTCCGGCCTCGCCCAGGCCTTGACCGAGCCTTGCAACCAGATCGTCGATCATGATGCGTTCCGAGGCGAAATGACCGATATCGATGGCCGATCGGCCGGCGTCGATGATGTCCCGGGCTTCGTGATAGCGAATTTCCCCGGTGATGTATACATCTGCCGGACTGGCGAGAAATGCCCCTACGAGGCTGCCGCCGCTGCCCGAGCAAAGGGCGGCCTCGTGCACTGCTCTGCCCGGATCGCCAACTATCGGCACATGGCCCAGTCCCAATCGCCGCCCGGCATGCCGGGCCAATTCTTCCAGCGTTACGGGCGCGGCAAGCCGCCCGAGCCGCCCCAAACCAACCCCGTCCTGATCCGGCATTGCGGTGCAAGCCGAAAGCGGCCCGTTGACGTGAATGTCCAGCCTGCGGGCCAGCAGGTCGTTGAGTCCATCCACGGCGCTGTCCAGGCTGGTATGGGCGGCATAAATGGATAGATCGGCACCTAGGGCAAGGGCGATGGTACGGCCCGTCGCAGTGGCCAGATCGATGCGTTTCAAAGGCTTGAAAAGAAGCGGATGGTGTGTGATGAGCAGATCGGCGCCATCCTGGCAGGCGGCCTGCACGACTTCGGGCGAAGGGTCCAGCGCAACCCAGATATGCCCAACGGATCTATCGAGGGCGCCGACCTGCAGGCCGCAATTGTCCCAGGCTTCGGCCAACCCCGGGGGGGCCAAACGTTCGAGAAGCCGGATCACATCCTCTACCGTCACTGGCATTCCCGATCTCATTGGCAAGCTCCCACGGGTGAAAATCTCTCGATGGCCATCCCCCTTGCGCATTGACCGCACGGGTTGGTTCGATTTGTTGGTGGGCCCACCTGGGTTCGAACCAGGGACCGACCGGTTATGAGCCGGTGGCTCTTCCAACTGAGCTATGGGCCCCAACACCTGCTTGATAAGGCACCGCCTTCCTACCGACAGGCGCGCCCTTTGTCAACCGTCTACAAAACTCTTAAGCTTGCGGCTGCGGGTCGGATGCCGCAATTTGCGTAGCGCCTTGGCCTCTATCTGGCGAATCCGCTCGCGGGTCACGGCGAAATCCTGGCCGACCTCTTCAAGAGTGTGATCTGCTTTTTCGCCGATACCGAAACGCATCCGCAAAACTTTTTCTTCCCGTGGGGTCAAGGTGGCCAACACCTTGCGCGTCTGTTCGGCCAGGTTCAAGCTCACGGCCGCCTCGCTGGGCAGCAGGAACTTTTTATCTTCAATAAAATCGCCAAGGTGACTGTCTTCTTCCTCACCGATGGGCGTTTCCAAAGAGATCGGTTCACGTGCAATCTTGAGCACTTTACGCACCTTGTCCAGCGGAATCTCCATCTTATCGGCGATCTCTTCGGGGGTCGGTTCGCGGCCCAACTCCTGCACGAGATAACGCGAGGTGCGGATCAGCTTGTTGATCGTTTCGATCATGTGCACAGGAATGCGGATGGTTCTGGCCTGATCGGCAATGGCCCGGGTAATCGCCTGGCGGATCCACCAGGTGGCGTAGGTGGAAAATTTGTACCCCCGGCGATATTCGAACTTGTCCACAGCCTTCATCAGGCCGATGTTCCCCTCCTGGATCAAGTCTAGAAACTGCAAGCCGCGGTTGGTATATTTCTTGGCGATGCTCACCACCAGACGCAGGTTGGCCTTGGTCAGCTCGCTCTTGGCGTCCTTGGCCCGCTGGCGGCCGTCCTCGACGCCGGCCATGATCCGCTTGAGGGCCGGACTGCGCGCCTTGATGCGATCTTCGCGCGCCGTAATCTGGTCGAGGGTATTCTTCAAATCCTCGTAGAGCAGATCTATCTCGTCTTGGGTCAGATTGCAGCGCAACGCGGCCCAGGCGATGAATTCGGCACTATCCTGGAGCCGAAGGCGAAAATCGGTCAATGAGATGCCCAAGGACTCGGCGCTGAATGCGATCTTTCGGTTCATGTTGTCGAACCAGTCGATCTGGCCGCGAATCATCCCCTCGATCTTGTCGATTACACCGCCTTCCAGGCGCCACTCCTTGATCAGTTCGAATATCTTGGCGTTGCGGCGCGCCACCGAACGTCGCAACCGGCGATGCGCATCGGGCGCCATCTTGGTTTTGAAAAGCTTTTCACGAAACCGGTTGTTTTCCTGGTCAATATCGCGGATCCGATTGATGGTCTGAACGAAGCGATCTGTCTGGAGCATTTCGTCGACGTAGGTCTCACCCTCGTCCACGTCCCTGAGTACGTATTTGGGCCGCAGGGCCCCTGATTCGATCTGCTCGCCGAGACGCAGGATGCATTCCACCCCGGTGGTCGTATCGAGCAAAGCCCGCAACACCTCCTGTTCGCCGGCTTCGATCTTCTTGGCGATTTCGACCTCGCCTTCCCGGCTCAGGAGCGTCACCATCCCCATCTCACGCAGGTACATCTTGACCGGATCGCTCACCGAGCCGTAGTCGGCCACGGACATGTCTTCGTCTTTGCTTTTTTCCTCTTTGGGCGACGCTCCAGATTCGGTTTCGGCAAGCTTGCCCTTTTCTTCCTCGACCACATCGATATCGTGTTCATCAAGGAAAATCAGCGCTTCGTCGATCACATCCGCCGAACGCAGTTCATCGGGAAGCATGGCGTTGATATCGTCATAAGTCAGATACCCCTGAGCCTTGGCCTTGCCGACGAGCTGGCCGAGCACCTTTTTGCCGAGCTTGTCCCCTCCGCTGGCCTCCTCCTTGTTGGATGGTTTTTTTTGGGTGGTCTGCTCTCGGGGCAGGGATTTAATCTTTTTGGAGGTCGTTTGCCGTTTGGCAGCGGACTTGTTGGCCATGAATGCGATCCTCCTGAAACGATCTAGGATTCCAGCCTTGTTCAATGTGTTGTCAACTTGCGTTTGGACCGGTCCTTGTTGCGAGCCGCAAGGTTGATTTCGCGCAACAGCCGTTCGAGACGCTCGCTGTCCGCCTCCTGTTCGGCCTCGCTGACCGCCGAAATCCGGCTGTTATGCTTTCGACCGGCAGCCAGCTCGAAGTGCCTGATCAACTTTAGACACCCGGCCTCGGTCCACTCTTCATCGCCCATCATCAACCGGCTTGCCAGGCTTCGTAAACCCGGATCGGTCAACGTGTCCAGTGGATCGTCAACCTTGCCGGCCTCGCGAAAACGTGCCAAGGCCGCCTCGGCAATGGCTCTTAGTCGTAAATCAACAAAATAAGACGTCAGTCGGTGTTTGTCGACCTCCGCCAGAATCCGGGGAAATTGAAGTATCATCGACGTCACCTGGCGTTCAAGGGGAGGCAGCCGCACCGGCTGTGGGGTCGCCGTTTCGGTGGCAGCGGCCGCCGCCCTGCCCCGGCCGAGCCGTTTCAAGACGACGGCCTCGTCAACGCCCACCCGCTCGGCCAGCAATTTGACATAGAGCGACCGGGTGACCGGATCTTCCACTGTCTTGAGCGAGGGGATCAAGGCCCCCACCACCAGGGACCGGCCCTCGATGGTGTCGCCGTGCTGGCGCAGCATGGCATCCAGCATGAAAGGAAATACGCCCTTTGCCTCTTCGGCCAGTGCCATAAACGCCTCGGCGCCCTTGGCGTGCAAAAAGCTGTCCGGATCCTGGCCGCCCGGCAACTCCATGATAACGGTGTTAATCCCTTTCTCACGATGGAAGCTGCCGGCTGCAAAACGCTGATGAAGTTGTTCGAATACCGGCCGAGCGCGTTCGGCGGCCTTTTGACCGGCCGCATCCCCGTCGAAAACCAGCACGATCCGACCCGATCCGACAAACCTTTTGAGCAAAGCGATCTGCTCGGCTGTCAGAGCGGTGCCCAGGGTCGCCGCCGCATTGCGGATCCCGTGCTGGTGAAGCGCCAGCAGGTCGAGGTAGCCTTCCACGATATAGACCGTCTGAGTGCGGCGGCAATGAGCGCGCGCCTGATAGAGCCCATAAAGAGAGCGGCTCTTGTTGTAGAGCGGGGTCTCCGGCGAATTGAGATATTTGGGCAATGCATCGGCGATCACCCGCCCGCCGAATCCGACAACCGTTCCATCGATATTGTTGATCGGGAAAATAATCCTTTGGCGAAATCGGTCGTAATAACCGCTCTTGCTTTTGCGGGGGACGATCAAACCGGCTTTTTCCATCAATGATTCTGGAAACTTTTTACTGCGCAGGTGCGCCAGTAGCCGATCCCAGGCCGCCGGTGCCCACCCGAGCCGGAAAGTCTTGACGACATCGTGGTTGAAGCCCCGGCCTTCCAGGTAGGACCGCGCCATGCGCCCCTGCTCGGGATGGGCAAGCATCCGGCAAAAGAAGTCCTCGGCAGCTATGTTGACGACGCGCAAGCGGTCGCGTTCATCCCCACCTGCCGAAGCGCCCTTACCTTCGACCGGCAGCTGGATACCGTAGCGCCGGGCCAACGCCTTGATGGCCTCAGGAAAATTGAGCCCCTGGTGGCGCATGAGAAACGAAAAGACGTCCCCCCCCTCACCGCAACCGAAGCAGTGAAAAATCTGCTTGTCCGGACTGACGGTAAACGAGGGGGTCTTTTCGCTGTGAAAAGGGCAAAGCCCCACCAGGTTCTTGCCGGCCTGTTTGAGCGCCACCGCCTCGGACACGATGTCCACGATATCGGCCGCCTGGCGTACCTCCTGGATGATGGTTTCCGGAATCTGTCCGCCCAAACGCTGCCTCCTGCCTTACAGTTCCCTTACGGCCGGATACCTCCAGCGGCAAAGCCGTCCCTGACCGATCGAGGCCCTTGTTTCTAACGCTGAGCGCCGAGACTGCCGAGTAGCTCCGTGATACTTTGCACAATCATTGTTTCGGCATTAACCCACTCGCCCCTTCGTTTGAGAAAGGTGCCGAACTTTAGCAGATTTTCGTCGAGCGACCGCTGGGTCTCGTCGAACTCAGCCGACCAGATCATATTCCCTTGAGCCGTATCCAGGAGGTAAAATCCGTAGGCCACCGAAGCGGGCCGCTCCACGGCGAACCGTCCTCCCTGACGCTCACGGACGCGATAGAGGTAGCCCACTAGGACACTGTCGCCATCCAGGCGCCGGGCGGCGTCCAGGATCAGTGACTGCTGGGCCAACGGCCCGGTGGCGGCCGCCGCCAGATCGTCCATGGTGGCTTGAACCGCTGCGGGTCCGATCACCTGGAATCCTTGGGTGGTCAGATGGTCTTGGACCATATTGGTCATCATCGCGGCCAGCTCAGGCGCCTCCTGGCCTGTGAGGAAAACCTTGCCCGTCAGGGGCGCACGGGCACTGCGATCCGGGCCATAGACCCGGGCCATGTCGACCACGGGCGCCAGTGCGATGCGTTTCAGGTTTGCGGCCGCAAGGTTTTCCACAGCCGGTTTCGGCCCGGCGCAGCCACCCGTCATCAACAGCAGCAACAACCCAAAGTGCAGTCCGAGCGATACAGGCCCTTTCGGATGCGCCTTTCGCATAACAAAGTTCAGGGTCATGGAATTCTCCAGCCCGGGCAAAAAGACCCGGTGCAGACGGTGGATTAGAGGATACCCTTGCTCGATCGGACCGAGACGACTCTTGCATCCAGGCCGGCGGCTTCATCCAAGGCCCTTCCCAATGCCTTGAAGATCGCCTCGATGGCGTGATGCCCATTTTCACCATAAGGGACGTTGACGTGGATCGCCATCCCGCCCCGCTGGCACAAGGCCCTGAAAAATTCCTTGGCCAGCATGCTGTCAAAGGGCATGTTGGCGGTCAGATCCGGGGGAAGCCGCCATACGAGAAACGGTCGATTGGACAGATCGATGGCCACTTCTGCCAAGGCCTCGTCCATCGGTGTCACCGCATGACCGTAACGGCGCAGTCCCTTCCGGTTGCCCAGGGCCTGGCCCATGGCTTCTCCCAGTGTCAGCCCGACGTCTTCGACTGTATGGTGCCAGTCGACATGCAAATCACCGACGGCCGCCACGTTAAGGTCGAAAAACCCATGCACTGCAAAAAGGGTCAACATATGATCGAAAAACCCGATTCCCGTCTCCACCTCAGCCCGGCCTTGACCGTCGAGGTTCAGGTCCACCCGGACACTGGTTTCCCCTGTCCGGCGTTCAACGCTTCCGGCACGATCGCTCATGATTTCTCCATATCCTCCGGGTTCCGCCCAGCGCAAAATGCGCTTAAAACAGCGGCAACTCATTGTTATCAATTATTATTGTTTCAAACCAGAACCAAATTCGATGCCTTGGGAAGAGTGAGATCGTCAAACCCGGCCGCCACAGCTACGGCCAAAAAGAAAGGGGATTGATCATAACCGTTTAAAATAAAGACATCATTTGATCCATGTCAACCGGTTTTTGACTCTTTAACGAAAACCGATTCTCTTCATCCACCCGGCTACACGGCAAAGATATTTGGCGGGGGACCATTTCGGCCCTCAGATACCGGCAGTAGGGTCTATCCTGAAAATCTCGGCGGCAACGGCGCTTGGAGATGACAAAGGTGGGCGGCACGGCCGTTTATGGCAATCATCCGGAGCCCTTGTCATCAAGATGGAAGTCCGGATAATATTTTTTGGCACACCCGGGGCAGATGCTGTGACTGAAATCGGCATCCGAATGTTCTTTCAGGCAGGCTTCAGCCCGCAGACCACGAATCGGCATGGGAAGCTTCGGATCGACGTCGCAGGGAAAACCGCCGGCTTCCAGAAACAGGACCTCGTTTTCTGCACCGTCCTCGCTCAGCAAGGCAACATAGCCGCTGGTGGTGCCCAAAAGGGCCTTGCAGTGGTCGAAGACTGCACGTGCCACTTGAGCAAACGCGCCCGCTAAACAACACAGCCCGGGCACTGTTCTTGAGTGCCGCCAATTCCCTGGTACGCCTTTCTATCTGCCGCCGGCTGGCGGCCAGTTCGGCGTTGAACTTTTCAACCCCCAAGTTCTGAGACGTCTTCCCTCCACCCATGGCGTGTCATCTCCTGCTCGCGCCCTCCAACTGTTCGAAACCGCCAATCAGCCATCGCCCAGCACCTTGCGCACCCGGGCACCCAACTCTTCCATGGAGAAAGGCTTTTGAATAAAATGCACGCCTGCTTCCAGAACTCCATGATGGGCGATGACGTTGGCGGTGTAACCGGACATGAATAAAACCTTCATTTCCGGGTGAACGGTGAGCAGCTTTTCGGCCAGGTCCCGGCCGTTCATTTCCGGCATAATCACATCAGCGATCAACAGGTGGATCTTTTCGGAGTATTGCTGGACCAGCGCCGTGGCGGCGCCATGATTGTCTGCGGCCAGAACGGCGTATCCCAATTTTTCGAGCATCCTGCCGGTCAGTTTCAAAAGGGTAGAATCGTCTTCGACTACCAGGATCGTCTCGCCGTGGTTCTCCGCTATCCTTGGTTTCCTTCGGGCCGTCAAGGCCGCTTCGGCATTGCTGATATAACGCGGCAGGTAAATTCTTAAGGTCGTGCCCTGCTCCGGTTCACTGTAGACATTGATAAAGCCGTTGTTCTGCCTGACGATCCCGTAGACCGTGGCCAGCCCGAGACCGGTACCCCGGCCTTCCTCCTTGGTGGTAAAAAACGGTTCGAAAATAGCATCGAGGGTCTCTTTGGGCATGCCGCAGCCGTTGTCGCTGACCGCCAATAGAACGAAATCCCCCTGGCAAAATCCAGCATGATCCTTGCAATACGTTTCATCGAAACTCATATTGTCGGTTTCGATGGTGATTTTTCCCACCCCGGTGATCGCATCCCTGGCGTTGACAACCAGATTGGCCAGAATCTGGTCGACCTGGGAAGGGTCCATCATCACCGACCATAAATTTTCGCCCGGCCGGAAAACCAGATCGATATCCTCACCGATCAGCCGCCAAAGCATCTTGAGCATGTCCTGCACCGTCTCGTTCAGGTCCAGGTCTCTTGGTGAGATGGTCTGTTTGCGGGCGAAGGCCAGCAGTTGTCGGGTGATGTCGGCCGAACGGCGTGCGGCCGTCATGACCTCGATCAAATCAGGATAGACTTGATGCGCCTTGCCCAGTTGTTGCATGGCCATCTCGGCATAACCGATGATCACACTGATCATGTTGTTGAAGTCGTGGGCCACCCCACCGGCGAGGCGCCCTATCGACTCGAGCTTCTGGGCTTGAATCAACTGTGTCTGCAAGGACTCCTGCTGGCTGATATCGATGCTCACGGCAAGCGCAGCGTACATTTCGCCGTTGCGGTCAAACAACGGATAGGTCGAAAAATAGGCCGGAAATGTCTCACCCGATTTTCGCACCAAGGTGGTCTTGCCGTGAACCCCCTGTTTTTGCTCATGCATCTGTCGCAATGACGCGGGAAAGAGCCTGACTTCCTCGGGAAGCTGAAGCAGCGACAACGGCTGGCCGACAATCTCATCACGGCGGTAATCGAAAAGCGTCTCGGCTCCTGGGCTGAATTCCAATACGGTCGGAACCGCCCCCTTGGCATCGGCGATGACGAACGATACGTTGGGAGCCGCTTTGAAAATCGCCTGCAAGCGTTCCTCGCTGAGACGCAGGGCTTCCTCGGCCAGTTTCTGGACCGTGATATCCTGAGCCGTTCCAAACAGCTTGACGACTTTTCCCGTCTGGTCCAGAGCGGTGGTTCCGATGGTATGCATCCAGCCCATTTCACCACTCTGCTTCAGGATCCGAAAGACCACATCGAAGTCGCCGCCATCGGTCTTCGTGCTTCGAAACACCCCTTCGATGCCGGGCCAATCCTCTGGATGGATGTAGGGTCGGATCTTGCTCCAATACAGCTCGTCAGGATCGGGGGCGAGGCCGAAAATGCGGAAAATTTCATCCGACCAGACCATTGATCCGATCTTCAGATCCATTTCCCAGTGGCCGATGTGCGCAACCCTCTGGGCTTCTTTGTGAAGCGCTTCGCTGCGCTGCAGATTCTCTTCGGCCCGCTTGCGCTCGGAAATATCACGCAAGCAGGCGATAAGGACACTCTTGCCCTCCCATTCGCTTTCCACCACCCGCATCTCGGCAAAGCAGATGGTGCCGCCTGGCCGGATGATCTGCACATCGGCCGAGGCACCGACCGCTGCCGGAAGGCCGAAGGGTTGTCCGACCAACTCGTTGCGCCGGCGGCCGAAAAGGTCCGCAGCAGCCGGGTTGGCATAGGCCACTTCCCCCTGGTTGTCGATGGCCACCACGGCATCGGCCAGAGCCTCGATGAGGTCTTTCATCCGCCGGGACTCTTTCCGGCCCTCGTCGGTGCCCTGGGTCGCGGGTTTCACTTCAGGCATAAATTGCATCTCCGCAAACGATTAATCACACGCATCGAGAAAGTTCGGGTTTCATATCTCTCCCCTCCGACGGGAGGGCCGCCTTTATCGCCGCCATCCAACAGATCAGATCTCCCACCCCACGGGACCATCCAGGATTCCTCGGGTGGCCAGGACGATCTGCTCATTGCCGATGGGCTTTTTGAGGACCTGAAATTCAAGGCCCTCGGCCACGACCTGCCTGAGTTCATCGGCAAACTCCTCGTAAAAGGCGGTTACGATGTAGACTGGTACCTGCCGGTGGTCCTTGCGGATCTCGCGAAGGGTTTGAACCCCATTGAGTCCGGGCATCTTCAGGTCCAGGTAGATCAGGTCATAGGGCGCCTCCTGGTTCATCTGGATACCCCGTTCCCCCGAATCGGCCGTATCGACAATGTATCCGGTATCCTCCAGGGCCAGGATGAAGGACTTGCGGATGGCCTCTTCGTCATCGATGACCAGTATACGTTTGTTCATTCCCATTCTCCCATTAAGTGCTTATTATAGGTCTTCAACTTCAAATCGCCGCTACGCGTCGTGCGCCCGTTTTCAAATAAGCCCCAGCATTTCGGCGATCTTGACCGGATCGGAGATGTCGCCGATGATCCGTCGCGGTCGTTCCCCGGAACTGCGAATCACCGTGGGTGTCATGAACACACCGTCATTGTAAGCCGCGATCGGATTCTCGAGAATATCGACCACATCGATCTTGCAGCAGATCGATGTCGTTCCATCCACCAGAGCCCGGAAATCGGCCACCGCCTTGTCATGGAAGGCGCTGCGTGCCGCAACGAAAAAACGGACCTTCTCCGTTCGATCCTTCAAGGGGCCTTCCAACGCGCCCGCTGCGGCCATGACCAACTCAGCCCTTTGGACGGGCTTGTTAAGCACTTCGAACGAGATCCCTTCCTCCTTCAACCGCTTAAGCCTGTCGCGGAACTCGGTCTGGAAACCGGTCACGATGTAGACCGGCACCGACGGGTCGATCTGCCGGATCGCCCGCAACGTCTCCGTTCCGCTCATACCCGGCATTTTCAGGTCGAGCAAAATCAGGTCGACCGACAGTTTCCGCAAAATTTCCAAAGCCGCGTCTCCCGTCGCCACCGTATGGATATCCCGATCTTCTCCGGCAAGCACGATGGAATAGTAGTCGCGAATGTCTTCTTCATCGTCGACGATCAAAATCTGCTTTTTCATCCAGTGAATCTCCCAACGGGTTTAGTTCGCTCCAGGATACAAAGTCGCCAATTTGCCGCCGGCACTCAGACGCATCGGGCACATCCTGAGCCCTTTTGCAGTTCGGCCACGCCCACACCGGCTTTGTCCCGGTTTTGCAGATATGCACCTGGAGGCCGGCCATGTCCAGGGCAAGATTTGCCGTCATACCATCGGCAAGAGGATCTCGAAAGTGGTGCCTGCTCCGGTCGCGCTCCGGCATCTGAGGACCCCACCGAGGGATGCGACGATGCTTTGCGATACCGAAAGGCCCAACCCGGTCCCTTTGCCTGGCGGTTTGGTGGTAAAAAAAGGATCGAAAATCCGGTTGAAATGCTCGGCCGCTATGCCGGTTCCCGTGTCGCTGAGCAAGAGGCGCATTCGGCCTTCTTCGGGCCGGATCTCGAAGTACAGTTGTCTGTCCCCGGTGGCAGCCATGGCGTCCAGCGCATTGGTCGTCAGGTTGAGCAGGACCTGCTGGAGGGCATTGACCTTGACCCTCAGCTGGGGACAGTCGGCGGCGATTTTGCGCTCCACGCGCACGTTTTCTTTTTCGATCCGATAGGCCAGCAGCCTCAGGACGCGTTCCATCGGTTCGCCGGCCGGCACCTCCGTAAAAGGCTCCTGTTCAGGCTGCCGGATATGCGAAAATGTCAGCATGTTCTGCACCAGATCGATGCAGCGCTTGACTTCACGAATTGCATCGCTCAACACGTTGTATCTGACGTCCGTCTGTTGGGTATGCTTCAGGCAATACTCGATGAACACCTGCAGGCCCATCATCGGATTGTTCAGTTCATGGGCCACGCCGCCGGCCATCATTCCCAGGGCCGTCATTTTCTCCGTCATTATCCGATTCTGCTCTTCTTGTTTAGCCGCCGTCAAATCCCGGGCGACAATCACGGCCCCGCCGGGCCGGGCGTCTTTAAGCTGCAGCGCCGAGGCAGATAATTGAACGGGGATGAAGCGGTTTTTTCGGGTGCGAAGCTGCACTTCCCGCTGATACAGGACGGGGCGGGAAGGGGCGGATGCAGATATCGCAATGGGCCGGCTGTTGATCACGTCCTTTTGTATCCAGTTGGCAAAAATCGCTTCTTCGAATAGATGGTCCAAGGGTGATCCTATGACCTCCTGCTGCTCGTACCCCGACAGCGACAGCAAGGCGTCGTTGACCGTCCGCACGATTCCGTCATCGAAAACCACGATAACCGCGTCCACCATGGACAGGAGGATGTCCTCCAAATAGTTTTTGGCCTGTTCCAGGGCCACCTTGTCAAGCAGTTCACGCTTTTGCCGGTCCAGTTCGAGGAATACCTGGACTTTGGCCAGAAGAATTTCCGGTTTGTAGGGTTTGGTGATGAAGTCGACCCCACCGGCCTCGTAGCCTCTGAACAGATGATATTGATCGGAATATACAGCACTCAGAAAAATAATGGGCAAACGTCGTGTTTTTTCAACGCTCCTGAGAAATTCGGCCAACTCGTAGCCGTCCATGTCAGGCATTTGGACATCGAGAATGGCCAGGGCAAAGTCGTGCCTTAAGCTGGCCTTGAGGGCCTCATTGCCGCTATCGGCCTGTATGACCATGGCGCCGATATCCCGCAAGAGGCGTTCCAGGACGAGCAGGTTTTCGGGCCGGTCGTCGACGATCAGAATCTTTTGATTGAAATCCACAGGGCTTTCACTCCATTTGTTTCAGATACGCACCTATCTCCTCGATTGTCATGATCCGGTCGACGCACCCGCCGTCGATGGCGGCTTTGGGCATCACCGGACTTTCCGCGGTGGCCGGGTCCTGTGCGATGGTCAGTCCACCCCGCTTTTTTATCCGGCCGAGCCCCTCGGTACCGTCGCTGTTGGCTCCGGTCAGGATGATGCCGATGAGACGGGAGCCCCAGGTGCGGGCCGCACTGTCGAAGAAAACGTCAATGGAAGGTCGTGCATAATTTACCTTTGGATCCACGGACAAGGAAAGCGTCTCGTCCCTTTCGACCAGAAGGTGATAGTTGGCCGGTGCGATATAGATATGCCCCGTGCAAAGCAGGGTCTTCTCTTCGGCCTCGACCACGGGCAGCTCGCAGAGTCGGTTGAGGTACTCGGGCAGATATCCGCAGTCGGTTGGGTGCAGATGCTGGACAACGGCAACGATCAGTGGAAAAGTGCCGGGAAGCACTCGGAACAGGTTCCCCAAGGCCGCCATCCCGCCGGCGGATACACCGATCGCTACAGCGCGGAAACCCGCACCGGGATTTTCATTGCTTTGCGACAAAGCGCGCATCGCGCTAAACCCTTTTGTAAATCTTGGACTTTTCATCCACCGCGATGAAATCGTCCTTGACGGAAGAAAACTGAATCGTCTCCTTGGTTCCCAGGCAAAGGAACCCTCCCCTTACCAGAGAATCGCGAAACAGCTTCAGCACCCGATCCTGCAAATGCCGGTTGAAATAGATAAGCACGTTGCGGCACAAGATCAGATGCGCCTCGGTAAACACGCCGTCGGTCACCAGGTTGTGGTTGGCGAAGGTGATTTGCCTTTTCAAGGCATTGTCCAGAGCGACGGCGCCGTAGACCGCATGATAGTATTCGGAAAATGACCGTTTGCCGCCGAAGGCCTGGTAATTGCGGGTGTACTGCTGGATCTGCTCCAGATCGAAGATGCCTTCCTTGGCCTTGTGCAAAACATGGTCGTTGAAGTCGGTCGCGTAAATCGTGGCCTTGTTGAAAAGTTCTTCTTCAGAAAGCAGGATGGCCAGGGAGTAAGCCTCTTCCCCGCTGGCGCAACCGGCGTGCCAGATCCGCACAGAGGGATAGGTCTTGAGCACGGCCACCACATTCTCTCTCAAGCTGCGATACATGGGCGGGTCGCGAAACATCTCGGTGACCGGAATGGAAAACTGGATAAGAAATTCTCTGAAAAAATCTTCGTCGTAAAGAATCTTGGCAATCAGCTGGGAGATGCGCTGGCACCCGGCCTGGGGCAGAAACTGGCGAATCCTTCGGCTTACCGACGCCCGGGCGTAATTCTGGAAGTCGTGCCCGTAGCGGCGGAATACAGCCGACAACAACAGATCGATCTCGATGGATTCGATGTCGTCAGGCTTCATCGAGTCTCCTTTCCAGGGCTTCGGCCTTTTCCTCGAGTTCCTCATTGGCGGCCTGAAGCTCTTCTTGCTGCATCTTGAGCCGCTCTTCCGAGGTTTTCAAGGCCCGCCGCTGCTCCTCCAGCTCCTCGTTGAGGGTTCTCAGTTCCTCCTGCTGGACCTGCAGCTCTTCGGTGGCCGCCTGGGAACGCTCGAGGGCCCGGGAAAGTGCTTGCCTGCCCTGGGTTGTCACCAGGGCGGCCGCCACGGCCGGAGCCGCCGAGGAAAGGTATTCCAATTCCAGATCGGTCTCCGTCGCCAGGGTTCCCAGTTCCACCACCCCGCGCACCTGTTCTTCATAGACGAACGGGACGATGAGGATATTCACGGGAGCGGTGTCGCCCAGCCCGGACGAAACGTCCAGGTATCCTTCGGGAACATGGCGCACCACAATGGGCGTCCTGTCCTTGAACACCTGTCCCGTGAGCCCTTCTCCACGTTCAAAGGAGACTGCATCGTTTCTTTGAAGGGCGTAACCGGCCGCAAGACGCAGCAGATCCTTTCCGTCTTGCTGGATCGCCAGATAAAGAGCCCCCACCTCAGCGCCGATATAGGTCGCCATTTCCGAGAGCACCGCTTTGCTCACCTCTTCCACGGCCTGTTTGCCCCGAATGATGTCGTTGATCCGGGCAATACCGCTCTTGATCCAGTTGCTCCGGTCACGGGCCACCGAACCTTCCTGAACGCTACGGGACATGGCGTTGAACGCCGCTGCCACCTCTCCCATTTCGTCCCTGGACGTAATTGAAACCACATGTCCCAATTGACCGCTTTCGATCTGCTGGGCTGCTTGCTGCAGGCGCTGCAGCGGAAACGTGAGGCGAAAAAGGAAATAGACCGACACACCGAGAACCGAAACGGCGATGAACAGCAGCAGAAAACCGAGTTTGCGCTTCATGACATGGACAGGTGCCAGGGCCTGGGCAGCGCCCTGTTCGAAGATGAAAACCCATCCCAGAAAATCACTTTTCGAACCGGTGGCCAGCAATTCGATGCCCGTCTCGTCGACCCGCGTTTGCAGTGCTTCATCAACCCCTTGAGCGTCTTCCATCAAACGACGAAAAAGAGAGTTGCCCGAGTGATTTTCCCCGGCCATCACCCTGCTCCAATCCGGATGGCCGATCAATCTTCCATGGTGATCGAGCACGAAGAGGATCCCGGAGCCCCCCATCTTCCTTGCGGTGATGGCCGCCAGCAGATTGCGGATCGGCAGATCAGCCTCGAGCACACCGGCGACGGTTTGGGCCTTGGGTGTATATAAGGGGATGAAAATGGGAAGCCTCTGCATGCCGGCAGAATCGGCCTGCACTTCCCCCAGGCAGACCTTGCCTCCCATCGCCCTGATGAACAGCGGGTCGTTCCGCCGGCTGCGCGGCTTTTCTTCTGCCCAAATCTTCTCGCGGTCGGCATGGGTCGTCTCGTTTCCCTGCCCATCCATGATGGAATAGGCATGGACTTCCGGAACGCATTGGCGCAAAAAATGCAACAGTCTCATCCGGTTGAGGGCACTGCGCGGATCCAGCTCCGTGGTGTTCACCACGATCTGGATCTTCTCGATGCTGCCGTGCACCAGTGCTGCGGCGGTCTGAACCGCATATTCGCCAACCGCATGGGCATGCTTTCCGATTTCGGCTCTCAGGTTGAGATCCGTCTCTGCGATCGTGTTGATCCCGAAGATGACCAAGGGGCCAAGGGAGATCAGCATCACGAACACGGGAATCTTGACACTCAGTCTTTGCCACCAACGCACGGACACACCTTCCTTTACCGTACTTTTTCCTTTTGGACGTTCATCCCGTTACCCCTGTGCTGATGAAAGCGACCCTTTCACCGATAGAGCCAGACCCGCATCATGGATAGCAGGCGTTTGAGGTCCACCGGTTTGACCAGGTAGTCGTTGGCCCCGGCCTCTATACACCGCTCTCGGTCTCCGGTCATGGCCTTGGCTGTCAAGGCGATGATGGGAAGGTTGCGAAATCTTTTCTGGGACCGGATCTTGTGCATGGCCTCGTACCCGTCCATCACAGGCATCATGATATCCATCAGCACGAGGTCCACTTCCGCCCGGCTCTCCAGCACATCCAGCGCCTGTTTGCCGTCCGCTGCCTTGAGCACCTTCAGGCCCCGTTCCTCCAAAAGACGGGACAGGGCGAAAACGTTGCGCATATCATCGTCGACCATCAGCACGGTTTTGGATTGAAACATGGCATCGGTATCGTGCAGGTCGATAATTATTTTGCGTTGCTTTTCAGGCATGCCGCCCACCACCCGATGCAAAAAGAGGGACACCTCGTCCAGAAGGCGCTGATCCGATTTTACCCCTTTGATGATGATCGATTCTGCGTATTGCCGGAGCGTTATCTCCTCATCCGGCGTCAGATCCCTGCCGGTGTAAACGATCACCGGGGGGATGGGCGCGTTTTCCGTTGCCCCCAAAGTCTTCAAAAGATCGAAGCCGGTCATGTCCGGAAGGCCCAGATCGAGAATGATGCAGTCGTATTTGTTGGCCTGCATCGCCTGGATGGTCTCCGCGGCGGTGGCGGCCTCGTCGGTTTGCACGTCCCTGCCGCCGATGAGGTTGATCACGCCGCGCCGCAGCATCTTGTCATCCTCCACCACCAGGACTTTTTTCATCTTCCGGCTCAGCACGTCTTCGAACCGGGCAAAAACCAAGTCCAGCTCCTCCTGCTGGGCCGGCTTTTTAAGGAAGCCCACCGCACCCTTGATCATGGCCTCCATGTCCGGATCGTCCACCGACATGATGTGAACCGGAATGTGGCGCAGGTCCGGGTTGCCCTTCAGCGCCTCGAGGACATCCCACCCGTCAATGCCCGGAAGGCGGATATCCAAAATCACCGCCTGGGGCAGATGGGCCGCGGCGAGGGAAAGCCCCTCCTCGCCGGTGGCCGAGGCCAGGCACTTGAAACCCCGCTCGCGGCACTGTCGAACCAGAAGCATTGCAAAACGGGGATCATCCTCGATCACCAGGATGACCCTGTCTCCGGGCCGCAGGGATTCAAGGTCGTCCGAGACCTGCTTACGGTAGGAGGCCGGCGAGCGAGACGACCTCGATGAAGCGTCACGCGGTGGCTTTGAATCTTCTGCCGGCCGGCTGGCCTCGCGGTTTTGCCCTCGCGGCCAAGGGGCCGGCCGCTCCTGGTCCGGCCCTGGCGCGCCGGCTTTCAGCGGCAGGCAAAGGGTAAAAGTACTCCCCTCACCGTATCTGCTCTCCAGGCAAATCCCGCCCCCCATAAGGTGGGCCAGTTCCCTGGAGATGGAAAGCCCGAGCCCCGTGCCGCCGTATCGCCTGGCCGTGGTGCCGTCGGCCTGCTGGAAGGCTTCGAAAATGATCTTTTGTTTCTCCTCGGGGATCCCGATGCCGGTGTCCTGAACCGAAATCGCCAGGACTTCGGCGCCCTGAAGTCCGATCCGCGAAAGACACCCCTCCGGTGCCTGCTCGCCGAAGCGAACCCGGATCTGCCCGGATGATGTAAACTTGACGGCATTGCCGATCAGGTTTCCCAGGATCTGTTCGACGCGTTTTTGATCGGTGGTGATCTTGTCCGGGAGGTCCTGTTCGATGTCGATCTCGAATTCCAGCGCTTTGTCCTTGACCATGTGTTGGAATCGTTGCTGCAGCCTGTCGGCAAGATCATGCAAAAAAACCGGCTCAAGGTGCAGGTTCATCTTACCGGCCTCGATCTTAGACAGGTCCAGGATTTCGTTGATCAGGGAAAGCAGCTGGTTGCCGCCATCGTAGATCACCCGGGCCGATTCGAGCTGTTCCTCGGTCAGTGTGCCTTCCCGGTTGTCGACCAGGGACCGGGCCAGCAGCAGCAGGCTGTTGAGTGGGGTGCGCAGCTCATGGGACATGTTGGCCAAAAACTCGGATTTGTACTTGCTGGCCAAGGCCAGATCCTGGGCTCGCTCTTCCACCTCGGTCCGGGCTCGCTCCAATTCACGGTTGGCCCTTTCGACTTCGTGTTTCTGGCGCTCCAAGGCCTGCGTCTTTTCCTCGAGTTCTTCGTTGGTGGCGCGCAACTCCTCCTGCTGATTTTTCAGCCGCTCTTCGGACTCCTTCAGGGCCTGGGTCTGCTCCTCGAGTTCCTCGTTGGCCGCCTTGAGTTCCTCCTGCTGGCTCTGGAGTTCTTCGGCCTGGCGCTGGGTGGTTTTAAGGGCTTTTTGAACCTGCTGAGCCGCGGTGGCGGCATGAAGGGCGATGGCGATCCGCTGTGCGCCTTCTTCCATGAAGGTCCGCTGATCCTCTGAAAACGCATCGAAGGCGCCGATCTCGATCACCCCGAGAACGGCATCGTTGTAAACCAGGGGCGTAATCAGGATACAGGAGGGCGGCATTTCTCCGAGACCGGATGAAACCGCGATGTAGTCCTGCGGGACGTGAGTGATGAGAATGGACTGCTTTTCCAGGGCAACCTGCCCCACGAGCCCTTCACCCAACTGGAAAACGTTGGAAAGGCCCTTTCTCGTCTTGTAGGCGTAAGTCGCCCTGAGCCGCAAGAACCCCTTGCCGTCGCTGATATACATGGCCCCCACCTGGGCCCCCAGGCGTTGAGCCACGAAAGCGACGACATCCGAACTGAGGCTGTCCACATCCTGAACACCCCGCATGCGGTCATCCAGGTCTGCCTGCCCGGCCTTTAGCCAGTTGCGCCGCTCTTGTTCCTCGTGGGCCGCCAGGAGCGACTTGACCGCCTCTTTCATCCCGTCCCTGAGCACGCCGACCTCATTGGCCGGGGCCTCAATATCCACTAGGGCGAGATCCCCGGCGGCGATCCGCCGTGACCAGTCAGTCAGATTGCGAATCGGCCGCACGATGTAGCCGGCGCCCAGCAAAGATAGAACAAAGGCCACCCCTACCGCCCCAAAGGTCAGGCCGGCCATGATCAGCGCCAGGTCGTTGGCTGGTTTGAGGGCCTCGGCCGCATCAATTTCTGAGATCATGGCCCAATGAAGGTCCTTGAATTCCAGAGGCGTCCAGGCCGAGAGCACTTCCACGTCCCGATAGTCCCGGATGACACCGATCCCGTGCCGGCCTTCCAGGGCTTCGCGTACGGCATGGGTGTCGACGCCGTTGCTGTCAATCGTCCCGAGCAGCGAGGCTTTGATGTTTCTGGAAGCCGGGTCGTTTATAGAATCGGTCCGCAGGCGCCGGTCCGATCCCACCACGTAGGTTTCACCGGATTCACCCAGGCCGTCCCGCATTCCCAGCCGCTTGCTCAGATAGCCCAGGGGAAGCTTGAGCACGAGGTATCCGAGGAGCGCATCCTCTTCGAAAATGGATGCGCCCATGAACATGGCCGGTTCACCGTGAAAGATGGCGGCATCCACCACTCTCACGTCCCCTTTGCCCGCTGTGGTCAAATCCCGGTAGAGACGGGCCAGGTTGGTGTCCAGATAGGATTCCGAATGAAGGTCGGCGCCGAAATCATCCCCTTTGCGAAACGTGTAAACGAGGTTCCCATCCTTGTCGATCAGCAGGATATCGTCGTAACCCTGTATCCTTATGTATGCTTTAAAAAATTGGTGCTCCTCGGCATGCACAACGCTGTAGCTGCTGCCATCGCCGGCGTCCAGCAGCTTCGGTTTTCCGGCATAAAGGGACTTGAGCCGTTCGGCCCCCAGGTATTTGAAGGCGGCGGCCATGTCCACCATGTCGCTCTTCAAGCTATTCATCCCGGTGAGAAAATCGATATCGGCCATCCAGCGCATCGTCGTGCTTTCAAAAATCATCTCCTTGACGCCCCGGTCGGCGGAAAGCTGCTGCATGGCGTCGCGGATCAATGCGCTGCGGCCCCGCCAATAGGAAACGGCCCCCACCAGGACCATGGGCAAAATGGCCAGCAGTAAAAACCAGGCGAGCAGGGTGCCACGCATCCCACGGAAAAAACCGCTATTGGGCCCTTGTTCATTCAGGACCGGCGATTCGGTTGGCTTCATCGGGCCTGCACCTCCAGATCTGCTTCAAGGTTTTCAGTGCGCTTAAAAGGTCGACCGTACAGATCAACCGTTGCAGGAATTTAAAAGGCCGACTGCCATTTGCCGTCCTTGACCTTCAGGACATGGACCGTGCGGATCCCGTCGCCCTTCTGGTCGAATGCCATCATACCGGCCGTACCCCGCCAGACCCCCATCTCGGTAAGCCCTCTTCGAATCGCGTCGCGCTCATCGGCAAGACGGGCCGGATCGCCGGTGACATTTTTCTTTTTCATGATGTCGGCCAGAAAATTAAGAATGTCGTACACCACCACGTCGTACTGTTCGGACTGGCAGTTCATATCCGAATAGCGCTTGGCGCAACGCTTCTCGAAGCTGTCGACATAACGCCGCACTTTGGGGCTCGTATCTTCCCGATTGAAAAGACTCACGGACCAGACATCCTCGGCTGCGGCACCGGCAATCTCCAAGACCATAGGGTTGGCGACCGCGCTGGCCCCCAGAATGGGCTGACTGAGGCCTTGGCGCCGGATTTCCCGAATGAGACGGCCGGCCTCTTCCGGCCAGCCGGAGATGCAGATGCCGTCGGCCCCATAGCCGGCCGCGGTACTTACGATACCTGCGAAATCTTCCTGGCCCGTTTCGAAGGTGACCGGCGATTGCCGGTTGAGAATATCAACGTTCAACTCCCCGAATATGGGAGGCCAGACGGTTTCGGCCAGCGAGGCCCAAATAGCGGCTTGCCGATCGTACAGGAAAACCACCGAGCGGATCCCGTGGGCCGAAACCCAGGCCTTTACCGAGGGGCCTTCCTTCTTGTCCGAGGTCACGGTCATACGAAAGGCAAAAGGCCACTTTTTCAAGTCGCTCAATCCCGGCTTGATGGACGCCGTGGCAACGGCCGCAATTTTGACCTCGTTGGTGACCGGAAACAGGGCCTCGCAGGTTTTGGTAATCAGGGGACCGATGACCACGACAACCCCTTGTTGGGCCATCTGGCGGTACATGCGCAACGTCGTTTCCGGGTCGCCGGCCGTATCTTCGATCACGGCCTCCAGCTTTACCCCTGCGATGCCGCCCCGGCGATTGACAGCGTCGATGGCCATCTCCATGCCAACCACCTGCTTCTTGCCCCATTCCGGATTGGGACCGTTGATGGGAGCCAAAAGGCCCACCTTGACGGTTGCGTCAGCAAGCGCAGGCCACGCGACGATGATGCCGCAAAGGACAAGCGCCAGCAGCATCCCGCTTTCTTGGTGTCGTCGATTCATGGTGCTGTTCCTCCTGGCTTTTGCGCCGATTGCGTCAACAACAGGCATCCGCTATTGCGGGGATACGAGTTGTCGAGAGGTGTGGTCTACAAAACGGCTGTAGTGCTGCTTAGAAACCGTCATGCCGCTGGAAAAGTAAATCCTTCGCTCCGAGCCGACTTGCAGGTAAACACCGGTCAGCTCGGATGTGGCATTACCGTCCGCATCCCGTTCGAAAAATACCTTGAAGTCCGAAATGCGATTGTTTGCGGCGTTAAATCCGTCCACGTCCACGTACGCATAATACTCGCTCCAGAATTTGGATGTGAACAGATTGGTCGGATCGGCGCCGTTGTAAGAGGGGCTGTTCCACGATGAAGAGCCATTGGCGTGGTTCACCGTGGGGATTTTGCCCTCTTGTTGCATCCAGATTTCGATGAAGTCTTTGAAAGAGGAGAAGATTTCCTTTATCGTGACGTCCATCGCCTGGGGGTCCAGATCGATATCATACCTGCGGGTATCGATGGCCTGCACCCCGGCAAAATGGATCGAACAGCCCACCTTGGGGTAATCTGGATCTTCAGGATCGCTGACCAGCCAGACATAAACACCCCCCGAAGGGCATTTCCATTTCTCGTCAATCGCCAGGCCGGGAGTCTTGTTGATCAGATAACCGGCCGACTCACTCTCTTCGATGTGGCGCCGGTTGCTCTGGCAGGAGACGGCCAGCGCGGTTACCCGCGAGGTCAGGTAATGCGGCAAGGCAATGGAAGCCAGCGCTCCGATGATGGCCAACACCATCAGCACTTCCACAAGGGTGAATCCGCTCTCGAGGCCCCCGGCCCGATTTTTCATTTGATCAGCTCCGGCACCGGTCTTTTTGAGCTGACCCATATCTGCCGGAAGCCATAAAGATCCGGTCTGGGACTTCGAACGACTACATCGTCTCCGATGGTCTCGACCACAAAAGGCTTTCCGCTGGCCGGACAGAGCAAGTCGTTTCCCACCGGCCGGCCTTCCTGAAGCCGTTTGGAGACCTGCCACAAATTGGCGATGCACTGGTCGGTGCGTGCGTCGGTATCGACCGCGCCCTTTCGTAGCGGTTTCCCGGTTTGATCCAGCGCGTCGGTCAGTTTGGGAAACTGATAACCGATGATGCCCAGGCAGGTGATCACAACCGCCCATTGGATCATCACCTTGGCCGCCTTGCGTTTCTTTCTGCGAGCCGCCAGGGCCGTTTGATCTTCCAGGCGCTCAGCCTCCTGCCTCGCGAAATCCCTCAGCGAATCCATGGCCACCTGGCGGGTGGACGTCGCTTCGGGATCCCTGGACTCTGTCATCGACTCTCTCCTCTTTGGCCGAGCCTGGTCGCAACCGTCTGCTCGGCAGCCACACGCTTCACCCGACGGTGCATCACTCAGTGATAAAAACTTTTTCCCGGCTGCGTCGTCAGTCGTTTTTTTGACTTTTTATTGTTACAATAATCGATAAGACCCGGTCAAGCTTCTCGGCTCAACAACCGCACGATGGAAAGCATCCCCATCCTCCCCGCTTCCCTCAATGCCCGGCCGCCCTGTTTGACAGCGCCGCCGATTTTCCATCCTCCAGGGCCTCGCGCACCCGCGCAGCCAATTCCTCCCGGGAAAAAGGCTTCTGAACGAAATGCACGCCTGCATCGAGTACCCCCCGATGGGCGATTACGTTAGCCGTGTAGCCCGACATAAACAGCACCCTGAGTTGCGGAAACAGGCCGCACAATCCCGCAGCCAGATCCCGGCCGCTCATTTCCGGCATCACGACATCGGTGATCAGCAGATGGATCTGCCCTTCGTGAGACTTGGCCAGATCCAGGGCCTCGCCAGGGGTCGCGGCGCCCACCACCCGGTAGCCCAGCGCATCAAGCATGCGCCGTGCCAGCTTGAGCACCGCAGGGTCATCCTCGACCAGCAGCACCGTCTCTCCGTGCCCAGGCTGTATCTGTGCCCGAGACATGGCCGTGTCCGGCTTCTCGACCGCCTCGGCATGGCGCGGCAGGTAGACCTTGAAGGTCGCTCCCCGGCCCGGCTCCGAGTACACGTTGATAAACCCTTCATTCTGCCGGACTATTCCGTAGACCGTGGCCAGCCCCAGCCCGCTTCCTTTGCCCAGCCCCTTGGTGGTAAAAAAAGGCTCAAAAATCTGGTCCACGGTTTCCCGGTCCATCCCGCACCCGTCGTCGCTAACGGCCAGCATGATGAAGTCACCGGCCGTAAATCCGGCATGATCCTGGCAATAGCCCTCTTCAAAACGGACATTGGCCGTCTCGATGGTGACCTTTCCCACCCCGGCGATCGCATCCCGGGCGTTGACGCACAGGTTGGCCAGAATCTGGTCCACCTGGGTCGGATCGATCTTCACCGGCCCCAGGTCTCCGTCCGGCAGCCATTGCAGGTCGATATCCTCGCCGATCAACCGCCGCAGCATCTTGAGCATCCCCTCCACCGTATCGTTCAGATCCAACAGGCGCGGCGCTATGGTTTGTTTGCGTGCAAAGGCCAGCAACTGGCGCGTGATGTCGGCCGAACGCCGGGCCGCATCGTAAATCTCCTTCAGGTCGGCATACAGCGGATCCGCTGTTTCGACCTTGTCCAAAGCCATCTCCGTGTATCCGAGGATTACGCCCAGCATGTTGTTGTAATCGTGGGCCACCCCGCCTGCCAACCGACCGACCGCCTCCAGCTTCTGGGACTGGAGGAGCTGATTTTCCAGAGTCCGGCGCCTGCGTTCGGATGATTCATGGGCGGCCTGCATGCGCAAAAAACCCAGAGCATAGCCCAAGTCGCCGGCCATCTCGGAAAACAGGCCGACTTCTTCGGCGTCCAGGGAAACATTGCGGTCCAGGGCCACGACGAGGTAGCCGAAGGTTGTCTCTCCGTGCACCAGGCGGGCCAACAGCGAGGGCCTGCCGGCACTGCTCCCGGCCAGAGGGCAATCGCCGCAGATAGCGGCTTTATCGTCTGCGGTCAGTGTCAGCAAGGTGCGGTCCGGGCAGGTCCGGCAACAGGCCAACAATTCATCGCGATTACGAAAGTCTTCCAGGATCTGGCGGTCCGCCGCCAGACCGGCCGAGGCCCGGAAAACTGGCCGCTGGTTTTCATCAACCAGCACGATCAGCGATGAAGCGTAGCCTCGATTGTCCACCAGCAGCCGGCAGCCTTCCTGCACCAGCCGGTCCGGATCCTTTTCGCGCACGATCAGTTGATTGACGTCGCGAATGGCCCGAAGCACGTTGTTGAGGTGCAAAATCCGTTCTTCGGCCATTTTGCGATCGGTGACATCCTGAACCGTGACCAGCATTTTATCGATGGCACCGCAGACCTGGCGGGTGCACGAGACAGTCACATGGGCGTGAATGAGCCCCCCGTCCTTCCTGAAAAACCGTGGCTCCGCCTCGTAAGCGTCGATTTCGCCCGACGCCACCATCCCGAACTTGGCAAGACTCGCTTCAAGATCGTCCGGATGGATCGTTTCGGTCCAGGAAATGTTCAACAGTTCCTGCGGCCCATAGCCCAGCATCCGGCAAAGCTTACCGTTCACGGCGAGCCATTGTTTTTCCGCTCCCACGATGGCCATGCCGATGTTGCCCTGGTTGAAAAATCCGGAAAAGGTCACCTCGCTCCTGCGCAGTTCACGCTGGGCCATATTCTTGCGGTACAAAAACAGGCAAAGCAGCAGACCGCCCACAGCGGCGGTGAAAATAAAAGAAATCCGCACGAACAACGAATGCAAGGGAACCCTGGTAACAAGCGATTGCCACAGGGTTTCAGGGCCTTCCAGGAGCATGAATTTCAGATTCTTGTAAAAAAACAGATACTCGAAATACCCGTCGGCGACCCAGAAAAAGAAGCCGAAAAGCAGTGCAAATCCCATGGTTTTCAGATATTCGGAATCGTGCCAGGACATTGCATCCCCTTTTCTGCATTCATTTCATCTGCTTGTCATCAATGGTCTCGTAGATCAAGTCGGCGACTCGCTTCACGTTGGGTGGAATCGTGTAGCCGATCCGCCTGGCCACCTCCAGGTTGACCGCCAGCTTTAACGGCTCCTGATAGATCTGAGGCAGGTCCCGGGGTTTTGCGCCGTTGAAAATGGCAGCCATGGTGCCGGCGTAAAAATCTCCCAGGGGCTGGTAATCTTCTCTGGCGATGCCCATCAGCACGCCGCGCGTGACCAGTGTCGGCCCGCGCGTGACGGTAAAAACGGGTACGCCTTTTTCCAGCAGCGGATCGATCAGCCGCGGGAACTCGCCCGGGTGCAGGCCGCGATGGTCAGAGACGATCAGGGCATCAATCTGCGGCGCCAGTCGATCGATGCAGCGGGCCGCATTCTCAATGGCCGCTTCCACGGAAAGGCCGGTTTCGGGCGCCTGGCAACCAACCACTGTAAAGCCCCGCTCCACGGCGACCTGTTGGACAGATGGCAAGTTGGCGTACAGCCGTCCCTCCGGCGTGTCCTCGTAGATGACCCCCAAACGGCCGAATCCCAGAATATCGTGAAACAGGCGCAACCGCCGCTCACTGCGGGTCGGATCGCACCAGGCTATTACATTGTCCTTGCCCGAATCGCTCGCGCTGCGGACGATCTTCGCGCCGATCGGATCACTGCACGACATGACAATGACCGGGATCCGATCCAGCATGGACACCAGATCCTGGCCGGCCCAGGTGCCCATGCCGATGAATAGATCGATGTCTGCCGCGGTCTGAATACGCCGCTGGATCTGCTCTCTGATCTGTTCTCTTCGGTCCTTCTGCCATTGCGACGACCAGTAGCCGTCGCCGACAAACTCGATATACTCGCTGCGGGCGGTGCCGGCCAACCAGGTCCACAACCTCTGGGTATCTTCGAGGTCCGGGAATCGGGGAATATCGGCCGGCGACATCCAGCCCAGGGTCATCAGACCCTGCACCGTGGCCCTCAGGCTGCCTTGATAATTCAAAAAGGGTCCGCCTTCTAGATAGGCGACGCGCCATTTCTTGGCGTTGTTGAGTTTTGGGGACAGGCCGGCGGCCATGGCGACAACTGCCGCGGCCATCCCGAAAAGCGCCGCCAAGGTCAGCAGACCCAGCTTTCGATGAAGACCCGAGTTCATTCTCTCCTCCTTTTTACAGTGTTCATCGAGGCGCTTCTGGCGGCGCCGTCCGGCCCTCAATCTGCCAGGGCCTGACGCACACGCATGGCCAATTCCCCGCGCGAAAAAGGCTTTTCCATGAAATGTACCCTGGGGTCCAGAACGCCATGGTGGGCGATGATGCTGGCCGTATAGCCCGACATGAACAGCACCTTCAGTTCAGGATAGGTTTGGTGCAGCCGCGCCGCGAGGTCCCGCCCGTTCATCTCGGGCATCACCACATCGGTGATCAGCAGATTCATCCTGCCCCCATGGGCCTCGGCCAGGCGGATCGCCTCGGTCGGATCGCCGGCTGTCAACACCTTATATCCCAACCCTTCGAGCACCAGCCGCGCCAGTTTGAGCACCGATGCTTCGTCTTCCACCACCAGGATCGTCTCACCGCTGCCGGTGGCCGCCGGAACGGCCGGTGAAATCTCACCCACCTCGACCTTCTCGGCGTGCCGCGGCAGGTAGATTTTGAAGGTTGTACCCATGCCTATCTCACTGTAAACGTTTATAAATCCATCGTTCTGTTTTACGATCCCGTACACCGTGGCCAACCCCAAGCCCGTGCCCCGTCCCATCTCCTTGGTGGTGAAAAACGGCTCGAACAGGTTGGCCAGTGTCTCCTGGTCCATCCCCCGACCGTTGTCGCTCACCGCCAGCAGTACATATTCACCGGGCAGAAAATCGGTATGGTCCGCGCAGTAGCTCGAGTCAAAGCACACGTTGCCCGTTTCGATGCCCACCTTACCCGCCCCGCCGATGGCGTCGCGGGCGTTGAGACACAGATTGGCCAGGATCTGGTCCACCTGGCTCGGATCCATCTTCACCTGCCACAAGCTCCCCTCCGGCCGCCAGTGGAGGTCGATGTCCTCGCCTATCAACCGCCGCAGCATCCTTAGCATCCCCTCCACCGTGTCGTTCAGATCCAGCACATGGGGAGTGATCGTCTGTCTGCGCGCAAAGGCCAACAACTGGCGCGTGATGTCGGCCGAGCGGCGCGCCGCGCCGAGAATCTCGTCCAGGTCTTCCACCAGCGGATCATCCGCCGCGATCTTCTGCTTGGCCATCTCGGCATAGCCCAGAATCACGCCCAGCATGTTGTTGAAATCATGGGCCACCCCGCCGGCCAGGCGGCCCACGGTCTCCATCTTCTGGGCCTGGCTGAGTTCGGCCTCCAGGCGCTTGCGTTCCGTAATGTCACGCAGATTACACTGTATCACCTTGGAATGATCCACCAGGTAGACTTTGCTCGCAAATTCAACCGTTACGATCCGGCCGTCGGCGGTTTCCATCGGCAAATCGTCGCGATGGTGACATTCATTGTCCCTGAGCGCCCTGAAAGCGCTGTGAGTTGAAGCGATGCCCTTAAACGAACCGGTTTCCCACAAACGCCTTCCCAGGAATGTCTCCCGAGAACAACCGAGCATCTGGGACAAAGACAGGTTGACATCAATCACCTTTCCCGTCTCAGCCTCTACAATCAGAATGCCGTCCATTGCGGATTCAAAAAGCCCCCGATAGCGCTTCTCCGAATCCTGCATGGATTCTTGAGCCCTTTTGTGCCCGACAATCTCCCATGTCACGTCGGAAAGGAAGGCAACCGTCTCCAGGTCATCTCGGTTATAATCGACCGGTTTGTTGCCCACGCCCAGAATGGCGACCACCTGGTCTTTGCGCATGACGGGAACCACCAACTCGCGAACAATTTCGGCATGTCCCTCTGGCATTCCCCGCTTGTGTTGCAACGCGGCATAGTCGTTGTGAATAACCGGCTTTTTCCACCTGGCCGAGTCCGCCCAGACGCCGGCCTGTTCAAAAGGATAGTGCAGTCCCTTTCCTGCGACTCTACAAAATTCGGCCGACGTGCGCGTCGACCACTGTTGCAGGGAAAGGGTTTTCTGGTCAGCCTGCACAAAATGATAAAATCCGATGGGGCTTTGCGCCAGGGCACAGATTTCATCCAAAGCCTTGACCATCAGCTCGTCCAACCTGTGCGTGGCGCTATATTCGATCAAGGCCAGACGCGTGTCGGCCATGCGCGCTTTTTGCCGCTGGACGGTCTGGTCACGGAACACCAGCACCACCCCGGTGACGTCATTATTCTCGTTGCGGATGGGCGCCCCCGAATCGGCGATGGGCCGCCGCATACCGTCTCTTGCGACGAGCAGTGTGTGGTTGCTCATGCCGACCACGCCCCCCTCGCCGAGCACCGTGGCAACTGGGTCCGGCGCCTTTTCCCCCGTGCTCTCGTCAACAAGGGGGAAAACGACTCCCAGCGGGTTGCCGCGTGCCTCGGCGTCCGACCAGCCGGTGAGGGCCTCGGCCACAGGATTGAGCAGCTCGACGTTTCCTCGCACATCGGTGACGATCACCCCATCGCCGATGGCCTTCAAGGTGACGCTGTGCCGCTCCACGCTGGCACGCAGTGACGCCTCGGAAAGGTAAAGTGCCCGGAAGTGGGACTTCTGTTCGCGCTGCCACAAAACCAGCCCGGCTGTTGCGATGAAAATCGTCACGCCTAAAAAAAGCGCCAACAGCAGGATCGATCGGAAGCGCCAATCGGCGAAGACCTCGGCCGCATCCACCTTGGCTACCATGAACCAGGGCGAATCGGGGATGGGCAAGAGGACGGCCACCACCTCAATCCCGCGGTAGTCCCGGCCCTCGACCAAGCCCTGCCAGCCGAAAACGGCCATGACGGCAGGGACATCCTTGCGGACCAAAGGGATACGCAGCTTCAGCGCCGCGTCCGGCTGATGCCGCAGGGGGTTGAGAAACAGCACATCCTCTCCGTCTCGCCGGACCAGGAGGGTTTCCGCGGTTTCACTGGGCGTGGGCCAGGACTGGATCAGGGGAAAAAGGAAGTCGGAGGCGTCACTGACCAGAACGAGCGCACCGAGCGGCTTCGCGGCTGGATCGCCGCCTTCGAAAAGCGGTGTCACAATGCTCAAATGCGGAGAGGCTGCCTTGGTGCCAGTATGCAAATCGATGAGGATGGGGCGCCGTTCGCGCAAAACTGCCGGCAAGGCTGATACAAACGCGTTGTAATTATAGACGTCTCCCGTAAGGCTGACGCGAACCCGTCCTTCGGGGTCCACCAGAAGGATGTCTGTGTAATCGTGCTGTTTGGCCCGGTCACGAAAGCGGGCACGCAAGTGTTGGCCTTCGATGCCGTCCGGGGCGGATAGAAAACCGATTACATTTTGAACGAGGAAGATGTTCTCGGCCAGGGCAACGGCGTCCGCCAGTTGATCCGCCCGCCAGGCGGCGATCTGGTTGGCCTTGAGCCTCGCGATGGCGCTCAGATCCTCTTCGACCTTGCCGCGCATGGTTCGCTCCTGAAAGCGGTAGAACGATACGCCGCCGGCCAGCAGGAGCATCAGCAACGGTGCCAGCACGATCATCGGCCAGCGAACAATCGGTTTGGATGCAGTATTCACTGGCATTCACCTCTGATGTTGCGCCAAGGTCTACTGTGCTTGCACCTTGTATTACGATTATAGAGACCGTCGGCAACCATAGGCCCGTGGCCTCCCTTGGCTTCTCGGTGGTGAAAACGGACTGTGGCGCATTCAATGCATAAAACCACCGCCTGACGGACCGCCTCGGCTAGTTCAGCACTTCAGCCACTTTCTGCGCCAGTTCGCGGCGCGAAAACGGTTTTTGAATAAAATGGATGCCATGGTCCAAGACGCCACGATGTGCGATGGCTTCAATCGTATAGCCGGACATGAAAAGGATCTTGATCTTCGGCCGTTGGCCGCGCAGCCGCTCGGCAAGATCCTTGCCGTTCATGTCCGGCATTACCAGATCACTGATCAGCAGGCGGATCTCGCCCTCGTGGGCCGCGGCCAACGCCAGGGCTTCGGTGCCGCCTTCGGCGGTGAGCACCCGGTAGCCCAGACTCTCGAGCATCATCCGGCCGAGCTTCAGCATGGCGACCTCATCTTCAACCAGCAGCACTGTTTCTCCGCTGCCCAGAGGCGCTTCAATTACGGGCTGAACCCCGGCAGGTGCGTCTTGGCCCGTGTGCCGGGGCAAATAGACCTTGAAGGTTGTCCCCTGTCCCGGCTCGCTGTAGACGTTGATAAAGCCATCGTTCTGTTTGACGATGCCGAAAACCGTGGCCAGTCCCAGGCCGGTCCCTTTGCCCGCCGGCTTGGTGGTGAAAAACGGCTCGAAAAGCTTCCCCAACGTCTCATGGTCCATGCCACAACCATCGTCGCTCACCGCCAGCCGAACGAAGTCGCCCGGCACAAAACCCGCGTGGTGGTCGCAATAGGCCCGATTGAAAGCCATGTTGCCGGTTTCAATGGTGATTTTACCAACGCCTTGAATGGCGTCCCGGGCGTTGACGCAAAGGTTGGCCAGAATCTGGTCGATCTGGACCGGATCCATCATCACCGGCCACAACTCTGACTGCGGCTGCCAGCACAGATCGATGTCCTCGCCGATCAGCCGGCCTAACATTTTGAGCATGTCATCCACCGTATGGTTCAAATTGATGACCTGGGGACTGATGACCTGCTGGCGGGCAAAAGCCAGCAGTTGGCGCGTAATCCCGGCCGAACGGTGGGCCGCGGCCAGGATTTCATCCAGGTCGCCGAAAAGCGGATGGCCCGGGTCTACCTTTTCCATGGCCAACTCCGCGTACCCGATGATCACGCCGAGCATGTTGTTGAAATCGTGGGCCACCCCGCCGGCCAGACGCCCCACAGACTCCATCTTCTGGGACTGAAGCAACTGGGCTTGCAGTTTTTCGCGCTCCGCCTCGTTGCGTTTGCGTTCGCCGATGTCCAATACGATTCCTTCGTAACATTGAATCGAACCGTCCTCGCCGCGGCAAACCCTTGCACTGTTGGAAACCCACAGCGGGACGCCGTCCTTGCGCCGCGCCTCGAACTCGAAATTTTCGACGTATCCCTGTTTTTCGAGAATCTGCTGAAAACGCTGCCGATCCTCGACATGGGCCCAGTACTGGGTGTCGATATCGGTAACACTCGAAAGCAATTCCTCCACCGTGCCATACCCCAGCATGCGCACGAAAGTGGGATTGACGTTGAGGAAACGCCCCTCAGGGGTACTTTGAAAGATCCCGACCATCGAGTTTTCAAAAAACCTGCGGTATTTCTCCTTGCTTTTCCACAGCGATGATTCGACCGCCCGCCGGGCCTCGATCTCACGTTCGGCCTGGAGCATTTTTTGCTCCAGTTTGCGCACCAGCCGCTCGTTGTAAAGTTGGAGCACCTCCTCTTCGGGGGTCGTCCCTCCTGCCCGGGTGTCGCAGCACCTTTTTGCATCGGCCGTCACCTCCTTGACCGCCGCCATAAAAACCTCAGGTTCGCAAGGCTTCTGGATGAAACGGTCCGCACCGATCTTCAACGCGAACTCCTCGTCCTTGGATCCGGTGTAAGTCGCCGTGTAGACGATGAACGGAATGTGGCGCAGGGCATCGTCCGTCTTGACCTTGCGGCACAGTTGGAACCCGTCCATGACCGGCATCAGAATGTCGCTGACGATCAGTTCGATCCCCCCGGCCTGAAGGATCTCAAGGGCCTCGGCGCCGTTGGCGGCCGATTGCACCGTGTGTCCCCCGGTCTTGAGAAGGGTTTGGAGCAGATAGCGATTGTCTTCGTGATCATCAACGATGAGGATGTTCATTATCTTACCCCCGCATTATTGATCGTTGGCGATTTTTTGATTGTTGATATTCTGTTGACCATCGCCAGTTACAAATACCCCCTGATCTCATCCACAAACGTTTCCGGGTTGATCGGCTTTTCAATATACCCCGTAGCCCCGGCTTGCAGGATCCGTTCGCGGTCGCCCACCATGGCGTAGGAGGTCACGGCGATGATGGGCACACCGTCCAACTGCGGGTGTCGCTTGAGTTCGGCCGCCACGGCGTAGCCGTCCATTTCCGGCAATTGGATATCGAGTAAAATAGCCTGCGGCTTGCTGCCCAGGGCCGCTTCGATGCCGAGGCGGCCGGTCTCGGCGCCAACGACCTGAAAGCCGTTTTTCTCCAACAGAAACCGCATCAGGTAAAAGTTCTGGGCATTGTCCTCGATGATCAGCAGATAATCGCCTTGATTCGGTCCCATGCTGTCTTTATTCCTTTCAGCTCGGCAATTGCTGGCAGTTGATTGGCGATGATGGATTGCGAAACGAAAAAACACCGATCACAAATCACCCATCCCTACCGCGGCATCCATACACTGAAGGTGCTCCCTTCGCCCAACTGGCTTTGCACCTCGATGCGTCCGCCCATCAGATCCACCAGCTTTTTGCAGATCGAAAGCCCGAGCCCCGTGCCCTCGTGCTTGCGTGTAAGGCCGGTGTCAATCTGGTGAAACGGCTGAAAAAGGCCGCCGATCTCTTCCGGTGGTATCCCGATCCCCGTGTCCGACACCGCCACCAGGTATCCGTCCCCGTCGGTCCGGCAAGACACTCGCACCTTTCCCTGCTCGGTGAACTTGACCGCGTTGTTGATCAGATTGACCAGAACCTGTTCCAACCGGCGCTGATCCGCATTGATGGCACCCACCGCATCGCCGACCTCCAGCTTCAGGTCGAGGCCTTTCTTTTCGGCCAGCGGCGCGACCATTTTAACCGTTTTTTCCACGGCGTGGCGCAGTTGGAAATCCGTCGGCCCCAGCGCCAACTGGCCGGCTTCGATCTTTGAAATGTCCAGCACGTCGTTGATCAGGGCCAGCAGGTGGCGTGAGCTGTTTTGCACCATGCGCATCTGCTTTTGCTGCTCATCGTTGAGGGGACCGGCCAGCCCCTGGAGCAGTATCCCGGTAAATCCGATGATCGAGTTGAGCGGGGTGCGTAGCTCGTGGCTCATGGTGGCCAGGAAAGCCGATTTGAGCCTGTCGGCCGACTCGGCCCGTTCCTTGGCCGTGGCCAGCTCGGCGGTGCGCAGGGCCACGCGCTGTTCGAGAATCTCCGCTTCGCGGCGCAATTCCTGATTGAGCCGGCGGATCTCCTCATCGGCATGGACGCGGTCGGTGATGTCGGATCCGATGCTCAAAATTTCCTGAACCTCTCCATTCGCATCGCGCACCATCCTGTTGCGCCAGTCGATCCAGACACGTTCGCCGCTGCGCCGGATGTTTTCGTTGACGTTGCTTTCTAACTTTTGCGGATCGGCGAAAATTTCCTCCAGCAACGCGCTCAGGTCATTGCCGAAACTATCCTTTTCCGGAATGATGGTATCGTTCAGACGGCGGCCGAGAATCTCGGCCTCGGAGTAGCCGAAAAACTTGCGGCCGAACTCGTTGAGAAAGGTGATCCGCCCGTCGCGCGAAAAGCGCAAAATGATACTGTTGGCCAGCATCACCAGCTCGCGATATTTTTGTTCACTGGCCTGCAAGGTGCAGTTCAACGTCTCCAGCTCTCGAGTGCGTTGATTGACCCTGGATTTCAGGATAAAGCTTCCCCCCACACTCAACAGCAGCGCCAGTCCCACCACCAGACCGACGATTTGGATCCAAACCGGCAGGACAAATTCCACTTTCTCTGAAGTCCAGCGTTTCAGCGATCGGTAATAGATCGAACCCGGATCCTGCTTGAGAACGGCCAGGCGCCGGTCGATGGCGGCCAGCAGGGACGCGCCGCGGCCCTTGGGCGCGGCAAAATAGAGGTTGGAGGGATTGAAGATCACCGCCGTGTCCGCCAGATTGTATTGTTTGGCGTGCATCATCCCGAAAAACCGGTTGGTGATGGCCGCGTCGGCTTCCCCGTCGGCCACCTTGGCGAAACAATTCCGGTAGTCCGGCAAGCCGATGAGGGTCGCGTTCAGACCGAAACCGTTCGCCAGGCGCTCAAAGGCCTCCTGCTGCACCGAACGTTCCAGCACCACGATGCGTTTGCCGGCCAGGTCGAGGATGGAATGAATCCTGCTGCCTTTGCGCGCATAGACCTGAAACCAGGAAGAAAGAACCGGCACCTTGTGAAAATCGAAGATCTTTTCGCGGTCCGCCGAATGGGCCACGTCAGGCATCAGATCGATGTCCCCGCGTTCGAGCCGGTCCAGCCCCTCGCCCCAGGTGCCGGTAACATAGCGCAGATGCCACCCTTCGCTCTTGGCGATCTCTTCGATCACATCCACGAACACGCCGGCGGGTCGACCCGTTGCGTCGACAAACACCTTGGGCGCGTTTTCGTAAATGCCCACCGCGACGTCCCCTTCGGCGCCCGCGGCAAGGGGGCTCCCGGTTGCCAGGACGAGCGCCAGGAGAAGCAGGCGCCAGCGCCAAACCGATCCACCGAAACTCGCAAACCGTTGGTCGAGCATCCACGACCTCCTTGTCGTCCGAAACACAGGATTGAAATCGTCAGGTGGTATGATTCAGGTGCAATCTCCTTCAGAGTCGACCGAGAAAACCCGATTGCGGCCAGCTGCCTTGGCCGCATAAAGGGCCTGGTCGGCCCTGCGCAGAAAAGCTTCAACAGCTTCACCGGAATCTTGCGGCTTCGTGCCCAGTTCGGTCAGCCCGAAACTGGCCGTTACCGGAATCTGACTATCCTGATAGCGGATAGGGGCTGCGGCAATACCGGCGCGAATCCTTTCGGCCAGTCGGACTGCCCCTTTCAGATCCGTTTCAGGCAAAACCAGCAAAAACTCCTCTCCGCCGAATCGCACCACCCAGTCCAGATGGCCGCGAACGGACCGATTCAGTGTCTGGCCGAATTCCGCCAGCACGGCGTCTCCGGCCAGATGCCCCCAGGTGTCGTTGACCGTCTTGAAATGATCGATGTCGCAGAGCGCCGCTGTCAAGGGGCGTCCATAACGGCGGGCGCGTTCGATTTCCTCCGGCAGGCGCTGGGCCAGATATCCCCGGTTGCGGCAGCCAGTCAGGGCATCGGTCACCGCCAGGGCCCGGATCTCGTCGTTGGCTTCCCGCAACGATTTTTCCAGATTCAGGATCCGGATCCCGCTCTTGAGCCGGGCGATGAGTTCGGCATGATGAAAGGGCTTGCTCAGGTAATCGTCCGCTCCGGCCTCGAGCCCGGCGATGATGTCTTCTCTGTGATCCCTGGAAGTCAGCATGATGATAAAGACGTATCCCCCGCCCCGCCTGGAGCGCAGGACACGGCAAAGTTGGGGACCGTCCATTTCAGGCATCATCCAGTCGGTAATCACCATCCGGATCTCATGACGTTCAATGGCGTCGAGGGCCGCCCGGCCGTCCGTCACCGCCTGAACCGTATGACCGCACTTTTCCAGCATGTTCTTGAGCAGACGACGGGTGATGCTGTCGTCGTCGGCAATCAGAATCTCCATGGTTCCTCCGCCTTGCGAAACCGGATATATGGAGGACTTGATGACAAGCCTGCAGAACCCCTCAGGGGTTGACTTCGCCGGTGTCCCATCATCGTAAATACGCCTTTACACATCACAGCAAGGACTCCCCGGTACCTCCTGTTCCAGCCCCCGGCGAAACACCCGGAACCGGTCCAGTTCGCTTTCCAAGGCGTCCAGCAACGGAGCGATTCCGTCCAGCACGCCTTCGTTTCCTTTCTTTTCCATTCGTTCGGTGATGTGGCGCACCTTTTCAATGTACAGGTTGGCGGCGGCCCCCTTGATCCGATGGGCTTCCTTGCGAAATTCCTCTGCCCGGCTCTCGTTGGCCATTTGCCGTAAGACCGGGATCTGATCCTTGAGCATGGTTTCGAACTCTTCGAGCAGGCTCTCCAGCAGTTCCCGGTTTCCCATGGTCTGCTCCAGGGCCAGTGCCATGTCGACAGGTGCCCCCCCCTCTGCCGTTTTGCCGTGCCCGGTCCTGACCACCTTGCCTGCCTCCACCCGGTAGCCGGTCCACTGGGCAATCTTGACCAGAACTTCCTGAATACGAATCGGTTTGGCCAGGTAATCGTTCATCCCCGCCTCGAGACACATCTCCCTGTCCCCCTTGAGGGCATGGGCCGTCATGGCGATGATCGGCACGTCGCGGTAGTCCGCGTCCGATGCTCGGATGGCGCGGGTGGCGGCCAAACCATCCATTTCCGGCATTTGAACGTCCATGAGCACCAGATCGAAGACTTCGCAGCCCAATTTCTCCAGGACCTCGCGCCCGTTAACCGCCACGGCCACCCGGAAACCGGATTTTTCCAGCATTTGAACCGCCACTTTACGGTTGATGGGATTGTCTTCGGCCAGCAGTATCCACACCTCGCGGCCGGCTTTCTTTTCCCGTATGGAGTGGCGTGTCACCAGGCTGCAGGTCGAAACATCCGCATTCGACGCTCCGTCGCCCTGCAAAACCAGGCACAGAGCGTCGAAAAGCTCCGCTTTCCTGACCGGTTTGAGCAGGTAGGCAGCGATGCCGATCTCCCGGCAGAGGGTCGCCTCGCCGCGCTGTCCGATGGAAGTGAGCACCAGGATCTTAAGATCCCTGAAGGCGCTGTCGCCACGGATGCGACGGGCCAGGGTGAACCCGTCCATAGCGGGCATCTGCACATCCAGAATGGCCAGATCCACCGAGGCACCCCGCGCCGCCTCGCCTTCGAGCAATTCCTGTGCCCGGAAACCGTCGGCGGCCACCAGCGCCTCCATCCCCCATTCAGCGAGCATCTCCCTCAGGATGAGACGGTTGGTGGCATTATCGTCCACCACCAGGACCCGTTTGCCATCGAGCCGCACGGAGGGTACGGCCCATACCGGCAGGCGGTCCTCGTCACTGACGCCCATGCGGACGGTAAAGTAAAACGTGGTGCCTTCTCCCTCGGCGCTTTCCACACCTATAGCGCCGCCCATCAGTTCCACCAGTTGCCTGGATATGGAAAGCCCCAGACCGGTGCCGCCGTAACGCCGGGTAACGGATCCGTCCACCTGCCGAAAGCTTTCGAAAACAAGGCCGAGTTTGTCCTGCGGGATCCCGACGCCGGTATCGGAAACCGCAAATTCGAGAAACACCCCGTCAGAATCGCGGCTTTGCAGTTTGCAGCGCACCGAAATCTCTCCGCGCTCGGTGAATTTGATTGCATTGCCGACCAGGTTGATCAGCACCTGGCGCAGCCGCCCCGGATCGCCCACCAGCACCGGCGGGATATCCGAAGCCACCTGAGGATGGAGTTCCAACCCTTTTTCTGCGGCGCTGATGGCCGCACTGGCCAGGGCGTTTTCCACGGCGTCCTGGAGCACGAAATCGATCTTTTCCAGCTCCATCCTGCCCGCCTCGATCTTGGACAGATCCAGGATGTCGTTGATCAGGTTCAGCAGGGCGTCGGCAGATGCCTTGATTGTCTCCAGGTAGTCGCGCTGCTCGGAACTCAGATCCGTGTCCAGCAACAATTCGGTCATCCCGATGACCCCGTTCATGGGGGTGCGGATCTCATGGCTCATGTTGGCCAGAAACTCGCTCTTGGCCCGGTTGGCTTCCTCGGCCTTGCGCTGGGCTTGGACAAGGTCCGTGACATCGATCACGTTGAGCAGCACCCCGTCGTAGGCGCCATCGCGATAGATGGGCTGAACCCGCAGCACGACCTCGGCGTCACCGATCGGCCGCTGGATCACCTGGGGCGAAGCGCCGTCTGCGGCGCGAAAGGTGCCGATGATTGCCAGCACCTTTTTCAGGATCTCACCGGTATGCAAATCCTTGATACTGTGCCCCAGGATTTCGCTCCGTTGGCGATGGACAAAACGGCAGAAAAAATCGTTGACCTCAACGATCGTACCGTCGGCATCGGCAAATACCACCCCCTCCTCCATTCCCTCGATCATGGCCGACAGTTTGGCGTTCTCCCGCCGCGCCGCTTCCTGGGCGTTTTTAACTTCACTGATGTCGACAAAACTATCCAGCAGGCAGTGGCGGTCGCCGAGCAAAAACGGGATTACGGTCTTTAGAATCGGCACCTCACGGCCATCGGCGGTCAGCAGGATCCGTTCGGAGTTGTCCACGGTCTGCCCCAGATCAAAGATGGGGCATTTGCCCACTTCGGCCGGGCAGATGAATCGATGGCAGACCTTGCCGATGATGTCTTGCCGGTCCAGGCCGATCATGGCAGACGCTGCCGGGTTGACATCCACGATGGCCTTGGTGGCGGCGTCCACGATCACGATTCCGGCCTGCACGGCCTCGAATATGGCCTTGAGCCGCTGTTCGGACTCATGCAGTCGATTCTCGGACTTTCGATGCTCGGTAATATCCTGACCGCTGCTCAGGGTGCCGGTGACCCGGTGATCCGCATCCCGCAGCAGGGTGTTATGCCAGGCGATCAAACGCTCCTTGCCGCTGCGGGTCCGGATCCGGCCTTCGACATATTCATTGGGGCTGATTTCACCGTGCATGATCTGCCGGAACACCGCTTCAACCCTTTCGCACTCGTCTTTGGGCAGAAACGTTTCGAACCAGTTGGTTCCGAAGATGGTATTGGCGGTGCCTTCGAGCAGTTCACACCCTTTGCGGTTGATCAAAGTCACGTTCCCGGCCTTGTCCAGGGCCAAAAAAGTCACCCCGGCAAGCTCGAGATAAGTTTCGGCGCGCTCTTTTTCCCGGCGCAAGGCCTCCTCCACCGCACTGCGATCCTTTATCTCTCGCCCGCCCAGCTTGAGCAGTACCAACACCGCCAGCCCGATGACAACCACCAGGGCCAGAAAGGTCCGTCCCGCCGACCCGATCAGCGGATCGGTCACATTTTGCTCGACGATGGTCAGGTTGCTTAAAACTACCAACCGCCACCCGGGCAGATCATCGATACGCGTCTCGTAACGCCGGAAAAGAACCCCTTTTTTACCACGCCAGCGACCTTCGGCTGCCGGCTGCAATCCGATCCAGGGCCAGGGACCGTCTCCGAACTGCCGGCTGGCGGTGATACGCGCGGCCTGTTGAGGGCCAATCTCTTCAAGGGCGAAAAAATCCCACTTCGGATGGTCGCTGATGAAAATAATGCCGTTGCGATCCACCAGCAGGCTGATCCCCAGGCACTCGCTGTCTTCCAGCGCCATGTACCGGGCAATTCGCTGGGCCGACGTCTTGATCACCGCCACACCGAGACACTCCCCCCCCTTGTGAGGCGTAAACCGGCGCACTGAAATAGGCGCCCCGGGCTCCCGAGGTGACCCCTCTGGCCAGGTAGACCGTCCCGGTGCCGGTCATCGCCTCCTGGAAATAGGGCCGGAAAGCGTAGTTTTTCCCGACGAAGCTATCCGGCGCGTCGCGGTTGCTGGAAGCCACGGTGACCCCACCGGCATCGAGCAGATAGCAGACCTCGGTGCTGAGGGCTTCTCTATAAAGATCGAGCAGTGCCTCGACCTCCCGTTGATTGGGTGCCGACGGATCGATCAACCTTCTGCTGAGGGCAGGCTGAACGGCCAGGGCCCGGACCGAAAGGAGCCGTTCCCTGCAAAATTCCGAGATATGTTCTTGGGTGGCGAGAATCTGCCGGTGAACTTCGAAATCGGCCGCTTCCAGGGCTGAAATCTTCAAAGAGTGGTAAAACAGGACCCCTCCCAAACCGGCGGACAGAAAGGCCACGGTGGCCATCACGGTCAGGATCGTTCGCAGTTTCATGGCATACTCCCCGCCAGACTGTTGATTTTGACCTTGTAGACCCCAGCGCTGGATTGCGCCGGGTCTGCTGCCCGGCATTCCGGAAGGAAAGATAGCTTCATTGGAACGGATGCCCCGAAAATGGCAACTGCGCTTCTAAACGGGTCAAGCCGTTCAAGAACGTTTCAGGAATCGCCCTACCCTGGCCAGCAAGCGTTTGGGGTTGACCGGTTTGGTCAGGTAATCGTCGGCTCCGGCTTCCATGACCTCAACTTCGGCCTCCACTTCTTTTCTGGCCGTGAGCATGATGATCGGGATATAGCGGGTGACAAGTTGAGATTTGAGTTGCCTGACAAGCTCGATACCGTTCATTCTGGGCATTACCAGATCCGTAATGATCAGGTCAGGACGCTCCCGCCGCGCCTCTTCCAGGGCTTCCTGCCCATCGGCGGCGGTGATGACCCGGTAGTTTTCACTCTCCAGAATATTGGACAGAACCTTGATTACGATTTCACTGTCATCGGCCAGCAAAATCATTTTGGGCCGAACGCTGGCCACCGAGACCGGCTCCCCGGCGGAAAAAATCTCATCGGCCGGCAGTTCTAGGACCGGCTTCTGGATAAACGTATCGGTCCCGGCCTGGGCATCCGGCGGGGCGACCCGAAACACCTCGGCCAGAGTGGTCAATCCGGCCAGCGCCTTTTGAATCCCATCAGCCGCCAGGGGGCGGTAGCCTTCACGTTCGGCAGCCTTGCGAACGGCAATGTCCGATACCCGCCCGACAATCACCGACTTTAGCGATGGGGTCATGCGCAACACCTCGAACAGCCCCATCCGGCCCTTGTAACCGCTGTACTGGCAGGTATCACACCCTTTGCCCTTGTAAAAAACAGGCTCCAGGCCTTCGGGGATGTAATCCCGTATCTGGCGCATCAATTGCGGGCTGACCGGATCCTGGACCTTGCAGTCAGGGCAGATCTTGCGTACCAGGCGCTGGCCAATGACGGCCAGCAGACTTCCGTTGATGAGAAAATCCTCGATCCCCAGATCCAAAAGGCGCACCACGGTGGACGGCGCATCGTTGGTGTGCAGGGTTGAGAGCACGAGATGCCCTGTCTGGGCGGCCTGAAAAGCGATGCGGGCCGTCTCGGTATCCCGGATCTCGCCGACCATGACGATGTCCGGGTCCTGGCGCAAAATGGAGCGCAGTCCGGCGGCGAATGTGATGCCGGCCTTGGTGTTGATCTGCACCTGGTTGATCCCGTCGATGTCGAATTCCACCGGATCCTCGACGGTGATGATGTTCACCTCGGGTGAGTTCAGACGGTTGAGACAGGCATAAAGGGTGCTTGATTTGCCGCTTCCGGTGGGACCGGTCACCAAAAAAATACCCTGAGGCCGCCGGATCGCCTCTACAACCGCCTGAAAGTCCCCATCGGTAAAGCCGAGTTCCTTCAGTTGGACCTTGCCGGAATCCGAATCGAGAAGGCGGATGGTCACTTTCTCGCCGTAGGAGGTGGGAATGGTGGAAACCCGCAGGTCATAAGGCTTCTGGTTGAATCGAACCCGGGCCCGGCCGTCCTGGGGTGCGCGCCGGATGGAAATGTCCATCCCGGCCATGATCTTGATCCGTGAAACCAGCGAAGCGTGGACATGCCGATCGGTCTTGAGGATTTCGCTCATCAGGCCATCGATGCGGTAACGCACAATCACGAAGGCCTTTTGCGGTTCGATGTGAACATCGCTGGCCCGCAGCTTGATGGCATCGGACAGAATGGCGTTGGCAAACCGGACCACGGGGGGCTGCTTGGTCAGCTTGAGCAGTTCCTGTTCGTCTTTTTCTTCGGCTTGGGTGGCCGGCACCACCTCGATATGCTCCGCAATGCCCGCTCCGTTGCCGAAGTCACGTTCCAGGTCACGCTTGGGGTAGCAGCGTTCCAGGGCGGTCATCATCTCCTTTTCCGGTGCCACCGCCACCACGATATCCAGGCCGGTGGCAAATCTCAGATCATCGATGGCATGAAACTCCAAAGGGTTGACCAGGGCCACGGTGAGCTGCCGGTTTTCCAGTGCCACGGGCATGAGCAGATAGTGTTCGGCCATTTCCGCAGAAACCAGATCCAGTGCCTCCTGGGAAACCGAAATCCCATCCGGGCGCACCAGGGGAATCCGAAGTTGTTGGGACAGGGCCCGGGCAATGGCCAGGTCGTCGGCCGCTCCCATTTCCATCAGGATCTGTCCGATACGGCGGTTCTGAACCTTCTGGGCCTTTATGGCCTCGGCAAGAGTTTTTTGATCGATCAACCCTGCATCGACCAGCAGTTCGCCCAACCGTTTGCGCTTCTTGATCGGCTCTTGAGGGCTGCCGGCTTCAGTCATCATTGCTCCCTGTTTTTGTATATCGACACCGACTAAATGCGGGTCTCCCATTCCACCCTAAAGACCGGTTTGACCGTGGCCACACCCTTGAATTGCACATCGCCCACAAACTTGCAGTTGATCTCAGAGTCAATCTGATCCCGGGCCGTCTGCCCCACCAGAATCTCTCCGGGCAAGGCATGGCTGCAAAGACGGCGGGCCAGGTTGACCGCGTCGCCGATCACGGTGTATTCGGCACGCTGGTGTGAACCGACACTGCCGACCACCACCGTACCGGTATTGATCCCGATGCCCAGGCCGACGCTCTTGAAGCGCGGCTCCTGGCGGCTGAAGCGATCCCTTATGGCCGCAAAAAAAGTCATCATTTCCAGGGCAGTCTCCAGGGCGCTGCGCGAGACATTCTCCAAAGGCTCCGGAGCACCGAAAAAAACCATGACCTCGTCTCCCATGAACTTGTCCAGAACCCCATCATTGTCCGCCACCGCCCGGGCCATCCGTTCGTAAAATGCATCCAGAAAGGTCATCATCTGCTCGGGTGCCAATTCGGCGGTCAACTCCGAAAATCCCCGAATATCGGCGAACAGAGTACTGATGGTTTGTTTGTCCCTCAGGGAACCCGGATCGGCCAGGTAGGAAGTCTTTTGAATCAGCTCGTGGACCACCCGAGGCGAATGCAGCCGTTCGACCACCGTCTTGAGCCGCAGCTGTTCCTCGCGGCGGCGCAGAAGAAGGGCGTTACTGATGGCGCTGGAGACGTTGTTGGCGAATATCGAAATCAGCTGCAGGTCGTTGTCGGTAAAACCCAGGCGGCGGCCAATCAGGTTGACGTTAAGTACGCCGAGACAGCGCTTGCCGATCTTGAGCGGCACACACATGGCTGAGCTGACTTCACGCTGGCCGATGCGAAACCCCGGGAAGGCGCCCGGGTCGACCTGGCCTTGGAGCAACAGCGGCTCGCCATTTGCCACCACCCATCCGGCCACGCCTTCGCCCAGTGGTACGAGCGCGTCTTTGGTCTTTTCCGGCGCCCGCCCGTCCACGGCGATAGTCTTGATCGCCTGGCCCGAGCCATTGATGAGCATAATGGAAACCCGGTCGGCATTAAAGGCCCGGCGCACTGCGCGGGCGATGGTTTTGAGCACCGATCCCAAATGCCGTTTGATGTTGATGTTGGAACTGACATCCAGCAAAGCTTTTAGGATATTGACATTGCGGCTCAATTCTCCGGACGCCACCTGTTCCTGAAATAACTGTTTGGTCGTGTTGAGCAACTGACGCTGTTGGATGATAAGATAGGCACTGAACAACAACACCAAAATACCCAAAAACATCGGAAACATCATGGCCGGGGTATACCCGTCTGTATCCGGAGTCGTAAACTCTATCACCCCAAGCACCTGCATGCCGACCAGAGACAGGGTCAGATAGAGGATGACGGCGATGGCCAGCAGGACAAGATTCCAGATCCGCCTTTCAATTCCGGCAATATCCTTTTTCATGCCAGCAACTGTACCAGGGGCCGACTTTATGCTCTGATTCGTGTTTTTTGCATTATTTTTGCGGGAAAAAATGAGAGGAAAACGTTTTCCTTCCCAGTTTTTCTTCAGGGTGGACCAAAAGTACATCTTTCTTCTCCAAGTTGATAGTCGGCACCAGAGCAGGCTACAACCCGCCGACATCACTTAAAGAGGAAGACGGGCTCACCTTGACTGCCAAGTCACCATGCGGGTCGCTTGCGGTTTATAATAGGACGGCTGAGGGGGATTTGGGAAGAAATAAAATAAAATCAAACGGAAATCGCCCCGAATAATACCCTCTCCAGTTCACCCAAGGCTTTCAGGCCCTGAATGGTATCCGGGAACTGGGGAACGATCGTAAGCGTCGTGGCGGGAAAGCGGGTCGTGATCTCTTTTAAATGGCCTTCCTGAATGCTGCGGGTGGCATGGCACAAAGCACAAGGCGAGTCTGGAACGATCCGGTTGACGATCGTACGGGTACACGGGATACGGATCTCTTCGAGGGCCTGCATCAAATCGGCCAGTTCTTCTAGCGACATCCGTTCGGCCAGGGTGACGGCCACGAAAGCGGTCTTCAGGGGGTTTTTCAGGGTTTCCTGGATGCGCCGGATCCCTTTTGCCAGGTTCACTGCTTTTTGCGCCATCCGGGCCATCCGCACCGTCCCCTTGTATCGCATCAAGAGACGAAAAAACGTCTGCAGCCACTGTCGCGCCAGATCCGGAAGCTGAAGAAAACGCAACAGATGCCCGGTGGGCGAAGTATCCAGTACGAGGATATCGAAATCACCGCCGGCCTTAAGGTCCATGATGGTGTCCAGGGCCATGATCTCGTCCAGCCCCGGCGGGGCGAAATCGATAAGGCTGTTCATAACCGCCTGGTCCAGGCGCGCACTCAAACCGCTTTTTACAAATCGATCGAAAACCTCCCGAACGTCCGATTCAAAATCTTCCTTCAGCTTTGTGAAAAGGCGATCCGAGTCGATTTCCAGGGCGAACAGATTGCCCCCGTCAACAGCGCTGATTTGGTTGCCGATGGGAATACCGAAAGCGTCGGTCAGGGAATGGGCCGGATCGGTGGAAAATACCAGGACTTTGCTGGACGGGTGGGTTCGCGCCAGGTGCAACGCGATGGCCGCAGCCACCGAGGTCTTGCCGACCCCGCCCTTGCCCCCCACAAGAATCAGCTCCGGGTTTTCCTGCAAGGTCAAAGGAGTGGAAACCGCAGCGCCATCGTCGTCCGGCCCGGCAGCCACGTCGACAGATGGCGCCGTGCCCTCCCACAGGACGCGACGCAATTCCAGCAATCCGCAAATTCCTCTGATTTCACCCGGAAAAAGAAAAACCGGGATCGTCTCGCAGGGAGCTGTGGCCTTTTCCAGCATCCGCATGCAGACGGCCTGCTGCGCGGCTCGCGAACGGCAAAAGCCACAGTCCGTCTCCGGGATCACCCGGTTGACCCAAATCTGATCGACCGGAACGGACAGGTTTCTAAGCTGTACCACCAGTCTTTGAGTCTCCTCGATGGCCATCGGTTCAGGGATGGTCACGGGCACGAAGCGCGTTCTTTCGCCATCGGTCAGGAGCTTTCTGACAGCCGTCAAATCGGCGGAGAGGTTCTGGAGAAAAAGATCGCATTCGTCTTTGACCGCCCGCTTGCGGGAAAAATGGGCTGCCATGACACGGTGCTTTTCCTGCATCAGGTCCAGGGCTTTGACCCACAGCAGCATCTGCTCGGGAAGTGCAAGCATCCGCAGGGTGTGCCCGGTCGGAGCAGTATCGACAACCAGCCGATCGTAGTCTTTTTCGCGCATCAGACGCCCGATTTCCAGAATCGCCATGACCTCGTCCATTCCCGGTATGGAAAGGTCCAGAAATTGGGCGATATCTCCCTCGTCGAAATAGGTTCCCCGGTCGGCCAGCTTTTTAAAAATCTCCCGGTTCTGGGTGGTAAACGCCGCTGCCAGCCGGTCCGTATCCGGCTCCCAGGCATGCAGGCCGGCAAGATCGGAAGACCGGCCTCCGTTTTCGCAATCCGGCTCCGGGTCGGCGCGAACCGGCAAGGCCGGCGGCAGGCCGATCGGCACGATATGATCACCCACAGGCGAATCGAGGGCGTCGGCCAGGGAATGGGCCGGGTCGGTGGATATCAGCAGAATCTTTTGATCCGGATGGCAAAGGGCGAAGTGCACCGCTGTCACACAGGCCATGGTGGTTTTGCCGACACCGCCTTTACCGCCGAACAGGGTCAACCTTGGAAACGATAAACGATGCATCCGCTTTTTTCCTCCAAGTCATCGCGGGCCGGGGGGCCTTGATGATTCACGCTTCGGTTTGGCGAACTTCAGGCTTTGGACAGCGTGATCTCCAAAAGCCCGTTTTTGAGTCTCAGGCCAACCCCTTCGGGATCCACCGGTGCCGGCAGATGGACCCTGACGCGCATGGCCGCGCCGATCCGGTGGGAACGTACCGTCAGGTCATCCTCTTCCAGGTCCAGCCGGATATCCGAGATTTCCACCCCCCGAACCCCCATGATGACCACGACGCGATCCCCCTCGTCGAAAATGTCCAAAAACCGCTCCGGGCTTCGGGTGCACCGGGTGGCCTTGCCCACCAGCCACCAGTGAAACCGCACCGGTTCCTGGGTCAGGGGGCAGACCTTGAACCGCTCGAAGACCACCAGAGGGCACCCCAGAATCTTTTCAGCCGCCGGGTTGATCGTCTCCCGGATGAGCCCCAACGTGTCGATAGGGTCCTCGGCGCCCGTCACCGCGGCCAATTCCCGGATCCCGGCATGGCGCCTCTCCCACAGGTACCAAAGCAGCTTGCGGCCATCGTGGTCCAGTCTCAGGGACAAGTCGCAGATGGTCTGTTCGTCGATTTCAAGCAGGGAGAGCTGGTAGATTTTTTCTTTCCAGAGTTTAAGCCCATTGACCACGAACGAGATGCTTGCCGGCCGATCGCTGCGCCGGAAAGAGACCTTAAGGGTTTCACGCACTTTGAGAATACAATAGTGCCGTTCCGGCCAGAGGCCCCGAATGGATGAAAGGACGACTTGGGCCAGAATCCGGGGGCGCAGATAAAAGATCAGCCGCTGATCGGTCAAAAAGCACTGAGCCGGCCGCCACCCTCTGTAAGGATGGCATCGAAAAGCACTTTGCCCCCTCAGCAAAAGCCGCTCATCCGCCTCAAAAAGCGGGACGGCATACCGGTCCACCGGCATGGTACTCTTGGGATAACTGATGCGCATGTCCGCTCAGCGAACCTGAAGAAGCCCGTTCAGGGTCTCCATTTCTTTCTCGATGCCGGTGGTGTCCCCCCGGGCCAGGGCATCCTGGACGGAATAAAGAGCCCTTTCGATGGCATCCCGGCACCCGTGGATTGCCGTTTGCTCCAGCAAGGCCTGTCCGGCCCGCAGAGCCTGTTCAGCACGAATGGACAGTTCAATGGCATGTTTTCGCTCCCGGTCGGATACGGCCCGGGCTTCAGCCTCCCGGATCAATGCCCTCACCTTGTCGTCGCTGAGCCGGTGCACGGCATCGATGCAAATCGAAGCTTCAGCACCGGTAAAAATCTCCTGGGCGGTAACGGTGACCACGCCGCTGGCATCTATCCGGAAAATCATCTCCACCTGGGCCTTGCCCCGTGGCATGGGGGGGATTTGCGCCAGCTTGAAACAGCCCAGGCTGATGTTGTCGGACGCCATGGCCCGCTCTCCCTGAAGCACATTGATGTCCATCTCACTCTGGCCGTCACCGGCTGTGGTGAAAATCCGATCGGCCGAGGTGGGAACGGGCGTATTGCGCGGAATAACGATGGAAAAAATTCCGCCCTGGGTCTCGACGCCGAGGGAAAGCGGGACCACATCGACCAGCGCCACGTGCTGGACCATACCGGCCAGGACCCCTCCCTGGATGGCGGCACCGATGGCCACGGCTTCGTCGGGATTGATCCTTTGGTAAGGCTCTTTTCCAAAGATCTCTACAGCCAGGGCCTTGATGGCCGGCATGCGGGTCGCGCCACCGACCAGAACGACACAATCCATTGCTTCGGGCCCCAGACCCGCATCCTTCAGAGCCCGATGCGTGGCCTGAGCCATACGTTCCCGCAAGTCACCGGTGATCTGTTCGAGGATATCGCGGGAAAAAGGGCAGGCCAGACGCACGATGGGTTTGCCGTTTCGGCCCACCAGTGACAGGCGAATTTGGGTGGCAGTTTCTAGCGAAAGCTCTTTTTTCGCCTTTTCACAAACCGTGCGCAGGCGTTGCCAGTCCCCGCTGTCCGGCTGAAGGTCGACCCCGTATGCCGTGCGAAACGCCTCGGCGGCATATGTCATAATACGTTGGTCCCAATCGTCTCCGCCCAGGTAGCAATCACCGTTGACCGCCCGCACCTGGAAAACCCCATCGCCCATTTCCAGAATGGACACATCGAAGGTTCCACCGCCCAGGTCCCACACCAGAACGGACTGGACGTTTTTACGATCCAGTCCGTAGGCCAGGGCCGCGGCCGTGGGTTCGTTGATCATCCGGACCACATCGAGGCCTGCCATCAGACCCGCCTCGCGGGTGGCCTGGCGCTGGGTGTCACTGAAATAGGCAGGCACGGTGATCACTGCCTTTTCCACCCGCCGGCCCAGGGCATGCTCGGCATCGGCCTTGATTTTGCGGAGGATAAATGAAGAGATTTCCTGGGGAGAGCAGGCTCTGCCATGGATCCGGACCCGGTAGTCCGTTCCCATCCGGCGTTTGATGGACAAGACCGTGTTTTGCGGATTGGCCGCCGCCTGGGCCTTGGCCACCACGCCGACCAGGGGATGCTGCCGGCGTGTTTCCGCGTAAACGGAAGGGGTAAGCGCGTCTCCCTCCCGGTTGGGGACAATCCGCGCTCGGCCATTTTCAAAAACGGCCGCCACCGAATAAGTGGTCCCGAGATCGATTCCAAGAATCGTATCCATAAGTGGCTGTAACCTCGTTCACAAGGCAGGGGCTCAGCATTCGGTCTCAGCCCCCACCGGCATTCCGATAAAAGAACAGACATGACAAAATGCCCAAACCTATCGGTGCGGGGCTTGCCTCTAGTTGTGCATCACCAATACCATACCGCCGTCCTGGCTCAGTGTCAGGCCCTGCCGGACCATGGTGTCGTTGAGCATGTTCAAAAACACCTTCGGATCAGCGACCCGTATTTTTCGGACCGTTCGGCCTTGAAACCGAAACGATAACACCATCCGGGAATCGGCCTCCGCAGGCTCCAGACAAACGGACTGAATCTGTTCCAGGGGAACCGTCAGAAGAAGTTTGTCGAAAATTTCCTGATAAACAAAAAGTCGCTGGTCGGTCACATGCACGTGTCCGTATTGCCAGGTCCGATAGACGCCGCTTTCAACCCAACAGGCCCCCCGGCTCTTGTAGACGACCTGCTCCTCCCGGGCCGATCCTTGCTCCTGCTGGACAGGTCCCGTCTTCACCTGATTTGCGGCAAGCCGGCTTTTGGCGTCCCAATCCGTCAGCAAGCCATAGCGAAGCATCGTATCCATGCCGGCCAGGGCCGCCCGGAGGCAAACGCCGATGAGGGGGACCCCGGCCAGGGAAATGATCAGATCGGCCTGAAGCACCACGCCCCGGTCCAGGACACGGTCCAGCAGATCCACCAGGGTGCCGTTGCGGGTGGATGTGGTCTGCGGGTTCATACAAAACTATAAGCGGGCCAGGGACCGGTGAAGCGGACCGAGAAACCTTCCAGGTTTTCGATCTGCTCCAGGGCCGTGCCCAGTTGCCCATTGTCCTGGCGGGATGCCAGACAGGACAGATGCATCAGCATGCGGGTCTTGGCATCCGCGGCGGGCTTTACCTTTTCCATGCGCAGGGACTCTACGTGGGGTCGGATCTGATCATGGAATTGCTGCACATAACCTTCGGCCAATCTTTCCATCTCCTGTTTCAGGACGCTTGCCAGCTTGGCGCGGTAAAGGTAGGCCGCACCCTGCGGCTTGGAGTGAATCTCTTCTTCGATCTTTCTGACCGCAGGGCTTTCCCTGGCCGTGGTACGGGCCACGGCATCCGGATCCCAGAAGATCTGAACCCCGTATTCGGCCATCCCTTCCAGCATTTGAAGCTTTTCCATCAAGGCATCGCGGTCGTCGTTGAGCCACTTGCGAGCCGTTTCGACCGCGTCGAGCCCGGGCTCCCCCCGGATGATGGTGTCGAAACCCATCGGCGCCACGTTGCCGAACCACTCCCAGGCGGCATCCACCACCTTCTGATGGGCGGCGACCCAGGTCTGAACTTGCTCCGGATCAGTTGACTGGTAAGGCTCGGCAGAACAACGATGGACCACCACAGCCAGATCCTGGTCGGCGATGGTAAATACCTCAGCGGCTTCCAGCCCGATGGGCCCCAGACAGACACCGTCTTCACCCCGTACCACACCATACAGGTAGACACCCTCTGAAGGGTCTTGAGCACCTGGAGCAGCGCCAGTTTGCGCGACGGGCGGTGCTCCAGTCCCGACCGCAGGGGTAGGGGGCGCGGATGGTGCATCGGCCGGCAGGCTGATCGCATGGTCTTCTGGCGCCGCCGATTCGGCCACCCGCTCGTCCCGCAGCCGTGCCTGGTCGCCCGTCATCGCGCGAAGTTGCATGCCGATCTCTTGCCGAAGCGCGCGCTCTAATTCCGGAATCAGGGACTCGCGAAGGACCTCCCGAATCGCCTCCCGGTGGTCGGCAACCATCTTGGCAACCGTTTCCCGGAGCATTGTCCGGATTATCTCTCGAATCTCGTTGTCCATATCCGTTCCCCAGGGCCGGTCTGAATGGCCGGCAGAGGGCCAACCCGCCGGTATGGATTACCGGGTCGCGTTTCAGCCGGGAGCTTGTCCGCACAGCAGGATATCGTCCACCACCTGGTCCAGCCCATCCCGAACGGACTTTACGGCTTCCCGGATGCCCTGCTCCATTTTGATCTCCTCGATTGCCGTATCGAGCTCCATCAACGCCACGCCGAGCCGATCGATTTCGGCGTCGGTCAGCCCCGTGCCTTCCATGCGACGCAGGGCTTGGTGTTTGAGCGCATCCCGAATAATCTCCACCAGGGCCATCACCAGCCCCAGCACCCCGGATTTCATGTCTTTTTCATCAATATCGATGGCCATCTTTGCCACCTAGCGATGTTTTTTAGGGGAGCTAAACACGGCCCCGGTGCACCGTCGTAACCTTACCCGGAGCCGCGAGCAAAACAGCGCCACTCCGGGCTAAGGCCGGGCCGTCATCATCCGCTCGGTCTTGGCACTGACCCAACCGCACCAGGGGCAGCCTTCGTCGAGCAGGGCGGATGAAGAAACCAGCTTGCCGCACTGGGGGCAGAGTTCCCGGCCCGTAACCGCCTCTTGCCGGGCAGAGGTCTCGAGAGATGTGCCGGAAGGAAATTCAAGGCCGTACTTGGCCGCGGTTTCAAAAGAAGCCAGGGCCGCCCGGATCTTGATCCCCAGAAGTTCCACGCCCACCAACGAAACGGCGATATCCGCATTGATCACCAGCCCCTTATCCAGAAGCCGATCGATCACATCGGCCAAGCCTTGGCCCTGGACTTCCCGTGAAGGTTCCAACGGCATACGCTTCCTCTTCCTTGTAACGCGTCAGACTTCCCGGCCATCGGCAACGGGCCGGAAAGCATCAAAAATCCTCTTCCACCGTATCGATCCGCTTACGCATCCGGGCCCGTTTGAATTCCAACACATTGCCCTCCGGGTCCATTCGGATGCGGTAGGTGGCCAGGATATCCATCGATTCGGGAATGGAGCGTTTTTCCACCACTTCCAAGGCAACCAGCCACTCTTCGCCTTCCCTGGCCGCCTCCAAGGTGGAAGAAACCTCCAAGCCGGTCAGGGCTTGAAGTTCCGACCTGGCCTGTTTTACGATTTGTGCAAGCCCTAGCGCCATGACCGCAAGCCTCCTTTACGGCGTTAACTCCGCCTTCAGTTTTCTCATCTCTTCCATCCGTTCCATGAGTTCGGTCTCTAGTTTTTCGAACTCCGGTTCGTCGATTTCCCCCATCTCGAATTGCATCTGCAACTGAAGCAGTTCATCTTGCAGGCGGGTCTCATCGGTCATCTCCTGCACGGCCGCATCCCGCAGTTTCTCGCCGAGCCACACGGTAAATTTCAATGGCGAAAACAGGATATCGTCAAGAAGAAACGCCATGGTTCACCACCTCACCGTAATTTCGACGAAATTGGCCGGCGGCACAGGTCCCACGTAGCGGAACGTCATACGGCCGTCATAATGACGAGCCAGATCTTCAACGGCCCCGTCAAAGTCTTTTTCCCGTTGCTTGAGAACCAGAAAAGCACTGTTGACCACCATCAGGTCTCCAAACTCCTTGTTGGAACGCTGGTCCACCCAGTAGCCTCGGAGATTTTCCAAAACAGCGTTTCTTTCCTTTTCACGCTTGCGCTCCAACGCCTTCTTGACCATCTCCCCGAGCCGCACCTGGGCTTGCGGGTTGGCGGCTTTTTGAGTGGCAAGGCGGTCCCGCAATTGGCGAATCTCCCGATTTTCTGAAATAATTTCCTGAAAAAGGGTATTGATGTCATTCCACAACACCTTGAGCCCCAGTTCTATTTTGTCCTGCATCTGTCGCAAGAGCCCGGAAAGTTCCGCATACCGGGCCGCGAGAAGTTTCTCCCGAATCTGGTCCACGCCCTCGGCGATGGTTCCGAATCGCACCGGCAACAGGGTATGCGTTTGCATGAGGGCTTCCATGACCTTCTGATGGGCCATGGTGTTGCTCCGGCAGACCGGATACGAGACGATGGAAGAATCGCTGACTACCGCGCCGATATCCTTGTAGCCGACCGCATAGACCGGATACCCTTGCCCCCCGATACTTTTCAGGTCCGTTGCAATGGGGCCGCCGCCGGTAATGGCATAGATGTATTGTCCCGAATGGCGCATGATTATCCTTTTTGGTGGAGGCCCTGAGGTGGAGTCATCATTTCAGTGGCCAGATCTTCAAAGGTGCGGTCGTCAACACAGCCGATAAGGGCGTACAGATAACGTCGCATCTTCACCGGATCCTTGACCTGGCGGATTTCCATCGAAGCGTCGGACAGGTACCGGGTGACATCATGGAAGGCCCCCATGAAAAGCACTCCCCGCTCTGCGGGCTTAAGGGTTGCGCCGATGGTCTGGGCGACAAACCGGTCCCGCTTTTCAAGGATCTGGTCACCGGCGGCCTTGTAGCCCAGCAAAGCCGCAGTGCTCTCGTAATGAGATTGCCTGCGGGCCAGTTCCAGGACCCTCTGATACTCCAGTTTCAACAGGCCGATATCCTCTGTGGGCTGCAACCAGGCGCCCCGCTGCAAGAGGTCGAGGACCACCTGGTGATTGCGGCTGCCGGTGGCGGCGCCCTCCCGGATGATTCTCAGTCCAAGCGCTCCGCCGCTCATCATCCCGTCCTGATAAATCTTGAGGCCACGGGCATCGATGATCTTGAAAAAAGCGTCGATCCCGCTCCAGAACCGGTCTACAACGGCTTTATGCCGGTTCCAGCGGTTCCCGGGGCAGACCTCTCGGCGCCGCCGTTCGATCGTCGGCCCCAGGCTTCCCAAATCCGAAACTCCGTGAACCACCGGCACATGGTAAAGGAATGGCTTCATCCGTCGGGGACACACGGTTTCATGCACCGAATCCGTCCCCAACCGCCGGCAGGTCTCTCTTCAAAGCAGATCCGATCGTCACGACAGTTGTCGCAAAGGGTCCGATAAGCGCGGGCAATGGTTTCAAACCTTGTCTGGACCGCCTTATCCCCCGGAAAAAGGTCCGGATGGAACGCTTTGGTCAGCCTCCAGTAGGCTTCCCGGATTTCCAGGGCGGTGGCCTCTTTTCCCAGCCCCAGCGTCTTTCCGGCCTCCAGGATCTGCCGGATATCCGGCTGTTGTATCTCGAGGGTGCAGAAGCTGTAGGGTGGCAAGGGACCGACCAGGCGAAACAGCACGCTCTGACCGCAGGATTGGTCCAACCGCTCCAAGCAATCTTCAACAGCCTGCCGGTTCTGTCTTTTCAGCAAAAAAGCGGTGTTCATGATCATGGTATCGTCCATGAGCGGGTGCGACAAACATTCATCGACCCATGGATTCAAGGCATCGAGGACTTCCGAGGCTCTCTTGCGGGACCGCGAATCGAGCATCTCCTTGACCATTTTGCCCACGACCAGGCGATGCTCTGTGGCCGCTTCCGGCGCGACGATCTCGGCGGCGTTGCGCTTAAGCCCGGCAATCTCTGGAGTGGCTCCGATCTCGGCCAGCAGGCCCGGCAGGTTTTGCCACAGCACGACCACGTCAAGCTCCAGCTTCTGGCGCATGCGCTCAAAATGGCCCAGGACTCCGGCCTGCTCGGCCGCCAGAACCGCCTGCAACGCCTCCTCGTCCGGCAGAAAGGTGCCGTACTTGACCGGTAACACCTGGCAAACGTCCATGACTTTTTCCAGCACGGCCTGATAACGCGCCAGGTTGGACAGCAGGGCCTCTTTGGAAAAAGCTTCGAAGCTCATGAAGGGGGTGCGGCTCACCAGAGCCGCGACCCCGTCATGGGAGAGACTATCCACGGCCAGATTGTCAATACCGCCGGCCGCGAATCGAACAGGCTCTTTTGACTTCACCACGCCATAAACGAAAATATACGCTCTGCTCATGACAGCAATCTTTCGCAACGCTGGGTTGGAAGGCGCACTCAGTGTTTTCCCATTATCTGACTGGCCGTTTTGAAATGGGCGGCCTCAATGACAAAAGCGGTCTCGTCCGGATTGCCGCTTTCGATGAATTGCCGGATTGCCTTGAGGGCGGCCTCGCGGCACAGCAACTCGATGTCGGCGCCGGAAAGGCCGTCGGTTTGCTCGGCCAACCGGCCCAGATCGACATTTTCGGCCAAAGGCTTTTCCCGGGTGTGGACCCGAAAGATCGCTTCACGAGTCGTCTTGTCTGGAAGGGGCAGTTCCAGGTGAAAATCAAAACGTCCGGCTCGCATGATCGCCGGATCCATTATGTCCATGCGGTTGGTCGCTGCCAGCACGACGATCCCCTTCAGTTTTTCGATTCCGTCCATCTCCGTGAGAAATTGGCTGATGACCCGATCCACCACATGGGAAGCGGCCTCGGAGCCCCGCCGGGGCACGAGGCTGTCGATCTCGTCGAAAAAAACGATACAGGGCGATGCCTGTCTGGCCTTCTTGAAGACTTCCCGCACGCCTTTTTCACTTTCGCCGATCCACTTGGACAGAATTTCGGGCCCCTTGATCGAGATGAAGTTGACGCCGCATTCGGTGGCGACCGCCTTGGCCAGCAGGGTTTTGCCCGTACCGGGCAGGCCATGGAGCAAAATTCCCCGCGCCGCAGTGGTACGGGCCTTTTCAAAGAGTCCGGCATAGGCCAGAGGCCACTGAATGGTTTCCTGGAGGAGCTGTTTGGCCTCTTCCAGGCCGCCGATATCTTTCCATCGGACATCCGGCACCTCAGTGAAGACTTCCCGGATAGCCGAAGGTTCGATCTCCGTCAGGGCCGCGAGGAAATCATCCATGGACACCTGAAGGTTCATGAGCGTGTCGTAGGGCAAGGCCTCGGTGGCATTGAAATCGATGGATGGGAAAATTTGCCGTAAGGTGGCCATGGCCGCCTCACGGCTGAGGGCGGCCAGATCCGCGCCCACAAAGCCATGGGTAATCTCCGCCAGGCGCGCCACGTCGACATCTTCGGCAAGCGGCATGCCCCGGGTATAAATTTCCAAGATTTCCTGCCGTGCGTTGCGGTCCGGTATACCGATCTCGATTTCTCGATCGAAACGCCCCGGTCTGCGAAGGGCCGGGTCCAGGGAATTGGGGATGTTGGTGGCGCCGATGACGACGATCTGCCCCCGGGCCGAAAGACCGTCCATTAGCGCCAAAAGTTGGGCCACCACCCGCTTTTCGACCTGCTTTTCCCCGCCCATCTCTTCACGCTTGGGAGCGATGGCATCAATCTCATCCAAAAAAATGATGGCCGGTCCCTTGGCCTCCGCCTCCTCGAAAATTTTCCGCAGGTTGGCCTCGCTTTGGCCGTAAAACTTGTTCATGATTTCCGGACCGCTGAGGGTGTAAAAAGCGGCATCGGTCTCATTGGCCACGGCCTTGGCGATGAGGGTCTTGCCACAGCCGGGCGGACCGTGCAGCAAAACCCCCTTGGGCGGATCGATGCCCAGGCGTTCGAATATCTGGGGATACTTGAGCGGAAGTTCGATCATTTCACGGATGCGGCGGATCTGCCGGCCCAGGCCGCCGATGTCTTCGTAAGCGATACGGGTGCGCCCCTCCTTTGCGTCCTTGGCCCCCTGGATGGCGACCGAGGTGGCCGGATGGATCAGCACCGCTCCGGCCGGTCTGACCGAAACCACCTCAAAATCATGCGTCCGCGACCCGAAGAGCCTGGCGCGGACCTTGTCCCCTTCCACCAGGGGCAGCCCCTCCAGGAGGGTTCCGATATACCGGGCATCGTAGGCGCGCATCGGGGTAAGCGGGGCCACCACTATTTTCAGGGCGACACTGACCTCGCATTTTCCCACGATGACCCGCTCACCGATCCCGGCGCGGGCGTTTTCCCGGGTGGTCCCATCCAGACGCACGATTGAATTGCCGCGGTCTTCCATGTATGCAGGCATGACTTTGGCAACGGTTGTTCGCTTGCCGGTAACCGTCACCACATCGCCCACCGCAACGTCCAGGGACGTGAAAAAGGCCGGGTCGAAACGCACAATGCCCCGGTCCGCATCCTTGGGCGCGGCCTCGGCCACCTTGAAAGACTGTTTCTCGTTTTTTTCCTCTGGCATATGCGCGCCCTGAGCAGGGATCCCGGGGGTGGAATCGAAGGATGGCCGATCGCTAATGGCTAGGCCCTGATTCTGATTTCCAGAACACCGTTTTTAAATGTCCACTGCATCTTTTCTTCTGCCACCGACCGGGGCAAAAGGATCTCTTTGTGGTATTTTCGGACCCCGGCCTCGGCGCTCAGCACCAGGATATCGCCTTGCAGCTCCAGCCGTATGTCGTCCCTGGCAACGCCCGGCATCTCGGCAATCACCTGAAGTTCATCCGGAGATTCGAAAACATCCACCATGGGCTCGCGGATCGGCTCTACCACCGGTCCCTTGGGAGTTCTTTTAATGTTGCCGAACTGGGAAACAGATGACCGGCCGTCGCTCATCGTTCTTACGTTGATGCCGTAAACGGCTTTCAGGTCCTTGAGCCCCTTGAGTTGTCCCAATTCGCCGAGGTCGATTTGGCCATTTCGCCGGATCTCTTCACTCTTTTCGGCAAGCCGTCCGGCGGCCTCCAGAAGTGTTGAAAGCCCCTTGAACACCCCTCCCAGGCCTAAGTCAAAACTTCCTCCCTCTTCCTTATCCCTGTCTTTGCCTGCCATGCGTAGCTCCTTTCCGAACAATCGCGGATGAACCTCAAAATCCGACAACCGATCCCTTCCCATTACAGTTTCATCTTAATATTGATGAAATTAAACGGGGGGGCCGGTCCGATACAGGTAAAATCGGCCCGATCCGCGTAAGGCTCAACCATGCTTTCAAGGAGAAAATCGAACTGTTTCTCACGGGTGCGGTCGATCAGGAAAGCGGCATTGAGGAACATGTCGTCCCCCACCGTTTCGTTTTGCCGGCAATCGAGCACCGCCCGGGCCAGTCCCCTCACGATTTGAGCGGCCTCGTCCTGTTTTTTTCTTCTTAAGGCCTCTTGGACGGCCTTTCCCAAGCCGAGCTTGTAAGCTTCTTCATCCGTATCCGGGTTGCGGGGCCGCGCTTTCATCTCCCGGACCAGGGCATCGTCTTGAGCGATGGCGGAAAAAACCGCTTTCATATCCGTCCAGCGTGCCTTGAGCCCCATTTCCACCTTGTTGTCCAAGTCTTTGAGCAGGCCTCTGAACTCGGAGTAACGCTTTCTCAAAAAACCACGGACCTCTTCCGCATTGTCGGCGATGGTGCAGAAACGCACCGGCAGAACCGTATGGCATTTCATCACCTCTTCGATCACCAACTCATGGGCCGTCAGGTTTTCACGGTTGATGACGAACTGGTCCAGCGGCGAGTTGCTGATGGCCGCGCTAATGTCGTTGTACCCGATAGTGGTGACCAGATCTCCGCGCTGGCCGATGCCGATGGGACCGAAATGGCGGCCATCGTTACCATCGAGAATGCAGTAAATATATTTCCCATCCCTGGCCATCGACCCCTCCCCACCCCTCGAAAACAGCACAATTCATCCTGGTTCAGTAATCGACTTTCATCCTCTGGATGGATTTGGGCCGGCTGGGGACATCGCAACCTGCGGTCTTGCGCGAGGTTTTTTTCCTGGCTCTGCCCGTGGAGCACCTTCCTTTGATAGCCGACATGTTTTCCTCGATCATCTTGATCCGTTCCATGATTTTGGCCTTGCGCTGCAACACGCTGCCGAGTTCTTTTTCTAAAAGTGCCCGATTGTTTTCAAGAATGTATAGCTGCAACTGATCGGCACCCCGGTCGCTTCCGGGAATGGCACCCTGCTTGCGCGTCCTTAGGGTTTTGATGGCCGCAAGTCCTTTCATCTGTCTTTCCATGCCAGGGGTCCCTTCTAAGTTCAGTTTCGGTGAAAAATCCTGCTGCGGAACGGCAAACGTCCTAACAATGCTGATTGATCAGTTCATCGATCGCCGCTTTAACCCGGACTTGGCCGCCGATGGTACCGATACGGCTGGTCTCGGAGGCCAGGATATCCATACAGGTCTGCTTGAACACCGGATTACTCCGATCAACAGGGGTCTTTCTCACCGAAAGGGTCTTGGCGATCATGATGCACCCGCGGATGGTGGGGGCAAATTCATAGGTGTTCGATTCCCGCAATCCTCGAACGATCCGCACGATCTTTCCGGCATCACCATTGTTCAGACCGGATTTGTTTTCGGTAATCCGAATTTCCGTCTCTTCATCGAAGTTATCCAGGTCCATTGTGATCATCCGGTCCCGCAGGGCATCCTGGCTGCGGTGAACGCCGGCGTATTCTTCCGGATTGCTCGTAAAAATGGCGGTAAAATGGGGGTTCACCTTCAGATAGCCGCTGTCCACTTCCCCGCGGGCCGCCGGCAAGTCCAGCATCCGTTCCTGAAGCACCGACAAAAGGACATTGTTGGCTTCAGGCCGGGACCTTGTGAACTCGTCATAAATCAGGGTGAAGCCATGCTTGCAGGCTACCGTCAGGCGGTTGTCCACCCACCGTTTTTTCATCTCCTCTTCGGTTTTGAGAACCGTATGGATGAAATTATCCACCACTTTGCGCGATCGGAACCCGAATTCCCCGCCGATCAGGTCCGAGGTGGAAAACTCTTCGTCTCCGTGTATCAACACCACCGGCCGTCCGATTTTGGCCGCCACATGCATCGCCAGAGTCGTTTTTCCACTCCCTGAAATCCCCCGGAAATGGATGGGAAACCCAGCGGCGATATAGGCCATGGCCCGTTCCGTGATATCCCGAACAAAGGGAGTCTCAACGAAATTGGGCAAAGCACGTGGTTCCAGTACGGTGGCTCTCTCCTCGGTCAGCATACAATCCTCCTGTGCCTGTCAAAAATCCTTATTCGGGTACAGAGCCCCGAAGAGATCCACTCCGGTCCTCCGACCAAATCCGCAAGTCCCGCAGGTGATGAAAACCGGCTGCATCAGTTTTCAGCCTTTCTTCATGCAGGGCGCCCCCATTTTCACAGGGACGCCCCCAATACGAGTCGTCCAATAGGCAGGGTTACAAAGCGAAATAAGAGGTCTCTTCCTTGCGCACCGCTTCTTCATCCATCAGTTCACGCATAACCGGAATCAGGGAGCGCCAGTTGGGAAGTCCCACCATTTCGGAAAGTTCAACCATTTTGAGGCCTTCCGGATGGGCCCGGAGAAGGTCCAAAATCTCCTCGGCCAGGCTGTCCTGCGCCTGTTGGGCTTCTTGATCGGGCGCTTTTTCCTCGGATTCCTCGGACGGTTGATCCGAATCCGCTGCGGTTTCGATCGGAATTGAAGTCTCAGGCACAAAAGTCGCCTGCGACGTCTCCTCGACCGGGGCTTGCCGGACAGCCGGCGCTTCATCGGCAGGGGCGGCCTCTGTTTTTGCCGTTTCGACTTTTCCCGCCGGTGAAACTTCTTCCGTAACTGTCGGCGATTCAGCCCGCATGGCGCCGAGAATCTCCCGCCAGGCGGCTGCCCCTTGGGTGCGGTTTTGATTCAATTCTCCCAAGAACGCTCTGACCACGTCCAAGGTCGCCTCGCGGAATTGGCCCAAGCGATTGTGCAGGTCCCGAGCCATTTCCCGCAGTTCTCCCCGGACCCTGCGTTGCCGGTCTTGGTCCGCCTTTTGCAATTCCGTCCTGAAACGCCGCAGATCTTGATTCAGGCCGTCAAAAAGCGTGCCCAGCTCCACCCGTAACTCCTTGAAATGCCTTTGGGATTCTATTTTTCTTTTCTTTTCTCCCTTCACCAGGTCGCTCTGAAATTGGCGCAGCCCCTGCCTGACGGTACCGAGGCGGGCACTAAGGGTTTCCGAGATGTCCTGCAGCTCTTGCCGGACCTGTTGTTTTCGCTGTTGCTCGGACCGGGCGAGGTCTGCCTGAAATGTCCGAATATCCCCCATCAGAGTGGCCAAGTTGGCCTTGAGCACCTGCGCTGTTTCCTGCCGGGCTTCACGAAAGGTTGTCAGAAGGCCCCGCGTTTCTTGCCGGATACCGCCGATCAGGTCCGTTCTGGCCTTGATCTGCTCTGCGGCCTCCTGCCGGCGCCGGTCCTCATCGGCGTCCAAATCCTGTTTGCCCTGCTGCAGCTCGGTTCGGAACTGCCCCAGTTGCTGGCGTAGCGTATCCCGGACCTCCTGGCGGCGTGCCGCCACATCCTGCAAAAGGCTCCGGGTCACCTGCCTCAAATCGGCCACCCCCTCCTGGCATTCCACCTTGAAACGGGTCAGCTCTTCGCGAAGCCCCTTGGCGTCATTTCGGCGCGTCTCGCAAAAATCGTTCACAAGCGCCTTGCTCTCCTCTTTCAACACGCTCACCCCTGCCTTCAAGTCATCCATGGCCAGGATCCGCGCTTCGTAACTGGCTGCGATCTCTTCGGCCAGCCGACGTAATTCGCCTTCCATCATGTCTGTACCTCCTTTACCATTAATTCAGTTTTGGGATCCCAGACATGCTTGAGCAGTCTTTTGTATGGCTGTGTCGAGGGGCCCGGCGGGGCACCTCGACAAACTCAAGGATATCCGATGGATTGCAAATTGCGGACCGGACGGAAACCCATTTCCCGTAACCGATCGGCATACGACCGTTAAAGAACCTGGCACCCGGCCTACGAGGCGTTTCTATCCCCCCAGCACGGTCTGCCACTTGGACTGGACCTTTTCCCGGACAGTTCCCAAATCCTGGAGGATGTTCAGGATATCGCTGTCTTTGCCGGCCTGGTGGGTCTTTAAAACCCGCAACATGCCTTTGAAGTCCTGGAGCTTTATGCGATCTCCCTTGCAAAGAAGGGATTTGAGGCTTTCCCGAAGTTCTTCCTGGCCAAGCTGAAATTCCTTCAGCGACAGCAAAATCACCCGTTCCCGCTCCTTCTGTCTGCGAAAAATATCCTGGCGAATCTCTTTGATATCGTTAAGCCTGCCGTCGCCTTCCTGTTGCAGGATCGCCCGCAGGCGCCGGATCATCTCGCTTTCTTCTTTCTGAAAGCATTGCAGGCAATCTCTGACGTTCCGGGCCTGCACCGCCTGGGACTCCATAACATCTTTGATCATCCGCTCGAAATCGGCCTTTCGAAGGCTGCCGGCCCTGGCCAAATTCTCCTGAAGGCGCCTCATCATGTCTTCGAGTTCATCCTGGTATGTGCTCAGAAAAAAATAGGCCTGCCTCATCAGTGCGTTGACCGTTTCCACCCGAACAGCGTAAGCATCCAGGATACTAGTGGCTAGTGCACTCAGGCTTTCTTCAGTTGTCGGACCACTGACCACGTCACACCCAAGCTGGCCGTACATTCAAGCCCCCATCAATTTACAGTTTTCTTCCCACGCACGTGCAGGGCAACGAAATGCAATCCAAAAGGCCGTTGACAAATCAGGCACACCTCGTAGCTTTTTCATAGAAAACACCACCGAAGGGAGGTCTGTCAGATTTACCAGCGGCCTTTTAAAGCACTTGGAGATTTGAGATATGCTCGTGAGGTCTGGTCGGCTTTTCAACTTTCAGGCCTGGCCTGCGGAAGGGCTCGTGCGCTTCCGCGCCCCCAAGGATATCTGGCAATCTCCCTTCTTTATGGGAGAGGGGATCCGGCTACGCGGTGGCCGTCAGTCCCACGGCTTCCGCATACTTGAGGTAGGTCTCGACACCGGCCACAACCGCGCGGGCCTCAATAGCCAGCAGTTCGATGCCCACCAGGGAGACCCTGGCCCAAGCATCCACCACCACACCTTTGTCCAGGATACGGTCCACCACCTCTGCCAAACTGGACGATGCCATCGATTTTTCCATTGCCATGGTCTTTTCTCCTTATTCCTGTTTGATTTGTTCTAACTTGCGCAAATGTTGACCCAGTTATTCAGGAAGAATGCCCCTCGTTCAGGCGGTTGCCGTCAGGCCAACCGCTTCCGCATACTTGAGGTAGGTCTCGACACCAGCCACAACCGCTCTGGCCTCAATGGCCAGCAGTTCGATGCCCACCAGGGAAACCCTGGCCCAGGCATCCACCACCACACCCTTGTCCAGGATCCGGTCCACCACCTCGGCCAGGCTGGACGATGCCATCGATTTTTCCATTGCCATGCGCTTTCACCTCCTTTCTTATGTTGATTTTCTTTGCCTAAAAGGCGAGGCCGACACTATTCTTCGCCCTGTCCACGGCCTGCCGACAAAGACGGACTAATTCTTTGATGTCGAACGGTTTTTCAAGAAAAGCAAAGGCCCCCGCCCCCATGAATGCCTCTCTGGCTTCCTGGAGGGCTGAAATGCCGATGACCGGCGCACTGCACCCCGTCGCCTGGATGCCCTCGAGCACCGATACCCCTGAACGATCCGGAAGAAAATAATTGAGCAGAATGAGCCGGATGTCCGGCATCCGCTTCACCATCTCCAGCGCGTCTCTGCCATTGGTGACCCCTTCCACCTCAAAAGCGGCGTTTTCCAGCACATTGGCGGTTGCCCAGAGCATCTCTTCGGAATCTTCCACGACCAGCACTTTAAGGTGATTATCCATCGGTTCATCTCAAAAGAGCGTTAGCCCGGCGTTAAAATTTTATCCGGCCGTGCACTTGTGCACCAATCGGATTATCGGCACTTTGCACTTTGCTTAACACTCTTTTAAAGACATTGCGAATTGCGTGCCTGGACTGATACTTTTTCTAATAACTTTGGTATCATCCAGTTATAACAAGTTTTCTATTCTTGCTTAAGAAGCCCGGAGAGTGGGAGTGCAACACAAAAGAGGGCCGCTGCGCTATGGCGCGTAAGCCATAGTTGGGGCAAAAAGACCATACCTCCAAGTTTTACGATTCCATCGTGGTGCGGCGCGCGAATAGATTGTACCACATTCTCCTTGACGACAAATTGTTACAACTGCTTGATCTTGCGCAGGAGCGTCTTATAGTCAACGCCCAACCTTCTGGCGGTTTCGCTTTTGTTCCCGTTAAACTTTGCCAGCGCTTCCTGAATGATCCTGTTCTCCAGTTCTTGAGTTGCAGCACAAACGATTGCCTTGAGCGAAGACTTCCCCTCCCATACCTCCTGGAGAACCGGTGGTGCCGTGAACCCCGCTTTTAGCGAAGTATCCTCAGCGGCAAAAGAGAAGTGCTCCGGTTTGATGGAACAACCGTTTTCGGCAAGTAGCACGGCCTGGCGGATGACATTGCGCAATTCCCGGACATTGCCGGGCCAGTTGTACGCGGTCAGCGCCTGAACCGCCTCAAAAGACAGCGGGCCGGATTTTTTGGTCAACTCCTCCTGGGCTTCCTGCATGAATCGGTTGGCCAGATAAGCGATGTCGTCGGTTCTCTCTCTCAGAGAAGGGACCCGGAGGGCAAATTCCCTCAATCGAAAGTACAGATCCGCACGAAATCTTCCATATTCTATCTCCTGGTCCAGCGGCCGGTTAGCGGCCGCAATGATGCGGACATTGATTGGCCGCTGCTGCTTGGCCCCAAGCCTTTGTATGGCCCGCTCCTGCAGTACCCGCAGCAGCTTTTGCTGCGCCGCGTAAGGCAGGTTTTCCACTTCGTCGAGAAACAGGGTCCCCCCGTCTGCCAATTCGAATTGCCCCGGCTTGTCTGAAACGGCACCGGTAAAAGCGCCCCGGACATATCCGAACAGTTCGCTTTCGATGAGGGTCTCTGGAATGGCACCGCAGTCGACGGCCACAAACGGCCGCTGAGCGTCAGCAGGCGCGCTGAACTGATGAAGTGCCCGTGCCACCAGTTCCTTGCCGGCCCCGCTCTCGCCCTCGATCAATACCGTAAAGGGGGTCGGTGCCACCTTTTCCACCAGTTCCTCCAGCTTGCGAATCTGATCGCTGTGCCCCATGAGTTCGAAAAGCGATGCGCGTTCGGCTAAAATTTTGCGAAGGTGCTCCACCTCGCGAGTCAGGTCCCTGCTTTGCAAGGCCCTTTGAATGGTAAAGAGCAGGTCGTTGTTGTCCACCGGCTTGGTCGCATAATCATAAACCCCTAGCTTCATGGCGCTCACCGCAGACCGGACCTCTCCGTAGGCCGTGAGCATGACGATGGGGATACCCGGGGCAATCTTAAGAAGTCGGGCCGCTACTTCGAGGCCATCGGCCCCCGGCATACGGTAATCGAGAAGAATGAGGTCGGGAATTGCATGTTTCAACAGATGCAGGGCAGCCCGGCCATCTTCGGCCTCCAGGATTTCGTATCCTGCGTTGCGCAACACATTGCCTGTGACCCACCGGAAATCTGCGTCGTCGTCCACCAGAAGGATTTTTATCGGCATTGGCTTCCTCTTTCATCGCGACCGTCCGATGCCGCATCGGGAAAAGGCACCGCCCGCGAAAGGCAGATGGAAATACATGTCCCCCCGCTATCCGGGCACGCCACAAGGATTTCACCGCCGTGCTCCTGCACAATCGAATGGCAGATGCTCAACCCCAGCCCGGTCCCACCATCCTTGGTGGAAAAAAAAGGGTCAAAAATGCGCTGCCGGTAATCGGGAGGAATCCCCGGGCCATCGTCCGCAATGTCCACTTGAATGCCGTCCCGGTTTTCATCGAGAGTGGTGCGAATAGTTACGATTCCCCTTCCACCAATGGCTTGTACAGCGTTCATGATGACGTTGAGAAAAACCTGTTTCAGTTTATCTTCATCTGCGCTAACCCGTGGCAGCCCGGTCTGAAGATCCATTGTAAAGGATGTCTTGTGGGCCTGGAGTTCAAAGCCGGCCATTTCAACTGCTCCCGACAACAGATTGTTAATGTCCACCTCTTTCACCAGAAGCCGGGAGGGCCTGGCAAAGTTGAGCAGTTCTTCAATAAGACGGTTTGCCCGCCGACTGTTGCGGAAAATCACCTGAAGATTTTCCTGAAGGGAACGGTGGACCTGCATGTTGTCAAGGCAAAATTGCGCACAGGAACTGATGACAGCCAGAGGGTTCTTAAGCTCATGGGCCAGCCCTGCGGCCAGTCGTCCGAGAGAGGTCAGTTTTTCCGAACGGTCCATCAGTTCAGTGATCCGTTTTTGTTCGGTGATATCGGAAAAAGACCCCATGACACAAAAAGGCTCGCCGGTATCACTCTTTACCAGGGTGATAGAAACATGAAAATCTCTTATGCTGCCATCCTTGCGGCGCCCCTTCATCTCAGATGCGCCCTGCCCCCCGGCAAGAATCGTTTCCAGGAAAGGCCTGTCTTTATCACCGTTTGGCAAGTGGAAAAATTCCTGGATGGAATGCCACCAGACATCCTCCTCAGATTCATATCCGAATATTCTGAGAAAAGACCGGTTGATATCGGTGATAACCCCATTATGATCGGCAAAAAAGAATCCATTGTCAGAGGCGGCGATGGCCAGGTCCTTGATTCTGAGATTCTCTTCCGCACGAATCCGCTCGGAGATATCCCTCAACACCGCTAGCATGGCCGGTTTCCCTTCCCACAGGGTTTGGGCAAGGCTCATTTCCACCCAGAAACAGGCCCGGTCTTTGGACAACATCCGGAAACGGATCAAGCGTTCCACTTCCTCAACCTTGCGGTGCCGGCGAAAAAACGCCATCACACGGTCGAAGTCGTCGGGATGAATGATGTCAACCAGAGGGAGCTTAAGCAGTTCCGCCTCCGAATAACCGGAGAGCGATACGGCCCGGGGGTTGGCATAGCGGATAAATCCCCCCCGCCCCACCAAGATCATATCCCGGGAGCGTTCCACCATGTCTCGCCATCTGAGCTGGGATCCGCGAAATTCGAAGGTCCTCTCCGTATCGTTTTTTTCCAGCAGATGGATTCTTTCCGCCAGTTCCTCCCTCGTGGCGGCAAGGCCCCTTCGCATTTCCTGCTTGGCGACGGCTCTTTTGATAGCATTTTTGACCGCCACCATCTCAAACGGTTTGAGGATATAATCCAAAGCTCCCTTTTCCGGGATGGTCTTTATCAGTGGATCGAAATCGAGATATCCCGTAACCATCAGTATCCCTACCGCGGGTGCGATGCGTTGGATTTCCTTCAGGGTCTCGATTCCATCCATCACCGGCATGGAAACATCCAAAATCGCCAATATAACGTCATGTTGCCGGATCAGCTCCACGGCCTCTGCACCGTTGGTGGCCTGGAGCGTAACGAATCCTTCGGCTTCAAGGGCCGTTGCAAGCAGGGTCCGAATGGTGCTCTCATCATCGGCGATTAAAATTTTGCGCGATGCCATAATCAAGCCTCACAGGAGCCCGCGCCCTGTCATTGTTCCCTGGGGCGCTGCCATAAACACCGGCCATCCTTTTCAACCAGAAACCACTTCGCTGCGGGCATCGTGCAATACGGTCCGAACCGCCGCCAGCAGCATATGGGGAAAAATCGGCTTGGCTAACAACATAAAAGGTCCATGGGCCAGGGCGCGGGCCATCAAATCGCCTTCCGGGTAGCCGGTGACCACGATCACCGGCAGCCCATCATGGAGTTTTCGCAAGACCTCGAGAAAGTCCGGGCCATCCATTCCGGGCATCATCAAATCGAGCAATATCAGATGCACCGTTTCGCGCTTCAAAATCTCCAGCCCCTCTTCCCCAGTTTGAGCCGTTATGACCCGATATCCCACCTTCCCGAGGATGCTGCGGATCACCTGACAGATGGACACCTCATCGTCGACCACCAGGATAGAAAACGAACTGTTGCGTTGATGATGGCCGAGAGCCCAATCAAGGAGATCTTTGCGCCTGAAGCGCCAATCTTTACCGACTTTGAAGGATGGGATTTCTCCGCGCCGGGCCAGACGGCGGATGGTTTCCACATGAGTTCCGAATTCTTCGGCCGCCTGTTGGGCGTTGATCACTCCGGTTTCTGAAATCATCGAGGCTTTCCATGAGCATCGGAGATGCATGTTTTAATTTAGTTTGGTTGAGTTTGATTTGGTTGAGCTTGGTTGAGTTTGGTTGAGAATTGATGTCATGTCAACCAATTTGAACCAAATGGGAAAACTAACGAGGGTGCGGGCAGCGTAAACCTGTTGCAAGGTTGGACGACTTCCCGCCCTGGCTGCGGGCGGCCAGCGGCCAGTGACGATCGGGCGGCCTTGGCCCGCCCGGGGAAATCGTAGCCAGGGCTATCCGTCCAGGGAAAACCTATGAGTAGTGAACAACCGCAGACAGGCATCGGCCACATCAGGGTCGTACTGGGCGGCCCGGCCTCTGGAAATTTCCGCCAAGGCCGCGTCCTGCCCCAAACCTGGGCGGTAAGGACGATGGGTGGCCATGGCCTCGACCACATCAGCCACCGACAGGATGCGGGCTTCGAGCAGTATCTTATCTCCGCAAAGCCCCTGGGGATAGCCGGAACCGTCCATCCGCTCATGATGTTCGAGGATCATCCGGGCAATGGGCCAGGGAAAATCGATATCCGCCACGATGTCGTGGCCGATTTGGGGGTGGGTTTTGATCAGGGCGAATTCGATCTCGGTCAAACGCGTCGGTTTGCTTAAAATCTCGGCCGGCACCGCGATCTTACCCAGATCGTGGATCATGCCGGCCATGCGGATCCCCTCGATGCAATCCACAGGCATTTTCATCTCCCTGCCAATGGCCACGGCAAGGTCCGCCACACGGCGTTGATGGCCGGCAGTATAAGGATCGCGCTTTTCGACCGTCAGGCTCATGGCATGTACGATGCCCTCCAGTGCTTTCTGGAGCTTGGCGGTGCGTTCTTCGACCTTGCCTTCCAGGGCCTGGCGATACATCCGCTGGCCAAGCTCCAATTGGCGGCGGCGCAAGGCATTTTGGACGTTGATAACCAGCTCGTTGGAGTGAAACGGTTTGATGATATACCCGTAAGTGCCGGCGTCGATGGCCGCTGCGGCGATGGCCGGGTCATCCACCCCGGTAACCATAATCACCGCCGTCTCCTCGTATTGTCCACCGATGTGCCGGGCCAAATCGATTCCAGACTCTCCGGGCATCTCCACGTCGCAAAGCGCCAAATCAAAGGACTGCTCCTGAAGGCAGTATCTAGCTTCTTCGCTGCTGGCGCTCACAGTGCACTGGTGGCCGGCCCGGGACAGGATCCGCTGCAACAAGTGCCGTATAAGTTCATCGTCGTCAACGATCAGTATGTCGGCCATTCCTTCTCCCTGATCCGTTCGGTGGCTAAATTCGGGGCTCCCCGGTATCCGTCGACTGTTCTGTCGAACCGGTAAGCATATCTTCAACTCTCTTAAGCAAGCCGTTGACAGTAAACGGTTTTTGGATGAACATGACGCCTTCTTCAAGCAGCCGGCCGCTTGATGTGGCTCCGTGGGAATAACCGGACATATACAAAATCCGTGCTTCAGGGTGCATCTGGTGAATACGGGCAAAAACCTCAGGCCCTTTCATCCCGGGCATTACCACGTCCGAAAGCACCAGACCGATCTTGCCCTCGTAGGATGAAGCCTGTGACAGGGCATCGGCCACATCGCGGGTCTCGATCACCGTGTAGCCGTGGCTGGTGAGAATCCGACTGGCCATTTTTCGCACGCCGGGCTCATCCTCCACGATCATAATCGCCGCCTTTCCGTGCACCGGCTGTGCCGAATACGGATCTTGCGCCTCTTGGTGGTCCGCAGGTCCGCAAAACGGTAGATAGATCTTGAAAGTCGTCCCGTTTTCCGGTTCGCTGTAAACCCAGATATTGCCCCCATGCTGTTTGATGATGCCGTAAGATGTCGCCAAGCCCAGGCCGGTACCCTTGTCCTTGCTTTTGGTGGTGAAAAAGGGCTCGAAAACCGAAGCCTGTGTTTTGCGATCCATTCCACAGCCGGTATCGCTGACTGCGATCATGGCGTAGTGGCCTGGAAGCACACCGGATTTTTGGGCCGCATAAGCATCGTCCAAGCTGACGGCCGCCGTTTCGATCGTCAAGGTTCCACCGTCGGGCATGGCATCGCGGGCGTTGACCGCCAGATTCATCAGCACCTGTTCGATCTGAGCCGTGTCGGCCACGATGGGTAGGGGCTCCGGGCAGAGCATCAACTTCAGGACAATATCTTCCCCGATGATCCGGCGGATCAGCTTCTCGAACCCGGCCACCACCCTGTTGGCTTCGGTCGGCTCCACCTCCAGGATCTGCTTGCGGCTGAAAGCAAGCAGCTGGCGCGTTAGATCCTTGGCACGAACTGCAGCATACTGGACTTCTTCGAGAAATTCGTGATGGGGGTCTTCCAAGCCGATCTCGGCCATTACCATTTGGGTATAGCCCAGGATGACCGCCAACAGATTGTTGAAGTCGTGGGCCACTCCACCGGCCAGTCGTCCCACCGATTCAAGCCGCTGCGCATGGTGGAGCTGGTCTTCGAGTTCCCTGTGCTTTCTGGCCGCCACATGGAACTCGGTCATGTCCCTGATGATCAAGCTGCTTTTCTGATTTCCGGCCGTGTCGGTATAAGTGGCTGCGGTAATGTCGGCTTCAAACTTGGTTCCATCGGCGCGCAGCATAGTTGCGGTTCCGCCGGTTTTTCCATCCCGGGCTTGGATCGCAAGCATCTCTGCCACCCGGGGATCTGAAGGATCCATCAGACCGTCTCGGCCGAGGCACTTGATCTCCTCGGCCGTACGGCCGAACATGCGGCAGGTGGTCGGATTAACCTCCAGGATGGCCCCGTTCGGCATGCCGATCAACATGGCATTCGGTGAATTGTCGAAAAATGAATTAAATTTCAGTTCGCTTTCCTGCAAGGCGGCCTGGATCTTCTTGGCCGGGGTGATGTCATCAACGGCCAGGATCGCAAGAGCGCATCCATCCATCTCAAAAGGGGCAGTCCAGTATCGGAGCCATAGCCTGTCCAGGCCCTCGTCCCGGTTTAACAGCACATCGCCGCTTTGATGGGCGGGGACTCCGTCCGCTCCCAAGGCCTCGCAGATGGCCTTGTAAAGACGGCACTGGCTGCAGGCTTGGCTGTAACCACACCCGCTCGGGTCTGAATGCCGGTTGATACAGGCGATCAGGTCTCCGCATCCGACCCGCTGAACTTGGGGCTTTGGCGTACCGAAAAGCGCCGCAGCGGCGGAATTGGTGTAGATGATGCATTTATCGGCATTAAAAACCGCGATGCCTGCCGGTGAGGCCTCAAAGATGGGCCATAGTCGGTTTTCAAGCATCGTTTTGCCCGTTGGATCGCTTCGAGAATATCATAAGGCAAGGTCCTGCCCGCTTCGCCAGCCATAACAGCTTGCTGTAAAATATAATAGACCTTATTTTGTGTTTAAAACCTAATTAAAACATATAGCTTAAAGCTGACAACCTGTCATGCCCCTTTTTAGAGGGCAGTAACCGTTGGCGTCCTGAATCCGAAACTCAATTGCCGAATATTGGCCCATCGGGTCCCATATGGCATGAATAGCACCCGAATCCCCTTCGCGTCAGGATGCTGAATCTCTTTTTCCCAAGGGCCGCGGCCATGGAAGGCACCAAACGCGTTAGCTTCAGGCGGGTCGTATCGGGATGCTTCTTGAACTCAGGGCCGAGCAACAATTCTCCACTGAGCCTCGGCAGATAGCTCGTCGGCATCTCGAAGCTGTTGATCATGGCCCCGGGACCATGGCACAGCCCGCAGTCGACCCTGGCATACTTTTCGGGGCGCCAGGCCCTGAACACCTCGCCGGCCTTGGGCAAAATCACGGCACGCATATGCGCTTTGCGCTGCCGCAGGTCCATTTCCTTCCAGGTCAGCTTCCCCCCTAAAGAATCGGCCGGCCCCACTGCCTGGGGATAGCATCCGCCCAACATTGAGCTGGAAAAACCGAGTAAGACAATCAACATAGTTGCTTTCCGGACGCAAAAGTTCATTTCCCATCCCCCCCGTCCCCCTGATATGTTCAACACAATGGTCACTCTCTTGGCCCTTCGACTTGTCTTTGTCGTTGACAAATCGGCCTCTAATCCCTATTTTCGAACATCCAAAGCTCTTTGACATCCGCTTCTATCCATGCCGGATGTCCCTTCCATTATGGGGGCGAAACGGCTTCGACGGGGGTACTGAAGCACAGGCTGCATGCCGAGCGCTCGTCAGCTCGTAAAACCGACGGGGACTTAAACATAATCGCAGACGATTATAACTACGCCGTAGCCGCTTAGCCGGCTGCCGTTCCACCGGGGAACGCCTGCGACCCTGGATGGGGCGTCGACTAGCAGGACAGCCGCTCCGGAGCCGCCCGCGGCCGGATCGGTTAAATCAGTGGGCTAAGCTACCGGGAATCCAGTCCGTGGGAGTCCCGGCGGACAAAAACCAAAACCCGGAATAAGCATGTAGGGGTTTGTGTGGATTACTTTCGGACGCGGGTTCAACTCCCGCCGCCTCCACCATTTTTCTTTTGTATATTTATATAGTTATAGCATTTTATAGATCTATCTTAGTATCCCACAAGTATCCCATATAATCAACCATCTTCATTCTAATTCCAGAAGCGCAACTATGAAATCATTAAAAGCTTCTATATTATCAATGATTATCGTTTCACCATCAACCCATTTATTATCTTGTATTGAAACTTGAATTGATTTTCCCGGCTTTAAGACGTTGCCAATACATCCAACAATTGCCTTCTTCTTGCCGGCTGGCTTTTTAAATTCTCTCTTTTCTTCGCCTATTCCTTCTATATCTATACCATCTATAAAATTGGTTGCGCCAATTTTTAAAGCATTGTAATTCTTCTCTGCACAAAGCAGTAGTAAATCTTCTAAGGTTCCATCTGATTTGTTATCGGGTAGAATATATACACCTGTTAATAGACCTTCATTACTAATCATCCCTGGCTGATCGGGTAATGTCAATATGCCATTAAGTGCTTTTCGTATCTCAATAAATTTCTTTTGCACATTATTCTTTCCAAAATCGGCATCAAATACTATTCCAACGCTTTTAACTTCCTTGTTGAAATCATCACTGTTACTTATTGTTGAACTAATTGTTTTGACAATTCCATCTATACCTACAGCACTGTGAATGACAACTGTGATCCCTTCCTTGCAAAAAAAATCAGGTATTGGCATTCTACGCTTTAAGTCACCGCCGAATGGGAATTTAGTTGGTATTAATTTTTTCCAGAAAGGACTTAATTGGTCAATCATGGTGATCCTAACAAACCCATGCATAGATAGAATTTTGCCAATAAATTCAACTTCATGAGGGCCTTCAACAACAATATATCCTGAGCTCATTTTCACCACCTAACATCCTGTCCGAGTTCGTATCGCAGACCCTCCAGCATTTCACCGGATATCTTCTTGCAAAAAACGCCATTATTATTAGATTTAAGCCTGAATAAGCTTAAATCTTTTAAGTTACTTTTCGTACCTTTGATGATTGCGTCAACGCATTCTATACTATGTGTTGTTGCAAAAACTTGTATTTTTAGTTCTTTTACTATTTCTACGAACCAACTCACGAAATTCTCTAATGCAACTGTATGAATTGCGTTTTCAAATTCGTCTATGCAAAAAACGCCATTTTCACATTCAACAAGACCTGTCGCTATGCTTATGATTCTTCTTATCCCGTCACCAAGAATAGTCAATGGAATAGTCCCCAGCTCTTTGTGTTCCGCGTAAAGCTCTGACAAACCGCCCTCTGGTTGCAATATTGTAACATTTTCAATTTCTGGGTCAATCCTTGATATTATTTCTAATACTTTTTTGTGGTGCCCTCTCCTAACTGTTTTTGTCCACTCTTTAACACCTACTTCCGGCCCTTTTTGAAGAATAGATCCTTGATATTTTGCTGGTATGTCAGTCTTAATAAGCGGCGGTTTGATTTGAATATTATCAGCAATCTCAAAATTGAAATCTTGTGAAATAGTATCCTGATTATCAGATTTGAAATACAATATAACTTTTCCTATCGAAACCGCTTTGAGCATAGCACCTGAATCCCTTCTTAGATTAATATCAACAGGTGCAGAAGCTGATGTCGAAAAGATTGTGTGGCCATTTGATCCAACCGCTTGCTTAATAAGTTTTTCATCAATATCTTCATTTTCTGCGTAATCTTCTACTATTGCTTTAATCTCTCGCTTTACTCCTTTCCATTTGCTCTTCAATATAAACTCAGTAGAACGATTATTTAATGGGCCTGAAAACAACCACTTAATTTGTTCAAATATATAGCGTTGATTCCCCCAAAAAGAACCATTTCTAAAAGTGATTATTGACAAAATAACAGGCATATTCAAAGGGGCGCAACAAATAAATATTGCCTCCAACAAACTTGTTTTTCCACTATTATTTGACCCCACAAAAATATTAAAACGACTTGTTGATTCTATTTCTAGATTTCTTATTCCTCGAAATCCTTTTACAATCAAATTTTTAAACATTTTATATTTTCCTCACTTTTTAATAGATTTCAAATATGAACTATTCTGTTTCGTTAGATTTACTGTAGCTTCATATATCCTTTTAGCATCTTTTGTACTATTATTAAGGTATCTATCAAAAGCCTTATTTGTTGTATGTAGAGTTCCATAATTTCTAATTTCTTCGGGTGAAAATATTTTTTTCAAAGCAGTTGTTGTGCTATGCCTTGTTCCACCATAAAGATCTACCCCATCCACCCCAATAGTTCGGCATGCTCTTTTCCACCACTTATATAAATATTTATCTCCGAATACTTCACCAGCCTTCGCACCCTTAATACCACCCGCATGTCTAAAAAAATGCAAGTTAGGTAAACCACGTGGCATCTGTGCAAGAATTTCAAGATCGTCATCTATTATCGGGACCAACTTCGGACGCTTTTCCTTTGGGTGAGGTATAATAAAATATCCCAGTTTTACGTCAACCTCACCCTCTTTCAACCTTAGCAGCTCCCCAGGCCGTATGGAAATATATGTTGAAAGCCATTTGATACCCAGCCAGATCTTTGGATTTATGTCAAACGACATTTTATGGATTTCGTCAATAATCGCCTGTTGAGTCTCTTTGTCGATTATCTTTCGCCAACCAAGTTCAAAGCTCACTTCTGGAAACTCCGGCATCGGAATCTTTTCCCGCCGCTTAACCCAGGCAAAAAAACTATGCAGCCCCGATTTCATGTTGGACTTGGTCTTATCAGAAGCCTTTTGGCTATGCAGGAAGTCCTCTATTTCTCCAAAACCTATAGCCTTGACGTTCTTCTGGTCCCAAACGCCTATTGCCTTTTCTATGTAGTTTCGGAGATTGGCGTATGACTTGGGCTTGACTTCTTTCTTTTTTAACTCAAGCCATTTTCTGGCCTGAGTTTCGAAGCCAAGTGGATGGTTTACCCGGTAGTCTCTGGGGTCATATGTCCCTTGGTCCACTTCCCACCGCAGACCGTCAAGAAACCTTTCGGCCTCCCTGTAAATAGCAAACCGCTTCTTGGTCCCCCTGCCGAAATGGACCCGAAAACGGCCTGTTGCCTGTTGGTCTGGATGATCCGGACAGAATAGGCCCCGGCGCCGGTCATCATGGACAAAGTTGCCCCCACATATTTGGCACCGCTGATCAGAGTAGATCCTCCCACGCATGCAAAGCCCTCCCTGAAGGTTTACCTTGCGAGTACCATGCGTTAGCGGATAGGTCAACATATCGTTTTTATGAGAAGAGATGTACGTAAGCCAAATTATTGGGGATTCCCAAGCGAAGGCGGAGAGCGACGGTCTGCAGGATCTTAGTCTGAGCGCGGTCGATCTTGGTCCGCTTCTCGGCCAGGGCCTCCCGGAAACATGCTCCGGATTTCTCAAGGCTCCGGGTCAGTTCGATGAATCGGTTGATTCCCTTGTAAAACGTGGCTTCGTCGTCCTCTTCATCCTTTTCGAGCGAGGCAGCCAGGAAAGAGGTGAAACACCCATAGGTCTGTGTGTAGTGCTTTTTTTCCTCAGTGCATAAAGCCTTGCAGCGGATCAGCGGTACCGGACCGGGTTGGCCGTCGCCGTTCTCTCCATCGAAAGCCCTTTGAATCAGGGTCCACCACTCGAAGGTGGTCCGCTGGGTGTGATGGCAACCGGGGTTGTTCTGGAACTTCAACCATTTCTCGGTGCAATAGGCCCAAATATTCCCCAGGGCCTGAAACATGTCTTCAACCGAATCAATTCCCAATTCTCGGAGAACCTCCCGGCGGATCTGAAATTCTGTCCGAACGACATTGAACCCCTCGGGGATATTTTCCAGCTTCCAGACGTCGAACATCCATTCCTTTTGACCCTTCTCCTTGATCTCCATCGGCTTGTCATAAAGCCTTGCCTGAATCTCGCCTCGGCCAACGGTAATTCCTTCGAGGTCGGTATTTGAAAGATAAATCGCCGATTTCCTGGCATAGGTGGATCGGTACCTGGCAAGGTCGGGCGTCCAAATATCTGAAGGAAACAGCAGGTCGACGCACAGGTCCACGCGTGACGCCTTGGTTCTGTGGATTTTCCCGCCCGCACCGTCAATGAAGGATATTACTCGGTTGACCGCTTCGTGGGGACCTATATGCCAGAGGGCCTCGGACCTGATTTCGACCTTAATCGATGGCATGGATTTTAGTTCGTTCCAGTTGCCTATATGAAAGCTGTATTCCTTGCCGACGATGACCCATTCATAGCCGCGCATCCCGAAAGGCTTGATGACACCACGGAAGGCGTCCACGCTCCGATGATCCGTCAATTCGATCTCGATATCCTTGTCCTCGGCCCGGGCTTGCTCCTTTTTTTCTGTCAGATATTTGAAGAACCGCCCATCTTTCCATATGACATCGATGCCGATTACCAATGTATCGACGCCATTTGCAAGTAACCTGGTTCCATCTGATAACTGCTCAAAATCTACTTTTGAAGGGTGGCTGAGAGACGTTCGCCACCCTTTTTCCTCATCCGGCCTGTCCATGCATCACCTCCGCAATCAAAAGGGAATTTCCATGCATTCGCTGTAGCTCAAATCGTCGCATCGCTTTAAAACGCCAGCTCCTAAACGTCGTAAGCAAATGCGCTGGCCAGTGCTCCGCACTCGAGCACGAAACCGGCACGTCAACCAGTCACCAGGCAACAACAGTTCCTCTAAATCGATCTCACTCGCTGGAAATTCGCCGTTGTCCATAAAATCCCTGCCTCAAGAGAAAAGAATAAAGACGAGGAGGGGGGGCCAGTCCCCCCGGCGACAACCTGGGGCTTCGAAATTTCTCCGGGCGCCAGATTTGCATCCCATATCTATCGGGTCCACGACTCCCTGCACCGGGAACTGGCCCCCCCTCCTCGCGTGCGCTCCACACGTCAAAGTCCGTAATAGGTTCAAGCAAATCAGTCGACCGCAGGCTCCGCTAAGCCAGGGCCGCGCCAAGGCTTCCGGTCGTTCCTCCCTACAGCCTTGTCACGGCCCCGGCATCGCTGCGCCTGAGAGTCCGCTTTCTGGTCCCGTCTTTTGCTTCGATCCGGGACGCTTTTTCCCTTCCCCTGGGGACCAGGTGAAGGGGAAAGGGAAAAAGCTGCCATTTTTTTCCATTGCAATTGAGCCTGCCGGGCGCGGCCGCGTTGCTGGCCGGTGTCATTATTAGTATCCCTCCTTTCTTTTTTCACCGCATTCGAGCCTACCGGACGCGGTCGCGTTGCTGACCGGTGTCTGCTCTTGGCCAATCGCCGCCAGAGGCCCGGGGGATTCATCGTCTGCCAGGTCGATTCCGAAATTTTCCCTAAATACATGGTGGGTCTGGTAACGGCATCCAGTGAGTGACGGGATAATCATCAGCAGATATCCAACCCACCGGAGCGTAGGCGAAAACCCACCCACTCGGTCGAGCTCGCGTACTACCCAAATACTCGCCATACTCTTCCGGATTTTTATCTTTTACAGATATCCACTGATGCAACGGCATCCAGACTTTATCTTCGGCTCTATCCTGCTGAGGCTCCTCGACGGCCTTGTCGACCCGAGACGACCGGACCTGATAGGACAAACTCCTGGTTAAGAGGCTGACAGGGCCGTCACAGTAAAACCACCTGTAGGACTCATACCGCTCTCTACGAAGGTGACCGTACATGATAGCTGTCACATGCGCATGACACCATGCACGGACGAGATCGCACGCATGGTCGTAGGGGCAGATGAAGACAACGCGACCAAGGCAATCGACGGGGTAAAACTGATAATCACTTTTAGCCCACGACATGATTAACACCTCCCAAGTTTGACAACCCGGTGTCTATTACTGTCTGAAATACAAGCCTCTGTGCAGAGCCTCCTGAGCCTGCTTGTAGCTGCGGTAATACCCGCTTTCTCGGCTGTACGGCCCGCATTTTGGGCACAAGAAGCCGAGGTAATAGCCGGCTGCCGAACGTTGGACTCCAATGGTCAGAACGGTCCCGCACTCGGAACAAATGGTTTCGGTGTCGTTGATGCACTCTCCTGGCATGGTCATAGTACGGCTTCTAAGGGTACTCGAAATGTCAGAACTATATGTAATAACAACAAAATTTGTAGTTTTAGCCTACATGATTTGTTGATTTTAATCACACGCCCGGGGATGGGGGAGAGGGCGCCGCCCAATGGCCGTCTGGAAGGCCTTTTATCGGTCTGAAAGCAATAGCTGCCGCCAGGAATGGTCAGTAAAACTACTTCGGGTCCCTATACTCAAGATTTTCTCCAAATGCCCACAGAAGGGCGTCTCTGATTGCCATCTGTTTAGCTTCTTTGGAATGACCGTAGGGACCGTAACCTATCTCATATCTCCTCATCTCATTGGTCTGCGGGTCTCTGAGCATTAAACAGCTTTGCCAGCCTTCGATGTCTCTGAAAATGGTTATGTAGGGAGTGAAATCCTGTTGAATAAGCCACTGTCTGCCACATGCACATCGTAACGTTGATCCCGGAGATACTTCCGATTTTCGTTTGCATGTCGGGCATTCAAAAATCATTTCATCCCCCATTAGAATTTCTTGATAATCTTGTCCAGATAGAGCCCGGCGGTAACGCACAAGACAATTGTAACCAAGACTACACCTATTGCGTACAGCGGGGACACGAATGCAGCCAGATCGAAGTCAGCAGGTAAGTAGAACATCAGCGCCAGTTTAACCCCCATATAAAGGCAGTAATAGCCAAGATCCCAACAAAAAAGCTTGCCAATAGCGATAACTGATCCATCAGGTTTTTTTCACTTGATTCTGTGGCATCCAATTTGATCGAGGATATGTAAGGATCGTTTGTAATCTGTATCAAGCTGATTCGCTTCTGACCGTCCAAGGCCTCCCTTGCCAGATCCCGCAGGGGGCTACTGCTATTGGAATAGGCGATTGTCGCGCCTTGATAGATGATCGAGCCGTTTACGTCTTCCAGATCGAGCAACAAGGACCCGTCTTCATGGGTGGTCATGTCGTGAATATAGATATTTGAATAGTCCGATGAGAAAACCTCGGGGGCCAGCATGATCAGAATGAAAATCGTTGTCGTAATCACTCTACGCATGATTGCCGAAATCCCTTAAAACTCGAATGATAATGCCAATGGACAGCCCAACCAGGTAGCAGACGATTACCAGGGAGGCCCCGAAACCGAAATATTCAAAGCTGAATTCAAACATTGTTTAAGACCTTATTTCTACCTTTATAGGTCCGTCGCCATGATGTCTTCTAAAACCCTCTATTTCATAATCTGCAAGACTTTCTTCGTATCTTCTTTTCATAATGGGTTCATCGAATTTGCCTTTGCTATACATGTAAGCCTTGAAAGCATTTCGGGCTTCTCTTTCCTCGGGGATTCTTGTCAAAATCCGATATATCCAAGTAACCGCCACGACAATTATCTCAAGAGAAAGAATGAACGTTACAACGATCATCAAGTCATTCGACACAAAGCCGGATAGCAGGTTGTCAACAACATCCCACACCGCATCCTGAAGCATTTCCGCCGCAGTTCTTGTGCTGGTAAAGTCGGCCATGGTATTACCTTGGTAAGGGAAGGGGGAGTGCGCCCCCTTCCCTGGTTTCACAGTGGCGGGAGGGGTGCCCTGTGGCATCCCTCCCGGTTGATTAGCCGCGGAACCGGGGCAGCATGCGCAGCACGTAAGCTCCGCCAGCCATGGCCAGCCGAATGGTCAGGAAGGTGATCACCAGGGCGATAACGGCATCACCCAAGGAATCGATGGAAGCGGCCGCCAAAACATCGGTAAGGGACATGGTCATGACAAATTCTCCTTTTTGATTGATGATGGTTGGTTAGCTCAGGATTTTAAGCAGCAGTCCCACACCCAAAATGATCATGGCTATGGTAATGACCCCTGCTGCCGCCATGTTCACATCTGCCGTAACTCCGGTAAACATCGCGGAGCTAATTAAAGGTGTCCACTCCATTGCATCACCCCCTTTCTATGTGGACGGAAACAATCGAGGCCCGCAGAACTATCGACAGATGTAAGATGGAAGATTCTAAAGACTCGCTCCCGATCTGCGGCTTTATAAGTGTATGACTCGCCCGGCTGACGCCTTGATATTTCAAACCGCCAACGATGACGATTTCCCCGGGCGTCACGCCTATGGTTGATTTTATCGATCGTACAGAAGTAACCGGCCTCGATATCTGCTGGTCCGCCGGTCCCACCTGCAGGAAGTCCTTGACGTTCTGAAGACGGCAATCAAAGCTGATGGCAATAATTCCCGGATGAACAATTGGCGTCACGGTCAGGACCAGACCCGAGGATACAGAGGCAAAGGTATAGGCTTGAACGTTCTCCGCGTTATCGGACAAGGAGGTTATTTGAATAGAATCGACGTATGGAATCTTATCCGAAATATCCAACACCGCCTGGTGGCCGTTGATGGTCGACAGCCGGGCGTTTTGAATGATTCGATAATGCCCCTTGTCCTGGAAATACTTGATGGCCGCCTGAAGGTCGACATTGTGCCCTTGCAGCTTGAGCAAGAATCCCCCATCGGTGAGCCCTGCCACCTGGGCCAGGTCTTTCAACCCGATGGCCCCCATGGAGGCCGCCAGGGTCTTTAAGTCTATGCCGCTTTCAATTGATTCGGTCTCGTCAGTCTCGATTATCACCACGTCCATGACCACGAAGTTCAGCGTGTGAGCAGCGGCGAAATAGTCCTTGATCCGCATGTAGGTGATGTAATCGGACTCGAACACCACCCGGGACGTGGACGCATCGTAAAAAGGATTCTCGACGCCGAAGGACTGTACAAGGGCTATGACGTTCTCTTTGGTCTCGGGGAAAAGCACCAGCACTGATACCGGCAGCTTTTCCCGGATTGAAAGGGTGTTGTTGGAAAAATAGAAGTGCAGGCCATGGCTTTCCTGAATCCCCTTTAAAAGCGGCTTTATGTCTCCGCTGTACTTGGGCACGGTGATTTCGGTTTCCGGAGATATGTTTGCAATGATGTTGATGCCGGCAGCAGTGAGCACGCTAATGAAATCGCGTAGCTTAAGGGTGTTGTGAACGTCTATGTCTACTTGCCGGTCCGGAATCCTGGCAAGGTAATCCTCAATATGGACAATCTCGCTTATGGTAAAAGTCTTCTCGGTAAACTCCATGGGCTCAAAAGGCAGTTTCGGCATGGACTTTTCAGGCAAGGCACAGCCCGCAAGAATCAAGGTCAGTAGCATGATTTTTTTCAATTCCATAATCGGCTCCCGTTCGGCGGCAACATGGCCGCCGGGCTTCGCCTACGGCCGGCCTTGTTGCCGCCGAACGATGTTCCCTGTTTCCATGTTTCTTAAATATTCAATACCGTTGACAGTGGCAATGAGTTGGTAAACTTCCTTTTCTTCCTCTTTCGCCGGCGAAGCTTTTTCCCTTGCAATCTGCGGAACGGGCGGGTTGTCCTTGGCCATTGACACTCTTTTTTCATTCTTGATTTGTTCCGTTCTGGCCTGGGCCGCTTCGATCGGGTTTCCTCCGTTTAGGAAACCGGATTTGCTTGCAAAGTAAAGGCTGATGGCGATCATAAGTGGAATCGCAATAAAAATCGGCTTCTTGAAAACGTTCATAGTCTCTAAAAGCCCCTCTTCCTTAATGTCTTTATTGATGTAGGACTTGTAACACTGATAAACAGCCGGATCGTAGTTATGGAAACGGGTCATGATGGGAGTGCTCAGGGTGTCGTCTTCCAGATAGGCCCGCATCATGAACTTTTTCTCTCCCATCCTTCCGAACATATTCAGCTTCTTAAACATGTACGTGAAGGTGGCCAGCTCCCGGACGGTCTTTTCACACTTGCTTATATTCTGGGTGATCAAGAGTAGATCGTAGCCGGCCTTTCGATGCTCGGATGCCCAGATGCCGAAATTTTTGTTTTCCGACGTGTTCCAGTCCCGGGCATGATACCATTTATGAATCTCATCTATATTGATCACCGATCCGGGTTCCACATCTTCCCAAAAGCTACGGACTTTGCGCGGGGGGATATAGACTAATTGTTCATGCAGCACGTCCAATGGAACTTGCGTATATTGGGAAATCCATTCACGGCATTGAGGATCATCAAATCCGTCCATGTTCGTGTAGATCCTCCGGCCTGTACGTAAAAGTTCCATCATCTTCTTGACGGCATAATAGGATTTCCCGCAGCCGGTTCCGCCTATGTAGAAAATGATCATATCCGCGTCAGGACCCCTGGAATCAAATTCAAAGTTACTCGAATCATGATGGCCGCCGCAATCATGGAAAGACATTGGGGCAATCCTATTTGATGCATCATCCAGATTACCTCAGGGGGAAGGTTTGCCCATTGCGCAAAATCGATTGCCGTGCTTCCAACAAAGGAGATTCCATTGACGATGCTTTCTACGAGCAAGAGAAAGATAGAGTAAATCGTGTAAAGCATTTTTCCCAGAAGATATATGACCTGAGCTATGAACCAGTCAGCAAGATCCTTTACCTGATTGAAGAACTGATCCAGGAATGAATGGATCTTATCGAGCATCTGGCTAAAATCGAAGTTTATCCAATCCATGAATCAACCCTTTTTCAGTAATATGATCCGAATGCAGAAAAATCCGCACACCACCATCAAAATGGTTTTCATGATTTGAAAGCTATCGGCATAGGCTGTCATGTCAATGGTTGCTTTTTGCTGGCTTTCGTTGCCCCATTTCCCGATATTTACTTCTATTATTGAATCCGAACTCGATGGAAGATTTTTAAAATATTCAAGCTGAGCGCTTAAGAAAGATGAACCTTTAAGATTTTCAATGAATTCTTCGAATCGTTCACTATAAGACGTTCCAAGTTCGTCCAGCTTGGTTTGGATTTCTAAATCCTCCGATTGACTGTAATCAGTTCCTTCATATTCTCCGGTTGATCCGTGTTCGAATGATCCATCCGGTTTTTCCAACTCATCCTTGATATCTTCAAGAAGCTTGGATTGATTATCTAATTTCGTATTTCTTGTTTGATCCAAGGTAAGCGACAAGTCCGCTTTTTTATTTGACGTTTGCAGCTCATTTTTGATCACCCCTTGATTGTCTGCTACTGCCGCTGTATTATTCGTGATGTTCTGTATCTCTTGATTTAGAACACCTTGGTTGTTTGCAATTGCTTGTGTATTGTTTGCAATGGTTCTTTGCTCGGTCAACTGCAATTGCTGGTTGTTCGTAATTCCTACCTGGTTTTCTATCGCTTTGCGCTGCGCCTGCAAAAGCAGATCCTGATTGCTGGTGCCGGACGCTGTGTTTTCTGCAATCTTCTCCAGTAACTGGCCATCCGTATCGCCTTCTACCGGCTGCTGCCCTATCGTCGGGTATCCGCCGTTGTCTGGCTGACCGCCACTCGGTGATCCCGAACCCGAGCCCGAGCCCCCAGTCGTCGACCCTCCGGTTGACCCTGTACCTCCGGTTGTTGATCCTCCGGATGAACCACCCCAGGAAAAGCCTTTTGTTACACCTTGATTTGCACTGCCAGACGAGGACCAACTTTGATAACTTGCTGCCGATTGCCAGTCTTGACCTATCATTATATGTACTTGATAATCTTCTGGCCAATTGTTGGAACCTACCGTGAATTTATCTCCTTTATCTGTTTCGAGGCCATAGGCGATAACCTCCCCTTCACCATCTTTAATTTTTACAAATGGCCGCCATTGATATTCATCAGGGTCATCGGGGTAAAAATCGTAATCATCCGGTATTCCATCTTGATCTAAGTCCGGCACGACTTGCGGCTCGTAAATATCGTTAATTCCATCTCCATCCTCATCTATACAGTCTTCACCTTCTGTACAGCTCATCCACGCAGGCGGCGCTGAATATTCCCCGCCCATATTCTCAAGACACACGCAAGATTCTCCATCACAATGGAGAAAGTCTGTCCCCTCACATCTCGGGTTGTGCGGTGTTTCAGTACTCGGTGGCGTAGTTGTTCTAATCACATAGCAATACCCATATGCGGTGCAGTAATCATAACAAATTGTTTCATCATGCGTCGCGCAGTTATTACTTACACAACTACCGTCCTCATATTCCCAGCGTACATATCTCCACCCGCAGGTTGCTTCCGTTGACGGCACTTTTATCATGCAGATAACCGAAACGACCCATAACCACCACATCATGGCGACTACTTTTTTCATCCCGAAGACCTTCCCGAAGAAGAAAGACCGAATCGCCGGGGAGATGCGATCCGGTCCGGATTCGTCAATCTCGCGACGTTGCCTCCCGAAGCTCGTAGCCTGAACTCTTCTCGGTCTGCCAGGGCTTGATGTAAAAGGGGATCTCCACTTCATCGCCAACTTGCCGGCCGTTTTCGGTCGATCTGATTGCTACTGGACTTCGTTTCCCTTCGCCCACCACGAAATAGGTATACACGGTGAACGGATCGAATTTTTTCCCGCCTTGCCTGGGGCGGATCTGCCGCTTGGTGATACCCACAATAGTGCCTTGTAAGACCATAGGTGATAGTTCGCTCATGATTTCCCTCCTTTGGTTGTGGTTCGGCTACGATAAAAGCCTTATGGCGAATTTCAGGGAGCTGGTCCGGCCGGATTCGAAACCCCTGTAATGGTCATCACGATATAGACAGGCCTTTGCCTTTCCCTCTTCGGCTTCGGCTAACTCCCTTTTCAGAACCTTTATGACCGTTTCCCGACTCAGCTTGATTACACTCCCGGCTTTCGCGGCAGCTTCAATGCTCTTTTTATTCTGTTTCAGGATTTCTTCTATTTCCTTACCCAGCTTGATTTCGTTCCCGGTGTTGGCGTTTGTGGTAGCTTCCATGGTCATTTCCCCCTTTTCATCTGGGTTTCCGGGAAGGGGTTCCCGTTCCCGGATTCTTTCGAAGTGGCCCCCACCAGACGCAGGGAGCCGCACAGGACATCATTCATGGTTATTTTCGGGGACTGACGTCCTGGAGAGGGGGAAGGGATTTCTTTGAATAGCGACAACTGCACGTGTTCAGGCTGGCTTGCGTCCATGGTCATTTCCCCTAACATGAGATCGGCCACTCTCTTTTGGTTGCTATTTCAGGCGCTTTCGGATAGGAACAATTTGGATTTTTGGCCTCGTCTATCGTTATTTTTACAATCGTCATGTTTTTCCGCTCTATAAATTACAATTATTGTTTATGTCAACAAAAAAATTACATATAGCAAGTTTTACTGAGCGGCTTAATGTCTTGATATCCGAAATCAGTGGGGGCAATGTCACTGAATTTGCAAAAAAATCAGGCATTAATCAGGCAACAATGCACAATTATGCAAAGGGGCGAATCCCCAGCGCTGAAGCCCTGAACAACATATGTAATAGGCTTGGGGTGAATATTAATTGGCTCTTTACAGGAAGAGGGCCGCTATATATCGCGGAACTCGGAAATCATGAAGATAACGAGCTGATTAATCGAATCACAAAGGATCTCCGTGAGCTTCACGAGCTAAGCCCGAAATCTATCCATGAGATCAGCGTATATGTGGCGGGGATTCTTAAAGGCTTCAAGCTTGCCAGGTCAGAGCCTGAATCAAATATTAGGAACGGTCCTATAAAAAACGGAACCTATGATGCGGAATGAATCGGCCCGATTTGGATCTGGAGGAGGCTAGTCGGGCCGTGGTAATCGATCTTAATCAGTACCTAAGGGCTAAAGGGCGGCCGAGGGGTCTTAATGATAGCTGATAGCTACCACTCTGCACTGTGATGGCTGTAATGGATGCCTTTTCTCCTGAGTCGTAAGTACACACGGTTTCCCACAGGTTTCCCCTGCGATTTTCTTTCCTACTGTTTTTACTATGTTTTTTATATGGGTCCTCGGGTTCAACTCCCGCCGCCTCCACCAGTTTTAGGGCAACTGAAAGGCCTTGTGCGCGTGTGTGACCATTTTAGCCTTATCGAGAACTTTTCTGACAGTTTTTGCCATATCCGCCTTTACAACAGGTTTAGATAAAAAGCCCTTGATCCATAACTGTTTTTCCAGATTTTCGGATATTTTCTTGCTGTAACCGGTGCAAAGTATAACCGGTATATCAGGCCGGATCTTTATCAATTCAATGGCCAAAATATCACCTGTCATTTTCGGCATTGTCATATCGCTAATAACCAAGTCAAAAGCTCCGGGATCCAATTGAAACATTTCCAGAGCCTCGATGCCGCCACCACTTATGGTCACCGAATACCCCAACTTTTCAAGTAGCTTGCAATTTATTTTCGCTACAGAAGGTTCATCATCGACAACTAAAATACGTTCACTCCCTCTTGGCAACACCTCAAGATTGCATGAATTTTCTCCCTCAGTCATTCGGCAAATCGGCAGATAAATGTTGAAGGCGGTCCCTTTTCCGGTTGTACTGTCCACAAAAATCCGCCCTCCATAGCTATGAACTATTCCGTGGACCAGTGCCAAGCCCATTCCAGTCCCCTCTCCAGGCTTCTTGGTTGTGAAATAAGGCTCAAAAATAGAGCCGATAATTTCTGGTGAAATGCCGGTACCGGTATCCTTAACCATTATCCTGATATAGTCTCCAGGAGTTATATCCACAAAATCCATATGGGCGCCGGGGGCTATAAAAGCATCTTCTAAATTGATTGCAAGGCAACCACCTTTTTCTTCCATAGACTGAGCAGCATTTGTGCAAAGATTCAGCATTACCTGATGAATTTGGGTAGCACTTCCCATAATATACGAATTGCTATTTAGATCCTGCTTAATATCAATCGTAGCAGGAATTGATGAACGTATAAGTTTCAAAACTTCTTTGATAATCAATTGCGGTTGAATAGGCCTTATTTCCTCATCTGAAATTCGCGCGAATGCCAATATTCGCTGGACAAGTTCCTTGGCCCGGTTGGATGCTGTATAAATTTCTTTAAGATTGTTATCAACTTCAGATCCTTTCTCTACCACATCAAAAGACAGCTCTGTATAACCGATTATAGCGGATAATATATTATTGAAATCATGCGCAATACCACCTGCCAGGGTGCCGATCGATTCCATTTTTTGCGACTGCAAAAGGCGTTTTTCCATTACCTTCCTATCGCTTATATCTAGCATGGCACCGATAATTCCACCTACGCCCCCCTCTGCATCAAAGTATGATGCCTTGTTAATGAGTACGTCACGCCTGCTTCCATCCACTTTTCGAATTTTTGATTCATATTGCTGTATTCCAGGGATTTTCAACAAATTTGAATCAAATTTTGTGTACCATTCACCCATTTCTTCTGAAAAAATATCGTTCGCCCATTTTCCGGTGATTTCCTCTTTCGTTCTGCTCAAAAATTCAGCAAAAGCATCATTACATCCTATTAGAACACCTCGCGTGTCTTTGTAAAATACAGATATAGGAATTGCATCCATTAGTAACTGCAAGAAAAGATGCTGTTGCTGAATATGCTCTTCTGCATCCCTATGCTGCCGCTTTGTTTCTATAGCATGGAATGAGAATGATAAATCATCTGATATTTCGTGTAAAAGCCTCTTTTCTTCCGTATCTATTTCAAGCGAGTTTGAAAAAAATACTAAAAAAACACCATAAATTTTATCAACGCTTTTAAGCAAACTTACCCCGACAAAATTTTTACTACAGTTTGTTTGGAACGGACAACTATCATTTCCGCATCGATTTAGAATAACGATACGCTCATTCGATCCAAGAGCCTTGCCAACACAGGCCGGCCATATCCCTTGTATTATATTATTTTCCAGAAATTGATAACCATCGTAGAATCCTGCATGTGTAAAGAATGAGGCCGGTCCTATGCAACCTCCTAAGGCCGCCCAGACCCCTCTGTAACCGCGCGTATCAACCAGTACTTTGCAGGCTTTTAAAATCAGCTGGCAGGGATCACTTTCCCGCACGATGAGTTGATTGATGTCTCGGATAGCACGCAAGACGCTGTTGTAATGATCTACTCTTTCTTTAAGTAGATGTCGTTCAATGGCGTGCAAAAAAGATCGGACCAGCAAGTTTGCAGTCACCTGTCCTTTAACAAGGTAGTCTTCAGCCCCTTTTCTGATCGCTTCGATACCTGCTATTTCATCGTCTAAACCGGTAAGTACAATTATCGGTATGTTTTGCACATGCGACTTAAACTGGATCAAGGTATCTAATCCTGTACTGTCGGGAAGACCAAGATCAAGCAGGACAATATTGAAATCATCCTTGTTTATAGTCAACAGCGCATCGGCCAAACAGACAGTTGTTTCAATTTTAAAGGACCTGTTTGATTGTTCGAGCTGCTCGATAATAAGATCCCTGTCTCCAGGGTTATCTTCTACAAGAAGGATATTAAACGCCATGCAATATTGGGTCATAATCTCAGCCCTCCGGAGGAAAGCGCACAACCGAGAACCAAAATCCTTCGATCGCTTTTACGATCTTTCCGAAACCGGCCAAGTCAACGGGTTTAGTAACGTATGCACTTGCCTGTAATTCATATGTTTTAAGGATATCCTCCTCTGCCTGTGATGAAGTCAATACAACTACAGGAATCCTTTTTAATTCCGGCAATGATTTCATTTCAGATAGTACTTCCCGCCCATCTTTACGGGGTAAATTGAGGTCAAGCAAAACGAGATCAGGCCTCAATTCGTCTTTATAGGGGCCATTTTTCAAGAGAAACTCCATCGCCTCTACGCCGTCTTTAACGACACTTATTTCGTGCAAAATTTTACTTTCCTCAAGCTTTTCACAGGTCAAATCAGCATCTCCAGGATTGTCTTCGACAAGCAAAATTTTTATTGTGCCACTCATATTTATCTCCTTGGAGCTAGTTCAAAGTTGGCAAAGCAAAATTAAACTGGGACCCTTTGTCCTGTTCGGATTTAACCCAAATTCTACCACCATGACGTTCTACGATCTTCTTGGCTATAGAAAGCCCGATACCGGTGCCCTGATAAACACCACGCTGATGAAGTCTCTGAAAGATGACAAATATTCTTTCGAAAAATTGCGGATCGATGCCGATCCCATTATCTTCTATTGAAAAAACCCATTCCTTGCCTTCTTTTACTGCCGAAATATTTACAACGGGCGTCTCCACTCCGTGAAACTTTATGGCATTACTGATCAGGTTCTGAAATAGCTGATAAAGTTGTGTAGCATCCCCCAATACTGTCGGCATCGGATCCACATTTATTTGTGCTTTCTTTTCATTAATGGAACCTTTGAGGCCGCTCAAAACGCTTTTGATCAGGTCATTACAATCCGTCGGCCCGAAGGGCTTACCTCGGGTGTTAACCCGTGACAAAACAAGAAGATCATTTATAAGCCCCTGCATTCGCTTTGCACCTTCGACAGCATAGCCTATGTATTTATCTGCTTTCTGATCTAGCTTTCCCTTGTACTTTTGCTCGAGAATCTCAGTATAACTGGCGACCATGCGTAATGGTTCTTGAAGGTCGTGAGAGGCCACATAGGCGAACTGCTCAAGCTCCATATTGGAACGTTCCAGTTCATCATTTTTTTCTTTAAGTTTATTTTCCAAGAATTTCATCTTCGTAATATCCGTTGCAATCTCGAAGCGAACCATCCGCCCATCGACCCACTGGATGGCCTTATCTGTGCAACGAAACCATTGGTTCTTAGAGGCTGTGTGGAATTCCCAAATATGAGAACGACCTATAAATTCACCCAAAATGAGTTTGTTCGTACAAAACGGACAGGGATCGTCCCTGCCGTGAAGAACCCTATAGCATTTCTTCCCGACAGAATCTTCTCCCCATTTATCTTTGAATGTTTTGTTCACGTGCATCAGCTCATAATTTTCAGGATCTGCGACATAAATAACATCTTCAATACCGTCCAAAATCGAAAGAAGCCGTTTACGATCTGTTTCTATAATCTCTGTTGCCGCTTTAAATGATGAAATTTCTTGTGCCGCTTTTCTCAACTTCCTTTCTGATTTTAATTGTGCTTCGTGCTTTAACACCATATCGGCCAGCATTTCTGCATAATTAACTAAAAACTTTAAAACTACCGATATTTTTTCCTCTTTGATTATCGGTACTTCCGATAACGCCAAAAGATATGCTTTTTCATCAAACCCATATTCTTTTGCCTGTTGTTTAAAAAAATCGATATTTGGTGAATCTATTAAAAATTGTCCTACAAATGCATTTGCAATATGGTTCCCATTCACCATAATCGGTGAGGCTGCATCAACAAGTCCATTATGGCAGTGATACAAAGAGTATTTTTGCCCATCTTTCAGATTTCTTGATAGCGTCGTATCGCTTTCATTACATTTTTTTACAGCTTGACTGTTCGTTCTGTGAAAATGCGTACAAATTTTTTGCCATCGGCAGCCTATTATGATATTACCGTCAAGATCGACAATCGCCGTAGGAATCCCGACCGAATCGCTAAAACTTTCCAGCAATTTCCGATTGGCAGGTACGTCAATGATTTCATAGATCTTGGAATTCATTATTTGTTCCTTTTTTTGCTGAAAGATACCCGTGCAGACAATCGCAAACGGGCAATTGCAAACATCTAATCGGGCATAATGAAATCACAGCAGACACTATAAATCGCTCGGAAAATCCCCGAGGTTATCTTTTTAGATAAGCTTTTTCAAAAAAAAACTACCAAGGACCTTTGACCAGGTCAATTGTTTTTCGAGTCCAGCATGGATTGCTAATGCAAGTCCTCAAAATTCTATCTCAATTTTTTGCGCCAAAAACAGTCCTTACATTTTTAGAGAAATGACTTGCCAGTATCTACAATTTCTATGGTGGTTATCGATGTCTATTCACAGCCTGAGAGTTTTAATGCCTGTTGATTCTCGATTTCCGTCTTAATGAATGCTACTCTATCTTGTTTCGGTCGTGGTGGCTGCCTGATAGCCAAAAACGAGGCATTTGTGACAATGGTATGAATGTTCCGCTGCTATTCCGGGCAACAGATTGCGCATAGCCTCTGCCGATCACCCCCTCCGGTTGACGATTCGGCTTGCCCGTATTTCCTATTTTCCGAGATCACATCCTGCCACTGACCATTAAGCATTGACTATGACAAAATATTCTGTCATCCGAGGAAGCAGCAAAGTGTTGCCGGAGAATAAGGCATCTCTGCTCTCTTTGCGGAATAATCTGTCATGCATACAAATAGTTAACGAACAGGACGGTTTCATATGTACAACGTTGCGGTTCTATCCGGGGACGGTATCGGGCCCGAGGTGATGCGCGAAGCGCTGAAAGTGCTTGATGCAGCTCAAAAAAAATTCGGCTTTCAACTGACTTATAACCATGCCGATGTCGGGGGCATCGCCATCGACCGCCACGGTGCGGCCCTGCCCGATACCACCTTGCACCTTTGCGAGCAGAGCGATGCGATCCTTTTCGGTTCGGTCGGTGGTCCCAAGTGGGAAGGGCTGCCCCCCGCCCAACAACCGGAGCGCGCTTCCCTGCTGACCCTTCGCAAACGCTTCAATCTTTTTTGCAACATGCGGCCGGCAAAGGTCTTTCCAGACTTGACCGGTGCCAGCCCGCTGCATCCGCACATCGTCAAAAACGGTTTCGATATTCTCTGCATTCGGGAACTGACCGGAGACATCTACTTCGGCCAGCCCAAAGGCCGCGAGGGCAACGGCCCGCAGGAACGTGCTTTCGACACCATGGAATACACCCGCGAGGAGATCGCGCGGATCGCCAAGTGCGCCTTTGACGCCGCTATGATAAGAAATCGTAAAGTCGCATCGGTGGACAAGGCCAACGTTTTAACCACCATGATACTCTGGCGCGAAGTGGTCAGCGAGGCGGCCAAGGCTTATCCCGAGGTCGAATTGAAGCATATTTACGTAGACAACGCCACAATGCAACTCATCCGGGACCCCCATCAATTCGACGTGCTGCTATGCCCCAACATGTTCGGTGACATCATCTCGGACGAGTGCGCCATGATCACCGGCTCGATGGGCTTGCTGCCGTCCGCCAGCATTTCGGACAACAAATTCGGCCTTTACGAGCCGGCCGGCGGCAGCGCCCCGGACATCGCCGGCCAGGGCATCGCCAATCCGATCGCCCAGATCCTGTCGGCCTCAATGATGCTGCGTTACAGCTTCGATCTGACCGAAGCCGCCGACGCAGTGGAAAACGCGGTGGCCAAAACCCTGGCGGCCGGCATCCGGACCCCGGACATCGCCGCCGGCTACAGCCCGGTAAACACCATGGAAATGGGTGATGCCGTGGCCGGCTGCTTGCTTGGGCGCTGACAGTGACTGCACTCACCTGTGTCCGACAGTTGAATGCTGCGATGCGGTAACGACGGATTCCATCCGCCACGGAGTTTACTTTTTCCCAATTTGGCCCCCGCCGAGGGCCTGGCAAAGCGACATCATGTTCTTAAGCTGGTCGTAGCAGTTATTGGCCAGGGCCAGTTGCGCCGTACGCCTTTCCTGCTGCGCATCGAGCCACTCCTGCACACCGGTCTGGCCCGCCCGGTAGCGGATTTCGGCCAGACGCTCGGTCTTTTGGGCCAGGATGGCGGTGCGCCGCAGGCTCCCTTCCCGGGTCAGGTAATGGCTGCGCGCCGCCAAGACGTTTTCCACCTCCTTGAGCGCCTCGTACAGGGTCTGGCGGAATTCGACCACCGCCTGTTCATAGGCAGCCTCGGCAATGCGGGTGTTGAGCCGTGCCTGATTCCACTGGACAAAGGGCAATGCCAAATCGGCGCCCAGGGCGGCCACCGGGTTCCGCAAAAGGTTCAACAACTCCGCGCTGCTGGTGCCCAGCGACGAGGTCAGGCTCAGCCTGGGGTAGTAGCCGGCGCGGGTCACATTGGCCTCTTCCAGGGTGGCGTGCAGGCGCATTTCAGCGGCCTTGAGGTCCGGCCGGTTGCTCAGCACGGATGCCGGGATGCCGGCCGCGACAGCCGGTATGGAAAGATCGCCCAGCGCCTGCGCGTCGGCCATAACCTGCCCCGGGGCCTGATCGAAGAGGATAGCCAGGCCGTTGCGCACCTCGATCATCTGCTGCTCCAGGTCGGCCAGGTCGGCCTTCTGGCTCTCCAGATCTTTTTCGGCCAGCAACCGATCCAGGTCGGAGACCGCACCGGCCTCGAATTTGGCCCGCACCAGATCCAGGGTCCGGCCAGCGTAGGCCACGCTTTCCTGACCGGTGCGGATCGCCTGGCTAAGATAGGCGATTTGCCAGTAGAGGTCGGCGGTGGTACCGATCAGTGCAAGGGTGGCCGCAGCCCGATCCTCTTCGGTGGCCCGAGCCTCCCATTCGGCGGCGTTACGGCTGCCGGCCAGTTTGCCCCACAGATCCAACTCCCAGCTCAGCCTGGCACTGGCAGAAGTACTGCGGGCGCTCCCACCGCTTTCGAGATCCCGCTGTGTACCGGTGTTGGCAGCGACGGCAAGATCCGGGGTGCGGTTGGTCGCCTCGAGTCCGGCCTGCAGCCGGGCCTTGCGCACCTTGATGGCCGCAGCGGCCAAATCGTTGTTGGTCTTCAATGCCCGTTCGATGAGCCGGTCGAGCTGCGGGTCCTCGAACACCAGCCACCAGCGGTCGGAGGCCAGTATCTGTGCGCCGTTTCCGACCTCGGTCTGCCAGCGGTCCGGCAGAGCGAAGGCCGGTGGCTGGTACTCGGTACGGACCATTGCGCTGCAGGCAGTTAAAAAAATCAGCAGCAGCGCAGCCAGCAGCCGGTATACAACCCGAGCAGGCGTTGATTTATCCGTCGTGTCGAACATGATCCTATTCCCGGGCGAGAGCCTCGATGGGATCGAGACGCGCGGCGCTGCGGGCGGGCAAAAAGCCGAACAGCACTCCGATAAAGGTCGAACAGGCGAAGGCCGAAACGATCGACAGCGATGAGAACTGCATCTTGATGGCGCTGACGAAATACGAAAACACGATGCCGACACCGAAGGAAAGCAGGATTCCGAAGCCTCCGCCGATCATGCACACCAGCACCGCCTCGATCAAAAACTGCTGCATGATATCCGCCTGCCGGGCACCCACCGCCATGCGGATGCCGATCTCGCGGGTGCGCTCGGTGACCGAGACCAGCATGATGTTCATCACCCCAATCCCGCCCACGATCAGGGAGATCACCGCGATGGATGAGATCAGCAGCGTAAGGGTGGCGGTGGTTTTTTCCACTGTTTTCAGGATGCTGTCCGAACTGCGGGTATAGACGTCCTTGGTGCCGTGGCGCGCGGCCAGCAGATGCTCGATGCCCTGTTGGGCGATTTCGTTGGACATGCCGGCGGCCACGCGCACCGTGATGGAACTGAAGTACTGCTGGCCCGAGATCCGGTTCATCACCGCCGTGTAGGGCATCCAGACGTTGAGGTTCTCGTCTTTGAAGACCGACTCCTTTTCGGCCGCCACCCCCACGATCACGATGGGCACGTTGCCGGCAAGAATGGTCCGGCCGATGGGATCCTCCCCTTGAGGGAACAGCTTCTTTTTCGTGTTCTGGTCGATCACCGCCACCTGGGCCAGAGTGGCGATGTCGCGGGCCAGCAGGGGCCGGCCCAGCTCCATGGTGATGTCTTTGACCCGGAAGTAGGCCTCGCCCACACCCTTGATCGCGGCGTTGGCCACGATGTTGCGGTAACGAAGTTCCTGATTGGCGCCGATGTTCGGCGTCAGGCTGTCGACATAGACCTGGGCCTTAAGCGCATCAAGGTCGGCCGGCACCAGGGTCTCGACCCGGCTCGAACGCACATCGCCCCAGCCGGTACCCGGGTAGATATCGATGGTGTTGGTACCGATGGCGCTGATGTCACTGATCACTTTCTGCCGGGCGCCCTGGCCCACAGCCACCACGCTGACAACGGCCATGATCCCGATGATGATCCCCAGCATGGTCAGCAAGGTGCGCAGCCGGTGCGTCGTCATGGCCACCCAGGCCATCTTGAAGGCTTCGAGGAAAAGGCCGATGCGGGTGGCCCAGCGGCTCGATGGGTGGGACTCGGCCCACTGCCGCGCGGTGCTTTGCGCAAGGCCTGGCAGGGGGTTGATTTCGTCGGCGATGATCTCACCGTCCCGGATCCGGATGATGCGTTGGGCCTGGCTCGCGATGGTCGCATCGTGGGTCACCAAAATAATGGTGTGCCCCTGGGCGTGCAGCTCGTCCAGGATCGCCATCACCTCCTGGCCGCTTTTGCTGTCCAGGGCCCCGGTCGGCTCATCGGCCAGGATGACTTCACCACCGTTGATCAGGGACCGGGCGATGCTCACCCGCTGCTGCTGGCCGCCGGACAACTGGCTGGGCCGGTGGTGGCTGCGATCGCCCAGCCCGAGGCGCTGGAGCAAGACTTGGGCCCGCGCCAGGCGCTCCTTTTTCCTGACACCGGCGTAGATGGCCGGCATTTCAGTGTTGCCCAGGGCTGAAAGGTGGGGCAGAAGATGATAGCTTTGAAAAATGAAGCCGAAATAATCCCTGCGCAACGCGGCCAGCGCGTCGCTGCTCAGCCGAGCCGTCTCCCGGCCGTCGACCCGGTAACTTCCGGCACTGGGCCGGTCCAGGCAGCCGAGGATGTTGAGCAAAGTCGACTTGCCCGAACCGGAAGCACCCATGATGGCCACCATCTCGCCGGCCTCGATCTTCAGGTTCAGCCCTTTGATGACCTTCACCGCAGTATCGCCGGACGGAAAGGAGCGTTCCAGATCGGTAATTTCAATCAGCGGCCCGCTCATCGCTTACCTCATGGGCGGCGGCGGTCCGCCGTGAGGCGGCCCACCGGGTCTTTGGTCGTTCTCAATGCTCTTTTCCGCCGTAAGCGAGTCGCCCACGATGACCTGCTCTCCCAAATGCAGGCCATCAAGCACCTGGACATAGACGTTGTCCTTGAGGCCGGTGCGGATCACACGGGTTTCGGCACGGCCGGCGGTGAGCACCCTCACTGTGTAGCGGCCGTTGCCCTGACTTTGTCCAAGAACCGACAGGGGGATGCAAAGCACCTGCCTGGCCTCTCCGAGCACGATGGAGACCTGGGCGGTCATGAAAATACGCAGCTTATGATCCGGGTTGGGTACGTCGAACTGGCCGTTGTAGTAGGTGGCCGCCGAACTGATAGTCTTGGCCGAAGTGTCCGTGTTGTTAATGGTTTCCGGCGCCGGATCCACCGAACGTAACGTACTGTCATAGCGCTTGTCCGGGTCACCCAGGATACTGAAGTAGACCGGCATTTGCGGTTTGACCCGGATCACGTCCGCCTCGCTGATCAAGGCTTTGACGGTCATGGTATCCAGGTTGGATAGGGTCAGGATGGTCGGCGCGGACTGGGTTGAAACCACTGTCTGCCCCTCTTCGGCGGCCACCGCCACCACCACCCCGTCCATGGGTGCCACGATCTGAGTATAGCCGAGATTCTTTCTGGCGGTATCCACCGAGATGGTGGCCTGGACAATCTGGGCGTCCAGGGCCGCAATCTCGGCCCGGGTACTTTCCAGGCTGGCCGCTGCGCTTTCCAGATCTGACTGGGCCGAGGCGTCGCTGCGGCGCATGGCCTGCTGGCGCCTGTAGGCGAGTTCATACTGTTTGAGAAGCGCGAGCTTGGCCCGTTTCTGAGCCTCGATGGTCTTTAAAGCGGCTTCGGCGTCCCGCAGGTCGTTTTGTTTGACCGAAGGGTCGATCACCGCCAACAACTGCCCCTTCTTGACGCGGTCGCCCAGGGAAACCTTCAGCGATTGTATCTGGCCTGAGACCTGGGCACCGACATCGACCTGCTGGGAGGCGTTGAGTACCCCGGTGGACGAGACGGTCTCCTGGATGTCGCGCCGGGTTACCGGAACGGTGACGTAAACCGGTTTCGGGGACGGCCAAAGCCGGTCGCGTGCGAACCAGGCCCCGGTGGCCGTGGCCGCCAGAATCACCAGAACGGCTGACAGGTACCGATGCTTTTTCTTTTCCATAGCCTCTTTGCCCTGCAACATGGCTTCGGCCATCGCTTCAATGGATCCACAAAACATGCCGCCCGACCAGTTCCTGGACGGACGTTTGTCCCACCGCGCCGGATTTCGCGGCCGCCCGTCTGAGCCTGGCGTCCAACCGCTCAAACGGAAGCCGGGCCACCGCAAGGTGGCCCGGCCATGGGAGGGGAGGAGGAGACGCCGATCGGGTCGTTGACCCGATCGTTTCTGCAGATAATAATCGTTTGTCGATATTACCTGAAGATTGCCGCAACATTACCTTTTGGTCATCCCCGTCGCTGCCGGGAACCAGGCGCTGATCGTTTGGCCATCACGTCCGGGCCGATGCACGCACAACCACCCGATTGGCTTCCTTCTTCCTGTCAGTTTTTGGGCATATCGATGTTCAGGGCATATATGTCGTTAATAGCCATTGCCGTTCGATAGAGGTGAATATGGCCCATCCTGGCATTGGTTGCCAGTACGATGGCGCATCGGCTTTTTGTCGACAAATAGACCTCTGCCTGAAAGCCCTGACTCGTCCCTGAATGATGAAGGCACGCGTTGTCCGACACTGCATTGTTGACGAACCATCCCAAAGCATAATCGGCCGATTGAAGGGGCCAACCGCACTCTTTGTTCCAAAACTCCAAATACTCTTCATCATAAGACCAATCAAGATGATCCGGCGGGGTATGCAATTTTTGCATGGCTTCCGATTTAAGAAAGATACTTTGAGGCGCCTGATCGGATACCATGTGGGCAATCACGAATTTGGCCCAGTCTTTTATTGACAGGCTGACATTTCCGGCTGGATCCAGCCAATGGGGGTCATCTTTCCGCAGCATCTTCAAAGACCGGCTCGATCTATCCCACCGATGTCCCCATGGTTGTGAATCCGGATCGAATTAAGCCGGGGCGCCATATCCTGCCGTGGCGAGGTTAAGCGGCTTAAATAATTTCATCGACATCAGTTCGTTGAATTCCTTACCTGAAACAACTTCCATCATCAGACCGGCCAGAATGTAGCCGGTGTTGGAGTAAAATTTTACCGTGCCGGGCGGATGGTGCAGCTCTGTTTGCGCAATCTGGCTCAAATAGACAAGTCTTCCAGCGGTCGGCGTATAGGATACGCTGCGTTTAAGATCTGCCATAAAACTTTTGGGCAACCCAGCGCTGTGCGACAGGAGCTGCATCAGGCTGATGTTTCTGAATGCATCAGACGATTCCAGAGATGGGAACACATTGCCGATGGTCGTATCCCAGCGCAGCATTCCTTCATCGACCATCAATGCAGCCACCGTGGAAGTAAGGGCCTTGCCACAGGATCCGATGATAAAATTGTCATCGACAGTCACCCAGTTCCGGGTTCCATACTTTCGGGTACCGACTGCTGCGGCTGCTTTGATTTTTCCACCGACAACAACCGCTGCCGCCAACGCGGGCTGATTCGCTGCGATGCGCCTTTTTTCTAATAACCGGGCAAGCTTCATATCCCCGGAACTCTCGGAAATAACTGCTGGTGGCGGGCCGCAGCCCTGCACATTTAGACAAAATAACAGGGCGGGGAAAAAGAGAAATATCCAATTTAATCGAGATACTTTTTTCATGATCAACATCTTCATTTCCAGGGTTGACGATCCGGAATCACGGCATCATAATGTTGTCACCCTCGAATGTATCCCGGGTTAAACGAAGGTCTTGGATGCTGTTAATCCCCTTAATCCTTCTAAGAAAAGCCTGCGCGACCATATAATTGCAGATATACTGAAAATAATTCCCCTTATCAATAGCGGCCCGAAATACTGTTCAGCCTTAGCCGGCAAGCGACCGTTTCTTTCTTAAGCACAGCCAGCACCCAAACAGAACCTCGGCAACGGCCTGATGGTCCAGATTGTGGCCGGCCTGATCACCTATCTGTTGCTGGCTATACATTGCCAAAAACATTTCAAGGAGAAAGTGTCCATACGGCGAGTCAAACAGTTGCGGACCGCTATTGAAAACGAGTTGCGCTGGTTACCGGATGATGTGGACTCACAATATGTAAAAGAGCAAAAATTACACTTTGTTGATGCAAGAACCTAACCAGAAATTACTGATTGCGTATCTTCCCTGTGGGGGATATCATAAAAAAAAGTGAATGGCACGCATTTTCGCCCAATCGATACATCAAATGAGAACGGAAAGAATTCCTTATGAAAATCGGCAGATTCGAAATATCCAAGGTTCTTCAAAAGGAAGGTTATAAAATAGTCTATTTAGTCTTAGCTGAAAAAATGGCCTTTTTTTTACATGAATATTCAGAGCCGGAACTTGCAGATCACGAGTTCCTGTTTTCCGAATACATTTCCAGCAACGCCGTTGATCAATTTGTTGAAAAGTTCGTGAATAACGGGAAAACGATATTGGTTCAGGAGTACACAGAGGGGATTTCAGCGGAGCTGTATTTCAGCGAAAATAGACCGCTTTTGGAAAAAATTGATTTTGCCAAATCGATTTTGTCGATTCTTAAGGAAATTCATAGCAAAGGGATTATCTACAACAATCTATCACTCAAAACCATTACAATCGGGCCACATGGCGATCCGATGCTGCATAATTTTGTATCGGCTACAATTGCGGGGGAGGATAGGACTTCTATCTATAGGCAGATTCTCAACCCTCATTTCGTGGCGCCTGAACGCACGGAAAGAGTGGAAGGAATAACATCGGCAGCCAGTGATTATTATTCGTTCGGCGTCCTGCTCTATTGGTTGCTGACGGGAAAATTGCCTTTCGAGTCCGACAATCTATCCCATCTGATTTCGCTGCATGTGGCCAAACAGCCTGTTCCACCTGTTTCAGTGGAATCAAAAATTTCCAAAGGCTTGTCAGAAATTGTGGAGAAGCTTTTGGAGAAGGATAAATCGGACCGGTACAAATCGATCGATGGTATTCTGTTCGATCTGGAACACTATAATGATCCAGGGTTTAAATTATCCAGCCAGGATATGGATCTCAAATTCAGGGTGACCGATAAAATCTATGGCAGGGAGCTGGAAATCGGACTGTTGAAAGCGGCGGTCAAGGAACTTGCAGATGGCAAAGGTCGTCTGGTGACCATTGCAGGGTATTCAGGCGTTGGAAAATCAACGATAGTGTCGGAGTTTCAAAAAAAGGTCGCTCCGGTTGCGTGTCGATTGATTTCAGGAAAATTCCAGCAATATAAAAGGGATATTCCCTATTTTGCCATTGTAGAAGCATTCAATACCCTTTTCGATATGCTGCTTTTGTCGGAGCAAACCGTCCTGGATGATTTTTGCCAGTTGTTTACTGAGAGTATCGGGGAGCAGGGACTGATTTTAACATCGATTTTCCCAAAGCTCGAATCGATTGTCGGGAAGCAGGCCCCGGTTGACAAACTGGTAGGCGAGGAGGCGGAAAACCGTTTCAACTATTTTTTTTTAAAACTGATCAATATGGTGGCAACGGAAGATCGGCCGCTGACACTTTTCCTGGACGATCTGCAATGGACGGATCTTGTATCTCTCAATGTACTGCGGGCTATTTTGCAGAATGGCCCCTCCTTTCTGCTGGTGATCCTGGCCTATCGATCCAACGAAGTGGATCAACACCATCCCCTGCAACAATTTCTCGATGAGGCCGGCAAATATAACGTGTTCCATCGGAAGATGGTGGTCCGTGACCTGGAACCGGATGATGTTTCAATGCTAATCGAGGACAGTCTGGGATACAGGGATTCGAAGTTAAGCCATATCGTGTTCTACAAAACCCATGGGAACGCGTTTTTTGTTCATCAGCTACTGAAAGGACTGGCAGATCAGTCGTATTTTCACAGGGATGTGAAGAACAAAATCTGGACTATCGATACGGATAAGGTGTCAGACCTGCAGGTTTCCAGTAACGTAGTCGATTTCATGCAAACCAGGCTGAAGCGTCTGCCCCGGGAAACAACCGACCTGATGAGAATCATCGGCGCTGTGGGGCATCATGTGAGTTTGGATGTGCTGTCGGTTGTCACAGGAATAAGAAAAGACCATATCTCAAAAGTTCTGAAGCTGCCTTTTGAAGATGGGCTCCTGTATTATCAACAGGATCATGTCTATTTTACCCATGATAAAATAGAGCAAGCCTGTTATCAGCTCAACCGGATTGACAGACTTCCAGAGCTGCACTTCAACATTGCAAAAACCCTCATGCATCATGAACTTTCCCGAAGTCTTGATGAACTCTTCAACCTCGTAGCTCACCTGGACAAGGCCTTTGATCTCATTCACGAAGATCATGAAAAATATATTGAAATTTACATGAAAGCCGCTGTGAAAAGCAAGGAGATATCTGCCTACGGCGAATTTTTAGTATATGTTCGGCAGGCAATGGCCCTTTTGCAGGATTCCGTTCCCGATTTGATGCGATCTGAGGTCTACCAAGAGTACCATATCGCCCTCTACCTGAACAGTCTGTTTGAAGAAGCAGATGAATTTTTTTATGAAAAACTGGCCGGCTGCCAGGATTTTATGGATCTCAAGGAAAACTATTTTTCAAAGGTTTCCCAGGACAGTATGCGGCGGCGGTATAAAGAGGCTACTGTTTTCGGAATGTCCATCCTCAAGAAAATGGGGATCGAGCTGAGAATTGATCCCCAAGCTGAGGACTTGGCGCATGAATTGAACGAGGTGGAGGCATTGTTCGCGAAAGCGGGGATCAAAAAGATATCAGAATTACGAAATATCGAAAGAAAAAACATTCACGAGATGGAGTTCATCTGTGAACTCATTCTGGCGATGGTTCCTGCCGCTTTTTTCTACCAACCCACGGTTGCCTGTCTATTGATCTTTACCACCTTGAAACTTGCCGTTCAAAACGGCGTTTTTGAAGCGATGGGCTACCCTCTTTCCGTTGCCTCCACGCCGTTCATCCTGATCCGGAACGATTATCTGACCGGTTATGAGTATGCAGAATATGCCTTGCAGATCGCGGCAAACAACAAACGGTCCCTGGGGAACGCGAAGCACCTTTTTATTTTGTTCTGCTGGCATTGGTCCCGGTCGATTAAAGACGATACCGCCATCGAGATCGCCAGGGAAGCCCATCACCTGCTGATGCAGGGCGGCGATATTCAAATGGCCGGCTACACTTATTACAATACAGGCACCTATTATTGGGAGCGCGGTGAAAAACTGGATGTAGTGCTGGCGGAACTCGAAAAGGGGTTGGATTTCAACCGGAAGACCCAAAACCTTCATGGTGTCGCCCTGATTTCACCCTATTATCAAGTTGTACAGACGTTGATGTCAGACGATGGAGATTTTTTAAACTTCAGCACGGATGGTTTCAGCGAAACGGTTTTTATAAAGAACAATCTAAAGAATTCGATGGGACTTTGCTTTCTTTATATTTATAAGGCACAATTGGCATTTATCTTCGAGGCCCATAAGGAGGCATATGATTTCGGGCAGAAGGCCAGGGCGCTTCTTTACTCCATACCTGGTTTTCTTTCTATCCAAACGGGTGTATTTTATGGGGCTTTAAGCGCCTGTACCGTTCTGGAACCTGCTGATGAAGGTTTTTCAACGATTTTCGACGATCTCGAACAACTGAAGCAATGGAATGAGGGGGCTCCCGGAAATTTCAGTCATAAAGTGCATCTTTTGGAAGCTGAAATTGCGAGAAAAAAAAAGGACATTCCTTTGGCTATTCGATGCTATATAGAAGGGATCGCGGCCTCCAGGCATAACCGTTTCTTGCATGAAACGGCTATAATTTACGAAAGATTCTCATCTTTTTGGGAGGAACAAGAAAACGAAGAACTATGTGAATATTACGTCAAAGAGGCTTTCCATAATTATGATCTTTGGGGGGCAAAAAGAAAATGTAACCAACTTCGACACAAATACCGCAATGTTTATTTTGAAAGTCAAACCCAAAACCTCGATCTGCTAAGCGTGATCAGATCGCAGAACATCTTGGCCCAGGAAACCAATATCGAAAGTCTGCTGAAACAGATGATGCAGATCCTCCTTGAGGTATCGGGGGCAGAACGCGGATTTTTGATTCTGAAAGATAATGCCTGGTCGATTGAGGCGTTTAAAAATATCCAGGGTGAAGAGAGTATTCTGGAAAGCCTTCCCCTGGAAGAGGAGATGCTGTCGGTAGACATGGTCCACTATGTGATCAGAACCGGTCAAATTGCCGACTTAGAGCAGTTTTCCGGCTACCTTGAAGACGCGTATCTTGATCGGATACACCCGCAGTCACTCATCGTTCTACCAGCCGATGTCGGTTCCCGGCTTATTGCCGTTATTTACCTGGAACACAGGCGCATCAAAAATATTTTTACCCTGAAAAAGCAGGAAATGATCAAGCTGTTGTCAACCCAGGTTGCCATTTCCCTGGACAATGCAAGGATATACAACCAGTTGGAACAACGTATCCAGGAAAGGACCGAAGAACTGGCGGCCCAGAATGAAGAACTGGCAATCGCACGAAAAAAGGCAGATGAAGCCAATAGGGCCAAGTCCGAATTTTTGGCAAACATGAGTCACGAATTACGAACGCCTCTTAATGCGGTCACCGGGTTCAGCGAATTGCTTTCACTGCTGGTATCCGATTCAAAGCAGAAGAGTTATCTGGATGCCATCAAGTCTGCCGGGCGGAGCCTGTTGACGTTGATCAACGACATTCTCGATCTTTCAAAAATCGAATCCGGAGGGATGGACATTACATATGCGCCGGTCAATCTAAGTTCGATTTTCATGGAAATTGATCAGATATTCAGCAATGAGATTGATTCCAAAAACCTTGCCTTTTCCATCGCACTTTCGCCGGATCAACCGGAATGGCTCTATCTGGACGAAATACGCATAAGGCAGATTCTGCTGAACCTGGTTGGAAATGCCATAAAGTTTACGGAAGATGGTTTTGTGAAAATATCTTCAACGTATGAGAAAAAGGGTGAAGACAGGGTGCGCCTGATAATTTGTGTTGAAGATAGCGGTATCGGGATTTTTGAAGAAGAGCAGGAAACGATTTTCAAATCCTTTGAGCAACAGTCCGGTCAGGATGTTGCCAGATATGGTGGTACGGGGCTTGGGCTGACCATAACCAAACGGTTGGTGGAACTCATGGGCGGTGTCATTGCGGTCTCCAGCACCCCTGGCAAAGGAAGCCGATTCAGCGTTGAATTTCTCGATGTGAAAAAAGCTTTTTCAGAAAAACACCCACTTGAAACAGGTCCGCTCACGTTCGAGAATGTTCAATTTTCCGAAGCCAGGGTGCTGGTTGTCGATGATATTGAATCGAATCGGGTCCTGCTAAAAGAAATCCTTGTTAAAACGGGTTTGGAGGTGATAACGGCAGGTAACGGCCAGGAGGCCATATCAATGGCAAAAAAACTCAAGCCCAAACTGATTCTGATGGATATCAGAATGCCGGTTCTCAATGGTTTTGAGGCTGCCAAACAACTTAAAAAGAATGATGATACATCGCAAATTCCCATTATCGCCTTATCCGCTTCTTCAGCAAAAAACGATAAGACGACGGCGCTTCGTCACGGATTTGACGGCTTTCTGGCCAAACCGTTTAGTATTGAAAGCCTGATAAAGGAGTTGTCTATACATCTGGAGTACAGAATTTTTGATACAATCCGTCCTGAACTTCCAGAATTTTTAGATGGTTTATATGTTCAAGATGTCCTCAATTATAAGATATTAAGCCGGCGACTCAAACAGGATATATTGCCTTCTTTCCAGAGATTGAAAAAAACATTCGTTGCAGGTGATTTTAGAAACCTTGGGAACATGCTGGATGAAATTGGAAAGGAATTTCAGGTCGAAATGCTTTCGGGATTTGGTTTGTACATGCTTAAAGTATTTAGTGTGTTTGATATTCATGAAATGGATGAATGTTTGGTTAGATATTCTGAAATAATTAAAAAATTAATCGTTGACTCGGAGAATTAAAGTGTCCCAGAAAAACCAGATAATATTGATCGTTGATGACAATTCTAAAAACATACAGTTTTTAGGGAATTTGTTGACAGCACAGGGCTATGAAATTGGCGTTGCCCGGAATGGTGTTGAAGCGCTGACCTTTATAGAGGACATCATTCCAGATCTCATTTTATTGGATATCATGATGCCTGAAATGGACGGCTATCAGGTTTGCATAAAGCTGAAAAGCAATTTGTCTTTTAGCCATGTACCTGTTATCTTTTTAACTGCAAAATCACAAAGTGACGATATCGTAAAGGGATTTGAAGTCGGCGGATCGGATTATGTCACCAAACCGTTCATCGCTGCTGAACTAATGGCAAGGATTAAGACTCATTTGGAAGTAAAACAATTGAGACATCTTCTTCCGATCTGTTCATTTTGCAAAAAAGTCAAGGAAGAAGATGGGTCCTGGAGCCGATTGGAAGACTATATCGATTCTCATACAGAGTCTAAATTTTCACATAGTATCTGTAAGGCATGTGGTGAAAAATATTATCCCGGAGTAAATCTTTATGACGATGATGAAGATAATCATGAATAATTGCTACAATTTCTTCCGGCTATGCAGAAAACTGATGGTTGTTTGATAGTTATCAAGGAATAAGTATCGTCGAGATTAAACCGGTGGCTGGGCTTGGGGTGGTTTTAAGCGCACTTCCAGTAAACCGGCCTTCGTCCGGCATGCATCTGCTGCTTATCCGCTGTGTTTTCGTAAGCGTTCACGGGGTAAGGGAAACCGTGGTCTGAGCTATATCCAAGACAGATCGGGCTTGTCGTTGTTGAAGAACGATTCGATGCAGAGTTCCAGGGTCTGGAAGGTTGATTTCGCTTTTAACCGACAAGTTTCCTTCAGGGAGAGGATACGTTCTACCCAGCGATTTCCTTTTTCACTTTGGGTGCCGAGGCTGCGCTTTCGCCACAAAACCCCGAAGCGAAGCGCCCGTTCGGCCCGGTTGTTGGTCGGCTCCACGCCCTCGTGTTCGATGAAGAACCAAAGCGAGTCGATTTCGCGTAAAATCTGTCGAGCCAGCTGGCCAGCGTCGAATTTATCGGGCTCCCACAGAGACAGCGCGAACAACAGTTGTGCGTAATACTGCTGCCATTGTCGCGGCGGCGGTGGATCTTTGGCAGATTGAATCAACTGCCGAAGCAAGGATGCCATGATGTGCCCGAAGCGTCGTAGATCAGGTTTTTTCCTCTCGCACAAGGCATCGGCCTTGCGGATCAGATGGGCAAGACAAGTTTGGCGCCCATGAACCCAGTTTCGGTATAGGCCGTAGGAGTCGCTGACCAGAATTCCTCGCCAATCCTGGATCAGCTGGTTGAAGGCATCCTTGGAACGGTGGGCATCGATACGATAGAAGGCCACCCGATCATTGACCATGGCCCACAGCCACTGAAGGCCGTTTTGGTTAAACCAGGACGTCTCGTCAATGTAATTGCACAGCGAACTGCGGGCCACGTCCCCGATGGCTTTGTATGCCGGAGTAATGGCCTCCGAAGCCCGGTCGACGATTTTCTGAATGGTGCCCGTGGCGATGGGCATACGCAGAACCGATTCGCATATATGCTTGACATCGTTTCGGCTCATCGCCTTGATGCCGCTCAACTCGGCGATCAACGCACTCAATCGCGGACCGTATCCATAGCGAACCGGCTCGGGCAGCACGGCCTTGACAGTTTTCCCACAGCTGGGACAGTCGCAGCGGTGAAGTATAAAATGGCTGATCTCCATTTGGATTTCGGGCAGCTCGATATGCTGATGGGTATAAAACGGTTCCATCCGGCTTCCTCCGAAGTCGGTGTTGCCGCAACGACAGCGTTCGGGCATCAACGCATGAGATTTATTTGGACTCAGCATTTGCTGCTTGTAGGCCTTATGGCCTTTCTGGCCGCCCTTGGGGCGACTTCCTTTTTTTCCATTCTTCCGGCCGGATCGGTCAAACGGGCTGTCGGATGACGGCGGCTTGCTGGAGTTTCGAGAATTTTCCCGGGTCTTCACCTCCAGCTTTTCGATTCGCTTGCCGTAATCGTCAACTTGCTTCTGCAGATTATGCAAAGCCTGCTCGAGGTAAAGGATATAGTGCCGGACAGGTTCCGGCGTAAGATGCCATTCAAGGTCTGTGAAGGGTCTTTTCGTCTCCATGGAAAAGAGCCTATCACACTAGAAAACGAATGTCTAGATTTTTTTAACAATTTCAATACTTTATGTCATAATGTATCTTTCTCTTGTGAATTCAGCATGTTAGACTTCGGAATTGTAACTCCGGGATACCCCGTGAACGCTTACGTGTTTTCAACCTCAGTATAAAACGCCGATGCCCGCCGGCCCTTTGCGCCGTTTGCGAAATCAACACGATCTGTCCTGGCTACTGCCCCAGCAGGCTCTACTATAACCGAAACCACAATCCGGCTCCGGCATGCGAATTGTATCGGACGCTTTACCGGATGGCGATGCGGCCCCCCCCGGTTTTGGTCGTCCCGCTTTCCTGTGCTATTTGGGATCTGACAACAATTCCATCGCTTTTTCTATTTGAGGATCATTCTTGCCGCGATATGCCAAAGGAAAAGGCACTTCCACATCCGGGACAACGCCTTTGCCTTCGAGCACTTCTCCATCGATACGAGCACTCTCTACCGCCAGATACAGCAGACTTCCATCGCTTAATAAAAACGGCCTTCCTCCGACGACCGCCCCTGCGGTTGTAGTGCCGACGACCTTTCCGGTTCCAAACCTTTTGAATCCGTGGGCAAGAATCTCCTTTCCGCTCCTTGTGCCTTGATTTACGAGCATGACAACGGGTTTTCTCCATTGAAAATCAACAGGCGACTCTTTGCCATCCCTGGCGATCCTCGTCATGACAGGCACGTTTTTATTGAAAAGGTTGAGATAATTCGGGTTGGCGCCTCCCCAACCGTCTCGCAAGTCTAAAATGAGCGCGTCTGCATCCTTGAATTTTCCGAAAGCAATTTCATCCTGCAATAATTGTTGATAAATCTCACCCGCATAAGACCATAGATGGACATAGGCGATTTTCACCTTTTTCCTTTCCATAATCGTCATGCTTTGCTTCACCGCCTGATAGAACTGTATTCCGGGTTCGATATCCTGAGGGATAACCTGAATAGTCTCTATATCTGCAGGTATTCGGGAATATTGAACTTTTATGGCGACTTGGTTCCCGGAATGATTCAGAAAAGATTTTACGGGGTGATAAGAAGAACCGTTTACCGAGATAATGCGATATCCGGCCTTGAGCCCGGCCTCATATGCCGGGCTTCCTTCCAAAACGCCTTTGATAAAAGTGTTGCCATCAAATGTTTCGGTGAAAATGCCGATACCGGGGCAGGATATTCTATTTTTCGGGAACATCCTCCGTTTTCGAATTTCTTTGCCAAGAGGACTGTTTTTAAAAATATCCAACAGCTGATAATATTCTCGATCATATCTTGTGTAGAAAGCAGTGTGAGACGTATTCAACTCAGAGAGCATTTTATTGATGATCGGTGCAGCGTTTTCTACGGACTCGACCGCCTTGACCAATGGCGCATACTTATTTCTGGTTGCACTCCAGTTCAACCCATTAAAACCCGGATCATAAAAGTTGTCAGATACGATTTTCCATACTTCCTTGAATATTGAAAGTGGCGATACTCCTTTAGAATCTACATCTCCTCCAATCGCCGGAAGTGGAACTGTATTTATCAGCATCAGGACAATCAATATTTTTACTTTCAGATTGTATGGATCTCTCATTTGTTTCTCCTTTGACATCCATTTGCCTCAAAAACACATTTCAGATCGATACTGGATACCAGCCTAATTCCAATTTGCGACCGGATGATTTCTAAATATTGTTTAACTATTCTGTTTAATTGTATTTTACTAAATTTTTACCATCGGCTTGAACACAAATTGGAATAAGTATCGATGAAGACTTTTTTCATAGGATAAGCAGTAACTCCGAAGCATTCTACCGGGCCGCCGGACAGCCGATAACCATGATGAAGATAAAACTGTTGAGCGGTTTTCGTGCTTTCGAGGGTTATTTCCCGGATGCCATTGTCGATGGCAACCGTCTCGATGTAATCAAGAAGATAAGCGCCGACATGTTTACCGACAAACTCCGGGTGGACATATAAGGCCCTCAATATACCGTCAAAGCCGAACATACAGACGCCAACGACCTGACCATCCATTAATGCAAGATTCCATATCAATGAAGAATCGGCAATGGCCCCCATCAATGATTCAGGCGTCTTGTTGGCAAGCCAATTTTTTATGATTTCAGGGTCGCCATGGTGATCTTGACAGCACAACTCCCTGATGGAACGACACCACATGTATGCAAGAGATTCAACATGAGTTTTTTCGGGTTTTACGATTTGGAATTTTAGCGCCATTATGCTTATCCCCTATAGGTGTCGGTACCATTCCATTCAATTTGCGGGTTCCTGAGGTCGGACGTGGCGGTACCGTATCCAGATAACGAGCATTTAATGCTCGGAAAATTGGATTGTAAATTTGCCAAGTATTTTTTCCAGAATTGCATTGGCCATAGCCATCTTTCATGACCGCTGAAGCGGGTATCTCATCGGATCCATCGAATTGCTCATTCCATCTGTTGGGCTGCATCTTTACTCCATTGACCTCTTCGTAACAAACGCAAAGAAACTACCTATGGAACCACAAAACGGTTGGATTCTGTAAAATCAGTATGTTATCCGATTATTTTTGCCATACTTGATCATATTTTGCGATTCTCAAGGAGCCTGTGCTTTCGTTTTCCGGGGTGTCGGCTTTGCGTCTAACTCATAGAAAACACATGTAATGATTGTCATTTACGATAGATGGCTATCCTCTTTTTCGTTCTTGTCAAATCGTCCATTTCTTGATAATGTATTGCATATATGCCCGGTTGCGGCGATAACCTGCAATACTTTATCGGGAGGGCGATATGGATGGTTCGACCGAGGTTTCCCAGCGTCTCGCGGTCCTGTTCAAGCAGCATCCATGCTGGATGATCGGGCCGCTGAGCCAACAGATGGACTACTCGATTCCATCAACCCGGCGATTTCTGGCCCAGAACGGCTACTACAGCAGTTTTACGCACAACGGACGATGGTATACCCTGCGTTCGATTCCTCGCTTTTCGCGCGAAGGACTGTGGTTTTACCACGACATCGGCTTTTCCCGGGCCGGCAGTCTGACCCGTACGCTGGTGGCCCTGATCGATGCCAGTCTGGCAGGGATGAGCGCCGAAGCGCTCGGCCAAAAGTTGCGCTGCCGTTGTCATTCGGTTCTGGTCGGGTTGTACCGCCGCGGTCTTGTCCAGCGCCAGCGCCAGGGACGCGCGAACGTTTACCTGGCCAGCAATGCCAGGACCGCCGAGGCGCAACGTCGTGTCCTGGAAGCGCCCGTGGCGGCGGTGCTGCCAGCCGAGATTGCAGTGATGGTGCTGGCCGAATTCATCCGCAAGCCGTCAGCCGAGCCGGCCGAGTTGGCCCGCCGGGTGTCGGCCCGGGCCGCCGTGCGCATCAAGGCCGACCAGATCCGGGCGCTGTTTGCGCAGCACGGTTTAAAAAAAATGCTGCCGTTGCGGCCATCGGCCTCCTGAGCCGCCTCAACGAACAACTGCACCAGGAGGTGCGCCCGTCGGCGTTGTTCGCGCAGCCGCCGGTGGTCGATTTTCGCTACCCGCACCGGCAGTGCTCCTGCGGCGGTGCCTTGAAAGTCCAAAAGACACAAACCAAGCGCGTGGTCAGTCTTTCGGTCACCTATATCGCCCGCCGGACCGTGCAACGCTGTACCCGTTGTGGCCGTGTCTGGGAAGATCCGGCCCTGCGTCAGCGGGTGGCGCATCGTTGCAATACCGCTTGGGACGTGCTGGTCTTTGTCGGCCGTCGCCTGTTCGAGGACTGCCACAGTGTCGGGCAGGTTCGCAACGAGCTGCTGGCCCGCGATGTGGTGCTGTCCGATTCTCAAATCACCAAACTCGGCCGCAAGTTTATCCTCTTGCTGGCTCTGGCCCATCGGCGCGCCACCCCGCGCATCAAGCAGGCCATGGCCAGAAGCGGCGGCTATATCCTGCATCTGGATGCCGTGCATCAAGAAGATGCGCCCGCTCTGATGTCAGGCATCGACGCTCTGAGCCGCCTGGTGTTGGCCAATGTCAAGGTGCCCAGTGAACACGCCGCTCAGATCATCCCGTTTTTGGAAAAGATCAAAGACGACTATGGCGATCCGATCGCCTGTGTGCATGACATGGGCACAGGCATCTGCAAGGCGGTCGGGGCCGTGTTCCCCACAAGCAAAGACTTTGTCTGCCACTTTCATTTCTTGCGCGATGCGGGCAAAGACCTGATCGAGCCGGCCTACCGCGAGCTTCGTGGCTGCCTGCGTCGCCATGCGTTCAGCACCCGGTTCCGTGCGTTGGCCCGCCACGCCCGTCGGTTACTGGCCGAGCCGAACGCCCTGGCGATGTATCTGGCGGGCACCCAAACGGCTGCCGATTTGAGTCTCACGACCCCTGCGGCGGTCTATGCACTATCGCTGTGGAGCTTGCAGGCCAAACACTGCGGCGATGGCTACGGCTTTCCTTTCGATCGCCCCTTGCTGGTACTGGCCGAACGGCTTATGATCCTGCTCGATTGCCTGCCGCGCCTGCTACAGACACTTCCCGGCGACAACGTGGCCGGCAGCCGCTTGTTTGTCCACCTGGCACGAAAGGTGATGGATGTCGTCGCCGATCCGGTCTTCGAAAAAAGCCTCGACTCGTTACGCTGGCGTTGCCGGCTCTTTGATCAGCTTCGCCAAGCCATGCGCATCGCACCTTCCGGAGGCCGAGACGGCCTCAACGATGATGGTGCCGCACCCGCGATGGAAAGTATCCGCCAGAGCGTTGGCCAATTCCGTCACCGTCTCGATGCCGAAGCAAAGCTGGCAGCCGATCCGCTGTGCCGCAAACTGGCCGAACAGATCGACAAGTATCACGACAAACTGTTTGCCGACCCGATTGACGTGCAGACCCCTTCGGGGCCGCAGGTGGTTTATCCCCAGCGGACCAACAACATCCTGGAACAGTTCTTTCGCAGCTTGCGCCGGGATCATCGCCGCCGTACCGGCGATAATCGCATGCACCGCGCGTTGCAAACCATGCTGGCCGATACCCCGTTGGTGAAAAATCTGTCCAACCCCGACTACATGAAAATCCTGCTCGACGGCCGGCCCAATATCGAAGCCCTGTTTGCTGATTTGGATCGAACCTCGGCTTCCGAGGAGCTGATACCGGCCGCGGATGCCGATCGCATTCTGCCTGGTTTTAAAGCACTGACAAAAATACCGGATCTTCCCGTTCGAATCTCACAGCGCGCTTCTGCGGCTTTATCCGGGGCAAAATCCAACCAAATTGTGTGGCCATAGGAAACTACCATGTTCACTTGGGATTGCGGCGATTTCTTTCACGCCAGGAGTCTTGACCAGCTTAGGGATACGCAAACCGTTGTATTCCAATAAGCCTGCCCAATGGAGCGGTGTCTGTCAAGGTAGATGTCGCCTTTTTTGGAAAAACATTCTCAAAGCTGGCGGCCATGTTCCACATCATCTGCGCGGTAGCCTCCAGCCTTGGCAATGTCAAGGGTCAAGATGAACGCTGCGCGCCCTTGACATTGCCAAGGCTTCCGGCTCGTGGGCTCATATCGAGATGATTGGCATCATCTCGATTTTTCAATCGCTCTTTGAAAATCATTTCTCATCACGCGGCCTTTGAACAAGCCGATACGTTGGGTTGTCCGTTGTCCGGGCAGTTCAGCCAGACTTGCCGGATCGGTTCCCAGTTGCGCGTTGAGCCGCTCCACCGATCGTGCCGACGTTTTTTGGCCTGTTCATAGATCTGGTGGCGACTGGCAAGGATCTCGATGTCTTTTCCCGTATGACGCTGGTCGGGGGTGACATATCGAATCGCGCTGTGGCGGTGTTGCTCGTTGTACCATTTAACGAAACGGTCCACCCACTGCCGGGAGGCTTCAATGCTTTCAAATCCCTTGACCGGATATTGCGGACGATATTTGAAGGTGCGAAACAGCGCTTCCGAGTAAGGGTTGTCATTGCTCACTCTCGGCCGGCTGTAGGACGGGGTTACACCCAGCGCCTCCATTTTCGCTTTCATGGTAAAGCCCTTTTGAGCACTCCCATTGTCTGCATGCAGCACGGGCGGATCAAGCAGGCACCCCTGGGCCATAACCGCCTTGTGAAGCAACGATGCGGCAAGGTTGGCGCTTTCCATCGGTTGGACTTCCCAACCGACGATTTTCCGGCTGTAAACATCCACAATCATGTACAGGTAATAGAACATGCCCCGGATTGGTGATGGCAGCCACGTTATATCCCAACTCCAGACCTGATTCGGCCCTGTGGCGCAATAGCCCGCTGGGCGCTTATGGTGATGCGGTTTGGCACTCCTGCCGCGGTGATGTTGTTCATCGGCGTCACGAAGGATCCGGTAAAAACTCGATTCGGACGCGATATAGATACCCTGATCGGCCAGGATGGGCACGATCTGGCCTGGGGCCAGACTGGCATATTCAGGCTGGTGACAGACATCCAGAACTTGCTGCCTTTCTTTTAGTGTCAGTTTATTTGCCGGTTCCGGCCGCGCGATGGTCGAACGGGTGTCCGGTTGGACTTCTCCGCTTCGGGTCCAGCGCTGGTAGGTTCGGATACTGATATCAATTACCCGACAGGCCTGCGCCAAGCGGGCACCATCGCGGCACGCGTCATTGATCAGCGATACAGTTTTACGGCGATCAGCGGTGCTGATCATTCGTCCTCGGGGGCCCCCCAGATCGCCTGGACTTTTTTTTGCAGCACCAGCAGGGCTGCCGCTTCGGCAAGGGCCTTGTCCTTGCGATGGAGTTCTTTTTCAAGATCCCTGATACGCTTACGGTGGGTATTCTGCTCGGCCTTGAGTTTAATGTTGGCCTGTCTGTCCCAGTCGTTGGCATCTTCACAGGCCCTGCGCCATTGTTCCAACTGATGTGGATAAATGCCTTTTTGTCTACAGTATTCGGCCGTTTGCTGTTCGTTCAAAGAGGCGCTTTCCATGACAGCCGCGAACTTGTCACGGGCATTCCAGCCCTCGGGACCGGCATCGCCGTCAGGCATCAAAATCCCTTTCGTCCGGGCTTGCTGGCGCCAATTGTATAACGTGGCTTCACTTATGCCTTCTTCGACAGCCAGATGTTTGATCGTTCGGTTGTGCGGCGGCATCATCTTTTTGAGAACCGCTTCCTTACGCTCTGGTGAATATCGCATGCATGAACCTCCTGCGCCCCTCTTATAAAGGATCTCAGTTCATGCGACAACTATCCTGACACAGGGGGGGAGGGTTGTGCTTTCATTTTTAATCATCAATAAAATTAGGGTACAATTTTTTTATGCATTCAGGACAAATACCATGACTGAATTCTGCATCGGAATGTTTCTTTATATAAACTTCTATCTGGTTCCAATATCCCTTATCGTCTCTAATTTTTTTGCACGAAGAACAAATTGGGAGCATGCCACGCAGTCGCTTTATTTCGGATTCATGTTCTCGCAAAACCAACCTTCTGGCCTCGACACTATCCGTAATGTCAATACAACTACCTATATAACCGCCAAAATTCCCTTGTTCGTCCTCGAATGGCACTCCTCGATCGAATATCCAGCGATACTCTCCGTCATGCCGCCGGAGTCGGTATTCCATTTCAAAGATTTCTCGTTTTTTGAAAGACGACAGGTATATTTCAAGACACATATTATAATCTTCTGAATGAATACCTTCTGCCCATCCATTACCAAGCTCCTGTTCCATTCTTCGTCCAGTGAAATTCAACCACTGTTGGTTGAAATAATCACACTCAGTTGAGGTATTGGCTCTCCAGATCATAATAGGAGCCTGTTCGACAATGACCATGTATTCATTATAAGATAGTTTTCTTTTCTTCATCTTCATCTTCCTCTTTCTGTTTGCAAGTTGATCTTGCCCCGAAAAAGTGGACACGAGGTTAAGCCGCAAGGAGGAAACCTTCATATTCTTGCGGGATTGCGTAATAAATCGATGAGTGGCGTCTTTTTCGGTTGTACAAAACCTCAATGTAATAAAACAGGCTTTGGATCGCTTCTGACCGGCTGTGGTACCGTTCGTGGTAAACCCACTCCATTTTGAGGCGGCCAAAGAAGCTTTCCGCCACGGCATTGTCATGGCAGTTGCCTTTGCGGCTCATGCCGCAGATCATGCCACGCTCTTTGAGAATCTTTTGATAATCGGCCGAAGCGTACTGGCTGCCGCGGTCCGTATGATGTAGCAGCCCTTGCTCCGGCTGCCGCTTACCAAGAGCCATTTCCAGAGCATCTATGGCCAGTTGCCGCGTCATTCGGCTGGCAGCGGACCAATCGAGGACTTCTCGGTTGTACAAATCCAACAGCACGGCCAGGTACAGCCAGCCCTCGTCGGTCCAGATGTAGGTTATGTCGCCGACCCATGCGGTGTCGGGAGCCTTTGCGTTGAAGTCCCGGTCAAGTAAATTCTGTGCAACTGGTAGATTATGCCGAGAGTTCGTCGTTGCCTTGAACTTCTTTCTCGTCCGAGATCGGATACCGGCATTTCGCATGATACGGGCGACACGGTTTTTCTCGCAACGTACGCCGTCATCGTTCAGATCCTGGTGGATCCGCGGCGCTCCGTAGATACCGTGACTGTTTGCATGTGAGAGTCGGATTCGATTCTCCAGAACCCGGTTTTCACGGCTCCGGCGGCTCTCCGGACGCTTTTTCCAGGCATAGAAGCCGGATCGGGAGACGTTTAGCAACTTGCACATGCGGCCTACAGTGAACGTCTCCACGTGTTCAGAGATGAATCGAAATTTCATTTCTGATCCTCCGCAAAGTAGGCCAGCGCTTTTTTTAGGATGTCACGCTCCTGTTTGACGCGATCCAGCTCACGGCGGAGGTTACGCATTTCCTCGTCCGGAGCGGCAAGCTTTCCTTTACCAGGAAAAGCGTGCAGGGGTTCTTTAGCCAGTTCTGACTTCCAGCGTCGTAACACGCTGTATTCTATACCGAGATTCCGCGAGGCCTCAGCAATGCTGTATCCCTTTTGGGTAATCAGGTTCACAGCCTCGACCTTGAATTCTCGTGAGTAGTTCTTTCTCTTTTTCAGTGCCATTGGAACACCTCCTGACGCCCGTATACATTGGGCTTTTCGGGGTGTCCACTAATTTGGGGGAAGATCACTTCCGATGGGCGCGTACCAGGCGGTTCGCAATACTTACCGGGATATCGCCGGATAGCGGACCTTCCCCCATAGTTCTTTTCCAGATACAAGACACTTGACTGTTGCCTCACAAAGGAGAATATAGCTACGCTCAATGACTTGGCAGATCAGGTGCTCGGGGATCGATACTCGCCTGACGAGATGGCGGGTGTCAACCAATAACAACTGCAGGCCCTGACTCCCGGCCCGGGGGCAACAGCTTTTAACAGAGGTCACACATAGGGGACTTACACCCTGTAAGTTCACGCCCATACCGGGCGGACACCATGCGTCGGAAGCCGACGCAAAAGGGCCGCGCGGCTGAGGCATGGCCTTGGCTTGAAAGGTGAATTTGGATGGAACTGCCGCCAGACATGTATAACGTCATCATAGGGTTGAGCATTTTGGTCGGAGCCGTTCAGTGCTTTTTTGGCTACCGCATCTTCAAGATCATTCTCGGACTGACCGGATTCCTCCTTGGCGCGGCACTGGGAGGTGCCATCGGCTATTCCATTTGGCCGCAGGAAGTGGCCGCGTTGGCGGCCGGCCTGGTGGGCGGAATCATCGGCGCCGCAGTGCTCGTTGCGTTGTACTTCTTCGGCGTATTTTTGATTGGTGCCTTTCTGGGAGGAGTCCTCGGTCAAGTTTTCTTTGCCGTAGCCGAAAGCAACCCGCAACCCGCGGTCATGCTCATCGTTGCCGTCATCGTCGGCGTCGTCGCATTGTTCTTCCAAAAATTCATGATCATTGTGTCGACCGGTTTTGGGGGCGCATGGATCGTCGTCGTCGGCATCGCCTATTTTACTACAGGGGCAATCGATTTAACAAATCTGGAGAGAATGTACAGGTCCGGCGGAAGTCTCACGTACGCCATGCTGTTGTGCTGGATCGCACTGGGCATAATCGGAGTCATTGTGCAGTACAAATCCGCTCCGACCGAGGTAAAGAAAGCCCGCCCATCGTCCGCCCCCGACAGGGAGAAACACACAGCGCTTCCGTCGGCAGGTGAACGCTAAGAATGCCCTGCGGTCCGGTACGAAGCCGGAAGCCCAACCACCTACCGGGACCGGACGATGATATGACCGACAACAAAACAGGGAAAAGCCTGCTGTCCATCCATGCCGCAGTACTGCTGTTCGGCACTGCCGGCCTGTTTGGAAAGCTCGTGGCCCAGCCTTCGACAGTCATCGTGTTCGGCCGGGTCCTGTTTGCCTCCCTGTTCCTGGTTGCCGTGTCGGGATACCGCAGGCACCCGATCCGTCTGAAAGCTCCTGCCGATTATGCGACCATGGCCGCTCTGGGCGGCCTGCTGGCCGTCCACTGGGTAGCCTTTTTCCAGTCCATCCAGATTGCTACCGTTGCCGTCGGCCTGCTGACTTTCTCCACCTTTCCTGTATTCGTCACATTTCTGGAACCGCTGCTATTCAAGGAACGCCTTCGGTGGGGAGATGCCGTGATCGCAGCCGTGACGCTCTTCGGGGTGTGGCTTGTCGTTCCGCAATTCGACGAGGCCAGCCGAATCGCCCGCGGCGCGCTGTGGGGTGTGGGCGCCGGCGCCTCCTTCGCGCTGTTGAGTGTATGCAACCGAAAGGCAGTGTCATCCTATTCCGGGCTGACCGTCGCTTTTTACCAGGATGCCGCCGCCGCAGTCTTTTTGCTGCCATGGGTCTGGATACGACGCCCGGTGGTGGGCTGGCACGACGCCGTGGCACTAGTGTTCCTCGGCGTGGTGTTTACCGGTGTCTCCCACGCCCTGTTCATCCAGGGGTTGCGACGCGTGAAGGCCCACACGGCGAGCATCATCACCTGCCTGGAGCCAGTATACGGCATTGTCCTAGCCGCTGCCCTGCTCAAGGAAATTCCAGGCGTCCGGGAGAGTTGCGGCGGTGCCGTCATCCTGGCTGCAAGCTTCTGGGTGAGCCTGCGTGCCCGGCCGCGTCGCTGACCAGCGGGTCGATAAAGCGGGATTTGCCGTTTTGCCTTCGAACGATCCTTCGCAGGAACGCCCTTGCCGCCGGCTATTGCTTATGCTAATGATTGCAGACATTAACGGGGTTTACATTTAGGGGACTTGCACCCCATAAGTTCACGTCCATGCCGGGTGTACACGAGGTTTTTGCAGCGGATCGCAAAAAGCCGCGTTATTTATTTCGGTTAGTCTCTTATGAGTTAAAATGACAACAAAACGCACACATTTTTCATGCCGTCGTTGTCAACACTCCCCGCAACAACGGGATGACGGCCATCTCCCGGAGTTTCAAACCGGTGGCGGTCGCCCGGCGGCCGAATGCCGTCAGGTAATACTTGAACGTACCTCCGATTTTCTTTACCAATCCGTACTCATACCTTACACTAAGTGCGATAGCTTCATAAATCCTGTTTGGTTGCGGCTTGTCCGCGTTGGGATATCAGAATTGACATAAAATTTATCTTCAGCCTTGCTGATATTGCGCAAATAGTGAACTAAAAACCATTCTAAAAAAAGCGATTTTAAACCAGGTTTCTTTGTGTCGAGGATCATTAAGATGCGATTAGCAATAACAAATTATTTGCAGAACTTGTTAAATATCGGAGTTACCGGTTCGGATATAAAACTTGCACAAAAATTAAGGCAGCTTAATCTACTCATCCTCATCGCGCTGTTTGCCTCAATCCTATATTTTTCCGTATATATTTATGCCCTGGAAAAGCCACTGGCGGCAAAAATACTCATCCCTTTTTTCATACTTTATCTGGCAACCTACTGGTTCTCGGACAAGAACAGGCTTTTTTGGGGGAAAATATGGATATTCTCTGTTTATCTAACCCACATTTTCTTGTATTCAGCTATTCTATTTTCAAAGGCTTCTGGGTTTCATTTCTTCTTTTTTATCCTGCCTCCAGTTTTAATTCTAATATTTGACAACAATGAGCTCGTGCCCAAGATAGTGTTCACTTTTTTGGCTGCCTTTTTATTCTTTCTCGCAGAAATTATGCCGGACTCGGGGTTCAGCATCCTCATCGACGATACAGAAAACCAGATTCTTTACTATATCTCCATGGCAACCTGCTTTGGCGGCCTTGTCGTTGTCACGGGAATTTTTGACCATGAGATCACCGTCCTGGAATCGGAATTGTCCCGCCTTGCAACCAGGGATCCCCTGACCCAAATCTTAAACAGACGCCAATTATTCCTTCTCCTTGAAAAACAGTTTGATTTGAGCCGAAGATACAATAGCGTATTTTCAACTATTCTGATAGATATCGATTTTTTTAAAAAAATCAATGATACCTTTGGGCATAAATGTGGAGATGAGGCGCTGATATGGATATCCAAAAAAATAGCAAAGAGCTTACGAAACCCGGATATATTCGCTCGGTATGGCGGGGAGGAGTTTTGCATTATACTTCCTGAAACGCCGGAAAAATCAGCATTTAGCGTGTCGGAGAAACTGAGGGCCGTCATTGAAAAACAGCCCTTCCGCTCCAAGGCCGGTCATATCATGACCATCACAGTTTCCTGTGGCGTATGCACAATTTCATCTGAGTTCAAAAACTACCAGGAAATAATTCATTATGCTGACAAGGCCCTGTATCGGGCCAAGAGAAAAGGCCGTAATCGAAGTGAAGTCTGGTTTTCAGAAAACAAGAGATGATCTATGCAAAAGCCAATGCCCGCAGTAATTTTTAAAGGAATGCCTTAATATAAACCCCTGCCGAGCCCTCTTTTTATAGTACCCTATCAAAGGAGCCGTATTCTGCTTGACTATTCCATGACGGTTTTATATAGAAAGACAAAATTTGCCAGAAGGCAAATAATTGCAGCAAGATTTTTACAACCCGCCGAAGCGGCCGGAATTCAGCCTGCTCGCGGCATCCATAGCTAAAAACTGACCACGAAGGTTCAGACGGTTACCGCATGTCAAACCTTTGTGGTTTTTTTTGGAATGCCGCACAATTCGATTGAGACAGGAAAAAATCCATGGCCGCATGTGGTAGCAACAGACTTAAAAGCAGAATTGAAAAATACTGGAACTGGAGAAGTGCAAGTTACGAACTGGATCTGGCTAAATCCATCGAGACAGTAAAAAACTGGGAATCCACCATCAATGGCCTGGTGTCCCATTTCCGCGGAAAAGATATCCGGGCTCTTGACGTCGGAACAGGTCCGGGACAGTTGGCATTCTACCTTGCACAGGAAGGGTTTGATGTTACGGGAATTGATATTTCCCCGGGCATGATCGAACGGGCCAGCCTGAAAGCCCGAGAGTTGGGGCTTTGTGTAGACTTCAGGACCGGGGATGCGGGAAACCTTCCCTTTGGGGATAACGCCTTTGACGTGGTCGTCACCCGGAACCTTGTATGGACCCTTCCAAATCCTGAAGCGGCCGTTAAGGAGTGGCACAGGGTGTTAAAACCAGGTGGCCGCATTATTATATCCGACGGCTACTGGTGCAATACCACCTGGTTAAGAGTTCATCATCTATTGTCAAAAACGGTAAAAAGTTTTCTCAAGACCCGCAGTCTCATTTCATGCCGTTTCTTTTTCCACTACGCCTCCCTAATCCATTCTCTTCCTCTGTATGAAGGCGTGACCCTGAAAGATGCAGGACGGCTGATGAAAAAGGCCGGATTCCAGAAAGTTCTTTCATGCGACATCCATAAGCATTTCGGGGTTAATCCCTATGGCGCCGGCAGGTATTCACCTCCCCCGTTTTTTATTGCTTACGGGACCAAATGAATGCCTTCATCCGTTATCCCATTATCGAGACCCGATTGGCTCAAGGAGGAGAAAAGATGAAAAATGTTAAGGCTTTGTTATGTTCAACAGCGATTGTTCTGGCCTTGTGTTTCTCTTTATGGGCTGCAGATGAAACAGAGCAAGCCCCTAAACAGCAATCTTCCAAATCCGGCAAGAGTACGGAACTTGAGACCATTACAGTGATTGCCACAAAAACCCCCAAAGCCCCCCTGGATTCACCCGCCTCGATTTCCGTGATTTCCGAAGATGAGATTGATGCTTTTAACACACAACACCCGTTCTTGCCATTGTTCCAGACAGAAGGGATTTACCCCCGGCATTATAACGGCCTGGCTGATTACTGGTCTCGCCCGATGATGCGCGGACAAGAGGCCCTGATTCTGGTAGACGGCCTTAACTGGTATGATTACGCCCAATACTATGACACAGGCGCCATCCCCATGAAGGATGTGGAGAAAATTGAAGTGGTGAGGGGGCCTTTTTCCGCCCTTTACGGCACCTTGGCCCAGACCGGCGTCATCAACTATATCACCAAGATTCCCTATAAGATGGAAGCCGAGGCCTCCTTTACCTTCGGGGAAGATAATACCCAATACTACAGCGCACGCCTTGCCGACCGGCCCTTTGCCTCCTCGGACGGTACCGAACTCTCATGGGCGAATAAAAACCTTGGCGACAGGTTCTTTTATTCCATGAGTTTTAAATACCGGACCACGGACGGGTATGATACCTATCCTGTTACTACCGGCCCAGGAACCCCAGTGGGTACACTCGATGCATCCACTCCCATTGCTGCAAATGTGGCCACTGATATTGACCCCGAAAAGAATACGACTCGGGCATATATAGGGACAATGGGGGAGAACTGGTACGAAGACCATGGCGCGTTTTTAAAAACCGGATATGAATTTTCCGACTATTCCAAAATCTGGTACAGCTTTAACGTCAGCCAGTTGGAATACGGATGGCGGGGAGGCCACAGCACTTTGACCAAGGCCGACGGCACCCCCATTACCTCCGGCACCGCATACTATAAGGTGGGTTCCAATTATTATGCGGTTGATTTGGACAATACCGCCTTTGAAAGGACAGGCTATAAGAAAGAATCCTATGTACATACTTTTCATTACGACTACTCCGTACCGGACACGGTAGACATCAATGCCCTTATAGGCTACAGTGACAAGGAGAACCAGGAGCACTCAAATACATCGGCGACAACCACAGTAAAAGACAACGATCTGCTGCAGGGAGACCTGTCTGCCACATTCCATATGATGAACAACCAGTTGCTTTTGACCGTCGGCACCCAGGGCGTCAAAGAGACGGCTGAAGACACTGTTTATAATTTATCCAGTACCAGTGACTGGGATAGCCATACCTCTGTCAGTTCCCGGAAGTCAGGAGATAGCCTGACTTGGGGTTCCTTTGTCCAGGCCGAATACACGCCCATTGAACCCATCACCCTGTACCTTGGGGGCCGGTATGACCATTGGTGGGCTACGGATACGTCCTATTATTCCAGTTCCACTGGCTTTTCATCTGCAGAAGATATAGATGACAGCCAGTTCAGTCCCAAGGCATCTATCCTTTACCGGTTGACGGATACTGGCGTGGTACGGGCGTCTTTTGGAAAATCATTTACCGCCCCTACCCTGTATCAAAGAATGGGGACGTATAATTATACAGACAGCGACGGTACCCCAACGATTGGTATGGGGAATCCGAACCTAGACCCCTATACAAATACATCCTGGGAAATCGGTACGGAGTGGCAGCTTTTCAACAACCAACTGCGTGTCAAGGCAACATATTTCCAAAATGATTATGACGACATTATTTCAAGCGCTACTAGATCACAAATCGTTGATGGTGTGACCCAAAACGTAAGGACATACTATAACGTTGCAGGAGCTGATGTAGATGGCATTGAACTGGCGTTAGAGGCCAATCTGCCATGGAATCTAAAAGGCGGCATCCATTATACCCATAACTGGTCTGAATATGACGACCCCAATAATGACCTTGGTAAAGATGGCTGGATGGTGGATCAAACGCCCGAGGATATTTTCAACTGCTGGCTAGGATATTTTTCCGACTTTTGGGATGCCACCGTTAATATGAGATACTCCGACATTGCATATGATGACCAGAAAAATCCCTATTCCAGTGCTGTATTCAAGGATTATACAGACTCCTTTGTTGTGGATGCCCAAGTGACGTACAGGCCGGCCAAGAAATTGTCCGTGACCCTGTCGGTGGACAACCTGTTCGATGAAGAATATTATGAATACTATGAACAGCCCGGCCGGACGGTACTTGGCACGATTACCTTATCCCTGTAGGATGAATTTGTGGCGTTAAAAAAAATAAAACCCTTTCCTGCCCGGTCGGGCCTGCTGCGTCGAACCCGGCCGGGCAGGGTCCTTTTGTGCCTGGCCCTGTGCCTGTGGGCATCCATCTCCCTGGCTGCAGATCCGTTCTTGGTTGCCAAGCCTTTCGGACCGTCGGGTTCCGGGCTGGATCCGGCCAAGGGGAGCAACGGATGGTATGCCAGTGAATCGGGAATTACAGAAACCCTGTTCGCCCTTGATACGGATATGAAACTGGAGCCCTGGCTGGCGCAAGGTTTTACCAATTTGTCCCCCCTGGCTTGGGAGATCCGCATCCGGGATAATATTTTTTTCCACGGCCGTGTACCTCTGACGGCCCAGGCCGTCAAAATGTCCATTGAACATCTGATTGATGAAAATAGCGACGGATTCAACAAACGGATCCAGGGACTTCTGGACATCAAGTCCATCCAGGTGACAGGGAGCCTTTCCCTGATGGTGGAAACCCGGCATCCGAATGCCGGCTTGATTTACAATCTCACTTCCCCTGAAACGGCAATCGTTGATCGGTCGGGAAAAATCCATGCCGGTACGGGCCCCTTTCAACTGGAAACGATAGTGCCCAGCGAAAAAGTCGTTGTCAGGGCTTTTCCGGAATATTGGGGCGGAAAACCGAAACTGGAGCAGGCCGAGCTTATCGTCATCAAGAATCCGGTTTCCCGGATGCTGGCCTTTGAGTCGGGAAAAATCGACATGGCCACCAACTTTCCGGAGCTGGATGCGGTGCGTCTGATAAAAGAAAGGCGGGGCAGGATCGAATACGGTCCCACCGCCCGGCTCTGTTTTTTCTTTGTGAGGGTCAAGGACGGTCCTCTGGCTGATCCCCTGATACGCAAGGCGCTTAATTTCGCCATTGACCGCAACCAGATCCTGGAATCGGTGCTTGGCAGTATCGGCGGAGCCATCGAGGGCTCGGTCTTGCCCCGGGTGCTACCCTGGTGCAACCGGGCCCTTTCTTCCTATGTCTATGACTCTGAAAAGGCGATTTCCCTATTGGAATCGGCCGGGGCCAGGGACCTGAACGGGGACGGGATCAGGGAAATGGACGGCAGTCCCCTGCGCCTTGAGATGTGGACTTACGAGAACCGCGCCGCCTTAAAGCCGACCCTTGAACTGATCAGGTCCCAACTGGCACGGGTGGGCATTGACGCCGGCATCCGGGTTACCAAGAAAGGGTCCCCGATCAACCAGGCCATGAGCCAGGGCAGGGTTCACCTCAATCTTCAGATGTGGAACACCGCTCCCCAAGGAGACCCGGACGCCTTTCTTTCAGACGTGTTCATGACCGGGGCTAGGTCAAACTTCATGGGATATTCGAACCCGGAACTGGACCGGCTTCTAAAAGAGGCCAGGGCCTGCTTTGATCCGGCCAGGCGGTCTCATTTGTACAACCAGATTCAGCAGATCATCTATGAAGAGAACCCGGTGATCGTCCTCTTTTCTAAATCTATGGTCACGGCCATGTCAGACCGCGTTCGGGGATACAAGATCCATCCGGCGGAAAAATACCTGTTAACCAATATGATTTGCAGGAAATAGCAGCTTGATCTGCCAGAACCGGCCCGGCCGGGAAATTTTAAGAACCACCTGTCTTGGAGTGACAGTACGGGAAAAGGGAGGAGAGCGGGCCCTGCTCCGGAATGTGAATTTTTCCCTTTGCCAGGGAGAAATCCACGGGCTTGTGGGCGAATCCGGATGTGGTAAAAGCCTTTTCGCCAGAAGTCTTGTCCGGCTGGAAACCCCGGCCCGCATCGTATCCGGTTCTATTCTCATCGAAGGAACCAATGTGGCGGACAAAGGGCCGCAGGCCCTTGTACCTTTCCGGGGGAAAAGGATTTCCCTGGTGCTCCAGAATCCGGCCTCTGCCATGGACCCGGTGTTTACCCTGGCAAGCCAGTTCAGAGACGCCCTTTCCATTCTTCCGGGACCCGAGCGGTCCATGGACCGGGTATACCGACTGCTGGAAGAGGTGGGCATCTCATCTCCGGCTTCCCGGTGCCGCCAGTATCCTCATGAATGGAGCCGGGGCATGCTTCAGCGGGCCCAATTGGTCATGGCCCTTCTGTCAAATCCCGAGAGTATGATACTGGACGAAGTCACCTCGGCCCTTGATCCCACCATCGCCCTTCAGCTCATTAGACTCATTGCCCGCTTCAGACAGACACGGCAGACAGCATTTATTCTGATCACCCATGACCTTGCCATGGCCGCCCATGTCTGCGATCGGATATCGGTTATGCATCAGGGCACCATCCTGGAAACCCAGGATGTGAACAGCCTTTTTAAGAAACCAATTCACCCGTATACCATTGCATTCATAGCTGAAACAGGCATGGGGGACTCGTGCCCGATCCCCTGATTCAGATTCAGGATCTTGGAGTATCCTTCAGGGACAGGTCCTGGGGGTTTGGTCGCAGTTCCCTGATCTGGGGGGTGAGACAGGTTTGTTTAACCCTGGAGAAGGGAGACTCCTTCTGCCTCATCGGGGAAAGCGGATCGGGCAAGAGCACCCTGGCCTTGGCCCTGGCGGGTCTTCTGCCCTTCCAGGAGGGCCGGCTGATGTTCGAAGGCAGAAAAATCGCAACGTCCAACGACAGTAACCATAAAACGCTGATGGAAAGGACCCAGATGGTTTTCCAGGATCCTGTGCAGGCCCTGAACCCTTTCCAGCCCTTGCGCCGGTCCCTTGAAGAACCCCTGGCAGCCAGGGGGATCAGGCCCGCAAAACGGCAGGCCCTTCTTGCCCCGCTCATCCAAGACACCGGGTTGACGGCGGATTTGCTGGAACGGTTGCCGGCCCAGGCCTCGGGGGGCCAGAATCAGCGGGTCTGCATCGCCAGGTCTCTGTCCACCCGGCCGGAGCTGCTCATTCTCGACGAGCCCCTGACCGCCCTGGACAGTCTGATCAAGGCTCGGATCACCCGCCTGTTATGCCAACTAAAGGATAAATATCCGGTCACCTGCTTTATCATTACCCATGACATGGCCCTGGTTAAGACCATGGCCACCCGGGTGGGGGTCCTCTACCTGGGGCGGATACTGGAAACCGCATCCAAATCCGTCCTTTTGTCCGAACCGGCCCATCCCTATACCCGGGCCCTTTTGTCCGCCTCTTTTACCCCGGGCATCTGGGATGGAAAACGGCTGGTGCTCAAGGGCGATGCACCGCCCGCCAGGGACCTGCCTGAAGGCTGTATTTTCCACCCTCGATGCCCGGAGTCCTTTTCGGTGTGCAGAAAACAGGCGCCTGAGCCTGTCTTGCTTTCACCCGGCCACACAGTATCCTGCCATATGTACACCCAGGGGGGGCATCCGCGTTGGGCTTCATGATGAAAAAAACAGCCGGGATGGCCCTGGTCCTTTTCGGAGCCTCCTTTCTGACCTATGCCATGATCCTCCTGGCCCCGGGGGATGCCGCCAGGGAGATCGCTGTTGCCCGGTACGGCGGGGAAAGCCAACTGGACCGGGCCACGGTGGAGTGGATCAGGGAAAAAGAGGGGCTTGACCAGCCCTTCCTGGTTCAGTACGGCCGGTGGCTGTCTCATATTGTCCGGCTCGATTTCGGGTATTCCCTGGTGGAGGAAGCGAAAGTCTTCCGCCTGATCTGCCAGAGGTTTCCCAAAACCTTTGAACTGGCCGCAGTTTCTCTTCTTCTTGCCCTGGCCGTATCCCTTCCCCTGGGAACCCTGGCCGGGCTGGGTCGCGGCTCCTGGCTGGACTCGGCTTCCGTCTCCCTGTCCGTGCTGGGACTTTCCATCCCCAATTTCTGGCTGGGGCTGCTTTTGATCACCCTTTTTAGCGTCAACCTCCACTGGCTTCCCAGTTTCGGAACCGGGGGATGGCAGCATCTGATCATGCCGGCCCTTACCCTTGGCACATCCATCACCGCCTATATTGCGAGACTGCTTCGCCTCTCCGTAATTCAGAGCATGGAATCGGAGCATGTCCTGGCCGTCAGGGCCAGGGGAACGGACTCCCCAAAGGTCCTGGCAAAGCATGTTTTCAAGAACACCCTGATCCCGATGGTTACCATTGTAGGCCTGGAATTCGGTCTGATTCTTGAGGGGGCAGTGGTGACAGAGGTGGTCTTTTCATGGCCCGGACTTGGCAGCCTCATGGTGGACGCCATCTGCAACCGGGACTACCCCCTGATCCAGGGGGTAGTGCTATTTACCGGAGCCATTTTTGTTTTGATCAATTTCGGAGTAGACCTGATCTGCAGCGCCCTGGATCCAAGGATACGCATGAAATGAGTCTATTTCACAGGATACCATTTCCCGGACATCTTCTGGCTTCTGCGGCCAGGAATCCCGTGGCCAGTATGGCCGCAGGCGTCTTGATCCTTCTGGCCGTCCTGACCGTGGCCGGCCCGGACCTGGCACCTAACGATCCTCTGACCCCAGATCCGGCCATGCGTCTTTGCCCGCCCTGCCCCCGGTTTCCCATGGGCTGCGATGCTCTGGGTCGGTGTCTTTTCTCCCGCATATTGTACGGCGCCAGGGCCTCGGCCGGCATCGGGTTTGCCGCCGTGGCCCTTTCCGCCAGCCTGGGCACGGCCATCGGGCTGGCGGCCGGATATTTCAAAGGATGGGTCGATGAAGTGTTCATGCGCGTCACCGACATGTTTCTGGCCTTTCCGGAGATGGTGGCGGCCATTGCCCTGGCCGGCATCATGGGGCCGGGAAACCTGAACCTGATTTTTGCCATCAGTTGCGTATCCTGGACAAAGTACGCCCGCCTGTCCCGTGGTATCGCCCTGACGTCCCGGGAGGCCCTTTACGTAAAGTCCGCCCGTTTGTCCGGGGTATCGCCGGCCATGATCATTGTCCGGCACATCCTACCCACGGTCCGGCCAGCCATGACGGTCCTGGCCACCGTGGGAATGGCCAAGGGAATTTTGAGCGTCTCCTCCCTTGGATTTCTCGGATTCGGAGTCCAGCCTCCAGACCCGGAGTGGGGAACGCTTCTCATGGAAGGCAAGGATTACCTGTTCACCGCCCCCCATCTATCCATATTCCCCGGTCTTTGCATCATGGCCGCAGTCATGGCCTTCAATCTGCTGGGAAACCGGATGGAGCAGCAAACCGGCGTCTTTTAATCCTGGCCTTCATTATTTGAGCAAAAAAAAAATAAACGGCCGCTTCTTCCACGATGCGGTTGGGTGTTTGCCCATCAGGACCGCGGCTGTGAGCAAGGCCATCAAAAGAGGTGAGTCTTTAACCAAGGAAGATACTCGCTTTCATTAAAAATTGGTGCCTATTGCACCGAACGCCCCAAACGGCCCTTGAGGCCAAGGATAGAGGAGGATCCATGATTACACGCAATCTTGGGAAATCAGAAATATCCGTATCTGCCATTGGACTTGGTTGCATGGGCCTTTCAGAATTTTACGGCCCTCCCGCGCAAGAGTCGCAGGCCATTAATTTACTCCACCGAGCGGTAGATTTGGGCGTTACACATTTTGATACCGCTGAAATCTACGGCCAGGGGCACAATGAACAATTACTGGGCAAGGCTTTTGCCAAGCGCTGGGACCAGATTGTACTTGCCACAAAATTCGGTCCACAGCGCGATCCGGCCACGGGCGCCTTTGTGGGGGTGGACGGATCGCCAGCCAATGTCCGCAGCTCCTGCGAAAAGAGCCTTCAGCGTCTGGGGGCCGAAAGGATTGACCTGTATTATCTCCACCGTGTGGATCCAGCCACGCCGATCGAGGAGACGGTGGGCGAGATGGCCAAGTTGGTACAAGAAGGCAAAATCAGGGCTGTCGGATTATCGGAGGCTTCGGCTGTGACGCTCAAACGGGCAAACGCCGTTTATCCCATATCCGCCCTTCAAACCGAGTATTCGATTTTTAGTCGTGATATCGAACGGGATATTCTCCCCACCTGTGTGGCGCTTGGCATATCCCTTGTCGCTTACTCCCCTTTAGGCAGGGGAATGCTGGCCGGGCGCTACACCCCAACCAGCGATGAGCCAACCAGCGATGCTGATTACCGTGCCCGGATGCAGCCCCGGTTTCAGCCGGGCAATATCGCGGCCAACCTCAAACTGGTAGAGGCGATCAGGGAAATTGCTGCCCGAAGAGGATGTATGACAGCACAGGTTGCTTTGTCCTGGGTTTTGGGCCAGGGGGATCATATTGTCGCCATTCCCGGCACGACCAAACTGGCCAACCTGGAGACCAACCTGGGTGCGCTGGACTGCCGGCTTACAGACAAAGACCGAACTGTGCTCAATAATCTGGCCGGCAAGGTTCTCGGAGACCGGTATTTGCCTGAAGAGATGGCGGCGGTCAACCGATAAAGGATAGGTGGTCCTTGCCATCCAGCCGATTTTGTAGCATCGTCTGCCGCTGTCGGCACAGCAAAGGACCCGCGCGCGGCCTCACGGCGCAAAAACGTCGCAGGGTGGCCAATGCCGATTTCCTTTCCGCTCGTATAATCACCTTGGTGTGACTTTGCCTATGGGTATCTTCACATCTTTTCGAGCGGATGCATAACGGCTTTCTCATCGCGTTCTGCCGGGTTGCCGAAGGTACGGGCCACCAAATCGGCAGCAAGGCACCAGAGCAAGGGAGAAAAAGAAATGGAACTCAAAGACGCAATTCGAACCCGCAAGAGCATCCGGCGCTTTACCGCACGACCCGTCGATAGAGAGACCCTGCGCGAAATCCTCCAGCTGGCCTGCCGGGCCCCTTCCGCGGAGAACACCCAGCCGTGGGAGTTCTTCGTGCTGGGCGGTGAGACCCTCGACAAAATCCGCACCGCCAACGTGGCAAAGATTCGCACCTTTCAGATGCCGCCCGAGGAAATGGCCCACATCCACGTCGAACGGCCCAAAGGCAGCATCTATCGCCAGCGACAGGTGGAGATTGCCAAGCAGCTCTTCGGCCTGATGGGCATCGCGCGCGAAGACAAGGAAAAACGCGCCGCTTGGATGGAGCGGGGATTTCGCTACTTTGATGCGCCCGCGGCGATCATCGTCGCAGCCGACAAGTCGCTGCCGATTCAAGGCACCTACCTCGACGCAGGGGCCGTCACCCAGACGATCTGCCTGGCGGCTCTCGACTATGGGCTGCACACCTGCATCGAGAACCAGGGCATCACCTACTCCGACGTGCTGCGGCAGTACACGCCGATCCCGGACACCAAGCGTCTGATGTCCGCCATCGCCATCGGGTATCCTGACTGGGACTTTCCGGCCAACCGGGTCGAAAGCCCGCGCGAGCCCATCGACCGGGTAGTCACCTGGTGCGGGCTGTGATCGGCAGCAGACAATCTGTGGCGACCATGATGGCAATGGGGCAATCATGTTGCTCAACGTTTTATGGCAAGGTTATGTAGGAAATTTCAAAAAATGGACCCATCTCTGTTTGACATATTGAAAAACATAAACTCACGCCCAGCACCTTTCCAGTTTTACACAGCAGATGCACTGTGGACCGATGAACACACATCAAAAAAGATGCTTGAATATCATTTGAACGAATCTGTTGACCTTTCTTCCCGGAACAAAGATTTTATTGATCGGTCCGTAAAATGGATAGTGTCTCATTTTGGAATAGACGCGAATACAAGTATTGCAGACTTTGGTTGCGGCCCGGGCCTATATACAACACGATTTGCAGAGAATAACGCTGATGTTACTGGAATTGATTTTTCAATAAGATCAATCCAGTACGCGAGAAATATCGCCGATCAAAAAGGACTGGAAATTGACTATTATCATCAAAACTACCTGGAGTTTGAAACAGAAAAACGGTTCGATCTCATCACAATGATCTTTTGCGATTTTTGCGCACTAAGCCGTAGTCAAAGAAAAGCGGTGCTTTCCAAGTTCTACAAATTTTTGAAGCCCGGCGGATCGGTCCTTTTGGATGTCCATTCTTTGAATACCTTCAATAGCAGAGACGAGCTTGCAATATACGAACACAATCATCTCGATAATTTCTGGTCTCCTGAAAATTATTATGGATTTCTGAACATATTCAAATATGATAAAGAAAAAATAACCCTCGATAAATACACAATAATTGAAAAGGCAAGAACCCGTGTTATATATAACTGGCTGCAATATTTCAACCAGGACTCGCTTAGAAGGGAGTTCGAAGAGAACGGATTTGAGGCTAAAGAGTTCTACGCCGATGTGGCCGGTGCGACTTTCTTTCCTGAATCGTCCGACATTGCAATTGTTGCCGGAAAAGTTGTCGCAGGATAGTGGATTTTCACCCTTGGCGCTTTGGCAGATGCCGGCCCATTACTCTCGCCCTGAAGCCAGTGGTTGATCACATCGTCAATCGGCACACTGCGGTCCTAAGCGTCGGTCGAGGCCGGAAGCGATCGATCCGGCAAGAGGAAGGATCGACCGCTTCATGTCGTTAAAAAAAGCAACTAATTTCCCAACGCAATCATTTCTTTGAGATCTTCCAGGGCCTCGGCCGGCATCTTGAAAGAGTGTTCGGGGCCGGGAAATGCGCCGTTGCGAACCTCTTCCTTATACTGTCCGAGGGTGTCCAGAATCACTTTCCCGATCTGGGTATACTGTTTGACGAATTTGGGAATGAACTTGTCGAACAATCCAATCATGTCATGGGTGACCAATACTTGCCCATCCACATCGGGGCCGGCCCCGATACCGATAACCGGGATACTGACGGACTCGGCGATCAGTTTTCCCAGAGGGGCGGGCACCGCTTCAAGCACAATCGAAAAAGCACCGGCCTTTTCGATCGAAACGGCGTCATCCAAGATCTGCTTGGCCGCGTTGGCATTTTTGCCCTGCATTTTAAAACCGCCCAAGGCCGTTGCGGTTTGCGGTGTCAGTCCGATATGGCCCTGTACCGGGATCCCTGCCTTGACTATGGCTTCCACCACCGGCGCGAAATTTACGCCCCCCTCCAGCTTGACCACATCGCAGCCGCCCTCTTTCATCAGGCGCCCGGCGTTGATCACCGCATCCCGGGCACCGGTGTTGTAGCTCATAAAGGGCATGTCTCCCACGACAAGGGACTTTTTGCAGCCCCGCATCACGGCCTTTATGTGGTGGAGCATATCTTCCATGGTCACTTCCACGGTCCCATCCAGGCCCATGACCACCATGCCCAGACTGTCCCCCACCAACACCATGTCCATCCCCGCCTGGTCGGCCAGCAGCCCCATCGGATAATCATATGCAGTGCACATCGCCAATTTGCGGTTCTCTTTTTTGGCCTGGATCAAATCCGACACGGTAACTTTTTTATCGTTCATCGCGACTCCTTACTTTTTACGAACGAATCAGTCTTAGATTGTGCAACTATCATCCAATCCCAAGAGGCTTTGTACGGGATTGATTCGGTCATTTGAAAATAAGCCCCGGCAACCAGGTCACCAGGGACGGAAAGATGATGACCACGATCAAACCGATGATCTGAATTGCGACAAATGGAATGATTCCCTTGTATATCTCACCCGTCGTGACTTCTTCCGGGCATACGCCCTTGAGGTAAAAAAGAGCGAATCCGAAAGGGGGCGTTAAAAACGACGTCTGGAAATTCAGACAAACGAGCACGCAAAACCATACCGGATCAATCCCCAGGTGTTGGACAATGGGTGCAAGAATCGGGATAATGATGAAGGTGATTTCGATAAAATCGAGAAAACAGCCCAGGGCGAATAAAATTGCCATCACCAGGGCGAGCACCCCCCAGGTCCCCCCGCCGATGTGGGTCAACAGCGCCTTTAGGGCCGCGTCTCCACCGAGTCCCCGGAATACAAGGCCGAATGCGGTGGCCCCCAGAAGAATCATAAAGGCCATCGAGGTAAATCCGGTGGTCGTGCGCATCACGTCCAAAAGTACCGCCCGGGTCATCCGCTTGCGCAGGATGGTAAGCACCATGGCACCCAACGCACCGACCGCCGCGGCTTCAGTTGGCGATGCAATCCCGAAAAAGATGGAACCCAGAACCGTAAGAATCAACCCAGCGGGCGGCAGCAGGGATTTGAGCACCTTTTCGGCAAGCTGCTTGCCTGACGTGGGGTGCAGATCCATATCCGCGTTGCTCAAGCCCGGAGCGACCTTTGGATTGAAATAGGCGTATATAAGAATGAAAACAATATAGAGCCCAACCAGGATCAGGCCAGGAATCAAGGCCCCCATGAAAAGCACGCCCACCGACACCCCCATGATGTCCCCGAGAATAACCAGGGCGATGCTCGGCGGGATGATCTGGCCAAGCGTGCTGGCCGCGCATATGGTGCCGGTGGCCAGGCCATGGGAATACTTTTTTTTCAGCATCAGCGGCAGTGAGATCACGCCCATGGTGACCACGGTGGCCCCCATGATTCCGGTGGAAGCGGCAAGCAATGCCCCCACCACCACCACGGATACAGCCACCCCGCCGCGAATTTTGCCGAACAGCAGGGCCATGGTCTCGAGCAGGTCTTCGGCCAGGCCCGATCTGTCAAGAAATACCCCCATGAAGATAAAAAGAGGAACGGCCACCAATGTAAAACCGCTCATTCTGCCCCAAATCCGCATAGGGAGCAGCGTGAAAAAATCCAGTCCGAATCCGAAAATTCCGAAAAACAGGGCAACCCCCCCCAGTGTGAACGCCACCGGGTACCCGATCATGATCAATACAGCCAGCGATAAAAACATCAACAGTGGTATAAGGTCGGCCATCTGCTACTCCCCGCGCTTCGTAATCGCTGCGACATTTTTGACAATTTCCGAAATTCCCTGCAACGCAAGCAGCATGAACGTAAGGGGAATGACCGATTTAAGGATATACCGTGCGGGGAGTCCCCCCGGATCCGAGGAGCCTTCCCAGATCGCCCATGAATCCGATACAAAAGGGATGGATGAATAAACGATCAGTGCACAGAACGGCAAAAGGAAGAAAATCGAACCGATCAGATCGACCCAGGCTTTGGTTTTAGCGCTGAACTTCACATAAAACAGGTCAACACGTACATGCCCGTTTCGCAAAAGCGTCCACGAGGCGGCAAGCATGAAATTGGCCGCGAAAAGGTGCCACTCGGCTTCCTGGATCCAGATGGAACCGGCTTTGAATATGTACCGCATGATCACATCGTACATGGTAATCAACACCATCAAGAGTGTCATCCAGGACACCACATGCCCGATACGGGTACTGACTTGATCAACAAAGCGAGCTAAGCTGTTCATGTTCGATTCTCTTCCTGATTTGCCGTATTCATTGAAAATTAAGGCTGGGTTGCATCAGGACTTCAGCCGGATCGCATCGATGTAGGCCCATTCCGATGCTTCCATCCAGTAGTTGAAATTGTCCATGAATGCGAGCGCAGACTCATAAACAGTTTTGAATTTTTCGGATTTCCGGCTCTCTTCCTCCATCACCTTTTTGGTGATCTTACGGAGTTGGATCAGAACGTCCTCGGGAAACTTCCGCAGCTGCACATTGTGCTTGTTCACCATCTCCTTCAATACCCTGCCATTTTCGGCATCGGCCTCGGCCAGCGACCAGGAAACGCTTTCTGCGCAGGCCATGTTGACGATCATCTTCAGGTCCTCGGGAAGCGTTTCCCAGGCCGCCGTATTAACGACAAACGGGACGGTGGTCGCGGGTTCGTGCCAAGCCGGATAATAGTAATACTTGGCTGCCTGATAGAGCCCCAACCGATCATCATACAATGGCGTGACCCATTCGGTGGCGTCGATGACTCCACGCTCCAGTGCACTGTAGACCTCGGATCCCGGCAGGTTCACCACGTTTACCCCGCACTCGGCCATGACCTTTCCGGCCAATCCGGGAATTCGCATTTTCAGTCCCTTCAGATCTGAAAGGCTGTTGATCTCTTTGCGGAACCACCCCCCCATTTGGGTGCCGGTGGAAAGCATGATGATCGGATACAGATTGAATTGCTTGTAATACTCGCGAAAGAGGTCCATTCCGCCACCGGCATAAAGCCAGGCGAGTTTTCCACGATGCGGCATTCCGAACGGATAATCTGAATAAAACTGGGTTTCCGGAGATTTTCCCGCATAGTAATAGGGGGCGGTGGAACCGCATTGAATTGCCCGCCCCTGGCTGACGGCATCGAAAACCTCAAGCGGGCCGACCAGTTCGCCGCCGGCGTACACGTCGATTCTCAGCCGGCCATCGGACATGATTTCAATATTTTTTGCCAGCCGGTCACAGCTATCCTGGAGAATGGGAAACTTTGGCGGCCAACTGGTGGCCATTTTCCACTTGAAGGTTTTTCCCGCGATCGCCTTTGCCGGCCGTACCAAGCCAGCAGCCCCGGCGGTGGCCACACCCGCAACGGCTGTACGAATAAAATCCCTGCGCTTCATGTTCTCTCTCCTCTCTGCTCTGTTTTCATGGTGTTGGGAGTAAAGTGGGTCCCTATCTGTTTTCTGATTTCCACTACCGTAAAGGGGGTCTTCAAGGGAGGGCTCTTCGAAAAGACATCATGCACCCTGATTTCACTTTGCCGAATCCAGGTGGCGACTTCCACCCAACTGGGCTGACAACCGGGCACAGACGTTTACAAGATCCTGGCCGATCTGGGTGACCCTTTCGCAGGGCATCCGGGAGACAGGTCCCGCCAGACTGATGGCGTGCATGGGATAGTTGCCGAAGGTGAAGACCGGTGCCCCAATGCAGACAATGTGCGGATCGAATTCCTGTTGATCGATCGAATACCCTCTTGCCTTGATTTCTTTCAGCTGTGAAAGCAGCTTATTCTTGTCTGTGATGGTGTTCGGACAGAGTGGATTGAGTCCCATTCTGTCCATCAGTTGGGCCTGCATGTCAGTCGGCAAGTACGCCAATATAGCCTTTCCCTGTGCCGTGCAGTAGAGCGCGAACCGGAATCCGACGACCAAATCCGTTCGCAGCCTGGAGATCGGCTCGATCTTCTCGATGAAAATCACATGGTCATCCACCAACATTCCAAGGTTGACCGTCTCATTGTGCCTTTTGGAAAGATCGTACATGAAAGGAAGGGCGACCTTCTTGATCTCGATGGCGTTGGCCCAGCGCATTCCCAGCTCGAAGATCCTGTAGCTGACGCGGTAGTTCGAATTTTCTTCGTTGACGTATCCAAGATCCTTCAGCGTGGCCAGGAATCGGTAAACCGCACTGCGGTCCATTCCCACCCGGGCAGCCAGTTCACTGACCCCGACGCCCTGGTATTCTGACAAGGCCTCAATGATACGAAAGCACTTTTGGACCGAAGTAACCCAGTAATAAGGCTTTTGAACCACTGACAGCTCCCATCTGTTCATTATTTACAACAGCGTTGCAAAATTATCATACCCCCCATTATCCTGTCAATCGATATTGGCTCATGGCCAGTGTACCGAATGCCGGGGCACTAAAAAATTCCCCTATCAAAACGGCCGGGAATCCGTGGCCTCCCTCTACCAGAATGTCGGCGAACGGTTTCTGCAGAAGGATCGGAACAGAAAAGACGGACCGTGCTGCTTAAGCGATTTTCAATATATTGCCTTTAAAGGTCATCATCGGCCCCGCGACGTTCATCTTTGCCGCGGACGTAGTGGATTTTGACCATACGCCGTTTGGCCACTGTCCGATGATCGTGGTATCCAAATCGGCCCAGGCTAAGATCCTGGATCCAGAAGCCCCGGGAGGTTTGACAATCATGCGCTCCGGGTCCATCTTACCGGCCGGCTACGAACATGAAAATGCACGAAAGGCATCGACTTCAACCACCAAGGAAATCGCCGGCCATGGAAAATTTATTGAGGATGGAAATCTTTTCCGACTACGTCTGACCGTGGTGCTACTTCGTTACCGGGCGTATCGAAAAGCTGATCACCGAGTTGAACATCATCGTGCATTGGACTGCATTTCCGCTGCACCCGGACACGCCGCTGCAGGGCATGAGCCTCGAAGATCTCTTCTCCGGACGCGACATGGACATGGCGGCGGCGCTGGCCCGGCTTCGTCAGGTGGCCGCTGCCGAGGGGCTTCCCTTCGGCGACCGGCGTTATACCTACAACAGCCGCCTGGCCCAGGAACTGGGCAAATGGGCCGAGGAAAAGGGTCGTGGCCACGTGTTCCACGACCTCGCTTTTAGGGCTTATTTCGCTGACGGTCGCAACATCGCCCAGAGATCGGTGCTCATCGACCTGGCCGCCGCCGCAGGCCTTCCGCCGGCCGAAGCCGAAGCCGTGTTCGCCGCACGCCGGTATGCTGCGGCGGTAGACGCCGACTGGAAACGCTCGCGGGAGATGAACATCAGCGCGGTGCCGACCTTCTGCGTCGGCAACCGGCGCTTGGTAGGGGCACAGTCTTTCGAAAAGCTCCGTGATCTGACGCTTGGCCAGATCACAGCCCCCGGAGAGTTAATTACATGAAGTTTCATCGCTACGACACCGCCCGCGGCTGGATCCTGGTCTGTGCCTTACTGGCGGCCTTGTTGGCGACGGCTTGCGGCAAAGATCCGGCCCGCCGGCCAACCGCCGGCACCAACATCATCTGCTTCGGCGACAGCCTGACAGCAGGCACCGGCGCCACCGAGGGGATGGACTATCCGTCGCAGCTTTCCCGGCGCATCGGCCGGCCGGTGATCAATGCCGGGGTGCCCGGTGACACCACCGTCGACGGCCTGGCGCGCCTGGAAGACGAAGTGCTGAGCCGATCGCCGCGTCTGGTCCTGATCACCCTGGGCGGCAACGACCTGAAAAATCGCATGAGCCGGGAAGCGGCCTTCGAGAACCTCGCCGAAATCGTGCAGCGCATCCACGAGACCGGGGCCGTGGCGATTATCGGCGGGCTGGACATCCCGCTGTATGGCCGCGACTTCGGAGCAGGCTACCGGAAGCTGGCCAAAGAGACCGGGGCCGTTCTCATCGAGGACATCTTCGATGGAATAATGGGCCACCACAGTCTGATGAGCGACCCGATCCACCCCAACGACGCCGGCTACGCCATCATGGCCGAACACTTTCACCTTGCCATTGAGCCGTTTTTGTAGCATCGGCTGCCGCTGCCGGCACCGTAAAGGCCCGCGGGATGCGAAAACGCCGCCTTCAGGTCGACAACGATATCCTTTGCTCCCGTGGAATCACCTTGTTGTGACGTTGCCCATGTGCAGCGCCATGTTTTCGAGCGGATGCATCACGGCTCTGCCGGGTTTCCTAAGGTACGGGCCATCGAATGGGAATGAAAACACCGTAAACCCAAGTGAAAAAAGAGATGGAACTCAAAGACGCCATCCGGACCCGCAAGAGCATCCGGCGCTTTACCGCACGGCCGGTTGCAAAAGAGACCCTGTGCGAAATCCTCCAGCTGGCCTGCCGGGCCCCTTCCGGCAAGAATATTCAACCCTGGGAGTTTTTCGTGATTGGCGGTAAGACCCTCGACAAGATCCGCGCCGCAAACGTGGTAAAGATCCGCACCTTTCAGATGCCGCCAGAGGAGATGGCCTATATCCAGTTCGAACGGCCCAAAGGCAGTGTCTACCGCCAGCGAGAGGTGGAGATTGCCAAGCAGCTCTTCGGCCTGATGGGCATCGCACGCGAAGACAAGGAAAAGCGCGCCGCTTGGATGGAGCGGGGATTTCGCTACTTCGACGCACCCGCGGCGATCATCGTCGCAGCCGACAAGTCGCTGCCGATTCAGGGCACCTACCTCGACGTAGGGGCCGTCACCCAGACGATCTGCCTGGCGGCTCTCGAATACGGGCTGCACACCTGCATCGAGAACCAGGGCATCACCTACTCCGACGTGCTGCGGCAGTACACGCCGATCCCGGACACCAAGCGTCTGGTGGCCGCCATCGCCATCGGGTATCCCGACTGGGACTTTCCGGCCAACCGGGTTGAAAGTCCGCGCGAGCCCATCGACCGGATGGTCACTTGGTGCGGGCTGTGACCGGCCCCTGAAAAGAGACGGAACATAATCCCTTCGAGGCTCCGATCAGACCCAGGCCGACCTTGACGGCGCCGGTATTTATGGGCTTTCAGCGGCCGGTACCGTATTTCCAAAACCTATCGGTACGTCCTGAAAATTCGCCGTTCCGGCGGGCCAACGGTTGACCTTTCCTATCCATTGAAATAACGTCGTATTGAAATCCCATCGGTCTTGATCGAACGTGTGCAAAATGCCATTTGGCTTGCTTGACGGATAAGATATCTAACAGCATAGTATACATTGATTTTGATTTGTTTTTAAAAAGCGAGCAAAAAGTGAAAATATCAATAATCATTTTCAGCCTGATAATTTCACTTATGGCATGGTTATGTCTCACCACCGCAATGGCAAATCCACCAGAAGATCAGTGCCGGTCAAATCCACAACTCGTTAGTGCCATATATAGTTCAGGTGGAAATTCATATAAAACCACAGAATTTGTTTTAACAAAAAATCGAATTCTAAGGTTGTATGCAATAGGAGAAGGAAATCCATCAAGAATGCTGGTCTACGGTGGTATCGAAAATAGAGAAACGGGCCAACTGGTTTGGGTGATGGATTTTCTTTCAACTGAGGACATTGATAAAACACGAGAAATCAGAAAAGTGGATCGGCTTCTGCCCCTTAGAGCTGGAACATACAGGCTGCACTTTAAATCAGACCCGGCAAGCCTCCAAAAAAAATCAATTCAAACAACAACTGGATCACATAACATAGGAATATGGCTATTCGATGTAACTGCTCATCATCTAGAACTTTTAGATAATTTCTTGGAAAAAACGACCCATCCTGAAAAATTTGGCTGGTCGAGTATTAAATTAAGTGAACTGAATCATGAATTGAAAAAGTATGGCACAGACGCATTAATGCTCATCACAGATGGCAAAATAATTTTTGAATACGGCAACACAACCAATATCATGCGGTCTCACTCAATGAGAAAGAGCTTGCTAAGTGCTCTATATGGGATATATGTTGCTGAAGGCAAAATTGACTTAAATGCAACACTTGAAAAGCTTAACATAACTGAATGTATACCTTTGACTATCCGAGAAAAGCAAGCCACTGTCTTGGATCTTATAAAAGCCCGATCCGGCATCTATATTCCGGCTGCTGCAGAATCATCGTTTATGCGCAAATCCAGACCACAAAGGGGTAGCCATCAACCAAGCACTTTCTGGTATTACAACAACTGGGATTTTAACGTATTAGGAACGATATTCCGGCAGGAAACCCGCGAAGATCTTTTTTACGCCTTCAAACGGCGTATTGCAGATCCTATCGGCATGCAGGATTTCATTCTCGGCAGGCAGGCATATAGCTATGAGAAAAAGCTTTCACTTCACCCTTCCTATCCATTTCTTATTTCAGCCCGTGATATGGCTAAATTTGGACAACTATTCCTGCAGCAGGGCAGATGGAACGACAATCAGATCATTCCCCAAAATTGGGTAACGACAAGCACGGCATCATATTCACACACCAATAGATATGGCATTGGCTATGGCTATATGTGGTGGATACTGACTGAAGATTCTTATGGATTGCAAAAGGGTTCCTACTTTGCCGATGGATATGGAGGTCAAAGGTTGTATGTTATTCCTCACCTAAATTCGGTCATAGTACATCGCATCAACGTCAAAATACCAGACACAAATATTTTGGTTGCCGACCTTTCCCCAGATGCGGTAATTAAAAGAATCATGAAAGCGTATACTGGCCAAAAAGTTATCCGGGAAAAATCGGTGTTGAGAGAAAAAAAGAACCTCGTTAATGAAAAGCATTTATTGGATACATATGGACGATCGTCTATCTATTACGGAAAATCATTTAACAAATTCCGAATATGGCTTTGGGTTTGTGCCATTGTATTATCCAGCAGCCTTGTGATCCGGACAATTATTTATCTTATGCGGAAAGCCTCTTGTCAACTACGATTTCAAGAGGACAAGAGTTCAAGTAACAGTCTATATACAGTCGTGGTAAAATGGATCACCACAATAGACGGCCTTACATGTTCCGTATACATCTGTACGATCCTTACCATTCCACATGCTTTTGAATATTTGGCGATGGTTGGCATGCCAGACGGCTTGGCCTTATATCAAAAAGCCCTGATACATATTCCGAAGATAGGTGTATTACTGACCACCTTTCTTATGGTTGCCAATATATTTGTATGGGTTAAGCGATATTGGACAGTTCCCGAGAGAATCCACTTTGTATTAATAACCACGGCATCTGTCGTTTTCACTTATATAGCTTACGACTTGAATTTGATCATACTAGTGTAGTGAAAATTTTCTGCATCACATCCTCGCATTTTAAACTGATTTCAACACCTCGCCTGAAACCTGATTCCGGCCTCGCAAGTCCGCAAATACCATGCCGGACAGATCCCACCACTACACTGATTTTCTCGGCGCTGTTCAGCCTTTTGTGATGGCTTGTCCATAGCCCTATGCTATGCTTCGATTCCCCGAAATTGGGGGTCTGATCAAACTTGACACCCATCCTTTGTGCGAGAGCTGAAGCCGGACACCGTCTTGCGATTGCCCCTTGCCGTGAGCTGATACTTATGCTAATAATTACAATCAGTAACATTGTTCACAGATAGGGGATTTGCACTCCATAAAAATCACAGTCGTACAAAATTTGCTGGTCAGGACACGCTAAACGTCCAATTTCATCGCAAAGTAAGTTAATTATATGGATTGCGTAGACCTAAAAAAGGATATTGCACGCTTATTATATTTTTTCGATAACAGGTGCTGACATGATTCGAAAACCAACATATGAAGAACTTGAATGCCGTATTCGTGAGCTGGAAAATGCTGAATCCGAAACCAGAAAAATTTTAAACATGCATGATAAATTAAAATTAAACTACCGGGATATATTCGAAGCCATAAACGATGCTATTTTCATTCATGACGCTCAAAGCGGACGCATACTCGACGTAAACCAGCGGACGCTGGAAATGTACGGATACTCCAAAGAAGAGATAATTCAATTGGATGTGGAGGCCCTTAGCCAAGGTATTTCCCCATATGGTAAAGCCGAAGCCAAAAATAATATTCAGAAGGCTGCAAAAGGCGAACCACATCTCTTCGAATGGAGGGCCAAGAGGAAAAACGACGATCTGTTTTGGGTTGAGGTAAATTTGAAAATTGTCCCTTTTGAGGGTCAAAAATGCGTCATAGCCATTGTACGTGATATAAGCGCTCGCAAGAAGACTGAAGAGGCATTGCGACTTACCCAGTATACCATTGATAAAACCGTTGATCAGGCATTCTGGATGACTGCTGATAGCCAACTTTTCTATGTTAACGATGCAGCATGTAAGACACTGGGGTACCCGCGCGAAGAATTGCTTAAATTATCAATACCGGATATCGATCCTTTTGTTTCTTCCGATGTATTTGCCCGATTTTGGCCCAAGTTAAAGAAAAACGGATCAGATACATTAGAAACTTTTCACCGCACAAAAAACGGCCATATATACCCTGTAGAAATCAGAGCCAACTATGTCGTCTTTGACGGCAAGGAATACAACTGTGCCTTCGCAACAGACATCACTGAACGAAAAAGAATGGAGCAATCTTTGAAAGATAGCGAAGGTTTTCTTCGTGCACTGCTGCAGACAATTCCTTTTTTGATCTGGTTGAAAGATCCAAATGGTGCATTTTTGGCCTGCAACGAAATGTTCGAACGTTTTATAGGTGCAAAAGAGGAAAATATAGTAGGCAAGACCGATTACGATTTTGTGGAAAAGGATCTGGCGGACTTTTTTCGCGAACAGGATCGCAAGGCTGTTGCTGCTGGAAAGCCCACGAGCAATGAGGAGTGGGTGACTTTTGCTGCCAGTGGACAACTTGTGCTGTTGGAAACCATGAAGACACCGATGCTCGATGATCAGGGAAATCTTGTCGGAGTGTTAGGCATCGCCCATGATATTACCGAGCGCAAGAAAGCCGAAGAGGAAAAAGTCAAACTTAAAGGCCAGCTCCAACAAGCCCAGAAGATGGAAGCCGTTGGCAGACTGGCTGGCGGAGTTGCTCACGATTTTAACAACATGCTCAGTGTCATCATCGGATATGGTGAACTGGCTCTGGAGCGGACAGACCATACCGAGCAACTGCGAACTGAGTTACAGGAAATCATGGAAGCGGCCTATCGCTCGGCCGATATTACCCGCCAACTTTTGGCTTTTGCACGCAAACAGACAATCTCTCCCAAGGTGCTCGATATCAACAAGACCGTAGAGAGCCTGACAAAAATGCTTCAACGCCTGATTGGGGAGGATATCGAGCTGGCATGGATGCCGGGTGAGGCTGTTGGGATGACGAAAATAGATCCGGGCCAAGTCGATCAAATCTTGGTCAATCTTTGCCTCAACGCCCGGGATGCCATAAAGGATGTGGGCAGAATTATTATCGAAACAGGCAACGTTAATTTCGATGAAAACTATTGCAGCCATCATTTTAGATTCATACCCGGAGAATATATACTTCTGGCAATCAGTGACAACGGTTACGGCATGGACGCCGAAACTCTCGACAATATTTTCGATCCTTTCTTCACGACCAAGGAAGCCGGTAAGGGTACGGGGCTAGGGTTGGCGATGGTCTACGGTATTGTCAATCAAAACAATGGATTCATAAATGTATGTAGCGAACTTGGCCAGGGATCTTCATTTAAAATCTATCTTCCACGGCACCGAGCCGGAGCGCCCGATTTTCTGCCTTCAGAAGGAAATGATTTCAGAGTCCCATGCGGTTGCGAGACGATCCTGCTGGCAGAAGATGAACTTGCGATACTCAAGATGGCAGTTACGATGCTTGAAAGTCTGGGTTACGCGGTACTGGCAGCCAGAACACCGGGAGAAGCCATTCGCCTCGCCGAGGAGCATGATGGCGCGATCGATTTGCTTCTGACCGATGTCGTTATGCCCGAGATGAACGGGAGGTTACTCGTCAAAAAGATCTTGGCTATTCATCCTGATCTTGAATACCTGTTCATGTCCGGCTATACCGCCAACGTTATAGCCCATCACGGCGTTTTGGATGAAGGCGTAAATTTCATCCAAAAGCCGTTTTCGAAAAATGAGCTTGGCGCAAAGGTTCGTGAAGCGCTGGACGGGCGTATTCCCTCCAGGCGCAAGTCTCAGTCGATTTAGATTACGCAGAGAAGTGTCCGGTTGATAGAGCAGAATTTTTCTAAAGCTGGTATCGTCGCGATAGGATATGAGCTGGCTTTTACATGATCCTGCATACAGCCTTAACTGTTGGATGACAGGGAGCAATAATGAAAGATAAATATCTGAAAATAACAGATACTAGTAAAATTATTCTTCGATATTTTCTTATTATCTTCTTATCTCTCTGCTTGATCTGGTCTGCCATCACATTTTTTCTATACCATCTTGAGGCCAGGGCGTTCCTGTTGCAGATAAAAAATAGAGAAAAATCACGTATAGAAGTCCAGAAAGAGATCATCGAGCAAAATTTCATTTCAATTGCCTCCGATTTAAAGTTTTTGTCAAAGCAAAACGAAATTTTCCAATTTATTGAAACGAATAATACTATTTACAAAGAATTAACAGCAAAAGAATATTTGGAGTTTTGCCGCCAAAAAGCGGCATATGACCAGATTCGCTTCATAGACAATTATGGAAACGAAGTTATACGTGTAAATTACAATGCTGGCAATCCTGACATCGTTCCTGGAAAAATGCTTCAGAATAAAAAAAGTCGTTACTATTTTAAAGAATCATTGGCACTTGAATGCAATAAAATTTTTATCTCATCTTTCGATCTAAATATCGAAAACAATAAAATTGAGATGCCTTTAAAACCGATGATTCGCTTTGGAATGCCGCTTTGCGACAATGACGGCAAGAAGCATGGTGTCATTGCCCTTAATTATATGGGCATTCGACTTTTAAATTTAATACAATCGGCCAACAAAGAGATTATGCTGACCAATTCGGATGGATACTGGCTACACAGTCCTATCCCTGAAGATACATGGGGATTTATGTTAAAAGAAAGACATAATCGTAGATTCTCAACTGATTTTCCGGAAGCGTGGATAACAATTTCATCAGCACCTGAAAAACAGTTTTATAATGAAAATGGCCTGTTCACTTTTACGACGATATATCCTTCAAAAAAAATTATGGATTCCGGATTAATATCAGATAATCCTGCTATAGACACCGAAGAAGAAATCAAATGCAAAGATGATTACTGGAAAATCATATCTTACATCTCAAATGATGTCCTCATTAACAAGACTCGAGGAACCTTATTTAAATTTTTAATTTTAACAACAATCGTTTTTGTACTCACCAGCATTCCCGCATGGTTCATCACCAAAGAAATTATACGACGCAGGCTTCATCAGCTGGAAATGTATGAATTGGCTAATTTTGACAGGTTGACAAGACTTCCGAATCGTGCTCATTTTTTAAAAAATTTAAATCAAATACATTATCAATCTCAGAGATACGGTCATACCTATGCGTTACTATTCATCGACCTTAATGGCTTTAAGGAAATAAACGATACATTGGGCCATGACGCGGGAGATCAGGTTTTAGTAGAAGTTGGGAAAAGATTGTCAAAGTGTATCAGACAGTCTGATATGGTTGCACGGCTCGGAGGCGATGAATTTACCATTGTCCTTCCTTTTGTACCATCACCTCATGACGCCCAAAAAACTATCGAAAAAATATTGAAAGAAATATCTATTCCTTTAATTTTAAATGACTCTCAAAGAGAAATCAGTGCAAGCATCGGATTGAGTTTTTATCCTGATGATGGTGATTCAGTCGATGTGTTATTAAAAAAAGCAGATTGCGAAATGTATAAGATAAAAAGAAGCACGAAAAAGGCTTAACGCTGAAAAAGCCCTTCACAACACTGCTGACACCCTACCCTGAATCAATCCATCATATTGTATTTTGGGATGAATTATCACTTGTGCAACATCGCTAATTATGACACAATTTTTATGACGGTCAACCTGCATTGTAGGTGATCGTTTCCAGATGATACATTCCGCACGTGAAATCGCGGGGCCAGGAAATTGAGCACAGGAAAAGCGATCCCTGTTGGCAAGCCCGGCGTTGAGTGCTTGAGGTGAGCCACTCATGGTTTAATCGCTTTCGTAAGATCCTGGTACGCTATGAAAAACGCGCCGATACCCTACATGGCGCTACTACAAATGGTCGCGGCAATCATCGCCTACCGGAAGGTAGGTGTTATATACGGATAAGCACTAAAACGGATTCCGAATGGACCAGACCGCCGGTCAGACTCCACGTCAGGTCGTGGTGTGCAGGCTGTCCATGCCAGCCATAGCCAGCCTGTGGGCAACTGTCCGGGCATCTTCCAAACCAGTGGCACCGCCTTGGTCCCCGGCCCCGCCATGTGAGAGATGACAGGGAAACCAGGTTCCACTACCTTGCGTATCCTTTCTGTTATCGGTATTTTTTGGGGTTGATTTTTAGGATAAACATGTGCTTATTTGAACATTAAGCTCATAAAGCATTTGACCAGATCCAACACCACCACGCCTCACTCTGCTGCTGGACGGACCAGGGTTCGATTTATCCTGCTCTCAGCTCCCCGGGCATCTTCTTCAGAAAATGGATATAGGGTTTGCATAAAAGAAGACAAACCACAGCAAATGATACCGAGGGGGTGTGTAATGGAAATTCTAAGAGATCTCCAAAAAGAGCAAGATGACATTTTATCCCATTTAAGCGGCGGATGCTACACAATTGTAGGAAGCCCGATAGATCTCAAGGTCTGCTATTCTTACAATTCTAAAGACAAATCCGTGACGGTTAAGGTTACTCTGGCCGGAGAAACAATGGGCCGTGCAACATTATCGGCAAGCAAGCCGAGTGTCGATTTTTCCTTGTCTTTGGTGGTTGTAAAAGCCTCAATTGAACTTAAATTCGAGGTAAGTGATTTGAGCCTCAAATATTCAGCAAAAGCTTGCTACTACGCGCCTTTCTCCTGGCATTGTGCGAGTCATCATGGAACAATTGTCAAATTTTAGTTAAAAAACGGCAATACACGTTATTTGTTGATTAATAGCCTTTGCCTTCTTTTATGCAATTAAAAACTGTTTAAAGATAAATAGAATCACTAATCATCCAGATGAAATATTTAACTTTTTATCCCCATACAACAAAGCATATCTTTCTATCTTTTGCGGGAAAAAAAGAAAAACCACTTAGAATACTCGAAAGAAAGGAAGATGGCATAATGACGAACAGGCCCGAAAGAGTGCTGGATTTGATTCATGCTTGGCAGATGAATAATTTTGTCCTGCCAAAAAGGAGATCAAAATGAACACCAGACTAACTAGTATCCTTTTTATCTATTTCACGGTATTAATTTTCAGCAATGCAAATGCTCAAGAAAAAGAGATTAAAAAAATCCATGTAGACTCGGTTACAGTGTCCAAACATGGAGAAATACCCTTAGCGATGTTCGTTTATTACACTGACGGAACAGTTAAAAAAAATAAAAGCTTCGATTTCGTAGACATGAAGCCAAAAGGATATGTGAAAGTAACGTTTGGTGGTTTATTCCATGAAGGCTGGGTAGTAAAAAGGGAATATGGTGTCGATGACACGGATGTTACTTTGTTCTGGACCTATAAAGGGGAAAAAACAATATCCACGGTATTAGTAAGAGGTAAAGCAATAGGTTTTGATGTCCAGGATGATTTCGGCAACATGCGAATTACCCGTGAAAAAGAATACATGCCTACTGCCTCGGTATTATATTCGGATGGAAGTTTACACAAGTATTATTTAGGACAGGACACCTCTGAATTTCAGGCAGATTTAAACAAAATAATGGATAAAGTTATAATCAACAAGGAATATTTGAAATTCGGCAGAGGTTGGAGCTTTGGGCGCAAGCCTGGCGCAAAAGATGGTGAACTAACGATAGATTTTATATACAAAGAGCATAATACTCTAAAACAGACTTCATCTATTCCAGTCCTGGGACAGATATCAAATATCATTGTAAATACAATAGACTCAATCGGGTATAAAACACCCCCAACACCGATCGATTACATTGCATATTATACAGACGGGTCTGAATATTCTGGCTCTATGAACAGCGACAACCATCCGGAACTTTTGACTATATTGCCTCCCAATGCACTTAAATTGAATAAGCCTACCAATTCAGACTGGTATCTCTCAGTTACTCCAAGGAGCCCAACCGGCCTGGTAATGATTGATTGGAGAGTCGTCGACGGTGATACTGCATCTTACTCGACAAGCATCATGGTTGAAAACGAACCGTATGTAAGTAGAATGGACATTGGAAGTTTACCTTTGGGATATTGCTCACATGTAGCAGAAGAGTTGAAAATATCACTATCGTTTAATCAATCCATGAAAACGGATCAACTGCCCGTTATTGAATTTGAAGCTTCGAAAAATAAGTGGACACAGGGCGTAATCAGAAATCCAATCTGGTCTGAGGCGATTGTAGGCCTTGAAAATTCAAAATTGGATTGTCATTTGGTTTTGCCCCATGTTCCCGATCAAAAGATTTTCATGCCAATATTCAAGGTTTCCAGAGCCCAGGGTGCCAATCATACGGGTGAAATGTTTACACACGCTCAAGAGGTCATTATTCCCTACTTGATATTGAAAAAACAAACCAGCAATTGGATACTTTTATCAAAATATTCCTTCAATCCCGGAGAAAGAATTTCCGGTAGATTCAACAGGAATATAAAAGAAGGGACGTTTTACCTGGCCGTTTATCCTGAAGGAGCCACAAATAAAAACTGGCTCTATTTCGGTTACGCACCGGAGTGCTCGAATATTTCTTCGAACGTACCTGACAAACCGGGAAAATATGAATATCGACTGATTCAAAGCGTTAAAAATAAAGATGAAACAGTCCTAAAAACCTTGGCTGTAGCCGGATTTGTCGTGAAAGAAAAGTAGGTCGAAAAACGGCTTGAATCAGAAAAAGGCGGTCGCTTAGGCAAAATTTTTGATGAGCGGCTATTTTTTAAAAATATTTTATAGATTTTGTTCCATGTAAGCCGCAGCATATAACACAGAAACATGAAAGGAGACATCATGGAGGAAAAGCTCGTAAGTGTAAAGAACTATCACCTTGCAGGAGATGATGTAAAGATCGTATTTTCAACCGAAAGCCCCGAACTTGAGCTTATATACGAAGACAAGCATGGAAAACGTAAGTTCACAGGGAGAGCGATATATCGGGAAAAGATTCAACTCGGTTTTATGCCATCCGTAGTTCTGGATGAAGCTCCAGACAAATACAGAATAATTTTATCTCTTGCCGTTCCGTCCGCCAACAGATCCGAGAATATGAAATCCATTCCGATCAAGACCTATGCGGTGTGGACCAAGATTCTCACCAGCATCAGTGGATCGGAGGCCATCGAAGGGCAAATCCAAACTCACGATATTTCACTCTTGAGCGGTAATGCCTGGTAGGTGGAAAAACGCTTATATGAAGACCATTGGCAACGAGACAGATTATTGCATTTTTTCCGAAAACCGACAGATTCCGTGCAGCCAAACCGGTTGAAGTTGAGAGCGGTTTGCCCATTGTTCACGAGGGGAAATGCCTTCGCTTTTTTTGAGACGCCCCGGCCCTGCGACCCGGGCGTGGCGAGCCTTCCGAGGTGCCGGATGCTTTACGGGCGATGTAGACCACATGCCGGTTGCCGCGTCCCGGGCGCTGAGTGCGGACAATGAAGCCGGCTCCCTCTAGCCGAGTTTCAAAGGTCCGGTCCGGATCCTCTGACCATACTGCCAGCACCCCATCAGTGGTGAGCGCGGTGTGGCTCAACGCCAGCGCCGCCTTGCCGTATAGGGGCTCTCCCCGGCCCGGGTCTCCCTGGCACGGACCTTCGTACAGGTCGAGGATGATGGCATCGAATCGTTCTTTCCGGCCCGCCAGAGCCGCGCGGTGAATGCACGCAGAGACGTCGCCGATAACCACTTTCACCCTGGGGTCGTCCACGGCACGGCCGGTCAGATGGGCGATGGGGCCGCGGCACCACGTAACAACTGTCGGGTTCAGCTCTGCCACCACAACCGCGGCATCGGCCGGCAGGGCGTCGAGGGCCGCCTTGAGGGTGAAGCCCATGCCCAGGCCGCCGATCAGGACCTTGGGCCGTTTTTTCTTCGCCTGGGTCGCGCAGGCCATTTGTGCCAGGACGATCTCGGAGAGATTGCTCGCTGCGTTCATCAGCACCCGGCCGTCGATGGTGATCAGAAAATCACTCTCGCCCCGCTGCCGAAGCTCGAGGCGCCCCTCATCGGTGGTGACGCTGTCGACCAAGTGCCAGGGTCGGGTCATGTATACTCCTTACGCTACGCATTTTATTCAAGCCGCTTTAGCGCCATCAAACGGCGGCCCGTTGCCCGGGTCAATGGCGTTGCCGGCGAACAGTGACTTTTAAAACCGGATCATCCCGGGAATGGCGATTGTTCGTTTCTCGACACATCTTCCCGGTAAAGCACAGCTTTACGGCACAGCTCGTTCACCTGCGCCAGGGTCCGTTGGATTTCCTCGGCGCTCAAAGAACGGATGATCCTGGCCGGCTGGCCCAGCGCCAGTCTACCCGCCGGAATCTCCATACCCGGAGGCACGACGGCTCCGGCGCCCACCAGGGCGTTTTTGCGCACCACGGCGCCGTCAAGCACGATGGCGCCGATCCCCACCAGTGCCCCTGTTTCAACGACCGCCCCATGAATGCAGGCTTTGTGGCTGATCAACACCTCATCCTCGATGGTGACGATGCTGCCGTTAGGAGCTTCGATCAAGCAAAGATCGAGCACGGCCGACCTCTTTCCGATGATGATCCGGCCATCGTCGGCCCGCAGCACCGCCCCGGGCCAGATGCTGGAACCGGCCTTTAGAGTGATGTTACCGATAAGTCTGGCAGACGGGTCAATCCATACATCTTCAGCGATTTGTGGGAAAAAACCGCCAATCCCGCTGATCATAAACGCCCTCCCCTCTTGCTGGCGACGGGCCGCCCAAAAGATGTTGATTGGATAAGTTACGGACACTACCTCAGATTTGATCCGAAGTGCCGAACCGTTTCAGACGCTGTGCCCAGGCACACCATCCACGCGATAGATAGACCATGCCCATTTCCAAGTCAATCGGCCGCTAAGGGCAAGACTCCTATAACCACCCATTTTTCTTGAATTTATCACCTCATCCTGCTATAGGCCGGACCATGCTGCGCGCAGCCGGACCGGATTTGCCCGGGATTTTGCACCATGTAATCATCCGGGGCATCAAACCGCGAAAAATATTCGGTTTGCCTATCGGCATCGCTGCCCTGAGCGAAATCATCGAAAGGAGGGGCCCTAATGCCGCGATGCCTGAAGCAAAACAACCACACATCTAAACAGACAGATATGCCACACGGATCTATTTCGGCTGGCTATCGACAAAAGGCCGGTATGCTCAAGAAAAAGCTCAAATCTTTTTTGTATCGACACATCATTCCCCGCGTCGGACTTTTTGCGGTCAAGGTCCTGTCGGCCACCTATCGGCTCCGTATCGTCGATCCGGCCAACGAAAGCGACGTCCTCGAAAGGTATGGGACCCTGGTTTACGCCTCCTGGCATCAGCGCTTCTTTCCCGGGATAACCTTCTTTACCAGCCGCCGGCCCATTGCGATCATGATCAGTCAAAGCCACGACGGGGAATACATCGCGCGCATCGTCAACATGCAGGGCTGGTTTGCGGTCCGCGGATCGTCCTCCCGCGGCGGTTCAGAGGCATTGCAACAGATCAAGCGGTTGTCGTTGGAAGGGTGCAAGATCGGCCATATCGTCGATGGTCCCCAGGGGCCGCCCGGCGTGGTCAAACCCGGACTGCTGCGCATCGCCCAGTATGCCGAAATTCCCATCCTTCCGGCCATCGCATCCGGCCAGCACCGATGGGTCTTTAACAGCTGGGATCGGTTCATGATTCCAAAGCCGTTTTCCCGTGTGATCCTCCGCTTTGCCCAGCCCATCTTCATCCCAAAAAATTTGAGCAATGAGGCCTTCGAGCAAAAGCGCCTCTTTGTAGAACGGGAGATGCACCGGTTGTACGAGGAGACCGACCGGATCTGGCAAAATCCAGAGAAGATAAAAGCGATCTTCGGCCCGAAACAGGGCTGACCAAAGACGGCAGGCGTATCCCGGTCGCTCGTTGGTTTGCAAAGTCAGCGCGCATACAAACGTCTATCTTTCGTGCTACGGTTCGCAGACCGGTCTACCTTTCTCCGGTGGGCTGTGGATAACCCGGGGGCAGTTTTCTCTCTGCGAACACACCTATTGGCATCAATATTGCTTTATTCTGGAATCAATACCTCCTGCGGTTCGACGGAATCAGCCGTCGGCAAGCCGGCTCCGGGCGCCGTCACCCGAAGCCGGCTTGCTTTTTTCAAGGAAAAATCAAATACCACCGGTGGAATATCGCTCCTTTTCCACGCAGGCGGGACCCGTGCGGCAAAAAAATGAATGCGTAAAATATCTTGCACCCGCAATAAATCAATAACGCCCTGTCGCATGGCCTTCTCCAGGGGGCCTCGGCCATATTGAGGCGCCTCAAGCCGACTCCGTCATTTCGGACGATTATACCGATCCGTTACCGCCTGTAACGGATCGGCATGGGGTAGCCCTCCAGACCTTGTCGGCCCTGGCCCCCCGCGGGCATACCACTTTTGCATATCAGGGCCGTCGCCCACCGATTTCCGCCTTTCGGCCCTATCTCCTTTTCAAAGGTAACGTTACTGTAACGCACCAACGCCACCGTGACAGCCAAACCCCAGGCAATCACAACAGCCAATTACCGGGCGTCGTTTCAATGCCGGCGGCATCCTTGACGGGACGATAAGAGATGATCGGGTTATATGGCACGAATCGTGTAGATGGCATCACTGCGATTTAAGTCTGCAATACAAATCTGTGTTTCAGGCCCCTGCCAACCCAACAATGGAGGCCCTCCATGCAGGAGATGTTTGAAACCACAAAGTCAGGGACGCTCAAACTTGCCAGCCAGTTCGTGTTTCCACCCATCAAGACGGCCTACGGCAAGGAGCGCCCAAAGCGGTTACTGTCTTCAGGGTGCCTGGACCGGGTCAAAAAAAGGCGAACCGACCGGCTGCAACCTCAACCCCGCCATCGGGCAGGTTGACATCAAAGCTTACGCAGCGGCACTAGAATAATGACCCGGAAGGTTTCCACGCGACAACCCGTTGCCCGGCGGCGCAAACCGCAGCTCACAACAACCCTATACGGAGGCCCCATGACGGATATCTCCTTTGCCGATATCGCCATCGTTTCCTGCGGCACCATGAGCCTGGAACTCAACCACCTCAAACAGGAAGGATGGCTCGATACGCCTCACCTCACCTACACGACACCCGGACTGCACCAGGACATTCACAAACTGGAACGCCAACTCGTCAGCCAGATCCGTAAAGCCAAAGAGAAGCTCGACAAGGTCCTGGTCGTCTTTGGCGGCAAGTTTTGTTACGTCAACGCGGACCAACCGACCCGGCAGATGAAGACGATCATCGCCGAGCAGGGGCCGGGGGTGGCCCGCATCGAGGCGACCCACTGCATGGACATGCTCGCCAGCGAGGCGCAGCGCCGGCAAATCGCCGAAGAGCTGGCCGCCGGCGAGCCGGTCTGGTGGATGACCCCAGGCTGGGTGAAGTACCGCAAACAAGTCTTCAAGGGATGGGACAAGGGCCTGGCCAACGAAAACTTTCCCCGGCACACCGGCGGCGCCATCGTCCTGGACGCCATCGGCTACCTTGACAACTACATGGCTGAAAAACCGGAAGATTTCCTGGAATACTGCGACTGGATGGGAATCCCGATGCAAGCCTACCCGGTGACCCTCGACCGGTTCAAATCCCTGCTCGCGGACCAGGCCGCCAAGCTTCTGGGCTGAATATTTGAAAGACGATACCCGTAAATGGTTTTGCCCCGGTCGTCATCGGCGGGGGTTCACCGGGGCCGGGTGGCGGGCATTGAGGAACTTCAGAAGATGTCGCGGGTGTTGTGAAAGGCGATCTTGGGCCACTGCTCTGCGATCAGTTCGAGGCGGTAGATGCTGGTGGTGAGAAAGGCGAGGCGCTCCTCGGCGTCCCGGGCCAGGTCGAGGGCATGCTGGCGCTTGAATTCGTCCAGGAGACTCGGGTCGGACGCATCGATCCAGCGCGCCACCTGGACGTCCACCGCCTCGTAGGCCGCATCCACCCCGTATTCGGCCTTGAGCCTGGCCATGGTGACATCGAACTGCAGGACACCCACGGCCCCGAGAATGGCGTCGCTGCCGTCGATGGGCCGGAATACCTGCACGGCCCCTTCCTCGGAAAGCTGGATCAGCCCCTTTTGCAGTTGCTTGGCCTTCATCGGTTCCTTGAGACGCACACGCCGGAAGTGCTCGGGAGCGAAATGGGGGATCCCGGTGAACTGCAGCGGCTCCTTGTCGGTGAAGGTGTCGCCGATCTTGATGGTGCCGTGGTTGAAGATCCCGATGATGTCCCCGGCATAGGCCACAGCCACGTTCTCGCGCTCCTGGGCCATAAAGCAGGTGGCGTTGGCCAGGGCCATGGTCTTGCCGGTGCGCTGGTGGACGACCTTCATGCCGCGCTCGAAACGGCCCGAGCAGATGCGCAAAAAAGCGATGCGGTCCCGGTGCGCCGGGTTCATGTTGGCCTGGATCTTGAAAACAAACCCGGAAAAAGCGTCTTCCCCGGGGTCCACCACGCGCGTGGCGGCGGTGCGCGGCCCGGGCGGCGGCGACATCTCCACGAAAGCTTCAAGCAGTTCCTGGACTCCGAAGTTGTTCAGGGCCGAGCCGAAGAAAACCGGGGTCTGGGTGCCGTTGAGAAAATGATCCCGGTCCAGCGGATCGGCGGCCCCTTCGAGCAGGGCCACATCCTCGCGCAGTTGCTCGGCGGCCGACGATCCCAGAATTTCGTCGAGAACCGGGTCGGACAAGTCCTGCACCACGATGTGGTCCCGGCTGCGGCGCTCCTGGCCCGGGGTAAAGAGCTGCACCTGGTTGCGATACAGATCGTAAACCCCCTTGAAGCCCTTGCCCCGGCCGATGGGCCAGGAAAGGGGGGTGCACTCGATCTGGAGCTTGTCCTCGATATCGGCCAGCAGGTCGAGAGGCTCCATCCCCTCGCGGTCGAGCTTGTTGATGAAGGTCACGATGGGGGTGTTGCGCATGCGGCAGACCGCCATTAACTTTTCGGTCTGGGTCTCGACCCCCTTGGCGCTGTCGATGACCATCAGGGCGCTGTCCACGGCTGTCAGCACCCGGTAGGTGTCTTCGGAAAAGTCCTGGTGGCCGGGGGTGTCGAGCAGGTTGATCTCGAAATCGCCGTAGGTGAACTTCATCACCGAAGTGGTCACCGAGATGCCCCGGTCGCGTTCGATGCTCATCCAGTCGCTGGTGGCGTGGCGGGCGGCCTTGCGGGCCTTGACGGCCCCGGCCTGCTGGATGGCCCCGCCGAAAAGCAGCAGCTTCTCGGTAAGGGTGGTCTTGCCCGCGTCCGGGTGGCTGATGATGCCGAAGGTACGCCGACGCTCGATTTCTTTTTGTCGATGGCGGTCCATGAATTGCCTGGGTCTTTCGGATTGCGGCTTTGGTCGCGGCACGGATCGCTGGAACCTCCGAAAGTTAAATTTCCGGAAGCGATCCGGGCCGTGCCGGGTCGGCCGTTTCTCAGCTCGGCCTCCCCATGGGCACCGTCCCCTACACCAGCCAAGGCCGACATGCAAGGCGAAAAGGGTTGCAACAGCAATTCCGGCTATAACCAGGATCTGCTGTTTGCGTCGGGGATTGTCAGGGTTGCAATCTTTGGCCGCCACGTCCATGCTGGCGCCAACCAGACGCCGGGAGTCGCACCATGCACCTGATCCGCACCGCGCTTTTTAAATGCCTGCACATCCCCTACTGGGCCGCCAGGATCACCGGCAGCGGGCCTTTCGGCCCCAACGGGGCCCGGCCTGCGCCCCAGCGGCTCACGAGCCCGGGCAGTGCACTCAAAGCCGCCCTCTGGCGCCACCACGTCAAGCAGTTCAACGAGGCCGCCTGCTCGGTGGCCACCGTGGTCTCAGTGGTCAACGCCATCAGGGAGATCCAGGGCCACCGAAGACCGCCCCTTGACCAGGGCCAGATTCTCGAGCGCGTGCCCACCGGGCGCTGGAAACAGCGTATGCAGCCCGGCGGCGACCAAGGCCGGCGGGGATTGCCGCTGAGCCTTCTGGGGGCGGTGGTGCGCACCAGCCTGGATGCCTGCCGGATTCGTTACCGGGCCGTGGAAACCGTCGCCGCGGTCAAGCCCGGCACCGCCGCCGCCCGCCGGATCGTATCCACGCTGCGCGGTCGCCTCCAGCGCTTCGAAACCCGGGGCGACACCCTGGTGATCGCCCACTTCGACCAAGGCGCATTCCTGCCGGTGTTGAACATCCCCCATATCTCGCCGGTGGGCGGCTTCGACGCTGCAAACGGCGGGGTCACGATCCTAGACGTGGACCGCGACCAGGATCGGCCCTATCAGATTTCCCTGGCCACCTTCTATCGGGGCATCGCCAGCGACTACCACCACCTTTTCAGGCCCTTCGGCTTCGACCGGGGCGGGTATGTGTACATCCGGCTGGGATAGGACAAAAGACAGAAATCGTTGAGATACGGCCTACTCGGAGAGTGTACAGACCTGGGCTGCAGTGACCCGCAGCAGTTCGGCCGGGGTCAGGCGCATCATGGCATCGATGTCCCCGCCCCCGCCGAAGATCATGTCAAGGCCGGCCACCGCCGTGTCGACCAGGGTTTGCAAGAGCTGGCAATGGCCGAAGGGCGGCATGCTGCCGACGATGTAGCCGGTAATCGCAAGGGCTCGTTCCGGGCTGGCGAACCGGACCCGCTTGCGTCCCACACCGAGAATCGCGCCCAGTTTGCGCCGATCCACCCGGGCCAGCCCGTTGTTGATCACCAGCAGGGGCGTCTCGTCCACCAGAAAAACCAGGGACTTGATGATCTGAGCGGTATCCACGCCCAAGGCCATGGCCGCATCGGCCACCGTGGGCGTGTGCCGGGCCATGGGCAAAATCGTCGCCGTGATGCGTTGTTCTTCTATGAAACGCTGCAAATCCGCGCTGGTCAGAACCGGTGGGGACAAGTCCGCTTCAGGCCCCTGCGCCTTTCCCCCTTTTGCTCCTCCTTCCGCCGAAATTCGGCCTTCGACCTCTTCCATCCGTCCCCTCAAATCTTGCCTGCAAAGCGCAGCACCACCAGCAGGACCAGAAATCCGACCGAAAGGTGCAGCCCGGAAACGAGCCGCTGGTATTGCACGCGCACGGTTTCGTCTCCCTCGCTGGCGGCCAGATCCTTGATGCGGCGATAATCGGCATACCAGCCGCCGAACATGCTCACGAACTCGCCGCGGGTTTTCAAGGCGATCTTGATCTGCTGGACATAGTAAATGCCGAAGATCACCGGGCAAATGATTGCGATATCGAACCAGGTCAGGTCCATGGGCGCTCCTGCCGGCAGGTGTCCTTGATTGCGGCGGCCACCGCCTCGGACGAGGGTTTGAAAAACTTTTCCTGGTCGGGCGATGCGGGAACCGGGATGGACGGCGGGGCCACCCGCCGTACCGGCGCCTTGAGGGCCTCGAAGGCCTCCTCGGCCGCAATGGCCGCCAGTTCGGCGCCGTAGCCGCAAAAGCGGTTGGCCTCGTGGACGATCACCAACCGCCCGGTGCGCCGCACCGATTCCAGCAGGCACTGCTTGTCCAGGGGCACCAGGGACCGCAAATCGATCACCTCGCAGCCGATCCCTTCGGCGGCGGCCATCTCGGCCCCCTTGAGGGCCGTGTAAAGGGCCGTCCCGTATGCCACCAGGGTGCAATCGGTGCCCAGGCGCACCACCCTGGCCTGGCCCGGGGCCTGGCGGTTGTCACCCTCGGGCACTTCGCCGCGCATCCAGTAAAGCATCATGTCCTCGACCACGATCACCGGATCGGGATCGAAGATCGCACCCAGCAGCAGTGCCTTGGCATCGGCCGGATTGGACGGCCAGACCAGCTTGAGTCCCGGGCTGTGGGCCATCCAGGCCTCCAGGTTGTGGGAATGCTGGCTGCCGGCCCCGAACCCGACCCCTGCCTTGACGCGCACCGTAAGGGGAAAGCTGCTCTTGCCGCCGCTCATGTAGCGCAGCTTGGCGGCATGGTTGACCAACATGTCGCTGGCCAGGGTGATAAAAGGAAAAAACATGATCTCCACCACCGGCCGCAGGCCCATGGCCGAGGCTCCCACGGCAAGACCGGCGATGGCCGCTTCGCTCACCGGCGTGTCGCGCACCCGCCGGTCGCCGAAACGTTCCAGTAGCCCGTGGGTCGGCATGTTGGGATCCTGGTGGATCGAGACCCCGACCCCCTCCCCGGCGATGAACACGCTCTGGTCGCTTTCCATGGCCAGGGCCAGGGCCTGGTTCAAAGCCTGGCCGAACGACATTTCCGTCATGAGGCTCTCCTTTTGCGGGCTTGGTTCTGGGATACGGGAAAATCCCCCCTCTTTCATTCAGGCCACGGCGCCCTGAACCCATAAATCGGTAAGGGCCGCCTGGGCCTCGGGGTAAGGGCTGCGGTCGGCGAAGGCCACGGCCGCTGCGACCTGCTGCACCGCCTGGTTGTCCATCCGTTCCAGGTCCGCGGCGGAAAGCACGCCGTCGGCGAGCAGATTTTCCCGGTAGCGCTCAATCGGGCAGCGCCGTGCCCATTGGGCGATTTCGGCCGGATCCACATAATGCTGGTGATCGCTTTCCCCGTGTCCGCGCATACGGTAGGTGCGCGCCTCGATCAGGGCCGGTCCCTGGCCGCTGCGGCAATGGGCGGCCATTTCGGACGCCAGCCGATGGACCGCCTCGACATCGTTGCCGTCCACAGAATCGCCCGGCATGCCGTAAGCCGCGGCCCTGGCGCTCAGATCGTCAACGGCGCAATGCACCTTGCACGGCTGGGCCCCGGCCCAGCAGTTGTTCTCGCAGACCAGCAAAAGCGGCAGCTTCCATATCCCGGCCAGGTTCATGGCCTCGTGCACGCTGCCTTCGGCCGCGGCCCCGTCTCCGAAAAAAACCGCCGTAATCTGCCTGCTCTGGTTGTACTGCTGGGCAAAAGCGGCCCCGGCGGCCAGCGGCGGGCCGGCTCCCACCACGGTGGAAGTCATCAGGACGTTGATCTCGGGTACGGCCAGGTGCAAGGTGCCGGCCTTGCCGGAATTGATCCCGGTGGCCTTGCCCATGATTTCGGCCATCAGGCTGTCCGGATCCGCCCCGCGGCAGAGCAGGTGGGCGTGGCTGCGATGGTTGCTGACGATCACATCCCTGGCATCCAGGGCCGCCACCACTCCGGCGGCCACCGCCTCCTGGCCCACCGATAGGATCTGCATGCCCGGCAGGCGGCCCTTTTCCCGGGCCAGCTCCACGATCGTTTCATCAAAACGGCGGCTCAGCAGCATGTCCTGGTAGAGTCGCCTCTGCAACTGCGCTGAAATGGCGGCGCTCATGCGCTCCTCCCCGTGGCAAAACAGGTTATCGTTGTGTGGACGCAGGCAAAATCCCAGCTCCTGCGCCGGCCCCATCGTCGAGCCCGGGCCGCACAAAGGCACGGGCCTCGGGAAAGCTCCATTCCGTGGCCCGGCGCAGCCGTTCCAATTGGCAGAGAAATTCGAGGATCTGTGCTTCCGCTTGAGGGATATGGGGCAAAAGGCCGGACCAGGCCGCGGTCGAGCGCTCGATGGCGATCAGGGCCACCTTAGCCGAGCCGTCCGCGTCCCGGGGGACATCCTCCATGCCGTCCAGGGTCTCGTCACCGAGTACGGCCCGATAGAGCTTGGCATGGATCAGGGGCTGGTACCACAAGATCACCTCCACCAGGTCGCTGGCCCGGGCGGCCGGCGGGCCGGAGCCGACCACCCGCAGGTCCGGCCGGTTGGGCGCTCCGCTCAGGGCACCGATTTCGGCCAACCACCCTTCCCACAGGGTCAACCACTGGTGTACGGAATCGGCGTACTTCGTGGCCGAACGGACCAGAATATGGTCGCGGGTTGCGTCGCGGCGCCGGTCTTCTTCCCCCTCGTCGGGAATCTGGTCCAGATCGATCCCCATCTCCTCGGCCATCTCATGCACCATGGCCACCGCAGTCTCGAAAATATCCGCCAACCGGCCCCAGATATCATCTTTTTCCGGGTCGCCGGGGGAGTCGGTTTCGGCCCGCTCCATGGCAAAGACCGAGCAGCGCGATGTCATCGGACAACGCTGGCACCAGCGGTCGCAATAGTTGTGGATGCCGGTGATGAAAGCCGGATCGGCAACCATGCGCCTGATTCGCTCGGTTTTTTCCGACATCGAAATCTTTCCGGGTTTCGGTTCCAAAAGAAAAAAGCGCCCAGGGTGCAGTTACTTACCCTTCTTTGGGTTTTAGCGAGTCCGCGCGCGTCACGCTTTCCTGCAACCGCAAGAAGTTGCCCCCCAGCACCGCGGCTTCCGCTTCCGGCGCCAGCCCCAGGCGCCGCACCTTGGCCAGTTCGGCCGCCGGGCTGCCGAAGGGGAAATCCGATCCGAACAAAAGCCGGTGGTGCCCGTAGCAGCGGACGTATTCGCGAATTTCGCCGCTGGCGGCCAGGGCCGTGTCGGCCCAGACATTGTCGAGGTCCCAGAGCCCTTCCCGGGCGATTGCGCCGAATCCACCGTTAAGCATGCCCAGATGGGGGATGATCACCGTGATGCCACCGGCCAGTTCGCGCACGAAGCGCACCGTGTTGCCCCACTCTTCTTCCAGTACCACGGGCAGGCGGCGGCGCCGGATTTCATCCAGCACAGCGTCACAGCGGCAGGTCTCGTAATGGTAAACCGGCTCGTCGGCGTGCCGGTGCCACTTGATACCGCAATGGGACGCTGCGAGCTGTTCGACGGCAAAATCGTTCCAGACGAAAAAATATGGATAAACGGTGAATCCGGAAGGGTCAAGAGAAAGCAGATAGGCGTTGCTCTGCCGGCGGTGGTGGCGCCAGGCCGGATCGTCCGTAAAATCCGGGTCGTAGCGATCGTAAATCTCCTGGACCGGGGAAAAAAGGGCCGCGCCGCCGATCCGCGTCCCCGCCAGATGCCCCCGGTAGTCCTCCAAGGTCTGCGGCGCGCTGCGGTCCATCGTCCCGCAGTGAACATGGGCGTCGATCAACACCGCTGCCTCGCCTTGTTCGAATGCCGCCATTTCTCAAATCCCCCGGCCTGGACCAGCGCGTTCAAAAAGGGGGCCTGATGCCCTCACCGTCCGGGATTTACAGGCTGTGCGGATATGATCATCACAATTTGCGGCGCTTGACAAGCGATCCCTTCTGCAGGCATCAATTCACGGTGAACCCGAAATGGCTGGGACCGGATTGGAAAGACGGCAGGGACCGGCGAGCGCCGGATGATTAAATTTTTGTAACCAAGCCTTGAAAAGCGCGACATAATAGACAGTCTCGCATGACGTAGGATGTGCAACGCCAATCCAGGCGCCGGGATAATGCACCCGGTGCTGCAAAACGCAAAAAGGGGGCGGCCATGAAATCCATCGCCCGGTTTATCGCCCTGGTCCTTTTCTTTCTGCCCAACCCCGGGGCTGCGCAAGACAATCCGGCCGTCATCGGACGGATCACTGAAATCACCGGCGGCCAGTTACTGCGCTATGACAGCGAAGCCCGCGAGTGGGTCCAGCTGGTTGCCGATTCCCCTTTCGGCATTGAGGATGCTCTGTATACCGAGGAGCAAACCCGAGCGGAGATTCTCATCCCCAACGGCACCTTGGTGCGACTGGAAGGTAACACCCAGATCCTGACCGTTTCCCTCGATGAAGATCTGACCCAGCTGCGCCTGTCTTCCGGGCTCAGCCGCGTCATCAGCCGCGACAACGGCGCCGGGATCAAAATTTCAACCGGCTTCGGGAGCGTCCTCGTACCGTCCGGCGCCACTGCCGACGTGGCCGCCGACGCGCAGGGCGCAACCGTTATCGCCGTCGGCGCCGATGTGCAGGTGGTGACTGAAAACGGTGCCACCTTCCAGGTCAAAAACGGCGATTCCCTCCATCTCACCGGCCAATCGGTGGAATCGATCGCCGCCACACCGGCCCCGTCCTGGGCCGAATGGAACCTTGCACGTGACCGGCTCTGGGCCTCACGGGCCGCCGATGCCGCCTCTGCGCACCATCTGCCCGCCACCCTGGTACCGTATACCTACGAGTTGGACGCCTACGGGGAGTGGCGTTCGGTATTCTATGCAGGCGGATACCACTGGCTCTGGCGCCCGACCCGCATCGCCGCCGGCTGGGCGCCGTATACCTACGGCCGCTGGGTGACCTGGTACGCCGATCCGTGCTGGATTCCGGAAGAACCTTTCGGTTATGTAACGCACCATTACGGAAGCTGGGAGTTCATCCACGGTCTCTGGTTTTGGGTCCCGCCGGGAGTCGGCATCAACATCGGCCTGGGCCTCGGCTGGTACCCGGGGCGCGTCGGTTGGGTGAGCTACGGCAGTTATATCGGCTGGTATCCGCTGCTGTGGAACGAACCCTGGTATGCCCACCGCCATTGGGGCCCGCACAGCCGTCCCTACGCCGGCTATCGATCCGGGCCCCACCACCATGCAGGGCGGGCTGTGGTGATCGATCAGCAGTATTTTCATCGCGGCCGCAGCTATGCCGGACATCGCCACCCGGGCTTCGATCCGCACCGCTTCAAGCCCCGCCGCGACCCTTACCAGATATCGGGGCTCGCAAAGGATCCCCGCCGGTTCTACACCACGGGCGCCCCCGCAATCCGGATTCCCGGCCCGGCGGCCACCGCCGGCGTGAGACGGCACATGGAGAACCGGCATCGCTCACCGTCCGCGTTTCGCCCCTCAGGGGCCAAAAACCACCGTCATCCCCCCTTGAAAGTCAAGCCCAGCACAGCTGCGCCTGCCGGCCCCAAGGCAAAACAGAGGACCCGGTCCGGTCAACACCAGTGGTCGAGCCAGCACCGGGACCACGCCAAATTCGGGCCCACCCCCGGGCCCCTCAATAGTATGCCATCGCGAAGGCCCAATCGGCCGTTGAACATGACCGGCGGCGACCAACCCGGTCCCAAACCAAGGGCCGCACGGCAGACCAGAACCACCGGGGCCCAAAAACCGTCTCAGGTAAATCCGGCCCGGCCCCAACTGCCCGACCGCCAGAGACCGGCCCTGTCATCGCCCAAGCCGCGGCGCCAAAACGCATCGTCCCTGCCTCGCCGAGAAGTGCCGTCCGCTCCGGCAAACTCAAAGCCACCGCGCCAGCAGGCCGCCTCAAAACAGCAGGCACCCGAGCCCCGGACGCCGTCTCCATCATCGCGGCCAAGACAGGAAGTATCTTCCCTGCCGCAACCGCGTTCCTCCCCCCGAACGCCCCACCGCAGCATACCCAGAGCGGCATCCACAGGCAAGGACTCAGGATCTCCGGGTTATGGGCGGCCGTGAGTTTGCGGCAATAATTGGCCTGTACGATTTTCACCATAATTGGATGTTGTGAGCAACCAATTTAGCAGCTATCGTCTCCTCCGAAAACCGTGATCTTTTAGCAACCACCGGAGGCGACCGCTCATGGGCGTCCTGCTGCAAATCGACCAATGTTCCAACGTTCCGCTGTTCCGCCAGATCATGGACCAGATCATCCAACTGGTGGACAGCGAAACCCTGCGCCCGGGCGATCGACTGCCCGCGACCCGGGACATGGCCGAACGGCTCTCGGTCCACCGCTCCACGGTCTACCGGGCCTACCAGGAGCTTTGGTCCCTGGGCTATCTGGAGAGCCGGCCCGGCTCCTATTCGACGGTACGCCAGCGGCCCAAGGTGGTCCCGGCCGGCCCCCGGCCCGGCAAAGGCCTGATTGCCTGGGATCAGAGGGCGACAGCGGTCAGTGAAGCCCTCTACCGGGCACACTGCGCCGAGGAGTCCTTTTTCCGCAATACCGGCCGGTCCGATCTGATCAATTTCATCCCCCTGTCGCCTGACAGCCGTCTCTTTCCCATCGATGAATTCCGGCGCTGCATGAACCATGTGCTGGCTCGCGAAGGGGTGGACCTGCTGCAATACGGAACCCCTCTGGGCCACGGCCCCTTGAGGGCTTTTATCGCCGAACGGATGCGCCTGCACGGGGTATCGGTGACCGAAGACGAAATCATGATCACCACCGGGGCCCAGAACGCCATCGAAAGGCTGCTGCGGTTGCTGGCCGCCCCCGGTGCGCGGGTGGCCTTCGAGTCGCCGACCTATTCACGGGCCATGGACATCTTCCGCCTGGACCAAGTCGAAATGGTCGGCGTCCCCATGACCGCCTCGGGAATGGACCTCGGCGCCCTGGAAACGATCATGGCCCAGGATCCGCCGGCCCTGGTCTACACCATTCCCAATTTTCACAATCCCACCGGAATCACCACGGACCAGGGCCACCGGGAGCGTCTTCTGGCGATCTGTGAACACCATCGTGTGCCGCTGGTTGAAGACGGCTTCGAAGAGGAGATGAAATATTTCGGCAAGGCCGTTTTGCCCATCAAGTCCATGGACCATAAGGGCATCGTCGTTTACCTGGGCACCTTTTCCAAGATCCTCTTTCCCGGGCTGCGCATCGGGTGGATCGCAGCGGACCGCGGATGCATCGAGCGGCTGGCGCCGATTCAAAGGGCACTGATCCTCTCGGGCAACCTGCTCGACCAGGCGGCCCTGCACCGTTTTTGCCGCATGGGTTACTACGATTTGCACATCAACCGCATGCACCGCATCTACCGCAAGCGGATGCAAACCGCCCTCAAGGCCCTTAGAGCGACCCTGGCCGCAGATCACCGCATCTCCTGGGCCGAACCCTGCGGCGGCTACACCGTCTGGCTCTGTCTCAACGACCCGGACCAGAGCGACGAGCGGGTCGCTGCGGCCCTGCGCGACCACGGCGTCATGGTCCTGCCGGGAAGTTACCATTTCCATGGAAGCTCGAAGGGCATCTACTTCCGGCTTTCCATCGCCCATCTGGAGGAGGCGGCCATCGTGGAGGGAATCCGGCGCCTGGCCCTGGGATTGGACGCGCTACGGCGCAAACATGAAAGGAGAACCCCGTGATGGACAGTCGGGTACCCCCCACCGAGCTTCTGGGCTATCCCGGCCATGAGATGCTCATCAACGACATCGTCCGGGCCAGCGGCTGCTCTTTGTGGGATGCGGCCGGCAGACGCTACGTCGATCTGGAATCCGGCGTCTGGTGCACCTCTGTGGGCCACGGCCACCCGGATCTGCTGCGCGTGATGGGCGAACAGGCGGCGAAAATCGCCCACACCGGCTTTGGCTACACGGCTCCGGTGGTGGCTCAGGCGGCCCGGGACATCCTTGATCTGCTGGGGTTTGCCGGCGGCCGGTGCGTGTTTTTGTGCTCGGGCAGCGAAGCGGTGGAATACGGCCTGCGCCTGGCGCGCCTGCTCATCGGGCGGCCCTTGATGCTGACCATGGCCGATTCGTACTTCGGCGCCTACGGCGCGGCCAGCACCCGGAACCCGGACCAGTGGCACACCTTCGACTGGTCGGCCTGCGATCCGTGCCCGCACGACGGCCCGTGCGGTGCGCATTGCCACCGCTGGGCAACGATCCCCCTGGAAGACACCGGCGGGTTCCTCTTCGAGCCGGGAAGTTCGTCGGGGCTGGTACGCTTTCCCCCGCCGAAGCTCATCGAGGCCATTGTCTCCCGGGTGCGCCGCAACGAGGGCCTGATCATCGTCAACGAGGTCACCACCGGCATCGGGCGCACCGGTCGCTGGTTCGGGTTCCAGCACTACGATCTGGTCCCGGACATCGTGGCCATGGGCAAGGGCATCGGCAACGGGTATCCGGTCAGCGTAACGGCCGTCGGACCGGCTGCAGCGGCAAGATTGGGCGCCGTTGAGGTGGCCTACGCCCAGTCCCACCAGAACGATCCTCTGGGCGCGGCCGTGGCCCGGGAGGTGATCCGGATCATCCGGGAAAATGACCTGATCGCCCGCAGCCGGGAAAAGGCCGCCCTGCTGCAGGACGGTCTGGAAAAGATCCGCCGGCGCACCGGCAAGATCCGCGCCATACGTGCCAGGGGTCTGATGATCGCCCTGGAGATGGCGGACGAACCTGCTGCCATCGATTTGCACCGCCGGCTGGCGCGTCACGGGTACGTGGCGGCGCGCCGGCCAGGCTTGAACGTGCTGCGCCTCGACCCCAGCCTGACCATCGAGATCGCCGACCTCCAGGGGTTTCTCGAAAAACTGGAGCATATCCTCTCCCGGACCCGATGAGGGACCGGATCAACTGTTGAACATCTTTGACCAAAGGAGAATCCGATGTCATCCACCCCAAACGAAAACCTCCAGGCCGACGAACGCCAGACCGGCAGCCAAACCGTTAAACGCGGATTGGCCCAGATGCTCAAGGGCGGCGTGATCATGGACGTGGTCACACCGCAACACGCAGTGATCGCCGAAACCGCCGGCGCCGTGGCCGTGATGGCCCTCGAACGCGTTCCGGCCGATATCCGGGCCCACGGCGGTGTGGCGCGCATGTCCGATCCGGGCCTGATCCGGGAGATCATGGCCTCCGTGACCATCCCGGTGATGGCCAAATGCCGCATCGGCCACTTTGTCGAGGCCCAGATCCTCCAGGCCGTGGGCGTCGACTACATCGATGAGAGCGAGGTGCTCACGCCGGCCGACGAGCGCTACCATGTGGACAAGGACAAATTCAAGGTCCCCTTTGTCTGCGGCTGCCGCAATCTGGGCGAGGCCCTGCGGCGCATCGGGGAAGGTGCGGCCATGATCCGCACCAAGGGAGAGGCCGGCACCGGGGATGTGGTCGAAGCCGTACGCCACGCCCGCACGGTTCTCGGAGATATCCGCCGTTTGCAGGTCATGCCCGAGGAGGAGCTGGTCACCTTTGCCAAGGAGACCGGCGCCCCCCTGGAGCTGGTGCGCGAAACCCGGGCCCTGGGCCGCTTGCCGGTGGTCAATTTCGCCGCCGGCGGCATTGCCACCCCGGCCGATGCGGCTCTGATGATGCAGCTCGGGGTGGACGGCGTCTTCGTGGGTTCGGGGATCTTCAAAAGCGACGATCCGGCCCGGCGGGCCAAGGCCATCGTGGAGGCCACGGCCCACTTCGACAACGCCGAGATCCTGGCCCGGGTCAGTGAAAATCTGGGGGCGCCCATGGTGGGCATCAACGTCGGCTCTCTTGAAGACGGCCAGCGTATGGCCCAACGGGGGTGGTAGCGGTGAAACGGATGAGAATCGGTATTCTCGCCCTCCAGGGCGGCGTGGCCGAACACGCCGCCTCGCTGCGCAAGGTCGGGGCCACGCCGGTGGAAGTGCGGCTGCCTGAGCAGATGGAAGACCTGGACGGAATGATTCTGCCCGGCGGGGAGAGCACCACCATCGGCAAACTGGCCCAGCGCTTCGCCCTGATCGAAGCCCTGCACCGGTTTGCCGCGATCCGGCCCATCTGGGGCACCTGCGCCGGCATGATCCTGCTGGCCCGGGACATCGGCGGGACCGATCAGCCCCTGCTGGGGGTTATGGACATCCAGGTCCGGCGCAACGCCTTCGGCCGCCAAGTGGACAGTTTCACCGCCTCCCTGATCGTACCCGAAATCGAGGACGGCCAAACCCGTCCCTTCCCGGCGGTGTTCATCCGCGCGCCACAGCTTGTCTCGGTCGGCCCAAAGGGCCGGGTACTGGCCCGCCTGGCCGGTGGCACACTGGTGGCGGCCCGTGAGGGCCGCTTTCTGGCCACGGCCTTCCATCCCGAACTGACCGCCGACACCCGTTTCCACCGCTATTTTTTTAAGATGATCGAGGAGGCCCCGCCGGCCACGGCCGCCGGCGGTTCCGTGCCTCCTGCCAATCCTGTTGCCTGATCCGCAGGCCTTTTGCCCGGCGGGGCCCTTCGGCCAGTCTGATCTCCGGCCACCGCCCTCCCCTGCCCCGCGATGCGTCCGTGCCGCGGCACATCGAGGCCGCCTTTGCACCCCACCTGCGGCAAGATCCAGGCCAATAATAGCGCCGCAATCCCTCCGTACCCCCCATCCGTGCACCCAGCACAGCCGCATGAAAAAGCCGGGCGTCGCCTTCGCAAAAAGGGCCGCGGACACATGGCCCTTCCCGGCCGGATGAATCATCCATATTGATGAATACGGCCGGTTGTAATAAAACTGCGCGGCAAAACGACGGGCTGCCTGCAGTCCATCTGACCCGGAACATGTTATTGCGGTGCCTAAGAAGCCCGATGCCCCCGAAACGCAACCGCCAGACAAAACTCCCCCTCGACCTCGGACCGACCCGGGACGAGGTACTCGCCGCTGCCCTGGTACCCGGAGGCGGTCCGCTGCTGGAGTGGGAGGCGACCGGAGCGGCGCCCTCCGAGACGCGGCGCCAGTTCGAAACAGCGCTGTTTGAACGCTACCGGACCGATGCGGCCGACGGCTGGCTCTGGCTCGGTTTTGCCGACCGGGCCCTGCGCCTGTCGGCCTCGCTGGAGTTCTGGCGCCGGCTCGGGGCCCTGTTCGTCGAGGGGCTGCGCCGCGTCCCGGATCTGGAGGCCCTGCGCGAAAAAGCGGCCCCGAACCCGGACCCGGCCGCTTTGGAAGCCCTCTGCCAGCAAGCCCCGGCCGCCTCGGGTGCCGAATATCTGAACCCCGAAGCCCTGCAAGCCCACTGGTCGACCCTCAACCAGGCCTTTGCCCGCCGTATCCAAAGCTTCCGAGGATCGGTGGCCGATTTTTTCCAGGCCAGCGCGCCCCACGTCCATCTGATCGGGAGGGTCTATTTTCATCTGGTGGAAAACAAGGGCGGCCAGCTTCCCTTTGCCTTCATGGCCACCTACACCACCGGGGTGGACCGCCAGGGCCAGCCGACCCACCTGCCGCTGCGCCATGCGCTGGAGCACTATGGGCAAAACACGGCCAAGCTGCTCGAACTGCTGGCCACGGTCCACCGGGCCGCCCGGCAAAGTCCGGTGGTGGCCCGGCTGCTGGACAGCGGGAGCCTCTTTTCCCCCCTGGCCTGGAGCCCGGCCGAGGCCTGGGAGTTTTTGAATGCCATCGAGATCTGCGAGGCGGCCGGGATCATGTGCCGCATCCCGGACTGGTGGCAGCGCCGGGCGGCCCGGGTGAGCGTGAAACTGAGCATCGGCGATAAGCGGCCCTCGCTGCTGGGCCTGGACACTTTGCTGAATCTGACCCCGGCCCTGATGGTGGGCGATACCCCCATCGGGCTGGAAGAAGCCCGGCGCCTGCTCGCCGCGGGCCGGGGGCTGGCCCTGATCAAGAATCGCTGGGTGGCCGTGGATCCCGAGAAGCTGCGCCAGACCCTGGCCGCCTACGAAAAGGCGGTGGAAATGGCCGAGCGCCAGGGGCTGAGCCTGCGCGAGGCCATGAACCTGATGCTGCGGCCCGAGACGGCCCTGGACGTCGCCGATCTGAACGAAGAGATCCAGGTGACCCATGGCCAGTGGCTGGCCGAGGTGACCGAAAAGCTCAAGGCCCCGGAGCGCATCGGCGAGGTGTCCACGGATCCGGCCTTCAAGGGAGAATTGCGGCCCTACCAGAGCCATGGACTGGCCTGGCTCGACCTGCTCGGGCGCATCGGCCTCGGCGCCTGCCTGGCCGACGACATGGGGCTGGGAAAAACCGTCCAGGTGCTGGCCCTGATCAGCCGGCTCAAGGCCATGGGCAAAAAGAAACGCGCTCCGGCCCGGCCGCACCTGCTGGTGGTGCCGGCCTCGCTGATGGCCAACTGGCTGGCCGAGACGGCGCGCTTTTGCACCCATGTCAACGTCTTCGTGGCCCATCCGGAAGGCCATGGGGGCCAGCCGGTGCCGGAACTGTCTCGCAAGGAGCTGGCGGCCTACGATCTGGTGCTGACCACCTACACCCTGGCCGGACGCTACCCATGGTTGCGCCAGGCGGCCTTTGACACCGTGATTCTGGACGAAGCCCAGGCCATCAAGAATCCGGCCACCCGCCAGACCCGGGCCGTCAAACAGCTCCAGGCCCGCACCCGCATCGCCCTGACCGGAACGCCCATCGAGAATCGGCTCTCGGATCTCTGGTCCCTTTTTGATTTTCTCAATCCGGGGCTCCTGGGCAGCGCGGCCGAATTCAAGCGTTTCACCAAGGACCTGGACAAACACCCGGAAGGCTACGCCCGGCTGCGCCGGGTGGTGGGGCCTTACATCCTGCGGCGCATGAAAACCGATCGGCGCATCATCGACGACCTGCCCGACAAGGTGGAGATGGTCACCTTTGCCGAGTTGGGCAAGCGGCAGATCGTGCTTTACCGCGAGCTGGTGCAAGACCTGAAGCTGCGCCTGGAAAACGCCGAGGATCCCATGGGACGGCGGGGCCTGGTGCTGGCGGCCCTGATGAAGTTCAAACAGATCTGCAACCACCCGGACCAGTACTTGGGCAGCGGCGCATTTTCAGAAGCCGACAGCGGCAAGTTCGCCCGCCTGCGCGAGATCTGCGAGACCATTGGCGAAAAGCGCGAGCGGGTCCTGGTCTTTACCCAGTTCAAGGAGATGACCGCACCGCTGGCCGCTTTTCTGGAAACGATTTTTGGCCGGCCCGGCAGGGTGCTCCACGGAGCGGTGCCGGTGGGCAAGCGCCGCCAGATCGTGGCCGAATTCCAGGAATCGGCCTATGTGCCCTTCATGGTGCTGTCGCTCAAGGTCGGCGGAACGGGGCTGAACCTGACGGCCGCCAACCACGTGATCCATTTCGACCGCTGGTGGAACCCAGCGGTGGAAAACCAGGCCACCGACCGGGCCTACCGCATCGGCCAGCACCGCAACGTGGTGGTGCACAAGTTCGTCACCCGGCGCACCGTGGAAGAAAAAATAGACGCCATGCTCAAGGCCAAGACCGAACTGGTCGACCGGGTCATCGCTCCCACCGGCGAGGCCTGGATCACCGAGATGAACAACGCGCAACTTGTCGATCTTTTCCAACTTTCCTGAAGCGAGGTAAACCATGCGCGACTGGGACCGCTTTCCCCCTTATGTATCGGTGGCCGAAAAGGCGGCCAGGGCTGAACGCCAACGGCGCCAACTGGAGAAAAAAGGGCAGAAGCTCGACCCGGTCTGCGTGCAAGGCAGGACCATCGCCAGCAGTTGGTGGGGCAAGGCCTGGTGCCGCAACCTGGAAAGCTACGCCGACTACAGCAACCGCATCGGCCGTGGCCGCAGCTACCTGCGCTGCGGCGCGGTACTGGATTTAAAGATCGAAAAAACAAAGGTGACGGCCCTGGTCCAGGGCAGCCAGAGCAGACCCTACAAGGTCGCCATTCAAATCGCGGCGATGGCCAAAACGGTATGGAAACAGATCCGCTCGGATTGCGCCGGAAAGATCGATTCGCTCCAGGCCTTGCTGGCCGGAGAGTTTCCCGAAGACCTCGGGGAGCTGTTCACCGTTCAAAAAAAGGGCCTCTTTCCGGCGCCGTCCCAGATCAAATTCGATTGCAGCTGCCCGGACTGGGCCTCGATGTGCAAGCACGTGGCCGCCGTGCTCTACGGGGTGGGGGCCCGTCTGGATCGCTCACCGGAGCTGTTCTTCGTTTTGCGCGGCGTCAGCGTGGAAGAGCTGGTGGGCGGCGCGGTGAAAGCCACGGCCCGCAAATACATCGACCAGGGCGCGGTGCAAGGGGCCCAGGTCATCGCCGAAGACCGGTTGTCCGAGCTTTTCGGCATCAACTTCGGTGCCGGGGAACCGGAGCCGGAAAAAACCGCTACGCCGCCGCCCGAGCCGCCGGCCAGGACCCGCAGAAACAAAAAGCCTGAAAAGGCAGCCCCTGCCAAACGCCGCTCCCCTGGATCACGCCAGACCAAATCAAAGGCCGGCGCCAAGAAGACCAAACCGGCCAAGAAAGCGCCGCACGCGGTGGATCCGGTCGAACAAATCCTGAAGATGGTCCGGGCCTCGCGCAAAGGGATCGATGTGCCGGCGATCCAGAAGCGTACCGGCATCGATCCGGTCAAGATCCGCAACACCATCTTCGGCGCCTTGCGCAAAGGATTGATCCAGCGCGTGTCGCGGGGCTTTTACAAGGGCGTTTGAACGAATCGGAGAAAAATGACCGGAGAAAGGAGATGCCGTGAAACTGCGTTATGCGATCATCTTTTCTATTCTCGCCTGTGTCCTTGTTTTTCCAACCTTCAGCCAGGAGACGGCGCCTTTGTTGAACGGGCGGATCGATTGTGGCAGCGCTTTGAACGATGTCGTATCGGCCAGGGCCACTTATTGGTTTGACAAGGGGGTAAGCATCTCTTTGTTTTCGACGGAAAAACCTTTAGGAAGAGCCTTTGCCAGAATCATGCTCGAAATGGACAAAGACCGCACCGAAGTCACGGAAATACGGCTCACTTACGTATGCGACGACAAAATGGAGCGACTGACCGCAAAAAAGGATGACGGCAAACTCGACAAGATACTTTCATCCTGGAAGCTGGAAAACGACACCATAAGCCTGCAAACAGCAGGAAATGCCCCCTCTGAAAAAAGCGGCGTCCAGGCCGAATGGGACATACGGATCAAAGGCCTGCCGGTAAAGTAAGTGCAAAACGGTGGGCTTGGACTGCGGCAGGGTGGCTCAAGCCGGCCTGAAATCCATGGTCACCCGTTCGACACCGTCTTCGTGTTCGGCTTTCAGGTGCCAGCCTATCTTCCGCAAGACGCGGCGCATTTTTTCGTTTTCGGGCAATATGTCCGCCGTGAAGCCCTTCAACTGCCTTTCTTTGGCCAGGCGGGCCAGGGTTTCGCAAAGAAAAGCGCCGATGCCCAGATCCTGGAACCCTTCATCGACCATGATCGACAACTCGGCATAGGCCGTCACCGGATCGATCTGGTCAAAACGCACCTCGGCGATAATCCAGCCACAGTCACGATCATCAGGCAGCCAGATCAGGACTGACGCAGTTGCAATTCAACAGCATTGCCAGGTACGCTTTGAGCTTTGGCGATTGGAGAATTCCAGGATTATTAGCCAGTTCATTGAGCACCGAACAGAACCGTTCCGCATCAACATATTTGGGAAAGGCCTCCTCTGAATCGGGATCTTCGCACCAGACCAAAAAGGCATCGAGTATCCAGGAGGCTGCCCGGAGGCGCCTGATGTTTTCAAGTGATGGTTTCAGGCAGTCCAACGCTTTCTGGCGAAACTCGCGACGGAGGGTATCGATCCTGTTCCTTTTGGTATTGGTCTCTTCGCCGAGTTCACGCAGACGAGTGTCGATTTCACCGATCTCAGATAGCAGGCTCTCGTATTGCGCCCGCTCCGATTCGGACAATGCTGCAGGGCCGCCGAAAAGCACCGCCACTTTCCTGTTGATGTCGTCTTCGGAAAGCGTCTCTTCGCCTCCAAAGGCCATGTTCACAAAATTTCGTGCGATCTTGGCATACAACCTTCTCAGGCAGTCGGCATATTGTTTCCAGATCATGACGAAGACCGTGTCCTTGTACACGGTCACCCTGGGCATTGTGTCCGGGTCATCGGGGTCGTTGTTGGGGTAGCAGTCCCGGGAGTTGATGGCTTCTTCAACAGCTTCGTCAAAGGTTTTTCCATTCATCATCGCGTAGGCGACGATTCTATGAAATTTTGCCTGCAGCTTGGCGCCAACCATCACCACGCCGCCGCCGCTCGGATCTTCAAAGGGGTTGCCGCCGGCGGGAATCCATGGCGGCATGCAAGGTTCCGGTTCCACGTCATGCCACTCCCCGTTGACCCCGAGCGTATTGCTCCAAACATCCTCCCGGAGCATCAGGGCCTGAAAAACATTATAGGCGTTGTCTTCCAGGGTCTTTCTTTCGTCGTAGAGCCGCTGGTATTCCGCCACCAACTCATCGATGGCCGCTTGAAGTTCAGCGATCTGGCTGTTGTAGGATTCGTAGAGTTTCTGGATGCATGGATCGTTGAACTGTGCATCGGGGTTCCACTCGTAGCGAAAGCCCCAGGTGGTCTCTCCATCGCCGGAAAAAGTTGTAATGTCGCCTTCCCTGGAATCGCGCGCCTCCTGGAGTTGACTGTCGATTGCCTCCTTGAGGCCGGCCGCCGTGTCATAGTCTTCGGCCTCGCAGCCAGGCGTCAAACCCTCGCACTGATCCCCGGTCTGCTCGTCGCCGCCAATATCGGAATCGGGGTTGGCGGTGTTTTCATCGACCGGCGTTACTGGAAAAGTCCATGGTTCAACCGGCTGACTCTCAGGCGTATCGATGGGATTGCCCGCTGCCGGCGGGTCGCCGGGAGTACTGCCGCCGCCACCGCCGCCCCAGGGCGGAGGATCGATTTCTTCGGGGATCCTTATGACGGGTGGAATCCACGGTTCCCAGGGAATAGGCGGTTCAAAGTCCCAGAATCCGGAGTCGAAGGGTGCGCACGACGCACACAGGCAGCTTAAATCGACCCTTGTAATGAAATATTCCATCGAACCTGTTTCGGCCAACAGCCTGTCAACGTTAATGGCCTGATATTTTTTTGTCCTGTTGCCCCTGAGGCACATGTCCCATACCTCTCCAGGGGAATCATCGAGGCTGTCGAATGCCGCCTGAAGCAATTCGGTGTGGGAATCATGAAGGCCGGGCAGACCCATTGCAGAAAACTGGTGGCCCAGAATTTCGGCAACGGTTTTCTTGTCCAGATTTATGATAAGCACATAGTGGACCTCATAAAATGAGGTGAACCCGTAGATGATCTTGTCAATGAAAATCCCTGGCGATGAATACACGATCCCCTGCTGAAAGGTCACTGGTGATCTGTGCCGACAGATCATCGGGGGTCTGGGTATATTGCAGCAAATCGGTAAGAATCATATTCAACAGATCCGGATGGTCTGTATTACCATATACGGCACTGAGGTTGATAATATTCGGCCAGAAATGAAACGGCGTGAACTTTTCCGTCGATAAAGGAGGGGGGGAAGCAGCCGGTGCCAGATTGTTGAAATAATCCGCATCGCCCGCGGCATTTGAAATCATGTCATATACCTGTTCAAGAGAAAGATTTCTTGAACCGTCGATTTCATAACCGGCGTCATAGTACTCTCTGGGGATGCTGCCTTCGAACGGGTGCGACACCCGGTAAATGTCGCTAAACGGGACGAGCGAAACATCCTGTGTGGTTATGCTCCAGTAGTACGTTTTCGGATCGGAAACCGGAGAAGCGATGCTGAAAACATTTTCCGAAACGGAAAGCCAGTAGGTCATATCCTCTCTTAACGGCTGGGCCGGCGTAAACTTGAGCCAGTCGTTTTCAACAACGACTTCACCTGCCACGGGCTTTCCCGATTCACTTTCAAGAATGGTAAAAAACGGTTCGGCATCCTCTGTTGGGAAGCTCTGTGGGGAATCGCTGATATTCTTGTCGAATTCAACCTGAATGATGGTGTCTTGAGAGACGCCCGCCGCCGTATTTTCCTGATCAACGCTGGGGATAAGGGTCGTAATGGAATCGGAAAAGGCGATGAGGGAGAAACTGAACTCCACCGAACAATCGCCTGTGACCGCACCGGTCGTGTAGGTGCTGTCGTCCCAGGTGCCGATCGGACAGGTGCCGCCGACCAGAGCGTCGGCTTCATAGCCGGTGTCGGGCGTCACGGTGAAACTGGCCGCGAAACCGTGCTCGACCACCCGGTTTGCAGGATCTACACCGCCCCCGGGTCCGGCACTCGCCGCAACCGAGTACTGGTTGACGGTCCACTGCGCCGTCAGTGTCATATCCGCTGCCGGCATGGTCGATGGCAAGGCAGAATCCCAACCGGAGAAGCTGTAGCCCTCGCGTGTCGGATCGGCAGGCGCCGCCACCTGCGTGCCGTAGTCCTGGGTGATGCTCGCCACTTCGGAACCGCCGGCACTGTCGAAGCTGATGGTGTACTGGTTAATCGTATACTGGGCGGTAACAGTCAGCTCTGTGGTCACCTGCTCAAAATTCGTATCCCACCCGGCAAAGGTGTGGCCGACCCGCGCAGGTGCATCAGGCGCCGTTGCACTGCCGCCGTACGCCACCATCTGGGTGTTGATCAACGCTCCATCGTAATCCCTGAACGTCACCGTGTACTGATTGATCGCAAACAGAGCCGCAACGCTGATGTCCCCCGTTACGTTGGTGTCAACACGGGGGTTGTCAGTCAGACCGTCGCTCCACCCTGCAAAATGATGGCCAGTGTCAGGCACCGCCTCTACAGAACTCCCGTTGGAACCGTACCCAACGGTTTGAGGACTGGCGCCGGTGATGGTACCGTTTCCCTCCACTGTGTACGCCAGGGTGTACGTGTTGAGACTGAAGGTCGCGGTCACCGTGCAGTTTTCAGTAACCGCACCGGTCGTGTAGGTATTGCCCTCCAAGCTGCCGCCGCAACCGGTCACACCGGCAATGCTGTAGCCCGTGTCAGGAGTCACGGTGAAGACAGCCGGAGTTCCGTGGTCAACCGTCCGGCTTGCAGGATCGATAGCGCCCCCGGGACCTGCCTCGGCCGCCACTATGTAAGCCAAGAGGGAAAAACTGAACTCCACCGAACAGTTGGCGGTTGCCGCACCGGTCGTGTAGGTGCTGCCGTCCCAGGCGCCGATCGGACAGGTGCCGCCGACCAGAGCGTCGGCTTTATAGCCGGTGTCGGGCGTCACGGTGAAACTGGCCTCGGATCCGGGCTCGACTAGCTGGATTGCAGGATCAACCTCCCCGCCGGTGCCTGCCGGAATCGTTCCGAAGATCGACAGGGCCAATGGGGGTGCGGTCCTTTGTCCGGAAACCCGCTGAAGCACGTACAGCGATTCGTCCAACCCCGCTGTGGCGTCTCCGCTCAAGTCTTCCAGTAAAGGGATGCCCGCAGGCAGCCCGCTGAGCATCCGCAGTAATGAAACAGCGTCTTCAAGGTCCGGGACCGGAAGGAAGGAATAGGCATACTGATTGTTGACACCGTCGTACACGACCAGTGTTGAGGTTTTTTCAGGGTTGAGCATGAAAAAAGTGCCCAGGTGAAAACTGCCGTCCGCCTCAGCGAAACCGGCAGCGACCCGATCATGATTTTCGTCATAAAGGGCAACCGTCAGGTAGTTTTCCAGGTCAGAGCGATTATCTGTGACCGCGCCTGCCCCACCGGTGATCTCCCGCAGGCCGAAGCGTATATGCTCCGGATGCAGCACCGGGGCCTGCTCATCCACGGGCGGAATAAAGAGAGAAAGCGCTCCGCCCATGCAGACCTGGATCGGCTGCCCCAGTGAATCGGTAAAGGATCCGTCATCCCCGCATTGAACGTATGTGGGCGCCCACTGCGCCGCAGGCGGGTCGACCGCCTCAAAGTGAATCCTCACCAATTCGCCGTCCAGAAGACGTCCCGGAGAAGGAGCGACAAACTCAAAGGCGATATAATCCGAAAAAATTTCATGCTGAAGTGCACCCGAAAATTCCGGGTGGATATAGTCAACCTGGGTCGGCACCAGATCGGCAGAGTCATATTCGATTGTCCACGAGCCGGATGCGACATCAATGATGGGTTCCTCGGCTTTCATGGTCACAATCTTGCTGCCACCGGGTAGAATCGTATCATCTTCATCTATGCTGGACGGTTCATCCGCAATACCGGCACCATCGGGCCCATCCAGCCGAACGGCGGCATCCATCCCGGTTTGCTGGCACTGGACGTACACCCTGGAGCTTTGGGTGTCCGAGTCCCCGACGCGGACGAAAACATAGGTGCCGCTCTCGCCGCTATTGCCTGAAGGGCCATAAAGCTCGCATCCGGAGTCCTTGATCTGGCAGTGCAGGGCAAATTCCACGACGATTTTGTCATCCTCTATCCAGAAACGGCCTGACTTTCGATCCAGTTCGTCATCGCCGTCCCTGAACAGGGTGTCATAGTCCCAAAGCGAGATGGTGGTATCGATGGCATCAGGGAGCTTTTTACCCTCGGGCAGCCGTATGGTGGCAATTGCAGTGGCGGTTCCACCGCAGGGGATGGGGTTGGGCGACACCGTCAGATCGATAGAGACGATATCGAAAGCGTTTCGAGCTTGCGCCGGTGTCCCTAAGAAAGTCAAAAGGCAGAAAAAGACCACAGTCAAAGTGAATACCCGTTTTGGCATCCGGGCCTTTGTTGCCACGAAATACCTCCCTTGTGATTGGGGGGCGATATATAACGAGAAGGGAATAACGATTTAGTGTTAATAATTTAAAAAAACATGGTTTATGTGTCAAGCTTAAAACTTGGGTTTGGGATTTGTAGGCAAAAAACACCTCCGAAATTCGGCTCTTCCCAAATTCGCACCCAATAAAAACAATTAGTTACAAAAAATCGAGCCGTTTTTTGAGCCCAAATGCTGTAGGCACACGAATTTGCGGTTTAGGCCTTGACATAAAATATTTCAAACGCTATGTGAGTAAGCATGTACCTGCGAACCACAAAGCGCACCAATAAGGACGGCTCAACGGTCGAATACTTCCAACTGGCCCACAACGAGCGCGATCCCAAAACCCGCAAGCCGGTCGCCAAAATCATCCACAACTTCGGGCGCACCGATCAACTCGATCGCGCTCAACTTGTGCGCCTGTGCCGATCCATCGCACGGGTCTGCGGCCTGACCGTCACCGATCCGCTCGAAAACGACCAGGCGGTCTCGGCACTGGCTGACAGCCTCAAAATTCAAGAAACCCTCGCCTTCGGCTGCCCGCTGGTTATCGAAACCCTCTGGGAACAGTTGGGGCTTCGAAAGACCTTGGCCGACATCGTCAAGGCCAAAGGGGTCCGCATCAACTACGAACGGGCCCTATTGGCCATGACCGCCAACCGGCTCTGTGAGCCTGAATCCAAGCTGGGCGTCTGGGATCGCTGGCTGTCCACGGTTTACCTGCCGTCATGCGACGGGCTGAAGCTCGATCACATGTACGAGGCCATGGATCTGCTTCACGAACATGCGGCCGAGATCGAAAAAAACGTCTTTTTTCATACCGCCAACCTGTTCAACCTCACCGTGGATCTGATCTTCTACGACACCACCACGGCCTCGTTCCATGTCGACCAGGAAGATGACGGTGACCGGCACGCCAACGCCACAATGCGCAAGTTTGGCCGCAACAAGGAAGGCACTTGGTCGCCCCAAGTCGTCGTGGCCCTGGCCGTGACTCGCGAAGGCATCCCGGTGCGCAGTTGGGTGCTGCCGGGCAACACGGCCGATGTGGCCACCGTCGAAAAGATCCGCACCGATCTGCGGGGCTGGAATCTGGGCCGGGCCCTGTTTGTCGCCGACGCGGGCATGAATTCGCAGACCAACCGCGAAGAATTGGCCCGGGCATGCGGCAAGTACCTTCTGGCCTGCCGGATGGCCAGCGTGGCCGAAATCAAACGCGATGTGCTGAGCAAACGCGGCCGCTACACCGTCATCCGAGACAACCTGCACGCAAAAGAAGTCATCGTTGGCGACGGCGAAAGGCGCAAGCGCTACATCCTGTGCTACAACCCCAAGGAAGCCAAACGCCAGCGGCTACACCGTGAAACGATCGTTCAGATGCTCGAAACCGAACTCGATCGGCACCCGGACCCATCGGCCACGGCTCAGTGGGCGATCGAGCTGTTGGCCTCGGCGCGCTTCAAGCGGTATCTGCGCATCACCAAGGGCAACCAGGTCCGAATCGACCGGGCGGCCATCAAGGCGGCGGCCAAGTACGATGGCAAATGGGTGGTGGAAACCAACGACGATACCATCAGCCTTGAAGACGCCGTCTGCGGGTACAAAGGGTTGATGGTCATCGAGCGCTGCTTTCGCTCGCTCAAGCGCACCCAGATCAAGATGATGCCGATGTACCACTGGGCCTCGCGGCGCATTGAGGCCCATGTGAAGATCTGTGTGCTGGCGCTGATGATCGAGCGGGTGGCCGAACTCGAATGCGGCCTGCCCTGGCACCGAATTCGCCGGTCGCTGGACAAGCTGCAAGTCACAAAACTTTTCAATTTAAATTACCGTGTGCTTATGCGCAACGAGATCCCCGTGAAAACTGCCAACATACTGAAAGCGCTTAAAATCAAATCTCCGCAGCAGGTCCTTTCACTGGAAAATCGGCCCTAAAAAGGGGCGAAAATTGTAGACACACGCTGAATTTCATTCATCGCCACAGATGCGCGTCAGATAAGGGTTTGCTCCAATTCCGTGTTCCTACGTTTCCCAAACCCAAGTAAAAAACCATGCTTTATTAACGATACCATCAGCCTGCACACAGCGGGAAGCGGCATCTTCGAGGAGGGCGTCCAGGCCGAATGGGACATACGGATCAAAGACCTGCCGGTAAAGTAAGTGCAAAACGATGGGCTTGGACTGCGCAGGGTGGCTCAAGCCGGTCTGAAATCCATGGTCAGTCGTTCGACACCGTCTTCGTGTTCGGCTTTCAGGTGCCCGCCTATCTTCCGCAAGACGCGGCGCATTTTATCGTTTTCGGGCAATATGTCCGCCGTAAAGCCTTTCAACTGCCTTTCTTTGGCCAGGCGGGCCAGGGTTTCGCAAAGAAAAGCGCCGATGCCCAGATCCTGGAACCCTTCATCGACCATGATCGACAACTCGGCATAGGGCGTGCCAGGATCGATCTGGTCAAAACGCGCCTCTGCGATAATCCGGTCACAGTCACGATCATCAGGCAGCCCGATCAGCGACAGGGAATAGCGCAAATCGATGTTGACGTACTCTTGCATATCCGCGTGGAACATGGTCCTGACCGGGTAGAAAAAGCGGTACTGCACCGATTTTTGGGAAAGCCGGTAGAAAAACTGGCGCATGCTTTCTTCATCGGAAGGTTTTAAGGGCCTGAAACGGACCCTGGTGGCTTTCTTGAACGTCTTATGGAATTCAGTGCCAACCGGATAAAGATGCGCACTTTCGGCAAGAAAGATCTGATCCGGGTAAAGCAGCTTGCGCTTTTTGGCCTCGGCAACCAGGCCGGCCCGGTCGTCCGGGTGGGCGATATCAATCAGGGCCTGGGCCCGTTCCCGTACCGAACGGCCTTTCATGTTGGCCGCGCCGTATTCGGTGACCACCGCCGTGACCGATTCCCACAAGCCGAACTGGTTGGGCCGATCACGCACCGAAATCAGGATGTTGGATCTTCCCTCGCGGTTGCGGCTGGTGAGCGCGAAGATGGCCCGGCCGCCTTCGGAAACCAGGGCTCCGTTGAAAAAATCCACCACCTCGCTCGGCCCCGAGCCCACGTTGCCTTTTCCGGTGTGAAGGGTGATGCGGCCGGAAAGATCTATCTCGCGGGCCGGCAGGACGGCCACTGCCTTTGGGGTCCGGCTGATGTGGGTGGGATTGAAGACCTGATCGATACTGCGAAATTCCACCAGCGGGTTATGGTCCAGCCACTGCATCAGTTTGCGGGTGCCGATGGCGTAGGAGGTCAGGGATTTGCCCGGCGATACGCGGTTGTGGCGATTGGACACCGCACCGCAATTGACCAGATCCATCAGGTTGTCAAAGAAAAAAGGCGTGTGGATGCTCAGGTCTTTTTTCGATCGCAGATGATGGCTCAAGGACTCGTAAAGCGGGCCCGCCGAAAACCCGATACAGCTTCCGTCTTCTATGAGGGCGGCCACGTTGGCGCCGAGACGGTCATAGATCGCATCGAACTTCCAGCGCTCAAAATAGATCGGTGGTTCGGTGCTCTCAACGATCATGTCGAATTTTGAAAAGGGAACGAAGGTATCCCCGAACGTCCAGGGGATCTGTGTGTTGACTTCGCCCACCACCAGGGTGGCCTGCTCGATGGCGGCAATGGCCACATCCGCGCAGACCCCCAGGCTGCAAAAGCCCGCCTTGTTCGGCGGCGTGATCTGGACAAAGGCGGCGTCGATGGGGATCTGGCCGGACTTGAAGACCGCCGGGATCTGGTAATAGCGGCTGGGAATGAAGTCGGCGAACCCTTCGGAGACCGCTTCGCGCGCCTCCCAGCCGCTGAAAAAGGTCTTCAGGCGGTATTTGTTCGAATGCCGGGCCGAAACCTCGATGGCTTCTCCGAGGCTGACCAGTTGAAACAGCTCCAGATCCAGCAGGTTGCCGGCGTCCGAGGCTTTCAGATAGCGAACCAGGGTCAACGGCTCGGACACCCCGGTGCCGATGAAGATCCGCATCCCCGGCTTGATCCGCTCCATCACCTTGTCCGGGGTTGAGACCCGGTCTTTCCAAGTGGGACCGTTTTCCATCATTGGCTCAATTTAGAGCTGGCAATCCGGTTGAGGCTTACAATCGATCACGTTACCGACACCCGATGCTTTCAGATAGCGAACCGGCGTCAACGGCCCGCACACGCCGGCGCCGATAAAGATCCGCATCCCCGTCTTGAACCCATTATTTGATGACAACCAGCTCATAGTCTCGACTCCCCAGACCGATTTTCTCCGCATGATCCATACAGCTACGCCATTCGGTCTCGGGCCTGTTGTTGGTAAAGTGATCATGGTGGTCAACGAAATCCGGCTTTGCCATATTTTCAAAAAGCTGGCTTCCCGGAATCGGCTTGGCCTTCAGGCAGGCGTCCACACAGGCCTGATCCAGGGCCAATGGGTCAAAGGATGCAAACATGCCCAGATTCGGCAGAATGGGGACGTCGTTTTCCCCATGGCAGTCACAGTTGGGGGATACATCCACCACCAGGGAAATATGGAAGCACGGACGCCCGTCCACCACTGCCTTTGTATATTCCGCCATACGACGGTTCAGAAGCTCCACCGCGGCATCATTTTTAAACGATATGGCGTCGAAGTTGCACGAGCCCAGACAGCGGCCGCAGCCTACGCAATTTTCCTGATTAACGGTCATTTTTTTGTTTTCGGCGTCAAATTCCAGCCCCTGGTTGGCGCACTCCCGCTCGCAAGTTCGACAGCCCCGGCACCGTGATTTCTTGATCCGTGCCTTGCCGCTGCTGTGCTGATCCGCTTTTCCAGCACGGGAGCCGCACCCCATCCCGATATTTTTGATGACGCCGCCAAAACCGGTCATCTCGTGCCCCTTGAAATGGGTCAGGCTGATGAACACGTCCGCGTCCATGATGGTGCGCCCGATTCTGGCTTCCTTCACATATTCCCCTCCGGCAACAGGTACCGCGATATCGTCAGTTCCTTTCAGTCCATCCCCGATCAGAACCGGACAGCCGACCGTCAGCGGGGTAAACCCGTTTTCCCAGGCACATTGAAGGTGCTCCAGGGCGTTTTTCCTGCTCCCGGGATACATGGTGTTGCAATCGGTCAAGAAAGGCTTTCCGCCCAGCTCCTTTACCACGTCAGCCACGGCCTTGGCATAATTGGGGCGCAGATAGCTGATATTCCCCAGTTCACCAAAATGCATCTTGATGGCCGCGAACTTGCCGTCCATATCGATCTGGCCGATACCGGCCTTTTTGATCAGCTTTTTCAGCTTGGTGGGCAGCCCGTCGCCGAATGCCACCGTGCGGAAATTCGTAAAGTAAACCTTGGCTTTTTTCATTTGTATCTATTCCTGATATCTTCGTGAAAGGATTGCCAATCATAAAGGTCCTGTTTTCCTGCTTTATATTCTCTATATCTTTTATCGAGTTCTTTTTTTGCCACTCCTGCATTGGCAGTTCTACATTGCCATGAGCAATTGAGTCCCACCCATCTTCAATCAGCAGTAATTTTTATGAAAGATTCAATTCGTCGATTTTTTTTCATCCGGCTGCATGCTAATCCATTCTTGTCTGGATGATTATTTCCTATAAAAAATTCTCCTTAACCCACATTTTAATCACATTTTTGATGACAAAAACCAAAATATAGAGAACGAATCTGTTTGTACCCGCCTATTCTTAAGTAGCATTTTATACCATTAGGAACCCTCTGGCAAGGGATGATTATATCTGCCAACCTTCTGTTTCAGAAGTCTTGATTTTTACACCTTATGAATGAAAAGTGTCAACGTCGAGCGGTCGAACGTTATATCGTCAGGATAGACGCCAGAGACTAGGCTGGTCCTCGCTGGGGCTGGTCTGGTCATTTTCAAAGAGCATCTCAGTTGTAGCCGCTTTCAGCCGTTATCCTTCCAAAATCGTTGTTCTGATTATTGCCGCCTCGAATAATCCTTGATTATCGCGTTCGTGACAAAAATTTATATCAAAAGTTATCGTGAAGGTAAAATCCTTCAGAAGTATTAGAGTAATCGCAGGCCATTCATGAATTTCAATCATTTCTTTTATATGATTTAAACCGCGGAACCCAGCGAGGTACGGACCTTCGATACTGTATATACTTTATTCCAAATGTATTTTCCAAATGAGTTTCCTCTATGAGAACATGGACATGGAAAATGCCAAACATGATAATGGTATAAATGAAGATACCTTTAGATTGAAACAGCAACGTCTCGCCCGATAATACGAGTGTTCCAGCTATGTACAAAGGATTTCTCACAAATCTGTATAGCCCGGTAACCATAAGTTCTTTGGTTGGCGTGAAAGGTATCGGTGTTCCCTTGGCATATATTACAAAACTGACTGAACACCAAATATAGGAAACGCCCCCCAAGGAAATAAGCATCAAGCCAACAAGCTGAGGTACTCCAATGTTCCACTCAATATCATTACCGGATGCGGACAGGATTTCATATGGTATCCAGATAATAAAAATTGGAACCAGGAAAAATATGAAAACCATGGTTCCAAGTAAAGATAAAATAGTTTCAGAAGTGCTCGTTTTCATATAATCAGCCCGTTATTGCTTCCTGGGTATCGAAAACTACGAAAGATAATATTTCTTTTTAGAATTTATGGTGAATCTCATATGTTGCAGTCGGTCTTTTCTTTGCCAATTTTTGACATATTGAGACAATCACCAGTCTGCTAAGGTTTCAGAGATCATCTTATCCGCATGTCAAGGATACGTTCATAATCCTTCGGTAATCAGCCCCCCCACCAGCGTTGACGCATACTGATGATAATATTACCCTTAATGTGTTAGTGGCGCCGTGTCAAACGATTCCTCAACCCATACCCCAAGGAGGTGCAACCTATGCGTCACGCGCCGGAACTCCCCTGGAAATCGTCAGCAAGGTGATCCTCCGACACTCGAATTTACAAACGACCCAGCGCTATCTGGGAAGGGTGAGCGACATCGAAGTGATGCGGTGGATCGACAGCATCCATGGATAGAGCAACGGGGACCAGGCCGGTTCTCACTGGGTCCCGGTCTGGTCATTTTCAAAAATCATCTCGGCTGTAACTGCTAACAGTCGTTATTCTGAAAAAATCGGCGTGCTGATTATTGCAGCCTTGGATAATAAAGCATCAACGGGCTCTTCAGCGGGCGCGACTTCTTGCGATCCGGTGCAAGAGCATTGTTAAAACATCAGAATCAGAAGTGTGTCAGCTATACATACGTCTATGACCCATAGTACTTAGGTACAACTTTAGATCATCAGGAATCTGATGCTCCGCCTTCGTATTACACCACAACAGGTTAGGTGGATGTGATGAATTGAACCAAATACCTCTGAATAGGATTCCGCTTAGATATTTCGCATGATCCAAAAATCCAGAGATCCCATTGAAGCCTTTTCTATGGAAAAAATCGTCATCCTTTTTCTTCATCAAAGAGTTAATGGATCGAATGGCACGTAACAGATCTTCTCTTTCATGGGTACTGCTTGTTGTGGAACATACAAGAACGTTCATCATTCCTGGGACCATCTGGGTTAGCTTTTCAAAGATGGCATCAGAAAACTTATACCGTTCATTTTGGGTATAGAAGAGCGGTTCAACTGCCATGTGATACGCTGTCAAACCTGTCTCCTTTCTCTGCTTTAACTTTGTTAAGTGCAGGATGAATTCTCTATCAATTCCTGGGATTGAGTGTTCGGAGGAAGACCCACTGCGCAATACTGTGTCTTGCTCCCGTATCTTGCTTTCTATAAATTGTAGGATTTCCTGTTTCGTGGTTTCAATTTGTGTCAAAAAATCAATTGTCCCATCGACGTGCGTCATATCGAGACTGAAGCCAAGATTCGATGGAACCATGCTAATCCTGGCTACTACGTCCTTCATCCACTGATCAATCCGCTGCCCTAGATGAGCTTGGCGGATACGCTTAACTTCTATATTGAACTCGATACGGTCATCAAACTTGACTGTAAAATCTGGTATACGGCGTATTGCATTTAATTGCTTCTCATACTCGACGTAAAATCTTTTATCCATCAAGAGAAAATAGGAAACTTCAAACTCAAATTTTACGTCTTCCAAATCTTCGAAATATTTTGCCGTAATGCACTTTTTCCTTATTTTATCTTCATAACGATGAACAAATTCAGCAAACCTTTCTGAGCTATCGAGCCAATACCTCAATGCTGTTGAAATAGGATGATCTCGGCCCTCTGTCAAATACACGATTTGGTCAAATTGCATTGAGTTACAATGGTTATATGGTTTCTCCATAACGCCCTTTACACGCCATATCGTGGAATAAAATCTTGGCGTTTATTCTGGTAAAAGCTCGATTATACTGAAGTCCTCCGACTGTTTTCGGTATTGAATTTTTCATACACTAATCTTTCATTTATCAAGGTACCCGAAACAGATCGTTAGGATAATAAAGCATCAATACATAGTAACCATCTGAGAAAAGCAATTCGTAACGGGTAGACAAGTCAACATACTTTGAGATTTTAGAATATTTACTAAAACTATTGCGGGGTTTGAACTTCGACTTCATTTTGTCTCAATTTAATAATATAGCGGCTTTCTAAATGGTTATAGTCAAAAAAAGTATTCCCAGATATTGGCCAAAATCTAGTGATGAAAGTTCTTTCACCATTGGCTACTTCAGTTAACAAATGAATGTTGAATCCATTGCTTTCAACTAAACAATGACTTGTCAATGAAGTGCAGGCAATTGGATATGCTTGATTTGTTTTCTGTGTCGCGATATCAAGCGCTTTGCCAGGCATCAAGTGGACATGTCCATGTAGAATTAATTGGATTCTCCACCTCATAAGTGTTTTTAAAAACTCATCAGCGAATTCATTAAGACAAACATGGTATCCATAAGGACATAGGTTGTGATGAATTGCGCCTATCCGAGTAACACCTTCATTCCGAGTAGATTTTAGAAGGCTTTGTGATAGTTGTGCAAGATATTGCCTGTTTATGCAGCCTTTATCAACTCTTAGTAGATTTGTTAGAGTGCTTTCTATGTTCCCAGAACCAAATTTTTCAAGAGCTTTTTGAACTTCATCAGGTACACATCCTGAAAAGTAAGATGAAACAAAAAGAAAAAGTTCAAGATTAATACTTGGATAGTAAACAGATGCAAAAGGTGGTGTATGATCATTAGTTTTATGCCTGAACAATTGAAAATCGATCTTTTCAATAGCTTCTTCTGTCCCAAATGGAGTGGTAATAATATTGGTAATTGCATTAGTGCGCTGCTGGAAACGATCTAATCTATCAGCACCAAAACCTTCTAACCAAAGGGTGTCATGATTTCCTGGTACAACTAGAAACCTTGAGGGCCGATATTTACCCCATATACTTTTGCTAAGGTATTCGCAGAAGGAAGAAAACCGATCGAACTCACTATCATCCGCAACGCTTGTTATATCTCCAGTAATTAAAATAAGATCCGGTGCAATCTGTTGATTTTCTGCACAGGCTTTTTCAAGAATAGATGCAAGCTCTCTGGGGTCATTCTCGACCAAGTTTAATCGACCGAAATGAATATCAGACAATTGCCAGATCACAGCATCGATAGTATTCTCTAAAGATAGCTCATTTATTAAAGCTTTCCTGTTGAAAGTGGTAAATGGAGTAACGTAAGTCAGTTCATTATCTATTATTGAAGCAACAATAGAAAAGGAGCCTTTACATCGTTCCTTTAATTCGTTTTTGGATCTCTCGTCTGGGTACAAAGAATGAATTATTTTTCCACAGTTATCTCTTTCAGAAGGATCTGAAAAGTATTTATCATATAGGGCATAATTGTATTTAAATAGGTCTAGTAACTCGACAGTCCAAAGTTCTGGCCCCCAGACAAAGGGCAGCAGGTACGGTCCGACGAATTACGTACCTGAGACAGATCGCTATACAAAGATAAAGATCAACAATAACAGGCTTATATAAGAATTCAGACGGGTACGTAAAAAATTACTTGACATACCTACAGAGTGCCTGTATCCTCCTTTCAAACCAACTATGAAAGGAGGTGCCCTATGGACCAATTCGAAAAGTATCTTCAATTCCAAAAGGAGGTTGCGCAAGCTACGATCAAGGTTGTCGAGCGCTTCCAGCAGCCAGGGGAAGAACGGCTAAAGAGGCGTACGTCTAATATCGATATCGTGCTGGACGTACTCCAAACCGCCGGCCGCCCCTTGCATGTCACCGAGATTATTGACCTGGCCAAGCAGGACCACGACACCGAACTCAGCCGAGACTCCATCGTCTCGGCCTTGTTGAAAAAGGTCCATGCCGGCCTGGGTGTTGTACGAACAGCCCCCAATACCTTCGCGATGGCAAAGGAGGGGCCATGATCGGTCATATCAGCCGCATCCTGGAAGCCTTCCGGCCCTGTTTCACGCGCCAGGCAGCCTATCACTGGTTCGTGACCGTGGTACTGGGCTTTATCGTGCGCATCGACCACTGCGGGGCCAGTTCCTTTGTCCGCTGGCTCGCGATCCGGCCCTCGCTGTACACGGCGATGCTGTCGTTTTTCCGGGCCCGGTCCTGGAAGCTCGGCCCGATCATGCGCCGCTGGTGGCAAATCGTGTTGGAGCGATGCATTCCAGTCAAGATCGACGGTCGCCTGGTGCTCGCCGGCGACGGTATCAAGGTCTCGAAGGAAGCCGAAAAGATGCCCGGCGTCAAACGGCTTCATCAGGAGTCGGACAACTCGGGCAAAGCCCCGTACATTTACGGGCACCACTGGGGAGTGATCGGTGTTCTTGGCGGTTGGAGTAAAAAAAATCTTCTGCATCCCGCTTTGTGCCGAGCTCCATGAAGGCGTAGAAACGCTTCGCCGCTTCCAAAAAAAGGCCGATCCGCTGGTCGACGGCCAGCCCAAGGTCAGCATCACCAGTTTGATGGCGGCCATGGCGGCAAAGTCGGTGCCGGCACTGGGCAGACGGTGTCTGCTGGTACTTGACGCCTACTTCGCCGTGGGACCGGTGTTTGCAATCCTCAAAACGGTGCGCGATGCCGCCGGCCGCCGCCTGGTGCATGTGGTGACCCGCGCTAAAAGCAACGTGGTGGCCTACTCCGATGCACCGCCGCCAACCGGACGCCCCGGCCGGCCACGGGAATACGGTGAAAAGCTTGCGCTGATCGAACTGTTCGATAAGCGCAGGGCATCTTTCGAACAGGCCCGCATCGAGCTGTACGGGCAGGTCAAAGACGTGGCCTTTCTGTGTCTGGACCTGCTCTGGAAGCCGGTCGGAGAAAAGATGCGTTTTGTATTGGTCGCCGACGGCGACGAGCGGTTCATCCTGATGGGGTCGGATTTGACCCTCGGGGCCCGAGACATGATCCTGGCCTACAGTTACCGGTTCAAGATCGAGGTGAGCTTCAAGGTCCTCAAACACTTGATAGGCGCCTTTTTCTACCGATTCTGGACGACTGCCTGGCCCCGAATTGGAAAAGCCAACAACAGCGATCTTTCAACCGTCAACGACGACCGGAGCCAACGGCTGATTGCTGAAACGACCGACGCCATCGAGGCCTTTGTCAACTTCGGCTGCATCGCCACCGGGATTCTTCAGATCCTGGCGCTGAACTGCCACAAAACGATCTGGGGACAGTATGCGGGATGGCTGCGAACCGTCAGTTCTGTCATCCCGTCCGAAGAGGTCGTTCAGTCGGTAGTCCAGCAGGAATACTTCCATAATTTTCGCGATTTCAGCAATGACGCGATTTATACGATAATTATTTCAAAGAGCCGCAGCGACCAGCAGGACGGTGTCTGTCAAGGTAGATGTCGCCTTTTTTGGAAAAACATTCTCAAAGCTGGCGGCCATGTTCCACATCATCTGCGCGGTAGCCTCCAGCCTTGGCAATGTCAAGGGTCAAGATGAACGCTGCGCGCCCTTGACATTGCCAAGGCTTCCGGCTCGTGGGCTCATATCGAGATGATTGGCATCATCTCGATTTTTCAATCGCTCTTTGAAAATCATTTCTCATCACGCGGCCTTTGAACAAGCCGATACGTTGGGTTGTCCGTTGTCCGGGCAGTTCAGCCAGACTTGCCGGATCGGTTCCCAGTTGCGCGTTGAGCCGCTCCACCGATCGTGCCGACGTTTTTTGGCCTGTTCATAGATCTGGTGGCGACTGGCAAGGATCTCGATGTCTTTTCCCGTATGACGCTGGTCGGGGGTGACATATCGAATCGCGCTGTGGCGGTGTTGCTCGTTGTACCATTTAACGAAACGGTCCACCCACTGCCGGGAGGCTTCAATGCTTTCAAATCCCTTGACCGGATATTGCGGACGATATTTGAAGGTGCGAAACAGCGCTTCCGAGTAAGGGTTGTCATTGCTCACTCTCGGCCGGCTGTAGGACGGGGTTACACCCAGCGCCTCCATTTTCGCTTTCATGGTAAAGCCCTTTTGAGCACTCCCATTGTCTGCATGCAGCACGGGCGGATCAAGCAGGCACCCCTGGGCCATAACCGCCTTGTGAAGCAACGATGCGGCAAGGTTGGCGCTTTCCATCGGTTGGACTTCCCAACCGACGATTTTCCGGCTGTAAACATCCACAATCATGTACAGGTAATAGAACATGCCCCGGATTGGTGATGGCAGCCACGTTATATCCCAACTCCAGACCTGATTCGGCCCTGTGGCGCAATAGCCCGCTGGGCGCTTATGGTGATGCGGTTTGGCACTCCTGCCGCGGTGATGTTGTTCATCGGCGTCACGAAGGATCCGGTAAAAACTCGATTCGGACGCGATATAGATACCCTGATCGGCCAGGATGGGCACGATCTGGCCTGGGGCCAGACTGGCATATTCAGGCTGGTGACAGACATCCAGAACTTGCTGCCTTTCTTTTAGTGTCAGTTTATTTGCCGGTTCCGGCCGCGCGATGGTCGAACGGGTGTCCGGTTGGACTTCTCCGCTTCGGGTCCAGCGCTGGTAGGTTCGGATACTGATATCAATTACCCGACAGGCCTGCGCCAAGCGGGCACCATCGCGGCACGCGTCATTGATCAGCGATACAGTTTTACGGCGATCAGCGGTGCTGATCATTCGTCCTCGGGGGCCCCCCAGATCGCCTGGACTTTTTTTTGCAGCACCAGCAGGGCTGCCGCTTCGGCAAGGGCCTTGTCCTTGCGATGGAGTTCTTTTTCAAGATCCCTGATACGCTTACGGTGGGTATTCTGCTCGGCCTTGAGTTTAATGTTGGCCTGTCTGTCCCAGTCGTTGGCATCTTCACAGGCCCTGCGCCATTGTTCCAACTGATGTGGATAAATGCCTTTTTGTCTACAGTATTCGGCCGTTTGCTGTTCGTTCAAAGAGGCGCTTTCCATGACAGCCGCGAACTTGTCACGGGCATTCCAGCCCTCGGGACCGGCATCGCCGTCAGGCATCAAAATCCCTTTCGTCCGGGCTTGCTGGCGCCAATTGTATAACGTGGCTTCACTTATGCCTTCTTCGACAGCCAGATGTTTGATCGTTCGGTTGTGCGGCGGCATCATCTTTTTGAGAACCGCTTCCTTACGCTCTGGTGAATATCGCATGCATGAACCTCCTGCGCCCCTCTTATAAAGGATCTCAGTTCATGCGACAACTATCCTGACACAGGGGGAGGACTGGATGCCGCTGGCCGCCTGAAGGCGGTAAAACTTCGGACTGTCGAGCTAGTAAGTCGTCATTAGTTCTACCAAGATAGTCAATAATAACCCCTCTAATATCAATATTGACTTCAGGATAGCTTTGAATAAGGTTTTTTAACTGCAATGCTTTTTTGAATTTTTCATTCATTGGATCATCTTCGCCGAAGTGTTAGACCATTTATATAAGTATAGCAAATTCCCTTGCAATAATAGTTCAAATGAAGCTATTCTACTATCATCCAAACGACAATCTAAAACAAAAACACCCATTGGTACTACATCTTGAGATCTACAGGCCTCTATAAGTGATGAAATAGTTTCTCCATTATTAATGCCATCATCAACTATTAATATTCTTGAAAAGTTCTTGATGAATTCTATCCCATTATTAACACCAGAAGCGGTAATCTTTCTTAATATTTCACGACTAATTGGATAGATTTTGTTCGGAGGGACTCCAATAGAATCGGCGACTAAAATAGAGAAATTGATTCCAGTATCTTCACGAACAGTAACAATAGCCTGGGGTAAAGTGTTGGGGAACCATTTCTCAAATTTATGCTTAACGACATTTTTGAGCCATTTTCTGTAATTCTTTATAATTTTTAATGTGTCTATTCGAAATATAAATTTCCTCTTTTGGGGATCAGATTCATCGCTAACTAATGCTTTGCTGTCATGGACAATCTCCCAAAAATCGAAAGGGGTTAGTTGATTGTCATCAACGTGTTGAAAATCTTCAAAGCGCTGAACGTAAGCGTTCACGGGGTAAAGGAAACCGTGGTCTGAGCTATATCCAAGACAGATCGGGCTTGTCGTTGTTGAAGAACGATTCGATGCAGAGTTCCAGGGTCTGGAAGGTTGATTTCGCTTTTAACCGACAAGTTTCCTTCAGGGAGAGGATACGTTCTACCCAGCGATTTCCTTTTTCACTTTGGGTGCCGAGGCTGCGCTTTCGCCACAAAACCCCGAAGCGAAGCGCCCGTTCGGCCCGGTTGTTGGTCGGCTCCACGCCCTCGTGTTCGATGAAGAACCAAAGCGAGTCGATTTCGCGTAAAATCTGTCGAGCCAGCTGGCCAGCGTCGGATTTATCGGGCTCCCACAGAGACAGCGCGAACAACAGTTGTGCGTAATACTGCTGCCATTGTCGCGGCGGCGGTGGATCTTTGGCAGATTGAATCAACTGCCGAAGCAAGGATGCCATGATGTGCCCGAAGCGTCGTAGATCAGGTTTTTTCCTCTCGCACAAGGCATCGGCCTTGCGGATCAGATGGGCAAGACAAGTTTGGCGCCCATGAACCCAGTTTCGGTATAGGCCGTAGGAGTCGCTGACCAGAATTCCTCGCCAATCCTGGATCAGCTGGTTGAAGGCATCCTTGGAACGGTGGGCATCGATACGATAGAAGGCCACCCGATCATTGACCATGGCCCACAGCCACTGAAGGCCGTTTTGGTTAAACCAGGACGTCTCGTCAATGTAATTGCACAGCGAACTGCGGGCCACGTCCCCGATGGCTTTGTATGCCGGAGTAATGGCCTCCGAAGCCCGGTCGACGATTTTCTGAATGGTGCCCGTGGCGATGGGCATACGCAGAACCGATTCGCATATATGCTTGACATCGTTTCGGCTCATCGCCTTGATGCCGCTCAACTCGGCGATCAACGCACTCAATCGCGGACCGTATCCATAGCGAACCGGCTCGGGCAGCACGGCCTTGACAGTTTTCCCACAGCTGGGACAGTCGCAGCGGTGAAGTATAAAATGGCTGATCTCCATTTGGATTTCGGGCAGCTCGATATGCTGATGGGTATAAAACGGTTCCATCCGGCTTCCTCCGAAGTCGGTGTTGCCGCAACGACAGCGTTCGGGCATCAACGCATGAGATTTATTTGGACTCAGCATTTGCTGCTTGTAGGCCTTATGGCCTTTCTGGCCGCCCTTGGGGCGACTTCCTTTTTTTCCATTCTTCCGGCCGGATCGGTCAAACGGGCTGTCGGATGACGGCGGCTTGCTGGAGTTTCGAGAATTTTCCCGGGTCTTCACCTCCAGCTTTTCGATTCGCTTGCCGTAATCGTCAACTTGCTTCTGCAGATTATGCAAAGCCTGCTCGAGGTAAAGGATATAGTGCCGGACAGGTTCCGGCGTAAGATGCCATTCAAGGTCTGTGAAGGGTCTTTTCGTCTCCATGGAAAAGAGCCTATCACACTAGAAAACGAATGTCTAGATTTTTTTAACAATTTCAATACTTTATGTCATAATGTATCTTTCTCTTGTGAATTCAGCATGTTAGACTTCGGAATTGTAACTCCGGGATACCCCGTGAACGCTTACCGCTGAACATCTATAATTGGTTGTTTTAATTTGCAGAGTAAGCATAAGTTTTCATCAGCAGGATAGTGGTCGCGTTTGATAGTGATAGCGGTATAGATTTCGTGGCCACTTGGCAATTTAGTGTCAGAACTCCTCATTGCAGCAATAGAAAAAATCTTAATCGGGATATTGTGTTCATTAAAATTACTTAACTTATCTAGAAATTTCTTTATAGTGTTCCCAGAATTAATAATATCAGTCAGTATGAGTACCAGATCCGAATTTTCTATGTGGCGCTTAATTTCATAAGTTTCCATGTGGCGGCCAGTTAATGGCTCATATTTCCTATTATCAGGTTCTGATGCTACAAATTTGTATCCTAAATGATCAATTGAAGCGTTCTCAAGTCCAATTCCAAAAACAGTAATTCTTTGTCCATCATATACCAAGGACTTTAAACGAGATAGTAAATCCTGAGATATTCTATCGCGCGTCACAAAATCGAATAAATCATAGTGAGTTCTTGCATGTGAGGATTGTAAATTAAAATGACCAATATAACTATTAGTTTCAAATACAAGAGCACGGTACAGATCTTTTTTGGTAAAATTCAATATTTTATTGAAATTTGGTTCGGGGATTTCAACTTCCGAGACAAATTCGCCACCTTTGAAGAGTATCGCCCTCCTGTTATATCCAATAATATATATTTCATTAGGAAAGTTACCAGATTTTAACAAATAACGAAATCTATTTGATTTTACAAAAGAATCAGTATTCCTCGTAAAAACAGTTATGGATATTTCTTTATAAGAAGTATCCTTCTCTCTAATAGCGGTATATAATCCATAGGAGATCTTATCAGCTAAGGTTCTTGATATTGTGAAGGGCAGTAGATTTAATGAAATATTTCTTATTGGCAGATCATTTTCTGATTTCTGATTGCTCAATAAAAAGTCATCAAGACCTTTGAGGCACCGAAGTGTAAACTCTGAAATAAACTCATCAAGGGGGGCTTCGAAATCATATAAAGAAGCTGAGATATCTACTATACTTACAGTCGTCCGGTCACTAATTATTCCCGCGCTCAGAAAAAGATCCACCACGCCATCTTTATTTCTTGTTTGGGCCATCCAACTCGAAGCATGCGCTTCTGAAATTCCATATTTCCTTAACAAAAACAATTGTTCAATCGAATAGTCGAAATCAAAAATAGCACAGTATTCCATTGAGTATTTCACGCTTTAGTAGGAATAGATATTCGAATCAAATTGCCTTCCCATGGACAGTCATATGGACTATCTTCATAGCCATTTTTCCCACCACGATAAACAAGCTTAACTCCATCTGAAATGATAAATAAATTTCCTTTGAAAGTTTCAAGAGTATCTTCTTTGATATATGTAAGACCCCATCCCCGCTTTTTAAAGTTATCAGGATCAGAAAAGTACATCCGAGTAATCCCAGGGCTTGTTGCAAAATCAATTATATTTGAAATCGCTTTTGCATTCTTAGTGTTCATACTGTCATCAGCGCCCAAGTCTTTCTCTGCCAAAATTAAATTGCGCGAGTATATATCGGGAAGTTTTTCAATGGGAAATATAAATTTTATTCTTTCTTTCTTAGCAAATTCCAAGAACACCTTATAAATTGTAGATGGTATAGATTTTCCGTTATCAGCAATTGCCAAAATGAGCTCATTTGAATTTCCCATTTTTGAAATGGATAGCATGCCAATTGTCGCATCGGGATGCTCTAAAACATTTAAAAGTGATTCAAGAACAAGATGCCCTGAAAATTGAGATGCCTTTAATTTTTCAATAGCGCACTGGTTAACAAGGATATCTTCTATCGTTGATCTTTCAAAACTTTTTATACAGTCAGCGATCAAATTTTCATCGACAGATCTAATCCCTGGATAATTAACGTTAGATAAATTCCAAATATGAGCAAGTCTTCTAGACACTAATTGTTCAGTTAAACCGTCTCTTTTTATATTTGATGATTTATAATATTTCTGATTTGTACTTACAAAATAATCGTATTGACTTTCAACCAATAAACTACTAATGTCGCTTACAATATTATTCAGACCAAGATCGAATCTCCAGCGTCTCAAATAATCAGCACTTTGTTGAAATTCATCTATTTCACGGCTTGTTGTCCCATTTTTAGGATCTGGTAATCTTAGCTTGAATGAGACCCCGCTTTTTTTGTAAAAATGCAATCCAATAATCAGCCACAGAATAGCTGAAATATCCCACACTTTCACATCGGAGAAATCCAAAATGTAGGTTGTTTGCTGATCTTTATCTATTTTCTCATTGAACAATGGGGTTATCTGTTTGCCAGCAAAAAAAGATAGCTGGGTTAATCCAAAAAAACCAGATCGTGTTTGGACCCTGATAGACCTTTCTTCTGGAATAAATAATTGCCTATAGGTACTCTTTGGACATTTTGCAGATGGTGACATATCCATTATCCGAAGTATGAAATAATAAAAAAGACTCTTTAGTAAAAAGCCAAATTTTGAAATCATACATCACTGTAACAGGCTGAAATCATAAAGTCCGAAATTGAGAAAATGGCGTTTTTCGGACCTTTTACGAGCGTATCAAATAAAAATAGTTTAGATAGAACACAAGAATTTCTTTTGTCAATAATTTTAATATACAATTCATCCATGCAACAATATGTTGTACATTGCAGGCATATGAGCGCAAGATATAGATAGTATTCTTCAAAAACAAATCAAATTAGGCCTGCTTAAGAGATGATAAGCACCTAATTACTGAGAAACTAATCTAGTAGGCTCCCGTTATCTGATTACGTGCATTAAGCATCTAACAAACCAATCCGCTGCTTACTACCGGCAATCATCATTTACGGCTCTTCCGGGCAGAATTTTACGCCCTCGCAAACAAACACAAAACCCCATCCGTCTGTTTCATGGCATTTGGGGTGTTTGGGTGCAATGCCCACAGCTCCTCCAGTTTTGAGTTCACTCAGGTATTGAAGCCATACCAAAGTATCGGAGGCTACGTCAAATCAAAAGTTCCGCCATAGTGCACTCGCGAACGCCCACCGTACCTGTTCACGCTATAGCCGTGATGCAGCCTCCCTGCTCGGCGCACTGATCCGCGAAGCGCACACCGAAGGCAAACTAACCGTCCAGAAACTGGCCGACCGCGCCGGCATTTCCAGAGGCCTGCTGCAACGCATTGAAAAATCAGCCTCAAATGCGAAATCCACGCCGTGTTCGAAGCGCCAACCATCGCCGGGATCAGGCGCTTCGATGCCGATGACCGCATGCTGGCGCAATACCAGCGTCAAACCAAGGGAGAGCTCGCGCTCCTGCCAAAGTCCGTCCATAAGAAATCCAAGGTGGTGCGCAATGACTTCTAACGCTATGAATCGTTTTTCTGAAAATAAGGGAGTGCAGCGTCGTCGGCTGGTCACCGATACCACTGCCCGCAATACGATAAGGGCAATCTCCGGCAACTTTTCGAAGCTGAAACAATTCCGGATCCAACCGGCCGCCGGCATCCGGGGCTTTCAGATACGGATACCTCGTCATTCATCATTCTTCATTTCCTTAGAGTAGTATTTGCGGGCGCAATCCGGGCAGATGCCGTGGCTGAAATTGACTTCGGAATGCTCACGCAGGTACGACTCGATCTGCTTCCAGTAGCCTTTGTCGTCCCGGATTTTCTTGCAGTGGGCGCAAATGGGCAGCAGGCCGCTCAGTTGCCTGACCTTGGCCAGCGCTTCTTGAAGCTCGCGCAGGGTGCTGCGAAGTTGAATGTGGGTTTTGACCCGGGCCTTGATGGTCACCGGATTGAACGGTTTGGTGACGTAATCCACGGCTCCCAGTTCAAAGCCTTGGGCCGCATCCATCGCTTCGGACACGGCGGTAATGAAAATCACCGGGATCTCCCGGGTCCGGGCATCGGCTTTAAGTTTCCGGCAGACCTCGTAGCCGTCCATCTCGGGCATCATGATATCCAGCAGGATCAGGTCGGGCGTAGGGTCGCCGGCCGCCTTTTTCAAAGCCGCCGGCCCGGAGGTGGCGGGGATGGTGGCATAGTCCTGTTTCAACAACTCCATGACCATGCGGATATTCTCACCTTGATCGTCGACGATCAGAACGGTCGCTCTGCGGTCGGGGTCGTTCATGTCACGAAACTCCGGCGGATGGGGTGACAACGGTGGCGATCTTGTCCAGGCAAGCCAGTGCCTGGGATTCGTCAAAGGCTTCCATGTGGCCAACGAGGGTTTCGACCAGGGCGGCGGCATCGGTGGACGGCAGAAGCCAGCGCAGGGCGGATGCTGCTTGCAACGCTTCACCGTAATCTGTCTTGATCAGGTCGCGGATCCGCGTGAGCTGTTCATGGACCTGGGCAGGTGCTGCCGGCGGCGTGGTTTCCTGCGGACCGGTTCCGGGCAGCGCCTCGGCTGCGGTGGCCATCTGCCGGATTTCCTCAACGGCAGCCGCCAGCTCCGCTGCCAGAGTCGCGGACAGACGGGGCAGGTTTTCGCTCCGGCCCCTTTTCAGCTCCGATTCCAGCTCCGCTGCGACCTTTTGCAGTCCACCGGCGCCCAGATTGCCCACCATGCCCTTGATGGTATGGACCAGTGCCCCGGCCTGACCGAATTTCCCCTGGGCGGCAAAATAATCGATCTTCCCGGCAGCGCCGTCAAACTTGTTGGCAAAGGAAGCCAGCAGCTCCCGGTAAAGCTTGGCGTTGCCCGCCACACGGCGCAGCCCGGCGGCCGTGTCAAAGCTTGGCAGTTGTTGCGCAAGGGCTGTTGCGGTTTCCTTCCCGGCAGGGCCGGTGCGCTGCAGCGCCGGTGCGCCCGCTCGCTCGCCCGGCTCGATCCATTTGACCAGCACGGCAAACAGGGTGTCCGGATCGATGGGCTTGGAAACATGGTCGTTCATGCCCGCGGCCAGACACTTGGACTTTTCGCTTTCCAGCGCATGGGCTGTCATGGCGATAATGGGCACTTTGGCGGCCGCCGAATCCAGGGTGCGGATCTTGCGCGTGGCGGTGTGACCGTCCATCTCCGGCATCTGGATATCCATCAGCACGGCATCGAAATCTGTTTGCCCCTCCAGGACGGAAAGGGCCTTTTTGCCGTTGACGGCCGTTTCAACGATCAGACCTTCGGCCTGCAACAACTCCACGGCCACCTGGCGGTTGACCTCGTTGTCTTCCACCAGCAGGATGCGTGCACCGCTGATGCGGTCGAGTCCAGGCACGCCGACCGATGGCCGGGCAGCACTCCGCTGGGCAGTCACGGTGGCGGTTTTGCCGAAAAGTGACATGATGGCATCGAAGAGCAAAGACGGGCTGACCGGTTTAACCAGGAACGTGTCGATGCCGGTCGCGACGGCCTGCTGGCGGACATCGTCCCGGTTGTAAGCGGTGAGCATCAGGATCGACGGCACCATATTCAGTTCGGCATCTTCCCGGATGGCCCGGCTGGTGGCAATGCCGTCCATGCCGGGCATTTTCCAGTCCATAATCACCAGATCGAACGGATCGCCGGCGGCCTGGGCCTGCTTGAGGTCGGCAATGGCCTCCTTGCCGGAAGGAGCCTGGTACGCCCGGAAAGAAAAACTTTCCAGAATCTCGCCGATGATCTGCCGGGCGGTGTAGTTGTCGTCGACCACCAACACCCGCATCCCAATCAAATCTTCAGGGTAGTAAAAGTTCTTGGCCTCTTCTTTCGTGTTCACGGCGAAGCTGGCGGTAAAATAAAACGTGCTGCCCTGATCCGGCGCGCTTTCCACGCAGATGCGGCCGCCCATCATCTCCACCAGCCGCTTGCAGATGGCCAACCCCAATCCTGTCCCGCCATATTTCCGGGTCACCGAGGCATCCGCCTGGGAAAAGGACTGAAAAAGGTTGTCCTTTTGGTCGGCCGTCAAACCGATGCCGGTGTCTGCAACGGAAAACTTCAACCGGATGTGATCGCCCGGATCGGTGGCATCGGCCGGCGCCCTGGACACGGCAATGACCACATGGCCGGTTTCTGTAAACTTGATGGCGTTATTGGCCAGATTGACCAGCACCTGCTCCAGGCGCAGCGGATCGCCCATCAGCCGGTGCGGCACATCGCTGTCCAACCGGAACAGCATCTCCAGTCCCTTTTGCTCTGCCTGGACACCGATTATATGGATCAGGTTGTTGATAATCTCTTCGATATCGAAGGGCACGTTTTCCATGACCAGTTTGCCGGCCTCTATCTTGGAAAAGTCCAGGATATCGTTGATGATCCGGAGCAGGACCTGGGACGAGTACAGAATCTTGTTCAGATAATCGGCCTGCTTGGCCGTCAGATCAGTTTTCAGGGCCAGATGGGTCAGGCCGACAACGGCGTTCATGGGGGTGCGGATCTCGTGGCTCATGTTGGCCAGGAAGGCACTCTTGGCCATGGTGGCGGCCTGGGCCGCCTGCTGCTCCCGCTCTGCGGCCTCCTTTAACAGCCGTTCGCTGATGTCCTTGATCAGGCCTTCGATGATCGGTTCCGCGCCTTCTTCCCGCACGACCCTGGCGTTCAGTTCGGTCCAGATCTCGCCGCCGTCCTTCTTGCGCATTTTCACTCGAAAATTCGGCACGCTGTCGCCGCTTTCAAGCTGCGACAGCAGTTCCTGCCGGCGCTCGGGCTGGACATAGAGCCGTGTGCCGATATCGGTGACCGTATCGACGACCTCCTGCGGGGAATCGTAGCCCAGCATGCGGGCGAACTGCGGATTGGCGGTGAGCAGGCGGCCGTCAAGACTGGACTGGAAGATCCCTTCCATGGCGTTTTCAAAAATGGAGCGATACTTTTTTTCCGCTGCCTGCCGGCTGGCGATCTCCGTGTGCAGCCGCTCGACCAGTTCTTCGAGCTTTTTGGTCATCGCGTTGAAGGCGTTGGCCAGCAGCCCCAGTTCATCGCGGGAATGCACGGTCACCCGGGTGGTGAAATCGCCCTGGCCGATGCGCTCGGCGCTGCGCCCCAGAGCCAGTACCGGCGCAGCCAGGCGGTTGCCCAGAACGAGGCCGAACAGTATGGACAGCACGATGCTGGCAAGGAAAACCGCCACGGACAAGAGCATCAGCTTCTTTTCGTAGACCAGTATCCGGGTGGCCTTGATATCGACGCCCAGCACACCGGCCCGCTGCCCGCTTTTGTCGTAAAAGGGAGCATAGCCGGTCAGCCATGTTCCCCAGCGGTCAGTGTAAAATTCGCCTTCCACAACCGGATCCGTCAAATCGGTGAAGTGAGCCTTGAGAAAGGGACTGGCATCGGTATACACCTGTCCCAGGTGGGCCATCTCCTTGGCCTGGGTGGCGGCATCCACGACAAACACGATGCGCCCGGCAGCATCGACCCGCATGGTGTAGACGAAATGAACGTCGGCGGCACTGGCCTTGATCTGCTGAAGTGTTCGCTTGACCGCCAGGTACTCGGGGTCGCCTTCCTGATCAGGATGGCGCAACGTCTGGTGAATCCCGGCATCGATGCCCAGTGCGCCGACGGCGACGATGTCCGCCAGACGCTGCCTGAAATCAGAACGCATCTGGTCCCGCGTGGTGGTAAACAGCAGTGACGACAAAATGCCGGTCAGCGCGGTGCCAAACAGGATAATGACCAGGGTGAGCTTCCAGCGCAGGCTCAATCCGGCCATCGGCTGGTTTGGCCCGGATTGGTGGGATGGCAAATTTATTTTTTCGATCATAACGTTACGGCTTCGATACCGATGGGGATCCTTTCAAAAACAAAACCTTCCGGCTGTTTCCATCCGAGGCCATGCACCGGGTCATTGAAAATGACTGGCACATGCCGTTTTTCATTTTTATCAAAGATACTTCTCCTTAGGGGGTTCCTGCAACACCGATTTCGCGTGGTGATAGCCGTGCGCCTGATGCGGTGGCAATCCGATTTGCTCCACCCGATCCGGGACAGCCACTGGGCTGCCTCCCGGACGATTTCCGGTCCGACACCCATGATGCACAGCCCTTCGAGAACGGTGGCGTGCGGGCACAGCCGCCTGATGTCGGCAACGGTCCGCCCCTTGCCACCGCCGCCGTGGGTGACGAACGGGGCGATGGTCTTGCCGGAAAAATCGTGGCCGGTCGGGGAAGGCCTGCACCGGTGGGGCGATGGTGCTCCATCAGTTCGGTAAGCCGACGAAGATGGTGTCGCAGGGCGCGATCGATGCGACCGTCGTCACCAGGGCCGGCATGAATCCGGTCTGAAGCTCCTGTTTGGCCTGTTTCACTACCGCATCGTAGTCGCGGCGGTTGGGCGCCCGGGGCTGGATTTCGACGATGTCGCCGCCGGTCGCCGCCTGGATCCGGCCGGCCAAAGCGCGCGTGTTGCCGGAGTGCGAGTAGAAGATGACCATGGCCTTTGCCGCGTCGCCGGATGCCTGTTTTGCCGCTACGTTCATTTTGTCACCGTTGCGTCTGGGCTTTTTCGTTTGCCCGATCCTCCTTGGGGGGATCGGCCTTGTCCGTGCCCCGCGACCGCCGCGCATCCCTTCCTGGACCCAACGAAACCGGCGGCCGCAGGGTATTTTCATGCCGTGCATCAAGCATTTCGAAGCGTATCCATACCCTGAAATTCCGATCGGCCGGTAGACCGATCCTGCGCGATACTTGCCCGGTCGGACAAACTTTGCGGCGGGGATTTGCCGGCCTGTGCCGGGGCGCGGCGGCCGGCAACGAAAGCATCGATGGCTCACATTGAACGATTGGCCTGCATCGTGTGATTGGATATGGCGTCGACTAGGGTTGGCCAGGCTTCTTTGGGCAGGTCGTGGCCCATTCCTTCAACGATCATTAATTTTGCTCCCGGTATCAACCGTGCGGTTTCCCTGCCGCCTTCCAGGGACATGAACGGGTCCTTGTCGCCATGGATGACGAGGGTCGGGGCTTTGATCGATGCGATCGATTCCCGGGGGTAGCCGTGGGCAAGGACGGCCGCGCTCTGGCGGGCCATGCCTTGGGGGTAATACGAACGGTCGTAGCTTTCGGCCATGATAGACCGTAGCCGTTCTTCGTCGAATGGAAAGCCAGGACTCCAGAGCTTTTTCCACATCCCCACGTAATGCTCGACATAAGCTTCGCGTTCGTTCGGAACAGGTTTATAGACTTCGGCCAGGATATCCGGCGCTATTTGCGGAAGTTCAGGATTCCCGGTGCTCGACATGATGGACGTCAGGCTCAGGACACGTTCGCAATGCCGATACGAAACGACCTGGGCGATCATACCACCCACGGACGCGCCGCAGATATGCGCTTTTTCAATGCCCAGGGCATCGAGCAGCCCAACGGCATCGTCCGCCATATCCGCAAGGGTGTAAGCCGGGATTACCGGTTCACCTTTCATTGCCGCCAGCATATCGGGAATGCCGGCGTTTTCGAACTTTGTCGACAAGCCGACGTCTCGGTTGTCGAAGCGGATTACAAGGTGCCCTCTTTGGGCCAACAGTTCGCAGAACCCGACTTCCCAGTAAATCATCTGGCTCCCGCCGCCCATGATCAACAATAATGCGGGAGATGATCTGTCGCCGAAAGTATCGTACTCGATTTGGATCCCATTGGCGGTTACATTTGGCATGGCATTTTCCGTCCCATGGCGTGGTTCTCGTTCGCTTTCGCCCCCTGAAGGACCACAGAAAGAGGCCTTTCAGATTTTATAGCATAATATCAGCGTAATTCTTGCAAGTCAACACAACAAACCATTGATTACAATATATATATTTGTTGCAAGGCACGAGACGGGTATGGCATAAACGTCCATATCGCAGAATCGATTCCCGGCAAATGGACGATGCGAGTCCCCTTCGCAGATTTTCGCTGCGGGGTAGCCCCAGTGTTCGAAGTAGGCGCCGACCCCCAGGGGGCAGACCACCTGTTTGACCTTCGATAGAATCGCGGTCACCGTCGCATGGTCCAGGTGATCCCAGTGGCCGTGGGAGACGAGCAGAAGGTCGATTGGCGGCATGTCTTCGGCGCCGTAGATGCTGGTGCCGGAAAAGGCCGTGTTCATGAACGAAAAAGGTGCCGCGTAGTCGCTGAAAACCGGGTCGACCAGAATCCGTTTGCCGCTGATCTGGGCGAACCAGGAGGAATGGCCCAGCCAGACCACGGTATCGGCGTCGGGGGCCAGCGCCTTCAAGTCCGTTTTCACGGCCGGCAGCGGCGTATCCGGCGCCAGCCGCGCGCTCCTGTCAAAATAGATACTCCAGAGCACCGAGACCATCCCGACGTCCTGCGAAAACTTCGGCGTGGGGATCTCGTTGTGGAACTTTCCGTCCCTGTAACTGGGCGACCGTTCGATACGGGCGAGCCGATCGCCCTGCGGCAGCGCCCCGAACCGGGGGTGCTTGACGACGGCGCAGGCGGCCAGAAAAAGGCAGATCGCGGCAGCAGCCAGACAACCGAGTGATAGATACAGCGTTGCTTTCATATTTCGCCCGTCACTGTCGCCGAGAGTTTCTATGCGGCTTTCCCCATGGTGTACGCCTGGTTCATGGCCTGGGTACCCTTGACAGCGCCGGCGTCCCAGACGCCGGTTCTGGATCTTCTCGACATCGTGGCCGGCCTCGATCGCGCCTCGCACGAATTCATCGCAGAGAAGATCTGAGTTGCCGCCCTTTTTGGGATTTGCCGACACCAGGAGTACCTTCTTACTCGTGGCGTTTCTGGGTTGTGGTTTGTCATTTCAATTCGATCCTGAGGAAAATCCGGGCATCGAGCGTATCCATGACCGAAAGGGCCGCGTTGATCCTGCCGAGGGTCACAAGATTGCCGAACTGCTGGGAGACCTCCTGTCGTCGGTGCGGCCCCATGCCACAAGGTCGGTTTCCTGGGCGGCGAGAAGTTCCGGTACGACGCGCGTCACTATCTTGTGACCTCAGTGACCATGCCGTTCGAATGCGAATCCTTTGGCAGTCCGGAAGAACCCTTGCGCGGTCTTTACATCGACATCGACATGGCTCAGCTCCATGACCTGATCGGCCGCCTGGGCCTGCAGGCGAATATCCGCAGCGTCGGAGACAAAGGGTTGTCCCGCGGGATCGGTCCCGCTGTCATGGACGCGGATATGGCGGATGCAATGACGCGGCTGGTCAAGTGCCTGCAATCCGACGCGGAGGCCCAGATCCTGGGCCCCGGTCTGGTGCGCGAGGTCCTGTACCGGGCCCTTTGCGGCACCCAGGCACCGGTGCTCTATTCGCTGGCCACAAAAAGTGGCACGTTTTCCCAGGTGGCCCGAGTGTTGAAAGTGATGCAGAGCGATTATGCGAAAAAACTCGACATGCCGCGTTTGGCCGATACGGCCCGCATGAGCGCCTCGGCGTTCCACCGGGCCTTCAAGGAGATCACATCGGACTCTCCCATGCAGTACCTGAAGAAAATCCGGTTGACCAAGGCAAGGGATATAATGGTGAATGAAAGTCTGAAGGCCTACATTGCGGCGGACAGGGTGGGGTATGAGAGCACCTCCCAGTTCAGCAGCGAGTTCAAGCGCTACTTTGGGCAAAGCCCTGCAGAGATGATGCGCGATGTGCGGGCCGCATAATATATCCAAAGCGGCATTTTTCCCCTTAAGAATAAGGGGGCGTGGCGCATATGGATGATGCCATGACCCAAGGGCAGTTTGAAACAGCTATCTCTTGAAAAATCCAGCGTGAACCGCCTGTTGGACGGGCTTGAGCGACGTGCATGGATTGTGCGAACCCCAAACTCGAAAGACAGCAGGCAAAAACTCGTTACGCCGAGGCCAAAGGTCCTGGATACTGCAAACGGAGTTTGCAGATCAGAACGGAAAGTCCTCCTGGTAATCGACCGTTTTTTCGACGGACTTTTGCACAGGCTGCTGGGCGAGCTTGTGCACCGGGTTGCCGTCGACAAAGATCGCCTTGTACGGCTTTGTGGGGCAGGCGTACTCGCATCCCCCGCAGCCGATGCAGATTTCCGGGTTGACTTGCGGGATCACGAGTTTTTTGCCCGGTGTGTTCAGGTAGGGCACCATGTTGACCGCCTTGGTCGGGCAGTGCTCGCTGCACGCCCCGCAGTTGGTGTTGTCCGTATAGACCACGCAGTTTTCGCGGATGAACCTGGCCACGCCCAGCTGGGTGAGCTTCTTGCGTTCGACATGCAGCGAAAGCAGGGCCCCGCTCGGACAGATGTTGGTGCAAAGCGTGCACTCGTAGTTGCAGTGGCCGGAATGAAAGTCCATGCGCGGCTGCATCATTCCGGAAAGACCGAATTCGAGCAGCGAGGGCACGAGCACCCGCGAGGGGCAGGTGCTCACGCACAGGTGGCAGGCCGTGCAGGTGGCGGTGAAATGGGCGACGCTCCCGGCGCCGGGCGGCGCGACGGGGCTGGTCACGCGCTCGGGAACCGTCGTCGGCTTGCCCTGGATGATTTTTTGCGCTTGCCCGGCAAGGCCGGTGACTCCCAGCAGCCAGACAGCCGAATTGAGGATAAAGCCGCGCCGTTGCGGTTGCGGGACCTTGTCGGGAACCTTCGGCTTCAACAGGCGGGCAAAGTGCATCGCTTCCCCGGGGCAATCGGCCAGGCAGTTGTAACAGCCCACACAGCGGCTGGCGTCGACCGCCATGTTGCGCACGTCGATGCAGCCGGCCTTGCAGACCCGTTCGCAACGCCGGCACCCTGTGCATGCCACCGGATCGATGCGGATTTTAAACAGCGCGATCTTCGAAACCAGACCGAGCAGCGCGCCCACCGGACAGACCGTGTTGCAGTACAGGCGACCGCGCGATGCTGCGAGCCAGGCGACCAAAACCAGCGTCAGCATGGCGACGGCAATGGATACCGGGGCGACCACCGCCCATCGCACGCGATAAATGGCGTGCATCCCCAACGGTTCGAGCACCATCGCGGCGATGTTGTTGGCCGCGACGGCAACCGGCCGCAACAGGCCGGAAAAGATGCGCCCGAAGCCGCTGAACGGATCGAGAAAGTTCAACACCAAACCGCCGCCTGCGAGCATAGCCAGCACCGTCAGGGCGAGGACCGCATAGCGCAGAACGTTGTGCGGCCGGGTGGATTGGAATCGGCGGCCTTTTCGCTTCCGGCGGGCCGCAAAACCGATCACGTCCTGGAAGATTCCGAGGGGACAGACGGCCGAGCAGTAGACGCGGCCGAAGAAGACGGTGAGGATCAGGACCGCGATGAAGCCCGCCGTTCCAAAGGCCGCGATGTTGAGGAACTTGAGCAGCGAAGGGACGAACTGAAGCCAGAGCAGTCCCCGGACAGCGCCCGGGGGAAAGGCGTTTCGGAAATCGAGAAACAGGGCCGCAATCAGCGCGAAGAAGATTGCCGCGACGCCGATGCGAATCGTTTTAAGGCGGTGAAATTTCATGGACCCTAGAGTTTGATGCGGTTGATCTTCAGCGCCCCCAGATCCATCCGGCCAAGATTCATCCGCGAAGCGAGCGTGATGTGGCGCACGTCGGCCGGATCCATGCCGAAGAGCCGGGCCGCCGCGGCGTCGGCCGCCACGAGGTCCGTAGAAACGATCTGCGACTTCATCGGCACCACATCGCCGGCCGACACCCCGCGCGGCCCGTTCTGTTTCATCACGTTGTAGGCGTCCACCACGGTCAGCGCGGGCTTGCGGTACGAGGCAAAATCCGCGATGCACTGGTGAAGATCGTTGAGATGCCAGTACCACCGGTCCCAGACCACGCCCATGAGGTTCTTCATGCCGATGGTGAGCATCGAAGAGCTGTGGTGCTTCAGCACCGGCACGTTGATAAAAACATCCGCCTCCAGAAGCAGTTCGTGGACCCTGGCCTCGGTGAGCCGTTTGCCGCCGGGTACGCGCACCGATTGATAATAGCCGCCGCTGTCGCCCGAGACGATCCTGCCGCCGGCGTCCTTCACCGCCCTTTCGATGCCGCTGTTGCGGTAGCAGCCGGTCCAGGTGTCGCAAGTATGGTCGAAGACCGAGACCTCTTTGGCGCCGGCCTTCAGGCAGTGCTCGATGATGCGCGCCACGAGTTTCGGGTGGGTGTTGCCGGCCCGTTCCGGTGGCACGTCCCAACCGATGTTCGGTTTGACCAGGACCTTGCTGCCCTTGGTCACGAAGGCCTCCATCCCGCCCAGAGACGCGATTGCCCGGTCGAACATCACCTCTGGTTCTCCCCCCTTGACCGCGACCAGATCGTACGGGGCGGCCGAGGGCGCGGCCGCGCGGGCCAAGCGCCGGACCCCCCCGAAAAGCACGCTCGATCCGGCCAGGGCGCTCCCGGCAATGGCCTTTTTCAGAAAATCACGGCGATCCATGAGAACCTCCCGGGTTAAACGTTTCGATCAACCGGTCTGCGATGGACTGCACTTCTGTATGCCTGTGAACAGGCGCCTTTGAGCCTGCCAGACCCCGCCCGGGATCTTCGAATCCGGCCACGCCTCGCAAGGAGGCTCTGTGACTTGCCTGACAGCCTGAGTCCACCTTTCCACAAACTGTTACAATTACCATTCTCAATTGCGATGCAATATACCACCCGGCCTGGCGAATCAACACCGGCACGTCTTTGCGGCACGGTGAATTTGTTCTATGCCCGTGTTGCGGTCGGCCGGCAGTTGTCAGTCATGGCCAGATAGTCGAAGACCAAGCGGACGTTGCGAGCCAGTTGGAGCATTTTTTGCGCCACGCTGCGCACACCTTTGGATTTAATTGCGCTTACGGCAAAGCGGCGCAACCGGGTGATATTTTCAGGCCCGTGGCCTTTGCGGATACGGCTGCGGTCTTCGTCGAAGTTCCAGTCGATGATGTAATGGCATTTGTTTTCGATGCACCAATGGCCGCGGTTTATGGCCAGCAGGCATCGGGCGTCGGCCTGCTCGGCAGGTCTACTGGTGATACCGTAAGCAATCTCAAATGATTGTTTGCCGCTTTTTTTGTCCGTGCATCGGCGTTCGATGACAAAAGCTTGTTGGACGTGAGGAAAGTCGAGAAACTCGTTGAGTTCGGTGGTGGTCCAGATCTTGCGCTCTTCGATGCGGCCGTGGTCGGGCGGGTCGCAAAGGATGAAATCGGGTTGGCCGCGGTCTTTGAAGTACAGACCGATGTCGTCGAACAGTCCGGGCTGGTTGTTTTTGACGGTGAAGTGGTAGTGGGCGCCGCGCTGCTCGACGATGTATTCGGCGAACTTTCTCTGTGTCAGCAGGGCATCGGCGGTGATGTCTTTGTTTTCGATCTTGATGGCATCGAGCAGGGGCTGGGCGGTCTTGATTTCGTTGGTGCGCTTGACCTTTTGGTCGTCTACGGCCAGGTTGCCGACTTTTTTTGGGTGTAGCAGGCACTGGTGGTATGGCCGACAACGCTCATGATGTGGGTCTGATAGCCTTGATCGTCAATGGCGTTGCACATGGTTTTGCCATCGATGGCCAGGCATTGGTCGCAGCCGGCGTGGATGCTGTTCCATTTTTGCAGGGCGTCGTCGAGGCGTGCCGGATCGACCCGGATGAGCACATCGCGGATGATCGACAGACTCGGCACGCTGTAGTGGCCGTTTCGGTAGCGGCATTGGAAGCGCCGGCGTGCTTTTTGTCCGAGGCTGTTGGCCCAATCGGAGATGGCCTGGTAGCCGCGCATGCCACACAGGGTTGCTGCGGCGGCGATGGCCAAAACGGTTGCCAGACGATGGCGTCGGCCTTGGGGACGTCGCGGATCGGGGATGTCGGCGAAAAATCGGGGCAAAGATTGCATGTGTTGAGCCGGCAGCATGATTTTAGGATCTCCTGTTTGATAAAGCGGTGGCAGCATGGTCTGTGACAAGAGGGTTTGCGCATCGGGGCGCAACGGTTTGACAAAAACCATTTTGGGTGAGTCGGCCGTGTCGCTGTATCCTTTGGCGTGCCGATGAAAGCCTTTGGAGTTTCCGACCGCAGTCCAGTTGTCGGCTTTATAGATGGTTCCCTTGAAGCGCGCGGGATCGACGAAGGTTTCGAGCAACAGCACGGGATGTCCGAAAGCGGCTTGCCAGTCGGCGGGCAGTCTTTTTCGGCACAAGGCCAGGATGCGCGAGGCCAGGTTTGGCAGATGCCAGTCGGGCAGGATCAGAAAACGGCTGTTGTTGGTCAACAAATTGAGCCGATCGAACTGATGGTTAAAGGGCCAACCGATCCACTGATCGCGAGCAGCACATTTGAGGGCGGGAGCGGAAAAGCTGACCAAGCCGACCCATTGATCACCGATACAGGCCGCATATCGCAGGGTTTCACCGATTTTGGGCAAGGCGCCCAAGTAATGATGCCGGTGCATCAAGCTCTGGAAGCGCTGATCTTGATTCTGGCGAACTAACCGAACAACGACTTGTTTGAGATACAACACATCGCCCCCCATTAACGAAAGATGACCTGCCGGGGAGCTATATAACTGAATATCAAGGGGTTGTCCAGATGTTTTGATAACCACTTGGAGTTTAATGGCTTATCGAATCAGCACGAAATCACCATGGTCTTTGCGGTCCAGCACCTCGCGCACTTTGACGACCAAGTTTTTCAGCGCAAAAGGCTTCAAGTCGCCACGTCTCTTCCCTCAAAGGGATGGACTCCTGAAGCGAAACGCAGATATGAATGGGAAGGCTCGTTCAAGCCCGAGGTTTGCGCATCGAACCGGATTCCGGATTTACCGTAAATTGAAATGGTTGCGGGCGGCTACTTGTCACAAGAATCACCCGGCGCTAAACTGCACAAAGCTTGCAGCCCAGAACAGGAGCCAGGATGACACCGGACATAGACCACGCCCAGGTACGCACAGTGGTGCTCGGGGTCGGCAACCGCCTGCGCCGGGACGACGGGGTGGGCAGCATCGTGGCCCAACGCCTGGCGGCCTCAACACCGCCCGGCTGGCGCGTCGTGGATGCCGGGGTCGGGCCCGAAGATTTTACCGGCCCGATCCGCCGCTGGCGGCCGGGCCTGCTGCTGATCGTGGATGCCCTGGACATGGGCTTGATCCCGGGAAGCCTGCGCCGGCTGGTGCCCGAAAGGCTTTCGGCCGAAGACGGCTTTCACAGCCATCACCCGCCGCTGCGGCGACTCTGCGAATTTCTCTCACCGGCGGTGGGACGGATCGAGGTAGTGGCCGTTCAACCGGCCGTAGTGAATCTGGATCCGGATGGGGGGCTGTCGCTTCCCGTGGCCCGGGCCGCGGCCAGGCTGGTGGGGATTCTGGCCGGCACGGACATCGAGGCCATCAGGATTCTGGGCTGACCGGACAAGAGGACGCCTCGGCAACCGGTGCCTGCCCGGCCTCGTAGGCGCGCTTCTGGTTGATTCCCACCACGAGGTTGTCGCTGTACTTGTCCGTGTCGGCCAGGGTAAATTCGCAGGTCATCTCGATGGCCTGCTGGGCGCACACATCGACGCACTCGCCGCAGAAGGTGCAATGGGCCAGACGGATGAGCACACGCCTGGATTTTTTCCCGCCGATAAGCACCGGGTAAAGCTGGATGGCCGCCGAAGGACAGACCCGGGCACAGAGCCCGCAGCCGATACAATCGTCAAAATCGTAGATCGGCCGGCCGCGGTAGGTCCGCGGAATCTGCACCGCCCGGCACAGGTCTTCTGCCCGGATCTGATCCAGGCTCACCGGGGCCCGGCGCACCGGGAAAGGGTTGGTGCGCTTGGGCCGCAGCATCTGGCTGATGATGGTGCCGATCATGCGGGTCATCTCATGCTCCTGTTTGGAAATTCATGCGTTGCAGCCTGGCAGATTTTCCCTTTTTAGCCCCCTCCATCCTTGTCGGCCTGCCACGCCCGGTCTCAGCCGCCGGCTCCAACGCGCAGCACCGCGTCGAAACGGATCAGAAAATGACCGGCCAGACAACAGAGCAACAGGGGGAACAGAAAGACCCGGGCCGCCTGGCCGATCTTGAGCCGGGCCACCACCGAGCGCACCGTGGTGATGGCCAGCAGGTAGACCGCCAGCATCTTGACCAGGAAAAAGACCACCTCCGCGAGCCCGAGCCAGAGTCCGCGGCCGGCTTCGCCCAGGCCGATGAAGTCGATAATCCGGAAGGGAAAGAAAAAGACCACCACCAGGGCGCACAGGGCCGCCGCCTTGATCGCCTCTGCCAGATGCAGCAGGGCCAGGTTGCGCCCGGAGTACTCGGCCAGCAGCCCCTCGGCGATCTCGGTCTCGGCTTCGGCCTGGTCGAAAGGGATCTTGGACAATTCTGCCGGCAGCACCAGCAACAGGGGCAGCAGCAGCACCAATACCCCCAGCAGACCGCTCATACCCAGATCCTGCCAGACCGGGTGGCGCAGCACCGCGGCCAGGGAAAAAGGCGGCAGCCCGGGATGATGTCCGGCCATCTGCATGGCCAGGGTCACCATGGTCACCGCCAGGGGCAGTTCGGTGCAGGCCAGGATCACCATCTCACGCTGGGCCCCCACCGAGGCGTAGATCGAACCGGAGGCGAAACCGCCCACCACCAGGCATACGGCCGGGATCATCAGCACGTAGAGGATGATGATCATATCGGAAAAATGCGGCGGGTAGACAGCCGCGCCGAGCAGCCGGGCGATGGGCGGCCAGGTTACGTAAAAGGCCAGCAGCAGGGATGCGGCCAGGGCCAGAGGTGGAGCCCCGTTGAAGAGCCAGGCCACGGCGGTCTCGGGCACCACGTTGCGCTTGTGCAGCAGCTTGCGGATATCGCGGAATGGCTGGGCCAGCGGCGGTCCGATGCGCCCCTGGTAATAGGCGCAGATCTTGCGGTCCAGCCCCTTGAGCAGCAGCCCCACCATCACGGCCGCGGCCGACATTAAAAGGGGGAGCACAAGGTATTGCAGCAGCAGGGTCATGACCGCCTCCGAAGGCTTTCCATCCTGGCCAGCGACCGCCGGCGCAGGTCCTCGGCGCTCAGGGCGAAACTGCGGCCGTCGCCGGCCACGAAACTCATGCGGTCGGCACAGGCCACGCACGGATCGATGGAGCCGATGATGATCGGAATGTCGGCGATTTCAGCCCCGGCAAGCATCGGGTGCCAGGTCAGCAGGTTGGAGTAGGTAGGCGCCTTGGCCTTCAGCTGGACCGGTCCGTCCCGTCCATCAAGGACCACGTAATGGCACACCTCGCCGCGGGGCGCCTCGCAGCGGCCGATGCCGTGTCCATGGACCTTTTTCAAATGCCGCAGCAGCTTGACGTTGTTGGGTTCCCAGCTGATTTCGCCCTCGGGCAGATGATCGATGCAAAATTCGAGAATCTCCAGACTCTGGCGGATCTCCAGCAAACGGGCCTCAATCCGGGCCATCACGTCCCCGCCAGGACTTTGCGGCAGGACCGGGACCAGCCAGTCCATGTCGGCATAGGCCATGTAGGGGGCATCCACGCGCACGTCCCGGGGCACGGCCGAGGCCCGCGCGGTGGGCCCCACCGCCCCGAGCCGTTCGGCCTCGCTACGGGTCAGGACCCCGACGCCACTGCAACGGGCGCGGACCGAAGCGTCGAAGAGAAACAGGTCCTTAGCGCTTTCGTAGAGCGCATCGTAATCTTCGATGATGGCGCGCACCGTATCGATGCCTTCGGCCTCGATATCCCGGCGCACCCCGCCTACAGCGATCATGGCGTAGTTGACCCGGTTGCCGGTGAGCCGCTCCAGGCCGTCCATCACGCTCTCACGGATGGTCCAGGTGTAGTAAAAAAGGGTATCGAAGCCCATCTGGTGGCTCATCACCCCGCACCAGAGGTTGTGGGAATGGAGCCGTTCGAGTTCGGCCACGATAGTGCGGATGTACTGGGCCCGGGGCGGCACGACGATGCCGGCGGCCTCTTCCACCGCCTGGCAAAAGGCCATGGGATGGGACACCGAGCAGATCCCGCAGATCCGCTCCACCAGGTAGATCACCTGGACGAAGTTGCGGCGGGTGGCGGCCAGCTCGATGCCCCGGTGGGTAAAGCCCATGTCGATCTGAAAGTCGACGATGCGTTCGCCTTCGATCTGGCAGCGCACCCGCATCGGCTCCTTGAAGGTCGGATGGGTCGGGCCGATGGTCAGCGGGTAGGCCAGCGCTTTCATGAGACCTCCTCGGGCCGGTCCGTTGCGGCCGCCTGGCGCTGGGGGAAAAAGCCTTCGGGCAGATCCGGGGTGAACATGCGGCTCGCATCGGACAGACCGACCACCGTGATTCCGAGCATCTCCTGGGCTTCGCGCTCCATGACCTGGGCCCCGGGCAGGATTTCCGTAATGGTGGGAACGCACAGGTCGTCGGCCGGCAGCAGGATCTTGAGCACCACCGTCAATTCGCGGCGCGGTCCCTGTCCGGCAAAAAGGGTCAACACATAGATCAGTTCCAGGTCCTCGCCGCATGCGATGCCGGGCAGCCCGCAGGCGATGTGCAGCCGGCCGAAGCAGGCCAGGGCCGTGACCAGGTCCGGCAGGACGTCGCGCTCCACCGTGGCAATGACCGTGCTGCGCTCCACCGGGCGCCGGAAACCGTCGCTCGTCCGGCTGACGGTGACATCGTGCACATCCCCTGCAAAGCGGGTTTCCATAAGCTCTTTAAGGGTTTCAGGCTTCATGGGCCGGCCTTTTCCATTTTTTCGAGGAGTTCCCAGAGCCGCTGCACCCCGTAGATGATCGCCTCGGGCCGGGGCGGACAGCCGGGCACGTAGACCGTCACCGGCAGAAAGCGGTCCACCGGACCGGCCATGGCGTAAGTGTCCTGGAACACCCCCTTGGTCATGCCACAGCTACCCACCACCATCACTAGCTTCGGATCGGGGACCTGCTGGTAGACGCGCAGGATGTGGTCGCGGATCTTGACGGTCATCGTGCCGGTGACCAGCAGCAGGTCGGCGTGGCGCGGCGTGCCCACCAGCTTGATGCCGAAGCGCTCCACATCGTAGCGGGGGGTAAGCAGCGCCAGGATCTCGATATCGCAGGCATTGCACGAACCGGTGTTCATGTGAAAGGCCCAGATGGAGCGTTTCAGGGCATGGATGGTCGCCGGTTTCAAAGCCACCCTCCTCCCACCAAGGTCAGGCCGGCGGCCATGACGACGGCCAGCCAAATCAGGTATCCGTTCAGGTCCCCGTCGTGCATCCCGGCGGTCAGGGAAAGGTAAGGGCGGATGGCTTCCTTGAAGCCCCAGTAGAGGTTGTGGGCCCCGATGCCCTGATCGATGTCTTGCAAATCGCCCGAGTTGTAAGGCTTGGCCAGCCCCGGTGGCACATCCCGGTCGCGCCGGAAAGCGATGCGCACCCAGACCAGCACCAGTGCCAGGATGCTAAAAAGCAACGCCAACCAGACCCCTGGGTGCCAGTAGATGCGCGCCATGACCTGCCCGGGGGCCGCGGCGACGCTTCCGGGCGGTGGACCGGCCCCCGGAACCAGGCTGGCCACAGCCGGCCCGATCAGGTGGCGCACGGCCTGATCTGGCCAGATCCCCAGGGCCACGATGGCCAGAGCCATGATCCCCATGGCCGTTTTCATACCGGCCGAAAGGGTGAAGGGGCGCACCAGGTCGTCGCGCCGCACCCCGAGAAACGAGCCGTAGAATACCTTGACGAAAGAGACCAAGGTCAGCACGGAAACGAAGATCGCCAGCATGGCCAGCAAGGGGCTGTAGCGGAACACGCTCTGGTAGATGATCAGCTTGGAGGCGAACCCGTTGAAGGGCGGGATGCCGGCGATGGCCAGGGCCCCGATGATGAAGACCACTGTGGTGAACCGGTCGTGGTGGGCCAGGCCGATCATGCGGTTGAGGTTGCGCGTGCCGTAGCGTGCCGCCATGACCCCGGCGGTGAGAAACAACAACCCCTTGTACAGGGCGTTGTTGAGAATATGAAAAATCCCGCCGGTCATGGCCGTGCGGCCGTAGTCGGCAAAGGCGGCCCCGCCGTCGGGGGCGGCGTGCAGGGCCAGCCCCACGCCGATGCCCACCAGCATATAGCCGGTCTGGGACACAGAGTGGAAGGCCATCAGGCGCATCACATCGTCCTGGATGATGGCCATGGTGACACCGACGAACATGGACAGGGCGCCCAGGACGATGATCCCGGCCCCCAGGGCCGGGTAACCGAAGAGGGTCGAAGCCGCCGGCAAGGGGGCTCCGAAGAGGGTGAAGGCCAGACGGAACAACCCGTAGAGGCTGGTCTGGCTGGCCACCATCACCAGGGCCGTGACCGGGGCCGGGGCCTCGCCGTAGGTGTCCGGCACCCACATGTGCATCGGGATGGCGCCGCATTTCATCGCCAGGGGCACGAGCATGAGCACCAGGGCGATCCGGTCGAGCTGCGTGGCAGCCAGCACCTGGTGCAGGTAGCGCATGTTGAACGATCCGTACTGGGCATAGAGCAGGCCGATGCCCACCAGAAAGAAGGTGGTGGCCACCGCACTGATCAGCATGTACTTGAAGCCGGCATAGGGCGGGTGGGGCCGGTCGCTGCGGTAGGCCACCAGGGCCGCGGCACCGATGGAAATGATCTCCAGAAAGACGAAGAAGTTGAACAGGTCGCCGGTGAAACAAAGCCCCAGCATCCCGGCCAGCATGAGCATCTTGATCGCGTAATAGTAGGGCTGGCGCTTGGCCTCGGCCATGAAGTGGACCGCATACAAGACGCTGCACAGGGCCACGATGCCGGCCACCAGGGCCATGAAGGCCCCGAAGGCGTCCACGTTGAAAACGATGCGCAGCGGAAAGGCCAGGCCCGCCGGTGCGCATCGTCCCGGATCCATGGCCCCGACGGCATAGACCAGCTCACGGCCTTCCAGGCAGACCCGGGCAAAGACATGCAGCAGCATCAGGTCGACGGCCACGACCGTACTGATCGCCAGAACCTGGCCCGCGCCTCGCGCCCGGCCGGAAAAGGCCGGCAGCAGGAAGGCGGCCAGAAACGGCAGGGCCACCACCAGGACCGGGAAATGATCACTCATGGTGTTCAATCCCCTTTAGCCGTTCGGTCTCGACGGTGCCGTTTTGGCGGCCGGTGAGCACCGCCAGGGTGATCATCAGGGCCGTGGTGGCAAACCCGATGACGATGTTGGTCAGGATCAGGGCCTGGGGCGTGGGCAGCACCATAATGAGCGGTCCCGGAGTCCAGGCCTGGGTGAAGATCGGCGCCGTGGCCCCGGACCGGTAACCCAAAGAGACCAGGAAAAGGTTGACCCCGGCCTCCATGATATTCACCGCGATGGTGATCTTGATCAGGTTGCGCCGGAAGAGGACCCCGTAAAGACCGAGCACCAGCAGTCCCATGACGCTCAGGTAAAGGATGTGGGGAACCATGGGCACCTCCCTCCAGTTCACGGCATGATGCTTCGATCTCCCAGAACTTTTTGAAGACAGGCGAAATACTGGGCGCCTGTCATTGGCCGGAATCCTCCCGGCACCCGAATCCGGAAACCTGCACCAGCAGCACCAGGATGATGCTCAAGCCGCAAAAGACTTCCAGCCCCACGGAAATGTTGAGCAGCGGCAGGATTCCGCCGCTGAGCAGCTCGCCGCCGTTGGGGCCGAGGGCCACCGTACGGCCCAGGGGCAGATCCGGCCGGGCAGCGAGAAAGTTGCGAAGAAAGGCGGTCCCCAGCCCGGCCAATCCCAGCCCCACGAAAGCGACCAGCCCGGCCGATTCGAAGATCGCCAACCACCCGCGGATGACGCCAGGTGCGCGGCCCAGGCGCTGCGCCACCAGGGCCAGGGCCGTGGCCGAAGCCATGACGGCCCCGCCCTGGAACCCGCCGCCCGGCGACAGGTGGCCGTGCACCACCACATAGGCCCCGAATACCAGGATCGCCGGATAGACGAGCGCCACGGCCAGCCGGACCACCAGGCTCTCGCCTCTCCCGGCCTCCGGGTCCGGAGGCCTGTCGCTTTCCGGTCTCAGGCCCGGAATGAGCAGCATGGTGATGCTGGCCACGGTGAGAAAGAGCACCGCGGCTTCTCCCATGGTGTCCAGGCCGCGATAGTCGAAGACCACGCTGGTGACGATGTTGTTGGAGCCGGTTTCGGCCTGGCCGAAGCGCAGAAAATAATCGTCCATCGTCGTTGGAAGAGTCGGGACGCCGGTGGTCGAACCGACCTGCGCCAGCACGGCCGGATTGCCGGGGGGGATGCCCACCGGATGCAGATGGGCTGCAGCGGCGAGCAAAAAGGCCAACAGCCAGGTCAGGCAGATGAAACCGGCGATCCTCATGTCTCCTCCTTGCGCCCGGCCATGACCACGGCGATGACAAACACCACCGTGGTCAGACAGGCCCCGATACCCGCCTCGGCGATGGCCACATCCGGGGCGTCCAGCAGGAAAAAAATCACTGTGAGCACGAGGCTGAAAGCGGCAAAAACCAGCACGGCCACCAGAAGATCGCGAGTAAAAAGGATAATCGCCGCAGCAATCAGAAGCGCGGCCAAAAGCACCCCGAAAAGGATACCGTTCACGGCGCGCCTCCTTTCCGGGCCTGCCGGTCTGCCTTGAGTTCATCTAAGCGCACGCGGCGCGGCCGGTCCCCGCGCAGGTAGGATGCCCGGGCGATGGCGTGGGCCCCCACCGGATTGGTGGCCAGTACGACAGCCAGGGCCACCAGACTGTGAACCGCCAGGGTCAATCCAACCACGCCGCCGATGCGGATCCCGTCCAGCACCACGGCCAGCACGATGAAGATGGTGGCCAGGGTCGTGGTCTTGGTGGCCGCATGCAACCGGGTATAGACATCCGGGAAGCGAAAAAGCCCCACGATGCTCAGGGTGTTGAAGAAAAGGCCGAGACCGATGAGAATGTAAACGGCGGCTTCCATGAGGTCAGCGCCTCCTTTCCATCAGCTTGGCGACAAACAGGGTTCCCACGAAAGAAACCAGGCCGTAAACGATGGCGATATCGACGTAGAGCGCCTTTTGCTGGCCTGCCCCCAGCAGGACCAGCAGGGCCACCACGATGGTGTTGATGGTGTCCAGGGCCACCACCCGCTCGGGAACCGTGCGGCTCAGCGCCATGCGCACCAGGGCCAGCAGGATGTTGAGGCCCAACACGAGGGCCGAAACCAGCCAGAAGGTCGTCATGGAACCCGCCTTGGACGCGACAGCCAGCGGACCCAGGGCAGAAGACTGCCCGCCACAGCCCGGGTGGCGGCTTCGCGGTCTTGGATCGTTTTCCAGTTCAGGCAATGGACGTAGAGCACCTTTTCATCTTCGTCCACCACCAGGGTCAGTGTGCCGGGCGACAGGGTTATGCAATTGGCCAGCAGGTAAAGGCCCATGGGGCTGTCGATACCCGGCTCGATGCGCACGATGGCAGGCTGGATACGACCGGTGACAATGCACCACAGCACTTCCAGATTGGCCTTGATCAGGGCATATAAGAAAGGTCCGATCAGGTAGACCACAGCGGCGCACCATCGGATCGGATCGAGCCATACGGTGGATAAGTCCCTTCCGGCGACGCGCCGGGCACCCCGGGCGCAAAGCAAACCGATCAGGATGGCGGCAAAAATCTCCGGCCAGGACCAGAGTCCCAAAATGTTGCCGCTGCCGGCGGCGAGCACCAGGTAGAGACAAAGTGGAAGTAAAAACAGAACGGTGAATCGATATACCGGCTCCCAGGGCGGGACGGCCGGATGATGAACATCAGGAGTGCGGCCCGGTGGCATGGTGGCCGGCGGATTCACGTCGGCTTGAGCCTGAGATGAAACGCCCGTGACGGCCATGGGGGACACCTCCTGCTTTCCTGAATACGGGAGGGATGAGCGGGTGTCCGCCTTCCTGCGGCAGCGGCAATTTTCGTTAATACAGAGCAAATTGCATGCCGATTGGATGGCCCTTTCTTGATGTGGCCGGAATGATGCGATAGCGGGCGGTTGGCAGCGCCGGGGTAAAAAATAGGCGGCAGGATCCGAACTGGAAGTGGAAACTGCCAGGCGTCAGACGTCCACTGGCAGGCGACAGCCAACAAGGGATAGTTTACAGGATAAATACTTTGGGGCATTATGCTAAAATGGCTGCTTCGACACAGATCCCTTTCCAAAACCCGAAAGCGAAACGGACACGGATGGCCGCCGCGATCCTGGCCCTCGGCATCTGCCTGGCGTTTTTTACAACGGCCACGGCCGAGTGCGGGATTTACCAATATCGGCGCAGCGACGGCGTCTTGGTCTTTACCGACAACCCCAACGACGTGCCGCCTGAGGCCCGGGCTATAAACAACGGGGGATCAAACGCGGCGCGTTCGGGCAAGCCCCGCGATCTGGCCGCGCAACTGGCCCGGCAAACCCCGCGCAATCCTATCGAAAAGGCTGTACTGGCCACCGTCGCCGTCAAAAGCGGAAAGGGCTTGGGCTCGGGCTTTTTCGTGACCGAGAATGGCTTTATCATCACCAACCGGCATGTGATCCGAACCCCGCCGCAGGTCGAAAAGGCGCGTGCGGTGCGCATCGAATACATAGATTCACAGGCTGAGGAATTCTATGCCCAGGTTGCAGCCGAGCAGGAGCGCCTGGATGCTTCCCGGGCCAAACTGGAAGGCTACCGCCGCCGCATGCGCCGGGCCGATTATGAACGGAACCTCGACTCGCTGGAAGATTGGCAGCAGAAGTTGGACCGCCAGCGCCGCGAGATCCAAGACAAGCACGAAGCCTTGCGCCAGGAACAAGCAGAGGCAGAGGCCCGCGATCGGCTCACCGACCTGGATCGCGTCTTTGATGTCTTTTTAGCCGACAACACGAAGCTGCACGCCTTTCTGGTGGCCGTGGATGAAAAATGGGACCTGGCATTGCTCAAGATCGACGGATACCGTGTCCCGCGGTTGACGTCTGCGGCCCCGCGAGAAGTCCCATTGGGGGACCCGGTCTATGCCGTGGGCAATCCGGCGGCCCTGCGCAATTCTGTGGCCAAGGGGGTGCTTTCCGGGTATGAGGGCGGATGGATCAAAACCGACGCCCGCATCTACCCGGGCAACAGCGGCGGCCCTCTGATCAACGCCTCGGGCCGCGTTTTGGGCGTCAACACATTCAAACAGCTCACCGAACGCTATGAAGGCCTTGGTTTTGCCGTTCCCATCCAGACGGTCGCCCAGGTCTTTGCCCGCCACCTGCCGCAGCAATAATATAAATCACTTCAATCCATCAAAAACGTGTCCTCCTTTCGTCACCTGGCGATGGACAGGACTGTCCACTGCCCGGATGCCAGCTTGTCAAAAAGAGAATAAGGCCCATGACTCACACAAAAGGGAACAAATGATAAAATACTATTTTACAACAAACTGTTAGTCACAGAATCGGAACGAAGACCTCAAAGATGAAAAAGGTGGAATCAATGGCGCGTAATTTGCTTCACTTTAGTTTCATTTATTTTAGTGAACACTGTGGTGCGCAACGATGGAAGGTATGGTGCCATGGTTTTGATTGCCGACACATTACCTGATCCCGGGGGTTAAGTTCCTCTCAAAACCGACGCACGGGCTCCGAGCACGAAACGATCGTCTCGATCAGTTCGAGCGGCCTTTGTGCACCGCATCTGTTCCCATCCTTCCGATGCCGCCATATTGATGGCGTAAATATACCCCTAATCGTAAAACAGAAGCTGACTCACAGAAATTCAATTCTTCCGATTCCCGCTCTGGAGGTGACCTATGTTGCAGAAAATGGAGACTTGCGAAACATCGGGTGAGGAATTCTCGCCTGAACAGTGGCGCGCGGTCGATGCTATCATCGAAAGGCATCGATTGAAACCCGGTGTACTGATACCTGTCCTGGAGGAGATTCAAGAGACGGTCGGATATTTGCCCGAGCCGCTTCAGCGGCGCGTGGCCAAGGGGCTGGAGGTCCCCCTGAGCCAGGTCTACGGGGTGGTAACCTTTTATTCGTATTTTACGATGAAGCCGCGCGGCAGGCATGAAGTCAAGGTCTGCCTCGGCACGGCCTGCCATGTCCGTGGCGGTCAGAAGCTGCTCGATGCCGTCGAACAGAAACTGGACATCTGCCCGGGCGATTGCACCGCCGACCGCCATTACAGCCTCGATGTGGTGCGCTGCATCGGGGCTTGCGGGGTGGCGCCGATCATGGTGGTTGACAAGGATGTTCACAAGCAGGTCAAGCCGGCAAAGATAGAGGAGATCCTGGGCAAGTACCGGAAGGAATAAACGTTCTCTGGACCATGAGGATAATAAAATGACGGCTCAGAAAAGAGTAATGTACATCGCGGATCTGGATCGGATTCAGCAGGAGGTAGCCGTTGCAAGGGATCAGTTCTCCTACCATGCCATGATCTGCAGCGGCACCTCCTGTCAGGCCTCCGAGAGCCTGATGCTTCGTGACCGGCTCGCCGAGGCGCTTGTCAAACATAACATCGCGGGCAAAGTCCATCTCGTGGAAACCGGCTGTATGGGATTTTGCGCCGTGGGCCCCCTGATGCGGGTCGAACCGGGCGACTACTTCTATCAGAAGCTGACACCGGAAGATATCGGCCGTATCGTCGAAGAGCATTTTTTAAACAACCGCCCGGTCGAGGCGTTGATGTACAAGGATCCGGTCAGCGGTCAAACCATCCCCCATTTCCACCAGATTCCATTTATCGCCCCCCAACAGCTCCTGGTACTGCATAACCGGGGGCTGATCAATCCGGAAAAAATCGACGATTACATCTGGCGCGACGGCTACCGCGCGGCTTTTAAAGCGCTTTTTGACATGACGCCGAGAGAGATTATCACCGAAGTCAAGGCTTCGGGTCTGCGCGGGCGCGGCGGCGGCGGATTCCCCACCGGGATCAAGTGGGAACTGTGCGCCGCATCCAAGGGCGATACCAAATACGTGATCTGCAACGCCGATGAGGGCGACCCGGGCGCATTCATGGATCGCAGCGTGCTCGAGGCCGACCCCCATGCGGTTTTGGAAGGCATGCTCATCGCCGCCCATGCCATCGGTGCCCATCAGGGCTACATCTACTGCCGGGCCGAATACCCCATCGCCATCCAGCGCCTGACCATCGCCATCGATCAGGCCAAGGCCTACGGGATGCTGGGAAAGGATATCTTCGGGTCGGGATTCGATTTCGAGGTCGAGATCTACCGTGGGGCCGGCGCCTTTGTCTGCGGAGAGGAGACCGCCCTGATGACCTCCATCGAAGGTCGCCGCGGCACCCCGCGGCCCCGGCCGCCCTTTCCGGCGGTATCCGGACTGTGGCAAAAACCGTCGATTCTCAACAATGTCGAAACCTTTGCCAACATCGGTCACATCATCGCCAACGGCGGCGAGCAGTACGCCCGGCTCGGCACGCCGTCCAGCAAGGGAACCAAGATCTTCTCACTCACCGGCAAGGTCAACAACCAGGGACTGGTCGAGGTGCCGATGGGCACCACCCTGGGCCAGGTGATCTTCGATATCGGCGGCGGCATCCCCGAAGGCAAGAAATTCAAAGCGGCCCAGCTCGGCGGTCCTTCGGGCGGATGCCTGCCGGTGGAACATCTCAACACGCCCATCGATTATGAAGAGATCCAGAAAGCCGGGGCCATCATGGGGTCCGGTGGCATGATCGTAATGGATGAAGATACGTGCATGGTCGACATGGCACGTTTCTTCATGGAGTTTTGCCAGGATGAATCCTGCGGCAAGTGCACCGCCTGCCGCGTCGGGACCAAGCGGATGCTGCAAATCCTGCAACGGATCTGCAAGGGCGGCGGCCAACCGGGCGATATCGCCCTGCTGGAAGATCTGGCCGAATCGATCAAGGACACCGCCCTGTGCGGGCTGGGACAAACCGCGCCCAACCCCGTGCTGAGCACCATCCGGTATTTTCGCGACGAATACGAGGCCCACATCAACGAGAAGCGCTGCCCGGCGGCGGTCTGCGGCGATCTTTTCGACGCGCCCTGCCAGCACGTATGCCCGGTGCAGATGGACATCCCGGCCTACATGGCGCTGGTGCGCGCCGGACGGCTCGACGATGCCTACAGACTGCTCAAACGGACCAATCCGTTTCCCAGCATCTGCGGGCGGGTCTGCGGCCACCCGTGCCAGAGCAAGTGCCGCCGCGGCCAGCTGGACGCACCGCTGGCCATCAAGAATATCAAGCGTTTCATCACCGACTACGCCGGCCGGCCGACCGTAGCCGCCATACCGGTGACGCACCCGGAGAGGATTGCCGTTGTCGGCGCCGGTCCGGCAGGCCTCAGCATGGCCCTGGAAATGAAAAAGCGCGGCTATGCCGTCACCGTCTTCGAGTCGATGCCGCAAGCCGGCGGCATGCTGCGTTACGGGATTCCGGCCTATCGCCTGCCGCGTGACATCCTCGATCGCGAAATTGATGAAATCCTGGCCACCGGAGTGGAACTAAAAACCGGCACCCGCATCGGTCAGGATCTTGATTTTGACAGCCTGGACAAAGAGTTCGACATCGTTTTCATCGCTGCCGGCGCCCAGAAAAGCACGCCGCTGGGCCTGGCCAGCGACGATGCCCGGGGCGTTTACGGGGCCGTCGAATGGCTGCGGGACCTCAATCTGGGCCAAACCCCGCCCGTGGGTCAACATGTGGCGGTGATCGGCGGGGGCAATTCGGCCATTGATGCGGCCCGCAGCGCACTGAGGCTCGGGGCTGCCTCGGTGACCGTCTATTACCGGCGCGAACGCAAAGACATGCCGGCCCAGGAGGTGGAGATCGATGCCGCGGCCCACGAAGGGGTTCGCATCGAGACGCTGGTCAACCCGCTGCGGCTCCTGGTGGAAAACGGTGCGGTGGTGGGACTCGAAATGGCCCGCATGGCCCTGGGGCAGTTCGATGCCAGTGGCCGAAAAAAAGCGGCGGCCATCGACGGGTCCCAGTTCCGGGTCGATGCGGACATGGTCATCTCGGCCATCGGACAGCGGGTCGACCTGGACTTTCTGACTCCGGCAAGCCGGATCGTATCGGACGGGCGCGTCCTTGGCGTGGATGCCGACCTGAAAACCGCCAATCCCAAAGTATGGGCAGGCGGCGATGTGGTCACCGGACCGGCGATGGTGATCGATGCGATCCGGGCCGGTCAGGATGCGGCCAGGGCCATCGACCAGGAGCTGCGCACCGCGGCCGGGCAGAAGCCGTGGACCCCGGTTTTCGAGCCGATCGAAATTCCTTTCGAGGTGGATGAAGATCCGGTGGAGCAGCCCCAGGCCGCCATGCCCGAACGCGATGCAACAACACGCATCGCCGGTTTCGAGGAGGTCGAGCTGGGTTACACCAAAGAAATGGCCCTGGCCGAAGCACGCCGCTGCATGCGCTGCGATGCAAAGGTCCAGGCGGCCAAAACCATCTGACACGGCCCGGGGCGGCCCGGCCCTTTCACCGGAAAGCGGCCGGGACCGCCATGCCAGTGCGACAACGCAACGATAGAGGAGAAATAGGATGGTTTCTCTGACGATTGACAATCAGCCAGTGCAAGTGCCGCCGGGAACCACGATCCTGGAAGCGGCACGCCAGATCGGCATCTATATCCCGTCACTTTGCGCCATGCCCGAAATCGATCACCGCCCCGGGGCCTGCCGGGTCTGCGTCGTGGAAGTCGAACGGAGCCGCACCCTGGTCGCCTCGTGCGTCTATCCGGTGGCCGAAGGAATGAAGGTTAAAACCAACTCCGCCAGAGTGCGCAAGGGGCGGCGGGCCATCGTCGAATTTCTGCTCTCAGACCATCCGCAGGATTGTACGATCTGCTTGAAAAACGGCCATTGTGAGCTGCAGAAAATCGCCCAGCTCGTCGGCGTCCGGGAGATCCGGGTGCCATGCACCGATTTTTCGATCCAGCGCCTCGACGACTCTTCCCCGGCGCTGGTGCGCGACGCGTCCAAGTGCATCAACTGCCTGCGCTGCGTCAAGGTCTGCGCCGATATCCAGGGGGTATCTCTGCTCACGCCCCAGGGCCGCGGCTTCGATTCAAGGGTTGTGCCGGCCATGAACAAGGATCTGGCCGAATCGGTCTGCACCTTCTGCGGCCAGTGTGCCGTGGTCTGCCCCACCGGTGCCATCGTGGAAAAAGATGCCACCGAGACGGTGATGGCCGCCCTGGAAGACCCGCACAAACACGTTGTGGTGCAGGAAGCGCCTGCGATCCGCGCCTCGCTGGGCGAGGACCTCGGCCTGCCGCCCGGCACCCTGGTCACCGGCAAGATGATCGCCGCGCTACGCCGGCTCGGCTTCGACAAGGTCTTCGACACCAATTTCACCGCCGATCTGACCATTATCGAAGAAGGCCATGAACTGCTGCACCGGGTCAAGAACGGCGGCCGCCTGCCGATGATCACCTCGTGCAGTCCCGGCTGGATCAAGTTCATCGAACATTTCTACCCCTCGCTGCTGCCCAACGTGAGCACATGCAAATCGCCCCAGCAGATGTTCGGTGCCCTGGCCAAGACGTACTATGCTCAGCAGGCCGGGATCGACCCCAAGGACATGTATGTCGTTTCGATCATGCCGTGTACGGCCAAAAAATTCGAGGCCGCCCGGCCGGAGATGAACAGCTCGGGGTACCGCGACGTCGATGCGGTCCTGACCACCCGGGAACTGGCCCGCATGATCAACGCGGCCGGAATAGACTTCAATAATCTGGCACCGGAGGACTACGACCCGCCCATGGGGCAGTACACCGGCGCCGGAACGATCTTCGGGGCCACCGGCGGGGTGATGGAAGCCGCCTTGCGCACCGTTTTCGCCGTGGTGACCGGAAAGCCGCTCGAAGATCTGGACATTACGCCGGTACGCGGGTTAGAAAGCATCAAGGAGGCGGCCATCGAAGTCGGCCCCCTGGGAACAGTGCGGGTGGCCGTATCCCATGGCCTGGACAACGCCCGCCGGCTGATGGACCGGGTGGTTACCGGAAGGGCCGACTACCATTTTATCGAGATCATGGCCTGCCCGGGCGGCTGTGTGGGAGGCGGCGGCCAGCCCCTGCCGGCCAGCGATGAAAAACGCACCCTGCGGGCCGCGGCCTTGTACCACGATGACAAGGCGGTTCAGAAATGGCGCCAGAGCCATGAAAATCCGGCCATCCAGGAGCTGTATGAGAGCTTTCTCGGCACCCCGCTCGGCGAGCGGTCCCATGAGCTGCTCCACACCCACTACACCGCCCGCGGGCTGTGAGCCGGGGCGGCAGGATTTGCGTCCCGCGATGGACCGCTAATGATAAGGGGGTTTACATGACAGACAAAGCCGACGTTCTTTTAGTGGACGATGATCGCGATATCCGTGATTCGTTGAAGGTGCTGCTGGAAACTCAGGGGTATGGCGTGCGCATCGCCGTAAACGGCCGCGATGCATTGGCGGCGCTAAACGCCAAACGACCCGACGTCATGATTCTCGATGTCATGATGTCCAGTGATACCGAAGGGTTCGACCTGGCCTTCGAGCTGCAACAGATGCCGCAGTTCCAAGGGTTACCGATCATCATCATGACCAGTTTTCTGGATAAAGTCAGGGAGGAAGGTCCTGATCAGTTCCAGCACATCCTCGGCGAGTCCTGGCCGGCCAAGTGGTTGTTCGAAAAGCCGGTGGACCCGAAACGGCTGATCCAAAAAATCGAAGAGATCCTTCAAAACTGAACGGCCGACCGGCACGCTTGGGCCGCTACCAACGCGTGTGCCCCGCCGCTTTTCACAGGTTGGCGCCTGGAGGATAGCGTTTCGCCTCTGTTCCAGTGCGAGCCGATCGCATAACGCTATCCCCGGGTGCCGGGGCCTGGAAGCACGGTTCGCCGGTGGGCTTGACCGTCGCCCGGTTTGACCTGACGCGCGGGAAGTATTCGCATGCTTGAAGCAGACCCGAAAGAAAACGCGGCCGGTGCGCCCGTTGGGATCGAGAAATACAGGCGTGTCATCTTCGGCGAACTGGTCGATCGCACCGTCTGGTTCATCCGGTTGCGCTGGTTTGCGGCCCCGGCCATCATGCTGGCGGTGATCGTCCTGGGCCAATGCGGTTTCAACCTTTCTTTCCTGCCGTTTTTCCTGATCGCGCTCTTTATCCTGGCCTACAACGGCCTGGTGTATGGCGTGGCGCAACGAAACCGCCGGGCACTGCGCACCGAGCGCCCTTTTATTCTCAACTTCAACCGCTTCCAGTTCGCCCTCGATTTTATCGCGCTTTTGCTGCTGAGCCATTATACCGGCGGCATTTCCAGCCCGTTGCTTTTCTTTTTTACCTTCCATATCATCTTCGCCTCGATCCTGCTTTCGCCCGGATCCGGCTACGGCCTGGTAACCCTGGCCGTCGCGGGCATGCTGGTCGTGGTGGCGGCCGAGTCGCACGGCTGGCTCGCCGTCGAGCCGCTGCGCTTCGGCCAAAAGGTTTTGAGCAGTTCCCAGCCACCGTTACAGACGACCGTGACGGTGCTTTTTTGGGCCTTATCGCTTTATGCGACGGTCATTTTCGGCACCTCCATCGTTGCGGCCATCCGCCGGCGGATCTCCAAGCTGGTGGATGTCACCGAGGCGGACCGCCGGTTGAACAGCCGGCTCAATTCGCTCTACACCATGACCGAGGCCATCGGTTCGGTGCGCAACCTGAAGATGGTCCTCAACATGGTTACCTCGGAGCTGTGCCAGGTAATGGGCGTTTTGGGTATTTCGGTCAAACTGCTCAGCGACGACCGCAAGCAGCTCGAGTACGTGGCCGCCCATGGACTGGTGGCCGATGTGTTCAAAAGCAAGGTCATCGAAGTGGCCAAAAGCCCGCTGAACCGGGAAATCATCGAAGGCAAGCCTTTTGTGACCGGCCGGATCAAACCCGGAGAGATGATGTTCCAGCTCGGTGAAGACCTAGCGGCGGCCAATATCCAATCGGTGCTCTTCGTCCCCCTGGTGGTGGAAGGCCGGGTGATCGGGATTCTGGGGGCTTACTGCCGGCACGCGGAACGATTCAGCGCAGAAGAGGTGCATTTTTTTCGCCGGGTCGCCGGCTTGGTCGCCGTGGCCATTGAAAACGCCCGCAGCTATGAAGCCATCGAGAAACTGATGACCGATCGCCACCGTTTCATGATGCGCGTGGCCCATAACCTGCGTTCGCCCCTGGCCGCGATGGTCAGCATGCTCGATGTAGTCCGCGGCGGCTACAAGGGGGATCTGAGTGCAGGACAAAACGAGTATCTCGATCGCATCGATCGCCGGGCGCGAACCATGATCCGCATGATCAACGGCCTTTTGACCCTGGCTCGCAACGGTGAAACCAAGGGAGCCGACGCCTTCCGGCCCTTGGACCTGACGGCCATCGCCGGCCGCATCCGGCGCACCTTCCAGGATGAGGCGCAGCAAAAAAACCTGTGCTACGAGGTGGTCGTGCCGCCGGATCTACCCCCTGTTCAGGGCAATACCGACATGATCGAACAAACCCTGGAAAACCTGGTCGCCAATGCCATCAAGTACACCGCCGCGGGTGGTCGGGTTGAGGTCGCGTTCATCAAGGGTCTCCAGCAGACGGTGCAGATCCGGGTCCACGACAGCGGGATCGGCATCGCGCCCGAAGATTTGAAACATCTTTTCACGGAATTTTTCCGGGCCGAAAACGCCCGGGCCATGGAAGAGATCGGCACCGGCCTGGGGCTGGCGATCGTCAAGCAAACCGTCGAACGACACGGTGGACGGATCCTCGTGGAAAGCACCCCCGGACAGGGGAGCACCTTCACCATTGATCTTCCCGTGGCACCGGCAAAGAATGCGACATGAAAACGCAGAACGAAGAAACCACCGCGTCATCCGCGGCGCCGCTGGTGCGTACGATCAGGGAGCGTTGCCGGGTCTGCTACACCTGTGTGCGCGAATGCCCCGCCAAGGCGATCCGGATCGAGGACGGCCAGGCCGAGGTGATCGTCAGCAAATGCATCGGCTGCGGCAACTGCGTGCAGGTGTGCAGCCAGAAGGCCAAACAGATCCAGCAGGCCGGCGACACGGTGACCGCCCTGCTGGCCTCCGGGCACCGGGTATCGGCCCTTGTCGCACCGAGTTTTCCGGCTGAATTCGTCGATACCGACTACCGAATTTTCGTTGGCATGCTGCAAGCCCTGGGGTTTGACTTTGTGCACGAGGTGGCCTTCGGCGCCGATCTGGTCGCCCGGCGCTACCGCCGGATGCTGCGCTGTGGCTCGACAGAACGTCATATCGCCACCAACTGCCCAGCCATCGTGGAATTCATCTGTCGCTATCACCCCAAACTGGTCGGGTATCTGGCACCGATCGCCTCGCCCATGCTGGCCACCTCGCGGGTGCTCAAATCGTTGTACGGCCCGGATTTGAAAACGGTCTTCATCGGCCCGTGCATCGCCAAGAAGGCCGAACGCGATCCGGCCCGGGACAGCGTCGAAATCGATGCGGTGCTGACCTTCATCGAGTTGCGCCAGCTCTTCGAACAAAACGGCATCGTCCCGTCAAAGGTCGCTGCCAGCGAATTCGACAAGCCCCACAGCCGCAACGGGGCACTTTTCCCGGTTTCACGGGGGATGCTCCAGGTGGCACACATCAGTGACGACCTGCTGCCCGGCAACAGCCTGGCGGCCGACGGCAAGAGAGATTTCATGGAGGCGATCCGCGAATTCGAATCCGGCGACCTGCGCGTCAATCTGCTGGAAGTGCTTTGCTGCAGCGGCTGCATCATGGGCCCGGGCATGAGCAGCGACCTGCCGCTGTTCAGCCGGCGGGCCCGGGTCATCGATTACGTGCATCAGCGGTTTTCCATCGTTTCGCTCGATCGCTGGAAAGAGGATCTGGCCGAATTCGAGGATCTCGATCTGTCACGCGCTTTTGTGGCCAATGAACAGTGCATGCCGATGCCATCGGCCGCCCAGATCCATGAAATCCTTCATAAAATGGGGAAATACGGCGAGGCGGACGAACTCAACTGCGGGGCCTGCGGCTACGACACCTGCCGTGATCATGCCGCGGCCATCTATCGCGGCACGGCCGAAACGGAAATGTGCCTGCCGTATAACATCGACCAGCTCCATCGGGCACTGGACGATCTGGCAGCGACCAACCAGGCCCTGGCCAAGGTCCAAGAGGCACTGATCCAGTCCGAAAAGCTGGCCAGCATGGGGCAACTGGCGGCCGGCATTGCCCATGAGATCAACAACCCGCTGGGCATCGTACTGATGTATGCCCACCTGATGCTCGACGAGGCCGTAAAATCCCAGGTAACCACGGCCGACATCAAGATGATCGTGGATCAAACCCAACGGTGCAAGAAGATCGTCACCGGACTGCTGAACTTTTCACGCCAGAACAAGGTATTTTGCAAACCGACCCATCTTGGCAATCTCATCGATCAGATCGTGCGCACCACCTACCCGCCCGATCGGATCCGCCTTACGGTGGATGTTCGCCTTGCCGACCCCATCGCGATTATCGACGCCGATCAGATCACCCAGGTGATCAACAACCTGCTGCGCAACGCCTTCGAAGCGATCACCGGTCGCGGGACGGTGGTTCTGGGTGCAAGTGACGCTGGCCCGGAACAGTTGACTTTCCGCGTCAGCGATTCGGGCAGCGGCATTTCCCAGGAGAACCTGTCGAAGATATTCGAACCGTTTTTCACCACCAAAAAACTGGGCAAGGGGACCGGCCTCGGACTGGCTGTGGTCTACGGCATCGTCAAGATGCATCGCGGCGATATCAGCGCGACATCCAACGACAACCCGGCAGCCGGCCCCACCGGCACGACCTTCACCGTCACCTTGCCGCGCCAGCACGATCCGGAGTGAACCGGTCATGGAAACTCTCAATTTACTCGTGGTAGACGATGAGCCGGGGATGTGTTCCGCCATCCGCCGGGCCCTGGCGACCTATGAGATCCCCGCGGTCAACGAAGATCCGGCCGTGGCCTTTGCCATCGATGAGACAGACAGCGCCGAGGCGGCCCTGGAGAAGATCGCGGCCCGGCGGGTGGACATTTTGCTGCTCGATTACAAACTGCCCCAGATGTCCGGAATGGAGCTGCTCCAACGCATCGCTGACAGCCAGACGGAAATGACCACGGTGATGATGACCGCCTACGCCTCCATCGAAACCGCCGTGACGGCGACCCGGCGGGGGGCCTACGATTTTCTGGCCAAGCCGTTTACCCCGGACGAGCTGAAGAGCACCGTCTACCGGGCCTCGCGCGTCCGCTTGCTCCAGCGCCGGGCCCATCGGCTGATGCAGGAAAAACGGCGCTTCAGGCTCGAGCTGCTCACCATCGTCTCCCATGAATTGAAGCGGCCCCTGGCCGCCGTGGAAACCTACCTGAACATTATCCGGGACCATTCGGCCGGCGACGACCCGGCGGTGTATCAGGACATGATCGAACGCTGCCGGGTGCGCACCGGCGAAATGCGCAAGCTGATCATGGACCTGCTCGATTCGGCCCGGATCGAATCGGGCCAGTACAAACGCTGCCTGGAACCCGTCGACCTGCTCCCACTGCTGGAAGGATCGATTGCCGCTGCGCGCTCCGAGGCCGAGGCAAACGGGGTCGAGTTCGTCCTATCGGCCCCCGAGCGGCTGGAAATCCAGGCCGATCGCAACGAGATGCAGATTATTTTCAACAACCTGGTATCCAACGCGGTCAAATACAACCGCCGCGGCGGAACGGTCACCATCCGGCTGGCAAGCCAGGGCACCTCGATCACGCTGTGTGTCGCCGATACCGGCATCGGCATCGGCCAGGAAGACCAGGCGAATATCTTCAAGGAGTTTTCCCGGATCAAGAACGAAAAGACCCAGGACATCCCCGGAAGCGGGCTGGGATTGTCCATCGTGAAAAGGATCGTCGACCTCTACGGCGGAACGATCCACCTCCAGAGCCGGCCGGATGAGGGCACGACTTTTACCGTAACCCTGCCCTGGGGGCCTTGAGTTTTCCATGCAGATGATCGATGGCCTCGTCCTGCTGGCCTATTTCGCCGGCCTGCTGGTGATCGGCGCCCGTTTTTCCCGGCAGCGCCGGGGCGGCGACGACGATTTTTTCCTGGCCGGCCGTTCCATGCATTGGTTTCCCGTGGGGCTGTCGATCATGACCACGGCGTTTAACGCCGTCAACTACACCGGTTTTTCCGGGGAAGTGTTCGGCCACGGCCTCTACGTCCTGTTGTGCCTGCCGGTATTTTTCATGGTCGTACTGCCGGTCACGCGGATCATCATGCCCTTTTATCATCGCATGGGGATCTGCAGCGTGTATGAGTATCTTGAAAAACGCTTCGACGGCTCCGTGCGCATGCTGGCGGCCGGGCTCTTCATCGTCTGGCGCATCTTCTGGATGGCCACGGCCCTGTATATCCCTTCATCGGTAATGGCCCACCTGACCGGCTGGCACCCGATCGTGCTGACCCTGGTTGCCGGGGCCGCCGTCACGGCCTACACCGCCGCCGGCGGGATGCGGGCCGTGATGTGGACCGACGTTTTTCAATGCTTCGTGCTTATCGGCGGGCTGGTTTTCTGCCTGCTCTTTGCCGTAAGTCAGATACCCGGGGGCGTGGGCGCCATCTGGCGCATCGCCGCCGAGGGCTCGCGGCTCAGCCCGTTTTACCCCTTCGACTGGCAGATCTTCTCCTTTGATCCGCACATGCGCATCTCGTTGTGGAGCTGCTGGATCGGCACCATGACGGCCTTTTTGTCCCGCTACGGCGTCGACCAGACGGTGGTGCAGCGCTACTTCACCGCCCGGTCCCTGGAGCAGGCCCGGCGCGGCTTCCGGCTCAACATCCTCGTGGCCGTGGCCTCTTTGCTGCTGCTGGCCGCCATGGGGCTGGCCATGTATGCCTATGCCGCGGAGCACCGCCTGCTGGGCGGCATCGCGGCCCGCCCCCTGGCCTACCTGACCGCGTTTGTCAACGTCTTGCCGGCCGGAACCACCGGCCTGATTATCGCCGGCCTTTTCGCCGCCTCCATGTCGAGTGTCGATTCGGGCATCAATTCCTGCAGCGCCGTGTTCATCACCGATTTTTACAGCCGTTTTGGCAATTCGGAACCTGCGGCCGGCGCGTATGCCAGCAAGGCCGCCAGCATCGTTTTCGGCATGGCGGCTACCGTGGCCGCCTGCGGGGTCGGCCGGCTGGGCAGTATTTTCGAAATCGCCAACAAGGTCGTCAACGGCCTGGGCAGTCCGCTGCTGGCCCTGTTCATCCTCGGCATGTTCAGCCGCCGGGCCGGCCGCCGGGCCGTGTTCTGGGGAGGGGTGGGCGGAATCCTGATCAGCGTCTACGTAAGCTTTAACATCACCGATCTTGCGCTGCACTACTACGCCGTGGTCAACCTCCTTGGCACCCTGGGACTCTGCTATCTGCTGAGCATCGTGGAAAACTGGCGCTCGACCGGACCAGGCCCCGCGGCCCTCGCCTGGACCTGGACCGCGCACAGGCAGAATGCCCGCCCCGTTTGCAGCGGGCCGCCGGACCGGCACCGCGGCGGGGATTGAAACTGGCGCGTGTCGTTTCCCCCAAACCGATCCATCATCCCTGCAAGGATTGCTCCATTGCCTGAACCAGCCGCCGGATATGGGCCTTTTCGGCCTGGGCGATGCTTCGCAAAGGCGCTCGGGCCTCTTGCGGAGTCCCGTCGCGCTCGGCTACGGTGCTGTACAGATCGTAGGCCGCCGCTTCGATGGCAAGGGCCAGTTCGAACAGGGGCCGGCTCTGGTCCGGAGCGATGGCGCCGATGCGCTCGACGGCCGCCTGCAAGTCGAGGCCGCCTTCCAGAATCGTACCCGACAGCCGGTGGAAGAAAGGCTCAAACGGTTCGGACAGCGTCCGGATAGCGGTCAGCAGCCGGTATACGCTGCGGGCGTGAGCGACTTCGTCCGCGGTCAAATCGGCAAACGCCTCGATCCAGGGCGCATCGGCAAAATGCCGGCAAACCGCCTGGTAAAAATTCCAGGCTCCTTTTTCAAGGTCCATGGCCTTGGCGAGCAGGTCCTCGGTGGTTGCAGCCCCGTCGAAGACTGCGGTACGCGGGTAGTCGGCCAGGGTCATACCGTCCCAGGCCAGAATCCCCCCGGAAAGGTTGTAGATCGTTTTACGGGTGACCTCGGCGTCCAGGGCCAGGACGGCCGCAGCCGCGGAACGGCCGCCGCTGTGGCAATAGAAGACCAGATCGCGGTCGGGCGGCAGTTCGAAGAGCCTGGCTTCCAACTGCATCAGCGGCATCAGCCAGGCGCCGGGGATATGGGCGGCGGTGTACTCGCCGGGCTGGCGCACGTCGATAAGCAGGTAATCGGCTTCCGGGTGGCGCTGCAAATAGGCGCGCAACCTTGCCGGATCCAAGTGGACAATGTTCCTGCCGCGGCTCATTGCTGCAACCTCCCTCAGGCGGATTGGAGATGCCGGTAAGGCGGTTCGGTTGTCAGACGCCGATCCGGGATCGGCATGCCGACGGTGAACTGGTAGAGGCACTGGCAGCGCTCATCGGTTAATCCCAGCCGGCGATGGATTTGATCGTCGAAGAAGCAGCCGATCCCGGTGCCGCCCAGCCCTTCGGTTTCCGCGGCCAGGTAGAGGGCCTGGCCGATCCGGCCGCAAATCCAGAACAATTCTTTATAGCGGTGGGGCGCCTGGACCAGCTGGGCCTGAAAGTCGGCCACCATGGCGACAGCCATGACCCCGTCTGCGGCGATGTCCTGATTACAGGCCAGGCTTCGCGCCTCGGACTGAAAATCCCCCGCCTCCAGGCGCCAAAGCCCTTCAACAGCCGGTACCGGCAGCCATTCCAGGGCGGCCCCGGAAGCCCGCACCAGAGCCCCGGCCGTCCCGGGGAACCGCTCATACCAGTAAAGACCCGACTCGAGATCTTCAACCCGGTGAATCCAGAGGGCCAGTCCGACTTGGCCTCCGGAACCGGTGGCCCTCAATATACGCTCCAGGGTCTCGATCCGGATAAACAGGGCGGCATCGTAAGCCTGGCCGCTGCGCCGCCGGCGCACGACGGCCGGGGAGACGGAAGTCGAACGGAATCCTTGCCGAAACAGAGAAACGGGCCGGCATGCTTTTGAGCTGGGATCACTGTAACGCCGGGCCGCCCGCGCCACGGCCGGGATAACATCCCAATCCACATGGCTGGAGCTCAGTCTGCTCGGAGACGCGAGGATTTCCACCTTGGCCAAAGCCTCAACGACCTCGGCAGACAAATCGAGGCACGCCGGCGGGCAGCCGGCAGGATGGATCCAGGCGATCAGTTCCGGCACCTCGGTTTCACCGGCAGGCCAGTCGGTCCGATCGAGCCCCAAAATCCGCTCGGCTTCCTCGTCCGAAACCGCGTCGAGCACCGTGGCACGCCAACCGAAAAAGCCGGCGGCCACCTCCAGCGCGGCCAAGGCGTGACCGATGTCGAGCTGGCAGTAGCGCCAGGCTCTTTCCCCGTATTTCCACGCCTCGCGCCAGAAGATGCTCGTCAGTCCCACCAGCAGCCCCTCGCTGCCAAGATGCTCCACCAGCGCCTGCCACAAGGCCGCATCGATCCGGCCCCGGGGTTCGAGCATGTGGCCCAAGGGATTGTAGTGGCAAAGGCCGGCACCTGGTAAAGCCCGCGGCGGCACAACCAGATGAGCTTCGGTGGGGTGCAAATTCCCGCTGGATGGGTTGATGCGCAAGGCCCAGCGGGATGGACCGGCCACCTTCCAAGCCGACAAGGCCAGTGAAAGGGCCAAAAAACCGCCGATGGACGATGGCGAAAAGGGGGCTGGGAGGGTTGGCAGTGCAAGATCAGTATCGTTCAAAGGCAGGCGGAGCGGCGGCAGGCCGCGATAAAAACGGAACGGTTCCGGCTGGTTGGCCCAGTCCAGAAATCCGGCCGAACGCGCATAGGCCCCCGGCCGGTGTTTGGTGCGCCGGTGGTAGGCGAGAACCGTCTCTAACTCCGCGCTGCTCATGGCGGCTTTCTGAATGCCCGACTCCGGCGGACCGCTGATCAGTACTGCTCCAGGTGCAGGAAGGCTTCCACCTCGCGCCGCTTGGGGGCCGAAGGGGGCTTGGCCGGATAGCCCAGGGGGATCAGCGCCACCAGTTCGCATCCGTCCGGAACCTTGAGCACCTGCTTGGCCCGATCATGATCGAAATGCCCCACGATCACCGCGCCCAACCCCAGATCGTGGGCCGCCAGGCAGATGCTCTGGGTGGCAATGCCCAGATCGAAAAGGAACCAGTCGCCAAACTTGGTGGTTGCCTGCTTGTCGTAGTAGCCGCTGGTGCCCAGCCGGCCGCAAAGGGCCAAAACCACCGGTGCGGCGCCGATCGCCTTGGTGGCCGGATTCTTGGGGCCGATGGTTGCCTGCAAGCTCGCCTTGATGGCCAGATCGCGCACCACCACCACCTCCCAGCACTGGGTGTTGGCCCAGGAAGGAGACCATTTGACGGCTTCCAGGACGCGGCGTACCTGATCTTCAGATACATCCCGGTCTTTGAATTTGCGGATGCTGCGGCGTTGTTCAAGCACTTGAAAAAATTCGCTCATGACTCGCCCCCCGATTCTTTGTCAGGATTTTTTTGGCAGATGCAATCCGATTCATCGCAAAGCGGACAGACGTAGGCGTCTTGCACCGGCGGTGCGGAGAAATGGGCGCGCCTGCGGCGCCGCAGATAGACCAACGCGCCTAATAGAACGAATAAAATCAAAATCTTGATCATTATATCAGCCCACCAATGCCTCTAACGCCTTTTCGATGGTTGGATAACGGAAGACGAATCCGGCATCCTCAAGCCGCCGCGGGACAACACGCTGGCTGGCGAGCAGCGTGCCTGCCATCTCGCCAAGAGCCAGACGCAGCACCGAGGCCGGAGTCGGCAGCCGGGCCGGACGGCCCAAGCGCTGCCCCAGAGCCCGGGCAAGATCCTGCTGGCGCACCGGCTCGGGAGCGGCCAGATTGACAGGCCCTTGAAATTCCGGCGCATTGATCAAAAAAAGCATGGCATCGATCAGGTCCCGGATATGAATCCAACTGAACCACTGGCGTCCGGTGCCCAGCGGGCCGCCCAGTCCCCGGCGAAAGGCGGGTATCATCTGGGCCAGTGCCCCGCCGTCTGGGCCGAGCACAACCCCGAAACGCCCGCAGCAGACCCGGACGCCTCTCGCGGTGGCGGCCAGAGCCGCCTCCTCCCAGTCCCTGGCCAGATGGGCCAGAAAATCGTCTCCGGCTCCGGACGCTTCGGTGAGTTCCGCTTCCCCGCCATCGCCGTAATAGCCGATGGCCGAGGCGCTCAGCAGCACCGGCTGCCCTTTGGGGTTCATGGCGGAAACCAGATGGCGGGTGGTGTTGATACGGCTGGTGTAGAGGGCCTGTTTGTACTTTCGCGTCCAGCGGCGGGCAATGGTGGCCCCGGATAGATTGACCACTACGTCGGCCAGAGCGACCGCTTCTTGCCAGTCTCCGCACCGGGTGGTATCGACGGCCAGGTAGCAAAGACCGGGATGCGCCGGCCCCTCGGGCCGTTCCCGCCGGCCGGTGCCGGTCACCTGGTGGCCCGCCGCCAATAAGGCGCGGGCCAGATGACTTCCCACAAATCCGGATATCCCGGTCACGAAGATCTTCATGGTCCCCTTTGCACCTGGAAGAGCCTATTCGATATGAAACTGACCCGACTCGATGTAAGGGATATCCTCGACATCGATGGCCTGGATCACGGCCTGGTTGAGGCGTCGCTTGAGTTCGGCGATGATCTCACGGCGTTTGTCCAGCCCTCGGGCAAAGCCGATGGCCTCGTCCCACAGGGTTTCCGGAGGGCAGGCCTGGCGCACGATGTGATGCCGGGCGCACTCTTCGGCTGCCAGGCGGCATCCGGTGTACTCCATGGTCTCCACCATGTAACGGGGTATGGCCTTGCAAAGCAGCGCATTCATACCCGGCAGAAAGGGAATCCCCAGGTCGACCTCAGGAAAGCAGAAGAATCCGCGGCCGGTCTGCATCAAACGAAAATCAAAGGCACAGGCCATGATGGCCCCGCCGGCGAAGGCATGCCCGTTGATGGCAGCCACGGTGAGCATGGGGCAGGTCACCAGCCGTCTGAACAGTTTGTTGAGCTGGTGAAAGAAGCCTTTGCAGGTCTCGATGTCGCCCTTTTGAATCTGGGGCACGAGCCATTCGAGGTCAATCCCGTTGCAAAAGATCTTGGCGTGGGCCGATCGCACCACCACGGCGCGGGCATCGGTATCGGCTTCGATCCTGTCCAAAACCTCCTGGAAAGCCGATAGAAATGCCGGATTGAAACGGTTCTCGCCGTCGTTAAGGGTTACCTGGGCCACGGTTCCGTCCACCTGCCAGTCCACAAGGGCCATGGTTGATACTCTCCTCAAAGCTTTGATTGAATTCGAAAGCGCCCGGTCGATCAGAATGATCGCTGCAATATGACATGACCGGCCGTAAAGCGTCAACTGCCCCAACGCGGCACTCGGCCCCTGAAAATAAGGGTTTTGAACCTTGACGCTTCGAAACAGAAGTGGTAAGAGGCGGACCACATTGACGGGGATGTAGCTCAGCTGGGAGAGCGCAGCGTTCGCAACGCTGAAGTCGAGGGTTCGAATCCCTTCATCTCCACCAGATAATTCAAGGGGTTACGGCTATTGGTGCCGTAACCCCTTTTAAGTTTTCTACCTCATTTCTACCCTCGCTCAAGGCAGGGTAGAAGGCAAAACGGCTCCTGATTTTTGCTCCCCTGCCCTTTCAGGTCCCCGCGAAGAACCAACTCACGGTCGCCGAGGGCCACTTTTCTACCGTTTATTTGGCAATCCAACAACATGGCTTTCTCCAATTTACCCTCAAGCTCGATAGTCTCTTATCTGACGGTGGCTCGGCAATAAACACGGTGTCGAGATTCGGGCCAGCTTCTTGCCTGATATGATTGGATTTGCTACGGGAAATTGTAGTGACATCTGTTGCATGTCGTCACCCCACCGAAAGGAGCCTACAGAATGAAAAAGTTTTTTGCCATTGCCGCGGCTGTGCTGATGCTGGCTGCATGTGCGAGCATCGACAGGCAGTACATCGTAACTGTTGATGTCCCTCCCGGTTGGGTTGAGGACGATGCCCATTTAAGTCTACCCGGCCGCGCCGCAAAGGTATCTCGCAGCTTCCACGATGAGCACGGAGGGGAGATTATAGTCGCTGTTACGAGGGTCGCCTACAAGTACGACGCGGGGAAGATCGATTTGACCGAGGCGTACAAAAAAGACCGGATGCGACGAGCAAGAACGACACAGTTGGAGATGGAGAAGACTGGGGCGACGAATTTCGAGGTAGACCTGCTTTCTGTAGACTTGAGCAAGCCTGTTGGGAAAATAAGGTCATGGAGGGCCAGCTTTCGCACTGGCTTGGCTGGAGAGCCAAAGCGGGGAAATATTGAGGCATTTCTTTGCACAGACGCGTTCGGCGGATTGATGGAGTACCTGATGATTTTGGCCTATCAGCCAGATAGGGCTGATATGTACGACAGCCAAAGGCTTGCAAGCCGTATGTTTTGACCGTGAGCATCAGGCAGCCTAAGCCTTGAGCCTTATTCACAAGACGAACGTAATACGGAGTCTTTGGCAGGACCTTTCGCTGGTGGTGAAAATGGACGCCCCGAGGCCGCCGGCCCGGACATTGCCGGAAATCACGGGGGGCCGGCAGGGACGCCAAAAGGCTGAAAGGGATGGCGTGGTGTAACCCTTGCTCAAATAACGTTTACAGAAACGAAAATCTAACAGACCGCAAACGATTTGTCCGCACCACAAGATGCAGGTAGCACGGCCAGGTCAGCAGGGTAGCCACAAGATGTTGTGGTGTCATGCCATGGGCGATTCAGGGGTTGCAGGACGGCACTTCGGGATTTGCTTGTGACGGGGTATTGGTGAACGGGCGAAAGTGGGAAGTTATCCACCTGACGAAGGCCCCCGCCGGATCGGTGGACCCTCCTTGCTTATTGTTCCCACACATGCGAACCTGTCCCCATAGAAAAATCCCGAAAACCGAGATAAAGGAGGGGAACTATGGAAGAAAAAGAAATGGTAGAAGAATGGTTTCAGATTAAGCACACGGAATGCGGGGCAACATTTTTTATCAATGCATCATCCTATGCAAAAAACGTTCGGGCAAGAAACAAGGATATGTTCACCTGCCCTAACTGCCTGATGGACATCAACGCGAAAAAGGAAGCTGGCAAAGGTGCTACTGACTTTATTCTTGATTTCATTGAGAACTATCAACGCTTGGTCCGTAAGGGAATAAAAATATCAGGACCTTTTTCTTCTCCGAATCTAAAATACACATTGTTACCAGTGATAGATAATGGTGAATGAATATTGATAGGCGCCGGCTCCCGCCAGAAGGGTAACGGGAAGCCGGCGCCTGTCCGAAGCCCAGACGGTGGCGTTCGGACGATGCCCGCGGGCCGGCCAACTCGACAAAAAGCCGGCCGCGGGGTGTTCAGTGGTTACGTCTTCGTCGTCCATGCCGACCCGTCGAAGATGTAGGTTGCCTTCGTGTCGGTCTCGAAAAACTCCGATCCCGCTGTCACTTCATCGGTTGGCTTGCTGTCGGTCGAAAGCCCGATGTAGAACTTTCGCCGGTTCGGTTGGTACAGAACTACGGTCATCGCATTGCCTCGCTTTCATTGGGGCCGGATTACCGGCCCCCTTCAGGATCAGCGCGCTGCAAGGGTAATGAACGGTGAAACCGTTTGCGTGCCCATGTAAGGCGTCACGGCCGATACAAACCGGGGCTGACCATCGAAAAAATACACGAAGCGAAACACGCTTTGATCGTACAAGAAATAGACGTGAATGCTCATCGCCTCGTTGATATCGCCTTTGTTGGCGGTCAAGTAATGCGACCAATCGCCAACCAGAATATCGCCTTGATCGCCCAGGCCGGAACACTGCTCGATGGTATGGCACGGGAGCCCGTTCAGGGTGGCAAGCCGGGTGCCTTGGTAAAATTCCGTCTTGTAGAGCCGCGCCATTTCGCCGGCCGTGCCCACGTCGACGGTCAACGTGCTCAACTGCGGCTTGGTTTCGCGGTTGATCGCCCACGCGCAGTTGCGCCCCTCGCTGCAAAGCCGGGACTCCATCTTCAAGATGTTTTCCGTTACGATGGTATCAGCGGCCTGCCCGGTCTCGGCGGTCTGGGCGATCAGGCAAGGTGCGTTGAGCACGCCCAGGGCTTCGCCGGCGCCGGTGCCGCGGATGATCAGGTCTTGGGCCTTGAAGGCGAATTCTTCCCCGAAGACCTGGCGCATTTCCTGACCCAAGGCGGTGCGGTTGTTCAGCAGCTCATTGCTGACCGGATAACCGCCCATCAACTTTTTGGGCTCGATCTGCAACATCGTGAACTTGGGCCTGGTCAGCTCCAGCTCGGCAAGCTCGGCCTCGGTGTAAATCTGCACCGAACCGCCGCGGTATCCGTTGGCCCGGCTGGACTCATCGATGCCCACCACCTTGATGTACTGACTTCCGGGGTTCAAGGTGCGCTCAGAACAAAGCCTCAAGATAACCCCATTGTTGAAGCCGGCGGTCATCAGCTCGACGGCCGATTCGCCTTCGATGAAAAAACCGCCCTCGCTTCCGATCCCCTGTTGCAGGGTCGGGCTGCCGGCCGCCCGGTTCTGCCGGTCTGCCGTTCGGTCAATCTGTGTCAGATACCGCTTTTCGGCCTGTTCCAGGCGTTGGCGGGATTCACTGACAACAGACTGGCTGAAGGCATCCGGGCGGCTGTGTACCCGAATGTCAAGCAACTGTTGGCCCAGGGCCGCGGCCTGACTGCGGGCACGGTATACCGGTTGGTCCGGGATCTCGAAACGCTGGCCGCCGTCGCTGTAATCGAGCCCCTGGCTGTATCGCGGGCCTTCGGTCTGGCCGGCCCAGGCTCTCACGGCCATCAAGCCGTCATCGGCGATGCTGACGCCGGCCTCAATCGCCCCCAAGGCTTCATCGACCAGACCGACCTGGCGCCAGTATCGGCCGCCGTCGGCTTCGCTGAGGTTTTCAAGGGCCTGCAATCCGTCTCTCAACTGCTGTTTGTAGTTCATCGTGACTCGCTTTCTCGGCGCCATGCCGGCGCCGTTGTTTTTGGTGGTATTCAGGTTTTGAAGGTGTCGTTTTGCAACACTGGTGTCGGTGTAGGCCGGAAAAACGCAAGGCGAACAGTCAATCAGTTCCGCAACACGTGTTAGGATCCGGACCTGCTCCCCACCCACTGTTTCCCATCGTTCACCAGTTCGGCCCTCAGGCATGATGAACCCGAATGACTGCTGGGTGATCAGGCCGTTTTCTACATCGGCCACCAACTGATCGAATCGCGCCGATGCCTTTTCCGGGGCTGTCAATGTCATGTGAAGGCCGGTGGCGTCTTCTCTCAGGGTCAGATTGACACCCGTCCGGCCTACAATTTGACTCGGATCATGGTTGATCAGGCATCGAACGTCTGACCGCCGCAGGGCATCCGAAAAGGCCCCCGGTGCAATCTTTTCCCGAAAGCCGCCCAGATCTTCGGACAGCCGGTTGAATACCGCGGCGTATCCGCTGATCCGGACAGGGCCGCCGGCCGTTTTCCGGACCTCGAAGCGGGCCGGGAACGCTCTTGTCTCCTTTTTCATCGGGGTTTCCCTTCAGCGAAGGCGCCGGTCGCCGTGCCCGTCTGGGTCGGCGCCGGGTTTGGGGTTGCCATCGCCTCGGACGTCTGACCTCGGCTGGGTGAATGGCGTTTTTGGCGTCTGCCGTCCGCCGGGACAACTATGGTCAGCAGCCTGGTGGCTGCGTTCTGGCATGATCTTGGGCTTCGGTGTCGGCCCCCGCCGGCTGTCTGATGGTGCGGGAACTTTCAACCGTGATCGGTTGCTCGGATCGAGGCCGAGTAAGGCCCCCAGCTGGCGGGCCTCTTTGAGATATTCGGCCATCAATTTGGCCTCGGGCCGGTACTTGAAAGCCACGGCGCCCGTCTTCTCGTTGACGACCTCATAGGTCCGTCCGTGCTTTTTCAAAACCTTCTGGCATTCGAGGACCTGCTCCATGCAGAGGCAATAGTTTTGGAGCGTGTCGCTGTCGGCCTCGGTCAACACGCGCATCCTTCGCAAAACTGGCAAGGTGTCACGCCAAACCTTCTTGCCGGCACGCCCCAAGACCTTCGGCGGTGCCAGATCGGTGACGACCTGATCAGGTTGGGGCTCCCGGTCGTTGATCGGCCGGCGGCCTGGATTGCCATGTAGGATCTTCAAAGTGGTCGGTTGTGGTGCTGCCATTTGTCACCTCTGCCTAAAAAAGTCCCATCTGCGACCTCTCGGGAATGCCTGAGAGCCGGTCTGCATGAAACGTCAGCTGTCAGAATATCAATGCCCATACTACTGTTATCACTACACTTTTTCTCAACCATCTTTTTTGTCTCACTCAGTCTTTCGTCTTGTGGCTTGCCGCCGCGTCCCGCAGGGCATCGCATCGTCCTGCAGAACGAAGCCGCCGTGCCGCCCCTGGTGGCCGTGTCGGGCCTCATCATTCGGCCTCATCGTCGCCGCCCTTGTCCGGCGCTTGTAGGCCGGCAAGTAATTGGTCGGCCTGTTTGAAAACATCAAGCGTCGCGGACTTGAATTGATGAAGGCCGGTCAGATCCACCCGCGCGCATAAGTCGCTCAAGCACTGACTGACGAGTTTTAACGTCTTCTGGTATGCCTGATACCGCTTGGCCTTGTCGTCGGCCGGTGACGGATCGGTCAACGCCGGTGCCCACGCCGCGTATGGATCAACCCGCCCCATGGCCCGCCTCCCTGGTCCGTGTCTCGATTTGCGGCCGGTATTGAATGACCGGCGCCCCATCATCGCAACCCGGATACCACTTGCCCCGCAGCTGCCGAATGTACTGCTGCATACCGTCAATGGACGCGGCCGCCGTTTTCAGTTGGCCCGCCATCACGTCCAGATCGGCGCCAACCTCGACCGCCAGCACGTCGCGATAGATCCGATCTCGCATGTCAAAAAGTCTCTCTTTGACGTGATCTGTAATTTCGTTGTGTCGGTGCATTTTCGGGCCTTTCTCCCCATTGTAGGGGGTGGTTAACTGGCCGCCATTTTCAAAACGGCAACCCATCGTCCACGTCGCTCTTGTAGGCGCTCAGGTCCGGCAGATCATCGTCGCGCCGAGGTGCCGGCCGTCGCGCTGGCTTCGGTTCCTGGCGATACTGAATGTGGCCCTGGTGCTCCAGATCGGCCACCACAAGGCGTCTGACGTGATCCATTTCCGGCGGTGATAGAAACATCTGATCGAAGTATTTCGTTTCACCGTCCTGCTCGGTCTTGACCTGAGGAAGGGCGAACCAAACGCCGCCATTGCTCTCAAGCAACCGGCAACCCTTGATCGTCAGGCCGTGATACCTAAGATCGAAAAAGCCCAGCAGGGCGCCCTTGGCGATGGGTTTGAAATTCAGAGCCGAGGCCGTCATGGCAACCCCCTTCTGCGCTTTTCGGCCATCACCATATCGGCCAGGTCACTGCTAACCGCGATTCGCTCCTCCCATCGACGGTCAGCAATCCAGTTCGTGATGCTCGTGATGAACCTGCCGCCCTCTTTTTGCCATTGCTCGGTTTTCTTCCACCGCTCCAGGGTGGCCAGCAGTTCATCCAGGGGTGGTCGGTCTGCGCATGCATCCCAAGCCTTTTTTGCATTGATCCGGTCGCGTAGCCGCTTTTTCGGGTAGGCCTGGAAGAATATTTCAAAACCATTACTCCCCCCGCCCGCCTGCTGGTCCTCTGGGGTGGTAATTGGATTGGTAACTGATATGGTAGACTGAACCTCTTTCAGCACCTTCACGTCGTCAGGTTCAGTGCCTTCGGAAAGAGGTTCAGCACCTTGTGCGTCAGGTTCAGTGCCTTCAGCCTCAAGGTGCTGAACCTCTTTCAGCACCTTCGACGGGAAAAGAGGATCATATTGATGGTGGCGCCAGCGCTGGCCTTTCATCTCCCGGGAAACCTTCTCTATCCACCCGTCCTTGGCCGCCAGCTCCAAATGGGTACAAACAGACCTTTCTGATAGGCCGGTAGATTCGACCAGGGCGCGGGTGCTCGGAAAGCAGCTTCCGCCGTCAGCATCCATGTAGATTGAAAGCGTCAATAGCAGGTGCCTTGTGGTCGGTGACGGTGGCCCGTGTCTGGATGCCACCAAACGTTGCCACCGAAACTTCGATAGGATATTTCCGTTTTGCATCGCCGCACCTTCCCGAAAAACAACGCGCGGCGCCCCCGGGTGCGGTCGGAGACGTTTTTTCAGGTTCGCAACGCCCGCCGCGCGTGCTTTTCAGCTTGCTCCGTTCGGTGATCGTTCGCCCTGTCATTGTAAGTATCCCGGTAACCGCTGCTGCTTTGTGCCATCGTCAAATTCTCCTAATAGAATTATAAGAGCCCGCCACGCATCGTGGATCTCCCCAATGGTGTCATCTGAAACGCCCGAGGGCGGAAGTTCTCCATGGCTGTAAATATATTCGCAAACCGAGTTGATCTTCTTTGCCACGTTCTTCCAAACAGCATCTTGCTCTACTGCCTTCGGTTTCCTTCCGGCGCCTTCCCTTGGCCCGCCCCGCATCGTGCCGTCCTTTGCGGGTTCCCGTTTGATTTCGTTTGATTTCGGCTTTTCGGTAGTTGTTTCAGCGGGTTGCTCGATCCGGTCATTTGACCGGGCGGCAGATCGTCGTGCCCTCGATCTTATCATTTCCGGGTTGACCCTCGTTTCAAACAACCGTTCGATCTCTTGCGCCACGTCCCGGCCTATCTTTGACAGGTTCGGGTTGTCCGGGTTGGCTTCAAGTTCCTCTTGGACTCGCTGTTCAATCCAAAGGCCGCATGCTTCGGGAATTGCCACCGCATCACCTCCGAATCGTTTCCGACCTGCTCGCCATCCACCGAATCATCCGACTACTCCAACCCTCGCGCCGGCCTGTTGGCGCGCCTCGATGCTATCCACGGTTTCGACCGGCCGGCCCTGAGCAAATCGCCACAAGTCCCGCGGATCGTATCGCACCATTCGGCCGATCTTGAAAAAGCGCGGGCCTCGACCTTGGGACCGCCAGACCTCCAGCGTCCCGGGGGTCGCCTTGGCTCCGATCTCGGCCAGGTAGTCAGCAGCTTGCTTTGTGTCCAATCGCTTCAAATTTTCCATCGTTCACGCTCCAGCGCCTTTAGGGTTGTTTAATTCTGGCTGGAGAATGGCACCCGAAAGCCGGGTTGTCTTTCCCGTTAAATCGGCCTTCAAATAGGAATCGAGAAAACAAAAAGGCCGCCCGGTCATCCCGGACGGCCCCGACAAGGTGGGAGGGCGGTTATTTTTTGTCGTGGTCAGGCTCCCATGTCCAAAAGCCAATTATTGTTGCATCCCCAATTTCAGGAAAGTGGCCCGTGATCTTGGTTGGACCGACCACGATCCGACCGCCAACATCCAGAAACCGCGCGGTTTTCCTGTTCAAAAAATCATAATAACGCCGCCTGATTGAGGATTCGGAAAAATACTTGCCGTCGAAAGATTGATCCTTCACGGCAAAAAAGGCGCTTCGACTGTGCCGCCCCCCTGTTAGCGTGTAACCCTCTTGGAGTTTTTGGTTGACAGCCTCGTGAATTAGAAAGTCGGTGAAGACCTTCGCAAGCCCTGAATCCTCTTTGCGCTTACCCCTGCCGCCGGAATCGAGCATCTTTAGTTTTACTGATTCACCATGCGCTCTCCATTGCGTCAGGGCATCCCCGACCCAAGAAAGATAGAAGGCCGCCGGGTATTCTCGCAAGAACTCCGCAAGCTGCCGTGGATCGCGCCCCGAATCGATCCAAGCCTTTTCACAAGCTGCGCCATCGATACCTGTTTTCATATCGCCTCGCTTTCCTGTTGGGTCTCCTCGGCCTTCTTCGTGCCGTTCGTCGCGTGCGCTTGCAGCAGCTCGGCCGCCCGGTTGCCGGCCTTTTGCAAGCTGCCGGGCAAAAAAGCCGCGTATCGCTTCACCATTTGGTGGCTCTTGTGGGTCAAAAGCTCGCCGATCATGTCCAACGTAAATTCGCCGCTGTTCGCCAAGGTGACCGCGTAATGGTGGCGCAACCCATGAAAAATCCGGAACCCGTCGGGCAGGTCCGCCGCCGCCTTGATTCGACGAACCCCGGTGCAATCCATCCGCTTTTTACCGTCCTTATTCGGAAACACGAAAGGACTCTCGGGCCGCCGCCGCTTGCCGCTCTTTTTCATGATCTCAGCGCACCATGCCGCCTGTTCATCCAGGACCTTTTCAACGGCCGGGGTCAACGGCACGGTGACGGTTTTCCCGCCTTTGGGCGCCCGCAACCGGATCAACTTGTTTTCCCGGTCAACGTCCCGCCATTCAAGCTTGAAGATCTCCCCGCGGCGCAGACCGCTGAACATGGCGACTTTCAACATATGTGCCACGTCACGCCCGAGGGCTGGCCACGAATCCAGGACCGCCAGCAACCTGGCCGCCTGATCCTCGGTCAAAAATTCGACCACTTCGTTATCACGCCGGGGCATCTTGATTGTGAAGCTCAGGCCGGGGCTCAGCTTGGCGCGCTTCCCAAAATTGGCGATTCGCCGCACCAGCTCCAGGGCACCCCAAACGGTGGCCGGGGCCTTGCCCGCCATGCGCTTTTCAATGCGCTTTACGTCCAATTCAGTCAGGCTGGAAACCGGCCTATCACCCAGGACCGGCTTGACGTGCTTGTCGTACCGGATACGGTCGAACCGGGCCGCTTGCGCTGATCCGCCCCGCTGATCGAAGTAGGCGTCTGCAATCTCGTCAAGGGGCCTGTTCGCCTCGGCCCTCTTTCGTTTTATCTGCTTGGCTGTCAGCACGGGTTCGCCATGTCGGGCCGCCAGGGTCCGCTGTTGGCGGATGTCATTAGCAACCTGGGGGGTCATGCCCTCGGACTTTTTGCCGACCTTCTCCCATATCTTTTTGCGGCCGTCCTTATAGGTGATGTAAAAAGTGGTGTCGGCCTCCCCCTTTAAGACCTTGCCGTTTTTCTCGACCTCCGGGGCCTTGATCTCGTAAGAATAGACTCCGGGCCATTTGATCTTGTCCGCCCTTTTCAACCCCTTTTTCGCCATCGCTCCGCCCTCCCCTCGGCCTGTTGTGTCCTTAACGCTGCGGTCAACGGTCGGCTTTTCGTTCTACCCACATTATACCCACTTCGTTAAAAAGCGTTAAATTTCGTCCGGTCAACCTAAGCGTTCGATAGCTCGCCAAATCGAGAAATGCAAGGGAAATTTAAATTTTTATGGGATTGATTAAATAGGGTAGAACAATCAATAGTGCGGGTCTCGAAGCGTTCGCAACGCTGAAGTCGAGGGTTCGAATCCCTTCATCTCCACCAGATAATTCAAGGGGTTACGGCACTACCAGCCGTAATCCCTTTTCATTTTGGACCGGATCTCTAAATATGGGCACCTTTCCCCAAAAGCGCCTTTCCAGTAGTGATGGAATACGATTTCTTACAAACGCATCAATCTTGGCATTGACAAATTACCGCCATCTAAGTAGAAAATATAGTTCACATAACTTCTGAGAGGAATCACCTCTTCAAACAGCCACATTTACTTTTATGGCGGCAATTTTCACCACAGATTCACCTGATCTTTTAGCCCGGATCGTCCTCTTTCACCGTCGACAAGCCGGGTTAAGCCGAAACCAGCTGGCCGAGATTGCCGGTCGCCAGGTAAATGCGGGTATGCGATGGCAGGAACATCACAGCCGCTCCAGAACGTGCAATAACTGCCGCAGGGCCACTGGATCAAAGTCACGCTCCACCTCGACACAATGGCTGGAGGAAACCACAAGCCGCAGCGGTCGGTGACCCCGCAGTGGTGATTGCCCCGGTCGCCACCGCGGGCAACTGAACCTTGACCAGGGAGATCGCAGTCGCGTCCGCACACCGGTACTTTTCTCTCCAGTAGATAAAACAGTGCAGCTTGAGTGAGTACTGCCGGCAATATGTGCTCTGATTCAGCCCGCTTCGTTTCCATCGCTCAACGTGTTGTCGCCAAAGCCGCCGCTTGACCTCCAGAGTCTCTGCCCGTTGCTTCCGTGTCACAATGATGCCTCCTTGGCTGAAATGGTCTACCGCCTCTGGAGTCCATCTGTGACAAATTTTCAAGCCTTTGAGAAGATGCGGTTGCCCTGACGCTTACCGTAAGCAGGCCTTGGCCACCATGAAAAATGCCCTGAATGATCATCCAAAAGGTGTGGAAAGTACGGTAAAAAGCGGAAACTTGACCGGTCGACTTGGATCGATTATTTCGGTGTGCAAAGGCTGGGCTTAAATGCCAAAATCATCGCATCTGTCTTCGACCAGATCAAAAATGCCTTACCCCGATGGAAAACACTCATCGAAACGAGTTTTCTTTCTGCCAATTTGAAAACTGCTTACACCGCTTTGGTTCAAAACCGGTGGGAGAGATTGAACGAATGAAAACCCACGCTTCCGAGGAGGTCCTGGCCGTCAGTCTCGGTCACCGCCTGTTTTCGCCGCCGTAGCCAAATCGGGCTTCAGCAAACGCGCCTTGGCGTAAAACACCAGGGCGGTTTCACGCCGGCCTTCGCGCTCGAAAATCCGTCCGGCCTGGTGATAGGCGTCTGCGTATTCGGGATCAAGGGTGATGGCCTTGAGGAAAAACTCCATCGCCGCCTTGTAGGCGCCCTGCTCCATGCGCAAAAAACCTTGAAGATAGATCAATGTGACGTCCTCCGGATCGAGTTTCCGATTTATCTGGATATGCGCCTCGGCCTCCGGGAATCGCCCCCGCAGAATCAATAGCTTGACGAGGTTGTTTCTGGCGACCAGATCCTGAGGGTCGATTTCGAGGGCCCGATCCAGATGCAGAATGCTCTCATCCACCTTTCCCCGCGCATACAGGGCCGCGGCGAGATTGTTTCGGGCCAAGCCACTTTCCGGATGAACCTGGACCGCGTGGGAAAACAGGGTCAGATCATTTTCCCAGTGGCGCAACTGATCGACGGTGCGAATCGCCAGCAGTGCCAAAATCAGTGCGCTCAAGAGAACCGCCGTGTTTTTGATCCTCGGCCATCGGTCGCAAACTTCCTTACCCCCCCAGGCCGCGATGATAAACAGGCCGGTCAGTGGAATGTAAGTATAGCGGTCGGCCATGGCCTGGGTCCCGACTTGAACCAAGCCGATGACCGGCACGAGGGTTCCGAGAAACCAGAACCAGCCAAGCGTCAAATAGGCATGCCGATCTCTGAGGATCAGGGCAATCCCGGTCAGCGAAAGAATCAACGCCAAGGCGCAAAGCGCCTTCCACCAGACAAGGGACGAAATGTCGTACGGATAAAACACGCTGAGATTCAGGGGCCAGAACGCCTTGAAAAGATAGTTGGCATAGGATGTAAGGGCGTTGGCGATGCGTGCCGAAACGGGAAAAACCCCCACGGATTGCACCGCTCCGCCGCTGTGCTGGGCGGCGAAGGTAACGACGCAGGACAGAATCGACAGCCCCAGCAGGGGGAGTTTCTCGAGGATCAAGGTGCGGTATCGGATTGCTTTCTCCATGGAAACGCCAAGAGCCGGGTCGGGCAGAGATTCGTCGCCACCCGGCCACCGCCTCAGGGGCCATCGGTCGAGCAAGAACATCAGAAAGGGCCAGGTCACCAGCATCGGTTTGCTCATCAATCCGAGTCCAAGAAAAAGAAAACAGAGCAGATAGTCTTGTCGCTGCTTGTTCTGGGCATATCGCCCATAGGCCCATAGCGAGAGCCATCCCCAGAAGGTGCACAGCAAATCCTTGCGCTCGGAAATCCAGGCCACCGATTCCACATGCAGCGGGTGCAGGGCGAACAAAATCGCCGCCAGCGCACTCGGTCCCAAGACGCCGGTCATTTGCTTGAGCAAAAGAAACAACCCCATGCTGTTGAGCCCGTGCAGCAGCAGATTCGACAGATGGTGGCCGCCGGGGGCCACTCCGAACACATCGACGTCCGTCATGTGGGCCAGCCAGGTCAGCGGATGCCAGTTGGCGCCGTGAAAGGCCGTCAATGCCCAGTTCACGCCCTCCAGGCTCATCCCTCGCAAGATCATCGGGTTTTGGGTGACGTAGACCTGATCGTCGAAAGCGGCAAAACCGAAACCGGTCACTCGCCAGTAGACAACCATGACCGCAGCGAAAATGAAGATTGAGACGATAATTTCCTTTAACGTATCTTTCATCGCAACTCGAGCCGCGGTACCTTGTTCGTATTGGCGCCGTAAGGCGCATGGAGGCGGACTGACTTCGGCAGGTCCGTGTCGGCAGAATTTATCGAACACTGATATCGATCCGGTGGAGCCGAGTTGGGAGTCTCGGAAAAATGGCCGGATGGACCACCCCCAACCGCGCCATGGCGAAGCTGGTGGCGGTACACAGGCATCCCAATCCATAAATCACGCTGCGGCCGAAATCGATGGAAGACGCATCAGGAAAATAGCGTGTCGGGCAGCTCACCTCGCCGATGGAATAGCCAAACCAGAGAACCTGAAGCAGCATCTGGTTGTCGAAGACGAAATCATCCGCATTGGCCGAAAGCGGCAGCCGTTCTAGCAGTTCCCGCGAGAAGGCCCGGTATCCGGTGTGGTATTCGGAGAGCTTGGCCCGTGTGAGCAGGTTTTCCACCGCCGTCAAAGCCCGGTTGGCCATGTACTTCCAGCCAGGCATTCCTCCCCGCAGCGCATGCCCACCCAAAATGCGCGACCCGAGCACGCACTGGTATAGCCCACTGGCGATCATGGCGACCATGACCGGAATCAGTTTGGGGGTGTACTGATAGTCCGGGTGGACCATGACGACGATGTCGGCTCCGGCGTCAAGCGCCAATCGGTAGCAGGTCTTCTGGTTGGCGCCGTACCCGCGATTGGCCGGGTGGACCTGGACCGTCGTGCGGGGCAGTTCACGGGCAACCGCCACGGTGCGATCATGACTGCCGTCGTCCACGACAATCACCCGGTCGACGATCTTTTGGGCCATGACCTCTTCATAGGTCTGTCTCAGAGTCCGCTCCGCGTTGTAGGCGGGCATGACCACCACGATGTGTTTGTCCTGATACAAACTGATTCTCCGGTGGCGATTCGGGATTTCCATTTGTGCCTTGCACGCACCTCGAATGATCTACCACCGTTCACGGGACTCCCTGTCCGCGGAAGGGGTGCCCAGAAAGGTAAACCCTTCGCCGCTGTCCGATGGATTTAGCCAAATCTGCCATGTCGAACCTTGCGGCCAGCGCTGCCGCATGGCTGGCAATAGCCGCCGCTTCACGGTATCGACCGGCTTCGGCCAGCGCCGCCGCCAATGCATCCAAGGCCGCCGGCTGTTTCTCCCCCACGAGAACGATGAGGTGTTCCGCCAGCGAAACGGCCTGCGTTCCGTTTCGCACTTTCGGATTCGGATCGGAGGAAAGCAGCCAAATCAGCTGCACCATGGCTTCTGCCATATGGGGTTGGATCTGAAGCGCCTTTCGAAAATAAGCGGCCGCATCCTCCGAACGGCCGTCGGACCAGGCAACCCGTCCAAGGTTGTAGTAAGCGCCCACGTAGCTCGGATCGATTTGCAACACCTTTTCGTAAGCCGCGACCGCCTCGGCAAATCTTCCTTTCCTCGCAAGAACGGATCCCAGGGCGTTTTGCGCGCGCACGTCACTCGAATCAATGGCGAACGCCCGGCGGTAGTGGTACATCGCATCATCAAGCCGCCCTCGGCGGTCCAAAGCCTGCGCCAATCCGTAATGGGGTCTTGCCTTTTGCGGTGATTTTTCCACGCAATCGGACATCAGCCGCAGGTTGTCAGCCCAAACGAAATTCCGCTGGTATGTCCACACACTGAAAAGGCCGACGAGCAAAATGAGCGCCACGGTCGGCTGCCAGGCCGGACGCCAGACACGAACCACAACATCGGCCAGCGCCGCATAGATGATCATAGACGGAAGGTAGAAACGGTGCTCGAAAACAAGTTCCAGAGGAATTACCGAAGATTCGACAACCAGATTACCGAAAAACCAGAATACGGCAAAACTGGCCAAACGGTTCTTTCTGGCTCGCACCACGGCGAGCATGACCAGGGCAATAATCAGAAGCAATGACGCGAGAGTCGTCGGCGGTGCCAATAGAGCGGTGGAAATCATCACGTCGTGGTCCAGGTTCAACCGTGACGGATGGGGGAAAACAATCAGGGAAAGATAGAACACCAACACTCGTGTCTGGGTCAGAAGCCGCTCGGTGAGAGTAAATGGGCGTGTCTCGTAGCCGTCCTGGATCCATTGCGCCATGGCTGCCGGCCCATTCCCCGAGTAAAGCCACACACCGACAAAAACGCCCACGATGGCCACCACCCCCAACAGAGCCAGCCGCCGCATCCATTGCCGATCGAGATCCCGGAAGAAAAACCCCTCATAGAGGATCAGGGCAAAGGGCAGGGTCGCTACAATCTCCTTAGAGCCGACACCTAAAAACGTGCAGATCATGCAAGCCGCAAACCATAAAATTTTAGATTTCCTCGTTTCGGCCTGCCGAGCGTAAACGAAACAAATCATCGCGGCCAGGTAGAACGTGGCGGCCAGAAGGGTCATTCGTTGCACCACATAGCTGACCGCCTGGGTTTGGGCCGGATTGACAACCCAGATCAAGGCCCCCAGCAACGGGACCGTTTTCAGGTCCCTCACCCCTTTCCGGCTTCCCCCATTTGCATGAATCTGCAACAGTGTCTGAAGCAATAAGAAATACAGCAACGCTCCATTTGTTGCATGGATGGCGATGTTGACCAGATGATAGCCGAACACCGCATAACCGTGCAGGTAGTAGTTGAGGGCGAAGCTCACGTTTGCGACAGGACGAGTCGAAAGCCGTCCGGCGGCCGCGCGCTTCAACTGGACCCCATCTAACCGGTCGATCCGGATCAACGCATTATCTACAATGTTCGGAATATCGTCAAAAACGAATGGACCGCCAAGACTGTTGGAGTAAAGGCAAAAGGCCATAGCGGCAAAGACAAAGGCAACAAGATAAATTGAAAACAAAGGAACAGCCTGAGCCTTGCCTTGGCGATTCGCAGATATATCGGCGGATATTCCCATGGAAAAGACAAACACTGATATATCTAAAAGTATAGCCGGAGGGTTGCCGGAGGGTACCGATTATCCACTAGTTTCCGTCCATAAATCGCCAAAATCAGCCGCCCGAGGACCCTGCAAAGAGGCGGCAGGCGAATAATCTCGAAAGAATTTAGCAAAAAACAAGCCCTTAACAGTAAATGTTACCATTCACCCTAAAATCCGGGAACACCTCACCTGTTGGCTTTACGTATCGAACGGGTGCCGTACCGTCAGGCCAACTGTTTGCGGGCAATCGTAAGCAGGTTGGCCGAAACGATCGACGCCCAAACATAACTCTGGAACGATCGCCATCCTTTCCAAATGCACCGATCCAGCCCCAGGCTGCGCTTGAGCCAGGATATGCCCGCCTCGATGCCGGCCCGGAAGCGACGAAGGCGCCTGTACACATACGGGCTGCGGCACATCTTCTCCGGGTCCAGGCCGCGCTTTTTGGCAAAACAGACGTCTTTGATTCCCTTGTCCTTGGCGGCCTTCAAATTCGCCTTGGAAGCAAACCCTCCGTCCAGTGCAACTTTGAGCGGGCAGCGCCCGTAAATCTTTTCTTGCCGATCGAGCATCGTCTGGGTCAAGGTCACATCGGCCGGGTTGCCTTCCACGATCTGACAATCGAGAATCAGGTTCGAACGGCCTCCGGTCAGACATATCTTGTGACCGAAAAATGTGTCGCGCCGGTCCTTGACGATGATGTCGGTATGCTCCTCGAAAATCGACACGAGCTTTTCCGAGGCCGGAACCTTCTCTCCTTTGATGACGCGGCGCTGGGTCTGCGCGATGACCTTTTCAGTCAGTGCAACGTAGCGTTCCAATTCAAAAAACAGGCCCAGCGCGGTCAGGTTGTCAGCACCGACCGTCTTGAGCCGTTCGATAGCGCGCCGGGCCGAAGCCAACGACTTTGCCGTGTACTTGAGAAGATCGACATAGGCCCCACGACGTTCATTTTTGCTGCGGGCGTACTGAATTTTGACCATGCGCCGTTTGGCCACCCGGCGGTGATCGTGGTATCCAAATCGGCCCAGGCCAAGATCCCGGACCCTTTGCTGCAACCGGCTCAGCACCCGGACACAATCATACAGCAGGCTCGAATCACTGGGCGCGTGGATATTGCTTTCGACAACCGTACAATCGATACGTGCCACACGGCCTTTTTCGATCTTGTTTTGTTTGGCATAACCGAGCACTTCAAGGTTGATCGCCTCCCAGGTCTGATCCGACAGGGCCTTGATGTTTTTGTTGAGCACCGACTTTTTGAACCCCTTGTCGGCAATGCCGATACGGCAAAAACGCCGGATACTCTGGCTGTCGACCAGATGAAAAGCCAGGTCCTGGTAGGTCAACTCGTGGAGCCTCATCACCACGGCCGCTCGCAGCACCTGCTCGGCGCTCATGCCTTTTGCCCCGGCACGGCTGACAACACGGCGCCGCTTGCAAAGATCTTGCAGCACGAACTCGGTGATGATAGGTTTGCTGTCCAGGATGCCGGAGATGGCTTCGAGCTCTTGGGCTTGGATGTGGCTGGCGATCTCGGGCATCAGGGGCATTTGGCGTTGCCATTTTTCGCGCATTTTGTGTTGGTCCTTTTCTCGGCTTTGTTAGTATTTACGGTTGTTTGGCGACATCGTTTATACTACACTCAGCCTCGAAACTCCAGCACAAAATGCGCTTTTTTATGCCGGCCGGATAGTTACGGCCGCGGATGGACACCCACTATAGTCGCAACCCAAAGCAAAATATAAAACAGAGGAGATACGTTATAATGAGCTGACAGCGGTTTGGAACCTGTTGCAGATCCGAAAAACGATAAAAAAATAGGGGGTATCTCGACCCCCTATCCCTTGAAAATTATTGATCACCGCTACTGCTGAGTCACTTGACCTGCTGTATCCATCGCAAAAGTATTAGCAGAACTCGAGTGCTTAAAGGTCATCGCAGTTGGCATGGTAATTACGCCTGACCCGTCATCGCGAATTGACCCTGCTGCAGTAATATCGGCAGGCAAGACAAATCCCGTGGGCGCGTTAGCAGTCGTAGTATCAAGGGTGGCGTGGCCTTTGTCTGCAAAGTATGCCAATGCAGTGTTATAGAAGTTTTTCGCTGCACTTTTAGCCGCCTGATCCTGCCCGCGGGTCCGGTAAGAGAGGAAGTTGGGAATCGCGATGGCCGCCAGAATGCCGATGATGGCGATGACGATCATCAACTCGATGAGGGTGAAGCCTTTTTGCCGTCTGGGTCTTAGCCGCTGCAACATGGGGTGCCTCCTTTTGGTAGATAGATAATAATAGATGTCTGATATATCCGTGCCGAAATTGAATTCAGGCTACGAAAAACCGCACCTTCGCTTTTGGCTTAAAAGACAGCAAAGAATGTGCCAATCCCCAAAAGTTTTTAAGACGACTCAACCATCGATTATTGCAGGCGATCTAACAACGGGCAGCAACGCCTGCCGAGAAAGGGGCGGGGGGCGTTGACAAAATACGTCAGACGAATGACAAATATTGTCAGAAAGGCGTCTTGATCTCGCCGCAGGGAAAATCGTAATGGCCCGGAAGGCGGAATAATCCCGGAAAAAATATTGGAAAAGCGGCGCAGGCCCATCGTTAAGCAAGCGAAAAGGCCCTTCACTGGATCCCAAACTTCGCCAGCCGGTGTCGCATGCTCCGAAAGGACAATCCAAGAAGCTCGGCCGCCCGGCTCTTGTTGCCACCGCTGCACTCCAGGGCCTTTTCAAGGTAGGCTCGTTCGATCTCCTCTATAATAGCGTCCAGCTCGACACCGTTCTCAACGTCCTCAAGATCCTGAAACCGTCGTCCAACGGTTTGCTTCCAGCGATGCTTGTGCATGGACAGGGCCAGACTGTCGGGCAGGATGATGTTGGTGGTCGACAAGGCGACCGAGCGTTCGATGAGATTTTCCAGTTCGCGTATATTTCCTGGGAAATCGTATCGCTGGAGCAAATCGATGGCGTAGCTGGAGATTTTGGTGATCTTCTTGCCCATCTGGCGGCTGTATTTTTCCAGAAAATGTTGAGCCAAGAGGCGAAGGTCGTCCTTGCGCTCACGCAGAGGCGGCAGGCGGATCTCAATGACGTTGAGCCGGTAGAAAAGATCCTCCCGAAATCGACCCGCGATCACTTCCTCTTCCAGGTTCTTGTTGGTCGCGGCGATGATCCGGAGGTCAGCCGAGACGTCCTCGTTTCCGCCTAAGGGCTTGAAGACCCTCTCCTGAAGAGCCCGCAGCAGCTTGACCTGAATCTGAGGACTGATCTCGCCGATCTCATCCAAAAAAAGGGTACCCCGGTCGGCCACGGCAAACAGGCCTTTTTGGTCCTGGGTGGCCCCGGTAAAGGCGCCCTTCTTATGTCCGAAAAGTTCGCTCTCCAGCAGGGTTTCAGGTATCCCGCCGCAATTGACCACCACGAAGGGCTGCTCGCTGCGTTCGCTCTGCTCGTGAAGGGCTTGGGCGATGAGCTCTTTGCCGGTACCGCTCTCACCGGTGATCAGGATATTGGTGCGGGTGGCGGCCACTTGCAGAATCAGCTTGTATACGTGCATCATCTGAGTGCTGTGGCCCACGATACGTCCGAAATGGACTGTTTTTTGCAGTTCGTCGTCCAGGCGCTGCTTTTCTGCTTCCAGGGTTTTAAGATCCAGGGCCTTGCGGATGGTCTGTTGCAGTTCTTCCATATTGAACGGCTTGGGCACGTAATCGTACGCTCCCAGGTTCATCGCTTCTACGGCCGTTTCGGTGCTGGCATAAGCCGATATCATGATCACCACCGTATCGGGATCCTTCTGCCGGGCCACCTTCAATACCTCCAGGCCGGTGATATCGCCCAGCCGGATGTCGCAGAGCAATAAGTCGAAATGGTTCTTTTCCAGAAGCGTCAAGGCGCTCTTGCCGTTGGGCGCCAATCGTACCCCGTAGCCCATACGTTCAAGCATAAGCTCCAGGATCTCGCGCATCCCTTCTTCGTCTTCGACGACCAGAATTTGGGTATCGGAATTCATGCATGCATCTCCGGATATCGGATATTGGATCTCAGCGCTGCCGCCGGCTGCTGATGCAGCCCGGTCGGCCGAACAAGTAACGAAAACCGAAAACACGGCCGCTCCGGAACGAAATGCCGATATGAAAGATCTGTGTAAAGATCAAGGCACTGGAATGGATCAAGCCCAGATCTGATTCGTTCGCATGATACAGCCAGCTGCGGTGAACTGAATCCCGGCGTGCAAAATTTCGGCGTTATTTATACGGCTCTATGGAACGCAAGATACAGATTCCCAAAATGGACTGCATCACCGGAAAAGAAAGCTGGCCGCCAGCCGATCCCCCGGGCGGCTGTTTTTAAAGCTTTCTTTCATAAACCACCCGCCCGGCCACCAGGGTCATTACCACGCCTCCTGTGACCTGCCATCCGTCAAAGGGAGTATTGCGGCTGAGACTCAAGAAGCGGCGGCTGTCCACGCTCCAGCTCAGAGCCGGATCGATGAGAGTCATATCTGCCGGGCCGCCTTCGGCCAGGCCGCAAGGCAGGTTTAGGATGTGCGCAGGATTGACCGTCAGCTTGGCAACCAGTTCAGTGAGGCTCAGCACCCCGTCGGTCACCAGCTGCAAGGACAGAGGCAGGGCGGTCTCGAGCCCGATGATGCCGTTGGCCGCTTGATCGAATTCCAGATCTTTTTCCAGGGTGCTGTGGGGGGCGTGATCCGTGGCGATGGCATCCAAGGTGCCGTCGGCAAGACCTCGCCGCACGGCTTGGCGGTCCGCCTCGCTACGCAAAGGTGGATTCATTTTGGCACGAGTATCGTAATCGGCAACGGCAGCATCGGTAAGGGCAAAGTAATGCGGGGCCGTTTCTGCCGTTACCTTCACACCGTGCTGCTTGGCGGCCCGAATGGCGTCCACCGATTCGGCACAGCTGACATGGGCGACATGCAAGTGCGCACCGGTCAACTCGGCCAAGGCGATGTCGCGCATCACCATGATGCTCTCGGCCGCATTAGGAATTCCGGCCAACCCCAAACGGGTGGCTACCGGTCCCTCGTTCATCACCCCCTCGCCCACCAGATCCAAATCTTCGCAGTGGCTGATGACCGTCATGTCGAAGCCGCGGGCGTATTCCATGGCCCTGCGCATCATACGGCTGCCGGCCACCGGCCGGCCGTCATCGGAAAAAGCGACGGCTCCGGCATCTTTGAGGTCGGCAAATTCGCACAGTTGACTGCCCGCCTGTCCCCGGGTGACGGCCGCCACCGGGTAAACCCTGGCCGAGGCGGCGGCCCGGGCCTGCTCCAGCATAAAACGGGTCACTTGGGCATTGTCGTTAACCGGCACGGTGTTGGGCATGGCGCACACGGCCGCAAACCCGCCGGCAGCCGCCGCCCGGCAGCCGCTGGCGATGGTTTCCTTGTATTCCTGGCCCGGCTCGCGCAAATGCACATGCATGTCGATCAGGCCCGGCACCAGCAGCATCCCGGTGCCGTCGACAACCCTGTCAGCCGGTGCATTGGTCGCATCCTTCATCGACCGTAAGCTCTCGATGCACCCCTCGGCGACTACCAGCTCGCCGGCCATGTCGGTGCGGCCCGGATCAAGGATCCGTGCATTGCTAATCCGGATTCGCATTGCGGGTTCCTCCTAACACCAGAAAAAGCATGGCCATGCGCACCGCCACTCCGTTGGTCACCTGGTCGAGAATCACCGAAAACGGCCCGTCGGCGACATCCGGAGCCAGCTCCACACCCCGGTTGACCGGTCCTGGATGCATGATCAGGACGTCGGGCCGCGCCTTTGCCAGATGCGCCCGATTCAGGCCGTAGACGCGGGCGTATTCCCTCTCGGTGGGAAAAAGCCCCCCTTGCTGGCGTTCCTTTTGGATGCGCAGCATCATGATCACATCGGCCCCCTCGATAGCCCGATCCACCTTGCAGGTCACCTCGGCGCCCAACTGCTCAATCCCCTTGGGGATCATGGTGGGCGGTCCGGCCAGAATCACCTGGGACCCCATGCGGGTAAAACCGATACAGTTGGATCGGGCCACACGGCTGTGGGCGATATCCCCGATGATGGCGATGCGCAACCCGTCCAATCTTCCCTTGTGGTCGCGCACAGTAAGCATATCGAGCAGGGACTGGCTCGGATGTTCGTGGCGCCCGTCACCGGCGTTGATTACACTGCAGCGCACGTTGCGGGCGATCAGATGGGGGGCGCCGGCACTAGAATGGCGGATAACGATGACATCCGGATTCATGGCGTCAAGGTTGCGGGCCGTGTCGATGAGGCTTTCGCCCTTGACCAGGCTGCTGGTGCTTTTGGACAGGCTGAGGCTGTCGGCCGAAAGGCGCTTGGCGGCAACATCGAAAGATGTTTTGGTCCGCGTGCTCGGCTCGTAGAAAAAATGCACCACGGCCTTGCCGCGCAGGGTCGGCACTTTTTTTATAGGACGGTTGGAAATCTCGCGCATCTGCACGGCGGTGTCGAGAATCAGGTTTATCTCCTCCACCGACAAGGGTGCGATGCCGAGAATGTCTTTGCGCGTCAGTTGCATGGGGGCTCCAGCAAGGTGTTGAGAGCTAAAATGATATACAATCCCATCGCGCCGCCATTCAAAGTCCGCTCATCTTTTCCGCCCGTTTCATTTGATAAGGGTTCCAATCCGATCCCAGCGCACCCAGCGCCACCAAGTCAGCCACTCGGCTCCGCCCGGAAAGTGCTCCTTGTCCCAGGACCAATAAATGATAAAAGCCTCCCCCTTGACGGCCTTTAAATCCACAAATCCCCAGAAGCGGCTGTCGTAGCTGTGATCGCGATTGTCGCCCATCACGAAAATCTTATCGGGTGGAACGGTCACCGGTCCCATATTGTCACGCGGCTGGAGGATCCCCGGGAGCACGTGGGGATCCATGAAGACTGCATAGGGCCGTTCAACGAGTTGCCCATTGATAAAGAGCTTCTTGTTTCGCACCTCCACCGTATCCCCGGCCACGGCTACGGTGCGTTTGATAAAGTCCTTGTCCGGATCCTCTGGAAAACGGAATACGACGATGTCCTCGGATTCGGGCTTACCGATCGGGATCAGGGTGGTTCCGAGCCAGGGCAGTTTGATGCCGTAGATGAACTTGTTGACCAGGATGTGATCTCCGATTTGAAGGGTCTCTTTCATCGAACCGGAAGGAATCTTGAAGGCCTGGACAACGAAGGCCCGGATAAACAGGGCGAGGAGAATGGCGATGACAATGGCCTCGACATTTTCCCGCACACGCCCCTTGGTCGCAGAGGGCGAATTGTTTGGCGCTGCCGAATGTGAATTCACTGCATGGCTCATTTTTCGTTTAACTTATGTCAAAGGTATATTTTATCTATAAATAATGAAGTCCGCCGCGCAATAAAATATTGGCCACGATCCCGGCGGCCACATCGTCGGCCACGATCCCGATTCCCCCCGGCAGCTTTTCCAGGCGCCGGATGGGATATGGCTTGAGGATATCCAAGAGGCGGAAAAGGATAAATCCTGCGATGAGCACGGCTCCATTGATCGGTATGCCCCAAAGCGTCACCAGCATGCCGGCCATCTCGTCGACAATAATGCTGCCCGGGTCCCTGGCTCCGAGCACCTTAGCCCCTCGGCCGGCCGCCCAGACCGCCAGCACCAGGAATACCAAAATGGCCAAGGCAGCGGTCTGCGGTTCGATGGCAGCCACCAGGAGGCACAAAGGAATCCCCGCGACCGTGCCGAAGGTGCCGGGAGCCACGGGGATCTTTCCGACCATCAGGCCGGTCGCACACCAGACCGCCACTTTGTCCATGGGCGTCATGGCTGGTGTCTATCCGCTGCCTTGGCGTTTGTCAAGTTATCAGAATCGGTGGTGTCCATTCCGTTCATGATGATCTGTTCATGGTCGCCTGCGCCTTGCGCGGCAAGTAAAACCACAAGAGCCGGTCAAGTCTCATTCCACCGCCCCCAGGTGCTGCTGCAGCCTGCTGTAAACCTCATGCAGCGGCAGGTCTCGTTCCCGGGCGATACGCCGGCACTCCTCGTATTCGGGCACGCGACGCACTATACCCCGGGCTCCACAGATCCGTTTGACTTGGACCGGGCCGAAAGGGGTGTCACAGACTTCCTTGCGGCGCGCCAGAACCCGGCGCTGTACCAGGGTGTGGCGCACGCCCAGGCTGGTGGTTTCATCAAGAATCCGGGATATGAAAGCCTCCCGCTCGTGTGAACGGCAAACCACCTGGATCTGGGTGCCGGGCCGATTTTTTTTCATCTGCACCGGAATCCAGCACACGTCCAGGGCTCCATCGGCAAAGAGCTGTTCCATCAGGAAGCCGAAAATTTCTGGATTCATGTCATCGATGGTCGCCTCGACGACGGCCACCGTTTCATCGTGCATAAGATCCGTGGGGCTGCCGGTCACGACACGCAGCAGATTGGGACGATCCTCGAGTTCACGCATCCCGGCCCCATAACCGATCCTGGCCACCTGCATGGCCGGCAGCGGCCCGAAGCCTTCTGCCAGACCGGCAATCAACGCCGCACCGGTGGGAGTCACCAGTTCGGCCTCCACCGGAACCCCGTAAACCGGAATCCCTTTTAGGATCTCGAGCGTCGCCGGGGCCGGCAGCGGCAATGCACCGTGGGCGCATTTGACCATCCCTCGCCCCTGGGGTAAAGCGGAGGCCTGAATTTTTCCAATCTCCAGTCGTTCTAACGCCAGACAGGTGCCAACGATGTCCACCAGGGCGTCGATGCCGCCGACTTCGTGAAAGTGCACCGATTCCGGCGCCACGGAGTGGATCTGCGATTCAGCCCTGGCGATAAGCTGGAAAACGGCCAGGCTTCTTCGACGAACAGCTTCGGAATAAGGACTGGCCTCGATCATGGCGCGAATCTGCGCCCAGTTGCGATGCACGTGGCCTTCGTCGGTAATGACTTCGATCCGGGTCGCCTGAATACCGTGGCGGTGCAATACCCCCTTTTGCAGCCGGAAGCCGTGAAGCGGCATCCGCATCAATTCGGCTTCCAGCCAATCCGGATCAAGCCCCAAGTGGACCAGAGCCCCTAATGTCATATCGCCGCTGATTCCGGCGAAACAGTCAAAATATGCCAGCATCAAACAATCCTATCCTCTTGCTAAAATCTTCCGGTCGGGCCTGGTGTCCAGCAGGTCAATGATCTTCGCAGGAGCGGAATATGCTCCCCTGCCCCCTGGCGCAACGTCCCGATCCGAAACCGGGTGACATGGCTCCCCCGATGAGAACCGGCCATTGCTTTTCAAGGTACCCCAAACCGTCTCGCAACGCTACCGGGAAAACAGCCCCACCATGCAAACAACCGGGCCCATCTGGCGGCATCCAGCAAACACAGAGGGGAGAAAGAAAGCCAGTTGACAAAAACAGCGAAAAATCTATGATGAGGCTCGTTTGTTGTTTGCGGAAGTGCGCAGCTCACTGGTGGGGCTCCCGGACTTCAAATCCGGTGTGGGGCGCTAAAACCGTCCCGGGTGGGTTCGATTCCCATGCACTTCCGCCACACTCAAATTCCTTTAACATACTTATTTAACGTGGTATTTAAAATTTTTAAAATTACCAGCCCGGCATTGTCACTCGGACAGCTCTTTCATAATTTTCTGCGTCTTTCGACAATATCTGGCATTGATGATGCCCCGATCCGGCCTTCCCCCCGTGCCTCCTGTAAAAATCGGTATGCCACTTCAACTATCCAATGAAAAGGCACACCGAAAGGTGCGGGCCACCTCTTCGCAGCTCTCTTTCCTTTCGGCCGGTGCAAGGGTCAATTTCTTGTCTTTGGCCGTGGTGGAAGCGATTATTTATTGAGGCTTGCACCAGTCAACCACTGTTTCATTGATACGGCTGACGGCATTCAAGTCGAAATTCCATGCTTGGCCTTCAAGCTTCCCGACGGTCCAACTCCTGGCGTTGCCGGTAATGTCCGGCAGACCGAATATGCATTACGCGCCCCGGCCGGGCAGCGATTTACACTTGGCCCGCGCGCAAAATTCGGTGCCTGCCGGCATTCACGCACACACCAGGATCGCGCAAGGACCTGCTGGCGTCGAAAGATCGATGATTCGCCGGAAAATAAGCATCCGGAAAGCGCCGGCCCTCTGGTCAGAACGGACATGGACCGATTTACACTCATCGCCGCCAAAGGTCAGATTGGCCGAAATCGCACCAAAAATCACAAATTCAGACAAATCCTTGCCAGAACACTTTCAAGTTGCAGAAAAATATGTCAGACTGGGCCGAGAATAAAAAATGAACGGAGGTCATTTTCATGGCGATCGTAAGCGAAAAATTCGAAACGATTACTGCCACAGCAAAACGGTTGTTCGCCGAAAGGGACTACGAAGGCATTACCACCCTCGAAATCTCAAAGGGTGCGAAGGTCACAGAGCCGCTCATATACTACCATTTTTCAGGCAAACCGGATCTTTATGCCCATATTGTGCGGACCACCCATGACCTTTACCAGGACATGCTGAGAAAAATACCCAAATCGGGAAAGCCCAAATACCGGCTGAATGCACTGGTCGGGGCCCACTGTCAATTTTTAAAGGATTATCCCCATGAAGCGGCGCTGGTTTTCAGACCGGTTCCCCACCGCCTCGAATCCGGCCGTGCCGATCTTGAAAAGTTGGTCGCCGGTGCACGCGAGGATCTGAAAAACCTGCTTGTCACCTATCTCCAGGGAGGAATCGCCGAAGGAACCTTTGCAGACGTGAATGTGCCCCTGACCGCCGACCTTCTCGCGCTGATGTTGTTCCGCCTTTTCGAGTCGGCGCTGGACAAGAGCGTCAAGATAAACGGAAGCGCGCTGAAAGCCTTTTTTCGACGGGGGCTGGAAGGTTGTGCCGACTGAAATGGGTACCTGACCAGGCCAGGGGCTGATCGCATACAACCACAATCACCACGCGTGAAGACCCGGCATAAACGGCCGATATCCCTTTCGGAAACGACTTCTCCGGTCTGGAGCATCCGGTGCCACGGCATCCTGTTCCATCCCTGGGCAATCCGGATTTTGGACTTTTATTTTTTCAGTCCCGTCTCTTTAAACGGCTGTATAATCCGGGCCGGTGGGTATGGGGTGCCCTTTACAAGGGTTGATGGGACCATGCCGTAAAGCTCAGGAGCTTACCTGCTTCCGGGCCATGGCAGAAAACAGAACGCACCGATCTGATTGAGCCAGAATATAAAAAAGGGGTTGGCCACCAGTGGCCGAACCCCTTTATTTTTCTGGCGCGCCCGGCAAGATTCGAACTTGCGACCTACGGATTCGTAGTCCGGCACTCTATCCAACTGAGCTACGGGCGCCTACCGTCGCAACGGTGGGTGACGATATAGGCCAAACGCTCAGGCTTGTCAACGGTTAGTTCAGCTTGATCTTGGCGCCGATTGGCAATATGAGAAGTTGATGCAAAACGACGATCTTCATTACATGCAGTTGGCTCTATCGGCCGCCGAAAAGGCTGGACAGCGCGGTGAAGTTCCGATAGGAGCAGTACTTGTCGCCGAATCGGGTGAATTGTTGGCTGTTTGCGGAAACCGCACCATCGAGTTGGCAGACCCTTCGGCGCATGCCGAAATGCTGGCCCTGCGCGAAGGCGCTCAGCGAGTCGGCAACTATAGAGTGGTTGGAACCACCTTGTATGCGACCATCGAGCCCTGCATCATGTGTATGGGAGCGGCGGTGCACGCCCGCATCGACCGTCTGGTATTCGGTGCTCCAGACCCCAGGTGGGGGGCCGCCGGTTCGATGTACAACTTTTGCAATAACAGCCGTCTCAATCACTGCATCAAAACCACCGGCGGCATTTTGGAAGATGCCTGCCGAACCATGATACAAAATTTTTTCCGCAGGCGGCGCTGAACTGCGGCCGGTGCCACGGCACCTTGACAGCTTTTCATACAAGGACAGATCTTTTTCTAAACATTAAGGAGCTGACAAGTGGCGAACATCGTCATCATCGGAACCCAGTGGGGTGACGAAGGCAAGGGCAAAATCGTCGATATGCTGGCCGAAAAGGCCGATGTGGTGGTCCGTTTCCAGGGGGGCAACAACGCCGGACACACGATGGTTGTTTCCGGAGAGCAGATCATCAGCCACCTGATCCCCTCGGGGATCCTCCAGGGCAAAGTCTGCATGATCGGCAACGGGGTGGTAGTCGATCCGGAAGTACTCATCGCTGAGATCGACCGCCTTTCGGCCCGGGGCATCGATCTCGGTGCCCACCTCCTGCGCATCAGTGAGCGGGCCCACCTGATCATGCCGTACCACAAGGTGATAGATACACAGCGGGAAAAGAAAAAGGGCGATCAGAAGATCGGCACTACCGGCCGAGGGATCGGGCCGACTTATGAGGATAAGGCTACCCGGCGCGGAATCCGTTTCGTGGATCTGATGGACGTTGACCATTTTTCGAAGCGGTTGACGATGATCCTGGAAGAAAAAAACTTCTATCTTGAGAAATTTTTCGGCGCCCGGCCCCTGGAAGCCGCGCCGATCATCGCCCAGTACCGCGGCTTTGCCGAGCGCCTGAGCCCCCATGTCACCAATGTGTCGCGGGAAATCGCCGACTTGACCGGCGATGGCCGCCAGATCCTTTTCGAAGGCGCCCAGGGGACCCACCTTGACATCGACCATGGCACCTACCCGTTTGTCACCTCCTCCAACACGGTGGCCGGCAACGCCTGCGCCGGGGCCGGTGTCGGACCCCGGGACATAACCGGCGTAGTAGGGATTGTCAAAGCATACACCACCCGCGTGGGGGCCGGTCCCTTTGTCTGCGAACTTACCGATGAAATCGGAGACCACCTGCAGCGCACCGGGGCCGAGTTCGGCGCCACCACCGGCCGCAAAAGGCGTTGCGGGTGGCTCGACATGGTTCTGCTACGCAACAGCCGCCGGCTCAACGGTTTGACCGGACTGGCCATCACCAAACTCGACGTGCTCACCGGTCTGGATAAGATCAACATCTGCACAGCCTACGATTTCAAAGGCCAGATCCTGGAAGATTTTCCCGCCGATCTGAAAGTCATGAGCCAATGCCAACCGGTTTATGAGACCCTGCCCGGATGGAATTTGGATATCCGGGCCGTGCGGCGTCTGGCGGACCTGCCGGCCGAAACACGCCGGTACCTTGATCGCATCGCCGAGCTGACAGGAGTTCCGGTCCAGATCGTATCCGTGGGCCCGGGACGCGAAGAGACGATCGTGGCGGAAAATCCTTTCGGTTAGTTTGCTGTTGACATCCGTGGCGCCTTGACTTAAAGGGTATTTTTTATTTGTCGGGAAGTGGCTCAGCCTGGTAGAGCACAGCGTTCGGGACGCTGGGGTCGCTGGTTCAAATCCAGTCTTCCCGACCATAATAAAAACAAAGGGTTAGGCAATTGCCTAACCCTTTTTTAACTTTACTGGAAGCAGGCAACGACGAATCGCGGTTTCAAGGCTGCACCAGCGGCCATATGCTCGGCATGCAGGCCGCCGGTAGTGTCACTTATTTTTCCGGTCTGCACCTTTGTATTATCCGCACACAACACGGACGCGACATCGTGCAGACCTCGTTCGCCTTTTGGCTAGTATGGTTTTGCGTTGGTCAGGGCGTCTCCCACGTAAAGCATGTATTGGAATGGCAGCCGGCCCTCACCTTTTTCTTCCATGATCTGTCCCAGTGTTGAACGCACCACCTGCTCTTTATCGGCGTAGCCTGCCATAATCACTATCCCCACTGGCGTTTGCAGCGGATAGTACTCTTGCAGCGCGTCGATGAACTTTTCAAATTCCGTACGCATGGTGAACAGCACCATTGTGGCCTTTTCCCTGGCCATCTCCTCCACGGACCAGCCCGATGCCAGAAGCACCGAATGGGAGGTCTTGCCCTCGGTCACTCCCGCGCCCAGGGCGGCGTTGGCCGCATTGAAGCAGCTCATGCCCGGCACCACTTCGGTGTCGATGTCCTTAAATTCGTCCAGACTCCAGTTGCAGGGGCCATAAACCATGGGGTCGCCGCTGTCCAGCATGGCCACGATCTTGCCCTCGGCCACGGCCCGGCGCACGATGCCGGCGAACTCGGCCTGTTTCTGGTGATATTCCTCGCAGTTCATGCGCTCGCGGCGTTCCTGGGCCGGCTGCTCGCCAGGTTTGGGGCAGGGCTTACCGTAGTGGGGAAAAAGCCGATGATAACCGTCGATGACATCTTTTCCTGCCAGCTCTTTGCTGAAGGTCTCTTTTATCCTGCGGTGGGCAAAAATCACGTCGGCCTTTTTGATGACTTCAAGGCCCCGCAGAGTGATCAGATCCGGATCCCCTGGGCCCAGGCCCACAAGATAATACTTCCCTTTGCTCTTGGCCTCCCTGGACGGTGTATAGGCCGAGGCGCCAAGGGCGCGGCCCACATAGACCAGGGAGCGCCCGATGTCCACATCGGCCAGTTTTTCTTTGATATCGGTGATGGTCCCCAGCACAACCCTCTCTTTGGCGGGGTTTCCGGCATCCGACACCACGCCCACCGGCATGTCAGCAGGGTAGACTTTGGCCAAACGGGCCAGAAGGCTATCCATCTTTCGGGGCATAAAGATGACCATGGTGGCTTTTTCGTGCCGGGCCAGGTTCTCCAGGGAGTCGGCATCGGCCCCTTTGTCGAACGGTGCCGTGATCATCACCTCCCCCAGGCCCGCCTTGAGGGCAGCGTTGGCCGCGTTAAAAGCACTGAGCCCAGGGACCACCTTGGCGTTGATATCCTGCAGGGTCAATACGCTCCAGATGCCGGGGCTGTATATGGTGGGATCACCGCCGATGGTCATGACCACCTTTTTGCCCTGGGCCACAAATTGGCGCACCATGCCGGCAAACTCAGCTTGCAAATGATGGAATTCCTCGCAAGTTTTTCCCCAGCGGGTCTTGCGCGCGCCGTGGTCTTCAGGACACGGCTTGTTGTAAAAGGGGAAAATCAGATTGTATCCGTCGATGACCTGCTTTTCGCTGAAATCGACCTTTGGCTCCAGCATGGCCTTGGTTTCAGGCCGGCAAAACACCACGTCCGCCTCCTGGATGGCCTTTAGTTGCCGCGGCGTCATCAGGTCTAGACCCGCCGGTCCAAGTCCTACAAGCGTGTACCCCCCCCTGCCCGGATTATGCGTCTCGACCGCTTGGGCAGCAGCCAGTCCCGGCAGGGCCGCAACGATGGCCAGGATCCAAATGATTAAAGCCGACTTGATCTGTGCTTGGATTTTCATTTTTCCACCTTTTGATTGCGCGTTTATCCCTATTGAGGCCGAATCCGGATCCGCCCCGCGGTCCTAAAAACAATGATATTATTGTAAATACAAACACACCCGGCCGGCAGATAGGTGTGTGTTCCGTTACAGCATTTCTCCGTGTTCCTCCTTTTTTGCGATCGGTTAACGCCCCATGGCATCAAAAAAAACGGCCATGCAGACCAGGCCCCTTACCGGGGCGCGGACCTTCATGGCCGTTTCACCTGATTTTTTGTCGATAAGACCTGAACACCGTGCCTTTAGGTTTGCTTAATAGCAAACAACAAGGCGGATCTCCTGACTCCTGGGCATCCTCCTGCTCGGCTCCCTTTGCACCACCCTGAAGCTACAGCGGCCTTCTTTCCCGATTCCAGTGGCGGGGGAACAACGGCTTCTTACCGTCTTCTTTCAACCTGTGCCCTTGGCAATCCTTTAGTGTCTTTTAGCATATTTTTAGGAACCATTATCCAGTTTCCTGTGGAATGTCAAGCTGAATCGACCGCATCGGGGGCAAATCTCTGGTCCTGCTTTCCTCCATATCCCGTTTAGAAAAATGGCATTCAAAATTGACTTCTGCACACCGAAAATGTTTATAGCTTGTGTCCATCCGCGGCCGTAACTATCCGGCCGGCATAAAAAAAGCGCATTTTGTGCTGGAGTTTCGAGGCTGAGTGTAGTATAAACGATGTCGCCAAACAACCGTAAATACTAACAAAGCCGAGAAAAGGACCAACACAAAATGCGCGAAAAATGGCAACGCCAAATGCCCCTGATGCCCGAGATCGCCAGCCACATCCAAGCCCAAGAGCTCGAAGCCATCTCCGGCATCCTGGACAGCAAACCTATCATCACCGAGTTCGTGCTGCAAGATCTTTGCAAGCGGCGCCGTGTTGTCAGCCGTGCCGGGGCAAAAGGCATGAGCGCCGAGCAGGTGCTGCGAGCGGCCGTGGTGATGAGGCTCCACGAGTTGACCTACCAGGACCTGGCTTTTCATCTGGTCGACAGCCAGAGTATCCGGCGTTTTTGCCGTATCGGCATTGCCGACAAGGGGTTCAAAAAGTCGGTGCTCAACAAAAACATCAAGGCCCTGTCGGATCAGACCTGGGAGGCGATCAACCTTGAAGTGCTCGGTTATGCCAAACAAAACAAGATCGAAAAAGGCCGTGTGGCACGTATCGATTGTACGGTTGTCGAAAGCAATATCCACGCGCCCAGTGATTCGAGCCTGCTGTATGATTGTGTCCGGGTGCTGAGCCGGTTGCAGCAAAGGGTCCGGGATCTTGGCCTGGGCCGATTTGGATACCACGATCACCGCCGGGTGGCCAAACGGCGCATGGTCAAAATTCAGTACGCCCGCAGCAAAAATGAACGTCGTGGGGCCTATGTCGATCTTCTCAAGTACACGGCAAAGTCGTTGGCTTCGGCCCGGCGCGCTATCGAACGGCTCAAGACGGTCGGTGCTGACAACCTGACCGCGCTGGGCCTGTTTTTTGAATTGGAACGCTACGTTGCACTGACTGAAAAGGTCATCGCGCAGACCCAGCGCCGCGTCATCAAAGGAGAGAAGGTTCCGGCCTCGGAAAAGCTCGTGTCGATTTTCGAGGAGCATACCGACATCATCGTCAAGGACCGGCGCGACACATTTTTCGGTCACAAGATATGTCTGACCGGAGGCCGTTCGAACCTGATTCTCGATTGTCAGATCGTGGAAGGCAACCCGGCCGATGTGACCTTGACCCAGACGATGCTCGATCGGCAAGAAAAGATTTACGGGCGCTGCCCGCTCAAAGTTGCACTGGACGGAGGGTTTGCTTCCAAGGCGAATTTGAAGGCCGCCAAGGACAAGGGAATCAAAGACGTCTGTTTTGCCAAAAAGCGCGGCCTGGACCCGGAGAAGATGTGCCGCAGCCCGTATGTGTACAGGCGCCTTCGTCGCTTCCGGGCCGGCATCGAGGCGGGCATATCCTGGCTCAAGCGCAGCCTGGGGCTGGATCGGTGCACTTGGAAAGGATGGCGATCGTTCCAGAGTTATGTTTGGGCGTCGATCGTTTCGGCCAACCTGCTTACGATTGCCCGCAAACAGTTGGCCTGACGGTACGGCACCCGTTCGACACGTAAAGCCAACAGGTGAGGTGTTCCCGGATTTTAGGGTGAATAGTAACATTTACTGTTAAGGGCTTGTTTTTTGCTAAATTCTTTCGAGATTATTCGCCTGCCGCCTCTTTGCAGGGTCCTCGGGCGGCTGATTTTGGCGATTTATGGACGGAAACTAGCTTTTAAATCCAAGACAGCCTCGGCCGTCTGAACGCCATCACCTTGCCATGGAAGCTTACATGGGGTAAAATTGCTCTACCTTTAATAGCGCGAATGCCCTTGAAATGTTTATAGCCATAAAATATTGAATATTAATCTCGGCATTACGCAAACTGTCCGGAACATATTGAAGCCTAGTAGTGGAATATTGCGCTGATTTCCAGGAGAATCTGAAATGGGTATTTTTCACAGACATTCATCGGCATTGCGAAAGCAACTGTTCGTGTTGATTTTGATAATATTCATACCTATCTCAACCATCATACTTCTTTCCGAATACTACCATTATCGCCATAACATTGGAGACATTGACAAAAATGCCAAACACATGATCCGCCTCTTCAGTAAAGAGCAACTGAATATTATCAATCAAACCCGCCAGTTCCTCACTGTAATATCCAGTGTCCCTGCGATACAAAATTTACATCTTCCAGAATGCAATCGATTTTTGCATGAACTTCACAGAACTAACCGTCAATATTCGACTATCGTTGCGGCAGACAAAGACGGCCTTATAGATTGTTGTGCCATTCCGCTAAAACAGACCATTGACGTAAAAGATCGTAATTAGTTTCAGCGAATTAAAAAAAGTCGTGATTTTGTTATCGGTAACTTTATCATCAGTCGCTCCGCCCAAAAAGCTTCTATTCCTTTTGCATTTCCGATATTCAATTCCGAAAAAAAATTCATAGGTGCGGTAGGGGCGGCTTACGATCTGGAACACTACTCGACGATCTTCGAAAAAATACTGCTCCCGATTGATTCAGTAATCTGTATCACGGATAGAAACGGTGTCTTACTTTACCAATCTATCTCAAGTAAAAAGTGTGTTGGAGCTAACATATTTGAATGCATGAATATATCCATTCCTCTATCAACAAAAGGACGTTTTGCTTGCAAGGATACGGAAGATATTGAACGCATATATTGGTTTGAAAGGCTTTCGATCGGAGAAAAAAACAACGAAATAATCATCCTGATTGGCATCCCAACACAAGAAATTTATTCAGAAATAAGCCGCACACTGATAACGAGCCTATCAACGATCGTCTTTCTTGCGTTACTATGCTTTTTTATGGCGTGGTTTTTCGGCAAAAAAGCTATTTTGGATCCTATCAATCATCTTGTCATCAGGATCCGGCGCATTCAGAAAGGAGATTTGAGCCCTTCAAGTGAAACAGTTACGCCACCCGGCGAGCTCAGAATGGTTGCCGAGGCCCTGAACGATATGTCACGCAACCTTTCCCAGAAAGAAATGGAAAAAAATGAGGCCATAGCCGCTCTGAAAAACGAAATCACCGGACACAAAGAGACGGTAAAGGCATTGAGAGAGCGGGAAGAACACCTTCGAATCTTGTTCGAAGAGGCCGCCGATGCAGTATATGTCGCCAAGCCGGACGGATCTCTGGTGAAGGCTAACAAGCAAGCTTGCCGGGCATTGGGGTACACAGAAGGCGAAATTCTCAATCTGAACGTCATCGATATTGATGCAGATATCCCATCATCCGGAGCGCTGTTTGAGATCAGCCAACGCATATCACAAGAAAATCCGATAACCATCGACACAATGCACCGTCGAAAGAATGGGACAACCCTTCCGGTTGAAATCACCATGTCTCTTTTGCAAACCCGCGAAGGACCTCAGGTGCTTGCCATAGCGCGCGACATCACCGAACGCCGGAAAGCCGAGGCTGAACGGGAGAATCTGCAAGCTCAACTGCAACAAGCTCAGAAGATGGAATACATCGGCCGCTTGGCCGGCGGCATTGCTCATGATTACAACAATGTTATCGGCATCATCATCGGTTTCTCGGAGTTGGCTCTGGACAAAGTCGGCCCGCAAGATCCGCTGCGCAACGATCTGAAAGAAATATATGCCGCCGCCGAGCGCTCCAAGGGCATTACCCGGCAATTGCTGGCCTTCGCCCGCAAGGATATCATCGAACCTAAAGTGATCGATCCCAACTCCGGCGTTGAAAGTATGCTGACAATTCTCCGGCGCCTGATCGGAGAAGACATCGATCTGGTATGGGATCCAGGGAAAAACGTTTGGCCGATCTTGATGGATCCGTCCCAATTCAGCCAGATTATAGCCAACCTGTGCATCAATGCCCGAGACGCGATTATCGACGTGGGCAAGATCATCATCGAAACGGCCAATGTTACCCTCGACCCGGCCGGTTGTGCCGTGCATGCGGAACATTCTCCCGGCGAGTTTGTACGGCTATCCGTAAACGACGACGGTTGCGGTATCGATCCGGCAATACTGGACAAAATATTCGAGCCGTTCTTCACCACTAAGGAGGTCGGCCGCGGTACTGGCCTGGGACTCGCTACAGCTTACGGAATTGTTCAGCAAAACAACGGCTTCATCAAGGTCCACAGCGAACCGGGAAAAGGCGCCACCTTCCAGATTTACATCCCCAAACACGGGGAGGATATAACTGAAAAACACCGGCAGCATTTCAAAGCCCCCCCGCAAGGCAAAGGCGAGACAGTGCTGGTGGTTGAGGATGAAACCTCCATTTTAAAGCTTGCCAAACAGATCCTGAGCAAATACCATTACCAAGTTTTGGCGGCCAATAGCCCTTTTGAAGCCCTGGAATTGGCCAAGGCGTATGCCGGTCATATCGCCCTTCTGATCACCGATGTGGTGATGCCGAAAATGAACGGCCATGAACTTGCGCAACAGTTGAAATCCTTCCACCCGGATATGAAATGCATGTATATGTCAGGATATACCACTGACCTCATTGCTCATCGGGGCGTATTGGACGAGGGAGTCCAATTCATCCAGAAACCGTTCACACCCTATGATTTTGTCATCAAAATCCGTAGCGTATTGGATCAGAGTATCTAAACGAGCCGTTCAGTTCCCCTACAGGAAATCATTCGATTGCTGAAATCTAAACAGGGAGTATTGCCATGTATTCTGACTTTGAAACCATCTCCAATTATTACGACGCCTTGTATGTGAACGACAGGGAATACGCACCGGAAGCCGCCAGGGTAAAAGAACTGCTCACCCGCCATGGCCTTGCGCCGCAAGCTGATCTGCTTATCCTGGCCTGCGGCACGGGAGGACATGTTCCCTACTTCAAGGACGATTACAGTGTTTCCGGGCTGGATCTCAGCGAGGACATGCTTGCGCTGGCCAGGAAAAAATTTCCCCAGATCCCCTTTTATCCCGGCAACCTGATTAACTTTAAATTAGGGACGAATTTTGACGCCATGATCTGCCTTTACGGGTCCATCGGGTTCGTCAAAACAGTGGAAAACCTGCGCGCCGCCATGAACACCATCGCCGCCCACCTGCGGCCCGATGGATTGGCGCTGATCACCCCCTGGAGTACGATCGAGGATTTTCAGGATCTTATGGTGGTCGATGCCGTCGACCGGCCGGATTTGAAAATCGCCCGCCTGGAACAGGTTCGCCTCAAAGAACCCAAAATTGTGGAAGTCACCTTCCACCACCTTCTCGGAAAAAACGATGAAGTAACCTACCATAAACAATCTATGGAAATCGGCCTTTTTTCGAGGGAAGAGTACCTATCGGCCATCGCCGGCGCAGGATTGAAAGTCGTGGAGGAATACCGGGAGGCAGATATTCGCGGTAGTGCGTATATCGGCAAACGCGTCGCAGGGTAGATGCAATCCGACAGCCTTCGCCGTTTTCGCTGCTTTCATAGCGCGCCGCCACTTCCAGTTCATCGGTAAAGCCGCAGGAAAGCTGCGCGAAAGGGTCGGTAATGAGCGCCTCTATTTTTCGTTCCACTTTTCAAAATGGACCCAGAGAACGGCGCCCAGTTCAACGTCCTTGTCCGCCCCATCGTGCTTGATTTTGAAATCGGCGCCGTTCAACGCGGCAAAGCCCCACCATCCCTCCTTGGGTGCACAGTAGGTAAACACGCCGTTACCGTCGGCCTTGATCGTTTGAGTGACCATGTAGTCGCTGGGGGCCTGGACCCTGCCATCGCTGTTGTTGTATTCGACTTCCACCTCGGCATAGGCAACCGGCTTGCCCTCAAGCTTGACGATCCCCTGAAAGACGTTGCCGGCGTAGAGCCCGAACGGTTTCGACAGCGGTACGATTTCGGTTTTCAGCCCCACCTCGGCATCCCAGCCCTCATCGTCCCCAAAAGCCGCCACCACGGTCTTGGTGTAGTGAATGATGAAACAGTCCTCGGCCGATTCCCAGTAGGGGGCAGGCTCCATGACGAAAATATAGGCCCCGGGACGCTGAATCTTGAAATCGAGACGATAGGCAGGATGCCCCATAACCTCGACGGGTTTCAGGGCGGACAGAAGATCCTGGGTACGGCCGGCGGCAGTGACCGTTACGGCCTTGGGCTTGACCAGGTCCATGCCGACCCGCTCAAACGGGTGGGAAAAAGACAAAGTCAGGGCAACGGTGCGCGCTTCGTCCGGCATGACCATGGCATCGCTGGGAATCATCATGCCGAAATGGGCTGCCGCCGGTCCGGCCAAACCGAGGATCACTCCGGCGCAAATCACCATCCGTAAGAATCGTTTCATCTTTTGCCTCCTTGGGGCAGCGGCTGTAAAAAGATACCGATCCGGAGCGCATCTTCGTGATGTGCGATTACCCGCGGCAGCATGCGGCCATGGTTTTGATCATAAAATTCGATAAGATACGGCGAGTTTCGAGGCACGTCGTGTGCGTGATTGATGACAACCGCTTATAGGCCAAAGAGATATTTCTGTCAATCCTGGTGCCGGAAAAGAGGACAGCGTATCTTATTTGTTCGACTTCAAAAAACTCATCCGGCAGCAGGAATCAGTCCTCATCCTCAGATTCGTTGCCAAGATCAAAGCCGGAGAAAGGAAGAAAAGGAAGGCGCTTCAATTTTTTATTGACATGCATTCCCGGTTACCCATAAATTGGTCCAACCATTTTCATTCGGTATGCAGATTTAGCCGATACAAGATACGGCAGGGGGTTGTTATGCCTTTCCTGGCTCAATGGATTCTGGCCTTTTCCCCGATCGGGGTGGTTCTGGTCTTGATGATTGGGTTGAACTGGGGTGGCAGCCGGGCGGGCGCCGCCGGCTGGTTTACCGCCATGTTCGTATCGCTGGCGGCCTTCGGCGCCCATCCGCGGCTGTTGGCCTACTCGCAAGCCAAGGCTGCCCTGCTCTCCTTGAACGTGCTGTACATCATCTGGCCGGCCCTGCTGCTTTACCACGTGGCCCGGGAGGCGGGGGCTATCGAGGCGATCGGCCGCGGCATCCAGCGTTTTTCCGGCGACAAGGCCATCCAGTTGATCATCTTCGGATGGATCTTCAGCTCCTTTCTGCAGGGAGTGGCCGGCTATGGTGTGCCCATCGCGGTCGTGGCCCCCCTGCTGCTCGGTTTAGGATTTTCCCCGGTGGTAGCGGTGGCCGTGCCGGCCATCGGGCACTGCTGGTCGGTGACCTTCGGTTCCATGGGGGCCTCCTTTCAGGCCTTGATGGCCGTTTCAGGCTATGACTTTGCCTATCTGGCCCCGGCCTGCGCCCTGCTTCTGGGTCTGGCGACATTCCTGTGCGGAATTGCGTCCATCCATGTCTTCGGCGGGTTCAGACTGGTGCGCCACAGCGCGGCCGCCCTGCTTGTCGTCGGTACGGCGATGGCCGGGACCCAGTATGGATTGGCCGTCTGCGGCATGTGGACCCTCGGCGGTGTCGGCGCGAGTCTGGCCGGCATACTGGCGGGCCTCTGGGTCGCCCGCTTCGACTGCTATCAGAGGCCCGCAGAACCGTTTACCGCCCCCTCGGGCCTGCCTTTGGGGTGGGCCATGGCAGCCTACCTGATCCTGATCGGGGTCGTTTTCGCCGGCGTTTTGGTCACCCCGCTCAAATCCTTTCTGGGGCGGATCAACATCGCACTCAGCTTTCCCGAAATCGTTTCTTTGGCAGGCTGGACGGTCCCGGCCGGAAAAGGTAAGGCCATCAACGTCTTCGGCCACGGCGGCGCACTGCTCACCTATGCAACCGTGATCAGCTATGGGCTGTACCGGGCCCGGGGCCTCTGCCGTCCGGGTGCATGGCGCCGGATCTGGTCCCGATCGGTCAAAAATGGGGTGCCTACGAGCCTCGGGATCGTAACCATGGTCAGCTTTGCCATGATCATGGACCACTGCGGCATGAACTATTTGCTCGCCAAGGGTATCGGCTCCGTTTTCGGAGCCGTCTATCCCTTCGTATCGCCATGGATCGGACTGCTGGGGGCTTTCATGACGGGCAGCAATACGAATTCGAATGTGGTCTTCGGCGTCCTGCAGAAAGAGGCCGCCGAACTGACCGGGGTCGCAGCGGCGCTTATCCTGGCGGCCCAGACCACAGGTGGCGCTCTAGGCAGCATGATCGCACCGGCAAAGATCATCGTCGGTTGTTCCACCGTCGGCCTGGCCGGCAAGGAGGGCCCGGTGCTGCGGGCCACCCTCGGTTACGGGCTGCTGATCACGGCCCTGATCGGCCTGGTGACCCTGGCCGCGGCCGGCTTGAGTTAGCCCGGCGCGCATCCCGGGCAGGTTGAAAAGCGATGGTCTTCTGTAGTGGAGGAAACTTCTTGGCACACCAAACACTTCGATCGATCCTGGCCCGGGTGCGCACCTGGAAAGGCACCAAAGGCGCCGTGCTGATGGCCCTGCTGATTCTCCCCTTCGTGCTGTACCAGGCCGCCGCCAGATTCCCCGGACAGGCGACCACCGGGATGTTGGTGATGTTCGCCCTGTTAATGCTGTTTGTCTTGCTGGAAGGATGATCATGGCACCCAATCCGCCCAAATCGTCAGGCGAATCTGCGGCCCAAAGCCTCAGGGCCGTACGTAAGGCCAAGCTGCACGAACAGATCGTCAGTCAGGTGCGCGAGCTGATCAGTGCCGGTCGTCTCAACTCCGGCGATCGGCTCCCCCCGGAACGCGAACTGGCGGAAATCTTCAACGTCAGCCGGCATTCGGTCAGGGAGGCGATCCGCGTCATGGAGCACCAGGGGCTGGTGCAAAGCCGGCCCGGCAGCGGAACCTTCGTCGTAGTCGGAGACGCAACCGGGCTGGTGGACATCCTGGCCATGGCCATCCATCAGGAAAAAGACAAGCTCAGTGAAATCTTCGAGTTGCGCCGCCTACTGGAACCTCAGATCGCCGGTCTGGCGGCCGAAAATGCCAGCGCGCAGGATCTGGTGCAACTGGAGCAGGTTTATCAGTCCCACCTCAACCATCTGGATGACCAAATCGCAGCCGGCCATGGCGATCACGCGTTTCATCTGGCGCTGGCGGCCGCTTCCGGCAACAGCATCCTGATCAAGGTCGTCGACCTACTCGGCGATCTGCTCTCACAAAGCCGGGCCGAGTATTCCCAGAGCGTTCGGCGCCGGCAGCTCTCCGCAGAGGGACACGAAGAGATTTTCAGGGCCGTTGCGGCCCACGACGCACAAATGGCCATCACCGCCATGACGCGCCACCTGATGATGATCGAGGAAGTCGTGCTGCAAAAGGAAAATCGGACCGATCCACCAACGGACGACGGCGTTCCGGATTCGCAGTGCCCCGTAGGAAAATAGACCGCCAACGTCCACAACATAGAGGGAGGAATGAGAATGGCTAGAAGCAAGGCGTGGCTGAGGTATTTGGCGACTGGGATGATGGTTGCGGTGCTGGTGGCCGTTGGGCCGGCCGGCTGGGCAGCGGCGGATTATCCGAACAAAAACATCAAGTGCATTGTTGTCTGGCGCGCAGGTGGCGGCGCGGATACGGCGACCCGAATTTTCACCAAGTACTTCGAACAATTCATCGGCCAGCAGGTGATCGTGCAGAACATCACCGGCGGAGGGGCCAGCGTCGGGTATATGGCGGCCAAAACGGCCCGCCCGGACGGCTATACCTTAGTAACCATACAGGGAGATCTGCCCAAATTCAAACCGATGGCGCTGGCACCCATCGCGGCGGAAGATTACGACATTCTCGAAGGCTACGCCTACCAGGCCCCGGTGGTGGTGGTGCGCAAGGACGCGCCCTGGAAAACCATCGATGAATTCGTTGCCGACTGCAAGGCCCACCCGGGCAAACGCACCATCGGCATCTCGGACATCGGCGGCACTTACCATCAGCCGATGGTGCTGTGGATGGATGCTGCCGGCTTCGAAGCCAAGGCCATCGCCCACCCCGGATCACCGCAGCAGACCGCGGCTTTGTTGGGCGGGCATGTGGATGCCAATATCACCTGGGTGCGCCCCAACATCCCCTACATCAAGGAAGGCACGCTCCGGTTTCTGGCCTATATGGGCTCCGAGCGCCTCGAGGACTACCCGGATGTTCCAACCCTCAAGGAAAAAGGCTGGGACATCGCCTGGGAGCACCCCTACGGCATTGGCGGCCCCAAAGGATTGCCCGCAGATGTCAAGGCCAAAATTTCAGCGGCGACCCAAAAGGTTTGGAATGTGCCCGAGTTTGCTAGGGATCTTAAATCCCTTGGGCTGGTTCTTTACCGGCTGGACGCCAAGGCCTACACCGCCCACATGCTCAAAATGGAGGCGGACATGACCAAGGCCATCGCGCTGATCAACGCTACCAAGTAAGACGCCCGAGCGACCTGGACGCCGTGCGACGTCCAGGGCGCAACATCGAAGAGGTCTCCCATGATTGCCGAATGGATCGTCAGCGTCATGACGCTGATCATGAGTATCGCATTTTTTGTGACTACTTTTTCTTTTCCCCGCCTGCCGGCCGACCCGGCCGGACTAGCTCTGTTTCCACGCATCCTTTGCATCATCGCAGCCGTGTTCGCCTCGATTCTGATCGGCCAACTGGTGGCGCGGACCCGGGCCGGCGAGGGATCGACCCTGGACTTTCTCAGGGCCTTGGGACGCGACGCCTGGCGCCGGGGTGCCTGCGGTGAAAAGGACGCTCAAATGCGGCGCATGACCTTGGTGATCGTTTTTAGCGTCTGCTATCCGTGGTTGATCATCCGGGCCGGTTTCATGGCTGCCACGGCGGCCTATGCCTTCATTTTGATGCGCCTGTTCAAGACCAGGGTCCTTCCCAGCATCCTGCTGTCGATCTTCGTGGCTGTGGCCCTGTACCTGTTTTTTGCACAACTGCTCCAGGCATACGTGCCCACCGGCACATGGCTTGAGCTCTTGATGGACTACTAATGCCGACACAGGGATAATATCGATGGAAACGTTGATCAGCGCCTTCGGCCTCTTGATGGCTCCCCAGCATCTCGTTTTAATGGTAACGGCCGTTTTCGGCGGGGTGATGGTGGGAGCCGCCCCCGGGTTGACCTCCACCATGGCCATCGGCCTGTTGATTCCGCTGACTTTCGGGTTTTCCGAATATACAGCCTTCATCCTCATGCTGGGTATCTACTGCGGGGCCATGTACGGCGGCTCGATCACCGCCATCTTGATGAACGTGCCCGGCACGCCCACCGCGGCCATCACCGCCATCGAGGGACACCAGATGACCGCCAGGGGCCAGGGTGGATTGGCCTTGGGGGTAGCCACGCTCTCCTCGGCCCTGGGCGGCTTGCTGAGCTGCGTGGTTCTGATCACCCTCTCTTTGTACCTGGCCAAGGTAGCCACCATGTTCGGTAGCCCGGAGTATTTTTCCCTGGCGTTGTTCGCTGTTGCGGTGGTTTTTTCCCTTTCGAGCCGTTCGGTGGTCAAAGGGATGATTTCTTCGGTAATCGGGCTCCTGCTCGGAACAGTAGGTATCGATCCGGTGGCGCAATATCCGCGTTTTACCTTCGGCGTGCAGGACATCATGATCGGCATTCCGGAAGTACCGGCCGTTATCGGTCTGTTCTGCGTCGCCGAAGCCTTCCGCATGGCCGAAAGCACCAAGCGGACCAGCCAAATCCAGCAGCACGCCTCAGGCCTGTCAATCGCCTACCGCTACCTCCCACGACTGTGGAAGACGATTCTCAGATCCAGCGCCATCGGCTGCGTTGTCGGTACCCTGCCCGGCACCGGCGCCATGATGGGCTCGTACATCGCCTATGGGGAGGCCAAGCGGACTTCCAAGCATCCGGAAGAATTCGGCAAAGGGGCCGTTGAGGGAGTTTGCGCCAGTGAATCGGCCAACAACGCCGTAACCGGGGGGGCGCTGGTGCCGCTGCTGACCCTCGGGATTCCGGGCGATCCCAATACACTGATGATGCTCGGGGCCATGACCGTTCACGGATTGATCCCCGGCCCCACCCTCTTCCACGAGCAAGCGACCCTGGTATACGTCATTTTCGGCACCATGATCTTATGCAACCTGCTGATCCTGCCCATCGGCTTGATGCTGGCCCCGCGCATCGCCAAAGTAGCCCTGATCAACAAAAAATACCTCATGCCCGCGGTATCCGTTCTGGCCATCACCGGTGCCTCCATCGGTTACGGGCATATTTACTATTTTTGGATCTCGGTAATCTTCGGAGTCGTGGGCTACATCATGGAAAAGGGCGGCTTCTCGGTTCTGGCCATGGCGATGTGCATCATTCTCGGCCCGCTGATGGAGCGCTATTTCCGCTCTTCGCTGATGCTGCCCGACGCCGGTCCGATGCTCTTTTTATCGCGTCCCTTGTCCCTGCTTTTTATCCTGTTGTCGATTCTGATCGTTTTTTTCGGACTGCGCCGTGAATTCAAGATGCGGGCCATGGAAAGACGGCTGGCCGCCGCGCAGTCTCTAAAGGAGGCCGCCGATGTCAGATGACAAAGTCTTTTCAACCTACGAGCAAACCCGTCTGTCCATGCGCCCGGCCATCCAGGGCCGGCACGGCATGATCGTATCCGGTCACTGCCTGGCCAGCCGGGCCGGCATGCGAATTCTCGACCGGGGCGGCAACGCCGTCGACGCCGGTGTGGCCGCCGGCATCTGCCTGGGAGTTCTCCAGTCGGACATGGTCAATTTCGCCGGCGTGGCCCCCATCATGGTCTACGAGGCCGCCAGCGGCGCGCTTGCCACCATCAGCGGGCTGGGCCCCTGGCCCAAGGCTGCCTCGGTCGATTTTTTCATGCAACACCACGGGGGCCGGCTGCCGGAAGGGATTCTGCGCACCGTCGTACCGGCGGCCCCGGACGCCTGGATCACGGCCTTGATGCGTTACGGTACGATGCGTTTCGCCGACGTGGCACACGACGCCATCGAGCTTGCCGCCGACGGCTTCCCCATGCACCAGTTTCTTTACAACAGCCTGGTCGAACTGAGAGCCAAATACCTCCAGTGGCCTGAAAACGCCGCCATCTATCTGCCGCGCGACGGCATGCCCTGCCGTCCGGGCGAAATCTTTCGCCAGAAGGATCTGGCCACCACGATCCGCAAAATGGCGGCCGCCGAAGACCGCACGCGCTTTGCGGGCCGGCAGGCGGCCCTACAGGCGGCACGCGACGAGTTTTACAAAGGATCAATCGCCGAGACCATCGTCGACTACCACCGCCGGCACGGCGGCTTGCTCAGCGCCCAGGACCTGTCCGATTTCTCGGTGGCCGTGGAAAAACCGCTGCAGATCGACTTCAAGGACTACCAGGTCTACGGCTGCGGTCCCTGGTGCCAGGGCCCGGCCCTGCTGCAGGTCCTCAATCTGATCGAAGGCTGGGATCTTGGCCAGCTCGGCCATAACAGCCCGGCCTACATCCACCTGCTCACCGAAGCGCTCAAACTGGTCTTCGCCGACCGCGACCGGTACTACACCGATCCAGATTTTAGCGCCGTGCCGATCCGGGGTTTGCTGTCCAAGGACTATGCGGCCGCCCGGCGCGCCGCACTCGATCTGGACCGGGCTTGGCCCGAAATGCCGCCGGCCGGCAACCCATGGGATTTCGAAGCATCGACGTCCGCCGTGCCCATCGGGCAAAACCGGGCCTACCGGCATCCCGAACCGAATCCGGCGCCCAACGATCAGCTCGATACGAGCTATGTCTGCGTGGTGGACCGCTACGGCAACTGCTTTTCGGCCACCCCCAGCGACATGTCGTACACCACCGAAATCATCCCGGGAACCGGACTGGCGGTATCCTCGCGCGGGGCCCAGTCCTGGGTGGATCCGGATCATCCGTGCGCCATCGCCGGCGGCAAGCGGCCGCGCCTGACCCCCAACCCGGTCATGATCTTCAAGGACGGCCGACCCCACATCGTGCTGGGCACGCCGGGCGGCGACACCCAGTGCCAGACCATGCTCCAGGCTTTCTTGAACATCGTCGAATTCGGCATGGAACCCCAGCTGGCGGTGGAGATGCCGCGCTTTTCGACCTTCAGTTTTCCCAACTCCTTCTACCCCCACGATTACCACCCCGGATTGCTGCGCATGGAAAAACGCATCGACGCCGGGGTGGTTCAGGCTCTCGAAGCCAGAGGACACCGGGTAGAGTTATGGCCCGAATGGGCCTGGAAGGCCGGCGGCGTCTGCGCCATCGTCATCGACCGGCAAAACGGGGTGCTCACCGGCGCGGCCGACCCGCGACGCGAATCTTACGCCATCGGTTGGTAGGCCCTTCTTGGTGCTGTTGTGATCAGTCAGGAAGGTGACGGTCCAGCCAGGCGATGGCATCACCGAAGACCTCGGCCCGGTTGGTTTCGTTGAGCATTTCGTGGCGGCCGTCCTCGTAAAAGCGCACCGTCACGTCCTGGATCCCGGCCTGCCGGTAGGCCTCGACAACCCGCCGCACCCCCCGGGTGTTGTCGCCCACCGGGTCCATGGACCCGGAAAAAAGGTAGATCGGCAGATGCTTGGGAATTCGGGCGATGTTTTGCGGCCGGTGGATCCAGGCCAGCCCGGTGAGCAGGTCGGCGAAGAAGCCGGCGCTGAACACCGCGCCGCAGTACGGATCGTCGATGTACTTGTCCACCTCGGCCCCATCCCGCGAAAGCCAGTCGAACTCGGTGCGGGCCGGGGCGAACGGCTTGTTGAAGCCGCCGAAGGACATCCGGTTGAGCAGCAGGCTAGGGGTCCGGCGGCCTTTCAAAGAGCCGATGATCCGAGCCAGAACCAGCCCGACCTTGCCCGGCAGGCCCGGATCGGCGCCCGTTCCCGAAAGCAGCGCCCCGGCGATCCCCTCCGCATCCTGGATGACAGCGGTGCGCACCAGAAAAGAGCCCATGCTGTGGCCCAGTAGGAAAAGAAGCGCATCCGGGTGCCGGGCCCTGATCAGGTCCGAGAGCTGGCGCAGATCGGCCGTCACCTTGAACCACCCATCCTGATCGGCGAAGTATCCCATCCGAGACGGGTCGCCCGCCGTTCGGCCGTGCCCCCGGTGGTCGTTGGCATAGACCGCGTAGCCGGCGGCACACAGGGCCCGGGCAAAACGGGCGTAACGGCCGGCGTGTTCGGCCATGCCGTGGACGATCTGGACCACGGCCTTGACCGGCGTGTCCGGCTCCGGAAGCCAGCGGTAGGTGAAGATCTGAACCCCGTCGGATGTGCCTAAAGTGAAGGTATCGGATTGCATGGGCCTGCTCCGGGTAGCGGGTTGGAGCGACGGTTGCCGCCGATCTGCCGGACCGGTCCGACCGGTCTTGGAAATGACCGATTGCCAGGCGGAACGACCGGCCTCAGGACAGCCGGTCCTTGAAATCCGCGTAACCGAAGCGGCGCACCACCTCCAGTTCCCCCGAGCGGCTGTCGTAGCGCGCGATGGCCGGCAGGGGCACACCGTTGAAGGTGTTGGTCTTGACCATGGAGTAGATCGCCATGTCGAGAAAAGCGATCGGTTCGCCCACGGCCAGGGGGGCGTCGAAACTGTACTCGCCGATCACATCCCCGGCCAGGCAGCTCTTGCCCGCCAGGCGGCAGGTAAACGCCTTTTCCCCCGGCCGCCCGGCCCCGATGACCTCCGGCCGGTAGGGCATCTCCAGCACGTCGGGCATGTGGCAGGCGGCCGAGGTGTCGACAATCGCCACCGGCATGTCGGCCGGCACCACGTCGAGGACTGTGGCCACCAGAAGGCCGGCGTTGAGGGCCGCGGCCTCCCCCGGCTCCAGGTAGACCTGAAGCCCGTAGCGATCTTGCACCCGATTGATTATGCGGCAAAGCAGCTCCAGATCGTAGTCGGCCCGGGTGATGTGATGCCCCCCGCCCATGTTGATCCATTTGAGAGACGGCAAAAATTCGCCGAATTTTTCTTCCACCGCCGCCAGGGTGCGATCCAGGGCGTCGGCGTTCTGTTCGCAGAGGGTATGGAAATGCAGCCCTCCGATCTCGGAGAGCATCCCGGATTCGAAATGAGCCCGGCGCACCCCGAGCCGGGAGCCGGCAGTGCACGGATCGTAGATCGGCACCGCGCCTTCGGAGTGCTCCGGATTGATGCGGATCCCGATCTCGATGGGCCGCCCGGCCCTGCGCACCCGGGGCAAAAAGCGGCGCAACTGGGCAAAGGAGTTGAACACGATGTGATCGGCCAGGCCGCTCAGTTCCTCGATGTCCGCCTCGCTGTAAGCCGGAGAGGCCACGTGAACCTCGCCGCCGAAGGTTTCCCGGCCCAACCGGGCCTCGAAGGGACCGCTGGCGCAGGTGCCGGCCAGCACGGCGCACAGCGGTTCGAAGCAGGCGAAGGTGGCAAAGCCCTTGAGCGCCAGCAGGATGCGGGCCCCGGTGCGCCGCTGGACCGTGTCCAGGACCTCGGCGTTGGCCGCCAGAACCGCCTCGTCCACCACGAAGCAGGGCGAGGGGAGCCGCTGCGGGTTCAGTCGTTCCAGGTACGCTCGATCCATGGCAGTCCGTGGCGACCGAGGGCTTCCATAAAGGGATCCGGGTCGAATTGTTCCATATTGAAGACCCCCTGGCCGCGCCAGCGCCCGGTGAGCATCATCATGGCCCCGATCATGGCCGGCACCCCGGTGGTGTAGGAAATGGCCTGGGCTCCGGTCTCGGCAAAGGCTTGCTGGTGATCGCAGACGTTGTACACGTAATAGCGCTTGGCCCGGCCGTCCTTGACACCCCGGATAAAACAGCCGATGCAGGTCTTGCCCCGGGTCTTGGGCCCCAGGCTGGACGGATCGGGCAGCAGTGCCTTGAGAAACTGGAGGGGTACGATCTTCGTTCCACCGAAGTCCACCGGGTCGATGCGCGTCATGCCCACGTTGCCGAGCACCTCCAGGTGCTTGAGGTAGCTGTCGCCGAAGGTCATCCAGAAGCGGGCGCGCTTGAGTCCCGGCAGGTTGAGCACCAGTGATTCAAGTTCCTCGTGGTACATCAGGTAGCACTTTTTGGGACCGATCCCTTCGGGAAAATCGTAGCTCATGGACCAGGCCAGCGGATCGGTTTCGATCCATTCGCCGCGGTCCCAGTAGCGGCCCCGGGCCGTGACCTCGCGGATGTTGATCTCCGGGTTGAAGTTGGTGGCAAAGGGCTGGCCATGGTCGCCGGCGTTGCAATCGATGATGTCCAGTTCGTGAACCTCGTCGAAGTGGTGCTTGACCGCATGGGCGCAAAAGACGTTGGTCACCCCCGGATCGAATCCGCTGCCCAGCAGGGCCATGATCCCCCGCTGGCGGAAACGCTCCTGGTAGGCCCACTGCCACTTGTACTCGAACTTGGCCAGATCCGGCGGCTCGTAGTTGGCCGTGTCCATATAATCCACCCCGCATTCCAGGCAGGCGTCCATGATGGATAGATCCTGATACGGCAAGGCCAGATTGACCACCAAAGCCGGTTCAAAAGCGCGGATCAGTTGCGCCACGGCCGCAAGATCGTCCGCATCGATTTTGGCCGTTTCCACGCGCTGCCCGCTGCGGCGCTGCACATCGGCGGCGATGGCCTCGCATTTTTCCACCGTGCGGCTGGCAAGCAGTATCTTTGAAAACACCTCGGGCACCTGGGCACACTTGTGTACCGCGACATTGGACACGCCGCCGGCGCCGATGATTAACACTTTAGCCATACGAGACTCCTCTGTCTGGGATGGTGATACCGGGTGAATACGACCCCGAATACCCAAGACCATACCCTATTTCAAAAGCCGTGCAAAGATAATGGACAGCCGCTGCAAAATGGCTTAAAAAATTTGTTTCCTCGTTTAGAGGCGGAACCCTTCGCGCTGGAAAGCGCCGGCGCCCGAGAAAAGTTATGCTCAGCCTCTCAACCTTTGCCCATGCGGCCATCGCCTCGATGAACCTGAACCTGCTGGAGCTGACCTTTGATCAACTGACCGCCGCCTTGCAGCGCGAATACGGGCGCGGTGCCTACCACGGCGCCGCACTGATGCGCGAGTTCTACGGCCGCGGCAATCCCAAGGCCTACGAGGCGCCGGAGGTGCAGGCCTCGAAAGACCTCGCCCGGCGCCTGCACCTCGATCTGGCGCCGGTGCCGGGAGCGGTGGTCAAGGAAACCGAAAGCCAGGGGGTGGTCAAGTTCGTCACCCGCTTCGAAGACGGCGGCACCGTCGAATCGGTAGTCTTGCCCATGGCCACCCACGCCACGGTGTGCGTCTCGAGCCAGGTCGGATGCCGCATGGGATGCCGGTTTTGCGAAACGGCACGCATGGGGTGGCAGCGCAACCTTAGCCCGGCCGAGATCACGGGCCAGGTCTGGACCGCCCGGCGCCGCTTCGGCGCCCGGGTGCGCAACGTGGTCTTCATGGGCATGGGCGAACCCCTGGACAATTTTTCAGCCGTGGAGCAGGCCATACGTGTCCTCAACGATCAGCGGGGGCTGGACGTGGCGCTTCGCCATATGACGGTTTCCACCTGCGGCCTGGCCGACGGGATTCACCGGCTGGCCGCCCTGGGGTTTCCCCACCTCAAGCTGGCCGTTTCCCTCAATGCGGCCGACGACCGCCTGCGCGATTGGCTCATGCCGGTCAATCGCCGCTTTCCTCTGGCGCACCTCAAAGAGGCTCTGGCCGCTTACCCGCTGGGCAAAGACGACGCCATCATGGCGGCCTATGTGCTGATTCCAGGGATCAATGACCGGTCCGGGGACGCCGCAGCGGTGGCCCGCTTCCTGGCGCCGCTGCGCTCGCGCATCAACCTGATCCCCTTCAACCCCGGCATCCGTCCCGAGTACCCGGCCCCCGGTGAGGAACAAATCGAGGCTTTCGCCCGCCTTTTGACCGATGCCGGGGTCTTCGTCTGCCGGCGCAACACCAAGGGCCGGGATCTTATGGCGGCCTGCGGCCAGCTCGGCGGGCGCTCCGGCCGGCCACCGCAGCCCGGGCGCGCAGACTCAGGCTGAGGCCGCCTGATTTTAAGCTACCCTGCCCAATTCGGGGTCCGCACTTCCGCCCCTTGGCCAAACCGGCAGATCCCGAATTCATCGAGAATCGCCGGGACGCGGCCCCCCTCCCTTGCCTAACGGCGCCGATCGGTATATGAAGGCAGGCATCCGGCCTCTCGGGGCCATGACCCATAGCCTCAAAGAGCCCTTTCATGCCCAGATCCCCCAAGCCTTCCGGCATCGGCGGATTGGCCCGTTTCGGCGCCATTCTGCGTGTTTTGGTGCGTCACGGCTTCGGCAGCCTCCTGGACCGCATCGGCGCCCGAACCGGGGTCGATTCATCCCGGTCCGGCACCGAGACCCCGCCCCGGCGCGGCTTTCCCACCCCCATCCGCCTGCGCCGGGCACTGGAAGAGCTCGGCCCCAGCTTCATCAAGCTGGGCCAGATGCTCAGTTTGCGGGGCGATCTGATTCCCCTGGCCTATGTCGAGGAACTGCGCAAGCTTCAGGACCAGGTGTCCCCTATCCCTTTTGCCCAAATCCGCCGCACCATCGAAACAGAACTTGAAAAGCCTTTGAGCGAGGTCTGGGAGACGCTGGACGAGACGGCCATGGCGGCCGCTTCGGTGGCCCAGGTCCATCTTGGACGGCTCCGCGACGGCACCCGGGTGGCGGTCAAAGTGATCCGGCCGGGCATCACCAAGCATATCCGTGAAGACATCGGCCTGATGTATTACTTTGCCGAAAGGCTCGAACGCCACTTCGAGTTCGGCCGCATCATAGGCGCCACAAATGTGGTGCGCGAGTTCGAACGCACGATTTTCCGAGAACTGGATATGTTCATCGAAGCGGGTAGCATCGAAAAATTCGGTGCCAACTTCGCCGGTTCCACCGAAATCGTCATCCCCGAGGTTTATTGGGACTTTACCACCCGCAGCGTCCTGGTGATGACATGCATGGACGGGATCAAGATGGACCGGGTGGCCGAACTGAAGGCCGCCGGTCTCGATCCCAAGCGGGTGGCGCGCATCGGGTTGCGCGGGCTCTCACGCCAGTTGATGGAATTCGGCTTCTTTCACGCCGACCCCCACCCGGCCAACACCATCGTTTTGGCCGACGGGCGGGTCAGCCTGGTCGATTTCGGGATCACCGGATACCTGGACGACGAAACCATGCGCCAGTTGGCGCATCTTTTCCTCGGCTACGCCGAGCGCGACTACGAGCAGGTGATGGACGCCCTGCTGGAAGCCGGCCTGATCAACGAAGAGATGGACCTGGCGGCCTTTAAAGCCGATCTGAAGGACATGAGCGAGGTCTTTTACGGCCGGTCGCTGGCCACCATCTCGGTCAAGGATGTCTACGACCAGGTGATGGACCTGGCCTTCAAATACAAGATCCGGTTTCCGCGCAACCTCCTGCTGCTCTTCAAGACCCTGATCCAGACAGAAGCCCTGGGCAAGATCCTCGGATCGGACGCCAGCTTACTCGAGTTCACCAGGCCGTACGCCCGCCGTCTGCTGCGCCGTGAAATGCACGCCGAAAGGCTGTGGCGCACCATCGGCCGGGACGGCCGGCTTCTGACCCGCACCCTGCGCCGGATGCCCCGGCATCTGGACACCATCGTACGCAACACCGCCGCCGGCCGCCAAGCCCTGGCCCTGCGCCACAGCGGCTTCGAGAATCTTTACGGGAAGCTGGAAAAAGGGATCAACCGGCTGACCATCGGGCTGATCATCTCGGCCTCGACCATTGCCGCGGCCCTGATCCTCAACAGCGGCCAGCAGGTGCTGGAGTTCAGCGTCGATTTCTTCGGCCCCCAGTCCCTCTCCTTGACCGGAATCCTGGGCCTGACCGGCTACACCATCGCCACCGTGCTGGGGGTTTGGCTGATCGTGTCGATTTTCCGTTCCGGACGCCTCTGACACTTCAACGCTTTGCGGCCGGGCGCATCGGCCCGCCCGAGTCCCCCTTGCCAAAATCCAAACCGTTCTTACTCTGCCACGGCAAAAGTCGAGACCGTCAACCTTGAACCCATCGGAAGAACATGATGCCAGAATCAATTCGCAACAACGCGCTGCGCAACATCGCTATCATCGCCCATGTCGACCACGGCAAGACCACCCTGGTGGATGCCATGTTCCGCCAAAGCGGCCTGTTCCGCGAAAACCAGGCCGTGGATGAACGGGTCATGGACACCATGGACCTGGAACGCGAACGGGGCATCACCATCGCGGCCAAAAACTGCTCGGTGCTCTGGAAAAAAGTGCGCATCAACATCATCGACACCCCGGGGCACGCCGACTTCGGCGGCGAGGTGGAGCGGGCCCTGTCCATGGTCGACGGGGCCATCTTGCTGGTGGACGCCTCGGAAGGCCCCCTGCCCCAGACCCGCTTCGTTCTCAAAAAGGCTCTCCAGGCCGGCCTGAAAATCATCGTCGTGATCAACAAGATCGACCGCCCCGACGCCCGCCCCGACCAGGTCCTGGACGAAATCTACGACCTGCTCATCGACCTGGACGCCACGGACGAGCAGCTCGAGTTCCCCCTGCTTTACGCCATCGGCCGCCAGGGGATCGCCCAGCGCACCCTCGACGAAGCCGGCACCGACTTGCACATCCTGCTGGATACGATCATCGACAAGATTCCCGGTCCGTCCTACGATCCGGCGGCTCCTTTTCAGATGCGCGTCTCGGACCTGGGCTATTCGGACTATCTGGGGCGCCTGGCGGTGGGCAAGATCTTCAACGGCACCGTAGCGGCCCGCGACGCTCTGGTCTGCATCGGCCGGGATGGCACGGCCCAGCCCCTGAAAGTTTCCAAACTCCAGATCTATCAGGGCATCTCGCTGCAGGAGGTCGAAACGGCCCAGTCCGGCGACATCGTGGTCCTGGCCGGGATCGAACGGGTCACCATCGGCGATACGATCTGCAACGCCCAGGCACCCCGGGCCCTGGAACGGATCCATGTCGACGCGCCAACGGTGTCGATGAAGTTCGTGTTCAGCGACTCGCCCTTTGCCGGCCGCGAGGGGCGCTACGTGCAGATGAGCCGCATCCGTGAACGGCTGTTGAAGGAGACCCTGCGCAACGTGGCCGTCCAGGTGGAGGCCGGAGAGGACAAGGAAAGTGTGCTGGTCAAAGGGCGCGGCGAATTTCAGCTCGCCATCCTCATCGAGACCATGCGCCGGGAAGGCTACGAGTTCTGCGTGGGGCGGCCCGAGGTGATCATGCACCATACGGACCAGGGTGTCCTGGAGCCCATCGAGCGGCTGCTGGTGGACTGTGAGGAGCGTTTTATGGGCATCGTCACTGAAAAGCTCACCCTGCGCAAGGGACGGATGACCAATCTGGTCAACAATGGCAAAGGACGGGTGCGACTGGAGTTTTCCGTGCCCACCCGGGCCCTGATCGGCTACCGCGACGAGTTTCTCACCGACACCCGCGGCACCGGGATCATGCATGCGCGCTTCGAGGGCTACGAGGCCTACCGGGGCGACTGTCCCAGCCGCTTTACCGGTTCCATCGTGGCCGACCGGGACGGCGCGGCCGTGGCCTACGCCCTGTTCAACCTCGAACCCCGCGGGCGGCTCTTTATCGTGCCCGGCACCCCGGTCTACGAAGGCATGATCATCGGCGAGCACAACCGCGGCCGCGACATCGATGTCAACCCGTGCAAAGAAAAAAAGCTCACCAACATGCGCGCCGCGGGCAAGGACGACAATGTGCTGCTCTCGCCGGTGGCGTCTTTGACCCTCGAACAGGTTATCGCCTTTATCCGAGAAGACGAACTGGTGGAGGTCACCCCCCTCTCCATACGGCTGCGCAAGATGCATCTGTCGGCCGACAAGCGCCAAAAGGCCTTCCGGGCCAAACGCAAGGCCGAGGTCTGAAAATCGCCGGTCCCGTGTAGTAAGGCCGGTCCGGCAAGCTGGAGCCAGGTCATTCAGTCATCCAGATGCGCTGCGATGGCTTGGCGCAGACGTTCGCCCGTCTCCTCGACGCTCAGGTCTTTGAAGCTTTCGAAAGGCACCGGGTCAAGCACTTCGATGCGGATATGATGCCGTCCGTGGAAGTTGAGGCTGTACTTGGGCAGGGCCTTGCGGGTGCCGTGGATCACCACCGGCAGGATCGGCAGGCGCAGGCGGTGGGCCAGGATAAAGGCCCCGGGTTTGAAAGGCCTGAGTTCCCCGGTGGCCGAGCGGGTCCCTTCCGGGAAGAAGAATACCGAACTGCCGGAACGCAGGGCCCGCTCGCAGGCTGCCATCATGCGCTGGACGCTCTGCTTGTCGCCCCGGCGCAAGCGGATATAGCCATTGAGCACCATGTTCCAGCCGATGAAGGGGATCCGGAAGACTTCGGCCTTGGAAACCCACTTGAATGGGAAAAAGAGGCGAAAGGCGGCCAGGATGTCGAGCTGGCTCTGGTGGTTGGAGACGATGATGTAGGTCTGCCGCGGATCGATGCGCTCGCGACCGGTCAAGGAAAGCCGCCAGGCCGGCATGGTCCAGATATAGAGGCAGGCCCAGAAGGAGGTGAACATGTGCAGCGCCACCCGGCGCCGGTCGAAGGAGGCCGTAACGAGCCGGATGGCCAGAGCCACGACGAAGAGCAGGGCCGAGGACAGCCCCATGTAAAACAGAAAGAAGGCGGCGATCAGTCGGTTCAGCATCGGTCCGTCGACGTTGCGGTTATCCTCGGGCAGCGGGAAAAAGGGCTGCGGAGCGCTCGGCTTCAGCATCCAGGCGGATCGCTGCAGCCCTTGCCTGGGTCGGTGGAAAGCCGTTGTGCAGGATGCCCCGCCCCACGCTAGGGCAGGGCTCGCGGCTCAGGCCTCGCACTCGACCGGCATCGCCGGCCCGATGGTCTCGGCGAATTCGAGCGGCGTGATGCTCTGGACCAACGGCAGGTCACGGATCGCCTGCAGGGCTTCGGCCGGGATCTGGGTACTGGTCTTCATAAAGATGATGTTGTGCTCCCCGCTGGCGTCCTGGCCCACCTGCATCTGGTCGATATTTACGCCGAAGCGGCCCAGGGTGGTGCCGATGCTGCCGATGGCCCCGGCTTGTCCTGGTTGTAGATCAGCGCCAGATGGCCGCAGGGAATCAGTTCGAGGCGGAAGTTGTTGATGCGCACCACCCGCGGGTCGTTCTTGCCGAAAAGCGTTCCGGCCACCGTGTTGCGCATCTCGGTGCTCACCACGGTGACGGTGACCAGGCTCAGGAAGATATCGCTCTCGGAGCTGGTGCTTTCCGCCACCCGGATCCCGCGCTCCTTGGCGATGGACTGGGCGTTGACGAAGTTGACGTCGTCCTTGACCTCCTTGGTCAGCAGCCCCTTCAAGATGGCGATGGAAACCGGAGAAAGATCCAACCCCTTGAAGTCTCCGGCGTACTCGATGATCACTTCCTTGACCGGACCACGCACCAACTGGCCCTGAAGGCATCCGATCTGCTCGCCAATGCTCAGATAGGGGCCGATCTTTTGCAGCAGTTCGCCAGTGACCGAGGGTGCGTTGACCGCGTTGATAATGGTGCCGGTTTTCAAATAGGCGATGATCTGTTCGGCCACAGCCACGGCCACATTGGTCTGGGCCTCGCGGGTCGAGGCGCCCAGGTGGGGCGTGCCGATGACCCGCGGCAGTTTGAACAGCGGCGAGTCGCCCGGAGGCTCGGTCTCGAAAACATCCAGGGCCGCGCCGGCCACCTTGCCCGAGGCCAGCGCCTCGACCAGGTCCTTTTCCACCACCAGCCCACCCCGGGCGCAGTTGATCAGCATCACCCCGTCCTTCATCCTGGCAAAGGCGGCCGCATCGATCATTCCCAGGGTGTCCTTGAGTTTGGGCACATGAATGGTGATGTAGTCAGCCCGGGCATAAAGGTCGTCCAGGCTCACGGCTTCAAAGCCGGCCTTTTCGATCTGCTCGGGGGTGACGAACGGATCGTAGACGATCACCTGCATCTTCAGGCCCCGGGCCCGGTCGGCGACAATGGAACCGATCTTGCCCATCCCGATGACACCCAGCACCTTGTTGTACAACTCCCGGCCCTGGAGCTTCTTTTTGTCCCAGCGCCCTTCGCGTAGCGAAAGGGTCCCGTCGGGGATATTGCGCGAAAGAGCCATCATCATGGCGATGGCGTGTTCGGCGGTGGTGATGGCGTTGCCCCCCGGGGTGTTCATCACGATCACCCCGCGCTTGGTGGCCGCGCTGATATCCACGTTGTCCAGGCCGATCCCGGCCCTTCCCACCACCTTCAGCTTCTTGGCGGCCGCCAGCAGCTCCGCCGTCACCTTGGTGGCGCTGCGGATCGCCAGGGCGTCGTAGTCGCCGATGATCGCCTTGAGGGCCTCGGGATCGAGGCCGGTTTTCACGTCGACTTCGATCCCTCCGGCATTGCGGAACATTTCAACCCCGATGTTCTCCAGATTGTCGCTGACCAGAACTTTCATCTCTCCCCCTCTGATTGGCTGAAGGCATGACCGCGCACCGGCCGTGCCGGATCGTGTAAAAAAGCAACGTTTTAATAAGTCTTATCCACGGAACCTTGTCAAGCGGTTCCCGCAACAAACGTTCTTCGGGCACGGATGGCAGGCGCAACAATTCAATTTTCGGCTCTCACCACAAGGTCACAGCGGCTTGGGCCATTTGACAAATCTTCAGGTTTTGGGGTGCCAGCGCGCCTTGATTCGCCCCCATAGGCTGTCTATCTCCGCAATCCCCAAAAGACGTCCGCCCACCGCGAGCAGAACGACAAATACCAGCCCCAGGATGGCGGCCAGCGCCATACTGCGTGCCAGAGTGGCCGGACCGCCGGCAGCCCGCAGCACGCGCCCCAGCCCTTCGAGCACCGGTGCTATTACCAGGCTCAACAGGGTCACCCGGCCATAGCAGCGATAGACTCCCGCCTGCCAGCGATTGGCGCTTTGGCGGTTCCACAAGACATAGAGAAGCCCCACCTGCAGCAAAGCCGACAGCGACAGGGCCAGGGCGACTCCGGCGGCCTGCATCAGCCGCATGCCCAGCAGATAGAAGGGGATGCTGATCATTACGGTCAAGGTGCCGAAAACAGCCGGCAACAGTGTGTTTTGCCGGGCGTAAAAGCCGCGCACCACCACGGTCTGGGCCGCGAAGGCCACCGCACCCACCAGCAGGTAAGGCAGTAAACTGGCGGTCAGATCGGTGGCGGCCGCATCGAAGCGCCCCCGCTGAAACAGGATCATCACCACCTCGTGGCGCAGAACCATGAGCCAAACGGCAAAGGGAAGCACCAGGGCCAGATGCCGCAGGGCCTGGGCCATCAGGCGGTTCAATTCATCCAGGCGGCCTTCGCCGGCCAGCCTGGCCATGAAGGGGAAAGCCGCCACCCCCACCGCCTGGCCGAAAATCCCCACCAGCATCAGCATGATGCGCAGGCCGTAGTTGAGGGCCGCAATCCCGCCCCGCGGCAGATAGGAGCCGAAAAACTTGAGAAAAAACTCGGTGGCGAACATCATGGTCAGCCCGAACATGAGCGGCAGGGTCAAGCGCAGATAGCGGCCCACGTCCGGGTGGCGCCAACTGCAGCCGCGTACCAGCCGCAACCCGACCCGCCGCGCGCCCCAGTACTGGAGGAGGAAATTGCCGGCAAAAGCCCCGCCCAGCACGCCCCAGGCGAATCCTTGCATGCCCAGGCCGCCCGCCATCAACAGCCCTCCGGCAATGATGCCCAGGTTGTAGATCAGCGGGGCCAGGGCCGGGATCAAGAACCGCTCGCGGGCGAACTGCACGGCGGTAAAAAGGCCCCCGGCAAAGAAGAAGAGCTGGGCCGGCAGGATGATGCGGGTCATGTGCACCGCCTCTACCAGCACCTCGTCTCCGGTCAGGCCCGGCGCGATGAGGCGCACCAGCAGCGGGCACCAGATCTCGGCAACCAGGATCAACAGGGTTAGAAGCCCGCCGAAAAGCCCCAGGAGGGTCGAGAGCAGACGCCAGGCTTCAGCCTCGGCGTCACGCACCAGATAGCCGGTAAAAAGGGGAATGAAGGTCACCGAGAGAAACCCCGAAGCGACGATGTGATTGAGGATCTCGGGAACGACGAAGGCGACCTGGTAGGCATCCACCTGGGCACCGACCCCTCCGGCGTAGGCGATGGCCATTTCCCTGACCAGGCCGATCACCCGGCTGGCGAAAACCGATCCCATCATGATCAGCGAGGCCACGCCGACTTTACGCTGGAGGGATGAAATCATCGCGCTGGTTCAGGTTGGTCGAGGGTTGATGCCATGGTGAAAAAGTGGATGCAATGGCCACAAAGCCGCCAGGGAAACAATGTAAAAAGAAAAGAAGGATTAGTCCGCATAGTATATCCAGTCAAGGGTTGACAGACCCGGCAATAAACCAGCGCATCATGGTATCAAAAGCCCGGCCCAAAGGCAAAACCGGCCGGGGGGTGACGGCAGTCACCAACCCCGTACCATCCAAAAGACCAAAACCCGCAAAAAGGCGAAAAAAGAAAGAGGCTTCCAGCGGGATACGGCAACCCGGGGATACCCCTCGGGCCTGAGTTTGCGCGCCCAGCAGCGGGACTGCCTGTGAGGCCCTGCCGTCTTTTCAAGCTGTTCCCAACAACCCGTGTTTCACCTGGAATTGCCTTTGGTTATCAATCAACCCCGGTCATCGTTCGAAAACGGTCCTCCAGCGCCGCAACCCGGAGCCGGCGATCCGGTTTGAAAAAAGCGGCATAACCGGACCGGGTCGACAACACCGAACGGTTTAAGATCCCGCGGCCGAGCCGCTCCAGGGCGTCGATGGAACGGTCGAGGACCGGGTATCCTTTGTCGTCCAGGGGGATGTCACCATCGAAGACCACCGGATGGATGTTGTTGATATCCACCAGCAGGATGCGCGGCCCGTCGGTGACCAGCAGGTTGCGCATCCCGGCCAGATCCGGGATCAGGCCGTCGTGCCCCATCATGGCCTGGACGCGGTGGATCAGACGCTCCGCCTGCTGGCGCAGGCAGCGGCTGAAATCGGCCGGCGCCATCGGCTCGCATCCGCGGCTTTCGGCCTCCAGCCGGCGCTGAAGATCGGCGGCATACCCGGGACGGTGGACCTGCCAGGGATTCAGCCCCACCCCGGCCACGAAATCCTGAATGCCGCAGAGCACAACTGCGCGCGGCCGGCCGCGGCCATAATCCACATAAAATTCGCAGGAGCGGGCAATGAAATCCGGCCCCAGATGCCGCTCCAGGATCTTAAAACGCCGGGTTTCCAGCAACGCTTCGGCCAGTGAGGCGAATCGGCGCCGGAATATCCGCAGCATCTTTACCGGCCGGGCGCGCGGAAAGCGGCGGATCCCGTCGATCACCACGCCGTCGCGCTCCCGGGTCACGTCCCCGGGGACGAGCATCTCCATGATGCGCGAACGCAGGCCGCTGCGAAAATGGGCTCTGAAGACATACGGCGCATCGGTGCGGATAAAATTCAGCGCCACCAGATCGGCATGTTCGATACGCTTCAGATCCAGGATATCGGCCTGCTCCATGGCCCCGAATCCCTCAAGGTCGCGACCGGTGCCGCAGCGGCCCCGGCCAAAAGGTCTTTGGGTTGACTTGCTCTGCTTTCTGGCGTCTCATCGGAAAACGATTCTCTGCCATGAGAAAGGTTTTAAAACCCGTGGCACACTTGGGTGGCGGCAAGCTCCACCCACGGGGGGGTTGCATTCAGGCCGCCAACCCTTTATTTAGCGTCAGGTGACGGATGCAAACCTTTTAGCGACCCGGGCCTGGGGATCCCGGCCTGTCCAAGGGTCGAGACGACCGTCGAAACCGATCCTATCAGCCAAGGAAGACCCGATGATCCGCATCAACGAACACTACCGCAAACTCCAATCCTCGTATTTGTTTTCCGAAATCGCCAGGCGCGTCAACTCCTTTCAGGAAGCCCAGCCCGACCGCGAAATCATCCGTCTGGGCATCGGCGATGTAACCCGGGCCCTGCCGCCGGCCTGCGTGGCCGCCTTTCATCGGGCCGTGGATGAGATGGCCGATGACGCCACCTTTCGCGGCTACGGTCCCGAGCAGGGCTATCCTTTCCTGCGCGAGGCCATCGCCAGGCATGACTTCCAGGACCGGGGCGCCGAAATACACCCCGACGAGGTCTTCGTCAGCGACGGGGCCAAGTGCGACACGGGCAATTTCCAGGAACTCTTTGCCGGCGATATCCGCATCGCGGTTCCAGACCCGGTCTACCCGGTTTATGTCGACACCAACGTGATGGCCGGGCGCACCGGCGCGCCGGCCCAGGGCCGCTACCCGGGACTGGTCTACCTGGAGGGAAACCGCACCAACGAATTTGTCCCGGCCCTGCCCGAAAGCGCCGTGGATCTGATCTATCTTTGTTTTCCCAACAATCCCACCGGCGCCACCATCGACCGTGCAACCTTGCAGACCTGGGTGGACTGGGCCCGGCAGAACAAGGCCCTGATCCTCTTTGACGCCGCCTACGAAGCCTTTATCCGCGACGATGCCCTGCCCCATTCGATTTTCGAGATTCCCGGGGCCCGTGAGGTCGCCGTGGAGTTCCGCAGTTTTTCCAAGACCGCCGGGTTCACCGGCACGCGCTGCGCCTTTACCGTGGTGCCCAAGGACTGCATGGCCTATGCGGCCGACGGGACCCCCGTTTCGGTCCACAGCCTCTGGCTCAGGCGCCAGTCGACCAAGTTCAACGGCGTCTCCTACCCGGTTCAGCGGGCCGCGGCCGCCATCTATACTGAAGAAGGCCGCAGCCAGGCCAGGGCACTGCTCGCCGGCTACCTTGACAACGCCGACCGGATCCGGGCCGCCATGCAGGCCTTGGGATTCGAGTGCTTCGGCGGGGTGCACTCGCCGTATGTCTGGGTCGACGGCCGGCGCGATTCGTGGCAATTTTTCGATCTGCTGCTCGAGCGGGCCGCAGTGGTCTGCACTCCGGGCACGGGTTTCGGCCGTTGCGGGGAAGGCTATATCCGCATCAGCGCCTTCAACAGCGCCGAAAAGGTCGACCAGGCCCTCGAACGCATCCGCACGGCCTTGATATAGCAAGGGCCTGCGGCAGGAATCCCCTATGAACGCTCCAGGTTCTTCGCATTACGATCTGGCGGTCATCGGCTGCGGCCCCGGCGGCTTTGCCGGCGCCATGCGCGCCCTGGACCTGGGCAAGCGGGTCTGTGTGATCGAGGCCGGCCAGATCGGCGGCGCCGGGGTCATGTGGGGGGCACTGGCTTCCAAAACCATGTGGGAGCTGGCCAAGGACTACGATGTGGCCCGCAAGGTGGATCGGGGCTACCGGGCGGCCGAACTGACCGTCGACTACACCGAGGTGCGGGCCAGCATCCTGGCTGCAGTGGAAGAAAAGCAGCAGCAGATGCTCAGCCAGCTCGAAACCTTCTCCGCCCGGCGCCGCAGGATCGAGGCCCCCGGCGTAACCTACCTGCGCGGCCACGCCCGGTTTATCGATCCCGGAAGGCTTGAAGTTGCTGCGGCCGACGGCGGCGGCAAAACGATGGTCACTGCCGATCGTTTTCTTGTCGCCACCGGATCGCGGCCGCGCCGGCTGGAGAACGTGGCCACCGACCAGCATCGGGTGCTGGATTCCGACGGGGTGCTCAACCTCAGGGCTTTTCCCCGGCGGCTGGTGATTCTCGGCGCCGGAATCATCGGCTGCGAGTACGCCACCATCTTTTCCAACTTCGGCCAGACGCAGGTCTTTCTGGTCGACAGCGCCGAGCGCATCATCCCTTACGAAGACCCGGATGTCAGCCAGTTCGTCAGCGCCAGCCTGAAGGCCAACAAGGTTCAGATCTACCATTCGGCCACGCTGCGCTGCGTCGTACAGGGGACCGAAGATATCGATGTGGTCCTCGACCTGGCCGGCGGCCAGAGCCGGGTCATCAAGGCCGACGCCCTGCTGGTGGCCATCGGCCGCACCCCCCGGCTGGATGATCTGGGGTTGGAAACGGTGGGGATCGCCCCTGATGCCCGCGGCTTTCTCGAGGTGGACCCCAGCGGCCGGGTGGCCCATCAGATCTACGCCTGCGGCGACGTAACGGCCCACCCTTCCCTGGTCAACCTCGCCGAAATGGAAAGCCGGCATGCGGTTGCGGCCATGTTCGGGGGGCCGCAGCGGATTCTGTCCTACCGCAACATGAGTACGGTAATGTTTTTCAAGCCGACCCTGGCGGCCGTCGGACTCAACGAAAAGGCCTGCCAACGCAAGAAGATCGCCTACCGGGTGGCCTATTTTTCCCTCGCCCTGCTCCCCCGGGCCATCGCCATGCGCGCCACCCGCGGCTTTGTCAAGATCATCGTGGGCGCCGGCGGCGAGCAGAAGATCCTCGGCATGCGGGCCGCCGGACCCCAGGCCTCCAACACCATCATGAGCGTGGCCATGCTCATCGATCAAGACCGGGGGATCCACGACGTGCTCAAATCGCTCTACCCCCATCCGACCATGTCCGAGGCCATCCAGGAGTGCCTGCGTCTGCTCACCGGCACTTCGGTCTACAAACCCGAGGCCTTTCCCGACCTGCTGCGCATCCGCGCCTGGGATTCGCAACGCGGCTATTGCGAGGGATAGCCGGAAGCCGGACGGCTTCCGGCTTGAGAGTGCGGGCAAGCGGCGATTTTTTCAATTGACGATCAACACCGACTGTTCCTTGGCCAGGGCGAGAATCTTCTGGGATGTGCTGCCGAGGAAAAATTCACGCACGGCCGACTGCCCCCTGCGCCCGACCACGATCAAGTCGTAGCCGTTGGCGGCTTCGGCCAGGATGTCCCGGGCGACCCCCCTTTTTTTGGTTTCCGACTTGAGGGTGATGTTGCGCTCGGGAAACCCGTTGTCCATCAACCGCTGGCGGGCCGCTTCCAGGGCCTGGTCCACCACCTGCCGCTTGCGATTTTCCAGCTCGCAAAAGCTCGCCTGCTGGGCCTTGAAATAGGGGGTCAGCTCGGGCGACTGCATCTCGCACAATGCCGCGGTGTCCTGGATGACGGCCATCAGGGTTACCTGGTGAACCGGGGCGAAAGTGCGGGCCACATAGTCCACGGCACGCATGGCATTTTCCGATTCGTCGCAGGCAATGAGGATATTCTGGGTCATGGCGGGTCTCCTTGGTTGAGTGTGCACTGCGAATAAGCCGTTTTTGGATCTGCCTTCCGATCGTTCGGACCCGCCTGGCCGGTCCGATGACTACCGGCACAGGTCAGATCCCATTTTTCCCAGGGCCTGCTGGCAGACGCCGCGAAACCTTGCGGCCTGCGGATCGTCTCCCAAAGGTGCGAGCAGTTGGTGTGCGCGGTCAAAATCGCCGGCGTTGATCCAACTCACCGCCAGGCAGAGCCGAATCGCGCCATCGTCGGCAAAACTGGCCAACCCCTGCTCCAAAACGGCGATGCTTTCGGCCGTATCGCGCCGCTGCTGGAGCAGCATCCCCAACCCGAGGCAGGCCCGGGCATCCAGCGCCAGGCCCAGGGCCCGGCGATAGAGATCTTCGGCCACCCCCGGGCTGTCGGGGATCTGGGGATGATCAGCATAGTCGCCCCGGTGAAATGTCAGGGCCAAGCGCGAAAGAAAATCGGCCTGCATGCGGCTCAGAGACGGATCGTCCGTCAGTTTAATGCACCGCGCGTAGTTCGGCAAGTGGCGATGAAAGTGCCGGCGCAGGGTGCGTCCGAAAGCGAGCACTTGATCACGGCTCAAGGCCGGGTCGGTCTCGAAGTAGAGGATATCTTCCACACGCTTGAGCCAAATCTCATCGGTGGCGCCGCAGCGGCGTTTGAAATCCTCGTAGAGGGCCGTTCCGGGGAAAAGATCCAGAATGTAAAAGATCGCCCCCAACGGGCGGATCCGATCCATCAGGGCAAGAGTCTCGGAAACCGTAGCCTCGCTTTCGCCCGGACATCCGTAGATAAAGTAGGCCCGGGCCAGGATGCCATGGCCGGCGGTCAGATCGAAAGCCCGCCGGACCTGCTCGTCTTGGATATCCTTGCACAAGGTACGGCGCACCGCCGGCGATCCGCTCTCCACCCCGTAGCTGATCTGAACGCAACCGGCCTTGCGCATCCAGGCCAGGGTCTCTGCATCCACCGCGCTCACCTTGCTGATGGCCACCCAGGTGATGTCCAAAGCGCGATGGATGATCTCGCGGCACACGGCCTGAACCCGCCGCCGGCTCAGGGTAAACGTGTCGTCGGAAAAATAGAAAAAGCGCATCCCGCGCCGGTAGAGACGTTCTATCTGGTCGACGAAATAGGCCACCGAGTGAAAGCGCACCCGCCGGCCCCAGAATCGCGGCGAGCCGCAAAAGGTGCACCGGCCCGGGCAGCCGCGGGTCATGGACAGATGCTGAAAGGCAAAATAGCGCGCCGGGTCCGGCAGCCGGTCCAGATCGGTGATCCGCCGGGGCGGGACCGCCAACACCGGCCGCCCGCCGCGCCGGAGCGCCAGGCCCGGCAGGTCGTCCGGGAGTGCGGCGCCCGATTCCAATGAACGCACCACGGCCAGCAGGGTCTCTTCCCCCTCGCCCACCACCACGGCGTCAACTTCCGCAAAATGGGCCAGCAGATGCTCCCAGAGCATGCTGGCCCCGATCCCTCCGAACACCACCATGGCCCGGGGCAGGTGCCGCCGCACCAGCCGGGCGATCTCGATGGCCCCCCAGCGGTTGGCGTGCAGCACGGAAAAACCCACCAGATCCGGCTGGAGGGCCTTCAGCGCCTTGACCATTTCCTTGTCCTGCCCGGCCCGATCGTGCCAGTTGAGAATCTGCACCGCATGCCCGTGATCGCGCAGCATGGCCCCAACATAGAAAAGACCGATGGGAACTGCCGCGATCTCTTCGGGTCCGGCGATGCGGGCTTCCAGGAAGTAGGGATAAATCAGAGCGATTTTCACGGTCCCTTGACGTTGCCCTCCTCGCCTTGGCTGGCGATCGAATCCGCCTGTGTCTTGCAAGGCTTTTCATAACACAGGCCGCCGCTGTCACCAAATTGCCGCAAGCACAAGAAAGATTGCAGCGATCGGATGAAAAACGGTCCCCAAACGGCGACCATCTATCTTGCAGGAGTGAAAGCATGGTTGCCCAAAACCGCAGATTTAAGAATATAATTCTGCCAATATCAATTTTCAGAGAATTTTATATTGACAAACCCCTTTCCCTTGCGTATTTACCGCTCAAATGTACGGAGGCCACCTATGCTGGACGACATCGACCTGACCATTTTGAAGATTCTCCAAGAAAAGGCCCGCATTCCCAATGTCGAGGTTGCGCGCCAGGTGGGCATGGCCCCTTCGGCTGTCCTGGAACGGATCCGCAAGCTGGAGCGCCAAGCGTATATTGACGGTTATGAGGTTCGCCTCAACCCGGAGCGCTTCGGCCGCCGGCTGGTGGCCTTCGTCACCGTGACCACCGCCGGGCCTGAAAGCGAACCGATCATCGGCCGGCTCCTGGCCGCCATCGCCGACGTTCAGGAAGTTCATTTCGTCGCCGGCCAGGACAGCTACCTGATCAAGGTGCGCTGCGCCGATACCCGGGCCCTGGACCGGCTCCTGCGTGAAAAGATCGCCCCGCTGGACGGGGTGATCGCCACCCGCACCGCCATCGCCCTGACCACCTTGAAGGAAACCGCCCGCATCTCCATCGACGAAGACAAGGAGGAGCCCTGACAATGCCCATGCCCCCGGACTTTGAAGCACGTCTCTATCCCCGGCTGGAGGCCATTGCCGACCATTTCGGCACACCCTTTCACATCTACGACGAGGCCGGGATCCGCGCCACCGCCCGCCGCCTCAAGGCGGCCTTCGGCGGTCTAGAGGGATTTCGCGAATTTTTCGCCGTCAAGGCCCTGCCCAACCCCCGGATCCTGGCGATCATGGCCGACGAAGGCTTCGGATTCGACTGCAGCTCCATCAGCGAGCTGATATTGGCCCGCAGGGTCGGGGCCGCTCCGGACGACATCATGTTTACCTCGAACAACACCAGCGGCGAAGACTTCCGCGTGGCGGGCCTCGACGGCGGATGCCGGCTCAATCTCGATGATGTGGGCCTTATCTCCAAGGTTCCCGCGATGCCCGAACAGATTTGTTTCCGCTACAATCCAGGGGCCCGGCGCACCGGCAACAGCATCATCGGCAATCCGGTGGAAGCCAAGTACGGGGTAGCCCACGACCAGATTCTGGCCGCCTACCGGACCGCCATGGACCGCGGCGCTCGCCGCTTCGGGCTGCACACCATGCTGGCCTCCAACGAACGCAACGAGGCCTACATGGTCCAGACGGTGGAAATGCTCCTCGAGGTCGTCGCCTCGGTGGGCCGGGAGTTGGCCATCCGCTTCGACTACATCAACATGGGCGGCGGCCTGGGGATTGCCTACGGCCCGCAGGACGCCCCCCTGGACCTGGAGGCCATGGCCGCCGCGATCAGCCGCCAAATCGAGCGCTTCCGAACGGCTCAAGGCTATGCACCGCGCCTGTTCATGGAAAGCGGCCGGTTCATGACCGGCCAACACGGCGTCTTGGTCACCCGGGCCATCAACCGCAAGGAGACCTACCGCACCTATGTCGGGGTCGACGCCTGCATGACGGCCCTGATGCGCCCGGGAATCTACGGGGCCTACCACCATATCACTATTCCGTCGCGCCTGGGGGAAACGGCCCGCCAGACGGTGGACGTGGTGGGCTCCTTGTGTGAAAACAACGACAAGTTCGCCATCCAGCGCGAGCTTCCGCCCATCAGCAGCGGGGATCTGGTGGTAATCCACGACACCGGGGCCCACGGCCATTCCATGGGCTTCAACTACAACGGCAAGCTGCGTCCCCAGGAGCTGCTCCTTACCGCCGAAGGAACGGTGGAACGGATCCGGCGAAGGGAAACGGTGGCCGACTATTTCGCCACCCTCAATTTCGTGCCGGAGGTCTGGCAAGCGAATTGACAACCTCCGGACGATCGGGTAGGGATTCGATTTTTCAGATTTTAGCGCCGTTGCAATAGGCGGTGCGATCTTTGGATACAGTAACGCCATCTTCGCAGGAGAACGACATATGAAAACGCCCCACACCGGCAAGCGGGTCCAGCAACTGCTCGACAGCCGTGAGATGACCGTCGAAGAGCTGGCCGTGCGCACCGGCCTGGATGATGCCTTTCTCAACGGCCTGTTCACCGACGATGTTTACCCCTCCATAGGGCCCCTGCTCAAAATCGCCCGTGCCCTGGGGGTGCGCCTCGGCACGCTGATCGACGACCAGATCAGCACGGACCCGTTGATTATCCGCCGGACCGATCGTACCGAAGAACTGCATATGCTGCGGGCCAAGGATCGGCCCAAGGCCATGAGCTTCTACTCCCTGGGACGCGGGAAGACCGACCGGCACATGGAGCCGTTCTTTGTCGAGCTGCTGCCGGAATCGGCCGGCACGCCGCGCCTCTCCTCCCACGAGGGCGAAGAGTTTTTCGTGGTCCACGCCGGCACGGTCCAGGTCATCTACGGCACCGAGATCCATCTGCTGGAAACCGGCGACAGCATCTACTACAACTCCATCGTGCCGCACTACGTCAGCTGCGCGGGCAGCGCGCCGGCCAGCATCTATGCGGTGCTCTACATCCCGGAGTAGTGGCGACGGTCCCGCGCAGCGGAACCGTTTCAAGCAGCAGCCAACGAAAGTGACCCCGGAAAGCGGGCCGGCGTTTCGCCGGCCCGACACTTGCCCGTACAGGCAACCTTGCCGGTCACTATAGATGTCAGTCACCTCATATCGTCAGGAGGCCCACCACGTGCCGGATACAATAACTTCCACCCCAAAAGGCCTGCGCCGGTTGACCCTGGGCCAAATTCTCGACGAGACCGTGGCCCGCTTTGCCGAACGGGAAGCCGTGATCTACGTCGATCGCGACTTTCGCCTGACCTGGCGCCAGTTCGGAGACCTGGTCGACCGGTTGGCCCGCGGTTTGATGGCCCTGGGGATCGGCCGCGGCGAAAAGGTCGCCGTCTGGGCCACCAACATCCCCTACTGGGTCGCACTGCAGTTCGCCACGGCCAAGATCGGCGCCGTGCTGCTCACCGTCAATACGAACTACCGGCGCAACGAGCTGGACTATCTGCTGCGCCAGAGCGAGACGGAAAACCTTTTTATTATCGACGGCTACCAGGATATCGACTACCTGTCGGTGGTCTACGAGCTTTTGCCCGAATTGCGCCTCCAGCAGCGCGGCTACCTGGAAAGCGAGCGCTACCCCCACCTCAAGCGCGTCTTTTTCCTCGGCCAGGAGAAGCATCGCGGCATGTATTCCATCCCCGAGCTGCTGTCCATGGCCGCCATGACCGGCGCCGACGAATACGCCCAACGCCAGGCGGCCCTGGACTGCGACGACGTGGTCAATATGCAGTACACCTCGGGCACCACCGGATTTCCCAAAGGGGTGATGCTCACCCACTACAACATCGGCAACAACGGCTTCTGGATCGGCGAGAACCAGCGGTTCAGCGAAAACGATCGCGTCTGTCTGCCCGTGCCGCTGTTTCACTGTTTCGGCTGTGTGCTGGGTGTGCTGGCCGCCGTCAGTCACGGCACCTGCATGGTGATCCTGGAAAAATTCGACCCGATCCAGGTCATGGCCAGCGTGGAACAGGAGCGATGCACCGCCCTGTACGGCGTGCCGACGATGTTCATCGCCGCGTTGCAGCACTGGCTGTTCGACAAGTTCGACTTTTCCAGCCTGCGTACCGGGATCATGGCCGGCTCACCGTGCCCGGTCCAGGTGATGCGTGCGGTGATGGAAAAGATGCACATGCACGAAATCACCATCTGCTACGGGCTGACCGAAGGTTCGCCGGTGATCACCCAGACCCTGGTGACGGACGACGTGCGGCGCCGCACCGAAACCGTGGGCCGTCCCATGCCCCACATCGAGGTGCGCATCGCCGACCCGGAGACCGGCCAGGTGCTGCCGGCCGGCCGCCAGGGCGAAATCTGTTGCCGGGGCTACAACGTGATGAAGGGCTATTACAACATGCCTGAGGCGACCACCGAAGCCATCGATGCCGACGGGTGGCTCCACTCGGGCGATCTGGGGGTAATGGACGAAGATGGCTACCTGGCGATCACCGGACGGCACAAGGACATGATCATCCGCGGCGGCGAAAACATCTACCCGCGCGAGATCGAAGAGTACCTTTACGGACTCGAAGGGCTCTCCGACGTTCAGGTGGTCGGGGTGCCCAGCACCCGGTACGGCGAGGAGGTCGGCGCCTTCGTCATCACCAAGCCGGGGGCGGATCTGAGCGCCGCCGACGTACGCGATTTTTGCCGCGGCCGCATCAGCCGCTACAAGATTCCCAAGCACGTCGCCTTCGTGGACGCCTATCCGATGACGGCCAGTGGCAAGGTGCAAAAGTACAAGCTGGTGGATCTGTCCCGCACTCTTTTCCCGGACGACGATCCGGAAAAGCACCAGCAATGACACCCTACCGCATCGATGCCGTTCTGTTCGATTTCGACGGTACCCTGACCTGCCCCGGGGCCCTCGATTTTGCCGCCGTGCGCCGGGAGATCCAATGCCTGGCGGACCGACCGGTCCTCGAATTCATCCAAAGCCTGCCGAGCGCCGAGGCCCGGCGCCGGGCCCACGAAATCCTCGATGCGCACGAGGCCGCCGCCGCCGCCGCTTCGCAGCCGGCCCCCGGCGCCGAATCGCTCGTTGCCTGGCTGGCCGCCCAGCGCATCCCTTGCGGCATCCTGACGCGCAACAGCCGCCGCTCCGTCCAGCGCGCCCTGGGCAATTTCGACGCGATCGGCGTCGAGAATTTCGCCGTCATCGTCACCCGTGAATCGCCGGTGGCGCCCAAACCGAGCGGAGACGGCGTTCTGCTGGCCGCCGAACGGCTTGGCATTGCACCGGAGCGGATTCTGGTGGTGGGCGACTTTGACTTCGACATGGAAGCCGGCCGCCGGGCCGGAGCGCTGACCGCTCACGTGGGCGGCGGCGACCGGGTGCCGCCGTGCGATTTTCCCGTCGCCGAACTTGCGGCTCTCCAAGACGTCATTCGCATGGGGTTGCCGCTGACGCCGGGCAAGCTGCCCAACGATCTTCTCGAACGTTTTCTGGCCGATTTTCAGGTGGCTGCCGATCCGTCGCTCATCGTCCAGCCGGGAATCGGCCAGGACACGGCGGCGGTGGCCATCGACGGCACCGACACCTTGGTGCTGACATCGGATCCGATCACCTTCGCCACCGACCGCATCGGCCACTATGCCGTTTTGGTCAACGCCAACGATATGGCCACCTCCGGGGCAATCCCGCGCTGGCTGCTCGTCAGCCTGCTGCTGCCGCCGGGGACCACTCCCAGCCAGGTGCGCCAGATAATGCACGAGCTGTGCGAAACCTGCTCCCGCCATGGAATCGTCCTTTGCGGCGGGCATACCGAAATCAGCGACGCCGTCACCCGGCCGGTGATCAGCGCTACCATGACCGGAACCGTGGCGCGCTCCGCCCTGATCGAAAAGCATGCCATGACCCCCGGAGACCGGATCCTGGTGACCAAGGCTGTGGCGGTGGAAGGCACGGCGATCATCGCCCGCGAACGCGGCGCCGAGCTGCTGCAACGGGGCCTGGAAAAGGAAGTCCTCCAACGGGCCCAAGCCCTGATCGAACAGATCGGGATTTTGGATGAGGCCCGGATCTGCGTTGATTCGGGCGCGGTGACGGCGCTCCATGATGTCACCGAGGGAGGGCTGGCCACGGCTGTCTACGAATTGGCAGCCGCAGGCGGATGCGGGCTGGACATCGATATGGACCGGATTCCGCTCTTCGAGGAAACCCGGCGCATTTGTGCGCTGATGGGGATCGATCCCCTGGGGCTTATCGGATCGGGAAGCCTGCTGATATGCTGCCGGCCGCAGTCCGCCGCGGCCTTGGTCGAGAGGATTACAGCGGCCGGGATTCGCGCAACCCCCATCGGCACGGTGACCGACGCCCACGCCGGAGTGCACGCCACGGCCCTGGGCCGCCGTACCGAATGGCCCTGCTTCGAAGTGGATGAAATCGCCCGCCTGTTCGCCTGAGAACCTGGAACTTACTCCGCCACGGCCCGCTAGCGCATCAGGCCGCGTCCGAAAATCTCAAAGGCCGTCTCCAGGGTCTTGGCCAGAAAATCCTTGCGATCGTCGATGATCCGCTTGCTCGTATTCCAGAGGATGACTCCGGAAAAAAGGGCCCAGAAGATATCGGCCAGGGCGGTTGGGTGCCGATCGATGAAAGCCCCCTTGCCGATCCCCTCTTCGAATACCGCCGAAATCGCCCCGATGGATTGACGTGAAAGGGTTTCGATCTGCTCCAGCAATTCCGGGGAAAGGTTTTTCAAGGTTTCGCTGGACTGGAGATGAAACATGTTGATCAAGATCAGCGGATCGAAGGCGTAGACATCGTACATGGCCTCGATCAGGGCCTTGAGCTTGCGCGCCGGCTCGACCGACTCGTTGTTAACGTGTTGAACACGGATGTGCAGGTACTGCAAAATCCGCAGGGAGAGCGAGGCGTACAGCTCTTCTTTGTTTTTGAAATAAAGGTACAGCGTTCCGGGGCTCAGTTCGGCTTCCTTGGCGATATCCTCCATCGTGGCCCGGTTAAACCCTTTTTCACTGAACACCCGCTTGGCCGCGACGATGATCTGCTGGCGCCGCCGCTCCTTTTCCCTTTCCTTGCGTTCTTGAATTCCCATGCCAAATCATTCCTGAATATAATTTATAAGAAAAATCAAACTCCAATAAATGCAGGATCTATAATTAAGAGTTTTGATTTGGTCAAGAGAAATGTCGTACTGCAGCATATGATGGGGCGAACCAGAGGAATAGATTAACCATGCTCTGAGGATTTTCAACTGCCATTATAGAAAAATTTATCGCGGGGGATCGGCCGGTTCCGGTTCAAACGGTCTCGGGGGCCGGCAGGCACAAACGGTCCATGAGCCGGTCCTTTTCCTGCCACAAGTCGTTGAGCCATTCCTGGAACTGCTGGCGGAAGTCGGAGTCCTGAAAATAATCGCCGATCAAAGCGCTACCCACCGGAAGGGCCCGCACGGCCACCTTGACCTCCCGTATCCGGCCGCAAAGAAAGGCCCAAAACGACTTGGAACCCGGCGGATAAACGATGGTCACGTCCAGGACCCGATCCATTTGCCCGCCCATGGCCGAAAGGACGAAGGCCGCCCCACCGGACTTGGGCCGCAGCAGATGGCGGTACGGCGAGTTCTGGCGGTCCTGCTTGGCCCGGGTGAAACGGGTTCCCTCGACGAAATTCATCACCGTGACCGGCAACTGCCGAAACTTTTCACAGGCCCGCTGGGTGGTCTTTAGATCGCGTCCCTGAAGGTGGGGCTTGCGCGCCAAAAGCCGCTTGGAGTAACGCTTCATAAATGGGAAATCGAGGGCCCACCAGGCCAACCCGAGCACCGGCACCCAGATCAGCTCCCGCTTGAGAAAAAAGGTCAGAAAAGGAATGCGGCGGTAAAAAACCCGCTGCAAAACGAGGATATCGACCCACGACTGGTGGTTGGCCAGCACCAGATACCATCCGCGGCGCTTGAGTTCAGGAAACTCGGAGATCTGAAATCGCACGCGGGCCACCAGACGCTGGTTGAGATTGTTGCAGCCCACCCAGGCCGTGGCGATGGCGTGCAACACCCGGTTGCAGCAGCGGCGCCAGGCGGCCACGGGCACGATCAGCTTCAACAGTGCCACCGGAAAGAGCATGCTGCACCACCAAAGGGTGTTGAGCAGGTAGAGCAAAAAGCTGGCCGCGCCGCGCAGGTAACTTATGGTTGCCGAGATCATCCCCGATCACTCCAGAGTTTTGAATTAACCGCACCGGTGACTCTAAAAAGTTGAGTCGCTACCATAGCTTATCCTTGCCCACCGCCGCCAGAGTGCCAACCGTCTTTTACAATACTTTTACCTTGGACAAGTTTCGCCGCCGTCTGTTTGCCTTTCACCGCTTCCCGGTGGCATAGTAGCCTGCAATCGGCCCCACGATAACGCCACTGACAGAGGTTAGCCGCCATGTTCCGCCTACCCCAATGGTTTTTGCACCCCATCGTCGTTTTCGTCTTTTCGATCCTGGCGCTGGGGTTGTCTCTCTTTTTGTACATTTACTGGTACATCGAGGTCAGCGCCGGACTTCGCAGCGTGGTACACCGGTTCCAGCTCGATCGCAAGCAGGTGTTCGAGCCCCAGACCTGGATCGTGATCCTGGTCCTGTCCCTGTTGGTCGCCATCATCCTGCTGGGCATCTTTATCATCTTCATTTACAGCCAAAAGGCGTTGCGCCTGTACCGGATGCAAAACAATTTCATCAACAGCTTTACCCATGAGTTGAAGACCCCGGTCACCAGCCTCAAGCTCTTTTTGGAGACTTTCCTCAAGCACGATCTTGGCCCTGCCGAGCGACAGCGCTGCCTCGGTTACATGCTCGCCGATATCGGTCGCCTGGGCGACACGATCAATCGGATCCTCGATCTGGCGCGCATCGAAAGCAAAAGCTATGTGGGCGAATTCGTCACCGCCGACCTTCACGCCGAGGTAAAACGTTTCTTCGATGCCCACCGCGACGTTTTCGCACCGGCTGAAATCGTCGTGGGTCAACCGCCCGCCACCGCCATGCAGGTGCGTGTCGACCGGGCCCTTTTCGATATGGTGCTGATGAATCTGACAACCAATGCCCTCAAGTACAACCGCTCGAATCCCGCCCGTATCCAGATCGAGTTTTCCCAAACGCGACGCTGGCTTCAGGTACGGGTTGAAGACAACGGAATCGGCATTGCCCACGGAGAACTCAAACGGATCTTTCGCAAATTCTACCAGAGCGGGCATTCCGAAAATATGTCCGCCAAAGGCACCGGACTCGGACTCCATCTGGTCCAACTCATCGCCCGCATGCATCGCGGCCGGGCACACGCCGAAAGTGCGGGGATCGGTCAGGGAGCCAGCCTGGTCTTGTCGCTGCCGCCGGCTCTGGAGGAAAAACCAAAACCAAATTAAAAAGCAGCTTTTTTTAAGTTTGTCGGCTCTGTGCCTTTGTGGTAACTGAAAACGCTGGTTATAAGGTTATCGCCCGAAACGCTGGATTTGCCATGCTGTCGAGTGCCAAAAGGATTCTTGTCGTTGAAGACGAGGTGCACATTGCCGAAGGGCTGCGCCTCAACCTGACCCTGCAGGGCTACATTGTGGAGCTGGCCGGCACCGGGGCCGAGGCGATCAACGCCTGGAATCACCACCGGGCTGACCTGGTGCTGCTCGATATCATGCTGCCGGGCATCGACGGGTTGAGCGTGCTGGAAAGCATCCGGCTTCAGGACGAACGGGTACCGGTCCTGATTCTTTCGGCCAGAGGCGCCTCGGAGGACCGGGTCAAGGGCCTGTCCACGGGAGCCGACGATTATCTACCCAAACCCTTCAATCTCGACGAACTGCTGCTGAGGATCGAACGCCTCCTGGCCCGGGCCAGTTGGGCACCGCCGGAGACGCGGGACGAACTGCCGAAAATTTATGTTTTTGGCGACAATCGCATCGATTTTTCCACCGCCGAAGCCCAGTGCCGGCAGGGCCAGGTGCGCCTGACGGATCAGGAACTCAAACTGCTCAAGCTCTTTGTACGCTTCCAGGGCCAGCCCCTGTCGCGGCATAAAATCCTCCAGGTCGGCTGGGGCTACAGTGGCCGCATGACCACACGCACCGTGGACAATTTCATCGTACGTTTTCGCAAGTACTTCGAAATCGACCCGCGCCACCCGCGCCACTTCAAAAGCCTGCGCGCCGTAGGCTACCTCTTCGACCCCCAAGGCCTCGAATAGTCTCAAAATCCGAACAAAATGGACCCGACTTTGAAGCCCCTCTCACATCAGGTGCGATACGGGCCGTTATGAATCGGCGGGTGGGGGCCGGCAGCCCTTCCAGGCATGTCATCATTCTTGTTTTTTTCAGCCATTTATGATTGTATTGAACGCCAATCAGCGCCTGACGAAATCTCACGAGGGTCATCTGCCGGCATCGTCAACCTGGGAAGGTGCGGTGGCCTGGTTCTTTGTCGTATGAAGCGGCTTGAAACACAAACCCTTCACCCTCTAGCGTGCGCTTATGAGTTCCGATGATGGCCAGAAAAAAATCCTGCTGCAGGCTTTAGACGCCTTCAGGCACGACGTAGTGATCATCTCTCCGGATTTTCGCATCGTGGCCGCCAACCGCCACGCCGAAGAGAAATGGGATGGCCGGATCATCGGACAGGTGTGCCACAGCCTGCTGTACCGCCGGGAATCGCCCTGCAACGCGTGTCCCGCGGTGGAGGTGATGCGCACCGGCCTGCCGGCCGAAATGAAGCAACGCTTAGCTGTCTATCAGCTGCCCCGCAGCGTCTCATGCTTTCCGATCTTCGCCCAGGATCGCATCGAGGCCCTGGCCATGGTTGACTATGACCTTTCGCGCATGACCAATCTGGAGGAGGGCTACCAGCGCGCCAACACCTTTCTGCGCAACACCTTGCTCAACGCCGTGGACGGAATCATCGCCGCGGATATGACCGGAAAGGTGATCATCTTCAACCAGGCCGCCGCCGAAGCGACCGGATACTCGATTGCCGAAGCCCTCGACGCCCTCTACATATGGCAGATCTACCCGGAAGACGGGCGTCAAAACGCTCGAGAAATCATGCGCCAACTGCGCGGCGAAAGCTATGGCGGCAAGGGCAAACTCAAGCGCTACCATATCGACATCGTCGGCAAGAACGGTGAACGGATCCCCATCAGTCTTTACGCCTCGATCATCTATGAAGAAGAAAGGGAAATGGCTACCATCGGTTTTTTTCACGACCTGCGTGAACGGTTGCGGATGAAGGCCGAACTCGAACGGGCCCAGGTCCAGTTGCTTCAGGCCGAAAAAATGGCCTCTCTGGGCAAACTGGCCGCCGGAGTGGCCCACCAGCTCAACAACCCGCTGGGCAGCATCACCCTGTTTGCCCAGTTGATGATCGAGGAGCACGATCTTCCGGCCGCGGCCAGGGAAGATCTGCGCCGGATCATCCATGATGCCGAACGCTGCCGGGACACGGTGCGCGAACTGCTCGAGTTCGCCCGCCAGACCCGCCAGCAGATGCAGCCCCAGGACATCAACCGCGCCCTGTCACGCACGCTTTTTTTGCTTAAAAACCAGTCCCTTTTTCAAAACATCGAAATCGCCTGCACCCTGAAAGAAGGTCTGCCGCCGGTGCGGGCCGACATTCAACAGATCAACCACCTGTTTATGAATCTGATCCTCAATGCGGCCCAGGCCATGCGCAACCATGGCCGGTTGGGCCTCAAAACCCGCATGGCGCAGGATGCGACACAGGTGTGCATCGAGGTTTCCGACACCGGCCCGGGGATCGACCCGCAAATCCTGCCCCATATCTTCGAGCCTTTTTTCACCACCAAGGATCCGGGCGAGGGAACCGGTCTCGGTTTGAGCATGGCCTATAGCATCGTTCAGAACCATGGGGGCCAGATCCGGGTTGAAAGTATCCCGGACCAGGGGACCACCTTCATCGTAACCCTGCCGGTGGCCGGTCCCAATAACAAAGGAGACTCAAGTGAGCCCATCGCGTAACGGCCTGCCCCCCCATGTGTTGATCATCGACGACGAAGCCGGAATTCGGGAAGGTGCGGAACGCATCTTGCGCCGCATGGGATGCCGCGTCTCCCAGGCGGCCGACGGCACTGCGGGGCTTGCCCGGCTGGCAGAGGATCCGGCCGGAGTCATCCTGCTCGATATGAAGATGCCCGGAATCGACGGCATGGAGGTCCTGCAGCGCATCCGCCGGGATGATCCACGCAGCATCGTGATCGTGATCACCGGCTTTGCCACCCTGGAAACCGCGGTGGAAGCCATGAAACGCGGGGCCTACGACTTTATCCCCAAACCGTTCACGCCCGACCAGCTGCGCATCGTGGTCAACCGGGCCCTGGACACGCTGCGGCTGCGGGAAGAAGCCGAGGCCATGGCCCGCGAGCGCGAACGGACCCTGGCCGACCTGAGCCAGGAGCAGAGCCGGCTGCGCACCATCGTGGACTCACTGCCCAGCGGATTGCTGGTCACCGACGCCGAAGGCCGCCTGGTGCTGATCAATCCGGCCCTGCGCCGCATGCTCGATCTGCCGCCGGACACGGAGGTCGGCCGTCCCATCGGATCTTACATCGGCGATGAACCGTTCTGCAGCCTGGTGCTGGACATCTCCCGGGGCCGCCACATCGATGCCGAAGACATCCCGCCGTATGAATTTTCTCCCGGAGACGACCGTTTTCTCATGGCCCGCGGCCAACCGGTGCGCGGTGCACGCCGTGAATGCCTCGGGGCACTGGTCAACGTGGTGGACATCACCGCCATGAAGATCATCGATCGGCTCAAGAGCGAATTCGTGGCCAAGGTTTCCCACGAGTTGCGCTCGCCGCTGGCCACGATCCACGAACAGTTGGCCCGGGTTCTGAGCGATCTTCTGGGCCAGGTCTCGGAAGCCGATCAGCATCTGCTCAGCCGGGCCAAGGAAAAAACCCAGGGGCTGATCTCCCTGATCGGGGACCTGCTGGATCTGTCGCGCATCGAGGCCGGGGCGGTCTGCCAGGAGATCAAACCGGTTCAGCTCCATCGGCTCCTGGCGGAAATCGTCGATTTTCTCCAGGCCCGGGCCCGGGCCAAAGGCCAGAGCCTCGAGCTGGCCCCCGGTCCCGAAGGGCTGCCGCCGGTCAAGGCCGATCCGCTGGTCTTGGAAAGCATTTTCGGCAACCTGGTCACCAACGCGATCAACTATACTCCAGAGGGCGGCGCCATCCAGGTCCAAGTGGATATCGAAGGGCTGAACCTGCGGGTCGCAGTGCGCGACAACGGATTCGGCATCGAGGCGCGCTACCTGGAGCGGATTTTCGAACGCTTTTTCCGCGTCAAGAACGATCAGACCCGCTACATCACCGGCACCGGCCTGGGCCTGCCCATCGTCAAGGGCCTGGTCGATTCACTCGGCGGGTTGATCCGGGTGGAAAGCACCCCGAACGCGGGCAGCACCTTCACCGTGCTGCTGCCGGTTCGGCAAGGGGAAGGCGGGTAAATCCGGCAGGAATCACTTTGCGGCCTCGCTTTCAAGCGCCTTGTGAAACTCCTCCACCGGCACCTCGATTCCGGTCCATAAAAAGAAGGTGCGCCGGGCCTGAAAGGCCAGAGTCGACCTGCCGTCGACGAAGTTGCACCCCTGCCTGCGAGCCGCGGCATGCCAGAAATTGGCCGGCCGATCCCAATTCAGATCGAAAACCAATTGGCAGTTTTCCAAGGCAAGCGCCTCCACGCACGCTGCCAGTTCGGGGCCGTCCTGGTGGCAGGAAACGTCGGTGGCGTTGATCACGATATCGGTTTGGCGCGCCATCAGGCTCAGATCGTTCAAACCCGCCGCCAGCCCGCCGTTGGCCCCGACCAGACGCACGGCGGCGGCCCGATCCCGGCCGGCCACTACCACTTCGGCGGCCCGCTTCCAGGTAAGGATAAAGACCGCGGCCCGGGCCGCGGCGCCGGTGCCGAAAACCAGGGCGCGCCGGCCGCAGGGATCGAGGCCCTGGGCGTCGAGGGTTTCCATGATCCCGATGGCGTTGGTGTTGTAGCCTTTGAGGGTGCGCTCCTGGCGCACGACGGTGTTGACCGCACCGATGATGTTGGCCCCTTCGGAAAGCACATCCAGGTGGCAAAGGACTTTCTCCTTGAACGGCGCCGTGACGCTGGCCCCGGCCAGATTGAGAATCCGCAGGCTGGCCACGGCGGCCCCCAGATCTTCGGGGGCCACCTGGAAAGGGACGCAGGCCCCGCGAAGGCCGACCCGGGCCATCACCCGGGTAAACAACCCCGGGCTGCGGTTGGCGTGGACCCGCCGATCACTTAAAACGCCGAATACGGGGGTCGCCGCGTCGAAACGTGCGCTGAAGACGGCCGCGTTCATGGTATCGCATCGCGCGGCATACGCCCCTGCCGGATCCCCTCGTTGCCGTCTGCAGCCTGTTAAGGGCATGCCGGATTGCAGCCGGCGCCGGCGGCGGGTGGCCGCTGTGGCCGGTGCGGTCGGCCGCAGCCACCCGCACCGGCTGTTTACATCCCGATCAGACGCTTGACACTGGAAGTGATTTCCTCGGCCGATGCCGGTTTGGGCAGGTAATCATCGGCATCCATGCTCATTCCGTCGTAATGGGAATAGCGTGTCGAGGAGACATGCGAGGCCACGGCGGTCAGCATGACCACCGGGATCTCCTTGAGCTGGGGATCCTGCTTGATCTTTTTGCAAACCGCATAGCCGTCCATTTCGGGCATCATCACGTCCAGCACCACCACATCCGGCGGATTGTCGCGGATCTTGGCCAGCCCCTCGACCCCATCGTAGGCCACCTCCACCGCGAACCCTTCCTTTTCCAGGTCCCCTTGAACGATGGCGCAAAAATCCGGCTCATCGTCCACCAGTAAGATTCGCTTTTTCTCGGTCATTGGATTTCTCCTTTACGGATTCAGGTTATGGAAATGGCGAAAACGGCTGGAACGCCCCTCCGCAATTTAGCGATTGATTAGTATAGCCGTTTCGTCACTCGACTTTCGGTCTCGGCAGCACCCCGGCCCGCTCTGCGATTTCAGGCACCTTGTGCTCCCATTCGATGGCCATCAGATGCACCCCGGCCACCCCGGGCATCTCCTTGAATTCCTGGATCTGCTCGATGGCAAAACGGATCCCCTCTTCGGACTGTTTGCCCTTGCCGGCCCCTTCAAGACGCTGGATCAACGCCTCGGGCACGTCCATGCCGGGCACGAACTTGGCCATGTACTTGGCCATGCGGGCGCTTTTCATCGGTGTAACCCCGGCCAGGATGGCGCATTTTTCCGTCAACCCCATGTCCACCGCCTGGCGCATGAAGGCCCGGAACCGCTCCATGTTGTAGATGCACTGGGTCTGGATGAAATCAGCCCCGGCGTCGATCTTGTTGGCCAGCCGGTGGATGCGAAACTCGGTGGGGTCCCCGAAAGGATTGCTCGCCGCGCCGATAAAGAGCCGCGGCGCCACGTCCACCTCGTCGCCGTTGGGAAACTTGCCCTCGTCGCGCATCTGTTTGACCATCGCGATGAGCTGCATCGAGTCGATGTCATAGACGTTCTTGGCCTGGGGATGGTTGCCGAAATGCTGGTGGTCTCCGCTCAGACAGAGCATGTTGCGGATCCCCAGGGCATAAGCGCCCAGAATGTCGCTCATCATCGCCAGGCGGTTGCGATCCCGGCAGACCATCTGGAAATTGGGTTCCAGCCCGTCGGCCACCATCAGCGCGCAGCTGGCCATACTCGAAAGGCGCACCACGGCGGTCTGGTTGTCGGTCACGTTGATCGCATCCACCATCTGGCGCAGATGTTCGCACTTTTCCTTGAGGTGGTCGACGTTGGCCCCCTTGGGTGGCCCGCATTCACCGGTAAAGGCGAAATGGCCGGCCTTGAGAACCTTTTCCAGGTTGCTGCCTGCTTTCAAACCATTTGCGCTCATTTTACCAGTTCCTCCCTGATGCTGCGCCGGGGACCGCCGTCCCGGGATGTGCGCCAATCCTTGGCCGGACGAAAGACCCGCAGATCGGCCAGGCGACCGTTTTCCATCTTCTTGCGCACGATCTTGTCCCAGATACACTCGATCTCGGCCGAGACCTCGCACTTGCCGCTTGCACTGCCGCCGCAGGGCCCGTGGAGCAGGCTCTTGGAGCAGCGGGCGATGGGGCAAAGCCCGTCGAAAAGGTGGATCTTGCAGGCCCCGCAACCTGTGCAGCGCTCCTCCCAGACCCCGTGCTGGGTAGCCCCGCCCATGAAGCGGGTATTGACGGCCGGGAAAAAGCGCTGGCTGGGATAGGCCTCGGAAAGGAACTGGGGCCCGACCCCGCAGGCCATCGACAGGACCGCATCGTACTGGTCATAGTCGTTGCGTAGCTGTTCGACGTACTCCGGATCGCACTGGCGCTCCAGGACCCGCTCTTCCACCTCCAGGGGCCGGTCCTCCTTTTTGCGGGCGATGCGCAGGGTGGCGGCCAGAATCTGCACCTCCTTGAGGCCCCCGACGTTGCAGACGGTCACACACCCCTTGCAGCCCACCAGCAGGACTTTGCCGCAGTCTTGGACCATCTCCAGGATTTCTTCCAACGGCTTGCGATCAGCGATAATCATGGGTTCACCTCACTGCACGCGAATACATGTTAACAGATGCGCCGCACCGGGCTGGGACCGAGCCGGCGGGTGTTTTCGGTCATCTCGGTGGCGATCTCGGCAAACCGCGGTCCCTGGGCCGAGGAGAGATTGAACATCTGAACCCGCTCCGGTTCGATGCCCAGGTCCTTGAGGGTGCGCTGCACGTATTCCACCTTTTTACGAGTCTTGAGATTGCCTTCCAGAAAATGGCATTCCCCTTCCAGGCACCCGGCCACATAGACCCCGTCGGCCCCCTCCTCGATGGCCCGCAGCAGGTGCAGGATATCGACTCGCCCGCTGCAGGGGACCTGAACAACCTTGACGTTGGCCGGATAGTTGAGCCGCATGGAGCCGGCCAGGTCTCCGGCCGCGTATGCACAGTACTTGCAGCAGTATGCAACGATCTGGGGTTCGAAGGTCTCGTTCATGGGTTCCTCTCTGTGTGTTCGCTAAATTGGGTCCGCGGTGCCCAGCGGCGATTCAGGCGCATTCGGCAAACAGGGCCGCCGTCTTGGCGATGAGCTGCTGGTCAGTAAAGTGCTTCAGGCTGATCGCCTTGCCCGGGCACTCGGCAACACAGCAGCCGCATCCGTGGCATCCGGCCGGTTCGATGACCGCGTGTCCCTCCTGGCCGATGTAAGGAGTTCCGTAAGGACAGGTGCGCACGCAGGTCAGACAGACCGCGCAGCGCTCCGGGTCGACTTCGGCCACCACCCCACCCACCAGGATGGCGTCCTTGGACAGGATGGTCATCGCCCGTGCCACGGCCGCCTGGGCCTGGGCGATGCTCTCGTCGATGCTCTTGGGGTAATGGACCAGACCGGCCATGAAGATCCCCTCGCTGGCCATGTCCACCGGCCGCAGCTTGGCGTGGGCCTCCACCAGGAACCCTTCGGCGTTGATCGGCACTTTGAACAGTTCGAACAGGTCCTTGTTTGGGTTGGGCAGCACCGCGGTGGCCAACACCAGAAGATGCGGTTCGATACGGATCGGCCGGCCCAGGATATGGTCGCGCACCGTCAGGGCGAGCCGGTCCTGGCCCGCGGCCACCGCCGGCGGATCCTGGGGGTCGAAGCGCACGAAAATCACCCCCAGGGCGCGTGCCTCGCGATAGAGATCTTCGCGGAACCCGTAGGAGCGCACGTCCCGGTAGAGGATAAAGACGCTGCGATCGGACCGCTCCGCCTTCAAGGCGATGGCCGTCTTGAGCGAATGGGTGCAGCAGACCCGGCTGCACGAGGGCCGCTGGTCGGTGCGCGAGCCGACGCACTGGATGAAGACCACCGTGTCGGCGGCCTCGATCCGTTCGTCGCCGGCGGTCATGGCCTCGTCCATCTCCCTGTGGGTCAGGACGTCCGGGTGCTGGCCGTAGAGATATTCGCTGGGCTTGTACTCGTGGCCGCCGGTGGCCAGGATGGTCACCCCGTGTTCGATCGCCGTGGTGGTCACCGTGACCCCGCCCCGGGCCAGGGTGGTGGTGAAGTTGCCGATAATCCCGCCCGTCTCGATGGCCTCGGTGCGCATAAAAAGCCGGATCCGCGGGTGGTTGCGCACCCGTTCGATGAGGTTTTCGAGATAGGGTTGAATCGCACCGCCGTCCCAGGCGTGGCGCAGCCAGCGGGCGTTGCCCCCCAGGTCGTCGCCGCGCTCCACCAGCACCGCGCCGAAACCCTGATCGGCGATGCCCAGGGCCGCCTCCATGCCGGCCACTCCACCGCCGATCACCAGGGCCGCCCCCTGGACCGGCATGCTCACTTGATGTAGCGGCTCGATGTAGACGGCCTTGGCCACCGCCATACGCACCAGGTCCTTGGCCTTGGCAGTGGCCTTGTCTGGATTGTTCATGTGCACCCAGGTGTTCTGGTCGCGGATGTTGGCCATCTCGAAGAGGTACTTGTTGAGCCCTGCCTCGCGGATCGTCTCCTGGAAGAGCGGCTCGTGGGTGCGCGGCGAGCACGAAGCCACCACCACCCGGTTGATCCCGTTTTCGACGATGACCTCCTTCATCTTGTCCTGGGTGTCCTGGGAGCAGGTGAACAGATTGTCCTCCACGTGGACCACGTGGGGCAGGGTTCGGGCGTACTCGCGCACCGCCGGCACGTCGGCCACACCGCCGATGTTGATCCCGCAGTTGCACACGAAAACCCCGATGCGCGGCGCCTCGGCGGAAACATCCAGCTCCGGGGGCAGCTCCTTGGTGCGCACCATGGTGTTGCGCACCCCGGCCAGCCGTCGCGAAGCCGAGGCGGCGGCGGCCGAGGCCTCCATCACCGATTGGGGGATGTCCTTGGGCCCTTGGAAGGCCCCGCAGACATAGACCCCTTCCCGGCTGGTGGCCACCGGCGCCAGGGCCTGGGTGGCGGCAAAGAGATGCCGGTTAAGATCGATGCTGAGCCGCTCGGCCAGCTCCCGGCTCTCGGCGTTGGGCGCCAGGCCCACCGAGAGGACCACCATGTCAAAGACTTCCTCCTGCATGCGGCCGTCCTCGGTGACGTAGCGCAGCCGCAGCATATCGCCCGGCAGCGGGTCGATGGTGTGGACCCGGGCGCGGATGAAGCGCACCCCCTTTTCCTTTTCGGCCCTGGCGTAGTAGCGGTCGAAATCCTTGCCGTAGGTGCGCATGTCCATGTAAAAGACCGCCGTGTCCAGGGGCTTGGCACTGTGCTCCTTGGCGATCACGGTCTGTTTGGCCGCGTACATGCAGCAGACCGCCGAGCAGTAGGCATGGTCGCACTTGTTGATGTCGCGCGAGCCGATGCACTGGAGCCAGGCGATCTTTTCCGGCTCCCGGTGGTCCGAGGGGCGCATCAGATGCCCCTGGTAGGGCCCCGAGGCGCTCAGGACGCGCTCGAACTCCAGGGCCGTGACCACGTTGGGGTGGTTGGCGTAGGCGTAGTATTCGTGCCGGCTAGGATCGTAGGGCGTAAAACCCGGCGCCAGAATGATGGAGCCGACTTCCACCGTCACCTTCTGCGGCTGCATGCTGTGGTCGATGGCGCCAGCCAGGCATGCGGAAACGCACTGGTAACACTCAGAACAGATCCCGCACTTGAAGCAACGCCGGGCTTCGCTGCAGGCCTCTTCTTCGTTGTAGCCGTATGAGACCTCCAGGAAATTGCACTCCCGGGCCACAGGGTCGAGGCAGCGCACCGGGGTTCGGGGCTGGATCTTCTCTCCTTCGACATCCGGCTTTTCGAACTCCCACTGTTTGTCCCGGCCCTGGCGCAGGTCGAGTCCGTTGACGTAGCGGTGGAGGCTCTCGGCCGCCTCCTTGCCGCAGGCCACGGCATCCACCACGCTCTTGGGCCCGTAAAAGGCGTCCCCGCCGGCAAAGACCCACTCCAGCGGGGTCTGCAAGGTGACCGGATCGGCCTGCATGCCCTTGACGCGGGTCAGAACGACCCCCTGCTCGTCCAGGTATTCGGTGTCGGTGGACTGGCCGATGGAGATGATCACCGTATCGCCGAAAAAGGGCTGGCAAACGGCATCGTCGTACTGGGGGTTGAAGCGCCGGTTCTCGTCGAAGACCGCCGTGCAGGTCTTGAACTCGATCCCCGATACGCGGTTGCCTTTGTCGATGAAAAACTGCTTGGGCCCGAAGCTGTTGACGATCTCGATGTCGCTTTCCAGGGCCTCGATGATCTCGTGCTCCCAGGCGGGCATCTCCTCGCGTTTTTCCAGGCAAATCATGGTGACTTTCTCGGCCCCTTTGCGCTTGGCAGTCAGGGCCACGTCCACCGCCACGTTGCCGCCGCCAATGACCAGCACCTCCTTGCCGATTTCCACCGGCCGGCCCATGGCCACGTCGCGCAAAAAATCAACCCCCTGGAGCACCCCCGGAGCGTTTTCGTTTTCAACCCCCAGTCGCCGGCCCCCGTGCAGCCCGATGGCCATGTAGACCGCATGGTATCCGTCCGCTTTGAGGCTCTCGAAGGTTATGTCCCTGCCGAAGGTCACCCCGGTACGGATCGTGACCCCCATCTTTTCGATGACGGCGATCTCCTGGGCCAGGATCTCGCGCGGCAGACGGTACTCGGGGATGCCCACGCGCATCATACCGCCGGCTTCGGGCAGCTTCTCGAAAACGGTGACCGGGTAGCCTTGCAGGGCCAGGAAATAGGCCGCACTCAGCCCGCTCGGCCCGGAACCGATCACGGCGATTTTTTCCTTACGCGGTTCACCGGTTTGGGGCACATGGGGCGTCTGCTGGCCGCGGTCGAAATCGGCCAGAAAACGGTGCAGCTCACGGATGGCCAACGGCTGGTCGTGGTCGCCGCGGGTGCAGGCCCCCTCGCAGGGGTGGTGACAGACCCGGCCGCAGACCCCGGGGAAAGGATGATCCTGCTTGAACAGTTTTACCGCCTCTGCATAACGGCCGTCATTGATCAGGGCGATGTACCCCTGGATGCTCACATGGGCCGGACAGGTGGCCTTGCACGGCGCCGTGGTGCGCTTTTCGATTGCATAGGCGCTGGGCATGCCCTGGGGATAGAGCTTGTAGGCCGCCTTGCGCTCGCGCAACCCCTCGTCGAAGAGGTTGGGCGTCTCGATGGGGCAGGCCTTGGCGCACTCGCCGCAGGCGGTGCACTTTTGCAGATCCACGTAGCGCGGGGCCTGGCGCAAGGTAACCTTGAAACGGCCCGCCTCGCCTTCCACCGACTCGATCTGGCTCAGGGTGTGCAGATCGATATTCAGGTGCCGCCCGGCCTCCACCAGCTTGGGCGAGATGATGCACATGGAGCAATCGTTGGTGGGAAAGGTCTTGTCCAGTTGGGCCATCACCCCGCCGATGGCCGACTTACCCTCTACCATGTGTACGAGGTAGCCCGAATCGGCCAGATCCAAAGAGGCCTGGATCCCGGCGATGCCCCCGCCGACCACCATGACCGAACCGACCACGTCCTGCTGCCCTTTTTGTGCTTTGCTCACGTCCATGGTTTCCCTCTAGCCTTGCGATGTTGGGTGTTAATGGGGCCTTGAACCTATTCGAGGTGCTCGAAGAGTTCCGGCAGGTGGTCCTCCCAGCCCATGGGCGAAATCATGACCCCTTTGAAGCCCGCTTCACGCACCGCCACGATGGTCTCCCGGGCGATGCGCAGGCTCTCCTTGGTTTTGTCCGGGCACTTTTGCAAACGATCGATCAGATCGCCGGAAAGGTGGATGTGGGGCATGTTGCGCTGGATGTAGCGTGCCATGCCCAAAGATTTGAGCAGCATCACGGTGGGCACCAGATTCCGCTGGCGGATATCGATCTGGCCGGCAAAAGAGGCGATGGCATCGAGATCGAAGACCGGGGTAGTGACGAAAAACTCGGCGCCGGCCGCGGTGCATCGCGCCATTTCCTCCAACTCGGCGGACAGGGCCGCTTCCCTTACCCCCACGTTGACCGTCGTTCCGCACAAGAAGCGCGGCGCGCCCTCCAACGGCGCACCGGAAAGGTCCTGGCCCCGGGCCAGAACCCCTACCGCCTCGATGAGCCCCATCAGATCCAGATCGTTGACCGCCGCTGCCTGATGATGATCGCCGAAACGCAGGTCCTCACCGGCCACGGCCATCAGGCTGGTGATCCCTCCTGCGTAAGCGGCCAGCAGATCTCCCTGAAGCGCCAGGCGGTTGCGGTCCCTGCAGCAGACCTGCATGACCGTCTGCATCCCTTTGCTCTGGAGAATCATGGCCGTCCCCAGGGCGCTCATGCGCATCACGGCGGCCCCCATGTCCGGGATCACAAAGGCCGTGACCCGCTCGGCAATCCGGCTGGCCACCCGCAGCATCCCGGAGATATCGACCCCCTTGGGCGGCACGAGTTCCACCAGGATGGCAAATGCACCCACGTCGAAACGGTTTCTGAGTTCCATGGTTCTTCCTTTTTGGCCTTGAGTCTGGGGTGGATGGAAAGGTGATCTGTCTTCGCTGTGCTTCCTGCCTGGAAAGACAGAGCAAGGGGCGTACCAGGGTTCGAATGGAGGCCGGGACGGGCGTTTTAGGCTTGATTTCAAAGGGTTTGAAAACCAGCTGACCGGGCTCTGGATCCACGAGCCGGCGAAAAGCGGGTGTCAAAATGCGGCCATTTTGGCATAGCTTTCAAGAAAACCCATTGAAAATCAAAACGATATAAAATATCGTGCCAAAATGGCATGCTCCAAAATGGAAGGAGAGACGATCCGCGATGCAAGATGCACGTATTCTGGTGGTGGATGACGATCCGGATTATGCCGATATCCTGGTCATGACCCTGACCGAAGCGGGCTGCCGGCGGATCAGAATCGATACCGAACCCCTTAAAGCCGCAGCCCGTTTCGACGCCGGCGAGGGCTTCGAGCTGGTCCTGCTCGATCTGACCATGCCGGAAATGGACGGCCTGGAACTTCTCGAATCGATCAAGAACGCCAGCCCGGCCACCGAATGCATCCTGGTCACCGCCAGCAACGAGGCGCCCATCGCGGTGGCCTGCCTTAAAAAGGGGGCCTATGATTACCTGGTCAAACCGGTGCCGGCCGAAAAGCTCGTCGCCACGGTGCAACGGGCCCTGGAGCGCAAGCGGCTGCTCGACCTCGTCGATCTGGGCAAAAGCCGGGGATCGCTGGAATTGCGGCAGGCCGGGGCCTTCCGGCCCATCCTGACCCGTTCGGCCGCCATGCAGCGCCTGCTCAAGGAGGCAGAACTGCATGCGGCCAGCGACGTGCCGATCCTGATTACCGGAGAAAGCGGTACAGGCAAGGACCTGCTGGCCACCGCGATCCACAAGGCCAGTCCACGCGCCGGTCAACGCTACACGGCGGTCAACATGGCGGCCCTGACCCCCAGCCTCTTTGACGCCGAGTTTTTCGGTCACACCCGGGGGGCCTTTACCGGCGCCCAAAAAGATCGTATCGGCTACCTCGAATACAGCGCCGGCGGCACCCTTTTTCTCGACGAAATCGGCATCCTGCCCTCGGGGCTGCAAGGCAAACTGCTGCGTGTGCTCCAGGACGGCGAGTACGTCAAGCTGGGGGAAAACCGTCGGCGCAAGGCCGACGTGCGCATCATCGCCGCCACCAACGAGGACCTGGAACGGCTGATGAACCGCGGCCTGTTTCGCAAAGACCTCTTTTACCGGCTGCGCGGCGGCTGGCTCCACCTGCCGCCTTTGCGGCGGCGGCCGGAGGACATCCCCATGCTAGCCGAACACTTCCTGCGCAGCTGGTGTCCCGACAGCACCTGCGGCATCGCGGCCCAGGCCATGGAAGCCCTTTGCCGCTATCCTTTTCCCGGCAACGTGCGCGAGCTTCAGGCCGCGATCCAGTCGGCTGCCAACCTGGCCCGGGGTACGAGGCTGGCCCTGAAGCACCTGCCCGAACCGTTGCGCAACCTCCGGCAACCCCCGGATGAACGCGCTGCCGGGCCGAAGGTTTCCCTCCCGCCCCTGGCGGCGGTCGAAAAGGAACACATTCTCAGAGTCTACCAAGCGTTGGGAGACAACAAGGCCCGCACGGCGGCTGTTTTGGGAATCGGCCTGAACACGCTGCGGCGCAAGCTGGCCCTCTACGGAGTGCAGTGACCTGCAAATTTTCACGTACTTATCAGCGTGATTAGTGGAAAGGAGCCTCGATGACAGCTCAAAAAATGGATCTGAACGGTATTTTTCCCCCTATCCCGACCCCTTTTACCGGCCAGGCGGTGGCCTACGATCATCTCAAGGAAAACGTCCGGCGCTGGGGCCGGACCGGGATCCGCGGGTTCGTGGTGCTCGGCTCAAACGGGGAGTATCCCCTGCTGGACGACGATGAAAAACAAAAAACGGTGGCGGCCGTGGTGGAAGCGGCTCCTGCCGGGATGCCGGTCATCGCCGGCACGGGCTGCGAGTCGACCCGCGCCACCATCGCCCTGACCCGGGCCTGTGCCGCGGCCGGCGCCCATGCGGCCCTGGTGGTCAGCCCCCACTACTACGCCGGACGGATAAGCGACGCGGCCCTGGGCGCCCACTACCGGGCCGTGGCCGAGGCCTCTCCAGTGCCGATCCTGCTCTACAACGTGCCCAAATTCACCGGAATGAATCTTTCCGCCGCGCTGGTGGCCGAACTTTCCCTTCATCCGAACATCGTCGGGATCAAGGACAGCGCGGGCAATGTGAGCCAGTTGGGAGACTATCTCAATCGGGTGGCGCCGGGCTTCAAGGTGCTGGTGGGAACCGCCGGGGTGCTCTACGGGGCGTTGAGTCTGGGTTGCTGCGGCGGAATCCTGGCCCTGGCCAACGTGGCCCCGGAACAGTGTGTACGCATTGCCGCCTTGGTGGCCGCCGGTGATCACCAGACTGCGGCCGCCATTCAACGCCGCATGATCCCGGTCAACACCGCCGTGACCGCCACCTATGGGATCCCGGGGCTCAAGGCGGCCCTGGATCGGCTGGGCTACTTCGGCGGGGAGCCCCGGCGCCCGCTGCTGGCCAGCAGTAAGGCCGAGCGCAGGGCCATCGAGGCGATCCTGCTTCAGGCCGGATTGCTCTGATCGGCACCGCCGTCTTCGAGGATATTGAACTCCCGCATCCGCCGGTATAGCGTGCTGCGGGAGATGTTCAACTCGCGGGCGGCCTGGGAGACATTGCCTTTTGTGCGGGCCAGCACGGCGACGATCAATTCGTGCAGGCTCTCCTTGACGGTCTTGGTGTTGGAGGTGCAGGGAACCGTCTTGGTGAACATCCGCCGGGGCAAATGTTCGCAGGTGGTCTCCTTGCCGCCGGAGAGCATCAATGCCCGCTCGAGACAGTTTTCCAGCTCCCGGATATTGCCGGGCCAGTCGTAGGATTGAAACGCCTCGATCACCTTGTGGTTGATCACGGGCGTGCCCAGCCCGCATTCGTGGCAGTAGTTGTCCAGAAAATGTTCGACGAGCACCGGCAGGTCATCCAGACGTTCGCGCAAGGGCGGCAGGTTTAATTCGACCACATTGAGACGGTAGTACAAATCCTCGCGGAAATTTCCCATCTCCACTTGTTGGAGCAGATCCTTGTTGGAAGCCGAAATCACCCTCACGTCGATCGGGATCACGCGATTGTCCCCCAGGCGGACGATCTCCTTTTGCTGCAGGGCGCGGAGCAGCTTGGCCTGCAACTCCAGCGGCATGCCGTTGATTTCGTCCAGAAACAACGTGCCATGATGAGCCAGTTCGAGCTTGCCGACCTGGCCGCCTTTGCGGGCGCCGGTAAATGCACCTTCCCGATAGCCGAAAAGCTCGGCCTCGATGAGATCCCTGGGAATCGCCGCGCAGGAAATGGCCACGAACGGTCCGTCATGCCTCGGGCTGTGGTTGTGGATGGCCTGGGCGAACAGCTCTTTGCCGGTGCCGCTTTCCCCGGAAATGAGGATTCTCGAGCTGGAGGCGGCGGCGATCTTGGCGATATCGATCTGCCGGTGCAGCCTGGCGTTGCTCCCCTTGATGTCGCCAAATTCGTACTTGGCGTAGTTACCCCCCATCCGCTTGACGATATCGATGACGTACTTCTTTTCCGTCAAGGTGATCAATGCGCTTTGACTGGGCAAACCGCCCTCGATGATCCGGCTGAGGCTGCAAAGGTAGGCGTTTACCCCGGCCGGTCCACTGAAGGTGATCTCCTTGTTGCGAAAAAGGGTTTTATTGCGTAGCGCCCGGGTCAATTCTTCATCCGGCCGGATCACCCGAATGAGAGGCTTGCCCACGGCGCCTTCGAAATCGATGCCCAGCATTTTGGCCGCCGAGCGGTTGAGGTTGGCGATGGTAAGATCTTCGCTAACAGCGATCACGCCGTCGGAAACCGAATCGAAAATCGACGTCAGCAGGCAGTTGAGCCGGTGCTTTTCTCCGGTAAGGATGCGCTCGCGAAATTGGCCTTCGATATTCTTGGCCGCCGATACCACGATCGCCAGCGTGTGTTTGTGAAGCCCGTGGAAAGGCCCGGAGAGCGTAATGGTGCCCAGCAGTCTGCCGTCGGCATCGTGAATTGGCGCCGATGAACAGGTCCACGGATGATGGTAATAGTTGTAGTGCTCTGCGCCGGCAAGCTGGATCGGTTTGTCTTCGAGCAATGCCAGCGCGATGGCGTTGGTCCCGGCGGTGGCCTCGCTCCGGTTGCAGCCGGGCAGGTAGTAGTTCTTGCTGGCCATTTCCAGCGTCTCGTCGTCTCCGGAAATCGCCATCACATACCCGTCGTTGTCGGACAGTACCGTTATGAAACAGGTTCCACGGGTGGAAAGCTCCACCATGTCCATGATGGGCTTGGCAGTTTCGATAAAAAGCCGGTTTTCGGCAAGACGGCGGCTCAGTTCGGTGGAGTCGAGGGTTGGCGGCTTTTTGGGCCTGTAGGGGTCGAGCCCCCTGCCCCGGCAACGCTGCCAGGAATAAAGGATCTCCGGGCGAACGGGGTAACTCGGGGCCAGCCCCTGCACGACCATCTGCTCCCATGCCGTTTTGATGCCCGTCAAATCCGGCGCTGCCGGATCTATGTCATTGCTGTCATGGGTCTGGGCTTTTGATAATTCCGGTTCTGCCAACAACTCGACCTCCACCGCGGTCCTGAAACCTCATCCAAAAAAATTCCAGCCGCCTGTTGCGATAACTGCGTCAGCACATTGTGCCATTTTGACGCACGTGTAGCATCCGGGGACAATCAATGCAATCCGAAAATCGGGCGGCCTTTTCCTAACCATGAGCTAACAATCCGTTAATCCATCCGATCTTTTCATCCCCGAACCGACCTGTAGCCGTTTGGCACGAGTTATGCTGAAAGCTGGGCAGACTTCGAGACGGCAAGCCCGAGGAGACGATCAATGTTTCCGAACCACCATACACCACCGATTTGAGGAGAAAAGATGAAGTACTCCAAAAAACAGATCATGGATTTCTACCGCACGATGTTGAAAATCCGCCTTTTCGAGGAGCGTATCGTCTACATGTACGCGAGAGGGGAAGTGCCGGGTCTGGCACATCTGAGCATCGGCCAGGAGGCCTGCGCCGTGGGCACCTGCGCCAGCCTGCGACCGGATGACTACATCAGTTCGACCCATCGCGGCCACGGGCATGTGATCGCCAAAGGCGCCGACGTCAATCCCATGATGGCCGAGCTGTTCGGCAAGATCGACGGATACTGCAAGGGAAAAGGCGGGTCGATGCACATCGCCGACATGAACATCGGCATCCTCGGCGCTAACGGGATTGTGGGTGCCGGACTGCCCATCGCCACCGGAGCGGCGCTTTCGGCCAAGCTGCGCGGAACCGATCAGGTCACCGTATGCTTCTTTGGCGACGACGCCACCAACATCGGCGCCTTTCATGAAAGCCTCAACCTGGCTGCGGTGATGCGCCTGCCGGTGATCTTTCTTTGCGAAAACAACCTTTACGGTCTGTCGGTTCACCAGTCGAAGCACCAACCGATCACCGACATCTCCATCCGTGCCACCAGCTACGACATGCCCGGGGTGACCATCGACGGCAACGATGTGTTCGCCGTTTACGAGGCTGCCACCAAAGCGGTTCGCCGGGCCCGCTCCGGTGAAGGGCCGACGCTGATTGAAGCGAAAACCTATCGCTGGCGCGGGCACCACGAGGGCGATCCGAATGCCGGGGAACGCTACCGTACCAAGGAAGAAATCGAGAAGTGGAAAAAGCTGTGCCCCATCCATCGCCTGGCGGAGAAAATCGTCCTGGACAAAATCGCCACCCCCCAGGCCATCGAAAAAGTGGAAAAGGAAGTCACCGAGCAAATCGACGCCGCCGTCGCCTATGCCTATGCCAGTGAATTCCCGGATTATGAAGAGATGTATACCGATGTCTTCGTTTGATCGCCGCGGATACGGCAAACCGATACGGCTCCACTGAATCGGTCCAACCCCATCCGCTCGCCTTAAGCACGATTGAAATTAAGGGAGCCCTTTGAACGGGAGAAAATGATGCCAGAAATCACATATTCACAGGCGCTGAATGCCGCACTCAGGGAAAACCTGAAAAACGATGATTCCGTTTTTCTGATCGGGGAAGATATCGGCGCGTACGGCGGCGTGTTCCAGGTAACGGCCGGCCTGTTGAAGGAATTCGGCCCCAAGCGGGTGATTGAAACCCCCATCGCCGAAACCGGCTTTGTCGGCGCGGCCATCGGCGCGGCCCTGACCGGGATGCGGCCCGTGGTGGAGATCATGTTCATCGATTTCACGCCGGTGTGCATGGACCAGATCGTCAACCAGATGGCCAAGATCCACTACCAGTTCGGCGGCCGCGGCAAAGTGCCGATGGTCCTGAGAACCAACCTCGGGGCCGGCCGGGGCGCGGCGGCCCAGCATTCCCAGAGTTTCATGAGCTTTTTTGCCCATATCCCCGGGCTTTGCCTGGCATGCCCCTCGACGCCGTACGATGCCAAAGGGTTGCTCAACGAGGCCATTTGCAATGACAACCCCGTGATCTTCATGGAGCACAAACGGCTGTACATCACCAAAGGGGAGGTGCCGGAGGAATCCTACCGCATCCCCTTCGGGCAGGCCGACATCAAACGGGCCGGCTCCGATCTGACCATCGTGGCCACCCATGCGCTGGTACACAGTGCCCTGGAGGCGGCAGGTGAAATAGCCAAGGAGGGCATCGAGATCGAAGTGGTCGATCCGCGCACCATCGTTCCCCTGGACCGGGATACCATTCTGACTTCGGTCAAAAAGACAGGCCGCCTGATTGTGGCCGACGAAGGGCACAAATCCTTCGGCATCGCAGCTGAAATTTCCGCCATGGTTGCCGAAGAAGCCATCGACTACCTCAAGGCGCCCATCTTGAGGGTCTGCTCTCCCGACACCCCCGTTCCCTTCTCGCCGCCTTTGGAAAAGGCCTTTGTGCCAGGGGCAAGAGATCTGCTGCCGGCAATCCGTAAGGCAATGGCATACGCCTGATCAGATAAGGAGAGACAGATGGCCACCGAAGTCGTTCTGCCCATGCTGGGCATCACCGTTGAAAGAGGGAAGATCACCCAGTGGCACAAATCCGAGGGCGATTCCGTCCAAAAGGCGGAAATCATCTTCACCGTGGAATCCGAAAAGGTCACCACGGATGTTGAATCGCCCGCCACCGGAATTTTGGCCAAAATTCTGGTCCAGGCAGGCATGGAAGTGCCCCTGATGACGGTGGTCGGCATCATCACCGAACCGGGCGAAGAAGTGCCGCCCCAGTATCTGGACGGTGCGCCTCTTGAAAATGCCGGCGCGCCGGAGCTGATCGCGGCACCGCAGAATCAAAAAGTGCAGGAGTCCGGCCCGCCGGCGGCGCCAGCGGGCCGACCGGTGCGTATCGTGCCCGCGGCGCGCAAGCTGGCCAAAGAGATGGGAATCGAGCCGGCCCGGATCCGGGGAACCGGCCCCGAGGGGATCATCTGCTGGGGTGATGTCGCCAGCGCCGCTCCGGGCGAAACCGGGGTCAAGGCCTCCACCCTGGCCAAACGCCTGGCGGCACAGAACGATGTCGATCTTTCCGCCATCCAAGGCACCGGCGTGCGCGGCCGCATCATGCGCGACGACGTGGCCGCCGCCTGCCAGGCCCGTATCCAGCCTATCGCCGGCGCCGGAATAGAGAAAATCATCCCGTTAAACGGCGTACGCCGGGTCATCGCCCGGCGCATGTCCCAAAGCGCCTTCAGTGCGCCGCACACCTATTTCTTTACCGAAGTCGCCATGGACGCCCTTCTGGATTACCGCCGGCAGGTGGTCCCGGTCTTCGAAAAACGGTTCGGCATCCGACCGTCGATCAACGATTTTCTCATCAAGGCCGTCGCGTTGAACATCCGCGACTTCCCGTTGTTCAACGCCCAGATCGAAGATGAAAACATCCACATCCTGCCGCGCATCAACGTGGGCCTGGCCGTCGCCCAGCCCGAGGGTCTGATCGTTCCGGCCATCGCCGATGCCGACCTGATCGGGATGGCCGAGATCGCCCTGCAGCGCAATGATCTGGTAAGCCGTGCCAGGACGGGGCAGTTGACCAGCGATGAGATGGAGCGGGGAACATTCACGATTTCAAGCCTGGCGCAGTACGACATCACCCAGTTTACCGCGATCATCAACCCCCCTCAAAGCGCCATCCTCTCCGTGGCCGCCACCCGGGACCAGCTCTTTTTGCAGGACGGCCAGGTCGCGGTGCGAAAAACCGCCGTTTTCGGGCTCTCGACCGATCATCGCGTCATCGATGGGGTGCAATCCGCCGATTTTCTGCAGAACTTGAAGATCAAGCTCGAACGCCCGGCATTCACCTTCATGCACTTGTAGGATAGGAGAGCGAGTATCATGACCACTTCGAAACGCGACTACGACCTGGCGGTGATCGGTGCCGGACCGGGCGGGTACCACACCGCGGTGCTGGGTGCCCAGGAGGGGATGCGCGTCCTTTTGGTGGAAAAAGAAACGCTGGGCGGCACCTGCTTGAACCGCGGCTGTATTCCGACCAAGGCGTTCGTTCACGATACGCGGGTTTTGGCCACCGCCAGTGAATCCGGCGTACTGACGGGCCGGAGCGGATTGGGCATCGATGTCGGCCTTATGGTGGCGCGCAAAAACAAGGTGGTGGCCGCCAACGTGGGCGGCCTGGAAGCGATCATCCGCAGCCGCGCCATCGATATCGCCAGAGGCACGGGTGAGCTGGACGGGCCCGGGTGCATCACGGTGCGATCGGCCCAGGGAGACCCGCAGACCTATCATGCCCGCAACATCGTCCTGGCCAACGGCTCGCGGCCGGCCGTGCCGGGATTCATCACGGTTGACGGCGAGGTGGTCCAGACCACCGATCAGGCGCTGAATCCCAGCACCGTTCCGGCCAAAGTGGCCATCATCGGCGGAGGGGTCATCGGCATGGAGTTCGCCTCCATTTTCCGGGCCCTGGGGGCGAAGGTCACGGTGATCGAGATGCTGCCGGAGATTCTCGTCAGCGAAGACCCGGAAATCCGAAAGTTGCTGGAGCGGTCGCTGAAACGCCAGGAGGTGGCGGTCCATTGCGGCGCCAGGGTTACCCATGTGGACCGCAGTCAAGATGGGGCGGTGGTCCATTTCACCGACAGCAAGCAGGCCCCGCAGCAGCTGGCGGTGGATCGGGTCCTGGTGGCCACCGGCCGGGCACCCGTGCTGGACGGCTTGTCGCCCCAACAAAACGGCCTGGCCATGGACGGGCCGTATGTCAAAGTCAATCAACGCATGGAAACCAGCCTGCCGGGTGTTTTCGCCATCGGCGATCTTGTCGGTGGCATGATGCTGGCCCACAAGGCATCGGCGGAAGCCGAAATCGTCATCGCCAACCTCAGCGGCCACCGTGTTAAACCCATCGACAACAACCTCATTCCCCGTTGCGTCTGGTGCACGCCCGAAATCGCCGCCGTGGGCATGACTGAAGCCCAGGCCCTGGAAGCCGGCCGCCGGATCCGGGTCGGCCGTTTTCCTTTCAGCAATTCCGGCAAAGCCCACGCCCTGGCGGCGACCGAAGGATTGGCCAAGATCGTCGCGGACCAGGATTCGGGTGAAATTCTCGGCGTGCACATGATCGGCGAGCATGTCACCGAACTGCTGGCCCAGCCGCTTTTGGCCATGACGATGGAATCCGCGGTGGAGGATCTGGCGGCGGTCACCATGCCGCATCCCACATTGTCGGAGATCATCAAGGAAGCCGCGCTGGACTGGAACGGACGGGCGATTCATTTGCCGTTGAAGAAGTAATGACGGCTTCGCAACGAGCCGTTTAGACAACCACAAAGGACCCAGGGGCAGAGTCTGGGAACTGGAATCCGGTATTGAATCGAGCGCTGTTTTTACCTTTGTGGCGATTCATGCAAGTTGGTAAAGGGTTGAGGAAAGAGCAGAGTCTGAACCATCATTCACACATGGAGGGAAAAGTTGATGAAAAGACGTGACATTCTCAAAGCTGGTTTGGCCGGAGGTGCTGCTGCCTTGACAGGCATGTACGCACTGCCGAAGAAGGCCTTCGCCAAAAGCCCGGATTTCAAGTTTAAACTGCAATCCTTTCTCGGCCCAGGCTGGTTGGAATGGGAAGAGCTCGTGCCGCGCTACTGCGAGAGAGTCAAGCTGATGTCCGGCGGGCGCATCGAGATCAAGCCCTATCCGCCAGGGGCGCTGGTGGCCACTTTCGACATGATCGACGGTGTGGGACGGGGCGTGGTGGAGCTGGCCTACGGGGCACAATGCTACTGGAAGGGCGTATTTCCTTATACCATCTGGGCCTGGGCCATCCCCTTCGCCTTCGACGTTGTCGAACAGCACGATTATCTGTGGCAGGAAGCCGGATTGCTGGAAATCAGCCGGGAGCAGTTCGCCACCAAGAACATTCATTTCCTCGGCCCCATCTATTCCGACGAATGGGGCGCCACCATGTCCACCAAGCCGATCAAGAGCCTCGATGATTACAAGGGCCTGAAGATCCGCAGTTTCGGGGTTGTCGCCGACATCTGGAAGAACTTCGGGGCCGGCATTGCCCGTTTGCCCGGCGAAGAGCTCTACACCGGACTTTCCACCGGGGTCATCGACGGGGTCAACTGGGGCTCGCCCTACGGTTTCGTGGCCACCAAACTGCACGAAGTGGCCAAATACTACTGCGGCCCATCCCTGATCGATTTCGACACCGAAGATGTCTTCATGAACATGGATGCCTACAAATCCCTGCCGCCCGATCTGCAGGAATGCATGAACCTGGCCACCCGCATTTTCGCCATGGAGCGCGCCACCATCTCCACCTACCAGAGCTGCCTGGCCGTCAGCACGATGAAGGCCGCCGGCGTGAAGTTCTCCAGCCTGCCGGAAAGCGACGTGGCAAAGATGAAAAAACTTTCGGACGAAATCATCCGCGACCAGGCCAACGCCGACCCGGTGAGCAAGAAAGTCGTCGATCTGGTCATGAAAACCTCGGAAACCATCAGCCAGCGCCCGCGAATGGTTCGCAAAATGGCCTGATGTCCGCCCAGGGGCCTCCCGCAACCCCGGGAGGCCCCTGGTTTGACGAAAGGAACAGCCTATGGTGGGTCTGAAGCGGCTTTTAAAAGCCATCGACTGGACAAACGAATATGTGGGGCGCGTCGCATCCCTGATCATGCTCCCCATGCTCGTCATCATGGTCCTGGAAGTATTCATGCGCTACGTACTCAAGGCACCGACCATCTGGGGCACAGAGATGACCACGTTCATGTTCGCCGGTTATACGCTGTTGGGGGCGGGCTATACCCATCTTAAAAGCGCCCACGTCAACATGAACGCACTGTACGGGGCCATGTCTCCTCGAACCCAGGCGATATTCGACCTGATCACATGGGTGGGTTTCTTCCTCTACTGCGCCGTGCTGCTCTATGAAAGTTCGAACTTTTTCTGGGATGCGTTCTCCTCGGGCCGGGCAACCGGCAGCGACTGGAACCCCGTTTTATGGCCCGTACTGCTTACCCTTCCTTTGGGGACCCTGCTGTTGCTGCTGCAGGGCGTGGCCAAACTGATCCGTGACATCGTCTTTCTGGCAACCGGAGAAAGGGAGGAGGCCGCGCCATGAGTATCGGACTGCTGACCCTGATCGTCTTTGCGATCCTGATCTTCTTTCTGGTCCTGGGCCTTCCGCTGGTCTTCTCCCTCGGCGGCACGGCCGTAATCGCCACCTATTTTCTCTGGGGGCCTGAAGCGCTCTACATGATGGCCAACCGGACCTTCACCAGTTCCAACGCCTTCGTCTTTCTGGCGATTCCCATGTTCATCTTCATGGGCAACATGCTCGAGGCTGCGGGCATCGCCAAGGCCCTTTACAACATGATGTACAAATGGATGGGCAGCCTGCGCGGCGGTCTGGCCATCGGCACGGTGGCGATCTGCGCCGTGTTCGCCGCCATGGTGGGCGTAAGCGGCGCCTCCACGGTCTCCATGGCCCTGGTGGCCCTGCCCTCGATGCTGGCCCACCGCTATGATGAAAAGCTGGCCATCGGCTCCATCGCCAGCGGCGGTGCACTGGGGGTGCTGATCCCGCCCAGCGTGATGATGATCATCCTGGGCATGTACACCAACACCTCCATCGGGATGCTCTACGCCGGCGGGGTCATTCCCGGAATCATGCTCAGCGTCCTGTTCATGATCTACATCGGCATCGTTTGTCTCTTCAAGCCCGACCTGGCACCGGCCCTGCCCAAAGACCAGCGGGTCAGCTGGAACGAAAAGTTCGCTTCGCTCAAGGTGCTGGTGCTGCCCATCGGTCTGATCGTGGGGATCATGGGCAGCATCTTTTCGGGAGCAGCGACACCCAGCGAGGCGGCCGCGGTGGGCGCCCTGGGAAGCATCATCTGCGCGGCGGCCTACGGCAAGCTCAACTGGCCGACCCTGCGCAAATGCTGCCACGACACCCTGCGGTTCAACTGCATGGTCATGTGGATCATCTTCGGGGCCTCGGTTTTCACGGCCCTCTATACGGCCATCGGCGCCCAGGATCTGGCCAAGGACCTTTTGAGCTACCTGCCCGGCGGCCGCTGGGGCCAGATGATCGGCATGCAGGTCATCCTGGTCATTCTGGGATGTTTTCTCGATCCGACCGGGATCATCATGATCTCCACGCCCATCTTCTTTCCCATCGCCCGCTCGCTGGGCTTCGATCCGGTTTGGTTCGGCGTGATCTACGCCATCAACATGGAGATGGGATTCTTGACCCCGCCTTTCGGGTTCAACCTGTTCTACATGCAGTCCGTGGCGCCCAAACATGTCACCATGATGGATATCTACAAATCCATCATTCCGTTCATTCTCATCACGGTCACGGCCATCGGACTCTGTATGGTCATTCCTCAAATCATTCTCTGGCTGCCCAAGGTGGTCCTGCAATGAAAAGGGGCGATTGACCCGTGGAGCGGAAGATGAAAGTCGCGCTGTCCCAGATCGACTGCCTTGCAGGAGACGTGCAGGCCAATGCCGGCAAACTGTGCGACGAGGTGCGCCGTGCCGCCCGGCAGGGCTGCCGGGTCGTGATCTTTCCCGAAACGGCCGACACCGGCTACGATCCTGCCCTCATCCCAGCGGCCGCGACCTCGTGGCACGAAGGGGCCGTCCCCGCCCTTCGCGCCACCGCGGTCGAAACCGGCATCTTCATCGTCGCCGGACTCTGCCAACGGGATGGAGACAAACTCTACAATGCGTTGGCGGTCATCTCGCCCGATGGAAAAATCATCGGCAGCTACCGCAAAACCCACCTGATCACCCCACCGCCATTTAACGAAGATCGCTGCTTCACCCCTGGCTCGGACCTCCTGCTGGTTCAGATCGACGGGTGGCGGTGGGGTTTTACCATCTGCTACGATTTACGCTTTCCGGAACTTTATCGCGCACTGGCCCTTAACGGCGCGCAGGTGCTGGTCAACGTCGCCGCCTTTCCCGCCAGCCGCACCATGAACTGGGATGTGTTGACGCGGGCCAGAGCCATTGAAAATCAGGCTTACCTGCTGGCGGCCAACCGCGTGGGCACCGATGGACCGTTTCATTTCGGCGGGCTGAGCCGGGTGGTGACGCCCGACGGCACCCTTGCGGCAGCAGCTTCGGATGAGACCCCCGAGTTGCTGGTTGCCCGCATCGATGCGCAACAAGTCAGCGCGATGCGCAGCCAGATCCCTGTTTTCAAAGCCCGAAGGGCCGATCTTTACACCGATCTTATCAAGCCAGCCCCCTTTGAGCGAAAGGATCCAGAACGTGCATGACTCCACGCCGATCAAGGCCGCCTTTCACCATGTTGCCATAGCGGTTCGCGACATGGACTGCATGATCGCTTTTTATCGAGACCTGCTGGGCTTTGATCTCGAATGGGAAAAGCCCAACTACACCGGTGGCAGTTTTGAAAAAGTCGTTGCCCTTGCGGCGGCCAGGGCCCATGTGGCCATGCTGAGCGGGTACGGCATGCGCATCGAACTCTTTTGCTACCTCGAACCGCAGGGGCGGTCGCTGGGGGAGTTGCGCATGTGCGATTTCGGCTATACCCACTTTGCCCTGAAGGTAAAAGGCCTCAATGGCATTTACCAACGCCTGCACCAGGCCGGTACAACCTTCAACTCTCCGCCCGAAAATCTGCGCCCCGGTGTGTGGGCCGCCTATTTCAAGGATCCCGAGGGCAACACTATCGAAATCGTCGAGTACGAAGATATCCAGCCCTCGTAAACCGCAACTCTCCCCTAAGAGGTCCACTCACCGGGGTGACACAGAGGTTTGTTCAGATGATCAAAGGTTTTTTCCAACGCATGCGGGTAATCGATTTGACCCGCAAAACTTTTACGGACGAAACGATAGACGAGGCGGTTCTGGAACGCACCATGGGGGGCAAGGGGCTTGCAGCCCATCTGCTGCTGGAGCGCAATCCACCCGGGGTCGATCCCCTGGCCGCCGAAAACCATATCATCCTGACCTTGGGGGCCGCCACCGACAGCCCGGTCTACGGCTCCTGCCGGCACGGCATTTTTGCCAAGTCCCCCCAGACCGGATGCTTCGGTGAATCCTACAGCGGCGGCAGCCTGGCTATCCCCATGAGCCGCTGCGGCGTGGACGCCGTTGTCATCCATGGCAAGGCCGAGGCCCCGGTCTGGCTGGAGATCAACGACGGGGGCGTAATTTTCCACTCCGCGGCAGACCTTTGGGGCCTGGACACCTTTGACAGCGAAAAGGCCATCGCCGACCGGATCGCTGATCCCCATGCCGGGGTAATGGTCATCGGCCCGGCCGGCGAGAACCTGGTACGTTTTGCCGTAGTCAAGAACGACGGCTGGCGGGTGGCCGGCCGCACCGGCATGGGCGCCCTGTTCGGGTCGAAAAGACTCAAGGGCCTGGCCTTCCATGGCCAGCAGCGGCGCGAGTTTGCAGATCCGGAAGGACTGAAGGCCTTTGCCCGCGGCACGCTCAAGGAGTTCAAGGATCATCCGGCCACGCTCAACTACCGCACCAAGGGCACGCCGATGATGGTCGAGGTGATGAACAAGGCCGGCGCCTTTCCCAACCGCTACTGGTCGCGGGGCTATCTTGACGGGTGGGAGAAGATTTCGGCCACCGCCATCAAGGAGCACTGCCGGCCCCGGCCCCATGCCTGCCGCACCTGCTTCATGGCCTGCGGCAAGCGTATCGAGGTGCAAGCGGGACGCCACGCCGGCCTGACCCTCGAAGGCCCCGAGTACGAGACCATTTACGCCTTCGGGGGGCTGTGCCTGATCGACTCCATCGAAGAAGTGGTCTACCTCAACGACCTGTGCGACCGTCTGGGGGTCGACACCATCACCACCGGCAACCTTGTGGCACTGATGATCGAAGCGGCCAGGCGCGGCAAGACGGGTGATCCCATCGATTACGGCCAGCCCGAGCAGGCGGCCGAACTCATTCGCAGGATCGTTTTCCGGCAAGGCACAGGGGACATCCTGGCCGAGGGGATCAAAACGGCCAGCCGGGAACTCGATCTGGACGATATCGCCGTGCACGTCAAAGGGCTGGAGCCGGCCGGGTACGATCCGCGCAAGCTAAAGGGGATGGGGCTGGCCTATGCGGTCAGCGACCGCGGCGCCTGCCACCTGCGCAGCACCTTTTACAAGGCGGAACTTTCCAAGATGATCGATCCGGACCAGCTTGCCGGCAAGGCGGAAATGTTCATCGACTTCGAAAACCGCTGCACGCTTTTCGACAGCCTGATCCTTTGCCGGTTTTACAGGGATTTTTACATGTGGGAGGCCCTGGCCGAAATTTATCGCTTGACGACGGGGCTTGCAATGAAGCAGACCGAACTTTCGGCGCTGGCGCAACGCATCAGCGCAGACGCCCGTCGTTTCAACCTTCGCGAGGGGCTTACGAGCGCCGACGACCGCCTGCCGCGCCGCCTGGTGGCCGAATCGATTGAAGACGGCACCCAGCTCAGCGCCGGTGAGGTCCAGCAACTGGTATCGCAATACTTTCAGATCAAGGGGTGGGGGGCCGAGGGGATCCCCCCGATCGAGCCATGAATGGACACCGATCCTGTCTGACGCCTCGCACCGCGGGCGGCAGGGGCTGCCTTGAAGTCCGCTTTCACCCCCCGGTGCGACGATGAACTGCCTGGAAACATACCAGATCGCTTCCGATCGATTCGATCCATGGTGGAACCTGGCCCTGGAAGAACATCTGCTGGACAAGGTCCAGCCGGGGCAGGTCGTTTTCTACCTTTGGCAGAATGCACATACCGTGGTCATCGGCCGCAACCAGAATCCGTGGAGCGAATGCCGCATCAAGCTGCTCGAAGAGGAAGGCGGAAAACTGGCCCGGAGGCTTTCGGGCGGCGGGGCCGTATACCATGACCGGGGGAATCTGAATTTTACCTTCATCATGGACCGGGCCCTCTACAGCCCCGATCGCCAGTTTGCCATGATGACCGATGCCGTCCGGAAACTGGGCATCCCGGCTTTCCGCAGCGGGCGCAATGACATCCTGGTGGAAGGCGGGCGCAAGTTTTCGGGCAACGCCTTCTATCTGCGCCCCAAAACGGCGCTGCACCACGGCACGATTCTGGTCGACACGGATCTCAACCAGGTTCAACGCTACCTGAGCGTGAGCAATCGCAAGCTGGCTTCAAAAGGCGTGGCCTCGGTCAAATCCCGCGTCGTCAACCTCCGCCAGCTGGAGCCCTCCCTGACCGTGGACGAAATGAAAGCGGCCCTGCTGGAAGCCTTCGACCGTGAATACGCCCAGACCGCCCGGCCCCTGGTCGAAACCATGGCCGCCGACCTGGAGCAGATTGAGGGCATCCGGCAAAGATACGCCTCGGAAAAGTGGCGCTTCGGGGATACGCCAGAGTTCAATTTCAGTTGCGGCCGGCGTTTTGATTGGGGGGAAATCGAATTTTGCTTCAATGTGCAAAAGGCCCGAATCCATTCGGCCACAGTCTATTCCGACTCCCTCGAACCGGACCTGATCGCGGCCCTCGGCCCCTGTATCGAAGATGCGGCCTTCGATGAAGCGGCGGTCATCGACCGGCTTGAGGCCCTGGCGGCCCAAAAGCCGCACCCGATCCTCGATGACCTCGTCGGCTTTTTCCGTACCCATCCTTTCTCGAGCTGAAAGCCCGGCGTAGTCCACGCCGGGCTTTTCCAGCCGGCCCGCATGCAAGGCAGGAGGCAGTTGAACCAACCAGCGCGATCATCTGAGCAGTGCGAGCAGCGCCCGCGCTTCAAGACGCTTTGCCAGGCACCGGCCGGCATACCGCATTACCTTACGATGGCAACCCTGCCGTGGCTCGATGCAGCGCTGGCGGCCATCGGCCTCAACGCAGGCACCCGTGTCACCAAGGTCTGCGACGACCTTCCGGTCCGCAGCGCCCTGGTCGAAACCGGCACCGGCCGGTACGTCGTCAGCCGGCAGACGGCTGAGGCCGTGGTTCTGGAGCAAAACGGCAGCGACATCTCGCTTTGCCTGCTTGGGCCCGGTCAAAGCGGGCGGGTTGCCGCCACTCTTTCCCCCGGCAACCGGCCAACTATAGGGAAAGACCAAATCTTTCACCCCGGCGCCCAGGTGAAAAAAATCCGCGATCTGCCCCCAGAAGTCCGCTATACGATTCGAGCCCCCAACCTGGCCGCATGGACCGTCTCGCTGAACACGGCCACCCATGTTTGGGGGGAATCGGACCGGCGCAACCTCCAGCTGGCCGCCGCCCTGGTGGGAAAACCATTTGTTCTCAGGCGTTTTTCCGCCCCCGAGGCGAAAACCCGTTTTTCCGCGGCAGGCATCCACCCCGGCATGCAATTATTTCTGGCACACCTGACCCCGTCAGATGTGCCGCATGACGCTATCTGCGTTAAGGGACCGGAGCAGCAAATCCTGCTGCCCCGCCGTCTCGCCGGCCATGTCTACCTTCGCTTGTGCGACGTCTGCTGGTCCTGCGGCGCTTGCATGGCTTGAATTCTACCGGTTCACCGAAGTGAGTCGGCGGTAGATACTCATCAGATCCGCCTCACTCAACCGCCCGCCCTGCCGGCGGGCCGCCTGCTGGATCGCCGGGCGCAGTGATGCGGCGGTGGCGGCGTCGACGTCAACGCCCATCCGGCCCAGGACATGCCGGATCCCGGCCGCGCCGCTGTGGCTGCCGGCCTCCAGGCGCGAGGCCGCATGGCCCACCTGCTGGGGCGCAAAGGGTTCGAAGGTGGCCGGGTCCTTGAGTATCCCGTCGCAGTGGATCCCCGACTCGTGTACGAAGATCGCCTCGCCCACCACCGGCTTGAACGGCGGCAGCGGCCGCCGGCAGAATCCGGCTACCGTTCGGCACAGGCCCGTGAGCCTTTCCAGGCGGATGCGGCTGGCGTTGACCCCGCAGCGCCACAGGGCTGCGGCCACCTCCTCCAGGGCCGCGTTGCCGGCCCGCTCGCCCAGCCCGTTGACCGTCACGCTCAGGGCATCGGCCCCGGCCGCGGCGGCTGTCACCGCATTGGCCGTGGCCATGCCAAGATCGTTGTGGCCATGAAATTCGATGTCCATGGCGCCGGCCGCCGGCCGCAGTTCGGTCACCAGGGCTGCCACCTGGAGCGGATGGGCCACCCCGACCGTGTCGGCCAGGCGCAGCCGCCCGGCCCCGGCTGCGGCCGCGGCCGCGGCCACTTCAGCCAGAAAGCGGGCATCGGTGCGCATGGCGTCCTGGGCCCCCACCGAGACCCGCTCAAACTCTCCGGCAGCCGGTTTGACCAGGTCGTGGATCTGCGCCATCACCCAGGAGCGGTCGCGGCCCAATGCAACCAGTTGAATGTCCGAAACCGGGATGGCGCAATGGATTCCGGCAAGGCCGCAGCGCTCGGCCTGGCGCAGATCTTCGGGATGGGCCCGGCACCAGCCGGTCACGCGGCAGCCAAGCCCCAGATTGATCAAGGCGGCCAGATCCCCGCGTTCGGCCGGCCCCATCACCGGTGTGCCGGCCTCGATCTCATCCACGCCGGCGGCGTCGAGCAGACGGGCGAGCACGACCTTCTGCCGGCAAGAAAAAGCGATTCCCGGGCTCTGTGCCCCGTCGCGCAATGTGGTGTCGATGATCTGAACCGGTCGGGTGCCGGAGGCCATCAGAACTCGCTCTCTTTTCTGAGGCAGATCAAGCGGGTTTGCCGCCATCCCTGCCGGCGGTAAAATGACAGGGCTGGTTGGTTGTCCCGGTCGGCCAGAAGCTGCAAGCGGGTCGCCCCGGCCTTGGCGGCCCAGGCGGCGGCCTCGGCCATCAGCCGGGACCCGATCCCCTGCCCGCTCCATGCGTCGTCCACCACCACGTCCTCGACCCAGGCCGAAGGTGCCCCCTCGGCCGTGGAGATCACGAGCTGCACCGTTGCCATCCCGATCACACGCCCATCGCCGACCGCCACCAGGGCTGTGCGGTGCTTGCCGCAGCCGTCGAGGAGCCGTTGCAGTCCCTGCCGCTGGCGTTCCGGGTCACCCTCGAAATCCGCCTCTATCCTGAACAATTCCTGCAGCAGGACGCTCATGGCCTCGATGTCGGCGTGCTCGGCACGCCGGATCTTCACCTCCCGCGAGGGTCCCATGCCTCTTCCTTGTCCGGTGCCGGGCGCCTCTCTGACGTCTCGGCCCCATTGATAAGGGGAACATGGATCTTGACAAACGCCTCCACGCGCGAGCCGGTTTCCAGAATCCTGGCAACCGCCGTCCGGTCCGGTTCCGCGCGAAGCGACGCCGTCAAAGGGCACATGTCGTCGATCCCTTCAATCTCCTTGATACACCGGGCCAGGTCCTGGCCCACGGGGCAGATCGGTTCCAGGCCCTGAACCAGACCGGAAAGGGTATGATCCGCGGGCATCTGTTTGTGGTACTGGAAAAGCCCCACCATGAGCTTTTCAAGGGCCATGGCAGCAAGCTGGAAGACCAGCTCGTTGTTGAATACTTCGGGGCGATGGCGACCGTTTCTGGCCGTCTTGAGGTACTTGCATCCGGCCAGAACATGGTCTTCCCATCCAGAGATCGAGGCGGTTTCCATGGCGATCTTTCTCCTGAGGCGTTGATTAGCGGGTGAAAATCCCTGCCTCCCTGTCAGCCGATGAGGTAGTCCTCGGCCGCTTGGCCATCCTCCAGGGCATCGAGGATTGTGTCGATCGCTTCCTCGCCGTCCACATTACCATACCAGTAGCCCTGGGGATAAACCACCATCACGGGCCCGTGGTCGCAGGCTTTCAGGCACCCGGTGCTCGTCACCTGGGCATCCAGGCCGCGGTCGAGGATCTCGTTTTCGATATAGGCCAGATATTCGGTGGATCCTTTCTTATGGCAGGCTCCTTTGGCCTCCCCTTCGGCACGAAAGCTGGCACAGACGCAGATCAGGTGGGCCGGTTTTTCCATTTCTCTTCTCCTCTTGAGTTGACAGGTCATAGCCTTCTTTGCCGTTGCACGCTCTTACGGCCTGCGGCGGGCGATCGTTTTCAGCCGCAGCCCATTCCGCTGCCGCCACACCCCGCACCGCAGGCCCGCGGCGGGCGCACTGCCATGTGGCGCAGGTCCTCACCGGCGAACACGGCCCGTACCGCCTCTTCGATAACCCCCTCGCAGACGATCACATCGATCCCGCGGGCATTGAGGGCCGAACGCGGCGCCTCGCCCGCCCCGTTGACCAGAATGACCCGGCAGTCGCACAAGGTGGCGGCCAATTCGGCCCAGCGGCGCCGCCCGCCGCCGGGGGCCGGTGTCTCGCGGCTTTCGATGAGCCCCAGACGGCCCTGCTTCTCGCCGTAGATCAACAATCGGTCCGCCTCGCCCAGGTGCTGGTTCACCAGTGCCCCTTCGAGGCTCGCCACCGCCAGATAGGGGCGCGAGGAGACGGCCGCGCCGCCGGTCTCCAGTACCTCGAGGTGCTGGCAGTTCTGCAAGGTGGTCATCAGCCCTTTTGCCGGGGCCTCGCCCAGCAGCCCCACCGCGTCGGCCCGGCAGCGGGTGCAATGGCGCATCTGGGGAACGAAGGCCTCGGCCGCCTCCCGGATGGTAGCCACCTTGGCGGCCGACGGTTCCTCCAGGTGTTCGAGGGCGCTGCCCGGGCTCGGGTAGTAGGGCATGGCGTTGAACAGGTCGACCTTCAACTCGCCCATCCTGCGGGCCACCTCCGGGATATGCAGATCATTGACCCAGGGGATGATGATGCTGTTGATCTTGACCGTGATGCCCCGGGCCTTGAGCGCGGCGATGGCATCGAGCTGGCGCTCCAGCAGCACCCTGGCGCCGGCCTCGGCCCGCAGCACCCGCTTGCCCACCCGCATCCAGGCGTAGATCCCGGCGCAGACCCCCGGGTCCACCGCGTTGACCGTAACGGTGACGTGGCTCACGTTCAGCTCGGCCAGTTCGTCCACGTAAGGCGCCAGATTCAAGCCGTTGGTGGCCAGGCAGAGGATCATCTCCGGATAACGCGCACGCACCCGGCGGCAGGTTTCCAGCGTCTCGGCGGCGTTGGCGAACGGATCACCTGGGCCGGCGATGCCCACGACCCGGATGTTGTCCAGCCGGGTGGTCACCGTTTCGAGGTAGACCATGGCCTGGGCCGGTGTCAGCACGGCGCTGGTCACCCCGGGACGGCTCTCGTTGACGCAGTCGAAGCGCCGGTTGCAGAACTTGCACTGGATGTTGCAGCGGGGCGCCACGGGAAGATGCACCCGGCCGAAGCGGTGGCGCGATTGCGCATTGAAACAAGGATGGTCCTGGAGGTTCATGACTCTTCGCTTTCACCTGTTGAAGGATGGAATTGATCTTTGCCGGTGCGCCGCTGCCGGGTCACATATAGGTGTACCCCACCGCCGATGCGCCCTGGCGCCGCTCGATGAGGGTGTTGGCGATCCGGTCGAACAGGGCCTGGGCTCCTTCATACCCGAGATGAAGCAGGCGCGGCCCGCCGATCCGGTCATGGATCGGAAAACCGACCCGCACCAGGGGCAGATCGAGCTTGCGCGCCAGGCTGTATCCCTTTGAATGACCGATGACCAGATCCGCACCGGCGCTGCGCACCGCGTCTTCCATGTCGACGAAATCGGCCCCTTCCATGACGCGCACCGGATGGCGGTAATTTTCGCCGAGGGTGGCGTGCACCACCGCCTCCAGGTGGCCGCCCCGCTCCCCGGTGGCGCAGACCACCGGCACGATCCCGATCTCGGACAGGAAATCGACTAGACCGGCCACCAGATCGGCCTCGCCGTAGACCAGGGCCCGCACCGTATTGACCAGTTTGTGGCCGTCCACCATGGCGTCGAGCAGCCGCCCCCGGGCCTGGCGGTGATGCTCCGGCACCTTCCGGCCGCTAACCGCCGCCAGGGTCTCCATCAAGCGGTCGCTACGGCGCACGCCGATGGGCAGGCCGAGCCGGTGGGCCGGCACCTGGCAGCAGGACTCGAGGTGGGTGGCGGCTGTTTCGGGGGCCCGGGCGAGCACGGCGCCAAGCTCGATGCTGGCCCCGGCCCGGCCGGCCGCGGTGATGGCCGTCACCGGGGTGCCGCCGGCGGGAATCGGCTGGTAGTCGGTCCACAGGCCGCCGTCCAGCGAAGCGGAGTAGTCGGGCAGTATCATCGCATCGAGCCCGAAATCGGCCACGATCTGCTTCAGGTGCCGCAGGTCGGCCGCAGAGACCATCCCGGGAAAGAGGTTGATCGTCCCGGTCCGGCCCCCCCCGGTGGCCTCGGAACCCGCCAGGCCGGCCACCACGGCCAGCACCGCGCGGTGAAAGCCCTGCATGTGGGTGCCCTGATAGCTCGGTGTCGAAGCCTGGACGATGGGCGGCAGGTCCACCGATGAACGGGCCCGGCGGTACTCGTTGATGAACATGGCCACATCGTCGCCGATGGTCTCGGCCAGGCAGGTGGTGGCCACCCCGATCAGGGCCGGCGCGTACTGGGTGATGATGTTGTCCAGGGCCAGTTTGAGATTGGCCCCGCCGCCGAAGATGGCGGTCTGCTCGCCGAAGTTGGAGCAGGCGATGTCGATCGGCTCTTTGAAGTGGCTGATCAGGTATCGCCGGATATAGGTCGAACAGCCCTGGGAGCCGTGCAGCAACGGCACGGCGCCGGCGATCCCCTTGTAGACCAGGGCCGCGCCCAGCGGCGCGCAGAGCTTGCAGGCATTCTGGGTGGCCGCCGCCACGGGCCGGGTTTGCATCTCTTTGAGGATATAAGCGCTTTGCATCGCGATCGGTCCTTTTGCCGTGGAGTGAAATCGGACAATGGCATTGTCAGGCGGCATCGGCCTGGCGAAACGGTGCGAACTGCCACACCGGGCTGGTCACCGAGGTGTGCAGCTCGCGGGTGAAATGGAGCATGCCGGCAAAACCGGCCAGGGGGATCTTGCGCTCGTGGTTGTGGTCGCAAAAGCCGATCCCGAGCTTGAAGGCGATGGGCCGTTCCTTGACGCCGCCGATGAAGACATCGGCCTGTTTTTCGATGATGTACTTGGAAAGCTCCAGGGGGTTGGCGTCGTCGAGGATCACCGTCCCCTCCTCGCACATCTCACGCAGGACCCGGTAGTCCTCCTCGCCACCCGTCTGGGAGCCGGCCAGGATCACCCGCATCCCAAGCAGGCGCAAGGCCTTGATCAGGGAAAAGGCCTTGAAGGCCCCGCCCACGTAAATGGCGGCCCGTTTGCCAGCAAGGTCACGGCGAAAAGCATCGAGCTGCGGGTAGACCTGGCCGATCTCGCGGCGCACGATCTTTTTGGCCTGCTGTTTGATCCCGGGGGCGTCCGGGAAATGGTCGGCCACGTCGTAGAGGGCCTTGGCCATGTCGTCGGTGCCGAAGTAGGAAACCCGGATATAGGGGATGCCGTATTTTTCCTTCATCATCTCGGCCAAAAAGGTCATGGCCCCGGAGCACTGCACAACGTTGAGCGCCGCCCCGTGGGCGCGGCGCACCTCGGCTACCCGGCTGTCGCCGGTCAACACCGATACCACCTGGATCCCCATCTCCTCGTAGTAGCGGCGGATCATCCAGGCCTCGCCGCCGATGTTGAACTCGCCGAGAATGTTGATGCTCTGGGGCGCGATCCCGGCCGTATCGCCCGTGCCCACCAGTTGGATCAGGGCGTCACAGGCCGCCTTGTAGCCGTCCTTCTTGGTCCCCTTGAAGCCTTCGGAATGGACCGGCAGGACCGGGATTCCGGTCTCGCGGGCCACCCGGCGGCAGACAGCCTCCACGTCGTCGCCGATGATGCCGACGATGCATGTGCTGTAAACGAAGGCCGCCTCGGGGCGGTAGGCGGCGATCAGTTCGCTCAGGGCCTGGTAGAGCCGCGGCTCGCCGCCGAAAATGACCTCCTTTTCCGAAAGATCAGTGGAAAAGCTGAGCCGGTGGAGCTGGGGACCCGAGGAGAGGGACCCGCGGATGTCCCAGGTGTAGGCCGCACATCCGATGGGACCGTGGATCAGGTGCAGGGCGTCGGCGATGGGGTAGAGCACCACCCGCGAGCCGCAAAAGACACAGGCCCTCTGGCTCACCGACCCGGCCAGGCTCTGGCGGTCGCAGAGCATGTCGAAAGGCGCGTCGCCCTTGGTGTAGATCTGGCGTTGGCGTTCCTTGAGAATCGGTATGGCGGCCATCTTTTCCTCCTTGGCGTCGCAACTTCCAGCAGAATGTCACAGCACCAGTTCCATGGTGATGTCGTCGGCGTCGCGGTCCTTGCGGTCCAGCAGGGCGTCGAGGATCCGCACCAGCAGGTGCAGAGTGCCCCGGTAGCCCACCGTGGGGATGTAGCTGTGGCCCACCCGGTCGAGGATGGGAAAACCGTGGCGTATGTAAGGAATGTCCTCGTCCTTGGCGATGTACTTGACGTAGGAATTGCCGATGAGCAGATCCACCGGCGCCTGCTTGATCCACTGGTGGAAAAGGTACATGTCACCGGGCACCTTGATCCTGGCTCCGTCGGGAACGTCCTTGACCACCTCTTTGAGCCGGGCTTCGAAGCGTTTGCCGGCCGGGGTCCCGGTCACCAGGTAGACCGGATGCATGTCGATGGAGACCAGAAACTCGGCCAAGGCCATGAGCTGGTCCGGATCGCCCACCAGGCCGACCCGTTTGCCGTAAAAATGCGGATGGGTGTCGGCGATCATATCCACCAACTGGCCCCGTTCGAAATCGATGGACGCGGGCACCGAACGGCCGGCCATGGTCCGCAGCCGGTCGACGAAACGGTCGCTGGCATGCAGCCCGATGGGCAGACCGATGGTCTCGAAGGGAACCTTGCACTTGGCGTCCAGGGCCCGGGCCGCCGCATCGGAGGCCAGTTTTCCCATGGCCAGGGTGCCGAGGCTGCGGCCGGTCTGCTTCAGGCGGGCCACGGTGGCGCCGCCTTCGGGATACATGCGGTATTTTCCGGTCATCGGGCCGTTGAGCACCCCGGAGGTGTCCGGAAAGACGATGGTCTCGACCTCCAGCAGGGCGGCGATACGCTTGAGTTCCGCCATGTCGGACGGTTCGACCCAGCCGGGGATCAGGTTGATGGTCTTTTCCCGGTGGCCGTTGGATTCGGCGAAATAGTCCACCAGGGCCTTGGTCATGTTGGAAAACCCGGTCACGTGCGAGCCGACGTAGCTCGGGGTGTTGGCGTGTATCACCGCCTTGCCGGGGGGGATTTTGCCGTCGGTCCGGGCCTTGTTGATGATCTGGGGGATGTCGTCGCCGATGGTCTCGGAAAGGCAGGTGGTGTGCACGGCGATGACTTCCGGGTTGTAGACGGTAAAGATGTTGTCGATGGCCTGGAGCAGATTGGCCTGCCCCCCGAACACCGAGGCCCCTTCGGTAAACGCGCTGGTGGCGGCCATCACCGGTTCTTTGTAATGCCGGGTAAGCGCGCTGCGGTGATAGGCGTAGCACCCCTGGGAGCCGTGGCTGTGGGGCAAACAGGCGTGAACCCCCAGGGCCGCGTACATGGCGCCGATAGGCTGGCAGGTCTTGGCCGGATTGATCGTCACGGCCCGGCGTTCTTTTATTTCTTCACTGGTATGTCTTAACAGCATGGCGCGTTTCTCCTTTTACAGGCTGTTGAGAAACAAGCATCAGTAGCCTGTCAGTCGCCCCAGGCGTAGGTCGCCGTCAGTTCCGGATGTTTTTGCCACGGCGCCTTGAGGTATCCCCAGATCCGGCTGTTGGTCATGCGGCCGATCTCTTGGTAGAAGTTGATCGCCCCGACAAAGCCTGCATAGGGACCGCCGTAGTCATAGCTGTGAAGCTGCTTCATGGGCACCCCGTGCTTCTGGATGACGAATTTTTCCTTGATGCCGGCACAGAAAAGATCGGGCTTGAGCAAGGCCAGGAGCCGCTCGGTCTCGTGGTGACTGATGTCGTCGATCACCAGGGCCCCGTCGGTCATCTGGGGCATCATCCCTTCGTAATCGGCCATGCAGACGCCCTTGTCGGCCAGAGCCGCCATCGCCTCCTGGGACTTGCGCGGCCGGTAGCGCTCGGGATCGGGCTCCACCTCGAGCTCTTCGATGTTGCGGCTGTCCGCGTCGACCTTGATGCTGCCGAGCACGGAGCGGCCTTCGTAGTCGTCGCGGTGGGCGAACTCGTAGCCGGCCGACAACACCCGCATGCCCAGCTCCTTGAACAGCTCCTGGTAGTGGTGGGCGCGCGATCCGCCCACGTACATCATCACCCGCTTGCCTTCGGTGCGCGGGCGCACTTCGCCCAGGGCGGCCTTTACCGCCGGCATCTCTTCGGCGATGACCGTCTCGACCCGCGCCGCCAGGGCCTCGTCTTCGAAATAGGCCGCGATCTTGCGCAGCGACTTGGCCGTGGCGGCCGCCCCGATGAAGTTGACCTTAAGCCAGGGAACCCCGTATTTCTTGTCCATCATCTCGGCCACATAGTTGATGGAACGGTGGCACATCACCAGGTTGAGGTCGGCCGTGTGGGCGTTGGCAAAATCGTCGATGCTCGAATTGCCGCTGAAGGTGGACACCAGGGTGATCCCGCAGCGTTTGAAAAGGTCCTCGATGACAAAGGCGTCGCCGCCGATGTTGTACTCTCCGAGCAGGTTGAGTTTGAACTCCCCCTCGCGAACCGTGTCGTCGGTACCGATGACGTGCTTGAAAATCTGGTTGTTGGCAATGTGATGGCCCGCCGACTGGCTGACCCCTTTGTAGCCTTCGCAACTGAACCCGAAGATGTTGATGCCCAGCTTTTCCTTCATCTCCCGGCACACGGTGTGGACATCGTCGCCGATCAGCCCCACCGGACAAGTGGCAAAGACCGCGATGGCCTTGGGGCGGACGTTGTCGTAAATCTCCTGGATGGCCTGTTTGAGCTTTTTCTCACCGCCGAAGATGATCTCCTGTTCCTGCATGTCGGTGGAAAAGCAGTAGGTCATGAAGTTGTGCCCGTCGGCCGTGGAGGACGGATCGGTCTGGTTGCGGCGCGTCAACCAACTGTAATAGCCGCAGCCGATGGGGCCGTGGGTGAGGTTGACGATATCCCGGGTGGGGCCGAGCACCACCCCCTTGCATCCGGCGTAGCAGCAACCGCGCTGGCCGATGAGCCCCGGCACGGTCCTCACGTTGGAGGCGATGGTGGGCACCCCGCCGCCGGGCTCCACCTTGTTGATCACGATCTGCTTGCTGCGCTTGCGGGCCACCTTGGATGGGTAGCTTGCCACCAGAGCGTCCTTAACGCGTTCGGCCTCGCCGAGGCCCTTTATCTTTTCAGCTGCTTCGGCCATGGTTGGTTCCTCCTTGCAGATCTTGGCGCGGTCCCGTTCACGAGATCTCGTCCAGGGCGTCGTCGCCGCTTTCACCGGTGCGCACCCGCACCGCGTCGTAAACCGGCAGCACAAAGATCATGCCATCGCCCGATTTGCCGGTGCGGTTGACCCGGATGATCGTTTTAACGGTGCACTCCACCATTTCATCGGGCACCACCATGATCATGGCGCGTTTGGGCACCAGGCGCTGGCTGGAACCGAGCTGTTCAATGGCTTCCTCGTAGCCGCGTTCGGCCCCCTTGAGCAGATGCAGGTCGACCAGTCCCTTGCCGCGGCCCAGGGCGTCGCGCGCCGTAATCGACGAGATTCCCGCATCGCCCAGGGCTTTTTTGGTCTTGTTCATCATATTGAGCCGTACGATGGCCATGACCTCTTTCATAGCTTGACCTCCTCGGTGGTGCCGTCGGCGTTTTCCTTGATCCCCGAACTGATGGTGTACGCCTCGAGCACCGGCAGAACAAAGATCTTGCCGTCCCCAAAAACCCCTTTTTCACCGGTTCGAGCCGCCTTGATGATCGCCTCGACCACGTAGTCCTTGTCCTGGTCCCTGATCACGGTCAGCAGCATCTCCTTGGGGATTTCGTCGTAGGTGACCTCGCCGATCTTGATGCCGCGCTGCTTGCCGCGGCCAACCACCGACATCTTGGTCACACCGGGAAATCCGGCGCTCATCAGGGCCGCCAGGACGCTGTCGACCTTTTCGGGCCGCACGATGGATCGGATCATGAGCATATGGCTTCTCCTTTCTTGCCTGCGGCGGGATGCCTCCCCGCCCGGTTCAGTTGGCGATCCCGTATTCGATGAGCAACTTTTCGAGTTCCTCTATGGCCAGCGGGGTCGGGACGACCTTCAGTTCGTTTCCATCGATTTTCTTGGCCAGGGCCCGGTACTCGTCGGCCTGGGAATGGGTCGGCTCGTACTCGATGACCGTCTTGCGGTTGATCTCGGCGCGCTGGACCATGTTGTCACGCGGCACGAAATGGATCATCTGGGTGCCGAGTCTGTCGGCCAGGGCCTGGATCATCTCCAGTTCGTTGTCGACCTTGCGGCTGTTGCAGATCAGCCCGCCCAGACGCACCCCGCCAGCTTCGGCGAACTTGACGATCCCCTTGCAGATGTTGTTGGCCGCGTACATGGCCATCATCTCGCCGGAAACGACGATGTAGATCTCCTGGGCCTTGCCCTCGCGGATCGGCATGGCAAACCCGCCGCAGACCACGTCGCCCAGCACGTCGTAAAAAACGTAGTCGAGCTGCTCACTTTCCGCGTAAGCCCCGAGCTGCTCCAACAGATTGATCGAGGTGATGATCCCCCGTCCAGCACAGCCCACACCCGGCTCCGGCCCCCCCGACTCGGTGCACATGATCCCGCTGAAACCACTCTTGCGCACGTCTTCCAGGTCGACGTCCTCGCCCTCCTCGCGCAGGGTGTCGAGCACCGTCTTTTGCGCCAGGCCGCCGAGCAGTAGCCGCGTCGAGTCGGCCTTGGGATCACAGCCCACCACCATGACCTTCTTTCCCATTTCCGCCAGCCCGGCCACCGTGTTCTGGGTGGTGGTCGACTTACCGATGCCCCCCTTGCCGTAGATCGCTACTTTTCGCATGTCTCTTCTCCTTTTAGGGATTCACCGCGCTTGCGATGTTACCCCCTTTTTACAAGCCCCGTGCCAGAACCCAAAAAGTCTGCTGTTTTTTTATATCTGATTGGTTTAGCTATATTTTTACAAATCCCAGCCAACCCGGTGCGACGTTTGATGGAATCGGGGATCTACACACACCGGCGACATTATTGTAGACGCCTACAAGAATGTCCTGACTTTAGTGGGTATAAAAATGACGACCGGCGCTGCGCATGAACGGTGGCCGGTCGCTAAAAATTGGGAAACGGGGCGCTTGGACGCCGGCAGGCCCAGCCCGACAAGGATCGGGGCCTGTCCGCACACGACGGGATTCAGATGCACCGCAAATCGATGTTGTATTTCTTGATGCGATAGCCGAGTTGGCGGGGTGTGATGCCCAGAGCCACGCTGGCCCGCTGCTGGACCCTGGCGTTGTCCTGCAGGGCACGGATGATGCGCTCGCGTTCCAGGGCCTGGACCTCTTCGGGCAGCTTGTTGTCGCCGCCGATCCCGGGACGCTCGGTGACCGGCCCGGCGACGATGTTCTTGGGAAGATCAAAACCTCCGATCACCTCGCGTTCGGTCATGATCACCAGCCGTTCGACGGTGTTGGCCAGTTCGCGCACATTGCCCGGCCAGCCGTAGCCGGTCAGGGTCGCCACGGCCGTCTTGTCCAGAGTGACCCGGCGCTGGTAAGCGGCGTTGTACTTGTTCAGGTAATGGTCGAGCAGCAACGGGATATCCACCGCCCGGTCGCGCAAGGGGGGCAGGACGATGGGCACCACGTTGAGCCGCCAGTAGAGGTCTTCGCGGAAACGGCCGGCGGCCACCTCGTCGTGCAGGTTGCGGTTGGTGGCCGCCACGACACGCACGTCGACACTGATGGAGGCGGCCGACCCGATGCGCTCGAAATTGCGCTCCTGAAGAACGCGCAGCAGCTTGACTTGCAGGTTGAGCGGCAATTCGCCGATCTCATCGAGAAACAGGGTGCCGCCGTCGGCCATCTCGAAACGGCCGATACGCCGTTCGGTGGCACCGGTATAGGCCCCTTTTTCCACGCCGAACAGCTCGGCCTCGATGAGGTTTTCCGGCAGGGCCGCCAGGTTGATGGCCACAAAGGATTTTTTGGCCCGGCGGCTCTGATAGTGGAGGGTTTGGGCGATGAGCTCCTTGCCTGTGCCGCTTTCGCCCAACAGCAGCACCGTGGTGTCGGTGGGTGCCACCTTGAGCACACTCTTGATGACGAGCTGAAAGGGGGTCGATTCGCCGATGATGTTGGGCAGGCTGTACTTTTGCTCCAGGCGAGAACGCAACTCGCCACACTCCTGCAGGGTCTGGCGGTGATGGTCCCATAGCCTGACGAACTGCGATATGAGCGATGCCACGATGTGCAACACCCGCAGATCGTCATCGACGCTGCCGCGCTCTTCGCTGTAAATGCGGTCCACGCTGATGGCCCCGAAGCTCTTCGAATCAAGGCTAATGGGCACGCATATGAAGCTGATGCCGCTTTTCTGGGGCCGCGAATCGGTCTTGTTGAGAAACTTGGGTTCGTCGCCGATGTTGGGGATGAACATCGGCGCCGCGCCGGCCATGACCCGCCCGACGATCCCCTCGCCGATGCGGTAGCGGCCGCGCTTGATCTCCTGGGTCGTCAGCCCGTGGGCCGCCACGATGCGCAAATTTTTAGAGACAGGATCGAGTAAAAATACGCAACCGCGCTGCATGTCGAGGTGATTGGCCAGGATCTGCATCGCCGCCATGAGGTTGTGCTCCAGCTCAAAGGAGCTTGTCAGCACCCGACTGACTTCCAGGATGGCGGTCAGTTCGTTGTTTTTTCTCAGCAGTGCATCCATGTGCGGCTGTTTTGCACCTTTCGCCGGCAATCAAGATTTCCGTCGCCCGCAAACAAAACGGCGGCGAACTGTCCCTCTGCCCGAAGCGACTGCCGGATAGATAACGCAAAGTACATGCCAGTTATCCCACAGAGGTTCCGAGGGGTTCGAAACGGCGGGGAAAAGGCACTCCATCAGCTTGTATATTAAGGTAAATCCGGCCTATGAAAAAGGATCCGGACAGGACTTGGACCGCAAGATATTAAATTACATTTTCGAAATTTACAGCAAATTACGATACCTTATTGTCATATATTTATATCAATCCCCACCAGGCAAAAGATCCCGGGCAGGACGTCTAACAGGTCGAGAATTGGCAGGCACGACCGAATTCGAAAAAGTCAGGATTTTTTTTTGCGAAATGGGGACGGTATGCGGTGTGAATATGATGCGCAATGCCCAATGGCCATCGAGACTTGGTCATCGGGCATTTTCGTTCAGGTGCGGTGCCTGGCCGGCTGGGACGCGTGCCGCCGCCGCAGAAAAAGGAGAAGGTCGTAGACCCGCACGGCCGCCATGGCCGCCACCAGGCGGGGGATCAAAAGCCAAAAGATGCCGATCCCAAGGGGCAAAAACATGACCGGATCCTCGATCATGGAATGGTTGATGCCGATGGACAGATGCAGTCGTTTCAGGTCGCGGGGATCGAAATTCCCGTTGCGCACCTCCTCGACGATCACCGCGGCGCCGTACAGGATCCCGAACATCATGGCCGAAAGCCACAGCACGGCGACCTGGGGTTTGAGCCCCAGCAAAACCAGCAGCGGCCGCAAACCGCCGACCAGGTGGCGGATCAGATCGAAGCGGCGCATCCAGGCCAGACTGATCATGATCGCCATCACGATCAAAAAAATCTTGACCGCCAACCAAACCATGGCGGTGGCCCAGTCAAGCAGCATGATGTCCAGGGAGGGGCGGCCCGCGGCCGCCACCGCCGGCATGGCCGCCATTACCGGCCCGTCCTTCAGCAAAAACCACCCGGAAACCAGCACGGTCAAAAAACCCGCGACGAGACGCACCAGGGCAGACATGCCGAGGCTAAAGCCGGCCTTGGCCTGGATGATCCCCTCCTGGATCAACATATGGGCGATCAGCACGAAAATCGCCACCAGCGTCATTTCGGCCTGGGTCAAGGGGAGCACCGCCATGGCGGCCACCGCGGCATAGACCCCGGCCAGAGTCCCCAAAACCATGGGCAGGGCCGCAGCGGCCGGCAGTCCCAGCAGATGCGTCACCGGGAAGAGCAGGCCGTCAAGGCGGCCCAGCACTCCGCTGTACTCGAAAAAAGCCGTGAGCAGGGAAATGGGCACGATGAGCTTGAGAACCCACAGAAAGCTCTGCCACCCCTTGTGCAACCCTTCTTCAAGACCCAGCTTCAGTTCGTTCGTTACCTTGTTCATCCATTCATCCGGCGCCCGGGAAACGGGCGCTTCGCCGTTTAAAGTGCACAACAGTGTTCCTCGACGCCCGGCTCAAGTCCACGCCGCCGTCATTCCCCTGCAGGGAATTTCGGCCGCTGTCTAAATCAATTCAAGAACCAAAGCAAGCACCGTTGTAAAGACCGGTCGGGCGCGGACGCGATTCAGCCGCCGTTTCGGCACCCCATCAGGTCGTACAGGAGGCCGATTAGCTTGTGCTCCAGAACATCGTAGGAATAGAAGCGGGCCGCCACGGCGTAGTTGTGTTCGACCATGCGCCGGGCGGCTTCGGGATCGGCCAGGATTCGGCGGGTATGGTCCACGGCCGCCTGGGTGACGTAGCCGTCAATTTCGATCACCTCGAAGCCCTTGGGTTTGATATCCGTGGCATAGATCGAGTAGTTGTTCACCACGATGGGTCGCTTGAAGTAGATCGCCTCGAGAAAGGCGTTGCCGAATCCCTCGAAGTTGGACGGATAGGTCACCAGATCCGCGTGCGGATAGATATCTTCCAAGGTGTAGATCTTGCGGCCGTCGGCCGTGCGCCCCCGCTTTTCATTAATGATCTGGGAGACGAAAAGGGTGTTTACTCCGAGCAGGCGTGAATACTCGTGCAGGCGCTGCTCGTAGTCGGGCCCCTCGTCCCCGGACGCATGCGAAACCACCAGGCGGGCCTTCAATCCGAGGCGGCTTACCAGTTCGATGGCATGTTCGATCCCCTTGCGCTTGACCACCCGGGTGGGCTGAAGGATCAGCAGTTCGTCAGGCTCCAGCCCCAGGGCACTGCGTACATCGGCGGCGTAAGCATCCATGGACGGCGGATGCTTGAAATCCATCACGTTTGGAATGATAGTGGCCGAAATCCCGGTGCGCAGGCTGAGCTGGTTGTCCGCCGAAGAGTTGATCACCACGTGTTGGATCGATGGCAGATGGGGCGGGAAGGCCATGTTAAGGTACTCCCAGACCGCGTTGGTCATGAAGCGCTGGCGCTCCCAGAAAAAATCGTGATGATGGGCGATGGTGGGAATCCCGGTCTCGCTGATGACCTCTGTCAGGGCCAGACCGAGAGGCAGATTCAGGGGAATGGTCAAGGCGTTTTCCGTCAAGAGCAGATTGATGTGAAAGCGTTCGAGGAATCGGTAGATCTCGTCTTTAAGGTATGACGTGACCTGCCGGATCTGTTGTGTCACGGAGCGCGCCCGGGTACACACACCGAAACAGTTCTGGTGGATTTCGCGGATCTGCGGATGAAAGAAATGCGCTTCAGGTACCGCGTGGCTGCACTCGGCGGGCCGATCCAGCTCGCCGGCGAGGTAAAAACAGGTATAGCCCTTGTTCTCCAGGACCGAGGCCCATTTTTCAGTTTCCAGCGAAACCCCGTCCGTACCGGCCAGGCGGGTCGAGACAATACCGACGTTGTGGGCTTTACCGCAGATCCGGCATCGCGTCATGGCAGTTCCTTTCTCGCATCGAATCAAATTGGAAAACCCCGGCCTGGGCCTCTTCGGGGCCCATCCGCCGGCCCCAATGCCTCGAAACCATACAGGCGATCAGCCCATGCAGCTTACCACCGCATGGCGAAAACAGCCGGTTAAATGATCGTTGACCATTCCGGCCGCCTGCATGAAGGCGTAACAGATGGTCGGCCCCACGAAGGTAAACCCGCGCTGTTTCAGATCCCGGCTCATGGCGACCGCCTCGGGGCTAGTGACCGGCACCTCGGCCATGGTGGCCCAGGCGTTTTGAATCGGCCGGCCCTCGACAAAACGCCACAGGTAGGCATCCAGGCTGCCGAATGCCTCGCACAGGTCCAGGCAGGCCCGGGCATTGGCCACTGCCGACGCGATCTTGCGCCGGTTGCGCACGATGCCCGCATCGGCCATGAGGCGTTCGATTTGATCGGGGCCGTAGGCCGCCATCTTCCCCGGATCGAAGCCGTCGAAGGCCCTGCGGTAGTTGTCGCGCTTTTTGAGAATGGTCAGCCAGCTCAATCCGGCCTGGGCCCCGTCAAGAATCAAGGCTTCGAACAGACGCCGATCCTCGTGCAGGGGAACCCCCCATTCGACATCATGGTACTGGATGTAAAGCGGGTCGGTGCCGGGCCATGGGCAGCGTATCGTCATGGGGCACTCCCGGAGCCGCCACATGACGGCCATCTGAGGGTTATGGCGCCGTATCCGGCACCTGCATAGGATCTACTCTATTTTGCCCCGCCCTCTCCCGTCAACCGGTATCCCTTCGTCAGCGCGCAAAGCCAGCCGGCAGGCTCACGGCCGACCCCGACGCAATTGCGGAAGAAAAGATATATGTTTCCACAGAAGAATATCAGACCGGAACCATCTGCGGTCACTTCGGCCTCGCAGGGAATTGCTGCGGGCCGTTGGCAAGCATTTGACATTCAACGGTTGAAAAAGTACCCTTCGCGGGTACATCTGCTGTGGCAGCAGGCCCGATGGGATTGAAATCAACATCAAAGCGCGGCAAAGTCGCCCGGGCTTTGCGTGCGGTCACATTTTGAAATGACGGATAACTACGCCAAACTCGTCCGTGCCAACCTCGCACGCCTGGATTCCGAACGTATTGCCCGGCTAGCCCAATGGCTGCCGGCGCACCGAGAAAAGGATGAATGGCACTTTGCGGCCTTCGGCCGCCGCTGCTGTCTTTCGCCGGCGGGCATCACCCTGGACGACCGGCCCGAACAAGGTGTTATGGGGATACTGATCTCCCTTTACGCGCTGCATGCAGGTCCGGCCCCCCTGGTGTTGACACCGCTCAAGGCCTACAAGGAATTTGAGGGCAGCGGCCCGTATGCCGGCGCTTTTGCCAGCCATACCGAAACGGTTCTGGTTCCCCATGTGGCCCGGCTCATGGCCCACGGCAGCCGGCTGCGCAAGAGCTTCGACGGCGACCCGACCCCGGCCGGAACCCCGGGCGATGCGGCTTTTATGGTGCGCCCGCTGCCCAAGATCGCCCTGTGCTACATCCTCTACGCCGCCGACGAGGAGTTCCCGGCCGCGGCGACCTGCCTCTATTCAGCCAACGCGAACGCCTTTCTGCCCCTGGACGCCTTGGCCGACGTGGGCGAATACACTTCCCGGCGGCTCATCGAATTGGCAGCCGGCTGACGAGCGGTCCGCCTCAGCGCTTCGCCTTTTTCGGGGTTCCGGGCACACCGCTTCCGGCTTGGCCGCCGTTCTTTTCGGCGATCCCCAGTTTGGCAAGGATGTCCTCCATCAAACACCAGCCGGTGACGGCCGATTGCAGCAGGTTCAATCCGACAAAGGCGGTGAAAAAAAGCCAGTAGCGGTTATGGAACCAGGCGAGGGCAACGGAAATCAGGATGAATGTACCCGCGATGGCACGGATGTATCGTTCCATTTTCATAGTCGTCTTCCTTTCCGCTTGCGTTGCTGATCCAGGCTGAGGGTCTCAAGCCCTGGGTGCCTTGTGCAACACTATTTCGGATTTGATCGATATAAACGGCACCGCGAGGTTCCCCGGCTTGCCGGGTTTCTCGAACCATTCGGATCGCCCCTGGGCCGTATTCGGCAAAGATAGCGTCACAACCGGGTTTTTTCAACTTGCCGTACCATGGAAATCGGAATCCAACGCTTTCGTCCTCGGGGAAACCGGCAGATTTCGGATTTCTCCGAAAAACCGCCAGAGCCAGCATTTACGATCGGAAATGGCGTGATCCTTCGATTGACTCAAACCACATTGACAGGGTAAAGCGTTTTCCGATTCGAATCCAAGGCAAAAGAGGGCACATTTTTTCATTTGCAGCAGACTATAGAAACCGTTATCGGAGGCCCATTTGAACCGATCCGAAAGCCAAGCGACACCCGCGGCAAACGGATGCAAGCCCGATCTTCCCGAGCAGCGCCTGGAAACCCGCCAGCGTATCGTCTGGGGCGATGCCGCCGATCTTTCCGTTTTGACCGACCAAAGCATCGATCTGGTGGTCACCTCCCCACCTTACCCCATGATCGCCATGTGGGACGACGTTTTCAAAAGCCAATCGTCTGAGGTCGCCCGGGCCTTTTCCCGCAAAAACGGCATGGAGACCTTCGAGGCCATGCACCAGGTTCTGGACCGGGTATGGGATGAACTATGGCGGGTCCTGAAACCCGGGGCCGTGGCCTGTATCAACATCGGCGACGCGGTGCGCACCATCGACGGGGTCTTCACCCTCTACCCCAACCATGCGCGGATTCTCGCGGCGCTGGTCCGCATCGGCTTCAATCCTTTGCCGGCCGTCATCTGGCGCAAGCAGACCAATGCACCCAACAAGTTCATGGGCTCGGGCATGCTCCCGGCCGGGGCCTACGTGACCCTGGAGCACGAATTCGTCCTGGTGGTTCGCAAGGGCGACAAGCGCCCCTTTACCGCCCCCGAGGACAAGCTGCGCCGCCAGCAAAGCGCCTATTTCTGGGAGGAGCGCAACCAGTGGTTTTCAGATGTCTGGTTCGAACTCAAAGGAACCCGCCAGAAACTGTCCCGAACCGAGCGCGCCCGCAGCGGAGCCTTTCCCCTGGAGCTGGCCTATCGTCTCATCTGCATGTACGCCCTGCGCGCGGACACGGTGCTCGATCCCTTCCTGGGTACCGGATCGACGCTGATCGCCGCCATGGCCGCCGGCCGGGCCGGCATCGGCGTAGAGATCGACCGGAGCCTGGAAAGCGCCATCCGCGCCGGCATCGATGAAGCGGTCCGCTGGGCCAACGCCCGTGTCGATCAGCGCCTTGCGAACCACGAGCAATTCGTCGCCGCCCGGATCGAATCCCACGGTCCTTTGCGCCATCGCAACGTCCATTATGGATTTCCGGTGGTCACCGCCCAGGAGACCCAGCTTTGGCTCGAACGTCCGACGGCGGTGCACCCCCTGTCCAAAGACGAATTCGCCGTCGTTTATGCGCCCATGGCCCCTGGCGGAGATCTGCAAAAGGCCCCGCAGCCCCCGGCACCGGCACCTGCCGGGTACAGCCAACCCGGCAGGGCCCACCAACTGCGCCTGCCAGACCCTTGAAGCGACCCTGACGATAAAGCCTCTTCTCCTAATTGGCATGAACCTTGAGAACTGAACGAATCGGCATATCCCGTTAAACGGCCCATCCGCGCCAGGCTCCTTTTGAGGCCGCCCTTTGTTTCCAGAACAACTAAAAAATCATCTTTACTTTTCAGTCCATCTAATATTTATTCCCCCACGATCCGCGCTATCCTGCAGCCCGTACCGTCAGCTCAAAAGGAGACACCATGCCAAGACGTGAGGACATCCACAAGATCATGATCATCGGCTCGGGTCCGATCATCATCGGCCAGGCCTGCGAGTTCGACTACTCGGGCACCCAGGCCTGCAAGGCCCTGCGCTCACTGGGCTACGAAGTGATTCTGGTTAACTCCAATCCGGCTACCATCATGACCGACCCGGGCATGGCGGACGTGACCTACATCGAGCCGCTCAATGTCAAAGTTTTGACCGAAATCATCGCCAAGGAACGGCCAGATGCCCTGCTGCCCAACCTCGGCGGCCAAAGCGGGCTCAACCTCTCGGCCGAACTGTCCCGGAGCGGAGTACTCGAAGTGCACGGGGTCAAGATCATAGGGGTCAACGTGGATGCCATCGAACGCGGCGAGGACCGCCAGGCTTTCAAACGGACCATGGAGCGGCTGGGCATCGAAATGCCCAAAAGCGAGGTGGTCACCCGGGTCCAAGACGCTGAAAGGGTGGCCGAAGGCCTCGGATACCCGGTGGTGTTACGTCCGGCTTATACCATGGGCGGCACGGGGGGCGGACTGGTTTACAACGTCGAGGAGCTGCGCACGGTCTGCGCCCGGGGCCTGGCGGCCAGCCTGGTGGGCCAGGTCCTGGTGGAAGAATCCGTCCTGGGCTGGGAGGAGCTCGAGCTCGAAGTGGTGCGCGATGCCAAGAACCAGATGATCACGGTCTGCTTCATCGAGAACGTCGATGCCATGGGCATCCACACTGGCGACAGCTACTGCACCGCCCCGATGCTGACCATCGATGCGGCGCTGCAGGAAAGGCTCCAGCGCTATTCGTACGCCATCGTCGAGGCCATCGAGGTCATCGGCGGCACCAACATCCAGTTTGCCCACGATCCGGCCACCGGACGGGTGGTGGTCATCGAAATCAACCCGCGCACCTCGCGCTCGTCGGCCCTGGCCTCCAAGGCCACCGGCTTTCCCATCGCGCGGGTATCGGCGCTGCTGGCCGGGGGCCTGACCCTGGATGAGATTCCCTACTGGCGCGACGGCACGCTGGAAAAATACACCCCCTCGGGCGAATACGTGGTGGTCAAGTTTGCCCGCTGGGCTTTCGAAAAATTCAAGGGCGTCGAAGACCGCCTGGGCACCCAAATGCGCGCCGTGGGCGAGGTCATGAGCATCGGACGTACCTACAAGGAGGCCTTTCAAAAGGCGATCCGCAGTCTGGAAACCGGCCGGTATGGCCTGGGGTTTGCGAAAAACTTTCACCGCCTCCCCCTGGAAAAGCTTCTTGTTTTGCTGCGCACGCCGACCAGCGAAAGGCAGTTCCAGATGTACGAGGCCCTGCGCCAGGGCGCCGACGTGGAAACCCTGCACCGGCTGACCCACATCAAGCCCTGGTTCATCCAGCAGATGCAGGATCTGGTGGCTTTGGAGACCGACATCCTGTCTTGGAAGGGTAAATCTCTTCCCGATGAACTGCTGCGACGGGCCAAGCGGGACGGCTTTGCCGACCGCTACCTGGCGAGACTGCTGGGCGTTTCCGAGACGGAGATCCGCCGTCAGCGCCTGGCCTTGGGGTTGGCCGAGGCTTGGGAACCGGTGCCGGTGTCGGGGGTGGAGAACGCCGCCTACTATTACTCGACGTACAACGCGTCCGACCGGGTGCCGGCCAGCGATCGCAGGAAGATTATGGTCCTGGGCGGGGGGCCCAACCGCATCGGCCAGGGCATCGAATTCGACTACTGCTGCGTGCACGCCGCCTTTGCCATCCGCGAGGCCGGCCTGGAGTCGATCATGGTCAACTGCAATCCCGAAACGGTCTCCACAGACTACGACACCTCGGACAAGCTCTATTTCGAGCCGCTGACCGTCGAGGACGTGCTGAGCATCTACGAAAAGGAAAAGCCTGAGGGGATCATCGTCCAGTTCGGCGGCCAGACACCCTTGGACATCGCGGCCGAGCTTTCAGCCGCTGGGGTAAAAATACTCGGCACCACCCCGGACACCATCGATCTGGCCGAAGACCGTGACCGCTTCCGCCAGATCATGCGCGAGCTGGGCATCCCCCAGCCCGAATCGGGCATGGCGCACAACCTGGACGAGGCCCGGCGCATCGCCGCCGAAATCGGCTACCCGCTCATGGTGCGTCCCAGCTACGTGCTCGGCGGTCGCGGGATGGAGATCGTACGCGACGAGCCGATGCTCGAAAGCTACGTCGAGGCGGCCGTGGAGCTGTCACCCGAACGGCCGATCCTCATCGACAAGTTTCTCGACAACGCCATCGAGGCCGAGGCCGACGCTATCGCCGACGGCACGGACGCCTTCGTGCCGGCGGTGATGGAGCACATCGAGCTGGCCGGGATCCACTCGGGCGACTCGGCCTGCGTGATTCCGCCGGTGAGCATCGCCCCCAAGCATATCGACACCATCACCGAGTATACCCGCAAGATCGCCGTAGCCCTCAACGTGGTGGGGCTGATGAACATCCAGTACGCCATTTGCGAAAACACGGTCTACGTGCTCGAAGCCAATCCGCGGGCCTCGCGCACCGTGCCCATCGTCTCGAAGGTCTGCAACGTCTCCATGGCCAAGATCGCCACCCGGGTCATGCTCGGGCAAAAGCTGGCCGACCTGGGCCTCGTCCAGCGGCCCATCCCCCACTTCGGCGTCAAGGAGGCCGTCTTTCCCTTCAACATGTTTCCCGAGGTCGATCCGGTCCTGGGCCCTGAGATGCGCAGCACCGGAGAGGTGCTGGGCCTTGCGGACGCTTACGGCCGGGCCTATTTCAAGGCCCAGGAAGCCACTCAGACCGCCCTGCCCCTGGACGGCACGGTCCTGTTCACCATCGCCGACCGCGACAAGAAGGCCGCCCTGGAGCCGGTGCGCCTTTTCAGGGAGCTGGGTTTCCGGATCATGGCCACCGACGGGACCCACGCCTTTTTAAAGGAGCAGGGGATCGAGACCATTCCGGCGCGCAAGCTCGGCTACGGGCGGCCCAACCTGGTGGATGCCATTAAAAACGGCGAGGTCAACCTGCTGGTCAACACGCCCAGCGGGAGGCGCAGCGCCGAGGACAGCTCCGAAGTGCGCCGTGCGGCCATCAAACACAAGGTCTGCTATATCACCACCACCGCGGCGGCCATCGCCGCGGCCCGGGGCATCGCCGCCCGCCGCCAGGGCGCCCCGAAGGTCAAGAGTCTCCAGGCCTACCACGGCGAAATCAAGTAATCTTCCGCGGTCCAGCACCCAGGCGGCCGGTTCCACGGGACCGGCCGCAAAAAAATCCCAGCCGGCAAAACGCATATGTGGTAAAAAAGAGTACCCGAACCATCGGTTGCCATGGGCCGTGACCTGCCCGTTGCCAGAGACTTGAATCATGAACGTGACCCGTACCCCCATCCAAGATCTGGTCATCCTCGATCCCCGGGTTTTTGGAGACGCGCGGGGTTATTTTTTCGAGACCTATAACCAGGACACGTTCGAGCGCCTGGGAATCCGGATTCACTGGGTGCAGGACAACCACAGCCGCTCTGAGGCGGGTGTGCTGCGCGGTTTGCACTATCAGGCCGGCGCCAGCGCCCAGGACAAGTTGGTGCGCGTGACCGCCGGAGCCGCCTTCGACGTGGCGGTGGACTTGCGCCGCGCCAGTAAGAGCTTCGGGCGCTGGTTCGGGGTTGAACTCAGCGCCGAAAACAAACGCATGCTGCTCATTCCCAGAGGCTTCGCTCACGGCTTCCTGGCCCTGGCCCAAGGCACCGAAGTGCAATACAAGTGCTCGCAGCGCTACGACCCGGCCGCCGAGCGCGGAATCATCTGGAACGATGCGACACTGGCCATCGCCTGGCCCCTGTCCTCCGGTTCACCGTTGCTTTCCGAACGGGACCGGGCCTGGCCGGAGCTTGCCGCCGTCGCCAGGGAGGATCTGTTTTGAGCCGCATTCTGGTCACCGGCTGCCGCGGAATGCTCGGACGCACCCTGATACGGCAGATCGGTGCCGATCATGAGGTGATCGGCACCGATCTGCCGGACGTGGACCTGACCCGGCCCGCAGCGACGGATGTGCTTGTCGGCGGTGTGAAGGCTGCGGTGGTGGTTCACACGGCGGCCTTTACCGCCGTGGACCGCTGCGAAAGCGAACCGGACCTTGCCTTTGCGGCCAACGCCCTGGCCACAACCAACCTGGCTGCGGCCTGCCACCGGCACGGTGCCCGCCTGATCGCCATCGGCACGGACTACGTTTTTTCCGGCGAGCTGGAGGACCGCCCCTACCATGAATGGGACCGGCCGGACCCGCGCACCGTCTACGGCCAAAGCAAGCTGGCCGGAGAAGCGGCCGTGACCCGCCACTGCCCGGATCACACCATCTTGCGCATCGCCTGGCTCTATGGCCCTGGAGGACCGAGCTTCGTGCACACGATGCTCAAACTGGGGGCCCAAGACGGGCCGCCCCTCAAGGTGGTCAACGACCAGAGGGGCAACCCGACCAGCACGGATGTGGTGGCAGCGGTGATCGGCCGGCTGCTGGACCACCCGCTTGCCGGCACCGTGCATGCCACCTGTGAAGGGGAAACGACGTGGTACGAACTGGCCCGCACGATTTTTGAAATGCGCGGTTTCTCGCGGCCGATCGTGCCGTGCACCAGCGCCGAATTTCCGCGCCCGGCGCCGCGGCCGGCCAACTCACGTCTGGAAAAGCGGGTTTGGCGCCTGGCGGGGATGCCGGCGCTGCCCGACTGGCGCGAAGCGCTGGAACGATTCTTTAGAGCGCACCCGGCCGGATAGGAGGCCTGGATCAGGGAAGAACGGACCGATCGGCATCTCGGATAGGGCCTCCTTGGCAGGCACAACTTGAACGCAGCCCGGACGATTCCGGCCGGGGCGGCGAAGATCGCATTGAGGCTCCGACCTCCACCGCCGGACTTGCCATTTTTCCGATCCTCTCTTCGACCAGATAGGCATCCGCGGCCCTTTTACCGACCTTCGCGCCTGCATCATGGGCGGGCTTCTTCCAACCTGGTAAAACGAAACGGTTAAAAGTCTCGGGCACGCAGACCCTGCCCCCGCCTTCCAGTTCGATTACATCGACGCAGGTATTGTAAAGCCGGTAAAGGTTGGCCTGGGTGACCACCTCGCCCGCGGTCCCTTCGGCCACCACCCGCCCGTTTTCGAGCATGATCACGCGGTCGGATACCCACAGGGCATGGTCCGGAAAGTGGGTGGTCTTGATGAAGGTATAGCCGTCGCGGGCCAGATCGGCGATGCGCTCCAGAAGGCGCACTTGGTTGCCGTAGTCCAGCCCGTTGGCCGGTTCGTCCATGATGAAGATATCCGCCGCCTGGACAAGGGCGCGGGCGATGAGCACCAGTTGGCGCTCGCCGCCGCTGATGCCGGTGTAGGGCCGGTCTTTGAGGTGGCCGATGGAAAGCCGGTCCAGAGCCTTGAGGGCCATCTTTCGGTCCGCGGCACCGAAGCGAAAAAAGAACGGCTTGTGGGGCATGCGGCCCATGAGCACCACGTCCAGCACCCGGTAGCCGAAGGCCGCCAGATGGATCTGGGGCACATAGGCGATGCGCCGGGCTCTTTGCCGCGGAGCGATGGCTGTCACCGGCCGGCCGTCCAGCCGCACCTGGCCCTGCCAGGGCCGGGTGAGACCGAGCAGCAGCTTGAGCAGCGTGGTCTTGCCGCTGCCGTTGGGCCCCAGCAGGCACACAACCTCGCCGGGGGCCACGGCGAGCGAGACGTCTTCGAGGACCGGCAGGCGTGTGTAGCCGAAAGTGATGTGATCGACGCTGATCAGGGCCATCAGTGCCATCCTTTCCTGGCCTTGTGCAGCACGAAGGCGAAAAAGGGGATGCCGATCAGGGAGGTCAGTATCCCGATGGGCACTTCCACACTGAAAAGCAGCCGGGCGATGTTGTCGGCAATCAACAGGTAAGTTGCCCCGATGAGGGCTGCTGCCGGCAGCAGGATGCGGTTGTCCGGTCCCACGAGCATGCGGGCGATGTGGGGCACCAGCAGCCCCACCCAGCCGATGATACCGCCCAGCACCACGGTCAGGGCGCTGGTCACGGTGGCCAGAAAGATGAACAGCAGCCGCAGCAGGCCGACGTTGACGCCCAGGGTGCGCGCCTCTTCGTCCCCCATGCTCAGCACGTTGAGGTATCCGCCCAGCAACACCAAAACGAGCGTGCCGCCGGCCATGGGCCCGGTGGCGGCCAGGACCGTGGCCCGGTCGACGGCCGAAAGGCCGCCCATCAGCCAGTAAATAATGGCCGGGAGCTGTTCGTAAGGATCGGCCAGATATTTGACCACCGACAACAGCGAGGTAAAGAGCGCGCCGCTGACGATGCCGCCCAGGATCAGCATCAGCAGCCGATCGGAGCGGTTAAAGGCCGACACGGCCAGGGCTGCCACTACGGCGATCAGGCCGAAACCGAAAGCCAAAGCCTGCACCATCCACCAGCTGCCGGCCAGGATCATGCCCACCGCGGCACCGAAGGAAGCCCCGGCCAGCACGCCCAGAAGCCCCGGGGAAACCAGAGGATTGATAAACATCGACTGAAATACCGCCCCGGAAACCGAAAGGGCCGCGCCGATGAGTACGGCGGCCATAATGCGTGGCAGACGGATATCGACCAGAACGTTGGCGATGATATGGGTCTGCCGGTCTGCAAGGGCCGGGGTATGAGAGAAGAGGCAGCCGCAAAAATCGGCCAGTTGCGCGCCGGTGACCGGGTAACGGCCCAGGGTGAGGGAAAAGCCGGCCGCCAGGCAGAGTATTACGAGCAGCACCGGGATGATCAGCGCTCGCTTCACGGCGCAAGCAGGGCCCGCAATGCGGCGCCATCCAGGTCCACGTCGAGAAAGAGCCGGCAAAATCGGAGGGTCTCGGCCTCGATATCGATGGGGTAAAGGGCCGGATAGAGCCGATGCATCATCCAGTGCAGCCCGAGCAGGCGCATGAACGAGGGCGGCCGGTCGAACCAGTTAAACGGTTCGACCGGAATCCGGTACACCCGGCCGTCACGCACCGCACGGATGTTGCGCCACCTGGCATCGCCGGCCAGCCGGTCGAGGAAAAGCGCGTTGTGGGAGACGATGACCTGCGGATCGTAGGCCAGGACCTGCTCCATGGAAACCTTCTGCCTGCCGCTGCGTACCCGTTGGATGCAACGATGGACGTTGCGGCCGCCGCTCAGGGGGATCAACTGGGCGTGCACCGAGTCGTTGCACTCGGTGCTCAACCCGTCGCCGTCTTCGGCGTAGTAGACCGCTGTGCGTTCATCGTCCGCAATGGCGGTTCGCACCCGGGCCGCAGCATCGAGGGTCTGGGCCGCGTAACGGCCGAGGGTCGCGGCCCGCTCCGGGCGATCGAGCAGCCGGCCGAGGAAAGCGAAGGCCTCGGCATAGCCCTCCAGGTCATCGAGCACGATGTAGACGAACGGAATATCCAAAGGCTTCAGAGCCTGCTCGATCTTGTCGCAGGACGCGTCCCCCCGCCACCACCAGACCAGGATGACGTCCGGGTGCACCGCCATCAGGGTTTCGCGATTGCAGGTGCGGCCCTGGCCGAACCAGCCGCCGATTACCGGCAATGTTTCCAGGCGTGCAAAGTATCGTTTTTCCGTCGCCGTGAGCGGAACGTTCAGCCCGGCCACCAGACCGGGGTCCATGGCGTAGATCATGTAAGTGGTCGGTGGAGAAGTACCGTACACCTTGCCGATCGTGGCCGGGACGGTGACCTGCCGCCCGCTCATGTCAATGATCTGGCGCGCCTGGGCCGCTGCGCCCCATGCCATCAGAAAAACCCACGCCATGACCAGCGGCTTGGTTGCGACTCTGTGCATCCGGCCTCCTAATCGCCTTAAACAGCTATGGTGGATCCAGGCATGGAGGCGCCGGGCGGCAGTACGTGACGGCATAAGCGCCTTGGCCCTCCTGCCAGTGCCGGTGGCGGGCGGGTTTTGCCATGGCATAGCAGGCCTGCGGCTGCCGGGTTACCACGGCCAGGGCCGCTGCGATACACTCCAGGCGCTCTTCGAGGCAGCAGGCCAGGATCACGGCCCGGCCGGCGGCGCCGTGAGCAGACGTCGCAGTGCCCCAGGCTCATTTGCGAATTACCATCCACAGGCCTACGTCCTCGTCGTCCACAATGGAAAAAGACGTGATTGCGGCCTTTTCGAGAGATGACAGAAAAAGGGTGTTCGTCTCCGGGCCCAGGTTGCGGCGCACTTTTTGGGAAAAAGGTTCGCCGGCGGCCCGGCGCGCCGCCATCTGCCGTTCAATGTCCTCGCGCAGTTGCCGGGATCCGAATCCGCCGCCGATATAGGCCCAGCCCCCCGGGGCCAGCACGCGATAAATCTCGGATAGGGCCCGGGGCAGGTCCGTCCAGAAAAAAACCGACCCGCGGCTGACGGCCAGATCCACCACATTGTCCTTCAGTCCGATATCGGTCACGATTCCCTGAAGCGTCGCGGCGCGCTGTCCAAGGCCGTTTTCCACGATTGTACGCTCGGCGATGGCGAGCATTTCGGCAGACTGGTCGAAAAAACGCACGAACAGATCGCTGATCCGGCCCAGGGCCGCACCGAGGTATCCCCCGCCGCAGCCGATATCCAGACAAAGCCCCTGCCTCACGCCGGTGCGGGCGATGATCTGCTCGGCGATGAGCGGATAGACCGGGGCAAACACGCTGCGGGCGATCCGATCGAACTGTTGGGCATCTATTTTCATGGCGTGCTCTTTCCGTGAAAAGATTGCTGCAAGAAAGGCAGGTTAAGGCCCTACCTAATGCATGCTATAAAAGTCAAGTAATTTTTATAAAATACAATCTTGTTTAACCCGCCGACAGAAAGGGCGGAAAGGTTCGTGTTCGGGTCCATCACGTCAGGATGTGCCTCTAAATCAATAGATGGCCGAAAGTGCAGAAAAACCGTCCCGCAGAAATCCTTCATGGGCCAGAGCAGGCTATAAAGTACAAATCCAACGGATTATCGAGTACTTGTCAGCAACACCGGCCAAGCCCGAGAAAACGGCCTGATTGGGTCCAGGCGACGTTTTTGAATGGCGTCATGTACTGTTTTTCAAATCCGGCGCGCAGCTCCTGGCCGTTGGGGCTTAAAGCGTTGCGATGACATTGCCGGTCACACAGTTGTCGTAGCCGGGCAATGTGCCGATCTCCATGCGCAGGCGATGGGACTGAAGCGTGTCGAGCAATATGGAGATGGTGGGATGGTCGAGCAGATCATCGGGGATCACCAGGTCGCAGCGGGCAGCCGTAACGGGTACAAAGCCGAGCCCGAACACCTCTGCCACGGCCCGCAGCCCCAGGGCGGCATCCGCCACGCCGCAAACGATGCGATAGGCGCCGTCTCGATGGGAAAACACCTCGTTGCCGTATCCATTGATGGCCTCGGCAGCGATTCCGGCGCGCTGCAAGTGGTCGTCGAGCAGAACCCGCAAAGCCGCACCCGGCTCGCGGTTGACGAAACGGACCATAGGCTGGGCCAGGTCCAGCACGGTACGGATACCCAGCGGGTTGCCCCGGGCCACCATCAGTCCCTCTTCCAGCAAAGAGAAGCCGAACACATGGCTGGCGGCCGAGAGGCATTGGCGCACCGCCTCGACATTGGACTCGCCCCTGCCCGAGTTGTGCAGATGGGTTCCGGCCACATGGGTCGTTCCCTGGGCGAGGCTGTTCAGGGCTTTATGGCTGGAGGCAAAACAGCAATGGACCCGTGCGTCCGGTGCCACACGGCTTACATGCTGGCCAAGGATTTCAAAAGCCGGATCACACCCCATCAAAATGACCGTCTTGGCCACACGGTCGGCCGGCAGCAGGATCCGGGCGCTTTTTCCGTCATTTGCCAGCAGGCCGTCGGCGCAGCGCAGCCCGAAAGGAACCGATTCCGCGCCTTCCAATGAAAAGCCCACCATCCGATCGCGCACGCGTCCCAAAGCCAGGCGCGCGGATGGTTCGGCCGCACCGCTGATCACCTCCACCGGCAGATCCTGGGGCGCTGCGGCCTCCACGAACAGGTCCTCCACTCGGCAGCCGAACACTTTGGCCAACCGCAGCGCGATAACCGTGTTGGGCAGATACCGGCCGGATTCGATATCGTAAATGGCCTGACGCCGCAGATCGAGGCATGCGGCGAGTTCTTCCTGGGACCACCCCTTCTGAATTCGAAATTCCTTGACCTTGCACGTGATGGTATCGGATTGCTTGCTTTTTTTACGCCCCATTGGCCCCCTCCCGGCAAGGATTCGACCCCGTGTTGGGTAATTCGAAGAAAATCTTGACCTAATTCAGTAACATATGTAATGATAACCAGTCAATCGAAGAATATAAGCGTCAATAAAAAGTTACCCATCCCATTAGAAACGCTATTATAGTTTATTTAACATACAGTATGGAGCGACAACACATGCCAGACGTATATCGGGATCTAATCAATAAAGCCGAAGCCATCTTTTCCCCGCATGGCCTGATGGGCACAGCGGTGCAGGTCAGCGCCCGGGCCCTGAACGCCGAAGAGGCCATCGGCAATCCGGAAGCGGACGATTTTTCGCTCCTAAAAGGCAAAGAGCGCCTGATGCAGGCCGATATCCTAGGCGCGCTGGGTCAAGCCTTTACCGATCAATTCGGCGACTATCAAGGCACCCTGGAAACGATCATGACCACGCCTTTGACCAACAATTTTCGCCGGGCGGTTTTCGTGGCATCCCTGAATGCCGCGCTCCGGCACCTGAATCTGATCGACGGGTCGGTGCATTGCCGGGATCAGGGGCCCGGCCAATGCGCCCAGGCCCTGGCAGATCACATCCAGGGCCTTTACGGCAAGGCCAAGATCTGCATCATCGGCTTTCAGCCGCGGATGGTGGAAACCCTGGCTGCCGGCTTTCCCCTCAGGGCCCTGGATATGGATCAAGACAACATCGGCAAGAACAAATTCGGCGTTGTGGTTGAATCCCCGGCCGCGGCCCCGGAGGCCATGGCCTGGGCCGACTTGCTCTTGGTCACCGGAACGACCCTGGTCAACGGCACCCTGCCGGAATTTTTAGTCGGCAAGCCGGTAATTTTTTACGGCACCACCATCGCCGGAGCAGCATATCTGATGGGATGGCAGCGATTTTGCGCATTCAGCTGCTAAACAAAAAAGTCGACAGCAGCCTGTTTCCGCAAGACGGCAGCCCGGCACCGGGTGCATTGGGGGCGTCATTGATTCTTACATTCTAATTACAGGAGAAACGAGACATGACAACAAAAAAGTACCTGGGACGTTTGGCCCTGGCAGTGCTCGTGGTGCTCTCGGCAGCCGCCTTGTTCAACGCCGGCTGCGGGCCGGCCCTGGCGGCGGACGCCGAGGTGGTGGTGTTCGCCGCCGCCTCGACCACCAACGCCATCAGCGAAATCGGCGATCTTTTTGCGGCCCATAAGCTGGGACGGATCACAACCTCATTCGCCTCATCTTCGACCCTGGCCAAACAGATCGCCAGCGGCGCCCCGGCCGATGTCTACCTGTCGGCCAACAAAAAATGGATGGATTTTCTCGAAGAGAAAAACACCGTGGACAAAGCCACCCGGGTCGATTTGCTCGGCAACCGCATCGTTTTGATCGCACCGGTCGACGCTGCACTCCAGACCGTCGAAATCAAATCCGGACTCGATCTGGCCGCTTTGCTCGGGGCCGACGGGCGCCTTTCCATGGGCGATCCGGACCATGTGCCGGCCGGCATGTACGGTAAAAAGGCCATGGTGAATCTCGGGCTCTGGGACCAGGTCAAGGACCGGCTGGCCCCCATGAAAGACGTACGCGCCGCCCTGGTGCTGGTCGAACGTTCCGAAGCCCCGCTGGGGCAGGTCTATGCCACAGATGCGGCCATCTCCAAAAAGGTACGCGTGGTGGGCACTTTTCCGCTGGAAAGCCATCCGCCCATCGTCTATCCGGTGGCGGCGGTAGCCGGCGGCAAGGCCGATGCGGCCGCCAGCTTCATCGCGTTTTTAAAGACTCCCGAGTCCCGGGCGGTGTTCGAAAAGTACGGTTTTGAAGTGCGTTGATGGGTTTCTGGCATCTGACAGATATTGAAATCGAGGCCCTGCGCTTGAGCCTGTGGGTTTCCGGATGGGCCGTGGCCGCCAGTTTGCCCCTGGGCATCCTGGCGGCCTGGGTCCTGGCCCGCCTGCGTTTTCCCGGCAAGGGGATCCTCGACGGCCTGGTGCACCTGCCGCTGGTGCTGCCGCCGGTGGTGACCGGGTACCTGCTGCTCGTGCTGCTGGGGCGCAACGGCATCATCGGCGCTGCGCTGTTCAAAACCCTGGGCATCGTGCTGGCCTTCAACTGGAAAGGGGCCGTGCTGGCCGCCGCGGTGATGTCCTTTCCACTTTTGGTGCGGGCCGCACGCCTTTCCCTGGAAAGCGTCGATCAGGGGTTGGAGGCTGCCGCCCGGACCCTGGGCGCCGGGCCGCTACGCGTCTTTTTCACCGTGACCCTGCCGCTGATGGTGCCGGGGATCATTACCGGACTGATCCTCGCCTATGCCCGCAGCCTGGGCGAATTCGGCGCCACAATCACATTCGTATCCAACATACGCGGCCAGACCCAGACCCTGCCGCTGGCCCTGTACACCCTCACCCAGGTGCCGGACGGCGAACTCGGGGCGCTGCGCCTGTGCATCCTGTCGGTGGTCATCGCCATGGCGGCCCTGATCTGTTCGGAAGTGCTGGCCCGGCGTTTCGCCGCTCGCATGAAAGGATGAACGCCGTTGCAGGTCGAACTCGTACGTCGGCAGGGTAATTTTTTGCTGGACGCCGCATTCCAGGGGGCCGCATCCGGGGTCACCGCCCTTTTCGGCCCCTCGGGCGCCGGTAAAACCTCCATCGTCAACATGGTCGCCGGCCTGATGCGCCCGGACCGCGGTCGTATCACCGTCAACGGTCTGTGCCTTTTCGATTCGGCCCGCGGCATCGATCTGCCTCCCGAGCGCCGCCGGATCGGCTACGTCTTTCAAGACGGCCGCCTGCTGCCCCACCTGTCGGTACGCGCCAATCTGACCTACGGCATGCGCCTGACGCCGGCCTCTCAGCGCTTCGTGACCTTCGATGCAGTGGTCGATCTGCTGGGCATCGGCCATCTGCTGGCACGCCGGCCGGCGAAGCTTTCCGGCGGCGAGAAACAACGCGTGGCCATCGGCCGGGCCCTGCTCACCAGTCCGGCCATGCTGCTGATGGACGAACCGCTGGCCTCGCTCGATGCGGCGCGCAAGGCCGAAGTGCTCCCCTTCATCACGCGCCTTTCGCGGCAGTTCGCCATTCCGATCCTCTACGTCAGCCATGTCATGGACGAAATCCTCAACCTCGCCGAACGGTTGGTGATCATAGAGACCGGCCGTGTTACGGCCTGCGGCGACCTGGAGCAGGTCCTTGAACAATCCCAGGTGCAGTGCCAACTGGGCAAGAATGAACGCGGATCGGTCATTACCACCGTGGTGGAATCCGTCGCGGATGCCGACGGTCTGACCTGCCTGCGTTTCGGCGACCACATCCTCAAGGTGCCACCGGTGACCGCGCCCGCAGGGGCGCCGACACGCGTGCGCATCGCCGCACGCCACGTGGCCATCGCCGTCAAGGCGCCCACGGCCACCAGCTTCCAGAACATCTTTCCGGCCCGGGTCGAGACCATCCTCGACGACCACGACGAGGCCATGGTCGACGTGCGCCTGGATATCGGCCGCCCCCTCTGGGCCCGCATCACGCGCCGGTCTTGCCTGGAGCTGGAACTCGCGCCGGGAAAGCCGGTCTTCGCCCTGATCAAAAGCGTGGCGATTTCCTTGGGAGTCGGAGACTCGAGATAAGGAAATCCCGGCCATCTGGGTTTCACCGGTAACTTCCGGGGATACCCACGAGCTTGATACCGTGTCCACTTAGTGCGCGTCCCGTCACCTCACCAGCCTTTCTTCATACCCGATTCTCTTGCACGGCAGGCAAAAGTCGCACGCTTGAACCGATCGGCATTCCTGCCTCTCGCGCTCGGATCCCGCATAGCACATCGGGCAGCCGGGAAAAGTATTGACTCCAAGAATTCCCATATGACATCTATAAATGCTTTTTAATATTTTAAAACGTCATTCCTACCTGCAAAGCGTCTGCAAATCGAGCATTTAGATAGGCAATTGACCGGGGGACTATGGGAAAAGGGGTAACCAAACCACAGAGGGAGAAAGAAGATGATGCGTAAAATCAAAGGGCAAATCAGATTATGGATGGTAATGGGCGCGCTGCTGGCCGCATTTCCCCTGTTGGTGTCGCAGGCCGGGGCCGCGGGCAGCGACGGGTATCAAGAGTACTCACTGGGCGAAATCGTGGTCAGCGGCAAGGGTTCGGCGGTGCGCGATATCGCCATCGCCGATGAGATCAAACCCGAAGACTTCGAGGCGGTCAACGCCGAAAGCGTGGCCGACGCCCTGACCTATGTGCCGGGGGTCCAGGTCACCTATGGGCGCAAATTTTTTCCCAGCATGACAATCCACGGTTTCGATCAAAACCGCATCCTGACCCTCATCGATGGGGTCCCCTACTACGAAACCAAGTACGGGGGAATGGACTTGAACCAGATCAGCCTCGAAGGGGTGGCCAGAATCGATGTGGTCAAGGGCGCCCCCTCGGTTCTTTACGGCCCCAACGCCCTGGGCGGGGTGGTCAACATCATCACCAAGAAGCCCACTGAAAAGCCGTATTTATCGGCAACGGCGGAATACGGGGTCGACGGCCTGGACGATGCGTACAAGGCGTCTTTATCCCATGGCATGAAGGTGGGCAATTTCAACTACTGGTTGAGCTACTCGCACCGGGAATGGAATTCGTGGGACCTTGCGGATGATTTTACCCCGCGCATCGGAAAGGTCACCTCGGGCAAAAAGGTCCTGGATAAGCGTTTGATCGAAGATGGCGGGGAAAGGGTGAATTCGGACTACCAGACGGACAACTTCTGGGGCAAAGTCGGCCTGGAACCGTCTGAAGATACCGAACTTTATGCTAATTTTCACTATATCACTACCGAAAAAGGCGACTCGCCGAACCTGGACCGGGTCAACGTATTTTCCGACTTCACCCAATTCGACCGGATCACCGCCTACGATGACTGGGGGGTCGATCTGAGCGCCAAGCACGCCTTCTCGGACCGGTTCAGCCTGCAGGCCACGCTCTACTACCACGATCACAGCGACGACTATACCTCCTACACGGATCAGACCTATACCGAGGCCGTCGCCTTGAGCACCTACAAGGATCAGATTTTCGGCGGCATGCTGCTGGGCGATATTCGACCGGTGGACTGGAACACGGTCCGGTTCTCGATGCATTACAAGAAAGATACCCATGAGCAGCGCGATCTGGAGTCCCTGCCTTTTGCCAAAAGCTGCGCCTACACCGGCTCCATGGGCCTCGAAAACGAAATGGCCCTCATCGGCGATAAGCTGTCCATCGTGACCGGCATCAGCTATGACTGGTTCCACATCCGCAAGGCCGAAGACGACCCGGAAAACAACGCCAACATCATCGAAGAGGGCACACCCGAGGAGATCGACGCGATAAATCCCATGATCGGCGTCACCTACCAGGCGCTCGAGGATATCAAGCTCTTTGCCTCGGTGGCCAAAAAAACCCGCTTTCCGACACTTAATCAAATCTATACCGGGGATGTTCCCAACCTGGATCTGGATGCCGAGTCCTCGATCAACTATACCGCCGGCGTTTCCTGGAAATACAAGGATCTGGTGACCCTGGAAGTGGCGCCTTTTTTCCACGACGTTTCAGATTTCATCACCCGCGAGGTCCCGCCGGAGGACAACCCCTATTCCCAATACATCAACTTTGATCAGGTCGAGATGAAAGGGGTGGAGGTCAACACGGTGATCACACCCATGGAAGACCTGATCTTCAAGCTGGGCTGCATGTACAACGATGCCACCAACAAGAGCCCGGGCCGAGTGACCGACGATGTTCTCGGGGTTCCGGAATACACCTTCAATATCGGCGTCCAGTACACCGTGCCCGCCATCGGCACCAGGCTCAACTGGACCATGCTCTACCTGGGCAAATCCTACCGCCAGCTGCCCACCCCCGAGGAGCCCGACCTCGATGTGGTTGAAAATGAAAGCTACCAGCTATGCAACGTCAAGCTCACCCAGCCCTTCATGTCCGATCGGCTGGAAGCTTTCCTGGCCGTCGACAACCTGTTTGACGAAAACTACGAACCGGTCAGCGGCTACCCGGCGCGCGGCATGAGCATGTGGCTGGGGCTGACGTTCAAAATGTAAATCCTCGCCGTCAACCGGTAGACCGGCGGAAAAAATTGTCCGGACACCCCACCCTCCACCAGGGGGGCGGGGTGTTTCATCGCCCCGCAGCCGGTGAAACACCCCGTACAGTACGTCCCTTCGATGGGACGTATCATGCCGAAGATTGCTGCGACCACAAGAGCATCTGCCTTAACACCACCGCCCACGGATCCATCGCCGCAGACACGCATGAAGATCCATGGTATCCTTTAAGCAAGATTCCGCCCAAAACCTGTCCCCTGTCGAACAAACAACGGCACCGCAGCGATTGACAAGAAGTTGGCAGTCGCTTATTTTATAACGTTTTCTGGGGGAGGGGGTTAAGTGATTAAGACTGGATAAATCCTGAAGAAGTATAAATTCGGCCTTTTGAACCAGCGCGGACATCATCTTTTCCCTGATCAACCATGATGCCACAGTGATGATGATAAAGTGCGGCCGGTATCGATTCCAACCAACCCTAAAGCAATGAAGTTTTAGTATTATTTCAAGAGGATCCAATGCCAAAAAGCAGACCCAAACAGGTCAAACTGGAACGTGCACCCAGACTGGTTGACCAGGCCACTGAGTTTTTAACGAACCAGATTAAAAGTGAAGCGTATGCCGAAGGTGATAAGCTGCCATCGGAAAGCACCTTGTCCGAACGGCTCGGCGTCAGCCGCACCGTGGTTCGAGAGGCCCTGTCACGACTTATCTACGACGGTGTTCTGGAACCGCGCCAGGGCGTCGGCATTATCATTGCGGGGTCTTCTTCGAAACGGACCTTTAGAATCGAGCCTGTGGAAAACAGGAAATCGCCCGATTCCAAATATCTCCTGGAGCTGAGAGCCACTTTGGAGGGAGAGGCCGCCTCTTTGGCTGCCATACGAAGAGATGCAGACCATATCGCCCGGCTCGATCACTGCCTAAAAGAAATAAAAAGACACACCCATTCCACCGAGGAGTCGATTCGCGAGGATATGAAATTTCATGAACTGATCGCAGAGGCCAGCTGCAATCCATACTTGCTGGACTTTATGATTTTCGTCCGCAACCATCTAAAGTTTTTACTGATAAAAACACATGGCATCCATCGTGATTCAACCCAGTGGACCTATGATGCCCATAACCAAATCTTTCAAGCCATCGTCCGCAGGGATTCTCAAGGCGCAAGAGAAGCGGCCATCCATCATATTAAGGTGGCCGCTTCGGGCTTGAACCTAACCCTCTTTGATTAAAGTCTTAAGCCGGCGCCACGCTGTGCAAACGGCCAAGCCGCACCGCGTCTGCCCGGCCGCCTCATCTGCACAACATCATTCCTTTCCGCCTGCCCGATACCGGTGAATCGTTTCGATCAACACCGGTAAAAACTCCTCGCAATTGTCGACGATGCCATAGTCGACCTGTTCGAAAACGGGGGCTTTGGGATCGCTGTTGATGGCCACCATCACTTTGGCGCCGACGATTCCCACCATGTGCTGCTGCTCTCCTGAAAGACCGACCCCGACGTAAAGCTCAGGGGTCACCATCTTCCCGCTCTGCCCGATCATGCGGCCCAGATCGGCCCTTCCCTCATCGACCACCGGGCGCGTGCAGCCCAGACCGGCGTTGAGCACCTCTGCCAGTTCGCAGACGCGCTCCCAGCCCTGCGAATTGCAGGCTCCGGCCCCACCGGCAACGATGGTGGCGGCCGTCTCGAAAGCGGCACAGTCGCTTTCCTGCCGAACGATCTCAATGTTTTCCACGCGACAGGAAAGTCCATCCGGGGCCTCCAGCCAGATAATTTCTCCGGTTCGGCAGCGATCCATTTCCGGCGCCGGGAAAACACCTGCTGCAACAGTGGCCATCTGCGGCCGCTTTTCTGGACAGACAATGGAGATAATCCCGCCGTAGGCCGGGATTTTTTGCACCAGCACCCCATCCTCACCCATGACAAGGTCGATGCAGTGCGCCGTAAGACCGGTCTCAAGCCGGGCGGCCACCAGGGGTGCCAGCTCTCTTCCCATGTAAGTCGAACCGATCAATATGATATGCGGACAGTTCTGATGCACCTGCCTGACAACGATTTCACTGTATGCTTCCGCCTGATAGTCACCCAGGTCGGCCCCTTTGCACAGGTAAACCCGGTCCGCACCGGCGGCAAACAGGGCTTCGCCCTGTGCCTCGGCGCAATCTCCCACCAGAAGCACCTCCACCTTGCTCCCAATCCCATCGGCAAGGCTGCGGGCCTTTCCGACAAGCTGGTAAGTGATATCAAGAATGCGTCCGTCAAGCTGTTCGCCGACAACCCACACGGGGCCGGTTGTGTTCTGGACCTCCGACATCGCCCTCTCCTACTGTGATACGGCAAACGCTCGCCGTGATGGATACCGCGGCATCGCTTTTCAGCACACGACGCCCGCCTCGACAAGCTTCCGCAGAAGCTGCTCGGCCTTTTCTTGCCGGCTGCCGGCGATCATCTCCACGGACCGCCGGCTTTCTGCCGTCTCCATGGTGGTGACGATGGTCGGCGAGCCTTTCAGGCCCAACACGTCCTCAGGGACATTCAAATCGCCGGCCGACCAGATGGTGATCTCTTTTCGGCGCGCCTTTATGATCCCAGAAAAACTCAGATTCCGCGGCTCATTCATTTTCCGCGCAACGGTCAAGACGGCCGGCAGCGCGACCCGAACGAGACGGTAGCCGTTTTCGATCTCGGCCTTGACCATCCAGCGGTCACCGCCGGCTTCGACAATCTCGCTGACCATGCTGACCACCGGAACGTTCAAAAACACGGACATCTCGGGTCCGACCCATTCCGTCGCACCGTCACTGCTCGACATACCGCACAAGACGAGGTCGAAATCACCGCATTTTCCCACCGCAGCGGCCAGGGTTCTGGCCGTGGCGAAGGCATCAGCCCCGCCAAAGGCGCGGTCCGACAGCAAAATCCCTTGATCCGCGCCTAGTGCCAGGCATTCTTTGACCACCTGACCCGCTGCCGGCGGTCCCATGCTGATGACCGTGATATGCGCCTCGTGCGCCTCTTTTAGCCGCAGGGCCGCTTCCACCGCATTCCGGTCAAGGGGATTGATCACCAGAGGGATGTTGCTGCGAATCAGGTTTTTGGTGACAGGATCAATCTTTATTTTGGCGGCCGCTTTCGGATCGGGAACCGCCTTTACACAAACGACAATTCTATGCATCCACTTTCCCTCTGCCGCTTTGAAGCACCGAAGAATCCACGGCCCGAGACCGTGTCTTCTCCGGTGCTTGCCGGTTTCCGTGTAAGGTCGCTTCAGGCCATGGCCCAGCGGGCCACAATGACTTTCATGATATCCGAGGTCCCGGCCGATGGCCCCAGGACAAAGGAGTCTCGCAGATAACGGGTAATGGCAAACTCGTTCATGCAGCCGTAGCCGCCGTGGATATCGGCCGCCATCTTGGCGGCCTTTTGCGCAGTTTCAGTGGTAAAATATTTGGCCACGGCGAACTCGTTAGACGACCGCTCGCCTTTGTCCTGCAAAGCGGCTGCACGGTATGCCAACAGCCGACCGGCCTCCAGGTCGATTTTCATCTCGGCGATCTTGTTCTGAATGGTTTGCAGCTTGGCGATCGGCTTGCCATAAAGGACCCGCTCGGACGCAAACTTGATAGCCGCCTCCAGGCAGGCCGTGTGCAGGCCCAGGGCACATCCGACCATCCCGCCGCGGCCCACGTCGCCGATGGCGCTCATGGTCACCCGCAGCCCCTTTCCCTCGCCGCCGAGCACGCAGTCCTTCGAAACCCGGCAGTTTTCAAGGCTCAATTCGCCCGTATTGCAGCCGCGCATCCCGACCTTGTGCTCTTCGTGGGTCGCCTTGAACCCGTCCATCCCTTTTTCCAGAATAAACGCCGTAAACGCCTTCGGATCGTCGGCATCCTTGGCAAGCACAGTAATGGTGTCGGCAATGTGGGCGTTGGTAATGAAGCACTTGCGGCCGTTGAGAATGTAATCGCTGCCATCCTTCTGATAGGTCGTACGGCCGCCGCCAGGATCCGACCCGCCAGTCGGTTCGGTCACACCAACGGTTGCCAGCCGCTCGCCCTTGGCCAGACCAGGTAGATATTTTTGCTTCTGCACATCGGTGCCGAATTCGACGATGGGCCGGATGCCCAGGGCAAAAACCTGGAGCATCATGGCCGTGGCGACCGAAACCCTGGCAATCTCCTCCAGCGCGATCATGCGGGCCGTATAGCCCAGACCGAGCCCGCCGTATTGCTCGGGAATAGTCAGCGCCATCATCTCTGCTTCGGCCAGGGCTTTGACCACGGCCGGGCAGACTTTCCCGGTCTGCTCCATTTCTGCCACATGCGGCGCAATCTGAGTCTCGGCAACCTCTCTGGCCGACTTGCGAAACAGCTCTTGTTCTTCGGTAAGCGTAAAATCGATCATGCTCGTTTTTCCTCCCTTGTTCTCAGTAGTTAACCAATGCGGTGAAAGACGCTGACCGGACGCCGAAAGCGGGTTCCGGCCCGCGCAATATGGCGAATCTATTTTAGTTAAAGTTCGTCGATGTACCGAATCAGGGCGTTGATTGAATTATCTAAACTTGATGATGATTTATCGGTGCCGTAGATAAGGGAGGCGCCCAGCATACCGGAAAAGATGATCTCGGCGATGCTAGAGGTGTCGGCCTTTTCATCTATGCTTCCGAATTCAATGGCCTGATCCAGCAGCCGTTTGATCATGCCTTTTAGACCGATAAAACCGCGGTACAATTCTTTTGACAAATTAGGCGATTGGTCGGCAAGCTCTACAGACAGCGTAATAAAAATGCACCCTCCCGGAAAATTGGTCGAATCTTTCAGGTATCGGTCCCTGTAATTGACGAGCAACCTTTTGATCTTTTCCAACGGATCAAGTGTGCTATGAAAACCGTCAAGGCTTTTCTGGCGCCAAATTCTCCTGGCTTCCGTCAAAACCGCATAAAATAAGTCTTGTTTGCTCCGGAAGTGATTATAAAATCCTCCCTTCGAAGTGCCCGCCGCATGAAGAATGTCCAGCAGGGAAGTACTGAAAAAACCCTTGAGAGAAAAAAGCCTTAAAGACTCGTGGATGATTTTTTCCTTTAGCATCATCATCGTTAACCCTGCCGTCTCCGAACAGAGGCCCTGCCGTTACTATCCGGTTCCATACCGATTCGCCAAATAAGATTTTTCCGGGAGATCAATGGTCGCCCATTGACCTCCCGGTTTTCTAACCGTTGCGCTTGCGCGGACTATTGAAGGACTTTGAGCCCGGGCAGTTCTGCGTATTTCCGGCGAAGTGTTTTGATGGCCCTTGGGCTGGTATCGAATCGGCCTTCCTTCCAGGCGATGAGCTGCAAAACGACCCCGAATCCGCTTTTCGGGCCCACCAGGGCTTCGGGAAAATCCCCGTCCTGCAGGTGCCCTCTATCCACCCGCACCCCTTTCGATTCCAGGTTTGCGACATAGCCCTCGATATCTTCGATATCAAGTCCGATATGCTGAACGCCGTAGCCCTGCTTTTCGATGATTTTGGCGACGAAACTACTCTCATCGGTGGCTTCAAGAAAGCTCAGAATGCTGTCGCCGAACACAACGCAGGCGCCCTTATAGCATTCCTGTGTGTTTTCGAATTTGATGACGCACTCCCCGCCCAATACGTCAACGGCGTGCGCCACTGCCGCTTCCATGTCCTTTACGGTAAATGCTACGTGATTGACTCCCAGCACTTTTGCCATTTTTTCCTCCGTTCCTTTTCAAATTCAGGTAATGAAGTCGCCCCACCGGCCTTGCCGGCATCCTGGAGCGAACAGTTAATTATTCCCGGTTACGGCCAATCCGATATCAAAGGCTTTCAGGTTCATGTCCACCTTACCAGCCGGGAAGGTTCTCCTTACGATTTGTTCAAAGTCCGCCCTGAACAGGGGCAGTTCCCCGAGACCGGCCAGGGCTCCGATCAAAATGATGTTGGCAAGGATCGGGCTGCCCAGCGCAACGGCTTGCTCAGAGGCATCAATGAACCAGTTTTTTGCACTGACGGTCGCCATCGCGGCTTTCATCTCTTCGAGGCTCGGATACTCCAACTCTCCGGAGTTGACACCCGTCGGGTAATTGGGGCGCGTGTTGGTCAGCACCTTCACCTGTGGATTGCCGTAGTTCTTCAGCACCCTGAACGCTTCGATCGGTTCGAGTGAGACCACCACGTCGGCGATCCCTTTGGGCATCTGCGGACTCAACACCCTGCTTGATGAAACCCGCACATGGCTCATAACAGATCCACCACGCTGGGATGCGCCGAAGGTCTCGCCGATGGTTACCTGGAATCCCTGGGCGACGAGCATGTTGCCCAGGATGCGCGAGCCCATTACGTTTCCCTGCCCGCCGACGCCTGTGACGATAATGTTGTACGGATCCTTTAGAACCTCAACCGGGCTCATTACATCACCTCCGTTTTCTGAATGGCGCCCTGGGGACAGATCTGGGTACATACACCGCATCCGGCACAGAGCACTTCGTCGATTTTAGGCTTTTTGGCGTCCCGGTCCCAGATGATCCCCGGGCATAGAAAAGTCCTTGAACAGAGCCGGTTACACCCGCAATTTTCCCCGAGGCACAGGTCTTCGTCGATATGGACCGCGTATTTCTTCTTGTTGCGTTTTTGAGGACTCAGGGCACAGGCCTGCCTGAGGATCAGGACCTTTACCCCCTTTGTATCGGAGACGAACTCGAGCAATTTCTCCTGGGCGCGCTCCATATCGAAGGGGTCTTCCACCGCAACCGTCGCCCCGATCGCCTCGCAGACCTTCTCGATCTCGATCCAAGGTGCACTTTCTCCCATGGCATTGTAATCGGATCCCGGATGGGACTGGAATCCGGTCATGGCTGTGCCACGGTTGTCCAAAACGACCAGGGTCATGTCCGAATCGTTGTGGACCGCATTGATCAGCGGGGGAATGACAGAATGGAAAAAGGTGGAATCTCCGCAGATGGCAATTGCCGGCTGGTCCATTCCGAATCTGGATAGCTTGCCGAACCCACTGGCAAGCCCGGCCCCTGAGCCCATGGCGTGGAAGGTTTTGCTTGTGAAGTAACCACAGGCATGACGCCCGAGGGCGTAACAGCCGATATCACCGCAGACAAACCCTTTCCGATTGTCCAGCAAGGTGGTGTTATGCAGCATCCAAAAAGATGCCCTATGCGGACAACCGGGGCAAAAGGTCACTCCTCGGTCAGGAATACTGACCATTGCGGTTGATTTGAATTTATCCGAGTATCCCGACTCAACCCCAGGACTGAAGGTCAGATTCAGAACCCGGCAGATCGCCTCGGCGACAATGTCGACATTCATTTCACCCACTGGCGGCAGCGTCCCGTCATTCTTGCCGAAAAATTTTTTACCTCCGATCTCTTCGAGCTTTTCAGAGGCGAAACTTTTTACGTTCTCCTCCATGAAAGGCAGGACCTCTTCGACGATCATGACTTTTTCCGTCTTTTTCAAATACTTGACCAAAATCTTAGGCGGAAGGGGCCAAGTGGTGCCGAGCTTCAGGACGCCGACCTTATCCGATGCCCCGATTAGTGAGACCGCCTCTTTGCTGTAAAGATTGCAGGCGCTGCTCGTAATGATCAGCAATTCAGGGTCCTGCGGACCTTCATAGGTGTTAAACGGGCATTCATCGAACAGCTTTGCCGCTTGCTGCAGTTTTCGTTGCTGGCGCGGGTGCGTCGTCTTGATCGGCTGAGTAATCACCGGATGAGTGTCAAGATCGTTCTCGGGCCCATCGTAGACATAGCAAGCCTTAGGATCCGGAGTCGGAGGCAGGGCGCCGAGTTTGACGATTCCGCTCGCATGGGAAATTCGTGTAACGGACCTTACCATCACCACATTCTTAATTTCTTCCGAAAGCTCGAAAGCCCACTTGGTCATTTCCTTTGCTTCCTGAAAATCACCAGGCTCCAGCAGCGGGAACTCGAACATTTTTGAATAATGCCGTGACGGTCCTTCGTTGTTGCTGGACAGGGCTCCAGGATCATCGCAGGAAATCAGCACCATCCCCCCCCTGGTGCCCGACAGTGACATATGAAGCAAAAAATCCGAAGCAACATTGACGCCGACCTGCTTCATGGCGCACAACGCCCTGAGGTTGCTGAACGAGGCGGCCGCCGCACTTTCCAGGGCGACCTTCTCGTTTGTCGACCATTCCACATAAATATTTCTTTCCCCAGCAACTTTTGCAAGCTGCTCAATCACCTCCGAAGAAGGCGTACCGGGATAGCCGGAGGCGTAATTCACCCCGGCTTCCAGCGCCCCTCGGACGATGGCGTCGTTGCCCATTAAAAAATGTTGGGCACCGCCTGTGTTATCTAGTAGAATCGACATAATTACCTCCAATTCTTATTCACAAAAGGGCTTTCGTATCCGGCACGGAAAATGGTGCCTTCCATTATCCTTCGACCGTACATGCTATCGCGTCCCCTGGGAATTTTGGTCACCGGGGAATCAGATCGCACAAAACACTGTCTCCGGCATGCAGGTAAACCAGATCCTGTGCATTGCCGCTTTTTGCCACCAAGTTTTTAACCGCTGTTCGTTTCTTTCCCATGGAGGCACGCTTGAGATTTCCGAGATTATTTTCAGGCACCTCCCTGAATTCAAGGATCTTCCTTTCCCTGGCCAGTGCCATCAGGTTCATACCGGCCTCGGTGCGAACGACCACCTGGTTCCAGTTTTTGGCTTCTTGCCACCCTTCCTCAAGTCTGGCTGAGCCAACGGAAATATCGCTGAATTCGGCCGTCATATCCGCACAATAATCGCATGATTCACGCACACACGATCGGATTTCATCGAGGGAAATCGTTACGTTTTTATCCGCAGTTTGAACTTCAAGGCAGTGGTATTTGGAGGGTGGAATATCCATAGCGACAATCTGATCTAATTCGACATGTCTCTTAAGAACTTCACACAACTCTTTCCACGAAAAAGCCCACCCGCAGAACAGACCGATAACAAGTTTCAATCTGTCGATATTGTTGGTATTCTCACTGAACTTCTTCAACCGCATCTTGGCAAGCGCCGTCGCCTGGCAGGGCGTTGCAACGACACCTATTTTTTCAACACCGGTTTTGGCCAGCCTATTGAACTGTGCGATCGTCGGGGTCGCCACAAAGCGGCTCTTCGAATAATCGGCAACGTCCGCAGCACTATCCACCCCGACCCCTTGGGGCAGCAGGGTCGATTTCGTATCCTGGCCCGACATGACGGCCGCGTCGATGAGCTTCTCTTCAATGGCCAGTTTTACAAGAGCCGTGACCGTACCGCCGTGCTGCGCCTTGGTGCGAATCTCGGGATCTGTCGCACGGGTAACGTAAAAAGCCTTGATCGCGCCGATTTCGGGGGTTAGATCTTCGGGGGCGAACAGGGCATTGCGCAAAGCGTCGAGGTCGGTATCATACCTCGGGCAGAATTGAAGGCATCGACCGTCTTCTCTGTCACAGGGAAAAAGGACGACGGTCTTATCCCTGTAGTTTTTCTGATACGGGCACAGATCCACACAGGCGCCGCACCCGGTGCACAATCCATTGGCAACCACGGAGTTCTGGATCACCATCTGGGCAAAATTTCCTGTTTCTCCACTCATCTTTAGACCTTTTCAATATAGAGAATTATTGTTTTCCGCATTACCACTTATAGCGCAACCTGCCGGGTAATCAGACATGCTTCAAAGTCTCCGGGTTAACGACGTTTTCCGGCTTTTCACCGGTGAAAAATGCATGGATATTTCGTGAGCATATCAACCCGCAGTCTCTTGAAACTTCTAGCGCATATCCGCCCATATGAGGTGTTACAATCACGTTATCGAGCCTGCTCAAAGCGACCTCTGCCCGCGGCGGTTCCTGGGATAGTACGTCCAAAGCAGCTCCGGCGATCATCTTTTCGCTCATTGCCTTGTATAGATCGTCTTCATTGACGACTCCGCCCCGGGCCATGTTGACCAAAAAGGCCGTCGGCTTCATCATTTCAATCTGTTTCATTCCAATCAAGTTTTTAGTCTGATCCGATAAGAACACATGAAGGGAGATAAAATCGCTCTGTTTCAAAATCTCTTCGAGTTCGAGATACTTGATATTGTTCTTCTCGGCAAAATCTTCATCGGGGTAAATATCGTAGCCGACAACCTTCATGCCGAAGGCAAGGCCCATTTTGGCGATCGTTTTTCCGATTGTACCCATTCCGATAATGCCGAGGGTTTTATCCCTTAACAAGCCCCCCATGACTTTGGGCCATTGCCCCTGGCGAACCGCTTGTTGGCCATAAGGAATTTGCCGTGCCAAAGATATGAAAAGCCCGAAAGTCAATTCCATGACGGAATATCTATTGGCCCCGGGTGTATTGGTGACCGGGATGCCTTTGGCCGTCGCCGCGGCAACATCGATGTGATCTACACCGACACCGGGTTGGGTAATAATCTTCAATCCATCGGCCTCTTTGAGAGAGTTTGCCGATATCCGCATGCCGCCACCGATGACAGCGTCATAGCGCTTGAGTGTTTCAGAGATCTCATCTTCGCTCAGAATCGCTTTCTGAGGGATCATGTCCACCTGATAACCGCGCGATTGAAGATAGTCCAACCCTTCCTTTGCAAAGTAGCCATACGTCGGCGACATCGACCAGACCTTAATCGTCATGCCTAACCTCCTTGGATTTATGCATGTCACAGTTAAACGATGAGAAATAAATGCAGTTATTTGATAGGATGCTTCCTTTTCTATGCCTTCGTAGAAATAAATGTCTTTCTCAAGCGGATAGAGTTTAGTCTTTTCACTGATTTTTTTTGTTGAGAACCACAGTGGCGTCCACGGCGATGGGTTTGCCTTTACAGATCATCACGGGGTTGATATCCACCTGCTCTATCTCGCCCGAAGCCGATGCACCTTGTCCCAGTTTTGCCAGAAGATCGGCCAAAGCTTCCAAGTCCAAAGGCGGCAGGCGCCGGAAGCCTTTAAAAAGCTTGCTGGTTTTAAGCCGTTCCAGCAAATCCTTGGCACCTGCCGGCCTGAGCGGAGCTATGGTAAATGCCACATCGGGCACCAACTCAGCCAAAAGCCCCCCCATACCCAACATCAGGCAGTCGCCGAATAAAACATCGTGCAAATAACCAACAATCAGCTCATATTCCGCCTTTATTTTTGGCTGCGCCAGAATACGGCCCTGGCCCTGCATCTTTTCCCGCAACCGATTAAAGGCTTGCTCCAACTGCTCTTGGCTGTTTATCTCCGCTTCGACCAAACCCAGCTCACTTTTATGAACCACTTCCGGCAGCAGCCCCTTGAGCACCAGGGGATAGTTCCACCGCTGCGCTGCAGCCCGGGCCTGACTTAGGCTTTCTATCTCCATCTCGGGCACCATGGGCATGCCCCACTGGGCCAGAAGGGCTTTGCTGTCCATCTCGTCCAGCACTGTCGGGATCTTCGCAACAGTTTGCAGTGCTGCCGGCCTGGTGTCCTTGGGCGGTACCGGTGGCAGGGGCGTCTTGTCTCGCGGCCCCTGCCACTGGGTTGCCACACTCAGGCATTCTACGGCCCGTTCTAACTCCCTGTATGCGGGAATGCCCAGGCGGTCCGCTTCATATTCAAATTTGCACGATGCGGCATCGAAACCGAATCCCCAAAATGCAACGACCTTCCCGCTCTGCTCCGCCATTTTTTTGAGCCGCTCCAGACTCAGGTCCTTGTCTCCCAGCCCGATGAAGTGATGAATAAGCAGTAAATCTACCTGGGGGTCATTCAAAGCTGCCTGAGCCCCTGCATAGAAGGCTTCCATACGCCCCACCCGCTCCATTGCCGGATAGATGTCGATGGGATTGGCTGGCTGCATCCAGGGAGGAAAGATTTCTTTTAAAGCATCAACAGTGGAAGAACTGAGTTCGGCCATTGCCACACCGTGTTGATCCAGCAAATCACAGGTGACGATGCCAGCCCCGCCGCTAAAGGTCATGACGGCCACACGGACGTCCTCGGGGAGGTGGGGAGCCATGGCGAGGCTACGGGCCAGGTCCACCATGTGGTGGAAGTCCTTGGCCAAAAAGATCCCGGCGTCTTTCAGCAGGCCCAGGGTTAGACGGGCGTCTCCAGCCAGACTGGCGGTATGGCTGACGGCTGCCTGCGCCCCCTGCGCACTGCTGCCGGCCTTTAAGACCACTATCGGCTTGGGCGAAGCGGCCGCCAACTCCAGAAACAGACGCCCCCGGGGCAATGATTCCAGATATAGTGCGATGCAATGCGTGTTTTCATCGGCGATCAGCGCGGGCAGCAGGTCGCACTCATCCACATCGCATTTATTGCCGATCGAGCAAACCTTGTTCACCGTTATTGACCGCCGGTCGGCCAGATCGACTAAAAATGCAGCCGATAGCATACCGCTTTGCACAACTAGGGAGATGTGGCCGGCATTGTTCAAAATGGCCGTGTCGCTCGGATCCATGAAAGTGAAGAAATGGCGTTTGAAAACATCAACTATTCCCATGCAATTGGGGCCCCACAAACGGATGCCGTGTTCCCTGGCGATGGCCAAACACTCTTGCTGCAGAGCCTGCCCCTCTTTGCCCGCTTCGGCGAAACCTGCGCTTTGGATGATGACCCCTTTTACTTTCTTGGCGGCACAGTCACGAAGCAACTGGGGCAATAACCGGGCAGGCACCAATACGACAGCCAGATCCACTTCGCCGGGCACCTGCTCCAAAGAGGAATAGCAAGGCAACGCATCCAACTCTTCGTAGTTGGGGTTGATCGGATATATCCGGCCTTGAAATCCATTTTTTAGGTTATGCACCATATTGGCACCAGTGCGCTTTTTACTGGCCCCTACCAAGGCCACGCTCTGGGGATTGAAAAAGCAGTCCATGTCTATATTCCTTGTGCGAGACTTATGGTTAAAAGAAAAACTGACCCGAGGGCGGGCGACGCTTTTCATGGGGATGGCAATGCATCCTGGAGTCATGGAGAGCCGGTTTGCCGATGCCTTAAAGGGCTCTCCGCCCTTTGGCGGCCTACCGGTCATCTTCTGAAGGCCGCCGCCCTTTTGCGTTATATCAAGATAGTTTCAAGTTCGAGCCGAATTGGAAGGATAGTCTGGCACTTAATGCCATCATTCCCGCAGCAGCCCGGAAAACATTCAATCCCAGCACCTTCAGGATGATACCACTGAACCGATTTTCACGAGTTGATTGCTGTTAGTGGCCGGAAAGATTTTGATCATTAAAAAACTCGCGGATAGAATCAGGATTCCAAACAGATTGGACCAAATTCCGGGATACATCAGCAAGAGGGCCGACAGCCCCACCGGTGCCCGATAAAAGATGTTGATCCGGCCGACAAAATACAACCAGCCTTCCAATGCGGCAGCCAGCAGAACGCATCCGAAAATCGCGGTGACCACCGCCATCATCACGCCCCCCACACTGCCAACCAGAATCAAGTGCGGATCAAGAACGAAGAAGAACGGAACAATATATTTTGCAGCCCCGAGCTTCATCGACAACCAAGCGGTGCTCATCGGATCGGACTCGGCCAGTGTTGCCGCAGCAATGGAACCGATTGCAACCGGAGGGGTAATGAATGAAAGGCAACCCCAGTAGAGGACAAATAGATGACATGCCAGCGGATTGAATCCTAGCTGCACAAGCGCCGGAACCAGGCAGACGGCCAGAAAAACGTAGCAGGCCGTGATCGGCATCCCGATGCCCATCACGAAGCTTGTAAAGGCACCGATAACCAGTAGCAGAAACACATTGTTGCCCGCCAGCAAGACGAGTTCGCGGGAAAAAGAATTCGCAACACCGGTACCGCTCAGTGCGCCCATGATCAGGCCGATGCCGGCGAGTATGCCCACCAGATTAGCCATCATCTTGCCGAACTCGAACATCAGGTCCATTGCTTTGGACCAGGTATAGCGAGTCTCCTTGCGCAGCATGGCGGTCAAAATCAAAAATATGGTCGTGAAAAAAGGAGCCCAGGTTTCAATGCGCAGAACGATCAGGATATAGACAAGCATTAACAGTGACCCGAGGAAAGGCCATCCCTGTTTCAAGGTCTGCCAGAATTCAGGCAACTCTTCCTTTGGCAGACCACCGATACCGGCCACCGCCGCCTGACCGTCCACTTGCAGCAGTAAGGTCAGATAATAAAGAGTCGCCGGGAAAAATGCCGCGATCATGACATCGGTGTAGGGAATGCCCAGGAACAGAGCCACCAGAAACCCGGAAGCGCCCATGATCGGCGGCATGATAGACCCCCCCGTTGAAGCGCATGCTTCAATGGCGCCTGCATATCGGGCGGAGTATCCGGTCTTTTTCATGGCAGGAATGGTCATGGAACCGGTTGTAATGATATTGGAAAGCACACTGCCGCTCAAACTGGCCATGAACGCGCTGGAGACAACCGAAACCTTGGCGGCCCCACCCCGCTGCCGTCCCAGCAGGGACAACGAAAACTCCATGAAAAATTTGCCGCCACCGGAGGTTACCAGGGTCACCCCAAAAAGCATAAAACCGATGAGCAGGTCCGATACCACACGCATGGGCAAGCCGATGATACTTTCCACCCCCATTGAATGAAAACAGATGGCCTCCTTGAAGCTAAACTGGGAGCCATATAAAAAACCCGGCAGTGATCCACAAAAGACAGGATATAGTGAAATCAATGTGCTGATGAAAAAAAGGATTTTTCCGCCAACGCGACGAATGGCCTCTATGGCCAGAAACCATAAAACGGCACCGCTCACCATTGGCAGCATCGGGGCCTGAAGTTCCCACCCTTGGGCAAGACTGTTGCGGGCATTAGCGGACATATAAATACTGGTAACGATGGTGATTGCAAAAAATGCCCAGTCATACCATGGCAGTTTTTCGCTATCCTTCTTTCTTGCCGGATAAAGCAGAAAACTGATCGACAGAAAACAACCTACGATAATATAGTAGTAGGCAGTATTGATCGGGTTGAATCCGAAAAGACTCAAGTGAAACAACTGGTTGATTCCGATCAGGGTCCCAATCGCACCTGCGCATAACGTCACAATGTAACAGCTGAAAGAAATTCGTTTGCCCTTATCCCTGTAATTCACCATATTCGCCTCCTTAACAGGCAACGACCGGAACTGTGTAAAAATGGTTGTGCGGGTTTAACTGGCCTTTACTCAGGGGCGAATCCTGCTGTTGATCTGAGTTCCTCGAGCAGGATCCCCCCTGAACTGTTCAGCAAAGGCTTATAGAGTTATTCGCCCAGGGCCTTGGCTCTTTCCTTGAGCCAGAACTCTTGAAAATCTTTAGATTTTATCTTCTGTGTCTGGGCAAGGTTAACCGCTTCTTCCCACGCAGCCTGCACCTTTTGCAAGTGGGCCAGTGCAGCATCGTTCCAGGCCTGATCCTTGGCCGTCCAAACGCCGATCTCCTTCAGATACCGGACAGCGCCTTCATGAAACGGAGCGTCTGCAGGCGGTTTGCCGGATTGGTGAATCTCCCAGTTCGGCATGTTCTGATGAGAATCTTTATATATGGCATAGCTCTGGTCGACAGCTTTGAGAAAATTATAAACCAAATCCGGGTCGGTGTCCGCATAGGTGATACCCACCGGGAATCGTATCAGAGCAACATCTTTGGGGTGGTCTTTATCGATATCGACGCCTTTGCTTTCTTTAACTGGACTTAAAAAAGGCGCTTTTTTTTGCAGACGTGCCCATCCCTCGGTATCATCTGCATACAGCTCGAGAAGATGCGCGCCGTTAGGCGAAGCCGCCGCTTTGATGATGCCCCCCACGGGGGTGCCCATGATGACGTCCACGCTGCCTTCGATAAGGCCGTTAATGCAGGCCCCGAAACTGGCAAACTCTACTTTTTCGACATCATCCCAAGTCAGATTGGCAAAGGCAAGATACGCGGTTGTTTTCACATTGATGCCCGGAGAGCCGATAATCCATGCGACCCGACGCCCCTTGGCATCCTTAAGATCCTTGATTCCGCTGGTCTCGGTCGACCAAAGACAATGAGTCGCCGTGGGAGCGATGACAACACGGATATCCTGGGGACCCCACTCGTAGGTCGAAAAATCATAAAGACCTTCCGCTGCAAAGAACGCGCCATTTCCCAGAAAGGACATTTCAACCCGTCTGGTCTTCAACGCCAGGATGCGGCTCATATCAGACCCCCCCGGCATCAGACGGACTTTGACACCGTACTTTTTCAGCAGGCCATCCGCAATGGCCGAGGTCTGGATATATCCACCAGCACCGACATCATAGCAGCTCCAATGCATCATCTTCGGCAGTTTAACGTCATCTCCGGCAATCGCCGTTCCCAAACCCATCAAACAGACTGCCATAATCGTGATAAAAGAAGTGACCTTGCGAAATCGCTCTTTCATGCTTTGCTCTCCCCTTTTCATTAAAATTGAATTACAAGTTTTGAGTGTCCTTTCCCCGGGCCAGTCAGACAAACCGGTCGGTCTGTCCGTGCTTGAAAAAATCCAAGGTACGCTTTTTTCATTTGCAGCTGATTTCTTTCGACTAGCGCTTCAACGTTTCCGGGTTGACCACATATTCAAGCGGCTCTCCCGAAAAGAAAGCATGAATGTTCCTGGCGCAGATCAGACCGATCTGCCGTGATACCTCCACTGCATAGCCCCCCATGTGAGGCGTGAGGATAACATTGTCCAGCTTGCCCAATTTTAGATCCTTCGGCGGCGGCTCCTGGGCCAAAACATCCAGCGCGGCGCCAGCGATCATCTTCTTGCTCAACGCCTCATAAAGATCTTCCTCGTTGACGACCCCGCCCCTGGCCACATTGACCAAGAACGCCGTCTCCTTCATCATCTTCAGATGGTGCATGTCGATCAGATTCCTGGTGCTCTCAGACAGCATGACGTGAAGAGATATAAAATCGGCCTGCTGGACCAGTGCATCTACCGAGACATAGGTGACGTTGTATTCTTGGGCAAAGTCCTCATCCTTGTATATATCGTAGGCGATGACTTTCATGCCGAACCCCAAGCCGAGATTGGCGACCGCTTTTCCGATCTTGCCCATCCCGATGATGCCCAGGGTCTTACCTTTCAACAAAGATCCCACTACCTTGGGCCACTCTCCCTGCCGCACCGAATGATCGCCGAAGGGGATCCGTCTGGCCAGCGAAAGGAAGAACCCGAATGTCAATTCCGCCACAGAATCCTTGTTCACCCCGGGCGTGTTGGTTACCGGAATGCCTCTTTCGGTAGCCGCTGCAACATCGATGTGGTCTATGCCGGCACCATGCTGGACGATCAGTTTGCATTGTTGCGCACCTTTTATGACAGCAGCGCTCAACGGCAGACTGCCGCCGATCACCGCATCGTACCGGCAGAGCGTTTTTGCTATTTCCGCCTCTTCCAGTTTTGCCGTCTGAGGGATCATATCGACCTCGTAGCCATGAGATCGCAGATACTCCAGGCCATCCTTGGTAAAGTACCCAAAAGACGGCGACATCGACCACACCTTGATATCCATTATTCCCTTTCTACTCTGCCCGATCGAATTCGAGCTGTAAAACCGAGTTATATGTTTTTCTCCAAACTTTACCAACGGGTCATTTTTGTATCTTATTAATATGTTAACCTAAAAACCACAGCATCGCGGCCACGATTTTTTCTCGGCTCTGTTTCAATTGACGGCTTGCCGTAAGCGGGCAAGACAGACCGGTCGGTCTGATTGATGCACAAAAAAAATGTTTCGTACCATCCATCTCTGAACCCCGATCCTTAATTCGCCCCTTGGTACTCAGGTTGTATGACAGCCATATATCTTACGACCTAATGTCTGTCAAGAAAATTCTTGACAATTCTCCCACTTTTTCCGCCACCGACGCAAAGCAGTAATGTCACCATATCATTGACATCCTGCCGGGAAGGCCAGGAGTTCGGCAAAAGACCACAGGTGGTCCGTCACATTTGCTTGCATAGCCGGGGTTTTGGGGCGGAAGACCCGATCCTTGCCGCGGCTGAGCGTTTCATGAGGCCGGATAAAATCATAACAAGCCACGCAGATGGCAAATTTGGCCTTGAGCCATCGCATCGAACGGGCAACCGTAGGCGCTTTACGAGCAAGATGAGCATCCCACAATTGCCAATCCAAATTGGAACGCTCGATATATGCGGTATTGATCGTCTGGCTGGGCGAGTCTTCCAGTCGATCCAGGATGTGCTGCTCGGTGCCGTAAACCACCTGACGTTCGACCTTGACAACCCGTGCGCCCTAGCGCGTCGTTATAAACAGTAGCGTAATCCAGATCCGCGTCAATGACTCGTTGCGGATTGCGCGGTCGGCCCGGGTTTGCCCGTGGCTACCGATGGTATAAGCTTGTGAAACAGCTCTCCAAAAACTGTTGTGTAATGGGGCAGTTCATCGGAGACAAACAGTGGCTTACTCGGGCAACGGTCGATCAAATCGCGCAGCATTCGCCGCGCATCGTCCAGTTCGCGCCCTCCGATCCAGAATGTGATCAGCAGGCGCGTCGGGGCGTCGATGGCTGTCCAAATCCAGGTCTGCCCGTACTGCTTTTCAAGGTCTTGGGGGTCGTCAGAACTTTTCTTTTTTTTACAAAGGTCCACAGCTCGTCGAGTTGCGCCTCGGTCAACTGCAAGGACGTCAGCAAATCCGAAAGTACTCGGGCGCAATGCTCGCCAGCCCTCAAAATCACCCGATTGACGGTGTCTTTGTCGAGTCCGAGCAAACGCGCCGTGGCCCGCACCCCCACGCCCTCGGCAGCGTGGTGAATGATTTGCCGGATTGTATCGGCCGGCAAATGTAGCCCGAACAGCGCACTGGCCCGTGTGGCCGCAAAGCGTTTGCCACAGGTACGGCAGTACAGCAAATCGCGGTCCTTGTCCTTGCCGTATTTGCCGCGAATACTGATGTTGCCATGCCCGCGCAAGCCGTAGTCCTTGCATTGCTGGTTGGGACAAAAGCATTGCTCAAGATCGCTCATGGATTGCCTCCGGCGTTGAAGTGACTTTACCGGAGCAAGGTAACATGACCGGAAAACAAATGTCAACCATATGGTGACATCATCAAATACTAATGTCCGAGGAAAAGCACAACACGCTTCTGGCGGCTTCCCCTTCCTTGAATGTTACGCATGCCAGACCAAGTGACAAGCCGGTTGAATTGATCATCCCATTTGGCTCGGTCAGTGTCACAGACAATATGGCGCTATCGCTTGTCCTGTTCCTTGGGAAATCTTTCAAGGCAAAAACACCGCCAGACTGAGAAAACGGGAGGAAAAAATTGTCCATAGTAACGTTATCCCCGCGTGTAAACCGGATTAAACCGTCAATTAGTTCGATGGCCGTCAAAAAGGTACAAGAGCTCAAAGCTCAGGGTATCGATCTAATCGGTCTTACGATGGGAGAGCCGGATTTTGATACGTTGCCATCGGTCGCAGAAGCGGCCGCGCGCGCCATTGCGCAGTCCCAGACGAAGTACACCAACGTGGACGGGACGCCGGAGTTAAACGGGCGATCCAGAGCAAGTTCAAGTGCGAAAATAGCCTGGAATATGAGATGAATGAGATCGTGGTTGGCAACGGTGCCAAGCAGCTCATTTTCAATGCCATCCTTGCCACCGTTTCGGCCGGCGACGAGGTCATCGTGCCTGTCCCATACTGGGTATCCTACCCGGATATCATTTCACCGGGCAATGGCACTGCAGATTTATTTTGTGCAGATCACGCTTTGATGGCAGAAGGTGTCGCGCCTTTTTACAGCTCCAACTCGCATTGAAGACAAATGTCCGACGGACGCCGCCGGCAGCTGCCGACCATCGCCGGAGCCGTTGGCGTTTTTTTGATCCCACCGGCCCACCAAGCCTCTGAAAAAGGCCGGAACTAAGCCATGGTTTCTTCAGGCCGCCGGGCACTTCGGACGGGAACCGAACGGAGCGTTATCCCGCCGCCCGGATAAGACCCCGGCCGATGCCGCCGGCTGTGGTCATCCTGCCGGCTCCTCCTCGGCCGGAACCTCGACCCGGGTTTCGATCTCCTTCCAGATATCGATCATCTGATGGCGCACGATCCGCTTGCGGTCCGTGTAGCCGGTGTGCAGCAGGTGGTGGGACTTGTGTCCCAACGGAGCGCCGAGATAATCGGCGTAAAGCTTTTGGATCTGCGGATTGTTGTGGCTCTGGCGCACCGGGCGTTCGGTGTCGATGGTGTAGAGGGCCGCTCGACGCTCGCGGCTGGCCGCCTGGTAGGCGTGCTTGCTGCGCGGCTGGCCCCCGCCGCCAAGGCAGCCGCCCGGACATGCCATTACCTCGACGAAAAGATAGTCGCTGGTTCCGGCCCGCACCTCGGCGATCACCCGTTCGGCGGCCCGCAAAGTATGGGCCACAGCCACCTTGACCATACCGCCCGCCTCCCCAAAATCGACGCTCGCCTCGCGCAGGTGCTCCATGCCGCGTACCTCGGTGAGCTCGATACCGGCGAGTTCTTCTCCCTTTAGCACCTGGTGAACGGTGCGCAAGGCCGCCTCCATGACGCCACCGGTGGAACCAAAGATCACCGCCGCGCCGGAGTAGTCGCTCATCCAGGGGTTGTCGAAGACCGCCGGTTCTAGGTCGCCCAGGCCGATTCCCTCGCGCTTGAGCAGGCGGGCAAATTCTCGGGTGGTGAGCACCACGTCGACTTCGGGGCTTCCGTCCCGGGAGAAGGCCGGACGCCGGGCCTCGTCCTTTTTTGCGGTGCAAGGCATGATCGAGACCACCCGCATGCCGGCCGGGTCGATGTTCATGCGGTCGGCCAGATAGGTCTTGGCCAGGGCGCCGAAGCACTGTTGAGGGCTTTTGGCGGTCGAGACATGCGCACGCAGATCCGGATGATGCTTTTCCACGTAGTTGATCCAGGCCGGGCAGCAGGAGGTGAACATGGGCAGCGTGCCCCCGGTTTTCAGGCGCTGGAGCAGTTCGTGGCCTTCTTCCATGATCACCAAATCGGCGGTGAAGTTGGTGTCCAGCACCACATCGGCGCCGAGCTGGCGCAGGGCCGCAATGATCTGGCCCTCCACGTTGGTGCCGGCCGCCAGGCCAAACTCCTCGCCCAGGGCGGTGCGCACCGCCGGGGCGAACTGGAACACGGTCCGGATCTCTGGATCGTAGAGAAAATCCATCACCGTTTCGATGTCGTTCTTTTCAGCCAAGGCCCCGACCGGGCAGACAAGGATGCACTGGCCGCAGCCCACGCAGTCCGACTGTCCCAGGGGGAGCCGGTCGCGCACGTCGATTTCGGTCTGCAGCCCGCTGCCGCTGACCACCAGGGTGTCCACACCCTGGATTTCGCGACAGACCGCCACGCAGCGCAGACAGCGGATGCACTTGCTCATGTCACGCACTACTGCCGGGGAAGAGTCGTCCCGGTGGCGCCGCAGATAGAAGTGGGGAAAATGATAGCGGGTCTGTTGCAGGCCGACGAACTGGGCCACGTCCTGCAGCTCGCAGTTGCCGTGTCGGATGCAGCTCGCACAATCCTGGTTATGGTCGGCCAGCAGCAGCTCGACCTGCAGCCGCTGCATGCGGCGCACCGTAGGGGTCCGGGTGAGCACCTGCGTCCCCTCTTCCATGGGGGTGTTGCAGGCGGTGACGATGTGATGGCGCGGGTCGTTGCGTCGGCGGATGTCCACCAGACAGACCCGGCAGGTGCCCGGGGTATGGTGGATGTCGGCCATCTCGCACAGGGTGGGGATGAAGTGCCCGCTACGCCTGGCCACTTCCAGAATCGTTTCATCGATGTTGAATTCGACCTGCTTACCGTTGATGGTACCGATCATCTCGGCCTCCTTGCTTCGTCTGTCGCGGGTTGGGGGACGGTCCGCCGTTTACAGCCCTGGGGCCCTCTATCTTCGTTTTTTACCTTTCCGTAATCACGCTGTAGACGCGGTAGCAGCGCATGCAGCGGGCCGCCTCGTGGTAGGCCTCGTCGACCTCGATCGGTTTTTCCACCTCTGTGAAAATCTGGCGCCGGACCTCGGGGTCGAGTTCGCGCACCTTGACGCGGTACTCGTGGCGCACCGGAATCTGGACCCCCGAAGCGATCATCGGCTGGACGGCCGCCACGAGCTGGCTCATACGGTCGGCCGGATGGAAGCGCACCCGGCCGAGACTCAGATAGTCGTCGATGCAGCGGGCCGCCTGCTCGCCCTGCGCCATGGCCTGCACCAGGGTAGCCGGTCCGGTGGCGCAGTCGCCACCGGCGAAGATACCTTTGCGCGAGGTCATCAAGGTGTTGGGATGCGTGGCGATCAGTCCCCGGGATGTAAAAGTGATGCCGTCTTCGGGCGCCACCAGCCCGATCTCCACCTGCTGGCCGATAGCCGGAATCACTGTGTCTGTCTCCAGGGCAAAGGTGGTTCCTTCCACCGGCCGCACGCTGCGCCGGCCGGTTTCGTCCGGCGCACCGAGTTCCATGCGCACCAGCTCGATCCCGGTCACCCGGCCGTCTTCGGACAGGATGCGGGTCGGGTGGGTCAAAAAGTGAAAGTGAACCCCTTCCTTTTCTGCCGCATCGATCTCTTCATGGTCGGCCGGCATTTCCCTGCGTGAACGCCGATAGACAAGATGTACCTCGCTCGCACCTATTCGCAAGGCCGAACGGACGCAGTCCATGGCCACATTCCCCCCGCCCACCACCACCACCCGCTCGCCAAGAGAAAGCGGTACCCCCTTGTCGATGTAGTCGTGGTTGACCCGCAGCAGCATGTCCACGCCATATGCATAGCCGGCCATTCCTGCATCTTCGCCCAGGATCCCAATCCCCTTGCCCTTGTGGGCCCCGATGGCAAGGAAAATCGCCTTGTAGCCGTTGTTGAGCAGGCCGGTGAGGCTAAAATCGCGACCCATCTTACGGTTGTAAAAGATCTGGCCGCCGAGGGTTTCGATGATGCCGATTTCTCGCCCGAGCACCGCCTTGGGCAGGCGATACTCGGGGATCCCGGTGGCGGCCATGCCACCAGGCACGGCCTTGGCCTCGTAAACGTCCACCGGGTAGCCGCGCAGCAGCAGGTGGTAGGCGGCCGAGATGCCGGCCGGTCCGGTGCCGATCACAGCTACCTTGAGGTCGCTGTCACGCTTCTGCGGCACACGGTAGCTGGTGAACCAGGCGTTGCTCACGTCCTGTTCGTGGTCGGCCACAAAGCGCTTGAGCACCTTGATCCCCACCGCTTCGTCCACCTGGGTACGCCGGCAGGCCATCTCGCAGAAACGGACGCAGACCCGGCCGCATGTTGCGGCCATGGGATACTTCTGAAGTATGACACCCAGCGAGTGGGTGAACTTGCCGTCCTTGATGAAATCGATGTAGCGCGGCACGTCGACCTTGATTGGGCAGGCTTCGATGCACGGCGCTGTAATGTATGTGTAACCGGGCTGATGGCGGACTCGATCGTTGCATCCTATCTGTCGCACCAGCTCGGGCCGAAAAAACTGAATCAGGGCCAGCAGCGCCACCGGGGCTGTCTGCCCCAACCCACACAGGGAGGTCATGCGCATCTGCTCTCCGATGGTTTCGATTTCGTCGAGCAGCCTTTCGCTCCCGTCTCCGGCAGAGAGGTGCGCCAGCTTGGTGCGAATAATCTCGCTGCCGACCCTGCAAGGGGTGCATTTGCCGCACGACTCACGGGCTACCCGCTCCATGTACTGGCAGGCTGCATCAAGCAGGTTCACCTCCTTGTCGAAAATGAAAAACCCGTGACCGCCAAAAAAGGCTCTGATCGGGTTGCCCGGATCAAATTCGTCAAAAGTGTCAAATCCGGGAGTTTCCTCGATTTCGAAAATCTTGCGTGAGCGGTTGTCGATGCATTTTCCGTCCCAGACCCCGAAAATCACTTTTGCCATGACCGATCCCTTTCCGCTGCGCCGCAGTAGAGGCGTGGTTGAACTCGTCGGTGCGCGTACCGAGCAATTGTTGTGCCATGGAAAGGAACTCAAAGCGGCGCGGGATGCAGATCCGTGAGATTATGGGATATAACCCATTAGAGGCGGGACTGGCAAACCTGTCGCTTCGCTTCTCGAATGTGTCAGCTCAGTTTACATCGTAAAAAACGATGAGCAGTGCCAGGTGACACGGCCTCGGTTGCGCGCGAGACAAAGTCCTCTGTGCAGAATGGCAAAGAAAGGTAAGAGTAGTGGTAAGCGCTCACGGGGTATCCCGAAGCTACAATCTCAAAGCTTAACACACTGAATTAAAAAGAAAAATCGCTATAGCGTACTGAAATTTTAAAAAAATGGCTCTTCGCTGTTTCGTCTGGGTGGATTTGGTTTGTGTCGGGAATAAGGCGATAAAATCCCCCAGTGGTGCCATATGCGAGTAGCCGTGACCTGTCGGTGACTAAGCAGCCGTTTGGAATCCATTTTTGCAGCTTTTCAAATTACTGCGTTTGCATGCAGCTATTCAATGACAGGAAATACAAGATCCGCCAGTCTCTCTCTAAGCGGTTTTAATTGTGGAGCATGGCGTTGTACCAACTCTTCGAGCACTTGGTCTAAAATCCCGGAGCTCCGATCTGGCGGGATAATTTCCGGCACAGCATCAACAGCATAGTTTGGATCTGATCGATCCTGGGATCAGTCATTCGGGGGGTAGGACCTGATACGCTTATGGCATAGGACGGCTTGCCCGCATAATCGAACACCGGCGCCGCTACGCACCGCAAGCCAAGACTCAGTTCTTCATTATCCAGTGCGTAGCCGCGCTGTCGGATTTGGACGGCTTCGGCTTTCAGACGCACTGGATCGGTTATGGTTTTGGGAGAGATCGCCACCAGTTCGGTTGATTCGAGATAGGCATTGAATTCGGACTCCGGCAAAAATGCCAATATCGCCTTTCCCAGTCCTGTACAGTAAGCTGGAGCAATCGCTCCCATGCCGACGTCGAAGCGTAGGATTTCGGAGCTGTTGATTTTATCAAGATGTACAATCGCTCTGCCGTCCCAGTGCCCCAGGTTAACCGTTTCACCGAAAGCCAGGGCGAGTTCCTGCATAAAAGGATGGGCCGTGTGCCGGATCTCAAAACCATCGAGTTTTTGCATGCCCAATTCAAGGACCTTGAAAGTCAGCTGGAAACCTCCTCCAGCAGCTCTCTCCACATACCCCAAATCTTTTAATGTCATTAAAAATCGATGCGTTACAGCTCTACTCGTGTTCATCTGGCCCGCTATTTTGGATGCGGAGACGGCACCCTCGGTAGCGATCCGTTCCAGAATATGCAAGCCTTTAGCAAGGGAGGAGATAAAATAGTATTTTTCACCTTTGGGGGGCATACACAACCTCACTCAATGAGCAGATTCGGTAAGAAGAAAGCATTCTGCCTCACTATTTGTGACAATGTATACTATATATAGATAAGCTTCGCAGATCCAGGCTGTCAAGCATTTTCAGTGATCAACTTATGACTATGACTTGATAATAAGCACCTTGAAGATTGGTAAATATTTACTTCAGATGCCCCGGCTCAGCACTGCAAGGCAGGCGATTCGTTAGTGTCTGGCCAACCGTTCCCCTACCGCGGGGCTCGGTTTTGCGTTATGTCTGAGGTCTACTGAAGACAGTTTTAGGGGAACCGCTTGCGGTAATCTTCCGCCTTACTTGCCAGCGGCAGTTTTTCGAACAGACAGGTCAGCAAAATTCGACCGTCACCGTTCATCACTCTTCCCGGCGGTTCAGCTTCTTGGTGTACATCTCAAGCTTCAGGCCGGCAATCATTCCCTTCACCAGGGAGAACCAGCCGGGCGAATAGAGGCCCGTGGTGAGCCGGGTGAACAGATCGAGCTTACGCGGGGTGTAAGGAAACCAGTTGGCCTCCAGCTTGGCGCTGTTGGCGTCGATGAGAATCGACTTGATATTGGCGAAACAGTAAAAGCCGAACTCGCCCTTGTAGCGACCGATGCCACTCTGTTTGGCACCGCCGAAAGGCAACGCGTGGTTTCCTTCGGTGAGCATCACGTTGTTGATCGAAACGTTGCCGGTCACGATGGCCCTGGCCGTGCGTTCAGCCCGGGACAGGTCGGCGGACCAGACACTGGCCGACAGGCCGAACCGGCCAGCGTTGGCCAAGTCTACGGCCTCCTGATCGGCGTTGAAGGTCGCGATGGGTAGCACCGGCCCGAAGGTTTCCTCCTGCTCCAGCATCATCTCCGGCGTGACCCCGACCACCACCATGGGCGGAACCAGGGTCGATTGATCGTCCCACCCGGTCCCGGTGAGCAGCCGGGCACCCTTGGCCCGGGCATCGGCGATCTGGGCCGCGACCACCTTCACCTGGGCCGGCGATGTCATGGGACCGATGTCGGCCCGCCCGTCGTGATCCGTGGCCTGGATCAACTGCCGGGTGCGGCGCACCACGGCGGCGGTGAAGGCCTCGGCGATGGATTCGTGAACCAGGACCTTTTCCACCGAGGTGCACGATTGGCCCGTGTTGGTAAAGGCCCCCCAGACGGCCCCGGCCGCGGCCCGTTCGATATCGGCGTCCTCGAAAACGATCATCGGGTCCTTGCCCCCCATCTCTAACTCTACCGGGATAAGATGCCGGGCCGCGCGCTGCATGATCTGCTGCCCGGTGCGGGCGCTGCCGATGAAAAAGATCTTGTCCGGCCGGGCGTCGATGAGCGCATCGCCCATTTCAGCGCCCCGGCCGTAAACGATCTGGACCCAGTCGGGCCTGAAATCGGCTGCGGTAAGCAGCTCTTCCACCAAGCCGGCAAGAGGGGTCAGATGGGAGGGTTTGTAGACCACGGCGTTGCCCACCACGAAGGCCAGCGTGATGGGCACGATGGCCTGGTAAAACGGATAATTCCACGGGGAGATGATCAGGGCTGTGCCCAGGGGCTCGAAGTAGATGCGCGATTTTTTGCCCATCAGGGCCAGGGGGGTGGGCACCTTGCGATCGGCCAAAATCCGCCGGCTCTGTTTGCCCAGGTAATCGAGATGGTCCAGGGTGCCGAAGATTTCGGCGGTCAGGGCGTCGATGCGCGATTTTCCGGTTTCCTGCTGAATGCGGTCGAGGATCATGGCCTGGCGATCGATGATGATCTGCTTGAGTTTGGCGATGATCTCGAGGCGTTTTTCCAGGGGCCAGCCGGCGATCTCCCGCTGGGCTTCTCGGGCCCGGACGAAGATGCGCGTGATGTCCGCCGGGCTCGGGTCCTGAAAGGCGATGGGTTCTGACGGCACCGCGGGCGACGGGTGGTCACCGTCGCGCAGGACGATCCTGGGGTGCCAATCGATGATGTCAAACACCTTGGGGCCGCAATACCCCTCGCCAGTGACATTGGCATAATAGAGACTCATGAGGGCCCCTTTGACCCCGATTTCCAGCAGGCGCAACCCGGCCCCCAGGGTCCCCGGCATCCTTTCGCGGTATGCACAAAGACTGAAGAGCAACCGAATGGCCCAGCGGGGCCACCAGGCGAAAAGGCCGCCGACAATTCTCAACCCGTCCAGATCGTCCCCGTTGAGATAAGCTGCCAGCCGATCGACGTGATCGAGGCATCCGGTACCGGAAAAGCACGGCGAGGCGTCGGTGCCCGGAATCAGGACGTCACCGGCTCGCTCCAGGCCGCGCAGTTGTCGCAGGGTGAAGTAGCGTGAAATTTTCATGATCGGATGTCCCTCATCATCGTGTCGGCCGCCATCTTCGAAAGGGCCATGATTGTCAGCGAAGGATTGATCCCCGGTGCGTTGGGAAAAATGCTCGAATCGGCCGCGAAAATGTCCGTATGACCGTGGAGGCTGAAGTCCGGTGCCACCACGCTGGTGGCCGGATCGGTCCCCATGCGGCACCCCCCCATGAGGTGCAGCCCGATGCCGTAAACGCCGTGGATGATCTCCTTGGCCCCGGTGGCATTGAAGATCTCGTCGATCACGGTCGTGCCGCGCCGCCACCGGGCCAGGTCCTCTTGGGAACGCGGCTTGCGGATCACGGTGCGCCCCTTGCGATCGAGGCGGATGCGCCCGGGGGCTGTATCGCGAGTGCACACCTCGATGCAGGCCAGATGGGCCAGCTGTTCCATAATCCCCTGGTGGTGCCTTCCGAAACCGTTGATCAACAGGGCAATGGCCCCCGGGCCGGCATAGACGTTTTCCAGCTTGAAGCCTTCCTGGCGAAAACCGGGGTCATCCGACTTGAAGGCCTGGAATGCGCCCAGGTGGGCTTTGATCGGCCGCTGGTAAAGCCCGAAGTGCATGTACTGGGGGTGGCAGTAAAAATATCTGCCCAGGGCGGGCAGTCGCCGGGCGAAACCCGAGCGCAGCAGCAGCCGCGTGTTGCCGATGGCCCCTGCGGCCAGGACCAGACGGCGGCCACGGTACTGGACGCGGCCGCCATGCCGGTCCAGGGCCTGAATGTCGATCCGGTCGCTGCGGCGCACGATCTGGACGACTTCGGTTTCGGGCACCAAGGTCAGTCCGGCTTCGATGGCCCGTTTGAGGACGGTTTCCGGCGTGCTCTGCTTGCTGCCGATGCGGCAGCCGTTGAGGCACTCGATGCAGCAGTTGCCGTCCTCGTAACGGCAGTCGCGCTGGGCCCGGCGCAGCGGGGCCAACCGGTAGCCGAGCCGGGCGAACCCCTCGGCGAAGATCTCGGCGTTGGCGTTGCGAAAGGCCGCCGGAATCTCCTGGATCGAAATTTCGGTCTCGGCCCGCTCGTACCAGGGAACCATGGCCTCGGTGCGAAAAAAATCCACCCCCGAAGCGGTGCGCCAACTATCCAGGGCGTCGTCGTCGAACCGGTCCACCAGGGCCTGGTTGACCACCGAGCCGCCGCCCACCACCTTGGGCCGCAAAAATGCGATGCGCGCCCGGTCGTCGAGTTCGAGCCCTCCGGACCAGTAAAGCTGGGCCGTGCCATCCAGATCGTTGGACGGATAGGCATGGCGGGCATAGCGACGCCCGGCTTCGAGCATCAGGCAGTGCAGACCACTTCGGCAAAGGTTCTGGGCGATAAAAGGCCCCGAGATGCCGGCGCCCACGATGACAACGTCGTAAAGGGTGGGGTGTGGATGAGTCACTGGCAATACCTCTCAGAAGCGGCCGCAGGGTCACAGGCTCATAAAAGAGCCATCCCCTGGCCGCGGTAGGTGACGGCCTCGGCAACAATGCGGTCTGCGGCGACAAGGGCCAGGGTGTTGAAGCGCTCGCAGAGCTCACCGGCCTTGGCATGCTGGAAAAAAACCGGGTCCCCGGGCACCGGGGCATAAGTGGCACCACCGAGACGCAGGGGAGTCTGCACCTCACCAGCCCCTTCGATGCCGATGTAGCGCATCCCCGGAGGCATCACCGGCCAGGGCAGCTTTTCCGGTCCCACCTGCCCGGAAGCCACGTATCCGCCGCCGGCACAGGTGATCATCCCGGCCGCCGGTACGCGGACCACCTGCAGGGCGAAGAAAGCCGCCGGTTGAAACCGGACCTCGCAAAAATGGCCGAAGAGTCCCGGTGCAAAAAAAGCCGAACCGGCGCTGACTTCCGTGACGGCCGGATCGGCACCGGTGGACACCAGACTGCCGCTGCCGCCGCCATTGACCGCCCGCAGCCCATGCCCGGCACCTACCAGGGCGTCGACGATACGCCGCCGCCGGCGGGTGAGCTCCTTGACCGAAAAACGTTTGATCAGGCGCATGAGCCGGTTGTGAAAAGAACGGCCGGGCAACCGGTCGTTGACCGAGGCGATCTGGGCCTCGTAGCCCATGACGGCGTCGATGGCCACCCCGTTCAGGGCGGCGGCCGCCTCGGCCAGAATGCGCGCCTCCTGCGCGGTGCGCACCGGACTGCGGCGCACCCCCAGGTGGATCCAGGGCCCCAGAGGCCGCCAGGACATATCGATCTCCAGGCAGGCCTTCAGGGTCACCCCGGCCCTCCGGCCGGCTGCGGCCAGGGCTTCCAGATGGGCCGGGCAGTCGACCATCTGGGAAACCTGGACGCCCCGGCGGGTAAGTTCCACCAGCAGGGCCAGGTCCGAGGGCTGGACCGTGGGATAGGCGACGATCAGATCGTTGAATCCGTGGCCGGCCAGAAAGGCGGCTTCCTCAACGCTGAAGGCGAGGATCCCCTGGTAGCCGGACCCGCCTTTATCGAAGACCCGCTTGAGCAGCTCCAGGCAGCGGATCGATTTGGACGCGACACGGATCTTCTTGCCGGTGTGCGCTTGGGTGGCCGCCACGTAAGCGATGTTGGCGTCGAAGCGGTCCAGGTCCACCAGCGCCAGGGGAAGACGCCTCCCGGCGATCAGACTCCGGTAGCGCTGGTAATCCCGGTCCCAGTTCAGAACAGCCATGCGGCCCCTCCCGGATCAACGGAAAATCACACTTTGAACGACGAATCATTGAGTATATGCAAATCACCCAAAGCCGGCCGGATGTCAAGGCCGGCCTTAATTTCTTTCGTCGCTCTGTCCGGGGATTTCCAACAGTTCGATGAGTTCCTGGCGGGAAAAGACTTTGAGGAGTTGGGGATCGTCCGGGCGCACCACGGATTCCATCAACCGCTTCTTTTTGGCGATGATGGCATCGATTTTTTCTTCGAGGGTCCCTTCGGTGACCAGCTTGAACACCTGCACCCCGCGGCGCTGGCCGATGCGGTGCACCCGGTCGGTGGCCTGGTCCTCGCGGGCCGCGTTCCACCAGCGATCGTAGTGGATGACCACCGATGCGGCCGTCAGGTCGATGCCCACCCCGCCGGCCTTGAGGCTGCCCACAAAAACCCGGCATTCAGGATCCTCCTGGAAGCGTTCCACGATCCGCCCCCTGTCCCGGCTCGCTCCGGTGAGCACGGCGGCCGGGATCCCGCCGGCGGCCAGGTGATCCTGGATCAGGCCGATCATCTTCAGGTACTGGCTGTAGACCACCACCTTCTGACCGGCGGCCAGGCAATTGTCCAGCAGCTCGCAAAACAGGTCCCATTTGCCCGAGGTCCACCGGCGTTCTTCATCTTCAGCCTCTTTGAGCATGGCCGGATGGTTGCAGATCTGCTTGAGCAGATTGAGCAGGGCGAAGATGTGGATGTAGGGCACCTTGGCCTGCGGGTTGCGCAGGGCCTCGATCAAGGCGGCCCGCCGGCCCTCGAGGGCGTCGCGGTAGAGCTTGACCTGGTCGTCGCTCAGCCGGCACCCGAGGGTGTCCTCGATTTTTTCCGGCAGTTCCCTGGCCACGGCGCTCTTGACACGCCGCAGGATAAAGGGCTGCACCAGGCGCTGGAGCAGGCCCCGCCGGGATTCATCGTGTCCGGTTTCGATGGGGGCGACGAAGCGCCGGGCGAACCGCTCGTCGCTGCCCAAATATCCGGGCAGCACCAGGTCGAAAAGGCTTTTGAGATCGGCCAGGCTGTTTTCCACCGGGGTGCCGGTCAGCCCGATCTTGACTCCCGCCTGGATTTCGCAGGCGGCCTGATGGGCTTTGGCCTGGGAATTCTTGAGGTACTGCACCTCATCGAAGACCGCCAGCCCGAAGACATTCCGGGACAAGTCGGCGCCGTCGCGCAGCATCACGCCGTAGCTGGTCAACAGCACGTCGGCATTGACCAGCGCTTGCTGCAGATCCCGCTCCAACCCGTAGTGCAGCGCCAGACGGACCCCGGGAACATGGACGGCCATCTTGCGGGCCCAGTGGTGCAGGACACTGGTGGGGCAAACCACCAGCACCTTTCCCTGAGGACATCCGGCAGCGGCCAGAACGGCTATCAGGGCCATGACCTGGTGGGTTTTACCCAGCCCCATCTCGTCACAGAGCAGCCCCCCGAACCCGTTTCCGTATAGATACCAGATCCACTCGAGCCCCAGACGCTGGTAATCGCGCAGGCTGGACGTCATGCCGGCAAGAGGGGGCAACGGAATCTCGGGCCGCCCGCCTAGCAGCCGCTCGATCCATCCGCCCTGCCGGCGGGCATCCACCGCTTCCACGGGCACGGTGCTCAGCGCTTGCAGGCGCAGCAGATCGGCGGCAGAAAAGCGCAGCTGGTTTCGGCCTTGGGAATCCGCTTCAGGGGAAACCGAAAAATCTTCCAGGCCGTCGAAGGCCTCGGCCTGGGTATCCACCCATCCGTGGGCCGTGGCGATGAAACGGGTGCCCTCCCGCCTGGCCGCCAGGATATCGACCAGGGAAACGTCCTCGCTGCCGAAGCCGTAAAAAATCGCCAGATGGCACCAATCACGCTCCAGCCGTTCGCCGTCGATCCGCAGCCGATCGAAGCGGTCCAGAATCCGCAGACCGCCTTCCTTCTCCGGCAGGACGATGCGGCCGCTTGCCAGATCATCGCGGTGGGCATCGAGAAAATAAGGGATCTGGGCTCCTTTGATAAGGGTCGGGCGGCTGACGGCAAGCTTTCCGGACGGGGCTTCGGCCACCATGTCAGCCATCAGGTTCAACTGGGGGACATAAACCAGATCGCCGTACTGAAAGCGCTTGAGATCGATGCCTTCCAGGGTCCGGTACTCGCCGGCTTCCTGCACCAGGCGCAGGCGCGGGGCGATCTCCAGGTCGGAATCCTGGCGCAGCCGGACATCGAAGACCAGATCCAGGGGCACCGGCGAGACGGCCAGGGCGCTTTCGCCGGCCAGATCCTTGCCAAAAGATTTCAAAAAACTTTTGACGCGCAGCCGGGGGATGTCGACAGCGACGATCCATCGGCCCTGGCCGTCTTCGGCCAGGATCTGAAAACGACCGCTTTCAGGATCGATGAACGGGCGCCAGTGCAGCCCGCCAGGGCCCCATTCGCGAAACCCGTGGTAGGCCAGGTGGTACCAGAAGGAGGCCTCGAAGGCCATGCCCCGGGTCCGATGGCCTCTTTCCTGCATCAGCCGCTCGGATTCGCTGAGGGTCATGCGCCGCAACATCTCCAGCACCTGCATGCGTCCCGGTGTCTGGCGCCGGTCAGCGACCGGCACGCAGCGTTCCACCAAACGCGACAGGTCGGCCCCGCAAGAAGCGTAGTGCACCAGGATCCGGCCGTCGGCGGCCCGTACCGCCACCCGGGGCGAATCGCCGCCGGTCTCTACCAGGCGCACGCCGCTCAGATCGTCGCTGCGGCCCTCGGCCATGAAGACAGCCAGCCGGTGCCAGAAACTGGCGCGCAGGTCCCGCGCCACAAAGAGCGGCCGCTGGGGATATTCGAGAGTTTGCAGGACTTGGGCCAGATCGAGCAAATGTTTGCATGTGCGCCGCTTCGGCCCCTGCTCACAAGTGCATAAGCGGCGTTGAGCGCCCTTGCCGGCATCGAGCATCAACACCGCCACCCCGGGGTGGCGATCAGCCGCCACCGGCAACAGGGCCAAAGCCTGGCGGTGAAACTCCAGACGGACCAACAAGGCCTTTTCATCGGCGGTTAGGGGGCGAGAGGCAGAAGCATCGGATTTGAACGCGCGGCGGGCGGCGCGAAAGGTCTTGAATGGCATAGCAAGAATCAGCCGTCAAGTTGTAAAATAAGGTCATATACCTTAAGTGCAGCCAGTTTAAAACAGCAATGGCAAATCTGCTGTTTCATGCCTTGCACCATGGGATTCGCCCTGAAAAGCGTGGTCGCTGGAGTCAGTACAGCTCACAGGCCGGCGGCATCCGCGGTGTAAAACGCCGGGGGCCGGTCATTACCGCGGCACCGAGACGCCGGGCGATAGCCTTTAACATTCCATGGAAAATCAATTCGTGAAAGGGATAAAGCCCATACCAGTAGATCAGCCCCCACAGCCCGCGGGGTTCGAAGTGGGAGAGCATCGTCAGTTCACTTACCCCGCCGCCCAGATCCGCAATGGAAAAATCGAGCAGGGCCGGTCCGGGAGTTTTCATCTCGGCCAGCAGCCTCAGCCGGTAAGGGGCGGACAAATCGAGGACGCGCCAGAAATCGAGGGCGTCGCCCACCTGCAGTGCCTCAGGATGCCGCCGGCCGCGGCGCAGTCCCACCCCTCCGAGCAGCCGGTCGATCAGACCGCGCAGATACCACAACCCGTCGGCAAAATAGTAGCCCGTGCGGCCGCCAATATGCACTATCATTTCCCACAACCGCTCGGGCGCGGCCCGCAGGCGGATCCGGTATCCACAGCGCAAGATGGTACCGCCGGCCCAATGTGGATCCCCGCACACGGCCCATTCAGGCGGCCGGAGACAGCCGGCGTCGCTCCAACAGGTTTCCACCTTGTGGGTCTGCTGGCGGCGCAGCGCCTGGCGGATGGTCTCTCGGGCCGTGGGGGCCTTATAGGGTAGCAACTGCCGGATGCGCCGGTCACGGCAAATCACCGGCACGGCCAGCCCCTGGGCCAATGGTTGGGCGATGGCGGCCGGCACCGGGGTCACCAGGTGAATCCAGCAGGCCGAAAGGGTCGGGGTGAGCACCGGCACCGGGAAAATCCGCCGCGGCGCCAACTCTGCCTCCTGGGCGTAGATCTCGATGAGCCGGCGGTAGGAAAGGATCTCGTCGTCACCGATATCAAAGGTCCGGCCCAGAGCCGGGGCAAGATCGAGGCATCCTTTCAAATAGTGCAGTACGCTGGTGATGGAAATCGGCTGGCAGGGCGTGTCGACCCAGCGCGGGGTGATCATCACGGGCAGCCGTTCGACCAGGTAACGCAGGATCTCGAACGAGGCACTGCCCGCCCCGAGGATCATCGCAGCCCTGAGCACGGTGGTGGGCACCGGTCCGGCGCGCAGGATCTCCTCGACCTCATGACGCGATCGCAGGTGGCGGCTGATTGCAGGATCTTTCGGATCGCCGAGCCCGGAAAGGTAGATGATCTGTCCCAGACCTGCAGCCTCGGCCGCGGCGACCATATTGCGGGCGCCGATGCGGTCGGCCTCGGCGTAGCGGCCCTGCTGGGCGATCATCGAATGTACCAGGTAGTAGGCGGCCCGGCATCCGGTGGCGGCCGCGGTCAAGGCATCACGATCCAGGGTGTCGCCGACGACCAGTTCAACCCCCGGGTCCGCGGCCCAGGTCCGCCCGGCCAGCTTTTCCCTGGAACGGCCCATGGCCCGCACCCGATCGCCTGCCGCCAACAACATCGGCACCAGACGACCTCCCACATAACCCGTAGCCCCGGTGACCAACACTGGCTTTGAGAATTCCATGGAGTCCGTCCTTTGGTATCGGACCGATGGGATAAGATCAGGCGTGATTGCGCAGCTTCAACTCGACCGGATGCGGATCGAGGTAGACTTGACCGGCCAGGTAGGCCTGGTCATACTTTCGCACGAAGTGGTTCATCAGGGTGACAGGCACCACCAGGGGCACCAACTCCTGGCGGTAGCGTTCGATGAGGGTCAGCATCTCCTGCTTCTCATCGGCCGACAGTTCCTTTTTGAAATACCCCAGCATGTGCTGCAACACATTGACGTGCTTTTTGACAGACGGCTTTAGGGATAGGGCTTCGAGCAGGCCCTGCTCATAGCGGTCGAAAAGGGCCTCGGACGCCTCTTGGCTCCCGACGGCCACCAGCCGCCCCAGGGCCTTGTAGAAGGTCGGGCTGTGGGCCATCAAGAGCAGCTTGTGCCGGGTATGGAAATCGACCAGGCGGCCCATGCTCGGCCCTTCCTTCAAGGCCTGACGCCAGCGCTGGAGGGTAAAGACCCGCTCGATGAAGTTTTCCCTGAGCACCGGATCGTGCAGCCTCCCCTCCTCTTCGGCCGGCACCCGGGCAAAGCGTTCGGTAAAGGCCCGGGCAAAAATCCCGACTCCCTTTTTCTCAGGCACGCCCTTGTCGTTGTATATCTTGACGCGCATCAGCCCGCTGGAGGGCGAGTCTTTTTTAAAAATGAAACCGCACAGGTCCTCGCCTTCAAGCCGGTCCAGGCGACGGTGAGCCCAAGCCTGCATCCGCTCGGTATGATCGATCCCAGTGCGCGAGGTCACCAAGCGCGGGGCGCTGACCTCGCCCACCAGTCGCAGGGTCTCGCGGGGCACGGGCAGGCCACATTCCACCTCCGGGCAGACAGGCACCCATTGGACGAAGCGGCCCAGGGTATCGGTCAGAAACGGATCCCTGGCGCCCACACCGTTCCAGCGAACCTTTTGACCCAGCAGACAGGCGCTGATACCGATTTTGATAGGCGATTGCATCCTTCCTCCGTTGGCCCCCGGATGAATCCTGGCACCTATGGTTCCCTGTCCGGCGCCTTGCCGGGGGACGCATCATTGGCCCGGACCGATGAGGGGCAGCACCCGATCAACCCGGAAGATCACCAGAAAAAGCGGGCCGGGGTCTGTTTCTCGCAGCATGGCTGTCTGACGCCGCTTGAGTTCGGCGATGCGCGGGGAATCCTGCTCTTCGGCGATCATGGTCAGGTGCAGGCGCCGTCCGCGGTACCCGTCCCCTTGCTCGCGGAAAAGATAGGCGGCATGGGGATTGGCCTGAAGATTGTGGTGATTGAGCCGATCACGCATGATCATGGCCAGGGTCCCATCCTCCAGGACATGGGGCCGGGCGTAGACCGCCAGGTTGACCCGGCCCTGGGCATCGGCCGTGGCCAGGACACCGAAACCGACTGTATGGGCAAAATAATCTTTCAATTCGTCTGGTTCCATATCTTCTCTCCTTTGCTGGAACCGCGACGGCGGCGTGTACAATCATTCCATCTGCCCCAAAAGGGCGATAAACGATCATTCATTGGCCGTCGTGGTCGGTCTAGGAAACTGCTTGCCCGCGCATCCCGGTGCCGGTCTCGAATCCGGCGATCCAGCCGTCTACGCGCCGTTCGCCGTAATTTCGGCGCCAGGCGGCCACGATCTCCTCGATGGGTACGTCAGCCCGAGAACCGTGGTCCTTCAGATATTCAATGAAAAGCCGACCGTCATCGGTGCGCAGCGGCAAAATGGCATCTTGGCGTCCGTCGAAGCACACGGGGGCCACCCCCTGACGGGCGAAAAGCTCGGCGTTAAAAGCCGGGGTCGCCTTGACCCAGCGGCCGTGGAGCCAGAATTCGGTAAAGCCGTGGAACACGAAAAGATCCGTGCCCAGGGTCTCGACAAGCAGCGGGGTAGCCAGGTGATTGCGCAGGTCGGCGAATCCAAGGCGACTTGCGATCCCAAGGGCCCGTCCCAGGGCGCAGAGCAGCACCGCCTTGGTCACACAAAAACCGCGGCCGGAAACCAGGGTGGCGCTGGCGCGGTAGTGTGCCGGCCGGTAGAAGGGAACGTAGGGATCGTAGCGGATCCGGTCACGCACGGCATAAAAGAGGCTCGCCGCCCGATCGGCCGGCTCGTCTCCAGCCCCCTCGACCGCGGCCCGGGCAAAAGCCGCAACGGCAGGGTGGCCGGCATCGATCATGGCCGTGGCCGTCAAAAACGTGGATTCCGGGGCGGCCGCCTCATGCGATGAATCGCTGGGGGTCATCGTACCGCTCCTCGTGGTTCCAACTGCGTTTCAGAGGGGATAGGGTGTAAGGCTTTCCACCCCGTCGGCTGTCACCAGACAGGTTTGTTCGAACTGGGCCGATAGGCTCCCGTCTTCGGTCACCGCCGTCCACTGATTGTCCAGGATGTAAAGCTGCCGTTTGCCCAGGTTGATCATCGGTTCGATGGTAAAGACCATCCCGGGCACCAGGGGCACCCCGCTTCCGGGCCGGCCGTAGTGGAGAATCTGCGGCGGCTCGTGAAAGTCGAAACCCACCCCGTGGCCGACGAATTCGCGCACCACGCTGCAGCCCTGGTTCTCGGCATAACTCTGTATGGCCCAGCCGATATCCCCTGTTGTGGCTCCGGGACGCACCACCTCCATTCCCCTTCGCAGGCATTCTTGCGCCACGGCTACAATCTTGCGCGCCTGGACATCGGGCTCGCCCACGAAAAAGGTCTGATTTGTATCGGCGTAATACCCGTCGAGAATCGGCGTGACGTCCACGTTGACGATATCGCCGGATTCCAGGATCCGCGGACCGGGAATCCCATGGCAGATCTCGTCGTTGACCGACACGCAGACACTCTTGGGAAACCCTCGATAGTTCAGGGGCGCAGGAGTGGCCCCGTTTGCCAGGGTAAACTCGTGCACCAGGGTGTTGATCTCCTCGGTGGTGATTCCCGGCCGCAGTGCGGCGGCAACCATCTCCAAGGTCGAAACCGCCAAGCGCCCGGCCAGACGGATTTTTTCAACATCCTCGGGCCCCTTCAGGCGGATCTTGTACTGTCGCAAGTAGCGCTCCTTGAGATCCTCGGCCCCTGCCGGGGCTTTTCCGAAACAGCATTTTTTATACTTCAGCCCGCTGCCGCAAGGGCATGGGTCGTTGCGACCGATCTTCATGGCATCAATCCGGATAGCACCTGTTCCCACCTGAACTCAATCTGTTGAACGCCGCGCAGTTACGCTTGGAGCGGCTGGGAAAAATTACCCGCCCCCGCGCGTCGCAACCTGTCGTCGCCACGGTATCCACTGGCCGGGAGGCTGTCAAGGTGAAAGCCCTGTTTTACGTCAGATAGTGAAACGCTGTGTTTCGGCCGGTGCGACACAGTGGGTGGATGATTTTAAGGAGACCAACTGGGACTGGGCCAACGCCAGTTTGGCATCTATGGCTTGATCGTTTTGTGAAGGATTGTGGTGATAGAGGTAGAGGGTTTTGACCCCTGCCTCGTGTGCCCAGGCCACCACACTGCTCACCGAGGAATGGCCCCAGCCGACCTTGGTGAGATATTCGGTATCCGTGTAGGTGCAGTCGGTGATCAGGGCGTCCGCGCCTTGAACAAATTCGGTAATCTTTGCCAGATACTGCGGATCGTGTTGCGCCATGGTGGTCGGAAAAATCTCGTGGTCGGTCATGTAACATACCGAACGTCCATGATAATCGAGACGGTACCCCAGGCAAAATCCAGGGTGTTTGAGCAGTATGGTGCGAATTTTAATCGCATCGATCTCAATGGTTTCCTCATGAAGATCGCGGAAATTGACATCAGCGGCGAAGGTTTTGATATTTATCGGAAAGTAGACGCCGTCCATCTGCCCGGCGATCAACTCCCGCATGCCGATGCTCCCGTGGGCCGGCCCCCAGATACGGACGCGGTGGCCAGGTTTGTATAGCGGGTCAAAAAACGGCAACCCGTTGATATGGTCCCAGTGGGGATGCGAAATAAAGATACGGATGTCTTTGGGTATCCCGCAATCCATTAATTGGTCGGACAGGACTTTGATGCCTGTACCGGCATCAAAAATCAGAAAAATCCCCCTTGCCAGCATGAGGCTGACGCAATTGGTGTTGCCGCCGTAACGCACGGTGGCGGATCCGGGAACAGGCAAGGTCCCGTGAACCCCCCAAAAGGTCAATTGAATGCGGTCCTGGAAGATGCGCAGCACCTCGGCACAAAAATGGTCCGGATCCACGGGCTTGACGATGAAGCCAGCCGCACCTAGTTCCAGGGCCTGATAGTGGTCGGCATCGTAGGCCTTGCCGGAGACCACGATGATGCGCACATCTTGAAGCGATGGTTCGGCACGTATCTGGCGCACGAGGCCCAGCCAGTCAAAATCGGGCATCGTCATGTCCAGCAGCACACAGTCAGGCCGCTGAGTGATGATCTGCGTCAGGGCATGCTCGGGGGATGTCGTGCCCGTCACGCTCGCGGCCAAAGGCGCCAGATAGGTGGCATACAGGGCCAGCGCGCTGCGATCCTTGTTGAGAATGAAAAACCTTATCTGGCTGGCCATACTCCCCCCACTCGGACGGCGGGTCTTGGGTTGATGGAGCGCGGGGATGTTCACCAGCGGGGCGTATTGCGCCACCACGGGCAATAGATGCTTAACAACCGGTTCTTTATTTAACTAAGCCAAAGGTACGATGCTGTCAATCCGAAAGGCCTCGGACAACCCCGCGGCCAGAAAAATATCCTGCGGCCTCAGCGCTGCCTGGGTCTGGGATGAATGGAGCAAAGCAGGGCAAAAGGCCAAGAGGTAATGGCTTCGAAAAAAAAACCGACCATGATCAGTACCACTGTCAATGGCAGCTTGAGCAGGTACCACTGGATTTGGGTTGCGATCTGGTGGTTCGAAAAATTCAGTTTTTGCATACCGATAACTGAAGCCTCCTAAATGTTGCCATCAATACCAGTTGCACCTAAGCAATTTTTACACGTTCACCAGCCAAGCGATGGTGGATTCGATTAACACGCCAACCGGCCAAAGGCAAGCCAGAGTTCGCCGTTGCAGTAATCGACGCTGGGTCCCATTTCGCTCAGGCGCCTTCTTTTCTTATGGTATTTACTACGACCTGTATACAGGCTTCCCGCAACACTGGATCCAAATGATTGCCCGGCAAATCGATACAGGGTACGGATGGCAGCGCATGGTGGAAAAAATCTCTTGTTTTATCGGCCGATACGAGGGTATCCCGCCGACTGAGGAAGACGAGCAACCGCCGGCCCTCCCGTAGCACGAGGCGACGCGCCGCCGGTCTCAAGTCACAGGTGACGATATCGGCCACTTCTTTTATGGTGCGGATCGGGTTGGCAATGGTTTTGATCAAAAGAGTGCGCAATCCAACCATTACCCGGCGGCAGTCACCCTTTAATACTTCATCAGTCCCTTCATAACTCTTGAGTTTTCTGCGATTATGGTAATAATCACGTAAAATAAAGAGGAACACAAAACGGAGGCAATGGGCGAAAAATCCCCGGGTATTGCCAAAACCGGAAGGGTTGATAAGCGTTATCGTCCCGATACGCGGGAAAGATGTCGCAGGATGACCGTCGAAGACCCGAACCACTTCCTGAGCCGCATAGGAATGGGCCACCACGTCGAGATCTGTGATACCGAAGTTTTTATAAAGGCTCTCTACGAAATGGTTCAGGGTTGCTGGTCTCTCAATCGCAGGCCTTACAAAAAAAGACAGCGGGCCGCCAATAAAACGCTCAACCGCGGCGACGTCTCCCCCTCTTTGCAGAGCACTGTTGATAAAATAGCTTACATCCGAGGTTTGAGTGCTAGTCCCTGTCAAGACTAGCAGGCAACGATGGCATATACTGTCGGTCGAAGAAAATATTACACCTTGGTAGCGCGTGCATCGCGGCCGGCCTCTAACCACAATCTCACAATCATTTATTATCGTAGATATATTCATATAGAAAGGAGTAAATTGTGGGGTCACGGTTTGTCATCTTAGTCCTTCTTAAGAAATCCGGACCAGAAAACCTTCTGCCGTCAAGCTATGACTCGATTCCCCCTTTCTCGTAGTGCCCCTATGGCCGAGTCCGAATAGCATAGCACTTCACAATAAATCAAGTCTTTCGGAACAATCGCAAAATCACTTACCAACAACAATAATATATCTATATTTCATAACCTTACCAAGCATCACTCCACAGCAATATGGCGCTGCGAAGATTGTGAAAATTTGGCATTTCCATTTCCATCTGACTCCAGGCCGATATTATTTTGTTTCCCCTTTTAATTCAAATAGTTAATCGCGCACCAAATGTCAACAGGGTTCCAGAAGAGAGAAAAAATCAATTATCCTTTGTTGAAACACTCTAAAATGATATATAGAGTACCGTTCACCGTTGCGGGATTCTTTCGTTGCGTTGGACACGAGGTTGGGGGCGTCAAGACATTGATGTCAAAAATCATAAACGGTGAAAATAGAGCATAGCCGAAAGGCAAACGGAACACGAGAAAGGCTTGCAGCTAATGCGAATATTGCTGATAAGCGTCACGGGACGGCTACCGATGGATGGATCCCGATTGATATCCGCCCTGCTCAAAAAATCAGGCCACAGAGTGACAAATGTCTATATGGCAAGGCGGCAACCGGAATATGTGAAGAATGAATTCCAAACTTTAGACGCTCTATTACGCCGGTGCGATCTTGTCATGATCGCTGTCTACAGCAGCTATGCAGCCCGCGCAGTTGCACTTACGGATTACATCCATTGCAAATACCCCGGGGTTATGGTCGCCTGGGGAGGCCCTCACTGCATCTCCGTCCCCCAGATATGCCTAAGGCATGCCGATGCGGTCTGTTTTTCTGAGGGAGACCAAGCAGTGCCTGAATTCGTTGAAAAAATCTCGATCGGAAAGGATTACACAGACACACCGAATATGGCTTTCAAGATCGGTAACCGTATCCAAGTCAACAAAGTGTTACCTCCTTTTGACGCGCTGGATCAATTGCCATATTATGACTACGGTTTCGATGATCAATTCGTATTAGATAGAGATCTATTACCCATAGATCGAGAAACCATGAAAGAGATGATGCGCCAATATCCATTTTATCTACCGGCGCTTTTCTTTCTTACATCGCGTGGATGCCCTCACCAGTGCAGCTACTGCAACAACAACCGTTTTGTATCACTTTTTGGGAAAAACAGGATTCGATTCTACTCTCCAGAAAGAGTCATAAATGAACTCAAGACGATTCTATCAGGACTCGATTTCGTTGAATTTATAGGCTTTGGTGATGATGATTTTATGGCAAGAAATGAAGAAGAAATACATGCTATCGTTCAAAGGTTTAAAAAAGAAATAGGACTTCCATTTGGCGTGGCCGCAAGCGCAAATACATTCCATAAAAGAAAGTTCGAGATTCTTATGGACCATGGCATGGTGGCTTTCAACATGGGAATCCAGTCTGGTAGCCCACGTGTTTTAAAAGAGATCTATAATCGCCCTATAAGCCTGAAACGAACTCGATCCATAATTAACAATATCAAGCCATACAACCGTTCCGGGAAGATAACAATCGTCCTAGATTTCATAATTGACAATCCTTATGAGACGAGTGAAGACATTCTGGCAACTTTCCATTATCTACTCGACCTGCCTGCCCGCATCAAACCTAATCTTTTCTTTTTATCCTTTTTCCCTGGAACCCCAATTTACGAAAGGGCCATCAAAGATGGCTATATCCAATCAGATGATGATTCTCACTACCGTTCTTTTACCCGAAGCCGAATTCGCTACCAGAAGAATTACGAAACTTTTCTCGTTCTTTTAGTTCGCTTCGCAAAACTAAAGCCAAAGTTTGAAAGACTACCAAAATCTTTTTTCCTCTTTCTTGCAAGCCGTCCGGTGCGCTGCTTTGCAAAATATCTACCCAGTATTTTTTATGAAAAAGCAATAAACCGGCTGGTAGTATCCAAAGCTCAGATCAAAAAATAAATGGGATAAAATAGCTACCAATATTAAAAAATATATTTAAAACAGAAACACCTGTCTGACCATTCATCTAAGTCACAAAGGCGGTTTTTGATGAAAAAAAGATTCGCCCAAAATTTTTCAACTATCACCACTGATAAAGAGACAGTGGGACTCAATCATAATGCGCAAAGTCCATCCCCTCCTCCATCCCCTGATCAAGCTGACCAGATCCCAATCTATAACAGTCGTTTGATTATGGTATGGTTAGAATATCTTGAGGAATCCTATCCTGATATAAACATAGACAATCTTCTGTACCAATCCGATATTACGCGATTGGAAGTCCAAGATCCCGGCGTGTGGTTTAATCAGAAACAAGTTGACAGTTTCGCCCTGGCAGCTGTCGATGCAACGAAGAATCCACAAATTGCACGGCTTGCAGGGCGGCATATCATTGTCTGCAAAAGTGTCCAACCAGTGCGACAACTAACAATAGGCCTTCTTAGCATGAGTACGGTTTATCTTCTAATCTCAAAATTATCTGAAGTGCTGAGTAGGGGCACAGAAGTGCGTACTCGCCGTTTAGGATCTAATAAGATCGAAATTATCAGCAGGCCAAAACCCGGATTTGGAGAAAAAGCTTACCAATGTGAAAATCGCATTGGCTGTTACGAATCAATCGGTCGCCTTTTCACCGACTCATTTGCTCAAGTCGAACACCCTGAATGTCTTCACCGAGGTGGACGCTATTGCCGCTACACCGTTTCCTGGCAAAAAATCCCTTGGATATTTTTTCAGCAAGTTCGCAACTGGATTAGCATAGCAGGAATTTTATCACTGATAATACTCATCCCGGTAATCACGGTAGACTTTTGGCTTGGAGCCGCTTTCTTTTGGTCAGCTTTAATCGGATCAATAGCTTATCTATCTGAAAGGGTACGCGCACAATACTACGTAAGCACACTTAAGGCACAAAGCGAACTGGCAAGTGACAACATAAATGCAATGGATGCTCGTTTCAATAACGCAATGATGGTGCAAGAAATTGGTCAAGCGACTGCAACGCTAAAGACCGAAATTGAATTGGTAGAAGTAGCATCTGAAATCATGAAGGACAGATCAGAATACGACCGGGCTCTTATCATGCTAGCCGACAGTGAAGGCCAGTATCTAAGCTATGCCGCCGGTTTTGGTTATGACGATGCAAGTCGCCATCAACTGATGAAAACATCTTTCCATTTAAACCGCCCAGATTCCAAAGGGATTTTTGTCCAAGCGTTCAGAGAAAAGCAACCGATTTTAGTACAAAACATGGATGAAATTGTTCACGGGTTTTCAGAACGCAGCAGGAACTTGGCAAAAGCTTTGGCCGGCAAATCAATCATCTGCGTACCCATCGCCTACGAAGAACAGGCCTTGGGAATCATTGCGATTGACAATAGTTGCAGTGAACGCCCGCTGACGCAAAGCGACGTAAGTCTCCTGATGGGGGTCGCCTGGCAATTGGCCGTCGGCATCATCAATACCCGCGCGTTCAAGCAGATCAAGGAAAGTGAAAAGAAATACCGTGACGTTGTGGAAAGCGCCAGCAGCATCATCATCAGAATCGATTCCGGAGGGGGGATCGTCTTTTCAAATCGTTTTGCCCAAAGACTTTTCGGACTCAGCCAGAAGGAGCTTTACGGGCGCAATATCGGAACCGTCCTGGAACCGGAAGGCGTAAAACCGTGGGACTGGCGCGCCACTTTGAACAGGATCATCGCCAATGGCAACCCGATTCCCCAAGTTGAAGAAACCGTCTATCGTCTTGCGGACGGACGACAGATTTGGATCGCGTGGACTTTTCAACCCATTTTCAGTGACAAAGGCATACTAAAGGAAGTTTTGTGCATCGGCAACGACGTCTCCCAGTTGATGCAGACCCAGGAAGAAAAAGCTGATCTCGAGATGCAACTGCTGCGCGCTCAAAAGATGGAGGCTCTAGGCACCCTGGCCGGGGGCGTCGCTCACGATCTGAATAATGTGCTGGCCGGCCTGATCAACTATCCAGAGCTGATGCTGATGCAAATGCCGTCGGACAGCCCCTGGCGGCGGTATGTGGAAGGGATCAAAAAAAGCGGCGAAAAAGCCGCCGCGATTGTCCAGGATCTGCTCACCCTGGCCCGGCGTAACGTGGTCAACAAAGACGTTGTCAATCTGAATACAATAGTGACCGAATACATAGAAAGCCCGGAATACGAACGCCTCAGACAGCACCACCCCGGCGCCAACATTGTTACACGCCTTGAAAAGGATCTGCAAGACATTCAAGGAGCACCGATCCATCTTTCGAAGGCCCTGATGAACCTGGTAACCAACGCGATAGAAGCTTTGGACGGACGTCCCGGGCAGGTTGTGATCACCACCGAAAAACGGCGGCTTACCAGAGACTTGGTCGGGTATGAGTCGGTGCCTAGCGGCGATTACGTTGTCCTGTCGGTTTCGGATACGGGATGCGGCATCGCAGGGACGGATTTGCATCGCATTTTCGAGCCGTTCTTCACTAAAAAGCAGATGGGCCGCAGCGGCACGGGGTTGGGGATGGCTGTGGTCTGGGGCGCCATTAAAGATCATGACGGCCGTATTGACATCCATAGCGCCCCGGGCCGGGGAACCTGCTTTGAGATCTATTTTTTGCCGACAACCCGCAAGTCCGTCGAAATGCCCCAATTATCCGTTCAAGCATACCGCGGACAGGGAGAAAAAATTCTGGTGGTGGACGACGTTCCCATCCAGTGTGAAATCGCTGAGGAAATCCTCTCCGGTCTCGGCTACGAGGTCGCCAGTGTCTCCAGCGGGGAAGCGGCGGTGGATTACGTTCGAGCCCATCCGGTGGATCTGATGGTCATCGACATGATTATGGGAGCGGGCATCGATGGACTGGAAACCTATCGCCGGATCATCGGCCACCGGCCGGGGCAACGGGCCATCATTACAAGCGGATACTCAGAAAATGAAAAAGTCCATCAGGCCATAGCTCTGGGCGCCGGTGCCTATGTCAAAAAGCCCTATACCATGGAGGGCCTGGGTGAAGCGGTGCGCAAGGAGTTGGACCGTGCGAAGAACCTTTAGAACAGTTGACCATCTGCCAACCCATAACGCCGTTCGAATCGGCCGCATCTGGGTATGAATCCAGAATCTCATCACATTCCAACGAAAGACCTCCCCCCCTGTGGCGATTGCGGCGGCAGTGCGGTTTCCAACGCCCAGTTGATCAATACGCTCAACTTTCTCAACTTCATGGACCGGCCTATGATCGTGCGGTTCCGGCACGCTACGCTCGATCGCTGGATCCGCTTGGAAGCGATTCCGGACCCCTGCCAGGACGAGGAGGCCAGTTGTCGCTGGACCCGGCAAACCACGCCCCTTAAAGTCCCCTCCCACTACCGGTTTCAGGACATCATCATCCCCGAAGGCCACAGCCTGATCATTGTCGTGCCCGAGGATCACCGCTGGGATTCACTGGGGGGTAACTTCCGCCTTCCCCGCGACGGAGTCCGGATCAACGCCCGTCGCACGCGGCGTTACCCGAGCAGCGGCGTCAAAGCCGAATTGATCCAAGACGGAATCCGTTTTGAAGGTCGCCTGATCGATTTTTCCTCCCTGTCCCTGAGAGTCGACCTGGAGCTCGGCTTGGCTCAATCTTTTTCCTGGATCTGCTCGGAAACCCCCTTGATGTTGATCCTCAGCGATGATCAGGGCACCGTGTTCGCAGGTAACTGCCGTCTGATCCGCGGATGCCGCGAAACGGCCAGTCTGCTGCTGGAGCCGCTCAGCAAGGAAACCCAGCGTTTCGCACGCAAGAGCCACCGCAGCGGGCGTGTCATCGTCACCCCCGCCCCCAATCTGATTTTCAATCACCCCTTGATCGGTCGACGCTTTGAGGTGTCCGTATTGGATTTGTCGGGGACCGGATTGAGCATCCAAACGCCCCTCGATCAGGATGTACTGCTGCCCGGACTGATCATCCGCCATGTACGTCTGGTCTTTTCAGGCGGCACGGCCTTAACATTCCGGGCACAGGTGATTTACAGCAATCGGATAAAATCCGACGGCCTTGAACTCATGCAATGCGGTTTGGCAATCCTCGATATTTCACCACGCGCCCACACCCAACTTCTCAGCATGCTGTACCAGGTCAAGGAGCCCAACGCGTATATCGACCATCCCCAAGACATGGAGGCCCTCTGGCGATTCTTTTTCGAAACCGGGTTCATCTATCCCAGCAAATACGTTTTTTTCCACAAGTTCAAGAAGTGCATCCAGGCAACTTACGAAAAACTGTATCGCCAGCACCCGGATATTGCGCGCCATTTCACCTACCAGCGGATGGGACGTGTTCTCGGCCATATGGCGATGCTCCGTTTTTATCGCCGCGCCTGGATGATTCAGCACCACGCCGCCAACACGCGCGAATCCCATCGCGCCGGGCTCATCGTCCTCGAACAGATCGGCCGCTTCATCAACGATTCGCACCGTCTCGGCCCGATCTGCATGGATTATGTTTTTTGCCTTTACCGCCCGGAAAACAAGTTTCCCAGCCGGGTTTTTGGCAGCGCCGCTAAATCCATCGCCGATCCGCAGATCTGTTCAACCGATACTTTCGCCTACCTGCACTTTACACCGCAGCCCCTTTCGCGCCTGAAGCCGGCAGGGCCGGGCTGGCGGCTGACGGCCTCCAGCGACGAGGATCTTGCCGAACTGGAGGCCGCCTACATAGCGCATTCGGGCAACGGCGGGCTCATCCGGGCCTTTGACCTGAAGCCTGGAAAGCAGGATATGAAGGATTTGAGCGGGGCGTATCAATCCATCGGCTTGATGCGCCAGCGCCTGCTCTACACACTGCGCCGGGATGACTGTCCGGCAGCCGTTCTGATGTGCAACCGGTCTGACTTCGGCCTGAATATGTCAGACCTGACCAATTGCGTCCAAATCTTCGTGATCGATTCCCGGATCTTGACGCCGGACATCCTGCATCGGGCGATATCGCGGATCGCGGATTGGTACAACGGGCAGAAATTCCCGATTATGATCTATCCGGAAGAAGCGGCGAGCCGTTGCGCGATAAGTGCCGAAAAACGCTATACGGCCTGGGTGTTGGACCTGGATTACACCGATCGTTATTTCGACTATGTTTCACGGTTGATCAATATCGCAGCCCACCGCAAAGCACGCAAGGAATGAGCAAAACCAAGCCGGCGATTCTTTTCAAACCGTTCACCCCGTTGCAGCAATATCGAGGTGCAATCCTGCAGCGGATCAAGACGGGCTTTTACGGCCGCGACACAAGATGAGCGGGGTGTAGGTAAAACGACGGGGATCTTTGAAGTATCGATCGAAATCCTCAAAAAATCCCGCAACTCCCCCAGCATAATCCTTTTCGAACAGATACCCCGATCGGGCTGCCGCCACCCGCATCTTCTGTTCCCAGTTGAAACGGTCGACCTCATTCAACTCCCCGTAAATCAGATGATGGGCCCGCAGGTCCATCCGAATATCGACCATCCCCAAATCATAAAGATAAGCGTAAAGCTTCCGCCCGGCGTAGGGATCAAAATCCTCCCTGGCCTCCACCGCGGCCATCACACCGGTAAGGGCCCGGGCCAGGGCCGGCGGCAGCTCGTGATGGTTGAGACAATTGTGGTCCAGATCGATGAGGCACAAAACACCACCGGGGTTGAGCAGTGCATGGGCCTTTCGGACAATGGCGGCCGCTTCGGAACGAAAATATTCCAGAATAAATCGAATCCAGATAAAATCGAAGCCGCCCAGATCGCCCATGGGATCCAGAAAATCGCGGCAGGTGAAAGATAGCCCCGGACGGCCATATGTTTTGCGGGCATGGGCAATGCGTTCTCTCGAAGCATCAATGCCTACCACGGCCCCACCCGGCTGGACCATTTCAAAAAGATACAAGCTCGTCTTGCCGCTGCCGCAACCGATGTCGGCCACCCGTTGACCGGGCCGGATGCCTGCCCAGCGCGCCTGGTCGGCCACATCGCGGCCATCGGTCTTGATTTCCAAGCGTTCGATTTCAGCCGCCGTTTCCATTAGATACGATTTGCGGGCCATTTCACCTTCCTTTGCCTGCAACCACTTGAGAAGCCAGCTTGCAAAAGCGTCAACGTGAAGTCCTTGTATGAAACTGGAATGTTTCCTTCACGATCAATCAGACCGTGCCAGCGGCCAGCGGCGGGGCTCACGCTTCAGACCTGAAATGCGTCGTGTTTGACCCGAGCCTGCTTCTCTTAGCCTATTCCGGTCGAAGGTGCAATAAAATGGCTTGACACACCCTGGCTCGACCCAATAAAGTCGGCCCCAATTAACATAAGGGCTATGTTGTACCCTGTTCACAATTTCCTCGACGGATCGGCGGAAAGGTCAACGGCGACCACCGCCAGGGAGGAACTCCATGTTCGATGACGACAAGATCGACCCGCAGTCTGATTATGAGCAATTCCATCGCACCCGCCTGACTCCCGAACGGAGCTCATGCCCCAGGGCCGGCGAACTCCATGAAAGGACCTGCAGCCGCAATTCCTGGCAACCGGGAGAGGACCGTTTCGAGCATCTCTTCGAGCGGCACGACCGCCTCTGGTAGACCGTCCCTCCGGCAAGCTGCCTTAACATCGCCTGCCGAGATACGATCCAGTTTGTTAAAAGAGGGGAGAGGATAGGCCTGTGGCTTCTTGCCCAGGCCTTATCCTTTGACACCAGGTGCCTGCTTGGCCTAAGATGCGGCATTTTCCCGCATAACCTTCTTTTTTTTGGATCGCATCGCCCGCAGACGATGCATGCCGGAACACCCCGGCGAGGTGGTAGCATTGCCGAAACAACTGCAAATTTCCAGAAGACTGACCGGGATTCTGGTTTATACGCGACCTGGCCTGGCCTTGGGTGCGCTTCTGTGCGCCATCGCGGTGATGTGGCTGCGCGATCCTTTGCTTTATACCATCGGTGTGGCGCTGTTGTTGATCGCCATGGGCTTCGACATGGTGGACGGCTGGTTTGCCACCCGCTTCCATGCCCATCCCACCCTGACCCAACTGGCCGACCGCATCCTGGACAAGGTAGTCTATTCGATCATCTTTCCGCTGATCGCGGTGGGCGTCACCTGGCGTCTGACGGTGATCACCCCGGACTACACGCGCACCGAACTACTGCATGCCATCCTGGTATTGATCCTTTGCGTGATCGTGCTGATCCGCGACAACTTCGCCCACTTCATGCGCGGATTTGCCATCCGCCAGGGCCAGGAGCCCGAGGCCAGCGAACTGAACCGGCTACGCACCATCGTGGCCGCACCGGTGGGGCTTTTACTCTACGCCTATGCCTTTTACGTACCCGAGGGGCCGCCATCACGGATTTACTTCTGGATTTCGTGGCTGGGCAACATCCCCCAGCGCAGCCTCTTTTTCATCGAAATCATCTTTCTGATTATCAATCTAGGGTCGATTGCCGCCTACACGCGCAAGTACGGCAGGGTCTGCCTCGACGAACTGTGCGCCGGCGAAGAACGCCTGCGGCGGCAGATCCTGACCTTTTTTCCCAACTCGCTGACGGTGATGAATGCCCTGATGGGACTGCTGGCGGTATTTTTCGCCTATCAGGGGCGGGTGCGGGAAGCCTACCTGATCTTGATCGGTGCGGCCCTTTTCGACAAGCTCGACGGCGCGCTGGCGCGGCGCCTCGGGTTGACCGAACCCCTGGACCCTCTGGAAAAGCAGCGCCGCTTCACTATGGGAGGAATCCTGGACGACGTGTCGGACGGGATCAGCTTTTGCATCGTGCCTGCCTGGATTTTTTATCTGACGTTAAGCGGATACGAAAAATCGCTCCTGCCGGGTATCCCCATCGGCTGGATCGCCTGGCTTTATGCACTGGCCGGAATCGTGCGCCTGATCTATTTCACCCTGGATACCAGCCCGGTACCGGGATTTTTCAAGGGGCTGCCGAGCCCGGCCGGCGCCCTGCTGGTGGTCGCTCCGCTGATCATGTTCACCCAGGCAGCCGAAATTCAGCCCGAGCAGATACGCCACTTATGGGCCGTGTTCTGCGCCGGCCTGATGGTTTTTGCCGCTTTTTGGATGAACCTCTATCCGCTGCGCTACCTGCATTTCGGGCGTTTCATGAACCGCCGCCCTTTTTTTGTCAGCCTTAACATGCTGCTGGCCCTCCTGCTCGTTTTCACCCCCTATTTCGGCTACTGGGCACTGGCTTGCATGATCATCTATCTTCTCTCTCCCCTGTGGACCTGGCGCGTTTCGCCGGAAGTGGCCGCCAGCGAAAAACGCGTCAAGAAAAAACGCAAGATTTAACGCCCCAGCGCCGCCCGCTATAAGAGCCTGTGTGGCAGACTTTCAGTCCTGCCGGCGGGGGTGATTTCGATATAGTCGAGCTTGCGCTGCAGTTCGCGGATGGTCGAGGCCCCGCCGTAAGTCAAACCGGAGCGAAGCCCGCCGATGATGTCGGCCACGATAGCATCGGCATCTTCCCGGTAAGGGACCTCGGTGGCGACCCCTTCGGCCGTTTTCCACTCGGCCACCCCGCCATGATATTCTTCGGCCACTTCCGAGCTGGCCATTCCACGATAAACCTTGTACTTGCGGCTCACGCCGTCCGTGCCGGTCTTTTCCAGCACAGCGCCGGGCGTGGGGGACGTGCCGGCCAGCATGCTGCCCACCATGACAAAGTCCGCACCGAAAGCCAAAGCCTTGACGATATCGCCTGCATAGCGGATCCCCCCGTCGGCGACGACGGACCGATCCACCCGGGCGCAGTTGCGAATGGCGGTCAGATTCGGCACCCCGAACCCGGTTTTGATGCGCGTGGTACATACGCTGCCGCCGCCGATTCCCACCTTGACGATATCTGCGCTGCACGAGGCCAGAAAGTCGGCCCCGGCATAGGTGGCCACATTGCCGGCCATGATGCAGACCTCTTCACCGAGCATCTGACGTAAGGTCTTGAGGGTCTTGCCCACATATTTTGCATGGGCATGGGCCACGTCGACGCAAAAATAGCCCGCCCCGGCGTCGCGCAGGGCCTCGGCCCGCTCCAGATCCTTGTCGGTGCAGCCGACGGAGACAAAGGTCGGATAGCGGCACCGTTCGAACATGCGCACGTTGTCCTCAATGCACATGAACCGATGCAGCACGCCGATCCCCCCCCTGGCCCCGATAAAATCGGCCATCTGCACTTCGGTGATCGTGTCCATGTTGGCCGTCATCAAGGGGAGATTGAGATGGAGCTTTTCCCGTCGGCAGGTCATGGAAATGTCCACAACGCGACGCGATTCCCAGTGATTGTAAGAGGGAACGAGCATGATGTCGTCGTAGGTAAAAGCCTTCATGGAGACGCTTCCTTTTGGGGCATGGGGTTGGCACCGGACCAGGTGCACCAGCCCAAGCTGGCGGTGGGTCCGCAACGGTCACCGAACCGGTTGAGCAGCCGCTTGCAGGCGGCGTAAAAAGCGAAAAATCCCCACACCAGCCTTCGATCCCCGGCCGAGAGGGGTGCCGCACTGCAAATGAGCTTAAAATCTTCTCTGCCGTCATCGACAAACGCGATGATGCCGCGTACCGGTACCTGGATGCGAGCGCCCCTTTCAAGACGCTGCCCCAGGACCACCGCATCACGCCAGTCCGCGTCACCGGCCGGCAAACCCGGCACCGACCCGTAATTGAACGGGCACGGCAGGGGCGATACGAAAACGATCCGGCCGTGGCTGTCGCGCTTGGTAATGCCGCCCCGGGGCACCTCAATGGTGACCTGAAGCCACGGTCCGGCATCATGGGTATGGTCTGAGAGGCGGTTCATACTAACCCGTAACTTCGCTCTTTGTGGCCGGGAAGATCATTGCGGTCTTATCCTTATTGTCCAGACTAAGGTTGGCCGGAAAACCTGTCAAGCATGCGCATCATGGACCGGCAATTCTCAGTGAATCCATTTCGGCTGCACCGGGAATTGACAATTGAGACGATTCCCCGTTGACAGCGCCTGGAATTGAGTTTTAAAGATGAATTTCCTTTCAAAAAATGTGCGCCGAATCGGTCGCAGTGGGGCGCACCCAGGCAAACCCCATCTAAAGACAAATGGAGGAGTCGGCCATGCCCAACCAGACTTTTGATCCCGGAGAAGCCTATTCGTATCCGTTGATCATCAAAAAACTGCTGCACACCCCGCTCGTCTACGCCCCGGATCAGGAAATCGTCTACCGCGACCAGATGCGCTACACCTACCGCCAGCTCAATGAACGGATCCACCGGCTGGCCAACGCCCTGAGCCAACAGGGAGTGGAATCGGGCGATACGGTAGCCGTCTTCGACTACGACAGCCACCGCTATCTGGAATGCTTTTTCGCCGTGCCCATGATGGGGGCCGTTCTCCAGACGGTCAACTGGCGCCTGTCGGTCGAACAGATCATCTACACCCTGAACCACGCCGAGGCCACAATCGCAATCATCAACTCGGATTTTCTACCGATCCTGGCGGCCATCGGCCCGAAGCTGGAGACGGTTCGGAAAATCGTCGTGATCGCCGAAGGCGGCCGCATGCCCGATGCCGCACCGGCCCACGACGCCCAATACGAAGATATGCTTGCCGCCGCACCGGCAAGCTACGATTTCCCAGACCTGGACGAAAACACCAAAGCCACGACCTTTTATACCACCGGCACCACCGGGGACCCCAAGGGGGTTCACTTCACCCATCGCCAGTTGGTCCTGCACACCCTTTCGCTGACCATCGCCGCCGGGGCTTACGAGACCATCGGCCGCTTTCGTTCCAACGATGTCTATATGCCCATCACTCCCATGTTCCACGTCCACGCCTGGGGGATTCCCTATGTGGCCACCCTGCTGGGTGTAAAACAGGTCTATCCGGGCAAATACGAACCGGAAATGCTCCTTAAGCTCATCGTCACCGAGAAAGTATCGTTTTCCCACTGCGTGCCCACCATCTTGCAGATGCTGGCCGCCAGCCCGGCGGTGAAAAAATTCGATCTTTCGCACTGGAAAGTCATCATCGGCGGGGCCAAACTGCCCCGGGGCCTGGCCAAGGCGGCATACGACATGGGCGTTACCCTCTACGCCGGCTACGGCATGTCTGAAACCTGCCCGGTAATGAGCCTGGCCATGCCCAAAACCCAGATGCTCGATTGGGACGAGGACCGGCTTCTCGATCTGGTGGTCAAGACCGGTCTTCCCATCCCTCTGGTGGAGATCGAGGTGGTGGACCCCGAGGGTCGGCCCGTGCCCCACGACGGGATCTCCACCGGTGAGGTGGTCTTCCGGGCCCCCTGGCTGACCCGAAGCTACTTCAAAGCCCCTGAAAAAACCCGCGAGCTGTGGCGCGACGGATACCTGCACTCTGGAGATGTGGGCCACATCGACGAGCAAGGCTATCTGCAGATCACCGACCGGATCAAGGACGTGATCAAAAGCGGCGGGGAGTGGATCTCGTCGCTCGATCTGGAAAACGTGCTCAGCCAGCATGAAGCGGTGTCCGAATCAGCGGCCATCGGGGTACCGGATGAAAAGTGGGGCGAACGGCCCCTGATGCTGGTGGTGCTCAGACCCGAATTCGACGGCCGGGTGGAACCCGGCGAGCTTCAGGCATATATGCGTCAGGCCGCCGAGAAAGGGCTGCTGCCCAAGTACGGGGTGCCGGACCGCTTCACCTTCGTCGACCAGCTGCCCAAAACCAGCGTGGGCAAGCTCGACAAGAAGCTGATGCGCCGGGGCTTCAACTGAAAGGGCTTTCTTCTTCGAAATCGGGCACATACTGATCCTGGCTGGCCAGATCCTGGATAAAGGCATTCTCCAGGCCGAGGGCCATGGCGTGGTCCACGATCCGGTCGTACTCGGCTTGGCGCAGGGGCCGGTCGAGGCCGGGGTACTCCCGGGCCCGGTATTGCGGGGCGTACTGGGCCATGATGCTTACGTGGATATCCGGCGCCAGGCGGGCCAGAAACTCGATACAGCGGCGGCTGTTGTCCAGGCAGCCGGGCAGCACCAGATGGCGTACCAGCAGCCCGCGCCGGGCGATGCCGCCATGGTCCAGTTGCAGCACACCGACCTGGTCGTGCATCTCGCGCAGCACTGCGGGAACGACATCGGCATAATCATCGACCCCGGAAAAACGCCGGCCCAACCGGTTGTCCAGGTATTTCAGATCGGGCAAATAGATATCCACCAGCCCACGAATCCGCCGAAGGGATTCAAGCGCGTCGTACCCGTTGGAGTTGTAGGCCACCGGAACGACCAGCCCCCCGCGGCGGGCCGCTTCGATGGCCCCGGCCATCTGGACGATCATGTGGGAGGGCGAAACGAAGTTGATGTTGTGGGCCCCGCGGTCCTGGAGCCGGAGCATCTCTTCGGCAAGTTCCTCGGGGCTCAGGTTCCGGGTGATACAACCTTGGTCGAACTGCTGGCTGATCTGAAAGTTCTGGCAAAAGACGCAACGCAGGTTGCAGCCGGCGAAAAAAACGGTCCCCGACCCGCCGCTGCCGGAAATGGGCGGCTCCTCTCCGTGATGCAGCCCCACATACGCCACCCGGATCTGGTCGCCTATCCCGCAAAACCCGAGCTTCCCGCCCCGCCGATCCGCCCGACAGCAACGCGGGCAGACCTGGCAGCACCTCATGTCGCCCGGCGATAATTCGGCGATACTATCCATCTTAGGTTCTCACTCAACTCGTTCAGCTGCCCTGGTTGGACGCACCGCCGGCGGCGGGCTTTTCGTCCAGCCCGTACAGGCGGCACTTGTCGTAGAGCGTGGTGCGCGAGATGTTGAGCAGCCGGGCAGCCTTGGCCTTGTTGCCATGGGTGAAGGTAAGGAATTTTTCCAGCAGTCCCTTTTCGAAACGCGCCACCTCCTTGGCCAGGTCGGTGTGGTAGGGCGAAAAGGCAACCTTGCGTTCCGGCTTGAAGGTACGCAGCTCGAAAGGCAGCACGTCCACGGTGATTTCGCTGCCGTCCATGATGGAAAAGGCCCGCTCCAGCACGCCCTTGAGTTCACGGATGTTGCCAGGCCAGGGGTATTCCTGCATCCGCTCCATGGCCTCCGGGGCGATGCGCACCTGGGGCTTCTGGGCGGCGAGGATGTGCCGTGCGATGATCGGGATATCTTCGCGCCGCTGGCACAGCGGCGGGATGCGCAGGGTCATGGTATTGAGCCGAAAGTAGAGGTCGTCGCGGAACTCACGGCGCTGGATCATACTGCCCAGGTCCCGGTTGGTGGCGCTGATGATGCGAAAATCGACGAATACCGAATGCTTGCCGCCGAGTTTTTCCAGCCGTTTGTTCTCGAGCACGCGCAGCAGCTTGGCCTGGGCGCTGAGGGACAGCTCGCCGATCTCATCGAGAAAAAGGGTGCCGTTGTGGGCCTGTTCGATCTTGCCCGGCTTTCCCCGGGCACGGGCCCCGGTGAAAGCGCCGGTCTCGTACCCGAACAGCTCCGACTCGAGCAGTTCGCGAGGGATGGCGGCGCAGTTGACGCACAGAAAGGGGCCTTCATGCCGGGCGCTGGCCAGGTGGATGGCGTGGGCGAACATTTCCTTGCCGGCTCCGGTGGGCGCCAGGAGCAGAACCGGCTTTTCGCTGGCGGCATACTTGCGCGCCAGGCGCTTTTTTTCCTGGATGATGCGGCTCTGGCCCAGGATGGCGTCGAAACTGTAAGCCGCGGCAGCCAACGAAGCGCTGCGCCGTTCATGCCCCCCGCCCTTGCGGCATTCGGCCAGTTCTTCGAGGATCGCGCCGACGTTGCGGGCCTCGCCCAGGCTGGCGAGCACTACCGCGCCACCGCCACCGTTGCTCGCATCACCGAACGGAATACGATGGACCCGCAAGTGGAGCCGCTGGTCGTTTCTGGCCCAGTGCGGCCGGTAAATGAAGTCCGGACTCTCGCTGGCCTGGCCGCTGGCCAGCACCTCGGCGATGCCCGGATCGTCGAACAGTTCCTCGATGGGCCGGCCCACGTTCCGGCTGCTGGGCGCGGCCAGAAGGTTGAGGAAAAACGGATTGACGTAGAGCAGGCGCCCCTGGCGATTGCAGATCAGCACACCGACGTCCAGAACGTCGAAGACGGCGGTGGAGATTCCTGTCAGGGCAGATTGTGCGGTGGTGTCCAATGACATAAGGCGTCCTTGCAACCCTTGGCTTACGGCGAGCGGACCCGGCACGGCCTTTTGCACTACACTACGTCCCCGTCAAAAACAAGGCCGGCCGCTTCGATCGATCCTCCGGGGTCTGGTGTCCATTGCCCCGACGTTTTTTACAGGGGCTATATCCAATCGTTTTAACAGCATTTTTCACCCCACGCCGTTTATCCCACCGGCGACCGAATCTTCCCCATATCATTTTCACCTTGTTTTTTCAGATAGTTGCAAAATATGTCCAGAATTCCGACATGTCCACCAAACCGACGTTCACTCCACCGTGGACGGCAATCCAAAGCCGCAACCGGCACGAGCCGGAAGCATTAATATTTATTTTAATATCATACAATTACACGTTTATTCCCCTCCCATTTTCCCCCGACGGGCCCTCTTGGCAAGCCACTTGCTGAAGTTCTAATCAGCGCGCGCCGGTTTGCGGCCCTTACGGCCGCTGGCAGGTCAACCAACTGAACCTCAGGGAGACGAACATCATGTCGGTAAAAGAACTGATCGAACGCGCCCGCCGGGCCCAGCAGCAGGTAGCCGGCTACGACCAGCAACAGATCAACGAGGTCTGCCTGGCCGTGGGGTGGCAACTTTACAAGGACGACAACATCCAACGCCTGGCCGAACTGGCCGTGAACGAGACCGGCTTCGGCAACGTGCCGAGCAAAGTTGTCAAGCACAAACGCAAGGTTGGCGGCCCGCTGCAGGACATTATGGACCCGCAGGCCGTATCGGTGGGACTGATCTCGCGCGACCCGGCCACCGGGATCTCCAAGTATGCCAAGCCGGTGGGGGTGGTCTGCGCCATTTTGCCGGCCACCAATCCCACCGCCACGGTCGGCACCAACGGCATCGCCGTGCTCAAGGGGCGCAACGCGGTGATCTTCCGGCCCAGCAGCCGTGCCCGGCGCTCCAGCACCCTGGCCGTGGAGATGATGCGCGCCGGGCTGCGCCAGATAGGCGAGCCCGAAGACCTGGTTCAGATCGCCGAAGACCTCGACATCCCCACCACCAACACCCTGATGGGACTCTGTGACATGGTGGTGGCCACCGGCGGCGGCCCCATGGTACGCGCAGCTTATTCCTCGGGGACCCCGGCCTACGGGGTCGGCACGGGCAACGCGGTGTGCATCGTGGCCGAAGACGCCGACGTCGATGAGGCCGTGGGCATGATCACCTCCTCGAACACCTTCGACTACGCCACCTCCTGCTCGTCGGAAAACTCGGCCATCGTCCATACCTCGATCTACGACCAAGTCCTGGAGGCCTTCGTGGCCCACAAGGGCTACATCGTCGAGGGCAAGGAGCGTGACCGGCTCGAAGACTACATGTGGCGCGTCAACAAGAAGGGCAAGCTGGCCCTCAACCCGGCCGTGGTGGCCCAGTCGGCCACCACCATCGCCGGCGCCGCCGGGCTCAGCGTGCCGCCGGGCACCGAACAGATCATCGTCATCGGCCGCGAACCGGCCGCCTCGGACCAGTTCTGCCAGGAAAAAATCTCGCCGGTGCTCACCGTCTACCGTTACGAGACCTTCGACGAGGCCCTGGAAAAAATCGTGGGCATCACCAACGCCTGTGGCCGGGGTCACTCCATGGGGATCCACACCTACAAGCGCGAGTACATCGAACGCATGGGAGAAACAATGCTCACCAGCCGCATCACGGTACGCGCCCCCATGGCGGCGGCCAACGGTGGGCATGCCACCAACGGGATGCCGTCCACCGCAACCCTGGGCTGCGGCACCTGGGGCGGCACCAGCACCACCGAGAACATCCACTGGCGCCACTTTATCAACGTGACCTGGGTCAACGAGCCGATCGCCGAAAAACGGTTTGACGAAGAGAAAATCTTCGGCAGCCTCTGGGCCCGACTGGGCAACTAACTGTCTGTGGACGCGCGGCGCCGCGGGTCCATCCGCCTATGCCCGCCGGTGTCGCCAGAAGGGATGACAACGATGAAACTGTTCGAATACCAGGCCAAGGAGGCCTTTCGTGCCGCAGGCATCGAAATCCCCAGGGCCACCCTGATCTACCACGAATCGGAAATCGACGACGCCCTGGCCCAGGTGGGCCTTCCCTGCATGCTCAAGGCCCAGGTACTGCGCGGCGGCCGGGGCAAGGCCGGTCTCATCCGCCGGGCGACCACTCGCGACGAGGCTGTGGCCCAGGCCCAGGCCCTCTTCCAATCTGACCCGCCGGTGCGCAAGATCCTGGTGGAAAAAGCCGTGTCCATCGACCACGAAATCTACCTTTCGGTCACCGTCGATCCGGATGCGGCCCAGGCCCTGATCATCGCCTGCGCCCAAGGCGGGGTGGAGATCGAGCAGCTGGCCGTCGAGCGGCCCGAGGCTCTCGTGATGGAGCGGGTCGACATCGATCGCGGACTGTCCGACTTTCAGGTGCGCAACATCCTGTTCCAGATGGGGATCAACGGAACAGCCTTCAAACCGGTCGCCGCAGCGATCCACAACCTCTACACCGCCTTCCGCCGCCACGACGCCGAACTGGCCGAGATCAATCCGCTTTTTGTCACCACCGCAGGCAAGGTGATCGCCGGCGACGGCAAGCTGGTGATCGACGACAACTCCATGGCGCGCCAGCCCAAGTACGAGCTGACCCGCGAGTACTTCAACTCCGACGCCGAGTACGAGGCGGCCTTGGAGGGGATCCCCTACATCCAGTTCGATGGCGATATCAGCCTGATGTGCGCCGGCGCCGGGCTGACCACCACGGTCTACGATCTGATCCATTACTCGGGCGGCACGGTGGCCAACTATCTCGAATTCGGCGGGGCCCACTACAAGAAGGCCCGGCGCGCCATGGAACTGTGCCTCAAAAACGAGTGCAAGGTGATCCTGGTGGTCACCTTCGGCACCATCGCCCGGGCCGACGTCATGGCCGAAGGTTTGGTGGATGCCATCGAGCATCTCAAGCCGCCGGTGCCCGTAATCACGTGCATCCGGGGCACCAACGAGGAACAGGCCGTCGAGATTCTCAAAGACGCCGGCCTGACCCCCTTATTCGACACCGAGGAGGCGGTCCGCCAGGCCGTCGCCATCGCCGCAGGGAGGGCGCAATGACCATTTTCATCGACCGCGACACCACCGTCTGGGTTCAGGGCGCCACCGGCAAAGAAGGCAGCTACTGGACCGGGCACATGAAGGCCCTGGGTACCGACATCCGCTTCGGCGTCACCCCGGGAAAAGGGGGCCAGCACGTCGAGGGGATTCCGATCTACGACTCGGTGCGTCTGGGCATCGCCGAACACCCGGCCGAGGCGGCCATGCTCTTCGTTCCACCGCGCTTTACCAAGGACGCCGTCTTCGAGGCCCTGGACGGCGGGGCGCGCAAGATCGTCACCGTGGCCGACGGCATCCCGCTGCACGAGGCGCTCCAGATCCGTGCGGCAGCCAAGAGCTGCAACGCCATGGTGGTGGGCGGCAACACCTCGGGGGTCATCTCACCGGGCCAGGCCATGATGGGCATATTTCCCTACTGGATCGAGCGGGTCTACAAGCCGGGCAGCATCGGGGTGATGACCCGCTCGGGATCGCTGACCAACGAGGTCACCGCCGAGGTGGTCAAGGCCGGCTACGGGGTGAGCACCCTGGTGGGCGTGGGTGGCGACGGGGTACCGGGCACCCGCTTTGCCGAGATGCTGCCCCTCTATGAACGGGACCCGGACACCGAGGCGGTGGTGATCATCGGCGAATTGGGCGGCACCATGGAAGAAGAGGTTGCCGAGGCCATCGCCGACGGCCGTTTCACCAAAGCGCTGGTGGCCTTCATCGGCGGCCGCACGGCCCCCGAAGGCCAGCGCATGGGCCATGCCGGGGCCATCGCCACCGGCGGCAAGGGATCTGTAGCCGCCAAAGTCGAAGCCTTGACCCGCGTCGGTGCACTGGTGGCCGACCGGCCCAGCCAGGTCGGACCACTGCTGGCCGAGGCCCTGGCGGTTTGACCGCCTGCGGCTCAACGACGCCCCGGGCCGCTGACCGGCATTCCGGGGCGAGCGCCGCAAAACCGGCAATTCGAGGACGGTGACATCCATGGGCGAATTTCTGCAATACTTTCCGCTTGTCTTTACATCCGGCAAATTGACCGTACTGGTCCTCGGCACCATCGGCGGGCTGATCCTGGGCGCCACCCCAGGTCTGAGCCCGACGATGGCCGTGGCCCTGCTGGTCCCTTTCACCTTTCACATGGAACCGAGCACCGGGCTGGTGCTCCTCGGTTCGGTCTTCACCGCCACGGTGGCCGGCGGGGCCATCGCCGCGATCCTGATCAACATCCCCGGGGCCCCGGCCAACATCGCCACGACCCTCGACGGCCATCCCATGGCCAAGAAGGGCCGGGCCCAGGAGGCTTTGTACATCTGCTTTACCAGCTCCTTCGTCGGCGGCCTGTTCGGGATGTTCGTCATGATCCTGTTCACCCCGCCGATGGCAGACCTGGCGATGAAGTTCGGCCCTTCGGAGATGTTCTGGAGCGCCATGTTCGGCATCACGGTGATGGCGGGCCTTTCTTCGGGGTCGCTGGCCAAGGGGCTCTTCGGCGGGATGTTCGGGCTGCTGATCAGCACCATCGGCGACGATCCGATGTACGGCGAGACGCGTTTCATGATCCACGACGCGCTGACCGGCGGGATCGCGGTGGTGCCGGCCCTCATCGGCCTGTTCGCCATCCCTCAGATCTTCACCCTGGTCGAAACGTTGCGCCTCAAGATCGAACGGGCCAGCTACGTGCCCCAGCCGGGCATGCTCGGCCAGGTGATCCGCGGCCAGCTGCGCCGCGTGCAGCAGATGCTGCTCGGCTCGGTAGTCGGCTCCATCGTAGGGGTCATCCCAGGGGCCGGCGGCCAAATCGCCGGGCTGATCGCCTATGACCAGAACAAGAAGTTCTGCCGCCACCCGGAAACCCTGGGCACTGGTGATCCGCGCGGGGTGACGGTGGTCGAGTCGGCCAACAACGCCATGGTGGGCCCCTCGCTGATCCCGCTGCTGACCATGGGGATCCCGGGCTGTCCCACCTCGGCCGTGCTTTTGGGCGGGCTGCTGATCCACGGCCTTTTTCCCGGTCCAGACCTGTTCACCAAGAGCGCAGACATCACCTATACCTTCTTCGGCGCCATGCTCCTAGCCCAGCTGGCCATGGGGATCTTCGGCCTGATCCTGTCGCGCTACTCGTACATGGTGATGCGCATCTCCAACCTGCTGATGCTCGGGGCGGTCACCGTCCTGGCGGTCTACGGCACCTATTCGGTACAAAACAGCTTCGACGATGTGCTGATCATGTTCGTCCTGGGGCTGGTCATGTACGTGGGCAGCCACTTCGGCTTTTCGCCGGCCCCGGTGGTCCTCGGCCTGATCCTTGGGCCGATCGTGGAGGTCAACTTCCTCAAGGGCTCGATGATCGCTGCTACGGACGTCGGCATGTGGCGCTACTTTTTCACCGGCACGGTCAACCTGATCATCATCGGACTGTGCCTCGTGTCGCTCGGCTGGAGCATCTGGGGCGAGGTCAAGGCCTACCGCAAGCTCAACCGCCCGGCCACCCCGGCCGCACCGCCGATGGCCAAGGAGGATCCATGCTTCGAGAACTAGCCATCGTGGCCTTCATGTTCGTTCTTTCCATCGCCGCCTGGAGCCTGACGACCGGTGTCGACATGCCCGAAGCGTACCAGTTTCCCCGCACCGTGATCGCGGTGATGTTCATCATGGCCGCCATCCAGATGATCCAGACCCTGGTGGTGCGGGGCCGCGGCAAGACCCACGGCGATCGCTTTCCGTTCGCCGACGTGGCCAAGGCCCTGGTCTGCATGCTCGTCTATTTTGCCATCATGGAGCGTGTCGGCTTTTACACGGCCGGGTTTCTCTTCTTCGTGATCGCCACGAGCATCCTGCAGGCCGAGCCGGTCTCGGTCCGCACCCTGGCCAGGCGCAGTGGCATCGCCGGAGCCTTTATGGCGGCCCTGTTCGTGCTGTTCAACATGATCCTGGCCGTCCAGACCCCCTCGGGGATACTGATTTAAGACCGGCGCAGGCCCTTACCAGCGGCCGCCGCCATCGCCAAACCCAACCGGAACACAATGAGATCGGAGGAAAGCCCATGCACACCTTCACACGCGCAGCCAAGACCCTGGCCCTGATCCTGTCCCTGTTACTGCTTCTGCCGGCAGCCGGCGCCCTGGCCGCCTATCCGGACGCCCCCATCAGCATGGTGGTGACCTACTCGCCCGGCGGGGCCACCGACTTTCAGGCACGCATCGTCACCATGCTCTCGTCCAACGAGGAGTTTTTCGGCCAGCCCATCGTGATCATCAACAAGCCGGGCGCCGGAGGCAAGGTCGGCTGGAACTGGTTCGTGGAAAAGGCCGGCACCGACGGGATGACCATGGTCACCTACAACGTACCGCATTTTATCGCCCAGTCGATCAAGTACGATACCAAGTACGACTACCAGGCCTTTGAGCCGCTGGCCAACTGGGGTTCGGATCCGGCCGTGCTCATCGTGCCCAAGGACAGCCCCTTTGCCACGGCCAAGGACCTGATTGACTACGCCAAGCAAAACCCCGGCAAGGTGACAGTCAACGGCGCCGGCCTCTACGTGGGCCATCACATTGCCGCCTTGCAGCTGATGAAGGCCGCCGGGATCAAACTGACCTACATTCCGGAAAAGGGCGGGGCCCCGGCCATGCAGTCGGTGATCGCAGGCAAGGTCAAGTCCGGGTTCAACAACCTGTCAGACGCCTTCCGCAACCAGGAACGGGTCAAGATCCTCGGCATCGCCGACATCGAGCGCCATGCGTTTCTGCCCGAGGTGGCCACCTTCAAGGAGATGGGTTATCCCCAGGTAGACAACACCAGCGTCAATTACCGCGGCATCGCACTGCCCAAGGGGACGCCGCCACAGATCATTGAGCAGGCCGCAGCCAAAATGCTGAGCATGTTCAAGGCCCCCAAGGTGGCCTCGATGATGAAAAACGGCGGCTGCCCGATGAAGATTATGGACCGTGCCGAAACGATCAAGATGTTCGCCGAACGACAAAAGACCCTCAACGAACTGTTCGGCAAGTAACCGCGACAAGAACGCCACCGAACGCCCGCATCGACCGAGCACGCGACCGATGCGGGCCAACGCAAAACCGGAGGGCCGGCGCCCGTATCGGACCGCCGGCTCCCAGAAGGAGTCACATGAAGAGGTTGCGTGTTGCGATAACGGTTTCGGCTCTGGCACTCGCCACGCTGCTCGGCACGGCGGCGCGGGCCGAATACCCCGATCGGCCGCTCACCATGGTGGTGGCCTACGAACTGGGAGCTCTGACGGACATGCAGTCGCGCATCATGATGTCCGTCGCCTGGGAGGAGGAATACCTCGGCCAGCGGGTGTCGATCGTCAACAAGCGCAGCCGGCTGCGGGGGCGCACCGGCTGGGCCTGGTGCAAAGAAGGAGACTGCTCTGACGGCTACACCATGATGGGCTACAAGCTTCCCCACTGCCTGGCGCGGGCCATCGTTTACGACACCGGCTACGGGGCCGATGCCTTTGCGCCCATCGCCAACTGGAGCCGTGAACCGGCTGCCCTCATCGTGCCGGCCGACAGCCCCTTTGCCGACCTCCAAAACCTTGTGGCGTGGGCCGGCGCCAACCCGGAAAAGCTGACCTTGTCGGGAGCCGGACGCTATGTAGGCCATCACGTCGCCACGATCCAGCTCCAACGCGCCGCAGATCTCAAGATCACCTACATCCCCGAGGGCAGCGGTATGGCGGCCCTCCAGTCCGTGATCACCCACACGGTCAAGGCCGGGTTCAACGACCTTTCCGCAGCCCTGCGTAATGCCGGCCGCGTGCGCATTCTGGCCATCGCTGACACGGCCCGCAGCGCCCTGGCACCGGATGTGCCCACCTTCGCCGAGGCCGGCCTGGACGTCGACGACCTGAGCGTCTGCTTCCGCGGTGTGGCCTTCCCGCGCCAGGTGGATCCGGCGGCCCGCAACCGCATGAGCCGGGTCTTCATGCACATGTTCCAGGACCCCCGCCTCACCGAGGCCCTGCAGACCTTGCAAAGCCCTGTGGCAACCATGGACGGAGAGGCGCTCGACCGGCTCTTTGCCGACAGCCAAAGGCGGCTCGAGATCCTGCTCAAGGATGAACGGCGTCGCTGACTCTCAGTGGGGATGCCGGCGGTGACGCACCGCAGTGCGGCGCTGTGCCGCCGGCCCCTTTTCGGGCCACACCCCTATTCCTGCAGGCGCGTTGCGGCGCGAGGCGGCTAAATTTGCCTTCCACCGGTTTTATAAAAACAGCCCGGTCCTGGACTCCCCGGGAACCGCCGCACCTGTGCGGGGCCCCTTTTCTTATCCCCCCGAATCGCCTATACTGATCCGAACAAATCGGAAAAAAGTCTTTAACCCGGCGTGAGGCCCTGCCATGCTCGATTTTGTCGATCCCCAGATGCTGGCGCGCACCCAGTTCGCCTTCACCGTTGCCTTTCACATCCTTTTTCCGTCCTTTACCATCGGGCTGGCCAGTTGGCTGGCGGTGCTCGAATGGCGCTGGCTAAAGACCGGGAACCCGGTCTACGCAGAAGTCTACCGCATGTGGGTCAAGATCTTTGCCGTCACCTTCGGCATGGGGGTGGTCTCCGGGGTGGTCCTCTCCTTCCAATTCGGCACCAACTGGTCGGTATTCGCCGATCGGGTGGGCAACATCCTCGGACCGCTGCTCGGCTACGAGGTCCTTACCGCCTTCTTTCTGGAAGCCTCGTTTCTGGGGATCATGCTCTTCGGCTGGAACCGCGTCAGCCCGCGCATGCATTTTGCCGCCACCCTGATCGTGGCCTGCGGAACCCTCATCTCGGCTTTCTGGATTCTATCTGCCAATTCCTGGATGCAAACCCCGAGGGGATTCGAGATCGGCGCGGACGGGCTTTTCTACCCCACCGACTGGATCGCGGCGATCTTTTCGCCATCGTTTCCTTACCGTTTCGTCCACATGGTGGTGGCCGCCTACCTGACCACAGCCTTCGTAGTGGCCGGCGTCGGCGCCTATTACCTCTTTCACGGAATTCACCGGCCCCAGGCCCGCATCATGTTCGGCATGGCCATGATCATGGCCGTTTTCGTAGCCCCGGCCCAACTGCTCTTCGGCGACCTGCACGGGCTGAACACGTTCGCCCACCAGCCGGCCAAGGTGGCAGCCATGGAAGGCTTGTGGGAAACCCAGCGCGGCGCCCCGCTAAAACTCTTCGGCTGGCCTGACCAGAAAGCCGAGACCACCCGTTGGGCCGTGGAAGTGCCCAAGCTCTCCAGCCTGATTTTGACCCACCATATGGACGGAGAGGTGCGCGGCCTCAAGCAATGGCCCGCCGACCAGCGACCGCCGGTGGCCCTGGTATTCTGGGCCTTTCGGATCATGGTGGGCTTGGGAACGCTGATGATTCTGACCGGCATAGGCGCCTTGGTGCTCTACTGGCGCAAGCGTCTCTTCGAAACCCGCTTCTTTCAGATCTGGTGTATGGCCCTGGCCCCGTCGGGGTTCATCTGTGTGCTGGCCGGATGGTTCGTGACCGAAGTGGGACGCCAACCGTGGATCGTTCAAGACGCCCTGCGCACCGCCGAGGCCCTCAGTCCGGTAGGCCCAGGACCGGTGGCGATCTCCCTGGCGGCTTTTGTCACCATCTATGTCTTCATCTTCGGCGCCGGCAGCTACTACATCCTGCGCCTGATTTCTAAAGGGCCGGCCACAGAATCGGACACCTACGGTGACCACGGCATCCCGCAGCCGCCCTTGTTTGCCCAGACGGCCCCGCCGGAGGGAGGTGACCATGTTTGATTTTGCCGCATTTGTGGACCTGCCTCTGGTCTGGTATCTGTTGATTCTGACCGCCGTTTTGCTCTACGTGATCCTGGACGGGTTCGATCTGGGCATCGGCATCCTCTTTCCTTTCGCGCCCGGCCACACCTGCCGCGACCGCATGATGAACTCCATCGCCCCGTTTTGGGATGGCAACGAAACCTGGCTGGTGCTGGGTGGCGGCGGTCTACTGGCCGCTTTCCCCCTGGCCTACGCCATCCTGATGCCGGCCTTGTACATGCCGGTGATTTTCATGCTTCTGGGGCTGATCTTTCGCGGCGTGGCCTTCGAGTTTCGCTTCAAAGCCGTGCGTTCACGGGTGGTCTGGGACTATGCCTTTCACATCGGTTCGCTGGTGGCCTCTTTGATGCAGGGGATTATCATCGGCACCGTGGTCCAGGGGATCACGGTGGCCGGGCGCAGCTTCGCCGGTGGTCCATTGGACTGGTTCAACGTTTATAGCCTGATGACCGGACTGGGGCTGGTCATGGGCTACGGGTTGCTCGGATCAACTTGGCTGGTAATGAAAACCGACGGCGACACCCAGGCCTGGGCCCGCCGCAGCGCCGGCTACCTTCTGGCCGGCGTCGGTCTCGTGCTGCTGATGGTCAGCATCAGTATGCCGCTGATGAACGACCAGATCCGCCGGCTCTGGTTCGCGCGGCCCAACGCATACTACCTGATGCTGCTGCCCCTGATCGCGGCGTCACTCCTGGTGACGACCTGGATCGATTTGGACCGCGGCCGCGAATATCGGCCGTTTCTGCTGAGCATCGGCGTCTTTGTGGCCAGCTATCTCGGGTTGGGAATCAGTCTCTGGCCCTGGATCATCCCCTTTGCCGTGACCTACCGCGAAGCCGCGGCCTGCGGACCATCCCAGAGCCTGCTGCTGGTGGGCACCATCTTTTTGCTGCCGGTAATTTTAGGGTACACCGCTTTTTGCTACTACCTGTTCCGCGGCAAGGCTTCCCATGAAGCGGGCTACCATTGATGGCCATACGCCACCGCGTGCATCCAGCTCCGCGAAGTTCCGAAGGGGCCAGTGGCGCTGGTTTATAGGACTTTGGTGCGCCGGGCTGGGAGCCGCCGCGGCCGTTGCGGGCCTGACGCGTTGGATGCTGAACTTCTAAAACGATCACTGACGGCCGGGTTAAAACAACCGCGGCCGGCCTCAGCGCGTTGGGGTGTGGAAGATCGTGGCAAGCGGGATTTTTCCGCAACGGCCCATGGGCCGTTGCCGCGATGCACACCGGTCAGCGCCCGGATCAACCGATTTTGCGATCCGGGGCACCTTTGCGGCGCCGGATCACTTGCACCCCGGAGCGCCGGGATGCTGCGGCCGGGGCCGGGACTTCATCTTTGGTGGCTTCGGCGCTCAAAATCAATTGACGGAGTTGTTCTTCAAGCCTTTTCTTTGTTGCAATATCCATTTACGATTTTGTCCTTTGCTCAATAGCGATGAAACACGTCCGGCGCATTTTTCATACCGCCAGCCGCCGGCATAAGCACCCGCAATGGGTACCGCAATAAGGGGGGTATTCGTCCAAAACGAAACTCGGGAAATGAAACCGGGATTGGGTGACCTGCTTTAGGATTTTATTATCAGAAAGGCCGCCATGGCCTTACGATGCGATAAAGCGATTTTTTCCTACACGATGTTTTTTTTAACCGCAAGCTTTTTCGGACAATAACCACAAAAAACCGAAGGGCAACGGGGAGGGCGCCGTATTAAAGGCAGAGGACAGTCAAAAAGACCTCAAGCCGAAGCGCAGGCCAATGCAGAAAAAAAGGTAATATATTATTCACTTGCCATGCCCATGGAGAATAAATGACAGATCGCCGGATAACCTACACCCTTGACGCTGGAAACTTTTTTTGCGGGCGCCTAACCCTTGCCGAGGCAGACCATCCCCATCGCGCCCCCCTATTGGTCTTGGCTCACGGGGCAGCCAACACCATGGACCACCCGCTGCTGGTGGCGCTGGCCCGCGGCCTGGCCGCCTCGGGTGTGAGCTGCCTGCGCTTCAATTTCCCATACAGCGAGGCCGGCCGGTCCAAGCCCGACGCCCAGGTTCTGCTCGAAGCCGCCTGGCATGAAGTCCTGGCAGGGATCAAGACCGAAACATCGCTGGCGCCGCAATGGGTTGTAGCGGCCGGAAAATCGATGGGCGGACGGATCGCCTCCCAGATGGCTGCAACAGGGCATCTGCCGGCGGACGGGCTGATTTTTTACGGGTACCCGCTTCACCTGCCGGGCCGCTTGCATGAGTTACGCGACGCCCATCTGGATTCGATCCCGGTGCCCATGCTGTTCTTTGCCGGCACCCGGGACCCTTTCTGCCGGATCGAGCTGATGCGCCAAGTGGTCGAACGCCTGGGCCGCCGCGCCACCTTGGTGGAGATCGAAGGCGGGGACCACTCTTTCGCCCTGCCCGGGGCCCGTACCGATCTGCAAAAGGACACCTATACGCGGTTGTTCACCGAGAGCGTGGCTTGGCTGAACGCCCTGGCGCCACGCGCCCCAAAGGCCCCCTGACCTCAATGAACTTGATGATCTTCACAGGCGACACGCCACGGGCATCGCCAGTGAAGATTCAGGCCATCAGGCTGCGCCGGCAAAAATCGACCGCCGCCTTGCGCATCCCGCGTCGCTGGTCAAGGCCCAGGGCATACTGGCGCAAAATGCCTTGGGTCAGGACCACCAGCACGTTAACCGTCTGGGGGATGTTGACCTTGACAAACTCGCCTTTTTCTATCCCTTCCTTTATGCAATCGCTAAGATAGCGGACGATGCGCTTGCGCCCCTCACTGATCAGCCGGGCGCACACATGGGCTCCGTCCTTGAGCCGGGCCGGGCAGGTGCTGGCGATCAGATAGGTTTCCTCGGGTTTTTCCATGGCAATGTCCATGTGCAGCCCGATGATGGCATCGATCCGGTCGAAGGCTTTTGCGCTCTGGGCCGGCAGGGCGTCCAGACGGGCAAAATAGTCGCTGAAGGCGTTTTCCAGGATATGGGTGAAGAGCCCGTCCTTGTTGCTGAAATGATAATAAATCAGCGGCTCGGTGACCCCGGCGGCTTTGGCGATGCGCAAGGTGGTGGTGCCGTCGAAACCGTTCTCGGCGAAAAGACGGATGGCGGCGCGAACGAGTTCATGTTTCTTCGGGTGCGGGCTGCCCATGGGTTCCCCCTTTCACATTTAGGGTTTGTTCTTATTTTTAGTGAACTTAAATTTTTTAACTTTGTCAATACAAAAATGATTTGTTTAGCTGTAACAATCAAAAGAAACTAAGGAACAGCCTACAGAAACATTAGTTTTTTTTCAAACCTAAATTTAAGTCGGGCATAGAAACGGCCTTGCCTCCAGATTACCGAAAGCTAACGCCCCGGTTTCCAAGACAAAAAAAGGGCCGCCACCCGGCTGAAAAGCCCGGTTGCGGCCCTTTTCATCTTAGCGTGTTCAAAAAGAGGTTCAATCCGCCGGGTGGACGGTTGTGTGGGTCTCGCCCGACAAGGCCAAAGGACCGGGTTTAACCGGATCGAGGTGGTCGCTCTCACCGATGCCAACCAGGGAAAATCGTTCCACCTCCAGCCACGTGCGCCCATCCACCGTCACCAAGTGACCGCTGGCCGAGACCGCCTGGCGCAAGTGATCGATAAGAATCCGGCCGGCCTGGGTGTCGGCGACCGGATAAAGCTTCTCATCGAAGCCGGCGATGATCACCGCCATCACCCGGCCGGCCTCGTCCCATTCGCTGGGCAACACTAAGCCTGCAACCACAAAAGGTCCCATCACAGCTTTCCTCGCCCTGGGACGCGGATCGTTCCCGCTTATATCGCCACATCAGCTCCCCGCTGGGATCATCTTCCTGACCTCCCCTTTTGCAACCCCCATGCCAGGCTGCCATGGGATGCCGGGCAGGGTCGATCGGCCTGAGAATCGCCGGCCGCAGGGCATATCGAAACCGAAACCGGCCGAAAATCCAGACCGGCCCATGAGAAACCGGGCTTCTCATCTTCGGCCCAGCCGGAATACCCGCGGCCGCAGCCGGTCAGGAGGCCTCCCCTGGATGGCGAAAGTCGGCCTTGCGCAAGCCATACTTGGTCATCAGATTGTTCAGTTGGCGGGTGCTGACACCGGCTTCGGCCGCCGAAGCATCGATTCGGCCCCGGTGACGGGTAAGCAGACTCTTGAGATAGCGCCGTTCAATCTCGGCCACGGCTCGTTGACGCACCTCGGCCAGGGCCCCCGACTGGGGAATATCCTCGGCCGGGGCCGGGGTCGACGCGGCAAGGGCGGCGAACATTTCGGCCGGAAATCTGTCCGCCGAAAGGATTTCACCCGTTTCGAGAATGTGGGCCCGCTCCACGAGGTTTTCCAGTTCGCGGATATTGCCCGGCCAAGTGTAGGCCAGCATGGCCGCAATGACCCGGGAATCGACCTGGCGCACCGATTTGTTGTTCAGCCGATTGTAGCGTTCCAGGAGCGTTTCGAGCATCATGGGCAGATCTTCGAGGCGCTGGCGTAGGGGCGGCATTTCCAGGGGAAAAACGTTCAACCGGTAAAACAGGTCCTTGCGAAAACGCCCCTCTTCCACCAGGGCACGCAGGTCGCTGTTGGTGGCGGCGATGATCCGCACATCGGCCTGGATATCGGACTCACCGCCGACCCGCTGGAAAATCCCCTCCTGGAGCACGGTGAGCAGCTTGATCTGGGCCGCCGGGGTAATCGTACCGATCTCGTCCAAAAGCAGGGTGCCGCCCCGGGCCAGCTCGAACTTGCCCAGTTTGCGGCGGATGGCGCCGGTGAAGGCCCCTTTTTCATGCCCGAACAGCTCGCTTTCCAGAAGGGTGTCGGGAACGGCACCGCAGTGCACGCTGATGAAGCGCCCCCGGCGGCGATGGCTGTTGGCGTGAATCAGCTTTGCCATCCAAGTCTTGCCGGTACCGGTTTCGCCGGTGATCAGAACCGTGGTCTGAGTGGAGGCCACGGCCCGCACCTGGCCGAAGATCCGCCGCATCAAGGCACTGCGTGTATGCACCTCTTCCAGTGAACCGGGCTGCCAGAACTGGTCGCGCAGGTACTCGAGCTCGCTGTGCATCAAGCGTTGCTGGTAAATATCCTCGATCATGCGCTGGACATGCTCGGGATCCACCGGATAGGCGAGAAAATCCTCGGCCCCGGCCTTGACGGCCGCGATAGCCTCACGCAAGCGTTCCACCGGCGCCATTACCACGATTTTCAACGACGCCTGCTGGCGCCAGAAACCTGCCAGTGTGTCCCGGATCGATGACCTTGGCGGATGGGCGCCGATCAGTCCCAGATCGGCCAACAAGCAGTCGTAGTGGCGCCGGCCGAGTTGGTCGATGGCCGCCTCGACCGTCTCCAATGAGTCAAGTTGCACGCCGCCGCCCAGGCTGTCACGGACCGTGCGGCCGATCTCCGGCCGCGGGGATAGAACCATAATACTCTTCATCGGATCTCTTCGGGTCCCTGCGGCAGTCACAAGATATGCCGCAGCCGCTCCAGTTCTGCTTCTTTGCCAATAATTACGACCACATCTCCGGCGTTGAGCCGCTGGGTCGGTAAAGGATTGAAAATCATCTCACCCACCGTGGGTTTGATGGCCACGATGATCACCCCGTACTCCTGGCGCAGCCGGCTTTCGACAAGGTTGCGCCCGGCCAGGGGGGAATCGGCGCCGATCAGGGCCTCCTCCATCCGCAGCCCCATGTTGTGCTCCATCATGGCGGTGTCGATAAAATCGATCACTGTCGGCCGGGTCAGCTGCTGGGCCATGCGCCGGCCGCCGATCAAGTAAGGGCAAACGACCCGGGATGCACCTGCCCGGCGCAGCTTGTCTTCGTTTTTCTGTTCACTGGCCCTTGCCAGGATAAAGATGTTCGGACACAATCCACGAGCCGTCAAGGTGATAAAAACATTGTCGGCATCGGAGGTCACCGCCGTCACCAATCCTCGGGACCGGTCTATGCCGGCCTTGATCAGCGTATCTTCGGTGGTGGCATCCAGCTGCAGATAAAGTGCCCCGGCTTTTTCCAAAGCGGGCAATTTGGACGGATTTTGTTCGATGACCACAAAGGGGATGCCTTCGCGGGCCAACTCCTGGGTCACGATCTCCCCGATGCGCCCGTATCCGCAAACGATGTAATGATCCTTCAAGGACAGAATCCGGTTTTCCAACTTGCGCCTCCCCAAAATGCGGCTCAACTCACCTTCCACAAAGATCTTCAGCACCTGGCCCAGAGCGTAAGTCAAGGTGCTGATGCCCATCACGATGATCACCACGGTAATGGCCCGCCCCAGGGTCGAAAGGGGGCGAATCTCGCCGAACCCCACTGTGCTGATAGTGATCAAGGTCATGTAAAAGGCATCGAAAAACGACATGCCTTCGAAGCTGTTGTAGCCGAAGGTGCCGAAGGCCAGAATCGCCGTCAGAAGCCACAGCGAGGTCTTTAGCCGTTTATAATCCATGGATTACCGGTCAGCGCGGCCGATGCCGATATAGGTCATGCCCAGAGCCCGCAACTCGGACGGATCGTAGATGTTGCGGCCGTCGATGATGATCGGCCGGCGCAGCAGCACCTTGACGGCGCGCATGTCCACGTTGCGGAACTCGTCCCATTCGGTGACCACCAGCAGGGCATCGCAGTCGCGGATCGCCTCGTAAGGATCGTCGAAAAAGTCGATCCCGGTCAGCACCCGGCGCGCATTGGCCATGGCCACCGGATCGTAGGCCTGGACCCGGGCTCCAGCGCTTTGAAGACGCGCGATGATGTGCAGGGCCGGGGACTGGCGGATGTCGTCGGTCTTGGGCTTGAACGAAAGCCCCCAAACGGCCACCCTGGCCCCCTCCAGTACAATATGGTCCGCAAGCCGGTCCACCACGACCCCCTTTTGGAATTCGTTGATCCGGTCCACCGCCTCGAAAAGGTCCGCCGCACATCCGTGGGCCTTGAGCGTGGCGATCAACGCCTTGACATCCTTTGGGAAACAGCTGCCCCCATAGCCGATCCCGGCCTGCAAAAAGCGCGGCCCGATCCGCCCGTCAAGTCCCAGCCCGCGGGAGACGGCTTTGATGTCGGCTCCGGTCCTTTCACACAGATGGGCCAGCTGGTTCATGAAGCTGATGCGCGTGGCCAGCATGGCGTTGGCCGCGTACTTGATGATCTCCGCGCTGGGAATATCGGTGACCATGACCGGTCTGTTGGTGCGCGCCAAAGATCGGTATAAACGCACCATGATTGCTTCGGCGCGCGGGCTGTCCGTACCGATGATGATCCGTTCGGGGTTCTCGAAGTCCTTGACCGCCACCCCTTCCCGCAGAAACTCGGGGTTGGCCACCACGTCGAAAGGGATCGGGTGATCCTGGTGCCCGGCAATGGCGCTGCGCACCATCTCGGCGGTTCCCACCGGCACGGTGCTTTTGTTGACCACCACCTTGTAGTCTTCCATGAACCGCCCGATGTCGGCCGCCACGGCGTGCACCGCCGTCAAATCGGCGGCCTGGCGTGCATCCGGGGGAGTGCCTACGCAGAGAAAGATGATCTCCCCGCCTTTTACCGCGCTTTTCACGTCGGTGGTAAAAACGAGGCGTTTACTGGCCAGGTTGCGCGTAAAAATCTCACCCAGCCCCGGCTCGTAGATCGTCAATTCTCCTGCTGCCAGGAGTTGGATCTTGTCTTGGTCGATATCCAGGCAGGTCACCTGGTGGCCCAGATTGGCAAATCCGGTCCCGGTCACCAGGCCCACATAGCCGGTGCCGACAATGGTCAGTTGCATCTCACCTCCCAGAAAAAATATCCCATGGCCGAAGTTCCTTGATGTTCAACGGTCCGGACGCGGACCGCTTGGAAACCGCCCCGCGCCCTTTAGACGCCGTAGTACTCCCGGTACCAGGCCACAAAGCGCCGGATCCCCTCGCCAATGGGCGTCGCGGGACGAAAGTCGACGTCCCGGGCCAGATCTTCGATATCGGCATAGGTGGCCGGCACGTCACCGTCCTGCATCGGCAGCATCTCCTTGAGAGCTGGCTGTCCCAGGGCCGCCTCGATCTTACCGATGAAATCGAGCAGCGCCACCGGCTGGTGGTTGCCGATGTTGTAAATCCGATAGGGGGCACAGCTGCTCCCTGGATCCGGGGCCTCCGGGTTCCAGTCGTCGTCGCCTGCCGGAACCCGCCCCAGGACCCGCACCACCCCTTCGATGATGTCGTCGATGTAGGTAAAATCGCGCTGCATGCGACCGTGGTTGAAAACCCGGATCGGCTCTCCGGCCAGGATCGCGCGGGTAAAGAGAAAAAGCGCCATGTCTGGCCGCCCCCAGGGGCCGTAAACGGTGAAAAAGCGCAGCCCGGTGCATGGTAGCCGGTAAAGATGGCTGTACGTGTGGGCCATCAGCTCGTTGGCCTTCTTGGTAGCGGCATACAGGGACACCGGATGATCCACGTTGTGGTGGACCGTAAACGGCATCCGGGTATTGGCGCCGTAGACTGAACTGGAAGAGGCGAAAACCAGATGTTTCACCCCATGGTGCCGGCACCCCTCGAGTACGTTGACAAAGCCCACCAGGTTGGCGTCGACATAGGCATGCGGGTTTTCCAGAGAATAGCGCACTCCGGCCTGGGCCGCCAGGTTGACCACGGAATCAAAACCACCAGCGGCGAAGAGACGAGCCATGGCCGGACGGTCTGCCAGATCGGTGCGGACAAAATCGAACCCTGCATGCCGTTCGAGTCGCTGGAGACGCGCCTGTTTGAGCCCGACATCGTAATAGGCGTTGAGGTTGTCCAGCCCGGTCACCCGCCGGCCCTCGGCCAGCAGCCGCTCGCTGAGATGATATCCGATGAAACCGGCCGCACCGGTCACCAGGACATGGGTCATCTCGGATGGCATGGGTGATCTCCTTTCTTTTCAGGACGACACTATTATCGGAAGCGCACTGCCTTCGCAAGAATGAAGTCCGGCCCACGCCGGGACAGCCCATCGACCGTCAGGCCGAAACGGTCATCAGACCTGCGACAGGCTGGTATGTTCAAAGCACGGAGGGAAAGCTGGTCGGTCCCGGCCCGCGGGGTCCGGTGTCCAGGCCTCGCAGGCAGCGGGAGTGAAAAAAGGTCTCGTCCAAAATCCGGCCCCATCATGCACCGTGGCACATTCGGGGACACAAAAACGGCTCAAACAAACTTTGCCGGACCGGAAGGTTTAACCATCCAACATCTGTAAAAAACCGATTGGCCTTCACCTTGGCCGGTTTCGTCCCCACTTGGAAGCTGTGACATTATTTTTTTCATGCCCCCTCTTCCATATGCTTTATCCGCGTCTGTTTCACCGGCTTATACATACGATAACCGCCCGAGATATTGTACGCCCTGAACCCGTGCTGGAGCATCATGCGCAGGGCCACGTAGGAGCGTGCCCCGACCTGGCAGTAAACCCAGATCTCCCGCTGCCGCGGCAGTTCGTCCAGGCGACGGCGCAGGGTGTGCAACGGAATGTTCACCGCTCCGGGAAGATGCCCCTCGGCAAACTCCTCCTCTTTGCGCACGTCCAAGACCAGCACATCGGATTTGGGCAGGTCCTCCCAGTAAACGGTGGGGGCATCGCCGTGCAGGATGTTGGCCGCCACCATTCCGGCGATATTCACCGGGTCTTTGGCCGAGCCGTACTGTGGTGCGTAGCTCAACTCGGCCTCTTCCAGGTCGAATACGGTGCCGCGGCGCTGCAGATGGCTGGCGATGACGTCGATGCGCTTTTCCACCCCCAGGTGCCCCACGGCCTGGGCCCCCAGCAGGCGGCCGTCGGCGCCGTCGAAAAGCAGCTTGATGGTAATGGTTTCGGCGTTCGGATAGTAGCGCGCGTGGTTGTCCGGATGAATGTAGATCTTGCACGCATGCCAGCGGCGGCCGTCTGGATCGAGCCGCGCCAGCGTCTTTTCGTTGATCCCGGTACAGGCCAGGGTCAGCCCCATGAGTCCACATACGGCGGTGCCCTGAACACCGCGGAACGCCGGAAAGCGGTACAGGTCACGGCATATGGCGTTGGCCGCAACCCGGCCCTGGCGGTTGGCCGGCCCGGCCAGCGGGACCATTACCGGCAGACCGGTGACATGGTCCGTGACCTGCACGGCATCGCCCACCGCCCAGATGGCCGGATCGTTGGTGCGCATATAACGATCGACCAGGATGCCGCCGCGTTCGCCCAGTTCGAGACCCGCCTTGGCTGCCAGGCGGCTGCGCGGTCGCACACCAGCGGCCAGCACCACCAGATCGGCTTGGAACCGCCGTTTGTCGGCCAGCTCCACCTGGATGGGGCCGTCCTGCTGGCCGCTGAAGCCGGACACCGCGCAGCCGAGTTCCAGGGCCACGCCGTTTTCCTCCAGGTGCCGGTGCACGAACCAGGCGATCTCCGGGTCCAGCGGCGGCATCACCTGGTCCTGCATCTCCACCAAGGTCACCGCCATGCCGAGCCGGTGCAGGTTCTCGGTCATCTCCAGGCCGATGAAGCCCCCGCCTACCACCACGGCCCGCTTGGCCCGATGGCGGCCGATCCAGTCCATAATGGCGCGGGTGTCCGGGATGGTCCAGAGGGTAAAGATCCCGGGCCGATCGAGGCCCGGCAGCGGCGGCCGCAACGGCACCGATCCGGGAGCGAGCACCAACGCGTCGTAACGCTCCTGGTAGCGCCGGCCGGTCTTCAGATCGCAGACCGTTATGGTCTTGGCCTGCCGGTCGATGCGTTCCACGTTGCTCTCGGTGCGGACCTCCACGTTGAACCGGTCGCGGAACAGTTCCGGGGTGGAGACCAGCAGATCCTCCTCTTTGGTGATCACTTTTCCGACGTAGTAGGGCAGCCCGCAGTTGGCAAAGGAAACGTAGGGCCCCCTTTCGAAAAGGATGATGGTGGCGTTCTCGTCCAGGCGCCGGGCCCGTGCGGCGCAGGAAGCCCCGCCGGCCACACCGCCGATGATCAGCAGTCGTTTGAATTCGCTCATTTTTCTTATCCACCTCGGGTAGAGGACGTTTGGTGTCTTTCATGCGGGGATGGCAGTCGTCAGCCGGTCAAACCGTGTGGCCGAATTGGGCAAGGGCAGCATGAGGGCAAGAATTTTTGGCAAGTGGCAACGCCATATCGTGGGTTTGGCACCGTTCACCCACAGACGGCTGGCAGAAGTTTAACGTTCCTGCAGCCGATTTTGAAATCGTCACGATCCCTTTTCAGCCTTCTCTTTTCCAATGGAACAGAGAAGTTCGACAGTCCATCGCGTTGCCTTGCCGACGACCTCAGGACACTTGTGATCGTGTCCCCCGTCGGCGAGATAGACATCCCATTCTCCAGAGATTCTGGGGTTATAGGTGCGTCCGAAAATTTTTTTGTGTATGTTTTTGCAAATCGAGCTCCCGTATTCCCTTTCAAAGCGCTCGTGAAGCTTCCGGCACAGGGCAGAACAAGTCGCCCTGGCTTCTTCGGCCCCCTCGAGGTTATTAAGTTCCCTCCCGTAAAGGAGACTAACGGCCATGACCCCTCCCAAAAGGGCACCGCAGGTATTTTCGAACGTCTGCCCGATGCCTCCCCCCAAGCCGGTTGCAGCTTTAAATGCATCCGGCTTATCCAAGTTGAAAAAAGCCATCAGGGTAGCAAGCGTACTCTGGGCACATCCGTGGTATCTCTTGTTAAACTGGCATCCCTTTGCCTCCACTTCATCAAGGATTTGAGGCGTTAAGTTTCTATCCATTTCGATTCTCACCCGTAGTTTCAAAAGGAAAACACAACTGCCCGACTTTTCAGCACCTTTTTTCAGCACCTTATCAAGCCTACATCACAAACCCCAGAAGCTTGGGCACAAAAAGCACGACCGGCGGGAAATAAGTGATCAGAATCAGCACCGCAAATTGCGCCAGAATGAAGGGCATAATCGCCTTGGAAATACGTTCGACAGAAATTTTCGCCAACGGCACCGTTGCAAAGAGGCAGGTGCCTACTGGCGGTGTGCCAAGACCGATGATGAGATTGACAACCATCAGCAAGGCGAAGTGCAGGGGATGAATGCCGACAGCCTCCGCCACCGGAGCCAGGATTGGGCCCAGGATCAGAATGTTGGCCGTCGCATCCAGAACCATGCCCATTACCAGGAGAAATACGTTAAAAAACAGCAGGATAAGATACTTGTTGCTCGTAAGACCAGTGATGATTTTGACAATTGTCGTCGGCACATCCAACATCGTGATAAGCCAGGCAAAAGGAGCGCAGGCGCCGACCAACAAGAGAATCACACCGGAGGTGACCGCACTGTCAAAGAGGCAATTAATGAACGAGGAAAAGCTTAAATTACGATAGACTACAAAGCCAAGCAGCAGTGCATAGGCGACGGCGATTCCCGCCGCTTCGGTGGCGGTGAAGATTCCCAGGACCATCCCCCCGATAATAATCAGCGGCATCAAGAGCGCCAAGAAGGATTTCCTAAACGCCTTGATGAACTCTCGAAACGAAAACCGCTCTGAGTGAACCGGGTATTTACGGCGTATGCTTATGAGGTAGGCGGTCAGAATCAGCATGCTCCCGATCAGCAAACCGGGGATAAGCCCGGCCGCGAAAAGACCGCCGATGGAAACCCCCAGAGTCGCGCCGTAAAGCACCATGGCCACGCTCGGAGGAATGATGGCGCCGATCATGGATGAACTGGCCGTGACCGCGGCGGTGAAATCCGGGTCATAGCCTTCATCGACCATGGCCGGAATCAGAACAGAGCCGACCGAGACGGTATCGGCCACGGCCGATCCGTTCAGCCCCGCAAAAAACATGCTCACCACGATGTTCACATGCGCCAGACCGCCGCGGATATGCCCAACCATGGTGTCGCTGAGCCGAATGAGCTGATGGGTGATTTTGACAGAGTTCATGAGGTTTCCTGCCAGGATGAACAAGGGAATGGCCATCAGCGGAAACGAATCCAGGGCAGCAAACATCTCGTGCGGTATGAACTTGAGGGAATAGCGCATGAAAAACATGGCAAAAAACAACGGAATCACGCCCAGGCAAAAACCGATGGGCAGCCCGATGCAGATCATAATGGCAAAACCTATAAAAATCGCTGCAATCATACTGTTCTCCCTTATGGATTGCCGATTCCATCCACAGCTAGCACTCCGATGAAGATCCGTAAAACAGAGCGTAAAAGTCTTTAGTGATCAGATAAAATAGATGGATGAGCATCAACAGGCCGGCCAGAGGCATTCCAAGCATGACATAGGTGTAGGGGATATGGACGGCCCATGAAAAAGCATGATTTGTAAGCGCCTGCTGGTAGCCGAGCCCGGTAAAGAAAACGACAAAGTAAAGCATGATAAACTTTCCGCACAACAGAACCCAGAAACGCGAACGCTCGCTAAGCCGGTTGGTGAACATGGTCATTGCGACGTTGCTCTCGAGCCGCACCGCCGCCCCGGCCCCGATATAGCCGACCCAAACCAGACACCATTTGGTGATTTCCTGTGGCCAGATCAGCGACACGTTGATCACGTACCGGAACAGAATATCGATCATCACCAAAGTCACGATGCAAAACATAAGCATAATCAGCAGCCATTTGCTGAAAACAAATGCCCCGTCACTGACTACCTTGAGCCCTTTCAATAACTGCTCCAGCGTTGCTGAACGATCATGTGCTCCTGTCATGGTCAATCTTTCCTCATCTTGAGCGTGTCCGGACACTTTCATCGGACCTTGTCTGTCCTGAAAGCTGGCTCCAAAACCCCGGATCCCAGGCCCCGGCGCACCTAGACGCCGTGCAGTGAAACGGCCAAGATCGGCTTCTCAGGCAGGATTTTGAACCCAGCTCCGCTTTCCCTGTGCGCCTCTTGCGCTAGCTGTGGCAAAGCCATCCGCCATCGACCACGAGCACATGGCCTGTGACCATATCGGCCGCCGGAGAGGCCAAAAAAAGCACTGCGCCGGATAAATGCTTTACCGGATCCTGGAAATCTCCCAACGGGAGACGCTCTCGCATCTTCGGCCCATAATCCGGATCATCGATCCGCTTGACAGCCATTTCCGTCTTAAAAAATCCCGGTGCAATCGCATTGACGCAAATCTGATATCGGCCCCATTCCGTAGCCAAAGACCGGGTAAGATTCACCACGCCGGCCTTGCTGGTGTTATAGGCACTGCCTGGATGCAGAAAGCTCGCCGTCAAAGCATGGGCCGAAGCGATATTGACGATCTTTCCGCCTTTGCCCTGTTTGATCATCGACTTGCCGACTTCCCGGCAACAGATGAACTGGGCGGTCAAATTCACGCCGAGAACGCGATTCCATTCTTCCAGGGTAAATTCTTCGGCCGGTTTGATAATCTGGATTCCCGCATTATTGACCAGGATATTGATCGGTCCAAGCTCCGCTTCCGCCTGGGCCACCATCTCAATGACGTCTTTTTCCGAAGTGACGTCTATTGCAAAGCCGCGGCTTTTGCGGCCCGTGGCCACGATCCCCTCTGCCGTCTTAGCGGCCGTGGCCGCGTCAATGTCCGTCACGGCCACATCCGCGCCGGCTCTGGCCAACGCGTCGGCCATCGCCTTGCCCAGACCTCGCCCTGCGCCGGTCACCAGGGCCGTCTTTCCGGTAAGATCAAACAGGTCTCCTAAAAATGCCTTGGTCGTGTTATCCATTGCCAAATCCTTTTCTCCCTTTCAGCCAGATGGGTCCGGTTTCTTTCAACGGGGAGGAAAGAACGAAGAACCGAAGTTCGCCGTCCCTTCCCCCCGGCGGTGATCAATATTTATCCAACGGGATTTGCGCGTCCTGAATTTGTTTTATAAACTCCCTGTCCAGCTTGAGATCTTTAATCCAATCTTCCCACAGGGCCTTGGCTTTAGAGACCCAGAGTTCCTCTTCTTCTTTACTCGGTTTATAAAAGGTGCAGCCGGCAGATTTCATCTTCTGTTCGGCGTTATGACACCAATACTGGTCATGCTGATAGCAGGCTAACGACGCCTCGGTCGCCGCCCGGTCCACCGCGGCCTGGAGCTCCTTGGGCAGGCTGTTGTAGCGATCCAGGTTCATGAGTGCCATGTGCCATACCCCGCCGCCACCCGTTTCGGTGACGAACTTGGTCACTTCATAGATCTTCGAGATATAGGCCCAAAGGGGCGGCAGGTAGACGCCGTTGACGATCCCTTGCATGGCAGAGGTGTAAGTTTCTGCCCATGCGATGGAAACCGGACTAAATCCCCACGCTGCCGCCAGTTTTTGATCGATCGGCGAGGCCACGACGCGTAGCTTGATGCCATTGGCATCGGCCGGGCTCTTGACGATGCTCTTGGTGGTCAGGATGTGTCTCTCGCCGCCAGCCGGATAAGCCTGGAGCAACTTGAAACCGTCCTTTTTCACTCGCGCTTGCATCTTTTCCCAGATCTCGGGATTGGTCATCACACGAAACCAGTTGTAATGACCGTGAACGATATACGGCAGGTCGAATTCCAACCAGGCGCGCCCCATGCTGGCATAGTTGCCGTTGGACGTATGGCCGATATCCAAGGTGCCCAGCTGCACCATCTGCATCAGCTTCATGTCGCTGCCCATGGAGCCGGCCGGATGGACCTCCACTTTAATGCGCCCATTGGAGTATTTTTCCACCCGCTTCTTGAACTCGTCGGCCGAATAAAAGGTTGTGTTGATCTCCGTGCCGGTATGCGCTTCGACAATCTTGAAGACTTCTGCGGCGGCGTGGGCCATCCCGGTTTTACCGATCATAAAAAGCGCAAAAAGAAAGGCCATGCCAACTACCGATCTTATCGTCCAGCCAGTCCTTCTCATAACTACCTCCTTTTTTTATCCTTATTCATCCTTCGACAATTTCAAACGCCCGATGCGGAGCGCTTCGATTTTCCCTTGCAACGTCCAATGGCGGCACTAAATTTCAGGAGCGCTGGAGGGAACCATGCATGCGAAGACCATGGGTGCATCACCCGTATTTTTGAACCCGTGCTCCTCGCTGCCCGGGACAAACAGCGTATCGCCCTGGGAGACAGGCACCCATTTTCCCGCGTTGAAAAAGTCAGCTTTGCCGGAAAAGATGATGATCTCGTGTTCCCATTCATGCCGGTGGACAGGGGTGTATCCATTCACCGCGATCTCGAAAAAGCGCATGTAGAAATTTTTGGCGCCGTCGCGACTGCCGATAACCAAACGTCCGGCAAACCCTTTGGCGCCTTCGCGTCCGACCGGCATGAGCTCGGATTCGGTATAGTGGGCTATTTTCATTGCGAGACTTCCCTTTCCTGTAATGATTGCGATCTTTGTCTTCATCAGCGCTGACACCGCACCCCTTCCCAATCGGGGCACGGACACCGCTCACCTCAAAGCAGCCACAAGGACAGCGACGGGGCAAAAGCCAGAACCATCAAAACGACCAACATCGCCGTTACAAACAGGATGGCATGCCAGGATATCGCCATGACAGAAGTCCCGGTAACCCCGGACACCACAAACAGATTGAGCCCCAAGGGCGGTGTAATGAACCCGATACCCAGCGCCGTGATCATGAAAATACAAAAATGAATATCGTTCATTCCGATCTCCTGAGCCAGGGGCAGCAGCAGGGGCGAAAGAATGACGATGTTGGGCGTGGTTTCCATAACGCATCCGGCGGCCATGAGAATCACGACCATGATCAAAACGATCAGGACCTTGTTGGTGGTCAGACTGGTCATGGTATAAACGAAGAACTGAGGCACCTGAAGTGATGCCAGGGTCTGGGCCAGGGGCAGCGACATGGCGATAATCGGTACAATGATCCCGTTGATCTTGGCCGAAGTTTCCAGCATCTCGGGAAAATCGGCCAGCTTCAACGTGCCCTGGCACAATCCGATGATGATGCTGGTGACCACGGCCACCGCCGCCGATTCTGTGGGGGTAAAGATCCCGGAATAGATGCCGCCGAGGATGATAAACGGAATCAACAAGGCGAAGCGTGCGGAATAGAGGGTCTTTAGCCAATACCTTAAATCGAAGCCGACGCCCGAGACCTCGTACCCTTTGACCGAGTTGACCATGACGTTCGTGGCCATCACCGACAACAGGATCAGCACACCCGGAACAGCGGCTGCCAGAAACAGGGTGGAGGCCGAAATTCCGAGAATAAGGCCGATGATGATGTATGAAATCGATGGGGGGATCAGCACACCGGTACAGGCACCGGCCGCCACGAGTGCGCAGGCATAGCCTTTGGGGTACCCTTTTTCAACAAGACGGTGAACGGTAATGCGGCTGATGGCTGCGGCATCCGCGGCATCGGAACCGGAGATGCATGCAAAAAATCCGCAGCCCAGTACGGTGGATGTCCCTAACCCGGCACGTTGCCAGCCCATGGTGGCTTCGGCTACATCGAGAAGCTTGTTGGACAGCCCGGTTCTCACCAACACGTCGCCGGTGAGGATAAAGAGCGGCACAGCAATGAGAGCAAACGAATCCGCCCCATCGAACAGGGCCTCGCCCATCAGGGTCGGCGGCAGGACGCCGGTTGACAACAGCATGGCCAGTGAACCGATCCCGACGGCCACCCAAACGCGAACGGCCAACAGAATCATGATGGCCATGCCAAGCAGCGGCAGATAAAAATCCCAGCCGAGTGTCAACGTCTGTTGCTGGATCAGGTGTGGATACATGGATTGGTCAGCTCCTGCCGTCAAAAAGCGTATTGCCCTCAAACACGGGTCGCCCGGCCTTCAAATCCTTCCAGTCCCGCCACATGGCCTGCAACAGCCGGATAACCATCATCGAAAACCCGAGCGGCACGGCGGCCAAGAACCAGGCCTGGCTGATTCTCAGCCCCTGGGTGACCGAGCCGTAATGAATGGACGTCAGCAAGGTCCCCATGGACCAGTAAATCGCCAGTACTGCCAGAACGAGAGTGACGATATCGCCAAAGAGGAAAACGACGCCGCGTATCCGCCGGGAAAACAGGTGCAGCAGAACGTCAATACGAATATGGGCCCGCTCCTTGATGGCGGCCGAGGCGCCGATCCAGGCCACATAAATGAATGCATAGCGCGCGATTTCCTCCGCCCAAAGCGATGAGTAGGAAAGCACGCTACGCCGGGCGACCTCCATGAATACGGTGATCACGATCATGGCGTACAGGGGCAACAGCAGATAGCGTTCACCATGTTGATCAATCTGTTTCAGGATCTGTTTCAATTGCATAACCCGACCTGGCTGCGCTTGGTCGTCGCAGTTTTGTCCGCTGCACGTCACGCCGGAGCGTCACTCAGACGATCAGCGGGCCGTCAAACATCGTGGACATAAAAATTATTGAACGTATTGGCCGCCTCTTCCAGCTTGCCAAACTTGGTCAAAGAGCCGACCAGTTCCTTCTTGATGTCATCCCAGGCCGGAAGCTGTGCGCCGGCCTGGGCGACCCACATCTCCTTTTCCCCGGGCGTGGGCACATGGAACTTCACCCCGGCCTTGGCCATCTCGGCCATGGCATAGGCGCGGCTCGCCGGAACCTTGGCCAGGTTCTGGCGGCTGGTCATTTCACTGGCAAACACGACCCCGTCTTGAACGTCTTTCGGCAGGCCCTTGAACCACTCCAGATTGCAGGAATAGACCTGGGCGTCGGGGACAGCGGCATTGAAGGTCACGCAGGAGAGAATGTCCTTGAAGCCGTAAACCAGCAGGGCTTCAACACTCGAATCGAGGCCATCGGCCACACCCTGCTTGATCGCCGATGGGGTTTCACTCCAGGCCACGGGAGTGGGGTTGGCACCGATTAGCTGGTAGAACTTCTGGAGGAGCTTGGAACCGGGAACGCGAAACTTGATCCCCCGCATCTGTTCCGGGGTTTTGATCGGCCCCTCCACCCCTCTGCGGATGGCGATGGTGCGCGGATCGATGCATACATACCACAGGGCCTTGAACCCTTTGGCCTCAATCTTGGGATCAACCTCCTGTTTCCAGGCCTTGGAAGTGACCAGATTGATGAACTGTTGGTTTTGGCCACAACAGTAAGGGATGTTGATCACGTCGACCGCCGGGGCGAACGGGGCGAAGTTGGCGATCGAGTGCTCCGCCGCCTGGATCGTACCGGCCTGGACCTTCTGCACCAGGGCACCTTCTGCACCGAGCTGTCCCCCGGGCGCCAGCTTGACGTACACCTGCCCGTTGGTGGCGTTTTGGATGTTTTCCTTGAAATCCATCTGCATGACCGGATAAGCCCGGGAAGCCCCGAGAATGTAAGGCGTGGCAAGGTTCATGGTGTACTTGGCGCGCTTCTGGCGCTCCTTTTCTTCATCTGCTATGGCGCCTGTCGCCAGGGCATCGCTGGAGCCCAGCGCGCCCACTGACATCGCAACGGCGGCAGTGGTGAACCCGACTTTTGTACTCAGCGCCAGGAACCGCCGACGCGCTTCGGATTTCAAACCTTTGAGTTCCTCTTTCTCGGTCATGATTTTCTCCTATTGCTTATCTGATGTTCGCTTTGACATCTCTACTGCCTCTCGATGCAATGCGACGATAATGAATGCTACAGAGGCCGCCAGCAGAATCAGAAATTCACCGACGTTGCCGATGTGGCAAATCTTCCACCCGAAAACGATGATCGCCTTTCCGATGAGGATGTTCAGCACGTACAGCCCGAAAAGAAAGATAAAAAGCGCCATCGCGATTCGCTCACCCCCGGCAAAGCCGATGTGGTTCTGTTTGTTTGGCATCGCTTCCCTCACCCCTGCTTGACTGGCCCGGGGGACAGGTACATCCCCCGGCCATGTGATTATCGGTGAGTCGGCCTTGCCGCTACCGGCACTGCTTCAGGACCACCGGCAAAGGCTGCCGTTCATCGCCAGAGCATTGCTCAGGCACTCTCGTAGAGTTTGGTCAGCACGAACTCCTGGTGACCGAGCACCTCCTGGGCCGTCAGCCGGCCGTTGCAGGTGCGCACCAGCAGCGCCAGCAGCGCGTCGCCGGCCTCGTCCAGGGTCAGTTCGCCGCGCAAAATCGCCGAGCAGTCGTAGTCCACGTGCTCGACCATGTCCTTGACCGTGCGCGGGTTGGCCGACAGTTTGATCACCGGCTCGATGGCATTGCCGATGATGTTGCCCTGGCCCGTAGGGAAAAAGTGGGCCACGAACCCGCCGGCAGCCCAAAGGGTCACGGCCTCGGCCGCCGCGCTGGACGTGTCCATGTACCAAAGGCCCGGGCCCGTGGGGCTCTCGGCCTTGTCGAGGACCCCCACATAGTTGATCTTCTTGCCGATCTTTTGCAGGTTGCCGAAGGCCTTCTCCTCGATGGTCGTCAGCCCCCCGGCGATGTTGCCCTTGGTCGGCTGGCTGCCGGAAAGATCGTCGGTCTTGTTGCGGTCGATCATCGCCGCATAGCGATCGAACATCGCCATGAACTGCGCGCCAATCTCCGGTGTGGCGCCGCGCTCCTTGCAGACCATCTCGGCACCGGTAATCTCGCTGGTCTCGCCGAACGAGCAGGTTCCGCCCATGGCCACCAACTTTTCCAGCGCGTTGCCCACCGTCGGATTGGAGGCAAGCCCGCTGGTCGTGTCCGACTCGCCGCACTTGACGCTGACCCAGATCTCGCTCAGGTCGCACGCCTCACGCTTGAGTTCGCTGGCCCAGTGCACGAACTCCTTGGCCTTCCAACTGGCCATTTCCACCGTCTTGATCTCGCCGTGGCGCTCGATGGAAAAACCGGCCACCGGCTTTCCGGTCTTGGCGATCCCCTCGACGATCACGTTGGTCCACTCCGGTTCGATGCCGATCACCACCACCGCCGCCACATTGGGATTGGCGCCGGTGCCGATCAGGGTACGAAAATGCAGCGCCAGGTCCTCGCCGAACTGCAGCCGCCCGTAGGGATGCGGCAGCGCCTTGCATCCCTTGATGTTGTAGGCCACCTTCTCACAGGCCGCATTGGACAGATCGTCCAGCGGCAGGATCACCACATGGTTGCGGATGCCCACCCGGCCGTTTTCGCGCCGGTAGGCCATTACCTTGGGAGTCGTCGTCATTTGCTACCACCTCCTGGTCTTCAGATTGTGGACGTGAACGTGGTCGCCCTTTTCAAAAGCCGCCACCACCCGACCGATATCGTGACCGTACTTGATCACGCCCTCGTCCACCGCGCGGGCCTTGAGCGCAATCTTGTGGCCCAGAGGAATGTCGTGGTTGGCCTTGACCCGGACCGCCTGCTGGCTGTCCATGAAAAGGCCTTCGGCCGTTTCACCGGCCTTGATTTCCACCGTAGCCACACCTACGGTGTCTGCCTGCTCGTGCACCAAGAACTGAATCATCGGTTAAGCCTCCTTGGATGATGAGATAATGTCTGGTCCAATCATTGCCATCACTGACACGCCTGCCCTGAATGTTTGCCAACAAGCCTTCCTTGAGCATCCATTCGAAATTCGCATCGACGCAATCCGCCGGGCGGCGACCTGGATCGATCACGGCTGCCATTCAAGGGGATGCCTGCCGTCATTCCGGTCGCAGCACAATCTTGGCCGCCGCCGTGCGACCACAATCCAGGTCGTCGAAGGATCGAGGCCCGTCGGCCAGCGGCCGGTCCTCCACCCAGGCCAGATCCCCCAAAAGTCCTTGAGCCAAGGCGTCAGCCGCGGCCATGAAATCGGCCCGGCTGTAGCAGTAAACCCCTTGCAGCATGACCTCCATGAGGGTGATTTTGCGCATGTCCAACCCCTCGGCGCTGTCCATCAATCCGATGTGAACCAGCACACCGCCGGGGCTGACGGCGTACGATGCCAAACGCCGGGTCACCCCTGCGCCCACCGCGTCGATCACCAGGGGAAAGGCCCCCTCGTCCAGCGGGGAGTCGTGGAACGGGTCGTGGACGGCGCAGTCGCACCAGCGCGCGGCGGCCTCGCGCCGCAGCGGATTGCTTTCGGCCACCGTGACGCCGCCGGCCCCAGAGCCTTTGAGCAAAAGGGCCGTGAGAAGCCCTACCGCCCCTGCGCCGATGACCAGCACGGACTGTTCGGCCAGGGGACGAAGCGACAGTTTCCTGGCCAGGTTCAAGGCGTGCAGGGCGGTTGCCGCCGGCTCTGTCAGGGCGGCCTTCTCGAAGGGAAGTTGCGCCGGCATCGGCACCAGATTGCGCTTGGGGATGCACACGTATTCGGCAAAGGCCCCGGCCAGGCGCATACCGATCAACTCCCGGGTCTTGCACAGGTTGTTGCGCCCCTGGTCACAAAATACGCAGTGTCCGCAGGTGATCAGGGGGTTGATCACCACGGCCTCGCCGCGACGCGACCCGCTGGCCACCGTCCCGGCGGCCTCATGGCCGAGGATCAGCGGGGGCACCCGCCGCGGATCGTGCCCGTGATAGGCATGCAAGTCCGAACCGCAGATACCCACCGCCTTGACCCGCACCAGCACCTCACCGTCCGCGGGCACCGGTTCCGGCGCCTCTCGAAACTCCATATGATCCGGTCGGGTAAATACCAGGGCTTTCATGGGCGGGTCCTTTCTGTTGCCTCTATTTGGCTGTCCAGCCGCCGTCGAGAAAGATCAACTGGCCCGTAATGTAGTCCGAAGCCCGGGAGGCCAGAAAAATCGTCAGACCGGCCAGATCGGTCAGATCACCGTTGCGGCCGATGATCGTCTGGTGCGCCAGGGCCTGGATGACCTTGTCGTTTTTGAAGAGGGGAGCGGTCAGACCGGTACGAAAAAACCCCGGTCCGATGGCGTTGGCCGTGATCCCGCTCTGGTTGCCCGACCAGGCTTCTGCCATGGCCCGGGTCAGCTGCATCACCCCGCCCTTGGAGGCCCCGTAGGGCGCACTGTTGGGAAAGGCCCGCACCGACTGGAGCGACCCGATGTTGATGATCTTGCCCCACTTCTTGGCCTGCATGGCCGGCACGAGCAGCCGGGCAAGAAAAAAGGGGGCCGTAAGGTTGATGGCCAGGGTCTTGTTCCAGGTTCCCGGGCTGACCTTGTCCCACGGTTCACGCAGATTGACCCCGGCCGCGTTGACCAGGATATCCGGAGAGCCGAAGAGGGCAGTGGCCCGTTGCACCATACCCGGCAGGTCATCCAGCCGGCTGACATCGCAGCAGACGTGGGCGGCGCGCCCTCCGGCAGCCTCGATTTCAGCCTTGGCCGCCTCGAGCTGGACTGCCTCCCCGGGCAGGGCGACGAGCACCACGGCAGCCCCGGCCGCGGCCAGATGACCGGCCATGGCCCGTCCGATGCCCGAACTGCCGCCGGTCACCAGGGCTACACGGCCCCCGAGGGAAAATAGTTCTTCGACACGCGTCATTGCTTCAACACTCCTTTGTCAAAAGTCTGGCCCGGAAAGTACTTCGCCAGACGCGCATCGCAGGAGCGTGCGTGGGCTTCCATCCCCTCCAGGCGCGAGATGCGGGCCGCCACAGCGCCGATCTGCCGGTTGGCTTCCTTCGTCAGGCGTTGGTAGGTCACCGTCTTGATGAATTTTCCGACCGAAAGACCGCCGCTGTAGCGCGCCGCGTGCTTGGTCGGAAGAATGTGGTTGGGCCCGGAGGTCTTGTCGCCGTAAGCCACCGTGGCCTCCTCGCCGAGAAACAGCGAACCGTAGTTGGTCAGGTGGGCCAGGTACCAGTCCAGATCGGCGGCCTGGACCTCGAGGTGTTCAGGGGCGTACTGGTCGGAAACGGCCGCCGCGGTCTGGCGATCCGGACAGAAGACCACTTCGCCGTAGTCGCGCCAGGACGCCTCGGTAACGGCCGGGGCCGGCAGGGCGGCGATGATCTGCGGCACCTGCGCGATCACCTCCTGGGCCAGGGCGCGCGAAGTCGTGACCAGGACTGCCGGCGAGTCGTAACCATGTTCTGCCTGGCCGACCAGGTCGACGGCCACGATTTGTGGATCGGCGGTTTCGTCGGCGAGCACCAGGATCTCCGACGGGCCGGCAAAGACATCGATGCCCACCTCGCCGTAGAGGATGCGCTTGGCTTCGGCCACGAATTTGTTGCCCGGTCCCACCAGGATGTCGGCCGGCTTGCCGCTGAAAGCGCCGTAGGCCATGGCCGCGACGGCTTGGACCCCGCCGAGGGTCAGGATCACGTCCGGCTTGCAGACACTCATGGCATAGAGGATCGAGGGATGGATTCCCTTTCCCTGGTGCGGCGGCGAACAGGCCACCACGAAGGGCACGCCGGCGGCCCGAGCCGTGGCGATGCTCATGATGGCCGAGGCCGCATGGGCAAAACGCCCCCCCGGCACGTAGCAACCGGCCACGTTGCAGGCAATGAGCCGTTGGCCGGCCGTGACCCCGGGGTGCAGTTCGGTTTCGAACTCCAGCATGCTCTCGCGCTGCTTGCGAGCGAAGGTGTACACTTGGTCGTAGGCAAAATGGATGTCATCGCGAGTCTGGGCGCTGACCAGTTCGCCAGCCGCGTCGATCTGATCCTGGTCGACCATGATCGGCCCGGTCCAACCGTCCAGTTTTTCAGCGTAGCTTTGCACCGCCGCTTCTCCCCCGGATCGGATGCGGTCGAGCATCTCGATCACAATTTCCCGGGTACGGCCTTCATCGGTGGCCGGTGTCTTGGCGGCCTTTTTCAGATATTCAACCTTCACGTCACGATTCCTTTCTTGTTGATGATCCCTAGGTGGCCAGGCCATCTGCCGTCGCCTGCGGCGGCATGACGGATTGACGCACGATCAGATCGGTTTCCAGGGTCTGCTGGAGGGTACCGGTGACCCGCCCCTCGATGAGATCAATGAGCCTTTCGGCGCCCAGCACGCCCATCCGGTGGCCGGGAATGCGCACCGTAGTCAGGGGCGGATCGGTAACCGGCGACATGTCCAGGTCGTCGAAACCGACGATGCTCACATCCCTTCCCACGGCCAGCCCTTTGTCACGCACGGCCGCCATGGCGCCGTAGGCCAGAATATCGTTGCCGCAAAAAACAGCCGTGGGCCGGTTCTCCAGACGCAACAACTGGACCATGGCCGCCCGGCCCCCCGCCACTGTGTATTCGCTCTGGATGACCAGCCGTTCGTCCTCAACCAGACCGTGGTGGGCCAGTGACTGGCGGTAGCCCTGCCACCGGCGCTCGGCGCGGCCCGTTTCGCTGAACCGGCCGACGATCATCCCGATGCACCGGTGCCCCATGGACACGAGGTAGTCCACCGCATGCCGTGCGGCCCGGACGTTGTCAAAGCTCACGCACGACGCCTCGCCTTCACCAACCAGGCTCCAAGTGACGACATAGGGCAGAGCACAACGCTTGAGGTAGGCGGCGGTGGTTTCGGCCGCCGGCGCACCGGTGAAGATCAACCCGTCGACCTGCTTGACCTGAAAGAGCTTGACCAGTTCAAATTCCATGGCGGCGGAATAGTCCGTGGATCCCAAAAGGATCGAATAGCCGCGCCGGCCGGCCGTTTCCTGAATGCCCTTGGTGGAGACGGCAAAGACCGGGTTGGTGATGGTGGGAATGACCAGCCCCAGTGTATGGGTGCGCTTGGTGCTAAGCCCACCGGCCAGGGCATTATACACGTAGTCGTGAGCCGCCATGGCCCGCTGCACCCTGTCCCGGGTTTCCGGCTTGACCTTGTCCGGTTCGTTCAGAACCCGAGACACAGTCGCCCGGCTGACGCCCACCAACTTGGCGATATCGGATATGGTCACCATCGCCCCCTCCGCATTATTGTTCTCGGTTTCATTTATATTTTTGTTTAATTTTAAATTGTTATATATGTTTTACAACAAGTTTATGTAACCGGTTACATTTTTAATTCAAGTTCCCCGGCCCTGTCAACCCTAAAAATCGCCCGCCGCGAATTTTCGGTGAATGTTTGTCGTGGCCGGCCATTATCGCCGGATCGGAGGACTTTTGGGATGGGTCGAGATGTGGAAGGGGTACACGGAAGTTTTTTAGGACGTCACCGATCTAAACGGCGACCATCAGCCAAGCAATGTAGGTCACCGACGAAAGCAGGGTGCTCAACGAAATCGCCGCGGCCGCCAGGTCCGGATCCCCACCCATTTCCCGTCCCATGACGTAAGCCACGGTGGCCGTGGGCGAGGCGAGCAGAATCAGTGCCGGTAGATATCCGGTCGGCGGCACGGCCGTCCATTTCCAGACGACCAGGGCTAACCCCGGAATCACCCCAAGCTTGATGGCGCTGGCGGCCAGGGACGGCACCAGTGCGGCCCGGATCTGGGCCGGTGAAAGGGTGGCGCCGATCACCAGCAGGGCCAGGGGCAGGGCCATCCTGGCAACGATGTCCAGGCTGCGATCCGCGACGGCCGGCAGCCGCAGCCCCAGCGCCGAAAAAGCGATCCCCAGCAACGATGCCACGATCACCGGATTGCCCATCACACGGTGCAACCGCTGGACCAGCGAAACCTGCCGGCCGGCGGACAGGGTCACCACGGCCAGCAGGTTCTGCCAAATCATGATAAAGCCGGCCAGGATGCTGGCCCGTCCCAGGCCGTCATCGCCCAGGGAAAAATAGACCACGGCCAAGCCGATGTAGCCCACGTTGGCATGAAAAGCACACTGGCGAAAACTGGCCTGCCTTGCCGGCCCGGAGGCCAGCCGGCCGGCCACCAGGCCGGACACTAAAAATCCTGCCGCCACAGCCCCCAGGGTCACGGCCAGCACCGGCAGGTGAAACTGGTGACGCAGACTGCCGCCGGCAATGGCCCGGAAGATCATCGCCGGAATGGCCAAGTGATAGACTAGGCGGTTGGCCGGTCCGAGAAAGCCGGCCGGCAGGTATCCCCGTTGCCCGGCCAAAAGTCCGAGTCCGATAACGATAAAAATCGGGAAAATGGTTTCCGACAGGGGCATCTTGAGTACCGTCGGCCGCGCACCGCCCGCTTGACTTTGGCCGCTAAAGATTTTTAAAGTAGGCTCAATGCAAACAAGACGAGCCCAGCGCAGCGTGCCATGGCGCGTCCATAAGGCACCCGGAACAACAGATTGATCCATACCAGACGGCGCAACATTTTTCGAGCCCGGCGATCCTTCAATGACCGACCGCATCCAAATCCACTGTTATGCCAGTCTCAAACCCCTCGAACCACCCGACGCGACCGCGCATCCCATCACCACCGGCACCACGGTGGGCCACCTGCTCAGCAGCCTGGGAATCGTTCCCGGTCAGATCAAGCTGATCTTCGTCAACGGCCGCCGCGCCGCTCCCGAGACGGTCCTGAACCACGGTGACCGCCTCGGCCTCTTTCCGCCCGTGGGCGGCGGGTGACGGCACAGACCGGCCCCCGGAGAAAGGCTCGCCCCATGCAATCCTTTTTACTCAGCGCTGTTCGCCGGGCAACCGTGACGTCCCGGCGCCCGGATGGCACCCCTTACCAGGCCTTACCCCATTGCGAAACCCTGGCTATCGCCAGGCGCAGCGGTGCTGCGGTGCGCCTGGTTGAAATGGCGGCCCTGGCAGACGGGATCCTTCCCCGGCGCTACGCCCGCAATACCGCCAGCCTCGATGCGACCCAGCAAGCCAGACTCCTCGCATCCCGGGTGGCACTGGTCGGCTTGGGGGGCCTGGGCGGGCCGCTGGTGGAAATCCTGGCCCGGCTCGGCGTCGGGCTGATGACCCTTGTCGATGGGGACGACTTCGAGGAGACCAACCTCAACCGCCAACTGCTGTGTACCGGCCGGAATCTGGGCACCTCCAAGGTCCTGAGCGCCGGCCGGCACCTGAGCCGGATCAATCCGGCGGTGGAAGCCCGCCTGGAACGCCGCCGTCTGACGGCCGAAAACGCCGTCGATCTGCTGCAAGGCGCCGACCTGGCCATGGACTGCCTCGACAACCTGCCGGACCGCTTCGTTCTGGAAGCCGCGGCGCGCCGGTCGGCCATCCCCCTCGTATCGGCCGCCGCGGGAGGGGCCAGCGGCCAACTGACTGTCGTATACCCCCAGGATCCTCCTGATCTTGGTTTATACGCCGTTTACGGACCGCCGCAAAACGCGCCCCGCTTTGGTGCCGAGGCCCGGCTCGGCACCCTGCCCCAGGCCGTATGGACCCTGGCCAGCCTGGCGGCCAGCGAAGCACTGAAAATACTTCTGCAAACCGGCAGCGGCCTGCACCGTCAGCTGCTGATCTTCGATTTGATGGACAACCGGTTCGAGGTGGCCGAACTGTAAAACCCAGAACACGGGCCGGCCTAGCCCCATGGCACCCTTTCCCGCCCGCTCAAATCGCCGCTGCCGGCAATTTTCCTGGACCACGCAGCGGCTTTTCCGGTGCCGGATAGATCAAAAAACGGCTAGCCGGCGGCTGCCAGCAGCGCAGCCCCTACGGCGCCGTTGACCTGGGCCTGATCGGTAACGGCCACCGCGTGGCCGATCTGCCGTGCCAGAGCCCGCACCACCCCTCGATTGAGCGCCACCCCACCGGTCATCATCACCGGCGGCACCACCCCCACCCGGCGGGCCATGGTCGCCACCCGCGAGGCGATGGCCTCGTGAATCCCTGCGATGATGTTGGCCCGCGCTTCGCCCCGGGCGATGAGGCTGATCACCTCCGATTCGGCGAAGACCGTACACAGGCTGCTGATCGCTGCCGGCCGCTCAGCGCTCAGGGCCATGTCTCCGAAAGCGTCCAGATCCACTTCCAGGGCCCGCGCCATGACCTCCAAAAAGCGCCCAGTGCCTGCGGCGCACTTGTCGTTCATGACGAAATCGCGCACCCGGCCGCTTTCGTCCAGGGCGATGGCCTTGCTGTCCTGGCCCCCTATATCGATGACGCAGCGCACCGCCGGATCGGCATAGTGGGCCCCGGCCGCATGGCAGGTGATCTCGGTCACCGCCCGTTCGGCGAAGCCGACGCTGTTGCGCCCGTACCCGGTGGCCACGATGCGCGCCACGTCCGAAGCGCGCCGCCCGGCGCCAGAAACCACCGCCTCGAAAACCTCTTCGGCCGCCTTGCGCGCGTTGTAACCGGTGGCGATCACCTTTACGGCGAGAATCCGTCCTGCCTCCAAAAGGGCCGCCTTGGTCGAGATGGAGCCCACATCGATGCCTGCCGTGATCATGGCTGCTTGGAATCCTTTCTTTCCTTGACCATCTCCATAAAGGCATCGATACGCGTTTCGACCTGTCCTTCGGCAAAGGCCCGCGGATCGACCATGTCGGCCTCGATCATCAGGGTCGGCAGGCCGCGCCGGTCCGCTACGATGCGCTGGATATCGTACTGGCCCAGCGAATAGGGCTTGCATGAACGGTTGGAATGCATCACCAGCCCGTCCACCTGGTACTTGTCGATCATCTCCACCACGCTGGCCGCCATCCGGTCGATACCCAGGTTGAGATAGATCCGGGTGTAGCCGTCGGCCATGGAGCGCAAAAAATCGCTCTCATCTAGGTAGGGCAGGGAGCTGCACCAGGCTGAAGTGTAGGTATCGGCCACCAGGCAGGCCCCGTGGGCCGCGAAACGCTCGGAAAGCCAGCGGGTGCGATACCAGATCGGCAGATTGTCCCAAAGCAGGCGGTAACGTTCATCGGCCACCGCCGCGATCCCCTCGTCGATGCGCTGGCGCATCTCGGCCAGCAGTTCACCGTAGTAGTCCACTGCGGTTTGGGTCCCGCGCAGGGTCACGATCAGGGCCAGGTGAAAAAAGGCGTCAAAGGCACTCAGGGGAGCCGGCCGGTGGGCGGCGGTATCCAGCACGGCCTGCCAGAGGCGTTGCGCCTCGATGGAAAGCCGGCCCACGGCCGCCATCCGCTCCAGGTCCATGGGCCGGCCGCAGGCGGCTTCCAGAAAACGGATGTACTCTTGAATCTGGCCCTGCACATACCGGCGCACGGCATCGGAGCACCCGGTGTGGCAGATGGGGGTATCGAGGATGAAAAGGGGCACATCGAGGCTCCGGGCCTGAATCTCGTACCACTTGAGCACCGTGCCGCAGATATTGTTGCAGCAAACGAGCATGTCGGGCCGCGGCAGTCCGCCGATGGGTCCCCCGTCGATGAGCGCGGCGGCGATGTCAGCCCGAGCGTAGGAGCACAGATCACTGCTGTAGCCCATGGCCTCGGCCTTCTCGCACAGATCCTGGCCCATCTTGGCCGCACCGATCATGGCCCCGTGGTTTTCCGGGTAGACCGGAATGACGTCCATGGCGATCAGCGGCTCCACCGGGCCGCCGCTGGTGATCCAGGCCACCTTGCGGCCGTTGTCGGCGGCGGTCTTGGCCTCGATGTAGTAGTGCGTCATGATTTCTTTCATGCGCGCCACGCACCGGATCTTGGCGGTCCGGCCGCCGGGGGTGGCAGTCTGGGAGGCGACGGTCATGATCCAAGCTCCTCTTATAGCATCTCCACAAAGGCTTCCAGCCGGGTGCGCAGCTGGCCCTCGGCCGCATGGGCTTCTTGCAGTTCCACCATCAAAACCGGCACACCGGCCGCTTCCAGGCGCTGCTTGAGATAGGGATAGTCGAAAAGGTGGGGATCGCAAAATTTCAAATAAACCAGAACCACGCCGTCGGCCGCAGTCCGCCGGACCGCACCGACCATGGCGTCGCCCCGCGACGTGATGCCGGCATGTTTGGCCGGGCAAACCGTGCGTTCAAGATAGCACCTGGCCAGGGCGCGCCAGATGTCGATGCCGGTATCGATTCGGCCCGCCGCGTAACGCGCGCCGGTGCACAGATCGTCGCCGACCACCACGGCCCCGGCAGCCTCGATGTACCGGTGCAGATCGGGCAGGTCACAGACCCCTCCGGCCAGCAGGAGACGCTTCGGGGTGCCACCCGCGCCGGTCTCGATCCGGGCCGTGGAGCGAAGACCAGCCAGGAGTTTTTCCAGGGCGTCGGCCAGCTCATGGCGGTCCATGACATGGCTGGCGCGCAGCACCGAAAACAGATCGTCGCCGGTGATGCGCCCCGGCTGCCGGTGCAACAGTTCGTACAAGGCGCACAGGCTCTGGCGGATCCGGTTGTAAAGCCCTGCGGCAGCATCGAGGCCCGCCGCGTCCACCGATTTTCCAAAGGCGCCGGCCACCTGTGCCCCGAAGGCCTTGAGAATCTCCGCGGCATAATCTTCGGCCCCGGGCCGCAGCACCGTCACCGGCCATACCAGGTCGGCATGGAAACGATCCGGACCGAGCAGCCGCCATACATCGCTCAGACGCTGGATCGAATCGCAGGTATGGGGAAACACGCTGCCATCGAGAAAGTCGAGGCACCCGGAACGCCGGTCGGCCAGGACCCCGCGCACCAGGCTGCAGCTATAGGCCTGAAGGTTGGCGTCGGCCTCCTGAAGGTTGCGGCCGGAACCCAAAAGCCGCAGGGGAAGTCCGCCGGCAGCGACGATGATCTCTTCGGGAGCATAGGAACAAAGGGTACCGATCACCGGGCCTGCGGTCCGCTGCCGCCATTGGCGGGCATAGGCCAACGGATGGTCGGCGATCTGGCGAAAAGGGGCATATAGATCGGCCATGATTGAACTCCGCTTTTTGTTCAGCGGCCGCAAGCCGCAGGAGCAGTCGCGTCTATATAGCGAAGCTCGGTGGAGAGATCAACCCGGCCGCAACCGTGGGGCCACCCAAAGATGACGCGTTCAGACCTGGGGGTTATGGCGGATCTGATAATCTGTTGACATCCACAAGGTGCAATCCGTAATATCGTCACGTCTTTCCCTCCGCTCGGCACCTTTAAATTCTGAAGGGAGCACTCAATGAAGCCTTATTTTGCCAAGATGCCGATCCTCGGCAGGGCCCTGACCGAAGGCCAGCGCCTCGAAGGCGAGGAGAACCAGCAGGATTTCAAGACCGTCGAAGCAGAGGTCGCCGCCGCTGTCGAAGCGGTGCGCCAGGCCGGGTTTGCCCAAGAAAAAATCAACGCCCGCGGTCAGCTCACCGTCTGGCAGCGCCTCGAGGCCCTGATCGACCCGGGCACCTGGCAACCGCTGCACACCCTCTACAACCCGGACGAAAACCCCGAGGGGACCAACAATGTCATCGACGGCCTGGGTCGCATCGACGGCAAATGGGCCGTCATCATCGGTTTCGATAACAAAGTGCTCGCCGGGGCTTGGCTCTCGGGTCAAGCGGAAAACGTCCACCGGGTCACCGATCTTTCCCGGCGCCTCAACCTGCCCTTGGTCTGGCTGGTGAACTGCAGCGGGATAAAGCTTCCCGATCAGGAGAAATTTTACGGCGGCCGGCGCGGCGGCGGGACCACCTTCTTTCGCAACGCCGAGCTGCAGATCGCCGGCATTCCGCTGCTGGCGGCGATCTACGGCACCAATCCGGCCGGCGGCGGCTACCACAGCATCAGTCCCACCCTGCTGCTGGCCCATAAGGAGGCCAATATGGCCGTGGGCGGAGGCGGGATCCTCTCGGGCATGTCGCCCAAGGGATACTTCGACCTGGAAGGGGCCGAAGCCCTGATCCGCGCCGCTCAACAGTATCGGGCCGAACCGCCCGGTTCGGTGGCGATCCACCATGAAGCCACCGGCTTTATCCGCCAAGTCTACGATGACGAAAACGGGGTGATCCAGGGCATCCGCGAGTACATGCACGACATGCCCGGGTACAATCCACGCTTTTTCCGGGTGGCGGAACCCCAAGAGCCCCTCTTCCCTGCCGAGGATCTCTACCGGTTGCTGCCCTTCAACCAGAAACGGGCCTACGAATTCGAACAGGTCCTGGCGCGCCTGGTGGACGGCAGCCAGCACATGGAGTACCGCCCGGACTACGGCCCGGAAGTCTACACCGGCCTGTGCAAAATCGACGGCCTGCTGGTGGGCTGCATCGGCAACCGCCAGGGGATCCTGGCCGAGGGGTATCCCGAGTACGCCGATTACCCGGGCATCGGCGGCAAGCTTTACCGCCAGGGGCTGATCAAGATGAACGAATTTGTCACCTTCTGCGGCCGGGATCGCGTTCCGATCATCTGGTTCCAGGACACCACCGGCATCGACGTGGGCGACCTGGCGGAAAAGGCCGAGCTGCTCGGTCTGGGCCAAAGCCTGATCTATTCGATCCAGCAAACCGAGGTGCCGATGCTGCTGGTGGTCCTGCGCAAAGGATCGGCCGCTTCCCACTACATCATGGGCGGTCCCACCGCTACGCGCCACAACGCCTTCAGCCTCGGCACGGCCGCCAGTGAAATCTACGTCATGCATGGCGAGACCGCCGCCGCGGCCAGCTTCAGCCGGCGCCTGGTCAAGGAAAAACAGGCCGGCAGACCCCTGGAGCCGGTCATCGAGAAGATGAACCGTATGGCGGCGCAGTACCACGCCAATTCACGGCCGATCTTCTGCGCCCGCCAGGGCCTGCTTGATGAGGTGGTGGCCCTCGGGCGCCTGCGCTCGTATCTCAAGGCCTTTTGCGCCGCCGCCTACCAGAATCCGCGCAGCATCTGCGCCCATCACCAGATGCTCTTGCCGCGGGTGATTCGCGGATAGCGGATTTGAGATCGGGATTTTTTCGGATCCCGCATAAAAAAACGCGCCCTGATCAAGGGCGCGTTTTTTTATGCGGTATTTTGATAGGCTACTCGGCCTTGGGTGCATCGGGCGTTTCGGCGTCGGCATCGCCGGCAGCCGGGGCCTGGGGATCCGGTTCCGCCGGGGTTTCGACCGCCTGCGTCTCTACGGCCGGCGCATCCTCGGCAGCCTCGACCTCGGGCACCGGTGCGGCCTCGGCTGCGGGCGCCGGGATCGCGGAGCTTTCGGGAGCAGGCTGCTTTTCAGGCGCCGGGACCGCCGCCTTCTTCTTGGGCTTCTTGCGCCGCTGGCCTTCGGGAACCACCAGTTCGATCAGCGACATGGGGGCGGCGTCGCCCGGCCGCGGGCCGATCTTGACGATCCGGGTGTACCCGCCTGAGGAGCCTCCGAAGCGCTCGGGGGCATCGGCAAAAAGCTTGTGGACCACAGCCTCTTCCTGCACGATGGACAGGGCCTGGCGCCTGGCGTGCAGGTCCCCGCGTTTGGCCAGGGTGATCAAATGATCGGCCCAGCCGCGCAGGACCTTGGCTTTGGCGTCGGTGGTCTGAATCCGTTCGTATTTCAACAGGCTGGTGACCATGTTGCGCAACATGGCCTTCCTGTGGCTGCTCGATTTACCCAATTTGCTAGCGGATTTGCGGTGTCTCATGGCTCCGATTCTTCTCCTTGCTCCGTATCGTCCTCCTCGGGAACATCGAATCCGTCCAGCTTCATCCCGAGGCTAAGGCCCATCTCGCTTAACACTTCCTTGATCTCGTTGAGCGACTTGCGGCCGAAGTTCTTGGTGCGCAGCATCTCGCCTTCGGTCTTGGTCACGAGCTGCCAGATCTGGTGAATTTCGGCGTTCTTGAGGCAATTGGCGCTGCGAACGCTCAGCTCGAGTTCCTCCACACTGCGGTAGAGGTTCTCGTTAAACGATGGTGTCTCCAGCTCCTGGGGCATCTGATCCGGCTCTGGCTCGGCCGATTCATCGAAATTGATGAAGATGCTCATCTGCTCTTTCATGATCTTGGCCGCAAACGCCACCGCGTCCTCGGGGGTGATACTCCCGTCGGTCCAGACTTCCAGGGTCAGCTTGTCGTAGTCCGTACGCTGGCCCACGCGGGCGTTGCCCACCACGTAAACAACCCGTTTGACGGGCGAGAAGACCGCATCGATGGGGATCGTGCCGATGGCGTCTTCTTCGTGCTTATTGTTTTCGGCCAGATTGTACCCTTTGCCCACCTCGACGCGCATCTCCATGCGCAGTTTTCCGCCGCTCAATGTAGCGATGAGCTGATCCGGGTTGAGCACGCTGATACGCCCGTCCCGGCTGACGATGTCGCCTGCAGTAACCGGCCCTTCGCCCTCTTTCTCAATGTAAATTTCACGTACCTGGGCATCGTTGGCCTTGAGCCGCACCTCTTTGAGATTGAGGATGATTTCCGACACATCCTCCATCACGCCGGGGATGACGCTGAACTCGTGCATGACATCATCGAACTTGACCGACACGATGGCAGCCCCGTACAGGGATGACAGGATGATTCGCCTCAAGGCGTTGCCGATGGTGATGCCGAAGCCCCGCTCGAGCGGCTCGCACACAAACTTGCCGTAGGTAGGGGTGCTATCGACCTGAACCTTCTCTGGCATGATCATCTGCTGCCAGTTCATGTACATGATCTCATTGGATGCCATTTTGGATCTCCCGGAATTTCTTTTTGACCGCAGTGCCGCCTGCCCGGCCTCTTCCATCAAACAAGGCTACTTGGAGTAGAGTTCGACGACCAGCTGCTCCTGCATGGGCATCGTGAGGTCTTCACGCTCCGGCAGACTCTTGACGATCCCCTTCATCTGGTCCTTTTCCAACTCGAGCCACTGCGGCACACCGCGGCGTACCACGGCATCCAAGGCGTCGATGACGGACTGGATCTTGCGGCTGCCTTCGCGCAACTCGACCACATCACCAACCCGCACCAGATAAGAGGGAATATCGACCCGCTTTCCGTTGACGTTGAAGTGGCCATGGCGCACGAAATGGCGTGCCTGATTTCGGCTGTTGGCAAAACCGAGGCGAAACGCGATGTTGTCCAAGCGGCATTCGAGCATCACCAGAAGATTGGTTCCGGTCACCCCTTTTTTATGCTCGGCACGCTCGAAAAAGAGGTGGAACTGCTTTTCCGTCAGCCCGTAGATCCGCTTGATTTTCTGTTTTTCGCGGAGCTGAACCCCGTAATCGGAAATCTTACGCCCGCGCCGTTGCCCGTGTTCGCCTGGAGCGTAGCCGCGTCGATCAAAGGCGCACTTGTCCGAATAGCATCGGTCGCCTTTTAAAAAGAGCTTGATGTTTTCCCTTCGGCAGAGCCGGCAAACCGAACCTGTGTAACGTGCCACAGTATCCTCCTTTAAAATCCTCATCTAAACGATGGCGGCGTCGCCCTTAGGCGGCGCCGTATCGGACGGTGCCGGAAGCTCTCCGGATATACCGGACATGATCGGCGCCGGCCGCCATCGCCGGGTCGGCCCCACTTAGACGCGTCGCCGTTTAGGGGGACGGCAACCGTTGTGCGGCACCGGGGTAACGTCCTTGATCGCGGTGATGGTAAACCCGGCGGCCTGCAAGGCCCGCAGGGCGGATTCACGTCCCGAGCCCGGCCCTTTGACGTAGACCTCGACACTGCGCATCCCATGGTCGGCAGCCTTCTTGGCCGCGTCCTCGGCCGCCAGTTGAGCGGCAAAGGGGGTGCTCTTGCGCGAGCCTTTGAAGCCCTGAACGCCGGAACTGGACCATGATACGGCGTTGCCGGCCGGATCGGTGATGGTCACGATGGTGTTGTTGAAGGTCGACTGGATATGCACCACTCCGGTCGCAATATTCTTCTTTTCCTTCTTTTTGGTACGAACTCGCTTGGCCATGAATCATCGCCCCTATTGTGTACGGTTACTTCTTGCTCGCTCCGCCCTTCTTCTTGACGGCCGCCCGCTTGGGTCCTTTGCGTGTGCGCGCGTTGGTATGGGTGCGCTGGCCGTTGACAGGCAACCCCTTGCGGTGCCGCAGTCCCCGGTAGCAGCCCAGGTCCATCAAACGCTTGATGTTCATCGAAACCTGGCTGCGCAACTCGCCTTCGACCTTGTAGCTGCCGTCGATGACCTTGCGGATATCGTTGATCTCTTCCGCCGTCAGGTCATCGGTCCGGGTGTCCGGGTCGATGTTCAACTGGGCCAGGATGGTTTTTGAAGTGGTCCGACCGATCCCGTAAATATAGGTCAATCCGATCTCGACCCGCTTCCGCTTGGGTAAGTCTACGCCCGCGATTCTTGCCAACGCTCTGCCTCCTATCCTTGCCGCTGCTTGTGGCGTTTGTTCTCGCAGATGACCCTGACGACGCCCTTCCGGCGTACGATCTTGCACTTGCTGCAGATTTTCTTGACCGAAGCCCTTACCTTCATGAGTCTATCACTCCTTCTGGGGCCGCCGGAGGTCTCCGGCACCGCCACGCCTATTTGGACCGGTAAGTAATCCGTCCCCGGGTCAGGTCGTAGGGGGACAATTCCACCGTCACCTTGTCGCCAGGCAGGATTTTGATAAAGTGCATGCGCATTTTACCGGAGATATGAGCCAGTACCTGGTGCTTGTTTTCCAGCTCCACACGGAACATGGCGTTGGGCAGGGTTTCAAGCACCCTTCCTTCGACCCGTATCGGCTCTTCTTTAGCCATAAATCTCTCCCCTGTCACGGCAAAGTGCGCTGGCCGCCAGCTCACTGCACGCGTCTAGTAGCGGCCTTTGACCCGTGCCGCCCCCTTTTTCAAAAAGCCTTCGTAATGCCGGCTGAGCATGTGGGATTCCATCTGGGCAATCGTGTCGATGGCCACCCCCACCACGATCAGCAAAGCCGTGCCGCCGAAGTAAAAGGGGACATTGAATTGGCTGATTAAAATCGACGGCAATACGCAGACCGTCGAGACGTAAAACGCGCCCCCCAGGGTAATCCGCGTCAGCACCCGGTCGATGTAATCGGCCGTCCGCTTACCGGGGCGGATCCCCGGGATATAGCCTCCCTGTTTCTTCATGTTTTCCGCCACGTCCACCGGATTGAAAGTCACGGCGGTGTAAAAGAAACAGAAAAAGAAGATGAAGGCCACGTAAAGCAGTTCGTAACCCCACTGCCCGGGGCGGAATGCACCGGCGATGGTCTGGATCCAAGGCACGTTGATAAAATTGGCCACCGTAGCCGGAAACATGATAATCGAGGAGGCGAAAATCGGCGGAATCACCCCCGAGGTATTGATCTTCAACGGCAGATGGGTGCTTTGTCCACCGTACATGCGCCGGCCGACCACCCGCTTGGCGTACTGGACCGGAATACGGCGCTGGGCCGTTTCGACAAAGATGATCACCCCGATCACCCCCACCATGAGCACCACCAGCAGCAGCACCAGGAAGATGGCGATCTCGCCGGTGGACAGCAGCCGGAAGGTGTTGGCCATCGCCGTTGGCAACCGGCAGACGATTCCGGCAAAGATGATCAGCGAAATCCCGTTGCCGATCCCCCGTTCGGTGATCTGCTCTCCGAGCCACATGATAAATGCGGTCCCGGCAGTGAGTGTCACCACGGTCATCAATCGGAATCCCCAGCCGGCACTGATCACCACCGGAGCGCCCCCGGGGGCACTCATGCTTTCCAGTCCCACCCCGATGGCGAACCCCTGAATAATGCTCAGCACGATGGTACCGTAGCGGGTGTACTGGGTGATCTTCTTGCGCCCCTGCTCGCCTTCCTTGCTGAGCCGTTCCAGATGCGGCACGGTCACCGTCAGAAGCTGAAGGATGATCGAGGCGCTGATATAGGGCATGATCCCGAGCGCAAACACCGACATCTGTTCAAAGGCCCCGCCGGAAAACATGTCGAAAAGTCCCAGCAGCGTACCGCGGGCCCGGTCGAAGAATGAGGCCAGAGCCACCGCGTCGACTCCCGGTACGGGAATATGCACGCCGATGCGATAAACGATCAACAGGGCCAGGGTGAATAAAATGCGCCGCTTGAGTTCCGGAATCTTGAAGATGTTGCCGAAACCGCTTCCAATCATTTTGTCACGACCTCAATCGTGCCACCGGCGGCCTCAATCTTGGCCCGCGCGTTCTGGCTGAATTGATGCAGTCGAACCGTCAGGGGCCGATCGATATCCCCGTTGCCCAGCAACTTGATCCCGTCCCAACGCCCCTTGACCATCCCGGTGCGCACCAGTTCGGCGGCATCCACCACCTGGTTGGATTCGAAGCGGACCAGGTCGCCCACGTTGATCACGGCGTATTCGACGCTGAACAGGTTCTTGAACCCGCGCTTGGGCAAGCGCCGCTGGAGCGGCATCTGCCCGCCTTCGTAACCCGGCGGGGTGTTGCCGCCCGAGCGGGCCTTGTGGCCCTTGTGGCCGCGGCCGGCGGTCTTGCCGAGGCCGCTGCCGGGCCCTCGCCCGACCCTTTTCCGGTCCTGACGGGCCCCGGGGGCCGGTTTCAGATCACTGAGCTTCATATCCCGTCTCCTCGACCTTGACCAGATGCACGACGGCTTGAATCATGCCGCGTACCGCCGGTGTATCTTCCAGCGAAACCGTCTTGTTGAGCTTGGTCAATCCCATTCCCCGCAGCACCCGGCGGTGTTTTTCCGGCCGGCCGATCATGCTGCGCACCAGTGTGACCTTGACTTGACTTCCCATGGCGATCCGTCCCTCGTTGCCTCAGATTATAACGCTTCGGGTTTAAGGCCTCGACGGGCCGCCACCTGATCCCGGCTTTCGAGCATGCTCAACCCCGCCAAGGTGGCCTTGACCACGTTGTGCGGATTATGCGTGCCCATACATTTGGTAAGCACGTTCTGCACGCCTGCGGCTTCGAGCACGGCGCGTACCGCGCCGCCGGCAATCAATCCGGTACCGGCCGAGGCCGGTTTGAGCAGAACCCGGCCCGCGCCGAATTTGCCCTGGATCTCAAAAGGGATGGTGCCTTCCACCAGGGGGACCTGGATCATGCTCTTCTTGGCTTTCTCAACCCCTTTGCGGATCGCTTCGGGCACTTCACCGGCCTTGCCCAGGCCGAAGCCCACCGATCCGTTGCCGTCGCCGACGACCACGATGGCGCTGAAGGAAAAACGCCGCCCGCCTTTGACCACTTTGGCCACGCGATTGATATGCACGACCTTGTCAATGAGTTGAAGTTCACCTGGATCTTGTTGCTTTAACAAGGGAATGCCTCCTTAAATGCCGCGATACGCCTAGAAATCCAGCCCGGCCTTGCGCGCGCCTTCGGATACGGCTTTGATCCGTCCGTGGTAAAGAAACCCGCTGCGATCGAAAACGACTTTGCGAATCCCCTGGGCCATGGCCCGCTCGGCAACAAGCTGGCCGATATGCGTTGCCAAGGCAACTTTGCTTTCGAAGGGGGGCAGACCGCGCACCGTCGCTTCAAGGCTCGAAGCGGCCGCCAGGGTCCGTCCGCAGGTGTCGTCGATCACCTGGGCATAGATGTGCCGGGCACTGCGAAAGACGCTCAAACGCGGCCTTTCAGAGGTCCCGTCGACCTTTTTGCGAATTCTTTGTTTGCGTTTGATACGCGCCGCTTTTTTATCGTCCATCGTGATCCTCGTCAGGAGTAAAGACGCTTATTTCGTTCCGGTCTTGCCAGCCTTGCGCTGGATGTATTCCTCGGCATACTTGATTCCCTTGCCCTTGTAGGGTTCCGGCGGTCGCAGACGGCGAATCGAGGCTGCGGTCTGGCCGAGGGCTTCCTTATCGATCCCCTGGAGCTTCAGGATGTTCCTGTCGACCTGGGCACTGATCCCTTCGGGCAGGTCGAAAACCACCGGATGAGAGAAACCGAGGTTGAATTCAATGCTCGCACCCTTTACGTTGGCGCGGTACCCGATGCCGTTGATCTCCAAAGCGCGCTCAAAGCCCTCGGAGACCCCGGTCACCATGTTGGCCACAAGACTGCGAGTCAATCCCTGCAAAGCCCGCTGGCGCTTTTCAGCGCCCTGAATGACGACCTGGATCAGTCCGGATTCAATCTTCAGATCTACCCCCGAGTGAATCTGCCGGCTCAAGGTCCCTTTGGGCCCCTTGACGGTAAACACCTGGTCGGCCCAGTCGATCTGGGCCTTGGGCGGAATCGGTATCGGTTTCTTTCCTACACGCGACATGCGTATCTCCTTCGCACTGTAAACGGGTTCCTGCCACCCGACCGCTTGGCGCCGAGCGCTTGAACTACCAGATCCGGCAGAGCAGCTCGCCGCCGATTTTTTCCTGGCGGGCGCGCTTATCGGCCATCACCCCCCTGGAGGTGGAGAGGATGGCGATCCCCATGCCGTTGAGCACCGGGCGCACGTCGTCTGCCTTGAGGTAAACCCGCCGGCGTGGCCGGCTGACCCGCTCCAGGCCAAGAATGGCACTCTGCTGGCTGCTGCCGTACTTGAGGTAGAGGCGCAGGATCCCCTGCTTGTCGTCCTTGATGAATTTATAGTTCCGGATAAAGCCCTGGTCGCGCAGTACCTTGGCCACCTCGGTCTTGAGTGAAGACCCCGGGATGTCCACGCTGCTGAATTTGGCTTTTGCTGCGTTTCGAATCCGCGTCAGCATATCCGCGATCGGGTCACTGATCGTCATCGTCGTCTCCGTTTGACTTATCTTGGTCTTGATATCCCGGCACAGGAAGGACAGTCGCCACTGCCGCCCCTTACCAGCTTGATTTGGTTACCCCGGGCAGCAGGCCGTGCGAGGCCATGTTCCGGAAACAGATACGGCAGATGCCGAATTTGCGCATAAAGGCCCGCGGCCGGCCGCAGATCGGGCAGCGGTTGTACTGCCGGGACTTGAACTTGGCCGGCTTTTTAGCCTTCAACATCAAAGCGAGTTTTGCCAAAGCTTCCTCCTGTCGCTCCCGGGCCCGGTCCGCACATGACCCGGGGCCGGCGCCGGGCTACTAGTTGCGAAAAGGCATTCCGAGCAGACGCAGCAGCTCCTTGCCCTCGGCATCGCTGCGGGCCGTGGTGACGATGGTCACGTTGAGCCCTTTGATCTTCTCTACCTTGTCATAATCGATTTCCGGGAAAATGATATGCTCCCGGATTCCCAGGGTGTAATTACCCCGGCCATCCATGGCTTTGCCCGATATGCCGCGAAAGTCGCGCACGCGCGGCAGGGCGGCGTTCACCAGCTTGTTGAGAAAATCGTACATCCGCTCGCGCCGCAGCGTCACCATGGCACCGATGGGCATCCCCTCGCGCAGCTTGAAGGCCGCGATGGAACGCTTGGCCCGGGTGATGACCGGCCGTTGGCCGCAAATGGTTGCCAGTTCCTCCACCGCGGTGTCGAGCAACTTGATATTCTGAATCGCCTCGCCCAGGCCGATGTTCACCACGACCTTGTCCAGTTTCGGGATCTGCATCCGGTTGCGATAGCCGAAGGCCTCGACCAGCTTTGGGCAAATTTCTTTTTCGTAAAGTTCCTTCATGCTTCCCATAACTACCTCCGGCCGTGGCTCAAGCATCGATCAGCTCGTTGCACTTGGAGCAGATGCGCTTTTTCTTGCCGTCTTCCAGCACACTGACCTTCACGCGCACCGGCGCCATGCACTTGCTGCACATCAACATCAGGTTCGACCAGTGCAGGGGTGCCTCGGTTTCGACGATTCCCCCCTGCCTGTTCTGGGCGCTTGGACGCGTGTGGCGTTTGATGATGTTGATGTTTTCGACCAGCACGCGCTCCTTTTTATGGTTGACCTTGAGCACCCGGCCGATCTTGCCAGCATCCTTGCCTGCAATGACCTTGACCTTGTCGTCTTTTTTCAGCTTGCACTTTTCACGATACATATGGAGCTTCTCCCGCTGGCCGGGTGGCGATTTAAAGCACCTCGGGCGCCAGGCTGATGATCTTCATGAAGCGCTTGGCGCGCAATTCGCGGGCCACCGGTCCAAAGATACGCGTGCCGATCGGTTCGCGCTGATTGTTGATCAGCACAGCCGAGTTCTCGTCAAAACGGATGTAGGATCCGTCGGGCCGCCGTATTTCCTTCTTCGTGCGCACCACCACGGCCTTCATCACGTCACCCTTTTTGACCTTGGCGTTGGGGATAGCCTCCTTGACGCTCACCACGATGATATCCCCGATACTGGCATAACGCCGCCTGGATCCACCCAGCACCTTGACGCAGTGGAGAACTTTGGCTCCGCTGTTGTCGGCGACGGTCAGTTTGGTCTCTGTCTGGATCATCTTTCCGCACTCCTTGTCCTGCTCAGACTGCTTTTTGCAGGATCTTGCTGACGCGCCATTTCTTGGTTTTGCTGAGGGGCCGGGATTCTATGACCAGCACCTGGTCGCCGGCGCGGCACGCATTCTGTTCATCGTGGGCCGCGAAAGTCGACTGACGCCGCACATACTTGTGATACATGCGGTGTTTGACAAGACGCGCGACCTTCACCGTCACGGTCTTGTCCATCTTGTCGCTGACGACCGTTCCGATCAGTTGTTTTCTTGTTCCTCGCGTTTTCATAATCCCGTATCGTCTCAGTTGGCGGTTGTTTCGAGCTCGCGCTGGCGCAGGACGGTCAACACCCGAGCCACATCGCGCTTGGTCTGCTTGATCTTCTGCGGACTTTCCAATTGGCCGATCGCGTGCTGAAAGCGCAAGTTGAACAGCTCCTCTTTGAGCGCCTCGACTTTGCGCATCAGCTCATCCGAACCTTGTTCTTGGATCTGGCTGACTTTCATCAGTTGGCCCCCCTCTCGACAAAGCGGGTCTTGAGCGGCAGCTTGTATGCCGCCAGGCGCAGGGCTTCGGCGGCCAGCTCACGCGAGACACCTTCCATCTCATAGAGGATCCGCCCGGGCCGGATAACCGCCACCCAGGCCTCCGGGGCCCCCTTGCCTTTGCCCATGCGGACCTCGGCAGGCTTCTTGGTGATCGGCTTGTCTGGGAAAATACGGATCCACATCTTTCCGCCGCGCTTGACGTGCCGGGTCATGGCGATACGTGCGGCCTCTATCTGCTTGGCCGTAATGTAACCGCACTCCAGGGCCTGAAGCCCGAACTGGCCGAAGCTCAGGCGTCCACCGCGCTGAGCCGTACCGCGCATCTTGCCTTTTTGAACCTTGCGGAATTTGACTTTCTTCGGACTGAGCATCTTGCCGACTCCTTACTGCGCGCCCTCGCCCACAGCATCTTGCTTGAGAATCTCACCTTTGAAGATGAAGACCTTGACCCCCACTGCGCCGTAGGTCGTGCGAGCCTCGGTAAATCCGTAATCGATGTCTGCGCGCAGCGTATGCAGCGGCACACGCCCCTCGCGATACTGTTCGCGGCGCGCCATTTCAGCCCCACCGAGCCGGCCGCTACAAATCACCTTGACACCTTCTGCGCCGAAGCGCATCGCCGACTGAATCCCGCGCTTCATTGCGCGCCGGAAAGCCACCCGCCGCTCTATTTGGGAAGCGATGTTCTCAGCCACCAATTGGGCGTCCACCTCGGGCTTGCGCACCTCCTGGATATCGATGAGCACCTCGTGGTTGACCATCTTTTCCAGCTCTTTTTTCAGCGCGCCGATCTCGCTGCCCTTCTTGCCGATGACGATACCCGGCCGGGCCGTGTACAGCCGCAGGCGGACACGACTGGCAGAGCGCTCGATCTCGATGCGCGAAATTCCGGCGTGGTTCAGCTTGCGCTTGAGAAAAGCGCGCAGCTTGTGGTCCTCGAAAATATAGTCGGCGTATTTGCGCCGATCGGCATACCAACGGGACTCCCACGTTTTGATGATCCCCAGTCTCAGCCCGACGGGATTAACTTTCTGGCCCAAGCTGTCCTCCCCTTGTTAAGCCTTTTTTTCGGCAAGTGTGACGGTAATGTGCGACGTTCGCTTGAGGATGCGCGTGCCGCGCCCGCGCGCCCGTGCCCGAAAACGCTTGAGGGTCGGCCCGCAATCGGCACAAACATTGCTGATGACCAGCCGGTCCACGTCCAGGCTGTACGCCTGGTCGGCGTTGGCCATGGCGCTGCGCAGTGTCTTTTCAATAAGCTTGGCCGCCTTGTTGGGCATGAACCGGAGCCGATCGAGCCCCGCCTCAACCGGCTGGCCCTTGACGGCGTCGATCACCATCCGGACCTTCTGCGGCGAAATACGCAGGTATCTGCTGACCGCCTTGACCTCCATAGCAGGTATCCTCTTTCTTCTTGGCTACTTCTTGAGTTTGGACTTCTTGTCCCCGGCGTGACCGTAAAAAGTGCGGGTTGGCGAAAACTCGCCGAGCTTGTGGCCTACCATGTCTTCAGTCACGAATACCGGAATAAACTTCTTGCCGTTGTGCACGGCCAGCGTCAGGCCGACCATTTCCGGCACGATCGTGGAACGCCGCGACCAGGTCTTGAGCACCCGGTTACTGCGACTCTGCTGGGCGACCAGCACCCGGTTGAGCAGCCTCGTTACGACGTATGGACCCTTCTTCAACGACCGTGGCATATCTTCTCCTGAGAATCGAACCGCACCGGCGGCACCGAGCCGCACCTGGCGGAGTTATTTCTTGGTGCGTTCCTTAACGATCATCCCCCGGCTCTTGCCCTTGCTCCGGGTCTTGTACCCCTTGGCCGGCTGCCCCCATGGCGAGCAGGGATGACGGCCGCCCGAAGAGCGCCCCTCACCGCCGCCCATGGGATGATCCACCGGGTTCATCGCCACACCGCGCACCTTGGGCCGCCGCCCGAGCCAGCGCTTGCGTCCGGCCTTGCCCAGCGAGAGGTTGCCTTTTTCCACGTTGCCAACTTGGCCGATGGTGGCACGGCAATCTCCCAGCACCATGCGCACCTCGCCCGAGGGCAGCTTTACCAGCGCGTAGCGGTCCTCTTTGGCCATCAGTTGGGCGAAGGTCCCGGCGCTGCGCACCATCTGCCCCCCCTTGCCCAGGCGCATCTCGATGTTATGAATGTGCGTGCCCAGAGGGATGGCGTTCAACGGCATCGTGTTGCCCGGCTTGATGTCCGCCCCGACCCCGGAAACCACCGTATCTCCCACCTGAAGCTGGGCCGGGGCCAGGATGTAGCGCTTTTCGCCGTCCACATAATTGAGCAGGGCGATACGCGCGCTGCGGTTCGGATCGTATTCGATGCCGGCCACGCGGGCCGGAATTCCGGTCTTGTCGCGCTTGAAATCGATGACCCGGTAATGTCGCTTATGCCCACCGCCGCGATGGCGGGAGGTGATCCGGCCATGGTTGTTGCGCCCGGCACGCTTGGTCAGCCTGCGGCACAGCCCCTTGACGGGTCCCTCGGAATCCGACAGTTCGGTTTCGAGGTAGGTCTGAAATCGGCGTCCGGCCGAAGTTGGTTTGACTTTCTTGATCGCCATGCGTCTTCCCCTGCTTTAGGCTCCTTCGAAGAATCCGATCCGCTGCCCCGGCATCAGGGTGACGATCGCCTTCTTCCAGTCCTTGCGCTTTCCAACGATACGTCCGCGCCGTTTGATCTTCCCCTTCACCTGGACGGTATTGACAGCCGCCACGTGAACGTTGAAGATCTTTTCCACAGCCTGTTTGATCTCCACCCGGTTGGACCGCCGCGCCACTTCGAAAGAGACCTGGTTGGCGGCTTCTTTCTGGGCGGTTGCCTTCTCGGTGATTACCGGGCGGATGATGATATCGTATGCATTCATGAGAGCCTCCCCTCAATCCGGCCTACCGAAGGCTCGATCAGCAGCAGCCGATCGTACTTGAGCACATCATAGACGTTGAGCCCCTCGGCACGCATCACCTTGACTCCCGGCACGTTACGTGCGCTGCGCTCCAGGTTCTCGTTGGCCGCATCGGTGACGATCAGCACCTTGCCCAGCTTGAGCGTCTGCATCACGGCGACGAAATCCCGTGTCTTGATCCGGTCCAGCTCAAAACGGTCAAGCACTGTGAGGGTCTGGGTGGCCAGCTTGCTTGACAGGGCCATTTTAAGCGCCAGCCGCCGTACCTTCTTGGGCACTTTTTGCTCGTATTGGCGTCCATCCGGGCCGAACACCACCCCGCCACCGCGCAGCACTGGGCTTTTGATCGAGCCCCGCCGTGCCCGGCCGGTCCCCTTCTGTTTGAAAAGCTTGCGAGTGCTGCCGCGAACATCGCTCCGGTGGCGCACCGAAGCGGTGGCCGACCTGCGTCCGGCCAACTGCGCCGTGACCACCTGATGCAGCACCGCGGTGCGCACCGGTACGCTGAAAATCGCATCGGGCAGCTCCAGCTCGGACACCTTTTCCGCCTGGGTATTGATCACATCTACGACTGGCATCGTCATTCCTCGTCAGCGCTTCGGGCCGGCAGCGGCCGGCTCCCGCGGTTGAGCTAGCTCCAAACCGGGGGTCACTTATCGAATTTGGGTTTCTGGATCAGCAATAATCCTTGACCAGGCCCCGGTAAGGCGCCCCGGATCAGCAACAGATTTTCCTCGGGCCGGACCTCAATGATCTCCAGGTTGCGCACCGTCTTGCGCACCCCTCCGTACTGGCCGGGCATCTTCTTGCCCTTGATCACCCTGCTGGGCCAGGCCGAGCAGCCGATGGAGCCCGGCTCACGAACGTTCTTGGACCCGTGGGTGACCGGCCCCCGGTGGAATCCGTGGCGCTTGATCACCCCGGCAAAACCGCGCCCCTTGGAGGTTCCGGTTACATCGACACGCTGGCCGGCCTGGAACAGGTCAGCACCGATCTGCTGGCCAAGGCTGTATTGGGACGGATCTTCCACCGCCACCTCGTGCATCACGACCGGGGTCGCCCCCCCGCTTTTGGCAAGATGCCCCTTGACGGGCCGGTTAATCCGGCTGGCTTTGCGCTGCCCGAATCCGAGTTGCAGCGCGTTGTAGCCGTCGGTGGCTTCGGTCTTGACCTGGGTGACGGTGCACGGTCCGGCCTGGACTACCGTCACCGGTACGATTCGACCGTCTGCGGCAAACAGGCTCGTCATGCCCAGTTTTTTGGCGATAATTCCTCTACTCATGATGCGCCCCTAATCCTCGCTCTTAGAGTTTGATCTCCACGTCGACACCCGGTGACAGATCGAGTTTCATCAGGGCGTCCACCGTCTGCTGGGTCGGCTCGAGGATGTCGAGCAACCGCTTGTGGGTGCGCACCTCGAATTGTTCGCGCGACTTCTTGTCGATATGGGGCGACCGCAGCACACAGTATTTGTTGATGCGCGTCGGCAACGGAATCGGCCCGACCACCTTGGCCCCCGTCTTTTTGGCCGTATCCACGATGTCAGTGGACGACTGATCCAACAGTTTGTGGTCGTAGGCCTTGAGCCGGATCCGGATCTTGGTGTTCATGATCATGGGTCGTGTCTTTCTTTCTACTCGATGATTTCACTGACAACGCCGGCGCCCACGGTGCGGCCCCCCTCGCGGACGGCGAATCGCAGCTCTTTTTCCATCGCGATCGGGGTAATCAACGCCCCCTCGACGGTCACGTTGTCGCCCGGCATCACCATCTCCACGCCCTCGGGTAGCGTCACCACCCCGGTTACGTCCGTCGTGCGAAAATAAAACTGCGGCCGGTAACCAGTGAAAAACGGCGTGTGACGGCCTCCCTCTTCCTTGCTCAAAACGTACACCTCGGCCTTGAACTTCGTGTGCGGTGTGATCGAGCCGGGCTGCGCCACCACCTGTCCGCGCTCTACCTCGTCACGCTTCGTGCCGCGAAGCAGCACCCCGATGTTGTCGCCCGCCTGTCCCTCGTCGAGCAGCTTGCGAAACATCTCCACGCCCGTGCACACCGTCTTGGCCGTCGGGCGAATCCCGACGATCTCCACGTTCTCACCAACCCGGATGATCCCGCGCTCCACACGACCCGTGACCACCGTCCCGCGACCCGATATCGAAAACACGTCCTCGATCGGCATCAAAAACGGCTTGTCAATGTCTCGCTGCGGCTCCGGGATATAGCTGTCGATAGCGTCCATCAGCTCGAATATGCACTTGGCCGCCTCGTCGTCCGGACTGTCCGCCTCCAGCGCCTTTAATGCGCTGCCGCGGATAATCGGCGTGTCGTCGCCCGGAAACTCGTACTTGTCCAGAAGCTCTCGAAGCTCAAGCTCCACCAGCTCGATCAGCTCCTCGTCGTCCACCATGTCGCACTTGTTCAAGAACACCACGATCCGCGGCACACCCACCTGACGCGCCAGCAGGATGTGCTCCCGCGTCTGGGGCATCGGACCGTCATCGGCCCCCACCACCAGGATCGCACCGTCCATCTGCGCCGCACCGGTGATCATGTTTTTGATGTAGTCCGCGTGACCCGGGCAGTCGACGTGCGCATAATGACGATTGGCCGTCTCGTACTCCACATGCGCCGTGGCGATGGTGATCCCGCGCGCCTTTTCCTCCGGCGCCTTGTCGATCTGATCGAACGGCACGTAATTCGCCTGACCCTTGAGACCCAACTGCTTGGTGATCGCTGCGGTCAGCGTCGTCTTGCCGTGGTCGATGTGCCCGATGGTCCCCACATTGACATGCGGCTTCTTCCTCTGAAACTTTTCCTTCGCCATCTTCCCGTCCTCCAGCTATCGCGCGGGCAGCGCACCCGTCATCGGCTGAAAATTGATGTTTTCACTCAGGGATTAATCCGCCCTGGTAGGTTACCACCGGAAATGGGCAAACGCCTTGTTGGCCTCGGCCATACGGTGAGTGTCTTCACGTTTTTTCACAGCCGCACCGCGGCGGTTGGCCGCATCGAGCAGTTCGGCTGCCAGTTTGCTCGCCATTCCCTTTTCCGACCGGCTGCGTGCATAGCTGATGATCCAGCGGATGCTCAGCGCGGTACGCCGGCCGGGCCGGATCTCGGTGGGCACCTGATAGGTCGAGCCGCCCACGCGCCGGCTCTTGACCTCGATCATGGGGCGCACGTTGTCCACCGCCTGTTCGAATACCTTGACCGGCGTTTCCTTGGCCCGCTCCTCGATCAGTTCGAAAGCGTCGTAAAGGATGTTCTCCGCCGTACTTTTCTTACCGTCGCGCATCAACGAACGGATGAACTTGGCCACCAGCCTGTTGCTGTATTTGGCATCCGGCTGGACCGGCCGCTGGGGCACTTCTCGTCTTCTTGGCATGGGCTACACCATCATTGTGAAGATGTTGGCATCCGGCGCCGCCAGGGGCGGCGGCGCTGCGAATCGTTTACTTGGGCCGTTTGGCGCCGTACTTGGACCGTCCCTGGCGCCGATCTTCAACGCCCAAGGTATCGAGGGTGCCGCGAACGATGTGGTAGCGTACGCCAGGCAAGTCTTTGACGCGGCCGCCACGTACCAGCACCACCGAGTGCTCCTGCAGGTTGTGGCCGATCCCCGGGATGTAGGCCGTCACCTCGATGCCGGTGGTCAACCGAACACGGGCCACCTTGCGCAAAGCCGAGTTCGGCTTTTTGGGCGTCGAGGTATATACGCGGGTGCACACCCCGCGCTTTTGAGGCGCGCCCTTGAGCGCCGGGGTGGTATTTTTCTTCTTGACCCGCTTCCTGCCTTTACGAACGAGCTGGTTGATGGTCGGCATAATTTCCTCGCACAAAAAAGGGACAATTCCGCAAGTTGATAAAAGCGGGCATGTATCCCGCCTGATGATAAAAGTCAAGCACTTTTCAGTTCGACATCCAAGTCTTTATAGTAGTCCACCCCGGTGCCGGCCGGTATGAGCCTGCCCATGATGACATTTTCCTTCAATCCGCTGAGGGTGTCGACCTTGCTCTGGATGGCCGCATCGGTGAGCACCTTGGTGGTTTCCTGGAAGGAGGCCGCACTGATGAAGCTGTCGGTGCTCAGCGAGGCCTTGGTGATGCCCAGAATCAGCGCTTCAGCCGTGGCCGGCTGGCCGCCGTTGGCTACCACCTCGCGGTTGATCTCCTCGAAGCGCACCCGATCGACCTGTTCTTCGGGGATGAAGTCCGTGTCGCCCACGCTCAGGACTTTCACCCGGCGCATCATCTGGCGCACGATGACCTCGATGTGCTTGTCGTTGATGCGCACCCCCTGGAGACGGTAGACTTCCTGCACCTCGTCGACCAGATAGCGCGCCAGGGCGATTTCTCCCTTGATGCTCAGGATGTCCTGGGGCACGGCCTGGCCGCCGATCAGAGGCTCTCCGGCGCGCACGTAGTCCCCGTCGTAAACGTTGATATGCTTGCCGCGCGGGATGAGGTACTCTTTTTTCTCGCCCACATCCACCGGAGTGATGGTGATCTTCTGCTTGCCCTTCTTGGAAGCCTTGGCGATGGCCACATAACCGTCGATTTCGCTCAGGGCCGCCACTTCCTTGGGCCGGCGCACCTCGAAGAGCTCGGCCACTCGGGGCAGACCGCCGGTGATGTCCTTGGTCTTGGTGGTGGCCCGGGGCAATTTGGCGATGACGTCCCCGGCCCGTACCGGGTCGCCTTCTTCCACCATCAAAATCGCCTCGATGGGCAGCAGGTACCGGGCCACGCCGCTGCCGCTGGGCAGCTTTGCCGTGCGCCCTTCGGCGTCCTTGATCGAGATGCGCGGCCGCTCTTCACCGCTTTTGGACTCGCTGATGGTGCGGATCACCTTGCCGGTCACCGAGTCGACCTTCTCCTGGAGGGTCCGGCCGGGAAAGACATCTCCGAATTTGATCGTACCGTCGACCTCGGAGATGATCGGGGTGGCAAACGGGTCCCAGACCGCAATCAGATCCCCGGCCTTGACCTCCTGGCCGTCTGCAACTTTCAGGTGGGCACCGAAAATCACCGGTACCCGCTCGCGCTCGCGGCCGGTCTCGCCCATGATGGCCAGTTCGCCGCCGCGTCGGTTCATCACCACCTGCACGCCGTTGGCGTTGGTGACAGCCTTTAAGTCGAGGTACTGGACCCTGCCTTCCACCCTGGCCTTGACGTCGGCCTGTTCCACCCGCCGGCTGGCCGTACCGCCGATGTGGAAGGTACGCATGGTCAGCTGGGTGCCCGGCTCGCCGATGGACTGGGCAGAAAGGATCCCGATGGCCTGGCCTAGTTCGACGCGCCGGCCGTGGGCCAGATCCCGTCCGTAGCATGCGGCGCAGACTCCGGTCTTGGTTTTACACGTCAGCACGCTGCGGATCTTGATGCGAGTGATCCCGGCATCCTCGATGATCCGCACCGCCTTTTCGTCGATCTCCTGGTTGCGTTTGACGAGCACCTCGTCGGTGAACGGATCGAGGATGTCTTCCATGGCGATGCGCCCCAGCACCCGTTCGCCCAGGGTCTGGATCACCTCACCGCCTTCCATCAACGCCTCGATATCCACCCCCATCAAGGTGCCGCAGTCGTCTTCGGCCACCACGCAGTCCTGGGCCACATCGGCCAGGCGCCGGGTCAAATAGCCGGAATTGGCCGTCTTGAGCGCCGTGTCGGCCAGCCCCTTGCGCGCCCCGTGGGTCGAGATGAAGTACTGCAGCACGCTGAGCCCCTCACGGAAGTTGGCCTGAATCGGTGTTTCGATGATTTCCCCGGAAGGCTTGGCCATCAGCCCGCGCATCCCGGCCAACTGGCGCATCTGGTCCTTGCTGCCACGGGCCCCGCTGTCGGCCATCATGTAGATGGGGTTCATCTCGGGAACGCCGCCCTTGCCATCGGCGCCAGGCTCCTGCTGGCCTTTGTCGTCCAGGCGCGGCACCATCTTGATGGCCTCCATCATCTCGTTGGCCACGTCGTCGGTGGCCTTGGCCCAGATGTCGACCACCTTGTTGTACTTTTCGCCCGGGGTGATCAGCCCTTCGTTGTACTGCTTGTCTATTTCGTTGACCTTGGCTTCGGCCTGGCGGATGATTTCCCATTTGGCCTTGGGGATGATCATGGCGTCGATGGAAATCGAAATCCCGCCGATGGTCGAATAGCGGTAGCCGATGTCCTTGAGCCGGTCGGCCAGGATCACGGTGGTCTTGGGGCCCAGGTTGCGATAAGCATAGTCGATCAAGTTGCGCAGCGACTTCTTGTCCATGACCCGGTTGACCATGTCAAAGGCGATTTCCGGCCGCCGTTCGATCACTTGGAAAAAGTGCACGGCTCCGTCGCCGGTCACCGGCCCGCTAATCTCACCTTCGTTCAGGGCAAAAACCGCTTCGGCCTCTTCGGCCGAAATCCCGAAGACCCGTCGAAACTCCTCGTTTTGCAGCAGTCCCAGAATCCCCTCATGGCGCCGGTCGTTGCTGTCCGAATAGCGCGCCACCAGCTCGACGAAATCTTTTCCGGCGGCCAGGTCTTTTCCCACCTGGCGGGCCGCCTCACCTTCCGCGGTCTGAATATGGCGCAGCACCATGAGATTGTTCTGGGGGATCACCTCCCAGAGCAGGATGCGCCCGACGGTGGTCTCCACGCGCCGGCCGCCCATGCGCACCTTGACGGCCGCATGCAAATCGATAACCCCGGCGTCGTAGGCCGAACGGACCTCGTGCGGATCGGCAAAGACCATGCCCTGACCGCGGGCCCCGTCCACCGGCCGGGTCATGTAGTAGATCCCGAGAACGATGTCCTGGCTCGGCACGATGATCGGGCTGCCGTTGGCCGGCGACAGGATGTTGTTGCTCGAAAGCATCAGCACCCGTGCCTCGATCTGGGCTTCCACCGACAGCGGCACGTGCACCGCCATCTGGTCTCCGTCAAAATCGGCGTTAAAGGCCGTACAGACAAGCGGGTGAAGCTGGATCGCCTTGCCCTCGATCAAAATCGGCTCGAAGGCCTGGATCCCGAGCCGGTGCAAGGTCGGGGCCCGGTTGAGCATCACCGGATACTCCTTGACCACCTCATCAAGAGTGTCCCACACCTCGGGCGTCTCGCGCTCGACCATCTTCTTGGCGCTCTTGACGGTGGATACGAGCCCCTTTTGTTCGAGCCGGTAGTAGACGAAGGGCTTGAAAAGCTCCAAGGCCATCTGCTTGGGCAGCCCGCACTGGTGCAGACGCAGATCCGGTCCCACGGTGATCACGGTACGGCCCGAGTAATCGACCCGCTTGCCGAGCAGGTTCTGGCGGAAACGGCCCTGCTTGCCCTTGAGGGTGTCGGAAAGGGATTTGAGCGGCCGCTTGTTCGTGCCCGTGATCACCCGCCCATGGCGGCCGTTGTCGAACAGGACGTCCACCGCTTCCTGGAGCATGCGCTTTTCGTTGCGCACGATGATGTCCGGGGCGTTGAGATCCATCAGACGCCGCAGCCGGTTGTTGCGGTTGATCACCCGCCGGTACAGGTCGTTCAGATCGCTGGTGGCGAACCGGCCGCCCTCCAGGGGCACCAGGGGGCGCAGGTCCGGGGGCAGAACGGGGATCACGTCCATGATCATCCAGGACGGATCGATCCCGCTGCGCCGGAAGGCGTCCACGATCTTGAGCCGCTTGGCCAGCTTCTGGCGTTTGGCGATGGAGCCGGTGGCCCGCAGATCCTCGCGCAACTGCTTGTACTCGGCGTCCAGATCGATGGCCTCCAGCATCGCCTTGATGGCCTCGGCTCCGATTCCGGCTTCGAACTTGCTGCCGTACAGGTCACGGGCCTCGCGATACTTTTCCTCGGCGAGCAGCTGGCCCCGGGTTAAAGGGGTTTCCTTGGGGTCAGTGACGATGTAGCTGTCAAAGTAAAGGACCTTCTCGATGTTCTTGAGCGTCAGATCAAGCAGGTTGCCTATCTTGCTCGGCAGGCTCTTGAGAAACCAGATATGGGCACAGGGGGTGGCCAGGGCGATGTGGGCCATGCGCTCGCGGCGCACCTTGGACTGGATGACCTCGACGCCGCACTTTTCACAGATCACCCCGCGGTGCTTCATGCGCTTGTACTTGCCGCAGTTGCACTCGTAATCCTTGGTGGGGCCGAAGATTTTGGCGCAAAAAAGACCGTCACGCTCCGGCTTGAAGGTCCGGTAGTTGATGGTCTCGGGCTTTTTGATCTCCCCGTGGGACCACTTGAGGATCTGCTCCGGAGCGGCCAGGGCGATCTGCACCCCCCTGTAGCGCCGCGGATCCGTCGGCTTGGCAAAGAAATCGTATAACGTTTCCAAGATCCTCTCCTTGTTACTTTTCTTCAATGAGCGAAATGTCAAGCCCCAGGGCCTGAAGTTCCTTGGTCAGGACCTTGAAAGACTCGGGCAGCCCCGGCTCGAGGGTATTCTGCCCCTTGACGATTTTTTCATACATCCGTGTGCGCCCGGCCATATCGTCCGACTTGACGGTGAGAAACTCCTGCAGAGCGAAGGCCGAACCGTATGCTTCCATGGCCCAGACCTCCATCTCCCCGAGGCGCTGGCCGCCAAACTGGGCCTTGCCGCCCAGGGGCTGCTGGGTCACCAGCGAGTAGGGACCGATGCTGCGCGCATGGATCTTGTCGTCCACCAGATGGTGGAGTTTGAGCATGTACATGGTGCCCACGGTGACCTTTTCCCGGAACGCCTCACCCGTACGCCCGTCATACAAGGTCGCCTGGCCTGTGGTGGGCAGTCCGGCCTCGACCAGAAGGTCCTTGATCTCCTCTTCCTTGGCCCCGTCAAATACCGGGGTGGCCATGTGCACCCCCTTGCGGTACTGGGTGCCGAAGCGCACCAGGGCTTCGTCGTCCAAGTCGTCCAGGGCCTGCTGGGCCTCGGGATCTTTGAAGACGCGCTTGAACTTGGCGCGCAGTTCGTCGAGCCGATAGGCTTCCAGCAGCCGGTTGACCTGCTGGCCGAGCCCCTTGGCCGCCAGGCCAAGATGAATTTCCAGCACCTGGCCGACGTTCATACGCGAGGGAACCCCCAGGGGGTTGAGGACCATGTCCACCGGGGTGCCGTCGGCGAAGTAGGGCAGATCCTCCTCGGGCAAGATCCGCGAGACCACTCCCTTGTTGCCGTGGCGCCCGGCCATCTTGTCGCCCACCGAAAGCTTGCGTTTCATGGCCACGTAAACCTTGACCATCTTGATGACCCCGGGGGGCAGATCGTCGCCTTTTTCAAAACGGCTGGCCTGATGCTCAAAGTCGTCGTGCACCCGCTGCACCTGGGCCCGGTGCAGCTCGACCAAGTCTTGAATCTGTTCGCTGACCTCCACCGGCTCCACGGCCAGGGCCTCGAGCTGGTTCATGGGCATATCTGCCAGTGCCTCGGCGCTAATCCGCCCGCCCTTGTTGACCAGGCTCTTTTTGCCCTTTTTGATTGGTGCGGCTGCCGTAGCCCCATCGATCAGCGCCAGCAGCCGGTCGCGAGCCACGTCGTGGATCACGGCCAGCGCGGCGTCGCGATTCTTTTCCATCTGGAGGATCTCTTCATCCTCGATTTCGCGGGTGCGCTCGTCCTTTTCCGTACCGCGCCGGGAAAAGACCTTGGCGTCGATTACGATCCCGGTCACCCCGGGTGGAACCCGCAAGGAGGTGTCTTTCACATCCCCGGCCTTTTCGCCGAAGATGGCCCGCAGCAGCTTTTCTTCGGGCGACAGCTGGGTTTCACCCTTGGGCGTGATCTTGCCCACCAGGATGTCACTCGGTTTGACCTCGGCGCCCAGGCGGATGATCCCGCTGTCGTCGAGATTCTTCAACGCCTCGTCGCCCACGTTGGGAATGTCGCGGGTAATGTCCTCCTTGCCGAGCTTGGTGTCCCGGGCCACCACTTCGAACTCCTCAATGTGCACCGAAGTGTAGATCCCGTCGCGCTGGAGCCGCTCGCCCACCAAGATCGAGTCCTCGAAGTTGTACCCGCCCCAGGGCATGAAGGCCACCGTGACGTTGCGCCCCAGCGCCAGTTCCCCTTTTTCGGTGGCTGGTCCGTCGGCAATGATCTGCCCGGCGGTCACCCGCTGTCCCTTGGCCACGATGGGCCGCTGGTTGAAGCAGGTGTTCTGGTTGGAGCGCACGAACTTGGACAGGTTGTAGACCGTCACCGGTGGCCGCTTGGGATCGTCGTCCGTATGGCGCAAAACGATGCGCGAAGCATCGGCCTCCACCACCTCGGCGTCGCGCCGAGCCACGATGGCCACCCCGGAATCGCGTGCCACCACGCCCTCGATCCCCGTGCCCACAAGAGGGGCCTCGGCCTGGATCAACGGCACGGCCTGGCGCTGCATGTTGGAACCCATCAGTGCCCGGTTGGCATCGTCGTTTTCCAGAAACGGAATCAGGGAGGCCGAAACACTGACCAACTGGTCGGGCGAGACATCCATCAACTCGATGTCCTCGCGCGCCACCATCATGAATTCGCCTTCGACCCGGGAGGTGACCAGTGAATTTTGGAAACGGTTGATCTCGTCCACCGGGGCGTTGGCCTGAGCGATGGGATGGGCCTTTTCCTCAAACCCGGACAGAAAACGGACCTCTTCGGTGACCGTGGAATCCTTGACCACCCGGTAGGGAGTCTCGATAAACCCGTAGTCGTTGACCCGTGCATAGGTCGACAGCGACACGATCAGACCGATGTTCGGCCCTTCCGGGGTCTCGATGGGGCAGATCCGGCCGTAGTGGCTCGGATGAACGTCGCGCACCTCGAAGCCGGCCCGCTCGCGGGTCAGTCCGCCGGGGCCGAGGGCCGACAAGCGGCGCTTGTGGGTGGTTTCCGACAGCGGGTTGGTCTGGTCCATGAACTGGGAGAGCTGGCTGGTGCCGAAAAACTCCTTGACCACCGCCGAAACCGGCTTGGGGTTGACCAGGTCGTGGGGCATGAGCGCATCGACTTCCTGCAGGCTCATGCGTTCCTTGATGGCCCGCTCCATGCGTACCAGACCGATTCGGTACTGGTTTTCGAGCAGTTCTCCCACCGCACGTACCCTCCGGTTGCCCAGATGGTCGATGTCGTCCACCTGCCCCTGGGTATCACGCAGTTCCACCAGGGTGCGGGCCGTGAGCAGGATATCCTCTTTGCGCAAGGTGCGCAGCTCAATGCTGGTATCGACCCCCAAGCGCAGGTTGATCTTCAACCGCCCGACGCCGGATAAATCGTAGTGCGAGGCTTTGAAAAAGAGCTGATCGACAAAATCCTGGGCCACCTCCTGGGTGGCGGGGTTGCCCGGCCGCATACGCCGGTAGATTTCGATCAGTGCCTCTTCCTTGCTCTCGACCTTGTCGAGCATCAAGGTTTTGCGGATTGAATCGGAGCTGTTGGCCCCGTCAATGATCAACACCTCGAAAGCGTTGATGCCTGCCGCCTGGATCCGGTCGAAATCCTCCTGGCCCAGAACTTCGTTGGCCCGTACCAAGACCTCGCCGGTTTGAGGATCGACGATATTGTGGCCGGCGGCCTTGCCGAGGACCCCGTCTTCCAGGTCCACCGGGATCAGCGCGGCGCCGGTGGCCTTGAGCCGCGCGATGGCGCGCTGGCTGATAATGCGAGCCCGCTTGACAAGGACTTCACCGCTCTCCGGGTCCTTGATGTCCCGGCTGGCACGCTGCCCTCTTAACAATTCGGGCTGAAAAATCTTGAACAGCCTCTTGCCCTGGACCACGATCTTGTCGGTGTTGTAAAAATAGTTGAGGATGTCCTCGTCACTGTATCCGAAGGCCTTGAACAGGATGGTGACTGGAAACTTGCGGCGCCGATCGATGCGGATGTAGACGATATCCTTGGGATCGATCTCCATGTCGATCCACGAACCTCGCACCGGAATAATCCGCGAGCTGTAGATGATCTTGCCGCTCGAATGGGTCTTGCCCCGGTCGTGGTCGAAAAAGACCCCGGAACTGCGGTGCAGTTGGCTGACCACCACGCGCTCGGTGCCGTTGATGATAAAGGTTCCCTTTTCGGTCATCAACGGAATGGTGCCGAAGTAGATCTCCTGTTCCTTGATATCGCGGATATTGGAAAAGCCCGTCTCCTTGTCCATATCGTAGACCACCAGGCGCACGGTGATGCGCACGGGAATCTCGTAGGTCATGCCCCGGTGAATGCACTCCTGCATACCGTGCTTGACCTCTCCGAAACGATAGGCGACGAATTCCAGTGAGGCGCTGCCGGTAAAGTCCTTGATGGGAAAGACGCTCTTGAATACCGCCTGCAAGCCGATATCCTTGCGCTTTTCCGGCACTACGTCCATCTGCAAAAAGCGCTCGTAGGACTCGCGTTGCACACCGATCAGATCCGGGATCTCGACGATCTTGCGAATCTTGCCGAAATTCTTGCGAAGTCTTCTGATTGCCAATGGCCCTTGCGACATGGCATCTCCAATGGTTCTTTGGGGGTTCTGGATCTTGCGCCCCGCCGGCGCCCCGCGGCGGGACGTGCTCCGGAAAAATCCCGGGCCGGCGACAGCCGCGGCACCGGTTCCAGCGACCGGTGTCGCGGCCGAGGAACCGGCCCTTGTCCCATCGGGCTACTTGAGTTCGACCTGCGCGCCGGCTTCTTCCAGCTGGGCCTTGACCTTCTCGGCCTCTTCCTTGGCGATGCCTTCCTTGACAGGCTTGGGCGGATTGTCGACCAGATCCTTGGCGTCCTTGAGCCCCAGCCCGGTGATGGCCCGCACTTCCTTGATCACCTGGATCTTCTTGTCGCCGGCGGCCGTCAGGATCACGTCGAATTCGGTCTTCTCCTCGGCCGCCTCAGCAGCGCCGTCGCCGGCCGGTGCGGCGGCCATCATGGCCATCGGTGCGGCCGCCGACACGCCGAACTTTTCCTCGAGTTCCTTGACCAGTTCGCTCAGTTCGAGCACGGTCATATTGGCGATAAATTCAATCACATCTTCTTTGCTGACGTTTGCCATGGTTCACTTTCCTCCGGTTTTAAATCATGCGGACCCGTTACCGGTTGGTCTCAGGCCGCTTCTTTCTTATCCTTGATGGCATTGAGTACGTTGACAAAAGATCCGGGCACCGCGTTGAGCACCCGTACCAGGGATGTCGGCACCGCGTTGAGTACGCCGAGCACCTGCGCGAGCAGAACCTCGCGCGACGGCAGGTTGGCCAGGTTCTTGATGTCGGCCGGCCCCAGGGCCTTTCCGTCCAGCACCCCGCCACGGATTTCGAGCTTGTCGTTCTCCTTGGCGAACTGGGTCAAAATCTTGGCCGGGGCCACCGGATCATCGTAACTCAGGGCGATGGCGCTCGGGCCTTTGAATTGATCCTTGATCACGGCCACCCCGGTTTCACGGGCGGCGCGTTCCATCAAGGAGTTCTTCACCACCTGGTAGTCGATGCCCGCTTCCTTGAGCCTTCGACGCAGTTCGGTGACAGCCTTGACATTGAGCCCCTTGTAGTCGGTAAGCACCACCACCTTGGCGCGTTCAAAGCGTCCGTGGAGCGCGTCGGCGATTTGTTTCTTGCGTTCGATCAGCACGTCTGTCTCCCACCCCCTTTCCCATCTGTAAAAAACCGGAGGCTATGGCAACATTTCAGCCCCATCTCGGTAGGCCGGTGTAAACACCGCTTAAACACGAGCGTGCACCTACGGTCTTCGACAGGTTCGTTGGCAATACAAAATAAAGGCCTCCCTACGATCCAGCCACCGAGGCCGGCAGGGCCTTACCTGAGAAAATCCTTCACGTACGCCGTATCGACCTTGACGCCGGGCCCCATGGTGGTCGACACCGCAATGGTGCGCATATAGCTGCCCTTGGCCGCCGACGGCTTGAGCCGCATCAAGGTGTCGATAAAGGCCGCGATGTTCTGCAGCAACTTTTCGGGGCCGAACGAAACCTTGCCCATCGGTGCATGCACGATGCCGGCCTTTTCCACGCGGAAATCGATCTTGCCGGCTTTAAGCTCCTGCACCGCCCGGGCCAGGTCAAAGGTCACTGTGCCGACCTTGGCATTGGGCATCAGCCCCCGCGGTCCGAGCAGGCGGCCAATCTTGCCCACGCTGCCCATCATGTCCGGGGTGGCCACGGCCTTGTCAAAGTCGAACCAGCCGCCCTTGATCTTCTCGATCAGTTCGTCGTTGCCGACGATATCGGCACCGGCGTCGAGGGCTTCCTTTTCCTTTTCGCCCTTGGCAAAGACCAGGACCTTGACCGTCTTGCCGATCCCGTTGGGCAAGACGACCGAGCCGCGCACCATCTGATCGGCATGCCGCGGATCAACCCCCAGGCGCACCGCCACGTCCACCGTCTCGTCAAACTTGGCATAGGAAGACGCGATGGCCCGTTGTACGGCATCCTGGAAGTCATACCGGGTACCGGCCTCGATCTTGCTTTTTGCTGATAGATATTTCTTTCCGCGCTTCGCCATCTTTCCTTACCCACTCCTTCGGTTCGATAACTGCGTGCCCAACCGGGAGAAACCCGCGGCACCGGACACCACACCCTGGCCGATCCTATCAGACCACTTCGATGCCCATACTGCGGGCCGTGCCCTCGATGATTTTGCGTGCCGCCGCCAAGTCGTAAGCGTTCAGATCCGGCATCTTGATCTTGGCGATCTCTTCCACCTGGGCACCCGTCAGCTTTCCGACCCGGTCGCGCTTGGGGTCGGCGGCGCCCTTGGCGATCTTGGCGGCCTTTTTGATCAGTACCGCCGCCGGCGGCGTCTTGGTGATGAAGGTGAACGTCCGATCCTGATAAACGGTGATCACCACCGGAATAATCATCCCTTCTTCGCCGGCCGTACGGGCGTTGAAGGCCTTGCAAAAATCCATGATGTTCACACCGTGTTGTCCCAGGGCCGGACCAATGGGCGGCGACGGCGTAGCCTTGCCTGCCGGAACCTGAAGCTTAATCTGTGCCATTACCTTTTTCGCCATGCGCCTATGCTCCTTGACTACGACTTGACGTCGCGATTACAGCTTGGTCACCTGAACGAACTCGAGTTCAACCGGGGTGCTGCGCCCGAAAATCGATACTAGAACCCGGATCTTCCCCTTTTCCGGGCTGACCTCGTCCACGGTGCCATGAAAGTTGGCAAACGGACCGTCTATGACCCGAATCTCGTCGCCCGTTTCAAACAGATACTTGGGCTGCGGCTTGTGTTTGCCCGCCTCCATCCGGTTTAGAATGCGCTCGGCCTCTTCGTCGGTCAATGGGCTTGGGGTGTCCTGGCCTCCGAGAAAACCGGTCACTTTCGACGTGGAATTGACGATGTGCCAGGTCTCGTCGTTCATCTCCATGCGTACCAGGATATAGCCGGGGTAAAACTTGCGCGACGATTCACGCCGTTTGCCTTTTACCAGCTCGACCACCTGCTCGGTGGGCACCACCACCTCGCCGAACCTGTCGCGATGCAACGAGGCCGCAATCTTCTCCTCCAAGGCCGCTTTGACCTTGTTCTCGAACCCCGAATAGACATGGACGATGTACCATTTGAGCGCCACTTGATCGCCTCCTTGGGCCTACTGCAGGACAACCCGAATCAAGCTGGACAGCCCCACGTCCACCACGCCCAGAAACAGCGAGACAATCATCACCAGAATGATCACCACCGCCGTCGATCCGAGAGTTTGCTTGCGCGAGGGCCAAGTCACTTTCTTCAGCTCGATCTTGACCTCCCGCAAAAACTGCACCGCCCGCTCGATCCACTGGCCGACTTTGCCCGGACTTTTGGGCTCGCTCACCGGCCGCCGCACCGGGGCGGGGGCACTTTGTTTGCGCACTTCCTTGACCGTCGCCGCCGAGCCGCCGTTAGTGGCCGGCGCCTGGGCCGGCGCGGGGGCCTGCCCCTCTTCCAGGTCCGGCTTCTTCTTCTTGAAAGCGGGCGGCTTTTTGCGTTGTAATCGTGCCATGGCACTCCTAAAACGGTGAAAGCTCAAAGTCTGGTCCATCAGGCGTGCCATACGCCCGGTCCCGGCGACAAACTTCGAGCTTCATCCACCCAAAGGTTGGCAGGCCAGGAGGGATTCGAACCCCCAACATCCGGTTTTGGAGACCGGCGCTCTACCGTTAGAGCTACTGGCCTGGAACGTCCACCCGATCGATCTACTTGGTTTCGCGATGGGGTGTGTGTTTGTGGCAAAAGCGGCAGTACTTGCTGAACTCCAGTTTGTCCGGCGTCGTCCGCTTGTTTTTCGTGGTCGTATAGTTGCGCTGCTTGCAGGCCGTGCAAGCCAGGGTCACGATGATTCTCACCGTTTCACTCCTTTAGTACTACTCGATGATTTCACTGACAACGCCGGCGCCCACGGTGCGGCCACCCTCGCGGACGGCGAATCGCAGCTCTTTTTCCATCGCGATCGGGGTAATCAACGCCCCCTCGACGGTCACGTTGTCGCCCGGCATCACCATCTCCACGCCCTCGGGTAGCGTCACCACCCCGGTTACGTCCGTCGTGCGAAAATAAAACTGCGGCCGGTAACCAGTGAAAAACGGCGTGTGACGGCCTCCCTCTTCCTTGCTCAAAACGTACACCTCGGCCTTGAATTTCGTGTGCGGCGTGATCGAGCCGGGCTGCGCCACCACCTGTCCGCGCTCTACCTCGTCACGCTTCGTGCCGCGAAGCAGCACCCCGATGTTGTCGCCCGCCTGCCCCTCGTCGAGCAGCTTGCGAAACATCTCCACGCCCGTGCACACCGTCTTGGCCGTCGGGCGAATCCCGACGATCTCCACGTTCTCGCCAACCCGGATGATCCCGCGCTCCACACGACCCGTGACCACCGTCCCACGACCCGATATCGAAAACACGTCCTCGATCGGCATCAAAAACGGCTTGTCAATGTCACGCTGCGGCTCCGGGATATAGCTGTCGATGGCGTCCATCAGCTCGAATATGCACTTGGCCGCCTCGTCGTCCGGACTGTCCGCCTCCAGCGCCTTTAACGCGCTGCCGCGGATGATCGGCGTGTCGTCGCCCGGAAACTCGTACTTGTCCAGAAGCTCTCGAAGCTCAAGCTCCACCAGCTCGATCAGCTCCTCGTCGTCCACCATGTCGCACTTGTTCAAGAACACCACGATCCGCGGCACACCCACCTGACGCGCCAGCAGGATGTGCTCCCGCGTCTGGGGCATCGGACCGTCATCGGCCCCCACCACCAGGATCGCACCGTCCATCTGCGCCGCACCGGTGATCATGTTCTTGATGTAGTCCGCGTGACCCGGGCAGTCCACGTGCGCATAATGACGATTGGCCGTCTCGTACTCCACATGCGCCGTGGCGATGGTGATCCCGCGCGCCTTTTCCTCCGGCGCCTTGTCGATCTGATCGAACGGCACGTAATTCGCCTGACCCTTGAGACCCAACTGCTTGGTGATCGCTGCGGTCAGCGTCGTCTTGCCGTGGTCGATGTGCCCGATGGTCCCCACATTGACATGCGGCTTCTTCCTCTGAAACTTTTCCTTCGCCATCTTCCCGTCCTCCAGCTCCTCGTTGGAATTTTGGAAAATATGTCCGGTGGTACCGAATCAGGCACCAAATGGCCCGGTTGCCGGTCCTTTTTCCCAATCCTGGGATAGACCCGGCTGCCGGGTTGCAACGGAAAAAAGGTCTGGAGCCCACGACCGGAATCGAACCGGTGAACCTCTTCCTTACCAAGGAAGCGCTCTACCTGCTGAGCTACGTGGGCTTACATCCGTCAGTGAAGGATTGACCGGCGATGACTGAAAACGCGCGGCATTGCAGTGGAATGGGTTGGAGCGGGAGACGAGGTTCGAACTCGCGACTTCCAGCTTGGAAGGCTGGAGCTCTACCAACTGAGCTACTCCCGCTTCGGCGACCGGGACTGCGGCCGTCCATGTCTGGTTCCATCCCCACCGCCGCCGGCCTCGCATCGAGACCTTGCGGCGGCTAAAAGCCACGTAGTGCATCGCGATACCGGCAACCGGTGCCGACATCTCCTACCGACAGCTTCCTTACGGGTTGTAGTGGTGGTGGGGGGAGGATTTGAACCTCCGAAGGCATCGCCGACAGATTTACAGTCTGTTCCCTTTGACCGCTCGGGAACCCCACCACATTTATATAGCGTCCACCAGCCACCCGGCTTTCTCACCCGGCTGGCCAGCCACGGATCGCCCCTTTCACCGACTGGAGCCAGAGACAGGAATCGAACCCGCGACCCGCTGATTACAAATCAGCCGCTCTACCGACTGAGCTACTCTGGCCCGGCTGCACCAGGGTGTCGACGCACGGGCCGTCGACAGTGGCGACCGTTCCGTCACCACACAGAATCAGAGTCTTTAACTTCTCTTTGGATCGAATGCAAGCCTTTTTTTCCAAAGTTAGAAAAAAGATAGAGATGGACGATAAACCTCAACATCATGTAAAATGATTTGATCCAATATCGCTGCTTACACGCCTTTGGGTCCGAGTTTGCGCGCTCGAGCCGCCGGGTCGGGTATCATGGAAGGCTGGCGCAGGTCAACACCTTATACCATCGAAAAGACCGAATGCGGGATCAACGCTCATCCCTTGACAGTCTTGTCACTCTTGTGTAATCGAAACGGAACAATCGGGACGGCAAGACCTGCCAGTATTTCAAAAACTCAACTCAAGGGGAAGCTTTGCCCTTCATTCGCACGCTTTTTTTGATTATCTTTTTGGGCTGGACCGTTTCCGCATGCAGCACCACGCCAACAGCCCCCGAAGATCTTGCCTCCGTTGATGAAACAACCGATTCCACCGCCCATAGCGGGGCCGGCATCGAACGGCCGGTCCCGGCCCAGCGCACCGATAGTCGCCAGCCAGCCCAGGGTCAGGCGATGGCAGCGGCCCGCCCGGGGCGCCAGGCCCTTCTTGACGAGGCCCTCGATCTTTGCCAGACCGCCCAGGATTTTTGGCAAAAAGGCGACCAGGAAAGCGCCCTTGAGGCGCTGGACAAAGCCTACGCCTTGATCTTGCAAGCCGATGGCGAAAACGACCCCAAACTGATGCAGCAAAAAGAGGACCTGCGCTTTACCATCGCCAAACGCATCCTGGAGATCCACGCCTCACGCTACATCGTGGTCAGTGGCCAGCACCGGGCCATCCCGCTGGTGCACAACCGGCATGTGGACGCCGAAATCGAAAGCCTTACCGGTCCCGAGCGCAATTTTTTCATCGCTGCTCTCCAGCGCAGCGGCCGCTACCGGCCACGGATCCAGGCCGCGCTGCGCCAGGCCGGACTGCCCGAATCGCTATCCTGGCTGCCGTTGATCGAAAGCGGATTCAAGGTCAACGCCCTCTCGCCGGCCCGTGCACTGGGACTATGGCAATTCATCCCTTCTACGGGATACAAGTTCGGGCTCAACCGCGACACCTACATCGACGAACGCCTCGACCCGGACAAATCCACCGCCGCTGCAGTCGCCTATCTTACCGAACTGCACAGCATCTTCGGCGACTGGACCACCGTTCTGGCCGCCTACAACTGTGGCGAGGGAAGGGTACTGCGCACCATCCGCAGCCAGAACATCAACTACCTGGACAATTTCTGGGATCTGTACGAGCGCTTGCCGGCCGAAACGGCCCGTTATGTACCGCGTTTTCTAGCCACCTTGCACATCGTGCAAAACCTTAAGGATTACGGCCTGGACGAGGTTAAAACCGATACGTCGATAGACTTCGAGACCGTCGAAATCTCCCGCCAGGCCACGTTGAAGGACATCGCCGCCGCCATCTCCACAGACGAGCAGCAACTACGGTTACTCAATCCGGAGCTGCGCCACCGCATCACCCCTGGGGACGGATACGTACTCAAGGTGCCACCGGGCCGCACCCAGACACTGCTGGCGGTCATCGATGAGATTCCCCGGGCCAGTCGAATCGTTGCCGCAGGATTCGTCCGCTACCGCGTCAGGCCCGGTGACACTCTGTCAACCATCGCCCGGCGCTACCGCACCAGCGTCAGTGCCATCATGCGGGCCAACCGTTTGCGCCGCAGCGACCACATCGTGGCCGGCCATACCATCAAGGTGCCCACCCGGGCCGGAGCCGGAGAAACCCTCGCTTCTGCCTCCTCCGGGAGCCTGGACACCGGCAGCTCCGATGTTTCGCAGACCGTTGCCCATACCGTGGCCAGCGGCGATTCGCTCTGGAACCTGGCCCGCAGCTACGGCACCACGGTTCAGAAAATCCAGACGGCCAACAAGTTGTCCGGCACTCGCCTGGACATCGGCCAGGCCCTAGTCATCCCGGTACACGGGCAGTCGGCCGCCTCCTCCTCTTCCAAGGTCTACCAGGTTAAGAAAGGGGATACGCCCTTTATGATCGCCAACCGGTACAAGATGCCCCTGGAGCGCCTGCTGCGGATCAACCGCCTCACGCCCCGCTGCACCATCTATCCCGGTCAGCGGTTGCACATCGAATAGCCGCCCGCCAGAAGATCGCCGCCCCCGTAGCTCAGTGGATAGAGCAATGGATTCCTAATCCATGTGCCGCGTGTTCGATTCACGCCGGGGGCACCAATTTTTGCGAAGCCCGAGAACGGCAATTTCGAATCTCGAAAAAACAGACCCGCAAAATACAGAACCAAATTCCAAGCAAGACGCAAACGCCGATATTTGATGCCTTCGTAAAAAATCCCCGCTGTCTAACATGCTAAAAAATATGCATAAAAATATTTAGAACCTGTTGACAAAATCACCTCTTTATGGCAATATTTTTAACAAATCCGACACGTTGCCATGAGGAAAGCATAATTCGAATAAAAGACCGAAAACAGCAACATTTGTTCGACCCGTGGCAGTTTCTCAGTCCCAAACGCCGGAAATCCTCGAACAGGGGTGGCCCGGGTTTTTCCGCAATCACATCCTTGACCAATTGTCTGTGGAAAAACTCGCTTTGCTTTTTCCCAGCGATCAGGGTCGTCCAACCAAGGAACTGAATACCGTTCTCGGTGCGCTGGCCTTACAGCAAACCTATGACCTGACAGACCGTGAAACGTGCGAGCAACTGGCGCTTAACCTCCAATGGCACTATGCGCTGGACCTGTACGAAGAAAGCGACGAGGCCAAGTACATCTGCCCAAAGACCCTGTGGAACATGCGTATTCTGGGCCACCGAGCTGAGACTGGAAAACGATCTGTTTGATACCGTAGCTGCCAACCTGGCCGAAATGTTCAACGTCGATACCCGTCTGCAGCGCCAGGATTCGGTTCACATCCGTTCCAACATGGCCCGGGGCTCGGGCGCATCGGGATTTTCGTCAAAGGCATCGATCGGTTCCTGGTCAACCTCAAACGCCACCACCCGATCCTGTACGGCCGGATCGATGAGGAACTGATCCAGCGTTACCATGGCGAAAAGGCCAGGCAGTGTTTTGCCGGAGTTAAGCCGTCGGAGTCCAAAAGGATTTTATCCGAGGTAGCCGGTGACCTGTATCGAGAGCAGCATGTGTACATGGTCTTTCATCAGGTGTCCTTCGAGCACCTCGCTCTCCCGGGCTTTGGCCAATTCTCGAAAAACCTCGCCAAGGTACCTGCGTACTTGGCCGTATAACGTCTTCTTGCGATATTTGGGAATCCAGACCACATGGTATTTGCATCCCCAACGGCTGTGGGTTAGGCTTAAACTGTTGTCCATGAAAGCCTCTCCTTTGTGAATTTGAGCGGTTCACATCTGGAGGGGCTTTCACTTGCTCCCGTAAATGTCAAACACTACTGAGTCCCCCGGCATAGCCGGGGGTTTACCTAAGGGCAATTACACGGATTGATGGCCAAAAACAGCCTCTGCTTTTTCCGCCTTTCTACAAAACCCCTTGCCTCCGCGTCGCGCCCCGTTTGGCCACCAGTTCCTCCATCCAATCCGGATGGTCCAGATACCAGCGCACCGTCTTGAGGATTCCGGTCTCGAAGGTCTCCCGGGGCATCCATCCCAGTTCGTCGCAGATCCGGTTCGCATCGATGGCATAGCGCCGGTCGTGGCCCGGCCGGTCGGGCACATGGGTGATCAGACGGTGGTACCCGCCCGGTGCCCCGCTAGGACGCATCAGCTCCAGGACGTCGCAAAGCAGGCCGACAATCTCGATATTGGCCCGCTCATTGTGCCCGCCCACGTTGTAAGTGTGCCCCGGCACCCCGCGGCGTACGATGCACTCGATGGCCCGGCAGTGGTCTTCCACATAAAGCCAATCCCGGATCTGGCGCCCGTCGCCGTAAACCGGCAGGGGCTTTGCCGCCAGAGCGTTAGCGATCATCAGGGGGATGAGTTTTTCCGGAAAGTGGTAAGGGCCGTAGTTGTTGCTGCAGTTGGAAATCGTCACCGGCATGCCGTAGGTGCGGTGCCAGGCGCGCACCAGGTGGTCGGAGCCGGCCTTGCTGGCACTGTATGGGCTGCTCGGGTCGTATGGGGTGGTTTCGCTAAACAGGCCGCTCGGCCCGAGGCTGCCGTAAACCTCGTCGGTGCTCACGTGATGAAAGCGCACATCTTTCCGATCCTGCCAGGCCCGGCGCGCAGCCAGCAGCAGCACCGCCGTGCCGAGCACGTTGGTGCGCACGAAGTCCAGCGGATCATCGATGGAACGGTCCACGTGGCTTTCTGCGGCCAGATGAATCACCGTGTCCACTTCATGGCGGCTGAAAAGAGCCGTTATGGCCGGCTCATCGGCAATGTCGGCCTGGATAAAGGAGTAGCGGCCGGGATAGGCCTGCTCGACCCCACGCAGGTTGGCCGGATTGCCGGCATAGGTCAGGGCATCGACGTTGATCAGATGGAGGCTCGGATCGGCGGCCAAAAGGTAATGGACCAGATTCGATCCGATAAACCCGGCCCCGCCGGTGATCATCACCACGCGGGGAGTGTGCCGGATCGGGGCTAAGGGTTTACCGGGAGCAATATCAGGCTGCATATCTCAAATACCTCTTGAAGGCTCAAATCCGAATTTCGATATTCGAACTTGCCTTCTTCCATCCTCAAAACGCTTCCTGGTACCGCAGCATCTCCATCAGATAGCGCCCATAAGCGTTGTTTTTCATCGGTTCGGCCAGCCGTTCGACCTGGGCTTCGTCAATGTATCCCTTGCGATAGGCGATCTCCTCGACGCAGGCGATCTTGAGCCCCTGGCGCTCTTCAATGGTCTGGATAAAGGTCGAGGCCTGCATCAGGCTCTCGTGGGTACCGGTATCCAGCCAGGCGATGCCGCGGCCGAGTTTTTCCACCGCCAGGGTCCCGGCGCTCAGATAGGCGCGGTTGATGTCGGTGATCTCCAATTCCCCGCGGGCCGAGGGCTTAAGCCCGGCGGCGATTTCCACCACCTGGCGGTCGTAAAAATAGAGTCCGGTCACGGCGTAGTTGGACTTGGGGGCAACCGGCTTTTCCTCGATATCGGTGGCACGGCCCCGCCGATCGAAGCTCACCACCCCGTAGCGCTGCGGATCGCGCACCCAGTAGCCGAATACCGTGGCGCCTTGTTCGCGCTGCCGCGCGGCCTTGAGTTTCTCGGTCAGGCCATGGCCATAAAAAATATTGTCTCCCAGAACCAGGCACACCGGACCGTCGTTTACAAACCGGCGGCCGATGACAAAGGCTTGGGCCAGCCCCTCGGGCCGCGGCTGCTCGGCGTATTCGAACGACATGCCCCACTGGCTGCCATCGCCCAGCAGGCGGCGGAACAAGGGCAGGTCATGTGGGGTGGAGATCACCAGGACCTCACGGATCTCGGCCAGCATCAGCACCGAGAGCGGATAGTAGATCATCGGCTTGTCGTAGACCGGCAGCAGCTGCTTGCTGATCACCCGGCTGATGGGATAGAGCCGGGTGCCGGAGCCGCCGGCCAGGATGATGCCTTTCATGGGTCAGCCTCGATGGGCGCCCGCGGCGCATTCAGTAGTTAGTGTCCGTCCATAAAGGGTGATTTTTGGTTTCTGGCAGGGCCCGAGCTAGTTTTCAACCGGAGCAATAGCCCGCTATTGCGAAGATTGGAGACGAGCCAGAACGCCGCCGGGGGCCGAAAGGTGCCGTTTATGGATGGACAATAGTTAAGGTTTCAAATTTATAGCTCAATTCAGAGCAAATTCCAAATAACAGCAAAGGCAAGAAGATTAAAGGCCAAAAATTCTCCCCGGAGGGGTAACCCCATCCGCCTTCGGCGCGTGTCAATGGGAATGAGACACCGTGTGGGTGTTGTGATCAAGTAAAAACGGACATTGGACGGACGGGGCCGCTGTCAGGATAAGATCTTTATTGAAGGACTGTGGTGGACACTGAAATACGACTACATCTACCTACACGCTTTTGACAACGAAAACGAACTTCGCCGGGGGCTCGATAAGTGGTTCTCGTTTTACAACCAAGAGCGCCCTTATCAAAAACTTTACGGCAGAACACCAGCTGATGTTTATTACGGTTTGCCTGCCACCATGGCTGTGGCTGCCTGATGTCCGGCTACCAGAACCGGCTTGGTGCTTATTCTACCAACCAGGCTGTCCAAACAATTGGGTCCACCGCCAACCCTAACCCGGAAATTACTGGTCCTTTTTAGATCTTAATAGCTAGTGTCCATCCGCGGCCGTAACTATCCGGCCGGCATAAAAAAAGCGCATTTTGTGCTGGAGTTTCGAGGCTGAGTGTAGTATAAACGATGTCGCCAAACAACCGTAAATACTAACAAAGCCGAGAAAAGGACCAACACAAAATGCGCGAAAAATGGCAACGCCAAATGCCCCTGATGCCCGAGATCGCCAGCCACATCCAAGCCCAAGAGCTCGAAGCCATCTCCGGCATCCTGGACAGCAAACCTATCATCACCGAGTTCGTGCTGCAAGATCTTTGCAAGCGGCGCCGTGTTGTCAGCCGTGCCGGGGCAAAAGGCATGAGCGCCGAGCAGGTGCTGCGAGCGGCCGTGGTGATGAGGCTCCACGAGTTGACCTACCAGGACCTGGCTTTTCATCTGGTCGACAGCCAGAGTATCCGGCGTTTTTGCCGTATCGGCATTGCCGACAAGGGGTTCAAAAAGTCGGTGCTCAACAAAAACATCAAGGCCCTGTCGGATCAGACCTGGGAGGCGATCAACCTTGAAGTGCTCGGTTATGCCAAACAAAACAAGATCGAAAAAGGCCGTGTGGCACGTATCGATTGTACGGTTGTCGAAAGCAATATCCACGCGCCCAGTGATTCGAGCCTGCTGTATGATTGTGTCCGGGTGCTGAGCCGGTTGCAGCAAAGGGTCCGGGATCTTGGCCTGGGCCGATTTGGATACCACGATCACCGCCGGGTGGCCAAACGGCGCATGGTCAAAATTCAGTACGCCCGCAGCAAAAATGAACGTCGTGGGGCCTATGTCGATCTTCTCAAGTACACGGCAAAGTCGTTGGCTTCGGCCCGGCGCGCTATCGAACGGCTCAAGACGGTCGGTGCTGACAACCTGACCGCGCTGGGCCTGTTTTTTGAATTGGAACGCTACGTTGCACTGACTGAAAAGGTCATCGCGCAGACCCAGCGCCGCGTCATCAAAGGAGAGAAGGTTCCGGCCTCGGAAAAGCTCGTGTCGATTTTCGAGGAGCATACCGACATCATCGTCAAGGACCGGCGCGACACATTTTTCGGTCACAAGATATGTCTGACCGGAGGCCGTTCGAACCTGATTCTCGATTGTCAGATCGTGGAAGGCAACCCGGCCGATGTGACCTTGACCCAGACGATGCTCGATCGGCAAGAAAAGATTTACGGGCGCTGCCCGCTCAAAGTTGCACTGGACGGAGGGTTTGCTTCCAAGGCGAATTTGAAGGCCGCCAAGGACAAGGGAATCAAAGACGTCTGTTTTGCCAAAAAGCGCGGCCTGGACCCGGAGAAGATGTGCCGCAGCCCGTATGTGTACAGGCGCCTTCGTCGCTTCCGGGCCGGCATCGAGGCGGGCATATCCTGGCTCAAGCGCAGCCTGGGGCTGGATCGGTGCATTTGGAAAGGATGGCGATCGTTCCAGAGTTATGTTTGGGCGTCGATCGTTTCGGCCAACCTGCTTACGATTGCCCGCAAACAGTTGGCCTGACGGTACGGCACCCGTTCGATACGTAAAGCCAACAGGTGAGGTGTTCCCGGATTTTAGGGTGAATGGTAACATTTACTGTTAAGGGCTTGTTTTTTGCTAAATTCTTTCGAGATTATTCGCCTGCCGCCTCTTTGCAGGGTCCTCGGGCGGCTGATTTTGGCGATTTATGGACGGAAACTAGCTATAAGAGATGCGCCGACCAAGGTTCACAACCGTCACACATTTATGATGAAACGATGACAACACCCTTCTCTGAGCTGCTGCATAGCCTTAGCTGAAAGCTGATTCGTCGCCTTTTTCGAATAAAAGGAAAGAGTCGGATTTCTCCGAAAATTGGTGGGATTACATGTACTGAAAAGCCAAAATACCCTATCGGCACAGGTTATCAGGCTCACACGAATTTAGTGCAAACGAATTTAAATTTCAGAATCTTAGAATCCAGACATAAAGATAATCTCTCTTAAAAGCTCATCCCTTAAAGACCACTGTCCAAACAAAGCCGGTCTCGGAACGCCAGCCGCAGATCTGCCCGCACCATATCCTTGACAAGATCATCGAAGCCGATCCGCGGTGCCCAGCCGAGCTTTTCCCGTGCCTTGGCCGCATCGCCGAGCAGGGTATCCACCTCGGTGGGCCGGAAATAGCGTGGATCGATCCGCACGATGGTCTGGCCCTCGATGGCTGCCAGGCAGCCGGGCGGATCCTTGACCAGGCCGGTTTCCTCGACCGCCGTTATAATGCCCTCCTCTGCCGCACCGTTGCCCCGCCACTGGATCGTCATGCCGAGCTCGGTTGCCACCGCTTCTATAAAGGCGCGCACTGTATGCTGGCATCCGGTGGCGATGACATAGTCATCGGGCTTTTCCTGCTGGAGCATGAGCCACTGCATCTCCACGTAATCGCGGGCATGGCCCCAGTCGCGCTCGGCATCCAGGTTGCCCAGGAAGAGGCAGCCCTGCAATCCGAGGCGGATCCGGGTCAGGGCACGGGTGATCTTGCGAGTAACGAAGGTCTCACCGCGTATCGGCGACTCGTGGTTGAACAAAATCCCGTTGCAGGCATATATTCCGTAAGCTTCCCGGTAGTTGATAGTGATCCAGTAGGCGTAAAGCTTGGCTGCTGCGTAGGGCGATCGCGGGTAGAAGGGCGTCGTCTCACACTGGGGGATCTGCTGCACCCTGCCGAACAGCTCTGAAGTCGACGCCTGGTAAAAGCGGGTCTTTTGCGTCATTTTCAGGATGCGGATACCTTCCAAAAGACGCAAAGCTCCCAGCCCGTCTACGTTGGCGGTATATTCTGGCTGTTCGAAAGAAACCGCCACATGGCTCTGGGCCCCGAGGTTGTATATCTCGTCGGGCTGAACGGCCTGCATGATGCGAATCAGGTTGGTGGCATCGGTCAAATCCCCATAGTGCAAAAAGAGACGCCGCTTCGGATCATGGGGCCCCTGGTATAGATGGTCGATGCGTTCGGTGTTGAACGATGACGAACGCCGCTTGATGCCGTGAACTTCATAGCCTTTGGCCAACAGCAGGCCGGCCAGATAGGCACCGTCTTGGCCAGTAATGCCGGTAATGAGCGCTTTTTTCATAATCTCCGTTCGGTCTCTCTGTGCAAAAGCGGTTAAATGCCTTCTTGTCTTCCTTCCTTTTGATTCATGCCACCCATGGACCTTCGCAGCCCAAGGCTAGAGGCCGTCACTTTTCGGCAAACTGAGAAACTGATCGTAGTTGCTGGGAAAAATGACCTCTGTACGCGCATGGCGGTAAGCGCCGGTAAATGTCTTGGCAAAAGCAGCGGTAGACCTGAATCCATCGTGTTTGAACGCGAAGGCGGCCAGGGCCGATCCATCGGCCTCGACGTAGTCGATCTGCTGCTTTTGGGTAGTGCGCCAAAAATATCCCGTGGCTCGCATCCCGCGGTTGGCGATCAGCTTGCGCCGCTCGGCCACAAGGAAGTTTTCCCACAACGGGCCGGAGTCGGTACGGCTGGTCAAGGGTAGAAAGTTGCCGATCACGGCGTTGCGGACCCCGTTGTCCACAAAATATATTTTCTTTCCCTTCTTGATTTCATTGCGCACACTACGGCTGTATGCCGGCAGACGAAAGAGGACAAAAGCCTTTTCCAGCAGATCGACGTAGCGTTCCACAGTATGGGCATCGGCACCGGTCAACTGCCCAAGTTCATAAAAGGAGATCTCGCTGCCGATCTTCAATGCCAGTGCCTTGACGAGCTTTTCCAGGAGCGACGGCTTCTTGAGGCCGTCAAGAAGTAGAAGATCCTTGAAAAGGTAGCTGTCTACCAGCATATTGACCAGTTCCTTGGCCAAATGCGGGCGCAGCACGACCCAGGGATAGCTGCCGTAAATCAGGCGCTGTTCCAACCAACGCCGCTCCTCCCCAAGTCCGTGATGGGCCGCCAGCTCTGCGAAGGAAAACGGGTAAAGCGTAAATTGGACATTGGGCACGGACTGTGTCCGGTCGTCGTTGACACTCATATCCAGGGCACAAGATCCGGTGACAATGACCTGCACTTCTGGAATCCGTTCCACGATCAGTTTCAATACGGCGCCAATATTGGCGACCCTTTGGGCCCCCTGGATGCATAGCATCCGGTTGCGACCGAAAAAGGCGCGCAAACGACCATGATCCGGATGTTCCAGCAGCTCCCGCACATCCGGTTGATCGGCGTTTAGAAACAAATGGGGTTTTCCGCAGCGCTCCATTAGGACATGAAGCAGGGTGGTCTTACCGGACCGCCGGGGTCCGATCAAGGCGATGGTCCGTCCCTTGAAAAACCGGTCCTGAACCATCGGCGCCAACTCACGAATTATAATATTTTTAGATTTCGTGTCTTTTATAACATGCGATCTTAGCATCCCATCATTTTCAAGCACCATTCACCGCCCACCCAAAGTAAAAATTGAAAACAATTGTTTAATATTACTAAGGTAAAAAAGGGACAGTTCTGCTCCTTTGAAAACCCAACCAATCGTATTTATTGGGTTACAAGTAATTCTGGAACAGAAGGTCGATTTTCAGTTAGTATTGAATCGCGACCTATGGATTTAAAAGCTATTCAGCCTCTTGGATTGCTTCTGTCTATGCGCTAAAGATGTCCTTGTCAAGAGGAATCGAATTGTGGTCATTAAGGGTATGTTTAGGTTTTTTCAGGTTTTTCTTTCAACCACCACACTCAAAACGAAAATCATCGGGTCTGCTTCTTGAATCTACCATCCTGAAAGCAGGACAAATTCAAGATCCCGCCTTGGCCACCCGGCGTGGGCGTTCTTGGCGTACATACAGGCTCGCAACAAGCCTGGAGGCCGTCCGAAAACATCTAAAAGCGACGTCCTGAAGTTATTATTCGTCGGACAAGGTTAGTTATACGACTAATACATCGGTCAAGATCAAGATCTTTTGTCTGTAATTTAGTTTTCGCTATTTTTAAATCAAATCACCTGATGACGATTTCCCAGGGCCTTGAAAGCCTGGATCAGTCGCTTATTGCAGGTATGCAGGTCAGCCCCGGACTGAGCGCCGGCAGGGATAAAAGGCAGGTCAAGCGGTGGACCGAAGCGCACCGTCACCGGCCCCCTCTTAAGGCGGCTGCTCCAGCGCGGCATGAGCCCGTAAGCTCCGGAAATGCCCACCGGCACCACCGGCACCCCGGCCGCCAAAAGCAGACGCAAAGTGGTGCGTTTGAACGGCAGCCGGCCCCCGTCCCAGCAACGCTCGCCTTCCGGGAAGAGCCCCAGAACATGGCCCCCGGCCAAAATCCGCATGGCGTTGTGCACCGCTACCGGATCGGTGGTGTAGCGGCGCACCGGAAAGGCGCGCGACCAGACCAGAAAACGGTCGAGCAGCGGATAATCGAACTGGGAGTTCTTGGTCATGAACCAGATGGGCCGCGACGCCGCGGAGGAGAGCAGGATGGCATCCAGAAAGGAACTGTGGTTGGCCGCGACGATCACAGGGCCGGAAACGGGTAATCTGTCACGGCCTTCGATATGCAGAGGCAGCCAAACGCGCAGCAGAGCGCGCACCGCCCCGCGCAGCATCTCAAAAGCGGTCGGTGTCGGCCCCGGTCCGGCCGGCCGGCTGCGAACCACCGCAAGACTGCCGACCGGAACCGCCGGAGGGGCGAATTCGTCCTCGAAACGGATGCGCGGGCAGTACTCGGCGATCCGGCGCGGCTGATGGAAGACGGCCAGGGCTCCGGCAAGGGCATCCTCCCAGCGCTTGCCGGCTGCACCGGCCAGATCGAAAAAAAATACCCCTTGATCCCGCGTGCCCACAATGACGGTGTGCGACTCGATGGTGACGGCCAAGATCTGAGCCAAACCGATGCTCAGATCCAGGCCGCCCCCCTGTATCGCCAGCCGCCTTGCATCGAGATGGAGCCTGGCCTGCCCCAGAGGCTTTCGACCGTAAGCCACCGCACTCAGGCCGCCAGCGCCCCTAAAGAAGCCCCGCCGCTGCTCCAACGCAACCGCTACCGGGCCGCTGGCCAGTCCCTCGGGGGGCATCCGGTCCAAGCGTCGCACGGCGGCGTACCAGTGGGCCATATCGCCGGCCCGTCCGCCGATAACGGCCGTAGATCTGTTCCGGCCCAGCTGCACATCTGCCCCGCAGCCGCGACAGCGGCCGGCCTCCAGCCAAGGCTCGGCCCCGCACAGCGGGCAGCGGTATAACAGGCGCGTGATCATGTGCCAGGTGCCAGAGGATCACGCAAATTCGAATATCGAAACTCTAAATTCGAAACAAAGGCATTTGGGTTTGTCATATTCGGATTTTGAACATTTGCATTCATTTCGAAGTTCAGTCTTTGCCGCCCATCTTCCGGGCCGCTTCCAAGGCGGCGGCCAAGGCCGCGTCGAGGTTTTCCGGCCGGTTGCCGCCGGCCTGGGCCAGATCCGGCCGGCCGCCGCCGCCGCCGCCAACTTCGGCCGCAGCGGCCCGGATGATCTGGCCGGCATGAAAGCGTCCAGCAAGATCGCGCGTTACGGCGGCCACCAGCAGGGCCTTGCCTGCAGCCTCGGCCCCCAGGACCACCACCCCGGAACCGAGCCGGTCGCGGAAACGGTCCGCGAGTTCACGCAGGGCCGCCGGGCTGTCCACCGGCACCTGACGCACCATCACCGGCACACCGGCCACTGTGTGAGGTGCTTCCCCGGCCTCGGGGCCGCCGGCTGCGGCAGCGGCCTGCTCGGTCTTAATGCGGGCCAATTCCTTCTCCAAACGCTTTTGTTCGGCCATTATCCTGTCCAGACGTTCCACCAGGGCCTCGTTGGGGGTTTTAAGACGGCGGGCCACCTCGGCCAGACGCTGCGTTTCGGCCTGCATGTGAGCCACGGCAACCGCCCCAGTCAGGGCTTCGATGCGCCGCACGCCCGATGCCACCCCGGCCTCGGAGAGGATCACGAACAGTCCGATGTCGCCGGTGCGCGCCGTGTGGGTACCACCGCACAACTCCTTGGAAAAATCGGCCAGGGAAACCACCCGCACCCGGTCCCCGTACTTTTCCTCAAAAAGAGCCGTTGCCCCGGACTGGAAGGCCGCTTCGGCGGCCATCTCGGCCACCGCCACCGGCACGTTGGCCCGCACCCTGGTGTTGACCTGGGCTTCGATCCGGGCCAGGGCCTCATCCTCGATGGGTGAAAAATGGGTAAAATCGAAGCGCAGCCGATCAGGGCTCACCAGGGAGCCGGCCTGTTTGACATGATCGCCCAGCACGGCGCGCAGCTCTCCATGCAAAATATGGGTGGCGGTGTGATTGCAGGCCGTAGCGGCCCGGCGCTCGGCGTCCACCGCCATTTCGACCCGCTGGCCGCCCTCGATGCGCCCCGCGGCCACCCTCCCCTTGTGGATGATCAGCCCGGTGGGATCCTTGATGGTGTCAGCCACCTCCACAACCGCCCCGTTGCCGGTTCGGATGCGTCCCTGATCACCTACCTGGCCGCCGGCCTCACCGTAAAACGGAGTGCGGTCCGTTACGATCTCCACTTCGGCCCCGGCGTCTGCTGCGGCCACGGCCTGGCCGTCCACCACCACCAACAGCACCACGGCTTCGGCCGTCGTGGCGTCGTAGCCGACGAATTCGGGCTGGATCCCCTGGCTGGACAGATCACGATAGGCATCGGCGAGCTTGCCGAAGCTAGCCACGCGCCGCGACTGGGCACGCTGAGCCGCCATGCCAGCCTCGAAACCGGTCATGTCCAGGGTCAGCCCCTCGTCGCGCACCACGTCGCGCACGATGTCCACCGGAAACCCGTACGTGTCGTAAAGTTTGAAAATCACATCACCGGGCACTTCGCGCGCGCCCCGAGCGCGCAGCTCGCCCAGGGCATCGCCCAGTACCTTCAGGCCGTGGTCCAACGTTTCGGAAAAGCGCACCTCCTCGTTGCGGATCACGTTGGTGATAAAACTGGCCGCCTCGCTCAGTTCCGGGTAGGCCGGCCGCATGATCTCGAAAACCACCCGGGCCGTCTCGTGCAAAAAAGGATCGCCCAAACCGATGTTGCGTCCATAGCGGATCGCCCGGCGCATGATGCGCCGCAGCACGTAGCCACGCCCTTCGTTGGCGGGCAGAATCCCGTCGCCGATCAAAAAGGCCGCGGCCCGGCTGTGGTCGGCGATCACCTTGAGGGCTACGTCCCCTTCCCGGCTGCGGCCGTAAGGGCAACCGGCCAGTTCGGCGGCCCGGTCGATAATCGGCCGGATCAGGTCGGTCTCGAAGTTGTTCTCCTTGTCCTGGAGCACGGAGGCGATGCGCTCCAGCCCGGCCCCGGTGTCGATGCTCGGCCGGGGCAAAGGGGTCATGCGGCCTTCGGCGTCGCGGTTGAATTGCATGAAGACCAGGTTCCACAGCTCGAGGTAGCGGTCGCACTCGCACCCGAGCTTGCAGTCCGGCCGGCTGCATCCGAATTGCGGGCCGCGATCCAGATGGATCTCCGAACACGGGCCGCAGGGGCCGGTATCGCCCATGGCCCAGAAGTTGTCCTTCTCGCCGAAGCGTACGATCCGTTCGGCCGGCACCCCCACCACCTTCTGCCACAGCTCGAAGGCCTCGTCGTCGTCAAGGTAGATCGAGACCCAGAGCCGGTCGGCCGGCAGGCCGAACCCGCTGGTGAGAAGATCCCATCCGAATTCGATGGCCTTTTCCTTGAAATAGTCGCCGAAGGAAAAGTTGCCCAGCATCTCGAAGAAGGTATGATGACGGGCAGTGTAGCCGACATTTTCCAGGTCGTTGTGCTTGCCGCCGGCACGCACGCATTTCTGAGAGGTGACGGCCCGCTGGTAAGGTCGCTTTTCATCGCCCAGAAAAACCCGCTTGAACTGCACCATGCCTGCGTTGGTAAAAAGCAGGGTCGGATCGTCGGCCGGCACCAGCGAACTGCTGCGCACGATCTGGTGCCCTTGGTGCTGGAAGTAGTTCAAAAATTTCTGGCGAATTTCGTTGCCCGTCATGTATCGCTCCGATAAGATTTGAGATTCAAGGTTCTATGCCAAATCCGAAATCCGAATATCGAAATTCGAATCTTCCCAACGAAAGCCCCCAACGCCTTCGTTTCGAGCTTGTTTTATTTGATACTGGAGCATTGTTTCGGATTTCGATATCCGAATTTGCCGTTTCAGTCGTTGTTTCGGATTTGCCGTTATGCGCCCACAGCGCGCTGTCCTGCGTCTTCCGCCCTACTCCTCCCCTTTCTCGGGCGAACTCTTGCCTGGCACCAGGGCCAGTTTCTCGCGCACTTTCTCGAGCAGAGCGGCGTAGACATCCGGATTTTCCTTAAAAAAACGCTTGACGTTCTCGCGCCCCTGACCGATGCGATCCCCGTCGTAGCTGTACCAGCTCCCGCTCTTTTCGATGGCCCCCACCGCCACCCCGTTGTCCAGCAGGTCTCCGGCGGCCGAGATCCCCTCGCCGTACATGATGTCGAATTCGGCCTCTTGAAAAGGCGGGGCCAGCTTGTTCTTGACCACCTTGACCCGGGTGCGGTTGCCGATCACCTCCTGGCCTTCCTTTATCGCGCCGATACGCCGGATGTCCATGCGCACAGAGGCGTAGAATTTCAGGGCATTGCCGCCGGTGGTGGTTTCCGGGTTGCCGAAAACCACCCCGATCTTCATGCGAATCTGGTTGATGAAGATCAGGGTGGTCATGGTCTTGCTGATATTGGCGGTCAGCTTGCGCAGGGCCTGGCTCATCAGCCGGGCCTGGAGTCCCATGTGAGCGTCGCCCATCTCGCCTTCGATCTCGGCCCGCGGCGTCAGGGCCGCCACCGAGTCGATCACGATGATGTCCACCGCCCCGCTGCGTACCAGCATATCGGCGATCTCCAGGGCTTGTTCACCCGTGTCGGGCTGGCTGACGAGCAGTTCGTCGCAGTCGACGCCCAGCTTGCGCGCGTAAACCGTGTCCAGAGCGTGCTCGGCGTCGATGAAGGCGGCGATCCCCCCCTGGCGCTGGGCCTCGGACACCGCGTGCAGGGCCAGGGTAGTCTTGCCGGACGACTCGGGGCCATAAATCTCGATGATCCGGCCCCGGGGCAAACCGCCGATGCCCAAGGCCTTGTCCAGGGCCAGGGCCCCGGTACGAATCACCGGGACCTGAACGATGGGCTGGCTGCCCAGTTTCATGATGGCCCCCTTGCCGAACTGGCGCTCGATCTGGCCGATGGCGCTCTGTACGGCGCGATTCTTTTCCGCTGCCGGGCTCATGGTCTACCTCCTGTTGCGCTGGATCCCGTATCCTGCCCCAGCCGAACCTGTGCCAGCGGGGTGTAACGCGCCCCGCCGTGTTCCAGGATGCTGCGGAACAGAACCAGAGATGCGACCTCGAAGGACGGTGCCTCCAGGGTCTGGTGAGTTTTGAGAATTTCGACGATGCGGTGCGTATCGAATTCGCCCCGGGCCCGCGCCAGGGTCAGATGGGCGGTCCAGGGCCGCCTTTCTGGTAAAAAACCGGCACTGGCCAGCTCTGCCGCCACATGTTTTTGCAGGTCGAACAAAGCCGGCAGATCCCCCTTCAGCCCTGCCCACAGAACCCGCGCCCGCTGGGGTCGCGGAAAAACACCCAGCCCTGCCGGGACCAGGCGGATGGGCGCCGCCCCCCTTACGGCCCGCGTCAGCGCTGCGGCCAGCGGATCCACGGCCCCGGACGCCACGTCGCCCAAAAACTGAAAGGTCAGGTGGATGTTGCCCGCCGGCACCCAGCGTCCACGCAGGCCGGTCGCCTGCAGCCGTGCAGCCAGGCGCCCGAGAAAATCGGCCACCGCCCCTGGCAAGGGCGCAGCCACGAAGGCGCGCAGGGTCGCCCCGCTCATGCTGGCAGACAGGCCTGGGGCTCGCCGAGCAGAAAACGTCCTTTAGTGATGCGCTCTTTGAGGGTTTCAGCGATCTCACGGGCCTTGACGATGCTCGACATGGGTACGGTCTGGATTTCACGGCCCTGGAAACGGATCGACCCACTCTTAAGCTGGGCGTAGCTCACCTTGGCCAGACGCTTGGCCTCGCCAGTGGGATAATCGCCGCCGTAATCGATCACCTGGGTAAAAATCTCTTCGTCGCTTACCGCGGTAAAGGCCGCCATCTCCTCGTTGAGGATCGGAATCGGGATCCCCAGGCCCACCGCCAGGCTGCACCCGTATCCCTGAATGCTCACCCCTCGCAAAAAACGCGGGCTCATCTGCTTGAGATCGCCCATCACAAAGAGGGTCCCGGCCGGCTTCAGGGGCACACCGCGCTCCGTGCGGCGTACCTTGGGGTTGTGCTGGGTGCCCTGGAAAGTCACATACCCTTCACCCCCGCCCAGAAAGATGCGCGTACCGATCCCGATGGTGCGGTAATACGGGTCGTTGAACATGGGGCTAAGCTGGCCGGCCGAACAGTAGTTGGCGTTGCCGGCCCTCGGCTTGAGGGTCCCCATGTAGGTATAAATGGTCTTGTTGGAAAGGTTCACCGCGCAATTGTAATTCTGATAGCCGTTGCGCGGGTTGCACAGCACCGCGTAGGGCAGATCGCGCAAGGTGACCTCTTTTTCCAGTTCGGTGCGCGGGTAGCAGTCCGTGCCGTAGGCTTCGGCCTTGAGAAAAACCTTCTTGCCCGAAACCAGATCTTCGATGACGTGCCCTCCCCCGTAGCGGAATTCTCCCGGATAGACCTTGTTCAAAGGGTCGTCGGCGCACGGCTCGGTGGCCCCGAGATAGCAGTCCACCGCCGCGATGCCGCCGTAGGCTGGCACCTTGTTGAGCCAAACGCTGGAGGCCTTGATTCCCGGCTTGCTGTGACCGAAGTTGATGAAAGCCCCGGATGAGCACATGGGCGCGAAGGTGCCGGTAGTGACCACATCCACGCGCCTGGCGGCCTGCTCAGTGCCCTCTTCGCGCACGATCTCGATCATCTCTTCGGCGGTGACCACCACCGCCTCGCCGCTGCGGATGCGCGCGTTGATCTCGGCGTAGGTCTTGTTGACGTTGAAGGTCTTCATGGTCGGATTCCTGTTCATTTCCCCAAAGCCGCGATCTTGTCCGTCACGTTGTGGCGGATCCACTGGTCGTCCCACCATTCGATGGGGTTGACGAAGGTGTTGTGCACCAGCATCGAAAAATGCAGATGATCGCCGCCGGCCAGCCCTGAGGTCCCTGTGAGCCCCAGGATATCGCCGCGGCCGACTATCTGTTCGGGGTGCACGTCGATGCGGCTCAGGTGGCTGTACATGGAAAAGAGCCCCAGTCCGTGGTCGACGAGCACCGTCATGCCATAAATTCCCAATTCGCCGCAGAAGACCACCCGGCCGTTGTTGGCGGCCGGCACAGGGCTGTTGGCCAGTGAGGCCAGGTCGATGCCCATATGCACCTGGCGATCGATCTCCTTTCCTTGATGACGGTATACGCGGTGATCGGCGAACATGGCCCGGTTGGCGGCCCGCGGCAGCCGGATGAAGGTGCCGGTCCAGTGGCGCTCGTCGTCCGAGCGGCGCACCAGCTCCCCGATGCGCTCGGAGTTGGCCCGCCGCACCTCGCGGTTGATCTTGAGAAACTGGTCCAGCGGCGATTCGGGAAGGGGCGCGGGCACCAGGGCGGCCAATTCCGGCATCTTGGACGCCAGAAAGCCGTCGCTGATTTCCAGCCGATCCTGGCGCCAGCGGTGCGCACGCAGATGGTGCACCAGCCCCTTTTGGGCCATGTTGCCCGCTTCGTCTTCGGCGATCACCGCCAGGGAGGTACCCGGTCCCTGGTCGTAGCTCAAGGCCACAAAAGCGGCCAACACCTGGGCGTCCGGTGAAACCCCTGCCTGGCCCGGGTAGAAGGTTTCCCCCACCTGCACGCCGGAGCGCCGACAGGGTTCCGAAACCCGATAGAGGACCAGGCCGCTGCCCCCCTGGTTGATGTTGTGGGTCCTTGAAAGGACCGTAATCACCGGCGGGCGGGTATCGATGAGAAGCTTGCGTTCGAGAACGATCCGGTTCCCGCGGCCCCATCCACGCCAGGAATTATCACGGACCTCGACCTGCATCAGCATCTCACCGTCTTTGATGCCGTGCTCGGCGGGCACCAGACGCAACTCGATGCGATCGCTGCGCTGGCCGCCGCCCAACCAGCCGCCCCCCGGATAGGCCTTGTCGGCCAGAACCACGGTCTTGCCCTGGCCGGTCAGCGACAGGCGCACCTCGCGCAACCCGCTGCCCGCATCCACCGCATCCAGAGAAAAGGTGCATTCGCGCCCCACGGCCGCAATAGCCGGGTCTACGGTCACCACCGGGGCCGTCCCTTCAAGGCGCCCCGAGACAACCAGCCCCAAAACAGCCACCAGAAGCCCCAAAGCGGCCGCGAAACCGATCCATTTAATTTTTTTTGTCCCACTTTTCAATGCATTACCCGCTTTCTACGATCCATTCCAAATAAGCTGCCACATTAACAAGGAGCGCCGGCCGAATCAAGGGCCTGCCTTGACTTTTGCTCCGCTGCGGGATATTGGTCTGGCCTTATGAAAGGCATTGATTTTGCAAACACCCCGCCTCCGGCCGGGGTACAGATCGGATCCGTCACGGTTGGCGGCGGCGGTTTGACGTTGATCGCCGGCCCCTGCGTCATCGAAAGCCCGCAACTGGCGTTGCACGTGGCCCGCCAACTCAAGACCCTTTGCCAACGTCTGGCCCTGCCTTTGATTTTCAAGGCCTCCTACGACAAGGCCAACCGGAGTTCGGTGCGCTCTTTTCGCGGGCCCGGACTCATCGACGGGCTGTCTGTTCTGGCCCAAATCCGGCGGGAGGTCAACATTCCCGTTTTGTCCGACGTTCACAGCCCCGGCGAGGTCGAACGGGCTGCCGAGGTCCTGGATGTCCTCCAGATCCCGGCCTTTTTATGCCGCCAGACCGATCTGCTGCTGGCTGCGGCGGCCACCGGCCTACCCTTGAACATCAAAAAGGGCCAGTTCATGGCCCCCTGGGATATGCGCCAGGTGGTGGCCAAGGTCGCCTCGACCGGAAGCTCCCATCAGGTACTGCTCACCGAACGGGGCGCAAGCTTCGGTTACAACAACCTGGTGGTCGATTTTCGCGGCCTGGCCATCCTGCGCAGCCTGGGCTGCCCGGTGGTCTTCGACGCCACCCACAGTGTCCAACTGCCCGGTGCGGCAGGGGAAAGCTCCGGGGGCGAACGTGAATTCGCTCCCGTCCTGGCCAGCGCCGCCGTAGCGGCCGGTGCCGACGCCATCTTCATGGAGGTCCATCCAGATCCTGATCGGGCCCTCTGTGACGGGGCCAATTCCCTGCCCCTCGACCAGCTCGAACCCATCCTTGCCCGCCTCCAGCGGATCCACGCGGCGGCCCGGCAAGAACCCCCCTCGGCCTCATGATCGCCCCGTCATCGTTCATCGACGCGCGCCTGGAGCGCATCCGGCTGCTGCTTCTGGACGTGGACGGCGTACTGACCGACGGCCGGCTCTACTATGGTCCGGAGGGCGAAATCTTCAAGGCGTTTTACTCCCGTGACGGACTGGGCCTGCGCCTGGTGATGGAAGCCGGCCTGGCGGTGGGCATCGTCACCGGCCGCCGCGGCCCAAGCCTGGCATCCCGCTGCCACGACCTGGGGATCTCGTTGATCCTGGACGGGGTACGGGACAAGGCGGCGGCTTTACAGACCATCAGGGCCCGCACCGGTCTGGAACCCGGACAGATGGCCTTCGTGGGAGACGATCTGGTCGACCTGCCCCTGATGCGCCTGGTGGGGCTGGCCGTGGCGGTGGCCGATGCGGCCGCCGAGGTGCGGGCCGCAGCCCATTTTGTCACCGAGGCCCCGGGGGGACGGGGGGCGGTACGGGAGGTCTGCCAGCGTCTGCTCACCGTCCAGGGAAGATGGTCGGAGGTCCTGGCCCGGTTCGGCATCTCGCCATGAATACGGTGCGGCGCACGCGGCTGCTGCGCCGTCTTTTGGTGGCGCTGATCGCCTTGGCCTGTCTGGGAATCGCCGGCGCCTATCTCGGCTATCGGCACTGGCGCGCCAAACCCGAGGCCCTGATATCCTCCGCCGGGCAAGCCGCCTTGAGCATGCAGCACGTGCGCCATACCGCCACGCGCGACGGGCGCACCGAATGGGTTCTGGAAGCGCGCCAGGCGAGTCTCGACAGTCAATCGCAGATTTTGCGGCTCGAAGCGCCGCGCCTCGAATTCTTTCCGCGCCAGGGTGAACCGGTCCACCTGGAGGCGGAACACGGACAGCTTTTTACCGCGTCAAATGACATTGAAGTGCAGGATCGGGTTGTGCTAAAAAGCGCGCATTACCGGCTCGATACTCAGAAAATGCACTACGATCACGGCCGTGGACAGATGACCATCGCCACGCCGGTTGAAATCCGACGCGGCGAGGATCGCATCCGCGCCGACACGATGACGGTGGATCTTCGCAAACGCAGGGCAGAGATGGCCGGAGCGGTGAAAGGAACTTTCAGTGGCGTCAAAATCTGGTAAGCGGCGGCATGCAGCCAGGTGGTGGCTTATCGGCGCCTGGATCTGCCTTGCGGCCGCAGCGGCATGGGCAGCCGGGCCGGAGTCCGACCAGCACGTCCATATTACCGCCGACCGGCTGCTGGCCGACATGGACGGCCGTACGGCCGAGTTTATCGGCAACGTACGCGCCGTACAGGGCACTACGGTGATCACTGCAGCACGACTGAAGGTATTTTACATTCCCGGCAGCGCTGCTGCCGGGAGCGAGGCGGCCGGACAGGAAGCCATCGAACGCATCGAGGCCAGCGGCGAGGTCAATATCCAGATGGAGGATCGAAACGCCCAGGCCGACGATGCCGTCTACACCGCAGCCGACGGCATCCTGGTGCTGACCGGAAAACAAGCCCGCCTCACCAGCGGCGCCAACACGGTGGTGGGCGGCCGCATCACGCTGGACCGCAACACGAATCGCATCACGGTGGAAAAGGCTTCCGATGGGCGTGTAGAGGCGGTATTTAAAAGCGATGACAAGGTCTTACAGTAAAATGGAGGCCGGTTCATGACCACCCTCCGCCTGGAGCATCTGGTCAAGGTCTATGCCGGCCGCCAGGTGGTCAAGGGTGTCGACATGAGCGTGGCCAGCGGGCAGGTGGTCGGCCTGCTGGGGCCCAACGGCGCCGGCAAGACCACTACCTTTTATATGACAGTGGGAATGATCCGTGCAGATGCGGGCCGGGTGATGCTCGACGACGAGGATCTGACCGACGCTCCCATGCACCAGCGGGCCCGCCGGGGACTGGGCTACCTGCCCCAGGAAACCAGCGTCTTTCGCAAGCTGACCGTGGAACAGAACGTATCGGCGGTCCTCGAACTGCGGGGGATCAAACGTGCCGAACGCCGCCAGCGCACCGCCCGGCTCCTCGAAGAGCTGGGAATCGACCGGTTGGCCAAGCGCCGGGCCGCAGGCCTTTCGGGCGGCGAGCGCAGGCGTCTGGAGATTTCCCGGGCCCTGGCCACCGATCCGGCTTTCATCCTTCTGGACGAACCGTTTGCCGGCATCGACCCGCTGGCGGTCCTTGACATCAAGCAGATCATCGGCCATTTGCGCCGGAGGGGAATCGGAGTGCTGATCTCAGACCACAACGTGCGCGAAACCCTCGGGGCGTGCGACCAGGCGTATATTCTCAGCGAAGGCACGGTAATCGAATCCGGACCGCCGGCGAACATCGCCGCCAGCGAAATCGCCCGGCGCATCTACCTCGGTGAAGAGTTCAGGTTGTAACCATGGCACTCGAACTGCGACAACAGCTCAAACTGTCCCAGCAGCTGATCATGACCCCGCAGTTGCAGATGGCCATCAAGCTCCTGCAACTGTCAAGGCTCGAACTGCTGGATACCATCCACCAGGAACTGGAAGAGAACCCGGCTCTGGAGGAGGTCCCTGAAACCTTCACCGAAGAGACGGACACCGGCTCCGAGGAACCGATTCCGGTCGAAGCGCCGCCCATGCAAGAGGTGACGATCAAGGAGCGGCTCAACGAGGACATCGACTGGAGCAACTACATCGACGAGTACAGCGCACCGGGCCGCATCAACTTCGAGTCTGAACAGCGCGAGGGCCCCGGCTTCGAGCCCTTTATGGCCCGGCCCGACTCGCTGCAGGATCATCTGCTCTGGCAGCTGCTGATGACCTCCCCGGACGAAAAGACCGAACGCATCGGCAGTCTGATCGCCGGCAATCTCAAAGCCGATGGATACCTGGACATCGGCGTGGAAGAACTGGCCGCGCTGGCCGGCTGCGAGCCGGAGGAGTCGGAAAAGGTCCTCGCCCTGATGCAAACCTTCGATCCGGTAGGGGTCTGCGCCCGGAACCTGACCGAATGCCTGCTGATCCAGGCCCGCCATCTGGACCTGTCCGAAACCCTGGTGACCGAAATCATCCAGCACCATCTGAACCATCTGGAAAACAAAAATTACAAAGCCATCTGCAAGGCCCTCAAGGTCAGCATGGAGGATGTAGCCCGGGCCGTGAATATCATCCGCGGCCTGGAGCCGCGCCCCGGACGCCAGTTCGCCGACGATACGGCCCAGTACATCACCCCGGACATCTACGTGCACAAGATCGGCGATGAGTACGTGATCCTGCTCAACGACGACGGTCTGCCCAAGCTGCGGGTCAACAGCTTTTACCGCAACGCCATCCGGCGCGGCCAGCAGATCCCCGACAGCGCCAAGGACTACGTCCAGGACAAGATGCGCTCGGCCGCCTGGCTGATACGCAGCATTCACCAACGCCAAAAGACCATCTACCGTGTGATGGAAAGCATCCTGCGCTTCCAGCGCGACTTTTTCGACAAGGGCATCGCCCACCTCAAACCGATGGTGCTGCGGGACGTGGCCGAGGACATCGGCATGCACGAATCGACCATCAGCCGGGTGACCACCAACAAGTACGCCCATACCCCCCGGGGCATCTTCGAGTTGAAATACTTTTTCAACAGCTCCATCCGTCGGGTGCACGGGGAAGCCATCGCCTCGGCCAGTGTTCAGGAAAAGATCCGGCGCATCATCGACAACGAGGATCCACACCATCCTTACAGCGACGACCGCATCGCCCAGATTCTCAAGACCCAGAATATCGACATCGCCCGTCGTACGGTGGCTAAGTACCGGGAAATCCTCAAAGTGCTGCCCAGCAGCAAACGAAAACAGATATAGCAGGAGGTCCGGGATGCAGACGAGTGTGACGTTCAAGAACCTCGACCCGTCCGAACACCTCAAGGCCTATGTCCAGGACAAGCTCAAGCGCCTGGACAAGTATTTTCACAACCCGGCCACGGCCGGGGTGGTACTGACGGTGGAAAAGCACCGCCATATCGCCGAAGTCAATATCCAGGCCGACCGGTTGAACATCAACGGCCGGGAAGAGACCACGGACATGTACTCGGCCATCGACATGGCCCTGGACAAGATCGAAGCCCAGGTCAAGAAAGGCAAACAGAAAGAACGCGAACGGCGGGGAGAAAGCCCCAAGGCAATGATGGCCGAAGCGGCCATGGCCACCGAGAGCGACGGCCCGGCGCGGGTCGAGGTGATTCCCATCGACTACAAACCCATGGACGTGGAAGAGGCCGTGATGCAGCTCGATCTGAGCGACGAGAGTTTTCTGGTCTTCACCAACGCTCGGACCGATCGCGTCAACGTCCTTTACCGGCGCAACAACGGCGCTTACGGCCTGATTCAACCCAACGCCTGATTCCGAAGCGGGTTCGGAATCAGTGGGGGCGCCGCGAGGCGCAGCAGGCCTTGCTCGGGGCAGGCCGTTTCGCGCGCTGCGCGGCAGGACGGCGCCCCTGTGGAAAGATGACATGAAGATTCTGGATGTACTGACCAAAGACGCCATCGTGCCCAACCTGACGGCGCGCGATAAAAAGGGCGTCCTCGAACAGCTCGTACAGCCGGTGGCGGCGCGTGCCGGCACTTCGGTCAAGGACTTGGTGCGGGTTTTGCTGGAGCGTGAACGGCTCGGCTCCACGGGAATCGGGGGCGGCATCGGCATCCCCCACGGCAAACTCAAGGCGCTGGACACTTTGCTGCTCGGCGTCGGGTTGAGCCGCCATGGCGTCGACTTCGACTCGCTGGACGGGCGCCCCACCCATATCTTTTTTCTGCTGATTACCCCGGAAAATTCCACCGGGCTGCACCTCAAACTGCTGGCACGCATCTCACGCATCCTCAAAAACGAAACGTTCAAAGAAAAACTTATGACCGCCGAGGATGCCGAAGCCGTGTGGTCGGCCATCGCCGCCCAGGACGAGGATTTTTAGGTTTCCGGTGAAAAACGCCCGTATCATCGTCATCACCGGCCTGTCCGGGTCGGGCAAAAGCACCGCCATGGCAGCCCTCGAGGATGCCGGTCGTTTTTGCGTGGACAACCTGCCCGTGGCCCTGCTGCCCCGCCTGCTGGAACTGCCGATGGACAGCGAAACGGCGGCCACCGCAGGGCTCGCCTTTGCCATGGATCTGCGCGAAAAAGGGTTTGTGGACCAATACCCGGCGGTGTTCGACACTTTGCGCCAGCGGGGCATCGTACCGGAAATCATCTTCCTGGAGGCCGACGAGGAGATCCTGGTGCAGCGCTACCAGGCCACTCGGCGCCAGCACCCGTTGGCCCAGAACCAGTCCCTGCGCCAGGCCATTTGCAACGAGGCGCACCTGCTGGCCCCTTTGCGGGCAGCGGCCCACCGGGTCATCGACACCTCCCGGCTCAATGCCCACCAGCTCAAGGCAACGATGTTCGAGATCGCCCGGCGCGGCGCCGCGCCCGGAATGCTGCAGATTCAGGTCCTTTCCTTCGGCTTCAAGCACGGTCTGCCCCGGGAGGCCGACCTGGTGGCGGATGTCCGGTTTTTGACCAATCCTTTTTACGACGGGAACCTGCGCCACCTGGACGGAGAGAGCGAGGCCATCCGGCACTTCGTCATGGGCGACCCGGAGGCCGGTCCTTTCCTGGAACGTTACGGCGACCTGCTTGACTATTTGATCCCGTTGTATGAAAAGGGGGGAAAATCGTACCTGACCATCGCCGTTGGCTGCACTGGCGGGCGGCATCGCTCCGTGGTGATGGCTCGGGCCATCTTTCAACACCTCCAGGAGCTCGGCCGCCCCGTGCACCTGGCCCATCGGGACATCGGTCTGGCCGGTGACTGACCAAGGAAGTCGACATCATGATCGGAATTTTGATCGTCACCCACAGCAGTCTGGGCGACGCACTGATCGAGGCCGCGGCCCTGATCATCGGCCGCCGTCCTGAAGCCACGGCGGCCGTCTCTATCGATCTGACGCACAACGTGGACCGGATGCGCCAGAAGATCGCCGACGGGCTGCGCAACGTGCGCGCCAGTAAAGGAGCCCTGATTTTAACCGACATGTTCGGCGGCACCCCTTCGAACCTGAGCTACTCGTTTCTCGAAGAAGGCCGGGTGGAGGTCATCTCTGGGGTCAATCTGCCCATCGTTATCAAGGCCTTGAACACGCGGGGCAAAAAAACCCTGCCCGAACTGGCCGTGGAGTTGGAAGCCTACGGCAAAAAGAGCATCTCCCTGGCCAGCGGGATTTTAAAAGGCAACAAACGCAGCGTTTGAATTAAGAAGATAAGAGGAGAAGAACCATGACAACCAAAATCGGAATCAACGGATTCGGACGAATCGGCCGTCTGGTATTGCGAGCCGCACTTAAAAATCCCAAGGTCGAGGTGATCGGCATCAACGATCTGACCGATGCGGCCACCATGGCGCATCTTCTCCAGTACGACTCGGTCCACGGCCGGCTGGAGGCCCAGGTCAGCGCCCGGGAGGACGCCATTGAGATCGATGGCCGGCCGGTAGCCATCACCAGCGTGCGTGATCCGGAGCGGCTCGCCTGGGGCGACCAGGGGGTGGACCTGGTGGCCGAATGCACCGGGATTTTCCGCGACCGCGAGGGAGCGGGCAAACACCTGGCCGCCGGTGCGCGCAAGGTGATCATCAGCGCGCCGGCCAACAACCCGGACATCACCATCGTCATGGGGGTCAACCACCGCCAGTACGACCCACGCCAGCACCATATCGTCTCCAACGCCTCGTGCACCACCAACTGCCTGGCCCCGGTGGCCAAGGTGCTGATGGAAAACTTCGGCATCCGCACCGGCCTGATGACCACCATCCACTCGTACACCGGAGACCAGCGCCTGCTCGATTTTCCTCACAAGGATCTGCGCCGGGCGCGGGCCGCGGCCCTTTCCATGATCCCGACCACCACCGGTGCGGCCCGGGCCGTGGCCCTGGTCCTGCCCGAACTCAAGGGCAAGCTCAACGGACTGGCCATACGGGTGCCGACCCCCAACGTCTCGATAGTGGACCTGGTGGCCACCGTGGAAAAATCCGGGGTCACCGTCTCGGACGTCAACGATGCATTGCGCATCGCCAGCGAAACCACCCTCAAAGGAATTCTGGGCTACAGCGAACTGCCCCTGGTCAGTTCGGATTTCAACGGCTGCACCCTGTCGAGCATCGTCGACGCACCCAATACCTACGTGGTGGACGACATGGTCAAAATCCTTTCCTGGTACGACAACGAAGCGGGCTATGCCACCCGCATGGTCGACTTGGCGGCGTTGATCGGCGAACAACTTTAAGGAGACTCTCCCATGACCGGTCGCACCCCGTTTATTGCCGGTAACTGGAAAATGTACAAGCTCCCGGCCGAAGCGGCCCAAACGGCTCGCGAACTCGTGGCGCAGGTAGCGGATGTAAAAGGGGTGGAGGTGATGATCGCCCCGCCCTTCCCAGCACTGGCCGCCACAGCCGAGGCGCTTCTCGGCTCCAACGTCCGGCTCGGCGCCCAGAACCTTTTCTGGGAGGATGAAGGGGCCTTTACCGGAGAGGTGGCACCGGCCATGCTCACCGCCCTAGGGGTTAGCTATGCCATCATCGGCCACTCCGAACGGCGCCAGTATTTCGGCGAAACCGACCAGACGGTGCGCCGGCGCGTGGCAGCGGCTTTACGTCACGAAATGGTGCCGGTTCTTTGCGTCGGTGAAACCGGAGATCAACGGGATGCGGGCCAGACCTTTTCCGTGCTTGACAAACAGCTAACGAATGGTTTAGATGGGTTCCTTTCGGAACGACTGGGCCGGTTGGTGGTGGCCTACGAACCGGTCTGGGCCATCGGCACCGGCAAGACCGCCACCCGCGGACAGGCTCAGGAAGTCCACCACTTTATCCGCCAGCGTTTGTCCGAAGGTTTCGGCCAGGCCTTGGCCGAAGCGGTCCGGATCCTTTACGGAGGCAGCGTCAAACCGGAAAACATCGACGGTTTGATGGCCATGGACGACATCGACGGCGCATTGGTTGGCGGTGCCAGTCTCAAGGCCGAGACATTTGCCAAAATCGTGCGCTTCAAGACGCACGGAAGCTAAGAAGTCAGGTATTATGGCGATTTTTCTGGTTATTATTCATGTAGTGGTCTGCATCGCACTGATCATGATCGTGCTGCTCCAGACCGGCAAGGGGGCCGACATGGGCGCCGCCTTCGGTATGGGCGCCAGTCAGACCCTCTTCGGCTCCTCTGGGGCCGGCGGCTTTCTGAGCCGGGCCACCACAGTGGCGGCGGTGGTTTTCATGCTCACCAGCCTGACCCTGGCGTACATGTCGGGCAACCGCACGAGCCAGTCGATCATGACTGAAGTGCCCGCGGCCACCCAGACGACGGAGCAATCTTCGGCCGCACCCCAGCCGGCAGCCGATGCGCCGGCGGATTCAGGTTCAACAACGGCGGCCCCGGCCGCAACCGATAAGAAGTGATGTTAGATTTTTGCCGAAGTGGTGGAATTTGGTAGACACGCTATCTTGAGGGGGTAGTGGGCTACGCCCGTGCCGGTTCAAGTCCGGCCTTCGGCACCAAATTTTATAAGTGAAAAGAGGGGCTTGCGATTTCCGCAGCCCCTCTTTTCGTTGGTCAGTGGTTGTTCAGAAACTCCCTGCCCATGCACCCCACCATGTTTAGCTGAAACTAAGTCCTAAGGTCAAATTCCTTTGGATGCAAGAAAATGAGCCTCAATACAAGTAGCAAGGGCTTTGCTGATATGGTCCCTGTGCTCAAGAACCTGAGCCGTTTTGCCCAAAAGGTCGCTGATCTTGTATGATTGGAAATCAGTAATCCCCCTATCCTCTCCCCGCAAAAGCCAATTCAGATCTACATCAGACTGCAAAGCCCATGTGACTATCAGGGGAATCAAGGACTTGTTTTTCTTCCTGGCACTGAAGTTCTGATGAGAAACCCCTAAAATTTCAGCAAATTCCTTATCTGTCTTAACTCCGGCAACCTGCTTAGACCTTTCCAGGATCAATAAAAAATCGGGCTCCGATAAAATAATATTTGATTTTTCACTTGACATTGCAAATTTTATTTGATTCTAATGGCCCCCAGGAAATCATTCCTTGCATAAATGGGCAAGTAAATCAAATGTATCCCGACCGATATAAAGTTGAAAAACCAAGCCCCTCCCGAAGCCGAAAGGACTTTGCAGGGGCTTCTTTTATGGCTCTAAGAAAGTTAACCCCCTGCAATAAAAACAATTCTTGCAAGCCTATCAGGAAATCCGATCATAGTCGATTTAAAAATAATAATTGTAAATTCAGAGATTTAACATTCATTCAGCCTGAAAGGCAGATGTAGCCATGGAAGCAAGCCAGTCCAAGCAGGTCCAGTTGTCGCTATTTGAAGGAATCCCCTACCCCACAAGACGCTCCACCCCGAAAATAACCATGAATGATGTCCTGTGCGGCTCCCTGCGTCTGGTGGGGGCCACTTCGAAAGAATCCGGGAACGGGAACCCCTTCCCGGAAACCCAGCTGAAAAGGGGGAAATGACCATGGAAGCTACCACAAACGCCAACACCGGGAACGAAATCAAGCTGGGTAAGGAAATAGAAGAAATCCTGAAACAGAATAAAAAGAGCATTGAAGCTGCCGCGAAAGCCGGGAGTGTAATCAAGCTGAGTCGGGAAACGGTCATAAAGGTTCTGAAAAGGGAGTTAGCCGAAGCCGAAGAGGGAAAGGCAAAGGCCTGTCTATATCGTGATGACCATTACAGGGGTTTCGAATCCGGCCGGACCAGCTCCCTGAAATTCGCCATAAGGCTTTTATCGTAGCCGAACCACAACCAAAGGAGGGAAATCATGAGCGAACTATCACCTATGGTCTTACAAGGCACTATTGTGGGTATCACCAAGCGGCAGATCCGCCCCAGGCAAGGCGGGAAAAAATTCGATCCGTTCACCGTGTATACCTATTTCGTGGTGGGCGAAGGGAAACGAAGTCCAGTAGCAATCAGATCGACCGAAAACGGCCGGCAAGTTGGCGATGAAGTGGAGATCCCCTTTTACATCAAGCCCTGGCAGACCGAGAAGAGTTCAGGCTACGAGCTTCGGGAGGCAACGTCGCGAGATTGACGAATCCGGACCGGATCGCATCTCCCCGGCGATTCGGTCTTTCTTCTTCGGGAAGGTCTTCGGGATGAAAAAAGTAGTCGCCATGATGTGGTGGTTATGGGTCGTTTCGGTTATCTGCATGATAAAAGTGCCGTCAACGGAAGCAACCTGCGGGTGGAGATATGTACGCTGGGAATATGAGGACGGTAGTTGTGTAAGTAATAACTGCGCGACGCATGATGAAACAATTTGTTATGATTACTGCACCGCATATGGGTATTGCTATGTGATTAGAACAACTACGCCACCGAGTACTGAAACACCGCACAACCCGAGATGTGAGGGGACAGACTTTCTCCATTGTGATGGAGAATCTTGCGTGTGTCTTGAGAATATGGGCGGGGAATATTCGGCGCCGCCTGCGTGGATGAGCTGTACAGAAGGTGAAGACTGTATAGATGAGGATGGAGATGGAATTAACGATATTTACGAGCCGCAAGTCGTGCCGGACTTAGACCAAGATGGAATACCGGATGATTACGATTTTTACCCCGATGACCCTGATGAATATCAATGGCGGCCATTTGTAAAAATTAAAGATGGTGAAGGGGAGGTTATCGCCTATGGCCTCGAAACAGATAAAGGAGATAAATTCACGGTAGGTTCCAACAATTGGCCAGAAGATTATCAAGTACATATAATGATAGGTCAAGACTGGCAATCGGCAGCAAGTTATCAAAGTTGGTCCTCGTCTGGCAGTGCAAATCAAGGTGTAACAAAAGGCTTTTCCTGGGGTGGTTCATCCGGAGGATCAACAACCGGAGGTACAGGGTCAACCGGAGGGTCGACGACTGGGGGCTCGGGCTCGGGTTCGGGATCACCGAGTGGCGGTCAGCCAGACAACGGCGGATACCCGACGATAGGGCAGCAGCCGGTAGAAGGCGATACGGATGGCCAGTTACTGGAGAAGATTGCAGAAAACACAGCGTCCGGCACCAGCAATCAGGATCTGCTTTTGCAGGCGCAGCGCAAAGCGATAGAAAACCAGGTAGGAATTACGAACAACCAGCAATTGCAGTTGACCGAGCAAAGAACCATTGCAAACAATACACAAGCAATTGCAAACAACCAAGGTGTTCTAAATCAAGAGATACAGAACATCACGAATAATACAGCGGCAGTAGCAGACAATCAAGGGGTGATCAAAAATGAGCTGCAAACGTCAAATAAAAAAGCGGACTTGTCGCTTACCTTGGATCAAACAAGAAATACGAAATTAGATAATCAATCCAAGATTCTTGAAGATATCAAGGATGAGTTGGAAAAACCGGATGGATCATTCGAACACGGATCAACCGGAGAATATGAAGGAAATGATTACAGTCAATCGGAGGATTTAGAAATCCAAACCAAGCTGGACGAACTTGGAACGTCTTATAGTGAACGATTCGAAGAATTCATTGAAAATCTTAAAGGTTCATCTTTCTTAAGCGCTCAGCTTGAATATTTTAAAAATCTTCCATCGAGTTCGGATTCAATAATAGAAGTAAATATCGGGAAATGGGGCAACGAAAGCCAGCAAAAAGCAACCATTGACATGACAGCCTATGCCGATAGCTTTCAAATCATGAAAACCATTTTGATGGTGGTGTGCGGATTTTTCTGCATTCGGATCATATTACTGAAAAAGGGTTGATTCATGGATTGGATAAACTTCGATTTTAGCCAGATGCTCGATAAGATCCATTCATTCCTGGATCAGTTCTTCAATCAGGTAAAGGATCTTGCTGACTGGTTCATAGCTCAGGTCATATATCTTCTGGGAAAAATGCTTTACACGATTTACTCTATCTTTCTCTTGCTCGTAGAAAGCATCGTCAATGGAATCTCCTTTGTTGGAAGCACGGCAATCGATTTTGCGCAATGGGCAAACCTTCCCCCTGAGGTAATCTGGATGATGCATCAAATAGGATTGCCCCAATGTCTTTCCATGATTGCGGCGGCCATCATGATTCGAGTAACTTTGAATTTGATTCCAGGGGTCCTGACGCGGATATGATCATTTTCTACATAGGCGGAACCGGCTGCGGGAAATCCTATTATGCCGTCAAGAAGATGATGGAACTTTTACGTACAGGCCGGAGGATCTACACGAACATGGACGGATTTGATGATCCTCAATGCCGTGAATGGATTTCCCAATATACGCAAGTTCCATTGGACGTGCTGCATGAACAATTAGTCTATATCCCCCCGCGCAAAGTCCGTAGCTTTTGGGAAGATGTGGAACCCGGATCGGTGATCAATATAGATGAGATTCATAAATGGTATCATGCCCGGGACTGGAACACGTCGGAAAACAAAAATTTCGGCATCTGGGCATCCGAGCATCGAAAGGCCGGCTACGATCTACTCTTGATCACCCAGAATATAAGCAAGTGTGAAAAGACCGTCCGGGAGCTGGCCACCTTCACGTACATGTTTAAGAAGCTGAATATGTTCGGAAGGATGGGAGAGAAAAAGTTCATGATGCGGGCCTATCTGGAAGACGACACCCTGAGCACTCCCATCATGACCCGTTTCCATAACTACGATCCGGCTGTTTATCAGTGTTACAAGTCCTACATCAATAAAGACATTAAGGAAGAGGGGCTTTTAGAGACTATGAACGTTTTCAAGAAGCCGATTTTTATTGCGATTCCACTTATGATCGCCATCAGCCTTTACTTTGCAAGCAAATCCGGTTTCCTAAACGGAGGAAACCCGATCGAAGCGGCCCAGGCCAGAACGGAACAAATCAAGAATGAAAAAAGAGTGTCAATGGCCAAGGACAACCCGCCCGTTCCGCAGATTGCAAGGGAAAAAGCTTCGCCGGCGAAAGAGGAAGAAAAGGAAGTTTACCAACTCATTGCCACTGTCAACGGTATTGAATATTTAAGAAACATGGAAACAGGGAACATCGTTCGGCGGCAACAAGGCCGGCCGTAGGCGAAGCCCGGCGGCCATGTTGCCGCCGAACGGGAGCCGATTATGGAATTGAAAAAAATCATGCTACTGACCTTGATTCTTGCGGGCTGTGCCTTGCCTGAAAAGTCCATGCCGAAACTGCCTTTTGAGCCCATGGAGTTTACCGAGAAGACTTTTACCATAAGCGAGATTGTCCATATTGAGGATTACCTTGCCAGGATTCCGGACCGGCAAGTAGACATAGACGTTCACAACACCCTTAAGCTACGCGATTTCATTAGCGTGCTCACTGCTGCCGGCATCAACATCATTGCAAACATATCTCCGGAAACCGAAATCACCGTGCCCAAGTACAGCGGAGACATAAAGCCGCTTTTAAAGGGGATTCAGGAAAGCCATGGCCTGCACTTCTATTTTTCCAACAACACCCTTTCAATCCGGGAAAAGCTGCCGGTATCAGTGCTGGTGCTTTTCCCCGAGACCAAAGAGAACGTCATAGCCCTTGTACAGTCCTTCGGCGTCGAGAATCCTTTTTACGATGCGTCCACGTCCCGGGTGGTGTTCGAGTCCGATTACATCACCTACATGCGGATCAAGGACTATTTCGCCGCTGCTCACACGCTGAACTTCGTGGTCATGGACGTGGTGATAATCGAGACTGACGAGACCGAATCAATTGAAAGCGGCATAGACTTAAAGACCCTGGCGGCCTCCATGGGGGCCATCGGGTTGAAAGACCTGGCCCAGGTGGCAGGGCTCACCGATGGGGGATTCTTGCTCAAGCTGCAAGGGCACAATGTCGACCTTCAGGCGGCCATCAAGTATTTCCAGGACAAGGGGCATTATCGAATCATTCAAAACGCCCGGCTGTCGACCATCAACGGCCACCAGGCGGTGTTGGATATTTCGGATAAGATTCCATACGTCGATTCCATTCAAATAACCTCCTTGTCCGATAACGCGGAGAACGTTCAAGCCTATACCTTTGCCTCTGTATCCTCGGGTCTGGTCCTGACCGTGACGCCAATTGTTCATCCGGGAATTATTGCCATCAGCTTTGATTGCCGTCTTCAGAACGTCAAGGACTTCCTGCAGGTGGGACCGGCGGACCAGCAGATATCGAGGCCGGTTACTTCTGTACGATCGATAAAATCAACCATAGGCGTGACGCCCGGGGAAATCGTCATCGTTGGCGGTTTGAAATATCAAGGCGTCAGCCGGGCGAGTCATACACTTATAAAGCCGCAGATCGGGAGCGAGTCTTTAGAATCTTCCATCTTACATCTGTCGATAGTTCTGCGGGCCTCGATTGTTTCCGTCCACATAGAAAGGGGGTGATGCAATGGAGTGGACACCTTTAATTAGCTCCGCGATGTTTACCGGAGTTACGGCAGATGTGAACATGGCGGCAGCAGGGGTCATTACCATAGCCATGATCATTTTGGGTGTGGGACTGCTGCTTAAAATCCTGAGCTAACCAACCATCATCAATCAAAAAGGAGAATTTGTCATGACCATGTCCCTTACCGATGTTTTGGCGGCCGCTTCCATCGATTCCTTGGGTGATGCCGTTATCGCCCTGGTGATCACCTTCCTGACCATTCGGCTGGCCATGGCTGGCGGAGCTTACGTGCTGCGCATGCTGCCCCGGTTCCGCGGCTAATCAACCGGGAGGGATGCCACAGGGCACCCCTCCCGCCACTGTGAAACCAGGGAAGGGGGCGCACTCCCCCTTCCCTTACCAAGGTAATACCATGGCCGACTTTACCAGCACAAGAACTGCGGCGGAAATGCTTCAGGATGCGGTGTGGGATGTTGTTGACAACCTGCTATCCGGCTTTGTGTCGAATGACTTGATGATCGTTGTAACGTTCATTCTTTCTCTTGAGATAATTGTCGTGGCGGTTACTTGGATATATCGGATTTTGACAAGAATCCCCGAGGAAAGAGAAGCCCGAAATGCTTTCAAGGCTTACATGTATAGCAAAGGCAAATTCGATGAACCCATTATGAAAAGAAGATACGAAGAAAGTCTTGCAGATTATGAAATAGAGGGTTTTAGAAGACATCATGGCGACGGACCTATAAAGGTAGAAATAAGGTCTTAAACAATGTTTGAATTCAGCTTTGAATATTTCGGTTTCGGGGCCTCCCTGGTAATCGTCTGCTACCTGGTTGGGCTGTCCATTGGCATTATCATTCGAGTTTTAAGGGATTTCGGCAATCATGCGTAGAGTGATTACGACAACGATTTTCATTCTGATCATGCTGGCCCCCGAGGTTTTCTCATCGGACTATTCAAATATCTATATTCACGACATGACCACCCATGAAGACGGGTCCTTGTTGCTCGATCTGGAAGACGTAAACGGCTCGATCATCTATCAAGGCGCGACAATCGCCTATTCCAATAGCAGTAGCCCCCTGCGGGATCTGGCAAGGGAGGCCTTGGACGGTCAGAAGCGAATCAGCTTGATACAGATTACAAACGATCCTTACATATCCTCGATCAAATTGGATGCCACAGAATCAAGTGAAAAAAACCTGATGGATCAGTTATCGCTATTGGCAAGCTTTTTTGTTGGGATCTTGGCTATTACTGCCTTTATATGGGGGTTAAACTGGCGCTGATGTTCTACTTACCTGCTGACTTCGATCTGGCTGCATTCGTGTCCCCGCTGTACGCAATAGGTGTAGTCTTGGTTACAATTGTCTTGTGCGTTACCGCCGGGCTCTATCTGGACAAGATTATCAAGAAATTCTAATGGGGGATGAAATGATTTTTGAATGCCCGACATGCAAACGAAAATCGGAAGTATCTCCGGGATCAACGTTACGATGTGCATGTGGCAGACAGTGGCTTATTCAACAGGATTTCACTCCCTACATAACCATTTTCAGAGACATCGAAGGCTGGCAAAGCTGTTTAATGCTCAGAGACCCGCAGACCAATGAGATGAGGAGATATGAGATAGGTTACGGTCCCTACGGTCATTCCAAAGAAGCTAAACAGATGGCAATCAGAGACGCCCTTCTGTGGGCATTTGGAGAAAATCTTGAGTATAGGGACCCGAAGTAGTTTTACTGACCATTCCTGGCGGCAGCTATTGCTTTCAGACCGATAAAAGGCCTTCCGGACGGCCATTGGGCGGCGCCCTCTCCCCCATCCCCGGGCGTGCGATTAAAATCAACAAATCATGTAGGTTGGAACTACAATTTTTGTAGTTATTACATATAGTTCCGGCAATTCGAGCGCCCTTAAAAGTCATAAATATGTGCGATAGGTTCAAAATTCCAGGTTGTGTGTCTTCCCAGGTGCTGCCATCTCGGGCTGGCGATGAGTCCCAGCAGGATCTCGGGGGCAGTTCGGACTACGAGGAGCCCCAAGGGGGCAGGGTCAGCGATGAAGTCCGGATGCCGTTACATCAATGGATATCTGTAAGAGATAGAAACCCGGAAAAGTATGGTGAGTATTTGGGAAGCACGCGAGCCCGGCCGAAGGGGTGGGTTTTTATATATGCTCGTGTGGGTTGGATATGTTCCGATGATTATCCCGTTACTCACTGGATGCTGTTACCAGATCCACCATGAACCACGGCAGGACCTTGTGGCCGACCTGGCAGACGATGAATCCCCCGGGCCCCTGGCGGCGATTGGCCAAGAGCAGACACCGGTCAGCAACGCGACCGCGTCCGGTAGGCTCGAATGCGGGGAAAAAAGAAAGGAGGGATACTAATAATGACACCGGCCAGCAACGCGGCCGCGCCCGGTAGGCTCGAATGCAATGGAACAAAATGGCAGCTTTTTCCCTTTCCCCTTCACCTGGTCCCCAGGGGAAGGGAAAAAGCGTCCCGGATCGAAGCAAAAGACGGGACCAGAAAGCGGACTCTCAGGCGCAGCGATGCCGGGGCCGTGACAAGGCTGTAGGGAGGAACGACCGGAAGCCTTGGCGCGGCCCTGGCTTAGCGGAGCCTGCGGTCGACTGATTTGCTTGAACCTATTACGGACTTTGACGTGTGGAACGCACGCGAGGAGGGGGGGCCAGTTCCCGGTGCAGGGAGTCGTGGACCCTATAGCTATGGGATGCAAATCTGGCGCCCGGAAAAATTTCGAAGCCCCAGGTTGTCGCCGGGGGGACTGGCCCCCCCTCCTCGTCTTTATTCTTTTCTCTTAAGGCAGGGATTTTATGGACAACGGCGAGTTTCCAGCGAGTGAGATCGATTTCGAGGAACTGTTGTTACCTGGTGACTGGTTGACGTGCCGGTTTCGTGCTCGAGTGCGGAGCACTGGCCAGCGCATTTGCTTACGACGTTTAGGAGCTGGCGTTTTAAAGCGATGCGACGATTTGAGCTACAGCGAATGCATGGAAATTCCCTTTTGATTGCGGAGGTGATGCATGGACAGGCCGGATGAGGAAAAAGGGTGGCGAACGTCTCTCAGCCACCCTTCAAAAGTAGATTTTGGGCAGTTATCAGATGGGACCAGGCTGCTGGCAAATGGCGTCGATACATTGGTAATCGGCATCGATGTCATATGGAAGGATGGGCGGTTCTTCAAATATCTGACGGAAAAAAAGGAGCAAGCCAGGGCAGAGGACAAGGATATCGAGATCGAATTGACGGATCATCGAGACGTAGATGCCTTCCGTGGTGTCATGAAGCCTTTCGGGATGCGCGGCTATGAATGGGTCATCGTTGGCAAGGAATACAGCTTTCACATAGGCAACTGGAACGAGCTGAAGTCTATGCCCTCGATCAGGGTCGAAATCCGGTCTGAGGCTCTTTGGCACATAGGCCCCCGTGAAGCGGTCAACAGGGTAATATCCTTCATTGACGGTGCAGGCGGAAAAATCCACAGAACCAAGGCGTCACGTGTAGATCTGTGCGTGGACCTGCTTTTTCCTTCCGAGGCTTGGACGCCCGATCTTGCCCTTTACCGATCCACCTACGCCCGGAAATCGGCCATTTATCTATCAAATACCGATCTCGAAGGGATCACCGTCGGCCGAGGCGAGATCCAGGCAAGGCTGTATGACAAGCCGATGGAGATCAAGGAAAAGGGGCAAAAGGAATGGATGTTCGACCTCTGGAAGCTGAAAGAGGTCCCGAAGGGATTCAAGGTCATTCGGACAGAATTTCAGATCCGCCGGGAGGTCCTTCGAGAACTGGGGATTGATTCGGTTGAAGACATGTTTCAGGCCCTGGGGAATATGTGGGCCTACTGTACCGAGAAATGGCTGAAGTTCCAAGACAACCCCGGGGGCCACCACACCCAGCGGACCACCTTCGAGTGGTGGACCCTGATTCAAAGGGCTTTCGATGGGGAGAAAGGTACCGGCCAACCTGGTCCGGTACCGCTGATCCGCTGCAAAGCCTTATGCACTGAGGAAAAAAAACATTACACACAGACCTATGGGTGTTTCACCTCCTTCCTGGCTGCCTCACTCGAAAAGGACGAAGAGGACGACGAAGCCACCTTTTTCAAGGGGATCAACCGATTCATCGAACTGACCCGGAGCCTTGAGAAATCCGGAGCATGTTTCCGGGAGGCCCTGGCCGAGAAGCGGACCAAGATAGACCGCGCCCAGACCAAGATCCTGCAGACCGTCGCCCTTCGCCTCCGCCTGGGGATCCCAAATAACTTGGCTTTCGTTCACTTGACGCAATGATTGGGAACATTTGACACCGTTGTGTGCATATAGTACAAGCCCTCGTATCCAGGGGGTATGCATGAAGGGGAACATCTATACCCAAGAGCGGTGTCCCATCTGTGGCGGTTCGTTTAAGCATGACGAAAACCGTAGCGGCCTCTTTTGCAGAAATCATCCAGAAATCCGGGCTTCTAAGGATTTTGTTGTCCGGTTCGGCCGTGACATCACCAAGCGATTCAAGACCTACCTGGAAGCAGTCCGTTTCCTCACCGGCTTGCGGTTCAAAACAGATGAAGGCAGCTTCGATCCCCGGGATTACAAAAAAGACCATCCCTTGGGATTTGAGACCCAGGTCCGGAAATATCTTTCCATCAAAGAAAAATCGGTAAGTAAAAATCAATTCAGAAATATAAAGCGGGACCTGGGAAAGGCCGTTAATGCCTGGGGCCAAACAAATGTTAAGCTTTTAAATTACGCTGAAATTGAGGATTTTCTAATTGGACAGGAAGTATCCGAGAAAACACGGGCTAACGCTCGGTCCGCCCTGAACAGCTTTTTTAAGTGGATGTGCAAGCGGGAAGGTCTAAAAATGCCAGATCTCCCGGTGATCAATTTCGAACTCGGATGGCGGAACATAATCGATATCGAGCTGCAACAGTCAATCATCGATGAAGTTTACAGGATTTCATACAATTCAAATCCAAGGATCTGGATAGGTATCAAATGGCTTGCAACCTACGTTGCCTTCAGGCCGAATGAGCTTCGGAACCTTCGGGAAAGGGATATTAACGTCAGTGGCTTTTTCGTGGTTCCCTCCCCCAAAGAGAAAAAGCCGAAACTGATTGCCATGCTGGAAGAGGACATCGAGCTATACAGAAAGACCACTCCCCGGGGCCTTCCTGATATGTTCTTTTTTCGTCATACCAAAGGGAATGGGGGTGCAAGGCCGGGAAGCCAGTTCGGCAAGGACTACCTTTATAAATGGTGGAAACAGGCCTGCGGGGACCTCGGGATAGAAGGTGTGGATCTGTATGGCGGCACCCGCCATAGCACTACAACAGCCCTCGCCGAACATTTCACAAAAGATGAATTGAGAGAATCAGGAACAATGCACGCAACCAACCAAGCCTTTGAACGCTATATGCAGGCAAGGAAGAATGATAGCCTAAATGTATACAAAAAGAGTATGGAAATAAGGGCAAGGATTCTCGAAATAAAAAAAGGCAGAAAAAATTGAACTGCTCGATCAGCTACGTGAGAAAGATATTTTTTTGACGCCCAATTCATTGGGGCCGTCACTTGACGGCTAAATAGCGAGAAGCGCCAAGGAACGCCTATTACAATAAGCATTAATACTATAACATCTATATATATTTTATTATTTTAACCTAATTTATGATGGCGCTCTGAAATAGGCGTCAATTGGCGTCCAATAATTGTTAACCGGACATAATATTGAGGACAAATGGTTTATGTAACCGGAAATAGCTACTGGCGCCCAATAGATAAGCCACAGCTTGGCCTCATGAATGAGGTGAGCAATTTTATTTTTCGTTGCCACTTAGGACAGCAAGCATTACTGCGTGATCTAAGATATTGTCGAAAGTTAACAATTGTCTCGGACTACGGAGGAGAACACGGTACTGCTACATTCGCCACATACTCCTTTTTGATATTCAATGAAGAGTCCATAGCGGACTTTGTGAAAGCTTGCATAATTTTCCGCGACGGCCCTCTCGGCAAAAAAAGAAGGATGGCATATAAAAATCTTGGAGACAAGGTCCGCAAGGGGATTCTTGTACCCTTCCTTCATGCTGCTGATACGATCCATGGAATCCTTTTTACTATTTCTGTGGAAAAGCACGAGATTGATCTTTTCGGCTCTGGTGTGGTCGAGGTAGAACAAAGCCTCCTTCCAAACATTAAACTTTCAACAACGAGAAAGCTATTGACCATATGTCATTTTCTCGCTGTTTTAGTGTCTGGCACAGTTGCACCATTTCAAGATATTGCATGGCTTTCAGATCAAGATGATATCGTAGCTAACGCTTCTCATCGGGATAGTCTTGGTCACGTTTTTGGACATTTTTTGAATCACTATCTGTCATGCGACGTTGGACGCATCGTGATCGGAACAACGCAAAATGATCCTGGCACACTTTTGGTAGAAGACCTCGCATCTATACCTGATCTATCTGCGGGTGCGCTTAGCGATGTTTTAACACGAAAAGGTATTCATGACCGGAAAACTGTGAAACCTAAGGCTCGTCCTATAGTAGGGTGGCTATGCAACTCGACAAGCGCCTTAGCAAAAGTAAATCTTGTGGTTCGCGCTACGGATGATAAGAAACCATTGCTTCAACTCCTAACTCCTCAGCGCGCTGCTTGATGATAATCGCTGGGGTGCGCTGGTTAACATGGCGCTCCAGCAGACACAAAAAACCTAGCGGTTTTTTGTGTCTGCTGAGCTTTTCGTTAGGCTCGGATAGCGGATTATCAATGGCAAAGATCTTTGCAGAACGTAATCACTACAACCCATGCTTTTGGACGGCATGTTGGAACATAGCCTATTTCAATGCTCTTGTTGAAGGGAAATCAAAGTCATTGCGAGCCAGGGAACAAGAGGTCTTCGTCCTCAACTTGCTCTCTGATAAAATTTATCACGATCGAGTCAAAAACGTGCATTTTGATAAAGACCTTGGCGTCGCGGAGCTGACCCCAGAGACTATGAAAGATTTCTGCCTCCGTCGCTATCCTTCTAAGTACGAACACTTCTGCCAGTCTATGGAGAATCATGAAGAAACTCTGTACATGGATTTCGAAGATATCTTGACTGGGACGGAAAAGTTAGAGAGCTACAAATCTTTAATAGAAGCAGTAGTTGCTGGTGGCATTCAGTCCGTTGAGCACAAAGGTTTTCTAACGTGCCATATCATTCTCCAGGCAATGAGAAGCCACGAGATGATGACTTCCATGATTGATACGCTTGATTCTCTCGGAATTCCCAAATGGGAGTATTTCTGGATCCTCAAAAACGCTTGGGGTAATAAACTCGTTCTGGCCAGGGCAACTACACCTTTAGCGTTCTCTCGTTGGTCCGTCTATGTGACAGATAAACATATGTATCCTCTCTGCGATTCTCCAGTAATGATTAACAAGAATACACTAATGGCCGTCCTTTCTCCTCGCATTCTACTTGAGATCAGTATCAACGGACCCGTCCCGGAAGATACGTGGACAGTCCGAGAGGGAATAAGCTCAAGCAAATATCGCGAATTTCGTAGAAGATCGATTAAGAATTCATTCAAGCATATTATTTCCCACGATCCAGAAGAATTGAAACTTTGGCAAAGCACTCCTGAATTCAAGGCCCGATCCAGAGAGCTAAGGGATAGTGCTAAAGCAGCAGGGCTTCGCACAGAAGCAGCAAATCGTGTGATATGGGCCATTAATGGATTCGGTAGGGTGCCGCATGATTTTGAACATCGAATCAAAAACGTCATCGATGCCTAACAAGGCCATGCACGCGGACAGGCAACCACGCCGGGATTATTTCTTAGCTTTTCCTGTTGCCTCTTGGCGGCGTGGTTGCGTGCCGGTGATGCCTACGTTATATGTCTGAAAGACTAAGGAAATTTCATGATGAACACAATTTTATTGGATAGAAATGTTGTTGCATCAATAAAACAAAAACTTGCTGGAAAGGCATTGCTTCCGGTCCGCGATCGGGCTTTGAGATTATTAGATAAGGATAATAATTTTATTAGTCCGATATTATCTATAAGAGAAGGTCAACTAGGTATAAGAGAAAATACACAAGAACATAAACTGACATTGTTAAAAGAAACCGATGCGATATCGCAATTTTTTAAAAGAGCTAAGACTGATAGCAAATATTTAATTGATAAAATAGATGAATTTTCAACAGTTTTTGCTGATAATATAGAACATAATTGGAGAAATTACATAGCTTTTGTAAAAGAAATGCAAAGCCTACTATACCAACCTGTTTCAAAGAAAGAAAAAGATGATTTTAAAAAAAGAATATTAAAATCAGCTTCAGCTCACAACATACTTCATACCCATCCAGCGGTTTTATGCGCACTATCTGTTTTGTATGGATGTAACGAAACAAGGAAGATTTTAAAGCCTAAAAAAAACCGTTCAGAAGAAAGTGTGGACAAAAATGCTTATAACACTATGAACGATCTAATTGTGCTAAGCAGAGTACACATGATACAAGCTATCGAAGCGGAACAAGGTCATCAAAAAGATAAAATCAAATTTTTTACTTTTGATAAGGGACTTGAATTCTTTTTAAACTGCATCAAAACCAAAAAGCTTAATATAGAGAACAGTACTAAAAACTCTTCAACAATAAGCGAAATTATCTGTCACCCTAAGCTTTTTCCAGAGCTAAATAAAAGCGACTTCAATAGTCTTATGAAGACTTTACAGGAATCATATAACAAGTCTAATGCAGCCGACGCAAAAAACCGCGCGGCTGATTAGCGGCGTTCGGCAGGAGAAAATAAATGGGTTCTATTAAAAAATATGTTTTTGAGGATATTACAATAATTAAAGCTGTTGGCCCACTCATCCAAAATGAAATAATTTCCATTTTGGAAGATTTATATACACATAGCCCTACAAAATTCATTATTTGGGATCTTGTCGAAGCTTCAGCAAAATATTTGACATCAAAACACATTCACCAAATCGCAGATTTTGTGGCCCAATATAAAGATAAAAGAGCTGGTGGAAAAACAGCACTTGTTGCATCAGGCGATTTGGAGTTTGGAATTAGCAGAATGATGAATATTTTGGGGGAAATTAAAGAGGTCGATTTTGAAGTTATGGTCTTTAGAAATCTTTCAGACGCGGCGAATTGGATCGGAGTAAAGGAATTACCAAAAATTTGTTAAATTCGCCGAACAATTAAATTCAGATGAAAGCCAGGGTCGGGCACGCCTGGAAAATCGTTTCAGGCGGGTAATTCTTAGCCACTTAAAATGTCAGTGGAAGCCCTGTCTTCAGCTGATCACAGCGTTAACTGTGGTGCATAGGTTCAGTCCAAATGTTCATAATTGAAGAAGAACAATTACTTATTTGCCATGAATGTGTGAACGATATCTTTTTAAAAAAAGAAATTCGGTCTATTGGAAAACTAGGAAAATGTTCATACTGCGAAAAGAATTGCAAAGCAGTCCAGTTAAAGTGGCTCGCTGAGAATATACATGCTGCAATTGAAGAGCATTTCGATCTTACTTCTAATGAACCTTCGCCTCTCGAATATGCGCTGATAAACGATAAAGAATCGAATTATGATTGGGAACGTAAAGGCGAGTCTGTTAACATCCTAATTCAAGACATAGCCGGAGTAGACGAGTCCGCAGCGGATGATGTTCAAAAATATCTTTCATTTCATTACGGTGGCGATCCGAAGGATTTTGAAGAAAATCCCTATGACCGCGAAGCGTGCTATGCGCAATATCAGCTAACCATGCAAATTCAGCCGACGCCAAAGGGCGGCGCGGCTGATTTGGTTAGGCACAGAGAAAAATGCAGAGAATTGTCAGACCGCATTGAGATATGACAGCCCAAAAATTATCAAAAGTTGATCGATACTATAAATTTAATATGAATATCAGCAAGTTATAAGATAAATGGCCGGTTCAAGTCCGGCCTTCGGCACCAAATTTTCAAAGAGCCTACCGGGAAACCGGTAGGCTCTTGTTTTTTCAGCCGACCACAAATCGAGCCAGTTCCGGCGCCAAGGCTCTCAACCGCCTGGCCGCTTCACCTTGTGGATCGATCAGTTCGAAATCGGTGTACTCGAATCCCGGCGCCACCGAGCAGCCCACCAGCACGCGACCGGCGACGGGCTCGGCCGCCTGCCAGGTTCCGGCCGGAACGACATGGCAAAAACAGTTGGCCGCTGCTGCCAGGGTGATGCAAGCCGGTGGCCGCTCATCGCCTTCCCACAGGTAAAGTCTCACACCCTGCCCTTGGTAGAGATTCCAGACCTCATCGCTGCCCACCCGGTGAAAACGGCTCGCCTCCCCCGGGTCGAGGGAAAAATAGATGTGGGTCAGGGCCGATCGGTGCCGGCCGTCCGCCCCCTGCACCCGAGCCAGCGATTTATAGATCTGCCGGAAGCGTCCCCCCTCCGGATGGGCGACCAGATCGATAGGCTGTATAGGATCAACGCATTGCATGACGAGCGACTTTAGCGTTCACCGGGTTCCCCTCCCACTACGCGACAGTCATACCTGTTATTCTTCTATCTGGATTGGGATACCTTTTGCAGGATGTATAGTATCTCCTCCATCCCGATCCGACCATTGCGATCGACTTCCGCGTAGGTATAACTGTCTTGTGAAACAACACCGGCCATCACCTGAAGGCCCCGGACCGCATCGGCCAGATCGACGGTGCCGCTCAAGTCTATGTCACCTGAATAAAGGATCGCGTAGACCATTACCAGATACTTGCCATCTATCAGCGGCACACTGGTAAAGGCGGAACCATAATTTTGGCTGATATTATAGAGTGTTAATGAGGCGATGGCGTCCATGACGGCCAGGCTCTCTTCTGTCACCTGGCCGAAAACGGTGAACCCACCGTTCTGGGTATCCAGATTCGCCGAGTTGTCCACCAAGTTGAAAAACCATTCGCTGGTGGCGCTGTCCGGAAGATTGGGCAGCTTGGCCATGGCGATGGTGCCCCGCAGATTGGATAGATGAAACTCGTTGACGATCGGATCTTTTTTAGCGATTTCATCGAAACCATCATCTCCGAAAGAGTACCCACCCCCCTGAATCACGAAACCCGTAACGGAACGGTGAATGACAGTCCTATTATAGTCACCTGAATTCATGTATGATAAAAAATTCGCAACCGTAACCGGCGCAATCTCCTCGAAAAGCTCGATGTCGATATTACCCAGGGTGGTGATCATCCTCACCCGTTCGGCCCTTGCCGTCGATCCGAGGCAGCAGATCGCGATGAAAAAGCTCGTCCAAAAACAACAAATGGTCAGATGTATGCGCTTCATGCTGGTTGCCCTCTGAAAAAAACTGCTAATGTTATCCCAAGCTCCCCTCCCCTGTCATCCCGAATTGCCTTCTCCTGTCATCCCGAGCGGCGGCGAGGGGTCTCATCCTGTTTGACGCTGTTCTCCCGTTTTTTTGCCCGAATGCAGATTCATCGTCGTTCCTCCAAGCATCATGTCACCGGCGGCAAAGGTCACCCCGCCGTCATAAATTCGAAAGCCCCCACCGCCGTCGACTTTCTCCAGGCCTGCCCGGACACCGGTCACTTTCCCCCGGATCTCCTTTTGAAAATGGATGCGCAGGCGCCGCAGGGCCGCCTCGGGGCCCCAGGCGCGCTCCACCGCCGTTTCCAGCATATCGAAATAGACCGTGTTATTGACGTGCCCCAGAGGATCGAAATCGCTGCTGCGGGTGGTAAAATTCACCGCGAAGGCATCCTCGGCGATCTCGGCCGGCTTCCAGTGGTCCAGGTCGCCGCAGCCGGCATCGCGGTCCTCCTTGATATAGGCCCGGCTCAACTCGGCCGGAATGCGTTGCAGGCGCTTTGAGGCCAGATCGAAATAGAGCCAGAGGCTGGTGGCGGTAACGATGCGCTTCTCTCCGTTAAAGACCTCGAAATCGCGGTAGGCTCGAAACCCCCTGCTGCCCCGATGCCAGGTGACCACCCGCACGGTTTCGCGGTAGCGTGGCAGCCGGTCGATGACCACCGCCATCTTGCTCAGCACCCAGACCGTGCCCGCATGGAGCAGCTCACGGCTGCCCAATCCCACCTGCTCCGAGTGGGCCACGGCAGCCTCCTGGAGCAGTCTGAGCAGCGCGCGCAGCTGGATCGTAAAATTAGGATTAACGTCCGTGTAGGCGATGGTATGAACCTGCTCTATGTGCATCGGTAGACTTTCTTCGAGGCCGCGCTTCTTTGCCCCACCAGGGTCCGGCCCGAAACCGGCTCACTGCGAATCATTGACAACCCCCACCTGCCTGTTTTAGGAAGGACTTCGTCTTTTAACCTACCACAAGGAGGAATCCGTTGTTCCACCCCCTATCCGAGCTGGACACTTTTCTCACCGAATGGTCCGATACCCCGCAAAAGAACCGGCAGGCCTTCGTCGAACTGAAACACCACCTGGACACCAAGCCGGAGGTGACGCTCTCCTTTGTCGCCCGGCCCGGGGTCACCTACTCGCTACGGGCCGCAGCCTCGGCCCGGACCGACCGGCCCCTCTTTGCGATGGTGGATGTCATCGAGGACGATCCGCGTTGGCTTTCGATCTGCTTTTACGACGACACGGTGCAGGATCCGGACGAAATCGGCGACCACGTCCCCGAAGGGCTGCTGGGCGAGGATGCGGTCTGCTTCGATCTTGAATCCTACGACCCACGGATGCTCGCCTACGTCATGGCGCGCATCGACGAAGCATTTGCCAGCATGAACCGCGATTGAACACCAGGGCAGCGCCAGCACGGCCAAGTCAGGCGCCTTCCCGGGCCGCTGCGGCCAGCTGGCCCAATATGGCTGCATGGGCATAGATCCCGCGCCGAAAGCAGGCCAGTTCGAACTTCTCGTTGGGTGAATGGACCCGATCGTCATCCAGGCCGAATCCGACCAGCAGCGAATCGATTCCCAGGATGCGGCGGATCTCGCCCACCACCGGGATGGAGCCGCCGGTACCGATGAGGGCCGCCTCGCGCCCGAAAGCCTCCTTTAGCCCGGACCGTGCCGCGGCCAGCCAGGGTGAATCGGTGGAGATCCGCACCGCGTCCGAACAACCGTAGCTCTTGAAAGTAAAGCGGCACCCGGGCGGGGTGCGGTCGGTGAAAAACTTCTTCAAATTCGCCATGACCTTTTCAGATCGTTGGGCCGCCACCAGCCGGCAGGAAATCTTGGCGGCGGCCCGGGCCGGGATCACCGTCTTGGCCCCGTCACCGGTATAGCCGCCCCAGATCCCGTTGCAGTCACACACTGGCCGGGCCCAGATCCGCTCCAGCAGGGAGCGGCCGGCCTCTCCCACGTCGGCCGCCAGCCCGCCGCTGGCCAGAAAGGCCGCCTCGTCGAAGCCCAGCCGATCCCACATGGCCCTTTCTTCGGGCGAAAGTTCCACCACCTCGCTGTAAAAGCCCTCGATGGTCACACGCCGATTCCCGTCGTGCAGTTGGGCCACGATGGCCGCCAGGGCGTTGTTGGGATTGACGGCGCAGCCGCCGTACATTCCCGAATGCAGGTCGTGGCCCGGCCCGTGCAAAGTGGCTTCAAGATAGACCAGGCCGCGCAGCATGTAAGTGATGGCCGGCGTATCGATGTCCCACATGCCCGTATCGCTCACCACGCACACATCCGCCGCCAGGTCGCTGCGGGCCTCTTCGAGAAAGGGAATCAGGCTGGGGCTGCCCGATTCCTCCTCGCCCTCGAGCATCACGGTGACGTTTACCGGCAGCCTTCCCGCCGCATTTTTCCAGGCCCTGAAGGCCTCGATGAAGGTCATCAACTGCCCCTTGTCGTCCGCGGCGCCCCGGGCCACAACACGCTTGCCGTGCGGCCCATCTTCCAAAACGGGGTTGAAGGGTTCGGTGCGCCATTCGTCCATGGGGTCGGGCGGCTGGACGTCGTAATGGCCATAGTAAAGGACCGTGGGGGCCTTTGGGCCGGCTTCGTGCTCCCGGGCCACCACCACGGGATGGCCGGTGGTGGCCCGGGCTTCGGCGGTGAATCCCAGATCGGCGAGTATCGCCACACACTGGTCGGCGGCCCTGCCGACATCCCCGGCAAATGCCGGATCGGTGGATATGCTCGGAATGCGCAGCAGTTCGAAAAGCCGCTTCAGGGAAGCGTCGAAACCGGCCTCGGCTGCTTGGATCACTGTGGGAATGGAATTTTTCATCGTCAGGACTCCGCTGGGGCCAAGGGTTTAAGGCAACATGCCTGAAGAAACGCCATACCAGAAAGTAAATCGAAAGGGAAAAGGAAATGACGGAAAGTAAAGATAATGTAAACGCCTTGACGCCTTTGGCAAAGCCGCCTAAGTTGAATGCCGAAACGGCCGGGGACGGCAAGATTCTTCATTGTGCACCGGCTTTCCAGCGTCCACGGCCACTTGACATCTTCGACCACTTGACCGACCGGTTCAAACCAACGCGTCGAGGCCCGCACCCCGGGCCCCAAGGAGGGTTGAAGCCATGGATCCTTTTCATCACCGGCCTGAACAACTTCCCGCACAGCACTCCCTGCCATCCAACCGAACAGCCCCGCCGACAGCGGCTTCCAACGGCCGCAACGCCAGACGCTACGGCCGCAAGTCTCCGCAGATCACACCAAAAAACAGCCACCGGCCGCCAGCCGACGATCGCTGGGCCACCGCAACCCGCAGGCTCCTGGAAGCGGCAGGTGTAACCCTGGGCGCAGAGCGTCCCTGGGACATCCAGATCCACGACCGGCGCTTTTATCGCCGGGTGCTGACCCAGGGATCCCTCGGTCTGGGCGAGGCTTACATGGACGGCTGGTGGGACTGTGAACGACTGGACATGTTTTTCGAGCGGATCCTGCGGGCCGGGCTCGATGCCCGGGTGATCTCCCTGCGCGACCGGCTGCGCCTGATCGGCGCCCGGCTGACCAACCCCGGCAGACGGGCACTGGCCTTCCAGATCGGCCGCCACCACTACGATCTGGGCAACAGGCTTTACAGCGCCATGCTCGACCGGCGCATGATCTACTCGTGCGGTTATTGGGCCGCCGCCGGCAATCTTGATGAGGCCCAGGATGCCAAGCTGGACCTGATCTGCCGCAAGCTGGATCTCCAGCCCGGGATGCGGCTCCTGGACGTCGGATGCGGCTGGGGAGGGCTGGTTTGCTATGCGGCGCGCCGCCACGGCGTTTCGGCGGTGGGCATCACCGTTTCGGCCGAGCAGGCCGGCGAAGCTCGTCACCGCTGCGCCGGGTTGCCGGTGGAAATCCGTCTCCAGGACTATCGGGAAATCCAGGGGACCTTCGATCGCGTCGTTTCGGTGGGGATGGTGGAACACGTCGGGGTCAAAAACTACGCGGTCTTTTATGCCACGTTGCGCCGCCACCTGGCCGAAGACGGCCTATTCCTGTTGCACACCATCGGCAACAACCGCTCCCAGGTCAACACCGACCCATGGATCGAACGCTACATCTTTCCCAACTCCATGCTTCCCTCGGCGCTTCAGCTCTGCCGGGCCGCAGAGCCGTACTTCGTCATGGAGGACTGGCACAACTTCGGCGCCGACTACGACCGCACCCTGATGGCCTGGGCAGCCAACTTCGAAAGGCGCTGGAACGATCTTAAAGGGGTTTACGACGAGCGCTTTTACCGCATGTGGCGCTACTACCTGCATGCATGTGCCGGATCCTTCCGCGCTCGCCAGGCCCAGCTCTGGCAGATCTTATACTCGCCGTATGGCGTCAAGGGAGGGTACCGGACGCCGCGCTGACATCTCCTCGAACATCGGTCCTTTCAGCCGGACAGGCCGGATGAGGTTTCGCCGCAGACGTTGTCGCGCCCCTGTTTTTTGGCTTGGTACATGAGTTTGTCTGCCCGGGAAACGACCTGATTGAGGGTTTCCGGATCCCGGTGTTCTACAACTCCTGCACTGAGCGTAATCGACACCGTATGGCCGCCGTAGCAAATTTCACGGGAGGAAACGGCTTCCCGGATGTTTTCGGCGACTTTTCGAGCGTTCTCTATCCTGCAGTCGCCCAACAGAACCAGAAACTCCTCTCCGCCCCAGCGGCACAACACGTCTGTATCCCTGATCTTGCTGGACACGATTTCGGCAAAAATCTTCAGAACCAGATCCCCGCATTCGTGCCCGTAGTTGTCATTGATCGTTTTAAAGCGATCGATGTCCAGGATTATCATCGACATATGGGAGTTATTGCGCTGTTTGCTTTTCAGCGCCTGAGAAAAGATCAGCGCGAAGGCATGGCGATTGTACACACCGGTAAGTGGATCGACAGTGGCCAACCTTTCCAGCTTTCGGTTGTAGCTGCGCAGGATAAGGCTCACCGTGACGACGATCAACACGGTGATCAAAACACCGATGGCGAGATTGATCCGAAGCCTCTGATAGAAAACGGCCTTCTGTGCATCCCCTCTTTTCAAGATGACCAGGGTCAGCTTGAACTCCGGAAAAAACCGTGAACTGGCGTAATAAACATGGCCATCGGGTTCATATTTGAACGAGGTCCCCGGATTGGCCAGAATCTTCAGCGCGGCCCCGCCCAAATTCTCCCAATCGTGCAGATTCAGCGGGAAGCTGAAATTATCCGCATAAAGGATCACCTTACCGGTCTTGTCCACGAAGAAAACAATGCTGTCGTACTTTTCTTCATAGGAATTGAAGATCTCCTGGACCTGCCTTAACTCCAGGCCGACCCCCGTCACCCCGATCAGATCGTTGTTATAGCCGTACACCTTGTAATTGATGAAGATCGTCACCCTCTTTCGATCCGCCGTATCGGTGTCGATATTGATCTCATAGTCATCCTCCATCTGCCGCACTCGAAAGTACCAGGCGTCCTGGGCGTCCTCGATGAAGACCTGCTTCAAGATCCCTTGCGGATGATAGTAGTTTCTCGTCTTTTCGGAGACGAAAAAGGCCGTCACCGTACGGTATCTGGATTGAATCTCGTCGAGAAACTTGACGATGTCGCCGGTATTTTTTTCTCCGGCCAACACCCAATCCCGCAAGAAGGTATCGTGGGCCATCAGCGAGGAGATGAAGATCGACTGGGCCACATCCTTTTGAATTTCGGAATAGACGTTATCGCTGGTCAACGGCAGGGTATTGCGGCTGATCTCCTCCTCCAGGCACCTGTGGGCGACAAAATAGCCGCTCAAAAGGGTAGAGGTGAACCCCACCACCAGGAGGCCGGCGATAAGGGCGATAATCCAGTATCTTCTTAAGATTGTAGTCATAAATGATGTTTAGCACACCCATAGGGTGAACACAACGACCTATAGGACAACTAAGTGAGACATCCGCTCTTTTGAGGGTTTTGCTGGGCCGGGCCACTAAGCGGGGCCGAGTCTTTCGGTGGATGGGCAAAGCTATCCTCGAAACGCCGTTGCCCTATCCTTACTTGCGTATCCTGCTGAAAATTTGAAGTTCACCACTCAGGCATCTTCAGCGACAGGGCCACCGCGGTGCCGCAGAGGATAAAGCCGCCGACCAGGCCGATGCCGAGAGAAAATCGGCCCAGGTCCCCCAAAAAGCCGATCAAGGAGGGGACGAGCCCGCCCCCGATCAAAAAGGCCACCGGTGCGGTCATGGAAACCGCCAGGTTGCGGGCCGCCGGGCTACCGATCTTGGAAAGAGCGGCGAATCCAGCCGGAAAAAAACAGACCGCCACCATGGGTTGGATCAGGACAAATACCACCAGACCGCTTCCGCCGGACAGAGACAGGCCCAGGGTCATGCTGCCGGTAAACGCAAAAACTCCCACAATGGTACGCTTGGCACCGAAACGATCCGTCACCCAACCGCTGCCCACGGCCATAAAGAGGGTCGAAATCCGGGAAACGCCGATCAGGGTATTGGCAAAGGCCTGATCGAAGCCCCTTTCGACCACCAGGTAGAGGGGCAGCATGGTATAGATCCCCAGGGTACTGCCGACGGCCAGCCCGAAAAGCAGCACCATGCGCCAGTAAAGCGGTTCGCTTATCAGTTGGCGCAGGGCGGTAAGGTTGGGCCGCTGGCCGGCGAACCGTCCTCCCCCGCCCCACCGGGCCTGGGCCAACCCCAGTAACACGCTGGCCGCCCCCAGCACGATCAGCACTCCGCGCCACGGCAGCCAGATCATCAGGGTCTCGGCAAGCAGCGGCGCCGCCATGAACGCGGAATTGGGCGCCAACTCGTGAATCGCCAGGGCTTTTCCCCAGTGCTGAACGTTCACCAGGCTGGTGATCGAGGCGATTCCCGAAGGCAGATAGAGACCTGCCGACAGTCCTATCAAGACCAGAAAAATCCGTATCATGGTTAAATTCTGAGCGACGCTGAGCCCCACCAGAGCCAATCCCACCGTCGTGGCCGAAAGGGTGATGGTGTAGCGGTGGGTCAAACGGGCGCTGACGAAGCCTGATCCGGCCAGGGCGACAAAATAACCAACCGATATGATCAGAAAAAATGTACCGGCCGTCGCGTGGCTCAGATGCAGGTCGGTTTCGATGGCCGGCAGCAGGGGGCTGAAGATGATACGGGCCACAAAGTTGCAGAAAAAAAGGCTGGCCAGAAAGATGATGGCGCCGATGGAACGGCGAAAGGGTTCGGTCATGAAATCACATTTCGGGGCCAGGCCGCCGCCTTGAAGAGAAGGCCGAAAATCAGCTTTCGGAATCGAAAAATCCGCGGATGATGCGCACCGTCTCACGCGGCCGCTCCATGGGAATCAGGTGCCCGGTGCGTTCGATGCGTAAAAAGCGTCCTTGGGGGAATAAACTCGCAGCCCGTGCCAGATCAATGTAGTCGCGGTTGCCGCTTGTTTCGCCCTCCACCACCAGCACCGGACAGTCGATCCGGTCGAGCAGGGGCCAGGGGTCCAGGTGAATCCCTCCCATGAAGAGGGAGGCCTCACGGCGCGGTTGGCAGACCAGCTCCAGCCCCCCGGTATCGGCCGCGGCCATGCCGTACCGGATGTACAGCTCGAGCATCTCCTCGTCCCACTTGGCAAAAAGGGGCTTTTCACGTAGGTAGGCCCTGGCCTCGGCGGCGTCGCACCAGTGGTTGCGCCGGCGGATCGACTTGCTTGCCAGGGGGTGCTGGTCCATCCCGATGTTCAGGCGGTAAAATTCACTAGGCAGGAAAATCGGTTCGATCAGTACCAGGCTTCGGGCCCAGCCGGGCCGGGCCGCAGCCGCCAGGGTGATCACCGTCCCGCCCATGGAATGGCCCACCATCAGGGGCCGCTCAAGGCCCAATCCATCGCTGAACGCCAGCAGGTCCTCGGCAAGTCGCTGCCAGCTCAAGCCACCGTCTTCCGGAGGGGCGTCCCGGTGGTCGCAAAAATAAGGGGCCAGCACGGTGAACCGTCCGGCCAGGGCCCGGGCGATGGGGTGCCAGAGCCAAGGCAGAAAGCCGGTGGCATGCAGCATCACCAGGGCCGGTCCATCACCGGGATAATGGAGGTATTGGATCTCGGCATCACGGATGTCCAGAAAACGGACTTCCGGTTTCAGGTCTTCTTTCATAGGTATAGGTGCCTCAAATGTCTCGATGGGTGATGCGGATTCGACCGGCAGACCGAAAATTGCCGGAACACCTTATCACGATTCTCGCTGAAGGCAAATCGGCTGTAATTCTCAATGAAACATAGATGGCGGGACCTGGCTCGAAAGGCAATGCGGTATCATTACAGATTTTGAGTTCACCGGAAATTGCCGATCATCATTTGACAGGCCCGATCAAGATGGATATAGCATGGGCTCATTCGGCGAGCCTGCCGGAATCCGGCAACGGCCGAATCGTCCTTCATGGTTTGACGCCTAAACGAGCTGATACAAGAGCATGACCCTGGAATCCAGTGCGGCGCCGCCGTCCACCGAACCTGAAGCCCTGGAAACCCTCAAACGCCTCGTGGCCGGATTCGACCGGCATCGTGCCAGCCTGGTCCCCATTCTCCAGGCCGTGCAAGCCGAGTGCGCCTACCTGCCGCCCGAGACCATGGCCCTGGTGGGCGAACACCTGGGCATCCCGGCCAGCGAGGTCTTCGGAGTGGCCTCCTTTTACAACCAGTTCCGCTTTTTCCCCCCGGGCCGCCACCCCATCAAGATCTGCCTGGGCACGGCCTGCCACGTCAAGGCCGGCGACATCATCCTAGAAAACTTCGAGCGCAAGCTCGGCATTCAGGAGGGGCAGACCACCGCCGATCGGGAATTCAGCCTCGAACGGGTAGCCTGCGTGGGTTGCTGCGCCCTGGCGCCGGTGGCCATCGTAGGCGAAACGGTGCACGGGCACATGCAGCCGAGCAAGGTCGAAGGCCTCCTGTTGCAGATCGATATCGCCCGCCAGAAGGCCGAACGGGAGGCGGCGGCCGAAAATCTCCCCGCAAAGGATCACTGCGATGGATGAGGCACCGGCCATCCAGGCGCTAGCCCGACTACGGGCCGCCGCCGAAGCCGCCTGCCAGGCCCGGCGTCCCGAAGGCCAACCGGTGGTACGTGTGGCCCTGGCCACCTGCGGCATCGCCGCCGGAGCCCTCGACACTCTGGCGGCCTTCAAGAAATCCATTGCCGAAGCCGGCATCGACGCCCGGGTGGAAACCACCGGTTGTATAGGCCACTGCTATGCCGAACCGGTGGTGGTCATCGATCACCCGGCTTCCGGGTTCCCGCCGATCCTCTATCCTGAAGTCACCCCGGGCAAGGCCGGGATGCTGACCCGGTTCTTTCTCGCAGAGGGAGATCCGAGGTTCGAGCACATGCTCGGGGCCACCGTACTCAACGAGTTGATCCCGTCGGTGATGGAATTCGACCGCTTTAACCGGGAACAACGGCTGGTGATGGATCGCTGCGGCCGCATCGATCCGGAATCGATCGACGATTACTTGGCCGACGGCGGCTACGGGGCCTTGGCCCGTGCCCTTTGCGGCCCGCCGGAGGCCGTCGTGGCGACTGTTGCCGCCTCCGGCCTGCGCGGCCGCGGCGGAGCGGGATTTCCCACCAGCCGCAAATGGGAACTGGCCGCGGCCCAGGAAGCCCGGCACCGCTACGTGGTCTGCAATGCGGACGAGGGCGACCCGGGCGCCTATATGGATCGCACCCTCATCGAAAGCAACCCCCACCAACTCATCGAGGGGTTGGCGATCTGCGCCTATGCCGTAAGCGCGGCCGAGGCCATCATCTACGTACGGGCCGAATACCCCCTGGCGGTCAAAACCCTGAAAAAGGCCGTTTCGGACGCAGAAGCGCACGGTTTGCTGGGCCCCCAGGTACTGGAAAGCGGCTTTTCACTCAAGGTAAGGCTGTTTCAGGGATCAGGGGCCTTTGTCTGCGGAGAAGAGACCGCCCTGCTGCGTTCGGTGGCTGGATTCCGCGGCACCCCGACCCACCGCCCGCCCTACCCGGTCCAAAAAGGATTGAACGGCAACCCCACCGTCATCGACAATGTCAAGACCCTGGCCACCATACCGGTGATCCTCCAACAGGGGGCCGAGGCGTTCCGGGCCATCGGAACGGCCAAAAGTCCAGGGACGGCGATCTTTTCGGTGGTCGGTGATGTGGTGCACCCGGGCCTGGTGGAGATCCCCATGGGGGTCACCCTGCGCGAACTGATCTTCGACATCTGCGGCGGCGTGCCGGGGAAGAAGCAATTCAAGGCGGTCCAGATCGGCGGTCCTTCGGGCGGCTGCCTGCCCGCGGGCCTGCTCGATACCCCGGTGGACTTCGACGCACTGGCCGAGGCGGGAGCCATGATGGGCTCCGGCGGTCTGGTGGTGATGGACGAGCATACCTGCATGGTCGACGTGGCGCGCTATTTTCTCGACTTTACCCAGAAAGAATCCTGCGGCAAGTGCACCTTCTGCCGCGTGGGCACCTGCCATATGCTGGCCCTGCTGGAAGGGATCTGCCGCGGGGAAGGCCGGCTCGAAGACCTTGATCGGCTCGAAGATCTGGCCCGGGACGTGCGTGATGGATCGCTGTGCGGCCTGGGACGCACAGCCCCCAATCCGGTCCTGACCACGTTGCGCTACTTTCGTGACGAATACGAGGCCCATGTCACCGGCCAGCGCTGCCCCGGGCTGAGCTGCCGGACGCTGACCGCCTACTACATCGACCTGGAAAAGTGCGCCCGCGGATGCGACGCCTGCGTGGGATGCTGCCCGGTGGATGCGGTCTTTACCACCCGAACCCGTAAAAAAGGGATCGACCAGACCCTGTGCGTCAAATGCGGCGAATGCATGGTGGCCTGCCCGCCGGAGTATGATGCGGTGCGCCGGATTTCCCCGGCCCATCTGGCTCCGGTGATCGAACGGCCCCCGGCTGCGGATCCCAAACCATGATTGAAATCAGCGTCGACCAACGCACCCTGACGGTCCAGGAGGACGCCAACCTTTTGGAAGCCTGCCTGGAGGCCGGGATCTATATCCCGCATCTGTGCCACCTGCCCGGCACGGCGCCGGCCGCTTCCTGCCGGCTCTGCTTCGTAGCCCTGGATGGGAAACCGGCACCGGTTCCGGCCTGCACGGTGAAGGCCAGCGCGGGCCTGAAGGTGCGCACCGACACGCCCGCCGTGCGCCGTTTGCAACGTGCCGCACTCTGCCTGCTTCTTTCGGCCCACACCATCGACTGCCGCCGCTGCCCGGCCAACCGGCGCTGCGAATTGCAGCGCATCGCCCGATTTCTGGGCGTTGCGCTCAAACGTCCGGACCTGCCACCCCTGGCCCCCCCCGCTGGCCCGCCCGCGGCCCAGGGCGAACTGGCCGTGGACACCGCCCATTGCGTGCTTTGCGGCCGTTGCGTGCGCACCTGCCGGTGCCTGCATGGCGCCTCGCGGCTGACCTTTGCCGGCCGGGGTCACGGCACGGTGGTCACCGATTGGGTCGAAACCGGCCCTTCGATCCGCTGCACCGACTGTATGGCTTGCATCGACATCTGCCCGGTGGGCGCCATAAGCCTGGCGCCCAGCGCGGGTGATCCGGAATCCTGAACCCGAGGAGGAAGCTATGTACGTAGGAAGGGTCATGCACACCGAACTGGTGACCGTGCCGCCAACCACCTCCCTGATCAAGGCCCGTGAGATCCTCGAGGCACGCAAGATCAGCCACCTGCTGGTGGTCAACGCCCGCGACGATCTGGCCGGCATCGTTTCAGACCGGGACCTGAAGCAAAACTGGGCCTCACCGGCCGTTGCCTTGAGCCGTCATGAGCTGAACTACCTGCTGGAAAAAGTCACGGTGGAAGCGATCATGATCAAGAAGATCCTGACCGTATCGCCCCTGACCACCATCGAGCGGGCCGCCCTGGTGATGCAGCAAAATCGCATCAGTGCCCTGCCGGTCCTCGAAGGGGGCAAGCTGGTGGGGATCATTACCTCCAGGGACGTGATGCAGGTTCTGCTGGAGGCCATCGGTATCGACGAGGAAAGCCGCCGCTTTACCGTCTTGAGCGAAGACCGCATCGGCTTCGTGGCCGAAATGAGCCAGCTGCTGCGCGACGCCGAAATCAACATCCGCTCCATCTTCGCCTGGCCGGACAAGGAATTTCCCGGCTACTACCATCTGGTGATGCGCGTGGCGGCCGAAGAAGGGGACCGGGCCATCGCCATCCTGCGCCAAAACGGCTACAAGGTGCTCACCGAATACGTCCACGACCTGAAGCCCTTCCTCCAAAAATGAGGGGCCGCCTTTGCGGGCGGCCCCTTTCCGAAAAAACATCAAAAGACATTCAAACCAGGGCGACCCGCCGGGACCGCCCTGGTTATATCTTTTATCTTTCGATCTTGATCACCACGAATCCTGCGCCGCGGCGCTTGACGAGCAGCTCCAGGTTGCTTTTGGGGCCGGCTTTGGTCAGGGCCTCGTTAAAGTCCTCGGGAGAGGCGATCAGGTCATGGTTGAGTTCCTTGACCAAATCTCCGGGGCGCAGCCCGGCATTGGCGGCCTTGCCTTCCGGATCCAGGTCGGTCACCAAGGCGCCCCGTTCGTCCTTATCGTAACCGAGACGGCTTGCCGTCTGGGCATCCAGGCGGCCCAGACGCACGCCTAGGTCCTCCGCATCGGTCTCGGCCGCCGCCCCGCCTCCTTCGGTCAACTTGGCATCGTCGCGCTGGGCCAGGGTCACTTGCACGGTGCGGGTCTTGCCATCGCGGATCAGTTCGATCTTGGCTTTCTGACCCACCGGCAAGGTCGCGATGCGGCGCGACAATTCATGGCTGTTGTCCACAGACTTGCCGTTGACCGCCACGATGATGTCGTTGACCCTGATGCCGGCCTTGGCGGCCGGATCGCCTTCGTAAACCTTCATCACCAGAACCCCTTTGGTGGCCTTGATCTTGTAGTAATCGGCCAGTTCTGGCGTCAGATTCTGGATCCCCACCCCCAGCCAGCCCCGCGTCACCTGACCGCTCTCTTTGAGCTGAGCCACGACCTCACGGACCATGTTGATGGGGATGGCGAACCCGATTCCCTGCCCGCTGGCGATGATAGCGGTGTTGATGCCCACCACTTCCCCTTTCAGATTGACCAGAGGGCCGCCGCTGTTGCCCGGGTTGATCGAGGCGTCGGTCTGGATAAAATCATCGTAAGGACCGGATCCGATGATGCGCCCCTTGGCGCTGACGATCCCTGCCGTAACGGTCTGTTCCAGGCCGAAGGGACTGCCCACGGCCACCACCCAGGTGCCGACCTTCAGGGCGTCCGAATCCCCGAGGGGCAGGGGAACCAGGTCCCCGGCATTTTCGATCTGAATCAGTGCCAGGTCGGTGTTCTCATCCCGGCCCACCACTTTGGCATCGTACTCCTTATCTTCCTTATCATCGGCAAGACGCACCTTGATATTATCCGCCCCCTCGATGACGTGGTTGTTGGTGACGATGTAGCCTTCCTTGTCGAGAATGAATCCCGAACCGAGACTGCGCTGCTTGAACTCCCGATGCGGGTCCTGGTCCATGAAGGGGCCGAAAAATTCCCCGAACGGATCACGGTTGCCGAAGGGGCTGCGGCCGCCAAAGAAGTGGCGAAAAACCGGCCCGCCTTCCTTGAGGGTCTTGACCGTGCGGATATTGACCACACCGGGGCGCACCTTTCCGGCAAGGCTGGAAAAATCGCTTGGAATCATACTCACACTATCCTGGGCCGCCGCCGACCCCTGCAAGCCCGGACCGGCCACCAGGACCACCAGTGCTGCTGCCATCAGGATCCTCAGAACGTTGCGTTTCATGCTGAACCTCCCTCAAAATGATGATATAAAATCGCACCGGACATCGGTAACGGACCGATTGCGTCGACAGGCGGATCGAGTGATACGATAAACACGTTGACGGATCTGACAACCGGATCTGCCGCTATTGTATGTGCCTTTTCATCCACCAGCGCCGATCAATCTTCACGCCCACTCTAACCGGTCAACCTTACCTTAAAATGACGCCCTGATGACATCTTGGTTATCTTGCCAAACGGCCTGCCAAGGCAAGGGGCTTAAAGTTGTCGGGTCAGGGATCTTCCAGTTTTTTCGGGCTGTTCAAAACAGTCATGCATTCCGTCGAGCGGCAAAAGCACCGTAAAGCGGCTCCCACCGCCCTCCCTGCCGTCCACGGTGATATCGCCGCCATGGGCCCGGGCGACGATCCGCGCCAGGCTCAGCCCGAGGCCGAATCCCCCCCGGCTGCGGCTCTGGTCCCCGCGGTAAAACCGCTCGAAGATCTTCTCCCGGGCATCGGGGGGGATCCCGGCGCCCGTATCCGTAACGGTCAATCGTGCCGTGCCGTCGCCCAGCCTTTCGGCGGCCAGGGTCACCTGCCCTCCGGGTGGGCTGTACTTGATGGCGTTGTCGATAAGATTGGCCACCATGCGCTGGAGCATGGGCCGGTCACCGGCCACCGGAACCGGTTCGGGGGCATGGCTTGTCAAGCCGAGACCGGCATCCTCGGCCAGAGGGATGAACAGATCGCAGGCTTCCTGCACCATGGTGGCCAGGTCCAGCGGCAGGCGCTCGGGCCGGTCGATGCCGGCTTCGGTGCGCGAAATCAGGAGCATGGTGTTGATCATGTCCAGGAGCCGATCGCATTCTTCCACCGTTTCGGCCGCCATCTGCTCGTACTCGGCCATTGTCCGGCCCGTGGCCAGAGTCACCTCGGCCGCCCCGCGGATGCGCGTGATGGGGCTGCGCAGGTCGTGGGCGATGTTGTCACTCATCTGCCGTATCCCGGTGACCAGGTCCTCGATGCGGTCCACCATGCGGTTGAAGGTTCGCGCCAGGCGATCGATTTCATCATCCCGGGATGTGGTCGGCACCCTTTCATCGAGCGCCCCATCGGCGATCCGCGCCGCGGTGGCCGTTACCGCCTCCACCCCGGCCACGGCCCGGCGGGCCATGAACCAGCCCACCCCCACTGCCGCCAGCATCAGAAGACCGATGGCGGTGGCGGCGATCTTCCAGAAAACGGCGATGATGCGGTCGTGGACTTCGAGGGACTGGCCGGCCTGGAGCACGATCCCGGGCCCGATAAAACCATAGACGATCCGTACCTGGTCACCGCGGCCGGAGATGCGGATCGTTTCGAAAACCGGCCGGCCTTCTTCAAGCATGCGGTGCAAGGTTTCGCGGTTGACAGCGATGTCCTGCCAATAGGCCATGTTGGACGAAGAAAAGGCTTCGCCGGTGGGGTACAACAGGCGTAAAAAAACCTGTTTGACCCCCGCTGCCTGGGCTTCGCGCAGGGCGCTGCGCTGCACTTCGGCCACGCCCTGGCGCCGCAGGATATCGGCAAAGGTGCGCACCTGGGAGGACAGGTCCTGGTCGGTACGCTCGCGGATCATCCCGCCGATCAACAGCGAAAGAAGAACGAAGGTCACTGCCGCCGATACGCTGAACATCCCGGCGTACCACCAGGTGAGTCGCAGGACCAGGCTGCGCTTAGTCCGACTCGGGCCGCAGCACATAGCCCACCCCCCGTACGGTGTGGATCATCCGGGTCTCGAAGTCCTTGTCCAGTTTATCGCGCAAGCGGCAGATGCGGGCTTCGACCACATTGGTCTGCGGATCGAAGGCATAGTTCCAGACATGCTCCATGATCATGGTCTTGGAGACCACCCGGCCCGCGTTGCGCATCAGGTATTCGAGCAGGGCAAATTCCAGGGGCTGCAACACGATCTTGCGTTCCCCGCGCAGCACCTCACGGCGGATCAGATCCATGCTCAAATCGGCGACGGTCAGCCGGGTCGGCTCCACCGCTCCGGTGGAGCGCCGGATCAGGGCCTGGACCCGGGCCAACAGCTCAGAGAAAGCAAAAGGCTTGACCAAATAGTCGTCGGCCCCCAACTCGAGCCCCCGCACCCGGTCCGCTACGCTCCCCTTGGCACTAAGGATCAGGATCGGCACCCCGATTCTTTCGCGTCGCAGGGCCTCGACCAGAGAAAAACCGTCCCGGCCCGGCAGCATGACATCGACCACCAGGATATCGTACGGTTCGGTCAATCCCAGATTCAGGCCGGACTGGCCGTCGGTGACATGATCAACGGCGAATCCGGCCGCTTCCAAGCCCTTGCGCACAAAGGCGGCGATCTTCAGGTCGTCTTCCACAAGCAGCAGGCGCATGCTTCATCCCTCTTAGCGGTTATCGCTTGCGTGATGCGTTTTCAGCCGGCGGACGTCTACCGTAGGTCTTGAACTTTTCCATTACCCGCTGCATCTCTTCATCCGAAAGCAGGCACGGCGTGCCTACGGCGCGGGCTTGATAGTAGATGCGGGCCACCAATTCAATCTCTTCGGCCACGGCAAAGGCCCGGCCCAGGTCGGCACCGACGGCGACCAAGCCGTGGTTGGCCAGCAACACCGCGTGACCAGCCCCGATGCCGGCCGTCACCTGATCGGCCAGCGCATCAGAGCCGTAAGTGGCATATGGCGCAAGGGGGACCTTGGGGCCGGCAAACCCGACAAGATAGTGCACCGCAGGAATTTCCCAATGCAGGCAGGCCAGGGTGGTGGCGTAGACCGAATGGGTATGGACCACCGCCCCAACATCCTGCCGGCACCGGTAAAGGGCCAGATGGAAGGGCAGCTCGCTGGAAGGTTCGCCGTCCCCCTCCACATGTTTTCCTTCCAGGTCCACCACCACGATGTCCTGCGGTCTCAAACGGTCATAATCGATGCCGGAAGGGGTCACGGCCACAACCCCCTGGCGCCGGTCGCACCAGCTCAGGTTGCCTCCGGTGCCGGTGGTCAAGCCGGCCGCCAGCATGCGCCGGCCGAAGCGCACTACGGCGCGGCGTTTGGTTTCAAGTCGCATGATCTCTTTCTCTCCGGGCCGGGCGGCGTTTGACACCCGCCGCCCTTTCTTCTATGACAAACCTCGCAACTAGGCTCCAAATAATAGCGAAAAATTTTAATTCACACCCCAGGCGGCAGCCCAGCCGCGCCTGAAAGGAATTGTGAAAAACTATGAAAATTCTGGTATCCGGGTCCCTGGCCTATGACCGCATCATGGATTTTCCCGGCCGCTTCGCCGATCATATCTTGCCGCAAAAGATTCACAACCTCAACGTCTGTTTCATGGTCAACGGTGTGCAGGAAAAATTCGGCGGCACAGCCGGCAACATCGCTTACAACCTGGCCTTGTTGGGCGAATCCCCGCTGATACTCGCCGCCGCCGGCAAAGACTTCGACCGTTACCGCAGCCGGCTGGAGCGTTTGGGATTGAGCCTGGCGGGGATCCGTGAAACGGATGCCGAATTTACCGCCAGCGCCTACATCACCACCGATCAGGCCAACAACCAGATCACCGGCTTCAACCCCGGGGCCATGCGCATCCCGTCGGCGTACAGCCCGGACGGCATCGATGCGCGTGACACGCTGGCCATCATCGCTCCGGGCAATCTCGAAGACATGATCAACCTCAGCCGCCGCTACAAGGAGCTAGGCGTGCCATATATCTTTGACCCGGGCCAATCCATTCCGGCCCTGAGCCCGGAGGCCCTGGCGGAAATGACCGGCGGGGCGGCGATTCTCATCAGCAACGACTACGAGCTGGAAATGATTAAAAAAATGACCCGACTCGAACTGGCGGCCATCCTCGATCGCTGCCCGGCGGTAATCACCACCCTGGGAGAAAATGGCTCGGTGCTGCATACCGCCGGCACCGATACGACCATCACGGCGGCGGCCAATGACGGGGTGGTCGATCCCACCGGCGCGGGCGACGCCTACCGCGCCGGCGTACTCAAGGGGATGAACGAAGGCCGGGAACTGGCGGTCTGCGCCAGGATGGGATCGGTCTGCGCCAGCTATGCCGTAAGCAGCCAGGGAACGCAGGAGCACGAGTTCACCATCGAGGCGTTCTGGGAACGCTACACCACCTGTTATGGCCCGGTATCCGGGCGGTGAAAATTTAGCATCATGCCGGCGGTGTCCCCAAAAAGCAAAAATTAAAACTGCGTCTGGCAGATCCAGTTGCTTTTGGTAACTATTGGTAGTTGACAAAATCATAGTTCTACTTTAGAATGTTACTTCAAATCGGGAACCATTTTCCATAACCCCGCTTACATCGGGAGAGGGCCATGGCAGTGGTATCCAAACCGGACATCGACCAGTTGATCGCCTTTGCGCAGGATGCCATTTTAAGCTGCGGCCAACTCGCCAGCCGTTTTTTCCGTAGCGTCAAGCCTCACGAGCGTTTTGACGAAAGTCTGGTGACAGCGGCCGAATTGGAACTGACAGCCCATTTTCGTCAAGCCCTGGCCGAGACATTTCCGGCCCATCGGATTTTAGGCGCCGAGGAGAACGAAGAGGGCTACACCCACGAACAGAAGCGCTACCTCTGGATCTTCGACCCGAGGAGAACGAAGAGGGCTACACCCACGAACAGAAGCGCTACCTCTGGATCTTCGACCCCATCGACGGGCTGGACAATTTCCAGGCAGGGATTCCCGTCTGGGCCATGTCCCTTTCCCTGATGGAAAACTATTGGCCCCTGTTCGGCATGATCCATCTGCCGGCCACCGGAGATCTGTTTCACGCCAGAGCCGGTGGAGCCCCCTACCACGGATCGAACCGGCTCCAGCCGCAGGACGCCGAAAGCGCCGAAGAAGAACGGCTGATTCTCACCTTTTCACGCTTCCACCGTCATTACCAGACCGTATTTCCGGGAAAGATTCGAAACTTCGGCTGCACTGCCGCCCATTTGTGCTACGTCGCAATGGGGCGGGCAGACGCAGCCATCATCACCAATGAATCGTTCAAGGATCTGGCGGCCGCCGAGGTCATCATCGAAGCGGCAGGGGGGAAGATTTTCACTATGGCCGGCGCACCGTTTCATGTCGGCGAATACCTTAACGGCGACAAAATCGCCGTGCATCTGATCGCTACCCGACCAGACCGTCTCGATACGGTTTTGTCCTATCTGAATCGTATCGGCTAAAGCGTCTCTTAGAGTGTATCGCAGATCGTATCGCCGAGTCTCCTCTCGATACACCCGGCGAACTCCCCACGCTTATAAGAGGAGGGGTTCAGTCCATCAAGAGAAATAATAATTCAAACAAATTTAATAAGTTCGAATCCCGCCCGCTAAAAAAACACATTGATCGAGGAGGCAAGTCCACATTCAAATCAATGGCATAATCATTGCAGTCTCGAACACCAGGGAAGCTTTCCGCTAGCCCAAAGGCGCGGACCCCCCCCGAAACGACCTTACGGTCCCCAACGAAAGGTTGGATCGATGAAAAGGGTCAGTATTCAAAAAACAACCTTGCAACTCAGTCCCCTCCAATCAATCTCCTGCGGAACAACCTTCGACTTCGAAATCGGCACATTGCTGGAAAGCCCCTGTCGCTGTTGTGAGATGCGCGCCCTGCTGCCCACATGTGCCCAAGGCTGCGAGATCCTGGCGCGCATTCAGACGACCCTGGCCGGCGGCATCTCCTCGGGCCACAGCGTTTCGCCGGCGGAAGATTACTGCCTTTCCTCCGATGAACGCTGATGCACGGCCGAAGCGCCCGCTTGCTTTCGCTCCAGATCGGTGCAGCACCCCTCATTAAGCCGTAAAGATGATCCGCCCGCAACGTCCAGGCTGGGCCAGCGGGTCTTTAAAGCCCAAATACCGGCGCACCTTCACACCCATAATCGGCGCATGGTTTCCAGCAGGCGATCCATCTGGGCGTCCGTACCGATGGTGATCCTTACGAAATTCTCGATTCCCCGGTGAGCGAAATAGCGTACCAGAATCCCCTCCTCCTTGAGCAATCGGTAAATCGTCGCCCCGTCGCTTCCCGGCCGGGAAGCGAACACGAAGTTGGCCGCCGAGGGCAGCACTTGCCATCCCATGGCGCCGAGGGCACGGGAAAAGCGTTCCCGGGTTTGAATCACCTGGCCTCTAATATGCCGGAAGTAATCGGCATCCTCGATGGCGATAGCCCCGATCCGCTGGGTCAAATGATTTAGCGGATAGGAGTTGAAGCTGTCTTTGACCGTAAAGAGCGCCGAAATCAACGCCGCATCCCCAAGCGCATACCCGAGGCGCAGCCCGGCCAGGGCCAGACTCTTGGAAAAAGTGCGCGTCACCAGGAGATTGGGGTAGCGCTCGATCAGGGGAATCACACTGCGACCGCCGAAATCGACGTAGGCCTCGTCCACCACCACGACCCGATCGGATGGAAAACGTGCCAAGAATTCGGCGATCGCCTCGGGTGCCAGCAGGTGTCCGGTGGGGGCGTTGGGATTTGCAAAAATCGCGCCCCCCACGCTTTGGCCGTCGCCGCAAAAACCGTCCAGATCAACGGCGAAGTCGGCCTTCAACGGGACACGCCGAAAGGGGATCGAGAAAAGATTGCAATAGACCGGATAGAAGCTGTAGGTGTGCTCCGGAAACATCAAAGAGCCCAATTCGGCGCCGAAAAAGGCGTAAAAGCTAAAGGCCAGCACCTCGTCCGACCCGTTACCGGTAAAGACCTGCTCTACCTTGAGGCCGTGGTGCCGGGCGATCGCCTCGCGCAGGGCAGTCATGCACGGATCCGGATAAAGACCCAGCCGTTCGGGCCCGGTGGTGCGCAGATAGGCTTCGATGCGCGGACTCGGTGGATAGGGGCATTCGTTGGTGTTCAGTTTGAGGTATTGGCGGTCCTGAGGTTGTTCGCCCGGGACATAGGGGGTCAATTGGCGCAGCCTTTGGGTGAACATGGCAATCGTCCTTCAAGGGGTGATGGGCCGCTGGACGGACTGCCTAACCGGCCCGAAGTGCGTTTGAAATCGAAAGCATCCAAATACCGACTCTTTGGCAGTCTTGCCTATACACCACCGCCGCAGGGGATTCAACCGAAGCGCGTTGTCCGTCGCAATTCTCGCTGAACCGGAATTGCCGCGGTTTGCCCAATCGGTTTGACCCCATCGCACACATCGTAGTATAGCCGCAGCCACTATGGATATGAAGCCCACAGCCCAAGGAGCGGCGGCGGCCGATGACCGGCCTTACAACGATATCCTGATCCGCTTTGAAGACGCCACCTTCCGGGTCGGAAGTCGCACCGTCCTGCACCACACCAACTGGGAAATCCGCCGTGGTGAGAACTGGGCCGTCCTTGGGCCTAATGGCGCGGGCAAGTCGACCCTGCTGGCCGCCCTGGCGGGCAGAATACCGGTGGTGGCCGGATGCCTGGAGCGCCTGGCAAAAACGGTCCAGCCTGACGCTGTAGGCTACGTGGCTGTGAACCAGCAGTACACCCTGGCGGCACGTGAGGCGCTGGCCGCCGATGCGCGCGCCTGGGCCGGCCTCGACGCCGGGGGGATGACGGTGGCCGATTTGCTGGTTTCTCTTCCGCCGGCCGACCAGGCCCATCACATCGCGGACCTGCTCGGCATAGCCCGCCTGGCGAACAGGCAATTGGACCGGCTTTCCAGCGGCGAGTGGCGCCGGCTGCTCATCGTGCGCGCCTTGACGCCCAAGGTGCCGCGACTCTTGCTGCTGGATGAACCCTTCGACGGGCTCGACCGCAGGGCCCGGCAGGACATGACCGGAGCCATAGAGACGCTGATTCGCACGGGGGTGCAAGTTGTCATGGCCAGTCATCGCCGTGACGAGCTGCCCCCGGGCATCTCTCATGGCCTGCACCTGGACGGGATCCGGGTGATCAGGGCCGGACAGCTGAGTCCCGATGCATTGGCCAAAGCATTTCCGACTATTCAGCCAAAAATCTCGGCCCACCTCCCGGTGCCGATGGTTCCGGCCGGCAAAACCCCCCCTGTCCTGGTGGAGCTGCGCGCCGTGACCGTGCGCTACGGCCGTTCGATTATCCTGGACCGGCTCACCTGGTGCCACCGGCGCGATGAACACTGGGCCGTTTTGGGCCCCAACGGCGTGGGCAAAACGACGCTGCTGCGCCTGATCGCCGCCGACCACCCCCAGGTCTACGCCAACGATGTGCGCCTGATGGGAAGACGGCGAGGAACCGGCGAGACGATCCATCAGGCCCGCGCCCCCATCGCCATGATCGGCAACGAACTCCAAATTGCTTACCAGCGGCCCATAACGGCACTGGCGGTCGTTGTGTCCGGGTTCTTCGATTCCATCGGCCTGTTTCGCCGCCCGACTTTTGCCCAGGAGACCCTGGCCCGCCAGTGGCTTGCCGCCATGGGGCTCGAAGGGAAGGAACAAACCGATTTTCGCCACCTTTCCTGCGGCCAGCAGCGCCTGGTGCTTATCGCCAGAGCCATGATCAAGGCACCGACGCTGTTGATCCTGGACGAACCGTGCGAAGGGCTTGACTGGGAAAACAGGCATCGAGTGCTCGCCCGAATCAATGCGCTGGCAAACCAGGGGCAAACCCATATCCTCTGTGTCACCCACCGGGTCGAGGATCTGCCGGCGTGTATCAGCCATGTGCTCCATCTGGCCCCGAACGGCAGCGCCCGCCAGGAGACACGCAAAACAGTTGCCGCGGCAAGCGGCGCATTGACGAACTGTGCGGCGAATTCACTCCAAGCGGGACGCCAGGATGCATCCTTCAACCCTCCTGGAGTCCTGAGAAACGGGCAGCCGCCCCATGCAGGCTAACCGGCAAACCGGAACCTTGGCAGAAAAGACCACGCTTTTGATGAACAGTCCAGAACCATACCGGCACTCTGCGGACGGGCGCACAGACGAACCGGCCCCAGCCGTTCGCCGCGCGGCCCTGACGATTGCCGCCCTGAGCGCCTTTCTGACCCCCTTTATGGGATCGGCGGTGCATATCGCCCTGCCGGCCATCGAAGCCGATTTCAAGATCGGGGCGGTCATGCTCAGCTGGGTGGCCAACGCCTATCTGCTGGCTGCGGCCATTGCCCTGGTGCCGGCCGGAAGAGCGGCGGACATCTACGGCCGGCGCAGGATCTTCATCCTCGGCAACCTGACCTTCACCGCGGCATCCCTGCTCTGCGCGGCCGCTCCAGACCTGCACTGGCTGATTGCCGCCCGGGTGATCCAGGGGGTGGGCAGCGCCATGCTCTTTGCCACCGGGATCGCCATCGTCACCGCCGTCTATCCGGCCCACCGGCGCGGCACCGTCCTGGGGGTCAACGTGGCCGCGGTTTATGTGGGGCTTTCCTGCGGCCCCTCCGTCGGCGGCCTGCTCACCGACTGGATCGGATGGCACAGCGTCTTCTGGTCCGTGGCGCCCCTGGGGGCCCTGGCCGTCTACCTGACCTTGCGCCGGCTCCACGGCGAATGGGCCGAAGCCCGCGGCGAGCCCTTCGACTGGCCCGGCAGCCTGGTCTATGGGGCCTCTTTGGCGGCCCTGATGCTCGGTTTGTCACGCCCGCCCGGAATCCTCGGCATGGCTCTGATCGGGGCCGGCCTGCTGGCCCTGGTCTTTTTTGCCGCCTGGGAGCTGCACTCGCCCTCGCCCGTTTTCGAGGTGCGGCTTTTTGCGCACAGCCGGATCTTCGCCTTTTCCTGCCTGGCCGCCCTGATCCATTATGCCGCCACCTTTGCGGTGACCTTCCTGCTGAGCATTCACTTGCAGCAGGTCAAGGGATTGAGCGCCGATGAGGCCGGACTGGTATTGATGTGCCAGCCGGTGATGATGGCCCTGTTTTCTCCGCTGACCGGGCGGCTCTCGGACCGCATCGAACCGCGCTATCTCAGCTCCTCGGGCATGGCTCTGACCGCCATGGGGTTGTTGATGCTCACCTGGTTGGGCACCGGGGGCGGGTTGGGCTTCATTGTCGCCTGCCTCATCCTCATGGGGTTGGGGTTCGCTCTTTTTTCTTCACCCAACATGAATGCCATCATGGGATCGGTGGCGCGCAAACATTACGGAATTGCCGCAGGGGCCGTGGGCACCATGCGCCTGCTGGGCCAGATGTTCTCCATGGGTATCGCCACCTTGATCATCGCCAGCCGCATGGGCCGCCTGTCCACTGCGGCGGCCCCGGCCCTTTTTGTCGAGAGCGCCCGCATCGCCTTTACGATCTTTTCCGGCCTTTGCGTGGTAGGGATCTTCCTTTCGCTGTCACGCGGCCGGCTCAGGCCGGACAGGTAAAGCGGGAGGAGCGGACACACCGTCCGCTCCCGATACAGACCACCTCGTCGATCGAGACCCCAAAATCTCCCCAAAGGCTGCTCTGAAGCCGGAAAAACGGTTAAAACCGGCCCCCTGACCGGCAAGACAGGACTTTCGCCAGGTGCAGATTCTCGCACCGGCAGGCGCCGGGAATCCAGACACGGCGCAGGCCAATGATCACTTCCATTTTTTGACACCCTGCAAGGCGGCTGGTAAACTTCGAAATCTGAACCCAGGGTAAAAGGAGAAGCGATGAAACGGACGGTCAAATGGCTGTTGACGGCTCTGATCCTTTTGGCTGGCGCGGGTATCGCCGGGGCCGGGTGGTACATCTGGCGGGCCGTGCCCGTCGCCACCGGCTATACGGCCAAGTACGTCTGTTCGGCCGTATTCGTCTCCGGCCGCGACCCCCGGGAGGTGTTCGATCGGGACGTGGCGCCGGTCAATGTCCTTGCCAGGGCGATCGACGTGGCGGTGGACCGCGATGCCCGCACCGTAACGGCTCGTAGCCTGGGCCTTTTTCGTTCCACGGCGGTCTACCGGGAAGGGTGCGGCTGTACCCTGACAGCCGGCGGGGTCTCGGCGGCCGATCTGCTGGCCCGGCCCGTACCGCCTCCCCCCCCTTTCAGACTCCCGGCGGACCTGGCTTGGCCCAGAGGAAGCGCCGGCCCGGTCGACCCGCTGCCGGCAGGGATCGACGGCGGCAAACTGAACCTGGCTCTGGAACGGGCCTTTGCCGATCCATCGATCCAGACCCGCGCCGTGGTGGTGGCCTACGACGGAAACCTCATTGCGGAGCGCTACGCCCCCGGGTTCCACAAGGATATGCCCCTGGGAGGCTGGTCCATGACCAAGAGCGTCACCAATGCCCTGGTGGGAATCCTGGCGGGCCGCAAACGGTTCGATCTTCAGGCCCCGGCGCCGGTTCCCGCCTGGCGCTCCCCGGACGATCCACGCCGCGCCATCACCCTGGACCAGTTACTGCGCATGACCGGCGGGCTGGCCTTCGAGGAGCGCTACGCCCCCCTGGCCGATGCCACCGACATGCTTTACGGCAGCGCCGATTTCGGCGCCTACGCGGCCGCCAAGCCTTTGATCCATCCGCCCGGCGCCCACTGGTCCTACTCCACCGGCACCACCAACATCGTCTGCGGCATCCTGAGGCGGACCGCCGGCGATGATCCCAGTGCCCATCTGACCTTTGCCAGACGCGAGCTTTTTGCCAAACTCGGAATGCGCTCGGCGCTGATCGAGCCGGACCCCTCGGGCACCATCGTGGGCTCCTCCTACATGCTGGCCACGGCACGGGATTGGGCACGTTTCGGCCAGCTCTATCTTGACGACGGCGTCTGGAACGGAGAACGGATTCTGCCGCCTGGCTGGGTGGCTTACACCACCACCCCCACTGCTGCGGCCCCGGACGGACGCTACGGCGCCCATTTCTGGCTCAACAGCGGCCCACCGGGCCGCCCCCAAGCGCGGCGCTGGCCGGAGCTGCCGGCCGATCTCTTCCTGGCCCAGGGGTTTCAGTGCCAGCGGGTCATCATAATTCCTTCGCGGCGGCTGGTGGCAGTACGCCTCGGACTGACGGTCAAGAAGGCCGACTTCAGCCTTCCCGCCTTCCTGCTCCCGATCCTGGAAGCCCTGCCGCCGCCGGTGCGCTCATAGGTCATCTCCGGCGGCAGCACCGGGACTGGACATCGGCGGCACCGCACTTATGTTGAAACGGTAAGCGACCCGTATGAGGCGGGCACGCCAACATTCAGAACTGCCAGCGCCGCCGGCCGCAAGGGGCCGGCGCCGCAACGGAGGATAGAGCCATGACGGACAACGATCGAATCCAAACGGCGACCCACACCGGACAAACCGTGATGCAAGACCCCTATGAGTGCTACGAAGACGACGAGAGTGCCTGTGCTGCGGTGGACGACGAAAGCAGTGCCGGGTGCGACTGTTGCTGCTGTTGCTGTTGCTGAAGCGCGGCAGAGCGACTATATTAAACGGCCGGGAGCGATCCCGGCCGTTTTGTTTTTCACTGACATACCCCTGGTAGCGAACCATGAATCCTTCTTCATCCGATCGTCAATGCCCCGGCCGTGGCGAACCGGTCAAAGCGACCTGGAAGATCTGCCCGGCCTGCGAGCGGCCCCTGGCCGAGGCCCGATGCCCCCTGTGTACCGCGGAGGTCCAGCGCCACTGGAAGCGCTGCCCGGAATGCGAGGCCCTGCTCCTTTGCCCGGTCTGCGGTCGGCGCCTGGCCCAGGGACAAAGCACCTGCCCGGCCTGCTCACCACCGGCACCGGCTACGGCCGGGCCCTATGTCGAGCCCGCCACCGGAATGCTTTTCGTGCCGGTTGCAGGCGGTGGCTTTGCCATGGGGGACGCCACCGGCGAAGGGTTGGAGAACGAAGCTCCGGTGCACCCGGTACGCCTAAGCACTTTTTCTATCGCCCGTTTTCCCGTCACCCAGGGACAATGGCGGCGGCTGATGCCGGAAAATCCGTCGCGCCACGAAGACCCCGACCGGCCGGTGGAACAGGTAACTTTTACCAATGCCCAAGCCTTTATCAAGCGGCTCAACCAGACCGCCGCCGGACGGCGCTTCGATCTGCCCACTGAGGCCCAGTGGGAGTACGCGGCCCGCAGCGGCGGGCGCCGTGAAACTTGGGCCGGGGGCGAAGATCCTGACCGTGTTGCCTGGACCGAAAACAACAGCCGGGGCGCCAGTCAGCCGGTAGGCCGCCTGGCATCCAACGGGCTCGGGATTTATGACATGAGCGGCAACGTCTGGGAGTGGTGCCGGGATGCCTTCAGACCCGATGCCTACCGTCTGCACCTTGCCGAGGACCCGGTGGTCGAAGCCTCGGGCCACGACCGCATCGATCGGGTGATCCGAGGCGGAAGCTGGAATCTCGATACCTGGAGTGCGCGCTGCACCCGTCGCTTCAGCTTCCCGGAGGATTTCGGAGGACCGGCCCTCGGTTTTCGTCTGGTGATGATTTCCACGGCCCTGGAATAGACAGCGCCTTTAAAAAGCCTGCGCCGCCAGTTCCGGCACATCACGGGATTTTCGGCCGGCAATGATCTGTACGCGATAAGAGAAAAGGAGACCTGATGACGCCGTTACTTCAAGTCGATACTCAAAAATGCCACCGCGATGGGGCCTGTCTGGCCGAATGCCCGGCCGGCATCATCCGCTTCAACCGCGAGACCGGATTTCCCGAACCGGTTGCCGGCACCGAGGCCTTTTGCATCGGCTGCGGTCACTGCGTGACGGTCTGCCCCCATGGGGCGCTCAGCCATGTCCGCATCAGCCCCGAGGACTGTATCGCGCTGGATGAAACCCTGGCCCTCACGCCGGCACAGGCCGAACAATTCCTGCACGCCCGGCGCTCGGTGCGTGCCTTTCGCAAGGCTCCCGTAGAAAAGGAACTGATCGCCCGCCTGATCGATACAGCCCGCTTTGCCCCCTCGGGCCACAACCTGCAGCCCGTGCACTGGCTGGTGATCCACGACAGCAACGCAGTTGCCGCCATGGCCGGCCAAGTGGTGGACTGGATGCGCCACATGATTGGCGAAAAACATCCCCTGAGCACCCTCCTGCACATGGACCGGACCGTGGCGGCCCATGAGAAGGGGCGCGATCCGATTCTGCGCGGCGCCCCCCACCTGGTGGTGGCCCATGCCGTCAAGGCGGACCGCACAGCGCCGGCGGCCTGCACCATCGCCCTTGCCTACCTGGAGCTGGCCGCCTTTGCCCACGGCCTGGGAGGTTGCTGGGCCGGCTACTTCAACACCGCCGCCGGACTCTGGCCGCCGCTGCAGGCCGACCTGGCCCTGCCGGCCGATCACGCTCCCTTCGGTGCCATGATGATCGGCCGACCTCGGTTCGCCTATCACCAAATCCCGCCGCGCAAGCCGGCGGACGTGACCTGGATTTAAAACCATCCGGCAGATTCCAGTACCGGCGGCCCTTTGGATTTTATCGGCCGTCAGAAAAAAAACATTTTGAACATATACTCATGGCTGCTATGGTAAGCCGCAAAATCCCCTAACCCGCTACAGGAGGTCGAAGATGGAAAAGATTCTGATCGTCGGATGCAAGAAGGCCATGGACGACGTGTGTATCGGCTGCTCGCGCTGCCTGGTAGGGCTCAACCGCCGCGAGGGGGAATTCGCCCGTTACAAAGACAAGGAGGCCCAGGTCATGGGGCTGCTCAACTGCGGTGACTGCCCCGGAGCGACCATCGTCACGCGCCTGGCCCAGGTCAGCCTCTGGAACAAGCCGATGAACGAAAAACCCACCGCGGTTCACATCGGCCCGTGCATCACCGATCATTGCCCCCACAAAGAGATCATCATCGCCAAGATCAAGGCCAAGGCCGGAGTCCCGGTGATCGAGGGAACCCATCCCTACAAACCGGACAACATCTTCGCCTGACACCCGAGGAGATACCCGATGCCGGCCTACACCTCCGAGCAGGCCCTCAACGGCTTGAGGGACCTTTCGACCATGCAAAAAAAAGCCGTCTCCGCATTACAGTGCCTTGCCTTGTAAACACAGTGTGCGATATCTACTGTGGCGCTTGGAGACAGACCGGCACGGTCCGGCCTCCCTTTGGAACACTCTGAACTTATGAAAAAAGCGCAAAAATTGCTTTAGGCTGCCATGATCCCTCAAACCATCGTTTTTCATTCAGCCGGCTCATTGGCAGTGGCTGTTTTGGCCCTGATCATGGCCCTGATGCAACTGCTGCTGCTCCAACGGCAGCCCCGTCTGCGCTGGTGCGCTTGGGGGGCGGCCATATCGATCTCGGGAATGCTCTATGCCCTGGGTATTTTTTTAGAGTACAACCTTCCCGCCGGCGTATTCAACAGGCGGGCCGGTCTGCTGGAATTTACCGCCATCATCCTGATGATCCACTGCGTTTATGGATTTTCTTGCGCCTATCTCGAACCGGCCCCAAAAAGTTGCCACATCCCGGCTGCCATCTTTCACGCCCTGGTGCTCCTGGTCTTGTGGAGCACGAACGCCATCGTGGCCGACCGGTTTATCCACCGGGATCTGATCGGATTGCCCATCCCCTTTACCGAAGCTGAAGTCGGACCGCTGGGTCCAACCTTCATGGTTTACGGTTTTTTGGCCAGTCTGTTCCTTATCCGTTTGTGGGTCCGGCAACCGCCGCCGGACGCCGCCCACCGTAAAGTCTTCATTACCGGCATGGTTTTCTGGCTGCTGCTGGCAGGGCATGACGGGGCGGTGATTGCGGGTTTGTGCCATACGCCGTATCTCATGGAATACGGGTTCATGGCCTTTTGCGTCGCCGTTTTATGGGTCGTGTTCAACGGGTATGCCGAAATCGCGACGATAGACGAATACCGGACGATCACCGAATTGATCCACGACGGAATCTTGATGATGCAGGACGGCCGGGCCGTCTTTGCCAACCCGGCCTGTGAGCGGCTGATGGGCAGAGCGGTAAAAAACCGGCCCATCAGCGATCTGTTAGATGCCTTGGGATCCGGCGACCGGGAGAACTTGCAGCGTTATTACGACGATATCCTCGCCGGCCAAGCCCCTCCGGCACCCCAGACCATCGAGACCATCGGCGACCATCAACCGAAACGGGTGGTGGAAATCCAGGCCAAACGCGTCCTTTTCCGTCAAAGGCCGGCCATTTTAGCCGTGGTGCGCGACATCACCCAGCGAATCCGGGAAGAGGCCGCGCTCAAGGCCAATGAAGAAAAAATCACCCGTTTGAAAAAGATGGAGTCGCTGGGACTGCTGGCAGGCGGGGTGGCCCACGACCTGAACAATGTGCTTTCCGGCATCGTCAGCTATCCGGAGTTGATGCTGCTTGATCTGCCCGAAGGGAGCCGCCTGAGAAAGCCCATCGAAACCATTCACGAATCCGGCCAGCGGGCTGTTGCCATCGTCCAGGATCTGCTTACCGTGGCCCGGGGGGTGGCCACTGCCAAGGAAGTCTTGAATCTCAACGAGGTGATTACGGCCTACCTGAGTTCTCCGGAGTTCGACAAACTGATGCAGTTCCATCCATGGGTTGCCATCCGGCACCAACTGGACCCGAACCTGTTGAATATCAGGGGTTCGGTTTTTCATGTGCGCAAAACCGTAATGAACCTGGTATCCAATGCCGCCGAAGCGATTTGCAAGCAGGGTGAAGTGCGAATCTCGACGTTCAATTGCTATGTAGATCGGCCTCTGAAAGGCTATGATGAAATCCAGCCGGGCGAATACGCTGTTTTGAGGGTCGAGGACAGCGGTCCGGGCATATCGGCCGAAGACTTGCAGCGCATCTTCGAACCCTTCTTCACCAAGAAAGTCATGGGCCGCAGCGGTACCGGACTGGGTCTGGCCCTGGTATGGAACGTCATCCAGGATCAGCAAGGGCATATCGATGTGACCAGCACAGACGCCGGCAGCCGTTTCGATCTCTATTTCCCCATCACCAGGGATGCACGCGAGTGTTCCAAGAATGAGATCCCCATAGAAAATCTGCGAGGCAGCGGCCAGGCGATCCTGATCATCGACGATGTTGCAGCCCAGCGGGAAATCTCGGGGCGCATGCTGGAAACACTCGGCTACCGCACGCAGGCCGTATCCAGTGGAGAAGCGGCCGTGGCCTACATGCAAAATCACAAAGCGGATCTGCTTTTGTTGGACATGATCATGGACCCGGGCATCGACGGCCGGGAAACTTTCAGGCGCATCAAGGCGTTGTATCCAGAACAAAAGGCCGTCATTGTGAGCGGATTTGCCCAGACGGACCAGGTTACCGAGACTTTGGCCATGGGCGCCGGCCGGTTTTTAAAAAAGCCGTTGATCCTGGAAGAACTGGGGGCGGCGGTTAAAGCGGTTCTGGAAGCCGAATAGCAATGTCCGCTGCAGACGGCTATCGCCTGGAGACGATCGCCACCGGTTGTACCCACCCGTTGCGTAGACCGTCGTAAAACCAGCGGTCTGGAAAGCCGCGCCGCTGGATGAAGGTCGGGCTCTCAGCCCATGCGAGAAGCTCCTCGTAGGCGGTCCGCAGGCGGCGGAAACTGGCGCCATCCCCCCCCAAATCCGGATGGCAGCGGTGGGCCTGGCGCCTGAACGCGCGTTTGATGAGCCCCTCCAGATCCGGTCCATCGAGACTCTGCCGATCGATGGCAAGCTGAATAAGCAGATCCTGGCGCACAGCGGCCCGGCGAAGGGTCGGGGCGACGACATTGCCGCGGGCGGTATTCTTTTGCATAGCACCGGCCAGGACGAGACGGCTGGCAAGGTAGCGCTTGCGGGTGCGGCGCTGTTCGTCCCACCACAAGCGCCCCAGATGATCGGCCATGCACCCGAAATCCTCGGCCGGCACCTGCCCGGGGCGCCGGGGAAAGATGAAGCTGTACACCACAGGGTTGAGGCCTACCACAACATCCATCACCACCAGCCGGGCCGTGAAGTGGAAGGTGGCGTAACGGGCGTTGATGGCCTGAAGAAGGCCGGTGCGCTGCTCCAGGCGCCGGTGCAGCCGCTGGCGGCAAGCCGGCGAGCAGTACTTGCGCCGGCTCATGTTCTCGGTGGTACCGCAGGACAGACAGGCCCGCACCTTGGGAATCGGCTGCTGGACCGGGTACTTCGGACTATCTTCACATGCGATCATGGAGGCCATGATAGCAGGATTCGGCCCTGGTGTTAACCGTCTTCCTCCGCGAAGCAAAAAATCCCGAAACTGGCCTGCGGGCCATTTTCGGGATCCTCTACGCAATGAAATAAAAGCGGCTCTGGGAACTCGCTCTTTGCGTACTTTATAAACACAGCGGCATCGGACAACTGGACGTTGCGGGTGCCCTGTTCATTTGACTCAGCGTCCGGAAATCAGAACCTGGAGGATGGAGATCGCGTCTTCGAGCCCGATCTGCCCGTTTCCTGAAAAATCGCCGGCGATCCCGCTGAAAGGGACCTCATCGCCTAACAGGGAAAAAAACAGCTCTCCCGCGTCAAAAAACGAATGGGTCCCGAGATGCATGTCTCCAAACACCGCGGCGCCTTTAAAACCTCCTGCGACCGCAAGTTGCTGCCCATGCCAAACCACGCTTCTGCCCATATCGTTGTCCGCACCGCCTCCGCCAAGGGCCGAAATAATCTCTCCCGATGGCGAGAAAAAAGCCACCAGGGCATCCGTCCCTCCCCTGGAGACCAACGCTTCACCGTTTAAATCAACGGTATCGGAGAACTCACCGCTAACGGCAATCCTGCCCAGGGGATGCACACCGATTCCCCTGGCGGAATCCTGTCCCGGGCCGCCAAAACCGGTCACCCATGACACGTTTCCGGATACATCGTAGCGAGCGACAAAGGCGTCACGGTCTCCGGCACTCGAGACCTGACCGGTGCCGAAAATCGCGGTATCGGCAAACTGCCCGACCACGACGACTCCCCCTGAGTTGTCGGCGGCCAGCCCATTGGCCAGATCGTCACCAGTACCGCCGGCCCTGCCGGCCCATTGAACCGTCCCGTCGGCGTTGTAACGGACCAAAAACATATCGGCCGCCCCGGCGCTTGAAAGCTGGAAGGCCCCGAATTGGACCGTATTGTAGAAATTCCCGGCCACCGTCAGCGCCCCATCTGCATCAACGATCATTGCCCAAATTTGCGCCTCCAGACCGTCCCCCGTCTGAACCCACTGGATCGTGCCTGCGGCGTTGTACTTGGCCACAAAGGGAGTGAAACCGCCGCCTCCCACAGCGTCGATAGATCCGAAAGAAGCACTGGTACCGAAAAACCACCCGGCGATGTAAACGTTGCCCGAGCCGTCCACGGCGACACTGCGGGTGCGGACCTCCTGCAGGTCGGAACTCGCCTCCTGGTGCCAGGCCAGGTTGCCTTGGTCATCATACTTGGCCACGAATACAAAGGTCCCGGTTCCGGATAATGCGGCTGCCCCGCTGCTGTCCGCATCGATGTAGGCCGCTCCGGTCGACTCTCCGGTGACGTAACTGTTGCCGGCTTGGTCCACCGCCACGCCGAAGACCTGCTGGACCCCATCCGATTCCCCGGCACCGCGGATCTGTCGTATCCATCGGCTGCCAGCCGACGCGTCCGTGCGCATCAAAAAGGCGTCCGACGGGCCTTGCGCTACCACCGATGTACCGCCGAAGATGCTCTCGCCGGAGTAATAACCGCCCATGATAAAATCGCCTGAAGATTCGTGCACCGCCATGGCCTTGACGACGAAATTGGCAGTACTCACAGACTGGTAAGTACGCAGAAACCCGGTCTCTGCATCGACCACCGCCGGCGCCACCGTCAACCAGAAGAGCAGAAAAAAACACAGGCCGGATAAAACCGATTTGTGCATGGTATCACTCATATACCCCTCCGAACGGATTCGGAATTAAGGGTCTCTGACAAGTAAACGGGCCGCTGTCTATCGGAAAATCATCCGTCGTTCTAACTGAACAAGAAAAAATCGTTTTCCGCCGAAACGGTCCCGTGTTCCTCAAGGGTCCAATAATCGACCGACCACTGGTATACGCCCCAAGGCAGAAGCGTGTCGGCCACCCATTGTTCCCCCTCACTGGTCGAAACCCATGTGGACATCAGGGGCGTTTCATTACGGCTGACTTGCACCTGATACCACTTGGCTTCATGGATGGCATCCCACGCAAGCGCCAGGGGCTGGGTGTAGGAAGGCAGGCTGGCCGGGATATGTACCGTTATCGCCGAAACCGGTGCGACCGTAAAACTGGCCAGTGGCGAACTCAATCCAAAGCCCGACGTTCCATAGGAGAGCACCTTCCACTGATAAGTACCCGCCGCCAGGATATAGTCCGTGGTGTAGGTCATCTTGCCCCGGACCCATTGTGTATCGATGATCTGTCCGGCCTTCTCGATGCGCACCTGGTACATCCAGGCGCCTTCGACCTGTTCCCAACCGAAGGTCAGCGGCCGATTCTCGACCGCACCTGCAGGGCTATGAACGATCAGCCTTTGCTCAATGGAGAACGTCACCGTCGCGCTGGGGCTGCCTGGTCCCTGCTCGTCGTAAGGTGTTACGGTGATCTGAAAATCGCCCACATTCAATTCGCCGGTCCAGACAGTTCCATCCTCGACCATTGACGTGTCGTAAACGCTGCCGTCAAGCAGGATCTCCACCTCATAGCCCAGTGCTCCGGCCGCCTCCTGCCATTCGAGGGTGAGATTCACACCTTCGACGATGGCGATATTGCCGGCGGCGGCGACCGCCGCATCTCTGACGACCTTTCCGAATTGCGCCTGGAGCAGGATGGGTCCACCGCTGCCTGCATCTACCGGCTCTGCGATGGTCAAGTCACCCTCAAGGACCTCCACCCGAATCTCGCCGCCCTCGGTCCGGATTCCCGTGAGGGCCGATTCCACCAGGAAATCCACCTTGCTGTCAGGCCTGAGCCGGTTCACAACGATGGGTGCTTCGTCACCTCCGGCAACTGCGACCGTCAAGCCGTGCGGGCTGATCAAAACCACATCGCCCGAGACCGCCAGGGCCGCGAGGATAGCTGCATTGACACGCAGGGCGGTCCCCTCTCCGATTCCCTGCCCTGCGCTGAGTCTCAATGTCCCGGCACCAACGGCATCGACTCCAGAGGATGCCGCCGATTCGATGGAGCCTGTATCGGCCGTAACGCTGACCGCGCCGCCATCGGCAAAAATTGCAGCGATTTCAGCATCCACCTTGGCCCAGATCCGGATGTTGCCGCCCTGGCTCGAAATGCGGGCATCTTCGGAGATCGCAACGGTACCGGCGACGGATTCAATATCGATGGTTCCGCCGGCTGAATCGATTTCGCCATCGATGACGATATTCTGGCGGCCGATGACGGAAACATGGCCCCCCTGGGTCCACAGGGTCCCGGCCAGCGAGATTTGCCCGTTCGCCCCGCCGGCGCTCCACAGTATGCTTCCACTGGAGCCGGTACCCACCTGCCCCTCGGTGCCTATTGCGCCGTTTTCAGTGGTGACGATCAGGTTGCCGGCGGCGGTCACATCGCCCAGGGTCACGCTCCCTTCAACCAGAGTTACCAGATAGGCATCCCCTTCACCTCCAGCAGTCAAGGCGGCCACGGAAAGATCGGCCCCTGCCACTGATACGGTAATGTTCCCATCCAAGGTTTCGGCCGCTTCGACAATCAATGCGCCGCCACCTGTCTGGCTTAGGACGATATCTCCATGACCGCTGGAAGCGTTCAAGATGGTGGTTGTTTCAGCAAGTTGGTTGGCGATCCGGATGTCGCCTTCTGCAGTTGTCAGGTCGATTACGGCAGCGGATGTATCGATTGCACCGGTAGTGCCGATTCCCGCCACGGCCGTCCAAACCAGCCGCCGGGCCTGCACGTCAATTTGTGTATCCCCGGCCGATCCTTCGATCCTTCCTTCGGCGTTGATCGTCACCGTTGCCCCGGCGGCCAGCAACTGGTCGAAGTAGACCGATCCGCCGTTCTGGCTCTGGAGAAGGACGTCCCCGCCTTGAGAGTCAACGCCCTGGATGACGATATCACCCATCGCAAACATGCTGATCGCACCGCCGAAACTGCGGTTGACAATGCCGCCGGCCATCACCAGGGTGCCCCCTGCGGCATCGATTTCCATGTCCCCGCCACCGGTGCTGACCGGCGCGTTGATGAGAATCGAACCTGCGGCCCGAATCATCACGTCGCCGCCTGAACTCGTTACGCCCCCATCATCCAGCACCAGATTGTCGGTCTCCAGGATGAAAATCCCGCCGTAATTCGCCTGGGCCGATAGGGTCGTTGCCGTGGTTTCGATGGGATCGCCGGCGGTGCCGATGCCGATGCCTGCCAGCATGAAAAGTGTATCGGCCTGCACGTCGACCGTGTCGTCGGCCGTATCGAGGATCGAGCCGCTTGTGGCCGTCAACGATGCATTCTTGTTGGTGGATATGCTGCCGAGGGTCAGAGAGCCGCCGGCCTGGTAACGGATATCGCCATCGACGGCAGCGGTCGCCGCATCCGGCGCCATCTGGATATCCCGCCCGGCGAAAACATCAATGCCAGAATCGTCAGTGTTGACCGTGATCGCCGCATTCTGGAAAATGTCTCGGCCGGCATCCAGACTTATGGACCCGCCCGTGCTGTTCAGTGCCCCGTAAAGGGAAATGTCACCGGCGGCATCTGCGGCCATCAACCAGATGCTGTCCCCGGCCTCGATCCCGGCGCTACCGGCCTCGACAGTCAGTTGCCCGGTGGCGGCAATCAAAACCACCGCGCCGCCAGAAACCAGTTGGCTCTGGGTTGCATCGGTCAAGTCAGCCCCTTTGGTGCCGTCAGGTTCGACCCGATGAACCGTGATCTGACCGGTTTCGTCCACCGTTAATCCGGAAACCCCAGTCAAGAAGAATCCTGCCGCTCCGGCACGCCCGCTCAGGCGCGCCACGTCGGTCATCAGGTGGCGGCCGCTCTCACCTACCGCTCCGGCAGATTCGATCCGCAGCTGGTTGGCTGCCACGTCCAGATCCGTGTTGCCGGCAGTCCCGCTGTCGGTGATCGAGGCGGCCTTGAGGCTCACGCTGGCCCCCGTGCTCAGACTGCCGAGGTTCAACGCGCCGGCCGCCGCATACCGGATGTTGCCGTTGACCGCCGTTGTGGTCGCGCCGTCAGCCATCCGGATCGCATTGCCGGCCTGCACATCCACCGTGCCCTCGCCCGTGGTGACGATATCCCCGGAAGCCCCCTGATCGATGTCGCCGCTTGCCAGCACCGTCACATGACCGCTGCCCGCGTCCAGACCGGCATTCAGGGCCACCGATCCGCCGACCGCTTCCAGCCGCACGTTACCGCTGCCCGGCGCCGCAACGCCCAGTTCCGGTGTCAGGGTCCCGCCGTTGACCGTCAAATCGCCCGCGGATACCGTCAGCACCAGGGCACCGTTGGCCGCGCTCGTCAAATCCTCGATCGTCTGTGCGACTTCCCCGGTTGTCCCGTTCTGGCCGACCCGTTCAACCGCCACCGTCACCGCATCGACGGTCAATCCATCGGATTCGATCACGAAGAGCCCGCCGCTGCTCGCAGCTGCTGCAAGCCGCGACACCAACGTGTCGATCGCATTGGCGCTCGTGCCGATCCCGACTCCGGCCTCCAGGATCAATCCCCCGGCCGTGATGTTGACCGCCGTATCGGCCGCCGCATCACTGATCGAGCCGCCCGCTCCGGCCAGCACCGCCACGTCGCCCTGGCCCGCATCGATCGTGCGCAGCGCAACGCTGCCGCCCGCTTCAAGACAAATGCTGCCGTCGGCACTGGCCGTTACCGTTCCGGTCGCCATCGTGATGTTACGGCCCGCCAGAAGATCGATGGTCTTGCCGCTACCGCTGGCCGTGATGTTCGCGTTCTGCAACAAATCGCGGCCCGCCACGATGCTGATATCACCGTCCGTGCTGCTCAGCTTCGCCGACAGTGCAATGTCGCCGTCCGCATCCACGGTCTGTAACAGGACGTTGCCCGCCGTGCTGATCGCTCCGCTGCCGGCCTCGGCAACCAAATGGCCGCTGCTGGCCACCAGAACAACCGCACCGCCGGAAACCAGATTGGACTGGGCCGCATCTCTCTGATCCGACAAGTCGGTCCCATTAACCCCGACCCGTTTGACCGCGATTGTCGATGTCTGGCCTACGACCAAGCCGGTGGTATCGGTCACAAACAAGCCGGCTGCACCTGCCCGCGCACTCAAGCGAGCCACATCGGTCGTCAGGTGGCGGTTGCTCTCTCCCACCGCTCCGGCAGATTCGATCCGCAGCTGGTTGGTCGCCACGTCCAGATCCGTGTTGCCGGCAGCCCCGCTGTCGGTGATCGACGCGGCCTTGAGGCTCACGCCGGCCCCCGTGCTCAGGCTGCCGAGGCTAATCGCACCGGCCGCCGCATACCGGATATTGCCGTTGACCGCCGTTGCGGCCGCGCCGTCAGCCATACGGATCGCATTGCCGGCCTGCACATCCACCGTCCCGTCGCCCGTGGTGACGATGTCGCCCGAAGTCCCCTGATCGATGTCGCCGCTTGCCAGCACCGTCACATGACCGCTGCCCGCGTCCAGACCGGCATTCAGGGCCACCGATCCGCCTGCCGCTTCCAGCCGTACATGGCCGCTGCCCGGCGCCGCAACGCCCAGTTCCGGTGTCAGGGTCCCGCCGTTGACCGTCAAATCGCCCGCGGATACCGTCAGCACCAGGGCACCGTTGGCCGCGCTCGTCAAATCCTCGATCGTCTGTGCGACTTCCCCGGTCGTCCCGTTCTGGCCGACCCGTTCAACCGCCACCGTCACCGCATCGACGGTCAATCCATCGGATTCGATCACGAAGAGCCCGCCGCTGCTCGCAGCTGCTGCAAGCCGCGACACCGACGTGTCGATCGCATTGGCGCTCGTGCCGATCCCGACTCCGGCCTCCAGGATCAATCCGCCGGCGGTGATGTTGACCGCCGTATCGGCCGCCGCATCACTGATCGAGCCGCCCGCTCCGGCCAGCACCGCCACGTCGCCCTGGCCCGCATCGATCGTGCGCAGCGCAACGCTGCCGCCCGCTTCAAGACAAATGCTGCCGTCGGCACTGGCCGTTACCGTTCCGGTCGCCATCGTGATGTTACGGCCCGCCAGAAGATCGATGGTCTTGCCGCTACCGCTGGCCGTGATGTTCGCGTTCTGCAACAAATCGCGGCCTGCCACGATGCTGATATGGCCTGTGCTGCTCGCCAGTGAAACCGACAGGATCACGTCACCGGTTGCATTTACGGTCTGTAACAAGACGTTGCCCGCCGCGCTGATCGCTCCGCTGCCGGCCTCGGCAACCAAATGACCGTTGGTGGCCACCAGAACCACCGCGCCGCCGGAAACCAGATCGGACTGCTCCCAGTCACTCTGATCCGAAAGTGACAAACCGTCGGTGCCCACCCGCTTGACCGTGATCGCCGATGTCTGGCCCACAGCCAAGCCGGTGGTATCGGTCACAAACAAGCCGGCTGCACCTGCCCGCGCACTCAAGCGAGCCACATCGGTCGTCAGGTGGCGGTTGCTCTCTCCCACCGCTCCGGCAGATTCGATCCGCAGCTGGTTGGCCGCCACGTCCAGATCCGTGTTGCCGGCAGCCCCGCTGTCGGTGATCGACGCGGCCTTGAGGCTCACGCCGGCCCCCGTGCTCAGGCTGCCGAGGCTAATCGCACCGGCCGCCGCATACCGGATATTGCCGTTGACCGCCGTTGCGGCCGCGCCGTCGGCCATCCGGATCGCATTGCCGGCCTGCACATCCACCGTGCCGTCGCCCGTGGTGGTGATATTGCCCGAAGCCCCCTGATCGATGTCGCCGCTTGCCAGCACGCTCACGTGGCCGCTGCCCGCGTCCAGACCGCCATTCAAAACCACCGAACCGCCTGCCGCTTCCAGCCGCACGTTACCGCTGCCCGGCGCCGCAACGCCCAGTTCCGGTTTCAGGGTCCCGCCGTTGACCGTCAGATCGCCCGCGGACACCGTCACCACCAGCGCGCCGTTGGCCGTGCTCGTCAAATCCTCGACCGTCTGTGCAACTTCTCCGGTGGTCCCGCTCTGGCCGACCCGCTCAATCGCCACCGTCACCGTATCGACGATCAATCCCGCCGATTCGATCACGAAGAGCCCGCCGCTGCCCGTAGCGGCTGCAAGCTTCGACACCGACGTGTCGATCCCATTGTTGCCCGTGCCGATCCCGACTCCGGCCTTCAGGATCAATCCGCCGGCGGTGATGTTGACCGCCGTATCGGCCGCCGCATCACTGATCGAGCCACCCGCTCCGGCCAGCACCGCCACGTCGCCCTGGCCCGCATCGATCGTGCGCAACGCAACGCTGCCACCCGCCTCAAGACGAATGTCGCCGCCGGCGCTGGTGATACGCGTCCCGGCAGACATGGCAATATCGTGAGAAGCCAGAATATCGATGGTTCCGCTGCCCGCGGTGACAATATCTCCTCCAAGGCCCTGCACAATATCGCCGCCCGCCATTACGCTCACATGACCGCTGCCCGCGTCCAGACCGGCATTCAGGGCCACCGATCCGCCGACCGCTTCCAGCCGCACGTTACCGCTGCCCGGCGCCGCAACGCCCAGTTCCGGTGTCAGGGTCCCGCCGTTGACCGTCAGATCGCCCGCGGACACCGTCAGCACCAGGGCACCGTTGGCTGTGCTCGCCAAATCCTCGAGCGTTTGTGCGACTTCCCCGGTCGTCCCGCTCTGGTCGACCCGTTCAATCGCCACCGTCACCGCATCGACAGTCAATCCATCGGATTCGATCACGAAGAGCCCGCCACTGCTCGCAGCCGCTGCAAGCCGCGACACCGACGTGTCGATCGCATTGGTGCCTGTGCCGATCCCGGCCCCGGCCTGCAGGATCAATCCGCCGGCCGTGATGTTGACCGCCGTATCGGCCGCCGCGTCGCTGATCGAGCCGCCCGCTCCGGCCAGCACCGCCACGTCGCCCTGGCCCGCATTGACCTTGCGCAGCGCAACGCTGCCGCCCGCTTCAAGACGAATGTCACCACCGGCGCTGCCCGTTACCGTTCCGGTCCCCATCGTGATATGCCGACCGGCCGAAATGTCGATGCTCCGGCCAGAACCGGATACCGTGATGTTCGCGTTCTGAAGCAGATCGCGCCCAGCGTTCAGGCTGATGTCTCCACCCGTGCTGGAGATGGTCGCCGACAGCTTGAGGTCTGCGGCAGCGTCCACGGTTGTTACCAGGATATCGCCCGGAGCGCTGATCATGCCGTTGACTGCCTCGATGATCAGGCTTCCAGTCGTCGCCACCAAGACCAGCGGGCCGCTGGAAATCAATTTCCCCTGGGCTGCGTCGGATACGTTTGAACCGCTTGAACCGTCGGCGGCCACCCGTTTGACCGCTATTGCCGCCGTCTGCCCCACGATCAAACCCGTCTTGTCGGTCACAAAGAAGCCCGCAGTTCCGGCCCGGGCGCTCAACCGCGCCACGTCGGTCGTCAAATGGCGTTGGGGCTCGCCCACCGCACCGCTCGATTCGATCCGAAGCTGAACGGCCGACACGTCCACATCGGTGTTGTCGCTGGCACCGCTGTCGGTAATTGTCGCAGCTTTCAAACTGATATTGCCGCCGGTGGCCAGGCGACCCACACTCAAGGCGCCGACGGCCGCATAGCGGATATTGCCGTTGACCGCAGTCGAGGCTGCGCCGTCTGCCATCCCGATTGCGGCACCTGCCTGAACATCCACGCTCCCGCTGCCAGTGGTAGAGATGTCGCCGGCCACCCCCTGGTTGACGCCGCCGCCTGCCAGCACACTCACATGACCACTGCTGGCGTCCAAAGCAGCCTTTAGTTGGATATCGCCTGCTGCTTCCAGCCGCACGTTACCGCTTCCTGCCGCCTTGATGCCAAGATCCGGCGTCACCATTCCGCCCTCGACCACCAGATCGCCGGCGACGACAGTCAACACCAGTGCACCATTTGACGTGCTGGTCAGATCTTCAAGCATCCGGTCAAGACTGAAAGTCGTCCCATCCTGGCTCACACGTCCGACATCCACCGTCACCGCATCGACGGTCAATCCATCGGATTCGACAACGAATATGCCACCGCTGCCCGCAGCCGCCGTCAAGATCGTCACCGCCGTGTCGATGGCATTTTCCCCCGTGCCGATCCCGGCCCCGGCCTCCAAAATCAGACTTCCGGCGGTAACGTTGACAGCCGTGCTATCCGCGGCGTCGACAATCCCCCCCTCCCCGGCTACGAGCGCCACCGCGGCCGTTCCCGCCGCGATCACTCCCAGCTCCAGGTCTTCACCCGCGTGCAGGACGATGTCGCCATCGTTGCTGCTTACGACCGCTCCAGGGGCCATCGTAATATGGCGCCCGGCCAGGATATCGATCGTTTTTGATGCAAAGAGGGCTAAGATATCGGCGCCCTGGAGTAAATCCCGGCCGGCAATCACACTGATATTTCCATGCGCGCTGGAAAGGTCGGCGCCCAATTTGATATCACCGTCTACGCCGGCCGATTGCAGCAAGATATTACCCGCTGCGCCGATCTCTCCCCAAATCGGTTCACTGCTCAGGGTACCGCTGTTCGCAACCAGGACCAGGGTGCCACTTGAAACAAGGCCCGATTGGGTTAAATCGGCCTGCAAAGCGCCCGTCTTCCCATCGGTGCTTACCCGATAAACGCCGATGGCGGCTGTCTGGGATACACTCAAACCAGTCAGGTCAGTCACGAAGAATCCCGGCTCGCCAGCCCTTGCGCTAAGGTGCCCAACATTCGTGGTCAAATGCCGTTGGCTTTCCCCCACCGCTCCGGTTGTTTCGATCCGAAGCTGATTGGCTGCGACATCCAGATCTTTGTTGCCATTTGCCCCGCTGTCGGTGATCGACGCGGCCTTGAGGCTTACGTTACCACCGGTTGCCAAACGGCCGATGCTCAAGGTGTTGGGCGTCAAGTAGCGGATATTGCCGTTGACCGCGGTGGCGGCGGCACCGTCGGCCATTCTAATCACGCCGTCGGCCTGCACATCGATGCCGCCGGTCCCAGTTGTGAAAATGTCGCCGGCTGCCGCCTGATCAAGATCGCCGCTGGCCAGCAAGGTTACATGGCCACCACCCCCGTCAAGCCCGGTGTTCAGGTCCACGTCGCCCGCCACCGCCTGCAAGCGGACATTGCCGAGGCCCAAGGCCTGCACACCGAGATCCGGCGTCACCGTCCCGCCCTGGATCACCAGATCGCCGTTTTCCACCGTCACCACGATTGCTCCATTGGCGGTCGTGATTAGGTCTTCACGAGTCTTGGAGCCCCATGTTGTCATGCCGTTGCGGCCCACGCGGGCAACGTCCACCGTCACCGGTTCAATGCTCAACCCATCGGGCTCGATCACGAAGAAACCAGCACTACCCGCCGCTCCCGAAAGGGTCGTGACTTGTATGTCGATGGCATTGGCCCCGGTGCCGATCCCGATGCCGGCTTCCAGTATCAGACGGCCGGCGGTGACATCGACGGCTGCGGTATTGTCGGCATCGCTGATCGAACCGGTCGCCCCGGCAATCAGGGCCACGTCGCCGGCACCGGCACTGACGGTGCGTAGCGCGATGTCACCGCCTGCTTCCAGGCGAATATCGCCGCCAGCGCTGGCCGTGCTTGTACCGGCCGCCATGGTAATGTGACGCCCGGCATGAATGTCGATGCTATTCACTGCGCCGGAGGCCGTAATGTTTGCATTTTGGATAAGATCGCGCCCCGCCTCGATGCTGATATGTCCGATAGTGCTATTCAGCGCCTCCGATAGCGTGATGTCGCCGGCTGCATCGGTGGTCTCCAATAGGATGTTGCCTGTCGCGCTGATCTCGCCGCTGCCGGCCTGACTGACCAGATGGCCGGTAGTGGAGACAAGTACCAGCGCGCCTCCGGAAATCAAATGATTCTGGGTGGCGTCGGACACGTCGGCGCTAATGGCGCCGTCGGTGTCCACTCGTTTGACCGTGATCACCGCCGTAGAACCGATCGTGATGCCGTTGGTCTCGGTGATGTAAATACCCCCGGTACCGGCCGCTACACTCAGCAGGGTTACCTCGATCTTCAGATGCTTTTCGGACGCCCCTACACCCGCGCTGCCTGTCGGCTTAGCACTGAGACGCAGCTCTTTGGCATATATGTTCACCAGGGTGTTGCCGGCATTGTTTAAAATCGAGCCGCCCGTGCTGGTGACGCTCACCGCCCCCCAGTTGGCCGAAACAACCGCACGTGTATCCAAAACGCCCAGGGTGATGGTTCCGCTGGCCTTGTAACGGATGTTTCCGCCCGCGGTCTTGGTCATGGCGTTTTCATCCATGACGATCTTGCCCACCGTGCCGGTGCTTTCCATATCGATTGTTCCGGTTTCGGAAGTCGTTATGTCGCCAGCGGCTCCCTGTTCGATGTCGCCTTTGGCCAGCAGCGTCACGTGGCCGCTGCCCGCATTCAGTGCGGCATGGAGGAAAAGGGAGCCCTTGATCGCCTGCAGCCGCACATTGCCTGTACCCACTGCACTGACGGCCGCGTTGACGGTTAAATTACCGTTACTCTTGGTACCGCCGTGAACCACAATGGCGCCATTGGCATGGACCTTCAATCCGGCAAGAGTCGCATCCCCGTTGTTGAACAGGGAGGTGCTTCCACTCGACCCGACACGCTTGACGGTCACGGGAGCGATCTCACCGATGGTCAACCCGTTGGTTTCCTGGATGAAGATCGAACCGCTCGCGCTTTCGGCCGCGATAAGGGCCACACTGGTGTGCAAGGGCGATGTCGAGGTCCCGATGCCGGCTTTGGCGTAAAGTCGCAAACTATCCGCAACGATATTTGTTGTGGGCAGGCCGGCGTAGACAATGGCGCCATTTTGCGCCACGATGCTCACGAGTCCGCTGCCGGCCGTCAACCGCCCGACCTGTACGTTTCCGCCGGCCTGCAATCGCTGATTCCCGTCGTTAAGGCTGTTGCTGTTGAGCCCCGCTCCGGTGTTCATAAGCAGATCGCCGCCAGCCTCCATATCAATGGTCTGCCCGGCCCCGCCTAATCCCAGCACCGTCACCTGAGCCGACTCGCTCATCAAGAGATCGGCTGCGGCAATTATACTGATGCTGCCGTTGTCGGATTGCACCGTATTGCGCAGGTTGATGCCTCCCGCCAAGGTAGTCAACAGGATGTGCCCCACAACGCCGCTGGTGATCACGTTGCTCTCTACGACCAAGTTCCCTTCGGCGACCGTCAACACGATCTGGCCGTCCGAGCCTTCTGCGGTCACGCCGTTTTGGCCAATGGTCAACCCGTCACGTTCGAGGATGAAAATCCCGCCGCTGACGGTGTTCTGGGCCGTGAGTTCTTCGACCCGGATTTCGATGGCCTTGGTCCCCGTCCCGATCCCGGCAGCCGCTTGCAGGGTCAGCAGGCTGAGACTGGCGTCCACCAGCCCTGCATCGATATTCAGGGCGCTCGCAGCCAGGACATTGACAAGGGTACCGGTTTCAGCAGTCAGGGCGACTTCGCCGCCGCTTTCGATCAGACTGAGGTGAATCGAACCACCAGCTACGTAAGTAACGGAACCGGTGGCCGTAACCGTTCCCACCGCACGCGTTTTGCTGGCCTGGTGCATAACGATGTCACCGGCGGCTTGTGCTTTAATATTGCCGCCTGCGGTCAGGATATCGGCATTCTGAAGGATATCGGCCGAACCTGAAGTCAGGTCGATCGACCCGGTTTCGGCGGCCTCAATCTTGCCATTCAGTGTAATCGTGCCGTCAGCACTTAGCGTGATGTCCCCGGTGGTGGTGGATATTCCGGCACCGGCATAGATCTTACGCCCTGCACCGCCCGCTATGAGCACCACTGATCCGCGACCTGCAACGCTGACCCCGCCGCCGGTATCGGAAATCTTGATATCTCCGTCTTCGGTGGTCAGCCTGATCTGACCCGCTCCTCCGGCATCTTCCTGGATCAGTCGATCCACACGCAAGGCGCCGGATTGGGCCACCACGTTGATTTCTATGTCCCCGCTGGAGCCAGAATTGGCCGCTTTCAGAAAATCGACGTATGCCCAAGGCAGGATGATTCCATTAGATGCACGGGCATCGATGGCGTTGGCACGCAGAACCTCATCATCCACACCGTCGGTCTCGGCGGCATTCATCTGCCGGACTCGCCCTTCGGCTGAATCCAACAGCAGTTGTGCGTTTTTAACCCACATCTGGTTGTAGAACGTTATCGCGCCCACCGCGTACAACTTAAGACTATGGGTGGTGACCAGGTACCTCGCCGGATCGCTGAAATCCTCCACCACGATCTGGCCGCCGTATATCGTCACGTTGTTCAGGAACGTCAGTTGCGAGCTGTCGTCGCCGCCAATGCGCACCAGACCGGCATCGGCGTCGGCATGGCCATTGTCCTCGTGACCGATGACGATAAGATCGAATGTCGCACTAAACTGTTTGAGCTCATCTAACGTAATGCTCAGTACGTCTCCGGTGTCATCGAACGGCGAAGCCACGTTTATCGTGCGACCCGGATCGGTCGGCCGCAGCGTCACGGTCCCTTCGCCCTGGATCTGCGCCGCGGCGGTCGGCAGATTGATCGTATTCGCTTCGATCCACATATCGCCCGGAACGCCTTCTGCCGTTCCGCTAAGTACAATTTCGCTCTCGTCGTCAAAATCGACCACTGCCGCGCCGTTGATAATCAGGCTGCCACCTTCACCGAGGGTTAGATTGCCCATGAAGATGACCGTACCGGTGGCGTTAATGATCAGGTCGCCATTGATCCGAACGTCTTCATAGAAGGTCACGTTCCCGGCCGCATTGATGGTAAGCCCACTCAAGGGGTTGTCGTGCCCAACCTCGGCATTGATGATCACGTCGCCATCGGCCGTGAGGGTCAGCCTGTTGTCGCCTTCACTGTCGCCGTCGAGGAAATGATCCGCATCGGGTGTTCCCAAGGTGATGTTGCCAGTACCCGATCCAGAGCCGGCTGTAAGGGTGGGGTCGCCGACGATGATCAGCGAGTCGTTCTGGGTGATGTCACCCGTGGAGGTGATGTTGGCGGCAATCGTGGTGGTAAAGCCCGAGCCGAAGGTTACGAAATTCCCATTGACTACGAGTTCCTGGTTAATCGCGATCTGCCCACCCTCGGATGGCGTCATGAGGGTCAGGCTGTCCTGGAATTCGACTGTTGAGTCGCCTGCAATCACGATGGGAGCACTGGTCTCGTTGGAGCCGATGATGATCTCGCCAAAGCCGTCGGCCAGATTGCCGATGGCGTCGTAATCCAAAAAGAGGTCGCTGCCCGATCCGCCACCGCCCAGAAAGATCGGCTGCGATGGATCAAGGGCCCGGATCGTCAGAGTACTGTCGGCGCTACGGATGGTGTCAGAAATCAGCAACTGGTCGCCGGACAGGATGATGTCTTCTCCGCCGGCATCCACAGGCGCATCGATGATGGTCTGGTCGCCGCTGAGGTTGGCCACGCCGGTTGCCCCGCCACGACTACCCGTGCCGACGCCGTCCGAAGCGATGATCTTACTGACGCCGGTGGTCAGAATAGCCACGGTGGACCGCTCGTTGCTGGACACGCGGATCTCGGCCGCATCCACCACCAGGGCCAGCGGGCTGTAAAGGAATCCCTCCACGTTCTGGCCGATCTCGTCCCGCGCATAAAGGGTCAGCAGTCCGTCGGTCTGCAGGTAGGGGCCATCCGCCTCCCGCAGCACATCACTGTTTTCCAGCCCCATATAGGGTTCATCGAGCCCGCTTACAAGGATTTCACCGTTGGACGGGTTGACACTCACCTTACCGTTACGCAATGCCCAGTCGATGGCCGGATCAAAATCGTCACCCGCCAACAACCAGTCGACCGCGTCGGAATCGTTGATAATAGCGCCTTCGGGAGCATACAAACGGATTTCACCTTCCAGATCTCCGCCAACCCGGATTCCGTCGATCAGCGTGATGTCGCCCTGCTCGGCAAATACGCTCACCCCTCCGCCAGTGGTGGTTATGATCTTGCCGATGACGACCTGGCCATCGCCGGCATACAGCGTCACCTGGCCGGTAGCGGCCTCAATGCCATGGTAGGCCGCCAGCAACTCGATGTTGCCGTCCACGGTGGAAAGAGACGTGGTGCCGTCGCCGTTATTGACCACGCGGTAAATATTCAGGTCCCCGTAGTTGAGCATCGAGATCCCGCCGCTGGCGGTATTCTGCAGGTCGATACCGGCGACCTCCACCTCGATCTGCCCGCTATCGGCGATGCCGTTGGCGGCGGTGATGACCAGAATCGCGTTGGGTGCGACGATGTCGGTATCGCTGTTGCCGGCATCAATCAGGGCGCCGCCGGCGGTCAGGACCAGATCGGTGGAGCTGGTGGTCCGGAGCTTGCCCACCGTCAGGTCGCCGCCGGCATCCATCGTGATCGATCCGGCCCCGGCGCGAATGAAGGTGTCGGCATCCATGGTCAGGGCGGCGCCGGCATCGAGAGTCACCGCGCCCGTCTCTGAATCGATGGAAGCCGCCGGCAGCATGCTGATGGCTCCCGCCGCGGTAATGGTCACCGGCCCCGTCCCGCTGGTGATGGCCTCGGCAATGATCAAGGAGCCGCCGGATCCGGCTATGAGCTCTATCGCGGCGCTGGCGATTACGCTGAGCGCAGTATTGATCGTCAGGTTTCCGGATGTCGTCAGGAAGATACCCGCTCCACCGGTGAACAGCCGCTCGACCAAGAGCGCTCCCTGGTTGATCAGGTTAACTGCGCCTGCGGCCTGCAAATCCAGAGTGTCGGTGTTCAATGACCCGGAAACACCACCACCTTGGGCGACCAAGGTGGTGCTGGTCATCTCCGCCGTGCTGTTGATGGTAATGGATCCGGTGGCCAGAATCGTCAAGTTGCCGCCGAAACCGGTGAAATCGGATATTGTGACATCACCGTCGACCACCAGCCGAACATCACCGCCGGCCATGACCAGTGAACTGATCACGAGGTCACCGGTTTGTTCGATAGTCAGATTGCCGTCGCTGGTCATGGTCACGTTCAGGTCGATGACTTCGGTGACAACGGTCAGATCGTTGAGCGATATCAGGGTCAGCTGGTTCGCCGTGACCTTGCCGCCCAGTGCGATGCTGCCCTCGGGCGCTGTGACCATGACCGTACCGGAACCGACGTTCATCTCGGAGACCACGACAACATCGCCATGATCGCTGCCCAGCACGATATTGTCGCCCGAAAAGACAGGCAACGCCACCACCGACAAGTTTCTTTCGGCGATCACCCCGAAGGGACCCGCGGTGCGGTAAGGCAAAATCACCAGATAGTCGCCCGTCGGGTGCAGGGCCTCATCGCCTGAACTCAGGGCGGTATTTTCTGCAAGGGCCAAGAGGCTGAAGGGAGTGTTACTGGCGTCGGCCGTCAGGGTCAGCGTTGTGCCGCTGACGGATGCGGTAACAACATCGCCAGCGTCGATCAGGGTCTTCAATCGGTTGAGCAGCGAGTCCCAGCTACCAGTTACGCCGTCCTGGCCGACCTGGGCGGAATAGGTCGTATCGTTGATCCGCACCCGATAAAGAATCCCTTCTTCCGGGTCATCACCGTCGAAAACGACTCTGCTGATCTGCGGTTGGCTGCCGCCGGCAGGGACCACCGGGGTGCCGGCATCTTCATTGACGGCGCCGGAGACCGCAGGATGCTGCTCATCGAGAACCCGGACGCTTTCCACGGAGAAGGGGGCGTTGTAATCATCGGCCGTCAGGGTGAGCTTAAGGGCACCGGTATCCACAGTGACAGTGATATCCTCGCCGGCCTCGATCAGATATGCGAGAGCCGAGAGCACCTTCTCCGCGTCTCTGGTGACGCTCTGCCCGTTGACGACATCCCCGGTGGACACGGTGTATTCGGTGCCGCCGATGACGACGGTGAAATTCGCTCCGACGGTTGTCGGTTCCGCATTGATAAACGCCGCCGCCTTGAAGATGATCGTGCTGACCTGCTTGCGCAGGAAACCGGCCGCCTGCGACTCCACCAGTTCCTGAACCGCACCGCCGCGGGACACGTAGGCTGCATTCACCTTGAAGGGGGTGTTGTTGGCCCCCTGGAGCGTCAGGGTGCCAGCCGTGGTGTCGGCCGTCACGGTTAACCCGGAACCGGTCTGGATCGCGCTACGCAACTCGCTGAGGACGGTGGAAAAGGCGCGCAGTTGCACTTCGCGGATGGCCACGTCGCTGACATACAGTTCGGCCTTGTTGTTCTTCGTAGCGATGGTGAGGGTCCGCGCCGTGGCGTTAAAGGTAACATCGAGATCACTGTTGAAATCCCCGACGATCAAATCCCTCAGTTTGGTCAACACCGACGTCCAGTTATTGGAAACCGGCACCCCGTACTGGCCGCCGCTGCCGGTCTGCACCTTGTAAAGCACTCCGTTGACCGACAGTTGGATGATCTGGCCGGAGTTCAGCGTGGTTGGGAACGTGACCGTGCCGCTGACCGACAATTCGGTGTCGCTGTCCGTGCCGCTCAGGACCAGCGACGGCTGCGAGGTGCTGTCGATCAGATTCGAACCGGCCACCGAATAGGCCACGCCGTTGACCACCACCGTGAAAATGGCGTCGCGGTTGGCCGTGCTGGCAAAATCGATCACGCTGCGCTGGGGCTGGCCCGAGGTTGCCGGCTGTTCCGGAACGAACCCGTTGCCTGTAAAAGCGGTTATATCGGAGACCACCGCGTCGATGGTAAAGGCCGTATTGTCCACCTCGGCCGCCAGGGTGAGGGTGCGATTGGCAGGGTCGGCGGTGACGGTGATGGCCTCGCCGTTCTCGATCTCCGTCACCAGTTGGCCCAGCAGACTGGCCCATGTCGCCGAAACTGTCACCACTTGGTCGGTGGCCTCGGGGGCCGCAGAATTGGCGTCTATCGCGGTCTCCAACCCGGCCAGCACTTGCGCCAGGGTGTTGCTCGGCTGGCAGGTGTAGTCGAAGCTATTGCTGCCGAGCCACAGCCGATAGGTAATGTCGGACAGATTGATGGTTGCGGGGGCCAAGACGTCACTGAAATAGACCACCCACTGGTTGGTGACCCCGGTGGGGGAGGCCCAGATCAAGCCGAAGTCGGTCACCGGCTGAATCGACGTGGCCGTGACGCTGATCGATGGGGTGTCATAGCCACCGGTAGAAGCAACCGTAACGACGCTGATCCTCGTGTCGTTCAACACCTGCGCAGAGTAAAGGCCGCCGCTGTTTATTGCGGCAACCAATCCACTGACGATCTGAGCGCGGGTCTCGTTGTTTCGCGGCCCATAGGAGTACGCATTGCCGCCTATGGTGACTGTGTAAATACCCTTTTCCAACAACTCAAGGCTGTCAAGGACGATGCGATGTTCGGTGTAGTATTCAACTGTGTCGAGACCTGTAACCGTACCTCCCGTGGCCGTAAAGCTGATGGCAACCTGGCCGGCACCATCGGTAATCGAAATCAGACTACCGGAAGAGGTCGCAGTGTAGGAAGTGTCGCCGTTGACCAGTCCGGCCAGCGACGCCGCAATCTCCTCGATCGTCGGGTCTGCATCCAACACCGCTACGAACGAGTTGCTGCCGAGGGTCAGCGTATAGGTGGCGGCCGCATCGACCGAAACTCCGCTGATATCCACTTTCCGCAGGTAGTTCGGGCTGTATGATCTAGAGTTGGTGACCGCCGCATCCTGCCGTGCAAAGACCTCGAGGCGCACCGCGGCCGTGGCCGCCAGGCCGCCGACGATCAGGTTGTAGTTGGTGCCGGAGCGCACCGCGTAGGCATGCCCGTTGACGATCACGGTATAGATGTAGCCGGTCAGCAATGTATTGCCGAAGGTGATCGTGTCGATCTGTGGCTGAGTGACGCCTGCCGTCGGATCCGGATTATCGTAACCATCCTGGACGCCATCCACTTCCTCCGTCAGTATCTGGATGACTCCGGCGGTGAGGGTAAACGGCACATTGTCTACTTCAGCTTGCAGGTGCAACTTCGAAAAGGCTTCGACCACGGTGACGGTGATGTCCTGCCCGTTCTCGATCAGGTATTTCAACGCACCCAGCACCGAGGCCCAGGTGCCGGTCACTGCCGATCCGTTGACCGTATCCCCGATGCGCACCGCGTAAGCAGTGCCGTTCACCGTTACGGTGTAGGTGTAATCGTCTCGCAGCTCGCTGAGGAATACGACTTCGCTCTCCTGCTTGCGATCCTCCCCCGCCTCCTGATCGAGCACCGTCGTCGTCGTGGTAATCGCGCCACCGTCTGTCTGCAGGGTTTCGAGCGAGACCTGGGTCTCCAAACGTATCAACCCCGGGGTATCGCCGGATTCCGTATAGGTGGTGCGAATCTCCAGCCCTTTGTCAACACCGGCATCGGTCGCAGAACGAAGCACGACCGGATCGAAATCAATCGGGCCGCGCAAGGTGACCGTGTAGCCCCAGATGTCGGTATTGGTGTTGTTGTATTGATTTTCCAGAATCGGGTATCCGTCGGTATTCAGGACCAGTTTACCGTCCGCATCCCGCTGGGGTGTTTTCAGTTCCTCGGTCGAAATCGGCGAGTCGGTGATGACGCTGGCGTATTGTTTCTCTGCGCCAGCGGCTACTCCGGCTTCCGCGTAGCCTATGTAAAGTCTGCCCGAAGCGATCAGAACGACGTCGTTGCCCTCTTTGTCGACAATAGTACGGGCATCGAACACGGCCAGTTCCCGGCCGGTAGAGATTTCCAGCCGGCCGTCTTGAGCCCTGGCCGAAATCACCTGCAGATCATCGGCTTCATTGATAACGATGTTGCCGGTCACGGTGGAGGCCACCCGCAGTATATCGGCCAGGGTATTGGCCAAGACGCTTTGGGTGCTTTGAATGTTCAGCACGTGGGCGATAAAGACCGACGCTCCGTCCAAGGAGATGGAACTGGCCGAAACATCGAGGGTTTGCTGTGCCGACACGATGCCGCCGGTCAGGATCAGGGCGCCGTTGGCGACATCCAGTTCGATGTTTTCAGCCGGATTGAAGCCGACCAGCCCGCCGACGAATCCCTGGAAGGAGAGGTTGGACACCGGCGGATCGAGCGCCTCGGGATCAACCGGCCCCACTCTCAGGAAGATATCCTTATCGGCCCTGATATCCAGGCGTTCCACGGGCAGTTGGGTCAGATTGATATTGACAAAGCCCGAATCCCGGCTTTCTGTCTGAAGAATTCCGTCTTCGTTGGTATCCACCCACGAGACAACCGGAAGCTCGCCCCGGGCTTCGACAATCAAACGGCCGACGGTGGTGCTGCCGACCTTGGCTTGGATGGTACCGATCAGAAAAACGTCGCGCGCCGATCGCAGCTCGATGAGATCCTTGGCGCTGATCGTGCCGTTGATCGACAGCAGTGCCCCACTGTCGATGATGATGGTGTCGGCGGACAGATCACCCGGCACCGTCCGGGTCGGTTCTGCCTCGGCTTCAATATCGAACGTGCCGGCGCCAGCGCTGATGGTAATCACTGTACCGGCGGCCGAAGCGCTGAAGGCGGTATCAGCGTCGATAAGAGCGGCCAGCTCAGCGGCAATGTCCGCCCTGTTATCACCAGCAGCAGCAGTATAACTGAAATCCAAGGTACCGATGGTCAGCCTGTACTGCACTCCGACGACGACGGTCGCGTCAGTCAGGTCGATGGTCCGGTCATAATTGGCATCGCCGACATCCTTGGTGTTGATAAGGACTGCGTCAAAGGCTTTCGCCCCGAACAGGAAGTAATCTCCGGCGCGGTATTCCATCAACTCCGTGGCCGTAAAGAAGCGATAGAGATCGACCACCCCACCGGCCACGAAGGCCACACCGCGGTCGTAATCCAAGGGCTCGTCGCTCGGATCCGGATTGTCCAGCTGGATATTGCCGTTCACGCTGGTCAAGCGGATGGTATTGGCCCGCAGCTCGGCGTGGATATCGGCACCCGTTTCACCGACCAGCAGGTTCCCCTCGGCCTGGATGGAGACAGTGCTGCCGGCAGCGCCTGGTGCCGCCTTGGCTGTGGTGGCTTCAATCACCAGCAGGCCCGCTGTGCGTTCGAAAGCACCGTCGCGGTCGCTGACCGTGATATCTCCAGCGGTGGTTGTGGCCGTCAGACGATTGACAGCCACTTGCAGGTCGAAGATGCCCAATCCGGCCGTCAGTTTCAGATGGTCGGCCACCATGTTGATGTTTTCGCTGCCCACGGTGCGCTGGATCAGGCCGCCGGCGGTCAGGTCGATCACACCGGCCGAGCTGACCTGGCCGAAGGCCGTGATGTCGAGCGTGCCTGCGCCTTCGCCGATGGTAATCACATTGCCGTCGGCGCTGGCTGTGAAGGCCGTGTAGTTGTCTATTTTAACGGCCAATGCATTGGCGATGGCGGCCAGGTCGTCACCGGCGGCAGCGGTGTAACGGATCACATCAGGCCCGATGCTCAGCCTGTACTGGCCGCCAACCACCACCGCCACGCCCGTCAGATCGATGGTCCGGTCGTCGCCGGCATCACTGCCTTTGGCACTGATCTGGACATTTTCAGTGCCGTCAATCAGCACCAGGTAGACACCGGCCACCGCACTGCCGGCGGTGATACTGCCGGCCGCCGTGACGACGATATCGTTGCCGGCCTTGTTCGAACCGATCCGCACGTCGACCAGGGTCACGTCTCCGGCGGCATCGATGATCAAACTGCCGTCGGAAATGAAGCTCTCGTCCACGTGCAGGTTGCGGTCACCTTGGATGATCTCCACATCGCCCTGCTGCTGGATGTCGAGGACCAGCCGGTTCACCTGGGTATGCAGCGCCAGACCGCCCACCGCTGAAATATTCAACTCGTCGGCCGTAATCAGCCAGTCGTCTTCGCTGACCAGGCCGCCTGCAAGCCGACTGATCCCGCCGTCCACGTTGAAAATCACATCGCCGCGGCCGCCGGTGGTCAACATGCCGGCCAGCAGTTCCACCGCTCCGTTGGTGCGCAGCACGTCGAGTTGGATGACGTTGCGCGAGCTTTCCCCCTTGGTTTCCAGTTCCCTCGCAATCAAGGATCCGATATTGGTTACCAGGATGCGGCCGTCAAAAGCCACCACCCTTTCCAGTTCAAGCTCGCCCTTGTTGTTGACGATGATGTTGCCGGCGCCGAGAGACTCCAGCTCCGTTGCCGCCATCCTGGTGTTGAGGGTGATGTCGCTGCCGGCCAGGGCGTCAATCCGATCGGTCACGATCACACCGTCTTCATGGAGAACCCGGCCGTCTTTGGCCAGGAAGCTGACGGAAACCTCCGCCTTCAGAGTGGCACGGGTGCCGGCCGTGATGGAGGCCAGGGTGATGCTGCCGCCATACTGGCCGGCGGTGAAACTGATGGTTCCGGTATCGCCGGTGACCAGCAGATCCAGATCCGCCGCCTCGTCGTTGCCCTCGGCGGTGACCAGGGTGGTGATTCCACCGAAGCTGCTCGTCCCCTGTCCGGAAGCGATCTCGATGGATTGGACCGCTGTCCAGGCGCCGCCGATACGGGCGTTTCCTCCAGCAGACAGCGTAATCGTCTCGGTAACGATCTCATCGTCCTGCTCCTCGGAGGCGCCCGAGCCGATATTGCCGTTGACGATGGCCACCGCGCCCGCATCGAAGCTGATGTTGGTGCCGGTGATCTCGGCGGCATCAATGATCTGGATATTGCTGCCGGCATTCAGGCTCAAGTCGCCGCCGGCAGCCAGCAGTGACATCAGGGATTTTTCAACGTTGTCCTCGGTATAGGTTATCGCGCGGACCTGCAATCCGGCTCCGGTGAAGATGGACAGATTCCCCGATGCCTTGACAAGGCCGCTAAGAGAGGTGGCGCCGCCTGACTCGATGGTGATTTCGGTGGCAAAGAGTGATTCACCGCCGTAATCCGAACCGAGCAGCGGAATGACGCGTTCGCTCAACGCAGTGTGCTGCACATACTGGGTTTCGGTGACCGGCACCGTTTCCCAGACCGTCACATCCTCGAAGGTGATCACCATGACTTCGCGTTCGGAGGTTTCGTAGACCGGACGGAAATCGTAAATATCCTGGGCCTGGGTGGTCACTTCATAAGAAAGTTCGATGCGATCGTCGTAAATGTCGTGCCAGGTGGAGACCCAGTCGTAGGCGTAGTTGTAAAAGGTCTCGTTTTTGTATCCCCACACCTTGTAGCTTGAGATCGCATCTCCCCAGCCGCCTGAGTCGAATTTTCCGTACCATCTTGTACCCGCCACCCAACCGGCCGTCCAACCGCCGTAGTTGATATGCTCGTAGGCCTCGAGCTTGTAGGTATATCCCGTATAAATCCGAACGGCGGACCATGTGTCGTTTACCGACTTGCCGACCCAGCTATCGAATCCGGTCGCATGCGTTACGGTCCCCGAATAGTCGCTGTGCTGGTAAAAATTAACGCTGCCGTCGTCCGGGCCCCAGCCGACTCTGCGTGATCCGGCCGACCAACGGTCAAATTGGGTCAGCGATTGTGTGCCGGATACCAATTCGGCATAGAAGGTGTTGGGGATATACACATAACTCGAAGATCCTCTGCTCGAAGACCGAACGTTGCTGCTGACAGGATCGGTCTTCTGAGTCATGGAATAGGCCCACTGCCATTCGGGATCATAGCGGATATCGAAGATGCTGCGCGAAGCCAGATCGTAGGTGCGATACCCGGAGCCTGAGTTGTAGCTGACCGACCAGCGGCCGTCGCTGTCATCATAATCATCGTAATTGACACCGTCGTTATAGTTCCAGACGGACTTGTCCTGGGTGTATTTCACATCGGCGTAATCCTGATAACGACCGACCCATTCGCCTCGCACGGCATCGGTCGGGGCGGAATCGATGGTATACCAGGCGCCGGTGTTCTCGCCGTCCATGGTCGAATCGTTATACAGGAATCGTGATTCTCCCTGGCTCACCACCCTCAGGATATCCTCCTGGGCGCCGCTGGGCATCAAAACGTACTTGTCGCGCCATCCGGCGACGTCTACGTGGAACACCAGTTCTTCGTTGCCGGCCCATTCCGGGGTAACCAGTTCGCGGGAGACTTGCCCGTTCAAGGTGCGCTCCAGCACGACCTTGTTGTCCCCGGACTCAACAACGGCATTGTTTTCGTCCCGGATCGTGCCGCTGTATTTCATCTGGTACAACGGCATGTATCCGGTATAATTCAGAACCGCCTGGCGCTGGGCCGCGTTGAGCTGGGTGAAAGTCTTGTAGTTCGCATTTTTGTACTGCCCGAGGATGTAACTGTAATTGACAGCGGTTGCCGCCTGATCCGGGTTGCTTTCGGTGCCGGCATCGGCCCAGTTCACCAGGAAGTTGTGGTAGTCCACCCCTTCAATCAGGTATTCGCGGAATTTGGCACCGTCCGACGCATTGGGGTTGTAATAGCCGATCTGTTCGAGAACCACATCGAAGCGGTAGTATTCTTCACCGACCTTGACCCGCTCGGTGCCGACCTGCTCGGTGACCGTGGTGGTCACGTAACTGACTTGCGGCACCTTGATGGTACCCACGGCCACCTCCTGGTAGCCCACCACGACCTCGATTTCTTCTTCGATAGTCTCGATCACCGGTACGATGACCTGGCGGTCGCCGGTTACATCGGCGTCGGCATCCAGCACCACGTCGCCGCCCGACTTGACCCGCAATTCGCCGTCGGCCATGACCACACCCTGATTGACTACCCGGATCAGTCCAATACTGGCCAGATCGTCAACGGAGATTTCTCCCTCCAGCTCTGCGCGGCTCAGACTCAGATCGACACCGGCGTTGAGTTCCACATCGCCGGCTGACTGCACCAGCCCGGCCACCCTCAGTTCGCTGCCGGCGTTGACCAGAATGCGGCTGTCCGCCTGTTCGGTTTTCAGTATCCCGTCCACCCAGATCACCGGGGACGCCAGGTGCACCAGGATATCGCCCTTGATAATAGCGTCCTCATCGGTGATTTCACCGCAGATATCCATCCGCTCCCAGGAACGCAGGAAGGCGCTCGAATTTGGCTCCAGGGCGAAAACATGGCTACCCAGGGTCATGGTGATGCTGCTGGCGATGACCGAGACATCGTCGCGGGCGTCGACCAGCCCGGTGATGGTCACCTCTCCGGCGCTCGACGCGATGTCGATGCTGCCAGTGTGGGCGACCTCGCTATTGTCCGTGTCGACCTGCCCCACCACTCCGGCAATGAGGATGTCGCCGGTGCTGCGCAGGTACAAAAGCCCGCCCGGATCGGTATCGAGGGTGCCGCCATAGAGACGGTCCCCGTTACCGTCGAGGGTTACTTCGGTGACAATCAGGCTCGGGCCGCCCGAGTAGCTGCCGGCGACGACGCTCACACCGGCAGCGGCGCGCACCAAACCGTCGACAGTCACGCGGGTGAGGGATTCGATTGCCGCTAAGGCGCCGGCGTCAACCCCGTTGACGATCCCATGAATGCTGATCTCGCCGTCGCTGCCGATCAGAATAACGCCGGGTTCGGCGGCCGCAAAGGCGCCATTACCCGTGGCGTCCACCCGCACCGCGCTGACCGGGCCGATCGTGACCCCGATGCCGGAGGTGTTCTGGCCGCTTCGCAGGCGCACCTCGCCGCTGCCTTGCAGCACGGCTCCGGCAGCCACCAGATTCAGCGACTCGTCCAGAGCCTGACCACCGATCTCGATCAAGCCGTCGGCCTGGAGGTCCAGATTCGCCCCGGTAGCGGTCCATTGAACATCTCCACTGTCCGCATCATAGCTGGCCCCGGCATGCAGCGTGCCGGCCAGCCGCAGATCTACCGCCCGCAGCACGATACTGCTTCCGGCGCCGCTGGTGTAGACCAGTGCGTCGGCGCCGAGGCGGATGTTCCCATCGGCGGTCATCTTCACCAGACCGTCGGCCTGAAGCACCACGGGGCGCACCGACGCTTGGCCCGCCACCGGGTCGACCGTTCCGATAAGCAGATCCTGACCGGCTTCGATGACCAAGCCCTGTGAGGCACCGCTGATCTGAAGCCGGGTATTGAAGATTTCGAACTGTCCGCCGGCGCTCAGCAGCACCGATCCGGCGATTTCGTAGTTGCCGGAGAACATCAGGTCGCGTTCGGCGACGACCAACACCTCGTAGTCGAGCTGTGAGGCCGTCAGCCGGCCACTGATAATCCATCCGCGCAACACCACATCCTGACCGTAGAGGTTGACCTGCCCGGCGGTGTCGATCTTGGCCGAGCTGTCGATCAACAAGGTTCCCTGCTGGGATACGATTTCGACCAGGGTGATGCCCGGATTGCGCTGATCCTCGCGGTCGATGCCGATCTGGTTGTTGATAACGACATCGTTTTGTCCGCTGAGGATGATCCGGCCGCTGGTCCCTTCGGATATCATGCGACCGGTGCCGGCAGCGAGGATACTGACTTGTCCGGCAATAGTCTGCTCGCCGGCCAGAACGATGATGTCGCGATTGGCGATCAAATCCCCGCGCAGTTCCAAGGTGTCGCCGGTGATAATGATAATATCGGCGTTGTCGCCGCGGGCGATCAGGGTCCCTTCGAGGACCGCAATACCGGTCGGGGTCAACACGATGCTGCCGCTGCGGGTTTCGAACACGCCGCTGGCAGTGAGGTTCATGTTCGGGGTGCCGTCGGCCTTGAGCCCGCCGTAAAGGTTGATGGCATCGTAGCCCACCACCCATCCGGAAATGGTCACGTCGCCATTGACCGCACCCTCTTTGCCGAAGTTGACCACCGATCCGGGCTCGCCGGCATAGATGGCGTAGGGACGGCTCGAAACCGCATCACCCTCGTCCAACTGGCTGAAGCCGAGACGATCGGCCCCCACCGAGCCTGCCGCCAGCAGCTTTATCTCGTAGGCCCCGGTAAGCATCAGGCGACCATTGTTGAGCCGGATCTGAATTTCTTCCCCGGTCAGATGCTGGGTGGATCCCATCGCCGGGGTGCCGGTCGGAGATTCGACCACGCTGAATGCGGTGGCTTCGATGGCCGCCTGCAGGCTCTCCATCAGATCATCCAGGCCATTGTTGGCGGCGGTGGCAGTCCTGGCCAGCACCACATCTCCGCGCACCACGTGGGTGCCCAGATCGATCTCGATGCGCAGGGTGATGTCGGCGCTCAGATCCCCGGCGGCGAACTCGGCGAAACCATCTGCCAGGAGCTGCTGTGTCCAGGCTGGCGCAAGAACCGACAGGTTTCCGGAGGAACTCAGGTTGATGACACTGTCCTCAAGGCCGGTGCGCAGACTCACGGTGCCGCCGATCACAATACCCTGGTCGGCATAGGGCTGATTCTCGTCGAGGGAACCCTTGCCACCGCGCAGATCGATCAATGCGCCGGCATACAGCTCACGGCCCAGTCGGATCTGGCGCTCTGCCTGCACGATAATTTCGGACGCGCCGCTGCCGTAGGCGATGGTGCTGCCGAGGTAATTGCCGCGGCTGTCGTAGTGGTCGACAATTTCGCCGCCGGCTACCAGGAGGCCGTAGATCTCGGCATCCTGGGCCGCCGTAATCACGATGCGGCTGTCGTCGCCACTGGTGGCCAAACGGGCGCCACCGGGCAGATTGATCCCGATCCCGTCACTGTTGGCCCCTCCGTTTAGTTCGATCTGCTGATTGGCCCGCAGGGTGCCGCCGATCTCCACCTCGCCGCCCGATTCGGTGGGCGCCATCCCGCCGATATAGACCTGACCGAGGGCGTTGACCTCGATAATCCCCGGATCGGCGAGCCACTCGATGGTCTCGGACACCAAGTTCCCGTCCTCGAAAACCTGAATCACTTCACCGCCTGCGGTCAGCACGCCAATGATCTGGACGTTACCCACGGCGTCGATGAGGATGGTCCCCCCGCTGCCGTCCGAGGTGATCCCCGGCACGGTGATGCCGGCCGCGCTGGTCACGATCACCGCCAGCCCGTTGTCATCCGCCCCCGGCAGGCCCGTAGTCGCCAGAGTCACGGATTTGGCGGCCGCGATGGCCGTGTCGAGATAGATCTGTTGGCCGGCAACCACCTCGACGGTCGAGTCCCCGTCGCCGAAGAACTGCGGTCCCTGCTCGCCGATCAGGGCTCCGGCCACGAGGCGGCCGTTGAGCACGACATCCTGGCCACCGACGATACGGATCGCCGTGCCGCCGCGCAGGGTGTTAAGCGTGGAAGTCGCGTGCACGTAAACGGAGATGCCCTCGGCGTTGGCGCCCCCGTCGGGCGCGCTTTCAGGAGCGTATCCGTTGCTGTCCACCCCGCCGAGCAGGGTAATGTCGCCCGTGATGTTGGCGTTGCCTTCCCAGTAGATCCACCGGTCGGACTGGAGCCACAGATCGGCGTCTTCCCCGAGCAGATTGATGTTGCCTCGGATGATGATGTCATCGGCACCGCTGACTGTGAGCCCCAGGCCGTCCTGCAAAGTGGTCAGGGTGCCGGTGAGCAAAAAGCCGTAGCCGCGCTGGCCGAAAAGTTCCGGCAGGCTCTGGATCTGGATCTCGTCCACCACACCGTCGTTTTCCTGATCCAGGGCATAGACGAGATAGGTGTTGATCCCGTCGGAAAGGAGCCAGCGGTTCTCCTCGCCACCGGCGCCGGGCGCATCATTGGCATAGTCCACTCCGGCCACGAAGGTGGTGCGCAGGGCCCGTTCGGGGGCCAGATCCGCATTGTAGAAGACCGTGGTGCTGTACTGGTCGTAGCCGGTTTCCTCGAGCACGCGGAAGCGCTGCTCGGCCGTCAGTTCGTCAAAAGGCGTACCCCAATCCGGCTGGGCGACTTCCTGCCAATTGATGTCGCTGTTCAGATAGTCGCCGCCCTCGCCCTGTTCGAAAGTCAACCGCAGGCGATAGGCTTCGGTAGCGTCTGGGTTGTACCAGACCTGGCCGCTGAAAATCCGGTAGCCCAGATGATCGAGGACCCGCTCCTGCTGGGCCGGGGTCAGGTCCGCGAAAGCCGTGTCTTCGCCCGGATCGCCGGCATCGCCCCAGGAAATATCCAGATTGCTGTAATCGGCGTTCTCATCGTCGCCCTGGACGAAGCTGGTGCGCACCGGCATTTCGCCCTGGGTCGGATCCATGTTCGGGTTGTAGAAGACCGCGCCGGCATAAAGCACATAGCCGAGGCTCTCGGCCACCAGGATGCGCTGGGCCAGGGTGAGGTCCTCGAAGCTGGCATTCTCTTCCGGAGCCGGCACGCCGCCCCAGTCGATGAGCCGGTAGTCGACATCCGCCGCGCGCCCCTCGGAGAAGGTATCCGTGATCTGCTGGCCGGTCGGGGCATCGAGTTTGACGAAAGTCAGGCCCTCGTAGACTTCATAACCCAGGGCATGGGCCACCACACGCTGCTGGGCCGCCGTCAGGCCGTCGAATCCGGTGCCGGCCGCCGGGGTGCCTGCATCGCCCCAGTAGATGTCATCGTTGCTGTAGTCGGTGACAAGGCCCTCGGTAAAGGTCGTCACCATCTGTCTGCCCGGTAGGGCCGCGTAGTTGTAAAATTCCAGCGAGCCTTCAAGCGTGTAGCCGAGCTGCTGGGCCACCGTGAGCCGCTGCAGGGCAGTCAGGTCGCCAAAAGCCGCCTCTGCCGCCGGTGCACCGCATACCGACCAATCGATCTCGGCATTGGTGTAGTCGATCCCCTCTTCAAAACTATCGGCAAGCCCCTCGCCTTCCTTGTAGAAGAGCAGGTCGACCTTGTAGCCCAGGTAGGCCGCCACCACCAGCTTCTGGGCCACGGTCAGATTCTCGAAGGCGGTTCCGGCCGCCGGAGCCGCCACGCCGCCCCAGGAAACCTGGGCATTGTCGTAGTCGGCAGACTCGCCTTGGATCAGCGTCGTCACCACCTGCTGGCCGGGTGCGGCATCCAGGTTGATCAGCACCGTGCCCTGATAGACGAGATAACCGAGGTGTGCCGCCACGGCCTGCTTCTGGGCCAGGGTCAATTCGCTGAAAGACGTTCCGGCCACCGGCGCGCCGGCGCTACCCCAGGTGACATCCTGGCTGAGGTAGAAAATGGATGAACCGACTTCCAACTCGGCAAGGAAGCGACGCTCGGCATCGGCCGCAGGGTTGTAAAAACCGCCGTCGGTGTAAACCGCAAACCCCAGAGATTCGGCGATCTGGGCCTTGGCCGCATCGGAGAGGGAAGCGAACGGGGTATAACTGCTCACGCCTGTCAGGCCGGCGTTGGCCCCATCGATATCCAGGCCTGCCGAAACGAGCAGATCCAGCAGGGCCTGGCTCACCTGCCCGGCGGCGATGGCTTCGTACAGATCCGAGGACCCGCTGACCAGGACGACACCCGGAATCGTGTCAAAATACTCGGCGTAGTCGTCCACCGTCGTGCCGTAGTCGAGGGTCATGCCGCCGGCGGCGGTAACAGCACCGGAAAGACGCATCTCACCTTCGGTGGAAAGCACCAGGGTGGTGTTTTCGCCGGTCTGGACCGGTGTCGGGCTCGCGCCGGTGTATTCGAAGCGGGCCCCCACCGTCACCGAAGCTCCCGAGTCGACATGCAGGTATTCAGGCGCCGACAAGGTGACGCTGGCATCGTCGTTGCGCGCGGCGACCAGAGCCCCTTCGGTGAGGCTGATGCCGGTGCCGGCCTGGACAGTGATGACGGCCCCGACACCGCTCAGCGGATTGCCGTCGGTGTCCGAACGCCCGGCAAAGATCGCCGCACCGCTGTAAATCGAATGAGAGGTTTCGATCGTCAGCGTGGCGCCGTCGTTCTGGACGCTGATCTCGCTGCCTGCGCCGGCGGTGATGCTGTTGGGCGAAATGCCCTGGAAGACCAGGGCACCCGTACCGGTGCTGCCATTGACATGGATATCGAGCAGGTCCTGGCCCCGCAGCCAACCGCTGACCACGAGCTGTTCATCAAGCGTGATGTATGTCTCTTGCCCGGTAATGCCGGAAGCCGCCGGGCCCATCGGATCGGAGATGCTGGTGCGCTGCACCTCCATCACGTAAGCCTGGATTTGCAGCAGTTCGCTGGAGACCACGTCGCCAGCCACGGTCACCCGATCGCCCAACAGCAAGAGCGGATCGCGCAGTTGGGCCGTGAAATCGAACAAACCGACCGTGGCGTCGCGCACATCGCCGATGATCACCTGCACGGCGTTCTCGTTGCGGTGGCCGAGAGTGATCCAGGTGAACCCGTCGGCCAGGGCCGAAAGATCGCCCATGCCCAACTCCATGAACCCGGTGGACCCGGCCGTGGAGTAATCTACCCCGAACCGCGATTGGGCGGCGCCGCCGATGCGGTAGCCCTGGGCAAGGGACTGGGTTCGAATGATCAGCTCTCCGGTTCCGCGAACATGGTCCGCCCCGGAGATGAAATCCACGTCATCGGCGATCAAGCGGATAGCGCCGCCGCTGCCGGTGGCCATCACCCCGCTTTCCAGCGAGAACAGGGCCTCGGGCGCAGCCAACTCCACGTCGATGTAGCCGCCAGGCGTGTAGAGACCTCCGTTGGTCCGCCCCCCGTCGCGGATCACCAGACTGTCGGCCTCGCGCACCACGATGTCGGCATAATCACCGGCCCCGGTGTTGACCAGGGTCAGGGTGCCCAGTTCGGTGTTCAACACCCCCTGGACCCCCACGGCCTGGAGGTTGAAATGTCCACCGGGAGCATTGAGGGTGGCCTCGCTGACATCCAAAAGCCCCGGGGTGGTGAGCTTCAGGCTGGTCGAGCCCCAGCTTTCATCGGCCCCGCTCACCAGTCTCAAGGCTGTGGCCGCCGCAGTGTCGTTGATTTCGATGCGATCCAGACCGCCATCAAAGTCAACCCTGCGGTCGCCGTAAACCATCCGGTTTTGCAGCAGTTCGATAGGTTGGGAAGAATCGATGTCGTCCAGGATCAAAACGCCGGTGCCGCCGCTGCCGCCGATGAGCTTCAGGTAGCCGGACAGATCAACGCTGATGGTGTCGTTACCCGCGCCCAGGGTGATCAGGGTGTCGGGCGAATCGGCGACCCGAATCTGGTTGTCTCCTGAGGACAGGGTAATGGTGTTGGTCCCGGAACCCATGTCGATGACAGCCCCGGCTTCGCCTCCGGTGAACTCGTCGCTGCCCCCGCCGCCTTCATAGTGGATCCCCGGCGTGGTGCCGCCAAAGAAGGTGTCATTCTCCAGCCCGCCGCGGATAATACTGTCCGGGGAACCGCTGAGGATAATGAAGGTATCCTCCCCGGCCCCGCCGTCGAAGTCGAGAGTGGCAGTAACGCCGGGTTGGACGACGATGGAATCCTTGCCGTCTCCTCCCCGCGCAACGATCTTCTTGACACCCGAAAATTCGACGGTTTCACCCAAGGCGCTGATGATCACCGTATCCTGGATCACCGCACCGGTGCCCGAGTTGTACTTGGGCCGGATCACGTAGGCGGGGTTGACGATCTCATCGTACACGTCCGGCCCGTAGCGACCAGATTCGTTGCCCATGCTGAGATAGACCGTGTCGCCGATTTTGGTGGCGATCTGCGGGGGGCCTACCCAGCTCCAGGATTTGCTGAATCCGATGCTGATGCCGACGACGGTCACTTCGGCCGACAGGTAGGCCCTTACCGTAGTAAGCTCGATTTCACCACGGAATCCGGCCAAAGTCTTGTTGATCTCGAACAGGCCGAAATCGAGGCTGATGTCCAGTGATCCGTATACGCTGGCGGCAAAGCCTTCGTTACTGAGGGTCACCGACATGCCAGCCCTCAGCTTGACGATGTACATGTTCACGCTGATATCCACCGAACCGTGGACGCGGAATTGGCCGTTGGAACGGAAATACCCGTCGATGTGGATATCGATAAAGTTGAAGAAATTGATCGTCAACTCATTGATGGCGATTTCGAAAACACCATCCGTGTAAGACATGCTCAGATCGCCGATACCGGTAAAAAGCCCGATGCTCACCTCGGCGTAAATACGAATCAGGAAGCTGTTGGGCGCCACCCCCAAGCGCTCGACCGAACCGGTGTTGATCTGGAAGTAGAAGTCTCCCTCAATGGTAACCATCGGGATATCGAGGGTACCCACTTCCAGGGCCAGATCGATCACCAGCGCCCCGTCGCTGTAAATCCCGGCACCGCCTTTGACCCCGGCCCGGCCGAACCCGCCCAACTCCATGTAGGCGTTGAAGGTTACCTCGAAACCCTCGCTGCCCAACTTGAGGTAGAAGGCGCCCTTGATGATGAACGAGTCGTTGATGTTCAGCTCACCGCCGCCTTCGATCAGCAGGGTCGACGCTGCGATGGTCTCCTGTTTGAGCTCGTCGGAGACCCTGCCGGTCTCGGGATCGATCTGCAGACGGTAGATGGTGGCCTCGGTGCTGCGGGTATTGATCGCCATCCGGAAGGTGCCGCTGAAACTGAAAAGATCGGTGCCGAAACCGCCGGCCAGATCCATGGCCAGATTGCCCACCAATCCTTCGTCGTTGATGTCCAGATACCCGCTGACCGTCACGGTTCCGAGAATGACGATCTCGGCGCTGGCGGAAACGAAGATTTCGACGCCCTCTTCGCTGATGCTGAAGTAGAACATCCCCTCCATGACCAGGAGGTCGTCCAGCAGACTCAAACGTCCATCGCCTTCGATGACGATGTAGAAGCCGGCCTCGCCCTCATCGCCGCCTGGCCCAGGCGGGCCGGCGAAGATCGTCACACTGTCGTAGCCGACCGTCTCCCGATATGTCTCGGGCACTTCGAAGACGATCTCCTCGCCCGAGGTGTTCATCATGAATTTGAACGCGCACTCGAACCGGAATACGTCACCCAGGCCGATTTCGCCGGAAAGATCCAGCTTGATGGCGAAGTTGCCGTCCCAGCGGAATACCATCAGACCGAGGGCATCGAAGGTGAAAAGGCGCGCTTCGGGCGGGCCGACGTAGAGATTGGCGTCGGCAAAGACCGTCAAGGCCTCGCCGGTGACTTCAAGATAAAAAACTCCGGAAAGCCGGAACAGCTCGACCTCGCCCGGCCGGAAAACGAAGTCTCCGTCAAAGCCGATGCGGAAGGTGTTGGCCGGAATGGTAACCGTGGTGGTTTCACCCGGACCGAGGAGGATAAGGGCATCTTTGTCCTCACCGGTGGAATTGATCTCCAGCTTGGCCTCGGCCTCCAGGTCGAATCCGATATCGGTCAACAGGGATCCGGTTCTGGCTTCAAGGCTCAAAAGGCCCACGACCCCGCTGTCCCAATCGATTTCGAGGTAGCCGATCGCCTGGAAGAAGAAGAGCGGATCATCCTCAATGCCGAGGCGCATCGTGGCGCTGATCTGCAGTTCGAGCTTGTCCATGCTCAGTTCGAACCGGAAAGCGCCTTCCATCTTGAAGACAGAAGCAATGGTCAGCCGGCCTGCGCCCTGGATCACCACGTAGGGTCCCGCCGACCCCAATGTGCCGTCGAGCTGGGGCGGGCCGCGCGGCACCATCACATAGGCCCCGTCACCGGTGCTGGTGGTCTCGGCCTCGTAAATGTGCAGGTGTGCGGCGTTGCCGGCGTCGGTCTCCACCACGTACCTGTTTGTCCCGTCATCGATTTCCCAGCGGCTGTCCTTGAAGATCTGGCGCACCGAAACGTTCGATCTTAATGGTTGGCCGTTGGCAGTGAAAACGGAACGCAGGGCCGCCGGCACACTGCCGGAAACGGTGCTGCCGTCTTCAGAGGTGCTTTCATTGAGAGCCGCTTTGATGGTGCCGTCACTATCTGTAGTGCTGAAAAGCAGATCTCCGGTGCCGAACTCCAAACTGTCGATGAACTTCTGGTCCAGATACCCCTTGGCTGGGTCGAGGAACAGGTCGGGGACCCGGAATTCCTGGGCATTGCCGCTGACAGTGGCGTTAATGTATAAATCGAACTCGGCGTCGAATTCGAGGATCCCCTCCATGCCGGCCTTAAGCGAAAGATTGATGCGGCCTGCAAATCCCGGGTCTTCGAAGTTGACGATGATCAGCCCCAAGGCATCGAATTCGAGAATCGGCCGGCTTTCGGGTCCCAGGGTCAAATCGGCCTTGGCGAACATCTCGGCCCGGGAAGTGCTGATCTGCATGTGGAAGACGCCGCTCATACGGAACAGCTCTTCGGAGTCCTCCTCGATGGGCGGGATCTTGAACTTGAGCGCTCCGGCCAAGGACAGCGCGAAAGTGTAAGGCGACAGAACGAAGGTCTGGGCCTCGCCGTAGAAAATCAGTTGATCGCCGCTCTTGTCGATGAAGTACTGGGTCTGGACGTCGCCCTGGTTGACGTAGATCTTCCAGCGTTTGCCCGATTCGACCCCCTGGACACTGAAGGTCGCGGTCTCTGGAATCTGGATCCCGTTGGCGCTGAAGGCGCTGCGCACCGATTCCGGTAAAACCGTCAGGAAATTCTTGGGGTCGAGATCCTGGGGCAGTTCGTCGCTGATCCCGTTGTCCTCGATTGAAAAGAGGACATCCCCCTTGATCCCTTCCAGGAAAATAACCTCGGTCTTCTCCTCGCTGGTGGCGTTGACCTGTAACAAGACTTCGGCGTCAGCCTCAATGCCGATCTCGCGCAACTTCTCCAGGTTGGTCTCCAGCTTGAGCACGCCCCAGAACTGCAGCTTGTTGGTGCCGAAGATCGACGAGGCGCTGGCATCGTCATCCGGTGTTTCGCCGATACTCAGGACAAAGCGTCCGGCCGCCGATCCGATATTGCCCAGATAGAACAGTTTCAGGGTGGCGTTGACATCCAGCAGGAAGCGGGCCTTCTGGATTTCTTGGGTCGCCTGATCGCGGATGATGTCGATGCTCAGCTCGACGCGCCCTTCTAGAGCGATAAGCGGATCGGCCACCCCGTCGCCGTCGTAATCCGGTGTAAAGCCGCCGGCGTTGAGCTCGACGAAGCCTTCGATAATAAATCGGACGGATTCGGCCTGATCGATTATCCTGAACTTGTGGCTTCCGCCTTGGTTGGTGTTGCCCTGCAGGTCGGCATAGCTGCCTGCGATGAAGCTCACGTCCACCAGGCCTTCGGCGAAGCTGCCGCTGTAATAATACTTGTAGGTATTTTCGCTGCCTTCGACCTTCTCGACGACCCCGGTGAGCACGATCCCGGCCGCCGCATTTTCGATTTCAACGGTGTTGGGATTGTCCACACTGTTGAACCGGAATTCGGGATCCGAATCCAGGATGGAAGACTCGTCAAGACCCAGGCCTGTCAGATCGTTGAAAGTAATCAGGATGTAGCCCCGATCGTCCATCGTGGCCCGGTCGGCCATCCCCTCCTCGCCCGGATCGGTAAGCGTCGCCGTAGGCGCCCGCAGGCTGATGGTTTCCGTCTCGGCGATGTTGGTGTAACCCGGATTGCCGTCAGCGTCCTGATCCTGCCAACTGCCGGCGAAAAACTCCACCGTCAGTTCGCCGGGAACGAAGGTGCCGGTAAATTTGTACCGGAAAATCCCTCCGCCGAGATCTTGCACGGCATCGGGATCGATCAAGAGGTCGTTGATAATCGTGACATCATTGACCGCGCTTCCGGTCAGGGCAAATTCGGGGAATGCATCGGTGATGGAGCCGGCATCCAAGGCGTTGCCGGTAGTGCTTTTGAACCGGATATCGATGTATTGGGCACCGTTGATGCGGCTCAGGCCATAGATGCTGCCGTCCAGCAGGTCGACCGCGTCGCCGCTGGAATCGACGACATCGGCAACTGGACCGGTGACCAGGAAAGTCTCTATTTGAGCCAGGTTTGTGTATCCGGCGGCGTCGAGAATCGTGCCGGGAGCGAATTCTATGGTTACCTCTCCGGGCGTGAACACGATACCGGTGGGCAGGGCATAGCGGAAAACTCCGTTCCCGAGCGACTCTGCCGGCGGCCCCCGGATCTCGAAGGCTTCGCCGGCCATCGAGATCGTAAAAATCAAGGTATCTGCCGCTGCACCGGTTATGGCCTCCTCTACGAGGGTGCTGCCGCTGGTCGAGGCAAAGCGGACCTCGAGGTATCCCATCGCGTTGAGGATTGCCACATCGACCCGGCTCTGGCCCACCGGATCGACCAGGCTCGCGGTGGTCCCGGTGACGATGAACTTTTCCACCGTTGCCAGGTTGGCACGCCCGGCAGTATCCGACCACGTCCCGGCGGCAAAGGACACGGTCACCTCACCCGGTACGAACACGAAGCTGTCGGGCAGTGTGTAACGGTAAACCCCGTTCACCAAGGTTCCCGGACCGGCAACATCCAACGTGCTGCCGTCTGCACCGGTCAGGGTAAAAACGATATCGCCGTCAGCAAGAGTCGTTTCGTCCACCGCGCTGCCGGGACTCGGCAGGTAGCGCACCGAGATGTACTTGTTGCCGTTGATCGTGTTCACATCGATGGTGCCGCCGTTCTCCGGCCCGGCCAGTATAGCGCTCGTGTCTCTCAGGCTGAAGGACGCCGAAGCGGCAATATTGTACTGCGACGCAGTATCGGCAAAACTGCCCTCGATCACATCCACCGTAACTTCACCGGGGGCGAAAGCACCGGTGAAATGGTAGCGGAAGACACCGTCCGAAATCTTTTCGACGCTCTGCTCGTCGATGACGACCGTGCCGATTCCGCTGCCGCTCAGGCTGAACTCGGGCGTGGCATCCAGGATGCTGCCATCATCGATGTCACTATCACCCGAAGGGCTGAATTCGACCTCGATGTAGCCTAAAGTATTGAGCGTTTCGGGGATGATAACCGCATCTGGACCCGGATAGGAGAGCGTGGCAAGAGGCCGCTCGAGGAGATCGGTAAAATCATATTCGACTTCGGCACCGTCCCCGCTGTTGAAGATCAATTCCAGCTTGCCGCCCACCGTCAGAAGCTCGATCTGTTCCGGCGCGTCGAAAAGGAAGAGGATTTTGGCTCGTCCGGACGCCACCTGGGACATGTCGAAATAGAGCTTGGCCGCGATACTCAGGGCGCCATCGCCGAAGTTGAACTTGCCGACCGCCAAGAATTTGCCGGTCGTGTCGATCTTGATCCCCACCTGGGCGTTGAACACCATGATCGAGGTGTAATTGGTGTAAATTTTCGCACTGCCGGTAAAGGTCATCGGTTCGGTGAAGGCCGCCAGGAAGCCGCCGAGGTTCGGATTTGCCTGCACCGCCAGGTATTGGTTGAACACCTGCAGCTTGACCTGGCTCAGCCAGGTACTGGCATCCACGTCTGAGGCTGAAATGGCGTAGCGCGCATCGCGCAGGTCCTTGGCTTCGTTGGCTTCCGGGATGGCAGTGAAGAAGTCGACACCCGCGACAAAATCGTTGATCATCAGCTGGGCCGCGGCTACCGGCGGCGGCAAGGCGATGGGGATGCCTACCGGAGAACGCGCTTCGATCTGCACGCCGAGCGGACCGAGTTCTGATATGGCAAAGCGGATTGTGCAGCCTATGCCCGACAGTTTGAAACCGCCCTGCACCCCGATGAAGAAAATTCGATCCTTTACCGGCGTGTCAGCAGGAGCGAGGCTGTCGATCAACTGATTGTCTTCACCGACCTTGAGAATGCCGCCGATCAGGCCTGCATCCAGATCACCGCCGAAAACTTTTGCTTTGATGCTGACGCCGATGGAGGCGATATCGATGATGGGGAACTTGCCCTCGAAGAGCATCCCCAAATCGATCTTCACCCCCTCTATGACGCCGGAAAACTCCGCACCGGGAATTCCGTCGATGGAATCGATGCTGGCCGAAAGGGTCAGGATGAAATCAAGCGGATTTTCGTTGATGTCGTCCCACTGGATCCCGATTTCCTTGATCTTTATCGGCATCCAACTCGGCCAGCCGACGCTTGCGCCGGTGGCCGATTCCACCCCGAAGAAAACGCCGAATCCGGCATTGGCCTGGAATTCGCCGTTGCCCAGGAAGGAAAAGTATCGCGCCTCGCCGCTCAGTTTGAGGGAGGCGACCTTCAGTTCGGCGCCAAGTGAGGTGAAGCTGACCACCGGTTCATCGTCGGCGGCATCGGTGTTCAGGTAAATGTCGACACCCTTGATGGCCAGGAATTGGCCGAATTCGATGCGGAATGTATCCGCCAGGAACCTGAACCCCTTGATCTGGTTGTTTTCAAATACCAGAGTAGCGCGCAGGGCCTCTGTGTCGGTGGCCTCGTTGACGTCGTCACTGGTGCCGCTGATGCCGTCACGACCCGGGCTGTAACCGGATACGCGGTCCGAGATGACGGCGTTGATGGGCATGTCCTTAAAAAACTTGGCCCCGCCCGATGCGATGAAGATCTCGCCGTCGAAATCCAACGCCTCGCCGAAGATGACTTCGAAATTGGAAATCCCCACCCGGATGTCGTCGAACTCGAGGATATTGCCGATTTTTATGGCCGCATCCTGAGTCGCTCCCGGAGCCGTGTTGGTTCCCTGGCTGACCGTGACCCCGCCAACGCCGGTACCGGGTGCGGTGGTGCACCCATAGCAGATCTCCGCCGTGCCGAACCTAAAACCGTTCTCATAAACGGTCAGACCCGGGATGGAAGCCTGGGGGCCGGTCCCGTCGGGATCGAAGGGTTCAATCCATCCCGAAAGTTTGATCTTCGGGAAAGAAATGGATGCACTGGCGATTGTCACGATGGTCTGGGGCAGAAATTCTCCCGGCTCGTCCGGATCTGGATGATCCTCGGGGTTGTAAGCCGGATCATAGCCGATCTTCACGCCCTGGGCCGTGGCCACGACCACATCGGGCACGGTGAGAACGAAGGAGCTGATATTCAGTCCCCATTTTCCGGTCAGATCGACCGAACCGCTGCCCTGGAGGAACCCGAGCACGTCCACTGCCAGATCGAAGGTCCCCAGCAGTCCGGTCAGGCTGGTGCTGATTCCGCTGGACTGCTGCTGGCTTGATTGCTGCCCGTTTGAAGAACCGAATGCCAGCGAAGCGACGTCGGCGCCGATCCCGATGGTCAGAATCAGCTTCATGTCTTTGAAGCCGATGGCGGTGACCCCAAGGGTCGGGGACTGAATGCTCAAGGGACCGATGGCCACGGCAGTGTTGGCCGAGCGTGTTCCGGATGTGGCGGCCACCACGGTGAAGCTTTCGGTCTCCACATTGTTGACGTTGTTGGCCGAATCCTTCCATGCCCCGGCAGTGAATTGGACCTGGACGGTACCGGCACCGAACAGAGCGGTGCCGTTGTTGGGCTGCAGATCGGTGATGCGATAGCGGTAGGTGGTGCCGTAGAGCAGTTCAGGAATCCCGCTTACCGCGCCGGAGAGCCCGGCGTCTTTCACGCCGGTGCCGACCAAGGTAAATTCGGGAGCCGAATCAAAAATGGAGGCGGTGTCGAGGGTGGCACCGTCATAAGTGGCGAAGGTGACATCGATGAAACCACGGGCGTTGAGCAAGGTCAGATCGACCTGAGCGTTCGAGGTGGGATTGGCAAGATTGGCGGTCGGCTTGGGTCCGTCACGGATAGCAAAACTTTCGATTTCGCCGATGTTCAGGTTGCCGTTGTTGTCGGCAAAACTGCCTGCCTTGATTTCCACCTCCCAGTCACCGAGGGTGAGTTGGGTGATGGCCGTCACTGTCAGCGTATAACGGTAAGTGTTGTAGCCCACTTTCTCGGGCGTCCCGCTGACAGGGATGGTCGTCCCTGAAGGACCGGTGAGAACGATTTCCGGCAGGGCGTCAGTGATGGTGGCCGCATTGATGCCGACGCCGGCCGTATCGTTGAAGGTCACGTCAATGTACTTCTTTGCGTACAGATCGGTCTGATTGACGGCCCCGCCGTCCAATGGGAAAACCAGATCGGCGGTGGGCAGGCTGGCCACCGGCGTGGCCGGATCGAGCCCGGCATCGACGCCAAAGATGGAAAATCCGTCCACCGACAGGCTTTGCAGTTGGAATCCGTCCGGATTGCCGATGCTGAATTTGGCATGGCCGCTCACCCCCACCACTTCGGTGCCAGCGATGGTGACGACCAGACTGGCGTTGGGGATATCGACCTGGACCCTGCCCGTGGCCAACTTGCGGAAGCTCACCGTGCCGCTGAGATTGAAAACATCAACCACTTCCAGGGTCAGATCGCCTTTGACCGCGAGGACTTCTGCAGGAGTCGCGAAAGTGACCGCCACCTGGATGGTTTCGGGATTGGATTCGCTGACCGGCTGCTCGTCATCAAAGTTGGGATTGGGCACATCGAAAGTCTCGTTGACCACCTGCCCGGACTGGTTGATCTCGACGGCGGCGTTGCCTTCCACATCCAAACCGTCCAAGCCGACAAGAGCGACCCCACCGGTCCCTTCCAGTGCGTAGGACGTTCCGCTGGATGTCTTGAAGAACACCAGTCCGAGTTTGTCGATGGTGGCCATAACGCCGATGGCGTCCTCAGTCCCTTTGCCAACCCCCACGAAGGCTTCGGCGCTGGCGATCCCTACCAGGATCTTGGTGGTGGTCCCCTCTGTGTGCTTGGAGAAGGAAAAACCACCCGAAAGGGTCACCGCTCCGGCCACGTCGAGATCCAGGGTCCCGGCCACTACCGGATCGGCAACACCGGTTTTGAACAGGATATGTACGTCTTCGGTGCCGCCATCCGGCAGCGGTACGGTGACGTACTCGTCCACCGGCCCATTGGTCTTGTTGACCCGTATCCGCAACGTCCCGCTCAAGGAGAGATCTTCTATGCCGATGAGCGTAGCGCCGCCGCTGGTATCAATGGCAAAGGAAGAACTCGCCGGGGTATTGGCTGTGGCCGCCTTCTTGATCAGGACCATGCCGACCGTAACGTCTTCGATGAGCACACCCATGGCGTCCGGATTGATCATGGTGTCGTCCGGATCCTGGGTACTCTCATCCGCGATCTTTGCCGGTCCCACCCCAAAGAAGGTCTCGACGCCGGCAGCCCCGATCATTATTTTGGTGACCGTTCCGTCTGCCGATGTCGACTTGGAAAAGGCGAAACCACCCTTTAACGAGATGAACTCTTCCCCCGTATTGCTGTCGAGGATGGCGAAAACCACCGTCCCGGCCAGGGCAAGATCGACATCTTGCTTGAATTTGATCTCCACCGGAATCGTGGACCCGGAATTTTGCGGATCCGGGATGTTAAGGACTTCGTTGACCACATACCCGCCACCAAGATCCTGGGTGTACCCGGTGTTGTTCTTGCGCAGCTCGATCGTACCGCTCAATGAAAGTCCGTCAATCCCCAGCAGGGTGGCACCGCCGGAGGCCGCCAGGGCCATCTTTGATCCGGTGCCAACCGGAGTCGGCGCGCTCGGGTTGGTGACATCCACTTCCCGGAAAAAGGCAAGTCCGAAATTGACATCATCGACCAGAACACCGGTATCTTCATTGTCGTAAGGCGCTTCACCCGCCCCGAGGAAAATCTGGACACCGGCCGCGCCGAGCAGCAGCTTGCTGACCTTGATGGTTCTGCCGTTGCGTGTTTCAGTGTTGACACTGCGCTCGATGGCAAAACCGCCGGCGACCTCGAAATCCTCAATGCCAACGGTAAGGGCTCCCGAAGCCTGCAGTAAAGAGCCCCTCGTGCCGTCGAAATTCAATGCCAGGCTGTTGTCGTCTCCAGTGGCGACGGTAAGCGGCGCATCCTTGAAATGGGCCACGGTATCGTTGGCCCCCCCGGACGCCAGGGTGCCTCCGCCCTGGTTGATGTTGACCCAGAATTCGCTGACCTTGATTGTAAGGCCGTCTACACCCACAAAGGTGGCTTCACCGACACCGGCGCGCAGACTCGTCCAGCTTCTCAGATCTTTAGCCGTGGAATTGGCCGAAACCTTGGGCTTCATCAAGGCCAGGGCCAGGTTGACATCGGCAAGTTGCAGTCCAAGGGCTGTTTCGTTGGGGGTGTCGTTCTCGTCGACGGTACCGTCATCGTTGCTGTCGACATAATAGGGGCCGTTGACGCCGACAAAGGCATCCACCCCTGAAGCGCCGATGGTGAGCAGATCGACTTGTACCGTCTCTAAAGTCGTCCCGTTGGTGACGGTAATGGTCTCGGAACTCTTCTTGAAGGCAAAAGCCCCATCAAGATAGAAGAACCCGAAAATATCCAGCGTCACATGGCCTGAAGCTTCGAGCAAGGCACCTTTGGTCCCGTCGAAGTTCAGGGAAACGGACTCGCCGCCGGTCTGGATGGAAAGCGGAGTGGCTTTGAAGTCAGCCACCGAGGTGTTGGCAGTACCGTCTGCGGCGGTTCCACCGCTCTTGTTGATGTTCACCCAGAAATCACTCACCCCGATGGTGAGGCCTTCAACGCCTACGAAGGCAGCTTCGCCGACACCGGCGCGCAGGCTGATCCAGCTTCTATTATCTGCAGGAGTGCTCTGGCCGGCGATTGTCTTGGGCTTCATGATGGCCAGGGCAAAATCGACATCTCCCAGGACCAGCCCCATTGCCGTATCATTGGGCGTGTCGCTCTCGTCGATGATCCCATCGCCGTTGCTGTCGGTGTAATATGGGCCGTTGACACCGGCAAAAGCGTTCACACCGGAAGCCCCGAGGGTGAGTAGGTCGACCTGTACCGATTCTAAGGCGCTGCCGTTGGCCACCGAGATGGTCGCCGTGCTCTTCTTGAAAGCGAAGCTGCCGTCCACGTAGAAGAACCCGAACACATCCAGCGTCAGTTCCGTCATCACCGCCAGCAGCACGCCCTCGTCACCATCGATGACCAGGGTCACCGGCGCGCTCGACGGGCCGGTCGATATCTCGCGCCCCGTTGCTGCGCCGTCGTTCGGATTGCTCTCGGTATCTTTAAAATCCAGCACCTTGTTCGGCGCCGTGGTCGTGTCGCTGGTCTTGTTCACCTGCACCGAAAGCGAGCTGATCTCGGCCGCCAACCCTTCGATGCCCGTCAAACCCGCACTGCCCACATCCGCTTGCAGCGCCATGTAGTTGATCGCAGGTGTGGCAGAACCCGCCGCAACCGGCGTGCTCACCATCACCATGGCAAAGTTGACGTCCTCCAGCGCAAATCCGATCCCGCCGACCCCGGCAAACGCGCTGTCCACATGACCGCCCACCTGCATGTACTTCACGTTGGCCAGCGTCGTGGTGTCTACCGCGCCCGTGCTCGCATCGGTCAGAACAAAGCTGTCGGTCGCCTGCTTGAACGCCAGGCTCCCATCCAACTGCACGAACCCGAACACATCCAGCGTCAGTTCCGTCATCACCGCCAGCAGCACGCCCTCGTCACCATCGATGACCAGGGTCACCGGATCGCTCGACGGACCCGTCGATATCTCTCGTCCACTGGCTGCACTGTCGTTGGGATTGCTCTCGGTATCTTTAAAATCCAGCACCTTGTTCGGCGCCGTGGTCGTGTCGCTGGTCTTGTTCACCTGCACCGAAAGCGAGCTGATCTGCGCCGCCAACCCTTCGATGCCCGTCAAACCCGCACTGCCCACATCCGCTTGCAGCGCCATGTAGTTGATCGCAGGTGTGGCAGAACCCGCCGCAACCGGCGTGCTCACCATCACCATGGCAAAGTTGACGTCCTCCAGCGCAAATCCGATCCCGCCGACCCCGGCAAACGCGCTGTCCACACGACCGCCCACCTGCATGTACTTCACGTTGGCCAGCGTCGTGGTGTCTACCGTGCCCGTGCTCGCATCGGTCAGAACAAAGCTGTCGGTCGCCTGCTTGAACGCCAGGCTCCCATCCAACTGCACGAACCCGAACACATCCAGCGTCAGTTCCGTCATCACCGCCAGCAGCACGCCCTCGTCACCATCGATGACCAGGGTCACCGGCGCGCTCGACGGGCCGGTCGATATCTCGCGCCCCGTTGCTGCGCCGTCGTTCGGGTTGCTGTCGGTATCTTTAAAATCCAGCACCTTGTTCGGCGCCGTGGTCGTGTCGCTGGTCTTGTTCACCTGCACCGAAAGCGAGCTGATCTGCGCCGCCAACCCTTCGATGCCCGTCAAACCCGCACTGCCCACATCCGCTTGCAGCGCCATGTAGTTGATCGCAGGTGTGGCAGAACCCGCCGCAACCGGCGTGCTCACCATCACCATGGCAAAGTTGACGTCCTCCAGCGCAAATCCGATCCCGCCGACCCCGGCAAACGCGCTGTCCACATGACCGCCCACCTGCATGTACTTCACGTTGGCCAGCGTCGTGGTGTCTACCGCGCCCGTGCTCGCATCGGTCAGAACAAAGCTGTCGGTCGCCTGCTTGAACGCCAGGCTCCCATCCAACTGCACGAACCCGAACACATCCAGCGTCAGTTCCGTCATCACCGCCAGCAGCACGCCCTCGTCACCATCGATGACCAGGGTCACCGGATCGCTCGACGGACCCGTCGATATCTCTCGTCCACTGGCTGCACTGTCGTTGGGATTGCTCTCGGTATCTTTAAAATCCAGCACCTTGTTCGGCGCCGTGGTCGTGTCGCTGGTCTTGTTCACCTGCACCGAAAGCGAGCTGATCTCGGCCGCCAACCCTTCGATGCCCGTCAAACCCGCACTGCCCACATCCGCTTGCAGCGCCATGTAGTTGATCGCCGGTGTGGCAGAACCCGCCGCAACCGGCGTGCTCACCATCACCATGGCAAAGTTGACGTCCTCCAGCGCAAATCCGATCCCGCCGACCCCGGCAAACGCGCTGTCCACATGACCGCCCACCTGCATGTACTTCACGTTGGCCAGCGTCGTGGTGTCTACCGCGCCCGTGCTCGCATCGGTCAGAACAAAGCTGTCGGTCGCCTGCTTGAACGCCAGGCTCCCATCCAACTGCACGAACCCGAACACATCCAGCGTCAGTTCCGTCATCACCGCCAGCAGCACGCCCTCGTCACCATCGATGACCAGGGTCACCGGATCGCTCGACGGACCCGTCGATATCTCTCGTCCACTGGCTGCACTGTCGTTGGGATTGCTCTCGGTATCTTTAAAATCCAGCACCTTGTTCGGCGCCGTGGTCGTGTCGCTGGTCTTGTTCACCTGCACCGAAAGCGAGCTGATCTCGGCCGCCAACCCTTCGATGCCCGTCAAACCCGCACTGCCCACATCCGCTTGCAGCGCCATGTAGTTGATCGCCGGTGTGGCAGAACCCGCCGCAACCGGCGTGCTCACCATCACCATGGCAAAGTTGACGTCCTCCAGCGCAAATCCGATCCCGCCGACCCCGGCAAACGCGCTGTCCACATGACCGCCCACCTGCATGTACTTCACGTTGGCCAGCGTCGTGGTGTCTACCGCGCCCGTGCTCGCATCGGTCAGAACAAAGCTGTCGGTCGCCTGCTTGAACGCCAGGCTCCCATCCAACTGCACGAACCCGAACACATCCAGCGTCAGTTCCGTCATCACCGCCAGCAGCACGCCCTCGTCACCATCGATGACCAGGGTCACCGGCGCGCTCGACGGGCCCGTGGAGATCTCGGGGCCACTGGCTGCGCCGTCGTTCGGGTTGCTGTCGGTATCTTTAAAATCCAGCACCTTGTTCGGCGCCGTGGTCGTGTCGCTGGTCTTGTTCACCTGCACCGAAAGCGAGCTGATCTCGGCCGCCAACCCTTCGATGCCCGTCAAACCCGCACTGCCCACATCCGCTTGCAGCGCCATGTAGTTGATCGCAGGTGTGGCAGAACCCGCCGCAACCGGCGTGCTCACCATCACCATGGCAAAGTTGACGTCCTCCAGCGCAAACCCGATCCCGCCGACCCCGGCAAACGCGCTGTCCACATGACCGCCCACCTGCATGTACTTCACGTCGGCCAGCGTCGTGGTGTCTACCGTGCCCGTGCTCGCATCGGTCAGAACAAAGCTGTCGGTCGCCTGCTTGAACGCCAGGCTCCCATCCAACTGCACGAACCCGAACACATCCAGCGTCAGTTCCGTCATCACCGCCAGCAGCACGCCCTCGTCACCATCGATGATGAGGGTCACCGGCGCGCTCGACGGGCCGGTCGATATCTCTCGTCCACTGGCTGCATTGTCGTTGGGGTTGCTGTCGGTATCTTTAAAATCCAGCACCTTGTTCGGCGCCGTGGTCGTGTCGCTGGTCTTGTTCACCTGCACCGAAAGCGAGCTGATCTGCGCCGCCAACCCTTCGATGCCCGTCAAACCCGCACTGCCCACATCCGCTTGCAGCGCCATGTAGTTGATCGCCGGTGTGGCAGAACCCGCCGCCACCGGCGTGCTCACCATCACCATGGCAAAGTTGACGTCCTCCAGCGCAAATCCGATCCCGCCGACCCCGGCAAACGCGCTGTCCACATGACCGCCGACCTGCATGTACTTCACGTTGGCCAGCGTCGTGGTGTCTACCGCACCCGTGCTCGCATCGATCAGAACAAAGCTGTCGGTCGCCTGCTTGAACGCCAGGCTCCCATCCAACTGCACAAACCCGAACACATCCAGCGTCAGTTCCGTCATCACCGCCAGCAGCACGCCCTCGTCACCATCGATGATGAGGGTCACCGGATCGCTCGACGGGCCGGTCGATATCTCTCGTCCACTGGCTGCACTGTCGTTGGGATTGCTCTCGGTATCTTTAAAATCCAGCACCTTGTTCGGCGCCGTGGTCGTGTCGCTGGTCTTGTTCACCTGCACCGAAAGCGAGCTGATCTGCGCCGCCAACCCTTCGATGCCCGTCAAACCCGCACTGCCCACATCCGCTTGCAGCGCCATGTAGTTGATCGCAGGTGTGGCCGAACCCGCCGCCACCGGCGTGCTCACCATCACCATGGCAAAGTTGACGTCCTCCAGCGCAAATCCGATCCCGCCGACCCCGGCAAACGCGCTGTCCACATGACCGCCCACCTGCATGTACTTCACGTTGGCCAGCGTCGTGGTGTCTACCGCACCCGTGCTCGCATCGATCAGAACAAAGCTGTCGGTCGCCTGCTTGAACGCCAGGCTCCCATCCAACTGCACGAACCCGAACACATCCAGCGTCAGTTCCGTCATCACCGCCAGCAGCACGCCCTCGTCACCATCGATGACCAGGGTCACCGGCGCGCTCGACGGGCCGGTCGATATCTCGCGCCCCGTTGCTGCGCCGTCGTTCGGGTTGCTGTCGGTATCTTTAAAATCCAGCACCTTGTTCGGCGCCGTGGTCGTGTCGCTGGTCTTGTTCACCTGCACCGAAAGCGAGCTGATCTCGGCCGCCAACCCTTCGATGCCCGTCAAACCCGCACTGCCCACATCCGCTTGCAGCGCCATGTAGTTGATCGCCGGTGTGGCAGAACCCGCCGCAACCGGCGTGCTCACCATCACCATGGCAAAGTTGACGTCCTCCAGCGCAAATCCGATCCCGCCGACCCCGGCAAACGCGCTGTCCACATGACCGCCGACCTGCATGTACTTCACGTTGGCCAGCGTCGTGGTGTCTACCGCACCCGTGCTCGCATCGATCAGAACAAAGCTGTCGGTCGCCTGCTTGAACGCCAGGCTCCCATCCAACTGCACAAACCCGAACACATCCAGCGTCAGTTCCGTCATCACCGCCAGCAGCACGCCCTCGTCACCATCGATGATGAGGGTCACCGGATCGCTCGACGGACCCGTCGATATCTCTCGTCCACTGGCTGCACTGTCGTTGGGATTGCTCTCGGTATCTTTAAAATCCAGCACCTTGTTCGGCGCCGTGGTCGTGTCGCTGGTCTTGTTCACCTGCACCGAAAGCGAGCTGATCTCGGCCGCCAACCCTTCGATGCCCGTCAAACCCGCACTGCCCACATCCGCTTGCAGCGCCATGTAGTTGATCGCCGGTGTGGCAGAACCCGCCGCAACCGGCGTGCTCACCATCACCATGGCAAAGTTGACGTCCTCCAGCGCAAATCCGATCCCGCCGACCCCGGCAAACGCGCTGTCCACATGACCGCCGACCTGCATGTACTTCACGTTGGCCAGCGTCGTGGTGTCTACCGCACCCGTGCTCGCATCGATCAGAACAAAGCTGTCGGTCGCCTGCTTGAACGCCAGGCTCCCATCCAACTGCACAAACCCGAACACATCCAGCGTCAGTTCCGTCATCACCGCCAGCAGCACGCCCTCGTCACCATCGATGATGAGGGTCACCGGATCGCTCGACGGACCCGTCGATATCTCTCGTCCACTGGCTGCACTGTCGTTGGGATTGCTCTCGGTATCTTTAAAATCCAGCACCTTGTTCGGCGCCGTGGTCGTGTCGCTGGTCTTGTTCACCTGCACCGAAAGCGAGCTGATCTGCGCCGCCAACCCTTCGATGCCCGTCAAACCCGCACTGCCCACATCCGCTTGCAGCGCCATGTAGTTGATCGCAGGTGTGGCCGAACCCGCCGCAACCGGCGTGCTCACCATCACCATGGCAAAGTTGACGTCCTCCAGCGCAAATCCGATCCCGCCGACCCCGGCAAACGCGCTGTCCACATGACCGCCCACCTGCATGTACTTCACGTTGGCCAGCGTCGTGGTGTCTACCGCGCCCGTGCTCGCATCGGTCAGAACAAAGCTGTCGGTCGCCTGCTTGAACGCCAGGCTCCCATCCAACTGCACGAACCCGAACACATCCAGCGTCAGTTCCGTCATCACCGCCAGCAGCACGCCCTCGTCACCATCGATGACCAGGGTCACCGGCGCGCTCGACGGACCCGTGGAGATCTCGCGGCCACTGGCTGCGCCGTCGTTCGGGTTGCTGTCGGTATCTTTAAAATCCAGCACCTTGTTCGGCGCCGTGGTCGTGTCGCTGGTCTTGTTCACCTGCACCGAAAGCGAGCTGATCTCGGCCGCCAACCCTTCGATGCCCGTCAACCCCGCACTGCCCACATCCGCTTGCAGCGCCATGTAGTTGATCGCAGGTGTGGCAGAACCCGCCGCAACCGGCGTGCTCACCATCACCATGGCAAAGTTGACGTCCTCCAGCGCAAATCCGATCCCGCCGACCCCGGCAAACGCGCTGTCCACATGACCGCCCACCTGCATGTACTTCACGTCGGCCAGCGTCGTGGTGTCTACCGTGCCCGTGCTCGCATCGGTCAGAACAAAGCTGTCGGTCGCCTGCTTGAACGCCAGGCTCCCATCCAACTGCACGAACCCGAACACATCCAGCGTCAGTTCCGTCATCACCGCCAGCAGCACGCCCTCGTCACCATCGATGATGAGGGTCACCGGCGCGCTCGACGGGCCGGTCGATATCTCTCGTCCACTGGCTGCATTGTCGTTGGGGTTGCTGTCGGTATCTTTAAAATCCAGCACCTTGTTCGGCGCCGTGGTCGTGTCGCTGGTCTTGTTCACCTGCACCGAAAGCGAGCTGATCTGCGCCGCCAACCCTTCGATGCCCGTCAAACCCGCACTGCCCACATCCGCTTGCAGCGCCATGTAGTTGATCGCCGGTGTGGCAGAACCCGCCGCCACCGGCGTGCTCACCATCACCATGGCAAAGTTGACGTCCTCCAGCGCAAATCCGATCCCGCCGACCCCGGCAAACGCGCTGTCCACATGACCGCCCACCTGCATGTACTTCACGTCGGCCAGCGTCGTGGTGTCTACCGCGCCCGTGCTCGCATCGGTCAGAACAAAGCTGTCGGTCGCCTGCTTGAACGCCAGGCTCCCATCCAACTGCACGAACCCGAACACATCCAGCGTCAGTTCCGTCATCACCGCCAGCAGCACGCCCTCGTCACCATCGATGATGAGGGTCACCGGCGCGCTCGACGGGCCGGTCGATATCTCTCGTCCACTGGCTGCATTGTCGTTGGGGTTGCTGTCGGTATCTTTAAAATCCAGCACCTTGTTCGGCGCCGTGGTCGTGTCGCTGGTCTTGTTCACCTGCACCGAAAGCGAGCTGATCTGCGCCGCCAACCCTTCGATGCCCGTCAAACCCGCACTGCCCACATCCGCTTGCAGCGCCATGTAGTTGATCGCCGGTGTGGCAGAACCCGCCGCCACCGGCGTGCTCACCATCACCATGGCAAAGTTGACGTCCTCCAGCGCAAATCCGATCCCGCCGACCCCGGCAAACGCGCTGTCCACATGACCGCCGACCTGCATGTACTTCACGTTGGCCAGCGTCGTGGTGTCTACCGCACCCGTGCTCGCATCGATCAGAACAAAGCTGTCGGTCGCCTGCTTGAACGCCAGGCTCCCATCCAACTGCACAAACCCGAACACATCCAGCGTCAGTTCCGTCATCACCGCCAGCAGCACGCCCTCGTCACCATCGATGATGAGGGTCACCGGATCGCTCGACGGGCCGGTCGATATCTCTCGTCCACTGGCTGCACTGTCGTTGGGATTGCTCTCGGTATCTTTAAAATCCAGCACCTTGTTCGGCGCCGTGGTCGTGTCGCTGGTCTTGTTCACCTGCACCGAAAGCGAGCTGATCTCGGCCGCCAACCCTTCGATGCCCGTCAAACCCGCACTGCCCACATCCGCTTGCAGCGCCATGTAGTTGATCGCAGGTGTGGCAGAACCCGCCGCAACCGGCGTGCTCACCATCACCATGGCAAAGTTGACGTCCTCCAGCGCAAATCCGATCCCGCCGACCCCGGCAAACGCGCTGTCCACATGACCGCCCACCTGCATGTACTTCACGTTGGCCAGCGTCGTGGTGTCTACCGCGCCCGTGCTCGCATCGGTCAGAACAAAGCTGTCGGTCGCCTGCTTGAACGCCAGGCTCCCATCCAACTGCACAAACCCGAACACATCCAGCGTCAGTTCCGTCATCACCGCCAGCAGCACGCCCTCGTCACCATCGATGACCAGGGTCACCGGCGCGCTCGACGGGCCGGTCGATATCTCGCGCCCCGTTGCTGCGCCGTCGTTCGGGTTGCTGTCGGTATCTTTAAAATCCAGCACCTTGTTCAGCGCCGTGGTCGTGTCGCTGGTCTTGTTCACCTGCACCGAAAGCGAGCTGATCTGCGCCGCCAACCCTTCGATGCCCGTCAAACCCGCACTGCCCACATCCGCTTGCAGCGCCATGTAGTTGATCGCAGGTGTGGCAGAACCCGCCGCAACCGGCGTGCTCACCATCACCATGGCAAAGTTGACGTCCTCCAGCGCAAATCCGATCCCGCCGACCCCGGCAAACGCGCTGTCCACATGACCGCCCACCTGCATGTACTTCACGTTGGCCAGCGTCGTGGTGTCTACCGCGCCCGTGCTCGCATCGGTCAGAACAAAGCTGTCGGTCGCCTGCTTGAACGCCAGGCTCCCATCCAACTGCACGAACCCGAACACATCCAGCGTCAGTTCCGTCATCACCGCCAGCAGCACGCCCTCGTCACCATCGATGACCAGGGTCACCGGCGCGCTCGACGGACCCGTGGAGATCTCGCGGCCACTGGCTGCGCCGTCGTTCGGGTTGCTGTCGGTATCTTTAAAATCCAGCACCTTGTTCGGCGCCGTGGTCGTGTCGCTGGTCTTGTTCACCTGCACCGAAAGCGAGCTGATCTGCGCCGCCAACCCTTCGATACCCGTCAACCCCGCACTGCCCACATCCGCTTGCAGCGCCATGTAGTTGATCGCAGGTGTGGCAGAACCCGCCGCAACCGGCGTGCTCACCATCACCATGGCAAAGTTGACGTCCTCCAGCGCAAACCCGATCCCGCCAACCCCGGCAAAGGCGCTGTCCACATGACCGCCCACCTGCATGTACTTCACGTTGGCCAGCGTCGTGGTGTCTACCGCGCCCGTGCTCGCATCGGTCAGAACAAAGCTGTCGGTCGCCTGCTTGAACGCCAGGCTCCCATCCAACTGCACGAACCCGAACACATCCAGCGTCAGTTCCGTCATCACCGCCAGCAGCACGCCCTCGTCACCATCGATGACCAGGGTCACCGGCGCGCTCGACGGGCCGGTCGATATCTCGCGCCCCGTTGCTGCGCCGTCGTTCGGGTTGCTGTCGGTATCTTTAAAATCCAGCACCTTGTTCGGCGCCGTGGTCGTGTCGCTGGTCTTGTTCACCTGCACCGAAAGCGAGCTGATCTGCGCCGCCAACCCTTCGATGCCCGTCAAACCCGCACTGCCCACATCCGCTTGCAGCGCCATGTAGTTGATCGCCGGTGTGGCAGAACCCGCCGCAACCGGCGTGCTCACCATCACCATGGCAAAGTTGACGTCCTCCAGCGCAAATCCGATCCCGCCGACCCCGGCAAACGCGCTGTCCACATGACCGCCCACCTGCATGTACTTCACGTTGGCCAGCGTCGTGGTGTCTACCGCGCCCGTGCTCGCATCGGTCAGAACAAAGCTGTCGGTCGCCTGCTTGAACGCCAGGCTCCCATCCAACTGCACGAACCCGAACACATCCAGCGTCAGTTCCGTCATCACCGCCAGCAGCACGCCCTCGTCACCATCGATGACCAGGGTCACCGGCGCGCTCGACGGGCCGGTCGATATCTCGCGCCCCGTTGCTGCGCCGTCGTTCGGGTTGCTGTCGGTATCTTTAAAATCCAGCACCTTGTTCGGCGCCGTGGTCGTGTCGCTGGTCTTGTTCACCTGCACCGAAAGCGAGCTGATCTCGGCCGCCAACCCTTCGATGCCCGTCAACCCCGCACTGCCCACATCCGCTTGCAGCGCCATGTAGTTGATCGCCGGTGTGGCAGAACCCGCCGCCACCGGCGCGCTCACCATCACCATGGCAAAGTTGACGTCCTCCAGCGCAAATCCGATCCCGCCGACCCCGGCAAACGCGCTGTCCACATGACCGCCCACCTGCATGTACTTCACGTCGGCCAGCGTCGTGGTGTCTACCGTGCCCGTGCTCGCATCGGTCAGAACAAAGCTGTCGGTCGCCTGCTTGAACGCCAGGCTCCCATCCAACTGCACGAACCCGAACACATCCAGCGTCAGTTCCGTCATCACCGCCAGCAGCACGCCCTCGTCACCATCGATGATGAGGGTCACCGGCGCGCTCGACGGGCCGGTCGATATCTCTCGTCCACTGGCTGCATTGTCGTTGGGGTTGCTGTCGGTATCTTTAAAATCCAGCACCTTGTTCGGCGCCGTGGTCGTGTCGCTGGTCTTGTTCACCTGCACCGAAAGCGAGCTGATCTGCGCCGCCAACCCTTCGATACCCGTCAACCCCGCACTGCCCACATCCGCTTGCAGCGCCATGTAGTTGATCGCCGGTGTGGCCGAACCCGCCGCAACCGGCGTGCTCACCATCACCATGGCAAAGTTGACGTCCTCCAGCGCAAATCCGATCCCGCCGACCCCGGCAAACGCGCTGTCCACATGACCGCCCACCTGCATGTACTTCACGTTGGCCAGCGTCGTGGTGTCTACCGCGCCCGTGCTCGCATCGGTCAGAACAAAGCTGTCGGTCGCCTGCTTGAACGCCAGGCTCCCATCCAACTGCACGAACCCGAACACATCCAGCGTCAGTTCCGTCATCACCGCCAGCAGCACGCCCTCGTCACCATCGATGACCAGGGTCACCGGCGCGCTCGACGGGCCGGTCGATATCTCGCGCCCCGTTGCTGCGCCGTCGTTCGGGTTGCTGTCGGTATCTTTAAAATCCAGCACCTTGTTCGGCGCCGTGGTCGTGTCGCTGGTCTTGTTCACCTGCACCGAAAGCGAGCTGATCTCGGCCGCCAACCCTTCGATGCCCGTCAACCCCGCACTGCCCACATCCGCTTGCAGCGCCATGTAGTTGATCGCCGGTGTGGCAGAACCCGCCGCCACCGGCGCGCTCACCATCACCATGGCAAAGTTGACGTCCTCCAGCGCAAATCCGATCCCGCCGACCCCGGCAAACGCGCTGTCCACATGACCGCCCACCTGCATGTACTTCACGTCGGCCAGCGTCGTGGTGTCTACCGTGCCCGTGCTCGCATCGGTCAGAACAAAGCTGTCGGTCGCCTGCTTGAACGCCAGGCTCCCATCCAACTGCACGAACCCGAACACATCCAGCGTCAGTTCCGTCATCACCGCCAGCAGCACGCCCTCGTCACCATCGATGATGAGGGTCACCGGCGCGCTCGACGGGCCGGTCGATATCTCTCGTCCACTGGCTGCATTGTCGTTGGGGTTGCTGTCGGTATCTTTAAAATCCAGCACCTTGTTCGGCGCCGTGGTCGTGTCGCTGGTCTTGTTCACCTGCACCGAAAGCGAGCTGATCTCGGCCGCCAACCCTTCGATGCCCGTCAAACCCGCACTGCCCACATCCGCTTGCAGCGCCATGTAGTTGATCGCCGGTGTGGCAGAACCCGCCGCCACCGGCGTGCTCACCATCACCATGGCAAAGTTGACGTCCTCCAGCGCAAATCCGATCCCGCCGACCCCGGCAAACGCGCTGTCCACATGACCGCCGACCTGCATGTACTTCACGTTGGCCAGCGTCGTGGTGTCTACCGCACCCGTGCTCGCATCGATCAGAACAAAGCTGTCGGTCGCCTGCTTGAACGCCAGGCTCCCATCCAACTGCACAAACCCGAACACATCCAGCGTCAGTTCCGTCATCACCGCCAGCAGCACGCCCTCGTCACCATCGATGATGAGGGTCACCGGATCGCTCGACGGACCCGTCGATATCTCTCGTCCACTGGCTGCACTGTCGTTGGGATTGCTCTCGGTATCTTTAAAATCCAGCACCTTGTTCGGCGCCGTGGTCGTGTCGCTGGTCTTGTTCACCTGCACCGAAAGCGAGCTGATCTGCGCCGCCAACCCTTCGATGCCCGTCAAACCCGCACTGCCCACATCCGCTTGCAGCGCCATGTAGTTGATCGCAGGTGTGGCCGAACCCGCCGCAACCGGCGTGCTCACCATCACCATGGCAAAGTTGACGTCCTCCAGCGCAAATCCGATCCCGCCGACCCCGGCAAACGCGCTGTCCACATGACCGCCCACCTGCATGTACTTCACGTTGGCCAGCGTCGTGGTGTCTACCGCGCCCGTGCTCGCATCGGTCAGAACAAAGCTGTCGGTCGCCTGCTTGAACGCCAGGCTCCCATCCAACTGCACGAACCCGAACACATCCAGCGTCAGTTCCGTCATCACCGCCAGCAGCACGCCCTCGTCACCATCGATGACCAGGGTCACCGGCGCGCTCGACGGACCCGTGGAGATCTCGCGGCCACTGGCTGCGCCGTCGTTCGGGTTGCTGTCGGTATCTTTAAAATCCAGCACCTTGTTCGGCGCCGTGGTCGTGTCGCTGGTCTTGTTCACCTGCACCGAAAGCGAGCTGATCTCGGCCGCCAACCCTTCGATGCCCGTCAACCCCGCACTGCCCACATCCGCTTGCAGCGCCATGTAGTTGATCGCCGGTGTGGCAGAACCCGCCGCAACCGGCGTGCTCACCATCACCATGGCAAAGTTGACGTCCTCCAGCGCAAATCCGATCCCGCCGACCCCGGCAAACGCGCTGTCCACATGACCGCCCACCTGCATGTACTTCACGTTGGCCAGCGTCGTGGTGTCTACCGCGCCCGTGCTCGCATCGGTCAGAACAAAGCTGTCGGTCGCCTGCTTGAACGCCAGGCTCCCATCCAACTGCACGAACCCGAACACATCCAGCGTCAGTTCCGTCATCACCGCCAGCAGCACGCCCTCGTCACCATCGATGACCAGGGTCACCGGCGCGCTCGACGGGCCGGTCGATATCTCGCGCCCCGTTGCTGCGCCGTCGTTCGGGTTGCTGTCGGTATCTTTAAAATCCAGCACCTTGTTCGGCGCCGTGGTCGTGTCGCTGGTCTTGTTCACCTGCACCGAAAGCGAGCTGATCTCGGCCGCCAACCCTTCGATGCCCGTCAAACCCGCACTGCCCACATCCGCCTGCAGCGCCATGTAGTTGATCGCCGGTGTGGCAGAACCCGCCGCAACCGGCGTGCTCACCATCACCATGGCGAAGTTGACGTCCTCCAGCGCAAATCCGATCCCGCCGACCCCGGCAAACGCGCTGTCCACCTGGCCGCCAACCTCCAGATAGTTCACGTTCGCCAGCGTCGTGGTATCGCTTACGCCCGTTGCCGCATCCGTCAGCACAAAACTGTCGGTCGCCTTCTTGAACGACAGGCTCCCATCCAGCTGCACAAACCCGAACACATCCAGCGTCAGGTTCGTCTGCACCGCCAGCAACTGACCCTCGGCGCCTTCAATATCCAGCACCACCGGCACCGCAGGCTCGGGACCCGTCGACACCTCGCGGCTGTTCGTGCCGCCGAACTCCAGCACCTTATTACTGTTGACCGTGTCGCTGGTCTTGTTGACCACCACGCTCAACGTGTCGATCTGCGCCGTCAACCCTTCGATGCCCACCAGACCCGCCGTGGCTACATCCGCCTTCAGGGCCATGTAGTTGACATCGTCCGTCGTCACCAACGGCGTGCCCTTCGTGTCGCTGACCATCACCATCCCGAACCGCACGCCCGTCAGCTCAAACCCGATCCCCCCAACCCCGGCAAACGCGCTGTCCACCTGGCCGCCAACCTCCAGATAGTTCACGTTCGCCAGCGTCGTCGTATCGCTTACGCCCGTTGCCGCATCCGTCAGCACAAAACTGTCGGTCGCCTTTTTGAACGACAGGCTCCCGTCCAGCTGCACAAACCCGAACACATCCAGGACCAGTGCCCCTTCGGCCTCTAAGGTCTCATCTGAAAAATCTAGGACAAGTGTATTGACTTCAAGGGGGGCAAGAGAAAAGTCTATTGAAGTGGTATTGGCGACACCATTGTTCGTGCCGCCACCTTTGTTGATATCCACCGATAGGCTGTTTACCGAAACAGTCAATCCTTCGATACCAACAAAGGAAGCGTCACCAACCTGCGCTTTGACTGCCGTCCAAGTGCGGAGGTCCGTTGCCGTCTGCTGAGCCGGTGGGGCACGGGGAGACATTACCGCAAGAGCGAGCTTAACATCGGTCAATGTCAAGCCAATAACGCCCGGAGTAGTTTCTTCACTCTCGTAGGGACCGTTGATACCGACAAAAGCGCTTTCGATTTGGGCACCGATCTGTATCAGATCAATATCATTGATGCCGTCGTCAGCAGTCCCAACGACCGAACCATCCGATAGCGTTATGCTATCCAAAGATGTTTTTTTGAAGCTGAGATCACCTTCGATCCACAAAAAGTCAAACAGAGAAGCGGAAAAACCCACCGCTTTAAATTCCACCGTACCTGCCGAAATGGCCTCTTCAAAAGTGTAGCTGGTAGATCCAACCGTCAGCACCGTTCCGGCCGCCATTGTCGTGGCCGCATCCGTGTAGCGCACCAGCACCGTGTCGGCCGTCACTTCCGCCAACCCGCTGATCGAGGCTGCAAACGTTCCGTTCTTCAACTCGAACGCCGTCGATCCTGCGCCCGCCTTCAAGCCGAAGTCCGCATCGGCCAGCGTCACGCTCACCGCGCCGCCGGCGGACAGCGACGCTGTCACGTCCGAGCCCACCGCGATGATCTCGGTGCCCGACTTTTTGAACCCGAAATCTCCGTTCAGCGATACGAAGTCTGCAACGTTGGCGGCAAAACCGGTCACTTCCAGCGCTATCGTGGAAGCGGCGATCTCTTCTATAAAGGTGTAGCTCGTGCTGCCGACTGTCAGCGTCGTATCCGCCGCAACCGTCGTGGTTGCATCCGTGTAACGCACCAGCACCGTGTCGGCTGTCACTTCCGCCAACCCGCCGATCGAGGCCGCAAACGTTCCGTTCTTCAACTCGAACGCCGTCGATCCTGCGCCCGCCTTCAAACCGAAGTCCGCATCGGCCAGCGTTACACTCACCGCGCCGCCGGCGGACAGCGATGCCGTCACGTCCGAACCCACCGCGATGATCTCGGCGCCCGACTTCTTAAATCCCAAATCTCCAGACAACGATACGAAGTCCGCAACGTTGGCCGCAAAACCCGTCACTTCCAACGCTATCGTCGACGGCGCAATCGCTTCTATAAAGGTGTAGCTCGTACTGCCGACCGTCAGCGTCGTATTCGCCGACACTGTCGTGGCCGCATCCGTGTAACGCACCAGCACCGTGTCGGCATCCACTTCCGCCAACCCGCTGATCGAGGCCGCAAACGTTCCGTTCTTCAACTCGAACGCCGTCGATCCTGCGCCCGCCTTCAAGCCGAAGTCCGCATCGGCCAGCGTCACACTCACCGCGCCGCCGGCGGACAGCGACGCTGTCACGTCCGAGCCCACCGCGATGATCTCGGTGCCGGATTTTTTGAACCCGAGATCTCCGGTCAACGATACGAAGTCCGCAACGTTGGCGGCAAAACCGGTCACTTCCAACGCAACCGTGGACGGAGTGATCTCTTCTATAAAGGTGTAACTCGTGCTGCCGACCGTCAGCGTCGTATCCGCCGCCACCGTCGTGGCCGCATCCGTGTAGCGCACCAGCACTGTGTCGGCATCCACTTCCGCCAACCCGCTGATCGAGGCCGTAAACGTGCCGTTCTTCAACTCGAACGCCGTCGATCCTGCGCCCGCCTTCAAACCGAAGTCCGCATCGGCCAGCGTTACGCTCACCGCACCGCCGGCGGACAGCGATGCCGTCACATCCGAACCCACCGCGATGATCTCGGTGCCCGACTTTTTGAACCCGAGATCTCCGCTCAGCGATACGAAGTCCGCAACGTTGGCCTCAAAACCCGTCACTTCCAACGCTATCGTCGAAGCTGCGATCCCTTCTATAAAGGTGTAGCTCGTGCTGCCGACAGTCAGCACCGTTCCGGCCGCCACCGTCGTGGCCGCATCCGTGTAGCGCACCAGCACCGTGTCGGCCGTCACTTCAGCCAACCCGCTGATCGAGGCCGCAAACGTTCCGTTCTTCAACTCGAACGCCGTCGATCCTGCGCCCGCCCTCAAGCCGAAGTCCGCATCGGCCAGCGTCACGCTCACCGCGCCGCCGGCGGACAGCGACGCTGTCACGTCCGAGCCCACCGCGATGATCTCGGTGCCCGACTTTTTGAACCCAAGATCTCCGGTCAGCGATACGAAGTCCGCAACGTTGGCCTCAAAACCCGTCACTTCCAACGCTATCGTCGAAGCTGCGATCCCTTCTATAAAGGTGTAGCTCGTCGATCCGACGGTCAGCGTTGTATCCGCTGCTACCGTCGTGGCCGCATCCGTGTAGCGCACCAGCACCGTGTCGGCCGTCACTTCTGCCAACCCGCTGATCGAGGCCGCAAACGATCCGTTCTTCAACTCGAACGCCGTCGATCCCGCGCCCGCCTTCAAACCGAAGTCCGCATCGGCCAGCGTTACACTCACCGCGCCGCCGGCGGACAGCGATGCCGTCACGTCCGAACCCACCGCGATGATCTCGGCGCCCGACTTCTTAAATCCCAAATCTCCAGACAACGATACGAAGTCCGCAACGTTGGCCGCAAAACCCGTCACTTCCAACGCTATCGTCGACGGCGCAATCGCTTCTATAAAGGTGTAGCTCGTACTGCCGACCGTCAGCGTCGTATTCGCCGACACTGTCGTGGCCGCATCCGTGTAACGCACCAGCACCGTGTCGGCCGTCACTTCTGCCAACCCGCTGATCGATGCCGTGAACGTGCCGTTCTTCAACTCGAACGCCGTCGATCCAGCTCTGGCTTGCAAACCGAAGTCCGCATCGGCCAGCGTCACACTCACCGCCCCGCCGGCTGAAAGCGATGCTGTCACATCCGAGCCCACCGCGATGATCTCGGTGCCCGACTTTTTGAATCCCAAATCTCCTGACAACGACACAAAGTCCGCAACGTTGGCGGCAAAACCCGTCACTTCCAACGCAACCGTGGACGGAGTGATCTCTTCTATAAAGGTGTAACTCGTCCTGCCGACCGTCAGCGTCGTATCCGCCGCCACCGTCGTGGCCGCATCCGTGTAACGCACCAGCACCGTGTCGGCCGTCACTTCCGCCAATCCGCCGATCGAGGCCGTGAACGTGCCGTTCTTCAACTCGAACGCCGTCGATCCCGCGCCCGCCTTCAAGCCGAAGTCCGCATCGGCCAGTGTTACACTCACCGCGCCACCAGCGGACAGCGATGCCGTCACGTCAGAACCCACCGCGATGATCTCGGTGCCGGACTTCTTGAATCCCAAATCTCCTGACAACGACACAAAGTCCGCAACGTTGGCGGCAAAACCCGTCACTTCCAACGCAACCGTGGACGGAGTGATCTCTTCTATAAAGGTGTAACTCGTGCTGCCGACTGTCAGCGTCGTATCCGCCGACACTGTCGTGGCCGCATCCGTGTAGCGCACCAGCACCGTGTCGGCTGTCACTTCCGCCAACCCGCCGATCGATGCCGTAAACGTTCCGTTCTTCAACTCGAAAGCTGTCGATCCTGCGCCCGCCTTCAAACCGAAGTCCGCATCGGCCAGCGTTACACTCACCGCGCCACCAGCGGACAGCGATGCCGTCACGTCAGAACCCACCGCGATGATCTCGGTGCCCGACTTTTTGAATCCCAAATCTCCTGACAACGACACAAAGTCCGCAACGTTAGCGGCAAAACCCGTCACTTCCAACGCAACCGTGGACGGAGTGATCTCTTCTATAAAGGTGTAACTCGTGCTGCCGACCGTCAGCGTCGTATCCGCCGCCACTGTCGTGGCCGCATCCGTGTAACGCACCAGCACCGTGTCGGCCGTCACTTCTGCCAACCCGCTGATCGAGGCCGCAAACGTTCCGTTCTTCAACTCGAAAGCTGTCGATCCTGCGCCCGCCTTCAAACCGAAGTCCGCATCGGCCAGCGTTACACTCACCGCGCCACCAGCGGACAGCGATGCCGTCACGTCCGAACCCATTGCGATGATCTCGGTACCCGACTTCTTGAACCCAAGATCTCCGGACAATGACACAAAGTCCGCAACGTTGGCGGCAAAACCGGTCACTTCCAACGCCACCGTCGATGGAGCGATATCTTCTATAAAGGTGTAACTCGTGCTGCCGACTGTCAGCGTCGTATCCGCCGACACTGTCGTGGCAGCATCCGTGTAACGCACCAGCACCGTGTCGGCCGTCACTTCCGCCAACCCGCCGATCGAGGCCGTGAACGTGCCGTTCTTCAACTCGAACGCCGTCGATCCTGCGCCCGCCTTCAAACCGAAGTCCGCATCAGCCAGTGTTACACTCACCGCGCCACCAGCGGACAGCGATGCCGTCACGTCCGAACCCACCGCGATGATCTCGGTGCCCGACTTTTTGAACCCGAGATCTCCAGACAGCGACACGAAGTCTGCAATGTTGGCGGCAAAACCGGTCACTTCAAAGGCTACCGTCGAAGGAGCGATGTCATCTATAAAGGTATAGCTGACAGCGCCTACCGTTATCTTTTTCCCGGCATTGATGGTGACGGTTTCACTCGTGTAGCGGATCACAACGCTCGTGGCTGTAACGCTGGCAAGTCCTTCAATCAAGGCCGAAAAAGCACCGTTCTTCAGTTCGAAGGCAGTGGCGCCGATACCCGCTGTCAAACCAAAATCGGCATCGGCCAACGTCACCAGGACCGACGATCCGGCAGCCAAGGTTGCCGTCACGTCAAATCCTGCCGCGATGATCTCATCGTCCACTTTCGCGAATCCGAGATCACCGGTCATTGTCACGAAATTGGCGACCTCGGCTGAAAACCCCGTTACGGCAAAGGCCATTGTATCGGCCGCGATTTGCTCTTTAAAAATGTAGCCATTCGACCCCACCGTCAGGCTCGTATCGGCTGTCACGGTCGTGGCGGAATTCGTGTACCGCACCAGAACAGAATCTGCCTCAATTGAGGATAGTCCATCAATGCTCGCCGAAAATACCCCGTTCTCAAGTTCGAAAGCGGTGGTCCCGGTTCCGGCAATCAATCCAAAGTCGGCATCCGAAAGGCTCACGTGCACCGCTTCGCCAAGCGACAGTGCAGCACTGATCGAACCGCCCACGGCGATGAGTTCATCGCCGCTCTTGAAAAACGCCAACGTTCCGGAAAGACTTACAAATCCGGAAACATCGATATTCACCGTCCCCTCGGCCTCCAACAATTCACCGGCGGTACCGTCCAGATCAACGATGAGGCTGGTACCCGGGCCTGTAATCACAGTTAGGTTCCGCGAAGCGAAATCGACAACCGAACCGCCGTCACCCGCGCTGTTGATCCGCACCGCCACAAAAGTTGTTTCCAATGCCAGGGTATCGATTCCGGTCAGTGCCGCCCGGTAGGCCGAAACCTCCAGCGCCGTCCAATTGCGCGCGGGATCGATCCTACTGGTCAAAAAGATCAAACCGAATTCTAGCTCATCAAGAACCAGTCCGACTTCATCGGTAGTACCGCCGTTAACTCCGGCAAAGGCATTCAAACCACCGCCGCCCACCGCGAGCATGTCGGTCAGGACTTCTGTCCCATCGGCCAGCAGGACAGTTTCGCTCGATTTTTCAAAGGCCACCCCTCCTTCGACCATGAAAAATCCGAACAGATCGATATTCATGTGACCGGAAGCGCGGATCAAATCACCCTCGGATCCATCCATGTCCAGTGTCATCATGGAATCCGGACCGGTCTTGATTTCCAGGTTCTGTACGCCGAAATCCACCACCAGGTTCGGATCCGCGTCGGGTACAATGTTTGGCCTGGAGATCGATTCTCCGACAGTCAACAACGTCAGACCAGCCGAGGCGACATCTGGAGAAGCGACTACTTCAAGCAAGTCGAGATCCGTACCGCCCAACGTGCCGGCAAGCCGTACCTCCCAAACCCCGGAGGAGATCAGCGACACACTGACCTGTGCACCGAGCAAATCGGCCAGAGCTGCTGTGAGGGCCGATTGGACCTCGGCGGCAGAGGCCTGAAAATCGATGGCTTCCGTGGTATAGGTCGTCCCGTCGAAAATCAGACTTAAGACGAAGGTGCCACCGGTTTCAGCTTCCAGCCGCACTTGCTGCACTTCGTCCACCGCCGCGCTGGTGAACGTGGTGGTTTCGATCCGCGTCAGGCCCCGCTCGACAACCCGTAAGCCACCACTGGCGGACGCCACCGTGGTCGTCACCGTCATCCGGGCCAGATCCTTTCCAGCCAGGGCACCGCCAAACACCACATGCCAAATCTCGGCGGCCGGACTGCTCACCGTCACCAGGGCGCCCGCGATCGGCGACAGGGCCGAATTGAGTGCATCCCGAACTTCATTGGCGGTCGACTCGAAATCCAGTTCCCCCGTGGTATACGTCGTTCCTTCATAAGCCAGCGACAGGGCAAAGGTGCCTGTGGCGAGTGATTGGATCCGCACCTCTTGTTCTGCGGGAATATTCTCGGTTATCGGCGTCGTCACCTTGGACTGACCATCGGCCAATGTATCCGCCGCCACGGTCACATTGTTCATGTAGGCCACTGTTATCTGCGGCAGATCCTGGTAGGCGAGCTTTCCGATGAAATAAATGAAATAGCGGGGAGCAGCGGAAGTGGAGCCCTGATCGAATTCCACCTTCACATTGCCTTTGCCGATCGTGGTAAGACTTTCCAAGCCAGACTGGAGGATAGCGCGATTGTAGGTCGGACTGTTGACCGAAAAATCAAGCAACCCGGTGTCAAGGCCGTTAAAGCTAAGTTGATAGCGCGTGTTGGTGCTGCGAAAGCCATCCGAGAAAGAAATCACTTGCTTCTCGTAGACATAGGCGCCACTAGTGGTTGTGCTCGTCACCACCTGTGCACCGCGCACCACCGTCGATACCGAAGCCTCGACGCCCGGGCTGACCACTGATAAGGCCAAGTCGCTATAATCTTCACCAGCCAGCGTATTGATGAACTCGATGACAAAACCGGCGTTGCGATCCCCGTTCACGGTCACATTACCAGCGCCGACCGCAGCGAACCCCTCGATGGCGATGGTCAGCGAATCGGCCAGAGCCGCATCACTCGTGCCGGAGCTCACCTCTACACTGCGTGTCTCTCCTCGCAGCGTGAACTTCAAGGTTCCGATCTGGATGTCGGTCTCCAGCAACAACTCGGTGTTGATCACCACCGGTGTGAGCACCGTCTCATCTTGGGCCGCAACCCCCGTCACTTCCTCGGTCACTGCCGCAGCCGCTTCAGGGCTTTGCGCACGGACCCGAAGACCGCTCAGGTCCTGCCCGAGAAGCGCATTGCTGAAAATGATGGTAAAGCCAGCGGCGCGCGTGCCTGCAACGTGGACGTTACCGGCGCCCACCCCGGCCAGACTCTCCAGTGCCTCGGTGAGTTTGGCGATCAACGTCGTGCTCGTATCGGCCGCCGCCACGAAGACTTCAGACGATTGGCCATCAAGCTCGAAAACCAAGGTCCCGGCCGTCATGTCAGTTTCAAGCTTGAGTTGGGTCGCCGTCAACTCAGGTGCTTGAGCAACCGGCGCTCCGGCCGTGCCGACGTTCCGGTTGATTTCGATTGTCAGGGTGTCGGCTTGCACCGCCAGACCGTTCACCCCAATGAAGGCCACCGATCCGACTTCGCTTTTCAACGCCATCCACTTGCGCGCCGGATTGGTCGAGTCAGTCATCAACGCCAGGACGAAATCGGCTTGTGCCAGATCAAATCCCAGCGCCTCGGAACTGCCGCCGTTCAAACCGGCAAAGGCCGAAACCGAATCTGCACCGATGGTGATCAGGTCCACCTGGACTGGACTTCCATCCGAGAGTCTTACGGTAGTGCTGGAGCTGACGAAGGCAAAACTGCCCGTCGCCTGGAAGAAATTGGATAGCTCGATCGTCACCGTACCGGATACCTGAATCAGTTTTCCGTCGGTACCGTCCATACTCAAGGCGACACTCTGACCGGGGCCTGTCAGCACATTCAGCGGCTGGGCGGCAAAATCGACTACCAAACCATCCGCCGAGGCCAGATTGATCTGAACCCCGAAAGTGTCCACCGCCAGGGTCAACTCCGGCACCCCCACCACGGCGGCCTGGCCCACCGATCCTTGCAGGGCCACCCAATTGCGCAACATCCCGGTCTGTTCAGCGATCAGGGCCAGCGCAAAATCCACATCGGATAGCTGCAATCCGACCGCATAATCCGTTCCCGCGTTGTAGCCCGCAAAAGCCGAAAGATCACTGCCGCCAACGGTCAACAGATCCACGGCGACGGTACTCGCATCCGCCAACGTCAAGCTGTCGCTATCATGCCGGATAGCGAAATTGCCGGAGCCTGTCACGAACCCGCCCACGGCCACCGAAGCGTTGCCGACCGCAACCTCGAGCAGGGTTGATGAAGCCGCTATATTAATAAAGGTATAATCGGCGTTGCCGGCACTGATTGCACTTCCCGTGTAGGCGACACCGGTTTCGTTCATGCGGACCGACACTGTGTCGGCGCTCAGCCCCACCGTATCACCCAGCTGCGCAAAAAGGCCTCCGCTGGCCTCGAACACCCGCCCGCTATCGGTTACGACCAGACCGAGAGAAGCATCTTCCACACCAACCGCAAAATCGCCGGCCCCCAAATAGGCCCGCGCATTTTGGGCGACCACATTCATCGTGGTTCCGTCGACCTGGAAACCGAAATCTCCTGCGATCTGCAGACCGCCGCCCAGATTCGCTTCAAGACCGGTAACCGAAACACTGCTCAAGGTTGTCGAAGCCGGCAGGCTGACAAAGGTGTACCGTACATCCCCCACCTCAACCGCCTGGCCGGTGTACTCGATGCCCGTGTTGTTATACCGGACCAATACCTCGCTGGCGGATACCGAGACAAATCCACCGCCAACAATGGAAAGCGCACCTGATGCTTCCAGAGCGACCTTGCCGGTCGCATCGATCATCAAACCGAGATTGGCGCTGCTGACACCTACCGAGAAGGATCCCGCCCCCATGGCTACCGCCGCATCCGTAGCCACCGCCTTGACGACATCGCCTTCCTTGACAAAACCATAGTTGCCGCTGACGGCAAAGATCCCGCCAAATTCGGCATCCAGGCCCGTAATGTAAACCCCCCGGATCGTCGTCGACCCCGGCAGTTCCTCAAAGCCGAAATCGGCGCCGCCGGCAGAAATCGTCTGCCCGAGATACGGGATACCGGTCTCGTTTAAAAGCACCTTGACATCGTCGGCGCTGCAGGCAAATCCGGCGCCTTCCAGTACCAGGTCGCCGTCCACCTCCAACGCCTTTTGGCCGCCGCCCTCGATTACCAAGCCCAACGATCCGTTGGTGACGCCGACTTTAAAACCACCGGTGCTCAAAATCGCTTCGGCTGCAGCAGCGACAATCTTTACATCCGCACCCGATTTTTCGACCTCGAAATTGCCGCCGATGGAGAACACACCACCGAATTCGGCCTTCAAGCCCATCAGCGAAACGCCCATCAAAGATTCGGACGCCGGCAAGGTACCGAAGGTGAAATCGACACCGCCGGCACCGATGGTCTGCCCGGTAAAGGCCTCGTTGGTGTTGTTGTAACGGACTTTGACTTCATCAGCCGTTACCGAGGCAAAGCTGCCGCCGACGACCAGAAGCGTCCCCTTGGCCTCCAGCGCCGTTTTGCCGCTCTCGCGAATCACCAACCCGAGACTCGCAGCGGTCACACCTGCGGAAAAATCCCCGGCCGCGATCCTGGCAAACGCATTTTCCGCAACCACATACACATCGGAGCCGCTCTTTTCGAAACCGAAGTTGCCGCCGATGTTAAATACCTCTCCGAATAGCGCCTCAAAACCGAGCAGTGAAACACTCTTCAAACTCGACGATGCAGGAAGGTCGGCGAAAGTGTAATTGACATCTCCGACCGCAACTGTTTGATCTGTGTATTCGAAGCCCGTACTGTTGTACCGCACCCGTACCGAAGTCGCAGCAGCCGAGACGAATCCGCCGCCTGAAATCGTCAGTGCCCCTGAAGTCTCCAGGGCTGCGGTGCCCGACTCGTTGAGGACCATTCCCAGGGTCGCGACACTCACGCCGACGGAAAAGCTGCCGGACTGCATCGAGGCGCTGGCGTTCTGGGCTGCGACCCGAATCACAGTATTCGGACTATTGCCGCTTTGCTTGAAACCGAAATCCCCAGTGACGGAAACAAAACCGCTGATCCCGAGGCTGATACCGGTTCCCTGGATGACGGTAATTTCCGTTCCGTCGGAAAAGGAGATGGTGACATCACCATCGGGAGTGCTGACCGTTTCATCGACCGAGGCACCGGTGCGATTGATGTCCATCGCCAGGGTCGCCGCGAGGCTGAAACCGTCGAAGCCGACGATGGAACCGGTGCCCGTGGCGTGCAGGGCATAGACCGACGGGGTGCCTTCAAGGATAACGAAACCGAGAGTCGCCCCGTCGATCTTCACTCCCCGTTCGGATCCGGTGCCGTAGCCGGTGCCCATGAAAACGGTCAGATCGGTCGCGCCGGCCACTATCTTGACGTTCGGCGAAGCGCCGCTCTTTTCGAAACGGAAGGACCCCGCCAGAAGGGCGAAGGAATCGATGCTGACCGACGCCGAGCCGGCGATGCGGATAAAGGCACCTTCGGTGAAATCAAGAACCGTTGTGCTGCCGCCGATGGTGATCGACTCGTTGATCGGGGCGCCGGTGTTATTGAACTCCGCTGCCATGCTGGCATTCAGGGCGACGCCTGAAAGCCCTTCCAAGGTCACCGTTCCGCTGGCCTTACCGGCGGTTCCCGTTTCACTCATGAAAAATGCGCCGGTCCCATCACTCAGATTGACCGACGCGCCGCCGGCGGTAAAAACCATGCTCACGTTGCTCGCTGCGACGTGATAATCGGATCCACTCTTTTCAAACCCGAATGATCCGGAAATGCTCTGATCCAAAACGGTGATCGAACCGGTGATGCCCACCGATACGGATTCTGACTTGCCGGCGAACCAGGCAAGAAGTGAATCCATACTCTCCTGGGTGTCAGCTGCAATTTCAACGTCCCCGCCCGGAACTTGGGTGACTTCAAATTTATAATATCTGTTGACCGTATCCAGAACCGGTTTGAAATAGAGCCCACCGCCGATATCGAGACCGGTAAAGTCGGCAAAATCACCGGATATGGAACCGAAGGTCATGAAGGTGAAGGATTGACCGAGAACCGGGGTGTAGGTCGATAGCAGGTCGATATCCAACGTACCATCGAGTGTCGCCAGACCCGAAACATTAAGAACGTCGTATCCGGTTACGGGGTCGCCGGCGTCCGGTCCCCATATTTCGATAAGCAGCGTCTGGCCGGCGCTTTGAGTGTAGTTATCAACATTATCCACCCCGGGAGAATTGCCCGGGCTGTAAATTGCATCGATTTGCTCACTCGTCTCGGCCGCTGTGACTTCCGCGCTACTATACGAGCTGCTATATAATAAGGTAGAAACTTGATCGTCGCTGGAGTCTATGAAGACCGACGGGTCGGAAGCAAAATCTCTAAGCTCATCGATATAAAGCCGACCGGCCGCATCGCCAAGACCGGCCAGATCGATCGAAGTGGTTTGTTGTATGGCGTTATTGTTGCCAGCGCCGTCCACAACCGTCAGGGTAACATCTGCTTCGAGCGCCTCTATGACCACATAAAAGGCACCCTCCGGCCCGGGTTCCATGCCGATCACAAACGAAAAACGATACTGGCCTGATACAGAATCAACTATCTGATTTTCATCGATAAAATCATACAGGAAGGAAGGGATCGAACCAGGAGAACACGAAAGGGATACAGTCTTCCAGAAACTTACCTCAAGAAGTAAATCACCAGATTCGCTGTCTTTCTTTACACTCAAACTGAAAAATGAGTCGCCGTCCTGCTCGCTTTGAGCCAAAGCGGCACTCAGATCTTCGAGAGTCCATTGGGGCGGGTCGAGGCTATCTCCGAAATAATCATAGACCGAAACCTTGAGGCGGCTGTCCAGGATCTCATACAGACCGGTATCAGCGTCTCCGGTTTCGGACAGAATCCGGTTCAAAAGCGGGAATACCCCCTCCTGAACCAAAGCCTCGGTACTATCCATCAAAACCTCCACCCCTTCGATCAGGGTGGAGGTTTTCTGGGTACTGATGTCGGTCCCTGTTTCAGACGCCTCATCATTAAAGATGTCGTCGCTCAGATCGGATGAATCGGCCTCGGTGCCGATGTCCTCCGGCGTTTCGGCGAAAAGATCGAGGTCAGCCAACCCCTCAAGGATATCATCGGATTCCTGGGAGACTTCCTGAATGGGAGAATCGACAATGGATTGGAGAAGCACACTGTCGTCGGAGGAGAGAAAGACTTCCTCGGCAGGTAAAATACCCGCATCCCACTGGGCGAGAGGATCTTCCCGATCGATCTGCCACGCCGCAAGAGCACCGACCAACGGATCGGCGGAAAGCATGATCCGCTGTTCCAAGGTCTCAAGCTCGTAACGTTTCTCGGGATCGGATCGGCCCATAGCTTCAGGTTGTTGCCATAAGAGAATATAAACAGTGTAAAAATAGGGACTTCTTCCGAGATCTTGCCGCCAGATTTTTCTACGTAGAGATATATGTTACTCTCTACATTAAAAATTGCAAGGGGGAAAATCAAAACTGGGCCGAACTTCCCGTAAAAGAAAGCGCCTCTTCGAGCCAGGTATCCATCTTGAGCACGTTGCGCCGTTGCCGAAAAGCCAGCCGCTGAGCCGCACGCTGAGCCTGCAAGATTGCCTGATGGGCCAAGAAACCGGCGGCTGGAATCCCGGACCGGACCGCCGCCTCCAGTCGGGCGCGCAGGATTTGCGGCACAAACCGGCGCAACAGTTCATCTTCGGTGCTGATGTAAGCCTGGGCGCTGCCCCGGTCGCCCTGGCGCGCACAACGCCCGAAGAGCTGGCGATCGATACGCCCGGACTCATGTCTTTCGGTAGCGATGACATGCAACCCTCCAAGCTGAGCGATCCCCCGGCCGAGTTTGATGTCCGTTCCGCGACCGGCCATGTTGGTGGCAATCGTAATGCGACCGACCTCACCCGCCGCGGCCACGATGCGTGCCTCCTCTTTGTGCCGAACGGCGTTGAACAGATTGAATTCCAATTGCGCTGAAGCAAGCAACGCGGCCAGTTTTTCACTGGCCTGGACACTGCGGGTACCCACCAGGACCGGACGGCCTGAAACGTGTAGGGCGCGGATGTCTTCGACCACGGCCCGCCATTTTTGGTCCTCAGCGGCAAACACCCGATCCGTAAACACCTTGCGAGCGCAGGGACGGTTGGTGGGAATAGCCATCACCGGCAATCCGTAGATGTGCCAGAACTCACCAGCTGCCTCTTCGGCGGTCCCGGTCATACCGGCAAGCTTCCGGAAAAACCGAAAAAAACGCTGAAAGCTGAGTCTGGCGAGGGTTTCGCTCGGATTGCTGACCTCCACCCCCTCCTTGGCCTCTACCGACTGGTGCAATCCGTGCCGCCAGGTCCGGTTGGCCATCAGCCGGCCGGTAAACTCATCAACGATGGCCACTTTTCCGTCCTGCACGACATACTGCTTGTCCCGTTCGTAAAATTCCCGGGCGTTCAGGGCCTGGACCACCAGCTCTTCACGGCGCGACACCCCCTGCCACATGGCGGGCATCCCGGCTGCCAAATCGGCGATCTTGGCCTCTCCCTCGGCGGTAAGCCGGATTTCCCGATACTTCAAATCGACCTTGTAGTGCAGCCCGCGCGCCAGGTGACGGCAAACTCCATAGGCGGCGCTGCACGCATCGACCAGGGGTCGGTTTTCTTGGGCCCTGGAGATGATCAGGGGGGTAACAGCCTCGTCGATCAACAGGCTGTCGGCCTCGTCCACGATGGCCGTATCGATGCCCCGCTGGACCAATCCTTGAGACGCCCGCAAACCGGGCTGCAGCAAGGTGCGCAAGAGACGGCGCCCGGCGTTTTGGTAAGGTCCAAGGAGTATACGGTCCCGCAAAAAATCGGCCACCAACTCTTTGCTCGTTGTATAGACTATTCCCCGGGCATACTGCTCCTGACGCTGGCGCGGATCCATCGGTCCGGTGACGCTGCCCACCGTCAGACCACAATAGGTATAGAAAGGGCGCATCTCTTCTTCGTCACGGCCCGCCAGATAATCGTTGACCGTGACGATGTGGCAGGGGCGCCCGCTCCATCCGGCCAGCGCTGCGGCCAAACAGGCGGTCAGGCTTTTACCCTCGCCGGTGGCCATTTCAATCAGGTACCCGCCGTTGAGGGCCATCGCCCCCCAGATCTGCACCATGAAAGGCCGCAGCCCCAGGGTCCTATGGGCGGCCTCGGCTAAAAGCGCCAGGGCTTCATCCACTTCGGCATCGAGGTTCTTATCCACCCGTCGGAAACGCCCTGCCAATTCCTGCAACCGGTCCCGGACACGCCGATCCGACACGTTGCGCAGCTCCATGGCTTTGCTGCAAATCGCTTCGGCCCTCGCCCGATAACATCGAGAGCGTGTCGGCATCCGCTTGTACTGGCCGACCAATCCGTATACGAAGCCGTCCAGTCCCTGGTGAAGCGCGACAGGCGTCTGAATCCGGGTGCGCCTGTAATCGTGGGCCGGCAAAATCATATACGGTATCTCTTCTGGAGTAACTGGCGCAGCCACCGGCCCCATTGCACAAGGAGTGCTTCGGGTTGGAGCGTGAACCTCAGCTTGCCGGATTTTCCATGAAAAAATGCTGCCTTATCGGAAGGCAGGACGTGGGCGTAGATCTGAAAGAAAGGCTCGGCCGCCTTGATGCCCTTCTGGTCGGTGGGCGATACGGCCACTTGACCGCCGGCGCGCCACCCCAAGGCCGCCGACGGAAGCTGATCCTGTTGGAAGGGGATAATCCAGACCTCCCCGACTGCCACGTTTTCTCCGGCCTGCCCGTAAAGACGGACCTCCGCTTTGCGGATGCGGTCTTCAAACAGATTGGAGGCTTCCTCCTGAGATACGACGGCGGAAAAACGGAAATCGCCCGGGTCGACGATCTGACCCAGCACCGTTCCCCGCGCCACCCAGGTGCCCACCATCTCCTTGCTGCGTGGCGCCACCCATATTCCGTGCTGGCGGGCACGAACGGTAAGATCCTGCACCTGCCGTTCGAGGTCGGCCAGATTGGCTTCAATGGTGTTCAAACGTTTGCGAATCGGCGCCAGGTCGGCCACTCCCTCGCTATGGGCCTTTAGCTCCATGGCAAGTGTTTCTTCCCTTTGGGCCTTCACCCGCTGGATATCGAGTTCCAACTCCCGATCGCCGAGAATCATCAACGCCGTACCCGGAATGACCTCCGCCCCCGAAGCGGCGGCCACTTCCAGCACATAGCCCGGTGCCTCGTTGACCACCCGCAACGAATCGACCGATTCCAGAATGCCGGGTGCCCGGAAGCGATTCGGCATCGGCACAAAGCCCAGGGTGCCGAAGATCGTGCAAAACAGCAGAAAGCTGACCCCCACGGCGCGCACACGGTGCCTTGCCAGCCTGGGGCTTGATGCCAGATAGACAATGAACCTGTATACGGGCACCACGGCCCAGGAAAAAACGCAGAAAACGGCCATCAACAATCCGAGGAGTAAAAACTTATCCGCGATAAACAAAATGATGCCGGTGAAAACCACAACCCGGTATATCCCGCTGAGTATCCCGAAGACCGTCAGCCAGAAGGCCTCTTTGGCAGACTCGGCAGGGCTGTTCGAGTCAGGATAGCCGAAGAGGTAATGCTCGCATAGGTGGCGCAGGTGGCGCATCGACTGGGTATGCAGATTGGGAATATCCAGAATGTCCGAAAGGATGTAATAGCCGTCGAAACGTAACAGCGGGTTGGCGTTGAACAGCACGGTGGACACCGAAGCGACCACCATCATGTTGTATGCGATGCTGTTCAATGTCCCGGGAGCCGAATAGGCCCAATAGAGGGCAGCCAGTGCGGCGACGAAAATTTCGGCGATCATGCCGGCAGCCCCCACCAAGGCCCGGTGCCACCGGTTGCGAAATGCCCAGCTAGCGGTGGCATCGATGTAGGGCAGCGGGGTGAATACCAGCAGCATAACCCCCATGACGTGCACTTCGCCGCCGAATCGCTTGCAGACGAAGGCATGGCCGAATTCGTGGATCGTCTTGACGATCACCAGTCCGAGGTAAAGCAGCGGTAGATTGGCCGGGGCGAGAATCCCCTGAATCTGGGAGGTGGCCGCATCGAAATGTTCCACCACCGCTTTGCCGGCGACGCCCACCACCAGCAGCCAGATCAGTGCCCCCACCGGCCCCACCAGGATTTTCAGAAGCGGCCCGATCTTACGCAGCATGAATTCGGGATCAAGCAGGGGCAGGCGGAAAAACATGATACCGAGCAGCTTGGAGCGCACCTCGCGCTCCTTGCGTTTCTTGTATCGCTCGAAGAGTTTGGCACTGTCGGCCGGCACATCGAAGTAGAGCAGGTTGGCGAAGTAAAGCTGGGTGAGCAGCTGGAGCACGTCTTCCTGGCCAGGAGCCTTGTCCGGACTGCGCTGCAGGCATTCCTCCCAGGTCTGCTCAACGGTGCGGTCGCGCCGCAGCCGGGCGACAAAATCATAGGCCTCGGGGCGCAGTCGGAAGTACTGGTTGTTGAACCGATCGTAAAGGACGTACCAGGTTTCACCCCTGAAAAGTTGCTTGCGTGCCCGGACGGTGGGGCCCAGGCAGACCCTGAGCTTGGCGATACGATGCCACGATTCGCTGAATGTTTTGCCGATGGACGCCATTTTACCACCACAGCAGCATGCGGAAAAAATCCACCGTACGGTGCGTCACGATCCAAAGCACGTTGCGCTTGCCCACGTTGACCTTGGTAATGCCGCTCATCCCCGGGCGCCACCAGTCGGGAGGCGCCTCGACGAGTTTGCCGCGGACCAGGAAGATATTGCCTTCCTCCTTGGGCAGGGCCACCGGATCGATCCTTTCCACAACAAAGGGAAACTTTAGATCTGGGCGGCTGACAAAGGCGATCTCGCCATCGTCGTTGACGGTGATTTCATGGATGTCGCGCTCTTCGATTTCGATTTCGGCGTACAACTTATCCAGCCGGGCCACCTTGAAGAGCACATCTCCCTTGCGCACCGGAGCGCCGAGCAGCTCCTTGAGATCTCCTTCAACCAGGATGCCATCGAAGGGGGCTTTGATCTCGGCATTTTCCAGATGATAGCGCACCAGCGCCAGCTGGGCCTCGGCCTGGGCCACGAGCGACAGGGCGATACGCATATCGGCCAGGGCGTTCTGGGCCCGCGCCTTTTCCGCTTCGCGGATGTACCGGTTCTGATTGGCCAGAGCGTTGGATTCTTCCAGCAGCAGCTCACGGGTATCCAGGGTCAGCAGCAGGTCGCCCCGGGAAACCCGGTCACCGACCTTGATATGGACATCGCGGATATACCCGTCAAATGGGGCCGGCAGGTAAGCCAGATCGTCGGTACGCAGAATGAATTTGCCTTCGACCCGATAGTTCAGACTGCCGAAAAGGACGAACGCCAGGGCAAGGGCCAGGATAACGCCGAGCGCTTTGGTGAAGGTATGTTCCACGCCGAAAAAACGGCTCAATCCGTCACGGACTGCACCGGCGGCCCTGGCCCCGAACCACCGGTCGTGCCGTTTGAGTTCGGAAAGGCGCTGCGCCGCTTGGTCGCAAACCACCCGCAACCCCCTGGCATCTACCTCGGAAAAAGGTTCGCTCCGTTCGCAGCTCAGCACCGCCACAGGAGATTCATCCACCCTAAGGGGCACCGAGACCATGTTCTCCGTACTCTGGGAACGGCAGTAGGCCTCGTGGTCCCGCACCACACTGCCGGCGTCCATCGGCCGTGGAAAAATGATTTCCTCGTCCTGGTCGAAGGCCTCCTCCATGGCCGCTTCCAGGGCCTGAACCGAGTCCATTTTCTTTTCGAACTGTTCGAGGTGGCTGATGGCCGCAACTCGCACATAGGCCCCGTCCAGCCACCCGAGGGCCACCCGCTGGCACCGGTAGCGTGCCGCCACTTCGTTGCACAGGGCCATGGCAGCGCCCATGAATTTCTGTTCGGCGTTGAGCACCACCATCAAATCGAGTGCTTCAGCGAACTGGACCACGTCGTGGCGCGCCTGCAAAGCCATGCGGCTCGACTGGTACGACCGCGGAACATCGGCTACCAGCCGCAGTCGCAAGAGCAGATCAGCCACCGCCTCTTCACCGATCCCCTCGGCAAAAAAAACCGCTACGCTGCGCCGCTCCGCATCGTCAAGGGCCAGCATCACACCCGCCGCGATCCCTGCCGGCACCTTGCTGCCGGGGGCATCCGAGGCGGCCCAGGCCTGGCCCGAGGCTTCGGACTGCCCGGCGACTTGTTCGACCAGAGGAGCCAGTCCAAGCCGGCGCACCTCAGCAGCGCCGCCGGTCGGCCAAAGGGAAACGGTGCGCCAGGTCTCTTCATCGCGGGCCCGGATCAACAAAAAACCGAAGCGTGCCTCGGCGAGCATGGCGGCCGCCTCAAGAAAGGCCGGCCAGAATTCCTGCGGCTGCCCCTCGAAATGGCGTACCCGTTCCAGGGCCTCCAGAACCCGGGCCAACCGATCTTCCTGCTTTTCATATTCGCTTTGGATGTAGGGCATAACCATTCACAAGCACGAGGTATAACGCCTCGCAAGTCACATCGGTTATTGCAGATCCTGAATCGGCAAAACCTTTCAGGGGGCGCGTCACAACCAGCTGATCAGATCCCGGGTTTTACGGTATATCGAAGGTCATGGTTGCCGACATCCCGGGCCGGACCTGCCCATCCTGGTTGTCGAACTCGATCTTCACTTCCATCAGACCGCTGGCCGAATCGACCACCGGCGATACGAAAGATATTTTGCCCTTCTTTTCGATCGGAAGCTGGCCTGATAGTATGGAGAGGTTGACCTCGCGCCCTTTTTCCAGCAAACGCCCCAGGTTTTCCTCCATGTTGCACACGAACCGGGCCCGGCTGGTATCTACCACCCGAACCAGCGGCTGATGTTCCTCACAGCTTTCGCCCACCTCGTGGAAGAGCTTGGTTACCACGCCATTGACCGGCGAGCGCAGAATCCGCTTTTCCAGTGCGTCCATCGCCAACTTATATTCCAGTCGTTCGCGCTGTTCCACCATGGCCAAGCGCGCTCTCTCGGAATCTGCAAGCTTGTATTCCAGCTCGCTTTTTTTCAAATCGTCCTCGCTGACGGACTTCGTACGCCGGTACAAATCCAGGGTGGATTGATAGATCTCCTTCAGGATTTGCGCCCTTGCCACTGCGCCCTGCTCCTCGGCTTTACTCTCCCAGACCAGCTTTCGGCGCGCCACCTCCAACTCCTCAGCCTCCTTGTCCAAGTAGAGGATTTGCTGTCCCTGGCGCACCCGGTCGCCTTCTTTGACGGAAATCACGGAAACGATGCCCGGCACCGCAAGGCTCATGGTCACATCGTTGATCGGCTCTGTAATTCCGGAAACCGGCGGTGACATCTCGGCAAAGGCCGCAGCGCCGACAAACGCGTTCGATCCGGCGACTGTCGCCAATAAAATAAGGAAAAAAAGAAGGCCGTACCGCCTCCCGTCACTGCCTAATCTGTCGATTCTCCTCATGAGGCCTCCGCAATTTCAATCCCGTATTTTTGAAGCAAGCTGCCCTTGACGGCATCAAGCGCAATCACCGCTTTTTCGAAGTTCACCAGGCTTTCCAGGTAGGCTTCACGCGCCCGGTTCAATTCTTCGTCACGATCCAAAACCAGGCGACTGTTGCTGCGCCCGGCCGCCATGCGCTCCATCTCCACCACGAGCAGTTGCTCGTTCAAGCGGACGACCTGGGCATATTTTTCGGCCTGATCGATGGCGCTGCGTACGTTGCGGATCGATGTGTCTGCCGCATTGGCCAGCGCCGTCTCGGTCGCCTTCAATTCCAGCAAGGTCTGTTCTTTACGGCGCTTGGCAGCCGCCACCTCGCTTTTTGTCTTTTCTCCACCCATGATCGGAATCCTGAATTCCAGGCCGACGGTGTAACTCGGGTACTGGTTGTCCTTGGCCATGCTCCAGGAACCGGACGGACTGTCGTTGTCCAGGCCGTTGATCCCATAGCTGGCTTTGAGGTCGAGTTGGGGCCAGCGCTGATTTTCAGCGTAAGCCAAACGGATGCCTTCCCGCTCGATTTTGTGCAGGACCGACAAAAATTCTGGCCGTGCCCGTCGCGATTCCTCGTAGGCGCGTGTAAAGTCGGTCTCCACTTCTCTCAGCGCCAATTTGTCGGTCGCCACCACCCTGCCGTTTATCTCCATGGCCGGCATTGAAAAGAGGGTCTTGGCCGCGTTGACTGCCATCATCAATTCCTGGCGCGCCGCCACTTCCAGCGACTTTCGCAGTACGAGGCCCGCTTCGGCCTCGACGACCTCGGTTTCGGCCATCTTGCCTGTCCGCACGCGCTCTCGATTGTCATCCAGGATCGCCTGCGCGATGCGCACCGATTCGGCGCGCACGCCGACTTTTTCCTGGGCCAGGCAAAGGTTCCAGTAGGCGGAAGCAGCCTCGGAAACCACCTGCAGCAACTCACGGCGGTAGCCCTGGAAAGCCATGGCGGCATCGGCTTCGGCTACCCGGATATTGGCCCGGGTGACATCAATCCCGGCATTCTTAAGCAAAGGTTGAACCAGACTGCCGCCGAAGAAGGTCTGGTACTGGGCGTCGGTGGAGGCGGCATCGAGCAGGCTGCTTCGCAGTTCCTTTAAAGTATACCCAAGTCGCACCTGGGCACCTGTGGGAAGTAGCCCCTCCACCGCCGATGTGTATTCGTTGTTGCGCTTGGTATAAGTATCGTTTTCGCTGTCGAGAAATCCGAGGCTTGAATAATCTTCGACCGTCTTGGGGATGTGGCTGTAATCGTGAATGTAGGACGCCACGAACTGGGGTTCGAAAATCGCCTTGGCGTTGGTCACGGCGTCCTGGCTGATGTTCCATTCAAGTTGCTGAAAACGGATCCGCTCGTTTCGCTCGTGAACTTTGGCGATGAACGCATCGAGACTCAAACGCAAATCGGTCGCCTCAGTCTCCATCGGTTTGATGGAAGCCTCATCTGCAGCGAATCCCAGAGTCGGCCAGCAAATCAAGATCCACACCGCCACAATACTCCGAAAAACACTTGAATATTGCATATTTAGCCCATCCCCCCTTTATTTTCTGCCGGTCCTGTGCCCATAAAAAAGTTCTGAAACCGGCATGGCGACTTACAAATTCAAATCCTGTTATCGTGAAGAGTACTTAAAATATCACACTTGCACTGATCGGTAAAGAATTCGCTATCCCACCACTCAGGCCCGCTGAAGATAAGACGCCTGGCCCTTGACAGCCATAGAGGCCGCCTTAGAGTAAGACTCAGGACATACGGAGACCGGAAGGCCCGTAACATCCGACATTCAATCCGACATAACCGATTAGATTTCCGCTCGACCGCCTCGAAGCCGGTCGAAGCCGGAAGGAGAGATAGGGGGGTGCCATGAATCGTATCCATATCGTTCTGATAGCTGTTGTCGTTTTTGGGGCCGCACTGGTCGGCACGGTAACGGCGGGCGTGGTGGATCCGCGCGACGTGGCATTTGTCAGCGCCGTTGGCGGACCTGAAACCTCGGTGGGTGGCGATCCCACACCTTGGGCTTCGGCGGGGGTCGTTTCTCAGAGCGACAGTGATTTTCTTTCCCGTAACGCAAGCACCGTCATCGCATCGAACACGAGGCGAGTTGTGCCTTCCGTGGGTGTGGTGGACGGAGCTGACTACCGCCTCATTGCCGGAGACGGAAAACCGGGGGCCGCCTGTGATATTGCTCTCGTGGCAGCGATAGATCCCGGTTGCTAAATTGATCGGGCGGCCTCCCGGCCGCCCGGTCTTTTTGTCATGATTCATCGAGAAAGATCGTCTCTCGGAGCAACGCCTCGAAACGGGCATCTGCCAGCGGGATCCAGGGGCTGCAAGGATAGAAGTGGAAGGCGCCGCGCACTCCGGGGGTGAAAAGTTTGCCGGCACGAAGTGTCGGCGCCACCAATCGGTAACGATGGCCGGCCGCCAAATCGAGGATCAGGTCCACTTTGTCGTCATGATCCATCAAATCCATGAGCAAAGCGTTGATCAACTGCCCCGAGCCCTTGAGCTGGCGCTGGCCGACACCATCCAGATAGACCTCCACCACCGTCTTGCCCACCCGCACCCCATGACCGGAAGGGGTCCACAAAAAAGCCTGTTCAACGGTATATTCGCCTTCCTCGTAGGGAATCCATTGTTCCATGGTCCGTCTTCTCCATTGATCTGAAAATCAGCCGCGTTTAAAGGCATTCTCAGCAGCCTGGAAATGCATCTTTTTGCCCATTGCGCGCCTGAACCGAAACCCATTTTCTCCAGTTAGATTTGCCAATGACTCAATGGATGGCTATAGTGCCGCCTATGCGATAGACACGCCATTATACATCGGCCCGCAAGGCTGTACAAGGCCGCGCTGACGCTTCCACGCAGAGGACAAACCGATGCAAGATAATGAAACCATGGATGAAACCAGGATGTTCAACCTGATCAAGGCCGTAGCCGAGCAGAAAGGATGCCGCCTGGTGGATGTGGACTTTGAAAACCACACCATCAACATCGAGGGGCCGGAGGCGGCCCAGATGGATTGCGCCATGGCTCTGGAACGGCTGATGAACCCGGAAAATCAAAACATCAAGTAGAGACCGGAAAGATGGGGATCGTCCGAGGACTGCGCTATAACTTGAGAGGACTGCGCCTGGCCCTGGGCAATGGCCGGCTTTTGACCCTGGGTCTGGTACGCCTGGCGGCCGTACTCGTCGCCACAGTGGTCGGCGCGGGCCTGGCCCTGACCTATCACGGGCCGCTGCTGGCTTCAATCTGGCCGCGCCCGGAAAGTATTTGGATCGTGTGGCTCTGGTTTCTGGCCTCCTGGATCCTGGCCCTGCTGCTCATCGCGGCGGCCGCCTTGGTCGGATACCTCGCAGCCCAGGTCCTCTTTGCCGTTTTTGTCATGGACATGATGAGCCGCTATACCGAGCGGATCGTCACAGGAAAAGAAGTCCCCCCACCCCAAATGTCCCTTTTGCGCTGGTTCATGTATCTGGTGGCCCAGGAGGTGCCGCGCGCCGTGGTCCCCCTGCTTTTGAGTCTGATCCTGCTGGTCTTGGGCTGGCTCATCACCCCTTTGGGGCCGTTTTTGGCGATCCTCTCGGCGGCGGTAGCGGCGGTATGCATGGCCTGGGACTGTACCGACCTGGTCCCGGCCCGCCGCCTGGAACCCTTTGCGGCCCGCTTCGCACGTCTCAGGGCAAGCCTCGGCCTGCACCTCGGCTTCGGGCTCTGGTTTCTCGTGCCAGGACTCAACCTGATCTTCCTGGCCTACGCTCCGGTGGGCGGCACCCTTATGGCTTTGGAGGCCATTGCCGGAAAAACCGGAGAAGGCACCGTCTAGCCCCGAAATCCCATCCCCCCTTTGCCGAGGCACTCACGGATACATGAAGAACCTCAGATGCAAAATAGGATACTTCCACAACACAAGGAGTCTAAATTGATTCTTTCTTTCCAAGGCAAAACCCCGGTGATCGGTAAAAACGTCTTTATCGCGCCCACGGCGGTGGTCATCGGCGACGTGCAGATCGGCGACGATTCAAGCATCTGGTACGGCACGGTCCTGCGCGGAGATATGGCCCCGATCCGTATCGGCTGCCAGACCAACATTCAGGACAACAGCGTGGTGCATACCGATCACGGCCATCCGGCGACGATCGGCGACCGGGTCAGCGTGGGCCATCGCGCAGTGGTGCATGGCTGCACGCTGGAAGACGAGGCCTTGATCGGCATCGGCGCCATCGTGCTCAACGGCGCCCGGGTGGGTACGGGAGCGGTCGTGGCGGCCGGCGCGGTGGTACGCCAGGGCCAGCAAATTTCCCCGGGCGTGATGGCGGCCGGAATCCCGGCAGGGGTCAAAAGAGAAATCGCACCCGACGATGCCGAACGCTTCCGGCGTCCATACCGCAACTACGTTAACTTGGCCCAGGAACACCGAGCCTTGGAATTGAACTGAAGCGCCTTGCCTATTGAAATTCGAAGGTCCATTCGGTCGGTGCGCCCGTTTCCGGCTGCATGCCTGCAAAAAGCCGCATCCACCGCGGCCCGGATGAGGACAGCTTACGGCCCGGATTGCCCGATGAGATGGCGGATGACCTCGGCGGCCGCCGTCATCCCGAAAATTGCAGGCATGTAAGAAATGCTTCCCAGCGGTTGGCGCTGGCGTCCGCGGGCGGCAGGCTCGACCGGTACGGAGGATGCCTCCTGTTGCGCGCGGGGCGCCTCGGTGGAAAAAACGCAGCGGATTCCGTCATAGATCCCCCTGCGGTGAAGCCGGCGGCGCATGATGCGTGCCAGGGGGCAGACCTCGGTGCGGGACAGATCGGCCACTCTAATAAAGGCCGGATCGAGGCGGCAGGCTGCTCCCATGCTCGATACGGTAAAGATGCCCTGGCGCCGGGCTGCGGCCAGAAGTTCGACCTTTGAATTGACCCCGTCGATGGCATCGATAACCGCATCCGGCATCGGATCGAGCAGACCGCCAACGGTCTCGGCATCCACGAACGCGCTTCTCAGATCGACCCGGCAGTCTGAATGGATCTGCTGGACCCGCTGCAGAGCCGCCTCGGTCTTTAATTGCCCCAAGGTCGATTCAAGGGCCAGGATCTGACGATTGAGGTTGGTGGACTGAACCGTGTCGAAGTCCACCAGGCACAGGTGGCCAACCCCGGCCCGGGCCAGTGCCTCGACGGCAAAGCCACCCACGGCGCCCAAACCGAAAACAGCCACCCGGGCTGTCTTCAAGCGTCCCGCAGTCTCGATTCCCACCAGTTGTTCGAGCCTGGCAAAGCGATTCACGGCCGGTTTCCTCGACAAAGGAACTTAAACGGTTCAAAACGGCCTCAGGATCGGTTCTGCCGGCACCGGCAAACGGCCCCTTATCCGCAACATCCAACAGGAAACACCTCTATTACGGCTCCTCCAGTACGCCGAAAAGACACCGGGCATTGTCGCCGGTCAGTTCGGCCGCGGCCGCCAGCCCAATCCCCCGGGCCAGGGCCACAGCCCGCAGTACCTCGATGATGCAAGCCGGCTCGTTGTGAGGTCCTTTACAACCGGTGGGCAGGATATCCGGGCTGTCGGTTTCGATCAGCAGACGTCCGGCCGTCACCGTCCGGCAAGCTTCCATGGGCCGGCGGGCGTTGGGCCGGGTGATGCCGCCGGCAAAAGAGATCATCAACCCGCGCCGCTCCAGGACCGGCACCAGATCCGGAGAACCGCCGAAGGCGTGCATCAAACCGCCGGCCTCCAGCCCGCCCTCCCGTTCCAGGGTTTCCAGCAAGGGGCGCCAGGCCCGCCGGCAATGGATCGAGGCCGGCCGGCCGAGGCGGTTGGCCAGGCGCACCTGAAAGCGGAAAGTCTCGACTTGCAGCGGACGGGTCTCGGCCGGCAGGTGATGGTCCAGGCCGATCTCGCCGATCCCGCAGCGATGTTGCGTTGCCAGGTCCTCGAGCCGTTCGCGCCAGTCGCAGGTTCGCTTTTCCAGATACCACGGGTGCAAACCGATAGACGGGACCACCATCTCGTGGTGCCGGGCCAGGTCCAAAACCGTCTGCCAGTCGCCCGGGTGGATCCCGCAGCACATAATCCGCCGCACCCCGGCGGCCCGGGCCCGATCGAGCACCCGTTCCAGACCCGGCCCCAGCCGATCATCCTGCAAGTGCGCATGAACGTCGTAAAGGCCACTGGCATGTGTATCGGATATCATGGCATCCCTTTGATCAATTTATACGCACCGAGCAAACCGATCCATACTTAAGGGGGCCTCCCCCCGGGTTCAGATCATGATCCCCTGCTCGGCCAGCTCCCGGTTGATCCTTTCGGCCCATCCCCGGTTGGCCACCGGATTGGCCGGGCTCGGATGGGTGATCCGCCCCACCCGGATCTCGGTGCCGGACAAGGCGGCACGCGCCCGGTCGGCGGCAAAACGCCCCACCCCGATGACATGCCGCGGTGCCAGCAAAACCGCCAACCGGACCAGGGCTCGGTCGCAGGCCGATTCCAGGGTGCGGCGTTCGGCGACCGGCAGTTGATTGGGGGTACGGTTGCGGCCCGAAGCCTCCATAAAAACCAGAGGGCAGTAGTTGGCCACGAAGAAACGGGCGAAAAAATGCTCCGGCGTGGCGAAGGTCTTTTGGGCCCATCCCCAAAGCCGCCGGCCCGAAACCTCGCTGCGGCGGCAGGCCAGCCCCTCGATGGGACGCTTGGGATGAACCCGTACCGGGGCCTGGACCGGGGTCTGCAACCCGAGCCAGCCGGTCACCGCAGCCACCTCGCCAAAGGGCACTCCGGTCTGAATCATGCCCCACGGCCCGGGGTTCATGCCGAGCAGAACCAGTTCCCGCGGCCCGGCGCCATAACGTTCGGCGTAAGCCAGGTAGGCCTCCCGGGCATAGTCCAGTGGATTGTAGATCCAGGCCACCGGGGCGGCAAAGGAAAGATCGGCAAGATCGCGGTTGAGCCGCTCGACGATTTCCCGATGGGTCATGGCACCTCGATTTGCATAGCCGCGGCAACGCTGATCCGCTCAGGGGCCCCGGGCAGGTACCGGCGCACAAAAAGCCGGTTGACAGCGGCCAGAAGGGTGTTGAGCCGGTCCAGATCGATCGCCGCCCCGGCCGGAATGGGGGCGTCGGAAAAATCGTTGCGTCCGCAAGCGCCGAGCTGGAGGTCTTGGCCTCCCCGGATCAGCAGGGGCAGCCCCTGGGTGCGGCAAATCACCGGACGCGCCGGATACAGGGCGCAGCGCCCGTCCCGGTCGAGCAGCGGGCAGTCCCCGTTTGGATCCGCGGCAGCGGCCCGGCGGCGCAGGGCGGTGGATTGTTCGGGGGGCAATGCCTTGAGGGCCAGGGCCAGGCTGACGGCCTCTACTGGGAAAACCGAAATATGGCGGCAACAGTCGTTGCAGCCCGGTGCACATTGAAGCCTGTTGCCGAGCCGTTCGCGGCTGCGCTGCCACTGGGCGTCGACCTTGGCGGTCAGTTCGCGGTAGGATTTGAGGCCGTCCATGCCGGAGCCTTTTTTAACCCTCGCTATCCCGGGAAGGGAGCCTCGACGGGCATTGCAGGCACTTGATCTTCTGCTGGGGATGAACGCACCCGCCTTCCCCGTGATGCGTATCGGTATCCGGATGCCGGTGTTGGCGCAGGGCCAATGCCGCAGCCATGAGGCCAAAGACACTCATCGCCGCCGCCAGGACCACCCAGAATGCATTCATCGCCGCCTCCTTGCCATCGTTCGGTTTCCGCAGCGCCTCCATCGCAACCGGTTGTCGATTGACGCCGCAAACCGGGACGCCTATCCTAACACCGATCCGGCCGGAGTCAAAGATACCCGGGCGATTTGTCGTACCGTTTAAGCGGCCCGAAACGGCATTCCCGAAAGGTCACAGGTCATCAGACATGAACCGCAAATCCTTCACGCTCCTTTACCGGGACCCTTACCTGGCGGCCTTCCACAAGCCGGCCGGCCTCCTGATGCATCCGAGCCGCATTGAATGCCACGCGCGGCACTTTGCCGTGCAATGGGCCAAGGAGATGCTCAACGCCCCGGTTTTCCCAGCCCATCGGCTGGATCGCGCCACCTCCGGGGTCCTGCTCTTTGCCTTGAGCACCGGGGTGGCCCGTTGTCTGGCCGCGTCTTTCCAGGGCCGTTCGGTGGCCAAAACCTACCTGGCCGTAGTGCGCGGCTACGCCCCGCCTGCAGGCCGCATCGACCACCCCCTTAAAGAGGCCCTGTGCAGGATCGCCGACGCCGACGTGGATCCCAACAAGGCGGCCCAGGCGGCGGTGACCGATTTCCAGTGCCTGGCCACGGTGGAAATCCCCGAGCCGGTGGACAAGTATCCCACCTCCCGCTACAGTCTGGTGGCGGTCTGGCCCCGCACCGGCCGGCGCCACCAAATCCGCCGCCACTTGCGCCGCCTGGGCCATCCCATCGTCGGCGACACCAATTACGGCCAGGGGGTTCACAACCGTTTTTTTCGCCGCCGCTACGGCTCTAATCGGATGCTTCTGGCCGCCGTGGCCATCGCCTTGGATCATCCGATCAGCGGCCGGCGCCTATCGATCACGGCGCCATTGGAGGGTGAATATCAAAGTCTGATCGAACGGCTCGGGTGGGCCGACAGGGTGGCCGAATGGTATCGCGGGATGGCCGCGGATCATGCGTCTGCCATGGGATAAGGGCCCTGCCGGAATTCCGGTCCAAAGATTCGTACCGCTGCGGCACGGACCCAAAAATGATGCCAAATAAAAAAGGAATCGGAAAATGACCGCTGAACCGCGCATCGAAGTCTTGAAGATTCCCCCCTTTGACGTCAACACCTACCTTGTCATCTGTCCGGATACCGATCAGGCGGCGGTGATCGATCCGGCGGGCCAGCCGCAGCGGATTCTGTCCCTGGCCAGGGAAAAAAACGCAAGGATCGCATTGATTCTCAACACTCACGGCCACGCCGACCACGTGCAGGCCAACGCACCGATCCGGACAGCCACCGGTGCGCCGGTGTGCATGCATGCCGAAGACGACCGTTTTTTCACCGATCCGCAGCACCGCGCTCAAATCGAGCGTGAATTGGGCCTGCCGGCGGCCCCGCCGGCCGACCGCCGCTTGGCCGACGCCGAGGTTCTGGAGCTTGGCATTTTGCGCATCCGGGTAATCCATACCCCGGGCCATACCCCCGGATCGATATGCTTTATGATCGGCAAGCACCTGTTCACCGGCGACACTCTCTTCGTGGGTGACGTGGGCCGCACCGATCTGAGCGGCGGCTCCCTGGATCGGCTGATCGAATCGTTGGCCGCGCGCATCGTTTCACTGCCCCCGGACACCGTGGTGTGGCCGGGCCACGACTACGGCGAGACCCCGACTTCCACTATCGGCCGCGAATGCGTTGAAAACCCCTACATCACCGATTTTATTTTGGATGGATGATTCGAAGGCAAAAGATTGCTGATTAGAAACAATTTATTGCCGCATCGCCCAAAAAAGCGACGGAGTCCCTGGCAGCCACCGCTTGACATCGATGCGGGCATGATTATTATTCCATCCAACTGTTGGAAACCTATACTTTTATTGCATCAGAGATGGGCTGTGAAAATATGACGTCACGGAGTAACGAATCGGCGTTATCAGATTTCTTCCGGCAGGACATTCCCGGCATCGACCTGACCGACCCAAATCCGGAACTTAGACGATTATTGAAACTCCACCGGCCTTGGGCCGCCACCTGACGTCGGCGGTGCGGCTCGGGCAAGTCGGAGGTCAAGACGATTGTGGCAAGCCGACCCCCGTCGGCGAAACGTTCTAAATCTAACAATTGGTTGGAGGAAAGTGACCCATGAAGATCAAACCGATGAACGATCGAATCCTGGTGGTGCGCGTTGAGGAAGAGCAGAAAACCGCCGGCGGCATCATCATTCCGGACACCGCCAAGGAAAAACCCCAAGAAGGCAAAGTCGTGGCCGCCGGACCGGGCAAGATGGGCGACGATGGCAAGCGCATCGCCATGGCGGTCAAAGAAGGCGACCGGGTCCTGTTTGCCAAGTACTCCGGCACCGAAATCAAGATCGATGGTGTGGAGCATCTGTTCATGCGTGAAGACGACATTCTCGGCGTGATCGACTGAATTTTTCAAGGAGGAACGGCAAGATGGCAGCAAAAATGATTATATACGGGACCAAAGCCCGTGAGAAAATGCTCCAGGGCGTCAACACCCTGGCCGATGCGGTCAAAGTGACCCTGGGCCCCAAGGGCAACAACGTGGTGCTGGAAAAGTCCTTCGGCTCGCCGCTGGTCACCAAGGACGGCGTGACGGTAGCCAAAGAGGTCGAACTGGAAGACAAATTCGTCAACATGGGCGCCCAGATGGTCAAGGAGGTCGCCAGCAAGACCAGTGACACGGCTGGAGACGGCACCACCACCGCCACGGTGCTGGCCCAGGCGATCTGCACCGAGGGATGCAAGCTCGTGGCTGCCGGAGCCAACCCCATGGGCCTCAAGCGCGGCATCGACAAGGGTGTGGAAGCCGTTGTGGCCCAACTCAAGAAAATTTCCAAACCCACCAAGGACAAGAACGAAATCCAGCAGGTGGGTACGGTATCGGCCAACGGCGACGAGACGGTGGGCAAGATCATCTCGGATGCCATGGAAAAAGTCGGCAAGGAAGGGGTTATCACCGTCGAGGAAGCCAAGAGCATGGAGACCACCCTCGATGTGGTCGAAGGCATGGAGTTCGACCGCGGCTACATCTCCCCCTACTTCATCACCGACGCCCAGAAGATGACGGCGGTGCTCGAAGAGCCGCTGATCTTGATCCATGAAAAGAAAATCAGCGCCATGCGCGATCTGGTGCCCATGCTTGAGCAGACCGCACGCATGGGCAAACCGCTGCTGATCATCTCGGAAGATATCGAGGGCGAAGCCCTGGCGACGCTGATCGTCAACAAGCTGCGCGGCACGATCAAGGTGGCGGCGGTCAAAGCCCCGGGCTTCGGCGACCGGCGCAAGGCCATGCTGGAAGACATCGCGATTCTCACCGGCGGCCAGATGATCAGCGAAGACCTGGGGGTCAAGCTGGAAAACATCACCATCAATGATCTGGGCAAGTGCAAGACAGTGCGCATCGACAAGGACAACACCACCATCGTCGACGGCGCCGGCGGCAAGGCCGCCATCGAAGCCCGGGTCAAGCAGATCCGCGCCCAGATCGAGGAGACCACCAGCGACTACGACCGTGAAAAGCTCCAGGAGCGCCTGGCCAAAATCATCGGCGGCGTGGCGGTGATCAACATCGGCGCGGCCACCGAAACCGAAATGAAGGAAAAGAAGGCCCGCGTCGAGGACGCGCTCAACGCCACCCGCGCTGCAGTGGAAGAAGGTGTCGTGCCGGGCGGCGGGGTCACCCTGGTGCGCTGCATAGAGGCCCTGGACAAGGTCAAGGTCAGCGGCGATGAGAAGCTGGGCCTCGAAATTCTGCGCCGCTCCCTGGAGGAACCGCTGCGCCAGATCGCCATCAATGCCGGGCTGGAAGGCTCCGTGGTGCTCAACAAGGTCCGTGAAGGCAAAGACGACTTCGGCTTCAACGCTGCCACCGAGACTTACGAGAACCTGGTGGCTGCCGGGGTCATCGATCCGACCAAGGTGACCCGTTTTGCCGTTCAGAACGCCGCCTCCGTGGCAGGCTTGATGCTCACCACCGAAGCCATGATCAGCGACAAACCCGAAAAGAAAAAGGGCGCCGCCATGCCCCCAGGCGGGATGGACGACGACATGTATTGATTCCCGGCGCAACTGCGCCTGAACATACGAAGGCCCCATGCACCGCCTGGTGCATGGGGCCTTCGTATTTTTAGACGCACCGGGCGCTCTTTCCGGAGAAGCGGCCGCCATCGACACGGCATGGATACACGCCCGCCGCCCGCCGGCCAAAGGGGATGCCCAGTTTGCGCATCCGGTGGCGCAGGGTGCCTGGATTGAGGCCGAGCCGGGCCGCCGCACCCGCCGGCCCCTCGATACGCCCGCCGGTGGCCTCCAGCACGCGGCGGATGTGTAGCCGCACGAGTTCGTCAAGGTTCAACACGTCGCTGTCGGCGTTCATCAGTGCCGGGGCATCCGTACTCTGCGGCGGGCCGAGAATTTCGGCGAAGTCCAGCGGGTTGTTGTCTGACAGGATGATGGCACGCTCAACGGCGTTTTCCAGTTCACGCACGTTTCCCGGCCACGGATAGTCCAGCAGCCGGTCGACGGCTCCGGGGGCCACCGGCGGGATCCGGCGCAGCCCCATCTCACGCGCCTTCTTGACGATGAAGCGCTGGACGAGGACAGGAATGTCGGCAGTGCGCTCGCGCAGCGGGGGCAGAACGATGGGAAACACCTTGAGCCGGAAGTAGAGATCCTCTCGAAACTGGCCGCGGGCGACCATTTTTTCCAGATCTCTGTGGGTAGCCGAAATGATGCGGATGTCCACCCTGATCGGTGCCGTACCGCCAACCCGTTCGATGCGTTTTTCCTGCAGTACGCGCAACAACCTGACCTGAGCCTGCTGGTGCAGCTCGCCGATCTCGTCAAGAAAGATCGTACCGCCGTGGGCCCGTTCGAAGCGGCCGCGCCGGGTGGTGCTGGCGCCGGTAAATGCGCCGCGCTCATGGCCGAACAGCTCGCTGTCGACTAGCGACTCCGGGATGCCGCCGCAGTTGACCGTGACAAGGGGGCCGCTGTTGCGGGGCGAAAGATTGTGGATCGCCGTGGCGATCAGTTCCTTGCCCGTTCCGGTCTCCCCGAGCAGCAGGACCGGCGAGGAGAGCGGAGCCACATGCCGGACCCGGTTCATCACATCCTTAAGACCAAAATCGGCGCCGATTATTTCCTCGCTGGCGTTTTTACGAAGCTCCTGACGCAGGTATTGATTGTCGTCCTTGAGCCGGTCGCGCAACTCTGCCGCCTTGCGGTAGCGCTGGCTGTTTGCCAGCGCGACGGCGGCCGGCTCGTTGACCATCTCCCAAAGGCGCACGTGTTCCCGGGTGTAGCGGCCCGTGCCGATGGCCCTGACATATAGGGCGCCGACCATCGCCCCCTCGATGATCAGACGGGCGGCGATCACCGAGGAGGCTGGCCAGTCAAGGATGCGGCCGACGCGGCTGAGGATCGGGTCCGCGTGCACATCGTTGGCCAGCCGCACCCGGATATGATTGCCGGCCGCCTCGATCTCGGCGCGCACCGGCTCGGGCATCACGGTGCTTTCACGGCGGAGCTGGCCCCCGGCAGCATCGGCGCTGGCCACCACCTCCACCGCCCCGGCCTCCGGCGCATAGACCACCAGAACCAGTTCATCGGCCGGCAGAAAGTCTCGCACGTATACCAGCACCTGGTTCAGGGCCTTGTCGATTTCCAAACTGCCGCAGATGCGCAGGGAAACCTCCCGAAAAAACTCCAGTTCAGCAGTCGATGTCATGGCGGCGCCCCTTTCGACGGTACTCTCTTGGCCAGGTTCAGAGCCCGAAATGGAGAAAACTGTCGCGGGGTGTAGAATATTCCAAGACTGAAAAATTTGACAGATTTATTCTGGCGCGTATGTCAGTTATATGACGATACCCGTCTAACAACATGATTTTTAAATATATTTTATTTGGCACGGTCTCCGCAAAGATGAGGTCAGGACTCGCGCAGAGGAGAAAGCCATATGGAATGGATCGACGTCATCCGGATTCGTTCTGCCCACGGCAACGGTGCATCTGTGGTGGCCAGAATGGATGAATGGGCCGCTTGCTGCCGTGGCATCCACGGATTGATTGCCGCGCGGGTCTATCGCAGCGCCGCCTACGACTGCGATGCAAGCCTGCACCTGGTCTGGGAGACAACCACCCCACCACCCGGCGGCAGCGAATTGGCCCTGCGCATTTTCAGAGAGTTGGCCGGTCAGGGTCTGGTGGACCACGACGTGTGGATCGAAGCTAAAGGAGGTCTGAAATGAACGTGCTATGGCTCATGGCAGTGGCGCTGGTGGCACTGATTCTCGGCTACCGGTATTATTCGCGTTACCTGGCAACCATTTTGGGTGAGGACCCCAGCGCCCAGACCCCGGCGGTTTGCATGCAGGACGGCCGGGACTATTGCCCGACGAAATCGTCGGTGGTCTTTGCCCACCACTTCGCGTCCATCGCCGGTGCCGGGCCGGTTCTTGGCCCCACCATGGCACTGCTCTACGGAGCCCTGCCCGTCTGGCTGTGGGCGATTCTGGGCGGCATCTTCATCGGCGCGGTGCACGACTACGTCACGCTCTTCGTCTCGATCCGCGAAAAGGGCCATTCCGTGGCCGAGATCGCACGCAAGTCCCTGGGCGACGCCGGCTTCGCCCTGATGATCGGCTTTACCATCGTGCTGTGCATCCTGGTCACCTCGGCCTTCCTGGTGGCCTCAGCCGTTTCGCTGACATCCCTGGTGTCGCTGGACATGATGAGGCTGCCTGCCGACCAGACCCTGCTCAAGACGGTGGTCAAGGACGGCGTGACCATGGGCCGCATCGGCGGCATCGCCTCGACCTCGGTGATCGTCATCACCCTGTTCGCCCCCCTGGTCGGGTGGCTCAACTACCGCAAGAACGCCCCTCTGTCGCTCACCTATCCGCTGGCCATCGTCATCTGCCTGGTGTCGATCGCTGCCGGGCTGGCCCTTCCGGTCCATCTGGAGATCAAGACCTGGATGGTGCTGCTGGCCCTCTACTCGTTTGTGGCCGCAGGGGTTCCGGTCTGGATACTACTCCAGCCGCGTGATTTCACAAACGTGTTCATCCTCTATGGCGGGATCCTGCTGCTGATCGCCGGTGCCGTGGGCGCCGGCCTGGGCGGGGCCACCATCGGCGCACCGTTGATGAACGTGGCTGCCGCCACTCCCAAGCTGGGGCTGATCTGGCCGTTCTTGTTCATCACGGTGGCCTGCGGGGCGATCTCCGGCTTCCATGCCTTGGTGGCCGGCGGCACCTCGTCCAAGCAGGTGACCGGCGAGGTCGATGCCCGGCGCATCGGCTACGGCGGCATGCTGCTCGAATCACTGCTGGCCATCGGCGTGGTGGTGGCCCTTTGCAGCGGCATCGACTTTGCCGACTACACCCGGATCGTGTTCCCGGCCCAGGGAAAATCCAATCCGATCCTGGCTTTTGCCCTGGGCATGAGCGGACTGATGCACCAGGGGCTGCATATCCCGATGGTCTACGGCACCGTCTTCGGGATCCTGATGGTCGAAGGATTCATCGCCACAACCCTCGACACTGCGGTGCGCATCAACCGCTACCTGTTCGAAGAACTCTGGACGATCCTGTTCAAGGAGCCGCCCAAAATCATGAAGACCTATCTGTTCAACTCGGGTCTGTCGGTGGTGCTGATGCTTCTGCTGGGATTTACCAACGCCTTTTCGGCCATCTGGCCCATCTTCGGCACCGCCAACCAGCTGCTGGCGGCCCTGACCCTCATTACCCTGGCCGCTTGGCTGGCCAAGGCCGGCAAAGAGTATGCCTTTGCCATGCTGCCGGCCCTGTTCATGGTCGTGACCACGGTATTTTCCCTGGCCTACCTGTTCAAACGGTACCTGGCGTCCCACAACTACGTGCTGCTGGGTGCCACCGTGGTATTGATGGTACTCACCGCCGGGCTTGTGATCGTGGCCGTTCGCCACTGGCAGCAGCGGCGACCGGATAAAAAGCCCGAAGTGGTTCTCAACCACTGAGCAGTCCTGGGACGGGTACAGAAGAAAAGACGCACCAGTGTGAAGACTTAACCCTGCGCCCTGCCGGCCCGCGGCCGTCAGGGCGCCTGCATCACCGCCTGAAACGGCCCGGGGCGACCATTCCGGAATCCCGGTCAAAACCCAGATGGCCATCACGGCCATCAGCAAGGGGACCACCTGCGTGTTTTCGATCATCGTCTGGTTGATGCTTCTGGCCTCCGGAGAGATACTCGACTTTATGCTGCTGCCATCGATGATGCTTGGCTCCATGGTCGCCGCCGTGCTGGCCCCATGGATGACGCGCACCTTACCAGAACGGATCTGGCGCTGGATCGTGCCGACCCACAGCCTGATTCTGGCAGCCTATGTGAGCTACAAGGTGGTGCCGGACCCTTTAAAAATCGCTGGGGTCAACGCCAGCGGGCCGCGGTCTTGATGCCGCGGCCCGCGCCTTTTTCAGGGCAAGCCCTTCGGCCTTAGCGGCATTCGGCCAGTCGCCCCTTGGGCTGGAAGCGCAAATTCAGGCTCTCGATATTGGAGGGCAACGCCACAACAGCCTCAGCCCGGCGCGAGGTTCCAGGGACCAAGCTCTGGTCGCCCCGCCAGTCGACGACGCGCTCCAGAACATCGCCGATCATCATCCATCCTTCGAATTGCAGGCGGCAGGTGCTGGTGTTGCTCAAGTTCAAGGTCACCCCGATGATCTCCGGGCTGCGGCGTTCAAGCCCCAGGGCCAAATGGCCGGCCACGGTGCGCCCCCCGCCGGCAGTCAAATTCGTGCCCACCCCGTCTATGATCTGCCCCTCGGCCTTGAGCTGAATAGGATCTCCATCCAGGGTAGCCTGGCTCCGGGATGCCGGTGGAGGCGGCGGAGGCGGACCCGGCACGGGCTCCGGCCGGGAATCTGCGTCAACCGGGGTTGATACGCTTCCGGAAGGAGCCGGGGCAGGATTGGCCGAGGCCTCTTCAGCAGACCCCTCGGCCAGTCCTTTCAGTTGGCGGGCCACCTCACTAGAAGGCATGGGGGTGACCAGGACGTCATCCTGCCAGCGACCGGATTCGACATGGCCGTCGGCAAAATTGTATATCCCCAAACCGCTCTTGGCGTCCTCTGCCCATTGTCCCTGGTACCCGGATCCGTCCGGCCACTGGTATGTGCCCAGACCGTGGCGCCGCCCGGCCTTCCACTGCCCTTCATAGCGCGAACCGCTGGGCCAGGTATAAATTCCTCGCCCGTGACGCCGGCCGTTACGGAAACGCCCCTCGTAGCGCCGGCCGTCAGGCCAGGTGTAAATCCCCTGGCCGGCAAAGCGCGTGTCCCGGAAACCGCCCTCGTAACGAGTTCCATCCGGCCAGGTGTAGACCCCCATTCCGGTGACGCAGTCGCCCTGGATGCAGGCGGCCTCGATCAGCACCGGTGCAAGGATCACCGGGAGCAGGCCGAGAAGACAGATCCGAACATTCCGGCTTGTTAGTGGCTTCATCGATTCACCTTTCCTTTGATCAATGTCTTGCATTGACGCTGGCGAGCCGATCCGGCCCGCACCAGAAATCGAGCGTCAGCCGGATTCTTGATTCGACTTTCGGCAGTTCATGCCGCATAGCCATGCAACGAGCGTCGAAAGATGCGTCTTTAATAATTTGAGTTGCGGGACCTGTCAATTTCCATCCGATGGGTCGAACCATTGCCTTGGCGCGCATCGGCGTTATATTTTGGCCTTGATCGACACCGCCGGGCCGGTTTATCAAAACAGACCGAACAGCACGGCAAACGCAATCCTCCAAGCGAGGCAGACAACGCCATGACGACCAACAACTTGCGCACCGGCGTGCTACTGGTAGCGATGACAGCCCTGATCATGATCGTCGGCCAACTCGTCGGCGGCCGCCAGGGCATGATGGTGGCCTTTGTGCTGGCCGCAGTGATGAATTTTGCCAGCTACTGGTACTCTGACAAGATCGTGCTGGGCATGTATAAGGCCCGCCCCGTCACACCGGACCAGGCACCTGAACTCTATGCCCTGACCGAGTCTCTGACCCGGCGCGCCGGGTTGCCGATGCCGAGGCTCTACATGATTCCCGATCCATCCCCCAACGCCTTTGCCACCGGCCGCAATCCCCGGCATGCCGCGGTGGCGGTGACAGAGGGGCTGGTCAGGCTCATGGACCGCGACGAAATCGCCGGAGTCATCTCCCACGAATTGGGACATGTACGCAACCGGGACATCCTGACAGGCAGCATCGCCGCCACCTTGGCCGGTGCGATCATGATGCTGGCCAGCATGGCACGCTGGTCGGCTATTTTCGGAGGCCAACGCAGCGACGAAAACGGTGGGGGCATCGGCGGTTTGGGATTGATCCTCATTTCCCTGGTGGCCCCCCTGGCGGCCATGGTAATTCAAATGGCCATTTCCCGCTCCCGCGAATACGCGGCCGATCGCACCGGCGCTCAAATCTCCGGTTCCACCGAGGGACTGGCCCGGGCACTGGAAAAGCTGGGCGCCTACGCCCGGGGGGGGCGTCCCATGTCCGCCAACCCGGCAACGGCCCATATGTTCATCGTCAACCCACTAGCGGGCGGAAACCTGCAGAACCTATTTGCCACCCATCCTCCCCTGGCAGAGCGCATCGCCCGTCTCAGGGGAGGCCATGCCGGGTCCCCGCCCCCTCCGCCCATGAGCCGGGAGCGGACAATGACCGACAGCGGCAGGGACTTTTGGAATCGACTTTCACAATGAACCACGCGATGAGGGAATACCGGAGTTCGCGTTGTGTTGACACGCTTCCAATTCGCCGACACCACAAATTATCGCCAGAGCCAAAGGACTAAAGACTGATGGGAATCCAGGAACGCAAAGAAAGAGAACGCGAACGGCGCCGCCAGGATATCATGATGGCAGCTCGCCGGGTGTTCAGCGCCAAGGGATACGAGAAAGCCACCATGGAAGACATCGCCCGGGAAGTGGAGCTGAGCCCCGGTACGCTCTATCTCTATTTCAAGAACAAAGACGATCTGTACGCCTCTTTGAACCTGCGCGTGCTTCAGTTCATGACCGTCAAGCTCGAACATGCCCTGGCCGATCCCGACCTGGATTTCGACCGCAAGCTCGATCGGGTGATGCAGGGAATGCTGGACGTCTACGAGTTCGACTCATTGATCCTTAACAACGTCTTTCATCTCCAATCGAGTGAAACCCTGAAGAACATTTCACCGGAACTGCTTTCTGAAATCAATAGATTGAGCCGCACCGCGTTGCGCACCCTGAAAGCGATGTTCACTGCCGAAATCGAAAAAGGCACCATCATTCCCGCCAACCCCACCGCTTTGGCCGACCTGGTCTGGAGCCTGTTTTCCGGCATCGCGCTCTGGGAGGAAACCAAACGGATGATCAACCCCGATCGCTACCGCTTCAAACAAAACATCCAGACCGGATTCGACCTGCTGCGACGCGGACTGCGCCAGCCACAGTACCGAGCGCCAGGCGGGTGCAGCGCCGATCCGGCCTGCAAGCCGCAAGGCTGAAAATTGATTTGACAGCCGCCAGGGAACCTCACAGATTGAAACGGTAATGCATCCGAACGCACATCTTCGGAGGTGCCCGGTACCGACATTCCTCTTCTGGCTCTGGCCGAACGCCAACCACCACGCCCCCAAGACGGGTCCAACCGGTCTATGGGGGCGTTTTGCGTTGATCCGTCCCCCATTCCCGCCGCATTCGCACCCGGAATGGAGGACTTGCACGCCAACCCTTCAGCAAGAGAAGGTTCAAAGATGAGCGGCAGCGTTTACAAAATCATCGAACTGGTGGGCACGAGCGACAAATCATGGGAGGATGCGGCCGCCAAGGCGGTCGAGCTGGCCGGCAAGAGCCTGCGTGACCTGCGGGTGGCCGAAGTGACCAAAATGGACATGGCCATCGAAAACGGCAAGGTGCTGCGCTACCGGGCCCGGGTGGCGCTTTCGTTCAAATACGAAGACTAAAAAAAGAGGATTTGCCATCTTTTTATGGCAAATCCTCTTTTTCATTCTGGTGGGCGGTACAGGATTTGAACCTGTGACTTCCACCGTGTGAAGGTGGCACTCTCCCGCTGAGTTAACCGCCCGAATCGATCAGGAATCGACTTTTTCCTTCAGTTCCTTGCCCACCTTGAAGAAGGGGAGCCGTTTGGAGGGCACCTCGATCTGCCTTCCCGTCTTGGGGTTACGGCCGGTATAAGCCTTGTATTCCTTCACGGAAAAGCTTCCGAAACCCCGGATTTCCACCCGGTCACCGCCTTCCATGGCTTCCGTGATGGCACCGAAAAACTGGTCCACGACGTTCTCGGCGTCCTTACGACTCAGGCCGGTATAGTCCTTGAGGGAATTGATCAAGTTCGATTTATTCATGCCTGCTCCCCCGGCAAACCCTTCCTGGGTGCCGGTTCAAATTCGACGCTTACTATGAAATTTATGGACGCCAAAGTCAAGGCTTTTTTCCGTTTGCGATAACTGGTTGCGGGACTTGAAGCCCCTGTGTCGCATCACCGGGTTTGGCGGACAGGTCCCTGATTTCTTTAAGAGTCGGCAGGTCTTTGAGGTCCCGCAGTTCGAAAACCTCCAGAAAAATCCGAGTGGTGCCATAGATTAAGGGCCTGCCGGGGATCTCCCGGCGCCCCATGACGCGGATCAGGCGGCGTTCGAGCAGCATCCGCAGCACGCCGCCGCAATCAACGCCGCGCACCGCCTCGATTTCGGCGCGCAATACCGGCTGGCGGTATGCCACGATCGCCAAGGTTTCCAGGGCCGCACGGCTCAGGCGGGCGGTGGAAGTCCCCCTGAGACGGCGGATCCAAGGGTGAAAGCGTGGCCGGCTGCGCAGCTGGTACCCGCCGGCCACCTGCTGAAGGTAAAAACCGCCACCGCGCTTTTCGTATTCATCCGCCAGGATCTCCAGTGCCGCGTGGATGGCCGGCTTTTCACCGGTGGCGGTCACCTCGGCGAGGGTCTCGATGCTCAGCGGCCCTTCGGCGGCAAAAAGCAGGCTCTCTATGATGGCCCCAAGATCTTCGTTCATTGATAGAAGACCCGGATGATCCCCGATTGGGCGTGTTGAACGATCTCGACCAGCTCGAGCCGGGCCATTTCCAGGATTGCCAAAAAGGTTACGATGACATCCTGGCGGGTGGCCGCCCCCTCGAAAAGCTGGTCAAAGGCCAAAGACCGGGCATCCTCCAGGCGGTCGATGATCTGGGCAATCCGCTTTTTGATGGAGATGGTGTCGGCGCTCAGATCGACCTGGTGGGCTGGCCCGACGCGATCGATGACCTGCTGAAAGGCGTCGATCAGTTCGAAAAGCCCCACCCGTATCATGGTCGGATCCGGTTGCAGATCGGCCTCGTCATCCGCCGGCGGCCGGGTGAAGGTCTGCTCGCCGAGAATATTGCGTCCGGCCAAGGCCTCGGCGGCGGCCTTCATCTGCATGTACTCGGCCAGGGGACGGACGATGGCCAGGCGGGGATCCTCCTCCTCTTCGTCCGGCGCCCCATAAACCGGCAAAAGCATGCGCGATTTGATCTGGGCCAGGGTGGCCGCCATGACCACGAAGTCGCCGGCCATGTCGATATTCAGCGCCTTCATCAGATCCAGGTAATGCAGGTACTGCTCGGTAATCAGGGCGATGGGAATATCGTAAATATCCAGCTCGTGCTTGCGGATGAGGTGAACGAGAAGGTCCATCGGCCCCTCGAAAATATTCTCCACCCGCACGGCATAGATCTCATCGTTCATGGCCTGCACCGCCCCGGCCCCGGTTGCAACGTTCAGCGCTCCAGCGGGCGGATCCCCACCGCCCGGCGCACCTCCTGAAGCATGGGACGGCTGTAAGCCCGGGCTTTTTCGGCCCCCTGACGTAAGAGCCGTTCGACATGCGCCGGGTCGGCCATCAGCTCCTCGTAGCGGCGGCGGGGCTCGGCCAGCTGGGCGTTGAGATATTCGAAAAGCATCTGCTTCATCTCACCCCAACCGATCCCGGCCGCGTAGCGCGCTCGCAGATCCTCGGCTTCCTGCGCTGTGGCAAAGGCCTTGTAGATCTGAAAAAGCGTGCAGGTCTCGGGCTCTTTGGGCGCCTCGGGCGGCAGGCTGTTGGTGGCGATCTTCATGATCAGCTTGCGCAACTGCTTTTCCGAAGTAAAAAGAGGGATCGTGTTGTGATAGCTCTTGCTCATCTTGCGGCCGTCCAGGCCGGTCAGAACCGCCGCCTGCTCCTGAACCTCGGCCTCGGGCAGAACGAAATGCTCCCCGTAATGATGGTTGAAACGCGCTGCGATGTCGCGCGCCATTTCCAGGTGCTGAATCTGGTCTTTGCCCACCGGGACCCGATTGGCCTTGAACATCAGAATGTCGGCGGCCATCAAGATCGGATAGCAGAACAGTCCCATGGAAATACCCCGGTCCGGGTCCCCGTGGCCGGAGGCCTCGTTGTCGGCCACGGCGGCTTTGTAGGCGTGGGCCCGATTCATCAACCCCTTGGCGGTCGAGCATGTGAGAATCCAGGTCAGTTCCAGGATTTCGGGAATGTCCGATTGGCGGTAGAAGATGCTCCGATCCGTGTCGAGCCCCAGGGCGATCCAGGTGGCGGCCACTTCCAGACTTGAGCGGTTTACCTCGTCCGGATCCTGGCATTTGATGATCGAATGGTAGTCTGCCAGAAAGTAGAAAGAGTCGGTTTCAAGGTTGCGGCTGGCTGCGATGGCCGGCCGGATAGCGCCCACGTAGTTGCCCAGGTGGGGCGTGCCGGTGGTGGTGATGCCGGTCAGAATGATTTGTGAAGTCATGGATCTTCCTGATTTCAAGCTAGGGTGCCGGCCGGGTCCTCGGTCAGCAGCCGGGTTGAGGGTGTGACGGCCCTTCGGGCGGGATCAGGGATTCGGTGGCCGGCCGGCGGGAAGCCAGACGCTGGGCCAGGGCCAGCTCGTCTTTGACGTCCTCCAGTTGACCGTTGCGTTTGGCATCCCGCACCGCATCGAAAATCTCCCGGTAGATGGGGCCGGGGGGGATGCCGAGCACTTTGAGGTCGGCGCCGCTGATCGCCGGCTGAACGAAACGCAAGCGGGTCACATATACCGAAATGGCCCGCTGCACGGCGACCTGCCGCGTAGTCGCCATCATGTAAAGGATCTGTTCAATACTGAATCCTTGCAACATCTTGCACAGGATGCTGTTTTCGGGTGGGATCTGGTTATCGAGCCGATAAACGACGCGTTCAGCCATCAGACGTCCGGAGCCCAAAAGGCGTCGCTGGCGCGGCGGCAGATCGAAACGGCGGCAGATCGCCTCGGTGACCTCCCGGTCGAAAGAACGGATCAGGGCCATGAAATAAACGGCCCACTTCATATAAGATTCCTCTAAAAAAAGCAAATCGAACCAGGACTGGACCTCCTTGACCGCCTGAAAAGCGGTCGAAAGTTCAGCGTTGAAAGTCAAGCTGGGGTGAACCACCTTGAGCAGGTCGTAGTCGCCCAGGCGTTTGAGCAGGTCCAGAGGGCTGGCCTCTTCGAGAAGCAAACGCAGCTCGGAAAAAACCCGCCGGCCGTCCAGGCGCTTGAAAAAGTCCATCCGCACGGCGTTTTCGATCAGCCCGGCGGTGAGCCGGCCGATGGAAAAACCGAAGCGTTGTTCGAAGCGGATGGCGCGAAACACCCGCGTCGGATCCTCCACGAAGCTCAAGTTATGCAGCACGCGAATCGTCTTTTCCTTGATGTCCTTTAACGCGGAGAAAAAATCGATCAAAATACCGAAACGCCGGGGGTTGAGCTGGATCGCCAAGGTGTTGATGGTAAAATCGCGGCGCGCCAGGTCCATTTTGATCGAACTCATCTCCACCGTGGGCAGCGCCGCGGGCACGGTGTAGTACTCCATGCGGGCCGAGGCCACATCCATCTTGAACGTATCGGGGAAGACCACCACCGCAGTGCCGAATTTCTCATGGGTGTGCACCCGCCCTCCCATGATCTTGGCAAAACGGCGGGCGAACCGGATCCCGTCCCCTTCGATAACGATGTCGATGTCCTCGTTGGGCCGATAAAGAAACAGGTCCCGCACGAATCCGCCCACCACATAAGCCCCGCAATCCAGTTCATCGGCCACTTCGCCCACCGTTTGAAGAATATCGATAAGCCGCCGTGTGAGGCGTTCGCGCATGAATTTCTGGATGTTGCGGGTACGGGCGCCCACCATCTCGCTGAGCGGTTCGTATCCGTTGGCCGTGCCGGGTGCGCTGGGCATCAGCAGGTTGAGCAGGTCGGTGCGCGTCAGCACCCCCACCACCTGTTGGCCTTCACAGATCGGCAGGATTCGCTGCTTGTGGCCGATGATTTTTTCCTGGATCTCTTGCAGTTCGGCATCCGGCCCCACTGAGACGACCTCCGGATTCATATAATCGCGCACCGGCACATCCTGAAGCCCGTGGTAGAGGGCCTTTTCCAGCACTTGGCGGGTGATGTAACCGACCAGAGGATCTGAAGGCGCACCGTTTTCGGTCACCACCAGGGCGTTGACGTTGTAGCGCGGGAGCAGTTCGGCGGCGGCACCGCAGCTGGCACCGGCAGCCACGATGATCGGCGGGGCGCTCATCAGATCCCGCGCCCGCCGCCGGGAGCGGATGGTCCGGGCCAGTGTTTCGCGCAGCCGCTGTTCGACCTGCAGCAGGGTCAGATCCCGGATCGTGGCCGAGGCGGCCGAAGGATGCCCGCCGCCGCCCAGTGGGGCCAGCACCGCGTCGACTTCCACTTCCGGGATACGGCTGCGCGCAATGACATGCACCTTGTTTTCCATCTGGGCGATGGCAAAAAGCGCGTCCAGATTTTCCATGCGCGCCATCTTGTGCACCAGAAAGGCCAGATCCGGGACATAGCGGTCCGTGGCGATGTTCGTAACGGCCACCTCTATGCCGTTGACCCGGTAACGGTCGGCGGCCTGAATCAGGTCGTTGAGCAGGCCGACCTGCTCGGGACTGATCTCGCGGGCGATCAATTGCGCCACGGTGTTGAGGTTGGCCCCCTGTTCAAGCAGATAGGCGGCCGCCCGAAAGTCCTCCACGGTGGTCGAGGCGAAGGTGAACGACCCGGTATCTTCGTAGATTCCCAGGCACATGATGGTGGCCTCATCGGCGCTGATGGGAATCTTGCGCTCGCGCAGCAGCCCGGTAAGAAGGGTCACGGTGGCACCGGCCAACCGCTTGATCCCGGCCTGGCCGGCGATGTCGTCAGCGCGGGGGGGGTGATGATCATAGACGTGAACCTCGATACCGGGATTACTCAAAACCTGTGCCAACGGGCCGAGACGACTGGCCTGGCATGTATCCACCAGGACCAGGCGCCGCACAGCCTGCAGATCCAGATCCCGTATTTCGACCATATTGAACAGGTAGACCATGGAGCTGATAAAAAAGTGGCGCAGGCTCTTTTCCTGGGAACCGGGAAAAACCGCCAGGGCCTCGGGATAAAGCTTCTGGGCCGCCAACATCGAGGCCATGGCATCAAAATCGGCGTTGACATGACTGGTGATCAAGGTCAATCCGTCCGAGGCCGGAGCGTGGGTATCATCGTTCACCTTGGCAAAATCCTCTGGATGGCAGGGGCAAAGATGTTGAGGACATTGATCGCCTTCAGCATTCATTTGTCAATAGACATAATCCGAAGCCGGGATCAAGAGCCAACCCTTCGAAAAGCGCTCCTGGCAGTCCAACCAAACGCGTGCCTGGGGGCAGAGTCGCACAGGACGTCGCTTTGCTGGACAAGCGCCGGAAAAGATTGTACGATGCGCCATCTTCAGACGGAAATCGGGGGACCGGCGCGCGAAGGGCGGTGGCAAGCATGGAGGACTGGCTTGACGCCCAACCAAGCTGCGCGAGGTTCAAGCGACGAAAGGGTGATGGATCATGCCGGTCTACATCTGGGAAGGCAAAAACCGTAAAAATGAGGCCCAAAAGGGGGAATTCGAAGCCGCCAGCGAAGATGCCGTGCGGGCCCACCTGAGCCGGATGCGCATCACCCCGGTCAAGATCAAAAAGAAACCCAAAGACCTTTTCGAAAATGTGTCCTGGGCCCAGCCCAGGGTTACCCAGGCCGACGTGATTCTTTTTTGCCGGCAGTTTTCAACCATGATCGACGCCGGGCTGCCCATCATCCAGTGCCTGGATATCCTGCACCAGCAGCAGGAAAACAAGACCTTCAAAAAAACCATCAAGGACATCAAAGAATCGGTGGAAGGCGGGCAGACCTTCGCCGAGGCCCTGAAGAAATATCCGGCCCAATTCGATGATCTGTTCGTCAACATGGTGGCCGCTGGCGAAGCCGGCGGGATCCTGGATACCATCTTGCAGCGGTTGTCCAATTACCTGGAAAAAGCCGCCCGCCTCAAAAAGAAAATCAAAGGCGCCATGACATACCCGGCCATTACCCTGGCGGTGGCGGTCATCGTGGTGGCCGTAATCATGGTCTTCGTGATACCGGTTTTCGAAGAGATGTTTTCCGATTTCGGCAGCGCCCTGCCCGGCCCGACCCAGATAGTGGTGGACATGAGCCGTTTCGTGCGCGACAAAATCCTATATATCCTCGGCGCCGGGGCGATTTTCACCTTCACCGCGCGCCGGGTCCTGAAAACCGAAAAAGGACGCGTCCTTTTTGATCGCTACGTGCTCAACCTGCCGATTTTCGGCGTTTTACTGCGTCGTGTGGCGGTTGCCAAGTTCACCCGTACCATGGGCACGATGCTCACATCGGGCGTTTCGATTTTGGATGCGCTGGATATCGTAGCCAAAACGGCGGGCAACAAAACCATAGAAGCCGCTATTTACAAGGTGCGCCAGGGGATTGCCGAGGGACGCACCATGAGCGACCCATTGTCCGAAACGGGCGTTTTCCCCGCCATGGTCTGCCAGATGATTTCAGTGGGTGAATCCACCGGGGCCCTGGATGCCATGCTGGTCAAGATCGCCGACTTCTATGACGAAGAGGTCGATCAGGCCGTCGAGAATCTCACGGCCGCCATAGAACCGGTAATGATGGTCTTCATGGGCGTGGTCATCGGTGGTCTGGTGGTCTCGATGTACCTGCCGATCTTCAAAATGGCCGGCGCCATTAGCGGCTGACGGCCCTTGCAGGCCCTGAGCCGAAAACCGCAAAGCACCGCGGCCTGAAGGGCCGGACACCCCGATGCGGTCAACCCTTTCCGAAGCCGAACAGGAAACCTACAGCCGATTGCGGCTGCTGATGTTCTTCAGGGTGCTATTCACCACCCTGCTGCTCAGCTCCACTATCGTTTTACAGACCGGCAAGAGCGTTTCGGCCCTGGCCCCGCCGCTGTTGGCGCTCTATGTCCTGATCGTGGCCATCTTCCTGCTTTCCTGCGTCTATGCACTATTTTTGCCGCACACCCGTTCGCCTTCCCGCTTCGCCTATGTCCAGGTCGGCATCGACACCCTGATCGTCACCATAGTGATCCTGGTCACAGGCAGTTTCGCCAGCATCTTCTCCTTTCTTTATCTGGTGGTCATCATCTATTCGAGCATTTTGCTGGAACGCGGCGGCAGCATGCTCATGGCAGCTTTTTGCAGCATCCAGTACGGCATTTTAGTCAACCTCGAATTCTACGGCCTTTTCACCCCCTTCGTGGTGGACGCCAGCCCCACGGCCATGACCTACCTGTGGCGTGACGTTCTCTACAAGGTCATGATCACTACGGTGGGCTGCTTTGCGGTGGCCATCCTCAGCGACATGCTCTCCGAACAGGTCCGGAAAAGCCGCAAGGCCCTAAAAACGATGGAAGAACGCATGCGGCGCGTGGAAAAACTGGCCTCCATGGGAGAAATGGCCGCAGGGATGGCCCATGAATTGAAGAACCCGCTGGCCGCCCTGGCCGGCTCGATCCAACTTTTGCGTGAAGAACCGTCCAACCGGCGGACCCACGAACGGTTGATCCAAATCGCCCTGCGCGAAACGACCCGGCTCAACGACCTGCTCACCGATTTTCTCATGTTCGCTCGCCCGCCGGCCGGCAAACGCCAGCCCCTGCGACTGGACCGTGCGGTAAACGAAATCATCGCCCTTTTTGAGAAAGACTGCACCTGCGCCGGGCGCATCGTCATCCGAAAAAAGCTGGCCCCGGGTATGTGGGTGGACATCGACCCGGTGCATCTGCACCAGATTCTTTGGAATCTGATGCTCAATGCGGCCGAAGCCATCGAGGGCCGGGGTTTGATCGATGTCGAAGTGCGCTCCGAACGCAACGAAAAGGTCGAAATCCGCATCCGGGATAACGGCTGCGGGATTCCACCGGAGCTGATGGAAAGCGTTTTCAACCCGTTTTTTACCACCAAGGCGGAAGGCACAGGACTCGGGCTGTCCGTTGTGCACCGGCTTCTCGAGTCCTACGACAGCTACCTGCAGGTGGAAAGCCAGAGCGGCCGCGGGTCGCTGTTCATCCTGACCCTGAACCGGATTCCCGAACCGGTGAAATCGCCCGAACCTTGACAACCGGCATTGGAATACGATAGCAAAATCGGTTTGTTTTTTGGTGTGGCCGTTGGCGCAAGACCGGTGCAAGAACCAAACCTCCCGGATCCCAGCGGCACGAATCCTTCAACCCGCAACCCGGCAAAACCCGAGGTAGCCATGAACGCAAGCTCCGACGTGGCCCGGCAGCGAAAAGAAAAGATCGAGGCCCTGCGCCGCGACCGGATCAATCCTTATCCCAACGATTTTAGCGTAACCCACGACGTCGCCGATCTGCGCATGCATATCGAGAAGGCCCCTGAAAGCCTCGGCGAGGACGATCCCGTCTTTGCCGTGGCCGGCCGCATCATCGCCATAAACCGCTTCGGCAAGGCCGCCTTCGTACGGCTGCGGGATCGCACCGGCCAGATCCAGGCCTATATCCGCAAGGACGGCGTTGGGGATGAGGCTTACGCGCTTTTCAGGCAGATGGACATCGGCGATTTCATCGGCCTTCATGGAGGGCTGTTTCAAACCCGCACCGGTGAATGGACCCTGATGGCGCGAGCGCTGACCCTTGTGGCCAAGTCGGTGCGCCCCCTGCCCGAAAAGTTTCACGGGCTCAAGGATCCTGAAAAGCGATACCGCCAACGCTACCTCGACCTGATGATGAACGACGAGGTGCGCGAAATCTTCTACCGCCGCAGCCGCATCGTCCAGGAGATCCGCAGCTTCCTCTTAGCCCGTGATTTTCTGGAGGTCGAAACCCCCATGATGCAGGCGGTCCCCGGCGGCGCCGAAGCCACTCCCTTCGTGACCCACCACAATGCGCTGGACATCCCCCTCTACCTGCGCATCGCCCCGGAACTCTATCTCAAGCGGCTCGTGGTGGGCGGGTTCGAGCGAGTTTTCGAGATCAACCGCAACTTTCGCAACGAGGGCGTCTCGACCCGCCACAACCCGGAATTTACCATGCTCGAGTTTTACCAGGCCTATGCCCGCCACACCGACCTGATGGCACTCACCGAAGATATGTTCCGCCGGACGGCCGAAGCGGTCACCGGTTCAGCGGTGATCGTCTATCAGGGCCAGCGCATAGACTTGGCCGCGCCCTGGCGGCGCATCGAGCTGTACGAGTCCCTGGTACAGATCGGCGGCATCGAGCCCGAGGTTCTTCAGGACAGAGAAAAGCTCTTGGCCACAGCGGCCGAACGGGCAGTGCCGGTCAATCCCCACGCGCGGACGGGAAAGATCATCACCAAGCTCTTCGACACCCTGGTGGAGCCCCACCTGGTACAACCGACCTTCATCACGGGTTACCCGGTGGAGGTCTCTCCGCTCTCGCGGCGCAATGATACGGCGCCCGAGGTGACCGAACGCTTTGAGCTGTTCATCGCCGGCTACGAAATCGCCAACGGTTTTTCGGAACTGAATGATCCCGAGGACCAATACCAGCGTTTTGCCCAGCAGGTGGCGGACCGGGAGGCCGGGGAGACCGAAGCCCATCCCATGGATCTGGACTACATCGAGGCCCTCGAATACGGAATGCCGCCCACTGCCGGAGAAGGAGTGGGAATCGACCGGTTGACCATGCTGCTCACCGATGCGGCCAGCATCAGGGAAGTCATCCTCTTTCCGCACCTTAAACCGCGATCCTGACGGTCCCGGGCATCGGCGGAGAAAAGCGCGAGCATGCGTTTTGAATCCTTCATCACCCTGCGCTACCTTCGGACAGGGAAAAAGCAGGCTTTTGTATCGCTCATCAGCCTTTTGTCCATCGCCGGAGTGGCCGTAGGCGTAATGGCCCTGATCGTGGTGATTGCAGTCATGGCCGGCTTTGAAAACGATTTAAAAAAACGGCTGCTCTCCATGCAGGCCCATGTAGCGCTCACCCCGCGCCCGGAGGCTGCCATGGCCCCGGACAGCCTTCGGCGTCTGGAAAGCATCCCCGGGGTTCTGGCCGCTGCGCCCTTTGTCGAAAGCCAAGTGATGCTCCGCTCGGCCAAAACCGCCGCCGGGGTGCTGCTGCGGGGCGTGGAACCGCAAAAAAGCGCCAAAGTCATCGACGGCCCTATCTACCTGGGCGCACTGAACGAGGCCGATCACTTGCCTTCCGAGGCGCCCAGCCTGGGCGGCATCGTTCTGGGAAAGGACCTGGCCCGGCAACTCGGGGTGGTGGAGGGCGACCGCGTCTTTATGGTCGCCCCCCAGGGGATGCTCGCCCCGGTGGGGTATGTGCCGGCCATGCGCCCCTTTTCCGTGGCGGGTCGTTTTTCCTCCGGGATCTACGAATACGACGGCAACGTCGCTTTTATCCTGCTGGCCGAAGCCCAGAAGGTGCTGCGCATGGGAGGGCGAATTTCCGGCATTCAGGTACGGCTGAAAAATGTCGACCAGGCGGAGCGCGTGGCCCGGGACATCGAAGAGGCCATGGGCGCGGATTTCACCGTCAGGCCCTGGACCACGACCAACCGCAGCCTGCTCAGCGCCCTCAAACTGGAAAAAACCGCCATGTTCGTCATTCTGGCCCTCATCGTCTTCGTAGCCGCCTTGAACATCGCCGGCACCCTGGTCATGACCGTCATGGAAAAGGCCCGGGATATTGCCATCCTCAAGGCCCTGGGGGCCACCGACGGGGCGATCCGGCGCATCTTCGTAATGAACGGACTGATGATCGGAGGGCTCGGCGTTCTGGCGGGCGCCATCCTCGGCTTGGGACTCTGCCGTATCCTCTCGTCTTCCGACCTGATCCGCCTGCCCGGCGACATTTTTTATATCACCCGCCTGCCCGTCCACCTTATGCCCCTTGATGTGCTGGCGATCGGCTTGGCCGCCATCGGCATCTGCCTGCTGGCCACCCTTTATCCGGCCCACCAGGCGGCGGGCCTCAACCCGGTGGAGACCATCCGTCATGGCTGATGGAGCCGCCCCGTTGATTGAGGCCAGCGGCCTTTTCAAACACTTTCGCGCCGGCCAGGAACGCATCACGATCCTCGACGGCCTGGATCTGACCTTGAACCGCGGTGAATCGGTGGCTGTCGTCGGTGCTTCCGGAATCGGCAAGTCTACCCTGCTGCATATCCTCGGGACCCTCGACCGGCCCGACGCCGGCAGCCTGCAGATCGAAGGCCAAGACGTATTGCGTCTGGACAGCGGCGCCTTGGCGCGGTTGCGCAACCGGCGCATCGGCTTTGTATTTCAGTTTCATCACCTGCTGGGAGAATTCGACGCCCTGGAAAACACCATGATGCCGGCCCTGATCAACGGCCTGTCCCGCTCACAGGCCGCGGCGGCGGCCGAGCGTATCCTGGTCCAGGTGGGACTGGCCCAACGGTTGCGGCACCGGGTGACCAAGCTTTCCGGTGGAGAGCAGCAGCGAGTGGCTCTGGCCCGGGCCCTGGTCATGAATCCAGCCGTGCTGCTGGCCGACGAACCCACCGGCAACCTTGACAAGGGAAACAGTGAGCAGGTACATGAGCTGCTGGCGGTTCTCAACCAGGAACAACACATGACCATGATGGTCGTGACCCACAACCCGGAACTGGCCGCACGCATGGAACGTCGCGTAACATTGACCGACGGGCGTTTGGTGGATCTGCCTTAGTCCGGCGCTGAGCCAGGGCTTGCGCCAAACGCACCAGAAAGATGGAGACTCTATGTTAAACCCGCATCCGTGTGCCGAGAGCCGTCAGGCTGCCAGCGCAGACCGGTGGCGGGCCATCGGCGCCTGCCGCCTTGTGGCGTGGCTCTGCTGCGCCCTGGCCCTGATACTGGCAACTGCGGGCCCGACCCGGGCCCAAAAGGACAGTCCGCTTCCGGTTCTGGCGCTTCCGTTCCGCGTCTTTACCCAGGATCCTGCAGGCGATTTGCCCCGGCAGGTGGCACAAACCCTTGCCGAACAGCTCACCGCGGCCGGATCTAAAGCGACGGTGGCCGATATTGACGACGAAGCGTTGGCTGCCCTGCTCGAAGCCGGCACCGATGCGATCCGCGACTACGGCCGAGCCCAAAGCGTCGCCTTTGTCGTATGGGGCAGTGTCACCTGGGTCGGCGACCGTTTTTCCATCGACGGGCACCTGACGGAGGTCGCCGGGGGCCGCACCCAGACATTCTACCTCGAGGGCCAGCGGGTCGAATCTCTCGCCCCGACCCTGCGCAATCTGGTGCGCCAGTTCACCCCGATGATCTTAAAGCAGGACAAGATCGTGGCGATCCGCATCGAGGGCAATCAGCGGATCGAATCGGACGCCATCGAAAGGGTGATCCGCACCGGCCAGGGAGACATGCTCGACCCGCGCCAGCTGGCCGCCGATCTCAAGGCCGTTTTCGCCATGGGGTATTTCGACGATATCCGGATCGAGACGAGTGATGAGCCCGGCGGAAAGGCGGTGATATTTCGGGTCAAGGAAAAACCCACGGTCCGGAAAATCAGCATTACGGGCAACAAGGTCTTCGATGATCAGGAAATCAACGAGACCCTTACCCTGCGCACCGGATCGATCCTCAACGAGACCACGATCCGCAACAATCTCAAGCGCATCGAAACGCTTTACAAAGACAAGAACTACCATAACGTGAAGGTTGAATACAGCATCATTCCCCTGGACAACAACCAGGGTGACCTGGAGTTCAAGATCGAAGAAGGAAACAAGATCCGCATCCAGCGCATCGTTTTCCAGGGCAACGACGCCGTATCCGAAAAACAGCTAAAGAAACTGATGAAAACCTCCGAAGCATGGTTCTTGTCCTGGCTGACTTCGGCCGGCGAACTCAACCAGGAGGTCCTTGACCAGGATGTCGGCCAGATCCGCGCTTATTACAACAACCATGGCTACATCCAGGCGCGCATCGCCGACCCGGTGATCGAATACATGGACGACGGCATTCAGGTGACGCTTAAAATCGAAGAAGGCCCCCAGTACAAAGTCGGCACCGTCACCGTTAACGGCGATCTGGTTCAGCCGGCCGAAGATCTGGTGGCGAGGCTGAGCATTGCCAAGGAGACGTATTTCAGCCGCGAGGTGGTGCGCAACGACGTGCTGCTGCTCACCGATCTTTATGCCGACGAGGGGTATGCCTATGCCGAGATCGTGCCTAGCACTACGGCGAAACAGGACATGCTCATCGTGGATATCGATTTTGCCATCCACAAGGGACCGCTGGTCTATTTCGAAAAAATCGTCATCAGCGGCAACACCAAGACCCGCGACAAGGTGGTCCGGCGTGAGTTGGAAGTCTACGAGCAGGAGCTCTACCAAGGCGCCAAGCTCAAGGAAGGGGTGCGCAACCTCATGCGGCTCGATTATTTCGAGGACGTCAAGGTGGAAACCCCCAAGGGCAGTGCGGACGACAAGATGACGCTCAAGGTCGACGTGGTCGAGAAGCCCACCGGGGCCTTTACCTTCGGCGGCGGCTACAGCAGCGTCGAGGATGTCTTTACGGTGGTTTCCGTCTCCCAGCGCAACTTTCTGGGCAAGGGCCAGACCCTCCAGGCCCAGGCCCAAATCGGCGGATCGACCACCAAATTCGACGTCCGGTTTACCGAACCGTGGCTCTTCGACATCCCTTTGACCGCCAGCGTCGATCTGTACAACTGGGAAACCGAGTACGACACCTACGACAAGGACAGTGTCGGCGCAGGCCTGCGCCTCAGTTACCCCTTCTGGAAGGATGTCCGGCTCTACTGGGGGTATCGCTTTGATATTTCCGATATCAGTGAAATCACCGATGATGCCTCTGACGAGGTACGCGAACTGGAGGGCTCCAACACCACCAGCTCCACCGAAGTGGCTATCCGCTACGATTCGCGCAATCGGTATTTCAATCCCACGGAGGGTTCGATGCACGGCATCAGCCTGGAGTACGCAGGTCTGGGCGGCGATGTGGGATTCATCAAGACCGAGGTTGAAACCGGCTGGTATTTCCCTCTTTTCAAGCGAATTACCGGCTTTTTACGGGCCAAGGGCGGATATGTGACCGAGACCGGAGGCAAGCTGCTGCCCGACTATGAAAAATTCTACAAGGGCGGAATCAACTCCCTGCGCGGCTTTCGCTGGAAAGATCTGGCCCCTTCCAAAATCAACAGCCAGGGCTATCTGAGCTATGTCGGCGGAGAAAAATACGTCCAGTTCAACGCCGAGGCCATCTTCCCGATTGAAGAAAAGATGGGCGTCATGGGGGTCGTCTTTTTCGACACCGGCGAGGTCTTCAGCAAGGATGAGGACCTCGATTTTGGCAATCTGCGCGAAAGTGTGGGGGCCGGAATCCGCTGGTATTCACCCGTGGGGCCGATCCGCGTCGAATACGGGCACATTCTCGATCCGAAGACCGGTGCCGGTGAAGGCGGACGCTGGGAGTTCACCATGGGGACGACCTTCTGAGGGTCGAACAATTACTTTTTGCGCCCCAACCGGTCCAATATTCAAAGTTAAGGGTGCAGCGAATCGCTCAAACATGAAAACAGGAGGATCTATGCAATATAGAAAACTGGGTTGGACCTGCCTGCTGGTGATTGCCTGGCTCGGATGCGGTGCAACGGTCATGGCGGCCGATACCAAAATCGGGCTCGTCGATTTTCAGCGTATTCTGGACGAATCGGCCGCCGGCAAGGCCGCACAGGCTGAATTCAACAAACGCGGCAAGGAAATGGAAGCCGAACTCAAAACCAAGGGTGAAGAACTGGAAGCCATGCGAACCCAACTCCAGAACGACGCCATGGTGATGACCAACGAAATGCGAGAGGAAAAGGAACGCGAGTTCCGCATCAAAGTCAACGACTTTAAAGAGCTGCAAAAAAGCCACAACAAGACCGTGCGCGAGCTGCAAATGCGCGCCATCGCCCGAATCCGTCATGACGTCCAAGAAATGATCAAATCGATCGGCGAAAAGGAAGGCTATTCCCTGATCATCGAAAAGCAGGAAGCCGGGGTTCTTTTCACCGCACCAGACGCCGACCTGACGGACCGGATTATCAAGCGCTACGATACCCCGCCAAAAACCAAGTGAGACCGACCAGATGACACCATCTTCTACGCCATCATCATCGCCCCTCTGCCTGGCCCGCATCGCCGCCTTGGTGGGCGGCGAGGTGGCCGGCGATCCGCAGCGTACGGTGACCGGGGCCGCCCCCTTTGAAAGCGCCGGCGAAAACGAGATCGCTTTTGCCGCCGCTGCGGCCTATTTGAAACGCCTGGACGAATGCCGGGCCGGCGTCCTGCTGGTGCCTCCGGCCACCGAGGCACCGGGCCGGGACCTGATCCGGGTGCAAAATCCCCAGGCCGCCTTTGCCCGCGTGCTGCGGATGCTCCACCCGCCGCTGCGGCCGGCTCCCGGCACCCATCCCAGCGCCGTGATCGGCGAACGCTTCAGTTGCGGGGAAGAGAGTACCATCGGTGCCCAGGCGGTGATCGGAGAGGATGTTGTCATCGGGCGCGGGGTCGTGTTGGCCCCCCATGTCGTAATCGGGGACCGGGTCACGATCGGCGACGACACGCGCATTTTCCCCCATGTAACCATCCTGGCCGACTGCCGGATCGGGTCCCGGGTAACGATTCAAGCCGGCACGGTGATCGGTTCGGACGGGTTCGGCTATGCCCGCGACGGGGAGCACTACCTGAAAATCGTCCACCGCGGCATTGTCCAGATCGACGACGACGTGGAAATCGGCGCGGTCAACACCATCGACCGGGCCACCTTCGGCCGCACCTGGATCCAGTCCGGAGTGCGCACCGACAACCTGGTCCATATCGCCCACAACGTCACGGTGGGTGAAAATACGGTTCTCGTGGCCCAGGTGGGCATATCCGGCAGTGTGACCATCGGCCGCCAGGCGATCCTGGCCGGCCAGGCCGGGATTGCCGGCCACCTGACCATCGGCGACGGGGCCACCGTCGGCCCGCAGGCCGGGGTGGCCCGGTCGGTCCCCCCCGGCGCAGTGGTTTCCGGATCCCCGGAAATGCCCCATCGTCAGTGGCTCCGTGCCCAGCGGATCACTGCCCAGCTCCCCGAACTGGCGCAGCGTCTGCGGGACCTGGAAAAACGTCTGGCCATCCTGGAAGAATGCAACGGCTGAAACGGCGTCCCAGACCGGGGACGCGACAGGAGAAGGGATTATGCCCCCGGTATACGATATCCGCAGGATCATGGACGCCCTTCCGCACCGCTATCCGTTCATCCTGGTGGACCGGGTGCTGGAACTGGTTCCCGATAAACGTATCCGGGCCTTGAAAAACGTGACGATCAACGAGCCATTTTTCCAGGGGCATTTTCCAGGCACCCCCATCATGCCCGGCGTACTGATCCTCGAAGCCCTGGCCCAGACCGGAGGGCTCTTGATCTGCGCCTCCAGGCCGGTGGCCGAGCACGAAATGCTCTATTTTACCGGAATGGACCGGGTCCGTTTTCGACGCCCGGTCGTTCCGGGCGATCAATTGATCCTGGAGGGCCGCATCCTCAAGGTCCGCACCAATGTCGCCAAGATCAGCGCCACGGCTGCTGTCGGCAATCAACTGGCCGCCGAAGCGGAACTGATGGCCAATTTCGGCGAGAGACCCAAATGACCTTCGCCGGGCTGGATCGAAGGAGCCTGCCCGCGACCATAAGCATCCACGAGGAACCATGATGATCCACCCCACAGCCATTGTCAGCGCAGGCGCCGAAATCGGAGAAAACGTCTCCATCGGCCCCTATGCGGTGATTGGCGAAAACGTCTCCATCGGCGCCAACACCCGCATCGGCGCCCATGCGGTTATCGAACCGTTCGTCAGCATCGGGCGCGATTGCCGCATCTTTCAGTTCGCCGCCATCGGTGCAGTGCCCCAATCGGTGAAGTTCGAGGGCGAAAGGACCTATGTCAAGATCGCGCAACGCTGCACGGTGCGTGAATTCGTCACCATTCACCGGGGCACGGCCTTCGGCGGTGGACTGACCGAAATCGGCGAAGGATGCTTTTTGATGGCCTACACCCACGTGGCCCACGATTGCCGCATCGGGCGCAACGTGATTATGGCCAACAACGCCACCCTGGGCGGTCACATCCAGATCGGCGACTACGCTTCGGTGGGCGGCCTGGTGGCGATTCACCAGTTCGTGCGCATCGGGGATCATGCCTTTGTCGGCGGCAAATCCGCGGTGGTCAAGGACATTCCGCCTTACGTGATCGCCGCCGGGGACCGGGCCACCCTCCACGGTCTGAACCGGGTCGGCCTGCAGCGCCATGGGTTTCCCCAGGAAACCCTGGCGGCGCTCAAAAAGAGTTACCGTATCCTCTTCCGCTTCGGGCTGACCCTCCAGGAAGCCCTCGCGCGGGTCAGGGCAGAGGTGGCACCAATTCCCGAAGTCGTCCGCTTTCTCGAATTTCTCGAGTCGTCCCGGCGTGGGATCACCCGTTAGGGCCTTGGGGTAAGAACCATGGCCGATTCAGCTTGCGCCAGGCCCTGCAGGATCGTCCCGGCCCTGGGGGCAAGCCCGTTCCCGGCAGGCATGTGATGCAGCGTATCGGATTAATCGCCGGCGGCGGCCAGTTTCCACTTCTTTTCGCCCGCGCCGCAACAGCGCACGGCTATCAGGTGGTGGCCGCGGCCCACCATGGAGAGACCGACCCCCAACTGGTCGCATCGGTCCATGACCTGGCCTGGTTCCACCTGGGCCAACTGGGACGCCTGATCCGCTATTTCCGGCGCCACGGGGTCGATCAGGCCGTAATGATGGGTTCGATCCGCAAGACCCGCCTCTTTACCGACCTGCGCCCGGACATCAAGGCCATCGCCATCCTGGCCCGCATGCCCAACACCCATGACGACGGCGTGTTGCGCGCCTTTGCCCGGGCCATGGAAAACGAGGGGATCCGGGTGCAGCCTTCCACCTTTCTTTTGCCCGAGCTGCTGGCCCCGGCCGGGTGCTGGACCCGGCGGCGCCCCGGGCGCGGCGAGATGGCTGACATCCACCTCGGCCGCAAGCTGGCCGCCGCCGTCGGACGGCTGGACATCGGCCAGTGCGTGGTGGTCGAGGGCGGCACGGTCCTCGCGGTGGAGGCCATCGACGGCACCGACGCCACCATTCGGCGCGGCGGACCCTTAGGCAGCGGGCGGGCGGTGGTGGTCAAGATCTGCAAACCGAACCAGGACCGGCGTTTCGACATGCCGGCGGTGGGTTGCGAGACGGTGGCCGTGATGCAGGCCTCCGGGGTGCGGGCCCTGGCGGTGGAGGCGCAAAGGGCCGTGACCTTCGACCGGCAAGCGATGATCGCCCTGGCCGATCAACATCGCATCGCCATTGTCGGCCTCGAACCCGAAGAGGAAAACGAATCATGTCAAGGCTGAGAGTTGCCGTCATCGGCGTCGGATACCTGGGCCGCTTCCACGCAGCCAAGTACGCGGCCATTGACGGCGTCGAACTGGTAGGGGTGGCGGATATCGACCCGGCCCAGTCCCAGGCGGTGGCCCGGCAATTGGGGTGCCGGTCCTTTTCCGACTACCGCGAACTGATCGGGCGGGTGGATGCGGTGAGCATCGTGGTCCCCACTTCCGCCCATTACGGGGTGAGCCTCGATTTTATCGAAAACGGCGTCGATGTGCTCATCGAAAAACCCATCACCACCGGCCTGGACGAGGCCGACACCCTGATCCGTCTGGCCGCGGAGCGCAGCCGGTTGATCCAGGTCGGGCATCTGGAACGCTTCAACCCGGCCTTGGTGGCCCTGGGCCCGCGCATCGGCCAAGTGCGCTTCATTGAAAGCCACCGGTTGAGCCCTTACCAGCCGCGGGGTACCGACGTGTCGGTGGTGCTCGATCTGATGATCCACGATATCGACATCATCTTGCACCTAGCGGCCAGCCCGGTCCAAGAGATCCGGGCCGCCGGGCTAGCGGTGATTTCCGGGCACGAGGACATTGCCAATGCCCGTCTGGCCTTTGCCAACGGGTGCGTGGCCAACGTCACCGCCAGCCGCCTGGCCACCCGCAGCGAGCGCAAGATGCGCCTGTTCCAGCAGGATGCCTACATGACCGTCGATTTCGCCCACCGCCAGGCCACGGTGGTCAGCCCAGCCACCGAAGCCCAACCCGGGACCGGAACCATTCCCGGAATGCAGATCGAAAAACTCACCCCTGACGCCGGTGACGCCCTGGATGACGAAATCCGCGCCTTTGTCAGCGCGGTGCGCCATCGCACCCCCCCGGTGGTCGACGGCCGGATGGGCCGCGAGGCCCTGGCGGCGGCCCTGGCCATCATCGAACAGATCCGCAAAGCCGGCGATGCCTTCAAGGCCATCCGGGAACGACCATGAGCCCCAGGACCATGATGATCGTGGCCGGGGAGGCCTCGGCCGATCTGCACGGCGCCCGGTTGCTGCACGCGCTGCAGCGCAGGGTACCGGATCTGGCCTGCTTCGGAATCGGCGGCCCGGCCCTGGAAGAGGCCGGCGCCGAAATCCTGGTCCAGGCGGCCGAGCTGGCCGTGGTGGGCATCACCGAGGTGGCCGCCAAGGCCCCGGCTCTGTTGCGGGCCCTGTCTTTGTCCCGCCGGGAGCTGGCGCGTCGCCGCCCGCATCTGCTGGTACTGATCGATTTTCCGGATTTCAACCTCATGCTGGCGCGAACGGCAAAGCGCCTCGGGATTCCGGTCCTTTATTACATCAGCCCCCAGGTCTGGGCCTGGCGGTCCGGGCGCATCCGCACCATCGCTGCAAGGGTGGACCATATGGCGGTCATCCTGCCCTTCGAGGAGGCTCTCTACCGGCGCCAGGGCGTACCGGTGACCTTCGTGGGGCATCCGTTGATGGATGCGGCCCCCCAGCCGGCCCCGGAGCCTTGGGGCGCCCCGGTGCTGGTCAGCCTGCTCCCGGGCAGCCGGGACAGCGAGGTGCAGCGGTTGCTGCCCGTCATGCTGGACGCGGTCCAACGGCTGAACCCGCGCTATCCCGCAACGGTCTGGCGCGTCTCGGTGGCCCCCACGGTGGATCCGTCTCTGGTGGCGGGCATCCTGGCGCAGCACGACGCCTCTGGCAGATGCGAAACCGTAATCGGTGGAACCGCCGACCTGCTTGCCGCCAGCACCCTGGTCGTGGCCGCGTCGGGAACCGTCACCCTGGAAGCGGCCATCGCCGGCACCCCCACCGTGATCGTCTACAAGGTCTCCCCGTTGAGCTATCGCCTGGGCCGCCTTCTGATCCGGGTTCCCTATATCGGCCTGGCCAACCTGATCGCCGATGCCCCGTTGATGCCGGAGTTGATCCAGGATAACGCCTGCCCGGAGGCCATCGCCCGCACCGTGGCCGCCCTGCTGGACGATCCGGCCCGGCGGGAGCGGATGCGTGCGGCCCTGGCCCAGGTCCGCCGCCGGCTGGGTCCGCCCGGCGCCACCGAACGCCTGGCGGCCATCGCCCATGGCATGATGGCATCGGATCCAATGCGCCCGGAGAGGTTGGCACCATGAGCCGAGGCCTTCCCATCCGGCTGACCCGGCGCCACCGCCAGCTGATCGATCTGGTACGCGAGCACTGGGGCCGCCTGGCCCTGTCGATGGTCTGTATGCTGGTGATCGCCGCGGCTACGGCCAGCACGGCCTATCTGGTCAAACCGGTGCTGGACGATATTTTCTTCAGCCGCAATCAGCGCATGCTGACGCTGATTCCGGTGGCGGTGGTCTTGATCTACCTGCTTCGCGGTGTAGGCATGTACGCCCAGGAATATTTGATGAGCTACGTGGGCGAGCGTATCATCCTGAAGCTGCGCACCCTGCTCTATGACCGGATCCAGGACCTTCCGGTCTCATTTTTCCAGCACGAAAAGACCGGCGTGCTCATGAGCCGCATCACCAACGATGTGAATGTGATCAAGGCCATGGTCTCTTTTGCCGTCACCAGCAGCCTCAAGGACGTCTTTACCATCCTGGGGCTGGTGGGCGTTATCTTCTACCGGGACTGGAAGATGGCCATTTTTGCCCTGGTGATCCTGCCCCTGGCCTTCTTTCCGGTGGTCGAGTTCGGCCGCCGGGTACGGCGGGCCTCCACCGGCTGCCAGGAGGCCATGGCCGATCTGAACGTCTTTTTGCACGAAACCATCGCCGGCAACAAAATCGTCAAGGCCTTCGGCCGCGAAACCCATGAAAAGAACCGGTTTCGCGAAAAGACCGAAGCCCTGTTCAAGGTGGAGCTGCGCGCGGTGGTCGCCCGCAGCCTCTCTTCGCCGGTGATGGAATTTTTGGGCGGCGTGGGCATTGCGTTTATCATCTGGTACGGCGGCAGCAAGGTGATCGCCGGCACTTCCACCGCCGGCACCTTTTTCTCTTTTATGGCGGCGGTGTTGATGCTCTACGATCCGGTCAAGAAAATCACCCGGCTCAACAACGTCCTCCAGCAGGGGATGGCGGCCGCCGACCGGGTCTTCGACATCCTGGAGACCGGCTCGGACATCCTCGATCCCCCGGAGCCCGTCCGGCTGCCGCGCCAGCCCCATCGGGTGGCTTTCGAAGACGCCTGGTTCCGCTACGACGACGCCTGGGTGCTCAAGGGGATCGACCTGGCGGTGGCCGAGGGCGAAGTCCTGGCCCTGGTGGGCATGAGCGGGGGAGGAAAGACGACCCTGGTCAATCTCATCCCGCGGTTTTTCGATGTCCGCCGCGGGGCGGTGACCATCGACGGCATCGATATCCGGCGCTTTTCGCTGGCCGACCTGCGCGGCCAGATCGCCGTGGTAACCCAGGAGCCGATCCTCTTCAACGACACGGTGCGCTACAACATCGCCTACGGCCGGCCAGATGCCGGCGAATCGGAAATTATAGCCGCCGCCGAAGCGGCCAACGCCTTGAATTTCATCCGATCCCTGCCCCAGGGCCTCGACACGCCCATCGGTGAGCTGGGCGGGCGGCTTTCCGGCGGCGAAAAGCAGCGGCTGTGCATCGCCCGGGCACTGATCAAGGATGCCCCGATCCTGATCCTGGACGAAGCCACCTCGGCTCTCGACACCGAGGCCGAAATGCTGGTACAGCAAGCCCTGGTCAACCTGATGCAGGGGCGCACCACTTTTGTGATCGCCCACCGGCTCTCGACCGTGGAACACGCCGACCGCATCGCCGTGGTCGTCGACGGGCGCATCGTCGAACAGGGCACCCATGCCGACCTGCTGGCCTGCAAAGGCGAATACTGCAAGCTCTATCAAATGCAGTTCGGCAATGGGACCGATTAACTTTCCTTCTAACGCCAAAATGCCATGCCGACCCTCATCGACCGCTATCTAACGCGCGAACTGATCCCGCCCTTTGCCCTGACTCTGGTCTTTTTCACTTTCGTTTTTTTGATGACGCGCATTCTTGAGATCACCAACCTGGTGGTCAATTACCAGATCGGCCTGGGCGCCGTGGCGTTGATGCTGGTCTATTCCATGCCCCAGTTTCTCGAATTCGTGGTGCCCATGTCGGTGATGATGGCGGTTCTGCTCACCTTGCTGCGCCTTTCGGGGGACAACGAAATCGTGGCCCTCAAGGCGGGCGGAATCAGCGTCTTTCGGCTGCTGCCGCCGGTTCTGAGCTTTGCCATGGCCGGTGCGCTGCTCACGGGGTGGATGACGATATACGGCGGTCCCTGGGGACGGGCCGGATTCGAATCCCTTTTGCGGCGCGCGGCCAACACCGATCTAAATATGGCGCTCAAGGAGCGCACTTTCAACGACGGCTTCGACGGGGTAATGCTCTACGTAAGCCGCATCGATCCCAAGAGCCACGACCTGGTGGATGTCTTTATCGAGGATCAGCGCAACGCCCCGCTGGTGATCGCCGTCGCCGCCCCCCTGGGCAGGCTGGCCCTCGATCCGGTCGACGGCCGCTACCGGTTGCGCCTCTTCGACGGTTCGGTCCAACGCGTCGACCTGACCCGGCGTACCGCCGATACGGTCCGTTTCAAGACCTACGACATTGCCCTGGCCCCCAAGACTGCCGCACGCGCACCGGCGGCCGGTGCGAAAAGCGAAAAGGAAATGTCCCTGGCCGAACTGCGCCGCCTGATGGCCTCCTTACCACCTTCGGATCCACGCTATTTTTCCACGCGCATCGAATGGTACCAGAAGTTTTCGATCCCGGCGGCCTGTCTGGCCCTCGGCTTCATGGCCCTGCCGATGGGTATCCAATCACGCCACACCCGGCGATCCTTCGGTCTGGGACTCGGACTGACCAGCTTTTTGGGCTACTACCTGCTCCTTTCGGCCGGCAAGGTGATGGGCGAATCGGGGCAAGTCCCCCCCCTGGTGGGCATGTGGCTGCCCAACGTGGTCAGCGCCGGCCTGGGGGGCTGGCTGCTGTGGCGCTGCGTGCGCGAACGGCCACTGAGCTGGCCCTGGCGGCGGGCGTCGTCCTGACCGCCACCGGCCATTGTTGAGGATAAAAGCGCATGCCGATCTTCTACCGCTACGTGACCCGGGAAACCCTGCGGGTGGTGGCCATCGCTCTGGCCGCCGTGGTCACCATCTATTTGGCGGTGGATTTTTTCGAAAAGGTGGACGACTTTCTCGAAAAGCAGGTCCCCCTGACCCACGCAGCGGTCTATTTCGCCTACAAGCTGCCCTTCGTCGTGGCCCAGGTGCTTCCGCTCTGCCTGCTGCTGGCCGTGGCCATCGTCTTCGGATTAATGAACAAACACAACGAACTGCTGGCCCTCAAGGCGGGCGGGGTGAGCACCGGACGGCTGATGCAGCCGGTCCTGGCCATGGGCGTGATTTTCAGCCTCCTTCTTTTTTTGCTGGCCGAGTCCGTCGTCCCGATGGCCATGGACCGGGCCAACCGGATCTGGCTCGGAGAGGTGCGCAAGGCTTCGGTAACGGTCTCACGCGAACGGAACATCTGGATCAAAGACAACCGTTCGATCACCCACATCCGCCATTACCACCCTGCCAGCCGAACGGCTTACGGGATCGCCGTCAATCGATTCGACGCGCATTTCCAATTGACCGAACGCCTGGATGCCGAATCCGGACGATTCACCGGGGGACGATGGCGCTTGGTAAAGGTGATGGTCCAGCACCCGGAAACCGGATCGACCCAGATGCAGGTTGAATTCCGCGATGAAATGGACCTGGCCCTCGGCTTGACCCCCGACGATCTCAAGCGTGCGGCCCCGGACAGCAGCCAGATGAGTTACACCGAACTCAAGCGCTTCACGGCCAAGGTGGAAGCCGAGGGCTACGACGCCACCGCCTACCGGGTCGATCTGCATGCCAAACTGGCCTTCCCGGTGGTATGCCTCATTCTGGCAATGGTCGGAGGCGGCCTCGGGCTGCACCGGCGCGCCCATGACAACCTGATCCTGGCCGTTGCCGTGGGGCTGGGGGTCGCTTTTTTGTACTGGGTGTTTCACAGCTTCTGCCTTTCGCTGGGCTACGGCGAAATGCTGCCGCCCCTGGTGGCCGCCTGGGCCGGAAATCTGGTCTTCGGCTGCATCGGCGCCTTGGCGATGCTGGGAACGGACTAGCCATATGCAAGCTCCACTGGCGATCTACAATCTTTTCCTCCACGCGGCCATGGCCCTGGGCACCCCCCTGGCGCTGGCCAGCGCCAAACGGCGCCGGACCATGGCCCAGCGCCTGGGCCTCACGCCCCCGCCCCGGCACTTGGGAACGAAGCGGCCCTTGTGGGTTCACGCCCTTTCGGTCGGGGAGGCCCTCTCGGCCGTTCCCCTGGTGGCAACCCTCCGGCACCGGCATCCCCAGCGGCCCCTGATCTTTTCCACCAGCACCCATACCGGCCGGCAGATCGCCGAACAACGGCTGGCCGGCTCGGTGGACGATCTGTGCTATTTCCCCTACGATCTGCCCGTGGCGGTCGGTGCCTGGATGCGCCAAATCCGGCCGGGAGGGATCGTTCTGGTGGAAACCGACCTGTGGCCCAATTTTTTGCACGCCGCGGCGGCCGCCGCCATACCGGTGGCCCTGGTCAATGCGCGCCTGAGCCGCCGCTCTTTTGCCGGGTACCGGCACGCCCGGGTTCTGGTGACCCCCATGCTGCAGAGCCTGACCGCCGTTGCGGTCCAATCACCGGCCGACGCCCGCCGCTTCCGGCGACTCGGCGTCGCGGCCGGGAAGCTGAGCGTGGCCGGAAACCTCAAGTACGACCAGCCGCTGCCGGAAGACCCGGCTGGCGAAGCGTCCGCCATGCGCGCGCGGCTCCAGGTCGGTGCAAGCCAGCCGGTCCTGATCGCTGGCAGCACCCACCCCGGAGACGAAAGTCCCTTGGTCGACGCCTGCACCCGGTGGCGAACCCGTTTTGCCGATCTGGTTTGCGTGGCGGCGCCGCGGGATCCGCTACGCGCCGGCGAGCTGATGCGGACATTTTCCCGCCAGGGGATCGAGGCCTGCCGCTGGAGCGAATTGTCCGCCGGCAGCCCGCGCCGGGCTTCTGTGGTGGTGGTGGACCAGATGGGGATTCTGGCCCGGCTCTACGCAGCCGCCGACCTGGCGTTTGTAGGCGGCAGCCTCGCCGGCTGCGGGGGACACAATCCCCTCGAAGCGGCAGCCTTTGCCCGGCCTGTCCTCTATGGACCGGACATGAGCGATTTCAGTCTGGTAGCCGAAGAGCTGGAAGCCGCCGGAGGCGCGATTCGCGTGGCCGACGGCGATGCGCTGGCCCGCGAGGGCATGCGGCTGTTAGCTGACCGCCGCCTGGCGGCCCGCATCGGTTCCCGGGCGCGGCAGGTTTTCGAAACCCACCGCGGGGCCGTGGCGCGCACGGTGGCGCTGATCGATTCCATCATGCCGCCATCCGGATTCGAGGGACCATGAGACGTCTGGCCGGTTACATCGAGGCCGTGATGGCAGATCCGGCCCCGCGGCCGCCTCTTTCCCCGGCCACGCTTCTTGCAGCACTGTCAGGCGTTTACGGCGGCGCCATGGCCTTGCGCGCCGATCTGTATCGCCGGGGGATTCTCCACCGGCGACGGCTGCCGTGCCGAGTGGTATCGGTGGGCAACCTCACCGTCGGCGGAACGGGCAAAACCCCCCTGACCATGGATCTGGCGGCCCGGCTGCGCCACCGCGGGTGGCCGGTCTGTGTTTTGAGCCGCGGCTACCGCGGAACGGCCGAACAGACCGGTGCGGTCGTCAGCGACGGGTGCCGGGTCCTGGTTCCGGCGAAAGTGGCCGGCGACGAGCCCTGGCTCATGGCCCGGCGTCTGTCCGGAATCCCGGTCATTGTTGGACGCGACCGCTACGCCTCCGGTATGACGGCGGTCAACCGTTTCGGGGCCCGGGTGGTAGTGCTGGACGACGCCTTTCAACATCTTGGCCTGGCCCGCGACCTGGACATCCTGCTTCTGGATGCCCGCGCGCCCCTGGCCAACGGCTATCTGCTGCCCCGGGGCCGGCTGCGCGAGCCGTTCATCCAGGCGCGTCGCGCCCATGCCTGGGTGCGGATCCACCGGCACACCTGGGCCGGGGGCGGCACCGGCCCCCTGCCCGCCCCTGCCAGGCCGGTGCTTGATGCGATCCTGGACTCCTCTCTGGCCATGCTGGCAGCCCCCGGCGGCGCAGCGATCCCGCAGGGTGCAACCTCCGATTTTTTCAAGGGGCGAAGAGTGGTGGCTTTTGCCGGAATCGCCGGCAACGCATCATTTTTCGATGCCCTGGAAACCGCCGGGGCGACCTTGACGGCGTGTTTGGGCTTTGCCGATCATCACGCCTACCGGTCCGCGGACCTGGAACGGATCCTGAGCGCTGCCCGCCGGACAGGGGCCGACTGCCTGGCCACAACGGCCAAGGACCATGCCCGCCTGGACGCGGCCGCATGGCCGCTGCCCCTGGCGGTGATGGATCTGGCCGTAGCCTGGAGCGACGGCGGCGCCATGATCGATGGGCTCTTGGACCGCTGCATGGCAGCCCCCCAAGGCCCTTGACCGGGATTCACCCCATGGCATCTTGAGCGTGGACCGGCACTGTACCTGCGACCCCGCATCTGCTCCTGACCACCGCGGCAATGGCTTCTTGACAGCCCCGGACGCCGCCTCTATAAATCCAGCGCTTTGTCATCCAATGCAAACGAAACGGATATTAGATGGAACGTACGGGTCGAAGCCCGAGCAAACCCAGGGGCGGGCCGCCGAGGGTCAAACGCCTTCTGGTGCGTTCGACCAACTGGATAGGCGATGCGGTGATGACCACCCCGGCGGTCCAGTCGATCCGCCGGGCCTTTCCCGCAGCCGAAATCACCCTGCTGGCCAAGCCCTGGGTCATCCCGGTTTTTGCCCACAGCCCGCATATCGATCGTTGTCTGGCCTACGATATCCATGGACGCCATCGGGGACTTGCCGGCCGCTGGCGCCTGGTGCGCGACCTGCACGCCGGGCGCTTCGATGCCGCCATTTTACTGCAAAACGCCTTTGAGGCGGCCCTGATCACGGCCGCAGCCCGGATCCCGGTGCGCATCGGCTTCGACACCGACGGTCGCCGGCTCCTGCTCACCCATCCGGTACACCGGCCGGCAGGCATCAAACAGCGCCACCAGACCGGCTATTACCTGGAAATCTTGCGCGGTGCCGGACTGCCGGCCGGCGACCGGCGTCTCGAGCTCTTTTTGGACCGTGGTGACCGGCAGCGCGCCGACCAGCGCCTGGCGGCCCTGGGAATCCGGCCGGGGCAGTTTTTGGCAGGACTCAATCCCAGCGCCACCTTCGGGCCGGCCAAGCAATGGCCTGAAGACAGGTATGCGGCCCTGGGCGACTGGCTCGTCGAACGATATCGGGCGAAGGTTTTGATTTTCGGCGGTCCGGGGGATCAGGTTCTGGGCCGGCGTATCGGCGCGGCGATGCGCCACGAGGCGATAAATCTGGCCGGCGCGACCGATCTGGCCGAGGCCATGGCCCTGATCGCCGCGCTTAGCTTATTTATCACCAATGATTCCGGTTTGATGCATGTAGCCGCGGCCCTGAATGTACCCCTGGTCGCCGTCTTCGGCTCCACCGATCCGGTGGCCACCGGCCCCCTCGGCAGCCTCAGCCGCGTGGTGCGCACCGACGTGCCGTGCAGTCCCTGCCTCAAACCCCATTGCCCCTATGGCCACCTGGACTGTATGCAGCGCATCACCGTCGAAAGGTTGCAGCAGGAGGTGGCAGGGCTCCTCGGCCCGCCATGAAGATCCTGATCGTCAAACTGAGTGCCATCGGCGACGTAATTCACACCCTGCCGGCGCTTTGCGCCCTGCGCCGCCGATGGCCGGCAGCCCGCATCGACTGGGTGGTCGAAGAAGCCGCCGCTGACCTGGTGATCGGCCACCCGGCCCTGGACCGGGCCATCGTCTCCCGGCGCAAGGCCTGGATCCGCGCGCTTGGCGAGCGTGGCCGGCGGGGCGAGGCCGCAGGCCAGATCAAGCGATTCGTGGACGAACTGCGTCGCACCCGCTACGATATGGTCCTCGATTTTCAGGCCCTGCTAAAAAGTGCCTTGCTCGTGGCCCTTGCCCGGGCAAACCGCAAAATCGGCTTCGGTCCCGGCCTGGATCACATGGAACAGAGCTACCATGTGCTCACCGAAAAAATCCCGCCGCCGGGGATGGAAGTGCACGCGCTGGAACGCAACCTGATCATGATCCGGGCTCTGGGGGTCCCCGCGGCCAGGGTCGAGTACCACATCCCGGTGACCGGCAGGGACCGCACCGGCGTGGATCTCATGCTGGAAAGTGGCGCAATCGGTCCCGCAGCCCCCTTCGTCGCCATCAACCCGGTGGCCCAGTGGCCCACCAAGCTCTGGCCAGAGGCGCATTTTGCCGCCCTTGCCGACCGGATCGTCCATCGCTACAATATGCCGGTCGTGTTCACCGGCAGTCCGGACGACGCCCGGACCGTGGCGCGTATCCTGGCCCTCATGCAGGGGCCGGCACTCGACCTGAGCGGAAAGACATCCCTCAGGAGCTTGGCGGCCCTTTACCAGAGAGCCGCCCTGGTGGTAAGCACCGACACCGGTCCGATGCACCTGGCGGCCGCCATGGGCACTCCCGTGGTGGCGCTTTTCGGCCCCACAGCCCCCTGGCGCACCGGGCCCTTCGGTCCGGGCCACCGCGTGGTGCGCGCGGCGGCCCCCTGCGCACCTTGTTTCAAACGCCACTGCGCAACCGGCGGATGCATGGCACGCATCCCGGTCGAAGCGGCCTGGAGCGCGGTGGCCGGCATCCTGAAGCAACGCACCTGAGGCGCCGCCGCGGCCTCCGGCTTTGCCCCGGGCCGCCGGCGATCCGCAACCCGGAACCTGGAATACCATGCAGATCTCGGTCATCGTCACCACCTACAATCGCCCTGCAGCACTGAAAGAGGTGCTCGAAGGGCTGGCCGACCAGCACTTGGCCCCCTGGGAAGTGGTGGTGGCCGACGACGGCAGCACCGGCGAAACCGCAGCGCTGGTGCGCAAGCTGACACCAGCGGTGGGCTACCGGCTGGATCATGCCTGGCAGCCAGACCAGGGGTTCCGGGCCTCGGCGATTCGCAATGCGGCCATACGCCGGTCCTCCGGCGACTACATCATCTGCCTGGACGGCGACTGCATCCCGTCAAGAAGCTTCATCGCCGATCACCGCCGCCTGGCTGAAAAGGGCTGCTTCTTTCAGGGCGGGCGGGTCCTGGTGAGCCGACGGCGCAGCCGGGACTACGCCCTCGCCCGGACACGGGGAACGGCGGCAAAGTTGACCGACCTGCTTTGCGGCGATCTGGGCAACGCCCACCATCTGCTGCACCTGCCTGCCTGGCCGGCCCGCCGTTCACAGCGCATGGCGGGCATAAGAAGCTGCAACATGGGCTTGTGGCGCACCGATCTTTACGCGGTCAACGGATTCAACGAGGATTTTGTCGGCTGGGGCCGGGAGGACAGCGAACTGGCCGTGCGCCTGTTCCGCCTTGGACTGGACTGCAAACGCAGCCCTTTCATGGCGGCCTGTTTTCATCTCTGGCACCCGCAAAACGGAAGGGACCGCCTTGGGGCCAACGACGCCCTGCTCGAGGCGGCCATGGCTCGCCCCGTCCATTTTTGCCCAAACGGAATCGAGAAGCGATGACACCGTTCAGGGCCATGACGCCCGTCGTGCCTTGCGCCCTTTTTGTGATGCGCCTCATCGGAAAGCTGCCCCTGGCCCTGTTGCAGGGGGCGGGACGTCTTTGCGGCCGGCTGATCTTTGCTCTGGATTCCCGGCATCGGCGCATCGCGTCGGACAACCTGCGATTCGTCCATGGTGAGGATCTTCCTGCTTCAGGCCTCAGAAGGATGGCCCGGGGCGCTTTTGAAAGCTTCGGCCAAATCCCCTTCGAGGTCTGCTGGTCCCTGGCACTCGATCCCAGAAAATGGAACAGCTTTTTCAGGATTTCAGGCTTGGACCATTACCGCCGGGCCACGGCCGGCGGCAACGGGGTCTTGTTTCTCACGGCCCATTTCGGCAGCTGGGAACTGCTGCCCATCATCGGCGCCATGGCAAAGATCCCCCTGCACGTGGTTTACCGGCCGCTGGATGCACCGATCCTGGACCAAATGGTGCGCCGCATCCGCCAGCGCTTCGGCGCGACCCTGATCCCTAAGAAGCGAAACATCTTCAAGATCAACCGGGTGCTGCGCGAAGGGGGCGGCATCGCCATCCTCCTCGATCAGAATGTCGACTGGTATGAGGGGGTCTTTGTCGATTTCCTGGGCCACCGCGCCTGTACCAGCAAGGGCCTGGCCGCCTTGTCGATCCTGTCGAAGGCGCCGGTGGTGCCCGTCTTCCTGGTACGGGAACCCGGCGGCTTTCACGCCCATTTCGAGGCGCCCCTCTATCCGCTCATTTCCGGGGACCGGATTCGCGACATCGAGGAAAACACCCGGCGCTACAACCAAGCTATCGAATCCTTTGTGCACCGCCACCCCGACCAGTGGTTTTGGGTGCATCAGCGCTGGAAGACAAAGCCCTACCACCCGATTCCGCAGCGGGTGGTCCGGCGCGACCCTTGAAAGGGGCATGGATGGACGATCCCGTATACGTGCTGCATGTCAAAAAAGGCTTCGAAGACCGGGAGCAAAGCATCCGGCGCCAGTTTGCAGCGTTGCAGACCCCTTTTGAGTGGGTTCTCGAATTTGATATCCCCGAGATCAACGCAGGCATCCTGGACCATTACCGAAATCCCCAGGACCACCTGCGGATCGAGGAGATTTCCTGCTGCCTGAAACACCTCGGCGCCTGGGGAAGAATCGCGCAGTCCGAGGCCCAGGGCGGTCTGATCCTGGAAGATGACGCCCTGCTGGACACCAAGCGCTTCGGCCGTATTTTCGCCCGGGCCGTGGCCGAATTCAAAACATCCGGCGCCGGCACCGGCTGCATCTGCCTCGGCGACGGATGCGCCATGCACGTCCCGTGGACCAAGCGAAAACGCGGCACCTGCCTCTATCCGGCCGGCCAGATGAGGGCCGCCGATTCCTACTGGATCAACCGCCAAACAGCCGCCCTGCTGCACCGGTGGGTCGAGGCCAACGGCTTCGCCCTGCCGGCCGACCACCTGATCACAGCGATCCTTAAGGAATTGAAAATCCCCCTTTTCTGGCTCGAACCGACCATCGTCACCCAGGGATCCCACTGCGGGGTTTTCAATTCCATCATTCAGCTCAATGACATCGGCTTTATCAACAAGAAATACGAATTTCTGATCAAGAAGATCAGAAGGAAGTATATCTACCCCCTGTTGGGCGTCGACCCGCGCTTTAAATGAAGTCTGCCGCCGCGGCAATCGCCGGGCCACATCCCGGTGCACCCCGGCACGTGCGCAGCGCTAAACCGAAGCATGAGGAATCGGGCATGCAAAATACGATCTTTTCTTCCGAAAACCGGCTCAACTTTGCCAGGGTGCTCGTTTTACTGGAGTTTGTCGCGCTTCTCGTATCGACGTCCATGGCCGTGGTCGTCGAGGTGCTCCTCTATCTTACCGTGCTTTCTTCAAAGGACCTGCTGCAAAGGCTCTGGGCCATCCGCAACCAGCCGATGATCCGCATGACCCTCTTGTGGATCGCGGTCCTGGCGCTTTCCTGCCTCTACACCATCGCACCTGCGGTGGATTTGATCGACATCCTGTCCAGCTGGCGCAAAATCCTGCTTTTGCCCATCGCCGCCGCCTGTTTCGATGCTCCGGTGTGGAAGAACCGTGCCATCCACACCTTTTTCATCACCATTGCGGCCCTGCTGGTCCTTTCGTCTTTGACCTGGGTTCTGGGTCTTGATTTTTACAAGTGCCAAAACGGCATCATCATCGCCAACCACGCGGCCCAGGGCATGTCTTTTGCGGCATGCATCATCCTCTCCCTTGCCCTGGCAGGGATGCATAAAAACCGGCCGGCCCGCAGGATGGGCTATTTTTTCATAGCCGCCTTGGCTTTCTTGAACATCGTTTTCATCACTCCCGGAAGAAGCGGTTACCTGGCCATGGCAGTCATCGTTTCCGCCTATGTCTTTTTCTCGATTGGCGGGATGAAAAAATATTTCATTTCGCTGGCGCTGGTCCTGGCCATTGCCCTGGCCTTGAGCCTTTCGCCCACCGCCAGGCAAAGAATCGATCTGGGCATCTCCGAGATCAAAAGTTATCAAACCAGCGATCAGCTCACCTCCATGGGGGTGCGCATGGTTGTGTGGCAAAATTCACTCAAACTGATCAGGGAAAAGCCCGTTCTCGGCTATGGCAGCGCTGCATTTGTGGAAGCTTACAAAAAAACGATTGCCGGTCAAAGCGGCTGGCAGGGCCAGATCATCAGGGATCCCCACAACCAGTTTATGAGAATCTTCGTCGAACACGGGATCGTCGGTCTTTCCATTTTTCTTGTTTTCATCGGATCGTTTTTTCTTCAACCGGTCCAAGGTGTTTATCGGTATTTAGGACTGAGCGTCTTGCTGACCTGGTGCGCAACCAGTCTTTTCAGCTCCCATTTTTCGACCTTCCTCGAAGGACGGTTTTTGCTGGTCTGGCTTGGCGTGTTTCTCGCGGCAAACAGGCAGGCGGCCGATCCGGGCAACGGGTGACGATATCTCTTCGGGCCTGAAACCGGCGGTCAGCCTGCGCCCGGGGCGCCCCGGTTCAGCCTTCCATCTCCAATGCATCCAGACGCCGGATGAACTCCTTCTGAATAAAATCCGGGATATTGTAACCGATGTCCTTTCTAAGCCCCCGCAGGTCGCGCTGCCGTACCCGGGCCGGCTTGTACCACCTGCTGGGCCGCATGTCATCGAAGTCCAGCAGCCAGATCCGGTCCTCGCCGAAAATCAAGTTGGCCACGCGGACATCCCCGTGGATTAACCCGAGCCGCCCGATCCTGGCCACCAGATCGACAATGAAATCCATCGCCCTTTCGATTTTATCCGATGCATGGCGGTATCGATCGAAATACGCATCTCCCGTGATGCCGTCGACATGCTCATAAAGATAGTACGATTCCCTGCGCAAAGGGCCGATGCGCGTTTCGACAAAGCCGACCGGGGGCGGTACCAGGATGCCGTTGGCCCGCAGAAGGCGCGAGTAGTACCAATTGCGGCTGGCGCGTGTCTTTCTGAAAAGCCGCTTGAACTTGTGCCAGGCGGATTTGTAATTGTGCCGTTTGATGACGATCTTCAGCTGCCCGACTTGTAAAACTCCTATTTTACTCTTGAAATTTGCTTGCAGGATCTGAACTTCATCTTGATCGAGATACCTTGCCGGATCTTGCAGAATCATGAGCAGTTCACGGGAAAGGTACTGCTTGCCGATCTCGACATGGCGCCGGAAGCTATGGTCCACAAAGATGTTTTCCATGCCAACCGATTCGTTATCGGATTGTTTTTTCTGATAAGATTCTTTCATAGCACGTTTCGTGGGCCGCCGTGATCTGTTCCCAGGTGCATCTTTCCGCCGTCATCCTGGCCTGTCTTGCAATATTTGAACGAAGATCCTCGTCAAAAAGGGTTTTCAATAAATCCGGCAGTTGCCCCGGCTCATGCATCAGAAACCCGTTCCAGCCGTGCCTGATAATATCGGCCACGCCGGAATTGCTGCTGACAATCGTGGCAAGGCCGCAAGCCATCGCCTCCAGGATGGTCATCCCGAAGGCCTCGGACCTGGAGGGCAGCGCCACAACATCCGCCGCGGCGTAATACTTCCTGACATCCTCATCGAAACCGAAAAACTGCACGCGCTGTTCAAGGTCTCGGCGCATCACCATCCGTTTGTATCGGCTCACATGATCACCGCTTCCCACAACGAAAAGGCGCATGTTCGGTGAAAGGGCTGGGATCAATCGGTCCAGCCCTTTTCTTTTGAAGGCCGAGCCCACGAACACGATGACCAGCTCGTTTCCCCGGACCCCCAGCCGAGCACGCGCCTCCTGCCTTTGGGCCTTGATCAGATCCGGGTGAAAGGTGTCGGTGTCCACCCCCGGGCGGATCACCGTCACATTCCCGGTCCGCCCGTAGCGCAGGGCAATATCTTCGGCGATCGCATCGGAGACCGATATGAGCCAGGGCGAAGCCATCTGTTTTTTTTCAAGCCATAGATAACAAAGGCTTCTGAGGCTCAGGTATTTTTGATCGAATCTTTTCAGGCCGGAATATTTTTCTAATCCCGACAGATATGAAAAGCTGTGCAGGGTCAACACATCCTGTTTGTAGTTGCGCTCATGGGAATGGATGATGTCGTACGGCTTGTCCCTGAGCATTCCGCTTGTCTTCCGGATAAAATCGAGGGTGCTCAGAACATTGGAAAAAGAGACGCTGCGCGCAACGCGGTGGACGGTTATGCCGTCGATAAACCTTTCGTCAGCCTCATAAGCGTAAACATCCACCTGGTGCCCCTTGTCGAGCAATCCTTTTGCCACCTGGAGCGCATAAATCTCTTTGCCCCCCGAGGGGCCGAACCTCTTGATCAAAAAAGCGATTCTCAGCACTTTCGACTGCACTCCATCACCTGGCGGCATCCTGTGCCAAGCACCTTTGCCACCGCCCATAGGGCGGGGGGATGACCGCAAAACGGATTTGTCTCCCTTGCATCTTCATCGATTCTTAATCTTGAGAGGCTATAGGATCACACAGGGAATGCCGAGCCGCCTCCGAGATGCCTCGGCGCCTCTTGTAGCACGGGTGCGATGCCCGTGGCTACCGGCATGTCAACACCTGGCGAGATATGGATATGACAACAATTTCCGTATACATCATCGCTTACAACGAGGCCCGGAAAATCCACGCCGCGATCCGGAGTGCTCTGTGGGCCGACGAAATCGTGGTGGCCGACTCGTACAGCACCGACGGCACCGATCAGATCGCAGCGCAACTCGGGGCCCAGGTGGTGCAGATCCCCTTCGAGGGTTTCGGACGGCTGCGCAACCAGGCCGTTGCCGCCTGCACCGGGGACTGGATTTTCAGCCTGGATGCCGATGAACGCTGTACGGCGGCGGTACGCGATGAGATCCTGGCCGCTATCAACCCCGATCCGCCTGCCGATGCGTTTTTCATCCCGCGGCGCAACTACTTCATGGGCCGCTGGATCCGCCACAGCGGATGGTACCCGGACTATCGCCAGCCCCAGCTTTTTCGACGCGGGACCATGAGTTACCGCGAAGAGGCGGTGCACGAGGGCTTCGTGCTGCACACGGATCGCCCCCCGGGATACCTGAACAACGCAATCTGGCAGTTACCCTTCGCCAACCTTGAAGAGATCCAGCAAAAAGCGATGCGCTATTCGACCCTCGGCGCGGTCCGCATGGCCACCGAGGGTCGACCCGGGGGTCTTCACCGGGGACTGACCCATGGCGTCTGGGCCTTTGCACAGCATTATGTTCTCAAACTCGGATTCCTGGACGGGTGGCCGGGGTTTGTCATCGCCCTGGGCAACTTCGAAGGCACCTTCCATAAATATGCCAAACGCAAGGAACTGGATGCCGGCTGGCACCCTCCCCAAGATCCGCCCCTGCTAAAAGCCCAGTCCCCAACCGGCAGACCGCGGCCGGCGACAGCGATCCTCTGGGATCGCGCAGTGCCGTGAACGGCAAGGCGGCACTGCAAAGACAGCGGTTGAACCTGGCCGTGGTGATCAAACAATTTGCCATCACCGGCGGCGCCGAGCACTACGCCGTAAAGACCACCCACTACCTGAAAAGCCGCGGCCACAGTGTGGCGCTGTACGCCAGGCAGATCCAAGCCGGTTTGGCCGACGGCTTGACGCTTCACCGGGTCCCGGACCGGTGGCGGTTCTCCTCGGTGGTCAATTCGCTGGCCTTTGCCCTCGATGCCGCCCGGATGCTGGCAGGCCGGCACTACGACGCGGTCATCAGCCACGAACGCGGGTTTTCCCAGGATCTGGCCGTTGTCCACACCTTGAGCTACCAAAATTCGCTGGCCGGCCTTGGATGGCTCAAGCGCCTTGAGCGGCGCTATCTGAGCCCGCGCGCGTGGTTGCACATCTATCTGGAAAAGTGCCAGATGCGTTCGGCCCGGCTGGTGGCGGTTTCGCAGAGTGTACAGGAGCAAATCACCGCTTTTTACGGGCGGCAGACCGGGATTCAGGTCGTGTCCCCAGGGGTCGATCTTGAGCGCTTCGCTCCGCAACCGGCAGCCGCCCGGCGCCTGGAGCAGCGCCGCCGAATTCCCATGGACCCCGGTGAACTGCTCATCCTTTTCGTTGGGACCGAATTCCGGCGCAAGGGGCTGGACGACCTGCTGCCCGCCATCGGCCCCGGCATGCACCTGGCGGTGGTGGGCCGGGGGGAACGATTGGGCCGCTATCGCCGGCGGGTGCGCCGACTGGGCCTGGAGGGACGGGTCCATTTTACCGGGCTAGCGGTCGAGGTGGCCCCTTGGTATGCGGCGGCCGACGTGGTGGTTCTGCCCAGCCGGGCAGAAGCTTTCGGCATGAGCGTCCTCGAAGCCATGGCCTGCGGCCGTCCCGTATTGGTGCGGCGCAGGGCCGGTGTTTCCACCCTTATCGAATCGGGCAGCAACGGATTGCTCTTCGAGGATCCGGCCGAACTCGGCCCCCTGCTGTCGCGCCTGAGCGATCCGGTCCTGCGCCGGCGGCTCGGAGAGGCAGCGCGGCGCACGGCCCTGGCCCATGGATGGGATGCGGCCGGCACAGCGTTGGAACGACTCTGTTGCAGGTTTGCATGGGGCCACGGCCCATGATATGATTTCCGATATGCCGTGGTCCGGCAGGCTGACTGCCATGAGCGCCGACGATGGCCCGGCAGCCGATGATCCACCATCCAAAAGGAGAACGATATGGCCATCAGCAAGGAGCTGCTCGAAATCCTGGCTTGCCCCCAGTGCAAGGGCGAAATTCACCTCACCCCCTCCGGGGAAGGGCTGACCTGCCAACGCTGCCGCTTGCTCTACGAAATTCGCGATGACATCCCCATCATGCTGGTGGACGAGGCAAAACCTCTCGACACAGTTTCATGAGCCTGCCCACCGCCCCTGATCCGGCCAAGCTGGTGATCGGCGCCTTTATGGCCGATCGCTCCCTGCTGGGTGAAGTCGCACGGCGGCTCTGTGAAGGCTACGGCCCTCTGGACATCGTCAGCCCCTGGCTGGATTTTGACCGGACCGACTACTACGCCCCCGAGATGGGTTTGAATCTGGCGCGGCGGATCATGGCTTTCAAGCCATTGATCGATCCGGGAGCCCTGGCCGCGGTCAAAACGGCCACCAATGCCATCGAGGCGGATCTGGCCCGCGGCGGCCGGCGCCGGGTCAACATCGACCCGGGGATCCTGACCCGCGAGCGCTTTGTCCTGGCCACCGGCAAGAATTACAGCCATCGTATCTACCTGGCCGAGGGCATCTATGCCGACCTGACGCTGGTCTATCGCGGCGGGGGATTCCAGACCCTGCCGTGGACCTACCCGGATTATGCCGACGATCCGATCCGGTCCTTGCTCTCTGGCATCCGGGAAAAATACCTGATTGATCTGCGGGCCGCGGCATCGGCCCGCGAGGAGAATTCATGATCGAAAGCATGACCGCCTTCGGGCGGTGCGAGAAAAGCGCCGAGGGATGGAGCGCTGCGGTAGAAATCCGTTCGGTCAACAGCCGCTTTTTGGATCTGGTCGTGCGCCTGCCCCACGGCTACGCCCCCTTCGAGGAGCGCGTCAAGGCCCGGGTGGGCCAGGATCTGGAACGCGGCCGGATCGAACTGCGCCTCAACATACGCGACGAACGGCAGCGTGAAGCCGCTTTTCAGCTCGACCTTCCCCTGGCAACGGCCTACCACCGGGCCCTGATGGAACTGCGCGATGCCCTTGGCCTCGGCGGTCAGGTCCCCATCGAGCTGGTGGCCGGCACCGGCGGTGTGATCCGCCCCTGCGAGGCGGAACCGGACCTGGAACGCGACTGGCCCCTTGTCGAAGCCGTGCTCTGCGAGGCCCTGGCCGACATGAAGGCCATGCGCCGGCGCGAAGGCGCCAACCTGGCCGCAGACTTGACCCGCCACCTGGACCGCGTCGCCGCTGAAATCGATGCCATCCAAGCCGCCACCCGGGGCCTGGCCGCTTACTATCGCCAGCGGCTTGAGGCACGCATTGCCGCATTGACCGAAGGCCTGGTGGCCCTGGATCCGGCCCGTATCGCCCAGGAAGCGGCATTGCTGGCCGACCGCAGCGACATCAGCGAGGAGATCGTCCGTGCCCGCAGTCATCTGGAGCAGTTCCGTCTCCTGATGCAGGGGCCGAAGCAGGCCGGGCGGCAGTTGAATTTTCTGCTCCAGGAACTGAACCGCGAACTGAACACCATCGGTTCCAAGACCGATCAGGCCGGAGCCGCTCATCGGGTAGTGGCCGCCAAGGCCGAACTCGAAAAACTGCGCGAACAAGTACAGAACGTGGAATAAAAGGCTGTGGAAAAGAACCTGTTGAACATCGGATTCGGCAACACGGTGGTAGCCGAACGGATCGTGGCCATCGTGGGGCCGGCCTCGGCGCCCATGAAGCGGCTCAAGGACGAGGCGCGCGAGGAAAACCGGCTCATCGACGCCACCCACGGCCGCCGCACCCGGGCCGTGATCGTCACCGACAGCAATCACGTGATCCTTTCGGCCATCCAGGCTGAAACCATCGCCCAACGCTTCGAGCAGATCAAGGCGCCGACACCGGCCGCGGGGCGGGGATAGCACGCCATGCAAAAAGCATCTTCAAGCGGCCCCGGACGCCTTTTCATCGTTTCGGCGCCCTCCGGGGCCGGCAAGACGACCCTCTGCCGGGCCCTGCGCCAGCGGATACCGACCCTGGGCTACAGCGTCTCGACCACCACCCGGCCGCCGCGGCCGGCAGAGCGGGAAGGCATCGACTATTTTTATACGGATCAAGAGACCTTCGAGGCCGGGATCCGCGAACAGCGATGGGCCGAATGGGCCCGGGTCCACGACCATTATTACGGCACGTCGGCCGCTTTTCTTGACCAAGCCCTGGCCGAGGGCCGGGATGTGCTTCTTGACATCGATGTCCAGGGAGCCGAACAGTTGCTTGATAAGTATCCGCAAAGCATCACGATCTTTATCGAACCGCCTTCCATGGCGGTCCTGGCCCGGCGTTTGGCCGCCCGCGGCACGGAGAGCCCGCAGACCGTGGCCCGCCGGCTGCAAAACGCCGAGGCCGAAATGGCCAGGCGCGGAATGTACCGCCACCGGATCGTCAACGACCGCATCGAGGAGGCGATTGCAGCCCTGGAAGCCATCGTGCGGCAAGAGGCCGATCGATGAAGGAAGAAATCCTCTGCGGCTTTCATCCGGTGGCCGAGGCCCTGCGCGCCGGCCGGCGGCGCATGGCGGTTCTTTGGGTCAATGACCAGCGCGGCGACCGGCGCCTGGCCGACCTGGTCCAGGAGGCCCAAAGCCGTGATATTCCCATCCAGCGCATGCCGGCCAAGGCCCTGGACGAGATCGCCGGAACCCAGCACCAGGGGATGGCGGCACGGGTTTCCCCCCTGGTGCCGGAGGACCTGGATCGGCTCTGCCAGGATCTGGCGGCGGGCCGGAGCGATCCCTGGGTCCTGATTCTCGACGGCATCGTCGACCCCCAGAACCTTGGCGCCTTGGTGCGCACCGCGGTCTGTGCCGGGATGGGGGCCATCGTCATCCCCCGGGACCGTGCGGCAAAACCCGGCCCCACGGTGTCGAGGGCTTCGGCCGGGGCCTTGGAGCATGCCCGACTGGTGGTGGCCACCAACCTGGCAACGGCCCTGAGCCGTCTCAAGAAGGCGGGATTATGGATCTGTGGCCTGGACCGGGCCCAGGGCCGATCGCTGTTCGAAAGCGATCTTGCCGGTCCCCTGGGAATCGTGGTAGGGGCCGAAGGCAAGGGGATCCGCCCGCTGGTGCGCCGCCACTGCGATTTTTTGGCGGCCGTGCCCCAGTCCGGCCCCATCGATTCGCTCAATGCCTCGGCAGCCGGGGCGGTGGCGATCTACGAAAGCTGGCGCCAGCGAAATGCCGGAGCCGACCGGCCAAAACGGCACAAAGAACATTAAGTTCGCAATTCAGATCCTTTTTTCTTTCTTTGCGCCCTTAGCGCCTGGGTGGCGTCGCAGAAGACTCGTTTTCGAAAACATCAACCCCATCCCAAAAGGCAGGCCCACCGATGAACCCACCGGCTAACATCACCATTACCCCCGACGGTCGTTTACAGGTGCCTGATCAACCGATCATTCCCTTTATCGAGGGCGATGGGATCGGCCCGGATATTTGGCGGGCCACGGCCCTGGTGCTCGACACGGCCGTGGCCAGGGCGTTCGACGCGCAGCGGCGTATCGCCTGGCTGCCGTTGGCGGTGGGCGAAAAGGCGGCCGCCGAAAGCGGCCGAGCCCTTCCGGATGCCGCCCTGAAAACGATCCAGGACCATTGCGTGGCCATCAAGGGGCCCTTGACCACCCCGGTGGGCAAGGGAATGCGCAGTCTCAACGTGGCCATCCGCCAGCGGCTCGATCTTTACGCCTGCGTGCGGCCGGTGCGCTACATCCCCCGGGTGCCCAGCCCCATGCGGGATCCGCAAAAGATTGACATGGTGGTTTTCCGCGAAAACACCGAAGATCTGTATGCCGGCATCGAATGGGCCGCCGGCAGCCCCGAGGCGGCCGCCCTGGATGCCTTTTTGCATAAGCAGATGGGCGTAACCCTGCCGGCCGGTGCCGGCATCGGCATCAAGCCCATCAGTGCGGCCAACACCAAACGTCTGGTAGCGCGGGCCATCGCCTACGCCATCGAACACGGCCTTTCCAGCGTCACGCTAATGCACAAGGGCAACATCATGAAGTTCACCGAGGGGGCCTTTCGCACCTGGGGTTACGAAGTGGCCGCAGAACGCTTCGCCGGGCAGACCGTCACCGAGGCCCAGGTCTTCGAACGTCACGGCGGACGAGTCCCGGCCGGCAAGGTGGTCATCAAGGACCGCATCGCCGACATGCTTTTCCAGCAGGTCCTGCTGCGCCCGGAAGAGTACCAGGTCATCGCCACCCCCAACCTCAACGGCGATTATCTCTCCGATGCCCTGGCGGCTCAGGTGGGTGGATTGGGGATGGCGCCGGGGGCAAACATCGGCGATACATGTGCCGTTTTCGAGGCCACTCATGGATCGGCGCCCAAATATGCCGGCCAGGACAAGGTCAATCCGAGTTCGTTGATCCTTTCCGGTGCCATGATGTTGGATCATATCGGTTGGCCGCAAGCGGCCCGCCTGGTGCGCCAGGCCCTCCAGGCCACCATCGCCGAGGGAACGGTCACCTACGATCTGGCCCGGCAGATCGATGGGGCACGCGAGGTGCCCTGTTCGGCCTTTGCCGAGGCCATGGCGGCTCGAATGAAATGACCCGGCCGATTGCCACGCCAGCCTCTGCAGCGGCCACCCGCGGGAAAAGGCCTGCGGTCTTCCAGGCCCGGCGTTGGTTCGAATCCCTGCGGCGCCTGGCCCTGGCCGTGGCCTCCAGCACCTTTCCACCCCGCTGCGCCGGCTGCGGGGCATGGATCGATTCCGGCCCGGCGCCGGCTTCCGGTCTGCTGGCCAATTTGCTGTGCAGGATCTGCCGCCAGCAATTGCGACTGATCGACAGTCCCCTTTGCCGCGTCTGCGGCCGGCCCTTCGACCAGTTGTCCGAGCGCGACCATTGCTGCGGGGACTGTCTGGATACGCCGCCACCCTTTGACATGGCCCGCTCGGCCGCCATTTACAGGGCACCTCTGGACGCTTTGGTCCAGAAGCTCAAATACGACGGCCGCCTTCAAACGGCCCGCCCCCTGGGCGAACTGCTGCGCGCCGCCTTCTGGCGCCACTGGGCCGCACGGCCGGTGGATCTGATCGTACCGGTCCCTTTGCACCGGCGGCGGTTGCGGTCGCGCGGTTTCAATCAGGTTCAAATCATGCTGCGCCACTGGTCCCGCCCCGGCCCCGAAGGGATCCTGGCGCCCGTGGCAGCGGCCATCGCGTCCAGGGTGCTGGTCCGCCAGCGGCACACCCCGGCCCAGGCCGGATTGGACCGCCAGGACCGGATCCGCAACGTACGCGGCGCCTTCGAAGTTGCAGCGCCCGAGGCCGTAAGGGATCGGCGCATTCTGCTGGTAGACGATGTGATGACCACCGGCGCCACGATTGCGGCCTGTGCCCGCTCCCTGAAAAGGACCGGCGCGGCCCGGGTCGACGTGCTGACCCTGGCCAGAGCCGTAAAGAATGTTTAACTTCTCCGGCATGGCCGGAATACCGAACCTTTGGCTGCTTTGCGGCCAAGGGGTTTCGGCAACGGTGCAGCCGGCAGTTGCGTGCAAGCGCCAAAAATGGAACGGCGACTTTTCAGCCGTTGGATGAAAGGCGAACCATGATCACCATCGAAGATTATGCATCGGATTTTGAGAGTGAATGGTGCCCGGGATGCGGCAATTTCGGGATCCTCGCGGCCATGAAAAAGGCCCTGGTATCCATGGATCTGTCCCCACACGAGGTTCTGATCGTTTCCGGGATCGGCCAGGCAGCCAAGACGCCCCACTTTCTGAAATGCAACACGCTCCACGGCCTGCACGGAAGAGCCCTGCCGGTCGCGGCGGGCGCCAAGTTGGCCAACCACAACCTGACCATCCTGGTCAACTCGGGCGATGGAGACTGTTACGGCGAGGGGGGCAACCACTTCATGCACGCCGTGCGGCGCAACCTCGACGTGACCCTCATCGTGCACGACAACCGGATCTACGGTTTGACCAAAGGCCAGGCCTCGCCGACCTCGGATCTGGGCATGGCGACACGCATGCAGCCCGGCGGCACCGTCAGCGAGCCTTTCAATCCTCTGGCCGTGGCGCTGGCCCTGGGGGCCGGATTCGTGGCGCGGGGCTTTTCCGGGGATCCGGACCACCTTTCGACCCTGATCCAAGCCAGTATCCGCCATAAGGGGTTCGCCCTCATCGACGTGCTCCAGCCATGCGTCTCCTTCAACCGGATCCAGACCCACGGCTGGTACAAAAAGCGGATCTTCGATCTTGCCGACGAAAACCATCCGGCCGGAGACTGGCAGGCGGCCATGGCGCGGGCACGCCAGTGGGGCGAGCGCATCCCCATCGGTCTTTTTTATCAAGAGCTCAAAGAGACGTTCACCGACCGCATCGGCGTCCTGGATCACGGAGTACTCATCGACCAGGCCGCGCCCGAGGTTGACTGGACCCAGTTGATGGCTTCGTAATTCACCCATCAAGATACGCCACTGGCGGCCGATACACGGGAGCCAGAGATGACCATTCGCCAGGAGCAGGACAGCATGGGGCCGGTCCAGGTGCCGGCCGAAGCCTACTACGGATCCCAGACCCAACGGGCAGTGGAAAATTTTCCCGTCAGCGGGATCCGCCTTCCCCGGATCTTCACTCACGCGCTGGCCAGGATCAAAGGGCATGCGGCCCGGGCCAACCGGGACCTGAAGCTCCTGGATCAAAGCCTGGCAGCGGCCATCATCCAGTCTGCCGGGGAAGTGGCCCAAGGCCGCCTGGACGACCAGTTCCCCGTGGATGTGTTCCAGACCGGGTCCGGCACTTCCACGAACATGAACATGAACGAGGTGCTGGCCGGCAGAGCCAACGAAATTCTCACCGGACAACGGGGAGGCCGGCGGCCGGTCCATCCCAACGACCATGTCAACCTGGGCCAGTCGAGCAACGATGTCATCCCGACGACCATTCACGTGGCGGCCCGCCTCGCACTGGCCAGGGATCTGGTGCCCGGCCTGAATCACCTGGCCGGAACGCTGGCGCAAAAAGCGTCTGCCTTTGAAAACATCCATAAAATCGGCCGCACCCATTTGCAGGATGCGGTGCCCATGCGGCTGGGCCAGGAGTTTTCCGGCTACGCGGCCCAGATCCACTTAGGTCTTGAGCGCCTTGCGGCGGCGGTCCCGCGCATCGAAGAACTCGCACTGGGCGGCACAGCCGTGGGCACCGGCCTCAACGCCGATCCGGCCTTTGCTCCGGCAGTCATCCGGGCTCTGGCAGCCGAAACCGGCATCGCCTTCGTGCCGGCCCGCAACCGTTTCCAGGCCCAGGCCAGCCAGGATGCGGCCGTGGAGTTGAGCGGAGCGCTCAAGACGGTGGCCGTCAGCCTGGTGAAAATCGCCAATGATCTGCGTTGGCTGGCCTCCGGACCACGCTGTGGCATCGGTGAAATCACCCTGCCGGCGCTCCAGCCCGGCTCCTCCATCATGCCCGGCAAGGTCAACCCGGTGATCTGTGAGGCGGTTCTCCAGGTCGCCGCCCAGGTGGTGGGCAACGATGCCGCCATTACTTTTGCCGGCACCGGCGGTCACTTCGAACTGAACACCATGCTTCCGGTAATCGCCCATAACCTGCTCCAGTCCATCGCCCTGATGGCGGCCGTCGTCCGGCTGCTGGCCGACCGCTGTGTGGCCGGCATCGAGGCCAACCGGGACGTCTGCGCCGGATATATCGAACGCAGCCTGGCCCTGGTCACGGCCCTGGTGCCGGTGGTCGGTTACGACAGGGCCGCCCAAATCGCCAAAACGGCCCACCAAAGCGGGCGTACCGTCCGGGAAGTCGCCCGGGATGGCGGGCTGATAGACGAAGCCACCCTGACCCGCCTTTTGGCGGTGGACATTTGAGCGGCGCCCAAAGGCGCCGGTAACCACTTCCATCTAAAAGGAGATGCGCCATGACAGCAAAATCCTACCGGCTTGCCACCAGTTGCCCCCAGTGCGGCTGCAGTGCCGTATCCCACCTGAGCGCCGATGAAATCCGAGAACGCTTCGGCGATGTGCCCAACGTGGAAATGGAATGCAGCGAATGCATGCTCAAATACACGGCCCCGATGAAAGAGGCCTGCCCCGAATGGGACAAGGAATGCCGTTTGAAAAACGAATAGGCGGACAGAATCGTCGCGCCGGTTGGGGTATCTGGAGGGGCGCATTGCACCTTGGCGCCGACTCACCCGGGAACCACAGTCGAATCCTGAACATCCGGCCGCTTTCCCTTTACAACCATCCGGACGGCCCGTATATTAGCAACCGGCGACCGGATGACGGTCGCCCTGCGGCCAGAACGCAGGGCCTCTGGAGGCCTCGCAGATCCATTCTCCGAACAACCGAAGGAGCTTAGCATGAGTTACGACTTCACCGCCGACGATGTTTTCGAAATGGCCGAACAACTGGAGCGCAACGGCGCCAAGTTTTACCGCACTGCCGCCGACGCGGTGGCCGAGGCCGCAGCCAAGCAACTGCTGCTGGAGCTGGCCGCCATGGAAGACGACCACGAGAAAACCTTCAAAACCTTACGATCTGACCTTTCAAAAGCCGAAAAAAGCGGAACGGTCTTTGATCCGGAAGGCGAGGCCGAGCTCTATCTGCGAGCCCTGGCCGACACCAAGGTCTTTTTCGACAAACAGATCGACACCTCATCGATGCACGAAATTCTCAAGGACGCCATCACGGCGGAAAAGGACTCCATCGTCTTTTACCTCGGAATCCGCGAAATAGTGCCAGAACAGCTCGGCAAGTCCCGGCTGGACGCCATCATCAAAGAGGAGATGGGCCATATCCGGCTGCTGAGCAAGCACCTGAAGGCTCTGGGAAAGTAAAAACGGAATCACTTGGCAGATCGTCTTTCGCACGCACAGCGGTCTGATACAGGAAGGCAACGGGGCGCCGTGCGCAGCGGCGCCCGGCCGGATTGGAACTGCGCCGCTCATTTGACGGGTTGACTACCTTCGCTGCATAAAAGCCAATCGAAGTCCCAATGCGATGAGAATACTCCCAGTGAACCAACGGACTTTTTGGGCAAAATTGTGTTTCCGAGATAGCCAGGAGCCGATCCCGCCTGAAAAATAGCCGAGAAGCACAAGAAAAACAACTCCACACAGGGCAAATGTCAGCCCTAAAAAAACCATTTGAATGGAAGCGCTTCCATATCTTGGATCAACGAATTGTGGCAAAAAGGCAAGAAAGAAAAGAGCCACTTTGGGGTTAAGAACATTGCACAGAACTCCCTGAATAAATACCGCCCTCATTGTGAGTTGAGGTTTGTCGTTGTTGAAAGCGAGAACAGTCTTATCTTTTATGGATTTGATTCCAAGATATATCAGATAACCGGCACCGGAAAATTTGACTGTAAGAAATGCCATGGCTGATGTTTTCAAAATGATTGCAAGACCGAACGCGGCAAAAACGGTGTGAACCAGAATTCCCAGTGTAATGCCTATAGCCGATATCATTCCGGCCTTGCGCCCCTGAGCAACCCCCTTTGTGATCACGTATATCATGTCAGGCCCCGGCGTGATGATAAGTATCCAGGAGGCCGCGAAAAAGAGCGCAAAGCTTGACCATTCCATTTTATTTCCCCGTCAATAGAATTTTATGCAAACACGAGTTGTTAAGACGATCCCATTCTGCGCTCTGATCGGCAGATCATATCGTTATCGCGCCCTCCAGATAAAGAGCGGCTTTACCGGAAATCCTGACACGAGTATCGGCATGTTTACAAAATAATTCTCCACCCCGTTTCGAGACCTGAAGTGCATGCAGCTCTTTCTTGTTTAGCATCTTTGCCCAGTGAGGTATCAACACACAATGTGCGGATCCTGTTACCGGGTCCTCCGGTATGCCTACCTTGGGAGCAAAGAAGCGGGAGACAAAATCGCATCGCCCTCCCCGGGCGGTGATAATTATTCCCCGGCAATCGACTTTCTCCAATGCGACGAAATCGGGGGTAACGGCCGCAACTGTCTTCTCGCTGTCTAGCACCGCCATCAGATCCTCCGCCGAACCGAAGACTTCAACGGGCGCAACCCCCAATGCCTCGCTTAAGCCATCGGGAGCAGGCCGGGTGTGGGTGGGTCGCGCCGGAAAGTCCATTTCAAGGATATCCCCATGCTTTTTTACGGTGAGCTCTCCGCTTTTGCGCGTTTGAAATTTAATGATATCCCCACTCCAGTTGCGGCAGGCATACTGAACAAAAGCACTTGCCAGGGTCGCATGACCGCAAAGCGCAACTTCCGTTACCGGGGTGAACCAGCGGAGGTCAAATCCGTGCGCATTCGAAACAAGAAAAGCGGTTTCAGACAAGTTGTTTTCCGCCGCAATGGACTGCAAGCGGCTGTCATCGATCCATTGCTCCAGTATGCAGACAGCCGCCGGATTTCCGGAAAACACCTCGGATGTAAACGCATCAACCTGGTAGATGGGTATCTTCATTTGTCCTTTCCCATGCCCGAGATCTATAATTATTTTAAAAAATTCCCTTTTAATTCCCACGAAAAGCAAAGGCCCCTGGAATTCAAACAATCAATGGGTCGCCTCATATCCTTTATGTCCTTGACGTTAATTCATATGGTTACGGGCCGGCCATTGCAGCCCACAAGATCAAGTCGAAGCGGATAACCGGTGTCTATCATTTTCTTTCAAATAAACCTCCAAGCGACGCAAGACCCAGCCCCAGGGATCCGCATATAATGCATGCCGCATTACCGCACCTCTACCCAAGTGTTTTCATTCAAGATCTCCATACCACCATCAACCGGCAATCTCAATCCTAAAACGGTTGACTGTGCCACTCTTCATGCTGTAATATTAATACCCTTTAGCCCAACAGCTCGCCTTCGATGTAGTGAAAACTGGCCCGAATTCCATCGTCGATACAAAGCTGGGGCACCGTCGCCGTTGAGGAGAAGGAATCTGCTTGCAACAGCGACGCGAACCGGAAACGATAAATCATAACATAGAAAATCGAGATATGCCCACCAAAGGCTTCAAACAAATACGCCAGAAAAAGGTCAGCGACCAGGTTCTTGAGCAGATCCGCGACATGATCCGCGCAGGCAATCTCAGTCCAGACGAAAAACTTTTGCCGGAAAGGGACTTGGCCAAGCTTCTCAAGGTGAGCCGCTCATCGGTGAGAGAAGCGCTGCTGAAACTCGAAATCATGGGGATGATCGAACTGCGCCACGGCGAAGGGACTTTCATCCGCTCGGTTGCCGAGGAGGAGCTCAATCCTTTATTTGAGACCTTTTTGAAAAATCGCGACAGCGTCCTCGATTTGATGGAAATCCGCTCCGTGCTCGAGGCCTGGTCGGCAAAGACGGCCGCGGCAAGAGCCACGCCGCGGCAGGTATCCCGGTTGCGCCAATGCCTCCAGGAGATGCAACAGGCCAAGCGTTCGAAAATAATCGGATACGAACTGAATCTCGAGTTTCACCGGCTGATCTCCCTGGCGGCCCACAACACCCTTCTCGTGCATGTCATGAACATCTTCGCGGGCTGGTTTCGGCAGGTCACTGCCGGGGTCTATCAGAAGATGTACGAAGACTGTGAGTTAAAGGAAATCCTGTTTCAGCAGCACAAAGAGATCGTGGATGCCATCGCAAGCCGTAACGAAGACGCCGCCTATCAGGCGATGACACGGCATCTTGAGTTTGCGCGCCGCCAGCTCGAGGTCGAAAAATAACCGGACACGCCTTGCACCATAGCACTTATCACCCTGTCCCATCCACAAACGACATCTCTTATTTCCCCTGGCGGCGTTCGCACGTTGCAGCCGCCGTGAAATTGCCCCCTGTTCTTTAGGCCCTCTTATCCCATTCGGGCCTTGCAAGAGTCAGAAATCAGCCAGCCGTGCGTAAACACCGATCCCCCCGGCTTTTACGCAACAATACGACGGCCCGAATGACCATCACTTATAACGCACTGAAATAGAAAAGCTTTCGACTTCCCTCCCAAGACAGCACGCCATAAACCCGGAAAGCTGAAATTAAGTATTGACACAGGGGAAAACCTGTGCAACAAAATAGGCTAGAGGTCAGACCTCAAGCCAAAATCGGATACATGTAAAAATGGCATTTTAACAAGTACTTATACCGTATCAAAGAAAGGCCATTGCACATAGCATAGTTCATACAACAAAATTTTAAGGAGGATGCTCTCAGAAAGGTTGCCCGGATGCCCCGATATTATTATTATTTAATAATAAATAATATCAATATGTTGTATCGTAATCGAGGATCTGCAAGGGTATCGTTAATCACTATTTTCAAGGAGGCCGCCAGATGAACGGGTATGCTAAGAAGCGAAATCTAGTCGTAGCGTGTATTTGTGCATGGCTCATATGTTTTTCCCTGCAGGGAGCCGGCGTTTTGGGTGTCTCGCCCAAGCCGCTGATCTTCGGGATTCCTTCGTCGGTCTGCTACCTGCTGCTGATGGGGATCTGGGGTGTTGCCAATGCCATCGTCTCCGTAAAGCTGCTGGCCCCCTATTTCTATGAAAAAGCCGAAGCCGTAATGAACCAGGAATAGTCCCACGGCTCGGCATTGGCTGCCGATACCGTGTTGCATGGCGGATCACAACCTTTCGGAAATCATAATCCGAGGCTTAAAGGAGCGCATCATGTCAGGTATAGGGTGGTTGGCGATCGTAATCGTAACATATATCATTATTGTTTTGGTGGTGGGCCTGATTGGATATCGCAAGACTGTTTCCACGGCTGAAGATTATTATATGGGCGGTCGTGCCCTCGGGACCCTGGTTCTTACGGGCACATCCATTGCCACTTACGCCAGCCTCTGGACATTTCTCGGCGCCGTAGGCGGAAATTACCGTATCGGTCTCACCTTTATTTCAATGATGATGATGTGGAACATTCTTTGGCCCCTGCTGACCTGGTTTGTGGGCACCAAGGTATGGCTGCTCGGAAAAAAATATAAGTATATCACCTATTCAGAACTGGTGAACGACTACTACGGTACCCGATGGCTCGGTATCTTGGCGGCCGCCTTCGGAATTTTGGCGCTCTTGCCCTATATCGCCGTCCAGTTGATGGGAGGCGGAATCGTCATCGAGACATTTACAGCCGGCAAAGTCTCCTTTGCGGCCGGCGTTTCGGTTACCTTCATCTTCATGGTGTTGGTCATTTCCCTGGCCGGTCTGAAGTCCGTTGTGTTGACCGACACGTTACAGGGACTTTTCTTTTTGAGTGTTATGGTAGGGCTGGCCTGGTATGCGGTCAAGCTCATCGGCGGGCCCGGGGCGATGTTTGCCGACCTGGCAAAAAACCACGAGGCCATTTTGATCCCCGGCAAGATGGGCATGGGAATATGGCTGGGCTTCGTGCTGACCTGGGGGCTTTCGGTCTTTTTGCCTCATATGTTCCAGCGGTTGATGATGGCCAAGGATCCCAGGACCATCGGCAGGGCGACCATCGCGTCGTCTATCTTCAGCGGCTGGGTTCAGACCCTGCCGGTGTTCATTCTCGGCATTGCCTGTGTGATCCTGATTCCGGGCGTCACCGGTAAAGCCACCGACTCGATGACGGTTCTGTTCAGCAACAAGTATCTGTCACCTGCATTCGCCGCCCTGGTCATTGGCGGTGCATTTGCAGCAGGCACTTCGACCCTGAACAGCCAACTGTTGACCGCCTCCTCCCTCTTTCTGAGAGATTTGGTCATCAATCCGTTTAACCTTAAACTTTCCCCCTCAAAAGAGACCATGCTCGGACGTTTGATTGTTGTCGGCATGGGAATCATCGTGCTCATTATCGCGTTGTCCCGGCCCGGACTGATCGTGCCGATCTCGACGGCAGGAACGGCTATCTGCATCTCAAGTTACCTCTTTCCGGCTATCGGGATCCTTTTTTTGAACAGGGCAAGCAAGACGGCTGCTTATGCCAGCCTGATCTGCGCCGGCACAGCCTCGGTGGTGACATGGCTGGTGTGGCCGTTTCCTCTGGGCATCTACAATGTGCTTTGGGGCTATCTGATCGGCGGAATCGTATTTTTGATCTGCACGGCGCTGGATAAAACCCCTCCGACCAGTATTCAACTAGAAGTGAAACAACTACTGGAGTACTAGCGCCCAAAAAGGAACCGATACGATGGAATACGACATCTTGTTACCCGGCATCCCGGTGGCATCGGCCCGCGGCGCACTCGGGTGGTGCACGGTGTCCATTATCCGCAAGGGGGGACGGCGGATTCTCTTTGACACCGGCTCCCACGGAGACCGTGGCCTTTTACTTGAGGCCTTGAAAATGCAAGGGCTGACAACGGATCAGATCGACGAGGTATTTGTCTCTCATTTGCATTTCGACCATTTCCTGAATGTAGATCTGTTTGAAAAGGCCACCATCTGGGTGCCGAAGCGGGATTTGGGCTATGTTCTGGAAAAAGAGTATCTGACCTGTAGCGACCCCTACGTGCCGGCCACGATGGTTCGCTGCCTACAGGATCGTCTCTTCGGCTACGAGGATGGGCAACCGATCGTTGCCGGACTCAGGGTCATGGCGCTTCCCGGCCATACGCCCGGACTTTGTGGACTGCTCGATGAGGAAAGCCGCACCCTCTTTGCCGGCGATGGCGTCAAAAACGGGTGGGAATTTGCTAATGACATTTCACCTCCGGCCTTTTTCGATGCCCAGAAGGCCGTGGCCAACTACAAACGGGTCTGGCAGGCGGCTGAAACCGTCGTACCCGGTCATGACAGGCCTTTCCGGCTGACAAAAAAACAAAAAATCGAATACCTGCGCGATGTCAAGGTGGCAATCCGTTTTTGGCCGGGCCCCGAGCAGGAGGAGAAAACGATACCGATCGCCTAAACCGGCGTTATAAGATCCAGGCCTCGATTTCATTTCTTTATCTGTCATCAGGGGTACCGATCCTCAGGAACAGGACATGGCCGATACAAAGAGCAGATACGACGTGCTGATCATCGGCGCCGGGGTCGTGGGCAGCGCCATAGCCCGGGAGCTTTCCCGGTACCGTCTCGACGTGGCGGTGCTGGAAAAGGAGTTGGACGTCTCCATGGGAACCAGCTCCCGCAACTCCGGCGTGATCCACTCGGGAATCCACTACAAGCCCGGGACCCTGCGGGCGCGGCTCAATGTCCAGGGCAACGCCATGATGCAGCCGCTATGCCGCGAACTGAAAGTCAAGATGCGTTACACCGGCAAACTGACGGTGGCCATGGGCGAAAAGGGCGTCGAGACCCTCCACCGGCTCAAGGCCCAAGGAAAAGCCAACGGGGTCCCGGGACTCGAGATCCTCGACGCGGCCGGCATGCAGCTTAAACAGCCTGGGGTTGGCGGGATCGCCGCTCTCTGGTCGCCCACCACCGGCATCATCTGCCCCTACGGACTGACCATTGCCCTGGCCGAAAATGCGCTGGCCAACGGTGTCGATTTTTTTCTCGAACGGGAGGTTACCGGCATCGACCGGGACGAAGGCGGATTTCAGGTAAAAACCGCCTCCGGCGAGCGCTTTTCGTCCAGGGTGCTGATCAATGCCGCCGGGCTTTTTTCCGACCGGATCTGCAGGATGATAGGAATCGACGAATACCGTATCTACCCCTGCCGCGGCGAATACCTGATCCTGGACAAGCGGCTCGGAGATTGCCTCTCGGTGCTGGTCTATCCTACCCCCGAACAAAGCGGCAGCGGGCTCGGTATACACCTGACCAGCACGGTGGACGGCAACATCCTCATCGGACCGAGCAACGAGTACGTCGACGGGCCGGAGGACGTGGCCTGCACGGCGAGCATCCTCGCACTCCTCAAACAGGAGGGGCACGCGCTGCTGCCGGGCATCTCGGCCGCTGATTTCATCCGCAGCTTTTCAGGGTTGCGGGCCAAGCAAGTGCCGCCGGGTGTTGGGGGGTTCGATGATTTTGTAGTGGAAAAACGGGCCGATGTGCCGGGTTTTATCAACACTCTGGGCATCGAAAGCCCCGGGCTGACCTCTTCGCCGGCCATCGCCCTGATGGTGCGCGATTTCGTCTCCGAACTGCTGCCCCTCGATCCCAAGGTCGACTTCTTGGCTGAACGCCCGGGGCAGGCCGAATCTTTTGCCGACCTCACCTTCGAGCAAAAGGCCGATCTGGTGGCCCAGGACCCGGATTGGGGTGAAATCGTCTGCCGTTGCGAGCAGGTCACCCGCAGGGAGGTTATCGACGCCATCCAAAATCCGCTTAGGGTGCGAACCCTGGCGGCGATCAAGTACCGCTCCCGGGCGATGATGGGCCGGTGCCAGGGCGGGTTCTGCCTGCCGCGCATCACGCGCATCCTGGAACAGGATTTCGGTTACCGGCCGGAGGATTTTCTACTGTTCAGCCCAGGCGGCCGCCTGTTTCAAGGCCGGGTGCGAAGCGAGGTGCCTATCCATGCATGAGATAAAAAAAGACGTGGTGGTGATCGGCGGGGGGCCTGCAGGGCTGGCGGCGGCCGTGGAAGCCCGCAAAAGTGGATGCCGCAACGTGCTACTGATCGAACGCGATCACCTCCTGGGCGGAATCCTCAACCAGTGCATCCACGACGGATTCGGACTGCACCGCTTCGGCGAGGCCCTGACCGGTCCGGAATACGCCCAGCGCTACATAGACGAGTTCAACGCGCTGGGGATCGAAGCCATGCTGGGTACCATCGTGCTTTCTCTCGACGGCCGGCGGAGTCTTTACGTGAGTTCCAGGCGGGGGCTGGCACGCATCCAGGCCGGAGCCGTGGTGCTGGCCATGGGCTGCCGCGAGCGGACCGCCGGGGCCATCGGTATTCCCGGAACCCGGCCTGCCGGGGTTTACACGGCCGGGGCGGCCCAGAACCTGATCAACCTGCAAAACGTCATGGTGGGCAGCCGGGCGGTAATCCTCGGCTCCGGCGATATCGGCATGATCATGGCCCGCCGCATGACCCTCGAAGGGGCCCGGGTGGAGGCCGTTTTCGAGCTGCTTCCCTACGCCAGTGGTCTGGCCCGCAACATCCAGCAGTGTCTCAACGATTTCGACATTCCCCTCTATCTGAACACCACAGTGGTCGAGGTTCACGGCCGGGAACGGGTGACGGGGGTGACCGTGGCCCGGGTGGATGAAAACAGGCGGCCGGTACCCGGCAGCGAGCGGCTGGTGCCTTGCGACACCCTGCTTCTTTCCGTCGGGTTGATTCCGGAAAACGAACTTTCCACCGGCGCCGATGTGGCACTGGCCCCCCGGACCAACGGCGCTCTGGTGGACGAACACTGTATGACGAGCATCCCGGGAGTGTTTTCCTGCGGCAACGTGCTCCATGTCCACGATTTGGTCGACCATGTCTCGCAAGAGGCGGCCCGGGCAGGGGTGTCCGCCGTACGCTACCTTGACGGTGATATCGCGCCGCTTGAAACCGCAGTCTCCATCGCCGCCGGTGAGGGGATCGGTTACGTGCTGCCCCAAAAGACCGGCGGCCGCGAGGATTTCACCCTGTCGCTGCGCGTCACCGAGCCTTTTGCGGAAAAGGCCGTGTTAATCCGCGACGGAAATCGCAAGGTGGCGCGCAAGAAGCTGCACCGCCTGCACCCGGCAGAAATGATCCGTATCAAGGTCAAAGCAGAGAAAATTCAAAATGCGTCACGACTGGAGGCGGTGATCGAATGAAAACCAGGGAACTTGTCTGCATCCTCTGCCCCAACGGGTGCAGACTGCAGGCCGAGATTCTGCCGGTAGAAAGCCCAGCGGTGGGCGAGGTCACCGGCAACCTCTGCGAAAAGGGACCCGAGTGGGCCAAGCAGGAGATCCTCCATCCGGTCAGGAGTATCTCCACCAGCGTCCTGGTCAGAGGAGGACTTTATCCGCTGGTCAGCGTCAAGACCGATACACCCATCGCGCGCGAGAAGATCTTCGACGTGATGAAGGAAATCCGGGCCTTGGTCGTGAATGCGCCGATCCACATGGGCGACGCACTCATCCGCAACCCGGCCGGCACGCAGTGCGCCATCGTCGCAACGCGCAGCAATCCACAGTGCATCGGAGGCCGTGATTAAAAGCGCTGCTCGCCCCGGCATGATCGGCGCCTTTTCACACCAACGCCTGCTGATCTACCGGCACGCCGGCAACGGTAGGCGGTATCCCGGCGAAGCGATTTTTCTATTCACTTCCTGCCGCTGGCGGCAGGGCCTTCGGCGGGGCGTCAAAACAGCGGTCCTCCCAGTGCATGTACCTCAAGATGGCCCGGATGGCCATATTGCGCAGCGGGCCGGAAGGCCAGGGGATGGTGCGCCGGTTAACGAAAAATACGTCGGTCAACGCGCTCTTTCTTTCCAGCACAAGATCGCAGATGGTCTTGCCGTTCAAATGGGTGAGACTGACGCCGTGCCCGACGCAACCGAGGCTGTAGACCACGTTCTTGTCACCCAAAAAGCCCAGGGCCGGGGCCATATCCAGGGGCACGGAAACCGGCCCACCCCACTGATGGGTGAAACGGATGTCTCGCAAGGCCGGGAAAATCTGACGCACATCCGCTTTCAGCCCCTCGAAGGTCGGCGGATCCAGGTCCCGGTCCATGTCGGTCCCCGAAGAAAAGGAGACGTCCCGCCCTCCCATGAGAAGCCGGTTGTCGGCGGTCAGTCGGTAGTAGTGAACCAGGTTCCGGGCATCTTCGATCCCCTGGCGGTTTTGCCAGCCGAATTCGGCGAACGCCTTTTCACCGATAGGCTCGGTGAGCACGATGTGGGTCCAGACCGGTATCTGTTTGCGCCGCAGTTCGGGGAAAAAATGGGACCAGGCGTTGGTGGCCATGACCACCTTGTCGGCCCGCACCCTTGCACCCGGCGTGGACAGCAGGATCTTTCCGTTGCCGCGGGAGATCTCCGCCACCGGCGTACTTTCATACAGCGCCACTCCCATGGAAACCAGAACGTCCTTCCAGCTCCAGGCGAGCTTGGCCGGGTTCAGAATGCCGCAACGCGGCTCCCACCAAGCCCCGAGATACATGGGGCTGTGCACTTGCCGGTCTAGCCGGTCCTTTTCCAGCCACTCGATGCCCTTTAGCCCCAGCTTGTGGGCCAGCTCGATCTCATCGAGGATGCGAGCCCGGTATTTTTCCGAAGTCGCCACCCGCAGGAACCCGGAGTGTTCGTAATCGCAGTCCAGATTCAGTTCTGCCACCAGATCGCGAAGCAGGTCCACAGCCTTTTCCATGTAAAGATGGGCTTCTTTAGCCTTCTTTTTTCCGAAACGGACCGCGGTAATCCCCAAAGTCAAACCGAAAAGGGTCATGTTGAAGCCCCCGTTTCGACCGCTGGCTCCAAAACCGATCACCTCGCTCTCCAACAAGGCGATGCGCAGGTCCGGCGCTTCCCTCTTCAGGTGGAAAGCCGTAGACAGGCCTGTGAACCCGCCCCCGACAACGGCTACGTCCGCCTCGATGTCTCGGGTCAATGGCATTCCGGGTCTGTAGTCCCGGGTGGAGAGCCAATAGCTTTTCTCCCTGAAGTTTTCCGTTTTCACATCCCCCCCTTTTTTGGATTTGGTCCGGCTGCTTTTTTGTTGGTCGGCCGACTTAACACATCCTCTGAATCCCCTTGCCGATCCTCCTTTAATGGAGGGCCACCCGTTCCTGGCAATGCCAGCGGCCGGTCCCTCAGCCTTACGGAAGCTCCCCCACGAACCGAAACAGAGCCGCCTTGACCTCCTTTTTGGCAAAAACCCCCGGTTCGATCATCCACTGGAGCGAAAACCCTTCGGCCAGGGCCACCACGGCAGCGCTGACGGCCTCGCTCCGGTCGCCCAGACCGGCATTGACCAGCACCTCCACCAATCTCTGCCGATAGGCACGGAACATGTCGGTCATCACCCGGTGGAGGGTCTCGCGCTCAAAGGCCATTTGAATCAGGTTGAAAAAAACCCGGTTAAGCGACCGGTTAAAAATCAGCTCATTTACCGCGAAGTCCAGGGCCAATGAAACCTCCTCCCGGTCGGATTCTGCACTGACGAGAAGGGCTTCGAGCCTCCGGCTGTAACGATCCACCACCGCCTGGGCCAGATCGGAGATGATGTCTTCCTTGCTTTTGAAATAGTAGTGAATCACGCCATGGGGAAGGCCTGCCCTGGCAGCAATGGTCTTGATGGTGACCTTTTCGTGCCCCTGTTCGGCCAAGCATTGGTAAAGAGCCCAGACGATCTCCCCCCGACGCTGGTCCGCGTTGCTTTTTCGTCCCATGAAGCACCTTGAATTTTTGTAGTTTGGATAACCAACCTAATAATATTTATCCGCTGAATGGTCAACTGAATAATTGAGAAGGGCGACTGTTGACAAGCCGGAACCCAAGCGTATACCTTGCCTGCGGTTGTGGCAGAAAACGAGGCCTTGCATCGGCCCGGAGAGGGCTGCAGGGAACGCGAAAACCGGTTCTGGACTGTCTCGACAGTTTTTTCCAAACTTGACCGTTTTGTCTTTAAATACAGGCGACAACCCAAAAATATGGGAGAAAAGACGTGCCGAAGATGGGCAAAGGCAGTTCCCTGACCCCCGGGTTGCTCAATGCGATGGGGAAAAAGTGCCTTCCTGGATATCTCGGGGTCGTGGTGACCTTGATCGATGGCTCCGGCTTGACCTGCCGCATGGAGGTAAAATCGGAGCTTTTGTCGCCCAACGATTATTTGCACGCCGGTGCCGTGGTGACCCTGGCCGACACGGCCTGCGGTTACGGTACCATGACCCGGCTGCCGGAAGGGGCCAGAGGATTTACCACCATCGAGCTTAAGAGCAATTTTACCGGCACGGCCACCACAGGAAGCCTTGTCTGCCATGCCCGGCCCCTGCACATCGGCCGGTTGACCCAACTCTGGGAGGCTACGGTGGCTGTCGAGAACACCGCCAAGGCCATCGCCCATTTCCGCTGCACCCAGATGATCCTGTTTCCCTGAACCGGTCACCTGCCCACATACCGCCTGGGCTACCGGCGACCGGATCTCAGACCCCCTATAGTCGACTGCGTAAACGCTAGCGGCAAAGCCAAAATTACTGATGAGAGAGGCCGGCGCCGAACAGGCTGGGATTCAGCTGAACATGCCGGCCCGGAAGGCCTTCAGGTAGTTCATGCAATAGCTGTCCTTGCCGGCAAGGGCTTCTGCGGCAATGATGTTTGCCATCATCTTTTCGTCCAGCGGATTGATGATCGCACCGTCCAGCCCCTTCGCAATGGCCATGGCCATGAAGGTCTGGTTCATGAACTTGCGCGCCGGCAGGCCGTAGCTGACGTTGGACAGCCCACAGGCCGTATGGATTTGCGGAAATGCGGCTATGATCTTTTCGATGGCGTTAATGAACCCCGCCCCAAAGGTATTGTCCACCGAAACCGGCTGCACCAGCGGATCCACGAAAATATTTTCTATCTTTACATTGTTTTTGAGCAGCCCGTTAACCAGTTCATCTACGATTTTCATCCGGTCGTCAACCGTCTTGGGCATGCCTGCATCGCTCATGCACAGGGCGATCACCTTCATGTCGGTTCCGGCGATGACAGGCATGATCATTTGATAGCGGTCTTTTTCCAGTGAAATGGAATTAATCATGGGGATTCCCTGGTGAACGGACAGGGCTGCCTCGATCGCCGCCGGATCCGGACTGTCAATGGCACAAGGCCTGTCCGTCACCTGCTGAACGCCTTTTACCATCCACTTGAGATATTCGGGCTCCCGGTCCACGAAGACGCCCGCATTGACATCGATGTAATGGGCCCCGGCATCGGCCTGGTCCCTGGCTACCTTCTGGATCGTCTCGATGTCCTGTGCTTCGATGGCCGACCTAATCGCTTTGCGGCTGGCGTTGATCAATTCGCCGATGATGATCATCTTGAACTCCTGTTGCTGTGATCAAGGAGCCTGGCCCTGCCCCGCCTTATTGCGGATCTCCGGCCGAGTGCCTCCCACTTCGAGCGTCAAGGGTCTTCATGGCTATCGAGATTGTCAGGCACCCACCATTCGGGCCCCATTTTCCCCAAACGCGCCTGACCGGGCCTCCTTCAGTTGAAACGGTCCGCCATGAAGCGACAAGAATGCTCACTGACAATGCAGCAGCTCTTTTACCCGGTCTACTGCCTCGGCCGCATTTCCGGCGAATCCGTCGGCATGAATGCTGTCCGCGTATCCCTGAGTCACAGGAGCCCCGCCGATCAGCACTTTGACATTCTCCCGCACACCGGCCTCCTTCAATGCCTCAATCGTCTCTTTCATGGCGGGCAAGGTAGTAGTCAGCAGGGCGGAAAGGCCAAGAAATTGCGGTTTATGCTCGACCACCGCCTTGACGAATTTTGCCGGTTCAAGGTCGACTCCAAGATCGATGACCTGACATCCGGCGCCTTCCAGCATGATTCCCACCAGGTTTTTGCCGATATCGTGCATATCCCCCTTGACCGTTCCGATGACCACAGTGGCCAAGATTTCCAATTTTTCATTCAATAACAATGGTTTGATTATTTCGAGGCCGGACTTCATGGCCTTTGCCGCCATCAGCATTTCGGGAACATAAATCTCATTTTCCTTGAACTTCTCGCCGACGATAGCCATCGCCTCGATAAGCCCCTGCTGGATAATCTCGCCGGGGGCAAAGCCATCGTTGAGCAACTGGCGGATCGTATGGACGGCAAGTTCCGAATTTCCTGAAATGGTGGCCTCTTTGACAGTTTCAATTCCGGGCATCGACGCACTCCTTCTCGATTATGCAACAGACTGTTTTTTTGTTCTTAAAATCCCTTAGCGAACAAGAAGTCCGGTAGGGTTGTCACGATCGGCGGGAAAATGGTAATCAATATCAACACCACGAACAGAGGAACCAGAAATGGAAGTGTGGCCCAGATCACCCGCTCGAAGGCAAGACCTGAAAATCGCGACATGACAAACAGCACCACACCGAAGGGGGGTGTCAGCAAGCCGATCATCAGGTTCAGGACCATTACCACCCCGAAATGGATGGGATCGATTCCTAGTTTGCTGATCACCGGCATCAACACAGGGCCGAGGATAAGAATTGCACAGGTCGGCTCGAGGAAACAGCCTACGATAAGAAGAAAAACATTCATGGCCAAAAGAATTACCAAAGGATTGGTACTCATCCCAGCAATGCTTTCGGCAAGACTGAGGGTCAGCCCTGAACGGCAAAGCAGCCAGCCATAAAAGTTCGCAGCACAGATGATAAAGCCGATGGCAGCCGTCTCCTTTGTCGTCTCGATGAATACTTCGCCCAGTTTTTTGAGACCGAACTCCCGGTATACGATTCCGCCCAGAAACAACGCGTAAGCCACGGCGACCGCTGCCGCCTCGGTGGGCGTAAAATAGCCGGTCCAGATTCCCCCCAACAAAATGATCGGCGTCAGCAGCGGGAATAGAGCATGGAAAAAGCTCACTGCAAGGGCAGCGATCCCAGGAAAGACACTCCGGGGATAATTTTTCCGCTTGGCATACCAGGCGATCATGATCATCAACATGGCGGTCATTAAAAGACCGGGAACGACGCCGGCCAGGAAAAGACGGCCGACCGACACCTCGGCAACCAACCCGAATACCACCATGGGTATGCTTGGCGGGAAAATCGGCCCGATCGTTGCCGAAGCGGCAGTTACTGCAACGCTGAACTCGGTGTCATATCCTTCGTCCTTCATTGCCTTTAGTTCAATCTGGCCCAGCCCGGCGGCGTCCACTACTGCAGCCCCAGACATTCCGGAAAAAATCAAGCTTGCCACCGTGTTGGCGTGGCCGAGTCCACCGGGCAGGAAACCGACCAGATTTTTCGCAAAATTAAAAATTCTGTTGGTAATTCCCGATGTGTTCATCAACTTGGCGGCCAGGATAAACAAAGGAATTGCCAGCAGAAGAAAATTATTGACCCCGTACATCATCCGCTGGGGAAGGATATACATGTTGGCGCGGCTCCCCAGTTCGGCAAAATATCCGATGAGACCCGTAATTCCGATCGAAAAGCCGACCGGAATACCGATTGCAAAAAGGATGATCAGCCCCACGGAAATTATAAAGATAATCATTTTGCATCTCCTGACTGAGAATATTTCGCCCGGAAAACATTGCGCAGCAGACTACAGGAAAGGTACCATATCATCAGCATTCCACTTATCAGCATGCCCAAATAGACGTATCCGAGGCGAACCCAGGCGACCGTGGGAGCAAACGTATTCCATTGGCGAATCATATTTAAGTAACTGCCCCAACTCATTATCGCCACAAAGGGAAGGACGATTACAATGATAATGATCCTGAGAATTCTTCCGGCCCTGGGCCCTATCCGATCAGAAATGACACCGATACGTATGTGTTCGTCATCGGCCGTGAGCGTTGCGGCTCCCAGGAAGACAATCCAGACAAACAGGAACCGAGCCATCTCTTCGGACCACACCGTCGCATCGCCGGGAATAAAGCGCGCTATTATCTGCCAAAAAGTGATCAGAAACATCACGGCCAGCAGTATCCCGTTGAACCCATCTATGTATCTCTTCATATCTATATCCTGGGTGCAGTTTCACATTTCAGCCACAAAAGGACAGCGGTAAAACATGAAACTGCACTCGTCTCCGGGTTGGAATCTGTATTCGGGTCTATTTTATGTCCCTGATTCTCTCGTATAATCCCGGAACCCAGAACTCTTTTGACAACCTTTCCAGGGTTGGCCCCACTGCTTTGATGAACGCCTCCTTGTCCGGCTCGATGATAATCATTCCCTTTTCGGCCAGCTTTTTCTTGAATTCCACATCCGCCTTCAACGACAAATCGTTCGCGTAGGTGGCTGCATCTTTCATCGCCCCCATCACGAGCTTCTGTTCATCTTCTTTTAAGGTATCAAACCACAACTTGGATATTTCATACTTGGCTACGCCGTGGAGATGCTCGGTAAGAATGAGGTATTTCTGATTCTCATAGAATTTCAGGGAATAGATCGACGCAGCCGGATTTTCCTGGGCTTCGGCGACGCCGGTTTTCAGCGCCATATACACTTCTTGGAAAGGAACCACCGTCGGGCGGGCACCCAGCGATTTCCATACTTCGACCCAGGGTTTGAACTCCGGAAGCCGCAGCTTCAATCCGTTGAGATCCGCGGGAGTTTTGACGGGTTTGTTAGTTGTCAGGTTTCTGGCACCCCGGTAGACGATCCCACCAACGATGACATTGTCTCTTTTCAGCAAGACATCGTTTATTTCCTTTCCGAGGGGACCGTTCCAGAATTTCCAGAGGTGGTCCACATCTCTGATGACATAAGGAACATCATAACAGAGGTATTCGGGATGGAATATCGAGATGTCCCCGGAACCCATGGCCGCGGTCTCAACGCTACCGGAACTGAGCGCTTCAAAGATATCCCGTTCACCTCCCATTGATCCGAGAAGGTGAATAAAAACTTCCATTTCTCCGTTGCTTCGCTTTTCAACCAGTTCTTTAAACTTTTCCAAGCCATAATGTACCGGATTTCCAGGGCCGTAACTGGAAGCCATGTTGATTCTCATCTTTGCCGTTGCGTGAAGAGGAACAAAAAAAATTCCCGCGATGGCAGCCGCAATGATCCAGATTTTTATCTTACTGTTCACAAGCACCTCCATTATGACCGGGAGTTTTGAGAGGGATCCTTTTTCGATGCCGGTCGGTTTTAGTCTATCTAAAAAGATTCAATTTTAAACAATGCGGACTAATGATCCGCTTATCCAAAAACAAATGTATTATAGGTCGATTGGATATCGTCCGTATTTTTTCACCGCTTTCGACATAGCCATGACACACTCCGGATCCAGATATGAAGCCAGGCTGTTTCCACTGGTAAGAATATACCCACCGCCTGGTGCAACGTTTTTGATGAGATATTGAACCTCCTTTTCTGTTTCTTCCGGCGTACCGGCTCCCAGAATATTAAGATCGACGTTACCAAGCAGACATACACGATCTGCATATGCCTTCTTGACCGCCACGATGTCCATTGCTCCATTTTCCATCGGATGAAACCCCGCCACCCCCAAGTCGATAAAAATATCCATCGCTTTGGAAATATTTCCATCACTGTGCAGGATCCAAGGAAGGGTCAATTTATCCAACACCTTGCGATATCTTGGCACCAACAGTTGTTCGAAAACCTTCGGAGAAAACATCAGGCCGGATTTGTAGGCAAAATCATCCGTAGTCCAAAAGACATCAAAGCCGATCTTGTTCATTCGCTCGGCGACAACAGCCGTCCAGTCGAAATACATATCGAGCATTTTTTCCACCATTGCAGGCTTCTCATAAAGCGCCATGGAAAAACCCTCGATTCCAAGTCCCAACATGACCTGCAAAAAGCCTATGCGCGTCACCCAACAGGCTGCAAAATCTTCCTTCCCGGCGACGAACTCCTCCGCACCGCGGTAGAGGGCATCATCATACGGATCCGGCAAATCGATCATTGCAAGATCCGCCTCCGTTTTGATCATTCCCCCGCCGACAAAGGTTCTCCCGTCCTGTCCGGTATGCATGTGGGCGTAGGTGGGCGCGCGGAGTATGTAGTTGACGTTGTCCAATCCAAGATGGCGAGAGATCATCTTGGCCTCTTCCACTGTGTAGGGATTTTCGGTCCTGCTGCTGGTACCGATATCCGCATCTGCCTGTGTGTTCAGCAGTTTCTCGGCAAACCCCTTATCGACCGCCAGTTCACAATACGGCACCTTGTCGGGCTCTTTACGAGCAAGAGCGGTGAGCACTCGTTCTCTGGATGTCATCGACATAATGCGTAACCTCGGCTTAATGAAATTTAAAAATGCGTTTCATCACGTCATCCGCCCCCGGGCAACGAGTCCATCGAGTTCGGCGTATACGTATGCGCGTCAATGATCGCCGGAATAAAACCACACACCGGGGCACTTCATCGAACAGCGGCGAAATGACCTGAAAGCCGTACCCGGACCGACTCTGCGCCATCTTGCTTCCACCCCCTTTCAAAAAAGCCGTCTTTTGGCGATTCAGCCTGGGCCCTTGAAGCACATGCCTCTTTGCCTATGCCATATAATAATTTGATATGATAAGCTGACAATTAAGTCAACCCGTTTTTTTCTTTCAACCGCTCCTGCCACACATAGGCCGGCACCGGGCGCCATCACCCCCGAAGCGGACCATCCCTATTCGCAGTCTCATAGTGATTTGGCAACGATTCACTGCCGCGGACTAAAAATTTCGACGCCAGGAAAAAGGTTGGGGAGGTTCCCGGTGACAGACGATCACCTCCCCCGGTTTCTGCGCGCTCCGGCCTCTGTCCAATCGGGCCATTATCACCCGTGTCGCTTCATGCCAAACACCGGTCCCCTGCGCAGTCTGCCTTTCCACGGGGATCTCGTTACCCCTGCCGTAAAAAATAATATATTGATATTATTTAATTTTATCACGTCACAGACCTTTGCCAACGACAACATGTACAAATAGTTCGGGTCCACTCCAAAAATGCATTGATAATATGATAAACATATTATACTATGATGACTTGATAAGTTGATAAGGTATTCGCCCGGGTCAGGGACCATTCTATTTCCGCTTTTTTACCAATAAGGAGTTAATGCGGATGACAACCAGAAGTCAGCAGATCTTGTCCAGGCCAGAATGGTGCATCAATAGATCTTATTACAAGTCCATGGGGTACGCGGACAGCAGTCTGGATCGACCCATTATCGGTATCGCCAACGCCTGGAGCACCACCGTTCCAGGTCACAGCAACCTTCGCCAGGTGGCCGAATCGGTAAAGGCCGGCATCTGGAGCAGCGGCGGGACACCTGTCGAATTCGGTGTCGCTGGCGCCTGTGACGGAATCGCCGAAGGTCACGAAGGGATGCGCTACATTCTGCCGACCCGCGACATCATCGCCCACAGCATTGAACTGATGGTTCAGGCACACCGATATGACGGGATCGTTCTACTCGGCTCTTGCGATAAGACGGTCCCGGGGATGTTGATGGCCGCAGCCCAGCTCGATCTACCGGCGATCCTGGTCAACGGCGGGCCGATGCTCGGAGGGCCCGTCATAGACAATCGAAAAGCGGACACGACTTCTATCCTGGAAGGGCTAGGCCGACTGCACGCAGGCAAAATCGAGACCGCAGAACTCGTTAAGATGGAAGACCTCTGCGCCCCTACCTGCGGCTCCTGTTCCTTTTTGGGCACGGCCAACACGATGTGCTGCATCGCCGAAGCCTTAGGCCTCTCTTTGACGGGTAGCGCCATGATTCCCGCAACCCATTCACGACGTTTGCATTCGGCCTTTGCCAGCGGGGAGGCAATCGTTGATCTGGTCAAAAAGGATATCCACGCTCGCCGGATTATCACCGCAGAATCGATTGAAAATGCTGTGCGACTGACATCCGCCATCGGCGGCTCCACGAATGCCGCCCTACATATTCCCGCAATTGCCCGTGAAGCCGGCCTCACCTTCAGCATCGACCTGTTCGACGCGATTAGCCGCTCGACGCCTTTGATTGCAAAAATGAACCCTGCGGCGTCGGCCAATGTCATCGATTTTTACGAGTCGGGGGGCGTACCCGTGGTCATGGCGGAATTGTTACCGATTCTGCATCCGGATGTGCTCACGGTGACCGGGCAGACGATGAAAACAAACCTGAAAGGATACCAATCTCCAGATAACGAGGTCATTAAGACCTACTCCCGGCCCTTTAACAAAACCGGCGGATTGGCTGTCCTCTACGGCAATCTGGCGCCTCAATCGGCCATCACCAAGCCGGCGGCGATCGCGCCGGAAATGCTGACATTTAAAGGACCCGCCAGGGTCTTCGACAGCGAGCAGGAGGCAAACAAGGCTATTTTGCACAATAAGATCAAAGCCGGAGACGTCGTTGTTATCCGCTACGAAGGCCCCAAGGGCGGCCCCGGGATGCCCGAGATGTTCAAGGCCATGAAATTGCTTCATGGACTGGGGCTGGGGGAAAAGGTGGCGCTCATCACGGATGGACGTTTTTCCGGAACCAACAACGGATGCTTCATTGGTCACATCTCTCCTGAAGCCATGGAGGGCGGACCGATCGCCTTGGTCCAGGAAAACGATCTGATTACGATCGACATCCCTGGCAAGAATCTGACTCTGGAAATCAGTGAACAGGAACTTGACGAACGCCGAACGCGTTGGCATCAGCCCACCAACCGGGTCACAAGCGGATATCTGAGCCTTTATAGTCGTCTAGCATCATCGGCGGCCACGGGCGCCGTAATTTCAGCGGAACCGCCAGCGGCCAAATAATACGCCGTCTTGAACTTGTTCTTCCACTCAAGGCCCAACATCAGGAGGTAATAATGAGAAGCAAAAAGCCATCGATCTTCGATCTGTATCAGATGAAGGCTCAAAACGAGAAAATTTCCTGGCTGACCGCCTATGATTACCCAACGGCCCAGTTTGCCCAGGCGGCGGGCCTGGAGATGATTCTGGTTGGAGACAGTCTGGGAATGTGCGTTTACGGCTACAACGGTACAGCACCTGTGACCATGAACCAGTGCATTGCACACAGCGAGGCGGTACGCCGCGGTGCGCCCAATTGCTTCGTGGTGGGAGATATGCCGCTCGGAAGCTACCAGACTTCGGACGTACAGGCGGTGGACAACGCCATCCGCTTTCTTAAAGAAGCCGATGTGGACGCTATCAAACTCGAGGGGGGCGTTCGGGTGGCCGAACGCATCCGGGCCATCACCCAGGCCGGAATCAACGTGATCGGCCACATCGGGTTAACCCCGCAAAGTTCTGGACAATTGGGCGGACACAAGGCGCAGGGGCGCACCGCCGAAAGCGCCAAAATGGTCGTGGCTGACGCTTTCGCAGTCCAAGAAGCCGGCGCCAAAATGCTTCTGATTGAGGCCGTACCGCCTGAAGTGACAGACTATATCTGGAAGCATCTGACGATTCCGGTCATGTCGATCGGTGCCGGTCCCTACTGCGACGGTCAACTGCTGATCGTCAGCGACCTGATCGGACAATTCCAGGCATTCACACCTAAATTTGTCAAAAAGTATTGCAATGTCGCAGAAACTATCACCAAGGCAATGGCCGATTACGTCGCGGAAGTCAAAACATCAGTTTTTCCCGATGCCGAGCGGTATTGCTACAAAATGGTTGATGGACAATTCACCAAGTTCTTGGAGTTGATGGACTCAAAATGGAATTCTGCCGACTGACAAAGCCACTATAAAACAGGACGCCAAACTTAGCGACGGCCTTCCGGTATACCGGGGTGGTTCGAACGAAAATAACTCAACCGAAATCGCCCAATTACATCCCGCATGCGAAATTAATGACGGCCTGTAGCCTGCCGGAATCATCTTCGGAAAGTCTTCGAAGATGGTTCCGAAGGAACGAACAATGAATATCCCCGAACTATCACAGATTCAACAGACATACGACCATCCTAAAATAAAAGATATCGCCACCGAAATCCGGCATCTGTTTTCACAGTACCGACTGTCTTCGAAAATCAAGATGGGGGACAAGATCGCAATTACTGCAGGCAGCCGGGGGATTTCAAATATCGTTGCGATATTGTCTGCAGTCGTGGAAGAGGTAAAACGCTGTGGCGGCTGTCCGTTTCTTGTCACTGCCATGGGCAGCCATGGGGGCGGTACGGCAGAGGGGCAGAAAAGAATACTCTCTGCACTAGGAATAACTGAACAAGCGGTCGGAGCGCCGATTAAAGCGACGATGGATGTCGTTGAAATCGGGCGCACCGGATACGGGACTCCGGTATACATCGACACCTACTCGAATCAGGCAGCCGGCATCATCGTTGTCAACCGTGTAAAAAAGCATACCGAACAGCACAACACCACTGAAAGTGGTTTAATGAAGATCATGACGATAGGGCTTGGAAAGCAAAAACAGGCAGAACTCGTACATTCATACGGTGTATGGGGACTGGTCCATCTTATCCCGGCCAGCGCAGATGTAATTCTTAAAAATAAGAACATTATTGCAGGTATCGGAATCGTCGAAAACGCATTGGATGAGACTGCTGTAATCGATGTTCTGGCGCCTGAAGATTTCCCGGAAAAAGAGAAAATTCTATTCAAAAAATCCCAGGAACTGTATCCCTGGTTTCCCTTTCGAACCCTGGATGTGCTTATTGTCAACCAAATAGGGAAAAATATCTCCGGCACATGCATGGATGCCAACTTGATCGGCCGCATGGGTGTCTGGGGCTTGGCGGACCCGGAAAAAGTATACGCAACGGGTGGAACTAAATTCATATCCACCCTCATTGAACATATCGTCGCCCTGAATCTTACCGATGAAAGCAACGGAAACGCGATCGGTGTCGGTCAGGCCGATGTCATAACGGAAAAACTGTATAACAAGATTGACTTAGAAAAAACATACAACAACGTTATTACTTCGAGCTTTCTTGGCAAGGGGAAAATTCCCTTGATTGCTCAAAATGATCGCGAAGCAATCAAGATCGCTTTGAACGCTCTCAATGGACTCATGTTGCTGGAAGGCAAAAAAAACGACGACAATGTCAAGGTGTGTTTGATAGAAAGCACCCTGCACAGAGGCAGGATGTGGATATCGAGAGGGCTGGAGCCGGAATTGCGTCAAAGAAACGACATCACGTTTATACGGGGCTATCAACCGGTTCCATTCGATGAACACGGCGATTTACGGCTGGAGAAAGGAACTTCATAGTGGTTTCACCCAAATGGCGGTTGGAAGGCAAGCGCGCCTTGGTCACCGGCGGAACAAAAGGCATCGGATTCGCTATTGCCGAAGAAATATTGGAACTTGGCGGAGAGGTTTTTATCATTGCACGCGACGTGGAGCAGATTAAGACCTGCACAGATACATGGAAAAAGAAGGGACATAATGCCGCGGGAACGGCAGTGGATATCTCAAAACCACTTGAACTGCGTCAATTCTTCAAGCGACTTTCCGATCAGTGGGGATCGTTGGACATTTTAATCAACAACGCCGGAATGAACATAAGAAAAAGGGCGGTTGACTATTCGGCCGAAGAGTACCGTTCGGTAGCCGAAATAAATTTGCACTCGACTTTCGAAACCTGCTGCCATGCCTATGCGCTTTTGAAAAATTCAGATTCGGCAGCGGTTGTGAACATTTTATCTGTAGCCGGCTTGACCCATCTTCGCACGGGAGCTCCCTATGCAATGAGCAAAGCGGCAATCCACCAACTGACTAAAAATTTGGCAGTGGAATGGGCAAAAGACGGTATCCGTGTCAATGCGGTCGCGCCCTGGTACACGCGGACCGCTTTCGTCGAACAATTGCTTCAAGATAAAAATTACAGGGAAGATATTCTCGCGAGAACACCTTTGGGCCGAACGGCAGAGCCGGCCGAAGTGGCATCGGCCGCCGTTTTTTTCTGTCTGCCTGCGGCCTCTTATATTACAGGCCAATGTCTGGCTGTGGACGGTGGATTTATGGTAAACGGATTTTAAACGCCGAGATGCCCACGGCTGAGTTTTACCAGTTTGACTTTCGGCTTTCATCGCAAAACCGAAAGCGGCATGAACTTTGAAAAGGGAAAAGGCCGATCCGTATCGGTCTAAATCGTTACCTGCAACAAACCGCCCTCATCGGCCCTTTTTCCTCCCTGCGACACTGGCCTGGTATCGTTTGTAGCTATTGACGATCTCCCTTATGTGCGATCTCATTTCCTTTTCAGCCCGCTCAGGGTCACGCCGGGCAATCGCTTCACAAACAGCACGGTGATGACGCTGCGATTGTTTAACCAATCCTGGCAGCAGCTCAATATTTTCATCGATAAATTTTTCCATGTATTGGTGAATCGCAATTGCAGGATCGTTTAAGAAACGATTGGCGGAAGCTACGGCTATCAATTCATGAAACTTGTGATCCAATTTTTTATATTCTTCATAGTCTTCATTTTTCAAACAAAGTTCCATTTTCCCTACCATTTCAAAAAGCGACTGAATCTGTTCATCCGTGGCTTTTTGAGCGACCAGCTTTACTGCACCGCATTCGATTATTTCTCGAGCCTCCAGCAATTCATAGGTTGCTTCTTCATTGGAAAGCAGGGGCAGGTCATCCTTTTTTTTATTTAATTCCGGAATATTACCACGAATAACCGTTCCATAGCCGGGTCGCTGTTCAATCACCCCCAACAGGTCCAAAATTTTCATGGCCTCCCGCAACGATGTGCGGCTCACGCCAAGTTCCAGGGACAAATCATTTTGGTTGGGCAGCTTTTCTCCCAGCATCAATTGCCCGTTGGCAAGTCGATTTCGGATCTCGTCGATCACCTTCTCCGGAAGCTTTTTCCTCTCGATCATAGCCATATCGATCTCCCTCCGATGCGTTTAGGAAGCAAATTCAAATACAAACGGCGATCGATCCCCAAAATACGCTTCGCCGCATTATGAACCCGGGCAGGCCTGGAAATTTCTTTCCGAAGGTTTGGACCTACAAGCACAGCCGCCGCCTGGGCACTAATCATTTTGCCGACAACACGACTTATCGGCCCGCGGCTGGGGGAATATGCCCCTTTCCCCACAGGCCAATGCATTCGCCATTGCGGTCGACGGCTCCTGGAATTGCTCGCAGAAGCACAAGTATTATTATCATACAAAAATATTTTTTCAATTGTTTTTAATATGATCATACAAATCCAACTGCTCCCCGGAAAGGCCAACGAATCGAAAACAACTATCAATTCACCATATTTCTAAATAGTTAAACAAAGAGCTAACGACTCCGATTTATCACAGAACCTCACAACGACGTATTGAGGTGCATGTGAAGATCTCCTTAGGGCACGGATGATCAAACGGGTGCCGGCCGGAGAATTTTCTTCCTATTCAGGACTTGATCAACCTGCAGGGCGTTATAGTGGGCAGCCGAGCGGATGTAGGTGGGTGCACCGAGGCTCCGGCGACATCGGCATGAAAAGGTGGCCGCCCAGCTTGTGGTTCCGGAGACTGAAAAGCCGGCAACCGCCCAGGGCGCACCAAAAGAATCATATTCATCGCGGCGTAAGTGTCTTCTCGGCCGCGCAGGACCGGTAATACAAGGCCAACTCGCCCATCGCCTCCAATAAGAACATGCGTCCTTCTTCGATATAGACACTGACCGGCACTTTTCTGTCCCCCGCGACAACTTGATCGATGGCGCACAGATGAATGTCGATAATATCCTTGGGCGTTGCCTGCAACAGGCCAAGTCGCCCGGAAAAGGACTTTAATAATTTCGAATGCTCGCTATTTGTCTTGTAAGCCTGCTCGATAACATATTTTTCGAACATCCGCATATACAGGCGAACCAGTTCGGTGAAACTCTCCTTGCTGACCTGCTGCAAGGACGGCCGGCTTGGGCCGAGCGGTTCGGGGCAGCCACCGAGTTGCACCATGGTTTTCAACTCTTGCAGTTCCTGCATGGCCCGCCGGGTCTTGTGATGCAGCTCCGCAAAAACGGCCACTTTTCTTTTCAGCAACTTTTCGTTAAAAGGTTTTATGATGTAGTCGGCGGCCTTCAGGTCGTAGCCTTTTAGCATATCATTAAGAGAGGTATATGCCGCGGTTATAAAAATGATGGGGATGTCCCCGGTTTTTTCGCGGTCTTGAATCAGCCTCGCGGTCTCGAAGCCATCCATTCCCGGCATTTGAACATCCAGCAGGATCGCTGAAAAATCCTGTTCCCTGAGCAGAATGGACAACGCTTCTCTACCGGAATTGGCCAGCACGCACTGATAGCCCGGCTCATCGAGGATCGCGGTCAGCGCCAGCAGGTTTTCCGGGTGGTCGTCTACGAGCAAAAGTTTGGTGGCGTATGTTGTTTCTATTTGCCGGCTCATAGTACTATGCAATTTTTCGATAGACGGACAGATTCCTGTCTATGGCTTCGTAACGATCCGCGTAAGGGGACAAACGCAGGTTTTCCCTGCTGCCGAGCACCAGGATGCCTTGCAGCTCAAGACTGTCGTACAGGACTGCATGCACACGTCTGGTCAGCACCTCGTCGAAGTAAATCATGACATTGCGACACAAAATCAGATTAAAGACGTTAAATGACGAATCCGTGATCAGGTTGTGGTGGGCGAAGGTGATATTTTCCTTTAGGCGGCCATCAAAGGCTGCGGCGCCGAAACGGGCGACATAGTATTTTGCAAAGACATCGGCGCCCCCGGCTGCCCGATAGTTTTCCGTGTATTGCTGCATCTGGCCCAGTGCAAAGATGCCTTCGCGGGCCTTTTGCAGCGACTCGTCATTGATGTCCGTTGCGTAGATGCGAGCACGCTTGTAGAGTTCCAGTTCTGTCAAAATGATCGCTATGGCGTAGACCTCTTCGCCGCTGGAGACGCCGACATGCCAGATGCGCAGGAAGGGGTAGCTTGCCATAGGGGGCAGAACGCGCTCTCTCAGCAGCACGAACACTTTCGGATCGCGGAACATTTCGGTGTAAGTAACCGTGATCTGGCGGATGAGCTTCTTTGCCCAATGCTTGTCATGCAAGGCGTACGCCTGCAGCTGCGAGATGGAACTCAACTGCTCATCTTGTATCAGCTTCAATATGCGCCGCCGCAACGATGCACGGGCATAATGGCGAAAATCATAGCCATAACGCAGATAGAGCCCCTCAGTGAGCAGGTCCAACTCGATCTCATCGACAGGCTGACTGGTGTCAGGCAACCCCCGGGGTAGCCGTTGATGATTTTTCTCACTTGGCATAGAGCCAGACGCGCAGCAATGACAGCAATTGTTCTTTGTCGATCGGCTTGGCCAGATAGTCCGACGCGCCGGCGTCGATGCAAGCCCCCCGGTCGGAGGGCATGGCCTTCGCGGTGACGGCGATAATCGGCAGTTTCTTGAACTGCTCTAGCTTGCGAATCTCCCGGGTCGCCTCCAGCCCATCCATACCCGGCATCATGATGTCCATGAGCACGACATCCACGCCCTTTTTTGATTTGAGCAAATCGATGCCGTCCCGGGCATTCTCGGCACTCAACACATTCATGCCGCTTTGCTCCAAAATGGTGCTGAGACTGAAGACATTGCGCACATCATCGTCAATAATCAACACCGTTTTACCTTGCAGGGTGTCATCCTGCTGTTCCTTAAGTTTTTTTAACATTTCCTGCTTGGATCGGTCCATTCTTTCAACGCTGCGGTGCAGGAACAGGGATGTTTCCGCCAGCAGGCGTTCATGTGAGTTCACCCCCTTGATGATCAGGTTGTCACTGAATTTTCTCAGTGCCAGTTCTTCCTTTTCCGTCAATTCCTTGCCGGTATAGACAATGATGGGAAGATTGACCAAGTGCCCCTCTTCATGCAACTGCCGAAGCAATTCAAACCCCGTCATGTCCGGAAGCCCGACATCCAGCACCACGGCATCGATTTGGTTCTGCGCGATCTGCTGTTTGGCTTCTTCGCCGGTGCCCACGGCGATTGTGTGGACGTCCTTGTTGCCGATCAACTCGACCAGGGCCTGGCGCTCTGTCTCGTCATCCTCGACGATCAACAGGTTGCGCATCCCTCGTCCGTGAAAATGCACCAGACGTTCAAAAACCTCGCCTAGCGCCTCCAGACTGGCCGGTTTGCGCAAATAGCCGATGGCGCCGAGATTCAGACCGCGCTGTTGTTCGTCTTCCACCGAAAGAATATGTACCGGGATGTTGAGTGTTTTCGGATCCCGTTTCAGGTGGTCCAACACGGCCCAACCACTCATCGCCGGCAGTTGCAGGTCCAGGAGGATGGCCATGGGGTGGTATTTGCGCGCCATGGCGAGTCCGACATCTCCACTGGTGGCGACGAGGGCCTTCAGGCCGCGCGCGTGCGCCATGTCCCTGACGATCTTGGCGAAACTGATGTCGTCTTCCACAATCAAAGCGATGATGTCGCCTTCTTCGATCCGGTTGCGATCATCTTCAATCTCAACATACTGGGGGCCTTGCAAAGTCAACGCTTCATCGCTGCCCGCATCCGAAACTGAGGCCCTGAAGATTGCCATGTCCTTTGCGCCAGCGTTTTTCGGTTCAGGACGCACGGCCGGTTTGCCCATCGGCGACGCATCGTGGTCAACGGGCAGATAGAGCGTAAACACGCTGCCGTTGCCGGGCGCGCTTTCCAGCCTGATCTCGCCTTCCAGCAACCGGGCGATCTCACGGCTGATGGAGAGCCCCAGGCCGGTGCCGCCGTATTTTCTTGCAGTAGAGCCATCGGCCTGCTGAAAGGCCTCGAAAATCACCTTCTGCTTGTCTTGCGGGATGCCGATGCCGGTGTCTGCCACCCTGAAAGCAACCACCCGTGCTGCTCTGCTCAGCGCCTCCTGATCAAAACTCCAGCCGGAACGAACGCTTGTGATTGCCAAGGTGACCTTGCCCCTGTCGGTAAATTTGAAAGCGTTGGATAACAGGTTTTTCAGAATCTGCTCCAGCCGTTTCCGATCCGTGTTGATGCTTGGCGGCAATGCGTCATCCAGGGTCACTTCGTATTGCAGACCCTTTTCTTTGGCCACCGGCGCAAAATTGCGCTTCATGTTGTCCAGCGTCATTTTCAAGGAAGTCTGCTCCCGTTCAAGCGATATCTTGCCCGACTCGATCTTGGACAGGTCCAGAATCTCGTTGATCAGCACGAGCAGGTCGGAACCCGAAGCGTGAATGGTGTCGGCAAACTCCACCTGCTTTTCCGTCAGATTGTGATCCTTGTTTTCCGCCAGCAATTGCGACAAAATCAGCAGACTGTTCAACGGGGTGCGCAGTTCGTGGGACATGTTGGCGAGAAATTCGGACTTGTACTTCGAGGAAAGCGCCAGTTGTTCCGCCTTGTCCATCAGTTCCAGGCGCGCCTTTTCGACTTCCCTGTTCTTGACTTCAACCTCGCGCTTTTGCTCTTCCAGCAAACGGGCCTTGTCCTCGAGTTCCTCATTGGTCTGGCGCAATTCCTCCTGCGCGCTTTGCAGCTCCTCGGTCTGGCCCTGCGACTGGCGCAGCAGGTCCTCGGTGCGTTGCGTCGCCTGGATGTTGTTCATATTGATGGCGATACTCTCGGCGAGCTGATCCAGGAAACTGATCTGGATTTCGTTGAAACGACTGAACGAGGCCAGTTCGATCACGGCCAGGACCTCGTTTTCGTAACAGATGGGCAAAAGCACGATATTCAGTGGAGTGGCCTCCCCCAGGCCCGAGTTGATCTTGATATAGTCCCCGGGGGCCTCGGTGATGAGGATGCGTTGCCTCTCATCGGCGGCCTGTCCCACCAGTCCCTCACCGATTGCGAAGCGATCCGACAGGTGCTTGCGCTGTTTGTAGCCGTAGCTGGAAAACAGCCGCAGTTGCGGCTCCTGATGGTCCTTTTCCATCAAATAGAACACGCCATGCTGCATATTGACCACGCCTGCCAGCTCTTTGAGCACCTTCTCGGCTGCCAGCTTGAGATTCTTTTCTCCTTGCAGCATGCGGGTGAAGTTTGTCAGATTGGTTTTGAGCCAATCCTGCTCCTGGTTGACCTGGGTGGTTTGCGCCAGTGTGGTGATCATCTCATTGACGTTGTCCTTGAGGGTGGCCACCTCGCCGCGCGCCTCGACACTGATGCTGCGCGACAGATCTCCCTTTGTGACCGCCGTGGAAACCTCGGCGATGGCGCGCACCTGAGTGGTCAGGTTATTGGCCAGTTCGTTGACGTTGGCCGTCAGATCCGCCCACACGCCCTGAGCCCCGGGCACCTTGGCCTGCCCGCCAAGGCGACCGTCCACGCCCACCTCACGCGCCACGCTGCTCACCTGATCGGCGAATATCGCCAGGGTATCGATCATTTCGTTCATGGTTTCGGCCAGCCCGGCAATCTCGCCGCGCGCCGTCACCGTCAGTTTCTTGCGCAGGTTGCCGGCGGCCACCGCGTTGACCACGTGGATGATGCCGCGTACCTGGTCGGTAAGGTTGGAAGCCATCTGGTTGACGTTGTCGGTCAGTTCGCGCCAGGTGCCGGAAACCCCTTTGACGGCGGCCTGGCCGCCCAGCTTCCCATCGGTACCCACCTCGCGCGCCACCCGGGTCACCTCCGAGGCGAAGGTCGATAGCTGGTCCACCATGATGTTGATGGTTTCTTTCAGTTTTAAAATTTCGCCGGCCGCCTCCACCGTAATCTTGCGGCTCAGGTCACCCTGGGCCACCGCGGTGGTCACCTCGGCGATGTTGCGCATCTGGTCGGTGAGATTGGCGGCCATCTGGTTCACGTTGTCGGTCAGGTCCTTCCAGACGCCGGCCACCCCCGGCACGACGCCTCGGCCGCCCAGCTTGCCATCGTTGCCCACCTCGCGCGCCACCCGGGTTACCTCCGAGGCGAAAATCGACAACTGGCTCACCATATCGTTGAGGGTGTTCTTCATCTCCAGGATCCCGCCCCTGGCATCCGCGGTAATCCGTTGGGACAGGTCGCCGCGCGCCAGGGCCGACGCCACCTCGGCGATGCTGCGCACCTGGCCGGTCAGATTGGCGGCCATCTGGTTGACGTTGTCGGTCAGGTCCTTCCAGATGCCCGAAACCCCTTCCACCCGGGCCTGCCCCCCCAGCTTGCCATCGGTGCCCACCTCGCGCGAGACGCGGGTCACCTCCGAGGCGAAGGTCGATAGCTGATCGACCATGATGTTGATAGTTTCTTTCAGTTTTAAAATTTCGCCGGCCGCCTCCACCGTGATCTTGCGGCTCAGGTCACCCTGGGCCACCGCGGTGGTCACCTCGGCGATGTTGCGCACCTGGCCGGTGAGGTTGGAGGCCATCAGGTTGACGTTGTCGGTCAGGTCTTTCCAGGTGCCCGAGACCCCCTCCACCTTGCCCTGGCCACCCAGCTTGCCATCGGTACCCACCTCACGCGCCACCCGGGTCACCTCCGAGGCGAAGGCCGACAACTGTTGCACCATGGTGTTGATCGTGTTCTTCAGATCCAGGATCTCGCCCTGGGCCTCGATGGTGATTTCGCGGTTCAGGTCACCCTGGGCCACCGCGGTGGTCACCTCGGCGATGCTGCGCACCTGGCCGGTCAGATTGGCGGCCATCAGGTTCACGTTGTCGGTCAGGTCTTTCCAGATGCCCAGGACCCCTTCCACCCGGGCCTGGCCACCCAACTTGCCATCGGTGCCCACCTCGCGCGCCACCCGGGTCACCTCCGAGGCGAAGGTCGACAACTGTCGCACCATGGTGTTGATCGTGTTTTTCAGGTCCTGAATTTCGCCCTGGGCCTCGGTGGTAATCTCACGGCTCAGGTCACCCTGGGCCACCGCGGCGGCCACCTCGGCGATGCTGCGCACCTGGCCGGTCAGATTGGCGGCCATCAGGTTCACGTTGTCGGTCAGGTCCTTCCAGATGCCGGCAACCCCTTCCACCGTGGCCTGCCCACCCAGCTTGCCCTCGGTGCCCACCTCGCGCGAGACGCGGGTCACCTCAGCGGCGAAGGTCGATAGCTGATCGACCATGATGTTGATGGTTTCTTTCAGTTTTAAAATTTCGCCGGCCGCCTCCACCGTGATCTTGCGGCTCAGGTCACCCTGGGCCACCGCGGTGGTCACCTCGGCGATGTTGCGCACCTGGCCGGTGAGGTTGGAGGCCATCAGGTTGACGTTGTCGGTCAGGTCTTTCCAGGTGCCCGAGACCCCCTCCACTTTGCCCTGGCCACCCAGCTTGCCCTCGGTACCCACCTCGCGCGCCACCCGGGTCACCTCGGCGGCGAAGGCCGACAACTGTTGTACCATGGTGTTGATCGTGTTCTTCAGATCCAGGATCTCGCCCTGGGCCTCGATGGTGATTTCGCGGCTCAGGTCACCCTGGGCCACCGCGGTGGTCACCTCGGCGATGCTGCGCACCTGGCCGGTCAGATTGGCAGCCATCTGGTTCACGTTGTCGGTCAGGTCTTTCCAGGTGCCCGAGACCCCCTCCACCCTGCCCTGGCCACCCAGCTTGCCCTCGGTGCCCACCTCGCGCGCCACCCGGGTCACCTCCGAGGCGAAGGCCGACAACTGTTGCACCATGGTGTTGATGGTGTTCTTCAGGTCCTGGATCTCGCCCTGGGCCTCGATGGTGATTTCGTGGCTCAGGTCACCCTGGGCCACCGCGGTGGTCACCTCGGCGATGCTGCGTACCTGATCGGTCAGATTAGCGGCCATCTGGTTGACGTTATCTGTCAGATCCTTCCAGATGCCGGAAAACCCTTCCACCCTGGCCTGGCCGCCCAGCTTGCCCTCGGTGCCCACCTCGCGCGAGACGCGGATGACCTCCTTGGCGAAATTTTGCAGTTGATCCAGCATGATATTAATGGTGTTGGCCATCCCCAGAAACTGCCCCCTGAGTGGCCGTCCATTCAGTTCAAGCTCGACCTTTTGATTGAGGTTACCCTCGACCACGGATCCGATGATGTGTGCGACCTCGTTGATGGGCTGAACCAGATCGCCGATCAGTTGATTCAACGTGTCCACGTTATCGGCCCACGTGCCGTTAAGACCTTTCTTCTTGAGCCGGTATCCGGTATTGCCCTCGTGCACGACCGTACGGGTGGCAACGTTGATCTCCTTGTTGAGCGCCGTGGCCAGCTCCATGATTTCGTCAAGCGCACCGACGATTTCACCATCGATACCGGTCAAGTTGTCAGGCAATTGAAATGTGAATCTGCCTTTGGCGATATTGCGCAAGGCGGCAAGGATTTCTCTTTTATTCAGAGTAACCTTCTGGTTTGTATTGGCACTCATCTGGAACCGTCCTTTTATCCGTGATTAAATTGCCGTGGTGCCCGGTCACGGTACAGGCTTGTCGCCTGCACAAGGCTGCGCATTATGCAGGCGCGAAATTGAAGCGCCCCGGCTTCGGCCGTTTTTGATTCCCCCGTTGTCCCAACACCAAACACAGTTGCGCCCGCTCTCTTTTGCGGCATACAAAGCGGCATCGGCTGCCGAAACGAGCTCGGATGGCGCCCGCATACAGCGTGAATAACCGGCGACACCGAGACTGATGGTGACACCGATCGACGTCCCCTCACCGACATTGAAATTTTGTGCCGCAACGGATTTGCGTAAACGTTCCGCAATCTTCAGCGCATCCACCGCTCGCGTTTCCGGCATGAGGATTGATATTTCTTCGCCCCCATAGCGACATATCCGGTCCGTTTCGCGGGCCTGTTTCATGAGCAGTTGGCTCAATCCGTGCAATATGGCGTCTCCGGCTTGATGCCCGTAGGTATCGTTGACTTTCTTGAACAGATCGATGTCCAGCATAAACAACGACAGCGGATGGTGATGCCGTTTTGTACGCCGCCACTCGTACTGAAGAAAATCGTAAAAAGCGCGGTAATTGTACAGCCCGGTAAGCTCGTCGTGGGTAGCGAGTTCTTCCAGCTTCAGTTGCAGGCGCTTTCGTGCGCTAACATCGCGCAATGAGACGAAGAATACGTTTTCACCATACCAGTTGCCCGAAATAGCACGCATTTCGACGACACATTCACGGCCATCAGGGCGCACCACGCAAATCTCCGGATCTGTCTGATCTGTAACCGGGTAGCCTAGGGGATAACCGATGAGCTGTTCAGGTGAACGCTGGAAAAGTCCGCATGCCGCCGCGTTGACGTAACGGACTACGCCATCCCTGTTGAGCACCAAGATGCCATCTCTCAACATCTCGAGCATTACCTGCAGATTATCGCGTTCGACGCTAACGGTCTCGAGTTCCCTGACTATGCGGTCATAACGCGCGCCGGGTATCAAGACGCACTGATCCTTTTCGGTCAGGCAGTCTTTAGGCCAAGGAGGCATCGTCGTTCCCCGTATCAATCGATTCAATCCTGGTCCAGCTCGTTGGCAAACATGCCGCTCAGTCGATAGGCTTCGCTCTGGGGCACGTGTTTCGGCTGGCCCGACAGGATCCCGACTACGTTATTGAAGGGGCGACCGATATGCAAGCCGTGTTCGTCAATACTAAATTCGCGAATGTTCTTATCATGCTTGGAGCCTCGCATTTTCAGCACGGTAAGGCCGCGTTTCATCTCGCCGAACATCTCCACATAGCGCAGCAGGATGATGCAATCTGTAATGGTGGAGATATGCTGCTCGGTAATCGACTCGCCTCCCAGCAGGCTCGACGTGGTGGAAGTGAACAACCCTGTGATTTGCCGCTCCTTGAGAAAAGAGGTGATGCCGATCACGAACTCTCTATACCCCTTGAGGGTGGATACCCGTTCGAGAGCTGACAGGCTGTCTACGGCGACGCGGGTGGGCTTGAAGGCATTGACATGGTTTTTGATCATAATCAGATGATCCTCCAGGCCGGCCGTTTCCGGATAAGCGGCAATCACCTTGAGCTTCCCTTCCTGTTCCATCTTTTCGAAATCTTGCCCCCAGCCGGAGGCATTCCGGAATAGCTGGTCCCGGCTCTCCTCGAAGGCAAACAGCATGCTGCGTTCCTCGGTCTTATTGTAATCTACGCCGACGATATATTCAGTGGTCATCAGGGTCTTGCCGCAACCCGTCGCCCCGGAGATAAGCAGGATGGAATCACGAAACAGGCCGCCGCTGCACATGGTGTCCAGTTCTGCGTTGCCCGAGGTGATACGCGTCTTGTCCGATTTTTGTTCGAGCTGGATTTCTGACAGCGGGATAACGATGATCCCTTCGCCGGGCATGACGGTAAAGGGGAACTCCCCCTTGCGGTGATTGGCGCCGCGAAACTTGAGGATCTCGATGGTGCGGCGGCGCTTCTCACCATCCAGCGCGTTGCGCAGAATGATGACGTTGTCGGTGACGAACTCCTCCACCCCGAAACGGGAAATTTCGCCATATTCATCGACCCGCTCAGCGGTAATCAGCGAAGTCAGGCCCATCGCTTTCATTTTCGAGGCTATTTGAAACAATTCGCGGCGCACCACGGACTTATCGGCAAACTGGGAGAAGATCGCGCCGAGGGAATCCAGCGCAAGTCGCGTCGCCCCGACGCGTTTAACGGCCATCTCGATGCGTATCATCAAGGCACCCAGATCGTAGCTGCCCGACTCGACGGATCTCTCGTCAATGCGGACCGAGGCATCGACAAAGGTCAGCATCCCCTCCTGCTCCCATTTCTTGAGATTCCAGCCGAAACAAAGCATGTTGCGCCGGATGTCCTCAGGAGACTCTTCGAAGGTAATGAACACGGCGGTCTGGCCTCTCCTGATGCCTTCCACCAGATGCTGAACGGCCAGGATCGTCTTGGCACTGCCCGAAGTGCCGGAAACCAGCGTGGTGCGGCCTGTCGGCAATCCGCCAATGGTGATATGATCCAGACCTGGAATACCTGTTAAAAGTTTCTTAATCTGAGACATTTCCTTAGTCATGCCAAATTCCTCTATTGAACCTGAATTAAATTTTGCGGCTCAATCCCAAAAGTTTGGCCGCCACATTTTCGTTTCCACGTGACAACTCGAGGGCCCTTTTAGCTCTTGATAACTATCTTTGATCCATCGTTTGCGATTCATTCCGATTTTAAAATTCGACGATCCCGTTTACCGGGCACGCATTATCCTTAAGAGAATTCTTTATGCCCGAATCGTTTAGATTAGGGGGCGAATCTATTCACAGTCACGAGGTCAAGTCCCAGCAACACCTTCTCGGTGATGGACAAATCTCCAATAACCCGCCGTAAAGGTTCGGGCAACACCTTGACCAACGTCGGCGTCGCGAGGATCCGCTCATCCTCGGCGAGTTGAGGCTGCTCAAGGATGTTAATAATTTCCAGATCGTATTCTCCGTCGAGTTCGTTCTCGCAAATCGATTTGATGTTTTCAATGGCGCGTTTCGACTGCGGAGTAAAACCGGTAATAAACAGCTTGAGCAGATACTTATCGTCTGGCATGGTTATTCTTCCTATTCTTTTTAAAAATTAAACAACAGATGATATCTTGCGCCCAAACCACTGCACATGCCCCCATGGGGTGTTCCGCAACCACCGTTGCAGGTCTTCTCGGAATTCGGGATAACAGGCGACTAACGTGGAGCCAGAACCGCTTTCGGCGGTAAACCGATATACCAACGCCGTCAACTTTCGCCAGACGCATCAGGAAAAAAGCCTGATACAAGTTCACCACTGGTTCGAGTTGAGGATCCGACGGGGGAGGTGGAAGGTTTAGAACAGATGACAACATCTATTGTCAATCACTCATTGAGTGGTTACTTAATAACGGAAATTTCACAAGCGCATTGGCTCCCCGCCCCTTGACCGGACCGAGACTCTTTAATTTCAACGCTCTCGATCTACGGAGAAGGACATAAATCAGTTTTCATAACAAAGCTCCCAGACCAAGTCAATCTCAAATGATCCCCGCACAATCGACTGCACTCGTTCCGCCACCCGCAGCCGGATTGAGTCCAATTCGGCACCGTCGATCCATCAAAAAGCAGACCTCGTTTTACTCTTTGATCGCCCTGTCGAGTTTGGCGTAGTGGTCGTCGATCCACTTCTTGCTGTGGCACTGGGCGCATCCGGCTTTCATCTTGTCGCGCTCGGTCTGCCAGTTGGTATTGGCCCGAGCGGACCAGGTTGCGGGGCAGTCCACGCAATTTTTCTCATCGCCGGGCCGGGGGCGATCCTTGCGGCGGGGATTGCCGGGCCGTTGGTCCGTTGTTTTTGGCTCCGCGCTTGTTATGTTTACTTCGGTCAACCTGAGCTTGGGTTTGGGAAACGTAGGAACACAAAACTGGCGCAAAGCCTTATCTGGCACGCATCTGTGGCGATGAATGAAATCCAGCGTGTGTCTACAGTTTTCGCCCCTTTTCAGGGCTGATTTTCAAGCGAGAAGACCTGTTGCGGAGCTTTGATTTCAAGCGCTTTCAGCATGTTGGCAGTTTTCGCGGGGATCTCCTTGCGCATAAGCACACGGTAATTTAAATTGTAAAGTTTTGTGATCTGTAGCTTGTCCAGCGACCGGCGAATTCGGTGCCAGGGCAGGCCGCATTCGAGTTCGGCCACCCGCTCGATCATCAGCGCCAGCACACAGATCTTCACATGGGCCTCAATGCGCCGCGAGGCCCAGTGGTACATCGGCATCATCTTGATCTGGGTGCGCTTGAGCGAGCGAAAGCAGCGCTCTATGACCATCAGCCCTTTGTACCCGCAGGCGGCGTCTTCGAGGCTGATGGTATCGTCGTTGGTTTCCACCACCCATTTGCCGTCGTATTTGGCCGCCGCCTTGATGGCCGCCCGGTCGATTCGGACCTGGTTGCCCTTGGTGATGCGCAGATACCGCTTGAAGCGCGCCGAGGCCAACAGCTCGATCGCCCACTGAGCCGTGGCCGATGGGTCCGGGTGCCGATCGAGTTCGGTTTCGAGCATTTGAACGATCGTTTCACGGTGTAGCCGCTGGCGTTTGGCTTCCTTGGGGTTGTAGCACAGGATGTAGCGCTTGCGCCTTTCGCCGTTGCCAACGATGACTTCTTTTGCGTGCAGGTTGTCTCGGATGACGGTGTAGCGGCCGCGTTTGCTCAGCACATCGCGTTTGATCTCGGCCACGCTGGCCATCCGGCAGGCCAGAAGGTACTTGCCGCAAGCCCGGGCCAGTTCGTCGCGGTTGGTCTGCGAATTCATGCCCGCGTCGGCTACAAACAGGGCACGACCCAGGTTCCAGCCCCTCAGATCGGCACGGATTTTTTCAACGGTGGTCACATCGGCCGTGTTGCCCGGCAGCACCCAACTGCGCACCGGGATGCCTTCGCGGGTCACGGCCAGGTCCACTACGACTTGGGGCGACCAGGTGCCTTCCTTGTTGCGGCCGAACTTGCGTATTGTGGCGTTGGTGTGCCGGTCACCGTCATCTTCCCGGTCGACATGGAACGAGGCCGTGGTGGTGTCGTAGAAGATCAGATCCACGGTGAGGCTGAACAGGTTGGTGGTATGGAAAAAGACGTTTTTTTCGACCTCTTCCGCATGTTCGTGAAGCAGATCCATGGCTTCGTACATGTAATCGAGCTTCAGTCCGTCGCATGACGGCAGGTGGACCGTGGACAGCCAGCGATCCCAGACGCCCAGCTTGGATTCGGGCTCACAGAGCCGGTTGGCGGTCATGGCCAACAGGGCCCGTTCGTAGTTGATGCGAACCCCTTTGGCCTTGACGATGTCGGCCAGGGTCTTTCGAAGCCCCAACCGTTCCCAGAGGGCTTCGATAACCAGCGGGCAGCCGAAAGCGAGAGTTTCTTGAATTTTGAGGCTGTCAGCCAGTGCCGAGACCGCTTGGTCATTTTCGAGCGGATCGATGACGGTCAGGCCGCCCCACATAGCGTTTGAAATATTTCATGTCAAGGCCTGAATCACAAATATGTGTGCCTACAGTAGTTGGGCTCGAAAAACGGCTCGAATTTTTGTAACCGGTTGTTTTTATAGGGTGCGGGGTTATGGACAGTCGGATTTTGGGGGCGTTTTTTGCCTACAAATTCCAAACCCAAGTCCAGGGCGTGTCGGAACTGATCAAGTGCCTATACGCCGCCGCAACCGGCCTGGATCTGCACGAGGAAACCGAAGGCGTCGAGACATAAGGTATAAGGAGAGCGGCCATGTCCCCTGAAATTCTCGGATTGCTTTCGCTGGCGAGCCTGTTCGGCTTTATCTGCGTCGGCTTTCCCATCTCGTTCACACTGATCATTCTGAGCATCGTCACCGGCTACATCGGCATCGGCCAGGTGGTCTTCCACTTGATGACGTTGCAGTTCTACTCCGTCATGACCGACACGGTGTTGTCGGCCGTACCGTTTTTTCTCTTTATGGGATATATCCTGGAGAACTCCGGCCTGATGGACCGTCTCTTCAAGGCGTTTCAGTCCATGCTGGCCCGGCTGCCCGGCTCGCTCTACCTGGCAGTAACCTCGACGGCCACGATTTTCGCCGCGGCCACGGGCATCGTCGGCTCTTCGATCACCTTGCTGGGGGTCATGGCGGCGCCCACCATGCGTGAAAGCAAGTACGACGTGCGTCTGTCCGCCGGTTGCATATCGGCCGGAGGCACCCGGGGCATCCTGATCCCACCGAGCATCATGCTGGTGGTTATGGGCCCGGTGGTTGGCATGCCGGTGACCGATCTGTTCGCCGCCGCCATCTTTCCCGGCATCATGCTGGCGACGATCTACATCACCTACACCCTGATACGCTGCATGTTCAACCCGCAGCTGGGCCCCCCCCTGCCACCCGAGTTGCGCCCGCCGTCGCTGAAGTGGGTCGCCAAAGAGTTGGCCCTCGGGGTTGTGCCGGTGGCGACTCTGATCCTGGCTACGCTGGGCAGCATCATGGCCGGCATGGCCACGCCCACCGAGGGGGCTGCGGCCGGCGCCTTCGGCTCGCTGGTGCTGACCCTGGCCTACCGGCGCCTGACCTGGGAAGGGCTGCGCAAATCGATGTACCGCACAGTGGAGATCTCGGCCATGATCCTGCTGCTGGTGGCCGCCTCGAACTTCTTCGGCTCGGTCTTCTCGCGCCTCGGTTCAGCCACCATGCTCACCCAGCTGCTGATGGGAATGCATCTGGACCCGATGATCATGCTGGCCTTGATCATGATCTTGATCTTCATCCTCGGCTGGCCGCTGGAATGGGTGCCCATCGTACTGATCATCGTGCCGATCCTCATGCCCCTGGTGCGCCAGATGGAGTACAACCTGCTCTGGTTCTGCACCCTGGGTGGCCGTGACCCTGCAGACCGCATGGCTCTCGCCTCCGGTGGCCCTGTCGGCCTATTTTCTCAAGGGGGTGGTGCCCGACTGGCAGCTCAAGGACATCTACATCGGCATGATGCAGTTCATGGTCCTGCAGATGCTGGGACTGTTTATCATCATGTTCTTTCCCCAGATCGCCACCTGGCTGCCGGCCTACCTTTCCCGGTAGCCGCCCGCATGCCACCAGACACAAGGCCGCTCCCTTTCAACGGGAGCGGCCTTCTATTTGGCGACGATGGATCTGCGGAAACCGTCAAGATTGATGCAACCGGAATGCATGCACCACCGACAGTGGATAGCACACCGCCGGGTCGCCGAAAGGGGAGATTTCACCGGGCGCCAGAGGGTTAAAACCGGCGCCATGATCCCAGTACTCCACGCCGCTGATCACCGTTCCGTCCAGAAGGCGGATGTCGTAAACCATCGCATCCTGTGGCCGCGGCGGACCAATGGTCGTCCATTCCATTATAGGCTCCCGTCCGGTAAAAAATCGAGATGGGTGGCAGGGGTTAGTGCGGGGCACCCGGTGGAGCCAGCCGTCGCTCCAAGTCCGCGCAGGTATCGACAGCCTTCTTGAGCCCCTCCAGTTGCCAGGTGAAACGATCGTCCCAGCGCAAACTCTCTGATGAGGGGCCGTATTGACGCAGCAGGGCATAGGCTTCGGCCATGCTTCCGGCAGCCTCCCGCAGCAAATGACTCACCCGTTCCAGCTCTTCTTGTGCATCTGGATGACTCATTGTTGCTCCTCGACCTTCCCAGTCCGTCGGTGGCTCAAAAGCATGAGGGGCCGCTGCACGCCCTATTGCGTGATGCCGCCCCCCACAAAAATCGATTCTTCCTGCCGATCAGACCGCGTCCTTGAGTTTCTTCCCCGGGGTGAACTTGACCACGTTGTGGGCCTTGATGGTGATCTTTTCGCCGGTTTGCGGGTTGCGCCCCTTGCGGGCCTTGCGGCGCACCTTCTGAAAGGTACCGAAGCCCACCAGGGTAACCTTGCCGTCCTTCTTTTTGAGGGCGCCGGTCACCCCGCCGACAAAAGAATCCAGCGCCGCTGCCGCCGCAGCCTTTGATATGCCGGCATCTTTCGCCATCTGCTCCACCAATTCGGCCTTCGTCATCTCCAACCTCCTTCATTTTTGGGTCTTAAGGTGAACAGCAGGATCGCCACCCTGGCTTAGACCATAAATCATTATGGATTTCAAGCATCAATTCGCCCCAAGCCCCAGGATGGTCAGTACTGACAGGCCTTTGGTGGCAAATAGGGCTGTAAAACACCTGCCGTTAAGGCCTGGGCGAAAGGCCGCGAGAAGGATCATGCGAATTCAAGGAGACGGCCCTGAGGTGGTTTTCCACTTTCATAACAGATTGTTATATGAGCCCCCACCGCCTTGGAACATCCGGATAAGTCCTTAATCCGCACTAATTTCCGGCCCCGGCACTGACCGGAAAGCGTCTTCCCGATATGGGCGTCCGATTTCAACCTTCCGTCCGGGGGCACGGTTTTGCCAGAAATCCCATCCAATGCATCAGCACCAGAGCCACGGCCATCACGCCGGCAAAGACCGCCACGGTCGTCAGCACGCTCCATTGCCACCAGAGCGGACCGTTGACCAGCACGGTGCATCCCCCCACCACCGGCAGCGCAAAAACGTTCATCACGGCCACCTCGAAGGCCGCCGGGGTGCGAAACTCCGGGTCGGCGATGCGCAGCAGCAGCAGGCCGCAGGAGACCGTTCCGGTGACCACGCCGTAAATCGCCGCGGTCCGCTCGAGTTGAAAGGCGTCCAACCGCCGGCCGAACCAGACCACCAATCCGGTGGTGGCCACGGCATTGACCAGGCAGATCAGGCCGATGGGCAGGGCATAGTTCCAGACGACGGTCAACTGGATGGCCACAACCGTGGCGACGATCAGGTAGTCCACCGACCAGCCGGTGATACGCCGCTGGATCCCGGGGTCGACCAGATGCAGAGCGCCGCTCCAGGCCAATATCTTCTTGAGGAGCAACGATCCGCCCAGGCCGAAAAAAAAGAAAAAGCCCCACAGAATCCGCGCGTCGTTGGGCCCCATGATGTTGAGGATCACAAGGATCTGGACCAGGCCCGCAACGAACAGATAACAGACCCCGTAGACCAGTCCCACCAGCGCGGCCTGGAAGGCCAGGGTTTCGGCGTTGCCCGAATGGATCGTCAGCTCGCCGGCTTTTTCCCGGGCCCCGGCGGACAGAATCCCCCGTAGAAAATCTCGGGGCAACCGGTGGCTGGACCCGCCGGCGGCCCGGCCGCGGCGGATCCAGCGATTGACCAGGGGGACGCCGATGAAAAAAGCGCAAAAATACCCTGCTGCGGCGAAAGTCAGACCGATGGTGGCGGCATCGGCAAAGCCCACCGTTTGCCACACCTTGCCGATGGACAAGGCCTGGCCCGGCCCTTCGTTGAAACCCAGCGGCACGAGGAAACCGAAGGTGGGAAAAAGTTCGATGCCGGCCCAGCCGAGAAAAATTACCGCCAGCCCACCTAAAACGGCCTGCAGGGGAAAGGTGAGCGCCTGGATAAGCGCCATCCAGGCGGCTCCGCGCATCAGTTGGCGCGAAGGCCTCGCTTCGGCTTCTTCCTCACGGGTCAGCCCCACAGAAATGAATGATATGTTGAAAAAGTGGTAGGCCAGCGACTCGACCAGTGAAAGGTCAAGGCGGACCAGCCCGAAGTGGACCAGCACGAGCCCCAGCACACCGCCGACCAGGCAACTGGGAAAAAGGAAGCGCTGCAACAGGCCGATGCGCGCCCGGAGGACCACACCGGCCAGCAGCATGGTGGAAAGAAAAGCGAAAACCAGAATGCCGTCGAAGGGAAAGGGGGTGTTCATGGCAGGTTCCATAATGTTTTGGATTTCAACTTTCCGGTTTTATTCCGCCTCGAAATGGACCAGTTACCGGCCTTGCTACCGAGGGCTGTGAATCTCAATCCTGGACAAAGAGCGCGTTGACATATGCCGTCAGGATCTTTTCCCGTGCCGGGGCCGGCAGCAGATTCAGGACCCCGTTGATCTCGGCGGTGCGCTCGGGCAGTCCGCCCCCCTGCCCCATGCCGGCCATGGCCAGCATCCCGGCGATGTCCGCGTCGGAGAGGTTTTCCAGATCGATCCCATCAAGGCTCTGGCGCACCAGTTCCACCAGTTGGCCCGGGGGGGTTCGGCGGGCCGTCTCGACGCAGGCGGCCAGATCGGCCAGCAGGGCGTCCTCGTTGCCCAGGTTGGAGGCATTGATCGACAGGTGAATATGGGCCGGCGATTCGGCGTAGGCCAGCGCCGGCTGGATGTACCAGCCGCGGAGGTTCATCTCGTCGACGATCTGGAACACATCCACCGCATCCGAGGTAAAGGCCACCAGGCACATGTCCGGCCGGGCGGTGAGCCGCAAATGGGGAATTTTTTCGATCCCGGCGGTAATCTTTTCGATGGCGGCCAGCTTGCGCCGCGCGATCTCGAGATACCCGTTGTCGCCCACGTAGTGCAGTACGGCCCAGGCCGCGGCCATGGGGCCACCCGACTTGCTGCTTTGAACCGCATTGTTAATGATGGTATAGCCGACCCAGTTGGAACAGGCAAAAATCTGGTGGCGGCGCAGGTCTTTGTTGCGGTACAGGACCACCGAAGCGCCCTTGGGGCAGTAGGCGTACTTGTGCAGATCCACCGAGATGGAAGAGACCCCTGGAACGGTAAAATCGAAGTCCGGCATCGACCGGCCCAGACGCCTGAAATAGGGCAGCAAAAAGCCGCCCATGCATCCGTCGGTGTGAAACCAGAGCCCGTGCTCCCGGGCGATGGCGGCCATCTCGGGGATCGGATCCACCACCCCGTGCGCATAGCTCGGGGCCGAGCCGACGATCATGATGGTGTCATGGCCCACGGCCCGGGCCACTGCCGCCGGATCGGCCCGCATGGTGTGCGGATCGACCGGTGTGGGCACCACCAGCACATCGAAATAGTGGGCCGCCTTGTGAAAGGCGGCATGCCCGGTGGTGGGCAGGATCATCTCGGGCGTCTTGATCTCGGGGCGCATCTGGCGAAAATAGTCGCGGGCGGTCTTGACCGCCAGCAGGATGCTTTCGGTGCCGCCGGAAGTGAAGTTGCCCACCACCTCCTTGTCACCGCCCAGGTGCTCGGCCATGAGGGCCGCCAACTCCTTTTCCAGGCGCATCAGGCTCTTGAAAACGGTAAAATCCAGACCGTTTTCAGACAAAAACATGGTGTAGGCCTGCTTGCCGATCGCCATCACCTCCTGGCCCGGATCGAAGATGTAACCGAAGGTACGCCCCCCCTGCCATTTGAGGTCGTCTTTGCGAAAGGCAGCCAGCCGATCGAACACTTCTTCGCGGGTCCATCCATTTTCAGGCAACTGCATGAAATCACCTCCATTTCTAAATGTTTGGCGCCAATTGCACCAGGGACCGCAGCAGCATCACCGCCGCCAGGACGATGAGCCAGGAAAGGATCCGGCGCCGGAAGCGCTCCGGATCCGCAGCACCGAAGACGCGCTGGCCCAGATAGATACCGCCGGCCGTGGGGACGGCCAGCAAGGCGGCGAAAATCGCCGTGCGGACATCCAAAAGTCCCATGGCCGCGCAGGCGGCCCCGGCATAAATGTCGGTAAAAAAGGAATACGCGATCAAGGAGGCCCGGGAGACCGCCGCACCGGCCGGGGACGAAAAGAAAAAGAGGATCGCCGGCGGTCCGCCGACAGCCGCGGCCCCGTTGAAAACGCCCGAGAGACAACCGGCGGCCAATGTGGCGCCCCGGCCGGGCATGCGCTGCAGCCCGGCCAGCAGCAGCACGACCAGGCTGATCCCGAGCCTCGCCGGTTCGGCCGCTACCCGCTGGAGGGCCCCAAACGCCCACCGGAGTGCCGAACACGGCACCGATGCCCATCCATCCAAGGGTATTCCAGGCCACCTGGCGCCAAACCTTGGCGATCAGCATCAGGCTGGCGGCCACTTCGAGCAGCAGAATCACCGGCACGATCCGGGCCGGGTCAAAGCACAGTGAAAGGCCCAGGACGGCGACCATGGAAAAGCCGAATCCGCCGTAGCCGCGCACGTATCCGGCCCCCAGCACCACAGCGGCGGCCCATAATACCGATAGTAGCTGCGGCGGCATGCAACAGGCCTCAGGCAGAAAAAAGGTTGATGATTTCACCACGAAGAAGCATATTTCACCATAGTGAAATTACCAGCCTATGTTAAACTTGTCAACATGCGAGCCCCACGGTGAATTTGTTCTATGCCCGTGTTGCGGTCGGCCGGCAGTTGTCAGTCATGGCCAGATAGTCGAAGACCAAGCGGACGTTGCGAGCCAGTTGGCGCATTTTTTGCGCCACGCTGCGCACACCTTTGGATTTAATTGCGCTTACGGCAAAGCGGCGCAACCGGGTGATATTTTCAGGCCCGTGGCCTTTGCGGATACGGCTGCGGTCTTCGTCGAAGTTCCAGTCGATGATGTAATGGCATTTGTTTTCGATGCACCAATGGCCGCGGTTTATGGCCAGCAGGCATCGGGCGTCGGCCTGCTCGGCAGGTCTACTGGTGATACCGTAAGCAATCTCAAATGATTGTTTGCCGCTTTTTTTGTCCGTGCATCGTGATCTTCCCCCAAATTGGTGGACACCTCGAAAAGCCCAATGTATACGGGCGTCAGGAGGTGTTCCAATGGCACAGAAAAAGAGAAAGAACTACTCACGAGAATTCAAGGTCGAGGCTGTGAACCTGATTACCCAAAAGGGATACAGCATTGCTGAAGCCTCGCGGAATCTCGGCATAGAATACAGCGTGTTACGACGCTGGAAGTCAGAACTCGCGAAAGATTCTCAGCATGCTTTTCCTGGTAAGGGAAAACTTGCCGCTCCGGATGAGGAAACGCGTAAGCTCCGCCGTGAGCTGGATCGAGTCAAACAGGAGCGTGACATCCTAAAAAAAGCGCTGGCCTACTTTGCGGAGGATCAGAAATGAAATTTCGATTCATCTCTGAACACGTGGAGACGTTCACTGTAGGCCGCATGTGCAAGCTGCTAAACGTCTCCCGCTCCGGCTTCTATGCCTGGACAAAGCGTCCGGAGAGCCGCCGGAGCCGTGAAAACCGGGTGCTGGAGGATCGAATCCGACTGTCGCATGCAAACAGCCACGGTATCTACGGAGCGCCGCGGATCTACCAGGATCTGAACGATGACGGCGTGCGTTGCGGGAAAAACCGTGTCGCCCGTATCATGCGCAATGCCGGTATCCGATCTCGTACGAGAAAGAAGTTCAAGGCAACGACGAACTCTCGGCATAATCTACCAGTTGCACAGAATTTACTTGACCGGGACTTCAACGCAAAGGCTCCCGACACCGCATGGGTCGGCGACATAACCTACATCTGGACCGACGAGGGCTGGCTGTACCTGGCCGTGCTGTTGGATTTGTACAACCGCGAAGTCGTCGGTTGGTCCGCTGCCAGCCGAATGACACGGCAACTGGCCATTGATGCCCTGGAAATGGCTCTTGGTAAGCGGCAGCCGGAACAAGGGCTGCTACATCATACGGACCGCGGTAGCCAGTACGCTTCGGCCGATTATCAAAAAATTCTCAAAGAGCGTGGCATGGTCTGCAGCATGAGCCGTAAAGGCAACTGCCATGACAATGCCGTGGCGGAAAGCTTCTTTGGCCGCCTTAAGATGGAATGGGTCAACCACGAACGGTACCACAGCCGGTCGGAAGCGATCCAAAACCTATTTTATTACATAGAGGTCTTCTACAACCGAAAAAGACGCCACTCATCGATTGATTACGCAATCCCGCAAGAATATGAGGGTTTCCTACTTGCGGCTTAACCTCGTGTCCACTTTTTCGGGGCAAGATCATCGGCGTTCGATGACAAAAGCTTGTTGGACGTGAGGAAAGTCGAGAAACTCGTTGAGTTCGGTGGTGGTCCAGATCTTGCGCTCTTCGATGCGGCCGTGGTCGGGCGGGTCGCAAAGGATGAAATCGGGTTGGCCGCGGTCTTTGAAGTACAGACCGATGTCGTCGAACAGTCCGGGCTGGTTGTTTTTGACGGTGAAGTGGTAGTGGGCGCCGCGCTGCTCGACGATGTATTCGGCGAACTTTCTCTGTGTCAGCAGGGCATCGGCGGTGATGTCTTTGTTTTCGATCTTGATGGCATCGAGCAGGGGCTGGGCGGTCTTGATTTCGTTGGTGCGCTTGACCTTTTGGTCGTCTACGGCCAGGTTGCCGACTTTTTTTGGGTGTAGCAGGCACTGGTGGTATGGCCGACAACGCTCATGATGTGGGTCTGATAGCCTTGATCGTCAATGGCGTTGCACATGGTTTTGCCATCGATGGCCAGGCATTGGTCGCAGCCGGCGTGGATGCTGTTCCATTTTTGCAGGGCGTCGTCGAGGCGTGCCGGATCGACCCGGATGAGCACATCGCGGATGATCGACAGACTCGGCACGCTGTAGTGGCCGTTTCGGTAGCGGCATTGGAAGCGCCGGCGTGCTTTTTGTCCGAGGCTGTTGGCCCAATCGGAGATGGCCTGGTAGCCGCGCATGCCACACAGGGTTGCTGCGGCGGCGATGGCCAAAACGGTTGCCAGACGATGGCGTCGGCCTTGGGGGCGTCGCGGATCGGGGATGTCGGCGAAAAATCGGGGCAAAGATTGCATGTGTTGAGCCGGCAGCATGATTTTAGGATCTCCTGTTTGATAAAGCGGTGGCAGCATGGTCTGTGACAAGAGGGTTTGCGCATCGGGGCGCAACGGTTTGACAAAAACCATTTTGGGTGAGTCGGCCGTGTCGCTGTATCCTTTGGCGTGCCGATGAAAGCCTTTGGAGTTTCCGACCGCAGTCCAGTTGTCGGCTTTATAGATGGTTCCCTTGAAGCGCGCGGGATCGACGAAGGTTTCGAGCAACAGCACGGGATGTCCGAAAGCGGCTTGCCAGTCGGCGGGCAGTCTTTTTCGGCACAAGGCCAGGATGCGCGAGGCCAGGTTTGGCAGATGCCAGTCGGGCAGGATCAGAAAACGGCTGTTGTTGGTCAACAAATTGAGCCGATCGAACTGATGGTTAAAGGGCCAACCGATCCACTGATCGCGAGCAGCACATTTGAGGGCGGGAGCGGAAAAGCTGACCAAGCCGACCCATTGATCACCGATACAGGCCGCATATCGCAGGGTTTCACCGATTTTGGGCAAGGCGCCCAAGTAATGATGCCGGTGCATCAAGCTCTGGAAGCGCTGATCTTGATTCCGGCGAACTAACCGAACAACGACTTGTTTGAGATACAACACATCGCCCCCCATTAACGAAAGATGACCTGCCGGGGAGCTATATAGCTGAATATCAAGGGGTTGTCCAGATGTTTTGATAACCACTTGGAGTTTAATGGCTTATCGAATCAGCACGAAATCACCATGATGCGAGCCCATTTCGGAGCCGTTGGCTCGAAATCTATGGCCGCCACCACAGCACCCTCAGGCGAGGAAACGATGTCGGTTCAAGAACGCAAAGACTGGGAGCGCGCCCAGCGCCGGGCGCGCATCATCGACGAGGCCGAGAGGAAATTTCTTGCGGAGGGATATGCCGCCACCACCCTGCCGGCCATCGCCGCAGCGGCCGGCTACCACAAGCGCAACCTTTACTTCTACTTCAGGGACAAGGAGGCGCTCTTCATGGCGGTGGCCGAACGCGCCCTGATCCGCCTCAAGGACCGGTTCGTGCAAGCGCCTTCAGCCCAAGCCGACCCGGTGTCCAACCTGGTGCGGATCGCCCGGACATTTTTCGATTTTGCCATGGCCGAACCCGGCGCCCTTGATTTGATCATGCAATATGAAACGGTGCACCACGTCTATGAACCGTCCGGCCTATCGCCGGATGCCGACCCGTCCCGCATCGCCTGCCAGCATCTGTCGGACCAGCTTTCCGCCGTGGTGCGTGAAGTCATCGACCAGGGCCAGCAGGCCGGCACCCTGCGCTGCGATCTGGAGCCCCGGGCCATGATGCTGCTGCTCTGGGGCCAGATCCTGGGCGTCGTGCAGGTGCTGCGGATGCGCGAAAAAAGCTTTACGCGGGTCTTCGGGCTGAGCCGCGAAGCGCTTTTCGACCGTTTTGTGGACATGATGGTGGCGGCCCTAAAACCATGATAGCCCCAAACGGGCTATTGGCCGCACGCCGGAAGGTGAACTATTGTCCGTCCATAAATGGTGATTTTTGGTTCCCGGCAAGGCCCGAGCGAGTTTCCAACCGGAGCAATAGCCCGCTATTTCGAGGATTGGAAACGAGGGAAAACGCCGCCGGGGGCCGAAAGGTGCCGTTTATGGATGGGCACGAACTAAGGCCGCATCGTGTAGTTTCCAACCCGGCTGACTACATGCCCGCGCCACACCTTCTCAAAACGTTCCGGATCGACCGCCGGCTTGCGGATCATGCGCCGGCAGGCTTCCATCTGGACCTCGGTGCTGCTCGTTTTGTTGTGCAGCCGCAGGGCATGGGCTGAAAAGTCGCGCACCATGAAATCGAAGATCTGATCCAGCAGGGCGTCTTCAACCTGCTGGATGGCAGCCTCTTCGATAATCAGCTGCCCGTAGGCCACCAGGGAAAAAATCTCGCCCAGGCAGAGCAGAAAATCGATGTCCTGGGCCTGCTCGGCGCTGGGCGGGGCGGTGACCAGCATCGTTTTGAAGATTTCGATCTGGGCCTTGAAGATCTCGGCATTGGGCAGGTTGACCCGCTCGTAGGCCAGCCGGTAGTCGTGGAACCGGATCTTGCCCAGGCCGCGGGTCGGTCCCTGGGCGAACATGAAAGCATCGTGGACCGCATCGGTCTGGGGTTCGATTTCGGGGAAGGTGCCCGGGTTAAAAAAGTAGTTGGCCATGAACCTGACCACCAGGGCCATGTTCACATGCACGGTGCCTTCCAGCTTGGGCAGAGCCCGGATGTCCCGGGCGGCCATCTCGAAATAGGTGTCCTTTTCAAAGCCGCGGGCCGCGATGACATCCCAGAGCAGGTTGATGACCTCCTCGCCCTGGGTGGTGACTTTCATCTTGACCAGGGGATTGTAGAGCAGGTAGCGCCGGTCCTCGGCCGAAGCGGCCCGCATGTAGTCGATGGCCCGCAGGGAGAAAAGACGCATGGCCACCAGCCGGGTGTAGGCGTCGGTGAAAATCTGCTGGATATGGGGAAAATCGGTGACGAACTTGCCGTAGAGATTGCGCCGGGCCGCATGGTCCAGAGCTTCGTAAAAGGCATGGGTGCAAATGCCGATGGAGGCCCATCCCAGGTTGAATTTACCCACGTTGACCGTATTGAGGGCCGCGTCCCAGGCGTCCCGGCCGGTGGACAAAATCTCGCCATCGGTGAGCGGATACCCTTCCAGAGCATACTCGGACACGTACATCTGCGAATTGATCACGTTCTGGATGCACTTGTAGTTGGGATGATCGGTGCGTACCGCAAAAAAGACGTACTCGTCGTTGTCTGAATTCTTGCCGAAGGTCGACAGCAGGGCCGCCTTGTTGCCGTTGCCGATGTAATACTTGCCGCCATCGGCCCGGTACTGGCCCTCGCCCATGGGGGTGAGCATCATCTCCGAGCTGTAAAGATCCGCGCCGTGGGCCTTTTCCGACAGGCCGAGGCCGAAGATCCCGCCATCGGCCAACAGTTGGCCGGCAGTCCGCTTGATCGATTCGTTGGGGCTCATCCAGATCGGCCCCAACCCGAGGATGGTCACCTGCCAAGCATACCAGTAGGCCAGCCCGTAAAAGCCGAAAATCTCGTTCAGGGCGCAGTTGCGGTAGCTGTCCCAGCGCGCCTCGGGATTGTCCGGGGCATAGGCCGGCGGAGTGAGCAGGGTGGCAAAGAGCCCCTGTTCCCGGTTGAAGTCCAAAAAATCGTCGTACCAGCGCCGCTCGTGGTCGTCTTGCTTGATGCGGGCCAGACCCTTGTTTTCGAAAAAAGTGATGGTCGCTTCCATCAATCGGCGCGAACGCGCGTCCAGTCCCTGGAAACAGTTTTTTTGCGGGTGAAAAATCATTCTTCATCCTTTCCTTGAGGGTTGGCAAGGGTATTTCGGCTGAACTTTGCCGGCACCAAAAATCGAGGGCCGGAAACGTAACTTGCCGAAAATTCAGCGGCCTTTGTCTGGGGTTTTCGCGAACCTTTAGCCTGTGGGCGATTTTCTGTCAACGTCTCAGCGGTTCACGTTTAATCCAGGCGCGGTTGTCTTGCCAACCGGATATGAACGTGGCGGATTTCGATTTCTGAAACACCGCGCAAAACGAAAATGCGCCTCGACCGATGCGTAAAGCAGTCCCCCACCTTTACGAGCGGTATCGCAGGGCAGCAGGCGGCCCCTTCGCAAGGACTCACGGTGAATTTGTTCTATGCCCGTGTTGCAGTCGGCCGGCAGTTGTCAGTCATGGCCAGATAGTCGAAGACCAAGCGGACGTTGCGAGCCAGTTGGCGCATTTTTTGCGCCACGCTGCGCACACCTTTTCTTTTGTCCGTGCATCGGCGTTCGATGACAAAAGCTTGTTGGACGTGAGGAAAGTCGAGAAACTCGTTGAGTTCGGTGGTGGTCCAGATCTTGCGCTCTTCGATGCGGCCGTGGTCGGGCGGGTCGCAAAGGATGAAATCGGGTTGGCCGCGGTCTTTGAAGTACAGACCGATGTCGTCGAACAGTCCGGGCTGGTTGTTTTTGACGGTGAAGTGGTAGTGGGCGCCGCGCTGCTCGACGATGTATTCGGCGAACTTTCTCTGTGTCAGCAGGGCATCGGCGGTGATGTCTTTGTTTTCGATCTTGATGGCATCGAGCAGGGGCTGGGCGGTCTTGATTTCGTTGGTGCGCTTGACCTTTTGGTCGTCTACGGCCAGGTTGCCGACTTTTTTTGGGTGTAGCAGGCACTGGTGGTATGGCCGACAACGCTCATGATGTGGGTCTGATAGCCTTGATCGTCAATGGCGTTGCACATGGTTTTGCCATCGATGGCCAGGCATTGGTCGCAGCCGGCGTGGATGCTGTTCCATTTTTGCAGGGCGTCGTCGAGGCGTGCCGGATCGACCCGGATGAGCACATCGCGGATGATCGACAGACTCGGCACGCTGTAGTGGCCGTTTCGGTAGCGGCATTGGAAGCGCCGGCGTGCTTTTTGTCCGAGGCTGTTGGCCCAATCGGAGATGGCCTGGTAGCCGCGCATGCCACACAGGGTTGCTGCGGCGGCGATGGCCAAAACGGTTGCCAGACGATGGCGTCGGCCTTGGGGGCGTCGCGGATCGGGGATGTCGGCGAAAAATCGGGGCAAAGATTGCATATGTTGAGCCGGCAGCATGATTTTAGGATCTCCTGTTTGATAAAGCGGTGGCAGCATGGTCTGTGACAAGAGGGTTTGCGCATCGGGGCGCAACGGTTTGACAAAAACCATTTTGGGTGAGTCGGCCGTGTCGCTGTATCCTTTGGCGTGCCGATGAAAGCCTTTGGAGTTTCCGACCGCAGTCCAGTTGTCGGCTTTATAGATGGTTCCCTTGAAGCGCGCGGGATCGACGAAGGTTTCGAGCAACAGCACGGGATGTCCGAAAGCGGCTTGCCAGTCGGCGGGCAGTCTTTTTCGGCACAAGGCCAGGATGCGCGAGGCCAGGTTTGGCAGATGCCAGTCGGGCAGGATCAGAAAACGGCTGTTGTTGGTCAACAAATTGAGCCGATCGAACTGATGATTAAAGGGCCAACCGATCCACTGATCGCGAGCAGCACATTTGAGGACGGGAGCGGAAAAGCTGACCAAGCCGACCCATTGATCACCGATACAGACCGCATATCGCAGGGTTTCACCGATTTTGGGCAAGGCGCTCAAGTAATGATGCCGGTGCATCAAGCTCTGGAAGCGCTGATCTTGATTCCGGCGAACTAACCGAACAACGACTTGTTTGAGATACAACACATCGCCCCCCATTAACGAAAGATGACCTGCCGGGGAGCTATATAACTGAATATCAAGGGGTTGTCCAGATGTTTTGATAACCACTTGGAGTTTAATGGCTTATCGAATCAGCACGAAATCACCATGCGCAAGGACTGCGGCAGCCTCGACAAAAACGCCCGTCTCGTGCATCATGAGAAGCAGACCAATCCGGTTTACGATGTATTGCGGGTGGTTGAAATATTCCAACGGCGGGTTCTACCAGGCACCCGCAGGAGGTCAAGGGGCATGGAACAGCTTGCTCACATCACCAACGTCATCGCCCTGACCATGGGCGCTGCCTGGGCCGCGGGCATCAACCTCTATGCGGCCATCGCCACCTTGGGGATTCTGGGCCTCACCGGCGGTATCGTTCTGCCACCGGACCTTCAGATCCTAGCCCACCCCCTGGTGGTGGGTGCGGCCTGCTTCATGTTCGCCGTGGAGTTCGTGGCCGACAAGACCCCCGGGGTGGACACGGGCTGGGATGCGATCCACACCTTCATCCGCATCCCGGCCGGTGCCCTGCTGGCCGCCGGGGCCGTGGGCGAGCTCAACCCGGCCGTCGTCCTGGCCGCAGCCATCCTGGGCGGCACCTTGGCCGCCGGCACCCACGGCCTCAAAACCGGCTCGCGGATTCTGATCAACACTTCACCCGAACCGTTCACCAACTGGGTCGTCTCCATGGCCGAAGACCTCCTGGTGATCGGCGGGATCTGGACGGCCGTCAACCACCCCTGGCTCTTTCTTGGCCTGTTGATCCTTTTCATCCTGCTGATGATCTGGCTGCTGCCGAAGCTGTGGCGCGGCATCCGCATGCTGGCCGCCAAGATCCAGCAATGGTTCACGCGCAAGCCGGCGGTCCCGCCGCCGGTGGGCTGAGCCGGATCAAACCGGTCGGCATACTCACCGGTAAAGAGATTCGATGGTCTGGTCGAAGTGCTGGTTGATCGCCTTGCGCTTTATCTTCAGCGTGGGCGTGATCTCGCCGTTGTCGATGGTGAAAGGCTCGGCGAGCAGGGCGAACTTGACGATGCGCTCATAGCTGGCCAACTCCCCGGAATGCTGCTCAATCCGTTTTTCGAAAAAGCGCACGATCTGCGGATTTGCGATCAGCTCTTGCCGGTCGCCGAAGACGATACCCTCTTTGCGGGCATATTCTTCCAGGGCGACGAATTCAGGCACGATCAGGGCCGACACATACTTGCGCCTGTCGGCGACCACGGTGATCTGCTCGATGTAAAGATCGGCACCGATCATGGCCTCGATGTGCTGGGGGGCGACATATTTCCCACCCGAAGTCTTCATCAGGTCCTTGATCCGGTCGGTGATGCGCAGTTCGCCGTTGGACTCGAAGCGACCGGTGTCGCCGGTCTTGAACCAACCGTCCTCGAAAACGGCCGCGGTTTCCTCGGGATTCTTGTAGTAGCCTTTCATCACGATCGGCCCGCGCACCAGGACTTCGTCGTTCCTGCCGATCCTGACCGCCACCCCGGGCATGGGCTTGCCCACCAACCCGAACCGGTAACCGCTCGCCTCGTGGCAGGTGACAGTGGCCGTGGTCTCGCTCAGGCCGTAGCCGTACCAGATGAAAAGGCCTGCGGCATGGAAAAAGGCCTCGATCTCCTCTCCCAGCGGAGCACCGGCGCAAGGGAAGAAACGGACCCGGCCGCCCACGATGGCGCGCAGCTTGCTGAGCACCAGCCGATCGGCCAAGGCGTACTTAAGCGCCAGGGCCCGGGAGACGGGCACTTGATCCTTGAGACGGCCGTTGCGCTCCCGGCCCACGTCGATGGCCCAGGCAAAAAGTTTGCGTTTGGCCGGGGAAGCCGACTCCAAACGTTGCATGATCGTGGCGTAGATCTTCTCGTAAAAGCGCGGTACCGCGCACATGATGGTCGGCTTGGCCTCCTGGATGAAGTCGACGATCTGCCGGGGATCCTCCAGATAGGTATTAACCACCCCCTTGTAGAGGAGATAATAAGTCCAGGTCCGCTCGAAAACATGTGACAGGGGCAGAAAGCAGAGCGACTCGTCGTCCGGACCGATTGGAAGCAACCGCCGGTCGTGGGAAACGGCAGTGAAAAGCACGTTGGCGTGGGTCAGCATGACCCCCTTGGGTTCACCGGTAGTACCTGACGTGTAAATCAGGGTGAGCAGGTCCTCGCTGGAAGCGCGCTCCAGGCGTCTTTCGATCTCCCGGTCCAGCTCCGCATCTTCGGTGCGGCGCAAAAAGTCCGGCCAGGATATGGCCCCGGGCAGGCCCTTCAGGTCGATGGCCTCGTCCATGGCGATGATGTACCGCAGCGGTCCGCCGTTTTGCAGCAGGGGTGCGGCCTTGTCGAACTGCTCCTGGGCACCGGCGAAAAGAATCCGGGCTCCGGAATGGTTGACAATGTACGCGGCCTGCCTGGGGGTACTGGTGGGATAAATGTAGACCGGCACGGCCCGGATGCTCAGGGCCGCCACATCGGCGATGGTGCACTCGGGCTTGTTGGGCGAAAAGATGCCGACCATCTCGGCCTCTTCGACCCCCAAATCAATCAGTCCTCGGGCAACCGCCTGCATCCTGCGGCCAAGTTCGTTCCAGTCGATTTCGATCCACCGACCGTTACGGCGCGCGCGCATGGCGGTCCTGGGGCCAAAACGCCGGATGTTTTGACGCACCAAAACCGCCAAATTGTTTGCAGTGGGGATCTCTAAAGGATTCTCCGGCAGGGCGGAAGCATTCATTATAGCTGCTCCGTTGTTTAGCGGTAAAAACCCCTGGCCTCCGCCCTTCCCCATCCGGCACCGCGGCCGAGAGCCTTAGCGCCGAGGGGATGGCGGGCGCCGGGCCGGTCGAGAGCTCGAAAAGCGCTCGACAGCCCAAGTAAAAGCTAAAGATAGCCGAAACGCAAAAGCCCGGCAAGCGCTATCAACAGAAAAGCGGGCGATCATGGCATGAGGATCGAGGCGCCATGGGAAAAGCGGGTTCGTCGGTGTTCCCTCGCCGGCAATGTTGCTGTATCCGAGCGGGCTTATGGCTGGGCCTGGCGAAGCTCCTTGCGCAGGATCTTGCCCACGGCGCTTTTGGGCAGTTCCCCGATGAAAACGATCCGCTTGGGCACTTTGTAGGCCGCCAGCTTTTCCTTGCAAAAGGCGATCACCTCGGCCTCGGTGAGGGTCTGGCCTGCCTTGACCACGATGAACGACTTGACGGTCTCACCCCGGTAAGGATCTGGGACGCCGATGGTGCAGGCCTCGAGGATTTTCGGATGGCTGAACAGGATGTCGTCGATCTCGTTGGGATAAACGTTGTAACCGCTGGCCACGATCATGTCCTTTTTGCGGTCCACGATGGAAAGGAATCCGTCTTCGTCGAGGATGCCGATGTCGCCGGTGTGCAGCCATCCGTCGCGCAGGGCCTTTTCGGTCTCGTCGGGCCGCTTGTGATAACCGGCCATGATCTGGGGCCCCTTGAAACAGATTTCCCCCGGCTCCCCCAGCGCCACCTCAGTGATGCCGGTTTCCAGATCGACCAGCTTCAGGTCGGTATCCGGCAGCGGCACGCCCACCGTCCCGGGCTTTTTGATCCCTTTCCAGGGACTGGCGGTGGCCATGGGGGTCATTTCGGTCAGGCCGTAGACGTTGACCATGGCCCCGCCGGTGAGCTTTTCCAGTTGATGGATCACCTCCATGGGCAAAGGCGCGGCCCCGGCCACAAACCCTTTGATGAAACCGAGATCCATCTTGGCAAAACGCTCGTCAGCCAGCAGGCCCACGTAGATGGTCGGCACCCCGGGGACCAGGGTCGGCTTGGACTTTTGCAAGATTTCGATGATCGCTGCAGGTTCGGGGCGCGGCACCAGCACGTCGGTCCAGGCGCTCATCACGCACATGTTCTGGACCCCGGTGAACCCGGCCGAATGGAAAAAGGGGAAAACGGCCAGTTCGCGCTCCTCGCCGTCTTTGAGACTGTAAAACCAGTGGCGCAACTGCTGGGTGTTGTAGCTCATGTTGCGGTGGGTAATCATGGCCCCCTTGCTCACCCCTGTAGTGCCGCCGGTGTAAAGGTGGGCTCCCACGGCGTCCAGTTCGGCCCGGTTTTCCAGGGGGCCTTCATCGCGGCGTGTCATCAGCTCGGTGAAGGCAACGGTGTCCGGCCGCTTATCGATCTTGCGGTACATCTGCTTTTTGACCAAGGGGAAAAGCTGCTTTTTGGGGAAAGGCAGATAGTCGTTGATATGGCAGGCCACGATCTTTTCCACCGGCGTTGTCCGGCGCAGTTTGACCGCCCGCGGCTGGAGCAGATCGAGGGTTATCAGAATCCGGGCGTCGGAGAGATTCAACTGGTGGTCCAGCTCCCGCTCGGTGTAGAGCGGATTGTTCAGGGCGGTCACCGCGCCGATGCGCCAGGCAGCATAATTGGCGATCACGAGTTGAGGAATATTGGGCAGAAGCATGGCCACGGTGTCCCCCTTGCGGATGCCCAATTCCGACAAAGCGCGGGCGAAACGGTTCACCAGCCGTTCCAATTCGCAGTAACGGATGATCTTGCCCATGAAATCCAAGGCCGCATGATCCGGATAACGCTCGGCGCTGCGGGTCAGAAACTCCGGCATGGTCAGATCGGTATAATCGAGTCGGGCCGGCACCTCGGGTGGGTACTGCCGGTGCCAGATACGGTCGAAACCCATGGGCGCCTCCGTAGGTAGCAGGTTATGGTGCAGAAAATGTTTTACTCGGGAAAGGGCACACTACGGCGGGTTGACGGAAGAGTCAATAATCAATTGAACGTTCGTCATAATAAGATCAATGTTTTGATAGATTTCCGCATCGAGGCGTCATGGCACGCCGCAGCGCGCAGCCGGCCGGTGATAGCCGCTCAATGCACAAGAATCAGCCCAAGGGTTGTCAGCGTCTCGCGTATGCCCTATAAATCGGCCGGACCCGAAAACACCGCCGAAAAACTTAACCCGCCAACCGGAGGAATATCCCCATGCAGAAAAAACTCATTGCCCCGTCTATCCTCTCGGCCGACTTCGCCCGCCTGGGCGAGGAGATCAAGGCCGTGCAAGCCGCCGGGGCGGACTGGATCCACGTGGATGTCATGGACGGCCACTTCGTGCCCAACATCACCATCGGCCCCCTGGTGGTCGAAGCGGCCCGCCGGTCCACCGATCTACCCCTGGACGTGCACCTGATGATCAGTGCCCCGGAACGCTACGTAGAGGATTTTGTCCGCGCCGGGGCGGATCTGGTCACCGTCCAGGTGGAGGCCTGTGTGCATCTAAACCGCACTTTGCAGATGATCCGGGCCGCCGGGGTGCGCTGCGGTGCGGTGCTCAACCCGGCCACGCCTCTGGAAAGTCTCGAATGGGTGATCGAAGACCTCGATCTGGTGATGCTGATGAGCGTCAATCCGGGCTTCGGGGGCCAGTCGTTCATCCCCAGCACACTGGAGCGCATCCGCCGGGTGCGCGAGATGATTGACCGTCGCGGCCTTGCCACCCTCATCGAGGTGGACGGCGGGGTCAACGCCGGCACTATCGAATCGATCGCTGCGGCCGGCGCCGATGTCTTTGTGGCGGGGTCGGCCATCTTCGGCAGCCCGGATTATGCGGCCACCATCTCTGCCCTGCACGAAAAAATCGCGGCGGCAACGGGCCGGGACTGATGCACCCGGCGCGGGATTGCGGTAATCGCATATGCCCCTTTTCCAAGATGATACCTTCCGGCGCAGGGCGGTAGCCCAAGCCCTGGCTATCCTGGCACGGCGTGACCACACCGAGGCCGAACTGATCCGCAAGCTCGGCCAAAAGGGTTTTGACCAGGTCACCTGCGCGGCAGCCGTGGCCCGCTGCCGCGAGTTGGGATACCTCGACGACGACCGCACGGCCCGCATGATGGTTGCGGTCTTGCGCCGCCGCGGTATGGGAGTCCATCGCATCAGATCCGAGCTGCGCAGCAAAGGAGTGCCCCAGCCCACCATCGAAAGCCTGACCGCCCCTGAAGATGAACCTGCCAGGGCACTGGAAACGGCCCGGGCGGCCATCGAGCGCAAACGTCCTACCTTTGAACGCGAGTCCGACCCGGCCAAGCGCCGGGCCAAGATCTATCGCTTCCTGCTGTCGCGCGGCTTCAGCACAGACATCGCACGCCGCCTGGCCGAAGAAGGGTCATAACACAGTTATCGATTGACAAAACGGTCGCATCCAATTATGAGTAGTTTATCTGCTCATAATTGGAGCGCCCATGAATACCCTGCTGTCCGGCCTCATCGGGTCCAAGACCCGCATCAAACTGCTGATTCGGTTGTTTCTCAACCCGCTGGCCGAATCCTACCTGCGCGAACTGGCCGGCGAATTTGCCGTCTCGACCAACGCGGTGCGCGAAGAACTCAACCAGCTCACCAACACCGAGCTTCTGCGCAGCCGGCGCAACGGGCGCCAGGTCCTCTACTCGGCGAACCCGGACCACCCTCTTTTCCCGGAACTGATCTCCATGGTGCGCAAGGTGGTGGGCATCGACCAGGTGATCGAGAGCATCGTCACCCGCCTGGGCGACCTGGAAAAGGCCTATCTCATCGACGACTACGCCCAGGGCAAGGACAGCGGCATCATCGACCTGGTTCTGGTGGGCGACATCGACGCCTACCATCTCAACGACCTGACGCGCAAAACCGAGCGCTACATCAAACGTAAGATCCGCTCGATGACCGTCACCGGCAAGGAGTTCGACGGCTTCGCGGCCACTTTGGAAGCCCGCCCCCATGTGCTGCTCTGGGAGGCCAACGGGAAACAAGTTTAAAATGTTTTTTCTTTAATATTAATGTGTTGTAGTCGCTTTGAGGATGTAAGCGAAGCGGCGGAGCCGTATGTTGGGGATAGGGGTGCTTGCATCGTGCAGGGCAAGCGAAAAGGCTTGCAGGAATTCCCCCGCCAAAAGAGGCGAATTAGCGCTATTATTTCCTTTGAATACGGAAAATAGGCAGATGCATGGCTTACGCTGGACAGAAATAGTGCATGTGGCTACATATAGAATCAATGGGGCCACATGCAAAGGGAGACGCAGCCATGATCCATGCGGGGATCAGAGAGGTCAAGAACAACCTGAGTCGCCTTCTCGTAAAGGTCAAAGCCGGCCAGGAAATCGTGATTACCGAAAGAGGAAGGGCGATTGCGCGTATCGTCAAGGAGTTTCCCCTCGCCGACGATGTCCGCGCGACCTTATCACCGTTGATTGAGAGCGGATTGATCGTCTGGCCGCATCGTACACTTCTGAAAGATGACATTTCCCCAGTGAATTCAAAAGGAAAACCGGCATCGGAAATGATCTCTGAAGACCGGCGCTGATCGTACGATGACTCTGTATCTGGACACGAGTGCATTGGTAAAGCGCTACTTCTTGTAGGAATCTTCCGGCGACGTCATCGCCATCTGGCGGTCGGCCGCTCAGGTCGTCACCTCTTTTGTGGCTTACAGCGAGGCGATGGAATGCATCTTCCGCAAACAGAGTGAAGGCGGCCTGGCGCCGGATACGACAAACGCGATCGTTACCCGGTTTAAAATCGACTGGGAAAGTTTTACCCGAGTGAAGGTGAATGCGGATCTTTGCGGGCATATCGACAAAGCCCTCGAAGGATATCCCCTCAGGGACTTTGATGCCATCCATCTCGCCTCGGCGCTGGTGATCCAAAAGCGCCTGCCCCACCATTTCATCTTCGCCTGTTTTGACGACCGGTTCCGCCATGCGGCGGCCTCTGAAGGGCTCGAAACCTTCCCGAAGGCCTTAAGGAACGAACTTGACCACTCTCCTCGGCGAAAACGATCCCAACGCTCCCCGGAGCCCCCGATGAACAAAACGCAAGTCCTCGAACAGGTGTTCATGGGAGAAGACTCCCGCAATCAATTCAAAGCGGTCATCGAAAGCCAGGACATCCTGGCCGCCGGACTCTGTGCTTTGGGCAACACCGACGGCGGCCGGCTATTCATCGGGGTCGATGACCACCGTAAGATCTAAGGTGTTTCCGATCAGGACCTCACCAGACTCGACCAACATGATCGATTTGTTCGACGACCGGGTCGAGATCGTCAGCCCAGGTAAGCTGCCAAATACGGTCAACGAGACCAATATCCGTTTTGGCGTGCATATCGAGAGAAACCCAATCATTCTGACTTTCATGTAGAAGATGAAAGACTTCCGTTATACCGGCCGCGGATCGGGCGTCCTGTGCATGATCAAGGCCTGCCGGGAGACCCAAACGGCGATCAGGTTCATCGACGACGCTCGAAGCGAGCGTTTCACCGTGCGTTTCGAGAGACCCACATCAAAATGAAACGTTAGAAAACAAAGATTCTGGCGCTTGCCTCGAAAGTTCTTGGCCGTTTTCACGTGCTCTTTGTGTATCTTTACGGCAGTCGGGCCTCTGGTGGGGTGTATCTGTTCAGCGATGTGGCCTCTGTCAACTGTAAATCCGTCATCAATGCCTGTTACCGAGAATGCGCTGCCAGCCAACAGCGCGCCGACTAAGCTGCAGGCCTTTTTAGGTGTCTGAGGAAACAACTGAATAAAATTTTTATCGCAAAACGATTTTTAACATTTCTGTCAATCTTTAGTTGGTAGGGATGATATTACTAATGTCAGTGTCCGATGCTAAAGAACGCATACTTATCATCGAACCAGGGCTTACAGAAAAAAATTACTGGTCCGATATCTGGCGATATCGAGAATTATTTATAATACTTGCTTGGAGAGATATTTCAGTCAGATACAAGCAAACAATTATCGGAGTTCTGTGGTCTATATTAAGGCCGTTACTCACAATGCTTGTATTTACCATTGTTTTCGGAAGCGTTGCCAAACTTCCAACTGACGGAAACTCACCTTACCCGTTGCTTGTCTTCTCTGCCATACTTCCTTGGACTCTTTTTGCCAACTCATTGTCCGAATCTTCAAACAGCCTGATAGATAACACCAATTTAATCAGCAAAGTGTATTTTCCAAGGCTAATAATTCCTATAGCTACCATAGTAACGGCAACGGTCGATTTCCTTTTGAGCTTTGTCATTCTCATCGTGATGATGTGTTTATATCAATTCGTTCCTGATTGGCAGCTCCTTTTATTACCAGCATTCGTTATTTTAGCCCTACTGGCCAGTATTGGTCCAGGGCTTTGGATTACTGCATTCAATGTAAGATACAGAGATTTTCGGTATATAATTCCATTTGTAGTCCAGTTCGGTCTCTATATTTCACCGGTAGGATTCAGCAGCAAAGTTATCTCTGAAAAATGGCGCTTTATATATAGCTTAAATCCTATGGTGGGTGTAATTGATGGCTTCCGCTGGTGTATTCTCGGTGGCGACAGCACGATTTATTTTCCTGGATTCTTCCTTAGCCTCGTCGTTGTTGCTTTTTTCTTATGGTTGGGAATCTCCCGATTCCGAAAGATGGAAAAAACTTTTGCTGATTTGATTTAAAGAACATGTCTGACATAGTAATAAAAGCTGAAAGCCTAGGTAAGAAATACCGTATTGGCCATATGGCCGAAAGAGTTCCTTACATGGCCTTACGTGATGTGTGGATGCAAAATGCGAAAATTTTTTGGAACAAAACGAAAGATTTGTTTTCGGGAAAACCCGTTATCCAAGGCGATACGCAGGAAGAAGTATGGGCGATTAGAGATGTGAGCTTTGAGATCCACCGTGGAGAGGCTGTCGGGATTATCGGGCGCAACGGTGCAGGAAAGAGTACATTGCTCAAAGTCCTTTCCCGCATTACCGAACCTTCCGCCGGTCGCCTGACTATCAAGGGACGAGTGGCAAGTCTCTTGGAGGTGGGAACTGGATTTCACCCTGAACTCTCAGGTAGAGAGAACATTTATCTGAACGGTACTATTCTAGGGATGACGCGTCTTGAGATAAAACGTAAGTTCGATGAGATCGTTGCCTTTGCTGATGTTGAAAAATACCTCGACACTCCGGTCAAACGTTACTCATCCGGTATGTATTTGCGGCTTGCCTTTTCTGTCGCGGCGCATTTGGAGCCAGAGATTTTAGTCGTAGACGAAGTTCTGGCTGTGGGCGACATAGAATTCCAAAAAAAGTGTTTAGGAAAAATGAGCGACGTGACCAAAGAAGGGCGAACGATTTTATTCGTCAGCCACAATATGGCAGCGATAGCCAAACTTTGCAATCTCGCAATTCTTCTAGAAAGAGGCTTGGTCCGGGACACTGGCACGGCCTCTGATGTCGTATCCGCCTACCTATCCGGGTCACAGAACCTAAATCCGGTCGTTGAATTCCCTCGCAATTATGATACACCTATTCAATACATTTCAGCTTCGATTAGAGACATGTCAGGCAGATCATTATCAAAACTACTTGATAGCGACTGGTTTATAATCGATTTGGAAGTAAAAGCCTCTGAGTTTATTTCGAATGTGTATTTCGGACTAATTTTAAGAAATTCACATGGAATTGATGTTCTTTTTGCGGACAGCAGAGATACTGAAGAAAGTGTTGCGGAAATTATTACTCCCGGATTACATTGCTATCGATTGAAATTCCCCTATATTTTCAGTCCAGATACCTACTCTGTTTCTATAGGAATTGGAGACAGGCTTAGTCTGCATAGTTTTCATAATGTGGAATCTGCATTATCATTTGAAATTGTCCAAAGTCGCAATTTTCAGCGGGCTGCAAAGAGACCAGGTATTATAAATTTATCTCTATCTTGGGAAGAACATACTAAACATTCTGGCGGCTCTTCACCAACCGATACATCCTAACTAGTCCATTAAACTTACAGACTTAATACTCTCTGAATTTTCAGTCCTGTAATAAACGACCTCCTTCATTTTGGTTGTTATCCTTGAAACGCTTTTTATTTTGACAGCTATAGAAAAAAGCTATAATCGGTGCTTATGTGGTGGAGACGTCCATCCAATTCAGTACCGTGATCAGTTTTCCAAAAATTGCCTGCTGGTTTGTGAAGAATGCGGTATGATTCGTATTGATGCCGTTCCATCCCAGACGCAACTTTGCGATTTTTATCAATATAGTTATAGCAAGAATCGTTGTTACTATGTGAATGATAGCTACATGAAGATCATGAGGCGTAGAGCTGAAGCTCAATGCAAATTCATTTCTAAGCATATTCAATTAGAGCGGGCGAGCATTATCGATTTTGGATGCGGCTATGGTAGACTACTAGATGTTCTGCGCCAAAGAGGCGCTACCACCTATGCATCTGATTATGACCCCTTTTGCATAGACTTAGCAAAAAGCCGAGGCCACAAAATTATAGCTCCGGACATTCTCAATAACCAGTACTCGCAGAAAAGATGGGATTTAGTTTGCCTGAGCCATGTCTTGGAGCACCTCCAAAACCCGAAAGATTTCCTATGCCGATTAAGAAATTGCTCTACATTTGTTTTTGTCGAGGTCCCTAAATACGAAAGATCATGTCATGAACAATTTATCGATCAGGAAGGCCATCTCTGGTTTTTTAATGAGAAGGGACTAAGAGGACTGATTTCAGCAGCTGGTTTTAATATAGTTTCAATGATAACAGTTGGGCCACCACTACGATTTTTCTGGTCTAATTCCCCTCTAATCAAGCTCATTATTTCCTTCCTTAGAAGCGCGGCGCGTGACTATTTTTTCAACATGTACAACGTCCACAATCCTTATGGTATGTGGATAAGACTGATTGCGAGGATAAGAAAGCTATGAGCACTATTGCAATAATACCCGCGCGATCCGGTAGCAAAGGCATTAGAGGCAAAAATTTGCTGCGGATTTTGGATCGCTCACTAGTTGAATGGTCAGTGTTTCATGCAAAGCGCGCACAAACAGTAGATCGCGTCCTCGTATCAACCGACTCCGAAGAGATTCGGAACATTGCATTAGCTGCTGGAGCTGAGGCACCATTTTTACGGCCTTCAGCACTTGCCGAAGATGATGTGCTAGATCACCCCGTCTTTGTGCATGTGCTTGATTGGATCAAATCAAACGAAAACGATATCCCTGAAATCGTTGTCCACCTGAGACCCACAGCGCCCTACCGGAAAAATGGGTGGATTGATGAGGCTGTTTCTACACTGTTGAATAACCCCAAAGCTGATGCGGTCCGTTCAGTCTCAGAAGTCATACAACATCCCTACAGAGTGTTTGAACGAGACCAAGATGGTTTTCTTATCCCTATTATGCTAAACAGACATCCTTCTCCAGCTCTGCTGCGTCGTCAAGAACTACCGAAAATGTACTACTATAATTGCGTAATTGATGTCACCCGCTCGAAAACGATTTTAGAGAAGCGCTCAATGACCGGAGATCATCTTGCCCCTTGGGTAATGGCAGCCGAAGATGTTATAGATATTGACACACCTCGGGATTTTGCTTTTGCCAAATGGTTTATTAGCCGGAGATATCAATCATGAAATTACTAATCCTCGGTGCTGGCATGTATGTTACAGGACGCCATTTCACTGATGCCGGCACTGTTTTGACTTCAGCCATTCAAGTCTTAGCGAAGGAAAAGCAAAACGAAATTACAGTTTGTGCAACATCTCCATACAACTCCGTAATAGTTGATGATGCGGCAGAAAGAATTCAAGAAGCCCTTGGCCTTTCCATTAATGTTAACTACATCAGTTACGATGGCACAACCGAATCACTTGCAAAAATTGTTCGTGAGCGCGCTATTAATGTAGCGATCGTAGCTACTCCAGACCATTTGCATTTTGAGCAAGTTAAAACTCTCCTTGAATTGGGCATACACTGCCTTTGTGTAAAACCTTTGGTCCCAACAGTGAAGCAGCATTCTATATTGACGGCGTTAGCCGATAAAAATTTCCTCCTTGGCGTAATCGAGTTTCACAAGCGATGGGATGAATCCAATCTCCTCGCGAAGAAGTATATTTCTGATCAGAAATTAGGAACCATTCACAATATTTCAGTCAACTACAGCCAGCGATTGATGATTCCTTGTAAAATCTTCGAGGGTTGGGTTAGACATACAAACATCTTCCAATATCTTGGTATTCATTATGTTGATTTGATCTTATGGTTGACCGAATCGAAACCTCTCAGGCTATGCGCCCTTGGAACTCATGGCATTTTGAACGACAGGGGCATCGACACCTGGGATTCTGTTCATGTATGGCTTGTATTACGACGCCAACATGGTGAAGAATTTCTCTCACAATTTAATCTTTCCTGGATCGACTCTGATTCGTCGCCAGCTTTGTCCAATCAGCATTTTTCTATTCTCGGATCTGAAGGGCGACTTGAAATTGATCAGAGCAATCGCGGCATCAGTGCGACCTTAGTCAACCAGCCGATGCAGCATCTAAATCCTTGGTTTTCTGAGATTCTGCCCTCTCCTGACGGTCGTTCCGAGATGCAAGGTTATGGTTTTAAAAGCATCGCCCAGTTTTTGAAAGATACACGACAAATCATCGATTACAAGGAGAACGCTTCAAGTTTCATTGGACGGAGGCCAACCTTCCATGATTGCATCGCTTCTACCCAGGTGATTGAGGCAGTCAATCACTGTCTAAAGGATAGTATCAATGACTTCATCGATTTATAAATACAACCCTCTTTCTCTAAGGCAATGGATGATGGAGCAACTCAAAAGCCGCGGCGTTTCAGTAGATATAGCCGCTCACGTGGTTGGCTCCGTCATAGAAACTTCATTGCGCGGCGTTGATTCTCATGGCATCAATTTGTTTCCTCATTATTGCGAAGTAGCTCAATCTGGCAGAATCAAATTAAAACCAAAACTCGAGCGATTCCGTTTAAGCCCATCACTGTCGATCTTAGACGCTGATTCGACCTTTGGGCACCATGCAGGCGCTATAGCAATGTCTTATGCCCAGGAACTTGCGTCAGAGACCGGTTTCGCACTTGTTAATGTTAAAAATTCAAGCCATTTTGGATCCGCCGCATATTTTGCGTTAAGAGCCGCCCGCGATGATTACATAGCCTTCGCATTTACAAATGCTGACGCACTCGTAAAAGCACATAATGCTAAACACTCATTTTTTGGTACCAATCCAATTTGTTTTACAGCTCCGTTAACTAATGAGGAGCCTTTATGCCTTGACATGGCGACTAGTTCGGTATCCTGGAATCGAATCAAAAACTGCCGTTTGGAGGATTGCTTATTGGAACCTGGGTTAGCTTTCGATTCGGAAGGCAATTCTCTAACTGATCCCCATAAAGCAGTCTCCTTAGCGCCGATAGGAGCATATAAAGGATTTGGTCTCGGAATGATGGTTGAGATAATTTGCTCCCTAATGACTGGCAGTCCAATAGGCAAAGATATCGCACCCATGTTCCAGTCTATCTCACAACCCCGGCAAATTAGTCATGCATTTATTGCTATAGATGTATCCAAGATAATTCCCATCGATCAGTTCAAGAGTCAATTAACTCGCATGGTTCTTCGTATTCGCTCAATGGAGAAGTTTAGTATAGAGGAAGTGATGGTACCCGGAGACCCTGAAAAGAAGTTTTTTAAACAGCGCTCAGCAACTGGGATCCCCATTAATTCTTTCTTTCATGAAGCCTTTCGTCGAATTCATCCGAGCATCGAGAATCATATTATGAAATAGAGATATTATTATGTCCGTACTTTACGATATTGTCAATTTCAACAGTGATGCTTCCTGCCTCGATTCTTTTCACTGGCTCAGTATTCTCCATGGAGGCGAGCGATCACAACTATTTCGTTGGTTGAGGCTTTTCATCGATCATGAGAAACCAGTGTCAATCGGTTTTACTGGGGCGACACTTGCCGATATCAATGCATTTAATCCAGAAGCACTGAAGCTGCTTCGAAACTACCCTGATATTTTCCAAATCCTTTCTAGACCCTTTGCTCACGATCTTCCTTTTTTCAGAACTGAAAAGGGTTTTTGCTTGAACTTGACCCTTGGACAACGTACCGCCAAGAACCTGATAGGACGTTTCAGCCAGCTATATCTTCCTCCTGAGTTCATGCAAACTAATAGGCAAACGGCTTTGCTGGCAGAACATGGAGTGAAAGCAACCTTCATTATGGAGTCTCGTTTCAAAGACAGGGATAGGAAACGAATTCCCATAGAACCATATGTTTTAAAAGGGATTCCGGAAGGACATTTGATCTGTATTCCGGTTACTGGAAATTTGACCAACGCATATTTAAAGACCATCCAACGTCTCGATTCAACGATATGGTATAAGGCTATAAGTCCCAACGAATCTTCACTTATTTGGCGGGATGGAGAGAGTTCTTTCCTTCTGCCGGATGGTCTAGAGCGAGAAAAATATTGGCTCTTATGCTCAAGAGAAGTCCGTCGGCATCTTGTTGTCCCCGATATAAATAAACTTTTGTGCTACGAAAATGGCTACCCAGTCCATCCGTTTTCAGCTTGGCTAAATGAAATGAGTATGCTGTGGTTTATTCAAAGAGTATGTCAATTGGAAAATCGTGTAATCAATTCTATGTCTGCGTTGGATATTTCCCGATGGCTTCACTGCATCAACTCGGATATCTTGTCATCCGTTGAGAAAGATTCGCCAATAGTGCAGCTACGTGCTTTCAATAACGACTCCATAGGCACTTATTGCATCCAACGCAGCAATCGTGGTCTTGAAGGCGAAGCATTGTTGGAAATTGCCGATAAAGGAGGAATGATTTCTGGCGACCACATTTGGCAAAAGAAAGCGATAATCCGTGAAAAACTCGTTTATGAGCTGCTTTGATACCCTTGACTCTCTTCCCGAATTTGCGGATGCCGTTTTCGTTCTAAATCAAGAGGCCGAGTTCGGCATACTCAAAAAAATATTCGATCGCCATTGTATCAGGCGGGCAGTCATCGTTACAAGCCATGCCCCATTCCCTGATGAGCAAAAGGCTCTGCAACAAACCCTTGATCCGGTTCTGTTGCATTGGATACCAATGTCATGGTTACTGACAGATAGAATGATGGAAGATTGCGATAACATAGCAGTTGATGAATTAACAACCGCCAATCGACGTTTAAACACATCCTCTTTTTTAAAACGTTCTCGTTTCCTGCGCAACCAACTGGCCTGCATTCGTATAAGGGAGCGGTTGCGATGGCGCCACTGTTTCGCATCCAATGGTTTAGGCGTCGTTCTAAGCGCTTGGAAGGGCGCTTTGGCTCTCAGCCCAGCAACCGCCTATTATAGAAATACTATTGGGTCGATGATGCCGCGCTTAATGAAACAGATACAGGGCATTCGAAAAAAGGATTCGATCGAAGTTGTCTCAAACGAAGAAGAAGCATTTGCATTCATTGGTGGGCCAGTGAATCGTTTACGTTTCAGAGCTGGGACACAGACACATAAAATTGAAGCATCCACTTTTCATTTCAAAACTACATATAATCAGAAATTAGTCGTTAGTCTGTTTAGAATTGCTTCCCGCAAATTTTCCTTTTTACCTATAAATATTGCAACAACCGTCCATAATTTCTCTCCTTGGATGCTTGACAGTTTCCCTGGGATAATGGTTTTTGTCGACGGCTTCCACCCTCCGAACTACCCCGTCAGTTATGGAGCAGCATATCGTGGAGCGCGAATTGTATCGCGGGAGGATAGCGATCGTCTCTGGTTCAAGAAATGTGGCTGTACTGTCATACAGGCACCATCTATTATAGAGCCCGATGCACCCTACCGTTATGCCTATGCTCAGAAACGAAAAGGCATGCAAAATGTTTGCCTGATGCTCAACCACGCCGGCGACTGGAGTGCTCTGATAGATCGATCGGACACCGACCTTGCGGTGATGACCTTTGCGGAAGGGGCATCAAGGCTTCCAAGTTTAAAGTTCCGCATCCGGCCGCACCCGACTATGGCGAATCCAGCCCACGAAGGCATTCGAAGCCTGCAACGACTGAAACACTGGGCACAGAAGGTGAGGTGTTCGAATCTTAGCTTCAGCCAAGAGACTCTGGCCAATGATTTGGCATGGGCGGATTGTTGCGTTAGTGAATATTCAGCTATTTTGGTTGATTGTTTCAATTCTGGAAAGAACTGCATCGCGCTTAATCCCACCAACCGTAGAAGCTTTCTTGATCACTTGCGCCCGATAGGATTGCCAATAGCTCATAATTCTGAAGATCTTGTCTTTTCGCTAAAAGCAATAGCCAGTAAATCGGAAACTTTACTGCCTATTTTCTAAAATTTGTGGTTGAGCCTAAGGTGGTTTGCAGCAAATTTATTATGCGAGTGCAGAATCTTACATTGATTTCTCATTTTATCCTTAGAGCACGTTCTCTTTTCAGAAGGCATAGGTATGGTCTGATTGGCAACTACACTGACTGGATCCAAGCAAAAGCACATAGCGACGGATACGCGGCCGAGATTATCTTGCAGAAAACTACAGCAGCCCTTCGCAGGGTTAAGATAGGCGAGTTTGCCTGTGAACGAGACACAGTCCTCTTTCACAAAGTCCAATATTCATGGCCTCTCTTAGCCGGATTGATGTGGGTGGCCGCACGTAACACCGGACGGCTGAATGTACTTGATGTGGGTGGATCTTTGGGGAGTACCTATTTTCAGAACCGTACATTTCTTGATGGGCTAGACTTTGTTCGATGGAACATCGTTGAACAACTCGGGCATGTTAAGGTGGGCCAGCGCGAATTTCAGGATAAACGGCTTCACTTTTATGAAACGATTGCGGCCTGTCTTGAGCAGACGTCGCCCGACTTGGTCCTCCTGTGCTCGGTGCTTCAGTATTTGGAACATCCTTACAATATGATCGATTCACTGCTAAATATCCCCTGCCGGTTTCTAATCATCGACCGCACTCCGTTCTGGGATGGCGCTGCAGATCGTTTATCGGTGCAGAAGGTGCCAGCAGAGATATATCCTGCCAGCTACCCAAGCTGGATTTTTTCAACGCAACAGTTTCATTCGCATTTGGCTCTGAATTGGGACGTGGTAACAGAATTTGATAGCCAAGATCGATTGCCTGCACCGGTGCCTTTGACCTACAGAGGCCTAATCGCCACCCGCAGGCAGAGCCTAAACCAAGCTTTTTGCGGCTAGTAAAATACCCTTCGTTTACCCAGCTATGGCAGAAATTCCAGCTTTTGAAAAAGGGAAATGAATTCATAGGAACTGATGACCACTTCTCTTAACATTATATGCAAACAGCCGATTCTTCTTCTCCGTCCCGCTATCGCCCGAGCCAAGACCGCCTTGCCTCTTGCCCAAACTTCGCGCTTCGTTTGGTTTAGCTGCCTTTGTCAAGATCTCCACCGAATAGCCTGCAGAATTCTCTACTTCGCACAGCGTCTTGTTTTCGGGAACCGAAAACCCGTTGACCGCCTCGATCCACGGTAAAATCATTCAACCATTGGAACTGCTTTGAAGGCTTCAGTCTGGCATATCGTTAAGTTTCGGCTCATCGGCTACTACAGGCACCAGCAATGATGCATCCGGGTGTCAGTGCTATGCTCTTCAACCCGTATTACTTCGCCAGGAAAGGTCTTTCCGTAAGCATCCGGGAACTAGCTCAAAACATGGATGGAAACATCCTCGATATTGGCTGTGGGACTAAACCTTATGCGGCGTTCTGCCGATCGCGCAATATCGTCGGGCTTGAAATTGGGAAAGATCCTATCCAATCGCACCGGGCTGATGTTTATTATGGTGGAGGCACACTTCCTTTTCGCGACCAAGCATTCCGGGAACTAGCTCAAAACATGGATGGTTATGCTTAACCAGGTCTTGGAACATGTTTTCGATCCATGTTTTCGATTTTTTGATTCGCGAAATCCACCGGGTACTTAAGTCGGAAGGGTCTGTTCTTTTGACTGTGCCTATGTTGTGGGGCGAGCATGAAAAGCCTCGCGACTGTGCCCGCTATACCTCCTTTGGCATCAGACGCCTTATGGAGCGTAACGGCTTTACAGTAACTCATCAGCGTAAAGTCACCACTGGAGTGCGCGCCCTGTTCGCTTTGGCCTGCGCCGGCATTTATGAGCGTGTTGCATGCAGAAGCTCGAAAACCAATATAGTCGCCGCCCTCCTGTGTTGCATCCCTTTGAACATCTCAGGAGCGATTCTCCACTGGTTGATTCCTACCACTGAGGACATTTATCTGGACAACATAATTCTGGGGAAAAAATGCAAAGAGCAAAGAACAGTACAAACTATACCGGATTGCGTGTGCTGATTACAGGCGGCTTGGGGTTTATCGGATCAGCATTGGCACATCGGCTGGTCGATGCAGGAGCACGGATCACGATCATTGACAGCCTAATCCCCGAATACGGTGGCAATAGGTTCAACGTCTCCGACATCGCTGACCGGGTATCAGTTAACATCACCGACGTCCGCGACCCCTACAGCATGAAGTGCCTCGTTGAAGGTGTTGACCTGTTGTACAACTTGGCCGGGCAGACCAGCCACATGGATTCTATGAGCGATCCCTTCACGGATCTGGACATCAACAGCCGCGCCCAGCTATCCATTCTCGAGGCCTGCCGGGAACGCAATCCTGAGGTTAAAATTGTCTATGCCAGCACCCGACAAATCTACGGCAAGCCGCAGTACCTGCCTGTAGATGAATCTCATCCCCTACAGCCCGTAGATGTCAATGGCATCAATAAATTGGCTGGTGAACAATTCCACCGCTTGTACAACGACGTTTACGGCATCCGCACATGCGTCCTACGCTTGACAAACACCATCGGACCGCGAATGCGCATAAAAGATGCCCGGCAGACCTTTCTCGGCATTTGGATACGTTCCCTATTGGAAGGGCAGCCCATCGATGTCTGGGGCGGAAATCAATTGAGAGACTTCACTGATGTAAACGATTGTGTGGAAGCGCTCCTTTTTGCGGGCAGTTCATCTGCTGCCGACGGGCAGGTTTTTAATCTTGGCGGCAACGGCGTCATAAACCTTAAAGACCTTGCGGCCTTGATGATCGAAATCAACGGCTTCGGAAGCATGACAATCAAAACGTTTCCTGGCGACCGCAAGAAAATCGACATCGGGGACTACTATGCCGACTGTAGCCGAATCCGGGATGTTCTCGGATGGGTGCCGCGAACTCCCATCCGCCAGACTCTTCAAGACATTCTCGACTACTACCGTCAACACATGGAGCATTATCGATGAACCTAACCATCCCTTCCGCAAATCCGGCCGCCGGCGTACAGATCCAGAAAGCGGAAATTATGGAAGCGATCGAGCGGGTACTTGATAGTGGACGCTACATTCTCGGACCTGAGGTAGAGGCTTTCGAGAAAGCTTTTGCGACCTTGGCCAAGACCCGTTGGGGCGTCGCCGTAGCCAGCGGCACCGACGCTCTGGAAATAGCCTTGCGCGCTATCGGCATCAAATCTAATGATGCAGTAGTCACGGTCTCCCATACTTCAGTGGCGACTGTAGCGGCCATCGAACGATCTGGTGCCACACCCATTCTTATCGATATCGATCCGTACACCCAAACCCTTTGCCCTAAGTGCTTAGAGGCAATCCTGGAGAATTACCGCGATCTTCCAGGATGCCGTCGCATTCGGATAAGAGCAGTCATCCCGGTCCATCTATACGGCCATCCAGCGGACATGCCATCTATCTGCGCGATTGCATCCCGCCATGGAGTCGCCGTGATCGAAGACTGCGCCCAAGCTCATGGCGCGCATATTGACGAAAAACCCGTAGGAGGATTCGGTACGGCCGGCGCGTTTAGTTTTTATCCAACAAAGAACATTGGCGCCATAGGGGACGCCGGAATAGTTATCACCAATGACGAACCCTGCTTCTTATCCTTGTTCCAGTTGCGGCAGTACGGTTGGTCGCAGCGCTATATCAGCGAAAAGAGAGGCATTAATTCCCGTCTTGACGAATTGCAGGCAGCAATCTTGTTGGTCCGCCTGAAAAGAATGACCGAAAACATACAAAGTCGTCTCCGGATCGCCTCTCTTTATGACGAGAGGCTCCGCCCCTTCCCTGTCCACCTCCCGCCTAAGGCTCCTGTTGGTTGGCGACATGCTTATCATCTATATGTCATTCGCACATCGGCTCGCGACGAACTTATGAAACACCTGGCTTCCCAGGGAATCGGAACGGCAGTTCACTATCCGATGCCAGTGCATCGACAGCCGGCCTATAAACATCTTTCTTCAAAGATTTCCCCTGAGGGGCTTCCGGTTACAGATGCGGTTGTCGATCAAATTCTAAGCCTCCCGATGTACCCGGAGCTTAACAATAACCAGATCGATCGAATTTGCCACGCCATTGCCGGCTTTTTCGGCAGACCCTGGGTTTGAAAAGATGCCATCGATTGCATTGAATTTCTGTACCTATTTCGACCGTCATTACCTCGACCGAGGCCTATTGCTCTATAGTTCCCTGCGCCAGCACTGTCCGGATTCCAAGTTATTCGTTCTTTGCCTTGACTCCTGGTGCAAAGCGATCCTAAGTTCACTCGCTTTAGAGGGATTGTACCCTATTGACTTAAACGATTTGGAACGGGACGATCCTGAACTCCTACATGTCAAGCCCACCCGTACCCTTATCGAATACTATTTTACCCTCACTCCCTGCTTCTTGCGATATCTATTGATGGGTCCGCATTCCTTGAACCACGTTACCTATCTGGATGCTGATCTCTATTTTTTTTCAGACCCCACTCCGCTCATCGCCGGACTTGCAGCGCATCAGATTGGAATTGTCCCCCACCGTTATAGTCCAGGCTTGAACGGATTGGAACGCTTCGGGCTTTTCAACGTGGCCTTCAACTATTTCAACCGCGGAGAATTATCCCTTTCATGCCTTGACAGGTGGCGCTGTCAGTGTCTGGCCTGGTGTCATGACCAGCTCGACGGTGAACGTTTTGCCGATCAAAAATATCTTAACGAATGGCCCCAACTTTATGGTGATCAAATCGTCATTCACCATCCTGGGGTGGATTTGGCGCCTTGGAATCTTGGCACCCACCATCTTGTCAAACAAGGCGAGCTGCTAATGGTTGATAACCAACCGCTCATCTGTTTTCATTATCATGGTATCTCTCGCCTCTTTGGAGCATGGTACGATTCTAACCTTCGTAAATATGGAAAAAAACCTTCAAAAATTATTAAGTCTTGCATCTATCTCCCCTATGTTCATCGCTTGGATGACTTGCGTTGTCGCTATGGAAACATCATTAAGGGAAAATCAATTCGATATAATATGCCCATTATAAAATCTGGACAATCTTGTAATATTCTTACTCGTTATCTCTTAGACAAGCCAGCAGCTATGACCTTGACATTTCTCAGTGGCACACTTATTTATGCAGGTACTCGTTTTTTACCAAAGAATTATCCTTGAAAGTATTTATGCGTATCGTTTTAGAGCGCATGTAATTCTAATCAAGCCATTGTAAGTGGCGAAGTGATATAATTAGTTATTTGCCATCTGTTTCTGATTTTTTTTACCTCACCAAATCAGATGATTTGAAAATACTATTTTGAAATACTTACATATAACAACATTTATCATAAATGGGCAGATATAACGTGCAGATATCAATCATAACCGTTGTTTTAAATGGTCGCGAATATATCGATAAAACTATTCAGAGCGTTATTGAACAAGACTATCGACACATTGAATACATTATAATTGATGGAGGATCTACAGATGGAACCATAGACATCATCAAACGCTATAGGGCAGGGATCTCTTGTTGGGTTTCTGAAAAAGATGCCGGTATCGCTGATGCGATGAACAAAGGGATCCTCCACGCATCAGGACAATACATTCTTTTTTTACACTCTGATGACTACCTCTTATCTAATTCAAGCATTCGTACTGCAAAGAATCAATTACAGAAGAATGCGGATTTCCATGCTTTCCCAATTTATTACGATATGGGTAGCCATCGAATTGTTCGTCGTTCTCGAGGTTTTAGCCCTTGGATCAATTTGAAAACCGGATTCTATCATCAAGGCTTATTCTTTCATCGCGATATCTTCAAACGTTTAGGAATGTACGACACTTCATTTAAGATTGCTATGGACTATGAATTTTTTCTTCGAGCCTATAGAGCCAACACCGTATTGTGCCTGCACCGGAATCCCCCTTTGGCTGTCATGAGAGATACCGGGATTAGTTCTCGAAGCGACTGGAATTCCTTGAAAACAAGATTCGATGAAGAAAAGAAAGCGCACTTTAAACACGCCAATTCACGCTTTATGAACTTTTTTTACCACAATTACTGGCTGTTATATAGCAATTATCGCCGCCTTCGAAATAATCTAAGTTGATTCTTTAATTTCGTTGAGCGAATGTATTTATAATTGACTTATATAACAATTTCCCTATCACTTCCCACTTCATTTCAGATGGGCAACTCGCAATTTCCGGTGCTCGAAGATGATGTTTGATCGCAACTTTCATAGCTTCAGAATTTGGTTTACAGACTGAAAACGCAATGGACCCAAAAATATTTCCATGTCCAGCTATGTCTGTCGCCACAACTGGCCTTTCGCATGCCATATACTCCGCAATTTTGCATGCGCCTGACATTCGGTTGAACAGGTCATCCGAATACGGAATTGTCACGACATCGCATGCTGCTATCCTTTCTGGTATAGCTTCCTGCGGAAGCACTCCATGGTAAATTATCCACGGCTCGTCAATGCTTACTCCGTTGACTGCTCCGGCGAGTAATAACCGCAATGAAGGACTCCGCTCCTTTAACTTTCGGCAAGCTTCAAGCAAGAGCGGGCCTCTCGTCGGTGTAATCGAACCAAAGTAACCAATGCAAACAAATGATTGATTTATTCCGAGCTTCTCTCTCGCCATCTTCTTGTCCATCGGCTTGAACAAATTAGAGTCTACTCCGTTATAGATTAGCAAGGTGTTTCGGTTAAATTGCACAAGACTATCCTGCAATGGTTTGCTGGCACAGAGCAACAAATCTGCATGCCTTACTGCAGAATGAAACATAGACTTCATTCCAGGGATTTTATTCCCGCGGAAGCTTGGATAGTAGTCATAGACATCAAAAACGAATTGAGCCTTTAATCTCTTGGATAGAATTTTCCCCAGAAATCCGATATGGCTATCTCCGCTTGCCACTAAAACATCTGGAGCTTCGTAAGCAATTATTCTATATAGTTCGAGAACAATGCTTGGCAGGGACAATAAAGTGGCAGGAACGCTGCGAAAAACTACTCCGCTATCTTGTATCCTTCCGACAAACCGAGACCGATAATCGAGCGCTGAAACGCTCACTGCCATTCCCAATTTTACCAATTCTACTGGAAGGTGAAATAGCCTGCCGAAACGGTCCTTGAGAAGGTCCTTGTTAGTGTAATGTCGTTTACATAGAAAATGTACTTTTATCGGCATTTTTTTGTTTTGCTCTTTCTCTTTTCAGCGATGAATACCATTTGATGACAATGATAAGGATCAAAGTGCTCAAGAAACGGCTGTAAAAATTCAGGAAATGGGTACAAACCAAAACCATATCCTTTTACATTCGAAAAGCCAGCCATCTGAAGATATTTTCTCAATGCCCGAAAACTGAAAACGACAATATGGCGGTGATGCGGCCTGGTAGACTCTGAATCTGGTTGTAGCTCTTCGTTGCTGACTTTAAATACTTCCTGGCTTTTAATAAGCAGGTCGGAATCAGGATGCGGACCACTGGATGGCATTCTCCCTAACAAGATCAACAGAGCTGTAAAATAGGTGCTGATGTTTGGTGTCAGCAGAACAAGCCGGCCTCCGGGCTTCAAAATACGCTGGCTTTCTATAATGAATCGACAAGGATTCAACAGGTGTTCTAAAACAGAAAGTGCATAAACGCAAGAGCAGCTTTCATCTTCTAATTGAATTTTTTCATTCAAATCATAACAGATGATGTTGATACCCTTAGCCTGCCCTGAAAATGCATCTTCTGGATTCCATTCTATGCCTTGATATTGATTAGCTGACAGCCCACAGCGCTCTGATAGAGTTTTGAAAGTTCCGCCATTACCTGCACCGCAATCAAGCACTTTTGAATCCTCGCCGATACATTCACAAATCCCTCTATACGCCTTTTCGTATGCCTCCTCCATTGTTCTTTGATACAATCTTTTAAAATATTTTGATAACAAAGTCTCCCTCTTTTCAAACCATTTTGGATTCCATTGCCCCTTCTTCATCGATTAAAAATCCAAGCAGCAGACAATATTGAACGGCGATAGTTCCCCAATCAAAACGATTCAGGGCATACTGTCGCCCCCTATTTCCCAATCGTCGTGCAAACGCCGAATCACCCAGGAGTCGAAGAATCGCTCTGGCAATTTCCTCGGAAGACTCCCGCCTCACCACCAGTCCCGTTTCCCCATCCTGAACAATATCACGCATCGCCGGTAGATCACTCACCACTACCGCGCATTCGCAACCCATGGCTTCGACAAGCACCAGCCCGAACCCTTCCTGATCCCCTCCCCTTCCCACAATCGACGGAAAAACCACCACCGCTGACTTACGATACAGGTCCGGCAATGAAGCCTGTGGCAAACCACCGAGGAAGCTGATGCTCGCCCCCACATTCAATTCCTGTACCAGTCTTTCCAGCCCCTCCCTTTCCGGCCCATCCCCCACGATCAACAATCGCGCTTCAGGCTCGGCTTGGACCACTTCCGGCCAAGCTTCAATCAGATAACGGCATCCTTTTTTCTCCACTAGACGGCCGACGAACAGCACCTGTTTGGAATTCCGTTCCACATCACCAGGACAAAACCGGTCTGTCAGGTCCGTACCCATGGGAATCACGCGAATCTTTTCCGCCGGCACGCCGGTTTTGCAGACATCTTTAGCCATAGCACGGCTGACCACGGTCACGGCGGCGGATTTCGCAACGACTAGCTTGCGCAGCCGATCCATGACCCTTCCGCGCAGCCCATAAAGATCGCCGCCGTGGGACGTGGCAATGATCGGTATGTGGCTGCCGATGACGGCGCGGGCCACAATGGCACTCAACGCTTGGGGGATTAACCAATGGGCGTGGATAAGAGCAAATTTTTCTTGGCGCAGAAGTCGAATCGTTGACAGCACCTGGCCGCCCAACAGAAAAAGGACCAGCGGCCCCCAAGCCGGATTGCGCCGGATCCTCGCCAATATCCCCCCACCGCTGCCATAGGATAGTCGCTCCAGGGGTGCAAAACAATAGCGGAACCGCACCACGCGGATGCCGTCCATCTCCTCTTCGGTCCGGCTACCCGGAAAATGAGGGGCAAGAACTGTAATATCGAAGTCCCTGACTAGACGACGGCATAGATCGAACACGAACGGGGGATCCGTGTCGCCGCGCCAGCGGGGAAAAGTCGTGGTAAGGACAAGAATTTTGGATTTTGTTTTCATCCTCGGAACAGTGGCCGATTGTCCTTCAAATGAACGGAAAAATGAAAAATTTGCAGACTACTGAATAGACGAATTCCGGCTCTATTCTCTGTCTATCAGAATCAAAGGAGTTTTCCTGTAATTTCGGGAATATTACTCTCGAAACTACAGAATCACACTAATTTCCCTTCCGCAGCCTTTGCCTCAACCAGCTGGCCGCTTTCCATCCCTATCACTTCCCCTTCCAGGTTACCGCTTTCCCTCTTCAGTCCGGTCGTCTCGCCGCTCACCGCGACGCTCGAAGCGCATCTGGGAGATCTGTTCGGAGACCATGCCGATCATGAAAATGGTCACCGCGGTGGTAAAAAGCAGGGCACTCATGTTGGTGAAACGGCCCTGGGTGGTGAAAGTGTACAAGTACCAGAGCAGCCCGGTCATGAACATAGTGAAACTGACCGGCAAAAAAACGCGAAAGGGTGAAAAGAGAGTGCAGATGCGGGTAATGATCATGAAAAAGCGCACCCCGTCCTTGAACAGGGAGATGCTGCTTTTTCCTGCCTGCCGCTTCCGGGTGCGAATCGGAACGTACCTGAGGCTCAACCCACTGCGCAGCACCGCCAGGGTCATGGTGGTGGGATAGGAGTAGGTGTTAGGCAAAAGATGGATCAGGCTGCGGGCCACCGAAGCCTTGACCGCGCGAAATCCGCTAGTCAGGTCCTGGATAGGGAACTTGGCCACGTAGCCGGCGAAGCGGTTGTAAACCGCGTTTCCCAACGCCCGGCCCAGGGAGGCTTGGTCCTTGAATGAGCGGGCCCCCACCACAAGGTCGTAGGCCGGCAGGTGTTCGAGGAGCCGGGGGATGTCATTGGGGTCGTGCTGGCCGTCTCCGTCCATGAAGACCAGAATCTTACCGGCAGCGTTGCGGATCCCGCTTTTGATCGCCGCCCCATTGCCGATGTTGTAAGGGTGGCGGTAGACTTCTGCCCCGGCGGCCCGGGCCGCCTCGGCGGTGTCATCGCTGGAGCCGTCGTCTATCACCAGGATCTGGAAATCCGGTCCCACGGCACGGACCGCCGCCACCACGGCGCCGATATTCTGACCTTCGTTATAAGTTGGGATGATGACCGTAACTGAGGGGTGAGACATTGGGGTCCTTTAAAGCACGATTCATTTGTAATGAGAACGCCATGCCAAATTCTCAAAAGCCTTTTGGCAAGCTCCAACCTCCTGGCATACTTTGTCAAATGGAAAATTGAAAACGCCGCTTCCCGGCCTCCCGTGGCGGGTCCTGCCCGGGAACGAAGGTCCATTCCCAGAAGCCGATCCGGCCCGCCCATTCCCAAAGTATCACTGTGGCCGAGCGGGTGCCGTAGGTCGGACTGACGATGAAGCGCGGAGCCAGGATCCGCTCCCATTCCAGGCCGATACCGGTGTCGGGCAGATCGACGTCAGCGGGCTGGCGCCGATCGCAAAGCAGATTGAGCAGATTCTCAGGCGTAACACCATCTTCGGTCAACAGTCGCTCCAGCCCGACTCTTCCTCCGGCCACCTTTGACCAGGGAGTATCCAAAAGATGGTTGCTCAATCCATGGACCCCGGGCGCAACCTCGCGAACCGGCCCGTTTCGGCTGCCAAGATAGGCCATTTGTTGCGGGTCGGCAGCTAAGAGGTTAAACCCGTTGTATTGCCCGCAACGGCTGTGAACGGATTCGAGATAGGCACCGAGGCTTTCCCGGCCATCGACGAATTCGGCCACCAGTTCGCCCCGGGAGCGGGCCTTGGGGTTGTGAGCCGCAGGATCCCGATAGTTGGTAACCGCTGCCAGACGCCCGCTGCGGCTCACCGCCAGCCACGTGCCGCCGGCTGCCAGATCCCGCCCCCCCAAAACCAGCGGCCGGTCAGGCCAATAGCCGGCAGCCAGGCTCGCACGAGCGTAAAATTCATCCCTATTGGCGGCCAGGATCAGACGGTATCGCGGATGGCAATCGTAGGCCCAGACAATCAGGCACATAAAAAGGCAGCCTTATATGTAATCGGTGAAACAGCGCCGCGTCATTCCGGACGCTCACCATGCCGGATTTCAACCTATCGAAAAGATATGAAGAATTCAAGACTTACCCTTTTGGTCCGGCAATTCCCCGTAAAATCGATGCACACACCGAAATTTGCACCTTCTGGCCAGTCCTTCCTCGCTTCGCCCCTCCTTTTCGCATGCCCTTCCATACCCTTCCCCACGCATCGGGACGGTCTGAATTAAAACCCGAAAAAAGCCTCGTGACTTTCCTGTTATTTTTAGCTATCCTTGTCACTTCCATAAACGACCAAAAATAACATATTGCAGCAAAACAGTACCCTTGCCGCTTTGGACTCTCATCTACACCTCCGGCTCTCTTCTCACGGCAGGGACCGTTTCAGGTCTTTTTTCAGACACAAAACAAAGGAGGAGCATCTATGGACAAGATTCTGCGCATCGACATGGGAGCCGATGGCGGTCCGGCCATTCGCACCGAGCCCCTGGGGGATTACGCCGGTTTGGGAGGCCGGGCCATGACTTCGGCCATCGTGGCCAAAGAGGTACCCCCCACCTGCCATCCACTGGGTGAGCAAAACAAACTGATCATCGCCCCGGGCCTGCTCAGCGGTTCGGCCGCAGCCCAATCCGGTCGCATTTCAGTGGGATGTAAAAGCCCGCTGACCGGCGGGATCAAGGAGGCCAACTCCGGCGGCCAGGGGGCCCAGGTGCTGGCCCGTCTTGGCTACGCGGCCATCGTCCTGGAGGGCAAGCCGGCCGACGATACCCTCTACAAGGTCTTTATCAATGCGGAAAGTGTCCGCATCGAGGCCGACAACAGTCTCAAGATGCTCGGCAACTACGCCCTGGTGGACAAGATGAAGGCCGCCTACGGGGATAAAATCACCTGCATCTCCATCGGCCCGGCCGGCGAAATGAAAATGGGCGCCGCCACGGTGGCTTTTACCGACATGGAGCTGCGCCCCACCCGGCATGCCGGCCGCGGCGGTGTCGGGGCAGTGATGGGGGCCAAAGGGGTCAAGGCCATCGTCCTGGACGATACCGGGTGCAAAATGCGCGCTCCTGCCGATGCGGAAAAATTCAAGGCTGCCAACAAGGAATTCGTCGCCGGCCTGAACAAGCACCCTGTTTGCGGCCAGGGCCTGCCTGCTTACGGCACCAACGTCCTTACCGGAGTGCTCAATGAAGCCGGGGCTTACCCGACCAACAATTTTTCCACCGGTCGTTTCGAAGGCTTCGACAAGATCAGCGGCGAGGCCCTGGCTGAACTGGAAAAAAGCCGGGGCGGTGAAAATGCACCGACCCATGGCTGCCACCGGGGCTGCGTGATGAAGTGTTCCGGGACCTTCTACGACAAGAACGGCAACTTTCTGACCAAGCAGCCCGAGTACGAAACGGTATGGGCCCATGGAGGCAACTGCGGCATCAATGACCTGGACGTCATCGCCCAGATAGACCGCATAGATGACGATTTTGGACTGGACACCATCGAAATGGGCGCCACCATCGCGGTGGCCATGGAAGCCGGACTGGCCAACTTCGGCGATGCCGAGGCAGCCACCCGTATGGTCAAGGAAGTGGGTCAGGGCACCCCTCTGGGCCGTATCCTGGGCGCCGGCGCTGCGGTAACCGGCCAGGTGTTCGGGGTCGAGCGGGTCCCGGTGGTCAAGGGCCAGGCCATGCCGGCCTACGATCCGCGTGCGGTTCAGGGGGTCGCCGTAACCTACGCGACCAGCCCAATGGGGGCAGACCATACCGCCGGATACGCCGTGACGGCCAACATCCTGGGTGTCGGCGGCAGTGTCGATCCCCTCAAGCCCGACGGCCAGGTGGAATTGTCGCGCAATCTGCAAATCGCCACGGCGGCCATCGATGCTACTGGCATGTGCGTGTTCATCGCCTTTGCCATCCTGGACCAGCCCGAAACATTCCAGGCCATGCTCGATCTGATTTCCGGCTTCACCGGGCAGCCCTTGACTGCAGACGACGTCACCGCACTGGGAAAGCAGATCCTGACCTGGGAGCGCGATTTCAACCGGGCCGCCGGGTTCACCGCAGCCCACGACCGGCTTCCAGGCTACTTCCTGCGCCAGCCGCTGGCGCCCCATAACGTGGTCTTCGCCGTTTCGGACGAGGAACTCGATCAGGTCTTCAACTGGTAGTTTACGGTTCAACATCCGCTTCAACGGGGAATCGCGGCGGCGGTTCCCCGTTGGTTTTATCCTTGGGATCATTCCATGACCTGCAATCCAAAATGCCGCCTGCAAAGAGTCGAGCTGACGGTTTCAAAGACCGATCTCTGGCTTTTTTCCGCCCTGCTGCGCCGCGGATTCCACCTTCGCACACCTCTTCCGTGCAGTCTCGAAGCTCTGCTTTGCATACAGCTCGAGATCCCCCGTGATTACGTCACCCAGCGGGTGCAGACCATTTTTCTCAATGGCCGGGCGGTGGATACGATCTGCTCCGCACTGGTTGCCGACGGCGCTGTGGTGACCCTTTCGGCAGCCATGCCCGGCCTTGTTGGAGCCACATTGCGACGGGGCGGCAGGCTGACTTCTTTGCGCAGCAGCATCTCGCACCGAAGCGATGGTTCAAGCGGCCAGGAAACCGCCATAGGCAAAGTAACGGTAAAATTCTTCAACCTGATCTGCGATGAGCTGGGGCCGTCGTTTCTCGCTCGCGGGATCTGCCTGGCGCCCGGAGCTTTCAGTGACTTTTTGGCCGACCGCTGGGCTGAAATCGCTCCGGCCTGCCGGTCCGTTCGGGTCGATGGCAGCCTTTGGCGGTCCGATTCCCTGCCCGAGGCGATAGACCCCGGAGAGCCGATCAATCTTAGCGTCTGCACGTTCGAATAATCCCGCCGGGCTGTCTTTAGCCTTTACACCGATTCAACTAATACCCCCTTCGCCTTGACCCCTTCTTGACATAACGCTATAGACAACCGACGCCGTTTCACCGTCTCGATTCGACGCCACCGCCACCCATTATCCACCTTAAAAGCCGAAACAATGGGAGTTTATGCATCCTACCGCCGGCCTCTCCATCCAACCCGACCGAATGTTGTGGGCCGCGACCCGAGCTGAATTAGAGGCCGACCTTCATAAAAAGCACCCAAGGGGTAACCGGAAGCGTCGCCAACCATTTTTCGAGGCGTTGGTCGAGTTGTGCGGTTTTTTCTTGCGGTGCACCATCATCAAAAGCACCTCGAAATGTATTGCCAAACGCATCGCCCTCAACCGGGTCGACTTCTCATTCGACGATCTGCCACCGGCCTTCGATGGATTTCGCATCCTGCATCTGTCGGACCTGCATATCGATGTCACCACGGGAATCGAACAACACATCGCGCAAATCGTTCGGCCCATCGAAGCGGACCTGTGCGTTCTGACCGGAGACTACGGACGCCGGATCAACGGTCGATTCCGCCACCTCTTGGATCCTTTACACACGGTGGTATCTGCCGTTCGCGCACGTCATGGGATTCTGGGCACACTGGGCAACCACGATTCATACCGGATGGTGCCGCACCTGGAATCCATGGGTGTGCGTATGCTGCTCAACGAAACCTGCAACATTTCCCAAAATGGCAACCGCATAAGGATCACGGGACTCGATGATCCTTGTTATTACTACACCGAGCAGGCTCCCGCAGCCCTGGCGCAATCCCCCACAGGATTCAAGATCGCTCTGGTGCACGACCCCTCGATGTTGGACATTGCCGCCGAAAACGGCTACCGTCTTTACCTGTGCGGCCACACCCACGGAGGCCAGATCTGCCTGCCCGGCGGGATACCGCTCATGCCCCACCTGCGCCATGATAGGCGCACCTGCCGAGGGGTTTGGCGCTGCGGTGCGATGATCGGTTACACCTCCCAGGGAACCGGAACGGGCACCATCCCTTTGCGTTTAAACAGTGTCAGCGAAATCACGCTGATTCGACTCATGGGCAAAACCGGTTCCTGACCGGACAAGGTTCGATTACCTCGAAACAGGGGAGAAGCCATGCCAATGGATTATGACGTGATCGTGGTCGGCTCGGGTTTCGGCGGCAGCGTGTCGGCCCTGCGCCTGGCAGAAAAAGGATATCGTGTGGCGGTGCTCGAAAAGGGCCGCCGGTACGGCACCGAGGATTTCCCATCCACCAATTGGCATCTTAAAAAGAGCATCTGGCTGCCTCAGCTCGGCCTTTACGGAATCCAGATGCTCACATTCCTGCGACACGTGACGGTATTGCACGGCGGCGGTGTGGGCGGCGGCAGCCTGGTCTACGCCAACCAGCTTCTGGTTCCGCCGGACACGGTATTCGATCAACCCCGCTGGGGACGGGCCGGAGGCTGGAAAGCGCGTTTGGCACCCTACTACGCCCGGGCGCAACAAATGCTCGGGGCCACTCCGAGCCCTACCGTGGGACGCGCCGACCGGATCCTGCGCGAAGTGGGCATCGAGTTGCGTGGCCGGGACACCTTCCACCAAAACGACGTAGGCATCTTTTTCGGCGAGCCCGACCGCACCGTTCCCGACCCCTACTTCGGCGGCGAAGGACCGCCGCGCACCGGCTGCACCTTCTGCGGTGCCTGCATGATCGGTTGCCCGGTAGGGGCAAAGAACACATTGGACAAAAACTACCTCTATCTGGCCGAACACCGCCACGGGGTGCGCATCATTGCCGAAACCGAGGTGACCGGAGTTCGTCCGGCAGCAGATGGCTACGAGATTTTCACGCGCCGGTCCCTGCGTCCCTTTCGCCCTGGAAGAACCTATCGGGCACCCAAGGTGGTGTTCAGCGGCGGGGTGATGGGTACGGTGAAGCTGCTGCTCCAATGCCGCCGCAACGGCATGCTGCCGCGCCTGTCCAGCCAACTGGGCAACTTCGTGCGCACCAATTCCGAAGCGATCCTGGGCGTGCGCTCCCGGGATCGCTCGGTGGACTGGAATGACCAGATCGCCATCACCTCAGGGATCTATCCCGACGATGACACCCATATGGAAATGGTGCGCTACAACAAGGGATCCGACCTGCTCTACGGCCTGCTGACCCTGCTCACCGACGGGGGTGGCGCAATACCGAGACAGATGCGCTTTGCTGCCAATGTCCTGCGCCATCCGCTGCGTTTTTTGCGCAATTTTTGGTTCCTGGGCAGCTCAGCGCGAACAACGGTCCTGCTGGTCATGCAAACCAGCGACAATTATCTGCACCTCAACTTGGCCCCGCGGCCCTGGCGCTTCGGCCGCTGCAGCCTCAACAGCCGCCTGCCGCCGGGCCAAGAGCGCATCCCCAGCTACATACCGGTTGCCAATGAGGTGGCCCGCCGCCTGGCGACCAGGATGAACGGAGAGCCGTTGAGCAGTTGGCCCGAGATGATCCTGGATGCGCCCACCACGGCCCATATCCTGGGCGGCTGCGCCATGGGCGAAACCCCTGGCCAGGGGGTGGTCGACTTTTCCGGCCAGGTTTTCGGATATCCGGGACTTTACGTGGCCGACGGATCTGTGGTGCCGGTCAATCTGGGCGTCAATCCCAGCCTGACCATCACGGCCCTGTCCGAGTTCATCATGGACCAGATGCCGGGCAAAAAGTCCGAGGTCTGAAAGGAGGCCCATGAGCCTCGGCTACAAGCTGCGCCAGGCAAACCGACGACTGGAGGACCTGACCCCGCGCGAAACCCGTGACCTCGAACGGCTTTTGCAGGCCGTCTATCGAGCCGAAACGGATCTGCTCGCCCGTGCAGCAGTACTGATGGACCGGTGCATCGGCGGATGCCGAGGCTTGTGCTGCCGCAATGTCGCCATCGACGAAATCATCGGATTTGCCGATCTGGTCTATATTGTTGGCCGGCACCCCGACCTTCGCAATCGCTTGGCCGCCTGCCTGGCTGCGGAACGGCCGTTTTTTACCGTTGATTGTCCGTTTCTCGAAAACGGCCATGGCCCCTGCATCCTTCCCGAAGCGGTGCGACCCGAGGTGTGCATCACCACTTTTTGCGCCGACACAGGGCCGGTGCGGCGGGAAATCTCCCAAGTCAGAAGGGCTTTCATGCGGCTGGGTTGGTTTCTCGGGAGGGTCACCATCCACCAGGCGCTGCGGCGCACTGTAGGACGATTTTCCCCGCATCCGGATTCAGATCCATGATGAAGCGGCAGAGACGATCCTGCTTTTGTTTTCACCCTCTCTTTTCCCTTGACAACCGGAGGGCATCCGTATATTAAGTCCGCTTTGTCAGGATGCCTGACGCCGGTTTGTTCCCCAGTAGCTCAGTCGGTAGAGCAAGTGGCTGTTAACCACTGGGTCCGCGGTTCGAGTCCGTGCTGGGGAGCCAATTATAACAAGGGATCAGCTCTCACGAGCTGATCCCTTGTGCTTTTTTACGGGCAGGACCTCACCTCTCTACCAAGTATGCCTTGGGCACCGGCGGGATGCTTGCCAGGGCAAAATCCTGGATACAGATACCGGTCTCAAGTGCCCGCAGAAAAACCGACCAGGCGACGCCGCCCCAGATCTTCGACAGCAGTATACCCTTGAAACAACAAACCGGCCGCCCCCTTAAAGGAACGGCCGGTTTGTTTTTTAAACCTACTGGCGTGGCCGATTACTTGGCTTCCTGAATCGCCTCGGTCAAAGCCGGCATGAACTCGAGGATGTCGGCCACGATGCCCACATCGGCCACCTGGAAAATGGGGGCCTTGGCATTCTTGTTGATAGCCACGACAAATGGGTTGCCCTTGATCCCGCCCAGGTGCTGGAAGGAGCCGCTGATCCCGCAGGCCAGATAGACCTTGGGTTTGACGGTCTGGCCCGAGGTGCCGACCTGGCGCGATTTTTCCAGCCACTTGGCGTCCACAATGGGCCGCGAGCAGGAAACCACCGCACCCATGGCCTCGGCCAGTTCGTTGGCGATCTCGATGTTGTCTTCCTCCTCGATCCCGCGGCCGATGGAGACCAGCACGTCCTCTTTGGTGATGTCCACGTCGCCCACTTCGGCAGCCACCACTTCGATAAAGCGGCGCCTGGGAGCCAGATCGCCGATCTCGCCCGACTTGTCCACCACATTGCCCGAGGCGGCCGCTTCCACCGCAGCGAAGCTGCCGGCCCGCGGGGTCAGTACGGCCCCCTTGGAGATATCGGCATTCACATGGGTGCTTACCTGCCCGCCGAACTCCTGGCGCACCAGCTTGAGGGTAGCACCGTCAAGGCCTTCGATCTCCACCACGTCGGGCACGAAGGCCGCATCGAGCTTGATCGACAGCCCCGGAGCCAGATCCATGCCGAAGGTGTCATGGGCCGCCAGGACGATGGCCCCGGCCGGCAGGGCCGCCAGCAGCAGCGGGCGGACCGCTTCGGCGTTGGGATAGGCCAAAGCGGCGTTGGAAAACTTCCATACCTCGTCGTAGGCCTTGGCCAGTTCGCCGGCCACGGCATCCAGTTCGGCGCCGCTGCCGGTAACGATGGCGGTAACGGTGGCGGCCGCATCGATCTTCTTGGCGGCGGCAAGCAGTTCCAGGGCCGTATCGTCGGCCACTCCGTTCTTGTGGACGATATAAGCGAAGATCTGTGCCATTACTTCAGCCCTCCTTTGGCCTTGAGCATTTCGATCAGTTTGGCGATGATCTCTTCGGTGGAGCCTTCGAGCATCTCGGCGCCCTCGCCCAGTTCGGGCATGAAGTAGTCGAGCCGCTTGACCTGCGGCGCCAGAGCCGCGCCGTTCAGTCCCAGATCACCCGCGCCCATGGTCGGAATCTCCACCGAGGCCACTTTGCGGATCCCGCGGATCCCCACATAGCGCGGTTCGTTGATCCCGGTCTGGATCGACAGCACGCAGGGCAGGTCGATCTCGCTGATCTCCTGGTTGCCCCCCTCGATCTCGCGGCCGATCTTGATCTTTCCGTCCGCCTCGGTCTCGATCTTGTTGACCAGCGAGGCATAGGGATAGTCGAGCAAGGCGGCCAACATTCCCCCCACCTGGGCCGCGCCGTCGTCGGCCTGGGCCCCGGTGAGGATCAGATCGTAGCTGCCTTTTTCCACCGCCGCTTTGAGCACGGTGGCGATCCCGCGCCCGTCGGCCTCGGCAAAGGCCTCATCGTTGAGCAACAGCCCGTTGTTGGCCCCCATGGCCATCTCCCGGCGCAAAACCTCTTCGGCCTCGTCGTCGCCCACGGTCACCACGGTGACGCTGCCACCGACCCGGTCGACGATCTGGATCGCCTCTTCCACGGCGTAGTTGTCCCATTCGTTGACCGAATAGACCAGATCGTCCCTTTCGATGTCGTTACCAGCCTTGTTGAGTTCGATCTCGTTTTCCGAGGTGTCGGGAACCCGTTTGACACAAACCAGAATCTCCATGATTGTCCTCCCGCACGAGTTGGTGTGGCCCCGGCTCCGATCATTGGCGAAACCGGGAAAAAGTGTCGCCTTTTATCAGCGCGCAATATGCTGGTCGACCAGCTCTGCCAGGTCGATGGCCTCCATCTGACCTTCCAGACCGGCCACCTTGATGGCGTCCTCGATGTTCACCAGGCAAAAGGGGCAGGCCGTGACAATGACGTTGGCCCCGGCCTCGGCCGCCATCTTGACCCGCAGGACCCCCATGCGCTGTTCTTCCTCGGGCTCGTAAAACAGCATCAAACCGCCCCCGCCGCAGCAGAAGCTGCGGTCGCGGCTGCGGGTCATCTCCACCCGACGCAACCCGGCGATGGCGTCCAGGGCCGAGCGCGGGTCGTCGTAAAGGTTGTTGTGGCGGCCCAGGTAGCACGGATCGTGATAGGTGTAGACCTTGCCCTCGGTCTGGATGGAATTGAGCTTCAGGCGCCCCTCGCGCACCTGGCGCACGATGGTCTGGCTGATGTGTTCGACCGGCGGCAGTCCGGCATAATCCTTGGTCAGGGCGTTATAGGCGTGGGGATCGGCCGTGACGATGTGCTTGGCCCCCGACTCCTTGATCATCTCGGTGTTGTGATCCTTCAGATCCTGGAAAAGCATCTCCTCGCCGAAGCGGCGCACCTCGTGGCCGCTGTCCTTTTCCTCCTTGCCCAGAATGGCGAAATCGATCCCCGCGGCGCTCAGGACCCGGGCCGTTGACTGGGCGATGCGTTGCATGCGGTCGTCGAAGGACGTGATGCTGTCGACAAAATAAAGGGTCTCGGCCGTATCTCCGGCTTCCACCAGCTTGACGGCACACTCGGCGGCAAACGCCTTGTCCTTGGCCCAGCCGGCGCGCTTCTTTTCCATCTTGCCCCAGGGGTTGCCCCGCTTTTCCAGGGCGCTGAGCGGCTTTTGCAGACTCTGGGGCACGTTGCCGTCGTCGACCATGCCGCGGCGCAGGTCCACCATCTTGTCGATGTACTCAATGCCAAGGGGGCACTCCTGCTCGCAAGCCCCGCAGGTGGTGCATGACCAGATCTCATCTTCGCTGTAAATCCCGCCGATCAGGGCCGGCGCCTTGGTAAAAGGCGCACCCACCGGATAAACCGGGTAGCTCGCGAATAGCTGATCGCGGGCCTTGATGGTGATGAACCGCGGCGACAGGGGCCGGCCCACGGCGTTGGCCGGGCAGTTGTCCGAGCACCGGCCGCAATCGGCACAGCTGTAAAAATCGAGAATGTGCTTCCAGGTAAAATCCTCGATCTGCTTGACCCCGAAAGACTCCAGGTCGTCGAGCTTGTCGTCGGCAACCCCGTAGCGCACCGGCTTGACGTTGCCTTTTTGCAGGCGCATGAAAAAGACGTTGAAGATCGAGGTAACCACGTGGAAGTGCTTGCCCAGGGGCAGAAAGCACAGGAAGAAAAAGAAGGTCAGATCATGGAGGTAGTAGGCCGCCAGATGGATGGTCTGAAGCTTTTCCACCGGTGTAGCGAGCAGTACCTGTTTGAAAATCCAGGCCAGGCTCAGCGGCACGACAAGTTCGGCATGTAGATTCTGCTGGATGGCCGCCGCTGCCAGGGAGCTGTCGTAAAGGGCCTCGGTAATCATCAGCGTGGAGATCAGGCAAAGCACGAAGACCGCCTCGGCGGTGTGGTCCTTCCCGTAACGCGGCGGTACGGCATAACGGGCCGGCTTGAAGATGCCCCGGCGTACCATGGCGATCACCGCCACCACCAGGACGGCGGTGGCCATGATCTGGCGTAGCAGATCGTAGCCCAGGCCGATGAAGCCGTCAAAACCGGGAAAGACGAACCCCTCCACCATTCCGAGGATCACCATCTGTGAAGAGCGGATGGACAGGCTCAAGAAACCGGCAAAAAGAATAATATGCAACACTCCGGCCAGCATGTAACGCGGATGGCGCCACTGGGCCAGCCAGATCTTGAGCACCTGCCGGATGCGTTCCGGGATGCGGTCGAAACGCCGATCGGGCGCTGCGCGCACCATCGGCGCCAGACGCAGGGCGATCAGATAGGTAAAGACCGCCACGCCGACCACCGGGATGATGAAGGAAAAAATCCATGTCGGCAAAAACCAGAGCCAGGCCTTGGCAGGCGAAATCAACGCGGTTTCCATCGATGATACCTCTTTGGGGTTCGCTTGAAGGGGCAACACCTCGCTTCGATCACCGCCTGCAAAGGCACCACCCGTTGAAATTGACGATGGACCAAAGTATCAAGTTTTGGCGGCGAATAACCGCAAATTGAATGGCTGTTCATTCACCCGCAGGAAACGGGTTGTCCCCGAGCAGCAGCCCAAGGGGGTTCCTTATCTGCTCAGGACATGCCGGTCAAGCCCTATATGGCCTGAAAAGAGGGAATGGTGTCGATTTTTCCGTCGCCATGCAACGCTTTTCCGGCCATTGCTGTAAGGTCGTAACGGCCTCCGGCGGGTCGAACCGCACCTGCGCTCGTCCCAGGGCATTGCGGCCTCTTCGAAAGTGCCCACATATGTTGCATATGCCGCGTTTTTCGAAGAGGCCGCTCCCTGCCTGACAGCCTTGTGCTTGTCTGTCCCCAGGCTGTCAGCTCCTCCCCCCGCGAGGAATCTTCACACCATTAACTGCGGAAGCGACGGTCTTTTCAAGCACGAACCGCCTTTGCCAGCACCTTTTCAGTTACTTGCCGCCAAAGGCCTCGTCGCTGATCTCTACTGCCGCCGCACAGGTGTTCTTGATAGCGTCCATCTTGCCGAGGGTCACCGGCAGCACGGACTGCACGAAAAACTCGAGCTGCTTGAACTGGCCTTCATAGAAAGCCTGGTCCTTCTTCTTGGCCGAGGCCATCTTTTCGGCGGCCACCACGGCCCGCCACAGCAGCATCCAGGCCATGACCACATCGCCGCTGGCTTCCATAAACGGATAGGCTTGGGCAAAAGCGGCCATCACCTTGGGCGACATGGCCGAGGCCCCCATGTGCATGGCGACCTCGCCGAGTTTGTTGACCGCTGTTTCCAGGCGTTCGGCCGCATCCTTGAGCGCCTCGATTCCCTTTGCCTTGCCGATAATCGCCTGAATCTCACCGAGCAGATCCATGATCGGCTTGCCTTTTTTCATCCCCAGCTTGCGGCCGAGCAGATCCATGGCCTGGATCCCGTTGGTGCCTTCGTAGATCTGGGTGATACGGCAATCGCGCACCAGCTGCTCCTGGGGATATTCGCGGATGAACCCGTAGCCGCCGTAGACCTGCATACCGAGGTTGCAGACGTCAAAGGCCCGGTCGGTGACATACCCCTTGGCAATGGGCGTGAGCAGCTCGATCAGCCCCTGGTACTTGTCCTTCAGGGCCGGATCGTCGACGGTAATCTTGCGGTCCTCACAGACCCCCACATAGTAAAGGAGGCTGCGCATGGCACTCACGTAAGTCTTCATCGTCAGGAGCATACGCCTCACATCCGGATGATGGATGATGGGCACTGCCGGGGCGTCCTTATCCATCATCTGCAATAGATTTTTCCCCTGGATCCGTTGGCGGGCGTAATCGATGGCGTTCATGTACGAAGCCGAGGCGCAACAAAAGCCCTGCATGCCCACCAAGAGGCGCGCCTCGTTCATCATCAGGAACATGGCGCGCATCCCCTTGTTTTCCTCGCCCAGCAGCAGGCCGCGGCACTTGCCCTTGCCGCCGAGGGTCAACGAGCAGGTGGCGTTGCCGTGGATCCCCATCTTCTCTTCGATCCCGGTGCAGACCACGTCGTTGAACTCACCCAGCGAGCCGTCCGGGTTGACCCAGATCTTGGGCACGATAAACAGCGAAATCCCCTTGGTGCCCGCTGGAGCGCCCTCGATGCGCGCCAGCACCGGGTGGATGATGTTCTCCACCAGATCGTGCTCACCCGAGGAAATGAAAATCTTGTTGCCGCTGATCGAGTAGGTCCCGTCCTCGTTCCTGACCGCCGTGGTTTCCAAGGCGCCCACATCAGAGCCGGCCCCAGGTTCGGTGAGCAGCATGGTGCCGGTCCACTTCCCGGTAAACATGTTTTTGAGAAAAAGCTTCTTCTGCTCGTCGGTGCCGAAGGCCTCCACCAGCTTGCCGGCCCCGTGGGTCAGACCCGGATACATCATGAAGGCGTAGTTGGCCCCGTTAAAATAGTCCGCACAGGCCAGGGCCACGGTGCGCGGCATCCCCTGGCCGCCCCACTCGGGGGCCTCGCTCATGGCCAGCCATTCCCCCTCGCAGAACAGCTTGTAGATCCGATAGAAAGCTTCGGGGACAGTTACTTTGCCGTTTTCCAGGGTGCAGCCTTCCTCGTCGGCGATCTTCTGGGTGGGCAGAATCTCCTTGACGGCCAGGTTGCGCGCTTCGGAAACGATCAAGTCAATGGTTTTGCGATTGAACTCTTCGAATTTCTCATGCTGGCTGAGCGTTTCGACCTCCAGTTGCTCGTGCAGCACGAAATCCACATCCCTGCGGTCCGCAATCGGCTGTGCCATGGGTCTTCCCTTTCGTTCACGTATAAAATAGTTGTTTGGCGTAAAAACGTTCAGTTACGACCGGCCAATGAATCAACGGTTTTGTTTCCGCCTTGCCGCGGCAGGCAACGCACCTCAAGCTTCAGGGCCACCACCGTTCGCCCCCGCTCCGATCCCGCGCAGAAACAGGTCCACCAGTGGGTCGGCCATGGCGGTCAGGTCGTAACGCCCGCCGGAATGCAGCCAGGTATTGATCACCTCGTCCACCGCACCCAAGATGAAACGTTTGACCAGCCCCAGATAGAGATCCTTGCGCAGGGCTCCCTCCTGTTGGCCCAATTCCACGATCTCGGAGACGATATCCAGGTACATCTTGGCCATCTCCTTGATTTGCGGTTCGGCCACTCGCTGAAACTGGTGGGTCCAGACCTGGTAGACCGCCGCCATGTGAATGTCGGCCTGAAAAGCCTCCAGGTGATGGTGGATCAGGGCGTGCAGTTTGGCTTCGGCGCCTTCGGCCTGGCGCACCGCTTCCCGGAAATTGTCGAAAACCAAACGTGTCTTGGAGTTGAAAAAATGGACCAGGATATCGTCTTTATTCTTGAAATACAGATATATGGTTCCATCCGCGACCCCGGCCTGACGGGCAATCTGCGAGATGGTGGACCGATGGAATCCCTTCTCGGCGAAGACCTTGATGGCTGCGTCCAGAATGCGGTCGTACTTATCGTTGTTGCGCGCCTTGTTGGCGATGATGCACCTCCCGTTGCCTTGCAGACAACCCCAATATGAATGAACGCTCATTCATTACCAACCCGCATGCCACTTGTCAAGCCCCAAAATTGACTTTAAATATTAGTACCAACACCGGTCGAGGATGCTTTTAACAACCTAAAATGAAATGAAATATGGAAAATGGCGGAAAATCTTGACGACAGAGCCTGAAGGCCGACAAAGAGAAGTGAATTTACATTCATTCACAGGAAAGACAAAAAAACCCCAGGTCGCGTGTAACGCAATCCGGGGTCTTTTTGAAACCAGCCTAAAGCCGTCGGCGCGACGCCGGGCTCAGAAACTGATGGTCAAAGCGTTGTAAAAGGTCGTCAGGTCGTCGATCTTGGCAGAAGGATTCCCCTGTTTCCAGAAATCACCGGCCTCAAGATAGGCGGCAATGAACTTGTACTCCAGGTTCTCCCAGGGCTTCCAGACAACCTTGAAGTCGAACTCGTTGCCCACGTCGTCGTCCCATTCGGCGGTCGCCGTGGAATAGATTTTGGGTCCCGGCGGCTTATCGCACTTGGCGTTGGCCCAGGTCAACCCCACGGTGAGGGTGTCCATGAGCTTGTAGTCGAAGCCGAGATAGAACATCTTGGCACCGGCCAGGGCCAGGGCTCCGGCGTAAGGACTAGAGGCCAGCGGATCCTGGGAGTTGCCGGCGAAGTTGCCGATCCCGCCGCCCAGAGAATCGGTCAAATCGGCGGTGTAGTGATCATTGTCGCCGGTGAGCAGGAAAGCGATATCCACGTCCTTGTTGGGCTCGATGTAGGCCAATGCTTCATGCTTGTCATCGGTGGTGTCATTGTCGCCGGACAAGAACCAGTAACCGCCGTTGAAGGTGAGCGGACCAATCTCGTATTCGGCTTGGAGCAGGTAGGAATAGGCCTGCACATCCAGATCCTGCGCAGTTCCGTCAAAGTCCGCATCACCAAACGCATAGACCAGTTCCCCTTTGAACGTGAACCCGCCGAACTTGGCGATGAAATAGGGATCGGCGACATGCGCCTGGGCGGAATTGGAGTAGGTCAGCCCCGAAGCCGCTGCGGCTGCGGCATTGGCGTAAGCTGTCTGGGTAGCCATATAGGCATTGTAGACGGTCGGCATGTTCGGGTAGCCAACATATGCCAAGGTGCCGTTGATGGTGGCACCTACGGTCCCGGTCGGGTTGGCAATAGCCTCATCTAAATTGGCTTGGGTAACGCCCAGAGCCGAGGCGTAAGCCGCCCGCGTGGCGTCGTAGGTCACCTGGCCGGTGGTGGCCGCAGCCCCCGCAGATTTGTAAGCCTGAACACGGTTACGGTAGCTAATCATATCCCGCATGGCCGGAAACTGCTTGAAATTGTAAAAGGCGTGCAAGTACCCCAATTCGAAGTTTTCACCCTGATACTTGACCAGGGCCACGTACTTGTCGTTGTCCGCGTCTGAATAGTCCGATCCCTCGTCGTTCTCAGAGTATTTTTGGGCATAGGCAACGAAGGTGAAATTTTCGATGGGCAGCAAATAGAGAATACGGTCCACCGGGCCGGTGGAATCGCCGATACCCAGCCCCCACTGGCTGTTCCACTGGCGCCCGACCAGGATCCCGCCGAAATCGGTTTTGATCGTGGCATAGGCGGTGTCCCAATCGATGTTGTCGTCCGCCTCTACGCTGGTTCCGTCGGGATTCATATCATCCGGCTTGCCCCAGTACTTGTCCAGCGCGTCGAACTGGCCGGTGACACTGATTCGCTCGGTGATCTCGAATGTAGATTTGAGCCGGAAGCGGCTCCGGTAATAGGATGCCGTGCCCCCATCGTCCACCAAGTCGACGTTGTCGTGGCTGAATCCCTGCATACGCAGTTCGCCCGAAAACTTGGCTTCCAGAGCCGACGCCGGCATGGCGATGAGCATCGCCATGCCTGCAACGGCCGCCACAAGCAGCAATTTCTTCATCGTTTTTCTCCTCCTTCCAGTCAGTTTTCCCCCAACACATCATCGATCAGCAAGACTTCACAACTCACGCCGATGGTGCAACTTCAGCGAATCACCTCCTTTCTAAACCAAACACGAAAAAATCCGCTTGATTCGATTTTCGATCGCGGCTCGAAACAACTACGGACGATAGGTCACCACATAACTTTCCCCCGCCTCTAGAAAGCCCCCGCTAGTAGAGACGACGAAAATCACCTGGGACCTGCCGTCGCCGCTAAGATCGGCCACTGCAGTGTCCACCACGAAGTCGGTCACCACGTCGGTGGCCCATTTCTCCTTCATGGCGATCTTTTCCCAACCCAGGCCCACCACCTGGCCTTTAGAGAAGCTTCTATAGCGCGATAGCAGACTACGTGCGGCGTCTTCGTTGCGCGCCGTCACGATTTCCATTTTCCCGTCGCCGTCCAGGTCGGCCAGATGCACGCGCAAAGGCAGATAGAAACGGTCGGCATGGCTGAACTGGGAAGAGGAACTGTATTCGAGGTAGTTCAAACTGCCGCCGAAGGCACCGGCGCTCTTGTATTCTCGCCGGCCGTCGTCGCCGATGACCACCAAGTAGTTCTTGGCATCAAAACCTACGATCAGTTGGCGGCCGTCGTTGAGCGCGTCTCCTACCGAAAAGCCGAAAACGCTCGTACCTTCCGGCAACGGAATGCGATCTCCCTCCACCAGGCGATCCCCGCGCCAGACCAATTCCACGACACCGCCGCGGAAAAGACGGTTCTGGTCTTCGAGTTCCGGCACACCGGTGGTCTCGACCAGCCCGCGTTGTTGTCCCACCAGGCGTTTGGCGCCGTTTGCAGAATCGATCACGCGAAAGTACCAATTAAAATCCCTGGCGATCCTGCGCAGCCGCGAACCGTCCCACTCCAGCACGAAAGAGGCCAACCGGCCGCCGCCCATGGCCGTCACATAGATTTCGGCCTTGCTGTCAAGGTTGATATCGGCCGCGTCCACTCCTATAAGGCGATCGCCTTGGTCAGCCTTGTAAATCGCCAGCTGGACCAGGTTGTCCTCTTCAAGGCGATAGACGAAGATAGTCGCGCTGTCGATGACCACAACTTCGCTGCGCCCGTCTCCGTTGACATCACCGGCGGTAAGACCGCAAAGCGCCGCAGCGATCCGATTGCTCTTCCATATCTGCGGTTCTTCTTCCACCGGTGCGGCGGCGATCCGGGCCACAGGCGCTGCACCGGCTGCAACCGCCGGCGCCTCCAGCCCCTTCCCGCCGACCGGCATCGGCACTGCGGCCCGGGCTGCCTTAGGCGCAGCTGTGATCGGTGCCGGTTTTCCCGCCTGCTCTTCATGGGGTTTTGCGCCCAGTCCGAAAATATCCCGGTTCACGAGTTGAGCGAAGCGATCGATATGCCGGATCACGTCCCCGCTGTCGGTCCCCGACTCGCTGAAACGCACCAGGGCCTTGCCGGATGCAACATCAATGAGAACGGCGTCGGTGCTCACGCTGCTGCCGAAAAAGGTCAGACTGCCTGCGACCACATAGTCGGCCCCCTGGGCCGCTCCCATTTTCAGCGCCTCTGCCTCGCCTGCCGCCGGCTGGTCCGACCGAACCACCTCTGATCGTCCATCGTGGGTCAAACGGGCGCGCAACATCGCCTGGATACCGTTATTAAGAAAGGAAAGATCTCTTTCTGCGTGGATCTCAAACGGCAGCGTCAGCAGACGGCTGGGCGAAGCCGCCAGAACGGGTATAGCCGATGAGACAACCACGGCAACAATTGCAAAAAGCAGCCCCCCAAAGACAGCCAAACGTCTGGATCGCATCAACACAACCCCCCTCTACGGAGCGCTCGTTAGCGCCCAACGGTCCGCAGCCAAAAATCTGAATAAAGGTCAGGGCACAAAATTTAACGATTAGAAAAAGAATGTCTCAAGCGAATTGACAGGCGTTTATAACATGAACTCGGATATGGGGGAAAGTAAAATCTCCGGCCAAAAGAGAAATTTTATCTTTTCGGCCGTTTAGAGGCATCTTCGCCAGAAAAAAAGCTTGACACTCTAGGGGCATCCAGATATAGAGCGGCAAAATATTCGGGCTTTCATGCATCGGCGCGGGAAGCCCGGAGTGCTGCAAGGTTGCGGAAAGGAGGTGAATAGCCGGCCAGACAAGCAATCTTCGGCAACCCCAAAAGATGATGATTGGTTCTATTCTTTTTTAAAAACGGACTCCCAAGGAGGAAGACACAGATGAAAAAATTACTCATTGTTTTCGCCGTTCTTTGCCTGGTGGCGACCCCGGCCATGGCCGCTGAGTGGAACTTTTATGGCAGCGCGCGTTTTGCCACCTGGACCGTCGATAAAGACAGCGACGTAGCCGGTGTTGATAGCGACAGAGACACCATCTGGAACCAGCAGGGCAACAGCCGGATCGGCGCTACGGTGAAGTTCAACGACGAAATCGGCGGCGGCTTCGAGATGAACGATTCCTTTGGCAAACGCAAGCTCTACGGCACCTACAATTTCGGCGCCGGTAAACTGCTCATCGGCCAGGACTATACGCCGAGCACCTTTTTTTATTCCAACTCGGTATACGACGGTGACGGTGACCTGCTCGGCGTCGGCCAGTTCTACGTCGGCCGTCGCCAGATGATCCAGTTGACCTTCGGCGACCTGAAGCTGGCCTTCATTCAGCCGGAAGCCATTGATTACACCGGTTTCGACACCGACACCACCCTTCCCAAGATCGAAGTTTGCTACGGCTTCAAGACCGACATGTTCTTCGTGGACGTTTTCGCCGGCTACCAGACCTATGAGCTGGATGCGACATCCGCCGATGAAGATGTGGACGCCTACGTGGTCGGCCTCGGCGGCGGTGTGAACATTGGTCCGGCTTACATCAAGGCAATGGGACATTTCGGCCAGAACTTCGGCAACTACAGTGCGTATAACGTGGGTTACAACGGCACAGTGCCGACACTTCGCGATGAAGCCACCTTCGTCTCCGGCAAACTCGAAGACGTCGATGGCTGGGGTGCCCTGGCTGTGGTGGGTTTCAAGGTCAACGACATGCTCACTGTGGAAGCCGGTTACGGCTACGAGGAAGCCGATCTGGACAACTCCGGTCGCGACGAAGACTGGGTTGAGCAGTACTACCTCAATGCCACCATCAACATCACCAAGGGCTTCTTCATCGTTCCGGAAATTGGTTTGATCCAGGGCGAGCGCGGTCAGGCTCCGGGCGTTGCCACCAACGAACCGGATGTCTTCTACATGGGTGCCAAGTGGCAGATCAACTTCTAATCTGAGCCGGTTTTGTCAGTGCCAGATTAGTTTGTAGGTTTGTTTCAAAACAAAACCCGGGGCTTTTGCCCCGGGTTTTATTTTTATCTTCTTCCTTTTGGTAGCGGATGCCCCTTGTTCCGGCGCAAACCGCAACGCGTATTCCAACCGTCTCCTGCCGTTATTCCGCTATCCCCTTTCGGTCCATTCCTATCCACCCTCTATTCTCTGTCATTCCTGGCCCCCATTCTTAGTCATTCCGTTTCCTTTTCCCATCATTCCGTCCCCTTTTCCTGTCATTCCGGTCCCCTTTCCAGTCATTCCGGCGAAAGCCGGAATCCATGTTCATCAAAACAATACGGCGGGAAAGTCGGCAGGAATCTACTGAAAAATCTTCCGGAAACCCCAGATCCTCAACATGGCCCCTGGATCGAGTCCAGGGTGACGGGTGCGGGGTGGAAGGCATGGACCTTGGATCGAATCCAGGATGACGGGTGCAGGGTGGAAGGCATGGACCTTGGATCGAGTCTATGGTGAGGGGTGCCGAAGAAGATCGGATCGCTCAATCCGGCCGCCCTTTCTCGTCATTTCGGACCCCTTTCCCGTCATTTCGCCGAAAGCCGGAATCCATGTTCATCTGAGAATCTTGGGATAAAGATCCTCCCATTGCGGGTTGAGCCCCTCGATCAACTCAATTTTCCAAAGCCGTTTCCAGCTCTTGAGCCTTTTCTCGCGTTCAATGGCCGAGCGCATTTCATTGTGAAGCTCATACCAGACAAGATCGTGCACACCATAACGCTTGGAAAATCCTTCGACCTGATCATTTTTATGTTCCCACACCCGCTTGACCAGATTCCAGGTCACGCCGATGTACAAGGTACCCCGTGGTTTGCTGGCCAGGATGTAGATGGCCGGCTGGCGCATCGGCTTGTCCTGGATTAAGAAAGGGAGCGTATGGCTGGGATTGCCGTCATTTCGACGGAAGCTGAAGCCATATTCCCAACGTCAGGCCTACAAAGGAACTATGGCTTTATAAAAATGGACCCTGGATCGAGTCCAGGGTGACGGGTGCAAGATTCATGGACTCTGGATCAAGTCCGTGATGAAGTATCTATTCCCCCCCGTCATTCCTGCGAAAGCAGGAATCCATGTTGATCGAAACGACACGGCGGAAGCTGGGCCGTGAATCTGATGGAAACCTTCCGGGAATTTCATAGCTTCTCAAAATGAACTTTGGATCAAGTCCGTGATGAAGTATCTATTCCCCCCGTCATTCCTGCGAAAGCAGGAATCCATGTTAATCGAAACGGCACGGCGGAAGCTGGGCCGGAATCTGATGGGAACCTTCCGGGAATTTCAAGCTTCTCAAAATGGGCTCTGGGTCAAGTCCGGGGTGACGACGGTAGGTGGCATAGTTCCCAGGTCCATCAATATCACAATTCTTTCGTCAATCCGTCCCCTTACCTCGCTCCTGCCTTCCTTTCCGCCGTTCCTGCCTCCCCCTCTACCTCCCCACTCTCCGCCATTCCGGCCCCCATTCTCCGGCATTCCGGCGAAAGCAGGAACCCATTTTCACTGCGGATTCAAATCGAAGGCAATCAGGCTGCATTTGGCCTTGGACAAAGCGATGGCCCCTTCTTTGGCCACCACGGCGATCACCAGTTCATCCACCCCGTCGTTGTCGAAATCCCCAACGGCAAAATCGCTGGCTCGCCCCGAAAATGTGCGGGTTTTCCAGACCGGGACCAAACCGAGACCGTCCCAGCCCAGGGACTCGATCCGTGCTTTACTGAACGACCTGAAATCCTTTAACATATTCCTAACCAGCTCGTCATGCTGGGCAATGAGGATTTCAGGCTTCCCGTTGCGGTCGATATCCACGGTGCGGATGCGAAGAGGAAAAAACTGCTGGTTTTCTTCACCGCGATCGATTCTGGGCAGGTTAAAGTAGGTGGTATTTCCGCCGGAGCGGTCCCCATCTTCCCAGAGCATCTCTCCATTGTTGCTGTAAATACGCAGCCGATCCCAATCCGAATAGGCTATGACGGCTCTTTCGCCGGGAGCGGTAATGTCCGCCAGGGTCAGCCCCAGCAGGTTGGCTTTGCCGCCTTTCAAAATCTGCAAGCCCGGAACCAGACGGCCGGCTTCCCAGTTCATTTCATAAATCTTGCCCTTGAAAATGGATTCCTGGGCCATAAGCTGGGACTGTCCTAAGAGCAGAGTTCCGCCGCTGCCAAGGGGCACGACCCGGTAGTACCAGGCTTCGCTGTCCAAGATGCGTTTGTATTCGCCGCCGATGTATTCCATGACAAAAGAGTTGACCGTCGACCGCCCCGCCCCAAGACTCGTCACATAGATTTCAGGGATTCCGTTGCCGTTGATATCCCCCACATCGACACTGATGTAAACGCTGCGACCGGCCTGAGCGATATCGGCGGTTTTGATCAATTGACCGTTTTCAACCTTGTGGATCGAAACCGTATCTTCGGTAACGACCACCGTCTCGGTGCTACCATCGCCGTCCAGATCCGCAATGGCCAAACCGGTGATCAACTCCTTGAAACTGCGGCTTTTCCAGAAACCACCGCCCTCAGCGGTATCGAGCCGAATGCCGGTTGAGATGAACGCCGGATTGGGTGCCGATCCCTGGCCGTCAGGGGTTGACATGTCCTGTGGCCCTGCTTGATGCATGCCTGACCGGAGTAATTTTTCCGGATGCATACGCGGATCGTAGGGCTGGGATTGTTGGGACAGGTCGGCGGCTGGACCACCCGATGCAGCGGAAGCCGCAGGGATCGCTCTGGCCACCTTGCGGCCGAAAACGGTTTCGTTGATATTGGTGGCGAAATTGTTGATCTGGGGGATGACATCGCTCGTGCCGGAGGTCTGGGCGAAAAAGGGCAAGGGATCGCGTTTCCCGCTGACGTCAATCATGCTGGCGTCGATGCTGACGCTCTCACCGAAAATGGTCAGACTGCCGAAAAGGACATAATCGGCCTGAAGCTTGGCGCCGATTAACATCGCGCGGCTTGCCCCTTCAAAACCCTCTCCGGCTGCCAGGGCGGACCGGGTATCGGCCTTGCTGATAATATTCACCTTGTCACTCCATGCCAAACGGGAACTGAGCATGTCGGTGATCCCGGCCTGCAGGAAGCTCCAATCCTTTTCGGTATGCATATCGAAAGGCAAAATCGCCACGCGCAAGGCAGCGGCATGGGCCGGCGCGGCGCTGCACAAAGCCAGAACGGCCAGAACACTTAATACGATGTGACGGGTCGAGTGACGCAATGAGTTCTTCAATGGGCATCTCCTAAGCCGTATTAAATTGACCCAACACCCTCCGCCCTCGCCGCCCAAAGGTGGGAGGAGGGCGGGCCTTTGGTCCTTGATGCATCTGACACGTATCGCCCGCAACCTATCTCCCGATTGTTGAACTGTCAAGATCGGACCCTTTGCGGTATTGATAAAGACGGATTGACAGATGATCCTACCGTTGTACGCACTTGAAACATCGCAAGCCGGATATCCGGTCTAAGACGCCAACCGCGCAGCCGCGCGGCGATTGAGTGAGGAGCCGCCATGCAAGAAACCGACTTTGGACCCGTCCGTTTCATCCCCGGCCCCAACCGGGGTAACTCCCCCCACTGTCACTCGATCTACATCGAGGGTGCCAAGATCCTGATCGACCCGTCCGCCGATCGCGAGCGGCTCGCGCGGCTGCGCCGCAGCGAAGGGGTGCAAGAGGTCTGGCTGAGCCACTGGCATGAAGACCATTTCATGCATCTGGATCTATTCGAAGACCTGCCCGTTCGCATCCATCCGGCCGACGCCTCCCCCCTGGCGAGCCTGGATGCCTTCCTGGATGCTTACGGCATCGAGGCACCGGCTTTTCGCGAGCAATTCAGACGATGGCTGACCGAAATATTCCACTTTAAGCCCCGGCACCTGCAAACCGATCTGGTGGGAGGGTTGAAGCTGAATCTTTCCTCCGTCACTGTGGACGTGATTCATACCCCGGGACACACCCCTGGACACCTCTGCTTTTTCTTCAGGGAACCGGGGATTCTGTTTCTGGGCGACTACGATCTGACCCCCTTCGGCCCCTGGTACGGAGATCTGCACTCAAGCATCGAGGAGACCTTGGCGAGTATCGCACGCTTGCGCCGCATAGAGGCACGCACTTGGCTTGCCAGCCACGAAACCGGGATTTTCCGCCAGGCCCCGGATGCCCTCTGGGATGCGTATCTGGCGGTCATCGACCGGCGCCAGCAGAAACTGCAGCAATATCTGGTCGAACCACGCCGCTTCGAAGAGATCGTCGCTCAATGGATTGTCTATTGGAAGCCGCGCGAGCCCATCGATTTGTATCGATGGGCCGAAGGGGCCATGGTTAAAAAACATCTTGAATGGATGATGGCGGCCGGAACCGTCACCGAGAAAGACGGCCGTTACGCATTGGCTTGAATCAGGACCACCTGGACCGGGCTGCACGAGACCATATCCTATTGACAATTTTATTGGTATATTATCAAATCTCAAATCCATTGAGCCGTTGTTTTTTTCAAGCCGGGGAGCCTGCTATGAAGCGCATCTTTGCGATCCCGCTCATCCTCCTGTTTGCCCAGATCGGCGCCTGCCCGATCCTGGCCGCAGCTGTGCCGTCCAATATCCAGGCGGTGACCGTTTTCAACGACCGGGCCCGGGTGATACGCAGCGCCAAGACCGCCGTAAACGCCGGATTGAACGAAATCCGAATTCAGACCACGGCCTTTCGACTCGATCCCGACTCGGTCATGGCCCGGGTCTACGGCAAGGGAGAACTGGCCGGCGTCCAATACCGGCAAGTCCCTATCGAGGGACACCCCCTGGAGAAAATCGAAACCCTTAAACAAAAGCTGCGCGATCTGGAACGGCGTCTGGCTGCGCTCGACGGCGAGAAGACGGTCCTGGACCGGCGCAGAGCCTTTCTCGACAGCTTCATCGAGTTTTCCAAAGTCCAGGTCCCCCGGGAAATCCAGACCCGCCTGCCAGACGTCCAGGCCCTGGAAAGCACCCTGGCCTTCGTCGAACGCGGCTACAGCGAAGCCAACAGTCAGCAGCAGGACCTGGATCTCAAGATCGAAACCCGGCGGCGCGAAATCGACTTGGTCCGCCGCGAGCTGGCGGCCCTGGAGAGCCCGGGTGAAAAACAGATCCAGGTCATCGAAATCCTTTTTCAGTCGCCCATCGCCCAGACCGTTCGCATCGAAGCCGAGTACCAGGTGGCAAACGCCTACTGGCGCCCCCTGTATCGGGCCTCGGTGCCGGAAACCGCCGAAAGCGTCACCCTGTCCCTCTTTGCCGCCATCTACCAGAAAAGTGGCGAAGACTGGTCCCAGGCCACCCTGACCGTATCCAACGCCCTGCCCCTGTCCGGTGCTCGGCTCCCCGACCTGGAACCCTGGATCGTGGATATGCCCCGTCCGATGACCAAAAGGATGCCGATGCGGACCTTGGACGCCGTGACCCTGAACGAGGCCCCGGCCCCCATGGCCGAAGGGCTGACAGCCGGAACTGGCGCCGAAACCACCCAAGCCGCTTTGGCCCAAGCCGAAGCACGCCGCTCGGCCCTGGCCGTTGAATACACCCTCGCCCGTCCAGTGACGGTGACATCCCGGGACGAAGAAACCCTGCTGCCGGTTGCAACGCGAATCCTCGAAGGGGAATTTCACCATCTGGCGGTGCCCAAAATCCGTCCGACCGCCTTTTTGGTATGCCGCAGCACCGCCGACAGCGAGCTTCTGCCCGGTCCGATGCAGGTCTATTTTGCCGGTCAATATCTCGGCAAGACCCAATTGAGCCAGATGCGCGCCGGCGGCACCTTCGAGCTCAACCTCGGGGCGGACCGGTCCGTCCTGGTACGCCGCGAAAAGGTATCGGACAAACGCCGCGAAACGTTCTTCGGCCAAATCGACCGCGACACCGTGGCCCGGGAAATCGCCTACCGCATCACCCTGGAAAACCTTAAAGACCGTCCGGTTACGGTCCACCTTCTCGATCATGTGCCCGTGTCGCGAATCGACCGCATCCGCGTCGCGGACCTTGCCTTCGATCCGGCCCCGGACCAGCGCGACGACCAGGGCCGTGAAGGGGTGATGCGCTGGAAGCGGCGCCTGGCCCCCGGCCAAAAAAAAACGGTGCAAATCCGCTTCAGCGTCGCCTACCCCAAGGAAATCGGGGTGCCGGACTTTTAAAAAAGCGCTTCGACGGTTTGAAACGATCCCGGGCAGTCGCAGGATGACTGCCCGGGGTGCTTCAGCTCCAAACAATCATATCAATCCATCGAGGAGGCCTGAGTGGACACGAAATCGGATAAATGGGTCTATCTGTTCGATGAATTCGACCAGGCGCAGGACTATGCCGCCGCCCAGGGGGACACGATCAGGGGACTGCTGGGCGGCAAAGGAGCCAACCTGGCCGAAATGGTGCGCATCGGGCTGCCGGTCCCCCCGGGGCTGATCATCACCACCGAAGCCTGTAACGCATACCTTGACTCGGGCGGGGCCTTTCCCGAGAAGATGTGGGACCAAGTTCTCGACGCTTTGGTTACCGTGGAAAAGGCCGCCGGCCGCAGTTTCGGCGACGCGGACAACCCGTTGCTGGTCTCGTGCCGCTCGGGGGCCAAATTCTCCATGCCCGGAATGATGGACACGGTGCTCAACATCGGGCTCAACGATCAGACCGCCCAGGGCATGACCCGGCTCACCGATGACCCGCGCTTCGTCTACGACGCTTACCGCCGTCTGATCCAGATGTTCGGCACGGTGGTGATGGAAATCCCGGACGAACCGTTCGAGGCTGCGCTCACCGATGCGCGTCGCGCCGCCCGGGTCAAAAGCGACGCCGAACTGAACGCGGTAAACTGGCAGCACGTGGTGGAACGCTTCAAGACCATCTACCGGCGTTATACCAACCGCAACTTTCCCGAGGACGCCTATGCCCAGCTCATGATGGCCACCGAGGCGGTCTTTCGCAGCTGGAACGGCAAGCGGGCCATCGATTACCGCAACGCCGCCGGCATCGCCCACGATCTTGGCACTGCGGTGAATATCGTTACCATGGTCTTCGGCAACATGGGCAACGACAGCGCCACCGGGGTGGCCATGACCCGCAACGGCCGAACCGGTGAAAAACAGATCGAAGGCGACTATCTGATCAACGCCCAGGGCGAAGACGTGGTGGCCGGGATCCGCATGACCGAAGATATTGCGGGTCTCAAGAAGGCCATGCCGGCCGTCTGGGATCAATTCGAGCAGATCTGCACCCGGCTCGAAACCCATTACCGGGAAATGCAGGATGTGGAATTCACCATCGAGCGGGGCAAGCTGTGGATGCTCCAGACCCGCGACGGCAAGCGCACGGCCCAGGCCGCGGTGCGCATCGCGGTGGAGATGGTCGAAGAGGGGCTGATCTCGCGCGAAGAGGCCGTCATGCGGGTCACCCCGGCCCAGGTGGATTTCTTTCTCCATCCTCAGTTCGACGGCGAGGCGATCCGGGCCGCAAAGGCCTCGGGCGATTTTCTGGCCTCGGGGCTCAACGTCTCGCCCGGCGCGGCCTGCGGGGTCGTGGCCTTCGACGCGGACATCGCAGAGGCCTGGAGCAAGAAAAACGGCAAGGATGTGATCATGGTGCGGCCCGAGACCAAACCGGACGATGTGCACGGGATGCTGGCGGCCCAGGGGATCCTGACCACCCGCGGCGGCCGCACGAGCCACGCGGCCCTGGTGGCGCGCCAGTTCGGCAAGCCGGCTGTAGTGGGGGTCGCGGCACTGGAAATCGATCTGACCAAGCGGCTGATGCGCGTCGGTGAAACGGTGATTCACGAAGGGGACTGGATCAGCATCGACGGATCCAGCGGTGAGGTCTTCAAAGAAAAGCTGCCCACCATGGTGCCGGATATCCGTGACCCGTGGCTCAAGCGCCTGCTCTCCTGGGCCGACCGCTTCCGACGCCTGGGTGTCTGGGCCAATGCCGACTATCCCCAGGACGCCCAGCGGGCACTGGACTACGGGGCCCAGGGGATCGGCCTTTGCCGCACCGAGCACATGTTCTTCGAGGCGGACCGGCTGCCCCACGTGCAAAAGATGATCATGACCGATCTGCCCATCGAACGGCGCGAGGCCCTCAACGCCCTGCTCCCGTACCAAAAGGAAGACTTTGCCGGTCTGTTCCGGGTAATGAACGGACTGCCGGTGATCGTACGGCTCATCGATCCGCCCCTGCACGAGTTTTTACCGAGCCGCAGCGAGCTGCTGCGCGAACTGGCCGATCTCAAGATCCGTATCCAGCACGCACCCAACCTCAAGCAGATCGACGCCCTGCTCGAACAGGTGCGCCAGAAAGAACAGATTCTCAAACGCGTCGAGAGCCTGCACGAACAAAATCCCATGCTCGGATTGCGCGGGGTGCGCCTGGGGATTCATATCCCCGAGCTGACCACCATGCAGGTGCATGCCATTTTCGAAGCGGCCTGCGAAGTCACCCTGGAGGGAATCGCGGTCCACCCGGAAATCATGATCCCCCTCACCAGCCATGTGAACGAACTCAAGATCCAGCGCCGGGTGCTCGAAGAAGAGGCCAAACGGGTGATGGAGCAGCAGAAGGTCAAAATCGAATACAAGTTCGGCACGATGATCGAAATTCCGCGGGCGGCGGTCACCGCCGGCCAGATCGCCGAATACGCCGAATTTTTCTCTTTCGGCACCAACGATCTGACCCAGACCACCTACGGGATCTCACGCGACGACGCCGAGGCGGCCTTTCTGATCAAGTACATGGAAGAAGGGATCCTGCCGGGCAACCCCTTCGACACCATCGACCAAGATGGCGTGGGGGCCCTGATGCGCATCGCCGTGGACCAGGGCCGCCGGGTGCGCGACGGGCTCGAATGCGGGATCTGCGGCGAGCACGGCGGGGATCCGAAGTCCATCGAGTTCTGCCACCAGATCGGCCTGAGCTATGTGTCCTGCTCGCCGTTCCGGGTCCCCATCGCCCGTCTGGCCGCGGCCCATGCCGCGATCCGCGAACAGCTCGCCACGGGCAAATAAGATCAGCGAAGATACCCGGACGCAAAAAAAGAGCCGAGGGGAGTGCGCTCCCCTCGGCTCTTGGTGAATAGACCGTCTGAATTGTCGCCAAGATCAGTAGCGGTAATGTTCCGGTTTGTAGGGGCCGTCCGGCGGCACACCGATATAATCGGCCTGGGACTGGGTCATGCGCGTCAGCCGGGCCCCCAGATGCGCCAAGTGCAGCCGGGCCACCTCCTCGTCAAGCCGCTTGCCCAGACGGTAGACCCCCACGGCCCGCTCCCGGTTGCGCCACAGGTCGATCTGGGCCAGGGTCTGGTTGGTGAACGAACTGCTCATCACGAAGCTCGGATGCCCCGTGGCGCAGCCCAGGTTGACCAGCCTTCCTTCGGCCAGAAGATAGATCGCGTGCCCGTCGGCAAAGGTGAACCGGTGCACCGGGCACTCGGCCCCCTTGATCTGCTCGACCCGGACCCCGGGCCAGGCCCGCAGTCTGCCCACCTGGATCTCGTTGTCGAAATGGCCGATGTTGCACACGATGGCCTGGTCCTTCATCTTGGCCATGTGCTCGGCGCGAATCACGTCGCAGTTGCCCGTGGTGGTCACATAGATGTCGGCCAGCGGCAGGGCGTCTTCCACCGTGCAGACCTTGAACCCGGCCATGCAGGCCTGCAGGGCGCAGATCGGGTCCACTTCGCTGACCAGCACCCGGGCCCGCTCGTTGCGCATGGCCTCGGCGCTGCCCTTGCCCACGTCCCCGTAGCCGCAGATCATCACCGTCTTGCCTGAAATGAGCACGTCCATGGCCCGCTTGATCCCGTCGGTGAGCGAGTGGCGGCACCCGTAGATGTTGTCGAACTTGGACTTGGTCACCGAGTCGTTGACGTTGATGGCCGGCACGAGCAGCTCGCCGCGCTCCATCATCTGGTAGAGCCGGTGCACCCCGGTGGTGGTCTCCTCCGAGACCCCCTTCCACCCGGCCACGTGGCGCTGCCAGAAGGCGGGATCTTCTTGCTGCAAATCCTTGAGCAGGCCGTTGATGATGGAAAGCTCCGGGTTGTCGGTGGGTACATCCAGGATCGCCGGGTCCTTTTCGGCGGAGTAGCCCCGGTGCATCAGCAAGGTGGCGTCCCCGCCGTCGTCCACGATCAGCTGGGGGCCGCTGCCGTCGGGCCAGGTCATGGCCTTGAGGGTGCACCACCAGTAGTCTTGCAGGGTTTCACCCTTCCAGGCGTAGACCGGAATGTTCCGGGCCGCGATGGCCGCGGCGGCCTGGTCCTGGGTGGAAAAGATGTTGCATGAGGCCCAGCGTACGCTGGCGCCCAGTTCGACCAGGGTTTCGATGAGCACCGCGGTCTGGATCGTCATGTGCAAACTGCCCATGACGCGCACCCCGGCCAGGGGTTTTTGCGGTCCGTACTTGGCCCGGGTGGCCATCAGGCCGGGCATTTCCTTTTCGGCAATCTCTATCTCCCGGCGGCCGGCCTCGGCCAGGGTGATGTCGGCGACCTTGTAGTCGGGCATGCGGGTCATGGTCTTTGTCCTTGATGGCGGTGGAATCGTCAAATGTGATGCCCGGCACTGTCGCAAACGCCGGGCATTTAAAGGCTTCAAGTTAGCGAGCCAAAACTAAGGAATCCATCCCGGCTTGTCAACCTTGCCGCCGCTTGCCCGGCAAGCCTCTGGGCATCCAACCGGTTGACAGGGCATACAACTGCTTTATTTTAAAAAGATTTTAATAAAACCAAACTGTTTCACAGGCTTGACAGCGAGATGAATCTTGCCTATAAAACCCGTTTTTCAGCCCTGCGTGAAATCAGGGCAATTGAACGGTATGTGCGGGAGCACGTTCACAACGCTTCGCAAGGATGGCAACATGATCCAGGTCGACAACCTGACCAAGTATTACGGCGCCTTTTGCGCCGTCAACCAGATCAATTTCAACATCACCCGGGGTGAGATTCTCGGGCTTCTCGGGCCCAACGGCGCCGGCAAGACCACTACCCTGCGCATGCTCACCGGCTTTCTCAAGCCTTCGGCAGGAACCATCCGGGTCGGCGAGATGGACATCGCCAGCCACACCCTTGAGGTCAAGCGTTTGATGGGCTACCTGCCTGAATCGGCGCCGCTGTACCAGGATATGCTGGTCTTCGACTACCTGCGTTATGTGGCCGATGTCAGGGGATTGGGGCCCGCCGCAGGCACCGAACGCATAAAACGCCTGGCCGAATTGTGCCAGATCGGCAGCGTGATGCACCGGCCCATCGGGATCCTTTCAAAGGGTTATAAGCAGCGTGTGGGACTGGCCCACGCCATGATGAGCGATCCGGAAATTCTTATTCTGGACGAACCCACCAGCGGCCTGGATCCCAACCAGATCGTCGAAATCCGGGACATTATCCGGGAAATCGGCCGCCAGAAGACCGTGATCCTCTCTACCCACATCCTGCCCGAGGCCGAGGCCACCTGCGACCGGATACTGATCATCCACCAGGGGCACATCGCCGCCGATGGCAGCACGGAGCAGATCAAACGCTCGGCGGCCGGCGAATACGTGGTCAACCTGGCCCTGAGCGACGCGCCGCCCGATGAGGTTCAAAAACGCCTCGGGGCCGTCGCCGGCGTCAGCAGCGTGCAGACCAGCCAGGAAGCCGGCGGCTTGGTGCGGGCGATGCTGGCCTGCAGCAGCGACACGGACCTGCGCCCGGAGATATATCGGACCGTCAAAGCCACCGACTGGACTCTGATGGAGCTCAGCCAGGAGACCCAAACCTTGGAGTCCATCTTTCGCAAACTGACCCGGGAGAACTGAAGCGATGCGCCAAGCGTGGTTCATTTTCATTAGAGAGTTCAAGGCATACTTCGTTTCACCGGTGGCCTACATCGTCATCAGCCTCTTTTTGCTGGCCACCGGTTGGTTTTTCTTTACCACCTTCTTTATTTTCAACCAGGCGGATCTGCGCAACTTTTTCGCCATGCTGCCGCAGATCTTCTCCTTTGTGGTACCGGCCATCACCATGCGGTTGCTGGCCGAGGAGCTCAATATCGGATCCTACGAAACCCTGCTCACCTTGCCGGTGACCACCGGGCAGGTGATCTTGGGCAAGTTTCTGGCCGCCACGGCCTTCGTGGCCGCCATGCTTGCCCCGACCCTGGCCTACCCGGCCACCATCTCCCTGATCGGCCACCTCGATTGGGGGCCGGTGATCGGCGGCTACGCCGGGGCGATGCTCCTCGGGTCAGCCTTTGCCGCCATCGGGCTTTTCGCCTCTTCGCTGACCCGCAGCCAGATCGTGGCCTTTATCGTCGGTCTGGCCATCTGCTTCGCCTTGAGCCTGGTGGGCCGCATCCTTTTGCTGCTGCCGGAACAAATCGTCGGCCTGCTCCAATACATCGGAACCGATTTTCACTTTCAGAACATCGCCAAAGGGGTGGTGGACACCCGTGACCTGATCTATTTTGCCAGCCTGGTGTTCATCGGGCTCTATGCCACCCACCTGAGCATTCACGAGAAGAAATAGGGAGCCTTCGATGTCCCGCTGGAACGGTGCAACCTACTTTAAATTCTTCGTCTACCTGATCGTCGTGGTCTTGATAAACCTCGCCGGGCTGACCCTCTTCGCCCGCTTCGATCTGACCCGCAACCGGCTCTTCAGCCTCTCTGACGCCAGCCGCCATGTGGTCGGGGCATTGAGCGAACCGCTGACCATCAATGTCTTTTTCACCCGCAATCTGCCGGCACCACACAACGGCACCGAGCGCTACCTGCATGACCTGCTGGCCGAGTATGCCCGCCATGCCGGGCGGTACTTCAACTACCGCTTTTACGACGTGAGCCCCGACGAGGGTGATACTACGGCTCTGGCCGAGGAAAACCGCCGCCTGGCCCGCAACTACGGGATCCAACCGGTGCAAATCCAGGCCATCGACAAAGACGAGGTCAAGTTCCAGAAGGCCTACATGGGGATGGTCTTGATCCACGGCGACGTCATCGAACGGCTGCAGGCCATCACCACCACCGATGGACTCGAGTACCGCATTACCACCGCCATCCAGAAGATGACCCGCAAGATCAGCGCCCTGCTGGCCATCGAGGACAAGATCCAGGTCCAGCTCTACCTGTCGTCCAGCCTCGGCACGGTAGCCCCCCTGATGGGGCTGAATGGATTGACCGACTTGCCCCGGACTCTCGAAGAGGTCGTCAAGCGGGTCAATAGCCGGCACTACCAGAAACTGGCCTTCGAACGCATCGATCCACCTGCCGGAAAGGACATGGCTGCCCTGGGCCGGGAGCTGGACATCCTCACCTTGAAATGGCCGGCCGTGCCCAAACACCAGATCGACCCCGGCACCGGCAGCGTCGGCCTGGTGCTGCGCCACGCCGGCAAGCATATCAGCCTGCCGGTGGTTCAGGTGATCCAGATGCCGATTTTCGGCACCCAATACCAGATGACCCCGGAGGCCGGTCTGGAGTCCATGCTGGAAGACGGCATCGAAGCCCTGCTGGATATCAACGAGGATATCGGGGTGTTGGCCGGACACGGCACTTTGAACCTGAGCGGTCCGCCGTCCCGGGGCCCCATGGGACAGATCCAGGAAGAGCCCTTGGAGATCTTCCGTGGCCTGCTGACCCAGAACTACACCATCAAGCCGGTGGACGCGGCCGAAACGCCCATCGGGCCGGGGGTCAAGAGCCTGCTGATCCTGCGGCCCAGCCAGCCTCTCAGTGACTGGGCCCTTTACCAGATCAATCAGTTTCTCATGCGCGGAGGCGATCTTTTCGTGGTCATGGATCCGTTCAAGGAGCAGGCCCTGCCCGGCCGCCCGCCGATCTACCAGCCGGTGCAAAGCGGTCTGGAAAAGCTTTTGAACCACTGGGGGGTAAAGATCAAGCCGGCCTACGTGATGGATAAAAAGGCCTACCATCAACGGATGCCCCAGGAAATGGGGGGAGGCGAACAGACCCTCTATTTCGCCCCCTTGATCGAAAATCAGAATATCAACAACCATCTTCCCTTGATGCACAACATCCGCGGCCTGGTGGCCCTGCGCATCGCGCCGCTGGAACTGGACAGTGAACGGCTGAAGGCCACCGGGGTGACCGGAGAAGTCCTCTTCAGCTCATCGAAACACTCCTGGTTGATGCAAGAACCAATCAACCTCAATCCCATGTTCGCCAACGCCCCACCCGAAACCGAGATGGGCGGCCCCTATCCCCTGGCCCTGCTTCTGGAAGGGGCTTTCCCGAGTTACTTCGAGGGCAAACCGATTCCGGTCAAGAAAAAAGCCGAAGATGCGGCAGAAAATCCGAAAACCGCACCCGACACGGCGGAAAAGGGACCGGAACTGGCCGGCACCCCGGAAACGGGCGTCTTCATGGCCAAGGGACGCCCGGCGCGCATCTTCGTGATGGCCAGCGGCGAGATGCTTACCGACAAGATTCTCGATTCCGAAGGGCGCACCCCCAACAGTATTTTTATCCTTAATGCCGTCGACTATCTCAACCACCGCGAGGAACTGGCCCGCATGCGCAGCAAGGAGCAGCGTTTCAACCCCCTCGACCCGGTAAAGCCGGAAGCCAAGGCCCTGATCAAGGCGGTGCATATCCTGGGCCTGCCGCTGATGGTGATCGGTTTGGGGCTGCTGGTCTGGCTGGGCCGTGTCCGGCGGCAACGGCGCATCCAGAAGATGTTCGCGCAATGAGGCTCGGCATGGAGACCAAAGTGAAAAAAGAGTATCTCGTCCTGGCACTACTCATCGTTGCGTTGTCCGGATACCTGTTCTGGCAGCGCCAGGAGCGCACCGCCTACAAGTTGCCGGCACTGCCGGCAGTGGAACGCGACGCCATTACCCGCATCGAGATCGACCGCCCAGGACACCCCCAGGTCCACCTGAAGAGCGTCAACGGATCATGGCATGTCGGGGCCGAAGAATATGCCGCCGACGGCGACAAGATCAAAGGGATGCTCGACATCATCTCCTCCTTGCAGCTCACCGCGCTGGTCTCCGAGACGCGCAGCTACGACCGCTACGAACTGGACGAGGCCCATCGCATCCGGGTACGGGCCTGGGCCGGCGACAACCTCAAGCGGGATATGGCCATCGGCAAATCGGCCCCCACCTACCGGCACACCTTCGTGAGAGTGGGCGAAGATCCCAGCGTCTACCATGCCCGGGAAGATTTCCGCGGACGCTTTGACCGCGACCTGGACCAGATGCGCGACAAAAGCGTGATGGCTTTTAAGCGCGATACGATCCGGTCCTTGACGCTCCAGGCCGGCAGCGGCGAACCGGTGCGCTTTACCCGCCAGGGGCCGGCCGAATCCGCATCGGACAAGGATGCCAAGGAGGCCAAAGCGCCAGCGCCGCCCTGGCTGGACGCCAAGGGCCAGCCGGCCGACAGTGCCACCATCGACCAGGTACTGGGCAGCCTGGCGACCTTGGAATGTGCCGCCTATCTCTACGACAAGACCAAGACCGACCTGGAAGGCAAAGATCCGCAATACATCCTGACCCTGGAAGGCGAAAAAAGCCTGCGCCTGGTCCTTTTCGCCCCCGAGGGTTCAGGTGAAGCCGAAAAACAGCGTGCCGCCATCTCATCGGAAAACGACTACCCCTTTCTGCTCTCGGCGTTTTTGAGCAAGGAACTCGCCGAGCAGATCGACAAGCTGACCGGCACGACCCCTTCCGGCGGCGCCGGCCAGGGGAAACCCGCAGAGGGGGAGGACCAGAATCGCGAAAGTCCGAAATCGTGACCGGTCCTTTACGAAGGGTGCGTTGATGCCATCACAAGAATGGAGTCCGGGCCGCCTGCTCCAGGTTTCCGGAGCTTACTGGCAAACCTGCGCCCTGCATGCCGCCGTAAAGCTCGGGGTGTTCACCGCCCTTGGACGAGACCGGCTCGACGCGGCCCAGGCGACTGAACGGCTCGGCACCCAGGAGCGGGCCACCGCCATGCTCCTCAACGCCCTGGCGGCCATGGGGCTGCTGGAAAAGGCCCGGGGGCTGTACGCCAACACCGAGGCCGCCAAACGCTTCCTGGTGCGCGACACACCCGGCTATGTGGGCCATATGATCCTGCACCACCACCATCTGGCGCCATCCTGGGTCCAACTGGACCGGGCAGTGCGCGACGGCTCTGCGGTGCGCGAGAGGGCCTCTTCCGGTTCCGGCAAGCCGGAAATGCGTGAAGCCTTTTTGATGGGCATGTTCAACAACGCCATGCTCCAAGCCCCGGACGTGGCGGCTGCGGTCGATCTTGCCGGCCGCCGGCACCTGCTCGACCTCGGCGGCGGCCCGGGCACCTACGCCATCCATTTCTGCCAGGCCAATCCGGCACTGAAGGCCACGGTCTTCGATCTTCCCACCACCGGCTTTTTTGCCGAAAGAACCGTTGCCCGCTTCGATCTGAGCCAGCGGATCACCTTCGCCGGCGGCGACTTTCACAGTGATCGGCTGCCGCAAGGATTCGATGCCGCCTGGCTTTCACACGTACTCCACGGCGAAGCCCCCGAGGCCGCGGCCGCCATCGTGCGCAAGGCCGCCAAAGCCCTGGAACCGGGCGGGCTGCTGATGATTCATGAATTCATCTTGGACGACACAGCCGACGGCCCCCTGTTTGCCACCCTTTTCTCCCTCAACATGCTCCTGAACACCCAGGGCGGTCAAAGCTACACCGACGGCGAAATCCGGCAGATGCTGGCTGCGGCCGGAGGCCGGCAGATCCGGCGTCTCGGTTTTCGCGGTCCCACCGATTCGGGGATCATTTGCGCCACAGTCTAAACGCGTCTCACCCCGGCCCCCCCGCCCTGATCCGCCGGAACCTGGACCTGTGGTACCGGACCCATCGGCGCGACCTGCCGTGGCGGCGCACTACGGATCCTTACGCCATCTGGGTTTCGGAGGTCATGCTGCAGCAGACCCAGGTGGCCACGGTGATCCCCTATTATGAGCGCTGGCTGGCTCGATTTGAAAGCATCGGCCATCTGGCGGCCGCAGACCTGCAAACGGTTCTCAAATCATGGGAAGGACTGGGCTACTATGCCCGGGCGCGCAACTTTCACCGGGCCGCACAAATTGTGGCCCAACGCTACGAGGGCCGCATTCCCGAAGATGTGGCCGCTTTCCGGGCCCTGCCCGGGGTGGGAGACTACATCGCGGCGGCGGTGTTGAGCATCGCCTTCCACCACCCCCTGGCGGTTGTGGACGGCAATGTCAAAAGGGTCCTGGCCCGTTTTCTAAAGCTCGAAACGCCAGCAAACGCGCCAAGGGCCCACAGGATGTTCGCCCCCCTGGCGGCGCAATGGCTCGATCCGCTACGTCCCGGACGGTCCAATCAGGCCGTGATGGAACTCGGGGCCCTGGTCTGCACGCCACGCCGGCCCCGGTGCGGCGGCTGTCCTTTGGCGTTCGGTTGCCTCTCGCTGGCAGATGGCTGCCAGGCAGAATATCCGCGCCGGCTGGCAAAAAAGCCGGCCCCCGAGCATCGCTTGGCCACGGCCGTTATTTTCAAAAATGGCCGGTTGCTCATCGTTCAACGCCCTCTGGATGGGTTGCTGGGCGGGCTGTGGGAATTTCCCGCGGTGCGCCTTGCCGCCGGTCTGACACCCGAGGCCGCCTGCACCGCGTTGATCTGTGAGATGCTGAACATCCAGGTCCGGATCGAGGATCATCTCGGGCGCATCCGCCACGCCTACACCCATTTCAGGATCGTGGCCGAGGTGCTGCGCTGCGCATGGCAAGCCGGCCGGGTCCGGCGCCGCGGGCCGGCGGATCATCGCTGGGTGAAGCCCGGCCAGCTTGCCGGGTATCCACTGACCGGAGCGGCCCGCAAGGTGCAAGAGCGTGTTTTCGCCTCGTGTGACAATGACCCGGCCCGCGCCTTGGTGCCCCTCAAGGTTGAATTGGATCCCCGCGGCTGATCAATGGCCGCACTTTATTCATTTCCCGCCATGATACCGGATCAGCCCCTCCTGGGCCACGACGGCCACCAGGGCGCCGTCGCGGCTGTAGATCCGGCCGAAAACCAGTCCCCGGGCCTGGGCGGCGCGAGGGCTTTCCATGCAGTAGAGCAGCCAATCGTCCATACGGAAATCCCGGTAGAACCACAGGGCGTGGTCGAGGCTGGCGACTTGCATCTCGCGATCCCAGAATCCGTGGCCGTGGGGGTAGAGAGAAGTAATCACCAGGCCGAAATCTGAGGCGTAAGCCAGCATGTACTGGTGGACGGCCGGATCGTCGGGCAGCCGTCCGACAGCCCTGAACCAGATATTTCTGACCGGTGGCTGTTTTTGCGGGGCGAAGGGATCCATGGGGTTGACCGGCCTGAACTCGATGGGCTTGCGGCACAGCAAGCGGGAGCGGATCGGCTCCGAAATGCGATCGACCACCGTCATCAGAAGCTCTCGCTCGGAGGCGATCCCCTCGGGGCCGGGGACCTCTGGCAGGTCGTCCTGGTGCTCGAAGCCACTTTCCGATTTCTGGAACGAGACCGACAGGTTGAAGGCCGCCCGGCCCTTTTGGATCGCCACCACGCGGCGGGTGGTGAAGCTACTGCCGTCGCGGATGCAGTCCACGTTGTAAACGAAGGGCCGGGTCGGGTCGCCGGGCCGGAGGAAATAGCCGTGCAGACTGTGGACCCGGCGTTCGGGCGGCACGGTCTGGGAAGCCGCCGACAGGGCCTGGCCAAGCACCTGGCCTCCGAACACCGCCCCAAATCCCAGATCCTGGCTCTGGCCGCGGAATATGTTCTCCTCGATCTTTTCCAGCTTAAGCAGTTCCAGCAGTTCCTGAAGGACGTTTTCTTGTGCACATTCTTTCATCGTCGATTCTTTCCTTTGGAGTCATCCCAGCCGCTCCCGGACGGGGCGGTCTTAATGCAAACTTAGAAAAACGCGAACAGCATCTTAACGGCTCTCGGCCGCTTCCCCTCCTGCCATACCTGACCCGCTGGAAAAACCGGCATCTCCGGCATTCCGAACATACACCACGCAAACCGGGTTCGCGATAGCGACGATCTGAAAACCATGAGCAGGTTTCTATCCCGATTTCCCGCCAAGTTCAACCCACAGGCCGACGCACCGGCAGCTGTAAAAGGGGTTGACTCGCAGCGCCGGTTGGCTGCATATTTGCCGCCACGCATTCTCAGGGCGGGGTGGAAGTCCCCACCGGCGGTATCCCGGCACAAGCCGGGCAGCCCGCGAGCGCCCTCCCGATCGGCGGGAGGGGTCAGCAGACCAGGTGAGAAACCTGGGCCGACGGTAACAGTCCGGATGAAAGAGGATGTGAAAGCCAGCACCCGGCGTGCGCTATCGGTGCGCACCCGTCATGCGTCGTGGGCCTGCGGCCCGCGCTCCCCCGTCTGCCTTTCACACGCCCTGGTTCTGCCAATCTTTTTTTTGCAAGGAGAACATCGTGAACCAGTCCCTTTTATCCCGTTTCGGAGACGCGCCGGCGCGCGTGGAAAACGCCCTCGAAGCCCTGGCCCGCGGCAACGGAGTCCTGGTCAGCGACGATGAGCAGCGCGAGAACGAAGGCGACCTGATCTTTGCCGCCGAAACTCTCACCGAGGCACAGATGGCCATGCTCATCCGCGAATGCAGCGGCATCGTCTGCCTCTGCCTCACCGGCGAGCGGATCCGCCGGCTCGACCTGCCGTTGATGGTCGAAAAAAACAGCAGCCGTTACGGCACCGCCTTTACCGTTTCGGTGGAGGCCGCCTGCGGGGTGACGACCGGCGTGTCGGCCCGGGACCGGGTTACCACGGTGCGCGCCGCCATCGCCGACGATGCCCGGCCCGAAGACCTCCACCGGCCCGGGCATGTGTTTCCACTGCGGGCCCGGCCCGGCGGCGTGCTGGAACGCCCTGGGCACACCGAGGCCACCGTAGATCTCATGCGTCTGGCCGGGCTCAGGCCCTGCGGTGTACTCTGTGAACTGACCAACCCGGACGGCACCATGGCCCGCCTGCCGGAAATCGTGGCCTTTGCCGAACTTCACCGTTTCGCGGTCTGCACGGTGAGCGACCTGGTGGACTACCGCCGGCAGAGGTGCGACTGAACCCCAGGTCCGGCATCGCCAAAACGATGGTCGCCCACCGCCGCCCCGAGAAGGCTGTCTTTCAGATTGAAAGGCAGCCTTTCTATCTGAAACACACAACCGTCCTCCCGGTCTTTTCCGAAAATCGATAATACCCTGGCATATTACCAGAAAAACAAATCCATGGCAGGTGGAACACTCCTTGCTTTACTTCGGGTCAGATGCCGCAGGTACTGTTCACCGGTATCGCCGAAAGACGCCGACCAAAGGAGGTGCCCCATGAAAAGAAAGATCGCCATGGCAGGGTGGATTGGGCTGGTGCTGATCGCACTGCTGATTGCGGGCTCGACCTGGGCCGGTGACCCGGGTGCCGGCGTGGTCAGCCGCGCGGATTACGAATTTATCAAAAACGGCGGCCAAACCGGGAATCACACCCCTCTGGGCCAAGGGCTCCAAGCGTCGGTGGTCAGCCCCCGGGATGAAAACTTCGTTCGCAACGGCGGCACACCGGGCAATGAAACGCCGCTGCACGGCAATGCGTCGGTGGGCAAGATAAATCAGGCCGATTACGATTTCATCACCCGGGAAAACAAGAGTATACCGGCTTTTGCCACCGCCCAGTGGTGGCTCGGCCGCAAATAGGTCCTCCTTCCGCCGGCCCCCGAGACACCATTCCCCACGGGCAGATAAAGGCGGAAAACCGGTGGTCGGCCCTCCCGCAGCAAGCCCCCAATGCCGGAGGGCCGGCCATCGTCATTTTTCCACTTCCATTTTACTTTTTAAAAAGACCTTACCGGTCGGCCTCGTCGTTCGGCAGCGGCGCCCAGGCACCCTCTTTTATTCGACGCCAGAGCGTCACTTCGCTGACCCCGAGAATCCGGGCCGCCTCCCGCCGGTTGCCGCCGCACGAATCCAGGACGTAGCGCGCGTAGCGCGACTCGACCTCTTTGAGCGGGGGCAGGTCAGCAAAAGCATTTTCCGGCTGCACGGCCTCGCTGTCGGTCACCGGCGGTGGCAGGTGTTCCGGACGGATCGGCCCGCTGCCGGCCAGCACGTGGCCGAATTCCATCCAGTTTTTCAACTCGCGTACATTTCCCGGCCAGGTGTAGGCATAAAGCCTGTGGGCGGTCTCCGGTGAAAGGCCCGGGTGGCCGGGTGCCAGTTTCTCGAGAAAATGCCGGGCGAGCATCAGGATATCTCCCCGTCGCCGCCTCAGCGGCGGGATATCGATGGGAAACACCGCCAGACGAAAGAAAAGGTCCTGCCGGAAGGCCCCATCGGCCAGCCTCTGGCGCAGGTTCTGGTTAGTGGCTGCGATAATCCTGGCCGCCACCGGCACGTGTTTGAGCCCGCCCACCGGCCGCACCTCTCGTTCGTTGATGGCCCGCAGCAGCTTGGCCTGCAAATCCGGGGAAAGCTCGCCGATCTCATCGAGAAATATCGTGCCGTTACCGGCTTCCACAAACAGCCCCTTGTGGCTGCTGTCCGCACCGGTAAAGGCGCCGCGCACGTGGCCGAACATCTCGCTTTCCAGCAGCTGCGGGGGCAGGGCCGCGCAGTTGACCGCCAGAAATGGTTCCCCGGCATCCTGCGAGTGGCTGTGAATGTAATGGGCCACCACCTCCTTGCCGACCCCGCTTTCGCCTTGGATAAGCACCGATGCCCGGGTCGGGGCCACCTTGCCGGCCATGGCCATGACCTGATCCATTTCATGGCTGCAGTAGACAATGCCCTCAGCCGCGCCGGGACGCGAGGTGCCGCCGTCCGAGGCCAGCGGCAAGTGCTGGATCCGACGGGTTCGTGCGGCCAGATTGCGCCGGGCCTGGGCCGGAATGTCCGCCAGGTCGATGTCGGCCATCTGGGCGTATTCGTATGAACGCAGCGCGTCGGCCTGGTCGCCCCATTCCGCGGCGGTACGCACTTCGAAGGTACAAAAGGCGTGCCCCATGGCCTGGCATGCGGTTTCACGGCAGATCACCTCTTCACCCATCACCGCACTGGCATAGCCGCTGAACATTGCGCAAAGCACCGTGCAGACCGGCTCAACGCTCAACTGGTCGTTGCGGCTCGTCCAGGTATCAACCGCGATGCACTCGCGCCACCGCCCCGTAATGTACAACCGGTGCAGTTCCGCCTCGATGTGAAGCGCGTCCATGTCTATACGCGCGATGCCGACCATGCGCGCCAGGTGGCCGCCGGCCTCCAGCCATTCGGCCTTGGTGTCAAATTCGTAGAGGCTGCCGATGTTCAGCGCCGCCATGAGACCGGTCTTGAATCCGAACCGGCACAGCAGGTCGCGGCTGCGCTCAGGACCGAGCTGCTCGCTGAAACCGACCAGCAGTTCGATCAGCGGGTTCCGGTTCAGGATCAGCATCTGCTGCGATCCGACATGCGGAAAGCCGTCGGCCCCCTGCTGGTTCAGGAGTTCTCTGAGCCGTAAATCTTTTGACTGCATCGGTGGTTTTTCTCCTCGGGCTCCTGCGGATCGAAGGTCAGCCTGTTATGAGCATCGCATATTCCCACCCTTCGCACCATCGTTTTCAAAATGAAACCAAATCTTTCAACATGAAAGCCTCCTCCGGGTGCTGCCGGCTCGATCTTGGGCCGGATCGGCTTTCTTTTAAACGCCTTGCCAAATGGATGAATCGGTGGCTCGAAACGTGCAAAGCCCATGCCGATTCCAAATCAGTCTCTGATTCTGTTTCTATTCCCACCCTTGACATTCCTTGACAGCGACCGAACCGGGCCGGTGGGCGGTCCCGGTGGGGTGGGATATCCATAGGAGAAGGAGGAGAAATGAAACATCTGTTGTTGGCGTTGGGGTTTACCATCCTGCTGGTGTCCGGGGTCCGGGCAGCCAATGTGGATACGTTCGGCATCGGGTCCAAGGCCACGGCCCTGGGGGGGGCTTTCTCGGCCCAGACGGACGACCCTTTTGCCGTCCACTACAACCCGGCCGGTTTGGTGCACATTGCCCGGCCCATGGTCTCCGGCGGTGTTCACATGATCGACCCGCAGCTCGAAGTGCACAACTACCACGTGGCCAGCGCAGACCCGGCGGTCAACGGGTACCGCAGCTTCGACGACGACTCACCCAATCTCTATGTGCCCCACCTGGGGTTTGCCATGCCCCTGACAGATCGCTGGGCGGCCGGGTTGGCCCTTTACGTGCCTTACGGCCTCGACCTGGAGTGGAGCTCCAACCCAGCCGCCAACCCGGCGGCCTACAACTGCTTTCACTCCTACTACGGACGGATGGTGGTGACGCCGGCGGCGGCCTACCGCATTGACGAGCACTGGTCAATCGGCTTCGGGGTGGTCCTGGGCCGTTCGGAAACCGGGATCGAGCACCTGATCTACAATCCACTGGTGCCTGCCCTGCACGGCAAACGGATCAAGGCCGAACTGGAAGACGACTTCAACCATTCGTTCAACATCGGCGTCCTCTTCCAACCGGTGGAGTCGGTCAGTCTGGGCTTGACCTACCGCAGTGAGGCAAAGGCCGAATTCGAGGGCGACATTCACGTGTATGGCGTACCCGGCCTGGACACAGACATTTCCATGGATTCCATCGATCATCCCCAGCAGATCCAGCTCGGGGTCTGTTACCAACCGCTGCCCGTCCTGTCGTTCGAAGTCGACCTGGTCTGGACCGAATGGAGCGTGGCGCGTGAACAGCTCACCAGTTTCGACACCGCGTTTCTGGTCTACGGGCCGGACGCGCCCCAGCGTCTGAGGCGCGAATGGGACGACACCCTTCAGGTCAAGGTGGGCATCGAATGGCAGACCACAGACATCCTCGCCCTGCGCCTGGGCTATTTCTACGACCCGAGCCCGATCCCCGAAGACAGCTTCGACGTGCTCTGGCCGGACGGGGACAAGAAGACCTACTCGCTCGGCTTCGGCCTCGATCTGGGTGATTTTACCATCGACGGCGTCTTTCAGTACATCCGTACCGAGGCGGATCGGCAGATCGGCGGTGAGAGCGTCAACCTCAACCACACCTACGGCGATGTACCGGTATCGCTTTCGGCCAAGGGAGAGCTGTGGGGTGCCGGCCTGACGTTGAGCTATCATTTCTGAACCGGACCGGCCGCCGCTCTCTGGGCCGGCGCGCTGCGGGTCGCCAGCACGGCGGTGAAAAAATAGACGCCCGCCAGGGACCAGAGACGAACATATATGGGGGCCACCTCAGCCAGGGTGGCCCCCATGTGGTTGATGGCGTAAAAGCCCTGGATGCCACTGGTCGAAGGGATCATTCCGACCAAAAACTGAAGCCAGGACGGCATGGCGCCCATGGGCCAGGAAAGGCCTGAGAGCATGAACATCGGAATCGACACGATCAGCAGCACCGGCAGGACGCATTCGCGGGCGGGAAAGGCCCGGGCGATGGTGATGCCCAGGAAAACCGCCGCCAGCAGCAGCGGGAGGATGAATAGCAACACCTCGCCTGCCGCGGCACGCTGGGGATAATGGTGCCAGCGGATCAAGAGTACGAGCAGAAAAATGCTGAAAACCAGATGGACCGGCACGTAGGCCATCGCCCGTCCCAACACCCGTTCGCCCGCCTCGATCCAACCGCAGGGGCGCGTCCCGGGTGTCCGGGCGGCCTCGTTGGCCGTGCCGTCCAGCAGGCCGATGCTCATGATCAGGGTCTGCTGCAGGATCATCACGAAAATCGCCGGCACCACGTAGCTGGCGTAGCCGCCGGCCGGGTTGAAAAGGTAAACCCGTTCCAGGGGCAGCGGATCGCGGGCCTTGCGGGCGGCTGCGGCCGGCAAGCCGCCGGCCATGAGGGTGCGGATCTCCAGGCGGCCGGCCATATCACCCACCGCCGAGGCCAGGCTGCGGAAAACGGCCTTGTAGAGGTAGACATAGCTGCCGTCGCAAAAAACGGTGACCGTGGCAGCCTCCCCGCGCTGCAGGCGGCGGGAAAAATCCTTGGGGATCAGGCAGATGCCATCGATGGCACCTGCGGCCCAGAGCCGCCGGGCTGCGGCCATATCAACAGGCCGGGCCGCCACGGTTCCGGTCTGGGTGGCGTCGATGGCCTGGACCAGACTGCGGCTGACGGCGGTTCGATCCAGGTCCACCACGGCCACCGGCACGTCCAGGAGCACTTCCTGGCGGTAGGGATAGGGATAAATCACCGCATAGAGCAGCACGGCACCGATCAGGATCAGCAGCACGCCGGCTCCCGGATCGCCGACGATCCGGCGATATTCGCCGAACCAGGCCCGCAACAACGTTTTCATAGCCGCCCCCAGGTCCCTGGATTGCGCATAAGCCGCGGCAGACGCGTCATGGCCGCAACCGTCGCCACCACAGGCACTCCGGCCAGCACCAGCCAGGCGGTGGTCTGGGGTGCAGCCAGGGAGGCCCGCAGGGTTTCCCCGAACAGGATCCGCAGATAATGGGTCAATGGCAGGCTTTCACTCCAGAACCGGGCCGCGGCCGGTATGCCCACCAAGGGGAAGGTGATCCCGGCAAAGGGATAGGCGGTCACAGCCCAGACCCCGCCGGTGCTCAAAGAGAGACGCAGGTTGGCGGTTGCCGCCACGAGAACCAGGGCCGCCGCCTGGCCGGTGGCCACCAGCAGCACCGTGGCCGCCCAGAGTCGCAGGCCGCTGCCGGCGATCACCAGATGCTGGCCACAGACCAGCCAGATCAGCATGGCCAGGGCCAGGGTCCAGAAAACAGTGGCGTGGGCCAGGCCCTTGCCGATCACCGCCGCCCAGGGGTGCCCGCCGGCCGAAGCCAGCCAGGCATCGGCGGTCTTGTGCCGCAGTTCGCTGCCGAAGGCGAATATGCTCATGGTCACGACCAGGATGTTGAGTACGGCCGGCAACATGGTGGCAGTGAGGAAATAGGCATAGTTGAGATACGGGTTGAACAGGATACGCGCATCGAGGCGCACCGGTCTGGCCTGGTCTGCCGCCGCCGCCGCCATCGCGCCTTTGGCCATACGCATGCCTGCCGCCTGCCGCACCGAGGCGGTAGTCAGGGTCGCCTGGACGGCCTTTTCCACCGTACCGCCCGGAAGCAGAAAGCAGTTGCCGATGTAAGCCACCACCGGTTGGGGGGTGCCGCGGGAAGCATCCCGCTCCAGCCCCTCGGACAGATCGATCAGGGCCTGGCAAACGCCTGTTTTCAGCAGCCGCTGGCCCTCGTCAAGATCCGCCGGATGCCGGACCACGGCCATCTCGGCCGTGGCGTCCAGCAGCCGCACGATCTGGCGCGAGAGGGCCGAGTGGTCCCGATCACAGACCGCGATGGGCAGCTCTCTTAAAGCCGCCGGGCTGAACACGGCGCTGAGCAACCCGGCTGCCGCCACCGGCACCAGCACCATGGCCCACAGATAGAACCGGTCACCGGCCATCCGGCCCCATTCACGCCGAAAGGCACCGGCAACACCGGCCAGCCAACCTGAACGCAACGGACCCATTTTCATACACCCCCGGCCCCCGGCCGATCTGCCGCCGCAAGCGGCACGATGGCGCTCATCCCCGGCCGCAGCCCGTCCACCGGGCTGATGGGTCGAGCCCGGACTTCAAAGGTTTTCAGGTCGAAGTCGCCCTGGGCCCGGGTGGCCCGCCAGGCGGCAAAGTCTCCCATCGGCGCGATATAGTCCACCGCCAGGGTGACGCTCCGGTCCGCCAGGGCCGGGATCCGGGCCGTGAGCCGGCTGCCCATGCGGATTCCGGCCAGCAGGTCTTCGCGCAGGTGAAATACCACCCAGGTGTCATTCAAATCGACGATCTTGACCAGCGGGAACCCGGCGCTGACCACCTCTCCGGCTTCCACCACCCGCAGGGTCACTTCACCGTCTATCGGGGCCTTCAGCCGGGTCTCCTTGCGAAAGGCCTCCACTTCCGAGACGGCCCCGTTGGCCTGGGCCACCAGGGCCGCGGCGGCGCTCCGATCCTCGCGCCGGGCCCCGGCCAGGGCCATGTCATAAATCGCCTTGGCCGCCTCGGCCGTCTCCCGGGCCACCTTCAGACCGGCCTCGGCCTCGTCGCGTTTCTGGGTCGGCAGGACCCCGTCGGCGTTGAGCCGGTCGACCCTTTTAAACGTTTTGTCGGCCAGTTCGGATGCGGCCAGTGCTTTTTGCCACTGGTTGTAGGCCGCGCGGATCTTTTCACTGCGGGTGCCGTGTTCGGCCTTCTGCTGTTGCGCCTCGGCGGCCCGGGCGGCCGCTTCGGCCTGGGCCATTTTGGCGTCCAGCTCCGGGCTGTCCAGGATCGCCACCAAATCGCCGCGGGCCACCGACTGGCCCTCCCGCACCAGGATCTGCGCCACCCGCCCCGGGATCTTGGCTGCCACCGAAACATCGGTGGCGTCCACTTCCCCCTGGATCACCATGGGGGCCGGTTGCCGCGCCATGGCACCGAGTGCCAGGGCGCCGGCGGCCAAAATGACGGGAACCGCCAAAAGTGGCATAAATTTTCGTTTCATCGCAATTCCCCTTCTCCTTGGGCTTGACAAATCTGTTCGATACGACGCGGCACCGTTCCCCGTTGGCGGTAGGTTTCAAAATCTTCGCCGCAGCCGGAAGCTTCCAGCAGCCCCGCCAGGGCGGTATCGAACCGGTAGAGGGCATCGAGGCGTTCGATGCGGATCCTGGCCAGGGAAAGTTCCGCATCGACCACGTCCAGTGAAGTGGCCAGCCCCTCTTCGAAGGCCCGCCGGCGGACCCGCAGATTTTCCAGCCCCAGATCGGCGGCGGCCTCCAAAGCGTCAAACTCTTCGATAGCCTTGGCGGTCTCGTGGTGCCGCTGGACGATGAGGGTGTCCAGATTGCGCCGGGTGTCCTGCACCAGGCAGGCCACCTTTTCGGCCAGGGCCTGAGCCGCGGCGATGCGGTGGCGCCGGGCCCCGCCTTCGAAGAGCGTCAGACGCGCACCGACGCCGGCAGCCCATTCGGGGTCCAGGATGGTCAGATCTTCGCTGACCAGTTCTCGGCGACCGAAAAGATAGATCTCGGGCCAGCGGGTGCCCTGCGCCACCTTCACCCCCTGTTCGGCGGTTTTCTGTTCGGCGGCCAGCCGCCGCAGGATGGGACTGTGGGCCCGGGCCAGTTGTTGAAATTCCGAGGCCAGCCCCAGGCCCCGGGAGAAAAACAAGCCGTCGGCCGGCTCGACGGCCGCATCGGTGCCGAGGCTGTTTTGCAGTGCGGCCAGGGCGATCTGGGCATCGTGCTCGGCCGCCAGCATGGCGCGTTGCGCCTCGGCCAGCGCCACGGTGGCGTGCAGCCGTTCGGCGCGAGCGATCATGCCGTTTTGCTCAAGCCTGACGGCGTGTTCCTGGTGAAGCTGCATCGCCTGCCAGACCTGCCGGCGGACATTGACCACATCGCGGATCAGACAAAGGCCGAAATAGCGCGTGGCCACCTGGCTCACCAGGCGCGCCGTTTCCGATTGTTCGGCCGCCTCGGCCGCCTGGTGCTGGGCCGATGCGGCCCGGTTGGCCGCCAGGATCCGCCCGCCGGTGAAAACAGGCCAGGTGACCGTTGCGTCCATCTGTAAATAGTGGTCGTCCTGCACCGCCATTTCAAAGGACGGCAGAGCGCCGGAGGGCAGGCCATGTAGCTTGGCGATCAGCTGGCGCAGCGGATCCAGGTCGATGCTGATCTCGTCGTTGAGAAACGTGTAGCGCCCCTCCAGGGTCAGTTTTGGAAAGTAAAGCCCGCGGGCCACACCCTGGAGTTCCCCCTGGCGCAGGGTCTCCCTTTGAGCGGCGGCCAACGCCTGGCTGTTGGTCTTGGCCAGATGCAACGCTTCGTCAAAGTGCATCGCGGCCAGCGCCGGTCGCCCGGCCGCAGAAAGCACCAGCGTCAGGAGCAGGGCCCACCAGAGCCGTTGATTATCCGTATGCGCTGGTCCGATTTTCATTTCCGCCCTCCGGTACCCCGAGACCGTCCGCCAAGGGGAGCTTCGGCACCCAAGTCCGACCACTGGGTGTAATGCGTCTGGCCGTAGCGTCGCAATTCGTGGATCAGGGCCTGGGCCTTGGGCGAGGCCTGCTGGCTTTTACTCAGCCCGGGCGGCTGCAACTGGATCCACAAGTCGCCGGCCACCGTGAGGTCACGAAACACCCTTACCTGCTTGGACCTGCCTGATTCGCCGGCAGCAATCTGTTGCGCCAGGACCTTGGCCTGCTGCCAGCCGCTGTCGCCACCCGCAGCCCGGAAGTGAATACACTCGATTATCTGCATATCATCCTCCCTTGAAATATCACCTTTACCCGGGACATTGCGATTTTCATACCATCACATATAATACATTTAAGATCAATATGTTATCTATCATCACAGGCCGTAGAGTACGAAAATTCGTATTGATAAGCACGTCATTTCGTGTTTTATTCAAAACAATACGATTATTCGTGATTCGTTGGAGGCGGCATGGACGATCCCAATATTTTTTTCCGCGAGGCCACCATCCGCATCTGCGGCAGCCTCAACATTGACCGGGCCTTGGTGCGCTGCCTCGATTACATCGGGCGCCAGATACCGGCCACCGGCATGTCGCTGCACCTCTACGAGCCGGAATTCGATGCCCTGCGCACCGTGGCGGCGGTGATGCCCGACCGGCCCGAGCGGCTCCAGCGCCACGTGGCCGTGCCGGCCGAGATGCGCAGGTTGACCCGGCGCGAATACGCCCATCCGCCGGACCTGGTGATCATCAACGATCCGGCCGGCGATCCAGAGTACCGGGCCATCACCCGGCAGATCTGGGATCACGACGTTTCCATGGTGCGCCTGACCTTGACCCTGGAAGGCGAACGGGTCGGCATGCTCATCGTCTACGCGGCCGGCACCGACCGTTACCGGCCTCAGCACGCCGAGCGGCTGCGGCTGTTGCGCGAGCCGTTCGCCATCGCCATGAGCAATACACTGCGCTACCAGGAACTCGAGGCCCTCAAGGAGACCCTGGCGGACGACAACCGCTACCTCCAGCAGGAACTGGCACGGGTGGCCGGAGACGAAATCATCGGAGCCGATTTTGGACTTAAGGAAGTCATGGAGCGGGTGCGCCAGGTTGCCCCCCTGGACACCACCGTACTGCTCCAGGGGGAAACCGGCGCGGGCAAGGAGTTGATCGCCAACGCGATCCACTCGGGCTCGGGGCGCCACGACCGGCCCCTGATCAAGGTCAACTGCGGCGCCATTCCCGATTCGCTCGTGGACAGTGAGCTGTTCGGCCACGAAAAGGGTGCCTTTACCGGCGCTGTGGCCCAGCGCCGCGGCCGGTTCGAGCGGGCCCATACCGGAACGATCTTTCTCGACGAAATCGGCGAGCTGCCCCAGCAGGCCCAGGTCAGGCTGCTGCGGGTCCTGCAGCAGCACCAGATCGAGCGGGTGGGCGGCACGGGGACCGTGGACGTCGATGTGCGCGTCATTTGTGCCACCCACCGCAACCTGGAAGAGCGGGTCCGCGGCGGCCGGTTCCGCGAAGATCTCTGGTTCCGCCTGAACGTCTTTCCCGTGATGATCCCGCCCTTGCGCCAGCGGCGGGACGACATCCCGGCCCTGGTGGCCCATTTCATGGACCGCAAGGCCAGGGAGCTGCGCATCGGCCGTCCGCCGCACCTGGCCCCCGGCAGTATCGACCGGCTACGCGGCTACCAATGGCCGGGCAACGTCCGCGAGTTGGAAAACGCGGTGGAACGGGCCCTGATCCTCTACCAGGGCAACCGGCACGGCGGTGCCATCTTTTTTGATCTGCCCTATGCGGCAGAAAGCGCCAATCGGGCCGCCGGAACGGCGCCGGCCAGCGGCGCAGAGGACCTGCCCGATTTTACCACCTGGCAGCGCCGCTACTTTCAAACCCTGCTCCAGGCCAGCGGCGGCCGGATCCAGGGTCCGGATGGGGCCGCCCGCCGGGCCGGAATCCATCCCAACACCCTGCGCAGCCGGCTGCAGAAGCTGGGGATCGAATTCGGCCGCACCGCGCGTGGATAGGATAACCGGACGGACCAGGATGGGCTTACAGCTGCCATTCGTCCAAATGGAGCATCTCTTCGATATGCTCCCGTACCAGACGCTCCAAACGATCCGGATCCTGCAGGGGATCGCCCAAGGCTTCCAGGATGCGCTGGTGAATGGCCAGGCTTTGCTGGCAGTAGATTGGGGTGTGGGGAAAAAAATAGCGCAGCATGGTGCCGCGCAGGCGCAAGTCCATGATCATGGCGATGAGCAGCCGATTCTCGCAGGCATCGATATAGACATGGTGGAAACGGCCGTGGTGATCGAGAAACAGATCCACATCTCCTTGCCGGGCCGCCGTGCGCATGGCATCCAACTCTCCGGCCAAGGCCTTGACCCGGGCACGGGTCATATGCGCATGGGCCTGGCGTGCGGCCAATCCCTCCAGCACCGCCAGGACCGGATAGTGTTCATTGATGTCGTTGCGGGTAATCTTTTTTACGAAGGTGCCGCGCCGGGCCCGGATCTCCACCAGTCCCCGCTTTTCCAGATCCCGGAAGGCTTCCCTCAGGGGCGAGCGGCTGACGCCGAATAATTTTTGCAGTTCCGTCTCCACCAACCGGTCGCCCCCCCGCAAGGTGCGGTCCAGGATCGCCTTGATCAGGGCCTGGGAGATTCGCTGCACCAGACCGGCATCATCAAAAGAGATCGAATCCATTACATCCTTTCCCGATGGCCGCTTTGCGCCGTCACAACCGGACGCTGGCCGCAGTACACAGAATCTGCCTCATCATCTAAATCAGTTCATAATTTGAATTGACAAGGATTGAAGAATAATGATACTTGTCGTTTGTCGACAATTCTAACCCGGCCTGCACCTGTTGTCAAGCACTGCAATCCTATGATTTCGTGAATCATAAAGGCCGTTTCCGATCGTCGATGTTATACGCCAACAAAAAAAACAGTGGAGAACAATGAACGACCCGGACCGTAGTCTCGCCGATATCAAGCAGGCCGCCATTGGCCAGGTAGACATTCTGGCCCCCGAACTGATCGCCCTTTCCCGCCGGCTTTTCGACCATCCCGAAACCGCTTACGAGGAAGTCAATGCCTGCCGCTGGCTCGCCGAGTTCCTCGCCTCTAAGGGATTTACGGTCAAAACAGGAGTCGGCGGCGTCGATACCGCCTTTTCGGCCAGGCCGGAGACCACGTTGCCGGCCAAGCCGGCCATCGCGTTTCTGGCCGAATATGACGCCCTGCCCAAGATCGGCCACGGCTGCGGCCATAATCTGATTGCAGCCGCCTCCATCGGTGCCTTCGTCGCCCTTTGCCGGGCATGGCCCGATCCGCCGGGCGCCGTACGGCTCATCGGAACCCCGGCCGAGGAAGGAGGCGGAGGCAAGGCCCGCCTGGCCGAAGCCGGTCTGTTCGACGGCGTCGATTTTGCGCTCATGTTCCATCCCGGCAACGCCAATCGACTGGGCGGCAATTCCCACGGGCGCATCAAGGCCAGGGTTGAATTCTTCGGGCGAGCCGCCCATGCCGCCTCTGCACCCGAAAAGGGCATTAACGCCCTGGACGCCATGATCTCCACCTTCAACAGCATCGGTCTCATGCGCCAGCAGATGCCGGCCATCGACTGCATCCACGGGATCATCACCGCCGGCGGCGATGCCCCCAACATCATTCCGGACTACACCGCCGCCCTCTTTTACATCCGCTCCAAGGATCGCGAGTATCTCAAGACGCTTTTTGGCCGTTTCGAGGAATGCTGCAACGGTGCGGCCCAGGCCTCTGGCTGCACCACCAAGGTGACCGTGCTGCCGCCATCGCTGGAGCCGATGAAGCGCAATCCGGTGATGGAGGAGGTATGGCGCAAGAACCTGGTCCGGCTGGGGATCGAACCATGCCTGACCGACGGTCCCAGCGGATCCACCGACCTGGGCAATATCAGTCAGATCATGCCCGTGATCCAGCCGTATCTGGCTCTGGTCAGCGAAGAGATCGCCGCCCATACCAAGGAATTCGCCGATGCCACCGTCAGCCCGACCGGTCAACGTGTACTGGTCAACGCCGCCAAGCTGCTGGCCATGACTGCGGCCGATTACCTCGCTTGCGGCGAAATCCGGCAGGCAACGGCCCGGGCCTTTGAAACAACCACCTGAAAAAGGAGATCTGCGATGAAATCAGACAAACGCTGTTTTATCGGTCTCGCTCTGGTTCTGGCCCTGTTGCTGGCAGGACCGGCCACGGTGCTCGGCGCCCAGGCCATGGTACATGGCGCGGCCTCCGAGCCACGTTCTCTGGATCCCTATTTTCACAACGAAACGCCCACCAACTCCATGAACAGCAACCTGTTCGACGGGCTGGTGGCCTTCGACGCCAAGCTGAACGTGGTGCCGGCCCTGGCCGAAAAGTGGGAAAACCCGGACAACCTGACCTGGATCTTTCACCTGCGCAAGGGGGTCAAGTTCCACGACGGCACGCCGTTTACCGCCGAGGACGTGAAGTTTTCCGTCGAACGCTGTAAAAACTGGGAGAAATCGGGCTTCAAGTCCACGGTCAATTCGGTGAACACCGTGGAAGTGCTCGACCCTTACACGGTCAAGATGACCACCAATGGGCCCTTTGGCATCCTGCATCGCAAGCTGGCCCAGTTCAAGATCATGTCCAAGGCCTCCAGCGCCAACCAGCCCGACGAATATCTGGCCGATCATCCCAACGGCACCGGCCCGTATAAGCTCAAGGAATGGGTCAAGGGGGACCATCTGACGATAGAGGCCAACGCGGAATATTTTGACGGCGCCCCGGCCATCAAAGAGGTCGTGCTGCGGCCCATGACCAACGACGCCACCCGCACGGCAGCCCTGATTTCGGGTGAAGTGCATCTCATCGACGACGTGCCGGTCCAGGACGTCAACCGCATCAAAACCGAAAAGTCGGTGGATATCGTCAGCCTTCCCGGCCTGCGGCTCATCTACCTGCAGATGGACCAGGACCGCCAGGAAAGCCCCAAGGCCAAAGGCCCGGACGGCAAAAACCCCCTGCTGAACCCCAAGGTCCGCAGGGCCATCTATCTGGGCATCGATGAGAACGCCATCGTCAAGCACGTCATGAACGATTTTGCCTTTCCGGCCGGCCAGTTCTACCCCGATACGGTCTTCGGCTACGACCCGTCCATCACCCGTCCGGCCTACGACCCGGAAAAGGCCAAGGCCCTGCTGGCCGAAGCCGGCTATGCCGACGGGTTTGAAATCACCATCGACTCACCCAACGACCGCTATATCAACGACGAAAAAATCGCCCAGGCCGTGGCGGCCAACCTGGCCCGGCTGGGGATCAAAATCACGGTCAACGCCATCCCCAAGAAAACCTTCTTTCCCATGACCGACCGCCGGGAGAGCAGCTTCTTTCTGCTCGGCTGGTCCTGCGCCGACGGCGACGCCAGCGCCTTTCTCGACGGCATCACCCACACCTACGACAAGGAAGCCGGCTACGGCCGTTACAACCGCGGCCGCTATTCCAACCCCGAGGTGGATCGGCTCATCGAAGCGGCCGCCGCCACGGTAGACCAGCAGGAACGGCTCAAGGCCATGCGCCAGGCCCAGAAGATCGCCCTGGCACAGGACCAGGCCTTCATCCCGCTGCACTTCCAGGTGGACCTGTACGCCAAGTCCGCCAAGCTGGACTGGACGCCGCGCGTCGACCACTACTTCAAGTACACGGAGATGAAGTTTAACAAGTAACCCGCCTTTGGCGGTTCGCTCCATCGACGGTCAAAAGGGGTCGCCGGCATGATCGGATACCTGCTGCAACGAATCTTGCAAAGCCTGCTGGTGCTTGTCTGCGTCAGCGTGGTGGTGTTCGCCGTCATGTTTCTCAGCGGCGACCCGGTGGAAATGCTCCTGCCGCCGGAGGCCACCCAGCAGCAGGTGGAAGATCTGCGCAGCTACCTCGGCCTGGATCAGCCTTTTTACGTCCAGTATCTGACCTTCATGAAAAAGGCGTTTCAAGGGGACCTGGGCAAGTCCTTCGTCTTCAACAAGCCGGCCATCACCCTTATCGTCGAGCGGATTCCGGCTACCATGGAGCTGGCCCTCTTCGCCATGTTCCTGGCCGTGGCCATCGGACTGCCCGCCGGCATGGTGGCAGCCGTCAAACCGGAATCCTGGCCGGCCAAGCTGATCATGTCCGGCTCCCTGCTGGGCATCAGCCTGCCGGTGTTCTGGCTCGGCATCATCCTGGTGCTGATCTTCGCCGTGATGCTGGGCTGGCTGCCCAGTTCCGGGCGCGGGGAAACGGCGCTGGTCATGGGGTTGCGTCTGGGTTTCGTTACCCCCGACGGGCTGCGGCATCTGATTCTGCCCGCCTTGACCATCGCCGTTTTCCAACTGGCCCTCATCGTGCGCCTGGTCCGCGCCGGCATGATGGAAGTCCTGCTGCAGGACTTCGTCAAGTTTCTGCGGGCCAAGGGCCTTAGCCACCGGCGCGTGATCTTCGTTCACGCCATGAAAAACATCCTGATTCCGGTGGTGACCATCATCGGGCTGCAACTGGGCAACATCATCGCCTTTGCAGTGGTCACCGAATCGATCTTCGCCTGGCCGGGCATGGGCAAGCTGGTCATCGATGCCATCCATGCCCTGGACCGACCGGTGGTGCTGGCCTACCTGCTCATCGTTTCGCTGCTGTTCGTCTTTCTCAACTTTCTGGTGGACGTGATCTACACCTTTCTCGATCCTCGCATCCGGCTCACGGGGGAAAGCCGATGATCCCGGCCCACTGGCAGGAGTTCTGGATCGAGTTTCGCGAAAGCAAGCGCGGCATGGCAGGCCTAAGCCTGACGGTGATTTTCATCGTGGTGGCCCTGCTCTGCCCCTGGATCAGCCCCCAGAATCCCTACGACCTGACCCAACTCCTTTTGGAAAACAGCAACCTGGCGCCCCGCTGGACTCCGGGGATGTTCATGCTCGGCTCCGAGGGCCAGGGACGCGATCTTTTCAGCGCCATCCTCTACGGACTGCGGGTTTCTCTATACGTGGGGCTGGCCAGCACCTTTCTCTCGGCCGTTTTCGGCACCCTCATGGGGCTTGTGGCCGGGTACACGGGAGGGCGCACCGATGCTTTGATCATGCGCCTGGCGGACATTCAGCTCTCTTTTCCGGCCATCCTCATCGCCCTGGTGATCATGGCGATCTGGGGCCAGGGCCTGTTCAAGATCATCGTGGCCATCAGCGTGGTCAACTGGGTATTCTACGCCCGCACGGCCAGGGGCAGCACCCTTTCCGAGCGTTCCAAGGACTACGTCGATGCAGCCCGGGCCACGGGGATGTCCTCGGCGGCCATAATGCTGAGGGAAGTGCTGCCCAACATCGTGGCCCCCATCATCGTCATCGGCACGGTTCGGGTAGCCAACGCCATCATCCTGGAATCGACCCTCAGCTTCCTGGGCCTGGGCGTGCCCATCACCGAACCGAGCCTCGGATCGCTGATCTATGATGGATACCAGGTGCTCTTCAGCGGCTTCTGGTGGATATCGGTTTTGCCGGGCCTGGCCCTGATGGGGGTGGTGCTGGGGATCAACCTGTTGGGGGACCGGTTGCGCGACGTGCTCAACCCGAGGCTCAAGCGATGACGGCCGCAAGCGGCAACGTGCTGGAGGTCCGGCGGCTCAAGACCTACTTTTTTACCCGCAAGGGGGTGGTCAAGGCCGTGGACGACGTCAGCTTCGATCTGGCCCCCGGTTCCATCCTTGGTCTGGTAGGCGAGTCGGGAGCCGGCAAATCCATCACCGGCTTTTCCATCCTGGGGCTTATCGACCCGCCCGGCAGGATCGTGGAGGGCCGGATCCTGTTCAAAGGTGAAGACCTGGTGGCCAAATCCGACGAACAGCTGGAGAAAATCCGCGGCAACCGCATCTCCATGGTCTTCCAGGATCCCCAGACCTGCCTGGATCCGGTCTTTACCATCGGCTTCCAGATCGTCGAAACCCTCATGGCCCACCAGTCCATGAGCCGCAGCGCGGCCCACCGCCGGGCCGGGGAACTGCTGCGGATGGTGGGCATCCCTTCCCCGGAGCAGCGCCTGGCCGAATACCCCCACCAGTTCTCTGGGGGCATGCGCCAGCGTGTGGGTATCGCCATCGCCATGGCGTCCCGGCCGGACCTGATCATCGCCGACGAACCGACCACAGCCCTGGACGTGACCATCCAGGCCCAGGTGCTGACCCTCATGCGGCGGCTGGTGCGCCAGCACGGTACGGCGCTGATCCTCATCACCCACGACATCGCCCTGGTGGGCCAGTTCTGCGACCGCATCTGCGTCATGTACGCCGGGCGCCTGGTGGAAAGCGGCCCCAAGGAGGCCGTCATCCGCCGGCCGGCCCATCCCTACACCCGCGGCTTGATCGCCTCGATCCCCGGCAGCCAGCGGCGCCGGCGGCGTCTGACCCAGATCCCGGGCATGATGCCCAACCTGCGCGACATGGGCGAGGCCTGCCCCTTCGCGCCCCGTTGCGACCACGCCGGTACCGAATGCCGGACACGCCCGCCCATGCAAGAGGTCGCTCCCGGCCACTGGGTGGCCTGCCAACGGAGGCCGGCCCCATGAGCCTGCCCCAACGCGACCCTCTGCTGCGCCTGGAAGGGCTCACCAAGCACTTTCCCGTCCAAAAGAACCTTTTCCAGCAGCTTCGCTGGCAAAACGGCCGCATCCGCCGCCTGCGCCAGGTGGTGCACGCACTAAACGGGGTGGACCTGCACATCGAGAGGGGCGAAACCCTCGCTCTGGTGGGCGAGAGCGGCTGCGGCAAGTCCACCCTGGCCAAAACCGTCATCGGACTGCACCGGCCCACGGCCGGCCGCATCTATTTCGGCGGCACGGAAATCGGCGCCCTGGCCGGCCGGCAGCGGCGCCCGTTTCAGCAGCGCATCCAGATCATCTTCCAGGACCCTTTCTCCTCGCTGAACCCGCGCAAAAAAGTCCTGGAGATCGTGGGCCGGCCCATGCTACGCCTCGGCCTGGCCGACAGAGCCGGCCTGAGGGCAGCCGTGGAGGAAGTCCTGGCCCAGGTGGGTCTCGACCCGGACTACATCAACCGCTACCCGCACCAGTTCTCCGGAGGCCAGCGCCAGCGCATCGGCATCGCCCGGGCCCTGGCCTGCGGGCCCGAGCTGGTTATCGGCGACGAGCCGATCAGCGCCCTGGACGTCTCCATCCAGGCCCAGATCTTGAACCTGATGATGGACCTGCAAGAGCGGCTGAACCTGACCTACCTCTTCGTCTCCCACGACCTGAGCGTGGTCAAGCACATCTCGACCCGCGTGGCGGTGATGTACCTGGGCTTCATCGTTGAATCGGCCGCCACCGAAGCGATCTTTGCCGCTCCCAACCACCCCTATACGCGGCTGCTCTTTTCGGCCATCCCCACCCTGGACGACCTGGAATTCAACGAGCGTGCAGGCCTGGCCGAAGGCGAGGTGCCCACGCCCATCCATCTGCCGAAGGGCTGTCCCTTCTATCCGCGCTGCCCGCAGCGAATGGACCGCTGCGGCAAAGAGCGCCCGGCCCTTCTCGAGATCGCCCCGGGCCGCCGGTCGGCCTGCCATCTGAACCATTGATCAAAGGTCGTACATCGTCTTTTTGCGCCACAGGGTCACCCGGGAAATGCCCAGGTCCCGGGCCGCCGCGCTCTGGTTGCCGTCGTGGCGCTCCAGGGCCTCGGCGATACGCCGGTGCTCGCGTGCCTTCCTGTCGCCCCGGACCGGGGCCGGCCCGTCTGCCGGCGACCGGCCGGAGAGGGCCGGGCTTTGCGGGTAGAGCACCTGCACGGGAAAGCACTCCGGAGTGATTTCAGAGCCGCGGCCCATGGCCAGGGCGTACTCGACGGCGTTTTCCAGCTCGCGGATATTGCCGGGCCAGTGGTAGCGGCAAAGCGTCTGCTGGGCGGCGAGGTTGAGTTTCGGCAGGGCTGGGCCGTCTTTTTTGCCGTGTTTGGCGATGAAGTGGTCCACCAGGCGGAATATGTCCTGGGACCGTTGGCGCAAGGGGGGAATCACCAGGGGGATCACCGCTACACGGTAGAAAAGGTCGAGCCGGAAATCGCCGCGCTGGGCCATGACCGGCAGGTCTTGATTGGTGGCGCAGATGATGCGCACATCCACCGGGTACGAGCGGTCGGCGCCCACCGGCCGGACCTCCCTCTCCTGCAAGGCTCTCAGCAGCTTGACCTGCATCGCCTTGTCCAGCTCGCCGATCTCGTCCAGAAAGAGGGTCCCCTCGTGCGCTTCGCGAAAAAGTCCGGCGCGGTCCGAGATGGCGCCGGTGAAGGCGCCCCGTACATGGCCGAACATCTCGGATTCGAGCAACGCCTCAGGCAGCGCACCGCAGTTGACCGAGACGAACGGCTTTTCGCGCCGGTGGCTCTGGGCATGTATCGCCCGGGCGGCCACCTCCTTGCCCACCCCGGTCTCGCCCATGATCAGAACGCTCGAGTCGACCTCTGCGCAGCGCAGGATGGTCTCGAAGACGCCCTGCATCTTCTTGCCGCTGCCGATCATCTCGGTCTGGAGCCGGTGGCGCCGCAGCTGCCGTCGATAGTGGAACAGTTCGCGCTCGCGTTCGGCCAGGCGGATGTTGTCGGTGATGTCGGTGAGCGTCTCGGCGTAGGCGAACAGGCGCCCCTCATGATCGTAGATCGGCCGGATCTCACCCACGAACTGGCGCGCCTGGCCGTTGACGGTCAACTCGAGCTTGGCCGGCCCCTCGGACCCGGGCGGCAGCAGGGGCGTCTTGCGGTCGAATTGCAGGACCCGGCTCTCCGGGTTGCCGAACATGAAGCGCCCGCGCTCGTCGAAGATCGTGACGCAGTCGCGGATGCCGAAGAGGATGCTCTGGAGCATCATCTTCTCCTTTTCCAGGTCGTCGCGGATCTTTTTCTGCCCGCTGTTGTCCACCAGCAGCACGTTGCACGTGGCCGGCCGGCCCGCGGCGTCCGTGTTGGTGGAAAGATGGAACAGGACCGGAATTTTTTCCATGTCCCGGCCGTAGACGTAAAGCTCGAACTGGATCGACTCCTCGCGGCCCGAGGCCAGGGCGGTGATGATCTGCTCCACCTTGCGGCGTTCATCGGCGCTTATCAGCGTGCGCATGTCCCGGCCGACGAGCCGGTGGCGCTCGGCTCCGGTGAGTTCGACGAAGGTCTCGTTGACGTCCAGCAGCACGAACCCCATGTCTACCAGCCAATAGCTAATCTTCAAGTAATCGAGGATGCGTTTCAGATCCCGATTGCCCGCCGGACCGGGCAGCAGCACATCCATGGGCGCGCTCCGCTCTTATACTGTGGCGATATCACTCCGCGGCAAATTGTCACAACGCTGTTGCAACAACGTGAAACATATTTGAAGCACTCTTCATTGTCAATGATCCCTATTTAGTGAATTAAATTCAAGATTATCATGGACCTGCAACACCGAAGCGCAAATGGCACCTTCCTTGAATACGAAAAGGCCTATCCCCGAGACCCGGGTCCCGGGGGACTGAAAACAAGAGGTACCGGTAAAAGGGAGATAAAACCGACATGAGCGTCATCGAAACCACCGTCGATCCGCGCAGCGAGGCGTATCAGAATAATTTCGAGGCCATGCGTGCGCTGGTGGAGGACCTGGACAGGGAACTGAAGACCGCCTGGGACACACGTTCGAAAAAGTCACTGGCCCGTCTGGCCGAGATGGGTAAGCTGCCCACCCCCAAAAAGATCGAGCTGCTCCTCGACCCCAACACCCCGTTTCTGGAGATCGGGGCCCTGGCGGCCCGGGGGATGTACGACGGCAAAATCCACAAGGCCGGGGCCGTGGTCGGCATCGGCATGGTGGCCGGCAAGGAGGTGCTGGTCTTTGCCAACGACCCCACTATCAAGGGCGGCTCGTCCTATCCCATGACGGTCAAAAAAACCCTGCGCGGCCAGACCATCGCCATGGAAAACCGCCTGCCCACCGTCAACCTCCTCGACTCGGCCGGCGCCTTTCTGCCGCTCCAATCGGAGATCTTTCCGGATTCCGACGACGGCGGGCGGGTATTCTACAACCAGGCCATGATGAGCAAGATGGGCATCGCCCAGATTACCGCCGTCATGGGCCTTTGCACCGCCGGCGGGGCCTACGTGCCGGCCATGAGCGACGAGGTGGTGCATGTGCGCGGCCACGGGGCCATCTTTTTGGGCGGCCCGCCCCTGGTCAAGGCGGCCACGGGCGAGGAGGTCTCGGCCGACGACCTGGGCGGTGCGGCGCTGCACTGCGCCGAGTCCGGGGTGTCGGACTACTTTGCCGAGGACGACGCCCACGCCATCGAGATCGTACGCCAACTGGTGGCCAACCTGCCGGATACCGAAAAGGCCAAACTCACCTGCCGGGAGCCGAAGCCGCCGCTGTACGATCCCAAGGAGATCTACGGGATCGTGCCGCGGGACATCGCCGCGCCCTACGACATCCGCGAGGTGATCGCGCGCATCGTGGACGGCAGCGAGTTCATCGAGTTCAAGGAGATGTACGGCTCGACCCTGGTCTGCGGGTTTGCCCACATCCACGGCTACCCGGTGGGGATTCTGGGCAACAACGGAATCCTGTTTTCAGAAAGCGCCCTCAAGGGGACCCAGTTCATCCAGCTCTGCGACAGCCGGCGCATTCCGCTGGTCTTCCTGCAGAACATCACCGGGTTCATCATCGGCCGCGAATACGAGCGGGGCGGGATCACCAAGAACGGGCACAAGATGGTCAACGCCGTGTCCACGGCCACGGTGCCCAAACTCACGATGATGGTGGGGGCCTCGTTCGGGGCGGGCAACTACGCCATGTGCGGCCGGGGGTACTCGCCGCGCTTCCTCTGGGCCTGGCCCAACCACCAGATCGGGGTGATGGGCGGGGCCCAGGCGGCCGACGTGCTGGTGACGCTGCAAAACGACCAGCGGGCAAGGGCGGGCCAGCCGCCGCTTACCGCCGAGGAGGTGGCCTTCATCCGCGAACCGGTGATCGCCGCAGCCATCAAGGAAGGCGACGCCTACTACTCCACGAGCAACCTGTGGGACGACGGGATCATCGACCCGGCCAAGACGCGGGACGTCCTGGGGCTGAGCATCTCGGCGGCGCTCAACGCGCCGATCCGCGACGGCGTGTACGGCTACGGCATCTTCCGGATGTAATTCGGCCAGGGCGGCGCGCGCCGCCCGCAGCCACCCCAATCGAGGAGTGATCATGTTCAAGAAAGTTCTCGTTGCCAACCGTGGCGAGATCGCCCTGCGGATCATGCGCACCTGCCGCGAGATGGGCATTGCCACGGTGGCGGTCTACTCGGAGGTGGACGACCGGGCCCTCCATGCCCTGGAAGCCGACGAGGCGGTCCCCCTCGGCCCGGCCGAGCCGGCCGCCAGCTACCTGAACATCGCGGCCATCATCGCCGCGGCCCGGCAGACAGGCGCCGAGGCGATCCACCCCGGCTACGGGTTTCTGGCCGAAAACGCCGCCTTCGCCGAACGCTGCGCCAAAGCCGGGATCGTCTTCATCGGCCCGCCGGCCCGGGTCATCCGCGACCTGGGCGACAAGGTGGTGGCCCGCCGCATCATGCAAAAAGGCGGGGTGCCGGTGATCCCCGGCATGACCGAGGAGGCCGGCGACCCGGCCGCCAGGGCCGCCCAGGCCGAAGCCATCGGCTATCCGGTGCTGATCAAGGCGGCGGCCGGCGGCGGCGGCAAGGGGATGCGCATCGTGAAAGATCCGGCAGCCCTAGCAGAATCCTGCGAGGCCGCCTCCCGGGAAGCGGCCGCCGCCTTCGGCAGCGGGGCCATATACATGGAAAAGTTTCTGGCCACATCGCGTCACGTGGAGGTCCAGATCCTGGCCGACACCCGAGGAAACACGATTCACCTCTTCGAACGCGAGTGCTCCATCCAGCGCCGCCACCAGAAAATCATCGAGGAAACCCCCAGCCCGGCCCTGACCCCGGCGCTGCGCGCCGCCATGGGCGAGGCGGCGGTGGCCGCGGCCCGGGCCGCAGGCTACGTCAACGCCGGCACGGTGGAGTTCATCCTCGACCCCGAAGGCCGCTTCTACTTTCTGGAAGTCAACACCCGGTTGCAGGTGGAGCACCCCATCACCGAGATGATCACCGGCGTCGACCTGGTGCGCCACCAGATCGAGATCGCCGCAGGCCGGCCCTTGTCTCTGTCCCAGGCGGATCTGGAAGGCCGGGGCCACGCCATCGAGTGCCGGATCTACGCCGAAGACCCGGAACAGAACTTTTTCCCTTGCCCGGGGAAAATCGTTTTTCTGCGCGAACCGGCCGGTCCCGGGGTGCGCAACGACTGCGGGGTTTACTCGGGCTTCGAGGTGCCGGTGGAGTACGATCCGATCCTCTCCAAGCTGGTGGTGCACGCCGAGACCCGCGATCAGGCGATCCGGCGCATGATCCGGGCCCTGGAGTCGTACGCGGTGCTCGGGGTCAAAACGTCCATCGGTTTTCTCATCGACGTGCTCTCTTCCCAACCCTTTGTCGATGGTCAGACTTATACCGACTTCATTCCCACCCATTTTGCGGAATGGACCCCGGGGGCGGACCGCCGGAATCTGGCCGCCATGGCCGCGCTAGCCGACGCCATGGCCCCTAAAATGCGGCCGGCGGTTGCCGGCGTGGCGGCGGCCTTGCACTCCGGTCCTTTTCAGACCCTGGGCAACTGGAGACTCTAGTCATGCAATACAAGCTGAAAAACAACGACGACGTCATCACCCTCGACGCCGAGGCCGACGGCGACGCGCGCTTTCGCGTATCAATCGGAGACGATCAGCACGAAGTCGCCTACCGGCGCATCTCCGATTACCAGATCCACCTCACCGTGGACGGCCACCAGGTCATGGCCTTCGTGGCCGACACTCCCGAGGGCAAGACGGTGATGGTGGACGGCCGCACATGGCTCCTCGAAGACGCCGCCGCACAACAGACCCGGCGCCGAGGGACGCGCAATGACGGGCCGAAGCAGGTTTCGCCGCCCATGCCCGCGGTGGTGACCAAACTTCTCGTGGCCCAGGGCGACAGCGTGGAAAAGGGCCAGGGGGTGGTGGTGGTCTCGGCCATGAAAATGGACACCACCCTCACGGCCCCCTTCGACGGGGTGGTGACCCGCGTCAACGTGGCCGAGGGCGACAAGGTCACGCCGAAGCAGGTGCTGGTGGACATCGAGCCGGCCGTGGAAGAAGAGACCGCCTCGGCGGCCTGAAATGTCCTAACATTTCAACATACCGCTTCGAACCATCGACAGAGGAGGCCCTGACATGGCCGAACAGGATCTGACCTACCGCGTGGAAAACCACGTGGCCACCGTGACCATCAACCGGGAGAGCCGGCGCAATGCCATCAGCCCCGGGGCGCTGGCCCTGTTTCACGAGGCTCTGGACCGGGCCCTGGCCGACGATGCGGTCCGTGTGGGTCTGCGTCACCGGCGCCGGGGAAAAGGCCTTTTGCACCGGCGCCGATCTAGGCGGCGGCATGGGGACCGATGATGAAAGCCGGCGTGTTTTCGACAGCTACGCGCGCCTCATCAGCCGCCTGGCTGTTTTTCCCAAGCCCACCGTGGCGCGGGTCAACGGGCACTGCCTGGCCGGGGGCACCGGGTTCATGCTCGGCTGCGACATCGTCATCGCCAAAAAGACGGCCAAGTTCGGCACCCCCGAGGTCAACGTGGGGCTCTTTCCCATGATGATCGGGGCGCTGATCTTCCGCAACGTGGAGCGCAAAAAGGCCATGGAGATGATCCTGCTCGGCGAGACACTCACCGCCGATCAGGCCCTGGCCATGGGCCTCGTCACCCGCGTGGGTGCCCGAAACGGATTTCGACGCCGAGGTGGACAAGGTCCTCGGCGCCCTGGCCGGCAAGAGCCCCATCGGCATGCGCCTCGGCAAGGAGGCCTTTGCCGCCGCCGAAACGATGCCCCTGGACGAGGCGGTGCGGTTTCTGGCGGGCCGCCTCGCCGCGGTGGCGGCCACCGAAGACGCCCGCGAAGGGATCATGGCCTTTTTGGAAAAACGACTGCCCCGGTTCACGGGAAAGTAGGCGCCATGTTCTATTTCTTCGACGGCAAGGTGCCGGCCGTGGGGCAAGGCACCTATGTGAGCGAGCTGGCCACGGTCATCGGCAACGTGGAGATCGGCGACGACGGCTATGTGGGTCCCGGCGCCATCCTGCGCGGGGACCACGGCCGCATCGAGATCGGGAACGGGTCGGCGGTGGAAGAAGGAGTGATCCTCCACGCCGCGCCGGGGCACGTACTGAAGATCGGCTGCCGGGTCACTCTAGGGCACGGCGCCACCGTCCATGCCCGCAGCATCGGCGACGGAGCGGTGGTGGGCATGGGCGCGGTGGTGAGCATCGAAAGCGAGATCGGCGCCGGTGCCATCGTGGCCGAGGGCACGGTGGTCAAGTGGGGCCAGATCATCGACGCCGACATGATGGCCGCCGGCAACCCGGCCCGGGTGATCCGGCCGGTGAACGAGAAAGACCGGCTCATCTGGGACTTCGGCAAGCAGCTCTACATCGACCTGGCCCACAAGTACCTCCAAGATGGGATGCACCCGGTGGATCCGGTCCGAAAAGGGAAATGAATCGCATCCAAGCCACAAGGGGGCACTATGCCGCATCCAACAGCAGGTGACAAACTGATCATCGCCAATTGCAGCGGGTTCTTCGGCGACCGCCTCTCGGCGGCGGCCGAGATGGTCCGGGGCGGCCCCATCCACGTGCTCACCGGGGACTATATAGCCGAACTCACCATGGCGATCCTCTTCCAGAAGAAGCTCAAGGCGCCGGAGACCGGCTACGTGCCGACCTTTCTCAAGCAGATGGAAGAGATCATGGGCGAGTGCCTGGAAAAGCGGATCCGCGTGGTGAGCAATGCCGGCGGCCTCAACCCGGCCGGCATGGCCCAGGCCCTAAGGGCCCTGGCCGAAAAGCTCGGTCTGGCGCCGAAGATCGCCTATATCGAGGGCGACGACCTGATGCCGCGGCTGGCCGAACTCCAGGCCCAGGGCGAGACCTTCACCCACCTGGACAAGGGGATCGGCCTGGCCGAGGCCGGGGCCATGGCCATCAGTGCCAACGCCTATCTGGGCGGCTGGGGCATCGTCGAGGCCCTGAACCAGGGGGCGGACATCGTGGTCTGCGGCCGCGCGGCGGACGCCGCGCTGGTGGCCGGCCCGGCCGCGTGGCATTTCGGCTGGGACCCCGCCGACTGGGACCGCCTGGCCGGCGCCTATGCGGCGGGCCACATCATCGAGTGCGGCGCCCAGGCCACCGGCGGCAACTACTCCTTCATCCACGAGGTGCCGTCCTATCGCAATGTCGGCTTTCCCATCGCGGAGATCGAGGCCGACGGCAGCTTTACCATCACCAAACACCCGGGCACCGGCGGGCTGGTGTCGGTGGGCACGGTGACGGCCCAGCTTCTTTACGAGATCGCCGCGCCCCACTACCTGACACCGGACGTGACGGTGCGCTTCGACACCCTGCGTCTGGAGCAGGAAGGCGCCGACCGGGTGCGGGCCACGGGCACCCGGGGCGAGCCGTCCCCGGAGACGACCAAGGTCTGCATCAACACCCTGGCCGGGCACAAGAATCAGATGACGGTGATCCTCACCGGGCTCGAAATCGAAAAGAAAGCCGAGATCGTCACCGAAACCCTCTTCGAAAGCCTGGGCGGGCGGGACCGCTTCCAGACGGTGGATGTGCAGCTCGTGCGCTCGGACAAACCCGACCCGCCCACCAACGACGAGGCCTTCGCCTTTCTGCGCATCACCGTGATGGATCCGGACGCCAAAAAGGCCGGCAAGCTTTTCTCGGCCAAGGTGGTGGAGATGGCCCTGGCCAACATCCCGGGCTTCACCCTCACCGCGCCGCCGGGCCCTGGCTCGCCGGCCGTGGTGCACTGGCCCGCGCTGGTGTCGAACCGTTTTATCCACCAGAACGTCTACCTCGACGGCAAACCCGTGGCGGTGATCAAGACTGCTGAAGGGCACAACGCGGTGGCGGGGGTGCCTGAAAAGCGGGACATCCCGGCCGTTCCCAAGGGTCCCTTGGTGCGGGTGCCGCTGGGCCGGGCCTTTGCCACCCGCGCCGGCGACAAGGGCGGCAACGCCAATCTCGGGGTCTGGGCCCAGACTCCTGAAGCCTACGCGTTCCTCAGGGGTTATCTTACCACGGAGAAGCTGCAAGAGCTGCTGCCGGACTGCGCACCCTACACCATCGACCGCTACGAACTGCCCAACCTGCTGGCGGTGAACTTCTATATCCGCGGTCTGCTGGGTGAGGGGGTGGCGGCCTCGGTGCGCAGCGATCCCCAGGCCAAAACCCTGGGCGAGTACCTGCGCGCCAAGGTCATCGAGATGCCCGCGTCGATCCTGGTGGTTTCCGGAGAATAGAATAACAAAATTCACCTCAGAGAACGCAGCGCACACAAAAAAGGATGGGGAAGATGAAGCAGATCTGCAGCGACTTGGCCTGGGAGCAGGAGCACCTCGACGCACTGGTCAGCGGGCTCGACGCGGCCGGCTGGGCCCTTGCGACCCTCTGCAACGGCTGGACCGTCAAGGACGAAATCTGCCACCTGGCCTACTTCGATCATACGGCGCGGCTGGCCGCCACGGACCCCGACGCCTTTACCCGGCACATGATCGCAGACCTGGGCAACATCAAGAGCATGGATGAAGTCACCGGGATTACCCTGGCCAAGGGGCGCGCCATGATCACGGCGGATCTGCACGCCTGGTGGCGCGAGGAGCGCCGGCAGCTCATCGGCGCCCTATCCGCACTGAACCCCAGGGAGCGCCTGCCATGGTACGGCCCGCCGATGAGCGCGCTTTCCTTTGCCACCGCGCGGCTGATGGAAACCTGGGCCCACGGGCAGGACGTCTACGACGCGCTCAAAAAAAAGCGGCCGGTCAGCCCCGGCTTGCAGGACATCGCCCACCTGGGGGTCAAGACCTTCAGCTGGAGCTTTTCCAACCGGGGCATGGAAGTTCCGGACATCCCGGTGCGGGTGGCACTGGCCTCGCGGTCCGGGGAAACCTGGACCTGGGGGGATGCGGCCGCAGCCGAATCGGTCACCGGGCCGGCCGAGGATTTCTGCCTGGTGGTGACCCAGCGGCGCCACGTGGACGACACGGCCCTGATCTGCGCCGGAAAGACGGCGCGCCGCTGGATGGAGGTGGCCCAGGCCTTTGCCGGTCCGCCGGACAACGGCCCGCCGGCAGGGACATTTGCATGATTTTCAGCGGCATCGATCGGTTGGTGTTGATTCGGTTAAGGGACCCAAAGGACGAAAGGGACGCAAAGGACAAACAATCGCCGCCGGCCGTCCCTTGGGCCCTTTGGGTCCTTTAAGTCCTTTTCCTCAAAACCCTTTTCTCAGAACTCCTCCAGATCCCAAGGAGAACCGCATGAGCCAGAACCTCTACTTCAACAAGGAACACGAACAGGTGCGCAAGGCGGTCCGCGATTTCGTCAACAAGCGGATCAACCCCTTCGTGGACGAGTGGGAGGAGGCGGGCATCGCCCCGCTGCATGAACTTTTCAGGGAGATGGGGCAGCTCGGGTTTCTCGGGATCCGCTATGACCCGAAGTACGGCGGCGAAGGTCTGGACTACTGGTACGAAACGGTGATGCTCGAAGAAATCTCCCGCATCAAATGCGGCGCCCTTCCCATGGCCATCGCGGTTCAGACCAACATGGCCACCCCGGCCATCGCCCAGTTCGGTTCCGAGTATCTCAAGGAGAAATATTTAAAAGCCGCCATCAAAGGCGAAATGGTCGGCGCCATCGCCGTCACCGAACCGGGGGCCGGATCGGATGTGGCCGCCCTGAAGACCTTTGCCCAACGCGACGGGGACAGCTACGTCATCAACGGTTCCAAGACCTACATCACCAACGGCACCCAGGCCGATTTTCTCACCCTGCTGGCCCGCACCAGCGAGGCACCGGGCTACCATTCCTTCAGCCTCTTCGTAGTGCCCACCGACCTGCCGGGCTTCAAGATCAGCAAGAAGCTCGACAAGCTCGGCATGCGCAGCAGCGACACGGCCGAACTTTTCTTCGACGACCTGCGCCTCCCCGCGGAAAACCGCATCGGCCAGGAGGGCGAAGGATTCATCTACCAGATGCAGCAGTTCCAGCATGAGCGCTTCTCGGCGCTGCCCATGTGCTACATCGGCGGCGAGGACATGATCCGCGAGACGGTGGAGTACATCCGCGGCCGCATCGTCTTCGGAAAACCGCTGATCGCCAAGCAGGTCCTGCGCCACCGGCTGGTGCAGTGGCTCAGCGAACTCGAGTGTCTGCGACAGCTCACCTATCACATCGTACGCCTCAAGCAGGCCGGCCGGGACGCCACCCGGGAGATTTCCATGGGCAAGCTGCTCGGCGGCGATCTTTTGAACAAGATCGCCGACGGCTGCCTGCAGATGTACGGCGGCATGGGGTTCATGAACGAGATGCGCGTCTCGCGCTTTTTCCGGGATGCGCGCCTGATCTCCATCGGCGGCGGCGCCAGCGAGGTGATGAGCGACGTGCTGGCCAAGCTGGAAGGCTTTTAAAACAAAAAATTACGGGCGGATACCGCGGGACAAGCGCAACTGCAACTTTCTCCGAGAGGCGCTATGGCGACCGGGTGCCTTCCTGCGGAGCACATCTGCGACATTTTTCGCGGCCGGTAAGAAGAGTTGGCTTGCCCGACGCTTCCGGCACAGCCCCCCATTCCCCATCGATACGCATTCCAACCAATTTGTTCCGTATCGCGGAAATTTGTTGTCAGGTACGAAACCTTCTCCCTTGCAATGCCGAGTTTCCCTATTTAGAAAATAGTTCTGGGATATGGAACATACCGCAGCCCTCAACAAGGAGTCACTCATGGAGGCCACGGTGAATTTGTTCTATGCCCGTGTTGCGGTCGGCCGGCAGTTGTCAGTCATGGCCAGATAGTCGAAGACCAAGCGGACGTTGCGAGCCAGTTGGCGCATTTTTTGCGCCACGCTGCGCACACCTTTGGATTTAATTGCGCTTACGGCAAAGCGGCGCAACCGGGTGATATTTTCAGGCCCGTGGCCTTTGCGGATACGGCTGCGGTCTTCGTCGAAGTTCCAGTCGATGATGTAATGGCATTTGTTTTCGATGCACCAATGGCCGCGGTTTATGGCCAGCAGGCATCGGGCGTCGGCCTGCTCGGCAGGTCTACTGGTGATACCGTAAGCAATCTCAAATGATTGTTTGCCGCTTTTTTTGTCCGTGCATCGGCGTTCGATGACAAAAGCTTGTTGGACGTGAGGAAAGTCGAGAAACTCGTTGAGTTCGGTGGTGGTCCAGATCTTGCGCTCTTCGATGCGGCCGTGGTCGGGCGGGTCGCAAAGGATGAAATCGGGTTGGCCGCGGTCTTTGAAGTACAGACCGATGTCGTCGAACAGTCCGGGCTGGTTGTTTTTGACGGTGAAGTGGTAGTGGGCGCCGCGCTGCTCGACGATGTATTCGGCGAACTTTCTCTGTGTCAGCAGGGCATCGGCGGTGATGTCTTTGTTTTCGATCTTGATGGCATCGAGCAGGGGCTGGGCGGTCTTGATTTCGTTGGTGCGCTTGACCTTTTGGTCGTCTACGGCCAGGTTGCCGACTTTTTTTGGGTGTAGCAGGCACTGGTGGTATGGCCGACAACGCTCATGATGTGGGTCTGATAGCCTTGATCGTCAATGGCGTTGCACATGGTTTTGCCATCGATGGCCAGGCATTGGTCGCAGCCGGCGTGGATGCTGTTCCATTTTTGCAGGGCGTCGTCGAGGCGTGCCGGATCGACCCGGATGAGCACATCGCGGATGATCGACAGACTCGGCACGCTGTAGTGGCCGTTTCGGTAGCGGCATTGGAAGCGCCGGCGTGCTTTTTGTCCGAGGCTGTTGGCCCAATCGGAGATGGCCTGGTAGCCGCGCATGCCACACAGGGTTGCTGCGGCGGCGATGGCCAAAACGGTTGCCAGACGATGGCGTCGGCCTTGGGGGCGTCGCGGATCGGGGATGTCGGCGAAAAATCGGGGCAAAGATTGCATATGTTGAGCCGGCAGCATGATTTTAGGATCTCCTGTTTGATAAAGCGGTGGCAGCATGGTCTGTGACAAGAGGGTTTGCGCATCGGGGCGCAACGGTTTGACAAAAACCATTTTGGGTGAGTCGGCCGTGTCGCTGTATCCTTTGGCGTGCCGATGAAAACCTTTGGAGTTTCCGACCGCAGTCCAGTTGTCGGCTTTATAGATGGTTCCCTTGAAGCGCGCGGGATCGACGAAGGTTTCGAGCAACAGCACGGGATGTCCGAAAGCGGCTTGCCAGTCGGCGGGCAGTCTTTTTCGGCACAAGGCCAGGATGCGCGAGGCCATGTTTGGCAGATGCCAGTCGGGCAGGATCAGAAAACGGCTGTTGTTGGTCAACAAATTGAGCCGATCGAACTGATGGTTAAAGGGCCAACCGATCCACTGATCGCGAGCAGCACATTTGAGGGCGGGAGCGGAAAAGCTGACCAAGCCGACCCATTGATCACCGATACAGGCCGCATATCGCAGGGTTTCACCGATTTTGGGCAAGGCGCCCAAGTAATGATGCCGGTGCATCAAGCTCTGGAAGCGCTGATCTTGATTCCGGCGAACTAACCGAACAACGACTTGTTTGAGATACAACACATCGCCCCCCATTAACGAAAGATGACCTGCCGGGGAGCTATATAACTGAATATCAAGGGGTTGTCCAGATGTTTTGATAACCACTTGGAGTTTAATGGCTTATCGAATCAGCACGAAATCACCATGCATGGAGGCAAGGGTCAAACAGGCGTTGCAGGATATCGTCGGGGCCGACGGCTTCACCGATCAGATCATCGACCTGGTCAGCTACTCATCAGACGCCTCGGAACACCGCCACCGCCCCGACGCCGCGGTCTGGATCACCCAAACCGAACAGGTTTCGCGGATTCTCAAACTGGCCAACCAGGAACGCTTCCCGGTGATCCCCCGGGGGGCCGGCACCGGTCTCACCGGCCTGGCCGTGCCGGTGCGCGGCGGGCTGGTCATCGACATGGGGCGGATGAACCGCATCCTGGAGGTCCGCATCCCGGACCGCTACGTGGTGGTCCAACCCGGGGTGGTTTACGCCGATCTGGAAAACCGCCTGGCGCCTCACGGGTACATGTTTCCCCCGGACCCGGCTTCGGGCAAAGCCGCCACCCTGGGGGGCAACGTGGCCACCAACGCCGGCGGTCTGCGGGGCGCCAAGTACGGCACCACCCGCGACTACGTCCTCGCCCTGGAGGTGGTTCTGCCCGACGGCGCCATCCTGCGCACCGGCACCAAGACGATGAAGACGGCTTCCGGTTTCGACCTGGCCCGGCTCTTCGTCGGCTCGGAGGGGACCTTGGGGATCGTCACCGAAATCACCCTCAAGATCAACCCCCAGCCGCCGGTCAGGGCCACCTGCTCGGCGGTCTTCGACGACATCCGCCGGGCCGGCGACGCGGTGAGCGCCATCATGCGCTCGGGCATCATTCCGGCATGGAATCTCTGGCCCTCGGCTGCCGGACCTGGATCACCGGCATCATGAACGCCGTGCCGCGCTCCTGCCGCCAGCTCATGACGGCGGTCCACCACCGCGGTGACCTCCCCCTGGCCCGGGAGATCTACTTCAACCAGATCCTCCCCCTGGTGGACGTCATGAACCGCAACAGCAACCCCACCGGCACGATCAAGGCCGCTGTGACGGCCCGCGGAATCGCGGTGGGCCCGCCCCGCCGTCCCGGCAACGCGCCGGCCGACGACCAGACCCGGGCCATTGCCGGCCTGATGGCCACAGTGGCCCGGGCCGAGGTGCTCACGGCCCGGAGACTCTCTGCGCCGTGAATCACGACCGGGCCTGTACCCCGCCCCCGAGTCCCATCCCGGTGGCGGTCAAGTTCTGCGGCGGCTGCAATCCGGACTTCGACCGTAGCGCCTACTTCGATGCCATCCGGCGCTCGGCCGGATCGGCCGTCACCTGGACGGATCACGGCGACAACCGGGCGGCGCGCCTGCTCTTGATCTGCGGCTGCCCCACACGCTGCCCCCTGCCCGAACTGCCGCCCGCAGCCGACCTGGTGGTGGTCAGCGACGATCACCGTCCTGCGCCAGAAATCGCGGCGCGCCTGAGCACCCCCATCGACCGGCGGCCCGGACCGCGTTTCATCTACTGGCTGACCCCGGACCGCCTCCGCAAAGTACAGGACGCCCACCGCCGTCTTTTCACGACCGACCTGCCCCTGGTGCGCCGCCTACCCTGCCTCGCCTTGAGCGGGCGTCTTACCCTGGCCGCCGTACCCCCGGAGGCCTGGGACGGACCCTGCCGCCGCCAGGGGAGCTGGTACCGCACCTCGCCGCGCCGCGGCCGGTATCTCGTGGTCAGCGCCAGACCCCTGGCCTGGGTGCCGGCGGACCCGGCGGCCGAGATCCGCCCCACCGATTTCATCCCCCCTCAACGAGCCGATGAAAAAGCCCGGGCCGCCCTGGTGGCCGATTCGCGCCTTGACCGCCGCCTGCCGGCCGGATGGATCGCCGCCGGAGAGCTGCCAGGCGCTTCCCTGGCCTGGGCCCGGCGCCTGGGCGCTACGGTGCAAGACCCCGGCGCGCTGGTGCAGATTCACACCGCCAACCACGCCAACTTCCTCACGCCGCACCTCTTCGTTGAGGATCCTGCTGGCCGCCGCATCCCCTATGCCATCGACCGCAGCGCCCATCTCTGCTCGTGCTGCATCGAACTGTTCGCCGTTATCACCCCGCCCGACGGTCAGATGCTCGTGGCCCCGTGCCCCGGAGCGGTGATCTGTGCCGGTCTGCCGGCCGATCGCTTCTGGCGGGTCACCACCTTCGATCGGTGTTGAAAAACGCGACACGGCTCGGGGCGGCATCGCCCCGTTAGCTTGAACTTTGTGCTTGACAGGCCTGCACAGGATGCATAAAAAGGATTTTATAACCGACTGACCGGTCGGTTCTAATAAATAGAGGTAAGATATTTTTATTTAAATACCATATGTTAAGATAGACCCTAAGGTCAGGATTTCAATAAATGCCCCTGCCCGAACCCAGCGCCAAACGCCAAGCCAAAAAGGAACAGATCCTGAGCGCAGCAGCCGGGATCTTCGCCCGATGCGGCTTTGCCGGCACCCTTATGGCCGACATCGCCGGCGCCGCGGCGGTGGGCAAGGGAACGGTCTACGAATACTTTCCCAGCAAGGAAGAGCTGTTTTTCGCCGTCTTTCAGTGGACCATAGACCGCATGGAGGCCGCCACCCGGGTCAGCGCCTCCCGGCTGGGCGGCTCGGCCGCCGACCGGCTGCGGTCGCTGAACCGGACCGTGGTGGCCGCCCTGCTGGAGTTGGAGGCGGTTTACGGCCTGGTGATCGAGTTCTGGGCTGCGGCGGGCCACCGCAAGATGCAAGAGCGCTTCAAGCAGGCCTTTCGCGAAGGCTACCAGGGGTACCGGGAGGTGGTGACCGCCCTGCTCGAAGACGGCCGGCGCCACGGCGAGTTCATGCAGAACGTGGACAGCCCTGCCCTGGCGGCCGCCCTGGTGGGGATGTGGGACGCCCTCGGGCTGCAGACCTGGTTCGATCCGGACTTCGATGCGCGCAGCGCGGCCGACGCTTTCATCGAGGCCATGATTAGGGGGATCTCCGCATGAAAGCGCACAAACTGCCAGATCTCGTCCTGGGCGCCCTTTTGGCATTGATCCTGACCGCCCCCCTGCCATCGGCTGCCGGGGACCGGCCTCAGGCGAGCGAGCTGGTGCGCCGGGCCTTCGACTATATGCGCGGCCGGGCCTCGGTCTCGGAGGTCGACATGACGATCCACCGGGTCGACTGGCAGCGCACCATGACCATCCGGGCCTGGACCCGGGGGATGAAACAGAGCCTTTTTTACATCAGCGCACCGCCCAAGGACGAGGGCAACGGCACCCTCAAGGACGGCCCGCGCATGTGGACCTACAACCCCAAGGTCAACCGGGTGATCAAGCTGCCGCCTTCGATGATGAGCCAGGCCTGGATGGGATCGGATTTTTCCAACAACGACCTGGCCAAGTCCGACACCCTCATCGAGGACTACACCCACACCATCGACGAAATTGCGACCATTGGCGGCCACTGGGTATACACCGTCACCGCCACACCCCGGCCCGCAGCGCCGGTGGTCTGGGGCATGCAGCGGCTCAAGATCCGCGAGGACGGCATCCTTCTCCAGGAGGCCTTCTTCGACGAGGACCTGGAGCCGGTCAAGACCATGACCACCTACGACATCAACAAAATCGGTGGCAAGCCCTACCCTTGCCGCTGGCGCATGCAGGACGCCCAGGATCGGGAAAAGTACACCCAGCTCGAATACCGGCACCTGGAGTTCAAGGACGATCTGCCCGAGCGCATCTTCACCCGCGCGGCCCTCCAACAGCCGCCGGCATGGTAATATTTTCAAGCGGTTGCCAAAAACCTTACAGCCGTATCGTTGCGGAACCTTGACCCATGCCCATCGAAGACATCAAGCTCGCCTGGCGCAACGTATGGCGCCACCCGCGGCGCACCTGGCTCACCGTGGCAGCCATCGCTTTCGCCTGCCTGCTGCTGGTCTTCATGCTCTCGTTCCAGTTCGGCTCCTACGGCACCATGATCGACACCGCGGTGCGCATCCGCACCGGCCACTTCCAGATCCAGGCCCAGGGCTACCAGGAAAAACAGCAGATCCGTGACGTGGTCGGCAACCCGGACGCGGTGGCGGCCCTGCTCCAACGGATGCCCGAGGTCAAGGCCCAGACCCGCCGCGCCCAGGCCTTCGGGCTGCTCTCCTCGCAGGCGCGCACCTACGGCGCCCTGGTGGTGGGCATCGATCCTGAAAACGAGCAAAAAGCATCCTCCCTCGCCCTGCTCGTGCGCAAGGGCCGCTTTCTGGAACTGGACGACACCAACGGCGCCTTGATCGGCGAACTTCTGGCCGCCAACCTGCAAGTCGGCGTGGGCGACGAGCTGACCCTGCTGGGCCAGGGCCGCGACGGATCGGTGGCCGCCACCGTGCTCACCGTGCGGGGCATCTACCGCTCGGGCCAGGACGACTTCGACCGCAGCGCCGTGCAGATGCCGCTGGCGACCTTCGACACGGTTTTTTCCATGCGCGGGGCCGTGCATACGGTGGTGGGCGTCTGCCAGCACCTCGAACAGATCGACGCGGTGCGCCGCGCCGTTACCGGCCGCCTGCCGGCAAACGGCGGCAAACGGCTGGTATTTCTCGACTGGCAGCAGCTCATGCCCGGCCTGCTTCAGGGAATCGAGATGGACATGATCAGCGGATTTATCTTCTACCTCGTGCTGATCATGGTGGTGGCCTTTTCCATCCTCAACACATTCCTGATGGCCATCTTCGAGCGCACGCGCGAGTTCGGGGTGCTGCTGGCTGTCGGGACCCGGCCCGGGCGTCTCATGCGCCTGGTGCTGGTGGAATCGGCCATGATGACCACGGTGGGCATCGCGCTGGGCATCCTGCTCGGTTGTGCGGTGACGCTCTATTACCAGGCCCACGGCATCGCGCTGTCCGGTGCGGCGGAGCTGATGCGCCAATACGGCATCCCGGGCCGCATCCACCCGCGCCTGACGCTGCTGTCGGCCACCGCCGGGCCGGCGGCGGTGCTGCTGATCACCGTGGCGGCCGCAGGCTTCCCGGCCCTGCGCCTGCGCAGGCTCAAACCGGTGGCGGCCATGCGGGCGGCATAAGATCGCCACCCCGCCTTTTTAGCGAAAAGCTGTGAACCCCATCAGGCCCATGGCCTGGAATTTTTCCTATGCACTTCCAACTCGCCTGGCGCAACATCTGGCGCAACACGCGCCGCACCGGGGTCATCCTGACGGCGGTGGTCATCGGCGTCTGGAGCATGATCTTTTTGGGCGCCCTGATGCGCGGCATGACCGGCGGGATGGTCGCCAACGCCATCGCCACCCTGACCGGGCACGTTCAGATCCATCAGGCCGGCTACCGCCGCGATCCTTCCGTCGAGCACCGCATCGGCGACGTTGCGGCGGTGGCCCGCGCTCTTGAAACCGTCCTTCCGGCCGGCGCCCATACCGCCCGGCGGGTGCGGGTGGCGGCGGTGGCCAACAACGCCCGGCATTCCACTGGCGTGACCCTGGTCGGTATCGAACCCCAAGCCGAGGCAAAGGTCTCTTTTATCGGCCGGGCGGTGAAAGAGGGCCGCTACCTGCGGCCGGACGAGAGCAACGGCATCCTCGTGGGCCGGGCCCTGGCAGAGCGCTTCGGGACCGGCATCGGCCACAAGCTGATCCTCATGAGCCAGGACCGCCACCAGGAGATCGCCTCACGCGCCTTTCGCATCCGCGGCATCTACCGGGCCGAAATGGAGGCCACCGAAAAGCAGTTCGTCTTCGTCCCCCTCGACACGGCCCGCAAGATGCTCGACATCGGCGCCGATCTGTCGGAAATTGCCGTCGTGCTGCCGGATGCGGCCCAGGCCGGCCCGGTGGCCGCGGCCCTGAACCAGCAGCTGCCCGCCGGGACCGAAGCAGCGGACTGGCATGAGCTGCTGCCCCTTGTGGAAGCCTATATCCGGTTGATGGACGGTTTTATCGGCATCTGGTTTCTGGTCGTCTTCGTGGCCATGGGTTTCGGCATCGTCAACACCACCCTGATGGCCGTCTTCGAGCGAATGCGCGAGTTCGGCCTGTTAAAGGCACTGGGCCAGCGGCCGGGGGGCATCGTCAGGGGCGTGCTGACCGAATCGTTCCTGCTGCTGCTTTGCGGCATGGCCGCCGGCAACCTGCTGGCCCTGGCCTCCATCCGGGTCCTTGCCGGCCGGGGGCTCGACCTCTCGGTGCTGGCCGCCGGCGCCGAGTATGCCGGGCTGCCGCGGGTGATCTACCCGGTAGTGACGGCTGGCGATGTCGTAACAGCCAACGCCGTGGTGCTGATTCTCGGCTTGCTGGTAAGCCTCTACCCGGCAGTCAAGGCAGCCCGCTTTTCGCCGGTGCAAGCCATGATGCAACACTGAAAAGATGGGACCCTCAAATGCCGATTGTCTCGTGCAGCGACGTCACCAAAACCTATCGCCAGGGAAAAATCAGCGTACCGGCCCTGCGGGGGGTGGACCTGCAGATCGAAACGGGCGAGTTCACCGCCCTGGCCGGCCCTTCGGGCTCGGGCAAGACCACCCTGCTCAACCTCATCGGCGGCCTGGACTCTGTGGACGGCGGCGAAATCACGGTGGACGGCCACCGGCTGCGCGAGGCAGGCCCCAGCGCCATGGCCGACCTGCGGTTGCGGCGCATCGGCTTCGTATTCCAGGCCTACAATCTCGTGCCGGTCCTTTCCGCCGTGGAAAACGTCGAATACGTCATGCTCCTCCAGGGGGTGCCTCGCAAGGAACGCCGCGAGCGGGCCCTGGCCATGCTCGATGCTGTGGGGCTGGCCGAAAAGGCCCGCCACCGGCCGGCCGAGCTGTCCGGAGGCCAGCAGCAGCGGGTCGCCGTGGCCCGAGCCATCGTCTCCAACCCGGCCATCGTGCTGGCCGACGAGCCGACGGCCAACCTCGACTCGGCCACCGGCAAGGACCTGCTCGAAACCATGATGCAGATGAATGAAGAGCGGCAGGTGACCTTCATCTTTTCCACCCACGACCGGCAGGTGATGGAGCACGCCCGCCGCATGGTGCGGATCCGTGACGGCCGGGTCGTTGAAGACCAGGGGTGATGGCCGCGTGCGGCCCGGGGCATGTCGCACACTGAAAAAACGGCTGCCTTGTATCTGGCTCGCCCTGCTTTTGGCCTGGGGCCGTCCGGCCGCCGCGGTGGCCACCGGCGTGGCCATGGCATGGAGCGCGCACCTCAGAACCTACGCCAGCCTCACCTGGCCGGACCAGGCGGCGGGCTACCGCCTTGCCGGCGCCGAAACGGCCATCGACGGCGACGCCAACCTGCGCCTCAAGCAGACCAGCCGTCTGGGAGACGCCCTGGAGTTCGAAGTGCACTACGAGGCATGGCTCTCCGGCGGCGACACCCGCCGCCGGCAGCAGCGCCTGCTGGACCTCTACCCGGCGGCGGCCGCCTGGATGCCGCAAACCGGCGCTGAAGAGATGGACGACCGCCGCCTTTTCGACTTCACCCAGGTCGTCTCGGATCGCGCCGGCCACGTCCTCTACCACCGGCTCGATCGGCTTTCGGTCGGCCTGCGCACGGCCCGGGGAAGCCTGGTTGTCGGCCGCCAGGCCCTAACCTGGGGCAATGGCATGATCTTCAATCCCATGGACCTGTTCAACCCCTTTTCCCCCACCGATGTGGTCCGCGACTACAAGACCGGCGAGGACATGGTGACCGGGCGCGTTTACCTGCCCGGCGGGGGCGACCTCCAGGTCCTCTGGGTGCCCCGGCGCCGCGCGGCCGGCGGCGATGTGGACTGGGACGCCTCGTCTGCGGCCGCCAAGCTGCACCGCTTTACCGGCGACATCGAGTTCGACCTGATGGCCGCCCGCCACTACCGCGACACCGTCCTGGGCGCCGGCCTGCTCTGCGAGATTGGTGACGCCGCCTGGCGCGCCGATGCGGTCTGGACGGTCCCCGGAAGCGATCTCCACCACCGCACCTATCTTTCCTTGGTGGTCAACCTTGACTACTCGTGGACCTGGCATGGGCGCAACTGGTACGGCTTGGTGGAGTATTTTCACAACGATCTGGGCAGCACCGATTACGGCCGGGCCCTTTACGAACCCTGGATCCGCGACCGGCTGGCACGCGGCGAACTTTTCGGCCTGGGACGCGACTATCTCGCCGCCCAGCTTCGCTGGGAGGTCCACCCCCTGGTCAACCTCTATCTGGCGCCCATCACAAACCTGGCCGACCCTTCCGGCCTGGTCCAACCTTACCTGGTCTGGGACGTGACCGGCAGCCTGCGCGCCACCGCCGGCGCCCTGGTCTACTGGGGGGCTGCCGGCACCGAATACGGCGGCTATCGGATCGCCGGTACCGCTTTCCAGGCGGCCCCGGCCGACTCGGCCTACCTCATGATGACCTGGTTCTTTTGACCGGCGCCAGCCCTTTGCCGGCAACTGGAATGCCAGGTTTTTCTAAAATAATGGTTGCGGGCGCGAAAAACTGAACTTGGCAGGCCGAATCCGCCGGGCCGTATCGAACAATTGATCGAAGGCGCCGCTCTTGCCGGCATCTATGACCGGCGCGCCGCAGATGGCGAAAAGGTCGCCAATCTGCTGTATGCAATTGAGCCTTACAACCAGGATGATCAGCGGCTTGTCCAGGGTCAGCAGGGCGTTGATGCAAGGGGCCCACCCCTGGCCCCGGGCCTCCAGCCGCCCCACCTCGTCCACAACGACCATATCGGCCGCCCGGCACGCGTCCGCGGCGAGCGCTTCCAGACCAGCCTGCATTCCGTCTGGCAGAAAATCGAAAATCAGCCGGTGTTGCGGGTGGAGTTGATCGCGCCGCCGCGCCAGCGGCGTGCAATGCCCGCTGGACAGATTGATCAAGTCGAATCCCGTTCTCAGGTTGTCCCTCCACAAGCCCCTGGCCAGGATACCGGCCATGCACAGCCCCTGCCCCGCCGCGAATGCGACAAACTGCTCCACCAGGGTGGTTTTGCCGCAATGCTTCGGTCCGCTGACCATAATGACGTTGTTGCCGCAAATACGATCGTTTGCCATGACTCCCTCTTATCCACGTATCGTGATCGGGTGGTACGAAAACGGGCCCCGGGGGGACGCGCAATCCATCTGCCGATAGATTAACCCACAATCAACTGTCAGTTTAAGTTTTTTTGGGTCATTTATTCTAAGTTATTTACTAAATACCAAAAATTGTTAAAACAAACATATTAATGTTGACTTAAAACGATATAAACATTAGAAAATGATATTCTGCGGTAAAGTGACTACCGAGATGGTTGACCGACTGCCTGTTTTTGGCATAAGCAACCGCATGAACTCATAAAAATAGTCTCTACCCCTTGTATCAGGGATGAACATCAAACCGCTTTATCACAGCTTGGTGGCCGCCATCTTTTTCATGGTCAGCCTTCAGGTGTCTATTCTTTTCCCCACCTTTGCAGAAGCCAAACGCCTCGAAAGCGACACAGACGGAGATGGAAAGATCGACCAGATTGCCCACCTTGACAAGCAGGGAAGGCCGGTCCGCCTCGAAATCGACACTGACCAAGACGGTTTTTGCGAGAAGATCCAATTCTACAAAGATGGCAAGCTGGAAAAAATCGAAACCGATCAGGACCAGGACGGCGCCATCAACACCCGGGATGTTTTTCAGCACGACAAAAGAATCCGGCATGAAAAGCTGACCGCCAGCGGCCAACCGGAAAAGGTCATCCTCTTCGACGACCAGGAAAGGCCGCTGCGTATTGAAAAGGATACCACCGCCGACGGCCGCTTCGATACCTGTTATGAATTCGTTGACGGCCGGCCGGTCCGCTTGACCCGTGATACGGATGGCGACGGCCGCATCAACATCTGGCAGACCTACCGTGACGGCCTGCCCGTGGAGCAACGGGCCGACAGTGATGGAGACGGCCGCATCGAACGGATCGTTTCGTTTGACAACAGCGGCCAGCCATCTTCCAGCCGCCATGATACGGATGCCGACGGTACCTTCGAGACCTCGCGCCGCTATGTCAACGGTGAGATCTCCCGCCAGGAAAAGGATGAAAACGCCGACGGCACCCCGGATATCGTGGTGGACTTTGAAAAGGGGCTGCCGGTCCTCCAGCAAAAAGACACCAACCAAGACGGACGCTTCGATGTCCGGACCGCCTATAAAAATGGAAAGCCGCAAAAAGAAGAAGCGGACACCGATTTCGACGGGGCATACGATCGCTTCGTGACCTTCGATGCCCAGGGCCGGCCGCTGAAAATCGAGGAGGATACGCGCCACACTGGCCGCATCGACCAGATCCGCCGATTCCGCGGCGGGATCGTGCAGGTGGTGGCGCTGGACGGCGACGGGGACGGATTTCTGGAAACCCGCATGTTTTTCAAAGACGGGCGCATCGCCACCCAAACCCAGGACCAGAACCGGGACGGGCGCGCCGACGCGACGATTTTTTTCAACGCCGATGGCGAAAAGGTGCGCGCGGAGAGCGACACCGATCTTTCCGGCCGGGTGGATGCCTGGGAGTACTACCAGGGACAAAACCTGGTGCGCGCCGAACGGGACAGCAATCATGACGGCCGGGTGGATCTGAAGGTCTTTTATCGCGATGCGGCCCAGCAGCGCCTGATCCGTGATCGTGACCATGACGGCAAGTTCGAAACCAGCCAGTGGTACGACCGCCCCCCCTGCTCCATGTTGATGGAGGTGGATGCGGACCTCGACGGGTCCCCGGAGGGCCGTTACTGCTACCAGGAAGGCGTGCTGCGCGAAAAAACGGTGGATGAAGACAGGGACGGCCGGTTCGATCTGAAGGAAATCTTCGACGGTCAGGGCCGGATCATCCGCAGTGAGGAGGAACCGGACGCGCTAGGTCGTTTTACCCTCGTGTGGTTCTACGATCAAAGCGAGTCCGCGGTGCGCGCCGAACGGGACCGCGACGGCGACGGGCGGGTCGAGCTCTGGTACGGGTACGATCACAACCGGTTGAAAAGCGTCGCAGAGGACACCAACGGCGACGGGCGGCCCGACCTCTGGGAAGCCTACGACGAAGCCGAAGCGCTGATCCAAAGATCCCAAGATTTCAATTACGACGGCCAACCGGACGACACCCAGAGCACCGGCGTCGCCGAGTCCGAAAGGAGATAGACGGTGTTTGAGTTTCTGGCCAAGGGGGGCGTGCTGGTCGGCCCCATCCTGTTTTGCTCCGTGGTGGCCCTGGCGCTTTTTCTCGAGCGGCTGATCCGCTTGAGCCGGGTCAAGATGCGCGGTAACGATCTGATCGCCGGGGTTTCGAGGCATGTCAAAAATGGAGAGGATCACCAGGCCTGCGAACTGGCCAGCCGGGATGCATCCCCCATGGGACGCATCTTCACCCAGGCCATGGAAGTCAAGAACCATGACCGCGAAACCCTGGAAGCGGTTCTCGCCCATGCCACCGAGACCGAAACCCGGGAACTGTCCCGCTACCTGCAGGCGCTTGCAACCATCGGCAACATCACACCGCTGCTGGGGCTTCTGGGAACGGTACTGGGGATGATCAAGGCCTTCATGGTAATCCAGCAGATGGGAGGCAAGGTCAATGCGGCGGTTCTGGCCGGCGGCATATGGGAGGCCATGCTGACGACGGCTTTGGGACTGGCGGTGGCCCTGCCCACGATGGTGGCGCACAGCTACCTGACCGCCCGGGTGGATCGCTATGAAGCCGAGCTCCAGGATGGTGCCATGGCGTTCTTAAAATCCGTCGCCGCAAGCCCGCATGAATCGGCCCAGGCCGATCCAGCCTTGGACCGCTCCCGCGCGCAGAGGAATTGACCCATGTGGATCCGCGCCAGGCGCAAAGCGCGCTACCAGATCCAGATGCCCATGACCGCGCTCATCGACATCGTATTCATGCTGCTGATCTACTTTCTGCTCACCACCAACTTCATGGTCGACGAGGGAATCAAGATCAAGCTGCCCCAGGCCAATGCGGCGGCGCCCCAGACAGAGGAGGTGATCACGGTATTCGTCGATGCCCAGGGGCAGGCTTTTCTCGAAGACGAAAAGGTCTCCTTGGCCCGGCTTTTCGATCGTCTCAAGGAAAAGATCGGACCCCGGCCGGATCAACTGGTGGTGGTGCGGGCCGACCGAAGCGTAATCCTCAACAAGGCCGTCAAAGTCATGGACATCGCCAAGGCCGCTGGCGCAGGCCGGCTATGCCTGGCCACGGAAAAGGATCTCTAGCCGGCATGGCACCAAGGTCCGGGCCGAACCGGCTACTGCGAACCCTGATCATCTTTTCCCTGGGGGTCCACGCCCTGGTCCTGATGCATCTTTCCGGGGTCTATCGCTCCAGCGCCCTGACCTGCATCGAGATGACCCTGCAAAACATCCACCGGCCCGCCCCCCGGGATATTCCCCGCCCCCGGCCGCGGCCCAGACCTCCTGCCCCCCAGGATCGCGTTGCCAATCTCAGCCTGGCCAAGCGCCCCTTGCCGCATTTCAAACCGCTGGCAAAAACGCCCATGCCGGACATGGCGCCGGACACCCCGGCGGCCGGAATCGGCTTGCCTGCGCTTCCCCGGCCGCCCGGCATCGATACGGCAAGTTGGGTGGCAGCGCTCCAGGCCGAAGAAACCCCCGGCGAATACATGACCGTGGCCAGCTACCTTGAGATGGTCCGATTGAGAATCGAAAGCCGCAAGCGCTATCCGCAAGCGGCCAAGGACAGGAGCATCGAAGGCCGGGTAAAGATCCGCTTCATCCTGGGCGCCGACGGCGCTGTGAGGGATCTTGCCGTCACCCGCGGCGCGCCGAGCAGCGCCCTGAACACGGCCGCCATGGATGCGGTCCGCCGGGCCGCACCCTTCCCCCGGCCGCCGCCGAACCTGTTCAAGGGCGATCTGTCGCTCGAGCTGGTAATCGTCTTCGAGCTGACATGAGCCCGTGGTGAAATCAAGGCCACCGGACGTTGATGGAAAAACGAGGACCAAAACCATAAAGGGAGAGGAAGATGATGCGTAAAATCAAAGGGCAAATCAGATTATGGATGGTAATGAGCGCGCTGCTGGCCGCATTTCCCCTGTTGGTGTCGCAGGCCGGGGCCGCGGCGGGCAGCGACGGGTATCAAGAGTACTCACTGGGGGAAATCGTGGTCAGCGGCAAGGGTTCGGCGGTGCGCGATATCGCCATCGCCGATGAGATCAAACCCGAAGACTTCGAGGCGGTCAACGCCGAAAGCGTGGCCGACGCCCTGACCTATGTGCCGGGGGTCCAGGTCACCTATGGGCGCAAATTTTTTCCCAGCATGACGATCCACGGTTTCGATCAAAACCGCATCCTGACCCTCATCGACGGGGTCCCCTACTACGAAACCAAATACGGGGGGATGGACCTGAACCAGATCGGCCTCGAAGGGGTGGCCAGAATCGACGTGGTCAAGGGCGCCCCCTCGGTTCTTTACGGCCCCAACGCCCTGGGCGGGGTGGTGAACATCATCACCAAGAAGCCCACTGAAAAGCCGTATTTATCGGCCACGGCGGAATACGGGGTCGACGGCCTGGACGATGCGTACAAGGCGTCTTTATCCCATGGCATGAAGGTGGGCAATTTCAACTACTGGTTGAGCTACTCGCACCGGGAATGGAATTCGTGGGACCTTTCGGATGATTTTACCCCGCGCATCGGAAAGGTCACCTCGGGCAAGAAGGTCCTGGATAAGCGTTTGATCGAAGATGGCGGGGAAAGGGTGAACTCGGATTACCAGACGGACAACTTCTGGGGCAAGGTCGGCCTGGAGCCGTCTGAGGACACAGAATTTTATGCCAATTTCCACTACATCACCACCGAGAAAGGCGATGCGCCGAACCTGGACCGGGTCAACGTATTTTCCGACTTCACCCAATTCGACCGGATCACCGGCTACGATGACTGGGGGATCGATCTGAGCGCCAAGCACGCCTTCTCGGACCGGTTCAGCCTGCAGGCCAAGGTCTACTACCATGATCACAGTGACGACTATACCTCCTACACCGACCAGACCTATACCGAGGCCATCGCCTTGAGCACCTACAAGGATCAGATCTTCGGCGGCATGCTGCTGGGCGACATTCGACCGGTGGACTGGGACACGGTCCGGTTCTCGATGCATTACAAGAAAGATACCCATGAGCAGCGCGATCTGGAGTCCCTGCCTTTTGCCAAAAGCAACGCCTACACCGGCTCCATGGGCCTCGAAAACGAAATGACCCTACTCGACGAGAAGCTGTCCATCGTGGCCGGCATCAGCTATGACTGGTTCCACATCCGCAAGGCCGAAGACGATCCGGACAACGACGGCAACATCACGGCCGCAGAGACACCCGACGAGATGAATGCGACCAATCCCATGATCGGCGTCACCTACCAGGCGCTCGACGATATCCAGCTCTTTGCCTCGGTGGCCAAAAAGACCCGCTTTCCCACCCTGGACCAGATCTACAAGGGGGACGCCCCCAACCTGGACCTGGATGCCGAGTCTTCGATCAACTACACCGCCGGGGTTTCCTGGAAGTACAAGGATCTGGCGACCCTGGAAGTGGCGCCCTTCTTCCACGACATCTCGGATTTCATCACCCGCGATGTTCCGCCGGAGGAAAACCCCTATTCCCAGTACATCAACTATGATGAAATCGAGATGAGAGGGGTGGAGGTCAACACGGTGATCACACCCATGGAAGACCTGAGCTTCAAGCTGGGCTGCATGTACAACGATGCCACCAACAAGAGCCCGGGCCGGGTGACCGACGATGTCCTCGGGGTTCCGGAGTACACCTTCAATATCGGCGTCCAGTACACCGTGCCCGCCATCGGCACCAGGCTCAACTGGACCATGCTCTACCTGGGCAAATCCTACCGCCAGCTGCCCACCCCCGAGGAGCCCGACCTCGATGTGGTTGAAAATGAAAGCTACCAGCTATGCAACGTCAAGCTCACTCAGCCCTTCATGTCCGATCGGCTGGAAGCTTTCCTGGCCGTCGACAACCTGTTTGACGAAAACTACGAACCGGTCAGCGGCTACCCGGCGCGCGGCATGAGCATGTGGCTTGGATTGACCTTTAAAATGTAAGGCTGCACCGTCTGCAGCGGAGCTGCGGATCGAGGCGCCCGATCGCCCCTGCCTCCCGCAAAAAGAGGCAGGGGATCTTCTCATCCGGCCGGCCGCAGGTTGCCGCCGGGGTTTTCACCGGGGCATGACAAGCCCGCGCAAACAATCTTGAGACAGGAACGATCAGCATGAACGGCAGGCTTTTAAAAACGATGGGTCTCTGTATCGCCCTGCTGCTGGCCGGCGGGTGCAGCGGAACAGACAGGCGCACCATTCCGGCCGGCCCTGGCACCGCTTCGTGCGAACGGGCAGATGCCCAATCGGCGCTTTGCGGGCAGAAGGGCGCAGCGTCTAGAATCATCTTGAATCTGACCACTATGCCGGCCACAAGCATGGCGGTCACCTGGCGCACGGACGGGCCGGTGGTCCGCGCCCGGGCCCAGATCGTGCCGGCCACCGGATCTGCGCGTTTTGACGAAAAGGCGCGCACCGTGGAGGCCCGAAGCCGACCGTTGGCCCTCAAAGACGGCCGCACCGTCCAGCACCATGAGGTGGTATTCGACGATCTTGCCCCTTCGACCCTCTACGCCTACCGGCTCGGCTCGGAAGGGGGCTGGAGCGAATGGAGCCAGTTTGAAACCGCCGCTGCCGCGCCGGCCGCGTTTCGCTTCGTCTATTTCGGAGATCCCCAGGAGGCAATCCAATCCAAGTGCCCGCGCCTCTTTCGCAGTGCCTATCGCAAGGTGCCCGACGCCGATTTCTGGCTCTTTGTCGGAGATCTGGTCAACGACGGCGAGCGAGATGAGCAATGGTCCGGTTTTTTTGACGCCCTGGGCTGGATCCCGCGCACCACGCCCATGATCCTCCTGCCCGGCAACCATGAGTACCCGGACAAACGGTTCGTCCATGGCGCCGGCTACCGGCTCTCGCCCCTTTGGCGACCGCATTTCACCCTGCCGCAAAACGGTCCCGCCGGCCTCGAGGAGACCGTCTATTTCATCGACTATCAGGGCGCCCGCATCGTGATGCTCAACGGGAACGAGCAGTTGACCGAACAGGCCCGGTGGCTGGACCGGATCCTGGCGGCCAACCCCCAACGCTGGACCATCGTGGCCATCCACCAGCCGATGTATTCAGCCGGTAAAAGAGGCGCCGATACCACCCTGGAACAGCTCCTGGTCCCGATCTTCGACCGCCATGGGGTGGATCTCGTACTCCAGGGGCACCACCACCGATACGCACGCAGCGCGAAGCTCAGAAACGGGGCCAGGGCCATCGCCGGTGAAAGCGGCACCGTCTACGTCGTTTCCGTCAGCGGTCCGAAATCGTATCCGGCCAACCCGCGCTACTCGGATTTAATGGAAAAATCAGGAGCCGGCGTGCAACTGTTTCAGGTCATCGAGGTCTGCCCCGAGCGCCTGGCCTACCGGTCCTTTGACGCCGCAGGTGCACTTTTCGACGCCTTTGTGCTGGAAAAATGATCTTCGGGGAAATGCGCGATGGCAAAAAAGGCGATCCTCATTCTCGCTGTCCTGGCCGCGGTGTTTGTCTGCTACCGCCAGACCCACAAGGATTATTACGACTATCTGACCATGTCCGGGGCCACGCCGCTGGCGGTGGCCCGGCGCGTGCCGCCGGATGTGCACCTGGAAATCGACGGCCTGGTGAAAAAGCACTACCGCTTTTCCGGCGACGCCCTCAACGCACTGGCCGCCACGCGGATCCGCACCCGCGAGATTTCGCCCCGCGGCGAGTATCTGGGTGCCTACATCCACATAGGCATTCCGGCCTTCAACATCCTCGAGGGGATCGCACCACAGAAACCGGCAGGTTGCATATTTGACCAGCCCACGGACATCCTGGTGACCTTCCATGCCGCCACCGGGGAGAAAAGACAGTTCAGCTTCAACGAGCTGATCATGACCGGAGACTGTATGCCACCGACCCTGGCCTTCAGCCGCAAGCCGGTGATGCCCACCAACGAGGCGGTCCGGCAAAACTATGGTGGCAACCAGTTTGCGGCGGATGTAAAGGGCCTGCGCCTGATCTGCCCCAAAGAGCCGGACACCTCGCGCTACCTGGACGATGTGGTGCGCATCTCTTACGGGACAATCCCGGTGGACGAGACCCTGCTGCCACCGCGCCGTAAGAAGTTCATCTGCCGCAGCGACGGCATCACCTGCAGCGATGGACAGCACCGCTTTGCGGCGCGCTTTGACACCGCCCGGCGCGCCCTCAATCCGCGCTGGATCCGCATCGGCCATGGACACGGATACGATCAGATCGCCAGCGTGGCCGGATTCGACCTGGGCACTTTTCTGGGTGCCAACTTCCCGGGCGCAGTCCCGGACGATTTTTTCCTCTTTGTCGCCTGCGACGGATACCGAGCGCTGTTTTCAGGACGAGAGATTTTCACCACCGCCGAAGGCGCGGCCATGATGATCGTGGACCGCATCGACGGCCAGGCCCCCGCCGCCGGATTCATGCTGGCCCCCACCGGGGACTATTTTTCAGACCGGGCCATGTGGGGTTTGAGCCATGTGGTCCGGATCGACCTCACCCAAATCGGGAGTTGACCATGTTCACCACCGGAGTCCATGCCTGGCTTTACGCCGCAGTGGGATGTTACGCCGCTGCCTGGCTGTCATTCGCCTGCCGCCGGCGCGCACCGGGGATCCTGGCCCTGGCCGCGGGCTTCATCCTCCAGAGCCTCTATCTGATCGGGCGCGGATGGTTGGGCGGGGTCTTTATCGCCCATCCGGTCGTCGAAGGACCGTTTCTGCTTCCCTGGTGCCTGGCCCTGATCGCCGTGGTGCGTGCCCTGATCGCCCCCAAGGCACCCATGGGCGGCTTGCTGGCAATGGTCGGTATTTTTTCGCTTTTCTGCCTGTTTTACAGCAAGGGCATGATTCCACCGAGTCCGAAAAGACAATCGGTCTGGGCCATCTCTTTTTTCATCTCCGAGTCCATGGCCCACGCCCTGTTCTTTACCGGTGCCTGGATGGCCGTGATGAGCATCGCGGGCAAGGCGCCTGCCAACGCTTACCACACCTGGCTGGTCTGGGGCTTCAGCCTCTACACCGTGGCCCAGGTCACCGGGGCCCTCTGGTGTTTCGTGGGCTGGGGCAACACCTTCAGTTGGGGCTCCCGGCACCTGAATTCCGCAGCAATCTGGATCTTTTTCGCAGCATGCCTGCATCTGCAGTTCATCCCCAGATGGAAGAAAAAAAACGCTTTGCTCACCGTCGCCGGGGGACTGCTGGTTTTATACGTTAGCTACGGCAACTATCTTAACGAGATGGGCCGCCTGCGGGTGGGAGGATAACCGTGCTCAAAACCATCTGGAATGCCTTGGGCGATACGCGCATCGCCGTGGTCCTGTTGCTGGCGGCTTCGGCAATGCTCATGACCGGTGCGTTCATTGCCGAGGGGCACTTTTCGTTTTTCATGGAACTGAACCACATCCGGATCCAAGACTGGCTGAAGGTCCACTGGACCTCCAGGCCGGAGCTGATCTGGTGGATTCCCGCGCTTTTTATCATCATGGGACTCTTGGGCATCAACACCTTTATCTGCGCCAGCAACCGCTGCGTACGGTTGATCGGCCAACGCCACAGCCTGTCGCCCGGCCGCTTTTTCTACCTACTGACCCCTTCACTGGTCCATTTCCTGTTTATCATCGTCATGCTGGGCCATCTGACAACCTTTGTGGCGGGCAGATGGGAGACGGCGCCGCTGACGGCCGGCGGCCGGATCCAAACCTCGGACAAGGCCTCCGGGTATCATGTCAAAGCCGTTGAGGATCAGTTCTTTCCTTCGGGTTCAGCGCTGCGGGACCAGCTGAGCCAGACCTTGGTCACCCTGGTCAGCACAGACGGAGAAAACAAGCAGATCCAATATGCCAGGCCGGTATTCATCGATGGGCAGTTCCTGCTTCTGGACAAGGCCCGCACCAAAAACAGGGCGACCCAAAAACCAGCGTCTTCCGTCACGGCGAACAAAACGGGCCGCCAGGGGCCGGCTTCCACGGAAGCCCGATCCGGCCAAGGTTCCAAAACGGACCGGCCTTTTTTACTGGTGATTTCCGATCCCGGCCTGGGGGTCATTGTTACCGGGCTGACGTTGATCATGGGGGTTGATGATCGCCCTATTTTATTCTCAAACCGAAGCTGGCCCAGGGGCTACAATGAGCAGGGAAATGAAGGCTGAATTCAAAAAATGGATTCTTTTCAAAAAATCCCATCAATTCCCTGGGAAAAAAAAGAATGCGAGGGGGAAAAATGAAAACGCCAGCCTGCCCGGTTTCGCCGCTCTAATGCCTGTGCATCTTCTTTGCGACCCGCCCGCCCCAGGCCGGCCCACGCCCGGCCCGCACCCTCACCGACATGGTCGGCCGGACCGTCCAATGTGCCCGATCGAGGCCCCGGCGCCTGGTGACCACCTTTCAAGCCCGCCTCGCTGTGCGTAACGGCCCCTCGGCCCTGCAGGCAAGGCTGGTGGGCGTCCGATACGGAATCCCAGGCGCGATCCGCTGCAAACTGGCCGTCGAACCGGCCCATCGCCCGCCCTGCCGGCCGTGGGCAAAAAAATCCCACCGGCCTGAACTTCGAGGGCCATCCTGTCCCGTGAAAACCCCGACCTGGTGATTCTCTTTGCCCAAAAGGACGGCATCACCATCGCCGACCGCCTGGTCGACCATGGGGTGGGCGGCTATCGTGATCCTGCCGGAAAAAAATGCAGACCCCTTTACGCAACGTTGAAATTGATCGGCGAGGCGGCCCGGGGTTCCGCAAAGGGCCGAAGCGGCCATCGGCGCCTGCCGCCGTGTCATCGATCTGGTAAAAACGGCAGGTGGCGCCCATTTCAAGCAGATCAGCGCCGGGCTGGGTCTATTTTGCCGCCCCCCCAGGGGGTATTCTTCACGGCCTCGGGAGATCTGTTGCAAGATGAGATGATCTTTCTGGCGGGCGGGCGTCAATGCCGGGCAATGCACTCAAGCGGCTATTTTCCGGGCAGATATCCCCCGAGCAGTTTCATCGCCTGGAACCCGGATCTGGTCATCCTTTCGTGCCACAGTTGCCCCCGCACGAGCCGAGGACGCCTTGCAGCAACCGCAGTTTGCCGGTGTTACGGCCGTGGCCGCCGGCCGGATTTATCAGTTTCCCGTCCAACATCGCCCCCTGGGATTTTCCATCGCCCTTATCTGCCCTGGGGGTTCTCTGGCTGGCGCAAAAGTGTTATCCGGAACAATTTGGCAATATCGATCTTGCGGCTGAAATCAACCGCTTCCATCTGGCCCTGTTC
>CAXXWC010000022.1:0-145815 GCA_963668645.2 Desulfobacterales bacterium
TCCCAGGCGTCCGGCCATGCGCCGGTCGTGCTGGAGGGCCGATACGGCAAAACCGATCAAACAGGTGCCCAGCCCCATGGCATGGGCCGCCAGCAGGATCTGCCCGCTGGCCAGCAGGCAGTCCTCCACCGGGCAGCTCGCCGGCCGCGAAGCCACCACGATGGCGGCCGGCGCCCCGTGAAAAAGCCGGTCGCGGCCTCTCTCCTTCCACTCGCGCAAGGTTTCAGATACGGCGTTGTAATAATTGCGGAAATAAAAATCGAGTTTAGGCCGGCCGGCCAGGCGCAGCAGCCGGCGCAGCCAGGCGCGTTCGGCCTGCCGGTTGAGCCGGGCGAAAAATTCACCCACCTCCCGGGCCAGGGACAGGACACTGTCGCGGGTGGGCAGGAGGGTAAAGGTCCAGGGCTGGCAGTTGGAGCCCGAAGGGGCGCTGATGCCGATCTTGACCAGATCTTCGAGCTGCTCGATGGATACGCCGGCCCCGGTGAAGTTGCGGCAGCTGCGGCGCGAGGCCATCAACCGCACCAACCCGGGCAGGTCGAAGCGGCCCGGCGGCAGCCAGCGGGTGTCGGCCGTGAAGGTGGCAAAATCGGCCAATCCAGGGTCGAGGGCCTCGACCGTTACCGCCCCTTCCGGGCAAACCGCGGCACAATGGCCGCAGGCCAGCGATTCGGCCCCGGCCACCACCGCCTTGCCGCCTGCAAGATCCAGGGTATCGGCAGGACAGACCCGCAGGCATAGACCGCAGCCGACGCAGCGTTGGGCGTCGATGCGGGTGGTGACCGAACGGTCGACCTTCATGGCTTGACCCGATAGCCGAAGCGCGGCGGCTGGCCCTTGAGGGCGCAGCAGGCCACCGGGCAGCGGCTGTGGGGATCGGCGGGGAGCCGGCCGGCCTTGGAGCCGCTGCCCTGGCGCAGGGCCACCCACCGGCGGGCCTCTTCTTCGTCGGTGCAGGTGCCCATGCACACGCTGACCTTGCCGCGGCAGTGCAGATATTCGCAGATCAGTTCAAACACCGGTCCGCCCTCCAGCGCCGCCGGCCAGCTCCACGGTGAACTGGCGGGCCATGAGCCGTTCGTAAAGATTCGGGGCCAGGCGGCTGACCCAGTAGGAGAGCTTGCCGACGGGGGTCAGCACCGCCAGGGGGCGGCGCCGGACTGCGGCCTGGTAAAGCTCTTCGGCCACTTTTTCCGGGGTGGACTGGCCGCCGACCCGGGACTGGGGCCGGGTGGTGACCTGCCCGTCGCCGCCCAGGGCCCGGCTCTGGAGATTGGTCTGGACAAAGCCCGGGCAGGCGATCAGCACATGAACCCCTTCGCGGCGCAGCTCGGCGCGCAGGGTGGTGAACAAGCCGTGCAGGGCGTGCTTGCTGGCGCAGTAGGCGCTGCGGCCCAAAAGGGGCGAGACTCCGGCCAGGCTTTCGATGACCAGGATCATACCGCGCCGCTGGCGCAGGCTCGCCAGGGCCGCCTGGGTGCAGTAGAGCGAACCGAAGAAGTTCACCCCCATAACCCGCTCGAAGACCTCGGCGCGGGTGTCGACGAAAAGCTCCCGGGCCGTGATGCCGGCGTTGTTCACCAGCAGATCGATGCCGCCGAAGCGGTCCAGCACCGCCGTTATGGCATCGGCGCATTCCTGTTGGCGCGATACGTTGCAGGCCAGGCCCAGGGCCGCCGTGCCCGCCGCGGTCAGGTTTGCGGCCGCGCGCCGGGCCCCGTCGCCATCCATGTCCAGGAGCGCGATGCGGGCCCCGTCGCGGGCGAATCGCTCGGCCAAGGCCAGGCCGATCCCGCTGGCCCCGCCGGTGACCACCACCACTTTGTCTTCAAAAGGTTTTGAAACAGGCATGGAAAACACTCCTTTCGAGAGGTGTTCGATAAATGATTGTTAGTTTATCGCACGGGACCGGCGCAGGTCAAGAATTCAAAAATAAACCGGGAATTACCGGGACCCGAGCCGCGTAGTTGACCGGTCGCGCGAAATATGAAAGAAATGTCCACCCGTTTGCATCTTTATCGATACCGGGAATAGCGATGAGCGCCGGGTTGCCCCGGCCGGTCATCGCCCCCAAGGAAAAGGAAAACCCATGGTCGCGCCAAAGGATCGCAACACCCCATCGCCTGCTTCGGGTCCGCAGGAAGAAAAATCGCTGGATTTCATCCGCCAGATCGTGGCCGACGATGTCGCCGCCGGGGTCCACGGGGGACGGGTGGCCACCCGTTTTCCGCCCGAGCCCAACGGGTACCTGCACATCGGGCACGCCAAATCGATCTGCCTCAACTTCGGCATCGCCGGGCAGTTCGGCGGCACCTGCAACCTGCGTTTCGACGATACCAACCCCACCAAGGAGGAGGTCGAATACGTCGAATCGATCCAGGCCGATGTGCACTGGCTGGGCTTCGACTGGGAAGATCGCTGCTACTACGCCTCGGACTATTTCGAGCGACTCTACGCGTTTGCCTGCCGCCTGATCCGCATGGGCAAGGCCTACGTGGACGATCTGAGCGCCGAGCAGATCCGCGACTATCGTGGCACCCTCACCGAACCGGGGCGCAACAGCCCCTACCGGGACCGCACGCCGGAAGAGAACATGGCGCTTTTCGAGGAGATGCGCCGCGGTCTCTACCCCGACGGCAGCCGGGTGCTGCGGGCCCGCATCGACATGGCCCACCCCAACCTGGTGATGCGCGATCCGACCCTCTACCGCATCCGCAAGGTGGACCACCACCGCACGGGCGATAGCTGGTGCATCTACCCCCTATACGATTTCGCCCACTGTTTGTCGGACGCCATCGAGGGGATCACCCACTCGATCTGCACCCTGGAGTTCGAAAACAACCGCGAACTTTACGACTGGGTTCTCGACACGCTGGAACTGGCCGACCGGCCGCACCAGTACGAGTTCGCCCGCTTGAACCTGACGCGCACCGTCATGAGCAAGCGCAAGCTGCTGGAGCTGGTCAATGAAGGCGTCGTCAGCGGCTGGGACGACCCGCGCATGCCGACTTTGAGCGGTCTGCGGCGCAGGGGCTACACCCCCGGGGCGATCCGCAATTTTTGCGACCGCATCGGGGTGGCCCGGGCTTACAGCGTGGTGGATTACGCCCTGCTGGAGCACTGCCTCAGAGAGGATCTCAACCGGCGCTCACCGCGGGTTATGGCGGTGCTGCGGCCCCTGAAGGTGGTGATCGAAAACTACCCGGCCGAGGGCCGGGAAACCTTGGAAGCGGTCAACAATCCCGAGGATCCGGGGGCCGGGACGCGACAGGTCCCCTTCGGGCGCGAGATCTACATCGAACGCGACGACTTCATGGAAGATCCGCCAAGAAATTTTTCCGCCTGGCACCGGGCCGGGAGGTGCGGCTGCGCTACGCCTACTTTGTCACCTGCACCGGGGTGGTCAAGGACCCGCAGACCGGCGAGATCCTCGAGCTGCGCTGCACCTACGATCCGGCCACGCGCGGCGGCGACGCCCCGGACGGGCGCAAGGTCAAGGCCACCCTGCACTGGGTGGCGGCGGCCGATGCGGTGGAAGCCGAGGTGCGGCTCTACGACCATCTTTTCACCGCCGACAATCCTGGCGAGGTGCCCGAGGGCGAGTCTTTCCTCGACCGGGTGGCCTCCGACTCGCTGACGGTCCTGGCAGGGTGCAAGCTCGAACCGGGCCTGGCCGGCGCGGCTCCGGGCGACATCTTCCAGTTCGAGCGGCTCGGCTATTTTTGCGCGGACCGGATCGACAGCAAACCGGGGCGGCCGGTCTTCAACCGCGCCGTGACCCTGCGCGACGCCTGGGCCAAGATTCAGAAAAAGACCTGAAAGCCGATGCCTCTTGAATGGTGGATCGCCGCATCCGCAGCCCTGGCGCTGGTCCTGGCCGGGGCCGCCGGTGTTGCCCGGCGCATCATGCAAAGGCGCGTCCAGCGCGCCTTTGAATCCGGCCAGGAGGCCCTGGGCCCGGAACTCGAACGCCTTTCGCAGACCCTGGCCGGCAAGGAAACCCTTTTGCAGGCCTGCGAGGCGGCTCGAAGCCGCCTGGAGACCCGTCTCGCACTGGCCGAGCAGCAAAATCAGGCCATCGCAGAACTGAAAAGTACCATCGCCGGCCGCGACGAGCAGGTGCGCCAGCTCAACACCGCCTTGCAGGCCGCGACCGCATCTTTTGCCGCCGAGAAGGCGCGCACCGCCCAACTCCAGCCCCTGACGGAAAAACTCGAAGCGCGCGAGCAGGCCGCCGACGCCCTGCGGGCACAGCTTGCCGCCCGGGAGGCGCGCATCGCCGAACTGCAAACCCGCCTGGAGCAGGAACGCCGGCGGGCCGCAGAACAGTTGACCCTTCTCGGCCAGGCCCGGGAGCAGTTGACCGATCAGTTCCGGGTCCTGGCCCAGGAAATCCTCGAGGAAAAGGGGCGGATCTTCGGCGAACAGAGCCGCTCGGACCTCAAGCATCTTCTCGATCCGTTCCGCGACCAGCTCAACGAGTTCAGGCGCAAGGTGGACGACGTCTACGTCAAGGAGGCGACCGAGCGGGCCACGCTCAAACGCGAAATCGAGACCCTGCGGGATCTGAACCGCCAGATGGGCCAGGAGGCCCTCAACCTGACGCGGGCCCTCAAGGGCGACAAGAAGGCTCAGGGCACCTGGGGGGAACTGGTGCTGGAGCGGGTGCTGGAAAAATCGGGCCTCCGGAAGGGGATCGAGTACGAGACCCAGGGCTCGTTTCGGGATCCGGACGGCAATCTGCTGCGGCCCGACGTGGTGGTCCACCTGCCCGAAGACCGGTGCGTGGTGGTGGATGCCAAGGTCTCGCTGGTGGCCTACGAGCGCTATGCCAACAGCGAAGACGAACCGGCGCGGCAAGGGGCCCTGGGCCAACATGTCGCGGCGGTGCGGGCCCACATCGAGGCCTTGAGCGCCAAGGACTACCCCCACCTGCGGGGGGTGCGCAGCCTCGACTACATCCTGATGTTCATGCCCATCGACGCGGCCTTCGTGGCCGCCTTTCGCGAGGACGAAGCCCTCTACAGCCACGCCTTCGAGCGCCACATCGTGGTGGTCACCCCCTCGACGCTGCTCGCCACCCTCAAGACCATCGACATCATCTGGCGCTACGAGCGCCAGAATCGCAGCGCGCGGGACGTCTTTGCAAGGGCCGGGGCCATCTACGACAAGCTGCGCCTGGTCCTGGAGAGCATCGAAAAACTCGGCGTCCAGATCCACACCCTCCAGGGAACCTACGAGGAAACCATGAACCGCCTGGTGCGCGGCAGGGGAAACGTGATGAGCCAGCTCGTCCGTTTTACCGAATTGGGGGTGCCGGTGAAAAAGCCGATGCCCCAGGCCCTGATGGAGACTGCCGAGATCGAAGGGGCGGCCGGTGGCGGCCAAGACCCGTCTTTGGACCGAGACCGGGCAGGGCAGGATCAAGATGACGGAAAATGATGGATCGGCCTGCGATCAGGCCGGCTCGTCGAAGCGGCAGCTCAGCAGCAGGTCGTCCTCCATGGTGGAGTGAACCTTGTACGGCAGGCTTTTGAACAGGTTGATCATGGCCCGGTTGCCCGGTGAAGTGACCGCGTAGAGACCGAGGATCCCGTTTTCCCGGGCCGCCTTGGCCAGCTTGCGCATCAGGATGCGCCCCAGCCCCTTGCCCTGGAACTCCTTGCTCACCGAAAAGGCCACCTCGGCCATGTTCTTGGCCGGCTGCAGATAGTACTCGCCCACGGCCACCACCCGGTCGAAGCCGAACTCGCCCACCACGGCGATGAGGGTCAGGTTGTGCACGTAGTCGATCTGGCTCATGGCTTTCAGATCGCCGCGCGCAAAGCGGGTCTTTTCGTGGAAGAAACGCGACAGCACGTCTCCCTTGTCCAGGTGGTAGTAGTGCTCCTGGATGCGCCGTTCGTCCACCGGCTTGGTGGGCCGGACCGTCACCGTCTGGCCGTCGATGGTCAAGGTTTCTTCGATGCGCACCGGGTAGATGCCACGCACCGATTCGCCCAGGCGCCGCTCCCGGCCGATCATCCCCAGGTCCTTGGCCTGTTCGAACAGCTGGTCGCGAAAATCCGGGTGGGCGATGCTGATCATGGCCAGGGCGCGCTCCTGGGTGCTTTTGCCGAAGAGGTTGACCGCGCCGAACTCGGTCACCACCCAGCGCACATCCTGGCGCGGCAGGGTGACGATGGTGTTGTTGAGAAGCGGCACGATGCGGCTGGTCCGGCCCTGGTCGGCGGTGGCCGCAAGCATGATGATCGACCGGCCCCCGTTGGAACGGTTCGAACCGCGCACGAAGTCGGCAATCCCCGAAACCCCGGCGAAGAGGGTGGCGGCCACGGCGTCCGATGAGACCTGGCCGGCCAGATCGATCCGCTGGGCCACGTTCATCGAAACCATTTTGTGATGGCGGGCGATGACCTCGATGTCATGGACGTAGTCGGCCGGATGGAACTCCACCGCCGGGTTGAGGTTCAGAAACTCGTAGAGGGCCCGGGAGCCGACGGCGCAGGTGGCCACGAGTTTGCCGTTGTTGAACTCCTTGCGGCGGTTGGTGACCACCCCCCGGGCGTAAAGATGCATGATGTCTTCGGTAAAAAACATCGAATGGATGCCCAGGTCGTTCTTCTCGGCCAGGGCCTGGCTGGTGGCCTGGCTGGCGGCATCCAGCCCGATCTGCAAGGTGGCGCCGTCGTCGATGAGCCGGGCGATGTTCTGGCCGATGCGCAGGGCCGTGTCCGAGGTCTCCTGGGCGCCGATGGTCAGCAGATCCTCGTCGTGCTCGACGAAAAGGTCGACATCGTTGACATGGATGAAGCTCTGGCCCAGGACCATGGGCATCTGGGGGTTGATCTGGGCGATCACCAGGTCGGCGGCCTGGGCCGCGGCCTGGGTCACGTCCACCGAAACCCCGAAACTCATCCAGCCGAAATCGTCCGGGGGTGAGACCTGGATCAGGGCCACGTCGATGGGAATGCGCCGCCGGGCGAAGAGCCGGGGCACCTCGCTCATGTTGACCGGGGTGTAGAAGCGTTTGTTGGGGGCCAGTTCCGGCGAGCGGGCCGAGCCGAGGTAGATGGAACGGATGTTCATGCTGTCTCCCCCGCTGCGTTCGGCGATCTGGGTCAGGGGGGTGGTTTCCAGGGACATGAGCCGGATGATTTCGATGTCGCTGAGGTTGACGGCGGCCTCGGCCAGGCCCCGCACCAGATGCTGGGGCTCGCCGCAGTAGGAGCCGATAAAGACCCGCTGGCCGGAGCGGATGCGGGCGATGGCGTCTTTCAGGGAGCGTTTTTTCCGGACATAGTCGTCGGCCCAGTATCCGGTGAGCGTCATGGCGGCCTCGCAAGTCGGGGGTTACGGCAGCTAACGGCAAAAAGACAAATTCGTCCTGATCATCATAGCAGATGCTGCGGCGATGGCCATAGACGATTGCCCGCAATTCATCTTGGTGAACCCGGGACCCGGGCGATGGCTTCGATCACCACCGGGTAGATATGCGCCACGATGCGCCGGCAGCCTTCGGCGGTGGGATGGATCCCGTCGGCCTGGTTCAAGCGCGGGTCGGCGGCCACGCCTTCGAGGAAAAAGGGGATCAGCACAGCGCCGGTTTTTCGGGCCACGGCCGGATAGACCGCTTCGAAGGCGGCGGTGTAATCGGCGCCGAGGTTTTTGACCATCTTCATGCCCCCGAGCACCACCAGGGCGCCGGAGGCTTGCAGGCGCTGCACCAGGGCCCGCAGGTTGCCGGCCAGCAGGTGCGGGTCGATGCCGCGCAGCCCGTCGTTGGCGCCGGTGACCAGGATGACGATGTCCGGCTTGAGGCGCGCCACCACCCAGTCCACCCGTGACAGGGCCCCACTGGAGGTTTCGCCGCTGATGCCGGCGTTGACCACCCGCCAGCGGTATCCTTCCTCGCGCAGCCGGGCTTCCAGGAGCGCCGGGTAGGCCTCGTCCGGGTCCAGGCCGTAGCCGGCGGTGAGGCTGTCGCCCATGGCCACGATGACCGGAAGGGGCGATTCGGCGGCGGCCGGGGTCGCCGCCCGGGGTTTTTCGGGCTGGGGCGGCGCTTCGGGGGCGCAGGCGATCAGCCCTGCGATGAGGATCCAGACCAGGCTGCGGGCTGCCGATGGCATGGGAGGCTCCTTTACGGATCCTGGCGGCGCAGGAAGTGTTCGGGCTTTTCATTGAGAATTCCCCGGCTGGCGGCCATTCCCACGGCCACCACGAGGAGCGCGGTGCCGGCCACCAGCCCCAGGGTGGCCAAAGGATAGACCCGGTAGCCGATGTCCAGAACCCGGGTGCAGACCGCATAGGCCGCCGCCTGGGCCGCCGCGGCGGCCAGCAGGCCGCTGATCAGGCCGATGAGGGTGTTTTCCAGGGCGAAGACCCGGTTCACGAAGGCCTGGCGCGCCCCGAGGATCTTGAAGTAGACCGCCTCGCGGATGCGCGCGGCGCGGGTGGCCATCACCGAAGAGACGATGATCAGCAGCCCGGCCAGGATGGCAAAGGCGGCAAAGAAGCGCACGATGGTGCTCAGCTTGCGCAGGATGCGGCCGAAGACCCGGGCCGCGGCCGCAGCGTCGATGACGCTCACGTTGGGATGCTGCCGGACGATGCGGTTCTGGAGCCGGGCGATATCCTTTGCCGGTGCGCGCATGGCGGCAAAGAGGGTCCGGGGGGCGGGGGCCAGGACTTCGGGCTGGAACACGAAATAGAAAAAGGGCTTGAGCGAATCGCGGGTGCGGCCGCGGACGCTGGCCACCACCGCATCCAGGGGCACGCCCTGGATGTTGAAGCGGATGCGGTCGCCCACCTGGAAGGGGTGGATCTCGCGCACCCGTTCGAGCACCGAGACCTGGACCCGCCCGGCGGGCCAGTCGTCGCGAAAAAGGCTGCGGCCCACGGTGAGCACCTCGTCGTCGAGAAGCCGGGTGCGGTAGGTGAGGTTGAAGGTGCGGGCCAGGTTGTCGCCCCGGCGCCGGCGTTCTTCTTCGCGGTCGATGGGCGTATCGTTGATCGCCTCGATGCGGGCGCGCACGATGGGGTAAAACTCGGCTGCGGGTCCGAGTTCGGCGGCCACCGCCGCCTGCTGGTCAGGCTGGATGTCGAGCAAAAAGAGGTTGGGCGCATCCGCGGGGAAGGACTGGACAAAGGTTGCGTTCAGGTTGCGCTCGATCAGCAAGGTGGCGAAGATCACGGTCAGGGCCGCGGCCAGGGTGACGATGATGGCCCGGGTGGCGTTGCGCGGCCGGAACAGGCCCTTGACCGCCTGGCGCAGGGCCAGGCTGCGGGCCGGCAACCGGCGCAGCCCCCCCAGGGCCAGGAGCGCCAGGGCGAGGATGCTGCCCACCAGGGCCAGGATCCCGGCCACGAAATAGAGCCCGAGGCGCAGGTCGTGGATCTGCCAGAGGACCATGGCCGCGAAAAACAGGGCCAGCATGCCGCCGGCCGCCACGTAGGCCGGACCCCGTCGGCCGCGTGCCTTGACCGCCTGCAGGACGGCCGCCGGCCGCACCTCGGCCAGCCGGTAGAGGGGTAAAAAGGCAAAGAGAAAGACCACCGCCACGCCTAGCAGTCCGCCTTCGAAAAGCGCGCGCGGTTCCAGGGCGGCCCGGACCCCGGCCGGGATCAGGCCCTGGAACAAGAGCGGCAGAAGGACCTGCATCACCAGGCCGCCGAAGATCCCCAGGACGGTGCCGGCCAGGCCGAGCAGCAGCACGGCCGCCAGAAAATGGACCGTGATAAAGCGGCCCGTAGCGCCCAGGGCCCGCAGCACGGCGATGGTGCGCTCCTGGTCCTTGAGCAGTGCCGCCAGGGCGCTCTGGATGCCGAATCCGGCCAGCAGGAGAGTGAAGACGGCCACCAGCCCGAGGAAGAAAAGCAGGTTGTCGAAAAAGCGCTTGATACGCGAATCGGCGCCGGCGGCCGTTTCCACCGTCTCCTGGCCGGCCGCCGCGGCCCGGCCCAAGGCGGCCGCCACCGCCGGCACCTCGGTTTCGGCAAAGACCTTGATCAGGCAGCGGTAGCGTACGCGGCTGCCGTGCTGGACCAGGTTCATGGCCGAAAGGTCGGCCGCGGCGGCCATGACTCGGGGGCCCAGGGAAAAAAAGTCCACCGGCCGGTCCGGCTCCTCCACGATGACGTCCGCCACGGTCAGCTCGGTGTCGCCCAGGCGGATGTCCTGGCCCGGCCGGATTCCGAGGCGCGAAAGAACGCTCGGCTCCACCACCACGGCCCCGGCCCGCAGCACGGCGGCAAGGGGCCGGCCGCTGGCCAGTTCCACCTTCCCGTAGAACGGATACCCGGTGCCCACCACCTTGATCAGGGAAAAAAGGGTCGCCTCGCCGCCGGCAACCCGCACCATCGAGTAGAATTCGTGCACCCGCACCGCCGCGATGCGCCCGGCCCGGGCCAGATCTGCCACCGCGGCCGTCAGGGCCGGTGAAAAAGGGGTGTTGGCCCGGATGATCACGTCGGCGGCCTGGAGCCGGCGGGCGTCTTCGGTCATGGAGCGGCGCACGCCGCCGGCAAAGCCTTCCAGGGATACGATGCTGACCAGGGACAGGGCCGTGCAGAGGACCAGGATGGCGGCCTGGCGGCGCGACTGGGCCAGCACCCGCCCGATGAAACGCCTATGCAGCATGGGGGCGGTCCTCTTGCAGGCGGCCGTCGGCGATGTGCACCACCCGGTCGGCCCTGGCAGCGATCTGCGGATTGTGGGTCACCAGCACCAGGGTGGTGCCCCGCTCCCGGTGGACCTCGTCCAGAAGTGCGAGGATCGCGGCCCCGCTGGCCGAGTCGAGGTTGCCGGTGGGCTCGTCGGCGAAGACCACCGCCGGATCGTTGATCAGGGCCCGGCAGATGGCGATGCGCTGCTTTTCGCCGCCGGAGAGCTGGTGGGGAAAGCTGTCGCGCCGGTCTTCCATGCCGACCCGCCGCACCAGGGCCTCGGCCTTGGCGGCGGCCTGCGGATCTTTGGCCAGCTCGGCGGGAAACATCACGTTTTCGACGGCCGTCAGGGCCGGCACGAGGTGGTAGGCCTGGAACACGAAGCCGATGGTGGCGTTGCGGATCGGCGCCAGGTCGTCTTCGCCAAGGTCGGTGATGTCGCGCCCGGCGATGCGCACCCGGCCTTCACTCGGCTTGTCCAGGCCCGAAAGCAGGCTCAACAGGGTGGACTTGCCGCTGCCGCTGGGCCCCTCGATGACGAGGAACTGGCCGGCCGGGACCTGCAGCGAGACCCGGTTGAGGACCAGGATCTCGCGCGGACCGATGCGGTAGCGCTTGGTGAGGGACTCGGCTTCAAGGATGGCCATGGCAGGATCTCCGTGGGAAAATCGGGTTGGACTTGCCTGCCACGATAACCACATCCGGGCGCACAGTAAAGCGACCGGGACGCGAGCGGCAATTTCCGGTGAATCCACGATCTGTTGACGGTGATGAACAACGGCGTTGTGGACAAACGGTCAGGTCCGGCAGCGCGGCTTGCGAGATCTTGCCCCGGGCCCGGGTGCTGGCCGCCTGGGGGCTGCGGGGCGGCAAAAGCCTCCCGGCGCGGGGCAAGGCGGCCCCCGCCTTGGAACAATGCACTTGACAGGGCGCGGATTCGCACCCGATATATGATTATAGAGATTCATAAGTCCAACTCAACCAAAGGAGAGATCTGTTGCATTCCATTCAAGACAAGGACCTGATCCGCTCCCAATGCCTGATCGACGGGCGCTGGGTCGATGCGGCAGGCGGCGCCGTGATCAAAGTCACCGACCCGGCCGACGGGCGCACCATCGGCAGTGTGCCGCGCCTGGACGCCGTCCAGGTCGAAGCCGCCATTGACGCCGCTGCGGCCGCTTGGCCGGCCTGGCGGCGCCGGTCGGCCAAGGACCGGGCCGCCGTGCTGCGGCGATGGTTCGAGGCCATCATGGCCCACCAGGAAGACCTGGCCCGTCTCATGACCGCCGAACAGGGCAAACCCCTGGCCGAGGCGCGGGGCGAAATCGCCTATGCCGCCTCTTTTGTCGAATGGTTCGCCGAAGAGGGCAAACGAGTCTACGGGGAAGTGATCCCTTCACCCGATCCCGCCCACCGCCTGGTGGTCCTCAAGCAGCCGGTGGGGGTTTGCGCCGCCGTCACCCCCTGGAACTTCCCGGCGGCCATGATCACCCGCAAGGCCGGTCCGGCCCTGGCGGCCGGCTGCCCCATAATCGTCAAACCGGCCAGCCAGACCCCCCTGTCGGCCCTGGCCCTGGGCGAGCTGGCCCAGCGGGCCGGAATCCCGCCGGGGATTTTCAACGTGGTCACCGGCGACAGCCGGGTCGTGGGGCCGGTCCTGACCGGCAGCCCGGTGGTGCGCAAGCTGAGTTTTACCGGTTCGACGGAGGTGGGCCGGCAACTGATGGCGGCCTGCGCCGCGACGGTCAAGAAGGTTTCCCTGGAACTGGGGGGCAACGCGCCGTTCATCGTCCTGGACGACGCCGACCTGGACGCGGCCGTGGCCGGGGCCATCGCCTCCAAGTACCGCAACAGCGGCCAGACCTGCGTGTGCACCAACCGCTTTCTCGTCCAGGACGGGATCTACGAGGCCTTCACCCGCCGGCTGGCCGAGGCCAGCGCCGCGCTCAAGGTGGGCAGCGGATTCGAGGACGGGGTCCAGCAGGGGCCGCTGATCGATGCGGCGGCCCTTGAAAAGGTCGAGGCCCTGGTGGCCGAGGCCGAGGCGGCCGGGGCCCGGATCCTTACCGGAGGCCGGCGGCATCCGCTGGGCGGCACCTTCTTCAGCCCCACGGTGCTGGTGGATGTAACGCCCGGGATGGGGGTGGTGCAAGAGGAGATCTTCGGGCCGGTGGCCCCGATCCTGCGTTTTGGCGCCGACACCGACGCCGCGCGCTTGGCCAACGACACCCCCTACGGTCTGGCGGCCTACTGCTACGGGCGCGACATCGGCCGTGTCTGGCGCCTGGCCGAGGCCCTGGAATACGGGATGGTGGGGGTCAACACGGGGTTGATCTCCAACGAGGTGGCTCCCTTCGGCGGGGTCAAGCAATCCGGTCTGGGCCGGGAGGGATCGCGCCACGGCATCGAGGAGTATCTGGAAATCAAGTATCTTTGCCTGGGAGACATCTCCCCGTGAGCCGGCCCAGGACCGTATCCCTGGTGCTGGGCAGCGGCGGGGCCCGCGGGTTGGCCCATATCGGGGTGATCGAGTACCTGGAAGAGAACGGCTACGCCATCCGCTCGGTGGCCGGGGCCTCCATGGGCGCCCTGGTGGGCGGCATCTGGGCCGCCGGCCACCTTGCCGAATACGTCGCCTGGGTCCGGGCCCTGACACGCTTTGACGTTTTCAGGCTCCTGGACTTTTCTTTTTCCTGGTCCGGGTTGATCAAGGGCGAGCGGATCATCGAGTTGATGCGCGAACTGGTGGGCGACCGGCAGATCGAGACCCTGCCGGTGGCCTTTACCGCCGTGGCCACCGACCTGGACACGGGCAAGGAGATCTGGCTCAACCAGGGCAACCTCTTCGACGCCATCCGGGCGTCCATCGCCATTCCCACCTTTTTTACGCCCTACCACTATCTGGAGCGCCGGCTGGTGGACGGCGGGCTGGTCAATCCGGTGCCCATCGCCCCGACCCTCAACGATCTGACCGATTTGACCGTCGCGGTCAACCTCATCGGCAGGGCTGCGCCCGAGATGGAAAATCCACCCGCAGCCGAGCCCGACGCCCATGACCGGCTGAGCGCCTACCGCGGTCGGATCCGCCGTTTCATCGAAGGGCTGCGCGGCGGCGAGAACGCTACGCCCGAACCGCCGGAAGAAGAGGAGCTGGGGCTCTTCGATATCCTCAACCGCTCCTTCGACACCATGCAAAGCACCGTGGCCAAGCTCAAGCTGGCGGCCTACGCGCCGGACGTGCTGATCGAAATCCCGCGCAACGCCTGCGGCATGCTCGAATTTTTCCGGGCCGAGGAGATGATCGACCTGGGCCGGCGCCTGGCCGAGCAGGCCCTGGCCGCCCGTGCAGGCGATCCAGGGCCCCCCGAAGCGCCGCCGGTGGATTTTTAAAAATCCCAGAGCATCGGATTCGGATCCAGGCCGTCGGTGACCGTGCGGCCGATGCGGTCCAGCTCGGCCATGGTCTTTTCGTCCAGGACCAGGTCCCCGGCAGCGGCGTTCTGGCGCACCTGTTCGGGGTTGCGGGCCCCGGCGATGGCGCAGGTATTTTCGTGGGCCGTCACCCAGGCCAGGGCCAGCTGGCCCAGGGTGACGGCCAGCCGTTCGGCCACCGGCCGCAGGGCGGCCAGAGCCTCCTGGACCCGGCCGTAGGTTTCGGGTTCAAAGAGGCGGTTCTTGGCCCGATGGTCCCCGGGGGCGAAGCGGTGGTCCGGCCCGAACTTGCCGGTGAGCAGCCCCTGGGCCATGGAGGAATAGGCCAGGACGGTGATCTTGTTCTCGCGGCAAAAATCCATCGTGTCGCGCTCATGGTGGCGCCAGAAGAGGGAATAGGGCGGCTGGAGGCTGGCGATGGGCACGATTTGGCAGGCCTCGGCGAGCTGGTCGCCAGAAAAGTTGGAAACCCCGATGGCGCGGATCTTGCCCTGCTGTACGAGTTCTTTCATCGCCTCGAGGGGCTCGGCCAGGGGGACCGCCTCGGCACCGAAGGTGCCCGGGGGCCAGTGGATCTGGTACAGGTCGATATAGTCGGTGCCCAGGTCGCGCAGTGACTGTTCGCAGGCGGCCACCACCTGCTCGCGGCGCAGCCGGTTGGAGAACACCTTGGTGGCGATGACCACCTCGTGGCGCCATTGGGCCAGGGCCTTGCCCACGAGCCGCTCCGAATGGCCGTTGCCGTAAACCGTGGCCGTATCGAAGGTGGTGATCCCGCTGTCGAAGGCGGCCTGCAGGGCGTTGAAGATCTGGTTGTCGTCGATGCCGGCCCACATTTTCCGGCCGGCCTGCCAGGTGCCCATGACGATGGCCGAAAGGGTGATGCCGGTATTTCCCAAGGGAACGGTTTTCATGATCATACTCCTTATGCGTTGGCGGTTTGGCGGGCCTGGTGCTCCTGGGCGGTCAGGGCCCGGTAGATGAAATCGTTGGCTGGAACCGGGACCCCCGCCTCGCGGGCCAGGCGCACCACGGCCCCGTTCTGGGACCCGAGTTCGCTGGGCCGGCCCGCCATGATGTCGCGCTGCATCGAGGCGGTCCCTTCGGGCGGCAGGGCGTCCACCGCCGCCATGGACCGTTCCACGACATCTTCGGGCAGGGCCACGCCCCGGGCCTGGGCCAGGCGCCGGATCTCGTCCATGACCGCCTCGATCAGGCTCCGGGTTTCCGGAAGGGTGCGCATGATCCCGGCGGCAACGCGGGTCACCGCGCCGACCCCGCCGAAGCCGGCGATGAAGATGAATTTGCCCCAGATGGCGGCGTGGATATCCTCGGCGATCTGGGCTTCCAGCCCCTGGCACCCGTCGAAGATGGCCTTGAGGCCTTTGACCCGGTTGCTGGCCGTGTTGTCCATTTCGCCGAAGACGATCCGCGGCGGCATCCCCAGGTGGCGGATCCGCCCGGGCCCGGCGATGGTGGCCATGAGCTTGCACAGCCCGCCGAGCACGTGGGCCGGCCCGAGGGTTCGGGCGAGCTGGCCGGCGGCCTCGACCCCGTTTTGAAGCGGCACGACCAGCGTGCCGGGCCCGACAAGGGGTTTGATGGCCTCGGCGGCCCCGGGCACCTGGGGCGCCTTGACCCCCACCAGCACCAGGTCCACCGGCCCGATGGCGGCCGGATCGTCGCTGGCCGCGGCCGGGTTTACCTCAAAATCCCCAGCGATGCTTTCCACCTTCAGGCCCTGGCGCCGGATGGCCTCCAGGTGGGCCCCCCGGGCGATGAAGGTCACATCGTTGCCGGCCTGGGCCAGGCGGCCTCCGAAATAACCGCCCACGCCTCCGGTTCCGAAAACAGCGATTTTCATGGTTCACTCCTTTTTTCTTTTAAAAAACAGATGTGTTACGAAAAATCAGGCCTGGCTGGCCGGTTGCCGGCACCGGATCAGGCTTCCAGCCGGCAGGTGCAAAGCACTTTTCCTTCCAGGGACTCGACCGTCAGGCGATCGGCTTCCAGGATCGCGTGGGAAGACGGGCGGCCGTCCTTGGGCAGTCCCACCGATCCGGGGTTGAGAACGAAAAATTCGTCCCGCCGTTCGGCCAGCGGGATGTGGGTGTGGCCGGAAACGAAGATGTCGCCCGCACAAAGGGGCGGCAGGTGGTCCGGATCGTGGCGGTGGCCGTGGGTGGCGAAGATGCGGCGCTTTCCGGCCAGCACCCAGGCGTAATCGGCCAGGGCCGGAAAGGCGAGCATCATCTGGTCGACCTCGCTGTCGCAGTTGCCTTTGACGGCGATGATCCGGTGGCGTTCCCGGTTGAAAATCTCGGCGGTGCGGGCCGGATCATAGCCGGCCGGCAGCGGGTTGCGCGGGCCGTGGTATAGGGCGTCGCCCAAAAAGACCACCTGCCCGGCGCCTTGCCGGCGGCCGGCCTCCAGGGCCGCTTCGAGGGGGCCGGGTGCGCCGTGGACATCGGAGATGAATTGAATTTTCATGACTGCCTCTTGCTCGGTCTATGTTCGCATCCGGCAGGGCCGGTGGCGGCGTTCAGGCAAACCCGAAGAGCTGATCCAGGATGCGGTAGAGCAGCGCATTGGCCCGGGCGAAGCGGGCCGTGTCGGCCAGCATGGCTCGGGGGTCTTGCACAAAGGGCCCGCCGTCGATCTCCCCGCCGCAGTGGGCGATGAGGGACCGGGCGCTGGCCGGGGTGGTTTCCAGGTGAAACTGGAGCCCCAGGACCCGCTCCTGGAACAAAAAGGCCTGGTGGGCGCAGGCCGTGCTGCCGGCCAGGTGAACCGCCCCCGCGGGAATATCGAAGGTGTCCCCGTGCCAGTGAAACACCTCCGCCGCTGCGGGCAGCAGGCCGGCCAGGGGCGAGCGGTCCCAGCCCGGCGTGGGCCGCACCGGCAGCCATCCGATCTCTTGCCAGCGGTTGGGGTAGACCCTGGCCCCGAGCGCATCGGCGATGAGCTGGGCCCCCAGGCAGATCCCCACCACGGGGCGACCGGCGGCGATGGCGGCCGCGATGGCGCGTTTTTCTTCCACCAGGAAGGGATAGCGCTCGTGCTCGTAGATGTTCATCGGACCGCCCATCACCACCAGGGCGTCGAAATCGGCTGGCGACGGCGCCGTCTGGCCGTCAAAGAGCCGGGTGCCGGTCATGACGGCCCGGCGCGCCGCGGCCCAGTTGAAGATCTCGGCCGGGTTTTCGAAGGCAACATGTTGCAGGTAGTGGATGCGCATGGGTGGCCTCTTTGGGGGTGGATCTGTTATTTTTTATCGAGATTGTCATCCCGGGCGCGGCGAGAGATCGACGGCGGAACCAACGGCAGTGCCTGGCAGATCGCTCGCTGCGGAATCATTTCTGATCGTATCGGAATAAATCCGAAAACGCCGTTCACGTCATTCCGGGCTCGATCCGGAACCCATGTGTGCCGCCGGTTGCGAGCCTGTCGAGTCTTCCGGCTGGCAGCACGGGCAGACGTGGGTGCTGCGCTGGCCCACCACCAGGCGCTGGATGGCCGTCTGGCAGCGCGGGCAGTTCTGGCCGGTGCGGCGAAAGACCTTCAGGGCCTTGCCGTTTTCGCCGGCCCCCCGGGTGGTGGCGCTGAAATTGCCCTGGCCGTGGCCCAGGCTGGTGCCGCCGTTGGCCAGGCCCCGGCGCAGCACCCGGCGCACGGCCCGGTGCAGGGCCCGGATCTCTGCGGCCGACAGGTCACTGGCCGGCCGCAGGGGATGGAGCCGGGCTTCCCAGAGGGCCTCGTCCACGTAGATGTTGCCCAGCCCGGCCAGCACGCTCTGATCGAGCAGGAGCGGCTTGAGGGCCCGGCGCCGTCCGGCGAGCCGTTGGGAAAGGACCCGGGCCGTAAAGTCTTCGGCCAGGGGTTCGGGCCCCAGGGCCCCGAGCACGCTTTGGGGATCGTCGGTCAGCCGGATGCGGCCGAACTTGCGCGGATCGTAAAAGCGCAGCTCCCGGCCGTCGTCCAGCAAGAAGCGCACATGCTCGTGGCGGCCCACCGGGGTCCGGGCCCCGGACAGCACCAGGCGCCCGGTCATGCGCAGATGGATCAGAAGCGCGCCGCCGCCGGCAAGATCGATCCGGATGAACTTGCCCCGGCGGCCGAGGCCGGCCACGCACCGCCCGGTGATCAGGCGGCAAAACTCGTCCACCGCCATACCGGCCACGGTCTTGGGCCAGGAGACGCGGCAACCGGACACGGTCCGGCCAACCAGGCCGGCCTGGTTCAGGTCGTCGACGATGGTCTGGACTTCGGGCAGTTCGGGCATCGTTGCAGGCTCACGGCAGGGCGTTGATATGATCGATCAGCTGGCGCAGCCGTCCCAGTCTGCGGCGGTTAAAATCGATCACCAGACGCGGCAGATGGGCGATATCGGCCTGGTTCGCCTCTTCGGGCAGGGGCCCGCAGGTCCTGATACGGCCTGCGGGCGCCAGCAGATCGGCAAAGCGTTGCTCCAGGTCCTCGACCTGGTCCGCACCCAGGGCCTCGGTCAGGCGCAGGACGCACTGGCCGTTGACGTAGCGCAGGCTGTGATAGCGCCGGTAGAAGCGTTCGATGGCGGCCACGGCGGCCTCGGGACTTTCGACGATCTCGAAAAGGGCCAGGTCCTCCTCGCCGATCCGTCCCGTTTCGAGAAGCTGGCGGCCGATAAAATCGCGCCATGCGGCCCAGTAGCCCTCGCCGGGCGGCTCCACCAGCACCAGGGGCAGCGGATCGCGCTTGCCGGTCTGCACCAGGGTCAGCGTTTCCATGGCCTCGTCCAGGGTGCCGAACCCGCCGGGAAACAGGGCCACGGCGTCGGCTTCCTTGACGAAGGCCACCTTGCGGTTGAAAAAATACTTGTAGTTGATGCTGCGCGGGTTGTTCTGCAGCACCGGGTTGGGTTTCTGCTCGAAGGGCAGGCGGATGTTGACCCCGAAGGAGTTTTCGGCCCCGGCCCCTTCGTTGGCCGCCTGCATGATTCCCGGCCCGCCGCCGGTGATCACCATGTAGCCGGCCGCCGCCAGCTGGCGGCCCAGCTCCAGCGCCATGCCGTAGGAGGCCTCCTCGGGCCGGGTGCGGGCCGAACCGAAGACCGTGACCTTGCGCTTGTGGCGGTAGGCCCCGAACACCTTGGTGGTAAAGCGCATCTCCTTGAGGGAGGTGTTCATCAGTTTGAGATCGGCCCGGCCGCTGTTTTCCTGGCCGGCCTTGAGGGCCGAAAGGATCATTTCACGCACGATGGTGCGATGGGCGATGTCCCCCGCAGCGTTCATCAACTCCTCGATGGCCCGGTCCACCGGACCGTTGGTCGAGGAAAAGTGCAGTTCGCGGGGGAGGTCTGAATCTTGAGCCATACAAAAGCCTTCCTGATACGTTGTTTGCGGCCGGAGACACTTTACATCCAACCGGCCTTCGATCCAACCGCAAAGCGGGGCTGCCCGCATTGCGGATGAAGGTTGAAGCTAAGGCAGGGGGCGGGGGTGTCAACTTCGGGCCGTTCCTGTAACAGTGCCCCGCCAAATTTGGGATCCGCCCTCTTTGCGTGTCGGGTTTTTAAAACTGCCGCCGTTTCCCGCCTATCGGCCCAACTGCAGATTACTCACTGATGTTTGCATTGGCACGGGAAGGAAGGCGTCATCCATATCGCAAGGATCATGGTTTCCAAGGGGGAGGTGGACGAGGCCCTAAAGCTCCATCAGCAAAGGCTTCCGATATACAAAGCGCTTGATGATCAAGATGGAATTGCGAACACGCTTTGGGGAATGGCCCGATTGGAGATTAATGCAGAAAGTTTCCAAGCAGCGTGTGAAAACCTTGCCCAAGCGTACGCCATTCTCGTGAAAATAGGACGGCTTGATGGAATTTGCGTTGTCGGTGGCGACCTTGGCCAGATTCTATGCATGGGCGGGCACAAAGAAGAAGGCCTCAAAATCCTTGCCCGCTCACGTGAAGGCTTCACCAAGCTCGGCCAACCCCAGATGGCCGCGCAGATCGATCAACTGGTCGCAGCGATAAATAAAAGCGGCGGATGATCACGTTTTCGCCCGCCCCGCCCCGCCACCCGCTCCACCGTCAGCGTCACCGCGTTCCGGTCCCGCTCCACCCGGCCCCAGAGCAGATACGGCCGGCCGTGGTCGAGGATGTGGCAGTAGCGGTCGTAGACCGCCGGAAAGAAGGTCGCCTCGACGGTGCCGATCTCGTCCTCGAAGGTGAGAAACGCCATCGGCTCGCCGCGCCTGGTGCCGGATTCACGGCTCCTTGACCGCCGTTTCCAGCTTGAGCCCGTATTTTTCGATCTTGGCGTGCAGGGTGGGCCGCGACATGCCGAGCATTTTGGCCGCCTTGGAGCGGTTGCCGCCGCACAGGTTGATCGCCTCGCTCACCAGGATGGCGGCCACCGTATCGATGCAGTGGTCGAAGCGGTTGGCCGTTTCGTTTTCGGTGGTCAGGATCCGGCGCGCCCAGTGCCGCAGCAGGTCGGGCGTGGCGGCTTCATCGGCTACCCCGGGCGACGAGGTGCGGCCGCCGATGGCCTGGACGATGCCCTCCACATCCAGGGGGGCCCCGCGGCTGAAAATGAGGGCCTTTTGGATCGTGTTGGACAGCTCGCGCACATTGCCCGGCCACGAGACCCGTTCCAGCAGGGAGACCGCCTCGGGGGCCAGGCCCGGATTTTTCATCCCGGTTTCGGCCGCGTGGCGGGCCAGGAAAAATTCGGCCAGCAGGCGGATATCGCCTCCGCGCTGGGAGAGCGGCGGCAGCCAGATGGTGACCACCTTGAGCCGGTAGTAAAGGTCTTCGCGGAAGCGGCCCTGGGCGATGGCTTCCTCGAGGTTGCGGTTGGTGGCGGCGATGATGCGCACGTCCACCGGCAGGGTCTGGCGCCCGCCGAGCCGTTCCAGGCTCCGCTCCTGGAGCAGGCGCAGGATCTTGGACTGCAGGCTGAAGGGCATGTCCCCGATTTCGTCGAGAAACACCGTGCCGCCGTGGGCCTGTTCCAGCTTGCCGATGCGCCGGTGGCTGGCCCCGGTAAAGGCGCCTTTCTCGTAGCCGAAAAGCTCGCTCTCCAGCAGGGTTTCGGGAATCGCCACGCAGTTGATCACCAGAAACGGCTTGTCGGCCCGGTCGCTGTGCTGGTAGATGGCCCGGGCCACCAGTTCCTTGCCCGTCCCGGATTCACCGCGGATCAGGACCGTGGCGCTGGTGGCCGAAACCCGCCCGATGGCCTTGTAGACCTCCTGCATGGCCGGGCTGTGGCCGATGATGGCCTCGCGCGAGGCCTGGTCCGGCGAGATGTTGACGTCCACCGGCGAGCGCATGAACCGGCCGGCCTCCAGGGCCTTGGCGATCATGGTGAGCATTTCGGGCACGTCGAAGGGTTTGAGCACGTAGTCGAAGGCCCCCAGCTTGGTGGCCTCGATGGCCGTCTCGGTGGTGCCGAAGGCCGTCATGACGATCACGGGCAGCTTCGGCTCCAGTTCGTGGATGCGGGCGAAGGTTTCCAGGCCGTTGATCCCCGGCAGGCGCACATCCACGATCACCAGGTCCACCGTTTCGCTCTCGACCGTCTTGATCCCGGATTCTCCCGAGACGGCCGTGCGCACATGGTAGCCTTCCTCGATCAACAGCTTTTCGAAGCTTTTGCGCAGCTGATCGTCGTCGTCGATAATCAGAATCTTGCTCACCGTCACTCCTTGATGGGGAGGGTAAGAATGAAAGTGGCCCCCTGTCCGGGTTCGGACTGCACATCGAGCCAGCCCTGGTGCTCTGCGATGATGCGCACCGCGATGCTCAACCCCAGCCCCGTGCCTTCGGCCTTGGTGGTGAAAAAGGGCAGCAGCACCTTTTCCCGCAGCCCGTGGGCGATGCCGGGCCCGTCATCCTTGACCCGCAGCACCGCCACCCGGCCCAGGGGCTGGGCAAAGGCGACCTCTTCGTGGATATCGATGTGACCCTCGTGGGCCATGGCCTCGCAGGCGTTGACGATCAGGTTGACCAGGACCTCCTTGAGCTGCTCGGGATCGGCCAGGATCTCGGGCAGGGGCTGGATCCGGTGGACCGTCACGGCCACATCGTAGGCCTTCAGGCGGTGTTCGAGCAGCTGCAGGGCCATGTCCACCACGGTGGAAGGGCTCACCGGCTGCATCTTGAGTTTGGGAGGCCGGGAAAACTCGAGAAAGTTCTGCACGATGGTGTCCACGTGGCGGATCTCCTCGCTGATGACCTGGAAATCCTCCTTCTGATCCGCCGTCAGGATCAGCGAGCGGTTGAGCGAAAAGAGGCGCATCTTGATGGACGTGAACGGATTGCGGATGCTGTGGGCCATGCCGGCGGCCAGCTTGCCCACCATGGCCATCTTTTCGCTCTGCATGAGGTGCTCGCGGCTCCTGGCCAGCTCGCTCTGGGTCTGGTCCACGTCCTCGATCAGGTCCTGGACGCTGCGGTGCAGGGCGGCCATCACATCCTGGGTGTCCTCCGGGCCCACCTGCTTGCCGGTGGATTGGGCCAGGCGCTGGAGCGGCCGCAGGACCTGAACGCCCAGGATGAAGGCCAGCAGCCCGGCGCAGCCCAGGCAGACGACAAGCGTGGCGCCGGCGATCAGCCGCAGGCGGAAGCCCTCGGTGCGCGCGCCCGCGGTCATGCTGGAGATGCGGTGGGTATGCTCGGTCTTGTACTCCTCGCACAGATCCAGGATGGCAAAAAAATGCTCGCGCACCGCTACGTGCAGCCGGGTGCCGGCATCGCGATCCCCCTGGCTGTAATAGGCGATGACCTGGTCCTTGGCCTTGATGTAGCGCTGGTACTCGCTGTCGATCTTGGCGATGCTCGCCTTGAGGGCCGGGGTGTCGGCCAGGCGCCGGGCCTCATCGAGGCGGGCGCTGAAAATCTGGCGGTACTCGCCCAGCTGGCGCAGCCAGTCGGGATTGTCGTCCAGAAAATAATAGGTCACGAACCCTTTCTGGTTCACCAGGGCGGTCTCCAGCCCCTGGGCCGCATAGAGGGCGGCCAGACCTTTTTCGGTGATCCCGGACAGCAGATTCTGGATCTGGTAGGTGTACCAGATCATGACCCCGCCGCCGAGCAGGTTCAGGCCCACCAGGGCCGTCAGGGTCAGGTAGAAACGCTGGCTCAAACTGGTGCGAAGGCGCATTTCGGTTCTCCGGCCGGGCTGGTGCGCTGAAGGATGAGTCGCATGGAATTACGGATCGGCCCTATTCCTTGGGAAAACTGCGCGGATTGTCAAGGGGAAAACCGGAAGGATCACGCCGGGGAGGCGTCCTCAGGGGGGGCGGAGGCGATCTTGGCCGGCGTCATGACGGTGAGCAGCCCGGCGATCTCGTTCTCCAGCTTGCGCCGATAGTAGGCCACCGAGTTGGCCGACGCCATGATCATGTCGAGCTGGCGAGTGTGGATGATCAGGTAGCCCAGAAGCCGCAGGGCGTCGCACATCAGGGGCTGGTCGTACTGCTCGATGCGCGCCGCCAGGGCGTCTTCGCGGATATCCAGCTGGAATCCGTACGGTTCGAGCAGTTCGCCGACAAAGACCACCCGCTGGATGCGCCGCGAAAGATCCGCGGCCCCGCCCTTGAAGCGGAAGCTGGCGTAGTTTTCCGTGCGCCGCTCGCTCACCAGGGCCTCGACCGTGCAAAAGTGGAATCCCAGGCGCGATTGCAGGCTGCAGTAGTTCCTGGAAATCATGAAGTAGTTGCGGTTGGCGTAACGGGTGCGCACCGTGGGCACCAGGGAGCGGTTGGCCGTGGCCTGGAACATCACCGCCATCATCCCGCGCCCGTCCACCGGGGGCGGCCCCTCCCAGGGATAGGCCGTGATCCCTTCCCAGAGGGCGCGCATGGGGACCGAGACGATCTTGTCCAGGTGGGCGTAGGGCCCGTCGGTCTCCTCGGCCAGGCCGTCGTCCAGGTTGAGCACCCACCACTGCATCGGCACCTCGCCGTAAAGCTGCTTGCTCGATCGCTCGGGAAAGGCGTGATCCTTGCCGAAGCGGAACATCTCGTGCACGGCCTTTTCATGGCAGAAGCGGGTCAGATCGTGGAAGGTGCGGCAGTTTTCCGGGGTGAAATTCGGGCTGTCCGGATCGAGCAGGGTCAGGGGGATCACGTGGGCCGCGGCTTTTTCAAGGGCCGCATAGACCGGGCTGCCGGCCATCAGGTTGTGCGGCCGGGTCCTTTTCCCGAGCAACGAGGCCACCCGGCCGGCATAGACGGTGCGGGTTCCGGCATCCACGGTGACGCTTGGCTGCCCGCCCAGGCGCTCCATGGCCCCTTCCAGGCCGAAAATGGCCGGGACCCCGAACTCGCGGGCCACATTGGCCAGGTGGCCTGCGATGCTTCCCTGTTCGGCGACCACGGCCCCGGCCCGCGCCAGCAGCGGGGCCCACCGCGGCAGGGCCTGGGCCGCCACCAGGATCCCGCCGGATGGGAATCCGAGCGCATCGGCGTCCTTGCGCACCAGATGGACCGGTCCGGCCGCCGCACCGGCGCTGGCGGTCTGGCCGCCGCTGGCCAGGATCGGGGCGCAGGCGGCCTCATCGGCGCAAACGGTGTCTTCAGGGGCCGCCTCGTTTTGCGGCAGGGGCCGGCATTGGAGCAGGTGCAGGCGGCCCTGGCCGTCGATGGCCCACTCGATGTCCTGGGCCGCACCGTAGATCCCGTCGATGGCCAGCCCCACCCGGGCCAGCTCCAGGATCTGGTCGTCGTCCAGGCAGGGCTGATCCCGCTCCTCGGCCACCGTGTCCATGCGGCAGACCCCCTCGTCCGGATAGCAGACGAACTTGCGCTGCTTGTCACGGATGCGCCGTTCGACGATGGCCGGCGGCGGACCGCGGCGCACCACGAACAGGTCGCTGGCCACGCTGCCGTCCACCACGGACTTGGCCAGGCCCCAGGCGGCATTGATCGTCAGATCGTCGCTGCGCGCATCCAGGGGGCTGCGGGTGTAGAGGACCCCGGCGCTGCGCGCCTCGACCATGCGCATGCACCCGACGCACATGGCCACGTCCTCCTCGCGGATCCCCCGGGTGAGCCGGTAGCTCATGGCGGTGACGCCGTACTTGCTGGCCACCACCGTCTTGTAGGCCTGGAGCAGGTTCTCCGGGCTGACATTGAGTTCGGAACGGTACTGGCCGGCAAAGGAGGTGCCCGGTTCGTCTTCGCCCAGGGCGCTGCTGCGCACCGCCAGGGTGGCCGGCCGGCCCCCGTCGCCCCCCATGGCGGAACAGGCTTCGGTCATGGCCCGGGCCAGGGCCTCGGGCACCTCGGCCCGGGCGATGAGCTGCTGGATGCGGGCGCTCAGGGCATAGAGCTGATCCGGCTGCTGGATGTCGGCCGCCTGGAGGCGGCGGGCGATTTCCGGCTGCAGGTCGGAGTGGGTGATGAAGCGGGCGTACCCCGCGGCGGTGACCACGAATCCGTCGGGCGGCGCCAGCCCCACCCGGCGGCAGATCTCGGCCAGGTTGGCCATCTTGGCCCCCACCAGATCGGCCTGGTCGGGCTGCACCTGGCTGAGCCTCAGGACCAGGGGGCCTTCGGTGGGGGCTTCGCGCAGGCGCACATGGGGATTGATCTGCTGCTGGATCGCCTTGAAACGTTCTAAAAGGGCGCCATACCCCTCGGGGGCCAGTTCGTTCATGTGGCGCACAACGGCAAAGACGCTGGTGGAAATCCGCGTCAGGCGCGAACGCACGAAGGTCATGCCGAAGGACTGGGTGCCGGCCAGGGCCGCTTCGACCTCGCTCATCAGTTCGAGGGTCTTGTTGTTGGCGTTGAGCAGCAGCTTGAACTGGTGGTAGCGGGACTGGAAGGCGAGGCGCAGGGCTTCGACGTCCGGTGGCGCGATGGGCTGGGCCGGACGCCGAAGCCAGCGTTTGAAGGTGTCGAGGATCGAAGACATCGGCAAATGACTAAAATGACTTTATCTGATTTTAGTCTTTTTAGTCCTTTTAGTCGGTTTAGTCACCCGGCATTATTCTAGTGCTCCAGTTTCATGCCGGACCCCTCGAACATGAACATGATCGCAAAGCCGTACCAGAGGGTGTAAACCACGTAAAAAATGAGGGAAAAAATCACGATCCCCCAGCGGTCCGATATTTTCTGGGCCTCGATCCCGTAGTAGTTGTAGGCTGTTTCCACCGCCTTGGCCTTGACGAGGTCCAGGGCGCTCGCTTCCTTGAATTTTTTCTGTTTTTTAAGTGACTTGTCCATTCCTGCGATGGACTTCCACCAGTTGTAGAGGGCCTGGCGCCCTTCGACGCCGTACTTGGCTTCCAGGGCCTGGCCGTCGTTGCGGTACATGGCGTCCGCATCGTCCAGCATGGCGGCCATGATGCGCCCCATATCGCCGGAGACCTTCAGCTCGGTGCCGCTGACATTGACCAGGGCCCCGGCCTTGTTGAGCTGTTTGGCCGTCTGGCTGGCCTGGGTCGCATCGGCCATGGAAAAGTTCATTTCGATCTGGTTGCCCGCAAACGGCTCGATCTGCTTTTCGACCTTGGGAATGTAGTACGCCGACCCCTTGGAGATGGAGTTGTACAGCGCGTCGAGGTATTGAAGGCCGTTGTGCCCGCCGAAAAGGGGCACAAACATCGCCACCAGCACCGCCACAAAGGCGATGATCATCCCCAGGCCGATATTGAATTCCTTCTTGTTGCCAGCCATCAGTGCGCCTCCTTGCCTTTCAACACGGCGATGTTTTTCAGAAAGGTTCCGATCACCCAGACCCCGAATCCACCGATGACGATGAAAAAGGCCCAGACACCGATGCTGTCGAGGAACTTTGCAGTGGCGGGGCTTAAAGGGATGACTTCCATGGCGGACAGCTTGCCCGGCAGGGCGAAGAACCGGTTGACGAAACCGGCCAGCACCGCCATGGCGTAAAAGCCGCGGATGGTGATCCCGGGCACCACCTTGGTGACCATGGCGCCGATCTGGATTCCGACCAGGGAGCCGAGAAGCATCCCCATGGCCAGGGTGTAGAAGATGAACCCGAAGATGGCGTACTGGCTGATGGCGGCATAGCCGGCGGTAAAAACGATCTGAAAAATGTCCGTGCCCACCGTGGTCATGGACGAAACCCCGAGCATGTACACGAAGATGGGAAAGGTCAGAAAGCCGCCCCCCACCCCCATGATCCCGGCCGCCAGCCCGACCAGGGCGCCGGAAAGGACCAGGAAGATCCACGAGATCTGGCGCCCGCCGGGGGTCAGATCGAAATCGAACCTCACCATGGGCGGCACCTTGACGGCCTGGAGCTTGCGCGGCAGGTTGCCTATATCGGCCCCTTCGCTTTTGCCGTGGGCGTCCATGCTGCCGCTGCTGGCCTTGCGGGCCCGCAGAAAGTCGAGCATGGCGTAGGTGCCCAGAAACCCGAGCATCAGGGCGTAAATCGTGGTGATAAAGGCGTCGCTGAGCACCGGATTGATCTCGTAGAGCCAGCGGTTGAGCAGCCCGCCCACGGTGGCCCCCAAAATGGCGCCCAGCAGGAAGACCACCGCCAGGGGGACCGAGACATTGCCCAGTTTGCGGTGGATGACGCTGCCCATGATCGCCTTGGCGAAGATGTGGAACAGGTCGGTGCCCACCGCCAGGATCCCTTTGATCCCGGCGCTCATCAGGGCCGGGGCGATGATGAAGCCCCCGCCGGCGCCGATGCAGCCGGTGATCAGGCCGGCCCCCAGACCGATGAGGATTGAAACGATAAAGATCCCGGTGGAATAGAAAGCCGGGCTGTAGGCCTTCTTGCCACCCAGAACCGCGGGCAGGGCCCCGGCGATCTGGTCGGCGAAGACCACCCCGCCCAGAATCACCGGCACGGTCAGCAGGCCCAGCAGCAGCACCCGCCGGCGGTCGCCGAAAACGGTGTTGGATACGTTGATTTCCCATCGGGCGTGGGCCTGCGCCCCTGTGAGCATGAAGCGTCCCCACTGTTTGAAGAAATTCATTTCCCCCCCCCTTTTAGTGATTCGATTTCCCTGATTTTCTGCTTTTGAAGCATCCGTTTCTGGTAAGCGTCCTGAAGCTTGTAGATCAGTTCGTCGATATCCACCGGCTTCATCAGGTAATCAAAAGCCCCGGCCTCCATCCCCTTGACGGCGACTTCCAGGCTGGCATGGCCGGTGAGCATGATCACCTCGATGAGTGCATAACGCTCCTTGATCTTCTGGAGCAGCGTGATGCCGTCCATTTCCGGCATGCGCACATCGAGGACCACCACGTCGAAGGGCTCGGCCGCCAGCAGGGCCAGGGCCTGGCTGGCCCCGTTGGCCCCGGTGACGTCGATGCGCCGCTTTTTCATGCGTTTGATCAGGGTGTCGAGAAAATCGGCCTCGTCGTCGACGATCAATGCTTTGAGCGAATCCATGCCTTTGCCTTCTATCTGAAAAAGTTGCACTGCGGAGCGATGGGCACTCGGTCCGCCCGTAAAAAGCAAAGCAATTGATATGCCAGTGGAAGGGGGTCCCGGGGACCGCTCGGGTCAAAGCCGCAAAAGGGATGAAGCGATCTGCCCGGGCATGGGAGGAAGGGTTCGGATCTGTCGGGAATCTTTACACGGTGTAAAGACTGAGGGATTGTCAGCGGCTGAAGCACCACTCATCGCGGCGGCTTCCCGGCCGCCCATGGCGCCATGGGCGATGGGCGGCTAAAAATCGCCGCTTCCCACCAGACGCCGGTCCAATGCCAGGGCGGTGAGGATTTCTTCCAGGCCGTGACGCCGGCCCCGGCCGATTCCCGGACAACTGCGGGCCGTTTCCCGCCAGCGGCGCTGGGAGCGCAGGTTGGATACCCAGAAAGGATAGATGCGGCACTGGGCCGGCCGCAGCGGGTAGATGCGGCACCCCCGGTCAAAAAACCAGCAGCGGCCGTCGGCGTGCTCCCGGATGCGGAAACCACCGTCCAGGGGTGTGAATACGCCTTCTTCGGCCATCGCGGCGGCTTTCATCCAACGCCGGATGGCCGCCGTTTCGAGGGCATCGGCCCAGACCAGTCCCGGCTCGCCGGTGCAGCAGGCCCCGCAACGCTGGCACTCGAAATCGAGTCCGTCGTGGAAAAAGTAGCGCCGGTCCAACGCGGCCTCGGCACTAGGAACAGTCGGCATCGGTCTGCGGGTTCGGGTCCGGGGCACGCCGGATGACCTTGACGATCCGCGGCTGGTAGACGGCCATGGCCCCCATGCGCCGGCCCCGGTAGCGCACGACAACCACCGCCAGGACAAAACCGATCAGGGCACCGAGGGCCGCAGCGTTGTCCCCGCCCAGGGAGAGGCCCACAAACGCTCCGGCCAGCAGGGACGCCACCGGGAAAAGATAGAGCAGGGCCATCGCCTTGATAAAGGCTCCGGTGGGGATTTCGATCCGCACCCGGTCCCCGACGCGGGCCCGGGCGCTGTTGAGCGCCATGACGTCCATCTCCCGGCCGGAGTCGCTGCAAAATCCCTTGGCGCTGCACGCCTCGCAGTCTCCGCTTTTGACCGTCCGCACCACGGCCGAAGGGCCGTCGGTGCGGGTGATGATTCCTTCTTCGCTGGCCATCTTTCGAGTTTCTCCTTTTTCACGGCCGCGCGTCAAACGCAAGACCCCGCCGGCAGGCGGGGTCATACAAGGCAATGGGGTGTCGCGGTTCAGGCGGTCGGTTGCTGCCCTTCGGCGGCCGGGGCCGGCAGTAATTCACCTGGAACCGCGGCGCTATGGCGGTAGCAGATCAGGCCGCATTGCAGGCATCGCTGGGCTTCGCGCCGGGCACTTGCCTCGTCCAACCCGAGCTCCAGCTCCACGCCCTGGGGATCCAGGGGCATGATCTGGCGCGGCACGGCGGCCACATCCGCCACCCGGTCCACATTCTGTACCACCACGGAGGGGGTCAGCACGTGTTCGGCCAGGGCCGGTGTCTCGCCGTACATCACCTGATGGACCGAAGCGGCGATGCGCCGCCCGGCGGCGATGGCCTTGATGGCTGCCGAAAAATCGCTCAGCACGTCCGCTTCGGAGAACAGCCCTGCGGCCTCATCGGCCGTCAGCGGTGCCTTGTAGGGTGCCATCGCGATCCAGGACGGCGGATCGGCGGGAGCCGATTCGTCTTCCGTCTCCGGCAAATCCAGGCGGAAAATCAGTTCGGGCATACGGCCGGCGGCCATCACCAACGTGCCGGCCGGCTGGGTGCGCACCTCGCCGCTGGCAAGATCGACGAGGGTCAGGCCGGTCAAGCGGTCCTCGCTGCCGTGCAGGGCCTCGACCGCCGTACCGGTCAGGACCTGAACTCCCTCTTCGGCGGCCAGATCGGCCGGTGCCTCGTCTTCACGCAGGACCACCGTCACCCGGTGGGCCCCCCGCTTCAGGCAGCGGCGGGCCGCCTCCAGCGCCAGGGGCGCGCCCCCGTAGATCACGGTCTCGGCACTGCATACCGGGGCCCGCTCGTCCGGGCGCATCACATCGAGCAGCAGGCAAAGGCCGGCAAGCGGCGATTCGTGGCGCCCACCCGCGCCCCGGGCCAGTCGGCTGTCCCAGCCGCCGGTGGCCAGCACCACGGCCTGGTAGCCCTCGGCCAGCAGTTCGGCCACGCCGATTTCCCGCCCCAGGGCCCGGCCGGTGTGCATCTCGACGCCCATGGCCTGGATGCCCTCGATGTCCCAATCCAGGATTTCCATCGGCAGGCGGTTGCGGGCGATGGCGGTGCGCAGCAGGCCGCCCAGGGTTTCAGTGGCCTCGAAAAGGGTGGCTGAGTGGCCGAGGCGTGCCGTGAAAAAAGCGGCCGACAGCCCCTGGATCCCTCCGCCCACCACGGCCACGCGCCGGCCGGTGTCCGGGGTCTTGTAGGGCAGGACGTGCTCGCCCTGGCCGTGTTCGAAATCCGCCGCGAAGCGTTTCAAAGCGTTGATGGCCACCGGTTCGTCCACCAGTTGGCGGCGGCACTGGTCCTCGCAGGGACGCGGGCAGATACGGCCGATGACCGTGGGAAAGGGGTTGCGCTCCTTGATGGTCCGGATCGCCGCGGCGTAGTCGCCCTGGTCGATCTGGTGGATGTATTCGCAGATGTCGATGCCGGCCGGGCAGGCGCGCTGGCAGGGGGTGGTGCAGTCCTCCTGGGTGTATTCGTGCAGGATGCGCCGGGTAACCGAGCTGAGGGTGATGATGTGCTTGGGGCAGACCCGCTCGCAGGCCCCGCAGCCGGTGCACTTTTGCGCATCGACCACCGGCAGGCCCTGGGGGCCGATATACAGAGCGCCGAACTGGCAGGCCTTGACGCAGGATCCCAGGCCGAGACAGCCGACGCTGCACACCTTCATGCCGCCGCTGAGCAGGGCCGCGGCCCGGCAGTCGCCGATGCCGTCGTACCAGAACTTGGTCTCGGCCTCGGCAACACCGTAGGTGCACCCCGGCCGGCTGATGTCCGGCTCCTTGGCTTCGACGCTCACCCCGAGCAGGCCCGCGATGGCCTCGGCCGTTTCGGGGCCGGCCGCCACGCAGCTGTTGGGGGCGGCCTGCCCGGCCACGATGGCCTCGGCGTTGGCACTGCACCCTGGGTAGCCGCAGCCGCCGCAATTGGCTCCGGGAAGGGCCGCTTCCACGGCCAGGATCTTGGGGTCGACATAGACGTAAAAGATCTTCGAAGCAATGGCCAGCCCAATGCCGACGGTCAGGCCCAACGTGCCCATGAGGATAACGGCTTGCAGCATGGGATTCTCTCCTCACCGGCACCGCCCGGGAGGGGTGGCGGAAACCGGTCATCAGTCGATATTGTCACAAGTAAAAATTAAGGAAATAAACGCGGGGGGTCTACTGCTTACGCTTGCCGAACTACAATGCTACCAGGATCCGTCCAGTCCGCGCAACCCATTCATATAGAGCCTGCCGGCGGCCACGAAAAGCGAATAGCGCGTCAACAGCGCCGGCATGTCGAATGTTTTGGCCATGGCCAAAACCCGCTCCGAGGGGCGCTTGCCGCGGACGAAGACGATACACCCCACCCCGGCGATCTTGGCCGTCCGCAGCACCTGCTCGGTGGTCAGCCCGGTGAGCAGCACCGAGCTTTTGGCGGCGGCGGCAAGCACATCGTCCATCAGATCGGCGCCGCCTGCGGCGACAATGGTTTCATCGAGATGGGTTTCCCCGAATAGCACTTCAGCCTTGAGAATGTCGCGTACTTCAAAAATTTTCATCGCCATCGGTAAGCCAGCCTGAACGGTTAACCTGTTTTCAGCAACCCCGGTAATCTTTCAAGGATTCCCTTGACGCAACCTACCCTCCCCGGGCAGAGTCGAATCTCGCGCCACCTCGCTGGAATCAAGGATTCAAAGGGGGAGCGGACGCGGTCTGCCCGCGGCGCATCTTCGCGTCTGCGCCGGATCCGCTGCATGTGGCGCAACCGCGGGGGGGAAATTTGCCCGCACGCACCATTTCATAAACACCTGAGGATGTCAATCAGAACCGGAACGCCGGGAATTCCACCAAATCTCGTAAGGAGACGGCATGCAGATCGAGGCGTTCGCCTTCGGCAGGATGGTCATCGATGGAACGGTCTATACGTCGGACCTGTGCATTCATCCGGACGGGCAGGTTCGCGACGGCTGGTGGCGCCGCCGGGGCCACGGCCTCTGCGCCGATGACATCGCCGAACTGGTGGCCCGGAACCCTGAAACCATCTTGATCGGCACCGGGGTCCACGGCCGCCTGCGCCCGGATCCGGACCTGGCCTCCGGCCTCGAGGCCCGGGGGATCGAGCTGGTAAGCGCTCCCAACGCCGAAGCCGTGGCGCTTTTCAACCGCCTGTGGGGCCGCTGCAGCCTGGGGGCCGGCTTTCACCTGACCTGTTGAAGGGCCGGGCCCCGGGACCGCCGAGCCGCTAGCCTGAGAAGATTCGCGTTGCCCGGATCGGATCCTGCCACCTTCAGCGGTATTCCAGCACGGGCCGGAACAAGGTGTAAAAAAGCTCCAATACCCCGGGTACACTTTCCTTTTTGCGTTCGACAAAAACCTGCCAGCGGGTGTGGGACTCCATTTCCCACACCACCTGGGTGATGCGGGAAAGCACGTCGGCCGCATCCTGGCCATCGAGGCGGATGGTTTCCGATTCGGTGAAAGAGACCGGATCGCCGGCATGGGTGCCCGGCCCGAGCCCCACCAGCATACTCCCTTCCCCGATATCGAGCAGTGCCCGGTTGATGGCCGCCGCCAGCCGCGGGGCCAGCGGCGAAAGATCGCGGAAAACGGTCTTGGCCAGTTCGCTGGGTGTCATCGCCAATCTTTCCTCCTTGCCGCCCGGGGTGTTTACGCCCGGCCCGGGGTGCTTATTTTGTCGACTTGCCCGGCTTTCAAAGCCGGTTTGAACCTGTTTGTCAACCCGTCAAGCGGACCGCGGCCAAGGCGAACCGAACGGCTTGATCGGAAAAAGGATAGGACCCCATCGTAATGAGTGACCGTTGCATTCGCATCCGCGGCGCCCGCCAGCACAACCTGAAGAATATCGACCTGGATCTGCCCCTGCAGCGGCTCATCGCCGTGACCGGGGTCAGCGGCAGCGGCAAATCGTCCCTGGCCTTCGACACCCTCTACGCCGAGGGCCAGCGGCGCTACGTGGAAACCTTCTCGCCGTATACGCGCCAGTTCATGGACCGCATGGACCGGCCCCGGGTGGACCGCATCGAGGCTGTGCCGCCGGCCATCGCCATCGACCGCAAGGACCCGGTGCGCACCTCGCGCAGCACCGTGGGCACCATGGCCGAGATCACCGACTTCGTCAAGCTGCTCTTCGCCCGCCGGGCCGTGCTGCACTGCCACGGCTGCGGCCGTCCGGTGGTCCCGGCCTCGGCCGAAACGATCTGGGCGCAGCTCGAACCCCGGGCCGCGGGCCAGGCCCTGATCATCACCTTTCCTTACGCCGTGGCGCCCGAAGGGATCGAAGCGGCCCGGCGCGACCTGCTGCGCCTGGGCTACGACCGGATCCGGCAGGACGGAGCCCTGGAGGATCTGATCGGATGGCAGCCCGACGGCGGTCAGACCGAGCTGGACGTGGTGGCGGACCGCACGCGCCTGACGGTAGCGGAGCGTACCCGGATCGTCGATTCCATCGAGCAGGCCCTCGGGCTGGGCGCCGGGCGGGTCGATCTCTGGCTCGACGGCGACCGTCGGCTTTCCTTTTCGGCCCACCGCGAGTGCCCGGACTGCCGCATCGCCTACGGTGCGCCCCTGCCGGGGCTGTTCTCCTTCAACAGCCCGGTGGGGGCCTGCGAGACCTGCCGCGGCTTCGGGCGGGTCATCGACATCGATCTGTCCCTGATCATCCCCGACCGGTCGCTTTCGCTGGCCCAGGGGGCGATCAAACCCTGGGGCGGGCGCGAGGCGGGGCGCATGGAGTACGCCGACCTGGCCGCCTTCTGCCGCAAAAACGGGATTTCCCTCGATCTTCCCTTCGAGCGGCTGGCGCCGGCCCAGCAGCAGGCCGTCATCGACGGGGACGACGGATTTTACGGGGTGCGCGGCTTTTTCGACTGGCTGGAGACCCGGACGTACAAGATGCAGGTGCGCGTCTTTCTCTCCCGCTACCGCAGCTATGACCGCTGCCCGGCCTGCGGCGGAACCCGCTTTCAGCCTGCGGCCCTGGACTACCGCCTCGCCGGGCGAACCATCGCCGGGATCTACGCCCTCAACGTGGCCCGGGCCCTGGCTTTTTTCAGGGCCCAGCCGGATCCCGGGGACGAGGCCACGGGGCTGGTCCTGGAAGAGATCATCGGCCGGCTGCGCTACCTGGACGATGTGGGCCTGGGGTACCTGACCCTGGACCGCCAGTCGCGCACCCTGTCGGGGGGCGAGGTTCAGCGCGTGGCCCTGGCCGCAGCCCTGGGCGCTTCGCTGGTGGACGCCCTCTATGTGCTGGACGAACCGAGCATCGGGCTGCACCCCAGGGACAACCAGCGCCTGGTCGCCACCCTGGAGCGGCTGCGCGACCAGGGCAACACCGTGGTGGTGGTGGAGCACGACCCGGAGATCATCCGCCGCGCCGACCTGCTCCTCGACCTGGGGCCGGGGGCCGGCGAAAAGGGCGGGCAGGTGATGTATTTCGGCCCCACCGCCCGTGCCGGCGGATCCCTCACCGGCCGGTACCTGCGCGGCGAACGGTGCATCCCGCTGCCGGCCAGGCGCCGGTCCGTGGACGATGCCGCCTGGCTGACCCTCGACGGGGCTTCGGCCCACAACCTCAAACAGATCGACCTGCGCCTGCCCCTGGCGCGCTTCACCTGCCTGACCGGGGTTTCCGGTTCGGGCAAGTCGACCCTGGCCGAAGAGACCCTCTACCGGGCGGTAAAGCGCGCCCTGGGAGAGGACGAGGGCCGGCCCGGGCCCCATAGCGGCCTTTCGGGGGCCGCGGGCCTCGACGGGGTGGAGCTGGTGGACCAGCGGCCCATCGGGCGCACCCCCCGGGCCAATGCCCTGACCTTTACCAAGGCCCTGGATCCTGTCCGGCATCTTCTGGCCGAGACCCCCGAGGCCCGCCGGGCCGGGTTCGGGCCGGGCCATTTTTCCTTCAACACGGCCGGCGGCCGCTGCGAGGCCTGCAAGGGGGAAGGCTTCGAGCGGGTGGAGATGCAGTTTCTCTCCGACGTCTACATCACCTGCCCGGTCTGCGGCGGGCGGCGCTTTACGCCCGAGGTCCTGGCGGTGCGCTACCGGGACCTGAACGTCGCCGGCATCTTCGATCTGACCGTGGACGAGGCCCTGTCCTTTTTCGCCGACCAGCCCCGGATCCAGCGGCTGCTGAACCCCCTGGCCCTGGTGGGGCTCGGATACCTGCGCCTGGGCCAGCCCATCAGCACCCTGTCGGGGGGCGAGGCCCAGCGCCTCAAGCTCTCGCGCCACATGGGCGGCGACGACGGCCGGCGCCGTCTGCTGATCTTCGACGAACCGACCACCGGCCTGCACCTGGAGGACATCCGCATCCTGCTCAAGGCCCTGCACGGCCTGGTGGATGCCGGCCACACCGTGCTGGTGGTGGAACACCAGCCCGAGGTGGTCAAGACCGCCGACTGGGTGGTGGACCTGGGGCCCGAGGGCGGGGAGGACGGGGGCCGCATCGTTGTGGCCGGGTCGCCCGAGGCGGTGGCCGCCTGCACCGCAAGCCATACCGGCCGCTTCCTGGGGCCCCTGCTCGATCCGGCCACGGCCGCCGGGGCATATACCGCCGTGGCCGAAAGCCCTGCGGTCTACACAAGTTCGCTGCCCGCCGTGATCCACATCCAGGGGGCCCGGGAGCACAACCTGAAAAACCTTTCCCTCGACCTGCCCCGGCACCAACTGGTGGCCCTGACCGGGGTTTCGGGCTCGGGCAAGTCGACCCTGGCCTTCGACATCCTCTTTGCAGAGGGGCAGCGCCGGTTTCTCGAAAGCCTGGCCCCCTACGTGCGCCAGTACATGAAAATCCTCGAACGGCCCGAGGTGGACCGGGTCACCGGCCTGCCGCCCACCGTGGCCATCGAGCAGCGCATCAGCCATGCCGGCCGCCGTTCCACGGTGGCCACCCTCACCGAGATCTACCATTTCCTGCGCCTGCTCTTCGCCCGCCTGGGCCGGGCCCACTGCCCCCAGTGCGGGGTGCCCCTGGAAGGGTTGTCCCGGGACGCCATGGTCGAGGTGGTCCGGCGCCGCTTCGGCAAAGGCCCGGCCGCCGTCCTGGCTCCCAAGGTGGTCAACCGCAAGGGGTTTCACAAGGACGTGCTGGCCCGCGCGCGCAAGGCGGGCTTTGGCGAGGCGCGCATCGACGGGCGCCGGGAGCCGATCAGCCAAGGCATGGCGCTGAGCCGCTACCATCTGCACACCATCGAGGTGGTGGTGGGCACCCTGCCGGCCGCCGATCCCGGGGCCCTGGTGGACCGGGCCCTGGCCGAGGGGGACGGTGCCCTGCTGGTGGAAGATGGCGCCGGGGAAACCCACGCCTTCAGCCTCAGCGGCCTTTGCCCCACCTGCGGGATCGGCGTTTCCGGGGCCGGCGATCCCCAGCAGTTTTCCTTCAACAGCCCGCTGGGCGCCTGTGAAAAGTGCCAGGGGCTCGGGGAGACCGAAGCGGGCCGGCCCTGTGCCGCCTGCGGCGGCAGCCGCCTCAACCCCCGGGCCCTGGCCGTGAAGATCGGGGAACAGACCATCTGGGACCTGGTGCGCCGGCCGGCCGCCAACCTGGGCCGGTTCCTGGCCCGGATGCCTGTTCAACCCGGCCAGGAGGCGGTGGCCGGACCGATCCGGACCGAGATCGAAGGGCGCCTCGAACTGCTCGAACGCCTCGGCCTCGGGTATCTCGGCCTGGCGCGCAGCGGGCGCAGCCTCTCGGGGGGCGAGGCCCAGCGGGTGCGGCTGGCGGCCCAGCTCGGCTCGACCCTCACCGGGGTGGGCTACATCCTGGACGAGCCGACCATCGGCCTGCATCCGCGCGACAACCACCGGCTCATCGAGGCCCTGGTGGCCCTGCGCGACCGGGGCAACACCGTGGTGGTGGTGGAGCACGACGAGGAGACCATCCGCGCGGCGGACACGGTCATCGATCTCGGCCCCGGGGCCGGGGACCAGGGCGGCACCGTGGTGGCGGTGGGCTCCCCCGCGGAAATCGCCCGCAATCCGGCCTCCCTCACCGGCCGGCTCCTTGCCGCAGGGCCGCGGCCGCTTCCCGCAGGCTCGACCCGCGACAGCGCCGGGCGCAGCATCACGGTCCGCGGGGCCGCGGCCCACAACCTCAAGGGGATCGATGTGGACTTTCCCCTGGGAAGCTTCATCGCCGTGACCGGGGTCTCGGGCTCGGGCAAATCATCCCTGCTCAAGGAAAGCCTCCACCGCGGCCTGAAAGCCCTGCTGGCCGGCGGATCCCTGGCCGGAATCCCCTTGGCGGCCATCGAGGGCTGGGGGGCGGTGGCGGCGGCAGAGGAGGTGGACCACAGCCCCATCGGGCGCACCCCCCGCTCGGTGCCGGCCACCTATGTCAAGATCATGGACCCTCTGCGGCGGCGTTTTGCCGCCACTGAGGCGGCCCGGGCCCGGGGCTACGGCCCGGACCGATTTTCCTTCAACCTGGCCGGCGGCCGCTGCGAGGCCTGCAAGGGCCAGGGGCATCCGCGGGTGGAGATGAATTTCCTGCCCGACGTCTACGTCCCCTGCCAGACCTGCGGCGGTTCGCGCTACAACGCCGACACCCTGGCGATCACCTACAAGGGGCATACCATCGCCCAGATGCTCGACCTGACCTTCGCCCAGGCCCGGGACCTTTTCACCGCCGTGCCAGAAATCCGCCGGGCCGCGGCCTTCGTGGACGAGATCGGTCTCGGGTACCTGCGCCTGGGCCAGCCGAGCCCCACCCTGTCCGGGGGCGAGGCCCAGCGCATCAAGCTGGCCCGCCGCCTGGCCCACCCGGGCAACGGGCATACCTTCTTCATCCTCGACGAGCCCACCACCGGGCTGCACGGGGTGGATGTGGCCCGGATGATCGGCGTGCTCCGGCGCCTGGTGGCGGCCGGCAACACCGTAGCGGTGGTCGAGCACAACCTCGACCTGATCGCGGCGGCCGACTGGATCATCGATATCGGTCCGGAAGGCGGCGATGGGGGCGGAGAGGTGGTCTTTGCCGGCCCGCCCCGGGACCTGCTCCAGGCCGCGGACAGATCCCACACGGCCCGGTACCTCAAACAACATCTGGCCGGCGCAAAAGCCATGTGACAACCGGGACCTTGCCGTTTGACCCGCTTTTGTCTATCCTGGACGGCAAGACCGCAAACGACCAAACCGCAACAGCGCGGGCCTGAAAACCGAAGCGCGAAAGCAAGCCGGGTATGCAACGCCAAGCCACATGGGAATCGATCTTCAAACCGGGAAGGGCCGGCGATTTTTTCGAACCGGCGCCTCCGGGAAACTTCGATCCCGCCGCAGCCGGCTTCAGCCCGGTGAACGCCTGGTGGCTCAGCGAACTCTCGCGCCTGGTCTACCGGCGCGATGCGGGCGAACCGGGCGCCGACGGCCGCCTGGCAGCGCGCAGCCAGATCCTGGCGCGCGTCGGGCTTCGCGAACAGGCCACCTTCTATCGCCGCGGCATCTTCGCCGCCCTGATCGTCTCGGATACCGGGACGGTGCCGCCCTTTGGCGCCCTGGTCTTTCGCGGTTCGAGCGGCCGGCTGGACAACTGGATGGCCAACTTCGACACCCGGCCCCAGCCCTGGCCCCCGGGGGGGCGGGTCCATGCCGGATTCAAGGCGGCCCTGCTGGGGATCTGGCCCGAAATCCTCGATGCCCTGCGGGGCTTGCAATCCCCGGCCTTTTACACCGGCCACAGCCTGGGGGCGGCCCTGGCCACCCTGGCGGCCAGCCTGCGGCCGCCGCGGGCGGTTTACACCTTCGGCTCGCCCCGGGTGGGAGACGCCGGCTTCGCCCGCCTGATGGAAGCCGTGCCGGTCTACCGCCTGGCCGGGGCCCGGGACATCGTCACCCGCATCCCCCCGGCGATTTTCCCCTTCGGCTACCGCCACGTGGGCCTGGCCCTGCCCCTGCGGGAAGACCGGGACCGGCCCGCCGTGCAGCCGTCCCCGGCCCTCGATGTGGCCGCCGATCCGGCCCCCTGGCCCCGGTCCCTCGACCGCCTGGGCCGGCCTCCGGTCTTTCTCGCCGACCACGCCCCGGTGCGCTATACCGATGCCGTGGCCACCTGACCGGCAGCCGGGGTCCGGCAAATCCTGCCACTGAACGAGGTTTCTTGGAGAACAGCGCATTGGAAGGCGACTGGCTGAGACGATCCCTGGACCGCACCCCCCTGCATGAGATGGACGGCGTCCTGGCCGCCGCCGAAAAGGCCGCCGGCCCGCTTCGCCCCGGCACCGCCAAGGGGATCGTCTGGCACGACCCGCTGCACCGGACCCGGACCGATCTCAGCCTGGTCTACCTCCACGGCTTTTCCGCTTCCCGGGGGGAAATCGCGCCGGTTTGCGACCGGATGGCGCGCCACCTCGGGGCCAACCTTTTCTACACCCGGCTTGGCGGCCACGGCCGGGACGGCCGCGCCCTGGCCCGGGCGGATACCGCCGGCTGGCTCGAAGACGCCCGCGAGGCCCTGGCCGTGGGACAACGCCTGGGACGGCGGGTGGCGATCTTCGGCACCTCCACCGGTGCCACCCTGGCCGTCTGGGCCGCGGCCCAAACGGACCTGGCCGCCAACATCACCGGCCTGGTGCTCATGTCCCCCAACTTCGGACCGCGCCATCCCCTGGCCGGGGTCCTGCAATATCCGTGGCTGCATCCGGCCGCGGCCCGGCTCCTCGGGGGCTGGCGCCGTTTCCCGCCGGTCAGCGCCGGCCATGCGGCCGTCTGGACCCTCGATTATCCCCGGACCGCCGTCCTGCCGATGCTCAACCTGGTGCACGCCGTGACGCGCATCGACCCGCGCCGCATCCGCATGCCGGTGCTGCTTTTTTACCACCCGGCAGACCAGGTGGTGCGCGTCGACAAGATGCGCCGCTTCTACCGGGCTCTGGGCAGCCGCCTGAAACACCGTTATCGCATCGATCGCTCCCGCCATCCGGGAAGCCACATCCTGGCCGGCGACGTTTTCGCCCCGTCCATGACCCGGCCGCTCGCCGATCTGGCCACGGACTTCATCCGGGAGATTGGCGGTTAGCCCGCCCGGCAGCTTCCGTTTTTTAGCTTTCACGGAAGTTTCCTGGCGCTTTTTGGTTCAACCCGCCGCTCCCCGATGGTATAATCCTTGCTGCATCTATTCCGTGCATTCGATGACGCCGGCCGCCCTGACGGCCATCAACCCCGCTTGCAACGGAGGCCCGCCCATGAAACTGACCGAATTCATGACCACCAAAATCGAATATATCGTCCCCGATGCCACGGTTTACGACGTCGTCGAGAAGATGGTCGACCGGCGCATCCGCTCGCTGGTGGTCCGCTCTCCAGACGAACACGACGGCCACGGGGTGATCACGGCCAGGGACGTGGTGTTCAAAGTCCTGGCCAAGGGGATCGACCCGAGCAAGATCAAGGCCGAGGAGCTGGCCTCCAAGCCCCTGGTCTGTATCGACGAGGAGGCCCGCCTCACCGACGCCATCGACATGATGGAAGCCCAGAACATCGCCCGGATCTTCGTCTGCCGCAGCGGCCGGATCGTCGGAGTGGTGGCCCTGCTCGACATCATGTGGGCCGTGCTGATCAAGCGGGCAAGGGGGGAGCATGTTCCTAAATAAAATGTTTTCCCACGGCCGCAAGGAGCAGCGGGTGATCGGCCGCATCTGCGATCACATCGGGCTGCTCTGCGAGGCCTGCGCCACCTTCCACCAGGCCATAGAGGTCCGGGACCGGAGCCTTGCGCGCAAGGTGCCCCACATGGAGCGCGAGGCCGACGTGATCCGCCGCGAGATCATCGCCATGATCTACGAAGGGGCTTTTTTGCCCTATCTGCGCCCGGACCTGTGCAAATTCGTCACCATGGTGGACGAGGTCTTCGACATCCTCCAGGAGACGGCCAACAATTACAGCGGGATCCACCTGCCGGAAGCCCTCGAAGACGAGTGTGTCCGGGTGGCCTTCTTGAACCGCCGCATGTGCGAGCTGCTCAAGATCACCTACGAGGCCATGGTCGAAGGCCAGGACCTGCGCGAGAAGACCCTGGGGCTGCGGATCTACGAAAAGAAGATCGACGACCTGAAATTCGGCCTGGTCCGCGACCTGATGGCCACCGAGGTGGCCGATTTCTGGAAGGGGTGGCTGCTGGCCAATTTCCTCACCGGGCTGACGAGCATCAGCGACAAGATCGAGGACGCCAGCGATCATCTGGAGGTCATTAACGTAAGCATGCGCTAGCCGGCCGGTGTTGAAAATTCATGTGGAAGATTAGCAGCGGGATATTTCTCGGCTGGGCCCTGGGGGCCAACGATTCGGCCAACATCTTCGGCACCGGGGTGGCCACCGGCACGGTGCGCTACCGGACCGCCATCTGGCTGACGGCCGTCTTCCTGCTGGCCGGGGCCGTCATCGAGGGGCCCAAGTGCATGCAGACCCTGGGCGAGCTGTCCCGGCTGGTGCCCCTGGAAGCCTTTTGCGTGGCCCTGGGCGCGGCCTGCACCATGGCGCTGCTCACCGTCCTGGCGCTGCCCGCCTCGGCCAGCCAGGCCATCGTGGGCGCCATCCTGGGGGTCGGAATCCTGTCCGGGACCGCCGATTTTTCCCGCCTTTACCGCATCGTGGCCTGCTGGGTCTTCACCCCCGTCTGCGGCTTGATTCTCGGCTACCTGCTGCACCGGACCTTCGCTTGGATCCTGGATCGCACGGTGCACCGCATCACCCAGCGCAACTTCATCTATATGGCGGGCATCCTGGTTTCCGGGTGCTACGGGGCCTATTCCCTGGGCAGCAACAACGTGGCCAACGTGACCGGGATCTACGTGGGGGCCGGCCTCCTTTCGACCCAAACCGCGGCTCTGGTGGGCGGCCTGAGCATCGCCCTGGGGGTGCTGACCTTCAGCCGGGGCGTGATGATGACCGTGGGCAAGGGGATCGTGCCCCTCGACCCCTTTTCGGCCCTGGTGGTGGTGCTGGCCCAGGCCATGACCCTGCACCTTTTTACCCAGGTGGGCGTGCCGGTCTCTTCGTCCCAGGCGGTGGTGGGCGCCGTGGTGGGAGTGGGCCTGGTGGCTGACGCGCGCACCATCAGCGCTCGCATGCTGCTCAAGATTGCCATGGGATGGCTCACCACCCCCCTCGGTGCCGGCCTGGTCGCCGTGGCCGTCTTCTGGGTGGCCAGGACGGCGGCCCCGTTCTGGGTGGAATGGATCGGTACGGCGCTGAAAAATAGCGGCATCACCGATGCAATCGCGACGGCGCTGGAATTTTATGCCGCGATCGTCCAGGCCTTGGCAGGGTGTCTTGGCGGGTGACCCCCGGCCGGGTCCTCATTTTCTGCCAACATTTTCATGCAACCGTTTCGAGCCGGATTGAACTCGGAAAACAAGGAGCCGGTCATGATCCGCCTCAGCCGCATCTGGAAACTCTACATCGCCTACACCACGGCCCTGATCATCTGCATGACCCTGGCCGGATTCTTCCTCGATTTTCAGATCAGGCGTCAGCTCGAAGACCACCTCCAGGAAGACGCCCTGGCAACGGCCCGCCTGGCCGTGAAGCATCTTCCGGTCCAGGCCCGCGGGGAAATGCTGGCGCCGTTTTGCCTCAGCTACCGTGAGACGGCCGGATGGCGGCTGACCATCGTCGATGCCGCAGGCGCCGTGATCGCCGATTCCCATGAAAAAGCGACCCAGATGGACAACCACCGCGGCCGCAAAGAGATCCGCACGGCGCTGGCAAAGGGCTACGGCACGGCCATCCGCATGAGCCCGACTTTGGGCTGCGAGATGCTCTATGCCGCGGTCTACGCCCCAAAGCGGGGCCTGGTGGTGCGGGTGGCCATGCCCATGAGCCGGGTCAAGGGGGTGCAAAACGAGGTGATGCGCCTAGCGTCGGTGTTTCTCTACTTAGCCCCCCTGCTCTGTGCCGTCATCTCCTTTTTCACCGCCCGGGCCCTGGTGGCCAACGGTTCTTCCAGAAGGGGTGCGGGACCGTCTTAATAGGTTTACCCTCCCATTTTCCCCCTTTTCGCTTTCGCTTGCCGAACCGGCGGGCGGTCCTATTGTTTTACCCAGCAGGACGAACGACGAACCTGAAATCGACAAACCAACCTGGAGGTGCACCATGGCCGATACCCATGACTATATTGAGAACGAACGCGAACGCGAAGAAGGTCACGTGGATACCCGCAAGCGCAACTTCGAGTGCGAACGGCCCGATCCGAATCTGGGCTGCGACCCGGGCATCGATGTGGCCGGCTGATTCAAGGCAGCGCTTCGATCACAACGGGCAACCGTATCGTTAAAACAAGGCAGCGCCCTTCGGGGCGCTGCCTTTTTTGTATAAAACCTGCTGCCGGAATATGGATACTTTTGACCCACCTGTTCCAGGAGATTTTAAGGCCGGATACTTTTTACCCACCCAGGTGCCATTCCGATTTTCCTCGGCTCACGTCCGGTTTGCGTAAAATAGCCTGTTATATCGTTATGTTAAAAAATTTTTCGCCTGTTGGCACGGCACCTGCTATAGGGTCTGGTCACAAACAGCAACGAGGTCTGATGCAAGCACATCAAAACAAACCCGAAAGGAGATCACCATGAAGAAGAATCGCATCCACCGCGCAGTCCTGGTCACCACCCTCGTCACCCTGGTCGGCTTTTCCGGCATCGCCCTGGCCGGTCCCTACGGCGGCGGCCGGCACATGGGGTACGGCAATCCGGACTGCCCGCGCTTCGAAGAAGGTCGGGGGCCGGGATGGGGCGCCGACCTGAGCCCCGAGCAGGCCGCTCAACTGGAAAAGCTGCGCGATGAATTTCGGGCGGCCACGGCCGACCTGCGCGGCGAACTGCGCCAGAAGGAACTGACCCTGCGCGCCGAACTGGCCAAGAAAACCCCTGACGTAGCCGCCGCCATGGCCATGCAAAAAGAGATTTCGGCCCTGCGCGCCGACCTGGATGCCAAACGCCTGGCCCACCGGCTGGAAGTGCACAAGATCGCTCCCGAGGCGGGCTTCGGCCCCGGGTTCGGCCGTGGCTACCGCCAGGGCCCCCGCCAGGGTGGCTGGGGCGGCGGTCGCGGTCCTTGCTGGAACTGAAGACATTCCGCACCAAAACCGTCAAAGGGGGGACCACCGGTCCCCCCTTTTGCGTTGCCCGCCATGCAAAACCCTTCGTTGCAGCAGCCCTTTTCTTGCGCGTTCGTCAAGGCTCGGGGGGCACGGGGCGGATATGGGGGGGTGGATATGGGGCGGATATGGGGCGGACATGGAGGGGCGGACACGCAGGTCCGCCCGTACAATCAGCCCGTGCGGGAGGCATTCAAGGCGTCCGATTCCCATCGGGCCGGATTGGTGCGGATATATTCCCGGATACGGTCCAATTCCGGTTCGTTGCGCACGATGCGGTCCCAATAATTGCGTTGCCATAATTTTCCCGGAAACGGCGGCCAACCATGGCCTTTCACCCCACGGATGTACGCGTTGGTCGTCATGGTTTTAAACCATTGCACCACCGCCGGTACCTGTACGGGCGAACCTGCGTGTTCGCCCTTTTCGGTACCGGGGTGGACCACGATGAAATGAACGTGGTTGGGCATGCAAACGAATTCGTCGCATTCGATATCGGGAAATTTGTTGTTCAATTCGAAAAACCACCGCACGACCATTTCCCCCGCATCGTTCAACCCCATTTTCCCGCCGGCAATATCCCCGAACAGGCATCGCCGGTTTTGGGTGCAGACGGTGATAAAATACGCACCGGCCCAGGCATAATCGTATCCCCGCAACCGGATGGACCGGCGGTGATGGATGGCCGGATCGTATTTCATGATGCCGTCTTTGGTTGGGGTTGGGGGCGAAAAATTTTTCACCCCCACCGTCTCAATCCCATCTGATCTGACAACACCTTTCGAACGATAAAAAATATCGCGCAGAGTCGCTGAGGCGCTGAGTCTTCATACATCTGATCTGGTCACGTCTTTCGTACCCGGGAGCGCCAAGCCCCAGCTTGGCCACAATCCACCTGATCTGGTCACACCTTTCGAACGAAAGCCCCGGCCGCTTCTTCAAGCTGTTTCACGAAGTCTGCCGCCCCCGAAGCTTCCTTATTTTCCCGTCGACGCACTTCAAATTCTTCATATTCCGCTCTGGCGTGGTCTTCCGCCTCCTGCTTGCTCACCTTTCCAGCATGAGGCAGCACACGGCGATCGTTGAAACGTAGAAAGTCATCGAGCCGCTGTTCCCAATCTCTCATGAACACCTGCTTGCGGCGCCTGGCCTGGTCCTCTGCAAAATCAAGCCACATGGTGACGATCCGGTTCAGTTCCTCTATTTCATCTTCCTTCAGGTACTTTTTGGCAATGGTGACATCGGTTTTATGCACTTCTTCCCCCCTCCAGGAGGTCAGTCCCATATTCGGCGACGAATGATCGGCACGGGACTGGATCACCTCGGCAGTGGTCATGCCGGTGGTGGCAAAGTGCAACTTGTTCTGGATCACACTGAAAAACTTGGTGGTTTCGCTCCAGGTCGGTTCATAATCCGCCGCCATGGCGAAAATTTCGCGTACCCGGAGGTACATGCGCCGCTCGCTGGCACGAATGTCGCGGATCCGGGCCAGCATTTCGTCAAAATAGTCGGGAACGACAGAGCCTTTGACGGGCGGATTCTTCAGCCGCTCGTCGTCCATGGTAAAACCCTTGACGATATATTCCTTCAACCGTTGGGTAGCCCAGATGCGAAAACGGGTGGCAATCAGGCTTTTGACCCGGTAGCCCACCGAGATGATCATGTCGAGGTTGTAGAATTCCAACTTCCTGCGCACATCCCGGTTGCCTTCCCGGCGAACTGTTAAGAAATTCTTAACAGTTGCCTCCGGAGTCAATTCACTCTCCTTGAAAATATTACGGATGTGCATGCTGATGTTGGGAACCGTGGTCTGAAACAGTTCTGCGATTAACTGCTGCGTCAACCAAACCGTTTCATCCTGCAGCCGCACATCCAGCCTCACGCTACCGTCGCCGGATTGATAAACGATGATTTCACCCTTATTGGGTTCGATGTCGGAAATGGGCTTATTCATACAAGCCATCCTCTATCTCACATTTCGCTTGTTTCCGGCGCCATTCCAAACATTAGGAAAACGTCGTAAATCGACAGTTTTCTTCGATAATGTCTGATCCGATGTCCTTTTGGCCGGCTCATCGCCCGCCAATGCACAAAAACACCGCGTAACACATTGAAATCAAACTAGATTTTTCTACTAGAAAAAGAGAAGTACTTCCAATAACTTACGGAGGAACTTCTCATGGCCTTAACCGATCCGGTTTCCAGTATCGTCGATGATGTCGTTACCCAGAACATCGGCTTCGCACCAATACTCCGATATTACTTCGAAAAAGCCGCCATCGCCCGCATCATCGACGACTCGGTAACCATCGACCCCCGGCGAAAAGTCCTGACCCACGGCCAGGCCGCCGTGGCCATGATCACCGCCATCCTGTTCCAGGTCATGCAGCTTTACCGCATCTGCCCCTTTGCCAGGCAAAGCACCGTGCTCGATACCGTCCTTACCGGCATCCCGGCAGAGGCCTACTTCGACGACCGGCTGGCCGATAGCCTCGATGCCCTCCATCGTCACGGGCTCGGAAACCTGGAGCTGGAAATCACCCGCCATATGATCGAGGCTTGGCAGATTAGCACCGACGTGTGCCATAACGATACCACCTCGGCCTCCTATTATGGCAATGGAAACACCGCCGCGTCGAGCGAAGGGATCCAAATCACCTTCGGTCACAGCAAAAAGCACCGCGATGATCTCAAGCAACTGATCTGGTCGATGTCGGTCAGTGACGACAGTGCCTTTCCCCTATTTTCGCAGGCCTACAGCGGCAACACCGCCGATGTAACCACCTATGTCGAACAATGGCAGCGTCTGATCGATCTGCTGGACCGGTCAGACTTTCTCTACGTGGCCGACTGCAAGCTGATCAGCGCGGCCAACATCGCCGCGATCCTTGATAACGGCGGCCATTTTCTGGCCCCGGCGCCCATGTATGAATGTTTTGCCAAACACTTCGAGGCCGCCGTTGCCGACCATGATCGGGAAATTCTGCTTCCTCACAAGCGCCGCTTCAATCGCGGTTTTGAAGTGCCGCTGGTCGTGCGGCATCTCAAAAAGGACTACCGGCTACGGATGATCATCATCTTCGATCAGGCCGTGGCCCAGACCAAACGCCAGAACCTGAAACGGCGTGTGGAGCAGACCCGCGAGGCCCTGGAAGCGCTGCGGGGCACACTCAACGGCCGCAAGCCGAAAACCGAAGAACAAATCCAAAAGGCCTGCGATGCGATCTTGGCAACATACGGTACCGCAGACTTTTTCAGCTACCGCATCGACTACCAGGCCCTGGTGACCTACAAATACAAAGGCCGAGGACGCCCCTCGGCCGGCAAGCCTGCCGAGAAAGTGGCCGTGCACAGCGATCTATTCGACATCCAGGTCCACTTTGACGAGGCCACCTTTAGCGCAGCGCTGGACCGCTGTGGCTATTATCCGCTGCTGACCGACGTGGAGGCCGAGAACTTGAGCCTCCAGCAGGCCATGGCTCACCACAAGGGCCAGTATCGAAACGAGCATACCTTCCGGCGCGCCAAAGGGCCCTACGATCTGGAACCGATCTATCTGCAGCGCCCAGAGCGCATCGAGGCGTATCTGTTCTTGTTCAAAATCGCCTTGCAAATCGTTGTGTTGGTCGAGAGAACCGCTCGGATCAACATCCAACAGCGCGACCGTGGGCTGGATGACTTCATGCCCAACCGCAAAGATGTGCGCAACCCCAAAGCCGAACACCTGCTGGCCGCCTTCGAGCATGTCGTCAAAGGCGCGATGCCTGGCCCGAGCGGCACCACTTGCGGCTTTGTCTCGAAACTGACCGCCTTGCAAAACGAAATCATCGCGGTCTTGGAGGTGCCCCGGGAATGCTTCTCCTATAAATACTTGGCTGACTCAAGCTAAACGGGCGCAACCCGTCTCTATCACTAAATCGTCTATATGCCGGGAGCAAGTTGAGACCAGGAAAAATCAAGAATACACTTTTTCAAAGAGCGAAATGCAAGCTCTATTGCACAGGTATCGACTCCCCGGAAATATTCGGGCCGTTTTGTCAAACATATAACAGCTTGACAATAAGACGAATATATAAAAACATACCGTGTCTATCAACCAATGAAAAATCAAAAAATCAATCAAAATTCAACCGCATTTTTTCAATATGATTTCCACTCAAACGATGAAAAATATCGCGCAGAGCCGCTGAGGCGCTGAGTCCAAATCCATCTGATCTGGTCACGTCTTTCGCACCCGGGAGACACCCCGACGGCGCCCGTGCTGCCGCCGTGTATTACAGCCTGATCGAGACCGCCAAGGCTAACGGCTGGGAGCCCCACGCTTACCTTACCTACCTGTTCGAAAATTTGCCGCTCGCCAATACCGAAAAAGATTACCGCAAGCTGCTCCCCTACAACCGTCCGCAGTAGGCAGCAGACAATCAGGGCGCTCAGCCGGACGCCGCCGCCCAGAGGACCAGGGTGCGGTTGGCCGAACGCTTACAGAGATCCTGCTACACACTGCTGACCTTTGTATGCCTGAAAATGGAACTGTACTGGAGATCGAAACCCATTGGAAAAGTGCCTAACAACCTGCCACTTCTAAGAAAATTGGCAGATGCAAATTTCACACAATCTTCTTGACAGTACCGGGTGATTTAAAAGGAGGGTACAAGCAGTCAATAAGTATGTCAGAAATATTTTACGAACTTGCCAAAAAACTCATAGCAATCTGTATTTACGAGACTTTATCCATGTACTGCTGCATGTCATGGGTACGTAGTTGGGCATGACGCATTCCGATCGAACAGGGCAAGGAGAACTTTTGACTGTCAAGATAATGAATGCTTATAGCCTCTATTTTTAATGATAATTTAACATTTGCCCCCGGTGCGTGTTAGAAGTTTTCTATTTTTAGCCTAACATAAGTTTTCCATCGGTGCAATTTAAAGAGAGGATCAGATTTACCCCCAAAGGGACCACCACCATGAAATTCAATATTATCAGCAGAAAAACCGATATTGAATACCAGATCAATGACTTCATGGACCAGGTCAGCCGGTCCGGACTCGTCTTCCAGGAAGGTGCCCGGTTTTATCTTAAAGGAGAATATGAAAATTTCGACAGGGTATTGGCCGATATTTCAATTATAGAACACAAGGGTGACGAGTTGAAGCGGACCATCATCGAGCGCCTTCATACCAAAACCCTTATCCCTGAATCCCGTGGAGACGTCCTGGAACTGATGGAGAATATGGATTCACTTTTGGACAGGTTTAAGGGGGCGCTCTGGCGATTCGAAATCGAACGGCCCAATATTGACGCCGAATTTGTCGAAGACTTCCAGGAGTTGATCAAGGGGGTGGTCGAGGCTGTTGAATCTATTGTTAAATCTTCCCGAGCCTTTTTTACTGACATTGCAGCCGTAAGGGACCATCTGCACAAAGTCTCCTTCTGGGAAACCGAATGCGACAAAATTTCCACTCGTCTGAGAACCGCGATTTTCCGCAAGGAGAATATCCGGTTGAGCCGCCGCATGCTGCTGAGCGATATGGTCCGGCATATTGAGAAGATATCTGATCGGGCAGAGGACGTGGCTGACAGGATGAATATCTATGTCATCAAACGTGCATTATAGAGGAAACCGATGTTCGCCTTTTTTCTAACCAGCGGTCTTTTTCTGGGATGGTCTTTAGGGGCAAATGATGCGTCCAACGTATTTGGTACGGCAGTGGCCTCAAAAATGGTCAGGTTCAGCACCGCAGCCGTATGCTGTGGTATATTTGTAACTTTAGGTGCCGTGATCAGCGGGGCAGGGGCCTCGCACACCTTGGGCAAGCTGGGGGCTGTCAATGCCATTGCCGGTGCGTTTATTGTGGCCTTTTCTGCAGCCTTGAGCGTATACTTGATGACCAAGGCCAGATTCCCTGTATCAACTTCACAGGCCATTGTGGGGGCCATCGTCGGATGGAACCTTTTTTCAGGATCACCTGTGGACAAGACGGCTTTGACCAAGATAGCCATGACTTGGCTGGTCTGTCCTGTGCTTTCCGGCATCATCGCCGTTGTCCTGTACCGGATATCCGCCCTTTTTATCAACACATGCAAAATCCACATGTTCCGGCTGGATCTGTATACAAGGTGGTCCCTTTTGGTTGCCGGTATATGCGGGTCTTACGCCTTGGGAGCCAACAATATCGCCAATGTCATGGGCGTATTTCTGCCGGTATCCCCCTTTGAGACGCTTTCTCTTGGACTCTTTTCCATGTCTCCGGCCCAGCAGCTCTTCCTTATCGGCGGCATCGCCATTGCCATTGGCGTCTTCACCTACTCCAAACGGGTAATGATGACCGTTGGGGAAGGCATTGTGGAACTTCCCCCGGTTGCGGCAAGCGTTGTGGTATGGGCCCATGCCATTGTCCTTTTTCTATTTTCCTCCCAGTCCTTGGAAGCCTTCCTGATCAACAACGGTATGCCGTCAATTCCCCTGGTTCCGGTTTCCAGTTCCCAGGCCGTGGTGGGGGCTGTTATCGGCATCGGCCTGTTTAAAAAAGGCTTTTCGAGTGTGAAATGGAAAATGGTGGGGGGAATTGCCAGCGGATGGGTTTCCACACCCGTCATTGCCGCAGTGGTGAGTTTTATATCTTTATTTTTCATTCAAAATGTATTTCAACAGGAGGTGTATAAGCCTATGTAGCTATCCGCCCCCCTGCCATTGAAAAAAACTGACCCGGACAGAAGTGTCAAAGAGCCAGGTAAATAAACCTATAATCAAAATAACGGAGCAAAAATTATGGTAGATGTATTTGAAAAAAACACCGCCACCTCGGCAGAGAATGCTGAAAGACTGGTGCCCAGAGCTGAGTTCAGAGTGTTTGGGCAGAACATTCTGAACATTGTAACTCAGTCTATGTGGAAGGCCCAGGCCAAACTGTATAAAATCAGGACCAGCAGTGAAACCTATATTGTTTCCCGCCTCACCAATGATGCCAATGTCAAAATCCGTGACGGGTTGCTGGATATCAAAACCAAGGTGAACGAGACCCCGGACGGATACGAGGTCTTCCAGCCCAGGGGGAAATTCCAGTTCCCGGTCAACAAGGAAGAGTTGGGGAAAATCTTTGAAAACCTCCAGGCTGATGTCGTTCTGGATAAGGATACCTATACCCTTGACGAATTCATTTCCATGGTGGATGCTGACGCCGACCTGGCTGCCGTAAACGTTCAGAAAGAAAGATACGGCTTCTCCGTTGACGGCATGATCTGCGAATATGGAAAAGTATTTTTCAACGGCGCCCTCATGGAAACAGCCTGTGTGGAAAGTGAAAATTATGAGGGCATGAAAAAGGCCATCAAGGCCCTGGATATTGATGGGCTGGAAAACGTTAACTACCTGAAGGCAGCCAAACGCGTTTTAAAGATGTAGTTTACTGACCACAGCCCTTTTGCCAGACAAGCTGCCATGGGATTTCTCCTTAACCCGGGCAGCTTGTCATTTTTGGGATTTTTCATCCTTGCCCAGGGTATCTGCATCTGATTTTACAAAGGGCTTACCACTTTCCTGATTTTATCCTGCCGTATCGGTATAACTGTAGGCTCATCGGTCTGCACGGTACATGGCCAGAAAGTTGAATGTGCAGGCATCGGATACAATCCGCATAAGCCAGGACGAAACAGCTACCACCCCTTGCTGGCGGTTGATATAAACTCGCCATCATCGACGGATACCTTCGGCCGGGTTCATACGCTTCCAACGACGGCGTTGATGGTTTTGTCCGCAAGATTGTCTCAGAAGCAAATCGGCCTGCTTTAGAAAACCTGATTAAGAAGACGAACTCAACCTCTGGGTTTCTATTTTTTATTAAAAATCAGATGTTCTTCTATTAAAAGCCGTGTTTCCTCATTTTGGAACGGATTTTTCACCGCCCCGAACACCGAATGCAGAATCTGGGATTAAAAAAGCGCCCGGAGGATTACTCCAGGCGCCTTGGGTCAGGTTCCTGATCAGGTCCTGCGATTAGAAATAGAACGCGATGCTGGCCATGAAAATGTTGCCGTCCTGACTTTTGACATTCTTCGGATCATCTTTATAGTTGTCTGCATCGAAATTGACATAGTTGAAGACAAATTTCAGGTTGTTCTCAAGATACCAGTTTATCCCGAGGGTGATGGTGGATAGATCGCCGCCATATTTGTCGTCATCGGTGAGACTAATGGCACTGTACCGGGCGCCAATTTCCCAGGCACCGCAGCCTCCTTCGGAGACAGGGTTAAAAGGCTTGACCTCTTTGAAATACCCGGAGGATTTTGAATATTTGTGGGACTCTCCGGTAAGCATATAAAAGGCAGACAGATAATATGCGTCAAAGTAGTAGGTCTTGTTTTTCTCGGCATCATCCAACCGGACACCGGAATATTCACCGGTAATCAAAAAGCCGTGGCCGGAATAGGCCGCTTCAAGGGCATAGCGCCAGTCTTTTTCCGGATTTTCAAAATCCACACCAACCAGTTTTTCAGCCAGATGGGCATTGGGTCTGGCTTCAAATGTCTGAGCCTGATCAGGTTCATCATCCTCATAGTCATAGTCGAAGTAACCGATATTGGCTCCCAGATGGAAAACCTGTCCGCTTTTTTTGTCCAGTATCGGGACATAGGTCAAACGGCCCAGGAAAGTGGAGGCATCGTTCTTGTGAGAAACGGCATCCTGTTTTGCATACCCGTTTGTCATCAGGGCAGAAATTTGGGTGATCCCCTTGCTGTATTTGTGAGTCCACAGGGCGCCGATACCGCGTTCAGGTGAAAAGGTATCGGTCAGACCACGTTCCATGAAATTCAGGTATTTGGAACTGGTGGTGGATTCCATGCTGTAGCGGACTTTCTGCCAGCCCAGAGTGAACTCATTGTTTTCGAATCCTGTATATGTCACGTTGGCGTCTTTGAGATCTACCTCTGCGTCAGCGAAATCCCATTGGATTTCATATTCCCAGACCTCGGCAAACTTGCCTTCCACAGACAGGTATAGCTTGCGGACTTCGTTTGATGTGTTGCTTTTCGTCAGTTTGCTTTTTTTACCGCCCTTGTACATATCATCAAAGTTGGCGATATCCGTTGTTACCCGGCCGCCGATCGCGAACGAGGATCTGCCATCTGCGGATTTCCACTCCGGTGCCCCTGTTTTTTTAGAAAATTCGATGTGGCTGCCCTGCTTGGCACTCTCTGTCTGAGCATCAGTGATCTGTTTCTGATTTTCAAGAATCATCTGATGCAGTTCTTCATTGCTGGGAGTAGCCATGGCGGTGGCGGGAATTGCCAGTGCGTAGATTGCTGCGGTGATAAACCCTTTTTTCATGCTTTAATCTCCTCTTGCCTTTGTTTGTTTAAAGGGGAATTTGTTACCGGCAACACGCCGGTCCTGAAAAGCCCTTGATAAAAACATTGTTTGCCAATGCAGTAAAAAGACCTTAAACCGCAAAATTTGTCTAATTAGTTTTGGCCATAAAGAAGATAAGGAAACTTTATGGCTCCAAAGAAAGGGAGGGTTCATGGGGAATTGTTATATCCTCATGGGATTTATTCCACAGCAATAGCTTGATATTACATGAAAACAATACCGATGTCAGCGGCGGCCTGCGACTGTATCTTCTTCGGCGGTTTGAAAATGTTTTCTTGCCTCTTTGGATTTTCTTCCCAAATCCATTCATAAACGACCTATTCTTCGCTTGATTCTTCTTGCCGTTCCTTCTTTTCCACGGGCTTCGGTTTTGGCTTCTTGCGTTACCATTGACCGCCAGGGGGAACCGGTCAATGGACGCACGCTACAAGAAGGTAAAGTGCTTAAATTGCGGGGGCTTGTTTTTGCCAGACCATCGCAATCGCAGCCGCCAGCAATACTGTGGCAAGCAAGGCGGCCAGCCAGAAGCGCTGGTTGGCAAAGCCGGAGAACCAGGATTACTTTTGTGGTGCCGACAATGTGTAACGGGTCCAGCGCTGGCGACAAGGCCATCCGGGCTATTGGCGCCGTAAAGAGTGCTCGGGCGGCAATGCGTTACAAGATCCCTTGATCGCGCAAACCTCCGAAAGCAATACCGATATTGTTAAATCACTCAAGAGTGCGTTACAAGGTCTCTTAATCAAGCAACCATTTGTTTTAATAGGCCTTATCTCCAATTTTACCGGCACTGCGTTACAAGATGACATCGCCATGACGGTCGATCGGCTGCAACAATTGGGGAGCGACATCGTATCTACCCCAACCCAGGGAGGCCGCCATGGTATCCAAACGTCCCATTGTCCCCGATCTCGTTCGCAAGGTACCGCGCCAGTTCAGTTGGCTCGACCATCGCCTGGTGCGTGACCGGCATATCGAGCGGTTGAGCCACCCGGCCGCGGCGCTGTATCTGTTCCTGGTGACTGTCGCCGATGCGGCCGGGCTGAGCTATTACAACGACCGGTCCATCTGTCGGCGTCTGGCCATGGATCCGAACACTTTGCACCAGGCCCGGGCCGATCTGACCAAAGCCGGCCTGATCGCTTGGCAAAGCCCCTTGTACCAGGTGTTGTCTCTGGATCAGCCGTCACAGCCTGCCACGGCGACGGCTTCCGGCGGCCTCTGGCAGTTGGGCGACATTTTGAAAGCGGCCGCGGGCGGTGGCGCATGATCGATTACGAAACGTTTTTGAAAATCAAGATCTATCGAGACCCGCAAGGACTCAAGCCGTCGCAGATTGCCGACGCGCTTGGCATCGATGTCCGTACCGTCCGGCGCTACCTGGCCCGGGAGCGCTTTTTGCCTCGTAAAGGGCCGCTGCGGGCAAGCCGTCTTGATCCCTACAAGACCGAAATCTGCCGCCTTCTCGAACAGCACGCCTATACTGCCGTGCAGATCCACCAGCGCATCCGGCAAGACGGCTTCGACGGCGGCTATAGCATCGTCAAGGACTACGTGCGCAAGGTCCGCCCGCCCAGGCACAAAGCCTTTTTGACGCTTTCATTCGCCCCGGCAGAATGCGCTCAGGTCGATTGGGGCTCCTATGGCACGGTGGCCGTGGGCAAGGGAAACGAAAAGGGCCGCGTGGAAAGTGCTGTCGGCTACGTCAAAAAAACTTCCTCAAGGGCCTTGAGATCGCCGACTTCAGTCACCTGCCACCGGCCGGCGCGCATTGGCGCGATCACACCGCCAATGTGCGCATCCACAGCCAAACCGGTGAAAAACCCGTCGTTCTCTTCGAAAAGGAACGCCGCGGGATAGAGCCATTGCCCTATGACATTGCCACCATCCGGCCCGTGCGCGCCTGCCGCCAGTTTCGCGTCACCCTGGACACCAACCGCTACAGCGTGCCTTGCCAATATGCCGGTATGCTGTTGACCCTCAAAATCTATCCCGACAGGCTCTGCTTGTACGACGAGCAAAAACTCATCTCCCGGCATGTGCGCAGCTGCGACCGGCGAAAGAATTTTGAAAACCCAGACCACGTCAAGCCGCTTTTGGAACAGCGCCGCAAGGCGTGCGACCAGAAAATCTACATCCGCTTTCTATCCCTGTCTGACAAGGCCGACGCCTACTACCGCCAACTCCAAAAGCGCCGCTTCAACCCGCTGCACCACATCCGCCAGATCTTTGTTTTGAGCCAAATCTACGGCCCTGAGGCCACCGCCCGGGCCATCGACGACGCTTTGCACTTCAAGGCCTTCTCCTGCGAATACATCGCCAACCTGCTCGAACAGCGCACCCGCTTGCAAACTGAACCGTCACCGTTGCACCTGACCCGCCGCCAGGACCTGCTCGATCTGACCTCGAAAAGCCGGACATGTCCATCTACGCTCGGGTGCTCGACGACAATCACCACCAGCAGGAGGAACCCTCATCATGAAATCCGACCAGCGACTCGATGAGGCCCTGAACGAATTGAAGCTACTGCCGACAGCATTACACCGATCTGGCCCGTAAGGCCGCGCGCGACCAATGGAGCCATGTGCACTTTCTGACCGAGCTGGTCATGGCTGAAGCCAAACAGCGGCGCGACCGGGCTGTTGAGCGGCGCATCCGCATGGCACGACTGCCCCAAATCAAAACCCTCGAACAGTTCCAGTGGTCATGGCCCAAAAAGATCAACCGTCTGCAAGTCCAGAATCTGTTCCGGCTGGCCTTTGTCGCCGAGCGTGGCAACGTCGTACTGCTCGGCGGTGTCGGACTGGGAAAAACCCACCTGGCCATCGCGCTGGCCTACCAGGCCTGCTTGCAGGGCCATGCGGTCCTGACACCGAAACCATCGTCATCGAAGGAAAAAGCTACCGGAGGAAAGACCTGACCGATCCGGCATAAAGGTATGCCAGTCACCCGATCGCCACCTCGATCGGGTAACCGACTTCAGCTCTTTGACAATCGCATTGTGAAACCGCCGTTTTCACTACAAGGTCACGTCGCCGCCAACACCAGATCCATCCTGCGCCGATATGCGCCGATAATAGATAAAAATAGATTCCATAAGCAGACCTAATTAGTCGCTTGGGATCTGGTGTAGTACTTTAACCGTTCATTGAGTTTTTCAAGGATCAACGTCCATGATAATTTTTGAAATGGAAATGGTAAGATTTCTAAAATATACCGGAACGGAAGGGGCTAGTATATGAGATTACCTGCATGCTACACCTTGTTTTTGGCGTCTGTTTTTTTTGCATTGCCTGCCCAGGCATTGGATAAACAAGATTTTGACCAGGTTGAATATGCATTTGACATCAATGAACCCAAAACTTTTGAGATGGCCCCCAAATCACTGGCAGGCAAACGGGCGGACTATTATGATTTTGTTGATTTTAAGTCAAAACGCAAGGAAAAGCTTGTGACCTACCTGGATACGCCTGACAGGCAGTTCAGCAAAAAATCCTTGATCGTCCGGGTGAGGGAAGACCTGAAAAAACCGGGGAAAAGCAAGATTACGGTGAAATTAAGAGCCCCTTCTCCCGAACAGTTTGGTGATCTAAAGAACTATAAAAAAGCTGAGATCGATATTGAAAACGGACAGAAAAAATACAGCGTGAGCTATGATATTAAAATGGATCCGACCCGGATTGATGTGCGCAAGGTGGATGTAAAGGCCGTTGCAGAGCAGATCCGGAAGGGCAGCTCAGATGCATGGGCCCTCGTGGAACCGGTGTTCTCCCAGTACGCAGACCAGATCCGGCAGACCATTGTCATGCGGGCCCTGTCCTGGGAAGGCCTTGTCACAGAAATTTCAGGCAAAGTTGAAGCAGAGTATGCCGTCTGGAGCCCCTATTACAGATCCCCCAAAACGTTTATATCAGAAATTTCCTTTAAAGGGAGCGCATCAGATGAAAGCCTGGGAAGGGTTGCCCAGCGAATTAAAGACGCCTTGAAAGAAAAAGGCATTGATTCTGATTCCACCCTGTCCAAAACCAAGACGACCTTCGGGTTGAGCCCGGAATTCAATTGAACTTTTGACCCGGCCCCTGATCGGTTAAGGGGGCCGGGTCTTTATACGTCTTCCCTATATCCCTGCCTTAATTTCTCCCCTCTTTATAATTGAATTTTCATTGATCTGATTTTCCATTTTAGCCGGCTTTTTCAATTACTTTTCAATCACCTGTAATTCTATTCAACTTACTTATTTAACTGTTTATTTACTCAATAAGAAATTGATATAAAGCTGATAAGCACACCTTATTGGACATTGGATACAGTGGTGTGGCATTCAGGTATAGAGTCGAATTTTAAGTTTGCCAGAATGAAGGATTTAAAGACGTTGGAATAAAAGTGGAATGCAATTTTTTTAATCAAATCAATAAAAAGCGGGAGTTATCAAATGAAAAACAGATTGTTCCTGATACTGGGATTGTTCTTTATTTTTCTTTCTTTTGCCGCCTTGTCAGCCAGTGCCGAGGAATCACATCCCTACAAAGTCCAGATTGCCAAACACCCTGAAGCCCTTGAAATTGTTGAAGCAAGAGAAATGAAGTTTTTGATCGATCCGGCAAAGGTCGGCTTTGATCCGGAAATAGGCTTGACAACAATATGGAAGAAAATCAAAGCGTTTGCAAAAAAGGAAAACATCGTCCTCAAAGAAAAAGAATTTAATGCAGACGGGTTTACCTATTCCACCAAGGTTTATTTTGATACGCCAGAAGGCGATCTGACCAAACTCGGATATGTGGTAAGAATCACCACCAAGTATTTTGGCGGGAAACCGGCTTCAGCCGCATTGACTGTGAAATTTATCGACCGTGACAATCCTGAGCGGGTTTTCAACGCAATGCCGGATGAAGAAGATGCCTCTATCGAGGAAAACGTTGGACCGGCGGCCAACTATACCCTGGATTCCTATCTTGAAAAAGCAACCAAGATTGATGTGGATCTCAACCATATCCCGGTTACCCTTGCCGATTTTTCCGCTCTTGTTCCTCACCTGGAAACCCTGGGGCTGAACCCCAAGACCAAAATGGTCGGTATTGGAGCTTACAGTATCCGCATGAAACCCGGTTTTGTCATTCTGCCGGAGATGCCTTTTCCTGCAGGGATCTCCATGGAAGCGTGGTTGCCTGTGGAAAGCGGTGAAAAGGCCTTTGTATATGATTTTTCCTTTGGTTACCCCACTGGAGACTACTATGACATGTCCAGAACCCATACGGCGGCTGAAAACATTATCCAGAAAATATACCAGAAAATGGACAAAGAAATCGGCCTGCCCCAAAATGCCCAATGGTGCGGCTCCAAGGCAACATATCTGCGCAAGGGCGGCCTGACCTTCCCCAAGTACACAGGGATTAAAAGCCTTGACATGAGATCCTATAAGCCGCCGAAAAAAGGCAAGGACGGGACCATCTCTTTCAATGACGACCCGTCATAATTTTAGGCGTTATCATGCTGTCCGGTCCCGGCCTGACAATGGGACCGGGCAGCAATCATCCATAACCAGAGTTTTTCAATATTTTACCAGGAGGATTCAATGAACATAAGAAAATCTTTAGCATCCTTGATCGTAGCCGCAGCATTGGTTGGCTTCACCCTGACCAGCGCCCAGGCGACCGTCACGCCGAATGTGTCGGTACTCCAGGGAGAGAAAAATTACCTAACAGGCTATTCTGCATTGAATGTCGACGGCACCTACAACGTTGTCATTGAGATTCCGGCAGGTCATACAGCCAAGTACGAGGTGAACAAACAAACCGGGATGCTCGAGCTAGAGCAGAAAAACGGCAAACCCCGTTTTGTAAAATATGTCGGCTATCCCGGAAACTACGGAATGATTCCCAGAACCATTTTGCCCAAAGAACAGGGCGGCGACGGCGATCCCATGGACGTAATCGTGCTCGGTCCATCAACGGCCATCGGTTCTGTTGTAAAGGCTCGCCCATTAGGCGTCCTCGATCTGCTTGACCGCGGTGAAAAAGACTATAAAATCCTGATGGTTCAGGAAGGCACCCCCATGGCGGTTTGCGATAATGTAAAAGATCTTGACGCAAAATTCCCCGGCGTGACCACCATTGTCAAAACCTGGTTTACCTCCTACAAGGGACGTGACGAAAAAGGCAATTTCAAACTGGAGGCCAAGGGCTTCCTGGGAAAATCCGCAGCCATTCAGCTCATTGGCGACTCCATCCTGGCCTTTGAAAATGCCCAGATCACAGATGCCGACAAGATCCCCCTGGAGGCAAACGGAAATCCCAAGCTTCACTACTGGCCTGCATCAAAAAACAACGGCCATAAATTTGCCGGCGTTCCTGCCATTGGCAACAGCGAACTGGACAAGCGATACGGCACCCTGGTAGTGCCCTCTTATATCAAATACTATGAAGTTGACAAGCAGGACAGAGTCATGCTCAATCCCTACCTCCAGGTAGCGACCAAAGCTCATCCCGCCCTGCTTGATCCCGAAATCGGCGTCTACAACTACGTCGTGAATGCCGATGGTAATGTGGCCGTTGTTCAAGAAGCCACACATCCCATGGGCAGAAAGTACAAGAACGGCTACATCCGCCCGGAAGACGGCAGTAAGAAAAAAGTTAAGGTCAAAAACGGCAAAAAGAAATATCCGAAAGAAAAATTCGGGCATACCTCCGGGGTTGCAGGTACAGTTGCCCGTCTCGGCGGTGAAATCCTTTTTGAAGACGGTGCCTGGATCATCAACAACAAATCCGGCCGCTACTCCAAGAAAAACCTTGACCGTACCCCGGAACAACTGGGCAATGTCGCCAGGCTGATCATGGATACCTGCGATCCCATGGGCAAACCCTGGGGTGAAGTCCGCTATCGCCTGGCATACGGCAATGCAGACGTCCAGAAAGCCTATGAAGGCAGCGATAAAATCAAATACCTGGAGCCCGAGAAAAAACAAAAACCCTATATCCTGATTGACGCTGCCAAATAACATGGCAATTTAAAAACCGATAGTGGAGTCGTAAAGGCGGGGCATAGAAAATATAGTGCCCTGCCTTTTAGCTTCTCCACATTGTGATTTCAGCCAACCTATTTTAATTATTATGAAACAGCCATTAAAAGATTATCATGCCACCGGGGGAATAAAAATACTGCTATTTGTCAGTTTCCTTCTTTTTTGCCTTGTGAATGTCACATGGGCCCGCCCCACGAAACTGGACCGTCTCTATGGCATTCCCACCCTGCCTAGGCACATCAAATACTATGAGGTTGACGATCAGGATCGCGTCATGCTCAATCCCTACCTGCAAGTTGCCTCAAGAAGGCACAAAGCCGTACTGAATCCCCGAATCCCGGTGTATGACTGGGTTATAGATATCCATGGAAAATTGAGAATCATTGCAGTGGTTCCGCACCCCAGGGGCCGCACATATTCAGGCCGTTATACACGGCCGGAAGACGGATACACATGCGGTCCGGGGTATGTGGAAAGATATGGGCATGTATCAGCACTTGCCGGCGCACCCGGCCGCATCGGGGGAGAAATTGTCAATGATTATAAAAATAAAAGATGGGTCATCAATAATAAATCCGGGCGGTATTCCAAAGAGAATATAGATCGTTTCCCCAACCAATTGGGCAATGCCGCCGCATTGATTCACGCCGTGGTCGACCCTGGAGGCCAGGCTTGGGGAGCGGTGGTCTATCTTTTGAATTATGCACCTGAATCAGTGAAAACCAGGGAGCAATACAACATAGAACTCCGGTTCGGCAATCCCAAGACCAGGGGCCGTCCCTATCTGTTATTGGATCAGGACTGGTGAAAAATTTATGAACCCGGCAGCAGAAAGCATGAAGATTAAGGATTATCAAAAACCCGAAAATATGGCCCCGGCTGATCCCTCCCCACCCTTACAAAAATCATAGCGGTTTCCGCTGGATCTCGAATTCATCGAAAATCGCTGGGCCCTCCACCTCTCCCTTGGCAGAGCTCGATACCACCACTATATAACTAAAAAAGAATATATTGGAGAACGCCAACGCAATCCTTTATCCGGGTAATGAAGGCCTTGTCCGACCCCAACCGGGTCAAGATCATCAAGCTATTGCAACAGCGTGACCTTTGTGTTTGCAAGCTGCGCACCGCCCTGGCAATCAGCCAGCCGAGCGTATCCAAACACCTAAAAATAATTGAAGACGCAGGACTGACGACCTCGAGCAAAGATGGACTCCACGTCAATTACCGGCTGGCGGACGGCAGCACCTCTCCTTACGCGTCCACCCTGTTGGGCAGCCTGCGCCACTGGCTCGACCACGACCCGGCAGTGGCGGCCCTGGTGGCAAACCACCGGACAACCGGGCCTATCGGACTTTCGCGGTGGACGGTAAGCGTCCGGGCAACCGCATCTTCTCAAGCGCTTGGAAATTTGTCACAGGTTGACTCCGTAGGCCGTAGACTATTTCAGCCAAGGAGGCATCATCGTGACACGGAAGCAACGAGCAGAGGCTCTGGAGGTCAAGCGGCGGTTTTGGCGACAGCACGTTGAGCGATGGAAACGAAGCGGGCGGAACCAGAGCGAATATTGCCGGCAGCACTCACTCAAGCTGCACTGTTTTATCTACTGGAGAAAAAAGTACCGGGGTGCGGACGCGACTGCGATCTCCCTGGTCGAGGTTCAGTTGCCTCCGGTGGCGACCGGGGCCATCACCACCACGGACCACCGACCGCTGCGGCTTGTGGTTTCCTCCAGCCATTGTGTCGAGGTAGAGCGTGACTTTGATCCGGTGGCCCTGCGGCAGTTGTTGCACGTGCTGGAGCGGCTGTGATGTTTTTGCCATCGCATACCCGCATTTACCTGGCGACCGGCAGCACTGACATGCGCAAAGCCATCAATGGGCTTTCGATTCTGGTCGAAGATCGACTTGAGTTCGACCCATTTTCCGGCCACCTGTTCGCCTTTTGTAATCGGCGCCGGAACATGATCAAAATCCTGTACTGGGATCGAAACGGTTTTTGTCTCTGGCACAAGCGTTTGGAGAAGGAGTTTTTCATCTGGCCGGAGCGCCCCGACGAAGTCATGGAACTGGATCTTCGCCAGTTGAGTTGGCTGTTGGAAGGGCTTGAGATTGGCCAGCGGCATGCGCATAAAGAGCTGCACTACGAAACGCTGGTATGAAAGATTTTTTTATTTTTAATCGAGAAAAAGATTGCCAAATTTGTGGCTTTACGGTATTGAATTTACCATGAATTTTGATGTCCAAAACCTTCCTGATGATCCTGCTCAGCTCAAACAAATCATCGTTTCATTGCTCAATGAATATCAGCGCCGGATTGAACATTTGGAAGAAGTGAACCGGTTGTTGAAGAACGAAATATTCGGTAGAAAGTCCGAGAAAAGATCTGTTGCCGACAGTCGTCAATTTTCTCTTTTCGAAGAATCTGAAGAAGAGCCACTGGATGCGATCGATGAACCCGAAGACCGGCAGCCAGTGGAAGGCCATACACGCCGCAAGCCGGTCCGCAAGCCACTGCCGGCCGATCTGCCTCACGAAGACATTATTCACGATCTGGATGAATCCGAGAAAGTTTGTGTCTGCGGCCAGTCGCTTTGCAAGATTGGCGAAGAGGTCTGCGAGAAACTGCGTTATACGCCTGCAACGATGGTGGTCGAACGTCATATTCGCCCCAAATACGCTTGCAAAACCTGTGATGGGGTTGAAGATGATGGCCCGACCGTCAAGATCGCTCCGGTGCCGCCCCAACTGATCCCCAAGTCGTTTGCTACCGGATCGCTGGTAGCCCATATCGTCTGTTCCAAGTTCGAAGACGCCCTGCCATTGTATCGGCAGGAAAAAATCTTTTTGCGCATTGGTATCGACCTGCCCCGTTCGACCATGTGCACTTGGCTGATCAAGGTGGCCGACTTGGCCCGGCCGCTAATGGACCTGATGGGTCAGGAAATCCGATCCGGCCCGGTGGTGAACGTTGATGAGACCACGGTTCAGGTGATGAAAGAACCGGGCAAGGCCGACACCAGCAAATCCTATATGTGGCTGTTTCGAGGAGGGCAGCCGGACCGGCCGGTATTGGTGTTCGAATATCATCCGAGCCGTTCGGGGCAAATCCCGCTTGACTATCTGAGTGGATACCAAGGCTATGTGCAATGCGATGCCTACAGCGGGTATGACGCATTGGGCAGGCAAGAAGGCGTGGTGTTGCTAGGCTGCTGGTCACATGCCCGGCGCAAGTTCGACGAAGTCATCAAGGCCCGTGGAGGAGCCAAACGCAAAGGCAGCGCTGAGCAGGCCCTGGAGTATATCGGCCGGCTGTACGCCGTGGAAAAGAAGGCACGTGAAGCCGGGCTGGATTCGGATGCCATCCGCGATCTGCGCCAGCGGGAAGCCAAACCGGTTCTCGACGAGTTCAAGGCCTGGATGGACGCGAAAACCTTGGCGACGCCTCCCAAAGGGCTGCTCGGCAAGGCTATTCTTTACACGCTCAACAATTGGCAGCGCCTGGTCGGCTATCTTGAGGATGGCCGGTTGCGGCCGGACAATAACCTGGCGGAAAATGCGATCCGACCGTTTGTGCTAGGCAGAAAAAATTGGCTGTTCGCCGGCAACCCGGACGGCGCTCGTGCCGCCGCCGTGTATTACAGTCTGATCGAAACCGCCAAGGCCAATGGCTGGAAGGTGTACGATTATCTGACCTACCTGTTCGAAAACCTGCCGCTGGCAAAAACCGAAGAAGATTACCGCAAGCTGCTCCCCTACAACCGCTCTCAATAGACTTCAGACGGAACGCGAAACCAGGCTTATCGGGCGGTTGGGGTGCGGTTTGCCGAACGCTTACGATTATAAAAATAAAAGATGGGTCATCAATAATAAATCCGGGCGGTATTCCAAAGAGAATATAGATCGTTTCCCCAACCAATTGGGCAATGCCGCCGCATTGATTCACGCCGTGGTCGACCCTGGAGGCCAGGCTTGGGGAGCGGTGGTCTATCTTTTGAATTATGCACCTGAATCAGTGAAAACCAGGGAGCAATACAACATAGAACTCCGGTTCGGCAATCCCAAGACCAGGGGCCGTCCCTATCTGTTATTGGATCAGGACTGGTGAAAAATTTATGAACCCGGCAGCAGAAAGCATGAAGATTAAGGATTATCAAAAACCCGAAAATATGGCCCCGGCTGATCCCTCCCCACCCTTACAAAAATCATAGCGGTTTCCGCTGGATCTCGAATTCATCGAAAATCGCTGGGCCCTCCACCTCTCCCTTGGCAGAGCTCGATACCACCACTATATAACTAAAAAAGAATATATTGGAGAACGCCAACGCAATCCTTTATCCGGGTAATGAAGGCCTTGTCCGACCCCAACCGGGTCAAGATCATCAAGCTATTGCAACAGCGTGACCTTTGTGTTTGCAAGCTGCGCACCGCCCTGGCAATCAGCCAGCCGAGCGTATCCAAACACCTAAAAATAATTGAAGACGCAGGACTGACGACCTCGAGCAAAGATGGACTCCACGTCAATTACCGGCTGGCGGACGGCAGCACCTCTCCTTACGCGTCCACCCTGTTGGGCAGCCTGCGCCACTGGCTCGACCACGACCCGGCAGTGGCGGCCCTGGTGGCAAACCACCGGACAACCGGGCCTATCGGACTTTCGCGGTGGACGGGATCGTACTTTACATCGAACAGTGCCTGCTTGACGCCATCGATCCCGGGCAAAACATCCTGAAGGTGCACATGGCCGATTACGGGACATGGGTGCTGCATTTCGGCGATTGCGGATAACCTTTATTTTCTCGACAGCAACGGGATTGGGAGGCGGAAATGGCTGACAATTGCTGCGCTTGCGGCGCTGATGTGATGATTCTGGCCTGTTCGGGCGGATCCAACGTAGGGCAATTGTCCAACCAGGCGGCCGTGGAACTGACCGGGGAAGGCTTCGGCAAAATGTTCTGCCTGGCGGGCATCGGCGGAAAACTTTCCGGTTTCGTGCAGTCGGCCAGGGACGTACCGCAAATGGTCGTTATCGACGGGTGCCAGGTGGGCTGCGCCCGGGCCATCATGGAGCAGGCGGGCGTTGCGCTGCGCGGCTACCTCGTGCTCACCGACGAGGGGATCGAAAAAAACAAGAATCTGTTCCCGGAACGCGCCGACATTGAGAAGGCCAAGGCGGCCGTGAAACGGGTGGCGGCGCAAAGCAACGCTGGCGATCCAAAGACCATCAGCAGTGGATGCGGATGTGATGCTTGCTGATCGACAGTCTTCGGGATAGCAACGAACTCTGCCGACGGCTGCTGAAACGGGTTGTTTCTCACCATCGCCGTGGTGGGCATTGCATGCGCGGTTTTAGGCCGCATGCTCGGTGACGTGGGCAGATGGTGGCAGGTCCCGGTCGGGGCCGTTCTGATCTGGGTGGCCATGGGCATGCTTGGCGTGCAGGCCTGCACCATGTCCGGGTCGTTGCTCTACCGGTTCCAGCTGCGCGGCATCCACGGCGCTTTTGGCCTGGGAATGGCCTACGGCCTGCTCTCCGGCTCTTGCACCTTCGGTTTCATCGCTCCCATCCTGGCCATCGTCACCGTACAGCAGAAAATCGTCGCCGGTTCCTTGATGATGCTTCTCTTTGCCGCCGGCCACTGCCTGCCCATCGCCGTGGCCGGCAGTTCCACCGCCATGGTGCGCAGATTGACGGAAAGCGTTGCCTGGCAAGGGGCCGGTTTGTGGTTCCGGCGTGCCGCCGGGGTCGTCATCGGGCTGTTGGGCCTTTTTTTTGTGGCCAACCCGCTCATCGGCGCTTGAGAATCGTAACCGCGCCCCAGACAGCGCGCATATCCATTTCCAGGACCTCCGGCCTGACTGATCGCCGGGTTGACAGGCCGGAATCCGGCAATATATTCCTTTATGGTTATATATTATAACGATCCTAAAATTCTGGACGCATAATTCAAAGGAATCGATTCATGGCCCATTCGGTGGCAACCTGCTGCTCAACCCCCAAACAGCCCCAATCCTCCGGCAAGACCCGGCCGGCATCCCCTTTTTCCCTGCGCTATGCATTGCTGGGCGCGCTGGGACTGCTGGCCTGGTGGATGATCTACCGGCAGCTGCTGCCGGCAGCCCGCTTTTTAACCTACGATCTTTTTAAAATCGGTGCCGGCACCCACCTGGGCGCGGCAGTGGAATTCTTCCTTTACGATACGCCCAAGGTGCTGATGCTCCTGACCCTGGTGGTCTTCGGCGTCGGCATCCTGCGCAGCTTCTTTACTGCCGAGCGCACCCGGGCCGTTCTGGCGGGCAAGAGTGCCCTGGCCGGCAGCGTGCTGGCCGCCCTGCTGGGCATCGTCACCCCTTTTTGCTCCTGTTCGGCCGTGCCGCTTTTTATCGGTTTTGTCACCGCCGGGGTCCCGCTGGGGGTGACCTTTTCGTTTCTTATCGCCGCGCCGATGGTCAACGAGGTCGCCGTGGGCCTGCTCTTGGGCCTGGTGGGCTGGCAGGTCTCCCTGCTCTACATGGCCACTGGTCTGAGCGTCGCGGTGGGGGCCGGCTGGACCATCGGCAAGCTCGGCCTGGAACACCACATCGAGCCCTGGGTCACCGGCATGCTTGCGGTTCCGGCTGCGGTAGTCGAGGAACGTTTGACCTGGCCCGATCGTGTCCGCTACGGCGCCGATGCGGTGCGCGAGATCGTGGCCAAGGTCTGGCTCTACCTGATCGCCGGCATCGCGGTGGGGGCCGGCATCCACGGCTACGTGCCCCAAGACGCCATGGCGGCCGTCATGGGCAAGGGAGCCTGGTGGAGCGTACCGCTGGCCGTGATCATCGGGGTGCCGATGTACGCCAACGCCGCCGGAATCATTCCGGTGGTCGAGGCCCTGCTGGGCAAGGGAGCGGCTCTGGGCACGGTGCTGGCCTTCATGATGTCGGTGATCGCCCTTTCCCTGCCGGAGATGATCATCCTGCGCAAGGTCCTGCGCCCCAGGCTGATCGGCGTTTTTATCGCGGTGGTGACATGCGGTATTTTGCTGGTGGGCTATCTTTTCAACGCCCTGATCTAGGCCGCCGGCATCCAGGCCGTCAAACCGACACTTACCGGCAACGCCTCGCACACATCTTGCAAGGAAAACGGTCCATGAACCGGCACCTGATCATCGGCGGCAGCGACGCGGGCATCAGCGCGGCCCTGCGCATCAGGGAACTCGCCCCGGAGGCGGAGGTCACGGTGGTGGCGGCCGACGCCTATCCCAACTTCAGCATCTGCGGCCTGCCGTTCTTTCTCAGCGGCGAGGTGGCCGACTGGCGCCGTCTGGCCCACCGAGACGCGGCCCAAATCGAGGCCCACGGCATCCGCTTGCGGCTCAACCAACGCGTCACGGCCATCGATCCCGGGGCCAAAAAGATTTGGCTTGACGCCACGGGAAGCCGCCCCAGACAGATGGCCTACGACAAACTGCTCATCGCCACCGGGGCCGAATCGGTCCGTCCGCCCATTAAAGGGCTGGATACTTCAGGGGTTTTCTTCCTGCGCTGGATGGACGACGGCTTCGCCCTCAGGAATTTTCTGGATCGGCACAACCCGCGCCGCGCCGTGGTGGTCGGCGGCGGGTACATCGGCCTGGAGATGGCCGACGCGCTGGCCCGCCGCAACCTGGCCGTGACCTTGATGGAATTTGCCCCCGAGGTGCTCACCACCCTGGATCCGGAGCTGGGGGTGCTGATCCGGACCGAGCTTGAGGCCAAAAAGGTGCGGATTCTCACAGGCCGGACAGTGGAACGCATCGTGCCCCAGGCCGGGGCTCTGGTGGTGAAGTCCGTTGCTGGGCCTGACGAAAAAACCGAACTGGTCATCGTGGCCGCCGGGGCCAAACCGTCCACTTCGCTGGCCGCAGCAGCCGGAATCGATACCGGAGTGAGTGGCGCCATCCGCGTCGATCGCACCATGGCCACCTCGGCGGCGGACATCTGGGCGGCCGGGGATTGCGTCGAAACCTGGCACCGGATCCTCCGGCACAACGCCTACCTGCCCCTGGGCACCACGGCCCACAAGCAGGGCCGGGTGGCAGGCGAAAACATGCTGGGTGGCAGGCGTGAATTTCAGGGCAGCCTCGGTACCCAGGCGGTCAAGGTTTTCGACCGGGTGGCGGCCCGCACCGGACTGAGGGACCGCGAGGCCCTGGAAGCCGGTTTCGATCCGCTTACCGTCGCTCTTACCGTCTGGGATCACAAGGCATACTACCCGGGAGCCAGCGAACTGCACATCCGCATCACCGGAGACCGGCGTTCGGGCCGTCTGCTGGGGGCGCAGATGGTCGGGGCCTGCGGCGCCGAGGTCTCCAAGCGCATCGATATCTTCGCCGCCGCGCTGTACCACGCCATGGCGGTCGACGACCTCAACGGTATCGATCTGAGCTACACCCCGCCCCTTTCCAGCCCCTGGGACCCGGTGCAGATGGCGGCCCAGGCCTGGTGTGCCAGGATAAAGTCCTCCGGCACCAAAATCAAATATTGATCACCTTGTCCGCCAGTTGCATGGCGGTGACGATATCGAGCATGTTGGTGGTTTCACCCACCTGCTTGCGTTCGAGCAGATCGAAGTGCGTCAGGCAGGTGCCGCAGACCAGGATCTGCAACCCGCCGGCGGCGTAGTCCTGCAACACGTCCAGCACCGGGCTGCCGTCGATGGTCAGCTTGACCCCGTTGTTGACGAAAACCAGGCGCCACAGTTCGTCGCCCATCTCGGCCAGGGTCTTGATAAAACTGATTATCAGCTTGGCGCCCAGCACGTCGTCGCCATAGCCCATACGGTCGGTGGCGATCATCACCATGATCTTGCGCAGATCGTCGCCGGCAGGAGAAACGACCTTCCTTTCCGGCTCCTGGGCCACTGCCGGGACACCATCCTGCACCTGGCCGCCGCGGCCCACCACCACCTGATCGCTGCCGCTGGCCTCGATTTCCACAGCGAAGCCCCGGCTTTGTAAAAATCGGGAAACGTTCTGGGCCGAAGCGGCGTTGTCCACCACCACGCGCAGTGCATCGGCGCCTTCGTTTTCGACGGCCGCCTTGGCCTGGAGGACCGGAGCCGGGCAGGCAAGGCCCCGGGCATCGATTTCTTTCATCTTTTTTATCCTTTTCCAAAACTTGTGAAACGGAATCGTCCGCTGCCGTATGCGAACGTCGTCATTTAAACCACCCTGATCCGCTCTGCGGGACCGGAGGTCACCTCGCCGATGGCGGCCGCAGCGGCAATCCCCGCGCCGTGCAGGGCCGCGACCAGCTCGCTGGCCTGACCGCCGGCCACGCTGATCAGCAGCCCTCCCGAGGTCTGGGGATCGAAAAGCACGTCCTGCATGATGGCGTCGATCCCGGCGCCAAAATCGACCATGGCCTGGCGAAACGTCCGGTTGCGGTGGGCTCCGGCCGGAACCAGGCCCATGGCGGCGAAATCGAGGGTTTCGGCGATCAGCGGCACCCGGGCGGCACTGATGCTCGCCGCGCATCCGGAACCGCTGACCATCTCGGCCAGGTGCCCCAACAAACCGAATCCGGTCACGTCCGTGCAGGCCGAGACATCGAAGCCGGCCATGGTTTCGGCCGCCGTACGGTTCAGGGCCGCCATCTGCTCGGTGACGGCCGCCGCCGCGGCCGCCGAGGCCAGGCCCCCCTTGATGGCCGTGTTGATGATCCCGGTGCCCAGGGGCTTGGTCAGCACCAGATGATCGCCGGGCCGCAGGTTCTTTTTGGCCAGCACCCGGTCCGGGTGGATGTAGCCGGTGACCGCAAGCCCGTACTTGAGTTCCGTGTCCTCGACGCTGTGGCCACCGATCAACACCACCCCGGCTTCACGCATCACGGCGATTCCGCCCTCCAGAATGCGCCGCAGCACGGAAAAATCCATGGTTTTGGCCGGAAATGCCACCAGATTCATCGCCGTCTTGGGCACGCCGCCCATGGCGTAAACGTCGCTCAGGGCGTTGGCCGCGGCGATGCGCCCGAAATCGTAAGGATCGTCGACGATGGGGGTAAAAAAATCCACCGTCTGGATCAGGGCCAGTTCGTCGTTGACCCGATATACCCCGGCGTCATCGGCCCGCTCTAATCCGATAAGAACGTTCTCGTCGGAAGGAAAGACGAGTCCGCAAAGCGCCCGGTCCAGGTCCCCCGGACCCAATTTAGACGCTCAACCGGCTCCGGCCACGGTAGTGGTCAGCCGGGGGTGTAATTTGTCATCGGTCATCAATCTTCCCCATTGAAATCGAATATCACAAGGCCACGAACGGTTGATAAAGAACGGATCGACTTTCGTCGATCAGCTCTTTTGGGCGCCCTCGAAGGGGCAGATCATCTCGTCGGCCCCGAACACGTGCAACTGCCCGCAGTAAGGGCAGGGCTCGTCGAGGGCCAGACGGGCATCCAGGCGCTTTTTCCCGTCGGACTCGGTGACGACACCCTTGTTTTCGACGATCCGGAAGGCGGCGGTCTCAAAAATCCGCCCCGTGGCAGGGCAGCTGAAAATGAAATCCATCCATTTCTCCTTTAGCGAGTCCATTTCAGGTAAGACCAGCCACTGACTCTGTCCAGTCGATTATTTCAATCCATCCGTTTTTTCCCATCGATCTAATCGATTTGACAAGCAACACTTTTCACCATTAAGGGAGTATCGTTTTCAGTGAATTCTTCCGCTTTTCTCACAAGGTAGACATTCTCATGTTTTTTTGGCGCCTCGGATTTACCTGAGTTCGATCCTTCCGCTGCCCGGGTTGGCATGCATGGGAGAAGGACCGCGGCGCCGTTTAGCAAACCTATCCTCCAGGTTTCGACATTCCGGCTTTTCAGAGGTTCTTCTCCCCGGCGGACAGAGATGACCGGGTTCCGTTGCGCCCTGGCAGCGGAGCCGTTTAATCGCAGGCCAAAGGAGAGCCAATGGATACCCCTATTCGCGTTTCGACCACCGCATCTTCCACCTTTTTAGACGCCGTGCGCAATTTGTTGCCCGACGGCGGCAACCTCAACCTTTGCCTGACCTGCGGGGCCTGCGCCTCGGGGTGCCCGGCCACCGGCCTGGAGGGCATGGATCCGCGCAAGTTCCTGCGCATGGCAGCCCTGGGTATGGACGAAGAGATCGCCGGTCACCCCTGGGTATGGCTCTGCTCCCAGTGCCAGCGTTGCGTTTACGTCTGCCCCATGGCCATCAATATCCCGGCCCTGGTTTACGAAGCGCGCAAGCTCTGGCCCCGGGAAACCCGGCCCAAAGGGATCCTCGGTTCCTGCGACATGGCTCTGCGCAACGAGAGCTGTTCGGCCATGGGGACCCCGGAGGAAGATTTTATCTTCGTGGTCGAGGACGTCTCCGAAGAGGTGCGCGCCAACCAGCCCGGCTGGGAAAATCTGCAAGCGCCCATGGACAAGCAGGGGGCCGAGTTCTTCCTGAGCCAGAACTCCCGTGAGCCGGTGACCGAGCCCGAAGAGATGATCCCCCTGTGGAAGATCCTGCACCTGGTCGGTGCCGACTGGACTTACGGCAGCACGGCCTGGGGCGGAGAGAACTACTGCATGTTTCTGGCCGACGACAAAGACTGGAAAACCATCACGGAAAAAACGGTGCGCAAGGCCGAGTCGCTCGGCTGCAAGGTCTATCTGAACACCGAGTGCGGCCATTCGACCTACTCGGTCTGGATGGGGGTCCAGAAACACGGCATCGCCACCGACCTTGAGATCGCGCCCATCGTTCCCTACTACGCGCGCTGGATCCGCGAGGGCAAGATCAAGCCGAGCAGCGCCTGGAACGCCGAACGCAAGATCCGTTTTACCGTCCAGGATCCCTGCCAGCAGGTACGCAAGAGCTTCGGCGATCCGTTGGCCGAGGACCTGCGCTTCGTGGTCAAGACCTGCGTGGGGGAGGAAAACTTCGTCGACATGACCCCCAACCGCTCCAACAACTTCTGCTGTGGCGGGGGGGGCGGCTACCTGCAGTCGGGCTTTACTGAAGCCCGCCACGCTTACGGAAGAATCAAGTTCGATCAGATAATGGCCACCGGCGCCCAGTATGCCGTCACCCCGTGTCACAACTGCCACGCCCAGATCCACGACCTGGGCGAGCATTTCAAGGGCGGCTACCACGTCATCCATCTGTGGACCCTCATCGCCCTGTCGCTGGGGGTCCTGGGTGAAGAGGAGCGGGCCTACCTCGGTCCGGACCTGGCCGAAGTCTGGCTGCCCGGCGAGGAGGGAACCCCCGATCCGTTTGCCGCCTGAAGGCGTAAACCCTTTCCGTACAGTGCGGGACTTATCACCACCCGCCAAAGGAGGCATTGCGATGAAGGCTTGGGGGAGCCCCATCGCATGACCTCCTGTTGCAGATGCTGAACCTGCACCGTTATCTGGCCGGATCGATGCACCTCGACGATTCGGCCAATTCCATGGAGGATTAAGAGGATCGCCTCATGATGCACCTGATCCACATCGATCCGCGGCTGGACAACCATATCGAAGACCTGCGCCGGGCCGGAAAAAAGGGCCGGATCGCCGCCGAACACGCCGAACAAGTCATTTCGGCCATGCAGCATGGCGGCCCCGCAGCAGCCCGGCACCTGCCCCAGACCCACAAGGGGGAGCTGCGCCTGGACGGCTGCATCAAGTACGACCTGGGCGGTGGCTACCGCATGCTGACCGTCAAACAGGGCAAAGAGCGCTTCATCCTCTTTGCCGGAAGCCATGACGACTGCGACCGCTGGATCGAGAACAACCGGGAACTGGCCTTCGATTTAATCCGCGAGCGCTGCCGGCACCATCGGGTCATGGTAAATCCCGAATCCGAATCGGATCCGACAATCCCACAAAACATCGACACGCCGGAAGGCTTGAATCCTACAGACCTCTGCCCCGAACTGGATCAGAAGGTGTTGCGCCTCGTATTCGCCGGACTGTGCGGGACGGATTGATCCTTTCAATGAAGCCCGCCCAATTGATCCAAATTATCGTTTTGCCTTTGTTCTTGATGGCCGGTTAAGAGATATGTCTCACTTGTCCGTCTTGCCGTAAAGGGACCGACACCTTTCAGGGAGGAAATGAAGATGGGGAAAAACTGGTTTGCCACCCGTTGGGGCATCATCGGGGTCGGGGCGTTTATCGGAGTAGTGGCCGCCCTGCTGCAGAAAATGGGCAACCCCGGCAACATGGGCATCTGCGTGGCCTGTTTCGAGCGGGATATCGCCGGGGCCATCGGGCTGCATCGGGCCGCGGTGGTTCAGTATATCCGACCCGAAATCATCGGCTTCGTGCTCGGCTCGCTGATCGCGGCTTACATGTTCAAAGAATACCGGCCCAGGGCCGGCTCGGCCCCCATCGTGCGCTTTATCCTGGGCGTCTTCGCCATGATCGGCGCCCTGGTTTTTCTCGGCTGTCCCTGGCGTGCCGTGCTGCGCCTGGCCGGCGGCGACGGCAACGCCATTCTCGGACTGGCCGGGCTGGTCTGCGGCATCTGGATCGGCACCCTGTTTTTGAAAGGCGGCTACAACCTGGGACGCGCTCAGAAAACGTACCCTTCCGTGGGCTGGCTCCTGCCGCTGGCCCTGTTGGGCTTTCTGGTGTTGATGTTCATCTATCCCCAGGTTTCCGGCCAACCCCAAAGCGGGGTGTTGTTTTACAGCCAGAAAGGACCCGGGGCCATGCATGCCCCGCTGCTGATCTCCCTGATCGTGGGGCTGGTCATCGGATTTCTGGCCCAGCGCAGCCGTTTTTGCACCATGGGGGCACTGCGGGACCTGATCCTTTTCGGCCAGACCCACCTTCTGGGCGGGTTTCTGGCCCTGCTGATCTTCGCCTGCATCACCAACATCATCGTCGGCCAGTTCCATCCCGGGTTTGAAGGTCAACCGGTGGCCCACACCCTGCACGTCTGGAACTTCGCCGGCATGGTGCTCGCCGGCCTGGCCTTTGCCCTGGCCGGCGGATGTCCCGGCCGCCAGCTTTTTCTCTCCGGCGAAGGCGACGGGGATGCGGCCGTTTTCGTCCTCGGCATGATCGTCGGCGCCGCTTTTTCCCACAACTTCGGCCTGGCCAGTTCCCCCAAGGGGCTCGGGCCTCACGGCGTGGCGGCGGTGATCGTGGGCCTGGCGGTCTGCTTTTTCATCGGCCTGAGCATGCGGCAAAGGGCCAACTGACTCTGCAGAGCGATAACATCACAACGTATTGAACCGGCATCGAGGGGGAAAAATGATCGAAAAGCTGCGGATGCAACACGTATCGACGTCACCGGCACTTTGGCTCGCCCTGGCGGCGGCGATCTGTCTCGTTTTGGCCGCTCCCGCCAGCGCCCAAGGCGTGCTTGAGAAGATCGAAAAGACCGGCCAGGTCAACATGGGATTTCGCGAAGGTTCGATCCCCTTCGGCTATATCGACGCCAAGGGCGAGTGGGTCGGCTTCGGCATCGATCTGGGCCAGCAGATCGTCGATGCCTTGAGCGCCCGCTTCGGCAAGCCGATCGAACTGGTCAAGCACCCCATCAATCCCAAAACCCGTATCCCCCTGGTAGCCAACGGCACGGTGGATATCGGCATCGGATCGACGACCATTACCCTGGCACGCGAGGAAGTGGTCGATTTCAGTCTTCCCTATTTTCTCACCGGAACCCGGCTGCTGGTGCCCAAAGAAAGTGCCATCGCCGACTTTCCGGATCTGGCCGGCAAACGGGTGGGCATGGGCAGCGGCTCCACCGCCAACATCAAAGGCCTGGACAAGGCTATGGCCTCGGGCCTGATCCGCCCGGCCTGCGAAAAAGTCCTGTTTGAAGAGCACAACAAGGGCTTTCTGGCATTGCAGCAGGGCAAGATCCACGCCTACTTCACCGATGCGAGCATCCTGGCCGGAATGATGGCCAAGGCCCAACACCCCGATGACTGGAAAATCGTCGGCAACTACCTCACCTACGAGCCCTACGGCATCATCCTGCCCGAAGGCCAGGGGGAATGGCGCGATTTCGTCAACGCCACCCTCATCCGAACCATCAAAAGCGGCCGATTCGAGCAACTCTACGACAAATGGTTCGGACCGTCCGGTGAAGTGCCCCTGCCGATGAGCAACGAGTACAAGACCCTGCTCAAGGCCCTGAGTTATCCGGACTGATCGCGTAGGACGTGTATAGAACGCGTCGCCGATAAAAAGGCTCCCTTGGTGCCGCAGCGTTTTTGCCGCAAGCGCCTCAAGGGGGCCTTTGGGGCGTTATGGGAATTTTCAATTACACCTTCGATTGGAGCGTACTGTGGCGTCCCCCGTATGGTGGGATGCTCGTCAAGGGGATCGCCACCACCCTTCACCTGTCGCTGCTGGCCTGGCTCATCGCCCTGGCCCTGGGCCTGACGGTCGGCATCGGCCGTGTCCTGCCCTCGGGCCTGGCCCGCCTGGCCGGAGCGGCCTATGTACAGGTTTTTCGCAACACCCCGTTTTTGGTCCAGCTCTTTTTCTGGTATTTCGCCGCCCCCCCTGCTGCTTCCCAAACCGGCCCAGGAGTGGCTTTACGCCAGCGTGCCCGATTACGCCTACTGGGCCGGGGTCCTGGCCCTGGGCACCTACACCGCCTCGCGGGTCGCCGAACAGCTGCGATCCGGCCTGCTGTCGATTCCCCGCGACCAGTACCAGGCGGCCTACGCCAGCGGCCTGACCACTTTTCAGGTTTACCGGTACGTGATCGGGCCTTACGCCCTGCGCATCGTGCTGCCGCCGTTGACCACCGAGTTTCTGACCTGTTTCAAGAATTCGGCCCTGGCCATGACCATCGGGGTGATGGAGGTCACCCACACCGCCTATTACATCGACTCGTTTACCTGGCACGGGCTGGAAACCACCACCGCTGCCAGTGCGGTCTACCTGTGCATCGCCCTTTGCATCATCGGATTTATGTCCCTTGCCGAGAAAAGACTGCGCATCGTCGGCATGATCGCCAGGGAGCGATAATCCATGGACACGGGGGTCATCACCAGAAACTTCGGTTTCATGATGGGAGGGCTGGGGCTGACCTTTCAACTTGCGGCCTTGACCATCGTCGGTGGCCTGCTCCTCGGCATCGTGCTGGCTTCGGCCCGGCTCAGCCACCGGCCCTGGCTCTACTGGCCGGCGACGGTCTACGTCCATTTTTTCCGGGGGCTGCCGCTGATCCTGGTGATCTTCTGGCTCTACTTTCTCTTTCCAGTCATCACCGGCAGGCCGGTGAACGCCTTTAACGCCGCCATCGTTTCCTTTATCGTCTTCGAGGCGGCGTATTTTGCCGAAATCGTCCGGGCCGGGATCCAGTCCATCCCCGAAGGCCAGACCATGGCGGCCCTCTCCAGCGGGTTGACCGGCTACCAGGCGGCCCGCTACGTGATCCTGCCCCAGGCCCTGCGCAATATGGTCCCGGCCCTGGTCACCCAGTCGGTGGTGATCTTCCAGGACACATCCCTGGGGTATGTGATCGGTCTGAGGGAATTTTTACGGCGCGTCAACCTGGTGGACGCTCGCGAGGCGCGATCCGTGGAACTCTATCTTTTCGCCGGGCTGGTCTATTTTCTGATCTGCTCGGCCGGTTCGCTGGCCAGTCAACGGCTCGAAAAGGACCGCCAGCGGATGCGGCTGGCCTGATCGGCGTTCGAGGTGTCAAGCCTTGATGGCAGGAAAGAAGGGAAAATGAAAGCTGCCGTTCAGATTTCCATCCTGTGCGAAGACCAGGCCAGGATGGGCTTTAAGGACAAGATCTTTCTGGCCCAGCACGGTTTCAGTGCCTTTGTCGAGGCCGGTGCTAAAATCCTTTTCGATACCGGCGCGACGGATGTTTTTCTGCACAATGCCAAGCTGCTGGGAATCGATCCGGCCGCGGCCGATCTGGTGGTCTTGAGCCACGGGCACTGGGACCACTCGGACGGACTCAAGGCGCTGGCCGGCCGAACGGACAAAAAACTCCGGTTGCTGCTTCACCCCGGGGTCTTTGCCGATCGCCACAAGGCCAGCGGAGAGTACAATGGCGTCGGTTTTACCCGGCAGCAGATCGCCCAAAACTTCGAACTGGTCGAATCCGAAGCGTCCTGCGAGGTGGCCCCGGACGTCTTTTTTCTCGGTGAGATCCCACGGATCAACGACTTCGAGGCTCGCCGGACACCTTTTTTCCAGGTCACCGGAGACCGGCAGGTGCCGGACTTTATCCTGGACGACAGCGCCCTGGCCATCCGCACGGCCCGCGGCCTGGTGATCGTCTCGGGCTGTTCCCACGCCGGTATCTGCAACATCGTCCAGCAGGCCCGTACGGTCACCGGCGAAGACCGACTGCACGCCGTGCTGGGCGGCTTTCACCTGCTGGAAAACCCGGAGCAACTGGAGCGGACCGTTGCGTTTTTCGAAACCAACCGGGTCGAGCACCTCTATCCCATGCATTGCACCGATCTGACGGCGCTGTCACGGTTCCACCAGCAATTCAAAATTCGCAAGCTCTGCGCCGGAGACCGGATTACTCTCGGCAACGCCTAAGTTGCCAAACATGGATTTTTCAAAAAGCCAAAGGAGGTGTACCATGGCGAAACTTGTCGATGCCCGGGGGCTTTCCTGCCCCCAGCCGGTGCTGCTGACCCTCGGTGAAATCAAAAGCGGTTCGGACAGCGAACTCGTCGTGCTGGTCGATACCGACACGTCCAAGGAGAACGTGAGCCGCGCCGCCGCCAGCCAGGGCTGGGCCGTTGAGGACGTCCAGCCCGAAGGCGAAGGTTACAAGATCAGCCTTCGGAAAGGGTAGCCGTGGGCTGGCTTTCCTTTCTCAAAAAAAAGGCGCCGGACCCGGCGGGCCGCACCGCCGGGCCGGACCGGCGCGGGGTCGACCGCGGCATTCTGATTTTCGAAAACACCAGCGAGGTGATCCGGGCCGAGAACTGTCTCAAGGCGGCCGGCTGGCCGGTGCGCGTGATGGGCCCTCCGCCGGAGATCCAGCGCGGCTGCGACCTGGTGATCGAGTTTCCCCTCATCGAGCGGCTCGAAATCATGCGGCTGCTCAATGCGAACGGAGCACCGCCCCTGGAGATGGTGCCGGTGACCGGGCCCCTGCTGCAACCGGTGGACCTGTTCCAGACCGTCGATTACGGGGCCTGGCTGATGGTGCGGGCCGCCAACATGAAAATCTGCATCGAAAAGGCGTCTCAAACCATCGTCAACATTTCGGGTGGCGGATGTCCGGACGTGCCCTACCTGGCGCAGGAGATGGTGGGAAAATCGCTTGCCGAGGCCCCGCGGCCGCGCGATATCGGCCACACCCTCTGCGGGTACGCCCTGGAGCTGGCCTACGAGGAGATCTGCCGCCAATGCTCTGCGTCGTAGGCACGGTTCCCGATTCGACCTTTCCGCTGACCACCGGGCCGATGCACCTGGAAAACGGCCGGCTGGTGATCGGCGGCAAAACCGTTGCCATCCATCGCGGCACGCCTGCCCTGCTGGGGGCCGTCCTGGCGGCCGGCGCGGTCCTTTCCCTGCCTCCGGTGCAGGCCTGGCTGGCGGGCGACATCGGCCGTGGCGAGGGCAGCCGGCGGCTTTATGCCCACATGGAAGCCGAACTGGCCCGCCATCCCTGGACGGTTGTGGCCTTCCACTATCTGCAGCCGGACGTGGACTGGCACAACCGGGTCCTGTTCGCCGTGGGCAAAATCCGGCCGCGGCCGGTGCTGATCGCCGACGCCGGCTTCATGTACGCGGCCAAGATGAGCAGCCAGGCCCCGGAATACGACCTGTTCACCCCGGATGTGGGGGAACTGGCCTTTCTGGCCGACGAGCAGGCCCCCCACCCTTTTTATACCCGCGGCTTTATCCTGCACCAGGAGGACCGGGTGCCAGAACTGATCAAGCAAGCCTACCGCCATGCCGATGCGGCCCGCTGGCTTCTGGTCAAGGGCCGCACGGACTACCTGGCCGATGCCGGGGGAATTCACGCCACGGTGAACACCCCGGCCTGCGCGGCCATGGAGGCCATGGGCGGCACCGGTGACACCCTGGTGGGGCTGGCGGCGGCCCTGACGGCTTCCGGGATGCCGGTGGCGCAGGCCGCCGTTCTTGCAGCCCGGGTCAACCGTCTGGCCGGAAAGCTGGCGGCCCCCGATCCGGCCACCCAGATCGCAGCCATTGTGGAAAAGATCCCGGAGGCCCTGAAACGATTGATCCAGGCTCCCGGCGCAACACACCCGGCATAAGCGCTTTTTCATCATTCACGCCAATCGCTCCAATCGACACACGAGGAGAAATTCATGAGCCAAGACTATCGTGACATGTGGACCGGCCTCGGGCTGGATCTTGACGCCCACGACGCCCTGCTGGGCGTTCTCGGAAAATTCTACCAGGACATCTACCTGGCCCAGGAAAACCGTCCCGAAGGGATGAAGTACTTCGACTTCGTCATGAGTGAGGTCCACGGCCTGCGCATCAAGGAGCTTTTGGACGAAAAAGCCGCCGGCCGCAAGATCATCGGCTCGTACTGTGTTTTTGTCCCGGAAGAGATCGTGCTGGCCGCCGATGCCACCCTGGTAGGGCTGTGCGCCGGGGCCGACTTCGCCATGGAAGAGGCTGAAAAGATGCTGCCCAGAAACACCTGCGCCCTGATCAAATCCTCCTTCGGATTCAAGCTCGGCAAGGTCTGCCCCTACCTGGAGGCCTCCGACATGATCGTGGGTGAAAACACCTGCGACGGCAAGAAAAAGGCCTACGAGTCGCTGGACACGCTGGTTGACAACCTCTACGTGATGGACATCCCCCAGGTCAAATCGGAAAAGGGAAAAGATCTGCTCAAAACCGAATACTGGCGCTTCAAAGAGGCGATGGAAAACCTCACCGGGGTGACCATCGACGCCGAGCGGCTCAAAGAGGGGATCCGTACGGTCAACGCCAAACGCAAAGCCCTGCATCGCCTCTCGGCCCTGCGGGCCGCGGATCCGGCCCCGATCTCGGGCCTGGACGCCCTGCTGGCCAGCCAGGTTTCCTTTTACGACAATCCCCAGCGATTCACCGAGGCGGTGAACAAGATCTGCGACGAACTCGAGCAGCAGATCGCCGCCCAAAAAGGCGTCTTTGCCCAAGATACACCGCGCCTGATCGTTTCAGGATGCCCCATGGCGGTGCCCAGTTGGAAACTGCCCTGGATCGTGGAAAGCGCCGGGGCCGTGATCGTGGGCGAGGAATCCTGCGTGGGCGAACGTGGGATCCGCAACCTGACCGACGATTCGGGTCAATCGGTCGAGGCCCTGATGGAGGCCATCGTGGAGCGCTACTTCAAGATCAACTGCGCCATTTTCACCCCCAATCCGGAACGCCGGGCCCACGTCGAGGAGATGGTGAGCGCTTACAACGCCGACGGCGTGATCCACTACGGCCTGCTCTTCTGCCAGCCCTATCTGATGGAATCCATCCCTGTGGCCAAGGCCCTGGAGGCCGAAGGCATCCCCACCCTGCGCATCGATACGGACTACAGCATGGAGGATGTGGGACAGTTGAAAACACGCATCGAGGCGTTTGTGGAAATGCTGCGGTAACCGGTATTTTTATAGATATGATAACGATTACTACTTGCAATCCGGCTTTTGGATTCTTATTGTGACTGATAAGACAGTTCTGCCGCCAGGAGAGACCTTGGCCTTCCGTTAAAGGCGCTGATCTTAGCGGCAGACCCCTTTGAATGAAAAATGCTGATGATGAAAGGAGACCGAAAGATGGAAGAGACAAAAGCCGGAATGCCCCTGCTGGGTGACCTCTTTCCCGAACTGAAGGTTCAGACCACCCACGGGCCGATGCAGCTGCCCGGCGACCTGAAAGGCAAATGGTTCGTATTTTTCAGCCACCCGGCCGATTTCACACCTGTGTGCACGACGGAATTCGTGGCCTTTCAAAAACGCTACGAGCAGTTCCAGGCCCTTGGCTGTGAATTGGTCGGGATGTCGATCGATCAGGTTTTTTCCCATATCAAATGGGTCCAGTGGATCAAAACAGCCCTGGATGTGGAGATCAAGTTTCCCATCGTCGCGGCCAACGATGCCGTGGCCATGAAGCTCGGGATGCTGCACCCGGGCAAAGGCACCAACACGGTGCGCGCCGTGTTCATCTGCGATCCGCAAGGCAAGGTGCGCCTGATCATGTACTACCCGCAGGAAATCGGACGCAACATGGATGAAATCCTGCGCGTGGTCAAAGCCTTGCAAGTATCGGACAAGCAGGGGGCCGTGGCGGCCGGATGGCCGGAAAACGAGCTGATCGGCGACCGGATCATCGTCCCGCCGGCCACCAACGAGGCCGATGCCGCCAAGCGCGCGGATCAATACGAGTGCTATGATTGGTGGTTCTGCCACAAGCCGTTGGAAAAATGAGCCGTCCGGCACCGGCCGGACCCGACACCACGAAGCATCAAAAGGAGGATCCCAAGATGAAATACGGCGCCAGAAACCAAATCCGGGCCAAGGTGGAATCCATCCAGAGCGGCGAGATCATGTCCCTTGTCAAGTGCCGGGTGGAAGACCCTGTGCAGATGGGATCGGTGCTGACCACCGAATCGGTCAAGGAGCTCAATTTGGCCCCCGGTGACGAGGTGCTGCTGGTGATCAAGGCCATTCACGTGCTTCCGGTAAAACCCTAACCGAACAGGGGAAGTGACAGCGGATGCGCACGGTGGGAATCGATATCGGCTCGCGCACGATCAAACTGGCCGTTTGGGACGACGGAAAAATTATCGAAACCCGCCAGGACGATACCGGCTTCGACCCGTTGACCCGGGCACGCAGGCTGCTCCAAGGAGTGGCCTGCGACCGCATCATGGCCACCGGGTACGGCCGCAATCTGCTGGAAGTCGCCCTGGATGCGCCGACGGTGACCGAAATAAAAGCCCATGCCACCGGCGCCCGCTATCATTTCCCCCAGGCGCGCACCGTGCTGGACATCGGCGGCCAGGACAGCAAGGCCATCGCCCTGAATGTCCAAGGCAAGGTGGTCAAGTTCGAAATGAACGACCGCTGCGCCGCCGGAACCGGCAAGTTTCTCGAGATCATGGCCAAATCTCTCGGGTTCGAACTGGATGAATTCGGGGACCAGGCGGCCATGGCCGGCAAGGATCTGACCATCAACAGCATGTGCACGGTGTTCGCCGAATCCGAGGTCACATCCCTGGTGGCCCGGGGCGAGGATCGTAACGAAATCGCCCTGGGCCTCCACAAATCCATCGTCCGGCGGGCCGTCGGAATGCTCAAACGCGTGCATGAAGGCGGCCCGGTGGTCTTCAGCGGCGGGGTCGCGCACAACCCCTGCATCCGCGACCTCGTCCAGCAAAGCCTGCACCAGGATCTCCTGGTGGCCGGCGATCCCCAGACGACCGGCGCCATCGGCGCGGCCCTGATCGCCGCCGGCAACGGCGCATAGTCGATGCCCCCCTTCCCCTTGGGCGTGATGAGAAACTCCGATTAGATACAAGCAAAAACGGCATCGACATAGCTTTCCAGATCTATCAAGATCCTTGTAAACCCGCTTCAAAAATGATCCAAACCGATCGTTCCGGGCCATAAGCCGGTATTGGTTGAACATTGGCCGACAGGGCGCGTCCGTCACCGGTGGAGTCGATTGTTTTCGTCTCTGGACGGGATTTCATCGTTGCTCCCTTCCGTCATTCCGGGCCTGACCCGGAATCCATGCCTCAAAGCGCTCCAAAATCGGCCCATCATCACCGTGTCGCCGGAAACCTCCATCAGCACCAAGTCCGAATTCCGCCATTCCAGGAAGCCCATTTTGCTATTTTGAAAAAGCCGTAAAAAATGCCGAATTGCTCCTTTCCGTCATTCCGGACCTGATCCGGAATCCATGCCTCAAAGCGCTCCAAAATCAACCGATTATCACCGTGGTACCGGAAACCTCCATCAGCACCAGATCCGAATTCCGCCATTCCAGGGAGCCCGTTTTATCATTCTGAAAAAGCCGTAAAAAATGCCGAATACCTCCCTTCCGTCATTCCGGGCCTGACCCGGAATCCATTTTTCATAGCGCTCCGGAATCGACCGATCATCACCGTGTTGTCACTGGAAACCACCATCAGCACCAGATCCCAATCCCGTCATTCCGGGAAGCCCTCTTTGTCATTCCGAGGAGCCTGCGACGAGGAATCCCAACCTACCCATATCATGTACTCATGAAAAGCCTCACACATCGCTCAGAGTCCATCCCGCAAATTATTTTTCCTGACTTATGACCCTTGAATACACCACCATCAGAAGTTTGGGCCGCTTGCTTCCCCTGACTGTCAATTTTTGGGTTGATTTTCAGGCTTCAAACATGCCTATAAAAATAATCAAGCACAGATGGCTTGATTCCGGGTGGATGCCGCTACGTTGCCGGCAACCGCCAGATTGGTCAAGAACCGGTCGATTTTCAGCGCTCATACCCTTGGGGGGCTTTTTCCATGGAACGGAATATTGCATCTGCCCCAGTCGATGTATGTCTCCTCGTTGTAGATGGCGTAATGTCTGCGCTGGATCGCGTCTCGGATCTGGTCGAGTTGCTTTTGTGGAGGTCGGTCCCTGGTCGCCTGCTTGTTTGATGCTTGAGCACTGAAACAGGGATGCAGCATAATATTTGCAACTGATTGTATATATAGATTTTTTTCATATTTTTGTTCCATAGACGACTTATTGCATGCCGGATAAACCATTATCCCGGGAGGCGCGGCCTATATCGAAACAGGTGGTTGGCCCAGCCTAACTCGATAAAAGTGGCAACCTAACCTGCCGGTCTGATGGGATATTTGGTCGGGAGCCAGAATTGGTTTGGGAGCCCAAACCAATAATTGTTAGCAGCACAAGGAGAGATAGTGAGTATCCTTAAAAATGCAATTGACTCAATCGCTATAGGTCTTGAAGACTATGAATCTCCAGATGAAAGAAGAATCATTTCTTCAACAAGAAATATTTTTGCTGGGATCCTTCTTCTGTTTAAACATAAACTTTGTGAACTTAGCCCATCAGGTTCTGATGAAGCCCTCATTAAACAGAAAGTGCTTCCGGCAATAGATGCCACAGGGGCTGTTAATTGGATTGGCAAAGGCAACAAAACTGTTGATGTCCAAAATATTAAAGAACGTTTTAAATCATTAAATATTGAAGTTGAGTGGGAAAGACTCGAAAGGATAAATAAATATCGTAATGATATAGAGCATTATTATAGCACTCTTAGAACTGAATCTGTTCAACAATTGATATCAGATTCATTCATTATTATAAGAGATTTTATATCTGATGAATTAAATGAAGATCCCAAAAAGATACTCGGTGAAGAATCTTGGGCAATACTCGTAGAAGTCAATGAAGTTTATGAAAAAGAAAAGTTAGAGTGTAATACATCTATAGAACGACTTGAATATTATAGTAGTGAAATTGCCAATGCCTTTATAGCCTTTCAATGCAGCGAATGTGGCTCTGACCTTATAGAATCAACTAAAAATGGTGGTGATGCATTAGAGTCGAGTTTTTGCTGCCGTTCATGTGGCCATACAGAGGCTTATGAGGAGATTGTCAGGCAGGCTGTTTCTGACTATTATGCTGGAGAAGTTTATCTGTCTTTTACTGATGGTGGTGATATCCCAATTATTGATTGTCCTGAGTGCAATGGAATCTATCTATATAATGAAGGTATTTGTTCTTCTTGCGGGTATACAGCTGAACATACTTGTCAAAGGTGCGGTTCGTCAATAATGCCGGAAGAGTTATCCGAAGAACCGTTTTGTGGCTACTGTTCACATATGATGTCGAAAGATGATTGATGCTGCTAACAAGGCTACTGCAGCCGACGCAAAAAGCCGCGCGGCTGAGTAGCAGCGTTAGCCGGGGATAATGACAAGAAGCAATTTACAGAAAACTTAAACACTGACAGAAGGCTTCATATCATGAATCAAAATGAAAAACCGCCAATAGAGGCTGGTGATGTCCGAATTGGAGAGGGCAATCCAACCCCTTTTCTGATTATCAATTTTTCTGCTAAAGAGCCTAAAAGACGCATTTCGTTAGTTGTAAATGCAATTGAAGAACTTTATAGGGCACTTGGTGGAGGTCGATTAGAAAGGGATCTAATTATAGAATCTGATGGAATTCAAATGTTGTTTGAATCAAAGGTAGCCAATAATGGAAAAAAACAAACAGCATCTTGAACGCCAATTCGTTCGTTTAATTGAAAAAGATCCAAGATGGGAGAGGCTCTCAGAAGATTTGTTTACCTTAATTGAGGGATTGGTTAAGTCAGTCTCAAAAAATAGCGATTCAAATGAAGGGAGAAAGGTCTCTTCGGCAGAGGCGGCGTTTAGCATTGCATCTGACTGGGCTAAAGCGAAAGTTGACAAGCCAATACTTGAAACTGAAAAACTAAAAGCAGAGATTCGTCGAATTCACTCTGAAGCTGAGACTAACGAAGCCCAGGCTGAAGCAACTCGTCTTGAAAACTCACTGAAAAAACTTGAATTCGCAATAAAGTCTCTTGAATATGCCGAGAAGGTTACGTTAGTTAGGGAAAAACAAGGTGGTGCGAAATTTACCTTAGCTGATTATTCTGATCCAGAAGATTGAGAAGAATATTGTAGGAACTGATATTAAAAAAATTTGGCTATCGGGATAGGGAGTGACCTCACGGCCACCCCCTCCCACACCACCCGGCATACGGATCGCGTACCAAGGCGGTTCGGCTGATCAGGAAGGTTAATTTCCGGGAAGGTATAATCCTTTTTCGATGAAATAGCGCTCCGGCATTGCGATGACGACCCACTTGACCTTGCTCATCCGCCAGTGTTTCTTGCGGGCATTCCCGCAGGTCATGGCATGCGCGTGGTCGATACCGAGCTTTTCGAGATTGTGTACTTTGGTTCTCGGGTTCTTCCACTGTTTCCAGACGAGACAGCGAAGCCGCCTGATGGTCCAGGTTTTCAGTGCTTTCAGGATGTGCCTGGCTTCGGCGAGGCGGAAGTAATTCCACCACCCTCTGAGGTACATGTTCAGCTCTTTGACAACCTGGTGCAGACTTTTCCCACAGTTCCGGTCCGTCAGTTCCCGGACCCGACGCTTGAACCGCTCAGTGGTTTTGGCGTGGATTCGGATTTTCGACTGGCCGTACATGTGGAAAAACGTAAATCCGAGGAACTTGCGCAACCACGGACGACTGACAGCGCTTTTCTCCTCGTTTACCTTGAGCCTGAGTCTGACGGTCAAGAACCTGGTGATGCTCGCGTACACCCGCTCGGCCGCTTTAAGGCTTTTGCAGTAGATCCTGAAGTCGTCGGCGTATCTGACGAATTTGTGCCCTCTGGCTTCCAATTCCTTATCCAGTTCGTCCAGGACGACATTGGAAAGTAGTGGTGACAGCGGTCCGCCCTGGGGCGTGCCTTCGTCAGTATAGATCACCACACCGTTGATCATCGTTCCGGCGTTCAGGTACCCGCGGATCAACTTCAGTACACGTTTGTCCGCCATCCTGGACGCCAGCCGACTCATCAGCCGGTCGTGGTTGACCCGGTCGAAGAACTTCGACAGATCCATGTCGACAACGTAGGTATATCCATCCAGCAGGTATTGCTTGGACTGCAGGAGCGCATCGTGGGCCGATCTTCCAGGTCTGAATCCATAGCTGAACTCGGAAAAGATCGGATCCCAGATCTGCCCCACCATCTGGGCAATGGCCTGTTGGATGACCCTGTCCAGCACGGTTGGAATCCCGAGCAGGCGAACCCCGCCGTCCGGTTTGTCGATCTCCTTTCGCCTCACCGGCAAGGGTTGGTAGCTCCCATCGAGCAATGCCGCCCTGATTTTCGGCCAGTGCCGCCTCAGGTAGACTCCGATCTGATCGACGGTAATCTTGTCAATGCCCGGAGCGCCCTTGTTGGCACAAACCTGTTTCAGGGCCATGAACATATTCCGGCGGTCAAGGATCATTTCCAGCAGCCGGTCATTTCCTCCCAGACTTTCGGACATCTGCGACGCTATGAACATTTCCATCTGCTGAGGCCTTATGTTCATAAGTACGCACCTCCTACTGGTCAGTATCATTTACCCAAACCATTCGGCTGGGTACCGTTCGGGCCTTCGTCGGGGTGAGACTTCCGGGTATTCTTCTCCCTTTATTTGGGAGGCCCGGCTCGTTTCCACCGGCTACTATGCCCTCTGCTGACTTCTGCCTCGCGGTAGCCTCCCCTTACGGTTTGGTCAGTCCGCCGAAACGGACGGCAAGGCAGCTCTCCCGGGGTGAACACGCATCTTTCCGCACGTGAACGCCGAGTATACGTCCTTGGCCTATGATGGATAGAGGACTTCGCCTTGTGTTGCAGGCTCGTCCCACCAAGACCGCCTGACTCGATTCTTGTTCATCGCCCCGTGCGTTCGCGGTACCCTGCCGCAGCAGGGCGGCCTCCTTCCCAGACCCCGTCGCCGGAAGCCCGGTTGCCATACCGCTATGCCCTTCGCCTCCACCTGGCTGGGCTTGGGACTTGCTGAGGCCGCAGATATCGGGTAAGCTCAGCGCACCCTTGAGAATACGTGCCGTGCCCGGCACACAACCACTGCTTCCAGCCGACGCTCGTACCTCGCGCGGCTGAAGCATACGTTAGGCATTAACGAACTATGTGTACAACTACAACATCACCAGGCTCACTGTCAGATATCGAGAAGGCCAGATTAGACCACCTCAAACTTCAATACGAAGAAGGGGCACGGATCATTCGCTACTATATCGAATGTCGTTATAAGATATTGCAGTTTGTTGGGTATTTTAACGCTGCAATCTTAACCTTTGGGTTCAGCCAAAATGTACTTCTTTCTTCCGAGAAGGCATTCGCTGGTTTGTGCGTATGTTTCCTTGCCATCTTTGTAGCATTGATGGGATTCGCAACAGAATACTCAGTTACATCATATATTTATGGCTATTTTGAAGCTTTGAGAGAAACCGAAAAGTCCTATACAACTATTCTGGGTTCTGCTATCCCAACAGGAATAATTACGCACAGCAGGACAACCATTTTGAAAAGTAAAATTCACAAGATTCTACCAGTGCACCGTGCACACAAAATATTCTATAGTCTGCTGCTTGTGTTTTGGGCTATTCTCACTGCCTTACAGGCAACTTTATAATTTAAACACGGCCTAACATGCTGGTGCTAGGGACCGCTCGTACCTCGCGGCCTCAGACCAGCGGCGTTAGCCCTTGGAAAACACTATGAGAACTGAAGATTTTTTCAAATTATCAATGGAGCAATTATTGGGGCTCGAAAAAACAGAAGTCGATAAATATTTCAAAAAATTTAGAAGAAACTTCAAAAATATACCAAGTGTTTTAGAGTCATTAGACAAAAATATAACAGACAATAATGGAGCCCCACTAACGACAAAAGAAATTAATGCAGATGTTGAAATATTGACAAGCTCGTAAAAAGTCATCGTTCGAATCAAGCCACGTTATGAGCATATGACCGTAACATGGGCTCCCCGGCGACCCAACCGTCGATCGAACGGAAAATGCCGCCGATTCGCTCTTTGAAAAGCCGAAAAACACGACAAACACCCTGGTTCCGGTCTGTTTTGGCCCCGCAGGCCCGCATCCGGGCCTGCCTGGCCGCTACTGCCCGCATGATGTTGAGCGCCGTGGCCTTCATCACCGCGGCATAGTGTACGGCCTTTCGGCCTCTGACCCTCAAGCGTTTAACTCCCGTAAGTCGATCATACTGGCTCATGGTCGCCTCAACCCCGGCGCGTCACCGGTACTTTTGCCTGAATTGTTCACTGCGTTCATACTGGCGCCGTTTGGCGATGCGAAGATTTTTTTCAGTGTAGTTCAGGCAGAAAAACTTGGCCTTCCTTTTCACGACACAGTCGGATACCAGCAGGCATTTTTCGCAAAGATCAATTTCAAAACCCTGGGTGTAACGATCCTTCTTTTTCTTTCGCAAAGCCGGTTCGTGGCCGGCCGGGCATTTGTCCACATGTCCGTTGGCAAGAAACTGAAAGTCGCTCAGGTTACCCGATTCACGTTTCTCGACCCCCATGGCAGGGCTGATCACCTCGACACCCAACTCGGCGGCCTGCTGGCAATTTTCATCCGAACCGTAAAGGGAATCGGCCTGCACCTGCTCGGGCGCCAGACCCGTTTCCAAGGTCGCCTGGATGGCGGGCAACAGCGCCTGCGCATCGCTGCGGCAAGCCGGTTCCACCTCGACGTGGGTGATCAGATTCAACTGGCCAGGATCCTTGGCTGCACTTTCGTGCTCGCTGTAGGTCTCCATGATTTGAACCTGGTAGCCCTGGCCTTTGTGGCCGCTGTAAGCCGCATCCGGATCGGACGGGTTTTGCAGCGAATCGGAACGGATCTGTTTGGGCGCCTTGACCTCGACGGTGCCATCGTCATGCACATCCAACTGGTCTTTGACAATCCGGCAAAGCAGCTTGTAGCTGTTCATGTCGGCCACCTGCCGGTTGGCGGCAAACTGGGTTGCCAGCCGGTACAGGTCGCCGGCGACATCGGACAACACCCTTTTGGACTCCGACGGCTTGACTCCGGCAAAACACTGCCTGGCCTTTTCGCCATGATAACGCTGGATCAGTTCCTCATCGATCCGGCCGTACAGGATCGGGTGGTGGCGTTTGAGGTTGACCAGGAATCGATCGATGCCTTTGACGAAAATCCCGATGCGCCCGAGACGGGCCATGTTGGAACGGATGTGAACCGAATCCTGGCGCTGAAGACGAGTATCGACCTTGAACATTTCGGCCAGTTTGACCGCCACGGTATCGAACAGATCGTTTTCCAGTCTCAGCTCGGTGGCCAGAATACGCATGGTCCACAGGGTTTTGGGGCAGATGTACTTGGCCTCGTCGCTTTCTTCATACAGGTCCAGCGCATAGTGCCATTGGAGGTTGAACGCCAGTTGTTCGCATGCTTCACGGTCCGTTAGGTCGAAAGTCTGCTGTAAGGACAGCGCACCGAGAACGGTATTCAGTTCCTTGGTCGGTCGGCCCTGATCGCTGGGAAAAAGCAAAGCGAGTTTTTCGACGGGAAGTTCGTCGAGAATGTGATTGTGGAAAAACCCGGGCCATCCCTGTTCGAGGATCTCGCGGCGTTTAGGACTGAGAAACTGCCACGGGTCGAACAAATGTTGTTGTTTTCGGTCTTTTATTCGAAGCATGGCTTCCTCATGGCAAACTATCGGATTTATTAAATAATGTTGCCATAAAGAGCTGATTTTGTCAACAGGTTTCAAATATTTTTATGCCGATTTTTCAGCATGTTAGACAGCGGGGACTTTTTACGAAGGCATCAATATTAAGTCATCACTTGAAAAGTGATACACCAATCGTTCAAAATTTGTTCCACGACTTTTATATAAATAGAGTTAAACTATTCATAGAAGAAATAAAGCTCCAAACTGAATTCATAAAACAGTCCTATTCTGAATATGAGAATGAAAAAAAGGCATATTCAATTAACGCCAAAAAGATATTTCTACATATTCATCATTTTTCAGTTCATGTTGCAAATGTTTGCAAACTGTATGATAAGCTAAATGATTTTTTGTTTCTCCCTTCCCATGATGACTCAGATGTCAATACTACCTTAACAAAAGAGTTAAGAAATCATCTTGAACATTTTGAGGAAAGGTTAGAAGCTTGGAATTATTTGCATTTTGGCAATCCCATTCTTGATATGAATATTATAAATAGTTCTACAAAGGGAATTAAGTTAGAGAATTGTCTTAGGGTTCTTGACGTTGACAAAGATACCTTTCATATTTTAGGTGAAAGCTATTCAATTAAAGAATTATATGAAACTGTGAATATTATTGAGAAAAAAATATTGAAATTAGAGAAATGGGCTAACAAAGCTATTTCAGCCGACACAAAAAGCCGCGCGGCTGAATAGCAACGTTATGTGGAGAGAAACATGGACCAAAAATTTTGGAATATCGGAAAGCCAGTAGATCAACTCATTGAGAAATGTTCAGGAGTTATCAAGATTCTTTGCAAATGCTCTCGATTCGGATAGCACAATTACCATCCTGCCGATCCCGATAAAACTAAAAACTTCTATCTGGTACTGAATGAGCTGGATGATTTGGAGCAGAGAATAACTGAATTTCGTGGGTGGGTAGAGATTCACCGCCCACATAACCAAGCAAATTCAGGCGGACCCCAAAGCCGTGTTCGCCCACTTGTCAAGGCCATGTAACACATCCGTGTGAAAAGTGCGGTCAACAATGGGGCCGCTGATTAGCGACGCCGCATATCAAGCTGAGAACGATATCATGGATTTTCTTGAACAATATTTATATAGAGCAAATGATATAATTGGTAACCGTACTAAAGATGAAGAACGGTATGACCATGAGGTATTGCGATGGCTCCGGAAAGGGAAAGGGATTAAAAAGGCCCTCAATAAAGCAAATAAGAAATATCCAAAAGAGGCTTTGAAGGTTGATGGCAACATTATCAATGATGTAGCCTCCCACTACGATTATTTATTGGAGCATGATAATATTATTCGAAAGATTTCACATTAATAAATCGCTTTCAGCGAACAAATCAGTATTCCCAAGCTTTTGTTAAATTCAGAGAAGGATGGCGGAGCTGAGGATAATCGAAAAATGTTTGAAATATTTGGTGAGCCCAAAGAACTCCTTTTTTATTCTCGATACTCAGGAAGACTCAACTCCTACGGTTATGCGAAAGGCAAATCTTGCCTGAAGTCACCTTCATATTGACATTTTTCTACCCAGGCAAACTGAGCCATTTCTCTTGGTGAACATTCAATTTCCAATTCAGGTCGTGCTCTTTTTTTAACATAACTGTTGCGCGCGCAACAGTTATGTTGTAAAAGAATTCCAAATACAATGAAAAAGGAGCCAAGTATATGCAGCAACACCGTTCAATAGGAAAACAGATCAGTACAATTTCAAGATGTTTGGCCACAATCGTGGATATAAAAATGGCCCATCTTGGGCTGAGCGCTGCTACTATTCCAGTAATAGGTTATCTTTACGATAACGAAGGTGTGCATCAAGACGTTCTGGCTGAGGCTCTGCAGTTTGATAAAAGTTCTGCTACAAGGTCTCTGGGTCGCCTGGTCAAGGAAGAATACGTAACTAAAACCGTTGATTCCGCAAACAAAAGACGCAATATCATCCGATGCACCAAAAAGGCCCGAGCAGTCAAACAAGAGATTTTCCATATACTTAAAAGCATTACAGACGATGTATTTTTAAATTTCAGCGATGAAGAAATTGAACAATATTTCTACTTAACTCAAAAAATACATACCAATGCAATGAACATGCTCAGGGAGATAAAATGATCCGTATTGCTGTTCTTTCCCTTTCATTGCTTACTGTTATGTCCGGAGCGGCTGTAGCTCCTGCTGTGGCGGATATTATCGCCTATTTCCCCGATGCTTCACCCCTTCTAGGAAAGATGGTACTCACCACACCGGCTTTAACCATTATCCCGGTAGCGTTGATTACCGGAATAATGAGCGGGAGAGTTTCCCAAAAGCTGCTAGTATACGTCGGCATATTGTTCTATATCGTCGGTGGCACAGGAGGGGGCTTATCTCATTCTATTCCGTTTTTACTGTCGATGAGAGCTGTGCTCGGAATCGGGGTTGGCATTCTTATGCCGCTTTCAACCGGCATTATTGCTGATTTTTGGTCAGGATATGAAAAAACCAAAACTATGGGCCTGGCCTCAGCATCAAACAACCTGGGAGGCATCATCGCCACTCTTTTATCAGGTTTGCTTGCTGCCATCAGTTGGCGTGCATCCTTCCTGATCTATCTCCTTGGCATACCGGTATTGATATTGGTGTTGTTTTTTATGCCTGAACAACAACCAAAACAGAGACAAGACAAACAGACTGGACAAGGTACTGTTTCTCTTGGTTTCTACATTATGTGGGGGCTCGGTATGTTTTTGCTTATGGTCGCATTCTATACCGTTCCGGTTAATATCGCCCTGTATATCCAGGAAAATCACCTTGGAGACTCACGCATGGCTGGTTTGGCTATGGCAGTACTGACAGCCTCATCATTTTTAACCGGTCTTGTCTTTGGTCGCCTGAACAAATCTATAAATATTTGGCTTCCAGGTTTGAGCCTAGGTATATTTGCCCTCTCTTTTTACGGGATATCAGCCTTTCCATCATTGATGCCTCTGTTTGCCTGTCTTGTTCTCAATGGTGTCGGTTTGGGAATATTGGTACCGTTGATCATGAACGGTGTGACCAGAAAAGCAGAACACACATCAGGAACAGCGGGGACTTCGGTGGTCACTGTTTTTCTTTTTGCCGGGCAGTTTGCGAGTCCTTTGATTACAGGCGGAGCCTCCGCCCTTCTTTTTGATGACCCCGGTATCTCCGGTATCTACTTAACGCTTGCCTGCGGGGCGGGGCTGGCAACCGTACTTGCGCTTTCATTCAGACTCATTTCCCATGGATATGCAAATTAACCCTATAAACGAAAGAGGAAATTTATGGACAACGGCGCGAAAGGGGTCGGACCATGAAAAAAATCATAAATCAAGATGGTTGGCGAAAATAATGGCCCTAAAACGACCCTATATTCGCGTTTTTAGGTCTGAAAAGGAAGATATAACCTTGAGTAAGAGGGAGAGTTTCTCTCCAACCCCCTTTACCACCAAATGATTCGAAAACTCTATCAGCCTCGTGCGGGCAGCATCCGAACGGCGCGAAAGGGGTCGGACCATGAAAAAAATCATAAATCAAGATGGTTGGCGAAAATAATGGCCCTAAAACGACCCTATATTCGCGTTTTTAGGTCTGAAAAGGAAGATATAACCTTGAGTAAGAGGGAGAGTTTCTCTCCAACCCCCTTTACCACCAAATGATTCGAAAACTCTATCAGCCTCGTGCGGGCAGCATCCGGAAACTGTTCGATCGACATCCCGTCGACTCCTGCAGCGCCCGTGTTGGCCTTGACCCGTTTCCATGCGCGAAGCATGTTTTCCCGGGATAAGATCCGCTCCAGCAGGTGATCGTCCGGCTTGGACGGTTCCACAACGCGCGACATCGACACTCCACCGGGCGGTCTCGTCGTATATAATACCAGCTCACGCTTTTGCCTTCGGCTAATGTTTATGCTAATGATTACAACCAGTAACAGGGTTCACACATAGGGGACTTACACCCCTATTAGTCTAGTTTCCGTCCATAAATCGCCAAAATCAGCCGCCCGAGGACCCTGCAAAGAGGCGGCAGGCGAATAATCTCGAAAGAATTTAGCAAAAAACAAGCCCTTAACAGTAAATGTTACCATTCACCCTAAAATCCGGGAACACCTCACCTGTTGGCTTTACGTATCGAACGGGTGCCGTACCGTCAGGCCAACTGTTTGCGGGCAATCGTAAGCAGGTTGGCCGAAACGATCGACGCCCAAACATAACTCTGGAACGATCGCCATCCTTTCCAAATGCACCGATCCAGCCCCAGGCTGCGCTTGAGCCAGGATATGCCCGCCTCGATGCCGGCCCGGAAGCGACGAAGGCGCCTGTACACATACGGGCTGCGGCACATCTTCTCCGGGTCCAGGCCGCGCTTTTTGGCAAAACAGACGTCTTTGATTCCCTTGTCCTTGGCGGCCTTCAAATTCGCCTTGGAAGCAAACCCTCCGTCCAGTGCAACTTTGAGCGGGCAGCGCCCGTAAATCTTTTCTTGCCGATCGAGCATCGTCTGGGTCAAGGTCACATCGGCCGGGTTGCCTTCCACGATCTGACAATCGAGAATCAGGTTCGAACGGCCTCCGGTCAGACATATCTTGTGACCGAAAAATGTGTCGCGCCGGTCCTTGACGATGATGTCGGTATGCTCCTCGAAAATCGACACGAGCTTTTCCGAGGCCGGAACCTTCTCTCCTTTGATGACGCGGCGCTGGGTCTGCGCGATGACCTTTTCAGTCAGTGCAACGTAGCGTTCCAATTCAAAAAACAGGCCCAGCGCGGTCAGGTTGTCAGCACCGACCGTCTTGAGCCGTTCGATAGCGCGCCGGGCCGAAGCCAACGACTTTGCCGTGTACTTGAGAAGATCGACATAGGCCCCACGACGTTCATTTTTGCTGCGGGCGTACTGAATTTTGACCATGCGCCGTTTGGCCACCCGGCGGTGATCGTGGTATCCAAATCGGCCCAGGCCAAGATCCCGGACCCTTTGCTGCAACCGGCTCAGCACCCGGACACAATCATACAGCAGGCTCGAATCACTGGGCGCGTGGATATTGCTTTCGACAACCGTACAATCGATACGTGCCACACGGCCTTTTTCGATCTTGTTTTGTTTGGCATAACCGAGCACTTCAAGGTTGATCGCCTCCCAGGTCTGATCCGACAGGGCCTTGATGTTTTTGTTGAGCACCGACTTTTTGAACCCCTTGTCGGCAATGCCGATACGGCAAAAACGCCGGATACTCTGGCTGTCGACCAGATGAAAAGCCAGGTCCTGGTAGGTCAACTCGTGGAGCCTCATCACCACGGCCGCTCGCAGCACCTGCTCGGCGCTCATGCCTTTTGCCCCGGCACGGCTGACAACACGGCGCCGCTTGCAAAGATCTTGCAGCACGAACTCGGTGATGATAGGTTTGCTGTCCAGGATGCCGGAGATGGCTTCGAGCTCTTGGGCTTGGATGTGGCTGGCGATCTCGGGCATCAGGGGCATTTGGCGTTGCCATTTTTCGCGCATTTTGTGTTGGTCCTTTTCTCGGCTTTGTTAGTATTTACGGTTGTTTGGCGACATCGTTTATACTACACTCAGCCTCGAAACTCCAGCACAAAATGCGCTTTTTTTATGCCGGCCGGATAGTTACGGCCGCGGATGGACACTAGTCTACGTTCATGCCGGGTGTACACAAGGCTATTTCAGCCGACACAAAAAGCCGCGCGGCTGAATAGCAGGTTAGACCAGATAGGGTTCGCAGATGGCGCTGCCTCCCGACATACAAATCCCGTATCCGAAAATCGTAGAGGCCGCTACAGATTCCTCGGGAGGTCTTGTAATGGAGGATTTTGTTCGGTTTGTCGAAGATGAATGGGTTGCCACTTATCACGACATGAGCCCTCATAGCCCGACGGTCTTGAAGTTTCAGGACCAGAGCTTCACTTTCCTTTACGATCAAACATCCGCAAACGGCAGTGATGTAGAAGACAGGATAGTCGCTGCTTACGGATGGTCGACTGTGAATGAACAAAGGAAAGACGAAAACCGCATGAAAGGCTTTCTCGGGGGTGGCATTGATATACCGGGGAAGGGAAAGTTCGATAAAGGGCACGTACTTGCGCATTCGATGGGGGGCGGCCTCGATGTCAACCTCTTCCCACAGAGGCCAGAATTGAACCGCGGCAGGTCAGTGGCTGGACGAGTCTACCGGCGAATGGAAAAGTACGCCGCAACTCATGTCGGGACATTCGTATTTTCACGATTGATCTATACCGACCGTAGTTGGGTACCGTCTTCTCTTGAGTACGGAGTGCTCATGCAAGACAACCAATTGTGGGTAGAATGGTTTGAAAACTGAATACTCAGGTGATCTAATCGGTAAGGGAATGTTTCTCTCTTCCACTCCCCACAACACATAGCATGCGGGTTTACCCTAAGGGCACTTCCGATGGACGCGCACTAGGCGGTTCGCAAAACTTACCGGGCCGTAGCCGGGTAGTGGATTTTCACCCACAGTTCTTTGACAGATACCAGTCTCTGATCCTTGAGCCACTGGTTGGTCATACCAGTCTGGGTCGCCAGCGTGCGCACGCTTCGCCAGGGGCCTTTGCGTGTAAGGCACATGGAATGGCCACCCCTGGATGGGTACCGAGCCTGAGTAGATTGCGGATCTTGGTACAGGCGTAGCGCCACATTTTCCAGTAGCATATCCGCACCGGAGGGGGGCCTCCTCGGGATGACACGGGAAGAGGTGGGCCTCCTCGGGGTGGCAAGGGGGGATCTGCCTTCCCGGGGGGACACGGGATGGCGGGCCGGTTTGGCGGCGGCGGGTAGCCCGGTCGCAGCAGGCCTGCGCAAGGGCGGTTGCGACGCGTTCACGACCGGTAGATGCGGTTGGCCAGGTCCACGAACCAGGGCGGCCGCTGGGCCACCACGTAGACCAGTACGGCGCCGATGACCGGCAGGGGGATCAGGGCGTCCACCACGCAGAGCAGGAGCAGGCCTATCAAGACTTTGTTGCGAATATTCATCGGTAAACCTCTTGGATTGCCCTGCCGTCAGGGGAGCAGGGCGATGTTCCGGATCGTCACTTTCCCTGGCGCCGTCTTCGTTGCATGTAAACGCCCCAGACCCAGGCCCCGGCCCCGCCAACGGCGATCAGGCCGAACAGCGCCGGCTCATAACGTTTGAGGTTGCCCAGCAGCAGTTCGAGGGCGTTGCCGAACAGGTATCCGCCGCCGCCCACCGCCGCGGCCCAGACCAGGGCCCCGGCGGTGTTGAGCAGTACGAAGCTGGCCACGGGGATGCGGCTGACGCCGATGGCGAAGGGCATGACCGTTCTGAGGCCGTAAAGAAACCGGAAACCGAGGATCAAGGGGGTGCGATGGCGCTCCATCAAGCCCCTGGCCCGCTCCAGCTTGGCACTCCAGGCCGGGCGGTGGCGGATCAGGGCCCCGGCATGGCGGCGGCCGAGGTAGAAGAAGAACTGGTCCCCGGTGAGGCTGCCGGCAAAGGCGGCCAAGATCACAAGGGGCAGATCCAGGTAGCCGCGATGGGCGGCGAAACCGGCCAGGATCAGGATGGTTTCACCCTCGACGGCCGTGCCGAGCAGCACCGCCCAGTAGCCGTAATGTTGGAGGAATTGCTCCAAATCGCGGACCTCGAAAAAGCCGTTTCAAGCCTTGCCGGGCAGCGGCACGGCCAAGACCGGCACCGGGGCGTGGCGCAGGACCAGTTCGGTGGTGCGCCCCAGGATCGCCACATCGGCAAAGGGTCGCCGCCGCGCGCCGATGACCAGCAGGTCGGCGGATCGGCTCCCGGCCAGTGATACGATTTGCTCGGCGGCGCGGCCGGCGCGCACTTCGGCGCTCCATGTGCAGCCCTGGCCGATCGCAGCTGCCGCCACCTCCCGCAGCCTGGCGCCGGCCTGATCCAACGGGGTATCGTCTTCCACAACCTGCAACACCTTCAGCACCGCGCCGAAACGCCCGGCCAGGGCCGCGCCATAGTGCAGTGCCCCGAGAAAGGCGGGTTCCGGGATCAGGGGGCAGAGGATGGTGCCGATGGCCGGATCGGCAGCGGGGTTCTGGCCGTCTATGAATGCCTGGGCTCTGGGCCGTACGGTAAATACCGGTACATCGGACTGCCGCACCACCGCTTCGGCCGTCGACCCCATCATGATGCGTTTGAATCCGCCCAGACCATGGGTTCCCATCACCACCAGATCCACCTGCGCTTCCCGTCCCCAGCGCAGCACGGCGGCGGCCGGCTGTGCCGTCTCGACGGCGTAGTGGACCTGGAGCGGGGCCATCGCCGCTGCCAGGATGGCTTCGGTGTGGTGCTGCAGTTCCGCGGCCACGTGTCCCTTGGCCCGCTCGATTTCATCCGCCAATTGGGTTTTGGTGTCGCGGGTCAGATAGCGCGGAAGTTCGAATCGTTCGGCTTGCAGCACCGTCAGGCGAGCCTTGAACTGGCGTGCGGCCACCGCCGCATAGCGCAAGGCCATGTCGGATATGGCGCTCAGATCGACCGGACAAAGGACGTGCCCGATTTCCAACCGCTGCGGATGCTCCATCGATTTTCCTTTCCTGTCGTACACGTTTCGGCCGCCGCAGGGCCGGGGCGTCACAACGGTTCTCAGTGCAGCTTGAGCCGCGGCCTGATGCGCCGGGTCAAAAAGTCCGCCGCCATGACCAGCAGGGTGCGCCTGGCGCCGTGCACCGTCCACTGGTGCGAGCGGTACAGCATCCGGTAGGCCAGATGGGCCAGCCATCCTTCGATGAAGAGGCTGCCACGGAGCTTGCCCATCAGGTTGCCCACGGAAAGTCGTGCCAGGGAAACCAGGGCCCCGTAGTCCCGATAGACAAAGTCCAGGGGCGGCCGGCCGTTGAGGCGGCGGATAACGCTGCGGGCCAGGACGGCGGCCTGCTGGTGGGCCGCCTGGGAGCGGGGCGGCACCGGCCGGTCGCTTCCCGGGCGGGGGCAGGCGGCACAGTCGCCGATGGCAAAGATGTTTGCGTCGCGGGTCGTGGCCAGATTCTGCCCGACCACGAGCTGGTGGATCCGGTTGGTCTCCAACCCATCCAGGTCGCCGAGAAATGGCGGCGCCTTGACTCCCGCGGCCCAGACCTTGAATTGGGCCGCCACCGTCTCTCCAGAAGCCAGGCCGACTCCATCGGCCGTGACTTCCCGGACTTTACAGGCACAGCGGATCTCGACCCCGATCCGCTCCAGCTCGGCCGCGGCGGCCGTGGCCACACGCTGGGGCAGGGCCGGCAGAATCCGTGGCCCGGCTTCGATGAGCACGATCCGGATGGGACGCGCATCGGTCAGGTGGTCGAATCCGAGGCCTTTGAAGCGGCGGGCCACGTTGTTCAGCTCGGCGGCCAGCTCGACGCCGGTGGCCCCGGCCCCCACGATGGCTACGCAAAGCGGCTCGTCCGCCGCCCCCCCCGGTGCCGGCGGAGTACTGGCGCTGAAGGAATCGGTGGAGCAGCATCTCGTGAAAGCGGTCGGCCTGGCGCCGGTCGTCGAGGAAAACGCAGTGCTCGCGCACCCCGGCAATCCCGTAATCGTGGGTCTGGCCCCCCACGGCCATGACCAGCGTGTCGTAGGCCTCGGTACCGGGGATCAGGCCGGCCAGGCGCACCTGCCGTGCGGCGCGGTCCAGGCCGGTCATGCGGCCGGGGCGGAAGGTGAAGCGGTTGCGCCGGGCCAGGTCCAGGTAGTCGAGGGCCTCGATCCCCGGGTCCAGGGTGCCGGCGGCGACCTCGTGCAGCAGCGGCTTCCACAGGTGGGTCAGACTCCGGTCGATCAAGATCACCGCCGCGCGTCTGCGCCGGCCCAGGCTCCGCCCCAGGCGGGACGGCCAGCTCCAAACCGCCGGCGCCGCCGCCGACGATGACGATCCGGGTGCATTGCAGGTTCGGGCATTGCCAACACCTCCATGCCGGCGCGGGCGGCGGCCGGCGGACAGTTTCGTGCCGGGCCGCCACTGCGGGCGGATCTTTTTCATATCCTATTTGTGCGTGATATCCAATCGGGGATCGTAGATCGTCGTTTCCACCTCCATCAGACCCAGCATCGTGTGAAAGAGGTGGTCGTGGGAAAAAGGCAAATCCGCCTTTTGGCGCAGGGCATCCTTGTCGATCTTGAAACTGTCGCCGAACCAGAATACGGCGGCGATGTGTTTCTGGACTTCCGGCGCCACGGCATAGGGCAACCCGTGAAGATAGATCCCGTATTCACCGAGGGATTCGCCGTGATCGCTGATGTAGATCAAGGCCGCCTCGAAACGGTCGGTGTTGTTTTTGAGCAGCGCGATGGTCCGGGACAGAAAGTAATCGGTGTAAAGCAGGGCATTGTCATAGGCGTTGTCGATCTCTTCCCGGGAGCACTGCTCGATCTGGCTGGTGCGGCAGACCGGGGTGAACTTTTCGAAGGCAGGCGGATAGCGCTTGTAGTAGGCCGGTCCGTGGTTGCCCATCTGGTGCAGGACGATGAGGATGTCGCCCCGGGCCTGGGCGTCGATGTAATCCTGAAGCCCCACCAGCATCCCTTCGTCGCGGCACTCCGCGTCGCAGACCGGGTTGAGCGCCGGATTGCGATAATCCTCGTACTGCACCCGCAGCGCCGTGCCTTTGGAATCCGAATTGTTGTCGCGCCAGAGCACGTGGACCCCGGCGTGGGCCAGGACGTCCAGGAGGTTTTCGTTGGAGCGGCCCTTCTTATCGCTGAACCCGGCCCGGGGGAAGATGGAGAACATGCAAGGAACCGAATAGGCGGTGGAGGTGCCGCAGGCGGTCATGTGGGTGAACGAGACGACGTCTTCTTGTTTCAGGAGCGGATTGGTCTCGCGCCGGTAGCCGTTGAGGGAAAAATGGTCGGCGCGGGCCGCTTCGCCGACGACCAGAATGATCAGCTCGCGGTCGATATCGGTCTCGGGAATGCGGGCATCCTCGCCGATGGGGTGCAGCGGTTCCTGGGGCTGGCGGAATGTGCGGCCGATATACTTGCCGGCCGAGTAGACACAGTAGGCCGGATTCGCATAGTAGCGCAGCGGTTTGTGCTCCCTGAAAAAAGACGTGTAGAACTTGCTGAAAATCAGGACGGCCGCCAGCACGATGAGCAGGGTGAGGCCGATGTCGCGCAGCTTGATCAGGACCGCTTTTTTCCAGGGCACCGGCTCCAGCCTGACCCAAGATACGATTGCCGACGGCAGGACCCCGAGAATCAAGAAATAGGCCAGTACCGTGGGGCTGATCAGGTCGGCGGCCTCGTTGAAGTTCGTCTCCAATATGTTCTGGATCATGGTGTGATCGATGACCACGTTGTAGGTGTCCATGAAACATGCGGCCACCGATGAGAGGAGCAGGAACAGGATCAGGACCGGTTTGGTCGTGTATCGCCAGCTGAGCAGCGAGAACAGAATCAGGTGGGCGGCGGTGAGCCCCGTGGCCAGGGATGCCAGAAAGCCGATGTTTTTCAGCGTGGCCGGGTAGACTTCCAGGACATGCCGGAAAAAACTGACATTATAGAAAAGCGTGAAAAGCAGGGCGCTGAAAAAATGAACCGGGTTTGGGTCGTTCGCATGGCGTTCACCATCCTGCAACATTTTTCAGGAGACGTCGGCAAGGACCTATTGACGGACGCGTCGATCACCGCAGAAACGCAGCCGGCAAGCAGGGCGGTTTCAGGCCCGGGGCGTGTCCGGATCGAGGCGTTTTCCCACGCTGATCACCGGATCCCGGCTGTAGCCGATCCGTTCGTAGAAGCGGACCACCCCGGCGTTGGTTTCGCGGATCTGGAGGTTGATCTTGGGACATCCGGCCTGTTTGAGCAGGGTCTCGGCCGCAGCCATGATCCGCCGGCCCAGTCCCCGGCCCTGCAAATCGGGGCGCACGGCCAGATAGTTGATCCAGCCCCGGTGGCCTTCGTACCCGGCCATGCAGGTGGCGACCGGTGCACCGTCCAGCTCGCCTACCAGAAACCATTCGGGGTTGACTTCCAGTTTGCGCTGGATGTCCCGCTCGGGATTGTTGTGCGGCACCACAAGCCCGCACTGGCCCCACAGATCGATGACCGCCTGGCGGTCGGCCTCCTGGAACGGGCGGATCTTCATTTGGGCCGCCTCGATTTTCGATGCCGGATGATGCCGGCTATCCCGTGCGGATTGCCGGGCAGCCCGGGTACGGGCACGCCGGTTTGCCGGTGGCCGTGCCCGGCGATGAGCATGCCGGCGGCACAGACCAGCAGGGTGCCCAGACCGCTCAGAAGAGAGAAGGTCTCGGACCAGAAGAGCCAGCCGAGAAGGGACGCAAAGACGATGTTGGCGTATGAAAAAGGCCCCATGCGGCTCGCCGGCGCGAGGCTGTAGCCCTGGGTGAGCAGGATCTGGCCGATGACCGCCAGGACGGCGACGCCGCCCAGGATTCCCATGGCCTGCAGCGACGGGGCCTGCCAGTCCCAGGCCATGGGCAGGGCCGAGACCAGGGTGGAGAGCAGGGCGAAGTAAAAGACGATGCGCCCGGGCGGTTCGCTGTCCGACATGCGCCGGATGCTCACCATGGCCACGGCAATCAGGACGCCGGCGCCCATCCCCATCAGGGCCATGGGCCGGATCACTCCCGGGCCGGGCCGCAGGATGAGCACCACCCCGGCAAAGCCGATCAGAACGGCCCAGCGCACGGCGGGGGGCACCGGTTCACCGATCCAGATGCGCGCCACCAAAGGGATGAAAAGGGGCGAGGTGTAGGCAAGGAGCACGGCCTCGGCCAGGGGCAGGCGCCCGATGGTGAAAAAGAAAAGATACATCGACCCGAGACCGGCAAGGCTGCGCACCAGATGAAGGGAAAGCCGTCCGGTTTTGAGCGAGTTCAGCCCCGATCCCCGCAGCAAAAATGGGGTCATGATGACCAGGGCCAGAAAGTTGCGGAAAAAGACCACCACGGTGTTGGGCAGTTCGGCGGTGGCCACCTTGACCAGCGCACCCATCGCCGCCAAAAGCAGCGAGGCGCCCACCACGTGCAGGGCCCCGGCCAGGATGCGGTCGTTGTCCTCCGATTCGGCGATGTCCGCCGCGTCTAGGGTATTCATCTTGTATTGAGCGTCCATATCGAGCCCGTCATATCCCTGCAGTGAATAAACCTCAAGCGGTTGCGGCCCTGCGACCGAAACCGAAAGGTGACTTAATAACAACAGAAAAAACAATGGCAAGGGGTGAAAGCCGAGAAACGATTAAATCGGCCCGTCCAGCGGCTCGAGCACCACGGCGCTGCGGGCCGGCAGGTAGAGGCGGATTCCGGCGCGGCCCGGGTCGGGCCGGCGGTAGACCTGTTCGGGGATAAGCCGGCCGTGGCCCCCGTAGCGCGGGGCGTCGGTGTCCAGGATCAGCCGGTAGGCGCCGCCCGGCGCGCGGATGGCGTAATCGGTGTGGGAACGGTCAGGATGGAAGTTGAAGACCAGGACCAGGCTGCGGCGGCAAAAGGCGATCACCTTGTCGTGCTGGTGTTCCAGCAGCAGGTGGGGCGCCGTACCGTCGATCAGGTTCCAGTCGGCCGCCAGGCGCAGCATGTCGCGGTCGAAGCGGCCGATCTGGTGGAAGCGCAGCATCGGATCGTCGGCCAAGGACCACTGGCGCCGGGCGTGGGCAAAGGACCAGCCGTTGCCTTGCCGGGGAAAATCGATCCAGTCCGGATGGCCGAACTCGTTGCCCATGAAGTTTAGATACCCGTGGCCGGCGGTGGCCAGGGTGATCAGGCGGATCATCTTGATCAGGGCCATGCCGCGGTCCACGGCCAGATGGCGCTCGTTGATCCCCATGTGGTGGTACATGGCCGCCCCGATGAGCCGGAAAATGAGCGTCTGATCGCCCACCAGGGCCTGGTCGTGGCTTTCGGCGTAGGCGATGGAGCGCTCTTCGGCCCGCCGGTTGGTCAGCTCGTGCCAGAGGGTGCCCATGGACCAGTCCTCATCGGGGGTGTCCTTGACCAGACGGATCCAGTAGTCGGGAACTCCCATGGCGAAGCGGTAGTCGAAGCCGATCCCCCCCTCGGCCTGCGGGGCCGCCAGGCCCGGCATCCCGCTGACGTCCTCGGCCACGGTGACGGCATCCGGTCTGACGGTGTGCACCAGCCGGTTGGCCAGGGCCAGGAAGCCGAGGGCCGCCTCGTCCACTTCGGGGCCGAAGTATTCCGCGTATCCATCGAAGGCGTGCTCCAGGCCGTGGTGGTGGTAGAGCATGCTGGTGACCCCGTCGAAGCGGAACCCGTCGACCCGGAATTCGTCCAGCCAGTAGCGGCAGTTGGAAAGCAGAAAGTGGAGCACCTCGATGCGCCCGTAGTCGAAAAGAAACGACCCCCAGGCCGGGTGCCGGCCCCGGTCCCCGGGAGCCGTGTACTGGCGGCCGCTGCCGTCCAGGCGCCCGATCCCCTCTACCGTGTTGTCGACCATGTGGGAATGGACCAGATCGATGAGCACCCGCAGGCCGGCGGCGTGGGCCGCGTCGATGAGCAGCTTGAGATCGTCCGGGGTGCCGAACCGCGAGGCGGGGGCGAAGAAGCTCGATACCTGGTAGCCGAAGCTGGCGTAGTAGGGGTGTTCCTGCAAGGCCATGAGCTGGAGCGTGTTGTAGCCGGCGGCCCGCACCCGGGGCAGCACATCCCGGGCAAATTCGCGGTAGGTGCCGATTCTGCCCGCCTCCGGGGCCATGCCCACATGGGCTTCGTAGACCAGGGGCATGGCCGGCTGCGGGGGGCTGAGGCTGCGCCAGCGGTAGGGGGCGGGCGGATCCCAGACCTGGGCCGAGAAGATCAGGGTCGCCGGATCCTGCACCACGCGCCGGGCCCAGGCCGGGATGCGCTCGGCGCCGCCTCCGGGCCATTCCACCCAGAGGCGGTAGAGGCTCTGGTGGCAAAGGGTCGCGGCGTCCAGGCCAAGTTCCCAATCCCCGCCCCGGTTGATCCGTTGCAGGGCGAAGCGCGGATCCGGGCGCCAGCCGCTGTGGTCCCCGATCAGGTAGACGGCCGTGGCTCCGGGGGCCCACTCGCGAAACACCCATCCTGCGGGCCGGCGGTGCAGGCCGTAATGGGTGTGGCCCGAGGCAAAGGCGGGCAGGTCCGCACTGTTGACGGTCAGGCGCTTTTCCAGGGCCTCAACGGCGGTCAAGCGTCTTTCGAGGACCGGGGCATAGGGGGCCAGGTAGGCATCGCTGGCCACCAGGTGCCGGACCCGCTGGCGGATCGTATCGTCCAAATAGGGCATGGTCGGCCTGCGCTGATCGGCTATTCGACGATCAACGGACGTTCGAGCATCTTTTCGTAAAGCTCGATGTAATGACGCGCCGTGACCGCGTGGGTGAAGGTCTGCCGGCTTTCGCGCATGATCCGCTGGATCTGGTCCCGGCGCAGGGTCTCGGGCAGGCGGTGGAATGCCATGGCCTGCTCCACGGCCCAGAACAGCCCCTGGCTGTCGAAATAGTCGAAGAGGAACCCGTTGCCCGTATCCTGGTCCGGGTTCAGATGCCGGATGGTGTCGTGGATCCCGCCGGTGTTGTGGGCCACGGGCAGGGTGCCGTAGATCGGAGCGATCATCTGGGGCAGGCCGCAGGGCTCGAAGCGCGAGGGCATGAGCATGAAATCGGCCGCCGCATAGCCCTGGCGTTCCAGAGTGCCGTTGAAATCGCAGACCGCCACCCGCCGCTGGAAATCGTGCCTGGCCACGATGTCGCGAAAGACCTGCTGGTAGGCGCCGTTGGCCACGAATACGATCTGCAGCGTTTCGTCCCAGAAGCTGGAGATCGTCCGGAAGAGGATATCCGAGAGGAGCTGGCATCCTTTCTGGATCGGATCGAGGCGGTGGGGCCAGAAAAAGAGGGGCGCGTTTTCGTCCACGATCAACCCCAGAGCCTGCTGCAGCAGTCGCTTGTTTTCGCGTTTGGCCGGGAGGCAGTCGTCAGGCCCGTAGCGCCGGGGCAGCACCGGATCGGTATCCGGCCGGAAGGATGGGTCCGGGGCGTTGAGAATCCCCGCGGCGCAGTCGGAGTGGTACTTGTTGGTCAGTTCGCGGCGCAGGTGGCCGTCGATGAAGTCATGGCGGCCCTCGGCGATTTCCATCAGAAAAGTGGGGCTGACGGTGTTGACGAAATGGGCGGCGAAGACCCCGGAGGTGAGCAGGTCCACCGGGAAGGCCTCGCGGGCCTGTTCGTATTCATCCGCGTATCGGCGGTAGTAGAGGTGCTGCCAGAAATAGGCCGCATCGATGCCCCGGTCCTCGATTTCGGCCAGGGTGCTGGTCACCGTGTGGACGTTGTGCAGGGTGAAAAGGCAGGGGATCCCGGCGCGGCGGGTCATGCCGGGGACCAGACCCGTCATCCAGTCGTTGCAGTGGATCAGGTCCGGCCGGACCCGGGGCAGGATGTTGTTGATCACCTCGCGCTGGAAGGCCAGGGCGATCATGAGGTTGTCGCGGCTGTAGTTGGCGTAGACGTGCTCGACGTAGAAAAAGGCCCGGTCCTCGGCCAGATGGATCCGGTCGTCGGGCATCTTGGTCCGGATGTTTTCCAGCTCCCGGCCCGGATAGAGGCCGCTGGCCTCATGATTGAACATGCGCCGGTAGTCGGGAATGGCCACGTGCACGTCGGCGCCCTGCTCGAAAAGAGCGCTGATCAGGGCCGCCGACACGTCGGCCAACCCCCCGGCCTTGGCCTTGAGGTAGTTGGCCGCGTTGCCCATGCCGTCCGGCAGATAGGTCACCTCGGGGGTGACGATGAGAATCCGCGGATTTTTCTGTGGGCTGTGCATGGGCTGAAGGACCGTTGCAGGTCGAGGTTCACAGGTCTGGGCTGACGTCGGGGCAGCTTAGCGCATGCGGTTTCTATCTGCAATCGCGAAGCGAAAATCGCCACTATCCGTCATGCCCAGGTGATCAGGCCGGGGATAAAGCGCAGCAGTTCATCGCCCCGCGGCACCACCCGGGCGGTGAATCCGTAGCGCCCGGCACTGCCGCAGCGGATGGCGCAGGTGTAACGGTGGCGCCCCCCGTCCAGTTGCCCGGCCACCTCCATCGGGGCCACATGGCTGGCCGCCAGGGTTTCGAGGGATTTGATCACGCCGTAGTAAACCTCCACGTCAACTTCCTCGGGCCGCAGGCTTCCCAGATTCACCGTGGTGCTCACCTCGAGTTGGTCGCCGACCCGGAAGGGGCCGGCGCTGGAGCTTTCCGGCTGCGAGACGGTCACCGCATGCCATTCTTTCATCAGGCGCTGGCGCTGCTGGTGGAGTTCCCTGGCCCGCACAGCGCCGTCGGCCAGCAACTGATGGTGGTTTTGCACCGAAGGTTCGTAAAAACGGGTGTCGTACTGGGCCAGCATCCGATGGGCGCAGAAGCCGGAGATCGCCATTTTCATCGACGCCTTCATCATGGCGATCCAGCGGCTGGGCACATCCCCGTTGCGCCGTTCGTAAAAGGTCGGGATCACATCGTTTTCCAGGATGTTGTAAAGGGCCTGGCCCTCCACCAGATCCTGGTAGCTCTCATCTTCGTAGGTTTCGCCGCTGCCGATGCGCCATCCGCGGTCGTCGCGGAACCCCTCGCACCACCAGCCGTCGAGGATGCTCAGGTTCAGCACCCCGTTGGCCGCGGCTTTCATCCCGGATGTGCCGCAGGCTTCGTAGGGCCGGCGCGGGGTGTTGAGCCAGATATCGCAGCCCTGCACCAGGTGCCGGGCCAGGTAGATGTCGTAGTCTTCGATAAAGACCACCCGGTGCCGGATCCGGGGGCGCTGGGCGAACTGGACTATCCGCTGGATCAGGGCCTTGCCCTCGTTGTCCCGCGGATGGGCCTTGCCGGCGAACAGGAGCTGGATCGGCCGGGTCTGGGAAGTGATCAGGGCTTCGAGGCGATCCGGCTCCTGGAGCAGCAGGGTGGCGCGCTTGTAGGTGGCGAAGCGGCGCGCGAACCCGATGGTCAGGATCTCCTGGTCGAGGACCGCCTCGGCTTCCTGCATGGCCGCCTTGGGGGCGTTGCGCTGGCTGTATTGGCGCACCATGAGGCGCCGGCAGGTGCGGATCAGACGCGAGCGGGCCATCTCATGGGCGCGCCACAACTCCTCGTTGTAGATCTGGTCGATGCGGTTGAAGGTTTCCGGGGCACTGCTGTGCAGGTACCAATCCGGCCCGAGATAGCGCTCGAAGAGGCGGGCGTTGTCCACCGAAATCCACGAGGCGATGTGCACCCCGTTGGTCACGTGGCCTATGGGCACTTCGTTTTCCGGGCGGCCGGGCCAGATGTGGGTCCACATGCGCCGGGCCGTGGCCCCGTGCAGTTCACTGACCCCGTTGCAGTACATGGTGTTGCGCATTCCCAGAACGAACATGGAAAGCGGGGAATGAGGCGCCGCCTGGCCCCAGGAAAGGATTTCGTCTACCGGGGTCTTGAGCCGCTTTTCAAAAGGGAGCAGATAGGGGCGCACCAGGTCCGGCGGAAATTCGTCGTGCCCGGCGGCCACCGGTGTGTGGGTGGTAAAGACCGTCGAGCGCGGTATGATTTCCAGGGCGGTGGCCAGATCCACGCCGTGGGTTTCCATCACCTGGGCCAGCCATTCGATGCCGGCAAAGGCGCAGTGGCCCTCGTTGAGGTGGACCGTGGTGGGCTTGAGGCCCAAGGCGGCCAGGGCCTTGAGCCCGCCGATACCCAGCAGCACCTCCTGGGCCAGGCGCCGCACCGCCTCCCCGGCGTAGAGCCGGTCGGTGATCTCGCGCAGCGGCGGCGAGTTCTCCGGGACGTTGGTGTCGAGCAGATAGAGCTGGACCCGGCCTACGTCGACGCGCCACACGGCGGCATGGATCGTTCCTTCCGGCCCTTCGATCTCGACCGTGACTTCCTGGCCGTCGTCTCCCCTGGCCCGGTTCAGCGGAAGGATGAACAGGTCGGTTTCGGGGTAGTTCTCCTGCTGCCAGCCGTTTTGATCGAGGAACTGGTGGAAATAGCCGCGCCGAAAAAGAAGGCCGACCCCGACCAGGGGTACCCCCATGTCCGAGGCCGCCTTGAGGTGGTCCCCGGCCAATACCCCCAGGCCGCCGGCGAAGAGGGGGAGGCTTTCGTGGATGCCGAACTCCATCGAAAGATAGGCGATCAGGGTGTCTTTGCGATAGCGGGTGAGGGATCTTTCCGTGGGCAGCTCGACTTCGATTTCGAAGAGGCTTTTGACCCGCTCCAGATGGGCCAGAAACGTTTCGTCGCTGGCCAGCTGTTCCAGCCGGGCCTGGGAGATGCGGGTGGAAAAGGCGATGGGGTTTTCCTGGCATTTGTCCCAGAGCACCGGATCGATGCGCCGGAAAAGGGCCATGGCCTCGGTGTTCCAGCACCACCAGAGGTTGCGGGCCAGTTTTTCAAGAAATGACAAAGAGCTGGGGACATTGGGGTAGACTTGAAAGGTTTGGAAGCGGCTCATGGAAGCGGTTTGTCCTTGTGTCTGTAGAAGAATACCGGTCGCCGGTGGCGGATGCAGGTGCGATGGTACGGAAGGTGCTCAGTAAGGGTTCAAATGGATTTGCGGTATTTTTCCTAAAAAAAATTGACGGCGTCGCCACCCGTTAACGGCCGTGCTGATCTAAACCTCCTATACAACGCCGCCCGCCGGGTGGCAAGGGGGGGCGGGGGGCAGGCAGCAATCCCCGGTGAACCCAAAAATAGATCGGCCGGTCCTTCTTTTCACCCGCTTGATTCCGGGTTGAGCACCCGCCAGACCCGCAGCAGTTCGCTCACCCCCCATGCCTGGGCATCGCAGCCGCGGGGCGTATGGGGGGCGTCGCCATCCAGGATCTCGGGAATCTGTCCCAGGCAGCCGCTTTCCATCAGGCGCAGGCCGCTTTCGAGCCAGGCCCGGGCCGTGGCCGTGCCCGCCGGCCCCAGGGCTGCTGCCCAGGCCTCGCAAAAGACGGGAAACATCCAGGTCCAGGCGGTCCCGTTGTGATAGGCCGGTTTGCGCCGCCGGTCTTCGTCGCCCAGATAGCGTCCCTGGTAGGGGTGGCGGGGATCGTTGAGCAGTTCTCCGTTGTGCATCACGGCCAGGGGACGGTTCACCGGCCGGTCGGCCAGGCTGCGGATGGCCCCGGGGACGAGCAGTTCGCGGCAGGCCAGGACCGTGGGCACGGTGATGGCCGGATCGGCCGAGGCGCCCAGGGTCAGCGCCAGAAGCTGGTTGGGCCGCAGGGCGTCGTCCGCTTCGGCCTTGCGGGCCGGGGTTCCGGGGGCCGCGTGGCGGCAGTCGACGAAATGGCCCAGGGCCGGGTCCCAGAACAACTCTTCCACAGACCGGGCCACCTGGTGCGCCAGCCTCTGCCAGCCCCGGGCGTTTTGGGTATCCACGGCCGCCAGCAGCGCCAGGGAGGCCTGCCAGAGGGCCTGGATCTCGATGGGATAGCCTTGCCGGGGAGAAGCGGCCGGGTGGTTGGTGTCCATCCAGGTAAAATGGGCCGGGCTGAAGAGCAGGCCGCTTTCCGGATCCATGGTCACCCCGTTGGGGGCCCCGGCGCATAGGCCGCCGCCCAGGTCTGCCAGGACGCGGCCCAGGGGGCGCCCGTCGCAGTCGGCCTCCAGCAGGTCCGCCGTTCCGGCGGCCTTGAGAAAATCCCGGCAGGCCACGCAGAACCAGAGCGGGGCATCCGAGGTGTTGCGGTCGGCCGCATCCCGGCCCCGGATCATGTTGGGCAGGGTACCGTCCTTTTCGAAGCGGGCGAACTGGATCAGGATGTCGCGCGCCACGGCCAGGCGGCCGTCGGCGATCAGGCCGCGCACCACGATGAGGGTGTCCCGGCCCCAGTCGAGAAACCAGGGATAGCCGGCAATGATCGTCCGGTGCCGGTCGCGGCGCACCACGTAATGGTCCAGGGCCCGGGCGAGAAGGACGAGCGGCTCCGGCGGTGCGGGCGGATCGAGGTCCACCGCTGCGGCGGCCCCGGCCGGTTTTCCGTTTTCGGTGGAAGCCTCCAGCACGGCCCGGTCCCCGCCTTTGAGCAGGACGCGAAAATAGCCCGGGCTGAAAAGATCCGAGTCCGGGTCCATCCCCCGCTCAGCCTCCAGCGGGCGGTGGACCATGTAGCGCCACTCCGGCTCGGGGCAGAAGCGTCCCCCCGTCAGGCTGACTTTCAGCTTCCTTGCCGGGTCGGGGGCGAAGTGAAACCCTTCGGCCATCGGGATCACGGCCCCCGGCCAGTGTTGCTCCGGTCCGGTGTAGGCTTTGGTCAGCTCGTGAAAGCTGCGGTTTTCGATGTCGGGGCGTACGATGAGCTGGACGGCAAGCGTATCGGCCAACCGATCCGCTGCTTGCCGGCTTGCCGGCCGCTCGAAGGTCAGGGCGATGGTGTTGCGCCCGGCTTCCATCTCGGCGCGTATTGCCAGCTCCAGATGCTGCCCCTGGCCCGCCGGTGCGGTAAAGTGCCAGCAGGGCCGCCCGGCGGTGTCGAGAAAAAAGCGTTCCAGACAATCCAGGGTCAGCTCGGTGGAATAGCCCTGGAACACGATCCAGGCCCGGCAGCGGGTCAGCATGATCCAGCGGTCCACCGGCACGGTCTCGTCCGGGTTGGCGGCCAGCAGGGCGTCGTACTTGCTGTCGAGGCGTCCCCAGGCCGCCGCGGCGCGCAGCATCCCGCCGCGTCCGTTGGTCAGCAGGCCCAGCAGCGGGGCCCCCGGCCGCGGCCCGGCCGAAGGACTGGCGGATTGCGTGCCGGCCCGGGGGCGGCAAAAAGAGCAGCGGTCCATGGCTGCGCCGTTGCTGGGGGCCGGCATCGAAGACGGCTATGGCCAGTTCGCGCAAGGTCCAGCTTTCCACCGGGGGCAGCGGTTTGAGCAGGGCGAAAAATCCGCCGCCGCTCAGGGGCAGGCTGTCTTCGGCTGCCAGGGTGCGCTCTTTTTCCACCAGATGGACCCTGAAGCGCCGTTCGGAGCGCACCAGGATGAAATGGTCCGGGGGGATCATCACCTGGCGTTTCAGGTCCCGGGGCCATTGCCAGACCGTCACGGCCGGCACCGGTGGACGGGCCGGGTCGAGGCGGGCGCACAGGGCTTCGGGATCGGCCTGCAGCCGGCTCACATGGTCCTCGGGCCGGAAGTCGCCCAGGTCCCCGTCGCCGTGGAAGTGGCGCCGGATGCGCAGCACCACGGCCCGCAGGCGCTGGTCGAGGACCCGCAGCGGGGTACGCCGATCGGCTTGCGGGGGGTGGCTGATGATTTCCAGGTCCTCCGGCCGGCGGCCCAGGCAGCGTACCCGGCCCGGCTCCAGGGCGCAGGCGTGCTCGCCGTCGCGGGTCTCCACCGCCACCGGCGCGCCCTCGAGCAGGTCGACCCATGTCCCGGACGGGATATCGGCGTGCCACCGGGCCGTGGCCGGTTGCCGGTCGTCGAGGTTGGCGGCGATCCAGATGCGGTCTCCGGTGGGGATGTGGCGCCGTTCCACCACCAGGTGGTTGCCCTGGCCGGTCTGCACCAGGCGCTGCCGGATGCGGTCGTGAAAGAGGGGATGGCGGCGCAGCAGGGTATGCAACCGGACCAGGTGATCGACCAGGTTGGGTTCGGCCCCCCAGTTGAGGCTCGGGGCCCCGTGAACGTCGATTTTTTCCGTGGCCAGCCATTCGACCCCGTTGGCAAAGGCGAACCCGCCCTGATGGGACACCAGGGCGCACAGGGCCGTGCGCAGGCGGGCAAAGGCGTGGGACCGGGCCGCCAGGCGGTTGTTGTCGTGGGTTTCGGCGAAGTGGACCAGGCTCCCGTCGTCTTCGGCGATCCGGTCGGCCGGGGGCAGGTAGTATTCGATCTGGCCCCGGTCGTAGTTCTGGAACAGTTCCGAATAGGCCCAGTTGAAGTTGGCCTCGCGCAGCAGGGCGCGGGTCACCGAGACCTTGCCGCCCAGCCCCTCGAGGAAAAAGACGGTGTGGGGAAACTGCTCGCGCACCGCGGCGATGATATAGCGCCAGGCTTCCAGGGGAATCATGTAGCCCGCATCGCAGCGGAATCCGTCCACCCCGCGGCGGCACCAGGTGAGAAAGACCTCGGCCATGTAGCGCCACAGATCGCGCCGCTGGTAATCGAGCCGGGTCAGGTCGGCCCAGACCACCCCCCAGGCCCCGGGGGTTTCGATGCGCCCGGACGGATCGCGCACCAGCCATTCGGGATGTTCGCCGTGCAGCCGGGCGGCCCAGCCGGTATGGTTGATGGCGATGTCGAGCAGCAGGCGCCCCTCGTGGCCGTGGACGGCGTCCACCAGTTCGAGGAACTGTTCCAGGGGGGTGGCCGCCGGGTCGAAGACCGCCAGGGCTGGATCGACCTCGGTGAAACTCAGGGCCGCGTAGGGGCTGCCGAAGCGGCCCATGCGGGCGTAGGTGGTGGGGGTGGGGTGGATCGGCAGCAGTTGCAGGATGCGGCACCCGAGCCGGTCGAAGATAAAATCGAGGTGGGCGATGAGGTCCCGGAAGGTGCCCGATGGCGGAATGACGGTAAAGCCGGTGCGGTCCAGGGCCTCGATCGCCCCCGGATCGCCCATGGCGCCTTTTCCCTCGCGGTTCGGCCCGAACTGGCGCACGAAGGCGTTGTAAATGATGTTGGCGCAGCAGGTGTCGGCCGGTTCGACCTTGATGGCCACATTTTCGCCCGGCGGCCAGACCGGTTCTTCGCCGGGGGCCGGCAGGAAGAAACACTTGGCCTCGAACTGGCCGATCTCCACCAGGGGCAAGCGGGCCTCGAAGGTCAGCGCATCGCAGCGGCGCATGGCCACATCGTACCAGTCATGCCCGGCAAAAGGCCGGTGGGCCTCCACCGACGCGATGATTTCCCGGCGGCGGGCCGCAGCATAACCGATGTTGGTCCGCACCCGGGCCGTACCCTGCATGGGGTGGGGCAGTTTGAGGGTCAGGGTCAGGACATCGCCGGCAAAGCGGATCAGGTGGCGTCCGGGCGGCGGCTGCTGGATCAGGGTTTCCAAGTGGGTCATAAGAGTGCCAACTGCCGGTTGCAGGTTTGTCAGGCAGGCCGGACCGATCCGGCAAGTCCGGCTCCAGCGCTCCAGCCTTCAAATTCAGGCCGTCAGGCTTCCATCCCGAAAAAGTTGGTCATCAGGTAGCTGAGGTGCTTGCGCAGCACGGCGAAGGAAAAGTGCCGCGCCGCCACCGCGTAGTTGGTTTCCACCATGCGCCGCCGGCGCTCGGGATCCATGAGTATTTCACGCACCATGTCCACGTTGCGCCGGGTGAGAAATCCGTCCATGGTCACCAGGTCGAATCCGGCCGGCTCGATGTCCCGCACGAAGTTGGCATAGCGGTTGACCAGCAGTGGTTTGTGAAAGTAGACGGCTTCGAGAAAGGCGTTGCCAAAACCCTCGTAGAGGCTCGGATAGGTGATGAAATCCGCATGGGGATACAGCTCCCAGAGGCTGAGCCCGTTGCCGTTGTTGTGGCTGCCGGCGCCGTTGGAGCACGGATCGCTGACGCTGGTCTTGACCAGGCGCAGGTCCACGCCGCTGGTGCGGGCGTGCTCTTCGAGCCAGTCACGGTACTCGTAGCCTTCGTCGCCCGCTTCGTGGGAGATGACCAGCTTGCAGCGCGGGTCGGCCAGTTCGCGCAGCAGTTCGATGGCGTGTTCGATCCCCTTGCGCTGGACGATGCGGGTGGGCTGGACAAAGACGATGTCCTCGGGGCCGAGATTCAACGAGGCGCGCATCCGCTCGCCGGAAGCGGTGCAGATCGCCGGCGGATGCTCGAAGTCGACCACGTTGGGGATCACGGTGGAACTGACGCCGGCGCGCAGGGCCAGCTCCTCCTGGGCCGCGGAATTGATGGTCACGTGGGCGATGTTGGGCAGGTTGGGCGGAAAGGCCATGCGGATGTAATCGGCCACCGCGTTGACCAGGAAACGGGTGCGCTCCCAGTAAAAATCGTGGTGGTGGGCGATGGTGGGCACCTGGGTTTCGGCCAGCAGTTCGGTCAGGGCCACGCCCAGGGGGATCTGCATCGGAATGGTGAGCACGTTCTGGGGGATGAGCAGGTCGATGGAAAAACGTTCCATGAACGCGCGCAGGCGCTCTTTGAGCAGGGCCGCCATCCCATGGATCCGGTCGGTGACCTCGGGCTCGCGCCGTTTGCGGCCGAAGACCCGCTGCGAGATCCAGCGGTTGTCCGGATCGCGGAAGTGGGCCTCGGGCACCAGGAGGCTGGAGTCCGGGTCCCGGTCGAGTTCCCCGGCGAACCAGAAGCAACGGTGGCCGGCGGCGCTGAGGACCGCGGCCCATTTGCTCGCTTCCAGGGTGACCCCGTCGGTGCCGCAAAAGCGCGTCGAGACGAATCCGATGTTCTTGCCCATGGTCTTTACCATGTGTTCGGTCTGAAAAAATGCAAGTTTCAGATCTCGAATACGAGATCCTGTGCGATCACCGCTTCTTTGGGGATCACGGCCTGCCGGGCGCCGCGGTTGGAGATGGCGACCCGCCCGAGGATGCGCACCCCGGGCTCGAAGCGTACATCGCCTGTGACCGTCAGGCTTTCGCAGTCTTTCAGCGACGGCTCGCCCCCTACGGGAATGCGGGCGTTAAAATCTTCGCGATGGGCGAAAAAGTGCGGATCGAGCCGGATCTGGATCGTGTCCAGGGTTCTTTCGGGATTGGGGATCAGGCGCTGGCGCGGGGAAAAGAGGTAGCAGTCGCTGCGCACGGCCAGCAGCTCGTTGCTCGATTTGACGGGGATAAAGCGCGCCCGCGGGACCCTCACTGCCGCAGCGCCGTCGAAAAGACCGATGGCGGCGCCCATGGCCGTCTCGATTTGATAAACGGACGGACTCTGGGGATCGCGCGGATCGAGGGTTTTGGGGTTGCGGATCATGGGCAGGGTCACGCGGCCCCGCCGGCGGATCAGCGTTTTGAGGGCCTCGATGTTGACCCAGATGTTGTTGGTGTTGAAAAAGCGATAGTGCCGGATGTCGGTAAACGCGTCCATTTCCCCGGCCGGACATTGGGCCGACTCGCGCAGGATCAACCGGCCGCTGCGGTGCCGGGCGATGTGGCCCCCCTTGACGTCCGAGGGCGTCTTGACGGCCACCTCCATCATGAACGGAAGCTGCCGGGTGGCGAAGTAGCCGAGCAGATTTTCGTTCATGGTGGCACCCAGGTTGTCCACGTTGCGGATCAGGGCGTAGCGGATCCCCTCATCTAGCAGGCGCCGGAGCACCCCCGAAACCCAAAGGGCCATGAACACGTCGCCGTGGCCCGGCGGGTTCCACTCCAGATGCGGATCGGCCGGCCATTCGGCCGGCGCCAGGCTGTCTTGCAGAACCTTGGGGTACTTGTGCTGCAGGAAGGTCAGGGGCATCCGGGCCGGGGCGATCCTTTCCAGGGCGGCCCGGGTGTCCTCGTCGGTGTTGAAACTGTTCATCAGCGCCAGGCGTACCTGGTTGTGGGTCGCCTGGCGCATGATGATCTCCAGAAACGTCAACCCGTCCTTGACCCGCATCAACGATTTGGCCCGGGTCAGACCCATGGTGGTCCCCAGCCCGCCGTTGAGCACGATCATCACCGCCCGGGGCAAAGCCTGCACACCGGCCTGGTGATATTCGCCCAGTTCCTCGAAGGCCGCGATCTCCTCTTCGGCCACCGGTCGGATCGTATCGTCGGGGATCAGTCCGGTTTGGCCCTCCACCAGCTGGCGGTAATAGTCACTGAAGGTAGCGATAATCTCTCGGGGCAGATTCTCCCGGGCCATTCTGGTTTCGAAGGCCCTCAGACGCGCTTCCGGCATTTCGATTCCTCTTCGGGCTGGGCGGTGGGATGGGGCCGGATCAGACCGGTTCGATCCATCCCAGGGGGTCGGGGCTGCGACCGTATTGAATGTCCACCAGTTCCTGGTAGAGCCGCTGGCTCAAGGGGCCAACGCCGCCGTCGCCCACCTTCAATATCCGGTCGCCGTACTTGAGTTCTCCCACCGGTGAGACCACCGCCGCCGTTCCGGAACCGAAGATTTCCTTCAGGTTGCCGGCATCATGGGCCGCCACGACCTCGTCGATGCTGATCTTTCGCTCCTCTGCCGGGATGCCCCAGTGGCGTGCCATGGCCAGGACCGAATCGCGGGTTACGCCCGGCAGGATGCTGCCGTTGAGGGCCGGAGTGACCAGGGTGTCGCCGATGACGAAGAAGATGTTCATCGAGCCGACTTCTTCGACGTATTTTTGTTCGACCCCGTCGAGCCACAGCACCTGGGTGTAGCCCGCACGGTGGGCTTCCTCGCCGGCCAGGAGGCTGGCGGCGTAGTTGCCTGCGGTCTTGGCCTCGCCGATCCCGCCGCGCACGGCCCGCACGTGATCGCGGGTGACCCAGATCTTGATCGGGTTGAAGCCCTCGGCGTAGTAGGCACCCACCGGCGAGAGGATCACGAAGTAGCGATACGTGTGCGAGGCGCGCACCCCGAGGAAGGGGTCGACGGCGATGAGGGTGGGCCGGATGTAGAGCGAGGTGCCCGGTTGCCGCGGAACCCAGTCCGCATCGACGCGCAGCAGTTCTTTCAAGCTTTCGAGGACCATGCCGGCATCCAGGGGCGGAATGCACAGGCGCCGGGCCGATCGGTTGAGCCGCTCGATGTTGGCCTGTGGCCTGAAAAGCTGGATCTTGCCCTCGGGGTTGCGGTAGGCCTTGAGCCCCTCGAAGATCGTCTGGCCGTAATGGAGCACCATGGCCGCGGGCGACATGGGGATGGAGGCGTAGGGCTCGATGCGCGGGTCGTGCCAGCCCCGGTTTGGATCGTAGTCCAGGTTGAGCATGTGATCGGTGAAGATGGTGCCGAAACCGAGACGGGTCTCGTCGGGTTTCGCCTTGGGTTGGGTTGCGCGCGTGACTTTGATCTGCATTGGACCTCCTAAAAACGATGATGTTGTGACGCCGCGGCGTAAAATCTGTCACGGTGTGTCGAATGAAAACGGCGCTTTCCAAACGGGCAATCCGGTCACCGGATCGATGGATCTTGCCGGCACGGGATCCCGGTATTCCGTCAGCATCGCTTCGGCGCGGCGGGTCGCAGATGGGCTGAACAGCCGCCCTCCGGCCAGGACGCCTTCCAGATCGCCGACCAGAATCCTGGCGTCGGCCACCGTTTCCCGGGGACCGATACGGATGGTCCCCTCGCAGCTGACGATATCCAGTTCGCCTTCGATCTGATGGGTGACGAAAACCTGCTGGCTTGAATCGTAGCTGCCTAGGATGACGGACGCGAGGGTGCCGGCGGCCCGGAAATCCGCCATAACCACGCCCTGTTGGCGGCAAAATCGCGCGATGGCATCCATCAGGTCCTCGCCCGTGGGCAGGGGGACGATGTAATGGCGTCCGGGGTGAAGTTCGATGCCGTCGATGCGTGCCATGGCGAAGATCCTGTTTCTGGAGGCCCGCAAAAATGAAAAGCTCCTGACAATACTGCCGAAAAAACCTATCGCAGATCAAGGCGGGAAATCAAGCTGCAAATGCCGCAGCATGCTGTATAAGCCGGCCGGGGTACGGGTTTTGTCCGCGCAAAACGGTCGTCCCCATCACGGCTTACAACGAAAGTGTTGCACAACACTCCTGTTGTAAAGTGCTCCGCCGCCGCTATAGCGCCGTCCGGATCACCCCGGCCAGAACCGCGTCATCGAGGGGCACCGGGTTGCCCTTCATCGAGCTGGCGCGCCGGGAAAAGGCCACCAGTTCGGGAATCATGGCCTCGGTCAGGCCCCAGGCGGCAAGGCCGGGGACCTTGAGCTCGGTAACGAGATTTTCGATCCATGCCGGACCGTTTTCGGCCGTGGTAGTCGGATCTCCAGTGAGGAGGCGAGCCACCTCTCTGTAGCGGGAAAGGGCCAGGTTGTCGCAGGACGCGGCGCGCAGGGCGCAGATGTTGGCCTTGCATACAGGCGCCAGCAATGCGGCGCAGATCGCACCGTGGGGGGCGTCGATCATCCCGCCCAGGGGGCCGGCGATCCCGTGCACCGCCCCGAGGCCGGCGTTGGCAAGCGCCAGGCCCCCGCAAAGGCTCGCCAGGGCCATGTCGGTGCGCGCTTCGCGGTCGGTCCCGTCGGCAAAGGCGCGGGGCAGTGCCCGGGCCGCCCGTGCGATCCCCTCGCGGCAGACGGCGTCGGTGAGCGGATTGGCCCTTATCGAAACGAAGGCTTCCAGCACCTGGGTCAGGGCGTCCATGCCGGTGGCGGCCGTCACCGCCGGGGGCATGGAGACGGTCAGCTCGGGGTCGATCACCGCCAGGGCCGCCAACATGGCCGGGTGGCGCAGGCTGACCTTGACCCGCCGGGCTTCGGATTTGATCACGGCATTTTTCGTCACTTCACAGCCGGTTCCGGCTGTGGTGGGTACCGCGATCCAGGGCAGGGGCCGGTGCGCCAGCGCGCGGCCGAGGCCGATGACTTCCAGGTAGTCGATCACTTCGCCCGGATTGGCTGCCAGGGCCGCCACGGCCTTGGCCGTATCCAGCACACTGCCCCCGCCCAGGCCGACGATCAGGTCGGTTCCGGCTGCGGCGGCCACACCTTGTTCAACCGTTGTGACCGTCGGCTCGCCGTTGACGGCAAAACGCCGGCACTCCAGGCCGGCGGCAATCATCTCCGCGGCAAGGGCCGAAGCCGGGTTGGGGCGCCGCCCGGTGACGAGCAGCACGCGCCGGCCCATGGCAGCGGCGGCCGGCGCCACCCGGTCCCGCGCGCCCCAGCCGAAGACAATGCGCCCGGCGCTGGCAAATTCGAAATTCATTTGCAGGTTGTCCTTCAAAAGGGACGCACCATCCAGGAAAAGGTGATGGGGTATCACGACCGCCGTCGGCCCCCCGGCCGCCCCGCCACTCGGGCGTGCCAGCTCAGACCCGGGCGCGTAAGCCGCGACACTGGATTCAGTCATTGGACACAATACCGCAGTTTATCGCCGTTATCCAACTCCGTTGAAGAGTGGCTAAAGTGCCGGATTGCAGAGTCACCGGGAGCGCCGGCCCGGACACGGTTCGATTGACTTTGGCCGGCGCCTCGACTATGAATGGCCGAATTCACACAGAAAGGACCCACCCCATGACCGATGAGCAGAACGGCCAAAAGGCCCATATTCCGCCGGTACGCCTCGGATACCAGAGCCGCTTTTCCTTTGCCTGCCATCCGGGGGTGAGTTGTTTTACAGAATGCTGCCGGGGCATCGGCATCGTGCTGACCCCCTACGACATCGTCCAGCTCAAGCACCGCCTGGAGCTTTCCAGCGAGGAGTTCCTGGCCATCTACACCGAACCGCAGATCATGGAAAAGACCGATCTGCCCGTGGTCACTCTCAAGCTTCTGGACGACGAGCGCCGCTCGTGCCCTTTTGTGCGCGACGACGGGTGCATCGTCTACGCCGACCGCCCCTCGGCCTGCCGCTACTATCCGCTGGGGATGGCATCCCTGATGCACAAGGAAGGCGCCGACGACGAGGGGTTTTTCTTTTTCGTCCACGAGCCCCACTGCAAGGGGTTCGAGGAAGACCGGCAGTGGACTGTGGCCGAGTGGCGCCAGGACCAGGGAGTGGACGAGCGCGATGCGATCAACGCCGACTGGACCGATATCCTGGTTCACAAGCGCTCGTTTCCGCCGAGCATCAAGCTGACCGAAAAGAGCAAAGGACTCTTTTTCATGGTCTGCTACAACGTGGACGCCTTCCGGCGTTTTGTGTTTGAAAGCAGTTTCCTTGAACGCTACCAGGTGGACGGTGACACGGTGGCCCGGCTGCGCGAAGACGACGTGGCCCTGCTGCGTTTCGGCCTGCGCTGGCTCAAGGGGACGCTTTTCCAGGTGCCCGAAGAGGAAAAGATCGCCATAAAGGATGGGGCCGCGGCGCCCCATCGTCCTACCCAGGACTGAAAAAACCGGCCGCCGGGTATGATTACGGCGGCCGGTTTTTTTTAAGCTTCGCGTTTCCGGGCGTTAATACCCTTCGTAGGCCAGCCCCTGCCAGCTGTTCGGATCGGCGAGACGGGCGGCGATATCCAGGTTGAAAAATTCGGCGACCGGCGCGAAAAGTTCAGGGTTTTGCGCCTGGACCTGGCGGGCGGCGGCCAGGACGGTCTCCAGCCCCTGGGCGGTCATGCGGCCCAGGGGACGGCGGCATCCGCCCGAGGGCATGCCGAGGATCGTCATCAGGGCCTTGAGCGCCAGGGGGTTGCGGGCCCGGCAGGTCACCGGCCCGAAGGGCGTCGTCTCGGTGGTCTTGACGGTGACCAGATCGAAGAGCGGGGTCAGGGCGTCGCGCAGGGCGGCGGCCCCGGTGCGGTCCCCGTCGTTCAAGCGCGAGACCATGTCGATCACGGCCCGGGGGACCACGTTGGAGAGCACGCTGATCACGCCGGCCGCACCGATGGCCGCATCGGTCATCATCTCGAAGGTCATCCCGTCGTCGCCGGACAGGATGGTGAAATCCGCGCCGCAGCATTCGCGGGTGCGCCGCATGTTGTCCAGGTTGCCCGTGGCCTCCTTGGCCGTGTTGACGTTGGGGTACTGGCGGCTGAGCAGGGCCAGGTCCTGGGGGAGCAGCTGGGCGCCGGTGCGGCCGGGGATGATGTAAGGCACCACCTCGATGTCGGGAAAGGCCTGGGCCACAGGCGCGACGTACTCGCGCCGGATTTCCAGTGAACTTGGCCCGTTGTAGTAAGGATCGACCAGCAGCACCGCGTCGACGCCGGCCGCTGCGGCATGCCGGGTCCCCTCCAGGGTTTCGGCGGTGTTGTTGCTGCCGGTGCCGGCGATGCACAGGCAGTGCCCCCGGCTCATGCCGGCCACCATTTCGATGACCCGATTGTGTTCCTCCCAGGTCAGGGTGGGGCTTTCTCCGGTGGTGCCCACCGCCAGGATCCCGGTGATGCCGTTTTCGATCTGAAAGCTGACCAGGCGCCGCAGCCCGGCATCATCGACGGCCCCGCCGGCAAACGGTGTGATCAGCGCTGTATAGCAACCTTTTTGCATACTTCCCCCTTCGTGTTCATCCGGATTGTCCGGTTTGATGTTGCAATATGTTGGAATCGTTCAAAACGTTTTCCTTTTGTATGGCACAAAACGATCGGCCGTCAACTGAAAATCCGGCGCGTTTCGGTTTTGGTTTGCCTGGATACCTGCCAAAGGACGGGAACCCGTTAGCGGCCCGGGCCGGCTGCGGGTGGCCGGCCCGGGCTGCCGCGGTTAACCCTTGACAGCCGCCGCCGGCGATACTATCTCGAAAAATTTCAGGTTGAAAAACGTCTGGAGACGACTTGAGGCAGCCAGCCAAAGGAGCCCTATGAGCGACCAAAAGCCACGATTTCAAAATGTCCACGAACATATCGCCACCCTGCGCGCCGCCCTGGAAGCCAACCCGGACTGCGGCACGACCCATTACAACCTGGCCGTCGCACTCCTTGGGCTGAATCGATTCGAACAGGCCGAGGGTGAACTTTACCGGGCCATCGAGTGCAGTCCGACCCTGGCCGAGGCCTACGCCCAGGTGGGCGGGCTGTGCCTGCGCCGGGGCGACCTGGACGGCTGTCTGGACTGGAACCAGCGTGCCGTCAAGGCCCGGCCGGGCTTTTCCGAGGGGTACGGCAACATCGGATTTGTTCAGCTGCAGCGCGGCAACGTCGACGAGGCGATCAAGGCCCTTGAAAAGGCGACCCATTTCAATTTTCGTTTCATCCAGGCCTTTACAACCCTGGGCAATGCCTACCTGATGGCCGGAAGGGTCGAAGAAAGCATCGCGGTCAATCTGCGGGCTCTCGAACTGAAACCTGAATTCGCCGTGGCCCACAACAACCTGGCCATCGCCTACCTCGAGCAGGGCGATTTCACTCAGGCCGATCACCACATGCGGCTGGCCCTGAAGCACGGTTATGCCGTGGCCGAGCAGATCCAGCAGGATATCGCCGCCGGTCTGGACCGTGATCCGGACCCCGCCTGTGGCTGACTCTGCACGCATCGCTTTTTTCCTCGCCGACCGGCAACACCCGGTCGGCCCCGCAAGTCCGATCTGGGACCGCATTCTACCTTCGGCGCCGGATCCGGGTGGCGGCCCGGCTGCACCGCAAAACACCCTGACCTATGGGCAGTACTTCACGGCCGTGGCCGATTTTTTGCGCCATCGCGAGTGGTTTCCGGTCCGCCTGGACCTGGGCGACGCCCCGCAGCAGGTTGAGATTTTTCTCGAAAAACACGGGGCCTTTTACCATCCGGCCAGAATCGCGGTCGCCACCGGCTCCGGCCGTCGTGATCTGGCCGTCAATGTGGCCGTCTCGCCGGCCGGCAGGGCACTCTTGGCCGGGGAAGCAAGCCTGCTCGATAGCCTTGAAAGGCGTTTCGGCGGCTGCCGGCTGCCGAAAGTCTTTCATTGCCGCACCGTCGTTTTGGATGGCGGGCGTTGCGTGCCGATGTTTCTGGCCGAATGGTTCACCGGATTTTTTGAATTTCATTTGACCGCCTGTCCGGACGCGAAGGGCCGGCCGGCGGTTTGGACCCCGTCGGGTCCCCGGCCCTTGGATGCCGGCCAGACCCGATCGCTTTACCGCGAGGCGGCCGGCTTGTTGACCGGCTACTACGATGTCTTGAGCACCGAGCAGATCCTCGACTGGCACCATGCCGCCGGCGATTTCATCGTACGGCCCCACGATGGCGGCGACATGGAGCTGCGCCTGATCACCGTGCGCCGCTACGGCCCCCTGATTGCCGGCGCCGAGCCGGAATTTGACACGGTTCTCCTCGGTGCCGCGCTCTTTCTGGTCCACACCAGCCTGCGTATGCGGCTGGACCGCTGCGACGGGATCGGTGAGACGCTCCTGGCCGGTCCCGAAACCATCGCGCCGGTTGTAGAGGGATTTTTTGATGCGCTGGCGGGCAAGGTGCGCCGCGGCCAAATCCCGGATGAACTGGCTTCGGCCGTGGCGGTCTATTTGGGTGGTCTTACAGTCGAAGATCTGGCCCCCATGATCTCGGCCTGCATTCAAAAACGGCCGGCCGGCGACCCCGGGCGGATACTGATGGCCGCTGCCGCCGCCAGGCACGGGATTGAGCTGCAGCGGGTTCTGGAGGCGGGAGAACGGCACAGATCAACCACTACATTCAGCGGTAAAACTCTCTAGCCCCACAAGATGAAGTGCGAAAATGCCGCGGACGGCCGCTGGATAGATGATGCCGCGGCGCCGATTCCTGCTTTTCTATTGACATTATTGAACAATGATTCTATATCCGTGCCTTGCATATCCACGATGCAACGCATCGCTACGCGATCGACATACAACAACTCGAATCCAATACCACAAGTGCAAAGAGAGGAGGTGACCGCGGGCCCCCGCCGGGCATTTTTCAGCGCAGTTTCCCATTTGGCCGGTAGCTTAATTGTTATTTACAGACATGGAGGTAAAAGATGGCAAAGCATGCAACCCCCCTGCTGGACCAGCTGGAAAGCGGACCGTGGCCGAGCTTCGTGTCCGACTTGAAAGAGCAGGCCGAGAAGCGGGCGAAGAACGCCGAGAACATTGAGTTCCAGATTCCGACCGATGTCGTCGAGGACCTTCTCGGCGTGCTCGAACTGTCTTACAAGCACGGCCGCACCCACTGGAAGCACGGCGGGATCGTCGGCGTCTTCGGTTATGGCGGCGGCGTCATCGGCCGCTACTGCGACCAGCCGCAAGAGTTTCCGGGCGTGGCTCACTTCCACACCATGCGAGTCTCCCAGCCAGGCGGCAAGTTTTACACCAGCAAATATCTGCGCGAGATTTGCGACCTGTGGGATATGCGCGGTTCAGGCATCACCAACATGCACGGCTCCACCGGTGACATCATCTTTTTGGGCACCACCACGCCGCAGTTGGAAGAAGTCTTTTTTGAGCTGACCCACAACCTGAATCAGGACCTGGGCGGCTCGGGCTCCAACCTGCGCACCCCTTCGGATTGCATCGGCGAAGCCCGTTGTGAGTATGCCTGCTACGACACCCAGGCGCTGTGCTTCGATCTGACCAACGAGTACCAGGATGAGCTGCACCGGCCGGCCTTCCCGTACAAGTTCAAGTTCAAGTTCGACGGTTGCCCGAACTGCTGCGTGGCCTCCATCGCCCGTTCAGACCTGTCTTTTATCGGCACCTGGCGCGACAACATCCGCATCGACCAGGAAGCGGTCCAGGCCTATATCGGCGGCGAGATCCCGCCCAACGGCGGCGCCCATGCCGACCGTGACTGGGGCAAGTTTGACATCCAGGCCGAGGTAATCGGCCGCTGCCCGACCGGGTGCATGTGGATGGAAGACGGCCAGCTGAAGATCGACGACCGTGAATGCACTCGCTGCATGCACTGCATCAACGTCATGCCGCGCGCGCTGCGCATCGGTAACGACCGGGGGTGCTCGATTTTTGCCGGCGCCAAGGCTCCGATTCTCGACGGCGCCCAGATGGGCTCGTTGGTTGTGCCTTTCATCAAGGTCGAGGAACCGTATACCGAGATCAAGGAAACCGTGATCGAACCCATCTGGGATTGGTGGATGGAAGAAGGCAAGAACCGCGAGCGTCTCGGTGAGTTGATGAAACGCCAGGGCTTCCAGAAGCTCCTCGAGGTGATGGACATGAAGCCGATGCCGCAGCATGTTCAGGAACCCCGCAGCAACCCGTACATCTTCTGGAAGGAAGATGAGGTTCCCGGCGGCTGGGAGCGTGACATCAACGAGTTCCGCAAGTACCATCAGAGATAAGAGGAGGTGGACGCCATGGCATTTGTTTCTTCCGGATACGATCCTTCAAAGCCGATGCAAAACCGGATCACGGACATCGGTCCGCGTAAATACGACGAATTTTATCCGCCGGTCATCGCCAAGAACAAGGGTAAGTGGCTGTATCACGAAATCTTGGAGCCCGGTGTGCTGGTCCATGTGGCCGAGTCCGGCGACGAGATCTACACGGTGCGCGTGGGCGGGGCCCGCCTGATGTCCACCGGTCTGATCCGCGAGATTTGCGAGATTGCCGACAAGCACTGCGACGGTTACGTACGCTGGACGACGCGCAACAACGTCGAATTCATGTGCGACGACAAGGCCAAACTCCAGCCTCTGATCGACGACTTGGCCAGCCGTAAATTCGTCGGCGGCAGCTTCAAGTTCCCAAAGGGCGGCACCGGCGCAGGCGTGACCAACATCGTCCACACCCAGGGCTGGATCCACTGCCATACCCCGGCCACCGATGCTTCCGGTCCGGTCAAGGCCACCATGGACGTGCTCTTCGAGGACTTCCAGAAGATGCGTCTGCCGGCCCAGGTGCGCGTATCGTTGGCCTGCTGCCTCAACATGTGCGGCGCTGTGCACTGCTCGGACATCGCTATCCTCGGCTACCATCGCAAGCCGCCGATGCTCGACCATGAGTATCTGGACAAGATGTGCGAAATCCCCCTGGCCATCGCAGCCTGCCCCACCGCGGCCATCAAGCCGTCCAAGGTCAAGCTCGCCGATGACAAAGAGGTCAAGTCTGTGGCGGTGAACAACGACCGCTGCATGTTCTGCGGCAACTGCTACACCATGTGCCCCTCCATGCCGCTTGCAGACACCGAGGGCGACGGCATCGTGCTCATGGTGGGCGGCAAGGTCTCCAACCGCATCAGTGCGCCCAAGTTCTCCAAGGTCGTGGTGGCCTTTCTGCCCAACGAGGCGCCGCGCTGGCCGTCGACCACGGACGCTATCAAGAAGATCATCGAAGCCTACTCGGCCGACGCCAAAAAATACGAGCGCGTGGGCGAATGGGCCGAGCGGATCGGCTGGGAACGCTTCTTCGAAAAATGCGAACTGGAGTTCACCCACCACCTGATCGACGATTTCCGCGATCCGGCATACTACACCTGGCGCCAGACCTCGCAGTTCAAGTTTACCGAATAATCGGTGCCTGCTCGTGGGCGGCCAGCCAACCGGCGGCCGCCCGCTCTCAGACCCAGAAAGAAGGGCACAATGGAATACGAAGAGGCAAAACAGAAGATCGTCGAAGAGCTGACCAAGAAACTCAAGAGCAAGAGCAAGTTTTATTTTAATGACTTGGCCAATATTATCGGCGAAAAACCGCGTGATGCAAAGAAGTTGATCAATCGGATGGTCACCGACGGCGTCTTGGAATACTGGTCATCCGGCAGCACTTCGATGTACGGAATGCCGGGGACCGGCAAACAGGCTGGCGCTGAGCACGAGGAAAAGTAGCGCACCTGCCCCACGGGATGAATCGAACGCCGTGTCAGCAGACCCCATGAAGTACCCGGGAATCGTCATATCAGCTCTGCGCGGCGGGTCGGGCAAGACCATCCTGGCCATCGGAATTGCGGCGGCGCTGCGGCAGCGCGGTCTGACCGTGGCGCCGTTCAAAAAGGGCCCCGACTACATCGATGCGGGCTGGCTGGCCTTGGCCGCCGGGCACACCTGTTACAACCTCGATTCGTTCATCATCGCTCAGGAGCCTCTTCTGTGCTCCTTTCACCGCCATGCCAGCGGCCGCGATCTGGCCGTGGTCGAAGGCAACCGCGGCCTCTACGACTGCATCAACACCGAAGGCAAGACATCCACCGCCGAATTGGCCAAGCTCCTCGGCCTGCCGGTGCTGCTGTGCATCGATGCCACCAAGACCACCCGCACCATGGCGGCCGTGGTCGCGGGCTGTTGCCATTTCGATCCTGATCTGGCCCTGGCCGGGGTGATTCTCAACCGGGTTGCCGGCAGCCGCCACGAGGCTATTCTGCGCCAAAGCATCGAGCAGCACTGCGGCATTCCGGTGGTCGGAGCCGTACCCAAGCTCAAAAAGCAGGCCTTTCCCGAACGCCATATGGGGTTGGTGCCCACCGCCGAGCACGGCTGGGCTGGAGATTCGGTGGCTGTGGCCGCCGGGATGGCTGAAGGGTACCTCGATCTGGACCGTATTCTGGCCATGGCCCGCGATGCCCGGGGATTGAACACCACCCTGCCGCCGACCCGGATCTGCGAGCCGCCTGCGGCGCTGGGCGATCCGCCCCTAGTGGGGGTGATCCGCGACAGCGCCTTCCAGTTTTACTACCCGGAGAATCTGGAAGCGCTGGTCCAGGCCGGGGCGCGACTGGTCTTCACCAGCCCTTTGAACGCCGCGCGTCCACCCCGGATGAACGCTTTGTACATCGGCGGTGGATTTCCCGAGACCCACGCCGAGGCCCTGAGCCGCAACGAGACTTACCGTTCGGCCCTGCGCGCAATGGCCGAGGACGGCATGCCGATTTACGCCGAATGCGGCGGTCTGATGTTTCTCGGCGAGCGGCTGGTCCTGGAGGATCACACCTATGCCATGAGCGGGATCCTGCCCATCAGCTTCGGTTTTTCGCGCCGGCCCCAGGGCCATGGATACACCGTGGTCAAGGTTACGGGCAACAATCCATACTTCCCTGCCGGCAGTGAATTGCGCGGCCATGAGTTCCACTACTCCAAAGCCATCGACTGGCATGGGAATCCCGGGGACCTGGTCTTTGGCATGCAGCGCGGCAGCGGCATCCTCGACGGGCGCGACGGATTATGCCGCGGACGGGTTTTGGCGACCTATACCCACATTCACGCCCTGGGCGCCCCGGGCTGGGCGCCTGCCCTGGTGGCTGCGGCGCGCAGTTTCGCCTTGGAGCAGGTTCTTGACAAATCCGAACATCCACCGGCTTGAAATGACCGATCTGGATGGATCCGGCCCCTTGCCGGCCTCCTTGAGACCCGTTTCCCGATTATTCTGTATGGAACCCATTGTATTGCCCATCAGCGATGTCCTGGATCTGCACACCTTTCAACCCAGGGAAGTGCCGGAACTGATCGACGACTATTTGACCGCCTGTGCCGCCGAGGGGATTCTGGAGGTGCGGATCGTTCATGGCAAGGGTACCGGCGTTCTGCGCGAACGGGTGCATCATATCCTGCGCCGCCATCGACTGGTGGCGCGATTCGAAGCCGCCCCGGCTGGGGCCGGCGGGTGGGGCGCGACCCTGGTGCGCCTCAAAGTGGATACAATTCCAGCAGGCGGACCGGTGACGGCCGCCAACCATGAAGACCGTATTACTGCGGGATCGACACAGAAAGAGGCAGAAGGGTCGATTCCGTCAGCCGAAGGGAGTCGCCCAATGGCCGAAAGGCAAGAATCAACCCATAGCGAGACAGAATGGGAAAACCGGCGTCTGTGCCGGGATGAAAACTGCATCGGAATCATCGGCCCGGACGGGCGCTGCAAAGAATGCGGTCTACCGGCAGGCGACGCGGATCCAGAGGACCTCGGTGCGCAGCCTGAGGTGGATGAGGGTTCAGATCCGGTGGCCGCACCGGCCGTAGACAGGACGGAAGCCGAGGCCGCATCATGCCGGGCGGCGGGTGGCGCGGATCAATACTGGCAGGAGCGGCAGCTTTGTCCGGATGGTAACTGTATCGGCGTCATCGGTCCGGACGGACGCTGCAAGGAGTGCGGCCGCCGGGCGGACGGCGCAGCTTTAGCCGATGTCTCCACCTCCGGCGGTTGAGGTCGCCGGGCGCTACGGCTAACAGCCCGAGTCCGATGCATCCACCGCTGTGGGGTTGCCCCTGACACGGCTCAGTGGGTTGATGTCGATTTTTCGGATAGTGAGTGATCGCCTTGATGGAGCCGATCTGCACGATCTGCCGGTTTTCCGGAAAGGACGAAAGAACCGAAGATACTTGAAGCGGACCGGCCCCCTTGCCGGCGGGTAAAGGCAACATCGCGACCGAAACCCGGGCTTTGCGGGTCCGGAAATTCAGTCGGTTCGGACGGTGTTGAGCAAGGAAAGCATTTTGCGAAAACCGTCCGCCTCGAAGCGCGTCAGGGCCGCGAGAATTTGTTGCGGCAGGCCGGGCGGGGAGAACCGGCTGGCGAGGCGGAGGAATTTAGCTTCAAGTTCTGGGGGGCTGAGGGGATTTGCCGGATCGCCGTGAGGGGTCAAAACAGTTTTTTCGATCCTCTGCCCGCCGGTCTGCACGATAACCCTGGCGGCGGTTTGGACCGGAAAACGTCCGTCCAGTTCCGGGTCCACCGCCAGTGTCACGCGCCGCGCCAGGGCCACGGCGCGCGGATCGTGGAGGCTGGCTTCCCTCAGGGGCAGCAGTGCCCCGGCCCCGTGAAAGGCGGCCAAGCCAAGGCAAAAGGGGATGCTGTACTGGGCCCCTTCTATCCCATCGGGGTCCGGGTAATTATTGAGCCGCAGGGCCCGCTCGAAGGTCTGGATGGTGATACCGGCGATGGCGGCCGGATCCAGGCGGCCTTCGGCCAGGATGGCGAGCAGACCGTCCAGGGCGGCATGGCTCCAGCGGCAGCTCGAATACGGTTTGAAGTAGACCGCTTCGATGGCCCGTCCGAAGGGCGTTGCATCGATGATCCGTTGCGCGTCGAACCAGTCTGGATGGTCCAGCAGATCCAATGGGCCGGTGAATCCCTCCTGAGCCAGGGTTACGGCATTGATTCCGAGCAATACGGACCACGGGATGCCCTCCTTGACATGGTTTCCCATGACTTGTGAATAGCCCGCTGCCGCCAGATCCGGCACCTGGGCGCCGGCAATAGCCAGGGATTGAGCCAGAACCGGGACTGTCACGTTGCGAAGATATCCGGTGGCGGCAGCTACTCCGTAAGGGGTCCAGCGTCCGGTGGACAGGGTCGGCAGGCGGTCCAGATCACGGGCCGCGGCTATCCGGCAGCCGACTTCATACCCCACGGCGATGGCGGCCAGGACCTGCATCGGTGAGACGGGCAGGTCCGCAGCGACGGCGAAGACCGCCGGAATGATGGCGGCCCCCGGATGTCCGGCCGCCCCCCGGTGGCCGTCGTCCAGATCCAGGGCGCTGGCCGCGGCGGCATTGACCATGGCGGCCGCCGCTGGGTTCAGGCGGTCCGGACTGAACCAGACGGTGGTCGTTCCGGGGCCGAAGGTCTTAAGTGCCGCCCGGTGCAGGGCCAGGGCCGAGGTGGTTCGGCGGCCGGCCATGCAGGCGCCGAGCAAGTCAAGGATGCATCGACGGACAGCCTCACGCGTTGTTTGCGCCAGGTCTTGGGGCCGCAGGGCCAGGGCCTTTTGCGCCAGTTGTTCAGTGGTGTGCATGGTGCTTTTCACGGTTTTTGGAAATCTTGAATCGCCTCCCACAAGGCACGTACCGCCGGTGTTCTGGTACTGAGCGTCTCGGCGGCGCGCCGGCTTGCGGTCCGCCACGGCTGTTTATCGACGGTCAGGTAGCTCACGGCGTGGCGGCGCATGTTGAGGATTTCGTTTTCCGGTTCGGCCCGGGCAACTTCCGCGCTGAAGAAATCTCCGGCCTCATCGCAGGCATCGGCCAGGGCCGATTGCAGGGCCGGGGGCAGGCTGCCGTAGCGAGCCTCGTTGACGGCCACCATCAAGGCGGGTGCCACGTCGCCCAGGCGGGTGACGAACCGGCCGCGCCGGCAGAATCCCAGCGGATAAAGGTGAGCCTTGTGCGTGGGCAGCAGATCCACCTCCCCGCGCAGCCAGGCCCGGCGTACCCGGGGCCAGGGAATCACCACCGGTTTGGCGCCCAGCATTTTCCAGAATTCGGCTAGCAGCGGCGATCCGAAGATGCGTACCCGCAGGCCGCGCACCTGGTCCGGATGCGTGATGGGGCGGGTGGCCAGGATGACCCATTCCAGTCCCCGGCGCCAGTTCCAGCGCCGGTTGACCAGCCTGACTCCCTGATCGAGGAGCGGCTGGCCTACCAGCCGTTTGAAAAGGCCGGATTGCAGAAAGGCCGCCAACTGCGCTTCGTTCTTGAACGCATACGGCAGGCTCAACAAATCCAGGGCCGGTACCAGATCGCGAAAGGCCGGCAAATCCTCGATGAACAGATCGATGAGCCCTTCGCGGAGCATGGCGGCCTGACGGGTCTGGGTGCCCAGAACGGTGGCCTGGAGCGGTACCAGAGACAGGCGGTCCTGGCTGCGGCGGGCCACTTGGTCGGCAAACCATGCCGTGGCCCGGCTTTCGGGGCCGGGCACGGTGACCATGGTCCCCAGGACCCGCGGAATCTCCGCCTCTTTTTGAAAGAGGTAGCTCAGCGGACGCTCCAGCACCCGGCAAAGTTCGCTCAAGGCGGCGATGGACAGGGCCGCCTTGCCGGTTTCGATCTTGGAAAGTTGCCCCTGGGACAAGCCGGCCTGGCGGGCCAGTTCTACGGCGGTCATGGCCGCAGCCTGGCGCAGCTCCCGAATCTTAAGGCCCACCTGCCGGCGTACCGCTATTTCGTCTGTCGAAGAATGCATATCGGTTCAGGAAAGATCTTCGAGCCGGGTGGCCACATGGATGCCGCGGCGTTCGAGTTCCGCCAGCACCCGCTTGGCAGGAACGTCAGCGATGGGTGAAAGCACGCCCGGCCCTTCGATTTCGCCGCTGAGCACCATCTGGGCCGCGATGCTGGCCGTATAGCCCACCGTGCGGTTCATGGCAAAAAGTCCGGTCTTAAGATCGCGGTAATCGATCAATTCGTAGGTCAGCCGCTTTTTCGATCCGTCCTTGATCCCCCAGGTCTGGATGCGCAGCACTGCAATATCCCGTTCATCATCGCGGTATTGCAGGCGCGGGTTAAGATGGTGGACCAGAAACTGCAGCGGTTCGTCTTCCAGGAAACCCATGTCCGCCATTGTGCGCCAGAAGGCGCAGTGGCCGGGCCAGCGGGCGGCGAAACGGGCCATGTCCCGAAGCTGCGGTCCATCAAGGCCGAAGCGTTGGATGAAACCGATGGCATCGCCGTTGGGGTAGGCTTCCATTTCGCCGAGATCCCCTACCCGGATGGTGTGGATGTGCTCCGGGCGGAAGATATGGGTACCGGCAATCTCCTCCATCCGGCCGCCTTTCAGAATCCGGGCCGGCCTGCGGTAGGCATTGAGTACACCTTCCAGGGTCCAGTTGACTTTATACTTGATCGCATTGTCGGCCGCCGCCGGTTCCGGAACCCCAAGCCCGTAACTGTACAGGCCGTGAACCTCGTCCAGGCCTTTTACCGCCAGTCCTCCCAGAATCAGGTCGATTCCCGGATCGAAGCCCATTTCCGGCATAATGGTGATGCCATTGCGGCGGGCTTCGGCGTCCAGATCTGCCACCCAATGGGCATAGCTGGTGTTGACAAAGGGAATTTTCGCCGCGATGCAGGCTTCGGCCACCGTATGTGCCAGAAAAGTGGGCAACATGCAAACGGCAATGGCCGCTTGGGTGCCGCGCATCAGTGCAGCCAGGTCTTCCTTTTGACGGGCGTCGATCTTTTGCAGGCGCACGTTCGGGTAGTTGCCGCGGCGGAGAAATGCGTCCGCTGCGCTGGTGTCCATATCCGCACCGATGATCTCGTCGATCTGGTCGTTTTGCGACAAATCGTGGATCACGGCCCTACCCTGAAACCCAAGACCGAGCACAAGTGCTTTCATGACAGAATTCGACTCCTTTCCAAATCAGCCGGGAATGTTTCTCAGGCGCGGATCGAGGGCATCCCGCAGCCCGTCGCCCAAGAGGTTGATCGACAGAATGGTCAGCATGATGGCCAGCCCCGGCAAGGTCACCAGCCACCAGGCATCGGCAATGTACACCCTTCCTTCGGCCAGCATGCGGCCCCAGGTGGGCATGGGCGGCGGAGCGCCCATGCCGAGAAACGACAATCCGCTTTCCCAGATGATGATGTTGGCCACCCGTACGGTGCCCAGGACCAGGATCGGCGACAGCACATTGGGAAAGATGTGGCGCAGCAGGATCACCCCGTGGGAAGTGCCAACGCTGTGCGCCGCCATGACGAACTCTTTTTTCTTGATGCTCAGAACGCTGCCACGGATCGTACGGGCATAGGTAACCCAGTCCGAGAGCCCCAGAACCAGAATCAGGTTGAAGATCGAGTTGCCCAGCACCGCGATCACCGAGATGGTGAGCAGCATGAAGGGATAGGCCATGAACACGTCGGCCAGACGCATGATCAGATTATCGGTGCGCCCGCCGAAGTAGCCCGAGATCAGACCCAGCACGATTCCCGTGGTACAGGCCACAAGGACCGCGGAAAAGCCCACCAGAAGACTGACCCGGCTGCCGTAGAGGATGCGCACCAGCACATCGCGGCCCAGATTGTCCGTCCCCAGCGGATAAAGCAGAGTCCCGCCCTCCTGCCAGAACGGTGGGGTCAGACGGGCCAGCAGGTCCTGGGCCAGGGGGTCGCGGGGGTAGAAGAGCGGGAAAAACAGGCTCGTGGAGAGGATTGCGGCCAGCAGCAGGCCTCCGGCCACCGCTCCGGGCGAGCGGCTCAGGGCCTGAAACGTCTCGGCCCAAAGGCGCCAACTGGCGCGCAGTTGATTGAAACGCCCGACTCCTTTCACTTGGCCTCCAGGTAGCTGATCTGGGGATCGAGGTAGAGATAGATCAGGTCGGTAATCAGGTTGATCAGCACGAAAAGGACGGCCAGGACCAAAACCGCGGACTGGACCAGGGGGTAATCCCGGCTGAAGATGGCCTGGACCACCAGGCGCCCGACCCCCGGCCAGGCGAAAACCGTTTCGATGATCACCGTGCCGCCGATAAGAAACCCGAATTGCATTCCGGCTACGGTGACCAGGGGGATCAGGGCGTTTTTCAACGCATGTTTGCCGATAACCCACCGCTCGCGCAGTCCTTTGGCCCGGGCGGTGCGCACATAGTCCTGGTTCAGGACCTCCAGCATCACCGAGCGGGTCAGCCGGGCGAACATGGCCATCAGGCTCAGACCCAGGGCCAATGAGGGCATGATCAGATGGGCCAGCGTGCCCCGGCCCGAGGTGGGCAGCCATCCCAGGGTCACCGAAAAGAGCAGGATCATCATGATCCCCAGCCAGAAATGGGGCATGGAGAGCCCGAAAAGGGCCCCCAGCATGGATGAGACATCCAAGAGTGATCCGCGTTTGACCGCCGAGATGATCCCCAGCGGGATCGAGACCACCAGGGCGATGAGCATGGCGGCGCCGGCCAGTTCCAGGCTGGCGGGCAGACGCTGGAGGATCAAGTCGATGGCCGGCACCCGGTAGTAGAGGGACATGCCCAGGTCGCCGTGGACGGCGCGCACGGCAAAGCGCCAGTACTGCACCGGCAGCGGGTCATTGAAACCGAGCTGTTCGCGCAGGGCCTCGATTTCGGCATGGGAGGCGTCCGGCGGCAGCATCAGCATCACCGGATCACCGGAAAGATGGATGAAAAAGAAGCTGATGATGGAGATGCCCACGGCCACGTAGACGGTGTGCCAGAGCCTTTTGAGGATGTATCGACCCATTGTCCCAGGTTTCGGTTAGCGGGTGCCGGAGGGTCGTTTCCCTGACCATCCGGCGCCCGATCATTTACATCGCAATACCATCCCAGATCACTTTTTCGGCTTGGCCGTGTTCATGATCAGATAACCGTCGCGCAGCCCCTTGTACTGCACGGCGTTGGAGACGGCAAAGACCTCCGGAATTACGTAAAGATACACCCAGGGGGCATCCTGGTACAGAAAGCGATCCAGTTCGTTGTAGATTTTGACCCGGGCCGCGGGATCCAGGGTGGAGCGGCCCTTGTCCAGGAGCTGGTCCACCGTTTCGCTTTTGTAGTAGTAGTCCCGGCTCTTGGAGTGAAAGAGACTGTACATGTAGCGGTCCGGTTCCGGGGCGTCGTCCCAGAAATAGATATACATCTGGTGCAGTTTCTTCTTGTAGCGGTCCCACATCACAGCGCGTTCGAAGGGTTCGAGGGTTACCCGGATGCCCGCCTTGGCCAGGTCCGCGGCGATCGCCTCGGCCTGCTCCTGGATCTGGGGCAGGTAGGTGCCGTAGGCCAGGCGGGTCTCGAAGCCGTCAGGGTAGCCGGCCTCGGACAAAAGCTGCTTGGCTTTCTGCGGATCGTAGGCATAGGGCTTGAGGGAGGGGTCGGCGCCGAAGGTGCGCGGGCTGATGGGGCCGGCGCAGAGAATCGCCTTGCCGTTGAACAGGGCCTTGTTGATCAGGGGCCGGTTGATGGCATGGTTGACGGCCTGGCGCACCCGGACATCGCTGAACGGTTTTTCATAGGTGTTCAGGCCCAGATAATTCATCGAACCCATCTGATCGGTGAGGTAGGCCTTGCCCGAGTTGAGGACCTTCTTGCGCTGGTGCACCGGCACGCCGCTGATCACATCCGCCTCGCCGGTGAGCAGGGCCGCGATGCGGGAGGCTTCCTCCGGGATTCCCTTGAAGATCAGCTTCTTGTAGGCCGGTTTGAGGCCGTAGTACTTGTCGTAGGCCGACAGCACGATCTCCTGGCCCTTGACCCATTTGTCCAGCTTGTAGGCCCCGCAGCCGACGGGCTTGAGGTTGTATTCGGCATCTCCCACCTGCTGGACGTATTTCGGCGGCACGATAAACAGATACTGGGCCAGCATGTAAAGCCCCGGGGCATACGGCTGCTTCATAGTGATGGTGAACGTGCGGTCGTCGATGACCTTGACTTCCTTGAAACTGTTGAGTTTGCCGCGGTGGGGACTCTTGAGCGCGTCGCTCGTGATGCGTTCGAAGGAAAATTTTACCGCCTCGGCGTTGATAGGCTCCCCGTTGTGGAAGGTGGCGCCGGCGACCAGGGTGAATTTCCAGGTCAGGTCGTCCACCGCTTCCCATTTTTCGGCCAGTCCCGGTTTGACCGTGGCGTCCTCCTGGGGTTTGAGTAGGGTGTCATGGATGTTATAGCCGACGCTCATGGTGGTCTGGATGGAGCTTTGCATGATGTCCAGTCCTACCGGTTCGGCTTCTTGCACCACTACGAGGGTGTCCCCAGTCGCTGCTGCCGGACCGGCGCAAACCAGGCCGGCGAAAACCACCGATAGGATGATCCGCATCAATTTCCGCTTCATACGCTTCCTCCTTTGAGTTGGGGGTGGGACCGGGTTCCCGTTGGGGAAGCCGGCGGCTTGGCGATCCATTCGTCGTGATGGTTGTAAAGATGGCAACAGACGCGATGGCGGTCCGCCACCTGCCGCATGTGCGGCGCTTCCCGGCGGCAGATCTCCATAGCCTCCGGGCAGCGGGGGTGGAAATGACAGCCTGGAGGAGGGTTGATGGGCGAGGGGACGTCTCCTTGCAGGACGATACGCCGGCGCCGGCGCCGCGGATCCGGTATCGGCACCGCCGAGAGCAGTGCCCGGGTGTAGGGATGGGCCGGCTGGTCATAGATGGTTTTTACATCCGCCAGTTCCACGATCCGTCCCAGATACATGACCCCCACCCGGTGGCTCACGTAGCGGATTACCGACAGGTCGTGGGAAATGAAAAGAAAGGAAAGCTTGAGCTGCCGCTGCAGGCGGACCATGAGATTCAAGACCTGGGCGCGCACCGAGACATCCAGGGCCGAGACTGGTTCGTCGCCGATCACCAGCCGTGGTTGCAGCACCAGGGCCCGGGCCACGCAGATGCGCTGGCGCTGCCCGCCGGAGAACTCGTGGGGAAAGCGTGTCATGTGCTCGGGCAGAAGCCCCACCGTTTCGAGCGCTTCGGCCACCCGTTGCTTGCGTAGGGTGCCGTTGAGGGTCTCATAGTTGAGCAGCGGCTCTTCCACGATGCGCTCCACCGTCAGGCGGGGGTTGAGCGATCCGAAGGGGTCCTGGAAAACGATTTGCATGCGGCGGCGATGCCGGCGCAGCCGGTTTGCATCCAGGGACAGAATGTTTTCCCCCTCGAACCAGACCTCGCCCGCGGTCGGTTCGATCAACCGCAGGAGGCTGAAGCCGGTGGTGGATTTGCCGCAGCCGGATTCACCCACCAGCCCCAGGGTCTCGTTTTCCCCGATGCTGAAAGAGACGTCGTCCACGGCGTGGACCACGGCGCGCCGGCGGCCCCAGAACCCGCGCCGCAGGGGAAAGTGCTTGATCAAATGGTTGACTTCGAGCAGTTCAGTCATCGGTCACCGCCCAGCAGGCCACCCGGTGGTTCTCGCCCACCGCCTTCAGCGGTGGGACCTCGGCGCGGCAGACGGCCATCGACCACGGGCAGCGCGGCTCGAAATGGCATCCGGGAGGCAGGGACCCCAGCCCGGGTACCACACCCTGGATTTCCGTCAGGGCTTCGGTTTCGAAGCTGGCGTCCGCCCGGGGAATGGCCCCCATCAAGCCCTGGGTGTAAGGGTGCAAAGGCCGGTCGAAGAGTTCCAGGGTCGTGGCCTCCTCCATGATCCGGCCGGTGTACATCACCGCAACGCGCTGGGCCATTTCGGCCACGACCCCCAGATCGTGGGTGATCAGTAAAATGGCGGTGTCCAGGTCCTCCTTAAGGGCGAGCATCAATTCTAAAATCTGGGCCTGGATGCTGACATCCAGGGCGGTGGTGGGCTCATCGGCCAGCAGCAGGGCGGGGTTGCAGGCCAACGCCATGGCAATCATCACCCTTTGGCGCATTCCTCCGGAGAGTTGATAGGGATATTCCCTTACCCGCCGCCGGGGAGCCGGAACCCCTACCCGGGCCAGCATTTCAACCGATTGTGCCAAGGCCTCGGCCCTGTCCAGGCGGCGGTGGACGCGAAACACTTCCATGAGCTGATTGCCCACGGTAAATACCGGATTGAGGGCCGTCATGGGCTCCTGGAAAATCATGCTGATGGCATTGCCCCGCAACTGCCGCAGCGCCTCTTGCGAAAGTTGGAGCAGATCCTGCTCCTGGAAGAGGATTTTCCCGCCTTCCACAAAGGCCGGCGGGCGGGGCAGAAGACCGAGAATCGAGAGGGCCAGCACCGACTTGCCGCAGCCCGATTCACCCACCACGCCCAGAATTTCTCCCCGGGACAGGGAAAGGTTGACCCCATCCACCGCGTGGATCGGCCCATGGGGGGTATGGAAGCCGGTAATCAGGTTTTGTATTAGAAGCACAATGATCGACCAAACGCCAAAAGAATAAAAAAACTGGTCAGGAAATTATAGCGTGATAATTACGCCATATGGCAGAGAGAAATATGCCTGTCAAGAATAATCTTAAAGAGAAAAACAAAACCGCTCTTGCTCCCCTTGCGGAGGCAGGACATCGATCAGAAAATGGCATTTTCTCGGACTGGCGGTCGACGGCGTTTTTTGCCCGCCGGCCGCGTTTAGGCAGGGGCCTGCCCGTTGCTTCACGCCCCGGTCATGGGTCCGACGGTGACCTGGGATCACCCACCCAAGCGGGCGCCGACGAAATATGCCTCGTAGTCGGCCGGCTGCTCCTGATAGACTTCGAGCATCGCCTCAAACTGCTTGCGTACGGAATTGTTCTTCCAGGCGAGCCAGCTTTCAAGATTCTCCCAGGTGCCGATTACGAGAACCTTGCGGGGATCTTCTGCCGCGCTTAAACTGATGCCCGAGAGGTACCCGGGCATTTCCATGGCCTTGGCCCGCAGTTCACGCAGCAGGTGGAGGATTTCGATTTCGTTGCCCTTGCGAAAGTGCCGTTTGATCAAGACCTTGGTCAGCATGTTGCCCTCCTTGGCGCTTGGCGCCGGTCGGCGCGCGGTTGGCATCAATCGTGAGGCTTTGCAGATTGATTGTCGCTATCTGATATCCTGGCCCGTACGGGCGTAAAAGGCAAGTGAAAAGCCCCGCCGAAGCGGGGCTTTTCAAGGTTTGGAGGGAAGGGGCGAGGATGGGCTATTTAAGCATGAAGCTCCAAAGGATCCCGGCGCAAGTGGCCGATCCGATGACTCCGGAGGAGTTGCAGGCCATGGCGGTCATGAGCAGGTAGTTGGTCGGATCGGCTTTGAGGCCCTGCAAGTGAACCTCGCGGGCCGATCCCGGCACGGCCGAAACCCCGGCCGCCCCCAAGAGGGGATTGATTTTGTTTTTCATGAAAAGGTTCATGATTTTGGCGAAGATGATCCCCGAGGCGGTGGCCACCGAAAAGGCCGCTGCGCCGAGGCAGAAGATCATAATCGAGCGGCCGACCAGAAAGACATCGGCCTGGGTGCTGGCCCCCACGGTGAGCCCGAGAAAGATGGTGGCCGCGTCGATGATGGCGTTGCGCGCGGTGCCGGCCAGGCGTTCCACCACCCCGCACTCTTTCATGAAGTTGCCGAAAAAGAAGGGTCCCAGCAAGGGGATGGATGTGGGCGCCAGCATGCAGCAGACCAGCACGCCGATGACCGGAAAGAAAAGCAGTTCCTTGCGCGACACCTCCCGCGGTTCATACATGTGGATGCGCCGTTCCTTTTCGGTGGTCAACAGCCGCATGATGGGCGGCTGGATTACCGGGATCAAGGCCATGTAGGAATAGGCGGCGATGGCGATGGGGCCGATGAGGTGGGGCGCCAGCTTGGCGGTCAGAAAGATCGAAGTCGGTCCGTCGGCTCCGCCGATGATGCCGATGGAGGCGGCCTCTTCAGGAAGGAAACCGAGATAAAGGGCGCCGATGAAAGTGGTGAAGATCCCCATCTGGGCCGCCGCTCCGAGCAGCATCAGTTTCGGATAGGCCAAAAGCGATGAAAAGTCGGTCATCGCCCCCAGGCCGAGGAACACGATGGACGGATAGAGGCCGGTGGTGACGCCGAAATAGAGATAGTGCAGCACGCTGTTGGATTCGTAGATGCCGATGCCGAAGCCGCGAAAGAACGGGATGTTGCCGATGATGATGCCAAAACCGATGGGTACCAGCAGCAGCGGTTCATAATGTTTGGCCGTGGCCAGATAGACGAAGAGCACCCCGACGGCCAGCATGATCAGGTTGCGGTAGTCTGCCAGAAAAAAACCGGTGTTATTGAGAAACGAAAGAAATAGGTCCATCGTTTAGTCTTCCTGCGTGACTGCGGCTTCGGATTTCCAGGTAAACGCTCCACCACCCTCGGGGTGCAAGATCCCTCGATGTTGCAGGCGAGAAAGGCTCAGATGGGGGTGGGGGATGTCATTCTCACGGCAGAGGCGGTAGAGTTCGGCAAGTTGAAAAGGCTCGCCCAGCTTGGCGACCAAGGGCTTGATCTGGGTGGCGATATCCTTCTTGCCGGGCTTTTCGGCCGTTTTGCCCGGTTGCGGTGGCGCCGGGGCGCCAGGTTGCTGCGAGACCGTCTGTTTTTCTAATAATTTTAAAATCCTTGGCAATTGGGAGATGAAAAAAGAAAGCACTGCCAAGCCGGCAAAAACAATACTGGCGCCCAACACCGCGATCATCCAGCCGTTGTAATGGGCGACTGCCGCAAAACCGGTCAAGATGCACCTTCCTCATGGGATGCGGCCTGACCATTACCCCGGAGCTTTGGGGGACGGCCGGCACGCTCTGTCCGGACTTAAAAGTTTCAGCTTGCGAAGCCATCCGGCCGAACATCCACAAGCCATTGGAATAGAAGATAAACATTCCATTCTTTCCTCTCTTTCAAGAAAAGGACGGAAAATTTCCGTAGAGCATATTTCTTAGCGCTTGTCAACGACTGTTGATCGCCAGTCCCCTGGGCCGGGCGAACGCCATGATGCGGGCCGGATCGAATTTCCCAGCCAGGTAGAAGCTGCGGAAGGCATCGTCGTCGAGCAATTCCAGGACATAACTCACCGGGCCGCAGTAGCCGTTGCGATCGAGGTGCTGGAGTTCGGCGACCGCGTCCCGGGCCAGCTCCACGCTCCGGCGGTGGACCGTAGGCCCTTGACCCGTGCAAGGGTGCAGAGAGTAGAGCTGGCGGCAGGAGAAGGGACGCCAGGCGTAGATGGCACAGCTGTCGTTTTTTTGCAGAAACGGACAGCGCAGAAATCCGCCCTCGCGGCGGCGCAGCCAATCGCGCGCCAGGGCTTTTTCAAAGGCGGTGCGCCGGGCCTTGGGCAGGCTGTGCAAATAGCCCCGGATCGACATGCCTTCCATGGTGGTGGCGTCCACCCGGCCCACCTCGATGCAGCATGCGGCGCAACCGACGCGGCATACGGCCCCGGCCCTGAAGGGGGCCGCCGCGGCATCAAAGCGCTCGTAGACCGCCGCCAGCTGCCCGCGCATGGTTGCGATTGCCGACCTTTCCCCATCGACTGCCATGGCTCCTCCTGTCTTGCGCCGTCCGGTGGCCCCCCGCGGGCGTCTTTGAACATCCAACCAACAGATTGCTGTGCGAAGGCCAACATGAAGCGTTATTGCTTGCGAATCGGTCGCAACGGCGCTGATGCTTTTCGGTGGTGTGGGCGGTTTTCTTCTTGCCCGTCCGCCAGGCCGAGGCGTCCGCGCCGTTTGGAAGGCGCCGATCAGTTCGCCGGCGGAACCTGATCGGCGAAATGCCAGGCATCGACGACGGTCTGAACCTCCGCCACGCTGGGCGAGGCGAGCAATTGCACGGCGTAGCGTTCGGCGTCAGCAAGGACCAGCCCGGCAAAGAGCCCCTGGAGAATCGGCAGGTAACGCGGGTCGACGGAAAAACGCCGCAGTCCGATGCCGAGCAGAAAGGGGGCGAAAGCAGGATCGTGGCCCATCTCGCCGCAGACCGTCACGTCGATTTCGGCCGCCCGGGCCGCTGCCACCACCCGCTGCAAAGCGCGCAGCACCGACGGGTGCCCGGGCCGGTAATAGGCGGCGACGCGTTCGTTGTTGCGGTCCACGCCCAACAGGTACTGGATGAAATCGTTGGTGCCGATGGAGAAAAAATCAGCAGCGGCGGCCATTTCGGCGATGATTTCCACCATGGCCGGCGTCTCGACCATGACGCCCAGCAAGGGGCGCTTTGCCGGCGCCAGATCCTGGTTCGCCAGTTCGATCATGGCCGGCGTCCACCATGCGCCGGGCCTGGGTGAAATCGTCCAGCGAGCTGATCATGGGAAAGAGGATCCTTACCCGGTCGGTCCCCCGTGCGGCCCGCAGGATGGCCCGCAACTGCAGGGAAAAAATGTCCGGGTGGTGAAAAGAAAAGCGGATGGCCCGCAGGCCGAGTTCGGGATTGGCCTCGGGTGCAGCCTCGAGGTATGGCAGGTGTTTTTCGCCGCCCACGTCCAGGGTGCGGAAGGTGACCTCGCCGCTGGGCAAGGCCTCGACGATCCGGCGATAGACATTGTACTGCTCTTCTTCGGAGGGAAAGGTGGTGCGTACCAGAAAAGGGAACTCGGTGCGGTAGAGGCCGATCCCCTCGGCTTTGAGGTCCTGGGCCAGGGAGACTTCACTCAGCAGGTTGATGTTGGCCAGAAGATGGACCCGGACCCCGTCGCCCGTCTCGGTGCGTTCGCGCATGGCCGGGGCCTGCGCGATGGTTTCGTTGCGGGCGGCGTTGCGCGCTTCAAACCGGAGTACGGTTTCCTGGGACGGGCGCACGAAAACCGACCCCATGTCCGCGTCCAGCAGGATCGGGGTGCCGTCGGGAACTTTCAGCAGTTCGGGCCGCTCGGCGATCACCAGGGGCAGATGCAGCGAGCGGGCCAGGATCGACACATGGGACGTCAGCCCGCCGCTGACCAGCACGATTCCGGCCACGTTTTCCGAGGCCAGCTTGAGCACGTCCGAGGGGAAGAGCTCCGGGGCGATGACGATGCGCCCTTCGGCCAGGCCGCTGTGCTCGGCCGGCTCCTTGTGGAGGTTGTGGAGCAGGCGGCGGGCCAGATCCTCGATGTCCTGGGCCTTTTCACGCAGATAGGCGCTGGGGCTTTCATCGAAGCGGCGCATGAATTGGCCGGCCACCTGGCGGATGGCTTCGGCCGCCGCCCCCCCCTGGCGCACCTTCTTGACCATGGCGCCTAGAAAGCGCTGGTCCTTGAGGATCATGAAGTGGGCTTCGAAGATCAAGGATGCGCTTTCGGGCAGCCGTTCGGCCAGGCCCTGCTGGAGGGCCCGCAGCTGGCTGATGGTGCGGCGCACCGCTGTCTGGAGACCGGCCAGGGTGTTGTCCAGATCGGGGCTGCCGGCTTCAAATTCAGCCAGGTCGTGGCGCCGGCCCAGGACGATGGACATGGCCAGGGCAAAGCCGGCCGCGGCCCCGTCCCCCTTGACGAAGTGCAGGCGCTTGATCAGGTCTTCGGCTTCCGTCGGGGACTGGAGCCGGTCGAAATGAATGATGAGCCGGGCGTTTTCGATGGCCCCGGCCAGCTGGGCGGCGATGGCCCGCAAGGCCATGACGTCGATCTCGTCGAAATAGTCCGCAGCCTCGTGTTGGACCACCAGTACCCCGATCTTTTCCGGACCGCGTACGATGGGTACGGACAGAAAAGATTCGAAACGATCCTCGTGGGCCTTCTCGAAATACTTGAAATTGGGATTGCGGCTGGCCCGGCCTTCGCGGATGGCATGGCCCTGCTGCAAGGTGGCGCCCACCAGCCCTTCTCCCGGGCGCATCTTGATCTGCCCCACCGCTTCGGGGTTGAGGCCGACGGTGGCGCTGAGCACCAATTGCTGGGCCGCTTCATCCCAAAGATAGATGGAGCCGACATCCGCGGCCAAGTGGCAGGCGACCAGATCGACGGCTTGCTGGAGAAAGGTTTGGATGTCCGAGCTGTCGATAATCAGCCCGGCCAGGTCGCCG